>NZ_JAFBCL010000001.1:0-2385000 GCF_016907655.1 Saccharothrix algeriensis
CGCCATCCGGCGCTGCCCCAGGTGCGCCGTCCACTCCCCCTCGACCTCGGCGACCACGGCCCGCGCCACCACACCGGCGGCCAGGCCCCGTTCGGCGACCCGGACCAGGCGGGCGCGCGCGTCGGTGGGGTCGGCGGTGCGCTCCACGTAGCCGGCGCGCTCCAGCTGGTCGACCAGGAACCCCGCGGTCTGCCTGGTGACCTGCGCGGCCTCGGCCAGCTCGGCCAGCCGCGAGCCGTGGGGCGCGACGCGCTGGAACAGGCGCGCCTGCGCGGGTGTCACGTCGTCGAACCCGGCCTCCGCCAGCGCCGCGAACACCCGGTGCTCCAGTTCGAGGTGCGGGACGTGCAGCAGCAGGTCCATGTCGAGGTCCGCCAACGTCACTCCTCCCGGTGGTGGGAGCGCTGATTGAACCAGTCGCCGGCCCGTCTGCCACCTACGGCCCGAAGCCCTACCGCGGGCGGCGGGTGCGCCGCACGCCCGGGACGACCGGACCACCCGCCGGGCCGCCACCCGGACGGGTCGACGCCGGCGCGCCCGCGGCCCCGGCGGTGCTCCCGGGGGTGTCGCGGCGGCGCTCCGGGTGATCGCGGCCGGGCCGGGCGTCACGGCCGCCGCCCCAGCCGGGTGAGCTTGAGCGCCAGGTGCAGCTCCAGCCTGGCCGCCCCGTCGGCCAGGTCGCGCCCGGTCAGCTCGGCGATGCGGCCCAGCCGGTAGTACAGGCTGGTGCGGTGCAGGTGCAGGGCCCGCGCGGCGGCGCGGGCGTCGCACCCGCGGTCCAGGTAGACCTCCAGCGTCGTGCGCAGCACGTCGGACAGCCCGGCCAGCACCGCCGCCGGCTCCGCGCCCAGCAGCAGGCGGTAGGCGCCCAGGTCCGACCAGCGCGCGACCCGGGGCAGCGCCGGGTCCAGCGCGGACAGCTCGGCCGCCGCCAGCGCCTGCCGGTAGGCCGCGCCCGCCCGGTCCGGCGGGTGCGGGTCGCTCACCCCGACGTGCCCCGCCAGGTCGGGCGGCGGGTCGGCGGCGGGCACCGTGCGCACCACGCGCGGGTCCAGCGCCACCACGACCCGCACCGGCGCCCGCTCGCCCACCCGCACGGCGGCGGCCAGCACGGGCAGGTGGCCGGCCACCGCCGCCGGGTCCACCTCGCCGAGCACCCACAGGTGGCCGACCAGCGCCCCGTGGTGCCGCAGCGGGAAGCCGACGCGCCCCTGGAACCCCAGCGCCTCGTTCGCGGGCACCCGCACCGGCCCGGTCGCGGCGGCCACGCCGTGCCGGTCCTGCCACTCCGCGACCTCCGGCGGCACCCGCCGGGCCAGGATCGCGCGCACCCGCGCCGCGTCGACCTCGTCGGTCTGCGCGCTGTGCCCCACCACCCGGCCGGTCACGTCGTCCACGGACACCCCGCGGCCCAGCACCCGGGACAGCTCGTCGAGCAGCTCCTGCATTCCGACCACTGTAGGAACAACTCCCGACCGGGCGCGGTCGCGGCGCGGGTCCGGCCGGCCCTAGCGTCGGCGGCGTGACCGACAGCAGGATCGCCCCGTGGGCCTCGCCGCGCGCCCGCCGCCGCCTGGCCGAGGTGGAAACCGCCGTGTCCGCCGACCTGAGCGCCGCCGGGGTCGCCCGGACCGTGCGCGCCGCCCTGGACGCGCACGCCGCGCAGGTCGACGACGACGGCATCGTGCTCTACGCGGGCGCCAACGTGCTCAGCCCGACCGCCGCCGCGGCGATCCCGACCTCGCTGTCCGGCCGGCCCAGCATGGGCTGGCCGGGCGAGAAGTACCAGGTGGGCCTGGAGCACCTGGACACCCTGGAGGTGCTGGCCCCGCTGCTGGTCGCCGACCTGGTGGAGGGCGCCCACGCCGAGGTGCGGCTGCAGAGCGCGACCCTGGCCAACCTCGCGGTCTACACCGCCTTCGCCCGGCCCGGCGACACGATCGCCGTGCTGCCCGAGGCCGCCGGCGGGCACGCCAGCCACCACGCCCGAGGCGTGCCGGCGGTGCGCGGGCTGACCGTCGTGGACCTGCCCTACGACCCGGGGCGGTTCGACGTCGACCACGCGCGGCTGCCCGGCTTCCTGCACGCGCACCGGCCGCGGGTCGTGGTCCTCGGGGCCAGCCTGATGCTGTTCCCGCACGACGTGGCGGCGGTGCGGGCGGCGTGCGACGAGGTCGGCGCGATCCTGCTCTACGACGCCTCGCACGTGGCGGGCCTGGTGGCGGCCAAGGCGTTCCAGCGCCCGCTGCACGAGGGCGCGCACGTGCTGACGTTCTCCACCTACAAGTCCTTCGGCGGCCCCTCCGGCGGCTGCGTGGTCACCCGCGACCCCGGGCTGGCCGAGCGCGTCTCCACCGTGGCCTACCCCGGGATGCTGGCCAACTACGACGCCGGCCGCCTGGGCGCGCTGGCCGTGACCGCCGCCGAGCTGGCCGAGCGCGGCGCGGACTACGCGGCGGCGTGCGCGGCCAACGCCCGGGCGCTGGCCCGCGCCCTGCACGACGAGGGGTTCGCGGTGGCCGGGCGGGACGGCGAGTTCACCCGCTCCCACCACGTGGCCGTCGACGCGCTCGCCCTGGGCGGCGGCGAGGCGGCGGCGGTGCTGCTGGGCGAGGCCGGCGTCTACCTCAGCGGCATCGGCCTGCCGTGGCAGCGGCCCGACGAGGGCCTGCGCGGCCTGCGCGTCGGCACCCAGGAGATCACCCGGCGCGGCTTCACCCCGCGGGACCAGCCGGCCGTCGCGGCGCTGCTGCGCCGGGCCCTGCTGGACCGCGAGGCGCCCGACCGCGTCCGCGCCGACGCCGTCGCCCTGCGCCGGGAGGTCAACCGCCGGCCGGCGTGACCGGGGCCCCGTCGCCCTGCGGCCGAGCCGGGTGAGGCGCACGACACCCCCGGTTTTGGACGATCGTCCAGTACGATCGTCCAAAACCGGGAGGCACGATGTCACAGGTCAGGGAGCGGCTGCTCGGCGCGGCCGCGGAACTCATCGCCGAGAAGGGCTGGGGCGCGGTCAGCACCCGCGTGCTGGCCGAGCGGGCGGGCGTCGGGTCGGGCGTGGTGCACTACCACTTCGACTCCACGCAGGCCGTGCTGGTCGAGGCCGCCGTCGGCGCGCTGCGGGCGGCGCTGGCGGGCCTGCCCGACCTGCCGGCCGCCGCCGAGCCCGAGCAGGTCCTCGACGCGCTGCTGGCGGCCCTGGACGAGGCGGGCGGCCAGGAGCTGTTCACCGAGACCTTCCTCGCCGCCACCCGCAACGACGACCTGCGGCGCGCCGTCGCCGCGGTGCTGGCCGACTTCCGCCGCGTCCTGGCCGCGTGGCTGGCCGACCGCGGCGTCCCGTCCCCCGAGGCCACCGCGGCGGTGCTCGCGGCCTCGGTCGACGGCCTGCTGCTGCACCGCGCGCTGGACCCGGGGCTGACCCGCGCGGTCGTCGTGCCCGTCCTGGGCCGGGTCCTGCGATGAGGGTCGTGGTCTGCGGGGCCGGGATCACCGGCCTCACCCTCGCCGGCCTGCTCGCGGCCGACGGCCACGACGTCGTGGTGCTGGAGCGCTCCCCCGCCCCCCGCCCCGAGGGCTACATGATCGACTTCTTCGGGCCGGGCTACGACGTCGCCGAGCGGATGGGCCTGCTGCCCCGGTTCCACGAGCTGGGCTACCGGTTCGCCGAGGCCGGCTACCACGACGCGACCGGCAGGCGGCGGGCCGGGCTGAGCTTCCGGCGCTTCGCCGAGTCCGTGGGCGGGCGGATGGTCAGCATCATGCGCCCCGACGTGGAGCACGTCCTGCGCACCGCCCTGCCGGCGCGGGCGGCCCCGCGCTACGGCGTGTCCGTCGTCGGGGTGGACGACCGGGCCGACGGCGTGTCGGTCGCCCTGTCCGACGGCACCGCGCTGCGGGCCGACCTGCTGGTGGGCGCGGACGGCATCCACTCGACCGTGCGGCGGCTGGTGTTCGGCGAGGAGCGGCGGTTCCTGCGCCCCCTGGGCTTCCACACCGCCGCGTTCACCTTCACCGACCCCGAGGTGCACCGGCTGGTCGAGGACCGGTTCTGCCTGACCGACACGGTGGACAGGCAGGTCGGGTGCTACGGGCTGCGCGACGGGCGGGTGGCGGTGTTCACCGTGCACCGCACCCCGGACCGGACCCTGCCCGACGACCCCCGGGCGGCGGTGCGCGCGGCCTACGGCACGCTGGGCTGGATCGTGCCCCGGGCGCTGGACCGGTGCCCGCCGGAGGTCTACTACGACCTGGTCGCCCAGGTCGAGCTGCCCCGGTGGAGCACCGGCCGGGTCGTGCTGGCCGGCGACGCGTGCGGCGCGGTGTCCCTGCTGGCCGGGCAGGGCGCGTCGTTGGGCATGGGCGGGGCGTTCGCGCTGGCCGGGCACCTGGACGACCCGGCCGCCTACGAACGCCGCTGGCGCCCCGTCGTCACCGGCAAGCAGCAGGTCGCCCGGTCCGGCGCCCGCTGGTTCCTGCCCGCCACGGCCCTGCGCCTGCACGCCCGCCGGTGGATGATGCGCCTGGCCGGGCTGCCGTGGGTGGACCGCCGGATCGCCCGCAGCCTGGTCGGCAAACCGACCGCGCTGGTCGGCGACTGATCGCGCTGGTCGGCGACCGGCCGCGCGTCACGCCGACGGGTCCGCCCACCGCGCGCGGGCGGCCGGGACCTCGGCGGCCACCGCGGGGCGAACGCCGCCGAGGCCGGCTCAGCGGGGACCGGCCGCCGCGGCGCAGCGCCGGGCCAGCCGCGCGAAGGCCGCCCTCAGCTCGGGCGGGCCGACGACCTCGATGTCGGCGTCGAACCCGCCGAGGGCGGCGGCCAGCGCGGGCCACGACCAGGAGCCCAGCACGAGCCGGCAGCGGTCGGGGCCCAGTGGCTCGACCACCCCGTCGCGCAGGTGGCCGGACACGGCGTCGGCGGGCAGGCCGAGGACGACCTCGCCGCGGCAGGGCCAGTCCGCCGGGCCGGCGGAGCCGCGGAACCGGCCGGTCACGAAGGCCGGCACGTCGCCCCCGGGCACCTCGCGCGGGGTGAAGCGCGGCCCGGTCGGGACGCGCGGGGTGACCCGGTCGGCGCGGAAGATCCGCCAGTCCGCGCGGTCGAGGTCCCAGGCGAGCAGGTACCAGCGCCCGCCCCGGGCCACCAGGTGGTGGGGCTGCACCCGGCGCGGCGGCCGGTCGGCGGCCGGGGTGGTCGCGCCCTGCGGCGGGGAGACGGGGGCGTAGTCGAAGCGCAGCACCTCGCAGGCGTGGACGGCGGCGGCCAGGGTGGCCAGCACACCGCTGTCGACCTGCGGTTCCGGTCGGGGCCACGCGACGGTGGTGAACCCGAAGGTGTCGACGCGGCGGCGCAACCGCGCGGGCATCACCTGCCGCACGGTGTTCAGCGCGCGCACCGCGGCCTCCTCGATCCCCGCGCCCGCGGTGGTGGCGATCCGCAGCGCGACGGCGAGGGCCACGGCCTGCTCGTCGTCGAACAGCAGCGGCGGCAGCTCGGCCCCGGCGCCGAGCCGGTAGCCGCCGTCGGGCCCCTTGACCGCCGCGATGGGGTAGCCCAGCTCGCGCAACCGGTCGACGTCGCGGCGCACGGTGCGCGGGCTGACCCCCAGCCGCTCCGCCAGCAGCGCCCCGGGCCAGTCCCGGCGCGCCTGGAGCAGCGAGAGCATCGACAGCAGCCGCGCTGAGGTTTTCGGCATGACCCCCATCCTGCCCCAGGAAGCGGACACATCCTGGCCGCTTCCGCCCGCTGCCCGGCGAGACGCCGGCCGACGTCCTCCGCCGCCACGAGCAGGCCGCCGCCCGGACCGCGCAGGCCGCCGCCACCGTCGCCGACCTGTCGGCCACCCACCCGCTGCCGGCGGCGGCGTGGAACGAGTCGGGCGCGGTGTTCGGCGTGCGCCGCGTCCTGACGCACCTCATCGCGGAGACCGCCCATCACGCCGGGCTCGCCGACATCCTGCGCGAGGCGCTCGACGGACAGGAGTCGAGCTGCCCCCCGTCGCGGTGGGGCCGGGCGCTCGCCCGGCCCCACCGCGCCCGGGATCAGCCGGCGGGCTCGCCGAACCAGCGGGAGAGGTGCCCGTCCAGGTCCAGTTGGTCGTCGCCGATCCAGGCGACGTGGCCGTCGGGGCGCAGCAGGAGGCACGGGACGTCCAGGGCCGCGGTGGGGTCGGCGAGGTGGTCCACCCGGTCCGACCAGCCGCCGACGCCCAGGCGCCCGGTGCGGTCCAGCAGCAGGCCGCGGCCGCGGTGCAGCAGGTCGTAGAGGCGGCCCCGCCGCACGTCGATGTCGGGCAGGCGGCGGCCGAGCAGGTCGGGGCCCGCGCCGAAGTCGTAGCGGATGCCGACAGCGGTGATCTTCTCGATCAGGTGGCGGTTCACCACGTCGAACTCCACCAGCTCGGTGAGCAGCCTGCGCACCGCCCGCGGGCCCGGCCCGGTGGACAGCAGCTCCAGCTGGGCGCGGGTGTTGTCCAGCACGTCTTCGGCGACCGGGCGGCGTTCGGCCTGGTAGGTGTCCAGCAGCGGGTCCGGCGCCCAGCCGCGGACCTGAGCGGCCAGCTTCCAGCCGAGGTTGACCGCATCCTGGACCCCCAGGTTGAGGCCCTGCCCGCCGAGGGGCGGGTGGATGTGCGCCGCGTCGCCGGCCAGCAGCACCCGCCCGACCCGGTAGCGCTCGGCCAGCCGGGTGGCGTCCCCGAAGCGGGACGACCAGCGCGGGGAGTGCACGCCGAAATCGGTCCCGGCGACGGCGCGCAGCCGCTGCCGGAACTCCTCGACGGTGGGCGGCTGCGCGCGGTCGCCGACGCCCGCGGCGGGGACCACCACGCGGTAGACCCCTCCGCCGAAGGGCCTGAGGTCGAAGGACCCGGCGGTGTGGTGGACCTCGGCCACCTTGGCGGCGATCTCCGCCTGCGGCACGCCCACCTCCATCTCGCCCATCAGCGTCCAGTTCCGCGCGGGCTCGCCGGGGAAGCCGACGCCGAGCAGCTCGCGCACCGCGCTGCGCCCGCCGTCGCAGCCGACGAGGTAGCGCGAGCGCAGCCGCTCGCCGTCGGCCAGCTCGACGGTCACGCCCTCCTCGTCCTGTTCGAGGCCGACCACCGCGCACCCGTGCCGGACCCGCGCGCCCAGGTCGACGGCGTGCTCCTCGAGCAGTCGGACGATGACCGGTTGCGGGATGCCCAGCAGGTAGGCGTGCGCGGAGTCCAGGTTCCGGGGCGCGGGTGCGGCGATGGCGGCGAAGAACCCGCCGGCCGGGCGCCGCCGGCCGCGTTCGAGGATGCGCTCCAGCAGCCCGCGCATCGCCATCAGCTCGATGCTGCGGATGTGCAGACCGACCACGCGGACGAACGACGCGGGCTCGGTCTCCTTCTCCAGGACGAGCACCCGCACGCCGTGCAGCCGCAGTTCGGCGGCCAGCATCGCACCGGTCGGCCCGCAGCCGACGACGATCACGTCGGGCCGATCGGCGCCGTCCGCCGACGGCTCGGCGGTGACCTGCGGAAAGTTCATGGTGTTGCCTTTCGGGAGTGCCTTGTCGGCGGCGCTCCCGGCGACACCTACGTCAGTCGCCCGGCCGTGACGGGAAGGGGAGCACCCACAGCGCTACAGCGTTCACGGGTCTCACCTCCTCGGGCGGGGTCACGGTCCACCGCAAGCTACAAGTCCGAGCGCGACCCGTCCAACCCCTTTCCGACGTCGACGCGGGACCTGCGAGCAGGGTGACCGACCGCCCCGGTGGCCCTTGCACACCGCGTTGCGGAGCAGGCGGGGACACCACCGCCTTTCGTCACGGTGACGACCCTCTGGTTCCGGGGGGAACAGCGCGCCTATTCGCCCGGTGTCGGGAGCAGGGCCTGCCCGACGAGGTCGGCGGCGCTGCGGGAGGGGTCCCGGGCGGCGTGGTTGTAGACCTGTTCGGTGGTGTCGAGGCTGCTGTGGCCGACGTCGGCCTGGACGTGGACCAGCTCGGCGCCCGCTTCGACCGCGGTGGTGACGTAGAAGTGGCGCAGGGCGTGGGGGTGCATGGTGTCGGCGACATCGCGCAGCGGGTCGCCTGCCGCTGCGGCGATGCGGCGCAGCAGTTGCCAGATCGCCTGGCGTTGGTAGCGGTTGCCGGTGCGGGTGGTCAGCAGCGGCTGTGACCGTGCCGCGGCACGGCTGCCCGCCCGCGACACCTCGGTGCTGAGGCTGGTGCGGTGGTGCAGGTAGTCCATCAGGGCGGTGTCGGCGAGGGCGTGGAGGTAGACGATCCGGACCTTGCCGCCCTTGCCCCGCACGCGCAGGGCACGTCGGCCCCGGGTGACGTGCAGGTCGGAGCGGTCCAGGTGGCAGATTTCGCTGACGCGCAGGCCGAGGGTGAACAGGGCGACGACCGCGCCGGCGCGTGCGGTGTCCACGGGGCCGGCGCCGCGCCGGGGTGCGACGGCGGCGTCGTAGAGGGCGCGGACCTGCCGGTTGGTGAGGGTGACGGTGCTGGTGGTGCTGTCACGGGCGACGACCAGGCCCAGGCGGCGGCGGTCGAGCGCGGCGGGGTTGCCGGCGGCGAGTCCGACGTCGGCCAGGTGGGTGTAGAGGGCTTTGACGGTGGCCAGCATCCGGTCGCGGGTGGCGACGGCCGCTCCCGCGTCGGCCAGCCGGCCGAGCCAGGTTTTGACCTCGGTCGACCGGGCGCGCAGGGGGTCCAGCCCGTGGTGGGCGCACCAGCGGAACCAGTGCAGGTGCCGCAGGTGACCGCGTGGCGCGGGCGGTGGGCGACGCCCGTCGTCGCTGTCGGCGAGGGAGATGCCCACGGCGTCGGTGTAGCGGTGCACGGCCTGCGCCCAGGCGGTGTCGTGCCACGCCCACTCGCGGATGTCGGCGGCGCCGACCGGCAGGCCGAGACCTTCGGCGTAGGTGCGCCGGGTGGCGGGGTTGCCGTAGCCGGCGAGCCACTCGGCGATCTCGCCGAGCAGGGCCGCCGGGTCGTCCACCCCCGGCCACGGGCCGTCCGAGGGCCCCCGGTTTTTCCGGGTGTCGTCGACGCCGCCGCGGACAGCCTGGATATCACTCATCGTGCCAACCGTTCACCCAAGAGTAGCGAAGATCCGACCACCCTGATCTTAGCTACAAAAGCTTTGTTCTGTAGCTGAGTGATGTTGCGGTTACTCAACTCCAACATGGGGTTGATGGTTGGGTAACCTTCTACTAGGATTCGATCATGACTCAGACCGTGACCAGGACCGGGCGCTGCGCCTTCGAGCGCTGCCGCGAGCCGCTCCCGGCGCCGGGTCCCCGCGGGGGCCGGCCGTTCGAGTACTGCCCGGAGCGCGACTGGCCCGGCGGTTACACGTGCAAGCAGCTGGCCGCCGCCGAAGCCGCGTTGGCCGAAGCGCTCGGAACCGCCCCTTCTCCCCACCTCGCGGGCGCGACGAGCGCGTTCGTCGACACCGCCGACCGCGTGCTGGAGCCGCTGACCGCCCTCGCCTCGGCCCTGCAGGAGCTGCGCACCAGCGCCGCGGCGGAGGTGGCCGCCGCCGCCGAGCAGGCCGACCGGTCGCAGGAGGAGGCGGCACGGGAACGCGCGCTGCGCGAAGCGGCGACCAGGCGGGCCGACCAGGCCGTGGCCGACGGGGACACCGCCGAGCAGGAGAAGCTCGCGGCGCAGGCGGACCGGGAGCTGGCCCGGGAGGAAGCCCGCACCGCCCGCGAGGAGCGGGCCGAGGCGCTGCGCGCCCGCCAGGACGCCGAGGCCGCCAAGCACGAGGCCGACCTGGCCCTGGCCCGCGTCACCGCCGAACGCGACGCCGCCCGCCGGCAGGCCGACCAAGCCGCCGCCACCGCCACGGCGACCGTCGCCGCCATCACCGCCGCCGCCGACCAGCGGGTGCGGGCGGCGAGCACCGCGGAGACCGCGGCGCGCGAGCAGGCCGCCGAACTGCGCGCGGAGGTGAAGGCGCTGCGCCAACGGCTGGCCGAGCAGGAGCAGGAACTCCGGTCCGCCGAGCGGGCGTCCGAACGCCTGCGCGGCGAAACCGAGCAGCGCATCGAGCGGATCACCACCGACGCCGAGCGGCGCGTCGACCAAGCCCGAGCCGAAACCGCCGCGTTGCGCACCGACCAGGACCGGCGGGCCGGCGAACTCGGCGCCCAGACCGAACGCGCCGACCGCCTCCAACGAGCCTGCGACCACTACCTCGAACTGCTCGACCGGATCGCCGAGACCGCCGAGACCGCCGAGCAACCCCCGGGCGACGGCGGAACCGATCCCGCGGGGCAGCGGAGCCCGGCGCTGCGCGCCGTGGCCGTGCTCGCACGCACACGAGCGACCACAGGGGCATGACCCGACCGCGCGGTCCGGGGCCGTGACCGGCGCAAGCGCCTCGACCGACCACACGACCGGGCACACCATCCAGACCCGCCGCCCGCGCGGCGGCCTGCGGGGTGCGCTCCGACTCCAGCAACAGCGGCCGCCGCACCCCGGCACCCACGTGGCATTCGGGCCGGCCTGGCGACCGGGGTCCTCGCGGTCCGGGTTTCGTCAGGGCCGGGCAGTCGAGCCTCGTGCCCGGCTTGGCGCACTCCCCAATTCTGCGGTGGGCGCCCCGCCGACCGCCCCTACCCTGGCCGGGTGCGGCCCGACCGGAACGACCCGGAGCACCCGGCGGCTGACGGTCGCGGGCCCGGCAACGGGATCCGCGCCGACCGCATCGAGGGGCCGGTCGTCCAGGCCGGCACGGTGTACGGCGATGTCAACGTCCACCTGCGCCGGCAGCACCGGGTCGTGGACGAGGAACGGCGGCGCGAGCGGCGGGAATTGCTGAGGAACGGCGCCTCCGGGCTGGGCGCGCTGCTCGTGATCGCCGCGGCGATCACCCTGCCCCACACCCTCCCCTGGGCGAAGAGCGCGCTCACCGACGTCGGCCCCGAGGACGCCCCGAACGTGTCGACGTCCCACGTCGGGGACTGCGCCGCGTGGAACGCCCGTTCCGAGCCGGACCGCTCCGGCGGTCCTGTCCACGGCGGTGTGGCGGTGCTGGTGAAGGTCCCCTGCTGGCACCGGTCCGCCCTCTACCGCGTCACCGCGATCGTGCCCGAGACGGCGGTGCTCGACCGGGTGCGCGCCGGGGAGCAGTCGGGCGAGCAGGCGATCAAGGACCTGTGCCGATCCGAGCCCGGCTGGGGCAGCGGCACCTACGTCAGGTCGACCGACACCGTCTTCTGCCTGGCCCACGACTAGCCGCCCGCCCGGTTGCGGTCACGGCCGGACAGCCGCCCGGCCCGGCGCGGCCCGGGTGACCGGTCACCCGGGCCGCGGCGCCCCGCCGTCCGGGGCCGCCTCGGGGCCGGGCTCGTCCGGCGGCAGCCCGCCCAGGGCGGCGCGGTAGTCGCGGGTGAGGCGGGCGGGCCAGTCGGTGTGGGTGACGACCACGTCGTCGGCGTGGGTGAGCTGGTCGACGGCCCCGACCGGGGCCAGGTCGCGCAACCGGGGGTCGGTGATGCCCGAGCGCAGGGAGCGGACGTAGTCCGCGGCGTTGGCGACCTCGTAGGGGCGGACGGCGTCGTTGACGCCCACCTCGAACGGGGCGCGGCGGGGTGGGACGGGCGGCCCCAGCGCGAGGTCGTTGTGCCGCTCCCCCAGCCGGGTCAGCAGCCGGCCGAGCGCGGCGGTCGCGGTCGGCTCGTCGCCGGTCAGCGCCGCCTCCAGGTCGGGGGTGAGCGCCGGTGCGGCGTCGAGCCGGCCGAAGGCGGCCCCGTGCCACTTGTCGTAGGGCCGGTAGCGCCGCTCCTGGAGGAAGGCGAGGTCCATGGCCAGGCGGCACAGCTTCGCGGTCAGCAGGCGCGTGCCCAGCGCGTCGCCGGTCTCCGCGCAGCGGCCCCGCTGCGGTTCGGCGTTGCCGATCAGGTGCCAGCCGCTGAGCATCAGCCAGCGCCACACGTCCGGCGGGTACCAGCGCAGGGCGGCCCGGGTGCGGGTCAGCTCGCCGGTGTCGTCGCGGAACACGCGCCCGGCGGTGACGTGCAGCAGCCGCTGCTGCGGCAGGCCGAGCCAGTGCGCGGCGTCCAGCCCGGCGCGGGGGTCCAGGCCGAGCGCCCCGACGACCCACCGCCCGACGGTGCTCACCTCGACGTGGTGGGCGACCGACCCGGCGGCCAGGGAGAACCAGGCGGTGGCGAAGCCGTCGAACACCGGCGGCAGGCCCGCGTCGACCCGGGCCGCGACCTCCTCGACGTGCTCGGCGGCGACGAGGACCTGCACGCGCGGGCCCCACTCGTGGTCCTGCGACCGCGGGGTGTCGAAACCGAGCACCTCCGAGCCCTCGCCGAGCAGGCAGGCGGCGTGCGGGACGCCGACCAGCGGCGCCACCGCGCGGGTGTAGAAGGCTTCGGCGAGGTCGAGACCGGGGACGAAAGCGGCTGCCACTCCGACGAGGATATCGGCGCCGGCGGTATTCCGGGCGGCTTTTCGGGCGGCTTTCCGGGCGGCGCATTCCGGGCGCCGCTCCGCAACGGCGGCGGGTTCTCCCGTTCTCCGCGTTGCCCGCCGGTCCGATCGGGCACTAGGGTGTGTCGCGTGACTGCCGGGTCGGCCATGGGCCATTACCGAGACGGGCACCCGGCCGAGGCGTGAGCCCGGGGCGGGCCAGAGGCCCGCCGGTGCCCGCATCCCGCGCCCCGCGCGGTGCCCCGCATTTCCCGGGCGGTGTCGTCCGCCCTGTTCCCGCGCGCCCGACGCGCTTTTTCGGCACGCCTCCCCCCGGTGTGCCCGTTCTCGGCACGGCTTTTTCCCAGGCAGTCCCCAGCGCAAGAGGAGAGCGTTCACGCATGGATTTCAACCAGCAGGTCATCGAGGAGTTCCGCGCCAACCGCGGGCGGGTCGGCGGGTACTTCGAGGGGGGTCGCCTGATCCTGTTGACGACCACCGGCGCGCGGTCGGGCCTGCCGCGCACCACGCCGCTGGCCTACCTGCCCGACGGGGAGCGGATCCTGGTCATCGGGTCGGCCGGCGGGTCGGACAAGCACCCCGACTGGTACCACAACCTCCTGGCCGACCCGGTGGTGACGGTGGAGGACGGTGTCTTCACCTACACCGCGAAGGCGACGGTCCTCGCCGGGCAGGAGCGCGCGGCGGTGTTCGCCCGCGCGGTGGAGGCCGATCCCGGCTGGGGCGCCTACCAGGCCAGGACCTCGCGGGTGCTGCCGGTGGTGGCGCTGGAGCAGGTCGCGGGCGGCCCGCCGGAGGCCGGGTCGGCGGGCGAGGTGCTGCGGGTGGTGCACGACGCGTTCCGGCGGGAGCTGGGCATCATCCGCGGCGAGGTCGCGGCGGCGGCCCCGCGGCTGGGCGCGCAGCTGCGGATCAACTGCCTCACGTTCTGCCAGGGCCTGGAGTTCCACCACCGCATGAAGGACGGCGGGATGTTCCCGGCCCTGGGCGACCGGCACCCGGAGCTGGACGCGGTGTTCGCGCGGCTGCGCCGGGAGCACGAGCGGATGGCGGTGCTGCTGGCGGAGTTGGCGGAGGCGGTGTCGGGTGACGGCGAGGACGTGCCGGCCCGCGTGGACGGGCTGATCGCGGAACTGGAGGCGCACCTGACCTACGAGGAGGAGCAGGTGATCCCGCTGCTGGACGCGTGAGCGGATCCGGTGCGCCTCCCGGCCGTCGGGGTGGCGGCCGGGTCAGCCGGCCAGGAACGCGGTGAGCAGGGGGAGCACCCCCGGGGCGAGCTGGTCGAGCCGGGGCACGCCGGGCGCGGGGTCGGCGGTGAACAGGCCGTGGTCGGCGCCGGGGAACACGGCCAGGCCGGCGGTGTGCGGCGCGAACGCGGCGACGCTCTCGGGCACGGGGATGATGTCGTCCGCGCCGCCGAACAGCGCGAGCACGGGCAGGTCCAGCCCGGCCAGGTGCGCGACCGGGTCGACGTCCATGTTGCGGGCGAAGAACGCCACGCGCTCGGGCCGGTCGTAGACCAGCGACACCTGCGGGTACCAGGGCCGGTCGCGCCACCGCTCCTGGTCGGCGACGACCGCCGCGGGCGAGTGGCCCGCCCGCAGCCGGCGGGTGCGCTCGTCGACCCACGCCAGGGCCTCCCGCGTGGGCAGGCCGGCCAGGACGAGCGAGCGCTCGATGCGCCAGCGCTCCTGGTCGGCCATGGACATGCCCGGCCCGGAGACCACGACCACGTGGTCGACGGCCCCGGTGGCCGCGGCGAGCAGCGAGACCCAGCCGCCCTGGCTCCAGCCGATCACGCCCACCCGGCGGGGGTCGACGCCGGGCCGGTCGCGCAGCACCCGCACCGCGGTCAGCGCCTCGGCGGCGCGGTCGGCCAGCGACTGGTCGCGCCAGTTGCCCGGTGACGCGCCGCAGCCGGGCTTGTCGTGCCAGAGCACGGCCGCGCCGCAGGAGGACAACCACCGCGGCCAGTCGCCGTGGTCCTCCAGCGCCGAGTTGCCCGAGCCGTCGACCAGGACCAGGCCCGGCAGCGCCGGACCGGTGGCGGGTCGGCGCACGCGGGCCCGCAACGCGCCGACCTCGGCGTCCTCGGTGATCCACACCGGTTCCACGGTAGCGGCGGCCCGGTGGATTCCCGGTGACGTCGTCGTGCCCCGCTGCGGGGGTCCGCGCGGGGCCGGTCGAGCTGCCCCGCCCCGGCGGCGTCGCGACGGTGACCGCCACCCCTGCGCAGCACGGCCCCGAGGGCTGCGAGCCGGTCACCGGGGAGGTCGTCGGCTTCGTCCTGAGCGGCGCGGACCTGCCCACCGCCTGCGTCAGCGGCGACAACGCCTCCCTGGACGTGGTGCGGGAGGTCGCCCGGCGCGTCGGCCCGGTGGGCGCCGCGGTCCTGTTCGCCGGGGCCGCCCGCACCCCCTTCTTCGACGGCGCGCTGGTCACCCTCGACGGCGCGCTGGCCGCGGAGGCGGCCGTCGTCCTCGGCGCGCGCCGCGTGGTCGCGGCCCACTGCGACAGCCGGGGCCACTTCACCGAGGGCTACGACGACCTCGTCGCCGCCTTCACCGCCGCCGGGGTGCTCGACCGGCTCCAGGCGCGCTGACGGGCCGGGCCCGCGCCGCCGGCGGGGTCACCGATCGCCGGTGCGCCGCGCGACGATGGCGGCGTGGGGCCGCCGGCCCGGGTCGACGCGGCTCTCCGTCGCCTCCACCTGGAAACCCGCGTCCCGCAGCCGCCGCGCCATCTCCTCGACGGGCCAGAAGTAGGCGGTCGTCACGGCGTGCGGGAACGGCTCGACCCGCGGGCCCTCGAACAGGCCGAGCAGCAGGCCGCCGCCGGCGCGCAGGCACCGCGCGAACTCGCCGAGCACGCGGGGCACGTCCTCCGGGTCGGTGTGGATGATCGAGTACCACGACAGGATCCCGGCCAGCGAGCGGTCGGGGACGCCGAGCCGGTCCAGCTCGGCGACGCGGAAGGAGGCGTCGGGGAACCGCGAGCGGGCGTACTCGACGAAGTCCGGCACGAGGTCCACGCCCTCGACGTCGCAGCCCCGGCCGCGCAGGAAGTCGGTCCACTGCCCCGGACCGCACCCCGCGTCGACCACGCGCCCGGCCACCCCGTCGGCCCACCGGGACACCAGCTCCCGGTCCGGCTCGTCCATGGCCTCCGGCGAGCAGAACAGGTCGGCGTACTCCTGCGCCCGTCGGCTGTAGGCGTCCCGCACGTCCTGCACCGACACCGAGAACCCCCCGAACCCCGTGGCGCCCGGCCCCTCCCGGCGCGGGGACGATCATGCCGCAGCGCCCGCGCGCCCACCGCGGCGGGCACGTGCCCTGCCCCGCGCCGCCTCCCGGGGGTCGGGAAAGGCGGTGGTCCCGGCCCGGCGCGCGGCGATACTCGCCGCATGGGAAAAACCTACGAGCGGATCGACGGGCGGCTGCGGGAGTTCATCGAGGCGCAGCCGGTGTTCTTCACCGCCACCGCGCCGCTGGCGGCCGACGGGCGCGTCAACGTCTCCCCCAAGGGCCGCGCGGGGACGTTGCGGGTGCTCGACGAGCGGCGGCTGGCCTACCTCGACTTCGGCGGCAGCCACGCCGAGACGATCGCGCACCTGCGGGAGAACGGCCGGATCACGCTCATGTGGTGCGCCTTCGACGGCGCGCCGAACATCGTGCGCGTGCACGGCACGGGCGAGCCGGTGTTCCGCGACGACCCCCGCTTCGCGGTGCTGGCGGCGGGGTTCGGGCAGGCGGACGGGCCGGGGGTGCGGGCGATCGTGGTGGTGACGGCGGAGCTGGTCCAGGACACCTGCGGGTTCGCGGTGCCGCTCATGGACTACCGGGCGGAGCGGACCCTGCACGCGGACCTGTTCGGGCGCAAGTCCGAGGAGGAGTTCGCGCGGTACTGCGAGGGCAAGGAGTTCAACCGCAGCAGCATCGACGGCCTGCCGGCGCTGCCCCTGCCCCTGCCGCCGAGGCCGTGACCGCAGGACGTAACCGCAGGACGTGACCACAGGGCCGGGACGCAGGGCGGGGACGCGCGGAGGCGGGGTGCGCCGGGATCGGGGCTGCGGCGCCGGTGGGGCTCCGGCGCGGGGCGGGGGCGCCGCCCGGGTTCAGGGCACGACGCGGAAGTGGGTGGTCAGCCGGCCGTCGGCCAGGACGTGGAAGGCGAAGGCGGGCGGCTGGTCGAGGTCGACCTCCCGCTCGGACTCCCACGGCAGCGGCACCGCGGAGGCGAGGGCGGGCGCGACGAGCACCGGCCGGCCCGCGAAGGTGGTCGCGGCCCCGGTGTGGGCGTGCCCGCACAGCACGGCGACCGCGTTGTCGTGGCGGCGCAGCACCGCGGCGAAGCGGTCGGCGTCGCGCAGCCCGATGGCGTCGAGGGCGGGCTGGTGCAGCGGCGCCGGCGGGTGGTGCAGGCAGACCAGCGTGGGCGCGCCCTCGTCGAGCACCGCGTCCAGCCAGTCGAGGGTGTCGTCGGCGAGCCGACCCTCGGCGCGGCCGGGGACGGTGGAGTCGCACAGCGCCAGCACCGCGTCGCCGACCCGGGCGGTGCGGTCGACCGGGCCGTCGCCGGGCCCCTCGCCCAGCAGCGCCGCCCGGAAGCCCCCGCGCTCGTCGTGGTTGCCCGGCAGCAGCAGGACCGGGTACCTCGACCGGAGGTGTTCGCGGGCCTGCTCGTACTCGGCGGCGAGGCCGTGGTCGGCGATGTCGCCGGTGACCAGGACCGCGTCCACCGGGCCGGGCAGGGCGTCGAGGTGGTCCACGACGCGGCGGACGCGCCCGGTGGCGCGGGGGCCGCCGTCGAAGTGCGGGTCGCTCAGGTGCGCGATGACCATCACCGCGCCGAGGGTAGTCGCGTCGGCGGCGGGTCACCGGCGAGTCCGGCGAACCGGCCGCCGACGGGCCGGGCGCGACCTACCCTGGCAGGAGGGGGCGGGTGACGCCGATCACTCCGGGAAGGGGGCGGTCGTGCCGGTCGTGGCTCAGCGCAACCGCGCCGTCGTGCGCCGGGTGGCCGGCCTGGCCCGCAGCACACCGGGCCGGCTGAGCCTGCTGGCGCTGCTGCTGGTCGTGGCGAGCCTGGTCGCCGGGGCGGTGACGGCGGCCGCGGTGCAGCGCCGGTCGGCGGCGCTGGCGGCGCTGGCCGACCGCAGCGAGCCGCTGGCGTTCGCCGCGCAGGAGGTCTACCGGGCGATGGCCGACGCCGACGCGACGGCGGCCGGCGCGTTCCTGTCCGGCGGTGTGGGGTCCGCGGCGCTGCGCGAGCGGTACGAGGCGGACGTGGCCAGGGCCGCCGCGGCGCTGGCCGCCGCGGCCGGCGGGAACACGCGCTCACCCGGGCTCGCCGGGCCGCTGTCGACGATGTCCGGGCAGCTGCCGGTCTACACGGGGTTGGTGGAGACCGCGCGCACGCACAACCGGCAGGGCAACCCGGTCGGCGCGGCCTACCTGCGCGAGGCTTCGGACCTGATGCGGGAGCGGCTGCTGCCCGCGGCGGACGAGCTGTACCGGCTGGAGACCCGCAACGCGCGGCGGGACCTGGCCGACGCGGCCTCGCCGCCGTGGCCGGAGCTGGCGGCGGGGCTGCTGCTGCTGGCCGCGCTGGTCGCGGCGCAGCGCCACCTGACGCGCAGGACCAACCGCGTGTTCAACGTCGGGCTGGTGGCGGCGTCGGCGGCGTGCGTGGTCTCGCTGCTGTGGGTGCTGGTCGCGTCGCTGGTGGTGGTGCGGGGCGCGGCGCGCGGCGGGCAGGACGCGGCGCGGCTGGACCTGCTGGCCAGGGCGGGGATCGCGACCCTGGCCGCGCGCGGCAACGAGACGCTGGCCCTGGTCGCGCGCGGCAGCGGCGGCGAGTACGAGCGGCTGTACCGCTCGGCGAGCGGTGAGCTGGGGGACCTGCTGGGGCGGGCCGGCGCGACGCGGGGCCCGGTGGCCGAGGCGGGCGCGCAGCACCGCCGCTGGCAGGAGGCGCACGAGCGGGTGCGCGCGGCCGACGACGAGGGCGACTTCACCGCGGCGGTGGAGCTGGCGCTGGGTCCCGGCGAGGACGGCGCGGCGGTGGCGTTCGGCGAGCTGAGCTCGGACCTGGCCGAAGCGCTGGAGCTGACCAGGGCGGAGCTGACCGGCGGGATCGCCCGCGCGCGGGGCGCCCTGACCGGCGCGGTGCCGGTGGTGGCGCTGCTGGCGCTGCTGACGGCGGCGGCGTCGACGGCGGGGCTGTGGCAGCGGCTGAAGGAGTACCGATGACGGGTCGCGCGCGAGGTCTGCTGCTGTGGTCGGCCCTGGCCGGGCTGGTCGCCGGGTGCGCGCCGGTGCCCGGCGGCGCGCCGGGGATCGAGGCGTCGCCGGTCGTGCCCCGGCCGGCCGGGGTGGTGGAGCTGACCGCGCCGCCGAGCGCGGCGGCGGTCCCGGCGCCGTCCTGCGACCCCACCGCGAGCCTGCGGCCGACCGGCGCGCTGCCCGGGCCGGGGGCGCTGCCGGCCGGGTCGACGATGGCGCGCATCCGGCAGCGGGGCAGGCTGGTCGCCGGCGTCGACCAGAACACCTACCTGATGGGGTTCCGCAACCCGCTCTCCGGGGAGCTCGAGGGGTTCGACGTCGACATGGCCCGCGAGGTCGCCCGCGCGATCTTCGGCGACCCGACGCGCGTGAAGTTCCGGGTGCTGACCTCCGACCAGCGGATGCCCGCGCTGGAGGACGGCGACGTCGACGTCGTGGTGCGCACGATGACGGTCACCTGCGAGCGGTGGCAGCGGGTGGCGTTCTCCACGGTCTACTACGAGGCGGGGCAGCAGGTGCTGGTGCCCCGCTCCTCGGAGGCGACCGGCATCGAGTCGCTGGGCGGGCGGAGGGTGTGCGCCACCAAGGGGTCCAGCTCGCTGGCCAACGTCGCGAACTCCCCCGCCGGGCCGATCCCGGTGCAGGTGCGGGACTGGACCGACTGCCTGGTGCTGCTCCAGCAGGGCCAGGTGGACGCGATCTCCACCGACGACACGATCCTGGCGGGGTTCGCCGCGCAGGACCCCTACACGAAGGTGGTCGGGCCGAAGTTCACCGCCGAGCCCTACGGGATGGCGTTCCGCAAGCACGAGGAGGACTTCGTGCGGTTCGTCAACGCGCTGCTGGAGCGGTTGCGCGCGGACGGCACGTGGGCGGCGGTCCACCGCCGGTGGCTGGGCGAGCCGCCCGCGCCGCCGGTCGCGGCGTACCGGGACTGACCGGCGTGGGCGTCGGGGTGGACCGCGGTGCGGGGCCGGTCGGGCTGCCGGTCGGGGCGCGGGCGCGGCGGGCGGCGGGGCGGGGCCCGCGGGAGCGGGCCGTGGCGGGTGCGGCCGGGCGGCGCCCGCGGGCGCCGGGAGTTTCCGGCGCGGCGCGGGCACTGGAAGGGCCGCGCGCGCGTTTTCCCGAGGTGTGGGAACAGGAGGTGGCCGAGGTGGAGTCGGCGGCGCGCGAGGTGCCGTGCGGCCCGCGGGCGGGCGCGGTGGCGGCGTCCCGCTGCCGGCGGGCGGCGGCGGGGCGGACGGGGGCGGCCCGATGAGCGGGTGCCCACGGCCGGGGTGCCCACGGCCGGGGTGCGGCGGCGCGGTCGGCGGTGACGGGTGCTGCGACCGGTGCGGGCAGGCGGCGCCGGTCCCGGTGGGCACGGCCGCCGCGCCGGGCGTCGGGCAGGGGACGGCGCCGGGCACCGCGCCCTGGGCGGCGGCGGCGGCGGTCGCGGCGCCGGGCGGCCGGTCGCGGCGCTCCTCGGGGCGGTCGTCGGGGCGGGGCCGGCTGGGCGCGGGGCTGGTGGAGGTGCCGCCGGCGCCCTACCGGGACCCGGAGGCGGCGGTCCTGGCGAACCCGGAGGTGCCCGAGGCCAAGCGGTTCTGCTCCGGCTGCGGCAGGGAGGTCGGCCGCGGCCGGGACGGGCGGCCCGGCCGGGTGGAGGGGCACTGCGCGCACTGCGGGCACCGCTACTCGTTCACGCCGAAGCTGCGCCCCGGCGAGGTGCTGCACGGGCAGTACGAGGTGCTGGGGTGCCTGGCGCACGGCGGGCTGGGCTGGATCTACCTGGCGGCCGACCACGCGGTCAGCGACCGGTGGGTGGTGCTCAAGGGCCTGCTGGACTCCGGTGACGCGGACGCGATGGCCGCGGCGATGGCCGAGCGGCGGTTCCTGGCGGAGGTGGAGCACCCGAACATCGTCAAGATCCTCAACTTCGTGCGCCACGTCGACCGGGCCTCCGGCGAGCTGGTGGACTACATCGTGATGGAGTACGTGGGCGGCGCCTCGATCAGGGACATGGTCGAGCGGTCGCGGGCGGGCGGCACGGGCCGGGGGGCGCTGCCGGTGGCGCAGGCCATCGCCTACGCGCTGGAGGTGCTGCCGGCGCTGGGCTACCTGCACGGGGTGGGGCTGCTGTACTGCGACTTCAAGCCGGACAACGTGATCCAGACCGAGGAGCAGCTCAAGCTGATCGACCTGGGCGCGGTGCGGCGCGCCGACGACCGCCGCTCCCCCATCTACGGCACCCTCGGCTACCAGGCTCCCGAGATCGGCGCGGTCGGCCCGTCGGTGGCCTCGGACCTGTACACGGTGGGCCGGGCGCTGGCGGTGATGTGCTTCCCGTTCGACTTCCGCCACGCGCACCGGGAGTCGCTGCCCCCGGCGCGGGAGGAGCCGGTGCTCGCGCGGCACGACTCGCTGCGCCGGTTCCTGGCGCGCGCCACGCACCGCGACCCGGAGCGGCGCTTCGCCTCGGCGGAGGAGATGGCCGAGCAGCTGACCGGTGTGCTGCGGGAGGTGCTGGCCGAGCAGGACGGCGTGCCGCGGCCGGGGGTGTCGCGGCAGTTCACCCCGGAGCGGCGGGCGTTCGGCGTGGCCGGCGTGCCGGCGGCGCGGGCCGCGGCGGCGGGCCTGCCGGTGCCGCACGTGGACGCGGCGGACCCGGCGGCGGGGTTCCTGGCCACGGCCACCACCGGCGACCCGCACGAGCTGGTGGCGGCGCTGCGGGCGGCCCCGGCGCCGACGGTGGAGGTGCGGTTGCAGGTGGTGCGGGCGCTGGTCGAGGCGGACCGGGTGGCCGAGGCGGAGGCGGAGCTGGCCGACCTGGCCGACCTGGTCCACCCCGACGACTGGCGGCCGACCTGGTACCGGGGGTCGGCGGCGCTGGCGCGGGGCCGGGCCGACCCGGCGCGGGCGGAGTTCGAGCGGGTGTGCGACGTGCTGCCGGGCGAGGCCGCGCCGAAGCTGGCGGTGGCGGTGTGCGCGGAGCTGGCGGGCGACGCCGAGGCGGCGGCGGCCGGCTACCGGGTGGTGTGGCGCACCGACCGCGCCCACGTGAGCGCGGCGTTCGGGCTGGCGCGGGCGCTGCTGGCGGCCGGTGACCGGGCGGGGGCGGTGGCGGCGCTGCACTCGGTGCCGGAGACCTCCAGCCACCACGTGGCGGCGCAGGTGGCGGCGGTGCGCGCGCTGGCGGGCGGCGGGCGGGCCGACGTGCTGGCGGCGGGGGCGCGGCTGGCGGGGCTGGAGCTGGACGCGGCGCGGCGGGCGGCGCTGACCGCGGAGGTGCTGCGCGCGGCGCTGGGGTCGCCGGCGGACGGCGGTGGCGGGCCGCCCGGCCGGCTGCTGGGCTGCGAGCTGAGCGAGTCGGGGCTGCGGCTGGGCCTGGAGCGCTGCTACCGGCAGCTCGCGCGGCTGGCGGACAGCCCCGAGGAGCGCATCGCCCTGGTCGACCGCGCGAACGCGGTCCGGCCCAGGACGCTGGTGTGACGGCGGGGGGCGCGGTGGAGCTGTGCCCGGCGTGCTCGGCGGCGGTGGCGCCGCGGGACCGCTTCTGCGAGCGGTGCGGTCGCGGCCTGCTGGTGCGGCGCACGCCCGTGGGCGGGCCGGCGGCACGGGCCGCGGGGTGCGCGTGCGGCGGGTCGTTCGCCGCGGGCGGGTCCTGCGGGCGGTGCGGGCGGGCGCGGTCGGCGGCGCGCGACCGGGTGGAGTTCGCGCTGCCGGGCGTCGCCGGTGTCAGCGACCGGGGCAGGCGGCGACGGCGCAACGAGGACTCGATGGCGTTCGGCCGGGTGCGCGGGCGCGGGGTGGCGGCGGTGGTGTGCGACGGGGTGGCGTCCTCGGAGCGGGCCGGGCAAGCCTCGCAGGTGGCCGCGGACACGGCGGTGGACGTGCTGCTGGCGGCGGTGGGGTCGGGCGCGGACCCGGAGGGGGCGACCGCGGACGCGGCGCTGGCCGCCGACGCGGCGGTGGCCCGGCTGGCGCGGGCGGGCGCGCGGGAGGCCGTGCCGTCCTGCACGTTCCTGTCGGCGGTGGTGACCGGGGAGTCGGTGACCGTGGGCTGGGTGGGCGACTCGCGCGCCTACCTGGTGTGCGGGTCGGGCGCGGCCCGGTTGACCACCGACGACACCTGGGCGGCGCGGCTGGTCGCGGAGGGGGTGCTGACCGAGCGGGAGGCGCTGGCCGACCGGCGGGCGCATGTGCTGTCGCGGTGGCTGGGCGCGGACTCGGCGCTGGACGCGCCGCAGGCGGTGACCTTCCGGGTGGCGGCGGCCGGGCTGCTGGTGCTGTGCAGCGACGGGCTGTGGAACTACCTGCCCGAGCCGGAGGACCTGCTGGCGGCCCTGCCGCGCGGGGTGGCGCCGGTCGAGGTGGCGCGGGGGCTGGTGGAGGTCGCGCTGGGCTCCGGCGGGCACGACAACGTCACGGTGGTCGTCGTCCGACTGCGGGGCGGGCGTGGCGCCTGAGCGCGCGGTCGGGGCGTCCGGCGACGGGGTCGCGGCGGTGGGCGCGGGGCCGGCGAACGGGACGGCGGTCGACCGGTCGGCGGACCCGCCGCGCCCCGGCGCCCCCCGACCGCCGCCCTCCGCCCCTCGACCGCCGCCCCCCGACCGCCGACCGCCGGCCGACGGCGACGGCGTCCGCGTGGGAGCGTGGACGACGATCACCGCGCGCCGCTCGGACCCGCGAGGGACCGGGGTGCGGTCCGGTGCGCGGCGGCCTGGGGAGCGGTGCGGTCCGCAGTGGTGCGGTCCGCGGCCGGGTGCGCGGTTCCGGGCGGTGCGGCGGTGTGCGGTTCACCGAAGGCCGGGCGGGGCGCGGACGTGCGCGGGGGCGGCCTGACGGGCGGTTTCGCGCCGCGCGCCGCCCGGGGCGCGGCCGGGGGCCGCCGCGGGTGGCGCGGCGCGTGGAGCATGGGGTGTGGGGTGGCGGGACCACGGGGAGGGGTTTCGATGGGTGACGAGGTCGACCTGGTGCTGGCGCAGTGGCGGGTGGAGCGGCCGGATGTGGACACCTCGCCGGTCGCGGTGCTGGGCCGGGTGGCGCGGCTGGCGCGGCTGGTGGACCGGGAGGTCAAGGAGTTCCTGGCGCGCTTCGACCTGGAGCCGGGCGAGTTCGAGGTGCTGACCACGCTGCGGCGGACGGGCAGCGTGCACGGGCTGACCGCGGGCGCGTTCCTGAACTCGGCGCTGGTGACGGCGGGGGCGATCACCAACCGCATCGACCGGATGGCGGCGAAGGGCCTGGTGGTGCGGGTGCCGGACGCGGCGGACCGGCGGGTGGTGCGGGTGCGGTTGACCGACGCGGGCCGGGAGCTGGTGGACTCGATGCTGGCCGAGCACATGGCGCGGCACGCGAAGCTGCTGGAGCCGCTGGACGCGCCGACCCGGGCGGTGGTGGCCGACGCGCTGCGGACGCTGCTGGAGCGGTGCGAGTAGACCGGTCCCGCCGGCGTCAGCGGGGCACGGCGTCCAGGGCCTTGAACACCCGCTTGTCCGACACCGTGTGCCGGGTGGGGATGTTCTGGGCGAAGTAGCTCAGCCGCAGCTCCTCGATCATCCACCGCACCTCGTCCAGCTCCGGGTGCGGCTCGTCGGCGGGCAGCAGGCCGCGCAGCTCCCGGTACTCGGCGTGGACCCGGTGGACGCGGTCCATCCAGTCGCGGTCGCGGTCGAGGTTGGTGGTCAGCTTCTCCAGCCGGCGGGAGATGCCCTGCAGGTAGCGGTGCAGGTCCGACAGCCGCGCCGCGCCGGCCTCGGTGACGAAACCGGCGTGCACCAGGCCGGCGAGCTGGGCGCGGACGTCGGCGAGGGACTCCTCGAACGCTGCGCCGCGGATGCCGGCCAGGCGCAGCTCCACGTCCTGGGCGGCGTCGAGCACGGCGCGGACCTCGCGGACGACGTCGAACACCGTCTCGCCCAGGTACTTGCGCACGTAGTCGACGAGCCGGGCGAAGCCCTTGGCGTCCCACGCCGGCCCGCCGGCGGAGGCCACCAGGTGGTCGACGGCGGCCGAGATGCAGTCGGCCAGCAGCGGCGCGACGCCGCCGTGCGGGTTGCGGGTCAGGGTGAGCTTCTCGGCGTTGGTCAGGCCGCGCTGGAGCAGCTTCACCGGGGAGGGCACGGCCAGCAGCAGCAGCCGGCGGGTGCCGGCGCGCATGGCCAGCTCCTGGCGGCCGGGGGTGTCGAGGATCTCCACCGCGACGCTGTCGCCCTTGTCGACCAGCGCCGGGTAGGCGGTGACGGTGATGCCGGCCTGCCGCCGCTGCACGCTGCGGGGCAGCTCGTCGAGGTCCCACGTGGTCAGCCCGGTGCGGGCGAGGTTGGCCGCGGCGGCGGCCAGGCTCTGCCGCAGCTGCCCGCGCAGCTGCTGCTTGAGCCGGGCGAGGTCCTTGCCGCTGGCCAGCTCGCGGTCGTCCTCGTCGACGACGCGGAAGGTGAGCTTGAGGTGCTCGGGCACCTGGTCGAGCTGCCACTGCTCGCGGGGCACGACCACGCCGGTCAGGGCGCGCAGCTCGCGTTCCAGGGCGGGCAGCAGCGGCTCGTCGGGGTCGATGCCGGCCAGCGCGGCGGCGGCCACGTCGGGCACCGGCACGAAGTTGCGCCGCACGGGCTTGGGCAGCGACCGGATCAGCGCCACGACCAGGTCGGTGCGCAGGCCGGGCACCTGCCAGGACAGGGCGTCGTCGGGCACGGTGGCCAGGGCGGGCAGCGGCAGCCGCACGGTGACGCCGTCCACGGCCGCGCCGGGCTCGAACCGGTAGGTCAGCGGCAGGGCGACGCCGCCGCGGGTGAGCTGGTCGGGGTAGGCGTCGGGGCTGACGTCGGCGCGGTCGTTGACCAGCATCGCCTTGTCGAAGGTCAGCAGGTCCGGCCGGCTGTGCCGGGTCTTCTTCCACCAGGTGTCGAAGTGCCGGGCGGAGACGACCTCCGGGCCGACGCGCTGGTCGTAGAAGTCGTAGAGGGTGTCGTCGTCGACCACGATGTCCCGCCGCCGCGCCCGGTTCTCCAGCTCGGCGACCTCGTCGAGCAGCGCGCGGTTGTGGTGGAAGAACCCGTGGTGGGTGGTCCACTCCCCCTGCACCAGGGCGTGGCGGATGAACAGCTCCCGCGACAGCTCCGGGTCGATGCGCCCGTAGTCGACCTTGCGCGCGGCCACGACGGGCACGCCGTAGAGGGTGACCTTCTCCAGCGCGACGACGCCGCCGCGCTTGGCCTCCCAGTGCGGTTCGCTGTAGGTGCGCTTGACGATGTGCCCGGCCAGCCGCTCGGCCCACTCGGGCTCGATGCGGGCCACGATCCGGCCCCACAGGCGGGAGGTCTCGACCAGCTCGGCGGCCATCACCCACTGCGGGGGTTTGCGGAACAGCGCCGAGCCGGGGAAGATCGCGAACTTCGCGCCGCGCGCGCCCAGGTACTCGGTGGCCTGGCGCTTGCCGGCCTCCCGCTTGGGCACGTCCTTGACGCCGATGTGCGACAGCAGCCCGGACAGCAGCGAGACGTGCACGGCGCGGGGGTCGGCGGGCTGGTCGTTGACGTGCACGCCGAGGGTCTTGGCGACCTGCCGCAGCTGGGTGTAGATGTCCTGCCACTCCCGCACCCGCAGGTAGTTGAGGAACTCGGCGCGGCACAGCCGGCGGAACTGGTTGGACGACAGCGCCTTCTGCTGCTCGCGCAGGTACTGCCACAGGTTGAGGTAGGCCAGGAAGTCCGAGTCGGGGTCGGCGAAGCGCCGGTGCTGCTCGTCGGCGGCCTGCTGCTTGTCCGAGGGCCGCTCGCGCGGGTCCTGGATGGACAGCGCGGCGGCGATGACCATGACCTCGCGGACGCAGCCGTTGCGGTCGGCCTCGACGACCATGCGGGCCAGCCGCGGGTCGACCGGCAGCTGGGCGAGCTTGCGGCCCAGCGGGGTGAGCTTCTGCTCGGCGGGCACGATCGCGCCCAGCTCCTGCAGCAGCTGCACGCCGTCGTTGACGTTGCGGGCCTCGGGCGGGTCGATGAACGGGAACGCCGCGATGTCGCCCAGCCCGATGGCGGTCATCTGCAGGATGACCGAGGCGAGGTTGGTGCGCAGGATCTCCGGGTCGGTGAACTCCGGGCGCGCGTCGAAGGAGTCCTCGCTGTAGAGGCGGACGCAGATGCCCTCCGAGACGCGCCCGCAGCGGCCCTTGCGCTGGTTGGCCGAAGCCTGCGAGATCGGCTCGATGGGCAGCCGCTGCACCTTGAGGCGGTTGCTGTAGCGGGAGATGCGGGCGGTGCCGGGGTCGACCACGTACTTGATGCCGGGCACGGTCAGCGACGTCTCGGCGACGTTGGTGGCCAGCACGACCCGGCGGCCCCGGTGCGGCTGGAACACCCGGTGCTGCTCGCCGAACGACAGCCGCGCGTACAGCGGCAGCACCTCGGTGCCGGGCAGCTCCAGCGCGGCCAGCGCGTCGGCGGTGTCGCGGATCTCCCGCTCGCCGGACAGGAACACCAGCACGTCGCCGGGCCCCTCGGCCTGCAGCTCGCGCACCGCGTCGCACACCGCCTGGGTCTGGTCGCGGTCCGGGTCGGCGCCGGGGTCGTCGGGGTCCACGACCGGCCGGTAGCGGACCTCGACGGGGTAGGTGCGGCCGGAGACCTCGATGATCGGCGCGTCGCCGAAGTGGCGGGAGAACCGCTCGGGGTCGATCGTCGCGGAGGTGATGACCAGCTTGAGGTCGGGTCGGCGCGGCAGCAGCTGCTTGAGGTAGCCCAGCAGGAAGTCGACGTTGAGGCTGCGCTCGTGGGCCTCGTCGATGATGATCGTGTCGTAGCGCGACAGCATCCGGTCGGTCTGGATCTCGGCCAGCAGGATGCCGTCGGTCATCAGCTTGACCAGGGTGTCGTCGCCGGACTGGTCGGTGAACCGCACCTTGTAGCCCACCGCCGACCCCAGCGGCGTGCCCAGCTCCTGGGCGACGCGCTCGGCGACGGTGCGGGCGGCCAGCCGGCGGGGCTGGGTGTGGCCGATCTGGCCGAGCACGCCGCGCCCCAGCTCCAGGCACACCTTGGGCAGCTGGGTGGTCTTGCCCGAGCCGGTCTCGCCGGCGACGATGACCACCTGGTGGTCGCGGATGAGCGCGGCGATGTCGTCCTTGCGGGCGCTGACCGGCAGCTCCGCCGGGTAGGTGATCCGGGGCACGGCCTCGCGGCGCAGCGCGACCCTGAGCTCGGCGCGCTCGACCTCGGCGGCGATCTCGGCGTGGACGGCCTCGCGCGCCGCGGCGTCGCGGACCCTGCGCGCCCCGTCGAGCCTGCGGCGCAGCCGCCGCTGGTCCGCGGTCATCAGGTCGGACAGGCGTCGGTGCAGGTCGGCGTGCGCGGTGGTGTTCATGCTGCGACCAGGATAGAGGCCCGACCCGGGCGGGGCCGCCGATTATCGGGCCGGTGGCGGCGGTGTGGCCGCCGCCACCCGCCCGGTCACGCGTCGAAGGGCGACCGGCCGTCGCGGATGCCGGCGACCAGGGCCCGCAGCCGCCCCATCAGCAGCCGCTGCACCCCCGGGCCGAAGCTGATCCGCGCCGCGCCCCGCCGGCCCAGCTCGGCCGGCGCCGGCGCACCGGGCCCGAGCCCGACGTTGACCGGCCCCCGCACCGCGCGGCAGAACCGCTCCACGTCGGCCTCGGGCAGGAAGATCGGGTACACGCAGTCCGCGCCGGCGGCCAGGTAGGCCAGGGCGCGCTCCACGCCTTCGTCGAACGAGCCGCTGCCGTGCAGGAAGACGTCCACGCGGGCGTTGACCACCAGCGCCGGGTCGGCGGCCCGCACCGCGCCCAGGAACTCCACCTGCTCGGCCTGCCCGACCAGCGCGCCGGTGGCCGGGTCGGAGTCCTCCAGGTTGCAGCCCACCGCGCCCGCGTCGGCCAGCCGCGCGGCGATCTCCGCGGGCGGCAGCCGGTAGCCGCGCTCCACGTCGGCGGTCACCGGCACGTCCACCGCGCGCGCCACCCGCGCCACGGCGGCGAACGCCTCGTCGGCGGGCATGTCCTCGCCGTCGTCGTAGCCCAGCGACGGCGCGACCGCGGCGCTGGCGGTGGCCACGGCGGGGAACAGCTCCGCCACCACGCGCGCCGACGCGGCGTCCCACGCGTTCGGCAGCACCAGCGGGTCGCCGGGCACGTGCAGCGCGCGCAGCGCGGCGGCCTTTTCGGCAGCGGTGTTCACAAGGACCTCCCGGACGTGCGTGGCGGCGACCACGCAGTTGTGCGTGCCAGCGGTGGCGATCGCCCGCGGCGCTCCCGCGCCGGGAGCGCGATCGCCATGATCACCACCCTAGGAAACCGCCGGCCCTTGACAAGGTCCACTCCCTCGCCACGCCCCCGGACCACTCCGGAGGCTGACCCCGGCCCGGCTGCGACGCCCCGCCGAGCACGCCTGCCGGCCCGGGACCTGACGCGACACCGGGACCCCGGGCCGAGCCGCTCACCGCAGCGCGCCCGGAACCCGCCCGAGCACGGGGCGCAGGCCCACGACCGTCACCACCGCTGCGGCAACCCCGGCCGGTGCGTGCCGACCGACCACTCGAAACCCTCCGGGTCCACCACCCGGCAGACGTAGTTGCCCCACTCCTTCAACTCCGGCTCCCACACCGGCTCGCCGCCCGCGCCCACCGCCCGCGCGTACAGCGCGTCGACCTCCGCCTGCCCGTCCACCGCCAGGTACAACCCCAGCCCCGAGGTGTCGCCCCGGCGCGGCGCGCGCTCGTAGCCGTCCCGGTCGCTGAACACCATCAGCGCCGCCCCACCCCGCCGCAGCTCCGCGTGCGCCACCCCGCCCAGCTCGTCGGCGAACCGCATCGTCGTCTCGAACCCGAACACCTCACCCAGCCACGCGATCGCCTTGTCGGCGTCACGACAACCCAGGTACGCGTGAAGAGAAGTCATGGCGCGAGCCTGCACCCCATCGCGGACGACCACCGCCCTCGACCACCGGCCGCGCGCAAACCCGCCGTTCGGCGGATACCGGACCCGCCGCCGACCGGTGAGGTTGGGTGCTGCGATGCGTCGGGGGCACGTCGAGGGGAGAGGTCGAGGGTGTTCCGACCCGTGCCGACGCCCGTCCTGCCACCCAGCACCGCACTGGCCGCCGTGGCCACGGCCCCGCCCGACCGGGCCTGGCTCGCCGGCACCACCGGCGTGTTCACCAGCCGGGCCTCCGCGCCGCTGGTCCTGCGCTGGACCGGCGCCGACTGGGCCGAGGAAGCCCTGCCCGCGCTGCCCGCCGCCGCCAGCCTCGCCGACATCTCCGCCGCCGCGCCCGACGACGTGTGGGCCGTCGGCAACAGCGCCGGCCGCCCCCTGGTCCTGCACTACGACGGCGACCGCTGGCACGCCGTCCCCACACCCCGCATCCCCTGGGCCAAAGCCGTCGCCGCCCTCGCGCCCGACGACGTCCACGTCGTCGGCGCCGGCAGCGACGCCCTGCACTGGGACGGCCGCGAGTGGACCCGCGCCACCGCCCTGACCTCACCCCGCGAAACCCTCCACACCATCACCGCCACCGCCCGCGACGACGTCTGGGCCGGCGGCGGCGGCCTCACCGGCGCCGCGCCGGCCACCTACGAGTACCCCGTCCTCGTCCACTGGGACGGCGCCGCCTGGACCGACCGGCACGGCCCCCGCCTCGACCACGGCCACATCGCCCGCCTGGCCGCCGCCGCACCCGACGACCTGTGGCTCGGCCACGCCCACGACACCGAAGGTCTGCACGTCCACCACTACGACGGGCGCCGCTGGACCCCCGTGCCGCCACCGCGGGACACCGACCGGCTCAGCCTGCACGGCGTCGCCGCCGGCTGGACCTGGGGCGTGCGCGCCGCCCGCCGCAGCTTCGAGACCCGCCCCGCCTACCACCGCTGGACCGGCGACGACTGGACCCGCGTGCCCCTGCCCGACGACCTCGACCGCACCCCCGCCTCGCACGTCGGGCTGACCACCGACGGCCACACCACCTGGGCGTTCCTGAAAACCGCGGCGGGCGTGCGGATCCTGCGCCACACTGCCCCGTGACCTCCGCCGCCACCCTCACCGTCCTGGGCTCCGCCACCCCCTACCCGCGCCCCGACCGCCCGTGCTCGGGCTACCTGCTGCGCGCCGCCGGCACCGCCATCTGGGTCGACGCCGGACCCGGCACCCTCGCCGCCCTCCAGCGGCACCTGCGCCCCGACCGCCTCGACGCCGTCTGGATCTCCCACACCCACGCCGACCACACCGCCGACCTGCTGCCCGCCTACTACGCCCTGCTGTTCGCCGACCTGCGCCCACCGCGCCCCATCCCCCTCTACGGGCCGCCCGGCCTCGCCGACCGCCTGGAGGCGTTCCTCGCGAGCACCGGACCCAACCCGGCCTCCGCCGCCTTCGACGTCCACGAGCTGCACGACGGCCACCGCGCCGACGTCTGCGGGTTCACCCTCACCAGCCACGCCGTCCAGCACGGCGTGCCCGCCTTCGGCCTGCGCGCCGCGCACGGCGACCGCACCTTCGCCTACTCCGGAGACACCGGCCCCTGCCCCGCGCTGACCGACCTCGCCGCCGACGCCGACCTGTTCCTCTGCGAGGCCGACGGCAGCGACCCCACCCCGCACCACTGCACGCCCGAGGACGCCGCCTCCGCCGCCCGCGGCGCGCACCGGCTGCTGATCACCCACGTCGGCCACACCCTCACCGAGGAGCAGGCCGCCGAACGCGCCGGCGCCCCCGTCGCGCAACCCCACGAGGTTCACCACATCGGATGACGGGCGCCCGCAGCGGACAGCACCCGCAGCGAAAGCCGTCCCGGGGTGCGGGAGACCAGGCGGTGGGCCGGGGACCGTCCCAGATGATCACCCGTTCGGTTGATGCGAATGCGCTCGTGCACGCACCACTGTTGGCGCATACCCCTTTCGTGGAGAACCCGAGCACAAGGAGCGCCTCGTGGCGGACCAAATTCGCACCACCGGCAAGTGGATCTCAGTCGACCCGAACACGCCCGAGATGAAGCTCGACGGCCTGGGCAGCGATCACATCAAATGGGGCGTCCCGGCCTCGGGCGACCCGAACGCCGGGCGGAGCGAGTACGAGTTCACCGGCGCCCTCGCCCACACGAAACACGACGGCAGCAACAAGTTCGAGGTCACGCTGGGCACGTTCACGCACCACAACTACGTGATCCTGATGGGGCAGCAAACGGAGTTCCAGGCGACTCTCGAGGTCGACATCGAGTTCAAGGACGATGGCACCAAGCACAGGTGCACCGTCGTCTTCTCCCACGTCGAAACCGTCAACTCGCCTGGTTACGTGGACGACAAGGTCAAATTGCCGGAGGTCTCCGGCAACGAGATCGTGCACGTCGAAGGTGTCGAGTACAAGGTGTCGATCGTCGGTTTCCTGGTGGGCGGCCACGGCGAACCGCTGCCCCAATTCCTCAGCGCCGAGGGCAGGCACAACGAGGCCGACATCATCGCCAGGTTCGAGCGGACGAACCCGTTGGTCGGCGGCTGAACCGCGGACGGGCTCCCCGCCGTCGGGCCGGCCCACCCGCGGCGGGCGCGTGGCGGCGGTCAGCCGAGGCGCAGCACGGTCTCCTCGATCTCCGCGCCCCGGGCGGGCGCGTAGGAGACCTCGGTGCCGACGATCTCGAAACCGGCCCTCCGCAGGACCCTGAGCGATGCGAGGTTGTCGCTCGCCGCGCGGGCGTGCAGGGGGCGGACCCCGACCACGTCCAGGAACAGGGCGAGGGCCCGGCCGGCGACCCCCTGCCCCCAGGCCGGGCGGTCGACCCAGTAGGTGATCTCGGTGTCGCCCTCCACGACGAAGCCGGAGATGCTGCCGACGAGGAGCCCGTCACGGGTCACCGCGCGCAGGGTGACGTCGGGGGAAGCCCTCACCTTCGCCATGTGGGCGTCGAACGCCTCGCGGTCGTCCGGGTCCTCGGCGGTGAACGCCGCCATCCGGACCGACTCCGGGTCCCGCATCTGCTCGAACAGGGCGTCGAGGTCGGAGTCCTCGACCGACCGCAGTGCCACCTCCCCCATCGACGTCCTCCTCATCGCGCACGGGCCGGCGAGCAACCTATCAGCGACGTCCGACGATCCCGGCCCCTGCGATCACCCGCGTACCCGGCCGCCACCGTGCTGTGGGGGCTCCTTCGAGGCGGGTTTTCCGGGCGGTTTCTCGGGGTGGATATTATTTTGGTATTCACTGAAATGATCAAAGTCATCAAGATGGTTGATCCGGGTTGTCGCCGTGAGGCGCCCCGCCCCTGAACCCGTTGGAGGACAACGCTGTCACCTGCGCCGGGCTGTGACGCACGGCGCACGGCCGGTTGTTAACTGTAAACAAGCTACCGCCGAACGGGCGCGGCCGGTCGGATCAACGCACTACGACTTCCGGCCGCTTGCCCGGTTTTGTTCCACTGCTGTTTCCACATAGTTTGAGCTGCGGTTTTGCCCGATTCGCAGGTCTTGGGCAGGGAGCTGACCTGCGCCGCCGAGCGGTACCTGAAACCGCTTCACGTCCGATGGGGGCATTTACGCGGCCGTTAACGCCCATACGATCGGTGCACTTGGTCGTCCGCCCCGGCCGATGGCGTCCGCCGCCCGACCGGTGGCCCCCGGACTACCCTGCACTGTCCGGGGGCCACAAGTCAGACGGGGCGAGGACCCCGGCGCGTCACGCCCCCGTGGTGCCGCCGACGACGGCGTCCGAGGAGGGCTCCTCGCCGGTCTTCTCCGGCGGCGGCACGATCCCGGACAGGTCACCGCCGTTGTCGTTGACCCGCAGCACGAACGGGCGGGTCCGGGTGTACTGCACCACCGACAGCGACGCGGGGTCGACCACGATGCGCTGGAAGCCGTCCAGGTGCACGCCCAGCGCGTCCGCGAGCACCGCCTTGATCACGTCGCCGTGGCTGCACGCCACCCACACCGCGCGCGGCCCGAACTCCGCGGTGACCCGCGCGTCGTGCGCCCGGATCGCGGCCACGGCGCGGGCCTGCACGGCGGCCAGGCCCTCGCCGCCGGGGAACACCGCCGCGGACGGGTGCTGCTGGACCACCTGCCACAGCGGCTCGTCCAGCAGGTGGCGGATCTCCTTGCCGGTCCACTCGCCGTACTCGACCTCGGCCAGCCGGGGCTCCTCCACCGCCGCCAGGCCCCGCTCGGCCAGCAGCGGCGCCAGCGTCTGCCGGCACCGCTCCAGGGGCGAGGTCACCACCGCGTCGACCGGCACCCCGGCCAGCCGCGCCACCAGCCCGGCCGCCTGCTCCGCGCCCCGCTCCGCCAGCCCGACCCCCGGCCGGCGGCCGGCCAGGACCCCGGAGCCGTTGGCGGTCGAGCGGGCGTGTCGGAGCAGGATCGCGGTAGCCACGGCGACCAGCCTAGGTGGGGTTGATGAGGCCCATGGACAGCAGGCCCATCAGCACGATGCCCAGCAGCAGCCGGTACCAGACGAAGGCCGAGTAGCTGTGCTTGGACACGTAGCGCAGCAGCCAGGCGATCGTGGCGTACCCGACGACGAAGGAGACGAGGGTGGCCACGACCATCTGCGGCACCGAGGCGGCGTTGGGCTCGGAGCGGTCCAGCACGTCCGGGATGGAGAACACGCCCGCGCCGAACACGGCGGGCAGCGCCAGCAGGAACGAGTAGCGGGCGGCGGCGGCCCGGTCCAGCCCCAGGAACAGGCCGGCGGTCAGCGTGCCGCCCGACCGGGACACGCCGGGGATCAGCGCCATCGCCTGGGCCAGGCCCATGCCGACGGCGTCCTTGAGCTGCAGCCGGTCGCGCGCGTGCTTGGCGAGGTGGTCGGCGAGCCCGAGCAGCAGGCCGAAGACCACCAGCACGGTGGCGGTGATCCACAGGTTGCGCAGCGAGCTGCGGATCTCGTCCTTGAACACGTAGCCCAGCACGCTGATCGGGACCGACCCGATGATCACGTACCAGGCCATCCGGTAGTCGTCGGTCTTGCGCGCCGCCGCGCTGAACAGCCCCTTGAACCACGCGGCGACGAAGTTGCCGATGTCGCGGGCGAAGTAGATCAGCACCGCCAGCTCGGTGCCCAGCTGGATCACCGCGGTGAACGACGCTCCCGCGTCGTTGCCGAAGAACAGCGTGGACACGATCCTGACGTGCGCCGACGAGGAAATGGGCAGGAATTCCGTCAAGCCTTGGACGAGTCCGAGGACCAGGGCCTGCAACCAGCTCAACTACCCACTCCTGCCAGATCCAGAGCTTCGGTCGCGGTGCGTAGCGCCGCGATCCCCTGGTCGAGATCTTGCAGCATGGGTGAAAGGGTGAGCGTGGTGACCCCCGCTTCGGCGTAGGCGCGCATCCGCTCGGCGATGCGCTCCTTGGGCCCCAGCAGCGAGGTCGCGTCGAGGAAGTCGACCGGCAGCGCGGCCATCGCGCCCGCGTAGTCCCTGGCCAGGTACCTGTCCCGCACCTCGGCCGCCGCCGCGGCGAAGCCCATGCGCGCAGCCAGGTCGTGGTAGAAGTTCTTCTCCCGGCTGCCCATGCCGCCCACGTACAGCGCCGCGTAGGGGCGCACGTGGTCGGCGCAGGCGCGCCAGTCGGCGCCGACGGACAGCGGCGCGGTGGGCACGACGTCGAACCCCTCCAGCGTCCGGCCGGCCTTCTCCCGGCCCCGGCGCAGGGCCGCCAGCGGGGCCGCCGAGTGCTCGGGCGAGAAGAAGACCGCCAGCCAGCCGTCGGCGATCTCGCCGGCCAGCTCCACGTTCCTCGGGCCGACCGCGGCGAGGTAGACCGGCAGGTGCTCGCGCACCGGGTGCACGGTCAGGGTGAGCGCCTTGCCCGGGCCGTCGGGCAGCGGCAGCCGGTAGTGCTCGCCGTCGTAGCGCAGGCGCTCCCGGCGCAGGGCCGCGCGCACGACGTCGACGTACTCGCGGGTGCGGGCCAGCGGCTTGTCGAAGCGCACGCCGTGCCAGCCCTCGGAGACCTGCGGCCCGGACACGCCCAGCCCCAGCCGGAACCGGCCGCCGGACAGGGAGTCCAGGGTGGCGGCGGTCATCGCGGTCATGGCCGGGGTGCGCGCCGGGATCTGCAGGATCGCGCTGCCGACGTCCACGCGCCCGGTCTGCGCCGCCACCCACGCCAGCACGGTCGGCGCGTCGGAGCCGTAGGCTTCGGCGGCCCACACCACCGAGAAGCCCAGCCGGTCGGCTTCCCTGGCCAGTTCGAGGTTCGCGGCGTCGTTGCCCGCGCCCCAGTACCCGAGGTTCAGTCCCAGTCGCACCAGCCGGACCCTACCGGCGGGTAACTGCGGGCGCCAGGGCGGGCCCGCTCCCCCGCCCCGGCCGCTCCCCCGCGCGCCGGGACGAGGGCGAACAGCACGCGCGCGCCGGCGGCCTACTCGTGCGGGTGAACCCGGTCGGGCCGCACGCGACCGCGCGCCCGCGCCGTGTGGATCACCCTTTAGGCTCCCCCACGTGGAACAGCGATACCTCGGCCGCAGCGGACTGCGGGTGTCCCGGATGGGCCTGGGCACGATGACCTGGGGCCGCGACACCGACGCGGACGAGGCGGCCACCCAGCTGCTGGCGTTCACCGAGGCCGGCGGCACGCTGGTGGACACCGCCGACGTCTACGCCGAGGGCGAGAGCGAGCGCGTCCTGGGCGGCCTGCTCGGCGAGGTGGTGCGGCGCGACGAGCTGGTGATCGCGACGAAGGCGGTGGCCCGGCGCGACGACGGCCCGTTCGGCGGCGGCGCGTCGCGGGGCGCGCTGCTGGTCGCCCTGGAGGGCTCGCTGCGCCGGCTGGGCGTGGAGCACGTGGACCTGTGGCAGCTGCACGCCTGGGACGCGGCGGTGCCGCTGGAGGAGACGCTGTCCGCGCTGGACGCGGCCGTGACCTCGGGCAAGGTCCGCTACGTCGGGGTGTCGAACTACTCGGGCTGGCAGCTCGGCACGGCCGCCGCGCTGCCCGGCCACGTGCGGATCGTCTCCACGCAGGTGGAGTACTCGCTGCTGGAGCGCGGCGTGGAGCGCGAGGTCGCGCCGGCCGCGGAGCACCACGGCATCGGCCTGCTGCCGTGGGCGCCCCTGGGCCGCGGCGTGCTGACCGGCAAGTACCGCAACGGCACCCCGTCGGACTCGCGGGGCGCTTCGTCGCACTTCGCGGGCTACGTCGAGCAGCACCGCACGGAGCGGGCGGCGCGGATCGTGCAGGCGGTGGCGACGGCGGCGGACGGCCTCGGCACGTCGCCGCTGTGCGTGGCCCTGGCCTGGGTGCGCGACCGGCCGAACGTCGCGGCCCCGATCGTGGGCGCGCGCGACAGCGGCCAGCTGCTGGGCTCGCTGGCGGCCGAGGCCCTGACCCTGCCCCCGGCCATCCGGGCCGCCCTGGACGACGTCAGCGCCGTGGGCTTCGGCTACCCCGAACGCCCCATGGGCTGACCAGTCGCGCCACGACGACGAGTTTCCCCGGAAAGCACCACGACGCCCCGACTTCCCGGCGCTTGTGCTCTTCGCTTTCCCTGAGTCCAAGAGCTTGTTTCAACAATGGTTCTACGCAGCGGGACCACGGCAGAGGGACCACGACGCAGGGCGACGGTCCGCACGCAGGTCCCCACTCAAGTCGGGAACGCTGTGCAGCGGGACCACATCATCGCTCGTACACCAATCCGCCGGCGCGATCCCCCTCTTTCCGTCCTTGACCCGTCCGGGCTCATCCGTGAGGGCAAGCGCTCCACCGCGGCCCCGCTGCTCAGCAGCGGTGGCGGCGGTGGTCGCCGAAGACCTCGTCGACGAGGTGGAACCACTCGCGGATACCGCCCAGCCGGTCTTCGAGCCAGGTGGCGGCGTCGGTCGCGAGGTCGAGGGCGCCGGGGGTCCGCAGGCGGTCGGTCAGGTGTTCCACCAGGTGCCGGATGCGGCGCACCGGGGGCGGGTGGGTGCCCGCGAAGGGCACGGGCAGGCCCAGTTCGGCGGCCAGGCGGGCGGTGACCTCCTGGAGGAACGGGACCAGCAGCAGGGCGCCCACCAGGCAGGGCTCGTGGGCGTCGAGTTCGCGCGGGGTCAGGTCGTCGAGGGTGTGGAGCAGGAACGTGGCGGCGATGCGGTCGGCCTCGTGCTCGCGGGTCCAACCGACGGACTGGGCGTCCAGCGGGCCGACCGGGGTGTTCGGGTCGGTCCAGCGGCGGGCGTCGAGCAGGTGGCCGGCCTGCACGTGGGCGACCTCGTGGGCGATGACGAACTGGGTGGCGCGGCGCAGCATGAGGCTCGTCAGGGCCTGCCGCCTGCCCGACAGCTCGGGCAGGGGGCGGGCTTCGACGGCTCCGTTGCCGTAGAGGTGGGCGTTGACGGCCTCGGCGAGGGCGTAGGACGCCTGGTCGGCGGTGAGCAGCGGGGGTGTGCCGTAGGCGGGCAGCGCCCCGGCCATGGTCTTCAGCACGGCGGAGAGCAGACCGGTCAGGCCGCTGTTGACCAGCACCAGCACGCCGCGGCCGGGCACGGGGACGCTCAGGCCGTCGAGGGTGCCGGTGGGGAACACGCCGGCGAGCACGGGGGTGGTGACGGGCCGGCCTGCGGTGCGGGCCAGGTGCAGCACCTCGGGCTGCAGGGCGTCCAGGGCCTGCTGGAGGGCGTGGAGGTGGTCGGCGCGGTAGGCGGCGGGGCGGGCGCGCACCTCGGCGAGCCGCTCCAGCCTGGCCTGCGGGGATTCGGCGGCCACCTGGGTCCAGGTGTGGTAGCGCCGGACGGGGTCGGCGGGCCGCGGGGCCGCGGCCAGGCCGTCCACCACCCGCCTGGACCGCAGCAGCTCCCCGTGCCGGCCCCGCAACTGCTCGACCGTCATCGGCGTCGCCTCCCTTCACCCGGGATAGTCGCGGAAAGCCCGGTCGGGGTACGGGTGGCGGGTGACTACCACCCTGCCAGACCAACGACAACACCCTCCCCCTGCGTGACGATGGTTGTTTCGTGATGGATGCTGGGAGGACGTCTCGCGATCGGGTCAACAGGAGGTTCGACGTTGCGCCGACAGGCCGCGGTAGTGCTCACCGGGACCGCGCTGCTCTCCGGGTTGCTCTCCGGCTGCGCCGGCGAGGGGAACTCGGGTGACCCGTTGCAGGTGGCCGCGACGCTGGAGCCGGCCGGGCCCGCGGTGTCGCCCGAGCAGCCCGGGTCCCCCGCGGGGACGGTGGTGCCGCTGGGCCGGGCCACCGCCGTGGCGGTGGTGGGCGACCGGGTGGCGGTGGCGGTGGCCGAGCCGCCGTCGGTGCTGCTGTACCCGCTGGACGCGGTGGCGGCCACCGCGCCGCGCGTGGTGCCGCTGCCGGGTGTCGCCGAGCGGCTGACGGCCGTGGGCGACGCGGTGGAGGCGCCGGTGCCGGGCAGCGGGGTCGTGGTGACGGTGCGGCCCGACGGGTCGACCTCCCGGCGGGAGGTCGACGGGGGCCCGGTGGACGTGGCGGTCGTGGCCGGCCGGACGGTGGTGGCGCGCCGGGACGCGAAGCTGGTCGGCGTGGACGACCGGGTGGTGACCGGGGTGTCGAGCCCGGACCGGGTGGTCGCGGCCGGCGCCGACGCGGTGGTGCTGGACCGGCCGCGCAGCGCGGTGTTCGACGTGGTGCTCGACGGGGAGGGCGGCCCGTCGCTGGGCGCCGGCCTGCGGGCGGGCGACGGGGCGACCTCGGCGGTGGGCGACCGGTTCGGCCGGGTGCTGGTGGTGGACACCCGGGGTGGCGAGCTGATGGCGTTCTCGGTGCGGCCGCTGATCATGCGCCAGCGCTTCCCGGTGCCGGGCGCGCCCTACGGGATGGCCTACGACGGCACGCGCGACCTGGTGTGGATCACGTTGACCGCGGTCAACGAGGTGGTGGCGTTCGACGTCGCGGGGGGTGAGCCGGTGGAGCGGTTCCGGTTCCCCACGGTCCGCCAGCCGGACTCGGTGGCGGTGGACCCGGGCAGCGGGCGCGTGTTCGTCGCGTCCGGGGACGGCCAAGGGATGCAGGTGATCGGGATATGAGCGACGGGGTGGTCGACGGGGATTGGGAGTACCGGCCGCTGCGGCTGCCGGCCGGTGTCTCCCGCCGCACGGCGACGACGCAGCTCACCCTCCACGCCGAGTTCGCGGGCTGGGAGCTGTCCAGGACGCTGCTGTTCGGCGACGGGTCGCGCAAGGTGTGGCTGCGCCGCAGGCGCACGACCGCGACGCTGCCGGGCGTGATCACCTGACCACTCCCGGTACCACCACAGCTGTGGTACCACAGCTGTGGTGAACGTCAGCTGAGCTCGGCGAACGCGGCGGCGGGGTCGCGGTCGGCGCGCCCGGCGGGCAGCCACCGCCCGTCGCGGGAGCGGTAGGGGTACCAGCGCCCGTCGCGCCCGTAGCGCAGTTGCCGGTCGCGCACGGTCCACCGGTTGCGCCAGACCCGCGCGGCGGGCAGCTCCCCGTCGGCCCAGGCGGCGCGGGCACGGGCCGCGTCGGGCCCGGCCGGCGTCCAGGGCTCCTCCAGCACCTCCAGCCCGGCGGGGCCGCCCTGCCGCCAGGCGGCGACCTCGGGCGGGCGGGCGTCGAGCCGGTCGGCCAGCTCCGGGTGGGCGGCGGCCAGCCGGATGCGGTCGCGCCGTTCGTCCGGCTCGGGCAGCTCGCCGGTGAGCAGCAGTTCGCGGGCCTTGGCCGCCGCGTCGGCGACCAGGACCGCCAGCACCGCCACGTCGAGCCCTTCGACGGGCTCGAACTCCGGCAGGGGTCCGAGGTCGGCCGGCGGCGGGTCGGGGGGCAGGTCGACCGGCGGCCGGGCGTGGGCGTCGGTGGCCGGCACGCCGCGGGCTCCGGCCGGGGGGCGGGCCCCGGCGACGACCTCGTCCTGGTCCCGGCCGCGCAGCAGGAGCAGCACCCACGGGTCGGCGTCGAGCAGCCACGACGCCTGGTGGCACAGGGCGGCGGCGTGCCGGCAGGGCAGTTCCCAGCCGGGGCAGGTGCACTCGGGGTCGAGGTCGCCGATGCCGGGCAGCAGCCGCACGCCCGCGTCGGCGGCGGCCTCGGCGAGCTCGCGGGGCATCTCGCGGTCGAGCAGGGCGGCCAGGTGCCCGGTCTTGGCGGCGACCTGGCCGAGGAAGCGGTCCCACTCGGCGTCGGTGAACGGCTCCAGCCGCACGGTGGTGTGGTAGGTGTCCTCGGTGTCGTAGACGGCGGCGGAGAGCCGGCCGGGGCTGGCGGTGATGGTGCCGACCAGGCCGGCGTGGGCGTACCCGCGGCCCTGCCGCAGCGGGCGCTGGTCCAGCGAGGTGTCCTCCACCGCCTGCAGCCAGGCCCGGCCCCACCAGGAGCGGGCGCGGCGCACGCCCTTGCCGAACGCCGGGAAGCCCTTGACGCGCCCGCTCACGCCCTCAGCTCCACCAGGTCGGCCAGCTCGGCGTCGGTGAGCTCGGTCAGCGCGCCCTCGCCGCGGGCCAGCACGGAGTCGGCGAGGGCGCGCTTGGCGCGCAGCAGCCGCGCGATGCGGTCCTCGACGGTGCCCTCGGCGATGAGCCGGTGCACCTGCACGGGCCGGGTCTGGCCGATGCGGTGCGCGCGGTCGGTGGCCTGGTCCTCCACGGCCGGGTTCCACCAGCGGTCGTAGTGCACGACGTGGTCGGCGCGGGTGAGGTTGAGGCCGGTGCCGGCGGCCTTGAGCGAGAGCAGGAACACCGGGACCCCGCCGTCCTGGAAGCGGCGCACCATCTCCTCGCGGGCGGGGACGGGCGTGCCGCCGTGCAGCAGTTGGCTGCCGACGCCGCGCGCGGTCAGGTGCCGGCCGATGAGCCGGGCCATGGCGACGTACTGGGTGAACACCAGCACCGCGCCGTCCTCGGCGAGGATCGTGCCCAGCAGCTCGTCGAGCAGCTCGAGCTTGCCGGAGCGGCCGGCGAGGACGGGGTCGGCCTCCTTGAGGTACTGGGCGGGGTGGTTGCACACCTGCTTGAGGCCGGTGAGCAGCTTGACGACCTTGCCGCGCCGGGCCATGCCGTCGGCCTCGGCGACTTCGGCCATCAGCTCGCGCACGACCGCCTCGTAGAGGCCGGCCTGCTCGCGGGTCAGCGCCACCGGCCGGTCGGTCTCGGTCTTGGGCGGCAGCTCGGGCGCGACACCGGGGTCGGTCTTGCGCCGGCGCAGCAGGAACGGCCTGACCAGGGCGGCGAACCGGGCGGCGGTCGCCTGGTCGCGGTCGGCCTCGATCGGGGTGGCCCAGCGGGCCTTGAACCGGGGCAGCGGGCCCAGCAGGCCGGGGGTGGTCCAGTCGAGCACGGCCCACAGCTCGGTCAGGCTGTTCTCCACCGGGGTGCCGGTGAGGGCGACGCGGGCGGCGGAGGGGATGCGGCGCAGCGCCTTGGCGGTGTCCGAGGCGGGGTTCTTGACGTGCTGGGCCTCGTCGGCGACGACCAGGCCCCAGTCGACCTCGGCGAGCCGGTCGGCGTCCAGCCGCATGGTGCCGTAGGTGGTGAGCACGAACCCCTCGTGCGCCGGCTCGCGGCCCGCGCCGTGGTAGCGGCGGACGGGCACGCCGGGCGCGAAGCGCTCGACCTCGCGCTGCCAGTTGCCCAGCAGCGACGCCGGGCACACGACCAGGGTGGGCCCGGCGGCGCGGTGCAGGTGCAGGGCGATGAGGGTGATGGTCTTGCCCAGGCCCATGTCGTCGGCGAGGCAGGCGCCGAGGCCGAGCGAGGTCATGCGGTCCAGCCAGCGCAGCCCCTGCAGCTGGTAGTCGCGCAGGGTGGCCCGCAGGGCGGCGGGTTGTGCCACAGCCCGTTCCGCGGCGTGCTCCGGGTCAGCCAGGCGGGCGCGCAGGTCGGCCAACCAGCCCGTGGCGGTCACCGGGACCTGCTCGCCGTCGATCTCGGCGACCCCGGTCAGGGCCGCGCCGAGGGCTTCGACGGCGGTGACGGGCTTGAGGTCGCGTTCGCGGGCCTTGCGGGCCAGCTCGGGGTCGACCAGGACCCAGCGGTCGCGCAGCCGCACGACCGGGCGGTGCGCTTCGGCGAGCCGGTCGAGCTCCTCGGGGGTCAGCGGGTCGTCGCCGAGCGCGAGCTGCCAGTTCACCGCGGTGAGCCGGTCGGGGCCGAAGAAGGACGGGCGCTCGGCCGAGCCGCCGAACACGGCCTTGGCCGACAGGTCGCGCACCAGCTCGCGCGGCCAGTGCACCTCCACGCCGGCCGCGGCGAGCCGCGTCGCGCCGTCGCGCAGCAGCAGGTCCACGTCGGAGTCCAGCAGCGCCACCTCGTCGGGCACGGGCAGGTCGAGCAGCCGCTCCAGCGGCGGGAACGCGCGGGCGGCGCGGCGCAGGCCGACCAGGGCCTCGGACCGGGCGCGCGGGTCGGCGCCCGCCCACAGCCGGGCGGCGTCGACCACCGCGGTCGGGTCGGCCAGGCTGTGCACCTGGACCACGGCGCGCAGCGGGTCGTGCCCCTCCACGCGCAGCGAGATCCGCACGCCCGGCTCGGCCCAGGCGCGCAGGTGCGCCACCCGCTGCGGCGCGGTGGCGGCGAAGGCGGGCGCGCCGGCGGCGCGCGCGGCCGCCGCGCCGCGCGGCAGGGTGTCGGCGACGGCGTCGAGGAACGCGCGCAGGTGCGGTTCGGCCTCGGCCAGCTCCAGCGGGTCGCGGCCGGGCAGCGGCACGGCGCGCGCGGCGGCGGGCATGGCCTGCGCCAGCTCGCGGATCCGCCGCGCGTCGGCGGCGTCGAGCGGGCCCAGCCGCCAGGCGTCGAAGTCGCCGTCGGTGACGGCGGGGCGGACCCGGCCGCGGGCGATCAGGTGCAGGGCCAGGACCACGGCCGCGCCCCAGAACGCGGCGGCCGGGTCGGCGCGGGGGTCGCGGCGGGCGCGCGAGAGCAGCGGCACCGCACGGGCCACCGGCAGCCGCACGGCGGCGACCTCGTGGGCGGCGCCGTCCGGCCGGGCCAGGACGAGCCGGCCCGCGGGCGGCCGGTCGGGCAGGCCGTCGCCGTGGAAGGCCAGGGTGGACGTGCGCGGTGGGTCGGCGGGTTCGAAGACGACCGCGCACCGCTCGAGACCTGTGTCCAGCGCTCCCCCTAGATCACCGGGGTCCGAGCATAGCCCAGCTGCCGGGCGCGCCGGGCGAGCCGCGTTCGCCCGCCATCGGGTACGCGCCCTCCTCCAGCCGCCGCACCAGGCCCCGCGTCCACCGCGCCCCGCTGTCGGCCGCGTGCCGCCACAGCCCGAACAGCTCCCGCACGTGCGGCGGGCCGCCCCACTCGGCGGCCTGGCTGCCCGCGGTGTCGCGCCGGTCCTCCAGGGCCGCCAGCCGCTCGCGCAGCAGCGCCACGGCGTCGGCCCGGCTCAGCGACGGCAGCAGCGCCAGGCCCGCGCCCAGCAGGTCCGGGCGGGTCTCGGGGCGGCGCAGCGCGTCGCGCAGCAGCCGCTGGAACTCCCGCTCGCCCTCGGCGGTCAGCACGTAGTCGGTGCGCGCGGGCGGCACGGTCTCGTCGGTGAGGCACCCGTCCTTGGTGAGCTGCTTGAGGGCGTGGTAGATCGAGCCCCACTTGACGTTGGCCCACTCCCCCGCGCCCCAGGACATCAGGTCGTTGCCGATCAGGTAGCCGTGCGCGCGGCCGTAGCCGCGCACCACGCCGAGGACCAGCAGCCTCGTCGCCGACATCGTGTTCCTGTCCTGCCGTAATCCGGTTCCGCGACCAGGGTAGGCCGGGCCAGGATGGGCCGATGACCCCTGTCGCGACGACCGACGCCCGGCGGCGCGCCCGGGCCCGTGCCGCGGGTGGCGCCGCCGCCCGGCCCGACCCCGGCGGACCGGGCGGGCGGCGCGCGCGGGCAGCGCACCCCGCCGGAGGGCGCGCGGTGATCGGGAGGTGGGTGCGGTGATCGGGCTGCGACCGTTGGACGAGCACGGCCTGGAGCGGCTGCTGGCGCTCGCGGTGTCCGACGCCGACCCGGGCGACGTGATGCCGCCCGGCTGGACGCCGGACCGGGCCGAGGAGTTCCGCGAGTTCTACCGCGCCCTGCTCGCCGACGCCTACGAGATCCGCGACGGCGACCGCACGGTGGGCATGATCCGCCTCACCGCGGCCGGGGAGACCGGCCTGTGGGTGGCCCGGTCGGCGCGCGGCGCGGGCGTGGGCGCGCAGGCGGTGTCCCGGGTCGTCGAGCAGGCCCTGCTGCGCGGCCTGCGCGTGGTGACCGCCGAGACCACCGCGGGCAACGCCGCCGCCCTGGCCGTGCTGCGCCGGCTGGGCGCGGCGGTCGAGGTCGACGGCGAGGCGGTGCGCGCGCGGATCGAGGTGCCGGCCGAGCCGTCGCCGCGGATCGCCGACCCGGCCCGGCTGGCGCACGAGTACCTGGACTTCCACCGCAACACCCTGCTGCGCAAGCTGGACGGGCTGTCCGAGCAGCAGCTGCGCGCCTCGCGCGTGCCCTCCGGCTGGACGCCGCTGGGCCTGGTCAAGCACCTGGCCCACGTGGAGCTGCGCTGGTTCCGGTGGTACTTCGCGGGCGAGGACGTGGCCGAGCCGCGCGGCAACCCGGCGGTCGAGCGGGCCGAGTGGACCGTCGAGGAGGGCGAGACCACCGCGGGCATCCGGGCGTTCCACCGGCAGCAGTGCGCGCGGTCCCGGGAGATCGCCGCCGCGGCCGACCTCGCCGACCGCGCGGCGCGGTGGCCGCGCGACGCGGGGCCGCCGCCCACCCTCGCGTGGATCGTGTTCCACATGGTGCAGGAGTACGCCCGGCACGTCGGCCAGCTCGACGTGGTGCGCGAGCTCACCGACGGGGTCACCGGGCCGTAGCGCGCGGCAGGCCCCCGACGACCGCGTGACCGCCGCGGTCACGGGGTGACGTCGCCGGTCAGGACGCCGGCCACCACCGTCCCGTCGACCTCCGCCGAGCGCGCCACCGCCGCGGCGAACCCGGCGCGCTCGAACGCCGCGAGGGTGGCCGGCGCCTGCCGCTCGCCGGTCTCCACCAGCAGCGACCCGCCGGGCGCCAGCCACCGGGGCGCCCCGGCGATCACCCGGCGCTGCACGTCCAGCCCGTCCGCGCCGCCGTCCAGCGCGGCCGGCGGCTCGTGGTCGCGCGCCTCCGGCGGCATCGTGGCGATCGCCGAGGTGGGCACGTACGGCGCGTTGGCCACCACCACGTCCACCCGCCCCGCCAGCCCGGCGGGCAGCGCCGCGTACAGGTCGCCCCGGAACACCCGCTCCGCGCCGAGGTTGCGCCGCGCGCACCGCACCGCCGCCGGGTCCAGGTCCGCCGCGTACAGCCGCACCGGCGCGACGGCCGCCAGCGCGGCGCCCACCGCGCCGCTCCCGCAGCACAGGTCCACCACCACCGCGCCCGGCCGCAGCAGCGCCGCCGCCCGCTCGACCAGGAACCCGGTGCGCAGGCGCGGCACGAACACCCCCGGCTCCACCGCGATCCGCAGGCCCCGGAACCACGCCCACCCGAGCACCTGCTCCAGCGGCTCCCCGGCCACCCGGCGGGCGACCAGCGCCTCCAGCGCGCCGGGCGTGCCCGCCTCCCGCACCAGCAGCGCCGCCTCGTCCTCGGCGAACACGCAGCCCGCGGCCCGCAGCCGCGCGACGACACCGGGCAGCGACGACACGTCCACGATCAAGGGAACGCCTTCCGCGATTCCACGGGCGCCCCGACGCTCAGCCGGACTCCGGCGGACCGGGGGGCGACACCACCACGACGACGGAAACGGGTCCCACCCCCTCGCGCTCGGCACCGGACAGGTCCGCGAACCCTACCCCACCGATCGGGTGATGGCGGCGTCGATGCCGTCGAGCAGCACCTCCAGGCCGACGGCGAAGTTCCACTCGGCGTCGCGCTCCAGGTAGGGCGTGCACTCGTCGCCGGTCGGGGGCGGGTCCTCCTCACCCAGCCACGCCGACAGCGGGAACCGCTCCTCGAACCGCGCGGAGTGCTCCTCCAGCAGCGGCGACCGCGTGTACCACCACTCCTCGTCGGACACGCCGGTCTCCCGGGCGGCCCGCCGCGCGTCGGCGATCACCGCCGCCGAGCCCCGCACGAACTGCGACACCGACCCGACCACGCCGCGCAGCACCGACCGCTCCAGCCCGGTCTCCCGCAGGACGCGCAGCAGCGTCTCCAGCATCCGGAACTCGTTGGGCCCCAGCACCGGCCGCGCCTGCGACACCTGCAGCACCCACGGGTGCCACAGGTAGAACGCGCGCACGTCGCCCGCCCACGCCGTCAGCGCCGGGCGCCACCCCCGCTCCAGCGGGTAGTCGGCGGGCAGCTGCCCCAGCACCTTGTCGTACATCAGGTCGATCAGCTCGGCCTTGTTCGGCACGTAGGTGTAGAGCGCCATCGCCGTGCGCCCCAGCCGCTCCCCCACCGCCCGCATCGACAGCGCCGCCATGCCGTGCTCGTCGGCCACCGCGATGGCGGCGTCCACGATGGCGTCGACGCTCAGCCCCGGCTTGGGGCCCGGCCGCGCCCCCGGCTCCGCCGAGCGCCACAGCAGCTCCATCGACCGGCGCGCGTCACCTTGCCCGGCGAACACCACCACTTGCGTCTCCTTACGCCATAAACTAACCTGGCTCGGCACTTTACGCCATAAACAACGCAGGGGGAACAACCGCATGGCAACCGCGGCCGACAGCCACGACGTCATCCAGGTCCGAGGCGCCCGGGAGAACAACCTCAAGAACGTCGACGTCGATATCCCCAAACGACGCCTCACCGTCTTCACCGGCGTCTCCGGCTCCGGCAAGTCCTCCCTCGTCTTCGGCACCGTCGCCGCCGAGTCGCAGCGCCTGATCAACGAGACCTACACCGCGTTCGTCCAGTCCTTCATGCCCAGCCTCGGCCGCCCCGACGTGGACGCCCTGCGCAACCTCAGCGCCGCCATCGTCGTGGACCAGGAGCGCATGGGCGCCAACTCCCGCTCCACCGTCGGCACCGCCACCGACGCCCACACCCTGCTGCGCATCCTGTTCAGCCGCCTGGGCACGCCCCACGTCGGCCCCGCCGGCGCGTTCAGCTTCAACCTCCCCGAGGGCATGTGCCCCGACTGCGAGGGCCTCGGCCGCGTCACCACCATCGACGTCGACGAACTGGTCGACAGGGACAAGTCGCTCAACGAGGGCGCCATCAAGGTCCCCGGCTTCACCCCCGACAACTGGTACGTCCAGACCTACGCCGCCTCCGGCTTCCTCGACCCCGACGCCAAGCTCGGCGACTACACCGAGCAGCAGTGGGCCGACTTCCTGCACAAGGAGCAGACCAAGATCAAGGTCGGCAGGAACAACCTCACCTACGAAGGTCTCGTGCCCAAGGTGCAGCGGCTCTACCTGTCCAAGGACCGCGAGTCCATGCAGCCCCACATCCGCGCCTTCGTCGACCGCGCCGTCACCTTCGCCACCTGCCCCGCCTGCGGCGGCGCCCGCCTCAACCGGGCCGCCCTGTCCTGCCGCATCGACGGCGCCACCATCGCCGACTGCTCCGCCATGCAGATCAGCGACCTCGCCGACTGGGTCGCCAAGATCGACGACGACTCCGTCGCCCCCATGACCGCCACCCTCAAGGACACCCTCGACTCCCTGGTCGAGATCGGCCTGGGCTACCTCAGCCTCGACCGCCAGTCCGCCACCCTCTCCGGCGGCGAGGCCCAGCGCGTCAAGATGGTCCGCCACCTCGGCTCCGCCCTCACCGACGTCACCTACGTCTTCGACGAGCCCACCGTCGGCCTGCACCCGCACGACATCCAGCGCATGAACGACCTGCTGCTGCGCCTGCGCGACAAGGGCAACACCGTCCTGGTCGTCGAGCACAAACCGGAGACCATCCGCATCGCCGACCACGTCGTCGACCTCGGCCCCGGCGCGGGCGCCGGCGGCGGCGAGATCCGCTTCACCGGCACCGTCGACGACCTGCGCGCCTCCGACACCCTCACCGGCCGCCACCTCGACCACCGCGCCCGGCTGCGCGACCGGCCCCGCACCCCCACCGGGCAGCTGCCCATCACCGGGGCCACCCTGCACAACCTCCGCGACGTCAGCGTCGAGGTCCCCCTCGGCGTCCTCACCGTCGTCACCGGCGTCGCCGGCTCCGGCAAGAGCTCGCTGATCCACGGCTCCCTGGGCTCCCGCGACGACGTCGTCACCGTCGACCAGTCCCCCATCCGCGGCTCCCGGCGCAGCAACCCCGCCACCTACACCGGCCTGCTCGACGCCGTCCGCACCGCCTTCGCCAAGGCCAACGGCGTCAAGGCCGCCCTGTTCAGCGCCAACTCCGAAGGCGCCTGCCCCCAGTGCAAGGGCATCGGGCTGGTCTACACCGACCTCGCCATGATGGCCGGCGTCGCCACGGTCTGCGAGCGGTGCGAGGGCAAGCGGTTCACCCCCGAAGTCCTCACCCACCGCCTGCGCGGCCGCGACATCAGCGAAGTCCTCGCCATGTCCGCCACCGAGGCCCGCGACTTCTTCACCGAGAAGCAGGCCAAGGCCGTCCTCGACCGGCTGGTCGACGTCGGGCTGGGCTACCTGTCCCTCGGCCAACCCCTCACCACCCTGTCCGGCGGCGAGCGGCAGCGCCTCAAGCTCGCCATCCACATGGCCGAGAAGGCCGGCACGTACGTCCTCGACGAACCCACCACCGGCCTGCACCTCGCCGACGTCGACAAGCTGCTGGCCCTGCTCGACCGCCTCGTGGACGACGGCAACACCGTCATCGTCATCGAGCACCACCAGGCCGTCATGGCCCACGCCGACTGGATCATCGACCTGGGCCCCGGCGCGGGCCACGACGGCGGGCGCGTCGTGTTCACCGGCACCCCCGCGGACCTGGTCGCCGACGGCAGCACCCTCACCGCCCAGCACCTGCGCGCCTACGTGGCGCCCCGGTCCTGACGAAGCCCCCCGCCCGAGAAACCCGGCCCGAGAACGGGAGAACCCCGTGCCGCTCCTGCACGTCACCGCCGTCCACCCCGTCACGCCGCACGTCGTGCGCGTGCGGTTCACCGGGGACGGCCTGGACGACTTCCCCACCTGGCCCGACCAGCAGCTGAAGCTGCTCATCCCCAAACCCGGCCACCCCGTGCCCGACCTGCCCGTCGCCGCCGGCGACCGGTACGGCCTGGGCTGGTACCAGGCTTACCAGGCCCTCCCGGAGGAACGGCGCCCCTGGCTGCGCAGCTACACCGTCCGCGCCCACCACCCCGACACCCACGAGATCGACATCGACTTCGTCCTGCACGCCGACGCCGGCCCCGCCACCCGCTGGGCCGCCTCCGCCCGCCCCGGCGACACCCTCGGCCGCTACGGGCCCTCCGCCGCCTACCGCACCACCCCGGGCCGGTTCGACTGGATCCTGCTCGCCGGCGACGAGACCGCCCTGCCGGCCATCGCGAGCCACCTGGCGGCGCTGCCGCCGGGCAGCCGCGCGCTGGTCCGCGCGGAGGTCGCCGGGGCGGAGGAGGAGCAGGTCCTGCCCAGCGCCGCCGAGGTGGACCTGCGCTGGGTGCACCGCGGCGACGCCCCGCCCGGCCGCGGCACCGCGCTGCTCGACGCGGTGCGCGCCGCCGAGTTCCCCGAGGGCACGCCGTTCGCCTGGATCGCCGGCGAGGCGGGCGCCGTGCGCGCCCTGCGCCGGCACCTGATCGACGACCGGGGCCTGACCAGGCAGCAGATCGACTTCGCCGGCTACTGGCGGCTCGCCCTCACCCAGGACGACGCCCCCACCGAGGAAGACCTCGCCGAGGCGCGCGAACGCGTCGCCGAGTGAGCCCGGGAGCCCCGGTCGCGGCTCTTCCCGCGACCGGGGCTCCGCCGTGCGCCGGACCGCCGTGATCTTTGATTCCAGTCTGCACTGAAATCATGGAATAAATTGATCAACCCGGCGCGGACCGGGCGCCCTGCCACTGAGCGGAAACCGCCGCTGTCGCGGTCGCCCCCGGTGCAGCAGGCTGCTCCCATGCGCACACAGGTCGCCATCGTCGGTGCCGGTCCCGCCGGGTTGCTGCTGTCCCACCTGCTGTCCCTGCGCGGCATCGACTCCGTGGTGGTGGAGAACCGCTCACGGGAGTACGTCGAGGCCCGCATCCGGGCCGGGGTGCTGGAGCAGGGCACCGCGGACCTGCTGGTGGAGTCCGGTCTCGGCGACCGGCTCAAGTCCCGCGGGCTGCGGCACGACGGCATCCACCTGCAGTGGCCCGGCGAGCGCCACCGGATCGACTTCCACGCGCTCACCGGGCGCTCGGTGTGGGTCTACGGGCAGACCGAGGTGGTCAAGGACCTGCTCGCGGTGCGGGCCGACGCCGTGCACTTCGAGGTGTCGCGGACCGCGCTGCACGACGTCGACGGCGACCGGCCGGCGCTGTCCTTCGTGGACCGCGACGGCACGGCCCGCACCGTGCGGGCCGACGTCGTGGTCGGCGCCGACGGGTTCCACGGCGTCAGCCGCCCCAGCATCCCCGAACCGCTGCGCCGCACCTGGCAGCGCGACTACCCCTACGGCTGGCTGGGCGTCCTGGCCGAGGTCCCGCCGTCCACCGACGAGCTGATCTACGCCTGGCACCCGCGCGGGTTCGCCATGCACAGCATGAGGTCGCCGGAGCTGAGCAGGCTCTACCTCCAGGTCGACCCGGCGGAGAGCGTCGAGGCGTGGTCCGACGACCGCATCTGGGACGAGCTGCGCACCCGCCTGGGCCTGGACGGGTGGTCGCTGGCCGACGGCCCGATCGTGGACAAGGGCATCACGCCGATGCGCAGCTTCGTCAGCACCCCGATGCGGCACGGCCGGCTGTTCCTGGTCGGCGACGCGGCGCACATCGTGCCGCCGACCGGGGCCAAGGGCCTCAACCTGGCCGTCGCCGACGTCGCGGTGCTGACCGAGGCGCTCGGCGCGTTCTTCACCGAGGGTCGCACCGACCTGCTCGACGGCTACGAGGAGCGGGCGCTGCGGCGGGTGTGGCGGTGCACCCACTTCTCGTGGTGGATGACGTCGATGCTGCACACCTCGGGTGACGAGTTCGACCGGCAGCTGCAGCTGTCCCAGCTCCGCTACGTCTGCTCGTCGGAGGCCGCGGCGACCGGCCTCGCCGAGAACTACGTCGGCCTGCCCCACGAGACCGGCCGCTGAGGGGGCCCGCCGCGCGGCCGGCTCAGCCCGCCCGGTCGACGGGGGTGACGGTGCCGCGCGCGCCGTCGACCCGGACGCGGTCGCCGGTGCGCAGGCGGGCGGTGGCGTCGCCGCAGCCGACCACGGCGGGGATGCCCAGTTCGCGGGCCACGATCGCCGCGTGGGACAGCGGCGCGCCGACGTCGGTCACGACCGCCGCCGCGCGCGGGAACAGCGGTGTCCACCCGATGTTCGTCACGGTCGTCACCAGGACCTCGCCCGGCCGCAGGGCCGCCCCGTCGGCCACCGACGGGATCACCCGCACCACGCCCTCCGCCACGCCCGCCGCGCCGGGCAGGCCGGTGACCTCCCGGCCGGGCGGCGCGGCGGCGGCGGGGGCGTGCACGTCGCCGCGCCGGTCCGGGTCCGCCGCCCAGGACACCGGGTCGAAGTGGCCGCGGATCACCGTCGGGTAGGGCGGCAGCGCCCGGTAGCGCTCGTAGGCCCGGCGGCGGGCCGGGATCGCCGACACCGGGCCGGGGTCGCCGCCGAGCACCGCCGCGGTCTCGGCCAGGGACAGGAAGAACACGTCGTGGCCGGTCAGCTCCCGCGCCCGCACCAGGAACGCCCGCAGCACGCCGAACCCGCGCACCATCTCCGAGCGGGCGCGCTCGCGCAGCCGGACCGCCGCCCCGTGCGCGGCCAGCGCGCGCCCCAGCCGCGCGGCCCGGCGCGGGTGCGCGGCGACCAGCCGCCGCCACGCCGCCTCCCGCGCCGCCGCCTGCCCGGCCAGCAGCTCCGCCGGGTCCGGGCCGTCGACCGCCGCCTGCCGGTCCAGCCAGTCGGGGTCCTCGGCGGGCCGGGGCGCGGACAGCTCGAACTCGTCGGCGAACCGGTGCCCCCACTCCCGCAGGTAGGTCTCGCGGTCGATCTCCCCGCGCCGCAGCCGCGCCAGCGCCAGCAGCGGGCCGAGGCCGGCCAGCTCGCCGGCCGGGCCGTGCGCGCCGGTCAGCAGCGCGGCGGCGTCGCGCTCCCCCACCAGCCGGCGCAGGGTGCGCCGCAGCCGGGCGCCACCGCCGCGGGCGCCCGCCCGCGCCCCCGCGTCGTAGACGCGGATGTCGTCGCGCAGGAAGACCTCCACTTCGGACACCCACAGCGCCAGCAGCCGCGCCGGGGTGTCGGCGTCGGCGATCCGGTCGCGCAGCCGCCCGGCGCGGGCCGGCGCGGCGGCCAGGAGCCCCTCGACGCGCCGGGCGTACTCGCGCTGCTGCCGGAGGAACGGCGCCAGCGCCGCGAGCGCCGCCCGCACGGTGGCCGGCCGCGACATCGGCAGCGCCGGCACCCGCACGCCGTCGGGGAGGTGGCCGAACACCTCCGCCGCCAGCCGCCGCGCCGGCCCGCCCAGCCCCAGCGCGGAGCCGACGGCCAGCACGGCGCTGAGGTTGAGGTAGAACCGGCCGCCGATGTTGCCGGCGGTGGGGTGCCCGCCGATCGGCGGCTGCGCCAGGGCCTGCGCGACGGACCAGGTGGCGGGCGTCATCACGCTGGGCACCGCCTCGCCGAGGTTCGCGCACGTCCACAGGTAGTCGCCGCGCAGGCTGTCGTTCCACACCTCCTCCAGGGCGGTGATCGGCCGGGCCTGCAGCAGCGCGAACCGGCCGCCGACCCGGGCCCACTCGACGTCCACCGGCGCACCGACCAGCTCCTGCGCGCGGGCGCCCAGCGCGGCCAGCTCGAGCACCTCCCGGTCGTCGAGCAGGTCTCCCCCCGAGGTCACGGCCCCGTCCACCACCGCGTACCGCTCCGGGGTGACCTCCCCGCCCACCAGCGCGTCGCCGGGACCGGGCGCGGCCTCGACCACCGTCCGGTCGCGGGCCCCGGTGACCGGGTCGGCGGTGAACAGCACGCCGGCGGCGTCGGCGGGCACCATCTCCTGCACCACCACGGCCATCGCCGCGTCGGCGACGCCGTGGCGGGCGCGGTAGGCGACGGCGCGCTCGGTCCACAGCGACGCCCAGCAGCGCCGCACCGCGTCGAGCACGTCCCGGCCGCGCACGTCCAGGACCGTGTCGTGCTGACCGGCGAACGACAGGTCGGGCAGGTCCTCGGCGGTGGCCGAGGACCGCACCGCCACCGGGCCGGCGGGCAGCGCGGCCAGGATCGCGGCGGCGACCTCCGCCGGCACTTCCCCCGCCGCGACCGACGCGGCGTCGGGTCGCCCGACGCCCAGGCCCGCGGTGAACGCGCGGTAGGCGTGCGTGGTCACGTGGAAGCCGTCGGGCACGGGCAGGCCCGCCCGCCGCAGCCGCGCCAGCGACGCGCCCTTCCCGCCGACCACGTCGAGGTCGGCCCTGGGATCGTCCAGCGGCAGCACGAGAGCTCCGGTCCCCATCCGGTGATCCTGGCAGGCTCGGCGCGGGCGCGTCCCGGGAACGCGGTCACCCGCCGGCGCGCTGCTCCGCGGGCGGGCGGCGGTCGCGCCCCGCGGCGCGCCGGGCCGGGCGGGTCAGCGCCACCCCCACCAGGACCACCGCCATGCCGGCGACGACCCCGGGCGTCAGCGGCTCGTCGAGCACCAGCGCGCCGAGCGCCAGGGAGACCACCGGCAGCAGGTAGCCGACCGTGGCGGCGCTGGTGGCGCCCTCGTCCTCGATGATCCGGTAGTTCAGCACGAACGTGGCCCCCGTGCCGAAGACGCCCAGGACCACCACCGCGACCACCGCGGTGGCGTTGAGGTGGGCGGGCGGCGAGGCGGGCAGCGCCAGGGCGCTCAGGCCGGTGGCGGCCGCCAGCTGCGCGGCGGAGATCGCCACCGGCCCGCCCCGGCCGACCAGCTCGCGGCCCATGTAGGCGAACGCCACCGCGTAGCTCGCCGCCGCGCCGAGCAGGGCGAGCGCGCCCCAGCTCGCCAGGCCGTGCCGCTGCCACGGCGCGAAGATCACCAGCACGCCCGCGAACCCGAGGACCAGCCCGCCGACCCGCCGCGGGGTCGGCCCGCGCTCGGTGCCCAGCAGCAGGCCGATCAGCAGCGACCACAACGGGGTCGTGGCGTTGAGCACGCCCGCGACGCCCGAGTCCACGCTCTGCTGGCCGATCCCGAACAGCACGAACGGCAGGGCGTTGCAGAACAGCGCCGCCACCGCCAGGCGCGCCCACGTCCCGCGGTCGCGCGGCAGCCGCTGGCGCCGCACGAGCGCCAGGCCCAGCAGGACCGCCGCGCCCAGCGCGCAGCGGACCACCGCGATCTGCACCGGGGCCAGGCCGGTGAGGGCCAGTTCGATCCACAGGAAGCAGGAGCCCCACAGGAGCGCCAGAAGACCCATCCGCACCGCTGATCCGCTCAACACCCCGCTCACGCTGCCGCAGGGCTGCCGTTAAGAAAAGTGAAGGCTTCTGGACGAGCTTTAAGCCCTGCTTCAAGATCGGCAGGGACCCGCTGCCGACAGGTCCCCCCACCGCCTCAGCGGGTGCGCACCATCAGCGAGTCCACCCCGTGCACGATCGACGCCGTCCGGAACGACGGGCGCTCGTCGGCCAGGCGCAGGTCGGGGAAGCGCCGCAGCAGGGCCGGGTAGGCCGCCCGCAGCTCCATCCGCGCCAGCTCCGCCCCCACGCACCGGTGCGCGCCGTAGCCGAACGCCAGGTGGGCCGAGACCTTGCGCGCCGCGTCGAAGTCCATGCGCTCCAAGCCCTCGCGGTTGGCGGCGCTCAACGACACCACCACCACGTCGCCCTCCTCGACCCGCGTCCCGCCGATCTCCAGGTCGTGCTTGGCGAACCGCGGGAACGCCACCTGCACGACGCTCAGGTGCCGCAGCAGCTCCTCCACCAGCGGGCCGACGGCCTGGTCGTCGTCGCGCATCGCCGCCCGCGCCGCCGGGTCGCCCATCAGCACGATCGCGCCCAGCGCCAACATGCTCGCGGTGGTGTCGAACCCCCCGGTCAGCACGCCGTCGGCCAGGCCGGCCAGCTCCGCGTCGCTGACCTCGTCGCCGTGCTCGCGGATGATCATGCCGATGAGGCCGTCGCCGGGCGACCGCCGCTCCCGGCGGACGATCTGCTCCATGTACCGCAACGACTCCGAGATCGCGCCCAGCGCCGAGGTCGCGCCGCCGAACAGGTCGAACCGCGCCGCCGCCAGCTCCTGGAACCGCGCGCGGTCGCCGTAGGGCACGCCCAGCAGCTCGCAGATGGCCAGCGAGGGGATCGGCAGCGCGAACTCCCGCACCAGGTCGACCGGCCCGTCCGCCGCCTCCATCGCGTCCAGGCGCTCGGTCACGATCTCGTCGATGCGCGGCACCAGCCGCGCCAGCCGGCGCATGGTGAACTCCGGCGTCAGCAGCTTGCGCAGCCGCGTGTGGTCCGGCGGGTCGGCGAAGCCCAGGCCGCCGGGCGTCTGCTCGATCCGCCCCACCGCCGCGCCGAGCCGGGCGTAATCGTTACTGAACGCCTCTGTGTCGGAAAGCACTTTTTTCGCCTCGGCCTGGCCTGTGACCAACCACACCTTCACCCCGAACGGCACCGGCAACCGGTGGACCGGCCCCGCCTCCACCATCCGCCCCAGCTCGGCGACCGGCTCCACCCCGTCCCGCTTCAACGGGACCAGCGCGCGATCCGGGAGCAGCGACAACGCCCGCGAACCGACCTTCCCCATCACCCAGCGCGTCACCGAACGCCGTGCGACCCACGCCACCAATCCGTCGCGCACCGACGCCAGAGTCGCCATCCCACACCCCTCTTCCCCAGGTTGATCTGCCCGACGGTAACCGTACGTACGAGCGAGCAGCATCGAGCCACAGGCGGATTGACATGCCGCAGCCGGTGTCGGACGATCGACGATCGCGCAAGTCACGCCCATTCCGGGCATCCGAAACCGTGATCCGCACCACACAGGATGCCGCACGACCCGAACGGTGCAGCCGGCCCACCCGATCGGGGCAGCACGACCCCACGGCGGCGAGCCGCCGAACCGACCCCCGGGAGCCTCGGGACCGCGCCTGGCAGGGCCGCGCCGGCGGTCAGCGCCGCCGGGCCGCCAGCAGCAGCCCCAGCCCCGCCGCCGACAGCACCAGGCCGATCGCGTACGCGCTGCGGTAGCCGAGCACCTGCGCCAGCGCCAGCAGCGGGCCCGACAGCATCGCGCTGATCTTCGCCGTGTTGGTGAACAGCGTGGTGGCGTGCCCGGGGCGATCCGGGGCCAGGTCCTGGAAGTAGGAGATGCCCACGCCCATCACCGCCGCGATCACCACCGCGTGCAGCGCCTGCGCCGCCGCCACCTGCCAGGTCGCCTGGGTCGCCAGCATCACGCCGTAGTAGGCCAGCGCCACCGCGCCGCCGACGAGCACCAGCCGCCGGTGGTCGACCCGGATCGCCAGCGCGCCGAACCCCAGCATCAGCGGGATCTCCAGCGCCGCGCACAACCCCAGGACCAGCCCGGCGTCACCGGTCGTGCCGTGCAGCACGTCGGTCACGTACAGCGGCATCGCCAGCACGCCCACCGACGTCGCGCCCTGCAGCAGCACGAACGCCACCGCCGCGAGCACGACCTCCCGACCCGGCCCCGACCGCGCCCGCCCCGCGACCGCGACCGCTCCCCCGCCCAGCTCCGGCAGCAGCAGCGCCGTCACCAGCGCGGCCACCAGGTACACCGCGGCCGCCACCGCGAACAGGCCGGTGAACCCGGCCGAGTCGATCAGCAGCGCGGCCAGCGGCGGACCGCCGACCCAGGACACCGAGACCATCGTGCGCAGCGCGCTGATCGCTAGCGGCCCCCGCGCCGAACCGGTGCGCTCCAGCGCCTGCCGCGCGTAGGCGAAGGTCTGCGGCATCAGCGACGACGCCACCGCCGCCAGCGTCAGCGACACCACCAGCAGCAGCCAGTAGTCGCGCAGCAGCGCGAACAGCCCGGAGGACACCGTGCCCGCCAGCGCCCCGCACACCAGCAGGTTGCGCCGCACCGCCCGCGCGTCGGACAGCCTGCCGAGCACCGTGCTGGTGACCACGGCGGACAGCGCGCTCGTCAGCAGGAAGGCGCCGACCGCGACCGGGCCGGCGTGCAGCTCTTTGATCAGGAACAGCGACAGGAACGGCCCGGCGAGCGCGTAGCCCAGGCCGGTCAGCAGGTTCACCGACAGCAGCGGCAGGAAGGGCCCGGAACGGGGCTGGACGGGGGTTTCGCTCACGAGGGCCACACCGGTCATCCTCACCACCGCGCCCCCCGGCGGAGAAACGGGATTCCACCCGTTGGACGGTGAGGGCGATCACCTGCCCGGCCGGCCTGGACCGTTTGCCCGTCGGGCGGGTCGGGTACGGCAGGCGGGTGGAACATCGAGGACCCGACGCACAGCACGAAGGCGAGATCGACCCGGCACAGGTGAAGCGGAACGTCCGGCTGGTCGTCGCGCGACTGCGGCAGCGGCTCACCGCCGCGGGGAACCCGGGGCTGTTCCAGGCGTTGCGCGACGGGGCCGCCGAGGGCCGCTCGACCGGCCGCCACCGCCGGGTCGATTGATCTTTAAGTCGACACTGAAGGAATTATTCCGACAGAAGATCAGGTGCCGCGCCGGTCGCGGTGATCATCGGCGGCGTGGGGGCCGCCGGAGGGCGGCGGGTCCGCCCGCACGGGTGCGGCCCCCGTCCCGACCGGGATGGGGGCCGCACCCGTGCTCCGCGTGATCAGCGCTCGGGCGCCGCCTCCACGTCGCACCACCGGACCAGGCCCGCGATGCGCGGTTGGCCGTCGTGCCGCCACCGCATCGAGGCGCGGGCCATCGCGCCCGGCTCGGCGACCCGGCTGACGCCCGCGCGGGCCAACTCCCCCGCCGCGCGCCAGAACTCGTCGCCCACCGCGCCGAGCCCGACGGTCTGCAGGTGCGCGGCGTAGGGGCGCATCGCCGCCACCGCGGCGGCCACGTCGGGCACCGCGACGATCCGCGCCACCCGGTTGCCCGCGCCGCTGAGCGGGAGCAGCGCGTCGTCCAGCACGACCGTCCACTCCAGACCGCCGGCCGCCCAGACCTCGCAGGAGGCGCGCCCGGCGGCCCGCCACTCGGCGACCAGCCGCCGGTGCTGCAGCACCGCGGCGTCCTGGTCGGCGACCGCGCCCGGCGGGCAGTCGGCGGCGGCGCGGCGCATCGCGTCGGCCACGTGCTCGGCGACGGCGCGGGCGTGCTCGGCGGCCACCAGGTACACCTGGGGCGACAGGCAGGCGTGCTGGTCGAAGTCGCTGCAGTCGGCGGCGATCCGGCGCGCCACCTCGGCCGGGCCGTGCAGCCGGGCGTAGGCGGCGCTGACGACGCCGAAGGACAGCTTGTGGCCGTGCTCCTCGTAGAGCTGGTGGGGCGCGACCTTCGCCCGGATCGCCGCGCACGCCTGGTCGCTGCCGTAGGCGATGACGGCGTCGGCCTGCTCCAGCGCGGCCGACATGGTCGCGTCGTCGTCGCGGTCCCAGTAGGTCGCCACCACCGCGTCGGCCAGCCGCGGCTCCACCTCGTGCAGGGTGCGCAGGAACGCGGCGGTGAAGTGCGGCTCCTTGGCCGGGACCTTGGCGATGACGCTGGACTTCACCAGCAGCGCCCGCACCAGCGACCGCGCGGGCAGGCCCGGGACGTTGCCGGAGAACACCGCCAGCGCGGTGCGCGGCCCGACGGCCGTGGCGCCGCCCCGGAAGCCGTCGAGCACCTCCGGGTCGCCCAGCTCGCGCTCCAGCGCGGCGATCAGCGACGGCGCGCGGAGGGCGACGCCGACCTCGGCGTCCAGCGCGCGGTCCACCGTCTCCACCGACATGCCCGTGACCCGCGCGGCGGCCTCGACGGCCGCGCGGCGCTCGGGGAAGTCGCGCTTGGCCCAGCGCTCGGCGGCCACGTCGACCGCCTCCACGATGCGGCGCACCGGCAGGTCGCGCAGCCGCTCGTGCGCGCGGCGCAGGCCCTCGCCGGTGGCGGCCCAGTCGGTCGGCCGCGCGCCGCGCCACTCGTGCGGGCCGGCGGACAGGGTGAAGGGCTCGGTCTCGGTGTCGCACCACCGCGGGATCCAGGACACGCTCACGGCTCACCGGCCTCCGGTCATCTCGTCGAGGGACAGCGAGCAGCCCCGGCTGGTGCTGCCCGCGACGCGGCCCGCCACCGCCACGCCGTCCGGGGTCGCCACGCCGAGGTCGCCGGTCAGCAGCACGTGCGGCCGGTCCAGCACCGACAGGTCGGTGATCTCCAGCAGGCCCGGTCCCTCGGTGCGGAACTCGCGGGTGCGCGGGTCGCGGACGCGGGGCCCGCCGAAGTGCCGGTAGGCTTTGGGGCGCTCCCCCAACGGGCCCACCGGCACGTCCGCCGCGTCGTAGAGCTGGTTGGCCAGCTCGGTCATCCCGAAGATGTTGTCGAACTCCTCGACGCCGAACACGCGCCGGACGGCCGTGCGCAGGTCGTCCACCCGCATCACCCGCGACCTGCCCTTGAAGCCGCCGCCGTCGTACATGCGCGAGCCCGGCGGCAGCTCCCAGCCCCGGCCCTGCGCCGCCAGCCGGTCGCAGGCGTTGACGAACGCGAAGCTCGCGCCCACCAGCACCACCGGCAGCCCCTCGGCGACCGCCGCGTCCAGCGTCGCGGCCAGCAGGTCGTAGTCGACGCCGGCCGGGCCGACCACCGACGTGCTCAGCTCCGGGTCGCCGCACTCCTCCTGGATGCGCGCCAGGTCGAAGGCGATCGCCATGTCCGGCGCGGCCTCCTCGGTGGGCGCGAACCGGACGACGACCGGCCGCTCGCCGGCGCGCGCCACGCTGCGCCGGGCGTTGGCCCGCACCGCCAGGGCCTTGAGCTCCAGGCCCAGCCGGGAGTAGCGCACGCTGCCCCGCACCGAGCCGGTCGTGCCGCTGGTGCGGAACACCCGCACCGCGGGCTCGTCGGGGAACAGGTGCGGACCGCCGTCCTTGTAGGCCGTGTCCGGCACCCCCACCCCGGCGCCGACCTGCTTCCAGTACCGCGCCACGTCGGGCGCGTTGGCCGCGGCCAGTTCGACCAGCTGCCCGTGCAGGGCCGCCGGATCGCCGACCCCGTCGGTGACGAGCAGCGCCATCTCCTCGAACAGGCGTCCGACGTGCGGGTCGTGGTGGGCAACGGTCATCGACTGCCTCCATGCGGTCGAGAGGGCGACCCGACGAGAAGTCGGGCGGAAGGTGGTGACATCCCCAGCGGGCGCTCCGGTGCGCCCTGGTGTCCATCCCCGGCCGGGCAGCGACTTCGGCACGCTAGCAACGTCCACTCGCGACCTACAAGGAAGTTCGGCTGAACGCAGTACCCCTTCACCCCGCGACGCCGGGTCACCGCTTCGCGGCGCGTCGCCACCGGGAGCAGCGCCCTGAGCCGATCGCAGCCGGGCGCGCTGCGGCCGTTGCCGCGCCGCCGACGGCTCCGCACCGGATCGCGGGCAGGCCCACACCGGATCGCGGGCGAACCCGTGTCGGATCGCGGACAGGCGCGTGCCACCCGGTGACACGCGCCTGCCCGCGATCCGGCACTCCCCGCCCCGACCCTGGCCGCACATGACGCCGAGTGGAGGAACGATGGACTACGCCTTCCAGGCCGAGGGCCTGGTCAAGCGGTACGGGAGGACGACCGCGCTGGCCGGGGTCGACCTGGCCGCCCGCACCGGCACGGTGCTCGGGGTGCTGGGGCCCAACGGCGCGGGCAAGACGACCGCGGTGCGCATCCTGGCGACGCTGCTGCGCCCCGACGGCGGCCGGGCCACCGTGGGCGGGCTCGACGTGGTGGAGCACGCCGCGCGGGTGCGCCGGCTGATCGGGCTGACCGGGCAGTACGCGTCGGTGGACGAGGACCTCACCGGCACGCAGAACCTGGTGCTGATCGGGCAGCTGCTCGACCTGCGCACCGCCGAGGCCAAGGCGCGGGCGGCCGAGCTGCTGGCCGGGTTCGACCTGCTCGACGCGGCCGGGCGGCCCGCCAAGACCTACTCGGGCGGGATGCGGCGGCGGCTGGACCTGGCCGCGAGCCTGGTCGGCCGGCCGGACGTGATCTACCTCGACGAGCCGACCACCGGGCTGGACCCGGCCAAGCGGGACGACATCTGGAACGTGGTCCGCTCGCTGGTCGCCGACGGGGCGACCGTGCTGCTGACCACGCAGTACCTGGAGGAGGCCGACGCGCTGGCCGACGAGATCTCGGTGATCGACCACGGCCGGGTCATCGCGCACGGCACGCCCGCGGCGCTCAAGCGGGTCGTCGGCGGCCAGACGGTCCTGGTCCGGCCCGCCGACCCCGGTCGGCTGGCCGACGCCGCCGCCGTGCTGGCGGCGGTGTCCGGGCACCAGCCGGAGTCGCCGAGCCGGGGCGTGGTCACCGTGCCGGTCGCCGGCGACACCGCGTTCACCGAGGTGGTGAGGCGGTTGGACGCGCTGGGCATCGGGGTGGCCGAGCTGTCGCTGCGGCTGCCCAGCCTGGACGAGGTGTTCTTCGCCCTCACCGGGCAGCACACCGAGGAGGCGGCATGACGCTCACCGCGCACCGCACCGCGCCCGCGCGGGGCGCCGACCGGCCCTTCGCCCTGGTCCGGCACAGCCTCGTGCTGGCCGGGCGCAGCCTGGTCAAGACCGCGCGGACGCCCGAGCAGCTGCTGGACGTGACGCTCCAGCCGGCGATCTTCGTGGTGGTCTTCGTGTACCTGCTGGGCGGCGCGGTGGCCGGCTCGACGCACGGGTACCTGCAGCTGCTGCTGCCCGCGATCATGGTGCAGAGCACCGTGTTCGCCGGGGTGGCGACCGGCGTGAACCTCAACGCCGACATCGGCAAGGGGGTCTTCGACCGGTTCCGCAGCCTGCCGATCGGCCGGTCCGCCCCGCTGGTCGGCTCGGTGCTCGGCGACCTCGTCCGGTACGTGGCGGCGGTGGTGTCGCTGCTGCTGTTCGGCGCCCTGATGGGGTTCCGGGTGACCACCGGGCTGCTGCCCGCCCTGGCGGCCTGCCTGCTGGCGATCCTGTTCGCCTTCAGCCTGAGCTGGGCGTTCGTCCTGGTCGGGATGCTGGCCCGCACACCGGGCTCGGTGCAGGGCATCGGGTTCCTGGCGCTGTTCCCGCTGACCTTCGGCACGAGCATGATCGCCCCCGCCGAGACGCTGCCGGGGTGGCTGCGGTCGTGGGTGGAGGTCAACCCGGTGACGCACGTGATGACCGCGGCGCGCGGGCTGATGGTCGGCGGCCCGGTGGCCGGGTCGGCGCTGTGGGCGCTGCTGTGGTCGGCGGTGTTCGTCGCGGTCTTCGCGCCGCTGGCGGTCCGGGCCTACCGCCGGCGCGCCTGAGGGCCGCGGGGCGGTCGGCGCCCCGCGGCGCCCGGTCCGGCGCGGGCCAGGGGGTCGCGCCGGACCGGGCGTCACCGCGGCAGGGCCAGCGCGACCGCGTCCGCCCGGTCCAGGGCCACCCCCGAGGCGTAGGCCAGGTCGTAGGCCGCCGCCCCGATGTCGGCCCGCAGGCGCTCGGCCAGGCGCACGATCTCCGGGTGCAGGGCGTCGGGGGCGCCGCGGAGCTGTTCGGCGGCGCCGAGCAGCACCGCGGCGCCGGCCGAGTCGCCCCGCCGGGCGCGCGCCGCCGCCCCCGCGACCGCCACCAGGGCCGTGATCGGCATGTCCTTGGCCAGCGCGGCCTGCTCACCGGCCTGCCGCAGGAGGTCCTCGGCGGGCTCGCCGCGGTCGATCGCCAGGTGCGCCCGCGCGCACAGCATGACGGCCACGACCTGCGGCACGACGACCTGCTCGCCCTCCAGCGCGACGGCCGCCGTCTCATACTGCCGGGCCGCCTCCGCGAGGTCGCCCTCGTAGCGGGCCAGGTCGCCGAGCATGATCCGGGCGAACGCGACGCTGCGCACCGACCACGGCTGGGACACCCGCGCGGTGCGCACCAGCTCCCGGTACTCCGCCCGCGCCCGCGCCACGTCGCCCTGCCGCAGGCGGGCGTTGGCCAGCACGATGCGCTCGTGCGCGGCGTCGTCGTCCGGGTCGAGTTCGCGCAGCAGGGCGACCGACTCCTGCAGCGCCTCCACCGCCCGGTCCACGTCGCCGAACGCCAGGTGCGCGTCGGCCACCGCGGTCAGCGCCTGCGACAGGCCGAACCGGTCGCCCACCTCGCGCAGGCCCGCCCCGGCGACCAGCAGGTCGTCCCGCGCGCCCGCCATGTCGCCGACGTTCTCGCGCACCGCGCCGCGCACCATCCACAGCATCGCCCGCGCCCACGGGTCCGGGTGGTCCAGGCGGGCGTCCACGGCCCGCACCGCGCTGTCCGCCTCGTCCAGCAGCAACCCCACCACCGGCTCCAGCAGCACCAGGACCGGGTGGTCGGTCGGCGCCGTGGCGGCCAGGTCCCGCAGCCGGGCCACGTGCTCGCCGGTGTTGCGGAAGCCGCTGGAGATCGCGTCGTTGATCAGCAGGAACGCCGCCACCACGTGTCGCGCGGCGGCGGGCGAGTCCCCCGGCACGCCCAGCGCCAGCCGGAACCACCCGACCGACTCGACGCGGTTGCCGCGCACGGTCCAGAAGATGCTCATGGCCGCGGCGATGCGCACCGCCGTGTCCGCGTCGCCGCGGTCGGCCGCGAAGTGCAGCGCCGCCAGCACGTTGTCGCGCTCGGCGTCGAGCCGGGCGAGCCACGCCAGCTGCTCCTTGCCGCGCAGGTGGGGCTCGGCGGCCTCGGCCAGGTCGCGGTAGTGCTCGGCGTGCCGCTCGCGCGCGGCGCCGACGCGCCCGCTCTCGCCCAGCCGCTCCAGGCCGTACTCGCGGATGGTCTCCAGCATCCGGTAGCGCGGGCCGCCGGGACCTTCGACGACGTGCAGCAGCGACTTGTCCACCAGCGCGGTGAGCAGGTCGAACGCGTCCCCGCCGACCAGGCCCTCGGCCGCCTCCGGGTCGACGCCGCCCGCGAACACGGCCAGGCTCTCGGCGAAGTCGCGCTCGGCGGGGTCGAGCAGGTCCCAGCTCCAGGCCACCACGGCGCGCAGCGTCCGGTGGCGGGGCAGCGCGGTGCGGCTGCCCCCGGTGAGCAGGCGGAAGCGGTCGTCCAGGCGGGCGGCCAGCTGCTCGGGCGAGAGCGAGCGCAGCCGGGCGGCGGCCAGCTCGACGGCCAGCGGCAGCCCGTCCAGCCGGCGGCAGACCTCGGCCAGCACGGGCGCGTTGTCCTCGGTGACCCCGAAACCGGGCCGCACGGCCGCGGCCCGCTCGGCGAGCAGCCGCACGGCGGTGTCCTCGTCCAGCGGCGGCACCGGGACGATGGCCTCGCCGAGCACGCCCAGCGGCTCGCGGCTGGTGGCCAGCACGCGCAGCCCCGGGCACCGGCCCAGCAGCTCCTCGGCGAGCCGGGCGGCGGTGTCGACCACGTGCTCGCAGTTGTCCAGCACGACCAGCGGCTCACCGCGCGAGAGCGTCTCCACCAGGCGGCCGACGGTGTCCAGCGGCGCCTGCGGGTGGTCCACGGCGCGCTGCTCGCGCAGGCCCAGCGCGCCCAGCAGGGCCGTCGCCACGTCCGCCGGGTCGGTGACGGGCGCCAGCTCGACCAGCCACGCGCCGTGCCGCAGCCGGGCGGCGGCCGTCGTGGCGAGCCGGGTCTTGCCCGCGCCGCCCGGCCCGACCAGCGTGACCAGGCGGTGCCGGTCGAGCAGGCCGGCGACCCGGTCCAGGTCCTCCCGGCGGCCGACGAAGCTGGTCAGCGGCAGCCGCAGGTTGCCGGCGCGGGGCGGCTCGGGCGGCTCCGCGCGCAGGATGTGGCGGTGGGTCTCGCGCAGCTCCGGCCCGGGGTCCGCGCCCAGCTCGTCGGCCAGCCGGCGGCGGACCTCCTCGTAGGCGGCCAGCGCCTCGGCCGGGCGGCCCGCCGCGAACAGCGCCCGCAGCAGCAGCGCCTGCAGCCGCTCGCGCAGCGGGTGGCGGGCGGCGAGGTCGGTCAGCTCGGCGACCAGGTGCCGGCCCGACCCGCAGGCCAGCTCGGCCTCGGCGGCGTCCTCGACCGCGCCGAGGCGGGTCTCCGCCAGGCCCGCGACGTGGCCGACGGCGAACGGCAGGCCCGCCACGTCGGCCAGCGGGGCGCCGCGCCACAGCCGCAGGGCCTCCCGGGCCAGCCGGCGGGCGGCGGGCGCGTCGCCGGCGGCGAGGGACCGGCGCGCCTCGCGGGCGAGCCGGTCGAACAGGTGGGCGTCGACGGCGTCGGGCGGCAGGTCCAGGCGGTAGCCGCCGTGGGCGGAGCGCAGCGCGGCCGGGTCGGGCAGCGCGCGGCGCAGCCGGGACACCAGCGACCGCACCGCGCCCACCTCGTCGGCGGGCTTGTCCTCCGGCCACAGCGCGGCGGCCAGCTCCTCCACCGTGACCACGCGGCCCGCGCCCAGCGCGAGCCGGACCAGCAGCGCGCGCACCCGCGTCCCGCCGATCTCCACCGACGACCCGTCGGCCGTCACCGCCAGCGGCCCCAGCACCCCTACCCGCACCGGCCCAACTCTGCCACGCCCGCGCCGGCGGACCGGCGGCCGGCGGGCGGGCCGTGTATGCGGATTCCGGAATAATGAGCACCCGTCAGCAACGCGACAAGAGCGCCGGCGCACCCGCATAGCGCTTCGGGCGGGTTCACCCAGGGTGACCGGCGGCGGCAATGCCCGCTTTTCCGCGGCTCCGCCCACCCAGCCACGACAGGGGCGGTCGAGAACACCCGGTGGAATGACTGGGAGCGCTCCCGGCGCGGTCGGTAGCATTCGCTCCGACATGCGCAAAGGGTCCACGGCAAGGCAAAAGTGCCACACGGTGGCCGCAGTATTGCGGTCGACCGGGATGATCCGGCGATTTCCGCAGCAACGATGTAACCGGAAGGGCTAACGAAGCGTCATACAGCACGATATCCGCGCTGTGGGGGACCGATTCCACGCCGGCAGTACGAGTCGGGTCCCCATGCCCCCGATGCAAACCACCAGCCACCTGGAGTGCCGGATGAACAGCCGTGTGGTCGAACTCGAAACCGCCCTGTCCCGACCCGCCCCGGACCGGAGGGAGGCTCGGCACCTGGCGGTCGAGTTGGCCGACACGCTCGACGCCACCACCGCCCGGCGCCACCTGGACCGCCTGCTGCGCTGCGTGACCGCGCTGACCCGGATCGGTTCGGCGGACGCCGGCGAGGAACTGCTCGACGCGATGCTCGACCTGGTCGAGCCGGGCAGCGAGGAAGCCGCCAAGGTGCGCGACCAGCGGGCGCTGGTCGCCGTCGCGCGCGGCCGGTCCGACCTGGTCGGCCGGCACATCGCCACGCCCTGGGCGGGCGGGCCCGCCGGCTCCATGGCCGCGCGGGTCGTGCCCGAGGGCGGCAGGTGGTCCGCTGACAACGGTGTCGGCCTGACCGCCGCGATCGGGGTGGGCGTGGCCCGCGCCCGCGCCGAGCGGCTGCCCGCCGCCGTCGGCGACCGCGTCCCCGCCGCGCCCGACCTGCTCGCCGAGCCCGCCGACGACCCCGACGCCCTCGAACTCGACCTCGCCCGCAGCGCCGTCGCGCACGGCGCCGACCACCCGCGCACCCTGGCGCTGCTGATCGGCCTGCGCTCGGCGCGCTTCCAGCTCGCCCGCGACCAGGGCTGCGCCGACCGCGTCGGCGAGGCGCTGGCCGACCTGCGCGAAGCCACCGACCGCGTGGTCGCCGCCCTGGGCCCGCACCACCCGCAGTCCCTCGTCGCCCGCGCCAACCTGGCGTCGGCCGAGTTCGAGCACGCGCGCGTGCGGCGGTCGGCCGGCCAGGCGCAGCTGGTGCTGCCCAGCCTGCGCGGCGCGGCCGACCTCGCCGTGGCCAAGCTCGGGCCGGACCACCCGCACTCCCTGGTCGCCCAGTCCAACCTGGCCGCCGCCGAGCTGGAGGTGGCCCGCGCCGAGGGCGCGCACGCGCAGGCCCGGCGGGCGCTGGACACCGTGCGCACGGCCGCCGGGCGGGCCGGCGCGCTGCACGGCGCCGACCACCCCGCGACCCGGCTGCTGGCCCGCCAGCTGCGGGCCTGCGAGGTGCAGGCGGGCGAGGCCGGGACGCGGCGCGCGCTGGAGGACGTGCACGTGCCGGTGGAGGAGGCGGCCCGCCTGCTCGCCCGCACCCGGCCCGCGATCCCGCTGACCCGCAACGCCGTGCCCCGCCAGCACCCGGTCCGGGTGGCCCCGGCCGCGGGCCCCGCCCTGGCCACCGACCCGCAGTGGCCCGCCCACAGCCTGCTGGGCCGGCTGCGCGACCACACCCGCCAGGAGCTGCTCACCGTCGGCACGGTGGTGCGCTACGCCGCCGACCGGGAGCTGATCGAGCAGGACGCGCGCGACACGCACGCGTTCCTGCTGCTCGACGGCGTGGTGAAGGTGCAGGTCACCGACGAGGCGGGCGACACGGCGGTGCTGGCCATCCGGGTCGCAGGCGACCTGGTCGGCGAGATGGCGGCGCTGGACCACAAGCCGCGCTCGGCGACCGTGGTGACCTGCGGCGACGTCGTGGCGAAGCTGATCACCAGCGCGGAGCTGACGGCGTTCCTGCACCGGCGCAACGACATGTTCGTCGAGCTGATCAGCGTGGTCGACGACCAGCTGCGCTGGGCGAACAAGCGCCGCCGCGACTTCCTGTCGCACACCGCCGCCGAGCGCGTGGCGCGGGTGCTGGCCGAGCTGGTCGGCTCCTACGGCCGCCAGGAGCGCGGCGGGTGGACCCTCGGCATCCCGCTGACGAAGGTCGAGCTGGCGTCGATGGCCGGGATGAAGCCGCGCACGGCGGAGAAGGCGTTCAGCGACCTGCGCAAGGCGGGCGTGGTGGTCAGCCACTACCGGCGGGACGTGCTGGTGCCCGACCTGGAGCACCTGCGGAGGTTCGCGCGGCTGGACTGACCGCGGGCACGGCTCGGCGGGCCTGGTGGTGACGGGCCGGTGTCGACGGCGGTGGGTGCGCCTCCCGGCCCGGCCGGCACGGCTGCGCCGGGCCGGTCGCGGCCACGAGCGGGTGAACTTGACCGGCGCCACAGCGACGACCGGCCTGTTTGCGCTGGTAGAGCGCTTGTGAGCAGGTGGGCGAAAAAATTTTGACCGAGCGGGAACAGGAAACTTGAGCCTATCGTTGTCAAGGGTGAGCGGCGGGCGACGACCGCCGCAACCCTGACTGGAAGGTGTGGAAGGAGTCCTGTGACGATGTTGATGCGCACCGACCCGTTCCGCGAGTTGGACCGGCTCACGCAGCAGTTCTTCGGCGCCAACGGGACGACGGCCCGTCCCGCCACCATGCCGATGGACGCCTACCGGAGCGGCGAGGAGTTCGTCGTGCAGTTCGACCTGCCCGGCGTCCCCGCGGACTCCATCGACCTCGACGTGGAGCGCAACGTCCTGACCGTGCGCGCCGAGCGCAAGGCCGTCGGCGACCACGAGTACCAGGTCGCCGAGCGCCCCCGCGGGGTGTTCAGCAGGCAGCTGTTCCTCGGCGACGCGCTGGACACGGACAACATCGAGGCGACCTACGACGCGGGCGTGCTGACCCTGCGCATCCCGGTCGCCGAGCGCGCCAAGCCGCGCAAGATCTCCGTCAGCGCGGAGTCGCAGCCCAAGCAGATCGACGCCTGACCGACCGCCGGCCCCCGGCTCCCGCCCCTCCCGCCCGGCCCTCTCGGCGCCGGGCGGGGGAACGGGGCAGGGGGCCGGCGGCCACCCTCACCCGCCCGACCGGGCCCGCCTCACGGCGACGCGGGCTCGAACACCACGTCCACCCAGAAGTTCAGCCCGCCGGGCGCCGCCGTCGACGGCATCCCCGAGCCGGACCCGTGCACCCCCGCTCCCCCTTCCGGGGTCGTCAGCGGGGGCGAGTCCACCCGGTGCCCGGCGAAGTACCCGTCGCTCAGCGCCGGGTACCCGTGCACCGCGTAACTGCCGACGTACGCGCCCCCCGCGGCCACCGGCACCGGAGAGGCGAACGCCAGCGTCTGCCACCCCTCCGCGGTCCCGCCCGGGAACGGCCCGGTGGCCAACTGCGTCCCGTCCGACGCCCACAGGTACCCGGTGTGCGGGCCGGGGTTCATGGTGGTCCGGTAGAACCTCACCCCCGTGACCACGCCGTCGACCGTGGGCGTGAACCGCACGCCCACGTGGGAGAACGTCCTGAACGGCTCCCACCGCCGCGCCGGCAGCGCGGCGGCGCTGAACAGCGTGCACGGGCACGTCTGCGCCGCCGTCGTGGTGAACCCCCACGTGATCGGGGTCGGCATCGCGTTCGCCGTCTCGTCCGCGGCGCGCACGCTCACCGAGTGCCGGGTGTTGGCCGCCAGCCGCGCCTTCGGGGTCCACACCACCGTGTGCCCGTCCTCGGTCCGGCTCAGCGTCCCGTCCATCCGCGCCCCGCCGCCGTCGGTCACGGTGAACGCGGTGCCGGCCAGGTCGACCGGCTCGTCGAACGTCGCGGTGACCGGCCCGTCCAGGTCGACCTCCGTGGCGCCGTCCAGCGGGGTGTGGCTGCCGGCGACCGGTGGCGCGGTGTCCCCGCTGAACGTGTAGACCACGTCCACCCAGTAGTTGTTGCCCTGGTGGGTGTTCGTCGGGAACCCGCTGCCCTCCCGGTACACGCCGTTGGGCGCGTCCCAGCCGTTGTGCGGCGCGGTCAGCGGTGGCGACCGCACGTCCCGCGCCTGGAAGTAGCCGTGGTCCACGGCGAACCGGCCGCGCGGCGCGGTGTAGGAGGCGACGTACGACGTGCCGGCGCGGATGTCCACCGGGGTCGGGAAGATCAGCGTCTGCCACCCCGTCGCGGTCTCGCCGCCGAACGTGCCGGTGGCCAGCCGCGCGCCGGACGCGGACCACAGCGAGCCGGTGTGGGCGCCGGTGTTGCCCTCCCCCTTGTAGAACTTCACGCCGGCCACCTTGCCGTTGTAGGCGGCCTCGAACCGCACGCCCAACTCGTAGGGGCTGCCGTCGGCGGCGGAGGTGGTCGTCGGGACGGTGGCGCCGCTGAACAGCGAGCACGGGCAGTCCGCCGACGCCTGCGTGGTGATCGACCACGTCGTGGTGGACGTCGTGGTGTTGCCGTTGACGTCCGCCGCGAGCGCGTTCACCGCGTACCGGGTGTCCGCGGCCAGTGCGGCGCTGGGCGTCCACGTGACGGTCCTCTGGTCGTCGGACAGGGTGATGGCGCCGGTCAGCTTCACACCGCCCGGGTCGGTCAGCCACACCCGCGGCGACGCCGGGTCGATCGGCTCGCTGTAGGTCAGCGACACGGACGCGCCCACCGGCACGCCGGTCGCGTCGGGCGCGGGCGCCCGGGACTCGACGGTCGGCGGCGTGTGGTCGCCGTTCAGCCCGCTGCGGTAGACGACGTCGACCCAGTAGTTGTTCTTGTTGTGGCTGGTGCCGGGGAACCCACCGCCGTAGCGGAACACGCCGTTGCCGCCGTCGACGCCGTCGGCGAGCGCGTTGATGCCGCCGTAGGACGCCTGGTCCCGGAAGTAGTCGGGATCGACCGCGTAGCGGCCGTTGGGCGCGTTGTACGACACGACGTAGGTGGTGTTCGCCTGGACGCTGACCGGCGACAGGAACGTCAACGTCTGCCAGCCCGTGCTCGTCTCGTCGGCGAACGTGCCGGTGGCCAGCAGCAGCCCCGAGGACGACCAGAACGAGCCGGTGTGCGTGCCGGTGTTCCCGACGCCCTTGTAGAACCGGACGCCGAGCACCTCGCCCCGGCCGTCGAACCGGACCTTGGCGCCCACCTCCACGGCGGCGGTGTCGGCGGTGGCGGGCTCGGTCGGGGTGGTGAAGTCGTCCCACACCGTGCACGGGCACGTCGCCGGGCGCGGCGAACCCGTGGTGAACGCCCAGGTGTGCGCGGCGGCCTGGTTGCCGGCGGCGTCGCGCGCCCGCGTGGACGCCGTGTAGGACGTGCCGGCCGCCAGCGCCTCCGCCGGGGCGAACCGCGCCGCGGTGCCGTTCACCGACACCGCGCCGGCCACCGCGCCGGCGGGACCGGTCAGGGTGAACTCGACCGACGCCGGGTCGACCACCTCGTCGTAGGTGGCGCTCACCGCCTGGCCCGGCGGGACGCTGCCCGCACCCGCGCCGGGGAACAGGGCGGAGATCCCGGGCGCGCGCGTGTCGGCCCCGGCTTCCGGCGCCCACACCACGTCGACCCAGTAGTTGCTGCTGCGGGCGCTGGAGTCGGGGAAGCCGCCACCGGCCCGGAACACGCCGTTGGCGCCCTCGCCGGCGCCGGACTGGAGCGCCGTCAACGGCTCCAGGTGCCGGGCGGACGTGGCGAAGTACTCGACGTCGGCGGAGAAGTGCCCGGTGGGCGACAGGTAGGAGACGACGTGGACCTGGTTGGCGGCGACCGCGACGGGCGCGGCGAACAGCAGCGTCTGCCAGCCGCTCGCCGTCTCGTCGGTGAACGTCCCGGTGGCCAGCCGCGCGCCGGACTCGGACCACAGCGAGCCGGTGTGGGCGCCGGTGTTGCCCGGTCCCTTGTAGAACCGGACGCCGCGCACGAAACCGTCCGACGCCGCGCGCCACCGGACGCCCAGCTCCATCGCGGACGGGTCGGCGAGGTCGAGCGCGGCGGGGGTGTCGCCGTCGTTCCACAGGCCGCACGGGCACACCCGGGCCGCGACGGCGGGCGTGGCGGAGGCCGTGCCCAGCGCGCCGCCCGCGGCGTCCAGCGCGCGGACGCGGAGCTGCGCCTGCCCGGACGCGGTCGGCGTGTAGGTGTGGCTCCACGTCGACGCGCCCGCCGCCCACGTGGCCGCGCGCCACAGCGAGCCGCCGTCGGTGGACACCTCGACGGCGGCGACGCCGGCGGGTTCGGTCACGGAGCCGGAGAACGCGTAAGGCGTGCCGACGGTCGCGCCGGCGGGCACGTCGGTGAACCCGACGGCCGGGGCTGCTGCCGGGGGCGGTTCGGCGAGCGCGGGCGGCGGGCTCGCCACCGCCGGGGCGAGCAGGGCGGCGGCGAGGGCGACGACCGCGAGCAGCCGCGTCACCGCCGTGCCGGCGTGGGGTGGTCTGTGCCCGAGGGCACCGGATAAGGACATGGACCTCTGCCTCTCCCCCGGAGCCGCACGGCCCCGGTTCACGGCGGGGATCGGCGCGGCGGCGCGGGCCGTTACCGGGCGGGCCGCCGGGCCACCGCCCCCGCCCGGCGGCGCATCGGTTGCGGCACAACCGTTCCGCCGACCCGCGCAGCCGGCGCGCGCCGGCTGCGCGGCACGCGCGTTGCGGCTTTCGGTCCAACCCGGACCGGAAAGGGCGGCACGGCGGGCGGTGGGCCGCTGGTCGGGCGGTCGCGCCCGCGGACGGCGGTCTGCGCCGAAGTGCGGTCGGTCGCGGCGGTCCGGGTTCCCGGCACGAGGAACGGTCGGGTTCCCGCCGCAGGAGCAGCCAAGTCCCCGCCACGCACGGGAGGGCGGCCGACCCTCCACTGCGCGGCGCCGCCGGACCCCCATCACGGGAGAGGCCGGGTCCCGCCGCGGGGAGCACCCCCGGCCCGTCCGCAGGAGCGGCCGGGTGCCGGTCACGCGGAGCGGCCGGGTTTGCCAAGCTGGACCGGTGACGATCACCTCCGCGCTGGCCGCCCTCACCGCGGGCGACCCCCGGCGGGCCCGGGACCTCGCGTCCGCCGCCGGCACGCCGCTGGGCCGCGCGCTGGCCGCCTACCTGGCCGGGGACGCGGACGGGACGGTCTACGACCGGCCCGCCGCGTTCCGGGCGTTCATCGGCGGCGGCGGCAACACCGGCCTGTACGCGGCCGTGGGCGCGGCGCTGGCCGACCTCGCCGGGCGGCTGCGGCCCGCGTCCCTGCTCGACGTCGGCTGCGGTGACGGCCGAGCGCTGCTCCCTGGGCTCGCCGGCCACCGGCCCGACCGGCTCACCCTGGTGGAGCCGTCGGCGGCGCTGCTGGAGGCGGCGGTGCGGGGCGTCCCGGGCGGGATCGCGCTGGACGCCCGCAGGACGCGCGTCGAGCCGTTCGCCGGGACCTGCGGCCGGTTCGACCTGGCCCAGTCGACGTTCGCCCTGCACACCCTGCCGCACGAGGTGCGCGACGGCGTGCTGGCCGCGCTCGCGCCGAAGGTGGGCGCGCTGGCGGTGGTGGAGTTCGACGTGCCCGACCTGCCCCCGCGGGACCGCCTGCGCTTCCTCGCCGAGACCTACGAGCGCGGCCTGGCCGAGTACGGCGCGGACCGGGACCTCGTCGCGCAGGGCTTCCTCATGCCCGTGCTGACCGGCCAGCTGCTGCCCGGGGCGGTGCGCTCGACGTGGGAGCAGCCCGCGGCCCGGTGGGCGGAGCAGGTCCGGCGCGCGGGTTTCACCGACGTCCGCGTGCGCCCGCTGCACGATTACTGGTCGTCGCCGGCTTTCCTGCTCACCGCTTCCGGGGCCGCCCGGCCTTCGGGATTCCGAGCCTGATCCCCCGGTGACCGCGCCACCGGCGCGCACCACCCACGGGGTGCCCCGATCACGGGGACGTCCCGCTGTCGGCCCCTTGCCGGCGCACGGGCGCGCACCGTGCGTCGCCGACAAATCCGATCGTTCGCCGAATCGTGTCGGCCATTGCCACCAACCGGAGTAATTGCGCCGTCAGGGCTCAGCGCTACCCATTCGGGCGACTGTACACGGTCAAATAGCCGATGCTAGCGTAATCCCCGGCCACGACCGAGGGGGAATAACTTCCTCCCGAATTCACCGCCGCCCATTCAGCCCGTGAATCCCGTGCTCGATTGTTCCGGCTGTGCGCGCACCCACGAGGAGAGCATTCACCCATGACCACCGTCGTACCCGGCGTCCTGCGCACCGAATACCAGAAGTCCGTGGCGGCGTACTGGAACGCCGAGCGCGACCCGGTCAACATCCGCCTCGGCGAGGTCGACAACCTCTACCACCACCACTACGGGCTGGGCGCGTACGACGAGTCCGTGCTGACCGGCCCGGAGGACACGCGCGACGCGCGCGTGATCGCCGAGCTGCACCGGCTGGAGACCGCGCAGGCCGACTTCCTGCTGGACCGGTTCGCCGGCGTCGGCGCGGAGGACCGCCTGCTCGACGGCGGTTCGGGGCGCGGCGGCACGAGCATCATGGCCAACCGGCGCTACGGCTGCCGGGTGGACGGCGTGTCCATCTCCGAGAAGCAGGTGGAGTTCGCGAACGACCAGGCCCGGCAGTGGGGCGCGGCGGACCGGGTGCGGTTCCACTTCCGGAACATGCTCGACACCGGTTTCGAGACGGGCGCCTTCCGCGGCGTGTGGACCAACGAGACCACGATGTACGTGGACCTGTTCGACTTGTTCAGCGAATTCTCCCGGCTGTTGCAGCACGGCGGGCGGTACGTGTGCATCACCGGCTGCTACAACGACGTGACGGGCGGGCGCTCGAAGGCGGTCAGCCAGATCGACGAGCGCTACACGTGCAGCGTGCACCCGCGCAGCGAATACTTCAAGGCGCTCACCGCGAACAACCTGGTGCCGATCGAGGTGGTGGACCTGACGCCGGAGACCATTCCGTACTGGGAGTTGCGGGAGCGCTCGTCGGTGGCGACCGGGGTGGAGTCCTCTTTCCTGACCGCGTACCGCGAGGGCAGCTTCCACTACCTGCTCATCGTGGCCGACCGCGTACACGGCCGCGTCTGAGCCCACCCGGCGCCTCCCGCCGCACGCGACCCGGCCCGGGCCCTCCACCGGTCGCCGACGCCGACCGCGACCTGCCGACCGGTGATCACCGCGCGCTGATCACCGGTCGCCGGCGCCCCACCGCGGGCGCCACCCCGGTCCGACGGCTTCAGCACGGCGGCTCCGGCCCGGCGGCTCCGGCTCACCGACCCCGGCCCGACGACCCCGGCTCAACGGCTCCGGCCCGATGACCCCCGCCGACCCGGACGGCCGGCCACGGATCACCGAGGGCGCGGATCACCGAGGGCGCGGCCGACCTCACCACCGCCGACCTCACCACCGCCGCCCCCACTGGCTCGCCGCGAGCCCCCCGGCGCCGCGCTCAGCGGTCCGCCCCCGTGGCGACGGCGCCCGGGGTGACCCGGTCGGACAGCAGGCGGCCGGGCCACTCCCCCACCCGGAACGCGTCGCCCGGCGTGAACCCGTTGCGCCGGTAGTACTCCACCAGCCGGCCGTCGCCGCCCGCGTAGCAGTCCACCCGCACCAGGCCGACGCCCAGTTCGCGCGCCTGCGCGCGGGCGTGGTCGAGCAGCGCGCTGCCGACCCCGCGACCAGTGAACGCGCGCGAGGTCACCAGCAGCCGCACGTACAGCTCGGGCTCGTCGGCGGCGGGCACGCCCTCCGGCGCGGTCGGCGAGTGCGTCAGCGCGCCCGCCGGCCGCCCGTCGACCTCCGCGATCCACACCGCGTCCTCGCGGACGCGGTCCGCGATCCGGCCGGCCCGCCGGGGGTCGGCCGACCACGGCTCGCTGCCCCACTGCCCGGTGCGCCCGGAGGCGGCCAGCCACGCCACCGCGCCGTCCAGCATCGCCATGATCGCCGACAGGTCGTCCGGTCCGCCTCGACGGATCTCCACCCGCGCCCCCTTCCCACACCAGGTCCACGGCCACTGTACGTCCCGACACGACAGGACCCGATTAGTCCACTGTGGACGGGAGGCGGCCCCGCGAACCGGGCGGCGCCCGACCGCGGCGCGACCGCCCCCTTCGGCCCGACGACCGGAGAACTCGCCGGCTCCGGGCGCACCTCCACCGCGGCCCCCGGGGCTTCAGCCCTCCGGGTTGCCGCGCGGGCGGAGGCGGCCGGTGGGCAGGGGCGGGGCGGGGAGGCGGCGGCCGGGGTAGCCGTCGACGTGGCCGAAGCGCTCGGAGGCGGACTGCCACTCCTCGCGGAAGCGGACCACCTCGTCGTGGTCGCGGGCCACGAAGTTCCACCACATCACGATCCGCTCGCCGAACGGCTCGCCGCCCAGCAGCACCACCCTGGCCGGGACGTCGCCGGGGTTGGCCAGGCGCAGCGCGTCGTTGCCCGCGCCGAGGAAGCCGAGGTCGCCGCGGTCCAGGCGGGCGCCGGCGAAGTCGACCGCGCCGAGGTCCACCAGCACCCCGTGCTCGAACGCCGGGTTCGCGGCCAGGACCAGCCGGGCGCCCGGCTCCACCACGAGTTCCGCGCCCAGCAGCGGGGAGAACGTCGTCACGGGCGAGACCCGGCCGGCCAGCTCGCCCAGGAAGACCCGCGCGGTGGCGCCGTCGAGGGCCAGCGGGGGCGGCACGTGGTGCTGGAAGTCGCGCGGCGCGTCGCGGTGGGCGTCGGGCAGCGCGATCCACAGCTGCACGCCGTGCAGCACGGTGGTGCCCGGCAGCGAGACCTCCGAGTGGCAGATGCCGTGGCCGCCGGTCATCAGGTTCAGCTCGCCCGGCCGGACGGTGGCGTGCACGCCGAGGCTGTCGCGGTGCTCGATCTCGCCGGTGAACAGCCAGCTCGCCGTCTGCAGGCCGGTGTGCGGGTGCGGCGCGACGTCCATGCCGCCGGTCACCGACACGTCGTCGGGCCCGTAGTGGTCGGCGAAGCACCACGCGCCGATCATCGACCGGTCCCGCTGCGGCAGCGTGCGGCGCACCGTCATCGCCCGCGGGCCGCCCAGCGGCACGGCGCGCGGGCGCAGGACCTCGACCCGCGACCGCTCGCCCGCCGCGCCGGTGCACACCAGCTCGGCGGGGTCGGCCTCCACGTTGCTCATCGGGTCGGCTCCGATCGGCTCGTCACCCGGCCATCGTAAGCACCGCGCGCACCGCCGCGGCCGGGCGGAGCAGGCTGCGCCGGTTCACCCGGCGGTCGCGGACACGCGCCGCCCGCATTCCGGAGGATTTCACGGAGCCCGGTCGTCCAGCCCGTTCCCGGTCATCGGGAAAGCGACACGGCCCGATAACCGGTATTTCACCGAACACCACTTCCAGTGACCGGTCGGGCCGGTTCCCACCGGTCGGCGGGGGCAGCGAAAAGGCCGGCGGAAAGGTCGACACCGGGCAACTCGGTCGACAGCGCCGGCCACGAACGATTTCCGAAAGGCGCGGGAAGCGCGGGGCGGTCGACCACGTCGACCGGCCGAACCGGTCCGGGCGGCGCCGCACGGGCGCCCGGAGGTGTCAGTCCACCGCCGTCCAAGGCGTGAAGGCGCCGTCGCGGCCGTCCCCGGTCGCCGCGTGCAACCGGCCGTCGGGCCCGACGTACAGCGCCACCGGCCGGCCCCGGTCGTCCACGACCGCCGCCGGGTAGTCCAGCGGCGCGCCGCCGATGCCCGCCCACGAGCCCGTCGCGTCGGTGGTCACGCCGCCGTCGCCGGACCGTCCCACGACCGTCAGCCGGCCCCCGGCCCACACCGCCGCCAGGCCGCCGGGGCCACCCGGTCCGGGACCCCGGACCGGGGTCGACCAAGATCCACTCGACCGGGTGACCCGCGCGACCTCACCGGTGTCCGCGACCGGCACGACGACGGTCGTCCCGCCCGGCGCGGGCACCGCGACCGGCGGTCCGGCGGGCGGCACCGGCGGGAACGCGCCGTCCCACCCGCCCGACGCCCAGTGCACCACCGCCTTCGTCGTGCTCGCGAACACCTCCGGCGCGCCGTCCGGCCCCGGCGCCGCGCTCAGGCCGTCCTGCACGTCCTGCCCGCCCAGCCGGTCCCACCGCCCCCAGCGCCCGTCCCCGTCCTGCTCCGCCCGGCTGACGCCACCGGTGGCGTCGCGCACGAACACCGCGAGCCGCCCGTCACCGTGGGCGGCCACCGCCGGGGTCCCCACCCGCGCCGCGCCCGGGTCGGGGCTGCCCAGCGACACCCACCCCCGGTCGTCGCGGCAGGTGATCTCACGGGTGTCCAGCCGGCGGCCGCACACCGTCAGCCCGCCCCGGCCGACGCCCACCGCCAGCCCCGCGGCCAGCGGCCCGTCGACCCGGTCGGGCGCCGCGCCCTCCCAGCGGTCCCCGGTCCGCCGCCACCGCAGGACCTGCGCGCCCTGCACGGCGAACGCGTGCAGCCGGCCGTCCGGGCCGCGCGCCGCCCACGACGTGCCGCGGTCCCACCGGTAGTACATGCGGCGCGGCCAGCGGTCGTAGGAGGCCGGGCCGACGGCCAGCCGGTCGTGGCGCTGGTAGGCGGCGAAGTGGCCGATCTTGTCGTCCTGCTGGGCGGGCGCCAGGTTCGCCGGGGCGGTCTCGGTGTTGTAGTCGCGGTAGCCGACCTGGGTCAGCCGCGGCCGGCCCGGCCCGCGGCGGTGGATCCGCCCCGCGGCCTCGGCGAACCGGGCGCTCATCACGTGGTCGGGGTGGTCGTGCCACGGCCGCCAGAACGGGTAGGCCGGGTCCGGGTCGGCGTCCTGGGTGCGCAGCACGGTCGGCCGGAACTCCGCCATCAGCCCGACCAGCACCCTGATCAGGCCGTTGCCGGTGTACCGGGAGGGGGTGGCGACCACGCCGCCGGTCGGCAGCAGGGTCCGCACCGAGTGCCAGCCGCGCCGGTCCTCCCACAGCCGGCGCAGCGCGCCCCGGCCGCCGTCGGCCCTCGGGTCGGCGTCCTCGGGCAGGTTCAGGAACACCAGCGCCACCTGCGGGCGGGCCCGCAGCGCGTACCGCTCGGCCGCGCGCCCGTCGGCCAGCGGCATGGCCGCGCCGTCCCACTCGTCCGGGACACCCGCCATCCGCGCGTAGGCCGCGCGGGCGCCGGCCTGGCGGGCCGCCGAGTAGCCGTTCGCGTCCGGTTCCTCGGCTTCACCGGCGGTGAGGAACACCGTCATCAGCCGATGCCCCGATCGGATGGCGTCACGCACGTCCGGGTTCATGAACAACAGGTCGTCGTCATGGTGAGCGACGATCTGGAGGTATGCGACCTCGTCGACCGCCGCGGGCGGTGCGGTAGGGTCCCCGCAGGCCACGAGCACCGCCAGGAACAATCCCACGAGCAGTGCGAAAGGTCTTGTACGTGCCATTGCCCGAGTGCCCCCATCGCATTCCACCCCTGCTGCGGCGGACAGGCTACCGACAGGAAGGCGGCAGCGCGGAACCGGTGATCAGGATGACGCCGAGCAACGGGAGAGGCTCGCGCGGCGTCGTTAACCAGGTGGGGACCGCACAGCGGTGACGGATCGGCACGACAGTGTCTTGAGGGGTTTCGAGGGGACTTGTGCGCATCTCGGTGGTGGTGCCGTGCTTCAACGAGGAAGCCGGGCTGGAAGAACTCTACGCGGCGCTGACCCGCACGCTGCCCGCCCTGGGCGACGACTTCGAGGTCCTGCTCGTCGACGACGGCAGCAGTGACGGGACGCTGGCCGTGCTGCGGGCCCTCGCCGAGCGCGACCGGCGGTTCAAGTACCTGGCGCTGAGCCGCAACTTCGGCAAGGAGGCCGCCATGCTGGCCGGCCTCGGCCACGCCACCGGCGACCTCGTGGCCATCATGGACGCCGACCTCCAGCACCCGCCCGAGCTGCTGGAGCGGATGATCGGCCTGGTCGGCGCGGGCTACGACCAGGTGATCGCCCGGCGGTCCCGGCGCGGCGAGGCCCCGCTGCGCCGGATCGTCTCGACGCTGTACTACCGGCTGATCAACAAGGTGGTCGACGTCGAGCTGCAGAACGGCGTCGGCGACTTCCGGGTGCTCAGCAGGCGCGCGGTGCAGGCGCTGCTGTCGCTGGGCGAGTACAACCGGTTCTCCAAGGGCCTGTTCTCCTGGATCGGCTTCGACACCGCGGTCATCGACTACGACAACGTGGCCCGGCACAACGGCACCAGCAGCTGGACCTTCCGCAAGCTGCTCAACTACGGCATCGACGGCGTCGTGTCGTTCAACTCCAAGCCGTTGCGCGTGGCCATCTACCTGGGCGCGCTGGTGACCGCCGTCGCCTTCGGCTACGCGACCTGGGTGCTGGTCCACGCCGCGCGGCACGGCGTGGACGTGCCCGGCTACGTCACCGTCATGTGCGGCATCCTCGTGCTCGGCGGCCTGCAACTGCTGTTCCTCGGGGTCATCGGCGAGTACGTCGGCCGCATCTACTCCGAGGCCAAGCGCCGGCCGCACTTCCTGGTCAAGGAGTCGGGCGGCGCCGGGCACACCCCGGTGACGCTGCCGCTGGGCCGCGGGGTCGCCGAGCACGCGGCCGAGATCATGGGAGAGGTCGTGGCCGGGCCGTTCACCGAGCGGGCCCCGCGGTGACCGCCCGGCTGGGCCGCATCGTCCGGTTCGGTCTGGTCGGCGTGCTCAACACGGCCGTGTACTACCTGCTGTACCTGCTGCTGGGCGCGGTGGTCCCGTACCTGGTGGCGCACGTGGCCGCGTTCGCGCTGGCGATGGTCGGCTCGTACTTCCTCAACTGCTCCTTCACGTTCCGCACGAAGCCCTCGCTGCGGACGTTCCTGCTGTTCCCGCTGTCCAACGCGACGAACTTCGCGGTGACCACCGCGGGTCTGTACGCGCTGGTCGCGTGGCTGGGGGTTGACGAGGGGATCGCGCCGCTGCTCGCCTCGGCGGTGGCGATCCCGTTCACGTTCATCATCGCGCAGGTCGTGCTGCTGGGGCGCCAGCGGCCGACAGCGCCACTGCTCAAGGAAGAGGAACGGACGTCGTGAGGACGCTCGTCCACCGGCCGTCGCGCGGACCGCTGGTCGCGCTCGGCGTGTGCGCCGCCGTGGTGCTCATCGCGCAGATCCCGTTCCTGCGCAACCGGTTGTTCTACGTGTGGGACGACAGCGCGGTGCAGTTCCTGCCCACCTGGCACCACCTGGGCGACCGGGTGCTGGCGGGCCACTGGCCGCCGCTGCTGGACGTCGACAGCTGGATGGGCGGCAACCTCGCCGCCGAGGCGCTGTTCGGCATCTGGAACCCGGTGAACCTCGCGAACTACGTGCTGGTCGCGCAGTTCGACGACCTCGCGGTGGCCGCCGTGGTGGTCAAGACCGAGTTCCTGACCCTGCTGGCCCTGGGCGCGTACCTGCTGTGCCGGGAGTACGGCGCGGGGCGCGGGCCCTCGGCGGTCATCGCGATCGCGCTGCCGTTCAGCGGGTTCACCCTGTACTACGACGCGGCGACCTGGGCGGCCGGGCTGATGGCGTTCACCTGGCTGCCGTTCACCTGGTGGGCGGCCCGGCGGGCGGCGCGCGGGACGGGCAACCCGCTGTGGGCGTTCCTGTTCGGCGCGCTCGCGGTGACCACCGGCAACCCGTACGGGCTGCTGGGCGTGTGCGTGGTGATGGCCGCGCTGCTGGTCGAGTCCTGGCTCCGGCGCGACCGGGGCGCGGTGGTGCGGCTGCTGGTCGTCGGCGGGCTGGTCGCGCTGCTGGTGCCGCTGGTGTACCTGCCGCTGCTGGGCAGCTCCGCGGTGACGACGCGGGCCGGCCAGGGCTTCGCCAGCGACGGGACGCTCATGCCGCGGCTGTCGGAGCTGCTGAACCTGAGCACCATCAGCCACCAGCCGATCATCAAGGGCTTCGGCAACAGCGTGCGCATGTTGACGCCCAGCGTGTACTTCGCCTGGTTCGTCGTGCCGCTGCTGCCGTGGCTGCGCTGGAGCCGGCTCCGGGAGCGGTGGCGCCCGCTGGCCGGCGCGTTCGTGGTGGCGGCGGGCTACCTGCTGCTGGCCGTGGGCCCGTCGAACGTGTGGATGTTCCGGTTCCCGCTGCGCCACCTGGAGGTCGTGTACCTGGCGCTGGGCGTGCTGTTCGCGGTGCTGCTCACCGGCGGCCCGCGCACCGACCACGCGAAGCGCCGGGCGCTGCTCACCGGCGGGGCGCTGCTGCTGACGGCGTACCTGGCGTTCGCGGCGGGCCCGTGGCAGTGGCGGCACCACCTGGTCGCGCTGGCGCTGATGGCGGTCGGGGTGGCGGCGGCGCTGTGGGCCGCGCGCAAGGCCCGGCCCGCCGGCGCGTACGGCGTGCTGGTCGCCGGGGTCGCGGTGGGGCTGTTCGCGCAGACCGCGTGGTTCCCGTTCAACGGCGACGTCGCCGTGCACCACTACCCGCGGTCGATCACCGAGCTGCGCGCGCAGACACCACCGCACCGGGGCACCACGTTCCCGGTCGGCACGGTGCTGCCGGGCAACGTCGGGCTGATCGCGGGGCTGTCGTCGGTCGGCTCGTACACCGGCATGTCCTTCCGCGACTTCGCCTCGGCGGTGTGCATGGTCTACCACGGCGCCACCTGCGCGGGCAGCCTGGAGAAGGTCTTCGCGCCGACCGACGTGGAGGGCCGGCCGCTGGTCGACCTGATGCGGGTGGAGAGCGTCATCGTGGAGAACGCCGTGCGGCCCGACGTGCAGCCGCCGCCCGGCTGGCGGGTGTCGGCCACGACGCCCCGGGAGACGGTGATCAGCCGCGAGCAGCCGCTGCCGTGGCCGGGCGGGCGGCTCGGGCACGCCACGGCCGGCGTGCGGGTGGAGCAGGACGTGGCGCCGGACGACCGCGACGAGTCGGTGCGCTTCGACAAGCCGCGCGGGCAGGCGGGCTCGCTGGTGTTCGCCCGGCTGGCCTGGCCGGGCTACCGCGCCGAACTCGACGGCCGGCCGCTGACCACGCGGCAGGGGCCGGCGGGGCTGCTGGTGGTGGACCTGCCCGCCGACGCGACCGGCGGGCAGGTGGTCCTGCGGTGGACGCCGCCGGGGCTGGCGGCGGGCAGCGCGCTGGCCGTGCTGGGCCTGGTGGCGGCCGTCGCGTACGCGGTGTTCACGCGGCGGCGGGCGCGGCGCGACCCGCCGGTGGTGCTGGAGAGCCGTTCGGAGCGCGCGGAGCTGTCCTCGACGGGCTCGTGAGCACCGCGGTCGACGGGTGGCCGCCGGCGGGCTCGGGCGCGTCGGCGGTCACGGCCCGGCGCTCCCGGGCAGCTCGCCGGTGGGTGCTGCGCGCCGGTGCGCGGACCACCGCGTCGCGCGGTCCGGCGGGTCACCGGCAGGGCTTGCGCAGCACCGTTCCCGAGGTGCCGGGCAGTTCGACCGCGACGACCTCCGCGTCGTCCTCGTCCAGGTAGGTGGCGCCGAGGTCGACGCGCACCGGGTCGCTCCCGGTCGGGTTCGCGTTGACGACCGCCGCGCCGCAGGTGAAGTCGCGGCGGAACACGTTGGGCGCGATCGACCGGTAGGCGTCGTGCGCGGTGCCCAGGTCCCAGTCGTACATCGGGTGGCGGGCGTTCGGGTCGCCGTAGTCGTCGGGCTTCGCCACCTCGGCGATCGCGGCCCGGTGGCCGGTCACCAGGAAGTAGCCGGCCATCGCGTACCGCAGCGGTCGCTCCTGGCCCGGGCTGAAGTGCGGCTGCACCCAGGTGATCTTGCCGCGCCGCTCGTTCGACGCCACCTCGGCGACCTGCCTGCTCCAGCCCTGGTCGTACTCGTGCAGGAAGTCGTCGTCGCCGAACACGAGCCACCACTCGTCGAACCCGCCGTCCAGGTGCTCCAGGTAGGCGTCCCAGGCCCCGTCGTGGAACCGGGCGTTGGACATGTTGGCGACCGTCTTGAGGTTGGCGGCGGAGAACCGGTGCTCGATGTTGGCGAGCATGGACTTGTAGGCGTCCTGGAACCCGGTGTCCGTCGGGTACTTCGCCGGGCACCGGCCCGGGTGGTAGGCGTCGCACGGGAACAGGGCGTTGTCCAGGAACACGCCGTCGAAACCGGTCGCCTTGCTGTCCTCGATGACGTTGGCGGCCCAGAGGTCCTGGTAGGCGGTGTTGCCGACGTCCATCTGCCAGTGCTCCGGGTAGCCGTCGTACTCGATGCGCTTGCCGTCCGGGTCGAGCAGGAACCACTCGGGGTGCTCGCGGTCGGCGAGGCAGTAGGGCACGCCGGTCGGCAGGTGCTCGTCGTCCACCCCGTCGCGGCAGGTGTAGCCGCGGGTGGAGGACAGGTCCTTGTAGACGTACACCTGGACGTCCCGGTTGGCGGCCTTGAGCTTGCCGAGCAGGTCGCCCTCCCAGGCGTTCAGCACGATGTACTTGTGCCGCCTGGCCTCCTCCGCCGCCATCTCGTCGCTGACCGGCGTGCCCTTGAAGTGCAGCCAGAACGAGTGGGCGTCGCCTTGGCCGAGGTAGGACCGCGTCGTCGCGCCGCCGGGGCTCACCGCTGAGGTGAGCCCCGGCGGCGCGAGCAGTAACGCGGTCGCCACCACCGCCACCGCACCGAGTCTGCGCGACACCCGGCCGCGGTTGCCGTCTTCGCGTGGGGAACGAAACGCCATGGCTCACCTCGCCGACCCAGCAGTCACTCGACGGTGCGACCCCGACCGTGCGATCCGGACTGCCGACCTGGACCACCGACGACGCCGGGCCCGCAGGTCGGCGTCGGAGAGGTGGTGGGAAGCGATCACGGGCCGAATCGGCGTTGTCACGGGCCCATACTGGAGTGGCTACCCGTCGGGTGTGGACGAAAACTTGCGGTGACAACGGGCGATCCGCCGAAAACGCCCGTGCGGAGCACACCGCCACCTGTCCGGGCACCCCTTGCGGCGGAAACCCGCGCGATGCGGTCAGCGCCACCACGGGCCGTGAGCGGAGACCGCACTTCTCGGCGCCGGAACCACACTTTGGCGCGCAGCACCGCCACCCGTCCCGGGAGTTGCCGAGCCGCACCGGAGTCGGAGGGTATGCCGAGCCGCGCCGAAGTCGGCAAGTGCGCCGCGATGCGCGGTGCACCGCGATACGCGGGACGGCGGATGCGCCGCGATGCGACGGGCACGCCGCAGAGCGCGGTACGGCGAGTGCGCCGGGCCGCGCGGGACCGCGAGTGCGCCGCAGAGCGCGGTACGGCGGGTGCGCCGGAGCCGGCGTGCGCCGCGATGCGCGGGACGGCGAGTGCGCCGGAGCCGGCGTGCGCCGCGATACGCGGGACGGCGGATGCGCCGCAGGGCTCGGGGCGGCGGTGCGACGGCGAGCGGGCCGGTGCCGAGGAGCGCGGCGAGCCGCGGCGAGGGGCTACCCCGAGCCCACCGCGTCGAGCCACGCCCGGCGGGCGACGCCGCGGGTGAACTCCCGGACGTGCAGCCCCGCCCGCAGCCACGCGACGGGGAACGCGTCCCCCGCGTCGCGCACGATCCGGCCGAACGCGTCGCGCTGCCGGTCGCGGGAGGCGGCGGCCAGGTCGGCGAGCAGTTCGGCGGTCGCGGTGAGGCCGTTGCCGGTCAGCGCGGACACCTCGCGCGACGCCGACGCGACCGCCGCCACCGCCCGGCCGCCGAGGGTGACGCGGTGCAGGACGTTCTCCAGCGGGCGCAGCGGCGGCGGGGTCCGGTCGGCGGGCTCCGGGCGCGGCGGCAGGTCGGCGGTGGACCGGCCTTCCACGTGGGACCGCTGCACCCGGTCCAGGCCCAGGTCGACGTGGTGGCGCAGGTCGGCCGGCAGCGCCAGGTCGCCGGACACCGCGAGCGCGACCGCCGTGCCGGGGCGGTCGGGCGCCAACCGGGCCACCACCCGCAGCCGCAGACCTCCGGCGTGCGCCAGGACCCTCAGGTTCTCGCGGGTGCGCTCGCCGTCACCCACCAGGTCGAGCACCACGGCTCCTCCGGCCCCGGCCGCCGAGCCGGCGGTGGCCGCGCCCGGAGTGGAGCCGGAACCTGAGGCCGCATCCGGGGAAGAACCCGAGCCGGAAGCCGGGTCCCAGGTGGAGCCGGAACCGGTGGCCGCGTCCGGAGTGGAGCCGAGGCTGGAAGCCGCATCCGGGGAAGTGCCCGAACCGGAAGCCGCGCCCGGGGCGGGGGCCGTGCCCGTGGCGCGGTCCGGAGCGGTGACGGCCAGGCGGAGGGCGTTGCCCGCCGGGCCCAGCACGACGCCCTCGACGAACAGCAGGTCCGCTCCCGCCGGGCGGTGGCCGTCCGGGCGGGTGGCCGCCTCGAACGCGCGGGCCACCTGGTCACCCAGGGGCTGCGCCCACAGCCGGGTGAACGGCGGCGCGTCCCAGGGCGCGCCGGGGGCCGCGACCGCGCGCACCGCCTTGCCCGCCCCGAGCCGGTGGTCGGGCGACGCGGTGCCGCCGGACAGCAGCAGGCCCTCGCGCCCCAGCCGCCGCTGGGTCAGGCCGGACTCGCCGATCGCCACCGGGCCGTCCGCGACGGCGACGCGCTCCGCCCCTCCGGGCATGATCGCGGGAACGGTCCACAGGGCGCCCGAGTCGTCCACGAGGTGCGTGACCACGCCGCCGTAGCCGGAGGTGGTGACCACCGGCTCGGTGCACAGGCCGTACAGGCGCAGCGCCCCGACCGGCCGGTACTCGCGCCGGGCGGTGCCGCGCAACTCGGCGGTGGCGCGGTCGGCGGTGCGCAGGTCGTGGCAGAGCAGGAGGAGGTCGACCAGCTCGGCGGTGAGCACCTCGCGGTCGAACGTCGAGTCGCCCGCCCGTGCCGCGGCCAGCGCGGCGGCGATGCGCAGCCCGCCCGCCGCCGCCCGGTGCAGGCCGGCCACCCGCGCGGTGTGCACCGCGCGCAGCAGCTCGGCCCGCACCACCGCCCCGCTGCCGGTGGCCCCGGCGCGGAGGATCGCCGCGCACGCCGTCCAGAGGGCGTTCGCGGCGGATCGCTCGGCGGCGCGCACCTCGGTGGGCGCGTCGGCCGGCACGAGCCCGCGAGCCCGGTCGGCGGGACCGGCCGCGGGCGCTCCGACAGCGGGCGAGGTCTCCGGTGAGGTCGCACCCGCAGGCCGCCCGCCCGGAAGGGCGCCGACCGAAGGCGTGTCCGCGGAAGCCCCGACCGGGAGCTGCCCATCCGAAGAGGCACCGACCAGCGGCGTGTCCACGGAAGCCCCGACCGGTAGCTGCCCATCCGAAGAGGCACCGGCCGAAGGCGTGTCCGGGGGTTGCGCGTCGGCCTCGGCGGGGAGGGGCGGTTCGGCGACGGGCGCCGCTGCCGCCGCGACGGCCCGGTGCAGGCAGCGCGGCGCGAGCAGGCAGGTGCAGACCAGGTCGTCGGCCGCGGCCAGCACGCCGCCGCGCAGGGCCCAGGTCAGCGTCGTCTCCGCGTCGAGTTCCGCGCGGGCCGCGTGCGCGTCACCGACGACCTCCCACGTCCCGGCGCGGTCCAGGGAGGCGTCGGTCCGCTTGCGCAGCCTCGGCGGGAGGGCGTCGAGCACGTCGGCGACCACGGCGGGCGCCACCGGGGGCAGGGTCATCCGCGCACCTTCTCCCCCACCCAGCGGGCCAGCTCCTGCGGGCTCAGCGCGGCGACCGGCATCCCGGCCGCCACCAGCGCGCCGGCCACCGACGTCGAGTACCGCGCCGCGCCGCGGTCGTCCAGGCTCGCGCAGCCCAGCACCGTGACGCCGGAGGTCACCAGTTCGCGCACCTGCCCGACCAGGGACGCCACCGGACCGCCCTCCTCGAAGTCGCTGACCAGCACGACCATCGTGCGCTCGGGCACCGCCACCAGGGACCGGGCGTGGCGCAGCGCGCCGGCGATGTGGGTGCCGCCGCCGACCCGCACCTCCAGCAGCAGCGACAGCGGGTCCGCCACCCGGTCGGTCAGGTCCACCACCTCGGTCGAGAACGCCAGGAAGTGCGTCGACAGCGCCGGCACGCCGGCGAAGACCGACGCGGTCAGCGCCGCCCAGACGGTGGACGCCTCCATCGAGCCCGACACGTCCACCACCAGCACCAGCCGCCAGTCGGTCGCCCGGCGGCCCCGCGTCCGGAACACCGGCCGCTCGGGGACGACCAGGACGCGGCCGTCGGCGGTGCGGCGGGCGGTGGCGAGGTTCGCCCGCAGGGTGCGCGGCAGGTCCAGCCGGCCGCCCGGCCGGCGCGTGGGCGTCGGCAGCTGGAGGCCGGTCAGCGCCGGTCGGACGCGGTTGGCCAGCTGCGCGGCCAGCTCGCGCACCAGCCGCCCCACCAGTGGGCGCAGCCCCGCCAGCGCGTGCTCCGACAGCCCGCCCGCCAGCGACAGGACGTTGCGCAGCAGCTCGACCGACGGCCGCACGGCGCCGGGGTCGATCTCCAGCGCGGCCTCCAGCCGCCCACCCTCGACGGCGGCGGCCAGGACCTCTTCCCGGATGTGCTCCCCGAACAGCGCCCGCAGCTCCTGCGACCACTCGCGCACGTCGGGGAACGGCGACGACAGGTCCGCCCCGAGGCCGCCCGGGTCGCCGGCCGCCGCTCCCTCGCCGCTCTCGCGGCCGTACAGCTCGTCCAGCGCGGCGGCGTACCGGGCGCCACCCGCCGGCCGCTCGCCCCGCGCGCCGAGCACCAGCCGCCACCGCACGGACGCGGTCAGCGAGCCCGCCCCCTCGCCGGGGCCGGCCGCGGCCGGCAGCGCTTCCGCGGACCCGGCCGACACCGCTTGCGGCACAACGGGTCGCGCCGCCGTCGGGCGCTCCTCGGCGGCGGCCCCGAGCGGTTCGCCCGGCGCCGCTCCGTCCGAAGTGGACCCGACCGGCCGGCTCAGGCCGTGCGCGCGCAGGGTTTCCAGGGCGGACCGCTCGGCGGCCAGCCACACCGCCAGCAGTTCCGGGTCCGGTGCGCCGGCCGCGTCCACGCGGTCGCCGGTGCGCTGCTCGACCACCACCAGCACCCGCGCCCGCGCGGCCGGGCCGATCGAGGTGAACGCGCCGCGCAGCGCGGGCAGCCGGTCCAGGAAGTCCCGGTCGGCCAGGCCCTCCACGCGGTCCAGCAGCGGGGTCAGGGCCTCGGTCGTCTCCAGCAGCGGCGTCGCCGCCGCCAGCACGCCCGTCAGGCCCCCGCGCAGCACCGCCCGCCGGTCCGGGGTGGTCGCGCCGTCGACCCAGGCCGCGACGCGCTCCCCCAGCGCGCCCGGCGACCCGAGGCCGAGCAGCACCCGCGCCGCGCCGGCCGCGCCCGCGATCAGCGGGGCGCCCTCGTCGGCGAGCCGGCGCAACGCGGCGGCCAGCCGGACGCCCGTGCCGTGCGCGTCGTGGCGCTGCCCCAGCTCCACCAGCGCCCGCGCGTCCGCCGGGTCCTCCGAGCCCGCCAGGCCCGCCAGCTGCGCCACCGCCGCCGTCTCCAGTTCCACCGCCAGCAGCGGGTGGTCCGCCAGGACCTCGGGCGGCGTGCCGGGCACGTGGCCCGCGCGCACCCGGTCCAGCAGGTCGAGGCCGGCCAGCAGGTCCCGCACCGTCCCCGCGGCCGGCAGCACGGCCCCGGCGTCGGACAGCAGGTCGCCGACCAGGTCGGGCAGGCCGCACGCCGCCGCGTCGGCCAGGTCCGCCAGGACGCCGGCCGGCGTCTGCCCGCCGGCGCGCTCGCGCTCGGCCCGGCGCGCGCGCAGGCGCCCGAGCGCGGCCAGCGGCAGCGTCGCGCCCCACAGCCCGGCCACCGGCAGCGTCGCGGCCGTCGCCGGCGTCCACGCCGCGGTCCAGCGGGTGGTCAGCGCGTCGCCACCGCCGACGCCGGTGGTGGCGGTCTCCTCGCCGTAGGGCACGCCCAGCACGGCCAGCCGCCGCAGGGTCGTCTCGCGGCGGGCGTCCAGGTCGGACCGCAGCGGGTCCAGGCGCAGCGCGACCGGCTCGCGGGACCCCGGACCGGGCAGGCGCAGCTCGGCGAGCAGCGCCTCCACCGCCGGGGCCAGGCCGGAGCGGGGCGTGCCGGGCGCCAGGGCGCCCGTGCGGCGGCCCACCAGGACGTCACCGGCCGCGCGGGCGACGACCCGGCCCCGCCCCAGCGGCTCGGCGTGGGTCAGGACGGTCTGGACGGCTTCGACCACCTCGCCGCGGCCGGGCGCGGGCAGGCCGCGCAGGCGGGCCAGGTCGACGGCCAGCCGCAGCGCCTCCCGCGCCTCGCCGGGACCGGCGGGGTGGCCCGCCTCCCGCACCCGCGCGCAGATCCGCACGATGACCGACGCGGCGGCGGCCTCCACGGCGGACGGGTCGCCCGCCGCCTCCAGCACGGCCTGCTGCCACTCCGGGTCGCGGATGCCCGCCGGGTAGCCGGAGCGCTCGTCCAGCAGCGCGAAGCCGTAGGGCACCAGGGAGGTCACGACCTCCGCGCCGGCGGGCTCGGCGGGCGGCGCGACCGGGCCGCCCAGCAGGGCCGCCGCGTGGAACGAGCCGACCACCGCCGCGCACCGCCGCCCGCCCGCCTCGGCGACCGCGCGGCGCATCCACCGCTCGCGGCGCAGGTCGAACGGGTCGACCCCGGCGCCGCCCTCGGCGTCGCGGCGCAGCGCCCAGCCGACGAGCAGCGCGGCCCGGCGCACCGCCTCGGGGATCTGGCCGGGCGCCGCGGCCTCGACCAGGCGGTCCCACAGGTCGTCGCCGTCGCGGCCGGTGACCGACCGGCGCAGGGCGTCGGCCAGCGGCGAGGCGGATTCCCCGACCCGGTCGGCGGCGGGGCCGCGGGCGGCCAGCGGCAGGTCGCAGGGGCGGACCTCCACGCCGTTGCGGTGGGCCCAGCGGATCGCCGCCAGCTCGGGCGAGAAGTCCGCGAACGGGTAGAAGGCGAGCCCGCTCCCGTCGCGCCGCGCGCCGGACAGCGCGACCGGCGCCGTCAGGCCCGGGTCGGCCAGGTGCGGCAGCCACGCCCCGAGCTCCTCGGGCAGTTCGACCAGCAGCACCTCCGGGTCGGCCGAGTCGAGCAGGGCGGGCACCACGGCGGCGAGCGCCGGCGAGTGGTGCCGCACCCCGATCAGGAACGGCGCGCGGTGACCGGCCAGCCGCTCGGCCACCGCGAGGTCGGCCTCGGGCGCGCCGCCGGACCGGGCGGCGGGAGCGAAAGCCGCCCGACCGCCCGACCCACCTGCCGGCGAGGAAGCCGCCGCCGGCAGGGCACCCCGCAGCCCGGGGTGGGCGGAACCCGCTCCCGGCCGCCCAGCCGACCCGCCGGCCGGCGCGGGAGCCGGCAGCGCACCGCTCGACCCCGCGGAACCCGCCTCGGCCGCGCCACCCGGCCGAGCGGCACCCACCCCGGCCACCGGCCGAGCGGCACCTGCCCCAGCCACCAGTCGGGCGGCACCTGCCCCAGCCACCGGCCGGGCGACGCTCGCCCCAGCCACCGGCCGGGCGGCACCCGCCCGAGCCGCCCCTGGGGGACCGCCCGGCCCGTCGGGGGTCGCGCGGCCCCGATCAGGCGTCGAGGACATCGCGGAGTTCCCAGAGGCGCCGCCAGGTGCGGGCGCCGGTCTCGGCGCGGCGGCGCACCGCGCCGTCCCAGTAGCCGAGCAGCCGCGCCGCGTCGCCCGGGTCGTCCTTGCGGACCACGCCCAGCAGGTGGCCGGGCAGCAGGGACAGCGGGTCGCGGTCGCCGGGGAAGTACGCGTCGGACAGGCCGAGGGCGGTGGCCACCGACACCGCTTCGGCGGTGCTCATCACGGTGGAGGGTCGCTCCACCGACCAGCCCTCCTCCGACACGCCGTTGCGCAGGTCCCGGAACGCCGTGACCAGCACCTCCAGCACCACGTCGTCCACCGCGAACGGCGCGTTCACCCGGTCCAGCGCCGCCTTGGCCTGCCGGCGCACCAGCGCCGTCTCCGCCGCCAGGTCGCCGATGGGGCCCACGGCCTCGAAGTTGAAGCGGCGCTTGAGGGCCGCCGACATCTCCGACACGCCCCGGTCGCGCAGGTTCGCCGTGGCGATCACCGTGAAGCCCGGCGCGGCGTGGACCGTCGCGCCGTCGGCCCCGGACAGCTCCGGCACGGCGATCCGGCGGTCGGACAGGATCGACACCAAGGCGTCCTGCACCTCCGGCAGGCAGCGCGTCACCTCCTCGACGCGCACCACGCCGCCGGTGCGCATCGCGGTGAGCACCGGGGACGGGACCAGGGCCCGGGGGCTGGGGCCCTCCGCCAGCAGCAGCGCGTAGTTCCAGCCGTAGCGCAGCTGGTCCTCGGTGGTGCCGGCGGTGCCCTGCACGACCAGCTGGCTGGTGCCGCACACGGCGGCGGCGAGCAGCTCGGACAGCATGGACTTCGCCGTGCCCGGTTCACCCACCAGCAGCAGCCCGCGCTCGCCCGCCAGCGTGACGACGGCGCGCTCGACCAGCGCCCGCTCCCCCACGAACTTCGGGCTGATCACCATGCGGTTCGGCACGCCCGCCACCGGCTCGGGCAGGGCCAGCGCGTCGCCGCTGCCGGTGACGAACGCGACGGCGGCGCGCGGGGTGAGCCGCCAGCCGGGCGGGCGGCGGCCGGTGTCGTAGGCCGCCAGGAACGCCAGCTCCTCGGCGAAGGCGTCCTCGGGCGGGTCGACCTGGCGCGCGGCGGTCACCGGCGGCCTCCGGTCCTGAGCTCCTCGTAGGCGGGCGCGTCGCCGTCCCGCACGCGCCGCCAGGCGCGGGCGAACAGGGCGGCGACGGGTTCGCGGGGCGCGATCACCCCGGTCGGGTGGTCGGTGAAGCCGAACATGGGCGCTTTCCAGCTCTCCAGGGGGACGTGCGGGCTCGCCAGCGGCAGCCAGCCGCCGGGCAGGAACAGCGAGCGGCCGGCGCGGGCGCGCTTCGCGGTGAGGACGAGGTCGGTCTCCGCCAGCGCGGCGCGCGCCTTGCGCAGGCGGGCGGGCTTCCAGCCCGTCCAGCGGGCGACGTTGGCGTCCGTCGGGTCGGGCAGCGCCAGCAGCTGCAGGTAGAGCAGGGCCGCGTCCTCGGCCAGGCCGAGCTCCCCGGCGACCTCCGCCACCAGCTGCGCGCCCGGGACCTGGTGGTAAGCCTCCGGGTCGCCGGCCGGGGCCACCGCGCACGCCGCGGCGAGGCCCTCGTCGGCGAGGTCGGCCAGCGCCTGCCCCAGCTCCCGGCCGCCGGTCACCTCCACCACCGCCGCCAGCAGTTCCCGGTCCTCGGGGCCGACCAGGCCGGGGCGCACCGTGACGCGGCAGTACCCGCCGTGCGTCCGGGCGACGTGCAGCCAGTCGCGCGGCTGCACGGCACCGCCCTCCGCGGGCGGCTCCTGCCCCAGCAGGCCGGCCAGGGAGTCCACCTGCACCCAGCCGCCCAGGTCGACGGCGAAGCCCGGGTGGGCCACGCGCCGCCGGGCCAGCGCCAGCGACACCGGCAGGGCCGACCGCAGCGGCGAGCCCGCCGGCAGGCGGTAGGCCAGCCACCGCAGCACCCCCGGCACGGCCCGCAGGGTCGACCCGCCGAAGCCGTCGGGGTTGCGGGCCCGCAGGGTCGTGCCGTCCAGGCGCTGGTCCGAGTCCTGCGTCAGCCACGCCGTGCGGTCCGGGTCGAGCACGCCCGTCACGTACTCGCCGGCCCCGCGCAGCGGCAGCAGCTTCGTCGCGTCCTGCAGCACGTCGTCGGGCACCGGGCGGCGCAGGCCCCGCTCGGCCACCCACATCTCGGCGACGGCGGCCACGTCCGGCCCCGTCGTCCACAGCTCGGCCGGGTCTTCGGGCACGGCGGCGGCCAGCAGGCGGCGGCGGAACGGGCCGTCCAGCGGGCGCAGCCGCTCCTTCGCGGTCTTCGCCCCGGCGGCGGACAGGCCCAGCAGGCGGCGTTCGGCGGTGGACAGGTAGTGCGCGTCCCACCGGTCCACGCCCGCCATGCCCGCCAGCAGCACCGTCGCCTCGGCGGTGCCCAGGCCGGTGCGCTCCACCAGGGCAGGCACCGCCTCGGCGACCCACGGCGCGGGGCCGCGTTCGGCGAGGGCGGCCAGGAACCGGTCGGCCCGCTCCCGCCCGAACGGCGCGCGCAGCTCGTGCGCGGACACGACGCGCCAGCCGGGCGGCACCTCGAACGCCCCGGGGGTGCGGGTGAACTGCACGCCCCCGTAGCGGTTCCCCTCCCGGGGCCGCCACTGCTCGTGGGACGCGGCGATGAACCCCTCGCCCACCGGCGTCACCCGGTGCAGCGGCGTCGCGGCGCCGTCGGGCACCGTCACGGTGAGGGTGCGCCAGTGGCCGGAGCCCTCGGCCAGGCCGCTGTCGGCCACGCACCGCAGCACCAGCGCCAGGGCCTCCCGCTCGTCCTGCGGGGTGAGCGGGGACGCCGCGCGGTAGGCCAGCGCGGGCAGGGCGGGCAGCGCCTCGAACCAGTCGCCGCTGCCCGGCGGGGGCAGCTCCCGGCCCGCCGGCCGCGGTTGCGCCGCGGTCTCCGCCAGGGCGGCGAGCAGGTCGGGCAGCGTGGTCCGGGCGCCGGCGCGCACGTGCCTGGAGCGACCGCCGCCGAACCACTTCAGCGCCGACTCGACGGTCTGCTCGCCGATCGCGGGCCCGACCGGCGCGAGGGCCACCGGGCCGACCTCCCGGGCCGCGGCGGCGACGCCGGCGTAGGCGGCGCAGCCGCGCGCCAGCCCGGCCGCGCGGCGCACGAGGTCGACCACGCCCGCCAGCAGCGCCGGGTGGGTCAGGCCGGGCAGCGCGGCGGCCACCGCGGCGGCCACGTCGTCGCGCTCGCCGCGCACCAGGGCGGCCAGCCGCTCGCGCCGGTCGAGCCCGTCCCCCTCCGGCGGGACCGCCGCGATCATGGCGTCCACGGCCTCGCGGGTGACGGCGCGCAGCGCCGCCGAGCCCGCCTCGTCCCGGGGTCGCAGCACGTGCCACCACGGCACGGCCGGCACCAGCGGCGTGCCGGCGGCGTACTCCGGGCAGCCCTGCTCCGGGGCCACCCGGCCCAGCACGACGCCCCGCGCGTCCAGCACCGACACCGCGTTGCCCGCCGGCCCCACGGTCAGCCGCGCGCCACCGGGCAGGTCCAGCAGGCCCACCGGGCGCGGGCCGGCGGCCAGCCGCACGCGGCGGCCGTCGACGCCCTCGCCCAGCCAGGAGCCGTCGGCCTCGCGGCGCAGCCGCCAGCCGTGCAGGCCGCCGGCCGCGCCCAGGGGGCTGCCCTCGGTGGCCGCGACCGCCGGCCGCAGGTCGCAGCCGGCCAACTCCAGCTCCGCGCCGTCCGCGGCGAAGTCCTCCAGGAACCCGGGCAGGCTCGCCCGCCCGCGCTCGCCGGTGGCCGGGTCGACCTCGACCCAGCGCACCGCGCCGTCCACGCGCACCGCCGTCCAGAGCGAGGCGCCGTCGCCGAACGCCGTGCCGGCCGCGGGCACCTGCGTGTCGCCGGGGCGCACCGCCCGCCGGCCGCCGAAGCGCGCGTCGCCCGCCAGGGCGATCGACGGCAGCGCCGAGTCGGCCTCGCGGTAGCGCTGCGGCCCGTCGCCGGTCGGGTCGAACACGCGCTCCGGCGCGTCGCTCCAGTAGGCCAGCTCGTGGTCGGGGCCGTCCCAGCGCACCAGGAGCCGGCCGGCCACCCACCGCGCCGTCGGCTCGAAGCGCCACCGGTGGCGGGCGTCGGCCGGGATGCGGGCGACGTGCTCGGCGAGCACCCCGTCCGGCCCGACCACCACGAACGCCTCGCCGCGCCGCAGCACCAGCGCCGGCCAGCCCTCACCACACACGACGACGCCCTCGCCCTTGGGCGCGGCGCCCGCGGCCAGCCGGACCACCGCCTCGTCCAGCGCGGGCCAGCCCAGCTCGTCGAGCAGGCCGGCGCGCAGCGTGGCGCGCAGGGCGGCGGCGACGTCGGTCGCGGCGATCGCCTCGGCCGCCTCCGGCACGTCCGCGAACGCCTCGGGCAGCCGCAGCAGGGCCAGCTCGTCGAGGTGGGCGGTCAGCTCGGGCAGCCCGGCGGGCGAGCGGTCGGCGCGCCCGGCGAGCCACCGCCGCAGCGCGACCCGCAGGCCGGGCACGACCAGGACCCCGCTGAGCACGTCGACGCCGACCACCTCGCCGCGGGCCGCGGCGCGGAGGTGGCCGACCACGCCCGCGCCGAGCGGCCCGCCCAGCAGCTCGGACTCGGCGAGCGCGGCGAGGTCGCGCCGCCCCTCGCCCTCGTCGGCCAGCCAACCGCCGACGTTGACCACGACCTGCTCGCGCCGGGGCGGCGCCAGCGGCACGCCGCCGGCCACCAGCAGGTCCAGCAGGTCCAGCTCGTCCTGCCGCCAGTCGCTGAGCACGCGCACCGGCACGCCGTCGGCGGCCAGCCTCGGCGCCATCGCCGCCGCCAGGTCGAGCAGCGTCCGCGACCGCCCCACGCCGCGCCAGCCGCCGCGGCGGACCGACACGACCGACGACAGCCACTCGGCCGCGTCCGCCGCGCCGCCCGGCTCGACCAGCTCGCGGGTCGCACCGCACGCGCCCAGGATCCCGAACCAGGTGTCCAGGGTGGACGCCGCGGCCGGCACGAACGCCAGCAGCCGGGCGCGCACCGCCTCGTCCCGCTTCGCGAGCGCGACCAGCGAGTCCCGGTAGGACTTCCAGAACGCCGCGCCCGCGTGGCCGATCGACGGGCTGTCCAGCACCGCCCGCAGCAGCCGCTCGTCCTCGGCCGCCGCGTCCCGCCCGGCCGCCCTCGCCAGCCGCCTCAGGTCCTCCGGCATCCCCGTGTACGGGGGCAGCCCGCCGCGCGTGCGCTCCACGCACAGCGTCACGAACAGCTCGTAGGCGGCGCCCGGCTCGTGCTTGCGCGCCAGGCCCTTGGCGTGCGCGGACAGCGCCTTCGCGGTCAGCGCGCCGGCGAACGCGAACTCGAGGAACACCTCGCGGACGCGCTCCGGGTCGACCGCCAGGTCGTGCACCTCCTCCGCCTCGCGCGCCTTGCCGAACATCGACGCGGCGTAGGTGGTGTTGCCGTGCTGCAGGAAGATCCGGCCGGCCTGCTCGTAGAAGGTGGGCAGGAAGTGCGGCGCGGAGCGGCCCAGCATCCCGCCCAGGGCGGTGAAGCCGTCCTTCGCCGCGCCGGCCTTCGACTTGGCGGTGCGGGCCAGCCGCTCGACGTCCTTGACCAGGTTGAGCGCGTGGTGGGCGTTGTCCGGGTCGTTGATCAGCGCCCACGCCGGGAAGCCGAGGGCGCTGCGCCGCCCGGTGCCCACCGCCGCCACGCGGCCGGGCGCGTCGAACCCGAGGTACTCGCAGGTCAGGTCCTCGGCGCGGCCCAGGACGGCGGGCGTCAGCCGCACCACCACCCGGTCGCCCAGGGCCGGGTGCGCGTAGCGGCGGGCGGTGACCGCGTCGCGGTCCTGCCCGGTGGGCGCCGCGCCGGGCAGCACCGCGCCGGCGGCGATCAGGGCCTTCTCGTCGTGCTCGCTCACCGGGCCACCTCTTCCGCCACGACGCGCCCGGCGTGGATCGCCGAGGCCATGCGCATCCCCTCGGACCACGCGACCGGTCCGACGTCGGACAGGGGCAGCGCGGTTCCGTCCTCCAGGGACCAGCGCAACCCGCCGGTCCACGCCTCGCCCTCCGGGTAGTCCGCGCCGATCCAGTACCGGGCCTCGACCACCCGGCCGCCCTCGAACGCCGAGTACACCGCCTCGCCGCCGCGCACCGGGTAGCCCAGCGAGCGGCACCGGCCGACCACGTGCGCGACCTCCGCGAACCGGCCGCCGGAGAAGTCCTCCACAGAGGACTTGCCGACCGGGTGCGGCACGCGGGCGAAGGTCTGCCGGAACAGCTGCTGCACCTTCTGCTCGACCCCCAGCTCCGCGCCGAACTCGCGCAGCTCCGCCAGGTCCTCCAGCAGCACCGGGTGCGGGATGGACACCACCTCGGGCCGCAGCCGCACCGTGTCGCCGTCCAGGGTGACCACGCCGAGCCCGCGCCCGGGGTCGGCGTCGCGCAGGAACCCGGCCTCGCCGTCGGCCACGACCACCAGGTCGCGCAGGGCGCTCGCCCACGCCTCGTCGGCCCAGACCTCGGTGATCAGCGCGCGCGGCACCGGCAGCGACCGCACCAGCCAGCCGTCCACTGCGGACAGGCACTCCGCCTCGTGCCGCGCCAGCCACTCCGAGAGCTGGCGCAGCTGCACCACCCGCGGATCGTCCTTGATGGACGCCGGGACGGCGGAGAGCACCTTCCCCTTGGCGTTGCGGGCCTGGACGCGCCCACCGTCCCCAAGCCGCACCTGGTACCCGGAAGCGGCGTCCAGCCAGCCCACGGTTCCTCCTGTGAAGTCGATCCCGAACCCGTGGGGCGGAGGTTAACGAGGGGCACCGACAAAAACCGCCCGCGGGCCGTTCCGCAACGGGGCTGTGATGATCCGCGCGGACCGGACCCCCGGCGCCGCCCGACACCCCGCCCCGGGGAGGAACCGGGGGCGGGGCCGGTCCTGCGCCGAGACGGCCGGCGTCGCGGCCGGTGGCGCCGAAGCGGCCCGCACCCCCGGGCGGGGTCCGACCGGCGGCGGGGCGCTCCCCGGCGGGGCAGGCCCGAAGTCCGGTCCCGGCGGACGGGCTCCCGGCGGTCGTACGGTCGAGGTGTCCCCGGTCGGCGGGCCGCACCCCGGTGGGTGTTGCGCCGGACGGCCGAACCGCAACGTACGGTGGACCTCGAGCGTGTCCACCGTGGCAGGGAGAGTCGCATGGCCGAGCGGTCCCGGATCAAGAGCGGTCGCGTGCTGCGCACCGAGCAGGTCGCACCTCGGATGATCAGGGTCGTGCTGGGCGGCGAGGGGCTGGCCGGGTTCGCCGTCGGCCCGTTCACCGACAGCTACGTCAAGCTCCAGTTCCCGCAGGAGGACGTCGTCTACCCGGACCCGTTCGACCTGACCGCCATCCGCGAGACGATGCCCCGCGACCAGTGGCCCCGCACCCGCACCTACACCGTGCGCCGCTGGGACGCCGAGGCCGGCGAGCTGTGGATCGACTTCGTCACGCACGGCGACTCGGGCATCGCCGGGCCGTGGGCGGCCAAGGCCCAGCCGGGCGACGTGCTGCACTTCGCCGGTCCGGGCGGCGGCTACGCGCCGGACCCGACCGCGGACTGGCACCTGCTGGCCGGTGACGAGAGCGCGTGGCCCGCCATCGCCGCGGCCCTGGACGCGCTGCCCGCCGGCGCGGTCGCCAGGGTCTTCGCCGAGGTGGACGGCCCGGAGGACGAGCTGGACGCGCCGTTCGACGTCGTCTGGCTGCACCGCGGCGACCGCCCGCGCGGCGAGGCCCTGGTGGCGGCCGTGCGCGCGCTGGAGTTCCCGCCCGGCCGCCCGCACGTGTTCGTGCACGGCGAGGCCGCGATGGTCAAGCAGCTGCGCGGCCACCTCCGGCTGGAGCGCGGGGTGGCCCGCGAGCAGCTGTCGATCTCCGGCTACTGGCGGGTGGGCAAGGACGAGGACGGCTGGCAGGCCGGCAAGACCGAGTGGAACCGCCAGGTCGAGCAGGAGCAGGAGAACCCGGCGTGAGCGGGCCGCCGCGCCGGTCCCCCGGGCGGCCCGCCCGGGGTTTCCCGACCGGCACCGCCGCGTAGGGGCGTCGGGCCGCGGCGCGGTGTGGAGCGGCCGGTGGGTCGCGCCGGCGCCCATCGACCCGGAGCAGGCCCGACGGCTGCGCGTCGCCGGTCGGACGCGCACGTCCCGGTGCGCGCGCCGCTGCGGCGGCCCCCGCCGCCGTTCGCACGTGCCGGTGGCGTTCGGGTTAGCATCGCGTGCTTGCCGGGTGTGGCCGACGGGGGAGGCGATGAGTGGTCCGCGGGTCGTCTGACGTCGACACGTCGGTCGCCGGGGTGGTCGAGGCCCGGTGGGGCGTCCGCCCGGAACCCGCGATCGCCCGGTACGCCGAGCCCGGCTGGCAGTGGTCGCCGATCCCGGTGGAGAAGCGGTGCCCCCGCTGCGCCGGCGGGCTGCACGGCCTCTACCGGGCCCACCCGCACCGGGGCAAGCAGCAGTTGCAGGCCGCCGTGGTGTGCCCGGGGTGCCCGGCGTCGTTCACGCTGCGCGAGCTGCAGCTCTCGCAGCGGTCGGTGCTGGGCGAGCTGCGGCCCGAGGCCGTCGCGCGGCGGGCTGCCGAGGACGCGCAGCTCGCGGCGCTGGCGCGGGAGGCCCGTGCGCACCACGAGGAGGTCCCCGGTCCGCCTGCCGCGACGGACCCCGCCACCGCGACGGGCCCGACCTCCGCAGCGGGTCCGACCGGAGCGACGGGCCGGCCGAAGCGGGAGCGGCGGCCGGGGCGCAGGCCGGGACCGCCCGCCGGGACCGGGCTCGTCGAGGCCGAGGACCCGGCCGGGCCCGCGCGGCCGACCGGGCTCCCGGCCGGCGCCGGGCCCGCGGAACCCGCCGACCTCCCCGGACCGCCCGCGCCCGACGACCCGCTCGACAGCCCGGGACCACCCGGGGAACCCCGGCCCGCACGTGCGGCGCGGCGGATGTCGACCACCGTCATGGCGGCCCGGATCAGGTCCGTCCTGGCCGGCTCCGAAGCGGTGCCCACGGCGCAGGACGACGTCCCGGCCCTGCCGCCCGCCCTGGTCGACGCGGCCGGCGCCGGCCCGGTGTGGTGGTGCAAGACCACCGACCCGACCCTCAAGCCACCGGCCGGCGTGACCGACGGGCGCGTCCTCATGCCCGACCGCCCCGAGTTCGACGACCTGCGCGAGCTGCTCACCCGGGAGGGCGTGGCGCACCGGTCGGTCCGGCACTGGCTGGAGCAGGAGACCGTCTCGTCGCTGACCGGCCCGCTGCGGGCCACGGCCTGGCTGTCCGAGGTGGGCGGTGTCGTCCCGGAGCCCTGCGAACCCGTCGGCGAGGACGGCGCGCTCGCCGCGCGGCTCGCGTTCGACCTGCTGTGGGACCTGCACGAGCCGGCGCCCGCCGCGCCGCCCGACCCCGCGCCGGCGGACCGGCTGGTGCCGCCGCGGTGGCTGCCCTACCTGCCGTTCCCGCTGCTCAACCCGGCGCAGGCGCAGGCCGCGCCGCACATCGTGGACGAGGACTCGCACCTGCTGATCACCGCGCCCACCGGCGCGGGCAAGACCGCGATCGGGATGATGGCGGTGCTCAAGGCGATCCTGGAGGAGGGCCGCAAGGCCGCGTGGCTGGTGCCGCAGCGCTCGCTGACCGACGAGCTGGACCGCGAGCTGGAGACCTGGCGCGCGCGGGGCCTGCGGGTGGAGCGGCTGTCCGGCGAGTACGCCGTCGACGTCGAGCGGGTGCGGGCGGCCGACCTGTGGGTGGCCACGACCGAGAAGTTCGAGGCGATCTGCCGGGCCGCGTCGCTGCAGGCGGCGCTGGGCGAGGTCGGCTGCCTGGTGGTCGACGAGATCCACCTGCTCGGCACGCCCGGCCGGGGCGCGCTGCTGGAGGCGCTGCTCGCGCGGGTGCGCGGCGCGGACTCCCCGGTGCGCATCGTCGGGCTGTCGGCGACGGTGTCCAACGCCGCCGAGGTCGCCGAGTGGCTGGAGGCGGAGCTGGTCGCGACGAGCTGGCGGCCGTCGCGGGTGACCTGGCAGCTGCCGACCGTGCCCGCCGCGTCCGGGTACGCGGCCAACGCGCGCCTGCGCGAGCAGGTGGTGGTCGACCTGACCGCCCGGCACACCGCCGAGCGGGGCAGCGTCCTGGTGTTCTGCGGGTCCAAGCGCAACGTGCGCTCCACCGCGATGGCGATCGCCGCCGACCGGGGCGCGCCCGTGCACACCGTGGCCTCGGACGACGTGGACGGCCTGACGCAGGTCTGCGCCGAGGTCGGCGTGCGCCTGCACTACGCGGACTACGAGCACAAGCACGCCGCCGAGCGGGCGTTCCGGGAACGCCGGGCCGACGTCCTGGTGGCCACCTCCACGGTCGCGGCGGGCGTCAACCTGCCGGCCCGCGCGGTGATCGTGCGCGACACCGCGGTCGGCGGCGAGGCCATGGACACGTCGATGGTGCTGCAGATGTTCGGCCGCGCCGGGCGGATCGGGGCAGGCGAGACCGAGGGCTGGTCGTACCTGGTGGTGGACGAGCACCAGCGGGCGGCGTGGCAGACGCGGCTGGTGGCGGGCTACTCGGTGTACTCGCGCATCCACGAGAGCCTGCCCGACCACGTGCTGGCGGAGGTGCTGCAGGGCCGCATCACGTGCCTGGCCGACGCCGAGGCGTGGTGGGTGGAGACGCTGGCCCACGCGCAGGGCGACGACGCGCTGCAGCCGGTGCAGGACGCGGTGTCGTTCCTGGTCGACGAGGGGCACCTGGCCGCGCGGCCGGACGGCGCGCTGGCGATCACCGAACTGGGCCGCCTGACCGCCCGGATGATGGTGTCCACGCACGCCGGCCACCGGCTGCGCTACGCGCTGCGGCTGCTGCCACCGCCACCGGACCCGGACGCCGCCGAGGACGCGCTGACCCTGGTGCTGTCGGTCGCGGTGCGCGACCTGGCGGCCATCCCGGTGCCCGACCAGGTGCGCCCGGCGGTGGCGACGGCGGTCAAGGCGGGCGGGCGGGCCTCGCGGATCACGCACACCGCGTCGGTCAAGGGCCTGGGCTCGCAGACCACCACCGCGCCGGGCGACCTGGCCCGCGCGGCGCTGCTGCTGGCCGCCCGCTCGCCGCACCTGTTCGCGCCGGGCCGGACCCGCCGCAGGGTCGCCGCGGGCATCCCGCTGACCACCCTGCACCCGGTGTTCGACCAGGCGCCGCGCTACCTGGCGTGGCTGGCGGCGCAGGGCGCGCTGGGCACCGTGCACCCGTGGATCGCGGTGGTGGCCGCGGACCTGGACCACCGCGTGCGCTGGCGGCACCTCCGGCCGCGGCGCGGCGCGGGCCGCCTGCTGTGGCTGTGCGAGCAGATGGCGACCCGGCAGCGCGCCCACGACCTGGTGCCGGAGATGTGGCGCTCGGCGCTGGCGCGCGGCGTGCGCTCCCCCGACTGGCCGCCGGGCCGCCCGCCCGCCGAGTGCGGGCTCGACCAGGCCGGCTACACCGCCCTGCTGCGCGAACGCGCCACCACCGCCGCCCTGGCGGTGCACGAGGACCACGCGACCGTCGCGGGCACGGTGGCGGCGTCGGCCGTCACGTGGCACGGCAAGCACCACAGCCCGCCGACCCCGACCCGGGCGGCGACCGAGGTGCCCTTCCCCGACGCCCCCGACGAGCCGGACACCGCGGACCGGGGCGTGGCGGTGTTCACCCGGCGCGGCGACTACCGCGCCACGGGCTGGCTGTCGGCCTACGACGCGCTGGCCGACGACGCCGAACCTCCGCCGCCCGCGCCCGCCCGCCGCGGCCTGGGCGCCGTGCGCGCCCCGCGAGCCTGAAACCCCGTCCCGACCTCGTCGATGTCCTGGTGGTGCAAGTGAACCGGCCCTCCGCCCGCTCGTGGGCGTTCGACCTCATCGCGCCCGACGACGCCGTCCGCGCACGGGCCCTGGCGCGGCACCAGGCCCTGGTGGAGGGCAGCGGCGCCGCGCTGCGCTGGACCAACCGGGTGTGGCGGGAGGCCGGCACGCCGCTGCCGACCCAGCCGCACCTGGCGGCGGAGATGGACCAGGCGCGCGCCGACCAGCGCTGGCACCACGACCAGACGCTGTTCGGCCACCTCGACAGGTTCCTGGACGCCGACCTGGAGGACGAGGTCGCGCACGCGCTGTACGGGCCGTTCGTGGTGCTGTACCTGCGCTGGGAGGCGTGCCACCCGGCCGAGTGGCGCTCCCCCGCCTCGGACCTGTGGTCGCCGTGGTCGCGCAAGGAGGTCGTGCTGCGCCGGCTCGGCCGGTTCGGGGTGCCGGAGGGGATGCGGCCGGACGTCGCGAACCTGGTCATCACCGCCCTGCACCGCCAGTACCGGTGCAAGGACTGGATGTACGCGCAGTTAGTGCCGCACGTGGCCGACAGCGGTTTCCGCGCCAGGGTCTCCGCCCTGCTGCACGCCCCCGACCCGGTCATCGGCCTGCGGGCCCGGTTCGTCCTCGACATCGCGGACCAGCCGGAGCGGAGGGTCACGCGCGCCACCTGGCGCCGGTGGCTCGAACTGCACCGCCTCCCCTGAACCCCGGGCCGCCGCAGCGGTCACCCATCGAACTCCGGCGACGCCGCCGCCGGCAGCGCGCCGAGGTCGTCGAGGTCCAGCCGGGCCGGCAGGTCCGCCGCGACACCGGTCGTCACCGGGCGCGACCCCGGACCACCGGACGGGGTCCCCCGGCCGGTCACGGTCCGTTCACCGCGAAGACGTTCCGGTGGGTTACAAAGCGCGCGCCCGTCGTCGAGGTTGGAGGCCCCGTGGTCCGTCCTGTCCGCGTTCTCGCAGTGCTGCTGGCCTGCGGGATGAGCATGTCGGTGCCCTCACCCGCCGGGGCGAGGACGCCCGAGCGGTTCCAGCGGGTCGACACCATGCCGGTGCACCGCAACAGCTCCGCCGACCAGCACACGGCGGCCGAGATCGCGGCGGCCACCGCCGACGGCGGGACCGTGGTCCACACCGACTCCCCGGCCCGGCGGATCGGCTTCACGAAGGTCCGGGACGGTCGGCTGACGCCCGACGGCGTGCTGCCCCTGCCCGGTGAGCCGACCTCGGTCGACGTCCTGGGCCGGCTGGCGCTGGTCGCGGTGAACACCTCCGGGTCGTCCACCGCGCCCTCGGGCGCGCTGCTGGTGGTCGACCTCGACTCGCGCGAGGTCCGCGCCCGGCACGAGCTGGGCGGGCAGCCCGACTCCGTCGACATCTCCCCCGACGGCCGCTACGCCGCCATCGCCGTGGAGAACGAGCGCGACGAGGACGTGGACGGCGGCCGGCTCCCGCAGGCCCCCGCCGGGTTCCTCGCCGTGGTCGACATCCAGGGCGCGCCGGCCGCCTGGGCGCTGCGCAGGGTCGAGCTGACCGGACTGGCCGAGGTCGCGCCGGAGGACCCCGAACCCGAGTACGTCAGCGTCAACGGCCGCAACCAGGTCGCGGTCACGTTGCAGGAGAACAACCACATCGCGGTCGTGGACCTGCCCTCGGGCGCGGTGGTCGGCCACTTCTCCGCCGGCTCCGCCACCGTCACCGGCGTGGACACCGAGGACGACGGCCGGATCGACCCGTCGGGGACGATCACCGCCCCCCGCGAGCCCGACGCCGTCGCGTGGCTGGACGACCGCACCCTGGCCACCGCCGACGAGGGCGACTACCGGGGCGGCTCCCGCACCTGGACGGTGTTCGACGCGGCGTCCGGCCGGGTCGTGCACTCCTCGGGCAACGAGCTGGAGCAGGTGGCGATCCGGCAGGGCCAGTACGCCGACGGCCGGTCGGACAACAAGGGCGTCGAGCCGGAGGGCCTGGCCGTGGCGACCTTCGGGCGGCACCGGTACGCGTTCGTCGGCCTGGAGCGGGCCAACCTGGTCGCCGTCTACGACGTGGACGACCCGCGCCGGCCGAGGTTCCTGCAGGCCCTGCCGACCGGGGTCGGGCCGGAGGGCCTGCTGCCGATCCCCGCGACCGGAACCCTGGTCGTGTCCGCCGAGGAGGACTCCGCCGAGGACGGCGTGCGCTCCTCGCTCAGCGCCTACCGCCTGACCCGCACGCCGCTGCCGGTGTCGTTGCAGCGCAACCAGGGCGCGCCGTCGATCGTGTCCGACGGCATCGGGTTCGGCGCGCTGTCGGGGCTGTCGGGCATCCCCGGCGACCACCGCTCCGTCGTCGCCGTCGCCGACTCCGCCTACCGGCCGACGCGCGTGCTCACCGTCGACACCCTGGCCGCGCCCGCCCGCGTCCGCGCGGAGCTGACCCTGACCAGGGGCGGCGCGCCGGTGGGCTACGACGCCGAGGGCATCGCGGCGCGGCGCGGCGGCGGCTACTGGGTGGCCGCCGAGGGCGACGGGAAGAAGACGCCGAACCTGCTGGTCGAGGTCGCCGCGTCGGGCGCGGTCGTGCGCGAGGTGCCGCTGCCCGACGGCGTCGCCGCCACCGCCACCGGCAACGGCTTCGAGGGCGTGGCCACCACCGGGCGCGGCGCGGGCGAGCAGGTGTGGGTCGCCGTGCAGCGCGAGTGGAAGGCCGACCGGCTCGGCCAGGCGACGCTGGCCCGCTTCACCCCCGCCACCGGCGAGTGGGCGTTCGCGGCGTACCCGCTGGACGCCGCGAGGACCGGCTGGGTCGGCCTGTCGGAGCTGACCGCGCTGGACGACCGCACGCTGCTGGTGCTGGAGCGGGACAACCAGCGCGGCGACACCGCGGCCACCAAGAAGGTCTACCGGGTCGACGTCTCCCGCCTGCGGCCGGTCGCGGCCGGCGAGCCGAAGCCCGTGGTGGCCAAGGCCCTCGCCCGCGACCTGCTGCCCGCGCTGCGGGCCGGTGGCGCGGCGGCCCACGACAAGGTGGAGGGACTGGCCGTCGTCGGCCACGGCCCGCTGCGCAGGCTGGTCGGCGCGGTGGACAACGACGGCGTGGACGACGCGCCGGGCGAGTCGGTGTTCCTGCGGCTGGGCCTGATCCGCTGATCGGCCGACTCCGGCCGCGCCGGGGCGCCCGCCCCGGCGTAGCCTGGAGCGGTGCGATCACCGATCCGATCGGCGGGGTAGGGCGTTGGGGCTGTTCACCCTGTCCGAGGCGCGGCACGAGCTGGCGCGGCTGCGCCCGGTGCTGGACGGGATCGTCGCGCTGCGGGCCGACGCCGCCGAGCTGTCCGCCGCCCTGGGCGGCGGCGCGCCGACCGCCCTGGGCGGCCTGGCCGAGTTCAAGGCGGCGCAGGCCCGGCTGGACGAGCTGATGACCACCGTGCAGGTCTCCGGCGCGGAGCTGAAGGGCTTCGCGCCGCTGCTGGTCGACTTCCCCGCCGACCTCGACGGCGAGCCGGTGCTGCTGTGCTGGCTGGAGGGCGACCCGGAGCTGGCCTGGTACCACCGCGCCGACCTGGGTTTCGCCGGGCGTCGCCGGCTGCCCTGACGGCGCCCGGCTGCCGGCGGCTACCAGGTGAAGACGAACTCGTACCAGGGGCCGTCGATGGGCGTGTAGGAGTAGCCCTCGGCGAGCCGGGTGCTCGTGGGCGCGCGTTCCGGGCAGTAGGCGAACCCGCTGCTGCCGAGCAGGACGTCGCCGTGCCGCAACGTGATCAGCGTGCACGGCCCGTTCGGGTCCGCGGTGGCCCGGCTGATCGAGTACAGCCCGACCTCCCGGCGGTCCACCCGCCGGTCCGGCCGGGCCTGCACGTCCGCCACGAGGCGTTCCAGCTCCGGCCGGTGGGCCTCGAAGACCACCCGCTCCACGACGCCGGAGCGCGCCGTCGCCCAGGTCGCCACCAGCAGGGCGGGCACGAGCGCGCACGGCCACAGCCGGCCCAGGCGCCGCGACCGGGGGCGCGGCAGGGCGGCGACGGCGAGCACGCCGACCGCCGCCCAGGCCGCGACGACCACGACCCAGCACGTCAGCGCCACCAGCAGCAGGCCGAAGTAGCCGCCCGGGACGGCGACCGACCACAGCGTGCAGACCACCGGGACCGACGCCGCCACGACCGGTGTCCAGGGCGAGCGCCACGGCGGCACGCGAGCAGTCATGTCAACGCCGACGCCGCCGGGGGCCGTCCGGTTCCCCCGGCGCGGCGGTCGGACCGGGCGGGGCCGGAGTCCACAAAGGATTGTCCGGTGACCGGACGCGGGGGGCGGATCGCTCCCCGTCGAGTGGCCCCACCGCCGGCGCGGCTCTAGATTCGGTGCACGAGCAGTGCCGATCGGATCGGGAGGGGCATCCGTGGCGACGGTTCCGGCGGCGGGGCGCGACGGCAGGCGGTGGTGGGTCCTGGCGGGGTTCGCGGCGGCGGTGGTCGTCGTCGCGCTGGTCGGCTCGCTGGGCGTCCAGGGTTCGCGGGAGGAGTACGCCGCGCTGGCCAAGCCCGCCTGGGCCCCGCCGGGGTGGCTGTTCGGGCCGGTGTGGTCGGTGCTCTACGCGATGATCGCGGTCGCCGGGTGGCTGGTCTGGCGGCGGGTCGGCTTCACCCGGCCGCTGTGGGTGTACGCGGCCCAGCTCGTGCTCAACGCGCTGTGGACGCCGCTGTTCTTCGGCGGCGGCGCCTACGGCCTGGCGCTGCTGGACATCTCCGCCCTGCTGGTGCTGGTGGCGGTGACCATCGGGGTCTTCCACCGGGTGTCCCGGAGCGCCGCGCTCCTGCTGGTGCCGTACTGGCTGTGGGTGGCCTACGCGACGGCGCTGAACTTCGCCCTGTGGCGGGCCAACTCCTGACGCGAGGCGGCCCGCGCCGAGGGGTCCGCCCCGGCGCCGGGGGCCGCGCCGCCCGGCGTGCGGCTCCACCGGCCGTCCGGGTCCCCGGCGGCGCGCAGCGGGCGCGCGGCGCGTCCCGACGGCGCCTTCCCGGCCGGTGCGGCGGAGTCGCGCGCGGCTGAATCCGGTGCTGTGTGCCTTCTCCCAGCGCGGTCCGGGCGCCCGGATCACGGTTACACTACAAACGTAGACGAACCGGCGCTTCCGAGGAGCACGATGCCCAAGGTGATCGACCACGACGAACGTCGCGAGCACATCGTCGACGTGACGTGGGGCCTCATCGTGCGCGGTGGCCTGGAGGCCGCCACCATGCGTGAGATCGCCACCGCCGCGGGCTTCGCCAACGGCGCCCTGAAGCGGTACTTCGCCAGCAAGGACGCGTTGGTGGAGGCCACCTTCGAGCGCGCGCTGTCCATGGTGCACAAGTACATCGCCGGCGCGGTCGCGGACCGCTCCGGGCTGGAGGCGTTGCGCGCCATGTGCTACGGCTCGATGCCGCTGGACGCCAAGCGCGTCACCGCGGCGCGGGTGCTGCTGGTGTTCTGGCAGATGTCGTTGTCCAACAAGCGGTTGCACGACCGGTACCGGGAGCACCTGAAGGGCTGGCGCGGCCTGCTGCACGAGCACATCCGGCGGGCCCGCGCGGACGGCGAGATCCGCACCCCGCTGTCGGACGAGCAGCTGGTCGACGAGATCGTGCTGATCAACGCCGGGGCCAACGTGATGAGCCTGGTCGGGCCGCGCTACTCCACGCGCAAGCTCCAGCGGCAGCACCTGGACTCGTTCTTCGAGCGCATCGCGCGCGACTGAGCCCGGACGGGGCTCCGCCCCCGCCGCGGGGTCGGCGGGGGCGGAGGCTGGTGGCCGGTCAGAGCGCGGAGACGAGGAAGTCGACCACGTCCGCGTGCGAGACCGGGGAGGCGGGCAGGTCCGTGTACAGGCCGTAGAAGCCGTGGACCTGGCCGTCGTACTGCTTGTGCGTCGTCGGCACGCCCGCCTTCGCCAGGCGGGCGGCGTACTGCTCCCCCTCCGACCGCAGCACGTCGTACTCCGCGGTCATCACCAGCGCCGGCGGCAGGCCGGTGAGGTCGGGCGCCCGCGAGGGCAGCAGGTAGGGGTCGTCCAGGTCGCGGGGCGAGGACGGGTACTGCTCGAAGAAGAACCGCATCGAGCCGGCGGACATGCCGAACCCCTCGGCGCAGTCCGCGTAGGACCGCAGGCCGGGGTCGTCCGGGTGCGCCGTCACCGGGCAGACCAGGACCTGGGCCGCGAGCCGCGGCCCGCCCCGGTCCCGGCACAGCAGGGCGAGCACGGTCGCCAGGTTGCCGCCCGCGCTCTCACCGCCCACCGCGACGCGGGAGGCGTCGACGCCGTGCTCGACGCCGTGGACCACCAGCCAGGACAGGGCCGCGTAGCAGTCGTCCGGCGCGGCCGGGTACGGGTGCTCCGGGGCCAACCGGTACTCCACCGAGGCCACCGCGACGCCCGCGTCCCGGCAGATCCGGCGGTTGACCAGCTCGTTCTCCTCGATGCCGCCGATGGTCCAGCCGCCGCCGTGCATCCAGAGCAGCAGCGGCGTCGGGCGGGCCGCCTCGGGCCGGTAGAGGCGGACCCGCAGGTCGCCGGCCGGGCCGGGCACCGCCAGGTCGGTGACCGAGCGGACCTCCGGCAGTTCGGCCGGCACGGTGACGCCGGCGGCGAACGCGGCCCGCAGCTCGGCGGCCGTCCGCGGCGCCGCGCCCGCGGGGGGTGGGGCGGTCGCCGAGAACATCTCGGCGACCGCGGGGTCGAGCGGCATGGGGAGGGGTCTCCTCGGGGGCGGGTTACCAGGAGCCGTCGGCGTTGACCGCGCGGTCGGTCCACAGCGGGTCCAGCGCGGCGCGCAGCTCCGCGCCGTGCTCCTCGGCCAGCCGCAGGGCGCCGAGGTTGTCCTCCAGCTGCGCCATCCTGCTCACGCCGAACAGCACGTTGGCGACGGCGGGGTTGGCCAGGCAGAAGGCGATGGCGACCTGCGCCGCGGTGGCGCCGTGCTCGGCGGCGACCTCGGCGACCTTGTCCGCGGCCTCGCGGATGGCGTCCCGGATCCCGCCCGGGTCGGCCCCGATCTTGCGCTCCGGGAACTTGCGGCCGGCCAGGATGCCGCCCTCGAAGACGTCCGAAGCCTGGAGCGCGAGCCGGCCGGAGGAGAAGTAGCCGCCGTAGAACTCGCCCTCGGCCATGGTGCGCCGCGCGATGCTGTACTTCAGCTGCGCGAACACCGGCGGCGTCATGCCCTCCCGCTCCGCGAACGCCAGCGCCTCGGCGAGGTCGGCGGCGACCCAGTTGTTCACGCCCCAGGCGTCGAAGCGCCCGGCGCGGATCTGCTCGGCCACGTCGGTGACGATCGAGGGGATGTCGGGCGGGGACATGTAGTCGCCGACCACCACGCTGTCGGCCTTGTCGACGCCGATGCGCTCCAGCGAGGTCGTCATCTGCTGCTCGAAGCTGGTCGTGGGGTACTCCCACAGCCACAGCTTCCCGCACAGGTGGTAGTCCTCGCGCGCGATGCCCGCCGCGCGCACGGCCTCGCCGAAGATGATGTCGGTGCGCGCCTGCTCGGCGTGGGGCCCCATGTTGTAGTGCGCGACGTCGAACAGGGTCGCCCCGACGTCCGCCGCGCGCCGCAGCAGCGCCACCGCGTCGTCGAACTCCATCCGGTCCCACGTGTTCCACGAGCCGAGCCCCAGCAGCGGCACCTGCGGGCCGCCGGGCCCCAGCTGCCGGACCGGGACGCGCGGTGCCTCGCCCATGAGCGCTCCTCACTAACCGCCGGAAGTTTGGATTAGTCTACATGTATAGACTAAAAATCGGGAGGTGCCCCTTCGGGGACTCCCAAGGGGACACCGCTTCCTCTACGGGCGTTGACGCCACCGCCCGACCGCGGGCTCCCGGCGGCGACCGCCCCGACCCGGGCGCCGACCGCGGGGCGGCCGGAGTACCTTCGGCCCCATGCGGCAGCTGTTCGCGCACACCGGCCGGAACACCGTGGCCTACCTGGACTTCGGCGGCCCCGGGACACCGGTCCTGGCGCTGCACGGCAGCTTCGGCCGCGGCGCGGTCTTCACCGGGCTGGCCGCGCGCCTCGCGGGCGTCGCGCGGGTCGTCGCCCCCGACCAGCGCGGCCACGGCCGCACCGGGCGCGCCGACTCCTACTCCCGGGACGACTTCGTGGCCGACGCCGCCCACCTGGTGCGGGCGCTGGGCCTGGCGCCCGTCGTCGTGCTCGGGCACTCCCTGGGCGGCATCACCGCCTACCAGCTCGCCGCGCGCCACCCGGACCTGGTCTCCGCGCTGGTGGTCGAGGACGTCGGCCCGGTCATGCGCCGCCCCGAGGTCGCGCACCCGGTGCTCGACGTGCGGGGGTGGCCCGCGACCGCGCCCACCCGGGAGGAGCTCGCCCGCGCGATCGCCGAGCACGTCCCGGACAGCGGCTACTTCATGCAGAGCGCGGTCCGCGAGGGCGGGCGCTGGCGCCTGCTGTTCGACTGGGACGACATGATGGCCGTCCAGCGGGGCGGTGTCGGGGACTGGTGGGCGGACTGGCTCGGGTCGACCTGCCCGGCCCTGGTGCTGCGCGGCGGGCGGAGCCCCCTGCTGCCCGCGGAGCTGGCCCGCCGGATGACCGCCCGCCGGCCGGGCGCCCGGCTCGTGGAGTTCCCGGACGCCGGCCACTGGGTCCACGACGACGAGCCCGCCGCGATGGCCCGGGCGATCGAAGCGTTCCTCCGCTCCCCCGGGCCGTCGACGCCCTGACCCCGGAGCCCGGCGGGCGCCGGGCTCCGGGGGGCGGCCTCAGAGACCGCGCTGCAGGTGCTCGGACAGGAGCCGGACGAACCGCGACGCGTCGGGCAGGTCGCCGCCCTCGGCGAGGAGGGCCATGCCGTGCAGCAGCTCGGCGGTCCCGGCCAGCGCCGTGCGGTCCCCGGCCCCGGAGAACGCCTCCCGCAGCCCCGAGACCAGCGGGTGCTCCGGGTTGAGCTCCAGGATCCGCTTGACCGGCGGCAGCTCCTGGCCCATCGCCCGGTACATCTTCTCCAGCGTGGGCGTCAGGTCGTGGGCGTCGCCGACCACGCAGGCGGGCGAGGTCGTCAGGCGCGTGGACAGGCGCACCTCCTTGACCTCGTCGGCCAGGGTCTCGGCCAGCCACGCCAGCAGGTCGGCGTAGTCCTTGCGCCGGTCCTCGGCCGCGGCCTTCTCCTCCTCGGTCTCCAGGTCGACCTGGCCCTTGGCGACGGACCGGAACTGCCTGCCCTCGAAGCCCGGCACCGCGTCGACCCACATCTCGTCGATCGGGTCGGTGAGGATCAGCACCTCGTAGCCCTTGGCGCGCAGCGCTTCCAGGTGCGGCGAGTGCTCCACCTTGGCCCGCGAGCCGCCGGTCATGTAGTAGATGTGCTGCTGGTCCTCCTTCATCCGCTCCGCGTACTGCGCGAGCGTCGTGGGCCGCTCGGCGTCGTGGGTGGAGTCGAACGAGGCGATGGCCAGGATGGCGTCGCGGTTCTCCGGGTCGCCGAGCAGGCCCTCCTTGACCGCCGCGCCGAACTCGCGCCAGAACGTCGCGTACTGCTCGGGCTTGTCGGCCTGCATGGCCTTGACCGTCGAGAGGACCTTCTTCACCAGGCGGCGGCGCATCAGCTGGATCTGGCGGTCCTGCTGGAGGATCTCGCGCGAGACGTTGAGCGAGAGGTCCTGGGCGTCCACCACGCCCTTGACGAACCGCAGGTACTCCGGCATCAGCTCTTCGCAGTCGTCCATGATGAAGACGCGCTTGACGTAGAGCTGCACGCCGCGCTTGCGCTCGCGCATGAACAGGTCCAGCGGGGCCTGCGACGGGATGAACAGCAGCGCCTGGTACTCGAACGTGCCCTCCGCCTGCATGCGGATGGTCTCCAGGGGCTTGTTCCAGTCGTGGCTGACGTGCCGGTAGAACTCCGCGTACTCGTCCTCGGTGACCTCGGCGGACGGGCGGGCCCACAGCGCCTTGCGGGAGTTGATCGTGGTCGGCTCCGCGCCGTCCTCGCCCGCGAGCCGGATCGGCCAGGTGATGAAGTCCGCGTAGCGCTTGACGATCTCGGTGATCTTGGCGGCGGAGGTGTAGTCGGCGAGGTGGTCCTCGTCGTCGGCCGGCTTGAGGTGCAGGGTGACGGAGGTCCCCTGCGGGGCGTCGGCGACGTCCTCGATCGTGTAAGTGCCCTCGCCGGCGGACTCCCAGCGCACGCCCTCGGCCGAGCGCGGGTGCCGGGTCACCAGCGTGACCTTGTCCGCGACCATGAACGTGGAGTAGAAGCCGATGCCGAACTGGCCGATCAGGTCCTGCGAGGCGGCGGCGTCCTTGTTCTCGGCCAGCTTGCGCAGGAACTCGGCCGTGCCCGACTTGGCGATCGTGCCGATCAGGGCGATCACCTCGTCGCGGGTCATGCCGATGCCGTTGTCGCGGACGGTCAGCGTGCGCGCCTCGCGGTCGGCCTCGATCGCGACGTGCAGGTCCGAGGTGTCCGCGGTCAGGTCCTTGTCGCGGAAGGTCTCCAGCCGCAGCTTGTCCAGCGCGTCGGAGGCGTTGGAGACCAGCTCGCGCAGGAACGTGTCCTTGTTCGAGTAGATCGAGTGGATCATCAGCTGGAGCAGCTGACGCGCCTCTGACTGGAACTCGAGCGTTTCCACGTTCGTCCTCTCTCAGTATCTCCGTCGACCGTCGTCGACCCGCGATCGTATCGACCCCGGCCCGCCCCGGGCGACGGACCACGCCGCCGGCGCGCCCCGTCGCCCTCAGAACTCGCCGCAGCACACGTGCGCCGACCACTCGGGCTCGTGCCACCAGTGCCCGTGGTCGCGCGCGGCCGAGGGCGCGGGCGGCAGCGGGGCCGCGGCGGCGGCGACCGGCTCGGCGCGGTAGGGGGCGAGCAGGTCCTCGACCCGGTGCGGCACGCCGCCCACCATCACCAGCCGCACCGCCGCCGCGGCCCGGACGTCGGCCAGCGGGTCGCCCGCCACCAGGGCCAGGTCGGCGTGCGCGCCGGGGCGCACCGCGCCCAGCCGGCCCGCCATCCCCAGCCACTCCGCCGCGTTGCGGGTCGCCGTGGTCAGCGCCTCCAGCGGGGTGAAGCCGAAGGCGACCATGGCCCGCAGGTTCTGGTGGGTCGAGGTCGCGACGTGGTCCAGCGGCGCGTCGGTGCCGCAGACGACCAGGCCGCCCGCGCGGTGCACGCGCAGCGCCATGTCCACCCAGCCCGCCAGGACCTCCCGCGACCACGGCGAGGCCGGGGTGCCCGCCGCGTCCGCCTCCTCGACGTAGCGCCGGTGCTCCCACGGCGGGAACAGCACCCGCGTGCGCTCGTCCTCCACCAGCGACCGGTCCTCGGCGTACAGCACGCGGGCGTGGAACAGCGTCGGTGTCACCGACATGCCGGACTTCGCGAACAGCTCGACGACGTCCTGGTACGCGCGGCCGGTGCGGCTGATGGTGTGCGAGTAGCCGAGGCGGTTGGTGGCCCCGACGTGCTCCATGCCGTCCATGCCGAGGTCCGCCGCCGGGTACAGGTAGTGCGACGTCAGGCGCAGACCGGCGCGGTGCGCGGCGGCGGCGGTGGCCCGCTGGAGCTCCACCGGCAGCCGCACGTAGGTCTTGACCAGGTCGTAGTCCAGTTCCAGCGCCCGCTGGACCTCCAGGTCCAACTGCTCGCGCGACAGGGTCGGCCGCATGAAGTCGTAGTAGACGCGGGAGCCGTCGATCGCCTCGCCGGTGGCGAGGTAGCGGGGCCCCACCAGGGTCCCGGCGGCCAGCGCCTCCCGGGTCTCGACCATCTGGTAGGCCGGATCGCCGGGTGAGCGCGTGGTCGTGACGCCGTAGGCCAGCCACGCCCGGCCCTGCCGCGCGCCCCACTGCCGGCCGCGCAGGTGCCAGTGGTTGTGCATGTCGATCAGGCCGGGGATGGCGACCAGGTCGCGCGCGTCGACCACCCGGTCGCCGGCCGACGCGCGGTGCCCGCGGACCTCCTGCACCTGCCCGTCCTCCACCACGACGTCCACGTCGTGCCGCAGCCGGTCGGACTCCCCGTCCCACACCGCGCCCGCGTGGACGATCGCGCGCCGCGGCGGCCGGGGCCTGCGCCAGGTGAAGTCGAGGCGGACGGTCCGCGCCGGGCCGCCGGCCAGCGGGACCCGGCGCAGCCGGCCGCTGCTGAGGTACACCAGGGAGTCCGGGCCGCACCAGGTCGGGGAGTCGGTCACCTCGTCGGTGACCCGGCGCGGGTCGCCGAGGAACCGGCCCGCCGCGTCGACGGCCACCACCCACGCGGTGCTCTCGACGACGAACACCAGGTGCCGCCCGTCCGGCGACCACACCGGGCCGTCGTCGCCGCGGGTCGCGATCGAGCGGAACGGCATCGGCTCGGTGTAGCGCAGCCCGCCGCCCGCCAGGTCCACGGTGAGGACCTGGCTGGTGCCCTCGCGGAAGCGCCGGGAGAACGGCTTGACCGCGGCCAGCGCCAGCACCGCGCCGTCCGCCGACCAGGTGGGCCTGCCCGGCGTGAACAGCGCGGGCGTGACCTGCCGCCGACCGCCCGTCGCCACCTCCAGGACCCACACCGCCCCGTCCTGGTCGACGTAGGCGACCCGCGCGCCGTCCGGGGAGAACCTGGGCCTGGTCTGCGCGCCGGGCGCCGGGGCCGGCGCGCGGTCCTCGCCGGTCACCAGGTCGCGCAGCCGCAGGGCGGGCACGCCGGTCCGGTCGCTGGAGTAGACGATCGACCGGCCGTCCGGCGAGAAGTCCGGGTCGGAGTCGAACCACCCGCCGTCGGTCAGCCTCCTGGGCCGCCCGCCGGCGACCGGCACGAGGTGGAGGTCGTTGAGCGCGCGGAACGCGATCCTGGACCCGTCGCGCGAGACCACCGGGCCGGCGATGCCGCGCACCGGGTTGTCCCCGGCGGCGGTCAGGTCGCGGCCCTCGCGGGGCGGCACCCGCCCGCCGACCGGGACCACGGCCTCGAACGGGACGTCCCGCGTCGCGCCGTCCGCCTCCCGCCGGCGGATCCGGCCGTCGGCCGTGTAGAGGACGGCCCCGCCGGTCCACGTGGCGGCGAAGCCGAAGACGTCCTCGCCCGAGGTCAGCGGCCGGTCGCCGAGCACCAGGTCGGCGCGGGCGCCCCGGACGAGCGTGTAGCCGGGCGTGCGGTCGTCCGGCCCGAACGCGGCGCCGTGGAGGCGGCTGCCGGCGGGCGCGGTCGCCACGCGGACCCGTTCACCGGTGGCGACGGTGACGACGTCGACCGCGGACTCGTCGACGGCGAACACGACCCGCCGCCCGTCGCGCGACCACCGCGGCGCGGCGGCCTCGCCCGGCCCGCCGGCCAGGGCGGTGACCGCGCCGGAGGCGACGTCCAGCAGCCACACGCCGTAGGAGCCGCCCCGGTCGCTGGTCAGCGCGAGGGTACGGCCGTCCGGCGAGAACGCGGGCTCGCGGTGGTCGAACGGCCCGGCGGTGAGCCGACGCGGCTCGCCGCCGCCCGCGTCGATCACGTAGAGGTGGAAGTTGCCGTCCCGGTAGGACTGGAACGCGATCGACCGGCCGTCGGGCGACCACGAGGGCAGCGTCGCGTCCTGCAGCTCACCGGTCAGCCGGCGGGCCGTGCCGCCCTGCGCGGGCAGCACCCAGATGGCGGCCACCAGGTCGGTGGCCAGCCACTTCCCGTCCGGCGACAGCGCGACCGAGATGTTGGTGCCCTCCCGCAACCGCGCCCGTCCGGTTGCCCCGGCCTCGGCTTCGGCCTCGGCTCGGGCGTGGGCGGCCCCGGCGAGGCCGGCGCCCGACGCGCCCGCGACGCCCAGCGCAGCCGCCACCCGGCCGGTGCGGGTCATCAGGTCACGACGCGACAAGTCCTGCGGTGCCATGCGACCTCCCCCTGGGATGCACTTCGGCGAACCTCAGAACCACTCACGATCCCACTTGCGGCATGTCGGGGACAGTGGGAACTCGACGGTGGACTGACCAAGCCGCAGCACCCACAATCCGACTTGCCCACAACTTTTGCTTGCAGGTCCGCGGCACGCCCCGTGCAGACCGGTGGCCTCGTGTTCTCCCCGTATGGCCTGCCCGGAGGGCTACCATGCTTTCTTGGGGGGTGCAAGCACGCTTTTCGCTTGCACCCCCCAAGAAAGCATGGTCGTCTTTGACAGGTCATGCGGGGGGAACACGACCGCTGTTTCTTTTCATTCTCCTTGGCGGCCTGCCTGTCCGGCGAGGACTCTTTCAAGCTTTTCAGCTTCGGGCGGCACGGCCCCAAATCTGACCTGGATCGGTGCGTAACCCAAGTATGAAGAGCGGCCGGGAGGCCCCCAAGGAGGAGGGAAGTGCGTCGTGTTCTCCCCGTACGGCCTGCCGGAGGCAATCATCTTTGTCGGGGGGTGTCAAGCGAAGGGCGTGCTTGACACCCCCCGACAAAGATGATTGGGCTGCGCCCAGGCCGTACGGGGAGAACACGAGGCACACGGCTGCGCTGAAGCGCCGCCGCGCGGAGCGCGGCTTGAGGCGAGAACTGAGCGCCGCGCGGGGCTTGCGGCGGAAGCTGAACAGCGCCGCCGCGCGGAGCGCGGCCTGAGGCGAGAGCTGAAGCGCCGCCGCGCGGAGCGCGGCCGGTGGGGGTCAGAGCGGGTTGAGCCGGGCCTTGAGGAGGCAGAACTCGTTGCCCTCGGGGTCGGCCAGGACGTGCCACGGCTCCTCGCCCGTCTGGCCGACGTCGGCCGGTCGCGCGCCGAGCGCCAGGAGGCGTTCGAGTTCGGCCTCCTGGTCGCGGTCGGTGGCGTTGACGTCGATGTGCAGCCGGGACTTGCCCTTCTCCGGCTCGTCCAGGCGGCTGAGGATGATCGTCGGCTGCGGACCGCCGAACCCCTCGCGCGGTCCGATCTCCACCATGTCGTCGCCCTCCCGGTCGAGCACGACGAAGTCCAGGACCTCGCACCAGAACCGCGCCAGCGCCTCGGGGTCGCGGCAACCGAGCACCAGCTCGCTGATACGGCACGCCATCGGCGGAACCTGCTTTCAACCGGGGGGCCGCCGGGTGGCCACAAGCGCACTCCGTGGCCCTCCAGCAGCGGAAACAACCCCGCGACCGTACCAGGCGATCTTGCCCGGCACCCCGAACGAAGCGGTCAGCAGCCCTGGAAGCGGTCGTCCGCGGCCCATCCCGCGTCGACCCACGCGTCCGGGTCGACGCGGCCCACGCCGGAGAACCGCTGGGCCAGCTCGTCCATCAGCCACGCGGTGAAGCGGGCGGCGCCGTGGGGGCAGGTGTGGATGCCGTCGGTGCTGCGGTCGGCCTTGCCGTCCCGCTCGCGCCGGTAGTCGGAACCCCACACGGCGGCGCTGTCCAGCAGCACGGCGTGCCCGCCCGAGCCGTCGGCGACCTCCTTCGCCGAGGTGGAGGTGCGCCGCAACTCCTCGACGTGCGGCGCGTAGAAGTCGTCCGGCTCGATCGGCGGCGCGGTGACGAGTACGAGCCGGGCGCCGGCGTCGGTCGCCGCGCGGGTCAGGCGCTGGTAGCCGGCGCGCTGTTCCTGCCCGGTCCCCCAGTCGTAGGTGGTGACCTGGTAGACGATCACGTCCGGGCGGAACGAGGCGATCTCCCCCGGCAGGGTCTCCCAGGTGCTCTCGGCCAGCGGCCCCACCACTCCCCCGCCGCCGTCCGCCGCGATCGACTTGAACGCGACGCCGGCGGCCTTCATCGCGGCCTCGACCGGCAGGGCCTCGCCGACGGCGATCGAGTCGCCCATGAACAGCACCCGCGACATCCGCGGACCACTGGTCGACACCGTGCCGCCGGCGCGCAGGCCGGCGCCGTCGACGACGTCGCCCGCCGGTCGGGGCACCACCGCCCAGAACACCGCCAGCGCCACCATCACCGCGCCGAACGCGACCAACCCGGTGCGCCCGCGCGCCCACGCCGCCCGGAAGCGGATCGGGTCCTCCACGAAGTGCCGCGTCAGCGCGGCCAGGCCGACCGACACGGCGCACACCACCACCGCCCACGGCCACCCGCTCAGCCCCGTCCGGTCCGGCGACAGCAGCAGGAACACCGGCCAGTGCCACAGGTACAGGCTGTAGGAGACCAACCCCAGCCACCGCAGGGGCCGTCCGGCCAGCACCCGCGCCACGGCCGTGCCCGGTTCCCCGGCGCACAGCGCGACCAGCAGCGCGGCGGCGAGCGAGTGGGCGAACAGCCCGCCGTGGAACAGCGCCCGCGACCCCTCCCCGTCGACCAGCGCCCAGGACGCCAGGAGCCCGGCGGCGAGCAGCGCCGCCACGGCGGCCCCGGCCCGGCCGGCGAGCCGGCCCAGCGCCTGCCGCACGGGCGCGGTGGCGGCCAGCGCGCCGAGCATCAGCGAGAACGCCCGCGTGTCGGTGCCGGTATAGACGCGCGTGGTGTCCGGGCCGACGAGCGCGACCATCAGGGCCAGTGAAGCCAGCGACACGATGACGGCGGCCACCGCCACCCTCCGGTCGGCCCGCCCCGCGCCCCGCACGAGCAGCAGCACCACGACCGGCCACACGAGGTAGAACTGCTCCTCCACCGCGATGCTCCACAGGTGGCCGAACAGCCTGCCGCCGCCGAACCGCTCCCAGTACCCCGCGGATTCCGCCAGCAGGTGCCAGTTGACCAGGTTGAGCTGCACCCACGGCCCGTCCGACAGCGCGGAAGCCCACAGGTCCCCGCTCCCCCACGCCCACGCCGCCAGGGTCGCGCCCACCAGCACCGCGGTCAGGGCCGGCAGCAGCCGCCGGATCCGCCGCTGCCAGAACGCGAGCAGCGACACCGCGCCGGTCGCGGCGGCCTCGCGCAGCAGCAGGTCGGTGATCAGGTAGCCGGACAGGGCGAAGAACAGGTCGACGCCGAGGAACCCGCCGCTCAGGCCGCCCGCGTGGAACAGCAGCACGCCCGCGACGGCGACACCGCGCAGCCCGTCCAGGGCGGGCACGTGCACCCGCCGTCCACTTCGGACCGATCTGTCGGGGTGCGTCACTGGCAACTGGGTCATGCCCACGACTGTGGTCGCGCGACGTCCCCGGCCGGCCTCCGCCGTGTCGCGGAACGGTCGCAGAGGCCCGGCGCGGTCAGCCCGGGACCGGGCAGCCGCGCGGTCCGGTGGTGCTGCCGTCGGTGAAGGACACGACCACCTCCATCGCGCCCGGCCCGCCCGCCTGGCGGTTGACCCCGAGCGCGGTGCACACCACCTGGTCGACGCCGCGCGCCCCGACCTCGTCGCGGGACAGGGGCAGCGCCACCGTCGTGACGGCGCCGGCCACGGTCACGGCCGGGCCCAGCGACCGGACCGCGGGCAGGTCCGAGCGCCACCCCGCGCCCGGCGGGGGGTCGATGCGCAGCAGCATCTCCAACGCGCCCGCGACACCGCCCAGCCGTCCGGACCGGACGAACTGCGGCGTCAGTCCGCCGTCGCCGTCCACGAAGTAGAGCGTCACCCCGGGCGCGACACCGGTCGGCGCGCGACCGCCGTCGAGCACCCCGGACGACCCGACACCGCAACCGACCACTGTGGACAGCACCGCGGCCGACAACACCGCCACCGCACCGGTTCGCCGCGTCACGGCTCCTCCTCCCGCGCGGGCAGCCGGACGACGAACCGCGCGCCCCCGCCCGGCGCGTTGCCCGCCTCGACGTCCCCGCCGTGCAGGCGCGCGTTCTGCAGGGCGATCGCGAGGCCGAGCCCGCTGCCCTCCGACCGGGCGCGCGCCGCGTCGGCCTTGTAGAAGCGCCCGAACACCCGTGACGGCTCGTCGGCGGGCAGGCCCGGCCCGTGGTCGACCACCTCGATCCGCACGCCCCGCGGCTCGCCCAGCACCGACACCCGCACCGGTGGCGCGCCGTGCCGCAGCGCGTTGCCGACGAGGTTGGCCACGACCACGTCCAGCCGCCGCCGGTCGAGCAGCGCGCTGCCCTCGCCGGAGACCTCGACCTCCACCCGGTCCCGCCAGCCCCGCGAGCCCAGGCACGCGTCGACCGCGCGGGCGAGGTCGACCCGTTCCAGCCGCAGCGCCGCCTGGCCGGAGTCGAACCGCGACACCTCGACCAGGTCCTCCACCAGGCGGGCCAGCCGGCGCGTCTCCTCCACCGCCAGCAGCGTGGAGGCGCGCGCGTCGGGCTCCATCCGCCCGGCGTCGGCCTCCAGCACCTCGGTGACGGCGGTCAGGGTGGTCAGCGGCGTGCGCAGCTCGTGCGAGACGTCCGCGACGAACCGGCGCGCGTCGGCCTCCATCCGCCGCAGCTCCGACACCGTGCCCTGGAGCCTGGCCGCCATGGCGTTGAACGTCTCGGCCAGCTCGGCCAGCTCGTCCGAGCCCCGCACCCGCAACCGCGCCGACAGGTCGCCCTCGGCGAGCCTGCGGGCGGTGCCGCGCAGCTCGCGCACCGGCCGCAGCACGCCGCCGGCGGCCAGCAGGGCGACCAGCGCGGCCGGCGGCAGGGCCAGCGCGCTGGTCAGCAGCGCGGCCCGCGCCGACGCCCCGACCTGCCGCTCGGTGGCGGTGAGGTCGCGCACGACGAACAGCTCGACGCCGGAGGGCCGCCGCGTGCCGTCCAGCAGGGTCTCCAGGACCGGTGTGCCGATCACCAGCCGCGGCCCGCCCGGGGTGGTCACCCGCTCCAGCACCACGGCGCCGCGCTCGCCGACGGCCGCGCGCAGGTCGGGCGTCACCGCGCCCAGGTCCGGCCCGGCCGCCGAGGTCAGGCCACGGTAGGTCACCTGCGCGGAGGGACCCAGGGCGGCCCGCAGCCGGTCCAGCGCCGCCTGGTCGGGCGGGTGGGCGAGGTCGGTGGCCACCTCGCCCACCCGGCGCTGGAGTTCGGCGACGGCCCGCTGCTGGACCTCGTCGAGCAGCGCGGCGCGCGCCGACGCGTGGCCCGCGCCGGCCGCGGCGGCCGCGGCGGCGACGGTGGTCAGCGCGAACGCCAGCACCAGCCGGGGGCGCAGCCCGGTCGGCCGCCACCGCCGGGTCGGCCGCCACCGGGTGACGGCGCGCGCGCTCACGTCGGGCCGAACCGGTAGCCGAACCCGCGGACGGTCTGCACGAACACCGGGGCGGCCGAGTCGTCCTCGATCTTGGCCCGCAGCCGCTGCACGCAGTTGTCCACCAGCCGGGAGTCGCCCAGGTAGTCGTGCTCCCACACCGCCTCCAGCAGCTGCAGGCGGCTGTGCACGCGGCCCGGCGCGGCCGACAGCACCAGCAGCAGGCGCAGCTCGGTGGGGGTCAGCGACACCGGCCGGCCGTCCTTGGCCACGGTCATCGCCGCCCGGTCGACCACCAGCGGGCCGTGGGTCTCGACACCTCGGGCCCCGGCGCCGCGCGGCGCGTCGCCGCCCCGGCGGAGCACCGCCCTGATCCGCGCGTCGAGCACCCTGGGCCGGACCGGCTTGACCACGTAGTCGTCCGCGCCCGCCTCCAAGCCGCCGACGACGTCGAAGTCGTCGCCGCGGGCGGTGAGCATGATGATCGCCACGTCCCCGTCCGCGCGCAGCCGCCGGCACACCTCGAAGCCGTCCATGCCCGGCAGCATCAGGTCCAGCACCACCACGTCGGGCCGGTCCGCCCGCCACCGCCGCAGCCCGTCCTCCCCGGTGTTCGCCACGTGCACCCGGTGGCCGTGCCGGCCCAGCGCCAGCTCCAGCCCACGGCAGATGGACACGTCGTCTTCCACCAGCAGGACCCGGGCCACGCCCCCGATTATCACCGGGCCCGACCACCGCGACCGCCCGCGGCCGGCACTCGCGACACAACCGGGACGGAACCGGCGCCGGCGGCGTCCCGGGCGACCGCCCCGGCAAGCGCCACGCGCCGCGCCGGACCGGCGCGGGTCAGGGGATGAGCACCGGGCAGGCCGAGTGGTACAGCGCGGTGCGGGCCATCCGGCCGAGCCCGCCCGCCGGGCCGCGCCCGACCACCACCAGGTCGCTGACCGGCGCGCCGAACACGTCGTGCGGCTGGCGGCCGTCCAGCACCACCGCGGGCGTCAGGTCGGCGGCCACCACCTCCAGGAACGCCAGCGCCCGGCGCAGCGGGGCGTCGTCCGGCTCGGCCGCCTCGGCGACCCCGCCGAAGTTGTGGTGGACGTGCAGCACGCGCAGGCGCGCGCCGAAGGCCCGGCAGAACGCCGCCGCCGCCGACAGGACGCCGGTGTCGGACGCGCCGCCGACCGCGGCGGTCACCGCGCCGGTGCCCGGGTCGGGCAGGCCGCGCACCACCACCAGGGCCCGGTCCGGGTTCTCCGCCGCCGCGGCGAACCCGCGCGGCCGGAACGGCTCGCCGTGCGGCCCGACCACCAGCGTCGCGCAGTCCGCGGTGCGCAGCGCGTCCGGCGGCGCGGTCACCAGCTCCGCGCCCGTCGCCGCCGCGTACCGCGTCGCCCAGGCCACCGCGCGCCGCGACGCCGCCGAGCCGTCTTCCCCGACCGCGACCGACCGGGTGACCCGCCGAGCCGTCCTCTGGCGCGGTAGCCACCCGATCGGCGCAGCTGTGATCACTCTGGTCATCATCGCCTCGCCCGAATACCTCCGACTGGACTACCCACACTGTGGGCCTTCCGGCCGCTCGACGCCAGTCCTCCGGCCCTGGTGGAACCCGTTCGTGCGGACTGCGCCGTGACCGACCACGCTGCGTGAACGCCCGTGGTGGCCGGTCGGCGGCACCGGCCACCGTGGACGCCGCGAGGTGCGGTCCACGGTGGACCGCGCCGTTTGGCGGTGGCGGTTCGGGGAATCTTCGATTCATGTGGCTGTGGAGACCACCTGGGGTGTACCGCCCGCAGGAAGACACTTGGCTGGTGGCCGAGGCACTGGCGGTCGCGGGGGTCACCCCCGGCGCGAGGGTGCTCGACGCGTGTGCCGGCACCGGGGCGCTCGGCGTCGCGGCCGGGTTGGCCGGCGCCGGCCGGGTGACCGCCGTCGACCGCAGCAGGAGGGCGGTCTGCACGGCTTGGCTCAACGCGCGGGTGCGCGGGTTGCCCGTGCAGGCCCGGCGCGGGGACTTCGGCGACCTGGTGGGCCGCGGCAGGTTCGACGTCGTGCTCGCCAACCCCCCGTACGTGCCCGCCGCGGGGACGTCGCCGAAGGGGCGCGCCAGGGCGTGGGACGCGGGACCGCGGGGTCGGATGGTGCTCGACCGGCTGTGCGCGGTGCTGCCGCTGCTGCTGGCCGACAAGGGCATGGCGCTGGTGGTGCACTCCACCATGTGCGACGAGGACGTGACGCTGCACCAGCTGCGGGGAGCCGGGTTGAAGGCTTCCGTGGTCGCCCGCCGGACCGTTCCGTTCGGACCCGTGCTGCGGTCGCGGGTGGACTGGCTGGTGGCCAACGGGTTCATCGAGGAAGGCCAGGACAGCGAGGAACTGGTGGTGGTCCGTGCCGACGCCGCGTGACGACCGCCGCCGCATCACCCCGGTGCCCGGCGGTCCCCTGCTGGTGGAGGGGCCGGTCGAGGTCGTCGCGGAGGACGGGACGACCGTGACGTCCGACCGGTTCGTGGTGGCGGTGTGCGCGTGCCGCCGCAGCAAGAGGTACCCGTGGTGCGACACCAGCCACCGCAAGCGCAGCCGCTGACCGCTGTGCCCCGGGGGGGCGCCGTGAGGACGCCGGATCCCGTCCGGCGTCCTCGACCCCTGCCACGACACCGCGTCCGCCCTCACGCCGTCACAACGGCCTGAGCAGGGAGCTGTCCCCGTTCTTCCACGACCGGAGCAGGTGGTCGGCCAGCCGCTGCTCCAGCAGTTCGGTGGCCCGCACGCCGAACACGACCGACTCCGCCAGCTCCGGCTCCCGCCCGACCAGGTCCCCGACGACGTCGTGGCGCATGACCTGCTCGTGCACCGCGTCCGCCTCGATGTGCTCGGTGAAGAACTCGACGCAGTCCGGGTGCGCGCCCAGCCGCTCCAGCGCCTTGGCCATCCGGGCGGCGCTGGGCGCGGTGGTGATCTCGGCGGCGGCGAAGTGGCCGACCAGCGCGCCGCGCAGCCGCTGGTGCAGCCCGCACAGCGACATCAGGTTGACCGCCGCGAGCATCGGCGCCGGCACGTGGTCCAGGTAGTGCAGGTAGCCGGTCTCCAGGCCCGCGCCCGCCAGCAGCCGCGCGTAGAGCTGGGAGTGCATCCGGTCCCCGCGCCCGCCGCCGAACTCGTCGAACTCCACGGCCACCAGCGCGGCCTTCGCCGTGCCGCTGAGCCGGGGGATCACCCACGCGTGCGGGTCGGCCTCCTTGTGGTGGTAGATCGACCGGTGCACCAGGTACTCGCGCATCTGCCACCACTCGCCCTCGTCGCGCAGGTGGTGGCTCACGCCGGCGCCGTCGACCGGCTCCACGAGCAGCTCGCCCAGCACCTCGTCGACGGAGGGCCGGCCGGGCAGCTCGGCTTCCAGGGCGGCCAGGAACGTCCGTTCCAGCACGGCCCGCAGCCGCAGCAGCTCCGGCTCCCACTCCCAGTCCGGCGAGACGCCCCGGAAACCCCGGTAGTGCAGCTCGTAGCAGACGTGCAGGGCCAGCTGGAGGTCTTCGCCGAAGGGGTCGGCGGACCCCACCTCGGCCGGCGGCAGGGCGGCGGGCGGCGGGTCGGACCGCAGCGCCTCCACGACGGCGGCGGACAGGGGTCCGCGCGGAACGGGCAGCGTGGCCGTTTCCAGCCCGAGCAGTTGCGTCACGGTCGCGGGTTACCCGGTTCCGGGCCGGCGATGCACGCGGCGGCCAGCAGCTCGACCACCGCCGCCGGACCGCCGCCCGCCGCCGCGGCGCGCTGCCGCCGCGCGCCGCTGCCGCCCTCGACCGCCGACCACACCGGACCGGTGAAGGACACGTGCTCCACCAAGGACCGCAGCAGGTCGGCCGCGGGCACCGGGACACCGCGCCACGGGTCGACGCCGGGCCCGTCCAGGCCGTAGCGGGCGGCCGACCACACGGCGGCGGCCAGCACCTGGTCGTCGAGCCGCGGCGCTTCCCGCCCGGCGGCCAGGTCGTCCAGCGCCCGGTCCACCAGGGCCCGCGTCAGCTCGGCCTGCAGGACGGCGTCGGCCGCCGTGACCGCCGCGTCGGCGGCCCGCACCTCCACCGTCGGGTACTTCGGCGACGGCCTGGCCAGCCAGAACGTCATGCTCCCGTCCACCAGCACGCCGCACTCGGCCAGCCGCGCCACGGCCGCGTCGTGCTCGGCCGCCGAGGCGAACCGCGGCGGGACGCCCGAGCCGGGGAACCGGGCCTGCTGCACCATCCGCCAGCTGCCGAACCCGGTGTCCCGACCGGCCGAGAACGGCGAGTTCACCGACAGCGCCAGCAGGGTCGGCAGCCACGGGCGCAGGTGGTTGACCACGGCCACCGCGGTCTCCCGGTCCGGCACGCCGACGTGGACGTGGCAGCCGCAGCACTGGTAGTCGGCGACCTGGCCGCGGTAGAGGTCGGAGATGCGGGTGAACCGGTCGCCCCCGGTCGGCGGCGGCACCGGCCCGGCCAGGACGGGCGTGCCGGAGGGCACCACCAGCACGCCCTCCGCCGCGGCGGCGTCGACCAGCGCCCGGCGGCCCGCGAGCAGCTGCCCGTGCAGGTCGGCGGGCTCGGTGCACACGCCGCTGGCGAACTCGACCTGGGTGGCCAGCAGCTCGCGCTCGGCCTTGGCCCCGGCGGGCAGGGCGCCGACCCGCGCGAGCACGGCGTCGGCGCGCGCGGCGGTGCGGCACGTCGCCGGGTCCACGAGGAGGAACTCCTCCTCCACTCCGAGGGTCGACGCGCGCCGCGTCGGGGCGGCGGTCGTGGTCATCCGGGCTTCCATGCCGGTTACTGTCCACTGAACGGCGGCCCGGCGCACCCACCGGTCGATCACCGGCGGCCCGAGCGCCCGGCCGCCGGCCCCGGCCGCCGCCGGCTCGCGGCCGGGCGCTCGGGCCGCCTCGCGGGCTCCGGTCCGTGCGCGCGGACCGCGCCGGCTCCCCTGGGCGTGACCGGCTGCCGCCCGACGAGTGGCCCGCGAGAACTTTTCCAGCGCATTGCGCGGCAGCGCCACACGACACGCCCTCGTCGGATTGAACCCGTCACACGATCGCGGTCCACCTGCTGCGGATTTTCCGGATCCGAGGTGACCATGGGACGGCTTGGCCACATTCCAAGGAGGAACCCATGCGCAACATCTGTCGCTTGATCGCCGCGGGAGCGCTCACCGCGCCGCTCCTGATCGGCGCCGCAGGGCTGGCGTACGCCGACTCGGGGTTCAACCAGAGCAGCACCTACGCCGGGAACACCGGCGCCGCCGCGTACTCGGTCACGGCGGTCGCGGTCGACGGTGTCGCCCTCTACCAGGAGGAACTGGTGTACGCGGGCCCGTGGGGCGCCGGCACCTCCACCACCTCGGCGGCGGCCACCAACGGCGGGCACGGCGGCGGGCACGCGCAGGCGTACTTCTCCAACGAGCAGACCTTCGCCGGACCGCTCGGCGCTTACCAGGGGGAGACCAGCAGCGGCGTGAGCGGCTGACCGGCGACCGGGGCGGCGGCTCCGACCGATGGCGGCTCCGCTGCGCGCGGTGGAGCCGTTGTCGGACAACCGATGCGGTGCGCACCGCGGCCGAGCGGCCGTTCCCGCTCGGCCTGTTCGCGATTCCCCCGCGATGGCCGGGGAGGAGGGGAGCGCCACCGGGACCCGGTGCGGCGCGGTCGCGCGCCGGCGCCGGACCGCGTCGTTGACTCGCGCGCGGGCCGTGTCTATAAAGGTCCAGACCACGGGTGTGGGCCGCGACACCCCGGAGCCCACCGCTGCGAGGGGTGCCTGGCATGAGGAAACACCTGTCGGTCCTGGTCGCGGCCTGCGCGGTCGCCCTGTCCCCCGGCCACGCCCAGGCCCAGGCCCCGGCCGTGGCCGTGGCCGCCGCGTTCACCCAGGAGTCGGTGTGGAGCACCGGGTACGGCGGGCGGTTCACCCTGACCAACACCGGTGACGCCGACAGCACCGGGTGGGTCGTCGAGTTCGACCTCCCGGCCGGCACCAGCGTCACCAACTCCTGGAACGCCGTGCTCACCCGCACCGGGCAGCACTACCGGTTCGCCAACGCGGGCTTCAACGGCCGCCTCCGCCCCGGCGGCACGGCCGGCTTCGGGTTCAACACCACCGGCCTCGGCCTGCCCACCGGCTGCACCGTCGACGGCGTCGCGTGCGCGGGCGTCGGCCCGGCCCCCGACACCGAGCCGCCGGCCGCGCCGGGCGGACCCCGGGTCACCGGGGTGACGTCGGGCTCGGTGACGCTGGCGTGGGAGGCCGCCACCGACGACCGCGGCGTCACCGACTACCAGGTGCTGGACGGGACCGCGGTGGTCGCGACCAGCACCTCGACCTCGGCCACCGTCACCGGGCTGACGCCGGGCACCGCCTACGCGTTCACCGTCCGGGCGCGGGACGCGGCGGGCAACACCTCCGCCCCGAGCGCGCCGGTCGGCGCGACCACCAGCCCGTCCGACGGCGGGCCCGCGGTGGACGTCGCCACCGCCGCGCAGCTGCGCGCGGCCCTGGCCGCCGCCGTCCCCGGGCAGGTGATCCGGCTCGCGCCGGGCGTCTACCGGGGCTCGTTCGCGATCACCCGGCCCGGCGCCGCGACCGCCCCCATCACGCTCACCGGCCCCGCCGACGCGGTCCTGGTCAACGACGGCCCGTCCGGCTCCGGCCCGGCCTGCCCGACGCCGACGCCGGGCTGGGACCCCGGCTACGGGCTGTGGCTGCACGGCGCGCCGCACTGGAACCTGACCGGGTTCACCGTGCGGGAGTCCAAGAAGGGCATCGTCGTCGACGACTCCCACCACACGGTCATCTCCCGCGTGTCGGTGCACCACGTGGACGAGGAGGGCGTGCACTTCCGGCGCTCGTCGGCCGACAGCGTGCTGCGCGACTCGACCGTCACCGACACCGGCCTGGTGCAGCCCGGTTACGGCGAGGGCGTCTACATCGGCTCGGCGAACTCGAACTGGGGCTGCCACGGCAACTCCGGCGGCGTGGACCGCAGCGACCGGGTGCAGGTGGTCGGCAACCGGATCGGCCCGCGCGTCGCGGCGGAGGCGGTGGACGTCAAGGAGGGCACCTTCCACGGCGTGATCCGGGGCAACGCGTTCGACGGGTCCGGGCTGTCCGGCCAGAACTCGGCCGACTCGTGGGTCGACGTCAAGGGCATCGGCTACACCATCGAGGACAACACGGGCTCGTTCGCCTCCCCCGGCGTGTTCGCCAACGGGTACGAGACGCACAACCCCGCCACCACGCCGTCGTTCGCCAACGGCTGCGGCAACGTGTGGCGCGGCAACCGCTCGGACCTCGGCGGCGTCGGCCGGTACGCCATCAAGATCACGTCCACCTCGAAGTGCTCCGGACTCCCGAACGTGGTGCACGCGTCGAACTCCGTCACGCGGGCCGTCACCGGGCTGACCAACGTCCCGGTCACCCCCTGATCCCACGGGTCGCCGGCGCCGGGCGCCGCCGGCCGGGTCGTCGCACGCCGGCGGCGGTCCCCCGCCGCGCCACCGGCCGCCGCGCCGGGCGCCGGCGCTGCGCCGAGCGCCCCCGACGCGGTGGACCGCTCGACCGCGGGCCTCCCCCGAGTCGCCCAAACCGAACGGGTTGGTCCGTTTGCGCGGCAGGCGACGGGCGCGGCGGGCGCTAGCTTCAATGACCATGGCCCACATCCAGCTCGGCGTCGACGAGACCTTGTACCCGGGTATCACCGGTCTGCTGCGGTTCCGCCCCGAGGCGGCCGGGCCGCTCAACCAGTTGGCCGAGACCCTGTTGCGGGGCCCGCACACGTTGCCGCCCGGTGAGCGGGAGCTGATCGCCGCCTACGTGTCGGGGCTCAACCAGTGCCAGTTCTGCCGCGACGCGCACTCCGCGATCGCCGGCGAGCAGCTGGACGACGGGACGGCCCTGGTCAAGGAGGTGCTCGCCGACCTGTACGGCGCGCCCATCTCGGACAAGCTGCGGGCGCTGCTGCACATCGCGGCGGCGGTGCGCGAGTCCGGCCACAACGTCACCACCCAGCTGGTGGACGAGGCGCGCGCCGAGGGCGCCACCGACGTCGAGATCCACGACACGGTGCTGATCGCGGCGGCGTTCTGCATGTTCAACCGCTACGTCGACGGGCTGGCCACCGCGGTCCCGGAGTACCCCGACGTCTACTCCGCGCGGGCTCAGCACATCGTGGAGCACGGCTACGTCGGCCAGGAAGCCCCCGGGCACCCGACGGCTTGACCCCCGGCCCGCACCCGCCCCGGCTCGACCCGAGCCGGGGCGGGTGCGGCCCGCTCAGGGGGCCGCGCCGACCGCCCGGCGCACGCCGCGGGCGATCTCGACGTCCTCCCGCGCCCGGACCACCAGCACACCGACCGCGGCGCCCTCACGGCCGATCGGCGCGTCGCCGGAGCACTCCGCGTTGCGCCGCTCGTCCAGCTCGACGCCGAGGAACCCCAGCCCCTCCACCGCCCGCGCCCGCACCACCGCGTCGTGCTCGCCGATCCCGCCGGTGAACACCAGCGCGTCCAAGCCGCCCAGCGACGCCGCCATCGCCGCGACGCCCTGCCGCAGCCGGTGGACGAAGACCTCCAGCGCGAGGGCGGCGTCGCGGGAACCGGCCCCCGCCGACCGGTGCAGCTCCCGGAAGTCCGCGCTGCCGCCGAGGCCGAGCACGCCCGAGGCGTGCTCCAGCCCGTCCTCGAGGTCCGCCGCGCCCAGCTCGCCGTTGCGCAGCAACCACATCAGCAGCCCGGGGTCCACGTCGCCGCTCCTGGTGGCCATCACCAGGCCCGCCAGCGGCGTGAAGCCCATCGTCGTGTCGACCGAGCGCCCGTCCCGCACCGCCGCCAGCGAGCAGCCCGCGCCCAGGTGGCAGGTGACCACCCGCGAGCCGCCGGCCAGCTCCGCCGCGCGCCGCGACGCGTAGGCGTGCGACAGGCCGTGGAAGCCGTAGCGGCGCAGGCCCCACTCCCGCCGCCACCGCGCCGGCAGGGCGTAGGTGCGCGCCACCTCGGGCATGGTGTGGTGGAAGGCGGTGTCGAAGCACGCCACCTGCGGCACGTCCGGCAGGTGCGCGGTGACCGCGTCGATGCCGGCCAGCGCCCGCGGCTGGTGCAGCGGCGCGAGGTCGGTCAGCCGCTCGATCTCCGCGCGCGTCCCGGCGTCCACGACGACGGGCTCGCCGAAGCGCGGCCCGCCGTGCACCACCCGGTGGCCCACGGCGGTGATGCCCGGCGCGTCGGCGAGGAAGTCCGACACGCCGCCGGAGCCGTCCCACCGCTCGACGTGCTCCTGCGCCAGCACCGCGTCGTCCTCGGCCAGCACCGACAGCTTCAGGCTGGACGAGCCCGCGTTGACCACCAGCACCGCGCCCATCAGCGCCCGCTCCGCCGCGCCGGGCCCGTCGCTGCCCGCGCTCCCGTCAGTACGGCCACGTCCACTCCCGGACCTCGGGCAGGTCTTCGCCGTGCTCGCGGATCCAGGTGTGGTGGCGGTTGCGCTGGTCGGTCATGCGCTGGCGCAGCCCGGCGGCCCGCACGCCGAGGCCGGGGACGCGGTCGACGACGTCGATGACCAGGCGGTAGCGGTCCATGTCGTTGAGCACCAGCATGTCGAACGGCGTGGTGGTGGTGCCCTCCTCCTTGTAGCCGCGCACGTGGATGTTGTGGTGGTTGGCGCGGCGGTAGGTCAGGCGGTGGATCAGCCAGGGGTAGCCGTGGTAGGCGAAGATGACCGGCTTGTCCGGGGTGAACAGGGCGTCGAACTCCCGGTCGGGCATCCCGTGCGGGTGCTCGGTCTCCGGTTGCAGCCGCATCAGGTCCACCACGTTGACCACCCGCACCCGCAGTTCGGGCAGGTGCTCGCGCAGCAGGGCGGTGGCGGCCATGACCTCCAGCGTCGGCGCGTCGCCGGCGCAGGCCAGCACCACGTCCGGTTCGGACAACCCGTCGTCGGTGCCCGCCCAGTCCCAGATGCCCGCGCCGCGGGCGCAGTGCAGCGCCGCCTCCTGCGGGCCCAGCCAGTCCGGGGTGGGGTTCTTGCCCGCCACGATGACGTTGACGTAGTCGCGGCTGCGCAGGCAGTGGTCGGCCACCGACAGCAGCGTGTTGGTGTCCGGCGGCAGGTAGACGCGGACGACCTCGGCCTTCTTGTTCATGACGTGGTCGATGAACCCGGGGTCCTGGTGGGAGAAGCCGTTGTGGTCCTGCCGCCACACGTGCGAGGACAGCAGGTAGTTCAACGACGCCACCGGACGCCGCCACACCAGCCTGCGGTGCACCTTGAGCCACTTGGCGTGCTGGTTGAACATCGAGTCCACGATGTGGATGAACGCCTCGTAGCAGTTGAACACCCCGTGCCGCCCGGTCAGCAGGTAGCCCTCCAGGAAGCCCTGGCACAGGTGCTCCGAGAGCACCTCCACCACCCGACCGTCGTGCTCCAGGTGCTCGTCGGTCGGCAGCACCTGCGCCTGCCACTGCTTCGCGGTCACCTCGTACACCGCGTCCAACCGGTTGGAGGCCGTCTCATCCGGACCGAACAACCGGAAGTTGTCCTCCTCCGCGTTGAGCGTCAGCACGTCGCGCAGCATCCGGCCCAGCACGCGGGTGGGCTCGGAGTTCGTCGTGCCGTGCTTGGCCACCTCCACCGCGTGCGCCGCCACGCCCGGCAACCGCAGATCGCGCAGCAGCAGACCGCCGTTGGCGTACGGGGTGGCGCCCATCCGCAGCGGACCCTCCGGCGCCAGCTCCAGCAACTCCGGCTTCGGCCGGCCCTCGGCGTCGAACAGTTCCTGCGGCCGGTACGAGCGCAACCACCCCTCCAGGATCTTCAGGTGCTCGGGGTTGTCCCGCACGCCCGACAGCGGCACCTGGTGCGACCGCCACGTGCCCTCCACCGGCTTGCCGTCCACTTCGGACGGACCGGTCCAGCCCTTCGGGCTGCGCAGCACGATCATGGGCCACCGCGGTCGCTCGGTGTTTCCGGCGCGGGCGGCTTCCTGGATGCGCTTGATCTCGTCGAACACCTCGTCGAAGACCTCGGCCATGCGCGGGTGCATCACCTCCGGGTCGTCGCCCTCCACGTAGTGCGGCGCGTAGCCGTAGCCGCGCAGCAGCGCGTCCAGCTCCTCGTGCGGGACGCGCGCCAGGATCGTCGGGTTGGCGATCTTGTAGCCGTTGAGGTGCAGGATCGGCAACACCGCGCCGTCACGCACCGGATCCAGGAACTTGTTGCCGTGCCAGCTCGCCGCCAGCGGCCCGGTCTCCGCCTCGCCGTCACCCACGACGCACGCCACGACCAGGTCCGGGTTGTCGAACGCCGCGCCGAACGCGTGCGCCAGCGAGTACCCCAGCTCCCCGCCCTCGTGGATCGACCCCGGCACCTCCGGCGCCACGTGGCTGGGCACCCCGCCGGGGAAGGAGAACTGGCGGAACAACCGCCGCATCCCGTGCAGGTCCCGCTGCACGTCCGGGTAGTTCTCGCTGTAGGAGCCCTCCAGCCAGGTGTTGGCCAGCAGCGCCGGGCCGCCGTGCCCGGGACCGGTCACGAACAGCACCTCCTGCCCGTGCTCGCGGATCACCCGGTTCAGGTGCGCGTACACGAAGTTCAGGCCCGGCGTCGTGCCCCAGTGCCCCAGCAGCCGGGGCTTGATGTGCGCCGGCGCGAGGGGTTCGGTCAGCAGCGGGTTGTCCAGCAGGTAGATCTGCCCCGCCGACAGGTAGTTCGCGGCCCGCCAGTACGCGTCGACCAGCGACAGGTCCGTTCCGGTGTTCGACGACATCGCTCTCCCCTGGGCGTCGTGGCGTGGTCAGTCGGCGGCCGGCGGGCGGACCACGGCCAGCGGGCACGGCGCGTGGTGCACCAGGGTCTGGCTGGTCGACCCCAGCAGCATCCCCTTGAAACCGCCGCGGCCCCGGCTGCCGACGACGACGAGAGCGGCGCCCGCGGCGAGGGTCAGCAGCGCCCGCGCCGGCCGCTCGCGCACCACCACCCGGTCCACCCTGACATCCGGGAACTTCTCCTGCCACCCGGCGAGGCGTTCGGCCAGCACCCGGCGCTCCTCGTCCTCCACCTGCGCCCAGTCGGCGGTGATCCGGTCGCCGAACGGCCCGTCCACGGCGAACTCGCTCCACGCGTGCACGGCGACCAGGGTGGTGTCGCGCATCGACGCCGCCTCGAACGCGAACCCGATGGCCTGCTCGCTCGCGGGCGACCCGTCGATGCCGACCACGACCGGGCCTTCGGCGGGCGCCTCCTCGCGCACCACGACGACCGGGCACTCGCCGTGCGCCACGACGGCCACCGCGACCGAGCCGACGATCATCCCGGTGAACCCGCCCAGCCCGCGCGACCCGAGCACGACCAGGCGGGCGCGCTTGGACTCCCACACCATCGCGCCGGCCGCGCCCGAGTGCTCCAGCGACACCGAGACCTCCACGTCGGCGGTCCCGCGCGCGACGGACTCGGCCTCGGCCAGCCACTGCCTGCCCTGCTCCTCCAGCGCCCGGCGCACCTCGTACCCGCTCAGCACCACCTCCGGGTAGCCGCGGGAAGGCAGCAGGTAGGCGTGCACCAGCTTGAGCGGCACCCGGTGCCGGGCGGCCTCCGCGGCGGCCCACCGCACCGCCGCCGTCGACGAAGCCGAACCGTCCACCCCGACCACGATCGGAACTCCCATGGGTCAATCCTTTCCGAATCCACCGCGACCCGCGCGTCGACGGCACCGACGCTAGGCACGCCGGGGGCCGGCGGCAGCGGGCGGAGGTCCCGGTCCGACCGGGCCCTTGGACCGCGTCGGGACACCGGGTCGCCGTGCCGGCCACCGGACGGGTGAGGGGGAGCCGCCGGTCCCGGCCCGCCCGGGACCTTCGGCCGTGTGCGCGGGCCGCGCGGCGGCGGACAGTGGGTGTCGGCTGGATCGACCGGGTGAATGCGAGGTGGCGGCGGTGGACGGGACGACGACGGGCGAAGCGGTGGTGGACCCGACCGCGGCGGGCGGGGCGGCGAACGGGCTGACCGGGGCGCTCGGGCTGCCGCCGGAGGAGGTGGAGCGGGTGCTGGAGCTGGCCGCGCTCGCGCCGTCGGTGCACAACACCCAGCCGTGGCGGTTCCTCCCGGCGCACGACCGGATCGAGGTCCACCCGGACCTCACCCGGCGGCTGCCCGCGACCGACCCGGAGGACCGGGAGCTGCGGCTCGCCTGCGGCGCGGCCCTGTTCAACCTGCGGCTCGCGGTGCGGGCGCGCGGCATCCGGCCGCTGGTCTCGCTGCTGCCCGGCGGCGACGCGCTGGCGGCGGTGCGGCGCGGCGGCCGGCTCCCGGCCGACGAGGAGGTGCGGCGGCTGCTCGCGGCCGTGCCCGCGCGGCGGACCAACCGCAAGCCGTTCCGCGACGTGCCCGTGCCGGTGGCGCACCGGCGGGCGCTGGTGCGCGCGGCCGAGCGGGAGCGGTCGTGGCTGCACGTCGTCACCGGCCCCGAGCAGCGCTTCCGGCTCCAGCAGCTGGTCGCGAAGGCGCACCGGGCGCAGGCGGGCGACGAGCGCGTCCGGGCCGAGCTGGCCGCGTGGACCGGCCGCCGGTCCGGCGACGGCGTGCCGCCCGGGTCCGCCGGCGTCCGCCCCGCGCCGCAGGACGAGTGGGCGCTGCGCGACTTCGGGGCGGGTGAGCGCCCGCCGGGCAAGGACTACGAGCCCGACCCGCTGGTGGTCGTGCTGTGCTCGTTCTACGCCGGGCCGCCGGCCGAGCTGCAGACCGGCCAGGCCCTGCAGCGCGTGCTGCTGACCGCCACGTCGCTCGGGCTGTCCGCCTCGTTCCTGTCCCAGCCGGTCGAGGTGCGCCCGGTGCGCGACGAGCTGCGCCGCGCGCTGGGCGGCATGGTGGTCCCGCAGGCCGTGCTGCGCCTGGGGTTCGGCTCGCCCGTGCCGCGGTCGCCGCGCCGCGCCGTGCGCGACCTGCTGGTGGAGCGCGCCGCCCGCTGATCACCCCGGCGGCTAGGCTGGCCCCGTGCCACGTACCCGCCGCTACCGGCACGGCGTGCTGGAGGCCGAGGGGTTCCCCGTCGGCGACGTCGCCGACCACCTCGGGGACCGGGACGTCACCGTGTGGGTCGACCTGTGCGGCCCGTCGCCCGACGAGCTGGCGCGCCTGGCCGAGGAGCTGGGCCTGCACGAGCTGGCGGTGGAGGACGCGCTGCACCCGCACGAGCGCCCCAAGCTCGACCGGTACGACACGCACTGCTTCCTGTCCGCCTACGCCGTGCGGCTGGACGCCGACTCGGGGCGGCTGACCACCTCCGAGCTGTCGGCGTTCCTCACCCCGCGGGCGCTGGTGACGGTGCGCGCCGACGACGGGTTCGACGTGGACGCCCTCACCGCCCGGTGGGACTCCTCGCCGCGGCTGGCCCGCAGCGGCGTCGGCTTCCTCGCGCACGGGCTGCTGGACGCCGTGGTGGACGGCCACTTCGAGGCCGTCCAGGCGCTGGACGACCACATCGAGCACCTGGAGGACCTGATCTTCGCCGACCACCCGGACGACCGCGAGGTGCAGCGCCGCGGGCTGGCGCTGCGCAGGTCGCTGGTCACGCTGCGGCGGGTGGTGCTGCCGATGCGCGAGGTGGTCAACGGCCTGATGCGCCACGACGTCGTGGACACCACGATGATGCCCTACTACCAGGACGTCTACGACCACGTGCTGCGCGCGACGGAGTGGACCGAGTCGCTGCGGGAGACGGTCGCCACCATCCGGGAGACCCAGCTCAACATCCAGGGCAACCGGCTGAACCTGATCATGAAGAAGGTGACGGGCTGGGCGGCGGTGATCGCGGTGCCCACCGCGATCACCGGGTTCTACGGGCAGAACGTGCCCTACCCCGGCGCGGACCAGCCGTGGGGCTTCTGGGTGTCGACCGCCGCGATCCTGGGCGTGTCCGGCGGGCTGTACGCGCTGTTCAAGCGCCGCGACTGGCTCTGACGCGGTGCGCGACCTGCCCCCTGGGCCGGTTGTGAGCGCGGCTTGGCCGGGCCGGCGCCGACGGCGGTGGGTGCGGCTCCCGGTCCGACCGGCGTGGCGCCGGTGGCCGGGCTCGTCCGGCCGGCGCGTGCTCAGGGCTTGCGCCCCACCGCGGCCAGCAGCGACGCGTGCGACGGCGGGCCGGTGACGAGGGAGATGCCCTCCTCCGGCCGCCACTGCGAGGTGTAGACCAGGCCGGGCTCCACCACCTCCAGGCCGTCGAACAGCCCGGCGATCCACTCCCGCGAGCGCGCGACGCCCGCCGAGGACGTGGTCTTCGACAGCTCCACCAGGTCGCTCACCTCGCGGCCGGTGTCGCCGTCGTCGGCCAGGTGCGACAGCACGAGGTGACTGCCGGGCGGCACGGCGTCCAGGTAGGCCGCGACGGTGGCCGCCGCCCGGTCCGCGTCCAGCACGAAGTGCAGCGACGAGGCCAGCACGACGGCCACCGGGCGGTCGAGGTCCAGCAGCCGCCGCGTGGTGGGGTGCCCGAGGACGTGGTCCGGGTCCGCGAGGTCGGCCTCCACGACGCCCGCGTGCGGCACGCCCGCGAGGACCACCTCGCAGTGCGCCACCGCGACCGGCTCGCGGTCGACGTAGACGACCCGGCTCGTCGGGTCCTGCCGCCGGGCCAGCTCGTGCACGCCGAGCCCCGTGGGCATCCCGGAGCCCAGGTCGAGGAACTGCCGGGCGCCGTCGGCCGCGCAGTAGCGCACGGCCCGGCCGAGGAAGCGCCGGTTGTGCCGGGCCAGGTCCCGCACCCAGGGCATCGCCTCCACCGCCCGGCGCGCGAACTCCCGGTCGACGGCGAAGTTCCGGTTGCCGCCCAGCAGGTAGTCGTACACCCGGGCCGGGTTGGCGCGCTGGACGTCGACGTGGCGCGGAACCCACTCCCCGGCGCTCACCGTGTTCATCTCCCACCAATGGGTCGACGGATGCGCGGAAAGCGTAGTGGTCGCTGGTCAACCACCCGGTTGCCAGTACACGATCGGGCGAGAATCCCTACCTGAAAGAATGCAGGAATACTACGGTAACGGTCCGCATTATGCGTAATGTCCCGCTCGCCTTCCCCGAAAGGGCGCTCGGCGCGTCGCGATCGCGCAAGGCGCCGTCACCTCCGCCGGCCGCGCGGCCCCGGTGACCGGCCGGCCGCGCCGAGGGGGCCGGTCACTTCTCCCGGTCCAGCGAGCCCCACTCGCCGTCGTGCCGCCGCACCAGCTCCTCGCACTGCCGCAGCACGTCCTCGGAGACCCACGCGACGGGCTCCTCGCAGCGCACCAGCGGCTCGTTGTCCGGTCCGCGCCCGGCCTCCGACCCGACCAGCAGCCACGGCCGGACGCCGGGCCCGCGCCGCCGCGGCAGGTGGCGGTAGTCGTACAGGCGGCGCGCCACCCACACCTTCAGCGACCGGTCGCCCCACCACGGCTCGACCGCCAGCGGGTTCGCGGACAGGCCGGGCAGGCGGATCCCGGTCAGCCCGTCCCTGCTGCACCCGCCGGCGTCCACCTCCGGCCCCCTGGACCAGCGCACGAACAGCTCCGACCCGCGCTCCTCGACCAGCTGCACCAGCTCGGCGAGGTCGGTCAGCGTGCGCATCTCCTGCGGATCGTCTGTGCCCATGTCGGGGGCATTGCCCGCCCCGCCCGGTTCAAACGCCGCCACCACGGGTACGTGGTGCCCATGCCTCGCGAAACGGTGACCGCCGCCCACTCGCTGTGGACGGCCGACCTGCCCGACAACGCCTACCCCGCGGTCCGCGACACCCGCGTCGACGTCGCGGTGGTCGGCGGCGGCATCGCCGGGGTGACCACGGCGCTGCGCCTCAAGCGGGCGGGCCTGACCGTGGCCGTCGTGGAGGCCGACCGGGTCGGCGGCGGGGTCAGCGGCAACAACACCGCCAAGGTGACCGCCCTGCAGTCCACCGTCTACTCCACCATCACCGACAAGCACGGCACGGGCGCGGCGGCCGACTACGCGACGGCCAGCCTCGCCGGCGTCGCCGAGGTCGCCGCCCTGGCCGGTTCGGTGGACTGCGACCTGCGCCGCGCGCCCGCCTACACCTACGCGTTCGGCCCGGACGAGCTGCCCGCCGTCGAGCACGAGGGCCTGGCCGCCGCGCGGGCGGGTCTGCCGGTCGACCGCGACCGCGGCGAGGGCATGGGCGTGCCGTTCGAGGTCTACGGCGCGGTCCGGCTGGACGACCAGCTGGCCCTGCACCCCGTGCGCTACGTGCGGGGCCTGGCGGCCCTGGTCGACGGCGACGGCAGCCACGTGTTCGAGCACAGCCGCGCCACGCACGTCTCCGAGGGCTCCCCGTGCCGGGTGCACACCGCGACCGGCGACGTCACCGCGGACCGCGTCGTGATCGCCACCCACTACCCGATCCTGGACCGCGGCGTCTACTTCGCCCGCCTGGAGCCGACGCGCTCCTACTGCGTGGCCGTCGGCCTGCGCTCCGGCGCGCCGCCCACCGGCCTGGCGATCAGCGCCGGCAGCCCGTCGTGGTCCCTGTCGGCCTACCGCGACCAGCTGATCGTGTGCGGCCAGGGCCACCCGACCGGTGACCGGCCCGGCGAGCCCTACGCCGTGCTGGAGGCGTTCGCGCGCGAGCACTGGGACGTCGAGGAGGTCACCCACCGCTGGTCCGCCCAGGACCCGAGCGCCTACGACCAGCTGCCCATGGTCGGCCCGTACACGCCCGGCTCGACCCGGCTGTTCGTCGCGACCGGCTTCATGAAGTGGGGCCTGTCCGGCGGCACGTTCGCGGCGATGCTGCTGTCCGACCTGATCACCGGCGTGGACAACCCGTGGGCGGCGCGGTTCAGCCCGCACCGCTTCTCCCTCAAGTCCGCGCCCAAGCTGCTGGAGCTCAACGGCAGGACCGCGGCCAGCATGGTCGGCGACCGCCTGCGCCCGCCGGACACGCGGGACCTCGCCGACGTGCCGCGCGGCCAGGCGCGGGTGGTCGGCAAGTCGGGCGTCTACCGCGACGAGGACGACACCCTGCACGCGGTCTCGCTGCGCTGCACCCACCTGGGCTGCCTGGTGCGGTTCAACGACGCCGAGCGCAGCTGGGACTGCCCGTGCCACGGCTCCCGCTTCGACGTGGACGGCAACGTCCTGGAGGGCCCGGCCACCAAGCCGCTCACCCGCCACGACGTCGACTGCTGACCCGGCCGGACCTCCCCGAACCGGTGGAGGGGATCTTCCCTCCTGGGCGCGGGGGTTCCCCCGTGCTGCGTCACACCACCCTCGTCGGCGCCTCGTGCGCGCCGTTCCTGCCGGGCGGGTCGGACCGGCCGGTCGTCGGGCGCGCGGCGGGCGATGCCGCACGGCGCGCGCCCGCGCCGCGTCATCACGTGAACTCCCACGGCGAGGCCGGGAAGGCGCACCCGTCGCGCACCAGCGCGCGGGCGAAGCGCGGGTCGCGGGCCAACGCCGCCAGGTCCGTGCACACCGGCACGCGCAGCGGCGCGGTGCACCGGCCGCGCGACCGGGCGTTGAGCCGGGACGCCGCCGACAGCAGCGACGTCTCCACCGACTGGCCGCGGCCCGTCCGCACCCGCCGCAGCAGCGCGGCCACGACCCCGTGCGCCGCGACCAGCCCGCCGAACACGTCGACGACCGTCATCAGCGTGGGCGGCACCCCGGCGTGCGCCTGCACCGCGAAGTCCGTGCCCAGCGGCGGTTTCGGGCCCAGCTCGTCACCCCAGCCCGACGCGTGGGCGTGCACGACGCCCGGCCGCACGCGCGCGACGTCCTTGGCGCGCAACGACCACGCCGCCGCCTTGCCGGGCGCCCAGTCGTGCAGGAACACGTCGGCCCCCGACGCCAGCTCCAGCACCGCGCGCCGCCCGGCGACGGTCGACAGGTCGGCCTGCCGGACCTCCTTGCCGCGGTTGAGCGCCAGGAACCGGGCCGAGCAGCCGCCCACCAGCGGCGGCGCCCCGCGCGCCGGGTCGCCGCCCGGCGGTTCCACCCGCACCACCGACGCGCCGAGCAGGCCGAGCAGGTGCCCGGCCAGAGGGCCCTGCACCCGGCGGCACGACTCCAGCACCACCAGGCCGGACAGCGGCAGCGGCCCGGCCGGCGGCGGCAGCGGCGGCGCGCCGCCCAGCGAGGCCAGCCGGTACGGGGGCAGGTGCCCGACCACCCGCGACGACACCCGGACCAGGCTCATCCCGGTCGCCCTCGCGGCGTTCTCCAGCACGTGGATCGCCGTGCGCGAGGTCAGGGCGGTCAGCTCCGCGGGCAGCGGGCACGTCGCGGTGGCGTACCGGTGCGGGAACGGCCGCCAGCCGCGCTCCACGACCCGCCCGGCCGCGCCCAGCGCGGCCCAGAACCGCCGCCACACCCGCGCGTCGGGCGCCTCCAGCTCGAAGGGCACCCCGTCGGCGGACACGAACGGCGGGCCGCCGGGCAGGAACGGCTCGGGCCACCGCTCGGCCGTCGCGGTCGCCAGGTACTGCGCCACCGCCAGCAGCGCGGCCTGCGCGACCGACGTGGTGGCCCGCCGCAGCGCGACGCCCCGCGCCCGCGCCAGCTCGACCGCGGCGGCGCCGGTCGCGGCCAGCTCCGCCGCGACGATCGACGCGTAGTCCAGCCCCAGCCGGGTCGGGCGGCCGAACCGGCGGCCGTGGACGTGCATGAGCCCGCACGCCGCCTGCACGTCCAGCTCGCCGCCCATCGGCAGGGCGACCGGCCCCGACCAGTCGACGGCCCGCGGCGCGGCGAGGGTCATGCGGGCCTCCGACCGCAGGGCGCCGGCCGCGCGCGGCCGGCGCGGGTGGCTCCGCACCGCGCCGGGGCCGCCCGGGACCTCACACGCGCTCCTTGCGCCGCGCCGCGAGCACGCGGGCGGCGGCCCGGCGGCCGGAGCGGACGGCGGCCTCGCTGGACGGCATCACGCCCACCCAGTCGCCGGCGTAGTCCACGACCCCGCCGGCGCGGGCCGCGAAACCCGCGCGCAGCGCCAGTGCCCGCGGCGTCGCCTCGGGCAGCCCGTCGCGGAACCGGTGCACCACCACACCCGTGGTGGCCGCGCGCAGGCCCGGCACGAACTCCTCGGCGGCGGTGACCAGGACGTCGGCCGCCTCGCCGTCGGGGGCCGCGAGCAGCCGCCCGGCCACCGACGGGTGCGCGACCAGCGTGACCAGGCCGCGGCCGGCCGGCGCGCGGTCGGGGTGCTTGAGGTGGTCGAACAGGACGCTCGCCAGCGTGCGGCTCGCCACCCGCGGCACCACGCCCAGGTACACGCCCGCCGACAACCGCCGGTCCAGCACCAGGTGCACCTTGACCACCGGCACGTAGGTCGACGCCGCCAGGAAGGGCACCTCGTGCGCGGGCGGGTTGGCGTAGATCCGCCGCACGACCGGCGCGGGCACGGCCAGCACCACCGAGCGCGCCCGGACCTCGGTGCTGCCGGCGAACACCCGGGCCGAGAGCGAACCGGCCACCACCTCGTCCACCGGGCACGACAGGCCCACGTCGAGCCGCTCGGCCAGCACCCGCGCCAGCAGGTCCGTGCCGCCGCGGTAGGCGCGCCACCCCGACGACGGGCCGATCGACGTCAGCAGCGCCAGGAACGGCCCGGCGGCCGACCGCTCCGGGTCCCAGCCGCAGAACCCGGCCACCACCGGCTGGCACAGGTAGTCCAGCAGGTCGGGGTGGTGGCGCGCGGCGAACCCGGCGACGGTCTCCGCGCCGGCCTCCTCCGGGCGGTCGAAGTCGTACCGGTCGCGCAGGACCCCGATCAGGTCCAGCCGCGCCCGCGCGGACAGCCCCGCGCCGGTGATCAGGCCCAGCGGGTGGGCCAGCCCGCGGCGGAACCGGCCGTCGCGCCACACGCCGGCCCACTGCCCGATCCGGGGCAGCTCCGACGGGCCGACCCCCAGCTCGGCCAGCAGCGCCCAGGTGGCGTCGTAGCCGCGCTCGGACAGCTGCTCCGCGCCCGTGTCGATCACGAAGCCGTCCTGCCTCGTGGTCGCCATCCGCCCGCCGACCCGGTCGGCCGCCTCCAGCACGCACACCCGGCGGCCCGCCTTGCGCAACTCGTGCGCGGCGGTGAGGCCGGCGACGCCGGCCCCGACCACCACCACGTCCACGTCGGTGCTCACAGCAGGTTCACCGCCACGAGCGCGGCGACGGTGAGCCGGTGCGCGCGGACGTCCAGCCGCCGGGCCCGGGCGGCGTCGCCCCGCGCGAACCCGACCCGCAACCGGCAGCAGCGCACCACCGCGGTCGGCAGCAGCGCGAACGGGAACCACCAGGGCGCGCCGACCAGCGGGGCGGCGCACACCAGCAGGAACTCGACCGCCGAGACGGCCGTGACGAACAGCGCGCCGCCGCGCGGGCAGGCGGGCGCGGTGGTGGTCGGGTCGTCGCCGGCGGCGGAGCGGACGCCGAGCAGCAGCGGCCCCAGGCCGAACAGCAGCGCCTGGACCACGACGGCCCCGTCCGGGTCGCCCGCCACCAGGCCGTGGGGCACGAGCACGAACGCCCAGCCCAGCGCCGCCGGGAAGGGCGCCCGGCGGCGGCCCGGCCGCGGGCGCCGGGAGCGCAGGAGGGCGACGAGGGGCGCCACCGCGACCAGCGCCACCGCCCACGTCGGGCGGTGCGGCGCCAGGACGAGGGCTACCGCCCACAGCAGCGCGCCGACCGTCGCGAGGCGCAGCGCCCGCGGCCCCGTCGGCGGCGCCCCGCGGACCCGCTCGCCGCCGTCGCGCGCCAGCGCGGCGAGGACCACGCAGACCTCGCCGAGCAGGAAGACCGCCGCGGTGGCCAGGACCCGCCCGTCGAACCGGAGGTCGGGCGCGAGCAGCGCCCACACCACCAGCGCGCCCAGGTGGCGGTCGACGGCGCCCGGCCCCGCGAGCCGGACCCGGACCCGGGCCCGGACCCGGTCCGGCGCGACGAGCGCCGTCACGCCGGCTCCGCCGGCGGCACGGCGGCCCCTCGGGGCGGCGCGGACCGGCGCGCCACCGCCGACGACCGCTCCCGGCCGCGCGGGCGCCGCCCACCGCCCATCACCCCGACAATGCGCTGCGGGGCCGTCGGGCACAATCGGGAAAACGCGGCCGATTGCGTGGAAAAGGGGACGAGCAGCGTGCTCACCTCCGCTGTCGAAGCACGGTTCGGAAGCGTATGGCAGGCGCTCCGACGGACCCCGGCAGGCACGGGAGTTCACTCTTCCTGGTCAATTCTCGGAATCGTGGTTGACAGTGACCGCCCCGGTCGGACAGCGTCGGCGCGGAGCGAATTCGATCGTTTATTCCGGCCCGACCAACTCCAGGGACTCAATGGTGCGGACACTCGTCGTGGGATTCGGTCGGGGCGGTGCGGACCTGCACCTGCCGGTGCTCGCCAGGGCGCGGGCCGCCGCCCGGCAGCTGTTCGGCGACCAGCCGGTCGTCGTGTGCGACCCGAGCCGGGTGCTCGGCGCCCGCCCCGGCCTGGTGACCGCGGCCGGCGTCGCCGAGGCCGCCGCGCTGCTGGACCCGGAGGACGCGGTCGCGCACGTGTGCACGCCGCCCACCGTGCGCGCGGAGGTGATCGGCGAGCTGGCCGAGCACGGCTTCCGCAACCTGGTCGTGGAGAAGCCGCTCGCCACCGACACCGACGACCTGGCCCGGGTCATCCGGCTGCGCCGCAAGCACGGCCTGCGGATCGCCGTGGTCGAGCCGTGGCTGACCAGCTCGCTGACCGCGCGGCTGACCGAGCTGGTGCGCGGCGGCGCGCTGGGCGAGGCCAGGTCGATCGCCATCGTGCAGAACAAGCCGCGCTTCCGGCGCTCGCTGGCCCGGTCGAGCCACCCGACGGCGTTCGACGTCGAGCTGCCGCACGGCGTGGGGCTGGCGCTGCGGCTGGCGGGCAACGCGCGGGTCACCCACGCCGCCGGCTTCGACCTCGTGGTCGGTGACGTCGTGGTCCCCCGGATGGGTGGCGCGCGGATCGGGCTGCGGCACAACAGCGGGGTGCGCGCGGAGATCAGCTCGGACCTGATGTCGCCGGTGCGGGAACGCCGGGTCACCATCACCTTCGACCACGGCAGCGCGGTGGGCCACTACGCGGTCAGCGCCGACGACGACCACTCGCAGCTCACCGTCACCCGCAACGGCCGCCGCGAGCACCACGTGCTGCGCGACGACTCGCTGACCGAGTGGGTGGTGCGCGCCTACCAGCAGTTCCGGGGCACGGGCGACCAGCACGCGCGGAGCTTCGCCTTCGCCACCGACGTGGTGCAGCTGCTGTCGGTGGCCAAGAACATCTGCGCCGAGCCCGTGGTGCCCGAGGTCCGCGGGAGGGCAGCGGTAGCCGCCCGTGCGCACTGAACCGCCGCGCAGCCGTTCCGACACCGGCGACGACGTGCCGCACCACGATGTCGGGGGACTTGGCACACGTGCACATCGAGGACGCGGTCGGCGACCACTGCGCGCCGCCGGGGCAGGGCGCCGCGCAGGTCGCCGACTGCGTCCGCCTGCCGGCTCCCCCGCCGCCTGCGCAGCAGCGGCCATCCACCACCGCGAGGCCGCGTCGGTGGTTCGCGGCGCGTGTCTCGCCGATCACGCTTTTCGATCGGCGAGACACGCCCCGCGAGCCGCCGACTTTCAGGCGGCCGAGCCGCCGCCTGCGAAGCAGCGGCAATCCAACACAGCCGAGCCGCCGCCTGCGAAGCAGCGGCAATCCAACACAGCCATCAGACACAACAACCATTCAACACAGCACCCCTCGCGTCCGGGCGTGCGCGATCAGCGCGGTGCGCTTCCAGCCGGGACGGCGGATCGGGGGTTCGGGCAGGTCCAGCTTCTGCGCCAGGTAGTCGATGTGCGCGTCCACCGCGCGCGGGCTCATGCCCAGCCGGGCGGCGATGGCGGCCGAGGTCGGCGCACCGGCGCACAGCTCGACCAGGACGGCGAAGTAGCGCGCGTCCGGGTCCAGCCGCGGCGCGCCCGGCCGGATCGCCGGGCAGCGCGGCAGCAGCGACCGGGGTGGTTCGGCCACCGCGGCGAACACCGTCAGCGCCAGCGCGCCGGGCTCGGCCGCGGGTGACACGAGCGCCATGTCCAGGCCGAACGGCAGCCGCTCCCCCGGCCGCACGGCGGTGACCTCCGCCGGGCGGTCCACGTCGGCCACGAACAGCGGTTCCCGGTCGGACAGGTTGGCCACCCACCAGACCCCGCCGTCGGCCGACACCGAGCCGCGGAAGTCCGGTTCCGCGGCGATCGCCAGGTCCCACGAGCACGCGCCGCACGCGCACGTGCCGAACGTCCGCGTGCCCCCGCCCGGCACGTCCACCCGCCTCGGGTCCCGACCCCGTTCGACCGGGCCCTGCACGGTCACACCAGTCACAGCTCTCCCCCGAACGTCCCCCGGTACGCGGGGCCGGCCACCGCCCGACGCCCGCCGTCCAACGGTGGCGCGCCGGCGCGGATACCGGAATGGGCACAACTACCCACACCCGCGCGTAGCAGGCCGGGCGCCGGCGCGCAACGGCGGTCCTCCCGGGACCGCCCGGATTATCCGGTCGGGGCGCGGGCCGGACCCTTGCGGCACGACATCGCGGAAGGGGCGCCGGACACCGCGCACGCCGGCGGCCCGGTGGGTGGCCGGCGGCGTCGGGGCGATCCTCCGGCGGCCCGGCCGCTCGTGCCCGGCCGCGCCGAGTCCGCCGACTGCGGGGGGACCCGTGTTCCAGGACCACGACGACAGCCGCTACGCGGTCTTGCGCAACGCCGGCGGGCAGTACGCGATCTGGCCGGCCGACCGCTCCCTGCCGCACGGCTGGACCCCGGACGGCACGACCGGCACCAAGACGGAGTGCCTGGACCACATCCGCGCGCTGTGGGCGGGCCTCCGCCCGACCGGCACGCGGGAGGACGGGTGAGCCGCGGCGGACCGGGTGCTCAGCGGTCCGCGACTGCGGGCACTTCGGCAGGCACGACAGCAGGCACAGCCGCGGGCGCGTCGGGGAGCAGCCCGAGCGACTGGGCGCGCAGCACCGCGGACAGGCGGTCGGTGGTGCCCAGCTTCCGGTACAGGTGCTGGAGGTGGCGGTGCACGGTGCGCGGCGAGATGTCCATCCGCCGGGCGATGGCGTCCGCCGTCAGCCCTTCGGCGAGCACGCCGAGCACGGCCAGCTCGCGATCGGTCAGGCCGTGGCCGGCCGGCGCGCCCGGCGGCCACGCCCCGGCCAGGCGGTCGGCCAGGCCCGGTTCGCACGCGTCGAGCAGGGCTCGGGCGCGGGCGCGCTCGCGGCGTGCCCGGCGGGCGCCGGTGGTCGGACCGGTGCGGCGGAACAGCGCGGCGGCGACCAGGCGGGCGCGGCCGGCGTGGACGGGTTCGCCCGCGCCCTCGAACGCCCTGGCCGCGCGCACGGCGTGCACGGCGGCCTCGGCGGGCGAGCCGTGGCCGAGCGCGCCCGCCCGCGCGACGTGCGCGTGGGCGCGCCGCAGCCCCGCCGGGAGGCCGGCGGTGAGCGCCGCGGCGCGCTCGGCCCACCGGGCGGCTGCGGCGGTGCGGCCCAGCGCGCCGTCGGCCAGCGCGAGCAGGGCGCACCACCGCACCGCGGTCGGCGGTTCGACCAGGGGCAGGTCGGGGCCGCCGCCCGCGGCGAGCAGCTGGGCCGTGCAGCGCGCCGGGTCGCCGGTGTGCAGCAGCGCCAGGGCCAGCGCGAAGTGCGCCGGTAGGGTCGGGTGCGCCGCGACGGCCCGCTCGGCGAGCCGGCGGCCCTCGGCGGCGTCGCCCCGCCACACGGCGATCCGCGCCCGCCCGGCCAGCGCGCGCGAACGGGCCTGGGCCGCGCCGGACAGGAACGCCGACTCGGCGGCGTCGGCGTAGCACTCGTGGGCCTCGGCGAGGCGGCCGAGGTGCTCCAGCGCCGCGCCCCGGGCCTCGGCCAGCGGGACGACGAGGTCGTCGCGCCCGCCGGCGCGCGCGACGGCCGGCGCCCGGTCGAGGTGGCGGAGGGCGTCGGCGGGGCGTTCCAGCGCGGTTTCGGCGCGCCCCAGCCAGAGCAGGGCCTGCGCGGGGCAGTCGGCGAGGCGGTCCGCCCGCGCCGCGGCCTCGTCGAGCAGGGCCGGGTCGCGGGCGGGCCCGAGCTGCCGGACGGCCAGCGCCGACACGAGCGCGGCGTCGTCGCCCAGGGCCCGCGCGGCGGCGAGCACGCGGTCCGCGCGGTGGTGGCCGGCGGCGGGGTCGGCGGCCAGCCCGAGTTCCAGCAGCACGCGGCCGCGCGCGTCGGCGCGGCCGCGCAGTTCGCGCTCCAGCAGGGCGTTGGCCTCGGCGTGCCGGCCGTGCGCGCGGTCGGACAGGGCGCAGCGCAGCGCCACGTCGGCGCGGTCCGCCGGCCGCAGGTCCAGCAGCTCCCGGATCGCGCGGCGGTTCGGCCGCCCGGTGGCCTCCGCCGCGGCGACCAGCCTGCGCAGCACGCGCGACCTCGCCGACGTCGCGCCCCGCGGCAGCAGCGCCCGGGCGGCCTCCAGCAGGCCGACGGCGACGGCGGGCGCGACGCGGGACGCCGCGTCGGCGGCGGCGACCAGGTCGGCCACCGCGTCCAGGTCGCCCGGCCGGGCGGAGCGGGCCACGTGGTGCGCGCGGGCGGTGACCGGCGCGCCGTCCTCGGCCAGCACCCGGGCGGCGCGGGCGTGGGCCCGCCGCACCCACCGCCCGTCCGCGGCGTCGAGCAGCGACCCCGGCGGCCGACCGCGCCCGGCCGCCGCCAGCCTGACCAGGGCGGCCCGGGCCTCGTGCAGCGTCGTCCCGGCCACCGCCGCCACCAGCCCCGGCTCGGCGCCGCCCAGCACGGCCGCCGCCCTGGCCACCAGGAGGTCGGCCGGCGGGAGGACCGGCGCCGCGGCCGCCGGCGGCGCGCCCAACTCGACCACCTCGTGCCCGACGGGGCCGTCCACCCCGTCGGGCGGGTCCGGCGGGACGACCGCGCCCGGTGGGTGGGCGACCACGAGCAGGAGGTCGGCCTCCGGCGGGTGGCGGAGCAGGTGGCCGAGGAGTTCCCGGGAGCCGGGGTCGGCCAGGTGCGCGTCGTCCACGGCGACCAGCAGCCCGGCCGGCCGGGCGAGGGCCGCCACCAGGTCGGCCACCGTGCGGTAGAGGCGGTGGCGTTCCGCGGCGAGCAGGGTCGACGTGCCGCGCTCGGCGGCCAGCAGCGAGTGGAACACCGCGCGCAGCAGCAGGAGCGCGTCCTGGGCGGCGGGCGCCCCCGCGCCCGTGTCGGGCGAGTCGCGCAGGGCGTCGCGGAGCGTGCCGAACGGCACCGCGCGGCCGGCCTCCGTGCCGCACGCGGCCAGGGCCGGCAGGCGGCGGTGGCGGGAGCCGCGCACCAGCTCGTCCAGCAGGCGGGACTTGCCCGCACCCGCACCGCCGACCACGCGCACCAACCTCACGCCCGAGCCGCGCGCGCCGTCGAGCAGGGCCGAGGCGTCCAGCCCCGCACCGCCCCCGCGCGGACCGGCGGCACCCGCAGCGGGGCCACCCGAACCGAACACCACCGGGCCCGACCGGACCACCTCCAGCGCGCCCGAGCCGGGCTCTGCCCCTTCCAGCGCCCCCTCCAGCGCATCCGGACCGAACGGTTCCGCTGTGCCCATGGCGTCCTCCCGCGACTAATGAGGGCACCGCCGAGTGGCGGATACCCCTCCGCGCCGGTCATCGCCCGAACGGTGGACGCGGGCGGTGATAGCGCGCAGCCGGCAGGACGCGCGCCCGTTCCGGCGCGGAGGAGAGCGCCGACTGTTGGAGGAAGAACGACTGCGGGATTGTTCGGCCCACTGCCGCGCGCACCGCGATGGTGGAACGTCGACCGGTTCCTCCGGTCCCCCACCGGCTCAACACGCTGATGTTCCGACCCCCGGAGCGCGCGGCTGCGCAACGCCCGGCTTCCCGGGTTGGAGTTGCGCGCCAGGACGCCGCGTCAGGAGCCAAGAGCAAAAGCCTGAACGGTGCGGGGTGTGGGAGCCCGGGGTGGGGTGACGTGGTGGAGCCGGTTCCGGTGGGGTGGATCGGGACGGTGGGTGGGTGGGCGTGCCAGGATCGGGAGCGCTGGTAGATCGCTTCGACGCCTGGAGCCGCTGTGGATCCCGTGTTGGCAGCCGACCTCGCGAAGCTCCGGGACGTGCTGGGCGCGGCCGGGAGGTACGCGGCGGACGTGGTGGTGGGGATGGGTGAGCGGCCCGTCGTCGCGCCGACCGGGGTGGAGCCGGTCGGGTTGCCGGAGGCGGGGTTGGGGTTCGACGGGGCGTTGGCCGCCTTCACCCGGCGGTGGGAGCCGGGTTTCTCCGGTTCGGCCGGCCCGCGCTACCTGGGGTTCGTCACCGGCGGGGCCACGCCCGCGGCGTTGGCGGGCGACTGGCTGGCGGGCGCGTTCGACCAGAACGCGGCGGCCCACGACGGGTCCGCGGCCAAGGGGTTCGAGCAGGAGACGGTGCGGTGGCTGGCGTCGCTGTTCGGGTTGGGCGGTGCGCACTCCGGCGCGTTCGTCAGCGGCGCCACGATGTCGACGTTCGTCGGGCTGGCGCTGGCCCGGGAGTGGCTGGGCGAGCAGCGCGGCGTGTCCGTGGCGCAGCACGGGACCGGCGGGCTGGGGCCGGTCGCGGTGTTCTCCGGCGCGCCGCACTCCAGCGTGCACAAGGCGTTGGCGATGCTCGGCCTGGGCCGGGACAGCCTGCGCCCGGTGCCCACCCTGCCCGGTCGCGAGGCGGTGGACGTCGAGCGGTTGCGGGTGGCGTTGGCGGGGGTGGGCGGGCCCGCGGTCGTGGTGGGCAACGCGGGCACGGTGAACACCGTCGACTTCGACGACCTGGCGGCGCTGGCGCGGTTGCGCGAGCAGCACCCGTTCTGGCTGCACGTGGACGCCGCGTTCGGCGCGTTCGCGGCGCTCTCCCCCGCGCACGCGCCGCTGGTGGCGGGACTGGCGGAGGCCGACTCGGTGTGCGTGGACCTGCACAAGTGGCTCAACGTGCCCTACGACTCGGCGGTGCAGTTCACCCGCCGCCCGGACCTGCAGGTGCGGGTGTTCCGCAACTCCGCCGCCTACCTCGGCCTGCCGACCGAGGACCCCGACTTCGTCCACCTCACCCCGGAGAACTCCCGCCGGCTGCGGGCGTTGGCCGCGTGGTTCACGCTCAGCGCGTACGGCCGGGACGGGCACCGCGAGGTCGTGGAGCGGTGCGCCGCCTCCGCCCGGCGCCTCGGCGACCTGCTCGCGGAGACGCCGTCGGTGCGGTTGCTGGCCCCGGTGCGGCTCAACGTCGTGTGCTTCACCCTCGCCGACGACCCCTCGCCCGAGCGGGTGGCCGAGGTGTCGCGGGCCATCGCCGCGACGGGCGAGACGTTCCTGTCCCCCACCGTCTACAACGGACAGCACGCGCTGCGGGCGGCGTTCGGCAACTGGCGCACCACGTCCTCGGACGCCGACCGGGCGTACCGCGCGATCGCGCGGGCGATGGGCTGACGCGAGGCGCCGGGACGGCGCGGCGGGCGACCGCCTACCCCAAGCCGGGCAGCACTTCCGCCGCGACGGCCTCCAGGACGCGCTCGTCGCCCGCGAACACGCCGGACTCCCGCGGCCAGGGGGCGGCCACGTCGGTGAAGCCCGCTTCCCCCGCCCTGCCCAGGAAGTCGCGGTAGCACTCCACGCTCGACAGCGAGAACACCGGGGCCCCGTCGGTCTGCAGGAAGCGGCGGACCCCGGCGCGCGGGCGGTCGTGGGCGGACAGGGCGTCGTCCAGCCGCACCGACAGCTCCGCCACCGACTTCCACCAGTCGTCCAGGGTGTCCCGGCGCGTGCCGGTGGTGATCCAGCCCTGGCCGAAGCGGGCCACCAGGCCCAGCGCCTTGGGGCCGTTGGCCGCCACCACGAACGGGATGCGCGGGCGCTGCACGCAGCCGGGAAGGTTCCGCGCGCCCGAGGCCCGGTAGTACTCGCCCGACCAGGTGACGTCGTCCCGCGTCAGCAGCAGGTCCAGCAGTTCCACGAACTCCGCGTACCGCTTCGCCGGGCTGGCCGCCCGGTTGGTCCCCCCGAACACCTCCGCGTCGTACCCGCCCATCCCGCCGGCTCCGACGCCGAGCGTGAACCGGCCGCCCGACACGTCGTCCAGGGCGGTCAGCTCGCGCGCGAAGGGCACCGGGTGGCGGAAGTTGGGCGAGGCCACCAGCATCCCCAGCTCGATGCGCGAGGTGGCCGCCGCGGCCAGCGCCAGCGTGGGCACGGAGCCGAACCACGGGCCGTCGACCAGCGTCCGCCAGCCCAGGTGGTCGAAGGTCCACGCGTGGGCGAACCCGTACTCCTCCACCGCCCGCCAGCGCGGTTCCGCCTCGGCCCACCGGTACTCCGGCAGGATCGTGATCCCGGCCTTCACCCCGCACCCCCGTCCGTCGACGGGTTCGAGCGAACAGACCCGCTGCCCGGCTGTCAAGGAGGTCACCGCGTGTGAATCCCCCCACTCGGGGTCACGTTCCCCGGGCGCGCGGCGACATTCCCGGTAAAGTCGCTCTTCGGCGGTTTTCGCCGTGGCGATCGCCCAAGGCTGCCTGGCCGGTCCCGCACCGGGTGCGGAGCAGCTACCCCCCCACCCCTCGGAGGACGACAGTGCGTCTGCGTTCAGCCGGTGCGCGCCGGTGACCATCGCTCCCGACTTCACCCTCGCACCAGCCCTGTTCCGCGCCCGCGCCGCCGCGCCGGAGCGCACCCTGCTCGACGTCCTGGCCGACACCGCCCGCCGGCACCCCGACGCGCCGGCCGTGGACGACGGGACGACGGCGCTGACCTACCGGGCGCTGCTCGACGAGGTCGACCGCGCCCGCCGCGAGCTGGCCGCGCGCGGCATCGGCGTCGGCGACCGCGTGGGCATCCGCGTCCCCTCGGGCACGGTCGACCTGTACGTGTCGATCCTGGCCGTGCTGGCGGCCGGCGCGGCGTACGTGCCCGTCGACGCCGAGGACCCGGACGAGCGCGCGGAACTGGTGTTCAGCGAAGCCGGCGCGTGCGCGGTGCTGGTCGCCGACCGCGAGCTGGTCCCGCGCGGCGCGCCGATGGGCATGGTGGGCGCGCCCGGCCCGGACGACGACGCGTGGATCATCTTCACCTCCGGCTCCACCGGCAAGCCCAAGGGCGTCGCGGTGTCGCACCGGTCGGCCGCCGCGTTCGTGGACGCCGAGGCGCGCCTGTTCCTCGCCGACGAGCCGATCGGGCCCGACGACCGGGTGCTGGCCGGCCTGTCGGTCGCGTTCGACGCCTCCTGCGAGGAGATGTGGCTGGCGTGGCGGCACGGCGCGTGCCTGGTGCCCGCGCCGCGCTCCCTGGTGCGCACCGGCATGGACCTCGGGCCGTGGCTGGTGGAGCAGGAGATCACCGTCGTGTCCACGGTGCCGACGCTGGCCGCGCTGTGGCCGGTCGAGGCGCTCGACGACGTGCGGCTGCTCATCTTCGGCGGCGAAGCCTGCCCGCCGGAGCTGGCCGAGCGGCTGGCCGTCGACGGGCGCGAGGTGTGGAACACCTACGGGCCCACCGAGGCGACCGTCGTGGCGTGCGCCGCGCCGCTGACCGGGGACGGCCCGGTGCGGATCGGGCTGCCGCTGGACGGCTGGGAGCTGGCCGTGGTCGACGCCGACGGCCGGGTGGTCCCGATGGGCGGCACCGGCGAGCTGGTCATCGGCGGCGTCGGCCTGGCCCGCTACCTGGACCAGGCCAAGGACGCCGAGAAGTTCGCGCCGCTGCCCGCCCTGGGCTGGTCCCGCGCCTACCGCAGCGGCGACCTGGTCAAGGCCGAGGAGGCGGGGCTGCTGTTCCTGGGCCGGGCCGACGAGCAGGTCAAGCTCGGCGGCCGGCGCATCGAGCTGGGCGAGGTCGACGCGGCGCTGCAGGCCCTGCCGGGCGTGGCCGGCGCCGCCGCGGCGGTGCGCACCACCAGGGGCGGCAACCAGGTCCTCGTCGGCTACGTGGTGGCCGCTGAGGGCTTCGACCAGGCCGGCGCGGTGGCCCGGCTGCGCGCCGCGCTGCCCGCCGCCCTCGTGCCGCTGCTCGCGGTCGTGGACACGCTGCCCACCCGGACCTCCGGCAAGGTCGACCGCGCCGCGCTGCCGTGGCCGCTGCCCGCCCTGGACGCCGAGGTCGAGTCGCGCCTGGAGGGCACCGAGGCGTGGCTGGCCGAGCAGTGGGCCGAGGTGCTCGGCTCGCGGGTCGCCGGCGCCGACGCCGACTTCTTCGCCAGCGGCGGCGGCAGCCTCGCCGCGGCGCAGCTGGTGTCGCTCGTGCGCGCCCGGCACGCCGGGGTCTCGGTCAGCGACGTCTACCAGCACCCGACGCTGCGCGCGCTGGCCCGGCGGCTGGACGAGCTGGCCGCCCACGACGCGCCCGCGCGGGTCGTGGCGCCGACCCCGCGCCGCACCGCGGTGGTCCAGGCCCTGCTGACCGTCCCGCTGATGACCGTGGCGGGCCTGCGGTGGACGGTCGCCCTGGCGGCGATCGGCAACGTCCTCGGGCTGATGTCGGTGTCGTGGTGGTGGGTCGCCGCCGGCTGGGTCGCGTTCGTCAGCCCGCCCGGCAAGCTCGCCGTCGCCGCCGGCGGCGCGCGGCTGCTGCTGCGGGGCGTGCGGCCGGGCTCCTACCCGCGCGGCGGGGGCGTCCACGTGCGGCTGTGGGCCGCCGAGCGGCTCGCGGAGTTCAGCGGCGCGACCAACCTCGCCGGCTCCTGGATCACGCACTACGCGCGCGCCCTGGGCGCGAAGGTCGGCCCGGACGTCGACCTGCACTCGCTGCCGCCGGTCACGGGCCTGCTCAAGCTCGGCCGGGGCTGCGCGATCGAACCCGAGGTCGACCTGTCCGGCACCTGGGTGGACGGCGACCGCGTGCACGTCGGCCGCATCCGGGTCGGGGCGGGCGCGACGGTCGGCGCGCGCAGCACCCTGCTGCCCGGCGCGCGGATCGGCAAGCGGGCCGAGGTGGCGCCCGGCTCCGGCGTGGTCGGCTCGGTGCCGACCGGGCAGCGCTGGGCGGGCGTGCCCGCGCAGCGCACCGGCAAGGCCGCGCGGCCCGGTCCGCGACCGCCGCGCTCCCCGTGGTGGCAGGCCGTGTACGGGGTGACGACGTTCGCGCTGGGCCTGCTGCCCGCCGTGGCGGCGCTGCCGGCCCTGCTGCTGGTCGTGCGCGGCCCGCTGACGCTGGGCAGCGCGCTGCTCGCGGTGCCGTTGGCGACGGTGGCGTGGCTGGTCTCCTACGCGCTGCTGGTGCTGGTGTCGGTGCGGCTGCTCGGCGTCGGGCTGCGGGCGGGCGTGCACCCGGTGCACAGCCGGGTCGCGTGGCGGGCGTGGACCACCGAGCGGCTGATGAACATGGCGCGGGTGGCGCTGTTCCCCCTGTACGCCAGCCTGTTCACGCCCGTGTGGCTGCGGGCGCTGGGGATGCGGGTGGGGCGCGGCGTGGAGGCGTCGACCGTGCTGGCGCTGCCGAAGATGACCAAGATCGGCGACGGCGCGTTCCTCGCCGACGACACCATGGTCGCCTCCTACGAGCTGGGCGGCGGGTGGCTGCGCATCGCGTCCGCCCGGGTCGGCAAGCGGGCGTTCCTGGGCAACTCGGGCATGACCGCGCCCGGTCGCGCGGTGCCCAACCGGGGCCTGGTGGGCGTGCTGTCGGCGGCTCCCAAGCGGGCCAAGGCGGGCAGCTCCTACCTGGGGATGCCGCCGATGAAGCTGCCGCGCGCGACCGAGGAGGGCGACCAGAGCCGCACGTTCGACCCGCCGCGGCGGCTGGTCGTGGCGCGCGCGCTGGTCGAGCTGTGCCGGGTGGTGCCGGTGATGTGCCACGTGGCGCTGGTCGTGCTGGTGCTGTTCGCGCTGCGGGAGCTGGGCGCCCTCGCGCCGCTGCTGGCCGGGGCCGTGCTGCTGGCGGCGGGCGTGCTGGCGTGCGCGGTGGCGGTGCTGGCGAAGTGGGTGCTGGTCGGGCGGTTCCGGCGGCGCGAGTACCCGCTGTGGAGCGCGTTCGTGTGGCGCAACGAGCTGGCGGACACGTTCGTCGAGGTGCTGGCGGTGCCGTGGCTGGTGGGCTCGGCGGGCGGCTCGCCGCTGATGGGCGCGTGGCTGCGGGCGCTGGGCGCGCGGATCGGGCGCGGCACCTGGGTCGAGTCGCACTGGTTCCCGGAGTCCGACCTGGTCTCGCTGGGCGACGGCGCGGCGGTGAACCGGGGGTGCGTGGTGCAGACCCACTTGTTCCACGACCGGATCCTGCGCATGGACCGGGTGGAGCTGGCCGCCGGCGCGACCCTGGGGCCGCACGGGATCGTGCTGCCCGGCGCGACGGTCGGCGCGCACACCACGGTGGGGCCCGCCTCGCTGGTGATGCGCGGCGAGGAGGTGCCGGCGGGCAGCCGCTGGCTGGGCAACCCGATCTCCGCGTGGCGATGACCGGGCAGCTCGCGCGGCACGGCGACCCGGCCGTGCGGGTCGAGGACTACGACCTGGAGCTGGACTACCGGCCGCTGACCGGGCGGCTGTCCGGCCGCGCCCGGCTGTGGGTGGCGGCGGACGGGCCGATCTCGCTGGACTTCGGCCCGTTCGCCCTCGGCAAGGTCCTGGTGGACGGCAAGCCGGCGCGGTACTCGCACGGCGGCGGCAAGCTGCGGCTGCGGCACCGGGGCGGGCGCTGCCTGGTGGAGGTGCGCTACGCCGGCACGCCCCGGCCCGTGCGGACGCGGCACTGGGGCGACCTGGGCTGGGAGCAGCTGGCCGACGGCGCGCTGGTCGCCGGGCAGCCGATCGGCGCGCCCTCGTGGTTCCCCTGCAACGACCTGGTGCGGGACAAGGCGCCCTACCGGATCTCGGTGACCACCGCGTCGCCTTACGCGGTGGTGGCCAACGGGGTGCTGGTCGACCGGCGGACCGGGGGCAGCACCACGACGTGGGTGTACGAGCAGGTCGAGCCGATGGCCGCCTACCTGGCGTCGGTGCAGGTGGGGCAGTACGAGCGGCTGGTGCTGGCGCCGGGGCAGGGCGTCGCCGCGCCGGCGCGGCTGCGCGCGGCGGTGGCCCACGACTTCGGCCGGCAGCCGCGGATGGTGGAGCTGTTCGCGGAGCTGTTCGGGCCCTACCCGTTCCGCGAGTACCACGTCGTGGTGACCGACGACGAGCTGGAGGTGCCGGTCGAGGCGCAGGGCATGTCGGTGTTCGGGTCCAACCACGTCGACGGGCGGCGCGGGTTCGAGCGGCTGGTCGCGCACGAGCTGGCGCACCAGTGGTTCGGCAACAGCGTCGGATTGGCCGACTGGCGCGACATCTGGCTGAACGAGGGCTTCGCCTGCTACGCGGAGTGGCTGTGGTCGGAGCACTCGGACGGCCCGCCGGCGGCCGTGCTGGCCGCGCGCGCCCGCGCCCGGCTGGCCCGGCTGCCGCAGGACCTGCGCATCGGCGACCCCGGCGAGGCCGGCATGTTCGACGACCGGGTCTACCAGCGCGGGGCGCTCACGCTGCACGCGCTGCGCGAGCGCCTGGGCGACCAGGCGTTCTTCACCCTGCTGCGGGACTGGACCAGGACCCACCGCCACGCCACCGCCACCACGGCCGACTTCGCGGCGCTGGCCCAGTGGCACAGCGTCGCTCCGCTGGGGCCGTTCTTCGACACCTGGCTGCTGGACCCGCGCCTGCCCTGAGCGCGCCGCCGCGTTCCCGGCGCCGGGCCGGGCGCGGCGCGCTACCGGCCGAGTTCGGCGTAGCGGGCCTCGGTGGCGCCCTTCTGCGGCCGCCACCACCAGTCGTTGGCGCGGTACCAGTCGATGGTGGCGGCAAGACCGGTGCGGAAGTCCCCGTAGCGGGGGCGCCACCCCAGCTCGGTGCGGATCTTCGTGGAGTCGTTGGCGTAGCGCAGGTCGTGGCCGGGGCGGTCGGCGACGTGGTCGAAGGCGTCGGCTGGTCGGCCCATCAGCTCCAGGACCAGCGCCAGGATCCCGGCGTTGTCGCGCTCGTCGCCCGAGCCGATCAGGTAGGTCTGCCCCGGTGCGCCCTTGGCCAGGATCAGGTGCACGGCGTCGTTGTGGTCGTCGACGTGGGTCCACTCCCGCACGTTCTCCCCGGCCCCGTACAGCTTGGGCCGCTCCCCGACGAGCACGTTGGTGATCTGTCGGGGTATGAACTTCTCCACGTGCTGGTAGGGGCCGTAGTTGTTGGCGCAGTTCGACAGGGTCGCGGCCACCCCGAACGAGCGCGCCCACGCGCGGACCAGCATGTCCGAGCCGGCTTTGGTCGCGCTGTAGGGGCTGGACGGGTCGTAGCGGGTCTCCTCGGTGAACTTGTCGACCGCGTCGAGGGCCAAGTCGCCGAAGACCTCGTCGGTGGAGACGTGGTGCAGCCGCTTCCCGTGGCGGCGCACCGCCTCCAGGATCGTGTACGTGCCCAGGACGTTGGTGCGGACGAAGGGCTCCGGGTCGTGCAGCGAGTTGTCCACGTGTGATTCGGCCGCGAAGTGCACCACCACGTCGTGTTCGGCCACCAGGCGGTCCACCAGCTCGGCGTCGCAGATGTCGCCGTGCGCGAACCGGACCCGGTCGGCCACCGGGGCGAGGCTGTCGCGATTGCCGGCGTAGGTCAACGCGTCCAGCACGCACACCTCGTAGCCGGGGTGGTTGCGGATGGTGTGGTGGACGAAGTTCGCACCGATGAAACCGGCCCCGCCGGTGACGAGCATCTTCATGGCCGGCCATCCTACGGTTCGACGCCGGCGCCCGGCTGCCGCCGGAACCGGGCCGACCACGGGTCGGACCGCCCCGTCCGGGGGCCGGCGCCCCGACCGGGGGCCGACCGGCAGCCCTGGGGTCGGGCAACCGCCGGCCGGCCTCCCCGTCGTCGGGGGTCAGAACCTGCGGATGATCCGCAGCCCGTTCGCGTACTCGCCGTTACCGTCCAAAGTGGACTCCCCGCCCAGGTCGGAGATCGTCGGGCCGTTGACCGTCTTGCGGCTCGACACGAACCGGGGCCGGCCGTCCTGGTCCCGGCCGGCGTAGATGCCCACGTGGTCGATCGACCCCGGGCTCCCGTCGGCGTCGAAGCAGACCACGTCGCCCACCCGGATGCCCGTCAGCGAGGGCTTCCCGCCGTCGTCGCGCTCGATCACCACCCCGGGACCGTGCGGGCCGATGTGCACCGCCTTGCGGGGCAGGTTGCGGCCGTCGAAGTCGGCCGGGCGGTCGGTGACCAGGGGCACGCCCAGGTGGTAGCCGAAGACCATCCGGATCATCCCGGAGCAGTCCAGCGCCCGGTGCCACTCCGGGCCCGGCGCGGGCCGGTGCTCGCCGTCGGGGAACGTCCACGCGATCCCCATGTACTCGTGGAAGTCCGCGCCCTCCCGGCGCGTGCCGTCGTCCGGGTCCAGCGGGCCGTAGCCCGACTCGCCCAGCACCTGCGGCCCGCCGCGCGTCGGCGAGCGGTAGGGCGCGGCGCCGGTCTGGAGCATCGCCGCGTACGCCAGCGCGTCCGGTGTGATGTCGGTCGGCCAGGCCCGCACCCGCTCCTCCACGTCCGGCGTCCACGTCCCGCTGTAGGGCGCGGGCAGCAACCGGACCCACGTGTCGTGCGCGATCACCGGTGGCCGGACCCACACCCCGGACGCGGCGAACTCGGTGACCAGCACGCGGGTCCGCGAGGCGGTGCTGCCCTCGGCCGCGACCGCCCGGAGGGCGAGCCTGCCCGCGCCGAACGTGCTGTCGCGCACGGTGTGCACCCACCCGGCCGGTTCCGCCCGGTCCGCCGGCCAGGCCCGCGTCCGCAGCACCTCGCCGGTCCGCTCGACCCGGATCCGCCAGGGCCGGCCGGCCGTGAACCCGCTGCCCACCTCGACGCCGGCGGCCAGCGGGGTGTCGACCTTCGCCTGCTCCACCTCGACGCTCAGCCGGACGGAACCGGTGGGGCCGAACGCGAGCCGCGCCCGGTAGTGGTCCTCGTAGCCCTGGTAGCCGAAGGCGACGGCGACGGAGGTGAGCGCGCCGGCGGGCATCTTGTCCAGCGTCACCGTGGCGGTGGCGGAGAAGTCGCCGATCCGGTCGTCGGCCAGCGAGGTGAAGTAGCTGTGCCCGGTCGTCGCCAGCAGGACGACCCCGCGCCCGGGCTCGACGGAGAAGTTCTCCGGCGCGCCCCGGTCGGTGCTCCACGCGCCGCCTCCGGGCGACGGCCCCCACCCGTCCCGCACGGTGCGCTCGAAGCGGTCCGCGAACGGCCTCTTCTGCTCCGTGAACGACCGGGGCGCGCCCGTCACGGTCACCGTGCGCGCCCCGGTCGTCAGCACCGCGAACACGCCCCGGGAGTCCGTGGACACCTCGGTTCGGTCACCCGGAGCCGCCTTGACCGCGAGCGGTTCCCGGATCGGGTCCGGGAACCACGAGGGACCGCCTGATCGGGTCATCCCCGGTATCCGGTCGCGCGCGTACTCGATCCCCGCCGCCACCGGGTCGGACGCCGGGCCCGGCGCCGCGGTCGACGTGGGCGTCGCGGCGTCGGCGGCCGTGCCGAGCAGCGGCACGGCCGCGGTCGAGGCCAACCCGGCCAGCACTGATCTGCGGTCGAACACCATTCCTGCTCCCCCCGGGGCATCACTGCGAAGTGCGTGCCTCCCCAGCGTAGGCCCCGGGAACGCGGGCCAGCAGCAGCACTGCGGCCAACCCGAAGGCGGCGATCACCGCGAAGAACCAGAACCCCCACGGGTAGGCGATGCCGGCCGTCACCAGGGCCCCGGTCACGAACGGGCCGAGGATCGAGCCGAGCCGGCCCACCGCCGAGGTGAAGCCCAGCGCCGTGCCGCGGGCCTGCGCCGGGAAAGCCTGCGCCACGTAGCCGTAGATCAGCACCTGCGCGGAGAACACGAAGACGCCGGTCAGCAGCACCATCAGGTTGAGCAGGAAGCTGTTGCCCACCCGCAGGCTCAGCGCCGCCAGCAGCACCGCCGACGCGCCGAACCACAGCACCGCCACCGGCTTGACGCCGTGGCGGTCGGCGATCAGGCCGGCCGCCAGCAGGCCGATCACCGCGCCGACGTTGAGCACCAGCAGCAGGGTCACCGCCGTCGAGATCGGGTAGCCGGCCGTGCGCATGAGCTGCGGCAGCCACGTGTTCAGGCCGTAGACCAGCAGCAGCCCCATGAACGAGCCCACCCACACCGCGAGGCTGGTCCGCCGGAACCGGGGGCCGAGCAGGTCGCGCGGCCTGAGCCGGTCGACGGGCTCGTCCCGGACGGCCAGGAACGCCGAGGACTCCGGCAGCCGCCACCACATCAGCGGCACGACGGCCAGGCCCGCGAGGCCGCCGCCGTAGAACAGCACGTGCCAGTCCTCCCCGACCGCCAGCGCGAGCACGGACATCAGCACCGCGCCGACGTGGTAGCCGGTCATCGTGAAGGTGCTGGCGCTGGCCCTGCGCCGGGCGGGCAGGTTCTCCGACATCACGGTGAGCGCGACCGGCATGCAGGCGCCCAGCCCCAGCCCCGCCACGAACCGGAACAGCGCGAAGACCCCCACGCTCGGGGACAGGGGGATCACGAGCGTGAAGACCGAGAACAGCAGCACTGAGCCGATGAGCAGCCGGCGGCGGCCGAAGCGGTCGGTCAGCGGGCTCAGCACCGCCGCGCCGAACGCGACCCCGATCAGCGACACGGTGGCCACCAGTGTCGCGCCGGCCGGGGTGAAGCCGAGGTGCCCGGTCTTGAGCAGGGTCGGGATCGTCGCGCCGAACGCGACCAGGTCGTAGCCCTCCAGCAGGACGGTCAGCCAGCAGAACACCGCCGTCCAGGTCGAACGGGCGGGGGTCGGGCTGGTGGGAGACGCCGCCATTGCCGTGCTCCTTCCGGTGGTCGGTCGCTGCGGGGTTCGGGGCGGGGCCGGGCGCTCGGCCCAAGGGTCACTGGGGCGTGGTCAGGTGCGTGTCGACCTGGATCAGGCGGGGGCCGTCGGTCGGGGTCTTGAGCTGCGCGCGCAGGTCCTCCAGCCCGGTGACGGCGGTGGCGGGCACGCCGTAGCCCTCGGCGATGCGGGTGAAGTCCAGGCCCGGGATCTCGGTGCCGGGCACGTCGGGCGTGCCGAGCAGCCCGCCGAACCAGCGCAGCGCGCCGTAGGTGCCGTTGCGCAGGATGACGAACGTGACCGGCACCCGGTGTCGGGCCGCGGTCCACAGGGCGGTGATGCCGTAGTTGGCCGAACCGTCGCCGATCACGGCCACCACCGGGCGCTCCGCCCGGCGCTCCGCCAGGCCCATCGCCATCCCGACGGCCGCGGGCAGGCCGAAGCCCAGGCCGCCGGAGGCCGGGAAGAAGTACGAGCCGCCGTGCCGCAGGTCCACCTGCCGCCACCACGCCGAGTTGGTCGAGGTGGACTCCACGACGTAGACGGTGTCGGCGGGCTGGGTCTCGCGCAGCGCGGCGAACACCTGCTCCGGGTGCAGCGCGTCGGGGGCCGTGGCCGGTTCGGGGTTGGGCGTGAAGCCGGTCTCCCCGGCGCGCGGCGCGGCCCGGTCCAGCAGCGCCTCGATCACCGCCGCCGGGTCGGCCACCAGCGCCTCGCCCATCGGGGCGCGGGTCGCCGCGCCCGCGTCGTCGGTCACCTGCACCAGCCGGCAGCCCTCGGGCAGGTACGGGCCGGGCACGTGCTGGTGGTAGCGGAACACCGGGGCGCCCAGCACGAGGACCAGGTCGTGCCCGGCCAGCTCGGTCGACACCGAGGCGATCCCGGCGGGCAGCACGCCCCGGAACAGCCGGTGCCGGTTCGGGAAGGGCAGCCGGTGCGGCGAGGGCGCCACCCACGTCGGCAGCGCCAGGTGCTCGGCGAGGGCCACGGCCCGGTCGAACAGCCCGGCCGCGTCGACGTCGCCGCCCAGCACCAGCGCGGGGTTGCGGGCGCCGTCGACCAGCTCGACCAGCTCCGCCAGCTGCCCCTCCCCCGGCGCGGACCCGCGCCGCACCTCGCGGCCGAGCACCGCCTCGGCGTTGGCGTCCAGCTCCTGGGCCCAGTCGTCGTAGGGCACCGACAGGTAGGTGGGGCGGCGGTGCAGCTCGGCCTCGAACACGGCCTGCGCCACCGACCGCGGCACGTCCGCCGCGCAGGTCGGCTCGCCCGACCAGCCCACCAGCGGGCGCATCAGGTGGGCGGCGTCGACGTTGGCCAGCATCGCCTCCAGCCCGATCGCCGGGCGCACCTGCTGCCCGGCGGTCAGCACCAGCGGCGAGCGCGAGTAGACGGCGTTGGTCAGCGCGCCCATCGCGTTGCCCGACCCGGCGGCGGCGTGCAGGTTGACCAGGACGGGCCGGCCGGTCGCCTGCGCGTAGCCGTCGGCCATGCCCACGACCACGCCCTCGTGCAGGCCCAGGACGTAGCGGAACGACCCGGGCAGCTCGGCCAGGAACGGCAGCTCGTTGGAGCCGGGGTTGCCGAAGATGGTGGTCAGACCTCGGCGTTCCAGGAATTCGTGGACGATCCGGCGGACGGTCGGCATGGGCGGGGCTCCTTCTCGCGACGGCGGCGTGGCCCAGACCCTAGGAAGCGCGACCGAGTGTGTTCCAATAAATGTTGGAGCCGATCGGTATAGACGGGATCTATGGTGCGGGACTTCGACCTCAACCTGGTGCGCACGTTCGTGCTGCTCTACGAGACGCGCAGCGTCACCGCGACCGCCGAGGCGATGCACCTGACCCAGCCGACGGTCAGCTACAGCCTCCAGAAGCTGCGGCGGCGGTTCAGCGACGAGCTGTTCCGGCGGGCCCGGGGCGGCCTGGTGCCGACGGCCACCGCGCAGGCCCTGTACGAGCCGCTGCACAGCGCGCTGGCGGGCATCGAGGCGGCGGTCAGCGGGGCGTGGTCGTTCGACCCGGCCACCGCGCACGCCACGTTCACGCTGTGCCTGTCGGACCTCGGCGAGGTGACGCTGCTGCCCCGGCTGGTGGCCGCCCTGCCGGCGCGCGCGCCGGGCGTGACGCTGACCGTGCGGCCGCTGGACGTGGTCAACGCGCCCGACCAGCTCGGGCGCGGCGAGATCGACGCGTTCATCGCGTCACCGCTGTTCAGCACCCCGCGCGTGGCGCGCGTCCCGCTGTTCGCCGAGGGCTACGTCGGCATGGTGGCCGCCGACCACCCCCGGCTGGCGGGCCGGGTGGACCCGGCGGCGCTGGCGGTGGAGCGGCACATCGCGGTCTTCGGCCCCACCGGGCACGACGGGCCGCGGCGGGCGCTGGAGGCCAACGGGCTGCTGCACCGGGTCGTCCTGGAGACCACCCGCTTCACGTCCCTGCCGCACCTGGTCCGGCAGGGCGAACTGGTCGCGATGGTGCCGCGCCTGGTGGCGGAGGTGTTCGCGGCCGACCACCCGGTCCGCCTGTTCGAGCTGCCCTTCGACATCGAGCCCGCGCAGGTCTCCATCTACGCCCGCCACGCCCACGCGCGCAGCGCGGCCCAGGCGTGGCTGGTGGGGTTCATGACGGAGGTGCTCGCCGGGGCGGGGGTCCGGTGACCGGCGGGCGGGGCGCCGGTCCGGGGCGGTTCGCCACCACGTCGCGCGGCGGGGTCGGGCCGGTCGCGTCCGCGGCGTGCGTCGACGAGGGCCTGTCCGTCACCCGGCGGCGTCGACGGGTCGTCGGAGAAGCGCCTGGACCGGCAGACCCGGACCAGGCCCTCCCGCACCTCGCGGTTTCGTCACGACCTCGTCCTGCCGGCGGACAGCGCAGTCACGACCAGTGCCCGAGCTCGGCGTCGATGCGCGGGTCGGTGCGGACCCACACCTCGCCGGAGGCGGCCCCCGGCGGGGCGTCGACGCGCTCGAGGCCGAGCGCGTCGACCAGCTCCAGGAGCTCGTCCCGGGCTTCGCCCGCCTCCTCGATCGTGCGGCTGTCGAACAGGACGTAGTGCACGTCCCAGCGGTCGTTGTACCCGGAGTCGGCCCAGATCCGGCAGAAGCGGTCCACCGCCTCCCGGTCGAGCGGCGCGGTCACGGGCCGCTCCCGCCCGAGCGCGGCGGTCGCAGCGGTCGCGGCGAAACCTCTGGCGATGTCCTCGGCGCCCCACCGCTTCGCCGCTTCGGCGACCGCGGCGGGGGTGAAGTCGCCCGGCGCGAGGAAGACCTCCAGCAGCCGGCCGACCCCGGTGCCCTCGACGCCCGACCGCGTCTCCTGCAAGCGGGACACCAGGCCCTCCGCCATGGCGCAGGGGCCCGCGAAGGTGAAGACGCCGGTGGCGGCCACCTGGGTGCCGCCGTCGGGGTGCGGGACGTTGAGCGTCGTGCCCGTTCCCGGCGCGTTCCTCACCAGGCCGAGGAGGTCCGCCGGCACGCCGTCGTACAGCGCTGCCTGCGCGTGGGCGTCGTCGGAGCAGTCGAGCCCGCCGGCGCGGTCGAACGTCACCAGCAGGCCGCGACCACCGGCGGTGAACCAGGCGTTGACGGTGTCGCCGTCGCCGAAGCCGAGGTGGGTGACCCCGGCGACCGCCACCGGCTCGCGCCCGTCGACGCGGGTCAGGACCTCCAGCCGACGGCGCAGCTCGCGCGGGTGGGTCCGGCGCAGCACGGACCCGTCGAACTCGGCTCGGAGCCGTTCCGCGCGCCGGTCGCGGGCTCCGCCGGTCGCTTCACCGCCCGGGCGGGCGTTGCGCGCGGCCCGTTGGCGCAGGTGGGCCGACCGCGCGAGCAGGAAGCTGTCGGCGTCCGGCAGCCAGGGGCCGTGGCGGTCCAGGGCGGTGAAGCCGCCGCGGGCGAAATCGGCCGCCAGGGTCCGGTGGTCGCCCCGGTCGGTGACCACGCGGTACTCGTGCCGCGGGTCCTGCCGCCCCTTGACCCGGCAGATGGCCCCGACCTCGAACATGAACAGCAGCGCTTCCCCGTTCTCCTCGTCCTCGATGCCGAACGACGCGTTGCCGGCGCCGCGGTGCCGGGCGATGAACTCCAGGAACGCGTCGACGGCGGGTCGGGGGTCGCCGGGGAGCCACTCCTGCTCGTGGTCCTCGTCGTCGCTGAAGGTCAGTGCTCTCATCGCCGTCCTCGGTGTGCCGGTCCGCGCGTCCTTCCCCGGACGTCGCGGCGGTGCGGGCCGCGACCGCGCTTCGCCACGGCGCGTCCCGCGGGCGGCACGCCACCCGAAGGATGCCTGACCGGCGCCGGTGGGGGGACGGAGGGGTTCGTCCGCGACGAGCAGACGCGCGCCTTCCGGTTGATCTAGTGTTCGGGCCGGGTTCAGCGGGTCTCGGCGCAGCGAGCCGCGTGACCGGAGGAGGGGCTGGGATGGCGGCAGGGCGATCGGTGCCCACGCAGGACGACGTGCTCGGGTACTTCGACGCGCTGTCGAACTGGGGGCGGTGGGGTGACGACGACGAGCGCGGCACCCTGAACCACATCACCGACGACGTCCGGCTGGCGGCGGCGCGGGCCGTGCGCCACGGCAGGAGCGTGTCGTGCGCGTGGGAGGTCGCCGCGCCGGAGGAGGTGGAGCGGTCGACGACGGCGTGCCCGTGCGCCGCCGACATGCCGGGCGCCGAGAACATGCCGGCGCCCGGGTTCCGCGACGACCGGCGCTGGGGCTTCTCCACCGAGCGGCTCGGCCTCACCTTCCACGGCAACACCGTCACCCACGTGGACTCGCCGTGCCACATCTTCTGGGACGGCGCGATGTACAACGGGCGGCCGCACTCGCTGGTCGACGCCGCGACGGGATCGGCGTGGGCGGCCGTCACGGCGGCGGCGGACGGGATCACCACGCGGGGTGTGCTGCTGGACATCGCGGGGGTCCGCGGTGTGCCGTGGCTGGAACCGGGGCAGGGCGTGTTCCCCGAAGACCTCGAAGAGGCCGAGCGCCGCCAGGGCGTGCGGGTGCGGCCCGGCGACGCGGTGCTCCTGCGGACCGGGCGCGGCCGAGCCCGGCGCGAGGCCGGCGCGGACGGCGGCTTCGCCCAGGCCGGCTGGCACGCGTCCTGCCTGCCGTGGCTGCACGAACGGGAGGTCGCGCTGATCGGCGCCGACACCCCCCAGGACGTCCAGCCGTCGGGGTACGGGGACGTGCTGATGCCGGTGCACGCCGTGGGCCTGGTCGCGATGGGCTTGTGGCTGCTCGACAACTGCGACCTGGAGGGGTGCGCGGCGACGGCCGCCGAACTGGGCCAGTGGGACTTCCACCTCGCGGTCGCGCCGGTCCGCTTCGCCGGCACGTCCGGCAGCCCGGTCAACCCGATCGCCACGTTCTGAGCCGGGGCGGCCCGGCCGGTGGCCGCGGGGGGACCTGCCCCGCCCCGGCGACCCGGGTGTACGGTTCGCGTCGCAAGGACGAACCCTGGTCGGCACCAGGTCGGTGGTCGGAGCGTGCTGGCCGTCCCGCGCGTGCGCGGGTACGGACACCGTGAGGAACAACCACACCATGCACGAGAACGATCAGCTCATCTCCCTCTTCCGCGAGCACGTCGCGCCGTCCGCGCCGCTGGACGAGGTCGACGCGGAGGCATCGCGGATCGCCGCCGCCGTGGGCGGCTCCAGCCCGCACCTGCCGCTGACGGCGCTGGTGGCGGGCGCCTACCGGGTGCTGCTGCGGCGGTTGCCGCGGGCGGCGGCCATGTCTTTGGTGGCCAAGGCGTTCCACGAGCCCGTCCGGCCGTACGTGCACGACGGCACCAGGGCCGCGCTGGACGCCTCCGACGACCCGTTCTCCGTGATCACCGGTCTCTCCCAGGACCGGGAGGAGAACTACTTCGGCGCGGACTTCTCGTTCAGCCGGGTCGAGGACCGGTCGCAGTACCTGGTCGACGTGCACCGGTGCTTCTACGTGCGGGTGCTGGACGTGGCGGGCGTGCCCGAGCTGGGCACCGTGTTCTGCGAGTTCGACACGGCGTGGATCAGCGCGATCGACCGCGAACGGCACGGCGTGGACTTCCGGCGGCCGACGACGATCGCCCGCGGCGGGGCGACGTGCCCGTTCCACTTCCGCAGGGTGGCCCCGGACTCGCCCTGAGGCGGGCGTCCGGCAGGCCGGCGGCGCGAGGTCCGCGCCACCGGCCTGCCCGGGGACGGCGCCCGGCTCACCCCAGGGCGCGGTTGAGCGCGGTGACGTTGACGCCCGGTTCGCCCAGCACGCCGGCCGCCCGGCCCTCGGTGTGCCGCGCCACCAGCGCCCGCACCCGGTCCTCGGGCAGCCCGCGGGCCCTGGCCACGCGCGGCACCTGCAGCTGCGCGTAGGCGGTGCTGATGTGCGGGTCCAGGCCGGAGGCCGACGCCGTCACCGCGTCCTGGGGCACCCGCTCCTCCGGCACGCCCTCGCGCCGGGCGACGGCGGTCCGGCGGCCGGCCACCACGGCGTCGTGGTCGGCGTTGCGCTCGCCCTTGTTCGACCCGCCCGAAGCGGGCGGCGTCGCCGCGGACGGCCGGGTGCGGAACCACTCGTCGCCCTCGCGGTCCACGCCGACCAGCGCGGTGTCGACGGCCTCCGCGTGGGCGCGCAGGCCGGGCAGCCGGGACACGCCCCAGACCGCCGCCGGGTAGAGGACGCCGGTGAGCAGGGTGAGGGCCAGCAGGACGCGCAGCCCCGCCACGGCCTGTCTGCCGAAGTCTTCCACCACGTCACCCGATCCCGGGGATGAGCCGCACGAGCAGGTCGATGAGCAGGATCCCGGCGAACGGGGCCACGACCCCGCCCAGGCCGTAGACCAGCAGGTTGCGCCGCAGCAGCGCCGCGGCGCTCGACGGCCGGTACCGCACGCCCCGCAGCGCCAGCGGGATCAGCGCGACGACGACCAGGGCGTTGAAGATCACCGCCGACAGGATCGCCGACTGCGGCGTGGCCAGGCGCATGACGTTCAACCGGTCCAGCTGCGGGTGCACGGCGGAGAACATCGCGGGCAGGATCGCGAAGTACTTCGCGAGGTCGTTGGCCACGCTGAACGTCGTCAGCGCGCCGCGCGTGATCAGCAGCTGCTTGCCGACCTCCACGACCTCGACCAGCTTCGTCGGGTCGGAGTCCAGGTCCACCATGTTCCCGGCCTCCTTGGCGGCGGAGGCGCCGGTGTTCATGGCCAGGCCCACGTCGGACCGCGCGAGCGCCGGCGCGTCGTTGGCGCCGTCGCCGGTCATCGCGACCAGCCTGCCGCCCTCCTGCTCGCGCCGGATCAGCGCCAGCTTGTCCTCCGGCCGGGCCTCGGCGAGGAAGTCGTCGACCCCCGCCCGCGCCGCGACGGCCCTGGCCGTCAGCGGGTTGTCCCCGGTCACCATCACCGTGCGGATGCCCATTGCGCGCAACTGCGCGAACCGTTCGCGCACACCGGGTTTGACCACGTCCGACAGCCGGATCACGCCCAGCACCGCGTCGTCCACCGCGACCACGAGCGGTGTGCCGCCCTGCGCGGCGATCCCGTCGACGAGGTCGCGGGTCGGGGCGTCCAGGGTGAACGCGCTCGCGGCGCCCTTGCGCACGCGCCGGCCGGCCAGGTCGACGCCGCTGACCCTGGTCCGCGCGGTGAACGGCACGAACTCGCCGGTCTTCTCGTGGTCGGACGGCTCGGCCGCGCGGCCGTGCCGCCGCGCGCACAGCTCGACCACGCTGCGGCCCTCGGGGGTGCCGTCGGCCAGCGACGACAGCCGGGCGGCGTCCACCAGGGCGTCGAGGTCGGCCCCGCCCACGGGGATCAGCTCGGTGGCCCGCCGGTTGCCGTGGGTGATGGTGCCGGTCTTGTCCAGCAGCAGCGTGCCCACGTCGCCCGCCGCCTCGACCGCCCTGCCCGAGGTGGCCAGGACGTTGCGCTGCACCAGCCGGTCCATGCCCGCTATGCCGATCGCCGACAGCAGCGCGCCGATCGTGGTCGGGATCAGGCACACCAGCAGCGCCGTCAGCACGACCACGGACTGCTCGCCGCCGGAGTGGACCGCGAACGGCTGCAGCGCCACGACCGCGAGCACGAAGACGAGCGTCAGCGCGGACAGCAGGATCGTCAGCGCGACCTCGTTGGGCGTCTTCTGCCGGCGCGCGCCCTCCACCAGCGCGATCATCCGGTCCACGAAGGACTCGCCGGGCGCCGCGGTGATCCGCACGACGACCCGGTCGGACAGCACGGTCGTGCCGCCGGTGACCGCCGACCGGTCGCCGCCCGACTCCCGGATCACCGGCGCGGACTCGCCGGTGATCGCCGACTCGTCCACCGCGGCGATGCCCTCCACCACGTCGCCGTCGCCGGGGACCACCTCACCGGCCGCCACCACGACGAGGTCGCCGACCACCAGCTCGGCGCCGGGCACCACGCGGCCGTCGACGAGCCGCGCGACCGCGTCCTGCCTGCTGCGGCGCAACGAGTCCGCCTGCGCCCTGCCCCGCCCCTCGGCGACGGCCTCGGCCAGGTTGGCGAACAGCACGGTGGCCCACAGCCACAGCGCCACCGCGACGGTGAACGCGCTCGGGTCGCCGACCGCGAACACCGTGACCAGCAGCGAGCCCACCCACACCACGAACACCACGGGGTTGCGCGCCTGGTGGCGGGGGTGGAACTTGCGCAGCGCGGCCGGCAGCGAGCGCAGCAGCTGCCGGGGGTCGAAGGCGCCGGCGGCGACCGGGCGGCCCGGCCCGCGGGCGGGTCCGCCCCGGGCGTCCTGGTCGGTCCTCTGTGGACTGTCGGTGGTGATCACAGCAGGGCCTCCGCGATGGGACCGAGGGCGAGTGCGGGGACGTAGGTCAACGCCGCCACCAGGACGATCGAGCCGGCCAGCAGGGTCGCGAACAGCGGACCCGCGGTCGGCAGCGTCCCGGCGGTGGCCGGTGTCGTGCGCTGGGCGGCGAGGGAACCGGCCAGGCACAGCACGGCCGCGATGGGGACGAACCGGCCCAGCGCCATGCAGATCCCCAGCGAGACCTGGAACCAGTCGCCGGTGGCGGTGAGCCCGGCGAACGCGCTGCCGTTGTTGTTCGAGGCCGACGCGTAGGCGTAGAGGACGCCGGTCAGCCCGTGCTCGCCGGGGTTGCCCAGCGCGTCCGGGGTGCCGGGCAGGACGGCCGCGACACCCGCGCCGGTCAGCAGCACGGCGGGCACGGCCAGGATCGACAGCGCCGCGGCGGTCACCTCGCGCCGCCCGAGCTTCTTGCCCAGGTACTCGGGTGTGCGGCCGACCATCAGGCCCGCGAGGAACAGCGCGATGACCGCCATCACGAGGATGCCGTAGAGCCCGGTGCCGACACCGCCCGGCGTCATCTCGCCGAACAGCATGTTGAGCAGCACCGCGCCGCCGCCCAGGCCGGTGTAGCTGTCGTGCATCGAGTTGACCGCGCCGGTGGACGTGGCCGTGGTGGTGTTCGCGAACAGCGCCGACGACGGGATGCCGAACCGCAGCTCCTTGCCCTCCAACGGGCGCAGCCCGTGCGCCTCGGCCGCCCAGACGACGGCCAGCACCCCCGCCCACAGCGCGCCCACGACGCCCAGCAGCACGCGGCCCTGCCGCCGGTCGCCGACCAGCGTGCCGAACGCGCGGGTCAGCGACACCGGGATCAGCAGGATGAGGAAGACCTGGATCAGGTTGGACCAGCCGGTGGGATTTTCGAACGGGTGCGCGGAGTTCGCGTTGAAGACGCCGCCGCCGTTCGTGCCCAGCACCTTGATCGCCTCCTGGCTCGCCACCGGGGCGATCGCGACCTGCACGCCGTCGACGGTGACGGCGGGGCGCAGGCTCATCACCACGCCGGTGGCCACCAGCACGACCGCGAACAGGAACGCCACCGGCAGCAGGACGCGGGTGGTGCCCCGCACCAGGTCCACCCAGAAGTTGCCCAGGCGGTCGGTCCGCTGCCGGGTGAAGCCGCGCACCAGCGCCATCGCCACCGACAGCCCCACCGCGCCGGACACGAAGTTCTGCGCGGTCAGGCCCGCCATCTGGACGGCGTGGCCCAGGGTGACCTCGGGCACGTAGGACTGCCAGTTCGTGTTGGTCACGAAGCTGATCGCGGTGTTGAACGCGACCGCCGGCGGCACCGCGCCCCGGTCGAAGTCGAACGGCAGCAGCGGTTGCAGGCGCTGCAGCAGGTACAGCAGCACGACGCCCGCGAACGAGAAGGCGAGCACGCTGCGCGCGTAGGCGCCCCACCGCTGCTCGGACGCGGGGTCGACCCCCGCCACCCGGTACACCGCGCGCTCCACCGCGAGGTGCCGGGTGTCGGTGTGGACGCGGGCCAGGTAGTCGCCGAACGGCCGGTGCGCCACGGCCAGGGCGAGCAGGAGGACGCCGACCTGCGCCAGGCCGGCCGCGGTCGACGACATCAGAACCTCTCCGGTCGGACCAGCGCGACGAGCAGGTACACCGCCAACGCCAGGGCGAGCACGCCGGCGACGGCGTTCGCCACCACCCCCGTGCCGCTCACAGCCGCTCCAGGCCGCGCACGCCCAGCGCCAACAGCAGGAACACACCGATCAGCAGCAACGCGCAGGCCAAGTCGGCCATCGACGCGCTCCCTTCGCGACAAGCACCGGCCCCCGATGGGCCGGGACGCCCGAAAGGCTGCATCACGAAGCGGGGCGCCCGGACGTGCCTGACGTGCCCTTGACACCGCCGCCCCGCATCTTCACGGGCCGTTGACGGGTGGGAGACGCGCCTCTCACCAGGGGGTTCGCCCGAACGGGCCCGACCGGCTACCGCCGGTCACGCCGAGGGGTCCGGCGCGTCAGCCGGCGACCAGCAGCTCGCGGCCGCGTTCCCGCCACCACGAGTCGAACGCGGGGTTGCACCCCTGGCGGGCGGCGTAGCTGCCCAGGACGTGGGCGTGGATCTCGTCGATGTGCGCCGCCACCACCGTGTCGGGGCGGTAGAACAGGCGCAGCTCCTGCCACAGCGGCGCGCCCTCGATCGCCCGCACCACGACGCTGCCCGGCCGGTCGCGGCTGGTGGCCAGCGCGGGCCCGACGGCCAGCCGCGCGCCGACCAGCTCCAGCATCGTGGCCAGGCACCGGGTGCTGTGCGGCTGGCGCAGCGGCACGCCGTGCCCGTGGCAGACCTGGTTGAGGTAGGTCCACCAGCGCGACGTGCCCGGCGGCTCGTCCACCCAGGGGTGCTCGAAGACGTCCGCCACCGGCACCGGGGCCGCCCCGACGAGGGGGTGGTCGTGGGCCATCGCGACGAACACCGGCTCGGCCGGGTGCACCAGGACGCTGGCCACCCCGGGCGGCGTCGTCAGGCCGGGCAGCGGCGGCCGGTAGACCAGCGCGAGGTCCAGCTCGCCGATCGCGACCTTGTCCACGCTGATCCGCTCGTCGGTGTCCTCCTGGAGGTTGACCTCCGCGCACCACGGCTGCTCGCGCAGCCAGCGGCTCACCGCCACGTGCAGGAAGCCGCAGTAGCCGCCGACGCGCAGCGGGTCGGACGGCCCGCCCCGGCGCGACCACTCGCCGACGCGCCGGGCGATGGTGGACATGCTGCTGAGCACCACCCGCGCCTCGCCGAGCACCTCCGCGCCCAGCGGGGTCGCCTGGCAGCCGTGCTCGGCGCGGAAGAACAGCGCGCCGCCGACGCTCTGCTCGATCCGCTTGAGCAGGCCGGACAGCGCGGGCTGCGACATGCCCAGCCGCTTGGCGGCACGGGTGAGGCTGCCGGTGTCGTCGATCGCGGCCAGCGCCCGCAGGTGGCGTACTTCCAGCTCCACTGGACCTCCGCTCCCCCGGTGGTCCAGCGACCGTACCGCCGCCCGGCGCGCGCGGGAAAGGGGTCCGCTCCCCGGCGGACCCCTCCCCCGCGCGATCCCCGCCTAGGGCTTGGCCGTCTCCAGGGTGTAGCCGCCGGAGCCGCTGTAGGAGCGCACCTGCCAGCGGTAGCGCCCGGCGGTGCCGTTGTAGGTCACCGTCTCGGTCGAGTCGGGGCCGGTGCCGGAGGCGACGGTGCGCCACGACGTCCCGCTCTGCTTCTGCAGGTACAGGTCGAAGTCGGTGCCGGCCGGGCCCTTCAGGCAGCCCTTCTGCGCGCCGGCCGCCGCGTCGAAGTAGCCCGACTTGGGCTCCACCGCCGTGGCGCCCCGCGACAGGGTGCCGGTGACGGCCGTGCCGCAGCCCGGCGGGTTCGGCCCGGGACCGCCGTCGGTGGTCAGCAGCGTCACGCCGTACGCGCGCAGGATCTCCGGCACGGGCTGGAAGTACGTGGTCGCGGCGCCGCCCTTGCAGTCGCCGGACCCGCCCGAGGTCACGCCCTGCGCCTGCCCGTCGGAGATGGCCGAGCCGCCGGAGTCGCCGGGCTCGGCGCACGCCGTGGTCTCGATCGCCTGGTAGACCTTGCCGATCGACGGGCCGTAGTCCACCGTCGCGTCGCGGGACCGGATGGTGCCGCAGTGCCAGCCGGTCGTGCCGCCGGAGCGGCAGATGGACGACCCGACCGGCGCCTCCTGCGCGCCCTTCACCGCGACCCGGCCGCCGTTGTAGTCGTTCACCGCGCCGACCGGCGTCTCGCCCGCGCTGGTGCGCACGAACGCCATGTCGTCGGTGGGGAAGCTCGACCCCTCGAACCTGCCGCCCGGCTGGGTGGTGGTCTCGCCGACCTCGCCGCAGTGCCCGGCGGTGATGAACCCGCCCTGCACGGAGAAGCCGACCGAGCAGCCGTACTGGCTGGTCCAGTAGCGGTTGCCGCCCACCACGTCGATCAGCGGGCGGGGCCGCTCCGGCGATTCGACGTAGCCGACGGCGCCGGCGTCCACCCCGGTCGCGGCCACCCAGGCGCGCGCCCGGTCCAGCGCTCCCGGCGCGTGCTTGACCAGCACGCGGTTCGCGGCGGGGTCGGTCCGCCACCCCGGCACCGACGCCGGCGCGGCGGGCGCGGCGGCGTCGAGCGCGCGCTTGACCGCGGCCAGGGTGGCCTCGCCGCGCGGGACGAGCCGGGGCTCCGCGCCCCCGGCCCGCACGGTCGCGGCGGCGCGGGGGTCGGTCACCGCGACGACGAGCGTGCCGCGCTCGGCGTCGAACCAACTGCCCCCGAGACGGTCGCCGAGGGCCGCCCGCAGCCCCCGGTCGGCCCGGGCCGCGGCCCGTTCCGCGGTCAGCCTGGCCACGGGGTCGGCGACGCCGAGGTCGCGCCGCAGGGCGGCCAGCACGGGCTGTTCGGCGGCAGGGGTCTCACCGGACGCCGGCGGCGCGACCGCCACGGCGCCCGCGACGGTCGTCATCACCACCAGGGCGACGACCGGTGGCACACGAAGTCTGGACATGCGGGATCTCCTCGCGGTGCAGGGGAACCGCCGACGGGCGCGCGACCGCCTCCGAGCGCGCGCCGAGCGGGCCGTCGACGGCCCGCCCCGGCGGTCACCCGACCGTAGACCGGGCCCGATCGGCGAGGGGACATCCCAGATCGCCATAGCACCGCCGGGCGACCCGCGGTCACGCGCTCGCGCCGGATCCGGTGTGGACGCGCGGCGGGAGGCCCGCGGCGGGCGGAGGCCCGCGGCGGGCGCTACGCGAGCCGGTCCGCGCCGCGGTCCGGTCCCACCTCCGGCAGGGACCGGCACAGCACGGCGCGGGCGTGGAAGCTCGCCCGGCGGAGCAGGTCGTAGGTCGCGGCCCGGTCGAACAGCCCCTGGTACGCGGCGACGCTCAGGGCCGCCACCGGCCGCTCCTCGTCCCCGAACAACGGCACCGCCATCGCCACCGCGCCCGCGTCGGTCAGCACCGCGACGCCGCTGCGCCTGATCCTGGCCAGCTCCGCGCACAGCCCCGGCGACAGGTCGAGGCCGTGCGCCCGCGCCGGTTCCCGGTCGCGGCCGGCGACGAGGTCCGCGACCGGTTCCCCGTCGTGGGCCAGCAGCACCCGGCCCGCCGCGCTGGCGCGCAGGTCGGCCGCCTCGCCCCAGGCGCAGGCGAGGCGGCTGTAGCGCCGCGTGTAGACCAGGTCGATGAACTCGACGGTCGCGCCCCGGCGCACGCCCAGGCCCACGAGGTGGTGGGTGTTCGCGTGCAGCGCCACCAGCAGCGGCTTGACCGCGTGGCGGATCGCCCTGGTCCGGGCGGTGTCGCGGGGCGCGGCCAGGCGGAGCGCCGCCGCGCCCAGTTCGTAGTGGCCGCCCGTCCGGCTCACCGCGTCGTGGGCGCGCAACTCGGCCAGCAGCCGGTGGACGGTGCTCTTGGGCAGCCCGGTCCGGCGCACGACACCGGAGAAGGTCAGGGGTTCCCCGGAGTCCCTGATGACGCCGAGGACGGTGAACGCCCGCCCGATCAGGCTCTCGCGGTCGTTCTCCCCGCCGCCGGTCGCGTTCCCGACCGGTTCGGGGTCTTCGGGCATGTGGTTCCCGCTCCGGAGGCTCGCGTCGGGGAACGCGAGGGACACCGGAGGGTGCGGCAGCGGTGGACGGGTGAGGCGCACGGCGGACCTCCGGCTCACACCCCGGGGACTCCTGGTGGATCCCGGTTCGAGGATGACCCGCCGGGGTTACACGCCTGCCCGTCGGACCATGCGCGCATTCCGGGTCCTCACCCGATCCGCCCACCGGATGCCCTGCCGCGCAACGGGAATTCGATCACCACCGGCATCCCGCGCTCCCCGGTGGAACCGTCCCGGAGCGGCGAAGACGCGCGTGCCGCGCCGGTGGCCGGGCGGGGGCGGCGACCGACCCGCCGCACCGGTGCGCGGCCACCGCCGGGTTTCGCCGGGCGGAACACCGGGTGGCCGCGCACCGGTCGCGGTGACACCGTTGCCGCAGCGGTATTCCCCTCGCGTTGGGCGGCACAGCCCGCGGCCACGCGCACGTGGTGGTCCGATGAGGGGATGTGCCACCGAGGAGCGCGCATGAAGACGGTCGAAGCCGGACCCGACGACCACCCCCGGACGCGCGCCTGGTTGCGGGAGTACCTCTCGCGCGACCACGAGCACCTGGGCAGGGCGGGCAACGTGTGCCCGTTCGTCCGCCCGGCCTTGGCGGGCGAGGCGATCGCCGTGCGGACGGCCCACCACGACGCCGACACCGGGCTGGCGACCCTGTGCCGGCTCATGCGCGAGGAGCTGGACCGCTTCGACGCGATGCAGTGGCCCGAGGGCAAGGAACCGTTGGCGGCACTGGTCGTCGTGCTCCCCGACCTGCCCGCGCACCACGGCGTGCTGCTGGACGAGGCGCAGCGCAGGACGAAGCCCTGCGCCGTGCGGCGCGGCATGATGATCGGCCAGTTCCACCCGCGGTGCGCCGAACCCGCGGTGTGGAACCCGGTGTTCCCCGTGTCCCGCTCGCCCGAGCCCCTGTTCGCCGTGCGGCGCATGGCTTTCCACGACATCCTCTTCCTGCACGGGAACCCGGGGCTGTTCGCGGAGTACCGCAAGCGCTTCGGCGACCGCTACGACCAACCCGGCGCCCACGTGCCCGAGGCGTTCACCCGGCTCCACGACCTGGCCCGCCACCGGGGCAGCGGGCGGGGCGAGTACGTCGACTACCAGAGCGTCGACGTCCTGCTCTCCCTCCAGCAGCCCCACACCGACCACCCGGCGGAACTGGCCTTCTACCTCACCGGGCAGGTCAAGGAGCTGTTGTTCAAGCTGCTGCACGAGCAGGCGCGCGCGGTGCGCCTGGACCTCGCGGCGGACCGGGTGGACGACGCCGCCTGGGGCCTGCGCCGCCTGGCCGCCGCGCTGGACGTGCTCACCCGCGTGTGGGACGTGCCCGCGACGCTGTCCCCCGCGGAGTTCGCCGCCTTCCGCGACCGGCTGGGCGGCGCGTCGGGCGTCGACTCCTACATGTACCGGATGGCGGAGTTCGCGCTCGGCCGCAAGTCACCCGCGCTCGCCGCGCGCCACCTGCCGGTGCCGGGGGTCGCCGAGGACGTGTACCGCGCGCTGCACGACAGCAGCGTGCACGACGAGGCCCTGGCGCTGCTGGCCCGCCGCGGGTTGCTGGCGGACGGGGCGGACAGCGCCGCGGTGGCGGCGGCGTGGGCGGCGGTCTACCGCGCCGCCGGTCCGTCCGACGACCTGTTCCGGCTGGCCGAGGCGCTGATGGACGTCGCCCAGGGCTTCAGCAGGTGGCGGGCGCTGCACCTGCTGGTCGTCGAGAGGACGATCGGCGCGAAGCCGGGCACCGGCGGCACCTCCGGCGTGGACTGGCTGCGCGGCGCGGCCGACCACCGCTTCTTCCCCGAGCTGTGGCACGCCCGCACGCTCCTGCCCGGCGGCGTGGGCCGGCCGTGACGACGAGGAGGACCCCGATGAGCGCGAACGACCCCGTGGCGCGGGGCATCCGCGAGCGGTACCTGGCCGCGAGCCCGGCCTCCGCCGCGGCGTTCTCCGCCGCCGCGTCCGTGCTGCCCGGCGGCGACACCCGCACCATGACCACCTACCGCCCCCACCCGCTGTACTTCGAGCAGGGCTCGGGCACGCGGCTCAAGGACGTGGACGGCGTGTGGCGCGAGGACTTCCTGGCCAACTACGGCGCCCTGGCCCACGGCCACGACCACCCGGCGATCGTGGCGGCCGTGCGCGAGCAGGTGGCGCTGGGCACCGCGCCCGGCGGTCCCGGCACGCTCCAGCACCGGCACGCCCGGCTGCTGCGCGAGCTGGTGCCGTCGCTGGAACGCCTGCGGTACGCCAACTCCGGCACCGAGGCGACGATGTGGGCCATCCGCACCGCGCGGGCGCACACCGGTCGCGAGGTCCTGGTGAAGATCGACGGCGGGTACCACGGCACCCACGACTGGGGCCACGTCAACGCCTTCATCACCACCGGCGACACGCGCCCCCAGCCGGTCGCCGGGCTGCCGCCGGCCCACCTCGCCCGCGGCGTGCCCGCCGGCGTGCTCGACTCGGTGGTGGCGATCCCCTACAACGACACCGCGACCGCCGCCCGCGTGCTGGCGGAGCTGCGGGGGCGGGTAGCGGCCGTGCTCGTCGAACCGGTGCTCGGCGTGGGCGGCGGCGTCCCCGCCGACCCCGCCTACCTGGCCGCCCTGCGCCGGCTCACCGCGGCCGACGGCGTGGTGCTGATCTTCGACGAGTGCGCTACCGTGCGGCTGGGCCCGTGGCAGGTCAGGCACGGCGTCGAACCGGACCTGAGCACCTTCAGCAAGGTGGTCGGCGGCGGGCTGCCGATCGGGGTGTTCGGCGGCCGGGCCGACATCATGGCGATCTTCGACCCCGCGGGCGACGACCCGGTCTACCACGCGGGCGCGTTCGTCGGGAACAACCTCTCGCTCGCGGCCGGTGTCGCCGCGCTGGAGCACCTGGGCGCCGAGGACTTCGCCCACCTGGACGCGCTGGGCGAGCGGCTCCGCGCCGGCCTGGCGCGGGCCGCGGCGTCGGTCGGCGTCACCGGCCGCGCCGCGGGCGAGGGCGGCCTGACCTACTTCCACTTCACCGCCACCCCGCCCCGCGACGCGGCGGACACGGCGCGCGCCCGGCGCGGGCGCGGGGAACTGCGGGCGCTGGTGCACCTGCAACTGCTCAACGAGGGCTTCGTGACCGCCCGCCACGGGCTGCTGTGCCAGCACGTGACGACCGACCCGGCGGCGGTGGACGCGTTCGTCGAGGCGTACGGCAACACGCTGGACCTGCTCCTGCCGTACCTCTCGCGACACCACCCCGACCTGCTGGAGCACGCCGGCGCGCGGTCGTGACCCCCGCGTCCTGGTCGCTGACGACCGCCCTGCGGGCGCTGCGGGCCGGCCTGCTCAGCCCCGCCGAGTACCTGACCGACCTCCTCGCGCACGAGCGGTCGGTCGGCCCGCTGGGCGTCTACACCACGCGCACCCCGGAACGGGCCGCGGCCCGCGGGGGCGCCACCGGGCCGCTGCGGGGGATCCCGTTGGTGGTGAAGGACAACATCGACGTGGGCGGCGTCCCCACGACCGCGGCCACACCGCTCCTGCGCGACCACGTGCCCCGCGCCGACTCCGCCGCGTGGGGCCGGCTCGCCGCGGCCGGCGCGCTGCTGCTGGGCAAGACCGCCATGCACGAACTGGCCTACGGCGTGACCGGGGCCTGCACCGGCGCGCCGACCGCCCTGAACCCGGCCGACCCCCGCCGGCTCGCGGGCGGCAGCAGCTCCGGCACCGCCGCCGCGGTCGCCGCCGGCCTCGCCCCGGCCGGGCTGGGCACCGACACCGGCGGATCGGTGCGCATCCCCGCCGCCGTCTGCGGGATCGCCGGCTTCCGCCCCACCACCGGCCGCTACCCCCACCGCGGCGTGCTGCGCATCTCGCCGACGCGCGACGCGGTCGGCCTGCTGGCCCGCGCCCCGGAGGACCTGCTGCTGCTCGACGCCGTCCTGCGCGGCGGCGCCGAGCCGGACCGGCCGGCGCCGCGGGCGCCGCGGCTCGCCGTGCCCGAGCGCGGCTGGAGCGGCCTGGACGCGGAGGTCGACCGCGTCGCCACGGCGGCCCTGGCCGCCCTGGAACGGGGCGGCTGCGCCCTGGTCGGCACGCGGGGCTGGGACGCGGACCTGGTGCTGGACGTGGCGACCGCGGTGCCCTCCGCCGAGACCCCGGCCGCAGTGGACGCCTACCTGGCCGCCACCGGCTCGACCGCCCGCTACGAGGACGTGGTCGCGGCCGTGGCGTCCCCGGACGTGCGGCGCGCGCTGGACCGCCGGGTCGGCCCCGGGCGGTACCGGGCGGCGCTCAGGGCCCAGCGCGCCCTGCGCTCGTGGGACCGGGTGTCCCGCCGGGACGTGACCGCGACGGTGACGCCCACGACGGTCCTGCCCGCCCCGCCGGTCGGGACCGGCGACCACGTCGTGCTGCGCGGCGAGGTCGTCACCACGTTCCACACCTACATCCGCAACACCGCGCCGGCCGCGGTCCTCGGGCTCCCCTCGGTCACCATCCCGGCCGGCGTCACCGCCGACGGGCTCCCGGTCGGCCTCCAGCTCGACGGCCACCCGCACGCCGACACCGCCCTGCTGCGGCTGGCCGTGCGCTGCTCCCGGCTGCTCGACCCCCGCCCGACCACCCCACCGTGACCGCCGAGCCGAGGGAGGAACACCCGTGCACGCACCCGACGACGTCCTGGACAGCGGAGCGCTGCCCGACCTGCTGGCGGACGCCCGGCTCATCGCCGACCACGTCCGCGCCGGCGGGGACGCCGACGAGCTGGTCTACCTCAGCCTGGGCGAGACCTGGCACCGGCCGCCGCCCGGCCTGGTCGCCGCGCTGGGCCGGGTGGCGGACCACGCGCACGGCTACACCCTGTCCCCCTACGGGCTGCCGGCGCTGCGCCGGGTGCTCGGCTCCTACATCACCCGGACCCACGACCTCACCGGTCCCGGCCTCGGCGACTTCGACGTCGCCGTCAGCCAGGCCGGGACGCGGGCCGCCATGTCCGACTTCGGGCAGCTCGTGCGCGCCCGCGCGACCGGCCGGCCGGTCGCGCTGGTCCCCGCGCCGGGCTGGGACTACGCGGGGGTGCTGGAGCCGCTGGGGTTCGCCGTCCGCCCCTACCGGGTCACCGCCGAGCGCGACTGGCAGCCCGCCCCCGACGAGGTGGCCCGGTCCCTGCCGGGCGCGGCCCTGCTGGTGCTCAACCCGCAGCACAACCCCACCGGATCCGACTGGTCGCCGGCCACGGTGACCGGCCTGGTGCGGGCCGCGTTCGAGCACCGGACCGCGGTCCTGCTCGACGACGCCTACTTCGCCGTCCACACGCCCGGGTCACCGCCCACCAACGCCCTGCGGATCCTGCTCGCCGAGTCCCGCACGCCGCCGCCGTGGCTCGCCGTGCGCACGATGGGCAAGCAGTTCCGCTGCAACGGCTGGGGGATCGGCGCGCTCACCGCGCACCCCGACACGCTCGCCGAACTGGCCGCCATCGCCCACCAGCGCACCTTCGGCACGGCCCTGCCGCTGCAGGCCGCCATGGCGACGTGGTTGCAGGACCCGGAATCCGAGGTCCACCTCGACCGCCTGCGCCACCACTACGCCGACGCGCGGCGAACCGTCACGCGGCGGCTGCTCGACTCGCTGGACTTCCCGCGCGACGCCGTGCACCCCGGCACCTGCACCTCGTACCTCAGGTTCCGGGTCCCGCCCCGCTTCGCGGTCCACGGCGACGAAGAGCCCTACCGCCGCCGATGCCTGCAGGCCGGTGTGCTGCCGGGCCGGGGGAGCATGGCGGCCGAAGCGCGGCACGACCGCACCACCCACGTGCGCGTCCACTTGGGACACCCGGTGGCGGTGCTGGAACGCACCCTCGACCGCCTGCGGGACGCCGGCCTCGGGTGGAACTAGTCCACCGCGCCCAGGGCTCCGCACCTCGTGGTCCTCGACGAGCCGGCTACCCGGCTCGTCGCCGACGGCCGGGGCCCACCCGGATGACGAGCACGACGGCTGCCCCCCGGGGTGGGGGCAGCCGTCGCGCGAACCCGTCCGCTCAGTCGAGGGCCGGGTCGTACTCCTGCGGGTGGACCGTGTTGCTGAGCAGGCGGCCGTGCGCGCCGAAGGTGAAGTGGGTCGGCTTCTCGCCCGTCTCGTCCAGGCCGAACAGGACGCCGTGCGAGCGCAGGCGGTGGACGTCGCGGTGGTCGGCGACCGTCACCGACGCGCACGGGATGACCTTCTCCCGCCAGGTGAACACGTAGATGCCCGGGCGCAGCCGGTACACCGAGTTCTCATCGGTGTCCGCCAGGCCCTTCTCCGGGCCGGACAGGCACTGCCAGGTGTACCAGTGCGGGCTGAGGTAGACGTGCTCGTAGGCGTGCTCGGCGCTGTAGACCCACATCGCCCGGCGGCCGATCAGGGCGCGGGTCGGGGCCGGGGCCTCGCCGCCGACGTCCGCGCCGCGCAGCGTCGCGGGCACGAACCGCTGGGTGACGCGCGGGGTGCCCTCCTCGCCGATGGTGGTGGTCACGAGCAGCGCGCGGCCCTCGCGCAGGTCCAGGAACAGCGACACCGCCTCCTGCGGGCGGGACCGCGGGTGGAACTGGGTGAAGTACAGGTCGTCGTCCACGAGGAACGTCTCGCACTCGTCCGCGCCGTGGTCCCACTCGATCCGCGACCCGGTGAACCGCGCGCTGAGCACCGGCCCGTCGGGCCCTTCGAGGACCACCTCGCGCCCGTGCAGGTCCCCGACCACGGGCGCCTTGTTCGCGTCGAAGCCCGGCGCGAGGCCGTCCAGGGGGAGCCAGGTCGAGGTGTCCGACAGGGTCGATGCGGTCTCGGTCATGGTGTTCCTTTCTCGGCCGACCGGGGCAGTGTCCGGCTGCCGGCCGGCCCGGCGGAACGCCCCGGCGCGCACCCGTGCGGCCCGGGACAAGGACGGTGCGCCGACCGTCAACCCCGCCGGGGCGCCGAAGCCGCACGATGGGGCGCATGGACTTGGCGTTCGACGACCGGAAGGTGCTGGTCACCGGAGGCGCCTCCGGGATCGGGCTGGCGTGCGCGCGGGCGTTCCTCGCGGCGGGGGCGCGGGTCGTCGCGCTCGACCGCGCGCCGGGACCCCCCGACGTGGACACCGAGCACGCCGACGTGGCCGACGAGGCCGGCCTGGCCGCCGCCGTCGCCGCGGCCGTCGAGCGGCTGGGCGGGCTGGACGTCGTGGTGGGCTGCGCGGGTGTCTCCGGGCCGGTCGGCACGCCGCTGGTGGACACCCCGGCGGCCGACCTGGCGGCGGTGCTGGCGGTCAACGTCACCGGCCAGCTCCTGCTGGCCAAGCACACCTACCCGCACCTGGCGACCGGCGGCGCGATCGTGTTCCTGGCCAGCGACTCGGCTTTCGTGGCCGCGCCGGGCATGGCGCCCTACTGCGCCTCCAAGGGCGCGGTGGTCTCGCTGACCCGGGCCCTGGCGGTGGAGCTGGACCGGGTCCGGGTGAACTGCGTGTGCCCGTCCGTCGTGGACACCCCGATGGCCAGGGCCGACCTCGGCGACGAGGCACTCGACCGGGCCGACTTCCCCGTCCAGGCGGCCGACGAGGTGGCGCGCCAGGTGCTGTTCCTGGCCGGCCCCCACGCGCGGCCGGTCAACGGGCACGCCCTGCTGTCGGACTTCGGCTTCTCCGCCCGCTCCTCGTTCCCCGCCTGAGGCTCCGCCGCGCCCCGGGTGCCCGCCGGGCCGCGGGGTCGCCCTCGCCCGGCAGGACCGCGCCGGGGTCCGGACGCGACCGTGCCGGGGCCGCGAAGCGCGACCCCGGCACGGGAACGATCGACCGCGACTACTTCTTGCGGTGCCACCAGACCTTGCCGGGCCCGTACAGGACGACGTTGTCGTCATCCTGGACGACCAGGCGGTCCGCCGTCGTGTTGGCGGTGTTGGTGGACCAGCGGGCCACACCGGCGGCCGAGTACAGCACGAAGTTGCCGTTGGGCTCCAGCACCGCGCGGGTCACGTCCGAACCCCACGTGCCGGTGCTCCACAGCGGGCGGCCCTCGGCCTTGACGTAGAGCACGAGGTTGCCGTCGGGCTGCAGCACCAGGAAGTACTTGCCGTTCAGCGAGGTCCGCGACTGACCGACGGTCAGCTCCTCACCGCGGATCAGGCGGTCCGGACCGGCCTCGACCGGCAGCGAGGCGTGCAGCAGCAGGTTCGGCGAACCGGTGCCCGGATCCGCGATGCGGTCCCGGGTGCTGAGGTGGACCAGCGTGTCGCGGAGCGCGGCCGGGGTCGCGGTCGGCCTGGCGACGAGGTTCTGCGCCACGACGCCCGCGACGTGCGGGGCGGCCATCGAGGTGCCGGAGATCGTCTCGAACGAGTCGTCCGCGTCCATCCACGCCGAGGTGATGTCCTCGCCCGGCGCGAACAGGTCGGTGCAGGCGCCGAAGTTGGAGAACCACGCCTTCTGGTCGTCCCTGTTCGTGGCGCCGACCGTGATCGCCTCGGGCAGGCGGGCCGGGGACTGCTGGCACGCGTCGCCCTCGGAGTTGCCCGCCGCCGCCACGACGGTGACGCCGGCGTCGATCGTCCGCTTCACGGCCGAGTCGAACAGGTCGTTGGGCGGCGAGCCGAGGCTGAGGTTCGCCACGGCCGGCTTGGCCTGGTTGGCGACCACCCAGTCCAGCCCGGCAACCGCGTTGGCGACCGTGCCGCGGCCCTCGCAGTCCAGCACCTTCACGCCGTGCAGGCGGACGTCCTTCGCCACGCCGGCGGTGGCGCCGCCGATCGTGCCCGCCACGTGCGTGCCGTGGCCGTTGCAGTCGGTGTTGTTCGTGTCGATGGCGTTGTAGTCGAAGCTCGCCCGACCGCCGAACTCGCCGTGCGAGGCCCGGATGCCCGTGTCGATCACGTAGACGTGCACACCGGTGCCCGTGTTCGGGTAGGTGTAGGAGTTGTTCAACGGCCGGTCGCGCTGGTCGACCCGGTCGAGGCCCCACGACGGCGGGTTGGGCTGCACGCCCGAGGCCCGGACCACCTGGTCCTGGACCACCGACGCCACCGCCGGGTCCCCGGCCAGCCGCTTGGCCTGCTCCTCGGTCATGGTGGCCGCGAACCCGTCGACCACGGCCTGGTACCGGTGGGTGACCTTGACGCCCGCCTTGTCCGCGAGCGCGTTGACCTGGTTGCGATCCTTCAACACCACGATGTAACTACCCGCGACAGCGTCAACGCTGTTCGCGCCCACAATGCCCCCCTGCGCGGACGCCGGTGCGGCACTGAGCCCCACGGCGACCACCGCAGCCGCTCCAACACCGGCGAACCGTCTCCAGGACGCGCCGAACTCTCCCATGCCTGGGTCTCCCTCATGCGGGTAATCGACTACAAGAGGTCCGCGCGAACCGTTGTGCAGCCTAGCGCCCGTTGCTCGCTGCGCACTCGCGATTTGCGACAAAGCTGCGGCCAAATCGGTGCGGCCGAAGCACTTCCGCCGCGAATGGACGAACAACGGCGGTACCGCCGTGCTCCGCGATCTGCTAGCACCGCGCCGCACGACGGCGTGGGACCGCATCCTGCGGGCTCGTCCGCCCGTTCCGGGCCTTCGGCAAACCGCACCCCGGACCGGCGGGGCGCCCGCCGGGCGGGGTCAGGCGTCGGTCGGACCGGCGGGCGTCACCAGGCCCGTCTCGTAGGCGGCGATCACGGCCTGCACGCGGTCACGCAGGCCGAGCTTGCCCGGGATGCGGGCCACGTGGGTCTTCACCGTCGCCTCGGACAGGTGCAGCCGGCCCGCCGGCTCGGCGTTGCTCAGGCCGCGCGCCGGCAGGCGCAGGACCTCCAGCTCGCGCGGGGTCAGCGCGGCCAGGTCGCGGTGCACCGCGTCGTGGTCGCGGTGCGCGAAGCGCTCCACCAGCCGGCGGGTGATGGTCGGGGCCGGCAGCGCGTCGCCGGTGCGCACCAGGCGGACCGCGGCCACCAGGTGCTCGGGCGTCACGTCCTTGAGCAGGAACCCGCTCGCGCCCGCCGACAGCGCCGCGTACACGTAGTGGTCCAGGTCGAACGTGGTCAGGATGACGACCCGGGGCTCGCCGGGCAGGATGCGGCGGGTGGCCTCCAGGCCGTCCAGCTCCGGCATCCGGACGTCCATCAGGACCACGTCGGGGCGGGTGCGGCGGACGGCGTCCACGGCCTCGACCCCGTTGGTGGCCTCGGCCACCACGTCGACGCCGTCGGCGGTGAGGATCATCCGGAAGCCCGTGCGCACCAGCAGCCGGTCGTCCGCGATCACCGCCAGCGGGTACCGGCGGCGCAGCGCCAGCGGCGCGGAGGCCAGCAGCGCTACCACCACCGCGGTGACCACCGGCGGCTCGGGCGGGTGCAGCAGGAGCTGCGGGGGCAGCAGGTCCCGGTCGACCGGTCGCGGCCGGTCCATGCGGTTGAGCGCGTACTCGACCGAGAGCACGCACAGCACCAGCGCCAGCACGGCGTCGAACAGCCGGTTGCGCGGGGTCGGGTCCGGCAGCGGGCCCGACGGGCGGGCGAGCACCGCGACCGCCCTGCGCACCTGTTCCGCCATCGCACCCACGCCGCCCACCCTCCCCGACGCGCGGCCGGGGCGGATCGGCCCCGCGACCCACCGCCACGGCGCCGCCGGACTACTCCGCGAGGATGACCCGCGCCGCCCTCGTCCCGGCGCGGTAGCGGAAACGGCCCGGCCGGCCGACGTGGCCCGCGCTCCCGGCGTCCAGCGCGCCGGGCGTCCAGCGCGCCGGGCGCCGAACGGCTGCCGGACCGCCCGCACGTGCACCGCCACCGCGCCGCGCGCCGAGCAGCCGCCCGCGCCGCCGGACCGGGGGCTCCACTGTGGACGGAGGGCGATATTCGATCGCACCGCTGCGCCCCGCTGCGGCAGCATGGCCCGGCAAGCGCCGGCGACTGCCCTGGGAGGGGAACGGATGTCTGTGCCCGGGTCTTCCGGCACCGCGGACCGGGGTTCACCCGATCGCCGGAAGGCGGTGGCGCTGGCGCTGCGGTTCTACGGCGGCGAGCTGCTGCGCCGGCGCGGGAACGCCGTGCCCGCGCTGCTGCTGCCCGCCCTCGGCAACACCTGCCTGGCCTACCTGGCGCCGCTCGCGGTCGCCGCCCTGGTCGACCGGCTCGCCGGCGGCGGGCGGGCCGACCTCGGCTCGCTGCTGCCGTACGCGCTCGGCTTCGGCGGGCTGATGCTGCTGGGCGAGCTGCTGTGGCGGATCGGCGTGCACCACATCAACCGCACCGAGGCCCGGGGCATCGAGCACCTGGCCGTGGTGGGCATGGACGCGCTGCTGGCCAAGGACGCCGCGTTCTTCCACGACAACTTCGCCGGCTCGCTGACCAAGCGCGTGCTGAGCTTCGCGGCGCGGTTCGAGGAGTTCGTCGACACGCTGGTGTTCCAGGTCTTCGCCAACCTCGTGCCGCTGGTGTTCGCCTGCGTGGTGCTGTGGCGCTACGACCCGCTGCTGGTGGCGGTCCTGCTGGGGCTGATCGCGCTGACCGGCTTCGCGATCGCGCCGCTGGTGCGCCGCCGCCAGGCGCTGGTCGACCAGCGCGAGGCGGCCATCGCCCGGGTCTCCGGGCACGTCTCGGACACGCTGGCGAACATGGACGCGGTGCGGGCCTTCGCCGCCGAGCGCCGCGAGGCCGCCGAGCACCGCGCCCGGGTCGCCGAGCAGCGGGTGCTGACGCTGCGGTCGTGGGACTACGGCAACCTGCGGATCGACACCGTGGTCGCGCCGATGTCCGTGCTCACCGCCACCCTCGGCCTGCTGGTCGCGATCGGCCTCACCGGCGGCGCCCCGGGCGTGGAGGCGATCGTGGTGACCTTCGCGTACTTCACCAGCGCCACCAGGGTGATGTTCGAGTTCAATCAAATTTACCGCCGGCTGGAGGGCTCGCTGACCGAGGCGGCCCAGTTCACCGAACTCCTGCTGGACCCGCCGGTGGTGCTGGACCCGCCGTCGCCGGAGTCACCGTCCGGCGAGGACTCCGGCGTCCGCTTCGAGCGCGTCGCGTTCTCCTACCCCTCGGGCCGCCCGCTGTTCGACGGGCTGGACCTGGACATCCCCGCCGGGCACCGGATCGGGCTGGTGGGCCGCTCCGGCGGCGGCAAGAGCACGCTGACCAAGCTGCTGCTGCGGCTGATGGACGTCGACGGCGGCCGGATCCTGGTGGGCGGTCGGGACATCGCGCGGCTGCGCCAGGCCGACCTGCGCGGGCTGATCGCCTACGTGCCGCAGGAACCCGCCATGTTCCACCGGTCGCTGCGGGCCAACATCGCCTTCGCCCGACCGGGCGCGAGCGAGGCCGACGTCCTGCGCGCGGCGCGGGCGGCCCACGTGACGGAGTTCGCCGAGGCGCTGCCCGACGGCTTCGACACGCTGGTCGGCGAGCGGGGCGTCAAGCTGTCCGGCGGCCAGCGCCAGCGGGTGGCGCTGGCCCGCGCCATCCTGCGGGACGCGCCGATCCTGCTGCTGGACGAGGCCACCAGCGCCCTGGACTCGGAGAACGAGGCCCTCGTCCAGGACGCCCTGTGGCAGCTCATGCGGGACCGGACGGCCGTGGTCGTGGCGCACCGGCTGAGCACGGTGGTGCGGATGGACCGACTGGTGGTGCTCGACGGCGGTCGCGTGGTCGAGCAGGGTTCGCACGACGAGCTGCTGCGGACGGGCGGCGCCTACGCCCGCCTGTGGCACCACCAGTCCGGCGGGTTCCTGGCCGAGGACGACACCGGGCCGGCGGGCGACCGGACCGCGGTGCCGTGACCGGTCACGGCAACGACCACGCCAGGACCTGCAGGTCGTTCCAGGACAGCGCTTCGGAGGTGATCGCGTAGACCGCCCCCGAGGAGCCGGTCCAGGTCAGCCGGCGGCCTTCGCAGTCGAACCCGCCCTGCTGGGTGGCCCCGCCGCCGGCGGGCACCCGGTACCGGACCGCCATCGTGCCCGACGCCGTGCGGCCCGCGGCCCCCTTGACCGGCACCTCCCCGGAACCCGCCGGGAGGTCCTGCGAGGTCGCGACGGTCGAGCCCGCGGGGTAGCGCTCCACCGTCCACGCCCCGGCGTCGGCCGAGAAGGTGGCCACCACGGTCCCGTCGCCCGCGCCCGCGGGCAGGAACAGCACGGCCCGGGGCTCGGGCCAGGCGGGGCCGGTCGGGAACTCCCAGTCCGCCCACAGCTCCACCCGCTGCACCGACGACGGGGTGAAGACGGACAGGCCGGTGCAGAACGGCGTCCGGTGGTCCACCGAGGTCGGGGAGGTCGCCGTCGTGAGCACGGCGCCGGCGGTGGCCGCGACGTCCGCGACGCCGGTGGAGCCGTCGTCCCACGCCCACCACAGGGCGCCGGGCACCACCGCGACGAGCGCGACCGCCGCCGCCAGCGGCGCGAACCGGCCCCGGGAGCGCCGCGGAGCGCCGTCCAGGCGGGCGAGGACGGCGGCGACGACCTCGTCCGGCGGTTCCCGCTCCGACTCCCGCCCCAGTCGTCGCAGCTCCCCTTCGACGTCACGCACGGCCGCTCACCTCGCTGTCCCGCTCCGCGCCGAGCAGCGCCCGCAGCCGCGCGAGCGCGCGGGCACTCCTGGACTTGACCGTCCCCCTGGGTAATCGCAACACCTTCGCCGTCTCCGCTTCCGTCAGCTCCAGCAGGTAGCGGCAGGTCAGCACCAGCCGCTCCCGCTCGTTCAGGCGCCACAACGCCCCCCACAGCAGCCGCCTGCGCTCGTCGGCGACCGCCACCTCCTCCGGCTCCCCGTCCGGCGGGGCCTCGGGCCGGCCGTGCAGCGCGGCGAACCGGCTCGCCAGGTCCGCCCGCCGACCGCTGGACCGGTGGGCGTTGCGGGCGAGGTTGGCCACGATCCGCAGCAGCCAGGGCCGGAACGACGAACCCGGCCGGAAACCGCCCAACCCCTGGTAGGCCCGCACGAACGCGTCCTGCGCCACGTCGTCGGCGTCGCTGCCGGCCCCCAGGAGCCGGGCGAGCCGGACGGCCGCCGCGTGGTGCTGCCGGACCAGGTCCCCGAAAGCCTCGACGTCGCCGGCCAGCGACCGCGCGACCAAGTGCTCTTCGTCCGTGACGCCTCCTTCGTCCGCCCTCCCCGACTCCCTACACCGGCCGGCCCGACCCGGTTCCCCGGTTCGCCCGTCCGGCGCCGGTCGGCGCGCACCGGGCGGCGGGGAACCGGCTCCGTCCCGGTCGGCCGCGCGGTGCGGCGGGCGGGGTCCGAGCGGGCGCCTCGTTTTGGCGTCGGTGGGGGCCGGGTGTCAGCATTCCGCCGTGAACACCAGGGGGAACGCCCTGGCCGCGCTGGTCGCGGCCCTCGCGCTGTCGGCGTGCACGGCGACGTCGGAGCCGGCGCCGCTCCAGCCCGCCCCGACCGCGGCGGCCGGTGTGCCGCTGACCGGGCACCGGCTGTGCGGCGACCACGTGGTGGTCGACTTCGCGACCGACGACGAGATGCGCGCCGCCGTCGCCGGCGTCGCGGCCGACGACCGGGTGCGCCGCGTCTACACCGAGACCAGGGAGCAGGCCCTCCAGCGCTTCAAGGAAATCTTCGCGGAGCAGCCGGAGATCCGGGACATGGCCCGCGCGGAGGCGCTGCCGGCGGGCTTGAAGGTGATGCCGCGGCCGGGCGTGGACGTGCGCGGGATGGCGGGCGACCTGCGGTCCGACCACCCGAGCGCGAAGAGGGTCGAGGCGTTCGTCCGCCCCTCCGCGCCGGATGCGCCGGATGCTCCGGACGCGCCGGAGTGCCCGGCGGACGGCGAGTGGCCGGTCGCCTGACCCGGCCGGGCGTCACGCCCCGAACACGTCGTCCTGCGCGTTCTGGCAGGCGGTGAGCAGGGCGCCGCGCAGCACCGCCGCGCCGCCGAGGGCGCCGGCCCGCACGGTCGTCGGGATCGGCGACAGCGCGGCCAGGCGGTCGGCGACCGCGGCGGCCAGCGCCGCGCCGCCCGCCTGGCCGATCTCGCCGCCCAGGACGACGCAGCCGGGGTCGAGCACCGCCGTGACCGCCGCCGCCCCGACGGCCACGCGGTCCGCCAGGTCGTCCAGGAACGCCCGCGCCCCCGCGGCGACCGCCGCGCGCACCAGGGCGGCGGCCGGCGGCTCGTGCGGCGCGGCGTCGGCGGCGAGGCCGTGCTCGGCGGCCAGCGCGACGATCGCCGGCGAGGAGGCCAGGGAGTGGAACCCGCCCCCGGTCTTCCCGCACGCCCCTGCGCCCGCCTCGCCTCGAACCGCCGCCCCGCCCCCGGCCGCCACGCCCGACACGGGCAGGAAACCCAGCTCGCCCGCGCCGCCGGAAGCGCCCCGGTGCAGCGCGCCGCCGAGCACCAGCGCGGCCCCGGTGCCGTGGCCCAGCCACAGCAGGGCGAACGTGTCGCGGTCGCGGGCGCTGCCCGCCCGGTGCTCGGCGAGGGCGGCGACGCTGGTCTCGTTCTCGACCAGCAGGCGGCCGGGCAGGTCCCGCAGCGCCGCCAGGACGCCGCCGTGCCAGCGCGGCAGCCCCGGTGTGCGGCGCAGCTCGCCGGTCGCCGGGTCGACCAGGCCGGGCACGCCGATGCCGACCGAGTGCAGGCTCGACGCCCCCGCCTCGCGCGCGGTGTCGGCCAGGAGCGCGACGGTACGCTCGACGGCCGGCTCGCCGGGGTCCGGCCCGATCGGCGCCGACCGCTCGGCCAGCACGCCGCCGAGCAGGTCGGCCACCACCACGGCGACGCTGCCGGTGCGGACGTCCAGCGCGGCCACGTGGGCGCGGTCCCGGACGATGCCGTAGAGCTGCGCGTTGGGACCCCGCCGGCGGACGTCGGCCTCGCCCACCACCCGCACCAGCCCGGCGCCGCCCAGGCGCCGGACGAGCTCGGCGACGGTGGGCCGGGACAGGCCGGTGCGCTCGGCCAGCTGGGCCGCCGTCAGCGGGCCGTCGCGCAGCAGGAGCAGGGCCGCCCGGTCGTTGATCGCGCGTGCGGCGCTCGGTGATGCGGGCATGTCGCCGACCCACCAGCCTTTCTTTCAGGAAGCCTACCTGATAATTTCCGAATCCTACTGGAGGGGAAGGTGGGGACGTGAGCGACACAGCGATCACCGGGAGCCTGCGGGCCGCCCGGTACGCGGTGGCGGCCGTGTTCTGCGTGCACGGCGCGGTGCTGGGGTCCTTCGCGACGCGCGTGCCGTGGATCCAGGAGCACGCCGGGATCGGCGCGGGGCAACTCGGCCTGGCCCTGGCGTTCCCGGCCGTCGGCTCGGCGGTGGCGATGCCGTTCGCCGCCCGCATCGGCCACCGGCTCGGCAGCCGGACCGCGCTGCGCCTGCTGCTGGGCCTGTGGACGCTGGCGCTGGTCCTGCCGTCGCTGGCGCCGAACCTGGTGGCGCTGTGCGCGGCCCTGTTCGCGTTCGGCGCGGCGGCGGGCATGTCCGACGTCACGATGAACGCGCTGGGCGTGGAGGTCGAGCGGGGCATGGGGCGGTCGATCATGTCCGGCCTGCACGGGATGTGGAGCGTCGGCGCGCTGCTCGGCTCCGCCGGCGGCACCCTGGCCGCGCACCTGGCCGTCAGCGCCCGCCTGCACCACCTGGTGGCCGCCGCCGTGCTCACCGCCGTCGGGCTGGCGGTCTGCCGGGGCGTGCCGGACCTGCGGCCCGAGCAGGACGAGGAGCCACCGCCCCGGTTCGCCCTGCCGCCCCGGTCGGCGCTGCTGATCGGCGCGGTCGGGTTCTGCGCGGTGTTCGCCGAGGGCGCCGGCCTGGACTGGTCGGCGGTCTACCTGCGCGACGTCCTGGGCTCGTCGCCGGGCGTGGCTGCGGCGTCCACCACGGCGCTGACCCTGACCATGGTCGTGGGCCGGCTGGCGGGCGACGCCGTGGTGAACCGGGTCGGCGCGGCGCGCACCGTGCGGACCGGCGGCGTGGTCGCCGCCGCGGGCGGCCTGCTCATCGTCCTCGCGCCGAGCCCGCTGGTCGCCATCAGCGGGTTCGGCCTGCTGGGCCTGGGCATCGCGGTCGTCGTGCCGCTGGCGTTCGCCGCGGCGGGCCACCGGGAGGACAACGCCGGCCGGGCCATCGCCGGCGTCGCCACCATCACCTACACCTCGGGGCTGATCGCGCCCTCGCTCATCGGCGCCATCGCCCAGGCCACCAGCCTCACCGCCTCCTTCACCGTGGTGACGGCCCTCGTGCTCGGCCTGGTGCTGTTCGCCGGGGTGCTGTCGGGCCGAGCGCGGGGGTGACGCGGGGCGGGCCGCGCCCGGCCCGCCGATCAGGTCACCCGGCGGCGACCACGTCGGCGACCACGCACACCACGTTGTCCGGGCCGCCGTTGGCGTTGGCCAGGTCCACCAGCCGGCGCACCGCCTCGTCCGGGTCGGCCGCCCGGCGCAGCACCAGCCCGAGGTCGTCCTGCGGCACGACGGTGTGCAGCCCGTCCGAGCAGAGCAGGTACCGGTCGCCCGGCAGGGCGTCGTGCAGCGCCAGGTCCGGTTCGACCCGCCCGCCGTGCAGCGCCCGCACCAGCATCGACCGCTGGGGGTGGCTCAGCGCCTCCTCCTCGGTCAGCCGGCCCTCGGCGATCAGCGACTGCACCACCGTGTGGTCGTGGGTGATGCGGAACAGGCCGTCGCCGCGCCGCAGGTAGACCCGCGCGTCGCCCACGTGCACCAGGCCCAGCCGCGACCCGGACAGCACCAGCGCGGTCAGCGTCGTGCCCGAGCACGACCCGGCGGGGTTCGCCGACAGGTAGTCGCCGACCGCCGCGCCGGCCCGGTGCACGGCGTCGGCCAGGGTGTTGAGCAGCTCCCCCGCCGGGATCGCGGTGTCCAGCGCGGCCAGCGACTCGATCGCCACCGAGCTGAGCGGCTCGCCCCGCGCGCCGAACCCGTCGGCCACGGCGAGCAGCCGCTCGCCCGCGTAGCCGCGGTCCTGGTTGGAGTCGCGGACCAGGCCGCGGTCGGTGCGCAGCGCGCAGCGCAGTGTCACGGTCACGGTGGTGTCCTCCCCGGACAGCTGTTCGACGAGGAAGGCGGCGAGGTCGCGCCGGGCGGCCGTGTCGGCCTCGACCCGCGCCCAGTGGGCGCGGACCTCGGCGGCGGCCTCCCGCGGGGCCAGCTCGCAGACCAGCCGGATGCGGGCCAGCGGCATCCCCAGCCGGCGCAGCCACGCCACCAGGCGCGCCCGCCCCAGCTGGTCCGGCGAGTAGAGCCGGTAGCCCGACGCCGGGTCCACCCGGGCCGGGGTCAGCAGGCCCAGCTCGTCGTACAGCCGCAGCGCCTTGGGCGACAGGCGGGCCGCCCGCGCGAACTCCCCGATGGTCACCAGCTCCACCGACCTCGTCCCCTCCCCGACCGGGCGCCCTCCGCCCGGTCCGGCCCACGGTGCGGCTTGCCCCGGGGTGAAGGTCAACCCCCTGCTCACCCGAGCCAGGCGCGCGCCCCCGCGACCAGCGCCGCCACCCCGGTCTCCAGGGTGGGGCTGATCACCGGGGCGAACAGCGGCGAGTGGTTGGCGGGCAGGCCGCCCACCACCTCGCGCAGCTCCTCCTCGGTCCTCGCGCGGGCGAACGGCGCCGGGTCCGCCCCGCCCAGCAGCCAGTACACCAGCGGCGCGCCCGCGGCGGCGGCCAGGACGCCCACGTCCTCGCTGCCGGTCACCGGGCCGGGGTCGACCACGCGCCGCGCGGTGACCACCTCGGCCAGGGCCGCGCCGGCGCGCCGCACGGCGTCGGGGTCGTTGAGCACGGCCGGGTAGCTCGCCAGCAAGGTGACCTCCGGCTCGCGGGTCGCACCCGAGGCCGCCGCCTCGGCGCGCACGACGCGCTCCACCGCCCCGAGCACCCGCTCGCGCACCTGCGGCCGGTAGCTGCGGACGCTGAGCAGCAGCTCCGCCTCGTCCGGGATGATGTTGGCCGCCGTGCCCGCGTGGATCGCGCCGACCGTGAGCACGGCCGTGTCGCCGCCGGCCACCTCCCGCGACACGATGGTCTGCAGCCGCAGCACCGTCGCCGCCGCCAGCACCACCGGGTCGACCGCCGCCTCCGGGCGCGACCCGTGCCCGCCCTCGCCGCGCAGGGTGACGCGCAGGGTGTCCGCCGCGGCGAACGCCGGCCCGGCCCGCAGCCCCAGGAAACCGGCCGGGAGGGGCGCGACGTGCTGGCCCAGCACCACGTCGGGCGTGCCGAACCGGTCGAACAGCCCGTCGTCGACCATGGCCTGCGCGCCGCCGCCGACCTCCTCGGCGGGCTGGAACACCGCCAGCACCGCGCCCCGCCACCCGGCGCGCGCCGCGGCCAGCTCCCGGGCGGCCCCGACCAGGCACGTCACGTGCACGTCGTGCCCGCACGCGTGGGCCACCGGCACCGACTCGCCGTCGCGCTCCACGACGGCCGTGCTGGCGTAGGGCAGGCCGGTGCGCTCGGCCACCGGCAGGGCGTCCATGTCGGCCCGCAGCAGCACCGTCGGCCCGTCGCCGGAGCGCAGCACCCCCACCACCCCGGTGCCACCCACCCCCTCGGTGGTCTCGAACCCGGCCGCGCGCAGCTCGCGGGCGGCGATCGCCGCCGTCCGGGTCTCGGCGAACCCCAGCTCGGGGTGCCGGTGCAGGTCGCGGTACAGCTCGGCGAGGCTCACGACGATCACTATCTGCGCCATGGGCCCCGCGGGCAACACCCGGCCGTCGGGGCGTCACCGCGTGGGGTGACGCCCCGACGGCCGGGGGCGTCAGGACTGGGCGACCGGCTCCTCCACCGGGCCGGCCGCGGGCTCCTGCTCCTTCTTCGCGTTCTTCGTCGCCGCGTACCCGACGGCCGCCGCCACGAACGACAGCGCGCCGAGCACCGGCCACACCGCGTGGCCCAGCTGGAGGAACAGGAAGCCGCCGACGATCGGGCCGGCCGCCGCGCCCAGGCCGTAGACGAACTGGAAGCTGCCGATGTAGCGGCCCCGCAGGTGCGCCGGCGCGACCACGCCGGGGTAGGAGAACACCACCGGGCCGCCGATGATCTCCGCCAGCGTCCACAGCAGCGTGCCGGCGATGATCACGGCCGGGCCCAGCGGCAGGCCGTAGGCGGCCACGCCCAGGCCCAGCAGGACGAAGCACGTCGCGACGACGACCTTGGCGGGCAGGTTCTGCGTCGTCTTGGTGACCACCAGCTCGAACAGGATCACCACCGCGCCGTTGAGGGCGACCGCGAAGGTGTACCAGAAGATCGGCACCCCGGACTTCGCCACGTCCAGCGGCAGCGTGGACAGGTACTGCACGTAGACCACGCCGTTGATGAACACCACCAGCAGGAACGCCAGGTAGCGGCGGTCGCGCAGGACGTCGGCGTAGCTGCCGGTCGCCGCCGGGGCCGCCTCGTCGCCGCCGGCGCGCAGGCGCTTCTCCTCCGCCTTGGACGGCAGCGCGAAGCGCGCGAGCACCGCGTAGACCAGCGCGACCAGCGCCTCGCCCCAGAACAGCAGGTGGTAGCTGTCGCCGCCCCACTGGTAGAGGCCGAACCCGATCAGCGGCGCGGCCGTCGTGCCCAGGTTCAGGCCGAACCGGTACATCGCGAAGACCATCACCTGCCGGTCGTCGTCGGTCAGCTCCGACAGCAGGGTCGCCGAGGCCGGCCGGTAGACCTGCCCGACCGCGCCGACCAGGGCGGTCGCCGCGATCAGCAGCGGGTAGCTCGGCAGGTAGAGCAGGGCGGCGATGAGGGCCGCCGAGCCGCCCATGCTGAGCACGGTGGAGTTGCGCGCGCCGAGCCGGTCCGCCAGCGCGCCGCCGACCAGCACGCCGACGACGCTGCCGACGCCGTAGACGCCCAGCGCGGTGGCGGCCTGGCCCGCGGAGTAGCCCTTCGCGGTCAGGAACAGCACCAGGAAGATGTTGAGGAAGCCGCCGATCTTGTTGACGAAGACGCCGCCCAGGACCACCTTCACCGCCGTCGGCGACTCCACGAACGTGGCCCGGATGCCTGCTGACTTGTTCTGCGTTGCCATCACTTCACATCTCTCGGGGTGTGCGGGGGGATCAGGCGGGCTTGACTTCGAACGCGGCCTCCGCCGCGGCCAGCCGGTCGGCGACCTGCTCGCGGGACTCGCCGGTGGCGACGGCGAACGCGATGCGGCCCCAGACCGTGCCCTTGGGCGGCGGCGAGACGACCGCGCCGGGCTGGGCGACCACGACGGCCCGCTCGATGCCGTCGGGCAGGGCGTCGTGGTCGAACCCGAGCGCTCCCAGCGTGGTGTCCTCCTCCGCCACGTAGAAGAAGCGGATGCCGGCGACCCGGCCGCGGGTCGGCGTGAGGTCGGCCGGCCGGCCGGTGGCCGCGGCGGCGGCGACCAGGCCGGGGTCGATGCCGGTGGCCAGCGAGCCGAGGAACGGGATCAGGTCGCCGCCGAGGCGGCCGTTGACCTCGATGACCTTCGGCCCGGACCCGGTGAGCATGAACTCGGAGTGGGTGACGCCGTCGGTGAAGCCCAGCGCCTCGTGCGTGCGCTGCAGCGCCTTGAGCAGCGCGGGGTCGGACAGCAGCGGGTCGGCGGCGTCGACGAAGTGCCCGACCTCCTCGGCGTAGGGCGGGTAGCCGACCACCTTGCGGGCGACGAACAGCGGCGTCACCTCGCCGTCGCGGACCACCGAGTCGACGCTGATCTCCTCGCCCGCGACGAACTCCTCGACCAGGACGGGCTGGTCGGTGTCGAACACGACCGGCTCCGGCCCCTCGGCGCCCAGCGTGAAGGCGAAGCCCGCCCGCAGCTGCGCCTCGTCGGCCACCTTGACCACGCCCAGGCTCGCGCCCAGGCCGCGCGGCTTGAGGATCGCCGGGTAGCCGACCACGCGCGCGGCGGCCACGGCCTCCTCCACCGTCTTCACCGGGACGGACCGGGGCTGCGCCACACCGGCGGCGTCCAGCGCGGCGCGCGTGCGCCCCTTGTCCCGCAAGCCCCACACGACGTCCGGGTCGCCGTTGCGCGCGCCCACGGCCCGCGCGACGAACGCGGCGGCGTGGATGCGCGCCTCGTCCCAGCACAGCACGCCCGCGACCGGCTCGCGCTCGGCCAGCCGGGCCGCCGCGACGGCCATCGCCGGGCCGTCCATGGTGCTGGGCAGCACGGTCCAGCCGGCCACGTGCTCCTTCTCCCACCCCGGTTCGGCGCTCAGGAACAGGTGGACGCGGTACCGGGCGCCGATCGAGCGCAGCAGGTACTCGCGGTAGGTCCGCATACCGGTGGCGACCACCAGCAGCAGCGGGCGGGTGCCCTCGGTTCCGGTCATGACGCGGTGCCTCTTCTCTCACAGGGGTTTCGGTGGGGTGCCGGGCGGGCTCAGGCGACGGCCGCCCGCTCCCGCTCCTCGTGGGTGACCGCGATCCGGGCGACCGCGTACCGCAGGGTCGGCGGGGCCATCAGGGAGGTGACCACCGCGACCAGCACGACGACCGTGTAGGTCTCGGTGGTCAGCACGCCCAGGCGCAGCCCGACCATCGCGACGATGACGCCGATGACGCCGCGCGCGTTGAGCCCGGCGCCCAGCGCCAAGCCCTCCCAGTGGCCCAGCCGGCCGATCCGCGCGCCCAGGTAGGCGCCCGCGAACTTGCCGACCACCGCCAGCAGCAGCACCAGCGCCGCCGCGCCGAGCACCGCCGGGTCGCGCAGCGCGGTGAGGTCCATGCGCAGCCCGGCGGTGGCGAAGAAGACCGGGGCCAGCACCGCCATGACGAACGTGCGCAGCGAACCCAGCCTCTCCCGCACCGGCACGCCCGAGGAGCTGATGAGCAGGCCGCAGACGAACGCGCCCAGGATCGGCTCCAGCGACAGCGCGTGGGTCCCGGCCGCCGACAGCACGACCAGCACCACCACGACCGCGACCGTGACGCCGTGCTCCGGGGAGCGGTTCGCGGTGGCGAGCGCCTTGCGCACCAGCGGCCTGCCCACCACGAGCGCGACGGCCGCGACGGCGGCCAGCGCGCCGACCGACAGCGCCGCGTGCCCGAGGGTGAAGCCCGCGCCCGCCATGCCCGACACCACCGCCAGCAGCGACCAGCCCACCACGTCGTCCACGGCGGCGGCGGTGATCACCAGCTGGCCGATGTCGCGGTGCAGCAGGTTCATCTCCAGCAGCACCTTGGCGATCACCGGGATGGCGCTCACGCACACCGCGACCCCGAGGAACAGCGCGAACACCGGCCGGTCCGCGTTCTGCCCGATCATCACCGCGGGCAGCGCGAACCCGGCCGCGAACCCCAGGCCCAGCGGGATCAGCAGCCCGCCCGCGGCCACCCACGCCGCCGCACCGCCCTTGCGGCGCGCCAGGCCGAGGTCCAGGTGCATCCCGGTGAACCCGACCAGCAGCAGCACCCCGAGCTGCCCCACCGCGTCGAGCAGGTGGATCTGCGCGACGTCGGCGGGGAACAGCCACCCGGACAGCGCGGGCCACAGCGGCCCGAGCAGCGACGGCCCGAGCAGGACGCCCGCGGCCAGCTCGCCGACGACCGCCGGCAGCCGGACCCGGGTCGCGAGCCGGCCCAGCGCGAACGCCGTGCCCAGCAGCACGGCCAGCTGCGCCAGGAACACCAGCATCTGGTGCGCGCCGATGGGGCTCGGCGGCGCGGCGGCGAGGATCACCGGTCCCCGTCCCGCGCGTAGTACCAGTTCTCCGGGTTGATCATCCCGTAGGGGTTGACCGGCCCGAAGCCGCGCAGGTCGTTGGCCACCTCGAACAACCGGATGGGGAAGTTCGGGGTGAAGATCACCGGGACCTGCTCGGCGATGTAGTCCTGGTACTCGTAGAGCACCGCCAGGTCGTCGCTGGTGACGGTGCGGTCGATCAGCTCGTCGGCCCGGGGGTCGGTGTAGAAGCCGAAGTTGCCGCCCGCGCCGGTGGAGAACAGGATCTCGCCGGTCGGGTGGTGGTAGGCCCAGCCGCCGTTCCAGCAGCACATCTCCCACAGGCACGGGGTCTCCGCGCTCGCCTTGCAGGGCGCGTCCTCGGCGACCAGGACCGAGCCGTAGACCTCCTGCAGGCGCAGCTCGATGCCGGCGCGCGCGGCGGCGTCGCGGAAGCCGTGCATGAGCCGGGTCAGCGCCGGGCGGCCCTCGACGTACCGCATCAGGATGGTCAGCTCGGTGCCGGCGGGGATGCCCTCCCCCGCCTCGCCGGGCCCGGCGCCGGGCCGCACGCACACCGCCGGCGTCCGGCTGGTGTCCCAGCCGTTGGCCTCCAGCAGCCGCTTGGCGTGCTCCGGGTCGAACGGCAGCGGCCACGCGCCCTCGCGCTGGCGCGGCGAGACGTAGTCGGTCCGCGGGTACATCGGGACCGGGCCGTTCTGCCGGTAGGCGTAGCCCTGGTAGATGTCGCGCACGGCGGTGTCCTGGTCCAGCACGCTCTGCAGCGCCTGGCGGAGGTAGGTCTGCGCGAACATCTTCCCGACCACGGTCGGGTTGTTGTAGTTCAGCGAGATGTACCGGATGCAGAACGCCGTCTGCGGGTACATGGTGTAGTTGTCCGCCAACGGGTTCGGGCCGCCCACCACCGGGTCGACGGCGGGCTCGGTGGCGAAGCTCAGCGGCAGGTAGCCGACCTGGATGCCGTTCTCGGCGTCCGGCCCGGCCTGGAGCATCCGGTACTGCTCCTCGTCGGAGAAGGTCGGCACCTGCCGGAACTCGTCCAGGTAGGGCTTGTTCGGCCCGGAGTAGTGCTCGTTGGGCACGAACGTGACGACGCCTTCGAGCGTGTAGCTCTTGAGCCGCCACGGACCGCTGACCACGCTCCAGATCGGACTGTCGGCCCAGCGCGTCCGGTGGGCGTTGCCCTCGTCGACGATGTCGCCCTGCTCGGCCATCAGGTGGTCGTAGACGGCTTCGACGTCGGCGAGGTCGCCGGAGGCGTCGGCGGGGCCCGCCGCGGTGCGGTCCCACGCCCGGGGCAGCGGGGTGATGGTGCTGAGCTGGTTGTACAGCACCCAGTGCCGCGAGTAGGCCCGGTCGAAGGTGAAGAACACCTTGTCCTCGGCCAGCTTCCCGTACGAGGTCAGGTTGTCCGGGAAGTAGCCGGGCACGTACTCGCCGTACCGGGCGCCCTTGACCTTCATGAGGTTGACCCAGAACAGCACGTTGTCGGCGCAGACCGTCTCGCCGTTGGACCACTTCCACGGCTTGACGGTGATGGTGACGGTCAGGCCGTCCTCGCTCCACTCCGGCGGCTCGCCGATGCTCTGCGCGTAGTCGACGGCGGGGGTGCCGTCGCTGCCGAAGTAGTACAGCGTCCGGTACATCAGCGCCTGGAACTCCAGGATGTTGCGGGTGCCCATGCGCTCGGCCGGGGTGAACGGGAAGATCACGGCGGGCGGGAAACCGGGCGCGCACGCCCAGGTGACCACACCGCCCCGGCGGGGTTCGCCCCCGGTGGGCGCGGCGACGGTGCTGGCGGAAGTCATGGCTGGTGCGTCCTCGTCGTCAGGTGGTCTGGGGTGCGGGGATTTCCTCGATCACGGACACGCCGGTGGCCGCGTGGTCGCCGAAGCGCTCCCACACCTCGGCCAGCCGGATGCGGCCGTCGGCCAGGACGGCGGGCGTGCTGCGGCAGTGGCCGGAGACGACCTCGCCGTCCTCCAGCACCATGCAGTAGGCGAAGTCCAGCGAGCCGTCCGGCGCGGCGGTGCCGGTGAGCGCGCCCCGGCGGGCCCGGCCGCCGAGGAACTCGCCCCACAGCAGGTCGCCGTCCTGGTGGTAGACGGCGACCCGGCTCTCCTCGGGCGCGCCGTCGGCGACCGGCCGGAACCTCCGGCCGTCGTAGTCGATCACTTCGGTCCACTCCTGCTCGGTGGTCGCGCGGCGCCGCGCGCCGCGGGTGGGTGCGGGTGGTCGTCGCGGGGCGGGCCCGCCCCGCGACGGGTCCGGCGCCGCGGGTGGCGCGGCGCCGGGGCCGGTCCTAGCGGAACTCGACCCGGATCCTGGACGCGTAGTCGTCCAGCAGCTCCCGGGCGTCCTGCTCGGACTCGCCGGTGGTGCCGAGGAAGCCGAGGATGGTGTTGCCGTCCGGCGGTCGCCGGATCACGTCGCCGGGTCGTGCGGTGATCTTGAGCAGGAACACCCGGTCGGACCCGCTGACCTCCTCGGGCACCACCACGCGGTCGACCACGCCCGCCTCGGAGATCAGGCACATCGAGGTGATGTGCGTGCCGGTCGGCCGGAAGTGCCGCACCGCCGGCCGCCGCCCGGCCGCGATGTCGACCACGGCCGCGATCGGGTCGTGGTCGGCGGTCAGCCGGGCGATCTGGTCCAGCCCGCCGCCGCCCACCCGCGCCGCGATCTCCAGCAGGTGCGGCTTGCCGCCGTGGAAGCGGACCTCGGCGTGCAGCGCGCTGCGGCGCAGGCCCTGCGCGAGCGCCCCGGCCTTCACCACCTCGTGCACCGCGGCCAGGTCCTCGGGGCCCAGCGACGTGGGCGCGTGGTGCACGTCGTCGTCGAACGTCCCGCCCTCGGCGGTGATCCGGTCGACCACCGAGCCCAGGTAGACCTCGCCGTCCCAGGAGACGGCCTCCATCAGGTACTCGCGGCCGTCCAGGAAGGACTCCACCAGCAGCCCGTTGGGCCCCAGGTCGACGCCCTGGGCCTCCGAGGTGGCCCAGAACAGGTCCCGGATGCCCTCGGCGGCCTGCGCGTGGCGCTCGGCCAGCTCGGCGTCGTCGTCGCACTTGAACACGAAGTGGCTGCCCGCGCCCAGGGTCGGCTTGATGATCACCGGGTAGCCGAACTCCCGCGCGGCCTCCCGCGCCTGCTCCAGCCCGGTCACGTGGCGGTAGCCGGGGATCGGCGCGCCCGCCCGCTCGTGCGCCCGGCGCATCAGCAGCTTGTTGCGGCTGTTGAGCGCCGCCTCCACACCGATGCCGGGCAGGCCCAGCGCCTCGGCGATCGCGGCGACGGCGACGACGGCCGCCTCGGAGAAGGTGATGACGCCGGCGAAGTCCTCGACGGCGTGCCACTGCTTGGCCGTCGCGATCATGTCGTCGATGTTCCTGCTGCCCACCAGCCGGTAGCGGTCGGCGGGCCAGAAGTCCTCGGTGCCCTCGCCGTTGAGGACGTAGAGCTGCGCGCCCAGCGCCTCCACCTGCTCGTAGCGCGAGTGGTAGTACCGGAGGTACTGGCGGGTCTCCACGGTCAGCAGCTTCACGGTCGGTGCCTCCTAGCGTGCGCCGTCGAGCGCGGGCGCGAGCCCGGTCGGCGCGGTGGTCGCGGGTAGCCGGGGGAACCGGAACACCGGCACGGACCCGGCGTGCGCGGAACCCAGGTCCAGGTCGACGCCCGCGGCGCGCAGCGCGTCCGCGACGTCCACCAGGATCGGCGCGGCGCACGCCAGCAGCGTGCGGGCCTCCAGCAGCAGGTCGCCGGGCGCGACCGGCGAGTGGCCGTTGCGCTTGCCGTCCACCGCGTCGGCCAGCGCGCGCAGCCGGCCGAGCTGGGTCAGCACGGTCTCCGCCGCCCGGCCGAGGCTGAAGCTGGGCAGCTCGTAGCAGAGCCGGAAGCGCTCCAGCACGGCCGCGGAGCGCCGCCTGCCCTCCTCGGTGGTGCGCGGCTGCGCCGAGGCGTCCACGCCCACCAGCGCGAGGGTGACGGCGTCGGCGAGCGCGTTCCACGGCTCGACCAGCCGCCGCGTGGTGACGGCGTGCAGCGCGTCGCGGCTGAAGTTCGTGCGCTGGTACTCCGGCGCGGTCAGCGCCAGGTAGAAGCGGACCAGGTCGCGCGGCACCTCGGCGAGCAGGTCCGCGCTCCAGATCAGGTGGTTGCGGCTGGTGGAGAACTTCTCGCCGTCCAGGTCGTAGAACTCGTTGCAGACGTTGCTCTCCGGCGTGGTGTACCGGTCGCCGTGGGCCAGCAGCATCACCAGGTCCACCAGGCCCCAGTGGTAGACGTTGTCGAAGCCGTGGAAGTACACCAGCTCCGCGTCGGACTCGGCGCGCCACAGGTGGTCGGTGTCGCCGGTCGGGTGGCCCTGCCGCGTGGCGGTCCACCAGGTGCTGTAGATCGACGCGGGCATCGCCTCGATCCACGGGTACAGGACCTGGCCGGGCGTCTCGGGGAACGGCGCCGGGATGCCCCACGTGCCGGGGAAGGTGACCGGCACGTCCGGCAGGGGGCGGGCGAGCAGCTCGCCGACCAGCTGCTTGGCGTGGGGCCGCCAGCGCGGCGTGCGCGCGGCGTAGTAGCTGGTGAGCCGTTCCCGGTACTCCTCCATCGGCAGCACCAGGACGGTCCGCTCCCGGTGGACCACCGGGTCGGTCGGGTCCAGGGTGTACTTCGGGTCGATCAGCTCGTCGAAGTTGTTGGGGTGCCCGCAGGTCTCGCACGCGCCGCCGCAGCTGCCCGCCAGGCAGACCGGGCAGGTCCCGGTGACCAGGCCGTCGTAGAGGAAGCGGCCGGCGTTCTTGGCGTAGGGCAGGCGGACCGCGCGCAGCCGGAACCGCCCGGCGGCGTGCAGGTCGGCCACGTAGTCCAGCACCGTGCGGCGGTAGCGGTCGTCGATCGGGGGCAGGCCCGCCATCAGGGTGCCCATGGCCGCCAGGGACCGCTCGATCTTCGCCGTCGAGGTCCGCACCAGCTCCTCGGGCGTGACGCCCCGGCGGTGCGCGGTGGACACGACGTAGCTCTGGCTGTCGTCGGTGCAGGTGGTGTAGACCACCTGGCGGCCGTTGGCGCGCAGGTAGCGGGCGTACACGTCGCCGGACAGGTAGGGGCCCGCCATGTGCCCCACGTGCAGGTCGCCGTTGGGCGTCGGGGTGGCGGCGACGACGATCGCCGGGCGGGCGCGGCCGGTCACGCCGGGTCCCCGTGGCGGGCGGCGAACCGGTCCGCCATCTCCGCGTCCCACCAGATCGCGTAGAACTCGAAGTCCGCGTCGCCCCGGTTGACCACCTGGTGGCGCTCCTCGGGCGTGAAGTGGACGACGTCGCCGGCCGCGAACGGCGTCTCGCCCGCGTCGGTGAGGATGTGGGACTCGCCCCTCATCGCGACCCAGATCTCGTACTCGTGGTGGCCGTGCGCGCCGGACTCGGCGCCGGGCCGCACCACGCACCAGGAGCCCTCGAACGGCGCGTTCACCAGCGGCCAGGGCATCAGGCGCTGGGCCACCAGGCCGTTGTCCTGCTTGAGGTTCTCCCGGTCGAGCTTGCGGATCTCCATCATCGTGCGGTTCCTCCGTGCGGTGGGGTGGCTCAGGCGGGGTGGGGTACGGCGAGCAGCTCGGCGGCCGGGCGCGGCCGGGGGTCGGCGGCGGGCCGGCCGCGACCGGCCAGCAGGTCGCCGACGATCTCGCCGGAGCGGATCGCGAGCACGCTGATCAGCGAGTCGGCGATGCCGTGCGTGGACTCGTTGACGCCCTGGAGGTAGACCCTGGCCTCGATCGAGTCCGGCAGCGCCATCCGGTAGTTGCGGGTGACGGTGAACTCGTCCACGCCGACGGCGGCGGCCAGCGCCCGGGTCAGCGCGGGCATCCGCTTGACGAAGCCGGTGCCGAGCATGACCACGTCGCACGCCAGCTCGTCGCTCCGCCCGGTCTTGCGGTCCACCAGGGTCAGCACGACCTCGTCGCCGGCCAGGCGGGCGTCGGCCACCTCGGTCATCGTGATCATGCGCAGCCGCTCGGCGCCGGTCAGCTTCTCCAGGTACATCGTGCGGTAGAGGTTGTCCAGCATGGCCGGCGCGAGCCCGGAGTAGTTCGTCCGGTGCATCTCGCCGAGCAGCTGCTCGCGCGCGGCGGGTCGCGCCGCGTTGAAGGTGTCCACGAAGGACGGGTAGAACAGCTCGTTGGTGAACTTGCTGCTCTCGTAGCCGTTGAGGCCGATCGACCGCATCACCATGGTCACCTGGGCGTTGGGGAACCCCTGGTGGGCCGACCACAGCATCTCGGCCGCGCTCTGCGCGCCGCCGACCACGACGATCCGGTGCGCGCCGGCGGCGTCGAACCCGCCGACCCGGTCCAGGAACTCCGTGCTGTGCACGACCCGCTCGCGCGGCAGCGCGGCGAACTGCGCCGGCACGTGGGCGTCCCGGCCCGCGCCCACGACCAGGTCGCGGCAGCGGACCGTGCCGCCGTCGGCGAACCGCACCAGCCAGCCGGTGACCCGGCCCGCGACGACGTCGCCGGGCTCGACGCCGACGACCCGGCGCCCGTGCTCCAGCCGGACGGCGCCCAGCGACCGGGCCACCCACGCCAGGTAGGCGGAGATCTCCAGCCGGTAGGGCGTGAAGGTGCCGAGGTTGATGAACTCGTCGAGCCGGCCGATCGAGTGCAGGTAGTTGACGAACGAGAACTCGCTGCGCGGGTTGCGCAGGGTCACGAGGTCCTTGAGGAACGACACCTGGCTCTGCGACCAGGGCAGCAGCATCCCGCGCTGCCAGGCGACGTCCTCGTGCTGCTCCACGACCAGCGAGCGGGCGGCGAGGTCGGGGGCCAGCTCCTCCAACGCCACGGCCAGGGCCAGGTTGGCCGGCCCGGCGCCGATCGCCAGCAGCTCTACATCCTGGTGGTCCAACGCATTCTCCTGAACTCGAAGGGGGGTGGCGCCACGACGGCGGCGCCACGCGGGCGGACCGGTCGCGAGCCCGCCACCGGGAGGGGGCCGGTCCACCGGCGGCGGTGCGGAAACGCCCGCGCCAGGAAGTCTGGTAAAGCCGTTCTCGGCTTGCCGGAGAAAACCGTAAATCACCCGGACGCCGTCGACAAGATATTCTCCGACGGACTCGAATCGACTCGATCAGGTAATCCTATCGACCCGCCCGTGGGCATTCCCGAATCTTTCCGACCACGCTCACCACTGTTTACCGGGGCGGTCCCGCAGCCGTTCCCGGGAGCCGTTCCCCGGGCAGCCCGGAACCCGGCCGGAAACCACCGGCCGAGCACACCGGGAATTCACCGGAGCGTCGTCAGCAGCTCACCGGCCGCCACCCGGCTGGCCGCCACGGCAGTTTTCGCGGCGCCCCCGCTGCCGCCGGTGAAGGTGTGGACGCCGGGCCACCCGGCGACCGGCAGCAGGCGCAGCCCGGCCGGGTCGCGGTAGCAGTCGGACGACGCGACCACCCGTTCCGGCGGACCGCCCACCACGACGCCGAACCGGCGGCGCACGGCCACCGCGACCCGGTCGACCAGCGCCGGGTCCGGCCGCACCTCCTCCGGCGCGACGTCCCACCGGTCGCAGCCCAGGCCGAGCAGGAACCCGCCCCCGTCCCACGGCCTGCCGTACAGGCCGGTGTCGTCGTCCACGAACACGCCCAGCCCGGGCAGGTCGACGCGGTGGACGCCGTACTGGATCTGCTTGGTGCGCAGCGCCCCGCCGTGCCCGACCAGGCGGGGCGTCCACGCGCCGGCCGCCACCACCAGCGCGTCGTAGCGCCGCCGCGCCCCGTCCGACGTGCGCACCTCGGGCCCGCCCCGCACCGGGGCGACGTCGACCGGGACCACGTCGACGCCGTGCGCGGCGGCCCAGGCCAGGGCGCTGTCGCGCAGGCGGGCGGGCGACAGGTGGCCGGCGTGCCGCTCCACCACGCCCACCGAGTCGTCGGCCGGGTCGCGCAGCCCGAACCGGCGGCGCAGCTCGGCCGGCCCCACGACGGCCGCGGAACCGGGCAGCCGCTCCTGGAGCACCCGCACCGACCCGGCCGGGTCGACGCCGCCGGGCAGCACGTAGAGCGAGCCGATCTCGCGGTAGCCGGCCCACTCCCGCAGCCGGGCGTCCCCGCGCACCTCGGCGAGGCTGTCCGCCGCGAGAGCGGCGGCGGCCGGGTCGCGCTCGAACCCGCGCACGAGCCCGCCGGACACCGCGGAGGCGTCCGGTGCGGCGCGGCGGCCGGCGAGGACTTCCACGCGGACCCGGTCGCCGGCCTGGCGCAGCCGCCACGCCAGCAACGCGCCCGCGAGCCCGCCGCCGACCACCCCGATCCTCATGCGCTCGTCCGAATCGCCCGGAAAGTGCCGCAAAAAGTCCGGACCGGCCCGCGATCACATATTCCGGATAAGACTCGGCGGCTTTCGGCTCTACCGCCCGGTGAACTGGACACCCCGGTCTCCCCTCGTCCTGGGTACGCAGATCGTAAGCACCGGGCGGGGGAAGTCAACGACTCGTTCCGGCAGCGCGGCCGACCCCATAAAGAACGTTGATGAGGAAGCCTCACTGCACTCCGGCCGACCCCCGGACACCGCCGATCGGCCGCTCTCGACGAGTAGCCGGGCCATTACCCGCTAGCCGACGGTGACCGACCAACCACGCGTGTGCACCAGGTAGCAGAACTCGTCGAGCAGTTTCGCCAGCGACCCGCCCGGCCGCCCCAGCGCCGCGACCAGGGCCGGCTCGTCGGCGCCGGCCTCGGCGAGCAGGTCCAGCGCCCAGCCCCGCCCCAGCCGCAGGTGCGCCGCGTACGCCGCCCGGTCGCGCGCGCCGTGCAGGCGCCGCGCGATCAGGTCGTCCCACGGCATGAGGCTGTCGGGGCGCACCGCGAACAGCAGCTTGGCCGCGGCCGTGGGGCCGAGCGAGCGGCGGGCCGCGGCCGGGGTGGCGGCGAGGTCGGCGAAGCACCCGGCCACCGCCTCGATCTCCGCGTCGGTCAGCTCGCCCAGTCGCGTGCCGGGCTCCGGCAGGCCGGCGCGCCCGCGCTCCCACCACGCGGCGAGGCCCTGGTCGAACACCGCCGGCTCGCCGTCGCGGGGGTAGCGGATGCGGCAGCCCCACGCGTTGAGCCAGCGGTGGGCGGCCGCGCGGTGCGCCGCCCGCCCCAGGTCGACCGCCGGTGCGGTGGCCGCGAGCAGCGCCGCCCACGACCGGTCGGGCCGGGTGTAGCGGCCGAACTGGTCCGCGGCGGCGCGCAGGGTGGCGAGATCCGGTTTCACAACGGGGCAGACTAGCCGGCGCTGCGCGCCTACCATCCCGTGCCGTGACCACGAACCTCAGCCACCTGGCCAAGCTGACCAGCGTCGCCGACGACTACCGCCACTACCCCAAGGAGGTCGTCGCGCTCCCCGACCACGACGTGGTCCTGCCCGACGCGCACCTCAAGTGGTACGAGGTGCGCAAGGCGGAGTCCTCCGTGGACCCGGCCGTGCGGGCGCAGGGCGAGCGGTTCCTGCGCGCGCAGGTCGCCGCCGGCGAGCTGCCCGTCTCCGGCGAGCTGGGCTTCGTGGTGCACCACCTGTGCGGCGAGTCGTTCCACTTCCTCATCGTGTGCACGTGGCGCAACAACAACGAGATGTGGGTGACGGTCTACTACCGCGAGGTCGCCGACCAGGAGGGCTTCCAGCGCCTGGAGCAGGGCGACCACCTCCAGGTCGTCTGCGTGTGGGAGCTGGGCGCGGTGCTGCACGAGCGCCAGGCGTGGAGCCGCTTCCTCTACTCCGACCGCGACGACGAGGCGAAGGTCGCCTACCTCGCCGACCGCTTCACCGGCACCGCCTAGCCGGCCGGTTCGGCCGCCCGGGGCGGGCGTCGGCTTCGGGTTGCCGAAGCGGGCGGGCGCCGGTCGGGGGCCTGCTCCTCCCGGACCCAGGGCCCGGTGACCGGCGCCGGCCGCGCGGGGGGCTCCTGCACCAGCGGCGTGGTCGGGGTGGTGTCGTGGTGCAGGCGGAAGACGTCGAAGCGGTTGTAGTGGCCGATGATGTCGTGCATCTGCTTGGACTGGACGCACCTGGCCAGGTCGACCTCCCCGTACACGACGCCCTCCGCGTCGACCAGCGGTTCGGTGACGGGGTTGCCGTCGGGGCCGTAGATGCCCGACAGCGCGCTGCGCGGGCGGCGCATCCGGTCGGCGGTGGCCGGGTCGCCGCCGGCCGCGACCTCGATCATCTCCTCGGAGACCGGGGAGCAGGCGACGACGGAGAACAGCTTGCCCTCGAACGCGTGCGCGGCGGTGCGCAGCGCGATGGCGTGGGCCATGTCGTAGTCGGCCGGCGCGACCGGCAGGGCGATGTAGTTGGCGGCGTGCACCAGCTCCCCCTGCGCCAGCAGGGCGAAGCGGGCCAGGGTGTTGGTGTTCTCGCCGCACGCGAGGACGCCCAGCGGGCCGACCGGCGTCCGGTGCACGACGACCGAGCTGCCGTCACCGGGCGTCCAGGTCAGCTTCTCCGCCCAGGTCGGCACGAGCTTGCGGTGCACGCCGAGCACCGCGCCGTCCGGGCCGATGGTCAGCACGCTGTTGTAGAGCACGCCGAGGCTGTGCCGGCCGCGCTCGTTGACGCCGATGACGACGGTCGTCCCGGTGGCCGCCGCGGCGGCGCGCAGCACGTCGACGTGCGGCCCCGGCACGTCCACGGAGGCGCGGTAGAGCCGCTCGTACAGCGGTGACGCGGCCACCGGGTTCATCGTCCAGTTCCAGTACGGGTAACCGGCGACGAACACCTCGGGGAACACCACCAGCCGCGCGCCCCGGCCGGCCGCCTCGCGGATGATCGACGCGGCCTTGGCCGCGGTCGCGGCGGGGTCGAGGTAGACCGGGGCCGCCTGCACGGCCGCCGCGGTGAAGCGGGGGAAGTCGTCCACGGGTCCTCCTATCGCCCGGTGCTCCGGTGCACCGGCCCGGCCGCGGCGGGTCGCGCGGTCGGGTGGGGCCGGGTGGCGGCGGGCGGCGGCGCGCTGCCGGCGGCGTGGATCGCCGGCCAGGGCGCGCCGGGCCCGGTGTGGCCGAGGGCCGCCGCCGCGTGCAGGGTCCACGCCGGGTCGTGCAGGTGGGCCCGGCCGAGGCCGATCAGGTCGGCCCGGCCGGCCAGCAGGGTGGAGTTGGCGTCGTCGTAGGTGGAGATGCCGCCGACGGCGATCGTGGGCACGCCGGTCGCGGCGCGGATCCGGTCGGCGAACGGGGTCTGGTAGCCGCGTCCGAAGGCCGGCCGCTCGTGGGCGACGACCTCCCCGCTGGACACGTCGACCACGTCCACGCCGTGCTCCGCGAAGGCACCGGCGATGCGCACCGCGTCGTCCGGCGTCGTGCCGCCCGGCGCCCAGTCGACGGCGGAGATCCGGGCCAGCAGCGGTTTGCGCGCCGGCCACGCGGCGCGGACCGCGGTGATGACGGCGAGCGGGAAGCGCAGGCGGCCGGCGAGGTCCCCGCCGTACCGGTCGGTGCGCCGGTTGGTCAGCGGCGAGAGGAACCCGGACAGCAGGAACCCGTGGCCCGCTTGGACCTCCAGCACGTCGAACCCGGCCGCGTCCGCCCGCGCCGCCGCGGCGGCGAAGTCCTCGGCGAGGGCGCGCAGCTCGGCCTCCCCCGGCTCGTGCCGGTCGCCGCGCGGCCCCTTGCGGCCGGAGTGGTCGAGCTGCACGCCGATCGCGGCCGCGCTGTGCTCGTGCACGGCGTCGGTGATGCGCCGCCACGCGGCGACCTGCTCGTCGGTGTAGAGGCCGGGGCAGGCCGCCGTCAGCCGGCCCTCGGGGCTGACGGCGGTCCTGCCGGTGAGCACCAACCCCGCTCCCCCCAACGCCTTCCCGCCCAGGTGCAGCAGCTCCGCGACGCCGGGCACGCCGTCCTCGGCGCGGTCCAGGGCGATCGGCGCGGCCACGACCCGGTTGCGCAGCACCAGGTCGCGCAGCGGGAACGGCTGGAACAGCGGCGGCGCGGGCGCTTCGGACCGGTCGGGGTGGCGAGCGCGGTACCAGCGGTCCAGCGCGTCGGCGTAACCCGGGTCGCGCAGCCGGAGGTTGTCGTAGGTGACGCGCCGGCTGCGGGTCAGCAGGGCGAACGCGAACTGCTCGGGTTCCTTGCCGACGGAGTGCTCGATGTCCTCGAACCACTCCAGGCTGGCCTGCGCCGCCCGCTGGGTGGACTCCACTACCGGCCTGCGCTCGGCCTCGTAGCGGTCCAGCGCGGCGGCCACGTCGGACGCGCCGGGCCCGTCGGGCGCATCGGCCCCGGGCGCGGGTCCCAGCGCCGCGGCCAGGGCGAGCGCGTCCTCCATCGCCAGCTTGGTGCCCGAGCCGATGGAGAAGTGCGCGGTGTGCGCGGCGTCGCCGAGCAGCACGACGTTGCCGTGCCGCCAGGTCGCGTTGCGCACGGTGGTGAACCGGAGCCACCGGGAGTTGTTGGTGAGCAGCGAGGCGCCGTCGAGGAAGTCGCCGAGCAGCTCGGCGCACCAGGCGACGCCCGCCTCGTCGCTGCGCCCCGGCGGCAGGTCGCGCGCGGCCGTCCCGGCGAGGCCCGCCGCGCGCCAGGTGCTCTCGGGCAGCTCCACGATGACCGTGCTGCGGTCGGCGCTGAACGGGTAGGCGTGCACCTGCACCGGCCCGAACCTCGTCTCCACCACCACGAACGCGAACGCCTCCAGCGCCCGGTCCGCGGCCAGCCACATGTACCGGCAGGCGCGCTCGTCCAGCGACGGGCGGAAGACGTCGGCGTACTTCGCCCGGGTCGCCGAGCGCACGCCGTCCGCCGCCACCACGAGGTCGTGGGCGCGGGCCAGTTCGTCGGCGTCCGGCGCGGGGGTGGAGAACCTCAGCTCGACGCCCAGGTCCCGGCAGCGGCGCTGGAGCAGGCCCAGCAGCCGCTCGCGCCCGATCGCGGCGAACCCGTGCCCGCCGGAGGTCCGGACGACGCCCCGGTGGTGGACGTCGATGTCGGTCCAGCGCGCGAAGCGCTCCTCCAGCGCGGCGGCGACCACCGGGTCCGCCGCCGCGATGCCGTCGAGGGTCTCGTCGGAGAACACCACGCCGAAGCCGAAGGTGTCGTCGGCGGCGTTGCGCTCCCAGACGGTGATCTCGCGCCGGGGGTCGAGCCGCTTGGCCGACGCCGCGAAGTACAGCCCGCCGGGGCCGCCCCCGATGACCGCGATCCTCACCGGCCGCCCACCCCCGCCACGGCGTCCAGAGTGGACCGCACGTCGTCCGGCCACGGCGTCGCGGCCGGCGCGTCGAGCGCCGCGTGCGCGACGACCACCCGGCCCTCGGCCGCCAGGCCGGCCTCGCCGTGGACGGTGAACGCGTACTGCAGGGACGCGCGGCCCACCCGGACCACCCACAGCCGGGCCAGCACGCGCTCCCCGAACCTCAAGCGGGCGCGGTAGTCCACCTCGTGCCGCACCCGCGGCGTGCGCCCGAACAGGTGGGAAAGCCCGTGGCGGCGCAGGAGTTCGGCCTCGGCGTCCTCCGCCCAGCGCAGGACCGCGGAGTGGTGCTGGTGGCCCGCCGCGTCGGTGTCGTGCCACTCGACCCGCCGTTCGACCGCGGCGACCCGGCCGCCGCCGTGCCGGTCGGGAGTGGGGTCCGGTGTCGCCATCGCTGCTCCTCCGGGAGGGTTGACACCGCCAACGATATTGCGGGATGTTGACGCTCGTCAAGATGACGAGATATCGCGCAGGGTGGCGAGGGAGCAGCCATGACGACGTACGGCGACGACGTGCTCGGCCGGGCCCGCGTGACCGACAACGCGGACCTGCGCGCCTACTACGACAAGCTCGCCCGGCTCGACGCCGGGGCGCTGTGGACGGTCGCCAACAGGATCGAGCCCTGGTTCCCGCAACCGGAGTCGGTGCCGGTCAAGTGGGGCTACCGGGAGCTGCGCCCGCTGGTGCTGGAAGCGCTGCGGCTGGTCAGCGGCGACGACGCGGGCCGCCGCGTGGTGGCGCTGTACAACCCGAGGCGGCGTGACATCGCGGCGACCGTCGGGCTGCTCTACAGCGGCCTGCAGGTCATGGGGCCGGGCGAGTCGATGACCGCGCACCGGCACCGGGCCGCCGCCCTGCGGTTCGTGCTGGAGGGCACCGGGGCGTGGACGGTCGTGGACGGCCAGAAGCTCCGGGTCGGTCCCCGCGACTTCGCCATCACGCCCAACTGGACCTGGCACGAGCACGGCAACGAGGGCGACGACGGGCCGGTGATCTGGCAGGACGGCTTGGACATCCCGCTGGTCAACGCGTTGGACGCCGGGTTCTACGAGGTCCACCCCGACCTGCGCCAGGAGCAGGAGGGGATCACGAACTCCTCGCTGCACGTCTACGGCGCCGGGCAGCTGCGGCCCTTCGGCGACCCGTGGCGCCGCAACCACTCGCCGCTGCTGGCCTACCCGTGGGAGCCGACCTACGAGGCGCTGCTCAACGCCGCCAAGGCCACCGACGGCTCACCGTACGACGGCGTCATCATGGAGTACAGCAACCCGCTGACCGGCGGGTCGGTGATGCCGACGATGAGCGCCCACATGCAGTTGCTGCGGCCCGGCGAGGCCACCCTCGCCCACCGGCAGGTCGGCTCGAAGATCTACACCGCCGCCAAGGGCAGCGGGCACTCGGTGGTCGCCGGCGCCCGCGTCGACTGGACCGAGGGCGACATCTTCTGCGTCCCGTCCTGGGCGTGGCACGAGCACGCCAACGCGAGCCGGTCCGACGACGCGTGCCTGTTCTCCTTCAACGACTTCCCGGTGATGCGCGCCCTCGGCTTCTTCCGCGAGGAGGCGTACCCCGACCACGGCGGCCACCAGCCGGTCGCCTGACGGAACGGACACCCCATGCTGCTGGTCACCTTCTCCACCGGCGACGGCCGCCGACGCCTCGGCGTCCGCACGCGGACCGACGTCGTCGAGGTCGGCGCGCTGGCCCCCGACGCGCCGGACACCCTCCTGGACGTCGTGCGCGACGACGCCGCGGACGCCGTCGCCGCGCTGCTGTCGGGCCCGGTCCCGGACACCGCGCGGCACCCGGTCGACCGCGTGCGCCTGCACGCGCCCCTGCGGCCGGGCAAGATCGTCGCGGTCGGGCTGAACTACACCGAGCACGTCGCCGAGTCCGCGCGGGCCCTGGACACCGCGCGCGAGCTGCCCCAGCGCCCGGTGCTGTTCTGCAAGCCCGCCACCGCCGTCATCGGCCCCGACGAGGCGATCGAGCACGACGCGGCGCTGACCGCGCAGCTGGACTGGGAGTGCGAGCTCGCCGTGGTGATCGGCCGCGCGGCGCGGCGGGTCGCGCCGGAGCGGGCCATGGAGCACGTGTTCGGCTACAGCGTCCTCAACGACATCAGCGCGCGCGACCAGCGGCGCGGCGGGTTGTGGTTCTACTCCAAGGGCCAGGACACCTACGCGCCGTTCGGCCCCGCGGTCCGCACCGCGGGCGACGTGCCCGACCCGCACGCGCTCGACCTGTCCCTGCGGGTCAACGGGGAGGTCAAGCAGGAGTCCAGCACGCGGTTCATGCTGTTCCGCATCCCCGAGCTGATCGCCGACATCAGCGCGGGCATGACGCTGGAGCCCGGTGACGTGATCGCCACCGGCACGCCGTCGGGCGTCGGGGCCGGCCGCTCGCCGCAGCAGTGGCTGCGGCCCGGCGACGTGGTGGAGGCGACCGTGCAGCACATCGGCACCCTGCGCAACCCGGTGGTGGCCGCGCCGTGAGCCGCCACCACCGCGTCGGCCGGATCGCGCCCGCCGCGACCGCGCACCGGCCGGCGCGGGCGCTCGACCCGCCCGCGCCCGGCGCGGGCGCGCCGCCGGCCGGCGGCCACGCGGAGACCCCCTGCCGACACCGGCGCCCCGCACCCGGGAAGGAGTGCAGCCGATGCCCCCGTCACGCTCCGCCCACGTCGACACGTTCTGCCGGGACCACCTCCCGCCGCCCGAGCAGCAGCCCGAGTTCCTGTTCGACCTGCCGGAGCTGCGCTACCCCGAGCGCCTGAACTGCGCGCACCTCCTGCTGGACGACGCGATCCGCCGGTTCGGCCCGGACCGGCCCTGCCTGCGCACCCCGACCGGGACGTGGACCTACGGCGACCTGGCGCGGCGCAGCGACCGCATCGCCCGCGTGCTGACCGAGGACTTCGGCCTGGTGCCGGGCAACCGGGTGATGCTGCGCGGCCCCAACAACCCGGAGACGGTGGCCGCGTGGCTGGCCGTGGTGAAGGCGGGCGGCGTCGCGGTGACCGTCATGCCGCTGCTGCGCGCCCGGGAGATCGCCGAGCTGGTCGAGCTGACCGGGCCGAGCCTGCTGCTGGCCGACCACCGCTTCACCGACGACCTGCCGGCCGGGCCGGGCGGCCCGGCCGTGCTCGCCTACGGCGGGGACGGCCCGGCGGACCTCAGCGCGCTCGCACCGTCCAAACCGGACGGTTTCGCCTGGGTGGACACCGCGGCGGACGACGTCGTGCTGCTCGCGCCGACCTCCGGCACCACCGGCCGGCCCAAGGCCACCATGCACTACCACCGGGACGTGCTGGCGTGCGCGGACACGTTCGCCCGGCACGTGCTCAAGCCCGAGCCCGACGACGTGTTCACCGGCACGCCGCCGATCGGGTTCACCTTCGGCCTCGGCGGGCTCGTCGTCTTCCCGCTGCGGTTCGGCGCGTCGACGCTCCTGCTCGAACGCGTCACGCCCGACGGGCTCGCCGACGCCGTCGCCGCGCACGGCGCGACCGTGCTGTTCACCGCGCCCACCGCGTACAAGGCGATGCTCGCCGCCGGCAAGGCCAGCGCGCTGACCGGGCTGCGGCGCTGCGTGTCCGCGGGCGAGCACCTGCCCGCGTCCACCTGGGAGCACTTCCACCGCGCCACCGGGCTGCGCGTCATCGACGGCATCGGCGGCACCGAGCTGCTGCACATCTTCATCTCCGCGGCCGACGACGACATCAGACCCGGCGCGACCGGGCGGGCGGTGCCCGGCTTCCGGGCCGCCGTGCTGGACGACGACGGCCGGCCCGTGCCCGACGGCGTGCCCGGCCGGCTCGCGGTGAAGGGGCCGACCGGGTGCCGCTACCTCGCCGACGAGCGCCAGCGCCACTACGTGCGGCACGGCTGGAACATCACCGGCGACACCTACGTCCGGGACGCCGACGGCTACTTCTGGTTCCAGGCCCGCGACGACGACCTGATCGTCTCGGCGGGCTACAACATCGCCGGGCCCGAGGTGGAGGCGGCGCTGCTCGACCACCTCGACGTCGCCGAGACCGCCGTCGTCGGCGCGCCGGACGCCGACCGCGGCTCGGTGGTGTGCGCGTTCGTCGTGCTGCGGCCGGGAGTCCGCGGCGACGAGGCGAAGGCCGCGGAGCTGCAGGCGTTCGTCAAGGCCGCGATCGCGCCCTACAAGTACCCGCGGCGCGTCGAGTTCACCGCCGCGCTGCCGAAGACGCCGAGCGGGAAGGTCCAGCGCTACCGGCTGCGGGAGCTGGTCGGAAAGCCGGCGGCGCCCCCCGGTGGCGCGCTGCTACCGTGACGCCGTGACGAGTGGACCGGGCGACGCGGGGTTCGCCGACGGCGACGCGCTCGCGAAGGCGGCCCAGCCCCGGCAGTTCATCGTGACGCTGTACGGCCTGTTCTCGCGCGGGCACGGCGACTGGCTCTCGGTCGCGTCCGTGGTCGGCCTGCTCGGCGAGCTGGGCATCGACGAGGCCGCCGTGCGCTCGTCGATCTCCCGGCTCAAGCGGCGCGACGTCCTGCAGGCCGAGCGCCGCGCCGGCGCCGCCGGGTACGCGCTGTCCCCGGCGGGCCGGGCGATCCTGCGGGAGGGCGACCACCGCATCTTCCGGCGCAAGCGCGCGACGCCCGCCGACGGCTGGCTGCTGGCCGTCTTCTCGGTGCCCGAGGCCGAGCGGCACAAGCGGCACCTGCTGCGCTCGCAGCTGAGCAGGCTCGGCTTCGGCACGGCCGCGCCCGGCGTCTGGATCGCGCCGGCCCACCTGCACGAGCCGACCGCCGACGTCCTGCGCAGCCAGGGCCTGCACGGCTACGCCGACCTGTTCCGCGCCGACCACCTCGCGTTCGGCGACCTGGCCGGGAAGGTCCGCCGGTGGTGGGACCTGGACCAGCTGGAGGCGCTGTACTCGGCTTTCCTCACCGAGCACGCGCCGGCCCTGGACCGCCGGCGGGTCACCGGGAGCCGGGCGTTCGCCGACTACGTCCGCCTGCTCACCGACTGGCGGCGGCTGCCCTACCTCGACCCCGGCCTGCCCGAGGAGCTGCTGCCGCCGGACTGGATCGGCATCCGCGCGGCGGAGCTGTTCTTCGCGCTGCAGGACCGGCTGGAGGAACCGGCCCGCGCCCACGGCACGCGGGTGATCGGGGGCTGAGCCGCCCGCGGCTCACCGCGTGCCGGTCCGGCGGCGGACCAGCAGGGCGGCGGTCCACAGGACGTCGACGGCCAGGACGACCGCCCAGACCCGACCCGCTCCGTAGAGGAACGCGCCGAAGCCCTCCCGCTCGACGCGGCCGAGGAGCACCGGGCCGATGTCGCGGGTGAGCAGGTCGCGCACCCACGACAGGTCGAAGAACGCCAGCACCACCTGGGCCGCGGCGAACAGTCCGGTGTGGACCGCGAGGTCCGAGGACAACGCGGCCGGGCCCTTCACCGGTTTCCCCCCGCCCCCGCCGGGCGCGGTGGGCTCCGGGGCCGCGGGCTCGCCCCGCGGCGCGGGGGTCGCCTCGGCGGGTCGGGGCGTGGCGGGGGCGGTCGAGGACTCCCCCGCCCCGGTGGACGGAGCCTCTGTGGACAGCGCCTCTGTGGACGGAGCCCCGGCGGACGGGGGCACGGCGGACGGGGGCACGGCGGACGGGGGCTCGGCGGGAGCGGGCGGCGGGAACTCCCGGACGCCCAGGCGGCGGACCGCGCGCGGCACCACGACCGCGCCGGCCAGGATCATCCCGCCCGCGACCAGGCAGGCCACCCGCCAGTCCGCCCCGTCGTACAGCGCGCCCGCCACCAGGCTGCCCACCAGCGCCCCGACCAGGCAGGCCGACTCGTACACGCCCATCCCGCGCCCGACCTGCCCGTCCGACGCCTCGGCGATCACCGCCTGCTGGACCGGCATCACCGCCGCCCACGCCAGCCCGCTGAGCACCCACAGGCCCGCGATGACCGCCGGGCTCGGGGCCCACGCCAGGCCGACCGCGAACGCGCAACTGGCCAACGACGCCGCCACCAGCACGCGCGACCGGCCGAACCGCACCACGTAGCGGTGCAGGCGCCCCGCGGCCAGGCTCATCGCGATGGCGCCGGGCAGGAACACGTACGCGATCTGCTGCACCTGCAACCCGAACCCGCGCTGGAGGTGCAGCAACAGCAGCAGCGCCACCGCGGCCTCGGCCGCCATCGTCATCGCCACGGCGAACAGCATCGGCCGCAACCGCCGCCCCACCGCGCCGAGGCCGGCCGCCACCGCGCCGCCCCGCCCGTCACCGGCCCCACCGACGCCGACCCCACCGACACCGGCCCCACCGACCCGGGCGGCCCGCCGGGGCGCGGTGGCCAACAGGCCGGCCGCCACCGCGCACGCCGCCGCGCACGCCCAGAACAGCCCGGCGAACCCGATCACGCCCAGCAGCGCCATCCCCGCCACGAAGGCCACCCACGACCCGGTCTCCTCGGCCGTCAGCAGGCGCGGGAACACCGCCGAGTCCTCGGCGAGCCGCTCGCTGACCAGCGCCCGCACGGCCACCCAGAGCAGCGCGCCGCCCGCGCCGCCCACCGCCGCCGCGCCGTAGGCCACCGGGAGGTCGTCCGCCAGCGCGTACCCGGCGCACGACAGCCCGTACAGCAGCGCGCCGGCGGCGGCCACCGACCGCCGCTCGAACCGGTCCGCCAGCACGCCCGCCACCGGCCGGACCACCACCGACAACGCCATCTCCACGGCCATCAGCACGCCGACCCCGGTCGCGCCGAGCCCGAGCGCGACACCCGCCCACAGCGGCAGGACGAAGTCGATCAGCTCGGTCGGCCCGTTGGTGAGCGTCGCCGCCCACAACGCCCGCCGCTCCCGTCGGCGCGCGTCCCCCTCGCTCGCACCCACAACTCCCCCTCGAAACACCGAACAACGTTCGATCAACTCCGAACGGTATACTGGGTTTCGCCATGAACGCAAAGAACCAGGCACTGGAACTGCTGTGGAACGGTGACCGGCGGCCCGCCAGGGGCCCGCAGCGCGGTCTCACGATGGAGCGCATCGTCGCCGCCGCGATCGAGGTCGCCGAGCAGGAGGGCCTCGCGGCGCTGTCCATGCGCCGGGTCGCCACGCGGCTGGGCGTCGGCACCGCCTCCCTCTACACCTACCTGCCGGGCCGCACCGAGCTGGAAGCGCTGATGCTGGACGCGATCGGCGCGGAGGACCCGCTGCCGCACGAGTGGCCCGGCGGCTGGCGGGAGAAGGTCCAAGCCTGGGCGCGGTCGGACTGGACCGCGTTCCGCCGCCACCCCTGGGTGCTCCAGCTGATGGCCACCAGCCCCGTCCCGGGCCCGAACACGCTGCGCTGGCTCGACTCGGCCCTGCTCGTCCTGGCCGACACCGCCCTGACCGAGGCCGAGAAGGTGGCGGTGGTGGAGTCGGTCGACGCCTACGTGCGCGGCGTGGCCCGCCTCCAGGTCGACACCGACGCCAACGCCGGGGACCCGGCCGAGGCCGACCGGGTCAACGAGGCGCTGGGCCGGCTGGTGGACTTCACCCGGTACCCGGCGCTGGAGCGGGCGCTGCGGGCCGGGGTGGCGCCGTGGTCGGGCGACCAGTTCGAGTTCGGCCTGCAGCGGCTGCTCGACGGCGTCGAATCCCTGATCGCCGCTCGCGCGGCCGGGTGACGCCGCGGGCGGGCCGCGGTCAACGGCCCAGCGAGGCCCGCACCCGGCCGATCACGGCGTCCTCGTCGCGGCCCACGCGCCCGTCGGCCGAGGCGACCTTCTCGCACATCCCGACCACGGCGTCCGCGAACCGCTCGGCCTCCGCCGCCGACCGCTGCGACAGCAGCGCCGCCGAGGCGCGCAGCGCGGCCAGCACACCGGCCTCGACGTCCTCGACCGACCCGCTCGGCAGCTCCGGCGCGCCGGCGTCGACGGCCTCCCGGACGGCGGCCGGCAGGGTGGCCATCGCCTCGACACCGGCGTGGCTCTCCTGGTCGAGCGCGCCCTCCTCCGCCACCGACACCAGCACCATCGCGCCGTAGACCGCCGTGCGCAAGGTGCGCCCCTCCTCGTCCGTGAAAGCCCTCATGCGGACAACCTTAGAGCCGGCGGGCGCGCGCCCGCGGCCGGTCGGCGCACCGCGCGCCGCGGCGCGGAGGGCGCCGCCGGGAGCCCGAGCCGTCACGCGGGAGGAGCGCCGGTGATCACCGCGGCCGGTGCAGCGCCAGCAGTTCGGCGACCGTCGCGAAGCGGTAGCCGCGCTCGCGCAGGCCGTCCACGATCGGCCCCAGCGCCTCCCGCGTCGCCGCCCGGCCCGGGTACATGCCGTGCAGCAGCACGATCGACCCGGGCCGGACCTGGTCGAGGGTGTCGCGCACCAGGTCGCCGGCGGGGCGGGCGGCGTCCGCCGAGTCCGGCTCGACGTCCCACGTGACGGTCCTGCGGTGGTGCCGGTCCAGGTAGCGCGGCAGCGCGAGGAGCTTCTTCCCGTTCGGCGGCCGGAAGGTGATCTCCCCGGCGTAGCCGGTGGCGCGGATCAGCGCGTCGGTCCGCTCGACCTCGTCCGCCACCCGGTCCGGCGACATGAGCACCATCCGCTCGTGCGCGTAGGAGTGGTTGCCGATCTCGTGGCCGGCGTCGGCGATCGCGCGGCCGAGGTCGGGGTGCGCCGCCAGTTCGCGCCCGGTCAGGTAGAAGGTGCCGCGGACGCCCTTGGCCGCCAGCACCTCCAGCAGGGGGCGCGTGCCGGCCGGGTCGGGGCCGTCGTCGAACGTCAGCGCCACCACCCGGTCCGCCGTCTCGACCCTGCTGGTGAGCCCGCCGTAGAGCTGGAACGTGCGCGCGTTGGCCAGCGCCGACACCCCCACCGCCCCCAGCGGCAGCAGCACGAGGACGACCAGGGCGACCCGGGTCCACCGACGGGCTCGGCGACCGGTGGGCAGCAAGCGCATCGGGCCATCCTGGCCGATCACGGTCCGTAGTCGATCATCGTCCCGGGTAACCCCTTCGGCCCACCGCGCCGCCCGCGGCGTCACCGCCCGGCCTACCAGCGCTTCCGGTGACGATCACCGCCGGAACACCCCGGCGATCCGGTCGCGCGCTAGGCCGGTCGAGCGGTCGATGAGCCGGTTCGGTGGATCCCGCCACTCCAGCCAGCTACCCGAATGAGTGAAAACAGACCCGATCGGCCGCACCGCACGTTACCTTTTTGTGACCGTCAAGGTGTACTCAACCGGGCCGAAACGCACACGTTCCGGGTGAAGACGGGGGATCGTGTCCACTGCGACGACGGGAGGGCCGAGTGGCGATCCAGTTCATCAGAAGGCAGCTGGGAGCGCGACAGGCGGGGGGAGCCGACGTCGAGCCCGCGGTGAGGCTGCGGGTTCCGGCGGAACTGCTGGACCGGCACCGGGGCCGGGTGCTCGAACCCGGCGCGGAGGTGGCGGCCGGCCGCCCCGCGCCCCGGTCGACGGCCTACCGGCAGCGGGTGCTGCTGGTGCCCGACGACGTGCTGCGCGACCAGGCGGGCATCGGCGCGGTCCGGCAGGTGCTCAACGGGGCCGGGCTCGACCTGGACGCCCCGGAGGCGGGCAGCGGTCGGACGCCGCGCCCCGTGGTGCTGCGCCCGCTGGAGGGCGGGCACGAGGTCGACTCGTGGGCCGCGCTGCAGGCGCTGCGCACCGCCGCGGACGACGACGGCACGCCGCTGGACCGGGCGGTGGTCGACCGCATCTCGCTGGAGCACCTGGTGTTCAGCGCCGTGACCATCACCGGGACGCCCTGGGACACCAACGGCGACGTGGTCGACCGGTCCTACAGCCGGTCGTCGCGGGGCTCGGCGCGGGTGCCGGTCGCGCTCGCGGCGGAGCCGCCGGACCGCGGCGAGGTCGGCACGGAGCAGTTCGCCCGGCGGCCGGTGGTGGCCGTGCTGGACTCCGGGATCGGCCCGCACCCGTGGTTCGGCCTGGCCGACCGCACGTGCGAGCTGCCGGCGGGCGGGTTCCTCTCGGTGCTGCCCGAGGCGCAGGAGGTCATCCGCCGCAACGGCGACGCCACCTGCGCCGACGACCGGGTCCAGGCCCTGGCCGACCACTGGGACGTGCCGGCCGTGTCGGACCAGCTGATCCGCGACGTGGACAGCAACACCGGCCACGGCACGTTCATCGCGGGCATCATCCGGCAGGCCGCGCCGCGCGCCGACGTGCTCGCCGTCCGCGTCATGCACAGCGACGGCATCGCCTACGGCTCGGACGTGATCGCCGCGCTGGAGGCGATCGCGCGGCGGGTGGAGCGCGCGCAGGAGCAGGGCCGGCCCGAGGAGATGGTCGACGCCGTGTCGCTGTCCATGGGCTACCTCGACGAGTCGCCCGCCGACGCCGCCTACACCACGCACCTGTCCGAGGTGGTCGGCCGGCTGGTCGAGCGGGGCGTGCTGGTGCTCGCCGCGTCGGGCAACAACTCCACCTGCCGGCGGTTCTACCCGGCGGCGCTGGCCGAGCTGCCCGAGGCGCCGGGCGCCGGGCCGGGCGTGATCAGCGTCGGCGCGCTGAACCCGAACGGCACCAAGGCCGGGTTCTCCAACGACGGCGGGTGGGTGACCTGCTGGGCCACCGGCGCGGGCGTGGTCAGCACGTTCCCGACCGACGTCGCCGGGCCGCGGCAGCCGGAGCTGGCCGACGCGCACCGCAGCGGGCTCGACCCGGACGACTTCCGGGGCGGGTTCGCGGTCTGGGACGGGACGTCGTTCGCGACGCCGCTGGCCGCCGCCGCGGTGGCCAACGCGCTGATCGACGTGGCGGCGGCGGACACCGGCCTGAGCCTGGCCGACGTCGACCGGGACACGGTGGTCAAGCGGGCCTGGGCGGCGCTGGAGCGCTGCTATGAGCAGTACGAGGTCTGACCGACGGCGGACCGGCGGCGAGCCCCTCGGCGGTTACGAGGGGCTCGCCGTGCTGTTCGAGTCCGCGCGCGGCGGCGACCGCCGGGCGCTCGGGCTGATCGCCGAGGAGCTGACGCCGCTGCTGTGGCAGGTCGCGCGGGCGCAGGGGCTGGACCGGGAGCGCAGCGCGGACGCCGTCCAGACCGCCTGGCTGCGGCTGCTGGGGTCGTTGTCGGACATCCGCTCCCCCGTCGCGCTGACCGGGTGGCTGGTGACGGTGACCAGGCGCGTGGCGTGGCGGATGCGCGACGAGCTGCGGTCCGGGGACCTGCCCGGCGGGCCGCCCGACGAGCAGGTGCCCGACCCCGCGCCGCCGCCCGAGGAGCAGGTCGTGTCCGCCGATCGCCGCAGGCGGCTGTGGTCGGCGGTGAGCAGGCTGTCGCACCGCTGCCGGGAGCTGCTGCGGGTGGTGGCGTTCGTCCGGCGGCCCGAGTACGGGGAGATCAGCGCCGCCCTCGGGATGCCCAAGGGCAGCATCGGCCCGACCAGGGGCCGGTGCCTGGCCCAGCTGCGCAGGCAGCTGCTCGCCGACGACGAGGGGAGCTGGCGGTGAACCCGGTCGACCCGGACGGTCCCGACGGCGGGCCGGACGAGCTGGACGCCCGCGTGCTGCGCGAGGTCCGCGCGCTGTGGGAGGCGGCCGACCCGGTGCCCGGCGACCTGCTGGACCGCATCCGGTTCGCCGTGGAGCTGGCCGACCACGACGTCGAGGTGGCGTGGCCGGCCGAGCACCGCGAGGTGGCGGGCGTGCGGGGCGACGTGCGCTCCCGGCTGGTCACCTTCACCGGCGACGCCCTGGACTTCGTGGTCAACGCGCAGAGCCTGGGCGACGGGACGCTGCGCGTGGACGGCTGGGTGTCGCCGCCGGGCGCGCACCCCGTCGAGGTCCGGACCCCCTCCGGGACGCTGCGGACCGCTTCCGACGACGAGGGGCGCTTCGCGCTGGAGCGGGTGCCGGCGGGCCTGGTCCAGTTCGTGATCCGGCCGGAGGGCCGGGGCGGTGCCGTGAGCACACCGACGATGACACTATAGGTCCGGTGAGCGACCGTGTGCGGAACCTGCATCAGCGCGCGATCGAGGAGATCAACAGCGGCCGGCCGGCGGTCGGGGCGCGGCTGCTGCGCGAGGCGTTGCGGTCGAGCGACCGCTCGGAGCCGCTGACCGCGCGGCTGCTGGGCACGTTGGCCGCCGCCGAGGTGGCCCAGGGCAACACCGGCCGGGCGCTGGAGCTGCTGGACGAGGCGGAGGAGGTCGTCGCCGCGGAGGACCGGCACCTGCTGCTGTCGCAGCGGGCGCTGGTGTCGGTGCTGACCGGCCGGATGGACGACGCCCTGACGCTGTTCGACGACGCGATCCTGCGGTTGCGGCGCTCGGAGCAGAAGGCGGCGCTGGCGCGGGTGCTGCTCAACCGCGGGATGCTGCACCAGATCGCGGGGCGGGTGCGGTTGGCGCTGGCCGACCTGGACCAGTGCGCGCAGCTGGGCGCGTCGCTGGGGTCGGCCGAGGGAATGCCGCGCACCGTGGCCAAGGCCGTGCACGGCCGGGGTCAGTGCCGGGTGCTCACCGGGGACATCCCGGGGGCGCTGCGGGACTTCGACCTGGCCGCGGAGGTCTACGCCGAGCACGGCCCGGGGATGCTGGTGGTGCTGGCCGGCGACCGGGCGCGGGCGCTGCTGGCGGCGGGGCTGCCCAGCGAGGCGGCCACGGAGCTGGACTCGTTCCTGCAACGGGTGCCGCAGCTGCGGATGGGGCACGAGCACGCCGAGGCGGAGCTGACCATGGCGCGGGCGCGGCTGGCGGCCGGGGACCCGGCGCAGGCGCGGTCGTGGGCGGCGCGGGCGCGGCGGCACTTCCAGCGGCGGCGCAACGACACCTGGGCGGCGGTGGCCGAGCTGGTGGTGCTGCGGGCGGAGTTCGCCGCGGGCAACGACGCGGTGCGGGTGGCGCGGTCGGCGGCCCGGCTGGCGCAGCGGCTGCGCCGGCTGGGGCTGCGCAACGACGCGGAGGAGGCCGACCTGCTGGCCGCCCGCACCTACCTGGCGCGGGGCCTGCCGGAGCAGGCGCGGGCGCACCTGTCGGGCCGGGACCGGCCCGGCGCGCCGCTGGCGAACCGGTTGCTGCGCAGGCTGGTGCTGGCGGAGTTCGGCGCGGCCGCCGGCGACCGGGGGCGGACCTTCGCCCAGGCGCGGGCGGGGTTGGCCCTGCTGCGCGAGCACCGCCGCCGGTTCGGCAGCCTGGACCTGCAGACCGGCACCACCTCGCTGGGCGGCGAGCTGGCGCGGGCGGGCCTGGCGGCGGCGTTGGACGACGGCCGCCCCGAGGTGGTCCACCGGTGGCTGGAGCGCTCGCGCGCGCAGGCGTTCCGCTTCCCCCCGGTGCGCACGCCCGCCGACGAGCACACCGTCGACGCCGTGGCCGCGCTGCGGCAGCTGGCCCGCGAGTCGCGCGCCGCCGAGCTGAAGGGCCGTCCGGACCCCGACGCGCTGCGCCGGGCCCGCCAGCTCGAGCGCGAGATCCGCGCCAAGGGCTGGCGCACCGACGGCGCGGGCGAGCGGCACACCGAGGTCGGCTTCGCCGAGGTGAAGGCGGAGCTGGCCGACTCCGACAGCGTGCTGGTCAGCTTCCTGACCGACGGCGACCGCCTGCTGGCCCAGGTCGTGGGCGACCGCCACGCCGACCTGCTGGCGCTGGGCGCGACCGCGACGGTGTTCGAGGCGATCGCGCGGCTGCGCAGCGACCTGGACGCCGCCTGCGGCCGGCGCCTGCCGCCGTCGCTGCAGCAGGTCATCCACACCTCGATCCGCCGCCAGCTGGCGACCCTGTCCGAGCACCTGCTCGACCCGCTGCTGGGCGTGATCGCCGACCACAGCGTCGTGCTGGTGCCCACCGGCGCCCTGTCGGCGATGCCGTGGAGCCTGCTGGACTGCCTGCGCGGGCGGCCGGTCACCGTCACGCCCTCGCCCTCGGCCTGGGTCACGGCCAAGCGCACCACCCGCCCGCCCGGTCCGGTGCTGCTGGTCGGCGGCCCGAACCTGGAGCACTCCTCGGACGAGGTGCGGCGGCTGTCCCGGCTCTACCCGGGCAGCAACGTCCTGGACGGCCAGGACGCCACCGTGGACAACACCCTGGCGGCGATCGGCAACTGCGGCCTGGCGCACTTCGCCTCCCACGGCCACCACGAGCAGGAGAACGTCCTGTTCTCCCGCCTGGACCTGGTCGACGGCCCCCTGATGGCCCACGACGTGCACCAGCTGACCACCGTGCCCGACCACGTGGTGCTGTCCTCCTGCGACATCGGCCAGGCCGTCGTCCGCGCCGGCGACGAGATCCTGGGCTTCACCGCCGCCCTGCTCTACAGCGGCAGCCGCACCGTGGTCTCCAGCGTCGCCCGGGTCGACGACGAGGCCGCGGTCGAGGTGATGACCGCCTACCACCGGGCCCTGACCCGCGGCGTGCCACCGGTCAAGGCCCTCGCCCAGGCCACCGAACCCGAACCCCTGATGCCCTTCGTCTGCCACGGCTGGGGCGGCTGACCGCCGCGGCGGCCCGGCCGCTCGCCGCGGTCCGCGGCGGATCAGGCGGGTGGCGTCCAGACGTACGGGGTGGTGGTCGTGACGGCGGTGAAGCCCAGGCGTCGGAGGATCGGCCGGCTGTCCTCGGTGGCGTCCACGCTGAGGTAGCGGGTCCCCCGGGCCGCCGCCAGGCGGGCGCGCAGGGCCACCAGGGCGCGGTAGATCCCCCGCCCGCGCCACTGCGCCAGCGTCGAACCGCCCCACAGCCCGGCGAACTGCGTGCCCGGCTCGAACTCCAGCCGCGCCGAGGAGACCACCCGGCCGGCCGCCTCCGCGACGACCACCGCGATCCGGCCCGGGTCCGCCCGCACGCGGTCGATCAGCTCGGCGGCGAGCCACGCCCGGTCGTCACCCCAGACCTCGGACATCATCTCCGCGACGCGGTGCATGTCGGCGTCCTCGGAGGTCTGCCGGACGGTCACGCCGGCGGGCGACGACGTGGTCCGGGCCAGCTCCGCCGCCTCGCCGATGAGCACGGTCTCGGGCTGCTCCGGGACGAAGCCCGCCGCCGCCAGCCGGCGGGGCAGGTCCGCCGGCAGGTCGTGGCCCCTGGTCTTCCACTCCACCGCTTCGCCGCGCGCGGCGAAGAAGTCGCGCTGCCGGGCGATCAACGCGTCCAGCCCGGCGCCGGTCAGGCCGAGGTCGCGCGAGCCGTTGACGAAGCCCCGGCGCCGGTGACCCACGACGCGGACGACCGGGCCGTCCTGCTCCGCGTGCGCGCCGGGCGGCAGGTTCGCCGTCTCCGCCGGGCGCACCTGCTCGTCGTACAGGGCCAGGAGGTCTCCGCTGTCGGGCACCGGGACACGCTAGCCGCCGCGCGCCGGGTCCCGGCCACCGGATTTCCGGCCCCGGCAGCCGCGCACGAGTCGCACAAACCTTCAAGACCGACGCCGCCGCCGTGGGCTACAAACCCCGCAGGTCCACACCGGGAGGGGCGCGCATGGTGCAGGCGGGGTTCATCGGACTGGGCGTCATGGGTCAGCCCATGGCCCTCAACCTGGCGCGTTCCGGCGTGCCCCTGGTGGTGTGGAACCGCACCGCCGACCGGTGCGCACCCGTCGCCGCCGCCGGGGCGCGGGTCGCCGACGGGCCGGCGGAGGTGTTCGCGCGGGCCGAGGTGGTCCTGCTGATGCTGGCCGACGAACCCGCCGTCGACACCGTCCTCGCCCGCGGCACCCCCGACTTCGGCGCCCGGTGCCGCGGTCGGACCGTCGTGCAGATGGGCACGATGCCCGCGCCGTACTCGGCCGCCCTGGCGGCCGAGGTCGAGGCCGCCGGCGGCAGCTACGTCGAAGCGCCGGTCTCGGGGTCCCGTGGTCCCGCCGAGGCCGGCACGCTGGTCGCGATGGTCTCCGGCGGCGACGTCGAACACCTGCGGCCGCTGCTCGCGCCGATGTGCTCCGACATCGTGGACTGCGGACCGGTGCCCGGCGCGCTGCTGATGAAGTTCGCCGTCAACCTCCACCTGATCACGATGGTGACCGGGCTGGCGGAGGCTTACAGCTTCGCCGAGGCGCACAAACTGGACCCGGCGGTGTTGACCCGGATCCTGGCCGCCGGCCCCATGGCGTCCCAGGTGTCCCGGGCGAAGGCGGCGAAACTGCTGGCGGGCGACTTCACCGTCCAGGCCGCGGCCCTCGACGTGCTGAAGAACAACCGCCTCATCGCCGAAGCCGCCCGCGCCGCAGGGGTCGCCTCCCCCCTGCTCGACGTCTGCCACGCGCTGTTCGGGGAAACCGTGGAACAGGGCCACGGCGCAGAGGACATGGCAGCAGTGATCCGAGCAATCCGCACCAGAACCACCAACGCCCCCACACCGGCCCCCGATCGACAACCCCAGCTTTAGCCCGCAGTTCTGCTTGCGGCTCGCCCTTCGCCCTTGGCCCTTCGCCCTTGGCCCTTGGCACGCCCCGTGCAGACCGGTGCTCTCGTGTTCTCCCCGTATGGCCTGCCCGGAGGGCTACCATGCTTTCTTGGGGGGTGCAAGCACGCTTTTCGCTTGCACCCCCCAAGAAAGCATGGTCGTCTTTGACAGGTCATGCGGGGAGAACACGACCGCTCTTTCTTTTCCTTCTCCTTGGCGGCCTGCCTGTCCGGCGAGGACTCTTTAAAGCTCTTCAGCTTAGATCGGTACGGCCCCTAATCTCACCCGGATCGGTGCGGGACCCAAGTATGAAGAGCGGCCGAGAGGCCCCCAAGGAGGAGGGAAGTGCGTCGTGTTCTCCCCGTACGGCCTGCCGGAGGCAATCATGTTTTCCGGGGGGCGTCAAGCGAAAAGCGTGCTTGACGCCCCCCGGAAAACATGATTGGGCTGCGCCCAGGCCGTACGGGGAGAACACGAGGCACACGGCTGCGCTGAACAGCGCCGCCGCGCGGGGCGCGGCTTGAGGCGAGAGCTTGAGCGCCGCCCCCTCCCCCCCACCACCACCTCACCGACCGGTCTCGGCGCGCACGGCCGCCACCCAAGCGGCCGGCGTCAGTCCGTAGGCGCGCTTGAACATGCGAGTCAAGTGGCTCTGGTCGGCGAAGCCCGCCGCCACCGCCACCTCGCCCAGCGGGCGGCCCGCGCGCATCAGCCGGCGGGCCAGGTCGAGTTGGCGCATGGTGCGGAACCGGGTCGGGCTGGTGCCGAAGGCCGCGCGGAACTGCCGCGCGATCGCCCACCGGTCCAGGCCGGCGACCCGCTCCAGCTCCGCCACCGGGTGCCGGGTGGTCACGTCGTCGAGCAGCAGGGCCCGCACCCGCCGCACCGCGTCGAGGTCGATCGCCCGCCGCCCGGCCGCACCCCGGGTCGGGCCGTCCGCCGAGTGCCTGGCGAGCAGGTCGGCCACCGCCGTGGCGACCTCGGCGGCCTCCGCGTCGTCCAGCGCGTCGTCGATGTGCGCCAGCCACCCGGCGACCGCGCGCCCGACCCGCGGCGAGCGGATCACCGGGTCGGCCACGAACGGCAGCGGGCGACCGCCCAGCGCGTCCTGCACCAGGGCCGGGTCGAGGTAGAGGATCCGGTAGCCGAAGCCGTCCTCGGTGCCCGCCGCGCCGTCGTGCACCTCGTCGGGGTGCAGCACGTGCCACTCCCCCGGCAGGCAGTGCCGCGCGGCTCCCCGGTAGCGGAACGTCTGCACGCCGGACAGGGTGATGCCGATGGCGTAGGTGTCGTGCCGGTGCGGCGAGAAGGCCGCGCCCTCCAGCGCCGCCTCCATGCGCTCGATGCCGACCGCGCCGCCGCCGAACCGCAGCCGCTGCCCCGGCCGGTCGTCGGTCAGCGCCCGCGAGGGCGTCCACACCCCGCCGCGCCCCGCTCCCGTCCGCACGGGCACCAGGTTATCGCCGCCGGCCGGGCCGCCGCCCCCGGCTACGGCAGGGCCCGCGCCAGGATCCCGGCGAAGTCCGCGCCCGCCGGCAGGGTCCCGAACGCGTAACCGCCACCGCCGAAGCGGGTGGCGCAGAACGCGTCCGCGACGGCCGCCGGGGCGTGCCGGACGAGCAGGGACCCCTGCAGCGCCAGCGCCACCCGCTCCACCAGCCGCCGCGCCTGCGTCGCCGCGCCGGCCGCGCCCGCCGCGCCGGCCAGCTCCGCCCCGATCCGGGCGACGGCGGCGTCCAGCCGTCGGTCGCCGCCGCGCGCCGCCGCCAGTTCGGCCATCAGCGCCTCCGCCGCCGACGGCTCCCGGCCCAGCACCCGCAGCACGTCGAGCGCGTTGACGTTGCCCGAGCCCTCCCAGATCGAGTTCAGCGGCGCCTCCCGGTACAGCCGGGGCATCCCGGAGTCCTCCACGTACCCGTTGCCGCCCAGGCACTCCAGCGCCTCGGCCGCGAACGCCGGCGCGCGCTTGGCCACCCAGTACTTGCCGACGGCGGTCGCGATGCGGCGGAACGCGCGCTCGCCCTCGTCACCCCGCGCGGCCCGGTCGACCGCGCCGGCCAGCCGCAGGGTCAGCGCGGTCGCGGCCTCGGACTCCACCGCGAGGTCGGCCAGCACGTTGCGCATCAGCGGCTGGTCGAGCAGCCGCGCCCCGAACGCCACCCGGTGCGCCGCGTGGTGCCCGGCCTCGACCAGGGCCTTGCGCATCAGCGCCGCCGAGCCCGCCACGCAGTCCAGCCGGGTGCAGTTGACCATCTCGACGATGGTCCGCACGCCCCGCCCCTCGGGGCCGACCAGCCAGCCGAGGGTGCCGTCGAACTCCGGCTCGGACGAGGCGTTGGAGCGGTTGCCCAGCTTGTCCTTCAACCGCTGGACGCGGAACGGGTTGCGGGTGCCGTCGGGCAGCACGCGCGGCACCAGGAAGCACGACAGCCCGCCGGGCGCCTGGGCCAGGACCAGGAACAGGTCGCACATCGGGGCCGAGGTGAACCACTTGTGGCCGCGCAGGGCGTGGACGCCGTCCTCCCCGGTCGGCGTCGCGGTGGTGGTGTTGGTGCGCACGTCGGAGCCGCCCTGCTTCTCGGTCATCCCCATGCCGGCCAGCAGCCCGCGCTTGGTGGTCGGCACGCGCAGCCCGGGGTCGTACACGCGGCTGGTCAGCAGCGGCTCGTACACCGCCGCCAGGTCCGGTCGGGCGCGTAGCGCGGGCACCACCGCGTAGGTCATCGCCACGGGGCAGGCGTGCCCGGCCTCGGTGTGGCCCCAGACGAGCAGCCCGGCGTACCGGGCGACGTGCGCGCCGGGCCGGTCGTCGGCCCACGCCGAACCCGCGTTGCCCTCGGCCACCGCGACCCGCAGGAGGTGGTGCCAGGAGGGGTGGAAGTCCACCTCGTCGACCCGGTTGCCGTACCGGTCGTGGGTGCGCAGCACCGGTTCGACCGCGTTGGCCTCCTCCGCCCACCGCTGCGCCTCGGGGCTGCCCGCGTGCCGCCCGAGGCGGCGCAGGTCAGCCTCCGCCCAACCGGCGCCCTCGCGCCGCAGGCCCTCCAGCAGCGCGGCGTCGGCCGAGGCATCGTAGGGCGCGATCGGCGGCGGCTGGTTGGTGACCTCGTGGGTGGCCGAGAAGAGCGCGGTGGGGACCATGGCGCGAGTATTACCCCTTCGCGACGATCACAGCAATACTGCAATACCGGGATCGGCTACCATCGCCGCCGGACGAGGGGACTGGTGTGACGCCGCAGATCGCGCTGCGCCCGCTGACCGCGCGCTCGGTCGTGCTCAGCGTGCTGCTCGGCACGCACCCGCCGGAGCTGCCGGTGCGCGACCTGGTCCGCGCCGCCACCCTGTTCGCCATCAGCGACGCCACGCTGCGCGTCGCCCTGACCCGGATGGTCGCGGCGGGCGACCTGGAGCGGACCGGGTCGACCTACCGCCTCTGCGACCGGCTCGTGCGGCGGCAGCGGCGGCAGGACGAGGCGGTCGAGGCCGCCGCCCTGGACTGGGACGGCTCGTGGGAGGTCGTCGCCGTGACGGCGACCGGGCGCAGCCCGGCGGACCGCGCGGCGCTGCGGACCCGGCTGACCGCGCTGCGCCTGGGCGAGCTGCGCGAGGGCGTGTGGCTGCGGCCCGCGAACCTGCCGCCCGCGTGGCCGGCCGACCTCGCCGACGTGGCGCGGCGCTTCCGGGCCGTCCCGGAGGCCGACCCGGGCGGGCTGGCCCGCGACCTGTGGGACCTCGACGGCTGGTCCGCGCGCGCCGCGGCGCTGGTGCGGCTGTTCGACACCGCCGACCGGCCGGCCGACCGGTTCACCGTCGCGGCGGCCGTCGTCCGGCACCTGCTCGCCGACCCGATCCTGCCCGACGCGCTGCTGCCCCGCTCCTGGCCCGCCGGCGAGCTGCGCGCCGCCTACCACCGGTACCGGGCGGAGTTCACCGCCCTCACCCACGCCGCCCGGCGGGGCTGACCGCGCCCCGCGCGAGCGGTGCGGGGCGCCGGGACCACCCGCCCGCGCGCGGGCGGACGAGCCGTCGACCGGGTGCTGCACCTGGGGACCGTCGGCCACCCGCCCGCGCGCGGGCGGACGAGCCGGCGGGCGCTACTGTCACCGCCGTGTACGTCAAGCTGTGCGGGTTGCGCACCACCGCCGACGTGGCCGCCGCCGTCGAGGCCGGGGCCGACGCGGTCGGTTTCGTCTTCAGCCCCAGCGCCCGGCAGGTCGACCCGGGCACCGCGCGCCGGCTCGTGCGGGAGGTGCCCGGCCACGTGCTCTCGATCGGGGTGTTCAGCGGTGTCCCGGCGCCGGAGGTGCGCCGCCTGGCCACCGAGGCCGGCGTCGCCGCGGTCCAGCTGCACGGCGACTACCCGCGCTCGGCGTTCACCGAGGTCGCGGCCTCGGGCGTGACCCTGGTCCGGGCCGTCCCGCTGGAGCCGGGCACCGACGTGCGGGTCGGCGCGCACGGCGAGGCGATGCTGCTGCTGGACTCCCCGGTGGCCGGTTCGGGCCGGCGGTGGGACCTGGCGGCGCTCGACGGCGCGCGGCCGGAGGGCCGGTGGCTGCTGGCGGGCGGCCTGGGCGTGGCCGACGTCGCCGAGGCCGTCACCCGCGCCCGCCCGTGGGGCGTCGACGTGTCCAGCGGCATCGAGAGCAGCCGCGGGGTCAAGGACCACGGGCTGATGCGCGAGTTCGTCGCCGCGGCGCGCAGCGCCTGACCCGGGCGCGGCGCCCGCCGGGCCGCGGAACCTTCCGGCGCTGCGGTCCGACCGCACCGAGCCCCGCCTGGAGCGCACCGCGTTCCCCTAGGCTCCCCCCATGATCAGGTCACGTCGCTGGATCCCCTTGGCCGTGGGGGTCGTCGCCGTGCTGGGCGGGTGCACCACGCAGGTGGCCGGGGCGCCGGTCCCGGTGCCGGACCCGACCTTCCAGCCCTCCCCGACCGCCGAGCCCACCGCGGAGAACCTGCTCGGCGACCTGGCCTCGCTCGACCCGTGCGGGCTGATCGACCCGGCCGACCTGGCCCCGGTCGGCACGGCGGCGCTGGACACGCCGCGCTCGCTGGACTACTGCGCGCTCACCCTCACCACGCCCGGGGGCGCGAAGCTGGAGCTCTCCGTGGGGATGCTCACCCGGCTCGACTCCGAGGACGAGCTGGTGGCGGACTACCGGGAGTACGGCGACCTGCGGATCGCCGCCGAGACGGGGGGCGCGACCTGGTGCACCCACCACGTGGTGTTCACCGGGCTGGTGGCCCTGAGCGCCTCGGTGGACAACTACACCGACGGCAGGGCGACGCCCGCCGAGATGTGCGGCGTCGCCGACCACGCCGCCCGCGCCGTCGCCGACCGCCTCGCGAAGGGGGAGGAGGTCGAGCACCGGACGCTCCCGGTCGACTCGCTCGGCCGGCTCGACGCGTGCGCCGCCGTGGTCGGCGTGACCGTCGCCAAGGTGCCCGGCCTGGAGAAAGCGGAGATCGAGCGGTACCCGGCGGGTCACCAGTGCCGGTGGAGCAGGGACGGCGGCGCGGACCCGCCCAGGCTGCGCGTCACCTACACGGTGGGCGTCCCGACCGCGGCGGACGGCCGGCACACCGCGATCGAAGAGGTCTCCGGGCGCAGGACGGCGGTCAGCAGGTCCAGCACGGCGTCGGCGGCGCTGTGCGCGGCCGAGACCGCGCACATCGCGTTCGACGGCGGCGAGGGGTTGCGCGAGCTGGCGGTCGTGGTGGTGACCCTGCCGCAGGGCGACCAGATCGACCAGGCGTGCACGGCGGCCAAGGCGGTCGCGGCGGAGGTGTGGCCGCGGCTGCCGCGGTGAGCGGGCCGCGCATCCCTGGTCCGCCCGCGGGGTACCACGGGCGCATGAAGGTCGTCGTCCTCTCCGACACCCACGCGCCCCGCCGCTGGAAGGGCTGCCCGCCGGCGGTCGCCGAGCACCTGCGGGGCGCGGACCTCGTCCTGCACGCGGGCGACGTGTGCGTGCCGTCGGTGCTCGACGAGCTGCGGCGGTACGCCCCCGTGGTGGCGGTCGCCGGGAACAACGACGGCCCGGAGGTCACCGCCTGGGGCGCGCCCGAGACCGTGGAGGTCGACCTGGCCGGCCTGCGGGTCGCGATGATCCACGACAGCGGCCCGGCGAAGGGCCGCACCGCCCGGATGCGCCGCCGCTTCCCCACCGCCGACCTGGTGGTGTTCGGCCACTCGCACATCCCGCTGGACGAGACCGGCGACGGCGTGCGGATCTTCAACCCGGGCTCGCCGACCGACCGCCGCCGCCAGCCGCACGGCACCGTCGGGCTGCTGGACATCCGGGCCGGGCGGCTGGTCGAGGCGCGGATCGTGCCGGTGACCTGAGCGCGGACCTCCCGGCCCGATCGTGGCGCGCGCCCGGACCACTACACTCCGCGGTACTGCCGACAGGCCGCCGACGCGGCGGGAGGAGCGGTTGCGTGGATGTCCGGGTCGACTCCGGGGACGACGTGGTCCTGCGCACCGCCGACGCGGGGCGGGTGATCGCCGACGTCTTCGGCGTGCTGGACCAGGCCAGCGCCGGGCGGATCGCGGAGCTGGCGGTGGCGCTGCTGACCCCGGACGCGCGGGTGCTGGTGCTCGACCTGTCCGGGGTGACGTTCTGCGACTCCTCGGGGCTCAGCGCGATGCTCTCGGTGCGGCGGCGGGCGCGGGAGCTGGGCGCCGGGCTGGCGTTCGTGGCGGTGCCGTCGCAGCTCAGCCGCCGCATCCAGCTGGCCGGGCTGTGCGGGGTGCTGGGCTCCTACGCGACCACGGGCGACGCGCTGGCCGCGCAGGACCCCTCGGTGTGAGGGGCCGCGCCGGGCGGGCCCGGGGGACGGGGCCGCGCGGGGTCCGGTGGTGCGCGCCGGGCGGGGCGGAGGACCGCCCGGGGTCCGGTGGTGGCGCGGCGGCGCCGGGCGAGGCCGGCGCGGCGCGCTCAGCTGTCGACCCGGTGCTCCCGCTCGGGCTCGGCGGAGGGCGCGAGGTGCTGGTAGGTGTTGGTGCGCCGCATCAGCCGCTCCAGCGTCGGCGGGCGGTTCTCCAGGTGCAGCTCCCCGCCCGCCGCGGCGACCCGCCGGTGCACCGCGAGCAGCGTGCCCAGGCCGTAGGAGTCGCAGAAGGTGACCTCGCCGCAGTCCAGGCGCAGCCGCCGCACCGGGTGGTCCTCCAGCAGCTCGGTGACGGCGCGCAGGAGCTCGTCACCGCTGTCGAAGACGATGTCGCCGGACACCACGATGCGGGCGGTGTGGGCGTCGACGATGGCGCAGGTGCAGGTCAGGGGCTGCGGGGATGTCATGCGGCGGGTCCTGGCTCGTGCTCGGGGCGCTCGGCCGGGCCGGGCGCGCGGGTCGACTGGTCGTGGGCGCGGCGCAGGATGCGGGTGGCCCGGGGGAAGTCGCGGAGTTCGGCGCCGAGCAGGGTCAGCGCGGGCGGCAGGAAGCGGGACGGCACGCCGCGGGCGTCCAGGACGCCGGAGGTCCAGCGCAGGAAGCCGGTGAACAGCTCGTCGTCGTCGGTGTAGAGGGCGGCGGCGAGGAAGTCGACGATGTGGGCGAGGTCCTCGGCGGTGTGCTCGCGCTGCTGCTCGGTGTAGCGCCCCATGACCGGGAACCGCGCCTCCAGGCCGGTGTAGGCGGCCTTGACCAGCTGCCCCCTGGTCCGCGAGACCATGGTGTACTCCTGGTCGTTGAGGTGCGGCAGGTCGTCGATCGGCTGGTGGCCGCCGCGCGGGCGGGGCAGCGGGCCGCCGGCGAGCCGGTCGCCCGCCGTGCGCGCGTCGGGCGCCCAGAAGTCCGCGCCGAGCAGCCGCGCGTAGCGGCCGTCCGCGCCGAACGCGCCGCCGCCCACCAGCACCGGCACCCCGGTCGCCTGGCAGGCGGTGATCGTGGCGTGCGCGGTCGGCAGCCGGGTCGCCAGCGAGCCGGACAGCGCGACCGCGTCCGGCCCCGTGCTGTGCAGGTGGGTGATGAGGTGCGGCACGGGCACCTGCGCGCCGAGGTAGTCGACGTGGAAGCCGCGCAGCTTGAGCACCTCGGCGAGCAGCCGGGCGGGCAGCGCGTGCCACTCGCCGTCGACGCAGGCCACCGTGATCCGGCCGCGGCGCGGGCCGGGCGCCGTCGAGGAGGCGGTGAGCGCCGCGATCACGCGGTCGTTGATGGCGGTGGCGGCGTGCTCCTGGGCGACGGTCAGGCGGTTGGCCGCCCACTCCGCGCCGACCCGGCGCTGCACCGCGCCGATCACGTCGAGCAGCACCGCCTCGGTGTCGAGCCCGTCGGCCACCGCGGCCAGCACCACCTCGGTGGCCCGGTGCTCGTCGCCGGCCACCACGGCGTCCCACAGCCACCCGGCGCAGTCCCGCGCGTCGACCGCCCTCGGCACGGCGGTCATGCGGTGTGCCGCCCCCGACCGTGACCCCCGACCGAGGTCAGGTGCCTGCCGCGCGGCGCGGTGATCGCCAGCAGCGCGATGTCGTCGTGGCTGCCGCCGCCGATCCACTGGGCCGCCACCATGTGCACGTGCTCGGCGACCGCGTCGGCGGGCATCCCGGCGCAGTCGGCCAGGGTGGCGTGCAGCCGCTCCTCGCCGAACATCTCCCCGCCCAGCGGGCCGCCGACGGCTTCGGTGATGCCGTCGGTGTAGAGCAGGCAGGTGTCGCCGGGGCCGAGGACGACCTCGGCGGTGGCGGCCTCGATCTCGGGGAGCACCCCGATGAGGGTGCCGTGGGCGGGCACCTCCTGCACCTCGCCGGTGGTGCGCACCACCAGCGGCGGCAGGTGCCCGCCGCTGGTCAGCCGCAGCCGCACCTCGTTGCCCACGCGCGCCACCGAGCCGAGCACGACCGTGACGAACCGGGTGTCGTGGGTGTTGAGCAGCGCGTTGTTGAGCAGGGTGAGCATCCGCCGGTGGTCCGAGGCCATCGGCAGCAGCGCGTGCAGGGTGGTGCGGACCTTGCCGGTCAGCACCGCGGCCTCCAGCCCCTTGCCGCACACGTCGCCCAGCACCACCAGCGACTCACCGGCGCCGGTCGCGGTGCGCTCGGCGGCGGGGTGCACGTCGTAGAAGTCGCCGCCGACCCGCTCGCTGTCCAGCGACGGGCGGTACCGGCCGGCGAACTCGACGCCGTCGACCTGGTGCAGCTTCGGGGGCAGCAGCTCGCGCATGAGCGTGTCGGTGATGGACACCTGCTGGGCGAACAGCCGCGCCGCCGACATGGCCGCGCCCGCGCGGGCGGCGAACAGCCGCGCGAACACCTCCTCGTCGTCGGAGAACGCCCGCTGCTCGGTGCGGCGCAGCAGCACCAGCGCGCCCGCCGGGACGCCGTGGCCGGGCAGCGGCGTCACCACGATCGACCCGACCTCGCCGAACCCGTCGGGCAGCAGCCAGGACGGGGCGGAGGACGGCTCGATCCACCGCGACGGCACCGGCGGGAAGCCCTGCAGCGCCTCGGCGAGCCCGGCGACCTCGGCCGGGTCGATCGCGAGCCGCTCGTGCACCGCCTCGGCGCCCCGCACGCACCGCGTGACCGGGTGGTCGCGGCGCCCGCCGGGGGCGATCACCCAGGCGGCGTCGGCCAGGTGGCCCGCCGCCAGCTCCGCGGTGACCTGCATGCACCGCTCGGGGTTGAGCGAGGTCAGCAGCCGGGACGAGACCTCGCTGAGCACGGCCGTGCGCTCGCGCTCCAGCCGCAGGGCGGCGCGCGCCAGCCGGGCGTCGGTGTCCTCGACCAGCCACCAGGTGACCGCGCCGTCGTCGTGGCCGACCGGGTGGGCCTCGAAGCTGCGGTCGCCGACCAGGCCGCTCACCGGGCCGGTGGCGCCGCCGGCGAGCCCGCCGTGCGCCTCGGCCAGCCAGCCGGAGCAGGCGTCGGCGAGCGTCCCGCCGGCCTCGGCCGCGGGGAACAGCGACCGGGCGGCGGCGTTGAGGCCGCGGACGGCGCCCGCGGCGTCGACCGACACCACGGGGTAGGGCGCGCCTGCCCAGCCCGCGTCCTGGCGGACCCCGGGCTGTCGGACCATGCCGCTGGTCTCCATCGACGGACCCCTCGGGGCCCCACCACCTCACTGCGCTCGCTCGCGGTCGCGCCCGGCCGCAGTACTACAGCACGACGGGACCGGCGCGGTTGATCCCCGTCAGCCTGCCAGACTTCCCGACCGGGAGCGAGCCCGGCGCCGCGGTGGGCGTGGCGCGCCGGTCGCCGCGACGCGCCCGCCCGCTCCTGCTGCGCCGCCGCCTGCGCCCGTGACCAGTGCGGACGACCCCGGTCCGGGATCAGGCGCCGGCTTTCCACTCGTCGTGGTACTCGCCGAGCACGGTGCGCAGGTGGTGGCCGATCTTCAGGTAGTCCAGGTCGTCGAGGTTGGCCAGCGACACGCGGACCGACCACGCGGGCCCGTCGAAGCCGCCGCCGTTGAGCAGCACCACCGACGCGTGCTCGGCCAGCCGGAACAGCGGGTCGATCGGCTCGTAGGTCGCCTCCAGGTGGCGGGCGAACTCCGGGCCGTGGACGCGCTCGGCCTCGGCCAGCAGGTCCAGCTCCAGGTAGTAGCAGGCCCGCTGCGGGTCCTCGGCGATCCGCATGCCCGCGCCCTCGACCAGCAGGTCCAGGCGGGTGCGGACGATCCGCTGCACGCGGGCCTTGTACGCCTCGCCCTCCGGCAGCATCGCGAACAGCGAGAACAGCGCCAGCTGCACCTGCTGGGGCAGGCTGAGGCCGGCGGTGTGGTTGAGGGCGACCCGGCGCGAGTCGGCCACCAGGCGGTCGATGAACGGGATGGCGTCCGGGTCCAGCGACAGGGTGCCGTAGCGGGCGCGCAGCCGGGCGCGGTGCTCCTCGGGCAGGCGGGCGATCAGGTCGTCGACCGCGTTGCCGTCGTGCAGGCCGATCAGCCCCAGCCGCCAGCCGGTCGCGCCGTAGTGCTTGGAGTACGAGTAGACCAGCAGCGTGTTGCGCGGGAGGTCCGCCGCGAGGGTGCGGAAGCCGTCGACGAACGTGCCGTAGACGTCGTCGGTGACGATGAGCAGGTCGGGGTTGTCCCGCGCCACGATGCCCTTGATCTGGTCGCGCACCCGGTCCGACAGCGCCAGCGACGGCGGGTTGCTCGGGTTGACCAGGCAGACCAGCCTGATCGACGGGTCGGCCAGCTTGGCGACCTGCTCGGCCGGGTACCGCCACTCCCGCACGCCGGCCTCCGCGAACGAGTCGGCGTGGATCAGCTCCACGTCGAACCGGTACTCGTCCAGCGCCGGGATCTCGATGTAGGGGGTGAAGATCGGCACCATCAGCGCGATGCGGTCGCCCTTGCGCAGCACGCCGTTGGCGACGAGGGAGTCGAAGAGGTAGCACATGGCGGCGGTGCCGCCCTCGGTGGCGAACAGCTTCAGCTCGGGCTCGGCGGGGCGCCCGTCGAACAGCTCCTGGTGCAGGTAGGCGCGCGCCACCCGTTCGGTGTGCGCGAGGATGCGGCCGGGCACCGGGTAGTTGTCGGCGGCCATGCCGTCGGCCAGCTCGTGCACCCACGCGTCGGGGTCGAAGCCGAACCGCTCGACGCCCAGCCGCACCGACCGGTCCAGCAGGTCGATGCCCGGCAGGTCGGGGTGCGCCTTGGCGAAGGCCCGGAAGCGCTCGGCGATGCCCTCCCGGGCGGGCATCCCGCCGAGGTCGTCGGCCGTCCACACCCGGCGGCTCTCGGCCAGCGCGAAGTAGCCCAGGGCGTGGAAGGCTTCGCGGGGGCCGGTCGCGATCCAGTTCGGGTTGCCCCGGCCCGCGTTGAGCATCAGCACCGCCGACCTGCTCCGCTGCTCGTCGTCGTGGTGGTGCTCGGCGAGGCGGATGAACTCCCCCTTCAGCTCGAACGGGCTGAGCCCGGCCAGCTCCCGCATCCGGGCCCTGGTGTAGGACGGCTTGGGCATGATCGGCGGCCTTTCTGCCGGGCTGGCGGACTCGTCGGGGTCCCCTGCGGGGCGCCCGGGGGCTTGTCAGTGGTGGAGCAGGACGATCACGGCTCCCCAGATGGTCAGCAGCACGTTGCCCACGGCGTAGGGGATCGTGTAGCCGATGGTGGGCACCTGGTTCTTGGCCGCCTCGTTGACCGCGCCGATGGCGGCGGTGGTGGTCTGCGCGCCGGCCAGCGCGCCCAGCAGGACGGGCAGCTTCATGCGCAGCAGCCAGTGCCCGACGGCGAAGCCGACCAGCAGGGGCGCCACCGTGGCGACCGCGCCGAGCAGCAGCAGCCCCCAGCCGGCCTGGGCCAGCCCGCTGGTGAAGCCGGGGCCGGCGTTGATGCCGACCACCGCGACGAACAGGCACAGCCCGAGCGTGTCCATGAACCACTGCGCGCCGCCGGGCACGTTGCCGAACGTCGGGTGCTTGGCGCGCAGCCGGCCGAACACCAGGCCCATGATCAGCGCTCCGCCGGAGGTGGACAGGCTGATCGGCACGCCGCCCGCGTGCAGGGCCGGGATGCCCAGGCAGCCGCCGAGGAAGATGCCCAGCCCCACCCAGACCATGTCGGTGGCGAAGCTGGTCGGCACCGGGGTGCCCAGCTCGCGGGCGGCCGGTTCGACCAGCCGCTGCGGCCCGGTGAGCAGCAGCGTGTCGCCGCGTTCGAGCCGGGTGGACGCCCGCAGCGGGAACTTCGCGCCCGACCGGTGCAGCTCGGTGGCGAACACGCCGACCATGAACGGCTCGCGCCGCAGCTCGGCGACGCTGCGCCCGAGGTGGGCCTCGGCGCCCACGACGACGTGCAGCGACTCGGTGCGGTAGCCGAGCAGCTCCACGTCGTCGGCCTCCGGCCCGATCTCGCGCTCGGGGTCGTAGGCGACGACGTCGCCGCGGGTCGCGCTGACCGCGACCACGTCGCCCGGGGCCAGCGCGATCCGCTGGTCCTGGGGCAGCAGCGCCCCGCCGCGCCGGACGCGGGTGAGGTAGATCCGGCGGCCCAGCGACGCCTGCCGCCGCTCGAACTCCTCGACGGTGGTGCCCGCCAGCGCCGGGTTCTCGACGGTGAACGCCCGCAGCACGACCTCGTAGTAGCCCCGGCCCAGGTCGGGGTCGTCGGAGTCGGCGTCCAGCTCGCGCGCCAGGTCCGCGCTGTCGGCGGCCAGGTCGCGGCCCACCAGCCGGGGCAGCGCGGTGGCCAGCAGCACCGCGCACAGCACGGTGCCCAGCGGGTAGGTGACCGCGTAGCCGATGGCGACCAGGTTCTGCTGCTCGGTGACCTGGTCGCCGGACAGGCCGGGCAGGCTCGCGATGGCGCCGCCCGCCACGCCGATCACGGCCGACTGGGTGAGCGCGCCGCCGAGCAGGCCCGCGCTCAGCCCCGGCCCGTAGCCCAGCAGGGCGGCGAACAGCCAGCACACCAGCAGGCCCGACACGCACACCACGAGCGCCAGCAGGACCTGCGGCAGGCCGTCCCGGCGCAGGCCGCGGAAGAACTGCGGCCCGACGCGGTAGCCCAGGGCGAACAGGAACATGATGAAGAACAGCGACTTGACCGTGCCGTTGACCGGCACCTCGAACAGCCACCCCAGCGCGAGGCCGGCCAGCAGGCAGCCGGTGACGGAGCCGAGCGCGATCGAGCGGCGGCGGAGCCGGCCGAGCAGGAAGCCCAGCGCGACGGTCAGGAACACCAGCAACTCGGGGTAGGGCCGGAAGACCTCGTCCCTGAGAAAGCTCATCTCCGCCTCCGTGGGCGCCCGCTCCCGGCCGCCCCTGGCAGGCTAGGTCGCCGCCGCGGGGCACGCTCGGGACGTCGCCCGACGGGGTGACGGGGCGGTGCGCTCCCCCGGCGTGCCGGGCGCGGCCGGGGCATAGTCCGGTCGGGACGTTCGCGGTGTGCCCGGCCGGGCGGCCGGGAGTGGGGCGGAGGCGCGCGTGGAGTGGTTGAGGCACTTCCTGCAGGGGACGCCGGAGATCGCCCTGTTCCTGTGCCTGGCGCTGGGCTACCTGGTGGGCAGGCTGCGGGTGGGGCCGATCCAGCTGGGCGGGGTCTGCGGCACGCTGGTCGTCTCGCTGGTCGTGGGGCTGCTCGACGTGTCGCTGGAAGACCAGGTGCGCACCATCGCGTTCGCGTTGTTCATCTTCGCGCTGGGCTTCAGCGGCGGCCCGCAGTTCTTCGCCAACCTCAACCGGTCGGGGCTCAAGCTCGGGGTGCTGTCGTTCATCGAGGCCGTGACGGTGGTGGTGCTGGTGCTCGCGCTGGCCGCGCTGCTCGACCTGGACGTGGGCACCGCGTCGGGCATCCTGGCGGGCGCGGCGACGGAGTCGGCGGTGGTGGGCACCGCCACCGAGGCCATCGGCAAGCTCGGCCTGTCCGACCAGGTGAGCACGGCGCTGCAGGGCAACGTGGCCACCGCCTACACGGTCTGCTACCTGTTCGGGCTGATCACGATCGTGCTGTTCACCAGCGGCCTGGCGCCCGCGCTGATGCGCGTGGACCTGCGGGAGTCCTCCCGCGCGCTGCTGCGCCGCCTCGGCGGTGGCGACGACGAGCCGGGCACCTCGCCCGCCCTGCCGGGGCTGGTGGGCCGCGCCTACGAGGTCGAGCAGGCGGCCGGGCGGACGGTGGCCGCGCTGGAGGGCGACGCGGGGCGGGTCACCGTCGAGCGGGTCAGCCGCGACGGCGCCGAGGTCGCGGTCGGCCCGGACCTGGTGCTGGCGGCGGGCGACGTGGTCGTGGTGGTCGGCGAGCGGGCTGCGCTGCTGGACGCGGACACCCGGATCGGGCCCGAGCGCGCCCGCCCGGAGTCGCTGGGGCGGACCACGCTGGAGACCAGGGAGGTCGTGGTCACCACCCCGGACCGGCCGCTGCGGGAGCTGCGCACGCGCGGCGTGTTCCCCACCGCCCTGACCCGCACCGACCACCGGCTGCCGCTGGCCGACGGCACGCAGGTGCGCCGGGGCGACGTGCTGACCCTGGTGGGCAGCCCGGACGACGTCGACCGGGCCGCGAAGGGCATCGGCTACGCGGTGCCGCGCACGATCGCCACCGACTTCGTCTACCTGGGGCTGGGCGTGACGCTGGGGATGCTGATCGGCCGGCTGACCCTGCACCTGGGTTCCGTGCCGCTGTCGCTGGGCACCGGCGGCGGCGCCCTGGTGTCGGGCCTGGTGTTCGGCTGGTTCCGCTCGCGCCACCGGGCCATCGGCAGCTTCCCGCCGGCCGCGGCGGCGCTGACCAAGGACCTGGGCCTGGCGACGTTCATCGCGGCGACCGGCCTGGCCGCCGCGCCGCAGGCCGGTCCGCTGCTGGCCAGGTACGGGGTGCTGCTGCCGTTCGCGGGGATCGGCATGGTGCTGGTGCCCGCGCTGCTGTCGCTGTACGCGGGGCGCAGGCTGCTGAAGATCGAGCCGCCGATCCTGGTCGGCGCGATCGCCGGGCAGCAGTGCAGCACGCCGGCGATCTCCGCGGTGACCGGCGTGGCGGGCAACTCGGTGCCGCTGATCGGCTACACGGTCACGTACGCGATCTCCAGCATCCTGCTGCCGCTGACCGGACCGGTGGTGGTGGGGTTGATCGGCGGTTGACGGCGGCGGTCCCGCCCCGGCGGAGACCCGAAGTGTTCCGGGTCACATGGCGGTCGGGGGTGTCGTCGGTGTCCGCGGGGTGACGACCCACCGACCCGGGGGCCGGCATGACCGCTCTCGCCGTCCCCGCCGCGAAACCGCTGCCGGCGCCGCACGCGTGGCCGGCCGCGGCGGTCCACTCCGGACGCGACCGGGCCCGCGCGGCCGTCGCGGTGCTGCTGGCGTTCCAGGCCGTGGGGCGGTATTTCGTGTTCGTGTCTTGTCCCGAGGTCGAGGTGCGGGCCGACCCGGTCACCGGCTGGGCGCCGCCGGCGGTGGCGCCGACGCGCACGCGGGCGGTGCCGGTGCTGCGGTTCGCAGCCGACCTGCCGGTGACGGAGGCCGCCCGCGCGCTGCGCCGCTCGGAGAGGTCGGTGAAGGCCCGGCCCGCGCGCGGACCGGCGGTCCTGCGACGACTGCTGGGGAAGGGCGGAGTGATGACCGGTTCGGACTTCCCGGAGCCGCTGCGCGCCGTCGAGCCCGGCCCGGCCCGCGGCGTCGACATCGCCCGCGCCGCCCGGGGCGGCCGGGACCGGCGCCACCGCGGGGCCCGCCGCCGGGTGGCCGCGGCCGTCGCCGTGGCGCTGCTCGCCGTGGTCGTGCTCCCCGCCGCGCTGCGCGGCCTGTCCGCCGAGCCCCCGCCGCTCGCGGCGGGGGTGTTCGACCCGCTGCGGCAGGTGGCGCGGGTCGGCTCGGCCGGCGGGTTCGCCCCGCTGTGCCACGAGACCGGCCGCCACCGGCAGAAGGTGACGCTGGGCCACGCCCACGACCCGGCCGGCGGGCCGCGCGGCACGCTGGTGGTCCACGCGGCGGGCAGGCTGCCCGGCCAGGGCGGCGCGGGCTGGCAGCCGGCCGGCGACCGCGCCCCGGACGTCGGCGGGCGGCCCGCCTGGTGGCGGGGCGGCGCGGAACTGGTGTGGGAGTGGTCGCCGCAGGCGTGGGCGGTGGTCCGCGTCGAGGGCTTCCCGGACCTGCGCGAGCGGGCGCACCGGGTCGCGCAGGGCCTGGACACCTCCGTCACCACGCCCGTGACCGCGCCGTTCACCCTCGCGCCGGGCGAGCCGGTCCCGCCGCTGCGCCTGGCGGGCGTGCGCGTGCCGGTGCGCCCGGACGTCGAGCTGGCCTCCGTGCTGCTGACCGCCGGGGACTCGCCGGAGGCGCCGGTGCTGAGCGTGGCCCTGCGCACCGACGGGCTGCCCGGCCGGGACCTGCCGGAGGAGGAGCGGATCGCCGGGCGGCCGGCCGCGTCGTCGGACAGCCGGGTCACGGTGCTGGACCCGAGCGGCCGGTTCGCCGTCCGGGTCGAGGTGGGGCGCGGCGACGCCACCGCGTTCGGCGGGCGGGCGGGCCTGGCCGCGCTGGCCGCCGCCACCACACCCGTGCCCGACCCGGCGGACCGCGGCACGTGGGTGGCCGACCCGTTGACCGGACCGTGACCCCCCGCCACGGCCGGGGCGCACGGGCCGCTGCCGACCGCGGCTGCCTTCCGGCGCGGCGGTGCTGACAGTGGTCCTGTGGTGTTCCAGCGGCGCTCCGGTAGCGTCCGCTGCCCCGGTGCCCCGGTGGTGTCCGCCGCTCCGGTGATGCCGGTGCTCCGGCGGTGTCGCCGCCCCGGCGCTACCGCTGGTCGCCGGTGCGGAACCGGTCGAGCACGCGGCGCTCGCGCTTGGTGGGGCGGCCCGCCCCGCGCTCCCGGCGGGCCACCGGCGCGGCGGCCTCCGGCGGCGGGGCCGGGGTGCGGTCGATGAAGCAGGTCGCCGCGTCGGCCGCGCCCACCCGCTTCTGGATCACCCGCACGACCTCCACGACCCGCGTCACGCCGCCGACCCGGGCGCGCACCTCGTCACCCGGCGACACGGTGGTCGCGGCCTTGGCGGGGTGGTCGTTGACCCGCACGTGCCCGCCCCGGCAGGCCGCCGCCGCGTCGGGTCGGGTCTTGGTCAGCCGGACCGCCCACAGCCAGCGGTCGACTCGGGTCGACTCCACGGCTCACATCATGCCGTCCGCGCGCCGCCGGCCGCGCAACGCGTGCACGGCGGCGGCAGCGGTGCCCAGGCACAGCGCCGCGGAGCTGAGGGCGAGCGACAGGTGCACGCCGACCGCCGCGCCCAGCAGGCCCACGGTGAACCCGCTGCCGGTGCGCAGACCGCCGGAGGACATGCCGTAGACGCCGAGGATGCGCCCCCGGTCGCCGGGCGGGCTCAGCAGCTGCACGACGGTCTGCGTGATCGACATCGACGCCAGGTTCGCGACGCCGCCGACCAGCAGCAGCGCGACCGCGAGCGGGTAGCTCCCGGTGAGGGCGAACCCCAGGCTGGTCACGCCGTAGACGGCGGTGGCGATGACGGCCGCGGCCACGGTCGGCGGGATGCGCCGGGTGGTCTCCAGCACGATGCCGCCGATCACCCCGCCCGCGCCGTTGGCGAACAGCAGCACCCCGTAGGCCGCGCCCGCGCTGCCCGCGCCCAGGTCGTTGGCGAAGATCGGCATGGAGGTCTGGATCGACGCCCCGACGAAGAACGACCCCAGCCCCGCCAGCACGACCATGCTGATCAGCGTCCGGTTGGAGCCGACCTCGCGCAGCACGCGCAGCGACTCCAGCACCCCCACCCTCGGTTTGACGTCGCGGTCGCGGGTGTGGCCGGTGAACTTCGTGCGGAACAGGAAGACCGTCAGCGGCAGGTAGAACGCGACGTTGGCGAAGATGCCCGCCGTCGGCCCGAGGCCCAGCAGCAGCGCCGACCCGACCACCGGCCCGAACAGGATGCCGAGGCTGCGGAACGTCGCGTTGAGCCGCACGGCGCTGGGCAGTTCGTCCGGGCCCACGAAGTCGTGCAGCATCAACTGCTCCCCCGGCCCCCACAACGCGCCCGCGATGCCGTGCAGCACCAGCAGCACGCACGCCTGCCACATCTGCAGCGAGTCGGTGAGGAACAGCACGCCCCACGCGACGGAGACGCCCATGAACAGCACCTGCGCGGCCTGGATGACCCGCCGGCAGTCGTAGCGGTCGGCCAGCGAGCCGAACCACATGGACAGCAGCAGGAACGGCGCCCAGTGGCTGATCACCGCGAACCCGGACAGCGCGGGCGACTGGAACTTCTCCCACAGCACCCAGTAGGTGATGACGTGCTCGATGTTGTCGGCCATCATCGCCAGGCCCGTGCCGAACAGGTAGGGCCGGCAGTGCCGGTTGCGCAGCGCGGCGAACCGGCGCGGCGGGGCGGCGCCCGCGGGCATGACCGGCTCGGGCTCGTGGGTCGGGACACCGCAGGCGGCGCACATGGTCTGGCTCCTTGTCGGACTCATGCCGCCACCTGCGGCATTGTTCGCGAATCGGACAGCACGGTCCACCAACCGGACTATCCCCGCAACACCGTAGGAGCCGCGGGGCCGCCTGACATAGCACTGATGCGAACAACACGATGTGGGCCGCACTACAGCGCCGCGATGAGACCCGCTGGTCAGGCAGGGCCGCCGGGCGCGGGGCGGTGCCGACGCGACCCGCCCCGACCCCGTCCGAAGTGGACCGGGGAACGCGGCCGGGCCACTGCCGCGGACATTCCCCGATCAATCCCGGAAATATTCCAGCGATATTCCGGCGAAGGCGGTCGGCGATTTCCCGGAGCGATTCCGGAAAGGTCCGGGAACAGCGTTCCCGACGCCCCGCCAAGACCCTCGAGTGGTACAGACCAAATCATTCACTGTGGAATGCCGGAGCCCCGCCGACTTGACGGCGGAACCCCCGGGTTCGGTAATGTGCTCGCGGGTCGGGGCGAACCCGGATCCCCTCTCCCACCCCACCACGGAAATGCCCCCGGAGCACGTCGCCGCCACCGGGGCGGTTCCGCGCTGCCAGCCACCCGGAGGCGACTTGATCCCGCACAAACGCCCCGCCCCGCGCCGGTCCCGGGAATCGGCGACCGCCGACACCCTCGTCCAGCCGGACGGCGCGCCGCCCCCGGACCTCCGGCGCACCGGGCTGCTCATCGAGGGCTTCGCCCACCTCGCCGGCCTCGCCCTCGTCGCCCACCTGCTCACCGCCACCGGCGGCCCGGTCCGCCTCGCCGCCGCCCTCGCCGTCCTCGCCGTCCTCGCCGCGTGGCTGCTGCGCCCCGCGCCCGGCGGCTGGCCGGTCGCCCTCGCCGAAGGGCTGGCCGCCGCGGCGCTGCCACCGGCGGGCCTGCTGCCGGTGCTCGCCTTCGCCTGCGGCGCGGCCCTGCGCCGCGCCCGCTTCGGCGCCGGCCTGCCCCGGCTGCTGTGCGCGCCGGCCGGCTGCGCCGCGGGCCTGCTCACCACCGCGCCACCGCCCACCCCCGGCCTCGTCACCGCGCACGCCCTCCCGCTGGCCGGCGTCGTCGTCGCGGCCCTGGCCCTGCACGGCGCCGCGCGCGCCGCGCGGCACGCCGACCACGCCCGCCTGCTGCTGGAGAGCACCCACCGCGCCATCGCCGCGATGGTCCACGCCAGCCCCGTCGGCCTGGCCCTGCTCGACGACACCGGCCTGCCCCGGCTGCTCAACGGCCACGCCCGCGCCCTGCTCGACCGGGCGGGCGAGGCCGGGCGCGTCCCCTGCGCCCACGGCCCCGACATCACCCGCTGCCACCGCTGCCGGGCCACCGGCGCCGAACCGGCGGAACTGCGGCTGGAGCACCCCGACGGCACGACGACGGTGCTGGAGGTGCACGCCGTGGCCGTCGAACCGCCCGCCGGGCCCGACCAGACGGTGATCGCCGCCGTGGACGTCAGCAGGCGGTCCCGCCACGAGGAGGCGCTGCGCGCCCGGTCCGAGCGCGACGCCCTCACCGGCCTGGTCGGCCGCGCCCACTTCCTGCACCTGGTCGACCAGGCGCTCGCCGAGACCCGCGTCGGCCTCCTGCTCGTCGACCTCGACCGGTTCAAGGAGATCAACGACACCGAGGGCCACCAGGCCGGCGACTCGTACCTGGCCCTGGCCGCCGGGCGCATCCGGGCCTCGGCGGGCCCCGGCGCGACGGCCGCCCGGCTCGGCGGCGACGAGTTCGCGGTGCTCGCGCACGACCACGACGCCCACGAGTGCCTGGACCTGGGCCGACGCCTGCTGGCGGCGCTGTCCGAACCGCTGCCGGGCTCCGGCCGCGTCGACCGCATGGGCGCCAGCGTCGGCGTCGCGGTCTCCGCACCGGGCACCCGGACCGCCGAACTGCTGCGCAACGCCGACACGGCCATGTACGCGGCCAAGCGCGAGGGCGGCTCCCGCATCCGGCTGTTCCACCCGGAGATGGGCGAGCGGCTCCTCGCCCGCCGCCGCGACAAGGCCGAGCTGCTGGCGGCGCTGGACACCGGCGCCCTGCCGCTGCGCTTCCGGCCCATCGTGGAGCTGGGCTCGTCCCGGGTCGCCGGGGCCCAGGCCCTGGTCGACTGGCACCGCCCCGGCCACGGGGCGCTGCGGCCCGAGGAGTTCGCCGGCCTGGCCGCCGAGGCCGGGCTGCTCGGCCGGGTCGCCGACCGGGTCCTGCGCGGCGCCTGCGAGCAGGCCGCCCGCTGGCACGACCGGGGCCGGGCGCTGGGCGTGACGGTCGGGCTGCCCACCCGGCGGCTGGCCGCGCCCGGGGCGGTCGGCTCCGTCGAGGAGGTGCTGCGCGACACCGGCCTGCCCCCGGACCGGCTCACCGTCGAGGCCACCGGTTCGGCCTGGACCGACCGCGCCGCCCTGCAGACCCTGCTGGAGCTGCGCGACCTGGGCGTGCGGACGGCCCTGGACGGCTTCGGCACGGGCACCGCCGAGCACCCCCGCCGCTACCCGTTCGACGTGGTCAGGATCGACCGCTCGCTGACCGCGGCCCTGCGCGAGACCGCCCGCGGCGCGCACGTGGTGCGCTGCGTCATCGACCTGGCCGAGGTGCTGGGCGCGCAGACGGTGGCCGAGGGCATCGAGACGCGGGAGCAGGCCGACTGGCTGCGCTGGGCGGGCTGCGCCTTCGCCCAGGGCCCGGTCTTCGGCGCGGCCGACCTCGTGGACTGATCTTTAAATCCACACTGAAATCATTGCAGGAATAAATTCCGGTGGCCGCCCGGTCCCCCGGGGCCGGGCGGCGATCAGCGCGGCAGCAGCAGCGCGGCCAGCTCCACCAGGACCATCACCACCGTGCCCGCCGCCACGGCGATCGGCAGCCCCGCGCCACCCACCCGGCCACGCCGCCCCTCCCGGTAGCGCCACCGCGCGGCGACGAGCACGACCAGCCCCAGCGACACCGTCACCGCCAGGCCCACCAGCGCCGGCGGCCCGACGCGGTCGACGGTCAGCCGCGTCAGCACCGCCGAGCCCGCGATCATCGCCAGCGCCGTGCGCTGCCACGCCAGCGCGGTGCGCTCGTTCTGCACGCCCCGGTCCACCGCTACACCTTCAGCACCAGCACGACGACCGCCGCCAGCACGACACCGGCGACCAGCACCGGGCCGATCGCGAACGCCGGCAGCGGCCGGTCGTGCCGCATCGCCCGCTCGCTGCGCGCCCACCGCAGCCACGACACCACCGCGCACACCAGGCCGAGCCCGACCAGCAGCACCGCCAGCGCCGTCTCCAGCGCACCCGGCAGCCCGAGGTCGACCGCGTCCACCGCCACCCCGCACGCGAGCAGCGCCAGCGCGGTCCGGATCCACGCCAGGAAGGTCCGCTCGTTGGCGAAGCTGAACCGGTAGTCGGGCTCCTGACCGGACCCGTAGACGCTCCGCGGACGCCGGTCGCGGGGTTCGGGCGTGGGCACAGCGCATCAACTCCAACCGTCCGGGACACCGGGACGATAGCCGGTGCGGCGTCCACTCAGGACGTTCGCCGCCGCGCTCCGACCACCAGCAGCGGCGCCGCGACCGCCACCACCAGGATCGCCCACACCGCGGTCGAGGTCCGCGAGGTGTCGCCGAGGGGCCCGTGCGAGGGCAGGACCGCGGCGACCGCGACCCCGATCGCCACCACGGCCACGCCCGCGACCACCACCTCCGCGCGTGGCGCCCGATCGCGCGGCGCAGACCCCGCGGCCAACCCGGCCACGACCGCCACCAGGTGCTCCACGTCGGCCAACGACCCGAGGAAGGCGAACGACACCAGGACGTAGACCGCCAACCCGAACCGGAACCGCAACCGCCACGGCGGGGCGATCGCCGCCGACAGCAGCGCGGCCACCCACAGCGCCCCGGCGGAGAACCCGACGTCCAGCGAACCCGCCGTGCGCTCGGCCCAGTCCCACCCCGTCCACCGCAGCAGCACCAGCAGCAGGGCGCTGAGCAGCACCGAGCCCACCTGCCCGGCCACCGTGGCGACCGCGGCGACCCGCGTGCCCCACCGCCACTCCGCCGCCCCGACGAACAGGGCGAACGTCCCGGCCATCGGCACGTAGGCGGCCGGCACGACGGCGAGGAACGACCCGCTGACCGGCGTCCACCACCGCCCCTCGGCCAACGACGGCACCCCGAAAGCGACCTGGGGGTACCACGCGGCGTCCGCGGCCCTGTCCCACAACGCCCCGCTCACGACCCCGACGACGACCATCACCCCGACCACCGACGCCGTGAACGGCACCCGCCGCAGCACCCCCACCACGGACATCACCACACCCCGCTCCCCACGCCCCGATGCCCTACGCCTCGATGCACGCTCAACGACGTGCGCCGCCTCCACGCCCGCAAGCCCTGGGCCGCTCGCCAGCCCCGACCCACAAGAGCCGCGATGTCCTTGCTCTCGAAGCAGCGGGACCACAGCAGAGGGACCACGACGCAAGGCGAACGTCCGCACGCAGGCCCGGGCTCAAGCCGGGAACGCTACGCAAAAGGACCACACTATCGCTTGTATACCAATCCGTTGGATGAAATCCCGCATCTTTCCGCCCTAGATCCATTCGGGACCTGTGCATTCAGGGGCGCGTGCACGCGCGAGGACGACAGGAGGGGGATCCCGTCCAGCGGATTGGTATACGAGCGATGGTGTGGTCCCTTTGCGTAGCGTTCCCGACTTGAGCCCGGACTTGCGCCCTTAGCGTTCGCCTTGCGTCGTGGTCCCGCTGCGGTGGTCCCGTTGCTCAAAAAAGACCGAGAGCGGCCTCGGATCGGTGGTCGCGAGGGCGGAGGGCCGGATCTTCAGGAAACGCCTTGGAGGCCCCGGCGGAACCACTCCGTCATGTGCGTCTCCGCGCGGGGGAACCAGCGGTTCTCGGTGGCGAAGTCGTCGGGCGAGGGGGCCGCCTCGAAAGCGGGCTGCTCCTCGCGGTTGTAGCGCACCTGGTAGCGGAACGGCGGGTCCACGATGTACTCGAAGCCGATCCAGGTGCCCAGGCCCTCGGCGTACATGCCCTTGCGCAGCTGCTGGAACATCCGCCACACCTCGGGCGGCATCTCCCAGGCGCGCACCGACTCGTCCGGCATCCGGACACCGCTCGACATCTCGCTGTGCCGACCGATCATCGACGCCCGGACCACCAGGCGCTGCCAGCCCTCCGGCAGCGTGGCGACCACGGCCTGGGTGATCTCCGCCAGCTTCTGCTGCTGCTCGGTCGGGTCGAGCTGCGGCCAGTTGGGCATGGTGTGGGGTCCTCCTCGGCAACGCGCCCGACGCCCGGGCGCGGTAGTGGTCCGTCCGCAGCCTACCGCCGGGGTCCGGCGGCCCCCCGTTCGCGCTCCAGGGCCTCGCCCTCGTCCAGGAAGGCGCGCAACCACGGCGGGATGTGCTCCTCCGACCTCGGGAACACCTCCAGGTCCCGCACGAACGTCGTCGGGTGCAGGGCGGGCCACCAGCGCGGGTCCTCGTCGTAGTTGAACGACACCTCCGGCCGCTCGCCGGGCCGCAGCACCATCCGGGCCGAGAACCACGTCCCCCGGTCCTCTTCGTACAGCACGCCCCGCAGCTCCTGGAACGCGTCGGTCACCACCGGGGACAGCACGACCTGGCCCGGGTCCGCTCCCCGGTCGTCCTTCACCGACACCGCGAAGTCGTAGGCCAGCACGGTCGCGGTCACCGACAGCGCCAGCTCGGCCCAGCCCGCCGGGGCGGCCGACGCGAGCGCGTTGGCCGCTTCGGCGACCAGGTCATCGGCCCTTGAACCGGTCCTGGGGTCCATAGTTCACCTCCGGCTTGTTGGGGAAGACCCGCTCCTTGGTGACCACGCCGTCCACGATCTTCCTGCCGTTGTCGTCCAGCAGCGGCTGACCGTCCGGCCCGGTCTTGTAGGTGACCTCCTGCCAGCGCATGGTCACCTCGCCCGGCACGCCGTCCGCGTCGCGCTGCATCCGCACCTGGTAGTTGCGGATGTCCTGGCCGGGTGCCTCGGAGAACCTGGTCAGCTCGACCTCCTGCGCGCGCCACGACGCCGCGTTCGTCCAGCCGTCCTTGTAGTTGCCCGAGTTGGACGCCGCCATCTGCGGGTGCATGTTCAGGTACTCGCCGAGACCGCCCAGCTCGTTGGACACCAGGTGCCCGCCCGCCCACTTGACCCGCGCGTCCTCCCGCTGCTCCGGCGTCAGGTCCCGGTCGCCGGCCGAGGCCGGCGGGAACGCCGCCTCGCCCTCCATCTGGGCCCGCCGCTGGGAACCGCGGTCCTTCTGGTCGTCGCGGTAGTCGGCCGTCTGCCCGCCCGCCTCGACGTCACCGGTCATGGAGTCGGTCTGCCCGTGCCGGTCGGTGTGGAAGGTCATGTGCAGCTCGGGGTTGTGGTAGTTCGGCACCCGGTACTGGACGTCGGGCAGCAGCGGGTGGCTCAGGTCGGGGTTGAAGCCCGCCCACTTGCCCTCCTCCTTGCCGACCGGCACGGGGTTGCCGTCGGCGTCCCGCACGACGTTCTGCTTCGAGCCGGGCTCCGCCTCCACCCACTTCACGCGGCCGTTCTCGTCGGTGAAGAAGGTGGTCCGGGTGCCGTTCGCGTTCTCCACCGGGTACGCGGTGTACGGGCGGAGCGGGTCGTGCCCCTCCAGGCCCCGCAACGGCGCGGGGACCGGGTCCGGCGTGGTCGGCTGGTGGAAGTCGGGGTCCTTGTTGCCGTCCGGGATGATCGGGCGCTCCCGGTGCTCGGCCCGGATCGGCGGGTCGTGGACGTCGATGGGGCGCGGCGGGTCGCCCGGCCCGTCGCCGGGCCGGTGGGTGGGCCGGTCCCAGTCCACGAACCGCTCGGTGAACGCCGGGTCGTCGGGGCTGATGACCCTCGGCTTGGGCGGCGGGGTGAACTCGGGGTCGTCCGCCGGGTCCGGCGCGGTGCCGTCGGGCGCGGTGCCGTCCGGTGCGGTGCCGGCTTGGTCGTCGTCGCCGCGGGAGCGCGCGTCCTCGGGGGTGAGGTCGCGCTTGTCCGCGTCGGCGGTGTCGGGCGTGAAGGCGTCGTCGCTCGCCCTGGACGTCGAGCCGTCGGGGTGGTGGGTGCCCCACTCGCCGTTGGGCGGGATGCGCGGCGTGCGGTTGCCGTTGGCGTCGATGTCGTAGTCGGAGGAGAAGACGCGGCCCTGCGAGTCGGTCCAGGCGGGCTTGTTCGGCGCCATGACCGGGGTGTCGAGTTCGCGGGACAGCCTGCGGGCGAAGTCGTTGGAGCCCGCGTCGCAGCCGATCAGGCGGATCGGCCTGCCGTCGTAGTCGCCGTTGCGGCGCAGGATGTCGGCGAACTCCTCCGGCGAGTACGAGTGGCCCCCGATCCGCGCGCGGCCGTCCGGGGTGACGTGGACGTCCACGGTGTACCGGCCGTCGGGGTCGGGCTGCACGCGGTGCGGGAGGTCGCCCATGTCGCCGTCGCCGCGGTGGAACGAGGTGCCGGCGGGCGTGGACTCGGCGTGCCGGCGGTTGACCTCGTCGGGCCCGGGGCGCTCCTCGGGCCGGTCGTGCGGGCCGTCCTGGTTCGGGTTGTCCTGGTTCGGGTTGTCCTGGTTCGGGTTGTCCTGGTTCGGGTTGTCCTGGTTCGGGTTGTCGTGGCTCCGGTTGTCGTGGCCCGGATTGTCGTGGTTCGGGGCGTCCTGGTTCGGCGCGTCGTGCCTCGGGTTGTCGGGCCTCGGGGCGTCGTGCCTCGGGTTGTCCCGGGGGTGGCCGTTCCCGGGGGTGCCGTCGTGGAGCCCTCGCGGCCTGGCCTCCTGCGGCCCGGTGTTGTGCGACCCGGCGTTGTGCGGGCGGCTGTCCGGGGTGGAGCCGTTGTGGTGGCGACCGCCCGGCTGGGGGCCGTCTCCGGGGCGGCTCCCGTCCGGACGTCCGGGAGGTGCGTTGCCCGCCGGGTGCGTGGTGGGTGCGCCGTTGTAGGGGCTGTGCGGGGTATTGGCCTGGAACGGGGTGGCGTGGGAGGGGCCCGCGTGCGACGGACCTCCGTGCGACGGGCCGGGGTGGGGTTGGCCGGGGTGGGGTTGGCCGGGGTGGGAAGGACCCGCGTGCGAGGGACCCGCGTGCGACGGGCCGAACGACGACGGCCGCGTCCCCTCGGGGCCGCGCGCGGCGGGGATGCCGGAGCCGACGTCGCCACGGCTGCCGGGCGTGCCGGTCCAGCCGCCGGGGCGTGCGCCACCCGGCGCGCCACCGGGCGAACCACCCGGAGCTGTCCCGCCGGGTGCGGTTCCGCCGGGCGCGGTCCCCGGGCCGGTCGCCGGCTGGTTGCCGTGCGGGCCGGGCTGGTTCGGGTCGCGGGGCGGTGCCGGCGCGTGGGGCTGGTCGGGGCGGGCCGGGGCGTCCGGTGTCGCGGCCGTGGACGAGTGCGTCTGGTCGAACCGCGACGGACCCGGGTTCCCACCCGGACCTCCGCGCGTGTCCCCGGACGGGCTGTGCCCGCCCGGGGAGTGCCCACCGGGAGCTGGGTTCCCACCGGGGCCACCACGGTGCTCACCCACTGGAGAGTGCCCACCGGGAGCGGTGTTCCCACCGGGACCACCGCGGTGTTCGCCTACAGGCGTGTGGTTGCCAGGAGCGGTGTTGCCACCAGGGCCGCCGCGGTGCTCACCCACCGGTGTGTGGGAGCCGCCGTAGTTGGGGTTGCCGCGCGGCGGCGCGTCCGTGCGGGACGGGGTGCTCGTGCCCGGTCCGCCCCGCTGCTCCCCCAGCCCTCGCGGCTGGTCACCGTCCGGGTGGGTGCCCGGATCGCGCCCGGGACGGGTCGCGGGCGCGCCGGGGCCGCCCGGATCACCGCTGCCGGGCCGGGTCGGGGTGTCCGGCGGCGCGGTGCCCGAGGTCGTCGTCGTGCCGTCCCCGGGACGGTTCGACGGGCTGTCCCCGCTGCCGCCGCGATCACCGCCGCGATCACCGCCGCTGTCTCCGTCGCCGCTGCTGTTCCCGTTGCCGCTGTCACCGTCACCGCTGCCGGGACGGCCCGAACCGGACGGGCCGTCGATGTCGGTCCGACCGGTCTGCAGGAAGCCGCCCCGCTTGATGTTCTTCGGGTCCAGCACGTCCAGCCCGGTCGCCTTGCCGGCGAGCTTGCCGAGCACCTTCATGACCTTCTCGAAGACCTCGACCAGACGCTTGAGCATCGGCGAGACCTTCTTGATGGTGTTCAGCAGGTCCTGGATGATCTTGGCGATCTTCGCGGCCCACTTGGAGATCGCCGTGACCGCCTGCGCCACGATCACCGGCGTCCCGAACCCGAGCGTGAACGCCGCCTCCAGCACCCACGCGATCAGCTTGCCCACCAGGTCCGCGATCAGGTCGCGCACCACCTCGCGGACGAACCCGACGACCATGCCCATCATGCCGACGACGGTGCCCACGGTGCCCGCCGCCGACGCCGCGCCGGCCAGGGCGTCGCCGTGCTGCTGCGCGTTGGTCAGGTACTGCGCGGCAGCCGCGCCCTCCCAGCCGGCGGTGCCCTTCGCGACCGCGGCCCGGTAGTCCTCCGCGACCTTGCCCAGCTCCGTGCCGACGTTGTTCCACGTCGTGGCGTACGACTCGATCACCGGAGGGTTGCCCGCCAGCCAGTCGAGCATGTCCTTCAACGGCTGGACGTGCTCCATCAGGAACGACGCGGCCGACGACATCAGCGTCCCGAACGGGTCGATCGCCATGGCCGCGGCGTCGGCGGCGAGCCCGACCATGCCGAGCCCGGCCTCGACCCAGTTGCCGTCCTTGATGCCGTTGTAGGTGTCCATCGCCGACTCCGCGATGGAGATGCCGGTCGCCCACCCGTTGTCGCCCGTGCCGGCGTTGAACGCGCCACCGGGCTCGGCGGGCGGCGCGGCCACCAAGGGGTTCTCCGGGGCCATCACTCACCGGCCCGGAAGCTGTCGCGGATGGAGTCCTCCATCTCGCGGTACTGCCTCACGGTGTCCTCGACCGCCTTGCCCGAGGACTCCATGGCCTCCACCGCGCCCCCCAGCGCGTCCAGCCCCCACTGCTCCACCGGGTCCAGCATCATCCGGAACGGCTGGCAGATGATCCCGTACGCGTCCGTGGGCATGCTGACCGTCTTCGCCGCGTCCACCGCCGCCTGGATCCGCGAGCCCAGGTCGGCCAGCTGCTTGCCGTGGCCTTCCAGCGTCTCCGCGACGATCTCGAACCCAGCCATGCTTCCCCCCGAACACGTCGGCCACGACACCGGGCAGGATCCGGGTCGTCGTCGGTCACTGTATGAACGCCGACGCCGCCGGGTCGAGCCGGGTTCCCGTTCACCCGGAAACCGCGAGGCCGCGCGGGGTGACCGTGGTCACCCCGCGCGCCGGTCAGGGGTGGCGCGGTCAGCCCAGGGGCAGGGGCTCCACCGTGGCCCAGTCGGCGTGCTTGCCGGTGCGGTCGTCGCCGGACGAGCGACCGCGCAGGCGGCGGGCCAGCCACGGCAGGACGTGCTCGCGGTAGTACCGCGCCTCGGCCAGCACCCGGCGCCCGGCCGGCCCGTGGGTCACCCGGTCGGCCTCCACGGGGTGGCCGAGGGCGGTCAGCACGCGGGAGGCCACCCGGCGGTGGCCGGCGGCGTTGAGGTGCAGCCGGTCCGGCGACCAGTAGGCGGCCCGGCGGAGCTCGGCGTCGTTGAACAGGTCGACCAGCAGCAGGTCGTACCGGGCGGCCAGCTCGGTGATCGCGATGGTCAGCTCGACGCCCCGGCGGTGGATCGTGCGGCCGAACGGCAGGCGCTGCGACGGGTCGGCGCCGCTGAGCAGCACCAGCCGCACCCCGGCGTCGGCGCAGCGCCGCGCGGCGTGCTCGGTCAGCTCGACCAGCCGCGCGGTGTCGATGCCGGGGCGCATCATGTCGTTGCCGCCGCCGTTGAGCGTGATCAGCGTCGGCGGCGGGGACAGCGCCAGGGCCGCGTCGAGCTGGTCGGTGACGATCGGCGCCAGCAGGCGGCCCCGCACGGCCAGGTTGGCGTAGCGCACCGGCTCGCCCAGCCCGGCGGCCAGGCCCGCCGCCACCAGGTCCGCCCACCCGCGCGGCGAACCGTCGGGCAGCTCGTCGCCGACCCCCTCGGTGAAGCTGTCGCCGATGGCCACGTACCGCACAGCCGCTGCCCCTTCCGTAGTCCGTCCCGGTCAGCATATGAGGTGGGCCGCGGACGGCCCGTGGCGGAGGATGTCGGTGTGGTGGACGGGGATGACGACGCGACGGCGCAGGCGTGGGCGGCACTGGGCGGACCGGCCCCGCTCGCCGCGGGCGTGGAGTACGAGGTGGTGCGCGGCGTGCTCGCCGCGCGGCTGCCGGTGCGGCGGCTGGCCCGCGCCTCGGTCGGGGTCTGCTCGCTGGCCGCCGCCGAGCTGCTGGCCGCGCGCAACGGCGGGCCGGCGCCCGCCGTGCGGGTGCACGAGGGCGCGGTGGCCACCGCGTTCGCCAGTGAGCGGCACCTGCGGGTCGACGGGCGGGCGCCGACCGCGTTCGCCCCGCTGTCGCGGTTCTGGCGCACGGCCGACGGCTGGGTGCGGACCCACGCGAACTACCCGCACCACCGCGCCCGGCTGCTGGCCGCGACCGGCGTGCCCGACCGGGGCGACGACGCCGCGCTGGTCGAGCGGCTGGCGGCCGGGTTCGCCGCGCGACCGGCCGAGGCCGTCCAGGAGGCGGTGCACGCCGCGGGCGGCCTGGCGGTCGCGGTGCGGCCGGGGCCGCCGGAGCGCCACCCGCTGGTCGAGTGGCGCGCGGCCGGCGGCGCCCGCGCACCGCTGCCCGCCGCCGGGCTGCCCGCCGCGGGCGTGCGCGTGCTGGACCTGACGCGGGTGATCGCCGGGCCGGTCGGGACGCGCGTGCTGGCCCTGCTGGGCGCCGACGTGCTGCGCGTCGACCCTCCCGAGCCGGCCGAGGACGACGACTTCCTCGCCGACACCGGGCTGGGCAAGCGGTCGGCCGTGCTGGACCTGGCCCGCGACCGGCGGCTGCTCGACGACCTGCTGGAGACCGCCGACGTGGTGGTCACCGGCTACCGGCCCGGCGCGCTCGACCGGTACGGCCTCGCGCCCGACGCCCTGCTCGACCGGCGACCCGGCCTGGTCGTCGCCCAGCTGTGCGCCTGGGGGTGGACGGGGCCGTGGGCGGGGCGGCGCGGGTTCGACAGCCTCGTGCAGGCGGGCAGCGGCATCGCGGTCGCGGAGGGCGACGGCGACCGGCCGGGCGCGCTGCCCGTCCAGGCCCTCGACCACGGCACGGGCTACCTGCTGGCCGCCGCCGTGCTGCGGGCGTTGACCGGGCGGCAGCGCGACGGCGGCGGGCGGCACGTGCGGCTGTCGTTGGCGGGCACGGCTTCCTGGCTGGTGAACGACCTGGCGGCCGGAGCAGACGGGTCCGAGGTGGACGGCCCCGCGGCGGGAGGCGCCGGGCAGGAGCCGGCGCACGACCCGTCGGCGTGGGTGGCGGAGAGGGACTCGCCCCACGGCCTCCTGCGGCACGCGCTGCCCCCGGTGCGCTACGCCGGCGCTCCGGCCACGTGGAGCCGCCCGGCGAGCCGGTGGGACGCGGACCGCCCGGAGTGGGTGGACCGGTGATCCCGGACCCCGCGGGCGGCCCGCGGCGGGCCTGCCCGGCGGGGCTACGGCGCGGCCGGGACGACCGCGGGCGCGGGGGCCCACGCCGTCGCGAACGCCGCCCACACCACCGGTGAGAACGCCGGGTCGCCGGTCCGCTCCCACCGGGTCGCCTGGTCGCGCTGCCAGGCGTTGAGGGCGCCGACCGGGTCCGCGGCGGACTGCGCCGCGTCGATCGCCAGCACCGCCGGGCCCAGCACCGGCGTGCCCGGGAACCCGGGGACGAGCGCGGCCAGGCCCGCGTCGGTCGGCAGCGTCCACCGGGTCGACACGACGTGCTCGGCCCCGCCGTGGACCATGGCCGCGACCAGGCCGGAGGGCTCGGCGAACCGCGCTTCGCCGCCGCTGTCGCAGGCCACCAGGGCGACCCGGTTCGGGATGCGCCACGGCCGGGGCGGGCCGGGGCGGTGGCCGAGCACGACGTCGGCGGCCGTGAGCGGCCGGTGGCCGCCCACGAGCGCGGCGCGGCCGGTCGTCCCCGTCCCGCACGACAGGTGCAGGCGCGCGTCGAGGCCGTGCCCGCCGGTCGTGACGTGGCCGACGTACAGCAGCCGCGACGCGTCGGCCAGGGCCGCCTCCAGGAAGTCCCGGTCGACGTCGTCGCGCCGCACTCCCCCGGGCACCTGCCCGGCCGCCAGCGCGGCCAGTTCCGGCCCCACCTCGCCGAGCACGGAGCCCAGCCCGGACGCGTCGCCGAACCCGGGCACCCTCGGGTCCAGCACCCCGACCACCGGACCGCGCAGCGGCGACACGCGGCGGCCCGGGGCGTTGCGCACGGTCGCGGGCGGGAGGACGGAGACGTCCGTGGTGTGCACGGTGCGCTCGCCCTCGTCGACGCGCAGCGCCTCCCACGGCACCAGCGCCGTCGACGGCGAGGGCCGCACGCGCAGGTGCGGCCGGACGCCCCGCGCCAGCAGCGAGTTCAGCTCCCCCGCGAGCTGGTGCGGCACCAGCGCCCGCGCCAACCGGCCGGCCAGCTCGACCTCCCGGTCGCGGTCGAGCAGCGGACCGCGGGTGAGCGACCGGGCCAGCGCCTCCCCCGCGCCCTCACCGGGCAGCGGCGACGGGACCGCGCGGGCCAGGTCGTCCAGCGCTTCGCGCACCAGCGCGCGCGGCACGCGGACGACCCGGGGCTGGTCGAGCCGGTCCTCCCACCGCCACGACGCGTAGAGGTCGCCCGCGTCCACGAGCTTCAGCTGCACCGCTACCACGACGCCACCGCGCCCCCCGCGCGCACCGGGAAACCGTAACGGCGCTCGGCGACGTCGATCCAGGGATCCAGGGCGGACGGTTCGGCCGGGTCGACGCGCACGCGCGGCGGCAGCGCGAAGCCGGTGGCCGGGAACGCCGGGTCGTCCTCGGCCCCGGCGACGAACGAAGCGGCGTGCGGCAGGTGGTCCTCCTCGGTCACCGGGGGCGCGGGCAGCGCCACCAACTCCTCCCGCGGCAGCCGCCGGTCCCCGTCCGGGCTCAGCGACACCGTCCCGGCCAGGTGGTCGACGTAGGCGGCGGCCAGCTCCACGTCGCCCAGCGACGCCACCGCGGTGAGAGCGGCCCGGACCGCGGGCGCGGCGGCCAGCGCGACCCACCGCTCCCGCAGCGGGCCGTGCGCGAACCGCTGCCGCACCGCCTCGGCGGCCAGCGCGGCGGGCAGCGCGAGGTCCAGCGACCGCGCGCACAGCTCGCGCCGCCGCTCGCCGTCCACGGTGGACGCCCAGCGGACGAGCGCGTCGGCCCGCCACCACGCGACGCCCAGCGCGACGTGCCACAGCCCCGCCCGCTCGGCCACCGCCACTGCGCGGCCGTAGCACTCGTCCGCCGCCGCGTAGCGCCCCGACTCCTCCAGCGCGGCGCCCCGCACCTGGTCGACGGCGATCAGCCCGACCGGCGTCGCGTCGTCGCCCCACTCGGCGAGCACCCGGTCCAGCAGCCCCAGCGCCACCTCCGGGCGGCCGAGCCGCACCTCGACCGCCGCCCGCCCGTGCAGGCACGTGGCGATCGCGCGGTCGTCGCCCGCCTCGCGCAGCAGGGCCTCGGCCTCGTCGTAGAGCGCGGCGGCCCGGTCGTGGTCGTCGTCGAGGTAGGCCGACCGCGCCAGGGCGGTGAGGGCGGTCGCCCCGGTCGTCCGGTCGCCGGTCGCCGCCGCCAGGTCGCGGGCCAGGCCGAGGTGCTCGGCGCCGCCCGCGCGGTCCCCGGTCGCGCCCGCGATCTCGGCCAGCGCCAGGTGCGCGAACGCGGCCAGCTCCGGCGCGGAGCCGTAGGCGAGGTCGAGCGCGGCGCGCGCCTCGGCGGCGGCTTCGCCGAAGCGCCCGCACGCCGCCAGCACCGAGGCCCGCACCGCGACGATGGACGGGCGCAGGGCGGCGACCGGTGGCCGCGGGGCGCGAGCCGGTCCGCCGTCGCCCGCGGGCGACGGCTCGCCGCCGGTCAGCGCCGACGCCTCGTCCAGGTCGGCCAGGGCCTCGGCGTGGCGGGAGGCGTGCCGCAGGAGCTGCGCGCGGGCGAGGAGGGCGTTGGCCAGGACCCCGGCGGTGCCGTACTCGTCGCCGACGCGCGCCAGCGCCGCCCGGGCCGACTCCACCGCCTCGGTGTTCCAGGCGATCGCCTCCCGGCTCCGCCCCAGGGAGGCGGCGGCGCCCGCCAGGTTGCCCGCCGCGGCGGCCCGGCACACCAGGGCTTGCGCGTCGTCGGAGCCCAGGGTCGCGCCGTGGGCGGCGTCGAACGCCGCCGCCGCGTCCGCCACCCGGCCCGCCGCGGCCAGCGCCGCGCCCCGGGCGTTGTGCCGGACGGACTCCTGCCAGCGCGGGTCGACGGGGCGCACGCCGCCGGGGCGGAGCGCGTGCTCCCGGTACGACCGCGCGCGGTCGTGGTCGCCCGTCGCCTCGCAGATGTCGGCCAGCTTCGCGTAGGCGTCCACGACGACCTCGGGTGCGGCGGTCAGGCCGAGGTCGACCGCGGCGAGCGCCTCGGCCTCGGCCTCGGCCCACCGGCCCGCGGCGATCAGGAGGCCGGCCCGGACGTCGTGCAGCACCGCCCGCTCGTGCGGTTCGGCGTCGGCGGACCCGCGTTCGGCGTCCTGCCAAGCCTCGTCCCACCGGCCCAGGTCGGCGAGCACCCGGGCGCGGGTGGCCAGCACCGCGGCCCCCCGGGGCCCGGGACCGGCCGCGCCCGCCGCCTCGGCGAGCAGGTCCACCGCTTCGGCCGGATCGCCGGCCAGGTCGGCCGCCGCGGCCAGGTTGACCAGGGTGGTGGCCAGCTGCTCGCCGACGGCCACCCGGCGCGCCCGCTCCAGCGCCGCGCGGCCGGCGACGTCGTCGGCCAGCAGCAGTCGCACGCCCTCGTCGTGGAGGTCCTGCCACCCGGTCACCGGCGGCCCGCCAGGCGTTCGGTGAGCGTCGCCGACGGCGAGCCCGGCCGGGATCGGGCGTAGGCGGTGATCGCGGCGCGGCGCTCGGCGGCGTCGGGGTCCGCGGGGGCGGGCGGCACGGCGAAGTCCGGGGCGTACACGGTCAGCCGCCGCTGGGCGGGCGGCAGCAGCAGCACCGTCGGCGGCACCGGGGCGCGGCCGGTGCGCCGGCCCAGGCCGTCGGTCCGGTCGAGCGCCACCTCGACCCCGCCGAACCGCGCCGCCAGCCGGACGTCCGGGCGGGGCCCGGCGGCCACCACCACGTCCAGGTGGGTCCCGCCCCCGCTGCGCACCACCGCCCACCGCGCCCCGGCCGCCGCGTCCACCGCGCCGGCGGGCACCAGCGCCCAGTCCACCGGGTCCGACCCGCTGTGGACGGTCACGCCGTCGGCGCGCGCCGCGTCGCCCGCGGCGAGCGCGTACTCGGCCCGGGTCGGCGGGAGCGGCTGCGGCGCGGGGAACCCGTAGTCCTCGGCCAGCGCGGCGAGCCGCGCGGAGACGCCCTCCACGACCGGGTCGGCGGTGACCTCGGCCAGCGCGCGGGCCGTCGCGTCCTCGTCGTCCAGCAGGTGCTCGACGGCGGCGGTCGCCAGGGCCAGCTCGGCGTGCAGCAGCACCGGGTCGAGCGCCGGGACGCCGGCCGACGCCGAGGCGGGCCACCAGGAGCGCGCCCACGTCAGGTGCGCGACGGTCCGGGCCGCCCGGCGCACGGCGCCGGGGTCGCCTTGGTCCGGCTCCGCTCGGTCCGGCCCCGGTTGATCCGGACCTGCTTGATCCGACCCCGATTCCGACTCCGGCTCCGGCTCCGACTCCGATTCCGGCTCCGACTCGGCGGCGGCCAGGATGCGGGCCGCCGCGTCGGGGCCGTAGACCTCCCACAGCCAGTCGGCCGCGCGGGCGGTGTCGTGGACGCGCGCGGCGGGGCCGGGGCCGGGGTCGAGGTCCGCCAGGACGTCCCACGCCAGGAGCGCGCCCCGCGCCTCCAGCAGGGCCGTCCGCTCCGGGTGCGACGGCCAGCGGCCCACCAGGACCTCCCCGCCCTCGCGGCGCACGCGCGGGCTCATCCGGCGGCCCGCCGTTCCAGGGCCGAGCGCAGGCGGTCGCGCTGGTCCAGGATCACCGAGCGCAGCACGCCGTCGAGCAGGTCCCACAACCCGTCCGCCGGCAGGGCTTCCCGGCGCAGCTCGCGGCCGTGCGCGCGGACCCACAGGCGGCGCAGGTAAGCCTCCCGCACGCCGAGCACGTCCGCCCGGACGCCCTCCGGCGCGGCCGACGGGGTCCGCAGCACGCGTCGCACGTAAGCCTCGCGCTCCCAGCGCGCCCTCAACCGCGCCGTCGCGTCGTTCCCGCCGCCCGCGCCGCCGGTGAGCCCGTCGGCGGCTGCCCGGCCCAGCGCCATCACCACGCGGCCGGCCTCCTCGGCGAGCTGCCACGGTTGCGCCGAGCGCGCCACCTCCCGGCGCACCAGCACCGGGACGTCCTCCAGCGCGTCGCGGTGGGAGGTGGTCAGCGGGACGAACAGGCGCTCCACGATCGAGCGGTCGAACGGCTTGGGCAGGTGCTGCTTGGCCGCCGTGACGCCCAGCTCCGGCCGGGTCGGGTGGTCGCGGTCGGACAGGCCGTGCGCGCGGGCGGCGCCCGGTCCGGTCACCGCGGACGCGCCCGCGGCGCCGGCCCGCGCCTCGACCAGGGCGGCGAACAGGTCCCGGTCCGGCTCGGTGGCGCAGGTGTCGAGGAAGTCGGCCAGCCGCGCGGGGTGCGGCGGCGGGAGGGCGGGAGGGCTCGCCCACGCCTCGGCCAGCAGGGCGCGCAGCCCGGCGGCGTTGGCCGGGTCGGTCACGTGGGCGCGCAGGTCGGCCACGGTCGGCCCGCCCTGCCCGTGGACCTCGGCCAGCACGCCGGCCGCCCGCTCGGCGGCGGACGGGTCGAGCCTCGGGTCGCCGTGCGCGGTCGCCAGTTCGTAGCAGCGCTGGAAGTACAGGTCCTGCGGGTTGCCCTCGGTGATGCCCGCGCGGCGGCGCTCCTTCTTCAGCACCAGGAACCAGGCCGCGGTCGCGGCCAGGACCGGGCCGGCGCGCAGGATCCGCTCGCGCAGCGCGTCGGCGTGCTCGGCGGCGACCGCGCCGGCCGCGAACCCCGGGTTGAGCACGGGGCGCAGCACCAGCGGGTCGAGGATCAGCTTCACCGTGCGGGCCAGGGGGCGGCCCGCCTCGTTGCTCAGCGGCGCCACCGCGTCGCCGAGCGCGGACCACGCCTGGTCGACCAGCAGCCCCCTCGGCGTCGTCGCCCGCCCGACGGCCCGCGCTGTGTTCACGCCGCGAGCCTATGCCCTGATCGCCCCCGTCCGGGCCGGAAACCGCGCGCGGTGGGCGTTCGCGCAGGTCGGCGTGGTCGTGGTCGGTGTTCCTGTGATCGGTAGACGGGTGCGCGGACCGAGGCTTGCGGCATGATGACGAAGGTTCCGGACGGGATGTACCCGCCCTACCAGACGCCCTCGCCCTACCCGACCCCCTCGGCCCACCACCCGGTCGCGCCCTACGGGACGCCGCGGCCCCGGCGGCGGCTGCCGGCCTTGGTCGTGCTCCCGCTGGTGCTGTTCGGCGGGCTGTTCTTCGGCGGTTCGTACGCGGTCTCGCCGGAGCCCGACGTCGAGGTGCAGGCGGGCATCGGGTTCGCCGCGGTCGGCGGGCGGGGTGTGCTGCTGTCGCCCTACGAGCGGCACGGGACGCGGGGCATGTACCAGCTGATGGCGCAGGACCTGTTCCAGGTGCGGCTGGCCGCCACCGACACCGCGACCGGCGAGCTGCTGTGGGACGTCCAGCTCTCCGACGACCTCATGGGGGAGGCGGCGGTCCTCGCGGCCGGGGAGCGGTACGCCTACGTGGCCACCGACGCCGGCCTCGTCGTGGTGGACCTCGCCGACGGGTCGACGGTCGCCGGGGGCGAGGGCATCAAGGGCCTGGGCCCAGCGGCCGTCGCCGCCCGCTGGGCCTACCGGTACGACCCGGACGGCCGCCGGGTGGTGGTGATGAGCGAGAGCGGCTCGGTGCTCGCCATCGCCCTGGACTCGGCGGCGGCGACGCCGGTGGACCCGCAGGCGGCGGCGACCTGGGCGGGCGCGCTGTCCGAGCGGGCGCTGCCCGACACCCGGCCGAGCACGGTCACCGCGGCCGGGGTCCGGGACGGGGAGGTGGAGCTGCGGCCCCTGCCCGGCGGCGCGCCCGGCCGCGTGCTGGTCCGCACCGCTCCCGGCGGCGCGGAGGCGCAGGTCGGCGACACCGCGTTCCACGCGGCGGCGCTGGTCGCCGACGGCACGGCCGCGGCCGGGTTCGCCACCGGTCACGTCCTGGTGGTCCACGGCCGCGCCGTCGACGACCGGGCGCGGGTGCTCAGCGCGGTGTCGCTGGCCACGGGCGCCGTCACCGGTTCGGTCGACCTCGACTCCGCCGCGGTCGGCCGCTCCGCGAGCCGCGCCGACGGCGCCGCGGCGGTCGGGATCGGCTCCCACGTCGTCCTGCTGACCCCCGACGGCCGCCTGACCGCGCGCGCCGTCGGCACGGCCGACTTCTTCGGCAACCCCTCCTGAGCACCGGAAAGGACACCACCGTGAAGACCTTCGCCTGGATCGGCGCGCTCGTCGCCGCCGTCGGCACCGCCGCCTACGTCCACCACTCCCTCACCTCCGACGACCCGCTGCCCTGGCTCAACGGCTGGCTGGCCGCGCCCGTCGCGGCGCTGGTCGTGGTGCCGACCCTGATCAGCATCGCCCGGATGACCGAGGGCATCTCGCTGTCCGGCGGCGTGCACCGGTCCTTCCACGGCGCGCCGCTGGGCGTCGCCCGGGTGACCGGGCTGGCCCGCACCAGCCTGTCGGTCAACGACCAGCCGCTGATGGAGCTGGAGCTGGAGGTCGACACGCCCGAGGGGCACGCCTTCCGGGCCCGGACCCGTCACCTCGTCGACGTCACCGAGCTGGCCGCCGTGCAGATCGGCGCCACCCTGCCGGTGCGCTACCTGCCCGACGGGCAGGTGGCCCTGGCGACCGACGCCACGCCGGAGGAGGCGCAGGCCGCCTACGACCGCGTCCTGCTGGCCAAGGGCCTGATCACGCCCCGGCAGCTGCACATCGGCGAGCACGGCGTCGACGCGCGGGCCGTGGTGCTGGCCATGGTCCCGACCGGGGAGGTCCGGCAGGACCGCTCGGTGGTCGACCTGACCCTGCGCGTGACCCGGGCCGACCGCACGGTGTTCGACCTGACGGTGCAGAAGGCGCTGCCGCCCGACGTCGTCCCGCAGGTGCAGCCCGGCTCGGTGGTGCGCGTGCGGTACCTGCCGCACGACGAGTCGGACGTCGTCGTGCTCACCCCGGTCAAGCCGTGACGGCCCGCCGCGCCGGGGGCGCTCGTCCGACCCCCTCCGACGGCCGCCCCCAGGGGGGCACGCCCGCCCCGTGGCGCGCCGGGACCCGTGGCGGCGGGTCCCGGCGCGGGCGGCTCCGCACCGTCAGCGCGGTGCGGGCGCCTCGCCGAACGGCGCGAGCAGCTCGTCCACAGTGGACAGCCGGCCGTTCTTGACCACGGAGCGGACGTTCGCCAGCGCGGACAGGTCGCGGGACGGGTCGCCCTCGGTGAGCACCAGGTCCGCGAGCTTGCCCTCCTCCACGCTGCCCAGGTCGTCCGCCACGCCGAGCTGCCGCGCGGGCAGCAGGGTCGCGCTCTGGAGCGCCTGGAACGGGGTGAGGCCGTACTTGCCCATCGCGCGCAGGTTCAGGTGCAGGCTGACGGCCATGGTGTCCAGCGGCGCGTCGGTGCCCGCCAGGACGGTGCCGCCGGCGGCCAGCAGCCGGCTGATCACGCCGACCTCGCGCCGCGCCTGCTCGGCCGTGCCGTCCAGGAACCCGCACGGCCCGCGGCCCTGCGCGCACAGCAGCTTCGCGTGCAGGGCCTGCCACTCCTGCGGGGTGAAGAGGGTGCGCACCCGCGGGTCGTCGACGATGCCCGGGTCGTCGGCCAGCAGCGAGCCCGAGCTGAACAGCGTGCTGCTGAACGGCATCCCGCCGCGGCCCGCGAGCTGGATGACGTCCTCGTACACCCCGCCCCACGACGAGTCGCGGGCGAACGTGAAGCCCCACTTCGTCGGTCCGGACAGGTGCTCCTTCATGTCCACGCCGTGCGCGATGCCCGGGTAGAGGTAGTGCGAGGTGGTCGGGACGCCCAGGCGGTGGGCCCGGTCGGCGACGCGGGCCTGCCAGTCGAACGGGAAGCGGTCGTAGGTCTTGACCAGGTCGTAGCCCAGGGCGCGGGCCCGCGACAGCTCCAGGTCCAGCTGCCGCTCGCTGCGCACCGGCCGGGCGAACTCCCAGCCGACCCGCGAGCCCTCCAGCATCTCGCCGGTCATGAAGAACCGCGGCCCGGTGCGCGCCCCCGCGTCCAGCGACTCCCGGTCCTCCAGCGCCCGGTAGGCCGGGTCGCCGGTGGAGCGGGTGGTGGTGATGCCGTAGGACAGCAGCAGCCTGCCCTGCCGGTCGCCGACGAACCGGGACCGGATCTCCTGGTGGACGTGCACGTCCACCAGGCCGGGGGTGACGGTCAGCTTGCTCGCGTCCACGAACCGCCAGCCGGCGCGCGGCCGGTCGGCGCGGTGCGGCTCGATGCTCCTGATGCGGTTGCCGACGACCACGATGTCGACGTCGGTGCGCGGTTCGGCGTGGCGGCCGTCCCACAGGCGGCCGGCGTGGATCACCATGCGGGTGTCGGGCCGGTCGCGGGTGTAGGTGAGGTCCACCGGGACGTCGCGCGGTTCGCCGCCGTCGGCGGTGGTCAGCCGGAGCCGGCCGTTGTTGAGGTACAGCAGCGTCTTCGCGTCGCCCCAGCTGGGCGCGTCGCTGGCCTCCCGGGTGACCTGGCGGGCGGGGCCGGTCGGGGTGCCCGAGGCGTCCACCGGCAGCACGTGGATGGTGCTGTCCATGGAGAAGGCGAGCAGGCGGCCGTCCGGCGACCAGACCGGGCCGTCCTCGCCGCGGGTGGACACCGAGCCGAACGGCGCGGGCTCGACCGCGCGCGTGGCGCCCGAGGCGAGGTCGGCCAGCAGGATCTGGTTGCGCTCGTCGACGTTCGCCGCCAGCGCCAGCGTCCGGCCGTCCGGTGACCAGGAGGGCCGGCCCGGCGCGTTGAGCGGCCCGATCACGCGGGTGGCGGCGCCGGAGGCGAGGTCGAGCGTGAACGTCTGGTGCAGGTGGTCCTGGAAGGCCAGCGCGCGGCCGTCGGGCGACCAGGTGGGCGCGACCTCGGCGCCGGGCAGCGAGGTGACCCGCTGCTCGGACCCGGAGGCCACGTCGCGCACGTACAGGTCCTCGGTGCCCGCCTTGTCCGAGGCGTAGGCGATCCGCTTGCCGTCGCGCGACCACGCCGCGTCCGTCTCGTAGAACCCGTCCTCGGTCAGCCGCCGGGGCTTGCCGCCGACGGGCATCAGCCACAGGTCGTTGAGCGCCTTGAACACCACCGACCGGCCGTCGGGCGACAGCGCGGGGCCGACGATGCCGCGCACCCGCTGCGGGCGGCGGCTGTCGAAGTCGTACTCCTTGCGCTCGTAGCGGTCCCGCCTGAGCTGGAACGTCGCCGTGAACGGCACCGCCGCGGTGGTCCCGGTGGCGGTGTCGGTCACCGCGACGCGGCCGTTGGCGCCGTAGACCACCTCGTCGGCGGACCGCCAGCGCGGCGGGAACGGGAACACGTCGTCGTGGGGGCCGACCTGGCGCACCGCGCCGGCCTCGGCGACGGCGAGCGTCCGGCCGCCCTGCCCGGCGCGGACGAACGCCAGCCGGCGGCCGTCCGGCGACCACGACGGCGCGGACACCAGGCCGGGCGCGGCCGGGACGACCGTGCGCACGGCGCGGGTCTCCAGGTCGACGCTCTCCACCGCGCTGCCCTGGACGTAGGCGATGCTGCGCCCGTCCGGCGCCCAGGTGGGCTGCGACTCGCGGGTGCCGGCGGTGGTGATCCGCTCCAGCGCGCCGGAGGCGACGTCGACGGTCCAGATGTCCTCGGTGCCCTGGCGCTCCGAGGAGAACGCGATCCGCTTGCCGTCCGGGGACCACGCCGGGTAGAGGTCGTCGTGCTCGCCGCGGGTCAGCGCCCGGGCGTCGCGGCCGTCCGCCCCCACGGTCCGGATGTGGAACATGCCGTCCACGAAGGACTGGAGGGCGATCCGGCTGCCGTCCGGGGAGAACGACGGCCAGAACGGGTCGAGGAAGTCCTCGCCGATGGGCTTCGCCGCGCCGCCCGAGCGCGGCATCGAGAACAGCTGCCCCTGCAGGTCGAAGACGATGGCGCCGTCACGCGGGGACACGGCCACCGCGAGGTTGGTGCCCTCGCTGACGGTGACCGAGGTGGGCGGTCTGCGGTCCCGCGCCCCGGCCGAGGTCGCCGAGGACACCGCGAGCACGCACACCAGCGCCACGCCGCCGAAGCGGCGGAGGTTCGCAGTACGCATGGGAATACTCCTTGCGCGGGGGTGCGCTGCCGCACCGGGGCGACGGGTGCGGCGCGGCAGCGGCGGAAATCAGAGTCCGAACGCGAGCAGGACGTTGCCGTGTTCACTCGGGTACGAGGGCCAGTAGCCGGACTGGACGTAGAACATCCCGTTGGCGACCACCGCGCCACCGCTGCCGGACAGCGAGCTGCCGGCCCCGGTGAGCCCGTTGACGCCCTCGAACTCGCGGATCGTGTCGAACTCCCACCGCACCTTGCCGGTCGTGGAGTCGTAGATCCGCATCTTGCCGTCGGTGCTGCCTTCGTAGAGCAGGCCGGGACTGGTCGTCACGGCCGGGGTGTGCGCGAGCATGCACACCGTCGGGTGCGCGGCCGCGCCGCCGGTGGTGCAGCCGTCCGCCGGGTTCGGCGTCTGCCACAGCACGTCGCCGTCGGCCGGGTCGAGCGCGAACACCGTGCCGGGGTTGGCCCAGTTGGTCGCCGCGTACAGGCGCTTGCCGTCGAAGCTGCTGCCCCACTGGATGCCGCTGAGCCCGCCGCCGGGCATCGGCGCGGACAGCTGCCGCCGCCACGACACCTCGCCGGTGCGCGCGTCGAACACGTGGTAGACGCCGCTCTTCTGGCCGATGCCGACCATGGTCCGGCCGCCGGAGCGGAACAGCGTCGGCGTCGCGCCCAGGTCGTAGTCCAGCGCGGTGCCGTCCTTCTGCCCCGGGCAGTAGCCCTCGGCGTCCGGGAAGCCGCACAGCAGCCGCCAGGTGTCGGCCTTGGTCACCTGCTGCTTCCAGCGCGCGACGCCGGTGCGGGCGTCCAGCGCCAGCAGCGTGTCGAAGTCGCCGGTGGTGCCGGAGTAGAGGTTGCCGGTGCCGACGTAGACGGTGTTGGTGCGCTCGTCGACCACCGGCGAGGACCACACGCCCGCGCCGGAGGGCTCGTAGCGGGTGGCGCCGCTGGGCCACGTGCCGACCGCTCGGGGCTCCGGCGTGGTGAAGTAGCGCCACGCCAGCTCACCGGTGTCGGCGTCGAACGAGTCGAGGTGGCCCCGGAACGTGCAGCACGGGTAGTTCCGGTCGGGGTTGACGTTCTCGCTGCTGGACGCCCCGACGTAGATCCGGCCGTCGTGGTAGAGCGGCGAGCTGGTGTGCATCCCGCTGGCGTGCGGCTCGGTGTCCTTGGCCCACACCACGCGCCCGGTCCGCTGGTCCAGGGCGTAGAGGTAGCCGGTGTTGTCGCCGAAGAACACCTTGCCCCGCGCCACGGCGGGGCCGTCGTTGACCACCCCGCCGGGGTTGACCGAGCCGAGGTCGAACGTCCAGCGGGCCGCCCCGGTCCGGGCGTCGAGGGCGTGGAACTTCCCGTCCGGGCTGCCGAAGTAGATCCCGCCGTCGGCCACCGCCGGCTGGCTCTTCGCCGGGAACCCGGTCTTGGGGTAGGCGAAGGCCCACTTGAGCTTGAGCTTGCCGACCGTCCACGGCGCGATCCGGCGCTCCGCCGCGTTGAACCGCGAACCGGACTTGTCGCCCTGCCAGGTCGGCCAGTCGCCGGACCGGTGGCCGACCGGGCCGGCGGCGGCCGTGGTGGTGGTCGCGGCGGCCGCGCCGCCGACCAGCAGCGCGACCACCGCGGCCACGGCCGTGATGCGGTGTTTTCCTTTGCGGACAGGCACATCCACTCCTCTCGGGCGGGCGGCCGGTCCTCAACGTACTGGGCTGGTTCGGGGTTGCCTTGCTCCGAACACACCAAAACGCGAAACGAGACGAGCTATCCCCGTTCGGACAGATAGCGGGCTCCCGTGGCCCGCAGGCGGGAGTGCACCCCGTCAAACACCACGGCGCCCGCGAGGATGTCCTTGGGCAGCTTCGCGAGCATCGTGTAGTTGGTGTCCACGACGTTGCCGGCCGGCGCCAGCCCGGCCTGGCTCACCAGCTGGTAGGCGTCCAGCGGTTCCAGGTCCAGCAGCTGCGCGGTCCACCCGACCAGGTCGTGCTGGCTGATCCGGAACGCGTCCTCCAGCGGGCGCGCCGAGCCGGTCGACATCAGGAAGCCGTCGCTCTCCAACCGGGGCCACGCGGGCGCGCCGCCCTTGATCAGGTCGATCACGACCGCGGTGGACATGGCGGCCTCCACCGCCGTGCCGCACACCTCGCCCTCGCCCTGGCGGCAGTGGCCGTCGCCCAGCGAGATCAGCGCGCCCGGGACGTTCACGCCGAAGTAGGCGGTGGTGCCCGCCCGCATCTCCGGGGTGTCCATGTTCCCGCCGTGCGCGCCGGGCGTGATGCTCATGACCACCTCGCCGGCGGCGGGCGCGACGCCGACCGTCCCGTGCATGGGGTCCAGCGGCAATTCCACCTCGAAGTCGCTGCCGCGCGCCCGGAACCGGCACACGCCCCGGTCGGCGTCCACGTCGTACACCCAGACCCGCTCCGGCAGCGCCTCGTGCAGCATCGCCGTGGTGTGCGTCGTGGTGAGCGCGCCGAAGTGCGGGAAGGTCGTGGACACCGCCCAGTCGCGGGTCGGCCGGATCTCCACGAAGTGCACCGCCACGGTGTCGCCGGGCTCCGCGCCGGCCACCGCGATCGGGCCCGTCACCGGGTTCAGGTAGGGGAACCGGCACACCCGGCTCGGCAGGTCGTCGACGCCGCGCACCGCGCCGCCGAAGCAGTCCTCGGTGGTCAGCTCCACCACGGTGCCCGGCTCGACGGTCAGCAGCGGCTCCCGCCCGCCGAACGCGTAGGCCAGGTCGGCCGGTCCGGGGTCCAGCCGCACGACCTCGATGCTCACTCGCCCTCCTCCTTCTTCTCCTCGACACCGGCCAGTTCCGGCCGGCGGCCCGCCACCAGCAGGCCCACCAGGACCACCGCGCCGACGCCCAGCCACACGAAGCCGACGGTCTGCGCCGCGACCTTCGCGTTGACCACCACGTAGGCCAGGATCGCGAACCCGATGGCCGGCGCGACCAGGTGCGCCCACCAGTTGCGGCTGCGGCGGCGCACCACGTGGTGCACGACCACGGACACGTGCAGCACCAGGAACGCGGTCATCGCGCCGAAGTTGACCAGCGAGCTGAGCAGCGTGATGCCGTCCTCGCGGGTCTGCACGTACAGGCCCAGCGCCAGCGACACGCCGGCGACCAGCAGCGTGGCGTTGACCGGGACGCGGCGCGTCGGGTGCACCCTCGCCAGGAACGCGGGCAGCTGCCGGTCCCGCGCCATGGCGTACAGCAGCCGCGACGTCGCCGCCTGCGCCACCAGCGAGTTCGCGAAGCCCCAGGACACCGCGGTCGCCGCGGCGGTCAGCACGGCGAGCCAGCCGCCGCCGGCCGCCCGCGCCGCGTCGTAGAACGCCGTGCCGCCGCTGTCGCCGTTCTCCAGCAGCCCGGCCGGGTCGGGCACCAGCAGCGCCGCGACCCACGTCTGCACGACGAACAGCAGGCCGGTGACCAGCAGCGCGGCCACCATCGACCGGCCGATCGCGCGGGCCGAGTCGCGGTTCTCCTCGGCCAGCGTGGAGATGCCGTCGAAGCCGAGGAAGCTCAGCACCGCGATGGACACCGCGCCGAACACCAGCGGCCACGAGAACGTGTCGGCGTCGAAGATCGGGTCGAAGCTGAAGCCGCGGCCCCTGCCCTGCGCCAGGGCGACCACGCCGACCACCAGGAAGACCGCCAGGATGACCAGCTGGGCGGCCAGCATGATCCGGTTGACCCTGGCGGTGGCCTCGATGCCAAGGTAGTTGACCGCGGTGTTGAGCAGCACGAACCCCACCAGCCACAGCCACACCGGGACGGCGGGCACCAGCGAGTTCATCGCCACGCCCGCGATCAGGTAGAGCAGGCTGGGCACCAGGACGTAGTCCAGGAAGATCATCCAGCCGGCCAGGAAGCCGACCGGCGCGCCGATGCCGCGGCCCGCGTAGGTGTAGACCGAGCCCGCGACCGGGAACGCCTTGGACATCTGCGCGTAGGAGTTGGCGGTGAACAGCATCGCGAGCATCCCGATGGCGTAGGCGAGCGCGACCATGCCGCCGGAGCCCTGGAACACACTGCCGAAGATGCCGAACGGGGCGATCGGCACCATGAAGATCAGCCCGTAGACGAGCAGGTCCTTGAAGCCCAGGGATCGCCGCAGTTCCTGGGTGTAGCCGTAACGCTCGATCCCCGGGTCGCCCATGCCGTCCTCCTGCCACGCGCTGGTCGGGCGAAGCCTAGACACACTCCTTCCATTTGGAAAGGTTCCTCTTGGAAGGATGTTGGTCGGGGCGGGCGGCCCGGCCGGCGCCCCGGTCGCGACCGACCGCCGGCCGCCGGCGCCGCGGGTCAGAGCGGGGCGATCACCGTCAGGTCCAGGCCGTCGGCACGGGCCAGGTAGCCGCCCGACCGGGGCGGTCCCAGCGGCGCGGCGGCCCACGCGCCCCGGTCGGCCGACCCGAGCAGCGCCGCCGTCCCGGTCTGCGCGCCCTGGGCGGTCAGCGCGCCGGACCGGGCCAGCGCGGCGGCCAGGTGCACGCCGTCGTAGCAGCCCTCGGCGTAGGCGTCGAGCACCGGGGCCCGCCCGCCGAACAGCGCCCGGTGCCGCTCGGCCAGCGCCACCCGCCGCTGGTCGCCCTGCCCGGCGAACGACCGCATCGCCGCGTACAGCTCGCCGGTGTCGTCGCCGCCGGCCGCCAGCAGCCCGTTCTCCTCCAGCGAACCGGACAGCCGCACCACCCGGCCCGCCAGCGGCGAGGCGGTGAACACCCGGTTGAACAGCGCCAGGTCCCGGCCCACCAGGCTGAGCAGGACCGCGTCCACCCGCGCGCGGCCCAGCGCCGCGACGATCTCCTCCGCGTCGACGCCCGGACCGGGGAACGGCGCCAGCCGCGTCACCACCACCTCGCCCCCGAGGCCGCGCACGAGGTCCGCGGCGACCCGGTGCACGGCCCGCGGCCAGATGTAGTCGCTGCCGACCAGCGCCCACCGCCGCAGCCGGCGCCGCGCCACCAGCCACCGCACGGCGGGCCCGAGCTGGCGGCCCGGCGAGTCGCCCAGCAGCACCACCCCGGGCCGCCGCGCGCCGCCCTCGTGCGGCGGGGTGAAGACGTAGGGCGCCCGCCCGGCCAGCGCGGCCTCCAAGGCCCGGTGGACGTCGCTGGTGTGGAACCCGACGAACGCGTCCACCAGCCCGACCAGGCCGGCCGCCTCCCGCGCCACCTCCGACGGCAGCCGGCCGGCGTCGAGCAGCACCAGCTGCACCTCCCGGCCGGCCACGCCGCCCGCCGCGTTCAGCTCCGTGGCCGCCAGGGACGCCGCGAGCAGGCCCGACGGCCCGGTCAGCCCGAGCGCGCCGGACAGCGGCAGCAGCAGCCCGACCCGCAGCAGGGCCGGGTCCGGTCCCCCGACCGCCACCTCGACCCGGTCGCGCACCACGGAGCGCACAACCGCCGACGAGTCCATGGCCGGACAGTATGCTCGCCGACGAGTCCCCCGGCGAAAGGCCACGTCATGCCTGATCAGCACCGGTCACGCCTGGCCCGTGCGGACTTGGTCGACCTGCTCACCCGCACCCAGCGCGCGCTGGTGCGGGACCTGGGCGCGGTGCTGGAGGAGGAAGGGGTCACCGTCGACCAGTGGCGCGTGCTGCGCGCGCTGGCCGACGAGGAGCGCGCCATGGGCGAGTTGGCCGCCGCGCTGGAGATCCCGCACCCGACGCTGACCCGCCTGGTGGACGGCCTGGTCGACTCGGCCTTCCTCTACCGCTCCCAGTCCGGCGAGGACCGGCGGAAGGTCTCGGTGCACGTCTCCGACCTGGGTCTGGCCAAGCTGGACCGGCTGGAATCGCTCGCGGCGGCCCACGAGCGCACCCTGGCCGACCGCCTCGGCCGCGGCACGGTGGCGGACCTGTCAGCGCTGCTGCGCGGGCTGGCCTGACCCGCGGGGCGGCGCCCCAGGAGTCCCCCGGCCGCAGCGCCGGGCCACCTCCCGCCGAGGTGCGGCACGTCGGCGGGCGCCCGCGCCCCGGCGAACCGCGCCGTCGCGGCCCGGGTCGACGGGCGTGACGTCGTCACTCGGCGTCGGCCTCCCGCGCGCCCTCGTCCCCCGCGGGCCGCGGGGCGGTGGCCGCCTCGGCGGCCGCCTCGGCGTCGACGACCAGTTCCGGCCCGCCCCACTGGCGGTCGGTGGCGCCCATGCTGTGCTTGCCCATCGCGTACTTCCCTTCGATTTTCCGCACGCTGGTACCCCGTAGGTTGAACATTCACACATGGACAGTCCTGACCTGCGAAAACCCGTGGTTTCGGCGGGCGAGGGGCATCGAGGCGGGCCCCGGGGCACGACCTGGGGAGGACCTCCACCCCTGTCTTCCGACAGGTCGGGGTGGCGACTCGCGGCGGCAGCGGTCCGGCGGCGGGCTGCCCTACCCTCGGCGGCGGAACGGCGTTCCGGGCGCCGACGGCGGTGCCCGGTGTGGCGGGAGGGCGTGGACGCGGTGCCCCTGGTGGTCCTGTGCGCGGGGATGGCGGTCTGGTCGGCCTGCTACTTCTCCCCGCTGTCCGACAGCGTGCCCGGTGTCGTGGCGCCGGCCGTCGGGCTCCTGGTGATCGCGTTCCTCGTGGGCCGGTCGCCCGGCGGTGGGCGGCACGCCGCCCGCGCGCTCGCGCTCGGCGCGGCCGGCGGCGGCGTGTCGGGCCTGCTGCTGTCGGGACCGGACACGGCGCTGGGCGCGGTGGCCGGAATCGCGGCGCTGGCGGCCGTGCCGTGGTCGGCGGGCCGGTACCTGCGGCGGCGCGCGGAGCTGGTCGGCGTGGCGTGGGAGCGGGCCGAGCGGGCGGAGCGGGACGCCGAGCTGGCCCGCTCGCGCGAACGCGCCCGGCTCGCCGCCGAGCTGCACGACCTGGTGGGCCACGAGCTGGCGCGGGCCGCGCTGCACGTGGGCGCGCTGGAGGTCGCGCCGGCGCTGCCCGCCGAGCACCGCGCGGCGGCGCGGGAGGCCCGCGCGGGGGTGACCGCCGCCGCCGAGCGGCTGGCCGACGCCGTGCGGCTGCTGCGGCCCGACCCCTCCCCCGGCACGTCGGTGGCGGACCTCGTCGCGCGGGCGCGCCGCGACGGCCTGGCCGTGGAGCTGCTGCGCGACGACTCGCCGGGGCTGGACCCGGTGATCGCCGGCACCGCGCACCGCGTGGTCACCGAAGCCCTCACCAACGTCATCAAGCACGCGCCGCGCGCGCCGGTCGCCGTGTCGGTCGAGCGCGCCGACGGGGTCGTGGTCCGGGTGGTCAACGGCCCGGCCCGCGCCGCCGCCCCGGCCCCCGGCGGGCAGGGGCTGGTCGGCCTGGCCGAGCGCGCCGCGCTCGTCGGCGGCCGGTTCGCGGCGGGCGTCCCGGCCGGCGGCGGGTTCGAGGTCGTCGCGCACCTGCCGGAGCGCCCGGCCGCGGCGACCGCGGCCACCTACCGGCGGCGGGCCGAGCTGCGGGTGCGGCGCAGCGGCCTGCGCGCGGTGCTGGTCGCCGCCGGGACCGCGGCGGGGGTCGTGGCGTGCGGGCTGGGCTACCTGGTGTTCGACGCGGCGACCTCGACGCTGCGGCCGGCGGCGTACGAGGCGCTGCGGGTCGGCCAAGCCGAGTCGGCGGTCGCGGCGGTCCTGCCCGCCCGCACCCGGACCGACCCGGTGGGCGGCTGCCGGCACTACAGCACCGGCGCCGACCCGTTCGACGGCGACCTCTACCGGCTGTGCTTCGCCGACGGGCGGCTGGTCGGCAAGCAGGTGGTGCGCCGGTGAGCCGGATCCGCGTGGTGCTCGCCGACGACGAGGCGATCGTGCGCGTCGGCGTGCGCGCCGTGCTGTCCGCCGCGCCGGAGGTGGAGGTCGTCGCCGAAGCCGGCTGCGGCCGGTCGGCGGTGGACTCGGTGCTCGCGCACCGGCCGGACGTGGCGGTGCTCGACATCCGGATGCCCGGCCTGGACGGCCTCGACGCAGCGGTGGAGATCCGCCGGGTCAGCCCCGCCACCGGGACCCTGGTGCTCACGACGTTCGCCGACGACGCCTACATCGCCCGCGCCCTGGGCGACGGCGCGGGCGGGTTCGTGCTGAAGACCGGCGACCCGCACGAGATCATCGCCGGGGTGCGCGCGGTGGCGGCCGGCGCGGCCTACCTGTCGCCGCTGGTGGCCAAGCGGGTGGTGGACCACCTGTCCGGGCGGGGGCCGGACCTGCGGGCCACGGGCCGGGTCTCCGGGCTGACCGGGCGGGAGCGGGAGGTGCTCGGCCTGGTCGGGGCGGGCCTGTCCAACGCCGAGATCGCCGCCCGGCTGCGGCTGGTGGAGGGCACGGTGAAGGTCTACGTGAGCGCGCTGCTGCGGCGGCTGGACGTCCGCAACCGGGTGCAGGCGGCGATCGTGGCCCACGAGGCGGGCCTGATCCCGCGGGTGTGACACGCTGCCGGGCATGGCGGAGTGGCAGGTGCTGCTGGTGGGCGGCGCGTCGGGCAGCGGGAAGAGCGCGCTGTCCTACCCGGTGGCGCGGGCGCGAGGCGCGGCGCTGGTGGAGGTGGACGACCTGGTCGTGGCGCTGCAGAGCCTGACCGCGGCCGACGCCCACCCCGCGCTGCACCACTGGCTGGGGCGTTCCGCCGACGACCTGTCCGCCGACGAGGTGCTCGACGCGCAGGTGGCCCTGGCGCGGGCGTTGACGCCGGCGTTGGACGCCGTGGTGGCCAACCACCTGGACGGCGACCAGCCGCTGGTGCTGGAGGGCGACTACCTGCTGCCCGAGTTCTGCGCCCGGTGGGCCGGCCCCGGGGTGCGGTCGGTGTTCGTCCACGAGGCCGAAGCCGGCCAGTTGGAGCGCAACTACCTGCGCCGCGAACCCGCCGCCGGCGCGCAGGGCAAGCGGGCGCGCGACAGCGCCCACTACGGCGACTGGCTCGCCGCCGGGGCCGCCCGCCACGGCCTGCCGGTGATCGCCGCCCGGCCGTGGGCCGACGCGCTCGACCGGCTGGCCGCGGCGATCCGCGTGCCGTAGCCACCCGCGTGCCGCCGCTCCCGGCCGCCCGACCCGGTGCGGTCCTCGGGCCGAGCCCGCCGCAGGCCCGGACCGGCGGGAACAGTCCGATCGCGACCGTCCGGTCCAGCCGGAACCGCCCGGCGGTGGAGGCTCGGACCGGCCGGGGCCGTCCGGTGGCGGAGGTCCGGCCCGACTGGAACGGTCCGATCACGACCGTCCGGACCGGCCGGAACCGCCCGGCGGTGGTGGTCCGGTCCGGCGGGAACCGCCCGATCGCGACGGCCCGCCCCTGCCGGGACACCGGCCTAGGCTGGGAGGTCCGACCGGTCCTGCCACCCCACGGAGCCGCACCATGGCCGACGCCACCGCACCGACCCGGACCGCGACCCGGCGGCGCGTCGTCTTCGGCCTCGTGCTGTTCACCGTCACCACCCTGCTGTTCTGGGTGCCGTGGGCGGGGCTGTTCGCGCCCGGCGCGCGGTGGCCCGCGCCGGTGGTGGCGGCGGGCGCCGCGCTGTTCGCGGCGGGCTACCTGGCGTTCCCGTTCCTGCTGGTCCGCGCGCTCGGCCGCCGCCACTCCGACCGCGCCGCGCGGGTCGCCCTGCCGCTGCTGGGCCTCACCTGGATCGCGTTCGCGTGGACGCTCGTCACGCACCTGCTGCGCATCGTCCTCGCCGTCGCGGGCGTGGAGAACCCGTTGCGGGCGCGGCTGATCGCGGTGCTGCTGGCCGTGGTCGTGCTGGCGCTGGCGGCGCACGGCGCACGGGAGGCGATGCGGGTGCCGCGCGTGCGGCGGGCGGACGTCGTGCTGCCGCGCCTGGGCAAGGCGTTCGACGGGTTCACCGTGGCGGTGCTGGCCGACACCCACTACGGCCCGATCGACCGCACCCGGTGGTCCCGGGAGCTGGTCCGGGCGGTGAACGGGCTGGGCGCGGACGTCGTCGTGCACGTGGGCGACCTGGCCGACGGCACCGTGGCGCAGCGGCGCGGCCAGGTGGCCCCGCTGGCGGAGGTGCGCGCGGCCGGGCGGTTCTACGTCTCCGGCAACCACGAGTACCTCAGCAACGCCCAGGCGTGGCTGGAGCACATGGCGGACCTCGGCTGGACCGCCCTGCACAACGAGCACCGGGTGCTGGAGCGCGACGGCGCGCGACTGGTGTTCGCGGGCGTCGACGACGTCACGGCCGCGCACTCCGGCGAGGAGGGCCACGGCGCCGACCTCGGCGCCGCGCTCGCCGGCCTGCGCCCGGACGACCCGGTGGTGCTGCTGGCACACCAGCCCGGCGGGATCGGCGAGGCGGTCGCCGCCGGTGTCGACCTCCAGCTGTCCGGGCACACGCACGGCGGGCAGATCTGGCCGTTCCACCTCCTGGTGCGGCTCCAGCAGCCGGTCCTGTCGGGGCTGAGCCGGCACGGCGCGCGCACCCTGCTGTGGACGAGCCGGGGCGCCGGGTTCTGGGGCCCGCCGTTCCGGGTCTTCGCCCCGTCGGAGATCTCGCTGCTGACGCTGCGCCCGGCCTGAGCGCGGCGGGTCGGGCCGCGCCGCGACCGGGGTCCGCCGCGGGGTTGATCGGTTCCGAACGCCCGACCCGGGCGCCTGGTGATCAACTGACCACGGGCAGCAACGATCCATAGTGGTTCCGTATGATTTGCGCTCTGAATTGCAAATGACCGGTTCGACCGTTCAGTGGATTCCAGGAATGTCCGCCCGCCACGTAGGTTTGACCCCTACGAAGACCGCCCGCCGGCGGAGGTCAGGAGCGACATGAAGGACGAAAATACGCATGACCGCGAATTCCTGGTCGTGGTGAACGACGAGGAGCAGTACTCGGTCTGGTTCGCCGACCGGGACCTCCCGCCGGGGTGGCGGGCCGAGGGGACGTCCGGCACCAGGGAAGAGTGCCTGGACCACATCGCCCGGGTGTGGACCGACATGCGCCCGCGCAGCGTGCGCGAGCACCTGGCCGCGCACCGGCGCTGAGCCGCCCGGAGAAATCACCGCATTTTCGCGCACCCGTATTCCGGGTGTCCGCAGGCTGCCCGGAAATAACCGTCGAGCAGACGCGCGCAGCCGGCACACTTTTTTGTGGGGGAGGCTTTGGTGTACACGGATCCGGCTGTCCGGACCACGCCCGCGCTGCCCTTGCAGCGCGGGATGATCGCCGCCGGGCTGCGCGACCCCGAGGCGGGCACGGACGTGATCCAGTGCGTGCAGCGGTTCGCCGACCCGTTCGACGTCGAGGTCTACCTCGCGGCGTGGCGAGCGGCGGTCGAGCGGCACCCGGTCCTGCGCACGCGGTTCCGCTGGCGACCCGACGGGAGCGCCGAGCAGGCGCCCGGACCGGCGTCCGACGTGCCGGTGGTCGCCGACGACGCCCTCGCCGGGAGCACCGGACCGGGCGGGATCGGCGCCGGGGAGGCCGACCTGGCGGCGTTCCTGGCCGCCGACCGGAGAGCGGGCGTGGACCCGGTCGCCGGGCCGCCGCTGCGGGTGCGGGCGCTGCCGGGCAACGTGGTGGTGGCGACGTTCCACCACGCCATCCTGGACGGCCGGTCGCTGGCGATCCTGCTGGCGGAGGTGGACGACGACTACGCCGCGCGCGGCCGGGCCGAGTTCGCGCCGCGGCCCGAGTTCGCCGGCTACGCCCGCTGGCACGCCGAGCGCACCGCGCCGGACAACCCCCTGGCACAGGCCGACGAGCGGTTCTGGGCCGCCGAGCTGGCGGACCTGCCCGAGCCGGGACCGCTGCCCCTGGAGCACGGCGGTTCGGGCACACCGGTCATGGGCACGGCCGAACTCGCCCTGTCCGACGCCGAGACCGCCGCCGTGCGGGCGCTGGCCGCCGCGGCGGGCGTCACCGCCAACACCGCGGTGCTGGCGGCCTGGGGCCTGCTGCTGGCCGCGCACTCCGGCGCCGACGAGGCCGTGTTCGGCGTGACCCGCGCGACCCGGCACGGTTCCGCGGCGGGCGCGCAGGACATGGTGGGGCTGCTGCTGGCCACCGTCCCGCTGCGGCTGCCGGTGCGCCGGGACGAGCCGGTGGTCCGGTGGTTGCGCGCCGTCCGGGAGCGCTCCGTGGCCGCCCGCGACCACCAGCTCAGCCCGCTGCCCGACATCCAGCGCGCCGCCGGGCGGGACGCGCTGATGCGCAGCCTGGTGCTGTTCGAGCACCGCGAGATCAACACCGTGCTGGCCGCGCGCCCCGGCGCGCCGGCCGGCCGCCACGTCCGCATCCTGCGCAGCCCGGGCTACCCGATGACGCTCTACGCGTTCGCCGAGCCGCGCCTGAGCCTGCAGCTCATCCACGACACCACCAGGTTCCCCGACTGGGCGCCGCGGGCGCTGCTCGAGCAGTTCCGCGACCTGCTGACCGGGATGGCCGAGCACCCGGACCGCCCGGTGCGCGAGCTGACCGAGGCGCGCGGCGCGCGGCGGACGCGGATCCTCGCCGACTGGAGCCGCACGGGTCCGCCGGAGGGCCCGGTCGAGGCGACCGTCACCGGGCTGTTCGCCGAGCAGGTGCGGCTGCGCCCGGACGCCGACGCGGTGCACCGCGCGGACGGGGCCTGGCTGAGCTACGCCGAGCTGGACGCGCGGTCCGACCGGCTGGCGCACGTGCTGCTGGCGCGCGGCGCGCGGCCCGACCACCCGGTCGGGCTGGCGCTGCCGCGCGGGGCGGACCTGGTGACCGCGATGCTGGCCGTGCTCAAGGCCGGCGCCGCCTACCTGCCGCTGGACCCGGCGAACCCGGCCGCCCGGGACGCGGTGGCGCTGCGCGAGTCCGGGACCGCGCTGGTGGTCACCGACCGCCCGCGCCCGCTGCCCGACGGCGTGCGCGCGGTGCTGGTGTCCGAAGTGGACGGCCCAGGCGCGCCGGCGCCCACCGCGCCGCTGCCCGCCGCGCACCCGCTGGGCGTGGCCTACCTCAACTACACGTCCGGTTCGACCGGGCGGCCCAAGGGCGTGGCCGTGCCGCACCGGGGCGTGGTGCGGCTGGTGACGCGGCCGACGTTCGCGCGGTTCGGGCCGGGGCGGACGTTCCTGCACCTGTCGGCGACCGCCTTCGACCTGACGACGCTGGAGGTGTGGGGCGCGCTGCTGACCGGCGGCCGGGTGGTGGCCGCGCCGGAGGGCCCGCCGGACCCCGTCGCGCTGGCCGGGCTGGTGCGCGCGCACCGGGTGGACGTGCTGTGGCTGACCGCCGGGTTGTTCCACCAGCTGGTGGCGCACGCGCCGGAGGTGCTGGCGCCGGTGGAGCACCTGCTCGCGGGCGGCGACGTGCTCGCGCCCGACGCCGTGCGCGCGGCGCTGGCCGCTCGTGGCGGCAAGCCGGTGGTCAACGGGTACGGGCCGACGGAGAACACCACGTTCACCACGTGCCACGTGCTGACCGACCCGGACGAGGTGGGCGCGACCGTGCCCATCGGCCGCCCGGTGCAGCGCAGCACGGTGTACGTGCTGGACGAGCTGCTGCGACCGGTGCCGGTCGGCGTGCCCGGCGAGCTGTGCACCGGCGGCGCGGGCCTGGCCCGCGGCTACTGGGGCGACCCGGCGCAGACCGCGGCGAAGTTCGTGCCCGACCCGTTCGGCGACGAGCCCGGCGGGCGGCTCTACCGCACCGGCGACCTGGCGCGGTGGCGGCCCGACGGCGTGCTGGAGTTCCTGGGGCGCGCGGACCAGCAGGTCAAGGTGCGCGGGTTCCTGGTGGAGCCCGCCGAGGTGGAGGCCGTGCTGCGCGGGTGCGCGGGCGTCACCGAGGCGGCCGTGCTGGCCGTCGGCGACGTCGACGCCCGGCACCTGGTCGCCTACGTGGTCGGCGACGCCGACGCGGCCGCGGTGCGCCGCCACGTCGAGGACCGGCTGCCCCCGTACCTGTGCCCGGCGCGGTACGTGCCGCTGCCGGCGCTGCCGCTCAACCGCAGCGGCAAGGTCGACCGGGCGGCGCTGCGGGAGGTGCGCGGCGAGCGCCGGCGGGGCGCGCCGCCGGCGGAGGGCACGCCGCGCCGGCTCGCACGGCTGTGGCAGGCGCTGCTGGGCGTCGAGGACGTGGCCGCGGACGACGACTTCTTCGCGGTGGGCGGCAACTCGCTGCTCGCGGTGCGGCTGGCGTTCCGGGTGCGCGAGGAGTTCGGCGTGGACGTGCCGGTGGCGCGGCTGCACCAGGCGCGGACGCTGGCGGCGTGCGCGGCGGTGGTCGACTCCGCGTGCCGGACCGGCGTCGCCGCCGGCATCCCGCGCCGCGACCGGTCGGCCTACCGCGTGCCGGCCCGGCGCGACCCGGAACCGGCCGCCGCGCCACCCGCGGCCGTCCCGACCGCGCCGTCGCCGGCGGCCGCCGCGGCCCCGACGACGGCCTCCCGGGCCGACGCCGACCGCCGTGCCGTCGCCGACCACCTCGTGCTGCCCGGGGGCGCCGGGAACTGGGCCGCGTGGCGGTGGGTCGCGCTGCGCGGCACCGGGTTCGGCGTCGAACCGCTGCTGGCCGTGGCGAGCCCCGACGCCGCGCGGGCCGCGGAGGACGTGCTGGCGGCCGACGACGCGCTGGGCGGGGCGCGCTGGGCGGCGTTCCGGGCGCTGCGCGCCGCGGAGGACGCGGCCGGGGGCGACGCCCGGTCGGCGCTGCGCCGGATCGGCCGGCTGGTGCGCAAGGGGCGGTTCGCCGAGGCCCTGGCCGCGCTGGACGGCGTCGCCGGCGTCGGCCCGGAGATCGGCACGGCGATCGGTGCGGGGATCAGCCCGGGGATCAGCCCGGCGATCGGCGCGGAGGTCGATGCGGGGGCCGGCGCGGGAGCCGGCGCGGAGGTCGGCGCCGTGGTGACCGCGGATCCCGGCACGGAGGTCGGCACGGCCCTGGCCGCCGCCGCGGCCGCGGCCCGGCGGCGCGAGGCCGCGCTCGCCGCCTACGCCGAGAGCTTCGAGCGGGGCCGCCGCGCCACCGCCGACGTGCTGCGCCGGGTGAGCGGCGACCCGCGGTTCCGGGAGGCCGTCGCGTGGCAGAACCCGCGCGCCCTGCAGACCTCCGTGGACGCCCTGCACCGGGCGCTGAGCGGGCCGCGCGACGCCGGCCGCAACGTCGACTACCGGCGGTGGGAGCACACCGTCGTCAGCTACCTCCAGCGGTACTGCGCGAAGAACGACACGATCGGGTTCTTCGGCCCGGTCGGCTGGGCGCGGGTGGTCGACGACGCCCCGGCGCCGCTGACCGCCCGGCCCGGTCCGGGCCTGGTCGACCGGCGCACCGCCTACCTGGAGAACTGGGCGGTCCAGCAGCTGGCCGAGGCGCTGACCACCGACGACGTCCGGCCCTGGGCGGTGCCCCGGCGGATGCCGTTCGTGGCGGTGGCGGACGGGCTGCTGCACGTGCCGCTGACCGACCCGGTCCGGCTGCCGCCGCTGGAGGCCGCCGTGCTGGCCGCCTGCGACGGGCAACGGCGCGCGTGGGACGTCGCCGAGCACGTGGGCGAAGACCGCGCGGTCGTGTTCGCCGCGCTGGAACGGCTGCGGCAGGCCCGGCGCATCGCGTGGACCCTGGAGGTGCCGCCCTCGGCGCTGGTGCCGGAACGGGCGCTGCGCGCGCAGGTCGACGGCATCGGCGACCCCGCCGTCCGCGACCGGGTGGCGGGCGCCCTGGCGGAGGTGGAGGCCGGGCGGGACGCGGTGGCCGCCGCCGTCGGCGACCCCGACCGGCTGGTCGGGGCGATCGGCGACCTGCAGGCGCGGTTCACCGCCCTCACCGGCGCGGAGGCGGTGCGCCGGCCCGGCCTGTACTACGCGGGCCGGACGCTGGTGCACGAGGAGTGCCACCGCGACCTGGAGGTCGACCTCTCCCCCGCCCTGCTGGACACCCTGTGGCCGGCGCTGGAGCCGGTCCTGGAGGCCGCGCGCTGGTTCACCTGCGCGGGCTCGGCGCTGTACGCGCGGGCCTTCCGCGAGGTCCACCGCGAGCACGCGGGCGGGCGGGGGTCGGTGCGGCTGGCCGACTTCTGGCTGTGGGCCAACGACGCGATCTTCCGGCTGGACGACCGGCTGGTCGGCCGGCTGGTCGCCGCGCTGCAGGACCGCTGGGCGCAGGCGATGGGCGCACACGACCCGGGCGCCCGGCACGTGCGGCGCCCGGTCGCGGACGTGCGGGAGGCCGCGCTGCGGCTGTTCGCCGCGCCGCGCCCCGGCTGGCGCGCCGCCGTGCAGCACAGCCCGGACGTGCTGCTGGCCGCGCGCGACGCGGACGCCGTGCGCTCGGGCGACTACCAGTGGGTGCTGGGCGAGGTGCACCCCGGCGTGAACACCACGCGGGCGGCGCTGTTCGTGTCGCAGCACCCCGACCCGGCGCAGCTGCGCGAGGCGATGGCGCACGACCTGGGCGGACCCCGCGTCGTGCTCGGCACCACCCGCGAGCAGGGCGGCACGCCGCAGCGCCTCGCGGACGCCCTGGTGTCGCCGCAGGACCTGCGGATCGTGTTCGGCCACGACTCGTGCGGGCCGGACCTGCGCGGCGCGGTCCCGGTCGGCGACTGCGAGGTGGTGGACGCCGGCGGGCGGCTGCGCGCGCGCAGCCGGGACGGCCGGGTCGACCTGGAGCTGGTAGAGCTGCTCAGCGAGCAGCTCATGGCGCAGCTGGTGCAGCGGTTCCGGCTGCTGCCCGCGGGCGCGCACACGCCCAGGGTGAGCCTGGACCGGCTGGTGGTGGCGCGGGAGAGCTGGCTGCTGCCCGCGGCGCGGTCCCGGTTCGCGTTCGCCGCCGACGAGCCGGGCCGGTTCCTCGGCGCGCAGGAGTGGCGGCGGGAGCACGGCGTGCCGCGGTTCGTGTTCGCCAAGAGCCCGATCGAGCACAAGCCGTTCTACGTGGACTTGGAAAGCGGTCCGTCGGTCGAGCTGTTCGCGCACGCGGTGCGCGCACTGGAGCGGGAGCGGCCGGGCGCGCCGATGGGCGTCGGGGAGATGCTGCCCGGCCCGGACCGGCTGTGGCTCACCGACGCCCGGGGCGGCCGGCACACCGCGGAGTTCCGGCTGGTCGCGGTGGACCAGCGGGGTTGGCACAGAGGAGGAGCGCGGTGAGCACGGTGATCCCCGACGGGCGTGAGGTGTTCCGGTTCCCCGCCTCGTCCGGCCAGCGCCGGCTGTGGCTGCTGGACCAGCTCGTCCCCGGCCCGGTCTACAACATCGGCTGGCGGGTGGCGCTGGACGGCCCCCTGGACCCGGGCGCGCTGCGCGCCGCGCTGGACGCGGTCGTGGCGCGGCACGAGGCGCTGCGGACCCGGTTCGAGGCCGAGGACGGCGTGCCGGTGCAGGTCGTGTCCTCCGCGCAGCCGGTGGAGCTGCCGGTGCTGGACGTGGCGGCGGACGGGCTCGACGACGCCGTGCGCGAGCTGGTGCGGCGGCCGTTCGACCTGCACGCCGGTCCGCTGCTGCGGGCCGCCCTGCTGCGGCTGCCCGACCGGCACGTGCTGGTCCTGGTGCTGCACCACAGCATCGCCGACGGGTGGTCGTGCTCGGTGCTGTTCGACGAGCTGGCGCACTGCTACGCGGGCGACCCGGCCGACCTGCCCGAGCTGCCGGTGCAGTACCCGGACTACGCGGTGTGGCAGCGCGAGCAGGTCGAGGGCGACGCGTTCGCCGCCGACGCCGCGCACTGGCGGGAGGCGCTGCGCGGCGCGCCGACCGTGCTGCCGCTGCCCGGCGACCGGCCCCGCCCCGCCAGGCCGACCGGGCGCGGCGCGGAGCTGCGCCGGGAGCTGCGGGTCGGCGACGGGTCGTTCCCGGCCCTGCTGGCGCTGTTCCAGTGCGTGCTGCACCGGGTGACCGGGCAGGCGGACTTCCTGGTCGCCACGCCGGTCGCCGCCCGCACCCGGCCCGAGACCGAGGGCCTGGTCGGGTTCGTGGCCAACACCCTGCCGCTGCGGGCCCGGTTCGCCGCCGGCACCACCCTGGGCGAGGTGGTCCGCGCGGCCGAGGCCGCCACGGTCGCCGCGCTGGCGCACCAGGACCTGCCGTTCGAGCAGCTGGTGGACCTGGTGGCGCCGCAGCGGACGCTGGCGCACGCGCCCCTGGTGCAGGTGATGTTCGCGGTCGAGCCGCTGCCTCGGGCGCGCCGGGCGGGCGCGGTGACGATGCGGCCGGAGCCGGTCGCCAACGGCGGCGCGAAGTTCGACCTGTCGCTGACCGTGGAGCACGACGGCGACCGGTGGTTCGCGCGCTGGCAGTACGACGCGGAGCTGTTCGAGGAGGCGACGATCGCGGCGCTGCACACCGCGTTCGCCACCGCCGCCGCGCACGCCGACCCGGCGGTGGAGGTCGCCGAGCTGCCGCTCACCTCGGCGGCGCCCGCGCCCGTCGCCGGGCCGCACCGCGGCGGCACCGCGCTCGACCTGGTCTCCGCGGCGCTGGCCGCGCACCCCGACGCCCTGGTGGGGACGCTGACGTGCGGCGAGATCGACCGCGCGGCCAACCGCCTGGCCCACGCGCTGGTCGCGGCCGGCGCGCGGCCCGACCGGCCGGTGGCGCTGTGCCTGGAGCGCGGCACGCCCACCGTCGTCGGCGTCCTGGCCGCGTGGCGGGCGGGCGCGGGCTACCTGCCGCTGGACCCGTCGTGGCCGGTCGACCGCCTCACCGCGATGGCGACCGACTCCGGCGTCCCGGTCCTGGTCACCGACGCGGCCTCGCGCGCCCGCACCCGCCTCGGCGGTCCGTGGGCCGACGTGGACCTCGACACCGCGACCGGCCCGGACACCCCGCCCGACGTCGTCGCGCCGATCCCGGGGAGCCTGGCCTACGTCATCCACACCTCCGGCTCCACGGGCCGCCCCAAGGGCGTGCACGTCACGCAGGGCGGCCTGGCGGCGCTGATCGCGGCGATGGACGACCTGCTGGACCTGTCGCCGGACGACGTCCTGGTCTCCTTCACCACCCCCGCGTTCGACGTCTCCACGGTGGAGCTGCTGGTGCCCCTGCTGCGCGGCACGCGGGTGGTGACGGTCCCCGCCGACGACGTGGCGGACGGCGCGCTGCTGCGCCGGCACATCGCGGAGGCCGGCGCGACGGTCGTGCAGGGCGGCCCGGCGAGCTGGCGGATGATCGTGGCGGCGGGCGGCGTGCCGGCGCACGTCCGGCTGCGGGTCACCGGCGGCGAGGCGCTGACCCGCGACCTGGCCGACCAGCTCCAGTCCGACGGCGCGACGCTCGTCGACGGCTACGGGCCGACCGAGACCACGGTGTACTCCGCGGTCGGCGTCGTGCCGCGCGGCCCCGAGCCGATCCGGCTGGGCCCGGCCGTGCCGGGGACGACGCTGCACGTGCTGGACCCGCTGCTGCGCCCCGTCCTGCCCGGCCTGATCGGCGAGCTGCACGTCGGCGGCGCGGGCGTGGCGCGCGGCTACCACGGCCTGCCGGCGCTGACCGCCGACCGGTTCCTGCCCGACCCGTTCGGCGGGGGCAGGCTCTACGCGACCGGCGACCTGGTCCGCCTGCGCGCCGACGGGCGGCTGGAGTTCCTCGGCCGCGCCGACCGGCAGGTCAAGGTCCGGGGGTTCCGCATCGAGCCCGGCGAGGTCGAGGCCGTGCTGCGCGCCCACCCCGACGTCGCCGACGCCGTGGTCACCACCTGGTCGGCGAACGAGGTCGACGTGCGGCTGGTGGCGCACGTCGTGCTGCGCCGCGGCGACACCGAGGCGCTGCGCCCGCACCTGGCCGCGAAGCTGCCCGAGTACATGGTGCCGGCCGCGATCGTGGCGCTGGACGCGCTGCCGCGCACCGGTTCGGGCAAGACCGACCGGGACGCGCTGCCCGAGCCCGAGTGGACCGCCGGCGACGCCGCGCACGTGCCGCCGCGCGACGACGCGGAGACCCGGATGGCGTCGATCTGGCGGGACGTGCTGAGCATCCCGGCCGACCGGCCGCTCGGCGTGCACGACAACTTCTTCGCCCTGGGCGGCCACTCGCTGACCGCCACCCAGATGCTCGCCCGCGTGCGCGCGGCGATGGGCGCGGACCTGGCGCTGGCGACGCTGTTCGCCGCGCCCACGATCGCGGCCCTGTGCGCGGCGCTGACGACCGCGGACGGGGGCGCGCGCGGCCCCGTGCCGCTGCTGGACCAGCTCGACGACCTGTCCGACGCCGAGATCGACCGCCTGCTGGGCACGCTGGCCGACGACGACCGGTGACCGAGCGGACGAGCGCACTGCGAACCTGGGGAAAGCATGGGACACGACAGGACCGGCCCGCCGACCGGGGGCCGGGCATGACCGACGCGGTGGTGGTGGGAGCGGGCCTCGCGGGCTCGCTGACCGCCGTGTACCTGGCGCGGCGCGGTTGGCGCGTGCGCGTGCTCGAGCGGCGGGCCGACCCCCGCACGCCGGGCGCCCGCGAGGAGGGCCGGTCGATCAACCTCGGCCTGTCCCAGCGCGGGATCGTGGCGCTGCGCGAGGTCGGGCTGCTCGACGCGCTCGCGCCGGCCACCGTGCCGATGCGCGGCCGGGTCGTGCACTCGCCCGACGGCGCGCTGCGCTTCCAGCCCTACGGCACCGGGGAGGACCAGATCCTGCACTCGGTGCTGCGGCACGACCTGAACGTGGCGCTGGTCGACGAGGCCGAGCGGCGCGGCGTCGAGTTCCGCTGGGGCCACCGGGTCACCGCCGTGGACCGGCAGCGCCCGTCGGTCACCACCGACGGTCCACAGGGGACGGTCGAGCACACCGCCCGCCTCGTCGTCGGCGCGGACGGCGCGTTCTCGGCGGTGCGCGCCGGGCTGGCGCGCGGCGCGCGGACCACGCTGCACCAGGAGCACCTGGAGTGGGGCTACAAGGAGCTGCTGATCCCGGTCGGCGACGACGGGCGACCGCGCACCGAGCTGCGCGCCCTGCACGTGTGGCCGGGCGACGACGGGCTGATCGTGGCGCACCCCAACGTGGACGGCTCGCTGACCGCCACGGTGTTCCTGCCGTTCGAGGGCCGCGAGGGGTTCGCGGGCCTGGGCACCGGCGCGCGGGTGCGGGAGTTCTTCGCCCGCCGCTTCCCCGACGCGCTGACCCTCGTGCCCGACCTGGTGGAGCAGTTCCTGGCGCACCCGCCGGCGAGCCTGGTCACCATCCGCACCGAGCCGTGGCACGCGACCGCGCCGCACGGGCGCGGCGTGGTGCTGCTGGGCGACGCCGCGCACGCGGTGTACCCGTTCTTCGGGCAGGGCATGAACGCCGCGTTCGAGGACTGCTCGGTGCTCGACCGCTGCCTGGCCGCCCACCCGCACGACCTGCCCGGCGCGCTGGCCGCGTTCGAGGCCGCCCGCCGGCCGCACACCGACGTGCTGGCCGAGCTGTCCAAGCGCAACTTCGTCGAGCTGCGGGACCGGCTGCGCTCGCCGCTGTTCCTGGCCCGCAAGAAGGCGGACCTGGTGCTGCACCGCATGTTCCCGCGCTCCTGGGTGCCGCTCTACACCCTCATCGCGCACACGACAGTGCCCTACGGCGAAGCCCTGGCCCGCGCGCGGCGCCAGGACCGCCTGCTGGGCGGCGTGACCGCCGCGCTGACCGGCGCGGCGCTGGCCGGACTGGCACACCGGTCCCGCCGCACACGTGGCAGAAGGCAGGTGAGCTGATGCTGATCCACCCGACCCGGCCCGCCCACCCCCTCGTCGAGCCGGCCGACTTCGCCGCCGAGCGGCTCCCGGACGCGGTCGCGGCGCACGAGCAGGCGCTGCGCACCGTGTTCGCCTGGGCGGCCGACTACCTGTGCGCGCCGCACCCCGAGCTGGGCAGGCGCGGCGACGTGTGCCCGTTCACCGACAGCTCGCTGAAGAAGGGGCTGTTCCTGCTGTCCGTGCACGCGGGCGGGCACGACGACCCCGCCGAGCTGGCGCGGCTGCTGCTGCCCTACCGGGACTGGTTCGCCGAGCTGGAACCGCGCACCGGCACGTCCGCCCAGTTCAAGACGATCCTGGTGCTGTTCCCCGACCTCACCGCGCGCGCGCAGTGGGCGGTGGTGGACCGCGCGCAGGAGCTGCTCAAGGCCGACTACGCCCGCGACGGCCTGATGGTCGGCGAGTTCCACCCCGGCCCGCCGGACAAGGCGGGCCTGTGGAACCCCGGGTTCCGGCCGCTGCGCAGCCCGGTGCCGATGCTCGCCATCCGGCACATGGTGCCCACCGACTTCCCGTTCCTGCGCGACGACGACGCCACCCTCGCCGCGTACCTGCGGCACTTCGGCGACCGCGTGCCCACCCACCTGCGGGGCGACGTGCGGGCCGCCGCCGACCGACTCGCCACGTCCGGGAGCTGACCATGACCCACCCCGACGCGGTGTCCGCCGCGCGCAAGCGGGAGCTGCTGGCGCGCAGGCTGCGCGAGCGCGCCGCGAAACCCGCCGCCTACCCGCTGTCGTTCGGCCAGCAGCGGCTGTGGTTCCTGGACCGGCTCTCGCCCGGCGGCGCGGCCTACACCATCCCGCTCGCGCTGCGCCTGCGCGGCCCGCTGGACGTGGCCGCCCTGCGCGGCGCGCTGGACGGCGTGGTCGCCCGGCACGCGGCGCTGCGCACGACGTTCCCCGACTCGGGCGGCGAGCCGGTGCAGCTGGTCGCGCCGACCGGCGCGGTGGGGCTGACCCGGCACGAGCTGCCCGACGGCGACCGGGACGCGGCGGCGCGCGCGTTCGCCGACCGGCGCGGCGCGGTCGGCTTCGACCTGCAGCGGGGCCCGCTGTTCACCGCCGACCTGGGCCGCTTCGCCGACGACGACCACGTGCTGGTGCTGTGCCTGCACCACATCGTGGCCGACGCGTGGTCGCTGTCGGTGCTGCTGGCCGAGCTGGGCGAGAACTACGCGGCGGCGCTGGCCGGCCGCGTGCCCGACCGGCCGGAACCCCGCCTGCAGTACCCGGACTTCGCGGTGTGGCAGCGCGACCGGATGGGCGACGAGGTGGCCGCCGCCCACCTGGACCACTGGGCGCGCCACCTGGCGGGCGCGCCCGAGCTGCTGACGCTGCCCACCGACCGCCCGCGCCCGGCCGTGGCCACCCACCGGGGCGCGCTGCACCACCGCGAGGTGCCCGCCGCCGACGTGGCCGCCCTGGAGCGGCTGGCCCGCGCGCACGGCGCGACGCTGTTCATGGTGCTGATGGCCGGTTTCACCGCGCGCCTGGGCCGGCTCGCCGGGCAGGACGACGTCGTGGTGGGCACGCCGGTCGCCGGCCGGTCGCACCCCGACCTGGAGGGGCTGATCGGCTTCTTCGTCAACACGCTGGCGCTGCGCACGTCGGTGGCCGGCGACCCGACCTTCGCCGAGCTGCTCGACCGCGTCCGCGCCACCACCGTCGAGGGCCTGGCGCACGCCGACCTGCCGTTCGAGCGGCTGGTGGAGCACCTGAGCCCGCAGCGGAGCCTGGGCCACGCGCCGCTGTTCCAGGCGCAGCTGATCCTCCAGAACACCCCGCCGCTGGACGTCGGGCTGCCCGGCGTCCGCGCGACCGCGATCACCCCCGACCCCGGCGTGTCCAAGGTGGACATCACGCTGGCCGCGGAGCACCGGGGCGGCGCGCTGGCGCTGGGCGTCGAGTACAGCACCGACCTGTTCGACGAGGCCACCGTCGCCGAGTTCACCGACCGGCTCGTCGCGCTGCTCGCGGCGGCGGCCCGGGACCCGGGGCGGCGCGTCTCGGAGCTGGACGCGCTGACCGGCGTGCGCCGCTGGGAGGTCCTGGAGGGCTTCAACGACACCGACCTGCCGCTGCCCGCCGCCACCACCGCGCTGGACCTGGTCGCGGGCGAGCCCGACGCGGTCGCGGTGTCCGGGCCGGGCGGCGCGGCGCTGACCTACCGGGAGCTGGCCGAGCGGTCCGACCGCGTGGCGGCGGCGCTGCGGGCGCACGGCGCGACCGGGCCGGTCGCGCTGCACCTGCCGCGCACACCGGACCTGGTGGCGGCCGTGCTGGGCGTGTGGCGGGCGGGGGCGGCCTACGTGCCGCTGGACCCCGGCTGGCCGGCCGAGCGGCTGGCGGCGATGCTCGCCGACTCCGGCGCGACCACCCTGCTGACCGACCCGGCGCTGGAGCACCCGGCGTTCGCGGGCGCCGTGCTGTCCCTGCCCGACGTGCTGTCCCCGACCGACCAGCCGGCCCCGGCCGAGCAGCCACCGGGGCCGCGCCCGGTGATCGGCGAGGACCTGGCCTACGTGATCTACACCTCCGGCTCGACCGGCACGCCCAAGGGCGTGGCCGTGCCGCACCGGGCGGTGGTGAACCTGCTGGCCTCGTTCGCGCCGCTGCTGTCGCTCACCGCCGGCGACCGGCTGGCGGCCGTGACGACCCTGTCGTTCGACATCTCGGTGCTCGAACTGCTGCTGCCGCTGGTGGCCGGCGCGGAGGTCCTGGTCGTGCCGGGCGACACCGCCGGCGACGGCGCGGCGCTGCGCGCCCTGCTGGCCGAGCGCGGCGTCACCGCCCTGCAGGCGACCCCGGCGACGTGGCGGCTGCTGCACGCCGCCGGCGGCGTCCCGCCGGGCGTCACGACCCGCGTGTGCGGCGGCGAGGCGCTGCCCCGCGACCTGGCCGACGACCTGCTGGACGGGAACTCGCTGCTGTGGAACGCCTACGGGCCCACCGAGACCGCGGTGTGGTCGGCGGCTGGCCTGGTCGAGCCGTCGCCCGCCCCGGTCGTGATCGGGCCGCCGATCGGCAACACCCGCCTCTACGTGCTCGACGCGGCGCTGCAGCCGGTGCCGCCCGGCGTGGTGGGCGAGCTGCACATCGGCGGGGCGGGCGTCGCGCGCGGCTACCACGGCCGCCCGGCGCTGACCGCGAGCCGGTTCGTGCCCGACCCGTTCTCCCGCGCGCCGGGCGGGCGGCTCTACGCGACCGGCGACCTGGTCCGCCACCGCCCGGACGGCACGCTGGACTTCCTGGGCCGCGCGGACCACCAGGTGAAGCTGCGCGGCTTCCGCATCGAACCGGGCGAGGTCGAGGCGGCGCTGCTGGCCACGGGCGAGGTGCGCGAGGCCGTCGTCGTGCCGCGCGACGAGCGCCTGGTCGCCTACCTGGTGCCGGAGCGGCGCTCGGCGGACCTGTGGGCGCGGCTGCGCGCGCGGCTGGCCGAGCGGCTGCCCGAGTACATGGTGCCCGCCGCGGCGGTGCTGCTGGACGCGTTCCCGCTGACCCCCAACGGCAAGACCGACCGCGCCGCCCTGCCCGAACCGGAGTGGGCGCCCGCCGGCGACCGGGTCGCGCCGCGCGACGCCGTGGAGGAGGTGCTGGCGGGCATCTGGTGCGAGGTGCTGGGCGTGCCGGAGGTGGGGGTGCACGACGACTTCTTCGCGCTGGGCGGGCACTCCCTGCTGGCGGCCAAGGCGCTGGCGCGGGTGCGCGGCGCGTTCTCGGTGAGCGTGCCCATCGGCCGGATGTTCGCCGCGCCCACCGTCGCCGGGATGGCCGCGGCGCTGGCGGCGCTGGACGAGCCCGACCGCATCGCCGCCGTCGCCGAGCTGCGGGTGCGGCTGGCCGGCCTGTCCACCGAGGAGATCGAGGCGATGCTCGGGGAGGCGCCGTGAAGCGGTTCGCCGTGGTGTGGGCCGGGCAGCTGGTCTCGGTCATCGGCTCGGCGCTGACCGCGTTCGTGCTCGGCGTCTGGGTGTACCTGGGCACGGGCTCGGTGACGCAGTTCGCGCTCATCCAGTTCTGCGCGGTGGTGCCGGGCATCCTGCTCGCCCCGTACGCGGGCGCGCTCGCCGACCGGTGCGACCGCCGCCGGGTCATGCTCGTGGCCGACCTCGGCGCGGGGGTGGTCACCGCGCTGCTGCTGGTCGCGGTGACCACCGGCTCGCTGGCGGTGTGGCACGTGTACCTGGCCTCGGCGCTGACCGCGACGCTGAACACCTTCCACCTCATCGCCTACCAGGCGCTGGTGCCCGCGCTGGTGCCGCCGGAGCACCTCGGCCGCGTCAACGGCCTGATGCAGCTCACCCACGGCGTGCAGATCGCCGCGCCGCTGGTGGCGGGCGCGCTGCTGGGGCTGGTCGGGCTGCGCGGGGTGCTGGTGATCGACGTGGTGTCGATGGCGTTCGCGGTCGCGGCGCTGCTGGCGGCCCGGCTGCCGGCGACCTCGGGCGGCGGTGGCGACGGCGGCCGGCGGGAGGGCATCGGCGCGGGCCTGCGGTGGCTGCGCGGCGCGCCGGGGCTGTTCACGCTGTGCGCGGTGTTCGGCGCGTGGAACTTCCTGTTCGCCGTCGCGGGCGGGCTGGTGCAGCCGCTGATCCTGTCGTTCTCCGGGCCGGCGACCCTGGGCGTGCTGATGGCGGCCGGTGGCGGCGGGCTGTTCGCCGGCGGGCTGGTCATGGGCGCGTGGGGCGGGCCGGAGCGGCGGGTGCTGGGCGTCTACCTCGGCCTGGCGCTGGGCGGGGTGTTCCTGGTGCTGCACAGCCTCGCGCCCTCGCCGTGGCTGATCGGGGTGGCGGCGCCCGCCTTCCTGTGCACGCTGCCGCTGATGAACACCTGCTGCGTGACGCTGCTGCAGACCAAGGTGGACCCGGCCGTGCTGGGCCGGGTGCTGGCCGTCGTGCGGATGCTGAGCACCGCCGCGATGCCCCTGGCGTACCTGCTGATCGGCCCGCTGTCCGACGGCCTGGCCGAACCGCTGATGGCGCCCGGCGGCGCCCTGGCGCCCTCGGTCGGGTCGCTCATCGGCACCGGCGAGGGCCGCGGCATCGCCCTGGTGTTCCTGGTGGTCGGCGTGCTGATGCTGGCGCTGACCGCCTACGCGTGGTCGCGCCCGCGGCTGCGGGCCGTGGACGACCTGCCCGACGCGGTGGCCCAGACACCGGAAAGGACCCTCCAGTGACCGACCTGACCGACCACCGCGAGCGGCTGCTGGAGCGCCTGCTCGCCCAGCGGGGCCTGGCCGGCGCGCAGCGCGGGGTGCCCCGGCGGCCCGAGGGCGCGACCGTGCCGCTGACCGGCAACCAGCGCGGCCTGTGGCTGACCGGGCGGCTCGGCCTGGACGCGGGCGCGTACGCCATGTTCGCCGCGCTGCGCGTCGCGGGCGAGGTCGACCCCGACCGGCTGCGGGCCGCCGTCACCGCCGTGGTCGAGCGGCACGAGGCGCTGCGGACCCGGATCGTCGAGGTCGACGGCGTGCCGCGGCAGCAGGTGTCCGCCGAGCCGGTCGTCGACCTGCGGGTCGAGGACCTGGGCGACGGCGACCTGCACGACCTGGTCGTGGCCGAGGTGGACACCCCGTTCGACCTGGCGGCCGGCCCCCTGCTGCGGGTCCGGCTGGTGCGGGTCGCGCCCGGCGACGGCGCCGTGGTGCTGACCGCCCACCACATCGTGTGCGACGACCTGTCGCTGGGCCTGGTCGCGGCCGAGGTCGGCGACGTGTACGCGGGCCTCCCGCCGGCCCCGGTCGGGGCGCAGTTCCCCGACTACGCGCGCTGGCAGGCCGACCGGCTGGCCGACGGCGAGCGGCAGCGGCAGCTCGACCACTGGGCGGACCGCCTGGCCGGCGCGCCCGCCGTGCTGGACCTGGCCGCCGACCGGCCGCGGACCCGGGACCGGACCGTCGCGGGCGGCAGCCACCGGTTCACCGTGCCGGCGGAGTCGGCCCGCGGGGTCGCCGGCCTGGCCCGCGCCCACGGCTGCACGACCTTCGCGGTGCTGCTGGCCGCGTTCGCGGTCGTGCTGGCCCGCCGGTCGGGCGAGCAGGACCTGGTGATCGGCTCGCCCACGACGCACCGGCCGCTGCCCGAGCTGGAGCGCTCGGTCGGCATGTTCGTCACCACGACGGCGCTGCGCGTGGACCTGTCCGGCGACCCGACCGTCGGCGAGCTGCTGGCCCGCGCCAAGGCCACCGCCGTGGCCGCGCTGGACCACGCCGAGGTGAGCTTCGACGAGGTGGCCGCCCGGGTCGCGCCGCGCCGCGACCTCGCCCACCACCCGCTGTTCCAGGTGATGCTGGTGCTCAACCGGGGCGGCGACGGGGACCGCTGGGCCGGGCTGCCCGCCGCCACCCTGCCGGTCGACCGGGGCACCAGCCGGTTCGACCTGACCCTGCACGTGCGGGAGACCGCCGGCGACTGGCCCGTGAACCTGGACTACAGCGCGGACCTGTTCGAGCCGGACACCGTCGCGCGGCTGGCCGAGCAGTTCCTGGCCGCGCTGGCGGCGCTGGTGGCGAACCCCGCGGCCAGGCTGTCCGAACTGGACACCGCGACCGCCGCCGACCGGGCCGCGGCGGCGGAGCTGAACCGCGACGGGGCGGGCCGCGCTCCCGCCGACGTCCTGACCCGCATCGCCGAGCAGGTCGCCGCCCACCCCGCCGCGACGGCCGTGCTCGCCCTGGGCGCCGACGGCGCGGCCACCGCCGAGCTGAGCTTCGCGCGGCTGGACCGGCGCGCCAACCGGGTCGCGCGGGCGCTGGCCGAACGGGGCGTCGGACCCGAGACGCCGGTCGGGCTGGCGCTGCGGGCCGGTCCCGACGCGGCGGTGGCGCTGCTGGCGATCCTCAAGGCGGGCGGGGCCTACGTGCCGCTGGACCCGGCGCACCCGCCGGCCCGGCTCGCCGCGCTGCTCGCCGACTGCGGCGCGCCGGTCGTCGTCACCGCGCCCGGGGACCGCGACCGGTTCGCCGGGTTCGCGGGCGCGCTGCTGGCCACCTCCGACGAGGACTTCGCCGGCGAGGCCGACGCTCCGCCCGCGCGCGAGGTCCCGCGCGGCGGCCTGGCCTACGTCGTCTACACCTCCGGGTCGACCGGCGTGCCCAAGGGGGTGCAGGTCCAGCACGACACGCTGGCCAACCTCACCGACGCGTTCATCGACCTGCACGGGTTCGGGCCCGGTCAGCGGATCCTGATGGTCCCGCCGCTGAGCTTCGACGCCTCGGTGGGCGACGTGTTCCCGGCGTGGTGCTCGGGCGCGGCGGTGGCCGTGCACCCGGAGCCGGCGGCCGTCGGCGGGCCGGAGCTGCTGCGGCTGTGCGCCGAGCACGGCCTGACCGCCGTGGACGCCCCGGCCGCGCTGTGGAAGCGGTGGGTGGCCGACCTGGAGGGCGTCACCGCGCCCGCCGGCCCGCTGCGGGTGGTGATGATCGGCGGCGAGGCCGTGCCGCCGCGCGCCGTCGCCCGGTGGGCCGAGGCGACCGGCGTGCCGCTGGTCAACCACTACGGGCCGACCGAGACGACGGTCTGCGCCACCGCGCACCGCACGGTCGACGCCACCGAGGTCGACCCGCGCTGCGCGACGCTGCCCATCGGCCGCCCGCTGCCCGGCGTGCGGGCCTACGTGCTCGACGCCGACCTGCGGCCGGCGCCGGTCGGCGTGCCGGGGCAGCTGCACGTCGGCGGGGACGCGCCGGCGCGGGGCTACCGGGGCGACCCGGCGCGCACGGCGTCGGCGTACCTGCCCGACCCGGAGGTGCCGGGCGGGCGGATGTACCGGACCGGCGACCTCGCGCGGCTGCTGCCGGACGGGACGCTGGAGTTCCTGGGCCGGGTGGACGACCAGGTCAAGCTGCGCGGCCACCGGATCGAGCCGGGCGAGGTGCGCGCGGCGCTGCTGGAGCACCCCGGGGTCGCCGAGGCCGCCGTCACCGTGCGGGCCGACACCCTGGTCGCCTACGTCGTGCCGCGCGGGCAGGCCCCGGCGCTGGACGAGCTGCGGGCGTTCTGCGCCGGGCGCCTGCCGGCGGCGATGCTGCCCGGCGCGCGGGTGGTGCTGGCGGAGCTGCCGCTGACCGCGCACGGCAAGGTCGACACCGCCCGGCTGCCCGACCCGGAGGCGGGCGGCGCGCCGTACGAGCCGCCGGGCACGCCGGTGGAGCGGGCCCTGGCCGGGATCTGGGCCGAGGTGCTCGGCGCGCCGCTGGTCGGGCGGCGCGACTCGTTCTTCGGGCTGGGCGGGCACTCCCTGGTCGCGGCGGCGGTGCTGGCCAAGGTGCGGTCGCTGCTGGGGGTGACGGTGCCGCTGCGCGCGCTGTTCGCCACCGCCGACCTCGCCGAGCTGGCCGAGGTCGTGGAGCGCGCGGCCGGCTCGGACCACACCTTCGCGCAGCGCTACCGGACCGGGCTGCCCACCGCCGAGCGGATGCGGCTCGACGCCGAGCCGCCGGACGACGTCGCGGTCGCGCACCCGCCGCGGACCGGCGCGCCGCAACGGGTCCTGCTCACCGGCGCGACCGGGTTCCTCGGCGCGCACCTGCTGGCGGAGCTGCTCGACCGGACCGGGGCGCAGGTGCACTGCCTGGTGCGGGCCGAGTCGCCGGAGGTGGCGGCGGCCCGGCTGCGCGCCAACCTGCGGCGCGCCGGCCTGGACGTGCCGCCGGAGCGGCTGGCGCGGGTCGTGCCGGTGGTGGGCGACCTGTCGAAACCGCTGCTGGGCCTGGGCGAGCGCGAGTTCGACGGGCTCGCCGAGAGCGTGGACGCCATCTACCACAACGGCGCGGTGATGAACTTCGTCCTGACCTACCGGTGGATGATGCCGCCGCACGTGGGCAGCACCGTCGACGTGCTGCGCCTGGCCACCCGGTACGCGACCAAGCCGCTGCACCTGACCTCCACGCTCGGCGTCTACCTGGGCACGGCCTACGACGGGCGGCTGGTCACCGAGACCGACCCGGCCGAGGACCCCACCGGGCTGGACACCGGGTACCTCACCACGAAGTGGGTGGCCGACACGATGGCCGTGCGGGCGCGCGAGCGGGGCGTGCCGGTGTCGGTGCACCGGATCGCGGCGATCGTCGGCGACGTGCGGACCGGCACCGCCAAGGCCGAGTCGTACCTGAGCAGGCTGATCGCGGCCTGCGCCCACACGCGGGCGGTGCCGCGCACCGCCGACGTGATCGACATGGTGCCGGTGGACCGGGTCGCGGGCGCGATCGCGGGCATCTCCACCCGCCCGGACGGCGTCGGCCGCGACTTCCACTACTACCGCGCCGACGGGCTGGGCTACGCCGAGCTGGGCGAGGTGCTGACCGCCAAGGGCTACCCGACGCGGCTGCTGGAGTACGCCGACTGGCGGGCGGTGATGCTGGAGAACCCGGACACCGCGTTCGGCCCGCTGGCCTACGACCTCACCACGACCCACCGCCCGCACCCGCGGTTCGACTGCTCGGCCACCTGGGCGGCGGCGGCCCGGTGCGGCGTCTCCTTCCCGCCCGCCGACGCCGACATGATCGCCCGCCACATCGACTACCTCGCCTCGGCGGGAGCACTGCCGGAAAGGTCCTGACATGCCGCTGCACCTCGAACCCGGCGACGGTCCCCCGTCGTTCCCCGACCTGCTGGCCGCGGCCGGCTACCGCGCCCTGGCCGCCGCGCTGCGCCTGGACGTCTTCGGCGCGCTGGCGCGCGGCCCGCTGCCGGTGGCCGACCTCGCGGCGCGGCTGGGCGCCGACCCGCGCGGCACCGGGCTGCTCGCCGAGGCGCTGGCCGCGTTCGGCTACCTGGAGCACGGCGCGGACGGCTACGCCAACGCCGCCGCCACGCAGGAGTGGCTGGCCGGTCCCGGCTACCGCGAGGTCGACCGGTTCTGGTCGGCGGTGCTGTTCGAGTCGTGGGACGGGCTGGAGGACTCCATCCGGTCCGGCAAGCCGGCGCGGGACTTCTACGGCTGGCTGGCCGAGCGGCCCGGGACCCTGGCCCGGTTCCAGGGGATGCTGTCCCGGCACGCCGACACCATCGCGCCGGAGGTCACCGAGCTGGTCCCGGTGGGCGACCGGCTGCTGGACCTGGGCGGCGGGCACGCCAAGTACGCGATCCGGCTGTGCGCGCGGCACCCCGGCCTGCGCGCGACGGTGGTCGACCTGCCCGACGCCCTGGCCGTCGGCTCGGGCGCGGTCACCGACGCGGGGCTGTCGGCCCGCGTCACGCTGCGGCCGGGCGACTACGACGAGCTGGACCTCGGCGCGGGCTACGACACCGCCCTGCTGTTCAACGTCGTGCACGGCCGGACCGCCGACGCGAACCGGGTGCTGCTGCGCCGGGTCGCGGACGCGGTGCGGTCCGGGGGCGCGGTGGTGCTGCTGGAGCACGACGAGCACAGCGAGGACCGGGCCTCGGACGCGTTCGCCCGGGTGTTCAGCCTCAACCTGTTCCACGGTCAGGGCGGGCAGGTCTACCCCGGCGCGGAGATCGGCGGCTGGCTGGCGGAGGCGGGCTTCACCGACCTGGCGACGCACCCGCTGCGCACCTCGCCCGGCCAGTCGCTGATCGTGGCCCGCAAGCCGTAGCCGGCGACCGCCCGCGGTGCCGTAACGGCCGGTGGGCGGTGGGCGATCTCCGCCGTGGGGCGGGGCTATATGTTCCCCGCTGAGGCGGAGGCCCGCCTCCACCCGGCGCCGCCGCGCAGGTCCCGCGCGGCAGCCCCGCCCGACCACCCGGCGGCGGGTCGTCCCCCCGGCTCCCGCCGCCGGCCGCCGCGGGCCCCGCGCTCCTTCCCGCGCGGGGCCCGCCTCCGGCGGTGGTTCAGGACAGCGCCGCGACCAGCCCGGCGCCGCAGGCGAGCGCGAGGCACAGCGGCGAGTAGACCCGCCGGTCGAGGCGGGCGAACTCGGTGTCCCGGCCGGTCGACACGACCAGGCCGCGCACACCGCGCAGCAGGAGCACCGCCGCGACGCCGGCGGCGCCCACGGCGGTCCACCACCCCGGGCCGGGCACCGCCACCAGGCCCGCGCGACCCGCGACCAGGTAGGCCGCGAGGCCGAGCAGCACCGCCACGGCCGCGGTCAACCCGGGCGGGGGCAGCCGGTCCGGCGTCACCCCCACCACGCGGCGCGCGAACTCCTCGGGCGAGCGCAGCGGCCACGGCGTGAACACCCACACCACGTGCAGCACTCCGACCGCCGCCAGCACCAACGCCGTGATCAGGGCCAGGACCACCACGGGCCACCTCCGGTCGCATGTCCGTACGCTACCGTACGGAACTTTTCCGTACGGTAGCGTACGGAACCTGAGAGCCCTGAACCCGTTTCTCAGCCTTGCCGGCGACGACCCGCCTTCCGGTGATGCCCCGGATCCCGGCGGCGCCCGGCCTCCAGTGGCGCCCGGCCTCCAGTGGCGCCCGGCCTCCGGCGGCGATCCGCGCCGACACGCGGTCGCGGGTTAGGTTTGCCGACGTGTCCACGAACAGCATGGAACTCGGGCTCCTCAGCTTCGCCGACCGCCACCCCGACCCGGTGACCGGCGAGCAGGTGCCGGTGGCCGACGCGCTGGCCCAGCAGCTCGAGCGCATCAAGCTCGCCGACGAGCTGGGCCTGGGCTTCTACGGGCTGGGCGAGCACCACATCGCCGACTACGCCGTGTCCAACCCCGGCACGGTGCTGGCCGCCGCCGCGAGCATCACCGAGCGCATCACCCTCGGCAGCGCCGTCACGGTGCTCAGCACCGAGGACCCGGTGCGCGTCTACCAGCAGTTCACCACGCTCGACCAGCTCAGCCGGGGCCGGGCCGAACTGCTGGCCGGCCGCGGCTCGTTCACCGAGTCGTTCCCGTTGTTCGGCGCGGCGCTGGAGGACTACGACGAGCTCTTCGAGGAGAAGCTGGCCCTGCTGCTGGAACTGGACCGGGGAAATCCGATCACCTGGTCGGGCAAGTTCCGCCCGCCGCTGGAAAACGCCCACGTCTTCCCGCGCCCGTACGGGGAGCACCTGCGCATCTCCGTCGGCACCGGCGGCAACCCCGAGTCCTCGGTGCGCGCGGGCCTGCTCGGCCTGCCGGTCGTGTACGCCGTCATCGGCGGGCAGCCGGAGCGCTTCGCCCCACTGGTCGACCTGTACCGGCGCGCGGGTGAAGCAGGCGGGCACGCCCCGGAGGACCTGCACGTCACGATGAGCGCGATCGGCCTCATCGCCCGCGATTCCCGAGCCGCCAAGGACGCGTACTACCCGTACTGGCTGGAAACGATGAAGTACGGCTCCCGCGCACGCGGCTGGCCCGTGCCGTCGCGCGCCGAGTACGACGAATGGACCCGAGGCGCAACGTCGATCTTCGCGGGCAATCCGGAAGAGGTCGCCGAACGCCTCGTCACCGTCGGCCGACTGACCGGTGCGAAGCGGTACGCGATGCACATGGACTGGTCCGGCGTACCGCACCGCCTGGTGATGGAGGCGATCGAACTACTGGGCACCGAAGTCATGCCCTTGGTGCACAGGGAACTCACCACCTGACCCCCACTCCCCGCACGCCCACGTCTTCGCTTCAGCTTTTGATCTTCAGCTTTTGGCACGCCCCGTGCAGTCCGGTGGCCTCGTGTTCTCCCCGTACTGATCTTCAATTGTTGGGGTCTGTGGTGGCTTGTGTCGGTGGGTGGGGCTGTCCCGGGGGTACCCGTGGGGTATGCGCTATCCCGATGGTGGTGGCCTGACCGGACGGGAACGGGCCCGACGTGAGGCGGTGCGGATGCAGGCCGCCGACTGGTTCGAGCGTGGTGTGGGCGCCTGCGAGGTCGCTCGTGGTCTGCGGGTGTCGACCAAGTCCGCCTATGCCTGGCGGCGTTTGTGGCGTGCCGGGGGCCGGCAGGCCCTGCGCTCCAGGGGGCCGGGCGGGCCGGACTGCCGTCTGGACCGGGCCCGGCTCGACCGGCTGGTCCAGGCCCTGGAGCAGGGGCCGGCCGCCCACGGGTACACCGAGGATCGACGCTGGACCCTGGCCAGGGTCGCGGAGCTGGTCGCGCGGTTGTTCGCGGTGCGCTACACCCCGGCCGGGATGTCGCTGGTGCTGCACCGCATCGGTTACAGCCCCCAGGTGCCGGCCCGGCGGGCCGACCGCCGTGACGAGGCCGCGGTCACCGCCTGGCGGCGGGAGTCGTGGGCGCGGGGAAAACCCTAGCCGCGGACCTGGGCGCCTGGTTGTGCTTCGAGGACGAGACCGGCTGCAACACCCGCCCGCACAAGGCCCGCACCTGGGCAAGGCGCGGCCACACCCCGGTCCTGCCCTACTGGGCCGGTTCCCAGGGTCGGATCTCGGTGGCCGGCCTGCTCTGCGTCAAACCCGGCGAACGCACCCGGCTGCTGCACCGGGTGCTCGTGCACCACCGCCGCCGCAGCCCGCCGGCCCCGCGCAGCTTCCTCGAGCGGCACTACCTCGCGCTGCTGGACGACGCCCACCGTCGCCTGGGCGGCCCGATCGTGCTGATCTGGGACAACCTCGACCGGCACATCAGCGCCCGGATACGGCCCGCCCTCGCCGCCCGGGACTGGCTGCACGTGATCCGACTACCCGCCTACGCCCCGGAACTCAACCCGGTGGAAGGGGTGTGGTCACACCTCAAACGCGGTCTGGCCAACCTCGCCCCCGTCGGTCTGAACGACCTGGTCCCGATCGTGCGCCGCCGACTCCGCCTCATCCGGAACCGGCCCGACCTGCTCGACGGATTCCTCGCCCACACCGGCCTGACCCTCACCCCCGAACCAACCTGACCCCAACAATTGAAGATCAGTATGGCCTGCCCGGAGGGCTACCATGCTTTCTTGGGGGGTGCAAGCACGCTTTTCGCTTGCACCCCCCAAGAAAGCATGGTTGTCTTTGACAGGTCATGCGGGGGGGAACACGACCGCTGTTTCTTTTCCTTCTCCTTGGCGGCCTGCCTGTCCGGCGAGGACTCTTTTGTCTTTAGCTTAGATCCGTACCGCACCAAATATTTCCTGGATCGGTGCGCGATCTCAGTATGAAGAGTGGCCGAGAGGCCCCCAAGGAGAAGGGAAGTGCGTCGTGTTCTCCCCGTACGGCCTGCCGGAGGCAATCATGTTTTCCGGGGGGCGTCAAGCGAAGAGCGTGCTTGACGCCCCCCGGAAAACATGATTGGGCTGCGCCCAGGCCGTACGGGGAGAACACGAGGCACACGGCTGCGCTGAACAGCGCCGCCGCGCGGGGCGCGGCTGAGGCAGAGCTGAAGCGCCGCCGCGCGGGGCGCGGCTTGAGGCGAGAGCTTGAGCGCCGCCGCGCGGGGCGCGGCTTACCGCGAGAGCTGAACAGCGCCGCCGCGCGGGGCGCGGCCTGCTCTCACCGCTCGCGGAACAGGAGGCCCGCGACCGCGCGGCCCGCCGCGCGCGGGTCGTCGCCGAGGTCCGAGGTGAGCGCCCCGGCGTTCCACAAAGTCGCGAAACCGTGCACGATCGACCAAGCCGCAACGGCCGCGACCTCGGGCTCCACCTGCCGCGCCACTCCCCCGTACAGCACCTCCCGGGCCCTGCCCTGCCCGGCGACCACCGCCGGGTCGTCGGCGTGGTATAGGTCTGGGCGGAACATGACCTCGAAGTGCGCGCGCCGTTCGACGGCGAACTGCACGTACGCCGCGCCGACGTCCACGAAGTCCCCGCCCTGCGCCTCGGCCAGGTGATCGGCCAGCAGCTCGAAGCCCTCCGCCGCCACCGCGGTGAGCACCCCCCGCTTGTCCCGGAAGTGGTGCACCGGACCGGCGTGCGACACCCCCACCCTTCGGGCCAGGTCGCGCATCCCGACGCCGCCGGGGCCGTGTTCGGCGATGGCCGCGACGGCGGCGTCCAGCACGGCCCGCCGCAGGTCGCCGTGGTGGTAGGGGCGCTCGGAGGTCACGGGCCCCAGCCTAGCCGCAATCTAGACGTTGACAAGTTCACTGCCCGCAGGCAAATCTTGTCACTGACAAGTTCCCTGCTCCGCCGAACGGGAAGAGGCCCACCGATGGCTCCGCTGGTCATCCTCGTCGTCGTCACGCTCACCCTGGCCCTCGGCCGCGCCCTGGGTCTGCGCCGGATCCCCCCGTGGCCGTTCGCCGTGCGCGCGGGCCTCGCGGCCATGTTCACCGCGACCGGTGTGGCGCACTTCGTGGGGATGCGCGAGCAACTCGTCGCGATGGTGCCGCCGGCCCTGCCCGCGCCCGAACTGCTCGTCACGGTCACCGGCGTGCTCGAACTGCTCGGCGCGGCGGGGCTGCTGTGGCGCCGGACGTCGCCCTGGGCGGCGGCAGGTCTGAGCGCGCTGCTGATCGCGATGTTCCCGGCCAACGTGCACGCCGCGGCGGAAGGGCTCTCACCCTCCTTCGGCGACCGGCTGCTGCCGCGCACGATCATGCAGGTCGTGTTCCTCGCGGCGACCGCCGGCGTGCTCGTCCACCACCTGCGGGCGCGCCGGGAAGCCCGGCCGCTCGACGTCACCCGGAGCGCGGGCGCCTGACCACTGCGGCATCGCCGCGCCACCACGACGCCGTGCACGCGCTCGGCGCGACCCCGGTGGCGGCGCGCCCGCCGCGCTCAGGTCCCGAACGCCCGGACGACCGCGGCCATGTCCTCGGTGCCGCCGTGGTCCGCGGCGACCCGGTACTGCTCGTGCAGCGCGCGCATCAGCCGGTCGTCGGTGCCCGCCTGCCGCATCGCCGACAGGACCAGGTCGGCGTCCTTCACCGCGCCGTCGACGCCGAACTGCGGCGTGAAGTCGCCCGCGATCATCGCCCGGCCCTTCACCTGCGCGTAGCCGCTGTCCACCGCACCGCCGGAGATGGCGTCGAGGAACGCGGCCGGCTCCAGGCCCAGCCCCCGGGTCAGGGCCACGGCCTGCGCGGTGGCGGCGGTGATCGACAGCACCCACGAGTTGGCCGCCAGCTTGAGCCGCTGGCCGTCGCCGGGCCGCTCCCCCGCCCACACCGTGCGCGCGCCGATCGCGTCGAACACCGGCGCGACGCGCTCCCGCAGCGCCGGCGGCCCGGCCGCCAGGACGGTCAGCTCGCCCTCCTCCGCCGGCTTGCGGGTGCCCAGGACGGGCGCGTCGACGAACGGCGTGCCACCGGCCAGCTCGGCGAGGCGCTCGGTGCCCTCCAGCCCGACGGTGCCGCTCTGCACCCACACCGCGCCGTCGGCCAGCGCCAGCCCGTCCATGACCGCGGCGGTGGAGTCGGCGTCGAACAGCACCGTCAGCACGACGTCCGCGGAGGCCACCGCCTCCGCCGGGCTGTCGGCCACCACGGCGCCGTCCTGCGCCAGCGGCCGGGCCTTGTCCGCGCTGCGGTTCCACACCGCCACGGCCAGCCCCGCCCGCAGCAGGCTGCGCGCCATGCCCGCGCCCATCATCCCGGTGCCCAGCACCGCCACCGACTTCACCACTGGTCGTCCCTTCGTCGAGTTGCCCGCAAATCTGCCACCGCGGTGGTGCACCCGCATCTTTCGTCTTCACTGGTACGGAGCAATTCCGCGGCCACCCGAGCGGGTTCCGGCCGGCGCGGCCGGGCCGGCCCTACGGTGGTCCGGACGCACGGTTCGGGGGGCGGTATGGACGGGAAGCTCCGGGCAGCGGCAACGCGCCGGTCGCCGTCGAGACCCCGCGGGATCGCGCTGGCCGCCGGCGGCCTGCTCGGCTCGGCGGCGGGCCTGGTCGCGATCGCCGCCGGGTGCTGGCAGGTGGTCGACCGGGGGGCGGGGCGGCACACCGCGTCGGCCCTGCTGCTGGTGCTCCTGGGCGGCACGCTGGTCCACCGCGGCGCGCGGGCCCGCGTCCGCGGTCGGCGGCTGCTGGTCCCGGACGTGCCGGCGCCGCCGGACGACGAGCTGTTCGTCCTGTACCTGCGGTCGCGCGACCCCCGCCCGGCGCCCGCCCGGCGGGTGGAGCCGGTCCGGCACGGGGTGGCCGCGCCGCTCCCGCTGCCGCCCGGCCTCCTGGTGACCGGGCACAGCGCCGAGGAGCAGCTGTCCGCCGCCCTCGCGCACCTCGGGCCGGTGCTCGTGCCCGCCCGGCCGGGCGATCCCCCGCCGCCCGCCGGGACGCGGCGGCTGCGGCTGCCCGCCGAGGACCGGCGGCGGGCGGCGGAGCTGATGGCGCGCGCCCGACTGGTCGTGATCAGCCTGGGTCCCGGCGCCGTGGCGGACCTGCTCGACGCGGCGGCGGCCGTCCCACCCGAACGCCTGCTGCTGGTGGTCCCGTTGCGGCGCGGGGATTACGAGGAGTTCCGGGCCCGGCTCCGCGCGGTGTCGCCGGCCGGCGCGCCGCGGCTGCCCGAGCACCCCGCCTCGGCCGGGCACGACGACTGGGCCGAGCACGACAGGACCGGGCACGACGGTGCGATCCGGGGCGTGGTCTCGTTCGCCGCCGACTGGACGCCGACGTTCCGCCCGGTCCGCCCGACGGCCGTCCGCCACAGCCTGGCCACGCCGCTGCGCCGCGCCCTGGCCCCGCCGCTCGACGGGCTCGCCGCCTACGAGGACGGGCTGCCCACCAGCGCCGAGGTGGCCCGGCGCGGGCGGCGCGGCGAGACCATCCAGGCGCTCGGGGCCTGCCTGGTGGTCTTCGCGCTGGTGCGGGTGGGGCTGCTGCTGTGGCGGCTGGCCCGGCGGGACTGGAACGCCGGCCCCGGCTGGTGCGAGCTGTACGTCGTCGTCCCCGCGCTGCTGGTCCTGCTGTGCGGCTGGGGCTCGGCGCGGATGGGGCGGCGGATCAGGCTGCGGGCCGTTCCGCCGCCGCGGCCGGTCGGCGGGTGGGCGCGGGACCGGCCGGCGCCGCCGCGGGGGGCGTGACGGCCCCGCGCGCGGCGAGGCGTCGGCCGCCGCCCGCGGTCACCGCGACGGCGACCGCGGGCGCACCTGCTCAGGCCACCTGCTCTTCAGGACGCCTGCTCTTCCGGGCGCCGGCGCGGCCGGCGGTCGGCTCGTGGACGCCTCAGCGCGCGACGGTGAAGCGGCGGCGCTCGTTCGCGGGCCGCTCGATCTCGTCGACCAGGGCGACCGCGTAGTCCTCGGCGCTGATCCAGCTCACGCCCTCGTCGTCGGCGACCACCTCGTCCAGGCCGGTGCGGTAGCGGCCGGTCCGCTCGCCGGGCTCGATGGTCACCGCCGGGCTCAGGGCGGTCCAGGCGACGTCCTGCACGCCGCGCAGGTACTCCAGCGCGTCGCCGTGCGAGTGCATGATCTGCAGCAGCCAGTCGGGCAGGCCGGGCTTGTCCCAGACCTGCGAGCCGTCGGCGGTGCGGAGGCTGCCCGCGCCGTTCACGACGATCAGGCGGGGCGCGCCGTCGACCTCGCGCAGCGCGGCGACCAGCGACCTGGCGGCCGGCGCGATGGTCGCCTGGTGGCCGGGGCCGTCGCCGCCGCCGACCGCGCTGACCACCACGTCGTGCCCGGCCAGCAGACCTGGCAGCGCCGCGGTGTCCAGCACGTCGCCCGCCTTCGCGGTGACGTCGGCGCGGTCGAGCTTGGCCGGGTCGCGGACGATCGCCGTGACGGTGTGGCCGCGCCGCAGCGCCTCGTCGAGGATCCGCGAGCCGATGGTGCCGCCGGCGCCGATGAGTGCGATGTGAGCCATGGCTGAACGAGTTCTCCAAAGTGGACGATGGACGCCACCCGGCGCCCCTGGTGCATAGTCAAGCCGCGCAAGGGCGAGCGGACGAGGTGCGGGGAGGACACGTCATGGTGAAAAAGCGACACATCCCCGAGGTGCCCTACCGCAACCCGGCGGGCGCGCAGCTGGGCGTGGAGGTGCTGTCGCTGGAGGTGCTGCGCCGGCGCGCCGGCGGCGACGGGCACGACCTGACCCGCCCGCAGCGGCCGGGCTTCCACCTGCTGATGCTGGTGACCGCGGGCGCCGGGGTGCACACCGTGGACTTCACGCCCTACCGGCTGCGGCCGGGCAGCGCGGTGTGGGTGCGGCCCGGCCAGGTGCAGCAGTTCCAGCCGAGGTCCCGCGTGGAGGGGCCGCTGGTGCTGTTCCAGCCGGACTTCCCGCCGCCGGGCACGGCGGACCCGTTCGGGCCGACGCACTGGCAGCTCACCGCGCAGGACCGGCTGCTGGCCGCGACCGCCGCCGAGCACCTCGCCCACGAGTACGCCGCGCTCACCCACGCGCCGGTCGCCGCCGCGAACCGGCTGCTGGCGCACCTGCTGGCCGCGCTGCTGCACCGGCTGTCGCTGGCGTCGGGCACCCGGGGACCCGCGCACAACGAGCCGTTCCTGCGGTTCCGGGAGGCCGTCGAGCGCGATTTCGCCACCACCCGCCAGGTCGCCGACTACGCCCACGCCCTGGGCTACTCGCCGCGCACGCTGGCCCGCGCCACGCGGGAGGCCGTCGGCATGGGCCCCAAGGAGTTCCTGGACCGCCGGACCGTGCTGGAGGCGCGGCGGCTGCTGGCGCACACCGACCTGCCCGCCGCCGCCGTCGGCGCGCGGCTGGGGTTCCCCGACCCGGCGAACTTCGCCAAGTACTTCCGCCACCGCACCGGGGTGACGCCCGGCGAGTTCCGGGCGAGCGTCGCGGGCTGACCGGCGCTCAGCCCGCGCGGTGGCGCAGCCCGGCCCGCAGGGCGCGCCGCGCCACCGGCCCGAGGTCGTGCACCACCTCCACCAGCACCGCCAGCCGGTCCAGCGCGTCCAGCGCGGTCCGCGCGCCCTCCGGGTCGACGCCCTCGAACAGCTCCAGCCCGACGAACCCGGCGCTGACCGCGCGGGCCAGGCCCGGCACGTCCACCACGTCCGCCACCGGCGAGCCGGCCAGCAGCCGGCCCAGGGCCGCCTCGACCGGCTCGATCCACAGGTGCAGGGCGGCGGCCGTGGCGCGGGCCAGCTTCGGGTCGGCCTGCGCTCCGGCCAGCAGCTGGGCCAGCACCATGACGTTGCCCCGCTCGCGCTCCTCGGTGTGCAGGCGGCGGCCGAGGTCGAGCAGCTCGCGCAGCGACGCCACGTCGGCCAGGCGGGTGGTGAACCGCGCGACGCGCTCCTCGGTGCTCGCCACGCAGGCGGCCTCCAGCAGGTCGTGGACGCTGCCGAAGTGGTAGAAGACCAGGGCCTGGTTGACGCCCGCGGCGGCGGCGACCGCGCGGGCGGACACGCCGGTGATGCCGTGCTGCCGGATGGTCTCGATCGCGCCGTCGATCAGTCGCTGTCGGGTGTCGGCCACGGCCACTACCGTAGGCGCGCGCACAGGTACGGTCGGGACAGGGCCAGCGCCGCGGCGGTGAGGGCCATGGCCGCGACGACCGGGGCCAAGTGGTGGAAGTCGGTGTAGTGGATCACGCCGTGCACCACCAGGGCGGGCGCGAAACCGCTCGCCGCCGCGAGGGCCAGCGTCCACCACACCCACGCCTCGCCGCGCCGCCAGCCCCACGCGCCCAGCAGCGTGACGGCGACGGCCGCCGAGCACAGCGCGCCGCCGAAACCCGCCCGGTCGTGGGCGATGAACGCGGGCAGCCGCGGGTTGGCCTCGGCGAGCGCGGCGGGCGTGGTGCCGAGGAATTCCAGGTCGCTGGGGACGAACACCGCGGTGAGCCCGACCACCGACACCACGACGCCGCCGACGAGCAGGCCGAGCCCGACCAGCACCACGAGCAACTGCCCGACCAGCGCCCTGCGCCGTTCCCGCTCGCCGCCCTCGGGCGGGGTGGTCCAGCAGGCGCCGGCCCCGCCCCGGCGGGCGGACAGCAGGAAGACCGGGAACAGCACCGCGGCGGCGGCCAGGTGCAGGGGTTCGGGGAAGCCGATCCCGAGCAGGTAGAGCAGGGTGGGGAAGCCGACCCAGCCCGACGCCAGGTAGGTCTCCCGCGCCCACGGCCACCCGCGGCGCATCCCGCCGGCGGTCAGGCCGGCGTAGAGCACGCCGATGGACACCATGGCGCCCGCCAGCGTGATCCGGTCGTGGCGGAGGAAGCCGACCAGCCGGTGGTTGACGGCGTGCAGGCGCGCCACGTCCGCGCCCAGGAACTCCCGGTCGTACCAGAGCAGCACCGGCCCGAGCGTGATCAGCGCCGCGACCAGCCCGCCGGCCACCATGCCCAGGCCCACCAGCAGCCCCCACCACCAGGCAGGCCGGCGGAGGCCGCGGCCGGGCGCGCGGGGCGGCGGCGTGGTGGGCGTGGCGGCCTCGGCCACCCGGGCGAACCACCCGGGACCGGCCTCGACCAGCGCGGACGGGGTGGCCAGCACGACGGCGTCCGGGTCGGCCAGCGCCCGCACCGCCGCGGCGACGGACGGCGAGGTCGCGTAGACCACGCGCTCGGCGCACGGGCCGCCCGCCGCGTCGGGGGCCCCTCGCCCCACGAGGACCTCCCGGACGACGTCCCCCCGCGCCCCCCGGCGCACCAGCACCGGGACCCGCGCGCCGGCGACGGCGTCCCGGACGGCGTCCGGGATCGCATCCGGGGGCTCGGCCGCCACGCCCGCGCCGGCCCCCGGCGCGACGGCGTCCGGCGTCCCCGCCACCTCCACCACCCCCGCCCCGACCAGGGGCAGGGCCCGCACGGCGTCCCGCGCGAGGTCCGGCGGCACCACCGCGCCCAGCCGGCTGCGCACCGGGACGCCGCCCACCCGGCCGGCCAGGTGCGCGGGCGGGCACCGGTGGCCCAGGGCGCGGGCGACGACCCGGCCGCCGCCGGGCAGCGCGCCGACCGCCGCGAGGGCGCGCAGCGCGAGCCGGTGCGACCGCCGCTCGCCCAGCAGCGCCGCCGCGAGCCCGCGCGCCGGGTGGTAGACCCAGTCAGGCATCGGCCGACCCCCCGCCCCGGGCCGCCGCGCGCGGCGCGAGCCCCCACCGGCCCCATGGGCCCGGCGCGCCCGCGGCGACCGGCCCCCCGACCCCTCCACCGACCACCACGGCCACGTCGACACCCCCGTTTTGAGCGATCGCTCAAAACCGAGCCTAGCGCGGGGTTGAGCGATCGCTCAAGAGGTCGGCGGGAACACCCGCCGGCGGCGGGGCGCGGTGGGTCGTGGCGGGTGGAATCCGTTGGCGGGGCGGGATTCGGGTGGAATCCCACCGCCACCGGTGGGCCGATCCGGTCGACTTCCGCGGGAACGTGCGCCGGGGACCAAGTCCGGTTCGCCGCACGCCAAGACCGCGCGCACGCGCACGCGAATACTCGGGGCATGACCCTCAGCCCACACCCGCTCGACCCGTTCACAGCGGAGGAGATCACCCAGGTCAGGGATGTCCTCGTGGCCGCCGGGAAGGTCGGTGAGACCACCCGGTTCCCCAGTGTGCTGCCGGTGGAGCCGCCGAAGGAGGTCGTCCGCGCGCACCGGCCGGGCGACCCGGTGACCCGGCGGGCGCGGGCGGTGCTGCTGGACACCGCGACCGGCGTCTCGGCGGAGGCCGTGGTGAACGCGACCGACCGCGTGCTGGAGTCCTACCGCGAGCTCAAGCCCCACGAGGACGGCCAGCCGGCCGTCCTGTTCGAGGAGTACGACCGCAGCGCGGACCTGGTGCGGGCCGACCCGCGCTGGCAGGCGGCGATGCGCCGGCGCGGCATCGAGGACTGGTCGCTGGCGTTCGTCGCGCCGCTGTCGCCCGGCCACTTCGACGAGCCGCTGCTGCACGGCCGCCGGGTGCTGCGGGCGCTGACGTTCCTGCGCGACCACGAGGACGACAGCCCGTGGGCGCACCCGGTCGAAGGTCTGCTGTGCGAGGTGGACCTGATCGCCAACGAGGTGCTGGCGGTGACCGACGAGGGCGACGTGCCGACGCCGACCGAGCACGGCAACTACTCCGGCGAGACGCCCCGCACCACGCTCAAGCCGATCACGATCACCCAGCCCGAGGGCGTCAGCTTCACCGTCGAGGGCGGCGAGGTGTCCTGGGAGGGCTGGAACTTCCGGATCGGCTTCAACGCCCGGGAGGGCCTGACGCTGCACCGGATCGGCTTCGGCGGCGACCCGGTGCTGTACCGGGCGTCGATGCCCGAGATGGTCGTGCCCTACGGCGACCCGGCGCCGTGGCGCAACTGGATCAGCTACTTCGACGCGGGCGAGTACCTGCTGGGCAAGAACGCCAACTCGCTGCGGCTGGGCTGCGACTGCCTGGGCGTCATCCACTACTTCGACGCCGTGGTGGCCGACGACCACGGCAAGCCGGTCGCCATCCCCCAGGCGATCTGCATGCACGAAGAGGACTACGGCGTGCAGTGGAAGCACACCAACATCCTCAACGGCGCGTCGGACGTGCGGCGGTCGCGGCGGCTGGTGGTGTCGTCGTTCAGCACGATCGGCAACTACGACTACGGCTTCTTCTGGTACTTCTACCTCGACGGCACGATCGAGCTGGAGGCCAAGGCGACCGGCATCGTGTTCTGCGGCGCGGGCGGCGACTCCCCCCACGGCGCGGAGATCGCGCCCGGCCTGTCCGCCCCGGTGCACCAGCACCTGTTCTGCGCGCGGCTGGACACCGAGGTCGCGGGCGCGGCGAACACCGTCGACGAGGTCGACTTCGTCGGCGTCCCGACCGGGCCGGACAACCCGCGCGGCAACGCCTTCACCACGACCACCACCGTGCTGGAGCGCGAGTCGGCGGCGGCGCGCACCGCGGACCCGCTCAAGGGCCGCACGTGGATCGTGCGCAGTTCCGAGGGCGTGAACCGGCTGGGCAAGCCGCGCGCCTACCAGCTGGTGCCGCGGCCGGGCCCGACGCTGCTGGCCCAGCCCGACGCGACGGTCGCCGCGCGGGCCGCGTTCGCCACCAAGCACCTGTGGGTGACGCGGTTCCACGAGGACGAGCGGTACCCGGCGGGCGAGTACCCCGACCAGCACCCCGGCGGCGCGGGGCTGCCGACGTGGACCGCGCAGGACCGGCCCCTGGTCGACGCCGACCTGGTCCTGTGGCACGTTTTCGGCCCCACCCACCTGCCCCGGCCGGAGGATTGGCCGGTCATGCCGGTCGACTACAGCGGATTCATGTTCAAACCGCTCGGATTCCTCGACCGCAATCCCACGCTGGACCTGCCGGATTTCTCGGCGTGCCGCCACTGCCCGCCCGGCGAATGCCGGTGCGCGCACTGAATCCCGAATGAGCCGCCGGCGTCCCGACCGGCCCCGAGCGCCCGATGCCCCGTGCCGGCATCGGGCGCTCTGCCGTGCGCCCCACCGGGAACGACGGTGCATATGCACGGGCAGGACCGACCGGTGGCGCGGGCGTTACCGAATCGTGCACAACGGACCCCGCGGGCGATAGCCGTGGCGGTTTCCCGCGAATTGGGCCCGCGCCCCGCCCTGACCGGGTGAAAAGCGCCCGGCGGGCGGTCCGGGCGCCGGGCGCGGCGATCGCCGCGGAACGGACGCTCACATTCCCCACCAGGCACTTCAGTATTTCTACGGACCGCCGGGGCGAGCGCCCGGTACCACTCTTGCCGAACCACCCCGGAAGATCGACAGGACGGTGGATTCGGTGAGTGTGCTGTCCCTCGCGGACGTGACGGTCGACAGGTCCGGCCTGACCGTCGTGCGCGACGTCTGCCTGCGCGTCGACGAGGGCCGCGTGACCGCGCTGCTCGGCGCGAACGGCGCGGGCAAGACGACCCTGCTGGAAGGCGTGTCCGGGGCCATCCCCATCGCCTCCGGCCGGATCCGGCTCGGCGACCGGCGGGTCGAGAAGCTGCGGGCCTGGCGCCGGGCGCGGGCGGGCATCGCCCACGTCGAGCAGAACCGGACGGTGTTCCGGGAGATGTCCGCGCTGGACAACCTGCGCGCCGCCTGCCGCCACGGCGACACGCCCGACCGGGTGCTGGAGCTGTTCCCCGAGCTGCGCAAGAACCTGCACGCCCCCGCCGGGCTGCTCTCCGGCGGCGAGCAGCAGATGCTGGTGGTGGGCCGGGCCCTGCTGGGCAGGCCGAAGGTGCTGCTGATCGACGAGATGTCGCTGGGCCTCGCGCCGATCGTGGTGGGGCGGCTGGCCGCCGCGGTGCGCGCGCTGGCCGACAGCGGCGTGGGCGTGCTGCTGGTCGAGCAGTTCGCCGCCCTGGCCCTGGGCATCGCCGACCGGGCCTACGTCATGGCCCGCGGCGAGATCGTCTTCTCCGGCGACAGCCGCGAGCTGCGCGCCGACGAGGGGCTGCTGCGGGCGCTCTACCTGGGCGACACGCCCTCCGGAAGCGGGGCCCGGCGGTGACCTCCCTGCGCCGCAAGCCCCACCCGGTGGTCCTCGGCCTGCTGCTCGCCGCCGCCGTGGCCGCGGTGGTGGCCGGGTTCGCCAACACCAGCGTCACCTTCATGCTCACCGGCGCGGCCGTGACCACCGTGTTCATGCAGAGCTACGGCCTGATCACCGGCCGGGCCGGGGTGATCTCGCTGTGCCAGCTGAGCTTCGCCGCGATCGGCGCCTGGGTGGTCGGCTGGGCCAACGTCGCCGACCTGCCCGGCGGCTTCCCCGTCTGGCTGCCGCTGGGCGGCCTGGCCGCCGCGGTCGCGGGCCTGCTGATCGGCCTGCCCGCGCTGCGCCTGCGCGGGGTGAACCTGGCGGTCGCCACGTTCGCCTTCGCCACCGCGCTCGACGTGGTGTTCACCGGCCTGCCCTTCCCCGGCCAGGCCGACTACGACTTCGTCCGGCGGCCCGCGGGCTTCACCACCGACAGCGGGTACTTCGTGTTCACCGTCGTCGTCGTGACCGCGATCTTCCTCGGCCTGTGGCTGCTGGACCGCACGCGCGCGGGCGGCGCGCTGGTCGAGATCCGCCACTCGGAGCGGGCCGCCGCCGCGCACGGCATCAGCGTCGCCCGGGGCAAGCTGACCGCGTTCGCGCTCAGCGCGTTCCTGGCCGGTGTCGGCGGCGGGCTGCTGGCCGGGCAGCTGGGCATCGTCACCGCGGGCAACTTCACCGCCTTCGCCTCCGTCTCGCTGTTCGCCATCGCCCTGTTCGTGGGCACCAACAACGCCGAGGGCGCGATCGCGGGCGGCCTGATGGGCGCGGTGTTCCCGTCGGTGCTGGACGGCCTGGGCATCCCCCAGGACCTCTCCGCCCTGCTGTTCGGCATCGGCGCGGTGCAGGTGCTGCGGCTGGGCGGCAGCCAGACCGACCTGCTGCGCGCGCGCCGCCGCCGCCGCGCGGCCGCGAAGCGGGGCTCGCTGCCGATACCGCACGCCAACCCCAAGCCGCTGGTGCCGATCCGGCTGCGGGCGCCGCGCGAACCCGCCGACGCCACCCCCGTGCTGGAGGTGCGCGACCTGACGGTGCGGTTCGGCGCGCTGACCGCCAACGACGGCGTCTCGCTGAGCGTGCCGCGGGGCCACGTGGTCGGCCTGGTCGGGCCGAACGGCGCGGGCAAGTCCACGCTCATCAACGCGGTCACCGGCTTCACCGACCGCTACAGCGGGCAGGTGCTGCTCGGCGGCGAGCCGGTGGACGGCCTGCCGGCGCACCGCCGCGCCCGCCTGGGCCTGCGCCGCAGCTTCCAGCAGCTGCGGGTGCCCGAGCAGCTCACCGTCGGCATGTTCCTCCAGGTCGCGGCGGGCCGGTCGCTGCCGCCCGAGGAGGTCGACGAGCAGCTCGCGCTGTTCGAGTGCCCCGCCGCGGACGTCCCGATCACCACCGTCGACGTCGCCACCCGCCGCCTGCTGGAGGTCGCGGGCCTGGCCGCCGGCCGCCCGCCGCTGCTGCTGCTCGACGAGCCCGCCGCCGGCCACTCCGGCGCGGAGACCGAGCTGCTGCAGCGGCGGCTGGCGGAGATCCCCGAGCGCTTCGACACCGCCGTGCTGCTGGTCGAGCACGACATCGAGCTGGTCCGCTCCACCTGCGACACCGTCGTGGTCCTGGACTTCGGCCGGGTCATCGCCTCCGGACCGCCCGACGAGGTGCTGGCCGACCCCGCGGTCGTCTCCGCCTACCTGGGTTCCGCAGCCCGCTGAAACACCCGAAGGGAAACAACACCAGATGAAGATGCACAAGGCGGGAGCCGTCCTCGGCACGGCCGCGCTGATGGGATCCGTGCTCGCCGGCTGCGGCGCCGGCGGCGACGACACCATCAAGATCGGCGCGGTGGCGGGGCTCACCGGCCAGTTCATCACCGCCGAGGTGCCCAAGACCGCCCAGCGGGTCTTCGACGACGCCAACGAAGCGGGCGGCATCAACGGCAAGAAGATCGAGTACATCGTCAAGGACGACGCGGGCAACGCCCAGCGCACCGCCCAGGTCGCTCGCGAGCTCGCCGACGCGGGCGTCGTCGCGATGGCGGGCTCGGCCAGCTTCACCGACTGCGACGTCAACGACGGCTTCTACCGGCAGCAGAAGCTCAGCTCGGTGATGGCCGTCGCGGCCACGCCCAAGTGCTTCCAGAGCCCCAACATCGCGCCGGTCAACGTCGGCCCGTTCACCCTGATGACCGCCGTGCTGCTGCACGCGTCGCAGAAGCTCAACGACAAGGCGATCTGCAACTTCACCGCCCTGCTGCCCGGCGACGAGCAGGCCGTCGAGTCGGCGCTGACCCGCTGGGAGCAGATCAGCGGCCAGCGGCTCAAGCTCAACGACATGACCGTGCAGCAGAGCGGCGACCTCACGCCGTACCTGCTCAAGGCCAAGCAGGCGAACTGCGACGCCATCCTGTTCAACCCGGCCGAGCAGCTGGTCGTGCCGTGGCTGCAGGCGGCCAAGACGCAGGGCATGGACGACGTCGACTTCCTGCTGCTGGCCCCGGCCTACACCGACAGCGTGGCCAAGGCCGTCGGCGGGCTCGGGCTGAACGTCTACGCGGGCAGCGAGTTCGAGCCCTTCACCGCCGACAGCCTGGCCAACAAGGGCTGGCGGGACACCGTGACCCGCGCCGACGCGCAGGCCACCGCGTTCTCCCAGGGCGGCTACCTCTCGGCCAAGTTCCTCGTCGAGGTGCTCAAGACCATCAAGGGCGACGTCACCCGCGAGTCGGTCAACGCCGCGCTGCGGGACATGACGCCGATCGAGGACCCGATGCTGGGCACCCCGTGGGAGTTCGGCCCCGGCGAGACCCACGCCCCGAACCAGGGCTCGAAGATCGTCCGCCTCACCGGCCTGCGGTGGGTCGTCGTGGACGACACGTTCATCACCGTGCCCAGCGCCTGACCCGGAGGCTGCCGTGCTGCAACTGTCCGCGGCCATCGCGGGACTGGTCACCGGCGGGGCGTACGCCCTGATGGGGCTGTCCACGCTGCTCACCTACCGGCTCGTCGCGGTGGTCAACTTCGCGCAGGCCGCCGTGGGCGCGTTCGGGGCGTTCGCCATGGTCGTGCTGCACGAGGCGGGCCTGCCGCTGCCGCTGGCCGTCCCGTGCGGCCTGGCGGTCGCCGCCGCGGTGCACATGGGCCTGGGCGCGGTGATGGTGCGCTGGTTCTCCGAGGCGGGCGAGGGCGTGAAGGCCGCGGTGACCATCGCGGCCTTCACCGGGCTCGTCGCCGTGGGGTTGCGGCTGTTCGGCGCGCAGCACCCGCGCCGGTTCCCCACCCCGTTCGACAGCCCGCTGGCCACGGTGGGCGGTGTGGTGGTGACCTGGACCGCGGTGATCACGATGGCCCTCGCGGTGCTGTTCGCCGTGCTGCCCACCGTGCTGCTCAAGCACACCCGCACCGGCCTGCTGCTGCGGGCGATGGCCGAGCGGCCGACCACCGCCGAGCTGATCGGCGTGCGGGTCCCCGGGCTGTCGATGGTGGTCTGGGGCGCGGCGGGGGCGGCGGGCGCCCTGGCCATCATGATCGTCGCGCCCCGGCTGGCCGGCGACTTCGGCTCGCAGGCCCTGCTGATCACGCCCGCGCTGGCCGCCGCCCTCGTCGGCGGCTTCCGCAGCTTCGCCTGGACGTTCGTCGGCGGCGTGGCCCTGGGCGTGCTCCAGGGCCTCGCCAGCACCGTCGTCGCCCTCCAGCAGTACCGCGGCGTCCTGCCGTTCCTGGTGATCCTCGTCGTCCTGCTGTGGACGCGCCGCCGGGACCGCTGGGACTCCATGGCCTGAACGACTTCCGCGAAGGGGGATTCCCACATGTGCCAAGCCGACGACCAGCGCCCGGCCGGGGCGCCGCCGCCGACCGCGGCGCCCGCCGGCGGGGAGGCGTAGATGCACCCCACCGCGACCCGCGCGGCGGTGCTGCGCGAGTTCAACGCGCCGCTGGAGCTGACCGAGCTGCCGCTGCCGCGGGAGCTGCCGCCGGGCTCGGCGATCGTGCGGATCACCAGCACCACGCTGTGCGGCACGGACGCGCACCTGTGGGCGGGCGCCCTGCCGTCGGTGCCGCTGCCGATCGTCCTGGGCCACGAGATGACCGGCGAGGTCGTGGCGCTGGGCGCGCACTCCGGCCGGGACGCCTGCGGCAAGCCGGTCGGGATCGGCAGCCGCGTCGTGTGGTCGGAGGCGGTCTGCGGCCACTGCGCGGGCTGCACCGTGCTGCGCGAGCCGGTGCTGTGCGACCACCGCGGCTACGGCTTCAGCCAGCGCGCCGACCGCTGGCCCTACGCCATCGGCGGGCTCTCGGAGTACGCCTACCTCCCGCCGGGCGCGGACCGGATCGTCCTCGCGCCCGACGTGCCCGACACCTGGGCGGCCTCGGCCGGGTGCGCGGTCAAGACCGTCGTGCGGGCGTACGCCAACGCGGGCGGCGTGCGGCCGGGCTCCACGGTGGCCGTGCAGGGCGCGGGCCCGCTGGGCCTGGTGGCCACCGCGTACGCCCGCGCCGCCGGCGCGGGCCAGGTCATCACCCTCGGCGGGCCGGCCGGCCGGCTGGCGCTGGCCGCGAAGTACGGCGCGGACGCCACCATCGACGTCACCGAGGTCACCGACCCCGACGAGCGGGTCGCGCAGGTCGAGGAGATGACCGGCGCGCTGGGCGCGGACCTGGTGCTGGACTTCGCGGGCGCGCCCACCGCCAACCGCGAGGGCGTGCTGATGTGCGCCAAGCGCGGCACCCACGTCGTGGTGGGCGCCGCCGGCCCGGACGCCGCGCCGGTGCCGATGGACGTCGTGCTGGGCCGCGAGATCAGCGTCGTCGGCTCGCTGCACGGCGACGTGGGCGACCTGGCCCGCGCGCTGCGCTTCCTCACGGCGTTCGCCGACCGCTTCGAGTGGGACGCCATGTTCTCCCCCGCCGTCGGGCTCGCCGGAGCCGAGCAGGCGATTCGCGACACGCAGTCGATGGCCGCGGTCAAGGCCGTCGTCGACCCCGGACTGGACCAGGAGGTTCCCCGATGACCGACCCGACCCCGCTGGTGGCCGTCGCCACCGGGTTCATGGCCGCCAAGCAGCTGTTCGCGGCGAGCGAGCTGGGCGTGTTCTCCGCGCTCGCGCTGGGCCCCGCGAACTCGCTGGAGCTGGCCGAGCGCGCCGAGCTGCCGGAGCGCTCCGCGCGCATCCTGGCCGACGCGATGGTGGGCCTGGACCTGCTGGAGCACCGCGACGGCAAGTACGCCAACACCCCGGTGACCGAGGCTTACCTCGCCGGGCACGGCGGGCTGGACCTGCGGCCGCACCTGGCGTTCTGGGACGCCCTGAGCTACCCGCACTGGCTGCACTACACCTCGTCCATGCGCTCCGCGCAACCCGGCCCGTTAGAACTGGACGAGGCGCGGCGGGGGGTGTTCACCAGCGGCGTGCAGACCTACAACTCGCTGCACGCGGTCATGCTGGCCGAGCACTACGACTTCGCGCGGCACGAGCGCGTGCTGGACCTGGGCGGGCTGTCCACGGCGTTCCTCGTCGAGGCCGTCAAGCGCTACCCCCGGCTCACCGGCGCGTTCGTCACCACCAGGGACTTCCTGGACCTGGTCGAGGGCTCGCTGCCGCCCGGCCTGGCCGACCGGATCTCCTTCCACGAGGCCGACCCGCTGACCGGCGAGGTGCCCGGCCGCTACGACGCCGTGCTGCTGGAGCACGTCGTCCACCGGTTCGACGCCGAGCAGAACAAGGCCATCCTGCGCACCGCGCGCGCCGCGGTCGATCCGGGCGCCCGCCTGCTGGTGCTGGACTTCCTGCTCGACGCGGGCGACGGCCGCCGGCTCGACCCGGTGATGGCCGGCGAGTACCTGGTCGTCGACGGCACCGTCGTGCACCCCGAGGACGAGGTCCGCGGCTGGCTGGCCGACACCGGCTGGCACTTCCTGCGAACCCGCCCGCTGCCGGGCAGCCCGCGCGTCGTGATCGCGGAGGCCGTGTGATGGTGGCGCTGGTGACCGGCGGAGCCGGTGGTATCGGTGGGGCGATCGCCACGGCGCTGGCCGGGCGCGGGCACCGCGTCGCGATCGCCGACGTGGACGCGGTCGGGCTGGCCCGCAAGGCCGAGGAGTTCGGCGGGTTCGCGGTGGACATGGACGTGCGCGACCCGGAGTCGGTGCGCACCGGCGTGGCCAAGACCGTCGCCGAGCTGGGCCCGCTCGACGTGCTGGTGCACGCGGCGGGCGTGGTCGGCGGCGCGGCGCCGCTGCTGTCGCTGCCCGTCGAGGTGCTCGACGCGGTGTACGCGGTGAACCTGCGCGGCACCTTCCTGGTCACCCAGGCGGTCGGCGAGGCGATGATCGCGGCCCGGCGCGGCGGCTCCATCGTCCACATCAGCTCGGCCGGCTCCCTGCAGCCGACCGTCGGCCTGGGCCACTACGAGGCGACCAAGGCGGCGCTGAACGCGCTGACCCGGTCGGCGGCGCTGGAGCTGGCCCCGCACAACATCCGGGTCAACGCGGTCGCCCCCGGCCCGGTCGAGACGCCGCTGACGGCCGCGGCCATGGCCGACCCGGCGGCGCGCGCGCCGTGGGTCGGGCGCATCCCGCTGGGTCGGCTGGCCAACACCGACGACCTGGTGCCGACGGTGCTGCTGCTGGCCTCGCTGGAGGCCCGCCACATCACCGGGACCGTGCTGCCCATCGACGGCGGACAGCTGCTGAGGGGGTGAGATGACACCCGTCGACCAGGCCGGGGCGCCCGTCGCGGGCCGCGCCGACCGGCTGCGCACGCGGCCGGGCGGCCCGGTGGCCCGCCGCCGGTCAGCCCCGGCGGTGCTGGGCCCCCCTGGCGGCGGCGCGGTGTTCGCGACCCGCGCGGCGCTGTCGCACGACCAGGACGACAACGACGTCCCCCGCCGGACCGCCGCGGCGCGGCGGTCCGGCGGGGGACCGGACGCGGAGGACGGCGCCGATGCCCCTGCACCCTGAAGCGCGGGCGGTGATAGCCCGGGGCGGGCTGGTGCCCGACGGCGAGGCCACGCCGGCGCGGGTGCGCGCGGCGTTCGCCGCGTCGTGGCGGCCCTCGCCCAGGCCCGAGCCCGTCGAGTCGGTGGTCGACCGCACGGTCCCCGGCCCGGCGGCGGAGATCCCGGTCCGGGTCTACACGCCGCACGGCGACGGCCCGTTCCCGGTGCTGGTGTGGTACCACGGCGGGGGCTGGGTCCTGGGGTCGCTCGACGAGAACGACGCCACCTGCCGGGCGCTGTGCAACGCGGTGGGCGTGGTCGTGGTGTCGGTGGACTACCGGCTCGCGCCCGAGCACCGCTACCCGGCCGCCGTCGAGGACGCCTACGCCGCGCTGACGTGGGTCGCCGCCCACGGGGCGGAGATCGGCGCGGACGGGCGGGTCGCGGTCGGCGGGGAGAGCGCGGGCGGCAACCTGGCGGCCGTGGTGTCCCTGATGGCCCGCGACCACGACGGCCCGGCGATCTCGCTGCAACTGCTGGCGACCCCGGTGACCGCGCCGCCCAGCGACCGGCCGTCCTACGTGGACTACGGCCAGGGCCACTTCCTGGACCGGGAGAGCATGGAGTGGTTCTTCCGGCAGTACCCGCGCGACCCGTCGGACCTGGACGACCCCTACCTGGCGCCGCTGGCGGCCTCCCACCTGGGCGGCCTGCCGCCGGCGCTGGTGATGACCGCCGAGTACGACCCGCTGCGGGACGAGGCCGAGGAGTACGCGCACCGGCTGCTGGACGCGGGCGTGCCGGTGACCCTGCTGCGCTACGAGGGCCAGATCCACGGCTTCTTCGCGCTGCTGGTCGACCAGCTCAGCGTGTCCGCCGAGGCGCACGCCCGCGCCGCGGCGGCGCTGCGGGCCGCGTTCGCCCAGGAGGTCCTGCGCTGACCGGCGCCGGGCGGGGAACCCGCCCGGCGCCGGTCGGCGGGGCGCGGAATGCGCCGAAGTGGATCTCCTTCGGCCCCTGGTGTGGTAGACCGTTCAGGTAACTGGCGGTCAACCGGGTTCACCCCGCGGCACGAGGTTCCGACCGTGCGCCCCTTCGCGCGCCCCGGTCGTGACTCTGTTGCCGGGGTCACGTCACACACCGTAGGTTTGGGCGCCTACGAGGAGGCGCGATGGACACCACGAAAGTGGCCTCGGCGGTGCGCATCGGCTCCGCCCTGGGCAGCGGCGCCGCCGTGGAGTGGGGTGAGGTCTTCGCCGCCCTGCGCACGGCGCTGCCCGACCTGTGCGCGGTCCAGGTCACCGGCTGGGACCCGGTGTCGCGCGGCTTCGTGGTGATGGCCGAGGACGGCTACAACCGCGCCATCAGCCAGGAGCTGGCCCACGAGCTGCCGCGCACCCGCTGGGGCGGCCAGCTGTTCGACTCGGCGGTGCCGCTGCTGATGGACGACATGCCGCACAACTTCCGCGACTCGCCGCACTACCAGGAGCGCCTGCGCCCGGCCGGGTTCGAGGACGGGCTGTCGGCGGTGCTGCGCCTGGGCGGGCGCGAGCAGGTGGTGGGCGTCCTGCACGCCAACGCGCCGGTGCGGGCCGCCTTCGACGAGGAGGCGCGGCACTTCGTGGCGCAGGTCGGCTCCGCCCTGGCCCGCCGGGTGGACCCGCTGCACTGCCCGGCCTTCGACGCGTGGTTCGGCCCCGAGTGGTCGGCGAGCTGGCTGTCGCCCGCCGCGGGCCCGGTCGCGGGCCGCTCCCCCGCGCCGATCGCCGACGACCCGAACCTGCGGGGGCTCGCGGAGTCCTTCGCCGCGCTGGGCGTGCGCACGGTGCCGTTCCTGTGGCCGGCGAAGGACGGCTGGTACCGGGTGCGCCTGCTGCGCGTGGTCGACGGGCCCCGCAACGGCGTGGTCGCGGCCTGCGCCCCGTTCGAGAACCCCTCCGGCCTGACCGCGCGCGAGCTGGACATCGCGACCGGCCTGGTGGCGGGCCTGTCCAACCAGGCGATCGCGGAGAGCCTGGTGGTCAGCAGGCGCACCGTGGAGACCTACGTGGAGCGCCTGCTGACCAAGCTGGACTGCCAGTCGCGCGGCGAGGCGGCCGGCATCGCCGCGCGGGCGGGGTTCGTGCGGCCCTCCCCGGACCCGAGCGGCGTCGGCTCCCTGCTGCGCCTGACCCGCGGCGCGGACCCGTACTGGATCTGATCCGCGCCGGGACCGGCCGCTCACGCCCCGGTGGCGACGAGCACCACCTGGCCGGCCTGCTCGTCCAGGTAGGCCGACACCGTCCAGCGCTCGTGCCCGAACGCCCGGTCCAGCGCCTCGCCGGTCAGGAACGGCCCCGCCGGCAGCCGGTCGCGCAGCCCGTCGACCACCTCCGGCGACCGCCCCTGCGCGGTCGGCCCGTGCGCGGCGACCAGCCGCCGCACCTCCTCGGCGGGCAGCGCCACCACCGCGTCGATCCAGTACGTCGACGGGCCGGGCGCGCCGCCGCGGCCGTAGGCGCCCGACAGCCACCGCGCGCCGATCGCCCCGACCAGCGGCGGGAACCGCTCGCGCAGCGGGTCCAGGTCCTCGCGCAGCTCGCCCGTGCCCGCCTTGACCGCCCCGGTGGCCGCCATCGGCTCCGCCCCCTCCCTCAGCAGGTGGTAGCCCGAGACCCCGCCCAGGGCGGCGACCGCCAGCGCGACCACCGACGTCACCCCGACCACCCACGGCCGGACACCGGTCGACCCGCCCACTAGCGCCGCTCCCCCGGGCACTCCCGGCGGGCCCTCCCGCGGTCGGGCTCGCACGGCCGGCCGGCGTTCTTCCGGTGGTCCCCGTGCGCCGCCGGCGCGCCCGCCCCTTGGGCGAGGCGCGATCCCGCGCGCCGTTCCGCCCCGCCCCGGTGGGCCTCCCGGCGCGGTCCCGCCGGACCGCGGGCGAAATCGCCGTCGAATTCCACGCGCGGTTCCCCGGGCGGTCCGCCCCCGCGCCCGCCGTCGGCTGCCCGGGAGCCGGGCGGCGCCGCGGGCACGGCGCCGCCCGGCCCGGTCCGCCACCCCCGCCCACCCGCGGACACCGCCGCGCCGGCCGCCTCCCGCCACCCCGCCACGTCGACCCCGTAGCCGCCCATGTCCCTCCCCCGCGCACGCCGGCGCGAACCGGAGAATAGGCGGCCGGGGCGCGCGGAGAACCGCACGATCCGTCGGCATCACCCGAACGGTCGGGTATTCCCTCCGGGGGGAATTGTTCTCCCGCGCTGTCGCGCGGAGCGCCCCGGCGGGCGCGCCGCGCGAAAGCGGTCGCGCCCCCGACCGGTGGTGGTCGGGGGCGCGATCGCCGGGGGACGGGCGGCTCAGCCGTGGTGCATCCACACACCCTTGATCTCGGTGTAGGCGTCGATGGCGTAGGGGCCCATCTCGCGGCCCCAGCCGCTGGAGCGGAACCCGCCCCACGGGGCCGCCGCGTCGGGGATGCAGGGCATGTTGACGAACACCGCGCCGGCCCGGATGCCGTCGGCCAGGCGGTGGGCCGTGCGCAGGTCGTTGCTCCACACCGCCGCCGCCAGGCCGTAGGGCGAGTCGTTGACGCGGTGCAGCAGCTCGTCCTCGTCGTCGTAGTCCAGCACCGCCAGCACGGGCCCGAAGACCTCCTCGCGGGCGATGGCCATGCTGTCCTGCACCGAGGCGAAGACCGTCGGCTGGAAGAAGTGGCCGGGGCCGTCGCCGCGCGACCCGCCGGTCAGCAGGTCCGCGCCCTCGGCCACCGCGCCGCGCACGAAGCCGTCCACGCGGTCCCGGTGCTCGGCGCTGACCAGCGGGCCCAGGTCGGTGTCGGGGTGCAGGCCCGCGCCCAGGCGCAGCCCGGAGACCGCGGTGGACAGCTTGGTGGCGAACTCGTCCTGCCGCGCCTTGTCGACGTAGAGCCGGGCGTAGGCGGCGCAGACCTGGCCGCTGTTGAGCAGCCCGCCCGCGACGGTGCCGGCCACGGCCGCGTCGATGTCGGCGTCGCGGGCGATGACGGTCGGCGTCTTGCCGCCCAGCTCCAGCGTCACCCGCTTGAGGTCGGCCGCCGAGGCGGCGACGATGTCGCGGCCCACCGAGGTCGAGCCGGTGAACGACACCTTGTCCACGCCGGGGTGGCGGACCAGGGCCTTGCCGGTCTCCGGGCCGCCGGTCACCAGGTTCACCACGCCGGGCGGGAACCCGGCCTCGACGCACAGCTCGACCAGCCGCACGGTGCTCAGCGGCGTCTGCTCGGCGGGCTTGATGACCGCGGTGTTGCCGCAGGCCAGGGCGGGCGCCAGCTTCCACGCCATGATCATCAGGGGGAAGTTCCACGGCGCGATCAGGGCGCACACGCCGACCGGCACGCGGCGGTCGAACTGGAGCGTGTCGGGGAAGGACACCGAGCGCACCGCGCCGTCGAGCTTGGTCGCCCAGCCGGCGAAGTACCGGAAGTGCTCGGCCGCGCCGGTGACGCTGACCGCGCGGGCCACGCCCAGCGGCTGGCCCTGGTCGCGGGTCTCCAGCTCGGCCAGCTTCTCCGCGTCGGCCTCGATCAGGTCGGCCAGCCGCCACAGCAGCGCCGCGCGCTCGGGGGCGGGGGTGGCGCCCCAGATGGGCAGGGCCTCGCGCGCGGCGGCGACGGCGTCGTCGACGTCCGAGGCGCTCGCGTCGGCGCAGACGGCCAGCGCCTCGTCGGTGGCGGGGTCGGTGGTGGTGAACTCCCCCGCCCCGGCGGTCCACTGGCCGCCGATGTAAAGACCTGTCGCGCGCATGTCGACTCCCCTCCCACTGGCTGATCGCGGGCCAGTCTCTGCCGCCGGGCGACCCGAAGGCTTGGCTGCGGGCGCACGGAGCTTGACCGTCAGCGCGCCCGGTGCTCGACGCTGCGCCGCCGGTACTCCGAGGGGGACAACCCGTACTCGGTCTTGAAAGCCCGGCTCAGGTACGAGGCGTCCACCAGGCCCCAGCGGGCCCCGATGACGCCGATCGCGAGCTGGTGCTTGCCGGGGTCGGCCAGGTCCTGGCCGCAGCGCTCCAGGCGGCGGTGGCGGATCCAGCCGGACACCGTCGTGCCCGCCTCGCTGAACAGCTTGTGCAGGTACCGGGTGGAGATGTGGTGGGCCGCCGCGATGTCGCCGGGCGAGAGCTCCGGGTCCTCCAGGTGGGCCTCCACGTATGACTTGATCTTGACCAGCATCGCCGCGCGGGAGGTCTCGGCGGGCACGTCGGCGTAGTCGACCTGGTCGGCCAGCGCGGTGCCCAGCAGGTCGACCACGTTGCGGGCCAGCCGGACGCTGCCGTGCACCTGCGGGTCGTCGATGTTGCGCGCCAGCTGCACGAGGGTGGTGCTGACGATCCCGCTGACGCCCTGCCCGCCCGCGAACCGGGTCGCGGTCAGCCGCTCCACCTGGCCGGTGGGCAGGCACAGCATGGACCGGGGGAACATCAGCACCAGGGTGGAGGACACGTCGTCGAAGGCCAGCGAGTAGGGCCGGGTGGTGTCGTAGATGGCGAAGTCGCCCGGCCGCAGCGCCGCCTGCCGCCCGTCCTGGCTGAGCTTGGCGCTGCCGTGCAGCTGCAGCGACAGCTTGTAGTGGTCCGCCGTGGCGCGGGCGATGGTGCGCGAGGTCCGTCGCACGGTGTGCGCGTCCGCTGACGCCTCGTACACCGACACGCTGCCCAGGTTCTGCCCGCGCAGCCGGCCGCGGAAGGCCGCGTGCTCGCCGGCGGTGGCCTCCAGGGGCACGAAGGTCTGCGACACGGCCGACTGCCAGAGGTCGAACTGCTGCGTCGCGGGCACACCGGCGGTGGTCAGCACGTAGGACATCGTCGCCCTCCTTCGACCGGCGCAGGCTCGCGCTGGAAAAGTGGTTCGGGTAACACTGGGTGACAGGCACAGTCGTCCGACATCGCCCGTTCGTCAAGTGTTCGTTGCCGAGTCGTGAACGGGCCGCCGGCCGGTGCGCCCGGAGTCAAACGGCGTGCGTCCCCGGTCAACAGTACCTTCCCGGTGTCCTGTTAAACCTGGGTAGCGGACACAACAGAGTGCTCCGCGAACGGATCGTATTCGATCCGCTACACGATCCCCGATGTGGAGGTGACCATGGGTGAGGTCGTGCTGGCAGCGAAGATCACACATGTCCCGTCGATCTGGCTGTCCATCCAATCCGGCAAGCACCACGGCATCCGCAGGCACGCCGAGGTCGGCCTGGCCGAGGTGGGCCGCCGGGCGCGCGAGCGCGGCGCGGACACCTTCGTGGTGGCCGACTCGCACTGGATGAACAGCATGAGCTTCCACATCAACGGGAAGGCTCGCCACCAGGGCAGCTACGCCTCGCACGAGCTGCCCCACTTCATCGCCGACCTGGAGTACGACTACCCCGGGTCCCCGGAGCTGGCGCGGCTGATCGGCGAGGAGATCAACGCCGGCGGTCAGAAGTCGATGGTCCACGACGTGAAGGACCTCGGCCTGGAGTACGCCACGCTGGTGCCGATGCACTTCATGAACCGCGAGGTGGACCGGCCGCTCGCGGTGGTGCCGGTCGGGTGCAACATCTACTCCTCGATCGACGAGAACCGCCGGGTCGGCGAGGCGATCGCGCGGGCCGTGCTGCGCAGCGACCGCAAGGTGGCCTTCCTGGCCAGCGGCTCGCTGTCGCACCAGTTCCCGCCGAACGAGGTCTCCTCGCAGTACCTGGACAAGATCAGCAACCCGATCAACGAGCAGGCCGACCGCCTGGTGCTCGACCAGTGGCAGAACGGCAACATCGCGGAGTTCCTGGCCGCGCTGCCCGCCTACAACGAGCGGTTCACCGGCGAGGCCGCGATGGCCGACACCGCGATGCTGTTCGGCATCCTCGGCTGGGACGCCTACAGCGGTCACGGCGAGCAGCTGTGCGACTACTTCCCCAGCAGCGGCACCGGCCAGGTGATCGTCGACTTCCCGATCCCGGACGGACTCAAGGCATGACCCACCCCCTGGGCCTGGCGCCCACCAAGATCATCGCGGTGCACCTGAACTTCCGCAGCCGCGCCGCCGAGCGCGGCCGGTTCCCGGAGGAGCCGTCGTACTTCCTCAAGCCGCCGTCGTCGCTGTCCTGGTCGGGCTGCGACCTGGTGCGGCCCGAGGGCACCGAGCTGTCGGCGTTCGAGGGTGAGATCGCGGTGGTCGTCGGCAAGCGCGCCAGCCGGGTCGCCCGCGAGGATGCCGCCGACTACATCGGCGGCATCGCCGCGGCCAACGACTTCGGCGTGCACGACCTGCGCTACGCCGACCGCGGCTCCAACCTGCGCTCCAAGGGCGCGGACGGCTACACCCCGGTGGGCCCGGTCCTGCTGGACCCGCGGGAGGTCGACCTGGCCGACCTGCGGCTGCGCACCTGGGTCAACGGCGAGCTGGTGCAGGACGACAACACCGGCGACCTGCTGTTCGACTTCGCGTACCTGATCGCGGACCTGAGCCGCAACGTGACGCTGGAGCCCGGTGACATCATCCTCACCGGCACGCCGACCGGCGCGACCGTCGTCTCGCCCGGCGACGTCGTCGAGGTGGCGGTCAACGACACCGAGCGGCTGCGCAACACCGTCCGCGAGGCCGAGCCGCTGGCCAAGCCCGGCGCCCGGCCCAAGGTCACCCGCGAGGACCGCGCGGCGGCCGTCGGCGGCTCGGTCCCGGCCATCAAGCCGGAGACCGAGGCGGCGCTGCGGTCGGTGTCCACCGCGACGCTGTCCAGCCAGCTGCGCAAGCGCGGGCTGCACCACACGTTCCTGACCGGCCTGCGCCCGGCGCGGCCCGACCTGCGGATGGTCGGCACCGCGCACACGCTGCGGTTCCTGCCGCTGCGCGAGGACCAGTTCGCCGAGCGCGGCGGCGGCATGAACGCCCAGAAGCGCGCGGTCGAGTCCATCGGGCCCGGCCAGGTGCTGGTCATCGACGCGCGGGAGGACCACGGCGCGGGCACGCTGGGCGACATCCTGGCGCTGCGCGCGGTCAAGCGCGGGGCGGCGGGCGTGGTCACCGACGGGTGCCTGCGCGACAGCCCGGCGTTCGCCGGCATCGACCTCCCGGCCTACAGCGCCGGCGCGCACGCGGCGGTCCTGGGCCGCCGGCACGTGCCGTGGGAGGTCGGCGTGGACGTGGCGTGCGCGGGCGTGCTGGTGCGGCCCGGCGACGTGCTGGTGGGCGACGCCGAGGGCGTCATCCTGATCCCGCCCGCCCTGGTGGACGAGGTCGCCGCCGACGCCGTGGCCATGGAGCGCGAGGAGCGCTTCATCCTGGAGCGCGTCGCCGACGGCGAGCACATCGACGGCCTGTACCCGATGGGGCCCGCCAAGCGCGCCGAGTACGAGCGGTGGTCGGAGTGACCGCGATAGTCGGGTCGAAGACGCAGTACGCCTACGAGACGCTGCGGGACCGGATCGTCGAGGGCCGCTACGGCCCCGGCGCCCGGCTGGTCTTCGACCGCATCGCCCGGGAGCTGGGCATCAGCCCGGTCCCCGTGCGGGAGGCCGTGCGGCGGCTGCAGGCCGAGGGCTGGGTGGTGTTCGAGCCGAACGTCGGCGCGCAGGTCGCCGACATCGACCCGTCCGCCTACCGGCACACCATGGAGGCGCTCGCGCTCCTGGAGGGCCACGCGGTGTCCCAGGCCCGGCTGTCCCGGTCGATGCTGGACCGCGCCGCGCACCTCAACGACCTGATGGCCGCGTCCCTGGTGGAGTTCGACCCGCTCGGCTTCACCCGGCTCAACCGCGAGTTCCACCTCCTGCTGTGCGACGCCTCGCCCAACCCCCGGTTGCGCGAGCTGATCCACAAGGAGTGGGCGCGGCTGGACATGACCAGGCGGACCACGTTCAGCCTGGTGCCCGGCCGGGCCCGCGAGTCGGTCGCCGAGCACGCCGAACTCCTGCGCCTCCTGCGCGCCGAGGCACCCGCCGAGGCCGTGGAGCGCTTCGCCCGCGAGCACAAGCTCAACACCCTCCGGGCCGTGGACACCAGGTCCCCGGCCCCGCTTTCAGGGGAGTTCCCGACATGAGGTTCCGTTCCGACCCGGCGTCGATCCGCGGCTCCATCGCGCCCGTCATCACGCCGTTCACCGCCGAGGGCGCGCTGGACACCGACAGCCTGCGCGCGCTGGTGCGCTGGCAGAAGGAGTCCGGCTCGCACGGCGTGTCCATCGGCGGTTCGACCGGCGAGCCCAGCGCGCAGTCGCTGGAGGAGCGCATCACCGCGATGCGCGTGGTCGCCGAGGAGCTGGGCGACGCCATCCCGTTCCTGCCCGGCACCGGCGCGGTCACGCTCGACGCGACGCTGGAGCTGACCGACCAGGCGCGCAAGCTCGGCGCGGACCTGGCGCTGGTCATCACCCCGTACTACAGCAGGCCCACCCAGGAGGGCCTGTTCGCGTGGTACGACGCGGTGGCGCGGGAGTTCCCCGACCTGCCGATCGTGATCTACAACGTGCCGTCCCGCACGGCCGTCGACATCGCGCCGGACACCGTGGCCAGGCTCCGCAACGCCCACGACAACATCGTGGGCATCAAGGAGACCACGAAGGACTTCGAGCACTTCTCGCACGTGCTGCACAAGTGCGGGCGCGACTTCCTGATGTGGTCGGGCATCGAGCTGCTGTGCCTGCCGCTGCTGGCCATCGGCGGCGTCGGGTTCGTCAGCGCGCTGGCCAACCTGGCCCCGGCGGCGGTGGCCCGCATGTACGAGCTGTACGTCGAGGGCGACCACCAGGGCGCGATCGACCTGCACTACCGACTGTCCCCGCTGGTGGAGCTGCTGTTCGTGGAGACCAACCCGGCGCCGGCCAAGCACGTCCTGGCCGACCTGGGCCGCATCTCCAGCGCCCACGTCCGCCCGCCCCTGGTCCAGCCCACCCCGGCCGGCCTGGAGAAGATCAACGCGCTGCGCGCGCAGGCCGAAGACCTGCTCGTCCCGTCAGGAGTCAACGCATGAGCACCGTGAAGAAGCCGGTCGACCTGCCCACCGAGCTGCTGCACCACATCGACGGCAAGGACGTCCCGTCGGTCGACGGCGCGACGTTCGCGGTCGCCGACCCGGTGACCGACGCCGAGTACGGCCGCGTCGCCGCCGGCGGCCCCGCCGACATCGACAACGCCGTGGCCGCCGCGCGCCGCGCGTTCACCGAGGGCCCGTGGCCGAAGCTGTCCGACCGCGAGCGCGCCAAGGTGCTCAACCGGATCGCCGACGCCATCGAGTCGCGCGCCGACCGGCTGGCCGAGCTGGAGACCTTCGACACCGGCCTGCCGGTGACCCAGGCCAAGGGCCAGGCGCACCGGGCGGCGGAGAACTTCCGCTACTTCGCCGACGTGATCGTGGCCCAGCACGAGGACGCCTACCTGGTCGGCGAGAAGCAGGTCAACTACGCGATCCGGCAGCCGGCCGGCGTCGCGGGCCTGATCACGCCGTGGAACACGCCGTTCATGCTGGAGACCTGGAAGCTCGCGCCGTCGCTGGCGTCGGGCTGCACGGTGGTGCTCAAGCCCGCCGAGTGGTCGCCGCTGTCGGCGAGCCTGCTGCCCGGCATCATGGCCGAGGCGGGCGTGCCCGAGGGCGTGTTCAACCTGGTGCACGGCATCGGCGAGTCGGCGGGCGCGGCCCTGGTGGCGCACCCGGACGTGCCGCGCCTGTCGTTCACCGGTGAGAGCGGCACCGGCCAGATCATCATGCGCACGGCCGCCGAGCACCTCAAGGAGGTGTCGATGGAGCTGGGCGGCAAGTCGCCGTGCGTGGTCTTCGCCGACGCCGACTTCGACCGCGCCGTGGACGCCGCCGTGTTCGGCGTGTTCTCGCTCAACGGCGAGCGCTGCACGGCCTCGTCGCGGGTGCTGGTGCAGCGGGAGATCTACGACGCGTTCGTGGAGGCCCTGGCGGCGCGGGCGTCGGCCGTGCGGGTCGGCCTGCCGTCGGACCCGGCCACCGAGGTCGGCGCGCTGATCCACCCCGAGCACTACGCGCGGGTGCTGGAGTACGTGGAGATCGGCAAGCAGGAGGCGCGGCTGGTGGCGGGCGGCAGCCGCCCCGAGCACCTGCCGTCGGGCAACTTCCTGTCCCCCACGGTGTTCGCCGACGTGCCGGCGGACGCGCGGGTGTTCCAGGAGGAGATCTTCGGGCCGGTGGTGTGCGTGACGCCGTTCGACACCGAGGAGGAGGCCGTGGCCCTGGCCAACGCCACCAAGTACGGCCTCGCGGGCTACGTGTGGACCTCCGACCTGCAGCGCGGCCACCGCGTGGCGCGGGCGGTGCAGTCCGGGATGGTGTGGGTCAACTCGCACAACGTGCGCGACCTGCGCACGCCGTTCGGCGGCATCAAGGCCAGCGGCGTCGGCCGGGAGGGCGGTGCGCACAGCATCGACTTCTACAGCGACCTGCGCGCCGTGCACGTCGCCGTGGGCGACCTGACCGGGCCGCGCTTCGGAGTTGCCCGACCGTGAACACCCGTTGACCTCGGGCGCACCCGCCTCCCCCCGGCTATGGGGGAGGCGGGCGCCCCGGGGTTAACGTCCGATCATGGGCATGGAGGGCAAGGTCGCGCTGGTGACCGGGGCGGGCTCCGGGATCGGCGCGGCGGTGGCGCGCAGGCTCGACGCCGCCGGGGCTCGGGTGGCCGCGCTGGACGCGGACTCCACGGCGGTGGAGCTGGTGGGCGGCGGGCTGTGGTGCGGCATGGCGGTGCGCGCCGAGGCGGGTGACCCCGCCCAGGCGGAGTCGGCGGTCGCGGCGGTGGTCGAGCACTTCGGCCGGCTCGACCTGCTGGTCACCACCACCCCGGCCCTGCCCTGCCCCCGGCGCAGCGCCCCCGCGGGCGGCGGTCCGGCGGCCGGGGCGCCGTTCCCGCTCGACGTCGACGACGAGACCTGGCACCTGGTGCTCGGCACCCAGCTCGACGCCGCGTTCTACACCACCCGGGCGGCGCTGCGGGCGATGGGCGACGACGGCGGCGTGGTCGTCGCGGTCGCCGTCTCGTGCCCGCACCTGCCGCACCAGTCCGCCGCGGCGGCCGGCATCCGCGGCCTGGCGCGGTCCGTCGCCCGGCACGCCGAGCCGCTGGGCGTGCTGGTCCGCTCGGTCACCGCCCGCTGCACCCCCGATCCCGCCGAGGTCGCCGACACCGTCGCCGGCCTCGCCGTCACCACTGGAGGACCTACATGGGCTCTCGATTCACCGGCCGGGTCGCCCTGATCACCGGCGCCGGCACCGGCATCGGCGCGGCCACCGCCCGGCAGGTCGTCGCCGAGGGCGGCCGGGTCGTGCTGACCGGCCGCCGCCCGGCGCCGCTGGAGGAGGTCGCCGGCCCGCTCGGCGACGCCGCGCTGGCGCTGCCCGCCGACGCCGCCGACGGCGAGGCGATGGCCGCCGTCGTGGCGCGGGCGACCGAGCGGTTGGGCCGGATCGACGTGGTGGTGGCCAACGCGGGCGGCCACGGCCTCGGCACGGCCGGTGAGACCACCGACGAGGGCTGGCGGCTGGCCCTGGACGCGAACCTGACCAGCGCGTTCGTCACCGTCCGGGCCGCGCTGCCCGGCCTGGTCGACGGCGGCGGCTCGGTCGTGCTGGTGTCCTCGCTGGCGGGCCTGTTCGCCGGGCCGGCGGTCGCGGGCTACACCGCCACCAAGCACGCCCTGATCGGCCTGACCAGGTCCATCGCCCGCGACTACGGCAAGCACGGCGTGCGCGCGAACGCCGTGTGCCCCGGCTGGGTGCGCACCGCCATGGCCGACGAGCAGATGGACCGGTTCGGCGAGACCCGCGGCATCAGCCGGGACGACGCCTACGCGCTGCTCACCGAGAACACGCCGCTGCGCAGGCCGGCCGAGGCGGAGGAGGTGGCGTCGGTGATCGCGTTCCTGGCGTCCTCGGACGCCTCCGTCGTCAGCGGCGCGGTCGTCACCGCGGACGCGGGCGCCAGCGCCGTCGACCTGCCCACCATCGAACTGGCCTGAGAGGAACACCATGTCGGACTGGAAGACCGTCGACGACTTCGCCAAGGGGATCGACGGCAACCGGCTGCCCCGCAGCGGCGCCCTGGTCGGTCGCACGTGGACGGTGCGGCACGACGACGGCGGCGAGCTGACGCTCACCTTCACCGACGAGTCCACCGTGGACTGGTCCGCCGGTGACGCGAAGGCCACCGACTGGTACGAGGCCGTCGAGGGCGCGCCCGGGACGTTCTTCGTCTCGCTCACCTTCGCCGCCACCCCGCGGCGGTCCGCGGTGCTGGTCGCCGACGTGGACAGCCGGCGGGCGCTCACCGTGGAGTCGACCATCGCGGAGACCAGGACCGAGGGCGTCCCCCAGGTGTCGCAGGTCTTCCGCCCCGGCGTGCTGGACACCGGCGACGGCGTCGGCCCCAAGGGCGAGGCCCCCGCGCCCACGCGCGACCTCATCGGCTGGCGCGCGCTCTACCGCTACAGCCCCAACCACCTCTACGAGCACGTGTACCTCAGCTCCGAGCGCTACGCCTGGCAGTGCCTGGTCGGCGAGCAGCACGGCCACGGCGACGTCGACCTGGCGACGGCGTACCGCATCGGGGAGAACCGCTACGTGTTCACCTTCCGCGAGTTCCGCATCCCGGTGGCCACCACGTGGCTCTACGACCTGGACGCCATGCGCACCACCGGCATGTTCTTCGGCCTCAACGGCGAAGGCGAGATCCGCAACGCGCCCGGCGGCGCGCACATCACGTCGCTCGGCCGGGTGTCCTACCCCGAAGAACAGCCCGTCTGAAGGAAGACCATGACCGCACTGGAAGTCGTCCGCGCCCACTACGCCGCCTCCGACCGCGGCGACCTGGAAGGGATGCTGGCCCCGCTGGCGCCCGACGCGAGCTGGACCGAGGCCGCCGGGTCCACCTACGGGGGCACCTACATCGGCGTGGAGGCCATCCTCGCCAACGTGTTCCACCGGATCGGCGCGGACTGGGCGTCGTTCACCGTCACCGTGGACGACCTGTTCGACGCGGGTGACGTGGTGGTGGCGCTGGGGAACTACACCGGCGTGCACCGCGCCACCGGCAAGGGCATGACCGCCCGCTTCACCCACGTCTGGCGGGTGACCGACGGCCGGGTCACCAGCTTCGAGCAGGTCGCCGACACCGCGCTGATCCTCGCCGCGGAGTCCTGACCCCCGCAGGAGAACCCGCGGAGGAATCCGCGGAGGAGCCCCGCAGACCGGAGCGGGCCGCCCTGAGCCGGGCGGTCCGCTCCTTCCACGTCCGGCCCGACGGGGGCGGGCCCGCCGCAGGTGGCGGGCCCGCCCCCGTCGCGGTGCGGGGAGCCGGCGGCGGCGCGGTCGCTCAGGCCCAGGAGGAGCAGCGCTTGCCGAAGCACGCGCGGGTCACGAAGTCCTTGACGTTGTTGCGGTTGCCCGAGAGGCCCAGGTCGACCACCCTGCCGTCGAACCGGCCCTGGGCGACGACGCCCGCGCTCGCGCTGCGGACCTCCCAGGTGACGAAGTAGTAGCCGGAGCCCACGGGCGTCCAGGTGCGGCAGACCTCGGCGCTGTGCCCGTCGACGCCGTGCCGGTTGCAGGCGCTGTGCGTCGCCTGGCCGACGGGCCCGGCGGTGGCGGCCGGCTCGGCGGTGGCGGCGGCCGTGCCGCCGAGCAGGAGGGCGGCGGTCACGCCGGCGGTGGCCAGCGCGGAGGTCAGCGCGGAGGTCGACTCGGTGTTGCGCGCGGTGGGCACTGTGTCTCTTTTCGTGTCGTCGGTGCGCGGGCGTGGTGTTGGATCACCCGCGTGGCCCATGCTGCTCGACCGGTCGTGCGGAAACCGTGCGCGGAACCTGGAACCCGCAGGTCGACCCGGGTGGTGGGCGGGTGACGGAGTTCCGGCTGCTGGGCCCGGTGGAGGCCGGGCGCGGCGGGGCGCGGGTCGACCTGGGGCACCCCCGGCAGCGCGGGGTGCTGGCCGTGCTGCTGGTCGAGGCCAACCGCCCGGTGCCCGCCGACCGGCTGCTCGACCGGGTGTGGGGCGGGCGACCGCCGGCGCGGGGCCGCGGCACCCTCTACAACTACCTCTCGCGGCTGCGCGCGGCCCTGTCCGCCGCCGAGGGGGTGTCGCTGGTCCGCCGCTCCGGCGGCTACCTGCTCGACGTGGACGAGCGCGCCGTGGACCTGCACCGGTTCCGCGACCTGCTGGGCCGGGCCAGGGCCGCCGACGACGACCGGCGCGCGGTGGCGCTGTTCGACCGGGCGCTGGCGCTGTGGCGGGGCGAGCCCCTGCCCGAGCTGGACACCCCCTGGGCGGAGGACGTGCGGGCCGCCCTCGGCCGGGAGCGGCTGGCCGCCGAGTCGGAGCACGCCGACGCGGCGCTGCGCTGCGGGCGGCACACCGCGCTGCTGCCCGCGCTGGCCGCGCGGGCGGCCCGGCGCCCGCTGGACGAACGCGTCGCCGGGCAGCTGGTGCTCGCCCTGTACCGCGACGGTCGCCAGGCCGACGCCCTGGAGCACTACCGGCGCGTCCGCGCCCGCCTGGCCGAGGAGCTGGGCGCCGACCCGGGGCCGTCGCTGCGACACCTGCACCAGCGCGTCCTGACCGGCGACCCCGGCCTGGACGGGCCGGCCGCACTTCCGCCGGCGCGGCCACCCGGTCCCCCACCGCCGCCCCGGGCGACGCCGGCGCCCACGCCGGTGCCGCGCCAGCTGCCGGCCGCGCCCCGGTCGTTCACCGGCCGGGTGGGCGAGCTGGCCGCGCTGAGCGGGTTCCTGGACGACGCGGCGACCGGCGAGGCGGGCCAGGTGCCGGTCACCGTGGTCTGCGGGGCGGGCGGGATCGGCAAGACCGCCCTGGCGCTGCACTGGGCCCACCGCAACGCCCACCGGTTCCCCGACGGGCACCTGTTCGTCGACCTGCACGGCTTCAGCCCCGCCCACCGCCCGGTCGCGCCCGACGACGCCCTGCGCGGCTTCCTCACCGCCCTCGGCGTCGCACCCGACCGCGTCCCGGACGACCCGGCCGCCAAGGCGGCGCTCTACCGCAGCCTGGTCGCCGGGAAGCGGGTGCTGGTCGTGCTGGACAACGCCGCGGGCGCCGACCAGGTCGACCCGCTGCTGCCGGGCGCGCCCACCTGCGCCGTGCTGGTGACCGGCCGCAACCGGCTCGCCGCCCTGATCGACCGCTACGACGCCCGCCACCTGCGGCTGGGCGTCCTGACCCGGGCCGAGGCGCTCGCGCTGGTGGCCGCCCGCGCGGGCGCGCCGCGCGTGGCCGCCGAGCCCGGCGCCACCGACGAGCTGGTCGACCGGTGCGGGCGCCACCCGCTCGCGCTGTCGATCACCGCCCGGCACGCCCGCACCCGCCCGCGGGCGCCGCTGGCCGAGCTGGCCGCCGAGCTGCGCCACCTGGGCCTGGACGTGCTCGACCACGACGACCCCAGCGCCAGCCTGCCGACCGTGCTGTCCTGGTCGCTGCGCGGCCTGACCCCCGAGCAGCGGCGGGTGTTCGCGCTGCTGGGCATCGCGCCCGGCCCCGACACCGACCTGCCCGCCGCGGCCTGCCTCACCGGCCTGCCCGCCGCGCGGGCGCGCAGGGCGCTCGACGCCCTGGAGGACGCCTCCCTGGTCGACCGGCACACCGGCGGGCGCTACGCCATGCACGACCTCGTCCGCGACTACGCCACCACCGTCGCCGACGAGCTGGCCCCGCCGGTCCGCGCGGCGGCGCTGCGGCGGGCGGTGGAGTTCTACCTGCACACCGCCCACACCGCCCAGCTGCGCCTGGACCCGCACCAGGAGCCGATCGACCTCGACCCGCCCGCCACCGGCGTGCACCCCCGGCCGCTGCCCGACGCCCTGGCCGCGATGGCCTGGCTGGACGCCGAGTACCCGCACCTGTCGGCCGCCCAGGACACCGCCGCCGCCCACCGGTGGCACCGGGAGGTGTGGCAGCTGGCCTGGGTGCTGGGCACCTTCCACGCCCGGCGCGGGCACCACCCCGACGAGCTGGCCCGGTGGCAGGCCGCGCTGGACGCCGCCACCCACCTGCCCGACCCCGCCACCCGCATCCACGCCCACCGCTGCCTCGGCCGCGCCCACATCCACCTGGGGCGGCCGGCGGAGGCCGTCGGCCACCTGGACCGCTCCCTCGCCCTGGCCCGGGCCCACCACGCCCCCGCGCTCCAGGCCCGCGCCCACCGGGTGCTCGCCGAGGCCCGGTCCCGCGGCGGGGACGACCGGCGGGCGCTGGAGCACGCCCGGCAGGCCCTGGAGATCTGCCGCGCCCTGGGCGACCCGGTCGGCCAGGCCCGCGCGCACGCCGACGCGGGCTGGGTCGCCGCCCTCCTGGGCGACCACGACACCGCGCGCGCCCACTGCCGCGACGCCCTGGCCCTCAACCGGGACCACCGCGACGACCCCGAGGTGGAGGCCCACGTCCTCGACAGCCTCGGCTACGTCGACCACCGCACCGGCCACCACCGGCAGGCCGTCGACCGCTACCGGCAGGCGCTGACCCTCTACCGCCCCCTGGGCAGCACGTACAGCTCCGCCGAGACCCTCGACCGGCTCGGCCGCGCCCACCTGGCCCTGCGCGAGCACCACCACGCCCGCGCCGCGTGGCGCGAGGCGCTGGAGCTGTACCGGCAGCAGGGCCGCGACACCGCCGCCGAGCACGTCCGGCGGCGGCTGGCCGACCTGGGCGGCACCGCCGACGGCGACGGGGACCGCTGACGCGCGGAGCCCCGGCGGCCGGGCGCCGGGGCTCCGCCCGCCGGAACCGCCCTACAGCTGCGAGAGGTCGACGGCCTCGGCCATCGCGCGGTAGCCCGCGTCGCTGGGGTGCAGGCGGTCGCCGCTGTCGTAGGCGGGCAGCAGCGCGTCCGGGTCCGCCGGGTCGGCGGTGGCCCGGTCGAAGTCCACCACCGCGTCGAACTCGCCGGAGGTCCGGATCCAGGTGTTCACCTCGTCGCGCACCGCCTCGCCGCGCTCGGAGTAGTACACCGCGCCCTTGAACGGCAGCAGGGTCGCGCCGACGACCCGCACGCCCTTCGCGCGCGCCTGCGCGATCAGGTCCCGGTAGCCCGCCACGAGCTGGGCCGCGGTGACCTCCGGGTTCGGCTTGGCGCAGTCGATGCCGAAGTCGCTGAACCCGATGTCGTTGATGCCCTCCAGCAGGATCACCGTGCGCACGTCGGGCTGGGCCAGCGCGTCGCGGGCGAACCGCGCGGTGGCCTTCTCCCCGAAGCACGCCGAGTCGTTGAGCACCCGGTTGCCGCCGATGCCCGCGTTCACCACGCTCCGGCGCCCGCCCAACCGCTCGGCCAGCTCGTCCGGGTAGCGGTTGTCACCATCCACAGTGGACCCCGCGCCGTCGGTGATCGAGTCGCCGAACGCCACCACGGCGTCGCGGCGCGGCGTCCGGTCGACCACCTCCACGGCGCTGAGGTAGAACCACGAGGTCGACGTCTCCCCGAACGCGTCCGCCGCCACGTCGGCCCGGTGGTCGCCGGTGGCCCGGTAGCTGGTGGCCGCGGCGAACGCGTGGCCCGTCGCCGGACCGGTGCGGCCCGCGAAGTACAGCGTCACCGCCAACCGCTGCAACGGACCCACCGCCAGCGGCGCCACGTCGCTGACCAGCTCCCCGCCCGGCCGCACGGTGGCCGACCGGTGGCCGCCGAACGTCAGGTGGCGCACCGAGCGCGGCTGCACGGCCGCGCCCTGCCCGGCCCGCGCGACCGTGGCCCCGGTGACCACCAGCGGGGTGTCGCCGTAGGCGTTGGACAGCCGGACGCGGATCGCCGGCCCGCCCGAGGACAGCCGCACCACCTGCCGCACGGTGTGGTTGTCGAAGCCCTCGGCGCCCCAGGTGGGGCCGAAGGCGTCGGTCGGCTCGTGCGGCGACGCCGCCCAGGTCGCCGCCCAGCCCGGGTGGGCGGTGGCGGCCGGCGCGAGGACCACTCCCAGCGCGCAGGCCAGGAGCAGCACCGCGGTTCTCTTCATCCCCTACCCCCGAGGTCGACCTCGGCCGGGACGTCCCCGGCCGCTGCGCGGATGTTGCCACAGCGGTCGCCGCGGCCGGCCCTGCCGCCGAACGCGTGAACACCGGGCAGCCACCCACCCCGACCACGGCGAACCGCTCGGCGCCGGGGGCGGTCCGGGTGTCGCGCGCGTTCGGGAACCCGACGGGGAAAGCCTTGCGGGCACGGCGGGTCCGCCCTTGCGCCGCACGCCTGCCGCCGCGCTCCTCACCGGGAACCGGTCACGCGCGCGGAGTCGGGCCCGGTCCGCCGCGGGGGTGGCGGCCCGGCGTCGGCGGGTGGCACGGCACGCCCGACATCGGCGGGTGGCACGGCACGCCCGGCGTCGGCGGGAGCGCGGCGTTCCGGGATGACGCGGGGCCGCCGGCGGCCGGTCGCGATGCCGTTGGCGATGTGGTGCAGGGCTTCCCGCCGCGTCCAGCCCTCCACGCCGTCGTGCCGCGCCGCCGCGTCGAGCAGCGCGTCGGCCGCGGCGCGGTCGCCCAGCCAGCCCGCGCCGACCAGTTCGCCCAGCCGGCACGCCGCGGTGAACAGCACGTGCGCCCGGACACCGGGCAGGGCCGCCCGCACCCGCGCGACCTCCCCCGCCACCACGGCGGCCCGGTAGGCGCGGATCCGCCGTGGTGCGGGGACCTCCACCGGTTCCGGCCGCGGGGCGGGGGCCGGCGGGCGCAGCGCGGCGACGAGCCAGTCCGGGGCGTCGGCGACCGGCGCGTCCCGCACCACCTCGTACAGCCGCGGGCCGGCCGCGGTGCGCCGCACCGAACCGCTCGCCACGACGAACCCGCCGGCCGAGCGGGTGTCGACGTGCGGCCCGAGCCTGCCGGCGGTGTTGGGCAGCGGGAGGTCGGGCGCCCGGAAGTACCGGTGCTCTCCCCCGCCGGGGGTGGCGACCGTGTAGGTGTCCACCGGGTCCGGGGCGCCGTGGTCGCGCGCCAGCGCGGCGAACGCGTCCCGGCCGTGCGGCACCCCCCGGTCCAGGTCGACCACCAGCAGCCCGGCCGCGCGGCAGGGGATCCCGACGTTGTAGGGCAGGCGCTCCCACCAGGCCCGGACCCGGGCCGGGTCCAGCGTCGCCCACCGGTCCCAGTCCCGCACCGCGGGCGCCTTCCCGTACGGCCGCAACGGGATCACCGGCCAGCCCCGTTCGACCGCCGCCATCGCCGCTGCCAGCCCCGCCCGCGTCCCGCCCATGGTCGGCCCCCTCCGCCGCTCGGCGACGGGGGAAGCGCGCCACCTCCAGTGTGCCGCCCGCCGGCGCGCCGGCACAGGTGCGTCCGGGCGATCGCGGCCTCCGCCACCGGGCGGTCGCGGGGTGCGGGGCCCGTGGCGCGCGCGGGCCCCGCACGGCCGTCAGCGGCCCACCTCCCCCTCCACCCAGGAAGCCACCGCCGAGAAGTACCGGTCCGCGTCCGGCGCCAGGTTGATCGAATGGCCGTAGCCGGGCACCACGTGCGTGTCCGGCGGTGTGCGGAAGTACGGCGCCTCCTGCGCGCGCAGCGCCTGGGCCGTCGAGCAGTCCGTCGCCGCCGTGCCGCACACCGCGCCGTCCCGGCTGCCGACCACCGACAGCACCGGCACGTCGATCAGCCTGCTGTAGGGCAGGAGCACGGCCACGCCCAGGCCGTCCACGGCCTCGGTCGGCGAGAAGACGTCCTTCGTCGCCTCGTCCAGCTGCCGCAGCCGCGGCTCCAGCGGGCCCGGCGCGTGGAAGCCGGCGTAGCGCGTGCCGGGCGCGGTGGTGAGGTAGCCCGGGGGGTGCAGCAGGCCGAACCGGGCGTCGAGGTTGGCCGGGACGAAGTTCCCGAACACCGCCGCGACGCCGACCGGGTTGACGCGGTGGGTCAGGCCGGTCAGCAGGACGCCGTCCACGTCGCGGTGCGTGGCCGCCTCCAGCACGCTGATCGCCGCGCCCAGCGAGTGGCCGCCGATGACGACCTTGCGGAACGACGGCCCGTACGCGCCGGAGCGCAGCCCCCGGACGACCTGGTGGGCGGCCTCCGCCTGCGCGAAGCCGGTCAGGGTGGCCGCGGGCGGGCGGGAGCTGCCGCCGGTGCCCAGGCGGTCCACGGCCAGGGTCGCGAAGCCGGCCGCGTTCTGCGCCGCGCGGAACGAGCGCCCCTGGACGGGGTAGTCCCAGTAGGTGCTGTTGTAGGTGGCGCCGGGGATCAGCAGCTGCACCGTCGAGGCGCCGCCGCCGGGGTTGCAGAGGGTGCCGTGCACGACCTCCGGCCGGCCGAGCACGTGGACGGGCGCGAACACGTCGCGGCACGACGGCGCGGCGGCGACGGGTGACGCGGCGGTGAGCGCCGAAGCGGCGAGCAGCGCCACCGCGCCGACGATGGGTGAGTACCGCAAGATGGGGAAGACCTCCCTCGGTTCGATGTGACGAGGCGGTCGCCGGCGCTTCGGCCGACGACCCCGGATTCGGAGGAAAACGGTGTGCCGCACCGCGACGGGCGTGGAATCCGGCGATCGCCGATTCCCGTCGGACCACCGCCGACCCGCCAGTGCTCCACCATTTCGACCGCGATTTCGGCGAATACTTCCGAACTCCCGGTCGGCGCGCGGTGGCGGGGGCTGCGGCGACCGCGGGATCCGCCGCGGTCGCCGGTCGGGCGGTTCCCGAATGCGCGGCGGATTCCGCCCGGCGGCATCCGCCGCCGCGGCCATGCCGGCACACCCGGAAAGCCCCTGGTGGGGCAATTCCGGAGGGGTGGTGGACAACCCGTCCGGCGGGCGGGGGCGAAGCGCGGCGGGATCCGCGCGAAACCGCACCGGTGCGGTGAGCGCGAGTCCGCCGGGGGCCGGTCCGACCGGCCCGACCAGCGGCGCGTCGCCCCGCACCGGGGGTGTCCGCCTCTTTTCGGCGCTCGTGTCCGCCACCTCTCCACCGACCGGTATTGACCGCGACACTGTATGCGCCATTCGGACGTCGGTGACTCGCGCATTCGAGTCAAGTCGGCGGATCGACTGGTGTCGGAACGCGCGAAGCGGTTGGATGTCCCGGGCCGACCACCGACTGGAGCGCGCGATGACCGATCTCGACTGGCTGCCCCGGGGCACCGACGTCAACGTTCCCAGCGTGGCCAGGACATACGACTACCTGCTGGGCGGGGCGCACAACCTCGCGGTGGACCGCGAGATGGGCGACCGAATGCTCCGGGTGCTGCCCGGGGCGCGGCACCTGGTCCGGTTGAACCGCGCGTTCCTGCGCCGCGCTGTCACCCATCTGGTTGATTCCGGAATCACTCAGTTCATCGACCTCGGTTCCGGTATCCCGACCGCCGGGAACGTGCACGAGGTGGCGCCGCGGGCGAAGGTCGTCTACGTCGACAAGGACCCGGTCGCGGTGGCCCACGCGCGGCTGATCGTCGCCGGCGACGAGCGCGTGGCGGTGGTCCGGGCCGACCTGCGCGACCCGGCCGACGTGCTGTCCCGGCCCGAGGTCACCGGGCTGCTCGACCTCGACCGGCCGGTCGCCCTGCTGATGCTGCTGGTCCTGCACTTCTCGCCGGACTCGGAGGACCCGGCGGGCTGCGTGGCCCGCTACCGGGACCGGCTCGCGCCGGGCAGCTGCCTGGTGATCTCCCACGCCACGGCCGACCGCCGGGTGGAGACCATGCGCGCGGCGGCGGCGACCGTGCGGCGCAGCAACTCGCGGGACAACCTGGTCTACCGCACCCGCGCCGAGGTCACCGCCCTGTTCGACGGGTTCGAGCTGGAGGAGCCGGGTGTGACCGGCTGCGCGCTGTGGCGGCCCGACGGCGTCGGCTCGGTGGCCGACGACCCGGACGACAACGCCCAAGTCTACGTCGGGCTGGGCCGCAAACCCCGCGACCGGGGGCCGCTGACATGACCGCTCCGCTCCCCCGCGACGCCGACGGCGCCCGGGCCCGCGCGAAGCTCGCCAAGAAGTGGACCTACCTGCTCAGCTCCCGCGCGTTCGTCCCGCTCAGCAACGCCGAGCTGGAGCACCACCTGCTCGGCCTGGTGGAGCGGCTGTGCGCGGCGGTCCTCGCGGAGCCCTCCGCCCACCGGGTCGGGCACGAGGTCGGCGCGGCGCTGGTGGACCTCAACTGCACCGCGCCCGAGGGTCTCCAGTGCTCGGTGGAGGTGGTCAGCAGGGGCCTGCTCGGGATGCCCGGCCTGGACCGGGCCGACCGGCTGCGCGACCGGGTGGTGGACGTGATCGCCGCGCTGGCCGCCGGCTTCGTCGAGCGCATCCGGGTGTCCACGCTGGAGCAGCAGGAGCAGCTGGGCCGCTCGCTGTACCGGGCGATGCGCCAGGCCCAGGTGGACCTGGAGGTCAGCGACACCCGCTACGCGCTGGTGGAGGGCTACACGTCGACCGGGATAGCGACCGCGGACCTCGCGGGCGCGCTGCTGCGGACCAACACCGCCCTGGCCCGGATCGTCGACCACGAGCCCGGCGCGCTGACCGGCCGGACCCTGTTCGACCTGGTGCACCCCGACGAGCGCGACCGCCTGCGCGCGGACTTCGCGCAGCTGACCGAGGGCGGCACCACGTCGATCACGCAGCCGCACCGGCTGGTGCGCGCCGACGGCGAGGTGGCGTGGGTGACGCTGACCCTGTCGCCGCTGCGCCGCCACGAGGGCGGCGGCCAGGTGGTCGTGCTGGCCGAGGACGCCACGGACGTCAACCTGCTGCAGGGCCAGCTCAACCACCAGGCGCTGCACGACGTGCTGACCCGGCTGCCCAACCGCCAGTACTTCACCAGCAGGCTGGAGCAGGCGCTGCGCACGGCCGACCCGGCGACCGGCGTCACCGTGTTCCACCTCGACCTGGACGGCTTCTCGCTGGTGACCGGCGGGCTGGGCCGCCAGGTCGGCGACCGGCTGCTGAAGGTGGTCGGCTCGCGGCTGGAGGACCTGGTCGCCGACGAGGACGCCATGGTGGCGCGGTTCGGCTCCGACGAGTTCGCGATCCTGGTGGAGAACACCGAGACCACGCCGGACGTGGTGACCATGGTGCGCCGCATCAACGACGAGCTGTCCGTGCCGTTCGACGCCGACGGCGACCGGGTCGCCTGCTCGGCGACGATCGGCGTGGTGCACCGGCCGCCGCGCGACGCCTCGCCGACCGAGCTGCTCGACTCGGCCGACCTGACGCTGCGGCGGGCCAAGGGCAACGGCCGGCGGCAGTGGGAGCTGGCCGACCCGACCCGCGACGCGCTGGACCGGCGGCTGTTCAGCATGGCCGCGACCATGCCGGGCGCGTGGCGCAGCGGTGAGCTGCGCGTGCAGTACCGGCCGCTGGTGGCGCTGGCGGACCGGCGGGTCGTGGCGGCGGAGGTGGCGCTGCGCTGGGAGCACCCCAAGCTCGGCGCCGTGCCGCACGAGCAGTGCCTGGCGCTGGCGGAGGACACCGGGCTGGCCGCGCCGCTGGGCACGTGGGCGCTGCGGGTGGCGTGCGCGCAGGCGCGGGCGTGGCGGCGGGAGCTGGGCCGGGACGTGCCGGTGCGGCTGTCGCTGACCGGGACCCAGGCGGCGGACCCGGACCTGGTGGCGGCGGTGCGCGAGGCGCTGGCGGAGAACGGGCTGCCCGCCGGGTCGCTGCGGCTGGGCGCGCCCGCCGACGTGGTGCTGGGCGAGGACGAGCCCGCCGACAACCTGCGCGTCCTGGCCGAGAGCGGGGTCGGCGTCGAGGTCGACGGCTTCACCGCCGCGCCCGCCGAGCTGGCGCGGGTGACGGGCTCCGCGGCGCGGGCGGTGCGGGTGTGCCGCCCGCTGACCGAACCGCCCGCGCCACCGGTGGCGCGGGCGCTGGTGAACCCTGCTGGCGGTGGTGCGCGAGGCCGGGGTGGAGGTCTCCGTCGCCGAGGTCACGACCCCCGAGCAGGCCCGGTGGTGGCGCGAGGCGGGCGCGGCGACGGCCTCCGGCCCCCTGTTCGCCCCCGCCGGCCCGCCGGGCGACATCCGCTGACCGCCACCCGCCCGGCCCCGTCCCGCCGTGCCCCGTCCCGCCGTGCCCCGCCCCCCGAACCCGGACCCCGAACCCGGACCCCGCCCGAACCGGCGAGCGCAGGCCCGGCTCGGAGGCGGCGGCCGACGGCGCGGGGGCGGCCGGGCCGGGCGGAGGTGGGGCGGCCCGGGACCGGGCGCGCCGGGGCGGGCGAGCGGCGCGGCGGATTCGAACAGTTGACCGAACAATCGCCCCGCAGGACGTGTTTTCACCCGATTCGGCCACCCGGATGGACTAGGTTCGTCGCTGTCATGCGACTCATCGGACGGGATCATCCAAGCGGGGTGCTGCGCGCCGAGATCGACCGCGCGGCCCGGAGCCACGGCGGGCTGGTCCTGGTGGCCGGCGAGCCGGGGATCGGCAAGACCACCCTGGTGACCGGGGCGGCCGAGGAGGCCCGCGAGCGGGGCGCGCTGGTGCTCGGCGGCTCGTGCTGGGACTCCGACTCCGCGCCCGGCTACTGGCCGTGGGTGCAGGTGGTGCGGGCGCTGCGGCGGGCCGCCACCCCCGACGAGTGGGCGTCGGTCGACCGCGAGCGGCTGGCCGTGCTGCTCGGCGAGGCGCCCGCCAACCAGGCGCCGGAGAGCTTCCCGCTGTACGACGCGGTGACCTCGGCGCTGGTCGCGGTGTCCCAGCACCGGCCGGTCGTGGTGGTGCTGGAGGACCTGCACTGGGCCGACGTCGCGTCGCTGCGGCTGCTGGGGTTCGCCGCGCAGCACACCTGGTTCGAGCGGGTGCTGCTGATCGGCACCTACCGGGACGCCGAGGTGGAGGCCGACGGGCACCCGCTGCGGCCCCTGTTCTCGCCGCTGGTGGGCCGGGCGGTGCCGGTGACGCTGACCGGGCTGTCGGTCGACGGCGTGGGCGAGCTGATGGCGAGCACCGCGGGCCGGGCGCCGGACGCCGAGCTGGTGGCCGCCGTGCACCAGCGCACCGGCGGCAACCCGTTCTTCGTGGAGCAGACCGCCCGGCTGTGGCAGGGCGGCAACCCGGTGACCGCCATCGCGCCCGGCGTGCGCGACGCGCTGCGGCGCAGGCTGTCCCTGCTGCCCGGACCGGTCGGCGCCCTGCTCACCACGGCCTCCGTGCTGGGCCGCGAGTTCCACCGCCAGGTGCTCGCCGCCACCGCCGCGCTGCCCGTGCCGCACGTGGACCGCCTGCTCGACCAGGCCGCGCAGGCGCGCCTGGTGCAGGGGCTGGGCGGGGGCCGGTTCTCCTTCGCCCACGACCTGGTGCGGGAGACGCTGTACGGCTCGCTGGAGGACGTGCAGGCCCGGCACGCGGCCGTCGTGGAGGTGCTGGCCCAGGGGCGGGGCTCGCCCGCCGACCTGGCGCGGCACGCCTACCTGGCCGAGGACCGGCTGCCGGAGGACCGCGTGGTGGACCTGCTGGTCGCCGCGGCGCGCGACGCGAGCAGCAGGATGGCGGTGGACGAGGCCGCCGGGCACTACCGGCGGGCGCTGGAGCGCTGCACGTCGCCCCACCGCCGGATGCGGCTGCACCTGGGGCTGGCGCACGAGCTGTTCCACTGCGGCGACCCGGAGCGGTCGGCCACCCACTTCGACGACGCCGTCGAGCTGGCCCGCGGGCTGGGCGACGGGGAGGCGCTCGCCCGCGTCGCGCTGACCCGGTACCGGTTCGCCGACGTGGACGAGGCCGGGTTCGCCCTGCTGCGCGAGGCGCACGCCGCCCTGGTCGGGCCGCCGCCGGACGAGTCCGGCGACGTGCTGGCGCGCCTGCTCAGCGTCCGGGTCGCGGAGCTGGCCCGGGACGGGCGGGACGACGACGCGCTGGCCGACGGCCTGTGGGCGGCGCACGACACGACGTGGGGGCTGGGCACGGCGGCCCAGCGGCTGGCGCTGACCGACGAGCTGGCCGAGCTGGCGCGCCGCCGCGCGGACCACGGCGCGGAGGGCTACGCCTCGTCGCTGCGCTGGGTGGCGCTGGTGGAGCTGGGCGACCCGCGCTACCTGGACCAGCTGCGGGCGTTCGTGGCGCAGTCCGACCGGTGGGCACTGCCCCGGTTCGCGTTCGCGTCGGCCGTCGACCAGAGCATCGTCGCGGCCTTCCACGGCCGGTTCACCGAGGCGGAAGCGCTGATGGCGCGGGCGGAGGCGCTCGGCGCGGGCGAGACCGCCGGCTTCCGCATGATGCACGCCCACCTGTGGTGGGCGCTGTGGCTGCCGCAGGGCAGGTTCGACGAGGCGGACGGGCTGGCCCTGGACGACTACCCCTACCCCGGCCTGCTGCGGGGCCTCACCGCGCTGACCCGGGGCGACGTCGAGGCGGCCCGCCCGCACCTGGCGGCGCGCGACCCGCACGACGAGCGCTTCCAGCGCATGTTCGAGCCGCTGTGGTTGCGGTTCCGGGCGCACTTCGCGCACGCCGCGGGCGACCGGGCGCTGGCGGCCGAGGTGCGCGCCGAGCTGGCCCCGCACCGGGGGCAGTGGCTGGTCTCGCTCTACGGCTGCGACATCAGCGGCCCGGTCGACCTGTGGCTCGGGCTGGTCGACCTGGCGCTCGGGCGCCACGACGAGGCCGTGGCGGAGCTGACCGCGGCCCACCGCTCGGCGGAGCTGATGCGGTCGCGCCCGTGGGCCGTGCAGGCGCGGCGCCACCTGGTGGAGGCGTTGCGCGCCAAGGGCCTGCCGTCGGCCTCGCTGGCCGCCGAGGTGAGCCGGGACGCCGCCGGCCTGGGGATGCGGCACCTGGCCGACCACCGGCGCGCCAACGAGTTCCGCCGGGACGGCGAGGTCTGGTCGCTGTCCTACGACGGGACGACGGTGCGGGTGCCGGACTCGAAGGGCCTGCGCGACCTGCACGTGCTGCTGAGCAGCCCCGGCCTCCCGGTGCCCGCGACGGGCCTGCTGGACCCGGAGGCCGTGCCGTCGGCCCGGCTGGGCGGCGACCCGGTGCTGGACGACGCGGCGAAGGCCGCCTACCGCCGCCGCCTGGCGGAGCTGGACGAGGAGATCGACCGCGCGCCCGACGACGACCGCGCGGCGGCGCTGGACCGCGAGCGCGCGGCCCTGCTGGAGGAGCTGCGGTCGGCGGCGGGCCTGGCGGGCCGCACCCGCCGCCTGGGCGACGAGGCCGAACGCGCCCGCAAGACCGTGACCGCCCGCATCCGCGACGCGCTGCGCAAGCTGGACGAGCGCCACCCCCGCCTGGCGTCGCACCTGCGGGAGCACGTGTCGACCGGCGCGACGTGCGTGTACTCCGGCCAGGACCACTTCCGGCTCTGACCCGCGGCGGCTCGCGACCGGCACGGCCACCGAAAAGTCCACAAAGGATCTGACTCTGTCCATAGAGGACCAGCGACCGTCCCGCGCGGAAGGCGCCCCGGCCGCGAAGAGCGGACACGCAGCCCGGCACCGCGGGGCCGCACCCGGCCAACGCCGGCTGCGGCCCCGCGGTCGGCCACCGGTTCACCGCGCCGCGAAAGCTTTGCGCGGCAACGGCTCCCGGCTCACTTGCGGTTGTACAGGCGCATCGTCAGCACGCCGAACACCAGCGTGAACACCACGCCGTACCCCAGCGTCCACGCCATCGCCTGCCCGTCGAACCCGCCCGCCATCAGCGAGCGCACCCCCGCCACCAGCGTGGTGATCGGGTTGACGTCCACGAACGCCTGGAGCCAGCCCGGCATGGTGTCGGGGTTGACGTACACGTTGGACAGGAAGGTCAGCGGGAACAGCACCAGCATGCTGACGCCCATCACGGACTTCTCGCTGCGCATCAGCAGGCCGAACATGGTCCACACCCACGAGAACGCGAACGAGAACGCCACCAGCAGCGCCACGCCCAGCACCACGCCGACGAACCCGCCTCCGGGCCGGAACCCGAGCAGCAGCCCCACGAGCATGATGGTGGTCGACGCCAGGACGTAGCGCAGCAGGTCGCCCAGGATGTAGCCGACCATCGGCGCGGGCCGCCAGATCGGCAGCGTCCGGAATCGGTCGAACACGCCCTTCTCGATGTCGGTGTTCACCGCGACGCCGGTGTACATGGTGATCATCACGACGCTGGTCACCGTGATGCCGGGCACGAGGTACTGGATGTACTCCCCCGGCGAGCCGGCCAGCGCGCCGCCGAACAGGTAGGTGAACATCAGGATCATCATCACCGGGAACGCGGTGACGTCGAACAGCTGCTCCGGCACGTGCTTGATCTTCAGCACCGCGCGCCACCCGAAGGTCAGCGACGCCGACAGCGCGCTCGGGCGCCGGACCTCCTCGGAGGCCAGCAGCACGGCCGCCAGGTCGGCGGGCGCGGGCGCGGCCAGGGCCTCGGGTTCCTTGGTGACGGTCACGCCGCCGCCTCCTTCTTGTCGGTCAGGGCGAGGAAGACCTCGTCCAGGCTGGGCTGGCCGAGGGAGAAGTTGTCGACGGTGATGCCCTCGCGCGCCAGCTGCGCCAGCGCCTCGGCGGCCTGCTCGGTGGCCCGGCCGGACAGCCGGGCGGTCAGCGCGACCGGGTCCGGGTCGAGCTGCACCTCCGCGTCGAGCACCCGCGCCAGCAGGGCCTGCGCGGCGGGCCGCTGGTGCGCGTCGCGCAGCCGCAGGTGCACCGCGCCCACGCCCACGGACGCCTTCAGCTCGCCCTTGGTGCCCTCGGCGATGACCCGGCCGTGGTCGATGACCGCGATGCGGGACGCGAGCTGGTCGGCCTCGTCGAGGTACTGGGTCGTGAGCAGCACCGTGGTGCCGTGCGCGACGACCGCGCGGACGATGTCCCACACCTGGTTGCGGCTGCGCGGGTCCAGGCCGGTGGTCGGCTCGTCCAGGAACAGCAGGCGCGGGGTGGTCAGGATGCTGGCGGCGATGTCGAGCCGGCGGCGCATCCCGCCCGAGTAGTGCTTGACCTGCTTGGCGGCGGCGTCGGTGAGCCCGAACGCCTCCAGCAGCTGGGCGGCGCGGTCCTTGGCGCGCCGGCGCGGGTGGCCGGTGAGCCTGCCGAGCAGGACCAGGTTCTCGGTGCCGGTCAGGTCCTCGTCCACCGACGCGTACTGGCCGGTCAGGCTGACCAGCCGGCGGACCGAGTCCGGGTCGGCGCGCACGTCGTGGCCGAACACCCGCGCCTGCCCGTCGTCGGGCCGCAGCAGCGTGGCCAGCATCCGGACGGTGGTGGTCTTGCCCGCGCCGTTGGGCCCGAGCAGCCCGTAGACCGTCCCGGTGGGCACGGTCAGGTCGACCCCGTCCACCGCGCGGGTGTCGCCGAAGACCTTCACCAACCCCGAGGTTTCGATCGCGTTCACTGTGTTGTCCTCCCTCAAGAGACGTAGGGTCGGGCGCGCCGCGCGTCGCGCAGCGCGGTCGCCCACCAGATCAGCTGGTCGAGCATCGCGGTGGCCGCCCGGCGGCGGTGCTCGTTGTCCAGCGGGTCGTCCAGCAGGTTGACCCCCACGTTGTCGCGCATGGTCATGACGTGCAGCTCGGTGAAGACCGCCCGGAGCTGCTCGACGGCGTACACGCCCTCCGACCGGTGGCCGTAGGAGACGAACGCCGCCGGTTTGGCGTGCCACTCGTCGTAGGCGTAGTCGATCGCCTGCTTGAGCGACGCCGGGAAGCTGCGGTTGTACTCGGGCGTGACGACGACGAACCCGTCCGCCCGGTCGACCCGCGCCACGAACCGCCGCACCTCGGCGGTCGGCCGGTCGGGGTAGCGGGGCGGGAACCGGTAGTCCGCGAGGTCGACCACGTCGACCCGGACCCCCGGCCGCCGCCGGGCGACCTCCGCGGCCCAGTTCCCGACCCGGTCCCCGGCCCGGCCCTGGCGCGTGCTGCCGATGATCACCGCGATGCGCAGCGGTTCCACCCCGACACCCCCTCCCACGCCCTTCAGGCGCGAGACGGCCGCTAGGTGGGATCTAGCGGGCCGGGCGGGGGCGCCCCGCGGCAGCGCGCGAAAAGGGCGGCCCGCCGGGTCGTCCCGACGAGCCGCCCTCTTCCCGCGGTCAGATGCGGCAGGTGTCCAGCGAGCTGACCAGGATGGCGCGCGCGCCGACCCGCCACAGCTCGTCCATGATGAACGGCGCGTCGTCGCGCGGGACCAGCGACCGCACCGCCACCCAGCCCTCCCGCGCCAGCGGCGACACGGTCGGCGACTCGATGCCCGGCACCAGCTCGAACGCCTCCTCCTGCGCGCTGGCCGGGCAGTCGAAGTCGAGGATCACGTACCGGCGCGCGATCAGCACGCCCTGCAGCCGCCGGTGCAGGATCTCCACGGAGCGGACCGCCGACGGCGTCCCCTCCACCGTGTCGCCCTGGATCAGCACGGCCTCGGACTTGAGGATCGGCTTGCCGAACGTCTCCAGGCCGGAGGTCTTCAGCGTGACGCCGGTCTCCACCACGTCGGCGATGGCGTCGGCCACGCCCAGCTCCACGGCGGTCTCCACCGCGCCGTCCAGCCGCACCAGCTTGGCCTCGATGCCCTGCTCGGACAGGTGGTGCTGGACCAGGTTCGGGTAGCTGGTCGCGATGCGCTTGCCCGACAGGCCGGCCTGGTCGGAGATGCCGCCGGGCCGGGAGGCGAAGTAGAACGACGCCCGGCCGAAGCCCAGCGGGAGGATCTCCTTGGCCGACACGGTGGAATCGAGCAGCAGGTCCCGGCCGGTGATGCCGACGTCCAACGACCCCTCCCCGACGTACACCGCGATGTCGCGCGGCCGGAGGAAAAAGAACTGCACGTCATTTGACGGGTCGGCCACGATCAGCTCGCGCCCGGACCGATGGACCCGGTACCCCGCTTCGGCCAGCATTTGCGCCGCGGGAGCACTCAACGAGCCCTTGTTGGGCAGGGCGAAGCGAAGAGGAGCCATGGCCCGCAGTCTCCCACACCGCGCCGGAGCCCCTGACCTGGACCCGGTGCGGTGTCCCAGGTCCTGGAACGGGTGCGCGGCGCACGACGGCGGGCCGCGCGCGAGTGCGCCCCGGCGCGCCGGTCGACCGGCTTTCGGCGTGGTGCCCGCCGGATTCGGGCGGCCGGGGTCGAAATAGCCGGGCGGCCGTCGCGCAACCGGACGCGCGGCCCCTATCGGGTTATTCCGCGACTATTGACCGGGCGGATCCGAGGCCGTGACCGCGCCGGTCCCCGCTCACCCGGGCGGGCGCCCGCCGCGTCACCGCCCCGGCGGGCCGGGTGGGGCCGGCGGCGGGCCGGACCACCCGGCGGGACCGCCGCCGGCCCGGGGGCCGGGAAGCCCCCGGGCCGGTGGCGGTCCGCGCTCAGCCCTCGGGCGTGGTCCTGGCCAGCAGCCGGTCGAACGGCACGAACCGGTCGGCGGGCGCGGCCGGCGCCCGGCCCGCCAGCAGGCCCGCCAGCTCGCCGGCGGCCCGGTCGACCCGCTCGGTCAGCCCCTGCGGCGAGCCCCAGTCCGCGGACGCCGCGTAGACGGCGGTCGGCGCCACGTTCGCCTTGAGGTAGGCGAACAGCGGGCGCAGCGCGTAGTCCAGGACCAGCGAGTGCCGCTCGGTGCCGCCGGTCGCGCCGAGCAGCACCGGCTTGCCCGCCAACGACCCCGGCTCCAGCACGTCCACGAAGGACTTGAACAGCCCGCTGTAGGAGGCGTTGAACGTCGGGGTGACCGCGATCAGCCCGTCCGCGCCGACGACGTCGTCCACCGCGGCCTTGAGCCGGGGTCCGGGGAACCCGGTGACGAGGTTGTCGGCCACGTCGCGCGCGAGGTCGCGCAGGCGCACCACGCGCAGCTGCACGGGCAGCAGGGCGCCGACGCCGGCGGCGAGCCGGTCGGCCAGCAGGTGGCTGGACGACGGCTCGCCCAGCCCGGCCGACACCACGGCGAGCGCGGTCACCGGGCCACCGCCCGGCGCAGCGAGGCGTGCGTGGGCGCGTCGGGCACGTCGGCCGGGCGGCCGGCCGCGAACTCGCGGCGCAGCACCGGCACGACCTCGCCGAGCAGGTCGAGCTGCTCCAGGACCGTCTTCAGCGGCAGGCCGGCGTGGTCCACCAGGAACAGCTGGCGCTGGTAGTCGCCGAAGTGCTCGCGGAAGGACAGCGTCTTCTCGATCACCTGCTGCGGGCTGCCCACGGTCAGCGGCGTCTGGGCGGTGAAGTCCTCCAGGGACGGTCCGTGGCCGTAGACCGGCGCGTTGTCGAAGTACGGGCGGAACTCGCGCACCGCGTCCTGGGAGTTGCGGCGCATGAAGACCTGCCCGCCCAGGCCGACGAGGGCCTGGTGCGCCGCGCCGTGGCCGTAGTGCTCGAAGCGCTCCCGGTAGAGGCCGATCAGCCGGATGAAGTGCTCCTTGGGCCAGAAGATGTTGTTGGCGAAGAAGCCGTCGCCGTAGTAGGCCGCCTGCTCGGCGATCTCCGGGCTGCGGATGGAGCCGTGCCACACGAACGGCGGCACGCCGTCCAGCGGCCGGGGCGTCGAGGTGAAGGACTGCAACGGGGTGCGGTGCCTGCCCGCCCAGTCCACGACGTCCTCCCGCCACAACCGGTGCAGCAGCTGGTAGTTCTCGACGGCCAGGTCGATGCCGTCGCGGATGTCCTTGCCGAACCAGGGGTACACCGGCCCGGTGTTGCCGCGGCCCAGCATCAGGTCCACCCGGCCGTCGGCCAGGTGCTGGAGCGTCGCGAAGTCCTCGGCGATCTTGACCGGGTCGTTGGTCGTGATCAGCGTGGTGGCGGTGGACAGCACCAGCCGCTCGGTGCGCGCGGCGACGTAGCCGAGCAGGGTGGTCGGCGAGGACGGCACGAACGGCGGGTTGTGGTGCTCGCCCGTCGCGAACACGTCGAGGCCGACCTCCTCGGCCTTCAGCGCGATCGCGACCATGGCCTTGATGCGCTCGGCCTCGGTCGGCGTCCGCCCCGTGGTGGGGTCGGGCGTCACGTCGCCGACGGTGAAGACCCCGAACTGCATGGTCGCTCCTCGGTTGCGGTCGGGCGGCCCGCGGCGGCCCGGTCGCTATGTGGTTGAAATGTCAACTACTTGAACAGTACCCCCGGGGCGGCTATTCCGCCGCCACCGGGTGGTCGGGGCCACGCCCGGCGGCGCGCGGGGGGCGGCTTGTTAGTTGAACATGGGATTCATTAGCATGTGACGGTGACCGTCACCCACGACGCGCCCGCGCGCGACTTCGACCGCTACCTCGCCGCCCGCCTGCTGTCCGTCGCGGGCGCCCTGGTCTCGGTCGTGGCGCTGCCCGTGCTGGTCTACCAGCTCACCGGCTCGGCCGGGTGGACCTCGGCGGTCGCGATGGCCGAAGCCCTGCCGTACCTGGTCTTCGGGCTGCTCGCGGGCGCGGTGGCCGACCGGGTCGACCGCCGGCGGCTGATGGTGGCGATGGACGCGGTGGTCGCGTGCGGGCTGGTGACCGTCCCCCTGGCGTGGGCGGCCGGCGTGCTGACCGCGCCGCACGTGGTGGCCGTGGCGTTCCTGGCGCAGACCGCGTTCGTGTTCTTCGACGCGGCCAACTTCGGCGCGCTGCCCGCCCTGGTGGGCAAGGAGGGGCTCACCGCCGCCTACGCCCGGCTGTTCGGCCGGTCCACCGCGGTCGAGCTGGTGGTGCCGGCGCTGGCGGGCCTGCTGGTCGCGACCGTCGCCCCGGCCGCCCTGCTCGCGGTCAACGCGGTCACCGCCGCCGGTTCCGCCCTGCTGGTGCGGGCCATCCGCGGCGCGCTGTCCACCCCGCGCGCCGACGACACCACCCTGGCCCGCGACATCGGCTCCGGGCTGCGGTTCCTCTGGACCGACCCGGTCGTCCGCACGCTGACGCTGATCGGCGCGACGCACTCGGCGGCGGCCGGCGCCTGGGTGGCGGTGCTGGTGCCGTGGGCGGACCGGGTGCTCGGCGTCGCGCCGTCGGGTGACGCGCGCCTGGCGGCGCTGTTCAGCTGCTGGGGCGTCGGCGCGCTGCTGGCGTCCCGGCTGCTGCCCGGCCTGGCCGCGCGGTGGGGCGGGGCGCGGCTGGCCCTGGGCGCGCTGCCGGTGTCCCTGCTGTGCGCGGGTTCCGCGCTGCTGAGCACGCACTGGCTGCCCGCGTGCGCCGCCGCGGTCGCCTGGGGCACGGCGCACTCGACCGTCGTGCTGAACGCGATCACCTACCGCCAGCAGGTCTGCCCGGCGGAGCTGCAGTCGCGGGTCAACACCACCGCCCGGATGCTGTCCTGGGGCCTCGGGCAGCCGGCCGGCGCGGCGCTGGCCGGGTCGGCCGCCGTGCTCGCCGGGCCGCGCGCGGGGCTCGCCGCGGGCGTCGCCGTGCTGCTGGTCGGGGTCGTGCTGGCCTGGGCCACGCCGACCCTGCGGCGGGCCGCGGGGCTCACCGCCGGCCGCTAGACCACTTCCAGCGGAACCCGTAGCGGCCCGGCCCGAAGTCGAGCGCGACGCCCAGCAGCGTGCCGCCGGCGTCCACCTCCACCCGGCGCGCGACCTCCCCGCCGGTGTCGGTCACGTGGTACTGCTCGCACTCCACCGGGCGCGCCAGCGGGTCGAACTCGATCTCCAGGGCGTACTCGCGCACCGGCGCCCGGAACCGCCGCCCGCAGTCCGCCGCGGGCGGGTACGGCGGGCGGTTGACCAATTCGTGCTCCACGACGATGCCCTCGCCCCGGCACAGCGGCCGGTCGAACAGCAGCTCCGCCACCACCAGGCCGGCGGCGGGGTGGGCGACCGACCGGCCCACCGTGCAGTGCCGCAGCGCCCTGACCAGCGGCGCGGGCCGGGCCGGGTGGTCGACGTGCACGACGACCACCCAGCGGTCCGCGCCGTCGACCTCCGCGCGCAGCACGTGCCGCGAGCGGGTGACGCGCTCGCCCCGGTCCGGGCCCACGGTGACCACGTCGTGCTGGCTCAGCCGGGTCAGCCGCCCGTCCCGGCCGGCGTCGACCTGCCGGATCGCCCAGTCGACCTCGTCCGGGTCGGGCCACTCCGGGCTCATCGGCAGCGGCTGGTCGGCCGCCCGCTTGAGCCACCGGCCGCGCGGCCGGGGCGGCCCCAGCAGGCCCGCCAGGTACCCGCTGGGCAGCGCCAGGATCTCCTCCAGGTGCCCGATCGCGGCCAGCGACGAGCGGCGCTCCGGGCGGCTGCGCCCCGACTGCCAGTAGCTCAGCGTCGCCAGGCTGACCTTGACCCCGTGCTGCGCCAGGTGCTCGCGGATGCGCTCCAGCCCCAGCCCGCGCTCCGCGATGGCGGCCCGCAGGGCGCTCGCGAAGGTCTCCGTCCGCGCCGTGTCCATAGCAACTCCCCCTTGCCGCCCGGACAACGGTATTGCGCCACCGGGGAGCAGGGGAATGGCTTCAGGCCCGCTGTTCAGGTCCGGATGCCCGGCCCGACCGGCCCGCCGACGACGAACAGGGCCAGCGGCAGGTCCTGTTCCGCGGCCCCGACGAGGGCTTTCACCGCGTCGTCCGCGAAACCCGCGACGGCGCAGCACGGCAGGCCCAGGGCGGTCGCCACGAGGTAGAGGTTCTGCAGCGCGACGCCCGCGTCGAGGTGGGCCGTGCGGTGATGGCGGGGGCCGTACTTCGCCAGGCCCGGCCCCATCCGTCCGGTGAGGACGATCACGGCGCGGGCGCGGCGGGCGAACTCCTCCTGGGCGAACACGCCCGCCAGGTCGGCCTTCCCCACCGGGCGCAGCGCGTGCGGCTCGCGGAGGTACTCGCAGACCTCGCCGTCCAGGACGACGTGGACGCCCAGCGACGGCAGCCCGCCCGCCGTGGGGTTGAGGCCGAGCACGTGCGGCGGCACGTGCCGCTGCACGCCCACCGCGAACCGCAGCAGCCCGCTGAGGTCCCGCCGGTCCAGCGGGCCGTAGGAGTAGCGCGACCGGCGGGACCGCAGCGCGTCGGTCAGCCGCGCCGTCGGCTCCGCCGGGTCCGGCAGCGCGATCACAGGAACGGCGGCGGGTCGGGCACGAGCGACGAGGTGTCGCCCCAGCGCGGCAGCCCCAGGTAGCGGAACGCGGCGGGCGCGTTGGGCACCAGGCCCGTGGCGCACACCCGCACCACCCGCAGCCCGGCCTCGGCGACGTCCGGCGTGGTCAGGTCCGCGGTCGCGATCCGGTTGCCGCCCAGGCTCTCCAGCAGACCGGCGAGATTCCCTCCCGGTTGGACTGTCGGTTGGAGCGCCGCCCAGCGGTGCGGCTCGGTGAAGCGGTGCAGCAGGTCCTCCTGCACCCGCGGGTCGAGCCAGACCTGCACCTGGGCGCCGAGGTCGCGCACCCGCGAGTAGCCCTCGCCCGCGTCGTCGCGGTACCGGCGGTCCGCGCGGTGCGGCAGGTACAGGCCGCGGGCGAGGATGCCGGCGTCGACGGAGCGGAACACCCAGCCGTCCGCGTCGAGCAGGCCCTGCGTGAACACCCACGTGTGCACGGCCTCCAGCACGGCCTTGGTGCACGCCTCCACCGGGTCGAACCGCGCCGCTCCCCCGCCGGCGACGATGCCGGTGGCCGGGTCCACGACGACCGCCGCCACGCACGCCACGGGGTGCTCGGTGGGCAGCTGCACCAGGTGGACCTCCAGCGGGCAGCCGGCCAGCTCGGCGGCCAGCCCGGGCACGTCGCGCACCGCGATGCCGGTCGTCGGCGCGCCCAGGTGCCACCAGCGCTCCAGGGCGTCGCGCTCCACCAGTTCCAGCAGGGCCCGGGTGAACGCGTCCTCGGCGCTGACGCCGGTGGCGATGCCGGCGTAGTTCAGGTGGTGCAGCCTCGGCTCGGACCGCCGCTCGCCGGAGTGGTAGTTCAGGTGAACCCACGACGCCGGGAGCAGGCACGGCTCGCCGGCCTCCTGCCCCCGCGCCCACGCGATCGGCAGGTCGTCGGTGAACGGCTGGTACGGGAACCCCTCGGCGGCGTGCTGCCAGGGCGCGAAGAACGGCAGGTCGGCGGGGCCGAAGTGGCGGATCCCGGCGGCGCGCAGCTCCGCGGCGGTCGCCGTGCGCAGGCCCGGCGGGACCCGGTTGCCGCAGTAGCGCTCCACCGCCTCGCCGACGGCCGCCGCGCGGGCGGCGTCCACGTCCCCGAACGTCGTGCCGAGGCTGACCCGGTCGGCGGGCCACGCGCCGAGCCGCCGCGCGTCGGCCACCTCGGCGGTGACGGCGCGGTAGCGGCGCGGCACGCCGGGCACCGGCTCGACGTCCACGAGCCTGCGCACGATCCCGGTCAGCGGGTCCACCAGCAGCGGCGCGGTCACGATGCGATCTCCTCGGGTAGGGCGGCGGCGGGCACGGCGCCCGCCCCGGCGGGGTGCCAGGGCAGCAGGGCCCGGGCGCGGCGGACTTCGCGGTGGCTGGGCAGCAGGACCGCCGCCCGGACCGGGTCCTGTCCGGTGTGCGGGTTGCGGGCGTGCCGGGGCCAGTGGTGCCCGGCCACCTCGACGCGCAGGCGCGCGCCCTCGGGGACGGCCAGGCCGACCGGCGGCAGGCGCAGGGTGACCTCGCGCGGCACGCCCGGCTCGTGGGCGCTGCGGGTGACCGCGTGCGCGAGGTGGACCCCGTCCAGGGACAGCCGCGCCACCCAGTCCGCGTCGGGCGCGTCGGCCACGGCGTCGAGCGCCAGCACCGCGCCGCCGCGCAGCTCCCCGGCCGGCAGGGGCGGCGTCAACAGCACGGCGCCGGGGTCGTCGGTGATCGGCGCGCCGAGCGGGACCGAGCGGAACGGCCGCGCCGGGTCGGCGTGGAAGCGGCCCGCCACGACCTCCAGCTCCACGGCGGTGGCGGCGTCGGTGTGGCGGCGCCAGCCGTCGACGGCGTAGAAGACCTTGTCGCCGCGCAGCCGGTCGAGGGCGCGCGCCCAGGCGAGGTAGAGCGCGCCGACGCGGCGGCCGGCGAGCGCGGCGCCGGGGTCGCGGGCGTCCAGCTCGTGCGCCCAGGGGCCCAGGACCAGCCGGGTCGGCCCGCCCCAGCGGCGGGCCAGCTCCTCGGTGTCGGCGGCGAACGGGTCGAGCAGGCCGCCCACGGCCAGCAGCGGCATCCCGAGGCGGGGCAGCGCCCGCCACAGCTCCGCGGTGCGCTCCGGGGCCGCCCACAGGTCGTCCCAGCCGGACACCAGGTCGAGCACCGGGGTGCGGGCCAGGTCGGCGGAGACCGGGGTCGCCGCGTGCTCGCCCCACCAGCCGACCCGGCACGCCAGCCGCGCCGCGCCGCCGGGTTCGCGGGCGGTCTCGCCCAGGCCCAGGGCGGGCACGGCGGCGAGCACGCCGACCACGGCGTCCGGCCGGGCGATGGCGGCGGTGACCGCGCAGTAGGCGGCGTAGGAGGAGCCGGCCGCGATGACGCGGTGGAAACCCAGGCGCCGCAACGCGTCCACGACGGCGGCCCCGTCGACCGCCTCCTGCCGGTAGGGGCGGAACCCGCCGGTGGAGCCGTGCCGGCCGCGCACGTCGCCCACCGCGCAGGAGAACCCGCGGCGGGCCCAGGCGTCCGCCTCGGCGAAGTGGTGGTGGCGCCCGTAGGGGGTGCGGATCAGCACGACCGGGGCGTCGCGGTCGGCCGTGACCAGGGTGTGCGCCAGGCCCGCCACGGTGAAGTCACGGCGCGGCGCGCTCATGTCGCGCGGTTCCCGCGACGCGCCGACGGGGGTCGCGGGCGCACCGGTCCGCGGGGCGGTGGCACGGGGCGCCACCGAGCGGCTTCAGGGCGCACTGGCGGGCACCGGCAGCACCGGGTGGTCGGCGATCGCCCCGGTGTCCAGGTCGAGCACGCGCAGCCGGCGGTCGGCCGGGATGGCGTGCGGGGTCAGGGAGTTCGCCGTCGCGGGCGCCCCGGTCGCCCAGCGCGCCAGGTCCTTGGCGGCGAGCGCGGCGACCAGCAGCAGCTCGGCCGGGTCCGGCGCCTCGTCGCCGAGCACCGCGTCGCGCCCCGCCCAGTAGGCCGCCAGGTGCCGGTGCCCGGACCCGGCGGCGGCCAGGCGGCGGGCGCGCACGTCCCGGTGGGACACGCCGATCGGCTCCAGCAGCGCGTGCCTGCCCTCGCGGCTGACCCGCTGCCAGCCGACGCCGTGCCCGACGAGGGCGTCGAGCTCCAGCCACCGCTCGGGGGCCGGGCCGTCGTGCCACGCGCACACCGCGGCCGGACCGGTGGCGAGCACCGCGTCGAGGTCGGACCCCGGCGCCAGCACCACCGGGCGCGCGCCCGCCAGGCGCAGGGCTTCGGCGAGCGGGTCGGCGTGCTCGGCGAGGACGGCGACGGTGCGCCGGTCGACCGGCCAGCCGGTCCGCGCGCCGAGGTGCCCGGCGTGGTCGAACGCGGCCAGCTCGGGCGCGGCCGGGGCGTCGGCCCGGGTCAGCGCCGCGCGGACCCCGCCGAGCGCCGCCTCGGGCAGGGCGACGGAGAGCAACTCGCCCGCCGCGTCCCGCAGCACCGCGCCGGTCGGGCCGGTGAACAGCGCCGTTCCGGGTTTGAGGGTCTTCACGCGCACCTCCGGGTAGGGGTCCGGGGCCGCCGGTGCGGCGGCCCCGGAGCGGCATCACTCTTCGTCGCCGCCGTCGAACGGGTTCTCCACCAGCGCGTTGCTGTGGCTGGCCGAGTTGTGCGGCAGCAGGCGCTCGGTCTCGACGCTCTCGAAGATCTGCTCCACGGACGTCTCCTCTCCGGTTGTTGCGTTGTCGGTCGGTCGACCACCACCAACCTAATCCGGAACGACAACCATTTTCAATACCCCATTGGTCGTGATCCACAGCACTTCGCCCGCGAGGCCGTAGACGTCGCGCAGCAGCGCGGCGTCGACCACCTCGGCCGCCGCGCCGTCGGCGTGCACCACGCCCTCCCGCAGCGCCACGACGCGGTCGGAGTAGCGCGCGGCCTGGGCCAGGTCGTGCAGCACCGACACCACGGTCAGCCCGCGCTCCCGCTGCAGCGCCCGGACCAGGTCGAGCACGTCGAACTGGTGGCGGATGTCGAGGTAGGTGGTGGGCTCGTCGAGCAGCAGGACCGGCGCGTCCTGGGCCAGCGCGAGGGCGAGCCGCACGCGCTGGCGCTGCCCGCCCGACAGCCGCTCGACCGGGGTGTCGGCCCACTGCGCGACCCCGGTGTCGCGCAGCGCCGCCCGCACCTGGGGGTCGTCGGCGTCGCCGAGCATCCCCAGCGGCCCCCTGGCCGCGTACCGGCCCTGGCGCACGAACTGGCGGACGGTCAGGCCGTGGACGTAGGGCGTCGCCTGCGGCAGCAGCGCCAGGCGGCGGGCCACGGCGCGGCGCGGCAGGTCGGCCAAGGGCGTGCCGTCGAGCCGGACCACGCCCTCCGACGGCGGCAGCAGGCCGGCCAGGACGCGCAGCAGGGTCGTCTTCCCGCTGCCGTTGCGGCCGATGAGGCTGACCCACTCCCCCGCGCCCACCGCCAGGTCCACGCCGTCGAGCACGGTGTGCCCGCCGAACCGCACGCGCACCCCGTCGGCGCGCAGTGGTGTCACCCGATCCCTCCCGTTCTCCTCGCCACCAGGATGAGCACGCCCGCGCCCAGCAGGGCCGTGATGGCCCCGGCGGGGACGTGCACGAGTTGCCCGACCGCGTCGGCCGCCGCCACGGCCGCCGCCCCGGTGAGCGCGGCGGCCGGCACCACGTGCCGGTGCACCGCGCCGACCAGGCGGCGCGCGACGTGCGGCGCGAGCAGCCCCACGAACGCGGTCGCGCCCACGGCGGCCACCGCCGACGAGGTGGCCACCGCCGCCAGCAGCAGCACGGCGCTGCGCCAGGGCGCCACCGCCAGGCCGACGGCGTGGGCGTGGTCGTCGTCCACGGCCAGCACGTCGAGCACGCCGCCCAGCGCGGTCGCGACCACCAGGACCAGCAGCGCCGCAGGCCACAGCGGCGCGAGGTGCTCCCAGGTGCGGCCGACCAGCGAGCCGAGCAGCCAGCGCGACACCGCGCCGGCCAGCTGGGGCCGGGCGGTCAGCAGCACCAGCGTCGTCCCGACCAGCACCGCCGACACGACCACGCCGCGCACCGCCACGTCGCCGGAGACGCCCGCCAGCAGCCACAGCACGCCGCCGCCCACCACGCCGCCCACGAGGGCCGCCGCGGCCATCGGCAGCGGCTGCGCGGCGACCCCGCCGACGACGGAGGCCGCCACCGCGCCCAGCACCGCGCCGGAGCCCACGCCGGTGATCTCCGGCGAGGCCAGCTGGTTGCGCACGGCCGACTGCAGGATCGCGCCCGCCACGCCCAGGCACGCGCCCGCGCACAGGCCGACCAGCACCCGCGGCGCCCGCAGCTCCAGCACCACCATCCGGGCGTGGTCGTCGTCGCCGAACAGCGCGCCCAGCGTCGCACCGGTGGCGCCCACGCTGACCTGGGCCAGCGCGCAGAGCAGCACGAGCAGCGCCAGCGCGGGCAGCCGCCACCGCGGCGCGCCCGGCCTCACGCGCGCCTCCGCGCCAGCAGGCCGACGGCCACCGCCGCCAGCGCCGTCAGACCGCCCACCGGCAGCTCCACCGGGTACAGCGCGGTGCGCGCCACCAGGTCGGCGACGACCACCACCAGCGCGCCCAGCAGCGCCGTCACCCCCGGCGTCGGCCGCCCGACCCGGGCCGCCAGCCGGGGCGCGAAGAACCCGACCCACGCGACCGGGCCCGCCGGCCCGACCACCACCGCCACCAGCAGCGAGGCCACCCCCAGCACGGCCAGCCGCACCCGGCCCGGCCGCAGGCCCGCCGACAGCGCCTCGTCGTCGCCCAGCCGCAGCACCCGCACCCGCGGCAGCACCAGCGCCACCGCCGGCACCGCCAGGACCAGCCCCGCGGCCACCGGGCCGAGCGTGCCCCACGTCGTGCCGGTCAGCGACCCCAGCAGGTAGCGCACCAGCACGCCCTGCTCGCGCGAGTCGGTCATCGCCGTGGCGGCGAGCAGCACCGCCTGGCACGCCGACCCGACGGCCGCGCCGATCAGCAGCACCGCCGCCGGCCCCGTCGCGCCGCGCACGGCCAGCAGCGTCAGCGCGCCGCCCGCCGCCGCGCCCAGCAGCGCGAGCGAGAGCGGCGCGCCGGGCAGCGCGACCCCGAAGGCGACCGACGCGCCCACCGCCGCCGCCGCGCCGCTGGACACGCCCAGCAGCTCGGGCACGGCGAGCGGGTTGCGCAGGGCTTCCTGCAGCAGCAGGCCCGCCGTGCCCAGGCACGCGCCGGCGATCGCGCCCAGCAGCAACCGGGGCGCGCGCAGCTGCCACACCACGACCTGCTCCAGCTCCGTGGTGGGCGCCAGCACGACCGGCTCGCCCAGCGCCAGCGACCCGAGCACGGCCGCCACCGCGACCGCCGCGAGCAGCCTCAAGCGGCGACCTTCGCCACGGCCTCGTCCACGACCGCCGACAGGCTGCGCAGCCCGCGGCCCGAGCCCCACAGCTTGGCGTGCATCTCGTGCACCCGCTGCCCCCGCACGGCCGGGATCTGCCGCCACACCGGGTTGTCCGCCAACTGGCCGCTCAGCGTCCGGTCCTCGGCGGAGAACAGCAGCGAGTACACGAAGACCACGTCCGGCTGCTTGGCGAGCAGCTCCTCGACGCTGTAGTTGTTGGCCGTGTCGACGTCGGCCCCCTTGGCGGGGAACGGGTAGGTGAACAGCTGCCCCAGCAGGTGGCCCTTGAGCGAGGCGGTGGTGTCGACGCCGATCGAGTCCGCGCTGCCGTACATCAGCAGCACCTTCCTGGCCGACCGGCCGTCGCCGTGCGTCGCGGCCACGGCGTCGGCCAGGTGGCCGCGGAAGGTCTCCTCCGCGCGCACGGCCTGGTCGGTGCGGCCGGTCAGCGCGCCCAGCGCCCGCAGGTAGCCGACGGACTCCTCCCAGGTGGCGGGCTCGGCGGTCCACAGCGGGGCGAACTTCTCGATGGCGGGCCGCAGCGCGTCGTGCACGCCGGGCAGGCCGATCACCAGGTCGGGCCTGAGCCCGGCGATGGCCTCGACGTCCTCGCCGCCGAACGTGCCGGGCACCACGGGGACCGCCCGGCCCGCCTCGCCGAGCAGCGCCGGGTGCGTGATCAGGGCGGCGTTGCTGGTGCCCACCGGGGTGAGCCCGAGGTCGACCACCAGGTCGTCGCACAGGCCGTTGAGGCAGACGATCCGCTCGGCGGGCTCGTCCAGCTCGACCCGCGTGCCGTGCGGGTCGGTGATGCTCAGCGACGCCGCCAGCGGCTCGGCGGTGCGCACGACGGGCGTGGCCCGCGGCGTCTCCTCGGCGGGCGCGGCGGTGCAGCCGGCGGCGAGCAGCCCCGCCGCGACCACCAGGGCCAGTGTCCTCATCGGGCGTCCTCCAGCCAGGTCAGCAGGGTCGCGGCGTCCCGGCGGAACGCCTCGGGCGAGTCGTCGGGGACGAACTCCAGCAGCACCTGCCGGTCCCGGCCGTCCTCGGCGAGCAGGGCCAGCAGCGGGCGCCACAGGTCCGCGCGGGCGCCCAGCGGCAGGCGCTCGGTGAAGCCGTCCGGGCCCCAGGAGAACGCGTGCACGGCGGCCAGCCCGGGCAGCAGGGCGGCGACCTCGGCCAGGCACCGGTCCACCTCGGGCGACTCGCGCGGCTGCCAGTGCGCCACGAGGTCGGCCTCGGCCAGCAGCCGCACGGCGGAGTCGAGGTCGTCGGTGAGCGAGGAGACGTGGTGCTCGGCGGTGACCGCGACGCCGCGCGCGGCGGCCAGCGCGGAGCAGCGGCGCAGGTCGGCGGTGATCGCGGCGCGCTCGGCGGGCCCGACCTCGGCCGAGCCCCGCACCCCCGCCCAGACCCGGACGCGGGGCGCGCCGAGGGCTTCGGCGGTGGCCAGGACGGGCTCGAAGTCGGCCGGGTCGCTGTCGCCGGGCTTGTAGTACGAGCCGTAGGTCCCCACGGCCAGGCCGTTGTCCCGGCACAGCCGGGCGGCGCGGGCCGCGCCGGCCAGGTCGCCCGGCGGCACGTGGACGTCACCGCCCCACTCGACCACCCCCAGCCCGGCGTCGGCGGCGAGGCCGACGACCTGGTCGACCGGTCTGTCCCGGAAGGTGACCGAAGCCAATCCTGCGGTGATCATGGGCGCCCTTCACTCGTGCGGGTGAGGGTGCCATACTTACTGAATATGACTGTCGTTATCAAGCCCGAAACGGGGGACACCGGGCGCGGCCGGCCGGGTCAGCGGCGGGCGGCCACCACGGCGCTGTCGCCACGCCGCCACACCACCTCGGCGGAGCGGGAACCGGTCCGGCGCAACGCCTCGGCGTGCCGGCGGGCGGGCGGGTGGAAGGCGGCGGAAGCGCCCTCGACGCGACTTCGGGCGGCTTCGGCCGGGCTCGGGTGCGCGAGCGCCACCCGCCGCCGCGCTCGCCACTCCCGCCACGCGGCCGGGGCGGCTTCCGGCGGCGCCCCGGGCGGGACCGCCGGGTCCGGGCCTGGCTCCGGACCCTGGTCCTGGTCCGTGGCGCGACCGGGAGCGACCGCCGGGTCCGCGGCGCGGTCGGTCGCCGCAGACCGGGCGGCGGGCGCGGTCGCCGCGCGGTCGGGCACCCGGTCGGCGAAGGCGCCGCCCGGCCGCGGGAGGCCGCGGATCTCGCCGCACAGCGCGCCCAGGCGGTCCAGGCCGAAGCAGCGCGGGGCCGTGCCGGTCACCACCGCGTCGAAGCGCGGCAGCCCGTCGGCCCAACCCGGCGCGCCCGGGTCCGCCCGCACCACCGGCACGCCGAGGGCGGCGCGGGCGACCTCCAGCAGCACCGGGTCGACGTCGAGCAGCGTCACGCCGGCGAGGCGGGACGCGATCGCGCCCGTCCCGCCCGCCAGGTCCGGCACACCGCCCCGGACTCCGCCGCGACCGTCCTCGCCACCCCGCGCCGCGCCGCCCGGGTTCCCGCCGTCGCGAGGGTCGCCGAGCAGGGCCCGAACGGCCCGGACCCGCTCGGCGACCGCGAACGCCTCCTCCCGGTGCGGGAGGAAGGGCTCCTGTCGGCGGTTCCCCTCACGTCGCGGGCGCCGCGCCGCCTCGCGGTCCGGGGTCGTCACGCCTCACAGCCCGACGACCGCGGTTCTCATCCCCGCTCGACGAGGTGCCCCACCACGTCCGGGCCGGGGTGGGCGTGGCCCGAGCCGTCGCGGCGGTGGTCGACGGCGGGCAGCTCCACCGGCGAGCCGTTGGCCGCCGCGCCCGCCGGCCGCGGCCCCACCCACGCCAGCACCAGGCCGCCCTCCCCCTTGAGGAACCGGTGCGCCCGCACGCCGCCGGTCGCCCGGCCCTTCGCCGGGTACTGCGCGAACGGCGTCACCTTCACGCTCTGCCCGGTCGAGGTGACGACCACGGGCTCGCCGTGCTCGTCGTCGTCGGTCCGCACCGCGCCGAAGAACACCGCCTTCGCGTCGCCGGGCAGGGTGATGCCCGCCATGCCGCCGCCCTTGAGCCCCTGCGGGCGCACCAGCGCGGCGGGGTAGCGCAGCAGCGCGGCTTCCGACGACACGAAGACCAGCGACTCCTCCGCGCTGCCCAGCCACGTCGCGCCGACCAGCTCGTCGCCGTCCTTGAGGCTGATCACCTCGAACTCGTCCGACCGCACCGGCCACTCCGGCGCGCAGACCTTCACCACGCCCTGCCGGGTGCCCAGCGCCAGCCCCGGCGACCCGGCGCCGGACAGCGGCGCGATGCCGACGACCCTCTCGCCCTCGGCCAGGTCCACCAGCTCGGCGGCCGACATGCCGCCGCTGAGCGACACCGTGCCGCTCTGCTCGGGCAGCACCGGCAGCGGCAGCACGTCGGTCTTGACCGCCCGGCCCCGGTTGGTCACCAGCAGCACCTGGCCGCGCGCCGTCGTGTGCACGAGCGCGGCCACGGCGTCGTGCTTGACCCGGCCGTTGCGCCGGCGCGCCTCGGAAGCCTCCTCCGACTCCGCCGCCGTGCGCGCCACCAGCCCGGTCGCCGACAGCACCACCTGGCACGGGTCGTCGGCGACCTCCAGCGGGCCGGCCGGCCGGGACGCGGCCAGCACCTCCTTGAGGTCGCCGTCCAGCAGCACCGTGCGGCGCTCCTGGCGCAGGTCCTTGGCGACCTTGGCCAGCTCGGCGGACACGACCTTCTTCAGCTCGCGCTCGTCGTCGAGGATCTTCGACAGCTCCGCGACCTCGCCGCGCAGCCGCTCCCCCTCGGCCTCCAGCTCGATCGAGTCGTAGCGGGTGAGCCGGCGCAGCGGCGTGTCGAGGATGTAGGCGGCCTGGACCTCGGAGAGCCGGAAGGACTCGACCAGCCCCTCCTTGGCGGCCTGGGCGTTCTCGCTGCCGCGGATCAGCTTGATCACCTTGTCGATGTCGACCAGCGCCCGGAGCAGGCCCTCGACCAGGTGCAGGCGGTCCTCGCGCTTGCGGCGGCGGTACCGGGTGCGCCGGGTGACCACCTCGTAGCGGTGCGCCAGGAACACCTCCAGCAGCGCCTTGAGCCCCAGCGTCCGCGGCTGCCCGTCGACCAGCACCAGGTTGTTGATGCCGAAGGACTGCTCCATCGGCGTCAGCCGGTACAGGTCGGCCAGCAGCGCCTGCGGGTTGACCCCGACCTTGCACTCGATCACGACCCGCGTGCCGTTCTCGCGGTCGGTGAGGTCCTTGACGTCGGCGATGCCGGTCAGCCGCTTGGACTTGGTGACCTCGTCGGTGATCTTCTCGATGATCTTCTCCGGGCCGACCCCGTAGGGCAGCTCGGTGACCGTGATCGCCTGGCGGCCCCGGCTGCCCTCCAGCGGGCCGGTCGCGACCTTGGCCCGCATCCGCACCACGCCGCGGCCGGTCTCGTACGCCTTGCGCACCTCGTCCAGCCCCAGCAGCACCCCGCCGGTGGGCAGGTCCGGGCCCGGGATGAACTCCATCAGCTTGTCCAGCGACGCGTCCGGGTGCGACACCAGCCAGCGCGCGGCGGCCACCACCTCGCCCAGGTTGTGCGGGATCATGTTGGTCGCCATGCCGACGGCGATCCCGGACGTGCCGTTGACCAGCAGGTTCGGGAAGGCCGCCGGCAGCACCGAGGGCTCCTGCAGCGAGCCGTCGTAGTTGGGCCGGAAGTCGACGGTCTCCTCGTCCAGCTCCCCGACCAGCAGCATCGCGGCGGAGGACATGCGCGCCTCGGTGTAGCGCGACGCGGCCGGCCCGTCGTCCGGGCTGCCGAAGTTGCCGTGCCCGTCGACCAGCGGCGTGTTGAGGGAGAAGTCCTGCGCCAGGCGGACCATCGCGTCGTAGATCGCCGTGTCGCCGTGCGGGTGGTACTTGCCCATGCAGTTGTGCACGACGTGGCCGGCGACGACGAAGGCGTGCTCCCGCGTGCCGACCTGGATGTCGTAGGTGGTGTCCGGCGCGGCCGGCTCCACGGCCACGACCTCGCCGTGCGACATCGCCGCGGGCAGGTCGGCGGTGCGGGCCGCGCGGATCACGCCCACCAGCTCGTCGTGGCCGGTCCGCGTCCAGCGCAGCAGCGCCGCGGCCAGGGCGGAGGCGTCGCGGCCGGCGACGCGCAGCCCGCCCGCCTCGCGCCGCACGCGCACGCCGGCGTCGGCCAGCACCGCGCGCAGCCCCTCGTCGGACCCGGCCAGGACGACCTCGCCCGCCGGGGAGACGCCGCCGGCGGCGTCGAACAGGCCGGCGACGCAGGGCGCCCACCGGGCGCGCTCGCGCAGCACGGCCGCGGGCACGCCCCCGACCGCCGCGAGCAGCGACTCCTCGCCCTCGAACTCCAGCACGCCCCACTCGCGGCCCTCGGCGTCCCGGTGCTTGTCCCGGCGCACGGCCACGCCGTGCTCGATCGCCCAGCCGTGCGCCACGTCCAGCGGCCCGTCGGCGGTCGCGGTCACCCGCACCCGGCCGCCGCCCGCCGCCACGCCGCACCCGGCGACCAGGCCCAGCACGTAGGCGCCCGCGTCGCCGCCGTCGGCGACCAGCGCGGCGTGGCGGGCCGCGCCGAACCCGGTGGTGCGGCGGCCGGCCAGGTCCCGCGCGGCGGTCCAGCCGCCGTCCTCGGTCCGGAACCGCTGGCCCGGGGTGACCAGCAGGGTGTCGCCGTTCGCCCACACCACGCGGACCAGCTCGGACACCGGGTTCTCGTAGACCTCCACCACGTCGGCGGGCCGCCCGGCCGGGTCCAGCACCCGGTCGCCGACGCCGAGGTCCTCGATCGGGCGCAGGCCCTCGGGCGTGGACACCAGGGCGCCGCGCACGAAGCAGTCGCCGACCACGCGGGAGGACTTCACGTACGGGCTGGTCGGCCGGTGGCCCTGCTCGTTCATCGAGAACAGGATGCGGCGGTGCACGGGCTTGAGGCCGTCCCGCGCGTCCGGCAGCGCCCGCGAGTGGATCACCGAGTACGCGTACTCCAGGTAGGAGTCCTCGATCTCGGTGGTCAGCGAGTTGTCGAACACCCGGGCGCCCGCGCGGTCGAAGGCGGACGGGTCGACCCTGGTCGTGGGGGTCTTGCGGCGAGCCACTTTTTCTCCTGCGTCAGACGTCGATCGCGGACTGGTCGACCCGGGCGGCCGACTCGACGAGCCACGCCCGGCGCGGCTCGACCTTCTCGCCCATCAGCAGCTCCAACGCGGCCTCCGCGGCCTCCGCGTCGTGCATGGTGATGCGGCGGACGGACCGGGTCGAGGGGTTCATCGTGGTCTCCCACAGCTCGTCCGCGTCCATCTCGCCGAGGCCCTTGAACCGGGGCACCGGCTTGACCACCGACTTGCCCGCCTTCTCCAGCCGGGCGACGGTCTGCTCCATCTCGCGCTGCGTGAAGGTGAACCGGGTCTCCGGGTTGCGGCCCCTGGTCACCACCTTGTGCAGCGGCGGCATCGCGGCGTACAGCCGGCCGTCCTCGATGACCGGGCGCATGTACTTGGCGAACAGCGTGATCAGCAGCGTCCGGATGTGCGAGCCGTCGACGTCCGCGTCGGCCATCAGGATCACCCGGCCGTAGCGCATCGAGCCGAGGTCGAAGGTGCGCCCGGTGCCCGCGCCGAGGACCTGGACGATGGAGGCGATCTCGGCGTTGCGCAGGGTGTCGGCGAGGCCGGCCTTCTGCACGTTGAGGATCTTGCCGCGCAGCGGCAGCAGCGCCTGGTACTCCGAGACCCGCGCCATGCGCGCCGAGCCCAGCGCGCTGTCGCCCTCCACGAGGAACAGCTCGCTGCGGGCCACGCCGGTCGTGCGGCAGTCGACCAGCTTCGGCGGCATCGCCGCGCCCTCCAGCGCCGTCTTGCGGCGGGCGGCGTCCTTCTGCTGCTTCTGGGTCAGGCGCACGCGGGAGGCGTCGACCACCTTCTGCAGGACGACCTTCGCCTCGGCCTTGGTGCGGCGGTCCTCCGTCCACGCCCTGAGGTGCTTCTCGACGACGCCGAGGGCCACCTTCGTGATGCCGGCGGTGGACAGCTCGTCCTTGGTCTGGGAGGTGAACTGCGGCTCGGGGATGCGGACGTGCACCACCGCCGTCATGCCCTCCAGGACGTCCTCCAGGGTCGGCGGGTCCTCCTTGGGCTTGAGCAGGCCGCGGGTGCGGCCGATGGCCTCCTGCACCGCCTTGAGCACCGCGCGCTCGAAACCGCGGCGGTGGGTGCCGCCGTGCACGTTGCGGATCGTGTTGGTGAAGCACTCCACGGTGCGCTCGTAGCCGGTGCCCCAGCGCAGCGCGACCTCGACCTCGGCCTGGCGCTCGACCTTGGAGCGCATCACGCCGTTCTCGTCGGCGGCGTTCTCGTGGTAGACGCCCGTGCCGTTGACCAGCAGCGTGCCGGAGACCGGCTTCTCCCCCGCCGGGGCCAGGAAGTCGACCATGTCGGCCAGGCCGCCCGGGTAGTGGAAGGTCTCCTCCGCCGGCGCGCCGCCGGTCGCGTCGCGCAGGACGTAGGTGACGCCGGGCACCAGGAACGCCGTGTTGCGCAGCTTGGCGCGCACCGCTTCGACGTCGAGCGCCGCGCCGTTCTCGAAGTAGCGGGCGTCGTGCCAGTAGCGGATGGACGTGCCGGTGCGCCGGGTGCGGCCGGTGACGCGCAGGCCGGACTGGCGGGTGAACGCCGCCTTCGGGCCCGGCCCGTCGAACGTGCCGGGCACGCCGTGCGCGAAGGACATCTCGTGCTTGCGGCCCTCGCGCAGCACCACCACGTCGAAGCGGTGGGACAGGGCGTTGACCGCCGACGCGCCGACGCCGTGCAGGCCGCCGGAGGTCTTGTAGCCCGAGCCGCCGAACTTGCCGCCGGCGTGCAGCCGGGTGAGCACCAGCTCGACGCCGGACAGCCCGGACTTGGCGTGCACGCCGGTCGGGATGCCGCGGCCGTCGTCGTCGACCTGGACGCTGCCGTCGGCGTGCAGGGTCACGACGACCTTCGTGGCGTGCCCGGCCACGCCCTCGTCGGTGGAGTTGTCGACCACCTCGGTGAACAGGTGGTTGATACCCCTGCTGTCGGTGGACCCGATGTACATGCCGGGGCGCTTGCGAACCGCTTCCAGACCTTCCAGGTGGGTCAGGTCGTCGGCCCCGTACAGGATCTCAGCGGTCACCGGGTCGTTCTCCCCAGGTCTTGATGTGCGTGCGGCGGTCCACGGTAGAGGAGGGTAACTTCCGGGTACGACAATCTCGTACACACGACGGGGAATCACGTCGCGGTCCCTCCCGGGCCCGGTCGCGCCCGGTCGTCCTCGCCGGTCGCGGCGTCGACCGTACACGCACCGCCGACCGGCGCGGCGCAGCGGCGGGCGGCGGGGTCCCGGGGGGTCGGGCGGGCGGCGCGGGGTGTTCGGGTTCACGCGCGGCGGGGCCGGCGCGCCGGTCGGACCATCCACTGTGGACAGCAGGGCCGGGCGGACGGGGCGCGGGGCCCCGGTGCGGCAGGCCCCGGCCGGCAGGGCCGCACGAGGCGGGCCGGGTGCGGGACGACCGCAGGTGGCCCGGCGGTGGGATGTGCGGCGGCAGTGGCCCGGCGGCGGGTGGGATGGCGGCGGGCGGTGCGGCGGCGGGTGGGATGGCGGCGGGCGGCCCGGCGGACGTGCGGCGGGAGCGCGACGGGGTCCCGGATGGAGCGCGGGTGGGGCGTTGGTGGGAACATGGGCGCCGTGTCGGCAGGACTCGGGTGGTGAGGTGGCGGGCGCCACACGCGGTGGCCGCGCAACCGGGGCGGGCGCGCTCGTGCCCGGCCCCGCCCCGTCCCGATCCGCGTAGAGTGCGGGCGATCCGCGCAGTCGTGCCTGGAGGTGATCGGGCGCCTTGAAGTTCCGACGTGCCGCAGCCGTGCCGAAGGAGCCCGCGGTGGTCGCGGCCCCGTCCGAGCCCGCCGCGGTCGAGCGCGAGCCCGCGCCCGCCCCGGCGGCCCAGTTCTCGGCGTCGTTCGCGGGCGCCGCCCTGGTCGTCGGGCCGCCCTCCGGGGCGGGCCAGCAGGCCGTGGGCCTGGCCAGGGGCCTGCCGGTGGACCGGGGGCGCACGGTGGTCGTGGTGGACTTCCCCTCCGGGGACGAGGCCGCGTTCTGGCCCGCCGTGGCGGCGGCGCTGCAGGGCCGCGGGCCGGTGCGGCTGATGACCTCGCACGCGGGCGCCCTGCGGCCCACCGCGCCCGCGCAGTGGCTGGCCGAGCAGCTGCAGACCGAGGTCGTGGCGGCCGACGGGGCCGTGACGGTGGTGCCGGGCGCGGCGTTCGTGGTGGGCGCGGGCGGCTACGGCAGCTGGCTGCGGTTCCTGCCCGGCGCGTCGCCGACGCCGATGGGGCGGCGCTTCCCGGTGCCGCAGTGGGAGGCGGTGGACCCCAACGCGCCGTGGCCGACCGGCGAGGTCGGCGTGTCCGAGCCGATCCCGGCGGGTCTGTGGCTGCGGGCGCAGCGGGCGCCGTTCGACCCGGCCGCGCCGGACGCGCGGGCCGTCGTGGGGCTGCCGTGCCGAGACAACGTGCTGACCGTGGTCGTGGGCGGCCCCGGCCAGCCCCGCATCCCCACCGACGAGGTGTGCCGGCTGCTGGGCGGGCTGCCGTCGGCGGCCCGGTCGCGGGTGCGGCTGGTCTGGTACGGCGGCGAGCACCAGGGCCAGGCGGTGGCCGACCAGCTCGGCGAGCCGATCGCCCTGTACACCGGGCTGCCGGTGGGGTCGCTGCGCACCGGCGCGGCGGTCGTGGCGGTCGACCCGCGCGGCCGGCAGACGTGGCGGCCCTACGTGACCGAGGTGGGCTACGCGCCCGGCGGGGTCCCGGCCGTGTCCGGGTACCGGCCGCCGGTGCCGGGCCTGGTCGAGCGCGGCCCCGGCGTGTTCGACCTGGGCGGCGGCGTGGTGCTGGAGGTCGTGCCCTCCGGGCTGTGGGTGCGCGGCGCCGAGGACGACGGGCCCGAGGTGCGCTCCCTGCCGGTGGACCCGGAGTGGGCGCGGCTGACCGTCGGCACGCCCGGCAGGACCACCGCGGGCGCGGTGGCGGTCGCGGGCGCGTCCCTGGTGGAGCGCCTGGAGCCGGAGGTGCGCCGGCTGCTCAAGGTCGTCTTCTGCGACCCGGCCCCGCTGCCCCGGCCGCCGGTGGCCGAGCCGGAGCAGGCGCCGGCCGCGGCCGACCGGCCGGTGCCGATCAGCCTGGACGGCCCGCTGCCCGCCTCGCCCGCGCCCGCGTGGGGCGAGCCGCAGGGCGACGAGGTGGTGCCGGCCGACCACCGCAGCACCGAGCAGGAGCGCGACGCGCTGCGCCGGCTGCTGGGCGAGCGGTACGGCGCGCACGCGGCGGTCGCGTGCCGGCACATCGAGGAGCGCCCCGAGGACCCGGAGGCGTTCGAGGCCGTCGTGACCGACCTCGCAGCCGTCTCCGCGTGCCTGCAGCAGGACGAGGAGGTCCTGGTGGAGGCGCTGCGCACCGGCCGGCTGGGCCGGCTGTGGCCGTACGCGGCGGCGGTGGTGTCCGGGCTGCGGCGGCTGCCGGCGCACCAGGGCGTGGTGGTGTGCTGGGGCGAGTCGCGCCGGTTCCGCACCGGTGACGTGCTGGTCGAGCACGGCCTGCTGAGCGCGGTGGCCGGCCCGGCGCTGCCGGTGGACGGCCGGGCGGAGTTCCTGATCTGGTCGGTGACCGGGCGCCGGGTGCACGTGGTGGACTCGTTCGGCAGCCGCGTGCAGGAGCGGGTGGTGTTCCCGCCGGGCACGGCGTTCAAGGTGCTGGCGGTGGCCGAGCCGGAGGAGACCGCGCCGATGCAGGTGATGCTCCAGGAGGTCGTCGGCCGCCACCACGAGCTGCCGCCCGGCGTCCTGGGCAACCTGGAGCGCGCCGCCGTCGCCCTGCGCGACCTCGCCCGCGCCGAGGACCGGCCCGACCCCTACGCCGGCTCGCCCGCCCCCGACGCCCGCGCGACGGCCGGCGCGGTGGGGTCGATCCGCCAGGACAGCCGGTAGGACTCGGCGGCCTGCGCGCGGCGGCCCAGCCGGTCCAGCGCCCACCCCCGGTAGAACGCCGCCCGCGCGGCGGGCAGGCCGCCCAGCGCCACCCCCCGGTCGAACGCCGCCACGGCCTCCTCCACCCGGTCGGCGGCCAGCAGCGCGTCACCCCGGATCGCCCAGGTGCGGGCGTCGTCGGGGTCCAGCGCCACCAGCTCGGCGGTCGCCCGGACCGCCTGCTCGGGCCGCCCGGTCCGCAGGTGCGTGCGGGCGATCGTCTCGTGCAGCGGGAACGCGTGGTCGGCCCAGGCCAGCCGGTCCAGCGCGGTGCGGGGCCTGGCCGCGCGCTGGCACTCCAGCGCTCGGTCCAGCAGCTCCCAGGTGGCGCGCGCGTCACCCCGCAGGAACGGGACGAACGCCAGCGCGCGCAGGTGCGCCTGGCGGCGCAGCGGGTCCTCCGGCTCGACGCGCCGGGCCAGGTCGGCGGCCTCGCGCAGCGCCGCCGTGTCCGCGCCGCGCCGGCCGTTGCGGACCACCACGAACAGCGCCAGCGCGTGCCGGTCCCCCGGCGGCAGCGCCGGGTCGCGGGCGCCCGCCAGGGCCAGCGCCTCCACCTCGGCGGTGTCCGGGCGCGACCAGAACAGCACGGCCAGCTGCCGGACCGCCAGCTCCGGGGTGAACCCGCGGAAGTCCGCGGCCATCCCCAGCGCGTCCGCCGCGTGCCGCTGGTAGCCCAGGCGCAGCAGCAGGTCCGCCGCGACCAGCCGGTCGGCGGTGGCGGACAGCCCGCGGACCCGGTCGAGCACCCGCCACCACAGCGGCGCGGCCAGGTCGGCCGGGAACGCCGCCATGTCCGGTCCCACGGCGTCGAGCCTGCCCAGGGCCGCCGCGGCGAGCACCCTGGTCAGCGGCGACGGGTTGGTGTTGAAGCGGGGCAGCGCCGCCGCGCCCCCGTCGGCGAAGTGCCGCGCGATGGCGTGGGTGACCCGCGCCGGCCGGGACGACCCCGGTCCCGGGTCGCCCAGCCCCGGCCACACCCGGCACCGCGCCGGCACCCCCGCCGCCGCCAGCGCGACCAGGCGGCGCGCCAGCGCCCGCGCCCCTGGGTCGGGTTCGTAACGCGGCGGCACGGCACGCCTCCTCCCCCGTCAGGGCGCCCCGACGCGGCGACCACCACCCGGCCCACCGGCCTGCCGCGCGCGCCGGGACCGGCACAGGGCCGGGACGACCCCGCCGGACCGCGGCGGACCCGACCGGGCGACCCCGACCCCCGCGCGGCGCGGCCGGCTCAGACGTTGCGCCGGTACTGGCCGCCGACCTCGAAGAACGCCTCCGTCACCTGGCCCAGCGTGCACACCCGCGCCGCGTCCATCAACACCGCGAACACGTTCTCCCCGGTCTGCGCGGCCTCCTTCAGGCGGCGCAGCGCCGGCTCCGCCTCGGCGGCGTGCTCCGCCGCGAACGCCCGCGTCCGCTCCACCTGCGACCGCTTCTCGTCCTCGGTCGCCCGCGCCAGCTCGATCGTCACGTGCTCGCGCTCCCCGCCCTCCGGCAGGAACGTGTTCACCCCGATCAGCGGCAGCGACCCGTCGTGCTTGCGCTGCTCGTAGAGCATCGACTCGTCCTGGATCCGGCCGCGCTGGTAGCCGGTCTCCATCGCGCCCAGCACGCCGCCGCGCTCGGAGAGCCGGTCGAACTCCATCAGCACGGCTTCCTCGACCAGGTCGGTCAGCTCGTCGACGACGAACGAGCCCTGCAGCGGGTTCTCGTTCGCCGACAGGCCCCACTCCTTGTTGATGATCAGCTGGATCGCCATGGCCCGGCGCACCGACGACTCGGTCGGCGTGGTGATCGCCTCGTCGTAGGCGTTGGTGTGCAGCGAGTTGCAGTTGTCGTACAGCGCGCACAGCGCCTGCAACGTGGTGCGGATGTCGTTGAAGTCCATCTCCTGCGCGTGCAGCGAACGACCCGAGGTCTGCACGTGGTACTTGAACTTCTGCGACCGCTCGTTCGCGCCGTAGCGCTCCCGCATCGCCACCGCCCAGATCCGCCGCGCCACCCGGCCGATCACGCTGTACTCGGCGTCCATGCCGTTGGAGAAGAAGAACGACAGGTTCGGCGCGAAGTCGTCCACCGACATCCCGCGCGCCAGGTACGACTCCACGTAGGTGAACCCGTTGGCCAGCGTGAACGCCAGCTGGCTGATCGGGTTCGCCCCGGCCTCGGCGATGTGGTAGCCCGAGATCGACACCGAGTAGAAGTTGCGCACCTTCTGCTGGATGAACCACTCCTGGATGTCGGCCATCATCCGCAGCGAGAACTCGGTGGAGAAGATGCAGGTGTTCTGCCCCTGGTCCTCCTTGAGGATGTCGGCCTGCACCGTGCCGCGCACGTTCGCCAGCGCCCACGCCCGCAGCTCGCGCGCCTCCTCCTCGGTCGGCTCGCGCCCCTCCGCCGCGCGGAAGGACTCCAGCCGCTGGTCCACCACCGTGTTGAGGAAGAACGCCAGGATCGTCGGCGCGGGCCCGTTGATGGTCATCGACACCGACGTGGTCGGCGCGGTCAGGTCGAACCCGTCGTAGAGCGCCTTCATGTCGTCCAGGGTCGCGATGGACACCCCGGACGTGCCGATCTTGCCGTAGACGTCCGGCGGGGTGTCCGGGTCGCGGCCGTAGAGCGTCACCGAGTCGAACGCCGTGGACAGCCGGGTCGCCTCCGAGCCCTGCGACAGGTACTTGAAGCGCCGGTTGGTGCGGAACGCGTCACCCTCGCCCGCGAACATCCGCGCCGGGTCCTCGCCGTCGCGCTTGAACGGGAAGACACCCGCCGTGTACGGGAAGTGGCCCGGCAGGTTCTCCTTGCGCAGGAACCGCAGCAGGGTGCCCTCGTCGTCGTAGCGCGGCAGCGACACCCGCCGCACCTTGTTGCCCGACAAGGTCTCCCGCGTCAGCTTGGTGTGGATCTCCCGGTCCCGCACCCGGACCACCAGCTCGTCGCCCGAGTAGTCCTCCACGACCCGCGGCCACGCCGCCAGCAGCTCCGCGCTCACCCCGTCCACGCGCCGCTCCGCCGCCGCCAGCAGCTCCCCGACCGCCGCCGTGTCGTGCCCCGCGGCGGCCAGCTCGTCGCGCGCCGCGCGCAGGTGCGCCGCCCGCCGCACCGCGTCCACGTGCGCCTCCGTCGCGCGGTGGTAGCCGCGCACCGCCTCGGCGATCTCCGCCAGGTAGCGGGCCTTCGCCGCGGGCACCACCGTCGAGGCCGACGTCGACACCTTGCCCGGCACCGGCAGCAGCGCCCCCGCCGACACCTCCAGCCCGCGCTGCGCCAGCTCGCCGCGCAGGTGCTGGTACAGCGCCGTCACGCCGTCGTCGTTGAACGTCGCCGCGCTGGTGCCGAAGACCGGCATGTCCTCCCAGGGGACCCCGAACGCCTCCCGGTTGCGCACCAGCTGGCGGGCCACGTCCCGGCGGGCGTCCTCCGCGCCCCGGCGCTCGAACTTGTTGATCGCCACCGCGTCGGCGAAGTCCAGCATGTCGATCTTCTCCAGCTGCGACGCGGCGCCGAACTCCGGCGTCATCACGTACAGCGAGAAGTCCACGAACGGCACGATCGCCGCGTCGCCCTGCCCGATGCCGGGCGTCTCCACCACCACCAGGTCGAACCCGGCCGCCTTGCAGGCCAGGATCGCGTCGCCCAGGCCGTCGGGCACCTCCGCGCCCGCCCGGCGGGTGGCCAGCGAGCGGAAGAACACCCGGTCGCCGTCCAGGCAGTTCATCCGGATGCGGTCGCCCAGCAGGGCGCCGCCGCCCCGCCGGCGGGACGGGTCCACCGCCAGCACGGCGATGCGCAGCTTGTCCTCCTGGTCCAGCCGGAAGCGGCGGACCAGCTCGTCGGTCAGCGACGACTTGCCCGAGCCGCCGGTGCCGGTGATGCCCAGGACCGGCACCGGGCGGGCGGCGGCGACCAGGCGCTCGCGCACCCCCGCGGGCAGCTTCCCGGCCTCGACCAGCGTGATCGCGCGGGCCAGCACGTCCTCCGAGCCCGCGAACAGCCCGTCCCACGACGGCGGCGCGACCGCCGACAGGTCGTGGTCGCAGGCCGCCACCATCGAGTTGATCATGCGGGCGAGGCCGAGCTGCTGGCCGTCGGCCGGCGAGAAGATCCGCGCCACCCCGCGTGAGTGCAGCAGCTCGATCTCCTCGGGCACGATCACGCCACCGCCGCCGCCGAAGACCTTGATGTGCCCCGCGCCCCGCTCGGCGAGCAGCTCGACCAGGTAGCTGAAGTACTCGACGTGGCCGCCCTGGTAGGCGCTGATGGCGATGCCCTGCACGTCCTCCTGGACGGCGGCGGCGACGACCTCGCGCACCGACCGGTTGTGCCCGAGGTGGACCACCTCCGCGCCCTGGGACTGGAGGATGCGCCGCATGATGTTGATCGCCGCGTCGTGCCCGTCGAACAGGCTGGCCGCGGTGATGAAGCGGACCGGGTGCGCGGGGGTGTGCAGCGGGCTGGCGACAGTCACGACTGGCTCCTTCGGCAGCGCGGAACTGTCCCCAGATTACTAGGACATCCGTCTATCGGAAGTAGGAGAAACGTGTGCGTCCGATCACCGTACCGGACGAACCTTGATCAGTTTTCCGGCCCTGGTCGCCACCCGCCCCGCGCCCGCGTGTAGCTTTTCCGGGAAAGGGGTAAAGGACCGCCCATGAGCAGCACACCGATCTACGACGAGCTGGCAGCGATGCTGCTCGCCGACCAACCGGCGAAGGCCGAGGCCGCCGAGCCGGCCCCGCCCGAGCCCGCCGAGGAGCCTGCCCAGCAGGTCCGCACCGGCGGTCGACGGCGCAAGCCCGAGCCGGACGCTTGATTTTCACTCCGCACTGAAGGAATAAAGATCACTGCAGGGCCGAACAGGTGTTCGGCCCTGATCGCGTTCGCGGCGCATGGGCGCCGCCGTCCCACGACGGCGTCGAACAGCCCTCCCCGCGACCGCACCCCCTGCCCCCGCCCGGGGCTTTCGCACGTCCCGCGACCGTACCGTACGGTATGGTACGGTCGCGGCGTGGTGAACAGGCAGGACTGGCTGGACATCGGGTTGCGGGTGCTGGCCGAGGAGGGCGCGCCCGCGCTGACCGTGGAGCGGCTCAGCGGGCGGCTCGGCGTCACGAAGGGCTCGTTCTACCACCACTTCAAGGGGATGGGCGGGTTCAAGGCGGACCTGCTCGCGCACTTCGAGACCATGGGCACGACCGGGTACGTCGAGCGGGTCGGCGGGTCCGCCCGCGAGCGGCTGGAGCTGCTGGTGGACCGGGCGCCGGCCGACGAGGAGGACCGGCCGCCGGTGGAGCCCGCCCTGCGGGCCTGGGCCATGCAGGACGCCGACGTGCGCGCCGTGCAGGAACGGGTGGACCGGGCGCGCATCGACCACCTGGCCCGACTGTGGTCGGAGCTGGGGCCGGCGGAGCAGGCGCTGCCGATGGCCCGCCTGCTCTACCTCGTCGTGGTCGGCGCCGACCACGTGCTGCCGCCGCTCGGACCCGCCGCGCTGCGCGAGGTGTACCAGCTCGCCCTCCGCCCGCGGGGCGAGGGCTCGGGCGACTAGGGGGAACAGGGGGAGGTCGCGGCGGCGCCGCCGGGGCTGTTCGTCGTCGGCACGGGGCCGGCGGACGTCGCGGTCGGGCTGCCGGGCGGGCGCGCCGTCAGAACTCGTCCAGCTCCTCGCAGGCCCTGGCGCACTCCGAGCGCAGCCCGTCCTCCACGGCGCGGCTGATCCCGCGCAGCGCCACCAGCTGCTCCGGGGTCAGGACGTCGAACAGGTGCTCGCGCACCGCCGCCACGTGGCCCGGCGCGGCGGCCTCCAGCACGGCGAAGCCCCGGTCGGTCAGCGCGGCGATGGAGCCGCGCCGGTCGGACGGGCAGGCCCGCCGCTCGACCCAGCCCTCCTTCTCCAGCTTCGCGACCGCGTGGGACAGTCTGCTGCGTGACGAGTGGCAGTTCAGCGCCAGTTCGCTCATCCGCAGCGCCCGGTCCGGGGCCTCGGACAGCACCACCAGGATCTCGTAGTACGCCATGGGCATCCCGGAGTCGCGCTGCATCTGCCGGTCCAGGTGCTCGGTGAACTTGGTCACGGCGGTCCGGAAGCCACGCCACACCTGCTGTTCATCGGCGTTCAGCCACCGCACGTCGCTCATGTCCCCATCATAGGTCCTTGTTGAACCTTCAACCAGGATGCGCTATGTTCGGTTGAGAGTTCAACCAGACCGACTGAGAAGGACACCATGACCACGCAGCATGTTCAGATCCCCGGCTACCTCGCGGGCACGTGGGCGATCGACCCGGTGCACTCGGACGTCTCCTTCGTGGTCCGCCACCTCGGCGTCTCCAAGGTCCGCGGCCACTTCGACACCTTCGAGGGCACGATCGTGACGGCGGAGAACCCGCTGGAGTCCACGGTCACCGCGAAGATCGCGACCGCGTCGATCAACACCAAGAACGCCCAGCGCGACGCCCACGTCAAGAACGAGGACTTCCTCGACGTGGACAAGCACCCGGAGCTGACCTTCACCTCGACCGGCGTGCGGGCCCACGGCGAGGGCTTCCTGGTCGACGGCGAGCTGACCCTGCGCGGCGTGACCAAGCCCGTGACGCTGGAGTTGGAGCTCAACGGCTTCGGCGACGGCATGGGCGGCGGCAAGGTCGCGGGCTTCTCGGCCAGCACCGAGATCAGCCGCAAGGACTTCGGCGTCACCGGCGGCCCGGCGGGCGCGGCCGTCGGCGACAAGATCACCATCCTGCTGGAGATCGAAGCCTCCCAGCAGTCCTGAACCCGGCCCGACGGCGGAAGGGGCTCACCGGCGCGGACCGGTGAGCCCCTTTCGCGTCTCACCGCCCGTCGGGTGGCGTCGCCTGACGGGCGTATCCCGATATTCCGTTCGGTCGCGCATTTCGGTACTTTCTCGCACACCGCCGTGACCGCCCGTGAACCGTGTCCCCTTCCCGTCGTCGCGGACGCCACACCAGGCGTTCCTTGATGTCGACTGAAGCAACGGAACTCGATCCGGACACGGTCCGCTCACGGGGTCTGGACCACGTGGGTGACAGGGGCTGTACTCATGGCACCATCTGGCGCAGCACGCGCCGGCAGCAGGCGAGGAGGGACCGGTGTGAACGCCCAGACCGAGCAGGTCGACGACCTTCGGCTCGTCGCGCTCCCCACCGCGGTCACCGTGGCGGACATGTTCGTGCGCTTCTCGCTGGCCGAGTGGCGGCTGCGCTCGATGCAGGACGAGGCCGCGCAGACCGCGCGCCGCCTGGTCGGCGCCGCCGTCGAGGTGGCCGAGCCGGGCGTGCCGGGCTTCCTGCTGGTCCGGCTGCGGCTCAGCGGCGCCCACCTGGTGGTGGAGGTCGAGGGCGACCGCGTCGCGCTGCCGCCGGAGCTGGCGATGGGCCGGGCCGGGCTGGTCGACCTCACCGCGGGCGGCCGGCTCGCGTGGTGCGAGCTGACCCTGCCCTCGGGCATGAACGCCTCCGCCGTGCCGCTGCCCCGCCGCGAGCCGCGCCGCTCCCCCGCCGCCGAGCGGCTGGGCGACGAGCCCGAGGTCGACCCCGAGCTGATCCAGCGCATCCTCTACGGCCTGGGCGGCGCGGCGGGGCGGCGCTCGGACTAGGCGCTCGCGCGCCGAGCGCCGCCCCGCCGCGCTCACCGGGCCAGCGCCGCCAGGGCGAGCGCCAGCACGCCCATGCCGCACCAGGACGCGAGCGGCAGCCGCTCGTGCAGGACCACGACGCCCAGCACCGCCGCGACGGCGGGCTCCGCGAGGGTCAGCGTGGTCGCCACCGCCGCGCCGGTGTGCCGCAGCCCGTGCCCGAACAGCAGGTAGGCCAGGAACGTGGTGAGCACCGCCAGGTGCGCCACCACCGCCACCCCGGACCCGCTGCCCAGCCACCCGAGGCCGAGCAGCGGCAGCACCGGCAGGGTCAGCGCGGACGCGCCGCCGAACACCGCGCCGACCACCGCGCGCGACGGGTGGCCCAGGGCGATCAGGTGCGCGCAGATCACCGAGTACGCCGCGTAGGACAGCCCGGCGACCACCGCCAGCGCCACGCCGACCGGGTCGACGTGCGCCTCGCCGCCGCCCAGCACGAGCAGCGCGCACCCCGCGACGGCGGTGAGCGTGAGCAGCGGCCGGGACCTCAGGCCCAGCACGATCGGCGCGGTCGCCAGCGCCACCGTGGTCGCCACCGCGACGCCGGTGCGCGCCACGGCCGGGTAGAACGCCAGCGCGTAGCCGGCGACGGTCACCGCCCCGAGAGCGAGCAGCCGCCGGTCGGCGGCGCGCAGGACGGCGGCGACGCCGCGCGCGGTCAGGAGCAGCAGGGCGCCGCCGACCACCAGGCCGGCCGCGCCGACCGCCGCGGCGGGCGCGGACGCCGGCGCCAGGGAGGCGGCGGTGCCGGTGGTGCCCCACAGGAAGCACGCGGCCAGGACGGGCAGCGGACCGCGGGTGAAACGAGGACGTGCGGGGAGCACAGCGGAGGGCACGGGTTCTCCGTTCGCGGGGAGGCCGAAGGGGACGCGAACGGGCGCACGGCCGGGGGCCGGCGTGCGTGAGCTGCCGAGCGTGAGCTGCCGGGTGCGCCCGTCAGGCGGCCGGCGGCGGCAGGACGACGTGCCGGTGGGTGTTCACGCCGGGCATCCTAGCCCATCGCCTATCCTGGGATCATGGACATCGGCGTCGCGGATGACCTGCTGCGGCGGTCCCTGGTGGTCTACAAGTTCGCGGTCGAGGAGCTGATGACCAAGCTCCGCATCCTCAGCGAGGAGTTCGACCTCGTCCACAGCCACGACCCCATCGAGCACGTCACGCACCGGGTCAAGCGCCCGGAGGCCATCCTGGACAAGCTCAGCCGCAAGGGCCTGCCCGCCGACCTGGTGCTCGCGGCCGAGCACCTCGACGACGTGGCGGGCGTCCGCGTGGTCTGCCCCTTCGTGTCCGACGTGTACCGGGTGCGCGACATGCTGGCGCGGCAGAACGACGTGGAGATCCTCAAGACCAAGGACTACATCGCCGCGCCGAAGCCCAACGGCTACCGCAGCCTGCACCTGATCATCCGCATCCCGGTCTTCCTGTCCGACCGCGTGGAGCACGTCAAGGTGGAGGTCCAGCTGCGCACCATCGCGATGGACTTCTGGGCCACCCTGGAGCACAAGCTGTTCTACAAGTACGACGACCAGGTCCCGGCGGGCTTCGTGGACGAGCTGACCAGCACCGCCGCCATCGCGGCCGAGCTGGACGCCCGCATGGAGTCCCTCCACCACAAGATCCAGCGCGACTAGCCGCCCACCCGCGCCGCCGCGCCCCTCCCGCACCCCGCCGGAGCACCCCGCCGGAGCACCCGGCCGCAGCCGCCCGCCGGGCGCTCCCGACGCCCCGCGCGACGGCGGGGCGCCGTCCCGCGCAATGCCCGCGCGGGCTGCGCGACGACCACGCGCCGTAGCCGGGCCGACCCCGCCCGTGACCACCGGCCGGTCACTTCCCGCTACCCCCGCAAACGAGGCCGCCGGCCGGAGGTTACGCACCGGTGGACAATTTCCCGGAAATCCGGCGGCGACCGCAGAAATAGACCTCCGGGGGTCGCCCGCCGAGCACATTACCGGTTGACAGATGGCGATGCCGGGTCACTGCGAATAACCCTCGCAAACCGGGGTGCGATTACGGAACCGGGCAGTCCAAACCAGGCCATTCGAGTGAACCCCCAAGATCGCCCCGAGAACACGGGGTTACGACCCGACTAACCGGGGAATATCTATTCGACAGATGCTCCATTTGGCGGTCGCGATGATCCCGGAACGGCCGTCAACGTTGGTTCGCAGCCGAATGGCTCATTCTTCCTAAGGACCTGTGATGGACACCGAACGCATCGCGCGACGATTAGCGGGGCTCGTCGGCGACCACCTCGTGCCGGGAGCGCAGCTGGCCGTCCACCGACCCGGCGACGGGCTGTGGACCACGGAGGTCGGCCTGCCCGCCGACGCGGCCGTCCCGATCGGCTCGATCACCAAGACGTTCACGGCGACCGTGGCCATGGCCCTGGTCTCCGACGGCGACCTCGACCTCGACACCCCGCTGCCGGACGTCGACCACCCGCTGACCCTGCGCCACCTGCTCAGCCACACCGGCGGACTGCCCTCCGACCCCGACGACGTCCGCACCACCTCGCTGCGCCGCCACGCGCTGGAGGCCGGCCGCAACCTCGTGCCGCTGCACCGGCCCGGCGCGGGCTTCTCCTACTCCAACATCGGCTACGTCCTGGTCGGCCACCTGATCGAGGTCGCCACCGGGATGTCCTGGTGGGAGGCGGTGGACGCGGTGCTGCTGCGGCCGCTGGGCCTGCGCCCGCACTTCACCGTCGGCCCCGACACCGACCCCGGCGTGGTGGCCGGGCACGCCGTCAACGGACCGCTGCGCCGGGTCGTGCCGGTGCAGCAGTCGCTCGCCCTGGTGGACGCGCCGGCCGGCGCGCTGGCGGCCAGCGCCACCGACCTGGTCGCGTTCGGGCGGATGCTCGCCGGCGCGCCGCCGCACCTCGTCGACGCCGCCGACCTGGCCCTGATGCGCACGCCGGTGCGGCACGCGGAGCCCTTCGGCATGGCCGACGGCTGGGGGCTGGGGCTCGCGCTCTACGAGCGGGGCGACAAGGTCTGGGTGGGCCACGACGGCACCGCCGACGGCACCTCGTGCCACCTGCGCATCGACCCCGAGGACGGCGCCGTGGTCGCGCTGACCACCAACGGCAGCAGCGGGTTCGCGCTCTGGCGGGACCTCGTGCCGGAGCTGGCCGCGGCCGGGCTGCCGGTGGGCGACTACGACGGCCTGCGCGCGCTGCGCGAGCCCATCGCGCCGCCGCCGGACTGCGCGGGCAGCTTCGTCAACGGCGACACCGAATACGCGGTGCAGCCCGTCGGGCAGGAAGTGCTCAAGCTCACGGTGGACGGCGAGCCGTTCGCCGACCTGTCGTTGTTCGACGGCCTCGTGTTCGCGATGCGGGATTCCGATACCGGCGACACCAGCCAGACCGGCCGGTTTCTCCGCAACCCCCGCGACGGCGGGATCGAGTGGATCCAGATCGGCGGCCGGCTGGCCCGCCGACAGGTCCGCGAAATGGTTTGAAAAATCACGTTTGAACTGTCCGATCCGCGGGTAGAGGTACCGCCGCCCGCCGACCCCTGGAAAGGCACTGCTCGCGATGACCGCTGCCCGGAACCTGCCGAGAATGGTGGGTGCGCAGGTCGATCGAACACCCGACGCACCCGCGATCGTGTCCGCTGGGGGCACGGTCACCTACCGCGATCTGGCCGCGCGGGCCAACCGGCTCGCGCACCTGCTGATCGCCCGCGGCGCGCGCGCGGAACGGGTGGTGGCGGTCGCCCTGCCGCGCTCGGTCGACAGCGTCGTCGCGCGGCTGGCGGTGCTCAAGACCGGCGCGGCCTACCTGCCGGTCGACCCGGCCTACCCGGCCGAGCGCAAGGCGTTCATGCTCGCCGACGCCGACCCGCTGCTGGTGCTCGACGACTCCTCCGACACCGACCCCGCCGACCAACCCGACACCGACCCCCGAGTGCTCATACTCCCGGATTCCCCGGCGTACGTGATCTACACGTCGGGTTCCACCGGTCGGCCCAAGGGCGTGGTGGTGACGCACCGCGGCCTGCCCGCGTTCGCCGAGGCCGAGATCGCCCACTTCGACGTGCGGCCCGGCGACCGGGTGCTCCAGTTCTCCTCCCCCAGCTTCGACGCCTCGGTGCTGGAGCTGTGCATGGCGCTGCCCGCCGGCGCCGCCCTGGTCGTGCCGCCGGAGGGACCGCTGCTGGGCGACCAGCTCGCGGACGTGATCGAGGACTTCGGCGTGACGCACGCGCTGATCCCGCCGGTCGCGCTGGCCACCGTGCCGCCCCGGCCGCTGCCGGCGTTCCGGACGCTGGTGGTCGGCGGCGACGCCTGCCCGCCCGACCTGGTGCGGCGGTGGGCGCCGGGCCGCCGGATGGTCAACGCCTACGGCCCCACCGAGTCCACGGTGGTCACCAGCTGGAGCGGGCCGCTGGAGCCGGGCGGCGCGCCGCCCATCGGGCGGCCGATCCCGGGCACCGGGGTCCGCGTGCTCGACGACGGGCTGCGGCCCGCGGCCGAGGGCGAGCTGTACGTCGCCGGGGTCGGCCTGGCGCGCGGCTACCTGGGGCGCCCCGGGCTGACCGCGTCCCGGTTCGTCGCCGACCCGTTCGGGCCGCCCGGTTCCCGCATGTACCGCACGGGCGACGTGGTGCGCGCGCGCGAGGACGGCGAGCTGGAGTTCGTCGGCCGGGCCGACCACCAGGTGAAGATCCGCGGCTTCCGGGTGGAGCCGGGCGAGGTCGAGGCGCTGCTGCGGGAGCACCCGGCGGTGCGCCAGGTCGTGGTGGTGGCGCGCGACGAGCCCAAGCGGCTGGTCGCCTACGTGGTGGGCGCGACGGCCGGGCTGCGCGAGCACGTGGCGGCGGCGCTGCCCGACTACCTGGTGCCGGCGGCGTTCGTGGAGCTGGACGCGCTCCCGTTGAGCCCCAACGGCAAGCTCGACCGCGCCGCGCTGCCCGCGCCGGTGGTCGGCGACGTGCCGGAGGGCTTCGTCGCGCCCCGCACGGACGACGAGCGCCGGGTCGCGCGGGTCTGGGAGGAGGTCCTCGGCGTCGCGCGCGTCGGCGCGCACGACGACTTCTTCGCGCTGGGCGGCGACTCCATCCTGGCCGTGCGGGCGCTGGGCCGCCTGGGCGGGCTGCCGGTGCGGGCGATGTTCGCCCACCGCACGGTCGCCGAGCTGGCCGAGGCGCTGCCCGCGCGCGCCCCGATCCCCCGCGCGCCGCGCGACCGGCCGCTGCCGCTGTCCCCGGCGCAGCGCCGGCTGTTCTCCCTGGACGGCACCGCCGAGCAGAACACGGCCGCGGCGCTGCGGCTGACCGGCCCGCTGGACGTGCCGCGCCTGCGCCGGGCGCTGGACGCCCTGGCGCGGCGGCACGACGCCCTGCGCACCACGTTCGACGTCGTGGCCGGGCAGCCGGTCCAGGTGGTCGCCGAGCACGGCTCGATCCCGCTGACCACCGGCGACGAGAGCGAGCTGGCGGTCCCGTTCGACCTGCGGCGCGGGCCGCTCACCCGGGCGGTGCTCCAGCCCCTGGGGCCCGACGACCACGTCCTCGTGCTCGTGCAGCACCACATCGTCACCGACGGCTGGTCGGTGGGCGTGCTGCTGGACGAGCTGGCCGACCTCTACGCCGGGGTCGAGCCGCCCGCGCCCACCGCCCAGTACCCGGACTTCGCGGTGTGGGACGGGCAGCGCCCGCAGGGCGACGTCGCCTACTGGCGCGACCGGCTGGCCGGGGTCGAGGCGCTGGACCTGCCCACCGACCGGCCGCGGCCCGCGCTGCGCACGACCTCCGGCGCGGTGCTGCGGCGGCAGCTGCGCCCCGACCTGGTGCAGCGCCTGACCGGCGTCGGCCGCGCGCACGACGCCACCCTGTTCATGACGCTCACCGCCGCCGTGCAGGTGCTGCTGTCGGCGCGCAGCCGGCAGCGGGACGTCGCGCTGGGCACCGTCACCTCCGGCCGCGACCACGCGGACCTGGACCGGGCGGTCGGGTTCTTCGTGCGCACGCTGGTGCTGCGCTCCTGGGTCGACCCGGAGCTGCCGTTCACCGGTTTCCTGGACCACGTCCGCGACACCGTGCTGGGCGCGTTCGCCCACGACGACGTGCCGTTCGACCGGCTGGTGGCCGAGCTGGGCCCCGACCCCGACCCGAGCCGCACGCCGCTGGTGCAGGCCGTGGTGGCGCTGCACCAGCCGCTGCTGCGGCGGCCCGACTTCGGCGGGCTGGCGGCGGTCGAGCACGACCTGCCGCGCCCGCACGCCCGGTTCGACCTCGTGGTGGAGTTCTGGCCGCGGGAGGACTCCCTGGCGCTGACCGTGGAGTACAACACCGACCTGTTCGACGCCGCGACCGCGGAGGCGCTGGCCGCCGACCTCGAAGCGCTGCTGCACGACGTGGTCGAGGACCCCGACCGCCCGCTGCGCGGGTTGGTGGAGCTGGACTTCCCGCCCGACGACGCGGTGCGCATCCGGGGTTCGCGGGTCGACCCGGCGGCCGTGGAGGAGGCGCTGCGGCGCCACCACGAGGTCGCCGACGCCGCGGTGGTGGCCGTCGACCGCAGGCTGGTGGCCTACGTGACGCCGCCGGTCAGCCCCGCGGCGCTGGAGGGGTTCCTGGGGCAGGTGCTGCCCCCGCACAGCGTGCCGACGACCTTCGTCGGGCTCGACCGGCTCGACCGCGACGACCTGCCCCCGCCGCCGGAGGAGCCCCGCGTCTACGTCGCGCCGCGCACGCCCGTGGAGGCCGTGCTGGCGCAGGTGTTCGCCGAGGTGCTGGGCGCGGCGCGGGTCGGCGTGCGGGACAACTTCTTCGCGCTGGGCGGCGACTCGATCCTGAGCATCCAGGTGGTGACCCGCGCCCGCCAGGCCGGGCTGGTGCTGACCTCGCGCGACGTGTTCGCCCACCAGACGATCGCCGCGCTGGCCCCGCACGTCACGCGCGACCTGCCGCCGGACACCGACCAGGGCGCGGTGACCGGGGAGGCGCCGCTGACCCCGATCCAGCGCTGGTTCCTCGGCACCGGCTCGACGCTGTTCGAGCAGTCCCTCGTGGTCGACTTCGACGACGACCTGGCCGAGGACGCGCTGCGGGCGGCGGTGGCCGCGCTGGTGGAGCACCACGACGCGCTGCGCATGCGGTTCGAGGCCGACCGGCAGGTCAACGAGCCCGTCGGGCACGGCGTCCCGCTGCTGCGGGCCGAGGTGCTCGACGCGCGCTCGGTCCGGCTGGTCGCGCACCACCTCGTGGTGGACGGCGTGTCGTGGCGCATCCTGGCCGAGGACCTGATGACCGCCTACCGGCAGGCCGCCGCCGGCCTCCCGGTCCGCCTCGGGCGCAGGACGACGTCGTTCCGCGACTGGGCGCGGCGGCTGCGCGAGCACACCGCCGCCGGCGGCTTCGACGCCGAGCTGCCCCACTGGCGGGCGGTGTCCGGCGCGGGCATCCCGACCGACCGCGAGGGGCCCAACACCTACGCCACCGGGCGCGAGGTGACCGCGCGGCTGACCGGGGACGAGACCGCGGCGCTGCTGCGCGACGTGCCGGAGGTGTACCGGACGCAGGTCAACGACGTGCTGCTGACCGCGCTGGGCCGCGTGCTGGCCGACTGGACCGGCCGGGACCGGGTGCTGCTCGCCCTGGAGGGCCACGGCCGCGAGGAGCTGTTCGACGACGTCGACCTGTCCCGCACGGTCGGCTGGTTCACCACGGTCTTCCCGGTGTCGCTGCACGTGCCGCGCCCGTGGGGCGAGGCGCTGAAGTCGGTGAAGGAGCAGCTGCGCGCGGTGCCCGGCCGGGGCATCGGCTACGGCGCGCTGCGCCACTTCGCGGGCGGCCCGGCGTGCGACCCGCAGGTGAGCTTCAACTACCTGGGCCGGTTCACCGGCGACCAGCGCGACCTCGACCTCGCCGCCGACCCGGACATGCCGCGCCCGCACCTGCTCGACGTCGTGGGCCGGGTGCAGGGCGACCGGCTGGAGTTCACCTGGTACTACAGCGACGCCAACCACGACGCGGCGACGATCGCGGAGCTCGCCGAGCGGTTCACCGCGGCGCTGCGCGCGATCCTCGCCCACTGCGCCGAGCCCGGCGCGGGCGGGCGCACCCCGTCGGACTTCCCGCTGGCGCGGCTGACCCAGCAGCAGGTGGACCGGATCACCGGGGAGGACGCCTACCCGCTGACGCCGATGCAGGCGGGCATGGTGTTCCACGGCCTGGGCGAGCAGGGCGCGTACTTCCAGCAGACCACGTTCGTCGTCGACGGGGTGCCCGACTCCGAGGCGTTCGCCCGGTCCTGGCAGCGGGTGGTGGACCGCACGCCCGTGCTGCGCAGCTCGGTGCTGTGGGAGGACGTCCCCGAGCCGCTGCAGGTGGTGCACGCGCACGCCGAGGTGCCGTTCACCTTCCTGGACTGGAGCGACCTGGACGAGGCGGCGCGGGCCGACCGGCTCGCGGCGCTGCTGGCCGCCGACCGGTCGGTGGGCCTGGACCTCGCGACGCCGCCGCTGATGCGGGTCGCGATCATCCGGCTGGCGCCGGGGACCGTGCGGGTGCTGTGGACCTTCCACCACGTCCTGCTGGACGGCTGGAGCGTGTTCCAGGTGCTGTCCGACGTGCTGGGCGAACCGGCCGAGCGACCGCCGTTCCGGGACTACGTGGCGTGGCTGGCCGAGCAGGACGACGAGGCCGCCGAGCGGCACTGGCGGCAGGTGCTCGGCTCGTTCGACGCGCCGACGCCGCTGCCCGCCGACCGGCCCGCCCTGGGGCCCGCCACCACCTCCGCCCGGCACTCCGTCGAGCTGACCGAGGCGGAGTCGGAGCGGCTCTACGAGTTCGCGCGCGAGCACCGGGTGACGCCCAGCGCGGTCGTGCAGGGCGCGTGGGCGCTGCTGCTGGCCCGCTCGTCCGGGCAGCGGGACGTCTGCTTCGGGGCGACGGTGTCCGGCCGCCCCACCGACCTGCCGGGCGTGGACGCGATCACCGGCATCTTCATCAACACCCTGCCGGTGCGGGTGCGGGTCGACGGGGCCCGGCCGGTCGCCGAGTGGCTGCGCGACCTCCAGGCGGCGCAGGCGGAGTCCCGGCGGTTCGAGCACGTGCCGCTGACCCGGTTGCAGGCGTGGAGCGGGGTGCCGGGCGGCACCGCCCTGTTCGACAGCGCCGTGGTCTTCGAGAACTACCCGGCCGACCTCGCCGACGGGATGGGCCTGCGCGAGCTGGAGGCGGTCGAGACGACCAGCTTCCCGCTCAGCGCCACGGTCTACCCGGCGCGGCGGCTGGGCGTGCTGCTGGGCTACGAGCCCGCGATGTTCGACGCCGCGACCGTCGACCGGCTCGGTGAGCGGCTCAAGGCCCTGCTGGTGGGGCTGACCGCCGACCCCGACCGGCCGCTGGCGCGGGTGCCGTGGCTGTCGGAGGACGAGCGCCGCCGCGTGCTGGTGGACTGGAACCCGACCGGGGCCGGCGCCCCCGCCACCACCGTCACCGCCCTGTTCGCCGCCCAGGCCGCCCGCACCCCGGGCAACACCGCGGTGTCGCTGGCCGACGACCGGCTGACCTACCGGGAGCTGGACGAGCGGGCCAACCGGTTGGCGCACCACCTGATCGGCCTGGGCGCGGGACCGGAGCGCCTGGTGGCGCTGTGCTTCCCGCGCTCGGTCGACCTGGTGGTGGCGGTGCTGGGCGTGCTGAAGTCGGGCGCGGCCTACCTGCCGATCGACCCGTCCTACCCGGCCGACCGCATCGCGGGCACCATCGCCGACGCCGAACCCGTCGCCGTGCTCGACGGGTTGCCGGACCTGTCCCCCTACCCGGCCACCGCTCCCGACGTGCCGCTGAGGGCCGACAACGCCGCGTACGTGATTTACACGTCCGGGTCGACGGGCAAGCCCAAGGGCGTGGTCGTCCCGCACGGCAACGTCGTGCGGCTGTTCTCCGCCACCGACCACTGGTTCGGCTTCGACGAGGACGACGTGTGGACCCTGTTCCACAGCTACGCCTTCGACTTCTCCGTCTGGGAACTGTGGGGACCACTGCTGCACGGCGGACGACTCGTCGTGGTCCCGCACGAGGTGTCCCGGTCACCGCGCGACTTCGCCCGACTCCTGCGGGAGGAAGGCGTGACCGTGCTCAACCAGACGCCTTCGGCGTTCTACCAACTGCTGCCCGAACAACCCGACCCCCGCTACGTCATCTTCGGCGGCGAAGCCCTCGACCAGCACAAGATCCAAGGCTGGCAGGGCACCGGACAGCTGATCAACATGTACGGCATCACCGAGACCACCGTCCACGTCACCCACACCCCGGCGGACGGCACCATCGGCGAGCCGATACCGGACCTGCGCGTCTACGTGCTGGACGAGGACCTGGAACCGGTGCCGCCCGGCGTCACCGGCGAGATGCACATCGCCGGACCCGGACTCGCCCGCGGCTACCTCAACCGACCCGGCCTCACCGCCACACGCTTCATCGCCAACCCCTTCGGGGATGCGGGATCCCGGATGTACCGCACCGGCGACCTCGCCCGCTGGGTCGACGGAAAACTGCACTACCTGGGCCGCGCCGACCACCAGGTCAAGATCCGCGGCTTCCGCATCGAACTCGGCGAGATCGAAGCCGTCCTCGCCGCGCACCCCGCCGTCACCCAGGTCGTTGTGCTGGAGCAGGACCAACGTCTGGTGGCGTACTACGTCCCGAACGGGCCCGTGCAGGTCTCGGAACTGCGCGGGCACGCCTCGGGCGTGCTGCCGGAGCACATGGTTCCGACGGCGTTCGTGGCGCTGGAACGGTTGCCGCTCAACGCCAACGGAAAGTTGGACCGCGTCGCGCTCCCCGCGCCTGAGCGCGACGCGGTCACCTCCGGCGACTACGTGGCGCCGCGCACGGAGACCGAAGAGGCCATCGCCGCCATCTGGGCGGAGGAGCTGGACGTCGACCGGGTCGGCGTGGAGGACAGCTTCTTCGCGCTGGGCGGCGACTCCATCCGCAGCCTGCGCATCACGTCCCGGACCAAGTCGGCGTTCGGCGTCGACCTCTCACCGCGCGACGTCCTCACCGCCCGCACCGTGTCCAGCCTCGCCGACCTGGTGGAGGACCTGGTGCTGGCCGACCTCGAAGCCCTTGCCGACCGGGAAGCGTGAGCAATGACCACCTCCAAGGAAAGCCGCATCTCCGCGCTGCCCGCCCACCTCCGGGAGCGCCTGCGCGACCGGCTGGCCGGCCGGTCCGCGCCGGCCGCCGCGACCATCCCCGCCGCGCCCCGCACCGGCCCGCTGCCGCTGTCGCCCGGCCAGCAGCGGCTGTGGTTCCTCGACCAGTTCCAGCCCGGTGACACCGACTACAACAGCGCGACCGCGCTGCGGCTGCGCGGCGGGCTCGACGTCGCCCGCCTGACCGGCGCGCTGCGCGCCCTGGTGCGGCGGCACGAGTCGCTGCGCACCACGTTCGGCCAGGTCGACGGGCAGCCGGTGCAGGTCGTCCACGACGACCCGGTGCTCGACGTGCCGCTGGTCGACGTCGACGACCTGGACGGGGCGCTGCGCGCGGAGGTGGACCGGCCGTTCGACCTGGAGCGCGGGCCGCTGCTGCGCGCGCGGCTGCTGCGGGTCGCGCCCGAGGACCACGTGCTGCTGCTGACCTCCCACCACATCGTGGTCGACGGCTGGTCGCTGGGCCTGCTGGTGGAGGAGCTGGGCGCGCTCTACCGGGGCGAGGAGCTGCCGCCGCTGCCGCTGCAGTACGCGGACTTCGCCGTGTGGCAGCGCGAGCAGCCGGTGCGCGTCGACTACTGGCGCGAGCGGCTCGCCGGCGTCGAGCCGCTGGAGCTGCCCACCGACCGGCCCCGGCCCGCCGAGCGGACCACCGCGGGCGCGACGCACGAGTTCACCGTGCCCGCCGACCTGTCGGCGCGGCTCGCCGAGCTGGCCCGCGCCCACGAGACCACGCTGTTCACCGCGCTGCTGGCCGCGTGCCAGGTGCTGCTGGCCCGCTACACCGGCCAGGACGACATCGCGGTGGGCACCGTCACCAGCGGGCGCGGCCGGCCGGAGCTGCAGCGGCTGGTCGGGTTCTTCGTCGGCACGGTGGTGATCCGCTCCGCGGTGGACACCTCGCGCACCTTCGCGGAGCTGCTGGACGAGACCAGGACCGCCGCCCTCGACGCGTTCGCCCACGACGACGTGCCGTTCGACCGCGTGGTGGAAGCCGTCGCCGCGCAGCGCGACCCGAGCCGCACGCCGCTGTTCGACGTGATGGTGGCGATGCAGAACGCCGGGCGCGCGCTGCCCGCCCTGCCGGGTCTGGAGGTGGCCGAGCACCCGCTCACCCGCCGGAAGGCGATCTTCGACCTCAGCGTCGACTTCACCGAGACCGCCGAGGGCGTGCACACCCTGGTCGAGTACAACACCGACCTGTTCGACGCGGCCACCGTCGATCGGATGTGCCGGCACCTGCTCGTCCTGCTGGCCCGCGTGGTGGCGGAGCCGCGGCGCCGGCTGGCCGACGTGCCGCTGCTGCTGGGCGACGAGCCCGACCCGCGCGGCAAGGCCCTGGCGGTGCCGGACGAGACCTTCCCGGCGCTGTTCAGCGCCCAGGCCGCCCGCACCCCCGACGCCACCGCCGTGGTGTGCGACGACGTGCGCCTGACCTTCGCCGAGGTCGAGGAGCGCGCGAACCGGCTGGCGCACCGGCTGGTCGCCGACGGCGTGGGGCCCGAGCAGGTCGTCGCGCTGTCGCTGCCGCGCAGCGCCGACGCCGTGGTGGCGATCCTGGGCATCATGAAGGCGGGCGCGGTGTACCTGCCGGTCGACCCGACGCTGCCCGAGCAGCGCCGAGCCCACCTCATCGGCGATTCCGGCGCGGTCCGGGTGATCGACGGGCCGGTGGACGCCGACGGGATGCCCGGCACGCCGCCCGCGGTGCGGCACAGACCGGACAACGCGGCCTACGTCATCTACACCTCCGGCTCGACCGGCAAGCCCAAGGGCGTCGTGGTCGAGCACCGCCACCTGGTCAACCTGCTGCACAGCCACCGCGACGACTTCGCCCGGGAACACCTGCGGATGGCGCTGACGGCGGTGTTCTCGTTCGACACGTCCTGGGAGGGCTTGGCGCTGCTGGCCCACGGCCACGAGCTGCACGTGCTCACCGACGAGGTGCGGCTGGAGCCGGGCGCGCTGATCCGGTACGTCCAGGACCACCGCATCGACTTCCTCGACCTCACCCCGTCCTACGTGCAGCAGCTGCTGCCCGCGGGGCTGCTCGACGGGCAGCACAAGCCGAAGTTCCTGATGCTGGGCGGCGAGGCCGTCGGCGCGGCGCTGTGGCGGGACCTGGTCGACGCGCCGACCAGCGCGCACAACTTCTACGGCCCGACCGAGGCCACGGTCGACGCCGTCTCCACGCCGCTGTTCGGCGACCGGCCCGTCATCGGGCGCCCGCTGCGCAACGTCACCACCTACGTGCTCGACCGCAACCTCCAGCCGCAGCCGGAAGGCGTGCCGGGCGAGCTGTTCATCGCCGGGGCGCAGGTGGCGCGCGGCTACCTCAACCGGCCCGGCCTCACCGCCCAGCGGTTCCTGCCCGACCCCTTCGGGCCACCCGGGACCCGCATGTACCGCACCGGCGACCGCGTCCGCTGGGTCGGCGACCAACTCGAATACCTCGGCCGCACCGACGACCAGGTCAAGATCCGCGGCTACCGCATCGAACCCGGCGAAGTCGAAGCAGCACTGCTGAGCCATCCCGACGTCACCGAAGCCGCCGTCGTGGCGAGGACCGACAACGGGCACACCCGGCTGGTCGGGTACGTCGTGACCGAGGGGCCGGTGGACCTGCGCGACCACCTCAAGCGGCTGCTGCCGGACTACCAGATCCCGGCGGCGTTCGTCGGGCTGGATCGCATCCCGCTGACGCCCAACGGCAAGCTCGACCGCGCGGCGCTGCCCGCGCCGCAGGCCAGGACGGACGACTTCGTCGCACCGGCCACGCCCGCCGAGGCGGAGCTGGCCCGCATCTGGGCCGAGGTGCTGGGCGCGGAGCGCGTCGGCGCCCACGACAACTTCTTCACCCTGGGCGGCGACTCGATCCTGTCCATCCAGCTCGTCTCGCGCGCCCGGCAGGCCGGGTTCCAGCTGACCTCGCGGGACGTGTTCCGGCACCAGACGGTGGCCGAGCTCGCGGTGGCCGCCGCCGCGGTCGCCGCCGACGCGGAGCCGGCGCGCGCGTTCACCGGCCCCGCGCCGCTGACGCCGATCCAGCGCTGGTTCTTCGCCGAGCACGGCCCGCTGGGGCACTACACGATGACGCTGCTGGTGGAGCTGGAGCCGGCGGTGGACGTGGACTCGCTGCGGGCCGCGGTGCGGGCCGTCGTGGCCCACCACGACGCGCTGCGCCTGCGGTTCCGCCGCGAGGGCGGGCGCTGGGTGCAGGAGGTCGCCGGCGACGGCGGGGACGTCTTCCGCGTCGAGCCCGACGGGGACGTCGAAGCGCACGTCCGCGCGGCGCGACAGGGCCTGGACGTCTCCGAGGGCCCGCTGCTGCGGGCCGTGCTGTTCCCCGGCGCGCGACCGCGGCTCCTGCTGACCGTGCACCACCTGGCGATCGACGGCGTGTCCTGGCGCATCCTGCTGGAGGACCTGGAGGCGGCCTACCGGGGCGCGGAGTTGGAGCCGGTGGGCACGTCGTTCACGCAGTGGGCGCACCTGCTGGCCGAGCACGTCGCCTCCGGCGCGCTGGACGACGCGGTGCCGCACTGGCGCTCCCTGCCCGAGCCCGCGGCGCTGCCGGTGGACCGCGACGGCCCGAACACGGCCGGTTCCGCGCGCGTGGTGTCGGTGGGGCTGGACCGCGAGACGACCGACGCGCTGCTGCACCGGGTGCCGCCGGTGTACCGCACGCAGGTCAACGACGTCCTGCTGAGCGCGCTGGGCCGGGTGCTGGCCGAGTGGACCGGGCAGGACGCGGTGAGCGTGGCGCTGGAGGGCCACGGCCGCGAGGAGCTGTTCGACGCCGACCTGTCCCGCACGGTCGGCTGGTTCACCACCCAGTTCCCGGTGCTGCTGGAGACCTCCGACGACTGGGGCCGCACGCTCAAGGCGGTCAAGGAGGGCCTGCGCGCGGTGCCGCACCGGGGGTTGAGCTTCGAGGCGCTGGACGTCGGCGCCCGGCTGCCCGAGGTCTCGTTCAACTACCACGGCCGGTTCGAGGTCGCCGACGGCGGTTTCTACCGCGCCCGGCACGACACCGCGGACGAGGACGTCGCGGCCGACCGGCCCCGCGGCCACCTGATCGAGGTCACCGGCCTGGTCGAGCACGGCGAGCTGCGGCTGGCCTGGCAGTACTCGGACAACGTCCACGACGAGGCGACCGTGCGGCGGCTGGCCGACCGGGTGCTGGACGCGCTGCGCGGGATCGTCGCGCACTGCGCCGAGCCCGGCGCGGGCGGGCGCACCCCGTCGGACTTCCCGCTGGCGAGGCTGACCCAGGAGCAGGTGGACCGGCTGGCCGGTCCCGACGTGGAGGACGTCTACCGGCTCACGCCGCTGCAGGCCGGCATGGTGTTCCACAGCCTGGTCGAACCCGGCGCGTACGTGGACCGGATGCGGCTGGTGCTCGACGGCGTCACCGACCCGGCGGCGCTGGCCGAGGCGTGGCAGCGGGTCGTGGACCGCACGCCGGTGCTGCGCAGCAGCGTGGTGTGGGAGGGCGTGGACGAGCCGGTGCAGGTGGTGCACCGGCAGGTGGCCGTGCCGGCGGACGGCGAGCTGGACCTCGGTGTCGCGCCGCTGCTGCGCGTGCGGGTCACGCCGCTGTCGGCCGACCGGGTGGAGCTGGTCTGGTCCTCGCACCACGTGGTGCTGGACGGCTGGAGCACCGGCCAGGTGTTCGCCGAGGTGCTGGAGCACTACCGCGCCATCACCACCGGCCGGCCCGCGCGGCTGCCCGCCCGCCGGCCCTTCCGCGACTACCTGCGCTGGCTGGCCGAGCAGGAGGGCGCCGAGCAGCACTGGCGCACCGCGCTGTCCGATGTGGACGGTCCGACGCCGCTGCCCTTCGACCGGCCGCCCACCGAGGCGCACCGCGCGGAGGCCACTGAGTCCGTCCGGATCACCGTCGACCTCGGCGACGCGCCGCAGCGCGCGGGCCTGACGGTCAACACGGTCGTCCAGGGCGCGTGGGCGCTGCTGCTGTCGCGGGTCTCCGGCGAGCCCGACGTGGTGTTCGGCAGCACGGTGTCGGGGCGCCCGGCGGAGCTGCCCGGCGTCGAGACCATGGTCGGGATGCTGATCAACACCGTGCCCACCAGGGTCGCCGTGGACACCACCGCGCGGGTGGGCGCGTGGCTGCGCGAGCTCCAGGCCGCGCAGGGCGAGGCGCGCCGCTACGACCACACCTCGCTGGCCGAGATCCAGTCGTGGCTGGGCACCCGCCTGTTCGACAGCGTGGTCGTGTTCGAGAACTACCCGTTCGAGCAGGGCGGCGACGGGCCGCGCGTGGTCGAGGTCGACGCGGTGGACAACACGACCCTGCCGCTGGCGCTGACGGCGTCGGTCACCGACCGGCTCAACCTGGAGCTGGCCTACGACCCGGACCTGTTCGACACCGCCACCGCCGAGCGCCTGGCGGGCTGGCTGGGCGACCTGGTGGCCGCCCTCGCCCGCGACACCGACCGCCCGGTCGGGGACCTGCCCTGGCTGACCGCCGAGGAGCGGCGGCGCGTGCTGGTGGACTGGAACCGGACCGCGCTGGACGCGCCGGACCTGCTCTACCCGGAGGTGTTCGCCGAGCAGGCGCGGCGGACGCCGGACGCGACGGCCCTGGTCTTCCGCGACGCGCGGCTGACCTTCGCCGAGCTGGACGCGGCGGCGAACCGCCTGGCGCACCACCTGATCGCCGAGGGCGCGGGCCCCGAGCGCGTGGTGGCGCTGCGGATGCCGCGGTCGGCCGACGTCGTGGTGGCCGTGCTCGCGGTGCTCAAGGCCGGCGCGGTGTACCTGCCCGTCGACCCCGGGTTGCCGGCCGACCGCATCGACTTCCTGCTGGCCGACGCGCGCCCGGCCCTGGTGCTGGACCGGCTGCCCGACACCGCCGGGCTGCCCGGCGCCGCGCCCGACGTCGCGGTGCGGCCGGACCAGGCGGCCTACGTCATCTACACCTCCGGCTCCACCGGCCGCCCCAAGGGCGTCGTGGTCGAGCACCGCCAGCTCGCGAACCTGTTGCACGCCAACCGGCACGACCTGATGGCCGAGCCGACGAAGTTCGCCCTCACCGCGACGCTGTCCTTCGACACGTCCTGGGAAGGTCTGCTGTTCCTGGCCGCCGGCAACGAGCTGCACGTCATCGACGAGGAGCTGCGCCTGGACCCGGCCGCGCTGGTCGGGTACGTGCGGGCGCACGGCATCGGCACCGTCGACCTCACGCCGTCCTACGCGCACCGGCTGGTCGACGCCGGGCTGCTGGAGTCCGGCCTGCGGCAGGTGCTGGTCGGCGGCGAGGCGGTGGACGCCGCGCTGTGGCGGCGGATCGCCGCCTCCCCCGTCGACGGCTTCAACTACTACGGCCCCACCGAGACCGCGGTGGACGCCGTGTCGACGCCGATCACCGGCGACCGGCCGCTGATCGGCCGCCCGCTGCACAACCTGGCCGCCTACGTGCTCGACCGCGACCTGCGGCCCGTCCCGCCGGGCGTGGTCGGCGAGCTGCACGTGGCCGGCGCGCAGGTCGCGCGCGGCTACCTCGACCGGCCCGGCCTGACCGCGCAGCGGTTCCTGCCCGACCCGTTCGGCCCGCCCGGGAGCCGCATGTACCGCACGGGCGACCGGGTGCGGTGGCACGACGGGCGGTTGGAGTACCTGGGGCGGGCCGACGACCAGGTCAAGGTCCGGGGCTTCCGGATCGAGCCGGGCGAGGTGGCGGCCGCGCTGCGCGACGTGCCCGGGGTGCGCGACGCCGTCGTGGTCGTCCTGGACGGCCGCCTGGTCGGCTACGTCACCGGCGCGCCGGAGCGGGACCCGCGCGCGGCGCTGGCCTCGGTGCTGCCGGACTACCAGGTGCCGTCGGCGGTGGTGGTGCTCGACGCCTTCCCGCTGACCCCCAGCGGGAAGGTGGACCGGCGGGCGCTGCCGCGGCCCGAGTTCACCGGCGGGTTCACCGAGCCGCGCACCGAGGCCGAGCGGACCGTCGCCGCGATCTGGGCGGACGTGCTGGGCCTGTCGCGGGTCGGGGCGGAGGACGACTTCTTCGCGCTGGGCGGCGACTCGATCCTGTCCATCTCGGTGACCTCGCGGCTGCGGGCCGCGTTCGGCGCGCAGCTCTCGCCGCGCGCGCTGTTCGAGCACCCCACGGTGTCCGGGCTCGCGGGCGCGATCTCCGGGCAGGCGGCGGCGGACGCCATCCCGGTGGTCCCGCGCGGCGGCGTCCACCCGCAGTCCCCCGCGCAGCGGCGGCTGTGGTTCCTCGACCAGTTCGAGCCGGGCAGCACCGAGTACGTCACGCCGACCGCCCTGCGGCTGCGCGGCGAGCTCGACGTGGCGGCGTTGCGGCGGGCCGTGGACGGCCTCGTCGCCCGGCACGAGTCGCTGCGCACGACGTTCGTCGACGGCGGTCAGGTCGTGCACGAGCCGTTCGGGGTGCCGCTCGTGGTGGAGGGGGGCTCCTGGGAGGAGGTGCTGCGGCAGGAGGCCGGGACGCCGTTCGACCTGCGGGAGGGCCCGCTGGTGCGGGCGCGGCTGGTGCGGGTCGCCGACGACGACCACGTGTTCGTGCTGACGCTGCACCACATCGTCACCGACGGCTGGTCCACCGGCGTGCTGGCCCGCGACCTCGGCGCGCTGTACGCGGGCGAGGAGCCCCCGCCCCCGGCGGTGCAGTACGTCGACTACGCGGCCTGGCGGCAGGACCCGCCGGTCGACTACTGGGCCGACCGGCTGGCGGACCTGCCGCCGCTGGAGCTGCCCACCGACCGGCCGCGCCCGGCGGTGCGCACCGGGGCGGGCGCGATGCACTCGTTCACCGTGCCGGCGGAGGTCGCGCGCGGGGTGAAGGAGCTGGCCCGCCGGCACGGCGACACGCTGTTCACGACGCTGGTCGCGGCGTGCCAGGCGCTGCTGGCCCGCTACACCGGCCAGGACGACATCGCGGTCGGCACCGCGGTGTCGGGCCGGGGCCGCGCCGAGCTGGACGACGTGGTCGGCCTGTTCGTCAACACCGTCGTGCTCCGGTCCGCGGTGGACACCACGCGCGGCTTCGCGGAGCTGCTGTCCGACGTGCGGGCCACCGTCCGGGACGGGTTCGCGCACCAGGAGGTGCCGTTCGAGCGGGTCGTGGAGGCCGTGCGGCCGGACCGCGACCCGAGCCGCAACGCCCTGTTCGACGCCATGGTCCTGGTGCAGAACGCCGGGACCGACCTGCCGGAGCTGCCCGGTCTGCGGGTCGCGGAGCTGCCGCTGCCGCTGACCACGGCGACGTGCGACGTGACGTTCGAGTTCGGCGAGTCCGGCGGCGAGCTGCTCGGCGCGATCGAGTACAGCACCGACCTGTTCGACGCCGCCACGGTCGACCGGATGGCGCGGCACCTGGTCGAGCTGCTGGCGGGCGTCGTCGCGGCGCCCGACCGGCCCCTGTCGGCGATCCCGCTGGTGACCGGCGACGAGCCGGACCCGCGCGGCCGGGCGCTGGCCGTGCCGGACACCACGTTCCCGGCGCTGTTCGAGGCCCGCGCCGACCGCGCGCCCGACGCGACCGCGCTGGTGTGCGGTGGGACGCGCCTGACGTTCGCGGAGGTGGACGAACGCGCGAACCGCCTGGCCCACCACCTGATCGCGCTCGGCGCGGCGCCGGAGCGCGTGGTGGCCGTGATGCTGCCGCGCTCCGCCGACGTGGTGGTGGCGATCCTGGCGGTGCACAAGGCGGGTGCGGTGTACCTGCCGATCGACCGGGACCTGCCGCGCGAGCGGGTCGACTTCCTGCTGCGCGACGCCGAACCGGCGCTGGTGCTGGACTCCTGGCCGGACCTCGCCGGGCAGCCGGCCACGCGGCCCGGCGTGCCGGTGCGCGGCGACCACGCGGCGTACGTGATCCACACCTCCGGCTCGACCGGCCGGCCCAAGGGCGTCGTGGTCGAGCACCGCCACCTGGTCAACCTGCTGCACAGCCACCGCGACGACTTCGCGGCCGAACCGCTGCGGGTGGCGCTGTCGGCGGTGTTCTCGTTCGACACGTCCTGGGAGGGCCCGCTGCTCATGGCCGACGGCCACGAGCTGCACGTGCTGCCCGACGACGTCCGGCTGGAGCCGGCGGCGCTGGTGGACTACGTGCGGGAGCACCGGATCGACTTCCTCGACCTCACCCCGTCCTACGTGCGGCAGCTGCTGCCCGCGGGGCTGCTCGACGGGCAGCACAAGCCGAAGGTGCTGATGCTCGGCGGCGAGGCGCTGCCGGAGTCGCTGTGGCGCGAGCTGGCGGCGTCGCCGACGCGGGCCCACAACTTCTACGGCCCCACCGAGACCACGGTCGACGCCGTCTCCACCCCGGTGACGGGCGACCGGCCGCTGATCGGCCGCCCGCTGCGCAACCTCGTCGCGCACGTGCTCGACGCGGACCTGCGGCCGACGCCGACCGGTGTGCCGGGCGAGCTGTTCATCGCCGGGGCGCAGGTGGCTCGCGGCTACCTCAACCGACCCGGCCTCACCGCCCAGCGCTTCCTGCCCGACCCCTTCGGGCCACCCGGAACCCGCATGTACCGCACCGGCGACCGCGTCCGCTGGATCGGCGACCAACTCGAATACCTCGGCCGCACCGACGACCAGGTCAAGATCCGCGGCTACCGCATCGAACCCGGCGAAGTCGAAGCAGCACTGCTGCACCACCCCGACGTCACCGAAGCCGCCGTCGTCGCGCGGGAGCACAACGGGCACCAGCGGCTGGTCGCCTACACCGTCGGCGCGGCCACCGACCTCGCCGCGTGGCTCAAGCAGCGGCTGCCGGACTACCTGGTGCCCTCGGCGTTCGTCGCGCTGGACCGCGTCCCGATGACGCCCAGCGGCAAGGTCGACCGCCGGGCGCTGCCCGCGCCGACGTTCACCGACGCCGGCTACGTGGCGCCCGCGCCCGGCGTCGCGGCGGACCTCGCCGCGATCTGGGCGGAGGTGCTGGGCGTCGAGCGCGTCGGCGCGCGCGACAACTTCTTCGCGCTGGGCGGCGACTCGATCCTGTCCATGCAGGTGGTGTCCCGGGCCAGGCAGGCCGGGATGCGGTTGACGTCGAAGGACATCTTCCTGCGGCAGACCGTCGCCGACCTCGCCCCCGCGGTCACCGCCGACACCGCGACGACGCACCGGGTCGTCACCGGTCCCGCGCCGCTGACCCCGATCCAGCGGTGGTTCTTCGCCGAGCACGGCCCGCTGGCGCGGTTCACCATGTCGGTCTTCACCGACCTGGACGACGTGGACGTGCCCGCCCTGCGCGAGGCGCTGCGCAAGGTCGTGGCGCACCACGACGCGCTGCGCTCCCGGTTCACCGAGGTCGACGGCCGGTGGTGGCAGGAGGTCGCGGACACCGAGGTCGACGTGCTGCACGTGGCGTCCACGCTGGACTACGCCGAGGAGGCCGACCGGGCGCGGGCGGGCCTGGACCTGCGGCACGGCCCGCTGTTCAGGGCGGTGCTGTTCCCGGACGGCAAGCTGTTCCTCACCGCGCACCACCTCGTGGTCGACGCGGTGTCGTGGCGGATCGTCCTGGCCGACCTCCACAGCGCCTACCGGGGCGGCGAGCCGGGCCCCGCGAGCACGTCGTTCGCCGACTGGGCGCACCGGCTGGACGCCCACGTCCGGTCCGGCGCGTTCGACGACGCCCTGCCGCACTGGGCGGCGACACCGGTGGAGGAGCCGGTGCCCACCACGGCGGGCAGCGGGCGCAGCGTGTCGGTGCGGCTGGGCCGGGCCGAGACCGACGCCCTGCTGCACGCGGTGCCCGAGGCGTACCGGACGCAGGTCAACGACGTGCTGCTGACCGCGTTGGCGGCGGCGTTCGAGGGCCGTGCGCTGGTCACGCTGGAGGGCCACGGCCGCGAGGAGCTGTTCGACGTCGACCTGTCCCGCACGGTCGGCTGGTTCACCGCGCAGTTCCCGGTGTCGCTGGAGATCCCCTCCGGCGACTGGGGCCGCGCGCTCAAGGCGGTGAAGGAGCAGCTGCGCTCCGTGCCGCACAAGGGCCTGAGCTACGAGGCCCTGCGGTACGCCGACCGGGGCCTGACCGGTGCGCTGCCCCGCGTGTGCTTCAACTACCTGGGGCAGTTCGAGTCCGGCGCGTTCGGCGAGGGCGAGCACGGCCGGGAGGTGCCCGACGACCTGAACCGCCCGCACCTGCTGGACATCACGGCCGCCGTGGCGGACGGTGAGCTGGCGCTGGACTGGGAGTACTCGACCGAGGCGCACGACGAGGCCGCCGTGCGCGCGCTGGCCGACCGGATGCTCGACGCCCTGCGGCAGATCATCGCGCACTGCGCGTCACCGGGCGCGTGGGGCCGCACGCCCTCCGACTTCCCGCTGGCCCGCCTCACGCAGGCCCAGGTCGACCTGGTCGCGAGCCCGGACGTGGAGGACGTCTACCCGCTCACGCCGTTGCAGGCGGGCATGCTGTTCCACAGCCTGATGGACGACGGCACGGCCTACTTCAACCAGCTGCGCGTCCGGCTGTCCAATGTGGATTCTGCGCGGAGCCTCGCGCGAGCCTGGCAGCGGGTGGTCGACCGCACACCGGTCCTGCGCACGAGCGTGGTGTGGGAGGGCGTGGACGAGCCGGTGCAGGTGGTGCACCGGGACGTCGTGCTGCCGGTGGAGTTCGCGCCGGTCACCGACGAGCTGGTCGAGCGCGACGCCCGGGAGGGCCTGGACCTCACCCGCGCGCCGCTGATGCGGCTGGTCATCGGCGAGGTGTCCGACCACGAGGTCGACCTGCTGTGGACCTCGCACCACCTCCTGCTGGACGGCTGGAGCACCGCGCAGGTCTTCGGCGAGGTGCTGGCCGAGTGCGCGGGCGGCGAACCGGTCGCCCGGCGGCCGTTCCGCGACTACCTGGAGTGGCTGGCCGCGCAGGACCCGGCGGCGGCCGAGCGGCACTGGCGCGGCGTGCTGGCCGGGTTCACCACGCCCACCCCCCTGCCCTACGACCGGCCGCCGACCGACGCGCACCGCGCCGAGTCCTCCGCCCAGGTCGTGCTCGACCTGCCGGCGGCGCGCCTGGACGAGGTGGCGCGCGCCCACGGCCTGACGGTCAACACCCTCGTGCAGGGCGCGTGGGCGCTGCTGCTGGCCAGGGTTTCCGGTGAGCGCGACGTGGTGTTCGGCACCACCGTCTCCGGGCGGCCCGCGGAGCTGCCCGGTGTCGAGGACATGGTCGGCATGTTCATCAACACCGTGCCCACCAGGGTGTCGGTGGACCCGCGCGACGAGGTCGTGCCGTGGCTGCGGCGGTTGCAGGAGGCGCAGACCGAGTCGCGGCGGTTCGACTCCGCGTCCCTGGCGCAGGTCCAGTCCTGGGCCGGCGGGCCGCTGTTCGACAGCCTGCTGGCGTTCGAGAACTACCCGGTGGAGGCGGCCTCCGACGACGCGCCGCGGGTCGGCGAGGTCGACGGGCTGGACACCACGACCTTCCCGCTGACCGTGCGGGCGCACGTGGACGACTCGCTGCACGTCGAGCTGACCTACGACCCGAGGCTGTTCGACGGCGCCACCGTCGAGCGGCTCGGCGAGTGGCTGGGCCGCCTGCTCGGCGCGGTCGGCGACGACCCGCGCCGGAGGCTCGGCGACCTGCCGTGGCTGACCGACCGGGAGCGCCGCCAGGTGCTGGTCGACTGGAACGGCAAGGCTGCCGGGCGGCCCGCCGGCGTCCTCCCCGAGCTGTTCGCCGCCCAGGCCGCCCGCCGCCCGGACGCGGTCGCGGTGACCTTCCAGGGCGCCGGCCTGACCTACCGGGAGCTGGACGAGCGGGCCAACCGGTTGGCGCACCACCTGATCGGCCTGGGCGCAGGACCGGAGCGCTTCGTCGGCCTGGTGCTGCCCAGGTCGCTGGACCTGGTCGTCGCGGTGCTGGGCGTGCTGAAGTCGGGCGCGGCGTACGTGCCGATCGACCCGTCCTACCCGGCCGACCGCGTCGCCGGCATGATCGCCGACGCCGAGCCGGTCGCGGTGCTGGACGAGCTGCCGGAGCTGTCCTCCTGCCCGGCCACCGCGCCGGAGGTGTCGCTGAGCCCGGAGAACCCGGCGTACGTGATTTACACGTCCGGGTCGACGGGCAAGCCCAAGGGCGTGGTCGTCCCGCACGGCAACGTCGTGCGGCTGTTCTCCGCCACCGACCACTGGTTCGGCTTCGACGAGGACGACGTGTGGACCCTGTTCCACAGCTACGCCTTCGACTTCTCCGTCTGGGAACTGTGGGGACCACTGCTGCACGGCGGACGACTCGTCGTGGTCCCACACGACGTCTCGCGCTCGCCCCGCGACTTCGCCCGACTCCTGCGCGACGAGGGCGTCACGGTGCTCAACCAAACACCCTCGGCGTTCTACCAACTGCTGCCCGAACAACCCGACCCCCGCTACGTCATCTTCGGCGGCGAAGCCCTCGACCAGCACAAGATCCAAGGCTGGCAGGGCACCGGACAGCTGATCAACATGTACGGCATCACCGAGACCACCGTCCACGTCACCCACACCCCCGCCGACGGCACCATCGGCGAACCCATCCCCGACCTGCGCGTCTACGTGCTGGACGACGACCTCCAGCCCGTTCCCCCCGGCGTCACCGGCGAGATGCACATCGCCGGACCCGGACTCGCCCGCGGCTACCTCAACCGACCCGGCCTCACCGCCACACGCTTCATCGCCAACCCCTTCGGGGATGCGGGATCCCGGATGTACCGCACCGGCGACCTCGCCCGCTGGGTCGACGGGCGGTTGGACTACCTGGGCCGCGCCGACCACCAGGTCAAGATCCGCGGCTTCCGCATCGAACTCGGCGAAATCGAAGCCGTCCTCACCGCGCACCCCGCCATCACCCAGGTCGCCGTGGTGGTGCGGGACGAGCGGTTGGTGGCCTACGTGGTGGCCGCAGAGGAGGCCGCAGGGGCGCCGGCCGTGCCCGAGCTGCGCGACCACGCGGCCCGGTCGCTGCCGGACTACATGGTCCCGACGGCGTTCGTGGCGCTGGACCGCTTGCCGCTCAACAACAACGGCAAGCTCGACCGCGCGGCGCTGCCGGCCCCCGAGCGGGACGCGTCCGTGGGTGACGGGTTCGTGGCGCCGCGGACCGAGGCCGAGCGGCTGGTCGCCGCGGTCTGGGAGGACGTGCTCGGGCTGGCGGAGGTCGGCGCGGAGGACAACTTCTTCGCGCTGGGCGGCGACTCCATCCTCAGCATCCGGGTGGCGTCGCGGCTGCGGGAGACCTTCGACCTGTCGCCCCGCGCGCTGTTCGACCACCCGACCGTCGCGGGCCTCGCGGCGGTGCTGACCGGTGGCTCGCTCGCGCCCATCCCCCGCGCGGAGGGCGACTTCGCGCTGTCGTTCGCGCAGCAGCGGCTGTGGTTCCTCGACCAGTTCTCGCCCGGCGGCACGGAGTACGTGACGCCGTTCGCGGTGCGGTTGCGCGGCGAGCTGGACGTGGAGCGGTTGCGGCGCGCGCTGTCGGCGCTGGTGGCCCGGCACGAGTCGTTGCGCACCACGTTCCCCGCCGTGGACGGCCTGCCGGTGCAGGTCGTCCACCCGCCGCACGAGGTGGCGCTGCCGGTGCTGGACGAGATGCCCGCCATCGAGCCGTTCGACCTCGGCGCGGGACCGCTGTTCCGGCCCGCGCTGGTGCGCACCGGACCGCAGGAGCACGTGCTGGCGCTGACGATGCACCACATCGTCACCGACGGCTGGTCCGGCGGGGTGCTGGTGGCCGACCTGGCCGAGCTGTACGCCGGCGGCGACCTGCCGGAGCTGCCCGTCCGGTACGTGGACTTCGCCGCCTGGCAGCGGGAGCTGCCGCTGGACGCGCAGCTGGAGCACTGGCGCGAGCGGCTCGCGGGCGTGCCCGCGCTGGAGCTGCCGACCGACCGGCCGCGCCCGCCGGTGCACACCACCGCCGGCGCGCAGCTGGAGTTCCCGGTGCCCGCCGCGGTCGCGAACGCCCTGCGGGACGTCGCGCGCCGCAACGACAGCACGCTGTTCATGGTGCTGGTCGCGGCCTGCCAGGTGCTGTTCCACCGCTGGTCCGGGCAGGAGGACTTCGCCATCGGCACGGTCGCGGCCGGGCGCGAGCGGCCCGAGTTCGACCGCGTGGTCGGGTTCTTCGTCAACACCCTGGCCCTGCGGGCCTCGGTGGACCCGCGGGCGTCGTTCCCCGAGCTCCTGGGGCGGGTGCGGGGCACGGTGCTCGACGCCTTCGCGCACCAGGACGTGCCGTTCGAGCGGGTGGTCGACGCCGTGCAGCCGGACCGGGACACCAGCCGCACGCCGCTGTTCCAGGCGGTGGTGGCGCTGCAGAACGCGCCGCAGGCCACCGGGTTCGCCGACCTGGAGGCTTCCGACGTCGCGCAGCCGGTGGTGTCCACCGGGTTCGACGTGACGGTGGAGTTCACCGAGGAGGACGGCGGCGGGCTGGCCGGGGCGATCGAGTACAACACCGACCTGTTCGACGCGGTGACCGCGCAGCGGCTGGCCGCCCACCTCGGGGTGCTGCTCGACGGCATCGCCGCCGCCCCGGGCAGTCCGCTGTGGACGCTCCCCGTGCTGCCGCCCGAGGAGCTGGCGGCGGTCGAGCGCCACGGTCGCGGGCCCGACGGGCAGCCGTTCACCTCGTTCGCCGGCCTGGTCGAGGCGCAGGTCCGGCGCACGCCCGACGCGCCGGCGCTGACCGGCGAGGCGGAGCTGACCTACGCCGAGCTGAACGCGGCGGCGAACCGCCTGGCCCACCACCTGATCGCGCGCGGCGCGGGGCCGGAGCGGATCGTCGCCGTGCGCCTGCCCCGGTCGGCCGACCTGGTGGTCGCCGAGCTGGCGGTGCTCAAGGCCGGAGCGGCGTTCCTGCCCGTAGACCCCGCCTACCCGGCGGAGCGCATCGGGTTCATGCTCGCCGACGCGCGCCCCCTGCTGGTGCTCGACGGCCCGGTGGACGTCGCGGGGCAGCCGGACACCGACCCGGGCGTCGCGGTCCGGCCGGAGCACCCGGCCTACGTGATCTACACGTCCGGGTCGACCGGTCGGCCCAAGGGCGTGGTGGTGTCCCACGCCGGCATCGCCACGTTCTCGGCCGCCGAGGTCGCGCACCTGGACGTGCGGCCCGGCGACCGGGTGCTCCAGTTCTCCTCCCCCAGCTTCGACGCCTCGGTGCTGGAGCTGTGCATGGCGCTGCCCGCCGGCGCCGCCCTGGTCGTGCCGCCGGAGGGACCGCTGCTGGGCGACCAGCTCGCGGACGTGCTGGCCGGTCGGCGGGTGACGCACGCGCTGATCCCGCCGGTCGCGCTGGCGACGCTGCCGGACGTGGCGCTGCCGGAGTTCCGGTCGCTCGTGGTGGGCGGCGACGCGTGCCCGGCGGACCTGGTGGCCCGCTGGGCGCCGGGCCGCCGGATGGTCAACGCCTACGGCCCCACCGAGTCCACGGTGGTGGCCACGTGGAGCGGGCCGCTGGAACCGGGCGGCGCGCCGCCCATCGGGCGGCCGATCCCGGGCACCCGCGTCCACGTGCTGGACCCGGCGCTGCAACCGGTGCCGATCGGCGTGCCCGGCGAGCTGCACGTGTCGGGCGCCGGGCTGGCCCGCGGCTACCTCGACCGGCCCGGCCTCACGGCGTCCCGGTTCGTGGCGAACCCGTTCGGCGAGCCGGGTTCGCGGATGTACCGCACCGGCGACGTGGTGCGGTGGCGGCGCGACGGCCAACTGGAGTTCGTCGGCCGGGCGGACGAGCAGGTCAAGATCCGGGGCTTCCGGATCGAGCTGGGCGAGGTGGAGACCGCGCTGCTGCGCCACCCGGACGTGCGGGAGGCCGTGGTGGTCGCGCGGGCCGACGGGGCCGGGCACAAGCGGCTCGTGGCCTACGTGGTGGGCTCGGCGGCGGGCGCCGCGGAGGGTCTGCGGGAGTTCCTGGGCGAATCGCTGCCCGACTACCTGGTGCCCTCGGTGTTCGTGCCGGTCGACGCGCTGCCGATCAGCCCCAACGGCAAGGTCGACCGGGCCCGGCTGCCCGAGCCGGACTTCTCGGCGCTGGCGTCGGCCGGGCACGTGCCGCCGTCGGGGCCGGTGGAGGAGGCGCTGGCCGGCGTGTGGGCGGACGTCCTGGGCGTGCCGCGGGTCGGCGCGGAGGACAACTTCTTCGCGCTGGGCGGCGACTCGATCCTGAGCATGCAGGTCGTGGCCCGCGCCCGGCAGGCCGGTCTGCGGTTCACCACCAAGGACCTGTTCCTGCACCAGACCGTCGCGTCGCTGGCGCCCGCGGTGCGGGTGGAGGACAGCGGCGGCCACCGGGACGCCGTGGTCGGCGAGGTGCCGCTGACGCCGATCCAGCACTGGTTCCTGCACTCCGGGCGGCGCAACCCGCACCACTTCAACCAGTCGCACCTGGTGGAGCTGGACCCGGCGGTGGACGTGGCGGCGCTGCGGCGGGCGCTGGGCGCGCTGCTGGCGCAGCACGACGCGCTGCGGCTGCGCTTCACGCTGGTCGACGGGGTGTGGCGGCAGGAGAACGCCCCGGTGTCCGACGTCGACGTGCTCACCGAGGTGTCCGGTGTGGACGACCTGGAGGCGTTCGCCGACGAGGTGCACGCGGGTTTCGACCTCGCCGACGGGCCGTTGCTGCGGGCGGTGCTGTTCCGCGAGGCGGGCCGGTCGCTGCTGCTGCTGGTGGCGCACCACCTGGTCGTGGACGGCGTGTCGTGGCGCATCCTGCTGGACGACCTGGAGACCGCCTACCGGGGCGGCGACCTGGGCGCCAAGACGACGTCGTTCCAGGAGTGGGCGCGCCGGCTGGAGGAGCACGTCACCGGGGGCGGTTTCGACGGTGAGGTGGAGTACTGGAGCAAGCCGCTGCCGGTGCAGCCGGACACCACCGCGGCCGCCGAGGTGGTGACGCTGGAACTGTCCGAACAGGACACCGAGGCGCTGCTGCGCGGTGCGCCCGTCGCCTACCGGACGCGGATCAACGACGTGCTGCTGGCGGCGCTGGCGTGGTCGCTGTCCCGGTGGACGGGGTCGGGGACGGTGTCGGTGGACCTGGAGGGGCACGGCCGGGAGGACCTGTTCGACGGGGTGGACCTGTCGCGCACCGTCGGCTGGTTCACCACGGTGTTCCCGGTGGAGCTGGCGGTGCCCGACGGCGACTGGCGGTCCCGGGTCAAGGCGGTGCGGCGGCAGCTGCGGTCCGTGCCGGGCAACGGGATCGGGTACGGGGCGCTGCGGCAGCACGGCCGGGTGCCGGGCGGCGGCGTGCCGGTGGTGGCGTTCAACTACCTGGGCCAGTTCGACTCGGGCTCCGAGGAGTCCGGTGGCCTCTACCGCGCGGTGCTGCCGTCGATCGGGCAGGAGCACGATCCCGGTGACCGGGCCGAGCACCTGATCGACGTCGTCGGCGAGGCGGGCGGCGGGAAGCTCGGGTTCTCCTGGTACTACCACCCGGACGTGCACCCGGAGGAGGAGGTGCGGCGGGTGGTCGCGGACTTCGCCGCCGCGCTGCGGGCCATCGCCGAGGACTGCCGGGGTGCGCTGTGACCGTCCCGCTGAGGCGCAACCGCGACTACACGCTGCTGTGGGGCGGGCAGGCGCTGGCCGAGGTCGGGTTCGCGGCGTCGCTGTTCGCGTTCCCGCTGCTGGTGCTGGCGATCACCGGCTCGCCGGCGGCGTCCGGCCTGGTGCTCGCGGTCGACGCCGCCGCGCAACTGGTGGCGGGGCTGCCCGCCGGGGCGCTGGTGGACCGGTGGGACCGCAAGAGGATCATGCTGGCGTGCGAGGCGGCGCAGGTGGTCGCGCTGGGGTCGCTGGTGCTCGCGCTGCTCGGCGGCACGGCGTCGCTGGCGCACATGGCGGGGGTGGCGGCGGTGCTGGGCGTGTGCCGGGCGCTGTTCGAACCGGCCGAGGACGCCTGCCTGCCCCGCCTGGTGCCCGACTCGCAGCTGGCGACGGCGGTGGCGATGAACGCCGCGCGCTCGTCGCTGGGCCAGATGGCGGGCACGGCGCTGGGCGGTGTGCTGTTCGCGGTGGCGCGGTGGGTGCCGTTCCTGCTGGATCTGGTGACGCACTGCCTGGCGTTCGTGGCGCTGCTGTTCATGCGGGTGCCGCCCCGGGAGCCGGTCGAGGCCGGCGAGCGGCGCTTCCTGCGCGAGATCGGCGACGGCCTGCGGTGGGTGTGGCAGCGGCGGGAGATCCGCGTGACGGCGCTGTGCGCGGTGGTGCTCAACCTGTTCTTCACCGCGTTCTACCTGGTGGTCATCGTCCTGGCCGACGCGCGCGGGGTGCCCTCCGCGGCGATCGGCGTGATGGCCGCGATGCTGGGCGTCGGCGGCGTGGTGGGCGCGCTGATCGCGCCCTGGCTGCACCGCGCGCTGGGGCCCTTCGTGTCCATCGCGGCCGTGTTCTGGGTGTTGACGGCGCTGACGCCCGTGGCGTACTTCGTGTCCAACGGGTACGTCATGGGTGGGCTGTTCGCGCTGATGACGTTGTTGGCCCCCACCGCCAACACGACGATCTCCACCCACCAGCTGCTGATGACCCCCGATGCGATGCGCGGGCGGCTCAGCGGGGTGGTGTCGGTGGTGCTGGGTGTCGCGGGTGCGCTCGGGCCCGCGCTCGGCGGTCTGCTCACCGAGTTCCTGTCCGCCGACCGCGCCGTCCTGGTGTGCGCGGTCGGCATCGCCCTGGTAACCGCGTTCGTGACGATCAACCCGACGTTGCGGCGCTATCCCGCTCAACAGGAAGGTGTTCCCCATGAGGTCTGACATCGCCTACCAGGTGCTGGTCAACGACGAGGGCCAGTACTCGCTGTGGCCCGCGCACCAGGCCGTGCCGGCGGGCTGGGTCGCCGACGGCAAGACCGGCACCATGGACGAGTGCTCGGCCTACGTCGACTCGGTGTGGACCGACATGCGGCCGAAGTCGCTGCGGGAGGCCATGTCGAGCTGACGTCCCGCGCCGACGACAGCAACCCGGTGACACCTGCGCCGGCCTGCCCCTCGTGGGCGGGCCGGCGCGAGTGCGTGCGGGCTCCGGCGCCGGCCTGCCTCGGCGCTCCCGGCCGGGCCCTCGTCAGGCTCGCCGGAGCACGACGTCGGCGCCCGTCCGGGCCGACTCGACCAGCGCCTCCCCCACCCGGGCGGTGCGCCGGGAGTCGGCCAACGTCACCAGCGGGGCGTTCCCGGTGCGCACGGCCTCGTGGAAGGCGGCGGCCTGGTGCTCGTAGGGGTCGGCGGCCGGGATGGTCTCGACGGTCGTCCCCTCCGGGGTCACGAGGGTGATCACGCCGTCCTCGCCGCTGCCGGCCCAGGCGTTGCGCACGGAGATCGAGCCGTGGGTGCCCTGGAGCTCGTAGCGCGAGCGCGGGCCGTAGTCGAAGCCGTAGTCGAGCAGCGCGGAGCGCCCCTCGCCGAAGTCCAGGGTCGCCACCCCGCTGGTGTCGACCGCCGCGCCGCCCTCGGCGTGGAAGCGGGCCCGGACCGCGAGCGGCAGCCGCCCGAACGCCCACAGCGACACGTCGACCGCGTAGCAGCCGACGTCCCAGGTCGCCCCGCCGCCCAGCGCCGGGTCCCGGCGGATGTTGCCCACCAGGTCCATCCGGCCCGCGAAGGCGGCCCGCACGACGCGCAACTCCCCCACCGCACCCGACGCCAGCAACTGCGCCACCCGCCGCTGCTGCGGGTGGAAGCGGTACATGTACGCCTCGACCACGGTCAGCTCGCCAGCCGCCCGCCGGACCCGCTCGACGTCGGCCTCCGCCAACGCCAGCGGCTTCTCGCACAGCACGTGCTTGCCCGCCGCCAACGCCCGCAGCGTCCACGGCACGTGCTCGGAGTTGGGCAGCGCGATGTAGACGGCGTCGACGTCGGCGTCCGCCAGCAGCCGGTCGAGCCCGTCGTGCACGGTCGCGCCGAACCGCCCGGCGAACCGCGCCGACGCGTCGACCCGCCCGGGCCGGGCGGCGACGGCCGTGACGGTGTTGCCGGGCGTGCGGTGGATCGCCGGCGCCACGCGGGTGCTGATGTGCGCCGTCGCGCCGAGCACGCCCCAGCGGAGGTCCAGGTCGGTCACGGGGTCCTCCTCGCCTCGGCGGGCTCCGGGCCGACCCGCCTGCGGGAATTGTCCACGGGGCGCCGGGGCCCGCTCGGCGGTCGTCCGCGCGCTTCCCACCCGGTCCGGTGAGGCAGATCACTCGGCGCCCGGCGCGGGCGTCCCGGCGGACCCCCTCACCGAGCGGTTGCGGGACGATCAGCGAGACTTGGTGCATGACCGACGCGCCCGACGACGACAGGACCAGCTTCGCCGACCTCGGGCTCCGCCCCGAATTGCTGCGGGCGCTCTCCGGACTCGGCTACGAGGAACCCACCCCCATCCAGCGCGAGGCCATCCCCCCGCTGACCGAGGGTCGCGACCTGCTCGGACAGGCGGCCACCGGCACCGGCAAGACCGCGGCGTTCGCGCTGCCCGTGCTGCAGCGGATGGCCGCCGGCGGCCGGACCGAGCGCGAGCCGTTCGCCCTGGTCCTGGTGCCCACCCGGGAGCTGGCCGTGCAGGTGTCGGAGGCCGTGCACCGCTACGGGCGGGACCTGGGCGCGCGGGTGCTGCCGATCTACGGCGGCCAGCCGATCGGGCGACAGCTGCGGGTGCTGGAGCAGGGCGTGGACGTCGTCGTCGCCACGCCCGGCCGCGCGGTCGACCACCTCAACCGGGGCACGCTCAAGCTGGAGCACCTCAGCATCGTCGTGCTCGACGAGGCCGACGAGATGCTCGACATGGGCTTCGCCGAGGACCTGGACTCGATCCTGGCCGAGACGCCCGAGCAGCGGCAGACCGTGCTGTTCTCCGCCACCATGCCGCCGCGCATCGACCGGCTGGCCCGCCAGCACCTCACCGACCCGGTGCGCATCACCATCGGCCGGGAGCAGACCGAGCCCGGCGAGGCGCCGCGCGTGCGGCAGAGCGCCTACGTGGTGCCCCGCGCGCACAAGCCCGCCGCGCTGGGCCGCGTGCTGGACGTGGAGGCCCCGACCGCCGCGATCGTGTTCTGCCGCACCCGCGACGAGGTCGACCAGCTCACCGAGACGCTCAACGGGCGCGGCTACCGCGCGGAGTCGCTGCACGGGGGCATCAGCCAGGAGCAGCGCGACCGGGTGATGGCCCGGCTGCGCAACGGCACGGCCGACCTGCTGGTGGCCACCGACGTGGCGGCCCGCGGCCTGGACGTGGAGCAGCTGACCCACGTCGTGAACTACAACGTGCCCTCCGCGCCGGAGTCCTACGTGCACCGCGTCGGGCGGGTCGGGCGCGCGGGCCGCGAGGGCGTGGCGATCACCCTCGCCGAGCCGCGCGAGCACGGGATGCTCAAGACCATCGAGCGGGTCACCAAGCAGCGCATCCAGGTGGAGAAGGTGCCCACCATCGCCGACCTGCGGGCCCGCCGGCTGGAGCTGACCCGCGCGGCGCTGCACGAGAGCCTGCTGGAGGACGACCTGGAGGGCTTCCGGGTCGTCGTGGAGACCCTCGCCGACGAGTTCGACGTGATGGAGGTCGCGCTGGCCGCGGTCAAGCTCGCGCACGAGGCCAGCGGCGCGGCGGCCGACGAGGAGGAGATCCCCGAGGTCGTGCCGCGCGGCGACCGCCGGGGTGGCGAGCCGCGCCGGGAGCGCAAGCCGCGCCGCCCGACGGCGGGCATGACCCGGCTGTTCGTCGGCGCGGGCCGCAGCGCGGGCATCCGGCCGCAGGACCTGGTCGGTGCGATCGCGGGCGAGGCCCGGCTGAACGGCCGGGAGATCGGCGCGATCGAGATCGCCGACCGGTTCTCGCTGGTGGAGGTGCCCGAGGGGGCGGCGCAGCAGGTGATCTCGGCGTTGCGCGGCGCGAGCATCAAGGGGCGCAAGGTCACGGTGCGGCGGGAGCGCGACGACCCGCGCTGACGGCGGGGCCGTGCGCCGCGGTGGTGAGGGCGCGGGCGGAGCGGCCGGCATGTGGACGTGGTGGCCGGTCCCGGGGCGGGTGTGGTTGGTTCGCCGGTGTGCTGACTTCGGGAGGGCGCCGGTGACCGCGACGCTGGCCGCCGAGTGGGCCGCGTGGCACGCCGCGCGGGAGGACGCGCTGCGCGAGCCGCACGGCTGGCTCAGCATCACGGCCCTGCACTGGTTGGACCGCACGCCGCGGTCCTACCCCGGCGTGCCCGGCCGGTGGAGCACCGACGGCACGTCCGCCCGCGACGGCACTGCGGAGCACGCCCTGGCGGAGGCCGGTTCGGTGCTGTTGGACGGCGAGGGCGGCACCAAGGTCGAGGTCGTGCTGCGCACCGGTCGGTACGGGTTGCGGGTGCGCGACCCGCGGGCGCCGGCCCTGCGGGACTTCACCGGGGTGCCGGCGTTCGACGTGCGGCCGGAGTGGGTGGTGGACGCCGGGTTCGAGGCGTTCGACCAGCCGCGGGCGGTCGTGGTCGGCGCTGCCCGGGACGACCTGGTGCACCGCCTGGCGGCGGTCGGCGTGGCGCGGTTCGCGCTGGGCGGCCGGCCGCAGGAGCTGCTGGCGATCGGCGTCGGCGACCGGGTGCAGGTGCTGTTCCACGACCCGACCAACGGGGACACGACGGCCCCGTGGCGGTCGCTGTCGGCGCGGCCGCGGGGCGGGCGGGTGCTGCTGGACTTCAACCGCGCGGTGAACCTGCCGGCCGGGATCACGCCTTACGGCACGTGCCCGCGCCCGCCGGCGGGCAACGTCGTCACGGTGCCGGTCGAGGCGGGCGAACGCCGGTTCCGCTGACCGGGTGGTCGATCGGCGCGGAGAGGTCGACGCCGCGCGACGACGACCGGGCCGCTGCGCGCCGGGACCGCGCCGTCGTGGTCGGGCCGGGCGGACGAGCCGAACGCGCGAACGCCGCCGTGCAGGTGGAACAGCCCTCCGCCGCGGCAGGCGCCCACACGTCGAGGCTGAGCACGTCCTCGTCACCGGACCGGCGCCCCCGGCAGCGGCGTGATCGGGCCGGACCCCGGAACCGCCCGCACCGCGCCGCGGCCGGCTACCCTGCCACGATGGGAGACCCGCTGATCTCACGTGACGACGCCGCCGAGGTCCTGGGGGCGGTGGCCCGCGCGGCCGGCCCGTACCTGGACGCGCTGCCGCACCTGCCGGTGCGCGACCCGGCGCACGCGGGCCTGCTGGAGCAGCTGGGCGGCCCGCTGCCCGAGGACGGCGACGGCGCCGTCGCGGCGATCGCCGACCTGCTGCGCATCGGGACGCGCGCGGCCACGCACTCGTCGGGGCCGCGGTTCTTCCACTTCGTGGTGGGCGGGTCGACGCCGGCGGCGCAGGCGGGCGACTGGGTCACCTCGCTGCTGGACCAGGCGGCCGGCCTGTGGCTGACCTCGCCGTTCGCCGCGCGCGCCGAGGCGGTGGTGCTGCGGTGGCTCAAGGAGCTGCTCGGGCTGCCGGCCGCCTGGGGCGGGGTGCTCACGCCGAGCGCGACGTTCGCGAACCTCACCGGGCTGGCGTGCGCGCGGCACTGGTGGGCCGAGCGGCACGGGGTCGACGTGACGGCGGACGGCCTGGCCGGGCTGCCGCGGATGCCGGTGTTCTCCAGCGGGTACGTGCACGCCAGCAGCCGCAAGGCGTTGCAGCTGCTGGGGTTGGGGCGCGACAACGTGCGCGCGGTGGCCCGCGACGACGCGGGCAGGCTGGACCCGGCGGCGCTGGACCGGGCGCTGGCGGGGTCGGGCCCGGCGGTGCTGATCGCGAACGCGGGCGAGGTCAACGGCGGCGACTTCGACCCGGTGGACGCGATGGCGGACCTGGCCGAGCGGCACGGGGCGTGGCTGCACGTGGACGGGGCGTTCGGGCTGTACGCCGCGCTGTCACCGCGCACGGCGCACCTGGTGCGCGGCGTCGAGCGGGCCGACTCGGTGGCCGCCGACGGGCACAAGTGGCTCAACGTGCCGTACGAGAGCGGCATGGCGTTCGTGCGGGACGCCTCGGCGCTGGGGCGGGCGTTCGGCACGTGGAACGCCGCCTACCTGCCCGAGCCGGACGACGAGTTCGTGAACTACAACAACCTGGGCCCCGAGTCGTCGCGGCGGGCGCGGGCGCTGCCGATCTGGGCGGCGCTGCGCGCCTACGGCCGGTCGGGGCACCGGGCGATGGTCGAGCGGCACCTGGACCTGGCCCGGCACCTGGGCGGGGTCGTGGAGCGGTCCGCGGACTTCGAGCTGCTGGCGCCGGTCACCCTGTTCGTCGTCTGCTTCCGCTACCGCCCGGCGGGCGTGCCGGCGGACGGGCTGGACGACCTGAACCGCCGGCTGGGCGAGGAGCTGGTCGCCGACGGCCGGGTGTACGCGGGGACGACGGTGTACCGCGGCGTGGTCGCCCTGCGGCCGGCGATCGTGAACTGGCGCACCACCACCGAGGACGTGGACCTGCTGGTGTCGGTGCTGCGGGAGATCGGGGCGCGGCTCACCGGCCGGTAGCATCCGCCGCTGTGCGCAACGCGATCACCGACGTCCCGGGGGTGCTGGTGGGCCACGCCACGCGGCACGGCGGCGGCGCGCTCACCGGCGCCACCGCCGTGCTGCTCCCGCCCGGCACGCCGGTCACCGCGGACGTCCGGGGCGGCGCGCCGGCCACGCGCGACACGGCCGCGCTCGACCCGCGCTACGGCGGGCGCGCGGTGCCCGGCGTCGTGCTGACCGGCGGCAGCGCCTACGGGCTGGCCGCGGCCGAGGGCGCGGCGCGGGAGCTGGGGTCGCCGGTGCCCGCCGCCGCCCTGTTCGACCTCGGGCGGGGCGGCGACTTCCACGCCCGGCCGACGGCGGGGACCGGGGCCGAGGCGGTGCGCGCGGCCGGGGTGGAGGTGGCGCAGGGCAACGTCGGGGCCGGCACGGGCGCGGTCAACGCGGCGTTCAAGGGCGGCGTCGGCACGGCGAGCGCCGCGCTGGGCGGCGGCGCGGTGGTGGGGGCGATCGCCGTGCTCAACGCCGCCGGCCCGGCGGTCGACCCGGCCACCGGGATGCCGCTGGCGGTGGCGCTCGGCCTGCCCGGCGAGTTCCCGGAGCCGGGCGGCGACGACCTGTCCAGGCCGCTGCCGCGCTCCGCCCGGCCGTTCAACACGGTGATCGGGGCGGTCGTGACGAACGCCCGCCTGCCCGCGCCGTTCGCCCTGGCCAACGCGGCCCAGGACGGCCTGGCGCTGGCCGTCGACCCGGCGCACGCGATGCCGGACGGCGACGCGGTGTTCGCCGCGTCGACCGGCACGCACGACGCGCCGGTGGCCGCCGTGCTCGAAGCGGCCACCCGGGCGTTCGCGCGGGCCCTGGTGCACGCGCTGCTGGCCGCGGAGTCGGTGACGACGCCCGGGGGCCGCTTCACCGCCTACCGCGACCACTACCCGCGCACCGCCGCCGGGTACCGCGGGCGGTGACGGGTCAGGCGCCGCCCGGGTCGCGGGCGCGCTCGCCGTAGGGCGTCGAGATGTACCCGACCAGGTCGAGCACCCCGCCGGTGGTGCGGTCCAGCTCCTCGGCGAACCCGACGACGTCGCGGTCGACCCGGCCCATCAGCCAGGCCAGCAGCACCACGACGACGTCGGCCAGCACCCGCACCTGGAACGGCATCTCCGCGCGCTTCCCGGCGGTCACCGCGTGCGCGAAGTCGGTCATCCCCCGCTCGGTCAGCGCCCGCGGGCCGGTCTCGATCGCGCGCTTGATCGAGTCGACCACCAGCGGCACCACCGACGCCCACGCCTCGCGGGAGGCCAGCTCGCAGATCAGGCCCCCGCACAGCGCCGTCGTCCACAGCGCCTCGGGGTCGGCGGCCCGCACCGCGCCCACCGCGAGGTCCGGCAGCAGCGCCGCGCCCTGCTCCCACTCCCCCCTGGCGACCAGCGGCTCCACCGCGTGCCGGTAGTGCTCCAGGGCCTCGGCGTGCCGGCCGTCCCCGGTCAGCAGCCGGGCCAGGTCGTGGTGGCAGGACGCCAGGTCGCCGGGCACGCCCAGCCGCTCCGCCAGCGCCACCGCCAGCACCGCGTAGTGCAGCGCGGTCCCCCGGTCGCCGCCGGCCCGGTGGCACGCGCCGATCTCGCGCACGGCCGCCAGCTCCGACCGGTCGTCGCCCTCGGCCCGGAACAGCTCCAGGGCGTGCAGCCCGGCCTCCACCGCCGCCGCCGGGTCGCCCGCCGCGCGCCGCCGCGCGCACTCGGCGAGCTTGAACGCGGCCTGGCCCGGCCGGTCGTCCAGCTCCACCGCGAGGTCGTGGCCCTCGACCGCGCACCGCACCCCGGTCACGGGGTCGTCGCCGCTCAACTCACCCAGCACGCCGATCGCCTCCATCAGCCGCGCCCGGTCGCCAACGCCCCGGGACGCGTCCAGCGCCTCCAGCGCGGCCTGCCGCGCCTCCTCAGGTCTGCCCTCTTCCACCAGCAGCCGCGCCATCCTCAGCAGCACGTCCACCCGACCCCGTCCCGCCGCGCCCGACCCGGCGTACCACCGGGCGCACCGCGCGAGGTCCGCCAGCGCGGCGGCGCGGTCCCCGCGCTCCTCGTGCCGGCGGCCGGTCAGCTCGTGGCGCCGCGCCCGGCGCCTGCCCGCCTCGTCCGGCGGCAGGTCCAGGCCGGGCAGCACCGCCTCGAACCGGGCCACCAGCCGGGCCGCCCCGGCATCGTCGTCGGTCAGGGCGAGTTCGTCCAGCAGCGCGTCGGCGTAGCGAGGCGTGCCGGTCGCGCCGGCCCGCTCGGCGGCGGCGCGCAACGCGGCGACCTCCCGGCGCAGCACCCCGGTCACCGGCTCGCCGTGCCCGCGGGCCGCGCCCGCCAGCAGGCCGCACGCGTCGAGCGCGTCCCCGGCGGCGGACCGGTCGAGCCGACCGTTGACCGTGCCCGCGTACAGGTAGGACCGCTCGACGCCGCCCGGTGTGCCGGTGCCCACGACGGCGTGCGCGGCGGGCACGCCCTCGGCCAGCCGCCGCAGCGCGGTCGCCGCGAAGTCGGCGGCGAGGTTCGGCGGGATCGCCCACAGGGCGCCGACGTAGCCGCGCGCCCCGGCCCGCGCGAACTCGCGGCCCAGGTCGGTCCACGAGCGGCACGAGTTGTTGAGCACGACGGGCCGGTGGCGCAGGCGCAGCCGGTGCGGCACGAGCCACTCCGGCAGCTCGCGCCCGCCCAGCGCGATGCCGCCGTCGTCGCCGTGGGTGTTGAAGAACAGCAGTCGCACCGGCAGGTCCTCGGTCAGCGCGCACAGCGCCGCCGCGGAGGCGTCCGGGCCGGACAGCACGACCGGGTGGACCGGGCCGGGCGCGCCCGCCCACCGGGGGCCGTCGTCGAACACGAGGCCGAACGCGGCGGGTCCGGGGGCCGCGCCGTCGGCGTGCAGCTCGGTGAGCACCACCAGCGCGGGGTCGGCGACCACGTGGCCGACCGGTTTGCGCGCCCAGCCCCGCACGAACGGGTAGGGCAGGCCCTCGGTGAACGCGGTCAGCCGCCGCTGCCCCACCTCCGCCACGACCCGGTCCGGCACCTGCGCGGTGACCGCCGCCTCGACCGCCGCGAACGGGTCCTGGTCCCCGGTGGACAGGTAGCGCCACAGGGCTTCGACGAACCCGATGCCCCTCACGGCGTCGCCGATGGCGCGGGCGGCGGCGGTGATCCGCCCCTGCTCCCGGGCCACCACCCGCCGCACCTCGGCGAGGTCCGGCGGCGGGGTGATGACCAGCCGGGCGTCGCGGTGGTGCGCGTAGGCCGCCGCGACGAGGGCGTCCGCGGTGCCGGCGTCCTCCACGAGCACGGCCTCGTCGCCGTCCGGGTTGTGCCCGGCGAACGGCGGTGGCGGCGCGCCCTCGACCACCCGCAGCGGCTTGCCCAGGCGCAGCGAGGTGAACAGCGCGGCGGTGAAGTCGGCGTCCGGGGGGACGTCCAGGGTGTCCGGCTCGCCGTCGCGCAGCGCCTGCCACGCGGCGGCGGTGAGGTTGGGGCTCCGCGACAGGCGCACGACGTCCAGGCCGTCGAACAGGCGTCCGCCGCCGTCGGCGGGGTCGACCGCGTTCAGCTCCTCGGGCTCCGGCTCGCACAGGAACACCGCGCGGCGCACGCCCAGGCGGTCGAACAGCTCCGCCAGCCGCTCGTGGTGGCGCAGCCACGACGTGTAGGGGGCGAGGGCGGCCTGCAGCCGCGCCGTGTCGTCCTCGTCGCCCAGCGCGCGGCTCGCGGTGCACTCGGCGTGCCGGGCCAGGTACTCCGCTTCGGGGATCGGCGGCGGCCGGAGCGGCACGACGGGTGCGAACCGGTCGGCGGGCAGGCAGGACAGCACGACGGCGGCCTCCCGCACCTGCTCCGGGCGGCACACCACGACCGTGTCCGCCACGCCGGGCGCCCGCGCGCTGGTGACCGCGCTGGTGACCTCGACGCGCACCTCGGACCTCCCGGCGGGCAGCGCGACGCACACCCCGTCGGGCCCCGCCGAGGCCGGCGCGGTGCCGCCGACCCGCAGCCGCACCGCGTCGGGCAGGGCGAACACGACCCCGTCCGCGGTCCGGACCCCGCGCGCGCCGACGGTCAGCCGCCACTCGGCCGGCGCCGGCAGGTCGAACCGCAGCCGCAGCACACCGCGCGCCCGGACCTCCCCCGCGGGGTCCACCTCCGGGTCCGATTCCGGGTCCACCGCCGGGTCCACCACCAGGTCCCGGGCGCCGGTGACGGGGTGCTCGCCGAGCGTGAGCGGCGGTTTGCGGTGCACGTCGAGCAGGGCGGCGCGCAGCAGCCCCGCTCGGAAGCGGAACCGGATTCCGTGCGGGGCACCGAGGTCCACTGACTCACAACCCTTGCGACGACGGTCCACCCGGGATGGTGGTGGCGCGCAGAAACTACGCCACCGCGCGATCCCGACGACACGACATCCCCGCGCGTGACCGAGGTTGTTACACGCCTGCTGCACGACGTTGCCCGCACGAGCGGTGGCGGGCCGGGTGCGCGGACGACCCGGAGGAGCGGCGCCGGGCGCGCGACCGGCCCGCAGAGCCGGGGTGAACGCGCGCCGCCACACGTTACCCATTGGTAGCATATCGTCGGCATATCGGGAACCGCATACGCGCCGGCAACACCGCGCTGCGTTGACTTGGCGGCGTGACCCACAGGGAACCAGCGCGGGCAGCGACCCGCCGCACCCGTTCGCCGACATCCCCGCCCGCCCGGAGGACCGGGATCACCGTCTACGGCTGCGAGCAGGACGAGGCGGTCCTGTTCCGGGAGCTGGCGCCGCGCTTCGGCGTGGCGCCCACCACCACGCCGGAAGCGGTGTCCGAGGCCAATGCCGGGCTGGCCGCCGGGAACCGCTGCGTCAGCGTCGGCCACAAGACCCGGATCACCGATTCCGCGCTCCTCGCGCTCAGCCGGGTCGGGGTGGAGTACGTCTCCACGAGGAGCATCGGCTACGACCACGTCGACGTGCGGTACGCGGAGAGCATCGGCATTCGCGTCGAGAACGTCGCCTACTCGCCCGACAGCGTGGCCGACTACACGCTGATGCTGATGCTGATGCTGGCGCGCAACGCCAAAGCCACCCTCCGCCGGGCCGACGCCCACGACTACCGGTTGGCCGACGCGCGCGGCAGGGAGCTGCGCGACCTGACCGTCGGGGTGGTCGGGACGGGGCGCATCGGCACAGCGGTCGTGGACCGGCTGCGGGGCTTCGGCTGCCGGGTGCTGGCCCACGACCTGCGCCCGGGGACCGGGGTCGACCACGTCCCGCTCGACGACCTGGTGCGGCGGAGCGACGTGGTCACGCTGCACACGCCGCTCGACGCGGACACGCACCACCTGCTGGACCGCCGTCGCATCGGGCGGTTGAAGCGCGGCGCGCTCGTCGTCAACACCGGGCGCGGCCCGCTCCTGGACACCGAGGCCCTCCTGCCGGCGTTGGAGAGCGGCAGGCTGGGCGGTGCGGCGCTGGACGTCCTCGAAGGCGAAGAAGGCATTTTCTACGCCGATCGGAGGCACGGCCCCCTGGAGCACGAAACGCTGCTGCGGTTGCAGGAGCTGCCGAACGTGCTGATCACCCCGCACACGGCCTACTACACCGACCACGCCCTGAGCGACACGGTCGAGAACTCCATTGCCAACTGCCTGGGATTCGAGAGCGGGAAACAGCGTGACTAGGTTGAGAATCGCCGTCCTGTTCGGGGGCCGGTCCGAGGAGCACCCGGTCTCCGTCAAATCCGCGCTGGAGGTCGCGAAGAGCCTCGACACCGACAAGTACGAGCCGTTCTACGTCGGGATCGCGCGGGACGGCTCGTGGTGGCTGTGCGACGGCCCCGACGCGGGCTGGGCGGCCGGCCGCTGCTGGCCGGCCGTGCTGTCGCCGGACGGCGGCACGCGCGGGCTGCTCGTCCTGGACGGGGGGAAGTACGAGACGATCGGCCTGGACGTCGTGCTGCCCGTCCTGCACGGCAGGTACGGCGAGGACGGCGCGGTGCAGGGGCTGCTGGAGCACTCCGGCATCCCCTACGCGGGCTGCGACGTCCAGAGTTCCGCGCTGTGCATGGACAAGTCCCTGACCTACCTCGTCGCGCGCGGCGCGGGGATCGCCACGCCGGACTTCCGGGTCGTCACCGCGGACGAGGAGGTCGACCCCGACCGGTTCGCCTACCCCGTCTTCGTGAAGCCGGCCCGGTCGGGGTCGTCCTTCGGCGTCGGCAAGGTGACCAGGGGGCAGGACCTGGCGAGCGCGGTGCGGGCCGCGCGGGAGTACGACTCCAAGGTGCTGGTCGAGCAGGCCGTCGTCGGCAGCGAGGTCGGCTGCGCCGTCCTGGGCGACGGCCGGGACCTGATCACCGGCGAGGTGGACCGGATCGCCCTGTCCCACGGCTTCTTCCGGATCCACCAGGAGGACGCGCCGGAGAGCGGGTCCGGGAACTCGACGGCGATCGTCCCCGCGGACATCCCGGCGCCGGCCCGCTCGCTGGTGCGGGAGACGGCGAAGGCCGTCTACCGCGCCCTGGGGTGCCGGGGACTGTCGCGAGTGGACATGTTCCTCACGCCGGAGGGGGAGGTGGTGCTCAACGAGGTCAACACCCTGCCCGGCCTGACCTCCTACAGCCGCTACCCGCGGATGATGGCGGCCGGCGGGCTGTCGCTGGGCGAGGTGGTCGACCGGGTGGTGTCGCTGGCGTTGGCCGGGAGCGCCCGGTGAACGACGACTTCGCCTACGTGGACGAGCTGGTGCCCGGGGTGCGCTGGGACGCCAAGTACGCCACCTGGGACAACTTCACCGGCAGACCGGTGGACGGGTACCTGGCCAACCGGGTCGTCGGCACCAGGGCGCTGTGCGCGGCCCTGGAGAGGGCGCAGGAGAAGGCCGCGTCCCACGGCTTCGGCCTGGTGCTGTGGGACGGCTACCGCCCGCAGCGCGCCGTGGACCGCTTCCGGCGCTGGTCGGCCCAGCCGGAGGACGGCCGGACCAAGGCGCGGCACTACCCGAACATCGACCGGGCCGAGATGTTCGACAGGGGTTACGTGGCCGCCCGGTCCGGGCACAGCCGGGGCAGCACGGTCGACCTGACGCTCTACCACCTCGACACCGGTGACCTCGCCCCCATGGGTGGCGGTCACGACCTGATGGACCCGGTCTCGCACCACGGCGCGGCCGGGATCACCCGGGTCGAAGCGCACCACCGGCAGTGCCTGCGCTCCGTCATGGAAGCCTGCGGGTTCCGCCCGTACGACTACGAGTGGTGGCACTACACGCTGGTCGACGAGCCGTACCCGGACACCTACTTCGACTTCCCGATCACGTGAGTCCGGGCCGGCGGAACCGCACCGCGCCGGGAGACGGGGAAGCTCCCGGCGCGACGGCCCGCAACGCGCCGCCGTCACCGGTCAGTGCCCGGTGGCGCGGCGGGCAGTCGCACCGTGACGCGGAGCCCCCCTTCGGCGCGGGGGCTCAGGGTGATGGTCCCGTCGTGCGCCTGGGTGATGCTCTTGACGATCGCCAGGCCGAGGCCGACACCCGCGTGGTGGGTGCGGATGCGCTCGGTGCCGCGCTGGAACGGCTCCACGAGCGTGGAGACCAGCTGCGGGGAGAGCTTCTCGCCGGTGTTCTCGACGGTGAGCACCGCGGTGCCGGGCCCGACCCCGGTCCTGACCAGCACGCAGCCGCGTTCGGGCAGGTTGTGGACGATCGCGTTGTGCACGAGGTTGGTGATCATCTGCAGCAGGAGGGCGGGCGAGCCGGCGGTGGGGGCGAACTCGCCGGCGGTCTCGACGGTGACGCCGAGGTCCTCCGCGACGGGCAGGAGCGTTTCCGCGGCTTCTTCCGCCACCAGGGACAGGTCGACCCGGTCCCGGGCGAACGACCGCTGGTCGGCGCGGCTGAGCAGGAGCAGCGCCTCGGTGAGGTCGATCGCCCGGGTGTTGACGAGGTGCAGGCGGTCGACCAGTTCGTCGGCGCCCCGCGCGGGGTCGTTGCGGGCGACGTCGAGCAGGGTCCGGGTGATGGCCAGCGGGGTGCGCAGCTCGTGGGAGGCGTTGGCGGCGAACCGCTGCTGCTCGGCGGCGTGCGCTTCGAGCCGGGCGAGCATGGTGTCGAAGGCGTCGGCCAGTTCGCGGAACTCGTCGCTGGGGCCCGGCAGCCGGATCCGGTGGGACAGCGACCCCTCCGCCGCCATGCGGGTGGCGTCGGTGATGCGGGTCAGCGGGGTGAGCATCCGGCCGGCGAGGACCCACCCGCCCACGAGGCCGAACACCACCAGGCACGCGAACATCGCCATCGCCTTGGGGGCGAAGGCGCGCACGAGGTCGGCCCGGCTGGGGATGTGCGGCCCGGGCATCCCGGGGGGATAGAGGTAGTCGGGGATGTCGGGGATCAGGAAGGGGTCGGTGGGCACGTAGCGCAGCAGGAACACGTACACGACGGCGAGCAGCAGGGCGCCCGCCACCATGAGGAACCCGGCGTAGCTGAGGGTGAGCTTGAGGCGGACGCTCAACCCGGGCGGCCTACCCACGCCCGTTCCCGTCGCGGCCGGCGCCGACCGCGATGTCGATGCGGTAGCCGACGCCGGGCACGGTGGCGATGAGCCACGGTTCGCCGAGCCGCTTGCGCAGGGCGGAGACGGTGATGCGCACGGCGTTGGTGAACGGGTCCGCGTTCTCGTCCCAGGCCCGTTCCAGCAGCTCTTCGGCGCTGATGACACCGCCTTCGGCGGCGACGAGGACTTCGAGCACGGCGAACTGCTTGCGGGTGAGCGCGACGTAGCGGCCGTCCCGGTAGACCTCGCGGCGGAACGGGTCCAGCCGCAGACCGGCGATCTCCCGCACCGGCGGCCGGTTGTGCGCGCGCCGGCGGTCGAGCGCCCGGAGCCGGAGCACCAGCTCCCGCAGCTCGAACGGCTTGGTGAGGTAGTCGTCGGCGCCGAGCCCGAACCCGGAGACCTTGTCGTCGAGCCGGTCGGCGGCGGTGAGCATCAGGATCGGGATGCCGCTGCCGGAGGCGACGATGCTCTCGGCGACCTCGTCGCCGGTGGGCCCGGGGATGTCCCGGTCGAGGACGGCGATGTCGTAGGAGTTGACGCTCAACAGCTCCAGGGCGGTGTCGCCGTCGCCGGCGATGTCGGCGGCGATCGCCTCCAGGCGCAGCCCGTCGCGAATGGCCTCCGCCATGTAGGGCTCGTCCTCGACGACCAGCACGCGCATGTCCCCGATGCTACGAACGGGCGCATATCGCCGGCATATCGGAAACCGCGTACGTCTTGACAACACCGCGCCGCCTTGGCTGGCGGCATGTCCCACAGCGAACCGGCGCGGGCAGCGGTCCGCCGCACCCGAGCGCCCCTCCTCACCGCCGCCCTGGCCGTCGGCGCGGCGCTCGCCGGCGCCCTGCTGCGCCGATCACCGGCGTTCCCCTCGGCGTCCCGCTCGGCTTCCCCTGCAGCGGCGCCTCCGGCGTCCCCTCCAGCGGCGCCACCCGTCGACGCCCCGCACGGCGACCCGGAGGACGTGCTCGGCGAAGGCGGCGGCGCCCTGCCCCGCGGTGTGACCGTGTTCGACGACCGGTACCCCGGCGTGGCCAACCTCGGCGCCGGGCTGCTGCGGGCCCTGCGCGCAGCGGCGGCCGACGCCGCCGAGGACGGCGTCGGGTTCCACGTCAACAGCGGCTGGCGCTCCCCGCGCTACCAGGAGCGGCTCCTCCGCCGAGCCGTCGCCGAGCACGGCTCGGCGGAGGAGGCCGCCCGGTGGGTCGCCACCGCGGACACGTCCGCCCACGTGGCGGGGAACGCCGTCGACATCGGGCGCTCCGATGCCAGGGCGTGGCTGTCCGAGCACGGCGCCCGCTACGGGCTGTGCCAGGTCTACCGCAACGAGCCCTGGCACTTCGAGTTGCGCCCCGAAGCCGTCGAACGCGGTTGCCCGGCCATGTACGCCGACCCCTCGCAGGACCCCAGGACGCGGCGATGACCGACATCGGGGTCGCGCGGCGCACCAAGCCCCTCCCGCGGCGCCGGCCGGGGCCCGGTCAGGCCGAGCGGCCTTCGAGGGCCGACCGCGCGAAGGCCACCAGCTCGGCGGGCGCGGTCTCCGGCGAGCCGGCGTCGTAGGGCGGCTCGGGGGCGTACTCGATGACCAGCTGGGTGAACTTCGCCCGGTCGTCGCCCCAGATCAGCCCCACGAGGGTGAGCGCCATGTCGATCCCGGCGGACACCCCGGCCGCGGTGATGACGGACCCGTCGCGCACCACCCGGTCGGTGCTCACGACCGCGCCCCGCGCGGCCAGCGCGTCGCGCACCGCCCAGTGGGTGGTGGCCGGGCGGCCGGTCAGGATGCCCGCCTCGGCCAGCAGCGTCGACCCGGTGCACACCGACGTCGTCCAGGTGGCCGTCGGGTGCACCTCGCGCAGCCACGCCGCGACCGCGCCGTCGGCCAGCACCCGCTCCCAGGCGCTGCTGCCGGGCACCACGACGACGTCGGCCCGGTCCAGTTCGCCGAACGTGGTCGTCGGCGCGATCACCAGGCCCGCGTCGGCGGTCACCGGCTCCCCCGTCGCGGCGACGAAGTGCGCGGCCACGCCCTCCTGGTGGGCCAGCACCTCGTACGGGCCGATCAGGTCCAACGCGGTCATGCCCGGGTACAGCACGAAAGCGATTTCCATCGGTCGTTCCCCCTTGCCCTCCACGGTGCGGGCGCGGCCTCATGCCGCGCCCGTGGTGCGGAACCGGTGGCGGTAGCCGCCCGGCGTCACGCCGAGCACCCGCACGAACGCCCGGCGCAGCGTCTCCGCCGAGCCGAACCCGCTGCGCCGGGCCACGACGTCGAGCGCCTCGTCGCCGGACTCCAGCAGGCCGGCCGCCGCCTCCACCCGCGCCCGCTCCACGTACCGGGCGGGCGGCAGCCCGACCCGGCGCGGGAACACGCGGGCGAAGTGCCGGGGGCTCATCGCGGCGCGGCGGGCCATCTCCTCGACCGTCCACCCGGCGGCGGGGTCGTCGGCGATGGCGTCCAGCACGGCGCGCAACCCCGGCTCGCGGACCGCCGGCACGCGGGAGCGGACGCTGAACTGCGACTGCCCGCCGGGCCGCTGCAGGAACACCACCAGCCAGCGGGCCACCAGCCGCGCCAGGGGCGCGCCGTGGTCGTGCTCCAGCAGCGCCAGCGCGAGGTCGATGCCCGCCGTGACGCCCGCCGAGGTGGCCAGCCGCCCGTCGCACACGTAGATCGCGTCCGGCACGACCCGCACCGACGGGTGGCGCGCGGCGAGTTCGTCGCAGTACGCCCAGTGCGTCGTGGCCCGCGCCCCGTCCAGCAGCCCGGCGGCGGCCAGCACGAACGCGCCCGTGCACACCGCGGCGACCCGGCGCGCGGGGCCCGCGAGCCGCCGCAGCCCGGCCAGCAGCTCGGGGTCGCGGGCGGCGGCGGAGAACCCGCCGCCGCCGACCACCACCAGCGTGTCCACCGGCCCGGCCACCTCGCGCAGGTCCTCCGCGCCCAGCGGGACGCCGGACGCGGTGAACCCGCCGCCCACCGCCGCCAGCCGCACCCGGTACCCGCCGCTCACCGCCGCCGCGCCGCGGAACACGTCCACGGGCCCGGCGACGTCCAGCAGCGTCGCGTCCGGGTAGCCGACGACCACCACTTCCCGTTCCACACCGTCCAGCCTCTCCGCGGCCCGCGGTGGCGGCAACGACCCGCGACCCTCGATTCCTGCCACGTTACGGTCGGGCCCGTGCTCAGGATCGAGATCGACGGCGGACCCGCGACCGCCGAGCAGCTGGCGCCCGCCGTGCTGGCCAACTACGGCCACTTCACCGCCATGCAGGTCCGCGACCGCCGCGTGCAGGGCCTGCGCCTGCACCTGCGCCGCCTCGACGCGGCCAACCGCGAGCTGTACGGGGCGGGCCTGGACGGCGACCGCGTGCGCGCCCTGGTCTCGCACGCGCTGGCCGACGACGTGCGCGACGCGTCGGTGCGCGTCGTCGTCTTCGGGCCGGCCAGCGGGTCGGTGCTGGTCGCCGTGCGCGACCCGGCCGCGCCGGCCGACCGGCCGCAGCGGCTGCTGCCGGTGGACTACCGGCGCCCGCTGCCGCACGTGAAGCACCTCGGCGGGTTCGGCCAGGCGCACCACCGCAACCGCGCGCAGGCCGCCGGGTACGACGAGGCGCTGCTGACCACGCCCGACGGGGTGGTGGTCGAGGGCGCGATCACCAACATCGCCTTCTTCGACGCCGCGGGGGTCGTCTGGGCCGACGCGGACTGGCTGCACGGCATCACCATGCAGCTGCTGGAACGCGCGCTGCCCTCCCGGCGGGCCGTGGTGCGGCTGGCCGACCTGCGCTCCTACCGGGGCGCGTTCGTGGGCAACTCCATCGGCGTCGCCCCGGTCTCGCGCATCGGCGACGTGGAGTACGAGGTGGACGCCGCCGCGTTCGCCCGCGTCCGAGCGGCCCTCGACGCGGTCCCGTGGGACCCGTTCGAGTGAGCGCCGGGGTCAGACGGCGGGCGGCCGGTCCTCGTAGGGGGTGGACAGCACGACGGTGGTGCGGGTGGACACGTTGGCCACCTCACGGATCTGCCGCAGCAGCTCCTCCAGCGCGGTCGGCGAGGCCACCCGGACGCGGAGGACGTAGGAGGCGTCCCCCGCGACCGAGTAGCAGGCTTCGATCTGCGGCAGGTGCTCCAGCCGCTTCGGGTAGTCGTCCGGAGCCGCCGGGTCGATCGGGGTCAGCGAGATGAACGCGGTCAGCGGCAGGCCGACCTCGTCGCCGTCCAGCCGCGCGGCGTAACCGCGCACCACGCCCCGCTGCTCCAGCCGCCGCACCCGCTGGTGCACGGCCGACACGCTCAGGCCGACGCGCTCGGCCAGGTCGGTGAAGCTGCACCGGCCGTCGGCCGCCAGCTCGCGCAGGATCGCCCGGTCGATCGGCTCCAGGTTGGTCACGCCGGCAGCACCACCAGCTCGTGCGGCCGGTGGTTGACGCTCTCCACGCCGTCCTCGGTCGCCACGACGATGTCCTCGATCCGCGCGCCCCACCGGCCGGGCAGGTAGATGCCGGGCTCCACGCTGAACGCCATGCCCGCCTCCAGCGGCAGGTCGTTGCCGCCGACGATGTAGGGCTCCTCGTGCACGTCCAGCCCGATGCCGTGGCCGGTGCGGTGCACGAAGAACTCGCCGAACCCGGCGTCGGCGATGACCTCCCGCGCGGCGGCGTCCACCGCCTCGCACGTCACGCCCGGCCGGACCGCCTCCACGGCCGCCCGCTGCGCGGCCTGGAGCACCGCGTAGGTCTCCCACACGTCCTCGTGCCGGGGCTCGCCCAGCACGTAGGTGCGCGTGGAGTCCGAGTTGTACCCCTCGGCGACCGGGCCGCCGATGTCGACCACGACCACGTCACCGGCCTCGATGACCCGGTCGGACAGGCTGTGGTGCGGCGAGGCGCCGTTCGGGCCGGAGCCGACGATCACGAACTCGGCCAGCTCGTGGCCCTCGGCGACGATCGCGGCGGCGATGTCGGCGCCCACCTCGGCCTCCGTGCGGCCGGGCCGCAGCCACTCCCCCACCCGCGCGTGCACGCGGTCGATGGCCGCGCCCGCCTTGCGCAGCGCGGCGATCTCGGCCGCGTCCTTGCGCATCCGCAGCTCGCGCAGGACCGGGCCGGCCAGCACCTGCTCGCCGCCGACCACCTCGCGCAGCCGCAGGTTGTGCAGGGCGGGCATCATGTCCGCCACGGCGACCCGCCCGGTGCCCTTCAGCGCCCGCTTCACCAGCGCGTACGGGTCCTCGCCGTCGACCCAGGTGGCCACCTCGACGCCCAGCGCGTCGGTCGGGACCCCCGCGTAGCCCGGCTGCTCCAGCTTCGGCACGACCAGCACCGGCGGGCCGCCCACCGGCAGCACCAGGCAGGTGAGCCGCTCGAACGACGAACCGCCCGCGCCGATCAGGTAGCGCAGGTCCGAGCCGGGCGAGATGAGCAGCGCGTCCACGCCGGCGACGGTCGCCGCGGTGGCGGCCCGGTCCAGTCGCGCGCGGAGGGCGTCCACGTCAATGGGTCCAACATGGGTCGACATGTCACGGCAGCCTAGTCCTGTGCCGGGCCCGGCACCTCGGCCAGTCCGATGATCGTCGCCCGGCCCGGCCCGGCCCGGCGCGGCGGCCCGGCGCGCGCCGCGCTGTCGCACCCCTCTGGCAAGCTTCCCGGCGTGAGCAAGCCGCTCGTCCTGTTGGACGCCGCCAGCCTGTACTTCCGGGCGTTCTACGCGCTGCCCGAGTCGATGACCGCCCCGGACGGCACACCGGTCAACGCCGTGCGCGGGTTCGTCGACACCCTGACCAGGGTGATCACCGAGCGCGGGGCGGGCAGGCTGGTCGCCTGCCTGGACGCGGACTGGCGGCCGGGGTTCCGGGTGGCCGCGCTGCCCTCCTACAAGGCGCACCGGGTGGCGGCCGGGGCCGCCGACGGCGAGGAGGACGTGCCCGACACCCTCACGCCCCAGGTGCCGATCATCCTGGAGGTGCTGGGCGCGGTCGGCATCGCCACCGCGGAGGCGGCCGGCTACGAGGCCGACGACGTCATCGGCACCCTGGCCGCCCGCGAGCGGACCGACCCGGTGGAGGTCGTCACCGGCGACCGGGACCTGTTCCAGGTCGTGCGCGACGAGCCGACCCCCGTGCGGGTGCTGTACGTGGGCCGGGGCTGGGCGAAGGCGGAGCTGCTCGGGCCCGCCGAGCTGGCCGCGAAGTACGCCCTGCCGGTCGCCGGCGCCGGAGCCGCCTACGCCGGGATGGCGGTGCTGCGCGGCGACCCGTCGGACGGCCTGCCGGGCGTCGCGGGCATCGGCGAGAAGACGGCGGCGAAGCTGATCGGCGAGTTCGGCTCGCTGGACGCCGTGCTGGCCGCCGTGCACGACGGCAAGGACCGCAAGCTGACCACCCGCGCCCGCACCGCCCTGCTCAACGCGCAGGACTACCTGGCCGCGGCCCCGACGGTGGTCAACGTGGCCACCGACGCGCCGCTCACCGTGGACGGCGCGGACGCCGTGCCCACCCACCCCGCCCACCCCGACCACGTGGCCGAGCTGACCCGCCGCTGGGGCCTGGGCAGCTCCCTGCCGCGCCTCCTGGCGGCGATGGAGAAGAGCTGTGTCTGATTGCCGCGACTCCGTCGCGGCGGGGTGGAGCCGCACCGGTGTCGGTGCGTCGCAGCCCGATCTCGACCGATCGAAGGGCGTGATCGGTCGAGATCGGGCCGCGACACACCGACGCGGCTCCACCCGGCGGGGTCGGGTGAGCGCGGCGGAGCCGGGCGGGCGGGGTCGGGTGAGCGCGACGGAGCCGGGCGGGTGGGGCGGAGCCGGGTGAGCGCGGCGAGGGGAGGGTGGGTGGGGGCGTCCGGATGAGTGGACGTCCTGTGCGGCGGCGGGTTAGAAGAAGGTGCCGGACCACGGGGGCTGGGTCACGGCGAAGAGGGTGTCGGCGCGGGTCAGGGCGTCGGGTGCGCCGGTGGTGAGGCGGCCGGTGACGGCCAGTGCGCTGAACGTCACGTCGCCCAGGTACGCCGCCGCCAGGGCCTCCACGTCCACCACGAAGTCCGGCTCCCCGGTGGTGCGCGTGACGCCCGCGGGCGTCACGCGGTACGCGCCCTCGTTCTCCGGCAGGAAGCGGTCGCGCACGCCGATCACCACCGGGTCGCCCGCGCGGTAGGAGCGGGCCGCGAGGGCGGCCTCCACGTCGAGCAGCCGCAGCCACGTCTCGTCCGCCTGGTCCACGACCCGCAGCGCCCGCCGGTCCGCCAGCAGCCACTCCAGCGGCTCGTCGAGCGGCCTGCCCCCGGCGACGACGTCGTCCACCAGGTCGATGCCCAGCACGAACGCCCACAGGTCGGACCACGCGCGCGGCGTCTCCGCCCAGAGGTCCATCACGACCAGCACGGACGGCTTCACCTCGACGCTGGTGAAGTCGCGCGGCACGACCCGGTAGACCACGTACCCGTCGTCGCCGTCCGGGCCGGCGGCCACCGCGACCTTCAGGTCCTCGCCGTGGACGAGGTTCACGTCCCACCAGGCCGGCCACCGCGCGATGGTGCCCGCCCGGCCCGGCGACACGCGCTCGAACAGCGCCCGCGCCGCCTCCGCCGCCGGCTCGCCCGCCACCAGGCGCACCCGCCCCGCGATCGGCAGCCGCGAGCGGGCCCGCGCCCGCTGGATGCGCACCTCGCGGAACCGCGTCGCCACGCCGTAGCCGAACCGCTCGTAGATCAGACCCTCGGACGCCCGCAGCGTCGCCGCGACCTCGCCGGACTCCCGCAACGCCCGCAGCTGCGCCCGCTGGAGCGCGGTCAGCACGCCGCGCCGCGTCCAGTCCGCCCGGACGCCCACCCGGCTCACCGCCGCCATCGGCACCACGGCGCCGCCCGGCACCGCCAGCGCGGAGGGGAACGAGTGCACCGTGCCGATCAGCTCGTCGCCCGCGAACGCGCCGAACGACCGCCCGGGACCGTAGGAGCCCCGAGCGACCTCCCAGCGCTCGTCCGACGCGGGCCCGTGGTGCAGGGTGCCCCTGAACAGCGTGTGCGCGGCCCGGTACCAGGAGTCGTCGAGGACGCGGATGTCGAGATCGGTCATCGGCCGATCGTGCCTCGTCGCCGCTCCCGGCGCGAACGACTTTGCCCCGTGCCGCGGCGACCGGGAGCGAAATCACGTCGGCGCCGGGGCGCGAGCACGACGAGGCCACCCCGTGCGCCGGGGTGGCCTCGTGCCGGGCGCCGCTCGGGCGGGTCAGCCCGTGGGCTGCCCGACCTCGTACTCGCCGTCCGCGGTCTTGACCGTGATCTTCACGTCCTTGTCCTTGCCGCCGATCTTCGCCTTGCAGGTGAAGGTGCGGTTGGGCTCCACCGGGTTCTCACCGGTGCAGGTCGCGCTCTCCACGTCGGAGATCTTGTAGTCGTCCTTGAGGATCTGCACGATCCCGGACTGCACGGACGCGTTGTCGAAGATCTTCTTCTTGAAGAAGCCGGGCGCCACGAAACCGGTGATGCCGACAGCCGCGACCACCAGCACGACCAGGCCCACGACGACCCACAGCACCGCGCCGGACTTCTTCGCGGGCGGCTGCTGCGGCCCGTAGCCGGGCTGGCCGTACGGGTTCTGCTGGCCGAACCCGGGCTGGCCGTACTGGCCCTGCTGGCCCCACTGCTGCTGCGACGGGTCCGGCTGGCCGTAGGGGTTCTGCTGCTGTGACGGGTCCGGCTGCCCGTACGGGTTCTGCTGCTGTTGCGACGGGTCCGGCTGGCCGTACGGGTTCTGCTGGCCGGGGTCGTAGCCGGCGGGGTACTGCTGCGTGTACGGCTGCTGGGGCTGCTGCCCCCACTGCTGCTGTTGCTGCTGCTGCGACGGGTCCGGCTGCCCGTAACCGGGCTGCTGAGCGGGGAAACCACCCGACGGCGTGCCGGGGTACCCACCACCGTAGGGCTGCTGGCCCCACTGCTGCTGCGGGTCGTTCCCTCCGGACGGTCCGTACGGACTGGTCATGCTCGGCCTCCGACGGTCGGTCTGGAAAAAGGGTGTTCAAGGCTTGCGGGCGCGATCAAACCACAGGAGCGCCGGGCGCACCCAGCCACCCCGCAAACCTTTCTCAGACCGTGGCCATCGCCACCACCCCGCGGCGCAGCGCCTCGACGGCCTTGCGCGCCGTCGCGCCCACCGGGTCGCCGCCGCCGACCACGTCCCTGATCTGGTCCAGGAAGTCGATCACCTGCCGGCACCAGCGCACGAAGTCGCCCGCGCCCAGCTCGGTCCCGCTCGCCTCGGACGCGCTGAGCACCTTCTCCAGCGACTCGCCCCGCGCCCACCGGTACACCGGCCACGCGAACCCCGGGTCGGGCTGGCGCGTGCGGTCGAGCCGGTGCCGCCGCTCGTCGTCCTCCAGCTCCGCCCACAGCCGCGACGTCGCCGTCAGCGCGTCGTGCACCTTGCCCGGCGGCAGCCGCGTCTCCAGCGGGCCGTCCCGCCGCGCCTCGTAGACCAGCGACGACACCACGGCCGCCAGCTCCGCCGGGTCCAGGCCGCGCCACACGCCGTGCCGCAGGCACTCCGCGGCCAGCAGGTCCGACTCGCTGTAGAGCCGGGTCAGCCGCTTGCCGTGCTCGGTGACCTCCTCGCCCGGCCCGGTCTCCTCCTCGTGCAGGTAGCCGCGCTCGCGCAGCAGGCCCCGGATGCGGTCGAACTCGCGCGCCAGCGAGTGCGTCGTCGCCGCGACCTTGCGCTCCAGCTGCTCGGTCTCGGCCAGCAGCCGGTGGTACCGCTCGCCCCACCGGGCGTGGTCCTCGCGCTTCTCGCAGCCGTGGCACGGGTGCGACCGCAGCGCGCGGCGCAGCGTCGCCAGCTCGGCGTCGTCGTCGGCGGTCGACCGGCGCCGGCGCAGCGACGGCGCGACGATCCCCGTGTCGCGCAGCGTCGACGCCAGGTCGCGCCGGGACTTGGGCGAGCGCGTGTCCACCTGGCGCGGCAGCCGCAGCCGCCCCAGCACCTCCACCGGGGCCGGGAAGTCCGCCGCCGACAGCCGGCCCGACCACCGGTCCTCGGTCACCACCAGCGGGCGCGCCTCGCCCAGCGGCTCCAGCCCGGGGTCGATCACCACGGCCAGGCCCGACCGGCGGCCCGTCGGCACCGCGATCACGTCGCCCTTGCGCAGCCGCTCCAGCGACGCCGCCGCCTCCGCCCGCTTGGCCGAGGAGTTCTGCCGGGCCAGCGCCTTCTCCCGGTCGACGACCCGCCGCCGCAGCGCGGCGTACTCGGTGAAGTCGCCCAGGTGGCAGCTCATCGCCTCGGCGTAGCCGGCCAGCGCCTCCTTGTTGCGCTCGATGCGCCGCGCCAGGCCCACCACCGACCGGTCGGCCTGGAACTGCGCGAACGACTGCTCCAGGATCTCCCGGGCCGCCGCCGCGCCCAGCTGGTGCACCAGGTTGACGGCCATGTTGTAGCCCGGCCGGAACGACGACCGCAGCGGGTAGGTCCGGGTCGAGGCCAGCCCGGCGACCGCCTTCGGGTCGACGCCGGGCTGCCAGACCACCACCGCGTGGCCCTCCACGTCGATGCCCCGCCGCCCCGCGCGGCCGGTCAGCTGCGTGTACTCGCCCGGGGTGAGGTCGACGTGCGCCTCGCCGTTGTACTTGACCAGCTTCTCCAGCACCACCGTGCGGGCGGGCATGTTGATGCCCAGCGCCAGCGTCTCGGTCGCGAACACGACCTTCACCAGGCCGCGGACGAACAGCTCCTCCACGGTCTCCTTGAACGCCGGCAGCAGGCCCGCGTGGTGGCTCGCGATGCCCCGCTCCAGCGCCTCCCGCCACTCCCAGTAGCCCAGCACCATCAGGTCGCCCTGCGGCAGGTCGCGCGTCTTGTCCTCGATGACCTCGCGGATCTGCTCGACCTCGGCCTCGGAGTTCAGCCGCAGGCCGGCCCGCACGCACTGCCCCACCGCCGCGTCGCAGCCCGCCCGGCTGAACACGAAGTCGATCGCGGGCAGCAGGCCCGCGGCGTCCAGCCGCTGCACGACGTCGACCCGCGACGGCGGCTTGAACCCCGACCCGCGCGGCGGGCGGCCCTTGTTGTTGCGGTTGCGGCTCCACGGCACGTGGAACCGCGCCAGGTCCTCGGTGTGGCGCAGCAGCTGCGGGTTGATCCGGGCGTGGCCGTCGGGGGCCTCGCCCGCGAACAGGTCCAGCATCCGGCCGCCGGCCAGCATGTGCTGCCACAGCGGCACCGGCCGGTGCTCGTCGACCACCACGGTGGTGTCGCCGCGCACCTCGACCAGCCACTCGCCGAACTCCTCGGCGTTGCTGACCGTGGCGGACAGGCTCACCAGCCGCACCGACTCGGGCAGGTGGAGGATGACCTCCTCCCACACCGGGCCGCGGAACCGGTCGGCCAGGTAGTGCACCTCGTCCATGACCACGTAGGCGAGGCTGCCCAGCGTGGCGGAGTTGGCGTACAGCATGTTGCGCAGCACCTCGGTGGTCATCACGACCACGGGCGCGTTGCCGTTGACCGAGGTGTCGCCGGTCAGCAGGCCGACCTCGGCGCTGCCGTAGCGGGCCACCAGGTCGGCGTACTTCTGGTTGGACAGCGCCTTGATCGGCGTGGTGTAGAAGCACTTGCGGCCCTCGGAGAGGGCCAGGTGGACGGCGAACTCGCCGACGACGGTCTTGCCCGCGCCGGTGGGCGCGCACACCAGCACGCCGTGCCCGTCCTCCAGGGCCTCGCAGGCGCGCTGCTGGAAGGGGTCGAGCTCGAAGGAGAGCACCGAGAGGAAGTCGGTCAGCTTGGGCCGGGCGGAACGGCGGCGGGAGTCCGCGTACTGGCCGGCCGGGGACCGTGGAGCACTTGACACCCCCCAAGGCTGTCACAGACCACCGACAAAAGCGCTCCTGATCCGGGCGCGCCGCCCGCGGCCTCAGCCGGGCGCCGGCGGCGCGACCACCGCCAGGGCCGCTGACCTGCACTCCACCCGCATCGGCAGGCCGTGCAGGCGCTCGCCGTCGGCGTAGCCGACCCAGGCCGGGCCGGACAGCCGCACCGACCGGGCGCGCAGGGTCCGCACGGCCGGGTGGCCGACGTGCCGCCCGGCGCGCAGGGTCGGGAGCATCCGCAGCAGGGTCCGGCGGGGCGCGGCCCCGACCACGGTGAGGTCGAGCAGGCCGTCGGCCGGGTCCGCGTCCGGGCACACCGGGATGCCGCCGCCGTAGCTGGTGGTGTTGCCCACCGCCACCAGCAGGGCGTCCAGCTCCAGCCGCTCGTCCGCGGTCCGCACGACCAGCGGCCCGGGGCGCAGGGCGGCCAGCTCCGCCAGGATCGCCAGGTCGTAGCGGCGCGGGCCCGCGGGCCACCGCAGCGCGTTGGCCCGCTCGTTGACCGCCGAGTCGAAGCCCGCGCACAGCACGGTGGCGAACCACCGGCCGCCGGCGGACCGGCCGAGGTCCAGCGACCGGGTGGAGCCGGCGCGCAGGGCGGCCACCACGTCGTCCACGCCGGTGACGCCCAGAGCCGTCGCGAGGTCGTTGCCGGTGCCGGCGGGCACCACGGCCAGCGCGGTGGGCGTCCCGGCGCACGCCTGGACCGCCAGGTGCGCGCCGCCGTCGCCGCCGAGCACGACCAGGACGTCCACGCCGTCGTCCACCGCCCGCCGCGCCGCCGCGGCCGTGCCCGCCGCCGAGGGGGCGACGTGCAGGTCCAGCGAGTCGACCGCGGTGCGCAGCCGGGCGGCCACGGTGCCCGCCACCCGCGCGGCCCGCCCCCGCCCGGAGGCGGGGCAGACCAGCAGCGCCGCGCGCGTCACGTGGCGTCGTCGTAGCGGACCCGGTGCGGCTCCTTCGGCGCCACCGAGTCGGTCACCGGCTCCTCGATCGGGGTCGGCGTGTAGTCGAACGGGGCCGCCTCGTCGTCGGACAGCTCGTCCAAGCCCTCGGCCCGGCGCCGGCGCGCCGCCCGCCGGTCGTGCACGCGGGCGATCTGGATGGCCAGCTCGAACAGCAGCGTCAGCGCGACGGCCAGCACGATCATGGAGATCGGGTCGGCGCCCGGCGTGGCGATGGCCGCGAAGACGAACAGCGCGAACACGATGCCGCGCCGCCACTTGCACAGCTTGGCGTAGCTCACCACGCCGACCTGGTTGAGCATCACCACGATCAGGGGCAGCTCGAAGCTCACCCCGAAGATCAGCAGCAGCGCCAGCACGAAGTCGATGTAGTCGCCGGCCGACAGCGCCGTGAGGAACTGGCTGTCACCGAAGCCGAGGAGCACCACCAGGCCCTGCGGGACCACGTAGAACGCCAGGGCGGCGCCGAGCACGAAGAGCACCGAGGCGCAGCCCACGAAGATCAGCGCGAACTTGCGCTCCTTCGCGTACAGGCCGGGCGCGATGAACCGCCAGACCTGGTAGAGCCACAGCGGCGCGGTGACCGCCATGCCCGCCGCGGCGCCCACCTTGAGCTGGATCAGGAAGCCCTCGAAGACCTTGGTCTGGAGGAGCTGGCACGTCCCGCCCTGGTTGAACCGGTCGCTGTCGGGGATGCCGCAGTAGGGCGCGATCACGACCTCACCGAGGCTGGGCAGGCCGAAGATGTGCCACCCCCACCAGAAGAAGCCGAAGATCGCACCGATGGCGATGATCAGCAGCGCCAACCCCAGCCGGTGGCGCAGGTCGTACAGGTGGTCCTTCAGCGACATGGTGCCGTCGGGGTTGCTCCGACGACTCGTCAGCCTGCGGCGCGCACGCCGCTCCGACCACCACCGAACGGGCTTTGCCCCCACGGTGCGGACCGTCCTTCTGGTCTAGTTCTGCTTGTTCTGGAGGTTCTGGGCGGACTGCTCGATCGGCTGCGCCACCTGCGGCTGCTGCGCCACCTGGGGCGCGGCGGGCTGCTGCGCGACCTGGGGCTGCGCGACCTGGGGCTGCGCGACCTGGGGCTGCGCGACCTGGGGCTGCGCGACCTGCGGCTGGGCGACCTGCGGCTGGGCGGGCGGCAGCTGCTGGGGCGCGGGCTGCTGGACGGCCGTGTTCGGCTGCGCGGCCTGCGGCTGGTCCTCGTCGTCGCGCAGGCCCTTGGTCTCGGCCTTGAGGATCTTCGCCGAGCGGCCGAGCGAGCGCGCCATGTCGGGCAGCTTCTTCGCCCCGAACAGCAAGATGATCACCACAGCGATGATGATCAGCTCAGTAGCTCCGAGGTTACCCACGGTAGTCCTCCTTCATCCCCCGGTCCGTCGATGGTACGCGGGGTCCGCCCCTGAGGGCCCGGTCCGGACGCCGTTCGGCGACGGCCACCCCGAGCGCGGCGAACCGCGCCCGCAGCAGACCGGCGCCGTCGCCGACCCTGTTCCCCACCAGAGTGCTTGCGGCGCGGAAACGACGCAAGGATCGGAGGACCCGGACCAGGACGACGATCAAAAACACCATCCCGACCAGCAACAACACCAGGCTCGGCAAGTACGGCACGGCATCACCGTATAGGGCTCAGGTTGCCGGGAGGTGATCCGCCCGGCGCAATGCCGCCTCCGCCTGTCGGGCGACCGCCGCGACCAGCTCGGCCGGCTGCTCGACGCGCACCTCGCCGCCCAGGCCGAGCAGCAGGCGCACCATCCAGGCGGTGTCGGAGTAGCGCATGAGGACCCGCGCGCGGCCCTCGGCCAGCTCGGTCAGCGCGTCCACCGGGTAGTACTCGGCCACCCAGCGCGCATCCGGTTCCAGCACCAGCACGGCCGTCCGCTGGGAGGGGTCGGGGCGGAACAACCCCTCCGAGGTGTCGGTCGGCTCGGCGTGCGGCGGCGGGCTGGCGGGCTCGTCGAGCACGTCGACGGCGTCTATCCGGTCCAGTCGGAACAGCCGAACGCCGTCGGCGACCCGGCACCACGCCTCGAGGTAGCTTCGGCCTTCCACCAGCAGCACCCGCATCGGGTCGACCACCCGGTCGGTCACCTCGTCGCGGGAGGGCGTGTAGTAGCGCAGGTGCAGCGCCCGGCCGCGGCGCACGCCGGCGGACACCGCGTCGCGCACCAGCGCGGTCTCCGGGGCCTCCCGCACGGCCAGCCCGACCGCGACGCCCGCCGGTCGCGCCTGGCCGACGGCGGCCTCGATCTTCGCCACGGCCCGGCGCACCGCGGCGGTGTCGGCGACGCCGGGCGTCTCGGCCAGCGCCCGCAGCGCCACCAGCAGGGCCGTCGCCTCGGCGGCGGTCAGCCGCAGCGGGCGGCTCATGCCCGCGTCGAAGGTGACGGTGACCGTCTCGCCCTCGAACGACAGGTCGATCAGGTCGCCGGGCCCGTAGCCGGGCAGGCCGCACATCCACAGCAACTCCAGGTCGCGCCGCAGCTGCCGGGGCGTCACCTCGAAGTCGGCGGCGGCCTCCTCGATGGGGATGCCGGGCCGGGCCAGCAGGTAGGGCACCAGGGCGAGCAGGCGGGGCAGCCGGTCGGCGGAGGCGTTCACGCGCGCACCCCCGCCCCGCGCAGCGCGCCCAGCAGCTTCTCCCGCACGGTCTTGGCCAGCACCTCGGGCTCCAGCACCAGGACGTCCGCGCCGAACCCGGCGAGCCAGCTCGCGGCCGAGTCCGGGAAGCGCAGGTCGATCTCCAGCAGGTCGCCCGCGACCCCGTCGAACTCCTGCTCCCCCACGACCCGGGCCCGCCGGCGCACGCCCTGCGCCCGGTCCCGCGCCACCCACAGCTTCGCCACCGCGACCGGCTGCCGGGACGGCTCGCTGCGGGCGACGAAGCTGAGCAGGTCCACGTCGTCGGGCCGCTGCACGACGCCGGCCCGGCCTTGGGGCCGCACGTCGCCGACGATCCGCGAGAGCCGGAAGCAGCGCGGCGCGCGGCGGTCCCGGTCGTGGCCCACCAGGTACCAGCGACCGCGCCAGGCCACCACGCCCCACGGCTCCACGGTGCGCGTGCGCACCTCGACCGGCACGGGGCGGCGGTAGTCGAACTCGACCACCCGCCCCTCCTGCACGGCCGCCAGCAGCGGCGGGAACGCGGGCTCGCTGGTGCGGACCCTGGGCTCGACCGCCACCTGCACGTCCGGGTCGACGTCCACGCCCGCGGCGCGCAGCTTGATCAGCGCGCCGTGCGCCGCGCCGGTGAGCTGCGGCGAGTCCCACAGCCGCGCGGCCAGCGCCACCGCCGCCGCCTCGTCCGGCTCCAGGTCGACGTCGCCCAGCTCGTAGTCGCGCCGCGCGATGCGGTACCCGTCCGGTCCCTCGACCCCCGCGTTGCGCCCGATCTCCAGCGGCACGCCGAGGTCGCGCAACTCGGTCTTGTCGCGTTCGAACATGCGGAAGAACGCCTCGTCCGTCGCGGCGTCGGAATAGCCGGGGACGATGGCGCGGATGCGCTCGGCGGTCAGGTACTGCCGGGTGGAGAGCAGGCACAGCACCAGGTTGACGAGCCGTTCGGCACGTGCGATGGCCACCGGTGAACCCTAACCCCGTCCGGCCGCGCCGCCGCGCACCTCCCCACCCCAACCCGACCGGGTGGCCCTTTCAGCTGCTCCCGGCCAGGAAGCCCCGGACCTCGGCGGCCAGCTCCTCCGGCACGTCCTCCGAGAGGTGGTGGCCGGAGTCCAGGCCGCGCCCCCGCACCCGCGGCGCCCAGTCCCGCCACACGCCCAGCACGTCGCCGTAGAGCGAGGGCAGGTCGTCGCCCTCCGCCCACAGCACCAGCACGGGGCAGCCGATCCGCACGCCCGCGGCCAGGTCGGCGTCGTCGGCGCGCCGGTCGACGCCCAGGCCGGCCCGGTAGTCCTCGACCATGGCGTGCACCGTGTCGGGGTCGTGCATCGCCCGCAGCGTGTCCTCGTCCACCGGCCGCTCGGCGGTGCGGTACCAGGCGTCCGGGTCGGCGAGGATCACCCGTTCGGGCACCTCGGGCTGGGCCAGGAAGAACCAGTGCCACCAGCGGCGGGCGAACTCCGGACCGCACCGGGCCAGCGCGGACCCGATCGGCACCACGTCCAGCGCGACCAGGTGCGTGACCCGGTCGGGGTGGTCGAGCGCGAGGCGCGTGGCGACGTAGCCGCCCCGGTCGTGCCCGACCACCGCGAACCGCTCGTGGCCCAGCTCCCGCATCAGCGCCGCGCAGTGCCGCGCCATCGCCCGCTTCGAGTGCGGCTCGTGGTCGGGCGCGGTGGGCGGTTTGCCCGACTCGCCGTAGCCCGGCAGGTCGGGGCACACGACGGTGTGGTCGCGGGCGAGCAGCGGGGCGACGTGCCGCCACGTGGTGTGGGTGCGGGGGTGGCCGTGCAGCAGCAGCACGGGCGGCCCGGAACCACCCGTCCGCACCCGCAGCTCCACCCCGTCGGCAGGGACCCTGGCCAGTGTGAAGTCGGTGAACACACCACCTGCTACCCCCGGCGGCGGGCGTGGAAACGATCAGCCCTCCGGCCGGCTCGCGCCCGTGCGCCTGCCCCTGGCCGGGGCGCCGACCCGGCCCTCACCGACCGACCGGCAGCCGCCCAGCGCGGTCGGCGGTGCCGGACGCGCCGGAGTCCGGACGCGCCGGGGTCGGACGCGCCGGCGGTGACCGCCGTCGGACGGGTGCAGCACCCGCGCCCCGCCGCCGGTCGCGATCCAGGCGTCCCGCCCCGGCCGGGACGCGGGGAGGGCCCTCCACGGGGTGTCCACCCCGTGGAGGGCCCTCCCCCACCCGCTACCGCTAGAGGGAGGAGATCAGCCGCTCCACCCGCTCGTCCACCGCGCGGAACGGGTCCTTGCACAGCACGGTGCGCTGCGCCTGGTCGTTCAGCTTGAGGTGGACCCAGTCGACGGTGAAGTCCCGCCCGGCGGCCTGCGCGGCGGCGATGAAGTCGCCGCGCAGCTTGGCCCGGGTGGTCTGCGGCGGGGTGTCCTTGGCGGCCTCGATCTCGCCGTCGTCGGTCACCCGGTCGACCTGCCCCTTGCGCTGGAGCAGGTCGAAGACGCCCCGGCCGCGCCGGATGTCGTGGTAGGCGAGGTCGAGCTGCGCGATCCGGGGGTTGGACAGGTCCATGCCGTGCTTGGCCTGGTACCGCTCCATCAGCCGGTACTTGATCGCCCAGTCGATCTCCCGGTCGATCTTGGACAGGTCCTCGGACTCGACCGCGTCCAGCGTGCGGCCCCACAGCTCGAGCACCCGCTCGGCCATCGGGTCCGGCGCCCGCTTGCCCACGTGCTCCACGGCCCGCTCGTAGTACTCGCGCTGGATGTCCAGCGCCGAGGCTTCCTTGCCGCCGGCGAGGCGCACCGTGCGCCGCCCGGTCAGGTCGTGGCTGATCTCGCGGATCGCGCGGATCGGGTTGTCCAGGCTGAAGTCCCGGAACTGGACGCCCTGCTCGATCATCTCCAGCACCAGGTTCGCGCTGCCCACCTTGAGCAGCGTGGTCACCTCGGACATGTTCGAGTCGCCGACGATGACGTGGAGCCTGCGGTAGCGCTCGGCGTCGGCGTGCGGCTCGTCGCGGGTGTTGATGATCGGGCGCGACCGGGTGGTGGCGCTGGACACGCCCTCCCAGATGTGCTCGGCCCGCTGCGACAGGCAGTACACGGCGCCGCGCGGGGTCTGGAGCACCTTGCCCGCGCCGCAGATCAGCTGCCTGGTCACCAGGAACGGCAGCAGCACGTCGGCGATCCGGGAGAACTCCCCGGCTCGCGCGACCAGGTAGTTCTCGTGGCAACCGTAGGAGTTGCCGGCGGAGTCGGTGTTGTTCTTGAACAGGAAGATGTCCCCCCCGATGCCCTCGTCGGCGAGCCTGCGCTCGGCGTCGACGAGCAGGTCCTCGAGGATCCGCTCACCAGCCTTGTCGTGCGTGACGAGCTGGGCCAGGTCGTCGCACTCCGCGGTCGCGTACTCGGGGTGCGACCCCACGTCCAGGTAGAGCCGAGAGCCGTTGCGCAGGAACACGTTCGAGGAACGGCCCCACGAGACGACCCGGCGGAACAGATAACGCGCGACCTCATCCGGGGACAGCCTGCGCTGCCCGTGGAAGGTGCAGGTCACCCCGAACTCAGTCTCAATGCCGAAGATCCGCCGCTGCATCCCTCAACAGTAGGCGCATCCGGCGCTTTCCTCAGTGATCCAATCGGGCGGCACGCGGATTTCGCGGATAACGTTCCAGTGTGCTCCGACGAGTGAACCGCCTGGACCAGGCCCTGATGAGGCGTTCCGCCCAGCTCCCCGCCACATCCCTCGATCAGGGGATGAAAAAACTCTCCCGGGCGGCCAACCACAGCGCGCTGTGGTTGGGCGCCGCCGCCGTGCTGGCCCTGGGCAGGGGCAAGCCCCGCCGCTCGGCGCTGCGCGGCGTCGCGGCGATCGCGGGCGCCAGCGCCGGCGCCAGCCTGGTCGCCAAGCGCCTGTTCCCCCGGCGCAGGCCGGCCGCCGAGCTGGTGGACGTGTCCCGCCGGCTGACCAAGCGGCCGACGTCGTCCTCGTTCCCGTCCGGTCACGCGGCCTCGGCGGCGGCGTTCACCACGGCGGTGGCGATGGAGTCGCCCGCGCTGGGCGCCGTGGTCGCCCCGGTGGCGGCGGCCGTGGCGTACTCGCGGGTGCACACGGGCGTGCACTGGCCGTCGGACGTGGCCGCGGGCGCCCTGATCGGCCTCGGCGCGGGCCTGCTGACCAGGCGCTGGTGGCCGATCGGGCGGGAGGACGCGGCCTCCGCCCGCGACCACCGCGAGCTGGAGGCGCTGGTCGACGGCGAGGGGCTGGTGGTCGTGGTGAACCCCGGCTCGGGCCTGGGCGGCGACCCGACCGAGGAGATCACCCGCGAGTGGCCCAAGGCGCGGGTCGTGTCGATCGACGACCTGGACGCGGTGCTGACCGACCACGACCCGCGGGCGCTGGGCGTGGCGGGCGGCGACGGGTCGGTGGCGGCCGTCGCGGCGCTGGCGGCGGCGAACCGGCTGCCCCTGGTGCTCATCCCGGCCGGGACGCTGAACCACTTCGCGCGCGACGTGGGCATCACCGGGCTGGGTGATGCGGCGCGGGCGGTCGCCGCCGGTGACGGCGCGCTGGTCGACCTGGCCGCGGTGACCGTGGACGGCGAGGGCCCGCGCTGGTTCGTCAACACCGCGTCGCTCGGCGGGTACCCGGACATGGTGCGGCTGCGCGAGCGGCTCCAGGACCGCTGGGGCAAGTGGCCGGCGGCGGGGATCGCGATGGCGCAGGTCCTGCGCACGTCCCGGCCGCTGCGGGTGGAGCTGAACGGCGAACCGCACCTGGTGTGGATGCTGTTCGTGGGCAACGGGCCGTACCGGCCGAAGGGCTTCGCGCCGACCATGCGCCCGGCGCTGGACGCGGGGCTGATGGACGTGCGCTACATCCGCGCCGACACGCGGTTCTCCCGGACCCGGTTCTTCATCGGGGCGCTGCTGGGCTCCCTGAACCGCAGCCGCACCTACCGGCACCTGGAGACGCGGTGGCTGGACGTCCAGGTGCTCGACGCGGCGGTGGCGATCGCGACGGACGGCGAGGTCGGGCCGACGGGGTCGAGGTTCGAGTTCCGCTCGCGCCCGGCGGCCCTGGCGATCTACCGGCCGTGACCGGCCGGCCCCGGTGCCGGGGCCTGTGGCGAGGCGGGGGCTGCCGACGGGAGCGCTGGTCGGGGGTGCGGGGCGGGACGGACCGACGCGGGGCAGAGCGGACCAGCGCGGGTCAAGGCGGAACGGAGCGGGCCGGGCCAGGGCGGAGCGGACCAGGCCGGGGCGGGGCGGGGCGGGGCGGACCAGGCCGGAGCGGAACGGAGCGGGCCGGGCCAGGGCGGGCCGGGCCAGGGCGGAACGGAGCGGACCAGGCGGGGCGGGGCGGGGCGGACCGCGGCAGGCCGGAGTGGAGCGGGGCTGAGCGGGGTGGGCTCACAGGCGTGGCGGCTGCGGGGCGAAACCGCAGGCGAGGCGGTGTGAGCCAGGCGTGGCGGTGCGGGCGCGTGGCGGTGCGGGGCGAGGTCGCGGGTGTGGCCTCCGGCCCCCGGCACCATTGTCCCATCGGCCACCGACAGTTCCAGGCCGCCGAGCTGAGAGGCGACACCCAGCCGGGAAGTACCGCCGAGGGGGTCTTCGTCGGGGCGAGGTCGCTGCCGGGGGTCTTCGCCGGGGCGAGGTCGCCGTCAGGGGTCTTCGTCGGGGCGAAGTCGTCGTCGGGGCGAAGTCGTCACCGGGGGTCGTCGCCGGGGCGAGGTCGCCGTCGGGAGTCTTCGCCGGGGCGGGGTCGTCGCCGAGGTGGGAGGCGAGGCCCGGCGTCCTGCCGGCGAGGCAGGGCGGCGGCGCGTTGGTCATGGCACGAGGAAGGCCCCCGGCGCGGTGCCGGGGGCCTTCCGCTCGTCGTGCGCTACTTCTCTTCGTCGTTCGGCGGCAGGTTCACGTCCGTCACCGGCTTCGGCTCGGCCTCCCCGGCCGGGGTGTCCGCCGCGGCCCCGGACGTGGTGTCGGCCGGGGTGTCGGGCGAGGCCGCGGCCGCCAGCAGCGGTGCGAGGACCGCGCCGGCGATGCGGCGGAACGCGCGGTGCGGGCGGTCGCGCTCCAGGACCGCCACCTCCAGCTTGGGCTGGTCGAGCAGGTCCGGCTTGCCGTTGCCGGTGCTGGTGCTGCCCGTGCTGAGCGCCCTCACCGCGACCCGCACGGCGTCGGCCAGCGACAGGTTCTCGGCGTAGGCGTCCTTCAGGGCGTTGCCGGTCGCCTCGGCCTGGCCGCCCATCACGACGTACTGCGGCTCCTCCACGATGGAGCCGTCGTAGGTCAGCCGGTAGAGGGTGTCCTGCTCGGGCGCGGTGCCGACCTCGGCGACGCAGATCTCCACCTCCAGCGGCTTGATCTGCTCGCTGAACACCGAGCCCAGCGTCTGCGCGTAGACGTTGGCCAGCGACCGGCCCGTCACGTCGCGCGGGTCGTTCTGGTACCCGCGGATGTCGGCGAAGCGGATGCCGGCCTGCCGCAGGTTCTCGAACTCGCTGTAGCGGCCGACGGCGGCGAAGCCGATGCGGTCGTAGATCTCCGAGACCTTGTGCAGGGTCGCGGAGGGGTTCTCCGCCACGAACAGCACGCCGTCGGCGTAGCGCAGCACGACGACGCTGCGGCCTCGGGCGATGCCCTTCCTGGCGTACTCCGAGCGGTCCCGGAGGATCTGCTCGGGTGAGGCGTACAACGGCATCGTCACTGGTGCGGCTCCTGGGGTCGCGGGGTGGGGAGGGGAGGTGGGATCAGCCGGTCGGGCTGGACCGGCGGGCTTCGACGACGGCTTCGGCCAGCGCCGAGGTCCGCTCCTCGGGCAGGTGCACCGCGCCGGTGGCGGCCGTGATCGTCACGACGCTGGGGTAGATCCGCCGGGCGATGTCCGGCCCGCCGGTGCCCGTGTCGTCGTCGGCGGCGTCGTAGAGCGCCTCGATCGCGGCGCGGGTGGCCGCCTCGGCGTCGGCGTCCGGGTCGTAGAGCTTCTTCAGCGCCGACTTCGCGAACAGCGAGCCCGAGCCGACCGCCTGGTAGCCGAGCGACTCCTCGTACCGGCCGCCGGTCACGTCGTAGGACACGATGCGGCCGGCGCGGTCCGGGTCGGGCGCGTCGGTGTCGAAGCCCGCGAACAGCGGCACCACCGCGAGGCCCGCGAGCGCCGCGTCCAGGTTGCCCTTGATCATCGCCGAGAGCCGGTTGGCCTTGCCGTCCAGGGACAGCGAGACGCCCTCGATCTTCTCGTAGTGCCGGAGCTCGACCGCGAACAGCCGGACGATCTCGATCGCGATGCCCGCCGTGCCCGCGATGCCCACCGCCGAGTAGTCGTCGGTGACGAAGACCTTCTTCATGTCGCGCTGGGCGATCACGTTGCCCATGGTGGCCCGCCGGTCGCCCGCGAGCACCACGCCGCCCTTGAAGGTCAGCGCCACGACCGTGGTGCCGTGCGGGGCCTGCACGACCGAGCCCTCGGGGTAGCCGCGCGCGGACGGCAGCAGCTCCGGGGCCTGGGCGCGGAGGAAATCGGTGAACGACGACGACCCCGGCCGCAGGTAGGCCGGGGGCAACGACGCGGCCGGGTAGTGCCCGGTCGAGCTGTGGTCCATGGGTGTGCTTTTCTCCTACTCCGCCGATCGGCTGCTACTCGCCGCCCTTTTGCACGTACGCGCGGACGAAGTCCTCGGCGTTCTCCTCCAGGACGTCGTCGATCTCGTCGAGGATGGCGTCCACGTCCTCGCCGAGCTTCTCCCGGCGCTCCTGGCCGGCGCCGGCCGCGCCGTCGCCGCCCTCGTCACCACCGCCGCCGCCCTGCCGCTGGACCTGTTCCTGGGACATGTCGACCTCCCCGCTTCTCCCGGTCCTTGCGTCCAACCCTACCCACCGGATCCGACATCCGGTGCCTGCCACCCGCGTGGCGTCGATCAGCCCCTGGTGAGGGCCTCGACCAGCTGCTCGGCCGTGTCCGAGGCTTCCAGCAGCGCCCCGACGTGGGCCTTCGTGCCGCGCAGCGGCTCCAGCGTGGGGATGCGGACCAGGGACTCGCGGCCCAGGTCGAAGATCACCGAGTCCCACGAGGCCGCCGCCACCGAGGTCGGGTACCGCTCCAGGCACCGGCCCCGGAAGTAGGCGCGGGTGTCCTCCGGCGGCGCGAGGACGGCCGCGCGCACCTCCTCCTCGGTGACCAGCCGCTTCATCGAGCCGCGCGCCACCAGGCGGTTGTACAGGCCCTTGTCCAGCCGGACGTCGGAGTACTGGAGGTCGACCAGGTGCAGCCGGGGCGAGCCCCAGGCCAGGCCGTCGCGCGCCCGGTAGCCCTCCAGCAGGCGCAGCTTGGCGGGCCAGTCGAGCCGGTCGGCGCACTCCTGCGGGTCGCGCGCCAGCGCGTCGAGCACCTCGCCCCACACCCGCAGCACCTCGCGGTCGCCGACGCCCTCCTGCTCCACGAACCGGGAGGCGCGCTCGAAGTAGGCGTGCTGGAGGTCCAGGCCGGTGAACTTGCGCCCGCCGGCCAGCTCCACGCGGGTCTTGAGCGTCGGGTCGTGGCTGATCTGGTGCACGGCCCGCACCGGGTCCAGCAGCCGCAGGTCGTCGAACCGGCGGCCGGCCTCGATCATGTCCAGCACCAGCGAGGTGGTGCCGACCTTGAGGTAGGTCGAGTGCTCGGCCAGGTTCGCGTCGCCGATGATGACGTGCAGCCGGCGGTACTTGTCGGCGTCGGCGTGCGGCTCGTCGCGGGTGTTGATGATGCCGCGCTTGAGCGTGGTCTCCAGCCCGACCTCGACCTCGATGTAGTCCGAGCGCTGGGACAGCTGGAAGCCCGCCTCCTCGCCGGAGGCGCCGACGCCCACCCGCCCGGAGCCGACCACGACCTGCCGCGACGCGAAGAACGGCGTGAGGCCCGCGATCACCGCCGTGAACGGGGTGCTGCGCTGCATCAGGTAGTTCTCGTGGGTGCCGTAGCTGGCGCCCTTGCCGTCCACGTTGTTCTTGTAGAGCTGGAGGCGGGGCTGGCCGGGGACGGTGGCGGCGCGCATGGCCGCCTCCTCCATCACCCGCTCCCCCGCCTTGTCCCAGATCACGGCGTCACGCGCGTTGGTCACCTCGGGCGCGGAGTACTCCGGGTGCGCGTGGTCGACGTACAGGCGCGCGCCGTTGGTCAGGATGACGTTGGCCGCGCCCAGGTCCTCCACGTCGCTGTCGCCGGGGTGCCCGCCGGGCGACCCGAGGTCGAAGCCGCGCGCGTCGCGCAGCGGCGATTCGACCTCGTAGTCCCAGCGCGCGCGCCGGGCCCGCGGTATGTCGGCGGCGGCCGCGTAGGCGAGCACCACCTGTGTCGAGGTGAGCACCGGGTTGGCCGTCGCGTCACCCGGCACCGCGATGCCGTACTCGACTTCGGTTCCCATGATCCGCCGCATAGGTGGCAGCCTACGGCTTGGCGCCGACATTCCGGGGGCTCCGGGGCGCGTTTCACCCGGCGGCCAGCCCGGCGGCGGGTCGGATGCGGGACGCGCCGCGGGCCGGGCCGAAGGCCGCGAGCACCGCGAGGACCACCACGCCGGCGCCTCCGACCAGCAGCGGGAGCAGCGCCGCGGTGGGCGGCGCGTACACCTTGACCGCCAGCAGCGTCAGCTCCGCGTAGACCAGCCCGAACACCCCGCCGCCCAGCACGCCGACCAGGGCCAGCAGCACCGCCTCGGCCACCACGCCGCCCTGGATGCCGCCCCTGGTCACGCCCAGCGCGCGGCGCAGCGCCAGCTCCTTGCGGCGCTCCTGCACGGAGATGGCCAGCGCGGTGCCGATGCCGGTCACGGCCACCGCCACCGACAGCCCCAGCAGCACCATGAGCACCGTGATGCCCAGGTCCAGGTTGCGCTGGTTGCGCTCGGCGTTGTCCACCCGGGTCTGCACCAGCACGGTCGGCGCGGAGCCCAGCGAGGCGTGCACGGCGTCGCGGAACGCGGTCTGGTCGGCGCCGGGCGCCAGCGTGACCAGGACCTTGGAGGCGGGCGCGAGCGACTCGTCGGCCAGGACCGCGTGCGCGCCGTGCACCAGCGTCTCGGCGATCGTGCCGGCGAAGGTCGCGGTGCGCGGCCCGCCCGGCAGCCCGTGGAGGGTGACCGGCTGCCCGACGACCGCGTCCATGGTCCGCGCGGTGTACTCGGTCAGCAGCACCGCGCCCGGCCGGAAGTCCGCCCGCTCGACGCCCCGGTCGGCCAGCCACTCCCGCATCCGGTCGGCGTCGACGCCCTCGACGGTCATCGGGTAGCTGTCGTCGGTGGGGCCGGTCTGGGTGCCCACGGCGGTGTGCAGGACGACGCCGCGCTCCACCTCGGGGCGGTCCACGACGGCGGTCGCGGCGGCGCCCAGCGGCCGGTCGCCCGCGTCGAGGACGACGGCGTCCGGGCGCGGCTCGTTGCTGAACTCATCCTCCAAGCGCTGCGCGGAGCCGACGGTGACGGCGAAGTAGGTGACCATCGCGGCGGCCAGCAGCAGCGGCATCGCCACCGACGCGGACCGCTGCGGCACCCGCCGCACCTCGGCGGCGGCCAGCTTCCACTGCGCCCCGCCGACCCGGCTCGCGACCGCGCCGAAGACCCGGCCCAGGGCGGGCACCACGACCGGGCCGAGCACCCCGAACAGCCCGGCGACGGCGGTGATGCCGGAGAACAGGACCAGGAAGATCGCCGCCATCGAACCGGCCGCGAGCACGCCGAGCGCCGCCAGCCCGACCGCCGCGGCCACCAGGACCAGGCCCAGGACGCGGCGGCGGCGCGCCACGGCGGCGTCCGGCGTCGCGCCTTCGGAGGTGCGCAGCGCCGCGAGCGGCGAGACGCGGGTCGCGGCCAGCGACGGCCGCACGGCGGCGAACGCGCTGAGCGCGGCGGCCAGCACCACGCCCAGGACGAGGTGCCCGGCGGAGGGCAGCAGCGTCGGTTCCAGCTCGACCGCGCCGAGCAGCGCCGACAGCCCGGTCGCGTCGAACAGCCGGGCCAGCAGCCACGCCACCGAGCCGCCCAGCACCGCACCCACGGCGCCCGCCACCGCGCCCGTCACCAGGGCTTCCAGCAGGTTCGCCCACACCAGCGGCCCGCGGTGCGCGCCCAGGCACCGCAGCAGCGCGGTGTGCCGCCGGCGCTGCGCGTAGACGGCGCGGAAGGTCGCCGAGGCCACGAACACCGACGTGGCCAGCGCGAGGATGCTGAACGGCAGCAGCACCACCGACAGCTCGTCGCTCCCCGGCTCGGCCCGCACCGCCGACGCCGGGTCGACCCGCAGGTCGGCGCCCGCGGCCTGCGCGACGGCCGCCGCGTCACCGCCCATGACGTGCAGCGCGAGGATCCGCGGCCGGCCGCCGAGCTCGGCCGCGAGCCCCTCGCCCACCACGACGGCGGGCTGCTCGCCCTGCCCGCCGCGCTTGGTGATCCCGCGGACCACGACGGCGAGCGGCCGGCCCTGCGCGTCGGCGACCTCGATCGAGCCGCCGGGGCTGAGCCCGTGCCGGAAGGCGGTCACCCGGTCGACCGCGATCTCGCCGTCGTGGCCCGGCGGGCGGCCCTCCAGGATCGGCACCCGGCGCAGCCCGGGGCGGTCGACCTCGACGTCCGCGGCGGCCCGGTCCGCGCCCGCCCGGCCGCCGGCGAGCAGGAGGTCGACCTCGACCCGGCGGGCGGGCGCGACCTCGCGCACGCCGGGGACCGCCGCGACCCGGTCGACGACCGCCTGGTCGATGACGGCGCCGGTGAAAGGGACCGCGCGGACCACCAGGTCGGCGTCGGCCGGCACGACCGGCGCGCCGTCGCGGGTCGCCTTCCCCATGGCGTCGCTCGTCATCAGCGCCGCCAGCAGGCAGGCGACCCCGACGACCAGCGCGATCCCGGGCAGCACGGCGCGGCCGGGCCGGTTGCGGAACTCGGCCACCGCGAGCCGCAGAGATGTGGGCACAACCCCTCCTCGTGACGCGAACGCCAAGACGGTAGGAACAGGGGGTGTCGGCGGGCGTCGGACCGGGGTACCACGGTGGTGTACGACTTGGGGAGGATCTTTGGAGCAGGTGCTGCTGGTGCGCCCGGACGGCACGCCGGTCGGGTCGGCGACGCGGGCGCGGGTGCGGGCCGAGGGCCTGTGGCACGCGTGCGCGGCGATCGTCGTGCGGTCGTCGGACGGCGACCGGCTGTTCGTGCACCGCCGCACGGACACCAAGGACGTCTACCCCGGCCTGCTCGACCCGACGTGCGGCGGCGTGGTCGCGGCGGGCGAGACGCCGGACGAGTGCGCGGCCCGGGAGCTGGCCGAGGAGCTGGGCGTGGCGGCCGAGCCGCGGTTCCGCTTCCGGACGACCTTCGTCGACGGGACCGTCCGCTACGTCGCCTACGTCTACGAGGCGCGCAGCGACGGCCCGTTCACCCTCCAGCCCGAGGAGGTCGCCTGGGGCGGGTGGGAGCCCTTGGCCGAGGTCCGCGCGAAGGTGGAGGACCCGGGGTGGCCGGCGGTGCCGGACGGCCGGGCCCTGATCCGGGAGTGGTTGGCGCGGCGGCGCTGACCGCCCCGACCCGGGGCGCGCGGCTACCCCTGGGGCAGCGCCGCGCGGGTCGCCCGGTACCGCTCGGGTTCCTCGGCGAGGTCGAACCCGCCGGACGCGAGGTCGACCTCGCGGGCCGCGAGGTCGGCCACCGGCTGGTCGACGCCCGCCGCCCCGGACAGCACGACGTCCGCCCACGGCTGGGCGCGCACCGCGGCCGGCGCGACGGCGTCGGGGCCCACGCCGTGCCGCGCCGCCGGGTCGCGGACCTCGCGCGGCGGGTCGAGGGCGAGGCGGCCGTTGGCCAGGCCCTCCTTGACGGACACCTCCGCGCCGCTCTCGTGCGCCCACGCCAGGCCCGGCGCGGCGGAGGTCTCCAGGACGTTCCAGGTGGCCTGCACGGCCTCGAACAGCCGCCGCCCCTCGACCTCCAGCCCCAGGGCCCGCCGCACGGCCGCCGCCTGGCGCGGCCCGGAGGTGGAGAAGCCCGGCCGCACGCCCGAGTCCCGCAGCCGGCCCAGCGCGGTGAGCAGCTCCGGGTCGCCGAACAGCGGGCTGTCCTCGGTCAGCGGGTGCACCTGGTACAGCCCGACGTGGGCGCCGAGCAGCGCCTCGGTCTCACGCCACTGGCGGGCGAACGCGGCCGGCGAGTGCTCCTTGACCTCGTGGGTCGGCGCGTCGCGCCGCCGGCCGGCCACGTGCTCGTAGTCCCACTTGCCGGACACCCGGACGTCGCGGTGGCCCCGGTCGGCCGGCCACCGGGCCAGGAACTCCTCCGCGCGCCCGTAGGACCGGGCGGCGTCCACGCGTCGCACGCCCCTCTCGTACGCCGCGTCCAGCACCGCGTGGCACGCCGCGCGCATCGCGTCGACGCCCCGGTCGGCGGGCAGCGCGCCCTCCCGGCCCGGGGTGAGGTAGGCGGGACGGCCGAGGGCGGCGAGGCGAGCGCGAAGTCGGGCACGCCGCCACGGTGACCGGCGGCCCCGGGAGGCCGCCGGTCACCGTGGTCCCGGGTCAGCTGGTCGGGAAGTCGTCCGCGGTGCGGATGCGGTCGCGGACCCAGACGCCGGCGGGCTTGAGCTTGCTCGTGCCGGCGAACGAGGTGCCCGAGCAGGTGCCGGTCTTGAACACCGCGCCGGAGCGCTTGTCGTCGGAGAAGTTCCAGTTCACCCAGCTGATTTTCTTGGACTTCATCAGGTCGAGGTACTTCTGCGCGCGGTCGAAGTTGTTCGGCCCGTCGCCGGAGGCTTCCTGGGTGCCGAACTCGGTGACGAAGACCGGCAGCTGGTCGGAGACCTTCGACAGGACTTCGAGGTAGTCGTCGCCGTGGTCGGCCGCGTAGAAGTGGAACGTGTACATGAGGTTGGTGGCGTTGACGCGGTTGTTGACCACTTCCTGCGGGTTCCTGCCGTCGGAGTGGCCGAAGGTCGACCAGCCGTGCGTGCCGACCAGCACGAGGCTGTCGGGGTCCTCGGCGCGGATGACCGGGATGACCTGCTCGGCGTAGGACTTGACCCGCGACCACGACACCTCGTTGGGCTCGTTCGCGATGTCGTAGATGATGTTGGTCTTGTCCTTGTGGCGGTCGGCGATCTCCTTGAAGAACGTCTTGGCCCGCGAGGTGTTGTAGTTGGGGTCGCCGGGGTCGAGCTGGTGCCAGTCGACCAGGGCGTACATGCCGCGCTTGGTGGCTTCTTCGATGTAGCCGTGCACCATGTCGGTGAACTTGCGCGGGTCGGTCTCGTAGCCGTCTTCCTGGATGTACATCGAGATGCGCAGCACGTCGGCTTTCCAGTCGCCGGCCAGCGCGTCCAGCGACTGGCGCTTGACGCACTTGGAGTACCACTGGATGCCGTGCGTGCTCATGCCGCGCAGTTGGATGGCCTTGCCGTGCTGGTTGCACAGCTTGACGCCGCACACCCGGAGCTGTCCGTTCACGGCGGCGGGCGAGCCCGCCGGGAGCGCGGTGGCTCCGGGTGCGGTCGGTGCCGCTTGCGCCACGCCCGCCGGGACGGCGGGGAGCACGAGCGTGGCCGCCAGGGCCAGTGCGGTGCGGAGCTTGGCCATGTGGCGTTCTCCCTCTCGGTAGGAACGGCGGCGGCAATATTAAGGTAAGTTTCCTTACTATTGCCGGACCTTAACGACCGCGCTCCGCGTCCGTCAAGGCACTCAGGCGTCGCGGCGCAGCAACGCCGCCAACCCGCCGCCCAGGGCCACCACGACGTAGGCGAGCACCACCGCGCCGGCGCCCCACGGTGACAGCAGGGCGCCCGGCGCCTGCCCCGTCAACTGCGACGCGAGCGACAGCGGCAGCACCGCCACCACCCGGTCGTCCCACGGCGAGGGCAGCATCATCGAGACCATCGGCAGCACGAACAGCAGCCCGGACAGCGTCACCACCGCGCCCGCCGTGGAGCGCAGCAGGAAGCCGAGCCCAAGGCCGACCAGCCCCGTCATGGTCGTCGTCGCCGTGTCGGCCGCCAGCGCGGGCAGCGCCTCGCCGAACGAGTCGAACGCCGCGATGGGCTTGGGCCGGTCACCGGTGATCAGCGCACCCGCCAGGCGCGCCACCAGCGTCGACGCGCCGCCGACGACCGCCGCCACCGCGCCGACGACGGCGACCTTGGCCAGCAGCAGCGCCCTGCGCCGCGGCACCGACGCCAGCGCCGTGCGGATCATGCCGCTGCCGTACTCGGAGGTGACCGCCAGCGCGCCCAGCACGCCGAGGACGAACTGGCCGAACGGCGCCACCATCACCCCCGGGTCGGCCGCGGCGAACTTCGCCTGCCGCTCCGGCGGCTGCACGTCGTAGTCGGCCGTCATCAGGTGGGCCACGAGGATGCCGACCGCGAGCACCAGCAGCAGCGACAGCAGCAGGTAGGCGGTCGAGCGGACGGTCCGGAGCTTGAGGAACTCCGAGGCGAGCACGTCGGTCATCGGTCGGTCCCCCCGGTGCGGTGTTCCGCGCTGTCCTCGGTCAGTTCGAGGTAGGCGTCCTCCAGCGACGCGCTGCGCGGGGTCAGCTCGTGCACGGTGATGCGCCGCTGAGCGGCGTGCTCGCCGATGTCGCGAGCGGTGAGCCCCTGGACGGCGAGGGCGTCGCCCTCCCGGCGGACCGCGGCGCCGTGCCGCTCCAGCGCCTGCGCGAGGCCGCCCTGGTCCGCCGAGCGCACCAGGACGTCGCGCCGGAACCGGTCGGCCAGGTCCTGCACCGACGCCTCCAGGATCAGCCGGCCGCGACCGATGACCACCACCCGGTCGGCGGTCAGCGCCATCTCGCTCATCAGGTGGCTGGAGACCAGCACCGTGCGCCCCTCTCCGGCGAGGTCGCGCATCAGGTGGCGGATCCACCGGATGCCCTCCGGGTCCAGCCCGTTGACCGGCTCGTCGAACAGCAGGACGCCGGGGTCGCCCAGCAGCGCCGCCGCCACGCCCAGGCGCTGCCTCATGCCCAGCGAGAGGGTGGCGATCCGCCGGTCGGCCACCCCGGCGAGGCCCACCAGCTCCAGGCAGTGGACCACCCGGTCGCGGCCGATGCCGTTGCTGCGGGCCAGCACGCGCAGGTGGTCGTAGGCGCGGCGGCCGCCGTGCGCCGCGCCGGCGTCGAGCAGCGCGCCCACCTCGTGCAGGGGCTTGGCGATGTCGGCGTAGCGGCGGCCGTTGACGAGGGCCTCGCCGCTGGTCGGGCGGTCCAGGCCGAGGACGGCCCGCATGGTGGTGGACTTGCCCGCGCCGTTGGGGCCGAGGAAGCCCGCCACGTAGCCGGGCTTGACCTCGAACGAGAGGCCGTCCACGGCTCGGGCGGAGCCGTAGCGCTTGGTGAGTTCGCGTACTTCGATCACACCGCCGAGCCTTCCGGCGCCGGGGGGCCGCGGGATCGGACGGCGGTCTTGGATCAAGGTCGGACCACGGTCCGATGCGGCCGGGCGGGCCCGCCGGCTACCGTTCGGGCGTGAGATCGCGTTTCGCCAGGTGGCTGCCCACCGCTTACCTCTACGCGCTCGACGTTCTCGGCGCCGTCGTGGTGACCGCGGTGTACATGGGGTTCGCCGAGAACAGCGGCGTCCCGCTGTGGTTCGGCTACCTGGTGGCCGTGCTGGTCGGCGCGCCCTTGGCGGTGCGGCGCAAGTGGCCCATGGCGGCGCTGATCGTCGTGGTGACGGCGCAGGACGTCGCTTCCGCGCTGCACATCACGCTGGAGCCTTACATCCCCTCCGCTGCCGCCATGTACATGATGGCGGCCACCGAGCACCGCAAGCGGTCCGTCGGCGCGTTGGTCTTCGCGCTGGTCACGAGCGCCGTGGCGATCCCGCTCGGCGAGCGGTGGCCGGACTCGCTGGGGCTCGCCGCCGTGGTGGCGCTGCTGCTGGGCGGCGCGTGGGCGCTGGGGCGGTCGACCCTGGTGCGGCGGGGCTACGCCGAGCGGGCGCTGGCCGAGCAGGCGTCGCGGGCGGTGGCCGACGAGCGGCTGCGCATCGCGCGGGAGCTGCACGACGTGGTCGCCCACAGCCTGTCGCTGATCACCGTGAAGGCGGGGATCGCGAACCACGTGGCCGACTCCCGCCCCGAGCAGGCCCGGGAGGCGTTGCAGGTGATCGAAGCCGCCAGCCGGAGCACCCTGGTGGAGATGCGGCGGCTGCTGGGGGTGCTGCGCGCGGAGGACGCCTCGGCGGAGCTGGCGCCCGTGCCGGGCCTGGCGGACCTGCCCGGGCTGGTGGAGCGGGCGGCGCTGGCCGGCGTCCCGGTGGACCTCTCGGTGACCGGCGGTCCCCTGCCCGACGGCGTGGGGCTGACGGTGTTCCGGGTGGTGCAGGAGTCGGTGACCAACGTGGTCAAGCACGCCGCGCCCGCCCGGTGCTCGGTGGTCGTGGCAGTGCAGGAGTCGTCGGTGCGGATCTCGGTGACCGACGACGGGCGCGGGGAACGGGTGCTCACCGGCGGCGGCGGGCACGGGTTGATCGGGATGCGGGAGCGGGTGGCGGTGTACGGGGGGACGTTCTCGGCCGGGCCGATGGGCGGCGGCGGTTTCCGCGTGGCGGCCGAGGTGCCGCTCGCATGAGCTTCGGGCGGACGGACGGCGCAGGGGCGGACGGCGCAGGGGCGGGCGGCACAGGGGCGGGCGGCACAGGGATGGACGGCGCAGTGGGGCCGGGAGCGGGGGCGGACCCGGTGATCGACGTGGTGGTCGTGGACGACCAGGCGTTGCTGCGGGGCAGCTTCCGGGTGCTGGTGGACTCGACGCCCGGCCTGCGGGTGGTCGGCGAGGCCGGGGACGGCGCGGCGGCGGTGTCCGTCGTGCGCCGCACGTCACCCGACGTGGTGCTGATGGACGTCCGGATGCCGGGCGTGGACGGGATCGCGGCGACGCGGGAGATAGCGTCGTCCTCGACGGCGCGCGTGCTGATCCTGACCACGTTCGACCTGGACGAGTACGTGTACTCGGCGCTGCGGGCCGGCGCCAGCGGGTTCCTGCTGAAGGACACCCCGCCGGCGGAGCTGCTGGCGGCCATCCGGGTGGTGGCGGGCGGCGACGGCCTGCTGTCGCCGTCGGTCACCCGGCGGCTGATCGCCGAGTTCGCGCGGGCGCCCGTGCGCCGGGCGGTGCGGCTGGAGGGGATCACGGACCGGGAGCAGGAGGTCCTGGCGCTGATCGCCCGCGGGCTGTCGAACACCGAGATCACCCGGGAACTGCACCTGTCGGTGGGCACGGTGAAGACGCACATCGGCCGGCTGCTCCACAAGCTCCAGGCCCGCGACCGGGCGCAACTGGTGATCGCCGCGTACGAGTCCGGCCTGGTCACCCCCACCTCGTGAGCCCTCTCCCCCTCGCCCCCCGAAGACCCTCGCCCCCAAAGATCCTCGACCCCCCGAAGGCCCTCGACTCCCGGAAGACCCTCGACTCCCGGAAGACCTTCGACCCCGGAAACCCTCGACTCCCCGGCGCCTCTCAGCTTCCCGACGCCGCAGTGTCGGTGCCCCGTGCGACACTGGAACCGGGGGCCGGAGGCCACGCCCGCCCGCGCCGCAGCCCCTGCCGCAGCGCTCGGACCAGCGGTTTCCTTCGCCTCAGCCGGTACCTCGGCAACCGACGCACCGGTCCGACGCACCGGTCCGACGCACCAGTCAGGCACACCAGCCCGACGCACCGGCAACCGGCGCACCGGCAACCGATGCGCCGGCGCCGGCGGTTCCAGCCCCGCGGTCGGGGGCCCCGCGACCGGCCCGCACCGGGTGAGAGGACCGGCGGCCCCACCCGCGCGGCCGACCGCCCCCTGCCGGGCGCGGCGTCGGCCGCCCCCTCACCACGGGAACCACCGACAAGCGCACCGACCGGAACCGCTCCGAGCCCCGAGCACGAGCAAGCCCCGCACGCCGCAGCGCGCGGGGCTTGCCGTCGGCGTACCGGTCGCCTAGAGGTACTGCCCGGTGTTGGTGGCGGTGTCTATGGCCCGACCCGACTCCTGGTTCTTGCCGGTGACCAGGGTCCGGATGTAGACGATCCGCTCGCCCTTCTTGCCGGAGATGCGCGCCCAGTCGTCCGGGTTCGTCGTGTTCGGCAGGTCCTCGTTCTCCGCGAACTCGTCCACGATCGCGTCGAGCAGGTGCCGCACCGACAGACCCGGCTGCTTGGTGTCCAGCAGGCTCTTGATCGCCGCCTTCTTCGCCCGGTCCACGATGTTCTGGATCATCGCGCCGGAGTTGAAGTCCCGGAAGTACAGGACCTCCTTGTCACCGTTGGCGTAGGTGACCTCCAGGAAGCGGTTCTCCTCCGACTCCTCGTACATGCGCTCGACGGTGTGCTGCACCATGCCGTCGATGCACGCCGCCGGGTCGCCGCCGAACTCGGTCAGGTCGTCGGCGTGGATCGGCAGGTCGGGCGTCAGGTACTTGTTGAAGATGTCCTTCGCGCCCTCGGCGTCCGGGCGCTCGATCTTGATCTTGACGTCCAGCCGGCCCGGCCGCAGGATCGCCGGGTCGATCATGTCCTCGCGGTTGGACGCGCCGATCACGATCACGTTCTCCAGGCCCTCGACGCCGTCGATCTCCGACAGCAGCTGGGGCACGATCGTGGTCTCCACGTCCGACGAGACGCCGCTGCCGCGGGTGCGGAAGATCGAGTCCATCTCGTCGAAGAACACGATCACCGGGGTGCCCTCGGACGCCTTCTCGCGGGCCCGCTGGAAGATCAGCCGGATGTGCCGCTCGGTCTCGCCGACGAACTTGTTGAGCAGCTCCGGGCCCTTGATGTTGAGGAAGTAGCTCTTGGCCTCGCGGTGGTCGTCGCCGCGCGCCGCGGCCACCTGCTTGGCCAACGAGTTCGCCACCGCCTTCGCGATGAGCGTCTTGCCGCAGCCGGGAGGGCCGTAGAGCAGCACGCCCTTGGGCGGGCGCAGCTTGTACTCGCGGAACAGGTCGGCGTGCAGGAAGGGCAGCTCCACCGCGTCGCGGATCTGCTCGATCTGCCTGCCCAGGCCGCCGATGTCGCCGTACTTGACGTCGGGGACCTCCTCCAGCACGAGGTCCTCGACCTCGGCCTTGGGGACCCGCTCGTAGGCGAAGCCCGCCTTCGAGTCGACCAGGAGGGAGTCGCCCGCCTTGAGCGGCGCGTCCATCAGCGGCTGCGCCAGCCACACGACGCGCTCCTCGTCGGCGTGCCCGACGACCAGGGCGCGGCCGATGGAGGACTCCTGCTCGGCCTCCAGGATCTCGCGCAGCGTGCAGACCTCGCCGGTCCGCTCGAAACCGCCGCCCTCGACGACGGTCAGCGCCTCGTTGAGCCGCACCGACTGGCCCAGGACCAGCGACGCCGTCTCGACCGCGGGCGACACCGAGACCCGCATCCGGCGGCCGGAGGTGAACACGTCCACCGTGCCGTCCTCGAACCGCGCCAGGAACACGCCGTACCCGCTGGGTGGCTGGGCCAGCCGGTCGACCTCCTCGCGCAGCGCCAGCAGTTGGCTCCGTGCTTCCCGGAGGGTGTCGATGAGCTTCGTGTTGCGCTCGGTCAGTTGGCTGACGCGCTCCGTCGCCTCCGCCAGCCTCTGCTCCAGCAGACGGGCGTGTCGTGGGGATTCGGTCAGCTTTCGGCGCAGCAACGCGATCTCGTCCTCCAGGAACCTGATCTGCGCCGTCAGCTCACCAGAGTTGTTGCCCTTGTTCAGCTCGCCGCCCTCATCGGGCCGGCTGCCGGGATGACCGTGCTGCATGTCGGCACCCTCCTCCCGTGTTCGTACGACAACGGTACCGGCGATCACCGACAAAAGCGGCCACCCCACGGGTTCCCGAGGGTCGCGTGATCACACATTCCCCCCGCTCGGCGGGATCAACTGCTCCATCCCGGTGCCCGGTGGAACCTCCCACCCACTACCGTGCGTCCCAGTGCGGGGCACCACCCGCGTCCCGGGCGGTGCCCTCTGCTCACCAGCGCAAAGCTCTAGGAGAACGTGATGTCCGTCCCGCCGCAGCAGCCGGGTCCCCACGGTCAGCAGCCGGGTCCGTTCGGCCAACAACCAGGCCAGTTCGGCCCGCAACCGGGGTACGGCCAGCAGCCCGGCGGGTACCCCCCGCCGCCCCAGGGCTTCCCACAAGGTGGGCAGCCCCAGCCCGGCTACGGCCCGCCCCCGGGCGCGTACCCGCCGCCCGGCCGGCCGGGTCAGCCCGGCCCCGGCCAGCCGCCGCACGGGCAGTTCAACCAGCCCGGGTACGGCCAACCGGGTGGTTTCGGCCCCTACGGCCCGCCGCGGAAGAAGAGCCCCCTGCCCTGGGTCCTGGCCGGCGGCGGCGCGCTGGTGATCGCCGTGGTCGTGGTCCTGCTGCTCACGCTGGGTGGCGGCAACGGCACGCCCAAGGACGCGGCGGAGAGCTTCGCGGCGGCCCTGTCGGGCAAGGACTACGACAAGCTGCGCTCGCTGACCTGCGCCGAGGACCGCAAGGAGATCGACGACCTGCAGAAGGAGTTCAACCCGGACGCCATCAGCCAGGAGATCGAGAAGAACCTCGGCGACATGCCGCCGGAGTTCAGGGAGAAGGCGAAGCAGCTGCAGGAGGCGGCGAAGGACATCAAGCTCGTCGCCACCGTCAACGGCGTCGAGGAGAAGGACGAGACGCACGCGGAGGCCGACATCTCGCTGAAGCTGGAGGGCGTCCCGGACGACCTCAAGGAGCTGATGAGGACCGACCGCAGCGACAAGATCCCCTTCGTCAAGACCGACGACGGCTGGGTGGCCTGCGAGAAGAAGTAAGCCCCCGGTGCCGCGGGAACGGCCCGTGCAGCCCTCGGCTGCACGGGCCGTTCCCGCTGGTCAACCCTTCGACGGGCGGCGCTGCGGCCGGGGCGGGGTGACGCCGTCGGCCAGCCGGCGCGTGGTCAGCAGGAACGCGGTGTGCCCGATCATCCGGTGCTCGGGGCGCACGGCGAGGCCCACCACGTGCCAGGGGCGGGCCAGCGTCTCCCACGCGTGCGGCTCGGTCCAGTGCTGCTGCTCGCGGATCGCCTCGGTGACCTTCGACAGCTGGGTGGTGGTCGCCACGTACACCACCAGCACGCCGCCGGGGATGAGGCTGCGGGAGACGGCCGGCAGCACGTCCCACGGGGCGAGCATGTCCAGGATCACCCGGTCGACCTCGCCCTCGTGGTCGACGACGTCACCGACGGTGAGCGACCAGTTGCCGGGGCGCTCGCCGAAGAACTGCTCGACGTTGCGGATGGCGTGGTCGGCGTGGTCCTGGCGCACCTCGTAGGAGGTGACGCTGCCCTTCTCCCCCACCGCGCGCAGCAACGAGCAGGTCAGCGCGCCCGACCCGGCGCCGGCCTCCAGGACGCGGGCGCCGGGGAACACGTCGCCGTACATGACGATCTGCGCCGCGTCCTTGGGGTAGATGACCTGCGCGCCGCGCGGCATGGACAGGACGTAGTCGGCCAGCAGGGGCCGCAGGGCCAGGAACGACGTGCCACCCACCGACGTGACGACCGAGCCCTCGGGCTGCCCGATGAGCTTGTCGTGCGACAGGGCGCCGCGATGGGTGTGGTACTCCTTGCCCGGTTCGAGCACGATCGTGTAGTGCCGTCCCTTCGGGTCGGTCAACTGCACCCGGTCTCCGGGCTGGAACGGACCACTGGCGGTGCTCACCGCGGTGAACCTCCTGGAACAACGTGCGGACAACGGCGCACGATGGTCGCAGAAGGCCCGGCGGCCCAGGTCAGCGGCCTCGTTCCGCGCGTGCGCCGGCTACCGTGGGCAGCGCACCGGCGACGGCGGACCCGAGCGCCCCGGGCAGCTGCGCCCACGGCGGCAGGTGCAGCACGAGGAACCAGCTCCCGGTGTCCACGTCCAGCGCTGACAGCACCAGCGGCACCAGGCCCTGCGGGGCAGGCATGATGATCCCCAGCACCTCACGCATCCCTCTCCCCCTTGCCGGCGAGCAGGCCGCCCGCCTCCTTGACCGAGTAGTAGACGGGCCCCGCCACCAGCCAGATGGCGCCCACGAGCGACATGCCCGACATCTGCCCCCACAGCACCTGCGTACGCTCGGGCGTGCTCACGACGTACATCAGCAGCAGCACCACCGCGCCGGCGATGCCCCACGCGAGCAGGAACCTGAACCACTCGCGCCACTCGTAGCGGACCCGCGCCACACCGTGCCGGGGCGGCTTCACCGGCGGCGGACCGCCCGCGAAGCGGTGGGCGAACCGCTGGTCGGCCCAGCGCAGCACGCTGTGCCCGAACGCGACGCTGACCCCCAGGTAGATCGCCGCGAGCCCGTGCACCGCCGTCGCCTCGCCCCCCGACCGCAGGTCGAACGCGGTCGCCGCCAGCAGCACCACGTCCACCAGCGGCGTGCACACCAGGAGCACCGCGCCGGCCTTCGGCCGCCGCAGCACGTACCGGGTGAGCAGACCGGCCCCGAGCACGATCCAGAAACCGATCTCACAAGCGACGATGAGCACGACCATCGGTTCAGCCACGACGTCGAGGCTGCCGGTCGGGGACGGTCCGACGCGTCGGCGGGCGGACCGATCGGGGGTCATCACTTCGTAGGACGCCCCGGTCGGCGGCGTGTGCTGTGATGCGGTGGTGCAGATCCGCCCGAAGGGCCGCGAGGTGCTCGTCGCGGCTGGTTTCTTCGCCCTCGGGGTGCTGGTCTACCGGCTGGAGCTGGACCTGTTCTTCAGCGCCGAGCAGCCGACCCCGCAGGTCGCGCGCTTGGCCGTCCTCGCCGTCGCGTGCGTCGGGCAGGCGTTCCGCCGCAGCGCCCCGGTGATCGCCCTGGTGGTGGTCACGGCGGCGGTGGCGGTGGACTTCACGCACGGGCTGAGCATCCCGCTGGTCCTGGTGTTCGTCGACATGCTGTTCGTGGTGTCGCTGGAAGGGCCGCGCCGGCTGCACCGGGCGCTGGTCGGCCTCGTCGCGTCGGGCACGCTGGGGCTGACGCTGGTGCTGGCCCTGCACGGCGACTGGCGGGAGTCGCTCTACGCCGGGTTGCAGGTGTTCTCGCTGGTCTGCGTGCCGGTGTGGTGGGCGACCAACATCCGCCAGCACCGCGACAGCGCCGAGCAGGTGGCCCGGATCGCGGAGCTGGACCGGCGGGCGGCCGTCGGCGCGGAACGCACCCGGATGGCCCGCGACCTGCACGACGTGATCGCCGGGCACCTGTCGGCGATCGCGATCCAGTCCGAGGCGGTGTTGTCCATGCCCGCCGACTCGGAGACCGTGCGCACGGTGCTCCGGTCGGTCCGGGAGAACAGCGTGCGGTCGCTGGCGGAGATGCGCACCATGATCGACGTGCTGCGGGCCGACGACGCGGTGGACGAACCGGTGACCGTGCGGCTGGCCGACGCGGCGCGGCTGGTCGACTCCGCTCGCGCGGGCGGGCTCGCGGTGGACTTCGCGATAGACGACGTGGACGGGCTGCCGGTGGCCGTGGACCTCGCGGCCTACCGGATCCTGCAGGAGGCGCTGACGAACGCGTTGAAGCACGGCTCGTCCGCCTCGGTGCGGGTGGAGCGGCAGGTCAGGAGGCTGGTCGTGGTGGTGCGGAACACCGCGCGCGACGCGGCCGGGGGAACGGGGACGGGGTTGGTGAGCATGGCGGAGCGCGCGCACGCGGTCGGCGGTGCGTTCACGGCGGGCCGCGACGGCGGCGACTGGCTGGTCCGGGCGGAGCTGCCGCTGTGACCACGGTGCTGGTGGCCGACGACCACGCCGCGATCCGCGCGGGCCTGGTGATGATCCTGGGCGGCGCGGAGGGCATCGAGGTGGTGGGCGAGGCGGCGGACGGCGCGGCGGCCGTGCGGCTGGCCCGGGAGCTGCGGCCCGACGTGGTGCTGATGGACATCCGGATGCCCGGCACCGACGGCATCGCGGCGACCCGGCAGCTGGCCGGCGTGTGCGAGGTGCTGGTGCTGACCACGTTCGACCTGGACGAGTACGTGCACGGCGCGCTGCGGGCGGGCGCGGCGGGGTTCCTGCTCAAGTCGGTGGAGGCGCACGCGCTGGTGGAGGCGGTGCGGCAGGTCGCGGCCGGCGACGGGGTGCTGGCGCCGAGCGTGACGCGGCGGCTGATGCGCGAGTTCGCCTCGGTCGCCCCGCGCCCCCGGCCGACCGCGCTGGACGCGTTGACCGACCGCGAGGTCGACGTGCTGCGCTGCCTCGGCGAGGGCCTGTCCAATCACCAGATCGGGCGAAAGCTGCACATCGGCGAGACGACCGTCAAGACGCACGTGTCCCGCGTGCTGACCAAGCTGGACCTGCGGTCGCGGGTGCAGGCGGCGATCCTGGCCCAGGAGGCGGGACTGCTCAGCGACGGTGCAGAGCGGCCTTGAGGTCCTCCCGCCGCAGCACCCCGGCGGGCCGGCCCTCCAGGTCCACCACCAGGTACTCCCAGGCGGCGGTGCCGTGGACGCGCTCGACGACCTCGTCGCCGGTCTCGTTCTCCAGCAGCACGGTCTCCGGCCGGATCGGCACGGCGGCCTGCTCGGCGGGCGCGTGCGGCGAGGTGGCCGCCAGCCGCCGCGCCAGGTCCCGGTCCAGCAGCCCCGCCGCGACCCCGTCCGCGCGCACCAGCACCACGCCCCGCCCGGCCGACGCCGTGAGCGCGCCCGAGACCGGGCTCTCGGCGGGCAGCTGGAGCACCGGGCGGACCAGCTCGCCCAGGGTCAACCCGGCCGGCCAGGCGCGCTTGCGCTCGGCGGCCGACTCGCCCCGCGCGCCCGCCACCACGAACCACGCGGTGAGCAGGCACACGCCGAAGCGCACCCAGCGGTCCTCGCTGCCCTCCAGCACGCCCCAGACCGCCCACACCACCAGCAGCACGGCCACGACCACACCGCCGACGACCGCGGCCCTCGTGCCCGTCGACCGCCGCCCCGTGGCGGCCCACACGCCGGCGCGGAGGATGCGCCCGCCGTCCAGCGGCAGGCCGGGCAGCAGGTTGAACACGGCCACCGCGGCGTTGGCGAACGCCGTCTGCGCGATCAGCAGCCACACCGCGTCCGGGTGCGGTATCGCCACCGCGGCCAGCGCGAACGCGCCCGCCAGCACGATCGACACCACCGGCCCGGCCGCCGCGATCAGCCCTTCGTGCGCGGGCCTGGTCGGCGTGCGCATCACCTCGGACACCCCGCCCAGCAGGAACAGCCGCAGCCGCCGGACCGGCAGCCCCAGCCGCAGCGCCACCAGGCTGTGCCCCAGCTCGTGGGCGAGGACGGAGAGCCCGAGGAAGATCGCGAACGTGGCCGCGAGCAGCACCCCGGTCAGGCCGCCGGCGCCCGGCGCGATCCGCTCGACCAGCGGGGCGTAGAGCACCACGATCGCCGCCGAGCCCAACCACCAGGAGGGCGCGAGCAGCACCGGTATCCCGGCGGCCCGGAACAGCGGCAGCCCACCGTCCCGACCGACCTGCCGTCGCCAGCTCTCCTTGGTCACCACGTCGAGAGCCTAGGTCCTGGGGTGTGTTGACGCTGTGACCCGCCCATTCACCCCCGCACGCTGCGACCGCTCCTCCGACACGGCCCCGAACCCGCTCCCCAGCGCCACACCTCTCAGCACGCTCTCAGCCCCTCAGCACGCTCTCAGCGCCACTGCCCGAATTCGTCGGTGCGCCGTGGTTGTCTGAAAGCAGGGGGGCCACCCAGCGCGAGCACCCCCGCACCGCCGTGCCCACCCGAGTCGCGAAAGCTCGCCAGAGGCCCACCCTCCTGCCCGAGCCGCGCACGGGTAAGCGCTCGGCCGCGTCCTTCCACCTGCGTCTCGCCACCTGCTCACGACACGCCACCCAACCCGCGCCCCGCCACCCGACCCGCGGCCCCACCGCTCCAACACCACGCCCACCACCCCACATCCCAACCCGCGCCCCACCACCCGACCGCGCCCCACTGCCCGACCACGCCCCACCGCCCGACCACGCCCCACCGACCCACCTCCCGACCCGCGCCCCACCGCCAACCGCACCCCACCGCTCCGGCACCGCCCCCACCGGCCCGTCACCCGGTCCAGGCCACCCCGCGCACCCCCGGTCCCGCCTCGACCGCCCTGATCTTGTCGGGGGTCTGCCCTATCGTTTCCGGCATGGCAGTGCCGACGATCACCGAGCGCCCTGTTCGCAGGCCCGCGCTGTCGCCCTCCCGCGCGGGCGACTTCAAGCAGTGCCCGCTGCTGTACCGCTTCCGCGCGGTCGACCGGCTGCCGGAGAAGCCCACCAAGGCGCAGGTCCGCGGCACGGTCGTGCACGCCGTCCTGGAGGACCTGTTCGGCCTGCCCGCCGCCGAGCGCGTCCCCGAGCGCGCCCGCGAGCTGGTCGCCCCGGCCTGGGCGCGGGTCCGCGCCGAGCGCCCGGAGTTCGCGGACCTGTTCGCCGAGGGCGAGGACGAGGAGCAGCAGCAGTGGCTGGCCTCGGCCGAGGGCCTGCTGGACGGCTACTTCGGCCTGGAGGACCCGCGCCGGTTCGACCCGGACGCCCGCGAGCTGCTGGTCGAGTGGGAGCTGCCGTCCGGGGTGCTGCTGCGCGGCTACGTCGACCGCGTGGACGTGGCGCCGACCGGCGAGATCCGGGTCGTGGACTACAAGACCGGGGCCGCGCCGCGCGAGGTCGGCGAGGCCAAGGCGCTGTTCCAGATGAAGTTCTACGCGCTGGTGCTGTGGCGGCTGCGCGGCGAGGTGCCGCGCCAGCTCCGGCTGATGTACCTGGCCGACCGGCAGGCGCTGGCCTACACGCCCGACGAGGCCGAGCTGAGCCGGTTCGAGCGGACGCTGGAGGCGATCTGGGACGCGATCCTCCGAGCCGCCCGGTCGGGTGACTTCCGGCCGAACCCGAGCCGGCTGTGCGACTACTGCGACCACAAGGCGCGGTGCCCGGCGTTCGACGGCACGCCGCCGCCCTACCCGGGCTGGCCGGACCCGGACGCCGGGCAGGAGACGGCGCTGGACCGGGCGGACTGACGGCGGCGCTCCCCCGGCGCCGCGCCCAAGGGCTGCCGCGCAGCGCGTTCGACGGTGGCGAAGTCGTCACGCGCCGACAGGGCGAACGCTGCCCGATCGGGCGCACCGCGCAGTCGCCGTGCGTGCGGGAGCGCTGAGCCGGGGTCACGATGGGGTGGTGCAGTTCGCGGACCGGGCCGACGCCGGACGGGTGCTGGCCGAGGCGCTGCGTCCCGGCCGCTGGTGCGATCCGCTGGTGCTGGGCCTGGCGCGCGGCGGCGTCCCGGTGGCGCACGAGGTGGCGCGGGCCCTGGGCGCGGGGCTGGACGTGGCGGTGGCGCGCAAGATCGGCGCGCCCGGCCACCGCGAGTTCGGCGTCGGGGCCGTCACGGCGGACGGCGAGCCGATCTTCGACGCCGACGCGCTGCGGTCGCTGGGGCTGACCCCGGACGACCTCGCCGGGACCTGCGCGGCGGAGCGGCGGGAAGCCCGCCGCCGGCTGGAGGTCTACCGGTCCGGGCGGGCGGTGCGCCTGTCCGGCCGGGACGTGCTGGTCGTGGACGACGGCCTGGCCACCGGTGTCACGGCCCGCGCCGCGCTGCGCGAGGTGCGCTCGCGGGCCCCGCGCCGGCTGGTGCTGGCGGTCCCGGTGGGCGCGGCGCAGGCCCTGCGGCAGCTGCGGGGCGAGGCCGACCGGGTGGTGTGCCCGCACCGGCGGGACGACTTCCGGTCGGTGGGCAGGTTCTACCGGCGGTTCGACCAGACCACCGACGCCGAGGTGCTGGCGCTACTGGAGCAGCACCGCCACGACTGAGAGCGTCACCATCGACAACGCGGTGGAGACCAGCACCACGTCACGCGGCAGGCGGGCGTCGGGGCGGTACTGCGCGGCCAGCACGTACACGTTCTGCGCGGTCGGCAGCGCCGCGCACAGGACGGCCGCCAGCCGCAGCGGGCCGGTCACGCCGAGCGCCAGGCAGGCCAGGAACGTCACGACCGGGTGCAGCAGGAGCTTGAGGCCCACCACCGCGCAGACCCCGGCGCGGGCTTCCCGGTCGGGCGCGCGCATGGCGTTGAGCGACATGCCGAGCACCACCAGCGCCGTGGGCACGCCCGCGGACCCCAACGCCTCGATCGGGTCCATCACCAGTTGCGGCGGTCGCCGGCCGACCGCGCTCAGCGCGACACCCAGCAGCGACGCGAGGATGATCGGGTTGCGCACCGGCAGCGTCAGCAGGGTGCGCGCCGTGCCGCCGCGCCGCCCGGAGCCCACCTCGACCGCGGCCAGCACCGCGGGCATCAGGACCACCGGCTGGAACAGCAGCACCGCCGCCAGGAACGACGAGTCGCCCAGGACGCCGACGGCGACCGGGATGCCGAGGTTGCCGGAGTTGACGTAGGCGCCGGCCACCGCCGCCAGCGCCCGGTCGGGCAGCTCCCGCCGGAACACCTTCGCGTGCAGGAGCAGACCGATCGCGCCGACGACGAACGTGGCGATCACAAAAGCCAGCACGCCCCGGTTGGCCAGCGCGCCGGGATCGCTGTCGAGCAGGGTGGTGAACAGCACGGCCGGCATGGCGAGGTAGAACGCGAACCGGCCGAGCACCGACTCGGCCCGGTCGCCGAGCACCCCGGTGCGGGCCGCGACGAAGCCGATGGCCGTGAGCACCCAGATCGGCACGAAACCGCCGAGCACCCCGGCCACGGGTCACAGGTGCTCGTAGACGTCTTCGAGGGTGAGGCCGCGGCCCAGCATCAGCACCTGCACGCGGTAGAGCAGCTGGGACACCTCTTCGGCCAGCCGCTCGTCGGACTCGTGCTCCGCGGCGATCCAGACCTCGCCCGCCTCCTCCAGCACCTTCTTGCCCTGCGCGTGGACCCCGGCCGCCAGGGCCGCTGCGGTCGCGGAGCCCTCGGGGCGGGTGCGGGCGCGTTCGCTCAGCTCGGCGAACAGCTCGTCGAAGGTCTTCACGGGTGTTGATCCTCGCATCCCCGGGAGAGTGGCCGGAACCCGCCCCGAAAGTGCGTACCCCGAAATCTTGCGGGTCCCGCACTTTTGCCCTAGCTTGATCACATGGACGACCGAATGGGCTTGCGCGAGCGCAAGAAGCTGCAGACCCGCCAAGCGTTGGGCCGGGCGGCCCTCCGGCTGGCGGTGGAGCGCGGCCCGGAGAACGTCCTGGTGGAGGACATCGCCGCCGCGGTGGGCGTGTCGCCCCGCACGTTCAACAACTACTTCTCCAGCAAGGCCGAGGCGATCGCCGCCCACCACGCCGACCGCGGGCGGGAGCTGGCGGAGCGGGTCCGCCGGCGCCCTCTGGCGGAGTCGGTGTGGGAGTCGGTCCTGGCGGCCGCGCTGGCCCAGTACGACAGCGGCGCCGATCCGCCGGACCAGCAGTGGAGGGCCGGGGTCCGGCTGATGGTGAGCGAGCCGGCGCTGATCGGCGAGTTCCTGCGGGCCGGTTCGGTGGTCGAGCGCGAGCTGGCGCAGGCGATCGCCGAACGCACCCGGACGGACGCGACCACCGACCTCTACCCCAAGCTGGTCGCGGCGTCGGTGGGCGCGGCGATCGAGGTGGCCACCCACCAGTGGCTCACCGCCGACCCACCGGTCCCCCTGGGCGCCCTGGTGCAGGACGCGCTGACGCGGGTGGCGGCCGGCCTGCCGGAGCCATCGACCAGCTGACCCCACCCCGGCCGGCCCTGATCCCAGGGTCTGTTCGACGACACCCGAATCAACGACAGCACAGCCCTCGACGCGGAGGGCTTGACCAACCATGCCCGAGGAGGACCCATGACCACGCACACCGCCACCCGCCCCGACACCGACGCCGTGATCACCGGCGCAGGCCCGAACAGCCCGGTGCCCACCGGTGAGCCGACCCCGGCCGTCGCCCGCCCGACGGTGCTCGGAACCCCGCCGCAGGACGGCGCGCTGCCCACCCTGCCGGTGCCGCGGCGCAGACCCGGAGAAGCGCCGGAGGCCGACGTCGGGGCGGAGGCCCTGCGCGGGCACGAGACCCGCGGCTCCACCCGGCCCGACGACCACGCGTCCGTGGGTGTGCTGTGGCCGGCAGCCCTCCACCGCGCCGAACGCGGCGTCTGCGCGTTCGGCGCGTTCCACCCGGCGCTCTACCGCATCACGATGATCGAGTGGGGTGACACCGGCCTGACCGACACCGACGCCATGCCGCTGGACGAACTGCGGGCGGCGGCCCGGCGAGTCCTGGGCATCGACCTGCCGATGAGCGACCACCCACCACCGGTCGCCGATCGGGGACCACCCACCGACCACCGGCCGGAGTTGGCAGCCGGGGTCGGCGACCGGGGTCAGCGGCCGGGGTCGACGGCCGGTGATCGGCCCACGGTCACAGCCCGAACTTCGGGCTGGTGAAGGGCCAGTCGCGGGCGATCCACTCGGGGACGAAGGCGTCCAGCCTGCGTTCGAGATCGGTGCCGACGTGCTCATCGACCACCCACCAGGAGATGAGCGCGTCCTCGGCCGGGTCGATGTAGACACAGCCGAGCAGGGCGGTCTCGTCGTGGTCGAACAGCGCGTAGTTGAACGACTGGTGCGCCTCGGCTTCGCGCTCGTGGCGGGCGAGGTCGGCGCGGTCCTCCTCGTAGGTCATCGTCGTGGGCGGCCAGTGCCACTCCTCGCCGTAGAGGGACCAGAGCCGTTCCCTCGAACCCATGACAGCCGGGTAGTCGAGGTCCACATCGGACTCCCGGATCGGCCTCAGGTGGTGGCCCGTCCCCAGGTCGACGCGGGTGGGGTGGGCGAAGTCGGGTGGCAGCCAGGACATGCCGGGATTCTGCGATAACGGGGGTGGAATCGCCACATCACTTACCGGGGCCGGATTCAGGGGGCCGCGCACGAGCAGCCGGATGCGAACGACCGGCCTTGAGCTGCCGGGCCCGAACGGCCGAGAATGCCGCCGGTAAACCGGTGGCGTGACGAGAGGAGGTACGTCGACACTGCACTGATGGGCTTGTCCGACGGGCTGGTGCTGCGCACCGCGGAGCCGCAGTACCTAGACCAGATCGGCGCGTTGCTGGCCGAGCGCGGCGAGCCCGAGGACGCGGTGGACCACCGGTTGGTGGTGGAGGACCCGGACGCCGGGTGGGAGGCGTGCGCGGACCTGTGGATGCCGCACGCGCCGGCGCTGTGGCGGTGGCTGGTGGCCCGTGGCGGCTCCGCGCAGTGGCTGGTGGAGCGCGACGGGGTGCCCGTGGGCACCGGCCGCTCGACACCGCCCGAGGAAGGCGTGCAGCCGCGCGAGGTGGCGGCGGTGGACGCCGACGCCGTGCACGCGCTGCTCGCCCACACCGGGGCCACGAGCGCAAACGAGCGCCCCGGCACGGTGGCGGGCCGGGCGTTGGAGCCGTTCCTCAGGCCGGCGTTGGAGCCGTTCCTCGGGCCGGCGGCCGGCGACGCGAACTCGTACTACGTGCTGGCGGGGGCCACGCCGGTCCTGGTTCACAACTCCGGTGGGGCGTGGAAGGAAGTGGTCCCGGATAGCTTTGGCAGCTTCGAGCAAGCCCGAGACAAGGCAGTGGGCTTCACCGCCCGGGTGAACGGTGAAGTCAAGAGGTTCGGGATGGACCATAATCCAGTAAAGGGGTTCCATATTGACATGAAAGTTGGCGAGGGCGACTCTGCACGCAAGTGGGCCGTGCCGCGGAGCGGAACAGAAGACGATTTCGCGAAAATGCTTGGCGGTAATCCGTGACGCTCGATGGTGTATACGGAACCAGGCCAGACCTCCTGCCCCGGTGCATGGTCCGAGTGGTTCGCGCAGACCAGCAGGGTGATCGACGGCCAACTTGGGTTGGGCGGCCAGGGGTGCAGTTGCTGAGCCTGGACCGGCATCTCCAGTACGAGCGTGAAAGTCTTGGCCGTTACCCGCGCAACTCCGATGGTGCGATCGAGTGGTGCGCGGTGGCCGGTGGTCTGGTGCTCTGCTCGATGGAGTCGGATTCCATCGAACTGAGCGCCGCAATCCGGCAGTTCGCCCCGAAAGCCGACAGCCTGATCTTCTTCTGGGAGAGCCTGGCAGTTCCGAGTGTGGAGATGGGGCTCGAATCCTCCATCTCCCACCTGCCGGACATCACGGAATCCGTGCCGGAGTTATGGATCTATTCTCCCGGTGACCGGGTTGTGGTGGAGAGTTCATTCTCCGGCGTAGTGACTGCGGCCCACGTGCCCGTGGACGCTGATGACCGGAGTTCTGCGTAACGCCGTTTGACGGCAACGGGGCGGTGTCGCGGCTCTGAGTGCAGCACTGGCAGGCGGTGCGGAGCCGGTCGAGGAAGGTGCGAGGCCAGGGGGCCGCTCGTTCACCTTCCGGGCGGGATCACGACCTGCCCGAGTTGCCGGGCCAGCGTACGACCCCCCGACCATGCCCGACCCCTACCCGGGCAGGACACCGGCCAAAGCCCACTCCACCGCCCTCACGCACGTAGCCGTCTGACGGCAACGCCGGCGGCGACAGAGGCGCACAGCAAGGCACTTCCACGCACCGCACGAACAGGCCGGAATTCGCTGACCAGAGAAACCGCAGGTGATGCCCGCCCGGCGCGCACACGTACTACGTGCGCAGCGACATCCTGACGTTCTACATGCCATGACGGGCGAGGCCGTGCCGAGGGCGGGCCTGACGCGACCGCTGCACCCTCGGCAGACTGGTGCTGTGTCCGACTTCGCCCGAGTGCTGTCCACGCTGCGGCAGGTCCGCGGCATCAGTCCGTTCTTCGCCCTGGACGTCGGCCGCCCGGAAACCGGCGCGGCCGAGGACGAGTGGCGGTCCGGGGACGCCCTGCTCGACGGGTCGGCGTTGCCGGGCACGCTGCGGGTGATCGCGCAGCGGTACCGGACCGGGGAGGCCCGGGTCGCCGCGTCGCTGTTCTTCCTCAGCTACACCGCCCGGCTGCTGTGCCCGACGGTCGCCGCTCACGCCATGGGCGGGGTCGTGCCCGACATCCGGCCGGGCAACCTGTGGTGGCACTACGGGCCGGACGGGCTGCGGGTGCGGATCGCGGAACCGGTCGCGGGTGTGGGCATCGCCGAGTCGCTGGAGCCGGTGGTGGAGGCCGTGCGCGACCTCGTGCCGGTGGCGCGGGGGCTGCTGTGGGGCAACGCCGCGTCCTCGATCGCGGGCGCGCTGCGCACGGTTTCCCGCAGCGGCATCGCGTCCGCCGAGGACTGCCTGGCGCTGGGCGGGCGGCTGCTGGGCGAGCCGCCGTTCCGGGGGTCGGGCGATTTCCTCCCGTTCCCCGGCGAGGTGGCGTTCCGGCGGCGCAGCTGCTGCCTGTACTACCGCCTCGACGGCGGTGGGACGTGCGGCGACTGCCCCCTGCCCGCCGCCTGAGACCCCCGCACCTGCCCGTCGGCGGTCTTCCGCCCCTGCGCCCACCCGTCCTCCGACGACCGCACCCAAACCCTGTCCTGACCGGCCTCCCCCGCCCGCGCCGGCCTTCGGCGGCTCGCACCGGGCCTCCGACAGCTCGCACAGGGTCCCGGCGGTCCGAAACACCGGGTCCCGGCGGTCCGGTCACCGCGTCCCGGCGGCCCCGGGTCGGGTCCTCGGCGAGTCCGGGTGGAGTGGACAACAACCTGTACGGCCGGTTGTGCCGGTGTGCCCTGCGCATCTACCGTTCCACCGCCGCAGTGGACGGGAAGCCGGTGGGAATCCGGCGCGGTCCTCGCCACTGTGACCGGGGAGTCAACCCGCCGAGAACGTCACTGGCCACGGTGCGGCTGGGAAGACGCGGGGACGGTGTCGATCCGGGAGTCAGGAGACCGGCTGCGGCACGTGATGTTGTTGACCTTCCACGAGGTATGGAGGAGGCCGTCATGACGAGCCCCGCGCACCCCCGTTCCATCCCCATCCCCCGGTGGGCCTACGCCGTCGCTCTCGTCGCGCTGGTGGTGACCTGGCTGGTGCTCCAGGAGAACGGTGTCGCCCTCGGCCACGCCGCCGAGTCGCTGCACGAGTTCTTCCACGACGGCCGGCACGCCCTCGGCGTGCCGTGCCACTAGGGGCCACCGTGACCACTTACAAGAGCGTGCTGCTGCGCGGGATCGGCGCCGGCGGCATCGCGGGGCTGCTCGCGGGCCTCGTCGGCCTCCTCGTCGTGGAGGTGCCGATCCGGGCGGCGTTGGCCGTGGAGGAGGCCCGCGCGGTCGCCGAGCCGGCCGAGGCCGGCGGGCACGACCACGGCGAGCTGTTCGGCCGGGGCGCCCAGGTGGTGGGCGGCGTCCTCGCGGCGGTGATCGTCGGCCTGGCGGTCGGCGCGCTGTTCGCCACCGCTTACGCGGGCTCGCGCCGCTGGTTCACCGACCGCACCCCGTTCGGCCGCAGCGTGTGGCTGGCGGCGGCGGTGTTCGGCGCGGCGGCGCTGCTGCCGGCGGTGAAGTACCCGGCGAACCCGCCCGCGGTGGGCGACCCGGGCACGGTCGACTACCGCACGGTGCTCTACCTGGGCCTCATCGCGGCGGGCCTGCTGGTGGTGTTCGGCGGCAGCTACCTGGCGTCCCGGCTGGGGAGCCTGAGCCGCCCGGTGCGGTCCACGGTAGTCGGGCTGGCCGTGGCGGCGGGGTTCGTGGTGGTGCTGCTGGTGTTCCCGGCCCCGCCGGACGCGATCCCGGCGGACATGCCGGTGGCCGTCCTGTGGGAGTTCCGCCTCGCCTCGCTGGCCGAGACGGCCACGCTGTGGCTGGGGCTGGGCGTCGTGTTCGGCCTGCTGGTCGACCCGGCCGTGCGCAGCGCGCCCGGGGCCGACGTCCGCACCACCTGACCGGGACCCGTCCTCGGACCGCACCCACCCGGGGTCGAGGGCACGGGTGACCTCCGGAGGTCACCCGCCGTCGCGGCCGGCGCGGGTGACGACCTGCGGACGCCGGTCGCCCCGAGCGGGTTCACGCCCGCTCGGGGCGACCGGACGACTGCCACCAGCCACCCGCCCCGGGCGGCCTCCTGGTCGGTCGTCCCGACCCGTCACCCCGGCCCCGGGTCGAGCTGTGCCGGGTCAGGCCGAGCCGAACCGAGCCGAGCAGGGTCGAGCCGGTCAGGTCCCGTCCGGGCGCAGGGCGGTGAGCACCTGCAGGTCCACCCCGACCAGGGACTCGCGGAAGATCCGCCGCTCCCCCGACGGCACGGGCACGTCGCACGGCACGACCAGGACCGTGCACCCCGCCGCCACCGCCGACGCCACCCCGGTCGGCGAGTCCTCGACGGCCACGCACGCCGGCGCGGCCACGCCCAACAGCCGCGCCGCCTTCAGGTACGGGTCGGGCAGCGGCTTGTTGCGCCCCTCGACCTCGTCGCCGCACACCGTCACGTCGAACAGGTCCCGGCCGATCGTGTCCAGGGCCACCTCGGTCAGCGCCCGCTCGGTGGACGTCACCAGCGCCATCGGCACCCCGGCCGAGCGCACGGCCCGCAACGCCTCCTGCGCGCCCGGCCGCCACGGCAGCCCCGCCCGGAACACCTCCTCGGTGCGGCGCATGATCCAGGCCGCGCCGTCGGCCGTCTCCTCCTCCGTCGGCGTGATGCCCACCTCGGCGAACAGCAGCGCCATCGTGGTCGGCACGTTGGTGCCGACCATCGCCTGCCGGGTGGCCGGCGACAGCGCCCCGCCCAGCTTCTCCGCGAACTCGTACAGCGGGATGTCCCACAGCTTCTCCGAGTCCAGCAGCGTGCCGTCCATATCCCACAGCACCGCTTCGACGCCCACCGCGCCTCCTCCTCCAGTCCGCCCGCACCTCGCCGATCCGCGCACCCGCCCCGGTCGGCCCCTCGTCCGCACACACCGCCGGCCCGTCGCGCGGCACGGCGGGAACCGGCCCCGGCGACCCTGCCGGAACCGGTTCAGCCTTCGGTGGTCACGCGTTGAAGTACTTCGCCTCGGGGTGGTGCGCCACGAACGCGTCGGTGGACTGCTCGGGGTGCAGCTGCAGCTCCTCGGACAGCCGCACGCCGATGCGGTCGGGCTCCAGCAGCTCGACGACCTTGACGCGGTCCTCCATGTCCGGGCACGCGCCGTAGCCCAGCGAGTAGCGCGCGCCCCGGTAGCCGAGCTTGAAGAACTCCTCCACGTCGTCCGGGTCCTCCGCCGACAGCGCCGTGCCGTTGGACCAGCGCAGCTCCTCGCGGACGCGCCGGTGCCAGTACTCGGCCAGCGCCTCGGTCAGCTGCACGCCCAGGCCGTGCACCTCCAGGTACTCGCGGTAGGAGTCCTTGGCGAACAGCTCGTTGGCGTAGTCGGCGATCGGCTGGCCCATGGTGACCAGGTGGAACGCGATGACGTCGACCTCGCCGGACTCGCGGGGCCGCCAGAAGTCGGCCAGGCACAGCCTGCGGTCGCGCTTCTGGCGGGGGAAGGTGAACCGCAGGCGCTCCGGCGAGTCGGGCGCGGGCTCCCGCAGCACCACCAGCGAGTCACCCTCGGACACGCACGGGAAGTAGCCGTAGACCACCGCCGCGTGCGCCAGCACGCCTTCGGTGGCCAGCCGGTCCAGCCAGTACCGCAGGCGCGGCCTGCCCTCGGTCTCGACCAGCTCCTCGTAGGTGGGCCCGCCGCCGCGCGAGCCCTTCAGCCCCCACTGGCCCATGAACGTGGCGCGCTCGTCCAGCATCGCCGAGTAGTCCGCCAGCGGCACGCCCTTGACCACGCGCGTGCCCCAGAACGGCGGCGTCGGGATCGGCACGTCCACGGCCACGTCGGAGCGGCCGACCTCGACCGGCTCCTCCTGCGCGGCCTTGCGCTCGGCGGCGATGCGCAGCGACCGCTCGCGGCGCGCCTTGCGCTCGGCGGCCTTGCGCTCGGCCTCCGGGTCGACCGGCGGCGCCTCACCGCGCTTGGCGGCCATGATGGCGTCCATCAGCCGCAGGCCCTCGAAGGCGTCGCGCGCGTACCGGACGTCGCCCAGGTACAGCTCGGTCAGGTCGTTCTCGACGTACGCCCTGGTCAGGGCCGCGCCGCCGAGCAGGACCGGCCACCGCGCGGAGACGCCGCGCGAGTTCATCTCCTCCAGGTTCTCCTTCATGATCACCGTGGACTTGACCAGCAGGCCGGACATGCCGATGGCGTCGGCGCGGTGCTCCTCGGCGGCGTCGAGGATGGCGTTGATCGGCTGCTTGATGCCGATGTTGACGACCTCGTAGCCGTTGTTGGACAGGATGATGTCGACCAGGTTCTTGCCGATGTCGTGCACGTCGCCCTTGACCGTGGCCAGCACGATGCGGCCCTTGCCGCCGTCGTCGGAGCGCTCCATGTGCGGCTCCAGGTAGGCGACGGCGGTCTTCATGACCTCCGCCGACTGGAGCACGAACGGCAGCTGCATCTGGCCGGAGCCGAACAGCTCGCCGACCGTCTTCATGCCCGACAGCAGGGTGTCGTTGATGATCTGCAGCGCCGGGCGCTGCGCGAGCGCCTCCTCCAGGTCGGCCTCCAGGCCGTTGCGCTCGCCGTCCACGATCCGCCGCTCCAGCCGCGCGAACAGCGGCAGCGCCGCCAGCTCCTCGGCGCGCGAAGCCTTGCTGGAGGACATGCTGACGCCCTCGAACAGCTCCATCAGCCGCTGGAGCGGGTCGTAGCCCTCGCGGCGGCGGTCGTAGACGAGGTCCAGCGCCACCGCGCGCTGCTCGTCGGGGATGCGCGCCATCGGGATGATCTTCGACGCGTGCACGATCGCGGTGTCCAGGCCCGCCTGCACGCACTCGTGCAGGAACACCGAGTTCAGCACCTGCCGGGCGGCCGGGTTGAGGCCGAACGACACGTTGGAGATGCCCAGCGTGGTCTGCACCTCGGGGTAGCGGCGCTTCAGCTCGCGGATCGCGTTGATGGTCTCCAGGCCGTCCTTGCGCACCTCCTCCTGCCCGGTGGAGATGGGGAAGGTGAGGGTGTCGATGATGATGTCGCTGGTGCGGACGCCCCAGTTCGTCGTCAGGTCCTCGATCAGGCGGGTGGCGACGCGCACCTTCCACTCGGCGGTGCGGGCCTGGCCCTGCTCGTCGATGCACAGGCCGACGACCGCCGCGCCGTGCTCGGACACCAGCCGCATGATCCGCTGGAACCGCGAGTCGGGGCCGTCGCCGTCCTCGTAGTTGACCGAGTTGACGGCGCTGCGCCCGCCCAGGCACTCCAGGCCGGCCTGGAGCACCTCCGGCTCGGTGGAGTCGAGCATGATCGGCAGCGTGGACGCGGTGGCCAGCCGGCTCGCGAGCTGGCGCATGTCGCCCGCGCCGTCGCGGCCCACGTAGTCGACGTTGAGGTCGAGCACGTGCGCGCCGTCGCGGGTCTGGTCGCGGGCGATCTCGACGCAGTCCTCGAACCGCTCGGCCAGCATCGCCTCGCGGAACGCCTTGGAGCCGTTGGCGTTGGTGCGCTCGCCGATCATCAGCACGGACGCGTCCTGGCGGAACGGCACGGCCTGGTAGAGCGAGGAGACGCCCGGCTCTGGCCGGGGGCGGCGGGTGCTGGGCCCGAGGTCGCGCACGGCGTCGACGACCTGGCGGACGTGCTCGGCGGTGGTGCCGCAGCAGCCGCCGACCAGCCGCGCGCCGAACTCGGTGACGAACCCGCTCAGCGCGGCGGCCAGCTCCTCGGGCGTGAGCGGGTAGACCGCGCCGCGCGGGCCCAGCTCGGGCAGGCCGGCGTTGGGCATGACCGACAGCGGGATGCGGGCGTGCTTGGCCAGCTGGCGCAGGTGCTCGCTCATCTCGGCCGGGCCGGTGGCGCAGTTCAGCCCGATCAGGTCGATGCCCAGCGGCTCCAGCGCGGTCAGGGCGGCCCCGATCTCGGAGCCGAGCAGCATCGTGCCGGTGGTCTCGACCGTGACCTGGGCGATGATCGGCACCGCGATGCCCTCGGCGGCCATGGCGCGCTTCGCGCCGATGACCGACGCCTTGGTCTGGAGCAGGTCCTGCGAGGTCTCGACGATCACCGCGTCGACGCCGCCGAGCAGCAGACCGCGCACCTGCTCGACGTAGGCGTCGCGCAGGGTGGCGTAGGGGGCGTGGCCGAGGGTGGGCAGCTTGGTGCCGGGGCCGACCGAGCCGAGCACGAACCGGGGCCGGCCGGGCTCGGCGAACTCGTCGGCGGTCTCGCGGGCCAGCTCCGCGCCGCGCCGCGACAGGTCGAAGATCCGGTCCTCGATGCCGTACTCGGCCAGGTTGGCGAGGTTGGCCCCGAAGGTGTTGGTCTCCACGGCGTCGGCGCCCACCGACAGGTAGCCTCGGTGGACTTGCCGCACGACGTCGGGCCTGGTCACGTTCAGGATCTCGTTGCAACCCTCGTGACCTGCGAAGTCGTCCAGGCTGAGGTCGGCGGACTGGAGCATGGTGCCCATCGCGCCGTCCGCGACGACCACGCGGTCGGCGAGTGCGTCCAGCAGGGGTGACGAGACACGATCCGGCATGGGCCAAGCCTACGGCGTCAGGTGCGCGGCGGTGGTCGTAGGCTGACCCGGTGACCGATCCGGACCAGGCCGCCAAGACCCCCTCCGACCCCCGCAAACCGCTCACCAACCCGATCATGGTGGCGGCGTTCGAGGGGTGGAACGACGCTGGAGACGCTGCCAGCACGGCGATCGAGCACCTGCAACTCACCTGGGACGCGACGCCGCTGGCCGAGGTGGATCCGGACGACTACTACGACTTCCAAGTGACGCGCCCCACAGTCCGCATGGTGGACGGGATCACCCGACGGGTTGAATTCCCGACCACGCGGCTGTCCGTCTGCCGCCCGCCGGGCTCGTCGACGGACGTGGTGCTGGTGCACGGCATCGAGCCGAACATGCGGTGGCGCCGGTTCGCCGGGGAGCTGCTCGGCCACATCGAGGACCTCGGGATCACCACCGTGGTGACGCTGGGCGCGCTGCTGATGGACACCCCGCACACCCGCCCGGTGCCGGTGACCGGCACCGCCTACGACGCGGCGGCGGCGGCCAAGTTCGGCCTGGAGCGGTCCCGCTACGAGGGCCCGACGGGCATCGTGGGCGTGTTCCAGGACCTGTGCGTGCAGGCGGGCGTGCCTGCCATCTCGTTCTGGGCCGCCGTGCCGCACTACGTGTCGCAGCCGCCCTCGCCCAAGGCGACCCTGGCCCTGCTGCACCGGGTCGAGGAGGTGCTGGACGTGGAGGTGCCGCTGGGCGCGCTGCCCGAGCAGGCCGAGGAGTGGGAGCGCACGGTCAGCGAGATGGCCGACGAGGACGAGGACGTGCGCAACTACGTGCGGGCGCTGGAGGAGCGCGGTGACGCGGAGATCGAGATCACCGAAGCCAGCGGTGACGCGATCGCGGCGGAGTTCGAGCGCTACCTGAGGCGGCGCGGGCGCGGCCCGGGGCGCGGGCCCGCGGGGCTCTGACCCGGTGCTGCCCGCCCGGCCGCCGGCGCGGGGGCGACCGCCGCGGGCGGCGGCGCCGGTGCGGTCGGGCCCGCGGCGGGCCGCCGGGTCCCGCGCCGAGCCGGCAGGGTGGGCGGTTGCGGGCGCGGGTGCGCCCGAACGCGGTCCGGGGCGGCGGTGAGGTGGGCCGCCGGTGAGGGGACCTGTCACTCGGGGGGTGGGCGTGGGCGCACGGCGGCTCGCGATGGCCGGCATGTACGCCGGGGGTTTCCTGGGGCCGTTCGGCGGTGCGATGACGGCGTCGGTGCTGCCCGAGATCGGCGCGGACTTCGACGTCTCGGCCGGCACGGCGGCGGCCACGCTCACCGGCTACCTGCTGCCCTTCGCCGGGTTCATGCTGGTGTCCGGCACGCTGGGCGAGCGGTGGGGCGTGCGGCGGACGGTGCGGACCGCCTACGCCGTCTACGTGGTCGCGTCGGTCCTGTGCGCGGTGTCGTGGTCGTTCCCGCTGCTGATCGGCGGCCGGGCGCTGCAGGGCGTGGCCAACGCGTTCACCACTCCCCTGCTGCTGGCGGCGGTCGCGGCCATGACGCCGAAGGAGCGCCTCGGTCGGGCGCTGGGCGTGTTCGCCTCGATGCAGGCCGCCGGGCAGACCTCCGCGCCGCTGGTCGGCGGGCTGGCGGCGGAGGCGTCGTGGCGGTGGGCGTTCGTCGGCGCGGCCTGCGTGGCGGTCCTGCTGGCCGTCATCGGGCTGCCCGCCGACCAGCCCAGGGCCGAGCGGCCACCGCGGCTGCGCACCGCGTGGCGGCCGGCGGTCCTGCGGCTCGCGGCCGTCGCGGCCGTGGGGTGGGGCTGCCTGGGCGGGCTGTCGTTCCTGGTCGCGCTGCGCCTGGGGGACGACTTCGGGCTCGGCGCGGGTGAGCGCGGCCTGCTGCTGACCGGCTTCGGCGTGGTCGGGATCGTCACCGCCCGCCTGACCGGCCGGATGATCGACCGCTTCGGGCCGCGCCGCTGCGTGCTGGTGGGCGCGGCCGCCGGTTCGGTGCTGCTGGCCCTGATCGGGGTGCTGCCGAGCCTGGTGGCGGTGGGGGCGCTGTGGGCGGTGACGGGCGCGGTGAACCAGGGCGTGATCGTCGGCCTGCACGCGCTGGTGCTGCGGGACAACGGCGGCAACCGGGGCGGGGCGGTGTCGGTGCTGCAGGCGTTCCGGTTCCTGGGCGGCGCGGCGTCCCCGCTGGCCTTCGTGCCGCTGTACCGCCTGGACCCGGTGACGGCGTTCCTCACCCCGGCCCTGCTGGTGCTGCTCGTGCCCCCGAGCCTGCTGCTGCGGCGCCGGGAGCGCGTCGCGAAGGGCTGACCGGGGCCACGAACACCGGGGCCACGAACCCAGGGCCACGAACACCGCGAGGCAGAAGGCGAACGCCATAGTGACGTGCACGCCGTCCCGCCCCTCGGCCGAGATCACCGCGAACGCCACCAGCGACCACGCCAGCGCCTGGAGCAGCTCTTTGAAAGATTTGCTTCAGATCAGCCGACGTCCCGCCGCCGGAACCCGAGGACCCCCGCCGCCATCAGCGCGGCGGCCGTCGCGGTCAGCCACACCAGCGGCGTGGCCGACACCTCCGCGCCGGGCGCCTTCGGGACGTGGGTGAACGGCGACAGGTCCACCACCCACCGGTCCAGCCGCAGCAGCGGCCCGAGCTGGCCCAGCACCAGGAAGAGCACCGGGAACGCCCAGCTCACCGCCGTCAGCCTGGGGAGCAGCCCGAACAGCGCCAGCGCGAGGCCCGCGACCACCCACACCGCCGGCGCGTGCACCAGCGCCGCGCCCACCAGCCGCCCGACCTGCCCGCCGACGTCGCCGACGCGCGCGCCGTGCACCAGGCCCGCGCCGAGCCCGGCGGCGGCCAGCACCACGACCACCCCCGCCGTGGCGAGCACCAGGTGGCCCGCCACCCACGAGGCCCTCCGGACCGGGGTGGCGAGCACCGGCTCGGCCCGGGACCCGGCCTCCTCCGAGCGCAGCCGCAGCGTCGCCTGCACCGCGTAGATCGCGCCGAACAGGCCGACGACGCCCAGGACCGAGGCCAGGTAGACGTCCACGACCGCGCCGGAGCCGCCCATCCGCTCGATGATCCCTGCCAGCGCCGGGTTGCCCTCCAGCATCTGCTCGACACCGCGCGCGACCGCCCCGTAGACGCCGCCGAGCACGAACAGGCCCAGCGCCCAGCCGAGCAGCACCCCCCGCTGCAGCCGCCAGGCCAGGCCGAACGCGCTGCCCAGCGACCCCGCCGCGCGGGCCGGGCCGAGGCGCGCGGGCAGCAGCCCGCCGCCCAGGTCGCGCCGCGCCACCAGCACCGAGGCCGCGCCGACCAGCGCCGCGCACAGCAGCACCGACAGCAGCAGCACCCACCACCGGTCGCCCGCGAACGCCCGCACCTGCTCCAGCCAGCCGATCGGCGACAGCCACGTCAGCCAGGTCGGCCCGTGCTCGCCCGCCGCGTCGCCGACGGCCCGCAGCAGGTAGGCCGCGCCCAGCACCGCGCCGGACACCGCGTTCGCCCCCCGCGCGCTCCCGGTGAGCTGCGCGGCCACCGCGCCGACCCCGGTGAACGCCCACCCCGCCGCGGTGAACGCCAGGCCCAGCGCGAACGAGCCGCCCGCGCGCTCGCCCAGCCCGACCAGCCCGAGCGCCACCAGCACGCCGATGAGCAGGCTCGCCAGGCAGGCCACCGCGACGGCGGCGGCGAGCGGCGCGTGCCGCCCGGTCACCGCGGAGCCGACCAGCTCCCACCGGCCGGTCTCCTCCTCGGCCCGCGTGTGCCGGGTGACCAGGAACATCGCCATCAGGCCGGTGAGCAGCGCGCCGAACACGCCCCACCGCCACACCAGGAGGCCGCCGACGGAGGCGGGGTCGTGGATCGGGCCGAGCATGGCCAGGAACGCGGGGTTCGCGCCCGCCGTCGCGCCGAGCTGCCGCCGCAGCTCCTCCGTGCCGTACAGCTCGCGCAGGCCCGACGCGGTGGACAGCGCGATGCCGACCAGCCCGACCACCCAGACCGGCAGCAGCAGCCGGTCGCGCCGCAGCGCGAGGCGCACCAGGGAGCCGGTCCCGACCAGGGCGCTCACGGCCGCACCGCCTCGTAGTGGCGCAGGAACAGCTCCTCCAGCGTGGGTGGTCGGCTAGTCAGGCTGCGCACGCCCGAGGAGACCAGCGCGCGCAGCGCCCCGTCGAGGTGGTCGGTGTCCACCTCGAACCGCACCCGGTCGCCCCGCACGTCCAGGCCGTGCACGCCGGGCAGCGCGGCCAGGCCGGCGGGCACCGCGGCGAGTTCGGCGGTGACGCTGGTGCGGGTCAGGTGCCGCAGCTCGGCCAGCGTGCCGGTCTCCGCGGTGCGGCCGTTGCGGATGATGCTGACCCGGTCGCACAGCGCCTCGACCTCGGCCAGGACGTGGCTGGAGAGCAGGACGGTGCGCCGGCCGCGCTCCTCGTCCACCACCTCCTGGAACACCGCCTCCATCAGCGGGTCGAGGCCGGAGGTCGGCTCGTCCAGCACGAGCAGCTCCACGTCCGAGGCCAGCGCCGCGACGAGGGCGACCTTCTGCCGGTTGCCCTTGGAGTAGGTGCGGCCCTTCTTGCGCGGGTCCAGCTCGAACCGGTCCAGCAGGTCGGCGCGGCGGCGCTCGTCGAGCCCGCCGCGCAGGCGGCCGAGCAGGTCGATGACCTCGCCGCCGGTCAGGTTGGGCCACAGGGTGACGTCGCCGGGCACGTAGGCCAGCCGGCGGTGCAGCGCCGTCGCGTCGCGCCACGGGTCGCCGCCCAGCAGCACGGCCGTGCCCGCGTCGGCGCGCAGCAGGCCCAGCAGCACCCTGATGGCGGTGGACTTGCCGGCCCCGTTCGGGCCGAGGAAGCCGTGCACCTCCCCGGTGCGCACACGCAGGTCCAGCCCGTCCAGGGCACGTGTCGGGCCGAAGGTCTTGACCAGGCCCGACACGTGGATCGCATCGCTCATGGCAGGCAAATTACACATAATTCACAATGTCGTGAAGTTAAGGAAGCGTATAAACTGCCCGGCGTGCGCGGCGGCGAAGAGGATGATTCCGGGGTGACCGAGGTGTCGGAACGGGACGAGCAGGCGGTCCTGCGCTTCATCGAGCGCTTCGCGGCGACCTTCGCCGAGGCGGGCCTGCCCCGGATGCCCTCGCGGGTGTTCGTCGCGCTGCTCGCCGCCGACAGCGGCTCGCTCACCGCCGCCGAACTGGCCGACCTGCTGCAGGTCTCCCCCGCCGCGATCTCCGGGGCCGTCCGCTACCTCACCCAGATCAGCCTGATCAGCCGCGAGCGCGAGACCGGCTCCCGGCGCGACGTGTACCGGGTGTACGACGACGTCTGGTACGAGGCCATCTTCCGCCGCGAGCAGATGATGGCGCGCTGGAAGGCGCCGCTGCAGGAGGGCATCGACGTGCTGGGCGCGGGCACGCCCGCCGGCCGCCGCATCGCCGAGACGCTCGCCTTCTTCGACTTCTTCCACCGCGAGATGCCGCACCTGCTGCAGCGCTGGCGGGTGTACCGGGACGAGCGCTTTAACTCCTGACTGAATCGGCGGTGACCAGGGCTTTCGCCCTACCGGTCGAGCCGGGGCCCGGCTGATTACGCCCAACGGCGCTACTGCCCGCCGGATTTTGTCCGGACCATGCAGGGGACCAGGTCTGCTCCACCCGTTCGCGCGAACGCATCCCAACCCTGCAAGCCCACCCGTCAGGCGCACCCGCCGGGACGGGCGGGCGGCCCTGCCCAGAGGGAGATGCCCAGTCATGGGACACGTCCGCTTGCTCAGAAGGACGGCCGTACTCGGCCTGGCCGCGGTGTCCGCGGCGGCACTGGCGTTCACCAACGCCGGTGTGGCCGCGGCCGAGGGGGAGGTGCTCGGCGCCGACCGCGCCGACGCCGTACCCGGCTCGTACATCGTCGCCCTGCGCGACTCGGCCTCGCCGCGGGCGCTGTCCGCGTCCGCCGCCGACTCGCTGGTCGGCAAGTACGGCGGCCAGGTCCGCACGACCTGGCAGCACGCGCTCAACGGCTTCCACGCCTCGCTCACCGCCGCGCAGGCCCGCCGCATCGCGGCCGACCCGCGGGTCGACTTCGTCCAGGCCGACCTGCCGGTGAAGGCCACGGGCACCCAGCCCAACCCGCCGTCGTGGGGCCTGGACCGCGTCGACCAGCAGAACCTGCCGCTGGACAGCAGCTACACCTACCCGAACGGCGCGGGCAACGTCACCGCCTACGTCATCGACACGGGCATCAAGATCACGCACCAGGACTTCGGCGGTCGCGCCTCCTGGGGCACCAACACCGTCGACAGCAACAACACCGACTGCCACGGCCACGGCACCCACGTGGCGGGCACCGTCGGCGGCACCCGCTACGGCGTGGCCAAGGAGGTCAAGCTCGTCGCGGTCAAGGTGCTCAACTGCCAGGGCTCCGGCACGTCCGCCGGCGTCGTCAACGGCGTCAACTGGGTCGCGCGCAACGCCGTCAAGCCGGCCGTGGCGAACATGAGCCTCGGCGGCAGCGCGGACACCGCCACCGACACCGCGGTGCGCAACCTGGTCGCGGCGGGCGTCACCACGGCGGTGGCGTCGGGCAACGACAACCAGAACGCGTGCAACTACTCGCCGGCCCGCGTCCGCGAGGCGATCAGCACCAACGCCTCCACCCGCACCGACGGCCGCGCCTCGTTCTCCAACTGGGGCACCTGCACCGACATCTTCGCGCCCGGCCAGGACATCACCTCGACCTGGCACACCAGCGACAGCGCCACCAACACCATCAGCGGCACGTCGATGGCGTCCCCGCACGTCGCGGGCGCGGCGGCGATCTACGTCTCGGCCAACCCCTCGGCCACCCCGGCCCAGGTGGAGACGGCCCTGGTGAACGCCGCGACCTCGGGCAAGATCAGCAACCCGGGCACCGGCTCGCCGAACAAGCTGCTCTACGTCACCGGTCCCCCGGTCACCAACCCGACCGTGACCAACCCGGGCAGCCAGAACGGCGCCGTGGGCACCCCCGCGAGCCTGCAGCTCTCGGCCACCGGCGGCACCGCGCCCTACACCTTCACCGCCACCGGCCTGCCGCCCGGCCTGACGATCAGCCCGTCCGGCCAGGTCTCCGGCACGCCCACCACCGCGGGCACGTACACCGTGACCGTGACGGTGACCGACTCGGCCTCGCGCACCGGCACCGCGACGTTCACCTGGACGATCAAGGGCTCCAGCGACGGCTGCGACCCGGCCACCAACGACACCGACGTGGCCATCGGCGACAACAGCGACGTCAGCAGCACGATCGACCTGAAGTGCACGGGCAGCGCCTCGGCCACCACCCAGGTGACGGTCAACATCGTCCACACCTACATCGGCGACCTGGTCGTCGACCTGGTGGCGCCCGACGGCACCGTCTACAACCTGCACAACCGCTCCGGCGGCAGCGCGGACAACATCAACCGCACCTTCACGGTGAACGCCTCCTCGGAGGCCGCCGCCGGCGCCTGGAAGCTGCGGGTGCGCGACCTGGCCACCATCGACACCGGCCGCATCGACGGCTGGACGATCGACGCGTGACCTGAGCACCGACCCGGTGGGCCGGCCGCGCGCGGGCGGCCCACCGGCCCTCCCGGAGCGGTGACCCCGGCCCGGGGGACCGACCGGCCGCGGGCCCGGTGGGGCGCGTCGGCGCCCCACCGGGCCCGCGCCCCGTTCCCCGGTTGCCGTCGCGCAGGAGCGCGGCTACAGCTCCACGCCCAGCAGGGCGTCCACGGCGTCGCGGAAGCGCCTCGGCGCGCCCTGGTCCGTGCCGCCGGTCGACAGCGCCTGCGCCGCCCACGCGTCCAGCGCCGCCAGCGCGCGCGGGGTGTCCAGGTCGTCGCCGAGGTGGTCGCGCAGCCGGGCCACGACGTCGTCCGCGGGCGGGGCCGCGTCCAGCTCCGCGGCCCGCCGCCACGTGGCCAGGCGCTCCCGGGCCTGCGTGAGCAGGGACTCGGTCCACGCGCGGTCGGCGCGGTAGTGGCCGGAGAGCAGGGCCAGCCGGACCGCGTTCGGGTCGACGTTCTGGGCCCGCAGCTTGGAGACGAAGACCAGGTTTCCCCGCGACTTCGACATCTTCTCGCCGTCCAGGCCGATCATGCCCGCGTGCGCGTAGTGCCGGGCGAACGGGTGCTCGCCGGTCAGCGCCTCGGCGTGCGCGGCGCTGAACTCGTGGTGCGGGAAGATCAGGTCGGAGCCGCCGCCCTGGACGTCGAAGCCCGCGCCGAGGCGGTTGAGCGCGATCGCGCTGCACTCGATGTGCCAGCCGGGCCTGCCCGCGCCCAGCTCCGAGGGCCACGCCGGCTCGCCGGGGCGGGCCGTGCGCCACAGCACGGCGTCGAGCGGGTGGCGCTTGCCCGGCCGGTCCGGGTCGCCGCCCCGCTCGGCGAAGAAGCGGGCCATGGTCGCCGCGTCGTAGTTCGACTCGTAGCCGAAGCGGCCGGTGGCCGTGTGGTCGAAGTACACGTCCGGGTGCTCCGGGTCGTCCACCCGGTACGCCGCGCCGTCGGTCAGCAGCTTCGCGATCGCCTCGACCACCTCCGGGATGGCCTCGACCACGCCGACGTACTCCCGCGGGGGCAGGACGCGCAGCGCGACCATGTCCTCCCGGAACAGGGCGGTCTCGCGCATCGCCAGGACCTGCCAGTCGTCCTGGTCGCGCTCGGCGCGCTCCAGCAGCGGGTCGTCCACGTCGGTGACGTTCTGCACGTAGTGCACCCGGTGGCCGTTGTCCAGCCACACCCGGTGGATGAGGTCGAACGCCAGGTAGGTCGCGGCGTGGCCCAGGTGGGTCGCGTCGTAGGGGGTGATGCCGCAGACGTACAGCCCGGCGGTGTCGCCGGGGGCGGTGGGGCGCACCTGCCCGGCGGACGTGTCGAACAACCGCAGCGGGCGCGGCTCGCCCGCGACCCGCGGGACTGGGGTGGGTGACCAGGTCTGCATGGGTCCGACCCTAACTCGCGGCCCCAAGTGGCCGTCCGCCTGGCGGGACACCGGCCCGCGCGGGCCGGCCCGGCGCGGCGCGGTGGTCGCCGGGCCACCGGCCCGATCTCCCCGAACGGGTGACATCGGTGGACATCGCCGCAGGTCAGGGCCGTCGAGCGACCCGCTGCGCGATTGCCGTGGACTGCCCGCGGGTGGACCATGGTCACGGGCACGTCGTCGGACGAGGGAGACGGTCATGACCGCGCTCAAGCCGGAACCTGTGATCACCCATCCGGGCGCGGCTCGACGGCGACCCAAGGGCTCGGCGCTGGTCGGCCTGCTCAAGACCACCGACCCGAAGCAGATCGGGTTGATGTACCTGACGACGTCGTTCGTCTTCTTCATGGTCGGCGGCCTGATGGCGCTGCTGATCCGCGCCGAGCTGGCCCGGCCGGGCATGCAGTTCCTGTCCAACGAGCAGTACAACCAGCTGTTCACCATGCACGGCACGGTGATGCTGCTGCTGTACGCGACGCCGATCCTGTTCGGGTTCGCCAACTTCGTCCTGCCGATCCAGATCGGCGCGCCGGACGTGGCGTTCCCCCGGCTCAACGCGCTGTCGTACTGGCTGTACCTGTTCGGCGGCACGCTGGTGATGATCGCCTTCCTGACCCCGGCCGGCGCACCGGACTTCGGCTGGACCGCCTACACGCCGCTGTCCACCGCCCCGCACTCGCCCGGCGTCGGCGCGGACCTGTGGATCACCGGCCTGGTGCTCAGCGGCCTGGGCACGATCCTGGGCGGGGTCAACATGGTGACCACGGTGTGCTGCCTGCGCGCGCCCGGCATGACCATGTTCCGGATGCCCATCTTCACCTGGAACATCTTCGTCACCAGCCTGCTCATCCTGATCGCGTTCCCGATCCTGACCGCGGCGCTGCTGGGCCTGGCGGCGGACCGGCACCTGGGCGCGCACGTGTTCGACCCGGGCAACGGCGGCGTGATCCTGTGGCAGCACCTGTTCTGGTTCTTCGGCCACCCCGAGGTCTACATCGTGGCGCTGCCGTTCTTCGGCATCGTGACCGAGGTCTTCCCGGTGTTCAGCCGCAAGCCGCTCTTCGGCTACAAGGGGCTGGTCTTCGCCACGTTCGCCATCGCGGCGCTGTCGGTGGCGGTGTGGGCGCACCACATGTTCGCCACCGGCGCGGTGCTGCTGCCGTTCTTCTCGCTGACGACGTTCCTGATCGCGATCCCCACCGGCATCAAGTTCTTCAACTGGATCGGCACCATGTGGCGCGGGCAGCTGACCTTCGAGTCGCCGATGCTGTTCGCCGTCGGGTTCCTGATCACGTTCCTGCTCGGCGGCCTGACCGGCATCATCCTCGCCTCGCCGCCGCTGGACTTCCACGTGCACGACACCTACTTCGTGGTGGCCCACTTCCACTACGTGCTGTTCGGGACGATCGTCTTCGCCACCTACTCCGGCATCTACTTCTGGTTCCCCAAGATGACCGGCCGGATGCTGAACGAGCCGCTGGGCAAGCTGCACTTCTGGACGACGTTCATCGGCTTCCACCTGACCTTCCTGATCCAGCACTGGCTGGGCAGCAACGGCTTCCCGCGCCGGTACGCCGACTACCTGCCCACGGACGGGTTCACCACGCTCAACACCATCTCCACCGTCGGCGCGTTCCTGCTCGGCGCGTCGGTGCTGCCGTTCCTGTGGAACGTGTTCCGCAGCTACCGCTACGGCGACCCGGCGGAGCGCGACGACCCGTGGGGTTACGGCAACTCGCTGGAGTGGGCGACCTCCAGCCCGCCGCCCCGGCACAACTTCCACGAGCTGCCGCGCATCCGGTCGGAGCGCCCGGCGTTCGAGCTGCACTACCCGCACATGGTCGAGCGGATGCGCGAGGAGTCGCACTTCTCGCTGCGCAAGCCGGGCAGGCGCGTCGTGGAACCGGACAGCGCCACCGAGACCGCGCTCGCGTCGACCAACCGGAACGTGCGGACCACCGACGACGCGGACGAGGAGCCGGGCGCGGAGCAGGGCGGGGAGCCGAAGGACGAGCGGTGACCCCGCGGCCTGGTCGCCATCGCCGCCGCCAGGGCCGGCTACCGCCACGTCACCGCCGACGGCGTCGACCCCCTCGCCGCGACCGCGGCGCCACCGGCGCGCCGCGACCGCGGCGGTCGGGGAGGACGGGGAGGACGGCCCCCGTCGACCGCGTCACCCCGTCGCGGGCGCCGGCTCCGGGAAGTCGCCCCGCGAGACGCGGATGACGTCCGCGCCGTACCGGGCGGCCAGCGCCAGCCGGTCGGCCTCGCTGCCCGCGACGGTCGTGACGTCCACCGCGGAGCCGTCCACGGCCGGGCCCCACGTGGTGATCCGCACGCCCTGCTCCTGCCAGTGCCCGGTGTCGGCCCCGATCCGGTCCACGACCTCGCGCAGCCGCTTGAGCGAGTGCCGGGCGTCCACCAGCTCCAGCCGCGCGCCGTTCGCGGCGGCGCGGGCGGCCTGGTCCAGCGCCGGGTCCGGCCGCCGGTACACCACGACGGCACCGCGCTCCTGGTCCAGCCGCAGCCCCGCGTAGGTGTCCGGGAAACCCGACTCCAGCGCCGGCCCCAGGCTCGCCGCCGCCGCGTCGAGCACCGGGTCCTGGACGGCGGTGGCGACCGCGTCCGACGTCGGGCCGGGCGACGGGTCCCCGCCCGGCCCGCCGGTCCCCGGCGCGGCGCAGCCGCCCACCGCCAACGCCGCCGACAGCACGATCACAGGTCCGACCCGGTTCACCGGCACAACCCCTTCCGCGTGGCCCCCGTCGGTCGCAGGACGGAGCGGGGGCCGCGGCCGGTTGCATCACCGCCGGCGGCGGGACCCCAGGTAGTCGGCGACCACGGCCGCGCCGAGGCCGTCGTCGTCGGGGGCGACCACGCGCCCGCCGCCGCGCCGGGCCACCAGGTCCACGAACTGCGCCAGCCGCGGGTCGTCGCCCAGCCGGAACACCGTGATCGCCGCGCCCAGCCGGGCCAGCCCGTCGACCTCCACGATGGTCTTGGCGATGGTGCGCGGCAGCGGCGGGTAGTGGAACTCGGCGTCGCCGTCGTCCCCCAGGTGCGCGGTCGGCTCGCCGTCGGTCACCACCAGCACGACCGGGCGCGCGTCGGGGTGGCGGCGCAGGTGCCGCCCGGCCAGCAGCAGCGCGTGGTGCAGGTTCGTGCCCTGCTCCCACACCCCCTCCAGCGCGGTGAGCTGCCCGATGTCCACGGTCTCGGCGTGGCGGCCGAAGGTGATCAGCTGCAGCGCGTCCGAGCGGAACCTCGTGCGCACCAGGTGGTGCAGGGCCAGGGCGGTGCGCTTCATCGGCACCCAGCGGTCGTCCTGCACCATCGACCACGACGTGTCCACGCACAGCGCGACGGCCGCCCGCGACCGGTGCTCGGTCTCGGCGACCTCCACGTCGGCGACGTCCAGCCGGATGTCACCGGTCCCGGCGCGCAGCACGGCGTTGGTGAGCGTGCGCGGCACGTGCCACGGCTCGGTGTCGCCGAAGCGCCACGGCCGGGTGCCGCCGGTCGGCTCGTCCGCCGCGCCGGCCCGCGCGCTCTCCCGCCCGCCCCGCGCCCGCGCCCGGTCGAGCACGCCGCGCAGCGCCGTCTCGCCCAGGCGGCGCAACGCCTTCGGGGTCAGCCGCAGCGAGCCGTCCGGGCCGCGTTCGAGCAGGTTCTGCCGCCGCAGCTCGCGCTCCAGCTCGGCGAGCCGCCGCGCCTGCGCCCCCGCCTCGGGTCCCAGTCGGCGCACCAGGGCCTCCACGTCGAGGTCCTCCAGGCGGGCGCCGGGGTAGGACTGGCCCAGCTGCTCGGCCAGCGCGTCCAGCTCGGCCAGCTCCGCCATCGCCCGCGCGCCCTCGCCCAGCCCCAGCGGCTGGTCGCCCCGGAAGCGCGCCGAGCCGGACCAGTCCTGCTCCGGCCGCAGGCCCTGCAGCAGGGCGTCCAGCGCGGAGAGCCGGGCGCCGACGCCGGAGTCGCCGAACGCCTGCCGCGACAGCGCGTCCAGCTCCGCGCGCTGCTGCTCGGTCATCGAGTTGAGCATCCGCCGCGCCGCCGCCGACCGGGCGGCGAGGGCGTCGACCAGCTCCTCCACGTCGCGCGGGCGCTCCGGGAAGAACTCGCCGTGCGCGCGCATGAAGTCGCGGAACCGCTCGTCGGTGTCCTCGCCCGCGGCGTGCGCGGCGAGCAGCGCGGTGAGGTCGTCCAGCATCGCCCGGATGCGGTGGACCTCCTGCGGGCCGACGTTGCCCATCGCCTCCTTCATGCCCTGGAACCGCTGGTCCAGCAGCTCGCGCCCGAGCAGGTCCCGGATCCGCTCGTAGGCTTCGCGGGCCCGCGGCGCGCGCCAGTCGTACCCGGCCAGCTCCTGCACGGCGGCGGCCGTGCCCGGCGGCAGGGCGTCGAGCCGCGCCTCGCGGAACCGCGCCTCGTCGTCCGGGTCGGGGAACAGCGCCGCCCGCTCGGCCTCCAGCGCCCGGTCCAGCAGCCGGCGGACCTCCTGGAGCGTGCCGTCCAGCCGGTGCCGCCGGCCGATCGCCGACCGCTTGCGCCACAGCCGCGCCGTCAGGCCGTCCAGGCCCTCCTGGCCCGGCAGGCCCCGGCGCAGCAGCTCCCGCAGCGCCGAGTCGGGCGAGGCGCCCTCCATGACCTCGCGCCCCAGCTCGTCCACCGCCGCGCGCAGGTCGACGGGCGGCGCCAGCGGGTCGGGCCCGTCGACGTACCGGCCGTAGCGGTAGGTGCTCATCCGTAGACGGTCCGGTCGTCGTCGGTGTCCTTGGACAGCTGGCGGGTCAGGTAGAGCGACTCCAGGGCCAGCTCGACGCCGGAGGCGACGCGGCCGGGCACGTCGCCGGGCTCCGCGCCGACCCGGCGCGCGACCTCGTCGAGCAGGGGCAGCTCCGGCAGCGCGGCGAGGAGGTCGCCCGCGTGCACCAGCTCGCCGGTGGCCACCGGGTGGCCGTCGGAGACCAGCCGCGCCAGCGGCCGGAGGTCCAGCCCCGCGAACGCGGCCCGCGCGGTGTCGGCGACCGCGCGGCGCAGCAGGTGGCCGAGCACCTCCTGCTCGCGCCCCTCCTCGCCCGCCTCGAACTCCAGCTTGCCGCGCAGCACCGCCGGCACCGAGGCCAGGTCGACCGGCCGCGCGACCGGCGGCTCCTCGCCGACCAGGGCGCCGCGCCGCACCGCCGAGGCAGCCACCGTCTCGGCCGCCGCCACCGCGAACCGCGCCGACACGCCCGAGCGCTGGTCGACCGACGAGGACTCCCGCAGGTGCCGGACGAACCGGGCGACGACCTCGATCAGGTGGTCGCCCACCTCGGCCACCAGCTCGGCCTCCTGGCGCACCAGCTCGACCTCCGCGGCGACCTCCAGCGGGTAGTGGGTGCGGATCTCCGCGCCGAACCGGTCCTTGAGCGGGGTGATGATTCGGCCCCGGTTCGTGTAGTCCTCGGGGTTGGCGGTGGCCACCAGCAGCACGTCCAGCGGCAGGCGCAGCGCGTAGCCGCGGATCTGGATGTCGCGCTCCTCCATCACGTTGAGCAGCGACACCTGGATGCGCTCGGCGAGGTCGGGCAGCTCGTTGATCGCGATGATGCCCCGGTGCGCGCGCGGCAGCAGGCCGTAGTGGATGGTCTCCGGGTCGCCGAGGCTGCGCCCCCGGGCCACCTTGACCGGGTCCACGTCGCCCACCAGGTCGCCGACGCTGGTGTCCGGCGTGGCCAGCTTCTCGGCGAACCGCTCGTCGCGGTGCTTCCAGGCCACCGGCAGGTCGTCGCCGAGCTCGGCGGCGCGGCGCCGGGACTCCGGGGTGATCGGCCGCAGCGGGTGCTCGTGCAGCTCGGAGCCCGCGATGACCGGCGTCCACTCGTCCAGCAGCCGGACCAGCGCCCGCAGCAGCCGCGTCTTGCCCTGGCCGCGCTCGCCGAGCAGCACGAAGTCGTGCCCGGCGATGATCGCCCGCTCCAGCTGCGGCAGGACCGTCCGGTCGAACCCGACGATGCCGGGCCAGGGGTCCCGCTTCTCGCGCAGGGCGGCCAGCAGGTTGTCCCGCAGCTCCGCTTTGACCGGGCGCGGCGGGTGCGGGGCGGCCCGCAGCTCACCCAGCGTGGAGGGAAGTCCAGAGGTCACCCACCCGAACCTACGCAACTCCCGCCGCGAGGTCGACGTGGCGTGACCCCGGACCCCCGGACACCGGACGGGCGATGGGCCGGGGATCCGGTCGTGGGACGCCCGGGACCGCGGGTCGGCCGGCCCCGGGCCCGGCCTAGTGCCGGCCCGCTTCCTGGTCCGACAGCACGCGCACGGCCTCCCCCACCGCCGCCAGCCGCGCCCGCCGCACCGCCTCCGACAGCGGGCGCAGGGCCTCGTCCCGCGCCGCCTGCGCCGAGGCCGACATCGCGCCGCCGGGCGCGTCCGACGCCGCCACGGTGAGGATCGCCGCCACCTCCGAGGCCCGCTGGAGCACCCGCAGGGCGCGCGGCGGCATCCCGGCGGGCCAGGGGAGCCGGGTGTGCTCGGCGGACAGCCCGGCGATCTCGGCGCGCACGTTCGGCCGGTGCCGCGCCACGTCCAGCGTCACCAGCGCGGTGGCGGCCTCGCGCATCGCCGAGGCCAGGCCGTGCTCGGCCTCGCCGATCGGCACGTGCTCCGCCACCGGCGCGGTCGGCAGGTCGAACACCGTCCAGCGCAGCACGCCGTCCGCCACCAGCCTCGGCACCAGGCCGACGCCCACCTCGGGCAGCACCGCCGCCTGCCCGGCGCGCAGCGCGCTCTGGCTCAGCGGGCCGCGCCCGCCCAGGCCCCGGACGTCGCCGGGCACCGGGAGCACCAGCCGGGCCGTGGACGCCGACGCCCGGCGCAGGGCGGCCAGCAGCAGGGCCGAGCCGACCGCCGACTCGTCGGGGCCGGGGAGGTCGAGCGCGGTGGCCGTGCCGTCGTCGTCGGCCACCACCTCGTGCTGCTCGGCCCAGAACCCCAAAGCGTCGAGGACGTCGTCGGCCGCGGCTGCGCCGTGCAGCCAGGCGGACGTCCACACGACCAGCGTCGCACTCGCACAGGACACGGTGGCCTAGGTTACGCGTGCCCACCGGCGGATCAGGCGGCCGGGCCGACGTGTTCCACCAGCAGCGACCGGAACCGGTCGACCTCCTCGGGGCCCGCGAACGCGCGGCGCGGCACGGCGTACATCGCGGCGCCGCCCGTGCGCAGCACGAACCCGCGCGCGGTCTCCGACCAGCCGGGCAGCTCGTCCCAGGCCAGCTCGCTGCGCGCCGCGTCGCCCACGGCCATGCGCAGCGAGCGCGCGTCGGCCGAGCCGGTCACGGTCCTGGCCGCGAGCGGGTGGTTGTGGAAGTTGACGGCCGTGCCGACGGGCACCAGTGCGATGATGATCACAGCGAGGACGACCCCGAAGACGCCGGCCCACGTCATGCCCAGCGCCAGCACGACGACCCCGAGCGCGGCCAGCGCCAGGCCGAACCACGGCGCCCACCGGTAGAGCGGCACGGCGGTCCGCAGCGCGTCCCGCCAGTCCCCCGGCCGGGGCGACCAGCTGAAGTCGACACTCACCGCGCGGGCCTCCTCGTGGTTTCGCGGGTGGTTCCACGGCGCGCGGGAACCGCCGCGGGTTCCCGCGCCGGCACGCAGTACAGCACCACCGGCGTCACCGCGTGGCCGCTTTCGCCGACTCGCCCGACCACCGCGCCAACGGCCACCGCGCGCCCGGCCACCGCCGCGCACGGCGCCACCGCCCCGCGACCAGCCCCGGGAACAGGCACCGACGCGCGCCCCGGCCCGCTCGGCGGGCTCCCCCGCCTCACCGACCGCGCCACGTCACCGCGCGGGCCGCTTGGCGGGCTCGCAGCACAGCGGGGCGCAGGGCGCGCCGTTGACCGTGCACCCGGCGGCCGGGAAGGCGGACAGCTTCCGCGCCGGCGCGCCGGACAGGTGCTCGGCGACGAGTTCGGCGACCAGCCGCGCGAACCGCGGGTCGTCGTTGGGCGTGGCGGCGCGGGCGAAGCCCAGCCCCAGCTCGGCGGCGCGGTCGCGGGCCTCGGTGTCCAGGTCCCACACCACTTCCAGGTGATCGCTGACGAACCCGATCGGGCACACCACGACGTTGGCCACGCCTCGGGCGGCCAGGGCCTCGACGTGGTCGACGACGTCGGGCTCCAGCCACGGGACCTGCGGCGGCCCGGACCGCGACTGCCACACCACGTCGTGCTCCTCGGCGCCGACCGCGCCCGCGACCAGCCGGGCCGCCTCCGCGACCTGCCGGGAGTAGCGGTGGCCGCCCTCCTCCGGCGGCCCGGACGCCCGGTCGGCCGACAGCGGCACCGAGTGCGCGGTGAACACCAGGCGGTAGTCGGCGAAGTCGGCCGCCGCGGTCCGCACGGCGTCCGCGAAGCACTCGACGAACAGCGGGTGGTCGAAGAACTGGCGCAGCTTCACCAGCTCGGGCGCGTCGGGCACGGCCGCGCGGGCGCGCCGGACGTCCTCGTCGTACTGCCGGCACGCGGAGTACCCGCCGTAGGCGCTGGTCGGGAACACCAGGGCGCGCCGGACGCCGGCGGCCTTCATCTCCGCGAGGGTGTCCTCGACCATCGGGTGCCAGTTGCGGTTGCCGAAGTACACCGGCAGGTCGATCAACCCCTCGACCGCCGCGATGGCGGCGCGGTTGAGCGCGTTGATCGGCGAGACGCCGCCGAAGTGCCGGTAGTGCTGCTCGACCTCGTCCAGGCGCTCGGGCGGCACGCCCCGGCCTCGGGTCACGTTCTCCAGGAAGGGGCGGACGTCCTCGGGCCCTTCCGGTCCCCCGAAGGACAGCCAGAGCAGCGCGTCGTAACTCACCCGGACATCCTGGCCCCGGTCGGCCCGGGGCGCACAACCGGGTCGGCGTGATCGTCGGCACGCCGACCCGGTGCCGCGCCTACAGGCCCAGGAAGTGCACGCCGCCGTCGACGAACACCATCGAGCCGGTGGTGGCCGGGAGCCAGTCGGACAGCAGGCCGCACACGGACTTGGCGACCGGCGTCGGGTCGTCGACGTCCCAGCCCAGCGGAGCCTTCTCGCCCCACATCGCCTCCAGATCAGCGAAGCCCGGGATCGACTTGGCGGCCATGGTGCGCACCGGGCCCGCGGAGACCAGGTTCACCCGGATGCCCTGCGGCCCCAGGTCGCGCGCCAGGTAGCGGTTGATCGACTCGAACGCCGCCTTGGCCGGCCCCATCCAGTTGTAGGCGGGCCACGCCTGGCGGGCGTCGAAGTCCAGGCCCACCACCGACGCGCCCCGGCCCAGCAGCGGCAGGGTCGCGCGCACCAGCGCCTTGTACGAGTACGCCGAGACGTGCATCGCCGTGGCCACGTCCTCCCACGGCGCGTCCATGAACGGCGCGCCCAGGCAGGACGGCGGCGCGTAGCCGATCGCGTGCACCACGCCGTCCAGCCCGTCCACGTGCTCGCGCACCCGGTCGGCCAGCGTGTCCAGGTGCCCCTGGTCCTGCACGTCCAGCTCCACCACCGGGGCGGGCTGCGGCAGCCGCCTGGCGATCCGCTCCACCAGGCTCATCCGGCCGAAGCCGGTGAGCACCACCCGGGCGCCCTGTTCCTGGGCGACCCGGGCCACGTGGAAGCCGATCGACGCGTCCGTGATCACCCCGGTGACCAGCAGCCGCTTGCCTTCGAGCAGACCCGTCACGTGTGTTTCCTCCGAAAGAGTCGAGATGCGGGAGTGGGTCGTTCAGCGGGTCGTTCAGTGACCCATGCCGAGGCCGCCGTCGACCGGCAGCACCGCGCCGGTGATGTAGGCGGCGGCGTCGGAGGCCAGGAAGGTGACGGCGGCGGCGATCTCTTCGGTGGTGCCGTACCGGCCGGCGGGCACCTGCGCGAGGATCTGCGCGCGGCGCTCCTCGGGCAGCGCGTCGGTCATGTCGGTGGTGACGAAACCGGGGGCGACGACGTTGGCCGTGATGTTGCGCGAGCCCAGCTCGCGGGCGATCGACCGGGCCACGCCGACCAGGCCCGCCTTGCTGGCGGCGTAGTTGACCTGCCCCGCGCTGCCCAGCAGGCCGACCACGGAGGAGATGAACACGATCCGGCCGTACCGCTTGCGCAGCATCCCCCGGGAGGCCCGCCGCGCGACCCGGAACGACCCGGTCAGGTTGGCCTCCACCACCCTGGTGAACTGCTCGTCGGTCATCCGCAGCAGCAGGGTGTCGTCGGTGATGCCCGCGTTGGCGACCAGCACCTCCACCGGCCCGTGCGCGGCCTCGACCTCGGCGAACGCCGCGTCGACCTCCTCCGGGACGGTCACGTCGCACTTGACGCCGAGCAGGCCCTCGGGCGCGCCCGAGCCGCGGTGGGTGACCGCGACCTTGTCGCCCTGCTCGGCGAACGCCCGCGCGATCGCCAGACCGATACCCCGGTTGCCGCCGGTCACCAGTACGGACCTCGACACGCCTTGCTCCCATCTCCGCTGGTTGATGCCGTGCGAGGCTATCCCCTGCGGTCGGGCCGGCCGGCACTGGCCGCCGCGGGCCGCGCGGGGGCGGTGCGGGCGGGTCGGGCGGCGGCCGGGCCTAGCGGGTCTCGGCGGTGACCCAGGCCAGGTAGTCGGGGTCGCCGCCGAGCACGGGCAGCGCCAGCACCTCCGGCGTGTCGTAGGAGTGGGCGGCCCTGACGAACCCGGTCAGCTCGTCGAGGCGGTCGTAGGCGGTCTTGATCCACAGCTGCCACTCGCGGTCCTCCCGCAGCGCGCCGTCCCACCGGTACACGCTGCGCACCGGGGGGCCGATCTGCACGCACGCCGCCAGGCGCGCCTCCACGACGGAGCGGGCCAGCGCGGCGGCGGCCTCTTCGCTGTCGGTGGTCGTGATCACCACGACGTGGTTGTCGTCCATCCCCGGCAGCGTAGCCACCGGCTCCCGCGCGGACGGCCGCCCCGGTCGTGCGGGGCGACGGCGCGCACCTGGTGGACCACCGGCTCCCGCGCGGACGGCCGCCCCGCCTCCCCTATCCTCGAACCCGTGGACACCGACGAAGCCGTGGCGGTGCTGTCCGACCCGACCTCGGCGCCGGACGCCCGCTACCAGGCCCACGCCGACCTGGTGGCCGCGGCGGCGGGCGGGGACGCCGCCGCCGGGGCGGCCCTGGAGTGGTTGCGCTGGAACCGGTCGGGCCGCACGGCCTGCGACACCCCGTGACGGCCGCCTGCCCCTGCGGCCTCGGCGAGCCCTACGAGCGGTGCTGCGGGGCGCTGCACTCCGGGCTGCGGACCGCGCCGACCGCGGAGAGCCTGATGCGGTCGCGCTTCGCCGCGTTCGCGGTCTCCGACGAGGACTACCTGCTGGCCACCTGGCACCGGTCGACCCGCCCGCCGCGCGTCGGGTTCGACCCGGACCAGCGGTGGACCCGGCTGGAGGTGGTGGACCGCACCGGCGGCGGCCTGCTGGAGACCACCGGCACCGTCGAGTTCCGCGCCCACTACCGGTGGCGGGGGCGGCGCGACCGGCTGCACGAGAACAGCCGCTTCGTCCGCGAGGACGGGCGCTGGCTCTACGTCGGCCCGCTGACGACCCCCTGACGACCCCGCTGACGGCTCGCGCGGGCCGTCAGGGAGGGGACGCGGGACCCGGCGGCCTGCGCACCGAGTCGAGCAGGTTGCGCGCGACGGCCCGCAGCTTGGTGTTGTGCACCTGCGACTCCTCCACCAGCCGCTGGAACGCCTCGTCCGCGTCGATCCCGTGCGCCGCCATGAGCACGCCCTTGGCCTGGTCGATCTCGGCCCGCGACCCCAGCGCCCGCTCCAGGTGCGCGATGAGCGCCCGCGACCGCTCGTAGCGCCGGAACCCGGCGATGGCGGTGGACGCGGCGGTGGTGAACAGCCTCAGCAGCGACTCGTCGAACGGGTCGAACGCGGACTCGGCGGAGCTGTAGAGGTTGAGCGCGCCCAGCACCGAGTCCTCCACCACCAGCGGCGCGGACAGGTAGGACCGCACGCCGGCCCGCTGCGCCGACGCCGCGAACTCGGGCCACTCCGCCCGCCCGCCCTCGACCGTCGCCCGCACCGGGCGCTGCGACCGCGCCGCCTCCAGGCACGGCCCCCGGTCCGCCGCGTACTGGTCGGTGTCGATCGCGACCACCTTCTCGTCGGTGGCGGCGGCGGTCGACGCGCCCCGCGACCCCACGACGGTGACCGAGACGTTCTCGGCATCGGGGATGACCCGGGAGGCCGACTCGGCCAGCTGGAGCAGCACCTCGTCGAGGGACTGCTCGTCGGCCAGCACCCCGGCGAGTTCCTCCAGCGCTTCGCTGGCCTCGTCCAGTTGGGTGGTGGTGACGCGGTTTTCGATGCTCACCTGCACTGTGTACACCGCGCGCGCCATAATCGCCGCTACCAGAAGGGGGTGGCCGGTGCGCGTGCTGCTGGTCGAGGACGACGACGGCGTCGCCGACGCCCTCGTGGCGGCGCTGGAGGCCAACGGCCACCGCCCGCGGCGCGTCGGTCGCGGCGCGGACGCGCTGCGCCACCACCGGGGCCACGACCTGCTGCTCCTGGACCTCGGCCTGCCCGACGCCGACGGGTTGGAGGTCCTGCGCCGGATCCGCCGGGTGACCGCGGCGCCGGTGCTGGTGCTGACCGCGCGGGGTGACGAGCGTTCCATCGTGCGCGGGCTGCGCTCGGGCGCGGACGACTACCTGGTCAAGCCCGTGCGGCTGGGCGAGCTGCTGGCCCGGATGGACGCGGTGGCCCGGCGGGCGGCGCGGGAGGGCCCGCCCGCGCGCACCGTCCGCGCGGGCGACGTGGAGATCGACCTGGAGGGCAGGCGGGTGCGGGTCGGCGCGGCCGAGGTGTCCCTGACCACCAAGGAGTTCGACGTGCTGGCGGCGCTGGCCGGGCGGGCGGGCACGGCGGTGAGCCGCCAGCAGCTGATGGACGAGGTGTGGGGCGACGCCTACCTGGCCGTGTCGCGGGCGCTGGACGTGCACCTGGCGGGGCTGCGCGCCAAGCTGGGCCGGCCGGGGCTGGTGACCACCATCCGGGGCTTCGGCTACCGGCTGGCCGCGGACCCGCCCGGCGAGCGGGCCGGCGGCTGAGTGCGCCGCCGCCTGCTGCTGGTGCTGCTGCTGTTCTCCGCCGCCGCCGTGGCGGGGTTCGCGGCGCCGCTGCTGTCCGCCACCGCCGCCGAGCGCACCCAGCGGTTCGTCATCGGCCGCACCGCCGACCTGGACCGGTTCGCGGCGCTCGCCCAGCAGGTCGGGGCCGGCGGGGACCGGGCCGCGCTGGCGGACGAGGTGGCCGCGTACGTCGACCTGTACGGCGAGCCCGTCGTCGTGGTCGACGCGCGGCGGCAGCCGGTGGCGCAGGCCGGGACCACCGCCGACGACCCGGCGCTGGCCGGCGTGCTGGACGCGGCGCTGCGCAACCAGCCCGTGCCGGCCGTGCCGACGCTCACCCCGTGGGCGTCCGGCTCCGTGGTGTTCGCCCGGCCGGTCGGCACCGGCACGCGGGTGGCGGGCGCGGTGGTGCTGCGGGCGTCGGTGGACCGGGCGGCAGCCGACGTGGCGCGGCGCTGGCTGTGGGTGCTGGGCGGGGCGCTGGCGGCGGGGGTCGGCTCGGTGCTGCTGGTGCTCGTGGTGACGCGGTGGCTGCTGCGCCCGCTGGCGGAGCTGGCGGCCGGGGTCCGGGCGGTGGCGGCCGGGCAGCGGCGGGCGCACGTGCCCGAGCGCAGCGGGCCGCCGGAGGTGCGCGAGCTGTCGGAGTCGTTCAACCGGATGTCCGACGCGGTGGCCGAGGCGGCCGACCAGCAGCGGCGGCTGGTCGCGGACGCGTCGCACCAGCTGCGCAACCCGATGGCGGCGCTGCGGCTGCGGATGGACACGCTGGGCGACCAGGTGCGGCCCGGCGGGACGCGCGCCTACGACGCGGCCGTCGCGGAGATCGAGCGGCTGGAGTCGCTGCTGGGCGGGCTGCTGGCGCTGGCGGCGGCGGAGAGCACCGCCACGGAGGTCGCGGCGGGCGGGCGGGAGCCGGGGCTGGCCGACGCCGGCGCGGTGGCCGCCGACCGCGCGGACTTCTGGCAGGTGCCGCCGCCCGCCGCGCCGGCGCTCGCGGTGCTGGTGCGGTGCCCGGAGTCGGAGCTGGCGCAGGTGCTGGACGTGCTGCTGGACAACGCGCTCAAGCACGGCGGCGGGCGGGTGGCGGTGACCCTGGGCGCGGACCGGGCGGCGGGCGTGGGCTGGGTGGGCGTGGCCGACGACGGTCCGGGCCTGAGCGCGGCGGAGCTGCCCCGCGCCGTGGAGCGGTTCTGGCGCGGCCGGTCCGACCGGCCCGGCACCGGCCTGGGCCTGGCGATCGCCGACCGGCTGGTGCGGGCGCGCGGCGGCGCGCTGGAGCTGTCCTCGGAGGGCGGCCTGGTGGCGCGGGTCGTGCTGCCGCTGGAGCCCGCGCTGTGAACCGGCGGGGGTTCCTGCTGGGCCTGCTCGGCCTGCCCGCCGCCGGGTGCGCCCCGGCCGGGTGCGCCGCGGGCGAGCCGTCCGACGAGCTGCCCGTCGCGGCGGGCGAGCGGGGCGGGCTGTACTACGACTTCGCCACCCTGCTGGCCGCGCGGCTCGACCCGGGGCTGCGCGCCCGGGTGGTGGAGACCGAGGGCAGCCTGGCGAACCTGGACCTGCTGCGCTCCGGCGGCGCGCGGGTGGCGCTGACCCTGGCCGACGCGGCGCGCGGCGCCGACCCGCTGCCGGACCTGCGCGCCCTGGGCCGGGTGTACGAGAACTACCTGCAGCTGGTCGTGCGCGCCGACGACCCGGCGCGGCACGTCGCCGACCTGGCCGGCCGGGTGGTCTCGCTGGGCGCGGCGGGCTCGGGCGCGTCGCTGTCGGGCGGGCGGGTGCTCGTCGCGGCCGGGCTGGCGGGGCGCGTGCGGGTGGAGCACCTGCGGTTGGCCGAGGCCGCGCGGGCCCTGGTGGACCGGCGGGTCGACGCCCTGCTGTGGTCCGGCGGGGTGCCGACGCCCGTGCTGGCGCGGCTGCCCGCCGTCCGCCTGCTGCCGCTGGCGGGGCTGCTGGGCGGGCTGCGCGCGGCGCACGGGTCGGTGTACGAGCAGGCCCCGGTGCCCGTGGGCGTCTACGGCTCGGCGCGCGAGGTGGCCACCATCGGCGTGGCCAACCTGCTGGTGTGCCGGGCCGGCCTGCCCGACGCGGTGGCCGCCTCGATCACCCGCACCCTGGTGTCCCGGGCCGCCGCGCTCGTGCCCGACCAGACCGTCGGCACCCAGTACCTCGACGTCCGCAGCCTGATCGGCACGACCGGCCTGCCGCTGCACCCCGGCGCCGCCGCGGCCTACCGCGACCTGCACGGCTGAAGCGCCCGACCCGCGCCGGCCGGCGCGTCGACCCGCCGCGCCGGCCGGGCCGCCCTACGGCAGCCGCTGCCCCAGCACCAGCGCGCCGGCCACCGCGATCAGCCCGACCAGCGTGCCCAGCACGACCCACGGCCTGCCGGCGTCGGCCCGCTTCTTCTCGTAGCCGATCTGCTCGCCGAGGGTGTCGTAGACCCGCCGCAGCTCCTCCGCGCTCGCCGCCTTGAAGAACTCGCCGCCGGAGAGCTGCGCGATCTCCTTCATCGACTCGTCGTCCACCGGCACCTCCTGCCGGCGGCCCTCGATGTCGACCACGCCGTCCTCGGTGCCGAACGAGATGGTGGAGATCGGGATGCCCGCCTTCTTGGCGTCCTCCGCCGCGTCGGTCGCCCGCCGCGTGCCCACCGTCTCCTTGCCGTCGGTCATCAGCACGACCCGCGCGGGCGGCGGGCCGTCCGCGCCGCCGACGATCTTGCCGAACGAGTCGATCGCCGACAGCGCCGCCATGATCGCGTCGCCGGTCGCGGTGGACTGCGCCAGCTTGAGCGCGTCGATGCTCTGCGTCACCGCGCCCCGGTCGGTGGTCGGCGCGACCAGGACCGTCGCCGAGCCGGCGAACGAGATCAGCCCCAGGTTGATGCCCGGCGTCAGGCCCTCGGCGAACGACTTGGCCGCCACCTGCGCCGCGTCCAGCCGGGACGGCTGCACGTCGGTCGCCTTCATCGACAGCGACGTGTCGACCACCAGCATCACGGTCGCCCGGTTGCGCGGCACCTTCTGCTCGGCGGTCGGCCCGGCCAGCGCCACCGTCAGCAGGGTGAACGCCACCAGCAGCAGCGCCGCCGGCGCGTGCCGCCACCAGCCCTGCTGCTTCGGGGCGACCTTCTCCAGCATGGGCAGGTTCGCGAACCGCAGCACCCGCTTGCGCTGCAGGCGCTGCACCACCACGTAGAACGCCGCCACCGCCGCCACCGCCAGCAGCAGCAGGAACCACCACGGCGCGGTGAAACCCGACAGGCTCATCAGGCCGCACCCCCCGACCACCGGCGCTTGCGCGCCACCACGAACCGCACGGTGTCGGCGATCCAGTCCGAATCGGTGCGCAGCACCAGGTGCCCCGCGCCGGCCTGCCGCAGCCCGGCGGCCACCGACGCCCGGTGCTCGGCCGCCGCCGCCGCGAACTCGCGGCGCAGCAGCGGCGAGGCGGTCACCTCGCGCTGCCGCCCGCTCTCCGGGTCGGCCAGCACGACCGTCCCGACGTCGGGCAGGTCGATGTCGCGCGGGTCGACGACCTCGATCGCCACCAGGTCGTGCCGGGCGGACAGGGCGCGCAGCGGGCGCTGCCAGTCCGTCGCGCCCAGGAAGTCGGAGATCACCACGACCAGGCCGCGGCGGCGCGGCGGGCGGCGCAGCTGCTCGACCAGCTCCGCCAGGGAGCCGCGGGTGCCCTCCGGCGCGCGGGGCGTCTCGGCGACCTTGCGGATCAGCCCGCGCGCGTGCGCCAGGCCGCCGCGCGCGGGCACGCGGACCAGCGCGTCGCCGGTGGACACCAGCGCCCCGATCCGGTTGCCGCCGCCGCGGGTCAGGTGCGCGGTGGCAGCCGTCGCGGCCACCACCAGGTCGCGCTTCTCGCACACCGCCGTGCCGAAGTCCAGCGACGGCGACAGGTCGATCGCCAGCCACGTCTCCAGCTCGCGGTCGGCGACGGTCTCGCGGATGTGCGGCACGGTGGTCCGCGCCGTGACCGCCCAGTCCATCCGGCGCACGTCGTCACCGGGCTGGTAGGGCCGCGCCTCGCCCGGTTCGGAGCCCGGACCGGGCACCAGGCCGAGGTGGTTGCCCTGCAGCAGGCCGTCGAGCCGGCGGCGGACGTCGAACTCCAGCGTGCGCAGCGCGGCCTCCAGGCGACCGCCGTGCAGCGCCGGCGGCGCCCAGCCCGGCCGCCCGCCCGCCGCGGTGGTGTCGTCGGCGGTCACGGCCTACCCGCGGGTGCGGGCTGCGGCGCCTGGGGGCGCGCGGAGACCTGGGGCAGCGGCACGGTCTGCAGCACGCGCGTGACGATGTGGTCCAGCGGCACGCCGTCGGCCAGCGCGTCGTAGGACAGCACGAGCCGGTGGCGCAGCACGTCCGGCACCACGTCCACGACGTCCTGGGGCAGCACGTAGTCCCGGCCGCGGACCAGGGCCAGGGCGCGCGCGGCGGCGATGATGCCCAGGCTGGCGCGCGGCGACGCGCCGTAGGCGACCCAGCCGGCCACGTCGGTGAGCTGGTGCTCCTTGGGCGCGCGGGTCGCGATGACCAGCCGCACCACGTAGTCGACCAGCGCGTGGTGCACGAACACCCGGGACGCGACGCCCTGGAGCCGCTTGAGCTCGTCGGGGCTGAGCACCTGGTGCGGGACCGGCGGCTCGACGCCCATCCGGTAGACGATCTCCCGCTCCTCCTCGGCCGTCGGGTACTCGACCTGGATCTTGAACAGGAACCGGTCGCGCTGCGCCTCGGGCAGCGGGTAGACGCCCTCGTTCTCGATCGGGTTCTGGGTGGCCAGCACCAGGAACGGGTCGGGCATCGGGAAGGTCCGGCCGCCGATGGACACGTGCCGCTCGGCCATGACCTCCAGCATCGCGCTCTGCACCTTGGCGGGCGCGCGGTTGATCTCGTCGGCGAGCACGAAGTTCGCCACGACGGGTCCGAGTTCCACGTCGAAGCTCTCGCTCGCCTGCCGGTAGATGCGGGTGCCGAGGATGTCCGCGGGCACCAGGTCGGGGGTGAACTGCACACGGGAGAACGAACCGCCGACGACGTTGGCGAACGTCTCCACGGCCAGCGTCTTCGCCACGCCGGGCACGCCCTCCAGCAGCAGGTGCCCCTTGGCCAGCAGGCCGACGAGCATCCGCTCGACCAGCCGGTCCTGGCCGACGATCACCCGCTTGACCTCGAACACGGTGCGTTCGAGCAACTGGGCGTCACGAGCCGGCGTGTTGGGCGCCTCGGCGGCGGGCTCGGACAACAGGTCCTCCTACGACAGGGTTGTGCGACGGCGCCCCAGTCTCCCCTGCCCCCGGTGTGGCTCTTGTGAAGGGGTCCTACCGCCCGAGGTCCGCCGGTGTGTCCACATCGCACGCTTCGCCGGGCCGGGCGGGAACGCCCTGCGGCGCCAGCGGTTCCAGCACCGACCGCATCGAGGCGCCGCGCGGTTCGGCGGGCAGCGCGGCGCGCAGCGCGGCGGTCCGCCACACCCCCGCCAGCCACTGCCGGCGGCCCCCGTCGTCGGTCAGCGCGGCCGGGGCGCCCGCGGCCAGCAGCCTGCCCACCGTGGCCGACGTCACCCCCGGCTGGTCGACCGCCAGCAGCACCACGACGTCGGCGCGCACGTGCGGCAGCCCGGCCGCCACGCCCGCGACCGGCCCCCCGCCGGGCGGCTCCTCGCGGGTCCACACCACCTCCGGCACGGCGCCCGGCACGTCCCTGGCCGGCCCGACGACGACCACGCGCCCGGCGTCGCGCACGGCGTCGAGGGCGTGGTCGAGCAGCGTGCGGCCGGCGACCACGACCGCGGCCTTGTCGAGGCCGCCCAGCCTGCTGCCCCGCCCCCCGGCGAGGATCACGGCGTCCCACCCGGCCGGCGCCCGGTTCGGCAAGGGTTTCCTCCTCGGCGTGCGCACCACCCCATCGTGCAAGCCCCGGCGCGGTGCCGCCGGGAGTTCACCCACTCCCGACGGCACCATCCCGGCCCCCCGGCGATCTCCCCCGGCGATCTCCCCCCGGTGATCCCCTGTGGTGATCCGCGGCGCCGCACCCGAACCCTCCCCGCGGGTGCGGCCCCACCGCGGCCGGCCCGCCTTCCCCTCGGGTGTGGCCGCAGGGACAGGGTGCACCACCGCGACGGCGAAATTCCTGAAGGATTCTTGAATCCGCAGGTCGACGCCCTGCGGGGGCGGGTGTCGAAAGCCTCCGGGCGGTGCGGCGCGGGGTCAGAGCAGGCGCGTCGCGTAGGGCATGATCCCGCCGTAGCGGACCGGGGCGACGCGCACGGACGAACCCGAGTACGGCGCCTCGACCATCATGCCGTCACCCAGGTACAGCGCCACGTGCGTGCCGCCGCCGGGGCCCCAGAACAGCATGTCGCCGCGCCGCGCCTCGGACAGCGGCACCTTGCGGCCGGCGTTGTACTGGTAGCCGCTGTAGTGGGGCAGGTAGATGCCGACGCCCGCGAACGCGTACATCATCAGGCCCGAGCAGTCGAAGCCGACGCTGTAGTAGTCGCCGTACGAGTCGGCCACGCCCCAGTCGCGCACGCCGACCGTCGGGCCGTCGTAGTTCCCGCCGCCCCACGAGTAGCGCACGCCCAGGTGCTCCAGCGCCCGCGCCACGACGGTCTCCACGCCGCTCCCCGCGGACGCCGGCGCCGTGACCGGGCGGGCCGGTGCGGCGGACCCGGCCGGCTCGGCCGGCGCCGCGGGCTCGGCGGGTGCCGACGCGGCCAGGCGGGCGGCCTCCTCGTCGGCGCGGCGCTTCTGGGCCAGCCACTCGTCGTACCGGGCGCGCTGGTCCTCCAGGCCGGCCACGGAGCCGAGCGCCCGGGCCAGCTCGCCCTCGACCCTGGTCTTGTCGTCCTGGATCGCGGCGGCCTGCCCGGCCTGGGCCTGCTGCGCCGCCACGGCCGCCTGCCGGGCCGCCTCGGCGTCGCGCTCGGCCTGCGCGGCGGCGTCCTGCCGGCGGGTGGCGTCGTCGAGCGCGGCGCGGGCCGCGGAGTCCTTGTTGGCCTGCTCGGAGCGGGAGCGCTCCACCTCCTCCAGCGCGTTGAGCCCGGAGTCGCCGACCGCCGCCAGCAGCTGCGCGCGGGCCAGCAGGTCCTCGGGGCTGGACGCGCCGAAGTACGCCGACAGCGACCCGATGGTGCTGCCCTGCTGGAAGCTCGCCGCGGCGAACTCGTCCAGCTCCCGGCGCGCGTCCTCCACCGCCCGGCTCGCGGCCTCGGCCTCGACGCGAGCCGCGTCCGCCTCGCGCGCGGCCTCGGCCGCCGCGCCCCGCGCGGCCTCCAGGTCGACGCGGGCCTTGTTGGCCAGCTCCATCCGGTGCGCCACGTCGTCGGTGAGCCGCTGGAGCCGGGCCTCGGCCTCGGTCAGCCGGCCGGTCAGCTCGCCGACCCGCGCGGCCTTGTCGTCGGCCTGCCGCCGGCTCTCGCCGATCTCCGCGTCGCTCGGGTTGGGCGGTGGCGGCGGGTCGGCCGCGGCCACGCCGGAGGAGAGCAGTGCGATCCCGATCACCACGATCACCCACCGAGCCACGAGCACCCGCCTCTCACCCGTTCGGCTCAATCGAATTGGACCGAACGGCGTCAACTGGACACTGCGGCGAACTGTGCCACTCCCGCACCGAGGTTTCCAGCCGACCCAGCAGGAACATCAGCCACATGGGTAACAGGCAGGCGTTAAACCTGTTCTCAGTTCACTTTTCGGTCCCGGTCGGCCCAGTACGGCTCGCGCAGCCTGAACTTCTGCACCTTGCCCGTCGCGGTGCGCGGGATGGCGTCGCGGAACTCGACCGACGTGGGCGCCTTGAACCCGGCCAGCCGCGCCTTGCAGTGCGCGATCAGCTCCGCCTCGGTGGCCCGCGCGCCCCCGGCGAGCACGACCAGCGCCTTGACCGTCTCGCCCCACCGGTCGTGCGGCACGCCGATCACCGCCGCCTCGGCCACGGCGGGGTGGCTGAACAGGGCGTCCTCCACCTCGATGGACGACACGTTCTCGCCGCCGGTGATGATCACGTCCTTCTTGCGGTCGGAGATGGTCAGGTGCCCCTCGTCGTCGAGCGAGCCGCCGTCGCCGGTGTGGAACCAGCCGTCCTCGACGGCCTCGGCGGTGGCGCCCGGGTCGTCCCAGTACCCGGCCATGACGACGTTGGAGCGGGCCAGCACCTCCCCGCCGCCGTCGACCCGCACCCGCACCCCGAGCGCGGGCGCGCCCGCGCGGGACAGCTTGTGGGCGCGCTCGTCGGGCGGGAGGTCGTCGTCGCCGGGGCGGGAGCGGTTGAAGGTGAGCAGCGGCGAGGTCTCGGTGAGGCCGTAGAGCTGGGTGAACTCCCAGCCCAGCTCCTCGGTGACGCGGGCGATGGTGCGGCTGGGCGGCGGCGCGCCGGCGCACACGACCCGGACCCGGCCGCGGCCGGGGATCTCGCCCTCCCACGTCCGGGCGGCGTCGAGCACGGTGTTCCAGACGGCGGGCGCGCCGCACATGAGCGTGACGCCGTGGTCGCGCACCCGGCGCAGGATCTCCGCGCCGTCGACCTTGCGCAGCACGACCTGCGGCGCGCCGACACCGGCCAGGGCGAAGGGCATCCCCCAGCCGTTGCAGTGGAACATCGGCAGCACGTGCAGGTAGACGTCGCGCTCCCAGGCGCGGGTGTGCAGGGCGAAGGTGACGGCGTTGAGCCAGATGTTGCGGTGCGTCAGCCGGACGCCCTTGGGGCGCGCCGTCGTGCCGGAGGTGTAGTTGAGGGTGGCGGTGGCGTCCTCGTCCGGGGCGGACCAGGGGCGGGGCTCGACGTCGAAGCGCAGCAGCTGGTCGCTCTCCCGCCCGAGCGTGAACCGGTGCCGGGCGGTGACCCCGCCGAGGTCGAGCTCGGGGTCGACCAGCAGCACCGACGCGCCGCTGTGCTCGACGACGTAGGACACCTCGTCGGGCTTGAGCCGGAAGTTGACCGGCACGCAGATCCGCCCGGAGGCGGGCACGGCGTGCAGCAGTTCGAGCAGCCGGGCGGAGTTGTGGCTGACCACGGCGACCCGCTCGCCCTCGCCGACGCCCAGCGCGTCGAACCCGGCCTGCCACGCCCGGACCCGGTCGGCGAACTGCCCGTAGGTGGTGGTCGGCACCGGGGCGGCAGGCTGGTCGGGCTCGTCCACGGTGGCAGTGGTGCCCGCGAAGACCTGCGCGGCACGGTCGAGGAAATCGGCGACGGTCAGCGGTACGCGCATGCGCGTTGACGTTATCGACGACCCCCGGCCGCGGCTACTCGCCGCCGACGCCGGAACCCGACCGGCGCAACGCCGCCGGGCCGGCGCGGGCGGGCGGTCACCAGGTGCTCGGGTCGCCCCACGTCCGCACCGGGGCCGACACCGCGACCGGCACCGCCGCCAGCTCCGGCAGCGACCGCCCCACCGGGCCGCGCACCACGGCCGCGGCCGACCCGTCGCAGGGCGTGGGCTCGGCGTTGCAGATCACCACCGCGGCGCCCGCCCGCGCCGCGAGCGCGACCAGCCCCGCCGCCGGCTCCACCAGCAGCGACGTCCCGGCGACCAGCACCAGGTCGCAGTCCACCGCCGCCGCGCGCGCCGCGCGCAGCACCTCCGGGTCCACCGGCTGCCCGAACGCCAGCGCCGTGGACCGCAGGACCCCGCCGCACAGCCGGCAGCGCGGGTCCCGCTCCCCGGCCCGCACGCGCTCCAGCGCCGCGGCCATGGAGCCCGGCGCGCCGCAGACCGCGCACACCGTCCCGGACAGCGACCCGTGCAGCTCGACGACGGCCGCGGACCCGGCCCGCTGGTGCAGCCCGTCCACGTTCTGCGTCAGCAGCGCCCGCAGGCGGCCGGCGCGCTCCAGCTCCACCAGGGCGCGGTGGGCCGCGTTCGGCACGGCCGCCCACACCGGGCTGCGCAGCCGGGCCTGCCACACCGCCCGCCGCACGGCCGGTTTCGCCAGGTAGTCGTCCGGGGTGGGCTCGCGGTCCGGCGACGGTCGCGGTCCGGACGGGCCGCGGAAGTCGGGGATGCCCGAGTCCGTCGACACCCCCGCGCCGGTGAGCGCGGTGATGCGCCGCGCCGCGGCCATCGCCTCCCGTGCGTCCATGCGCCCACCATTCCACGCCGCCCGTTTGCGAGCATTGCCGCGTGCGCAGGACATGGGGTGCCGCGATCGGCGTTGTCGGCTTGATCACAACAGTGGCCGGGACGTTCCTGCCGTGGCTGCGGTCCGGGCGGGTCGCGAGGGACAGTTACGAGGTGCTCGCGCTGCGTGGTTTCGCGGGGTTGGACGGCACTTCGGGCGAGCTGGTGCGGGCCTGCTGGGTGGCGATCACCCCGGCGGCGGTGTGCTGCGTGGTGCTCTGGCTGCTACGACTTCCGCGAATCGCCTCCTGCGCGGCCCTCCCGTTTGGCACGATCAGTGGAACGGTGGCGGCCCTTGCCGCCGTCCAAGGGGGCAACGAGGGCGCGATGGTCGGGATCAGCCTGACCGGACCGGTCGTCACCCTCGGTGGTGCCGTGCTGTGGATCGCGGGGGCGATCACCGTGCTCACCGCGAAAACCCGCACAGCGATCAGTCCAGGAGGAGCACCGTGAGCTACCCAGGTGGCGGCGGAGGCGAGTGGCCGCCGCAGAACAACCCGTACGGCCAGCCCCAGCAGGGTGGGTGGCAGCAGCAGCCGGGCTTCCCCCAGCAGGGCGGGCAGCAGGGCTACCCGCAGACCGGCCCGCAGCCCCAGCAGGGCTACCCGCAGACGGGTCCGCAGCAGGGCTTCCCGCAGACCGGGCCGCAGGGCTTCCCGCAGCAGGGGTTCCCCCAGCAGGGCTTCCCGCAGCAGTTCGGCCACCCGGGCGGCGAGCCGCCGAAGAAGAAGCGCACCGGCCTGGTGATCACGGCGGTCGTGGCCGTCCTGGCGCTGGCCGCCGGCACGTTCTTCACCGTCCGCGCGCTGCGCAGCTCCGACTCCGTCGCGGCCGGGTCGGAGAACCCGCAGACCGCGGCGAACAACCTGCTCGACGCGCTGGGCAGCGGTGACGTGCTGGGCATCATGAACGGCCTGGCGCCGGCCGAGGCGAAGCTGAGCAAGGACTACACCGAGGCCACCGTCAGCGAGGCCAAGCGGCTGGAGATCCTCAAGCCGGACGCCGACCCGCAGAAGGTCAGCGGCGTGCAGATCAAGAGCGAGGGCATCAAGTTCGACGAGGCCGCCGCCGAGAAGGTCAACGACCGGCTGACCATCACCAGGGTCACCGAGGGCCGGATCACCGTCACCTCGGACGTCAAGCAGATCCCGCTGACCGACAAGCTGGTCGAGGCGATGGGCGCGCAGCTGGACAAGGCGCCCGAGACCGAGACGCTCGACTTCGCCGAGGAGAAGGACAAGCGCAAGGGCAAGCCGATCGGCATCGCGACGATCAAGGTCGGCGACGAGTGGTACCCGTCGCTGTTCTACACGATCGCCAACGCCGCGCTGGAGGAGGAAGACCTCAAGTGGCCCGCCCAGGGCATCGCCGCGGCCGGCGCGGACTCGCCGGAGGCGGCGGCCAAGGGCCTGGTGGACAAGGCGCTCGCCGGTGACGTCGAGGGCGTCATCGCGCTGCTGCCGCCGGACGAGATGGGCGTGCTGCAGGACGTCGGCCCGGTGATCCTGGACCAGATCGGCCGCGTGCCGGCCACCGGCGCCGAGGTCCTCGAACTGGAGACCGACTCGAAGGACGTCACCGGCGGCAAGCAGCTGACCGTCCGCAAGCTCGTCCTGGAGATCAAGGGCGACAAGGGCGAGATCAGCCGGGACGGCGACTGCTACACGCTCAAGGCCGACGGCAAGTCGCAGCGGCTGTGCGCGGACGAGCTGACGCAGCTGGTGGAGCAGCAGGGCGGCCGCGACCTCCCGCCCGCCGCCGTCGACGTGCTCGCCCGCGTCGGCGCGCAGGTGCTCAAGGACGGCTTCGGCGTCGTCACCACCGAGGTGGACGGCAAGTGGTACGTCAGCCCGGTCCGCAGCTACAGCGAGGTCTTCCTGACGCTGCTGCGCGGGCTGGAGCCCAAGGACATCGACGAGCTGCTCAAGCTCGCCAAGTAGTCCCGCCCGACCCGAGCCCCCGCCGGAACGCGTTCCGGCGGGGGCTCGGCCGTTCCCGCCCGGCCCGGCGGGGCGTGGGCTTCCCGGCCGGTGGACCGGGCGGCGGGCCTAGCCGCGGCGCGGGCCCAGCGCCGCGGCCAGCAGCGTCGCGCCCACCACCAGCACCGCGGCGCAGGCCCCGGACACCAGCAGGTCGCCGCCGAGGCCGGTCCCGTGGCCCAGGGCGCCCAGCACGTTGCCGATCGGGGGCGTCCGCCCGAACAGGAACGCCAGGACGACCAGCGCCGTGGCGGCCAGGACCGCCCAGCCGGGCCGGGTGATCACCGGCCGCGCGCACAGCACGCCGACGCCCACCCCGGTCAGCCCGCACACCAGCAGCGAGGCCAGGCCCAGCGCGACCACGCCCGGCGGGTACGGGCGCGGCTGGGTCAGCACCGGCACGAGGGTCGCCACCACCGCCACCACCGCCACGGCCGCGCAGGACAGCAGCGCGACGGCGGCCTGCACGCGGCCCCAGCCGCCCGCCGTCGTCACGGTCACCGCCCGCCGCACCGGGTCCTCGGCGGTGGCCACCACGACGGTCAGCCACACCGCCGTCGGGTAGAGGAAGGCGCCGGGGCCGGCGTAGGCCGACGGCGGCGGCCCGGCGTCGCCGGCGTTGAACATCGCCAGCACCGCCCCGAACACCAGCAGCGGCGGCAGGTAGCGCTGGCTGCGCAGCAGGTCGGCGAGCAGGTACCGCACCAGGGCCGTCACGACCGCACGCTCCGCACCGAGCAGCCCAGCCGCAGCGCCTCGGCCAGCACCGCGTCGCTGCACCCCGGCTCGACCTCCACCCGCGCGCCGCCGCCGACCGCGCGAGCCGCCCGCACCCCGGCGAGCGAGCCGACGCGGTCGAGCAGGTCGCCCACCCGGTCCAGCTCGATCACCACGCCGGCGCGCACCGCGCCCAGCGGCAGCTCGCGCGCGCCGGGCAGGTCGTGGCCGTGGTGGTCGGTGAGCAGCACCGCCGCGCGGGTCGTGGCCACCAGCTCGGCCAGCACCGCGCCGGCGGCGGCGTCCAGGCCGGACCACGGCTCGTCGAGCACCAGCAGGTCCGTCGCGGCGAAGGTCTGGGCGACGGCGACCTTCTGCGCGTTGCCCTTGGACAGGGTCGCCATCGGCGCGTCCGGGTCCCCCGCGAAGCCCAGCGCCTCCACCAGGTCCCACCGGGCCGGGACGCCGCGCACGGCGGCCAGGTGGCGCAGGTAGTCGCGCGCCGACAGCCGCACCCCCGGCGGGAACCGCTCGGGCAGGTAGCCCACCGACGCGGGCCGCTCGACCCGCCCGGTCGTGGGCCTGCTCAGCCCGGCGGCGATCCGCAGCAGCGTGGACTTGCCGGAGCCGTTGCCGCCCCGCACCACGACCGGCTCGCCCGGCGCCGCGGTGAGCGAGACGTCCGCCAGCACCCACGGCCCCCGCCCGTACCGCTTCCCGATTCGATCAAGTCGCACCACGGGTGTGATGATGCTCCGAGCTACGTGGGGCCGACTTGAAGCCGAATACAGGACAAGCGTACTGTTTACGGCGGGAAGGCGCCGCGCCCCGGGGTGCGGAAGACTCACGAGAAGTTCCCAACCGAAAGTTCCCAACCGACTTTGCGCGTCACCAGATGGAGTTGCACGTGACTGGACCAGGGAAGGACGTGCCCGCCGGCACCGGGGGCACCAGCAAGGACAGCTTCGGCGCCCGCGGCGCGCTCACCGTGGGGGACGCCTCGTACGAGGTGTTCCGGCTGAGCGCGGTCGAGGGGGCCGAGCGCCTCCCGTACAGCCTGAAGATCCTGCTGGAGAACCTGCTGCGCACCGAGGACGGCGTGAACATCACCGCCGACCACGTGCGCGCGCTGGGCAGCTGGGACCCGTCCGCCGAGCCGGACACGGAGATCCAGTTCACCCCCGGCCGCGTCGTGATGCAGGACTTCACCGGCGTGCCGTGCGTGGTCGACCTCGCGACCATGCGCGAAGCGGTCACCCAGCTGGGTGGCGACCCGACGAAGGTCAACCCGCTCGCGCCCGCCGAGCTGGTCATCGACCACTCGGTCATCGCCGACATCTTCGGCCGCCCGGACGCGTTCGAGCTCAACGTCGACCTGGAGTACGAGCGCAACCGCGAGCGCTACCAGTTCCTGCGCTGGGGCCAGACCGCGTTCGACGAGTTCAAGGTCGTCCCGCCGGGCACCGGCATCGTCCACCAGGTCAACATCGAGCACCTGGCCCGGGTCGTCATGGTCCGCGACGGCCAGGCGTACCCGGACACGCTGGTCGGCACCGACTCGCACACCACCATGGTCAACGGCATCGGCGTGCTGGGCTGGGGCGTGGGCGGCATCGAGGCCGAGGCCGCGATGCTCGGCCAGCCGGTGTCCATGCTGATCCCGCGCGTGGTGGGCTTCAAGCTGCACGGCGAGCTGCCCGCCGGCGCGACCGCCACCGACCTGGTGCTGACCATCACCGAGATGCTGCGCCGGCACGGCGTGGTCGGCAAGTTCGTGGAGTTCTACGGCTCCGGCGTGGGCGCGGTGCCGCTGGCCAACCGCGCCACCATCGGCAACATGAGCCCCGAGTTCGGCTCCACCTGCGCGATCTTCCCGATCGACGCGGAGACCATCGACTACCTGGAGCTGACCGGCCGCACCGCCGAGCAGCTCGCGCTGGTCGAGGCTTACGCCAAGGAGCAGGGCCTGTGGCACGACCCGGCGCGCGAGCCGGTGTACTCCGAGACGCTGGAGCTGGACCTGTCGACGGTCGTCCCGTCGATCGCCGGCCCGAAGCGCCCGCAGGACCGCATCGAGCTGACCGCGGCCAAGTCCGCGTTCCGCCAGGCGCTGGGCGCGTACGTGTCCGACACCGAGGACGCGACCCGGTCCAGCGTGGACGAGGGCGTCGAGGAGACGTTCCCGGCCAGCGACCCGGTCTCGGTGGCCGACGGCGACGCGGGCGGCGCGCCGCGCGTGGTCCACTCCGCCGCCGAGGGCGCGGACGGCCGGCCGTCCAACCCGGTGAAGGTGAGCCTGGACGGCGCGGAGTTCGAGCTCGACCACGGCGCGGTGGCGATCGCCGCGATCACCTCGTGCACCAACACGTCCAACCCGTCGGTGATGATCGGCGCGGCGCTGCTGGCGAAGAAGGCCGTGGAGAAGGGCCTGGAGCGCAAGCCGTGGGTCAAGACCACCCTCGCGCCGGGCTCCAAGGTCGTCATGGACTACTACGAGCGCGCCGGCCTGCTGCCGTACCTGGAGAAGCTGGGCTTCCACCTGGTCGGCTACGGCTGCACCACGTGCATCGGCAACTCGGGCCCGCTGCAGGACGAGATCTCGGCGGGCATCAACCAGGGCGACCTGGCGGCGGTGTCGGTGCTGTCGGGCAACCGGAACTTCGAGGGCCGGATCAACCCCGACATCAAGATGAACTACCTCGCGTCCCCGCCGCTGGTGGTGGCCTACGCGCTGGCCGGCTCGATGGACAAGGACATCACCACCGAGCCGCTGGGCACCGACGCCGAGGGCAACCCGGTCCACCTGTCCGACATCTGGCCGTCGCCGCAGGAAGTCTCCGAGGTCGTCGCGGCGTCGATCTCCCCGGAGGGCTTCACCAAGGGCTACGCGGACGTGTTCGCGGGCGACCAGCGCTGGCAGTCCCTGCCCACGCCGACCGGCAAGACCTTCGAGTGGGACGACCGGTCCACCTACGTCCGCAAGCCCCCGTACTTCGAGGGCATGGAGATGGAGCCGAAGCCGGTCACCGAGATCGGCGGGGCGCGCGTGCTGGCCCTGCTGGGCGACTCGGTCACCACCGACCACATCTCCCCGGCCGGCGCGATCAAGGTCGACTCCCCCGCGGGCAAGTACCTCACCGAGCACGGCGTCGAGCGCAAGGACTTCAACTCCTACGGCTCGCGGCGCGGCAACCACGAGGTGATGATCCGCGGCACGTTCGCGAACATCCGGCTGCGCAACCTGCTGCTCGCCGACGAGAACGGCGGCCAGGGCGTGCAGGGCGGCTTCACCCGCAACTTCCTGGCCGGCGGCGAGCAGACCACCATCTACGACGCGTCGGTGGCCTACGCCGAGGCGGGCGTGCCGCTGGTGGTGCTGGCGGGCAAGGAGTACGGCTCCGGCTCGTCGCGCGACTGGGCGGCGAAGGGCACGTCGCTGCTGGGCGTGCGCGCGGTGATCGCCGAGTCGTTCGAGCGCATCCACCGCTCCAACCTGATCGGCATGGGCGTCCTGCCGCTCCAGTTCCCCGCCGGCTCGTCGGCGGCCGACCTGGGCCTGGACGGCACCGAGACGTTCGACTTCACCGGCATCACCGCGCTGAACGACGGCGAGACGCCGCGCACGGTGCACGTGGTGGCCACGAAGGAGGACGGCTCGAAGGTGGAGTTCGACGCGGTGGTCCGCATCGACACCCCCGGCGAGGCCGACTACTACCGCAACGGCGGCATCATGCAGTACGTGCTGCGCAAGATGGTCCGCAGCTAGAGCACCGCGAACGGCGAGGGGCCGTCCACCGACCGGTGGGCGGCCCCTCGCCGTTCCCGGTGGCGGTGCGGCCGGCGCGGGTGAGCGCGCCGGCCGCACCGCCACCGACTAGAACGGCTGGGTGTCGGGCTGGAAGACCTGCCCCTCGGCCGGGGCCTTGAGGCGGACCAGGTAGTCGGTCACGGCCGTGTCCGCGCCCGCGCTCTTGCCGAGGATGCAGTGCCCGAACGCGTCCACGGTGATCAGCCGCGCGTTGCCGAGCTGACGGGCCATCTGCTGCGAGAACCGGTACCGCGTCGCCGGGTCGTAGTAGTTGCCCACCACGACCACCGGGTTCGGCGTCTTGCGGTGCCACGGCCCGGCGTAGCGGTCCGGGCGCGGCACCGGCCACGTCGCGCAGGTCAGCAGGTCGGCCGCGGCCTGCTGGCGGCCGAACGTCGGCGACTCGCGCTCCCACTTCGCGGCCAGCGGCGGGAAGAGCCCCGGCACCCGCGGGAACGGCTTGTCGGTGCAGTTCACGCCGAAGTACGAGTCGTCGGACAGGTACTCGGCGTCACCGGGCAGGCCCACGTGCACGTCGGCCAGGCCGTGCCTGTTGGGCAGCGGGGCCACCGGCTCCGGCGCCTGCTGCGCGGACGTCGCCGCCGAGGGGCGCAGCACCCCGTGCACGGCCTGCAACCAGGCCGCCAGCGCCGGGAACCGGGCCGGCGCGTACAGGTCGCCGGACACCCGGCCGATGTAGCTCGCGTGCGTCACGACCTCGCCCGTCGGCAGGGTGACCGGGGCCTCGCGCAGCGCGTCGCGCACCTCGTCGAACTTGGCGCGCGGGTCGCCGTCGCTGTAGGCGCACTTGGGGCCGTCGGCGTCGCACCGCCGGAGGAACGCGTCCAGGGCGAGTTCGAAGCCCTGCGCGCGCTGCCGGTCGTACTCCACGCCGTCGGAGGTGCGCAGCGCCGGGTCGACGTTGCCGTCCAGCACCAGCGCCCGCGACTGCTTCGGGAAGACGTTGGCGTAGGTCGCGCCGAGCAGCGTGCCGTAGGAGAACCCGACGAACGTCAGCGCCTTGTCGCCCACGCCCCGGCGCAGCAGGTCGAGGTCGCGCGCGACGTCCTCGGTGGACATGTGCCGCAGCAGCGGTCCGGCGGTGCGCCGGCAGGCGTCGGTGTAGTCCTCGGTGGCGGCCATGGTGTCGCGGATCTCGGTGCGGGTCACCGGGACCGGCGCCATGCGGCCGAAGACCGCGGCGGCCTCCTCCTCGGTCTCGAAGCAGCGCAGCGGCGTGCTGCGGCCCACGCCGCGCGGGTCGAACCCGATCAGGTCGAACCGCCGCAGCACCTCGGGCTGGAAGAACGAGCTGCCGAACCCGGCGTAGCGCAGGCCCGCGCCGCCGGGACCGCCCGGGTTGATGAACAGCGAGCCGATGCGGGCGGCCGGGTCGGTGGCCGGGGACTTCATCAGCGCGATGGTGATCTTCTCGCCGTGCGGCTCGCGGTGGTCCAGCGGGACCGGGTGGTTCGCGCAGCTGACCCGTTCGCGCTGGGCGGCCGGGATCAGGGCGAGCACGTCGTCCGCGCACCTGGTCCACTGCACGGGCGGCGCGGCGCCCTGCGCCTCCTGCGCGGCGGCCGGCACGAGGCCGGACACCGCGGCGCCCAGCGCCACCGCGACGACCAGCGATCTGCTTGCGAGCTTCACGGTTCGCGCTCCTCACGTCTCCCGGCGCCGCCCCTCGTCGTCCCGCGGCGCCGCCGCGCGAGGCTCTCACCCGCGCGGCGCGCGGAACACCCGCAGAACGGAGGGTTTCCGCTTCGCGGTCGAGCCGGGCGGGCGCCCGGGACCCGGCGGGTGCTCCCGACCGGGTCCCGGGCGCCGGCTCAGCCCTCGACGCGCGCGAGCGAGAGCGCGAACCGCCCCCGCTCGTCGGTCCACCAGCGGTGCGGGGCGAACCCGGCGGCGGTCAGCTCCCGCTCCACGCCCTCGCGCCGGAACTTCGCCGACACCTCGGTGCGCAGCTCCTCCCCGGCGGCGAAGCCCACGTCCAGCCCGAGCGCGGCCACGTGGGCCCGCACCGGTCGGACCGCGCGCAGCCGCATCTCGACCCACTCCTCCTCGGCGTTCCACAGCGCCACGTGGCGGAACGCCAGGGGGTCGAAGTCCGCGCCCAGCTCCCGGTTGAGCACCCGCAGCACGTTGCGGTTGAACTCGGCCGTGACGCCGAGCGCGTCGTCGTAGGCCCGCACCAGCACCTCCGGGTCCTTGACCAGGTCGGTGCCCAGCAGCAGCCACTCCCCCGGCTCCAGCACGTCCCGCACGGAGGTCAGGAACTTGTCCCGCTCCTCGGGGATCAGGTTGCCGACGGTGCCGCCGAGGAACGCCACCAGGCGCGGCGGCGCGCCCGGCAGCAGGCCCAGGTGCTCGGTGAAGTCGCCGACCACGCCGTGCACCCGCAGCCCGGGGTAGTCGGCCAGGATCTGCCGGGCCGCCTCGGTCAGGGCGCTCGGGGACACGTCCAGCGGCACGAACTCCGCCAGCGTCCCGTGCGCGCGCAAGGCGTCCAGCAGCAGCCGGGTCTTCTCCGACGAGCCGGACCCCAGCTCCACCAGGGCCCGCGCGCCGGTCGTGGCGGCGATCTCGCCCGCCCGCGCCCCCAGGATCTCCCGCTCGGCGCGGGTCGGGTAGTACTCGGGCAGCCGGGTGATCCGCTCGAACAGCTCGCTGCCCGCCGCGTCGTAGAACCACTTCGGCGACACCCACTTGGGCGTCGCGGTCAGCCCCGTCCTCGCCTCGGCCCGCAGCGCGACCGCCGCGTCCTCCGGCGTCAGGTGCACGTCCAGCGCTGGCTCGGTCATGATCGTCCCATCGGTTGAACGTCCACAGTGGAGTGATCGGCGGTGACGACGTGCCGGTCCGGCACCTCCCGCCAGCGCGGGTCGTCGTCCAGCGGCTCGGAGGCCGCGGTCACCGCGCCGCCGCCGGAGCGCACCCACAGCGAGTGCGTCCAGGTGGTGCCGACGAGCACGGTCCCGTCGGTCAGCAGCAGGTTCAGCCGCGAGCCCGGCGCGGCCTCGGCCACCTCGGCCACCACCGACGCCACGGCGGCGGTCGGCGGCGCGGTGGCCAGGCGCGCCCGGACCAGCGCCCACAGCAGGGCCGAGTCGGTGGGCGCGTCCAGCGTGAGCAGGTCGGTCACCGGCAGCGCCGCGGCCGGGCCGGCGACCGAGCCCGGCCAGCCGACGACCCGGCCGTTGTGGCTGAACAGCCACCGGCCGTCGGTGAACGGCGCGCACGCGGTCTCCACCACCGGCATCCCGGTGGTGGCCGACCGGACGGCCGCGAGGATCGCGCCGGAGCGCAGGACCCGGCTCAGCGCGGCCAGGTTCTCGTCCGACCACAGCGTCCCGGCCCGGCGGTAGCGCACCGCCGGGCCGCCCGGCTCGGGGTACCAGCCCACCCCGTAGCCGTCGACGTTGACCGTCCCGCCGGCGCGCATGTCGCGCGGCTGGTACGACTGGCGCAGCAGCGAGTGCGGCGGGTCGTGCACCAGCGCCGCGATGGGCACGGCGGGGCCCAGGTAACCCAGGTGGCGGCACACGTCAGGCGCTCTCCCCCGGCGCGGCGTCGCGCGCGCAGCGGAACCCGGCGAAGATCTGCCGCCGGATCGGGTAGTCCCAGTTGCGGAACGTCGACCGCACCGCCACCGGGTCGGTGCCGAACGACCCGCCGCGCAGCACCTTGTAGTCGGGGCCGAAGAACACCTGCGAGTACTCGGCGTACGGGAACACCTCGAACCCGGCGTAGCCGTGGAAGTCCGAGCTGGTCCACTCCCACACGTCGCCGATCAGCTGGTGCACGCCCAGCGCCGACGCGCCCGCCGGGTACGCGCCCACCGGCGCGGGCGACAGGTGCCGCTGGCCGAGGTTGGCGTGCAGGCCGGTCGGCTCCTCGTCACCCCAGGGGTAGCGCCGGGAGCGGCCGGTGGCCGGGTCGAAGCGGGCCGCCTTCTCCCACTCCACCTCGGTGGGCAGCCGCTTGCCCGCCCACTTCGCGTACGCCTCCGCCTCGTGGAAGCACACGTGCACGACCGGCTGCTCCGGCACGACCGGCGCCGGCACGCCGAACGCCGTGCGGAACCACCGGTCGCCCTCGCGCCGCCAGAACCGGGGCGCCACCAGCGACTCCCGCCGCACGTGCGCCCAGCCCTCCGCCGACCACCAGCGCGGGTCCCGGTAGCCGCCGTCGGCGATGAACGCGGCGTACGCGCCGTTGGTGACCGGGGTCGTGTCGATGAAGAACGCGCCCGTGGACGCCTGGTGCGCGGGCCGCTCGTTGTCCAGCGCCCACGCCTCGGTGGAGGTGCCCATGGTGAACGGGCCGGCGGGCACCAGCACCTCGGCCGGGCCGGTGGGCCCGCCGCGCGGCGGGGCCGGCGCGTCCAGCGCCGGCGGCCCGACCCGCAGCTGGTGGGTGGCCAGCATGGTCTCGGCGTGCTGCTGCTCGTGCTGCACGACCATGCCGAACGCGAACCCGCCGTCGAGCAGCCGACGGCCCTCCAGCGGGCTGGTCGCCAGGACGTCGAGCACCTTCTCGCGCACCTCGCCCACGTACCCGCGGGCCTCGGCGGGCCGGAGCAGCGGCAGCTCCGGCCGCGCGGCGCGGGCGTGCTTGAACGCGTCGTACAGCTCGTCGACGTCCCGGCGCACCGGCTCGCGGCCGCCGACGTCGCGGACGAGCCACAGCTCCTCCTGGTTGGCGATGTGGGCGTAGTCCCACACCAGCGGGGACATCAGCCTGGAGTGCTGGCGCACGAGGTCGTAGTCGTCCACCGCGTCGGTCAGCGCGGTGGTGCGCCGCCGCGCCCTGCTCAGCTCGGTGGCGACGCGGGCGCGGAGCCGCTCCACGCCGGTGTTCTGGTCGATGCCGGTCATGAGTGGGCCCCTCCGGTCTTCTCGGCGAGCGTGCGGTGCAGTTCCTCCGCGACGGCGTCGGTCTGGGCGACCGACAGGTCGGTGTTGACCAGCGCCGCGCAGCCCAGGGCGACCACGTCGCGCGCCGCGCGGGCGAGCGCCGGGTCGGCCAGGCCGTAGCGGGCGGCGGTGAGCCAGCGGTTGGCCGCCGCCGCCGTGGCCGCCAGCACCCCGTCCACCACGGCCCGGTCGCTGAACAGCGCCGCCAGCAGCACGACCGGCGCGAGCCAGCCGCCCGGCGGCGGTGTGTCCAGGTAGCGGACCTCCACGTACCCGCGCGGGCGCACCGGCGGGAACTGCAGCGTCAGGTGGTAGTCCAGGTCGTCGGCGGTGGGCGCGGAGCCCAGCGCGCCGCCGACCCACTCGGCGAAGGTCAGGCGGCGCGGCGGCAGCCAGCTCGAACCCGGTCTGCGCACCACGATCACCGGGGTGTCGAGCACCCGCCGCGCCCACGCCGCCGCCGGGTCCGCGCACACCGCCGCGGGGCGGGTGCGCGCGGGGTCGGTGGCGTGGACGACGCGCATCCGGGCGCTGGCCCAGTCGGTGCGCCGGCCGGCCACGCCGGGCGAGTTCGCGAACAGCGCGATGAGCACGGGGCCCAGCGCGTGCACGGCGGCCCAGCGGGCGGCGAGGTCCTGCTCGTGGCCGAAGTCCAGGCACACCTGGAGCCCGGCGGTGCTGCACATCATCGTGATGCCCTCGGGCCCGAGCGGCGCGAAGGCGTGCTCCATGGCCGCGTAGCGCGGGACCTGGAGCACCCGGTGCGGGGGGCGGTGCGGGTCGGCGCCGCGTTCCCCGAGCACGAGGCCCGCGGGTCCGAGGAGGCCGGTGAGGTGGTCGATGTCCGCGGCGACGGTCCCGAGCAGCTCGGTGAGCGAGCCGCTGGGCGGGGTGGAGATCTCCACCTGGCCGCCGGGTTCGACGGTGAGCGGCGTCCCGCCGGGCAGCGGGTGCTGCGGGCTGCCGGGGACGAGCGAGGGTGGTGCGTGTCTGCCCAGGGCTGCCGCGAGCGCGTGGCGGTCGAGCGGCTTCGCCGGGTCTTCGCGGTGGTGGACGGTCCATTCCAGTTCGACCCCGAGCAGGCGCGGGGGGCCGTGCTTGAAGCAGACCGAGGCCACGTAAGCCTCGGCCTGCGCGCGGTCCCGGAACACCGCCGGGGTCGGCCCCGGCGCCGGGGTACTACGGACAGCATTCATGGTGAGCACTCCCCGTGTTCATTCCTCGTCGTTTCGACGCTACACGGGGGCACCGACAGAAACAGGGGTGCGGAACCCTTGCGGAGCAATGACATCCGGCCGTTCCCGCAGGTACGCGGAGACGTTCCGGACAGTTCGGGCGAGTCGGGGCGCGGGCGGCGGCCCGCGCCCCCTCAGCCCGGCCGGTCGGCGTGCGCGGCGAAGGCGGCCCGCGAGTCCTCCGCCGACAGCGCGCACCGGCGCAGCACCGCCGCCGCCTCCCGGTAGCGGGCGACCACGTCGAACCGCTCGGACAGCGACCCGGTGTGCACCGCCGGGCCGCCGACGGCGAAGCCGAGGAGGGTGAACGAGTGCCGGAACTCCGGCCGGGCCCCCGCCGTGAACGGCACCAGCCGCACGTCCGCGCGCTCGGCGAGCCGGCGCAGCTGCGCCCGCAGCACGTCGCGCCCGGCCGCCCACGCGTGCAGCGCCGTCTCGTGCACGAAGAACTCGCACTCCGGCGGCAGGTGGCGGCGCAGGACCTCCGACCGCTCCGGGTCCGTGCCCAGGACGCTGGCGTACTCCGGCACCTGCAGCAGCGCCGGCACCGCCAGGGTGTCGTAGGCCACGATCCCGGTCGCGCGGCGCTCCGCGACGCGCAGCGCTTCCGGCGCCTCCGGGTCCACGTGGTCGTAGTGGGCGAGCCGGACCAGGTCGATCAGGTCGATGCCCCGCCGCACCCCGTCCCCCTGCGGGGACCGCCCCGATCGGATGTCGTCCACGGTGCGCACCGTAGTGCGGTCCACCTGCGGGTTCGAGCCGGCGAACCCGAGATCACCCCAAAGTGGACATATCAAATCCGTACGTACTGATTGGATTTCCGCGGCCGGCTTTGGCAACATCGACCGGTGCCCAGGGTGAGCCAGGACCACCTCGATGCCCGCCGCCGCCAGATCCTGGACGGCGCCCGCGCGTGCTTCGCGCGCCACGGCTACGAGGGAGCCACCGTACGTCGCCTGGAAGAGGCTACCGGCCTGTCCAGGGGAGCGATCTTCCACCACTTCCGCGACAAGGAGTCGCTGTTCCTCGCCCTCGCGGAGGACGACGCGCTGCGGATGGCCGACGTCGTGGCCCGGCAGGGCCTGGTGCAGGTCATGCGCGACCTGCTGGCGGCGCCCGAACCGGGCGCCGAGCACCCGGCGGACTGGCTGGGCACGCGCCTGGAGGTGTCGCGCCGGCTGCGCACCGACCCCGAGTTCCGCAGCCGCTGGGCGGAGCGGTCGCGGCAGCTCACCGACGCCACCCGGCAGCGGCTGCTGCGCCAGCGCGACGCCGGGAACCTGCGCGACGACGTGGACGTCGACGTGCTGACCTCGTTCCTGGAGCTGACCCTGGAGGGACTGGTCTCGCACCTGGCGATGGGGCTGCCCGCGGACGACCTGGAGCCCGTGCTCGACCTGGTGGAGGAGACCGTCCGCCGGCACCGCCGCACCGGCTGATGGGCCGCTACCTCGTCGCGGCGGGGCTCGCGCGGCTCGCCGACGAGATGGTGGGCGTGGCCGTGGTGCTGCTGGTGCTCGACCGCACCGGGTCGGCGGCGCTGTCCGGCGCGGTGGTCGCCGCCTACACCGTGCCGTCGGTGCTGTCGGGGCCGCTGCTGGGCGCCTGGCTGGACCGCGCGCGGCGGCCGGTCGCGGCGCTGGCGGGCAACCAGTTCCTGCTGGCCGCGGTGGCGGGCGGGCTGGTGTCGGTGGGCGACGACGCCGCCGCGCTGCTCGGCCTGGCGTTCCTGGCGGGCATCACGCTGCCGATGACCAGCGGCGGGTTCACCGGCCTGGTGCCGCGCCTGGCCACCGACCTGCAGCGGGCCACGGCGCACGACGCGATGGTGTTCAACGCCGCGGCGATCGGCGGGCCGGCGCTGGCCGCGGTGCTCGTCTCCGCCCGGGGCCCGGCCTCGGCGGTGGTCGCGCTGGGCGCGCTGGCCCTGGCCGGCGGGCTGTGGACGCTCGGGCTGCGGGTGCCGCCGGCGCGGGCGGAGCACCCGTCGCTGGCCACCGCGCTGCGGCGCGGGCTGCGGCACCTGGCGACCACCGCACCGCTGCGCGGCGCGACGGTCGCCTCCGTGGTCGCCTTCGGCGCGATCGGGGTGCTCGCGCCGGTGCTGCCGCTGCACGTGCCGTCGCTGGGCGTCGACGACGGTCGGGTGGGGCTGGTGTGGGCGGCGCTGGAGGTCGGGTGCGTGGCGGGGTTGCTGGCGGTGCGGCGGCGCCTGCCCCGGTGGCGCCCCGAGCGGGTGGTGCTGGTGACGGTCGCGCTGTTCGGGGCGGCGGTGGCGGCCTGGCCGCTGGCGCCGAGCTTCCCGGTGCTGCTGGCCCTGGCCCTGGTGAGCGGTCTCGTGCAGGGCCCGACGCTGACCTCGGTCATCACCGCCCGGCAGCGGTACACCCCCGCCGACCTGCTCGGGCAGGTGTCGACCACGGGCGCGAGCCTCAAGCTCGGCGGCTTCGCGGCCGGCGCGGCGCTGGGCGGCGTGTTGGTGACCCGGGTCGACCCGTCGGTGATGATCCTGCTGGTCGCGGCGGCGCAGTGGGTCGCCGCGGCGCTGGGCGCGATCGCGGCGAAGTCCTCGAAACCCCTCCGGGTGAGCCCATAGGATCGCCGGCATGGCCGACGCGCGACCTGCCCACGTGCACCGGGTGCGGGTGCGCCCGGTCGACTGCGACCGCCAGGGGGTCGTGCACGCCTCCCGGTACCCGGTGTTCTTCGAGGCCGCGATGGTGGAGGCGCTGCGCTCGCTGCTCGGCTCGTACCGGGAGCTGGAGAAGCACGGCATCGACTTCGTGGTGGCCGAGACGTCGATCCGCTACCTGGCCCCCGCGCGGTTCGACGACCTGCTGCGCATCGGCGTCCGGGTGCGCACCCTGGGCACGACGACGCTGACCATGGGCTTCGACGCGGACGTGGCCGGCACGCCGGTGGCCACCGGCTGGAACCGGTACGTGGCGTTCGGGACCCCGGAGCTGCGCAGCACCCCCATCCCGGACGAGTTCCGCCGCCTCTTCGAGCCGCGTCGGGCACGCGGGCACCGAACATGACCGGACGCGAATCATGACCCATGGCCCACGATTCGCGACTCCGGCTTTTGACTTGTAGCTTCGGGTTTCCAGCACGCCCCGTGCAGTCCGGTGGCCTCGTGTTCTCCCCGTATGGCCTGCCCGGAGGGCTACCATGCTTTCTTGGGGGGTGCAAGCACGCTTTTCGCTTGCACCCCCCAAGAAAGCATGGTCGTCTTTAGACAGGTCATGCGGGGGGAACACGAGGCACACGGCTGCGCTGAACAGCGCCGCCGCGCGGAGCGCGGCTTGTGGTGAGAGCCGAAGCGCCGCCGCGCGGGGCGCGGCGAACAGGCCGGAGTCGCGCGGGACGCGCGAGGCGCGGCTCTGCGTGCGCTGGAGCCGCGCGGAGCCGCCTTGCCCCCCGGCGGTGGTCCGCGCTAGCGTCGCCACTCAGATGACGACAACATCTGATCACGACATCCGGAGTGCGCGCATGACTGTTCCCGAGATCGACCCCACCGACCCCGCGGTCCTGCTCGACCCGTTCACCGCGTACGGGAGGGCCCGCGAGCAGGGCCGCCTGGCCCGCATGGACGTCCCCGGGCTGGGCGCGCTGTGGATCGCGACGCGGCACGAGGACGCCAAGGCGCTGCTCAACGACCCGCGGTTCGAGGTCACCGCGTCGAGCTTCGTGGGCCTGCCGGGCGTCCCCGAGCACTGCCGCCGCTACCTGCGCACGATGTCCGAGCTGGACGGCCCCGAGCACCTCCGGCTGCGCCGGCTCGCCGCGCCCGCGTTCACCGCCCGGCGCGCCGCGGAGTTCCGGCCCCGCGTCGAGCGGATCGTCGACGACCTGCTCGACGCCCTGCCGTCCGACGGGTCCGAGGTCGACCTGCTGGCGGCCTTCGCCCGCCCGCTGCCGATGGACGTCATCTGCGAGCTGGTCGGCATCCCCCACGCCGACCGCCCCCGGTGGCGGGAGTACGGCGCGGCCGTCGCGGCGGGGTTCGGCCAGGCGTTCCTCGACGCCGTCCCGGGCGTCGTGGAGGGCGCGCGGGCCGCCGTCGCGCGCCGCCGGGAGGAACCCGGCGACGACCTGATCTCCGACCTGCTCGGCGTCGAGGGCGACGACCGGTTCACCGACACCGAGCTGGTCACCCTCGTCTGGCACCTCGTGCTGGCCGGGCAGACCCCGACCAACCTCATCGCCAACGCCGTGGACGCGCTGTTCGCGCACCCCGGGCAGCTGGCCGCGCTGCGCGCCGACCCGGCCCTGCTGCCCCGCGCGGTGGAGGAGCTGACCCGCTGGGCCGGACCGCAGCTGCTGGCCACGCCCCGCTACGCGAAGCAGGACGTGGAGTTCGACGGCGTCCTGGTCCGGCGGGGTGAGCCGGTCACCGCGGCCCTGGTGTCGGCCAACCGCGACCCGCGCGCGTTCACCGACCCCGACCGGCTGGACCTGGCGCGCGCCGAGGGCGGGCACCTCTCCTACGGGCACGGGCCGCACTTCTGCCTGGGCGCCGCGTTCGCCCGGGTGGAGACGGAGGTGGCGCTGGGGGCGCTGCTGTCCCGGTTCCCGGACCTCGCGCCGGCCGGGGCCGCGCGGCGCAGCCCGGACGGCGGCACCTGGCGGCTCGCGGCGCTGCCGGTCACCCTCCGACGCGCGCGGCGGGCGGCGTCACCGGGGAGTGATCTTCACCCTTGAGTCTTCCCCCGCCGCACGTCACCGTGGACGGATGCCGTCCGTGTTGAAGAACGCAACGCTGCTGTTCATGGGGCGCGCCGTCGTCCGAGCGCAGGCCGCGCTCGGCGACCCCGCCGCCAAGCTGTTCGGGCTCAGCCCCGCGCGCGACCCGTACCCGCTCTACGAGGCCGTGCGGGAACGCGGCGAGCTGGTGAAGAGCAGGATGGGGCTGCACCTCACCGCGTCGCACGCGCTGTCCACCGCGCTGCTGCGCGACCCCGCGTTCGGCGCGCTGCCGGCGGGCGAGCTGTCGCCGGTCGACTCGCACGCCTACGTCGACGGGCGGCGGCTGGTGAACCCGGTCGAGGAGTCGTTCCTGGTGCTCAACCCGCCCGACCACACGCGGCTGCGCCGGCTGGTCGCGCCGTGGTTCACCCCGCGCGGGCTGCGGGCGCAGGCCGCGACCGTGGAGCGGGTCGTGGAGACCTACCTCGACGAGGTCGCCGAGCGGCCCACCTTCGACCTGGTCGGAGACTTCGCCGCGCGGGTGCCCGTCCAGGTGATCGCCGACCTGCTGGGCGTGCCGGGCGTGGACCACGCCTCGTTCGCCCGGTGGGGCAGCGCCCTGGTCAACGCCCTGGACGGGGTGCGCGACATGCGGGAGATGCGGGCGCTGCACGACGGGCTGCGCGAGTTCGAGGCGTTCCTGGACGACCTCGTCGCGCACCGCCGCGCGCGACCGGGCGACGACGTCGTCAGCGCGCTGGCCGCCCGGGACGACCTGACCCGCGAGGACCTGATCGCGACCACGGAACTGCTGCTGGTCGCCGGGTTCGAGACCACGGTCAACCTGATCGGCAACGCGGTGCTGGCCGTGCTGGCGCACCCCGGGGTGCGCGAGCGGCTGGTGGCCGACCCCGCGCACGCCGAAGCGGTGGTGGAGGAGACGCTGCGGTTCGACCCGCCGGTGCAGTACACGGTCCGGCTGCCGCTCGAGGACACCGAGGTCGCCGGGACCCGGCTGGCGAAGGGCACGCCGGTCATGCTGGTCCTGGCCGCCGCCAACCGCGACCCGGCGGTGTTCGCCGACCCGCACCGCTTCTCCCCCGGCCGCGCGGACGGGCGCGAGCACCTGGCGTTCTCGTCGGGCATCCACTACTGCCTGGGCGCGGGGCTGGCCCGGATGGAGGGCGCGGCGGCGTTGCGCGGGCTGTTCCGCCGGTTCCCGGACCTGCGGGCGGCGGGCCCGGTGCGCCGCCGCCCGTCCCGGACGATCCGGGGCGCGGCGCGGTTCCCGGTCGCCACCGGCATGTCGAAAAACCGCCGGGTGGCGCAAAACGCCAACTAAGACGCCGGCTCGTGCGGCATCCTGTACGCGCGTGGACGACCCGCCGCACCGCCGCCGCGGCGGGCCGTCGCACGTGCCGCGGGATTCCGCGCCACCACGGGTCACAGCGCGCGAACGGGCGCCGACGAATCGCGCCGACGGCCGGTCCTCGGGCAGGCGGCGCTCAGTACCCGGTGGCGCTGGGGAGCATCGTGGGGCACCCGCCGGTCGCGTAGCCCGGCTCGTACTCGAAGTGCCACTCCTCGTTCAGGTACCGGCGGCACCACCCCAGCGCCGGCCCGTTGCGCTCGACCCAGGCCGCGGACTCCAGCGGCTGCACGTCCACCGCGGTCCCCTTGACGTGCATGGACTTCTCCGGCGGCAGGACGTACCGCCCGGCCAGCTCCGCGTTGCCGAACCGCTGCACCGCGTCGGCGAACTCGCGCTGCTGCTGGCCCACGCTGCGCTTGCCGTCCTGCACGCACAGCCGCACGCCCTGCGCCTGCGCCGCGTCCCGCAACCGCTGCCAGGCCGCCGACACGTCCGGGCGCAGGCCGTCGACCTCCTCGTCCACGTACCGGGCGTCGATCGGGCAGGGCGGCCCGGTCTCCGGACCCGCGACCTCCTCCAGGATCGCCAGCGCCCGCCCCGGGACCGGGTCGTCGACCAGCGCCACCCGCCCGGTCGCACCCAGCCCGGCCAGGGCCGCCGCCGCGACCGCGACCGCCACCAGGACGCCGGTCGACACGCGCCTGAAACCGGTGGTGGATGTTTTCGACACGTCGCGAAAGTACCCACTCCGAACGGGATCGCCCACTTTGATGAAGTCGATCACAAGGGGGCAACCCGGGCGTTGTCGGCGCGTGCGGACATCAGGTCAGGGCGGTCACCGCGTATTCGGTCGCTTTCGCGATGATCGCCTGGTCGTATTCGGCGTCGGCGGTGGCTTTGGTGGACATGACCGCGATGACGAGCGGCGCGGAACCCGGCGGCCACACGACGCCGATGTCGTTCACGGTGCCGTAGTCGCCGGTCCCGGTCTTGTCGGCCACGACCCACCCCTGCGGCACGCCCGCCCGGATCCGCTGCGCGCCGGTGGTGTTGCGCTCCAGCAGGTCGCGCAGGAAGGCGCGCTCGTCGGCCGGCAGGGCGTCGCCCAGCACGACCTGCCGGTAGTCCGCCCCGATCGCCCGCGGCGAGGTCGTGTCCCGGGGGTCGCCCGGGGTGGCTTCCACGATGAGCGGTTCGACCCGGTCCATCCGGGTGACCTCGTCGCCGAGGCCGCGCAGGTAGGCGGTCAGCGCGGCCGGCCCGCCCAGGTCGCGCAGCAGGAGGTTGCCGGCCGTGCCGTCGCTGTGGCGGACCGCCGCGTCGCACAGGTCGCGGATCGTCATCCCCGTGGCCACGTGCTGCCGGGTGATGACGGCGCTCTTCAGGAGGTCGCCCTCGGTGTAGGTGACGACCTCGTCCAGGCGCGACAAGGGGTTGCGGTGCAGGACCGCCGCGACCGCCAGCCCCTTGAACGTCGAGCAGAACGCGAAGCGCTCGTCCGCCCGGTGGGCGACGACCGCGCCGCTGCCGGTGGCCACGGCGTGCACGCCCAGCCGGGCGTCGAATTCGCGTTCCAGTTCCAGCAGGCGGTCGTGGCGCTGCTCGGTGCGGGCGGTCGAGGACGGCGCCGGAGAGGGCGGCGCGGTCGAGGACGGCGCCGGAGAGGTCCGGGAGGTCGGCGCCGCGCCCCGCGCGCACCCGGCCAGCGGCAGGAGCGCCGCCGCGCCGAGCAGCGCGCGGCGGGTGACGGTCCGTTCCGATGACGCCATGGCGCTCCCCCGATCGGCGAGGCGCGGAAATGCCTGCCCGCCCCGGATGCTATCCGCGTGCCCGCGGTGGAAACGCCGGGTTCCGAATACCGGGGATCACGTGGTCCCGGTGCGCGCCGCGACCACGGCGACCGTGGCGCAGGGCATCGTGGAGCCGCCTTCCAGCACGGCGAAGGCGGCGCCGACCTCGTCCACCACCCGGGCCACCTCGTCCGCCGGGAGCCGGGTCAGCACACCGGAGGTGGGCAGCTGGGCCAGCCACGAGTCCCGCGTGCAGTGCCGCTCCCGGTCGAACCGCCACCGCTCGGGCTCGCCGAACCCGCCCGCCGCGCGGATGCCGTCGGCGGCCTTGGCGAACATCGGCTCGTACACCGACAGCGCGCTCCGCGGCGCCGCCCCGGCGCCGAGCGGCAGCTCGGGCGCCACCCGCCGGCAGGCCGCCAGGAAGGCCGCACCCACCTGCGCCGGCGGTTCGGGCACGTGCCAGAACACCGCCAGCAGGCCACCGGGCCGCAGCACCCGGGCCGCCTTCGCCGCGCCCGCGACCGGGTCCACCCAGTGCCACGCCTGGCCGGCGACCACCGCGTCGAACCGCCGGCCGGCCGGCTCCCAGCCCTCGAACACCGCCTCCTCCACCACGACGCCGTCGCGCCGCGCGACGGCGGCCATCCGGGCGTCGGGCTCGACGCCCAGCACCGCGCAGCCGGCCGCGCGGAACTGCCGGGCCACGATGCCGGTGCCGCAGCCGACGTCGAGCACAGCGGGGCCGGGCGCGCCCGGTCCGGGCGCGGCGGAACCGGGAGCGGCAGGACCGGGAGCGGCGGCGACGACCCGGTCGACCAGGGCCCGGGGGTAGCGCGGACGGGCGCGGTCGTAGCGCTCGGCGTCCGCGCCGAACGACTCCGCCACCTCCCGGAGGTGGTGGGTCCCGGTGGCGGGCGTCGGCTCCGGCTCTACAGTGGGCATGTGCCCATTGATAGTGGGCACATGCCCACTCGTCAACCGGGCGGGCCGGGCGGAGAACGGGAGGGGTGCGGGCGATGCCGACCGGGGTGGCCCTGCGCGACGTGCGGGAGCAGCTGTTCGACGCCGCCGACCGCGTCCTGCTCGCGGCCGGGCCGAGCGCGCTGACCAGCCGCGCGGTCACCGAGGAGGCCGGCTGCGCCAAGGGCGTCCTGCACCGGCACTTCGCCGACTTCGACGCGTTCCTGGCCGGGTTCGTGCTCGACCGCGCCCACCGGGTGGACGCCCGCACCGCCGCGCTGCGCGAGTCCGCCGGGACCGGGGACGTCGTCGGCAACCTCGCCGACGCGCTGACGGCCCTGTTCGGGTCGGTCGCGGTGGCGATCGTCGCCCTCGTGACCTTCCGGGACGGGCTGCGCGCCCGGCTGCGGGAGACGTGGCCGGCCGGCGTGCCGGTCCTGACCGAGGCCGCGGTGGCGCTCGCCGACTACCTCGCCGCCGAGCGCGACCTGGGCCGCGTCGCGGCGGACGCCGACGTCGACACCCTGGCGTTCACCCTGATCGGGACCGCGCACCTGCTGTTCGCCGACCGGACGGGGGCGGCGCCGGAGGCCGACGCCGTCCGCCGGGCGGTGGCCTCGGTCCTGGCCGGCGCGGTGCGGCGGGCCTGACACCGCACCGCCCGCGGCGGGCAGGGCCCGGAAGGCCCCGCCCGCCCCTGCGGGTCAGTCGACCCCGTGCATCAGCTTCCTGATGTTGTTCGTGCCCAGCACCAGCAGGATGCCCAGCAGGATCGAGACGCCGCCGAGGACGCCGAAGTACGGCACGGCGTTCTCGTCGCTGTAGAACCGGACGACGATCGCGCCCACGCCCTGCCCGGCGGCCGAGGCGAGGAACCACAGGCCCATCGTCTGCGACGCGAACGCGCGCGGGGCGAGCTTGGTCGTCACCGACAGGCCCACCGGGGACAGCAGCAGCTCGCCGGAGGTCATCACCGCGTACATCGCGATGATCCACAGGAAGCTGGCGCGCACCGCCGGGTCGCCCTGGCTCGCGATCATCATGAGCACGTAGGACAGGCCGACCAGCAGCAGCGCGTAGCCGAACTTGCGCGGCGTCGCGGGCTGGCGCTTGCCGAGCTTCACCCACAGCAGGGCGAACAGCGGCGCGAACAGGATGATCATCACCGGGTTGATCGACTGGATGAACGACGGCGGGATCTCCATGCCCAGGAAGTTGCGGTCCAGCCGGGTGTCCGCGAACGCGGCGATGACGGTGGCGCTCTGCTCGAACAGCAGCCAGAACATCGCCGCGGCGATGAACAGCGGGATGTAGGCGGTCAGCCGCGAGCGCTCCACCGAGGTGGTCTTCGGGCTGCGCATCATCACCACGAAGTAGCCGATGGGCAGCAGCACGGACGCGACGCTGATCAGGTTGATCACGCCCTCCGCGCCGAGCACGCCGGTGACGACGAGGACCGCCACGACGGCGACCAGGCCCAGCGTCACGGCGACGATGCGGCCGATCACGCGGGCGCGCTCGTCGGCCGGCAGCGGGTTGGGCGGCACGGCGGCCGACGTGCCCAGGTTGCGCCGCCCGAACCGGTAGGCGACCAGGCCCAGCGCCATGCCGACGGCCGCGGCGCCGAAGCCCAGGTGCCAGTCGATCTTCTCGCCGAGCGTGCCGCACACCAGCGGCGCGAGGAACCCGCCGAGGTTGATGCCCATGTAGAAGATCGTGAAGCCGGAGTCGCGGCGCGCGTCGTCCGGCGCGTAGAGGCCGCCGACGACGGTGGAGATGTTCGGCTTGAGCAGGCCCGTGCCCAGCACGATCAGGATCAGGCCGGCGTAGACGCCGGCGATGCCGATCGGCAGCGCGAGCGCGATGTGCCCGAACATGATCAGCACGCCGCCGTAGAAGACGGACCGCTGGCCGCCCAGGATCCGGTCGGCCAGCCAGCCGCCCGCGACACCGGACATGTAGACCGACGCGCCGTAGATGGCGACGAGGCTCAGTGCGAAGCTCTTGTCCAGGCCCAGTGCGCCTTCCGCCGTGGAGCGGTAGAGGTAGTAGGCGAGGATGGCTTTCATGCCGTAGTAGGAGAAGCGCTCCCACAGCTCGGCGAAGAACAGCGTGGACAGTCCTCGGGGATGCCCGAAGAAGCCCTTCTGCGGGGCGGAAACCGCGCTCGTGGCGCTCACTGGTTCCTCCTGGTGTCAACGATGTCACCCACGGCGTTCCGGGCCACGTTACGCCGTACGTTCGTACTGGAAGAAATCGACCCGCTGTCGTGTGGCCCGGCCCACACCTCCGGGTGCGATCGCGGTCAACCTTTGGTGCACTCGACGGGTGGATCTCATCGAGGCGCACGGACGCGCGATGACGGAGTTCGACACGCGGGTGCGCCGGGTGCGCCCCGAGCAGTGGCGGCTGGGCACCCCCTGCCGGGGGTGGTCGGTCCACGACCTGGTCAACCACCTGGTGCACGAGCAGCTGTGGGCGCCCGAGCTGCTGGCCGGCTGCACCGCCGAGCAGGTCGGCGACCGGTTCGAGGGCGACCGGCTGGGGTCCGACCCGCTGCACGCGTGGGTGCTCGCGGCGGCCGCCGCGCGCGAGGCGTGGATCGAGCCCGACGCCCTGCAGCGGTCGGTGCACCTGGGCGCGGGCCGGTCGACCGCGGTCGAGTACGGCTGGCGGATGGCGCTGGACCTCGGCGTGCACGCGTGGGACCTGGCGCGGGCGATCGGCGCGCCCGACCGGCTCGACCCGGACCTGGCGGCGGCGCTGCTGGACCACGCGACCGCGCACGCGGCGGAGCTGCGGGGCAGCGGGGTGTTCGGGCCGCCCGTGCCGACCCCCGAGAACGCTCCCGCGCAGGACCGGCTGGTCGCCCTGCTCGGCCGGGCGCCCTGACGGCGTGGTGGCCCGACCGGGGTCTTGTCGCGGGGGAAGCCCATCCGGAGCCTCCCCCGCGACCTGTTCCCCGGCCCGGTCGGGGCCGCCGGGACCGAGCCCTGCGCACGTCCCGCTCCGGTGACTCCCCCTCGGGCGAGCCGCCTCGGGCGGCTGCCCGTCCACCGGAGCGGGACGTGCTCCCCCTTGCCGCGTGCGAAGCCCCCGATCTCCCCGCACCCCACAGTGATAGCCCTCCGCCGTTGTCCGGTGTCGGGCGCCCGCCGGCTGACGACGATCGCCGGACAACCGGCGGCGGGACCGGTCGACGCCGGACGCGCGGGTGGTGACCGCTGCCGGGGGCGCTGCCGCGCTGCCCGCCGGGGAACCGCCGATCAGGGACCGTCGTGCCCCGGGACCCAGCTCTCCGGCCGGCCGCTCTCGGTGAGCACCAGCTGCCAGTCGGCGAAGCCCGCCGGCGCGTCGGGGTGCCACGGCCAGCGGCCGTCGGTGGTGGGCAGGATGATCTGCACGGCCGGGAAGTCGCCCTTGCCGTAGAGGAGGAAGGCGCTGCCGAAGAACTCCGGGTAGAAGCCCTTGAAGACGCGCTCGAAGGTGACCGGGACGCCGTCGAAGAAGTCGTGGTGGAGCTTGCCGGGGACGAACCGCTCCCCCTGGCGGGCGCGCGCGACGTAGGCCCGGAGCAGCACCTCGGCCATCTCCGGCGGCAGGCCGATGACCACCGCCTCGGCCACGCCGAACCGGCGCCACGCCCCGACGGAGAAGGCGTACTGAGCGCCCTCGGCGTCCTCCGGCACCGTGACGACCGCGTGGCCGTGGCGCTCGGCCTGGTCGAACAGCCAGTCGCGGAGCTTCGCTTCCTGGGGGGTCAACGCGGGACTCGTCACGCCCGACATTGTGCCCTCCCCGACCGGGTGACCGGGCGCACGCCCGGTCGCGGACCGCCACCGCGGCGGCCGGGCGGCCCCTCCCGGACCGCGCGGCGCGCGCCTCCCGCGGGAGGCGCGCGCCGCGCGGTCGTCACCGTTCGGGTCGGGTCAGGCGTCGACCTCGGCCATGACCTGGTCGGAGACGTCGAAGTTCGCATAGACGTTCTGCACGTCGTCGCAGTCCTCCAGGGCGTCGATGAGCTTGAAGACCTTCCGCGCGCCCTCGGCCTCCAGCTGCACCGAGACCGACGGCAGGAAGTTCGCCTCCGCGCTCTCGTAGTCGTAGCCCGCGTCCTGCAGCGCCTTGCGCACCGCCACCAGGTCGCCGGCCTCGCTGACCACCTCGTAGCTCTCGCCGAGGTCGTTGACCTCCTCGGCGCCCGCGTCGAGCACCGCCATCAGCACGTCGTCCTCGGCCAGGTCGCCCTTGGGCACGATCACCACGCCCTTGCGGGTGAACATGTAGGACACCGAGCCCGGGTCCGCCATGCTGCCGCCGTTGCGGGTCATCGCCGTGCGGACCTCCGAGGCCGCGCGGTTGCGGTTGTCGGTCAGGCACTCGACCAGGACCGCCACGCCGTTGGGGCCGTAGCCCTCGTACATGATGGTCTGCCAGTCGGCGCCGCCCGCCTCCTCACCGCCGCCCCGCTTGCGCGCGCGCTCGATGTTGTCCAGCGGCACCGAGTTCTTGCGGGCCTTCTGGATGGCGTCGTACAGGGTGGGGTTGCCGTCCGGGTCGCTGCCCCCGGTGCGGGCCGCCACCTCGATGTTCTTGATGAGCCGAGCGAAGAGCTTGCCGCGCTTGGCGTCGATTGCGGCCTTCTTGTGCTTGGTGGTCGCCCACTTCGAGTGGCCGCTCATTCGTCCTCCGTCTGATACTCAGCCCGCGGCACGGACCATGTCCACGAAAAGGCGGTGCACGCGCCCGTCGCCGGTCAGTTCCGGGTGGAACGAGGTGGCGAGCACGTGCCCCTGCCGAACCGCGACGATCCTACCGGCGGCGTCCCCGGCCGCCGCGGAATCGGGGACCCGGGCGAGCACTTCCACGCCCTCCCCCGCGCTTTCCACCCACGGGGCCCGGATGAACACCGCGTGCACGTCGCCCACGTCGGTGAAGTCCAGGTCCGCTTCGAACGAGTCCACCTGCCGGCCGAACGCGTTGCGGCGCACCACGACGTCCAGCCCGCCCAGCTGGTGCTGGTCGGGCCGGCCGTCGAGGACCTCGTCGGCCAGCAGGATCATGCCGGCGCACGAGCCGTAGGCGGGCATCCCCTCCCCGATCCGCTCGCGCAGCGGCTCCAGCAGCTCGAACGCGGTCAGCAGCCGGCTGATCGCGGTCGACTCGCCGCCGGGCAGCACCACCCCGTCGACCTCGGCCAGCTCCTCGGGCCGCCGGACGGGGCGGGCCAGCGCATCGGCCTCGGCCAGGGCGACGAGGTGTTCACGGACGTCGCCCTGCAGGGCGAGGACACCGACGACGGACACGGCTGGACTTCCTCCCGGGATGAGCTGCCACCAGCCTAGGCGACCGGTCCGCCGCGCCGGTCACCCACCGCGCCGGTCACCCACCGCGACGTGGCCGCCGGCCCGCGCCCGGCGGGACCCGACGGCCCGCCAGCCCAGGAACAGCACGAGGGCGAGCACGGGGATGGACCAGAACGCGATGCGCTCGGCGGTGCCCGCGAACGCCATCAGCACGATGACCAGCGCCAGGAACCCGAGCGTGGCGTAGCCGGTGTAAGGCGCGCCGGGCATCCGGTAGGAGGGGCGCTCCACCTCGCCGCGCAGCGCCGCCGCGCGCAGGCGCAGCTGGCAGACGATGAGCGTGGCCCAGGTAGCGACCACGCCGAGCGAGGCGATCGCGATGGCGATGTCGAACGCCTCCTTGGGCACGACGTAGTTCAGCACCACGCCGGCCAGGTAGGCGACGGAGGTGAACAGGATGCCGCCGTAGGGCACGTGCCGGGAGTTCATCCGGCCGGTGAACGCCGGCGCCTCGCCCTTCTGCGCCAGCGACCGCAGGATGCGGCCGGTGGAGTACAGGCCCGAGTTGCACGAGGACAGCGCGGCGGTCAGCACGACGGCGTTCATCACGTCGCCGACGCCGGCGATGCCCAGCGCGGAGAACACCGTGACGAACGGGCTCTCCGCGCCGCTGTAGGCGTTCCACGGCAGCAGCATCGCCAGCAGCAGCACCGAGCCCACGTAGAAGACGCCGATCCGGTAGACCACGCCGTTGATGGCCCTGGGCAGCACCTGGCGCGGGTTGGCGGTCTCGCCGGCGGCGATGCCGACCAGCTCGATCGCCGAGTACGCGAAGATCACCGCCTGCAGCGTCATGAGGGCGATGCCGACGCCGGCGGGGAACATGCCGCCGTTGCCGAACAGGTTGTGCACGCCCGCCTCGTGGCCGCCGACGTCGGCGCTGCCGATAACCAGGGCCAAGCCGGTGAACAGGAACACCACGATCGCGGTGACCTTGATGACGCTGAACCAGAACTCCAGCTCGCCGAACAGCTTCACCGAGAGCAGGTTGATCACGACGAGCACGCCGAGGGCGACCAGCGCCGTGACCCACTGCGGCAGGTCGGGCAGCCAGCGGTGCACGTAGATGGCCACGGCGGTGATCTCGGCGATGCCGGTCATCGCCCAGTTCACCCAGTACATCCAGCCCGAGGTGAACCCGGCCCACGGCCCGATGAACTCGCGCGCGTACTCCACGAAGCTGCCCGCGGTGGGCCGGTGCAGCACCAGCTCGCCCAGCGCGCGCATGACGAAGAACGCCGCGATCCCGCAGGCTGCGTAGGCGAAGACGAGCGAGGGTCCGGCCTGGGCGAGGCGCCCGCCCGCGCCCAGGAAGAGCCCGACGCCGATGGCGCCGCCGATGGCGATCATCTGCACTTGGCGCTTGGTCAGCGCCTTGGTGTAGCCGTCGGCGTCCGGCTCCACCGCCCTCTGCTCGTTCATGGTCGCGGGACGTTAGCGGCTCCCGGTGAGCGGTCGCGCGCGGGTTGAGGAAGGCTTGATGTAATCACCCTCACAGTCACCCGACAGTGCCCGGTCGAGGTCTTCCCAGAGGTCTTCGACGTCCTCCAGCCCGACGCTGAGCCGCAGCAGGTCGTCCGGCACGCCGCAGGCCGCCCGGTCCGCGCCCGGCACCAGCCGGTGGGTCAGCGCCGCCGGGTGCTCGACGAGCGTGTCGACCGATCCGAGGCTCACCGCGGGCGTGACCAGGCGCAGGCGCCGGACGACGGCCGCCGGGTCCTCCCGGGTGGTGAACGCCAGCACCGCGCCCGGCCCCCGCAGCTGGGCGCCGAGCAGGCCGCGCGGGTCCGCGCCGGGCAGGCTCGGGTGCCGCACCAGGCCGACGGCGGGGTGCCCGCTCAGGCGCGCGGCGAGGTCGGTCGCGGACCGCTGGGCGGCCTCGACGCGGAGCGGGAGCGTCGCCAGGCCGCGGTGCAGCAGGTAGCCGCCCAGCGGGTGCAGGACCGCGCCGGTGACGACCCGGACCCGGCGCAGCGCCGCGGCCCGGTCCCGCGCGCACGCCACGACACCGCCGAGCGCGTCGCCGTGCCCGCCGAGGAACTTGGTGCCCGAGTGCAGGACGTAGGCCGCGCCGGCGGTGGCCGGGTTCTGCAGCACGGGCGTGGCGAAGGTGTTGTCCACCAGCACGGGCGCCGCGCCCGCCCCGCCGACGACCTCGGCGATGTCGACCAGGTCCAGGTTCGGGTTGGCCGGGGTCTCCAGGACGACCAGGCCGGTGTCCGGCGTGACGGCCTCGGCGACCCGGTCGGCCGCGGCGTAGGTGGTGCGCACGCCCAGCAGCCCGGAGGACAGGAGGTGGTCGGTGCCTCCGTAGAGCGGTCGGACCGCGACCACGTGCGGCTTGCCCGCGAGCACGCACGCCGCCTGCACCACGGCGGTCACCGCCGCCATGCCGCTGCCGAACGCGACGGCCGCCTCGGTGCGCTCCAGGGCGGCCAGCGCCTCCTCGAACCGGGCCACGGTCGGGTTGTGCAGGCGCGCGTAGACCGACGAGCCGGCCCGCGGCGCGCCCTCGGCGAGGGCTTGCAGCGCGAGGCCGCCCTCGACCTGGTCCGGGACCGGGTAGGTGGTCGACAGGTCGATCGGCGGCGCGTGCACCCCGAGCCCCGCCAGGTCGTCCCGCCCGCCGTGCACCGCCGTCGTCCGCAACCGCTTCATGGTCGGATCGTGGACTTCCCCTCGGCGTTGCGGCGATGATTCCGCAGGCTGTTCGGCGGACAAGGGGGTTCTCCGGGATGGATTCGATCGACGCCGCCATCGTGCGGGAGTTGCAGAACGACGCGCGGCTGCCCAACAAGGACCTGGCGGACCGGGTCAACGTGGCGGCCTCCACCTGCGTGGTCCGGCACCGGGCGCTGCGGGAGCGCGGGGTGGTCACCGGCTACCACGCGGAGGTCGACCTCGCCGCGATCGGCCGGCCCGTCCAGGCGGTGATCGCGGTGCGGGTCCGGCCGCACACGCGGGCCGTGGTGGAGCCGTTCCTGGAGTACGTGCTGTCGCTGCCGGAGGTGCTGTCGGCCTCGCACGTGGCCGGGCCGGAGGACTTCCTGGTGCACGTGGCCGTCGCCGACACCGCCCACCTCCAGCGGCTGGTGCTCGACCGGTTCACCACCCGGCGCGAGGTCAGCGAGCTGCACACCAACCTGGTGTTCCAGCACGTCCGCAAGCACGCCGTGCCGCCCGTCCACGTCATCGGCGGGGGCCGGCCCTGACCGCCGGGCGGCGCGCGGCGCGGTGTGTTAGGCAATGGCCATGCCTGACGCACTCCGTGACCTGCTCGACGGCCGCTGGGCGACGCTGCGCCGCAACGCGGTGGACCTGCTCGCCAAGCTGGAGCCGACCCCCGTCGACCCGGGGCGCGAGGAGTACCGGGCGTGGGTGCTGGAGCAGCTGCACGCGCTGGCCGAGGGCGGGCACGCGCTGATCGGGTTCCCCGCCGAGCAGGGCGGGCAGGACGACGTCGGCGGGTCGGTGGTCGCGTTCGAGGTGCTCGGGTTCGGCGACCTGTCGCTGATGGTCAAGGCGGGCGTGCAGTGGGGGCTGTTCGGCGGGGCCGTGCAGGCGCTGGGCACCCGGCGGCACCACGACGAGCACCTGCCCGGGATCATGAGCCTGGACCTGCCGGGCTGCTTCGCCATGACCGAGACCGGGCACGGGTCGGACGTGCAGAACCTGCGGACCACGGCCACCTACGACCCGGCGACCCGGGAGTTCGTCGTGCACACGCCGGACGAGGCCGCGCGCAAGGACTACATCGGCAACGCCGCCCGCGACGGGCGGATGGCGGTGGTGTTCGCGCAGCTGGTGACCGGCGGCGAGGCCCACGGCGTGCACGCGCTGCTGGTGCCGATCCGCGACGCCTCGGGCGCGCCGGCGCCCGGCGTGTCCATCGAGGACTGCGGTCCGAAAGCCGGGCTGAACGGCGTCGACAACGGCCGGTTGTCCTTCGACGGGGTGCGCGTGCCGCGCTCGGCGCTGCTGGACCGCTACGGGTCGGTCTCCCCCGACGGCGTGTACTCCAGCCCCGTCGAGGGCGACGGGCGGCGGTTCTTCACCATGCTCGGCACGCTGGTGCGCGGCCGGATCAGCGTCGCGGGCGGCGCGGGCAGCGCGACGAAGCGGGCGCTGGCGATCGCCGTCCGGTACGGGCTGGCGCGGCGGCAGTTCACCCGGCCGGGCGGCGACGAGGAGGTCGTCGTGCTGGACTACCTCGCCCACCAGCGGCGGCTGCTGCCCGCCCTGGCCACCACCTACGCGCTGCACTTCGCGCAGGAGGAGCTGGTGTCGGCGCTGCACGACGTGGCCGACGACCGCGGCCGGCGGGAGCTGGAGTCGCGGGCGGCGGGCCTCAAGGCGGTGGCCACCTGGCACGCCACGGCCACCATCCAGACCTGCCGGGAGGCGTGCGGCGGCGCCGGGTACCTGGCGGAGAACCTGCTGGCCGGGCTGAAGGCCGACACGGACGTGTTCACCACGTTCGAGGGCGACAACACCGTGCTGCTGCAACTGGTCGCCAAGGGCCTGCTGACCAGCTACCGCGACCACGTCGGCGACCTGGACCCGTGGGGCATGGCGCGGTTCGTCGCCGACCAGTTCGTGGGCGCGGTCATCGAGCGGACCGCGGCGCGGGCCGTCGTCGACCGGCTGGCCGGCGGCAGCTCCGACGCGCTGCTGGACCGCGGCTGGCAGCTGCGCCAGTTCGAGGACCGCGAGCGGCACGTGGTGGAGGGGTTGGCGCGGCGGCTGCGGCGGGCGACGCCGCAGAACGCGTTCGAGGTGTTCAACGCCGCCCAGGACCACCTGCTGCACGCCGCGCGGGTGCACGTGGACCGGGTGGTGCTGGAGGCGTTCGTGGCGGCGTTGGCCCGGTGCGACGACGAGCCGACGGCCGCGCTGCTGGGCCGGGTGTGCGACCTGTACGCGCTGAGCACCGTCGAAGCGGACCGCGCGTGGTTCCTGGAGCACGGCCGGCTCACCCCCGCGCGGTCCAAGGCGGTGACGCAGGCCGTGAACGAGCTGTGCGCCGGGATCCGGCCGCACGCGCGGCGGCTGGTGGACGCCTTCGGCATCCCGGAGAGCCGTCTGGACGCGCCGATCATCGCCCGGTAGGGCCACAATGGTCCGCATGGACGAGCTGACCGAAGGACTGGCCGGGTACGTGCGGGCGGTCGCCGACCAGGTCGGCGTCCCGCCGGAGGGCACCGAGTACGAGGTCAGCGACACCGCGACCGCGTACCTCGCGCTGGGCGGCGGTCGCGACCGCGACCTGATGCTGGTGTGGAGCGAGGAGCACGGCTGGTCGATCGCGGTGGAGACCCGGCCCAGCGAGCCGCCGCACGTGCTGGCGCACCTGGGCGTGCCGCTGGTGCCGCCACCGCGCGCGGTGGCGCGGTTCGTGCAGGACGTGCTGGCGGGCAAGCGCAGCGACGCCGAGCCCACCGTGGACCGCGACCGGTCCGCCCTGACCGTGCGCCTGCGCCCGTACGTCCCCTCCTGACCCCCGGCCCCCGCGGGCCCGGCCGGGTTTCAGAGGCCGAGGAGGCGCAGCCCGGCGGTGGTGGCCGCGGCGAGGACGACGACGACCACGAACGGCGCCCTGCGCCACGCGGCCAGGCCGCCGACCAGCACGCCGATCGGCAGCGCCCACCCGGCGAACCCCTGCCCCCTGGTCAGCGAGGACGTCGCCACCAGCGCGACCAGCAGCACCGTGGCCGACATCGACAGCAGCTCCCGGGCCCGGTCGGGCAGCGCGAGGCGGTCCCGCAGCAGCGGGCCGGCCAGCCGGAACGCGTAGGTCCCGGCCGCCAGCACCAGGACGGCGGCCAACGTCATGCCCGGACCTCCTGCCTGCGGGCGGCCACGACCAGCCCGACCAGGGCGAGCAGCACCGGTAGGCCGGCGGGCAGGAACGGCGTGGCGGCGAGGGCGACGGCCGAGCCGAGCAGCGCGGCGTGGCGGGTCCGGCGGTCCTTGAGCGCGGGCAGCGTCAGCGCGAGCAGCGCCGCGGGGAACGCCGCGTCGAGCCCGAACGCCGCCGGGTCGCCGATCGCCTGCCCCACCAGCGCCCCCGCGACGCAGGAGAGGTTCCAGGCGAGGAACAGCGACGTGCCGCAGGCCCAGTAGGCGGCGCGGGCCTTGGCCGGGTCGCGCTGGGCGAGCGCGAACGCGACCGTCTCGTCGATCAGCAGGTGGCTGCCGACGAGGCGGGCGAGCAGCCCGCGCCCGAGCACCTCGCCGACCGCCAGCCCGAACGGCAGGTGCCGGGCGTTGAGCACGAGCCCGGCGAGCACGGCGGCGGCCGGGCTGCCGCCGGCGGCGACGATCCCCACCGCCATGAACTGCGCCCCGCCCGCGAAGACGAGCAGCGACATGACGACCGGCAGCCACCAGGGCAGCCCGGCCGCGACGGAGATCGCGCCGAACGAGGCGCCGTTCACCGCGGCGCCGGCCGTCACCGCGGCGATGTCGCGCAGCAGCCGGGAGTCCAGGGTTCGCCAGATCGAACGCATCGTCTCCTACGATGGACAGGGTCAAGGCTGTTCGTCAAGGCGAACGATTGGACTGTCATGCCGAACACAGGGGCGCCGCTCGCGGTCATCGCGGCCTCGCTGCGGCGCGAGCGCGAGCGGGTCGGGCTGTCGCTGAGCGAGCTGGCCAAGCGGGCGGGGATCGCCAAGTCGACGCTGTCGCAGCTGGAGGCCGGCAGCGGCAACCCGAGCGTCGAGACCCTGTGGGCGCTGGGCGTCGCCCTGGGCGTGCCGTTCAGCCGGCTGGTCGAGCCGCCGGCGACCCGGGTCCGGGTGATCCGGGCGGGCGAGGGGCCCGCGGTCCACTCCGAGCGCGCCCACTACGCGGCCAAGCTGCTGGCCTCGTGCCCGCCGGGCGCCCGGCGCGACATCTACCTGCTCGACCTGGAACCGGGCACCCCGCGCGAGTCGGAGCCGCACATGGCGGGCACCGTCGAGCACATGATCGTCAGCCGGGGCCGCGTGCTGGCGGGGCCGCGGGGCGAACCGCTCGAACTGGGACCGGGCGACTACCTCCTCTACCCCGGCGACCTGCCCCACACCTGCGCCGCCCTGGAGCCGGGCACGTCCGTGGTGCTCGTGATGGAACACATCTAGAACACCCGTTCGAGGGATGTCGATCAATCAGGAATAACCCGATGGCCGGGACGTGAGAACAGCAACCGCACCACCTACGCTCGACGGGGTGAGCGACGCCCCGAAGCCGGAACCCACCGACCCGCCGGACGTGCCCGCCCAGATGACCGTCCCGGACGTGCCCGCCGAGGTGGTCGCGATCCTCCGGGCGAGGGCGAGTGCCCGCTCGGTGCCGCTCGACGACTACGTCCGCGAACTCCTCGTCGAGGTGACCCGCACGCCGACGATGGCCGAGGTCTACCAGCGGAGCTGGCCCCGCCCGTGGGACATCGACGGCGAGGCCCTCGCCGAAGTCGTCCGCGCGGCCCGCGAGGAGGACGAATGAACTTCACCGCGGTGGTCGACACCTCAGCGCTCATCGAGTTGTTCGTCAACCCCAAGCCCAACACCAAACTGGCGCAACGACTCTTCGTCGGGCAGGTCGCAGCTCCGGAACTCCTCGACGTGGAAGTGCAGAAGGTGGTTCACCGGCTGCACCGCAGTGGCGTGCTCGACTCGGAGCAGGCGCAGTTCGTGATGGGCAACATCTGGGACGCGCCCATCACCCGACTCGGCCACCAACCGCTCAGGCACCGCGCCTGGGCCATCCGCCACACCGTATCCGCCTACGACGCGTTCTACGTGGCCTCGGCGGAACAGCTCGGCGTCCCGCTCGTGACCTGCGACGGGAAGCTGGCGAGAGCGCACGGGCACGAGGCGGAGATCGAGCTGTACCCCGTCTCCTGACCGCACCCAACCACGAAGACACCGGCTGCACGACCCGACCACCACTTCAGCTCGCGAATCGTGGTTTTTGGGGTTTGGCACGCCCCGTGCAGTCCGGTGCCTTCGTGTTCTCCCCGTATGGCCTGCCCGGAGGGCTACCATGCTTTCTTGGGGGGTGCAAGCACGCTTTTCGCTTGCACCCCCCAAGAAAGCATGGTCGTCTTTGACAGGTCATGCGGGGGGAACACGACCGCTCTTGCTCTTCCTCCTCCTTGGCGGCCTGCCTGTCCGGCGAGGACTCTTTTAATCCCTTCAGCCTCGGGCAGTACCGCACCATTATCACCTGGATCCGTGCGCGATCCCAGTAAGAAGAGCGGCCGAGAGGCCCCCAAGGAGGAGGAAAAGAAAGAGCGGTCGTGTTCTCCTCCCCGTACGGCCTGCCGAAGGCAATCAGTTTCGTCCGGGGGTGTCAAGCGGTAAAGCGTGCTTGACACCCCCGGACGAAACTGATCGGGCTGCGCCCAGGCCGTACGGGGAGGAGAACACGAAGCAACCGGTATGCGCACTAGGTGCGGCATTGCTTCGTGCACTGCGTTGCCGTGTGGTGCTCGTGCGTGCAAAGCCGCAAAAGGGCGATGGTCGGTCAGGCGGGGCACGTCCTGCCGGGATCCCCGGCAGGACGTCGACCGGAGACCCTCACCAGCCCCGCTCGGCCAGCCGGTGCGGCTGGGGGATCTCGTCCACGTTGATGCCGACCATCGCCTCGCCCAGCCCGCGCGACACCTTCGCGAGCACGTCCGGGTCGTCGTAGAAGGTCGTCGCCTTCACGATGGCCTCCGCGCGCTGCGCCGGGTTGCCGGACTTGAAGATGCCCGAGCCCACGAACACGCCCTCGGCGCCCAGCTGCATCATCATCGCCGCGTCGGCCGGGGTGGCGATGCCGCCGGCGGTGAACAGCACGACGGGCAGCCTGCCGGCCTCCGCGACCTCCCGCACCAGCTCGTACGGGGCCTGCAGCTCCTTCGCCGCGACGAACAGCTCGTCGGCGGGCAGGTTCTGCAGGCGCAGGATCTCCGCGCGGATCCTGCGCATGTGCATCGTGGCGTTGGAGACGTCACCGGTGCCGGCCTCGCCCTTGGAGCGGATCATCGCCGCGCCCTCGGTGATGCGGCGCAGGGCCTCGCCGAGGTTCGTCGCGCCGCACACGAACGGCACGGTGAACTGCCACTTGTCGATGTGGTTGGCGTAGTCCGCCGGCGTGAGGACCTCGGACTCGTCGACGTAGTCCACGCCGAGCGCCTGGAGCACCTGCGCCTCGACGAAGTGCCCGATGCGGGCCTTGGCCATCACCGGGATGGACACCGCCGAGATGATGCCGTCGATCATGTCGGGGTCGCTCATCCGGGACACGCCGCCCTGCGCGCGGATGTCGGCGGGCACGCGCTCCAGCGCCATCACGGCCACCGCGCCCGCGTCCTCGGCGATCTTGGCCTGCTCGGGCGTCACCACGTCCATGATCACACCGCCCTTGAGCATCTCCGCCATGCCGCGCTTGACGCGGGCGGTGCCGGTGACGGGTGTGCCGGAGTCGGATGAAGTGGTCACGGCGAACCTTTCGAGTCTGTGGACTTGCCAAGGCCAATCGTACGGCGCACGTGGACCGCCCAAGCAGGCCAATCCGGCACGTTCTCAGCAGTCCACTCGACCCTCCACCGCAGGTAGTGGCCTACGCCACCCACCGACCCGGTGGGGGTGGAGCCGGCCGGCCCCGGTGCGCCGAGGCGTCAGCGGACCACTCGCACGGCGTCGTCGTAGGTGCGGAACAGGACGGGCAGCCCGGCCGCCCGGTCGGCCAGCGCCGCCCAGCAGCGGGCCACCAGCAGGCGCGCCTGCGCGCCGACCCACGGGCGCGGCAGCAGCACGGGCGGCAGCAGCGGGTCGGGCTCCACGGCCCGGGTGAACTCGGCGGCCAGCTCCACCGCGATCCGCAGCAGGTCGGTGCGCGACGCGCCCTCGGTCAACCGCCGCAGCCGGACCCGCGCCACCTCCGCCAGCCGCTCGTGGCGCTCGGCGACCGCGTCCAGCGGCCACAGCCGGGCGGCCAGCGCCGCCGGTGACGCCTCGCCGCCGACCCGCAGGTCCGAGCTGGTCAGGAAGGTGAGCGAGGGCGCCACGCCGAGCCGTTCGGCCTCGCCCCCGACCAGGTCTTCCCACTCGTGCGGCGAGACGTAGAGGCCGCCGTGCAGCGGCGCGCCGCCCCACCGCACGATGGCGTCGCGCAGGGCGTCGCGGGCGGGTCGCTGCGCCTCGGGCACGGCGAACGCGACCAGGTGCCACCTGCCGTCCCAGTCCACCTCCCCGGCGTCCTGCCGGTACATGAAGCGGACGAACTCGACGTCCGGCTCGGCGGCCCGCAGCGCCTGCGGCGTCATCCGCAGCACGGCCCGCCGGCCGCGCCCCTCGACGGTGAACTTCCCCTCCGCCACCAACCGCTTCACGCACAGCCGCACCTGCTGGTCGCTCATCCCGAGCGCGTCCGCGACCTCGTACAGCTCGGCGGCGTCGACCGAGCCGTCCTCCTGCACGAGGGCTTCGACCACCGTGCGCGTGGGCACCTCGACGTCCATGTGTTCAAATCTACTACGTTCGTATCGAGGACGATAGTTTCAAGGGGGTAGTGGTGAAGCGGTGGCTGATCGGCGTGCTGGTGGTGCTGCTCGGGTGCGGTGGCTGGGTCGTCCACCAGAACACCTACGACCTGCGCGAGGAACGCGTGAGCATCGGCGACCTCCGGGGCGTGCTCGCCCTGCCGGAGTCGGGCGACCGGCACGGCCTGGTGGTGTTCGTGCACGGCGACGGGCCGGTCGACGCGACCCACGAGACGTTCTACCGGCCCCTGTGGGAGGCGTTCGCCCGCGCCGGGTACGCCTCGCTGTCGTGGGACAAGCCGGGCGTGGCCGGCGCCCCGGGCAACTGGCTGCACCAGACCATGGCCGACCGCACCCGCGAGGTCCTGGACGCCGTGGCCTGGGCGGGGACCCGGCCGGAGATCGACCCCGCGCGGATCGGGCTGTGGGGCGCCAGCCAGGCGGGCTGGGTGCTGCCCGCCGCCGCGCGGCACCCGGGCGTGAAGTTCCTGATCGCCGTCTCCCCCGCCGTCAACTGGCACGAGCAGGGCCGGTTCAACCTGCTCGCGGAGCTGCGGGAGCGCGGGGCGCCCGCCGAGGAGGTCGACGCCGCGCTCGCCCGGCGGGAGGCGACGCTGGACCACCTGCGCCGCCGGTCGACGTTCGAGCAGTACCGGGCGGCGGTGGGCGCGACGGACCTCACCCCCGACCGGTGGCGGTTCATCCTGGCCAACCACGAGTCCGACGCCTCCGCCGACCTGGCGCAGGTCACCGTGCCGGTGCTGCTGGTGCTCGGCGGGCGCGACCTGAACGTGGACGTCGCCGACACCGAGGCGACCTACCGGCGGCTGGTGCGCCGGGTGGAGGTGGCCCGCCACCCGGAGGGCGCGCACGACCTCACCCCCGCCGACCGCGGCGCCGCCCTGACGGCGGTGGTGGCGGTCGCGGCGCCGCGCTCGGTGTTCGTGGACGGCTACCTCGACGAGCAGCGGCGGTTCCTGGAGCGGGTGCGCTGACGCCGGCGACGCCGGGCCCGACCCCCGGGGGTTCCTCCTCGCGGGTTGGGTATGCCGGCCTGGGGTTGTCCCTTCGGCTTCACGGGTGTGAGATCGAACACTAAACACTTGTGGAGGGTGGTCCCATGGGAACCAGGAGCTCCGACAACGGCCCCTCGGCAGGCGCGGTCGCTGTGGACGACCCGGCCAAGGTCCGCAACGTCGTGCTGGTCGGCCCGTCCGGGTCCGGCAAGACGACGCTCACCGAGGCCCTGCTCGCCTCGACCGGCGTGCTCACCCGCGCCGGTTCGGTCACCGAGGGCAACACCGTGTGCGACCACGACCCCGCCGCCGTCCGGCAGCAGCGGTCGGTCGGGCTGGCGGTCGCGCCGGTCCGCCACGGCGACGTGAAGATCAACTTCATCGACACGCCGGGGTACGCGGACTTCGTCGGCGAGCTGCGGGCCGGGCTGCGCGCCGCCGACGCCGCCCTGTTCGTCGTCAGCGCCGCCGAGGGCGTCGACGCGGCGACCGTGGCGCTGTGGGAGGAGTGCGCGGCGGTCGGGATGCCGCGGGCCGTCGTCCTCGCCCGGACCGACCACCACCGGGCCGACGTGGCGGCTGCCACCGCCTCGTGCCAGGCCGCGTTCGGCGCCGGGGTCGTGCCGCTCTACCTGCCCGGCGACGACGGGCTGGTCAACCTGCTCACCACCGACGACCCCCGGTACGAGCAGCAGCGCAACGCGCTGATCGAGGGCATCATCGCCGAGAGCGAGGACGAGACCCTCATGGACCGCTACCTCGGCGGCGAACAGGTCGACCAGGCCACGCTGGTCGCCGACCTGGAGACCGCCGTCGCGCGCGGCTCGTTCCACCCGGTGCTGGCGGTGTGCGCGCTCACCGGCGCCGGCCTGCCCGAACTGCTCGACGGGGTGGCGCGGGCGTTCCCCTCGCCGCTGGAGCACCCGCTGCCCGAGGTCACCGGCGTGGACGGGATCCCGCACCCCCGGCTGGCCGCCGACCCGGACGGGCCGCTGGTCGCCGAGGTCGTGCGGACCGCCGTCGACTCCTACGTGGGCCGGGTGTCGCTGGTGCGGGTGTTCTCCGGGACGCTGCGGCCCGAGCGCCCGGTGCACGTGTCCGGGCACGGGATGGCCGACCGCGGGCACGAGGACCACGACGCGGACGAACGGGTCGCGCACGTCTACTCACCGCTGGGCGCGAACCTGCGCGAGGTGCCGTACTGCGTGGCGGGCGACCTGTGCGCGCTGACCAAGCTCGGCTCCGCCGAGACCGGCGACACGGTGTCCGCGCCGGACAAGCCGCTGCTGGTCGAGCCGTGGGAGATGCCGGAGCCGCTGCTGCCGGTCGCCGTCGTGCCGCGCAGCCGCAGCGACGAGGACAACCTCGCCCGCAACCTCGGCAAGCTGGTCGCGGGCGACCCCACGCTCCGGTTGGAGCGCAACGCCGAGACCCACCAGCTCGTGCTGTGGTGCATGGGCGAGGCGCACGCCGACGTCGTGCTGGCCCGGCTGCGCGCCGGCGGCGCCGAGGTCGACACCGAGCCGGTGCGCGTGGCGCTGCGGGAGACCTTCGCCGCGCCGTCCAAGGGGCACGGGCGGCACGTCAAGCAGTCCGGCGGGCACGGGCAGTACGCCGTGTGCGACATCGTGGTGGAGCCGCTGCCGCGCGGCTCGGGGTTCGAGTTCGTCGACCGGGTCGTCGGCGGCGCGGTGCCCCACCAGTTCATCCCCAGCGTCGAGAAGGGCGTGCGCGCGCAGCTCGACCGCGGGCTCCAGGCCGGTCACCCGGTGGTGGACGTGCGCGTGACGCTGGTCGACGGCAAGGCCCACTCGGTGGACTCCTCCGACGCCGCGTTCCAGACCGCGGGGTCGCTCGCGCTCAAGGACGCGGCGGCCAACGGCCGGACCGCCCTGCTGGAACCGCTGGACGAGGTGTCGATCCGGCTGCCCGACGAGCACCTCGGCACGGTCCTGGGCGACCTGTCGGGGCGGCGCGGGCGGGTGCTCGGCACCGAGGCCGACACCGCGGGCTGCACCGTGATCCGCGCCGAGGTGCCGTCGACGGAGCTGCTGCGGTACGCAGTCGAGCTGCGCTCGCTGACCTCCGGCACCGGCACCTACACCCGCCGCTTCTGCCGCTACGACCCGCTCCCCCAGTCCCTGGCCGCGCGGTCGTCCTGACCACCCGCGGCCGGTCCACCGGTCCCGCGCGGGGACCGGTGGACCGCGCGCTCAGGTGTTCCGCGGGAACCCGAGGTTGACGCCGCCGTGCGACGGGTCGGGCCAGCGGCCGGTGACGACCTTGGTGCGGGTGAAGAAGTGCACGCCCTCCGGGCCGTAGGCGTGCGAGTCGCCGAACAGGGAGTCCTTCCAGCCGCCGAACGAGTAGTAGGCCACCGGCACCGGGATCGGCACGTTCACGCCGACCATGCCGACCTCGACCTCGTTCTGGAACCGCCGCGCCGCGCCGCCGTCGTTGGTGAAGACGGCCGTGCCGTTGCCGTAGGGGTTGGCGTTGACCACCGCCACCGCCTCGTCGTACGACGACGCCCGCAGCACCGACAGCACCGGGCCGAAGATCTCGTCGCGGTAGACCGACATGCCGGTGCCCACGCGGTCGAACAGCGTGGGGCCCAACCAGAAGCCGTTCGCGTCACCGTCGACCGGGTGCCCGCGCCCGTCGACCACCAGCTCGGCGCCCTCCGCGACACCGGCGTCCACATAGGACGCCACCCGGTCGCGGTGCGCCCCGGTCACCAGCGGCCCCATCTCGCAGCCGGGGCGGCGGCCGTCGCCGACGCGCAGCCGGGCGATGCGGTCCCCGATCCGGGCCACCAGGTCGTCGCCCACCGGGTCGACGGCCACCACGACCGAGATCGCCATGCACCGCTCCCCCGCCGAGCCGAACCCCGCCGAGACCGCCGCGTCGGCGGCCAGGTCGAGGTCCGCGTCGGGCAGCACCACCATGTGGTTCTTGGCCCCGCCCAACGCCTGCACGCGCTTGCCGTGCCGCGTGCCGGTCTCGTAGACGTAGCGGGCGATCGGCGTGGAGCCGACGAACGACACCGCCTTCACGTCCGGGTGCTCCAGGATGCGGTCCACCGCCTCCTTGTCGCCGTGCACGACGTTGAGCACGCCGTCGGGCAGCCCGGCCTCGGCGAACAGCTCGGCGAGGAACACCGCCGCCGACGGGTCCTTCTCCGACGGCTTGAGCACCACCGCGTTGCCGCACGCGATCGCGTTGGGCACGAACCACAGCGGCACCATGGCCGGGAAGTTGAACGGCGAGACCACGCCGACCACGCCCAGCGGCTGGTGCAGGGAGTACACGTCGACCCTCGTGGAGGCGTTCTCGCTGAACCCGCCCTTGAGCAGGTGCGGGATGCCGCAGGCGAACTCGACCGCCTCCAGCCCGCGCTGCACCTCGCCCGCCGCGTCGGACAGCACCTTGCCGTGCTCGGCGGTCACGATCGCGGCCAGCTCGTCCTTGCGGGCGTTGAGCAGCTCGCGGAAGGCGAACATCACGTTCGCCCGCTTGGCCAGGGAGGCGTCGCGCCAGTCGGAGAACGCCGCGCGCGCCGCCCCGACCGCCTCGTCCACGACCGCCGCGGTCGCGAAGTCGACCCGGGCCGCGACCCGGCCGGTGGCCGGGTCGTAGACCTCGCCGCCGCGGGCGGCCTCGCCCGCCCAGGGCTTCCCGCCGATCCGGTGGGTGATCCTCACAGCACCGCCCCCAGGATTCCCAGCGCCTCGGCCACCTCGTCCTCCGTCACGGTCATCGGCGGCGCCAGCCGGATCACGTTGCCGTACAGGCCGCCCTTGCCCACCAGCAGCCCGCGCTCGCGGGCGCCCTCCAGCGCCGCCACCGCCGCCGCCGGGTCCGGTTCGCCGCCCGGACCGACCAGCTCGACGCCGACCATCAGGCCCTTGCCCCGCACGTCGCCGACCGCCGGGCGGTCCCGCGCGAGCGCGCGCAGCCCGTCGAGCAGCCGCTCGCCCATCTTCGCCGCGTTGGCCTGCAGGTCGTTGTCCAGCAGGTAGTCCAGCGTCGCCAGCGCGCCGGCCGTGGACACCGGGTTGCCGCCGAAGGTGGAGATCGAGTTGGCGGTCAGGCAGTCCATCAGCTCGGCCCGCGCGACCACGCCGCCGATCGCCAGGCCGTTGCCCAGCCCCTTGGCGAAGGTCATCGCGTCCGGCGTGACGCCGTGCGCCTGGATGCCCCAGAAGTGCCCGCCCGTGCGGCCCCACCCGGTCTGCACCTCGTCGGAGACGAACAGGATGCCGTACTCGTCGAGGACCTCCTTGAACGCGCGGAACAACCCGTCCGGCGGCGTGGCGAACCCGCCGACGCCCTGGATCGGCTCCGCCAGCATGCACGCCACGTCGCCCGCCGTGGTCGTCTCGATCACCTCGCGCAGGTCCGCCACGCACGCCTTGACGTAGTCGGCGTCGGACAGGTCCCGGAACGGGCTGCGGTAGCGGTAGCCGCCGTGCACCCAGCCCACCTTCAGCGGGCTGAGCGAGGACGCCGACCAGCCCCGGTTGCCGGTGACGGCCATGCTCGCGAACGACCGGCCGTGGTAGGAGTTGCGCAGCGCCAGCACCTGGTCGCTGCGGCGGAACCGGGTGGCCAGCACCAGCGCCGTCTCGTTGGCCTCGGTGCCGGAGTTGGTGAAGAACACCTTCGCGTCCGGGATGCCGGACAGCTCCGCGATCCGCTCCGCCAGCTCGACCTGCGACCGGATCAGGTACAGCGTCGAGCTGTGCAGCACGCCGGTGTCGACCTGGGCCCGGACCGCGTCGCTGATCTCGGCCACGTCGTAGCCGATCGCGTTGGTCAGGATGCCGGCGAAGAAGTCGAGGTAGGTGCGGCCCTCGCGGTCGGTCACCCGCCGCCCCGCGGCGCTCGCCAGCTCGATGGGCTGTTCGTAGTAGAGGGCCAGCCACTCGGGCAGCACGGCCCGGTGCCGGGCCAGCAGCTCGGCGTGCCCGCGTTCTGGTGCCATCGCGTCCTCCTCGACAGGGCGTCCTGGTGCAGGAGTCTGGTCGGGACCGCACGCCACCGCCATGGACAACCTGTACCGCTTTTCGGCTGATCGCATTACGGTGTGTCCATGTACCCCACGGTGGCCGAAGCGCTCGCCCTGCCGGTGGTCCAGCGCGGCGAGCCGCGCGTCGTCGCGGGCGCGGCCGGCCTGGGGCGCCGGGTCCGCTGGGTGCACGCGGCCGAGATCGCCGACATCGCCCACCTGCTGCGCGGCGGCGAACTGGTGCTGACCACCGGCATCGCCCTGCCCGAGGACCCCGAGGGGCTGGCCAGCTACGTGGCGGACCTGGCGGCGGTGGGCGCCGCCGGGCTGGTCGTCGAACTGGTGCGGCGGTGGAGCGAGGCGGTGCCGGGCGCGTTGGTGGCCGCCGCCGAGCGGCACGGCCTGCCGCTGGTGGTGCTGGCGCGGGAGACCCGGTTCGTGTCGGTCACCGAGGCAGTCGTCGCGCTGATCGTGGACGCGCAGCTGGCCGAGCTGCGGGCGGCCGAGCAGGTGCACGAGGCGTTCACCGCGCTCACCGTCGCCGGCGCCGAGCCCGCCGAGGTGCTGCGCGAGGTGGCCCGCACCTCCGGCCTGCCGGTCGTGCTGGAGACGCTGGGGCACGACGTGCTGGCCTACGACGCAGCCGGGCAGGACCCGACCTCGCTGCTGGCCGACTGGGGCGCCCGCTCGCGGGCGGTGACGGCGCCCGAGCGGACCGCCTACCACGGGGGCGCGGGCTGGCTGGTGACCGTCGTCGGCGCGCGCGGCGCGGACTGGGGCCGGCTGGTGCTGCTGTCGCCCGAGCCGCCGCCGCACCGGCACGTGGTGGTGGCCGAGCGCGCGGCGTCGGCGCTGGCCGTGCACCGGCTGGTGGCGCGGGACCGGGAGTCGCTGGAGCGGCAGACCCACCGCACCCTGCTCACCCAGCTGCTCGACCGCCCGCCGCAGGACCTGCCGACGCGGGCGGCGGCGCTGGGCGTGCCGCTGGAGCGGCGCCAGCTCGTCGGCGTCGCCATCCGGCCCGGGGCCGCCGCCGCGCCCGCGCAGGCGCTGGCGACCCAGGAGGTGCTGCGCGACCTGGCGGAGGCGACCGCGACGGCGACCCGCCGGGTGACCGTGCCCGCGCTGGTCGGGGTCGTGGACGACACGAGCGTGCGGGCGCTGCTGTCGCTGCCGCCGGCGGCGGGGATGGACGGGGTGCTGCGCCGGCTGGCCCGCGAGGTGCACCGCACGGCCGCCGCGACGCCGCACCCGCTGCCGGTGGTGATCGCCGTGGGCACGACCGTGTCCGCCCTGCCGGACGTGCGGCGCAGCCTGGCCGAGGCCGCGCACGTCGCGGGCGCGGCGCTGCGGTCGCCGGGCACCCGCCTCTACCACCGGCTCGACGACGTCCGGCTGCGCGGGCTGCTGCACCTGCTGCGCGAGGACGAGCGGGTGCGGGCGTTCGCCGACCGCGAGCTGGGCGCCCTGGTCGCGCGGGACGACGGCCAGGGCAGCAGGCTGGTGGAGCTGCTGCGCCACTACTGCGAGCACGGCGGCAACAAGTCCGCCGCGGCCGCCGCCGCCCACCTCTCGCGCACCGCCTACTACCAGCAGCTGGCCCGCATCGAGCAGGTGCTCGGCGTCTCGCTGGAGGACCCGGAGTCCGTCCTGTCGCTGCACGTGGCCCTGCTGGTGCGGGACATGGCCGGGGGCTGAGCGCACCGCCACCGCCCGCCCCGGAGCGGTCCGGTGGCGGGCGGTGGCGGTGGTTGTGGCTGTGGTCAGCCCAGGCTGGGCAGGCCGGCGGCGCCCGCCGGCAGGGTGGGCAGGGCGGGCGACTGGACGCCCGGCGTGAGCACGGGGACGCCGGGCAGCGGCGCGGTGGGCGCCGGCGCGGAGAGGTCGCGGACCTCCGCCGCGGCCGGCAGCTCCGGCGTGGCGGGCAGCACGGGCGCCGCCGGCAGGGCCGGCGCGGCGGGCAGGGCGGGCGCAGCCGGCGCGCCGGCCGGCGGGGCCAGCCTGACGGCCTTGCCGCTGAGCAGGTCGGCGCCCAGCGGGTCGGCGCCGGCCACCGGCGCGCCGAGCAGGTCGGTCGCCGACCTGCTGACGTCGGCGTCGACGGAGGCCGCGTCGCCGAGCGGGCCGTCCAGGGACTCCAGCGGCTGGCCGGCGGCGGAGGCGGCGCCGGCCAGCAGCGGGGTGGTGCCGACGGCGAGGAGGGCCGCGGCGCGCAGGAGCCCGCGGGTGCGGTGTGCAGACACGATGATCCTTAAGAGGGTCGGGGACCGAACGGTTGACCTCCTCGTCATCGGCACCGCCCCCGCGCCACCGCACCCTCTCGATAGGGTGACTGACGCTGCGTATCGCTCATCACTCGATCGAGGCGACACCATGGACGGCGACTTAGGCAACCACGTGACCGGGACCGGGCCGCGCGCCACCGGCGCCGGTGGCCTCCCCCCGGACCAGCTGCCACCGGCCCCGCCGCGCTTCGTCGGCCGGACCGCGGAACTGGCGCTGCTCACCGACCTGCTCGACCGCGGCCAGGCGCCGCTGGTCGCGTGCGTCGCCGGAGCCGCCGGGATCGGCAAGACCGCGCTGGTCCTGCACTGGGCCCGGTCCCACGCCGACCGCTTCCCGGACGGCCGGCTCTACGCGGACCTGCGCGGCGGCGACCCGCGCGGGCCGCTGGACCCGGCGGTCGCGGTCCGCGGGTTCCTCGACGCGTTCGGGGTGCCCAAGGAGCGCATCCCCGCCGACGTCGCGGCGCAGGCCGCGCTGTACCGGGACGTGGTGGCGGGCAAGCGGCTCCTGGTCGTGCTCGACGACGCCCGCGACCACGAGCAGGTCCGGCCGCTGCTGCCGGGCGGCCCGACCGCCGCGGCCCTGGTGACCGGCCGGGAGCGCCTCGACGGCCTGGCGGACGGGCGGGCCCGGCACCTGGCGCTGGGCCTGCCGTCGGCGGCGGAGGCGCGCGAGCTGCTGGCCGCCCACCTCGGGGAGCGCCGGGCGCGCGCCGCGGACCGGCTGGTCGAGCAGTGCGCGCGGCTGCCGATCGCCCTGGTCGTCGCGGCGCGGGCCGCGGCCCGCGGGTCGGACGGGCCGGTGGCGCCCGCCGGGGGCGGTCCGGGCGCCGGTCCCCGGGCGGTGTTCCACTCGTCGTACCGCGCGCTGCCCGGCCCCGCGGCGCGGTTGTTCCGGCTGCTGGGCCTGCACCCCGGCGCGGAGGTCGGCGTGCCCGCCGCGGCGAGCCTCGCCGGGGTCGCGCCGGCGGTCGCCCGGGACCTGCTGCGCGAGCTGACCGGGGCGGCGCTGCTGGAGGAGCGGGGTCCGGGCCGGTACCGGTTCCACGACCTGCTGCGCGAGCACGCCGCCGAGCGCGTGGCGGCCGAGGAGCCCGAGGGGGGCCGGCGGGCGGCGGTCGGCCGGCTGCTGGACTGCTACCTGCACACGGCCTTCCGGGGCGAGCGCCTGCTGCGCCCGCACCGCGACGCGATCGCGCTGGACCCGCCCGCGCCCGGCGTGGTCGTCGCCGACCTGCCCGACCGCCACCGCGCCCGGGCCTGGTTCGCCGCCGAGCACCGCAACCTGGCGGCGGCGCTGGACCTGGCCGTGCGGTGGGGTTTCACCGGCCACGCCTGGCGGCTGCCCTGGGCGCTGTCGTCCTACCTCGGGCGCAGCGGCCGGTGGCGCGACTGGGAGCAGGCGCAGCTCGTCGCGCTCGACGCGGCCCGCCGGCAGGGCGACCCGGCGTGGGAGGCGGTGGCGCTGCGCGCGCTGGGCCGGGCCTACACGGCCGGCGGGCGCTACGAGCGGGCCGTCGACGTGCTGCGGCAGGCGCTGTGGCTGCCCGCCGACGCCGGCGGCGAGGCGCACACCCACCAGGCGCTCAGCCAGGCGTACGAGCGGTGGGGGATGCTGCCGGAGGCCCACGCCCACGCCCGGCGGGCCGTCGAGCTGACCGAGCGCACCGGGCACCGGCTGCGCCACGCCCGCGCGTCCAACCAGCTGGGCCGGGTGCTGACCGGGCTCGGGCGCCACGAGGGCGCGCTGCACCACTGCCGGCGGGCGGCGGCGGTCCTCGCGGAGGTGGGCGACGAGGCCGCCCTCGCCGACGCCGCCGAGGGCCTGGCGCGCGCCCACCACCGGCTGGGCCGCTGCGCCGAGGCGGTCCGGCTGCACCTGCTGGCGCTGGCGGTCTACCGGCGGTCGGAGGACCTGTGGTCGGTCGGGGACACCCTGTGCCGGCTCGGGGACGCGCACGCGGCGCTGGGCGACGCGGAGGCCGCGCGGGCGACGTGGCGCGACGCCCTGGCCGTCCTGACCGGGATCGACCACCCGGCCGCGGACGCGGTGCGGGCGAAGCTGGTCTGACCGGCGCGCGGACGCCCCGCCGCGGGCCCGTGCCGGGGAGACTCGGCGCGGACCCGCGACGGGGTCGGTTCCCCGGCGGTCAGGGGTTGGTGATCCCGAGGGTGTAGCTGCCGGAACCGCTGTAGGCGTGCACCCGGTACCGGTAGTAGCCGGGGGTGCCGCTGTAGTTCACGGTCTCGCTCGCGGCGGGGCTGTCACCCTTGGCCACGACGCTCCACGCGCTGCCGTTCCACTTCTCCAGGTAGAGGTCGTAGTCGGCGCCGGTGGGACCGGTCAGGCAGCCGACGTGCGCGCCGGACACCGTGGACTGGTAGTAGCTGTTGTTCGGCTGGTAGACCTGCCTGCCCGCGGTGAGCGAGCCGGTGTAGCGGGCCTCGGCGGCGGCGCACCCGGTCGGCGGCGGCGGCGTGCCGCCGCCACCGCTGGTGATCAGGGTCAGGCCGTAGGCTTGGAGGATCTCGTTGACCGGCTGGAAGTAGGTCGTGCCGCCGGTGCGGCAGTTGCCCGAGCCGCCGGAGGTGACGCCCTGGGCCTGGGTGCCGGCCAGCAGCGAGCCGCCGGAGTCGCCGGGCTCGGCGCACACGGTGGTCTGGATCAGGCCGGTCACCGTGCCCTGCGGGTAGGACACCGACGAGTTGCGGGCCTGGATGGTGCCGCAGTGCCAGCCGGTGGTGGAGCCGGAGCGGCAGACCGTCGCGCCGACCGCCGCGTCCTGCGAGCCCGTCACCTGGACCGTGCCGCCGGAGTAGTTGTTCACCAGGCCGCGCGGGGTGTTGCCGGCCGCGACCTGCACCCACGCGTAGTCGTTGCCGGGGAAGCTGGAGCCGCGGAAGGTGCCGCTGGGCCCGGAGGTGGACGCGCCGGTCGTGCCGCAGTGCCCGGCGGTCACGAAGCCGCCGTTGACCGAGAAGCCGACCGAGCACCGGGAGCCGCTGCCGATGTTGTAGGCGTTGCCGCCGATGACGTCGATCAGCGGGCGCGGTGCCTCGTCGGTCCGGACGTAACGGACGGCCGAGGCGTCGACGCCGCTGGCCGCCACGAAGGCGCGGGCGGCGGGCAGCTCGTCCGCGTGCGACTTGACCACGACGGTGTTCGTCGGCAGGTCGACGTACCAGCCGGGCACCGACTGCGGCGCCTTGGCGACGTTGCGGTCCAAAGTGGCCTTGGCGGCGTCGAGGGCGCGCTCGCTGCGCTGCACGAGCTTGCCCCGGCCCCGGCCCACCTGGGCCAGGTCGGACTGGGCGGTGACACCGACGGTGAGGGCGCCGGACTGGTCGATCCACGCGCCGCCGAACCGGTCGGCCAGGCGCTTGCGGAGTTCCCGGGCCGTGTCGCTGGAGGTCTTGTCCGCGGCCAGGCGGTCGCGCGCCTGGCCGGCGGTCAGCCCGAGGTCCCGCTGGATCGCGGCGAGGATCTCGGTGGTCTGGTCGCGCTGCGCGGGAGCGGCCTGCGCGGTGGTGGTGGACAGGGAGCCGGCCACCGCCAGCGCCGCGGCGAGCGCGAGCGGTCTGGACAGTCTTGACATGGGGATTCTCCTCGAAGGAGGGCAGGGATTCCCCGTGAAAAGTAAGTCGGCCCACCCGATCGCGGTAATACCTCTTCGGTCATAAGCCGGCGTGATGCCGGAGCCGTTCGGCCCAGCCCGCGGTCAGGAAACGGCCGCCTGGTAGGAGATCGCGCCGTATTCGGGGTGCTCCGCCAGCCACGCCGTGTAGCGCGGGTTGCGCTCGGCGGTCTCCCGGTACGCCTCGCTGGCGTAGCGCAGCACCTGCGGCCCGAACGCGGCGGCGGGACCTTCCGGGTCCCAGCCGATCAGGTGCCGCCACCGCAGCGGCGCGCCCGCTATGGGCATCGCGACCACGCCGGGCGCGCGGCGGAAGGTGGGCTGGCACAGCGCCACCGCGTCGCCGGACTGGGCGAGGTCGATGCAGCTGTTGACGTCCACCTCGTACATCGTGCGCGGGGTGAAGCCGGCGCGGCTGCACGCCGAGACGAAGCACTCCCCGAAGCAGCCGTCGCCGGGCACCACCGCCCACTGCGTGTCCCTCAGCTCCGCCAGCTCCACCTCCGCGCGCAGGGTGAACGGGTGGTCCTCGGGTATCAGCACGAAGATCGGGTCGACCGCGATGACGCTCCAGGTGAGACCGTAGTCCGACGGCGGCGGCGCGTCGCCGCAGACGGCGGCGAGCACGTAGTCCAGGCGCCCCTGGGCGACCGCCGCCGCCAGCTCCTCGTTGGACCACGACACCTGCGTGCTGACGTGCGCGCCGGGGTGCGCCTCGGTGATGCGGTGCACGACCCCGCCGAGCATCGGCCCGTTCACCGCGCCCACCCGGTACCGGTCGTTGGGCAGGTTCTCGTCGACCAGGCGCAGGGCGTCCTCCTGGAGGCGGGAGAACGCGGGCAGCAGGACGCGGGCGCGTTCCAGCACCAGCTCGCCGAGCGAGGTCGGCCGCGCGCCCCGGTGGTCGCGCTCGAACAGCTTGCCGCCGAGCAGACCCTCGATCCGGTGCAGTTGAGCGGTGAGCGCGGGCTGCGCGAGGCCCAGCAGGGAGGACGCTTTCGACAGGCTGCCCGCATCGGCGATCGCGCAGACCACCCGAAGGTGTCTCAGTTCGAGCTTCATCCACCCGACGGTAGGTCAACGTTCACCCTCAGTCGAGGGCCCTAACGCCGAAGGGAGGGGGTATTCCTTATGGCCCGCCGGCGCGGCTCGGACGGCAGTGGACACTGTGTCTGTTGATCAGCATGGGCGTGGACACTCTGCCGCGGCCCCGCGCAGGCCGGGCGACCGTGCGCCCGTCGCGGAGGAGCCGTGCGGCGACGGGGCGGGGCGGACGCGCGGAATTGTCGGACCTCGTCGTTACCGTGGCGGCGTGATGACCGAGAACGACGAAGCCCGCTTCTGGGCACTGCTGGAGAACGCCTGGGCCGGTGTCGGGCCCGAGGCGAACGAGGTGCGCGCGGCGCTGGTCAAGCGCGACCTGGACGAGGAGGCGTTCGCCGAGGCCGCCGTGCTGGAGGAGCACCTGGAAGCCGTGCTGGCGGCGCTGCGGCGGTCGTGCGCCGAGCTGTCCGGCGAGGAGCTGACCGCGCTGGACCGGGTGGTGGAGCGCAAGCTGCACGAGATCGACCGGCGGGACGTGCACGAGGTCACCGACGGCTCGGACGACGGCTTCCTGTACGCGCGGGGCTTCATCGTCGGGCTGGGGCAGGAGTTCTACGAGGCCGTGGCACGGGATCCGCGCGTGGCGGTGCCCGACGCCGAGTGCGAGGCGCTGTGCTACTTCTTCGCGCACCTGCACGCGGACCGGTTCGGCGGCTTCCCCGGCACCGGCTCGGGGATCTCGCGGGAGACGGCGACGAACGCGGCGGGGTGGGCGTAGCCCCGGCGTCAGGGGCGCGGGCCGGCCGGGGCAGCCGGCTCCGCCCGGCGTCGCACCGGGTCGGGCCACCCCTGCGCGCCCGGATCCGGTGCTACCGTCGAATCGTGATCGACTTCGAGAAAGCGTCCGTGTTCAAGCTCGCGCCGTGCCGGCCGGAGGACATCGCGCCGCAGGTGTCGCCGATCATGATCCAGGGCGAGCGGATCGTGTCCTGCTTCAAGACCGTGCGGGACTTCGTCGTGTTCACCGACAAGCGGATCATCGCGGTCAACGTGCAGGGCATGACGGGGCGGAAGAAGGACTTCACGTCCCTGCCCTACAGCCGCGTGCAAGCCTTCTCCATCGAGACGGCGGGCACCTTCGACATGGACGCCGAGCTGGACCTGTGGTTCTCCGGCCTGGGCAGGGTCCGGCTGGAGTTCCGGGGCCACGCCGACGTCCGCCTGCTCGGCCAGATGATCGCGACGTTCATCCTCTGAGCCGGCGCCGACCGGACTCGCCGAGCAGCCCCGCCACACCCTCTGCACGCAGCGGTCGCACACCTCGTGCGCAGCAGTGCTGCACCTAGTGCGCTTGGCACGCAGCCGTGCTGCACCTGGTGCGCTTGGCACGCAGCCGCGCTGCACCTGGTGCACACACCGGTCGCTTCGTGTTCTCCTCCCCGTACGGCCTGGGCGCAGCCCAATCATGCTTGGTAGGGGGTGTCAAGCACGCTTCACCGCTTGACACCCCCTACCAAGCATGATTGCCTCCGGCAGGCCGTACGGGGAGGAGAACACGACCGCCCTTTCTTTTCCTCCTCCTTGGGGGCCTCTCGGCCGCTCTTCTTACTGGGATCGCGCACCGATCCAGGTGATAATTGGTGCGGTACTGCCCGAGGCTGAAAAGAAAAAGAGTCCTCGCCGGACAGGCAGGCCGCCAAGGAGAAGGAAAAGAAACAGCGGTCGTGTTCCCCCCGCATGACCTGTCAAAGACGACCATGCTTTTCCTGGGGGTGCAAGCGAAAAGCGTGCTTGCACCCCCAGGAAAAGCATGGCAGCCCTCCGGGCAGGCCATACGGGGAGAACACGAGGACACCGGTCTGCACGGGGCGTGCCGAGAGCCGAAGGCCAAAGCCGGGAGTCGGGGGCTGGAGCCGAAAGGGACAAGTCGGAGTTGTCAGCGGATCAGGCGTGTTTCGCCGTCCCACCCGGTCAGCGCGGCCGGCAGCACCTCGGCCAGTTGCACCGGGTACACGGTGTCGTCGGTGGCCCGCAGTTCGTCCACCGACCACCACCGGTGTCGGCAGATGGTCCGCTGCTCCTGCTCGTTGAACCGGGAGGTGTCGACCTCGGCGTCGGTCGCCCGGCACACGAAGAACCACTCCTCGGCCGCGTAGCTCAGGCCGTCGAAGCTGAACACCGCGCGGCGCTTCCACACCGGGCCGACCAGGTCCTCCGGCGGGAGCCGCAGCCCGGTCTCCTCGTGCGCCTCGCGCACCGCCGCCGCGCGCAGGTCCTCGGCCGGTTCGACGCCACCGCCGACGGTGAACCAGAACAACTCCTCGGGGCGTGCCGGGTCGAAGCCCTCGAACAGCAGCACGCGGTCGTCGGCGTCGACGAGCACCACGCGCGCGGACACCCGCTGGGTCGGCACGTCGGCGGGTGGTTCGGCGATCTCGAAGTACGACGGCGTCGGCGCGGTGCCGGCCAGGCGCAGCCAGCGGACCAGGCGTCGGCGCCGCAGCGACAGCGTGTCGCGCACCGCGTCGTTGTGCACCCGCCGCGCCAGGACGACCCGCTGCTCGGCGTCGGACAGCTCGGCCGCCAGCGCCGGGGCGAGGACCGACCGGTCCAGGTCCTCCAGCAGCGCGCTCAGCACGTTCTCCGCGGCCTCGCGCTCGGCGCGCGGCGCGCGCTCGGCCCGGTCGGCCGCCGCGTGCAGCGGGGGCTGCCCGCACACCGCCGCGACCGCCCGCGTCACCACGGCCCGCCGCGCCAGCGCCGCGTCCAGCGCCGCCCACGCCGCGTCGGTGCGCACGTGCAGCCGGTCCAGCCGGTTGGCCGCCCCCAGCACCCAGGGGCCGACCAGCACGACCAGCCCCAGCAGCACGAGCAGCGCCAACGCCACGCCGGAGCTGGTCATGCCTCACCCACGCGGCGGGGGTCGGCGGCCATCGCGCTCTCGTAGACCCGCAGCACCTGCCCGGCCACCACCGACCAGTCGTAGGTCATCACCCGCTGCCGCGCCGCGTCCACGCAGTCCGCGCGGCGGCCCGGGTCGGCGAGCAGGTCGCGCAGCGCCGACGCCAGCGCCACCGGGTCGCCGACGGGGGTCAGGACGCCGGCCTTGCCGTCGTCGAGGACGCGGCGGAACGCGTCGAGGTCGCTGGCCACCACCGCGGTCCCGGCGGACATCGCCTCGGTCAGGATGATGCCGAAGCTCTCCCCGCCGGTGTTGGGCGCGCAGTAGACGTCCACGCTGCACAGCGCCCTGGCCTTGGTCCGGTCGTCCACCATGCCCAGGAAGTCCACCCTGGACGCCAGCTCCGGACCGGCGGCCCGGCGCAGCTCCTCCTCGTCGCCGCGGCCGACGACCAGCAGCCGCACGCCCTCCAGCGAGCGCAGCGCCTCCAGCAGCACCGGCATCCCCTTGCGCGGCTCGGAGAACCGGCCGACGAAGCCGACCGTCCCACCGGGCCTGGGATACCCCTCCAGCGGCTCGGCGTCGGCGAAGAACCCGACGTCGACCCCGTTCGGGATCTCCACCGCGTCACCGCCCAGGTGCTCGACCTGCACCCGGCGCGCCAGCACCGACACCGCGATCCGCGCGGTCACCTTCTCCAGGAACGGCTGGAGCACCGCCTGGAACGCCGAGAGCATCTTGGACCGCGGCGTGGAGGTGTGGAAGGTGGCCACGATCGGCCCGTCGGCGACCATCAGCGCCAGCATGGACAGCGACGGCGCGGTCGGCTCGTGCAGGTGCAGCACGTCGAAGTCGTGCTCGGCGATCCACCGCCGCACCCGCGCGAACGACACCGGGCCGAACGACAGCCGCGCCACCGACCCGTTGTACGGGATGCCGACCGCCCGCCCGGCGGAGGTCACGAAGTCCGGCACGGGCGTGTCGTCGTCGGCCGGGCCGAGCACCTCGACCTCGTGGCCCAGGGAGCGCAGCGCGCGCGCCAGGTCGACCACGTGCGCCTGGACTCCCCCGGGCACCTCGAAGGAGTACGGGCAGACGATGCCGACCTTCACTCGGCGCCCTCCCTGCGGGCCAGCACCCGGCGCAGGGCCCGCTGCCTGCTCTCCGGCAGGTCCGCCAGCCACAGCCGCTGGAACATGTGCCAGTCGGTGGGGTGCGCGGCGATGTCGGCGGCGAACACGTCGGCCATCGACTGCGTGGCCGCCACGACCCCGCCGGCGCCCGCGACCCGGATCGGCGGGTGGATGCGGACGGTCCAGCCGTCCTCGGTGAACCACAGCCCGCACGGCAGCAGCGCCGCGCCCGTGGTGGCGGCCAGGTGCGCGGGACCGGCGGGCATCATGGCCTTCTCGCCGAAGAAGGTCACCGGCACGCCGCCCGCGGTCAGGTCCCGGTCGGCGAGCAGGCAGATGGTCCCGTTGGCGCGCAGCCGCTCGCCCAGCACCGAGGCCGGGTTGCGGTTGCCGCCGGTCAGCGGCACCACGTCGAACCCCAGGCCCTCCCGGAAGGCGATGAACCGCCGGTAGAGCGACTCGGGCTTGAGGCGTTCGGCGACCGTGGTGAACGAGCCGACGCGCCCGACCAGCCACACGCCCGCCATGTCCCAGTTGCCGCAGTGCGGCAGCGCCAGCACCGCGCCGTTGCCCGCCGCCAGCGCCGCGTCCAGGTTCTCCACCCCGGTGAACGTCCGGTCGCACGACGCGCGGACGGCCGCCAGGTCCATCGACGGCAGCCGGAACGCCTCGCGCCAGTACCGCGCGTAGGAGCGGACGGACAGCCGCACCAGCTCGTCCAGCTCGGCCTCGCCTGCGCGCGGCACGACCCGCCGCAGGTTGGCCCGCAGCTGCCGCACCCCCGCTCCGCCGCGCCGCGCGGCCCAGTCCGCGCCCCGGTCGAACAGCGCGGCCGCCGCTCCGGCCGGCAGCAGCCGCACCAGCCGCCAGCCCGCCGCGTAGCCGAGGTCGGCCAGGCGCTCCTTCATGTCGACAGCTCCTTCGCGGCACGCCGCACGGCCAGGACGCGCTGCACCACGGTGAGCACCACGAGCGCGGCCAGCAGGTACAGGGCCACCGGCAGGACGTAGGGCACGCCGAGGCCGTGGAGCCCGACGCCGACCAGCGCGATGATGAACCGCTCCGCGCGCTCGGCCACGCCGCCGTCGGCGGACAGCCCGGACGCCTCGGCCCGCGCCTTCACGTACGAGATGACCTGGGCGCCGACGAGGCAGACCAGGGTGGCCGCGGCCAGGCCCCGCTCCCCGTGCTCGAAGCACCACCAGGCGATCGCGGCGAACAGCGCGCCGTCGGCGATCCGGTCGCAGCTCGCGTCCAGCACCGCGCCGAACCGGGTGCCGCCGCCCTGCGCGCGCGCCATCGCGCCGTCGATCAGGTCGAACAGCACGAACGCCGTGACCAGCGCGGCGCCGGTGAACAGCCGGTCGCGCGGGATGAACCACAGCGAGGCCGCCACGGAGCCGAGGGTGCCCAGCACCGTGACGGCGTTCGGGGTGAGGCCGCGGCGCAGCAGCCACGCCCCGATCGGATCGGTGACGCGCGAGACCGACGCGCGGGCGAAGATGTTCAGCATGGGGCGGTGACTGCACCTACCGGCGGGGGACGACTGGGTCCCGGGCAGCCTAACGGCCCAGCTCAGCCGAGCTTGCGGTGGTCCCCGGAGATCTGTTCCAGCAGGTCCTCCAGCTGCTCACCGCGCATCGCCAGCCGTTCCAGCCGGCCGAACAGGGCCAGGTACTCGCGCACGTCGTGCGGGTCGGTGATGGTCGCGTTGCCGGTCAGCACGCTCAGCGTCACCACCCGCTCGTCGTAGACCTGGAACCCGTGCAGCGCCACCAGGTTCGCGTCCGCGGTCCACGGCACCACGCCCAGCTGGACGTTCGGCCTGCGCATGATCTGCGCCAGGTGCTCGATCTGCTCGCACATCAGGTCCGCCGAGCCCATCCGCCACCGCAGCGCGCCCTCGGCCAGCAGGAACACGAACCGCTTGCCCAGGTCGTCCATCCGCGCCCGCCGGGCCCGCAGCGTGGCGATCGCCGTGTCCTGCTCGTGCGCCGGCGTCGCGTTGAGCACCACCCGCAGGTAGTTCTCGCTCTGCAGCAGCGCCGGCACCCCGGCGTTCTGGAAGAAGCGGCTGGTGGTGGCGCGGGCCTCGATCCTCGCCACGGTCTGCTGGTGGCGGTGGGCCCCGCGGTGCAGCACCACCCGGCGGGTCTCGGCCTCGGCGTGCAGCTGGCGGGCCAGCTCCACCAGCTCGACCCGGGTCTCGCGGGACGCGGACAGCTCCGCCACCAGGCGCTCCACGTCGGTCACGGACGGGAGGAGCATGCCGTTCTCGATCTTCGACAACTTGGACTGGCTCATCCCGGTCGCCCGCGCGGTGGCCGTGCCGGTCATCTTGGCCTCCGTGCGCAGCCTGCGTAACTCGCGCGAGAGCCGTTCCCGTGCCAGCCGCGAACGCTCAGGTGCGGTCATGAAACGCACGCTATCGACGCGGGCGACCCGTGACGATCGGCCACACAGGGAATACTCACGGTCCACCGGCCCGGCCGGTGGTGATCTACGGCACGCGCGCGGCACGTATCCGGGGCGCACGTGCGAACGCACGTGCACCTGCACGTGCGCGCGCGATCAGCCCTTTTCCGCCCAGGCTTCCGAGAGCAGCCGGCGGGTCTCGCCGAGCAGCTGGGGCAGCACCTTCGTGTGACCGATGACCGGCATGAAGTTCGCGTCGCCGCCCCACCGCGGCACCACGTGCTGGTGCAGGTGGGCCGCGATGCCCGCGCCGGCGACCAGGCCCTGGTTCATGCCCACGTTGAACCCGTGCGGGCTCGACACCGCCCGGATCACCTTCATGGCGCGCTGGGTGAACTCGGCGAACTCCACCGTCTCGGCGGGCGTGAGGTCGGTGTAGTCGGGCACGTGCCGGTAGGGCAGCACCATCAGGTGGCCGGGGTTGTACGGGTAGAGGTTGAGCAGCGCGAACACCAGTTCGCCGCGGGCCAGGACCAGGCCGTCGGCGTCGTCCATCCCGATCACCCGGCAGAACGGGCAGCCCTCCGGCTCGTCGCCGTCGGCCTTGCCCTCGCCGCGCACGTACGAGAGGCGGTGCGGGGTCCACAACCGCTGGAGCGCGTCGCGGACCCCGACCCCGTCCTGCTCCTCGTACTCCGGCGTCACCGGAGGAGGTCCGCCGTGGGCGAGGCGTTCTCCCGGCGCTTCACCCAGTCGACGACCGTCGCGACCGCCTCGGCCACCGGCACCCCGTTGACCTGCGTGCCGTCCCGGAACCGGAAGGACACCGCGCCGGACTCCACGTCCTTGGCGCCGGCCAGCAGCATGAACGGCACCTTCTGCGTGGTGTGGTTGCGGATCTTCTTCTGCATCCGGTCGTCGGAGGCGTCCACCTCGACCCTGATCCGGTGCTCCCGCAGGGCCGCGGCCACCTGCTCCAAGTGCTCCACGTGCTCGTCGGCGATCGGGATGCCGACCACCTGCACGGGGGCCAGCCACGCCGGGAACGCGCCCGCGTAGTGCTCGGTGAGCACGCCGAAGAACCGCTCGATGGAGCCGAACAGCGCCCGGTGGATCATGATGGGCCGCTGCCGCGAGCCGTCCGGCGCGGTGTACTCCAGCTCGAACCGCTTGGGCTGGTTGAAGTCGAGCTGGATGGTCGACATCTGCCAGGACCGGCCGATGGCGTCCTTGGCCTGCACGCTGATCTTCGGGCCGTAGTAGGCCGCGCCGCCCGGGTCGGGCACCAGCTCCAGCCCGGAGTCCTCGGCCGCCCGCCGCAGCGTCTCGGTGGCCTCCTCCCACTCCTGCGGGTCGCCGATGAACTTCGGCGAGTCGTCGCGGGTGGACAGTTCCAGGTAGAAGTCGCTCAGGCCGTAGTCGGCCAGCAGGTCGAGCACGAACTTCAGCAGCGAGCGCAGCTCGCCCGGCATCTGCTCCTTGGTGCAGTAGATGTGCGAGTCGTCCATCGTCAGGCCGCGCACGCGGGTCAGCCCGTGCACCACGCCGGACTTCTCGTACCGGTAGACCGTGCCGAACTCGAACAGCCGCAGCGGCAGCTCGCGGTAGGACCGCCCGCGCGACCTGAAGATCAGGTTGTGCATCGGGCAGTTCATGGCCTTGAGGTAGTAGTCCTCGCCCTCGAACTCGATGGGCGGGAACATCGTGTCGGCGTAGTAGGGCAGGTGGCCGGAGGTGTGGAACAGGCCGCTCTTGCTGATGTGCGGCGTGTACACGAACTCGTAGTCGGACTCCTCGTGCCGGCGGCGCGAGTAGTCCTCCAGTTCGCGGCGGACGACGCCGCCCTTGGGGTGGAACACGGCCAGCCCCGAGCCCAGCTCGTCGGGGAAGCTGAACAGGTCCAGCTCGACGCCCAGCTTGCGGTGGTCGCGGCGCTCGGCCTCGGCCAGCATCTCCAGGTGCACGTCCAGCGCCTCGGGCGACTCCCAGGCCGTGCCGTAGATGCGCTGGAGCTGCGGGTTGTTCTCGTTGCCGCGCCAGTAGGCGGCGGCCACCCTGGTCAGCTTGAACGCCGGGATGTGCTTGGTCGTCGGCACGTGCGGGCCGCGGCACAGGTCGCCCCAGACGCGCTCGCCGGTGCGCGGGTCGAGGTTGTCGTAGATCGTCAGCTCGCCGCCGCCGACCTCCATCACCTCGGCCGTGTCGACATCGGACTTGATGTCCACCAGCTCCAGCTTGAACGGCTCGGCGGCCAGCTCCCGCTTCGCGGCCTCGACCGACTCCACCACCCGGCGGTCGAACCGCTGCGCGCCCTTGACGATCTGCTTCATGCGCTTCTCCAGCGCCTGCAGGTCCTCGGGCGTGAACGGCCGCTCCACCTGGAAGTCGTAGTAGAAGCCGTCCTTGACCGGCGGGCCGATGCCCAGCTTGGCCTCCGGGAACAGCTGCTGGACGGCCTGGGCGAGCACGTGGGCGGCGGAGTGCCGGATCACGCTGCGGCCGTCCGGGCTGTCGGCGGCGACCGGCTCCACCTCCACGTCCACCGACGGCGCCCACGACAGGTCGCGCAGGTGCCCCTCGGCGTCGCGGACCACCACGACGGCGTCCGACCCCTTGCCGGGCAACCCCGCCTCCCGGACCGCCGTGCCCGCGGTGGTCCCGGCCGGCACCACCACGCGCGGTGGGGCGAGTGCGGCTGCGGGTCGCGGCTGGGACACGGTGACTCCTCGGGTAGGCGGTGCGGTCTGCGCTGTCTGCACCCAGATGTTATCGGTGCTCACCCACCGGTTATCCGCCGACACCGGCCGCGCCGCCTGCCCGACCCCTCGGGCACGGGAGCGCGCAGGGACCTCCGCCGGGAACCGGAGCGGCAACCGCACCCCCACCTTCCGCACTGTGCACGAAGCGATGCCGCACCTAGTGCGCATACCGGTTGCTTCGTGTTCTCCTCCCCGTACGGCCTGGGCGCAGCCCGATCAGTTTCGTCCGGGGGTGTCAAGCACGCTTTACCGCTTGACACCCCCGGACGAAACTGATTGCCTTCGGCAGGCCGTACGAGGAGGAGAACACGACCGCTCTTGCTTTTTCCTCCTCCTTGGGGGCCTCTCGGCCGCTCTTCATACTTGGGTCGCGCACCGATCTGGGTAATAATCGGTGCGGTAGAGCCCGAAGCTGAAAAGAAAAAGAGTCCTCGCCGGACAGGCAGGCCGCCAAGGAGAATGAAAAGAAAGAGCGGTCGTGTTCCCCCCGCATGACCTGTCAAAGACGACCATGCTTTCTTGGGGGGTGCAAGCGAAAAGCGTGCTTGCACCCCCCAAGAAAGCATGGCAGCCCTCCGGGCAGGCCATACGGGGAGAACACGAAGACACCGGACTGCACGGGGCGTGCCGAAGGGCAAAAGCTACTGGCTGCCAGGTGTGGGTCTAGGACAGGAAGCCGCGCAGCAGTGCGGCCGTGCCGGCCAGGTGCTCGGCCATTTCCCGTCGTGCGCCGTCCGCGTCGCCGTCGAGGACGCGGGTGATGATCCGCTCGTGCTGTTCGTTGGAGTGCGCCAGGTTGGGTGGCAGCAGCGGGATGCGGTCGAGCAGTTCGTTGATCCGCGACCGGGAGTCCGCGATCGCCGCCGTCAGCGACGCCGACCCGGTGGACTCCGCGATCGCCAGGTGCAGCCGGGAGTCCTTGCGCCGGTAGTCGGCCAGGTCCGCCGCCGCGCACTCGGCCAGCCGCGCCCGCAGGTCGTGCCGCTCCCCCGGACCCAGCGCGGTGCCCGCGGCGCACTCGGCGGCCCCGGTCTCCAGGACCGACCGCAGCGTCAGCGCGTCCGCCAGGTCGGGCGGGCCCCCGCCGCGACCGGGCGGTGCGGCGGGCAGTTCGCCGTTGACGAACGTCCCGCCGTACCGGCCGCGTCGCGACTCGACGTACCCGGCGTCCTGCAGCGACCTGATCGCCTCGCGCAGCGTCACCCGGCTCACGCCCAGCCGGGTCGCGAGGTCGCGTTCGGCGGGCAGCCGCTCCCCCGGCGGGACGGCGCCGAGCCGGATGGCCTGCAGGAGCCGCTCGACGGTCCCCTCGAACGCGTTGCCCGCCCGCACCGGGCGGAACAGCGCGTCGCGCAGGGCGACCATCACAGCGGTGTCACGTACGCGCCCGAGATGCCCCCGTCCACCAGGAAGTTCGACGCGGTGATGAACGAGGAGTCGTCGCTGGCCAGGAACGCCACGGCGGCGGCGATCTCCTCCGGTTCGGCGAACCGGCCCAGCGGCACGTGCACCAGCCGCCGCGCGGCCCGCTCCGGGTCCTTCGCGAACAGCTCGCGCAGCAACGGGGTGTTGACCGGTCCGGGCGAGAGCGCGTTGACGCGCACGCCCTCGCGCGCGAACTGCACGCCCAGTTCCCGGCTCATCGCGAGCACGCCGCCCTTGGAGGCGGTGTAGGACACCTGTGACGTGGCGGCGCCCATGGTGGCGACGAACGACGCGGTGTTGATCACCGATCCCCTGCCCTGCCGCAGCATGTGCGGGATGGCGTGCTTGCAGCACAGGTACACCGACGTGAGGTTGACCCTCTGCACCCGGTCCCAGACCTCGATGCCGGTGGTCAGGACCGAGTCGTCCTCCGGCGGGGAAATGCCCGCGTTGTTGAACGCGATGTCGACCGAGCCGTAGGTGTCCGCGGCCGTCCGGTAGAGCGCGCGGACCTGTTCCTCGTCGGTCACGTCCACCTGCGCGAACAACCCGCCGACCTCGTCCGCGGCGGCCTTGCCCGCCGTCGCGTCGACGTCCGCGACGACGACGCGCGCGCCCTCGCTCGCCAGGCGGCGCACCGAGGCCAGGCCGATGCCACCGGCCCCGCCGGTCACGACGGCCACCCGGCCGTCCAATCGCTGTGCCATGTCTCTCCTGTTCGGGTGGGTCGCCGCGCGGGCGGTGGGGAGCGGCGGTCAGTGGGCGATGAAGACGTTCTTGGTGTCGGTGAACGCCGCCAGCGCGTCCGGCCCCAGCTCGCGCCCCAGGCCGGACTGCTTGAACCCGCCGAACGGCGTCCAGTAGCGCACCGAGGAGTGCGAGTTGACCGACAGGTTCCCGGCCTCCACCGCGCGCGAGACGCGCAGCGCCCGCCCGACGTCCCGGGTCCAGATCGAGCCGGACAGCCCGTACTCGCTGTCGTTGGCCAGCCGCACGGCCTCGGCCTCGTCGGCGAACGGCAGCACCGCCACCACGGGCCCGAAGACCTCCTCCACGGCCACCGGGTCGTGCGGCGAGACGGGGGCGAGCACCGTGGGCGGGAACCAGAAACCGGGGCCGTCGGGCGCCGAGCCGCGGAACGCCACGGGCGCGTCGTCGGGCACGTAGGAGGACACCTTCGCCAGGTGCGCGGCCGAGATCAGCGGTCCCATCTCGGTGGCCTCGTCCTCCGGCGCGCCGACCACCACGCCCTTCACCGCCGGTTCCAGCAGCTCCATGAACCGGTCGTAGACCGACTCCTGCACGAGGACGCGCGAGCGCGCGCAGCAGTCCTGGCCCGCGTTGTCGAACACCCCGTGCGGCGCGGTGGCGGCGGCCCGCTCCAGGTCGGCGTCGGCGAACACGATGTTGGCCGACTTGCCGCCCAGCTCCAGCGTCACCCGCTTCACCCGGTCCGCGCAGCCGGCCATGACCTGCTTGCCCACCCGCGTGGAACCGGTGAACACCACCTTGCGCACCGCCGGGTGGGTCACGAAGCGCTGCCCGACCACGGGCCCGGCGCCGGGCAGCACCTGGAACACGTCCTCCGGGATGCCCGCCTCGCGCGCCAGCTCGGCCAGCCGCAGCGCGGTCAGCGGCGTCAGCTCGGCGGGCTTGAGCACCACCGCGTTGCCCGCCGCCAGCGCGGGTGCGAAGCCCCAGACCGCGATCGGCATGGGGAAGTTCCACGGCACGATCACGCCGACCACGCCCAGCGGCTCCTGGAAGGTCACGTCCAGCCCGCCGGGGACGGGGATCTGCCTGCCGAACAGCCGTTCCGGCGCGGCGGAGTAGTAGTGCAGCACGTCGCGGACGTTGCCCGCCTCCCACCGGGCGTTGCCGATGGTGTGCCCGGAGTTGCGCACCTCCAGGCGCGCCAGCTCCTCGACCGCGCCGTCCACCGCGTCGGCGAAGCGGCGCAGCAGCCGGGCCCGGTCGCCCGGCGCGACCGCCCGCCACGCGGGGAAGGCGGCCCGCGCGCGGGCGATCGCCGCGTCGGCCTCCTCCCGCGAGGCGAGGTCGACGCGGCGGATCAGCTCCTCGTTCGCCGGGTTGATCACGTCGAAGGTGGTCATCACGCGCCTTTCCGCACGGCGTCGACGAGAGCCGCGAACAGCCGGTCCTCGCGATCGGCCTCGGGGTGGGACTGGACGCCCAGCGCGAACCGCAGCGCGGGCAGCTCGACGGCCTCCACCGTGCCGTCGGGCGCGGTGGCCACGACCTCCAACCCGGCGCCGACGCGGTCGAGGGCCTGGTGGTGGTGGCACAGCACGGACAGGGACGGGCCGACGATCCCGGCCAGCGCGCTGCCGGGCGCCACCGCCAGGTCGACCGGCTCGTACACGGCGGGCGTCACGTTGTGGCCCCCGACGTGCTGGCGCAGCGTGCCGCCGAGCACCACGTTGAGCACCTGGGCGCCCCGGCACACCGCCAGCAGCGGCAGGTCCAGCTCCAGCGCGGCGCGCGCCAGCGCCGTCTCGGCCTCGTCCCGCTCCGGGTCGGGCGGGCCGGTGCGCGGGTCCCGGGCCGCGCCGTACCGGGCGGGGTCGACGTCCGCGCCGCCCGCGAGCACCAGGCCGTCGAGGAACCCGGCGGCGCGCGCGGTCCAGTCGACCACCGGCGGCAGCAGCACGGGGCGACCGCCCGCCCGCACCACCGCGTCGAGGTAGGTCCGGTGCAGCACGGCGGCTTCGGCGTCCCAGACGCCGAACCTCGCGCGCTGGAGGTAGGTGCTGATGCCGATGAGCGGCTCAGAGCCGTTCGAAGCCACGGACGCGCTCCCAGTCGGTCACCGCCGAGTCGTACGCCGCCAGCTCCACCCGGGCGGCGTTGAGGTAGTGGTCCACCACGTCCGAGCCGAACGCGTCGCGCGCGATCGCGCTGCCCCGCAGCAGCGACGCCGCGTCGCGCAGCGTCGTCGGCACGGTGGCGCGGTCGGAGGCGTAGGCGTTGCCGACGAACCCGTCCTCCAGGTCGAGGTCGTTCTCGACGCCGTGGAGCCCCGCCGCGAGCAGCGCCGCCACCGCCAGGTAGGGGTTGACGTCCCCGCCGGGCACCCGGTTCTCGAACCGCAGCGACGGGCCGTGCCCGACCACCCGCAGCGCGCAGGTCCGGTTGTCGCGGCCCCACGCGACGGCGGTCGGCGCGAAGCTGCCGGGGGCGAAGCGCTTGTAGGAGTTGATGTTCGGCGCGAGGAAGCAGGTCAGCTCGCGCAGCGCGGCGAGCTGGCCGGCGAGGAAGGACCGCATCAGCGCCGACATCCCGCCGCCCTCGGCGAAGACCGGCTCGCCGTCGGCCGAGCGCAGGCTCAGGTGGACGTGGCAGGAGTTGCCCTCGCGCTCGTCGTACTTGGCCATGAACGTCAGGGACTTGCCGTGCTGCGCCGCGATCTCCTTGGCGCCGGTCTTGTAGACGCTGTGGTTGTCGCACGTGGCCAGCGCTTCCCCGTACCGGAAGGTGATCTCGTGCTGGCCGGGGTGGCACTCGCCCTTGGCGGACTCGACCTGCAGGCCCGCGCCCGCCATGTGGTTGCGGATGTCGCGCAGCAGCGGCTCGACGCGCCCGGTGCCCAGCAGCGAGTAGTCGACGTTGTACCGGTTGGCCGGGGTGAGCCCGCGGTAGCCGCGGTCCCAAGCCTGCTCGTAGGTGTCGTCGAAGACGATGAACTCCAGCTCCGTGCCGACGAACGCCCGCAGGCCCAGCGCGTCGAGGCGGTCGAGCTGGCGGCGCAGGACCTGCCGCGGCGAGGGGGCCACCGGCTCGCCGCCCTCCCGCACCACGTCGCACAGCACCAGGGCGGTGCCCTCGTGCCACGGCACGCGGCGCAGCGTGGCCAGGTCGGGTCTCATCACGAAGTCGCCGTACCCGGACGCCCACGACGACATCGCGTAGCCGTCGACGGTGTTCATGTCGGCGTCCACCGCCAGCAGGTAGTCGCAGCCCTCGGCGGCGTGCTCCAGGACCTCGCCCAGGAAGTACCGCGCGGCGCAGCGCTTGCCCTGGAGGCGCCCCTGCATGTCGACGATCGCCACGAGGACGGTGTCGACCTCCCCGGCGTCGACCAGCTCGCGCAACTCCTCCACGGTGAGCATCCGCAGTGCCTCCAAAGGTATGCCGGCGAGCCATTGGCCGCCTCATCCTGGCACCGCCGGGTGAGGGCCGCCAGCCTCCGGCGGGCGGCGGGTTCGCGCCCCGGTTGACACACCGGTGTGACCCGCGCCACCCTCGACCGTGCGCCGCCGACCAGGGGAGCGCGGATGGGCGAGCACGTCGAGTACGAGAAGGTGGGCAGCGACTACCTGGAGCGCCGGCGGCTCAAGCGCGGCGCGGCGGGCTGGGTGCTGCTCGCCGGGCTCGGGGTCTCCTACGTGATCTCCGGCGACTTCGCCGGGTGGAACTTCGGCCTCGCCCAGGGCGGCTGGGGCGGCCTGCTGATCGCGACCGCGCTGATGGCGACCATGTACGCGGGCATGGTGTTCGGCCTGGCCGAGCTGGCCGCCGCGCTGCCCGTCGCCGGGGCCGGGTACGGCTTCGCCCGGCGCGCGCTGGGCCCGCTGGGCGGGTTCGCGACCGGTGTCGCGATCCTCGTCGAGTACGCCATCGCGCCCGCCGCCATCTCGGTGTTCATCGGCGGGTACGTCGAGGCCCTGGGGCTGTTCGGGCTGGCCAACTCGTGGCCGGTGCACCTGGTCTGCTTCGCGGTCTTCGTCGGCGTGCACCTGTACGGGGTGGGCGAGGCGCTGCGGCTGATGTTCGCCATCACCGCCGTCGCGGTGGTCGCCCTGCTGGCGTTCGTCGTCGGGATGATCCCGAAGTTCGACGCCGACAAGCTGTTCGACCTCGCCGGCGGCGACGGGTTCCTGCCGTTCGGGTTCACCGGCGCGCTGGGCGCCCTGGTCTACGCGATCTGGTTCTTCCTCGCCGTGGAGGGCGTCCCGCTGGCCGCCGAGGAGGCCCGCGACCCCCGGCGCGACGTGCCGCGCGGCATCGTCGCCGCGCTGGCGGTGCTGCTGCTGTTCGCCGGCGCCATCCTGGTGCTGGCGCCCGGCGGGGCCGGGTCGGAGGCGCTCCGGGCGTCGGACAACCCGCTGCCCGACGCCGTGCGCGCGGCCTACGGCGGGGACAACGCGCTGGCGCGGGTGGTGGGCCACGTCGGCCTGGCCGGGCTGGTGGCGAGCTTCTTCTCGATCATCTTCGCCTACTCGCGGCAGCTGTTCGCGCTGTCGCGGGCGGGCTACCTGCCGCGGTGGCTGTCCAGGACGGGCCGGCGCGGGACGCCCCACTGGGCGCTGGTCGTGCCGGGGGTGATCGGGTTCGCGCTGGCGGCGCTGACCCGCGACGGGGCGCGGCTGATCAACATCGCGGTGTTCGGCGCGGCGCTGTCCTACGTGCTGATGATGGTGTCGCACATCGTGCTGCGGATCCGGGAGCCGGGGCTGGAGCGGCCCTACCGCACGCCGGGCGGCGTGGTGACCACCGGCGTCGCCCTGGTGCTGGCCGTGGCGGCGGTGGTGGCCACGTTCGTCGTCGACGAGCTGGCCGCCGGCGTCACGGCGGGCATCCTCGCGGTGGCGCTGGCGCACTTCTGGTTCCACAGCAGGCGCCACCTGGTCGCCGCCGCCCCGGAGGAGCGGTTCGCGGCCGACGAGCGGGCGCGGCGCGAGGCGGGCTGAGGTTGCGCCGGGGGCGCCCGCCCCTGGCAGGATCGCGGTGTGAGTGACATTCAACGAGTTGGAGTGGTGGGGTCCGGGCTCATGGGCTCCGGCATCGCCGAGGTCTGCGCGCGCGCCGGCCTGGACGTGCTGGTCGCCGAGGTGAACCCGGACGCCACCGAGGCCGCGAAGGGGCGGATCGCCTCGTCGTTGGGCAGGGGTGTGCGCAGCGGCAAGCTGACCGCCGAGGACCGGGACGCCGCACTGGAGCGCCTCCGGTTCACCACCGACCTCGCCGACTTCGCCGACCGGAACCTGGTCGTCGAGGCCGTCGCGGAGAACGAGCAGGTCAAGACCGACGTCTTCACCGCGCTGGACAAGGTCGTGGAGGACCCGGGCGCGATCTTCGCGTCGAACACGTCCTCCATCCCGATCATGAAGCTGGGCATGGCGACCGGCCGGCCGGAGCAGGTCATCGGGGTGCACTTCTTCAACCCGGTGCCGGTGCTCAAGCTGGTGGAGCTGGTGCCCTCGCTGCTGACCGGCGAGCGGACGCGGGCGCGCGCCGAGGCGTTCGTGACCGGCGTGCTGCACAAGGAGGTCATCCGGTCGCAGGACCGGGCCGGGTTCGTGGTCAACGCCCTGCTGATCCCCTACCTGCTGTCCGCGATCCGGATGCTGGAGTCGGGCTTCGCCAGCGCCGCCGACATCGACACCGGCATGGTGCTCGGCTGCGCGCACCCGATGGGGCCGCTGCGCCTGGCCGACCTGATCGGCCTGGACACCACCAAGGCCATCGCCGAGTCGATGTACGAGGAGTTCAAGGAGCCGCTGTACTCGCCGCCGCCGCTGCTGCTGCGCATGGTGGACGCGGGCCTGCTGGGCAAGAAGAGCGGGCGCGGGTTCCACGACTACTCGGCCTGAGCAGCACCCGGACCGGTTCCCCGGCGCGAGCCGGTCCGGACACCCCGGCGCGAGCCGGTCCGGTCCGCCCGGCCGCGCGAGCCGGCCCGACCCCGGTCGCGCGAGCCGGTCCGCGGGTCTCCGAGGCGATCCCGGAGACCCGCGCGCCGTCACGCGTGCGCGCCGTCCACCGCCGTGTTGTAGACCCCGAACCGGAAGTAGACGCCGAGGTCCGGGCGGCGGGTGGCCGTGCGGAAGCTCAGCAGCTCGTGCATCCCGGTCATCGAGTCCAGCGGTCGGGGCGCGAGCGCGCGCGCCACGTCCAGGTACTGCCGGTGGTCGACGCCGAACCGGCGCATGACCGAGGTGACGCGCGCGGCGGCGTCCGCGTCGGAGGCCACCTCGCTGGGCAGCCGCAGGTAGACGTTGGCCTCCTCCGGCCCGTCGCCGCCGGAGCGGAACGCCAGGCACGTCATGGGCTCGTTGTCGGGCAGCGCCGGCGAGCCGTACACGTCCCGGTACGCCGGCTCGGCCAGCACCGGGTCGTGGGTGCGGGCCAGCGACGCCACCCGGTCCAGGTCCACCCGGCCGGTGTGCCGGAAGTAGACCTTCACCCGCGCCTGCGGGCCGTCCACCAGGTCCAGCGCGACGAACTCCAGCTCGTGCCCCTCGTCGGCCAGGTCGGCGCACTGCTCGGCGACGCCCGCCCAGGCGGTCGCCAGGCCCAGCCGGCCCATCGCCGAGCGCATCACCTCGGGCACGGCGTCCCGGCCGTGCGCCTGGGGGTTGAGGTAGACCTTGTAGCGCGGCGCCTCGCCGGCGCGGCAGGCCAGCGAGTGCCACACCGTCGGCCGGAACGGCTCCGGGTCGTCCACGACGAACAGGTCCTCCACCGCGTCGTACCGGGCCAACGAGACACCCGGCCGCCCCGCCAGCGAGCGGGTCAGCTCCCGGCCCGCGTCCTGCGCCGCCCGCGCCGTGGGCGCCGCGCCCAGCGATTCGAACAGCACCCGCGCCTCCGGCACGCCGCCGCGCCAGCTCACCGAGAACTCCACCGGGAATCCGTCCCGGGAAACGAACGACGGATATGCGCAGCGCGCTCCGATCGGGCGGTCGGCCCAGTCGCCGAGCAACGCTCCCAGTTCGGCCGTCGACCGCGCCGACGACTCGGCGGAGAAACCCAGCGCGGCACCGATGGCGCGCCATTTGTCCCGCATGAACTCCCGATAGGTTGAATCCGATGCACTGAACAGGCCCTCACGGCGTGAGGCCCGAGCCACAACGGCAGAACTGGACACTAGGCACCTCCGGGCGCAAGGCTTACCCGGTGAACAGGGCGCACGCAATGGAGGATCGGGTGGCCGACGCAGATCACACCACCCGACCGGCGGGCACGCTGCGTGATCTGGTTGAGCCGAAAGGGTGGCGTCACTTGTGGCTGTTTTCCCCGTGAGTCAATACGCCGAACGTCCCATTCATGATCACACCTGCGTGATCGGCGCCGGCGTCTCGGGGCTCGCGGTCGCCGGAACGCTCCACGGCCGAGGCTTGCCGGTCACGGTTCTGGAACGATCCACGGGCATCGGCGGCCTCTGGCGGCACCCGGACCCGGCCGAACCCGGCCCGGCCTACCCGTCGCTGCACCTGAACACCTCCGCCAAGCTCACCGGGTACGACGACTTCCCGATGCCGGCCGACTTCCCGCGCTACCCGCGACACGACCAGGTGGCCTCCTACCTGCGGAGTTACGCGGATCACAAGGGCGTGACCGGGCTGGTGGAGCTGGGCGCGGAGGTCGAGGCGCTGGCCCGGGAGCCCGAGGGCACGTGGGTGGTGACCACGCGTCACCACGACGGCTCCCGCCGGCGGCGCAGGTTCGGCCACGTGGTCGTCGCGACCGGTCACCACTGGTCCCCGCGGGTGCCGTCGATCCCGGGGGACGAGACGTTCCCCGGTCGCAGAACGCACTCGTTCGACTACTCCGGCCCGGCCGTCCACGCGGGCAGACGGGTGGTCGTGGTCGGGTTCGGGAACTCGGCCGCGGACATCTCGGTCGAATTGTCCAGGGTGGCCGCGAAAACCGTGCTGGTGCAGCGGCGGGGCGTGCACGTGGTGCCCAAGACAATGCTCGGCATTCCCATCGACGAGATCGCGTCGGCCCCGTGGTGGGCCCGCCTGGGGCTGCCCGAACAACGCCGCCTGATCGAGCTGCTGCTGCGCCTGATGCGCGGCCGGCTGAGCGACTACGGGCTGGCCGAACCGGACCACCGCGTCTTCGGCGGGGCCCTCACCATATCCGACGAGCTGCTCAGCCGGATCAACCACGGGGCGCTGGTGGTGAAGCCCGCGATCGACCGGATCGTGAACTCCGTCGTACATTTCGCCGACGGCAGCGCGGAAGCGGCGGACGACCTGGTCTACTGCACCGGTTATCGGATCGAATTCCCGTTCCTGCCGTCCGAATGGGTGTTCGAACCGGCGGGCCGGGTCGCGCTCTACCAGCGGGTCGTGTCGCCGGTCCAGCCGGACCTCTACTTCGCCGGCCTGATCCGGCCGTTCGGCGCGATCACCCGGCTCGTGCAGGCCCAGGCGGAGTGGATCGCCGACCTCGTGGAGGGCGTCGCGGAGCTGCCCTCCCCGCGGGTGATGCGCCGGGAGGTCGACGCGCACCTGGCGGCGGCCGCCGCGCGCTACGGCCCGTCGGCGGCGGACTCGGTCCAGGTGGACTTCGCCGCGTACCTGGCGGCGCTGCGCGCGCAGCGCCGCTCCTCGGTGCTGACCACCCGCCGCGGCTGAGGCGCGGGCGCGGTCGGGCGCCCGCCCGGCCGCGCCTAGGCCATCGCGTCCAGGCGGTCCATGGTGTGCTGGATCAGGCTCACCAGGACCGTCTTGGCCGACTCCCGGTCGCGCGCGTCGCACAGCACGAGCGGGATCGCCTCGTCGACGTCCAGCGCGCGGCGCACCTCCTCCACCCCGTAGGCGTGCGCGCCCTCGAAGCAGTTGACCGCGATGATGAACGGGATGCCGCGGCGCTCGAAGAAGTCGATCGACGGGAAGCTGGAGTCCAGCCGGCGGGTGTCGACCAGGATCACGGCGCCGATCGCGCCGTAGGCCAGTTCGTCCCACATGAACCAGAACCGGTTCTGGCCGGGGGTGCCGAACAGGTACAGCACCACCTCCGGGTTGATCGTGATGCGCCCGAAGTCGAGGGCGACCGTGGTGGTCTCCTTCTGCTCCAGGCCCAGCACGTCGTCCACGCCGACGCCCGCCTCGGTGAGCAGCTCCTCGGTGTGCAGCGGCGGGATCTCGCTGACCGAGTTGACCATCGTCGTCTTCCCGGTGCCGAAACCGCCGGCGATGACGATCTTGACTGGGGTGGGGACCAGCAGTTCCCCGCCCGGTCGCTCAGATTCCACGGACACCATCCAGCACTGCCTGCAACAGGTTCCGGTCCGGCACTTGCGGGACTCGGGAGGGGTCTCGGATCACGACGTCACCGCGCTGGATGAGGTCGCTCAGCAGCACCTTGACGACCACCAGCGGCACGTCCAGGTACGCGGCGACCTCCGCCACCGACAGGGGGCGCCGGCACAGCTCCATGATTTCGAGGTGCTCGACGGACAGCGCGTCCGGGTCCGCCGGCGACGGCATCGCCCGCACCTGGGTCACCAGGTGCAGTTCCGGCCGCAGCGGACGGGTCCGGCCGCGCACCATCGCGTACGGGCGGACCAGCGGCCCCGCGGCCTCGTCGTACCACCAGTCCTCGCGGCCGGCCATCACGACGACCTGCGTGCCGCGGGCAAGGCCGACGAGGTGCCGCGCGGCGCGGAGGACAGGTAGGTCCCCACGCGCTTGACGAGCATGTTCATCTCGTAGGCGATCATCCCCATGTCGGAGTCCTCTTCGCCCAGCACGGCCAGGCAGGCGCCGTGGCCGGCCGCGGTGACGAAGAGGTAGGCGTGCTCCATCTCCACGATGGTCTGGCGCACCGCGCCGCCGCCGAAGTGCCGGCCGGTGCCGCGGGCCAGGCTCTGGAACGCCGACGCCATCGCGGACAGGTGGTCGGAGTCGTCCTTGGACAGTCCGGGCGACCGGCCCAGCAGCAGACCGTCGGCGGAGAGCACCACCGCGTGCCGGGCGCCCACCACGCGGCCGACCAGGTCGTCCAACAACCAGTTCAGTTCCTTGTGCTGGCTGGTCATGTCGTTCATCGCCGTTGCCTTTCCGGTTTCCAGTCGTCCGGCCACTGCTGGTCAGGGTTCGAGGGCGTCGTCGGAGCGGCGGGCGTCGCGCGTGCCCCGCTGGAACGCCGACAGGCCCTCGCGGACCCGTTCGGCGGACTGCTCGACGTCGGTCTCGGCGAGCGGTTCGGGCGAAGGGTGGAAATCGTTGCGCGCCAACTGCGGCGCGAGGTTCTGCTGCCGCTTGCGGCGGGGCAGCTCCGGTCGGTCCGCCGAGCCGGCGGAGGGCTCGTCCGCGGGCCACTCCGCGGTCCGCTTGCGCTGCGGGAGCTGCAGGTCCCCGCTGTGCTGCGGCAGGTCCGGCTCCTCGGTCAGTCGTCGCCGGTCCGCTGGAACGGAATGCTGGTTGGCCGCGGCTTCGGCTTGGGCCCAGAACCCCTCCAGCGCTCGGGAGGTGTCGGGAAACCTGGCGTCTCGCACTGAGGTGTCGCCCTGCTCCGGGATCACGTGGTCGTCTGGGAAGGTGCGGCGCGGCAGCTCGCGGGTCTCGGCGGGCTCCACCGCGCTGGTCGGCCCCGCGACGATAGCGGACGGGATCAGCACCAGGGCCAGCGTGCCACCGTAGGGCGACTCGCGCAGCTCGACGTGGATGCCGCGGCGGGCCGCGAGCCGCGCCACGACGAACAGGCCGAGGCGGGACTCGCCGCGCAGCCGCATGGCGTCGAACTCGGGCGGGTCGGCCAGCATCGCGTTGTGCTGCTCGCGGTCCTCGGGGTTGATGCCCAGGCCGTGGTCCTCGATCTCCACCACCACGCCCTGCGGCACCTCGCTGGCGTGCACCTGCACCTGCGAGCGCGGCGAGGAGAACGCGGTCGCGTTGTCGACCAGCTCGGCGACCAGGTGGATGGTGTCCGCGACGGCCGCGCCCACCAGGGCGGTCTCCGGCACGGGGTTGACCTTGACCCGGACGTACTGCTCGGTCTCGGCGACCGCGGCCCGCAGCACGTCCAGCAGCCGCACCGGCTTGCGCCACTGCCGGCCCGGCTGCTCGCCCGCGAGGATGATCAGGTTCTCGGCGTTGCGGCGGGCGCGGGTGGCGAGGTGGTCGAGCTGGAACAGCGCGTCGAGCTGCTCGGGGTTCTCCTCCTCGCGCTCCAGCTTGTCCAGGATCTTGAGCTGGCGGTGCACCAGGCCCTGGTTGCGGTGGGCGATGTCGAGGAAGACCCGGTTCACGCCCTCGCGCGCCTGGCTCTCCTTCACCGCGGCGGCCACGGCGGTGTACTGGGCGGCGTTGAACGCGTCGGCCACCTGGCCGATCTCGTCGCTGCCGTAGTCCAGCGGCGGCACCTCGACCTCGACGTCGACGTGCTTGCCCTCGCGCAGCCGGTCGACGATGTCGGGCAGCCGCTCGTGGGCCAGCGCCAGGGACTCCTTCTTCAGCGACGCGAGCCGGGTGATCAGGGCGCGGTTGACCAGGCGGTTGGAGATGCGGACGGCGAACACGATGCCGGCCAGCACCACGACCAGCGCGACCAGCGCGCCGATGAGGACGGTGACGAACCGGGTGTTGCCGCGCTCCAGGCCGATGTCGGCCGCGGCGGAAGCCTGGTCGATCGCCAGGTCCACCAGGCGCTCGGACACCGGGCGCGAGGCCGCCTGCCACTGCTCCGGGGTCACGTCGGGGTCGGGCGCGGCGATCAGCTCGTTCTCCAGCTGGACGAGCCGGCGCCAGTCGTCCGACTCGACCAGCGCCCGGTGCTCGCGCCGGATGCGCTCCTCGGCGTCCGGGGCGGTCGTGGTGAGCTGCGCGCGGTAGGAGCCGACCAGGTTGGCGAACTCCAGCCGGTCCTCGGCGCCGGGCGCGCCGGCCAGCAGCGAGCCGGCGGCCACCGAGGACGCCCGCGACATCGAGTCCGCGGCGCGGAACAGGTCGGTGGCGGTGAGGCCGCCCTGCGAGGCCACCGAGTCGGGCACCACGCGGGCCTGCGTGCCGAACAGGGCGGTGCCCGCGTCGACCAGGCTGTTGTAGTAGGCGTAGACCTCTTCCCGGTCGACCTTGCCGGTCTCGACGCCGGCGCGGCGCTGCGGCAGCTCGCCGAGCAGGACGTTCAGCTCGGTGATGCGGGTGAGCACCTCGTCCGGCGCGCTGCCGGAGACGTCGTCGAACGCCCGGCGCATGGCGCCGGTCGTGTCGTCCACGACGCGCTGCTGCTCGTGCAGGTCGGTGAGGTCGGGGTTCTGCCGGTTCAGCGCCGCCATGGCCAGCTGGCGCTCGCGCTGGACGGCGACGAACGCGTTCACCGCGGGGATGGAGGCGTCCTTGACGCTGACCGCCACGGCCCGGGTGTAGAAGCCGTCGAACACCGTGTAGGAGGAGAACGCCAACCACATCACCAGCAGGACCACGCTCGGCACCACCACCACGCCGGTGAGCCGGGAGCGGATCGTCTTCTGGTTCGTCTCCGCCTTGTTCTTCTGCTTCACAGTGCTCCGCAGCCTCGTGAACTAGTCCGCTTGGTCAGACGCAGCACTGGGAGCGCTGCCTCCTCTTCACCTGATCGGCCACGGAACGGTAACACCAGAAGATCATTATTACGAAGAGACAGCGATCACTCGCACGGCGCGCTGGTGAGGTTACCCAGTCGGGTGATGACCCGAACAGGGGGCTGATGTGAACTTTTGGCACACCAGCCCCTTGCTTTCACCTGGTGGGAACGGCCACCGCGGTGTACTCGGTGGTCGGCGTCGGCGGCGTCCCGAACCGGGCGTTGGGCAGGTAGAGCCGGCGGCCGTGGGCGGCGACGGTGGTGGGCACGTCGAACCGGGGGTCGGTGATCTTGGTCACCAGCTTTCCGCTGGTACCGGCCTTGTCGAGCTGGACGACGGCCACCGCGTTCGACCCGTTCAGGACCACGTGCAGGGTGCGCCCGCGGACCAGCAGGCCGTCGCCGCCGGTCAGCAGCTCGCCCCCGAGGTCGACGACCTCGGTCACCCCGTCGACGACGCGGTGCAGCTGCCCGGTGTGGGTGTGCACGACCAGCAGCGCTTTCCCGTCGGGCGTCCGCGCGATGCCGTTCGCGTTGATCGAACCGGGCACGAGCACGAAATCGCCGGTCAGCGGGATCGCGGTGTAGGTGTCGGGCAGTCGGCCGTGCCGACCGAAAGCGATCTTGTACAGCACCGCGTTGCGCGAGTCGGTGAAGTAGGCGCCGTCATCGGCGATCACGACGTCGTTGGCGAAAGCGCCGGGCGTGGTGATCGCATAGGACTTGAGGATCGCTCCACTTCGCGCGTCCACCACCCGGAGTTGGCCACCGCCGGCGACGAACAGCCGGCCGCGGCGGTCGACCTTCAACCCGATCGACGGCCCGCCGGGGCCCTGGCTGAACACCTCGCCCGCGCCCGTGCGCAGGTCGACGCGGTAGAGGTCGCCGTCGGCCAGCGAGCCGAAGTAGGCGATCGGGGTGTCGCCGATGGCGATCCCCTCGGGGCGGAACCCGTCGGGGAGCCGGAACTCGGTGGGGAACGGGGGTGCGTCTTCGGCGGCGGCCGGCGCGGCCGTCACGAGCGAGAGCCCGACGACGACCGCGGCCAGCACACCGGACATGCGAGACATGACCACTCCTTACGTTGTCCGTGGCGCGAGTGTCGCGCAGCCGCACCGCGCCGGATACCTCCCTTCGGAACCGACGCGTTCCACCCGACGCGCGCCCGGAGGTCGGGCCGGGGCGAGCCCGCCGGTGGCGGGCCGCGCCCGACGGGGCGAGTCCGCTGTTAGCCCGTTCGTGTCCGCAGGAGAGCGGGAACCGCCGCGTTGTAGGAACCTGGGGTTCAGGTGCGCCGCCGCAGCCGCTCGGCTTCCCCCGGTCGGTGTGCTGGTCACCGCACCGGAGGAGGGTTCAGTGACGGTCGGCACCGACGTGCTCGACGCGCGACGCGGCGGGGCCGCCGCCGGGGTGGCGGCGCGGCCGGGCGGGCACCGGCCCGGTCCCCCGCGGCGGCCGTTCGCGTGCTCGGCCCACCGGGGCGGCTGATGGACTTCCTCCGACCCGACACCCTCGCCGAGGCGTTGGCGCTCAAGGCCGCGCGACCCGCGGCGGTGCCCGTCGCCGGCGGCACGGACGTGATGGTGGAGCTGAACTTCGACCACCGCCGGCCCGCCGCGCTGCTGGACCTGACCCGGATCACCGAGCTGCGCGGGTGGTCGGCGCGGGGCGGGGTCGTGCGCCTGGGCGCGGGCGTGACCTACGCGCGGGTCCTCGCGGAGCTGGGCGACCGGCTGCCGGGGCTGGCGATGGCCTCCCGCACGGTGGGCTCGCCGCAGATCCGCAACCGCGGCACGGTCGGCGGCAACCTGGGCGCGGGCTCGCCCGCCGGCGACGCGCACCCCGTGCTGCTGGCGCTCGGCGCGGTGGTGGAGGCGGCGTCGACCCGGGGCGCCCGGCTGATCCCGGCGACCGACTTCTACCTGGGGGTCAAGCGCACCGCCCTGGCGCCGGACGAGCTGATCACCGCCGTGCACGTGCCGGAGACCGGCGCGCCGCAGCAGTTCTGCAAGGTCGGCACGCGCAACGCGATGGTGATCGCGGTGTGCTCGTTCGCCGTGGCGCTGCACCCGGCCCGCGGCCGGGTCGGCGCGGCGGTGGGCAGCGCCGCGCCGACCCCGCGCCGGGCCCGGGAGGCCGAGGACTTCCTGTCCGCCGAGCTGGCGGCCACCGACCGGTGGGAATCGCCGAAACCGCTGTCGGAGCCGGTGCGGCGGGAGTTCGGGGAGCTGGTGGCGCTGGCCGCGGACCCGATCGACGACGTGCGCGGGACGGCCGCGTACCGCAGGCACGCCCTGTCCGTGCTGGCGCGCCGCGCGCTGGACTGGGCGTGGCAGGACTACACCGGGAAGGGGCGCTGAGCCGTGCGCGTGAACGTGACGGTCAACGGTGAGCCGCGCGTGGCCGACGACGTCTGGGAGGGTGAGAGCCTGCTGTTCCTGCTGCGCGAGCGGCTGGGGCTGCCGGGCTCCAAGAACGCCTGCGAGCAGGGCGAGTGCGGGTCGTGCACGGTGTACCTCGACGGCGTGCCGGTGTGCGCGTGCCTGGTCGCCGCCGGGCAGGCGCAGGAGCGCGAGGTCCGCACGGTCGAGGGGCTCGCCCGCCAGGGCGACCGGCTCGACCCGGTGCAGGAGGCGTTCGTGGCGGCGGGTGCGGTGCAGTGCGGGTTCTGCACGCCCGGTCTGGTCATCGCGGCGCACGACCTGATCGCCCGCGTGCCCGACCCGACCGACGCGGAGATCCGGGAGGCGCTGGCCGGGAACCTGTGCCGCTGCACCGGGTACGAGAAGATCCTCGACGCCGTGCGGCTCGCGGCGCGCAAGGGCAGGCCATGACCCCCGGCGCGGGAGGAGGGGCCGCGGGCCCGGCCCCGGCGGCGCTGACCTCCGCGACGCCCGGCGGCGTCGGCTCCAGCCCGCAGCGGCCGGACGGCGTCCTCAAGGTGCGCGGCGAGTTCGCCTACGCCTCCGACCTGTGGCACGAGGACATGATCTGGGGCGCGACCCTGCGCAGCCCGCACCCGCACGCGCGGATCGCCTCGGTCGACCTGACCGAGGCGCTGAAGGTGCCCGGGGTGCACGCCGTGCTCACCCACCGGGACGTCCCGGGGCGCAACCTGTACGGGCTGGAGCGCCGGGACCAGCCGGTGCTGGCCGAGGACGTCGTGCGCTACCAGGGGGAGCCGGTCGCGCTGGTGGGCGCGGACCACCCGGAGACCGCGGTGCGGGCGATGAAGCGCATCGGGGTCGAGTACGAGGTCCTGACCCCGGTCCTGGACATGGAGACCGCCCAGCACGACACCCCGCTGCACCCCGGCGGGAACCTCGTGCGGCACGTGCCGGTGCGGCGCGGCGACCAGGGCGCGCGGGCCGAGGTCGTGGTCACCGGCCGGTACGAGGTCGGGATGCAGGACCAGGCGTTCCTGGGGCCCGAGGCGGGGCTCGCCGTGCCCGCCGAGGACGGCGGGGTCGACCTGTACGTCGCGACCCAGTGGCTGCACGTCGACCAGGCGCAGGTGGCCTCGGCGCTGGGGCTGCCGCTGGAGCGGGTGCGGCTCGCGCTGTCCGGCGTCGGTGGCGCGTTCGGCGGGCGGGAGGACCTGTCGATGCAGGTCCACGCGTGCCTGCTGGCACTGCGCACCGGCAAGCCGACGAAGATGGTCTACAACCGCAGGGAGTCGTTCTACGGGCACGTGCACCGGCACCCGGCGGTGCTGCACTACGAGCACGGCGCGGACCGCACCGGCAAGCTGGTCTACGTCAAGGCGCGGATCCACCTGGACGGCGGCGCGTACGCGTCGAGCACACCGGCGGTGGTGGCGAACGCGGCGACGCTCGGCGTCGGGCCGTACGAGGTCGACAACGTGACGGTGGACTGCTGGGGCGTCTACACCAACAACCCGCCGTGCGGCGCGATGCGCGGTTTCGGCGCCGTGCAGGCGGCTTTCGCCTACGAGTCCCAAATGGACAGACTGGCCGAGGCGCTGGGCATGGACCCGGTGGACGTGCGGATCCGCAACGCGCTGTCCGAGGGCTCGGTGATGCCGACCGGGCAGGTGCTCGACTCCCCCGCCCCGGTCGCCCGGCTGCTGGAACTGGTGCGGGACAAGCCCTTGCCGCCCCCGGCCGCCGTCACCGACCTGCGCGACATGCCCGGCGGGGTGTCCAACACGACGCACGGCGAAGGCGTGGTGCGCGGTGTGGGCTACGCCGTCGGGGTCAAGAACATCTGCTTCTCCGAGGGCTACGACGACTACTCCACGGCGCGGGTGCGGCTCCAGGTCGTCAACGGCGAACCGGTCGCCCTGGCGCAGACCGCCGCGTGCGAGGTGGGGCAGGGCCTGGTGACGGTCGTCCAGCAGATCGTGCGCACCGAACTGGGCGTGGAGCAAGTCACGATCCTGCCGATGGACACCGGCATCGGCAACGGCGGCTCGACGTCGGCGTCCCGGCAGACCTACGTGACCGGCGGCGCGGTGCGGGCCGCGTGCGCCGCGGTCAGGGAGCGGCTGGCGCGGCTGGCGGCCGGGCGGGGCGCGGTGGGCCTCGCCGAGCTGCTCGGCGACGAGGTGGTCGACGAGACCACCGAGTGGCGCCACCGGGCGACCGAGCCGCTGGACCCGGTGACCGGCCAGGGTCGCGCGCACGTCCAGTACGGGTTCGCCGCGCACCGGGCGGTGGTCGACGTGGACGTGGAGCTGGGCCTGGTGAAGGTGGTGGAGCTGGCCTGCGCGCAGGACGTCGGCAAGGCCCTCAACCCGCAGGCGGTGGAGGGCCAGATCCAGGGCGGCTCGGCGCAGGGCCTGGGGCTGGCCGTGATGGAGGAGATCCGGACCTCCGGCGGCGAGGTCCACAACCCGTCGTTCACCGACTACCTCATCCCGACGGCGCTGGACGTGCCGCCGATGGCCATCGACGTGCTGGAGCTGGCCGACCCGAACGCGCCCTACGGCCTGCGCGGCGCGGGCGAGCCCCCCACCATCTCCGCCACCCCGGCGATCGTGGCCGCCATTCGCGCGGCCACCGGCCTGCCCCTCTCCCGCGTCCCGGTCCGCCCCGAGCAGATCGCGGGGCCCCCGGACGGGCGCGGCGGGCCGCCGAACCGGTCGGCGCGCTAGTCCGGGTCGCCTGGCATTGCACGGCAACGCGCTCGACGCCATAGCGAATCCTTTTCACTTACAGCCGCGTCGCTCTGCTTTGCGTGTCACCCACTCCACCCCCTCTCGCTAGGAGTTCACCCGAAAGTATGAGATGATCTTTCCATGGCATTGACGGTCAGTGCGCATTCGGCCGAATGGTGCGGGCGCTCCGACATCAGAGGTCATCAGCGGGTGATCAACTAAGCCTTTGATCACCCGGGGCACCGCCGCGCCCCACCGCCGTGCGGCCGAACGTGTGGCTCGGTCGGCCCGCCCAAAGGCAGGCCGACTACCGGCAGTATTCCCTACCACCTGTAATCACAGGTCGGCGACCGTGCCATGATCAACGCCCCCGCCCGTTCCAGGGCAGGAAGCGATCAATTCCCGGAATCGAAGGAAGAACTTTGGTGAGAAAGTCCGTTGCGGGCCTTGTCATGTCGGCCGCGCTGGGTGCGGCGGTGATCTCGGGCGTCCCCGGTGAGCACCGGAGCACCGGCTTCACCTCCGTCGCGGCGGCCAAGGGCGACACCAGCGACTACTGGAGCGTGGACTCCGTCGCGGCGGCGCTCCCGGTGACCGCCGTCTGACGAGGCCCGCGCAGCTCCGGCCCGCCTTGATCCGCGAAGGCGGGCCGGAGCCGTGTCGCGCTGCGGCATCACCCTGGCTCGCGACGACTGGCGGCACCGCGGGCCCACCCCGTCTGTGACACTCGGATCACACCGAGCGCGCGGGGAGGGGTGTGCGTGTACCGAGGTGGGGAGAACGTCGTGTCCGGCACGGCGCACGGGCCGGTGGTCCAGGCGGGCAGCGTCGGGGAGGTGCACTTCCACCGCCGGGGGGCGGAGCCGGTGGTCCCGCGCCAGCTCCCGCCCGCCCCCAGGCTGTTCACCAGCAGGCGCCGGGAACTGGCCCACCTGAACCGGTTGCTCGACGACGAGGGCGCGCTGGTCGCCGTCGTGAGCGGGCCGGCGGGGGTCGGCAAGACGTCGTTGGCGCTGCGCTGGCTGCACGACGCGCGAGCGCGGTTCCCGGACGGCCAGCTCTACGTCGACCTCGGCGCGCACTCGCCGGGCGGTCCCGCCACCCCGGAGGAGGTCCTGGAGTGGTTCCTGGTGGCGCTGGGCGTCCGCGCCTCGGGCATCCCGCTGGGCCTGGAGCGAAGACAGGCGCTGTTCCGGACCCTGACCGCGGACCGCTCGCTGTCCCTGCTGCTCGACGACGCGGTCTCCGCCGCCCAGGTGCGGCCGCTGCTGCCGACCGCGGCCCGCAGCGCGGTCGTGGTCACGAGCCGGTGGCGGCTCAGCGGTCTCGCGGTCGACGGCGCGCGGTTCGTGGAGGTCGAGTCCTTCGACGTGGAGGCGTCGCTGGAGCTGCTCGAACGCGCGGTCGGCCAACGGGTCGCGTCCGAGCCCGACGCCGCCCGCGAGCTGGCGCGCCTGTGCGGCGGGCTGCCCATCGCGCTGTGCGTGGTGGGCGCCCGCCTGTCCACCCACCCCCGGCGGACGCTGTCCAAGGAGGTCGGCTCGCTGCGCTCGGAACGCCTGGGCTCGCTCGCCGTCCAGGGCGGTCTCTCGGTGGAGGCCGTTCTCGACAAGTCCTATGTGGACCTCCCGGCGCGGCACGCCCGCGTGTACCGGCTGTGCGCGGTGCACCCCGGCGGCTCCTTCGGGTTGGAGGCGGCAGCGGCGGCGGCCGGCGAGCCGCCGCCCGAGGTCGAGCCGGTGCTCGACGAGCTGGTGGAGAAGAACCTGCTGACCGAGGTGGGCGACGAGCGGTTCCGCTTCCACGACCTGCTCCGCCTGCACGCCCGGCGGCAGGCGGACTGGCACTCCGCGGCGGAGAGCGACGCCGCCCTCCGCCGCGTGGTGGAGTGGTACCTGCACCGCGCGGTCGGGGCCGACCTCGCCGTGGTGCCCGATCGGCCCCGGGTCGGGCCGCTCTTCCGCGGCGCGCGACCGGCGTTCCCCCGCGCCGCGGAGGCGCTGGACTGGCTGGTGGCCGAGCGCGGCAACCTGGTGACCGCGATCGGCGAGGCGGCCGAGCGGGGTTGGCACGACCTGGCCTGGCAGCTCACCGAGGCCATGTGGGGTTTCTTCCTGCACCGGCGCCACCTCGCGGACTGGGTCCTCGCGCACGAGATCGGGGTCGGGTCGGCGCACGCGTGCGGGCACGTGGTGGCCCAGGCGCGGCTGCGGCTGCAACTGGCGGTCGGCTACGTCGGCCTGGGGCGCGAGGCCGACGCGTCCGAGCAGGTCGAGCTGGCGTTGCGCCTGGGCGAGACCGCCGGCGACCGGGGGTCGGTCGCCACGGCGGTCAGCCAGCTCGGCCGGATCGCGCGCGGCCGCCGGGACCCGGCCGCCGCGCTGGCGCACTTCCGGCGGGCGCTGGAGATCGAGTCGGACCTGGGTCGGCGGCGCGGCGTCGCCCTGGCCCACCGCCGGATCGGCGAGGCGCTGACCGACCTGCGCCGCCACGAGGAGGCGATCGTCGAACTCGCCACCGCCGAAGCGGTCCTGGTCGAGCTCGGCCAGGTGGTGGAGGCGGCCCGCGCGCGCGGCCTGCTCGCGCTCCCGAAGCTGGCGCTCGGCCGGGTGGACGAGGCGGCGCGGCTGCTCGAGGCCGCGCTGCCCGCCCTGGCGGGGACCGGGTCGCCCCACTACCTCGCCGACGTGCTCGTCCCCCTCGCCGACGTGGCGGAGAGCCGGGGCGACCCGGCCGGCGCGCAGGAGCGGCTGCGCGCCGCGGCGGCGGCCTACACCGCGGTCGGCGAACCGGTGCCCGAGCGCATCGCGGCCAGGCTGACCGGGTAGAGCAGGACGTCGGCCACCGCGGTCCAGCGGGGCGTCGCGGCCCGCCGGTCGACCACGAGGAGCCCGTCCCACGGCCCGCCGACGACCTGCCAGGCCCCGCGGGCCACCGGGCGCCAGTCACCCCAGGGCACGCGGCACCGCCACGGGCGACACCGGCACGGCCCGCGCCGGCTCCGGCAGGTCCAGCAGCCGGTAGGCGGCGCGGCGGGTGGCGGCGCCGGCCCCGCCGGGGCACGAGCTGATCGCCCGGGCCAGGCCGGGCACCGCGACGGCCGCGTCGAGCCGCGGCGCGACCGGGTCGAGCACGGGGGCGCCCCGGTACACCAGGTCGGCCGGGCTGCCCGGCCGGATCAGGATCGCCGGCACCGGCACCAGCAGGATCGGCCGGCCCAGGGCGGCCGCGTACTGGGTGGTCGAGCCGAAGTCGCCGACGACCACGTCGGCCGCCACCACCGCCGCCCGCCAGCCCTCCTCCGGCGGCAGGACCAACAGGCCCTCGGGCAGCCACGCGCGCACCTGGCGCGCGCCGTGCACGCTCCAGATGTTGGGGTGCAGCACCGCGGCGACGCGGTGGCCGGTGTCGAGGAGCCGCCGGTACAGCCCGATGTGCGCCCCGAAGGTGGAGTGCGTCGTCCACGAGGAGCTGACCGTGACCAGCGACTCCCCCGGCAGGACGCCCAGCGCCCGCCGGTAGTGCTCCCGGTACGGCTCGCTGGCCAGCACCCGGTCGAGGCACAGGTCGCCCGCCACCACCGCGGCCGGCGCGGCTTCCGGGCAGGACTCCCGCAGGGCGTCGAGTTCGTCGCGGTGCGCCAGCACGATCGCCGAGGGCACCACCCGGCCGTCCCGGACGAGCTGCTCGCGGCTCAACCCGTGCGCGGCCACGCGGCCCGGCTCCGGCGACCGCGACCGCGACTTCAGCGCGCCCGCCCCGTGCGGCACCACCATGATCTTCCCGTGCAGCTGGTCCAGACCGCGGAAGCTCGCCGCGAGCACCAGGTCGAACCGGTGCCTGATCGCCTGCTCCCAGGGCAGCACGTGCCCGCCGAGGTCGCGCACGAACTCGGCGGTGCCGTGCGTCGACCCCTCGACGGTGAACAGCACCTGCACGCGGTGGTCGGCCTCCAGCAGGGGCAGCAGGTCGACCAGGCGGGTCCCCGCCACGACGTGCGGGACGACGACCAGGACGACGCGGCACCCCGCCCGCGTGATCCGCGACGCCGCCCGCAGCCCGATCGGCCCGTTGGTCCATGGATTCCCGGTCACGGTTCCTCCCCATTCCCGATTCGAGATGACGGGGGAATCCTCGGGGCGACCGTCATCAATACCCTGTCGGAGGTCTCCGCAGCCGCGGTCCGCGCAGTTCGGGGCGGGCCGCGCGAGCACTTCCGCACGCTTGCGGGCCAATGCCCGCCCATTGGCTGTCGAACGCCTGTCAGCGGCCTTTCCGAGGCTATAACGTTACTGATGGGGCACTCGCGGTCGCCGGCGGCGCACAATACTGGACGGACTCCAGCGAGGGGTGGCGCTGTGACCAGTCTGTTCACGATCTTGGGACAAACTCGGATACGAATAGGCGCGCGGCTGCGCCGGGACTGGGCCGCGCCCAAAACCCGGGCGATGCTCGGCGCGCTGCTGACCAGACCGGGCGAGTGGTTCACGACGGTGAGCCTCGTCGACTGGATGTGGACCGCCGACGACAAGCTGCCGAAGAACCTGGCCCAGACCTTCTACAACTACGCCAAGCGGATCCGGGACGGCCTCCGGCAGATGCGGGCCGAAGCGGTGCTGGAGCAGCGGCGGGGCGCGTACCGGATCGTCGCCGACCGGGCGGGGATCGACTACTTCGCCGCCACCACCCTGCTCGACCGCGCCCGCCTGCTGCGCGACCCGGGAGCGGCGGTGGCGCTGCTGCGGGAGGCCGTCGGGCACTGGACCGACCTGCCGCTGGCCGACCTGCCGGGTGAACCGGCCGAGGCTTGGCGGCGCAACGCCCGGGAGAACCTGTGGATCCCGCTGCAGAACGCGCTGTGCGAGAACCTGATCGCCCTCGGGGAATTCCGGGCGGCGCTGGCCCAGGTCGACGGTCTGCCGGCCGAGGACGCCGCCCACCTGGCGCTGGTGATGCGCCGGTTGGAGGCATTGCACGGCCTGCACCTGCGAACCGAGATGACGTCCTACTACTTCGCCATGCGCAAGCGGTTGCAGGACGAGTTCGAGGACGCGGCGGCGGCGGCGCTGAAGGAGTTCTTCGAGGGCCTGGCCGAACCGGCGCAGGTGGAATCCCGTCGCCCCCGGGAAAACGCGCGGCCGCCCCGCCGGCTGCCGCACGACGTCGAGGACTTCGTCGGCCGGCAGGTGCTGCTGGCGAAGGTCGACGCGGTGACCGGCTGCGCGAAGCGGGAACCGCGGCCGGGAATCGTGCTGCTCGACGGCGCGGCCGGCGTCGGCAAGACGGCGCTCGCCGTGCACTGGGCGCACCGCGTGGCGCCGCAGTTCCCGGACGGCGTGCTGCACTGCGACCTCAAGGGGTTCTCCGCCGAGAACGCCCTGCAGGCCGGCACCGTCGTCGACAACTTCCTCGAGGCGCTGGGCGCCGACGTGGACCACCTCACCACGGCGGAGCAGCGGGCCCGGCGCCTGGAGCTCATCCTGGCGAACCGGCGGGTGCTGGTCCTGCTCGACAACGTCCGCGGCCTGCCCCAGGTGGAACCGCTGCTGCCGCTGCTGCGCACCTGCACGGTCGTGCTCACCAGCCGCAACCGCATCCCCGGCCTGGGGCACCGCGCGTTCCCGGTGGCCTCGATGGACCCGGCCGACGCCACGCGGATGCTCGACGCCAGGATCGGCGACCGCAGCACCTACCAGCGCCGGGCCGTGCAGGACCTGGTGGCGCTGTGCCGCGGGCTGCCGCTGGCGATCGACATCGTGGCCCACCGCATCGCCACCAGCCCGGGCGCCCCGCTGGCGGAGTTCTTCGAGCAGCTCAGCGACGAACGGCGGTTGCTGGCCCTCGGCGACCACGGCGACGGCGGTGACGGCAGCCTGAAGACGGTCTTCTCCTGGTCCTACCGCGCGCTGCGCCGCGCCGACCGCCGGGTGTTCCGGCTGCTCGGCCTCCACCCCGGTCCCGACATCAGCATCGACACCGCGACCGCGCTCCTCGGCGTGCCCCGCGCCGCCGCGCTGGACTGCCTGGACCTGCTCGTCGCGGCGCACCTGGTGGAGCAGCCGGGGTCGCTGCGCCGCTACCGGTTCCACGACCTGCTGCACGACTACGCGCAGGAGTGCGCGGTCTCGGACGAGCCGGAGGAGCAGCGCCGCGCCGCCGAGGTGCGGCTGATCGACTTCTTCCTGCACACCGCGAAGGAGGCCGACGCGGTCGCCTTCCCGTACCGGCCCGGCGTTCCGGTGCCGCCCCCGGTCGAGGGCGTCGTGCCGCTGCAGTTCGGCCACGACCGCGAAGCCCAGGGCTGGGTGATCGGGGAGCGCGCGAACCTGGTGGCGGTCCTCGACCTGGCTGCCCGGCGCGGCCTGCACGCCCACGTCAGCAGGCTGGCGCACGTCCTCGGGGACATGTTCAGGCGGTGCGGCTACTACGACGAGGCCCGGTTCGCGCTGGTGATGGCCATCGGCTCGGCCCAGGTCGAAGGCGACCTGGACGGCGAGGGCGCGGCGTACAACGACCTCGGCCTGATGCACCTCAGGCAGTCGGCGTTCTTCGAGGCGCGCAAGTGCTTCCACCTGGCGCACGGCATCGCGCAGCAGCTCGGCGAGCCCCGGGGGCTGGCCTCGTCCCTGCACAACCTCGCCCGGGTGGAGGTCGCGGAGGGCCGGGTGGACCGGGGGGTGCAGCTCTACGAGCAGGTCCTGTGCATCGCCCGCGGGTCTTCGCCGATGGAACCGGAGGCGGCGACCTGGCACCGCCTCGGGGTCCTGGCGCGGGAACGGCGCAACCGGGTCGACGCGGCGGCGCACCTGCACCGGGCGCTCGAACTGCGGGTGGCGATGAACAACACCACCGGCCAGGCCGACACGCTCGTCGAGCTGGGCGAGCTGCACCGGGAACAGGGTGAGCTGCACGTCGCCGAGCAGTACGTCCGCCGAGCCGTGGAGCTGCACCGCGGGACCGGCGTCCGGGAGGTGGTGGCGCGGGCCTGCGCCCGGCTGGCCCTGATCCGGCGGGACCGGGGCGACGTCGTGACGGCGACCCTGCACGCCCGGCAGGCCGTTCGGCTCTACGACCGGATCGGCGACTCCCTGGGCAAGGCGGGGGCGTTGACGCTGTTGGGCGAGCTCCGCTGGCGCGCGCGGGCGTTCGCGGCGGCCGAGGAGGGCTGGGAGCAGGCGTTCAAGATCTTCAGCGACGCCGGCGACCCGCGCGCCCCCGGGCTGGCCGACCGCCTGGCCCTGCTCGGCGGCGACCGGGCGGTGCCCGCCGCCCGGTCGGTGCGGTGGTCACCCGACCCGTCGGACTCGACCGGCCGGCGGGGCCCGGCCTGAGCGGTGCGCGGCGCCGGGTCGCGCGGCGCCGGTGACGTGCCGCCGGGCCGGCGCGGCTCCACCACCCCGTTCAGCCCGACCCCGCATGACCGGCTGCGGCCCGCGCCGCTCGACGGGGTCCACTTCGGGCAGTTCCGCCGGCAACGCGGTGCCCGGCGGCGCGGTGGGCCGGGGCCGCACGGTCTGCTCGCCGCCCACCCGGGCCACGAGCCCGGTCGGGCTGTCCACCGCCACCACCCGGCCCGCGCCGACGGCGGGAGGCCCGCCCGGTGGTCCGGGCGGGCCTCCCCGGCACGCGTTCGGGGTCTACCTCCTCGGGAACAGCTCCCGGTACTGGCCCTGCGTCTGCACGTTCAACTCGCCCACGCGGATGAACTTCGCGGACAGCACGCGCGGGTCGCGGATGTCCAGCACGTCGAAGCCCTTGGCGATGTCGGAGGAGTAGATGTAGCCGTTGTAGTAGTAGCTCGACCACGCGCCGCCGCCCTTGCCGTCGGGCAGCGGGCCGCGCTCGAACCAGCCGATCTCCTTGGGGTTGCGGGAGTCGGTGAAGTCCCAGATCGAGATGCCGCCCTGGTACCACGCCTGCACCATGATGTCGCGCCCCTGCACGGGGATCAGCGAGCCGTTGTGCGCCACGCAGTTCTCGGTGTCGGCCTGGGTCCGGGAGATCTTGTAGTACGAGCGGAACTCCAGCTCCCGGTCGTCGCCGCGGCCGGTGATGTCGTAGATGCCGTTCGCGCCGCGGGTCTTGCCGATGGTCTCGTTGCAGGTCGCCGCGCCGCCGCCGCCCAGCTCGTCGGTGAAGACGACCTTGGTGCCGGCGTTGTTGAACGTGGCGGAGTGCCAGAACGCGAAGTTCGCGTCGTCCTGCACGCGGTGGATCTCGCGGGGCTTCTCGCGGTCGGAGATGTCCCACAGCACGCCGTCGCCCATGCAGGCGCCGGCCGCGAGGTCCTTCGACGGGTAGACGGTGATGTCGTGGCAGCCGGAGGTCGCCCGCACGTAGCCGCTGGGCACGTCACCGGGGCGGCCTGGGTTGCCGCCGTCGGGGAACACGACCCGCTCCGACAGCAGCGTGGCCGACGCCGGGTCCTTCAGGGGGACCTTCACGATGGAGATCAGGTCGTGCGGCGGTTGGCAGTCGGGGAACGACGCGTCGGGCGCGTAGGAGGAGACGTACAGGTAGGCGTTGCGGCCCTTCTTGTCCGGCACCAGCGTGTGGGTGTGGGAACCGCACTTGGTCTCGACCGCGGCGATGTAGCGCGGGTTGCGCTTGTCGCTGATGTCGAAGATCTTGACGCCCTCCCACGCGCTCTTGTTGGTGGCGGGCAGCGGGGTGCTGGAGCACGAGTCGTCGCTGCGCGACGAGTCGGTGGACAGGAACAGCAGGTTGTCCTTGACCGAGATGTCGTTCTGGGAGCCGGGGCAGAGCACCTTGCTGACGATCTTGGGCCGGTGCGGGTCGCGGATGTCGTAGACGACGAACCCGTCGTAGTTGCCGTCGTAGGCGTAGCCGTCCTGGAAGGCGAGGTCGGTCCAGGAGGAGCTCTCGGTGAACGGGGCGGGCTTGGGCAGGTTCGCGAGGTGCTTGACGTTGCGGCTGTTGCGGATCTCGTCCACCCCGGGGATGCCCGTGCCCGGCTGTTCCTGGGCGGCGAGCTGGGCCTCCGACAGGCCGGCGAGGTCGGGGTCGGCGCCCGGCTCCGCCACCGCCTGCGGAGCCGCGACCAGAGCGGAGAGTGCGAGCGCGAGCGCCCCGAGGGCCGCGACGGGCCCTCGCCGGCGTGCCGAGTAGCGTGCTGTCACTTCAGGTCTCCCCTTCCCACCTGTAGCAGGGAAGGCAGTATCGCCCCTTCGCAACGCTAACCACCAGGCCCGTTCGTCGGTAAGGTGACGGCTTCCGGCTGGTGGGACGTGCCGGTACGGTGGCGACCGGAGCCAGGGGGTGCGGTGTGCGGATCTTGCTCGTGGCGGTGGCGATCGCGTTCCTGGCCGCGTGCACGGCGCAGCCGGCGGAGGAGGCCCCGGTCATCGTTCCGGGGAGGCCGGGCGAGCAGGCCGAGACGCTGGCGCCCGGCGACGTGGGCACCGACCGGTGGGTGGCGCCCGGCGAGGCCGACCTGAGGTACGTGGCGAGCATGATCGCCCACCACCGGCAGGCCCTGGACATGACCGCGCTCGCGCCCGAGAGGGCGTCGAACGACACGGTGAAGGGCCTCGCTTCGCGCATCCACGACACCCAGGGCCCGGAGATCGGGGCCATGGAGCAGTGGCAGCGGCAGTTCGCGGAGAAGGCGCCCGCGCACGGCCACAGCGGCACGCTGCCGCACGTGGACCACGCGACCATGCCCGGGATGGCGACCGACGAGGAGCTGGCCGCGCTGGCCGCCGCGCGCGGCCCCGACTTCGACCGGTTGTTCCTCCGGTTGATGATCGCCCACCACGAGGGCGCGCTGACGATGGCCCTCGACCTCCTCTCGAAGGGCACCGACGTGCGCGTGGAGGAGATGGCGAACGACGTGGTGGCCTCCCAGTCCGACGAGATCGAGCGGATGAGGGCGATCACGATCCCGTAGCGCCGGGCACGAGGTCCTCGGCCGGCCGGAACGTCTCCACGGCGTTGCCGGTGACGCGCCGGGCGATTCCCGCGTCGCGCTCGTGCGCCTCCCGGGAGGAGTCCGGGGCGACCCGCGCCCGGAAGTCCTCGCCGACCACTTCGTCAGGGCCGGTCACCCGGGCGGTCGGCGCCGTCGGGCAGGTGGTCGGCCAGCAGCTCGGCGAGGTGCCGGCCGCGGCGGGCGGCGAGGTGGTCCAGCTGGGTCCGACAGGAGAAGCCGTCGGCCAGGACCACGCCGTCCTCCGGGAGCGCGCGCACCGCGGGCAGCAGCGAGGTCTCGGCGATCCTGACCGAGACGTCGTAGTGCCCGCGCTCGGCCCCGAAGTTGCCCGCCAGGCCGCAGCACCCGCCGACGGCGCGGACGGACGCGCCCGCGGAGCGCAGCAGCTCCTCGTCGGCCCGCCAGCCCAGCACGGCGTGGTGGTGGCAGTGCGGCTGGGCGACGGCCCGCACCCCGTCGAGCCGCGGCGGCGCCCACTCGGGAGCGCGCCGGGCGAGCAGCTCGGCCAGGGTGTGCGTCGCCTCCGCCACCGCCGTCGCCCGGGCGTCCCCCGGGCCGAGCAGCTCGACGGCGTCCGAGCGCAGCACCGCGGCGCAGGACGGCTCCAGCGCGACCACCGGCACGCCGTCGCGGACGTGCGGGGCCAGCGAGTCCAGCCCCCGGCCCAGGACGCGGCGCGCGGTGTCGAGCTGGCCGGTGCTGATCCAGGTCAGGCCGCAGCAGACCTTGCGGTCGGTGACGCGGACGGAGAACCCGGCGGCCTCCAGGACGCGCACGGCGGCGATGCCGACCTCCGGTGAGAAGTGGTCGGTGAAGGTGTCCACCCACAGCAGGACGGGTGTGCCGCCGCCCGCCGGGCCGCGGTCGGCGAACCACCGGCGGAAGGTCCGGGGGGCGAAGCGCGGCAACGCGCGCCGCTGGTCCATCCCGGCGAGGAACCGGGCCGCGGTCGCGACGGGGCGCAGCGACAGCAGCCCGTCGACCAGGCGCGGCGCGAGGGAGGCGATCCGCGCCCACCGGGGCAGCGCGCCCAGCGAGTAGTGGGAGGCCGGGCGCAGCCGGCGGCGGTAGGCTTGGTGGAGCACTTCGGCCTTGTACGAGGCCATGTCGACGCCGGTGGGGCAGTCGGACGCGCACCCCTTGCAGGACAGGCACAGGTCCAGCGCCTCGCGCACCTCCGGGGAGCGCCAGCCGCGTGCCGTCAGCGAACCGGACACCGCCTCCTGGAGCACGCGGGCGCGCCCCCGGGTGGAGTCCTTCTCGTCGCGGGTCGCCAGGTACGACGGGCACATCACGCCGCCGGTCGCGGTGGTGTCGGCCCGGCACTTGCCGACCCCGGTGCACCGGTGGACCGCGGCGGCGAAGTCGCCGCCGTCGTGGGCCAGGGCCAGGCCCGCGCGGCGGGCGGGCAGGTGGTTCACGACCCGGGTCGGCCGCAGGTCGGCGTCGAGCGCCGCCGGCCGCACCACGACGCCGGGGTTGAGCAGGTCGTCGGGGTCGAAGACGTGCTTCACCGCGGCGAAGAGGCCGATCGCGCGCTCGGAGTACATCAGCGGCAGCAGTTCCCCGCGCGCCCGGCCGTCACCGTGCTCGCCGGACAGCGATCCGCCGTAGGAGCCGACCAGCCGCGCGGCGTCGTGCAGGAACCCGCGGAACAGGGCGGTCCCGCCGGGCTTGTCGAAGGGGAAGTCGATGCGCACGTGCAGGCAGCCGTCGCCGAAGTGGCCGTAGGGCGTGCCGGTCAGGCCCCGGTCGGTCAGCAGCGCGTCGAACTCGCGCAGGTAGGCGCCGAGCCGGTCCGGCGGCACGGCGGAGTCCTCCCACCCCGCGTGGGCGGGCGCCCCGGCCGAGCTGCGCGAGGCCAGGCCCGCGCCGTCCTCGCGGATGCGCCACAGCGCGGCGGCCTGCGCGGCGTCGACGACGATCGCGCTGTCCAGCGCGCCGGCGTCGGCGACCACCGCCGCCGCCGCGACCGCCGCCTCGGCCACCGTGGCGCCCGGCACCTCGGCCAGCAGCCAGCCGGCGCCGGCGGGCAGCGGCGGCACGGCGGCCGGCCCGCGCCGGTCGCGGACCACCTGGACGATCCGGTCGTCGATGCCCTCCAGCGCGACCGGCGCGTGCGGCAGCACGGCGGGCACCGCGTCGGCCGCCTCCGCCATCCCGGGGTAGCCCAGGGCCACCAGCACCGTCGCGGCGGGCGCGTCGACCAGGCGCACGGTCGCGCCGAGCGTCACCGCGCAGGTGCCCTCGGTGCCCACGAGCATCCGCGCCACGTCGAAGCGGTTCTCCGGCAGCAGGTGCTCCAGCGCGTAGCCGGAGACCTGCCGGGTGAAGCGCCCGAACTCGGTGCGGATGACCGCCAGGTTGGCCCGCGTCAGCTCCGCCAGCCGGGCGGGCAGCGGCGACCCCGTGCCCGCCGCGCCTCCCGCGCCCACCGCCAACCGCTCGCCGGCGCCGGTCAGGACGTCCAGCGCCACCACGTTGTCGGCCGTGCGGCCGTAGGCGAGCGCGCGCGAGCCGCACGCGTTGTTGCCGATCATCCCGCCGAGGGTGCAGCGGTTGTGCGTCGAGGGGTCGGGCCCGAAGCGCAGGCCGTGCGGCGCGGCGTGGCGCTGGAGCCGGGCCAGCACCGCGCCCGGCTCCACGACGGCGGTGCGCGCGTCCGGGTCGACCGACAGCACCGAGCCCAGGTGGCGGGAGAAGTCCAGGACCACGCCGGGGCCGACCGCGTTCCCGGCGATCGACGTGCCCGCGCCGCGCGAGGTGAGCGGGACCCCGCTGGCGCGGCAGACCTCCAGCACCGCGGCGACCTCGTCCACGTGCCGGGGGAACACCACCGCCCGCGGCAGGACCCGGTACAGCGAGGCGTCGCCGGAGTACTCGGCGCGCCGGCGGTCCGAGGTGTCCACCTCGGCCACCCCGGCGCGGCGCAGGCGCGCCGCCAGCGCTCCCGTGCCCGGATCGGTGCTCACGGCGCTTCCTCCTCCGGTCGTCCCGCGGCCCGGCTCACCACGGGGACGGCGAACGGGCGCAGGTGCCGGCGACGTCGTCCCCGGTGACCGGGCGCGGGGCGGTGGCCGGCAGCCGCTGCTGCCGCACCGTCCCCGCCGCCGGCGCCGGGACGTCGCCCTCGGCGCAGCCGACGCCGCCGATGCCGTCGGGCAGGCCGAGGTCACGCATCAGCCGCTCGATCGCGGCGGGCAGGTGCTCGGCGGGGCCGTCGGGGCGCTCGGCGCCGGGCACGAGCAGCCCGGTGGCGCGCTGCGGCGCGCCGGTGGCCGCCACCCCCGCGTCGGTGACCACCAGGGCCCGGCGCGCGCCCAGCCGGGCGAGGTCGAAGCCGACCTCGTCGGCGGCGCCCGGCCCGAACTCCGACGCCGGCGCGCCGCGGGTGAAGACGGACTCGGGAACCGTGGCGCCCACTGGTCGTCCCTCCGGTGTCGCGGCTGCCGGCCCGCCCCTGCTCGCCGGTCGGCGCCCCTGACGCTCGCATGTGACATGCTACTCGTCAAGGCCGCGTGGCCGCCGGGCACGACGCGCGGCGCACCCGCCGAGCGCCGATAAGCTGCCGCCGACGGCGACCGGGGAAAGAGGCGGGCGAGTGCGCGAGATCGCAGGTGCGTCGAGCCTGACCGACCAGGTGGTCGACGCCGTCCGCGCCGCCGTCCTGGACGGCGAGCTGAAGGCCGGCGAGCTGTACTCGGCCTACCAGCTCGCCGAGCGCCTGAAGGTCTCCCGGACGCCGGTCCGCGAGGCGCTGCTGCGCCTGGCGGAGGCCGGCATGGTCCGCTTCGAGCGCAACCGCGGCTTCCGGGTCCTCAAGCGCGACCCGCACGAGGTCGTGGAGGTCTTCCACCTGCGCCTGCTGCTGGAGGTCCCGGCGGCGGGCCTGGCCGCGCGGCACGCCGACGACGCCCTCGTCGCGGCGCTGCGCGAGGAGCTGGACGCCATGCGCGCCACCGCGGCCGAAGGCGACGACGCCCGCTTCATGCGCCACGACCGGCGGTTCCACCACCACCTGCTGCTGGCCGGGGGCAACGCCCGGCTGGCCGCGACCGTGGCCGGCCTGCGCGACACCACCACGACCCTGGGCGCCTCGACCGCCGGGCGGTCGCGCACCCTGGGCGAGATCGTGGCCGAGCACGAACCCGTCCTCGCCGCCGTCGCCGCCCGCGACCCGGAGGCCGCCATGCGGGCCCTGCGCGCCCACCTCGCCCACACCGCCGCGCTGCTGCTGGACCAGCTGGCCGAGGAGGGCGGCCGGCCCCTGACCGCGCGCCAGGCCGAGCTGATCGGCGGCGGGTCCGGCGCGGTCCCGGGTGGCGCCGACCGCGACCGCGCGGGCGCGCCCGCCCCCGGCGCGCCGCGGTAGCCGCCGCGACACCTCGCGCGCCCGGTCCGGGCCGCACGTATGGTCCTGGTCTGACACCCGGACGCGGATCAGCGTGAGGAGTTCTTCGTGGCACAGGCGGTTCAAGGCGTCATCGCGCGCGGCAAAGGCTCACCGGTCGAGGTCGTCGAGGTGCTCGTGCCCGACCCGGGCCCGGGAGAGGCCGTGGTGCGGGTGCAGGCGTGCGGTGTGTGCCACACCGACCTGCACTACCGCGAGGGCGGGATCGAGGACAGGTTCCCGTTCCTGCTGGGCCACGAGGCCGCCGGGGTCGTGGAGTCCGTCGGCGCCGGCGTGACCGACGTGGCGCCGGGCGACTTCGTCATCCTGAACTGGCGCGCCGTGTGCGGCGCGTGCCGGGCGTGCCTGAAGGGCAAGCCCTGGTACTGCTTCAACACCCACAACGCCGGGCAGCCGATGACGTTGGCGGACGGCACGCCGCTGGCCCCGGCGCTGGGCATCGGCGCGTTCGCCGAGAAGACGCTCGTGCACGCCGGCCAGTGCACCAAGGTCGACCCGGACGCGTCACCGGTCGCGGTGGGCCTGCTCGGCTGCGGCGTCATGGCGGGCCTGGGCGCGGCGGTGAACACCGGCGGCGTGAGCCGGGGTGACAGCGTCGCGGTCATCGGGTGCGGCGGTGTCGGCAACGCCGCCATCGCGGGCGCGCGGCTCGCGGGCGCCACCACGGTCATCGCCGTGGACATCGACCCGCGGAAGCTGGACTGGGCCGCGCGGTTCGGCGCGACGCACCGCGTCGACTCCTCGTCCGAGGACGTGGTCGAGCGCGTGCGCGAGCTGACGGGCGGCTTCGGGGCGGACGTCGTGATCGACGCCGTGGGCCGGCCGGAGACGTGGAAGCAGGCGTTCCACGCCCGCGACCTGGCCGGCACCGTCGTGCTGGTCGGGGTGCCGACGCCGGAGATGCGGGTGGAGATGCCGCTGATCGACTTCTTCTCCCGCGGCGGTTCGCTCAAGTCGTCCTGGTACGGAGACTGCCTGCCCTCCCGCGACTTCCCGTACCTGGTCGACCTGTACCGGCAGGGCCGCCTCGACCTGGACGCGTTCGTCACCGAGACCATCGCGCTGGACCAGGTCGAGCAGGCGTTCACGCGGATGCACGAGGGTGACGTGCTGCGCTCGGTGGTGGTCTTCTGATGGTGCGGATCGACCGCGGTGTCACCTCCGGCACCTTCTCGCTGGACGGCGAGACGCACCAGGTGGACAACAACGTCTGGGTCGTCGGCGACGACTCCGAGTGCGTGGTGGTCGACGCCCCGCACGACGTCGAGGCGATCCTGCGGGTGGTGGCGGGCCGCGAGGTGCGCGCCATCCTGGCCACCCACGCCCACGACGACCACGTGCGCGTCGCACCGGCCCTGTCCGAGGCGACGGGCGCGCCGGTCCTGCTGCACCCGGCGGACCTGGTCCTGTGGCGGCTGTGCCACCCCGGCACCGAGCCCGACGGCGAACTGGCCGACGGGCAGGCGCTGGACATCGCCGGGACCTCGCTGCACGTGCTGCACACCCCGGGCCACTCCCCCGGCGCGTGCTGCTTCCACGCGCCCGACCTGGGCGCCGTCTTCACCGGCGACACCCTGTTCCAAGGCGGTCCGGGCGCGACCGGTCGCTCCTACTCCAGCCACGACCTCATCATCGACTCGATCACCCGGAAGCTGCTCACCCTGCCCCACGACACCACCGTCCACACCGGGCACGGCCCCGACACGACGATCGGCGACGAGGCAACCCTCCTGCGCGACCAGCCCACCTCCTGATCCGCAGTCCTCGGTCCGCCGCACGGCCACCCCGCGATGATTTCGCGGGGTGGCCGTCCGCTTTTGATCCCGAGCACGTGGATCACGCCTTACGGCAGCTTTACGCGACCACACCACTGGCACCGCTTTTCCAAGCCGCGCCCACGCTTCAGCTCTCGCCTCAGGCCGCGCCCCGCGCGGCGGCGCTCAGCTCCCCGTAGGCCGCGCTCCGCGCGGCGGCGCTTCAGCGCAGCCGTGTGCCTCGTGTTCTCCCCGTACGGCCTGGGCGCAGCCCAATCATGCCGAGCTGGGGGTGTCAAGCACGCTTCACCGCTTGACACCCCCAGCTCGGCATGATTGCCTCCGGCAGGCCGTACGGGGAGAACACGACGCACTTCCCTCCTCCTTGGGGGCCTCTCGGCCGCTTTTCTTACCAAGATCGCGCACCGATCCGGGTGAGATTAGGGGCCGTACCGCCCAAGGCTGAAGAGCTTTAAAGAGTCCTCGCCGGACGGGCAGGCCGCCAAGGAGAAGGAAAAGAAAGAGCGGTCGTGTTCCCCCCGCATGACCTGTCAAAGACGACCATGCTTTCTTGGGGGGTGCAAGCGAAAAGCGTGCTTGCACCCCCCAAGAAAGCATGGTAGCCCTCCGGGCAGGCCATACGGGGAGAACACGAGAGCACCGGACTGCACGGGGCGTGCCGAGAGCCGACAACTGTGAGCCGTGAATTGCCGGGTGGTTGGTGTCGGGGCGGTGTTGCTGGTGCGGTGCCGTTGGTGCGCGCTGCCGCCGGCGTGTGGGGGTCCAGCCCGCCACGGGTCCTGTTCCGAAAGCTTTTCACTTCCGATCCCGCCATTCGGCCGAACGTCTTCGCGCCACGCGGTGGGTTTTCCGCGTGGATGTCGCGGATCGCGCCGCCTGCCCCGTTTCACCGCCCCGAAGCCGGGTAATGGTCTGAACCATCACCGGCCGAACGTCCAGACCGGCCGGTCCGACCGAGAACGGAGCGACGGATGAGCGCAGCGAACCTGCCCCCGCTGTCGAACGACGAGCTGGCCGCCGAGGGCGGCACGGCGTTGCCGGACAAAGAGGTCTACTCGCTGCTCGACCTGAACGTGGACCTGGACCTCGGCCTGGACCTGGCCGCGCCGATCGGCCTGGCGGTGGCCGCCAACGCCAACGTCGCGGCCCCGATCGACGCGGCGGTGGGCGCGAACGTGCTGTCCGACGGGTCCACCGCGCAGGCCCTGTCCGACCAGGGCGTCGCGATCCAGCAGGGCATCACCGGCGAGGCGGTGGCGAACTCCGCCCAGGACAGCGCCATCGACCAGGGCCAGGAGCCGGTGCGGACGCAGCCGGTGGCCGGTGGCGAGGCGCCGGTGCAGACCCAGCCGGTCTCCGACGGCGACGCGCCCACCCGGGCGTCCGGTGTGGCCGTGCCCACCGATCCCGGCGCGGCGCTGGACGGCGGCCTGCTCAACGTCGACGTGAACCTGGCCGCCGACCTCGACCTGGCCGCGCCCATCAACGGCGCCGTGGCGGCCAACGCCAACGTGGCCGCGCCGATCGACGCCTCGGTGGCCGCGAACATCGGCTCCGTGGGCTCGGAGGCGACCGCGGTCGCGCAGCAGGACGCCATCATCCAGCAGACCATCGACGGCACCGCCGAGGCGAACGCCGAGCAGAGGTCCGACATCGACCAGTGAGCGATCCCATGAGCGCTTCAGGGGAGAGCCCGGTCCGGCGGGGCGCGGTCACCGCGCCCCGCCCGCCCCGGGACGTGCCGCGCCGCGCCGAGGGCGTCGAGCTGATCGGCTCGCTGCGCGACTCCGGCTACCGCCGGCCGCCGGCCCTGGTCCGCCGCGCCGACGGCCAGGTGCTCCAGCTGACCCCGCTGCTGTACCGGGTGCTGGAGGCCGTCGACGGGCACGCCGACCACGCGGTGATCGCCGACCGGGTCGGGCGGGCCGTCGGCCGGTCGGTGTCCGCGGACGACGTGCGCTTGCTGCTGAGGACCAAGCTCGAACCGCTCGGCGTGCTGACGCTGCCCGACGGCTCGCAGCCCGAGCACCGCAAGGCCGAGCCGCTGCTCGGCCTGCGCCTGCGCCGGGTGGTGACCGAACCCGCGGTGACCAGGCGGATCACCGCGCCGTTCGCCCGGCTGTTCCACCCCGTCGCGGTGGCGGTGGCCCTGGCGGCGTTCGCGGCGGTGGCCTTCTGGGTGCTGTTCGAGAAGGGCCTGGCCGGCGCCACCCACCAGGCGTTCCACCAGCCCGCCCTGCTCCTGCTGGTGTTCGCCGCCACGGTGGTGTCGGCCGGTTTCCACGAGTTCGGGCACGCCGCGGCGGCCCGGTACGGCGGCGCGACGCCCGGCGCGATGGGCTTCGGCCTCTACCTGCTGTGGCCCGCCTTCTACACCGACGTCACCGACAGCTACCGGCTCGGCCGGGCCGGGCGGCTGCGCACGGACCTGGGCGGGCTGTACTTCAACGCGCTGGTGGCCGTCGCCGTGTGGGGCGTCTGGTGGCTGACCGGCTGGGACGCGCTGCTGCTGGTCGTGGCGACGCAGATCGTGCAGATGGTGCGCCAGCTCGCGCCCATGGTCCGCTACGACGGCTACCACGTGCTCGCCGACCTCACCGGCGTGCCCGACCTGTTCCGGCACATCAAGCCCACGCTGCTGGGCCTGCTGCCGCACCGCTGGGACAAGCCCGAGTCCAAGGTGCTCAAGCCGTGGGCGCGGGCCGTGGTGACCACCTGGGTGCTCCTCGTGGTGCCGCTGCTGCTGGTCGGCATGGCCTTGCTGGTGCTGGCCCTCCCCCGGGTCGTGGCGACGGCGTGGCAGGGCGTCGGCGACCAGTGGCGGTCCGCGAGCGCGGCGTTCGGCGAGGGCGACCTGGCGCTGGTGCTGGTGAAGGTGCTCTCGATCGCCGCGATCGCCCTGCCCGTGCTGGGCATCGGCCTGCTGCTGGTCCGGCTCGTCCAGCGGTTGTGCGCGAAGCTCTGGCGGGCCACCGACGGCAGGCCGGGGCGGCGCGCGCTGGTCGTGCTGTGCGGTGTGGCCGTCGTCGCGGGCCTGCTGTGGGCGTGGTGGCCGCAGGGCGAGCGGTACCGGCCGATCCAGCCCGAGGAGCGCGGCACGGTGGCCGACGCCGTGAGCGCCGTGGCGGCGGACCCCGGGCCGGCGCCGCAGGAGCCGCCGGCGGGAACGCAGGCCCCCGAGACCGCGACGGCCCGCACGGCGTGGCCCAGCGGGACGCCGGTGCCCACGAAGGACGAGCCGGTGCTGGCGATGGTCCTCGTGCCGGTCGACGGCCGGGCCGACGCGCCGACGTGGGTCTTCCCGTTCGACCGCCCGGAAGCTCCCGGGCCGGGCGACAACCAGGCCCTCGCGGTCAACACCACCGACGGGTCGGTGCAGTACAAGGTCTCCTTCGCGCTGGTGTGGGAGACCGACGGCGTGGTGGACAACCGGAACGAGGCTTACGCGCTGGCCTCGTGCCAGGGCTGCACCACCGTCGCGGTCGCGTTCCAGGTGGTGCTGGTGGTCGGCGAGGCGAACGTGGTGGTGCCGGAGAACATCGCCGTGGCCGTCAACCACTCCTGCGTGGAGTGCGTGACCTACGCGCTGGCCTCGCAGCTGGTCGTCAGCCTGCCCGAGGACCTCAGCCCGCAGGCCAAGGCCAGGCTGGAGGAGGTCTGGGCCCAGCTCTCCCGGCTGGCGCAGGACATCCCCGGCATGACCGCCCAGCAGATCCAGCAGGCGCTGGAGGACGTCAAGGCCCGGATCCTCGAGGTGCTGCGGGAGGAGGGCGTCCCGCTGCCGCAGACCTCGACGACGGCGGCGACGGCCCCGACCTCCGCGGTGACGTCGACCTCGCGGGCGACCACGTCGTCGGAGGTCACGGTCCCGACGGTGACCGCGTCGACGGCGCCGACGACGACGCCGAGCGGCCCGACGACGACCGCCACCACCACGCCACCGCCCCCGTCGTCGGAGGAGACCACGACGCCCCCGTCGGCGCCCAGCGCGCCGCCGTCGAGCTGAGGGCGTCGGGCGGAGCGCTGCCTCCCTCCCGAAGTGGTCGTGACCGGGATCCGTGCCCGGCACGGCCACTTCGGCGTTCCGCCCCTCGCCGGTCGGCCCACCGCGCCGACGGCGCCCGGCACGCGACGCGCGGTCGGAGCGCTCAGCACGCGTCCTTCATGGCCAGCACCCGCCGGGCCGCCTCGTCCACGCGGGCCACCGGGAGCGTTCCGGCCGCCACCGAGGTCTCCAGGTGGTCGAGCACCTCGCCGGCGCGGCCACCGGAGGACCACAGGGCGATGTCCGCGCCAGCCGCCAGCGCCTGCCGCACCGCCTCGGGCAGGTCGACCAGGTCCGTCACGGCGCGCATCGCGCCCAGGTCGTCGGTCATCGCCGGGCCGGTGAACCCGAACTCGCCGCGCAGCAGGGCGTACGCCTCGGGGCTCAACGTCGCGGGCCGGCCGCCGGTCAGCCCCGGCACGTCGATGTGCCCGAGCATGACCACGACGCGCCCGTAGCGGCCGATGTCCCGGTAGGGCGCCAGGTCGCTCCCGCGCAGCGCGTCCAGCGGCGGCGCGCTCACCGCCCCCTGGTGGGAGTCGCCGCTGGTGTTGCCGTGGCCGGGGAAGTGCTTGAGCACCGGGGTGGTGCCCGCCTCGCGCAGGCCCTCGGCGAAGGCCCGGGCGTAGGTGGCGGCCACCGCGGGGTCGGCGCTGAACGACCGGTCGCCGATCACCGTCCGGTCCGGCCCGCCGTCGACGTCGACCACCGGGGCGAGGTCCATCGTCACGCCCCGGGCCCGCAGCGCGGCCGAGCGGTCCCGCGCCAGCGCCCGCACCTGCTCCGGCGTCATGGTCTCGGCCATCCGCCGCGCGCTGGGGATCGAGCCGTCCAGCGCGTCCACCCGCTGCACCCGCCCGCCCTCGTCGTCCACGGCGACCGTCAGCGGCACCGCCGCCGCGGCGCGCACGGCGGCCAGGCCGCCGGAGAGCAGGGTCGTGTCGTCCCCGCCGACGAAGATGCCGCCCACCTGCTCGCCGCGCACCAGCCCCTCGGCGTCGGCGGTGCCGCTCGGGTCCACGCCGACCATCAGCGTCTGCGCCAGGCGCAGGCGCAGCGGCAGGGACGCCGCCTTCACCGCGCAGGGGTCCGGCGGGGGCGCGGCAGCGGTCGTGGACGCCGGCTCGCCGGTGGTGGAGCCCGGCTCCGCCGTCGCCGGGGTCGACGACGCGGGCGCGGCCACCGGCCGCCCGGTCACCGCGCCGCCCGGACCGTGCACCAGCGCCGCCAGCAGCGCGCCCAAGGCCGTGAATGCGAGCAACGCCCTCGTCCCGGCTCTCGGACCGCCGCGACGCGCGATCGGCAGTTCTTCCCGCACCACACCAAGCTACGTCACGCGGCCCCGTCCCTCATCTCGCGCACCGCGCGGCCGGCCCGCGGGGCCGCGGCGCCCGACGCGCCGACCTCGGGCTTCCGGCGGGGGCGGGGCCGAACGTGGCGCTCGTCTCCACGCGCCGCCCGGAGCCGGGCGGGGGGCGGTCGGCGCGCCGGCCGGACGGCTCCTCGCGACCGGCCCGCACCGGGCGGACGTCCGTCCACTGTGGACCAGTCCGAACAGTGGATTCACCGTCCACAGAGGACTCGACCGGAGCCGTCGCGCGGGGGTGCGACCGGACGGCGCGGATCGGTCAGGACCGGTCCTGGCCGTCCCAGTGCCGACCCCGGCGGTTGCGCCAGTGCCGGCCCCGGCGCGAACGGCTCGACCGGGAGCGGGCGTCCGGGTCCGGGTGGCGCTCGGCGAACTCGGCCGCGGTGATCCCCAGCCGCACCAGGTGCTTCAGCTCGCCGTGCGACAGCTCGGGGTCGAGCAGGCGCTCCTCCTCCCGGAAGCCGAGCCGGGCGTGCAGGGTCAGCGAGGCGAAGTTGCTGCCGTAGACGCTGACCTCGCACGCGCCGTAGCCGCGCTGCCCGAACATGAACGCCAGCAGCGTCGTGATGGCGTCCGCGGCGTAGCCGCACCGCCGGTGCCGCGACCCGATGCCGATGCCGTAGCTGAACCGGTCGGCGCGCTCGTCGGCCCGCACGGTGGACACCGACCCGACCAGCAGCCCGCTGCCCAGCGCCACGATCGCGAACTGGAGGTCCTCCCCCGGCTCCACGCCGCCCCGGTGCGCCGCCCAGTGCCGGTACCCGCCGACCCGCGGCTCGCGGCCAGCGAGGTCGCGGTCGAACCCGGCCAGCGTGCGCCGGTCGCCGGGCTCGATCCCGCGCAGCCTGGTCCTCCGCCCGATCAGGACCGGGTGTCCCGTCGACGCCGGACCGGCGACGGCCACCACGTCCGAGGGGTGCGGGTGCGTGATCATCGCGACAGACCATACCGGGTGCCGGGGGTGGAGCCGGTGACCGGCAAGCGGGTCGTCCCCCCGGTCACCCCCGCGGTGGCCGCGCCCGTCCCGGCTTCGGCGCGACTACCACGGCAAACCCGGTTCCCGGTGGCGCGGCGGACTTCGCCCTGCCGTCGTCGGGGCCGGGTGCGGCGCCGGCGGGGGCCGACGCGGGACCCGTCCGGGTGACCTGCTCCGCCCGGATCGTGCCCGGTACGGCGGCCCCACCTGCGCCGCGACCCCTGCCGGGGTCGTCGCGCCGTCACCGGGAGGAGTGGTCTTGGTGGCGCTCCTCCCACTCACCGGAACGGGCCGCCGGTCCGGTCGGTTCGACGTGCTCCCGGCGGCGGGCCCTTCGGCGCGTTCCCGCGACCGGTTCGCCTATTCCACGTGATGACGAATAGAAGTCGCCGTGGCGGCACCGCGCGGACGGTCCCTAGGGGCACTCCGCGTCGGTCCGGTTCGCGGTGACCACGGGGCTGTAGTCGTCCTGCCCGTCGTTGCCGTTGAACACCACGACCTGGGTGTGCGCGGCCGTCTCGCCGAGCGCGGCGGTGGGCACCCGCCAGGTGACCACGTGCCCGTCGCGCTCCTGCTCGGCGCCGGCGACCGGCTCCCACGTCCAGCCCGGCCCGGTGTGGCGGTAGAGCACGCCGTTCTCGATCAGGTGGTCCACGCCGGAGGGCAGTCCCGGGGGCAGCGCCCACCCGGTCGCGGTGTCGTCGTCGGCGTCGATGAACACCCGCAGGTAGGGGAAGTCCCGGGTGAACGTCGCCCGGTAGTGGGCGGTCGTCGGGCCCACGCAGGCGTGGGGGTCGAGCACCGCCGCGGGCGGTGTGACCGCCGTGACCGGCGCGCTGGGCGCGGAGGTGTTGCCCGCGACGTCACGCGCCCGCACGGCGAACGTGTAAGCGGTGTCGGGCTGGAGGTCGGTGACGGTGAAGGCGGTGTCGTGGGTGGCGCCGACGACGACGCCGTCCCGCAGCACCTCGTAGTCGGCGACCGCGACGTTGTCCAGCGCGGAGCGCCAGCGCAGCACCGCCCGGCCGGAGGTCGCGACCGCGGTGACCCCGCGCGGGACGGCCGGCGGGGCGGTGTCCACCACACCCGCCACCTCGCCCAGCTCCGCGTCCCAGTAGCCGGCGAGCGAGTCCCAGGTGGACGGGCTGAACGGCCGGTCGGTGACGTAGACGTAGCCGGCCCCGTTGGCCTTGGCGCGGGCCACGACGACACCCATGTCGTGCGCGGTCGGCACGTCGTAGACCAGGTGCCAGAACTTCTCCCGGTCCCGGTTCGCCGACTCCCACGCGGGCGGCACGTGCGCCAGGTACGCCTCGTGGCCGCCCTCGAACGACAGGATGGTGTCGGCGACGGCGTCGTAGCACTGCTCGGCGCCCACGCCGGGGTTGACGGCGATGCGGGCGTGCGGGTGCGTGGCGCGGACGTGGTCGCGGATCGCGGCGTAGCGGGCGGCGTGCTCGCCGTCCGGCCCGCAGGTGTGCAGGGCCTGGTCGAGGAACACCCCGTCCACGCCGTAGTCGCCGTAGAGCGCGTACCAGTCGTCTACGTCCTGCTTGATCTGCGCGACCCACGCGTCGGCCGAGGTCTCGCCGTCCCTGGTCCGGTGCGGGCCCTTGCCGTGGTCCACGCCGAGGTAGCCGGTGTCGACGTAGACCAGCACCCGCGCGCCCGAGTCGTGCACCGCTTCGATCGCGTCGGCCCACGCCCGGGAGAACGGCGCCTCCGGTCTGCTCTGGCTGCCGTTGATCACCACGATGCCGGTGGTCGGCCGGTTCTGCGCCAGGCGGCGGAACGCCGTCAGGCCCTCGGGTTCGGCCGGGCTCCAGTAGGCGGGGACCGCGGCCTGCTGGGAGGCCGTCGCGTCCGCGGGCACGGGCGAGAGCAGGGAGACCGTCGTGACCGCCGCGCCGACCCGGGCCAGAGTGGTGCTCAGGCAAGCCATGACGGCCAGTGTTGGCCACCGCCGGCGGGCGGGCAATCACGCGGAAGGCAGGGCGGTCGCTGCGCCGCGCGCCGGTACCCGGTGCAGGCAGCGGACCAGCCATCACCCGATCGGCCGACCAACCGCCGCGCGGGCGAGTGATACCGCGCGCGTCGTCCGAGCACCCCGCCGGTCGAACGCCCGCGGTGGGCCTCCGGGGCGGCCCGCTCGACGGGCGGGCGGGGGTGGCGCGCCGGAGGGGCTTCCCGGCCCCTGCCGGCCGGCGGTGGATCACCCGGTCGGGTCGCTGCGCAGCTCCAGGGTGATCTGCTCGGCGTCGACGGTGCGCAGCGCGGCGGACAGCGCGTCGGCGTCGAGGGCGCCTTCGTCCCGGGCGTCGAGGAGCGCGTCGCGCTGCGCGGTGAGCACGGCGAGGCGGTGCCGCTCGTCCGACGTGCCCGCCGGGCGCGGTGTGCCGTGGGCCGCGTCGTCGAGCAGCGACCGGATCCGCTGCCGCTCGGCGTCCTGCTCGGGCGCGTCGGCGCGGGCGTCGCGGTCGGGGAACAGCCGCCGGACCAGCGGCCCGACGGTCCCGCCCTGCACCAGCAGCGACAGGGTGGCCACGGCGAAGGCGACGAACACCAGCAGGGCGCGGTGCGGGGCGTCCTCCGGCAGGGTCTGCGCGGCGGCGACGGTGATCGCGCCGCGCATCCCCGCCCACACCACGACCACCCCCTCGCGCAGGCCCAGCGGCTGGCTGAGCAGGTAGTCGATGTCGGCCAGCGAGCGGCGGACCCGGGTGGCGAAGCGCCGCAGGTCGTGCTCGGTGGGCCGGCCGCGGGAACCGCGCCGCCGCGCGGCCGGCACGACGCGGCCGGCTTCGAGGTGCTCGCCGATGGCGGCGATGCGGGGCTGGAGCGCCCGGCCGCGCAGCGCGCGCCGCCGCAGCGCCCACAGCAGCGGCGCGACGTAGGCCGCGCGCACCAGCAGCGTCACGGCGAGCGCGCCGGCCGCGATCCCGACGGCCGCGCCGAGGCCGGTGTGCTCGCGGTGTACCTCGCCCAGGATCGTGGACAGCTGCAACCCCATCCCGAGGAACACCACGCCCTCCAGGACGAGTTCGGCGCTCGCCCAGTTCTGCGCGTCCGACAGCCGGTGCCGGGCGGGCAGCGCGCGGGGCGCGCGGAAGCCGGTGACCAGGCCCGCCACGACGGCGGCGACCAGGCCGGAGCTGCCCAGCAGCTCGGCCGGGACGGCGGCGGCGAACGGGACGGTGAACGACAGGATCGTGTTCACCGTCGGGTCGGCCACGCGGCGGCGCACCGCCAGGTTGCCCCACCCGACGACGGACCCGACCGCGACGGCCACCGCGATGGCGTACGCGAAGGCGCCCACCGCGCCCGGGAAGGAGAACCCCGCCGCGGTGGCCACGACCGCGGTGCGCAGGAGCACCAGGGCGGTGGCGTCGTTGAGCAGGCTCTCGCCGTCGAGGATGACCACGGCGCGGCGCGGGAGGCCGGTGCCCTTGATGATCGAGGTCGCGACGGCGTCGGTGGGGCTGACGATCGCGCCCAGCGCGACCCCCAGACGAACCCGAGGTCGGGGACGAGCCAGGCGAACAGCGCGCCCAGCACGAGGGCGCTGGCGACGACCAGCAGGACCGACAGGCCGCCGATGGCCCGGAACTCGCGCCGGAAGTTCATGGCCGGCATGGACACCGCGGAGGCGTAGAGCAGCGGCGGCAGCAGCCCCTGGAGGACCCACTCCGGATCGACCTCGAAGTCCTCCAGCACCGGGGCCAGGGCGACGGCGATGCCCACCAGGACGAGGACCAGCGGGGCCGCCACCCCCAGCCGCGGCGCGAGCACGGCGGCGGCGGCGATGACCACCAGCGCCGCCACCGCGACGACGACGAACTCCAGCACGCGCCCTCCTCCGCGGGTCGTGCCCGCCGCCCGTGACCCCCGGGGCGCCTGCCCGCGGCCCGGCCGCCGGCGCGGCTCGCGGAGGCGTCGGCCGGGGCGGGCGCGTCAGGTCAGCCGGGGGATGCCGAGGTCCTCGCGGAACCGGTCGCGGCTGAGCGCGCGGCTCGGGCCCGGCGTGCCCTCGGCCAGGCCGGCGAGCTGCTCGCGGGCGCACCCGGCGCTGTCGAGGCGGGGCGACCAGCCCAGCTCGGTGCGCGCGCGGGAGGTGTCCACCAGCGGGGACCGGGTGCCCACGTCGAACCAGCCCGGCGACATGCCGATCGCCCCCAGCCGCCACAGCAGCCCCACGCCGGTGCGCATCGCGGTCGCCGGCACCGGGACGGCCCGCGCGCAGGCCACCCCGGCGAGGTCCGCCGCGGTGAGCGTGTCGGCGGCGAGGTTGAACGCGCCCGTGGCCCGGCGGTGCAGGATCCGCACCACCGCGTCGCCCACGTCGTCGGCGTGCACCAGCTGCACCCGCATCCCGGCAGGCAGGGGCAGCAGCGGGATCCGCCCGTCGCGCACCAGCCGGATCAGCCACTGGGGCACCAGGGGGTCGAAGAACAGGGCCAGGAAGCTCGCCGACGCGGCGCTCTGCGCGACCAGCGTCGGCCGGATCACCGCCACGGCGGTGCCCGGGTTGTCCTCGGCGAACCGGTTCAGCACCGCCTCGACCTCGGCCTTGCCCGCGCCGTAGACCGAGCCGGGAACGCCCGTGGCGGGCCACGACTCGTCCACCGGCTGCTGACCCGCGGGCGCGTACACGCCGATGGAGGAGGCGTGCACCACGTGCGGCACGCCGGCCCGGCGCGCCGCCTCCAGCACCGCCGCGGTGCCCTTGTGGTTGGTGCGGTGCAGCCGCTGCCCCTGCCGGATCGGCTGGAACATCCACGCCAGGTGCACCACGGCGTCCGCGCCCGTCATGACCTCGTCCAGCACGTCCCGGGCGTTCTCCTCGCCGAGGTCGCACGCGTGCCAGGCGACCTTGTCGAACGGCGGGACCTGGTCGGGCGGCCGGCGGCAGATCCCCACCACCCGGTGGTCGCCGTCGTCGGCGGCCAGCGCGCGCAGCACGCCCGCGCCCACGTTGCCCGACGCACCGGTGATCACGATTTTCACTGCAGGCGCTCCGTCCACTGGGGTCCGCTGGCCCTGGGGCTACCCGGCCCGGTCGGCGACAACCTCACCGGATCGGGTTGTGCAGGCTCACGCTCCAGCGACCCGGGCGCTCCACCGCCACCGGGGCCACCGCCACCTGGGGCGTGCGGCGGCTGAGCAGCCGCAGCCGCTGCCCGGCCCGCCGGTAGAAGCGCAACTGGACACGACGCCCGAACAGCCGCCAACCCCAGCGCATCCACCACGGCGCGCGGGGGTGCAGCTGCGAGTAGCTGTGCACGACGAACTGCACCTCGCCGGTGGCGTGGTGCTTCACCAGGTCGTAGTCGACCCGGCCGCGCTCCAGGTGGCCGCGCAGCGTCTCGTAGCTCCACCCCCACAGCGTGCGGTCGGCGGAGGTCTCCTCGCGCACGTCGGTCACCCGCACGCCCATCAGGAAGCGCAGGCCGGGCAGGCGGGCCTGCAGCACCATGTCCCGCCCGAGCAGGTCCGAACCGGATTCGTAGAAGGCCCGGATGATCTCGGGAGGGGTGAACTCGTACGCGGCCACCAGCGCCCGCGCCCGCTCCCACAGCCCGCCGCCCTCGGGTGGGCCGGCCGCCTCCTGCCCCACCCGGTGCCGGTGCACGTCGAAGACCCACCGCGGCTCCCGCACCTCGGCGGGGTCGTAGTTGAGCCCCCGCTCCCGCAGCCCGCGCAGCACCGGTCCGATCTGGGTCCTGCTGGTCAAGGTCACCCGCACACCGACTCCTCGACATCCCGGAGCCCGTGGGCTACCCCCTCCCCCGCGCCTCAACCGGGTCGGCCGCGGGCGGGGCGGCGGTTCAGGGAACGGTCCGGGTGGCCGCGCCCAGGAGCCAGAACACGAGCAGGACCGTCCACACCGCCCCCAGCCCGATCGCCGCGACGGCGATCGGGCGGTCGTTGCGGCCTTTCCGGCTCGACAGGCCGGCCAGACCGAGGACCAGGCCGAGCGGGGCGCAGAAGCAGGCGGTGGACAGGACCAGCGCCACGATCGGCAGCGCGGAGACCGAAGGGCGGGCACGATCCGCCGCGTACTCCCACTGCTGTCCCTCATGGTCGTACAGCGGGGCCGCGTAGGACGGCATCACGTACGGCGGAGCCACATAGGACGGTGTCGCGTGAGGCGGTGCCACATAAGGCGGAGTCACATAGGACGGCGTGGCGTAAGGCGGCGTGGCGTAAGGCGGCGAGACGTGGGGTGGCGTCACGTGGGGTGGGGTCGCATACGGCGGAGGCGGAGGCGGCCAGTACGCGGTGGTGTGCGGCGGCGGTGGCGGGGTCGGCGGACCGACCCCCGTGGTGACTTCCTCGCTCTCCCAGACCGACTCGGGGTGCGCGTGCCCCTCGTGCGCCGGGTCGGAACCGGCCGGGTCCTCCTCCCGCTCACCAGGCGGGCCGTCGGCCGGTCGCGCGCGGGCCGCGTCGACCTCGGCGCGGCGGCTCGGGTCCAGCAGCACGGCCTTGGCGACGTGCAGCAGCTTCGTCTCGTACTCGTCGCCGCCGGGGCGGTCGGGGTGGACCAGCCGGACCCGCCGCCGGTGCGCGGCGACGATCTCGGCCCGCGTGGCCGTCGGCGCGACGCCGAGCAGCTCGTACGGGTCGCGGCCGTCGAGGTCCCGCGGGGAGGGGGCGCTCACCGCGCGTTCCCCAGCACCTCGGCGCGCCAACAGGTGAGCTGCCAGGAGCCGGGCCCGGTGTCCTGCCGGTAGCCGTTGCCCACCCCGGCGGCGAAGGTGACGTAGCGCTTGTCGGCCAGGTAGCACCAGACGCTCAGCGCGGCCCCGCCCAGCGCGCCGGCGGAGCCCGACCGGAAGTAGTAGTAGTCGCGCCACAGGTCGTCGTGGCCGTCGACGAACGGCTCCTGCAGCAGCTGCTGGGCGCGAGCAGGCAGGTTGCCGAGGAACCCGCTCATGTCCGCGCCCAGCCGGTCGGCCAACGCCGGGGCGGGGGCGCCGGGGCGGCTGCCGGGTGCGGCCCGCTCGGCGGCGGGCGGGGCGGCAGGTCCGCCCGCGGCCGGCGCGGCGACCGTCGCGCGGCGGAAGCTCGACTCGTCCAGCCGCAGCGCGCGGATCTCGTGCGCCGGCCCGCCGGCCGCGTTGACCGTCGGCTCCACCGTGACGAACGCCCTGGTGCCGAGCACGACCGCCGCGTTGCGCCCGCTGACGTCGGTCGCCCACCACTCCACGAGCGAGCCGATCCGCGCGCCGACCCGCTCCCGGACCTTCGCGCCGAGCCGGTCCCAGACCTCTTCGCGGGTGCCGACGGATTCGGTGAAGCGCAGGCTCCCCGCCGCGTGCACCGGGCTCGGACCCGTCCGGCGGGCCGGTGACCGCTGCTGGTCACGCCGGTCCGGCGGGCTGCCGCGATCCGATCGCAGGGGTAAGCGGTCGTCCACCACCGGTGCCCTCCAACAGCCGAGCCGTGATCGGCGACCCATGGTAGTCGAGCGAACACGCCCGATGACAGCCGAACCCGAGGGCGGGCGACCGCCGGCCACGCGGGCCGGAGCCCGCTCAACCGGGCAGCATCGCGCGGCGTCCGGGGGCGGCGGAGGACTGCATGGTCATGCCGCCGTCGATGACGAGGAGTTGGCCGGTGAGGTAGCGGGACTCGTCGGAGGCGAGGAACACCATGGCGTGACCGATGTCCTCGGGGGAGCCGAGGTAGGGCAGGGCGTTGCCCCCCTTGAGGGCTTCGATCACGTCGTCCGGCAGGTTGTCCTCCAGGGCCGGGGTCATGACGGCGCCGGGCGCGATGGCGTTGCAGCGCACGCGCTGGGGTCCGTACTGGACGGCGATCGACTTCGTGATGCTGACGACGGCGGCTTTGACGGCGCCGTAGGAGGTTTGCAGGACGTCACCCACCAGGGCGGCCACGGAGGCCGTGTTGATGACGGACCCGCCGCCGGCGCGGATCAGGTGGGGCAACGCGTGCCGGGTGCCCAGGAGGGTGCTGCGCACGTTGAGGGCGACGGCCCGGTCGAACTCGGCCATGTCCATGCGCAGCAGGTCCAGGTCCTTGCGCGGGTTGGTCCCGCCGACGTGGTTGCACAGCACGTGCAGCTCGCCGAACTCCCCGACCGCCGCGTCGATCATGCCGACGACCGAGGACTCGTCGGTGACGTCCACGGTGACGGGCAGCGCCCGCCCGCCTGCCCCCTCGACCAGCGCGGCGGTCTCCTCGGCCCCCTGGGTGTTGTGGTCGGCGACCACGACCCGGGCGCCTTCCCGGCCCATCAGCTCGGCGGCCGACCTGCCGATCCCACTGCCGGCCCCGGTGATCACCACCACTTTGCCCTTCAGGCGTTCCATCGCGGGTTCCTCTCGTCGTGCCCGGTGCCCAGTGTGTTGCGACGGCCGCCCGGACGCTCGCCGGGCGGACCGGCGCGACCCCCGGCGCCGCGCCCCCTGCGGCGGCGGACACCGAGGAAATGTCACTTCCGGGATATTCGGACCGGCGGCCGGGCACACCACCGGGAATTCCACCCCGAAAAGGAATTCCCGCCCCGGGAACTCGACCGGGACGACTTGACCGATTCCCCCCGGCCGAACGGACGAATGCCTTGAGGAGAACGCGCCGGCCGGTTACGCTGCACTTCAGCCGTCCCCACCTCGACTTCCCGAACCAGTGCGGACAATCGACCCCGCCGAATCCCGGGACGAGCCGGTCACCGCCGCCGGCCGATTGTCCCCGCTGTCGGTCCGACCGACAACGCGCCCCGAACCCGACGCCGCCGCGATCCGCGGTTCTTTCGGCGCGCCCGACCACCCGCGCCGGGTCGGCGCGCGGTTCCACGCCCGTCCGACCCGTGCCCGAGAGCAGTGCCCCACCGCGCAGGAAGGGTCCAGGAAATGACCACGCGACAGCGCTTGTCCCGACGCGGCCTGCTGGCCGGCGTCGGCGCCACCGCAGTGACGATCGGGTTGGGCGCCTCCCCCTCCCCCGCTCGCGCCACGCCCACGCCGACGCGGGACGAGCGCTACCGGGCCGTCGTCCTGGGCAGCGGGTTCGGCGGCGGCGTCGCGGCCCTGCGGCTGGCCCGCGCCGGCGTGCGCACCCTCGTCCTGGAGCGGGGCCGCTGGTGGAACAGCGTCCCCAACGACAACACCTTCCCGCGGTTCTTCCACCCCGACCGGCGGGTGAGCTGGCTGGAGCCGACCCCGGTGCTGCCCGCGTCCCCACCGGCGCTGTTCAAGCCCTACACCGGTCTGGTCGAGCGGATCCGCGGCCTGGGGATGAGCGTCCTGTGCGGCGCGGGCGTCGGCGGCGGTTCCCTGCACTACGAGGGCATTTCGCTGCAGCCCTCGGAGGAGCTGTTCACCAAGGTGATGCCCTCATCGGTGGACTACGACGAGATGGCCGCCGTCTACTACCCGAGGGCGGCCTCGATGCTGAACTTCTCCCCCATCCCGGACGACATCCTCAACCACGTCCGCTACACCCCCTCCAGGAGGTTCCTCGCCGATTCCGCGCTGGCCGGCGGCACCCCGGTGCGCGTGCTGCAGCCGATGAACTGGGACGTGATCCGCGCCGAGCTGCGCGGCGACCTGCCGCCCTGGTCCGCCCACGGCGACTTCCTCTACGGGGTCAACAACGGCGCCCGGTACTCGGTGGACAAGACCTACCTGGCCCAGGCGCTGGCCACCGGCCTGGTCACCATCGCCCCGCTGCACGTGGTCGACGAGGTGACCAGGGGGACCTCGACCCGGTACGTGCTGCGCTGCCGGCGCATCGACACCGACGGCGTCACGCAGGAGAACGTGCTCGTCCACACCGACAGCCTCCTCCTCAACGCCGGGTCGGCCAACACCTCCAAGCTGCTGGTGCGCGCCAAGGGCCGCGGCGCGCTGCCGAACCTGCCGCCCGCCGTCGGGCGGTACTGGGGCACCAACGGCGACCGGCTCCTGCTGCGCACCGAGGTGCCCCAACCCACCCTGCCCTACCAGGGCGGCCCGACCAGCGCCGCGTCACTGCACTGGGACGCGCCCACCGGCCCCGCGACCCTGTTCCACATCCCCGCGCCGTTCGACGTCGAGACCTTCACCATGTTCATCGGGTCCATGGCCATCCCGAACGGCCACGGCGCGTTCCACTACGACCCGCTCACCGACTCCGCGCGCCTGGTCTGGCCGCCGACCTCCGACGTGGAACCGGAGATCGCCATCGACGCCGCCGCCGCCCGGATGGCGCTGACCAGCGGCGGCGTCTTCGTGCCGACGCAACCGGTGGACCCCAGCACCTACCACCCGCTGGGCGGCGCGGTGATCGGCCCCGTCTGCGACCCCTACGGCAGAGTCCACGACAACCCCGGCCTCTACGTCACCGACGGCTCCCTCATCCCCGGCTCCACCGCCTGCTGCAACCCCTCCTGGACCATCACCGCCCTCGCCGAACGCTGCCTGGACCGCATCGTCACCCAGGACGTCGGCACGATCATCTAACCCCTCACACCCAATACACCCCACACGCCCCTATTGCATCTGTAGCTCTTGGCTCTTGGCACGTCCAGTGCAGACCGGTTTCTTCGTGTTCTCCCCGTATGGCCTGCCCGGAGGGCTACCATGCTTTCTTGGGGGGTGCAAGCACGCTTTTCGCTTGCACCCCCCAAGAAAGCATGGTCGTCTTTGACAGGTCATGCGGGGGGAACACGACCGCTCTTGCTCTTCCTTCTCCTTGGCGGCCTGCCTGTCCGGCGAGGACTCTTTAAAGCTTTTCAGCTTAGATCGGTACGGCCCCAAATCTGACCCGGATCGGTGCGCGACCCAAGTATGAAGAGCGGCCGGGAGGCCCCCAAGGAGGAGGGAAGTGCGTCGTGTTCTCCCCGTACGGCCTGCCGGAGGCAATCATCTTTGTCGGGAGGTGTCAAGCGAAGAACGTGCTTGACACCTCCCGACAAAGATGATTGGGCTGCGCCCAGGCCGTACTGATCTTCAATTGTTGGGGTCTGTGGTGGCTTGTGTCGGTGGGTGGGGCTGTCCCGGGGGTACCCGTGGGGTATGCGCTATCCCGATGGTGGTGGCCTGACCGGACGGGAACGGGCCCGACGTGAGGCGGTGCGGATGCAGGCCGCCGACTGGTTCGAGCGTGGTGTGGGCGCCTGCGAGGTCGCTCGTGGTCTGCGGGTGTCGACCAAGTCCGCCTATGCCTGGCGGCGTTTGTGGCGTGCCGGGGGCCGGCAGGCCCTGCGCTCCAGGGGGCCGGGCGGGCCGGACTGCCGTCTGGACCGGGCCCGGCTCGACCGGCTGGTCCAGGCCCTGGAGCAGGGGCCGGCCGCCCACGGGTACACCGAGGATCGACGCTGGACCCTGGCCAGGGTCGCGGAGCTGGTCGCGCGGTTGTTCGCGGTGCGCTACACCCCGGCCGGGATGTCGCTGGTGCTGCACCGCATCGGTTACAGCCCCCAGGTGCCGGCCCGGCGGGCCGACCGCCGTGACGAGGCCGCGGTCACCGCCTGGCGGCGGGAGTCGTGGGCGCGGGGAAAACCCTAGCCGCGGACCTGGGCGCCTGGTTGTGCTTCGAGGACGAGACCGGCTGCAACACCCGCCCGCACAAGGCCCGCACCTGGGCAAGGCGCGGCCACACCCCGGTCCTGCCCTACTGGGCCGGTTCCCAGGGTCGGATCTCGGTGGCCGGCCTGCTCTGCGTCAAACCCGGCGAACGCACCCGGCTGCTGCACCGGGTGCTCGTGCACCACCGCCGCCGCAGCCCGCCGGCCCCGCGCAGCTTCCTCGAGCGGCACTACCTCGCGCTGCTGGACGACGCCCACCGTCGCCTGGGCGGCCCGATCGTGCTGATCTGGGACAACCTCGACCGGCACATCAGCGCCCGGATACGGCCCGCCCTCGCCGCCCGGGACTGGCTGCACGTGATCCGACTACCCGCCTACGCCCCGGAACTCAACCCGGTGGAAGGGGTGTGGTCACACCTCAAACGCGGTCTGGCCAACCTCGCCCCCGTCGGTCTGAACGACCTGGTCCCGATCGTGCGCCGCCGACTCCGCCTCATCCGGAACCGGCCCGACCTGCTCGACGGATTCCTCGCCCACACCGGCCTGACCCTCACCCCCGAACCAACCTGACCCCAACAATTGAAGATCAGTACGGGGAGAACACGAGGCACACGGCTGCGCTGAACAGCGCCGCCGCGCGGAGCGCGGCTGAGGCGAGAGCTGAAGCGCCGCCGCGCGGAGCGCGGCTGAGGCGAGAGCTGAAGCGCCGCCGCGCGGGGCGCGGCTAACGGCGAGAGCTGAGCGCCGCCGCGCGAAGCGCGGCCCGAAGCGTCGGGCCGCCATGCCTGTCGGGCCGCCCATGCCTAGCGCACAGCGCGTCAGCCGCCGCGTACGTCGGTCAGCCGCACGAGGCCGGTGGCGTGCAGCTGCCGCGTGGCGGTCCGGTCGATGCTGGTCCGCGCGAGGGAGCCACCGGCGCCCGCACCGCCCAGCACCACAGCGGCGACCAGCAGCGGCAGCAGGAGGGTCCGGACCAGCATGGCCCAGCAGGCTTGGAGACCCACCCGGCCGCCGTCCCGCGACCGGACGAGCTGCGTGCCGGTGAGCACCGCGCCGAGCGCCCGGCCGTTGCCGTAGCACAAGCCGTACAGCAGCGGCACCGCGATCAGCACCCCGATGAACAACAAGGCGACGGTGCCACCGGGTAGCTCCATCCTGCGGTCCACCAACGCCACCACGACGATGCCGGCCGCCGATCCCAGGAGGAACACCGCGAAGTCGACCAGCCACGCCAGGAACCGCACCGGTTCTCCCGCCTGGACGTACAGGGTGCCGTCGCCGAACGCCGCCAGCCGCTTGGCGGGACCGGGGCCGAGCGCACTCCCGGCGAACGCCTTGGCGGTCTCCAGGCGGGTCGACGGACGGCCTGTCCCGGGGACGGTCACGGTGCGCTCCTGGTGGGTCGGCGGCATGGCGCGGTCGCAGCGGCGCCGGCGTCCGGCACCGCGGCGATGAGGATAAACGGCACCACCGGCAACGGTCATGGTCGCGCTGCGCCGGTGACGGCCGCTCGGCCCCGCCCCCACCGGTCGGGGGTCAGCGCCTTCGGGTAGCGGGAGACCTCGTCCGGCACGCCCTTGCACGACGGGTACGCCGGTGCGCCGACGGCCCGGCAGGGTCACCGTGCCGTTCGCCGCCACGAATCGCGACAGCGTGCTCTCCGACGACTGGTGGTCCGCGTTGCGGAACACTCCTTTGCGCGATCGGCCTTTTAGCAAAAGGCGATCCACAGTGGATGTTCGTCGGGCAGCGCACGCGAGGCCCACCGTCGTTCGCTCGTTCGAGTGGACCGGCGCCGCTGTCGCGCCGTCGACGCCGGGAGGCGTCCGGGACACTGGGCGGGAGACCGATCGGGTCCGCGCGCCGACCCGGCCGGGACCGTTCGACGAACCGACCGGAGGTCGCAGCGGTGGACAACCCCAGGGGAACGGGCTCCGGGCCGGTCTACCTCGACTACAACGCCACCACGCCGGTCGACCCGGCAGTGGTCCGGGCGTGCCTGCCCTACCTGCACGAGCACTTCGGCAACCCGTCCAGCCGCCACCCCTACGGAGAGGCCGCCCGCGCCGCCGTGGCCGACGCCCGCGCCCGGGTCGCCGCGCTCGTGGGCGCCGAGCCGGCGGAGATCGTGTTCACCGGCGGCGGTTCCGACGGCGACACGCTGGCCCTCCGCGGCGCGGCGCTGGCGCACCGCCGGCGCGGGACCCACGTCGTCACCCAGGTCACCGAGCACCCCGCCGTGCTGGAGAACTGCGCCGCGCTGGCCCGACTGCACGGCCACCGGGTCACCCGGCTGCCCGTCGACCGCCACGGCCTGGTCGACCCCGCCGACCTGGCCGCCGCGCTCACCGACGACACGGTGCTGGTGTCGGTGATGCACGCCAACAACGAAACCGGCACCGTCCAACCGATCCGCGAGCTGGCCCGCCTGGCCCGCTCGCGCGGCGCGCTGTTCCACTGCGACGCCGCGCAGTCGGTCGGCAAGATCCCGGTCTCCGTGCGCGAGCTGGGTGTCGACCTGCTCAGCTTCAGCGGGCACAAGCTGTACGCGCCCAAGGGGGTCGGCGCGCTGTACGTCCGCGCCGGCCTGGCGCTGGAGCCCTCGACCTACGGGGGCGGGCAGGAGCGGGGCCTGCGCGGCGGCACCGAGAACGTCGCGCTCATCGTCGCCCTGGGCGAAGCCGCCCGCCTGGCCGGCTCCGAGGGGGAGCGGGCCGGGCTGCTGCGCCGGCGGGACCTGCTGCACCGGCTGCTCGACGAGCACCTGCCCGGCCGCGTCACCCTCAACGGCCACCCCGAGCGGCGGCTCCCCAACACGCTCAACATCAGCATCGCGGGCGTCCGCGCCGACGCGGTCCTCGACGCCGCGCCGGGCCTGGCGGCATCGGCCGGGTCCGCCTGCCACGAAGGCGACGACCGCCCGTCGCCGGTGCTGGTGGCCATGGGCGCGGACCCGGCGCGGGCGATGTCCGCGCTGCGCCTGAGCACCGGCCGCTGGACCGGCGAAGCCGACGTCCGCGAAGCCGCCGCCCTGATCGCGGACGCCGTCCGCAGCCTCCCGGCGGGCTGACGGGGACCGGCCGCGCGGGCTCGGGCTCGGGCTCAGGCTCGGGAGAAGTCGGTCGCTTCGCGCCGTCGGGTGCGCGAGGATCCGCGTTCGTGACGGTGTCTGCGCGTGAAGCCCCGGGTTCCCAGTGCCGCCGGGGCGCCTGCACTCGCTGGTGACCGGCGAAGAACTCCCCGCCACCTGATCGCGTTGCGCGGTGGTCCCGTCCCAGGGCGGCCACGGCGGGCATCAGCGACCCGGCGGCCCTGCGGTGGTCGATCGCGACGGCCCCCGCCGGGCGGTAATCCGGGTGCGCGGCCCGTCGGTCCGCCCTACGCTGGCGCCCGTGATGCAGCACCTGTTCTTCCTCTGAGGGACGACGCCTCCACCGGTACCGGGAACCGCGGTACCGGACTTCGTCCTTCCTGCGCATCACTTCCCCTCGGAGGCAGTCCCCGTCATGTCGTCCCACCTCTCCCCCGCCCTCGTGCGCGCGGCGCACGTCCGCGCGTCCGACGTCCACCTCTCCCTCGGCGGGCGCCCCGTGCTCTCCGGGGTCGACCTCGTCGCCGCCGCCGGTGACCGGGTCGCCGTGGTCGGCGAGAACGGCCGCGGCAAGACCACGCTGCTGCGGGTGCTCGCCGGCGAGCTGCCCGTCGACCGCGGCGAGGTGCGCCGCGCGGGCTCGGTCGGGGTCGCCGACCAGCAGATCCCGCTCGGCCCCGCGGACACCGTCGGCGCCCTGATCGACCTCGAACTGGCCGCCGTGCGCGGTGCGCTGGCCCGCTTGGAGCACGCCGCCGGGGCGCTCGCCGAGGGCCGCCCCGGCGCGGGCGACGCCTACGCCGCAGCGCTCGCGGAGGCCGAGGCCCTCGACGCGTGGGACGCCGACCGGCGGGTCGCGGTCTCGCTGGCCGCGCTGGCCGCCGTCGACGACCGCTCCCGCCCGCTCGGCGCCCTCTCGGTCGGGCAGCGCCACCGGGTGCGGCTGGCCTGCCTGCTCGGCGCCGGGCACCCGGTGCTGCTGCTCGACGAGCCGACCAACCACCTCGACGCGGGCGGGCTCGACCACCTCACCGAGCGGCTGCGCGCGCACCCCGGCGTGGTCGTCCTGGTCAGCCACGACCGGGCGCTGCTGACCGACGTGGCCACCTCCGTGGTCGACCTCGACCCGTCCAGCGACGGCCAGCCGCGGGTCTACGGCGGCGGCTACCCCGCCTACGCCGAGGCCCGCCGGGCCGAGCGCGCCCGCTGGGAGGCCCTGCACGCCGAGCAGGTCGCCGAGCGGCAGCGCCTGGCCGACGACCTGTCCGCGGCGCAGGACCGGCTGCGCGACGGCTGGCGGCCGGCCAAGGGGCACGGCAAGCACACCCGCGCCACCCGCGCGCCCGGCCTGGTGCGGGCCGTGCACCGGCGGCAGGAGGAGCTGGCCGCGCACGTGGTGGAGGTCCCGCGGCCGCCGGCCCGGTTCGTCCTGCCCGACCTGCCCGAGCACGGCGCGGCGACGCTGCTGCGGGCCGACGGGGTGACCGTGGCCGGGAGGCTCACGCGCCCGGTCGACCTGGCGCTGGGCCCCGGCGGCCGGCTGGTGGTCACCGGGCCCAACGGCGCGGGCAAGTCCACCCTGCTGGCGGTGCTGGCGGGCGACCTGGAGCCGGGCACGGGCGTCGTCACCCGCGCCCGCTCGGCTCGGGTCGGGCGGTTGGGCCAGGAGTCCGACCCGCCGGGCGCGCGCACGGCCGCGGAGCTGTACGACCGGCAGCTCGCCCGCTCGGGCGCGGCCGGTCCGGGGCTGGGCGAGCTGGGCCTGCTCAGCGGCCACGACCGGCAGCGGCCGGTGGCCGAGCTGTCGGTCGGCGCCCGCAGGCGGCTGGACCTGGCGCTGCTGCTGGCCGCCCGCCCGCACGTGCTGCTGCTCGACGAGCCGACCAACCACCTGTCGGCCGCGCTCGTCGACGAGCTGACCGCCGCGCTCGGGTCGACCCCGGCCGCGGTGGTGATCGCCACGCACGACCGGCAGCTGCTGCGGGACACGCGGTCCTGGCCGCGCCTCGCCCTGTGAGACGGGCCCGGTGAGACGGGCCCGGTGAGACGGGCCCGGTGAGACGGGCCCGGTGAGACGAGGCCGGTGAGACGGGCTCGGTGCGCCCCGGTTCCGCACGGCGCGGAGCCGGGGCCGGTCGGCCGGGGCCGATCAACCGGGGCCGGTCAGCCGGGTTCGCCCACCGCCGCGACGCCGAACTCCAGCACCGTCCGCCCGTCGGCCACCGGCCCCGAGCCGCGGAGCACGAGCCCGCAGTCGGCGGCCAGCGCGGTCAGCTCGTCGACCGTCCGCTCCCGGCCGCCGAAGCACATCAGCATGAACAGGTCCATCGCGGTGCCGACCCCCCGCCCCCGCACGGGCTCGACCACCACCACGACGCCGTTCGGCGCGGCGGCCCGACGGCACCCGGCCAGGATCCGGCGGGCGCGGTCGTCGTCCCAGTCGTGCAGGACGTCGGACAGGAGGTAGGCGTCGGCCCCGGCGGGCAGCGGGTCGAAGAAGCTGCCGGCGACCGCGCCGGCCCGGTCGCCGAACCCGGCCGCCGCGAACCGGTCGGCGGCGGCGGCAGCCGTCGGCGGCAGGTCCACGACCCGCCCGCGGAGGCCGGGGTGGGCGCGCAGGACGGCGGCGAGCACCGCCCCGTCTCCCCCGCCGACGTCGACGACCTCGCGGAAGCGGCCCCAGTCGAAGCGCTCGGCGATCTGCGCCGCCTGCGCGCGGAACCGCCACTCCATCTGGGCGTCGAACGAGCGCCGCAGGTCGGGCCGGGCGTCGAGGTCCGCCCAGAAGTCGCGCCCGTACCGGTGCGCGTAGGCGGGAGCGCCGGTGGTGATCGTCCCGAGCAGCTCGACGAAGGCGAGTTCGGCGCGCCCGCCGGCGCTGGTGATGTCCAGCAGGCGCTTGACCCCTTCCGGGGCGTCCTCGCCCAGCTGCGCGCCGAGGCCCGTGGGCCGGTAGCGGTCGGAGTCCACGTCGAAGACGCCGATCTCGACCAGGTGGTCGAGCAGGCGGCGCAGGGCCGGCGCCGCGGTCCCGGTCTCGGCGGCGAGCCGGTCCGCCGTCGCGCCCGCGCTCCCCGCGCGCTCGACCAGCCCGAGCGTCGCGGCCACCCGGATGGCCATGGGGGTGGCCAGGTCCGCCATGGCCAGGATCGAGGGCGCGGTCGCATCCACGGGCCCGAACCTATCCGGACCGGCGCGACCGCCCCAACCGATTACCGCCGCGGGAGGCCCGGCGCCCCGGTCGACCCCGATCGGGCGGTGCGGCCCCCGGTCAAGGCCCCGACCAGGGGCCTCCCGGGCCGGCGCAGCACGGGCAGGGCCGCGGCTGCCCGCCGGGCGACGAGGCGTCCTCCTCGGCCACGACGCCGCGCCGCGGGCGCGGGGCGGCGCGCGGGGCGGGCCCCGATCCGCGGTCGTCCATCTGGAGGTAGGCCAGCACACCGGCCACGCAGGCGAGCACGGCGCCCCCGAGCAGGACGGGGCGGGTGCCGTCGATGACGACCTCGTTGCCGAGCACGTGCGCGGTCCGCGGTGTGACCAGGCCGACGAGGACCGGCACGACGGCGAGCGACGAGCCGAGCACGACCTTCATCAGCCCCTGGTAGAGGGCGTTGACCCGGCCCCGCACGTCGTCGGCGACCCGCGAGCCGATGATCGTCACGCCGGTGAGGAAGGCCGCTCCCGCGCAGGCGCCCACGACGACGACGGCGACCAGGGACACGAGCAGGTGCGGCGAGAGCGCGGCCGGCACCAGGGCGACCCCGGCCAGCACGATGGCCGCGCCGAACAGCCGCTCGTGCGCCAGCCTGCCGGCCAGCCCCGGCGCGCCGACCATGCCGATCGCCAGGCCGACGAAGACCGCGGCGAACAGCAGGCCGAACCCGGCCTGCCCGGCCGGCAGGCTGTTGGCGTAGGGCTGCGCGGACCCGACGACGGCCCCGCCCGCGGCGAACGCGCCCAGCGCGCCGATGATCAGCCCGCGCACCACCGGGGTGGTCCGGACGAAGTGCCCGACGTCGCGGATCATCGCCACGACGCCGGTGCCCCCGCCCTGCCCCGCCCCGGCTCCCGCCCGGTCGTCGCGCTCGGCGGTCCGGCGCGGCGGCAGCCCCGGCACGCGCAGCGACAGCTCCGGCACGCGCAGCGCCACCTGGGCGGCGCTGGCGAGGTAGAGCAGGGCCGCGACGCCGATCGCGAGCCTGATCGCCCCGTTCGCGCCGAGCAGGTCGGCGGGCAGCCCCAGCGACGGGCCGATCCCGGCCAGCGCGTGCAGGCCGCCGCCCGCCACGACCGCGAACCCGTAGGTCGTCACCATGCCGACCTGGTTGGCGGTCTCGACCTGGTCGCGCCCGCGCAGCAGGTTGGGCACCGCGGCCTCCTTGGCCGGGATCCACACCATCGCCACGCTGCTCGCCAGGAAGCTCGCAGCGAACGGCCACCACGGCAGGTCCGTGAACACCACCGACAGCAGCAGCGAGCAGCGCAGGACGTCCCCGACGGCCATCAGGACGCGCCGGTCGAACCGGTCGGCGAGCAGGCCGCCGACCGGCGCGAACAGCAGGCCGGGGACGAGGTTGCCCAGCACCACGCCGGAGAAGGCGAAGTTCTGCACCGCGTAGTCGTCGGAGCTGCCGGCCACCAGGGTCGCAATCCCCAGCAGCGCCAACCAGTCCGCCGTGCTGCACAGGAACGTAGCGAGCCAGAGCCGGCGGAACGCCGGGATCGCGACCACTCGCCGCACCCTGCCCGCCGTCGAGGACCTCGTCCTCGCCGTCCGCCCGGCATCGTCGGGAATTCGACTCACCCCCAGTGGTCCGCCGGCACCCGGAGAGCCTAGGGCACCCCGGCGGGCGGGCCCGCGCGCGAGCCGGTGTCGCGGCGGGCGCCGGTGTCGCGGCGGGCGCCGGGTTCGGGCCGGGAAGCGCGGCTCACAGGGCGGGCAGCAGGGTGAGCTGGTCGGTGGTGGTCCACTCCACCATCAGCAGGGTGGCGTCGTCCTGGAGGCGGCCCTCCTGGTGGTCGAGCACGGCGCGCACCACCCGGCGCAGCGTCTCCGGGGCGGGCAGGCCGGCGGCCTCGTGGCGCTGGGTGAGGTCGGCCAGGCGGTCCAGACCGAACTGCTCGCCCCGCGGGCTGCGGGCCTCGGTGACGCCGTCGGTGTGGAACAGCACCCGGTCGCCGGGCTGGAGCTGCTCGCGCAGCACGGTGGGCTCGGCCGGGGTCAGCTGCCCCAGGCCCAGCGGGGGGCGGCCCACGGTGTCGAGCAGCCGCACCACCCGGCCCTCGCGCAGCACCACCGGCGGCGGGTGCCCGGCGTTGAGGTAGCACAGCTCGCCGGTGTCCAGGTCCAGGTTCGCCAGCAGCGCCGTGGCGAAGGCGAAGGTGCCGGGCGGGCGGTGGGTGACGATGGTGTCGTCGGCCAGCGCGGCGGTGGCGACCAGGTCCGCCCCGGCGCGGCGGGCGTTGCGGGTGGCGGCCAGCGCGATCGAGGTGGTCAGCCCGGCGTGCAGGTCGTGGCCCATCGCGTCGAAGATCGCCACGTAGGCGCGGCCGTCGTCCACGGCGTAGTCGAAGCCGTCGCCGCCGACCCGGTCGTAGGGCTCCATCGCCGCGGCGATGACCACCCGGTCGGTGGCGAACACCGCCGGCGGCAGCAGCTGCCACAGCAGCTCGGAGGCCACCGACAACGGGCGGGTGCGGCGCACGCGGTGGAACAGGTCGCTGTAGAGCTGCTTGCTCACCACCAGGTGCGCGATCTGCCCGGCCAACGCCCAGCAGTGCCCGCGCAGCGCCCTGTCCTGCGGGTCGGCGCCCGCGGGCAGGGTCACGTGCAGCACTCCCAGCCGCTCGGTGCCGTCCAGCACCGGCACCCACAGCTGCGCCCGCCCGTCCTCGGCGGTCGCGACGGCCAGCTCCAGCCGGGCGAACGCCCGGCCCGCCAGCGTGGACCCGATCGACAACGACGGCCCGCCCCGCGGCCGGACCGGGTGCAGCTCCCGCTGGCCGAGGTCGACCAGGTACAGCTCCACCGCCAGCCCGACCCGCGCGGTCGCCTCGTCCACGATGCCGGGCAGGTCGTCGGCGGTCGCCAGGTGCGACCGGTTGACGATCCCCGCGAACACCGACTGCCAAGACCGATCCTCACCAAGCACCCACGAAGAGTAGGCGACACCGGCCCGGGGGCCGCACCCGCGCGCCGGCCGGCGCGGTCCGGGTGGTCAGGTCACAGGTCGTCGGCCGCGGGGCCGTCGTCGGGGTCCAGGGGCACGGCCTGCTGCTGCTCGGCGACGTCCGCCGGGTTGGCCTCCAGGGGCGCGGCGTCGGTCCCGGTCGCCGCCGGGGGCCCGTCGTCGACCTCGTCCGCCTCGGTGGCCGTGACGCGCTGCTCCAAGGCGTCGGCCTCCGCGGCCTCGTCGGGCAGCGGGCCGGGTTCGGGTGCGGTCATCGCCTCTCCCCTCGCTCTGGTGCGGTACCGGCGTCGGCTACCCGTCCGGGCGGCGGCGAAACCGCGCGCGCCGCCGGTGGCGCACCGGGCTCCGGCGGGCGACCGCGAACCGGCCGTGGCCGCACGGGCTCGCCGGTCACCGGCACGGTGGGCGGTAGCCGTGGACGCGCAGCCCGCGGAACTCGATCTCGTTCGGGGTCTTGCCGACGAAGACCAGGCCGCGCGCCTCGGCCAGCGCCGACGCGAACGGGTACGACGGCTTGCCCAGCTCGGGCAGCCACGTCCACTTGTCGGGCGAGAAGCTGAAGAACTTGCGCACGAGCCTGCCGCCGGTCGACGGCACCCGGACGAGCCACTTGTCGCCGCCGCTCCAGTGCGAGGCCGGTCGCAACTGGACGTAGAGGTCGTCGGTCGCGCTGTAGGTCAGCCAGAAGCCCGCCGACCGGGACAGGTCGGCCTGCGCTTCGAACTGGTTGCCCAGCCACACGACGACCACGTGCCAGTCGGTGCCGAGGAAGTCCACCTCGGCCGCGTACCCGCGGCCCTTGCGCACGAGCAGGCTGCCGGTCGGCGGCGCGGTGGCGCCCTCCCCGGAGGCGAGCCACTGCTGCAACCGGTCGATCGACGGGGTCGCGCACTCGCGGTGGCGCCGGGAGGACGGCTCGCTGTCGGCGGCGGCCACCGGGGTGTCCGCGTGCACGACCGTCGCCGAACCCACGAGCGACAACGCCACCACGGAGGCGAACGCCGCGAACGTCTTGGCGGACGCGACCGATAACCGGCTGTACGTCGACTTCCCGCGCATTCCCGGGAAGCTAGCACACCGGTCGGCCGCGCGGTGGCCGTCGCGGCGGGGTGCTGCGGCCCCGGGCCGCCCGGCCGGGCGGCCCGGTGCTACGGGCTGACCGGTCCGAGGAGGTAGTTGCCCGGCGCGTCCGGGTCGGCGCTGAGGTAGAAGTCGGAGATGGCCTGGCGGAACTCGGTGTGGCTGACCGTCCCGTCGCCGTCGCGGTCCAGCTTGGCGAACGCCTCGCGGGCGAACTCGCGCGGTATGCCCAGCGCCTCGAACAGGCGCACGTACTCGTCGAGGCTCAGGACGCCGTCGTCGTCGGTGTCCAGGGCGTTGATCACCGCGTCGGCGATCGCCATGACCGCGCCGTCGAAGTGCTCGGGAGCGGTGACGTTGACCTGCATGACGGTGATGAACTCCTCGCGCGAGACACCGCCGTCGCCGTCGGTGTCCCCGTGTTCGAGCACCAGCCCCCACCACGCGTCGAAAGCGTCGTGGAGGGCGGTGACGGTGGCGTGGTCGTCCTCCCGCGCCACCTGGGCGAACATCCGGGCGGTGGCCTGGAAGTCGTCCTGCGTCAGCCGGCCGTCCTTGCCCTGGTCGAACCAGTCGAAGACGATGCTGAACTTGTGGTCTTTCAAGACACTGGTCATCGCATGGGACCTCGGTTCGCACGACGCGCCCACCACGGTGATCGGCGCGATGTCCCGGACTCTACGAACATCCGCCCCCGTCGACCGTCCACATCGGGCTGATTCGCCTCTCCAGGTGAAACCCGGGGCGCGCCACCCACGGGCCGACCACTCGACCGGGCGACCGAAGAGGACGGCGCCCGCGGCCCGCGGCAGGCCGGGCTGCCGCGGACCGCGTCGATCGGGGGTCAACCGCCGCGCGGTCGCGGAACCGCCGCCGGGCGCCCGGTGCGGCCCGAGGTCATCACAGGAGCTTGAACCGGTAGGAGTTGCGGTTGAGGTGCATGACCATGCAGGACAGCATCGCGCCGCTCTTGTAGTACTCGTTGATGTTGAGCAGCACGACCTCGAAGCCCAGGTTCGCGGCGATGTCCTCCAGTTCGCGGTTCTTCTGGACCTCCTTCTGGTAGTCCTCGCTGCCGGCGCGCAGGTCGTGGACGTCCGACGAGTTGATGATGGTGTTGTTGAGCCGCACCGAGTTGCACAGCCCGCTGTAGGCGCTGTCGACGGACACGTCGATGACCTCGGTGTGCTTCTCCAGCAGGCGCAGCTCGTCCTGCTCGTACTTCGCGGTGCACACGAGGGTCTGCTCGGTGGTGATCGGGAAGACCGTGCCGTCCAGGTGGTAGAGGTAGGGGTCGGTGGCGGCCAGCTTCACGACCACCATGTCGTAGGTGCGTTCGAGCCACTCGTAGGTCTCCCGCTGCGAACGCAGGCCGTAACCGCCGACGTAGACGTTGTCGTGGAGGTGCTTGAGGTCCGCTTCCCCCTCGAACCTGGTCTCCGGCACCGCGGTGCGGTACCCCATGGACTCGAAGAACCGGACGCCGACCTCGGTCTCGCCCCGGCGCGGGGCGGAGGTGAAGTTGGAGATCACGACCGTGGCCGGGTCCGGCAGGTGCTCCAGGACGATGCCGAGGTTGGCCGTGTAGACCAGGTCCTGCAGGCCCTCGGAGCGGGGTGTCGGCAGGAGGTAGACCAGGCTCTCCGCCGCCAGGTGCCGGTAGAGCGCGGTGAACTGGGCCATCGCGCGGCTCGGGTCGCACGCCCTCTCGGCCGGGTCGAGCTCCTCCATCCAGATGTTGTTGGGCACTTCCGTCGAGAGGGAGAACGGCGGGTTGAGCAGGAAAGCGGGCTGGTTGAGCCGCGTGGGGTTGGTGGGCGCGGGTCCGGTGTTCGGGTCCATCGTGCTGCTCCTCCTTGAACTCGTTGGGTTCGCCGGGTTCACTCGCCCGGGGCTCGCCCGGGAGCTCGCCCGGGGTCACTTGCCGACGACGCGGACCAGCGGGTCGAGGCCCGCCTGCACGTGCTGGCCCGGCTCGCACAGCGGCTGCAGGTCCAGGCCGCCCCCCACGGGGATGATCAGGTCGACCTGCGACCCGAAGCGGATCTGCGAGAACCGCGACCCCTGCCGGACCGGGCGGTGCTGGGCCAGGGTGAAGGGCGTGATGGCGTCGACGTCGTAGTCGGCGAGCTGGAGCAGGTGGTAGGCCCGGCCCAGCTCGGCGGAGTCGACGCGGTTGACCACCCGCTGGTTGTGCCGGAGGTACTCCCGGCCCTCGGCGGGGACCCGGAGCCGCTCCAGGATCTCCTTCTCCACGTCGAGCATCGGCCGGTTGACCGTGTCGATCGCGTCCAGTTCCCGGTAGGTCAGCCGGCCCGAGTACGGCACGCGGTTGACGTGCACGTCGTAGAAGGTCATGAAGATGCCGATGACGAGGCTGACCCGGTCGTAGCCGTCGTCCCTGATGGCGTCGCGCACGGTGTGCGGGCTGCCCTTGATGTCGACCACCGGCGCGTCGGGCTCGACGACCCCCTGGTAGAGGACGACCCCGTCCGCCGGGGAGAAGAAGTACGCCGGGTCGACGTGCGTGTGCCGCATCGGGTCCCGGAAGAAGTAGTTCTCCGACAGCCACTTCACCGACTCGCCCCGCACGGGGTCCACGTCCTCGGCTATCCAGTCGCGCAACGATTTGACCAACGCCCTCTCCTGTCCATTTCCGTGGGGGGCACCGACCGGCCGGTCACCGGTCGACGGCGGGGAACGCGAGGACCTTCCGGTAGGTCGGGTCGTGCACGAGCTGCTCGTGCGCGCCGGACGCGTGCACCGAGCCGCCGTGCAGCAGGACCACCTGGTCGGCTTGGAGGACCAGGGGCAGCCGGTGCGTCACGGCGAGCACGATGCGGTCGCCGTGGTCGCGCACGATCGACTCCACGAGGGTCTGCTCGCTGAGCGGGTCCAGCTGCGAGGTCGCCTCGTCGAGCAGCAGCACCTCGCTGTCGCGCGCCAGCGCGCGGGCGACGGCGATGCGCTGGCGCTGGCCGCCGGAGATCCGCACCCCGCGCTCGCCCACCTCGGTGTCGAGCCCCCGCGGCAGGCCGCGCACCCACTCGGCCAGCCCGACGGAGGCCAGGACGCGGCGCAGCCCGTCCTCGGCGAGCCCGTCGACCCCGTAGCCCGCCGCCTCGCGGATGGTCGCGCCCAGCAGCGGCGCCTCCTGCTCCACGTACGACACGCGCCGGCGCAGGTGCGCCAGGTCGAGGTCGCGCACGTCCTGCCCGTCGAGCAGCACGCGCCCCCGGTCCGGGTCGACGAACCTCTCGACCAGGCTCAGGACCGTCGTCTTGCCCGTCCCCGAGGGACCGACGAGCACGGTCAGCCCCGGCCGCGCCTCGATGGTGACGTCGCGCAGCACTTCGCGGTCGCCGTGGCCGAAGGAGACGTGGTCCAGCCGCAGGAGCCGGTCCCGCGCGCCGGCCCGCGCACCGGGCGCCCGCCCCGGCCGGCGCGCCGCCACCTCGGCCTCGGCGGGCAGGTCGAGCAGGCCGGTGATCCGCCGGAGCGCGGCCACCCCCTCCGACAGCCGGCTCGCCGACTCGGTCAGCGACTCCACCGGGTCCTGGATGTAGACCAGGTAGAGCAGGATCGCCACCAGGTCGCCCACCCCGACCGCGCCGGAGCCGACCCGGAGGACGCCGACGGCCAGGACGGTCAGGAACGTCAGGTCCACCGAGGCGTAGGCCACGGTGTCCGCCCACGCCCCCGTCCGGGCGACCCGCAGGCCCGCCCGGTAGGCCGACCCGGCCTCCCGGTCGAACGACTCGGCCTCGCGGTGCTCCATCGACGACGCCTTGACCGTCCGCAGCGCGAGCAGGACCCGGTGCACGACGCCGGTCATCGCGCCGACGTGCTGCTGGCCGCGCTCGGTGTCCCGCGCCAACCGGCGGAACACCCCCAGCTCCACGACCGCGGCCACGGCCAGCAGCCCGAGGACCAGCGAGGCCAGGAACACGTCGACGAACAGCATCAGGACGATGCCGACCACGGCGGTGAGCGGCACGACGACCAGGTCCACCAGCGCTTTGACCACCGTCTGCTGGACCAGGGTGGTGTCCGACCCGATCCGGGACAGCACGTCGCCCACGGGCCGCGACGCCACCGCCGGGACCGGGGCGAGGACGACCCGCCGCGCGGCCGTGCGCCGCAGGTCGAGCACCAGCTTCTCGCTCAACCTGCCCCGCTGGTCGTAGGCGAGGTAGTTGAGCACCAACCCCACGGCGGCCAGCGCACCCAGCACCGCGATCGGGCCGCCCGGCCCGCCCGCGGCGCCGACGCCGTCGACCACCTCGCGGGCGGCCAGCGGCTGGACCAGCCCGACGGCCCGCGCGCCCAGCTCCAGCAGCAGCACCACCGCCACCGCGCCGCGCCGCGCGGCGAGCCGTTCGCGCAGCGCCGCCGAGGGCGACGCGCGCCGGGGCCGCTCGGCGGGCCCGGCGCCCCGCCCGGCAGCGGGGTGGTCGGGTGGTGTCGCGGTCGCCGCGCCGCCGGGACCGCCCTCGTGCGCCCGCCGCCTCACGGGGCACCGCGCGCCGTCGCCCGCCGGGACGGCGGACCCCCGGGCCACCGACGGGGACCACCCGGGCGGGCGGTGCGCGCCTCGCCCTCCACCCCCGCCCCGGGCGCGCGGACCGCTCCCGACGACGACCTGCGGACGAGGAGAGCCATCTTCACCTTCGCAGGAGTCCGATCAGGCCGGGAACGCGCGTCCCGGGGCACGTCGGCGACCGTACTGCGGTCATCCGGGACCCGCGTCCGCGTTGCCCCGATAGGGGCGGGACCGCGCCGGCAAATCGCCCGCACGGGTGGTCGGGCCGTCGCCGGCGGGCGCGCGTCGCCGGGCCCGGCGGGGCCCGCCCCCGCCGCGCGGACGTCCGACAGGGGCCGGGCACGATCCCCGCGCACCCCCTCCGACCTGCGGTGATCGGCTCGTCCGAGATCCGGGGGAAATTTTTTCCCGGAGGTGTCGATCCGGCGGGCGGCCCGTTCGACCTATGGCCGTGAGAGGGTTCGCGAGGAACCCCGCCGAGTACCCGGAGAGATCGAGACCATGAAGTACATGCTGATCATGCGCGCCACCGACGAGTCCTTCGCCGGCATGGCCGACTTCGACTTCGACCAGATGCTGGAGACGGTCGGCAGGTTCAACGACGAGCTGATCCGGGCGGGCGTGCTGGTGGCCGCGGAGGGCCTGGACTCCGCCGCCGACGGCGTCGTCGTGGACCACTCCGCGGAGCCCCCGGTGGCCACCGACGGCCCGTACGGGGAGACCAAGGAGCTGTTCGGCGGGTTCTACATCCTCAACGTGGCCTCGAAGGAGGAGGCGGTCGAGTGGGCCAAGCGGGCGCCGTTCACCGGGCCGGGGCTCAAGACCGAGATCCGCCGGGTCACCACGATCGACGAGTTCCCGCAGGACAACGAGTGGATCCGGAAGGAGCGGGCGTGGCGGGAGGCCACCGGGCAGCTCTGAGGCGGACCGACGCGGGAGGGGCTGGTCGCGTGATGGCCGACCACACCGGCCGGGAGGCGGTCGCCGCGGTCTGGCGGATCGACTCCGCGCGGATCGTCGGCGCGCTCGCCCGGTACACCGGCGACTTCGCCCTGGCCGAGGACCTGGCCCAGGAAGCGCTGGCGGAGGCGCTGGTGAGCTGGCCGGGCGACGGCGTGCCGCGCAACCCCGCCGGGTGGCTGCTCACCGTCGGCAAGCGCCGCGCGATCGACGCGTTCCGCAGGCGCTCCGCGCTCGACGAGCGGTACGCCGCCCTCGCCCAGGAGCTGGGTGAGGGCGGCGCCCCCGGCGCCGCCGAGGACGTCCTGTGGGACCCGGACCAGGTCGACGACGACGTGCTGGCGCTGATGTTCATCTCCTGCCACCCGGTGCTGTCGCGGGAGGCGAGGCTGGCGCTGACCCTGCGCGTGGTCGGTGGTCTGGGCAGCGACGAGATCGCCCGCGCGTTCCTGGTGCCCACCGCCACCGTGCAGGCCCGGATCACCCGGGCCAAGAAGACGCTCGCCGCGGCCCGGGTGCCGTTCGGGCTGCCCGCCGCCGAGGAGCGCCGCAAGCGGCTGGGCTCGGTGCTCAACGTCGTCTACCTGATCTTCACCGAGGGGTCCTCGGCCAGCTCCGGCAGCAGCCTGATCCGGCTGGACCTGGCCGGCGAGGCCCAGCGCCTGGCGCGGGTGCTGGCCCGGCTGGCGCCCGACGAGCCGGAGGTGCACGGGCTGCTGGCGCTGCTGGAGCTGACCGCGGCGCGCTTCCCGGCCCGGGTCGGCCCGGACGGCGAACCGGTGCTGCTGGAGCACCAGGACCGCCGCCGCTGGGACCGCGCCGCGATCCGCCGCGGGCGGGCGGCCCTGGCCCGCGCGGAGCGGGCCGGCCGGGGGCTGGGGGCCTACGGCCTGCAGGCGGCCATCGCCGAGTGCCACGCCGTCGCCCCGTCGGTGCGGGAGACGGACTGGGAGCGCGTGGTGCTCCTCTACGAGGCGCTCGGCCGGCTCGCGCCGTCCCCGGTGGTCGACCTCAACCGGGCGGTGGCGGTGTCCATGGCCCACGGGCCGGCCGCGGCGCTGCCGGTGGTGGACGGGCTCGTGGCCGACGGGGCGCTGGCGGACTCGCACCTGCTGCCCAGCGTGCGCGGCGAGCTGCTCATCCGCTTGCAGCGCACCGCCGAGGCCCGGACCGAGCTGGAGGCGGCGGTGCGGCGGTGCGGCAACGAGCGCGAGCGCGCGGTGCTGGAGCGCAAGCTCGCCGACCTGGGCCCCGCTTCGTGACCGGTCCGACCGGCGGGTGTCACCCGCCGGTCGGACCGCCGAGGGGCTCCCGGCAGGCGTCCGCCCGGGTGTGCGAGTCCCCGATCGGGCCGTCGCAGAAGGCGGCAGGCGGCGGTGCGCGAACCCCGCGCCACACCGACCCGGAAAAGCCCTTTAGCGCGTTCGGCGCCGACGCCGGGCGGTTCCCCCGCCGTGTCGGCATCGAGGTTCGAGACGAAGGTGAACCCCGAGGTCAGACCTTGGTCGGTAAGTTCCCCCGATCTTGACCGCGCCCCGACGCCGTGGTTCCCACTTGAGGCGCCGGCGCGACCGCGCCGACGAAGCCGGGGTCCGGGAAGCGTCGCGAGACGGGTCGACGCCCTGGTCCGCACGACCGGTCGAGGATCCCGTTCCGGTGCGCCGCAGGTGCGCCGTCGAGGAGGCATCGGCCTGTGCGAAAAGGTCCTGACCGGTCCGCAGTTCCGCATGTTGACGTTCGTGGGCCTCTGCGGCAGCGGTGACGCCGCGTTCACCAGGCCGGCGGCGCTGTGGAAGGCGTTGGGCACCGACACCCCGCTGCCACCGGACGGCACGCCCGTCCCCCCGCGCCCGGGTACCTGCTCGGCGGGCGACGACCGGCGCACGACCTCGAATGCGCCGCCGGGACCGAGGCCCGGCCGCCCGCTCGGGTTCCGGCCATCGGACAGCGCTTCCGGGGTGGCTCAGCCCGCTGACGGGCAAGGCGGCGCTTGCGGCCCCCCTGGACCGCAGGCGCTGCCCAGCCCGCGATCAGCAGTTGTCGAGCAGGCCCCGGTGGATCCACGCGTCCGAGCGCCCGCCGACGATGTTCCCGCTGGCCCCGGTGAGGTCCGGGCCGCCGGACCGGTGCGGGACCGCGCCGCGGCCGGGCCCCGGAGCGGGAGTGGCCGGGCCACTTCCCGGGTGTGCCGTTCCGGGCGCCCTGCCGACCGCCTGCCGCCGGCACGGGGGGCGCGGCGGTCGGGACACCGCGCCTTGGACGTGAACCGACCCACAAAGCGCCTCCCGGCGTGCACCGCGTCGGTCTCGTTAGGACACTGGAGGGGTGACCGACCAGCCGTTGCTCTCGCCCACCCGCATCTACGTGGAGCCCGCCGCCGCGGAACTGCCGCGCGGGCGCGAGGTGCTCGACCGGTTCCCCGACGCCGAGCGCGTGGAGGTCGACGACCACTGGCGCATCCCCGAGCTGCACGGCGACGAGGCCAACGCCCGCCGCTGGGTGCGCATCAAGCGGGAGGCGCTGGTGCTGGGGGTGAAGAAGTCGCTCAGCGCCCGGCCCAACGGCCGTTCGGCCCACTTCATCGCCCCGTCCACGGCCAACGGCTGCGCCATGGCCTGCGCGTACTGCTACGTGCCCCGGCGCAAGGGCTACTCCAACCCGATCACGGTGTTCGCCAACATCGAGCAGATCACCGGCTACCTGGCCCGGCACGTCGCTCGGCAGGGCCCGATGACCGCGCCCGACCAGGTGGACGACCGGGCGTGGGTCTACGACATCGGGGAGAACTCCGACTGCTCGGTGGACGCCCTGGTCAGCGACAACGTGCGCGACCTGGTCGGGCTGTTCCGCGGCCTGCCCACCGCCAAGGCGTCCTTCGCGACCAAGCACGTCAACCGCGACCTGCTGGACTGGGACCCGGGGGGGCCGCACCCGCGTGCGGTTCTCCCTGATGCCCGAGCGCACCGCGAAGCTCCTCGACATCCGCACCAGCCCGATCGCCGAGCGCCTCGCCGCCCTGGACGACTTCCGCGCCGCCGGGTACGAGGTGCACGTCAACCTCAGCCCCGTGGTCGTGCACGACGGCTGGCTGGACGACTGGCGCGAACTGCTGGCGGCGCTGGGCGACGCCGCCTCCCCCGCCACCCGCGACCAGCTGGCCGCGGAGGTCATCATGCTCACCCACAACCGGGCGCTGCACGAGGTGAACCTGCGCTGGCACCCCCGCGCCGAGGACGTCCTGTGGCGGCCCGACCTGCAGGAGTCCAAGCGCAGCGAGGGCGGCGGCGTCAACGTCCGCTACCGGCGGGGCCTCAAGCGCGGCCTGCTGGACGAGCTGCTGGGCCTGATCGCCCGGCACGCCCCGTACCTGCGCGTCCGCTACGCGTTCTGACCGCGGGGGGCTCCGTCGGCCGGCAGCTGCCGCACGGAGCGCACGGCCAGCGCCAGCGGCGCGCTGAGCACGGCGACCAGCGCGCCGGTGAGCAGCACCGCGTGCGTGCCGACGCGCTCGGCCGCCGGCCCGGCCAGGGCCATGCCCGCGGGCGCGGCGGCCAGGCCCACGACGGTGGACAGGCCGGTGGCCCGGGCGACGAGGTCGGCGGGCACGTGGACCTGCCGCGCGGTCTCGGTGAGCACCGCGTAGAGGGCGGACTGCACCCCGGCGGGGACGGCCGCGGCGGCGAGCGCCCAGACCGGCGCGCCGGCGGCGAGCAGGACCAGCAGCGGGGCCAGGGCGGCGGGGATGGTGACGGCGACCCGCAGCGGGCGCCGCGGGCGCCAGCGCAGGGCCAGGGCGCTGCCCAGCAGCGCGCCCGCGGCGTAGCCGTTGCCGATCAGCACCCACGCCAGGGGGCCGCCCAGCCGCTGTTCGGCGATGACCGGGCCGAGCACCAGGAACGGCGAGATGCACACCCCGTTGATGACGGCGACCTGGACGGTGGTGGCCTGCAACCAGGGGCGGGTGCGGAAGTCCCGCCACCCGTGCCGCGCGGCGGTCAGCAGCGCCGGTCGCCGCGGCACCGACCGGTCCGGCGCCTTGAGCGCGACGAGCGCGGCGGCGCTGATCGCGAACGTGACCGCGTCCACGGCGAAGGACACGCCCGCGCCGACCGCGGCCACCAGCGCCGCCGACACCACCGGGGCGACGAGCGTCGCGGCGTTCTGGGTGGTGGTGACCAGGGCGTTGGCCTGACGGCGCTGCGCCTCGGGCACGATGTCGGCGACCAGGCCCGCCGCGGCGGGGGTGAAGAAGGCGTGGGCCGCGCCCGCCACCGCCTGCAACGCGGCCAGGTGCCACAGGGTCGCGACCCCGGTGACGAGCAGGGCGGCCGTCAGCCCCTGGGAGGCGCAGCGGACGACGTCGGCGGCGAGCATGACGGCGCGACGCGACAGCACGTCGCCCACCACCCCGCCGACGAGGGTGAACACCACGACCGGCAACCGGCCGGCCAGCAGGACGAGCCCCAGCTCGGTCGGCGACGCCCCGAGCCGCAACGCGCCGAACAGCAGCGCGACGGGGATCAGGCCGTCTCCGAGGTGGGAGGACGTCCGGGCGAGGAAGTACCGGCGGAAGGCCGGGTCGCGCAGCAGCGCGGGCACGGGACGGGTCACGCGCTCGAACCTGCCGGCCCACACCGACAATCCGCGGAGCGGGCGGCCGGCCGCACGGCCCGCCACCCGCTCCGCCGCCTGTCGCACGGCGCCGCCCGGGGGTCTCCCGGGTCACATGAAGTAGCGCAACCAGACGTAGCCCCAGGCCATCACCGTGCTCAGCACCGTCACGACGATGCCGTACCTGGTGAACTGCCAGAAGCTGATGTGGTTGCCGGTGCGCGCCGCGATGCCGATGGCGACGACGTTGGCGCTGGCCGCCACCGCGGTGCCGTTGCCGCTGAAGTCCGCGCCGAGCGCGAAGGACCACCACAGCGCCTGCCCGGTCGCCGGGTCCGCGATCCCGGCCACCATGCCCTCCACGACGGGGCTCATGGTGGCGGCGTAGGGGATGTTGTCGAAGAAGGCGCCCAACACGCTGGAGCCGAACAACAACGCGGTGGCCGCGAGGAAGTGGTTGTCGCCGAACCCCTGCACGGCCCAGCTGCCCAGCGTCTCGATGACGCCGGTGTGCACCAGTCCCGCGACCATGACGAACAGGCCCATGAAGAAGGCCAGGGTGTGCCACTCGACCTCGCGCAGGACGTCGCCGACGTCGGCGCCGGTGGCCAGCATCATCAGCCCGGCGCCCACCAGGGCGACGACGGCCGGGTCGAGGTGGAGCACCGAGTGCAGGCTGAACCCGAGGACCACCACGGCGAACACGGCCAGGCAGCGGCGCAGCATCCGGGCGTCGGTGATGGCCCGCCGCTCGTTGAGCGCCATGACCGCCGCGACGTGCTCGGGGTTGTGCTGGAAGGACTTGCGGAACAGCACCCTGGTCAGCAGCACGAACACCGCGAAGATGACGACCACGATCGGCGCCATGTGGACCAGGAAGTCGGTGAAGGTCAACCCGGCCCGGCTGCCGATGATGATGTTGGGCGGGTCGCCGATGAGCGTCGCCGCGCCACCGATGTTGGACGCGAGCACCTCGGCGATGATGTAGGGCTGGGGCGCGATGCGCAGCCGGTTGCACACCACGATGGTCACCGGGACGACCAGCATGATCGTGGTGACGTTGTCGAGGAACGGCGAGGCCACGGCGGTGATCGCCATCAGCATCACCATCAGGCGGTACGGCTTGCCCTTCGCCTTCTTGGCCGCCCAGATGGCGAGGTAGTCGAAGATGCCGGTCTGCTTGACGATCCCGACGATGACCATCATGCCGAACAGCAGGAAGATGACGTTCCAGTCGATGCCGGCGTGCTCGGAGAAGAACACCTCGGCGCCGGGGACCAGGCCCAGGACGGCCATCGCGCCCGAGGCGATGAGCACCACCTTGAGCTTGTCCGCCTTCTCCGTGGCGATGAAGAAGAACGCGACCAGGAAGATCCCGAGGGCGAGGACGGCGCTCATCGGTCACGACCCGGAGGGCCGGTCCGGTCGTCGGCGCGGCCCCGGCACGCGACGGGTTCGCGGCCGGCTGATCGGGTGGTCGCGGCACTCGGGCACACTGAAGGCACACTCCTCGGAGGACACGGCGCAGCGCACCCGCGAGCGGATGCGGGTGCGGGCGCGGGGATGGGGTGGGGGCGGGCGGTGTCAGCCGCTACTCGACGTTGCCGAACACCGCCAGGCTGGTGATCAGGCGCTCCAGCGTGACGGCGCCCAGGAGCACGCCGCTCCCGTCGACCACCGCCACGAGGGGGCTGTGCAGACGCGCCATGAGCGCCGCGACCTCCAGCAGGGTCGCGTCCGCCCGCACGGTCACCGGTTTCACCGGTCGGCGCGGGGCGCAGTCGGCGACGGTCAGGTCGCCCAACTCCTGCCAGAAGTGGTCCGCGTGGGCCTCGTCGACCGCTCGCGCGAGCGCCGGGTCGTCCTGGTAGGCGCCGGGAACGGCCAGGCGCAGCACCTGGGTCCCGGGCAGCACCATGAGGGGGCGCGAGCGGTCGTCGACGACGATCAGGCCGGGCAGGCGGCTCACCGCCATCACCCGCACGGCCTGTGCGACCGGGTCGTGGACGGTGACCGTCGGCACGTTCACCGCGATATCGCTAGCGTGCATGAAATCAACCTGTTCGGCGTGGCGGTGGAGGTGTGCCTGTAGCGTCGGGATCGCGGCGCCGGCGACCGACGCCGCCGTCGGCGGTTCACGGGTCTGCTGTTCCGATCCGAGCACGGCGTCACCTCTTCCTCCGGCGTGGCAACCGTCCACACCAGTCTGTGCGGCGCCCGGTGGCGGGACAATCGGTGCCGGCACCCATTCGCGGGTGGTGGCGGCATGTACGCGCCGGGTGGGCGCCGGCCCGGGTGGACAAGGGCGCCGACCCCCCGGCAGCCTGGAGGCGAAGGAGGCCGTGACCGTGTCCCTGTTCTGGCGGATCTTCCCGCTCAACGCCGCGGTGCTGGTGGTGGCCGCGGCGGCGTTGCTGCTCGGGCCGGTGACGGTGTCCACCCCGGTCCTGTTCACCGAGGCGGTGATCCTCTCGGCGGGCTTGGCGGTGATGCTGGTCGCCAACGCCGCGCTGCTGCGGCTGGGCCTGGCCCCGCTGGACCGGCTCACCCGCGCGATGACCACGACGGACCTGCTGCGCCCCGGCCCGCGCCCCGCGGCCACCGGGCGCGGCGAGATCGCGGGTCTCATCAGGACCTTCAACACCATGCTCGACCGCTTGGAGGCCGAGCGCGGCGCCAGCGCCGCCCGCGCCCTGTCCGCGCAGGAAGCCGAGCGCAGCCGCATCGCCCGGGAACTGCACGACGAGGTCGGCCAGACCCTCACCGCCGTCCTGCTGGAGCTCAAGCGGGTGGCCGACCACGCGCCGCCCACGGTGCGCGACGAGCTGCACCAGGTGCAGGAGACGACCCGCGGCAGCCTCGACGAGATCCGCCGGATCGCCCGCCGGCTGCGCCCCGGCGTGCTGGAGGAGCTCGGGCTGATCAGCGCGCTCAAGGCGCTGACCACCGAGATCGCCGGGCACAGCGGGCTGTCGGTGCGCCGCCGGTTCGACGCCGACCTCCCCGAGCTGGGCAACGAGGTCGAGCTGGTCGTCTACCGGGTCGCGCAGGAGGCCATCACCAACGTCGCGCGCCACGCGCACGCCCGCCACCTTGACCTCACCCTCGCCCACGACCCGGCGGGGGTGGACCTGCGCATCCGCGACGACGGCCGCGGACTCGGCCAGGCCCCCGAGGGTTCCGGCATCCTGGGGATGCGCGAACGCGCGTTGCTCATCGGCGCCGACCTCACCGTCGGCCCCCACCCGGGCGGCGGCACCGAGGTGCGGCTGCGCGTACCGACCCCTGGCAGGAGCGCCTGACCATGCCCGAGCCGACGACCCGCGTCCTGCTCGCCGACGACCACGCGCTGGTGCGCCGCGGAGTCCGGCTGATCCTGGACGGCGAACCCGACCTCACCGTGGTCGCCGAGGCGGGCGACGGCGCCGAGGCGATCGAGAAGGCCCGCGCCGAACAGCCGGACCTGGCCATCCTCGACATCGCCATGCCGCGGCTGACCGGCCTGCAGGCCGCGCGGGAGCTGTCCCGCCTCCAGCCGGCGCTGCGCATCCTCATCCTGACCATGTACGACAACGAGCAGTACTTCTTCGAAGCGCTCAAGGCGGGCGCGTCCGGCTACGTCCTGAAGTCCGTCGCCGACCGGGACCTGGTCGAAGCCTGCCGCGCCGCCATGCGCGGCGAGCCGTTCCTCTACCCCGGCGCCGTCACCGCGCTGATCCGCGACTACCTGCACCGGGTCCGGGAGGGCCACGGCCTGCCCGACAAGGCCATCACCGACCGCGAGGAGGAGATCCTCAAGCTCGTCGCCGAGGGCCACTCCTCCAAGGACATCGCCGGCCTGCTGGTCATCAGCGTCAAGACCGTCGAGCGGCACCGCGCGAACCTGCTCCAGAAGCTCGGGTTGAAGGACCGGCTGGAACTGACCCGCTATGCGATCCGCGCCGGCCTCATCGAACCGTGAGGGGGAGCCGCCCGCTCCCGGAGGGGCGGTCCGGTCGGCCGCGTCGTGGCCGACCGGACCGCCCCGACGCCCCGGCGGCTCCGCCGGGGCGTCGGGTTCCCGGGCGTTACTAGGCCACGGCCAGGTGCACGAGCGCCATCACGCTGCCGGGGCCGGACAGGACGCCGAGCCCCACGGCGCCGTAGAACGGCTCGTCCTTGACGAACATGGCCACCATGAGGCCGGCCGCGGCCAGGACCGTGGCCGCGAGCAGCACGAGCACAACGACAGACATCGAAAAGCCTTTCCAGAGCACGGGTCGACGGCTCGCACGCGGACCGGCGCCACCTCCGAGCGGGGGGCGCGGCAGCCGCGTCGAGCGCGGTTTCAGAGCGGGTCGGGTCCGATCACGCGACCGGAGGCGCCCGGCTCGACCGCGGTGTCGGCTCGGCAGCCGCAGCACCGGCAGCACCGACCAGGTCGAGGGACGACCGCCCCCGCAGGGCGCGCTCGACGGTCGCGCACGGGCACACGACCCACCAGGTCTCCACCAGGGTCGTGGTCGACGCGCTGCGCACCCCCACCGACACCCGCAACCAGTCGTGCAGGTCGTCGTTCATCGACGGCGCGGCCGACGTCGACTCGCCGAGCACCGGCGGTCCGTGCAGCGGTCCGTGCAGCGGCGCCGAAGCCCCGCCGCCGGAACCCGGCGCCACCGCGGCGCTCACCCCGAGCAGCACGAGCAGCAGCGCGAGCAGCAGGCCGAACCGGCCCGTCCGCACCACTGCAGGCACCGCTTTCCCCCTCTACCGCGTCAACGCACTCTTCCGAGGTCGCGCACAGCCTACGTGCGGGCCGCCGCGGTGGTCCTGTCCCCGGCGACCGCGACCTCCCCGCGCCCGGGGATCGGCGCGTCCGCGGTGCAGGGGGCCGCCGCGTCGGCCGGGGCCGGTCACCGGCACTCCTCGGCGAAGCGGGCGATGAGGTCGGCGGTGTGCCTGCTGTGCACGTGCGGGAAGCCGTGCCCTCCGGGGACGGTCGCGCACCGGCCCTGCCGAGCCGCGGCGCCGAGCCCTTCCGCCCAGTGGGCGGGGCACAGGGCGTCGCGCTCGCCACGCACGACGAGGACCGGGCACCGGACGTCGGCGACGGCGTCCTCCGGGCGGTCGTGCCGGGCCGAGCGCACGAGCCGCAGCAGGGTCGTCGCGCCGACCCGCGCGCAGCCCGGCAGGGTGGTCCTCCACAGGTCGAGCGGTTCGTGCGCGCTGTCGCGGAAGTAGGCCCGCAGCAGGGCCGGCGCCCGGCGCAGCTCGGGCGCGAAGGTCGGTGACAGCAGGACGAGTGCCCGCACGGCCGCCGGCGCCCGGACGGCGGCCTGCAGGGCGGCCTGCGCCCCTGTGGAATGCCCCACCAGCACAACGGGTCCGGTCGGCACCGCCCGCAACCACGCCGCCGTCACGGCCGTGACGGCGGGCAGGTCCGCCCCGACCCGCCGGTCGCGGGCGAACACGTCGAGCAGGGACGAAACCGTCCACCGCGCGCACTCGCGCGCGAGTGCGCCGAGGTCTTCCGGGACGCCCAGTGCGGGGACGAGCACCGCACCGGGCTTGCCCGGCGACCGGCTGCCCGCGCACAGGCTGCGCACCGGCCGGCCTTCGACGTCGTCGTGCCGGACGCAGAAGGATCCCCGTTGTCCCGCACTGTCTTCCACCGCTGAGCCCCGTCCGCGTCGTGACGGCCGACGGAGGGAACCGCCTGTACCGCTTCATCAGTACGTGATACATTCTGCAATCAGGCAACTACCAAGCGCAACCACGCGCGCTGCGACCGGTCGACGAGGGGACTCGTTGATGAGCGGCTCGAACCCCACTCCCCCGTCCGCGGGGCCCGCGGGCGCCACCTCCCAGGTCTTCCGGCGGTGGCTGGAGGTCAACGGCTTGACCCCGGCCGATGTGGTGGACCGCTTGGAATTCCGCGCCCACCTGCACCACCGGAGCCCGGAGGAGCTGGCCGCGTGCCTGAGGTGGGTGCACTTCCGCCAGGACACCGACCCCATCCCCCCGTTCCTGGTGCAGGCGGTGTTCAGCGACATCGAGGAGGCGATGGAGGACGCCCTCGCCAGGGTCCGCCGGGTGGCCGCCCTGCACCAGGCCGGGGCGGACCTGGCCGCGATCGCGTTGCGGGAGCAGGGGATCCGGCAGGGGCGCCCGCCCGGTTCCCCGGCGCGGCGACCTGCCGACCGCCGCGCCGCCGATGACGACGCCGACGGCGGCGGCGCTCCCGGGCCGCCCCGCAGGCGCGCCGACAACCTCACCCCGCGGGAGCGGCAGGTGTTGCAACTGCTGGGACTGGGCCAGTCGAACCGCCGGATCTCCCGGTGCCTGGGGCTGTCCGAGAAGACGGTCAAGAACTACCTGAGTTCGCTGTTCGCGAAGCTGGCCGTCGCCGACCGGACGACGGCGGTGCTCGTCGCGCTCCAGCACGGTTACATCTCGGTGCCCACCGCCGCGAGCGGCGCATCCGGCACCGCCGCGAGCGGCGCATCCGGCACCGCCGCGAGCCGCGCAGCCGACACCGCCGCGAGCGGCGTTCCCGACGCGGTCTCCCCGTGAGCGGCCGGGTGGCCGTGGTGACGGGCGGCTCGCGCGGGATCGGCCGCGCGGTGGTCGCCGGGTTGGCCCGCGACGGCCACGACGTCGCCTTCTGCTACGAGTCCGACGACGAGTCGGCGCGGCAGGTGGTGGAGGAGGCGCGCTCGCGCGGCCGGGCCGTGCTGGGCGCGCGGTGCGACGTGACCGACCCCGCTTCGGTGCGGCGGTTCGTCGAGCGGGTGCGCGCCACCCTGGGGCCGATCTCGGTGCTGGTCAACAACGCCGGCGTCATGCGGGACGGTTGGCTGGCCAGGATGGGCGACGAGGCGTGGGCCCGGGTGCTGGAGGTCAACCTCACCGGGGTGTTCCGGATGACGCGCGAGGTCGTCCCCGACCTCGTGGACCGCCCCGGCGCGGCGGTGGTGGTGCTGTCGTCGGTGGTGGGCCTGGACGGCAACGCCGGGCAGGTGAACTACGCGTCGTCCAAGGCCGCGCTCACCGGTTTCGTCCTGTCGCTGGCCAAGGAGCTGGCGCGGTTCGACGTCCGGGTGAACGCCGTGGCGCCGGGTTTCATCAGCACCCGGACGACGCGGGCCTACGAGGGCAGGTGGGCGCCTCGGATCCCGTTGGGCCGCTTCGGCACCCCCGAGGAAGTGGCCTCCCTGGTCGGTTTCCTGGTGTCCGACCGGGCGCGCGGCGTGACGGGCCAGGTGGTGCGCGTCGACGGGGGCCTGCGGATCTGAGCGGCGCGCTCACGGCCCGATCACGGCCGATTGCAGGTGGCTGGTCTTGAGGAACACGTAGGTAGCCTCGCCGTGGACGCCCGCCGACCACCCGGTTCCGCCGTGGCTGGGCAGCAGGTGGACGAAGTCCATGTGCGGCTGGTTCACCTTGAGCATCGCGCCGTTGCGCACGCCGCTCACGAACCGCTCGGCGACCGCCGGGCTCCCGGTCCACAGCGAGTTGCGCAGCCCGTAGCGGTTGCCGTTGAGGAAGCCGATCACCTCCGACAGCAGTCGTCCGCCGTCGCCGTCCGGGTGCGGCACGACGAGGGACAGCAGCGGGAAGAAGGTCTCCTCGCGGACCGCGGTCAACTCCCGGGCGGTGGCCAGGCCGTCCACCCGGAGCAGGGTCGGCTCCACGAACGGCCCGGCGGGGTGCGGGGCCCCGGCGAGGGTGAGGCGACGGCCACCGCACACGACGACCGCCCCGGCGGCGCGGGCTTCCGCCAGCACGGCCTCGTGGTCGTCACCGGGCACCGGCGTGAGCAGCGTCGCCTCGTCCTCCGGGCGGCCGGGCCGGATGTCGGCGACCCGCAGGCGCAACGCCTCGACCAGGTCGTCGGCCACCGCGGGGTGGACCACGGCGCGGTTGGGCGCGATGCACATCTGCCCGGAGCCGTGGAACGCGGTCACCAGCGATTCCACCGCGTCGGCGAGCGAGGCGTCCTCCCACACCACGACCGTGTCGTTGCCGGACAGTTCGAGCACGGCCTTCTTGCCGTGCTCCAGGCACGCGCGGTGGAAGCGCAGACCGCGCTCGCTGTTGCCGTAGTACAGGATGTCGTCGACCCGCGGGTCTTCCAGCCAGTGCGCGAGCACGTGATCCGGTGCGGCGCAGAAGAAGTTCAGCGCGCCGGGCGGGGCGGGCAGGTCTTCCAGGCACGGCGCCAGCACGTGCCGCAGCAGGAAGGTCGTGCTCGACGGGAAGCGCCGGGGCACGCGGACGACGACGGCGTTGCCGGCCATGAGCCCGTGCAGCGCGGCGGTCACGGCGCTGAAGGCCGGCGCGTTGCCGGGAGGGTTGATCGCGAGCACCCCGTCGGGGTGGTGCTGCAGCACCAACCGCCGGTCGCCGTCACGCCACTCGAAGCGCATGAGCCGCTGGTACCAGCGGCACGATTCCGCGTCGAACATCGCGAGCATGCTGTCCACGAGCCAGTCGGCGATGCGGCGCGGGCACCCCTCGGCGACGAGCAGCGCGGTGAACTCCGCGGCGGAGTCCCGCAACCGCGCGCAGAACGCCGGTCCCAGCGCGAACCGCCGCGCCGGCGCCGTGTCGGCCCACGGCGGGGCCGCCCGCGCCGCCGCCGCCGACGCGGCGCGCACCTGCGCCGGCCCGGCGAGGGCGCACCGGCCCAGCACCGGCGGGGGCGGCTGGTGGGCGTGCGGGTCCTCCGACAGGCGGACCGCGGCCGGGCGGACCACCTCCCGGAGCGCGACGTCTCGGCCGTCGATGTAGGCGGTGTGGGTCCGCTCCGCGAGCGCCGCGGTGTCGGGTGTGGTCATCGGGCGTCCGCCTCTCCCCCGGGGCGCCGCACGGCCCGCTCGACCACGCCCGCCCGGTGCTCGCCCCGGCGGAACTCGTCGTGGTCGAGGATCTCGGTCAGCGCCTTCGCGTTGTGCGCCACGCCGGAGCAGGAGAACTCCCGCAGCGCCTGGACCAGGCGGCGGCGCGCGGTGTCCCGGTCGGGCGCCCAGGCGACGACCTTGGCCAGGAGCGGGTCGTAGTGCGGGGAGACGGTGGCGCCGCGGGTGAGCCAGGTGTCGACGCGGATGCCCGGACCGCCGGGGAGCACGAGGTCGGTCACGGTGCCGCAGCGGGGCGCCCAGTCGTGGTCCGGGTCCTCGGCGGAGATCCGCGCCTCCACGGCGTGCCCGCGCGGGCGCACGTCGTCCTGCCGGCACGGCACGGGCTCCCCCGCCGCCTCGCGGATCATCCAGGCCACCAGGTCCAGCCCCGTGCGGGCCTCGGTCACCGGGTGCTCCACCTGCAACCGCGGGTTGATCTCGGTGAAGTGCAGGCCGCCGCCAGCGTCGAGCAGGAACTCGACCGTGGCGAGGTTGCGCAGGCCGAGGTGCCGCGCCGCCCGGACGGCCCAGTCGCCCAGGGCCGCGCGCCGCGCCGCGGACAGCCCCGGCGCGGGGGACTCCTCGACCAGCTTGCGGTGCCGCCGCTGCACCGAGCAGTCCCGCTCCCCGAGGTGGACGACCCCGCCGTGGCGGTCGGCGAGGACCTGGACCTCGACGTGGCGCGCGTCGCCGATCCACTTCTCCACGTAGAGGCGGTCGTCCTGGAACAGCGCCCGCGCGGCGTCCCGGGCCCGGTCGAACCGCTCGGCCAGCTGCTCGTCGTCGTCCACGCGGTGCACGCCCCGGCCACCGCCCCCGGACGCGGCCTTGAGCGCGACCGGGTAGCCGATCCCGCGCGCCTGCCGGGCGGCGTCGGCCGGTCCCGTCACGGGGGCCCGCGATCCCGGCGGGACGGGCAGCCCCGCGGCGGCCACCTCGTTGCGGGTGGCGATCTTGTCGCCGAGCAGGGCGATGTGCCCGGGGTCGGGCCCGATCCAGGTGAGGCCGCTGTCGCGGCAGGCGGCGGCGAAGTCCGGGTCCTCGGCGAGGAAGCCGTAGCCGGGGTGCACCGCGTCGGCCCCGGCGCGGGCGCAGGCGTAGAGGAGGGCGGGGACGGACAGGTAGCTGTGCTCCGCCGGTCCGGGCCCCACGCAGACGCTGTCGTCGGCCAGGCGGACCGGCAGGGTGTCGCGGTCCGCCGTCGAGTGGGCCACGACGGAGCGGATGCCCAGCAGCCGGCAGGCCCGGACGACCCGCACCGCGACCTCGCCCCGGTTGGCGACCAGCACGGTCCCGATCACGACGCGCCCCACCCCGCGGTCGGTTCGGGCTCCAGGTCGAACAGGGCCTGCCCGTACTCGACCACCCGGGCGTCCTCGACGTGGACGGCGCGGATGACGCCCGCCCGGTCGGCGACGACGGGGGTGAAGGTCTTCATCGCCTCGACCAGGCCGACTTCGGCGCCGGTCGCCACGCGGTCGCCGACGTGGACGAACGGGGGCTCGCCGGGAGCGGGGCGCCGGTGGAACACGCCGATCGCGGGCGCGGTGATCGGCGTGATCGGCCGTTCGGCCGCTTCCGGTCGCGCCGCTTCCTGTTGTGCCGTCTCCGGTCGCGCCGTCTCCGGTCGCGCCGTCTCCGGTTGTGCCGTTTCCGGTTCTGCCGCTCCCGGTCGAGCCGCACGTGGTTGCGCCGCACGTGGTTGCGCCGCTTCCTGTTGTGCTGTCCCAGGTCGCGCCGATTCCTGTTGTGCCCCACGTGGTTCGGCGGCTGCGGGTCCGGTGGCGTGGTCCTCGGCCGGGAGGGCGCTTCCCGCCGCAGCGCGCCCGTCCGCCGCGCGGGGGCGCAGCGTGACGTCGAGCCCGAACCGGCCGCTGCGCACCCGGACCCGCCGCGCGCGGTCCGGTCCGAGCAGTGCCAGCACCTCGGTGAGCGCCCGGAGCACCGCGGCGGCGTCGTCGTGCGATCCGTTGGCGGGCGGGTCATCCACCGCGGCCTCCCGTCACCCGGGGCGTGCCGCACCAGTCGCGGCCCAGCGCCCGCAACCGGGCGGCGCGCGCCGCCACCAGCCGCGGGCCGTCGCACGCCCCCAGCTCGGCGAGGTGCCGGCGCAGGGCCGCGGCCAGCAGGTCGGCCGCGCGGCGCGGGTCGGTGTGCGCGCCGCCGGGCGGTTCCGGCACGACGGCGTCGATCAGGCCGTGCCGCAGCAGGTCGGCGGCGCGCAGGCGCAGCGCGCGGGCGGCCTCCGGCGCGCGGGCGCTGTCGGAGAACAGGATCGCCGCGCACCCCTCGGGGCTGATGACGGAGAAGGTGCTGTTCCGCTGCATCAGCAACCGGTCCCCGATGGACAGCGCGAGCGCTCCCCCGCTCCCGCCTTCGCCGATGACCGCGCACACCACCGGGGTGGGCAGCCGCGCGGCGGTCAGCATGGTCTCGGCGATGGCCCCGCACTGGTTGTCGGCCTCGGCGTCGGCCGCCGGGTGGGCGCCGGGGGTGTCGACGAGGGTCACGACCGGGAGCGACCACCGCGCCGCCAGGCGCATCACGCGGGTCGCCTTGCGGTAGCCCGAGGGCAGCGCCATCCCGGCGTTGCGCCGCGCCGGGCCCCCGGTGACCCGGTTGTGCCCGATGACGACGACGGGGCTGCCGGCCAGCCGGGCCAGGCCGGTGAAGACGGTCGGGTCGTCGTCCCTCATGCGGTCGCCGCGCAGTTCGACCACGTCGGTGAAGGCGGTGTCCAGGTAGTGCGCCAGGCGCGGTCGGTGCGCGGCCCGGACCGCGACGACCGCGTCCCAGGGGTCGACCTCGTCCTCCGGGGGCTCCGGCGGGTCGTCGGGTCCCGCAGGGGGTTCGGGGCGCGGTGCGCGGTCGGAGGACGCGTAGGCCACCAGGCGGGCCAGGGTCGCGGGCAGCTCGCGCCGCGGCGCGACGAGGTCCACGTGCCCGTGCCGGAGGAGGAACGCGTCGGTCTGGAAGTCCTCGGGCAGCCGGCAGCCGGTGGTCTGCTCGACCACGCGCCGCCCGGCGAAGCCCGCACGCGTGCCCTCCTCGACCAGCACGACGTCCCCGGCGCTGGCGAAGGAGACCTGCACACCGCCGATGACGGGGTCGGTGAGCACGCTGAGGTAGGGCACGCCGGCGTCCCGCAGCGCGCCGACCGCCGCCGCCGCCTTGGCCCCCTGCAGCAGCGCGAAAGCGCCTTCCTGCATCCGCCCGCCGCCCGATGCGGACACCGTCACCAGGGGGATGCGCCCGTGCTCGGCGATCTCCGCCGCGCGGGCGAGCTTCTCCCCCACCACGACACCCATCGACCCGCCGAGGAAGGCGAAGTCGAACACGACCAGGACGACCCGCCGGCCCGCGACCTCGGCCGTGCCGAGCACGGCCGCCTCCGCCGAGCCGGTCCGGGAGCGGGCGTCCGCGCAGCGCCGGGGGTAGGGGACGCGGTCGTGGAAGTCGAGCGGGTCGCCCGGCGCCAGCGCCGCGGCCAGCTCCTCGAAGGTGCCCGGGTCCACGAGGGAGGCGATCCGGTCCGCGGCCGGCACCCGGAACGGCGCCCCGCACCCCGGGCAGGTCCACCCGGGGGGCAGCGCGCGGCGCGCGCACCACCGCCGGCAGCGGGCGCACCGCCGCCAGCGGTCGGCGTGCGCCTCGACCCGGGCGAGCAGGGTGTCCCCCACGGGTTCCACCTCCTCACCGAGCGGCACGTGGCCGGGAACCATGGGTACCACCGGCTCCTGCCCGCGACCCCGGAGACGAAGGTCCCAGGCCGGACGGCACTGGCGGTCGCGCGCGGTCGCGCCGACGATGGCCCGGTCCGGCCGGGCCGCGCGCCGGTGCGCGGGCCGGGCCGCGCGCGGACCGCCGCCGTCCGCGCGGACCCGGTCACGGCCCAGCGAGCGGGGTTCCAGCCATGACGCGCAGCAACGACGAGCCGATCGCCGTCATCGGCGCGGGGTGCCGCTTCCCGCGGGTGCGCGGGACCCGGGCGCTCTGGCGCGCCCTGTGCGACGGGGTCGACGTGGTCGGCCCGGTCGCCCCCGACCGCTACGGCCTGGAACCGCTCGCCGGGCCCGACGGGGGCAGCCGGCACACCCCGGCGGCGCGGTTGGGGCTGCTCGACGACGTGGCCTCGTTCGACGCCGACTTCTTCGGCATCGGCCGCCGGCAGGCCGCGCACATGGACCCCCAGCAGCGGGTGGCGCTGGAGACGACCTGGGACGCCTTCGAGGACGCGGGCGTCGTGCCCGGCGGTCCGGCGACGCACCGGACCGGGGTGTACCTGGCGCAGACGCCGTCGCACTACTGGCACCTGCTGGCCCGCGACGGCCTGCTCGACATGTACTCGGTGATCGGGGCCGGGGCGCACGCGGGCCTGAGCGGCCAGGTGTCCTTCCAGTTCGACCTGCGCGGGCCCAGCGCCACCGTGGACACCAACTGCTCGGGCGGGCTGGCCGCCGTGCACCTGGCCTGCCGCAGCCTGCGGGGCGGCGAGTGCGACCTGGCGGTGGCGGGCGCGGTGCACCTGGTGCTCTCCGCCGAGGAGCACCTCGCCTACGGTCGCGCGGGGGTGCTCTCCGCGCGGGGGCGGTGCGCCTTCGCCGACGCGGCGGCGGACGGCTTCGTCCGGGGCGAGGGGTGCGCGGTGGTGGTGCTCAAGCCGCTGTCGGCCGCGCTGCGGGACGGCGACCGGGTGTACGCGACCGTCCTGGGCAGCGCCGTGACCAACGACGGCCGCGCGAGCGCGACGATGCTCAGCCCGGCCGGCGCGACCCAGGAGGAGGCCCTGCGCCGCGCCTACGAGGACGCCGGGGTGGACCCCGCGGCGGTGTCGTTCGTCGAGACCCACGGCGTCGGGACACCGGTGGGCGACCCGGTGGAGATCGCGGCGCTGGCGTCGGTGCTGGGCCCCGGCCGGCCGGCGGGGCGGCCCCTCCTGCTCGGCTCGGCGCGGGGCAACTTCGGCCACCAGGAGCCCGTCGCCGGGCTCACCGGCCTGCTCAAGGCCGCCTTGGCGCTGCACCACCGGGCGCTGCCCCCGACGCTGCACCACACCACGCCCACCCCCGCGGTGCGCTGGGCGGGGCTGCCCTGCTCGGTGGTGACCGACCTCGTGCCCCTGCCCGCTCGGCAACGCCTGGTGGCGGGTGTCAACTCGTTCAGCGTGACCGGCACCAACGTGCACGCCGTGCTCGGGTCGGTGGAGCGCCCGGCGGCGGTCGGCGCGCCGGGCGGTCGGCCCCTCGTGCTGGTGCTCTCGGCCCGGCGCCCGGACACCCTCGACGCCGTCATCGACGCCCACGCCGACTTCCTGGACTCCGCGCCCGAGGTGGGGGCCGCCGACGTCTGCCACACCGCGGCGGTCCGGCGGGCGCACCACCGGTACCGGCGCGTGTTCGTGGCCGCCGACCGCGCGGCCCTGGTGGCGGCCCTGCGGCACGAGCCCCGGTCGGCCCGCGCCGCGGCCGACGACCCGCCGGGCCCGGTGCTCTTCCTCCGCGGTGGGCCCGTCGACCCGGTGACGGTCGAGGAGTTGTCCCGGCGCAGCAACGCTTTCCGCGACGCCGTCCGGGAGTGCGCGGCCTCCGTGCCCGGCGCGCCGCCGCCCGGCGCGGACGTCGCGTCGTGGTCGTTCCTGGTCGGGTTGGTCGCCCTGTGGCGCGAGTGGGGCGTGACGCCGACGACCGTGCTGGGCAGCGGGCCCGGCTGGGTCGCGGCGCGCCAGTGCCGGGGGGAGGTCGACGCGGCCCGCGCGGCGGAACTGGTGCTGGCGGGCGCCGTCGAGGCCGACACCCCGCCGCCGGGGCGCCACGTGCTGCACCTGGACCGCACCGGCGCCTGCTCGGGCCACCCGGGCGCGGGCCCCGCGTGGGAGTCCCTGGTGGCCGCGGCCGCCCGGCTGCACGAAGCCGGGCACGCCGTGCGGTGGGAACGGGTCCTGCCACCCGGTCGGCCGGTGAGCCTGCCTCCCCACCCGTGGCGCGGGCGGCGGTACTGGGCGCCGACGACGGGAGCCCCCGCCGAGCGGGCCCACCCGCTGCTGCCCGACCGCGCCACCGAGCACCGCGTGGTGCGGTGGCGCACGTCCGCCGTGCGCCGGGCGGCCCCCACGACGGGTGAACTGGTGGAGCTGGCCGCGGCGGCGGCCCACCGCCTGTGCGGTTCGGCCCCGGCGACCCTCCGGCGGCTGAGCGTCGTCCACGACCCCGGGTTCCGGCGCGGCTCGGCGTTGGAGGTCGCCGGGGCGGTCGAATCCCCCGGGCGGTGGCGGTTCGCCGTCACCGAGGCGCCCGGGGCGCGGGACCCGCTGGCCGAGGGGACGGCGCAGGTGTTCCGGCAGCGCCGCACCGGCGACCCGGCCGCGTTGCTGCGCCGGCTCCGGGAGCACGCCGGTGACGGCGCCGCCGTGGCCCCCGGTGTCCGCGCCGCAGCCGGGCAGGGCGGTTGCACGCTGCTGCGGTTGACCGCCCGCGAACCGGCCGCGGTGGACCACGCCTTCCCGCCCGACCTGCTCGACCACGTGCTGGAGGTCGCGTCCGGCGGGTCCGCGCCGGGGCCGGTGCTCAGCGTCGAGCGGACCACCGTGACCGGCCGCTGGACCGGGTCCATGTGGGCCCTGGTGACCTCCGCGGCCCCGGACGGGCCGACGGACGTCCTGGTGTGCGACGACGACGACGCCGTGCTGGTCGAGCTGGGCGGCGTGCGCTGGGGCTCCTCACGCCCGTGGTCCCGCACCGCGTGACGGCCCGGCGCGCCCCGCCACCTCGTCCCACTCCTGGTGCAGGCAGTCCAGGAACAGCCGGGGCCGGCTGACCGCCGCCGGGTCGAGGTTCACCCCGAGGTGGCAGTTGTCGGCGTAGGAGACCAGCACCGCGTTCATCGCGCCGAACACCACCGACGCGTACGGGTAGACCGCCTCGACCCGGGCGCCGGCGAGCCGGACGCGCTCGGCGAGGCCCGGGAAGTTGGACGCGATCAGGTCGTTGCCCTGGAACAGCAGCTTCTCGGCGAACGCGATCACCGGCGCGGGCATGGGCGTCGCGCAGCGGACGAGCACCCCCAACGCCTTGAGCGGCGCGCCGGCGCGCGCGGCGGCGACCGCGGCGTGCACGAGGCGGACGCGCTGGTCGAACCCCACCCCGCTCATCGCGCCGGCCAGGCGGTGGCTCGCGAACTGGTTGCCGCCCGAGGCGGAGGCCGCGGTGCGGGTGCTGATCGGCACGAGGACCGGCAACTCGGCCAGTTCCACGCCGAAGTGCGCGTGGTACCGGTCGAACGCGCCGAGCAGCAGCGCGAGGTAGCTGTCGTTCAGCGAGCCGCCGGCCGCCCTGCCCGCCGCGCGCAGCCGCGCCGTCGGCAGCGTCATGGCGCCGAAGAACCGGGCGCTGCTCCGCTCGCCCAGCAGGGGCGACGGTGGCGCGGCGGGCAGCACGGTCGCCTTGAGGACGCTGCGCGCGAACCGGAACCCCGCCGGCACCGGGTTCCCCGTGCGCCGGGTCGTCCCGGTCGGGGGCGCGGTGGCGGCGCGTGCCGGCGGGCGGGCGAGGCGGACGGAGCCCTCCGGCGTGTCGGCCTCGTGCAGCAACGCGAGCAGCTGGGCCCCGCCGATCCCGTCGCACAGGCTGTGGTGCAGCTTGAGCACGTACCCGGCGCCCTCCCCGTCGAGACCTTCCACCAGCGTCGCCTCCCACAGGGGGCGCGTGCGGTCCAACGGCGTCAGGAACGCGGTCCGCGCGAAGTCGAGGAGGTGGCGCAGCGTGCCGGGGGCGGGCAGCCGGACGCGGCGGAGGTGGTACCCCAGGTCGAACAGCGGGTCGTCGCGCCAGTGGGGCCTGCCCAGCCGCAGCAGCGGTTCGACGGCCCGCTGCCGCAGCCGCGGGGCCAGCCGGGTGACCCGCTCGTGCCGGCGCACCAGGCGGTCCCAGGCCGGCACGCGGTCCAGGACCTCGACCGCCATGGTCGTGACCCGGATGCGGGGGTCGGTCTCGCCGCGCCAGAACATCGTCTCCAACCGGCTCATCCGGGGCTCGGCGCTCCAGGGCTGCTCGGCGGTGGGGGCGGTCGGCATGGGACCTCGCTTCCGGCGGGCCCACCCGCCGGGGCCGGGCGGACCCCGCCGGGCGGACGGGGAGATTGTCGGGCTCCCCCGCCCGCCCGCGCACCGGCCCTTCGCCCCCGGGACGTTCGCGGCCGTCCGACCGGAGCAGCGCCCTGCTCCGGTCGTGCCCAGGACCATGGGCACGGTTGCGGGGGCGGTTCCCGGCCGGCGCAATGGTCCTGCGGCGCAACGGTCCCGCGGCGCGGCGGTGGTCGCCGCGGGAGCAGCCGCCCGGACCGGCCGGCGCCCGGCGCCCGACGTGGTCCGGCGCCCGGTCCGGCGCTCGACGTGATCTCGTGAGGAGCTGTGATGGCGCCTCCGGTGCGCAGGATCCCCGTGCGGGAGGAGCACCGCCCGGTGGTCGTCGTGGGGAGCGGCTTCGGCGGCGCCGTCGCCGCCCTGCGCCTCGCCGAGGCCGGTGTGCCCGCGCTCGTGCTGGAACGGGGGCGCCGCTGGCCCGGCGCGGCGGCGGGAGAGCCGTTCCCGCGGCTGTCCCGCCCGGACCGCCGGGTGCGGTGGCCGGCGCGGATGCCGGCCACCGCGCGCAGGTCCCTGCCGCCCCGGTACGCCGGCCTGGTGGAGAGGGTCGTCGGCCGCGGGGTGCGCGTGCTGTGCGGGGCGGGTGTCGGCGGCGGTTCGCTGCACTACGGCGGGGCTTCCCTGCGCCCGCCCGGGCGGCTGTTCGACCGCGTCATGCCCACCGGCGTGGACTTCGAGGAGATGGACCTGGTCTACTACCCGAGGGCCGCGACCGCGTTGCGCCTGTCCCCGATCCCCGACGACGTCCTGTCCCACGAGCGGTACGCGTCGAGCAGGGGCTTCCTCGCCGACGCCCGTCGGGCCGGCCTGCGGGTGTTCCGCATCCCGCAACCGGTCGACTGGGACGTGGTGCGCGGGGAACTCGCCGGTCGGCTGCCGCCGCGCACCGCCCACGGCGAAGTCCACTGCGGACTGCACAACGGCGCGCGGCACTCCCTGGACAAGACCTACCTGGCCGCGGCCGAGGCGACGGGCCTGTGCGAGGTGGCGCCGCTGCACGTCGTCCGGCGGCTCGGCCGCGGGAAGTCCCACCGCTACGCCCTCTCCTGCGACCGCATCGCCACCGACGGGACGGTGCTGGAGCACGTCCGGATCACCACCGACACCGTGTTCCTGGCGGCCGGTTCCGTCGGCACCTCCGAGTTGCTGGTGCGCGCCAGGGGAAGCCGGGCGCTGCCCGACCTGCCCGACGCCGTCGGCGAGCACTGGGGCAACAACGGCGACCGCATCCACCTGCGCGCCTTCCTGCCCTACCCCACCCTGCCCCGCCAGGGCGGTCCGGCGTGCGTGGGCGCGCACGACTGGGAAGCCCCCGCCGGGCCGGTGACCGTCGAGCACATCCCGGCGCCCTACCCGTTCGAGACCAGGAGCACCGTGCTGGGGTGCATGGGCCTGCCGGAGGGCCGCGGGGCGTTCCGGTACGACCCGGCCACCGACGAGGTCCGGCTGACCTGGCCCGCCGGCGCGGACCGCGCCACCGGGCGGGCGGTCCGCGCGGTCGTCTCCCGGCTGACCGGCGCGGGCGGCGGGACGGCGATCGACCTCACCGCCGCCTACCCGCTCACCCTCCACCCGCTCGGCGGCGCCGCCCTGGGCCCGGTGTGCGACCAGGCGGGGCGCGTGCACGGCCACCCCGGCCTGCACGTGGTCGACGCGGCCCTGATCCCCGGCTCCACCGGCTGCTGCAACCCGTCCTGGACCATCACCGCCTTGGCGGAGCGCTGCATGGACCGCGCCCTGTCGAGGGGCGGCGACTTCACCTGACCCCGCGGCGCAGGTCCCCGGCGGAGCACGGGGCCGAGCCCGCGGGTGGAGCGGCCTCGACCACGGGTGGTCGGGACAGCCCCCCTGCCGACGGGCGGGTTGCCCGGATGGCCCGGTCCACCGTGGACGGACAGGATTGTCCTCGTCATCGTCCCCCGTACTAAGGAAAACCATGTCGAGACTGAAGTCCGTGCGCCGCGGGATGCTCCAGGCGGCCGGGGTCGTGCTGCTGGCCGCCTTCTGCGCGACGGCGATGACCGGCAGCGCCGGCGCCATCGTCAACGGGAAGGACTCCACCGAGCGCTACGAGTTCATGGCCTCGATCCCGGAGACCGTGCCCAGCATGGACAACGCCAAGGGCGTCTGCGGGGCATCGCTGATCAACCCGCGCTGGGTGGTCACGGCGGCGCACTGCGTCGACCCGGAGGGCACCGGGGCGGTGCCGGACGGGACCGTGCGCATCGGCAGCGACCGGCGGACCTCCGGCGGCACCGTCCGGAACATCGACCGCGTGGTGCGCCACCCCGGCTACCAGGTGGGCACGCAGCCCAACCGCAACGACATCGCGCTGGTCCGCCTGGACCGCCCGGTCGCCGAGCAGCCGATCCGGATCGCCGGTCGGGCCGGCGCGCCCGGCGCCCCGACCCGGCTGCTGGGCTTCGGCACCACGGTCGACGACCCCGCCGTCGACAAGTGGGAGTTCCCCGAGCGGCTCCAGCAGCTCGACACCCGGCGCGGCGCGGAGTCCGAGTGCGCGCCCGGTTACGCGGACCGGACCCGGCTGTGCACGGTCAGCCGGAAGGCCGGCGCCATGGCGTGCATGGGCGACTCCGGCGGGCCGCAGGTCCAGCGCGGCAAGTGGGGCCGCTGGGAGCTGATCGGCGTCACCTCGGGCCCCGGCGACGCGGACGGCACCTGCGCGAACGGCCCGGGCCTGTACACCAACGCGACCGCGTACACCGGCTGGATCCACAAGACGATCAACACCGACCGCTGACCCCGCACCGGAGCGCTCCGGCACGCTGTGGCGCCGGAGCGCTCCCCTGTCGGCAACCCGTCGACCCCGGAGTCCACGGCCGTGCGACGGGGGTCGCGCGAATCCCGGCGCCATGTCACGGAGGAAGCTCGTGACAGCGATGTGCGGACCCGCACCGCCCGACCCGGAAGGAGCACCCGTGCCCGTCGTCCTGCGCCGCACCGCCGAGGTCTTCGTCGACGCCTCGACCGTCGACCTCGTCGGGGAGTCCCTCGTGGCCGAGTTCGAGCCCGACTGGGACGTCGACGGCCTCGCCGAGGCCGATCCCGACGGCGAGGGCGTCCGCGTCCGGTGCGGCCGGGAGACGGGGACCGTCTCCGTCACCTGCGAGCTGTGGGACCGGCGGCCCCCGCTCCGGACCGCGCCCTGGCAGGACGTCGCCGAGGTCTCCGCCCGGTGGACCTCGCCGTACCTCGACTTCGGCACCACCTCCCGGGAGGAGCCCGCCCACCGCCTGCCCGTCCCGACCCCCGGCTCCTACCGCTTCCGCGTCCACGGCGCCCACCGCGACGGCGACGACCCGCGCGAGACCTACCTGGTCCAGCTGTGGGCCGCACCGCCCGAGGAGCCCGCCTCCCTCAAGTCGACCAGCGGCCCGGCGGCCGGCCCGCGCGCCTGACCGCGAGGGGAGCGCGGCCGGCAGGCGCCGCACCGCGCGCCCGGACCGCTCGGGAGCGGCCGACGTCCCCTGCCGGCCGGGACCTCCGACCCCGCGCGGTCACCGCTCCCGGCCCTGTGCCGGGCGCGGCGACCGGGGGATGGTGGGGGTATGACCCACCAGGCGATCCCCACCGCTCCCCCCGTGATCGTGGCGGGCGACGACTCCCCGTGGGGCCGGGCCGCCCTGCGGTGGGCGGCCGAGCACGCCGACGCGATCGGCGCCCCGCTGGAGGTGCACCCGCCGACCGAGGACCTGGTCAGGGACCTGCTGGTGGCCAGCGCCCGCGGGCAGGCCCTCGTGGTCGGCCACCGCGGCGACGGCGCCTCGTTCGGCCTCGGCAGGCTGGTGCTGCCGCTGGTCGACCACGCCGCCTGCGACGTCGTGGTCGTGCGCGGCACGCCCGAAGCCCTGCGGCACAACCACCACCGCGTCACCGCGCTGGTCTCCGGCAACCCCTCGGACGAGCTGCTGCTCGCACGAGCCGTCGAGTGCGCCGACCGGCAGCACGCGACGCTGCGCGTGCTGTACGCGGTGCCACCGCTGCCGCTGCGCGCCGACGACCCCGAGTGGCCGGTGTCGCACGCCGATCGGCTGCTGCGCGGAGTCCGGCACACCTCGGTCCTGGCCCGGATGCACCCGCACGAGGCGATCACCCGCTACGCCGACACCGACCTGCTCGTCCTGGCCGACCGCGGCCCGCTCACCCGCACCGCCCTGCACCACGCCCGGTGCCCCGTGCTCGTGGCGCACCGCTCCCCCGTGGAGACGGCCCGCGACCGCCGCCGGCCGGCCCGCGCCGCGCTGACGTCACCGGCGACCGGAGGCCGCGGCCCGGCGCGCTGACACCGGGACCTCCACCGGGAGGGTCGCTCCCCGGCGGATCACGCCGGCACGGCCTTCACCGCGTCGTCGGCTCCTCGGCGGCGGGCAGCACGACGACCGGCGAGGTGGCGTGCCGCACGCAGTGGGCGCTGGTGCTGCCCAGCACGATCCGCCGCAACCGGCTGCCCCCGTGCGCGGCGACGACCAGCATCACCGCGCCCCGCGCCGACGCCTCCAGCACCTCGGCCGCCGGCCCGCGCACGCACAGCCGGCTGATCGACGGCAACCGCGGGCGACCCGCGCACACCGCGTCCAGCGCACCGTCGATCACCTCCAACGACTCGGCGCGGATCCGCTCCTCGACCTCCTCGGTCCAGTCCGCCAACGGCTCGTACTGGTACGCGTTCACCACGTGCAGCGGAGCGTCCCACCGCACGGCTTCGTCCACCGCCCACCGCAGCGCGCGTTCACCGGCCGGGGTGCCGTCGACTCCGACGACGATCGGGGCAACGCTCATCACTCGCACCTCGCTCAGCTCGACAACGGCCCCCTGCGCGTTCTTCGGCGTGGGGTACCCGCCCGACGCCGAAGAACGCGCGGCTGGCGGACCGCTCTCCCGGCGGTTCGGCGGACCGCTCGGACCAGGCCGAGGCGGAAGGTCGCGCCGGCGCCCGGGTGGGCAGGTGTTCCAAGCCGCCGTGGACCTCCGCGGGCGACCGCGCGATGGCGAGCCCCGGACCGGCGCCGCCACCGTCCGCCAGCGCGACGCCGAACAGCCCGTGGACGTCCTCCGCTCCCTGAGGCCGTCGGGGCGGGCCGACGTGCGGCAGCGCGCCGAGGCAGCCTCGACCGCCCGGGGTCCTCACGGCGGATCCCCGGACCGGGATCAGGGATCCGACGCGGTTCCCCGTCGCTGCCCGCCCTCCGCAGGAGCGGGCGGCGGCCACGGCCGGCAGGGGCCGTTCGTTGTTCACCCGTTGATGACCAGCGGTTGTCGGCCGAACCTGAACAACCCACCCCGGCTGGACAGGCAGCGCCGGCGTCCACGCCGCAGTCGGGCGCGGACGACGTCCGGTCATCGACCACGACGCGTGAAGGACAACCATGCGAGGAAGAATCACCCGGCTCCCCGTCTTCGCCATGGTCGTTGTGGCACTCATGAGTTCCACGACGACAGCGCGGGCGGCTTCGCCGGAGGCGTCACCGCTCGACCCGCCCGCGAACGTCACCGCGAAGTTCGTCAACAAGTCCAGCGGCAAGTGCCTGAACATCCCCGGTGGCGGGACGCACGACGGCGCCCTCGTCACGCAGTTCCAGTGCGGCAACTGGTCCGACCACTTCTGGGCGATCAACCAAGTCTGATCGCGCGCTCGTCCACCGGTTCCGGTCGACCACACCGCTGCCGTCGACCCCACAAACGCCCGGTCGGCGGTGCGGAGTCGACGCGCACGGGGCAACAGCACTGCGATTCCAGGAGGTTGACAAGCATGTCGGGCAAGGTTTCGAGCCGAGCGGTCGTGTTCGTCCTCGCGGTCCTCGCGACGTGGTGGTTGGCACCGGCCTACGGGCACGCGGCCACCACGACGGCCGCCGGCGACCGCGCCGTCTCCGAGGAGGACTTCACGCAGCTGGGAACGACGTGGCGGTTCCGCAACGGGTACACGGACCGGTGCGCCGCTGTGCTGGGCTCGAACAACGTCAACGGCGCACCCGTGTTCCAGCACGACTGCCTCGGCTACGAAGACCAGGAATGGATCATCGAGTCGATGGGTTCCTGACACCTCGGCGGCACTTCGGCGGTGAACGCCGCACCGCGCGGCGGCGTGGCCGGTCGGTCACCGGCCACGCCGTCGCGCGGAAGGGGACGAACTGCCTCCGCACCAGCGGTTCACCGGCACGGCACGGGCGCGCCGATGTCGGGGAAGTAGTCCGCCCACTGCTCCGGCACCGCCGGCTGGGCGAGCACGCAGACCTCCCGCGCGGCGTCCTCGGGGTCGACCCGCCACAGCAGGCCGGTCGTGTCCCGCCCGCCGGTGAGCAGGGTCCGGCCGTCGGGGAAGAACGCCGCGGTGTGCACTTCGTCGGTGTGTCCGGACAAGGTCGCCCACGGCACGGGCGCGCGGGGATCGGTGAGGTCCCAGAGCCGGACGGTCCGGTCGTACCCGGCGGTGGCGACCCGGGCGCCGCCCGGCGCGTAGGCGACCGCGGGCACCGCCCCGTTGTGGCCGGTCAGCGTGGAGGCGTGGAACGGGGAGCGCGGGTCGCGCACGTCCCACACGCGCGCGGTGCGGTCGAGGCCGGCGGACACCAGGTGGCGGCCGTCCGGGGCGAAGGCGAGCGCCAGCACGCGGTCGCCGTGCCCCGCCGGCTCGGCCAGCAACCGCGGTTCGGCCGGGTTCGCCACGTCGACCAGCCGCACCACCCGGGACATCGCCAGGGCGAGCACGTCCCCGCGCGGCGAGAACGCCAGCGCGGGCACGAAGTCCGTTTGCCCCGCGACCCGGCCGACGACCACCGGCCGGGTCGGATCGCGCAGCGACCACAGCCGGACCACGTGCTCGGCGTCGTCGCCGCCGACCGCCAGCACCGCCCCGTCCGCGCTGAACGCCAGCGCGCGGGCGGTGGCGGGGTGCCGCACGGCGTCGGGCAGCAGGCGGGCGCGGCGGGGGTCGGTGATGTCCCACAACCGGACCAGCCCGTCCACGTCCCCGGCGGCCAGCAGGGTGGGGCTCATCGCCACGGACCGGATCCGCCCCATCGCCGCGGCGGGCAGCGGCAGGCCGACCGGCCGGTCGGGGTCGGTGGTGTCCCACAACCGCACCACTCCCTCCCGGCCGCCGGTCGCCGCCGTCCGCCCGTCCGCGGACACCGCCGAGGCGCGCACGGTGTCGGTGTGCCCGCCCAGGACCCGGCCGGGCACGTCGGTCAGGCGCACCGCGCCGTCGTTGCCCGCCGTGGCCACGACCCGCCCGTCCGGGCTGAAGTCGGCGGCCCACACGATGTTGGTGTGGCCGGTGATGGTCCCCGTGGCGACCGGCGCCGAAGCGGTGGACACGTCCCACAGCTGCGCGGTGTGGTCCCAGCTGCCGGTGATCGCGGTCCGGCCGTCCGGGGAGAACCGCGCCGTCTGCACCGAATCGCGGTGCCCGGACAGCTTCGAGACCTCGCGGGGCCCTCCGTCGGCGCGCAGGTCCCACAACCGGGCGACCGCGTCGAAACCGGCCGTGAGCAGCAGGGCGCCGTCCGGGCTGAACGCGGCCGAGGTGACGTGCGACGGGTGGGCCTTCAGCACGGCCGTGGGGATGGGGCGCGCCCGGTCGGTCACGTCCCACAGGCGCACCTCGCCGTCGTCGGAGGCGGTGACCGCGGTTCGCCCGTCCGGGGCGAATTCCGCCCACGACAGGGGGACTCCGTGCCCGGTCAGCACGGCGTTGCGGGTCGGCGTGCTCGGATCCCGGACGTCCCACAACGCCGCGGTGCCGTCGTTGCTCGCGGTGATCAGGGTAGCGCCGTCCGGGCTGAAGCGCAGGTGGTAGGCCGCCTGCGGGTGCGCCTGCACCTGCGCGAGCGGTCGGGGCCTGCCCGGGTCCTCCACGTCCCACAGCCCCAGCGCCCCGTCGTGCCCCACGCCGGCCAGCCGGGTCCCGGTGGGGTCGAACGCCAGCGACTCCACCCGGTCCGACCGGGCCGCGATCCCGGCGGCGGGCTCGGGGTCGTGGGCCGTCGGCAGGCGCCACAACCGCACCACGCGGTCGTCGCCGGCGGCGGCCAGCACCGCGCCGTCGCGCCCGAACGCCACGGCCCTGCGGGCGGCCTGGTCGGTCAGCACCGTGGTGCGGCGTCCGGCGACGGTGCTCAGGAGGCTGCCGCGGGTCTCGGCGGTCGGGTCGAGGCGGTGAGCCGCGAGCGCGAGCCGGGCGGCCAGCGCGGGGTCCAGGGTCCGCAGCCCGGGGGCCTGGGTCGCCACCTTGTGCGCGAGCGCGGCGTTGCGCTGCTCCTCGGTGACCACCGCGGCCCGCACGGCGTACCAGGTCGTGCCGACCGCGACCAGCAGCAGGGCGCTGAGCAGCGCCACCAGCCCGCGCAAGCGCGCGGTCCTGCGGCGCTCGGTGCGCTCGACGTGCTGCTGCGCGGCCACCGACGCCGCCAGGAAGTCGCGCTCGGCGACGCTGAGGACGTCGCGGTGCGCCTGTGCCCACGACCGGGCGGCCTCCAGCCGGACACCCCGGTACAGCGTGCCCTCGTCCTGGTCGTGCGCGCGCCAGGTCGCCGCGGCGACGGTGAGGTCGCGGTGCACCTGCAATCCCCGGCGGTCCTCGGCCAGCCAGTCGCGCAGCCGCGGCCACGACCGGATCAGCGCTTCGTGCGCGATCTCCACCCCGTCGTCGTCCAGGACGACCAGCCGGGCGGCGGCCAGGCGCTCCAGCACGGGCCGCACCTCGTCGCCGAGGTGGTCCAGCTCGGCCCGGCCGGCCCTGCGCTTGGTGTCCTCGGCGCCCCCGATCGCGCACAGGCGCAGGAACACCTGCTTGGCGATGTCCCGCTGCCCGGGCGACAGGTCGGCGTACGCGCCCTCGGCGGAGTGGGCGACCGCGTGCCCGATCCCGCCGGCGGCCTCGTAGCCCCGCAGGGTCAGCGTCGTCCCCCGACGCCGCCGCCACGTCTCCAGCAGCACGTGCGAGACCAGCGGCAGCACACCCGCCCGGCCGGCGGCGTCGGCCGTGATCCGGGCGACCAGGGCGGTCTCCACCACGCAACCGGCCGACACCGCGGGCTGCACGACGACCCGGTGCAGCTCCTCGGCGGTCATCGGCTCCACCGCCACCTGCCCCGCCCGCAACACGCGTGCCAGCCGGGGATGGCCGACGCAGTGGCCGTAGAAGTCGGCGCGCACGCTCAGCACCACGCGGCAGCGGCTGCCGTCGGCCGTCGCCGCGTCGATCAGCTGGTCGATGAACCGCTCGCGCTCACCCTGGTCGGCGCAGAGGGTGAACACCTCCTCGAACTGGTCGACCACCAGCACCAACCCGCCGTCCCGCGGCTCGGCTCGCCGCACGGCCGCGCACAGCTCCAGCGAGTCGCCGGCCGACGGCTCCACGGCCACGTCGGTCGCGTCGGTCGCGTCGGTCGCGTCGGTCATGCCGGCCACGTCGGTCATGCCGGTCGCGTCGGTCGTGCCGGTCGCGTCGGTCATGTCGGTCGTGCCGGTCGCGTCGGCTCCCCGGGCGAGCCCGGCGAGGCATCCCCGCACCGGGTGCGCGCCAGGGGTCAGGACGACCACCCGATCGTCCAGGCGGGGCACCACACCGGCACGCAGCAACGACGACTTCCCGGTGCCCGAAGCGCCGACGACGACCACGACCCGCTGCGCGGCCAACCGGGACATCACCTCCTCCACCAGGGCTTCCCGCCCGAAGAAGCGCTGCGCGTCCGCCGTCCGGAACGGCGCGAGCCCCGCGTACGGCGACCTGGCCGAGTCGGACCGCGCCGACGGCCCCGACTCCGCCGCCAGCTCGTGCCAGCGCCGCCGCCACTCCTCCACCGGGCCGCCGCACGCCCGCACGTACGCCAGCGTCACCTCCAGGCTGGGCAGCTTCTGCCCCGCGGCGGCCTGCGACAGCGCCGCCGCGGAGTAGTGCGCCCGTGCGCTGAGCGCCCGGTAGCTCGGCCTGCCCGCTTCCTCCCTCAGCAGGCGCAGGCCGCGGGCGAAGTCCACCAGCGGCCCGTCCCCCTCGCCCAACGGATTCTCGGTCCGTGGCATCCCGACCACCTCCACCGCCTGATGGTGGGGACACCACCCGCGACGAGTCCCGGTTTTGGTCCACGGGCACACGAGCGGGGTAGCGCGAACCGCCGCGGTCGGCCTGCGGCGGTGGGGCGGGGCGGTGGGGCCGGGTCAGCGGCGTGGGTGGCGGGCGGCGAAGTCGTCGGCGATGTCGTCGAACCGAACCCAGCGGACGCCCTGGTGGCCCGAGATGTGGTCGATCAGCCGTTGGTGCATCAGCAGGTTCTGCGGCCGGCCGGAGACGTCGGGGTGCACCGTCATGGTGAACACGGCGTACTCGCACTCCCGGTAGACCCAGTCGAACTGGTCCCGCCACATCCGCTCCAGCTCGCGCGGGCTGACGAAGCCGTGGCTGTTCGGGCTGGCCTTGACGAACATCATCGGCGGCAGGTCGTCGAGGTACCAGGAAGCGGGGATCTCGATCAGGTCGGTCTCCTCGCCCCGCCGCAGCGGTGTCATCCAGGTCTGCGCGGGGCGGTCGTAGTCGATCTTCGTCCAGGTGTCGCCGACGCGCACGTAGTACGGCTCGAAGTCGCGGTGCATCAGGGAGTGGTCGTACTTGATCCCGCGCTCCAGCAGCAGCTCGTTGGTCACGGGGGAGAACTCCCACCACGGCGCCACGTACCCGGTGGGGCGGCGGCCGGTGCGGGACCGGATCAGCTCGATGCAGTGGTCCAGGACCGCGGCCTCCTGCTCCCGGCTCATCGCGATGGGGTTCTCGTGGCTGTAGCCGTGCACGCCGATCTCGTGCCCCGCCTCGACGCAGGCGTCGAACTGCTCGGCGAAGGTCTCGATCGAGTGGCCGGGCCAGAACCAGGTGCTCGGGATCTGCTCGCGGCGGAACAGCTCCAGCATGCGCGGCACGCCGACCTCCCCGGCGAACAGGCCGCGGGAGATGTCGCACGGCGAGTCCTGCCCGCCGTAGGAGCCGAGCCAGCCGCCGACCGCGTCGACGTCGACGCCGTAGGCCACCAGGATTTCCTTGGTCATCGCGCTGCGTCCTCCGTGGGTGTCGACAGGGGGTCCGGGCACGGGACGGCCCCGGTCTCGCGGAGCCAGGCCAGGCAGCGATCGCGGACCGCGCCGAGGTCGCCCGGCGCGGTCCCGGCGAGCACCCAGGCCAGCAGCAGCCGGGCCTGCCACGGCGAGAGGTCGCCGGCAAAGACGGCGCCCGCGGCGGCGAGGTCGGCGCCGCCCCCGGCGTACAGGGGGGCCACCGGCCCTTCGCCCACCCGGCTGGTGATCAGCACCGGGACGCCGTCGGAGAGCAGGCGCAGGCAGGCCCGCGTGGCCTCCGGCGTGGTGTTGCCGGAGCCGAACCCGGCGACGACCACCCCGCGCGCGCCCCGGGACCGGGCGTCGGTCAGCGCCGCGGCGTCCGCGCCGAGGTACTGGCCGACGACCTCCACGCGGGGCAGGTCGCGCACCGCGGGCATCGGCAGCGGCGCGGGCCGGACGGTGGCGAGGACCCGGACCCCGGCCTCGTCCACCTGCGCCACCGGGCCGCGACCGGGGGCGGCGAACGCGCGCAGGGCGAGGGTGTGCGTCTTGCGCACGCCGACCACGGGCAGGACCCGGTCGGCGAAGACCAGGGTCACCCCGCTGCCGCGGGACCGCGGGGACGCCGCCCAGCGCAGCGCGGCCGCGAGGTTGCGCGGGCCGTCCGGGGCGGGGTCGTCGAAGGGCCGCTGCGCACCGGTGAACACCACGGGCGCCGGCGAGGAGTGCGTCAACGAGACCAGGAAGGCGCTCTCCTCCAGGGTGTCGGTGCCGTGGGTGACCACCACCCCCTCGGCCTCCGCGACGGCGGACGCGATCCGCGCGGCCAGGTCGAGCACGTCGGTGAGCCCGGCCGCGAAGCTGGGCCTGCCGGCCACGTCGCGCGGCTCGACGCGCACCCCGGGCCGGGGCCAGACCGCGTCGGCGGCGCGCAGCAGCTCCGCCGCGCCCACCCCGACCGCACGGCCGCCGCCGGTCGCGCGGGTGGCGATGGTTCCGCCGGTGCCCAGCAGGACGAGATGCGACACAAACCCTCCGCCGACGACTCCGCAGCCTCCGGCGGACCGGTCCGCCCCGGGTCGGGGCCGAGCCGGGCTCCGCCTACCGGTGACTCTGTCAGCCCGGCGCGCGGTCGGCCGGGGAGCCGGCCAGGATTACCGACAAAGAGCGACAGGACCGTCACGACCGGGGTGCACCGGAGCCGAGCCCGTGCGGCCGGCCGACGTCGCGGCGGAGCCCCGGAGACCCGGGCCGGACGAGCCGGCCCGGGTCTCCGGGGACGCCCCGTCGCCGCCGTGCGCGACCCGCAGGGCGACCGGGCCGCGACAGCGCACACCGACGGCACTCCGGTCATCCCGCACGACAAGCGGGAAGCCCGGCCTCAAGATCGTGGACCGGGTTGCCGGCCGGGCCCCCACCCGGCCGGCAACCCTCGGCGTCACGGTTCAGCAGCTCCCCCGTTTGATGGAGCTGTACGCGTCGTTGTGCGGGAACCAGCCGCTCGACCCCGGAGCCGACTGGTAGCGCTCGCCCCGGTACTGCGAATCCACGTAGAAGCAGAAGGGGAAGGGCGACCTGTTCCACCCCGAGCTGATCTGGTCGTTGAGCACACCTCCCTTCCAAGTGCCCAGGTCCTCCACCGCGAAGAGCAGTTCGATGCGCTCTCCGTCGCCTCCCGGCCAGGCGTAGGCGCACATGTGGTTGGCCGTGCACTCGTATGCCGCGGCTCCCGCCGCCTGGCCGGTTCCGGCGGTGACCACCGGCAGCAGGGTGGCGGCGATCGCCGCCACCGTTCTGCGGATCTTCATGGAGTTCCTCCCGTGAACAGCGCTGCGCATTCCCCGGACGGGTCGACCGGCGGCGGGTTCGCGACGCTCCTCGACCTGTCGCGGACCCGTGCCGGCGGCGTGCCCGCTCCCCCGTCGCATCTCTGCTTGCACGGACCACTGTGCCGACGTGACCTTGCTGTGACCTTGCACTAGCCTGGCTGGGCGCGGAGGGGTACCGCGCACGTCACGGGGGGCGTCGGGGGATGCTGTTCCAACTGCTGGGCGAGGTGCGGGTCGTGCGGGGCGCGGGAGCGTTGCCGATCACGCAGACCAGGGTGTTGACGGTGTTGGCGATCCTGGCGGTCGAGGCCAACCGGGTGGTGTCGGTCGACGCCCTGGTGGACCGGCTGTGGGGTGAGCAGCTGCCGCGCAGGCCCCGCGAGGCCCTGTACAGCTACGTGTCACGCCTGCGCACCGCCCTGGGTGAAGGAGGCGACGCGGTGGTGGCGCAGCGCTCCGGCGGCTACGTGCTGGACACCGACCCGCTCGACGTCGACCTGCACCGGTTCCGCGCGCTGCGCGGGGACACCGCCCGGTTGGCCGAGGCGCTGGGGCTGTGGCGGGGCGAGGCGTTCACCGGGTTGACGGCCCCGTGGTTGACGGGCCTGCGCGCCACCCTGGCGCGGGAGCGGTTGGACGCGGTGCTGGACCTGCTCGACGCGCGGCTGCGCGGGGGCGAGCACGCCGGGCTGGTGGCCGAGTTGACGGAGTTGGCGGCGGCCCACCCGTTGGACGAGCGGATCGCCGTCCTGCTGATGACCGCCCTGTACCGGGCGGGGCGCCCCGCCGAGGCGCTGGAGCGGTACCGCGTCGTCGATCACGACCTGGCCGAGCAGGTGGGGACCGATCCCGGTCAGGCGTTGCGCGAGGCGCACCGGCGCGTGCTGGCCGACAGCGACCCGCGCGACCCCGGCGAACGCGACGCGGGCGAGCGCGACGCCGGGCCGGGCGTCCCGGCGCGGGGGCGCCTCCCGGTTCCCGGGCAACTCCCGGCGGACGTGCACGGCTTCGTCGGACGCGCGGAGCACCTCGCCCGGCTCGACGCGCTGCTGCCGGACCGCCCCGGCACGCCTTCGATCACGGTCGTCTCGGGTCCGGCGGGGATGGGCAAGACGACGCTGGCCGTGCGGTGGGCGCACCGGGCCGCCGACCGCTTCCCGGACGGGCAGCTCCACGCCGACCTGCGCGGGTTCGACCAGGGGGACCGCCCGGCCGACCCGGCCGACGTGCTGCGGGGGTTCCTCGACGGGCTCGGGGTGCCCCCCGGGGACATCCCGCCCGGCACCGACGCCCGCGCCGCGCGGTACCGCAGCCTGCTGGCCGGCAAGCGCGTGCTCGTGCTGCTCGACAACGCGCGGGACAGCGACCAGGTCCGCCCGTTGCTGCCGGGGACGGCCGACTCCCGCGTCCTGGTCACCAGCCGCAACCGGCTGACCGGGCTGCTCGCGTCCCACCACGCGCACCCGCTCCGGCTGGACCTGCTCACCGGCCGGGAGGCACGACACCTCCTCGTCGCGCGACTGGGCCACGACCGCGTCGAAGCCGAGTCCGCGGCCGCGGACGAGGTCGTGCGGCTGTGCGACCGCCTGCCTCTCGCGCTGTCCGTCGTCGCCGGGCGGGCCGCGTCCTGCACGGGGACGTCGTTGGCCGACCTGGTCGCCGAACTGCGCGAGTCCGGGTTGGCGGCGCTGGACGACGGGGAGCCGGCTGCGAGCCTGCCGACCGTGCTGTCGTGGTCGTACTCCGCGCTGGAGGAACCCGAGCGCCGGCTGTTCGCCCTGCTGGGCGATGCCCCCGGCCCCGACACGGGTCTGCGCGCCGCGGCCAGCCTCGCGGGCCTGCCGGTTCCGCGCACCGCTGCGCTGCTGCGCTCGCTGGTCCGCGCCTCCCTGCTGGACCACGACGGGACCAGGTACCGCATGCACGACCTGATCCGCCTGTACGCCGCCTCGCTGCACTCACCCGACCGGGACGCGGCCGCGGACCGGTTGCTCGACCACTACGTCCACACCGCCCACGCCGCGGCGCACCTGGCCCACCCGACCGGCCGGGTCGTCGAACCGGAGGTCGCGGCGCCCGGCTGCACCCCGGAGCGGATCGACACCCTCGACCACGCGTGGAGGTGGTTCCGCAGCGAGCAGGACGGCGTGCCGGCGGTGCAGCGCACGGCCGTCGAGCGGGGACGCGACACGGCAGCGTGGCTGCTGACGCGTTCCCTGTACCCGTTCCACCACATGACAGCGGACTCCGGCCGGCTCCTCGCTTCCAGCCGCACCGCCCTGACCGCCGCCCTGCGGCTGGCCGACCGCGCCGTGCACAGCGACGCGCACCGCTTCCTGGGCGAGGCGCTGATCCGCACCGGACGTCACGACGAGGGCATGGACCACCTGAGGACCGCGTTGGACATCGCGCGCGACCTCGCCGACCACCGCTGCCTGTCGCGCACCCACCTGGCGCTGGCCCGGGCCTGGCAGCGCCGGGGGCAGCACGACTCGGCACTGCGCTGCACCGCCAGGGCACTGCGCTCCACCGCCGCGCTGGGGGACCCGGTCTGGATGGCCGTGGTCCGCACCACCGCCGGCCGCAGTGCCGCCCTCACCGGCCGGCACCGCCTGGCCCTGATCCACTGCCGCGCCGCGCTCCCCGTGCAGCGGCGACACGGCGCTCTCGACGGCGAGGCGAACACGCTGTCCACCCTCGGCATGGTCGCCCTGGCCAACGGCGACCCCGGCAAAGCCGTGACAAGCTTCCGGCAGGCACTGGCGCTGTTCCGCGTGCAGGGCAACGCGCACCTGGAGGCCGACACCCTGGACCTGCTCGCCGACGCGCTGCACGCCGCGGGCGAACACGACGAGGCCCGGCGACAGCGCGCCGTCGCCACGGCCCTGTACCACGCCCAACGACGCACGCCACAGCAACGCGGTCACCCCGGGCGCCCTGCTCGCCCGGCACCGCAGATCGGCGGCTCGTAAGCGGGACCACTCCGCGCGATGACGAAGGACAGGACCACGGTTATGCGCACCTGGCTCGAAGAAGCGCTGAACGGCACGAACTACCGGAGGTTCGGGTTCGAGTCCGTTACGATCAACAACCTCCTCGACGACTACTCCGAGGCCACCGCCCTCGATTCGGGGTTCAGGCTCCTCGGTGAACTGGTCGAGGCGTACGCCGACGTTGACGAGCAGGTGATCGCGTGGGCGGTTTTCGACCTGGGCCTCGAGGACGAGCTGGTCCTCGAGGCGCCTGACGTGCGGAAACTCGCTTCCGTCCGGGATCGTTCCGCACCCCCGACGCTGTACGTGCAGAAGCGGTTCCTGCGGCCGCTGTCGCCGTACGTCGTCGAGGAGTACAAGAAACCGTACCCGGCCGATACGTTCCGCGCTCCGCACGGCGTCTACCACACTTACTACCGGTGCCACCGCCAGGACGACGTCGACGAGTTCGCCCGCGCGATCTACGTCGAGCACTACCCGCATTCCTGACGGCCGGCAGGCCGGATCGAGGGCCCGATCGCCCATGCTCTGCAACACATCGCTGAACGACAAGGGTGAACCGATCATCGACACCGCCCCGGAGGCGATCGACTTCTGCCTGCGGCGCCGGATCGGCGTCGCGCTCTTCAACGGCGCCGGGTCAGGCTGGGGAATTTCGACGACTACCCCGAGGACCGGCCGCCGACCCGGTCACACGAGCCGTTCTCGTTGGCGGGAGAAGACCTGGCGGCGGTAGCCGTACGGCCAGTGATGCCCAGTGGACGACACTCACCGGCCCGATCGCCGCCGCCCTCCCCCCGGCCTGCTCCCGGCTGGCCTCACCGCCGAGCCCACAGGCTCGGCGCCCCACCCTTCGGTCGCCCGCCCCAGCAACTCGTGATCAGTCAGATCACCTGTCGCCCTAAGCAGATGAGCGCCGAACCCGACCCAGGCAGTGATGCTCCGAGGTGGACAACCGTGCTTCTGCCGACAGCATCGGCCACCTCTGACGTCGCGGCCGCGAAGCCGAGCGCGACGACGGCGCACGGCGGAACGCGGGTGCCGTCGAAGAGTCCTGGCAACGGGGCCGGCACCTTGCTCGAAACGGCCGTTTCGAGCAAGGTGCCGGACTGCGAGTATCGCCGTCATGAGACCCCTCTTCCTCTCGGCCGTCATCGCCACGGCCTTGCTGCTGCCGACGACGTCCGCCTCGGCGACGTCCGACTCGGCGACCTCTCACCCGACGACCTCTCACTCGACGGCCGCCGCCGACTACACCGTGCCCCGGTCCGCCACGTCGACCGCATCCGCCCGGAGCAGCAACGCGGCGATCGAACTCGCATCCTCCTACGCGCGCGGCGCGGTCGTCGCCGTCGGCGTCGACTGCGTCGGCTGGCGGTACTCGATCGTCAGCCTCGTCGAGCACCCCAGCGTGTCCCTCTACAGCGCGACCGTGACCGCGAAGGCGACCTGCGTGCAGTGACCCGACCCGAGACCGCACCGCCGTCCAGCTGACAGACCCGCTCCTCCCCCGGCACGGGCATGACGCCGCTCCGCCGCCGGCGTCGGCCACGCTCACCAAACCCCGCGCGGACACCACGGCCGGGCCCGCCGCGACGACGCCGCAGGACCGCTCCCGCCCTGACCGCGCAAGCAGCGCGTCTGGTCGGCCTACCGGTGCACATCGCCCTCGTGGAACCGCTCGGCGAGCCGGTGCGCCTGCCGCTCCAGCCGGGTGGCCGGTTCCTTCCCCGCACTCGGCTCGCCGCCGGCCCACCGCATCACCTCGCGCGGCCCGGCCGGACGATGTCGCCGGACCAGCCCAGGACGTAGCCCGGGTGGTCTGCGGCGCGTCCAGCCGCCACGCGACCGGCCGGACTCCGTAGAACGCCGGCAGGTCCGCGGCGCGGGGCGTCGGGCGAGTCCGGCCAACAGGGACAAGATTGCCACGGTGTTGGGACCATGTCCGGGTGATCGTGTCCCTGCTGTACAAGGCACTACAACCAGCACCGCCCCACCAGGCCCGAGACCAACTACCGCCCGAGGCCCAACAGAACCCTCCCGGAGCACGGACATCCCGCTTGACCAGCAGCGATGACTTTTCGAGCGGCACAACCTACGTCACACGGTTATTGACATTCTTCAGGCGACTCCTGATAAGACAAGGTCGTGCAGATGCGAGTTATGGCGGCGTGAACTTCTGTCGGCCACAGACCGATTCGGCCGTCGGCTCCAGCACTAGCGATCGACTTGCCGTCGGGTGAGAAAGCTACTTCGTTGAGCGAGTCGGGTCCATGCCCTGTGTAGCGACCTTTCAACGTACCGCTGCGCAAGTCCCACAACCGCAGGACCGGATCTGCGATCGTGCCTGTGGCAACGGTGGCGCCGTCCGGGGAGACGGCGATAGCGCGGATGGCGGAGGGGTGTTCGCCAAATTCCTGCAGCACTTCACCGGTGCGGGCGTCACGCACGTGGACGCGAGTCTCCATCCCGGCGGTGAGCAAGGAACGGCCGTCGGGTGTGAGCGCCATCGTGATGGGGGTGTCGGACAGCGGAACGCTGCGCTCCACTGAGAAGTCTTTCGTCGTCCACATCATCAGCGCCCTGTCGGGTTCGCCGGGGATGGGTTTGATCGCGGAGGTGAGCGCGATGAGCCGATCGTTGTCGACGGAGAAAACCAGGGATCCGACGGAGCGGTCGCCGAGGTCGAGCAGAGCACGTTCGGTCAGGTCCGTCGCGTTGAGCACGAGCACCTGGTGGCTGACGTTCTCGGTGATCCCCGTCGGGGTCGGCGAGTACGTGACGGCGATCGTGCCACCGTCCGGTGACAGCACGACGTCATCCAGCATTCGCCGTCCACCGCGCGGGGAGACCACACGTGGCGGGCCTTCGGACGGGGACGTCAGCGTGATGGTGCCGGCACGTGTCGCTGTGATCTCGGTGCCGTCGCTTCCGTGACGGACCAGCCACCCGCTGGCACCCAGGGCTTTCGACTCCGTCATCCCACCGGTCGTCGTATTCCAGGTTCGCAGCACTCCGTCACCGAACACGCCCGAAACCCCACCGTTCACAGGGTGGAATGACACCGCGTTGGTGGTCTCGATCAGCCCGTCGTACCAATAAATGCCGCGTTCCCACCGCACGACGTCGCCGCCCTTCAGGGCAACGGCCATCGGCCCGCCTTCGTCGGATACCGTCAAGGACATGATGGGCTCAGTCAGCATGGGCAGGTCTTCCACGTGCCGGCGGGTGGCCGTGTCCCAAGTAGTGATTGTTCCGCCGTCCACGGTGACCAACTGCCGCCCGTCGGACGTGAAGGCCATGATGCCGATACCGTGCTCCTGCCCCAATGGGCCGGTCAGGTTTCCGACGGGCGCACCCGTCCGCACATCCCACAACCGCAATCCGGCTCCCACCCGGGAGGTGGTCGCCATCAGCTCTCCGGAGACGGCAAGGGCCGTCATGAGGGCACCGGGCTCGCCGCCCGTGGCGACTCGCGTTCGGGTCGTGAGGTCCCAGAGCTCGAAGGTGCCATCACCTCGGCCCAACGCGAGGCGTTCGCCGGTCGTGTCGAACTCCACGTCGGTCACCACGGGCTCGGCGGTGGGCAACTCCAGGATGCGGTGCCCGGTGCGCGGATGCCAGACGGTCACGCCGAAATCTTCACCGCGAATCTCGATGGCAGCGATCGCGTCACCGTTGGGGTGCCATGCCATCCGCGAAAGGCCAGGCAGTGTTGCGATCGGTTCACCGTCCGGCACGCTCCAGATTCGTACGCCGTCGAGTTCCGTCGAAGAGGTGGCGAGCATCGAGCCATCCGGGGAGAACAGGACCTCGTCCACCTCTGCCCCATGTCCGCTGAGGGCGGCCGGAAGGTGACGACGCTCGCGGACGTCCCACAGTGTGATCCCGTCGTCGGAGTGGCCAACGGCCATGAGTGTGCCATCGTGGGTGAGGTCGACGCTGTGTGCAGCGTCGCCGAAGTCTTCGGTCACGGGTGGCGTCGACATGGACGCGGAGACGAGCGCGTCCCGCGCCTCGTCAGTTGGACTCGCGCGCCACGCACGCAGGGCACGAAGCATCGACCCGCGCGGGTCGGCGTCCCTCGACGACTGCGACTCCGCAGCCAGTTGGCGGGACAGCGCGGCTTGACGTTCGTGCTCGGCGTCCACACGAGCTGCCCACGTCGCCCCTGCACCACCGAGAGCTGCCACGAGGCCCATCGCCAGTCCCGCGACCAGGACGCGTAATCGGCGCGTAGCCCTCTGCTGGACGTGGTTGCTGGCAGCCAGGAACTCGTGCTCGGCCGCGGTCAGGTCGTCCCGGTCCTGTGCCCACGCCTGGACCGAGGCGAGTCGCCCGCCCCGCAACACATCGTCGCCGGAACGCTGGTGGGCCAACCAGTAGCGGACGGCATCGTCGAGCTGCCTTCGGATCAGCAGGCCCTGCCGGTCCTGAGTCACCCAGTCCCGCAGCCGCGGCCACGCGGCGAGCAGAGCCTCGTGACTGATCTGCACGGTGTCCTCGTCGGCTGTCACCAGTCGGGCTCTCACCCACGGTTCCAGCACGCTCCCGGGAAGTTCCCGGCGGTCGACCCTGCGCCGCACCGCGCCGTGGTCCTCTCCCACTGTCACCAAGCGGAGCATGACCGACCGCAGCGCACGCCGGTCGAACTCCCCGAGGGTGGAGTAGACGGTCTCCGCGGTGGCAGCCACCGAGTAGCCGATCCCACCGGTGGCCAGATACCCGGCCGTCGTCAGGCTGTTACCGAACCGGTTCTGCCAAGTGGCGTGCAGGGCGTGCGCGAGCAGTGGCAGCGCGCCGGCAGAGTACTCGGCACCCTCGCGAGCGCCGAGGTCAGCGATCATCCGGTCGACCAGCCCCGGTTCCACCTGCAAGCCGGTTTGGCGGGCAGGTTCCGCGATCACCTGCTCCAGCTCTGTCGCGCTCATCGGCCCCAGGACGAACTGCTCGGACAGTGCCGCGGTCAACGCCTCAAGGCGAGTGCACTGCTCATAGAAGTCCGCACGCACTGCGATGACCACGACAGCGGGTGATGCGCCGGCCAGCGCCGTGGCGAACGCGGACCGCTCGACGGGATCGGCACACTGGGTGAACACCTCCTCGAACTGGTCGACGACGATCACGAGGCGAGACGAGGAGCCGTGGCCCAGCCCGACTTGCCGTGCGAGGGCCCCGAACTCCTCCGGTGCCGTGCGGAGTTGACGTGCCAGGTCCAGCGAAGGCACACCCGCGACCGCTCCGACGCGTGCCGCGAGTTCGCGCAAGGGGTGCGCCCCGGGTCTCATGACCACCCTGGGCCACTGCTCCGAACCGTCGATCGGCACGGCACCGGCGGCGAGGGAGGGCAGAAGGCCGGCGTGCAGGAGCGACGACTTGCCCGCGCCGGACGCGGCCACGATGACGACGGGCACACCGGTGTCGAGCCGTTCGAACAGCGTCGTGGTCAGTTCGGCGACGGCAGCTTCCCTACCGTAAAACCACCGCGCCTCACGCGGGCCGAAGCTCACCAACCCCGGGTAGGGGCAGGGCCCTGTGGAAAGGCTTGCCACCTCGGCCGGTGGCTGGCGGAGCGCTTGCCGCAGTTTGGTGATCGCGACCAGCGCTCGGTGGGTCATGGTGGACTGGGTGCGCTGCTCGCTGCGCGCGGTGGCCAGTTCATGCGTCAGCTCCGCGATCGTGTCCATCCTGACGCGCAAATCGTCATACATCCCACGGACGTCTTGGAACTCGGCGATTGCCAGCACCAGCTCCTTGTGCAATGCCTTCGCATGCACCTTGGACTCGTCCAGTGCGACCCCGACACCGTGCACGGCCTGCAGCACCCGGCTGATTTCGTCGAGCAGTTGGTCGGAGCGAGCATCACCGCGCTCCAGTGCGGTCGTCAACGCTTCGCCGAGCGCTTGTCGCAGACGCTCCTCGGACACTTCCCCCTCGCGGTCTCGCAGCGAGCGCGCGGTGTTGCCCATGACGTCGGCGAGGTGATTTCCTCCCATACCTCCCAACAAGTCCCCCAGAGGCCCTACGAACTCCCCCGTCACCCCCAGTGCGGTTCCCGCCAGCGGTGCTACCGCAGCAGCCGTCAAGAAGGCGTAGATGCCGTACGGCGTAGCCTTCCGCGCCCCTCGCCCGGTGGTCCGCCCCGCCGAACGCACCCATTCCCGCACACCGCGCTTGGCTCGCCGCCGAACATCGGATGCTCCTGCGTCGTCCGACGACTCTCCCACTTCCCCGTTCTCTGGCGTGATCACATCCGATACATCGCAGCAACCCGATGGCACGCACAGGTTTTCGGTAACGATCGCATCACACCACCAACAGTGATCCGCAATTTTACGGACAAGTCTTCGGCGGCCACCAAAATCCATCCCTGTGCCTGCCGATAACTCCGTCCACGCAGGTGGAGAGCGTACGGAGCCCAAGTCCTCGAAACGCTCACGGGCACGGCTGCCATCCGCCATGGCGCCGACCAGCGCGGCATGATGACCGCTGTGCCGCTCCGACTGGCCTGCCTCGGCGTGACCAACGCGTTCGCGCTGCTGCCACTGCTGTCCATGAGCGACCGGGATAAAGACATGGAGATCCTGGCGCTACGGCACCAGATCACCGTCCTGGAACGCCGACTCGACAAGACCCGTCCGGGGTTCTCACCCGGCGACCGCGCGTTCCTCGCGGCACTGCTGCACCGACTCCCCGTCGCCACGCTTCGTCGGCTCCGATTACTGGTGCGTCCGGAAACGGTCCTGCGCCAGCACAGGGACCTCCTCGACCTCCGCCACGCAGCCGGCTCTCGTCCCAAGCGGCCCGGCCGCTCACGGACCACCCGCTCGATCCGACTCCCGGTGCTGCGACTGGCACGCGAGAATCCCGCATGGGGCTACCGCCGCACCCATGGCGAACTACTAGCCCTCGGCATCGCAGTCGCCGCGCCCACCGTCTGGCGGATCCTCGAAGACGTCGGGGTCGCCCCGGCTCCCGAGCGCGCCCCGACAACCTGGTCGACCTTCCTCCGCTCGCAGGCCGAGGCGCTCCTGGCCTGCGACATCCGCAGACGGCAACGACTGGGCGGCATCCTCAACGAGTACCACCACGCCGCCTGACCTGCACGGGCGACATTTTCGGCAGGCACAACGCCTTCACCGGCCTGGACGGCGGCCTGCTGCGCCGCACCAACTTCCGACGCCGCACCTGGCTGCCCGTCGTCGGCGGCGACGCCCGGCACGGGTGGACGCCGATCCTGCCCGGCCTGCACTTCCACGACCTGCGCCACACCCACAAGACCTGGCTCATCGAGGACGGCGTCCCCGAAGTCCTCCAGCACAAGCGGCTGGGCCACCGGATGCCGGGCATCCGGGGCACCTACTCCCCTGTGACCAGCATCATGGTCGATGCCATGCTGGACGGGCTCCAGCGCCGATGGGAGCGATCAGCAGTGACCCCTACACCGGAGGCGAGGGTGACCACATACGATGATGTCGATCACACCAAGATCGCTTGCTCCCAATCTGCTCCCACGACAGCCGGAAAGCCGGTTGGTGAAGATCACCAACCGGCTGTCTGACCTGCATATATAGCTGGTGGACGATACTGGGATTGAACCAGTGACCCCTACCGTGTCAAGGTAGTGCTCTCCCGCTGAGCTAATCGTCCGAGGCGGAGACGGGAATCGAACCCGTGTACAGGGCTTTGCAGGCCCTTGCCTAAGCCACTCGGCCACTCCGCCATTGTTCCCGGAGCTTAGCACCAGGAAGCTGGCCTGAGCCCAAGGGGCCCTCTGCCGAGCGGATGACGAGACTCGAACTCGCGACCCTCACCTTGGCAAGGTGATGCGCTACCAACTGCGCTACATCCGCATACCCCGTGGATTCCCGGGGCTTTCGCCCTTTTGGGGCCTTGCCGTTCCGGTCTTCCGCGGTGCAGGGGGAACTTTATTACACACCCGGCCGCGGGATCAAATCGGGGGGTCCCGCGACCGCCCGCAAGCCTGTCACCTGCGCTTTCAGGTCAGGTCGGTCGAGATCAGGTGGGTCAGGGCCTCGTCCACGTCGACCCACAGGTGCTCGTTGCCCGGCACCACGACGTCGTAGGTGCGGTCCAGGAAGTCGGCCAGCTCCTGCGCCGACGCCTCGAACATCGCGTGGCCCGACGGCGAGCTGAGCTCGATCACGACGACCTCGGGGTCGTCGGCGGCCGGCCGGATGCGGACGTCGCCGTCACCCGCGTCGGCGATCAGGCCGTCGGCCAGCAGGTCGCGGGCGAACACCCACTCGACCCACCCGGCCCGGCCGGTGCGGAACGCGGCGACCACCGCGTACGGGTCTTTCGTGTCATAACGAAGCTCCACCTGCACCGGAACCGCGGGGGTTCGTGGTGCCAGCAGGTCGAAGACCGCCGTTGAGCGGAGCGTCACGTGATCATTGCGCATCGTCGTTACCCTCTTCTCCCTTCCGGTCCAGGAAACGACCGAGTTCTCCGGATGTGACGCGTTTGTGGCGAGGAACGCTCGACATCGCCGGGTTTATCACCCATTCGGGTTCATTTGACTCCACTGGGCTACCACCCCACTGCGTTCCGTGTTCAAGCGCCCGCGCCGCACCACATCTTGCTGGGTTTAACCTGAACCCGGTACCGGCCGTTGCGCGAATGTTGGACGTGAGGACATCTCTGGTGGCTGACGCACCCGCCCCGGCGCCCCGGCCCGGGCCCGACGGGCGTCCCTCCGACGCGTCGCTGGTCGAGAGGACCTCCACCGGCGACCGGGCCGCGTTCGAGGCGCTCTACGACCGCTACGCGCGGCCCGCCTACTCGCTGGCCCGGCGCATCTGCGTCGACCCCGACCTCGCCGAGGACGTCGTCCAGGAAGCCTTCCTGGCCCTGTGGCGCAACCCCGGCGCGTACGACCGGGCGCGCGGCGGGTTCGGGACGTGGCTGATGACCGTAGTGCACCACCGGGCGGTCGACTCCGTGCGGCGGGAGAGCACCCAGCGCCGGCGCACCATGCCGCTGACCGACGAGGTGTCCGAGCGCGGCGGCACGCCCGTCGCGGGCGCCGACGACGCCGCGCTGGCCGCGGTGGTCGGCGCGGAGGTCCGGGCGGCGCTCGACCGGCTGCCCGAGGACCAGCGGCAGGTGATAGCGCTGGCCTACCTGGGCGGCTACACGCAGGTCGAGGTCGCGGCGCTGACCGGCGTCCCGCTGGGCACGGTGAAGTCGCGCACGTTCGCGGCGGTGCGCAGGCTGCGGGCGCTGTTGAGATCGGCCTGGGCCGGCGAGGCCGGCGGAGAGACGACGGGAGCACACCGGTGACCGGGGAGCAGAGGGACGGCTGGTGCCCTCAGGAGGAGCTCGCGGTCGGCTGGGCGCTGCGCTCGCTCGAACCTGACGACGAGGCGCGGCTGCGGGCCCACCTGCCCGGCTGCGCGCGGTGCCGGGAGGTGGTCCGGGACACCGAGGAGGTGGCCGCGGCCCTCGGCGGTTCGGTGCGGCAGTACGACCCGCCGGCGCGGCTCAAGGCGAAGCTGATGGCCGCGGTCGAGCGGACGCCGCAGGAGCGCGTGGCGCGGGAGTCGGTCGCCCTGGCGGAGCGCGCGGCGCCGGTGGTGCCGCCCGGCGCCCGGCGCCCGCGCCAGACGGGCGGCCCGGGACGGCGGTTGCTGGTCGCGGCGGCGGTCGTGGTCGCGGTCGTGGCGGCGGTCGCCGCGGTGGGCGTCACGGCCGTGCGGTTCGACCGGCTCGACGACCGCGTCGCCGTGCAGGAGCAGCGCAACCAGGAGCTGACCGAGGCGCTGGCGCTGGCGTCGGACCCGGGCACCAACCGCGCGGTCCTGCGGGCGGAGTCCGGGGACCCGGTGGCGATCGTCCTGTCCGCCGCCGACGGGGCCGCCGTCATGGAGGTGGGCCTGGCGCCCAACGACGCGCGGGACCAGACCTACGTGGTGTGGGGCGCGAGCACCCCGGAACCGGTGCCGCTGGCGACGTTCGACGTGTCGCCGGACGACGGGCGGGTGCGGCTGCTGTCGCACTGGACGCCCGACGCGCACAAGCACACGCGGTTCGGCATCTCGCTGGAGCAGGGCCGGACCGCACCCGCGAAGCCCTCGGCCGTGCTGGCTTCGGGTCAGGTGGGCGCGTCGTGAGCGATGATGGGCGCATGACGACCGAGCAGCGCGACGGGACGGCCGAGCCCGCCGGCGACACCCGTCCCTGGTTCCGCCGCAACGCCGCGATGAACCTGACCTACCGCATCGGCGTCGGCGTGGTGGGCGGGCTCGTGCTGGTCGGCGGGATCCTGATGATCCCGTACCCCGGGCCCGGCTGGCTGGTGGTGTTCGCGGGACTGGCGATCCTGGCGACGGAGTTCGAGTGGGCCGGGCGGGTGCTGCGGTTCGCGAAGCGGTACTACGACGCCTGGGTCGCGTGGCTCAAGCGGCAGAACCTGCTCGTGAAGGCCCTCGTCCTGACCGCCACCGGCCTGGTGGTGGTCGTGACGTGCTGGCTGCTCGGGGCGTTCGCGCTGGTCGGCGGGTGGTTCGGGCTGGAGTGGCCGTGGTTGGCCAGCCCGATTTTTGGATCCGGGGGATGATGTTGTAAGCTGTGCGCACACCGCGAGAGCGGGTGGGAAAACCGAATACGGGCGATTAGCTCAGCGGGAGAGCGCTTCGTTCACACCGAAGAGGTCACTGGTTCGATCCCAGTATCGCCCACAGTGTGTTGTACCAGGTCAGCGGCTCGTAGACGGTCTTCGTCTGCGGGCCGCTGATCGTTGCGGGGAGTATTCGGGGAGCAAGTGATCCCGACCACAACGTATTTGCGAAGGTGGTCATGGCGTTGTGCTCCCCGTTTGCTCCCAGCGGTGCTGGAGTCCGGCGAGCATGGACTCGACCATGGTTGGGGTGACGTGGGAATAGACGCCCATGACGCCGTGGAACCTGTGCCCGATCCGCTTGTGCTAGAGCACTTCGGGCACGCCGTCCTCGATGAGCCAGGTCTTGTGGGTGTGCCGCAGGTCGTGAAAGTGCATCCCGGAACTGATCCACGGTCGGCCGGTGTCGCCGCGCAGTTCCGGCAGCCAGACACGGCGACGGAAGTTCGAGCGCCGATGGAAACCGCCGTCGGCTCCGGTGAACACGAACCGCGCATCCGGGTGGCGGTCGTGGTGGTCGTCGAGCAGGTCGGCCAGGAACTCGGGTAGGTGCACGGTGCGGACGCTGGCCGGGGTCTTGTGCAGCCCGAGGGTGAGCTGGCCGCCGACCTCGTGCAGGGCGCCGTCCTCGGCATCGACGCGGATCTCGCCGAGACCCGTGTCGACCCTGCTCCATCGCAGCCCGGTCAGTTCGCCCCAACGCAGGTCGTAGGTGGCCCAGGTCACCGCACTGACGTCATGGGCCGAACCCACTCGCGCACCAGTCCCCGAACCGGGTCTGCGCCAATCGGGGATCGACCAACCTCCCCCGACGCTGATCGGACTCCACATCCCGCGTCCGGCCCTCCGCCTCCTGACGCGTGCCGAACCCGTTCCACGAGTCGCCGGGCACCACCCGCCAGCTGAACTTTGGACTCTGTCGATCGAGCAATTCCGTCACCGATTGCGGGATCAGAGCGCTCGACGGCTCGCCGAGCCCCGCCCTCATGACTCAAGACGCCGTCGCCGGTTTCGAGCAGGCTGGGGCGTCGGCGTCGCCGAAGATAACCCAAGTCGAGATGCCGTGCGCCGTGACGGGTGGCCAGTCGGGTGAGGGTGCGGCGGCTGGTGATCAGGACCGTTGCGACGTGTCCGCCTGGTCGAACGGATGCCCGGACAAAACCCGGTCCACCAGGATCCCCCTTACTGCATGCGCACACCGAAGCCACCCTCTCACACTGGCCCCCAAAAGCCACTTAGTTCAACGAGAGCCCTCTACGTCGATCCGCTCCGCCATGTCAAGCAGGTACTTGGGAAGCTTCGAACTCGCATCTAGCACCTCGACACCAACCAGGAATCCACTCTCGTCGAAGTCGAGGTTGATCATTCCTTCAACCTCAACGGGGTCGCAGGGGTGCATGCGCGCCACCTGCGTGTGCACTCTTGGATCGGTGAAGTATATATACGCAGCATTCGCCCGACGATCGTACGTGACTCTAACATTCACCATGATCAGCGCCTCTTCCGCGAATTACCGACATACGCCCGATCCACCCCAGTCATCACGGTATTTACATTACCATAGATCGTCTCGGCGACGAACACCCTGAAATTCGGGCCACAGTAGCCCGACTTCCGCTGATCCTCGTGAAAACAAGAGAAGGGCTCCCCCCCGAGAACAGCCCGTGCATCCTCCACCGACACCCCGCGCTGCTCCAGGCGCCGGGTAGCGTGAAGCGTGAATTCGCCGGGTACTGCCGTACCTCCTGGATCAGTGCGCGACCGTTGCCTGGGGTGTTCAACTCGTCACCGACTTCGAATTCAGCGGCGTCGTCCCAACCCTGAGTGGCGGCGTTGCAGATCGGGTGGTGTGCTGTGGCGTGGATCGTGCGGGACCCTTCGGGCGTGGCCACGGTCAGGGCGACGTAGTCCTCAGGTCACGATGACGGCCAGCACCTCGTGCTGTTCCGTCTCCTCGCTCTCCGGTTCGCTGTTGGCGACCTTGTCGCCGACCTCGATCTGGTCGATCCGCCTGGTCGACCCGTCGGCCATCAGGACGAGCGTGTCCCCGGTGAAGCTGTTCTTGCACTTCTTCGACTGCCCCGTCAGATCACCGAACTTGACAGATTTATCCGGACCGCGTGCCCCTGCGAGGAGCATCGCGGCCGGCTTCCCACCCGGTATCACACCAGCACACGCATCAAGCACGTCGACGGGCGCGCCACCACCTTGTCTCCCGCCGAGATGTGCCGTCTCGGCGGACCGGCCGGGATCCACGTCGGACGATCGAGTGCAGATCGGTCTCGGAGAACCGGAGTGCTTGTCCGGAAACGTGCACGCGTTCTCCCGCCGCCCCGCCACCACCGCCTCCGGCCGCGGCTCCGCCATCCCGGACACGTCACCCGGTCCGGCACGTACCTGCATGAGCGGTTTCGCCTGCTGCGTCGTCAGCCGGTTTCTTCCACCAAGGTCCACACCTGCTTGAGCGGGAGGTCGGCTCGCACGTTCACGGGCAGTGCGGCGTAGTGCTGGAACACACGTGCCAGGAGGTCTCCGGAGTTCCAGACCTTGATGGCGAAGCGCTGCGTGGACAGGTACTGGCGTGCCTGCCTGGTGATGCCGCCCCAGGCGACGAGCAGGCCGACCGCGCCGTGGGCGGCCATCGCACCCTGCAGCTGCTGCACCACCGGAAGACCGACCTGACCGGCCTCGGACTTGACCTGCACCACGAGCCTGGGCTCACCCAAGCCGAGGAGTCCGGTGCCGGCGATGATGTCCACGCCCTGGTCGGTCCCCTCCGGGGAGATCTCACAGGTGAACCCGTCGGCTTCCAGCACCGCCGCGGTCAGGACGGCCAGGCGGTGCCCGGCGAAGGTCTCGATCAGCCGGCCGGCGATCCGGTCGGTGGCGTACTGGGCGATGTCCACACCGAGTTGTGCGGAGTCGGTGGCATCGTCGACCGTCTCGCCGGCCCCGTTGTTCGCCCTGCTCTGCTTGACCGACACCACCGGAGTTCGCGAGCCGGGGTCGCGGCCGTCTGCAAGCAACTGCTGCAGGCGCCAGGCGGCGTCGTTGCGGGACAGCTCGCAGACCGTGGAGAAGGCGCCGAGCGAGTACAGCAGATCCTGCTTGATCACCGTCCGGGACAGGTCGGTCACCAGCCACTCCACCGGCCGCACGTGCCGGCGGTCGGGTTCGGGCTCGTCCCCCAGGTAGCGGTAGTCACCGGTGACACGGCCGATCGCGATGTGCGGTGAGGACTTCAGGGGCATGACGACCAGGTCGCCGACGGCGATCCGCTCGCGCAGCGCCCACAGCTGGGCGGCGAAGTTCCGGAGAGCCTGGTCCTTGGCATCGGGCTTGGCGGCCAGCACCGCGTCGAGCACGGCGTCACGGGTGACGGCGCCGCTCAGGTCGACCACACCACCGAACCCGCCACCGGTGTGCCCGGTGGTCAGTGCCCACCGCTCGCGCTCCCCCGCCCTACCCGCCCGCACCAACCACGTCCGCACCCAGGACCTCCCCGTGACGACACCCGCACGAGCGAGCCTAGTCACCAGTTGACAACTGCTCCGCCAAGACCTGCAACAGCAACCCGACAGGGCGCAACGGGCAAGCAGGCCGATGACTCGAGGCCGAGAACCATGTCCAGCAACTGAAGGTGCAGTTGTCTTGGCAATTTCACGCCTCTTCCCGAAGCGCGTCACTTCCCTCCGTCAACCACACCTCGCCGGCTCTGCTACCGGAGCCGGGCTCATCCTGGTCGTCCCCAGCACGTCGGGCACGGCCGCCCGCCGGTTCGGCCTGCCCGCGATCCCGCTGTGCCCGGTCGCGGCCTGGCGCCGGGCGAGGGCGTCGCCATCTCGGCCCGGCGGTGCAACGCGTGGTTGTGCTGTCATCCCAGGAGCAGGTACCTCCATAATGGACTGTTGTGTCGATACGGCGTGTGGAGACGTGTCATGGCTCAGCCGCGATGTCGGTGGGCCCGGGGGCGCGTTCGCGGACCACCATCACCGGGCACGGCGCGTGGTGGATCAGCGCGCGGCTGGTGGAGCAGGGCAGCAAGCCGGTGAGCGCGGCACGGTTGCGGCAACCGATGACCAGCAGGGAAGCGTCGCGAGCGTGGTCGAGCAGTGCGCGGACCGGTGTGCCGCGGGCGACGACCGGTTCCAGCGCGACGTCGGGGTGCTTCTCGCGCCACGGGGCGAGGATGGCGGCCGGCGTGCCGCCGCGGTCGGCCGCCGTGGCGCCCTGGGCAACGGCCTCGGGTGGGGCGTGCCGGGCGTGGACCGCCACCAGTCGCGCACCGCGTGACTCGGCCTGGTCGAAGGCGTGGGCCAGGAGGGTCGGGTTGTCGTCGCGCACACCGACCACGACGGGGCCGGTGCGCTGTGCGCCGCGCACGACGACGACCGGACAGGCGCTCCGGCCCACGAGGGTGCGGACCGTGGAGCCCGGCAGCGCGGTGCACCCGCCCGACCCGCGCGAGCCGAGCACCACCAGGCGCGCCCGCGTGGATTCGGCGGCCAGCAGCCGCACCGGCTCGGCCACCTCGACGTGCAGGCTCAGGGCCACCTCGGGGTCGATCGCGCGCGCCACGTCGGCGGCTTCGTGCAGCCACTGCCACGCCTGGTTGTGCAGCGCCGCGCGGGAACGCGCCCCTGGTTCCGGCGCGTCAGGCGGCAGGGGCGGTTCGGCGTGCGCCAACCGCAGCAGCACGCCCCGCCGGCGCGCTTCGGCCGTCGCCCACCGCACTGCCTCGACCGCCGGCCCGGAACCGTCGACCCCGACCACCACGGGTCCGCTCACCCCGACCGCCTCCTCATCAGCTTCGCGCCCGCGTCGACCAGCAGGACGACCGGGATCGCCGCCGCGGCCAGGGCCCACCCCGCGGCGCTGGGCGGGCTGCCGCCCAGCAGGTGCGGCAGCGGCGGCACGAACAGGAACAGCAGCAGCACGGCCACCTCGAAGGCCACCGCGCCGAGCAGCAGCCGGTTGCCCCGCCACGTCGTGACCGGCCGGGTGGCGCTGCGGCAGGCGAACGCGTTGGCCAACTGCCCCAGCACGATCGCGGTGAACGCGGTGCCAGACGCGGTGGCCACCAGCGCCGGGTCGGCGAGGTCCCAGCCACCCAGGTGCAGCACCAGCGCGAACGCCGCCATCGACACCGCCGCCTCGGCCGGTCCCAGCACGCCGAACGCCCGGCGCAGCACCGACCGGTCGATCAGCGGGCCGGTGCGGGCGGGGCCGTCCATGGTGCGCCGGTTGGGCGGCTCGGCGCCCAGCGCCAGGGCGGGCAGCAGGTCCGTGCCGATGTCCAGCGCCAGCACCTGCAGCACGCTCAGCGCCAGCGGGAACGACCCGCCCGACAGCGCCCACAGCACGAACGGCGTCAGCTCGGCCACGTTGTCGGTCAGGTGGTAGGTCAGGAAGCGGCGGATGTTGGCGAAGGTGGCCCGCCCCAGCTCGACCGCGGCGACGATGGTGCCGAAGTGGTCGTCCAGCAGCACCAGGTCCGCGGCTTCACGGGCCACGTCCGTGCCGGACGCGCCCATGGCCACGCCGATGTCGGCCGCGCGCAGCGCCGGCCCGTCGTTGACGCCGTCGCCGGTCATCGCCACCACATGGCCGCGGTGCTGCAAAGCCTGAGCGATGCGCAGCTTGTCCTCGGGCGTGACGCGGGCGACGACCACACCGTCGCGGTCCAGCAGCGCTCCCAGGGCTGTGTCGTCGCCGGGCAGGTCGGCGCCCTCGACCACGAGCCCGTCGGGGTCGAGCAGGCCGACCTGGGCGGCGATGGCGCGAGCGGTGGCCGGGTGGTCCCCGGTGACCATGGCGAGCTTGACACCGGCCGTGCGGCAGGAGCGGATGGCGTCCGCGACGTCGTCGCGCGGCGGGTCCTGCAACGCCACCAGCCCCAGCAGCCGCAGGTCGCGTTCGGCGTCGACGCGGTCGGTGGCGCCGCCGGGGCGCGAGGCGATCGCCAGCACCCGCAGTCCCCGCCGCCCCAGTTCCGCGACCGCCTCGGCGGCGCCGGGCTCGGGCGCGCACAGCGGCAGCACCGAGTCGGGCGCGCCCATGACGTGCACCGCGCCGCCGTCGACCACCGAGGAGCGGCGACGGCGCGGGTCGAACGGGTAGCGGGTGACCCCGACCGGCTCGACGCGGACGTCCAGCCGCGCGGCGAGCACGTGCAGGGCGACCTCCATCGGGTCGCCCACGGGCGCCCAGTGGTCGCCGCGGCGCTCGGCGCGGGCGGCGGGCGTGCAGCGCACCGCGCTGACCGCCAGGGCGCGCGCGCCCTCCAGCGCCGCCGGCGAGCCCAGCGCCCGCCCCTCGGGGCGGTAGCCCCGCCCGTCCACGGCCACCTCCCCGGACGGCGTCCACACCCGCACCACCGACATCTCGTTGCGGGTCAGCGTCCCGGTCTTGTCGGTGCAGATGAACGTGGTGGCGCCCAGGGTCTCCACCGCGTCCAGCCGGCGCACCAGGGCGTTGCGCCGGGCCATCGCCTGCGCGGCACGCGCCAGCGACAGCGTCACGGTGGGCAGCAGGCCCTCGGGTACCAGCGCCACGGTGACGCCGACCGCGAACAGGAACCCCTCGGTGGCGTTGAGTCCCAGCAGCAGCGCCACACCGTAGAACGCGACGCCCACCGCGACCGCGATGAGGCCCACCACGGTGACCACCCGGTGCAGCCGCACCGACAGCGGGCTCTTGGGCCGCACCGCCTGGCGGGTCAGCTTCGCGATCCCGGCGAGCTGCGTGCCGGAGCCGGTGGCCGTGACCACGACGCCCGCCTCGCCCTCGGACACGTACGTCCCGGCCCGCACCCGGTCACCGGCGGCCGGGTGCGCGGGCACGCTCTCACCGGTCAGCATCGACTCGTCCACGGCGAGCGCGGCGACGTCCACCACGCGCGCGTCGGCGCAGACGCGGTCGCCGCCCTGCAACCGGACCAGGTCGCCGACGACCAGGTCGGCGGCGTCGACCACGACCGGTTCGCCGTCGCGCACGACGGTGGCCCGAGCGGGCATCAGGTCGCGCAGCCGCTGCGCGGCGCGATCGGCCCGGTACTCCTGGGCGAACGCGAACCCGCCGTTGAGCAGCACGACCAGCACGATCGCCACCGACAGCTCCGGCATCCCCGCCACCCAGGCCAGCGCGGCGGCCACCCACAGCAGCAGCGCGAAGAAGTGCGCGAACTGCTTGAGCAGCAGCACGACCGGGTGCGGTCCCCGCCCGGCGGGCAGCGTGTTGGGCCCGTCGGCGCGCAGCCGCCGCGCGGCCTCGGCCGAGGTGAGGCCGACCGCAGTGGAATTCGCGGTGCCGAGCACGTCGTCACCCGGTCCTGTTGCCGTCGTCGTCAGGGCCGCGGGCCGGTTCGCCGAGGACGTCCCCGGCCCCGGCCGGCCGGGCGGCGGGGTCGACCCCGCCGCGGTGCGCGGCCCGGGTGGGCCGGGTCGCGGCGTGCAGGACGAGCCCGCCGCCGAGGAGCAGCAGCACCACGCCCGCGCCGAGCGAGGTCCACGCGATCGGGGCGAGCACCGGCAGGGTGGCCGTGGCGGTGACGGGTGTGTCGACCGCGCGCGAGCCGTCGGCGTTCATCACCACCGCGGTCCACTGGCCGGGTCGTGCGGTCCAGGTCAGCCCGCCGAAGCCCGAAGCGACCCAGAACGGCTGGTCGTGCGGCGGGCTCGCGGGCGCGGCGCCGGTGGTGTGCCGGTAGGTCGGCCGGTCGCCGAAGCCCGTCACCCGGTCGTGGTCCACCCCGGCCAGGTAGCGGGCGACGTCCCCGGCCGGGCCGATGCCCACGAACGCGTCGGGGTCCACCCGGAACCCGACGCGGCCGAGCCGCTCCTCGCCGGTCACCCAGCCGGCGTCGGTCCAGTCCATCCCGTCGGCGCCGAGCTCCAGGGCGTAGCCCGTCGTGGTCAGGTGCTGGGCCGGGGTGGTGAGCGCGCCGCTCGCGTCGCGCCGGGTCTGGTCGACCCACAGCCCCAGCGCGCCGGCCGCCGCCGGCCCGGCACCTCCCAGCAGCAGCAGGACGCCGAGCACCATCGGGACGACCCGCCCCGCGGTCCCGACCGAGGGCTGCGCGGGCGGGTCGAGGGTGGCCGCGCCGGGCTCGTCGCCGCCGGTGTCCAGGCGGAAGGGCGGGTAGGCGTCGGTCAGCAGGCCGACGTAGGCCGCCACGCGCAGCGCCCAGCGGTCCATGCCCAGCACGAAGTCGAACACCCCGCGCGGGTAGCGGCCGGTGAACAGCAGCACCACGCCGGCGACGAGGACGAGCAGGCCGACCAGGCCGCCGGCGGGGCTGAAGGCCCACTCCCCCGCCCGGAGCGCCAGGTACCCGCCGCCGCCGAGGAAGACCGCGAGGACCACCAGGTGCGGGATCGCGAGCAGCCACTTCACCAGCACCAGCCCGCGCGAGAGCCGCTGCGGGTAGGCGATGTCCAGCGTGGCCGGGTAGTCCGGCTCCGCGCCCAGGCTGAACGGCGGGTAGCGGTCGGTCGCCAGCGCGCCGAACGAGTAGTACGCGACCCGCCACGTCCAGCGCAGGACGCCGACCGAGAAGTCGAACAGCGGGCGCGGGTAGCGGCCGGTGACCAGGATCGCGACGAACGCCGCCAGGCCCACCACGCCGAACGCCGCCCACAGGAACGCGAGCACGACGCAGTGCGGTACCACCAGCAGCCACTTGATCAGCCACAGCCACCGGTTGAGCCCCGGGTCCAGCCTGGCGTGCACGCGAACGGGACAAGTGGTCATGTCGGCCTCCTCCGGCGATCCGCTGCTCCCAGCCTGTTCCGGGCGCGCTCGGCCGCACAGAGTCGTTGGTCGCTCCGACGGTCCCCGGTGAGACGGGCCTTCCGACCCTGCGTCGGGTGCGGACCTGCTGCTCAGCTGCGGCACTGCTGGTGCTGGGCACCTCCTCCGACGACCGCCTGTCGGCGCTGCGGGCCGGCGAGGCGAGGAGCGCCGTGCTGCTGAAGACCACCGGGCCGGCCTGGCGACGTGCCCGCTGAGCCGGCCGAGCACGACCTGCCGCAGCCGGTTGCCGCCGTGCGCGGCGACGACCGGCACCGCCGCGCCGCGGGCCTGCTCCTCCAGCACCTCGGCAGCCGGACCACGCACCGGCAGGCCACGACCGGACCGGTGCTCCTGGCTCCACCTCATCGGACTCACTGGTGATCACCGGGGTGATCTCCGGTGATCGCCGGAGCGTCAGGGCGTCCTGCCGGGGTCGCGCAGCCTGCGCAGGAACGGGTCCATCGGTTCGGCCGGGGCCACGCGCACGCGCGCGTCGACCGCGATCACGCGGTCGCCGGTGAGGATGAGCGGGTTGAGGTCCAGTTCGGCGACCTCGGGCAGCAGCGCGGCCAGGTGCGACACGCGGCGCAGGACGTCGCGGACGGCCGCCCCGTCGTGCTCGCGGAACACCGCGGGCGCGGCGCGGAAACCGCGCAGCAGGTCGTCCAGGTCGGCTTCGGACAGCGGGGCCAGGGCGGCGGCGCGGTCGTCGAGCAGGTCGGTGTCGACGCCGCCCAGGCCGGTCACCACCAGTGGCCCGAACTGCGGGTCGGTCACCACGCCGACCAGCAGTTCCCGCCCGCGCTGCGCCACGGGCTGGACGAGCACGCCGGTCAGCCGGTCGCCGAACCGCTCGCGCAGCGCCCGGAAGCCCCGGCGCACCGTCTCCCGGTCGGCGAGGTCGAGCAGCACGCCACCGCCCTTGCTCTTGTGCAGCAGGCCCTCGGCCACGGCCTTGAGCACCACCGGGGCGCCGAAGGAGCGCTGGGCGGCCACCGCCGCCCCCTCGTCCCGGGCCAGCACGCCGCCGAGCACGGGCAGCCCGAACGCCTTGAGCAACCGGATCACCCGGTCGGGCGGGAGCCACCCGTCCTGCCCGGCGACGGCCGCGCGGGCCCCGGCCAGGTCGACGCCGGGCAGCGCGACGGGCTCGGGGGCGGGGCGGCGCAGCCACCGGCCGCGCTCGGCCAGCGCGGCCAGCACGGCGGCGGCCCGCGCAGGGTCGGCGTAGCGGGCGATGCCGTCCGCGCCCAGCGACACCGACCCGTCCTGGTCGGCGCTCACCGCGAGCACGGGCTTGGCGGTGCGGTGCACCCCGGCCGCCGGGTCGCCCACCGCCGTGGGCACGGTGACCGCGATGACCGCGTCCACGGCGGGGTCGGCCGCGAGCAGGTCCAGGCAGCGGGCGAACGTGCCCGCGTCGACCGCGGCCGTGGTGTCCACGGGGTTGCGGCAGCTCGCGGTGCCCGGCAGCAGTGCCCGCAACGCCTCGGTGGTGGCCGGGCCCGGCTCGGCGACCGACAGGCCGTGGCGGGCGCACGCGTCGGCGGCCAGCACCCCGAGGCCGCCCGCGTTGCCGAGCACGGCGACGTCGCGCCCGGCGGGCAGCGGCGTGGCGTGCAGCGCGGCCAGCACCTCCACCAGGTCGCCGACGCCGTCCACGGCGGTCACGCCGGCCTGGCGGAACAGCGCGTCGCGCGTGACGGCCGGGGTGGCGGTGGCGGCGGTGTGGGAGGCGGCGGCGCGCCGGCCGGCCTCGCTGCTCGCGGCGCGGATGGCCAGCACGGGCTTGCGGCGGGCGACGCGGCGGGCCAGGCGGGAGAACTTGCGGGGGTTGCCGAACGACTCCAGGTACAGCACCACGGCGCGGGTGCGGTCGTCGCGCTCCCACCACAGCAGCAGGTCGTTGCCGCTCACGTCGTACTTGTCGCCGGTCGACACCAGCTCGGTGACGCCCAGCCCCAGCGCGCGCAGCCGTTCCACCACGGCGATCGCGACACCACCGGACTGGGTGACCACGCCGATGTCGCCCGCGACGAGGGGGCCGGCCATGAACGTGGCGTTCATCGGCACGTCGGCGCCGGACACGCCGACGCAGTTGGGGCCGACCAGGCGCATGTCGTGCCGGCGCACGACGTCCAGCAGCCGGTCGGGATCCACGCCCGAGGTGATGACGACCAGGGCTTTCACGCCGCGCCGGCCGCAGTCCTCGGCGATCGTCGGCACCGCCTCGGCGGGGACGCACACGACCGCGAGTTCGGGCGCCAGGGGGAGATCGGCCACCGAGCCGTAGGAGGTGACGCCGTGCACCCGGTCGGCGTGGGGGTTGACCGCGTACAGCGCGCCCGGGTAGCCGCCGGAGACGAGGTTGCGCAGCACGGCGTTGCCGACCGAGGACCGCTTGCGCCCCGCGCCCACCACCACGACCGACGACGGCTCGAGCACGGCGCGCAGGCTCGCCACGTCGGCGGTCAGCTCGCGGTCGGCCACGGCTTCCAGGTAGCGCTCGTCGGGTTCCAGGCCGAGGTCGATCCGCACCTCGCCGCTGTCCGCCGTGGACGTCCACACCAGACCGAGGCCGGCGAACACCCGCAGCATCCTGGCGTTGGCGGTGAGCACGTCGGCGTGGAAGCGCCGGACGCCGCGCGAGCGGGCCAGTGAGACCAGGTGTTCCAGCATCAGCGTGCCGACACCGCGGGACTGCCGGTCGTGCGAGACGACCAGCGCGACCTCGGCGGTGTCGCCGTCGAGCAGCACGTAGCTCGCCGCGCCGACCAGCACCCCGGCGGCGAAGGCGCCGATGACGACGTGGCGCGGCTCGTCGGGCGAGGTGAGGCGGGCGACGAACTCGTCGAGCTGCCGGGGCGAAGCGCTGAAGAAGCGCAGGTAGCGGTCGTCCGGTGGCAGGCCGCGGTGCAGCGCGAGCAGGGCGTCGGCGTCCGCCGGCCCCAGCTCCCGCAGGGCCACCACGGACCCGTCGGCCAGCAGTGCCCGGACGGCGAGGCTCGTGGTCGCGACAGCGGCCCGGGGGGCGGGGGCGGGCTCCTCCACGGGAGAGCCGTCCACATCCAGCACGACCCTGTCGTCCATCCTCTCCTCCTCGGTGCTCGGCTCCCGGGCGGCGAACCGGGGTCAGGCGCCGCGGCCCCGCGAGCCCGTCAGGCCCCTGCCGCGTCCGGTCGGACGACGGCCAGCGGGCACGGGGCGTGGCGGACCAGGGCCTGGCTGGTCGAGCCCAACAGCATCCCGGTGAAACCACCGCGGCCGTGGCTGCCCACGACCAGCAACCGGGCCCGCTCCGCCAGGGCGAGCAGCGCCCGCACCGGGCGGTCGTGGACGACCGCGCGGTGGACCCGCACGTCCGGGTACTTCTCCTGCCTGCCCGCGAGGCGCTCGGCCAGCACGCGCAACTGCTCCTGCTCCACCTCGGCCCAGTCGACGGTGAAACGGGAGTGGTATGCGCTGTCGACCAGGAAGTCGTTCCAGGCGATGACCGCCGTGAGCGGGGCTCCCCGCAGGGACGCCTCCTCGAACGCGAAGTCGATCGCCTCCTCGCTCGCGGGCGAGCCGTCCACACCGACCACGACCGGGCCGTCCCCGACGCCTTCGGCGCGGACCACCACCACGGGGCAGGCGCCGTGCGCGGAGACCGCGACGGCCACGGAGCCCACCAGCAGGCCGGTGAACCCGCCCAGACCCCGCGAGCCCAGGACCACCTGCCGGGCCTCGCGCGACGCGGCGACGAGGGCGGCGGCGGGGTGGTCGACGACCACGGCGGTCTCGACCCGCACGTCGGGGACCGCGGCACGCGCGGCGACCGCGGCGTCCTGCACCCACTGCCGGCCCTGCTGCTCGAACGCCTGCCGCACCTCCGGCCCGTTCACGACCAACTCGGGGTAGCCGGTGGGGGGCAGCAGGTAGGCGTGCACGAGCCGGAGCGGCACGCGGTGCCGGGCGGCTTCCCGGGCGGCCCACCCGGTGGCGGCCAACGCCGACGCCGAGCCGTCCACACCGACCACGATCGGGGCACTCATCACGAATTCCTCCCGCACTGGACGTCGGCCACCGCACCACCGGCGGCGCGGGGCTCCCCGCCCTTCCCGACCCCGACGTTAACCAGGCGCCCCGGTTCGGGCAGCGGTCCTTGGTCCTCGACCGGCAGGGTCCCAAGGCCGTCGGGTCCCGCCCCTGCTCGTCCGGGACCTCGACCGGCGGCGCCCGCCACCCGCCGACGGCCGGAAGTCCCGGCCCGGCCGGTACCTCCGACCCTGCCGGGGACCGGCCCGGCCCCGCAACGCTCGGCGGCGGAGGTCCACCATGCAGCGCACCGAGGTCCAGCCCGATCCCGTCACCGCCGAGGACATCGCCCACCTGCCCGAGCCGGCACAGCGCTACCTGCGGTTCACGCGCGTGCCCGGCCACCCGGCCGACCTGTCGTTCCACGCGACCGTGCCCGGTTTCTTCCGCCTGCGCCCCGACCGGAACTGGCTGAGGTGCACCAGCGAGCAGCACAACGACGCCGTGCACCTCAGCCGCGACTTCCGGATGCACCTGGCACTGGCCCACCTGGTCCCCGTGCGGGCCACCGACATCTACTCCCACGGGCACGGCCGGATGCGCGCCACCGCCCTGGGCCTGTTCACCCTCGCGCAGGGGCAGGGCCCGGAGTTCGACCTGGGCGAGCTGGTCACCTTCCTCGACGACGCCGTGCTGCTGGCCCCGTCCATGCTGCTGCGCCTGCCCGTCGAGTGGACGGCCGTCGACGAGCACCGCTTCGACCTGTCCCTCACCGACCGGGGCAACGCCGTCACCGCCCGCGTCACCGTCGACGACCGGGGCGCGCCCCGCGAGGTCACGACCCGGGACCGCTGGGCCGCCCTGCCGACGGGACTGCGCAGGACCCGCTGGTCGACCCCGGTCGACGGCTGGTGCCTGGTCGCCGGCCGGATGCGCCCGCGCCGCGCGTGCGCCGTCTGGCACCTGCCCGACGGACCGTTCACCTACGCCCAGTTCGACTTCGTCAACGCCGACATCACCTACGGGTGAACCGGTTCCGATCCCGTGCCCGGGCTGCCGGAGCCGACCCCCGGACCGACTCGTCCGCGAAGCAGCCGCGCCAACGGTCGACGGGCAGGGCGGGTGGAGGCGATGCAGCGTGCCCTTGGGCCCCGCGAGCAGGCGACCGAAGTCCCTGCCGGCGCGAACCGGTACCGGCGCAGGCTGTGGACGGAGGAGAGGAGAGCGTGATGATCCTGGTAGGCGTGGACGGCTCGCCGGCGAGCCGCAAGGCGTTGCGGTGGGCACTGGAACAAGCGGTGCGCACCGGCGACACCGTCGAGGCGACGATGGCGTGGTCCCGCGAACCGGAATTCGTTCCGGCGGTGTCCTTGGGCGTGCACCCGCACGCGGACTCGCCCGCACGCCGGCACCCGGCGCGGGAGCTGCACTCCATCGTGGAACAGGTCCGCGCGACCGTGCCCGGCGCGCCGGACGTCGCGGAGGTCACCATCACCGGCGATGCGGGCACCGCGCTCACGCGGGCATCGCGCCAGGCGGACCTGCTGGTCGTCGGCTCGTGCGGTCACAGCCCGCTCGCCGAGGTGTTCCTCGGCAGCGTCGCCGCCGACTGCGTCCGCCACACCGCCTGCCCGATCGTGGTCGTGCCGCCCGAAGCGTGAAACCGGGCCGCCGGCGGGTCGCGACCGCGCCCGGCCGAAGTGACCGACAGCGGGACGGGTGGACCGGGTTCACCCTGTCCCCGAGGCACCCGGACGAAGGAGGCAGCGAGCATGGGCAGGACGAAGAAGATCGTCGTCGGGGTGGATGCCTCGCCGGCGAGTGCCGACGCGCTGGAGTGGGCCGTGCGGCACGCCGGAGACGGCACCGTGCAGGCCGTGGCGGTGTGCCGGATGCACCCGGACGTCTGCGGCGACGGGAACGCCTTCCACACCGCGCACCGCAGGGTGCTGCGCACCGCCGTGGAGAAGCTGGACCCGGCCGAGCGCGCGCGGGTCGAGCAGGTCGTCGTGGACGGCGAACCGGGCCCCGCGCTGGTGGACCTGGCGCGGGACGCCGACACCCTGGTGCTGGGCGGCCACGAGTACCACCGGACGGACGTGGCCGTGGTCGGCTCGGTCGTCGCCTACTGCGTGCGACACGCGCCCTGCCCGGTCGTGGTGGTGCCGGTCGGGGCGGGCGGCGAGGGCGCCGACGCCCGCCTGCACGGGGCCGCACGGGAGTTCCGGTGACCCGCTCGCCGTGGGCGACGCGTCGTTCGCGCCGACCGTCGACCTCGGCCGTGCGGCCACCGAAGTCCAGGTGTGCCCACGAGGAGCCGAGGAGGTGCCCCGCGCGGCCTCCGATCCTGTGCCGTGGAACCGACCGGCCGCACCCGGCGGCGGCCGGAGACCGGGTCCGGGCGGGCCGCACCAGGGTCGCGCGGTCAGGCCGACTCCCGCCAACCGGGCTCGACCGCGGCCCACTCGGCCTCCCGGCGGCGGCGCTGCGCGCACTGCGACCCGGCACGCCTCAGCGTCGTCCCGCGCGGGAGCCGCGCCCAGGGCCCTCGGTCGTCCGGGTGGTCCCCGGTGGTCGGGGACCTCCGGCTCTGCAAGCGGTGTCGCCGGTGGTGCGACCGTCGGAGGTGGACCCGAGCGCGGGGGCGCGCAACCGACGCGCACACCCGTCCGATCGCTCCGGAACCGTCCGAGGAAGGGGAACCGCCGTGAAGGACCGACAGGACACCTACAGCGCCCACGACACCGACCCCGCCAAGCGCTTCGAGCTGGAGCTGCCGGCGGACGACGGGCAGGAGCCGGCGCGCCGGTACTCCCCCGGCCTGCTGTGGGCGGGCGGCGCCGCGACCGCGCTGGTGGCCGGCCTCGTCGCCGTGGTCGGCACCCTGGTCGCGCGTGGGCTGCTCGACCTGGCCGTGCTCGCCCCGAAGGGCGAAGGGGCCTGGGGCGGGGCGGACGCGCTGACCTACACCCTGGTCGCCGCGGGCTGCGCGTTCGCGGCCACCGGCCTGTTGCAGCTGATGCTGGCCACGACGCCCGACGCGGTCCACTTCTTCACCTGGATCGTGCTGCTGTTCGCCGCGATCACGGCGGTCCTGCCGCTCAGCCTGGACGCCGACACGGGCAGCCGCGTGGCCACCGCCGTGCTCAACGCCCTGATCGGCATCGCGATCGCGGTGTCGCTGCGCGACGTGGCGCGCCGGTGCCGGTCATGAGCGCACGGCCCGCTTGCGACCCCAGCGGAAGTAGGCCGCCGGGCCGATGAAGTTGACCCCGATGACCAGCGCCCACAGCCCCTTCGACCCGTTCACCGCGGTCGCGGGGCGGTGGGCGAGATCCGTCCACGCCGCGGCGGCCAAGCCGACCTGAGCGGCGACGAGCACCGCGAGGGTCCGTTTCCGCGCTCGGGTCAGTTCGCTCCACTTCTTCCTCATGGCGACGATTCTGCGCGCAATCGCCCCGGTCCGGTCAGGGACCGAAGGTCCGGTGAACCGGGACCTAGGACACTGCCTCCCGGCCCGGGGGCGGGCGAGGCTTCAGGGCATGAGCCGAGTGCACGAGATCATGGACATCAGCACCGACCTGGCGGCCGGCGTGCCCTTCGGGGCCGCCGAGTACGCGCGGGCCAAGGTCGCCGCCGTCGGGAAGTACGCGCCCGCCGACGTCCCCTACGCGAAGGTGCGCTTCACCACCGACGGCCCCCGCCTGGTCGTCGCCCACGCGACGCTGGACGTGAACGGCACGCCGGTCAACGCCGAGGCGAGCGCGCCGACCTACCAGGAGGCCGTGGACCTGCTGCACGACCGGTTGCAGCACCAGCTCGCAGAACTGGGTCGTTGAGGAGGGCGGGGTGACGACACGGGTCGGGACCAACTTCCCGCTTGGCGGCGTGGAAGGTCTCCACGACCTCGGCCACCGAGACCTCGCCGATCACCTCGACGGTCGGCGCACCGACGTGCCGGAGACCGTGGACCTCCTGCACGGCCGGCTCGCGAAACCGGACCGTTGAACGCCTGAGGAGGCGGACATGACGAGCACGACGACCCGACCGGAGCACGAGACGACGACGCGGCTCGGTCACCTCGTCGCCGCACTGGTCGACACCGCCCTGCTGTGGGTGGTCAACGTCCGGCCGGGGTGGCGCTCCGTGCCGTTCCTGACCGCGGAGGCCGGTCAGGTCGTGGTGCTGGTGGACATCGCCCTGGCCGTCGGCGTGGTGGTCAACCTGGTGTGCCTGGCCCGACCCCAACGCCTGGTCCGCCTCCTCGGGGACGTCCTCACCACGGCGTTCGCGCTGGTCGTCCTGTGGCGGGCGCGGGGCGTCTTCCCGTTCCGCTTCGACGACCCCGCCGTCGACTGGGCGGGAGTCCTGAGGGTCGCGTTGCCCGTGACGGGCGTCCTCGTCCTGGTCGCCTTCCTGGTTCAGGTGGTCAAGCTGGTGCGGGCGTTGACGATGCCCTCGGGCACGTAGCCCGCAGACCTCCCGGCGTCCCGGTGCGGCGGCGGGATCGCGCAGGCGCGAACGACCGCCGCTCCGGCGGCTGCGGTCCCGGAGCGGGATGTCAGACGAAGTTCTTTGTGGAACAACGAAAGGAGTCGTCGTGAGGGCTGCTGTTGTCACGAAGCTGGGCGCGCCGCTGGAGGTGCGCGACGTGCCGACGCCGGAGCCCGCCGCCGGTCAGGTGCTGGTGCGGTTGGAAGCCTCGGGCATCTGCCACACCGACATCCACGCGGCCAACGGCGACTGGCCGGTCAAGCCGACCCCGCCGTTCGTGCCCGGCCACGAGGGCGTGGGCGTCGTCGAGGCCGTCGGCGAGGGGGTGGACCCGGCGCGGGTTGGCACGCGGGTGGCGATCCCGTGGCTCGGGCACGCCTGCGGCGAGTGCTCCTACTGCGTGTCCGGCTGGGAGACGCTGTGCGAGCAGCAGCGCAACACCGGCTACTCGACCGACGGCTGCTACGCCGAGCGCACCGTCGCCGACGCCCGCTACGCCGTGCCCGTTCCCGACGGGGTGTCGAGCACCGACGCCGCACCGCTGACCTGCGCCGGGGTGACGACCTACAAGGCGGTCAAGGTCGCCGGGGTGCGTCCGGCCGAGCGGGTCGCGGTGTTCGGCATCGGCGGGCTGGGGCACCTGGCGCTGCAGTACGCCCGCATCGCCGGCGGGTTCACCACCGCCGTGGACGTCGAGGACGACAAGCTCGCCCTGGCCCGCGACCTGGGCGCCGACCACACCGTCAACGCCCGCACCACCGACCCGGTCGCGGCCGTCCAGGCACTGCGCGGCGTCGACGTGGCCATCGCCACCGCCGCCTCCCCCCGCAGCTTCGAGCAGGCTTTCGCCTGCCTGCGCCGCGGTGGCCGACTGGTCTGCGTCGGCCTGCCCGCCGGCGGGGTCCTGCCCATCCCGGTGTTCGACCTGGTCCTCAAGGGGATCACCGTCATCGGCTCCATCGTCGGCACCCGGCAGGACCTCGCCGAGGTCTTCGCCCTGCACGCCGCCGGCCGCACCAGGGTCATCGCCCGCACCCGCAAACTCGACGAGGTCAACGAGTCCTTCGCCGAAGTCCTGAGCGGACGGGTCCCCGCCAGGCTCGTCATCGAGTTCTGACCGCGGTGGCGTCACCGGCACGCCGACCGGTCGCCCCCGAACCCGCACTCGCCCGGTTCGACAACGGCCGCCGGCGGCCACGGCGTCACCGCCGGCCGCACGCGGTCACAACAGCGGTCCGGGAGTGATGATCGGGCGCGGTTCGGTGTGCGCGCCGGTCCCGGCGTGCTCCGCCCTCGGTTCGCGGACCACCACGACCGGGCAGTGCGCGTGGTGCACGCAGTAGGAGCTGACCGAACCGAGCACGGCCGCGCGGATCGGTCCCGCCCCGCGGCTGCCCACGACGAGCATCTGGGCGTTGCGGGAGGCGCGGACGAGCACGTCGCGAGCGTCGCCCTCGGCGAGCACGGCCCGCACCCCGGCGCCGGTCCCGGCGAGCAGCTCGTCGAGCGCCGAGCGGTTGCCGGCCTCCACCTCGCCCCGGTCCACGCTCGCGGCCATCGTCGCCGACACCGGCCCGATGACCATGCCGTAGTCCACGTGCCAGGCGAGCACCGCGTCGACGGCGCAGCCGCGGAACCCCGCCTCCTCCACGGCCCACCGGAGCGCCGCCCGGCTCGCGGGCGAGCCGTCCACGCCCACCACGATGCTGCTGTCCATGTCGCCTCCTCGGTCCTGTCCCGAGCCTGCTCCGCGCGCAGGCGCGAGGTCAGGGGCGGCGGTCCTGCCGCGTCCGGGACCTTCGCCACCGGGTGCGAACGGCGCCGGACGGGCAAGGGGTACCCGTCCAGCGCCAGGGGCACGCTCAGCCGGCGTGCCCCGCTCCCGGGCGCACCGGCCGCCGTGGGCCCTTCGCGACCGCTCCCCCGCGCGGCCGGACGATCGCCAGCGGGCACGGGGCGTGGTGGACCAACGCCTGGCCGGTCGACCCGAGCAGCATCCCGGTGAACCCGCCCCGACCGTGGCTGCCCACCACGAGGAGGCAGGCGTCGCGCCCGGCCTCCAGCAGCGCGTGCACGGGCTGGTCGCGGACCACGACCCGGCTGACCGCCACGTCCGGGTACTTCTCCTGCCACCCCGCAAGGCGCTCGGCCAGCGCGCGGTGCTCCTCGGCCTCCACCCGCGCGCCGGCGGCGGCGAAGCGGGAGGCGTGGCGACTGCCCGCGAAGAAGTCGCTCCACGCGGTCAGGGCGATCAGCGGCACGCCCCGCAGGCAAGCCTGCTCGAACGCGAACGCCACGGCGGCCTCGCTGACCGGCGAGCCGTCCACGCCCACCACGACCGGGCCGTCGACCGGGGCGGACCGGCGGACCACGACCACCGGCGACGTGCCGTGCGCGGACACCGCCACGGCCACCGACCCGACCAACCCCGGGAAACCGCCCGGACCGCGGGACCCGAGCACGACCAGGCGCGCCCGCCCGCTCGCGGCGACGAGCACGGCCGCCGGGCTCCCGACCAGCAGGGACGTCGACACCTCGACCTCCGGGGCGACGGCGCGCACGGCGCGCTCGGCCGCGTCCAGCCGCTCCCGCCCGAGCTCCGCCGAAGCCTGCCGGATCCGGTTGCCGGTGAGCGCGATCTCCGGGTAGCCGCGCACCGGCAGCGGGTAGGCGTGCACCAGCTCTACGGGCACGTCGTGCCGCGCCGCCTCGGCCGCCGCCCACTCCGCGGCGGCCAGCGCCGCCGCCGACCCGTCCACACCGACCACGACCGGTTGCCCCGTCGAGGCCCCTCCCACGGCGTCGACCGGCCGGCGGTCGCGGGCGACCCACGCGTCGAGCCGCCGGCGCACGTCGGCGGCGACGGGGACGTCCGCGCCGGCCAGGGCGCGCACGAGGTCACGGCGGGTGACCACACCGACCAGGCGCGAGGCGTCCACGACGGGCACGCAGCGCACGCGGTCGTCCACCATCACGCGTGCCAGCAGCTCGACGGGCGCCTCGGGGTCCATCCCGTAGACCGGGGTGGTCATCACCTCCCGCACCAGCGCTTCGACCGACTCCCCGTCGCCGTAGCAACCCCGCAACAGGTCGGCCTCGGTGACGATGGCGATCAACCGCTCGTCACCGTCGACCACCGGCAACGCGGTGAAACCGTGCGAGGCCAACAACCCGGCCGCCACGCGGATCGGCACCTCGGGCGTCACAGCGACCACCGGGCTGCTCATGATGTCGCGTGCCTTCATGGCGCACCTCCTCCACCTCCGACGCTAGGCATGCGGCCACCGCAGGGCAGCGGCCGTTGGTCACCACCACCCGAGGACCTAGGGACCGCCTGCACGGGGCCGTCAGGGCACGAGCACGGCGGCGCCGTTGACCCGATCGGCCGCGAGGTCGTCCATCGCCCGGTCAGCCCGGTCGAGCGGGTAGGGGGTCACGCGCGGGTGGCCGACGCCGACCTGTCAGCCCCGACCGGCTGCGCGGTCGGACGGCGAACCCACGCCGGCGTCCGTCGCCTCGCGGCTTCACGCCGACCGGGGTGCGCCGCTCGGATCGGCGCCGGCACCGCGGCTGGGACGGTCGGTCCGCGGCGGGAACCCCGGTCCCCGCCGCATCAGGGCAGGGACGGGTCGGGTTCGAGCAGCAGGTCGGCGACGTCGCGGCGCGGGCTGGGCGGTACGGGTGAGCCGAAGCCGACGCGCAGCACGGTCTGCGGCACGACCGAGCCGCCCAGGGAGCGGCGCAGTTCGGCGCGTGTCCGCCGGATCTCGATCGGCTGGGACAGGAACGACGCGGACAGCCCCAGGGTGGCGCCGGTCAGCAGCACCCGTTGCAGCGCCTGCCCGGCCTGCAGCTCGCCCAGCGGTCCTTCCTGGAACGAGCACAGCACGACCACCAGCGGATCGGGTTCGTAGTCCTTGCCCGGTGGGCGTTCGGCGGCCCGGAAGTCGCGCAGCGCCCACTCGTCCTGGAGGGCGGGTCGGATGCCGGCGGACCGCGGGGGCACCCCGTCGTCGGTGCGCGGGCCGGTCCACGCGGTCAGCTCGGCGCGCACGGCCGGGTTCTCGGACTGGCTGCGGTGGGCCCGGGCGACGAGCACCCGGAGCCGGGAGCGTTCCTCCCGGTCGGCGACCACGTGCAACCAGGCGCGTTCGCGTTCGGCGGCGCGGATGAGGGCGTGCCGGTGCGCGGTGGGCACGGGAACGTCGTGGAAGGGCTTGCGGTTGGACCTCCGCTTCGGCACGGCCGCGATCAGCTCGCGCACCTCCCGGTCGGCGTCCCGGCGCCCACCCCAGCGGACCACGGCCAGCGCGCCGGGAACGCTCGCACCGGGCAGCAGGGTGACCAGTGGTCGGATGCCCCGCGCACGCAGGCCCAGGCGCAGGTTGAACAGGGCCGCGCCGCACGCCATGCGCAGCTCGCGCCCGTCGGGGTCGGTGGCGGGCAGCGCGCGCCCGGGATCGGGGTGCAGCTCGATGCGGTCGTGCGCCACCCGGAACCGCCACGGCTGGGTGTTGTGCACCGACGGTGCCAGGGACGCCGCGCGCAGCACGCCCTCCACCTCGTACGGCGCCAACCCGAACACCCCGTCCATCGCGTCCCGCTCCCATCGTGTCACCTGTTCGTACCAATGCCTCAACTGTCCGGTTCGCGGGGCGAACGCCACACGGCCGAAAGTCCCCGATCGGGGGAGTTCTCAGGCCCGTGCCGGTGGACCTCTGATCACCCGCTTGGGATGCTGGAGAACGTGGAGGAGCGCGAGGACCCCGCCTGCTGGGTGGTCTGCGCTTGGACGAGTTGCTCGACGAGATGCGCGAGCGGTTGACGGAGATCGGGTCGACGCGGGACAAGATGCAGGACCTGTTGGACGCGGTGTTGGCGGCCGGTGCGGGTCTGGAGTTGGACTCGTCGCTGCAGAGGTGTTCGGCAATCTGTACGTGACGGAGAAGGTCGATGGTGCGGATTTCACCGCGGATGACGAGGTGGTGCTGACGGCATTGGCGGCCGGTGCCGGTGCGCAGGCGGAAGGTCTGGTCGGCACGGTGTTCGCCGAGGCGGCGTCGTTCGTGTTCGGCCGGGTCGGGGTGGGTGGCGGCACGCGCCTGACGTGGCGGGTGCCGTTGTGATCACTCCTCGTCGGAGGGGGTGGGTTTGCGCAGTCGGGTGGCCAGGACGGCGGCCTGGGTGCGGCGTTCCAGGCCGAGTTTGGCCAGCAGGTGGGAGACGTAGTTCTTGACCGTCTTCTCGGCCAGGAACATCCTCTCAGCGATCTGGCGGTTGGTCAGACCCTCACCGATGAGGTCGAACACGGCGCGTTCCTGCTCGGTGAGAGAACGCACCGGGTCGCCTTCCTCCCGCTCCCGGCGGATGCGGCTCAGCAGGGCCGAGGTGGAACGGGCGTCGAGCAGCGACTCACCGGCGGCGACGGTGCGCACGGCGTTCTGCAGGTCGTGCCCCAGGATCCGCTTGAGCACGAACCCCGACGCACCGGCCATGATCGCGTCGAACAGGGCCTCGTCGTCGGTGAACGAGGTCAGCATCAGGCACTTGAGCTCCGGCATCCGGGAACGCAGCTCACGGCACAACTCGATGCCGTTGCCATCGGGCAACCGCACGTCCAACACCGCCACCTCGGCACCGCTGACCGGCACCAGGGCCAACGCCTCGGCCACCGACCCGGCCTCACCCACCACCTCCAAGCCGCCGTCGCCGTTGAGCAGCTCACGGACACCGACCCGGACGACCTCGTGGTCATCCACCAGGAACACGCGCGCCACCAAGAACCCCTTCTGCTGTCCGAGTACCAGGTTCGCCGGGATGAACGGCCGGGCACAGGGTCCAAAGACCCTGCCGCCGCCGTGACGCCACTGCGCCGTCACCCCCCTGGCGCGTCTTTCGGCAGAGCAGCGCCGGCCCGGCCCGCCACGTGGCCGCGGGTCCCGGGTCGGCGCGCCTGTCCCAGGGGCATCGCACCGCCCGTCAAGCGTCGCCGTCGGCGGCCGGTGCGTTCCGGAGACTCCAGAGGACGACGTGGAACTCGCCGTCGGCGGCCTGCGCTCGACCGACGACCAGCCCGCGGTCGTTGATCTCCCACGCACTGCTGTTGGGCCCGCCGCCGGGCAGGGTGCCGAGGTCGACGATGCGACCGCGGCGGTCCCAGAGCACCGCGTGGAGGTAGGCCCCACCCTGCACGGTGGCCGTTCCGACCACCGTGGCGTGGTCGTTGATCCGGCCGGACGTGCTCCACCCGCCTCCGGGCAGGCCGCCGAGTTCGGTGACCCGGCCCGCGCGGTCCCAGCGGACCGCCCGCTCCCCTCCGCCGACACCCGTGGTGGCCGTGCCTGCGACGTTGCCCTGCGCGTCGATCCCCGTCGCGTAGGCCCCCGTGACGCCGGCGGGAAGGCCGAGCCGAGTGATGTTCCCGGCGACGTCCCAGGTCACGGGGTGCCGTGCGCCGGCGCTGTAGGAGTCCCCGACGATCGTTCCGGCGTCGTTGACGTACGCGGCGGTGCTCTGGTCGTCACCGGGCAACGTGGGCAGTTCGGTGATGCGGCCGTGCGCGTCCCACCGGACCGCTCGCCACACGTTCTGCCGGTCGGGGCCGGGGGTGTACGCCACTCCGGCGATCACACCCCTGTTGTTGATCGCGAAGGGCGCGGAGTGCTCGTAGCCGGGCAGGCTGCCCAGGTTCACGGCCTTGCCGGAGGGTTCCCAGCGGACCGCGTGGACGTGCGTGTCCGGACCGGTCGTCGTGCCCGCTTCGCCGATGGCGACCCCGGAGTCGTTGACCGCGACCGCGGTGCTGACGGGCCTGCCCGGGACGGCGTCCAGCCGGGAGATGCGCCCCGTGCGGTCCCAGCGGACCGCGTTCTGGCGCAGCACCTCGCTTCCGGAGCCCACCTCGAACGCCGTACCCACGACGACACCGCGGTCGCTGACGTCGTTGGCATCGCTGTGGGAGTAGCCGGGTAAGGTCCCGAGCCCGGTCCGCTTGCCCGTGGAGTCCCACCGGGCGGCAAGACCGTAGGAGTTGTACGCGTCCTTGCCGACCACGACACCGTGGTCGTTGACCGCATTGGCGGTGACGGCGCCCAGATCCACCGCCCGGACCGCCGCGGCCTCCGCCGGACCCGCTGTCCCGGCGAGCGTCGCCGCCGCGGCGCCGGCAGCCACGGCCAGGGACGTGATTGGTGATCGTTTCATCGGATCCTCCACAGGACGAGTCGTTGCCCACAGCCTCGGCCAGGCCACCAGGGCGCGGGTAGGGACCTCCGACATCGAACGCAGGGGCTCTCCGCCCCCCAGGGACGAAGGTCCCGGCCACGACGGGCCCGCGGCCACTGCCCTCGGCCTCCGCCCTCGGAGAGGCTGAGGTGACAACGGCGCATCGACACCGGGCCCGACCCGACCGAGTCGCTCGTGGCCCCGATGGCCGCGTGCGCGGCGACGTACCGCGCACAACACGCTCCGGCACGCGCCGGAAATCATCATCGACCTGGACGAGGTGTGAACCGTGAGCACTGCCGCCCCGATCGTCGTCGGGATCGACGGAAGCCCCGCGGGGGAACGCGCGCTGCGGTGGGCGATGGACGAAGCCGTGCGGCGCGGAGCGCCGCTGCACGTGGTCAACGCCTACGCCTACGAACCCCTGGCCGACTGGACCGCGACGACCGAGCAGGACGCCCGCGCCCGCTCGGAGTCGCTGGTCGAGGACGCGCTGCGCGCGGTCGCCGTGGGCAGGTCGGAGTTCCCGCGGATCATCCGCCGCTGCGTGCGCGGACCCGCCGCCGAGGCGCTGGAGGAGCAGGCGCGCGGTGCGGCGATGCTGGTCGTCGCCGCCCACGGCGGCAGCCGGTTCCGGCAGGTCCTGCTGGGCAGCACCAGCGCGCACTGCGTGCGGCACGCCACGACCCCGGTCGTGGTGCTGCCCGCGACGGCCGACGAGTCGGCGGTGGCCCGGTGAGGGTGCGCGACGTGATGACCCGCGACGTGGTGACCGTGACGCCGGAGACGTCGGTCCGCGACGCCGGCGCCCTGCTCGCCGCACGCGGGTTCACCATGCTGCCCGTGGTGGACGGGCGTGGCGAACTGCTGGGCGTGCTCACCGAGGCCGAGGCCCTCAAGGACCGGCTGCCGGTGGACCCCCGCACGCTGGTGCACGGCGAAGCGCCGCGCGGCGTGCCCCGACCCGCGCGCGCCATCCGCGACGTGATGGTCGAACCCGTGGTCGGCGCCACGCCCGACGCCGATGTCGCCGAGGTGGCGCGGCGGATGCTGGAGCACGACGTGCGCAGCGTCGCCGTCGTCGACGGCAGGCGCCTGGTCGGCGTGGTGACCCGGCGCGACATGCTGCGCGCGGTCAGCCGCGACGACCGGGCGCTGGAGGCCGAGGTCCGCCGCCGGCTGTGCCTCTACGGCGGCCCGGGCCGCTGGCGGGTCGGCGTCACCGACGGCCGGGTGTCCATCGTGGACGCGCTGGACGACGAGCGCGACCGGCACGTGGCCGCGGTGCTGGCGGGCGCGGTCGCCGGCGTGGTGGACGTGTGCTTCCCCGAATCGGACTCCGCCGGGGTGGGGCATGCCGTCGGCGACCGCTGAGCGCGCGGCCGCCCCCCACGGCCTGCCGGCGCCCGAGGTCGTGCTGTTGGCCGAGACCGACGCCGGCGCCGGCCTGACCGGCGCGGTGGCCGCGCGGCGGCTCGCGGCGCTGGGGCCGAACGCGCTGCCCGAGCGGCGCGGCCCCGGCCGGTTGCGGCGCTTCCTCGGCCAGTTCCACCACCCGCTGATCTACGTGCTGCTCGGCGCGGGGGCGTTGACCTTCGCGCTGGGCGAGGTCGTGGACGCCTCGGTGGTGCTGGCCGTGGTGCTGGTCAACGCCGTGGTGGGCCACCTCCAGGAAGTCCGGGCCGAACGCGCGCTGGACGCCCTGGTCGCGATGGTGCGCACCACGGCGACGGTGGTCCGCGACGGCGCGGTGACGCGCGTGGAGTCCGAGCGGCTCGTGCCCGGTGACCTGGTGCTGCTGGAGGAGGGCGACCAGGTCCCGGCGGACCTGCGGCTGGTGGGCGTCCGCGAGCTGCGGGTCGACGAGTCGGCGCTGACCGGGGAGTCGCAGCCGGTGGCCAAGGACCCGCTGCCGGTGCCGCACGACACCGCGCTGGCCGACCGGACGAACATGGCCTACTCCGGCACGTTGATCACCTCCGGTGGCGGACGGGGCGTGGTGGTGTCCACGGGCGCGGACACCGAGATCGGGCGCGTACACCGGCTGGTCGGCGCGACCGAGGCGGTGCAGACGCCGCTGACCCGCAAGCTGGCCCGGTTCAGCCTGCTGCTGACCTGGGTCATCCTGGGGCTCGCGGTGCTCTCGGTCGCGGTCGGGGTGCTGCGCGGCGAACCGTTCGCCGACATGGTCACCGCGGCGGTGGCCCTGGCCGTCGGGGCCATCCCCGAAGGGCTCCCCGCGGCCGTGACCGTCACCCTGGCCATCGGCGTGGCCCGGATGGCGCGGCGCAACGCCGTGATCCGGCGGCTGCCCGCGGTGGAGACGCTGGGCAGCACGACGGTGATCTGCACCGACAAGACCGGCACCCTGACCGCCAATGCCATGACCGTGCGCGAGGTCGTCGCCGGCGTGACGAACTGGCGGGTCGGCGGTGTGGGGTACGCGCCGCACGGCGACGTCCCGCCCGTTCCCGACGCGGTGCGCGAGGTCCTGCTGGCGGGATTGGCCTGCAACGACGCCGACGTGGTGGAGCGCGACGGCCGGTGGGCGCCGATCGGCGACCCCACCGAGGCCGCGCTGGTCGTGGCCGCGCGCAAGGCCGGGGTCACGGGTGTGCCCGAGCGCGTGGACGAGTTGCCGTTCACCTCGCAGCGCCGGTTCATGGCCACCCGCCACACCGGGGGCGTGGTCTACCTCAAGGGCGCGGTCGAGCGCATCGCCGAGTTCACCGGCGCCGTCGACCACGCCGAGGCCGACCGGTTGGCCGCACAGGGGCTGCGCGTGCTGGCGTTCGCCCGCGCGCACCTGCCGCTCGACGTCGAGCTGACCGAGGAGGCGCTGCGCGGCCGCGCGGTGTTCCTGGGGTTGCAGGCCATGCACGACCCACCGCGCCCCGAGGCGCTGGACGCCGTGCGGGCCTGCCGGGACGCGGGCATCGAGGTCCGCATGATCACCGGCGACCACCGGGCCACCGCCCGCGCCATCGCCGACCACTTCGACCTGGCCGAGGACGCCGTGCACGCCCGCGTGTCGCCGGAGGAGAAGCTGCGGCTGGTCAAGGAACTCCAGGCGCGCGGCCAGGTCGTGGCCATGACCGGCGACGGCGTCAACGACGCCCCCGCGCTGCGGCGGGCCGACATCGGCGTGGCCATGGGCCGCGGCGGCACCGAGGTCGCCAAGCAGGCCGCCGACATGGTGCTCACCGACGACGACTTCTCCACCATCCGCGCCGCGGTGGAGGAGGGCCGCGCGGTGTTCGACAACCTGCGCAAGTTCATCATCTGGACCCTGCCCACCAACATGGCCGAGGGCCTGGTCATCCTCACCGCGATCATGGCCGGCACCACCCTGCCGATCCTGCCGGTGCAGATCCTGTGGATCAACATGACCACCGCCGTCGCCCTGGGCCTGACCCTGGCCTTCGAGCCGCGCGAACCGGACGTGATGCGGCGCCCGCCGCTGCCGCCCTCCCTACCGCTGCTGACCGGGGCGCTGGTCCAGCGCATCCTGTTGGTGTCGGTGGTCCTGCTGGCGGGTTCGTTCACCGCCTTCCACCTCTCCGGCGGCGCCGTGGACGAAGCGCGCACGGTCGCGGTCAACGTCTTCGTCGCCGCCCAGATCGCCTACCTGGTCAACTCCCGCTCGCTGGAGCGCTTCCGCCCGCACGTCGGGCTGCGCGCCAACCCGTGGCTGCCCGCCGGCATCGCGGTCACCATCGCGCTGCAACTGCTGTTCACCTACGCGCCGTTCATGAACACCCTGTTCCACACCGCGCCCATCGGCTGGGCGTCGTGGGCGTTCGTGGCGGCCCTGGCGCTGGTCGCCTACGGCGTGGTCGAGCTGGACAAGTGGTGGCGCCGCCGATGACGGGGCGAACACCGACGCGACGAGGCCCGCCCCGGAACTCCGGGGCGGGCCTCGGTCTCGCGTGCGGTCACCTCGTCGTGGGTGAGGCCGCCACGGGGGCACGGCGCGTGCCCCGCTCCGCCCACCGCCCCTGTGACCGACGACGCGCCGGGTGCCGCAGGTGAGACGCCGTCAGCACGGCGGTCGACGGTTACGAGTCCGCCAACCCCTCGACGACTTCGCCGAGCGGGCGGCGCGGGGTGGCCAGCAGCGGGTCGGCGCCGAACGCGGCCCAGCCGACGCGCAGCACGACCTGGGGCGACAGCAGCCCGTCGAGGACCTCGTCGCGCACCCGGTCGCGGGTGGCGGCGACCTCCAGCGGCTGGCTGAGCGGGCAGGCCGCGAGGCCCGCGGCGGTGGCTTCCAGCAGGACGGCGCTCATGGCCTCGCCGGCGCGCAGCGTCGAGAGGCGGTCGTCCGACGAGGTGCCCAGCACCAGCAGCAGCGCGCCGTCCTCCTCCCGCTCACCCGAGGGCTCGTCGACCAGGAGGCCGCCGGGGAACTCGCGCAGTCGCAGGTCGCCGTGCCGCGGCACACCGCTCGGCGCGTTGGCGGCCGGCACCCCGTCGGAGTCGGCGTGCCGGCCGCTCCACAGCCGCAGTTCCCACCGGTAGGCGGGGTCGGCGTCCTGCCGGGCGGCTGCCTGCTCGATGGCGGTCGCCAGCTCGAACCGCGTTCGCGAGCCGGTGATGTGGCGCAGCACGGCGTCGTGCTCGGTGGCCCGCTGCTCCAGCAGCAGCGACACCGCGTCGGGCACGTCCCACGTCGAGTAGCGCCGTCGGTCGGTGCGCCGCCGGGGGATGGCCGCGGCCAGCGCGACCTCGGTCCCGGTGGGCTCGTGGCGGGCGAACTCCACGGCGGCGAGGTGGTCGGGTTCGGCGGGGTTGGGCAGGTGGTGCGCGACGGCCCGCCAGCCCAGGCCGGCCAGGGCGACGCGCAGGTGGTGCAGCGCCGCGCCGCAGCTGAGCAGCAGGTCCGCTCCCCTGGGGTCGGTGGCGGGGATCGCGCGGGTCGGGTCGGCGTGCAGGTGGACGCTGCGGTCGCCGATCCGCCATCGCCAGGGTTGCGTGTTGTGCACCGACGGCGCGCGGCACGCCAGTGCCACGGCGGCCCGGATCGTCCCCCGGTCGGGTTGGCTGCGGTCCATCCCGCCTCACCTCCACGTTCGTGTTCGCCTCCGACCCTGCCCCGGCGGCGCGCTCGGCCGCAGGGTCCGAGGTCCCGACCCGTCAGGGACCAGTGGGACGGCCGACGACTCCAACGAAGTCCGTCGAAGTGCGTGGGCCGGGTCAGGCGATGTCGCGGCGGCGGAAGGCGAGCAGGCCCGCCGTGGTCAGCAACGCGGTGATCGTGAGCAGGGCGAGCAGCGGGGTGGCGGTGGAAGCCGCGCCGGGCAGCTCGGGGACGTGGGTGAACGGCGAGAGGTCCAGCAGCCGCTGGTCGATCTCCAGCAGCGGGCCCGGTTCGGTGATGAGCAGGAACGCGACCAGGGCTGCCCGGGCCGCGGAGGCCAGGCGCGGGGCCAGGCCGTAGCGGCCTGACGGTGGTCTTGCCCGCTCCGTTGGCCCGAGCAGGCCGTGCACCTCGCCGGCGCGCACGGTCAGGTCCAGCCCGTCGAGGGCCTGCGTGCGGCCGAACCGCTTGCGCAGGCCCTGGGTGACGACCGCGCTCACGCCTGGTTCCCGACGAGCATCGAACGCGCCCAGGCGGCGGCGCGGGTGGGTTCGCCGACCAGCAGTGGGCCCGGGGTGCCGCCGACGTGGAAGGACACCGGCTTGCCCGGCACCGCGCAGTGCAGCGCGCGCAGCCGCCTGGCGATCGCCTTGGCCGCCGAGCCGGGCAGCCGGCCGGTCCCGATCCGGGTGTCGAAGGCGTGCGCGGTGACGTGGTGCCCGAGCGGCGCGAGGGCGTCGAGCCACTCGCGCACACCGCGGCCGGTGGACACCCGGTCGCCGGCGGCCTGGTCGGCGGCGGACTTGCGGGTGGCGGGGCGGCTGAGGCCGAAAGCGTGCGTGGGCGCCCCGACGACCAGCAGGCCGACGTCGTCGGGCAGCACGTCGGGTGCGTCGGAGACCTCGACGACCTCGGCGGCCAGCGCCTCGCCGATCGCCTCGGCGATGGCCTTGGTGTTGCCGAACATGGATTCGTAGACCACGAGTGCCCGTGCCATGGCGGACCACCTTCCTGTGGCCTCCCACGGTGCGCCGCCGCCGCGTGACCGGGCAGCGGCGAACGGTCCCCGGCCGGCCGGGACCTTCGACACCGCGTCCCGGGACCGGGGGCTCTGTGGCCGGGTCGCCGGCCGGAGCAGGGTCGAGGTGCAGCGCATCCGAGGAGGACGAGATGAAGGCGATGGTGTTCCACGGGCCCGGCCGGCGGTCCTGGCAGGACGTGCCCGACCCCGAGCCGGTCGACCCGACCGACGCGGTCGTCCGGGTCACCGCGGCCACGATCTGCGGCACGGACCTGCACATCCTCAAGGGCGACGTCCCCGAGGTCGAGCCCGGCCGCGTGCTGGGCCACGAGGCGGTCGGCGTGGTGGAGCAGGTCGGCGCGGCGGTCACCGGCATCAAGCCCGGTGATCGGGTGCTGGTGTCGTGCATCAGCACGTGCGGCCGCTGCTCGTACTGCCGCACCGGGGTCTACGGCCAGTGCCTGGGCGGTGGCGGCTGGGTCCTCGGCCACACCGTGGACGGCACGCACGCCGAGTACCTGCGGGTTCCCTTCGCCGACACCTCGACGCACCTGCTGCCCGACGGCGTCGGCGACGCGGCGGCGGTGATGCTGTCGGACATCCTGCCCACCGCGTACGAGGTGGGCGTGCTCAACGGGCAGGTGCGGCCCGGGCAGACCGTCGTGGTCGTCGGGGCCGGGCCGATCGGGCTGGCCGCGGTCGAGACCGCGCGGCTGTTCAGCCCCGGCCACGTCGTCGCGGTGGACCTGGCCGCGCCCAGGCTGGAGGCGGCCAAGCAGTTCGGCGCGGACGTCACCGTGGACGCCGCCGAGGACGTCGAGGCCGTGGTCGCCGAGCTGACCGGCGGGCTGGGCGCGGACGTGGCGATCGAGGCGGTCGGCGTGCCGGAGACCTTCGAGCTGTGCACGCGGCTGATCCGCCCCGGTGGCCGGGTCGCGAACGTCGGCGTGCACGGCAAGCCCGCCACGCTGCACCTGGAGCAGCTGTGGATCCGCAACGCCACCATCACCACCGGTCTGGTCGACACGATCTCCACGCCGACGCTGCTGAAGATGCTGGCGGACGGGCGGCTGGACGCCGACCGGTTCGCCACGCACCACTTCGCCCTGGACGAGTTCGACCTGGCCTACGACGTGTTCGCGCGGTCGGCGGAGACCGGCGCGCTGAAGGTGGTGCTGACCCGATGACCGCGGTCGAGGAACGCCTGGACGCGTGGCGCGGGTTCGGCGACGGGCCCTGGCGGCGCGGGATCGACGTCCACGGCTTCATCCGGGCCAACCACACCCCGTACGAGGGTGACGCGGCGTTCCTGACCGGGCCGACCGAGCGGACCGCCGCGCTGTGGCGGGGCCTGTCCGGGCTGTTCGCCGAGGAACGCCGCCGCGGGGTCCTGGACGTGGACGTGCGCACGCCGTCGTCGATCACCTCTCACCGGCCGGGGTACCTCGACCGCGACAACGAGTTGATCGTCGGGTTGCAGACCGACGCGCCGCTCAAGCGGGCGATCATGCCCAACGGCGGCCTGCGGATGGTCGAGACGAGCGTGCGGGCCTACGGCTACGAGCTGGACCCCGCGGTGCGGGAGGTCTTCACCAAGTACCGCAAGACCCACAACGACGGTGTGTTCGACGCCTACACCGAGCAGATCAAGCGCGCCCGCCGCGCCGGGATCATCACCGGCCTGCCCGACGCCTACGGGCGCGGCCGGATCATCGGCGACTACCGGCGGGTGGCGCTTTACGGAGTGGACCGGCTCATCGAGGCCAAACGGGCCGAACGGGCTTCGATCGACACCACGCCGTCGACCGAGGCGGTGATCCGCGACCGCGAGGAGCTGGCCGAGCAGATCCGGGCACTCCAGGAGCTCAAGGAGATGGCCGCCTCCTACGGCGACGACATCTCCGGACCGGCGCGCACCGCCCGCGAAGCCGTGCAGTGGCTGTACTACGCCTACCTGGCGGCGGTGAAGGAGCAGAACGGCGCGGCGATGTCGCTGGGGCGCACGTCGACGTTCCTGGACATCTACCTCCGGCGCGACCTGGAGTCCGGGCGGTTGACCGAGTCGCAGGCGCAGGAGCTGGTCGACGACCTGGTCATCAAGCTGCGGATCGTGCGGTTCCTGCGCACCCCCGCCTACGACGAGCTGTTCTCCGGCGATCCGACCTGGGTGACCGAGAGCATCGGCGGCATCGGCGAGGACGGGCGGCCACTGGTCACGAGGACCAGCTTCCGGTTCCTGCAGACCCTCTACAACCTGGGCCCGGCGCCGGAGCCCAACCTGACGGTGCTGTGGTCGCCCGCGCTGCCGGAGGGGTTCAAGCGGTTCTGCGCCCTGGTGTCGATCGACACCAGTTCCATCCAGTACGAGAACGACGAGCTGATCCGCCCGCGCTTCGGCGACGACACCGCCATCGCCTGCTGCGTGTCGGCGATGAGGGTCGGCAAGCAGATGCAGTTCTTCGGCGCCCGGGTCAACCTCGCCAAGGCACTGCTGTACGCGATCAACGGCGGTCGCGACGAGGTGACCGGCGAGCAGGTCGCTCCCCCGCAGCCGCCGATCGGGGGCGAGCACCTGGACTACGACGAGGTTCGCGCCGCGTTCGACCGGGTGCTCGACTGGTTGGCGAAGACCTATGTGGACGCGTTGAACACCATCCACTACATGCACGACAAGTACGCCTACGAGCGCATCGAGATGGCCCTGCACGACCACCCGGTGCAGCGGCTGCTCGGCTGCGGTATCGCGGGCCTGTCCGTGGTCGCGGACAGCCTGTCCTCCATCAGGCACGCGAAGGTCCGGGTGGTCCGGGACGACACCGGACTGGCCGTCGACTACGTGGTGGAGGGCGACTTCCCCCGCTACGGCAACAACGACGACCGCGCCGACTCACTGGCCGTGGGCCTGGTGGAGGACTTCATGCGCCTGGTGCGCGGCTACCCGGCCTACCGCGACGCCGTGCACACGCAATCGGTGCTGACCATCACCTCCAACGTCGTCTACGGCCGCCGCACCGGCAACACCCCCGACGGCCGTCGCGCGGGCGAACCGTTCGCACCGGGCGCCAACCCGATGAACGGACGCGACCGGCACGGCCTGGTCGCCGCGGCCCTGTCGGTGGCCAAGCTGCCGTACGACCAGGCGCTGGACGGCATCTCGCTGACCGCGAGCATCACACCCACCGGACTGGGCAGGACGGTGTCCGAGCAGGTGGCCAACCTCGTGGGCGTGCTCGACGCCTACGTGGACGCGGGTGGGTTCCACCTCAACGCCAACGTGCTCGACCGCGGGGTGCTGCTCGACGCCATGGCGCACCCGGAGAAGTACCCGCAGCTGACCATCCGCGTGTCCGGCTACGCGGTGAACTTCGTGCGCCTGACGCCCGAGCAGCAGCGCGACGTGATCAGCCGGACCTTCCACGGGTCGCTGTGATGACCACCGGGGCCGTCCACTCCTGGGACCTCGCCACGGCGGTGGACGGCCCCGGCACCCGGTTCGTCGTGTTCACCGCCGGGTGCCCGCTGCGCTGCCTGTACTGCCACAACCCCGAAACGCGGTTCGCCCGCTTCGGGCGGCGCGTCACCGTCGACGAGGTCGTGGCCGAGATCGGGAAGTACCGGCGGTTCATCCGGGTCGCCGGCGGTGGGGTGACCATCAGCGGCGGCGAGCCGCTGCTGCAACCGGAGTTCACCGCCGAACTGCTGCACGCGGTCAAGGGCCTGGGCCTGCACACCGCCCTGGACACCTCCGGCTTCCTCGGCGACCGGGCCACCGACGCCCTGCTCGCCGACACCGACCTGGTGCTGCTGGACATCAAGTCCTGGGACCCCGCCACCTACCGGCACGTCACCGGCAGTGAGGTCGCCCCGACCCTGGAGTTCGCCCGCCGCCTGTCGGACCTGGGCAAGCCGATGTGGATCAGGTTCGTCCTGGTGCCAGGACAGACCGACCACGCGGCGAACGTGGAGGGCATCGCTTCGTTCGTCGCCACACTGCCGTCGGTCGAACGCGTGGACGTGCTGCCCTTCCACAAGATGGGCGCGCCGAAGTACGAAGCCCTCGGCCTGCCCTTCGCGTTGGCCGACACCCCGACACCAGAAGCGGAACTGGTCGAACGGGTTCGCGGGCAGTTCCTGGCACACGGCCTGCGCGCGTGACCGGGAGAGGGGTCAGGGAAGGACGCCTCGTTCCCGTAGCAGGGCTCGGGCGTGGTCGACGGCCTCGGGGGTGTGGGCGAACACGCGCAGATCCAGTGCGCCCAGTGCCCGTCGGTGCTGGTCGCGCACGCCGGAGACCAGGACGGTGACACCGCGGTGTTCCAGGCGGCGCACGGCGTCGCGCAGCACTTGTACGCCGGTGGCGTCGACCGCGGACAGCCGGGACATCCGCAGGATCACCACCGCCACCGGCGCGATCCCGGTCAGCTCCAGCAGGAAGCGGTGGGCGGCGGCGAACAGCAGCGGGCCGTCGAGGCGGTAGGCGACGATGTGCTGGGCGAGCAACGCCCGTTCCTCCTCGCGGTAGTCGCCCGGTTGCAGCGGGACCTCGTCCAGGCGCGCGGTCCGCGACACCGCGCGCAGGGCGAACACGCCCGCGAGCAGCAGGCCCGCGATGACGGCGGTGACGAGGTCCAGCGCCAGCGTCGCCACGGCGGTCAGCGCGAGCACCGCGGCGTCGGGGCGCCCGGTCCGGGCCAGGGCGCGCACCGAGCCGACCTCGACCATCCGGACCGCCGTGGCCAGCAGCACACCCGCGAGCACCGCCAGCGGGACCCCGGCCACCCACGGCGCGGCGACCAGGACGATCAGCAGGAGCACCGCGGCGTGGGTGAGGGCGGCCAGCCGCGAGGTCGCGCCGGAGCGGACGTTGACCGCCGTGCGCGCGATGGCCGCCGTGGCGGGCACGCCACCGAACAGCGGTGCGACCAGGTTGGCCAGCCCCTGGCCGAACAGCTCGCGATCCGGGTCGTGCCGCTGGTTGACGCTCATCCCGTCGGCGACCGCGGCCGACAGCAGGCTCTCCAGCGCGGCGAGCGCGGCCACGGCCACCGCCGAGGGCAGCAGCGACCACAGCGCGTCGAGGTCCAGGAACGCCAGGGAGGGCGCGGGCAGCGAGGCGGGCAGCTCGCCGATGCGGGCCACGGGCAGCGCCGCCCACTGCGCGAGCAGGGTCGCCACGACGACGGCGGGCAGCGAGAACGGCACGCCGGGCCGCCACCGGGCACCCGCCAGCATCGCCAGGGCGACCCCGCCGGCCAGGGCGACGGCCTCCCAGCGCGGCGCCGTGACGAAGTCCGCGAGGGCCGCGACGGCGGCGAGCACCACGTGGTCCTCGCCGGGCGCGGACACCCCCAGGGCGGCGGGCACCTGCTGCAGCGCGATCACCGCCGCGATGCCGATCGTGAACCCCTCCACGACCGGCACGGGCACGTACCGCATGTAGCGGCCCGCGCGCGCCACCGCGAGCAGCACCAGCAGGGCACCCGCGAGCAGGCCGACGGTGAGCACGCCGTCCACGCCGTGGCGGGCGACGATCGGCACCAGCACCACCGTCATCGCGCCGGTGGGCCCGGACACCTGGAGGCCGGAGCCGCCGAACACCGCCGCCAGCGCACCGGCCACGACGGCGGTGACCAGGCCGGAGGCCGCGCCGAGCCCGGAGGCGACGCCGAACCCGAGGGCCAGCGGGAGCGCCACGATCGCCACCGTCACCCCGGCGAGCAGGTCGCGGCGGGTCGCGCCGGCCCAGTCCGCCCTGACCGGCAGGAACGTCGTCACGACCGCTCCTCCTCGCGCAGCATCGCCAGCAGCTCGTTCTGCCCGGCCAGCAGCCCGGTGAGCACCTTCCGCGCGACGCGGAGCAGCTCGGCCACGCCGTCGCCGGCCAGCGCGTACACCACGGTCGTGCCCTCGCGCGTCGCGGTGACGATCCCCGAGCGGCGCAGCACCGCCAGCTGGGCCGACAGGCTCGACGCCTCGATCCCGATGTCGGCCAGCAGGTCGCGCACCGGCTTGGGACCGTCCTGGAGCAGTTCCAACACCCGGATGCGCACCGGGTGCCCGAGCATGCGGAAGAACTCCGCCTTGGCCTGGTGCAGCGGGAGGGGCACGACGGACTCCTGCGAGGTGAAGAGTTGAAAACTTCTTCAAGTTTACAACACCGCAATTCCACCCGACGCGGCGCGGCGGCCTTCCCGTGCGCCGCCGGTCCGCTCAGCACCCCGGGCCGTGCGCCACGCGGGCGCGGGGCTCGGCGTCGTGCCCGCCGATGTGGTGGTGCCTTCCTCCTTGTAGCCGCGCACGTGGATGTTGTGGTGGTTGGCGCGGCGGTAGGTCAGGCGGTGGATCGGCCACGGGTAGCCGTGGTAGGCGAAGATGACCGGCTTGTCCGGGGTGAACAGCGCGTCGAACTCGTGGTCGGGCATGCCGTGCGGGTGCTCGGTCTCCGGCTGCAGCCGCATCAGGTCCACCACGTTGACCACCCGCACCCGCAGCTCGGGCAGGTGCTCGCGCAGCAGGGCGGTGGCGGCCATGACCTCCAGCGTCGGCGCGTCACCGGTCCACCGCATGCGCCGCCACGCCCGGCAACCGCAGATCACGCAGCAGCAGACCGCCGTTGGCATGCGGGATTGCGCCCATCCGCAGCGGACCCTCCGGCGCCAGCTCCAGCAACTCCGGCTTCGGCCGGCCCTCGGCGTCGAACAGCTCCTGCGGCCGGTACGAGCGCAACCACCCCTCCAGGATCTTCAGGTGCTCGGGGTTGTCCCGCACGCCCGACAGCGGCACCTGGTGCGACCGCCACGTGCCCTCCACCGGCACCCCGTCCACTTCGGCCGGCCCGGTCCAGCCCTTCGGGCTGCGCAGCACAATCACCGGCCACCGCGGTCGCCCGCCGTGCTCGCCGGCCTTGATCCGCCGGATGTCCGCCAGCACCCCGTCGAGCACCTCGGCCATCCGGGCGTGCATCACCGCCGGGTCATCGCCCTCCACGTAGTGCGGCGCATAGCCGTAGCCGCGCAGCAGCGCGTCCAGCTCCTCGTGCGGGACGCGCGCCAGCACCGTCGGGTTGGCGATCTTGTAGCCGTTGAGGTGCAGGATCGGCAACACCACACCGTCACGCACCGGATCCAGGAACTTGTTGCCGTGCCAACTCGCCGCCAGCGGCCCGGTCTCCGCCTCCCCGTCCCCGACCACGCACGCCACCACCAGGTCCGGGTTGTCGAACGCCGCACCGAACGCGTGCGCCAGCGAATACCCCAGCTCCCCGCCCTCGTGGATCGACCCCGGCACCTCCGGCGCCACGTGGCTGGGCACCCCGCCGGGGAAGGAGAACTGGCGGAACAACCGCCGCATGCCCTAGTAGGCGTCGACCAGGTCCAGGCCGGTGGTCTGCGACTGCGACATTCGGACCCCAAGGCCCGCTTCCCCAGGCGCGACCTCGGCGCGACCTCGTGGTCGCCGGATTTCGCTGCTGCCGGCGATCCGCGCGCCGCTGACCGCCGTGGTCGTCCTGGCACTGCGCCACGACCGCCGCTGGAGCGGCAAGGCGTCGGACGTCCCTGTCGATCAGGGACCTTCGCCCGCGTCGCCCGGCCGCCGCCGGAACGAGGCTTGGAGCCGAAGACGGAGCAGAAGGAGATGACACCATGACGGCGTTCGCTCAACCCCACAAGGCCAAGGCCACCGGCACCGGCGGCAAGGTCGACGCCACCGCCACGGCGGCCACCCGCGCCGAGACCGGCGCCATCGCGCTGGCGGTCCTGCGGATCACGACCGGGTTCGTGTTCCTGTGGGCCTTCTTCGACAAGCTGTTCGGCCTCGGCTACGCCACCAAGGCGGCGAACGCCTGGATCAACGGAGGGTCGCCCACCAAGGGCTTCCTGGGCCGCGTCGCGGTCGGCCCGCTGGAATCGACCTTCCACGCCTGGGCCGGCACTTGGTGGGCGGACTGGCTGTTCATGATCGGCTTGCTGGCCATCGGCGTCGCCGTCACCGCCGGCATCGGCCTGCGGGTCGCGGCGATCGCCGGGACCGTGATGATGCTGCTGATGTGGGCCGCCGAATGGCCCCTCGCGCAGTTCACCTCGGCCGGCGAACCCAGCATGTCGACCAACCCGGTCGTCGACTACCACGTCATCTACGCCGTCGCCCTGATCGCCGTCGCCGCCGCGGGCGCAGGCGCCACCTGGGGCCTGGGCCGCTGGTGGGCCGGGCTCCCGATCGTCCGCGACCACACCTGGCTGCGGTGAGCCAACCGCAGGAGCACAAAGGCTCGGCGGTTACTACGGAGACTCCGCTGCCCCACCACCCGCATCACGGACCTGACCCGAGCCGTCCTCGCACTCCACCTCAACACCGTGTGGAGTTGGAAAGGGCTCACTGCCACCAGCCGCCACCGATCAAGCAGCGATCGCCCGACCCGACATCCACCGACGACAGCAACCCGGCCGCACCCTCAACCAGCACCACCACACCACCCGACCAGCACGGACGACATTTTCGGCAAGCACACGGCGCCCGGCGGTGGTCGCGGCACACCGGTGTCGCGGATCCGGTGGGGAACCGCCCCTCTGGTCGGCGCGTCCGGGTGGCCGGCACCGGCCACCCGGCCACCGCGTGCGAATAGCCGGTCACGCGGTGTGGCGATCATTTCGGTGATCGCGCCGGAGAATGCGCGCCGGCCGCCAGGACCGCGCGACTTTGCCCGGCGCCACCGCCGGCGGAGACCGGCTCCCGTCCGCACACGGGCGGGCCCGACGACCGGGAGGGTATAGGCGATTCCTATAACCAGCACGGCGGCGGGCCGTGTTAGCGTCACGGCACAATTCTTCGTGACGGCCGTGAAGGACCGATATGACGACCCCTCCCTGGATTGTCGATCCAGCTACCTGCGCGCTGCTCGTCATCGACATGCAGAATGATTTCGTGCGCGAGGGTTTTCCGATGGCCGTGCCGATGGCCCGTGAGCGGGTTCCGGTCATGCGCGGCGTCATCGACACGTGCCGGGGCGCGGGAATTCCGGTGATCTACACGCAGCACATCCTCTACGGCACCTTCGACGTGTCGCCGCTGGAGACCGCGTACATTCCTCGGCTGCGCGAATCCGGTATGCGCGACGGCAGCCACGGTGCGGAGATCATCGAGGAGCTCGCGCCGGAGCCGGGCGAGATGGTCATCCGGAAACACCGCTACGACGCCTTCCACAACACACCGCTGCACAGCGTGCTCAACACGATCCGCGGTTTCCGCGGGGTGGACACGGTGATCGTCATCGGCACCCTGACCGAGGCGTGCTGCGAATCGACCGCCCGCAGCGCGTACATGCACGACTACCGCGTCGCCTTCATCGAGGACGCGACCGGCGCCCTGTCCGACTCCGCGCAGGAGGCGACGCTCCGCTCCATCCGCGGTTTCTTCGGCCGGGTGCTGCCCGCGTCCGCGCTCACCGAGGAGCTGGGCGGATGAGCAAGGACGTCCGTTACGAGCGCAGCGCGGTCACCCTGCTCGCGCTGGGCTTCGGCCTGGTCGGCCTCGACCGGTGGATCATCGCCCCGCTGTTCCCCGCGATGGCCGGCGAACTCGGCCTCGACTACCAGGACCTCGGCGGCATCGTCGGCGCGCTCGGCGTGGCCTGGGGCGTGTCGTCCCTGCTGATGGGCCGGTTGTCCGACCGGATCGGCCGCCGGAAGGTGCTCGTCCCCGGCATCCTGCTGTTCTCGCTGTGCACGGCGTTCACCGGACTGGCCGGCGGGCTGGTCAGCCTGATCGCCATCCGGGTGGTCATCGGGCTGACCGAGGGGGCGTACAGCCCGGCGGCGTTCGCCGCGACCGCGGAGGCGTCCCACCCGAAGCGCCGCGGCCTGAACATGGGCATCCAGCAGAGCACGTTCGCGCTCTTCGGGGTCGGTCTCGGACCGATCCTCGCCACCCAGCTGCTCCAGGTGCTGCCGAGCTGGCACTGGGTGTTCGCGCTCCTGATCGTGCCCGGCGTCGTGCTGGCCGTCCTGCTGGCCAGGGTGATCCGGGAACCGGACGTGCTCGTCGCGCCCGCCCCGGTCGCGGCCGAGCGGCCGAAGTGGAGCCACCTGTTCCGGCACCGCAACATCCCGCTGGCCATCGTCGCCCTGTGCGGCACGATGACGTGCATCTTCGTGCTCAGCGCGATGGTGCCCAGCTACCTCACCGACTTCCTGCACCTGAGCACCGTGCAGATGGGGTTGATCGCCTCGGGCATCGGGTTCGGCGCGTTCTTCGGCCAGCTCGTCATCCCCGGCGCGTCCGACCGGATCGGCCGCAGGCCCGCCGTGCTGGTGGCACTGGTGCTGTGCGCCGCGCTGCTGGCCGTGTTCACCGCGCAGGGCCCGGTGATGCCCGTGCTGTTCCTGCTGCTGTTCTTCGTCGCGTTCGGCGCGAACGGGTGCCTGGCGCTGATCGTGGGCGCGTTGACGGCGGAGTCCGTGCCGCCCGCGCTGACCGCCACCGCCATCGGGACCGTGATGGGCATCGGCGAGATCTTCGGCGGCGGCGTCGCACCCGTGGTCGCGGGCTACCTCTCGAAGCACTACGGCATCCAGTACTCGCTGTACCTGGCGCTGGGCGGGTTGCTCCTCGCCGTGGTCACGGCGGTGTTCTTCGTGGAGACCGCGCCGCGCAGGTCACGCCGGGCCGCACCTGCGGCGCGGGGCGAAGTGGTGTGAGACGGTGGACGGCATGGATTTGGAGGGCGTGCGGTCGTTTCTGGCTGTGGCCAAGCACCACACCATCTCCAAGGCCGCCGCCAGCCTGTACGTGACCCAGCCGACGATGAGCCTGCGGCTGCGCCGCCTGGAGGAGGGGCTCGGCTTCCCCTTGTTCGAGCGGGGGTGGCGCGGTGTCACCCTGACCCGCCAGGGCGCGTACTTCCTGCCGTACGCCGCCCAACTGGTCCGGGACCTGGCCAGTGCGTCGGAGGTGCTCGGCGAGGCGGGCCGGGGACAGGGCCGCCCGCTGAGCTTCGCGACCGTCGCGCGGGACCAGGAGGACCAGCTGGTCGTCGGGGTGGACTCGTGGCTCACCGGCCGGATGACGGACGCGGTCGTGGACACGTTCGACGCCGCGGTGGGGCCGCACGGCTTCCGGATCACCGGCAGGCCGGCTCCCACCCTGATCGACCTGCTCGAACTGGAGCACATCGACTACGCCGTGTTCTACTCGACGGGCACGGGCGACGCCGTCCACGCGCGCCCGCTGCTCCGCGACCGGATGGTGCTGGTGCACCGCGGGGACCTCGTGCTGGACGGCGAGCGGGAGTCCGCCGTCCGCGAGGCGCTGTCGGCCCACGACTTCCTGCTGTTCGACAACCCCGTGCTGACCCACCACGCGGGCGTCACCACCCGGCTGATCGACGACTACGGCCTCACCCGGTTCCGCGTGGTCGACGACCTCGACGTGATGCTCTCCCTGCTGCGCAAGGGCGGCACGATCTCGATCCTGCCGGTCAGCGCGATCCCGCCGGACTCGCGGGGCGACACGATCGCGATCACCGAACTCGGCCGGTTCCCGCCGGAGATCACCATCGACCTCGGCTGGCACGCGCGCAGCGGCCGGGTGGCCGAGTCCGACGCGTTCCACGCGGCGATCGCCGCGGCGATCGCCGCCCGACCCGCCGGACCGGACGCCCCCGCGTTCCGGGCGCCACCGTCACCCTGACGGAGCCGGCGGCGGGTGGCCCGTTCGAATGTCGTTCGGGTGTGGTGGGTTTGCGGCGGCCCGTCGCACAGCGGACAGGGTGGTCCGGGTGTTCAGCCCGAACAGGGTGTGCTGCGCGTTGCTGGTGACCGTTTCATCGCTGCCGGCCCAGTCGCCGGTCAGCGCGTTGATCGACCGGCGCCACGGTGACGCAGACCTCGGGCACCGGTGCTCCGGTGGCGGCGTCGGTGACGGTTCCGGTGATGGCGCCCGCCGGGTCCGGTTTTCCCGTGACCCGCGTGATAATGTCATGCATCTGAATCGACCTGAAGTGCACCATTGCGGACCTGCACTGCTATCGGCGTGCAGGTTCCGAAAAGTACGACCATTCCGTGTCGGTCGGACTGGTGGTGAAGTCACCCGGTCGGACCTGTTCGTTTTGCCGCCCTTCCGGTCCAATGGCACGGAACGTTCGCGCCTGCTGTCGTCGCGTGATCCGTAGGGGGAAACTGATGGTTGCTCGCGAAAGGCCATTCGTGCCGTAGGTCGCCACGGGGCTCCTGCACACGGCGCGCCCTCGGCCTGATCTGCCGGGCTTTGACCTGTTTCTCGGGTCGATATCCAGCCTGTCTTCGGTTCTCCGTGCGTTGCGCCGGAGCCGTCGTGCCATGCACATCTGTGCGCCGGTGCGTGCCGAGTCGGTGCCGCGCGACGGCCAGGCTCTCAAGCCCATGCTCCGGGCCGTCCCGCACATCCGCTCCTGGTGTGGACCCCGTCGCTTTCGCCCGCTACGAATGCCACGCTCTCAACCACTGCGCCTTCGCCACCCTCGCCGCAGACCTGACCTGCTTCAAACGACTCACCGAACCCACCACGTGCGACGTGGTCCAAGGCGGCTGCCGCCTGATGACGGACGCCGCTCTGCACGCACCAGACTGAGAGGTAACAGTGCACAGAAGCGCCGCCGCGCCCCTCAGCGCGGCCTTACTCCTTCTCCTCGGCATGGCCGTGCCCGCCGCCGCGGGAACCCCCGGCGCCAGCGCGGCCACCGACGGGGCGACGCTCTACCGCGACAACACGGTCGACGTCTCCTACCGCCAGGTCGCCCCCGGCGACGCGACGTGGAACCAGGTCCCGGCCGCCCTCCGCGGCAGAGCAACGGGGGGCTCTTACGTCGCCCGGCTCCAGCTCGAGAACGTCTCCGACCACCCCGTCTCCAAATGGTCGCTGACCTTCGAGCTCTCCGACCGCATCACGGACACCTCCGCCGCGAAGCTCGCCGCCCCCCAGGGCGCGCGCACGACGCTCCAGGGCGTCGGCCCCACGAACACCGTGCAGCCGGGCAGGACCGAGACCGTCTGGTACCGCGCCGAGCCTGGCGCCACGGCCGATACCCCGACCTGGGCGTCCTTCGCCGAGCACGGCGTCTCGCCGACGGAGGACACCGACGGCGATCGCCTCCCCGACGACCTGGAGGTGCGCGCCGGGCTCGACCCCAAGTCCGAGGACACCGACGGCGACGGCCTCTCCGACTTCGCCGAGCTCGGCTATCGCTTCAGCAGCCCGCTCAAGGCCGACACCGACGGCGACGGCATCAAGGACGGCGCCGAGGACCCCGACGAGGATGGCCTCACGACCGCTCGCGAGCTGGAGCTCCGCACGGAACCCACCAACGCCGACACCGATCAGGACGACCTCGCGGATGCCCGCGAGCTGGAGCTCCGCACGGAGCCCACCAACGCCGACACCGACGGCGACGGCGTCCAGGACGGCGAGGAGACGAAGCTCAACACCTCTCCCCGCGCCAAGAACTCCGCCTTCGACGTGACCCGCCGCGCGGACGGCGGCGCCACCGCCGCCGAGGCCGCGCTCGAAGACCTGCGCGCCGAGCAGGTCGGCGGCTTCCAGGTCACCGAGCTCCCTGCCGAACAGCGGGAGTTCCCGACGTCCACTCCGGGCTACCTCGGCAACGGCTTCCAGGTCTCCGCCCCCGCGGACCTCGCCGCAAAGCTCACCTTCCGCCTCGACCCCGACCGTGCGGAGGGCACCGCACCGGCCCTCTACCGCTACGACGAGAAGGCCCGCCACCTCGTCAAGCAGGCGGGCCAGCAGCGCAGCGGCGGCACGATCACGGCCACCGCCACGGCCCACGGCTCCGCCAAGTACGTCGTCCTCGACAGCGACGCCTTCGACAAGGCGGGCCCCGAGGCCCCTGGCAAGCGAATCCTCGACGACGGAGACCCGGCTGTCCCGCCCCCGACCGACATGCTGATCCACCAGTCGTCCTTCCGCGAGGGCCACCGCAAGGCCCCCGACCCCCAGCACCCGCCCGTCCCGGCCGACCCGCGCGTCGCCGACGACCTCACCTTCAACGACTACGACTTCGACGAACTCACCGACCTCGGCTGGGAGTTCTGGGTCGCCCGCATCACGCCCGAGTCCTGGATGTGGGCCGAGTTCAACGACATCATGAACTTCGGCAAGCTCGGCGCCGACGCCGACTACGCCCAGTCCGTCGACGACCTCCGCAACGCCTTCCGCTACGGCCGCGGCGGCCAGAGCGCGGGCACGGTCACCGTCGACGACAACTTCGACCCCGGCCGCTACCTCTACCGCGGCTCCGGCACGGCCCTCTCCCGCGCCGTCGGCGCCTCACCGCAGGAGAAGGCGTACACCGACAAGGCCGGCCAGATCATCAAGCAGTCCCTCATCGACAACAAGGGCCGCACCGATCAGCTCAAGGTCCAGGAGGACCTCTCCAAGAACTTCCTCTTCCAGCAGTTCCTCCGCCAGGGCGTGAGGTACCCGGTGTACGACTTCTCGCTCTGGGACGCCAACCAGCGTGCCCTCTCCATCGCGATCCACCAGTTCCACGGCCACACGATCGCGCTGAAGGACTACAAGGTCGAGGGCAACTCCTTCTCCGGCAAGCTCGTCTTCCACTCCTACGACCACTTCGGTCTCGACCCGGACGACGAGATCAGGGAGTACGGCTTCATCGACTGGTTTACGCTCCAGCACTATGACCGGTTCGACGGGAAGTACCCCCCGGCGATCGCGCAGGCGGACGTCGAGATCCCCGTCAGCGGCACGTTCTGACCTCGCCGACCTGATGCCCCACAAGCACTCGCCGGGCCGGGTCCTGGTCGTCACGCTGCTCGTCGTGACGGCCGGGTGCCTGGCCTGGTGGGTCGCCGTCCTCGCGGGCCTGGAGGCCCACTTCGGCAGCGGCCTCGACGAGCAGCGCTTCAACCGGCTGCAGCAGGAGTACGACCGCCACGAGGACGCCTTCGCCCGGGCCGACGCCCGGATGCGGAAGCTGATCGCGGAACACCCCCGCGCCGAACGCATCGACTGGAGCCAGTACCAAACCTGCGTCCGCGAGCCCGGCCGCCCCTCCGACACGTGCACGACAACGCCCCCGAGCGACCAGCAGGTGTACGACGCCCTCTGGGGTGTCAGCGTGATCCTCTACCAGTCCAAGGACGAGGACCGCATATTTTACCGCTTCTACCACGAGGACCCCCCGCGCTACACGATCATGAGCGCCCCCGAGGACACCGCGGAGGAGGCCGAGGAGTACGCGGACGCCCACGGCTTCCGCTCCACCCGCCCCCTCGGGCCCGGCTGGACGATCCTCGGCCCGATCGACGATGTCGGCCGCGAGGGGGAACAGTTCCCGTAGGAACGGTCACGACCGACCGCGTCACTGCTCCACCCCGTACCAGCGTCAGTCTCCATGGGCCTGCTGTCGGGGGGATGGTTCGTGGTGCCACCTGTCCGCCTCTCACCAGCCCACCCGACGTGTCTCCCGGTATCCCACCGATGTCACCGACGCCCAATGGGCCGAGCCGGACCCGCTGCTGCCGGATCCGGCGTGCCTGGCCGGTCGGGGTGGGCGGTGGGAGAAGCACTGCCGTCGGGTGATCGTGGACGCGATCCTGTACGTGGTCGACAACGGCACCAAGTGGCGGGCCCTGCCCCCGGACTTCACACCGTGGCCCACCGTCTACAAGCGCTTCGCCTTGTGGAAGAAGGCCGGTGCCTCGCAGCGGCTGCTCGACGGGTTACGCGACCGTGTCCGGCTCGTGGAAGGACGGACGGCGCCGTCGGCGGCGATCATGGACTCGCAGTCGGTGCGCGCCGCCGAGACGGTCGGCCGCGAGACCCGCGGTTACGACGCGGGCAAGAAGGTTGCGGGCCGCAAGCAGCACATCGTCGTGGACACGCTGGGCCTGCTGATAGTGGTGCTGGTGACCCCGGCCTCGACACAGGACCGGGTCGCCGCGCGCAGCCTGCTACCCCGGATGCGCGACACCGCCCCCAGTAGCTCGGAAACAGCTACTAAGGAGTGGTTGAGGCATAAGCACTTCCCCAGCACTCGGCACTACGCGGCGACCGGCGGCGAGCAGCCGTGGAAGTACTACGACCTCGGCGACGGGTACTGCACCTACGACTTCTTCGCCAAGTGCCAGCATCGACTGGCCTGCGCTCGCTGCTCCTTCTATCTGCCCAAACAGTCCAGCGCCGGGCAACTGCTGTCCATCAAGGACGGCGTCGAGCAGATGCTCGAACGCCTCACCTTCACCGACGACGAACATGCCGCTCTCGAAGGCGACCGCGACGCACTCACCACGCTGGCCGAACGCCTCGCCAACGTCCCCACTCCCACCGGCCCGGCCCCGGAGCAACTCGGCGCGGACCGCGCGTTCATCGCGCTCGCCGCCGTCCAGGACAGCATCACCGGAGGACGACCATGAACACCCAGTCGCTACTCAGGTTCGTGCCCGAACAGGACCTCGCTGCCACTGCCGCCGAGCAGGAAGGTGAACCGGTTGAGATCCGCGCGGAGCCCAGCGACGTCGTAGGCACGGCTTCCAACGAAACCGCTCAGCGACTCGCTGAGCCGATCGGTGTCAACGGCAAGCCAGTCATGCAGGAACCGCTGCAGCTCAGAGAGCTCGGCAGCGTCACCGGTATCCGGGTTCACAGCGGGCATGGTGGGCGCCGTCCTCAGTCAAGTGGCGTTGTGGTGCGCGCCGTCAGCTTGGCAGATGTCGGGATGCTCAGCGGTGAGTCAGGCGCCCACTGCCATGCTGAGGGCAGCCGGCCCACGATCGGCCTCGCGCTACGGCTAGGTCAACGCCGTTTCCAACTCGGCCCGGTGCACGACAACCCATTCGTAGGCGGCCCGCACAGACCGGGCAGCACCCGAGTCGCGCAGGCGCACCATTGCCGCGTCACCCGCTGCCGCACCCGCCTCGATCCCGCGCCAGCAGCGGTCCTGCCACCACAGGACCGTCTCCACGACTCGACTACGGTCTACCGGGCCATAGGCATCACACATCACGCGCAGCCGATGCGACGTCGTGGCGAGATCGTCCACAGCCGGGCCGAGATCCAGGTACTGCCAGCACATATGTGCCACGTCATGGATACGAGCACCCGGCGCGGCGATGTCCCAGTCGAGGAAGGCGACCGGCAGCAGCAGGCCCCTGCCGCCGTCCCGATACACGGTGTTCTTGGGCGACAAGTCGTTGTGACAAACCACCTCCTGGTCACCGGCCAGTGGCGTTCCGGCCGTCAGGTCGTGGAACCGGCGAACGAGTCGAGCAACCTGCACCAGGCTCTCGGTCGAGTTCACGCGATCGGTCGGGGACTGCCAGGCGACGTAGCCGTCCACGAACGTCAGGACCTCGCGTCCCTGCTCATCCAGTCCGAGCACCCTCGGAGCGCCTGCCCACCCGTGCTGCTCGAAATGACGAAGCAGTCGATGGACGAACTCGGCACGATCTCCAATACCGCGTCGCACCGTATCTCCTACCCGGACGACGCGGTTGACGAAGCCACCCGGCAACGGAACCTCAACCATTCACCCAGTCTGGGCGATCGTTACCGGATATTCGCAATGACTTGCCCGTTCCACGGCAACGCGGGTTGGCGCTGGGTACGCGACCACGACCCGCAGGGCTGGGCGGAGGCGGTCGGGTTCGACCGCGCCATCCGCCACGGCTACCCCCACGCCTCCGCCAAAGGCCAACAGCTGCGCGAACAGTACTTCCTGCACCGCTCCTGCATCCCCCTGGACCAAGCCGACCTGGACACGCCCGCCAAAGCCAAGCGGCGCCTGCAGCTGGTCGACGCCGAGCCCACAAGCACAGGGACAGAGGACGACGACCCGGACGGTTGCTCACCCTGGTCGTGCCGCTCCGGTGAACCCGTCACCGGTACAGCACTGCACGCCGACTCCCGGGCCTGTTTCATGAGCCGGCGGTCACTTGGCGATGAGCTTCGCGGCGTCGGGGGCGTAGACGGTCATCCAGTGCGGACGCAGCCGGTAGTAGAACACGTCCTTGTCCCACTCGGTGTGATCGCCGTAGAAGTCCTTGAGGTACGTGAGCAAGTCCGGCCAGTCCGAGTCCGGGTCGCCGTCCTCCGGGTTGAGGACCTCCACCGTGCCGTGCGTGAACACGCCCAGGTCTTCGCCGCGCATGTGCGCGACGCTGGCGGCGGGGCGAGCCGCGAGGTGGCGGGCCTTGGCGGCGCTGCGCGCTGTGCCGAAGTACCACTTGCCGTGCAGGAAGTGCCCGTCCGCGCCGCTGATCCGCGGCTCGCCCTTCGCCGTCACGGTGGACAGGGCGAGGGTGCACATGCCGACCAAGACCTGGGTGAGCTGCTCGGCGGTCAAAGTGTGCTCGGTGACGATCGAGCGGAGGTGATCGGTGGAGCGGGACAGGGAGGCGTCGAGCAGGGCCTGGAGTTCATCGAGTTCTTCGGGCGTCTCACGCACCAGTCCACGATAGTCACCGCTGGACCATCCCCGGCATCGCACCGCGGCCATAGGACACGGCCACTGCCCCGAACACGAGGGGGCCACCGTCGTCGTCGGCCTCAACGCGACGGCGTGGCGACGCGCCGCCAGCTCTCCGAAACAGCGGTAGGCCGGACAGCCCGACACCGCGTGGGGGTGGATCCGGTGTCAGTCCCGGTCGTCAGCTCACAGGTTGGCGTGCACGGTGCGCACGGTCTGCTCGGCTTGGTCGTCGCGCAGGTCGAAGGCGGAGCCGTCGGTGAACTGCAGGCGCAGGAACCACTCCGGGGTGACGTGGCGGCCCAGCGGTGCCGGTGTGAAGGCCCGGGCGGTGGCGACGGGGCCTTCCCACCAGGTCACCAGAGGCGGCACGTCGCGGGTCTGCGCCAGGGACCGTACGCGGCCCAGCAGACCACCGGAGGCGGGTTCCTCGGGGATGGCGACTTCACCCTCCACGATCAGGGCCAGGCGCCGGTTGGTGATGAGCAACCAGCACTCGTCGCGGCCGACGGTGAACAGGTCGGCGAAGCGGACCGCCAGTTGATCGGGGCGCTGGGCGTGGGCCCAGCCCCAGATCGCCGGGTCGTGCGCCCACTCGTCGAGGTGGAAGTGCCCACGGCCCACGGCCGCGGTGGGCAGGGGCCACTCCGCTGCGGATCCGGGCAGCGCGGGTGCGCTGGTGCGGTGGGGGGCGGTGCGGGTGGGGCCGACGGTGCTGCCCACATGTCCCTGCGGGTTGGCCAGCCACACGACCTGCTCGCCGGGGGCGACCCAGTGCCGCTGGGCGATCTCGCCGATCTTCGTCCGGTTCTTGGGCACGTCGTTTCCTAGGCGTTGACGAGGGCAAGCAGCCGTTGCGCGATTTCCGGGCGGCCCTTGGCCAGCACGTCCACGCCGGAGCCGTCGACCAGGGACACGCGCAGCACGGCCACAGAGCCGGGCACGGAGCCACGGGGCATCCTGCGCTCGGCGAGCGCGACGCCGGTGATGTGCTGTCGGGGCACCTCGGCGGTCGAGGTGACCGCGGCGGTGGGCACTGGTTGGTGTGGCGGATAAGGGCTCTTGCCGGCGAACGCGTCGCGGGCACCACGGGCGAGGTCGCCGACCCGGTCGAACAACGACTTCTCCGGCTCGGGCTCGACCGGCTCAGGCACGGCCGCCACCCAGGCCAGGCGGCGCGGGGTGAGGACCAGCCAGGCCACGGCGGCCTGCCGGGCGGCTGCGGCGGCCGCCGGCACGAGCGCGTCGGGCGAGGCGCCGAAGACGACGAGGCCGGGCAGTTCCCGGGCGCCGAGATCCTCGTTCGCCGCGGCGGAGACGACGCTGCCGGCGAAGCCCGCCACGCCCCGCAGCGCCCTGCCCGCCAGTCCGGCGGCGGGGTCGCCGGACCAGTCCAGGCCGGGCACGTCGAACCGCGTGGACGCCCCGGCCGCACTCGCGCACAGCAGCACGGGTTCGTCCGGCGCGGCCCAGTGCTCCCTGATCGCCAAGACCCCGTCGAGCCTCACCAGGTGAACCCGCGTTCCTGCGCCTCGCGGCGCTCCTGCTCCGACGGCGCGTTGCGCGCCTGGTCGTAGACCTCCTGGGTGCCGAACTTGACCGCGCCGTCCACGGCCGCATCCACACCGGCGCTGAAGGCGGCGCCGCCGACCCGGGTCTGACCGCCGAGCATGCCGCTGAGCACGGTCTGGGCGATGTTGCCGGCCAGGGCGCCCTCGCCGGTGACGTTCTGCATGAACCGGTTTCCCGTGGTGGAGGCCAGCGAGACGTCGTCGGCCCTGGTCATGATGTTGACCAGCGGGTTCGAGCCCAGATGGCGGCCGGCGAACTGCTGGGCCATGTTGCCTCCGCGCAGGCCGTTCATCCGCTGGATGACCTGGCGCAGCGGGCCGCGCAGCCGGGTGAGCAGGGCCTCCAACCGCTTGACGATCTTGAACAACTCCATCTGGAGCTTGGACACGCGCATGGTGATGCGCATACCCGTGCTGCCGACCTGGACGGTGGTGGTGGCCCCGGCGGCGGCCACCGAGCCGCCCGCGGTGATCCAGGAGGCGGCCAGCGCGGCCAGCCACTGCACGATCAGGCCGATGATCAGCTCGGTCAGGATCTGGACCACGAACTCGACGAACATGTCGAACAGCTCAGCGATCATGTCCAGGGTCTGCTTGAGGCCCCGCACGTCCTCGGCCAGCGCCGACACGCCCTCACCGAACTCGGTGACCTGGGCGCGGAAGGCGTCGCCCGCGGCGCCCTCCCACACCCCGGCGGTGGCCTGGGCGCGCTTCTTCTCGGCCTCGGCGACCTCGTCCAGCCAGCCGGCGACCTGTTCCCAGCCGGCGCCGGTGGCGCGCATCTGCTCCGGGTCGCCGACCGCCCACTCGGCGATCTCGATCAGCGGGCTGAGCACGATGGAGACCAGGAAGCCCAGGCCGTTGTCCAGCAGCGCCTGACCGGGGCCGGCCATCGTCTGGAGCAGCTCCACGCGCCCGGAGATCGTGGCCGCGGCCATCTCCGGCGGGCTGGTGGCGTCGGCCAGGTCCTGCAACGCCCCGATGCCCGAGCTGCCGCGCCCGGCGGCCTGCTCGAACCAGTTCTTCTGCTCACCCCCGTTGAGGTCGGCGAACGTGCCCGGACCCGACGCGCCGGTCATCGGCCACCGCCCAGGCCGCCGCCGATCTGCGTCAGCGCTTGCGAGATGCCGTCGTCAACACCGCGGTAGACCTCGAAGCTGTCGCGCAACTGCTCGCCGGTCTGCTCCAGGAAGTCCTTGGCGTCGTTCGCCAGCTGCCGGCACTCGTCCAGGCTGGAGAAGTAGCCGCTGCTCAGCCCCACCGCGTCACCGATCAGCCCGAAGCACTGGTCGTCCACCCTGGCCTGTTCCAGCAGTTCGGCGAGCTGCCCGAACTTCCCGGCCAGGCTCTCGCTACCGGCCGCGAAGGCGGTCAACGCCTCCGGGACGATGCTGAACGCCATCCGCCCCTCCCCTCAACGCAAGTACGTGCTCGGCGGTTCGTCGTCTTCGACGCCGGCTGGAGCCGGACGGTTCCGCGGCGGTCGGCTGGATGGCGGAGCAGGCGGTGGCTGCCCGAACCGCGGCCCTGTGGCAGGTGCCGCAGGCTGCCCCGACTGCGGCGGCGTGGCCTGGGGCTGCCCGGCCGGCGGGGGCGCAGACGGCATGATCGGCTCGACGCCGGACGCCGCCATGCCCTGCTTGAACTGCTCCAACCGGTCACCCAGGATCGGGGCCAGCGCCGCGTCGAGCTGCCGGGCGGCATCCTGGGTGGCCGCCCGGATCGCGTCCAGGATCTCCTGCTGCAACGCCACGTGCGAGCGCCCCATCGCAGCCGGCGCAAGCTGCAACCCCAGCACGGCCCCGGACGGCGCCGCGGTCACGGTCACCGCACCGTCCCGGCTGCGCCCGACCCCGCGCAGCTCCTTCATCGCCTCCTGGAGCTGACTGGCCTTCGCCGCCTGCTCCTGGAAAGTCCGCAGCATGTCCTGCACACGCCTCTGCGGATCGACCACGACAACCCTCCGTTCGGTGGAACACCCGCTTCCGCCCAGGCTCCTGGGACCACGGGGACCTCGCCAGCACGGTAGCGGCACCGGTCCCGTCCGGCGGCGGCAACCGGACAACTCCCGGACCGATGACAAGATTGATGTTCGCCGGGAGATCGTGTCGACAGGGACGCGGTCCGCCGCCGACCACTGTGATCGTCACGCTATCGCGAGTGCCGTCATGGCGTGCTGCGAGTGGACGCGCGGTGCAGTTCAACGAGGACACCGAGCTGGACACGCCACAAGTCTCGACCAGCTTGGTGTGGGTGGTCGGCCGCGTCGCAGTCGCAGGAGCCGACCCGGACGGTCACGGGAGGTCGAAGGGGGCGGGGAAGTGGCCTTCCCAGACCTGACGGGACGCCTGTTCGGGGTAGGGCAGGGTCTTCGACTCGGTGTCCAGGACGCGGGTGAGGTGCTCGCCGGGCAGATGGGCGGACCAGCCCGCGTCGCCGGTGGTGACGAAGCGGACCCATGCCTCCCGGAGTTCGCGGGAGAGCGCGACGGCTTCGGCAGTGGGCTCCTCGCCGATGAGCTGGGTGCCGACGGGGCTGTCCAGCGTGCCGAACGCCAGGGGCATGTCGAGGCTGTGGCAGGCGCCCAGGATGCCGTCGAGGACCGGGGCGACCCAACGCAGCTCGAACAGGTACGAGGTGCCGCCGGCTGCGGTGTTCGCCTCGGCCAGCTTCTGTGATGGCATGCGGAAGAAGGCGTCGGAGTACACCGTCTCCACCAGCTCCTCCGGGGTCGCCTGCGGGAACGCGGCGCGGTAGGCCCGCGCGCCGTCCGGCTGCGGGGCGTGCGCTTCCAGGGCCACGCGGGCGTCCTCCTCGGTGAAGGTGCCGTACCGTCCGCTCACGACGCTGAAGTACCGGAATTCGTCCCGGGTGTGGCCGACGAGCAGTTCGGTCCCGCTGGCGCGCGCGCCGGTCAGCGCGGGCCAAGGCATTTCCGGGAGGACTTCGCCGTCGACGACGGGGCACAGCGCGGTGCCGGCCTCCGCGAGGCGTCCCCAGCTCTCCCGGTGCGCGTGGAGACCGGCGTTGAAGGAGGTGAGCTCGGCGGCCAGGCGCCACGGGTCGATGTCGCGCAGGGCCTCGGCGGTGGGGGCCGCCGCGCCGAGCCGGTCCGCGAACGCGGCGGTGGCCTGCCGTGCCAGCGCGGGGGTGCTGTACAGCCCCGGCACCGAGTGGGCGATGGCCCGCCGGAACAGGCCGCGCGCGGACTTCATCGTCAGCAGGGCGGCGACCGAGCCCGCCCCGGCGGACACCCCGCCCACGGTGACCCGGCCGGGGTCGCCCCCGAAGGCGGCGATGTTGCGCTGCACCCACTCCAGCGCCGCGATCTGGTCGAGGAACCCGCGGTTGGGCGGCACGTCGTCGAGGAACGCGAACCCCTCCGCGCCCACGCGGCAGTTGGCGGTCACCACGACGACCCCCGCCTCGGCCAGCGCTGCCGGGTCGAACATCGGGTCGCTCGACGCCGCCGAGAGGTAGCCGCCCACGGGGATCCACACCAGCACCGGCAGTCCCGCCGCGCCGGGGTCCGGGGTGCTGACGTTGAGCGTCAGCCAGTCGGGGCCCTGCGGGGACACGTCGACCGGCAGGGACAGCGGCACCGCGGGGCCGAACTCGACCGCCTGCCTCGTCCCCTCCCAGCGGTGCGGCGGCGCGGGTGCGGCGAAGCGGAGCGCTCCGACCGGGGGCTGGGCGTAGGGGATGCCGCGGAACACCGCGTGCCCCTGCCGCCGGCGCCCCTGCACCACGCCTTCCGCGGTCCGCACCTTCGGCTGCTCGGACATGGCGATTCCTTCCCTCGAGTGGATCCCAGGGTTATGGGTCAGATGTATTATGTCAACCGTATTGGAACGGGCACGGGCACGGAAGAGGGGCCGGCGATGCCGAAGCAGGTGGATCACCGCGGACGCCGCGAAGCGATCGCCCGCGCACTGTGGCGGGTGGTGGAGCAGCGCGGCGTCACGCAGCTGACGATGCGCGTGGTGGCGCAGGAGGCGGGCATGTCACTCGGGCAGCTGCAGCACTACTTCGCCTCCCGGACCGCCATGCTCTCCTTCGCCATGGATTTCGCGTCCGAGCAGACCTCGGCGCGCGTGCACCAGGGGCTCGAGAAGCTCGGTGACCGCCCGCACCCCCGTGACGTGCTGCGACTGACGCTCGCGGAAATGCTCCCCCTGCACGCCGACGCCCGCGCGACCAGCCGGATGAGCGCCGCCTACGTCCTGGAGGCGCTGCACGACGAGGCCGTGCGCGAGCAGGCGCGCCGCGGCCTCGTCCAAGGACGGGCCCTCGTCGAGCAGCTGATCCGCCGGGCGATCGCCGACGGGCACATCGATTCCGCCCGCGACCCGGCGACCGAGACCAACCTGCTCCTCGCCCTCACCGGCTTCACCCCCCTGATCGAACTCGACGTGATCGAGCCCCAGGACGCGCTCGCCGCGATCGACGTGCACCTGGACCGGCTGTTCAGGAGCACGTGACCTGCCCCCGGGCACGCTCGAAAGCCGCCTCCGACACGATCCCCTCCGATCACGGGACGAGCGGAATTGACGTGCCGCGCCGTCGCATTTAGAGTGAACTTCTGTTCATTCAATACTCCGGCGGAGGACGCGGTTGCCGAGGACCGAGGCGCAGTACGAGGCCATGCGGGCCGACACCCGGCGCCGGATCGAGATCGCGGCGGTGAGGCTCTTCGCGCGGCAGGGCTTCGCGGCCACGAGCGTGCGGGACATCGCGCGCGAGGCGGGGATCAGCACGGGGTTGATGTACCGGCACTACCAGACCAAGCAAGACCTGTTCGGCGACCTGGTCGCCCGGGCGGCGGACGGCCTCGGCGCCCTCGCCCGGCGGTTTCGGGACGACGTGCCCCCGGCCGCGCTGATCCGGGAGTTCACACGGGAGTTCGTGCACGACGTCCTGGCCGGCGACGGGTTCGTCGAGTTCTTCCTGATCATGAACCAGTCGTTCACCATGGCGGAACCGCCGGCGCAGGTGCGCGCGCTCAGAGCACGGCACGTCACGATGATGCGCAGCGCTGTCGGGCTGATCGGGAGAGGGCAACGGCTCGGCCAGTTCGACCAGGGGGACGCCGCGGAACTGGCGAGCTGTTACTTCGCCGCGCTCGGCGGGCTGGCGATGATGAGTTTCACGCTCGGGGATCGGTTCGTGGCGCCCAACCCCGCGATGCTGACGAACTTCTTGATCAAGGAGGGTACCGGTGCTGGAGATCCGACGGGCCGATGAGCTCGGCGAGAGCGCGCGGGCCGGGATCTGCGCGGTCTTCGTCGACGGTTTCGGCGAGTACCTGGACTACTTCGCGAAGGACCGGGCGAGGCTGGTGGACGCGTTCGCGCACATGCTGGTCCTCGACCTGTTCCACGTCGCCGTGATCGACGGGCAGCCCGCGGGCATCGCCGCCTGCACGGACGGGCAGCAGTTGCCGCTCCGGCACGATCGGGCGGTACTGCGGCAGCAGCTGGGCTTCGTCAAGGGGACGATCGCCGACTTCGTGTTCCGGCGCGAGTTCCAGAAGCCGTGGGCGACGACGACGGACGGGGTGGCGTCCGTCGAGTTCGTCGCGACCGCAGCGCAACACCGGGGCAGAGGCGTCGCGACCGCCTTGTTGAACCACCTGCTCGCGCTGCCGCAGTACCACGAGTACGTGCTGGAGGACGTCGCCGACACGAACGCGCCCGCGCTCGCCGTCTACGAAAAGCTCGGATTCCGCGAGTTCAGGCGGGAGAAGGTGCGACACACCAGGCGGACCGGCATCAACTACTACGTGTCGCTGAAGCTCGTTCAGGAGTAGGTCGGCGCGCCAGGACCATGTCACCACCTGCAGCCGCGGCCCGGTGCCAAGGAACCGAGCCGGTCACATCCCGCGGCCGAGCAGACTGCCATGCGGATCACCGCAACTCAGCGGTCCTCAGCAGTCAACTGGTGAACAAGCACCCCGGCATCTTCAACCACACCGCTGCACTCGCCACCACTGCCTCGGACACCCGGTCCGAGACCTGCCCATCACCGACCGCCCGGACAGCGCCCTCCCGGGGGAGCGTGAACCTGTTGCGGATCATGACGTTGGTGACGGCTGTCAAGGGCCGAGCAAGGGGACGGGTCTTCGGCGGCAGGATGGAAGTGCGGCCAACACATCCGCCGAGCAGAAAGACCCGTCCATGCTCCACCGTGACGCCCCGCTGTCCGTCGAAGGCCGCCACCGCCTGGTCCAACGCTGCCGAACCCGCCCGATCTCCCACGTCGCGGTCGAGATGGGCATCTCACGCCAGTGCGCTTTGAAATGGACCGCTATCGCCGCTTCGGCGAGGCCGGTCCGGTCGACCGTCCCAGTGCTCCGCACCGGCAGCCCACCGCGACCCCGGCCGCAGTGGTGGTCCGGATCGAGCGGCTGCGGCGGGAGCGCAAGTGGTCGGCCCGCCGCATCGCCCCGGAGCTCGGGGCCGAGGGCACGGCCGTGTCGGTGCGCACCGTCGGCCGGCACCTGGCCCACCTGGGGTTCAACCGCCGCCGGTTCCCCGACCCGACCGGGGAGAACAACCACGCGCCGCGGCGGATCGTCGCCCGGTGGCCCGGCCACATGGTCGACCTGGACGTCAAGAAGGTCGGGGTGATCCCTGACGGCGGAGGGTGGGGAGTCCACGGCCTGGCCAGTGAGCAGGCCGAACAGGTCGAACGCGCCAAGCACACCGGCACCGGCAAGACCGCTACGCGGCGCAGTCACACCTACCGCACTCCGCGGTCGACGGATTCTCCCGCCTGGCCTACAGCCTCATACACCTAGGCGGGACGCGCCTTCGTCACGATGGCGCTCATCGCGACCTCGAACAGGCGCTCGGCGCGCGCCTCCAGCCCCGGCTGGTCGCTGAGCCAGACGAGTGAGGAGACCAGGGCGAACAGGTCGGCGCCGTCGAGGTCGGCGCGTGCAGCGCCGGCCTCCTGGGCGCGGGTGAGCAGCCGCGCCCCGGACCCGCGCATCGCGACGCAGGAGGTGTGCAGCGCCGATTCGGGGTCTTCGATCGCCTGCACCATCGCCGTGACGACGCCGCGGTAGTTCGTGCAGACCGCGATGAAGTCGCGCAGCCACAGCACCAGCGCCTCGTCGGGCGGGTTCGAGGTCTCGACCTGCGCCGCCCGTTCGGTCAGCTCGTCGAAACCCGTGCGGAGCAGGGCTTCGAGCAGCGACTCCCGGGTCGGGAAGTGCCGCTGCAACGTGGCGAGCCCGACCCCGGCGCGGCGCGCGATGTCGCGCATCGACGCCTCGGCGCCCTGCTCGGTGATGACGGCGCCGGCGGCGACGAGCAGGCGGTCGTGGTTGACCCGGGCGTCCGCCCTCATCCGCTCTCCTTGCCTAAACGGGTCACTGACCCGTATTATCGGGTCAGTGACCCGGAAAAACGGGTCTCTGACTCGTTTCGAGTCTACCCCCGCGGGACGTGGAGGCAGCTGTGCCGACGGAGACCATGAACGCGATCCGCCTGCACGAGTACGGCGGACCCGAGGTGCTGCGCTACGAGGCGGTGCCCGTGCCCGAGCCGGGGCCGGGCCGGCTGCTCGTCCGGGTGCACGCGGTCGGCGTCAACCCTCCCGACTGGTATGCGCGCGAGGGGATGCCCGGCGTGCCGGCCGAGCTGAAGCCGCCGGTCGAGCTGCCCCTGATCCCGGGGACCGACGTCTCGGGCGTCGTCGCGGCGGTCGGCACCGGCGTCGAGGGCTTCGCGGTCGGCGACGAGGTGTTCGGCCTGCTGAACTTCCCGACCTCCTTGCAGGGCAACGCCTACGCCGAGTACGTCACCGCGTCGGCGGCGGACTTCGCGCACAAGCCGGCCGGTGTCGACCACGAGCACGCCGCGGCCGTGGCCATGTCGGGGCTGACGGCGTGGCAGTTCCTGATCGAGCTCGGCCACGACTTCCCCTCACCGTTCCAGCAGGCCCAGCACCGCCCGATGGCGCTCGACGCCGGGAGCACGGTCCTGGTCAACGGCGCCGCCGGCGGCGTCGGGCACCTCGCGCTGCAGCTCGCCAAGTGGCAGGGCGCGCGGGTCGTCGCCGTCGCCTCCGGCGCCCATGACGCGTTCCTGCGCGACCTCGGCGCCGACGAGGTCATCGACTACACGAAGGACCGCCCCGAGGAGGTCGCCCACGACGTCGACCTCGTCCTGGATTGCGTCGGCGGACCGCGGAGCAAGCGCTTCCTCAAGGCGATCAAGCGCGGCGGCTCCCTCTACCCGGTCTACTTCGGCGAGTTCGACGACGAGGAGAACGCGAGGCTGGGCATCACGGTCACGGCCACGCAGGTCCGGTCGAGCGGCGCGCAGCTGGCCGCGATCGGCCGCCTGCTCGAAGACGGCGCCCTCCGCGTCGCGATCGACAGCGCCTTCCCGCTCGAGGACGCCCGAGCCGCGCACGAGCGAGCCGCGCAGGGGCACCTCCAGGGCAAGATCGTGCTCACCGTCGCATGAGCCCGGCAGAGCGGCTTACCGTCCACGGGCCCCGGCCCGCTGCGCCTGCGCGCCGGACCGGCCTGATCGACAGGCGGAAGTAGGCCGTGGGAGCAGAACGGGAGCCATCCGGCGCGTTCAACCGCACCGAACCGCACCCGATGCCCTCGACAGCTTCACCCCATCTGCGAAAAGTGTGTCTTCCCGGTGGAGGGCCCGCATGGGATTCATTCCCACCGGAGAGGTCACCGGTCCGATCCCGATATCGCCCACAGGACACTTACCCGGTCAACGCCCATAGACGATTTTTGCCTGCGGACCGCTGACCGTTGCGAGGAGCAATCGCTCCCGACGTCACGGCACCCCCGGCTCAGCGCGTGTTCGTGATCAGCAGCACGACGTCCAGGACGGCGATCAGGAGGGTCAGCCGGAACGCCACGGGGCTGCGCGGTGCGCGGATCGCGGCCGCGGTGGTGGCGGCGGCCAGCGCGATCCCGAGCGCCGGCACGGCCAGCGCGAACCCCGTCGACGTGCCCGCGGGGGCGAGGCCGAGCACGACCGACGCGGCGGCCAGCGCCAGGGCCATGGCGATCACGCCGGCACGGGGGCCGAGCCGGTGGGGAAGCCCGCGCACCCCGGTCGCCGCGTCCGCCCGCAAGTCGGGTAGGACGTTGGCGAAGTGGGCGCCGAACCCGAGCAGCGCGCCGACGACCGGCACCCACCACGGCGGCCACTGCTGCCCGGGCAGCGCGGCGTAGGGCGCGACGGGCAGGGCGCCGAAGGCGAGCAGGTAGGCCGCGCCGGACCAGATCGTGGACTTGAGCCCGAGGTTGTACGCCCAACCGGCCGCGACCACGACCAGCAGGGCCGCCGCGGCGGCCGGCCCGAGCAGCGCGGACAACACGGCCGTCACCACCAGGGCGGTCGTCGCGGCGGCGGCGATCACCGCCCGCGGCACGGTCCCGGCGGCGACCGGCTTGTCCGTTCGCCCGACGGCGCGGTCCCGCGCGGCGTCGATCCAGTCGTTGGACCAACCGATCGACAGCTGGCCGGTGAACACCGCGGCGCCGAGCAGCGCGACCCGCCCCGCGGGGAGCCCCGTGCCGGCGGCCAGCGCCACGGCCACCGCGGTCACCGCCAGCCCCGGCACGGGGTGGCAGGCGCCCGCGAGGCCCCGCGACAACTCCAGCCTGGTCCGCGTTGCGCCCGGTACTGCCGTCGAGCCGGTCATCTGCCGAGTGTAGGCACAAGCCGTACCGTGGCACCGGTGACGACGATCCCGGCGGTCCGCGGTGTCCTGGCGCCGCACCGATACCCGCAGGAGCAGCTGACCGAGTGGTTCGGTCGGCTGTGCCTGCCCGACCGGACCGCGCGAGCCGTGGCGAGCCGGCTCCACACCAGTGCCCGGGTCGAGTCCCGCCACCTGGCGTTACCGCTGGAGCGCTACACCGAGCTGGACGGCTTCACGGCGGCGAACGACGCGTTCCTCCCGGTCGCGGTGGACCTCGGCTGCGAGGCCGCGCTCGCCGCCCTCGCCGACGCGGGCCTCGCGCCCTCCGACGTGGACCTGGTGGTGTCCACGACCGTGACCGGCATGGCGGTGCCCTCCCTCGACGCGCGCATCGCGTCGCGGATCGGCCTGCGCCCGGACGTCAAGCGGCTGCCCGTCTTCGGGCTGGGCTGCGTGGCCGGTGCGGCGGGGATCGCGCGGCTGCACGACTTCCTGCGCGGCTGGCCGGACTCGGTGGCGATGCTGGTGTCGGTCGAGCTGTGCTCGCTCACCCTCCAGCGCGAGGACGCCAGCACCGCCAACATGGTCGCGTCCGGGCTGTTCGGCGACGGCGCCGCCGCGGTGGTCGCGGTGGGTGAGCGGCACCCGGCCGCGACGGCGGGACCGCGCGTGGTCGACTCGGTCAGCCACCTGTACGAGAACTCCGAACGCGCGATGGGCTGGGACATCGGCAGCACCGGGCTGAAGGTGGTGCTCGGCGCGGAGGTCCCCGAACTCGTGCGCGCGCACCTCGCGGAGGACGTCGAGCGGCTGCTGTCGCCGCACGGTTTGGAAGTCGGCGACGTCGCGCGCTGGATCTGCCACCCCGGCGGGCCGAAGGTGATCGAGGCGATCCAGTCGGTGCTGGGCCTGGACGAGGACGACCTGGCGATGACGTGGAACTCGCTGCGGCGGATCGGCAACCTGTCGTCGGCCTCGGTGCTGCACGTGTTCGCCGACACGCTGGCCGACCGGGCGGCGGCCAGCGGTGATTGGGGCGTGGTCATGGCGATGGGCCCGGGGTTCTGCGCCGAACTGGTGCTGCTGCGGTGGTGAGCCAGGTGTGGTACTCGGTCCTGGTCGGGCTGGTCGCCGTCGAGCGGCTGGCCGAGCTGGTCGTGGCGAAGCGCAACCTGGCGTGGAGCCTGGCCCGGGGAGGGCGGGAGACCGGGTTCGGGCACTACCCGTTCATGGTGGCGCTGCACACCGGGCTCCTCGCCGGGTGCCTGGTCGAGGTGTGGGCCGCCGACCGGCCCTTCGCGCCCGCGCTCGGCTGGTCGATGCTGGCGCTGGTGGTGGCCTCGCAGGCGCTGCGGTGGTGGTGCATCCGCGTCCTCGGCCGGCAGTGGAACACCCGCGTCGTGGTCGTCCCCGGGCTGCCCCGCGTCACCGGCGGCCCGTACCGCCTGGTCCCGCACCCCAACTACGTCGCCGTCGTCGTCGAGGGCTTCGCCCTGCCGCTGGTGCACGGCGCGTGGCTGACGGCCGTCGCGTTCACCGCCCTGAACGCCGGGCTGCTGGCGGTGCGCATCCGCGCGGAGGACCGGGCGCTGGAGTCGGCCGGTGCCTGAACGCCTGCACGACGTGCTCGTCGTCGGAGGAGGTCCGGCCGGGCTCGCGGTGGCGCTGGGCTGCGCGCGTGCGGGCATGGACGTGGTGGTGTGCGAGAAGCGCGCCGGGGTCATCGACAAGGCGTGCGGCGAGGGCCTGATGCCCGGCGCCGTGCGCGCCCTGGCCGCGCTCGGCGTCGACCCGCCGGGGTACCCCATCGAGGGCATCACCTACCGGCAGGGCCCGCTGACCGCGCACGCCGCGTTCCGCACGGGGCCCGGCAGGGGGGTGCGGCGCACCGTGCTGCACGACGCGCTGCTCGGCGAGGTGCTCCGGCACGGCGTGCCGGTCCTGCCGATCGCGGTCGCGGACCTCTCGCAGCACGACGACCACGTGCGGGCCGGCGGCCTGCGGGCGCGCTACCTGGTCGCCGCCGACGGGCTGCACTCCGCGGTCCGCGGCCTCGTCGGCCTGGCCGGGGGCGGCGCGGGCACGCCCCGCTGGGGGCTGCGCCGCCACTACGCCCTCGCGCCGACCACCACCGCGGTCGAGGTGACGTGGGCGGCGCGGTCGGAGGCTTACGTGACGCCGGTCGGGCCGGGCACGCTCGGCGTCGCGATCCTCTCGTCGGCGCGCGGCGGGTTCGCCGAGCAGCTCGCCGCCTTCCCCGACCTCGCGGCCCGGGTCCGCGGGGCGGAGCCGGTCTCCCCGGTCCGGGGCGCGGGCCCGCTGCGGCAGCGGGCGTCGGGCCGGGTCGCGGGGCGGGTCCTGCTCGTCGGGGACGCGGCGGGCTACGTCGACGCCCTCACCGGGGAGGGGCTCGCGCTGTCCCTGACCACCGCGGCCGAACTCGTCCGCTGCCTGCGCGCGGGCCGCCCCGCCGACTACGACCGCGCCTGGAAGCGGACGTCGCGGCGGTCGCGCTGGCTGACCGAGGCCCTGCTGTGGGCGCGCGGGCGCCCCGCGCTCGCCCGTCGGATCGTGCCGGCCGGCGCCCGGGCGCCGGGGTTGTTCGCCGCCGTCGTCGACCAGCTCGCGCGCTGATGAGCGGGGTCGACTGGGACGTGGTGGTCGTCGGGGCCGGGCCCGCCGGGTCGACGGCGGCGATCGCCGCGCTGCGCGCCGACCCGTCCGCGCGCGTGCTCGTGCTGGACGCCGCCGACTTCCCGCGGGACAAGGTGTGCGGTGACGGCGTCGCGCCGCACGCCCTGGACGTGCTCGCCGGCCTCGGCGTGGACGTCGCCGGGCTCGCGGCCGGCACCGGGCCGGTCACCGCGCTGCGCCTGGTGTCGCCCAACGGCGTGCAGGCCAGGCGGGGCTTCGCGCGGCCGGCCTCCGTCATCCCCCGCGTGCTGTTCGACGCGAGGCTCGTGCGGGCCGCCCAGGACGCCGGCGCGGTGCTCCGGCGGCACCGCGTCCGCACGCTGGTCCAGCAGGACCGGGCGGTGCTCGTCGACGGCGCGATCCGCGCCCGGACCGTCATCGGCGGGGACGGCGCGGAGTCCGTGGTGCGGCGGCGGTGCGGCGCGGGGAGTGCGCGGGCCGGCACCGTCGCGATCGCGCTGCGCGGCTACACCGGCGCCGACCCGTGGCCGGGCGACGAGCAGCGGCTCGTCATGACCACCGCCCACTGGCCCGCCTACGCCTGGGTGTTCCCGGTCGGCGACGGCACCGCGAACGTCGGCTACGGCCAGCTCGTCCGCACCCCGCCGCCCACCCGCGCGGAGCTGACCGCGCGGCTGCACGACCTGCTCCCCGACCTGCCGCCGGTGCCGCTGCGCGGGCACCGGCTGCCGCTGTCACCGGGGCGCCCCGGCGTCGCACACGGCCGGGTGCTGCTGGCGGGCGACGCCGCGTCGCTGATCAACCCGCTGACCGGCGAGGGCATCTACTACGCGGTCCTCTCCGGCGCCCTGGCCGGCGCCGCCGCCGTGACGCCGGACCCGGCGGGCTCCTACCGCCGGTCCCTGCGGCACCGGCTGGGCAGGCACCTGCGGCACACCGACGTGCTCGCCCGGCTCACCCGCGGGCCGCGGCTGGTCGACCTGGCCACGGCCGCGGCCCGCGACGGCCGGCGCGCCTTCGACCGCCTCGTCGAGATCGGCCTCGGCGCGGGCACGCTCGACCTCCCGCTGGCCGCGGCGGTGCTCACCGCCTCCGTGCGGCGCGAGAACGCGCCGTGACCCGGGCCCGGGGGTCTCCCGATCCGGGGCATCCGGTGTCGGCCGGGATCGAACGGGTATGCCACTCCCATGTTCCCCAAACGGCCGGTCGAAGGTCGAGTCGTGCTGGTGACGGGCGGTTCCGCGGGCATCGGGCGCTCGGTCGCGGCCCGTCTCGCGGCCTCCGGCGCGACCGTCGTGACGTGCGCCCGCGACGGGACGCGGTTGCGGGCGCAGGCCCGCGACCTCCCCGGGAACGTCGACCCCGTCGCCTGCGACCTCACCGACCACCGACAGCGCCGTGAGCTGGTCGACCGCGTCGTCGAGCGCCACGGCCGGCTCGACGCGCTCGTCAACAACGCCGGCCAGGGCCGGGTCGGGATGCTCGCCGACCTGGACGCGGACGCCGTCGACGAGGTGATGGCGCTCAACGTCGTCGCGGTCACCGACCTCACCCGGCTGGCCCTGCCGCACCTCGCGGCGCGGCGCGGCGACGTGGTGATGATCGCCTCCGTCGCCGGGTGGGTGCCGATCCCGCCCCTGTCGCTGTACTCGGCCACCAAGGCGGCGGTCGACGGGCTCGTCCACGCCCTGCGGCGCGAATCACCGCCCGGGCTGCGCGTGCACAGCGTCAACCCCGGCCCGGTGCGCACGGAGTGGCTGCTGCGCGCGGCGGGTCTCCGGCCGAGCGACGACGAGGGCCGACGCGGGCACACGTTCGGCGTCCGACCGGAACGCGTCGCCGACGAGGTGCACCGGTGCCTCACCGGACGCCGGCACCGCACCGTCACCGTGCCGCGCTGGCTCGGTCCCGCGCGGTTGGCCGGCGCGCCGCCGCTGAGCAACGCCCTCGACCTCGTCCTGCCACCGATCGCGCCCCTGGTGGCGCGGTGGGGGCGCCGCTACCAGGACACGCTGGTGCGCCGGGCACGCGACCAAGGGCAACGGGACGACGACCCGGCCGCGCCATGAAGCCGCCCGGAGGTGCGCCGGCATGACGGCTCGGCCCGGAGGGGCGGATCGCCTCGGGCGACCGAGGAGCACTTCGGACACGCTGCCCTCGATGAGCCGGGTCTGACGTCGGGGCGCCGGCCGCGGTGGTCCTGGAGCAGAGTGGTCAGGGATCGCGGCAGGTTCACCCCGGCCACCTGCGGTCGGGCGAAGTTCGCGACAGGGATCAGCCCCGATCAGGCCCTCGCGGAACGCCCCTTTCAGGTGAACGTTACGCCCGGTCGGTGTAGGGCTGCCCCCTTCCGTGAACCCTGCCTGCGAGTCAGCAGCGGTTGGGCGCCGCAAGGAGGCGTGGGAGGACCGCCTGTGCCTCGGCGCCCTGGCGCGGACCACGGGGGTTTCCGACCGCACGCGGCCGGGGCGGTCGAGCGAACCCGCAGTCCGGCTGCCCGGGACTGCCTGAACTCCACGGGAGGCGTTTCCCACGTGTTCATGGAGCCTTTTCGCATCAAGGTGGTGGAACCCATCCCGCTGCCGTCCGCCGAGCAGCGGTCCGCCGCCCTGCGCAACGCGGCGTACAACGTCTTCGGCCTCCACTCCGAGGAGGTGACCATCGACCTGCTCACTGATTCGGGGACAGGCGCGATGTCGACTTCCCAGTGGAGCGCCCTGATGAAGGGGGACGAGTCCTACGCGGGGGCCGCCTCGTTCGAGCTCTTCGAGTCGGCCGTGCGCGAGTTGACGGGATTCCCCCACGTCCTGCCGACGCACCAGGGTCGCGGCGCGGAACACGTCCTGTTCAGCCTGCTGCTGGACGAAGGGGCGATCACCGTCAGCAACGGGCACTTCGACACGACCGCCGCCAACGTGAAGCTCGCCGGCGGTGAACCGGTGGACCTGCCGTGCGAGGAGTCGAAGTCGGCGGAAAGCGACTTCCCCTTCAAGGGCAACCTCGGCCTGGCGGCGCTGGAGGAACTGCTGGCCGGCGACCGGGGCGGCGACGTGGCGGCCGTGATCCTCACGCTCACCGACAACGCCAGTGGCGGCCACCCCGTTTCACCGGCCAACGCCCGCCGCGCGCGGGAGATCTGCGCAGCCCACGGGCTGCCGCTGTTCCTGGACGCGGCCCGCTTCGCGGAGAACGCTTACCTGGTCACCCAGCGCGATCCCGACTACCGCGAGAAGCCCGTTCACGAAGTAGCCCGGGAGTTCTTCGGGATGGCCGACGGAGCCTGGTGCTCGCTGAAGAAGGACGGTTTCGGCAACATCGGCGCTTTCCTCGCCCTCGAGGACGAAGGTCTGGCCGACCGCTGCCGCCAACTGGTCATCGCCACCGAGGGTTTCCCGACTTACGGCGGACTCTCCGGACGCGACCTCGAAGCGCTGGCCGCGGGGATCAAGGAGGCGGTCGACCCCCACCACCTCGCCTACCGGGCCGCCGGCGCCGAGTGGCTGGCCAGCGCCTTGGACGAGGTGGGGGTACCGGTCGTGCAGCCGACCGGCTGCCACGCCGTCTACGTGGACGCGGGCCGGTTCCTCCCGCACTTGGAACCGCAGGAGTTGCCCGGCGTGTCCCTGTCCTGCGAGTTGTACCTGGCGGGCGGCATCCGCACGGCGGAGATGGGCACGCTGGCGATGGGCCACCCCGATCCCGACGGTGGACCGGATGCTCCCGCACCGCGCGAACTGCTGCGCTTGGCCTTGCCGCGCCGCGTCTACACGCGAAGCCACCTGGAGTACGTCGTCCGCACGGCAGCCGGAATCGTCGAGCGCGCGGCGGAACTCCCGGCGTACCGCATCACGTCCCAACCCGAGCAGCTCAGGCACTTCTCGGCGAGCCTGGCCCCGATTCCCGGGGGCTGACCGGCGATCCGCTCCGCGGGCGAGGAAGGCCACCGGAGCACCCGGTGGACGTGTCCGGTGATCCACGCCGGCGTTCGCGGTGGAAAACCCGGTGCCCGGGACCGGCCGCACCGCACAGCAGGAGGAAGGGTGAACCGCTCCACGCGAGACGACCGCGGTGAACGCCGGGGGGAACCGGCGAAGGACGGCGGATCGGTCATGGTGACGGCCCGCCGGTTCTGGGACGGGGTGTCCCGCTCCCCCACCGGTCCCGTCGAGGTGCTCGTGCAAGGGCGGACCATCACCGCCGTCGGCAACGGGTTGGAACGGCCGCGCGGCACGTCCGTGATCGACCTGGAGGACCGCACGCTGCTGCCGGGGTTCATCGACTGCCACGTGCACACCGTCGACAGCCCTCCCGAGACGACCATCAGCGGGCAGACCCTCGCGGCGCTGCCGGCCCTGCGTTCCCTGCTCGCCAACGGCTTCACCACGGTTCGGGACCTGGGCTGCGCCGACCGGTCGGTCACCGTCGACTTGCGACAGGCCCAGCGGGACGGGATCGTCCAGGGGCCCGCGATGATCGTCGCGCCGCACATCATCTCCGCCCGCGGCGGCCACGGCGACAAGTCCATCGCGTTCGCCCCCCGGTTCGACGTGGAGGTCGGGACCCTGGCCGACGGGGTCGAGGAGATCCTCCGGGCCGTCCGGAGCGAAGTGCGCCTCGGCGCCGACTGGATCAAGTTCGCGGCGACCGGCGGGTTCAACTTCCCGCAGGACGACCCGGAACGGGTCACCTACACCGCGGAAGAGATGACCGCGCTCGTGGCGGCGGCGCGCGACCTGGGGATGCCCAGCGCCGCACACGCCTTCAACGACGAGGGGGTGCGGCGGTGCGTGCACGCGGGCGTCCGGACGGTGGAGCACGCCGCTCTCGCCGCACCGGACACGCTGGCGTTGATCGCCGGCCGCCGCGACTGCTGGCTGGTGCCGACCCACATGGTCACCGTCGGGCACCTGGCGCACCTCGACGACGACGCGTTCTGGACCGACAAGCCCGCGCACGTCCGGGAAAAGGTCCGGCAACACGAGGACCGGCTGCGGCGGAGCATTTCCACCCCGATCTCCGACGACATCCGGGTCGCGTTCGGGTCCGACTCCAGCGTCTTCCCGCACGAGGAGAACTGGCGCGAGTTCACCGCGATGGTGTCCACCGGCATGACCCCGCTGCGCGCGTTGCGGGCGGCCACCGTCGAAGCCGCCGCGCTGCTCGCCGTGCCCGACCGCGGCGCGGTGCGCCCCGGCCTGCTCGCCGACCTCGTGGCGATGCCGGGCAATCCCTTCGACGACATCGCCGCGACCGGAGAGGTCGACTTCGTCATGCAGCACGGCGCCGTCGTCAGCGGGCCCGGACAGCGAGGGGGCGCAGTCGCACGCGGGCAAGCCTGACGCGACCGCGAAACGTGTTGCGCCCCGATCGGCGCCGGGCGGTTTTTCTGGCGGATCGATCACGTGCCCCTGCGGGGAAACACCTGTTCGAGTGAAGGTCGAATTCGACGCCTCTGATCTTACCGGTGTTTTCGCCTCGCAGCGGAGTGGGTTGACGACGCCCGATCGGGGAACTCGAGTCACATGTGATGCGCGTTCACGTGAACGTGGGCGCGCGCGAAGACGACGGAGGTCGGGATGGGCGTCAGGGTGAACGGGAATCCGCCACCGATCCCGGGCGAGGACACCTTCCCCCGTCGAACGGCGACGCGGATCACCGCCGGCGGGGCCGGTGTCCGGTCGTCCGCCCGGACTGCGGGACGGGTCGGCGCCGGAGCCCCCACGCGGACGGGTGAGCGAGGGGCGTCGGCGACACCGCGTTCGAGGCATCGACCGTGCTGCCCGACGGCACCGGCGTGACGATCGGGGTGGAGGAGGAGTTCCTCCTGGTCAGCCGCGAATCCCTGCTGCCCGTCGACGGCGCCGCGGCGGTGCTGGCCGGCGTGGCGCCCACCGAGCTGGCCGGTGGGAGCCACGCGTCGCGCGAGCTGTGGGACACCGAGGTCGAGACGAGCACCGGGGTCTGCTCAGACCTCGCGCAGGTGCGGGACCAGCTCGCCCGCAACCGCGCCGCGCTGCGGCGTTCGGCTCGGGCCCACGGCCTGGAGCTGGTCCCGGCGGGACACCCGCTGTTCGGCGCGGAGACCGCACCGCCCAGGCGTGACGGCCACTACAGGTGGATGAGCGACACCTACGCGGGAGCCCTGGCCGACCAGGAGATCTGCGGCTGCCACGTCCACGTCGGGCTCGGCGACCGCGACACCGGCGTCGCCGTGCTCAACCACCTGGCGCCGTGGTTGCCGACCCTGCTGGCGCTCACCGCGAACTCGCCCTTCCGCCGGGGACGGGACACCGGGTTCCACAGCTGGCGGATGATGGTCCTGACCCGCGTGCCCGCCTCCGGCATCCCCCCGTGGTTCGGCTCGGCCGCCGAGTACGACGCCGACCTGGCCCGCCTTCGGGAATGCGGTCTGCTGCCCCCCGACCACGGTGGCTCGCGCCTGGCACGCCTGTCCAACCACCTGCCCACCATCGAGGTCCGCGTCGCCGACACCGTTGCCACGACCGATGAAGCGGTGCTCTACGCCGCCTTGGTCCGCGCCCTCGTGCGCACCGCGCTGGGCGAGTTGGACGCCGGTCGGGAAGGCCGCCGATCCAGCGACACCGTGCTCGGCGACGCGCTGTGGGCAGCCGCTCGGCACGGCCTCGACGGCTCTGCCGTCGACCCGTGGAGCGGCACGCGCGCATCACCGCACGCGATGGCGTCGCGCCTCTACCGGCACACCGAGGACGCCTTGACCACGACGGGCGACCTCGACGAGGTGCGCACGCTGCTCCGCACGCTGCTCACCCGCGGCAACGGGGCCATGCGGCAGCGCCTCGCCGCCGCGCGGCACGGCGTGCCGGGTGCGCTCGACATGCTCGCCCGGGACACGGGGGCGGAACACCTGCACCGCTCGGAAAGTCATCATCTCCGGTAGTCCTCCGGCTCGACCACCACGACGTGGTCCCGGTGCCACCCGGTGGTGTCGATCACCGGGAACGTCCGGCACGGCCTCGCCGGCCAGAGCCACCGCTCGACGCCAGGTGCGGAATGTGGACATGAGGGCTCTCCTTGCGTCAGGGTGGTCGGCACCGCTGTTCACATGTCGGTACCGGCCGACAAGAGATCCGGCGACGTGGTGCAGGAGTGGCTCGGGAACGCCCGCTGGGCACCGGTCGGGCCACCGGGAGTTCCCCCTCTGCCGACACTCGCCGCCGGAAACCGCGGTCACTGCGGGGCGACGTCGGCGCAGTCGACCCTCTTGTCCGGCAGCCGGCCGGTGGTCAGGAACGTCACCGTCGCCTCGTCCACGCACGTGGAGCCCTGGTTGTAGACGTAGTGGCCGCCGTTGTCCGCGCCGACGAAAGCCGCCCGCTCGCCGAGGACCCCGTACAGCCCGAGGCCGTCCTCCCACGGCGTGGCGTTGTCCCTGCGGTTCTGCAGGATCAGCGTGTTGCGCGGCCCCTTGTCGGTCACGCGGACGGGCTCTTCGACCGGCTCCGGCCAGAACGCGCACGCCCAGACGTTGGCCGGCATCCCCGCGGTGAGCGGCCAGGCCGCGCGGTCCTCGGCGGTGCGGCGGGCGTACTGCTCGACGTCGTCGGGCCACTGCGCGTCACCACAGGTCAGTGCCAGGAACATGGTGGCCTGGTTGTCGGCCGGCACGCCCGGGGTCGGCGGCGGCGCGGTGAACACCTGCCGCAGCACCTGGCCGTCCGCCTCGGTGAGCGTGCCGTCGGCCAGCGCGACGGCGGCCTTCCAGAACTGCGCGAGCACCGGGAGGGTGTCGTTGTGCAGCAGGAGGCTGTAGGTGACGGTGCGCAGCACCGAACCCGTCAGGGCCTGTGAGGTGCCGGGGACGGGCGCGGGGGTGCGGTCGAGGCGGTCGGCGAGGGCGAGGTACTTGCGGGTCACCTCGTCGGCGGTGCCGCCCAGCCCGAGCGTGGCGTGCTGCGCCGCGGCGACCTTCGCCGCGTCGGGGAAGCGTTCCGACATGGCCTTGCCCCAGTTGTCCGTCGCGTCGGCCCAGACCTTCGTGGGGTCGACGTTGCCTTCCAGGACCACCCGGTCGGCGCGATCCGGGAACAGCGAGGCGTAGACGGTGCCGAGGTACGTGCCGTAGGACTGGCCCCAGTAGGAGATCTTCTCCTCACCGAGCCCCATGCGGATGCGGTCCATGTCGCGGGCGGTGTTGGCGGTGGTGAAGTGCCGGAGCTCCTTGCCGGCGTTCGTCGCGCACCGCTCGGCGTCGGTGCGGGCGTGGTCGACGTTCGCGGTGATCGAGCCGTCCGCGGCCGGGTACGGGAAGAGGCCGGCCAGGGACGGGTCGTCCAGACCGCAGCTCTGCGGGGTGCTGTGCCCGACCCCGCGCGGGTCGAAGCCGATCAGGTCGTAGGCCGCCAGCACCGACGGCGGCAGGGTCGGCGCCACGGCACCCGGCGTGTCCAGGCCGGGCGAGGCCGGGCCGCCCGGGTTCAGCAGCAGGGCACCGCGGCGGTCGCCGGACTCCGCCGCCGGCAGCTTCGAGACGGCCACCTCGATCTCCCCGCCACCGGGGTTCCGGTAGTCGAGCGGGACCTTCACCGTCGCGCAGGTGAGCCGGGGGTCGCGACTGGCGCCCTCGGCCAACGCCGGGCACGCGCCCCAGGTGATGCGCGGCGCGGCGACCGCCTCGGTGACGGCCGGTGGTGCGCCCCCGCCGGTCGCGTCCCCTTCCGAGGCGGCGTCACAGGCCGCCACCGCCGCGACGGTGAACGCCACCGCGATCACCCTTCCGGCCCCTGTTGACCGTTGCACTGTCTTCAACGCCCTTGCCCTCCGGTTTCTCGGCGTGCCGCAACGCACTGACGCCGTCGCTGACGAAACCTACGAGAGGCTGCGACGCCACGAATCCCCCTGGCGTGGACACTCCCCTGTAGTCCTCACGGGGGACAACGGCCTGCGGTCGACCGACCGTCGCCCGATGCGTGGGCGGCGTCGCCCGAGAGCTGATCGAGTGGCCGAGCAACGACTTTTCGCGTGGGTCCGAACAAGGCCCGAGCGGTTTGCGCGGAACACGACGGCCTGGCAAGCAAAACGGTGTCCGCCCGAAACCTCGGCCCATCACCCGGAGGGTTGATTTCGTTTCGGCGTGAATTCGGCAATCGCTAGGCTGTCCCTGCTCCCGCCTCTTCCGCGGTCATCGAAGGAGATCGGATGCGCGCCCCGTCACGCCTGGCCTGGGCCCTGCTGGCCGTGGTGCTGGCCGCCCCGGCGCCGATGCCCGTGGCCGCCCAGCGGTTGCGCACCGGCGCGCCGCAGTGCTCGGTCGACCCGGTGACGCCCGACCCGACGCCGCAGGCGCGCAAGCTGCTCTGCTACGTGTACTCGCAGTACGGCAACCACATCCTCTCCGGCCAGCAGGAGTCGACGTGGATCGGCGGCCCGGACTACGAGATCGACCACATCCACGACAACACGGGCGAGCACCCGGCCATCCGCGGCCTGGACTTCGGCGACTCCAAGGACCTCGCGCCGCGCGCCATCGCGTGGTGGAACGCGGGCGGCATCCCCATGATCGGCTACCACATGGGCGCCCCCACCGAGCCCGACACCTACGACGGCACGAAGACGCCGGTGTCGATCGAGGCCGTGCTGACGCCGGGCACGGCCGAGCACCGCTCGTTCACCGACCGCCTGGACCAGGCCGCGGCCATGCTCCAGCAGCTGGAGGACGCGGGCGCGGCGGTGATCTGGCGGCCGTTCCACGAGGCCGGCGGCACGTGGTTCTGGTGGAGCATGGAGGGCGGGGCGCAGTACAACCGCCTGTGGAACTTCATGTTCGACCGCTTCACCCGCGTCAAGGGCCTGAACAACCTGGTGTGGCTGCACGGCTACGACGGCCGGCCGCAGTCGTCGTTCCACCCGGGCAAGGCCGTCGTGGACATCGACGGCGCCGACACCTACGCCGGCGACGGCGACTACGACCCGCAGAACGCCCTGTACAACTCCGTGCGCGACATCGTCGGCTCGTCGATCCCGATCGCGCTGCACGAGAACGGCCCCATCCCCGACCCCGACCTGCTCCGGTCCACCGGCACCCGGTGGGTGCTGTTCGGCACCTGGCACGGCAACCACCTGACCGCCGGCAACAGCGTCAGCCACCTGCGGAAGGTCTACGGCCACAGCTACGTCGTCACCCGCGACGAGCTGCCCGACCTCGGGTAACGGCCCCCGCGGGCGTCGGGGACGAGCGCCTCGACGTCGGCCGGGTGCGGCGGGCCGGTCCGGCCGAGCCCACGACCCGGTGAAAATCCGTGCCGCGAGTTTCCCGCTCGGCCGGTTTCTGGTTGCGTGGGCCGCATCGTCTTCCCGGAGGTGTCGTGCGCCGGTCGGTAGCCAAGGTCGCGCTCGCGGTGCTGTTCGCCTCCGCGGTGGTCGGGGTGGCGCCTCCCGCGGTCCACCCGGTGTCGGCGGGCTTGGCGCCGACTCCCCCGATGGGGTGGAACACGTGGAACCGGTTCGGTTGCGACGTGGGAGAGCGGATGGTCCGCGAGATCGCGGACGTGATGGTGGCGTCGGGTATGCGCGACGCCGGCTACACGTACCTGAACCTGGACGACTGCTGGATGGCGCGTGACCGGGACGAGCGGGGCAGGCTCGTGCCGGACCCGGTGAAGTTCCCCCACGGCCTCGCGCCGGTGGCGGACTACGTGCACGAGCGCGGGTTGAAGTTCGGCGTCTACGCCGACGCGGGCTCGAAGACGTGCGCCGGTTACCCCGGCAGCCTGGGGCACGAGCAGGTCGACGCGCGCAGCTTCGCCGAGTGGGGTGTCGACTACCTCAAGTACGACAACTGCAACAACGACGGCAGCCCGGCGGCCGAGCGGTACGCGACGATGGGGCGCGCGTTGCGCGAGTCGGGCAGGCCGATCGTGTTCAGCATCTGCGAGTGGGGGCACGAGCGCCCCTGGGAGGGCTGGGGGCGCAAGGCGGGCGGGCACCTGTGGCGCACGACCCGCGACATCGCCGACTCCTGGGCCAGTTGGACGGCGCTGCTGGACCTCCAGGTCGGGTTGGAGGAGCACTCCGGGCCGAACGGCTGGAACGACCCGGACATGCTGGAGGTCGGCAACGGCGGCATGGCCGAGCACGAGGACCGGGCGCACTTCACGATGTGGGCGCTGCTGAACGCGCCGTTGATCGCGGGGAACGACCTGCGGGTGATGAGCCCGGTGACCAGGGGCATCCTGCTGGACCGCGACGTCATCGCCGTGAACCAGGACTGGGGCGGGAAGCAGGGGCACCGGCTGCACGACGACGGCGAGCAGGAGGTGTGGGTGAAGCCGATGTCGGACGGGTCGGCCGCGGTGGTGCTGTTCAACCGGGGGTTGTCGGACCGCGAGATCGGCATCACCGTCGACGCGGTCGGCCTCCCGTCCGCGGCGGAGTACCGGGTGCTCGACCTGTGGACCAAGCAGCAGAGCACGACCACCGACGAGCTGCGCGCCCGCGTGCCGGCGCACTCCGTCGTGGCCTACCGGGTCTGGCTGACGTGAGCGATCCTGTCTGAAATCCCGGGGAAATCACCCGCACGAGTGCCGTCCGGTTCGTCGCGTGGGGGGTGCGGGGATTCCCCGGTAACGTCGTCCTGGTTCCGTCCCCGGACGAGGAAATTGATCAAAAATGACCTTTGGAACAGCGAGAAAACTGCTCACCTTGGCGGCCTCCATTGTCGTCTGCGGTTCCGTCATCGGCTTCGCGGGCACCGCGTCGGCCCAGGACGGCATCACGGTCCGCAACAGCAGCAGCGCCCGTTGCCTGGACGCCGACCTGGGCACCATCAGCGGCAACGGGACCAAGGTGCAGCTGTGGGACTGCCACAACGACGACAACCAGCTGTGGGACTTCGAGCACGGCGGCCTCATCCGCAACAACCAGAGCGGGCGCTGCCTGGACGCCGAACTGGACGACATCGCGCACAACGGCACGAAGGTCCAGTTGTGGGACTGCCACGGCGACAAGAACCAGATCTGGGATTACGACGCCGATCGCGGGGCGCTGGTCAACTACCTGAGCGGGCGCTGCCTGGACGCCGATCCGGGCGCGATCAACGGCAACGGCACGGGGATCCACCTGTGGGATTGCGACGGCCGGGCCAACCAGCAGTGGCGGTTCCAGTCGCCCTGAGGCGGCCGGGGCGTCGGTGGCGAAGCACCCGTGGAGGCGTGACAGGACTCGCGTGGGTCGGCTCCGGCCCACGCGGGTCAGTCGAGCGGTTGCCGGAGCGGCGCGTGGCGTTCCCCGTGCTCCCCCACCAGGCCGTGGCGCGTGAGCTCCCAGTGGTGGCGCTTGCCGGGGCGCAGCAGTTGGACCAGCGCCTTGTAGGCGGCGACGCTCATCAGCGCCCAGTACAGGGGAACGGTGAGCATGGTGGGCACGGCGCGGTGCAGGTCGCGCTGCATGCAGCCGGCCATGACCTGGTAGAGCATGGCGAGGTTCCCCGCGAGCATGGCGGCCGTTCCCGCGTAGAGCGCCGCCGGGGTGAACAGCGGTTGGATCAGCTCGGGACCGGTGACGAGGTACAGGCACGTCAACGACCAGAACAGCGGGTTGACCAGCGTGGTGAGGGTGGTGAAGCCGAACGTCAGCTGGAAGGCGAGGAACCCCCGCGGTCCCAGGTCCCGCAGCAGTCGCCAGGGGTCGCGCATGTGCACCAGCCAGGTCTGGAGGTAGCCCTTGATCCAGCGGCTGCGCTGGCGCACCCAGTTGCCCAGCTCGCTGTTGGCCTCCTCGTAGGTGACCGAGTCGAAGATCCGCACCTCCCAGCCGCGGCGGGCGATGCGCACGCCCAGGTCCGCGTCCTCGGTGACGTTGTGCGGGTCCCAACCGCCGAGCACGCGCAGGGCGTCCACCCGGAAGTGGTTGGACGTGCCGCCCAGCGGGATGGGCAGCCGGAAGCGGTCGAGCCCGCGCAGCGCCAGCGCGAAGTTCACGGCGTACTCGGCGGCGAAGTGGCGGGTCAGCCAGTTCGTCCAGGGGTTCCAGTAGGCCAGCTCGGCCTGCACGCACACCACCCGGTCCGGTTGGGCCTCCAGCGCCGCGGCCGCCTTGCGCAGCTGGTCGGCCTCGGGTCGGTCCTCCGCGTCGTAGATGACGCACAGCTCACCGGTGGCGCGGGCCAGACCGGCGTTGCACGCGTTCGGCTTGGTGCGTGGCCCGCCCTCGGGCACGAGCACCACCTCGAACTCCGGCGGCAGATCGAGGCGGTCCAGCGCCGCGCGGGTGACCTCGTCGTCCTGCTCGACCAGCAGCAGCACCTGGAGCCGTTGCGCGGGGTAGTCGAGCCGGTGGACGGTCTCGACCAGCTTCGGCAGCACCACCGCCTCGCGGTGCACCGGGAGGAGCACCGTGTAGGGCGGCAGGTCCCGGTCGGGGGTCCGGGCTCCGTCCCGCGCCCGGATGATGCGCGCGCCGGGGCCTGCGATCACCAGCAGGCACCGGAAGGAGATCAAGACCACGTAGACGGCCGTGACAGCGGCCACCGACGCCCGCGCCCACCACAGCGGGCTCGGCGCGGCGGCGGTCACGGCGCCCGCCACGACCGCGCCCGCCAGGGCGACGGACACCGCGGCCAGGGCGACCCGCTGCCCGCGGCCGAGCAGCCTGCGGGCGCTGAACCGCTCGGGGAGGACGGGGTGACCCGCCTGGTGCGGTGGGGAGCCGGTCGTCATGCGCGGCGCGGTTCCGCGTTCCGCCGCGGGAACCCGTTCGGGCGGTTCACGAAGACCTCCTCGCCGTGGCGGATCACCGTGTCGCGGCCCGTGCTCGCGGGCGGGCTCGTGCCGGTGACGGGTTTCACCGGTTCAGCATCCGGTCGCCCGGCTGCGCGGACCGGTCCGGCGCGGCCTGCGCCGGAACGCGCGGGTCGGTGGCCGTGCGCACGGACGAGACGGTGTAGAGGGGCCGGCCCTGCGCCTCGGCGTAGGTGCGGCCGATGTAGCTGCCCAGCACCCCCTGCATGGTGATCTGCACACCGCTGAGGAAGAACAGCGCGATGGAGGTGAAGGCCCAACCGGGCACCGCCGTCTCCGGCGCCAGGACCTTCACCCCGACCGTGTACACGATCCCCAGGAAGCTCAACAGCGAGATCGCGTAACCGAGCCGGCTGATCAACCTGAGCGGGGCGACGGAGAAACCGAGGAGGGCGTCCGCCGCCAACCGCAGCATCTTGCTCAGGGAGTAGCCCGTGGTGCCGGCGTGCCGCCGGTCCCGGTCGAACAGCACCCCGGTCTGGCGGAAGCCGATGTAGCTGACCAGGCCCCGGAGGAACCGGTCGCGCTCGCGGAACCGGCGCAGCTCCTCGACCACCTTGCGGTCCAGCAGCCTGAAGTCGCCGGTGTCACGCGGGATGTCGATCGAGGCGATCCTGCGCAGGACCCAGTAGAACGCGCTCGCGGTGAGCTTCTTGAACGTCGGGTCGCGGCGCGAGCGGCGTTGGGCGTACACCACCTCGTAGCCCTGCTGCCACTTCGCGATCAGCTCCAGGCTCACCCGTGGCGGGTCCTGCAGGTCGCTGTCCATGATGATCACGGCGTCGGCGTCGGCGAGGTCCAGGCCCGCGGTGACCGCCGTCTGGTGGCCGAAGTTGCGCGCCAGTTCGATCACCGTGACCCGGTCGTCCGCGTCGGCCAGCGCCTGCAGCCGACCGGCGGAGTCGTCCTCGCTGCCGTCGTCGACGTAGATGAAGGTGAAGCGGTAGCGGTCGGCGAGGTCCTGCGTGACCCGGCACACCGTGCCGTGCAGCAATTCGACGTTCTCCGCCTCGTTGTACACCGGGAAGACATACGCGATGGATCGCCGCCCGTCCCGTTGCCCGCCTCGGTCCACGGTGCCACCAACCCTTCCTTACTCGGGAACCGCTCGTGGGGTGGGCTGACCCGGTGCGGTGAGGTCCACGCGCCGGTAGAAGACGTGGTGGTCGTCGGCGTAGGCCGGTTCGTACCCGGAGCGCACCAGGGGGCTGTCGTGCAGGCGCCGCCACACCTCGTCCTCGCCACCGGGGGTGCGTCGCATGTGGATCCAGCGGATCCCCTGCGCGACCGGGTCGTGGAGAGCCTGCTCCCACTGGCGGAAGCTGCCCTCGTAGACGATCCGCCCCGTGGGCGCCCGGGAGTCGAAGCTGACGGTCTCGTTGCTCCACGACTGCATCAGCACCCGGCCGCCGTCGTAGTGCTCGCGCAGCCAGGAAGCGGCCTGCGCGTTGACGCGTTCGGCGGCGCTCGCGCGGAAGACCTCCGCTTCCCGCGCCGTGACCGGTGCGGCCAGGAGGAGCTGACCGCAGCCCGCCAGCACCGCCGCCGCGGGCAGGAGCCTGAGCGGCACCCGATCCGCGGCCACGGCGAGGTAGGCGGTGAACACCGCGGCGGGCAGCACCATGACGAGCGCGAACCGGACGTTGTAGAGGTCGCCGCCGATCTCGGGCACGTGCAGCGGCCGTTGGCCGGAGTACAGCGCGCAGACGAAGAACGGCAGGAACACCAGCAGGGGCAACGGCGCCAGGGCCGCGCCCCGCAGCCTGGTCCGCCACGCGAAGCAGGCCAGGCCGACCGCGCTCAGCGCCGCCACGACCGGCCCGAGGACGTGGACCGCGGCGTGCGCGTAGGTCCGCAGCGACGTGCTCCAGTCGCCGACGGCCCGCTCTGCCCCGTCGACCCACAGCGCGGGCTTGGCGAACTCGCCCCGCAGGAAGTGCAGCGGGTCGCCGAAGATCGCGGCGTTCCACATCACCCAGCCGACCGCGCCGCTGACCGCCAGGCAGCCGAAGAAGAGCAGGTCGGCTCGCACGAGGACCAGGGGCTCCGGTGCGCCCCTCGACCGCTGCCACGAGCGCACCGCGACGACGACCGCCACCGCCGCCAGGAACACCCAGCCCTCGTAGCGCACCAACGTCGAGCAGAACACGGCGAGGGCGGTCGCCAGCAGGTGCCGGTAGTCGCCCTCCCGGCACCAGAGCAGCAGGTGCCAGGTCGCCGCGGCCAGGCAGGCCAGCAGCAGCGCCTCGGTCATCGGCGTGCTCTGCAGGTACAGGACGTTGGGGTTCGCGCAGAACACCAGCGCCGCCGCCACCGCGCCCGCGCGGCGCCCGGTGAGCGCCAGGCCGATGCGGTACAGCCACCCCGCGGTGGCGACGTAGGCGCACATGGACACCGCGCTCGGCAGGACGCCGGCGTGGTACCAGGGCTCCGCCACGACGAGCGGCAGGGCCAGCACGTGCGGCAGCGGCAGCCAGACCCCGCCGAGCTGCGCGGCCCCGGGCGTCGAGGCGTCGAGCACCCGGCGGGTGATCAGCAGGTGCGACACCGCGTCCGGGTACGCCAGCGTCATCCCGCTCGCGGCCACCGCGGCGCAGGCGCCGACCGACAACACCACCGCGACCGCCAGCACCGCAGGCAGGAGCGGGTCGCGTGGCCGGACGACCCGGTCGGCGACGCGGCGGACCAGGCCCTTCCGGAGGTCCGGCACGCTCACCACCGGACCACCGCCGTCCCGTCCGGGCGCGGTCCGGACCAGGATCCTCGCGTCACGTCGACGCAGCTCGTCGAGCAGGTGCTCGCGCGTCCCGGCGGATCGCGCGGTCAGGTCCAGGTCGGCGAGCGTCCGCCGGTCGACGAGGTGGTGGGCCGGGCCCCGGCGGAGGCGGCCGGTGCGCGGCGCGGCCGGGAGCACCGCGGACCGCAGCCACGACAGCCCGCGACGCGGCGCGTCGGCCCGGTCGCGCCAGTACGCGACCACGAGGTCGGCCCGCTCCGCCCGCGCCGTCGCGAGCATGAAGGGCAGTTGCGCCGCGGGGATGCGGCCGTCGGTCAGGAAGATCCGCCGGTGGTCGGTCTCCGCCAGGGCCACCGCCAGCCCCGCGCGCGGCGACCCGTGCTCGCCCTCACCCGTCCCGTGGCGGACCGCCCTCACCCGGTCCGGGTAGCGGTCCGCCAGCCCGGCGGCGACGTCGCCGGTGGCGGGAGGGCTGTCGTCGGCGAGCACGAGGAGCACGCAATGCCGTTCGCCGGCCCGGTCCAAGGTGGACAGCATGTCGTCCACCGCGACTGCCAGGTCGCCCTGGTCCCGCTGCACGGACATGACCACGGTGACGCCCTCGGCGGCGCGCGGCTCGGCTGGACCCGGGCGGGGCATCTGGGTAGTCACCTCTCGTGGCGGGGACCGGCTCGTCGCGGTACGGCCGACGCGACCGGATCGCGATCACCCGACGGCCCTCTACCGCGACCGAGCATGGATGTGGCGCACCGTTGCCGCAAACGGAACGGATGCGATAGCGAGCCCTTACACCCGTGCAGGTGACGACGGGGCAGCGCCGTGATCGTGACGCCCGTCCAGGGCGCGAGGTCGACCGAGCAGGTCCTGGCCGGTTCGCCGGGCCAGGGCACCGACGAGTCGCGGCTGCGCCATCGTGCAAGCGGCCGAACGCCTTCGGCTCAACACGTGCGTGGTGTGATCCACGCGTTCAACGAGCGGGGGTTCGCTGCGCTGAACCCGAAATGAAGTGGGGGACGCCAAGGTGATCGGTGAGCTGTGCGGTAGCAGTGGCCCATTGTGCGGACTGCGGGCACACCATGTCCTACAAGCTATCGTGCAGCGCAAGGTAGCCTGTAGAGCATGAGCGATGGGCGGGACCCGTTGACGCAAATGCGGCGCGGGGTGGTCGAGTACTGCGTGCTCGCGCTGCTGGGGCAGCGGGAGCGGTACGCGGTGGAGCTTGTCTCCGTGCTGGGTCGGCACGGGCTGATCGGCGGTGAGGGCACGATCTACCCGTTGCTGTCCAGGTTGCGCAGGCAGGGACTCGTGGAGACGACCTGGCAGGAGAGCGCGACCGGACCACCACGCCGCTACTACCGGATCAGTCCGCAGGGCGCCGCGGCGGTGGAGCGGTTCGCCCGGGACTGGACGGCGTTGAGCGAGTCGGTGCGCGAGATCATGACTGGAGAGGGCGATCGGGCATGAGCAAGTCGGTGACGCAGCACCCGCTGATCTCCTCCTACCTGGACCGGCTCACGCGTGAGGCCGTGCCGCTGACGCCGTCTCGCCGTGAGGAACTGGTGCAGGAGATCCGGTCGCACATCGAGGACCTGCTGCCCGCCGGTCCGTCCGAAGCGGAGGTCTCCGACGTGCTGGGCAGACTGGGCACGCCCGAGGAGATCGTGGAAGCGGAACTGGTCGACATCGAGGAGGCCACCGGCGGACGAGCAGGCAGGTCGCCGCTGCGCACCGCGATCGCCTCACTGCGGCCACGGGATGTGCTCGGGATGGTCCTGTTGTTGACAGGAGGCGCGGTGCTGCCTCCTGTGGGCTACCTGGCCGGCGCCGCGCTGGTGGGCCTGTCGCCACGCTGGTCGCCGGCGGCGCGACTGCTGCTGGTGGCGCTGCCCTGCACGGCGGGGATGATCGTCCTGACCGGTTTGGACGGCTGGTACACGCCGGCCGATCTGGTGGAGGACCCCCGCCGGATGTTGACGGGGTTCCTCCACCTGGGCTTCGACGTGCTGCCCTGCACCGCTGTCCAGGTTCTGGCGCTGATTGCGGTACGGCTCCTGCCCGGTCGGCTCGGCGCCGGGCGCAGGTGAGTCCGACGGCAGCACCGGTCGCCTGTCGGCGACCCGTCCGCCTCGGCGGCGCCGACCGATCGTTGTGTGCCACCCGGCCCGGGTGGCACACAACGATTCCGGCTGCGCAGCGAACGCGCTCTCGTGACTAGCAGTTCCTCATCCGGTCGACCGGCGTCCAACTTCCGCTGGCATCCTTGCTGTGCGCGGGCGGCGTCTCGTAGATCACCGTGCCGGCATCGTTCATCATCCGCGCCACGGTGTTCTTCGACTGGTTGTTGTCCCACGATCCCGGACCGACCCACGTTTCAGGGATGTCGTACACCTTGCAGGCGTACATGTCGATGTGCGTTCCGGTGAACCCCTCACCCCGGTATGCGCAGAAGTGCAGGTGGTCCGCGTGCCTTCCGTCGCAGTTCGCGTCCAGGGCGCCGGGGCCGAGCTTCCGGGGCTGCGCCTCGCCCGGCAGCGCGATCCTGATGGTGGCGCCGTCGAGTTCGATCCGGTTCAGCGCGACCTGCCTGCCGCCGAGTTCTTCCAGGTACCCGTCGGCCTCGGCTTGCAGGGTGTCGACCTGCGCGGTGGTCAGCCCGGCCGCTGCCCCCTGCGCGGCGAAGTCGCCACCGACGACGGGTGCGGCGTGGGCCGCCGCAGCTCCACCGATGGAGAGCACCGCGGACAACAACACGGTGCCGAGCCTGCTCGTGAATCGCATGTGAAATCCCTCCGCTTTTCGCACTTTCCTCGATCGGATCGCAGTGGTCCGTGGACGAGGAGAACTCCCCTCCTCCACCGGCCCGGTCCGCCGGGTGTTCCGGGCACCCCCCGTTCTTCCGGCCCGGCCACCCGGCAGGATCGACCTGTTGCGCTCGACCCGCGGACCGGCGACACCATGGCAGACGGAAGCTGAAGGCGACCTGTAGAAGCCTGAAGCGGATTTCAGGGACAAGCGGCGGCGGCTGCGCCATGGTGGAGGTATGCGGGTACTGGTGGTGGAGGACGACCGGCGTCTGGCGGGCCTGCTCGTTCGTGGACTCGTCGCCGAGAATTTCGCGGTCGACGTGGAGCACGACGGCTCGGACGGCCTGTGGCGGGCGACCGAACACGCCTATGACGTGATCGTGTTGGACGTGATGCTCCCGGGCCTCAACGGCTACCGGGTGTGCGGCCGACTGCGCGCCGCCGGGGTGTGGACACCGATCCTCATGCTCACCGCCAAGGACGGCGAACTGGACGAGACCGAGGGCTTGGACACCGGCGCCGACGACTACCTGACCAAGCCGTTCTCCTACCCGGTCCTGGTCGCCCGGCTGCGGGCACTGGTGCGCCGCGGCGGCCCGGCCCGCCCGGTCGTGCTGCGCGCCGGGGACCTGGAACTGGACCCGGCCGCCCGGACCTGTCGGCGCGGGCACCAGGCCATCGCCCTCACCGCCAAGGAGTTCGCGGTGCTGGAACTCCTGCTGCGCCACCAAGGGCGAGTGGTGACCAAAGCCGAGATCATCTCCGGGGCCTGGGACGAGGCCCGCGAACCGGACCCGAACCTGGTCGAGGTCTACATCAGCACCCTGCGCCGCAAGATCGACGCACCGTTCCACCGGCACACCATCACCACCGTCCGCGGCGTCGGCTACCGCCTCGACGGCCGTTGAGAGGCCCACCCGTGAACGGACGGACTTCCCAGTCGCGCGGGCTGCGCCGACGCGTGACCGCGATCGCCACGGCGGTCCTCGCCGCGCCTGTCCTCGCCGTCGCCGCGTTGGCGGCGGTCTTCCTGCGGGAACAGGCCATGCGGCCGGACGCCGCCCCCTACCGGTACGCGATCATCTGCGCCGGGACGTCCGCCGACAGCACCAAGCCACGAGTATCCCTTGCCGGCGAACCTTCGCCGTCCACACCCCTCCGGGACCGCCACTGCGTCCGTGATGCGAACCGCATCGAGACGCCTTCTCTGAGGCTCGGTGACCTCGGGCCGCGCAAGTTACTGGACCCGGACGACACGGTGCGCGTCTTCGCGTACCACTACTCGACCGTCTCTGTTCCCGACTTGTCGTTGTGGCCATTCACGGACCCCTACGACATCATGCACGTGCAGATGGTCGCCTTCGGCGAAACGGCTGGTTTCCACCCGTTACCGGCAGGGGAGAGCACGCGCATCGAAGAATTCGAGTCGGTGACCGCGGTGAGCATGGAGGTGCAGAAGGCACGGGAACAACTGGCGCAGGCACAACGAACCCTCAACCACCAAGTGCTGTCGCTGTCGGGCGGCGCGTTGGTGCTGATCGGTCTGTTCGGGTGCGTGGTGTGGGTTGCGATGGGTCGGGTGCTACGGCCCGTGGAGGCGATCCGACGTGAGATGGCCGACATCACCGAGCACGACCTGTCCCGCCGCGTTCCCGTACCCCGCAGGCTCAACGAGGTCGCCCACCTGGCCGCCACCGTCAACGCCAACCTGGACCGACTGGAAGTCGCCGTGGAGGACAACCGGCGCTTCGTCGCCGACGCCTCGCACGAACTGCGCAGCCCCCTCGCCGCACTGCGCGCCGAACTGGAGATCGCCACCGCACACCCCGGACAGGCCGACTGGCCGGCCGTGGTCGACGCCGCCCTGGCCGACACCGACCGCCTGCAACGCCTGGCCACCGACCTGCTCCTGCTCGCCCGCCTCGACCACACCACCAGCGCGGGTGCCGCCGGTGAGAACGTCGACCTGATCGCCCTGGTCCGCGACCACACCACCCACCGCCGCAGCCGCCACGCCCTCACCGTCGGCCTGCCCGACCGCCCGACACCGATGCGCGGCCGGCGCGCCTTGCTGGAGCGCCTGCTGGGCAACCTGCTCGACAACGCCGAACGCCACGCCGCCACCACCATCACCGTCCGCCTGAGCACCGTTGACGGCCGCACGGTCTTGGAGGTTCTCGACGACGGCCCCGGCATCCCGCCCGAAGACCGCGAACGCATCTTCGACCGCTTCACCCGCTTGGACGACGCCCGCACCCGCGACACCGGCGGCACCGGACTCGGCCTGCCCATCGCCCGCCGCATCGCCGCCGCCCACCACGGCACCCTCCACGCCACCGACCGCCCCGACACCGCCGGCGCACGACTCGTCGCCGCCTTTCCCAGCGGCCCGCACGACACTTCGAGGAACACCGGTACCGGCGCGGAGCACACCACCACGGACCGCGGAGGGCGGTGACCGCCTCAGGCGGCAGCAGCGGCGTCACCACCGGGTCCAGCGGAATCCTCAGGCGGCGCAGGCACCTCCGCTGGAGCAGGCCGTGGGCAGCGCACCCGACACCTCCACCCCCGCCGCGGTCGAGCACGCCGCGGGTATGCATCCCCTCGATCCGCACCCCGCACACACGCAGCCGACGCCGCCCGCACAAACCGCACGGCGACAAGGCTTACGACACCGCCACCTGCGCGACCGGTTACGCGCCCAGGGCATCATCCCGCGCATCGCCACGCCGGACGCGGCACCGCAACCCGCCCAGGCCACCGCTGCCGGGTCGTCGAACGCACCCTGTCCCGGCTCGCCGCCTTCCCCGGCCGACAGGCGTCCAGGTCATCGTGCATCGTTCGCGCACAACGATCGCCTCGTCCGCCTGGTCACAGCTGCACGGCGCGGATGGCGCCCGCCCACGGCTCGGCTTCGAGGTGCGTGAGGTCGGGGTTCGCGTCGAGGCGCACGGCCGCCGCCGACACCAGCCGCTGGAACGGCAGCACGGTCACCAGCGGGCGCGCCAGCGGGTGGGTCGCCGCGAACCGCACGTCGCCGTCCTCGGCGACGATCAGCGTCGTCGCGCCCAGCTCGTCGAGCAGGCCCTTCAGGTCGGCGGTCCGGCCGCCGTCGGCCGCGGAGCGGAGGAGGAACGCGGCGGTCGAGGAGGAGAACACCGCGGGCGTGCCGTGCAGCGCGAACTCGGTGTGCAGGCCCTCCGCCCAGCGGTAGGTGCCCTCCTTGAGCTTCAGGGCCGCCTCGTCCGCCGTGATCGCGTCGAGCCCGGTGCCGGTGACGATGGTCGGCGTCGCGGACACGACCGCGTCCACCGCGTCGGCGGGAAGCGGCAGGGCGAGGGTCTCCCTCATCGCCGCGGGCGCCTCGGCGAGCGCCTCGGCCAGCCCGGTGGCGTCGAACGCCCGCGCCACGAGGCGTCCCAGCACGACGAGCGCCGCCGTGTACGACACCGTGTGCGTGCTCGCCTTCTCCTGGGGGCAGGTATGCACGACCGCGTCGGCGACGGGGGCGTCGACCCCCGCGCCGGTGACCGCGATCGTCGACGCCCCGGCCTCCCGGGCCGCGGCCAGCACCCGGTTCGGGTAGCGCTTGGTGCCCCTGTGGCTGACCACGACGACCTGGTCGGCCGGCTGCACGGACTCGCCCAGCGCGAGGTCGTGCGCGTCGATCGCGGCCGGGCGGACGCGGCCGTCGGTGGCGATCCTGGTCCACGCCGCCGCCACCCGGCAGGCGTGCAGCGACGTGCCGATCCCGGTGAACACGACGGGGCGGTCGGGGTCGAGCGCGGGCAGTTCGGCGTCCAGCAGCGCCGCGACCACGTCCGGCTGCTGTAGGACGTGCTGGTCGAAGGCGAAGCCCGTCATGGCGTGGTGTCCTGTCCGTCCTGGTAGCGCGATAGGTTCTCGGGGAAGACCAGCTGGAAGACCGCGAGGTCCACCAGCCTGCCCAGCTTCATCCCGATGTGCCGGATCAAGCCGGTGCGCACGAACCCGTGCCGCTCGACCATCCGGATCGACGCGGTGTTGGTGTCCGTGTTGAAGCTGATGATGGTGCTGTAGCCCACCTCGCGCGCGAAGTCCACCAGCCACCCGGTCAACGTCCCGCCGACGCCCGTGCCCCGGGCGTCGGCCGCGACGTAGATCGAGATCTCCGTGCTGGGGAAGTACCCGCCTCGGGCCGCGAACGGGCTCAGGGTGCCGTAGCCGAGGACGCGACCGTCCCGCTCGGCGACCACCGCGGCGTTGCGACCGCTGTGCGCGGCCAGCCACGCGACCATCTGCTCGGCCGTCTTCTCCTCGGTGTCGAGGGTGGCATCGGTGTGCCGCACCGCGTGGTTGTAGATCGCCCGCACGGCCTCCAGGTCGGCGGCGGTGGCCGCCCGGACGGTCGTGGTGGGTGCGGAGGTGGTCATCCGGTGGACTCCTTCAAGCGGACCGGGTTCTTCGAAGCGGTCACGTGCCGCCGGGTCGCGAACGGCGTGCGGCGCTCCGGGGGCGCGGTCGCCGGTTCGGCCGTTCCCCCGGCGCCGGCTCGGACGAGCGCGGCCTTCGGGCGCGCGGTGAGGGCGGGTACAACCGGTGGACAGCCCGTTCACCCCTCACACGGCAGCCCGTTCCTCCGGTACACGCCGACGCCTTCGGACGTCGGGATCACGCGGTGCACGTCGTAGAACTCCCCCAGGTGCGCCGCCCACTTGGCGAACTGGGCCTTGTTGTCGGCGATGCGGCCCGCGAAGTAGCGGTTCCCGGTCGGGTTGTCCAGCAGCACGTTGTGCGCCACGAGCAACGCGCCCGGCGGCAGCGCGTGGCTGGTCGCCCGCGTGTGCGGGTAGTAGATCGCCTTGTCCCGCAGGTCGGGGTCCGGCGCGTCGAGGGGGCCCTCGGCGTCCAGCACGCACAGGTCCACGTCGCGCAGCGTGCGCGCGTACTCGGATGCGTCGGCGACCACGAAGTCGACCAGGTCCGAGTAGCCGAGCGCGGCGATGTTGCGCTCCGCCAGCGACATCACGCCCTCGTCGATGTCGACGAGCGTCACGCGCCCGCCCGCGGCGGCGACGGCCGGCAGCGCCCAGATCGCCCAGTACCCGTAGTAGGAGCCGAGGAACACCGGGTTGCGCGGTCGCACCTGGTGCGAGAGCGCGAACATCAGCCGGGCTTCCTCGGGGAAGATGAAGGTCGTCCGGCCGGCGTGGTCCCACCCTTTCGCCACGCGTTCGGCGAGTGCGTCGAACGCGTCGACCGGGTAGTCGCTGCCCGGCACGAGGCCGTCTTCCGCGAGCAGCTCGAGCGCGTTCGTCACGAAGGCGTGGTCGTCCACCGGAAAACGCGTGGACAGGTTCTGCTTGTCGCGGTCGAGTCCGAGTTCGGCCAGCTCGTCGAACCGCGACTCGACCCAGCACGAGTAGTCCGCGCGTGCCATCAGCCCGTTCCGGAAGTTCCGGTATTCCGCGTAGCCGCGCAATGTCGCGTCGATGACGGCGTAGGCCGTAGCCAACCGCACGGTGGCAGTCATTGAATCTCCCTGTGGGACTCGCGGCGGATTCGCCTTCGCGGGTTCGCCGGGAACCGGTCGGGCGAGTGGTGGGTGTTCACTCCTCCGGCGGGAGGCCGGCGCGCGCCGGGGCCGCCGGGCTCTTCCGCGCGGTCGCGGCCGAGGTGCGCCACACCGGGGCGGCCTGCCGCCAATCGGAGCATCGCCGCAGGTAGGAGGGCAGGTCGAAGGCTTCCCTGGCCCAGTCGCGGGGAAGCACCCCCCAGTCGGCGTCCGCACGTGCGCCCGCGACGTACGCCCCACCGCGGCCGACGTCGAGGTCGATCTCGCGCAGTTCGTAAGAACGCGCTTCGAACGCGTCCACTATCCGCCATTCGGTTGACGTGAGGTCGGTGAGGAGCACACCGACGGCTACTCCCGCACCGGGCACGAGAACGGGGAAGGGCCGGTCGCGCAAGGCGGCAATACGCCATCCGGGTGCTGTTGCCGGCACGGCCGCCGGAACACGGCCGAGCAGGACTTCCAGCACTTCCGGGAAGGTGAGGCTGCCATACGCGAACAGCGCATCGGGCCGGTCCGCGAGTCGGTCGCGCCCAGTGGGGTCGATCACGCCTGCCACTGTTCCGGAAGCCTCCCGAAGTGGAAAGGAAGCCCTGGGAATCGACGTGTGATCTTCATCACACCACATTGTGCGTGAAATGCCCCCGTGTGAATGTGCGTGGGTGGGCAGCGCACGAGGGGGCGGTTTCGGGCTGCTGTGGGCCGGTCAGACGGCCAGCGTGGTCGGGGGCCAGATCGGCGACGTGTCCGTGCGGCTGTTCGCCGCGACCGCGCTCGCCGCGACACCACTCCAGCTGGGCTTCCTGTCCGCGGCCCAGACCATCGGCTTCCTGCTCGTCGCGCTGCCCGCCGGAGTGCTGGCCGACCGGGTGCGCCGTCGTCCCGTGCTGATCACCTGCAACCTGCTGCGCGCGGGTCTGCTCGCGCTCGTGCCCCTGCTGTGGTGGCTCGACCTGCTGACGCTCCCCCAGCTGCTCGCCGTCGTGGTCGCCGCGGGCCTCGCGCAGGTCGTGTTCGACGTGACCTACCAGTCGTACGTGCCCGCCCTGGTCGGTCGCGCGGGACTGGTGGCCGCCAACGGACGCCTGGAGTCCACCCGCTCGACGGCGGTGGCCGCGGGCCCGGCTCTCGGCGGCGTGCTGTCCCAGGCCCTCGGGGCCGTCAACGCCGTCTTCCTGACCTCCATCGGCTACCTCGCCTCGGCGTTCCTGCTGTCCCGCATACGCGCGGTGGAGGAACGGCCCGCGCGTCCCGAGGCGCGCTCGCTGCGCGGTGAGATCGCCGAGGGTCTGAAGTTCGTGCTGGGCAACGGTCTGCTGCGCGCGACCACGGTGGCGGCCACGATCTTCAACTTCAGCTACGGCATGACCCAGCCGCTGGTCATCGTGCTGCTGGTGCGCGAGCTGGCGCTGACGGAGGCCGCGGTCGGTGCGATGCTCGCGCTGGCGGGGGCAGGCGGCCTGGTCGGCGCCCTGGTGGCGGGCAAGGTCGCCGACAGGATCGGCCGCTCGCGCGCCATCTGGGTGTCGGAACTCGCGTGCGTGCCCGCGTTCCTGTTGCTGCCGCTGTCGTTCCCGGGTCGAGGGCTCGCGTTCTTCGCCGTGGGCTTCTTCCTGATGCACCTGATCCTGTCGGTGTTCAACGTGTCGAACCTCAGTTTCCGCCAGGCGATCTGCCCCGACCGGCTGCTCGGTCGCATGAACGCGAGCGTGCGCTTCCTGATGTGGGGCGCGCTGCCGCTGGGTGGTGTGGCGGGAGGTGCGCTGGGCACGGCGCTCGGCACGCGTTGGGCCCTGGTGGTGGCCGGCGCCGGTTTCCTCTTCGCCGCCCTGGTGCTGCTGGCCTCCCCGCTGCGGCGGTTGCGGGACCTCCCCGAGGCGGTGGCGGCGTGAACCCGGTGACGGCGCGGTACCTCTCGAACCCGGCGCTGGTCGACGCGGTCGGTGAGGCGGAGGTGCCGCCCGCCTACCGGCACTACCGGAACGGCAACCTGCTGTCCCGCCCGCTCTTCGTGCCGGAGACCGAGCTGCTGGCGTGCGCCCGCGACGCGATCGCCGTGCTGGACCTGCTGGGATCGCTGCCCTCGCGCGTGTTCGACGGCGACGTGGCGCGCTACTGCTCGGCCCTGGGCATCGATCCGGCGACCTCGGACCTGCTCGTGTCCTACCACGACGGACCACCCGTCCGGTACGGCCGCGCGGACTTCTACCACGACGGCTCCTCGTTCAGGATGCTGGAGTTCAACGTCGCCAGCGACCTCGGCGGCCTGGACAACGCCTCGCTGCACCGGGCGCTGCTGGGCGTGCCCGCGTTCGCCTCGTTCGCCGCGGAGCACCGGCTGGGGTACGTCGACACGGCCGCCGAGGTGGCCCGGTCGTTGCGCGCGGCGGCGGGGGCGCCCGATCCGGTGGTGGCCCTGGTGTGCGCCGACTCCGACCTGCCCGCGTACCGCGACCTCCTGGGTTCCGCGCTCGAGGCGTTGTCCCGGGCCGGCCTGGAGGTGGTGCTGGCCGGGCTGGGCGGGGTGCGTGCCCGCTCCGGGCGGCTGCTCGTCGGCAGCAGGCGGGTCGACGTGGTGCTGCGGTACTTCACCGTCGACCACGTGCCGGCGAACGCTCCGGCGGTCGCCCGGATCCTGAAGGCCCACGCCGACGGCACGTGCGTGCTGTTCACGCCGATGAGCAGCTCGCTGTACTCCAACAAGGGCGCACTCGCGCTGCTGTCCGACGCGCGCTGGACGTCCGCCGCGGAACGGGCGCTGGTCGACCGCGTGCTGCCGTGGACCAGGCGGATCACCCGCGACCTCGTGGACCAGTGCGTCCAGGAGCGCGAGCAGCTGATCGTGAAGCCGTCGCGCGACTTCGGTGGCCGCGGTGTGGTCGCGGGCTGGGAGACGCCCGAGGAGGACTGGAAGGTGTTGTTGGACGAGGCCGTGCGACGGTGCCACGTGGTGCAACGCCGCGTGGTCCCGGCAACCGAGCCGATGGTGGACGTGACGACGGGCGAGGTGGGCGACTGGACGCCAACCTGGGGCCTGTTCGTGACGCCGGAGGGCTTCGCCGGCTCGATGATCCGGGCGGCGCCGCGAGGCAGCGGCGCGGTGGTGAACCTGGGCGCGAACTCGAAGGCCCGAGCGACCGTGGCCTTCACCTATCGCGACTGACCCTCCCCGGACGGCCGGGCGGGGCCGGGTCGCCGGCGGCGCCCTGACCGCCACCACGACGAGCGCCCGCTGACAGGCGCTGGAGGACGGGGTCGGGGTCCACCGAGGTGGAGAGGGTCGAGGCGGACGGCGCCGAGCAGTGGTTCGGCGTGCGGTCCCCGGTCACGCCGTCCGGTTGAACTCGTGCACCCGCCAGGCCGCTGACCGGCGTCGACCGACCTGTCGCCCCCGTCGGCGCGGCCCCCGGTCGCGATGGCGGCGTTCCGCTCCGCGTGGTTTGGTGGGCGGTGCCGTCGAAGGCGGCATCAGGCGGAGGGGAGCGGAATGCGTCTCGACCTGACCGGGAAGACGGCTCTGGTCACCGGTTCCACGCAGGGCATCGGTGAGGCCATCGCCACCGCCCTGGCCCGTGCGGGCGCCCGGACGGCGGTGAACGGGCGCAAGCCCGACGCGGTGGCGGGCGCCGTCGCGCGGATCCGGGCCGAGGCGCCGGGCGCGGAGCTGGTCGAGGCCGTCGGTGACGTGGCGTCGGCGGAGGGCGTGGCCGGGCTGCGGTCGGCGGTGCCCGAGGTGGACGTGCTGGTGAACAACGTCGGCGTCTTCGGCGCGCGGCCCGCGTTGGAGATCGGCGACGACGAGTGGCGGCGCTACTTCGAGGTCAACGTGCTGTCCGCGGTCCGGCTGACGCGCACGTACCTGCCCGGCATGAAGGAGCGCGGTTGGGGCCGGGTCCAGTACATCGCCAGCGACTCGGCCGTGGCGATCCCGGCCGAGATGATCCACTACGGGGTGTCCAAGACGGCGCTGCTGGGCGTGTCGCGCGGGTTCGCCAAGGAAGCGGCCGGGACGGGTGTGACGGTGAACAGCGTCATCGCGGGCCCCACGCACACCGGCGGTGTCGAGGGCTTCGTCCACGAGTTGGTGGACGACTCCCTGCCGTGGGAGCAGGCGCAGCGCGAGTTCATGCGCCTGCACCGCCCCCAGTCCCTGCTCGGCAGGCTGATCGAACCGGAGGAGATCGCCAACCTGGTGGTCTACCTCAGCTCCCCGCAGGCTTCCGCCACGACCGGCGCCGCCGTCCGCGTGGACGGCGGCTACGTGGACTCCATCCTGCCGTGACCCGGCGTGGGGCAGGTCGGCTTCATCGGCGGCCCGGCGGGTCGAGGCGGTCGGCCCTGTCGTGCAGGTACCGCTGTTCGACGTGGTTGTCCGTGAGGGCGGCTGCCTCGCGGTAGAGGGTGGCCGCGTCGGCGGTGTCGCCGGTCAGCTGGAGCAGGTGGGCGCGGACGGCGCGTTCCCGTTGGCGGGTCAGCGGATCCCGGTCCAGGCGGTGGCGCCGGTTGAGGTCGTCGAGCAGTGCCAGCCCCCGTCCGGGGCCGTGGGCCCGGGCTACCGCGACGACCCGGCTGAGCCGGACCGGTGCGGTGGGGGCGAGTCGCTCCAGCCACAGGTAGAGCGCCGCGATCCGCGGCCAGTCGGTCAGCTCGGCCGACCCGGCGGTGGCGTGCGCGGCGGCGATCGCGGCCTGCAGCCGGTACGGGCCGATCCCGCGCCGGTGCCGGACGCCGTCGAGCAGCGCGGTCCCCTCGCGGATGAGGTCCGCCCGCCACCGCGTCCGGTCCTGTTCCTCCAACGGCACCAGTTCGCCGTCGTCGCCCGTGCGGGCCGGCTGCCGGGCCTCGGTGAGCAGCATCAGCGCCAGCAGGCCGGTCGCCTCGGCGGTTGTCGCGTCGTCGGCCGGCAGGCTGTCGCGGAGCATCCGGGTGAGCCGGATCGCCTCGCGGGTCAGGTCGACGCGGGTCAGCTCGTCGCCGGACGAGGTCGTGTAGCCCTCGTTGAAGACCAGGTACAGCACCTGCATGACGGCGGCCACCCGGTCGGCCCGGTCGGCGTCGGAGGGCGGGGTGAAGCGGGCGCCCGCGCGGACGAGCTGCTGCTTGGCGCGGGCGATCCGCGTGCCCATCGTGTTCTCCGAGACGCCGTGGGCGTGGGCGATCTCGGCGGTGGTCAGGCCGCCCACCGCGCGCAGCGTGAGCGCCACCCGGGAGGTGGTGGACAGCGCGGGGTGGCAGCAGAGCAGCAGCAGGGTGAGGCTGTCGTCGGTGTCCGGTGGCGGGCCTGCGGCACGGGCGGGTTCGCGCATCGCCGACTCGGCGAGGCCGGCTTCCTGCTCGCGCCTGCGCCGGGCCCGGTCGGAGCGGAGCAGGTCGACCATCCTGCGGTAGCCGACGCGGATCAGCCAGCTGCGCGGGTCGTCCGGCACGCCGTCGGCGGGCCACGCCCGGCTCGCGGCGAGCAGCGCTTCCTGCACCGCGTCCTCGGCGGTGTCGAACCGGCCGAACCGCCGCACCAGCGCGCCGAGCACCTGCGGCGCCTCGGCGCGCAGCAGGTGCTCGACGGTCGCGGTGCGGTCGCTCACCCGGTGAAGTCCTCGCCCGTGATCGGGCGGATCTCGATCGGTTCGCCCAGCACCTCGACGATGCGCGCGGCGATCTGGACGGCCCGCTCGTGGCTGGCCACGTCGATCACGGCGAAGCTGGCCAGGACCTCCTTGAGCTCGGCGAACGGCCCGTCGGTCGCCACCACGCCGTCCGCCGTCCTGCGGACGGTGGTGCTGACCGCGGGGTGACCGAGGCCCTCGCTGCCGACGAACTCGCCGGTCTCGACCAGTTCCTGCTCGAACTCGCGGTACGCGGCGAACGCGGCCAGCGCGTCCTCGGAGGGTGTGTCGGCGGTGTCGGCGTCCCAGGCGGCGGCCGGGGTGTAGCCGAGCAGCAGGTACTTCACGGTGGTCCCTCTTCCTCGATCGTGCCCGGCAACGGTACGTGGCCCGGGCGGCGTCACGCAGTGACAGCGCGACGGCGGTGGTCACGGCTCCTCCCCGAGTGAGTGCTCGCCGTGACCACGTCGCCGGTCCGCTCGCCTCGACACGGTTCGAGTGTGACCCGGGTCACGACAGGTGGGTGTCGAGACCGCGGTGACGCCTCCGAGGTACCGGCGACCAGCAAGCGACCCGAGGAGGACGAGATGTCCGGAACGACCACCCGACCGAGCGCCGACCTGCAGGCCCTGGACCGACTGGTGGGCACGTGGGCGGTGAGCGGTGGCGCCGGGGGAACCGTGCGGTACGAGTGGATGCCCGGCCGGTTCTTCCTGCTCCAGCACGTCGAGCTGACCCAGTTCGGGCAGCCGGTCACGGGCCTGGAGGTGATCGGCAACCTGCGCCCGTTCGGCGAACCCGCCGGCGCGGACGTGGTGTCCCGGTTCTACGACTCGACCGGCAACACCCTCGACTACGTCTACGAGCTGACCGGCGACACCCTGACCATCTGGGGTGGCGCGAAGGGCGGCCCGGCCTACTACCGGGGCACGTTCAGCGCCGACGGCGCCACCGTCACCGGGGAGTGGGTCTACCCCGGCGGCGGCGGGTACCCGTCCACCATGACGCGGGTCTGATCCCGGCCGGGAGCGGTGGCCCTGCCGGAACACGCCACCGCTCCCGGCCGGGCGCCGATCCCGGCGGTCCGCTTCCACCCGGTGGGGCGGCACTCCCCTGCTCGACCCGGCACCGCCTGCCGCGGTCGCGGCGCCCGCAGAGGCGGGCCGGCGACCGGTGCGAGGACGCCGGGGCCGCCGCGCCCGAAGGGGGGCGCCGCCCCACGACGGTGTCGCGGGGCGGCGCGTCCTCCGACCCGTCCGGCGTCAAGGCCGCCGAACCGGGTGGCCGAGCGCGTGTTCCGGAAGGGCCGGACCAGGGGGCTCCGGGGTCGCTGCTTCGAGGACGTGGCGTCGGCCACGGTGCAGTGCGACCGTTCCGCCCTCGTCCGGGTGCGGGCTGTGCCATGCTGCTCGTCGCTGTTGATCGACGGGGGCACGGGAGTACGCGGTGAAGACGCCCGACGAGTGGATGCGGGAGTTCGAGGCGAAGATCGCCGACGCGCAGCGCAAGGCTGCCGCGGTGCAGGAGGGGTTGGCGAGCGCCCAGGGGTCCGCGACCTCGAAGGACGGGTCGATCTCCGTCACGGTCGCGCCCAACGGCGCGCTGACCGACCTGAGGTTCACCGCCGACGTCATGCGCAGGTCGCACACGCAGCTCGCCGCGGAGGTCGTGGCCGTCGCGAGGGAGGCCCAGCGGGCGGCCGCGGTGCAGGTCGCGGAGACGTTCGGGGCGATCGAGGGCACCGACTCCGAGACGTACCGGGTCATCACCGAGTACCTGCCCGAGCCGGTCGAGGACGAGCCGGAACGGCCGCGGTACGCGTTCGAGCAGGAGCTCGACGGGCCGGCGGCGCGCAGCGACCCGCCGCCGCGCCGGTCCGCGCCGCCGCGTCCGGTGGACGACGACGACCGCGATTTCAGCAGCGAGTCGATTTTCCGGAACCAGTAGGTCGGTCGGCGGGTAACAGTGGCAGAAGAAGAGAGCACCACCACCTGGTCCACCGGCGCAGGTGTGTTCGACAGCGTCAACGGGCTGGTCACCTCGCTGACCGCGGAGTCCGAGGGCGAGGGCGTCGACGTCATCGACGTCGCGCTGGGCGGCGCGGGCGTCGTGGTGGACCTGGTCGGCGTGGCGGTGAACCCGCTGGGCGCGCTGGCGTCGGCGGGCGTGGGGTGGCTGCTGGAGCACGTGAGCTTCATCCGGGAGCCGCTGGACGCGTTGCTGGGCAACCCGGACGAGATCAACGCCAACGTCGACCAGCTCAAGCAGGCGGCGCTGGAGATGAAGGTGATCGCCGAGGAGCACCGCCGGGACCTGGACTCGGTGTCCGGCTGGGAGGGCCGGTCCGGCGACGCGTTCCGCTCCGAGATGGACACCATGGCGGCCGAGTACGAGGCGCTCGGGTCGACCATGGACGGCACGGCGGCGATCTACGCGCTGTCCGGCGCGCTGGTGTGCGAGCTGCGGGCGCTGATCTTCGGGTGGATCTCCGACCTGATCGGGGAGCTGATCGCGGGCGCGCTGATCGCGGCGGCGTCGGCGGTGGTGACCGCGGGCGGGTCGATCGCGGCGTACGCCGGGTACGCGGGCACGCGGGCGGCGATGCTGGCGACCAGGATGGCGACGCGGCTGTCGAAGCTGGGCGCGGCGATGGCGCGCATGGGCGGCCGGATCGCGAAGCTGGCCGACAAGATGCAGGGCCTGGTCAAGGGGCTGGAGCGGTTCGCCGAGTACGGCGGCTACGCCAAGACGGCCTACGACGCGGTCAAGCCGTACGAAATGCCGCCGGCCAACGCCTGATGGCCGGCAACCGGACCGGTCGCGGTCCGTCCTCGCACCGCGGCGGTGACGACGGCAGGTCGTCGTCACCGCCGGCGGCGTCCACCCCCGCCGGCACCGGGGGTTCGATCGGCGGTCGCGGCACGCGGATGGACACCGACGCCGTCGAGAACCTCGGCGGGCGGATCACCGGCCGCGGCGAGCAGCTGCGGACCGGTGTCGCGGCGAAGCTGAACATCAGCGCCGGTTCGAGCAGCGCGGGCGTGTTCGGGCAGGTCGCGATGATCCAGGCCGACCGCGCCATCGCGACCGCGCGCAACGGCGCGGACAAGGCGGCGGAGGCGGCGGACAACGCGGGCGCGAAGACCAAGGCCACCGCGCAGACGGCCCGCGACACCGACCAGTCGGCGGCGAACTCCCTGCGCCGCATCGAGAGCCGCCCCCCGGTCACGACGTCCACCGGTTCGACGGGCACGGGCACGTCGTCGTCCCCGTCCTCGTCCTCGGCCGGCCGCACGTCCGCCGCGCCGACGCTGCCCGGCGGTCCCGCCGGCACGTCGAGCCCGGCCCGGCCCGGCGGCGCCTCGACGCCCGCGAGCCCGCCGCCGTCGTTGGGCAACCGCCTCGGCGGGCCGCCGGCGACCGGTGGGCCCTCGACCACGCCCGGCCGGTCCGGTGGCCCGGTCCCGCCGGTCACCCGGCCCGGTGGCCCCGCGCCCGGTGGCCTTCCGGGTGGTTCTCCGGGTGGCTCTCCGGGTGGTCTTCCGGGCAGCCCGGCTCCCGGGACCACGCGACCCGGTGGCGCGCCGGCCGCGCTCGACCGGCACGCCGGCGGGCCGCAGGCGGCGACGCGTCCCGATGGCGTGCCGCGCGCCGGGGGCGTGCCGGGCGGGCTCCCCGCCAGCGGGCCGCAGGCTGGTGGGGCCCAGGCTGGTGGGGCGCGTCCGGGCGGTGTGCCCGGTGGGAGCGCGCCCGGTGGTGCTCCGCGGACCGGTGGGGTTCCGGGCGGTGGGGTTCCGGGCGGGACGCCTGGCGCGCCGCGGGCGAGCAATGCGCCCGGTGGGATGCCGAGTGGTGTGCCCGCTGCGACGCCGAGTGGTGGGGCGCGGCCCGGCGGTGCGCCAGGCGCTGTCCCGGGTGGTGCGCCTGGCACTGCCCCCGGTGGTGCGCCGCGGCCCGCCGGCACGCCTGGTGGGATGCCGCCGCAGGGCGGGATCCCACCGCGAGGTGGGCACACTCCCCCAGGGGGCGGGATGCCGCCGCAGGGCGGGCCCGCGCGACCGGGTGGACCGCACGACCGCCCGTCTCCCGGCACCGCGCCAGGGGGGCGGCCGATGCCGGCCGGGAACGCGCCGCACCCCGGGCCCCCGCCTTCCCCGCAGCAGCCGAACCCCGGCCGGCCACCGCACCCCGGACAACCGCACACCGGACAGCCGCACACCGGACAAGCACACCCCGGGCAGCCGCACACCGGGCGGTCGCACACAGCGCCTTCGCACGCCGGCCAACCGCACGCCGGCCAACCGCACGCCGGGCAACCGCGCCCGGAACAGCCGTTCTCCAGGCCGCACACCGGACAGCCGCACCCTGCGCAACCGCACACCGCACACCCTCACAACGCTCAACCTCGCGCCGCGCAACCTCATCCCGGGCAACCTCACCCCGGGCAGACGCCGCGCCCCGGCCAGGTGCCGCACTCCGGGCCACCACCTCGGTCCACCCCACCGCCGAGTGGAATGCACGCGCCCCGGGCGGGCACCGGTCCGTTCGCCCCGCCGCACGGCGGGCAGCAGACGCGCCCCGGCGGTCCGCCCGCACCCGGCCGCGCGCCGGACTTCGGGCAGCGGCCCCACCAGCCCGCGCCGTGGGCCCCGCCGGGCGCGGCTCCCCCGCCCGAGCGGGCGAACGCCGGGGGCGCGCCTCCGCAGGGCCCGCCGGACAGCGGAACCGCCCCGCGCCAGGACGGGCCGCCACCGGTCGCGCTGCACCACGTCGACCCGTCGACGTACGGCGTGTCCACTGTGGTCACGAGGGACGTCGAAGGGTGGGCGCGGGACGAGAACGCGCTCTACCGCGGGGACACCCGGTCGCCGGAGGAGGTCCGCGCGGCGGGCGGGTTCCACCCGCACCGGCCGGACGCGCCCGACCTGCGGCAGCACGTCCACGGTGACACGAACGCGTTCGTCAGCACGTCCACCGACCAGGAGGTCGGCGTGGAGCGGGCCGGGCGCGGCGCCGTCTACGTGATCCACGCGCCGGGCGGGGTCCTGACCGACCCGACCATGCGCGCCAACGGGGACACCCGCGGGTACGGCGAGTCGGAGGTGCTGTTCCCGGGCGGGGTGGACTGGCGGTACGTCGCCGGGTGGCACGAGGTCCGGTACGACCCGGGCGAGCGCAGGTTGGTGCCCGGACCGTTCGTGCCCAACCCGAACTACATCGGTGACCGGGTGGCGGGCACGCCCGGCTCCGGCGCCGTTTCCCGCTCCGACGCGTCGCCGAGCACGCCGCAGGCCGCCGACCCGACGCCGAGCCGGGCACCGGACCCCGCACCGCCGCCGCCCCGGACCGCACCCGATGTCGCCACGCACAGCCCCGCGCAGGCGTGGCCGCCGGCCAGGCAGGAGCCGGCGGCGCAGGGCCGGCCGGGAGACGCGCGGCAGCCCGCCCCCGGACAGCCCGCCCCCGGACAGTCGGGCCACGGACAGGCGCGGACCGACCACCCCCACGGCGGGCAGCCCCGGCAAGACGGCGCGCCCCACCAGGGCCGGCAGCACCCCGGTCAGCAGCCGGGCCAGCAGCACCCGGGCCAGCAGCACTTGGGCCAGCAGCACTTGGGCCAGCAGCACCCAGGACAGCAGCACCCAGGGCAGCGCCAGCCGGGACAACAGCACCCGGGACAGCACCAGCCGGGACAGCACCAGCCGGGCAACCGGCACCCGGGCCAGCAGTCGCCGGTCGGCCAGGCGCAGCCGCACGCGCCGTTCCGCGGCGACCAGTTCCCGCCGCCCACCGACCGCGCACAGCAGCCCCACCCCTACGACGCCCACAGCCGGCCACCGGCCGGCCCGTTCGATCCGCGGGTGCAGCAGCCCAGGCCGCACGACGCCCCGCCGAACCCGTACGCGGATCGGACCCAGCCCCAACACACCCAGCCCCAACACACCCAGCCCCAGCACTTCCCGCCCGGTCACCCGCCCACCCAGCAGCCCTCGTTCGGCCCGATGGGCAGCGAGGCGTGGGAGGCGCAGCGGCGCGAAGCGGAGGCCGAGCAGGCGCGGCAGGCCCAGCGGACCGCCGAGCAGGAGCGACCGCGCAGGTTCGAGGCGCCGCCGCGGGAGGAGCGACCCCGGCGGCCGTTGGGCGAGCGGCTCCGGGAGCTGCCCGACGAGCGGCTGGACCGCCACCGGCAGCACATGCAGGCCACGCCCGCCGGCATGTCGATCTTCCCCAGCGGCGAGAGCGGCGAGCGGTACTCGGCCAACCAGGTGCCGAAGATCCCCGGCAGGTTCGTGGTCGACGTGCACGGCTCCGCCGGGGCGGTCCGCGTCGACCGCTCGAACCTGAGCGCGGACGACCTCGCCGACATCCTGATGGCCAACCCGGACTGGGACGGCAAGACGCCGATCACGCTCGCGGGCTGCCGGACGGGCCAACTGCCGGACGGGTTCGCGGCCCGGCTCGCGGAGCGCACGGGCGTGCCGGTCACCGCGCCGACCACCGACGCGTGGGTCGACTACGACGGCAACATGTTCGCGTCCGACACGCACGGCACGCCCAACGGCGACCGCCCGGGTTGGCCGCCGAACGGCGAGTGGCACACCTTCGGCCCCGACGGCTCCCACCACGTCGACGAAAGCCCTTACCCGCCGGGCCACCCCCCGACGTGGGGCGACGACCTGCCGGCCGAGGCCCCGTCGCACGCGACCCAGCGCGGCGAGGTGGTGTCGGAGCTGAAGGTCCTGGAACCGAACCAGGTCTCCGGCCGCTCGATCCTCAAGGACGTGCGGGAGGAGTACGTGCGGGACTACCGCGACCGGATCGAGCAGCAGGGCAAGCAGGTCGCGGTGATCCGGTTCGACCCGCAGCCGACCGACCCGGACTCGTGGAAGGCCAAGATGGACGCCTCGCGCGCCTCGGCCGACCAGAAGGAGAAGAACATCGGGGCGCTCGGCTACCAGGTGCACCACCACCTGCTGCCCCCGAACGCGAGCCGCGAAGACCTGCAAGCGCTGATGGACCGGTTCAACAACGACAGCGACGTGAGCGGCATCATCCTCCAGATGCCCGCACCGCAGCGTTTCCAGGACTTCGTCGAGCAGATCAGCCCCGAGAAGGACATCGACGCGCTGCTGCACGACGACGCCTCGCCGCACGACGCGTGCGCGACCGCGGACGGCATCGTGCGCGTGGTGGACCCCTTCCTGGAGGGGCGGCCCACGGTGGCGGTGGTCGGCTCGGACGGGTTCGTCGGCGGCGGTGTGGTGCGGCTGCTGGAGCAGCGCAGCGCCGAGATGGTGCTGCTGGACCAGGGCAGCGACCTGATGCGCGTCCGGGACGCGGACATCGTCGTCTCGGTCACGGGCGCGCCGCGCATCCTGGGGCCGGAGCACCTGCACGAGGGTCACCTGCTCGTGGTGGACTCCGGGTTCGTGCCCCAGCCGGGCACGAAGACGATCCTCAGCGACGTGCAGCAGGAGGCGTCCGCGCTCCCCCGGCTGGTCACGCCCGTGCCGGGCGGCATCGGGCCGGTGGAGATGGCGGTGCTGCTGGACCGCCTGGTGCGCCGGGACGTCGACCCGGACCTGCCGCCGTGGCGGGTGGTGCGCCCGGAGGGGACGTGACCGGGTCAGAACTCCCAGCCGAGCGCCCGCACCGTCTCGGGCACCGGGTCGAGCCCGAGGTCGCCGTACAGCTCCTCGAACTCCGCCGCCCGGTAGTTGCGGTGCTTCTTGATGTCGTCGTGGTAGTGCCCGTTGAAGTAGAGCAGGTCGGTGACGACGAACTCCTCGGGAGCGCCGTCGATGTACCGGTCGGAGAACTCACCGAAGTGCTGCACCCACAGGACTTGGTCCCACGGCACCTCCACCGAGTCGCCGACCGCCGCGCGCAGCGCCTCGGCCGGCCGGTCGAAGTAGCCGAGCGACCAGTGCCGGGAGTTGCTGCGGATCTCGGTGAACACCGCGACCGGCGGCAGCGGCGGCTCGCGCAGGACGAGCCGGGCCAGGCAGTGGGCGTCCCGGCTGTCGCGCAGGTGCTCGTAGCGCAGGATCATCCGGATCTGGGCGCCCTGCTCCTTGGTCACCACGTCGCGGTGGTCCTGCCCCATCGGCGCACCTCGTCGGAATCGGCTCCGGGAGCGGGGCCCGGTCGGCTCCGGGCGCGCCCGCGGGACGAACGCTACCAGCCCCGCCACCGGTTTTCGGCCGTTCCGCCGACGACCGCCGACCGCCGGGCGATATCGTCGGGCGCACCGAGTGCAGGGGAGATTTCCGCGTGAGCGAGCCGTTCGACATCGCGATCCGGGGCGCGGAGGCGTTCCGCTTCGAGCACGCGCCCGAGGCGACGGCGTACGTCGCGCCCGAGGCGACGGCGGACGAGAGCTGGCCGCCGTTCGACCTGGACGGTCGGTCGGTGCGCCGCATCCCGCTGTCGGAGTTCGAATCGGTCGTGTCGATCCGGACGTGGCGGGTGCCCGCCGACGGCGCGCCGGAGCGGATCGACGTCGACCCGTTCGAGGGGCGCCTGGCGGCCGGGGAGCGACTGGTGCAGGTGCGCGAGGACGCGCCGCCGCCGGGCCTGTGGCCGCCGTACCCGGTGGTGCCCGCCGGCGACTCGTGGCCGCCCGACCACGAGTCGCTGTTGGACACCGTCGAGGAGGAGCTGCCGAAGCTCGCGCCCGAGGGGTGGCGGGTGCTCGCGGTGGAGTGCCGGGCCACGGCGCGGCGCGTCGAGTTGGAGGCCGGTGTCACGTTCGACGACGGCGTGGCGCGCGCGTGGTCGCCGCCGCCGTTGGTCGGGCAGTGGCTGCACCGGCTGCGGATGCGGGACTACAGGTCCACGCTCGGCGTGTGGTACACGGCGCGGTTGGAGTTCACCCGGGACGAGCCCGTGCGGCGGCACTTCGACATCGAGGGCAAGCCCGCGTGGGTGGCGCCCCTGTCGTTCCGCGAGGAGCTGGACCACTACGCCGACGAGCTGCGGCTGCTGCCGCGCCGCCCGGAAGCGATCCTCCCGTGGCTGTACGAGGCGGCGGCGAAGGCCCAGCAGCACGCGATGGCGGGTGTGCTGGCGCGCCCGGACCGCGTGGACCCGGAGGACGAGCCGGCGGCGCTGATCGCGCCCGTGTTCGACGACGTCGACGCGAGCGGCCGTCCCGTGGCGTACCGGCCGATGGTCGGCGCGCGCGAGCGGCACGCGATCCTGGAGTACCTCGACGGCGCGCCGCTCGCGCTGTCGGGGCGCGGCCTGGCCGTGGACCGGTTGAGCGACGACGACGAGCCGGTCGTCCCCCTGGGCTACCGGACCGACGGCCGTTGGGTGTGGCACACGTCCGTGCCGTACTACCTGCGCAAGTACCACGTGTCCCCGGCCCTGCCGCTGGTGGACCACATCCGGCGGCGGCGCTACCGGCTGCCCGAGCGGGTGCCGTCGATCGCGCTGGGACGCGCGGCGGACCTCGCGATGGGCCGGTACGACAACGGGTCGCGGGCGGAGAGGGCGCTCGGGCGGGCGCTGGAGCCGCTGTTCGACGTGCTGCGGACGTGCCAGACGAGCCCCCGGCACTACCGGCTGGACGGTCACCAGGACCAGTCGTGGTGCCTGGTCCGCGAGGGCGACTGGTACCTCGTGTACTGGGCGGAGGGCAAGGAGAAGCAGCGGCTCGTGCGGTTCGCGGACGTGCGGGAGGCGGTCGCCTGCTTCGCCGGGCACGTGCAGCTGGAGCAGGGCGCGCTGCGGTACGACGTGGACGAGGAGCTGCCGTGGTGGCAGGTCCCGTTCACCGTGGTGTCCGAAGTGGACCCCCCGCTGTCGGAGTACGGCGAGGTGGCGCTGACGGTGGCCGTCGACCTGGAGGTCGACCGGTACGGCACGCCGGACGGCAACACCGGGTACGTCGCCGACACGCCGTTCGAGCAGCGCGGGCTGCCCGCCGAGCACGCGGGGCGCGAGTACCACCGGTACCGGCTGCGCGGGCCGTGGAAGCTGGTGACGGCGGTGTCGCCGGCCGGCGGGCGGCTGTACGTGCTGCCCCGGCCGTTCGCGGACTACCTGGCGTCGGGCGACGTCGAGGAGGTCACGCCCGACCACCCCGGCCTGCCGCCGGTCACGGACGCCCTGCGCGCCGAGGCGCGGCGCAACCCGGGCGGCTGGGTGTGGTGCGCCGACCCGGACGTCGACCCGCGCTTCATCCAGGGCGTGCCGGACTTCGCCCTGCTGGGCGCCTACCGCGTCGGCCCGTCCGGCGAGCTGACCGGCGAGACGCACCTGAACCCCTCCTACCGCCCCTCCCCCCGCCGCCGCGGCTACCCGGAACCGCAGTCGGACTTCGAGGCGGTGCTCGGCTTCGTCGCGGCCGGCTGGCTGCCCCAGGACCGCGTGCTCCAGGCCGCGCTGGAGGGGCTGTTCCTGGTGGAGGCGGACCCGCAGGGCAGCTTCCGGCTGGGCCAGACCCCGGCCGGCGCGCGCTTCCTGGCGGTCTACACGTCACCGGGGTACGTGCCCGCGGGCGCGAACACCGTGCAGGTGCCGGGGCGCGCGCTGCTGCCCGTGCTGGCGGGCACGACGCTGGTGATCAACCCCGGTGGGCAGATGGGCATCGAGCTGCCGGGCGACGACCTCCTCGCGGCGGGGTCCTGAGCGGTGGCCGCGGCGCCCGTGCCGCGGCTCGCCGGGGAGGGCGCCGCCGTCGGGCCGGCCTCCGAGTGATCGGGCGGGCGCCGGGCCGGGGTGCCGGGGCATTGGTGCCAACAGGGGTACCGGGCGCTTCCCGGGCGGCTACGGTCGGGTGTCGAGCGGTACCCCACTGCAGGAGTTCGTCCGCTGCCGGACTTCCTCGTCCTGTAGGAGGTCGACGACATGTCATGGGTTTCACGCATTTCCTTGATCGCGGCTGCCGTTGTCGCCGGGTCGTTCATCGCCGGACCCGCGTCGGCGGTCGAGTCGCCGGGGGGAACGCAGGTCGGGCCCGCCATCATCGGCGGCAGGGTCGTCACCACGCCCTATTCGTTCTTCGCCTCGCTGCAACGCGGTGGCCGGCACTTCTGCGGGGCGTCGCTCATCGCCCCGCAGTGGCTCGTCACCGCCAGGCACTGCGTCCAGGGTTCCACCGGTGGCGGTTTCTCCGCTCGGATCGGATCGCTCACCACGGGATCCGGTGGTGAACTCGTCACCGCGGCCGGCGCGATCCTCGGCGAGAACGACATCGCCGTGGTGAAGCTGTCCAGGCCCGCCGCCTCCCAGCCCATCCGGATCGCGGCGAGCAGCCCGGCCGTGGGCACCGTCAACAAGCTGATCGGCCATGGGCAGACGTGCGGCACCCCGGGTTGCGGCGGCCCTTCGCCGCAGCTCCGCGAAGTGGACACGAACACCGTCGCGGATTCCCGGTGCACGGCCTCCTTCAAGAGGGGCAAGGAGATCTGCTTCCAGGGCGCACCGGGCACCAGCGCCTGCTACGGCGACTCCGGCGGGCCGTCCGTCCTGGGCGGCGAGCTGACCGGCGCCACCAGCCGATCCGGCAACAACAGCCGCAACTGCCTCGACGGTCCCGGCATCTACAACAGCGTTCCCGGCTACCGGGCCTGGATCGACCGGGTCACCGGTGGCGCGGTGAGCGCGTGGGAGGCGACGCCGCAGGCGTGGGCCACCGGGGCGTCGGCGTCGGCGAGCTGAAGGGGTTCGGCCGCTGGTGAACGCCTTTTCCGGAGGCCCCTGCCGATCCGGTCGAGCCCGCTCACGCCCGGCGGGAGCGGGCTCGCTGGATCAGCAGGATCGCGACCGCCATCGCGGTGACGACGGCGCCGTTGCCGAACGCCCACAGCACCGCGTGGTCGTGCACGACGTCACGGGTGGCGGTCGGATCGCGGAACACCGGGTTGACCCGCGTGATCAGCAGGACCTTCAGCACGACCGACACCGCGAGGCACCCGAGCGCCGGCCGCGGCACGCGCGCGACGACCGCCAGCACGACACCGAGCGGCCCCCACGGCAGGTAGTAGTAGATCGGGCTGCCCGCCGCGAACACGCCGACGAGCGAGCCCGGCCGCGGGTCGACCAGCACCTGCGGGTTCCACACGACCTGCTCGTAGAGGTTCCCGAAGAACCACATGCTCAGCAAGGGCACGACCAGCTTCGAAGGGATCACCGGACCATGATGTCGCGCACCACGACCGGCCGGCCTCGTCGCGCGTCGCCTGCCCACCGCGACCCGGGCGGCGCCCGCGAGACCGCCGAGAACCCCACCGCCACCGGGTGATCGCAATTCCTCGACCCTGGGGCAGCGGTGACGGCGAATATTCCACAATAATGTTCTACCACCCGAAAAAATCATCGGATTCGACCGGACAGGCCCTTCCGCAAAACCCGCCGCCCTTGCAGCATGGGGCACGGGGAGAAGCACACTTCCAGTCGCCGATCGCACCTTGCGAACGGCGTCGGGACCGGCACTGCGGAGGGCGCGATGGACAGTCGAACGGATGCCGAGCGGACGACCACGATCGACGACATCAAGGGGGCGGTCGAATCGGACGGCGGCGTCGACCTGGTGGAGCTCGGCGAGTACGCCGAGAGCTGCTGGACGGGCTGCTGAAGCGATCCGAAAACCTTCGGTCGCCTTGAAGCGGGCGGAGCCCTGCCCGGATCCGGGCAGGGCTCCCACCGGTCCCGACGCGTGGAGGGTTCCGCCATGGGTGCTCCGAGGATCGAGGACTACATCCCCGAGGCCGTCTACGAAACCCTGCGCAAGCGCCTGCCCGGCCGCAGCTCCGCCGAACTGCGGCTGCAGACGGAGGAGTGCCTGAAGTTCCTCGTCATCGCGTCGGAGGCCGATCCGCTGTTCATCCCGATGACGCGCGAGGTGGACGAGGTGTGGCACGAGCTGATCCTGCAGACCCACTTCTACGCCGAGCTCTGCGCGCGGCTGCCGGGCAGCAGGTTCATCCACCACCAGACGGTCGGGATCGGCGAGTACGCGGCCGGCGGGCGAAGGGCCGGCCTGCTCGACGAGCTGGTGTCCTGGATACCGGCGTACGTCAGCCGGTTCGGGGAGTTCACGCCCGAGCGGGCGCGGTACTGGAGCGTGCTGCGGTACCTGGCCGAGAAGCACGGGATACCGCTGGACGCGATCAACTCGGCGGGCCGCTCGGCACTTCGGGGATGAGGCATGGGACAGCTGCCGGGCGAACGGCCCATCGGGGCGTGCGCGGGGGCGCCCGACCCGCTGCGGGAGGCGGTGCTCCGGGACCTGCGGGAAGCGCGCTGGCACCAGCAGCCCCGGCTCGGCGGGGAGTTGCGCGCGCGGATCGGCGCCCACTACGGGGTCGCGCCGGAGAACGTGCTGGTCGCCAGGGGGTGCACCGAGGCGGTGGCCTGGGCTTTCTCGTGGGCGGTCCGCACCGCCCCGCGACACCGGCGCGCCGTCCTGGCGATACCGCGGCCGAGTTGGCCGGGTTTCACCCGCCTGGCGGACCACGCGGGGATCGCGTGGTCGCACTACGACGCGGGTGATCCCCCCGCCCCGGACCGGATCCCCGTCGTCTGCTCACCGAACAACCCCACCGGGCACGTCGTCGACGAGACCCGGTTGGCGCGGTGGTGCTCGAGCGCGACGGTCCCGGTGGTGGTCGACTGCACCTACGACGACTTCGCCGACGACCCGGTGCTCCCCCGCGCGCACCGGTACCTCGGCGGCCCCGTCGCCTTCTGCGCCAACCTGACCAAGTCCACCGGGCTGGTCGGCGTGCGCCTGGGGCTGCTGATCGCCGCCGCGGACGTCGTGGCCGGGATCGAGGCCGGCGTCGACCCGTTCCGCCTCGACCTGTTCCAACTGGCCGTGCTGAACGCGCTGTTCACCACCAGCGGCCGGGCAGCGTGGCGGGACCTGGTCGTCAGGACGCGCGACGCCGGTGCGCGTTGCGCCGCGTTGTTGGCCGAGTTGCTGCCGTGCGGCGCCATCGGCCCCACTGTCGGCAACGTCGTGTACGGGCGATCGGACGGCTGCTGCGACGAGCACCGCGCGCTTCTGGCCGCGATGGCGGACGTGACCGTGTTCCCGGTCGAGCGCCGTTTCCGGCTGCACGTCGACGACGGCACCGCGGAGGCGCTCACCGCGCTTGCCCGCGACGGGAAGGGGTGCCGATGACCCAGGCGCCGAGGCTCGCACCGGAGGAACTGCTCATGGCGCTGGCGGACCGGTTCTACGCGGAGGTCTCCGCGGACGAGGTGCTCCGCGCGCTCTACCCCGACGAGGACCTGACCGACGCGGCACGGCACCTCGGCTGGTTCCTGGTGCAGGCCCGGGGCGGCCCGCTGACCTACTTCGACCGCCGAGGGCACCCGAGCCTGCGCGCGAGGCACGTCCCGTTCCCGATCACCGGCGGTCTGCGGGACCGGTGGCTCCGCCACATGCGCACCGCGCTCGACGGCAGCGGTATCGACGACGGCGAGCGGGCGAAGCTGTGGCGGTGGTTCGTCGCGAGCGCGGACGCGCTGGTGAACGTGCCGTGAACGAGCACGCGCACGACACCTCCGCCGCGGCGGAGGCCCGTGCGAACGCCCTGCTCCGCGCCGGACGCACCAGGGGCGCGGCAGCGGCCTTTCGCACGGCCATGGCCCTCGCCATCGCCGAACACCCGCACGACGGGGACCGGCTCGTCGCGCTGCGGCACCGCCTCGCCTGGTCGTTGTGGGAATCGGGCCGCAGCGACGAGGCCATCGCGGTGTACGAGGAGGAACGGGTGCCGCTGGATCACCACGGGTGCCGCACCCTGGGCGACCTGTACGTCGAGACCGGGCGGCTCGCCGAGGCGCTGCGGGCTTACACGGTCGTGCTGGACTGGGTCCGGCGGCGGCTGGCAGCCCGGTTCGCCGGCATGGCGGTGCTGGCCGAGGCCCTGGCGACCGCGCCGGGCCGCGGGCTCAACCTCCTCGTCGTCGACGTGCTGCGCGAGAACCTGCACGGCCTCGGCGCGGGCTACCGGCGCAGGTCCCTGGGGTTGCCGATGCTGTGGTCGTGCCTGGCGGACGTGCACCGGCGGCTCGGCGAACGCCGTGAAGAGGCCCGCTACCGCGAGGACTTCCTGCGGTACTGGGCGTGGTACGCCGGCCGGGAGCACGAAAGCGTCCTGGCACTGGCACGTGGAGGTGGTCCGCATGCGTGAGTTCGACCTGGCCCCCGCGCGCGGTGCGCACGCCGCGCCGGTCGAGGAGGCGCGGCGGGCGCTCGTCGAGGACGGGTGCCTGCTGCTGAGGGGCGCGCTGCCCGTCCCAGCGGTCCGGCGACTCCGGCGGGAGCTGGCCGGCTCCTACTCCCGGCTCACGGGCGAGAGCTGGGACTGGGCGCGCCTGCGCCGGTCCGCGGCGGACGACGACCTGCTCGGCCTGCGACGGGCGCTGTTCGGCTGCGCGTCGAACGGCGCCCTGTTCCGGCACCGCCGGCTGGTGTCCTTCCTCGAAGGTCTGCTCGGCGCGCCGCCCTACCTCCACCCCCGGCGGTGGTTGCGCCTGAACCCGCCCGGCGGCGGGCTGGGGCAGTGGGCGGTGCCGTACCACCAGGACTACCGGTTCGTGCAAGGCACGCCTGACGTGGTGACGGTGTGGCTGCCCCTCCACCGGTGCCACGGCGGCGGCATCCGGGTCGAGTCGCGGTCGCACCGCCGCGGGCTGCGGCCACTGGGTGACCGGATCCCCTCGAACCACCTGCGGCCCGTGGCCGGCGTCAGGCAGGAACGCGTCGACGAGCCCGCCTGCGACATGGGCGACGTGGTCCTGTTCCACAGCCTCACCGTGCACGGCACCGCGCCGAACACCGGCTCGTTGAACCGCATCTCGGTGGACGCCCGGTTCCAGCGCCGGGACGACCCGATCGCGCGCGAGCAGTTGCGGCCGGCGATCGCACCGCAGGACGGTCTGCCCATCGGCGTTCCCGGCGCCACCGCCGAGGACCCCTCGGCGTGGTCGGGTGATGCGCTCGCCGACCCGGCGGCCGACATGCCGCTCGTGCCGGCCGGCCCCTTCTCCGCCGACCGGCTGCTCACCTCGTCCCGGTTCGTCCCCGCCGGCTGACGCCCGGCCGACCGATCACCGCGCTGCGAGGGGGACACCCGGTGGCCAAGGAAGTCGTCTACCTCTGCCGGGGCCACGGGTTCGGCCACGCCGCCCGCGCGCTGCCCGTCCTGTCGGCCCTGCGGGCCAGGAGGCCGGACGTGCGGGTCCGGGTCGCGTCCGGCACGACCGGGCTGTCCTACCTCAGGGCGAACGGGCAACCCTGCGACGACCTCGCCTGGACCGACCGCCTGGACCACTCGGCGCCCGTGGTGCGGGAGGTTCACCGGTACCTGGGGCGAAGCGGCGACGACCTGGCCCTGGTCGTCTCGGACGAGTTGGCCTACGTCCCGATGCTGTGCCGGAGGATGGGCCTGCCCTCGCTGTTCCTCACGTGCCGGCTCGGCAGCGAGAAGGGCTCGCCGCGGCTCGACCACGCGCTCGGCCGGGTGGGGCGTGAAATCGTCATCCCGGACTGGGCCTTCGCCCACCGGGTGCCGGACTTCCTGGCGGACCTCGTGACGTTCACCGGACCGATCGCGCCCATCATCCCGTTCGACCGGTCCCGCGCCCGCGCCCTCGTCGGAGCGGATCCCGAGGAGTACCTCGCGGTCGTGTCCTGGGGCGCGCCGCACCCCGCGAAAGCGCGGTTGCAGCGGAAGATGGCGGCTTCGGTGCTCGACCTGTGGAGGCGGGACCGGCCGGCCGGCGGGCGGCTCGTGGTGCTGGCCGACGAGGGCGAGACCGCTGCCCGGCTGGGGGTCGACACCCGGGTCCCCGGTGTCGAGTGGCCGGGATTCCGCGCCGACGCCCCGGCGTTCCACCGGGCGGCGGACGTCGTGTTCGCCTCGGGCGGTTCGACGGCCCTCGAACTGGCGCGCAACCGGGTGCCGACGGTGGCGTTCTGCTCCTCGGGCGGGTCCGTCGTCCCGAGGCGCCTCCGCGCACTCGAGCGGTGCGGTTTGCTGGCGTTGTCCGAAGGGCTCCGACCGGACGGCGTCGACCGGTTGAGCGGACTCGTGGAACGAGCGACGGCACGGGGTGCGCCGCACCGGGGCTGCGAACTGCGCTGGGGCGACCCGGAGCAGGTCGTCGACATGATCGTGGACGCGGTGGACTCGGTGGACGCCACCGGGTAGCCGAAGGGCCGCCGGGAGCGCCCCTCGACCGGTCGGTCCCGCTGCCCGCCACCGCGCATCCCCGCAGCGACAGCGCCCTGCCACGCGGGACGGGACGACCTCACTGCGTGATCGCGGGTCCGGGTCGCCGCTCCAACGGTTGGGCTATCGGGTGGTCGGAACGGGCCGGAGTTGCCCGGTGGGCGGGTTCTGCTCACGGTGGGGGTGAAGGCGCGGTCCGCGCGGCGTCCCCTCACGGCCGCCGCGCACGCCGCGGCGGGCATCGCCGAGGTGGTGGGCGCTTGCGGAGCGGAACGGTTGGGGCACCGGGTGGGGACACAGGACGGCGACGGGCGGATCGGCGGCGCGCGGCAGGCCGCGGCGGGTTCGGGCGGGTTGCGATGAGCGGGCCGGAACCGGTCCGGGGCGTTCGCGGGGGACGGCCGTGAGCGTCTTCGACCTGCCCCGGCTGCACTTCCGCGGCACCGCGCGGACCAGCCTGCCCACCGGGCCGCGCTGCGGTCTGGTGGACGTGACCACCAACACCGCGCTCACGCACGAGGGTCCGTTCCCGGTGGACCGCCCGGCCCACGAGTACCACGACTACCTGGCGAACCGGGGCGCCCGGTACGACGCCGCGGGCCGACCGTGCCGCGACGGGGTGTTCAGCGAGGTCATGGGCTGGAACTTCGGCGGCAACGGGCATTTCGCGACCGAGGCGGCGATCACCGGCGTGGAGCGCGAAGCCGGGCGGGTGGAGGTGGACGACCCGCTGGTGGGCAGCAGCGTGGACATGTGGGGCCACTACAACGAGTACCTCGCGACCACCGTCAACCGGGCGCGGGTCTTCGACGTCGACCCGACCGCCACGGACACGATGACCCTGATGGTCGGCCAGTTCGGCTTCGGCCGCGTCGGGCGGTCGCACGACGTCGGGTACGTGGTCACCGGGCGGGTGAGGGGCACGTCGCCGCCGCGGTGGCAGAACCCGCACCACGCGCTCGACGTCGGCGAGCACTTCATGGCGGCGGAACTGCGCCGGTCGGTGGTCTACCAGTTCGCGGTCGAGGACCCGCAGTGGCTGGAAGGCCCTTCCCCCGCGGTCGAGCACCTGAGGTCCGCGGCGGGCGAAGGGCTGGTGGTCCAGTTCGCGCTGTGCCACATGGCCGCGCCCACGGCGCCGGACACGCCGAACCGGTGGCGGCTGCGGGGCACCATCGCGCCGTGGCACGCGGCGGAACTGCGCACCTACCCCGCCGGGCGGCTGCTCGTGCCGTGCGGCGAGCGCACCGGGGTGCACACCCTCAGCGTCGACGTGTCGCCGACGCACGTCACGTTCAACCTGATCACCGCCGTGCCCCGGCCCTGGGACGGGGGCGACCTGCTGCTGCGCACGGCCGACTCCGACGAGCTGGTCGCGACCGTGCCCGCCAAGGCGCACGAGCACACGCCGACCGGCGGGATCGTCACCGTGCCGGCGGCGTCCGGGGCGCCCTCGGCGCACGACCAGGCGTTGCGACTGGTCCACCTCGACCGGCACGCGCGCCCCGTGGACCTCCTGCGCGAGGTCGAGCTGAACGTCCAGTCCGACGAGGCGAGCCTGATCCTCGACCACACCGACGGCACCCCGGAGCACGACGCGCTGGTGACGTTCCGGGCGTTCCTGCGCGGCCGGCCGCACCCGGTCGCCCCCGTCGTGCGCCCGCGGGACGACCTGCTCGGGATCGGCGAGGTCGGCGTCGACGGCGCCGGCCGGGGCCGCTTCACCGTCCGCGGGCTGCGAGCCGGTGTCACCCGGATCCCGCTCGGACCGCACGGCGCCGTGGCGGTCCGGGTCCTGCCCGACGACCGGGACCTCGACGCCGTCCCGGAACAGGACGTGACCTTCGAGCTGGTGCACGAGAAGGTGCTGGCCTACTACGAGCTGGTGTCCTCGTTCATGCGCGCCGAGGTGTTCAGCCTGGCCGACCGGTGCAAGGTCGAGACCTACGCGACGCTGATGTGGCAGATGTGCGACCCGCGGAACAAGGACAAGACCTACTACATGCCGCCCACCAGGGACCTCTCGGCGCCGAAGGCGCGGCTGCTGCTGAAGTACCTGCGCCGGCAACAGCGCCACGCGCCGCGCCCGGCGCCGCTGGAGACGCCGTGGACGCCCCCGATCACCACCCGCGGCGAACTGGTCGCCGCGCTGCGCCAAGCCGTCACCCTCGAACTGGCGGTGATGCTGCAGTACCTGTACGCCGCCTACTCCGTGCCGACCTACGGCGCCGGCGAGGCGCGGGTGCGCGAAGGTTTGTGGACCGCGGAGCAGCTCGCGCTCGCCTGCGGCGACGGCGGTCGGACGCTGCGCACCGGGATCCGGGGCAGCCTGCTCGAAGTCGCCCGCGAGGAGATGGTCCACTACCTGGTCGTCAACAACGTCCTCATGGCCGTCGGCGAGCCGTTCTTCGTGCCCCGGGTGGACTTCGCCACGATCAACGCCGACCTGCCGCTGCCGGTGGACTTCGCGCTCGAACCGCTGCACCTCGGGAGCGCGCAGCGGTTCATCGCCATCGAGGAGCCCTGCGACGGCCGGGTCGGCGGCGGGCCGTACCGGTCGCTGAGCGAGCTGTACGGCGCCATCCGCGAGGGCCTGTCCCGGGTGCCGGACCTGTTCCTGGTCGACCGCGGCCGGGGCGGCGGCGAGCACCACCTGTTCCTGCGCGAGTCGGTCAACCTGACCCACCCCGACTACCAGTTCGAGGTGGACGACCTGTCCAGCGCGCTGTTCGCGGTCGACTTCGTGACCGAGCAGGGCGAAGGCGCCGTGCTGCCCGCGACCGGCGACCCCGGCCCGTCGCACCACGAGACCTTCCGCCGGATCGCCGGCCTGCTGATGACCGAGCAACTGCGCGGCGGCGGCCGGCCGTGGGACCCGGCCTACCCGGTGCTGCGCAACCCGACCGCGGACCCCGGTCGCGGAGCGGGCCGGCTCGTCACCGACCCCGGCACCGCGCCGGTCATGGCGCTGTTCAACCGGGCCTACCACATGATGCTGCTCCTGATGGCGCAGCACTTCGCCGAACGGCCGGACGCCAGCCTGCGCCGGTCCGAGCTGATGAACGCCGCGATCGACGTCATGACCGGGATGATGCGGCCCCTCGCGGAACTGCTGGTGACGCTGCCCTCCGGCGTGCCCGGCCGCACCGCGGGCCCCTCCTTCGAGCTGCCGGAGCCGCCCGTCCCGGTGTCGCGGCCCGACGTGGCCCGCCGCGGGATCGCGCTGCGGTTCGAGCACCTGGCGGCGGGGTGCCGCCGGGACGCCCGGGTGCCGGAACGGGTGGCCGGGATGAGCGCCCACCTCGCGGCGCAGTTCGGCAGGCCGCCGTGCTGACCGGACCGCCGCCCGCCGACCCGTTCCCCGAGGAGCCGACGTGACCGACCTGGTCGAGATCCGCCTCGACGTGGGCCCCGGCGACGTCCAGGAGCGCCTGCTCGACGTGGCGCGCCGCCACCCGCTGGCCCGCGTGGCCTGGGCCGGCGGCGAGGTGTGGCTGGTGAACGAACCCGACCTGGTCCGCCTGGCGTTCTGCGACCACCGGCTCACCAAGGAGGCCGGCGCGGCGCCGCCCTGGTTCGACGACGTGACCGGGCTGATCGGCTCCGCGCAGACCTCCCGCGCCGCCGAGATGATCACCAGCGAGGGCGCCGAGCACACCCGGCAGCGCCGGCTGCACGCCGCGATCTTCTCGCCCCGGCACCGGGCGCGCTGGCAGCAGCTGATCACCGGTGTCGTGCACGACCTGCTGGGGTCGCTCGACGGTGAGGTGGACCTGGTGCCCCGGCTCGCCTACCCGCTCCCGGTGGCGGTCATCAGCGCCGTGCTCGGCCTGCCGCCCGACATGCGCGAACCGCTGACCACCGCGTGCCGGCTGGTCACCCACGGCGCCGACGAGGCCGAGCGCGAGCGGGGGCGCGTGCAGCTCTACGGCGGCGTCGGGGCCTTCCTCGGCCCGCGCCGGCACGAGCTGCGCCCCGGCATGATCGCCGACCTGCTGGCGCTGCACGAGGCCGACGGCTCGGTCAGCACCGTCGAGATCGCGACCTGGACGCCCGGGCTCGTCATCCCGGGGCACGAGTCCACGACGAGCGTGCTGGCCGCGCTGCTGGCCGACGTGCTGGCCGAACCACCCGACGAGCGCCCGTCCACCGACGAGGAGATCGGGGCGCGCGTCGAGCGCGCCCTGCGCGACAACCCGCCGTTCCCCCTGGCCACCTGGCGGTTCAGCACCTCCCGGGTGCTGTTGCAGGGGCACGAGATCCCGGCGGCCGTGCCCGTCCTGCTGAACATCTCCGCCCTCAACCACGCCTCACCGTCCACACCGCACTACACCTTCGGCTACGGCGCCCACTACTGCGTGGGCGCGGGCCTGGCGCGCACCGAACTGCGGATCGCCCTGGCCGAGTTCCTCCGGCGGTTCCCGGGCGCCACGCGGAAAGCCGGCGAGCCCCGCTGGGTGAGCGGCTACGCCATCCGGCAGCTCACCTCGCTGCCGGTCCACCTCACCCCCGCCCGGAGCGCGGCGAGGTCCTCGGCCGCGCGGTGAAGGCTCCCGGCGCACTCGCGTTGCGCGGCAAGGCGATGGCAGCGGCACGGCGATGGCGGCACGGCGGGCGATCGGTCACACCGGCCAACCGGTGCGCAGCGGCAGGGTTTCCGGGCCGTGGAAGATCAGGTCGCGGTGGTAGCGCACCGGCCGCTCGGCGACCCGGGGCGCGGGCAGGCCGCGCACCAGCGCGGTCAGCGCGACCTGCGCCTCCAGGCCGGCCAGGGCCGCGCCCAGGCACCGGTGGGCGCCGTGCCCGAACCCGCAGTGCCGGCGGGGCGACCGGTCCAGCCGCAGCTCGTCGGGCTGCTCGAAGCGGTCGTGGTCGCGGTTGGCGGCGCCGAGCACCAGCACCACCTTGTCGTCCGCCCGGACCCGCCGGCCGCCCAGCACCACGTCCCGCCTGGCCCGTCGGCTCACCATCTGCACCGGACCGTCGTAGCGGATCAGCTCGTCCACGTGGTCGCCGGTGCACACCGGCCGCGACCGCAGCACCCGCGGCCGGCCCAGCAGCGCCAGCATGGACTTGCCGATCAGGTGGGCGGTGGTCTCGTGGCCCGCGGTGAGCAGGTGCACGCCCGTGCCGGCGACCTCGTCGAGGTCGCACCCGGCCCGGACGAGCGGCGCGAGGAGCCCGTGCTCGGCCGGTTCCCGGGCCGCCCGGCGGAAGTAGTCGCCGAGTTCGCGGGCCGCCCGCTCGGCGGCGGCGTAGTCGCCCCGGCGGGTCGAGCTGGCCTGCTGGAGCGCGAGCGCGCTGCGGTGCAGCCACGCCCGGTCGGCCGCGGGCAGGCCGAGCAGGTCGCACATCACGTACAGCGGCAGCCGGGTCGCGAAGTCGGCCACCAGGTCGATCTCCGGGCGCCGCCCGAGAGCGGCGACGAGGTCGTCCGCGACCCGCTGGACGCGCGGGCGGAGGGAGCGCACCGCGGCGTGCGTGAACCTGCCGGCGAGCACCGACCGCAGCCGCGTGTGCCGCGGTGGGTCGAGGAACACCATCCAGGTGCTCACGAGGTCGGCGAGCGCGTCGCAGCCGGGCGGGAAGCTCAGCCTGCCGCGGGTGAAGTCCCGGCTCGCCAACACCTCCACCGTCGGCTGGTAGGCGAACACGTACCACGCGCCGCTCGCGGCGCTCCAGTGCACCGGCTCCGCCGCCCGGTACCGCCGGTACAGCGGGTACGGGTGGGCGATCTCCTCCTCGCCCAGGGCCAGCGGGTCGAACGGCGGCAGGTCGGGCGCGCTCACGCCGGCACCGCCGCGCGCGACCGGCTGTCCAGGTGGATGCGCCGCACGGCGTCGACCGCGGACTGGATGGCGCCGTCGATCCACGCCGGGTTCGCCGAGCAGTGGTCGCCCGCGAAGTACAGCCCGTTCTCCGGGCTCTGCGCCCGCGCCCGCTCCTGCGAGCGGGTCGCGCTGTCCAGCTCCCACTGGCTGACCGCCGCGCCGCTGCTCCACCAGTGCTGGCCCCAGGCCATGCTGGCGGCGTCGAGCACCATGCCGGGCTCCAGCAGTTCCGGGTGCATCCGGCTCAGCTCCCGCAACACCGCCTCGTGGCGGTCGACCACGGGCATCCGGCCGAAGGCGTCGGCCTCCTCCCCCAGCGTGTAGCTGGCGAGCAGCACGGCCCCGTCGGCCGGTTCGCCGTCGGCCGGCACGTAGTAGGTCTGGCGGACGCGGCCACCGCTGAACGAGGCGCCGCCGGAGATCCCGTCCCTGCCCCAGAACGCCTCCCGGCAGTGGAAGGCGACCTTCGTCGCCGACCAGTAGGTCATCCCGCGGATGGCGGCGACCTTGGTCCGGCTCAGGTTGCGCAGCCTGAGCCGGCGCAGGACCGAGAAGGGCAGCGTGCACAGCACCTTGGAGCGACTTCGCGTGACCACGCGGTCGCCGATGCGGAGGTCCACCAGCACCCGCCGGTCGCGCACGTCCAGCCCGACCACCTCGCAGCCGAGGCGGATCGGCGACCGCACCCGCGACACCAGCCGGCGGACCAGCTGGTCCATCCCGCCCTCCAGCCGCACCAGCTCGGGGCTGGTCTCCGACAGCACGTCGTCGATGAACCTGGCCAGCCGGCCACCGCAGCCGGCCCGGACCTCCGGGTGCCCGGCGAAGAAGCCGTGCAGGTCGATCTGGTCGCGGCCGGCGCCGACCACGAACGGCCCCAGGTCGATCCGGTCCACCGCGTCCAGCAGCTCCACCGTGAACCGGCGGTCGCGGAAACCCGCCGGGCCGATCGCGTTGCCCATCGCCGTCAGCCACGCGCCGAACAGCACGGTCTCCTCCCGGTACCGGCCGTGGGGCAGGTCCGCGCGGAACCCCTCGACGAGGATGCGCGCGGCCTGGTCGAGGCGGACGTAGCCCCGGCCGGTGGCGTGGTAGGCCCGCGGCTCGGAGAACAGGCTGCGGAACGGCCGGATCCGGTCGGACAGGCCGAGTTCGGCGATGTAGTCCAGGGTGTGCTGGTGGGTGCTCGGCACCCGCATGGCGCCGAACTCCACCAGCGGCCCGGTGGCGTCGGAGCCGAAGCGGTGGGTGAGGATGCGGCCGCCCACGCGGTGGCTGCCCTCCAGGACCTCCACGCGGTAGCCCAGCCGCTCCAGCTCGTACGCGGCCACCAGCCCGGCGATGCCCGCGCCCAGGATCGTGATCGGTCCGGCGCCCGCACGGGGCTCGGCTGCCGGGCACCCGGTCGGGATCACGACCGGGGCACCGCGCGCCGGAGCGGGCAGCGTCGCCCCGCCCTGGGCGCCGGTGCCGGAAAGCGGTGGTCGGCCACGTGCACGGCGGACATCGAACCTCCTCGGATCGGAGCGCCGCGACGACCACGGCTCAACCCCTCGCCCCGCAACCACGGTGAGCAGAACCCCGTTGCCGCAGCAACCCCGCGGCCCTGCGGCCACCCGAAATCGCAACCGTCAGAGCGGCTGCCGGGACACCGGTGACCCAGTGAAACCGGCGCGCACAAGGGAAAGGGGCGACCCGGGCGTCCCGGCGGGCGCCACCTCCGTCCTCACCGGACCGGCGGGAAGCGGGTCTTCCCGAGCCTGCCACCTGATCGGATGACCGAAGGTGTGGGCGCGCCGCCCCGGCGGGAGAATCCACATCGGACGCAACCAGGTCCGACGATGTCCGGAGGTGGTCCCCGTGCCTGCCCGCGGCAAGCCCTCGCCCTCCCGCGAGACGGACGTCCTGGTCGTCGGGGCCGGCCCGGTGGGCATGGCGATGGCGCTGGACCTCCGGTACCGCGGGGTCGACCACCTGGTCGTCGAACGCCGCGACGGGCGCACCCCCCTGCCCGGGGTGAGCACGATCGGGCCGCGCTCGATGGAGCTGTTCCGGAGGTGGGGCCTGGCGGACAGGATCCGCGCCGCCGGCTGGCCGCCGGACCACCCGCTGGACGTCGCGTGGGTCACCCAGGTCGGCGGGCACGAGCTGCACCGCTTCGAGCGGGGCACCGCCGCCACCCGCCCGGAGTTCCGGCACACGCCCGAACCGGACCAGGTCTGCCCGGCGCACTGGCTGCAACCGCTGCTGCTGGCCGCGGTGGGCAGGGCACCGGACGGCCCGCTGCTGCTGCGCCACCGGCTGGACGCGTTCACCCAGGACGACGACGGCGTCACCGCGCACGTCACCGACCTCGACGCCGGCGCGACGACCGCGATCCGAGCCCGGTACCTGGTCGCGTGCGACGGCGCCTCGTCCCCGGTCAGGCGCGAGTGCGGCATCGGCGCGCCCGCGCGGCACGAGGCCAGGGTGCTGCGCAACATCCTGTTCCGGGCGCCGGAGCTGACCGACCAGCTGCGCGCACGCGGCCGGCGGGTCGCCATGGTCTACTTCCTCATGCTCTCGAACGAGCTGCGCTACCCGCTGCGGTCGATGGACGGCCGGGAGCTGTTCAACCTCACGGTGTCCGGCCCGGCGCTGGCGGCGGACGCGAAGGCGCTGCTGCGGGACGCGATCGCCTTCCCCACGCCGGCCGAACCCGTGTCCGACGGCGAGTGGCACCTCACCCACTGGGTCGCCGACCGCTACCGGCACGGCCGGGTCTTCCTGGTCGGGGACGCCGCCCACACCGTGGCGCCGTCCGGCGGGTTCGGGATGAACATCGGCATCGGCGACGCCGCGGACCTGGGCTGGAAGCTGGCCGCCCAGCTGCGCGGCTGGGCGGGCGAGCGCCTGCTGGACAGCTACGAGGCCGAGCGGCGGCCGGTCGCCCTGCGGAGCCTGGAAGCCGCCAACCGGCACCTGCGGCGGACGCTGAGCCGCGAGCTGCCCGCCGACCTGCGCGCGGACACGCCGGCGGGCGCGCGGAAGCGCGCGGAGGCGGCCGAACGGCTGCGCGCCAGTGGCGCGAGCACGGAGTTCGACAACCCCGAGATCCACTTCGGCTACCGCTACCGGTCCCCGCTCGTCGTCGGCGACGCCGGTGCGGACGTGACGCCGGACTGGCGGCCGGGCAGCGACCCCGGCACCCGGGCCGCCCACGCCTGGCTGCGCCCCGGGCTGTCCACATTGGACGTCTTCGGCGAGGCGTTCGTCCTGCTGTGCTTCGAGGACGACCCGCGCGGCGCCCGGGGGGTGCGCGCGGGTTTCGACGCGCGGGACGTCCCGCTGCGCGTCCTGGAGTGCGACGACCCGGAGCTGGCGCGGTTGTACGCGTGCCCCTTCGTGCTGGTCCGCCCGGACGGCCACGTCGCCTGGCGGGGTGAGCGGCTGCCCGCCGAACCGGCCGGGCTGGTCGACGCGGTCCGCGGTTCGGCCTGAACGGCCACGCGCCCCGCCCCCGGCTCAGGCCCGCTCGACGAGGTCGTGGCCGTCCGCGCCGACCTGCTCCGGGATCCCGGCGCCGGCGCCGCGGCCGGCGACCTGCTCCAGGCGCGGGACGAGGTCCTCGATCGGCGGCAGGGCGAGCATGTGGCGCTGCGCGAGCCGGGCCCGCGCGATCGCCGCCGGGTCGGTCAGCAGGGTCCGGCACACCGCGGCGATCCCCTCCGCCGCGCCGTCGGTCACGCGCAGGCCCAGGCCGAGGGCGTCGACCCGGTCGGCGTTGGCGAACTGGTCGCCGAACCGGGGCAGCACGGCCATGGGCACGCCGGCCACGACCGACTCGCGGATGCTGTTGTAGCCGCCGTGGGTGATGAACAGCTGCGCGCAGCGCAGCAGCAGGGGCTGGGGGAAGTGGTCGACGAGTCGGACGTGGCCGGGCGCCGGGGAGTCGGCCGGGACCAGCCCGCCGGTGGCGACCACGCCCACGCAGTCGAGGTCGCCGAGCGCGGTGGTGACGGCCAGCAGGGCCGACAGGGCGTCGGCCTGCACGCCGACCGTGAACGGGTCGGTGGCCTGCTCGCGCAGCTTGGGGATGACCGTCCCGATCGACGCCAGCACCAGGGGGCGGTCCGCGGGCAGGGCGAGGACCCAGTCCGGCAGGACCTCGCCCCGGGCGACGGTGTCCGGCTGCCGGTAGGTGATCGCGGCCGGCAGGTCGGGCGGGGTGAACGGGTACCGCGCGGGCATGAAGTCCAGCCGCCCGTGGCGGTGGAGCGGCCCGAGGTCGTCCCACCCGGGTCGGGCCAGTTCGAGGTTGCGGGCGTTGAGCAGGGACAGCAGGTCGTCCGCCGGGAGCGCGTTGGCGCTCCCGGAGGGGGCCGAGACGTGCGGGACGCCGAGGTGCTCGGCGAGCAGCACGGCCGCGAACTCGGCCCCGCCGCGCAGCACGAGGTCCGGGCGGAACCGCTCGGCCACCGCCGCGAGGGCGCGGTAGCCGTCGGTGATGTGCGGGCCGGCGAAGAGGCGGGCGCTCATCCTGCCGGCGAGGGCGATGTCGTCCTCCTCGCCGGTCAGGGCCCCGGCCAGGTCCGCGAGGGATTCGTTCGCCCGGGGGAACGGCGCCGGCAGGTCCGGCCGGGCGCGGAACGGCTCGCCGTCGAACACGCGCAGCAGCGGCGCCGTCGTCGCCATCCGGACTTCGTGCCCCGCGTGCGCCAGGACGCGCGCCACCGGCAGCAGTGCCCTGGCGTGGGAGACAGAGGTGGACACGCAGCAAAGAACCCGCATGGTGAACCCTTCGGACGGCACGTGATCCGATCACAGCCCGGTGCGCCGATTGCCCTTCGACGGCAACGATAGGGCGAATCGGGTCGCGCCACACGCGCACGCACCTGAACGGGTTGGCGTGCCCCGGGGTGCGGTGCGACCCGTCCGTCCGCGTCGCGGGGTGCGCGCACCCCGGCGGGCGGGCAACTCGTGGCGAGAGCGGGTGAACCCTCGCCTCGGCAGGGTGAACACGGGCATGGGGCCGGCGCAGCGGGTGGCGGCGGCGGTAGGCACGGTATGTGGGCGGCAGCGGTCGCGGCCGTCCCGTCAACGGTTGTCTGCCACGAGGATGGGCGATGTCCGCGCCGACGATGAACCACCAGGCCACCGGGTACGACGCACAGCAGGCGTACTGCACGGCCAAAGCCGCCGAGCTGGCCTACCGGGACCACGAGCAGATCGAGGCCACCGCCCGCGAGTGGGGCTTCGACCGCGTCCGCCACCACCGGTCGACGTTCTCAGCGCGGAAGAGGCTCCCGTTCGCCCCGATCCCCGTGGGCGACGTACGTCCACTTCGGACCGTGAAGGCTCGGCCGCGGGCACGCCGGATCCGTTCCCGGCACAGCGCGCTGTGCTCCATCGGAGTGCGATGACGGCGAACCGACCGCCGGGGGCTGCGGCGCCCGATAACGTCCCGGCCGTGAGGAAGAAGAGCCGCAGCGCCTTATGGCCGACGACGATGTGCTTGCTGGCGACCGCCTGCACGGCCTCGCCGCCACCGGCCCCGGTCACCGTCACCGTCACACAACCGACGAGTTCCACGCCCTCCGGCCCCACCACCACTTCGGCGGCGCCGTCGATCGTCGCCAGCGGGTACTACGCGGTGTGCGAGGGCCGCGGCTTCCCCGACGCCGCGGCCTACGCCGGTCCGGGCCCGCACCCGATCGGCATAGCGGTCCTGTCCGCGAAGGGGCCGGCGACCGGGGTCGACGTCGACCTGACCTCGGACGTCGCCACGGTGCCCGCCGAGTGGAAGTCGCCCGCGAACACGGCCCTGCAACTGGTCGCGTGCGTGACGGTGCTCGACGTGGTGGAGGTGCGGGAGTGCGAGTACCGGGTGATCGGCGGCACCGCGGGGAACGCCCTGTTCAAGAACCGCCTGTTCAACCGCGTCCTGCGCATCGAGGTGCTGTCCGCCCGCACCGGCGAGCCGGTCGCCGACGCCGTCCGGGCGACGACCGGGACGACCACGTGCGCGGCCAGCGCCAAGCAGCCGCCGGTCGGTTCGAGCGCGAGCCCGAACCAGTTCGGCACGCTGACCGACGCCGAGCGCGACGCCCTGCTCGGCGGCGTGGTCACCGCGACGGTCTGACCGACCGCGCCCACCGGCGGGCCGGGCGCCGGGGCGGGTCGCCCGGACCGACCCGCCCCGGCGCGGGTCAGTCCGCGAACCCGATGGCGAGGTGGGCGAGGGCGGCGTCGGCGGCGACGGCGGCCTCGGCCGGGGTGTCGGCGGCGGTGATGACGTAACCGAGGCGTTCGTGGCTGTTCGTCGGCCAGCGCGTGGTGGCACCCGGGCCGACCTTGACGCGGTGGCCGACGACCTCGGGGAAGTGCTCCGCCAGGTCGTCCACGCCGGAGACCGACGTGACCGTGCCCGCCCGGCCGCCGATGAAGCGGATGGCCGAGCCCCGGCGCCACCGGGGTTCGAGGTCGGGCGCGCCGCCGGTGTGGGCGGTGATGGACCGGGCCAGCAGGGGCACGCCCAGGGCGTTGCCGACCAGGTCGGGGATGAAGTCGCCGCCGGTGCGGGCGTTGATCTCGATGAGCACCGGGCCGCGCGGGGTGAGCTTGACCTCGACGTGGGCCGGGCCGAAGTCGAACCCGATCGCGTCCAGCGCGGCGCGCACCACGCCGACGGCCGCGTCGGTCACCGCGGCGGGCAGGACCGACGGGAACGTGTGCCCCAGCTCCAGGAAGTGCGGCGTGGCGCCGAGCAGCTTGTCGGTGACACCCAGCACGACCGTGCGCCCGTCGTGGGCGAAGACCTCGACGCTGACCTCGTGGCCGAACAGGCACTCCTCGACCAGCCCGCCCGGCCTGGTGGCCTGGCCCTTGGAGTTGGCGGTGCGCCCGGCCAGCTCGGTGATCCGCGCCACCACCTGCTCGCGCGTGCGGCACAGCGTGACGCCGATGCTCGCCGACTCGTCCACCGGCTTCACCACGCACGGCAGCCCGACCTCGGCCAGCGCACCGTCCACTTCGGACAGCTCGCCGACGTAGCGGAAGCGCGGCACCGGCACCCCGGCCGCCGCGCACACCGTGCGGGTGGCGAGCTTGTCGCGCGCGGTGCGCGCCGCCCGCGGCGAGAGGCCCGGCAGGCCGAGCGCGCTCGCCGCGGCGGCCACCACCGGCACGTAGTACTCCATCACCGTCATCAGGCCGTCGGGCTGCAACCCGTTGTCCCGCAGGCACTTCTCCACCGCGACCGGGTCGGTCGTGTCACACGCCAGGACGTGCTCGACCTCGCCGGTGATGGTGTCGAACGCCACCGGGTCCACCCGGTAGCGGTCGAGGTCGGCGGTGAGGAACGCCAGCCGCAGGCCCTGCTCCTTGGCCAGGGTGATCGCCTGCACGCCGGTGCCGGTCAGGTTGCTCTCCACGAACGCCAGCAGGCCCGCCATCAGTGCTTCCGCCCCTTCGAAGACGGGATCCAGTACGACTGCGCGTTCTCGTCCCACCGGCGGGCCATCGGGTCGCGCACGAGCCGCGCGACGAGCCCGATCGGCGTCACCACCAGGAAGTAGAGCGCTCCGAGCAGCAGCGTTCTCACGTTGTTCACCCCTCCGCCCGCTCAGTCGAGCGGGATCTCGTCGCGCCAGTCGCGGTCCTCGCGCCACTGCGGCTGCTCCGCCTTGTCCAGGAGGAAGTTGCCGAGCGCCAAGTGGTCGATGTCGGTGCGCATGAAGCAGGCGTACGCGTCGCGCGGGGTGTTCACGATCGGCTCACCGCGCACGTTGAACGACGTGTTGACCAGCACCGGGCACCCGGTCTCGGCCTTGAAGGCGCTCAGCAGCGCGTGGTAGGCCGGGTTGCTCGTCGGCGTGACGGTCTGCACCCGTGCCGAGTAGTCCACGTGCGTCACCGCCGGGATGGTCGAGCGGTGCACCTTGAGCAGGTCGAGGCCCTTCGCCGCCGAGGTCGCCTCCAGCCGCTGCGCGGACGCGACCGGCGCGACGACGAGCATGTACGGGCTCTCCTGGGGCAGGTCGAAGTAGTCCTTGGCGTCCTCGGCCGGCACCGAGGGCGCGAACGGCCGGAACGACTCGCGGAACTTGATCTTGAGGTTCATCTGGGTCTGCGTCGCCGGGTCGCGCGGGTCGCCCAGGATCGACCGCGCGCCCAGCGCGCGCGGCCCGAACTCCATCCGGCCCTGGAACCACCCGACGATCCGCCCCTCCGCCAGCAGCCCGGCCACCGTCGTGGCCAGGTCCGCCGGGTCGAGGCGCCGGTGCGGGATGCCCTCCGCGGCCAGGAAGGCCGCGATCTCCTCGTCGTCGTAGCCGGGGCCGAGCAGCGACGACGACATCGCGTCCCGCCCGGTGCCCAGGTGCGCCCGGCCCGCGCCGCGCTCGACGGCCACGGCCAGCGCCGCGCCCAGCGCGCCGCCCGCGTCGCCCGCGGCGGGCTGCACCCACACCTCGTCGAAGACGCCCTGCTCGATGACCTTGCCGTTGGCCACGCAGTTCAACGCGACCCCGCCGGCCAGGCACAGCCGCGACTCGCCGGTCACCGCGCGCGCGTGCCGGGCCAGCTTGAGCACGACCTCCTCGGTGACCTCCTGCACCGACGCGGCGAGGTCGAACTCGCGCTCGGTCAGCGGGCCCTCCGGCTGCCTGCGCGGCCCGCCGAACAGCTGCTCGAACCCGCGGCCGGTCATCACCTGGCCGCGCAGGTACTCGAAGTAGGCCATGTCGAGCCGGAACGACCCGTCCGGCTTGACGTCGATGAGCCGCTCGCGGATCAGGTCGGCGTGGACCGGCTTGCCGTAGGGCGCCAGGCCCATCAGCTTGTACTCGCCGGAGTCGACCTTGAACCCGCAGAAGTAGGTGAACGCCGAGTACAGCAGGCCCAGCGAGTGCGGGAAGCGGATCTCCGAGATCGGCCGCACCTCGTCGCCCCGGCCGTGCCACAGCGTCGTGGTCGCCCACTCGCCGACGCCGTCGACGCACAGCACCGCCGCGGAGTCGTAGGGGCTCGGCAGGAACGCCGACGCGGCGTGCGACTCGTGGTGCCGGCGCACGACGACCTCCGGCACCGGCCCGCCGATCGCGGCGAGCCGGTCGCGCACCACGTCGGCGGTCCTGCGCTTCCACGACAGCCACTGGGGCAGCGTCTCGCGGAACGACGCGAAACCGCCCGGGGCCGCGGCGGCCAGCGTGCTCAGCACCCGGCCGAACTTCAGCCCCGGGTCCTCGTAGTAGGCGACGGCGCCCAGGTCGCCGACGCCGATGCCCGCCTGCTCCAGGCAGTAGCGCACCGCCGAGGCGGGGAACGCGGAGTCGTGCCTGCGCCTGCTGAACCGCTCCTCCTGCGCGGCGGCGACGGTGACCCCGTCCACCACCAGGGCGGCTGCGCTGTCGTGGTAGAAGGCCGAGATCCCCAGGATCGGGGCGCTGCCGGTCATGGGTGCTCCACGGGGGTTCACCGGCGCGCCGCCTTGCGCTGCGCGCGGCGGGCCAGGTGGCCGTCGGGTGGGGTGAGGGAGCGGAAGCCGACGCGGACGCGCGACCACGCGTGGTCCGTCGCGTCCGCCGGCAACGCGCACATGTAGGTGGCGATGGCGTCGGCCGCCCAGGCGGAGTGGCCGCTCGCGACGTTGTCGATGGTGTTGTGGATGTCGACGAAGCGGGTGCTGAACCCGTGCTCCTTCAAGGCGATCCGCGCCCGGCGGTAGCTGCCGCCCACGCCGGACAGCTCCATCGCCAGGTTCATGCCGAGCACCTCGGGCAGGAAGGTGCGCGGGAACCGGCCGAGGCTGAGCCAGTACACCGGCAGCTCGAACGACCGGTCGTGGAAACCCTCCCACCGCGCGAACGCGGGCGTCGCCGTCGGCGGCGGCTCGACGCCCATCTCGCGCAGCAGCGCCCGGTAGATCAGCGGGTGGTTCAGCCGCACCTCGCCGTTGCCCAGCTCGTCCCAGTAGGTCTCGAACAGCGAGAACCCGATCTGGCCGGACGCCTGCTCGTAGTCGGTGAAGCCCTGGAGCCAGGAGCCGTCGATCAGGGTCAGCGGCGCGAGCTGCACGGTGGACTCGACCAGCGCCTGCCTGCTGGGCACCGTCCCGCCCGAGCCCGCCTCGAACTCGCGGTCGTGCCGGTCGTGCTGCTCGACCAGCCACGGGCGCAGCCCCTCCGCGGGCCAGGCGCGCGGCAGCATCAGCTCGGTGTCGTCGATGTGGTGCGCCGAGCGGGCCAGCCAGCCGCGCACGTACCGGCGCGCCCACGCGCGCAGCGCCGGTGTGTCGGCGCGCGACAGCAGGCGGTGGTACGCGTCGCGGATGTCCGCCGGCTCGGTCCCGTGCTCGTCGGGTTCCAGCGGCGGCAGCGCGGGCAGCGCCGTGCCGACCCGCGGCGGGGCCGTCCGGGCGTCGGGCAGGCCGTCGATCCACCGGCGGATCACCGTGACGTCCTCGGGGGCGAACACCCGGAACATCGGGCCGCGCTCGCCGATCAGCCCGTTCACCAGCGGGCTGCCGTCGGCGTCGCCCGGCTTGACCAGCCTGCTGCCCGCCAGCGCGGCCAGCACCGGCGCCGGGTCGGTGCGGGCCCGCGCGAGCAGCGCCGAGAGGGTGTCCTCGCCGAGCCGGTAGTCCTGGTGGTAGACCGCGCCCTCCCTGGCCCGCAGCCGGATCAGCTCCGCCATGTCGTGCGCCGGGTCGAGCGCGGCGTCCAGGTCGGCGCGCAGGTCCTCGTTCCAGCGGCGCAGCGCCGCGCACGCCCACCGGAAGCCCAGGGCGACCCGCTCGGCGTCGGCGGCCCGCGCGGTCGCGACCTCCTCGGCCAGCGCGAGCGCCGGCTCGCCGCCCGGTTCGCGCGCGCAGGCCGGGTCGATGGCGGCCCAGTCGGCCGGCACCGAGTCGCGCGGCAGCCGGAGCGCGGGCAGCAGCCCCACCGTGCGCAGGCACAGGTCGGCGCCGAGCAGTTCGGCGTCGAACTCGTCGGGCCGCCTGCTCATCAGCAGCAGCACGGCGGGCACGTGGAACGCCCAGTCCGGCACGCGCTCGTCGAGCACCAGGTTGGCCGCGGGCACGGCGTGCTCGGCCAGCCGCAGCTCCCGCAGCACCGCCAGGAACGCCGCGCCGCGCGACGCGTGCGGGTGGCCGGCCCCGACGTCCCCGGCGTAGAGCGCCAGCACGCGCAGCGACACCGCGTCCTCGGCGCGGCCCATGCCGCTGAGCCACTGGAGCCACGCGCCGGAGCGCAGCGCCAGCGGCGCGCAGCCCAGCACGGCCCGGCGGACCAGGCTGGCCCGGTCGCCGTCGCCGACGGCCTTCTCCCCCAGGGCGAGGTACCTGTCGCGCTCGGCCCGCGCCCACGCAGCGACGTCGGCGCGCAGCTCGGGCAGCGGGCGCGCCGGGTCCGCGTCGCGGTCCAGCACCGCGCGCAGGCCGCGGACGACCGCCTCGCCCGACAGCAGGCACTCCGGGTCCAACGCGCTCGCGTAGGCGGAGCGCGCGGTGGTCAGGTCGGCGCTCATCAGAACATCGGGTAGATCGAGGCGTCGTCGGCCTTCTTCTTCTTGCGGCCGAACAACTTCGCCACGAGTCGACGGAGGAAGCTCATCGGGTGGTCCACCTCTCCTGACGCGTCAGTTCGATAATCCGAGGACGTGCTTGGCCAGCAGGCCGGAGACCAGGTCGTGGCCTTCGTCGGTGAAGTGGATCCGGTCGACGAAGACCCAGTCGCGGGGGCCGACCGCGTCGGCCAGGACGGGGTTCAGGTCGACGAACGGGACCCCCAGGCGCGCGCAGCCCTCGGCGAGCCCGGCCGCGTAGCGCCGGCCCGAGGACATGGCCGCGATGTCGCCGTAGGCGCGGCCGAAGTCGGAGATCGCGTCCAGCTCGGCGAACAGGGCCCGCTCCTGCGGGGCGTGCTCCTCGCGCACCCACGTGGCCAGCGGCTGGAGCACGTAGGTCAGCTTGGCGCCGGTCGCCTGCGCCAGCAGCCGCCAGATGTCGAGGTGGCGCAGCGTCAGGTCGACCGCGATGGCGATCTGCTCGTCGAGCTCCGGCACGGGCTCCGGCGCGGGCGCGGGCCGCGACCGCAGCCGGGAGAAGGCGGACTTGCGCCCCTTGGCGCGCAGGTCGTCGATCGCCTCGAAGAACTCGGCGGAGTTGAAGAACCCGCCGTGGTCGCCGCGCTTGGACTCGGGCAGCCGGGCCAGGCCCAGGTTGTTGAACCCCGAGAACAGCACGATCTCCTCGACCTGCGGCACCAGGTGCCGGTACAGCAGGAACAGCATCAGCTCCTGCGTCGAGTTGTGGCTGCGACCGCCGAAGTTCAACCACGGCGTCGACGGCGCGTGCTCGGTCCACAGCCGCGAGGCGAGCGTCGCCTCGTCGCGGGAGGCGCCGATGCCGAAGACGGTGGACGAGCCCGCGATCAGCCGCACCGGCCCGTCGGGCACCCGGCCGCCCGCCGAGGCGTGGCCGTCCGCGCCGTGCGAGAGGCGGAAGCCCAGCGCGTCGGTGTTGACCACCTCGCTGCGGTGGTCGGTGGGGTGGAAGTACATCAGGTAGGGCAGCCAGCGGATGTCGCCGCGGTCGTCGAACTTCTCGGCGTACTGGAGCATCTGTGGCGTCAGCTCAGCGCGTTGCGATGTCACGAGAGTGGTGTCCCTGTTCCCAGTCGAGGCGCGGACGGCAGCTTTTCTTCGGTTGTCGCGATCCTGGTGTACCGGTCCCTGGTTCGTTCGGCCCAGGCGACCACGAAGGGGGTGACCAGCCCGGCGGCGGCGAACAGCGCGCCCACCACGAGCCAGCCGGGCGCGCCCCACCCGATGCACAGCGCGGTCAGCAGGGCGGGTCCGGTGCTCTCGGCCAGGGCCATGCCGATCCCGAACACGCCGAGGTACTGGCCCTGCGCCCGGGTGGGCGCGAGCGCGAAGGACAGCTCGAACCCGCCCGCGGCCTGCCACAGCTCGCCGATGGTGTGGATCACGGCGGCGACCAGCAGCAGGGCCACCGCCGCCCACGTCGGGGCGCCCGCCGACCAGGCGATCACGACGCAGGCCGCGAGGAGCGCGAACCCGGCCCGGCGCATGGTCCGGCCGCCCTCGGCGGGCGTGTCGACGTTCCGGGCGGCCCGCACCTGGAACAGGACCACGATCGCCGTGTTGAGCACGACGATCGCCGAGATGACCCAGCGCGGGGCCGTGGTGGCGGTGACCACCCACAGCGGGATGGCCACGGTGAGCACCCGGTACTGGATCGACAGCACGCCGTCGAGCAGGGACACCGCCAGGTACGGCAGGTCGCGCAGCGCGGTCCAGGTCGGCCCGTCCGCCTTCGGCTCCGGTCGGATCGCGGGCACCCGCAGCATCACCGCGGCCGACCCGACCAGGCAGGCCGCGTTGAGCAGCAGCACCAGGACGTAAGCCTGGCGGGTGTCCACAGTGGCCACCCACCCGGCCAGCGCGGCGCCCGCCGCGATGCCGACGTTGGTCACCGACCGGATGTAGGCGCGGAACTCCTGCGGCCGGGCGCCGCCGTACCGGTTGATGATCGGGCCCCTGGCCACCAGGCCCGCGGACTGCGCCGCGGTGGCCACCGCCGCCAGCACCAGGAACACCCAGAACGAACCGACCAGCGTGAACGCCCCGGTGGACGCGCCGCCGGTGACCAGGCACGCGACGTATGCGCCGCGCGGCCCCCACCGGTCGGCCGCCCGGCCGACCAGGATCCCGCTGACCACCGCCACGAACCCGGCGACGCTGAGCCCCAGCCCCACCAGCTCCGGTTCGAGGCGCACCACCCGGACGAAGTACAGCACGGCCGCGGTGAGGAAGATGCCCTTCCCGACCGTGCCGATCAGGGTGGCCGCGGCCAGCGTCCTCTTCGGGCCGGGCTCAGGAAGCAGCGGCACCGGTGCGCCCAGCCGACAGCGCGATTTCCCGCACCACTCGATTCACCCAGCCCACGGCGATACCGCGCGCGTGTTTCGCTGACAAGATTTCCCCCAGAGCCGACGACGAACACCGCCGATATTTAAATCACGCTACATACGCTCTTTTCACCGGTCAATCGTGATGCGTGTCACAAGGGGTGAACGGAGTGCGGATTGATCCGGACCACGGGTGGACCGGCGTTTCACCACTGCTCCGTTCGAGTGGTGACCGGAACTCTTCCCACATCGCGGGAGCAAAAGCCCTGCTCGCCCGGCTCGCGTCTCAGTTGGCGCCCGACGGGTCAGGAGCGTTGGCGAAGACCGAACCAGCGCCGGCGGCCGGGCACGGCGCTTTCATCGGAGGCCGCGGGGACGTGACGCACTGCGGGTTCACGCAGTGGATCGCGGCAAATCGGGATCGGGCGGTTCGCGTGCCCGTCGGACTTCACCACCGGTCGCCGAAAGCGCATTCATCCGGCATACCGGACACCGACACCTCGCCGAAATCACGTGCCTGAATAGACCGCCCACTCCGGGCAGGGCATTGTGGAAGGGTTCGGGCGCGCGCGGGGCGCTCCGGGCGTCGCACCGCCGTGGTGCCCGCGCCCGGCACGAGCGGGTCGGGCGGCGGGTGCGCCGGCGGCGCGGCAGGCGCTCAGCCCGGGTGACCGCCGACGTCCGGGTTCGCCGACGCGGCGACCCGGAGGAGGCGCAATTGCCCGATCTCGGACACGTTCTTCATCAGTTCGGCGTTCACCCACGCCACGGTGTGCCCGACCGTGCGGTCCCGCCACGGGAAGGTGGACGGCGCGGACAGGTCCAGGGTCGGCAGCAGCCCGGTCCACTCGTCGCGCAGGCCGCGCAGCCAGTCCGCCGCCCGGTCCGGCCCGGGCCACGAGACCTCCGCGCGGTGGCGCGGGGTGCGCCCCAGCACGTGGTCGATCGCGACCGACCACCACCAGCCCACGTGCCAGGACACCCAGGCGATGGTGGGCACCGGCACCGGTTCGGGCTCGGTCTCGGCCCAGTCCGGCGCCCCGTCCCGGATCGTCCACACCGAGCCGACCGGTTCCCAGAGGTGGTCCTCGGGCGCCAGCCGTTCCAGGTGGTACTCGAACAGCGACCAGGTCAGGTCGAACTGCCAGCGGAGCAGGTCGCGATCGGGCACGCCGTGATTGTGCACGGCGCGCGGCGGACCGCGGAAGCCGATTTCACCGACCTGCCGCCGGCCGGCTCCGGGGCGGCGCTCCCCGCCCCGGAGCCGGCCGGCGGGCCCCTCGTGCCGCTCGACCTCGGCCGGGGCGGCGCATCACCGCTGGTGAGCGGGCCTCTGTCACCCAGACGAGTAAATCTGTGCCAGCGGGAGTAGACATTCGCGCCCCACTGCGTGTAGTGTTCTCCTCGTCGGAAGAGAAGGATTCGATGGCACGGGAGATGACGAACTGCCCGTGAGTTCGAGGCAAGACGGTCGGACGTGCCGGGGGCCAGTCGGTGAAGGGGCCTCGCGGCAGTGGACCAGGGGTCGATCGGCGGTCAAGACCGGAGGAACGATTCCGGCGCCGGCGACCGGGTGAAGTGGAAAGTGGTCGAAGCAGTAGCAAGAGGTAGCAGCAGGTGCAGTACGGCCAGGTCTGCCGGAGCCGATCGGTGAAAGGGGCTCCGCGCAGGTGGCCGAGGGCGGTCGGCGAGGTGATTCCGGCATGTGCACCAGGACCGGTGCCGACCGTCACGTGAGGTTGTACGAGTCAGTGATCAGAGGAGAAGGGAAGGGTTGCACACCATCGGATCGCCCGGTCTCGGTTGAACTCGACCGGACGGGTACCGCGGTTCCATCGGAACGGAAGGTGGTCTTCGGTCACGCACAAGCGATCCCCGCAGCGCCCGCTTCCAGTGCGGGTGGCGCGGACAGAGGAAGCCGGTCTCACGGTCGGCTAGGTGGAAGTGGAACCCAACACCCCGGGGCCCCGGCGCTACTGCGCCGGGGCCCCTCGTGATGCGGAGGCGCGATGACCCCAGACGAAGCCCACGAACGGCAGAACGCGGAAGCGCGGGCCAAGGCCGAGAAGCCCAAGGCCGAGAAGTTCGACGACGACGACTACCCCGCCTACACCATGGGGCGGGCCGCGGAGATGCTCGACACCTCGGCGGGGTTCCTGCGGAGCCTGGACGAGGCCGGGCTGATCGCACCGCAGCGCTCGGCCGGCGGCCACCGCCGGTACTCCCGTTCCCAACTGCGCTTGGCCGCCCGCGTCCGGGAACTGGTCGACCAGGGCACCGGCCTGGATGCCGCCTGCCGGATCGTCACCCTGGAGGACCAGCTCGAAGAAGCCAGGAACGCCAACAGGTCGCAACACCCGCCCGGCGAGCCCTACCCGCCCCTGCGGGGGGTGTGACCCGGCCCGACCGCTCCGGCGCGGCCGGGGTCGGATCGCCACCGACCGCCTCGGCGGGAGTTGAGCGCGCCGGAACAATTCGATAGGACTGAGGACTCGGCAGGCACGGCAGCCGCCCTGGGGGGAGGGAGTCCCTTGCGCTACGCCTTCCACCCGACCCTGTCCGCGGGGGAACCCGACACCACGGCGCCGCGGCGCGACGGCCGTCGCGCCGCGACCCGGGCGGAGTGACACCGTGGGGACGCCGAGGAAGCGGGCCGGGGAAGCGTCCACGAGCCTGCGGGCCATTTTCTCCGGGCGGCGCGGCGCGATCCTGCTCGCGCTGCTGTTCACCGAGTTCGGCGGAGCCGTCCAGAGCATCGCCTACTCGTCGGTGCTGCCGATCGCCGCCGACGACCTCGACGGCGCGAGCCTGTACGGCGCGACGCTCGCCGCCGGGTCGTTCGCCCAGATCCTGGTCCTGGCGGTGGGTTCCGCGCCGTTCGCGCGGCTGCGGCCGATCACCCTGCTGGGCGTGGCGACCGGCCTGTTCGTCCTGGGGTCGGTGCTGGCGGTCGCGGCGGTCGGGATGCCGATGATCCTGATCGGCACGGTCGTCCGCGGCGTCGCGGGCGGGATGCTCGCCGGGTTCGGGCTGTCGATCCTCGGCGGGCTGTTCCAGGACGAGGAGCGCACCCGCGTCTACGGCCTGTTCGCGATCATGTGGCTGCTGCCCTCGATGGTCGGCCCGGCGATCAACGCCGTGGTCACCCTCGCGTGGGGCTGGCGGGCCGCGTTGGCCTGGCCCGCGCTGCTGGTCGTCGTCGGCCGGGTGCTGATCGGCAAGCAGATCGACCTGGTGCCGTGGCAGCGCAGCACGGCGGCGCGCCCGTCGCTGGTCTGGGTGGCCGCGCTGCTGGGCGGGCTGTTGCTGGCGACCTCGGCCACCCTCCCCGGGGGCGCGGCCGGCATCGGCCTGCTGGCCGCGGGCTGCGCGGTGGCCGTCGTCGCGAGCCTGCGCATCCTGCGCGCCCAGGTCGGGCCGGAGCGGGCCCGGCTGGGCAAGGTGGTGCTGCTGCACCTGCTGTGCCTGTGCTACTTCGGCGGGGCGGGCATCATCTCGCTCGCCGCGATCACCGGTCTGGGCCACGACATCGTGGCCGGCACGGTCGCCGTCGGCGCGGGCCTGGCCGCCTGGTCCATCACCGGGTTCAAGCCGGAGCTGGCCGAGCGGTGGCTGCCCCGGCCGCAGGTCGTCGGCCTCGCCCTGGTCACCCTCGGGCTGCTCGCCGCGCTCGCCACGCAGACCGCCCTCGGCGGGACGGTGGCGCTGGTCGTGCTGATCGGCGGGTGGTTCGCCGCGGGGCTCGGGATGGGGGTCGCCTACCCGAGGTTCTCGGCCACGGCCATGGACGACCTGCCCGCCGACCGGGTGCTCCCGGTGGCGACGGCGGTCGCGTTCTCCGAGACGTCGGCCACCGCGATCGCCGGTTTCGTCGGTGGCGGCACCTACTCGGTGGGCCGCTCCCTGGCCCTCTCCCCGACCACCGCGCTGAGCTGGGCCTTCGCCCTGCTCGTCGGGTTCGGCGCGGCGTCGGTCGCGCTGCACCGGCGGCTGGGCGCGGGTGGGCCGGCGGCGAGCGCCGACCCGGCGGAACCGGCGGCGCGGTCGGGTTCGCCGGACCGGGAGTAGCCGCGCGGCCGGGCGCGCCCCACCCGGCGTGCTCGCCGCGACCGGGACCGGGACCGGGCTCAGCGCCTGCGCGCACGGATGACATGGGTCCGCGACGGCACCTCGAACTCCCGGTCCGCGCCCAGGGCGTCGGTCAGCGCGGCCCGCGTCGAGGCCAGCCGCCGCGCCCGTTCCGGCTCCGGCAGCCGCAGCAGCGCCGAGTACGTCGCGATCGTGCTCACCAACGAGTCGACGGTGTGCCGGCGCGGGTTGGCGAAGGAGCGGTGCGACTCGTCGGTGAACAGCCGGTCCGGGAAGTACCCCTCCCACCGGGCGTCCTCCCCGGCCGCGTCCTTCCCGGCCGCGTCCTCCTCGTTCAGGACCTGCGCGATCCACTGGAGCTCGTCGGAGTTCCACAGCCCCGCGACGGCGCCGCCGGGCCGCAGGACCCGCGCCACCTCCGGGTAGGCCCGCTCGCCGTCCACCCAGTGCAGCACCTGCCCGGCGAGCACGGCGTCGACGTCCGAGTCCGGCAGCGGGATCCGCTCCGCCGAGCCGACCAGCGCCGGGACCCCGGCGTGGGCCGCGGACAACTCGGCCAGCATCGCGGGATCCGGTTCCACGGCGACCACCTCGTGCCCGGCGGCGAGCAGCGCGGCGGTGAGCTTCCCCGTTCCCGCGCCGAGGTCCAGCACCCGGGCCGGGTGGTCGAGACCGATCGCCCACGCCACCGCCTCCGGCGGATAGCCTGGCCTGTGCAGCGCGTACTCGCGAGCATTCGCGCCGAACACCGACTGCGCTTCACCGAAATCCATGAAATCCACTCCTGCGGACTCGTGCGGCGCGTTCGAAAGGGCCCGGGTCGCACCCCCGGCAACAGAAGATCACCTCGCCCACGCCGTGGTCGGCGTACTGGTCCACGGTCCTGCGGAGACCTTCGGGGGTGGTGACCGTGTAATCGACGATGCGGTGCGCTTCACCCGTGCAGCCGTAACCGGCCGGCACGGCCGGCGTGACCAGTAGACGAGGGAAATGGGGTCGTGGAGTGGCAGGCTGATTCCTACTTCCACGGTTCCCTCCCCCGGGTCGATGCAGGACGGCCGATATGCGCGCCGCTTTCTCCAGGTCGACTCGAATCGCAGGGCGCGGTGCCGCGAACGGACCACCGGCGATCCGGGAATCGGATGGCCCCTCCCTGGGCCAGTGCACCCCATGATCCTCATGAGCCGCCCGTGACTACCATCCGCCATACAGGTGACGAGATAACGACGATCAGTGGCAAGGGGGTGGCGCGGAGATCCACCGGAAGTCCCCGACCACGTGCGGGTTCCGTTCAGGATTAAAGGGCCCCTGACCGGTCCTCTTTTGCCGCAGGAGACCGCTGAGCCGGGCCGACGGGTCGGGTGCGGGTCCGGTCGACCTGCGGCGGTGCGGGCGCGGATCACGGCCGGGGTCGGGCGGCGTCGGTTCCCGGTCCACCGGGTGGTGGTTACCATGGCAAGTCGTGCGCGCCGTTTTCCCCGGCTCCTTCGACCCCGCCACGCAGGGGCACCTCGACGTGGCGCGCCGCGCCGCCGGCCTGTTCGACGAGGTCGTCCTGTGCGTGCTGACCAACCCGGACAAGGCGGGCCGGCTCCCCCTGGCCGAGCGCCTGGCCCTGCTGACCCGGATGACCGGCGACTTGGCCAACGTCGTGGTGGACTCCAGCCCCGGCCGACTGCTGGTCGACTACTGCCGCGCGGCGGGGATCGACGTGATCGTGCGCGGCGTGCGCACCCCGGCCGACCTGGCGCACGAGTTGCCGATGGCCCGGATGAACCGCCACCTCGGCGGCATCGAGACGCTCTTCGTCCCGACCAGTCCCGGGCAGGCGCACATCTCCTCGACCCTGGTCGCGGCCACGGCCCGGCGGTAGCCGCCGGCCCTGGTCGCCGGGCGGATCGTCGTCAGCGGCCGGGTCCACGACCGGCCGGCGTCGGCGAGGTCGTGACCGCCGGGCAGGACGCGCCGCCGCGGTCCGCCACCGTCAGGGCATCCGGGCGGCGATGGCGGCGGCGACGGGTTCGAGGCGGGCGCGCATGTCGGCGGGGGTCCAGTCCGCGTTGCCGTTGGTGAGCCCGCAGTCGACGCGGACCTGGTGGGCGCCCTTCGTGAACACCAGGGCGAAGGCGGAGCCGGCCACTCCGAACACGGCGCCGTCGCCGAGGCCGGGGAGGTCCACCGCGCCGGAGATGCCGCGCCGGTCCTTCGCCGCCGCCGCCCGCGCGGCGGCGGCATCGGGGTGCCGGGTGGTCGTGACCTTGGGCGCCATCGCCCCTTCCAGGTAGGTGGTGCCCTCCGGGGCCGGGCGCTTGCGGTCGAGCGTGGCGGTGGTGCGCCTGCACGTCCTGGTGACCGCGCCCACCAGCGTCGTGTGGTAGCCGCGGTGGACGTTGGTCGGGTCGACGACGTAGTCCACCGCGTCCTGGAAGTCCTCGCCGGTGAACACGGTGCAGGCGTCGGTCACCGTCGCGCAGCTCACCGAGGTCCGCGGGCGCGCTGGGGGCGTCGGCCACCCCTTTGACGATGCCATCGACCAGCGCGGTGAGCGTCGTGTCGGGGATGGGCGGTTTCCTGTTGCTCCAGACCAGGTCCAGCCTGAAGCGCGTGTTGCGGACCCGGCCGAAGACCTTCGCGGCGCCGTCCTCGTCCTGCACGACGGCGTTGTCGACGCCCGGCAGCGACCGGCCCCGCTGGGCGGTTCCCTCCTCCACCACCCCGTCCTTGGAGTACTGCTCCAGCTCCAACGTCACCGTGCGGAACGCCGCCTTCTCGTAGTCGACGGTCCTGACGTCGCAGCGCGACCGCACCGAGAAGGGCCACGTCGGCGGCGAGGCCGGGTCCGCGGTCGGCAGGGGGTCGCTGAAGGACTCCTGCACGTGCAGGCCGTCGTTGCCGATCGGTCCGATCCGGGCGGCCGTGCTCGACGGGTCGAGCAGGCCGCAGGCGTTGACGTACCGGTACCCGCCGATGCAGTAGTCGCCCGAACACCCCGCGTCGTCGGCCGCGTTGCCGTCCCGGGCGTCACCCGGAGACCCGCTGTCGTCACCGCCCAGGGTCAGCCAGGCCGCGACGCCACCGGCCACCAGCACCACGACCAGCGCCAGGACCACCCACACCACCCCGCTCCTGCGCGGCGGGGGCGGAAGCGGGGGCGGCGGCCACGTCGGTCCACTGTGCACCGGCCCGGTGGGGTACGCGGGCCAGGGCTGAGGTCCACTACCCGGCCCCGGTCCGCCCAGACCCTGCGGATGCGGTGGTGGCGACGACATGCGCGACACTCAATCACACCCACCGCCCCGGGCAGGTCGGGAGCCTTATCACATCTTCCGGACGAGGAAGCCCTGCTCCGGGCGGACAACGGCCGTCGGCGTGGGCGGCACCGCGGTGGAGCGCCGACCGGGCCGGTCCTCTCACGCGCGTGAGAGGACCGGCCCGGCCACCGGCTCGCGGACCGCGCTACAGCCGCGGTGCGGGCCCCTCGCACGAGGGCCGCACGCGGTCAGCCGAAGGTGAACGGCACGGAGTTGCTCTGGCCGTTGCTGCCCAGCAGCCAGGTCGACCCGACGCCCGCGGTCATCCCCGACGGGACCACGGAGGTCGCCGACGCCCCACCGCCCAGAGCGGCGGCCGGCACGACGTTCGTGTTGTTGGCGGAATCCTTGAAAGCCGCCCCCTGGACCTGGCCCAGGTTGTAACCGTTGTAGGTGATGGCGGCGCCTCCGGCGCCGGAGTTCGGCTGCGCCGAGGTGAGCACCATCGTGCCGGCCGCGACGGACACCGTCTCGGTCTCGACATCGCTTGCATCCGAAGTCACTGCGCCTCCCAATGGACAGGAAAAGACCTGGGATATGTCGACTCCCCGGGGAGACGACCTCCCGGGCACATCGTCGCAAATCGCACGATAGTGACCGGCGGTTCCCGGAGCAATCGTCCGGTTGTGTCAGCTTGACGAGCCCCCGCGAGGTGCGCGATCCACTGCGCCGCAAGACCACCTGCAACTTTCGGGCTAACACCCGGATAACGAGCCGCACTCACTTCCCGACCTCCCCGATCAGGCCCGGAAGATCATCGCCGAGCTGGGACGCCGACCCGGTCCGCCTGCGGGAGGCCAAGGGCCGGGAGGACGTGACGGCGGAGCGGGACGACACGAAGGCGCTTTCGGTATGAGCCTCCGCCACACGGCGCTATTCGCAAAGTAAGTACTTCCGACCGACCTATCACAACGGGCATCAGGCGCAACCACGTGTTTCCATCGCCTTGCACCTCTCCCCCACCTCGACGGAACAGCCGAGCAGGTTTCACCGAACGCGCCGGCACGGGGTTGTGAGGGCCGTCCACCATTTCTGCTCACCGTTCTTGCGGATCAACCGCAAAACTGTTCTGCCATACCGCGCGTCGGGTGGCACCTTGCCGTCGGTGCGGTAAGCCGTCCCGGTGTGCTCAAGGTGCGCCCAGGCCACGTCGGCGATGTCCGCCGGCCACGAGGAACAGCGCAAGAACGGCGTAGTGCTGCCACGACCACAGGGGCAGAACCGTGTGGCCCAGCAGCCGGACTGGTTGGACACTCTCTGCGGTTCGGTGGGCTGCGGCGTGGACATCGTGAGCGAGGGTGGCGTCGGGGCACTTGAGCGCAGGCGGTCATGACCATGCCGTGGCCGAAGACCTGAGGCGTCGCGCGGGTCTGAGTGGCGGGGGTCACTCGGCTTGGTAGACCTCGGGTCGCAGCACGGTTCGTTTGACGACATGGCGGCGATCGTGCATCCGTTCCAGCACGTGGACAGCGTTCTCGGCGAGGTGGTGCGCATCCTGGACCACGGTCGCCCGCAACGGGCTCGTGCCTGCGTCGATCATGGTCCGGACCTCCGGGATGCCATCGACGCCGATCACCACCGTGGCGGCGGTGATCGGCGAGGCGAAAGCGTGAAGCGCGTCGACCGCGCCTAGGGCCATTTCGTCGTTGGTGCAGAACACGGCGTCCAAGCGGCCGCGTCTCCGGTCGAGCAAGCGGATGTGGGACTGGACTGCGTCGTATGCCTTCGAGCGGCGGTAGGCGCAACCGTCGTTGATGGTGATGTCGACGTCGGGAACGCGGTGTCGCAGGACTTCAGCACAACACGTCTGCCGATCCTGGTGCTCCAGGCTGGCCACGATCAGCACGTGGGGCTGTCGCAGGCCACGTGGCCGCAGGTAGGACGCCAACCACTGACCGGCCAGGGCACCGATGTCCGCGCTGAGGTACCCGACGAAGGCCGCGTTCTCCGGGTACTGGTCCTCCCCTTCGAACGGCTCCAGGTCGGTGAAGACCACCGGCACCGCCGACTCGCCGCAGAACTCGACCAGGTCGCGCCGCATCCGGTGCACCTCCGCCGCGAGGACGAAGCCACCGACGAAGTCGTGCCGAGCGGTCAGCACCCGACGCATGTGGTGCGCCTGCGCCGCGGCGTCGTAGTCCCGGTCGGGCACCTTGAGCACCAGGTCGATCCCGCTGCGGTCGAGCGCGCCGTGCAGTCGCTGGACGAACCCCGCCAGCCAGTGCTTCTCGCTGAATGCCGATACCACCAGGAACACACGCCGCGCGGATCCACGCCGTCTCCGCTTCCCCGTGTGCAGCACCAGGGCGGCAACCAGGACACCTGTGATCGGGATGATCCACGCCGGCACCGGTCGCAGCAATGCTCCCCCGTGAACCACCGTCCCGACACCGGCCACCACCGCGATCCCGGTGAACACGGCGAGAACGCCGGCACCTGAGCGCGTCAACCACACCGCCGCCCGTGAACTCGGGTGCACGTGATGCTGGATGGTGAGGCTGAGATCCCGACCCGCTTGGACCACCGAACCGGAGGACCCCACCCGCGCCCGCTGCACGCTTCCCAGTGCGCTCCTCGGGACTCCCCCGCCCCCTTGATCCACAGCACCGCCTGGGCGGTCGTGGGCACTGTCTGACCGGCCATCGCGCACGGGGAGATGGTCCCGCACGAATCGTCACCGTGTGGCCGGATCCCGCAGATAGCCGACTCGGGCCATGACGAGGTGGTCCGCACGGGTCGACCAGGCCCGAAGCAGCCCCACCGACGACGCCCATCAAGTCGGTGCCCGAACCGGAGTGCCGCCGTTCACCGGCACCGACAGACTCCACCATCGCGACCACCGGTCGTAGCGATGATCCGGCACCGTCGCGGTGACGACTGCCGGACATCACTCGGTCGAGGCTTTTCGGCACCTGTTCAGGCGTTGTCCGGCCACTCCCGGCCGCACCATCCTGTGCTTTTCGCGCCGAACGATCTCCCACGGAGGGTTCATGCCGGTCAACGACCTGCTCAAAGCGAAGATCAACCACGGGTTCGACCACCTCGACGTCGACGGGGACGGGCTGCTCACCGAGCAGGACCACGTCCTGATGGGCAGCCGGGCCGCCGACTCCCTCGGGCACGCGCCCGGTTCGCCGCAGGAGCGGCGCATCGTCGACGCCTACCTGCGGATCTGGCACGACCTGCACCTGCCCCACGTCCCCGACGGCGGCACGGCCATCTCGCGCGAGCAGTTCCTCGCCTCCACCGGCTCGCTCGCCGACGACCCGCACGCCGCCCGCGCCGGCGTCGGCGCGCTGGCCGAGGCGTTCCTGGCCATCGCCGACACCGACACCGACGGCCGCGTGAACGCCGCCGAGTACCTGGTGTTCCAGCGCGGCCACTTCCCCGGCCTCACCGAAGCCGAGGCCGCCGAGGCGTTCGAGCACCTCGACACCGACGGCGACGGCCACCTCACCGCCGAGGAGTTCGTCCGCGCGTGCGTGGAGTTCTGGTCCAGCACCGACCCGGAGGCGCCGGGCAACTGGTGGATGGGGCGCCCGGTGACGTGATCCGGGCCGACCCTCGACCGCCGACCGCCGCGGCAGGGCGTCCGCGGCCGTCGCGGCCCCGGGTCGGGGACGCGCTACTGTTCAACCCCGTCCACCTGCACGCGGTGCGCCCCCGCGAGGGGCGTCGTGCGGCGTTCGCGTCCCTCGCGGGGTCGACCGCCGTCGACCGCCCGGTCGTGACCACGGAAAGGCTGTTGTGGAAGCACTGTCCTACGACGACGTCCTCGCCGCCGCCGCGCGCGTCGAGGGCGTGGTCCGCCCCGTCTCGCTGCTGCCCGCGGACGCCGACGCCCTCGGCCCGGCGGAGGTCTGGCTGGCAGCGGAGTACATGCAGCACACCGGCTCGTTCAAGGCCCGCGGCGCGGTCAACTTCACCGCGGCGCACCTGAAGGGCGGCGCCATGCCGGACGCGGGGGTCGTCATCGCCTCCGGGGGCAACGCGGGGCTGGCCTGCGCCTGGGCGGCGCGGCGGCACGGCATCGCCGCGACGGTGTTCGTGCCCGAGACGGCGCCACCGGTCAAGGTCGCCAGGCTGCTGACCTACGGCGCGCAGGTGCGCCAGGTCGGCACCGAGTACGCGCAGGCCCTGGAGGCTTCCCACGAGTTCGCCGAGGCCACCGGCGCCATCGCCTCGCACGCCTACGACAACCCCCTCATCGCCGCGGGCGCGGGCACCCTGGCCGAGGAGATCGTGGAGTCGCTCCGGCGCCGCTCGACGTCCCCGGCGGTGACGACGATCGTGACGGCCGTGGGCGGCGGCGGCCTGTTCGCCGGGATCGGCGCGGTCGCCGCGCACCACGGGCTGCGGGTGGTGGCCGTCGAGCCCGAGCACAGCCGCGCGTTGAACGCCGCGCTGGAGCACGGGCGACCGGTCGACGTCCCCGTCAGCTCGATCGCCGCCGACTCCCTCGGCGCCCGCCGCGCCTCCGCCACGGCGCTGGAGGTCGCCCAGCGCGTCCGGGCGACCTCGGTCCTGGTCGACGACGCCTCGATCGCCGCCGCCCGCCAGGCCCTGTGGGACCACCGGCGCGTCGTCGTCGAGCACGGCGCGGCCACCGCGCTGGCCGCGCTGCTCACCGGCGCCTACCGGCCCCGGCCCGACGAGCGCGTGGTCGTCGTGCTCTGCGGCGCCAACACCGACCCCGCCGACCTGGTCAGCCGGGCGTGAGCGACCGGCCGCGCCACGCGGCCCGGCACCGGGCCGGTTCCCCGCCGCGGCCGGGCCGGCGGTGCTCGCCGCGGGCGCCGGGCCGGGGCCGGCCGGGCTGAGCGGTCGGGGCCGGCGCCTCCCCACCGGACCGTCCACTTCGGACAGGCGGAGCCGGCCCCCGTCACCGCCCGCGGCGGACCGCGTGCGCGCTCAGCAGCACCCGGTAGGCCAGCAGCAGGACGATGTGCAGCAGGTACAGCCACAGGCCCAGGGCGGCCACCGCGCCCACCGCCGTCAGCCCGGCGAACGGGAACGCCCAGTCCACCGGGATGGCCAGGAACAGCAGGAAGCCGTGCAGGAACCCGGTCAGCACCGCGCCCGTGCAGAACCCGCCGGCGACGGCGAGCCCGCGCGGCAGCAGGCTCGGGCCCGTGGTCAGGAACACCAGGCAGATCGCCACCGACAGCGCGATCCAGTCGACGTGGAACGACACGACCACGCCCCACGCCGCCGACCAGCCGCCCGCCCGGTAGTCGGGGGCGACCGACGGCGCGAGCGCGAGCGGCGCGGCCACCAGCACCGGTGCGGCGAGCAGCACCGGCACGAAGCCGATCCGGCCCAGCCACCCGGTCTTCGCGCCGGCCGGCTCGCCCGCGATCTGCAGCAGGCCGCGGCGCAGCCCCTCGCCGTACAGGCTGGCGGGCAGCAGGGTGGACAGCAGCACGGGCCAGGACGCGCCCAGCGCGGCGTCGGTCAGCGCGCGCAGCGCGGGCCCCGGGTCCTGCGCGTCGGGCAGGGCCTCGCCCAGCAGCCGCGCGCCGTCGGTGACCAGCCCCGGTCCGAAGAGGACGGCGGCGCCGCGCAGCGCCAGCAGCAGCACCGGGACCACCGCCAGGGCCGCGAAGAAGGTGATCCCGGCCGCCCACAGGGCCAGGTCGCGCCCGCGCAGCGCCGTCAGGGCGTGCCGCAGCACCGCGCGGACCGTTCGCATGGTCGCGTGTACCCCGCGTCCGGCAAGCGCACACCGGCCGACCTACGGTGGTGCGGTGGACGAGGTGCGGGGTTGGTCACGGCTGCACGGGCACGACGTGTCCGGCAACCCGCTGGCGGTGGGGTGGATCAGGCTCGTCCACGTGCTGGCGAAGGGCCTGCTGCGGGTGCCGCCCGACGTGCTGTCGGCGGCGGGCGTGGTGGCCGCCGCGGGCGCGGTGGGCGTGGCGGCGGCGGGCGGGCGGTGGGCGCTGGCGGCGGGCGCGCTGGTCGTGGTGTCGGGGCTGCTCGACGGCGTGGACGGGGCGGTGGCGCTGCGCACGGGCCGCGCCCGCCCGCTGGGCGCGGTGGTGGACGCGGTGGCCGACCGGCTCGCCGACGTGTGCCTGGTGGTGCTGCTGGTCGTGCTGGGCGGGCCGGGGTGGCTCGCGGCGGCGGTGGGCGGGTCGCTGTTGCTGCACGAGTACGCCCGCGCCCGCGCCCAGGGCGCGGGCATGGCCGGCGCGGGCGCGATCACGGTGGCCGAGCGCCCGACGCGCGTGGTGATCGCGGCGGTGGCCTGCCTGGGCGCGGGGCTGTGGACCGGCGGCACGCCGTGGACGGGGTGGTCGTGGGGGGTGGTGTGCCTGGCGCTGTGGGCGGTGGTGGCCGCGGCCGGCGGCGCGCACCTGGCGGTCGCGCTGCGCCGGGAGCTGCGCGACCGCGTCGGGCCGGACCTCACGCCGGGCCGATGAGGTCCGCGGCGATCCTGGCCGACATGGCCACCAGCGGCAGCCCGCCGCCGGGGTGGGCGGAGCCGCCGACCAGGTAGAGGCCGGGCACGGGGCTGCGGTTGGCCGGGCGCAGCAGCGCGGCGCGCGCCCCGTTGGACGACGAGCCGTACAGCGCGCCGCCGACCGAGCCCGTGTCGCGCTCCCAGTCGGCCGGGGTGCGGACCTCGCGCCACAGCAGGCGGTCGCGCACGTCGTGCCCGCGGTCGGCCAGCACGGCGAGCACGTGGTCGGCGTACCGCTCGGCGACGCCGGGCGCGGTCCAGTCGACCTGGCCCTGGCGCGGGGCGTTGACCAGCACGAACCACGCCTCGTGACCGGCCGGGGCGACGGCCGGGTCGGCCGGGGAGCACACGTAGACCGCCGGGTCGGGCACCGGGCGCGGCGCGGGGCCGAACAGGGCGTCGAACTCGGCGTCGTAGTCGGCGGGGAACAGCACGCGGTGGTGGCGCGGGCGCGGCGAGCGCCCGCGCAGCGCCAGCAGCAGCACGAACCCGGACAGGGACGGCACCGCGCGGGCCAGGGCGCGGCGCGGCCGGCGGGCCCGGCGGTCGGTGAGCAGCCCGTCGTAGAGGTGCCGCGCGTCCGCGTCGGAGACGACGACGTCGGCGGGCACGACCGCGCCGCCGGCCAGCACCACCCCGCCGCCGGCCGGGCGCACCGCCGTGACGCGGGCCCCGAACTCGAAGCGCACGCCCAGCCCGCGGCAGTGCGCGAGCAGCGCGTCGCCGAGCCGGCGCAGGCCGCCGCGCACGTACCAGCCGCCGTAGCGCTGCTCGATGTAGGGCACGACGGTCATCAGGCCGGGCAGGCGGCGCGGGTCCGAGCCGCTGTAGGTGGCGTAGCGGTCGAGCAGCACCCGGGCGCGCGGGTCCGACAGCCGCCGGCCCACCGCGCGCAGCGTCCGCCACGGCGCGAGCGCCCACAGGTCGCGCACGCTCGTCGAGCGCCGCAGCAGGTCGCCCACGCCGTTGAGCGGGCGCTGCAGCACGGACTCGCCCACCAGGTCCCACAGCCGGGCGGCGTCGGCCATCAGCTCGGCCCACTCCCGCCCGGCGCCGCCGCCGAACGCCGCCTCCAGCGCGCCGGGCACGGCAGCCGGGTCGTGCGGGAGGTCCACCTCCGACCCGTCGGCGAACCGGTAGTGGCACGTGGGGTCCACCGGCTCGATCCGCACCGCCGCGTCCAGGTCGCCGCCGGTCTCGGCGAACAGGTCGCGGTAGACGTGCGGCAGGGTCAGCAGCGACGGCCCGGTGTCGAACGAGAACCCGTCGCGCCGCAGCTCGCCGAGCTTGCCGCCGTGCGTGCCGGACTGCTCCAGCACCGTCACCCGGTGCCCGGTGGCGGCCAGGCGCGCGGCGGCGGCCAGCCCGCCCATGCCCGCGCCGACCACGACGACTCGCGCCATCAGCGGCTCCCGTGCAGCGGTCGGTTCTTCCAGGTCAGCGTGCCCGCGCGGCGGGCCCGCCAGGAGCGCGCCAGCAGGCGCAGCAGCACGCCGACCGACACCGGGTGCGCCAGCGCGTCCGGCCACGCCCGGCCGCCGGTGCGCCGGGCCGTCACCGCGCGCCCGGCCACCGCCGCCGCGTACCCCAGCAGCCCCGCCCCCGACCCGGTCAGCGCGGCCAGCGGCGGCAGCAGGAACACCCACCCCAGCAGGGCGGCGAGCAGCGCCGCGCGCACCGGGCTGCCGGTGGCCGCCCACAGCGACTTCTCGTAGCCCGCCGCGACCTCCGCCCACCCCCGGTACATGCGGCACCGCGCCACGCCCGACCCGTCGGCCACCGCCCCGCGCCCGCCGGAGCGCTTCACCGCCCGCATGAGCGCGATGTCGTCGAGCACCGCGTCGGCCACCGCCTCGAACCCGCCGCAGCGGCGCAGGGCGTCCGCGTCGATGACGAAGAACTGGCCGTTGGCCGCGCTCAGCGCCTCGCGCGGGGACCGCTCGGCCACCCGCAGCGGCAGGAACACCAGCCAGGACCACTGCAGCAGCGGCTGCACCAGGCGCGTCGCGGCGTCGTCGGCCAGCTGGCGCGGGAACGGCGAGACCGCGTCGAGCCCCGCCGACCGCAGCAGGTGCGCGGCGGCGGCCACCGCGTGCGGCTCCAGCACGACGTCGGCGTCCACGCACACCAGCACCCGGCCGCGCGCCTCGGCGGCCAGCCGCGCGCACGCGCCGGGTTTGCCGGGCAGGCCGTCCGGAGGGGGCGAGCCGGTGATCAACCGCACCCTCGGGTCGCCGGCGACGACGGCGCGCACCACGTCGGCGGTGCCGTCGGTGGACCCGTCGTCGCAGACCAGCACCTCCAGGTCGGGCACGCCCCGCTGCGCCAGCAGCGACCGCAGCGTCGGCGCGATGCGGTGCGCCTCGTCCCGGGCGGGCACCAGCACCGACACCGGTTCCGCGCACGGCGGCGGGTCGGCGGCCGGCGCGCGCACGAGCCGGGCGTTGACCAGGGCGTGCGCCGTGCCCAGCGCGGCGACCGCCGACCCGCCCGCGACCAGGGCGCCCAGCACCCGCCTCACCGGTGCGCCCGCCACAGCGCGACCGCGAACGGCACCGCGACCGCGCCCATCAGCAGCCCGCCGACCAGCGACGAGCCGGGCCGGTCGAAGAACGCCGCGTGCGCCCACACCGACGAGCCGTAGGTCCACAGGTACAGCACGGGCGCGGGACCGCGGCGCAGGTCCACGGCGAGCGAGGGGCCGCGCCGCAGGTCCACGTCGGGCGTGGGGCCGCGCCGCCGGTCCGCGCCGCCCAGCAGAACGTGCAGCGCGCCGGTGATCAGCGCGGCGACCAGCAGCCAGCCCGCGAAGTTGGTCAGCGGGACGTCGGCCACGCCGGGCAGCGCGGGCGTCGGGTGCGCCCACGTCCAGTGGCCCGCGTCGACCATCTGCGGGTCCAGGAACACGTCCCACGACGCCAGCGCCCACGTCGCGACCGGGACCACCGCCCGGCCGCCGCCCGGCAGCCGGGCGCCCAGCGCGCGCCCCACCAGCAGCGCCGGCCAGGCCATCATGACCCACGCCATCGGCACCACCACCGGGACGCCCAGCAGCTGCGCGCCCAGCGTCCCGGTGTAGGCGTACCGGCCGAACGGGAACCCGGTGTGCACGCCCACCGCCTCGGCCAGCAGCCCGCCGCCGCCGGCGACGAGGACCAGCAGCCCGGCGGCGCGGGCGCCGAACCGGGCGGCGGCGTCGAGCACCGAGGCCGCGCAGAACAGCGCGACCGAGAGCACCGTGGTGACGATCCGGTCGGCGGGGTCGGTCATCGAGTAGACGATCTGGGCCAGCACCACGCCGGCCGCCAGGACCCAGGCGGCGACCGGGGCCGCGCGGGCGGGAACGCGGAGGGCCGGGCGCGTCGACATGTCACGAAACCCTAGCGGCGGTCACCCGATCGGGCCGGACGAGCGGGTTCCCGCTCATCGGGCGGGACGGGTGCGGCGGTGCCAGGATCGCTGGCATGACCGCGTCCCCCGGCCTGCCCCTGCTCCTGCTCACCGGCCGGAGGTCCCCGCCGGCCGGTCGCGACCGCCGCGCGCGCCTGCTGCCCGGCCACCCCGGGCGGGCGCGGCCCGAGCGCGGGCGCGAGCCGCGCGTCGCCGTCGTCGGCGGGGGCGTCGCCGGGGTGGCCGCGGCGGTCGCGCTGGCCGAGCGCGGCGTGCGGGTGGTGCTGCACGAGCGGCACGACGAGCTGGGCGGCCGGGTGCGCGGGTGGACCACCCCGACCGGCGAGACGATGACGCGCGGCTTCCACGCCTTCTTCCGGCAGTACTACAACCTGCGGGCCCTGCTGCGCCGCGCCGACCCGGACCTGGCGCGGCTGCGGCCGGTGCCGGACTACCCGCTGCTGCACGCCAACGGCACGCGGGAGAGCTTCGCGCGGTTGCCGCTGACGCCGCCGTGGAACGTGGCCGGGTTCGTGCTGCGCAGCGAGACGTTCACGCTGCGGGACCTGACGAGGATGGACACCCGCGCGGCCACCGCGCTGTTCGACGTGTCGCTGCCGCGCACCTACACCGAGCTGGACGGCGTGGACGCCGACGGGTTCCTGCGCGGCATCCGCTTCCCCGAGGCGGCCCGGCACCTGGCGTTCGAGGTGTTCTCGCGCAGCTTCTTCGCCCACCCGTCGGCGCTGTCGGCCGCCGAGCTGGCGACCATGTTCCACATCTACTTCCTCGGCTCCAGCGAGGGCCTGCTGTTCGACGTGCCGGACGACACCTACCCGGCGGCGATCTGGGAGCCGATGCGCCGGCACCTGGCGGCGCTCGGCGTGCAGGTGCGCACCGGCAGCGCGGTCGAGCGGGTGACCCGCCGCGCCGACGGCTACCGGGTGGTCGCCGGCGGCGAGGAGGACGTCGACGCGGTGGTGCTGGCGGTGGACGTCACCGGCCTGCGCGCCCTGGTCGGGGCCTCGCCGGAGCTGGCCACCCCGGGGTGGCGCGCGCGGGTGGCCGACCTGCGCACGACCCCGCCGTTCCTGGTGAGCAGGCTGTGGCTGGACCGCCCCGCCCGCCCCGACCGCGCCCCGTTCCTGGGCACCAGCGGCTTCGGGCGGCTGGACAACGTCAGCGTGCTCGACCACTTCGAGGCCGAGGCGCGCGCCTACCGCGACCGCACCGGCGGCTCGGTCGTGGAGCTGCACGCCTACGCCCTGGCCGAGGACTGCGACCAGGACGAGGTGGTGGCCACGCTGGTGCGCGAGCTGGAGGCGGTGTACCCGGAGCTGTCCGGCGCGCGGGTGCGCCAGGAGGAGCACGTCCTGTCCGCGGACTGCCCCCTGTTCGCGCCCGGCTCGTTCACCGCCCGCCCCACCGTCACCACCCCCGACCCGACGCTGGTGGTCGCCGGCGACCTGGCCCGGGTGGACCTGCCCGTCGCCCTGATGGAACGCGCCGCCACCACCGGTTTCCTCGCCGCCAACAGCCTGCTCGGCCGCTGGGGCCTGCGCGGCCACGACCTGTGGACGGTGCCCAACCGAGGCCGTTCCGCCCTGCTGCGCCACGCCGCGACCAGGGCACGGGCGGTGGCACGGGTCTGAGGCGGGTGGCCCGCCCGGCGCCGGGCGGACTGTCCACACCGGAAACCCCTGGTGGGCGGGAGGGGTGCGGCCACGCGCAACACCCGCGCGACCGCACCGGGTCACTCCGCCCAGGGCAGCGGGATCTCGTTGTCCGAGCCGGACATCCGGGCCCTGCCGCCGACGGCCATGGCGACCAGCGCCTCGGCGTCGCCGACCGCGGTGACCACGCGGACCTCGCCGGCGGCGATGGTGGCGGCCTGGCCGACGCCGACCTCCTCGGTGGTGTCCCAGACCCTCCATGCCCTGGAGGCCGAACTCGCCGCGAAACTGGGTGATCCACCCTCTGCGGGGAGATGACCGGCCTGATCCGGGCCATGGCGGGCGACGACGTGCCCCCTCTGCGCCCCATCTGGTGAAGGGCCGCACCCCGTCCGACGGGACGGGCGGCCCGCACCCGCCGACGAGCACCACCGGCCCTGCCGGCGGCCCCGCCGTCGACGCGACAAGGCTCATCCGGTCCACTGTGGACGGTGGGATTTCCTCCGGTGCCACAGCAGAGCCCTTGGGAGCGCACACCCAGCGCGGCGCCGATCAGCAGCACGTGGTCCCCGGGGAGTGCCGGGCGCAGCGCGACGTGGGCGTCGAGCAGGCACGGCAGGGCCGTGCCGGGGCGGTGGCCTCCCCGCCCCGGCACGGCCGTCGGTCCGCGGTGCGGGCCGCGTCGCTCAGAGGTGCCCGAAGAACAGGCTGCCCGCGCTGTCGGGGTCGGTCGAGTGGTAGTACTCGCGCAGGGAGCGGATGAACTCCTGCCGGGAGATCCTGCCGTCGCCGTCGGCGTCCAGCTTGGCGAAGGACTCCATGGCGTCGGGGGCGGCGATCCGCCAGACGTCCCTGAGGTAGCGCTCGAACTCGGCCCGGTTGATCTGGTTGTCGCCGTCGGCGTCGACGCAGTCGAAGATCGCGTGGCTGGCGCCCTCGACCACGTTGAGCCGGCTGGTGTCGATGCTCGCGAGGCGGTTGGCCGTGACGAACTGCTCCTTGGTGAGCCGGTCGCCCTCCACGCCCGCGTGGCGCAGCAGCTCGACCCAGTACAGCTGGCAGAAGGCTTGGATCCCCCTGGCCCGGCGGTCGTCCCGGTCGAGGTCGTAGGCCGTCAGGTAGCGGTCGACCAGGCTCTGGTAGTCCGACCACTCCAGGTAGCCGTTCCGATCGGCGTCCAGGGTGTCGAACGCGCGCTCGATCTTTTCGCTGATGATGTCCGAAGTGGCGGTGGTCATTGTGTTCAGGCCCTCCCGTGGACGGTGGCTGTCGGCAAGGGGGATTGTTCTGCCGTCCCGGGAAGGGCGTGGGCCGAGAACCGCTTGTTCACCTCTTCAGGTGGAGTGCGGGTTTCGGCCGGCCCTCCGCGGCGCGTTCAGCCCAGGAAGCCGGCGACGGTGTCGGCGCCGAGCTGGACCACGGCGAGGAAACCCGGCGCGGGCAGGATCCCGTCGTCGTCGAAGGCCGAGCGGTAGTCGCCGGGCACCGAGCGGTTCGGTGGCCTCCAGCCGGGCACCGGCGCCCGGTGGCCGGAGCCCCGGTCGAGTTCCTGCCACACCAGGTCCGCGCCGGTGTCGGTGGAGCACAGGCGCAGCAGCGTGGTGCGCGTGCCGGCCACCGTGAGCTGCCGGGCGCACGGCACCTCGGCGACCGCGCGGACCGCGTCGGTGGCGGGGTCGGCCACGAAGGTGGCGGTGACCGCGTTGTCGGTGTCGCGGACCTGGCCCACCGGCAACGGCCCGGCGCTCGCCCAGAACCGCGGGCGCGGGTCGGGTTCGGCGATGGGGCGGCCGTCGCGGGAGTGGATCAGGGAGCCGGTGGTGAAGTGGGCGGTCAGCGACACCACGTCGCCGTCGTGGCCGACGTCGGCCACGAGCCGCTCCGGCTGCCCGGTCCGGGTCAGGGAGCGCCAGCGCTCGTGCCCGTCCCGGTCGTCCAGCCCGGCCAGGCCGTGCTCCTGCCCGCACGTCAGCGGGACCAGCACGGTGTCGGCCGCGGCCTCGATCACGGGGTGGGGCGACCGGCACCCGTCCGGGGCGCGCCACGTCCACAGCCGCCGCCCGGTGCGCAGCTCCACCGCCGCGGCGGTGTACTCGACCTGCCCCAGCGGCAGGTCGGTCCGCTCCCACGTCACGGCCGCGGTGTCGGTGGGGCGCGGGTAGGTCGCGTCGGCCGCCGGCCCCGCCCACTGCCGCACCACCGCGCCGGTCACCGGGTCGAGCACCACCCACAGGGCCTCGTCGCGCTCGAACGGCCCGGAGCCGCCGAACACGGCCACCACCAGCGACCCGTCCGGCGTGGCGCGCAGCGCGGTCACCTCCGCCCCGGCGCGCCGGTACCGCCAGCCCTGCTCGCCGCCGCGCACGACGAGGGCGACGGCGCCCGTCCTCGTGCCGACCACCACGCCCGGACCGGCCGCGACCGCCGCCACCACCGGGCCGTCCGCGGTCCACCGCCACGGCGCGCCGGTCGGGCGGTCGGCGATGTCGCCCGCGGGCAGCGGGCGCGCCCCGGCCGCGTCCACCACCACCGACCGCGCCACCCGTGGCACGACCAGCACACCGGCGCCCGCCACGACGAGCACGACCACACCGGCCACCGCGGCCCACCGCGCACCGGACGGCCTGCGCCGCACCGCACCGGCCACCAGCACCAGCACCGCCCCCAGCAGCAGCGCCGACGCACCGCCGCCGGAAACACCCGAGGCCAGGTCCCCCGCCAGCAGGAGGCCCGCGCCGAGCACGCCCGCGACCGCGGCCACGACACCGGCCACCCGCTTGCCGGCGAGCACCACCCAGGCCGCCACCAGGACGACGGCCACGCCGAGCACCAGCCACGTCGGGTCGGCGCGCGGCGCGTCGCCGCCGAACACCACCCCGCCGGTCCGAGCCACCTCCGGCACCTCGAACAGCACCGACGACGCCGCGAGCACCGCGCCCGCGACCGCCACCACGACACCGACCACCGGCCCCACCCCCGTCCGGTCGACGTCGCGCGAGGGGCGGGCGTTCCCCCGGTCACCCGGATGGCAGCGGCGCCCGGCACGGCCGCCCGGCACCCGATCGGCGGCTCCCCGGTCGCGGCGGTCCTGCGCGAGGTCGCCTGCCCCCGCTCGGCCGGGCCCCGCTCCCGGGGGAGAGCGGGCCGGCCCGCCGCCGCGGGGGTGTCAGCGGTTGCGGCCGGACAGCGCGTCGCGCAGCCGGTCGATCAGGCCGGTGCCGGGGTTGAGCAGCAGGTTGGCCGGGGGCCTGTCCGGCGCCGCCGGGTGGGGGCGGGTGGGCGCGACCTTCTTGGCCGCGATGACCTTGCGCCCCAGCTCCTGCAGGTCCTCGGCCGAGCAGCGGGTGGCCAGCTCCGGCAGCAGGTCCTCCTCCTCGTCCGCGATGTGGTGGCGGATGTCGCGCATCAGCTCGCCCAGCAGCTCGTCGAAGCGCGGGTCGGTGGGCTCCAGCCCCTCCAGCTCCTTCATCACCCGCTCGGCCTCGGCGTGCTCCTCGATCTCGTGGTCGGCCAGCTCGTCGCCGTTGGGCAGGACCTTGCGCGCGGCCGGGTACAGGAACTGCTCCTCGGCCACCGAGTGGCGCACCAGCTGGGTGATGACGTGGTCGGCCAGCGCACGCCGGTGCTCCGGGGTGCCCTGCCCGGACTCCAGCTCCCGGAACACCTGCTCGACCTCGCGGTGGTCGGCGGTGATCACACGGATCAGGTCGGTGTCGTGCTCGCGCTCAACGGCCATGGGATCTCCTCCGGAGGTCGGTCCACCGCCACTTACCCGGAGCGGGGGCGGCCAACCCGGGCGTCACCCGATCAGGCCAACATCACCCGTTGCCGGTCCTGGCGCGACCGGACCCGCCCGGCCGGGTCCGGTCGTCACGGGTCCCCGCCCCGCCGGGTGGCGGTGGCTCCTGCCACGCGTCCCCGGGCCGGGAGTGCGGATGCCCGTGGGACCGGGATAATCGGATGTCCCGGCACTTCGGGACGAGGCCGGGGCGCGTCCGCGACGTACCGCGTTCGTGCGAGAGGCCACCGAGGGCGGCGAGCACGGCGGGCGCCTGGTCCTCGTCGGCTCTCACCTGCGACGACGGGGACGGGTGTTGGACGGGCAGCGTCGGGAGCGGCTGGCGCGGGCGGTCGCGGGGAGCACGGCCTCCCCCGGCCGCGCCGGGTGGGCGCAGGCGCTGTGCGAGGTGTGCGTCCGGGTCCTGACCGGCGTCGACGCCGCCGCGATGACGCTGCGCACCCGCTCGCGGGCCCAGGAACTGCTCGGTGCGAGCGAGCGCTGGGCCGCGGTGCTGGAGGAGCTCCAGTACACCGCCGGGGAGGGTCCTGGGGTGGCGGCGTTCACCACCGGCGAGCCGGTGCTGGTGGCGGACCTGAGCGCGCGCCGCGAGAGGTGGCCCGGTTTCGCCGACCTGGCCGAGGGCGAGGGGCTGGCGGCAGCGTGCGCCTTCCCGCTCCAGCTCGGCGGCATCCGGCTCGGCACGCTGACCCTCTACCGCCGCCGGCCGGGCGGCCTGCCGCCCGACGTCGTCACCGACGCCGCCGTGCTGGCCGACCTGACGGTCCTGGCGCTGCTCGACCACGGCCGGGCCGGCACCGGGGGGTTGCGCGTCGAGGTCTCCTACCAGGACGTCAACATCGCCACCGGGATGCTCTCGGCGCAGCTGCGGATCAGCCTGGAGGACTCCTTCGCCAGGCTGCGGGCGCACGCCTTCGCCAGCCGCCGGTCGGTGCTCGACGTCGCGCGGGACGTGCTGGCGCGGCGCCTGCCGCTGGACCGGCTCGCGGACTGACCGCCACGGCGCACCGCACCCGCGGCGCGCCGTGTGCCGCCGACGTGCCCAGCACCGACCGGATCGCCGCCGCGTCGAGCGGGATCACCGGCGCGCTGGTCGACGGTTCCCCGGACCCGGCCACCGACGCTGCCCCCCCCCCCCCCCCGGCCGACACTGCCCCGGCCGACACTGCCGCCACAGTCGCTGCCCTGGCCGACGTGCGCAGGCCGACGTGCGCAGGTCGCTGTGCACAGGTCGCTGTGCACAGGTCGCGGCCGCCGGCCGGCTAACGCCCGTCCCAGTCCGGATCGGCCCGCCCGTCCGCCGCCTCGTCCACGATCGCCGCCATGCGGGCGGCTTCCGCCCGGCAGTGGGCGTCGTCGTACCGGGCGGAGAACCGCTCCTCGGCCGACGTCGGGTCACCACCGCCCACCCCGCCCCGGACGATGCCGACCGCCTCGTACACCGCGCCGCGGTCGACCACCTCGGCCAGCAGCCGCCGCGCCGCGGCGACGTGGTCGAGGGGGCTGCCCGCCGGGTGCGCCATCACCCCACCATCCTCCCCGGCCCGGACGGGCGCCACACCAGGACGCCCCTGGCCCGGTCGATCACGGCCCGGGAGGCGAGCGCGGTCCGCGGCTGCTCGGCCCTGTCCCGGGCCTGCCGGTAGCGCCGGGCGGCCTCGGCGGCCCGCGGACGTCCCTCCACAGGGTCAGCCGACCCGCGACCTGCTCAACCCCCGCCCCTGATCGCCGTGCGCTCCACCGGGAACCGGTTGTCCGACAGGTGGTCCACCGCCCGTTCGGCTTCCGCGCAGGTGCCGTGGGAGCCCACCACCTGCCCCGGACCGGTTCCCCGCTGTGGTCGGGTCACCGCACCCGGCTCCTCGGCCTCGTCCGCGCTCCCGCCGCGCGCTCGGCTTCCCCGCTCCGGGGGTTCAACCGCGGGGCGCGCGCCGGGCGTCGGCTCGTGCGGCCGGCGGGCCGCCCACCGCGGCGGCGCTCGCCCGCAGCGCGAGCATCGCCGCGGCGACCTCGTCGGCGGCCGGGTCGGGGATCGCGGTCGAGGCCGCGTCGAGCACCAGCAGCCGCGCGCCGGGGATCTCGCGGGCCAGCGCCTCGCCGTTGCCGAGCGGGAAGAACGGGTTGCGGCGGCCGTGCACCACCAGCGTCGGCAGGGCGAGGCCGGGCAGGCGTTCGCGCCAGCGCGGCGTGCAGTCGAGCCGGGAGAACACCATGCCCAGCTGGTTCGCCATCGCGACCGCGGGCCGCGTGCTCGGCGTGCGGTCGAAGACGCGCTCGGCGGTCGCGCGCGCGGCCGCGGGGTCGTCGCCGAGGACCTCGGCGCCGGCGGCGGCGAACCGCGCCACGGCCGCGCGGTCGGACCAGTCGGGCAGCGGCAGCGCGAACCTCCGCCGCATCGTCTCCGCGTCGTGGTCGGGCAGGTCGTCGTCGACCGGGCCCGGCGCGACGGGCCGCGTCCCGACGAGGGTCAGCGCCGAGAACGCGTCCGGGTGGTCGAGCGCGGCGACCTGGGCGACCATCCCGCCGACGCCGATGCCCGCCAGGTGCGCCGGCCGGTCGTCGAGCCCGCGGGCGAGCGCGGCGGCGTCGGCGGCGAGGTCGCACAGCGCGTACGCCGGCGCCTCGGGGTCGACGGTGGTCGACGCGCCGGCGTCGCGCAGGTCGTAGCGCACGACGTGCCGCCCGCCGCGGGCGAGGGCCCGGCAGAGCGCGTCGGGCCAGGAGAGCATGGTCGTGCTGCCCGCGAGCAGCACGAGGGGCGCTGCCCCGTCACCGAAGTGCTCGACCCCGAGCGTGACGCCGTCGGGCGTGCGGAACGACCGGACCGTCGAGGACATCGTCAACTCCAGGGCAGCTGAGGGGGACCGCGGCACACCCTACGGGCGGGCACCGACAATCCGGCTCGACGCCCGCCGAGCCCGCCGCGCCGCCCCGGGCGGGATCGGCCGGTGGCCGCCACTCGCGCCGCGGAGTGGGTCCGTTGGGCCGATTGTGGCTTCCCGCGCGCTCCTGAACACTGCGTTGACCTGATCGGGTGATGGAATTCCGGAGGCGACCTGTGGGATCGACGGCCAGGGCACTGGGCGGTCTGGGGGCGGTGCTCGCCCTCGTCGCGGGGGCGGTGGTCCCGGGAGCGGCGGCGGTGGCCTCCGGCGCGCCGCAGGAGGACTTCCGGCCCGCCGCCGTCGACTGGGCCCCGTGCCCCGAACTGCCCGAGGTCGAGTGCGGCACGCTGCGGCTGCCGGTCGACTGGGCCAGGCCGCGCGGTGAGGCGTTCGACCTCGCCCTGGCCAGGCGCAGGGCGACGGACCCGGCCCGGCGCGTCGGCAGCCTGGTGATCCACCCCGGCGGTCCCGGGCCGTCCGGTGTCGAGTTCGCCTTCGCCGCGCCCCAGTGGTTCAGCCCGCGGCTCCTGGCCCGGTTCGACGTCGTCGGCTTCGACCCGCGCGGCGTCGGGCGCAGCGCGCCGATCACCTGCTCCGCCGACCTGATCGCCCGCGGCCCGTCGACCCGCCCCACGACGCAGGCCGGTTTCCAGGCGCTGGGCCGCCACAACCGCGACCTCGCCGCCGACTGCCGCGCGCGCAGCGGCCCGATCTTCGACCACGTCGACTCGGCGGCGGTGGCCGAGGACGTGGACGCGATCCGCCGGGCGCTGGGCGAGCGGAGGATCAGCTACTACGGCCTGTCCTACGGCACGCTGGTCGGGCAGCAGTACGCCGAGCGACACGGGCGCAACCTGCGCGCCATGGTCAACGACTCCAACCTCGACCACGGCCTGGACGCGTGGAGCTTCAACGAGGGCACGGCGAGGGCCGCCGAGGACTCGTTCCGCGAGTTCGCGAAGTGGTGCGGCGCCACGCCGTCCTGCGCGCTGCACGGCCGGGACGTCGGCGCGTTCTGGGACGACCTGATCGCCCGTGCCGACCGCGGCGAGGTCACCGAGCCCGGCGACCCCACCCGGCCGGTGCCGGCGAGCCGGATCGTCGACTACGCCCTGCTGTCCTTCTACGACCCGAGCTGGACCCAACTGGCGGAGTGGCTGCTCGCGCTCGCGCGCACCGCGCCGGCGGCGGTCCGGGCCGCCCCGGCGCAGCAGGAGGAGGCGGTGGCCTTCCCGTTCCCGGCGGCGTTCTGCCAGGACTGGCAGATCCGGCCGCGCTCGCTGCGCGAGTACACGAGCCTGCTGCGCCGCGCCGACCAGCTCGCGCCGCACATGTCCCGCGCCTTCCTCGGCCACCAGGTCGCGCACAGCTGCGTCGGCCTGCCCGACGCGACCAACCCGCAGCACCGGCCGCGGCTCGACGACGCGCCGAAGATCCTGCTGCTGAACAACCTGCACGACCCGTCGACCGGCTACGACTGGGCCAGGTCCCTGCACCGCCGGACCCGGGGCGCCACCGTGCTGCTCACCTACGAGGGCTGGGGCCACGGTTCCTACATCCGGACGGACTGCGTGCGCGACGCGGCCGACCGCTACCTGATCACCCTGGACCCACCGGCCGACGGCGCCCGCTGCGCGCCCGCCGAATCACCCGAGCTGCCCGTCCCGACCGCGGCGCGATCCGCGGCACCGCGCCCGGCCCCCGTCGGCCGGTAGCGTCCACGGAGGACGGTTCCGGGCGGGCTCGGGCGCAGCCCTACTCCATGCCCTGGTAGTGCTGCACCACCTTGCCGCCCGCGTCGATGGTGAACGTCGCCGTGGCGATCGTCCCGTCGAGGTGCTTGAAAGCGGGCGAGGTACTGCGGACCGTGACCGAGCACTTCCACTTGATCCCGCCGCCGTCGGGGCGCCCCACCGCCGTGCCCTGGCAGGTGGCGACGTCGCCGCCGTCGGCGGCGGTCACGACGCTGTGGGCCGAGCCCAGCAGGAACCCGCCCTCCTGCGCCCTGGACACGTAGGTGATCACGTCGGTGACCTCCCGGCCGTCGAACGTGCCCCCGCCCGCGTAGGAGTACTCGACGTTGGCCCGGCCGTCCTCCGCCGGCAGCACCCGGGTCGCGGTGATGCTCCCGGTCAACTCGGCGGTGAATTTCCTGCCCATGACTACCTCCGGTTCGAAAGCGGGACCTCACCCAGGCAACCACCCGCGATCGACGCGGTGCAATTCGGCGGGAGAGGTGCACTCGAACAGCCGAGCAGCGGAGTCCGTTCGGGAATTTTGTCGCCACTGACGTCCGGGGCACCGCGGAAGGGTTGCGGAGGGACGTCCGCCGGGCCGCGGAAGGCACAGCGTGCCGCTGGCGGAGGAATGCGCCCCGACGCATTGGACCCTGTGGGTGACCAGTGCGGTTTTCGACCACACGGTCGGACAAATCCCTGGTCACCCTGCGCGCCAGGGCCCGTTCACCGCTCCGGCGCAGTTGCCGTTCCGCGCAGCGGAACCATTCGCACTCGCCTGGACCGCGGACGGGGGCGGGCCCGTCGGAATCGCCGCGTCTTCCGCCCCACCGGGAAGAGGGCCGGGTGTTCCGACGCGCGGAACGATTGCTTGGCCGCGACACCGCGGCGAAATACGATCCGACTGCCGGCCCGCGCTGCGCCACTCGCGGAGCGCATTCTCGCCATTCCACCCGGGAGGAACGCCACCGATGCCGCCGGACTGCTGCGACGAATGCGACCGCTCCGCCGTGGATTTCGGTGACGCCGCGCTGTACGCGAACGGCCACCCCCACGCGGTGCTGGAGGGGTTGCGCGCTGCGGCGCCGGTGCACCGGTTGTCCTCGCCCGCGCTCGGGCACGACTTCTGGGGCGTGTTCCGCGCCGAGCAGGCGCGGGAGGTCCTGGCCGACGACAGGACCTTCGTCTCCGGCCTGGGCGTGTTCCCGTGGAACGGGCCGCACAACCCCGACCCGCTACGCGGCAGCATCCTCATCGCCTCCGACGGCGCGCGGCGCGCCACGGTGCGCGCCGCCGTGGCGGGGCTGTTCACCCGCCAGGCCGTCGAGTCGCGCCGCCCCGGGCCGGCCGCGCTGTTCGAGCGGTTGCTGGCGCCGCGGCTCGACGGCGGAGCGTTCGACTTCGGCTCCGACGTCGCCCGGCCCGCGGCCATGGCCGCGGTGGCGGACCTCGTGGGGCTCCGGGCCGAGCACGCCGCCCGGGTGGACGAGCAGGTCGCGGGCGTCCTCGGCGACACCGGCCCGGTCGAGGGCGTGCGCGGCGACCGGGCCGCTGCCGGTGGCGCGTTCGCCCGTGCGGCGCAGGTGCTCGACGAGGCCGTGGCGGAGCGCCGCGGCGCCGACGCGGACGACGTCATCGGCGCGCTGGAACGCGCCCGCCGCAGCGGCTCGCTGTCCCGGCGGGACGTGCTGTCCAACCTGATCGGCGTCGTCGTGGGCGGCACCGAGGCACCGCGCCTGGTGCTGACCGGTGTCGCCGTGGTGCTCGCCCACCGGCCGGACTGGCACGACCGGCTGCGCGAGGACCCGGCCCTGCTGCCCGGCTTCGTCGACGAGGCGCTGCGCTGGACGGCCCCGACGACGATGGTGGGCCGCACCGCCGCTCGGGACGTGCGCCTCGGGGGCAGGCAGGTCCGCCGGGGTGACGTGGTGCGCGTCATGCTCGCCTCGGTGTGCCGCGACCCGGCGCTGCACCCCGACCCCGGCACGTTCGACCCCCGGCGGGCGGGGCGCGCCGATCTCGCCTTCGGGCACGGGCCGCACCGCTGCCTCGGCGCGGCGCCGGCCAGGGCGCAGGTGGCCGCGCTGCTGGAAACCCTGGTGCGGCTGGACGCCCGGCTCGTGCCCGCCGGTCCGACCACCGGCGCCCGGTCCAACGCCTTCTCCGGTCACCTCGACGCACGCCTGGTGCTGCGCCGCGGCGCCCGCCGACCGGACCCCACCGCCCCCGACGCCGACCCGGCCCGCTCACCGGGCGGGCGGAGGACCGACACCGACCAGGAGGCCACCCCGTGACCACCCGACCGACCGGCGCCGGCACGCAGGACGAAATCGTCGCCGTGCTGGCCTCGGTGCTGCTGCTGGAACCCGAGCAGGTCGACCGCTCGCTGCCGTTCGTGGACATCGGCCTGGACTCCATCCTGGCCGTGGAGTTCGTCACCGCGCTGCGCGCCGGGTTCAGCGGCGACATCTCGCTGGACACGCTCTACGCCCACCCCAGCGTGACGGAGCTGGCGGAGCACCTGGACCGCACGGCCACGCGGGTGCCCTGATGGCGGCGCCGACCCGGGACGAGGTGTTCGCCGTCCTCAAGGAGCAGGTGCTGGCCGTCGCACCGGACCTCGACCCGGTGGCCGTCGTGCCGGGCGCGAGCATGGCCGAGCTGGGGGTGGACTCCCTGGACCGGGTGGACGTCGTGGTCGCCGCGGTGGAGGCGCTGGGCGTCGACGCGCCGCTGCACGGCCTCGGCCGGGCGGCGAACCTCGGCGAGCTGACCGAGTTGCTGCGCGCGGGGGTCGCGCCGTGACCGCTGCCGACGGCGTCGGGGTCGGGGTCGGCGTCGAGGACATCGGGGCCTACTTCGGCACCGCGAGCGTCGAGGTCGCCGACCTGTTCGCCGCGCGCGGCCTGGACCGCTCCCGCCTGCCGAACCTGATGATGCGGCGCAAGAGCGTCGCCCTGCCGTGCGAGGACGTCGTCTCCTACGCGGTCAACGCGGCCCGCCCGGTGCTGGAGCGGCTGGGCGAGGAGGGGCGCGCCGAGGTCGAGACCCTGGTCGTCGCCACGGAGAGCGGCGTCGACCTGGCGAAGTCGGCCGCCGCCTTCGCGCACGGCTTCCTCGACCTGCCCCGGACGTGCCGGCTGTTCGAGGTCAAGCAGGCGTGCCACGGCGGGGTGGCGGCGCTGCAGGTCGTCGCCGCCACCCTCGCGGCGGACCCGCGGCGGCGCGGCAAGGCGCTCGTCATCGCCGGTGACCTCCCCCGGCCCGCGCGCCACAGCTACGCCGAGCCCAGCCAGGGAGCGGGCGCGATCGCCGTCCTGCTCGGCGAACCGCGCCTGGCCGCCTGGCACCCCGGCAGGCACGGCAGCCACAGCTTCGCCAACACCGACTTCGCCCGCCCCGCCGCGGACGTGGACGTGATCGACGTCGACCTGTCGATCATGTCCTACGTGGACTGCCTCCTGGAGTCCTACTCGGACTACGCGCGGAAGGAGGGTTCCGACTTCCGCTCCTCGTTCGGGGCCCTGGCGATGCACACGCCGTTCCCCGGCATGGTGCGGGGCGCGCACCGCACCGCCGCCCGGCGCCTGGCCGGCCTTGGCCGCGACGAGGCCGACGACGACTTCCGGCGCAGGGTGGAGGCGTCGGTGCTGGTGCCGCGCGAGGTCGGCAACATCTACTCGGGGTGCGCGCTGATGGCCGCGGCCAGCTCCCTGCGCCACCACTCGACGCCGACCGGCCACGAGCTCGGCCTCTACTCCTACGGGGGCGGCTGCTCCTCGGAGTTCGTCGGCCTCACCGCGGCCGGCGACACCGCGCTGGCCCCGTTCGCCGGGCAGCTCGACGACGCCCTCGCCGCACGCGTCCCGATCCCCGTCGACCGCTACGACGCCGTGCTGGACCGCGCCGGCAGCACGGTCCTGGGCGCCAGGACCGTCGACGCCGGGATCGACGCGCACGCCGACCTCATCGCCGGCGCGCGACGAGCCGGCCCGCTGCTCATGCTCGACTCCATCGACGACCACCGGCGGACCTACCGCTGGTGCGGCCGGGACGCGCCGTGAGGACCGGCGGCGCGGTGCGGGCGACCCGCAAGCCGGGGCACCTGCTGGTCGAGCTGGTCGGCGAGGGCACGCGCAACGCCCTGACCCCCGAACTCGTCGCGGCGCTGCACGGGGTCCTGGACCGCGCGGAGGCCGACCCGGACTGCCGGCTCGTCGTGTTCGCCGCGACCGGCGAGGCGTTCTGCGCGGGCAGCCACCTCGCGCAGCTCGACGCCGAGCGGTTCCGGGGGCTCAGCACCGGCTTCTGGGAGCTGCTGCGCCGGATCTCGGGCAGCAGGCTGCCCGCCGTCGCCCTGGTCGAGGGCTGGGCCGCGGGCGGCGGTGTCGGGCTGGCCGCCGCGTGCGACGTGGTGATCGCCGCGCCCCCCGTGACCTTCCGGCTCACCGAGGTGTGCTTCGGGATGCTGCCGACGATCGTCATGCCGTGGGTCGCGCGCCGCGTGGGCGAGCACCGGGCCCTGCGGCTGGCGCTCCTCGCCGAGCGGCTCACCGCCGCCGACGCGCAGCGCTGCGGCCTGGTCGACGTGGTCGACGACGCGCCCCGGCAGGCGCTGCGCCGGGTGCTGGCCGCCGTGCGCCGGTCCGACCGCGACACGCTCGGCGACCTCAAGGACGTGCACCGGGTGCTGTTCCCCGTCGACAACCGCTACGGGCTGCTCGCCGAACGCGTGTTCGGCGCCCGCATCGACGACCCGAAGGTCTCCGCGCGCATCCGCGCGCTGGTGGAGGAAGGTCTGCTGTGACCGGTGACCGGGAGTTCGGCGCCATCTCCGTGCAGTTCGGCGCGCCGCTGGCGACGGTGCGGTTCGCCGACCGCGCGCACGGCAACACCTTCCGCCGCGAGTGGCTGGACGACCTGGTCGCCGCGGTGGACGCCGCCACCGCCGCACCCGGGACGCGCGTCGTCGTGGCCGCCGGGCTGCCCTCGGTGTTCTGCGCGGGCGCCACCAAGGACACCCTGGTGGGCATCGCCGACGGGCTGCCGCTGCCGGAGTACCGGCGCTTCGCGCGGGTGTTCGCCACCAGCCCGGTGCCCGTGGTGGCCGAGATGCAGGGCCACGCCCTGGGCGGCGGGTTGGTGCTGGGCCTGTACGCCGACGTGGCGGTGCTGAGCGAGCGGTCCTACTACGCGGCCAACTTCCTGCAGTACGGCGTGGCCCCGTACGTCGGCGCCACCTACGTCGTCCCGGCCCGGATGGGCGAGGCCCTGGGCACGGAGATGCTGCTGACGGCCCGCGGCTACCGGGGCGCCGAGCTCAAGCGGCGCGGCTGCGGGGTGGCCGTGGTCGCGCACGACGACGTGCCGGCGCACGCCCGGGACATGGCGCTGACCATCGCCCGCACGCCCCGCGCCGGCCTGGAACTGCTCAAGCAGGAGCTGAGCCGCAAGTGCTTGCTCGCCTCGGACGCGGCGATGGACCTGGAACTGGGGCCGCACCTGGCGTCGCGCGCGCTCGCCGACGTCGCCGCCCTCGCCGAGAGGAGCTACGGCGTGCTGCGCACGGTGGACCGATGAGCACGTCGCCGGGGTGGTCCGGCGGTGCGGCGCCCCGGCCGCCGGACCGGCGCCTCCCCCGCCCTCACCGCGGGCCGCGACCGACCGGGGCCCGGCGGTGACCGTCGGGCTGCCCTTCCCCGGCCGGGGTTCGCCCGGGGCGGGCCCGGGGCTCGACCTGCTCGACCGGTTCGCCGGCCTCGCCTCGCAGCGCCCCGGCCCGGTCCTGCGCGAGGTGCGGGCCGACGGGCGGCGGCTCGCGCGCACCCGCCGCGCCCGGCCCGCCGCGCACGTGGTGGACGCGCCGGCGCGGCGGGCCGCCCGCGAGGGGGGCTCGGCCCCCGACGTCGTGCTCGGCCACAGCCCCGGTGGGCACGACGCGCCGGGGGCCGGCGCGTCCGGCTTCGCCGACGACCTCGACCCGGTGCGCCGCCGGGCGGGCACCACCGCGGCGTCGCCCGGCGGCGCGGTGACCGCCGTCCGGGCTCCAAGCGGGGACGCCCTGCGCGACCCCTTCGCCCCGGCCGGCCCGGAGGGGGTCGAACCGGCCGGCCTCGACACGCCCGTCCCGGCCGTCCCGGCCGCTTCCCGCGACGGGGTCGCCGCGGCGGAGGAGCCGGCGCGGCCCCCGCGCGCGGTGGACGCGCGGCGGCTGCCGGTCGCCGGCGCCTTCCACAGCAGCCGCACGCGGGCGGCTGCCCGGCGCTTCACCGACGTGCTCGCGGCGTCCCCCCTCCGCCCGCCGGGCGCCCCGGTCGTCGCCGACCCCGCGGCGCGACCGCACACCGCCGGCACCGCGGCGACGCCGACCACCCGGTCGCGCCACCCCGTGCGCCGGCGCGGAGCCGTGCCGCGGGTGGTGCGGCGGCACCCGGACCCCCGGTTCCACCGGCCGGGGCCGAGCCGGGCCCCGGCGCGGGCGCCGCGGCAGGACCCCGGCGTCGCCCCGAGCGCCGCGCCGCCACCGCCCGGCCGGGCCGCCGCGACCGCGAAGCGGCGGCGATGAGCGCCGCGGGAGCGGCGCCGGTGGCCGTCGTGGGCATGGCCGCGCGGGTGCCCGGCGCGGACGACGCCGAGGCGTTCTGGCGCCTGCTGGTGAGCGGCGCCCGCACCGGTCGCCCCGCACCCGCCGACCGGCTGCTGGGCTACCGCCCCGACCTCGCGGGCGTCGCCGACCCCGTGGTGTCCCTGCTGCCCGACGTGGGCGAGTTCGAGCCGGGCCTGTTCGGGATCACCCCCCGCATGGCGGCCTGGCTGGACCCGCAGCAGCGCCTCGTGCTGGAGTCCGCGTGGCACGCGCTGGAGTCGGCGGGCATCGCGCCGGCCACCCTCGCCGGACGGGACGTCGGGGTCTTCGTCGCCACGACCGGCGCCGACATGCGCGACCGGATGGCCGGCCTGCACGTCGTGGACCGCTACAGCGCCATCGGCCTGCTGTCCGCGTTCACCGCCAACCGGGTCTCCCACCAGTTCGACCTGCGCGGGCCCAGCGTCACGGTGGACGCGGCCTGCGCGGGCGGGTTGACCGCCGTCACCCAGGCGGTGTCCGGCCTGCGCGCCGGCGAGTTCGGGACGGCGCTCGTCGGCAGCGCCAACGTCCTGCTGCACGGCCACATGCAGGCCGTCATGCAGCGCTTCGGCGCGTTGTCCCCCACCGGTTCGGCCCGGTGCTTCAGCGCCGACGCCGACGGGTACGTCCGCGGCGAGGGCGTGTTCTGCTTCGTGCTCAAGCTGCTGGCCGACGCCGTGTCGGACGGCGACCCGGTGCTCGCGGTGATCCGCGGCTGCGCGCTCAACCACGACGGCCGGCGCGGCACCCTGACCCGCTCCGACCCCGGCTCGCAGGTCGAGCTGCTGGGCCGCGCGCTGGCCCAGGCCGGCTGGGAGCCGGCCGAGCTGGGCTACGTCGAGTCGCACGCGGCGGGCACGGGCAAGGGCGACCCGATCGAGGTCCGCGCGGTGCTGGAGCTGCTGCGCTCCCGGCCGGGGCCGCCCGCGGCGGCCGGTCCCGGCGGCAAGCTGTGGATGGGGTCGGCGAAGGGCGGCATCGGCCACCTCGAAGGGGCGGCGGGGGCCGCCGGTCTGGCCAGGGCCGTGCAGGTCCTGCGGCACCGGGTGATCCCGCCGACGCCGGGGATCTCGGCGCTGCACCCGGACATCCCCGCCGACCGCCACCCGGTGGAGATCGCTTCGGCAGCCGTGCCCTGGCCGGACGGGGCGCCGCGGCGGGTGGGCGTCACGGCGCTGGGGGTGGGCGGCGCCAACGCGCACGTCGTGCTGGAGGAGGCCCCCGTGCTGCCCGGCGCCGGCCGGCGGCGTCCCGGGCGGTGGCCGGTCCCGGTGAGCGCCCGCACCGCCAACAGCCTCGCCCGCCTGGCCGCGGGCCTGGCCGACCTGCTCACCGGCGCGCCCCCCTCCGCCCCGCCGCCGCCCGACTTCCCGGCCGCGGTGTGGACGCTGCAGACCGGTCGGGCCGGCCTGGCGCGGCGCGCGGTGGTGGCGGCCTCCGGCCCGCGGGAGTTCGGCGACGCCGTCGGGGCGCTCGCCCGCGGTGAGCCGCACCCGCTGGTCTTCCGCCCGGACGACGCCGACCGGCGCCGCCTGGTCGACGTGGGGCTGGCCGCGGGCGAGGCGGCCATGGCGGAGCGGTGGCTGGGCGGTGCGGTGGTCGACTGGGCCGCGCTGTGGCCGCACGACCGGAGGCCGCGCCGCGTCCCGCTGGTCGCCTACCCGTTCGACCGGGTCCCGTGCTGGCCGGAGGAGGCCGGTCCGCTCCCCCGCGACCGCGCCGACGCGCCCCGGGAGGACACGTGAGCGCACTGCGGGCCCCGCCCGGGGCACGACCCCCCGCTCGGCAGCGGCACCCCGTCCGACCGACCCCCTCGTGGAAGCGAGTTGCGCCGTGAACACCATCTTCCAGCGAATCGGCGAGATCCTCGTGGGCGACTTCGACGTCGCCCCGGACGCCCTGCGCGAGGACGCCTCCTGGGAACAGCTGGACCTCGACTCGCTGGCCCGGGTGGAGCTGGGCGAAGTGCTCGGCGACGACTTCGGCGTCGACATCGCCGACGACGAGTTCGCCCGGCTGCGGACGCTCACCGAGGTGGTCGCGCTGCTGCGCGCCAAGGGGGCTACCGGATGAGGAGCGGGTTCGCCGCCGTCGTCACGGGGCTGGGCGTGGTCAGCCCCGCCGGGCACGGGGTCGCCGACAACTGGGCCGCGGTCGTGCGCGGCGACCCCGTCGCCGCGGCGCACCCCGACCTGGCGGGGCTGCCCGTCGACGTCGCCTGCCGCGTGCCGGCCTTCGACGCCGCACGGGCGTTCGGCGCGCAACGGGCCCGCGGCACGGACCGCTACGCCCAGCTCGCCCTGCTGGCCGCCCGCGAGGCCGTGGCCGACTCCCGGCTCGACACCGGCTCGTGGGACGCCGCGCGCGTGGCGGTCGTCCTCGGCACCGCCGCGGCGGGCACGGCGACCGCGGAGGAGCAGCAGGCCCGCCTGCTGGACCGGGGGGCGCACCGGGTCTCGGCGGCGACCCTGCCGATGGCCCTGTCGAACGTGGCGGCGGCCCGGGTGGCGATGGAGTTCGGGGCGCGCGGGCCGAGCCTGTCGGTGTCCACCGCGTGCGCGTCGGGCGCCACCGCCATCGGCGTGGGGCGGGACCTGCTGCGCACCGGCACGGTGGACGTGGTGATCGCCGGTGCGGCCGACGCCGCGGTGACCCCGCTGTACATCGGCGCGTTCCACCGGATGCGGGCGCTCTCGCGCGGGCGGCCCGACCCGTCGACCGCCTCCCGGCCGTTCGACCGGGAACGCGACGGGTTCGTGCTCGGCGAAGGCGCGGGGGTGCTGGTGCTGGAGACCGAGCGGCACGCCGCCGGGCGCGGCGCACGGGTCCTCGGTTCGGTCCGCGGCCACGGCGCCACGTGCGACGCGCACCACATCACCGCGCCCGACCCCGAGGGCACGGGCGCGGAGCAGGCGATGCGCGCGGCGCTGCGCGACGCCGGGGTCGACGCCCGCGAGGTCGGCTACGTCAACGCGCACGGCACGTCGACGCGGCTCAACGACGCCGTCGAGGCCGCGGTCGTGCACCGCGTCCTCGGCGGTGGGGCGGCGGTCAGCTCGACCAAGGGCGTCATCGGGCACCCGCTGGGCGCCGCCGGCGCCATCGAAGCGGTCTACTGCGTGCTGGCGCTGCGCGAGGGGCGGCTGCCGCCGACCGCCAACTTCGTCGAGGGGGATCCCGGGATGGCCCTGGACCTGGTGACCGGCGCCGCCCGCGACCGCCGGACCTCGGTGGCGCTGAGCAACTCGTTCGGGTTCGGCGGCCACAACGCCGTGCTGCTGTTCACCTCGGAGTGATGGCCGGGCGGGCCGGCCTCGGCGACCCGTTCCGCCGCGGGGCGGGGTTCGGCGGACGTTGTGCGCGCAGGTCGCGTTGTCGGTGTCGAGGGTGCGGCTGTCGAGCAGGGCCCGTCGGTCCACCCGGGGTCGTCGCCGACCCGGGGTGGACCGCGGCGCCGGCCTCCGTCCCGGAGACCCCGAACGCGCCCGGCACCTCCGCGGTGGCACCCGGCGTCACCGACACCCGAAAGGACTTCCGCACGACGTCGCCCCGTGAAGTCGACGGGGAACCGGGCAGGCCCGACGGCCCGGACCGGGAAGGCGTGGAACACCCCGCGCCGCGTCGACGGGCGCCTGAACCCCGCGTGCCCTCTCTGCCTCTCGAACGGGTGATGGCGACCGCCTTCGTCACGCGTCGGCCGCGTCGCCCCGATCGTCGCGCTCCTCGAGATCGCCGGTCGGCTCGTCCCCAGGCAGCGAGGCCCTCCTCCTGCTCGGTGGCCGGCTTCGCCAGGCCGGCGCGCACGGCTTCCTCCTCGGGTCCGGCCCCGTCGATGTCCTCCATACCGGTCCGACACCCGGCCGGAGGTGCCGAAACACAGGGATTGCGCCGAGCTGCGCGGGCGTTGCACACCATAGGTGGTCGGTGCGCCTGGCCGTGGGTTGGAGCCGCGCGACGGGGGTAGCACCACCGTATGACTTCTTCGCTGACCGCACTCGCGTTGACCTGCACGCTCAAGCCCTCGCCCGCGCCGTCGAGCAGCGACAGGATCGCCCGGCAGGTGCTGGACGAGCTCGCCGCGCACGGCGTGGAGGGCGACGTCATCCGGGTGGTGGACTTCGACGTGCGCCCCGGGGTGCAGACCGACATGGGCGAGGGCGACCAGTGGCCGCGCATCCGGGAGCGGATCCTGGCCGCGGACATCCTGCTGCTGTCCACCCCGACCTGGGTGGGACACCCCTCCAGCGTCGCCCAGCGGGTCATGGAGCGGTTGGACGCGGAGCTGTCCGAGACCGACGACCAGGGCCGCCCGTCGATGTACGGCAAGGTCGCGGTGGTGGCGGTGGTGGGCAACGAGGACGGCGCGCACAAGATCATCGCCGACTGCTTCCAGGCGCTCGACGACATCGGCTTCACCATCCCCGCCAGTGGCGGGACGTACTGGAACTCCGAGGCGATGAACCCCAAGGACTACATCGAGCTGGAGCAGACCCCGGACCCGGTCGCCGCGACCAACAAGAAGCTCGCGAGCAACGCCGCCCACCTGGCGCGCTTGCTCAAGCAGTCCCAGTACCCGCCCGTCGACTGAGCCCGCCGCGGCGACGCGGCCGAGCCGGCGAAGGGCTCGGCGGAAGAGGGCTTCCCCGCCGCGCGAACCGGCCGGCGGGAACCCTACGAGCCCCCGGCGCGGGCCGCGACCGGCGACGCCCTCACCGCGCCGCCCGCGCCGGTCGGATCCGCTCGGGGCGTGGTCGGTGTCGTGCACGGCCATTTCTCCTTCGGATCGCGAGGGCTGCGCGAGCCCCCGCGATCCGCCTTCACCGGCGACGACGCATTCCCGGTGGCCATGGGTGGCGTCCCGGCCCCGGTCGCCGGCTCCGACCTGATCACGCGCGCCGAGGCGTGGAGCGCCCCATCGGCGCACCGGACGGCGCGGAGCGCAGCGAACGGCGGTGCGGCTCACCATCGCCGCCCGGGACGCCGTGAGCGGCGGTCAGGCCGCTCGTCGGCCTTCCGCCGGCACCACGACGACCGGGCACAGCGCGTGCTCCAGGCAGTGCCTGATCACCGACCCGAGGACGGTGACCCCGCCCCGGCTGTACCCGTGCCGGCCGAGCACCAGGCCGTCGGCTCCCCCCGCCAGCTCCACCAGCGCCGGGCCGGGTTCGCCGTCGAGCACCGACTCCTCCACGTGCACGCCCCCGCCCAGCCGCACCCGCGTGACGGCGTCATGCACCCTGCGCGAGCGGATCGCGTGGAAGACGTCCGCGCCGCCGTTGGGCGTCCGGATCCCGCACACCGAGACCGCCACCACGACCCCACCGGCCCGCGTGTGCCCCACCGCCCACTCCAAGGCCGCGGCACTGGCCGCCGAGTTGTCCATGCCGACGACGATCCGACCGGCCTCCATCACGCCTCCTCGCACGCGGCGCCCCGCCTCGGGCCCGCTCACCGAACCCCGACCACTCCCGACCCTCGCGTCGGCCCGGCCGGGCACCGCACCGGGACTCCGGAATGCGCAGCCCTGCCGGGACGCCGTCGAACGCGCACGAGAATGGTGGAACCGCCGCACATTCCCGTCGAGCCGCCGGCGACGATATTTACACTAATTTTATAACGCCCGCCGATCGAATAAAAAGAAGATCTACCAACCCTTCACACCCCTTTGACCCGCACACCGCCGAGCGTGCGGAGGCAACGGTCGAATACAAAGCGAGGAATCCTCCCGAAAAGCGCCCCCAGGTGCCCGGTCCCCGGCCCCGGTCCGGCGACGACCACACGATCAACACCGCGTTCGGCGTGAACCCGCAACCCGCGCAACCGCAGGGCAACGCTCCACCGAGCCTCCCGCAGGCACCCGCTCGCGCAACCGGCGTACCGTCACGGCGCGTGCCGCCCTTACCCTCCCGACCCGAACAGCCCGCGTGGTACCTCGAAGTTCCGCTGCTGATCGCCGGCTACATCGCGTTCGGCCTCGCCCGAGCGGCAGTCGACCGCGGCGAACCCGCGGCGACCGACAACGCCTTGAGGGTCCAGCGCCTGGAGCAACTCCTCCACATCGCGATCGAGCACCCGCTCAACAACGCGGTGCTCGCCCACCCCGCCGCGATCCACTCGACCGGCTACTTCTACCGCCTCAGCGTCCTGGCCGTGCCGGCCGTCCTGATCTGGCTCCGCCTCGCCCGGCGGACGCACTACGGCCACCTGCGGACCGCACTGGTCGTGACGATGCTCCTCGACCTGCCGCTCGTGTGGCTCTACCCGGAGGCCCCGCCGCGCTTCGCCCAACCCGGCATCGTCGACTACATGGCCACCCACGACATCCTCCACAGCGCCCAGTCCCGCGTTCCCCGTCCCGGCGTGAACCTGTTGGCGGCCATGCCGAGCATGCACGTCGCCTGGACGACCTGGTGCGCCTACGCCGTGTGGTCCGCCCTGCGCGACCGCGCTCCACGGGCCGCCCACGCGGCCTGGCTGTTCCCCTCGGCCACCGCGTTCGTCGTCCTCGTCACCGGGCACCACTACGTCCTGGACGTCCTGGCCGGTGTCGCCCTCGTGGCGGTCGCGGTCGCCTTGACCGGGTGGGTGACCCGGTGGTCGCGGCGGCGGTCGGGTGAATTTCTGCCCGCACTGAAGCAATAGTGCATAACATGAAAAGTTCTCACGACGAGGGGCCGCGCCCCTGCGGGGTGGCGCAGGCGGACGGGTGAATTTCCCCGGCGCCGAGCGGGAGCCCGGCGCCGGGGTGCGACGCTGAGGTGATCCGCGGACCGGGAGCCGGAACGGGATCGCACCGCACGACGTCGACGCGCGATGGGGGAATCCAGCATGACCGACACCACCGACGCTCCGGGGAGCTCGCTGGTCGACTCGGTGACCTACTCGACCGACACCCGCCGGCTGACGGTCGAGGAGGAGCGCGAGCACCGCACGAGCAGGCTCGTCGCGGCGGTGCGCACCTTCTCCGACCTCGGGTTCGACGAGGGGGTCGCCGGCCACATCACCGTGCGCGACCCGGAGGACCCCGAGTCGTTCTGGGTCAACCCCTACGGCGTGCACTTCTCCCTGGTGCGCCGGTCCGACCTGGTGCGGCTCGACGCCGACGGCCGGGTCGTGGCCGGGCGGCACCGGGTCAACAAGGCGGCGTTCGCCATCCACCACGCCATCCACCGGGCGCGGCCCGACGTCGTCGCGGCGGCGCACGCGCACACCGTGCACGGCCGGGCGTGGTCCACGCTCGGCCGGCCGGTCGCGCCGATCGTCCAGGAAGCCTGCGCGTTCCTGGACAACCACGCGGTCGTCTCCGACTACGGCGGGCTGATCACCGAGGACTCCGAGGCCGAGGCGGTCGTCAAGGGCCTGGGCCACCGCCGCGCGGTCACCCTCATGCACCACGGCAACATCACGGTGGGCGGCTCGGTCGAGGAGGCCGCGTGGTGGTTCGTCGTGCTCGACCGGTGCTGCCGGATCCAGCTGCTGGCCGAGGCGGCCGGCACCCCGGCCCGGATCCCGCCGGAGGGCGCCGCGCTGGCGGCCCGGCAGTTCGGCAGCCCCGCCAAGGCCCGCGTCAGCTTCGAGATGCTCTACCAGGTGGCGCTGGCCAAGCACCCCGACATGCTCGACTGAGCGGCCGGGCGCTCACGCCAGGTGGGCGCGCAGGGTGGCGGCGAAGTCCTCGGCGCGGGCCAGCTGGACGCGCAGCCTGTCGATCTGCTCGACGGCGGCGCGTTCGTAGCGGCGCACGCGCTCCAGCAGGGCCGCGCGCTCACCGGGGTCGAGGTCGCCGCCGCCGTCGAGGCGGTCGGTGGCCGCCAGCAGGTCGCGCATCTGGTCCAGGCTGAAGCCCAGCGGTTTCATCCGGCGGATCACCATGAGGCGGGCGACGTCGGCCTCGGTGTAGAGGCGGAAGCCGCCGCGGGAGCGCGCCGAGGGCACGACCAGGCCGGTCTCCTCGTAGTGGCGGATCGTGCGCAGGGACAGCCCGGTGCGCGCGGCGACCTCGCCGATCTGCATGTGGTCGTCGTCCACTTCCCGCGCCCTCGTCCCGCCGCCCCGCGGGACGTCCGACACACCCCGCACGAAACTACCCTAACGTCAGGGTAGAGTTCCCCGCGGCGATGGCGGCCGCCCGCCGTCGTGTCGGGGTCGGTGCCGCCTCCGGTCGAGAGTCGAATCGCGCAGGAGACGAGCGTGCCCGAACCCATGACGCCCGGCGCCGCGGCCTGTCCGCCGTGACGCCCGCGCCCTAGGAGTCCGGGGCGCCGCCCTGCCCTCCCCTGCCCTCCCCCTGCCGGCCCGTCCCGCACGGGCCCTCCTCGCGGGGCGCCGACCCGGTGCCGCCGCGTCCCACCGCGCGCCCCGCCGGGTGCGCGCCCGAGCACGACAGGTGCCTGTTCCCGTGCCCTTCCCCACCCCTTCGCCCGCGCCCGGACGCCTGCGCGCCCTGACACCCGACTGGCTGCGCGATCCCCGGGTCTGGCGCACCGAGGTCCTGGCCGGCCTCGTCGTCGCGCTGGCGCTGATCCCCGAGGCGATCTCGTTCTCCATCATCGCCGGTGTCGACCCCGCCGTGGGCCTGTTCGCCTCGTTCACCATGGCCGTGGTGATCTCCGTGGTCGGCGGTCGCCGCGCCATGATCTCCGCCGCCACCGGGGCGGTAGCCCTGGTCATCGCACCGCTCAACCACGAACACGGACTGGGCCACCTCGTCGCCGCGGTCATCCTCGCGGGCGTGTTCCAGGTCGTGCTGGGCGCGCTCGGCGTGGCCCGGCTGATGCGCTTCATCCCCCGCTCGGTGATGGTGGGCTTCGTCAACTCCCTGGCGATCCTGATCTTCCTGGCCCAGGTGCCGGAGCTGCGCGACGTCCCCTGGGCGGTCTACCCGCTCGTGCTCGGCGGCCTGGCGCTGATGGTGCTCTTCCCGAAGGTCACCACCGCGGTGCCCGCCCCGCTGGTCTCGATCCTCGCGCTGACCCTCATCACGATCGGCGCGGGCATCGCCGTGCCGACCGTCGGCGACAAGGGCTCGCTGCCCTCGTCGCTGCCCGTGCCGGGCCTGCCGGACGTCCCGCTCACCCTGGACACCCTGACCACCATCGCCCCCTACGCCTTCGCCATGGCGCTGGTGGGGCTGATGGAGTCGCTGATGACCGCCAAGCTGGTCGACGACATCACCGACACCCACTCCGACAAGACGCGCGAGTCCGTCGGCCAGGGCGTGGCCAACATCGTCACCGGGTTCTTCGGCGGCATGGGCGGCTGCGCGATGATCGGCCAGACGATGATCAACGTGAAGGTCTCCGGCGCCCGCACCCGCCTGTCGACCTTCCTGGCCGGGGTGTTCCTGATGGTGCTGTGCATCGCCTTCGGACCGGTCGTGTCCGACATCCCGATGGCCGCCCTCGTCGCGGTCATGGTCATGGTCTCGTTCGCGACCTTCGACTGGCACTCCGTCGCGCCGGCGACCCTGCGCCGGCTGCCGCTGGGCGAGATCGCCGTCATGGCGACCACGGTCGCCTGCGTGGTGATCACCCACAACCTCGCGATCGGCGTCGTCGTCGGCTCGGTCGCCGCGATGGTCGTCTTCGCCAAGCGCGTCGCCCACCTCGCCGAGGTCACCGCGGTCACCGACCCCGACGGGGGGACCGTGGTCTACCGGGTCACCGGCGAGCTGTTCTTCGCCTCCTCCAACGACCTCGTCGGCCGGTTCGACTACGCCGGCGACCCGCCCCGCGTCATCGTCGACCTGAGCGCGGCGCACGTCTGGGACGCCTCCTCGGTCGCCGCGCTGGACGCGATCGAGACCAAGTACGCCAGGCGCGGCAAGACCGTCGAGATCACCGGGCTCAACCCCCACAGCGCCCGCCTGCACCGCAAGCTCACCGGCGAGCTGACCGCGAACCACTGAGCGGGGACCACTGACCGCGAACCACCGGGCGACGGGCGGCACCGCCGCCGCGCCCCGGTCGCCCCGCGGCTCGGCGCTCGGGCGCGGGCTCGACTCCCACCAACCGGAGGCAGGGCAGCGGAAGGACCTCCGGGCGGCTCGGGCGCTGGCGGACGAAGCGCTCGAACGTGCGCGTGCCGCTCCCGGGCGTCGGCGCCACCACCGTCACGACCACCACCACCGACGACAGGAGGACCAGCAGCCCCGCCAACGCGATGCCCGGCCATCGCCCTCCCACAGCGCCTCCCCCGAATCCACGCCCGCCGGGCCGCCGCCCGCCGGGCCGGTGGACGCCCGGCAGGGCGCGGTCCTCGACGCGCCACCCTGGTCGGGGGACCGACCGGTCGCACCCGCCCCCCGACGTGGCCGCCCCTCCGGCCGGTCCCCCGCGACACCGCGGTGTCGACGTGGCACCGATGCTGCCGCGCGGGATCCCGCCGGACAACGCCGTCGCCCGGCGGATCGGTGGCGGTGTTGCTTGCCGACTGTCGGCAAGGTCGGGGCGAGAGCAGGCGGGAACCCGGCACGGCCGCCCTGGGCCGGTGCGCCACCCGGCCCCGCCGATCACCCCGGGACGCGCACGCCGGAGCGGCGGCCGACCCCGCTCCGCCACTCGGCCGCCGCCCTGACGACCGCGCCCAGCGACGCGACCACGACCACACCGCCGGTGACCACGTCGTTGAGGGCCATGCGCCCCGCTTCCGGCAACCCCCCGGTGGGCGGCGCGACGACCAGCCAGGTCCCCATCACCAGCAGGGCCACGCCCAGCCACGGCGTCTCCCGCACCGCCATGACGTGCACCAGGGAGCACACGGCCACCGCGAACCCGACGAGCACGGAGTTCCAGTGTGCGCCGAAATCCACCTCGATGGTGTCGTAGCCCAGCGCGAACGGCGCCATGACCAGCCACAGGCCGGCCAGGAAGCTCACCGCCGGCCCGAACGAGGCCGCCGCCTCAGCCACGGGCGCGAGCCGCGCCGCGACGCGGCGGCGCAACCCGGCCGACCGTGCTCCTCCGGACATCACCGCACCCCCTCCAGCGGACCGCGAACGGCCGCGCACCGCCGCGCGGACCGACTCGATCATGGCACCGCCCGACGCCGTCGAACCTGACGCCTGCCTTGCGATGCGCCGGCCCGGCACGACCGCGCCGCCGGCCGACCACCGCACGCGATCGGTCACCGCACGCGATCGGTCACCGCACGCGCGGTCCGGAGTGGACCTCGCGGGCTCACCCCTCGCACTCGGCGCACCGGTGCGGGCCGAGCCACCGGTCGAACCCCCGCCACCCCGCGGCCGTCGCCCGCTCCCACAGCCGTCGCCAGCCCTGCACGGGTTCCGCGCCGTCGAACGCGCGGCCGCAGTCGTCACAGATCAGGAGCAGCGTGGAGCGGTGCTGACCACCGGGGATGGCTGTCACAGCAGGAGGGGTCGACTTCCATGACGGGTACGTGCCGGCCCGCGCGGTGGCGGCCGCCGGCCGCACCCGGGCGGCGACGCCGGCTCCCGCGCGGCTTCTCACGCAACACTGTTGTGGAAGACCGGGCTCAGTAGTGCGCAATCTCCTTGCGGTCTCCTTGCGATTGCCGCCGGCCGGCCCGCGCTCGGGGATGATGGACGCCCCGGGTCCGGTGGCCGACCGGCCGCCGGCCGCCCGGGAGGCGGTTCGCACAACGTGGAGGCGTGCCGGGACCAGCGGGCGGTGGCGGGCTGCCGATCACCCGCCACCGCTCGGGCCCGGGACCGCGGGGTCGGCCCGCTCGCGAGGGCGGCGCCCGGCGGCGGAGCGCCCCGGCGCCGGGGCGGCCGTCAGCGGTTGGCCAGGCCGTCCACGCGCAGCGTCGTGGACGCGTCCCGGTGGGTTCCGGTGCTGCCGACGTGCTTGTCGCTGATCTCGACGCCGTTCTTGAGCACGTGGTGGAGCGCCATGCCGTGACCGCGCCCCAGGCCGTAGTCGGCCTTGAGCCAGTCGAGGACCACGCCCGCCTTGGTGGTCGCGCCGTAGCCGCGCTCGGCGGCCTCGGCCAGCAGCTCGGCCGGGGTCTTGCCGGTCTTGTTCTCGATGGCGTCGAGGTAAGCCTGGAAGGACATGTCGGTCTCCGTTCGTCGTCGGCGCGGCCAGCCTATGACAACTTCTCTTGTACTGACAAGTTTAGTTTTCGGTGAGGTCCGGGTCCCCGGACCGGCTCCGGCCGCACACCCGACCGGGCTGCACGGCGGTGGCGTCGGGATGCGGGACACCGGCCGGGGTTGTAGACGTGGAGGTGGTGCGCCGGCTCTCGTGCGCAGCAGGTGGACGGGCGCGGGAGGTTCCGGTGCGGATTTCGATGGTGTCGCTGAGCGCCGACCCGCTGGCCGCGCCGGGCGACGGCGAGGCGGGAGGGCTGTGCGGGCACCTGGGCGACCTGTGCCCGGCGCTGGCCGCCGCCGGGCACGACGTGGAGGTCCACACCCTGGCCCGCGACGGGGAGCACTCGGTGGCGGAGGTCCCACCGGGCTTCCGCGTGGTGCGCCTGCCCGTCACCGGCCACCGCGCCGCGATGCCCGACCCCACCCAGGTCGACCTGTGGGTGAGCGGGGCCGAGGTGCCCGTGCAGGGCCCGCGACCGGGCACGCCGGCGCCGGACCTGGCCGACGTGGTGGAGCACCTGCGGGACCGGTGGGCGGGCCGGCCCCCGGACGTGGTGCACGCCCACGGGTGGACCTCGGCCCTGGTGGCGTTGGCCGCCGCGGCCGCCACGCCGGTCCCGGTGCTGGTCAGCCCGCACGGCGCCCACCCCGGCGGGGGCGAGGCGGTGCGGCGGCGCGCGGCGGGCTCCGGGATGGCGCGGGCGGTGGGCTGCCGGGTGGCGGGGGTGCTGACGGCCGGCCCGTTCCAGACCGGGCGGCTGGTCGACGCCGGGCTGCACCGCGCCGACCTGCTGGCCGTGCCCTACGGGGTGGACACCGACCTGTTCAACCCCGACGGGCCCGCCGCGCCCCGCACCGCGCGCCACCGCCTGCTGGCCGCCGGCCGCCTGGTGGACCACGACGGCCTGGGGCGCCTGGTCGCCGCGCTGGGCGCGCTGCCGGACACCGAGCTGGTCGTCGTGGGCGGCCCCGCCGGCGACGCGCCGGACCACGACCCGGCGGCGCGGGCGCTGGCCGAGGCCGCCCGGCGCGCGGGGGCGCACGACCGGGTGCACCTGCTCGGCCGCGTCCCGCGCGCCGCGATGCCCGCCCTGCTGCGCTCGGCCGACGTCGTGGTCTGCCCGGCGCGCCACCAGCCGCTGGGCCTGCTCGCGCTGGAGGCCATGGCCTGCGGCGTCCCGGTCGTGGCCACCACCGCCGGCGTCCTGCCGGACCTGGTGGTGCACGGCGCCACCGGGCTGCTCGTCCCCTCGGGCGACACCGCGGCCCTGACCCGGGAGCTGCGCGCCCTGCTGGCCGACACCACCCGGCGCGAAGCCTACGGCGCGGCCGCCGCCGACCGCGTCCACGCCCGGTACACCCTGGCCCGCACCACCGCCGACACCGTCAACGCCTACCGGCAGGTCCGCGCCCGCCCGCCCCGCGCCGGCAGCGGCGTCGCCACGACCTCCGGCCCGCGCGGCTGACCGGGCGCCCGGACCCGCGGCCCGGTGCGCCCGGTGTCCCGAGGACGGGTTCCCCGCGCGACCCGATCGGGCGGCACCGGCCCGGCGTTCCCGGGCAGCTGGAATGGCCGGGTTTCCCGGACCGGCCGCCGGGCACTCAGACACATGCGCACACCACTGCTGGACGACTCGCTCGGCCTGCTCGCCCACGGCTACAGCTGGCTGCCCGGCCTGCGGCGCGACGCACCGGACGGTGTCGCGCTGACGCGGGTCATGGGTCAGCGGGCGGTGGGCGTCTGCGGGCCGGAGGCGACGCGCTTCTTCTACGACGAGGACCACGTCCAGCGCCGCACGGCCATCCCCGGGCCGGTGCAGAGCACGCTGTTCGGCCACCACGCCGTGCACACCCTCGACGGGGCGGACCACCGCCGCCGCAAGGGGCTGTTCCTGTCGGTGCTGACACCCGACGGCGTCGCCGACCTGACCGGGCACGCGGCGCGGGCCTGGGACGACGCGGTCGCCTCCTGGCGGCCCGGCCGGGACGTGGTGCTGTTCGACGCGGCCGCCCGCGTCCTGACCAGGGCGGTCTGCCGGTGGGCCGGCGTGCCGCTGGAGGACGGCGAGGTGGCCGGCCTCGCCGCCGACCTCACCGCCATGGTGGACGGCTTCGCCACCCCCGGTCCGCGGCACTGGCGCGCCCGCCGCGCCCGCGGCCGGCGGGAGGCGTGGCTGGCGGGCCTGGTCGAGGACGTGCGCGACGGCCGGGCGGTGGCGCCGCCGCGCTCGGCGCTCGACCGGGCCGCCCACCACCGCGAGGACGGCGGCGAGCTGCTCGAGCCGCGCCTGGCCGCGGTCGAGCTGCTGAACTTCGTGCGCCCGACCGTCGCGGTCGCCTGGTTCGTCGCGTTCGCCGCGCACGCGCTGCACCGGTGGGAGGGGCACCGCGCACCGCTGGCCTCCGGCGACCCGGCGTTCGCCACCGCGTTCGTGCACGAGATCCGCCGGTTCTACCCGTTCGCGCCGTTCCTGGGCGGCCGGGCGGTGCGCGACCTGTCCTGGCGCGGCGTGCCCGTCCCGGCCGGCTCGCTGGTGCTGCTGGACGTCTACGGCCAGAACCACGACGCCGGGCTGTGGGGCGACCCCTACGCGTTCCGGCCGCAGCGCTTCCTGGACCGGCCGATCAGCGCCTTCGACCTGATCCCCCAGGGCGGCGGCGACCCCGCCACCGGCCACCGCTGCCCCGGCGAGACCGCGACGATCGGCCTGCTGGAGACCCTCGCCACCCGCCTGGCGGGTGCGGACTACGAGGTGCCCGACCAGGACCTGACCATCTCGCTGCGCCGCATGCCCGCCCTCGTGGAGAGCGGGTTCGTCATCACCCCCGCCGCGTGACGACCCCGGCCCGGCCCGCTCTGGCGGGCCGGGCCGGGGTCGCGCGGGCCCCGTGGCTCCGGGCGCTCAGAGGAGCGCGCAAAGGAGCGCGCAGAGAAGGGCTCAGGGGAGCGCTCAAGGGCGGAAGACCGACCGGGTGCAGTCGTCCTCCTTGGTCTTGAAGATCTCGTACCCGCGCGGCGCCTCCTCCAGCGGCATCACGTGGGTGGCCAGGTGGGTGGTGGTGATCTCGCCGGCGGCGATGCGGTCCAGCAGCATCGGGATGTAGCGCTGCCCGTGCTGCTGCGCCCCGCGCAGCGTCAGGCCCTTGTTGATCACCGCGCCGAGCGGGAACTTGTCCACGAACCCGCTGAACACGCCGAGCACGAACACCGTGCCGCCCTTGCGGCAGGCGTGGATCGCGTCGCGCACGGCGATGGGGCGGTCGGTCTCCAGCTTCAGCTTGCTCTTGACCTGGTCGTAGACGTGCTGGGGGCCGTAGCTGTGCGCCTCGCAGCCGACCGCCTCGATGCACACGTCCGGGCCCCGGCCGCCGGTCATCTCCCGCAGCGCCGCGCCGACGTCGGTGCGCCCGTAGTTGAGCGTCTCGACCCCGAACACCCGCTCGGCCTGCTCCAGCCGGTAGTCGAAGCGGTCGATCACCACCACCCGCTCCGCGCCCAGCAGCTGCGCCGCGCGGGCGGCCATCTGCCCCACCGCGCCGCAGCCCCACACCGCCACCACGTCGCCGGGCGCGACCCCGCCCAGGTCCGCGCCCATCCAGCCGGTGGGCACCGAGTCGGAGACGAACAGGGCGCTCAGGTCGTCGACCCCGCCCGGGATCGCGATCGCGGTGTGGTCGGCGAACGGCACCCGCACGTACTCGGCGTGGCTGCCCTTGAACCCGCCCATCGCGTGCGAGTAGCCGAAGATCCCGCCCGGGTCGGCTCCCCAGAGCGCCTGGGTGATCCCCGGGTTGGTGTTGGTGTTGTCACACAACGACCACAGGTCGTGCTTGCAGTACCAGCACGAGCCGCAGCCGATGAACGAGCACACCACCACGCGGTCGCCCGGCCGGTGCTTCGTCACGCCCGGACCGACCTCGACCACCTCGCCCATGAACTCGTGGCCGATGACGTCACCGGCCTGCATGAACGGGATGTGCCCGGTGATCAGGTGCAGGTCCGAGCCGCACGACGTGCTCAGCCCCACCTTCAGGATCAGGTCCTGGTCGTTGAGGATCCGCGGGTCGGGGACCTGCTGGACCTTCAGGTCGTTGACGCCTTCCCAGCACAGCGCTTTCACAGCCTGCCCTCCCCCTTCGCCCGGCGCGTCACCAGCCGCAGCACCCGCCCGGCCGGGCCGGGGTGGGTCGCGGGCGGGTCCGGCCGCAGCACCGACCCGGTCTCGATCAGGGACTTCGCCTGCCGCAGGGCGGTCCGCAGGTCGGCGCGCGACACGTCGCCGATCGGCCGGGCCAGCACCTCGGTGCCCTTGTCCCCGGTGGCGGGCCGGATCCTGATCTCGACGTCCGCGCGCAACCGCGCCAGGGGCTCCGGCAGCTCGTGGACCTGCTCCGGCGAGCAGTTCACCGTCACCGCCAGCCAGCGGTCATCCCGGTCGGACGCCTTCCTGCCCACGACGGCGCGCCCGCCGATCGCCACCGCGGCGCCGGCGCCCACCCACACCGCGGCTTTGGTCGATGTCTTCATCATCAGCCCTCTCGTCCGGTCCTGCGGGTACCCCGGCGGCCGGCGGGCAACCAGGCCGGGGCGCCGGGAAAACCGGTGGCCCGCCCCGGTGCGCCGCACAGCCCGGCAGCGGTGACCGCGGGTGACGGGAAGGGCGTGCCGACGCCCCCGTCGAGTGGTCGACGGGGGCGGGGGACGAGCAACCTCCGGCCGCGCTGGGGGGAGGCGGCGGCCGGAGGCGGGTTGAAGGGGTCGGTGCGGCGGTCGCCTCTCGGCGAGTAGCACGACGCGGCTCCAGCCGAACGGTATTCCGCGAAGGCGTTGAGATGAGGCCCGGGGGACACGGACCGCACCGACCACTCGTCACAACGGCTCGGCGGGCCCCGGTGTTCCCGGCCCGGAGTGCCCTGCGTCTCACCCGTTCGCGGGTGCCGGGAGGCGCCCGCCGTGCTCACCCGGCCGCGATGAGGGCCTGGGGCGCGGCCTGCTTGATCCGGGTGCGCAGCCAGGTCAACTGGCGGGCGGTGTCCTGCTCGCAGGTGTCGACGACGTCGAGCAGCTCGTGGTCGCGCAGCCCCTGGGCGGCCTGGCCGACGACGGTCCAGGTGATGTCGGTCAGGGCGGCCAGGGTGTAGAGGTCCTGCAGGTCGCGCAGCAGGCCCACCGGGCCGCTGCGGGTGGAGTCCAGACCGGTGGCGTGCAGGCGTTCGGGCTCCTCCTCGCGGTGCTCGCCGTAGCGCCGCACGACCGGCGCCAGGGCCTCGGCCTGGCGCTCGACGCGACCGGCCAGGACCTGGCAGGTGTGCTGCACGTCGGGTTCCTCGCCGTGGCCGCGCCCGACCTCGCGGAAGGCGTCGGCCAGCGTGGTCAGCGAGGTGTGCAGCAGTCCCAGGTAGGTGGCCAGGTGCACGGTTCAGCCCTCCGGCGGCACGTTCGGGGTGTGGTCGGGGGTCGGCGGCGGCGCGGGCGGGTCGGTCGGCGCGAGGTCCTCGCGCACGTCGTCCTCGCCCGCGGTCGGGGCGACGCCGGCCGGGTCGTGCGGAGCCGACGCCGTGGTGGTGGGCGCGGGCGCGGGACCGGTGGCGTCGGCCAGCTTGACCACCCGCGCCGCGCCGATCTTGAACAGCGGCTGCTTGGACACCGGGTCCCACTCGGTGAGCGTGACCTCGTTGGCCGCCCGCACGTGCCGGTCGTCCTCGGCGTCCCAGTAGCCGTAGTGGAACGGCAGGAAGACCACACCATCGCGGCCCCGGCCGACGCGGGCGGGCGCCTCGACCCGGCCGCGGGGCGACTCCACGCGGACCAGGTCGCCCTCGCCGACGCCCAGGGCGGCGGCGTCGCGGGCGGACAGCTCCACCCACGGCCGCGGGGCCGCGCGGCGCAGCTGCCGGGACCGGCCGGTTTTGGTGCGGGTGTGGAAGTGGTAGGCGGTGCGGCCGGTGGTGACCGCGAACGGGTACTCCTCGCTCGGCCGCTCCGGTGGCGGGGTGTGCTCGGCGGCTTTGAGGAACGCCCGGCCGTCGGGGCGTTGCGCCTTGTACCGCTCGGGTGAGGTGGTGCCGCCGGTGAGCAGGTCGTGGCCGTAGCTCTCGCACACGTCCGGGTGCGTGGGGAACACGCCGTCGGCGTAGAGCCGGTCGCACCCGTCCGGGTGCTCGGCGTCGCACGGCCAGGGGATGCCGCTGCCGCCGCGCAGCTTGGCGTAGGACAGGCCGGTGTAGTCGCACAGCCGACCGCGGCTGCACTCCTTCCACGCCTCGAACGCGCCCTCGGGATCCGACCACTTGACCAGCGGCGCGCCGTCGAGGTCGCGGAAGTCCATGCGGCGGGCGTAGTCCAGGAAGATGTCCAGGTCCGAACGCGCTTCGCCCGGTGGCTCGACGGCCTTGTCCGACAGGTGCACGGTGCGGTTGACGTTGGTGAAGGTGCCCTGCTTCTCGCCCCACAGCGCCGCCGGGAGCACCACGTCGGCGCACTCGGCGGTCTCGGTGCGGAACCCGTCCTGCACCACCACGAACAGCTCCTGCCGCCCGAGGATCTCCCGGACGCGCCGCAGCTCGGGCAGCGACACCGCCGGGTTGGTCGCGGAGATCCACAGGAACCGGATCGAGCCCTGCTCGGCGTAGCGCCAGATCTGCATGGCGTGGGTGGGCGGCGCCCAGTGCGGGATGGTCAGCGGGTCGACGTTCCACAGCTCGGCCAGCTCCCGGATGTGCTCGGGGTTGTCCCAGTTGCGGAAGCCCGGCAGGTCGCCGTCCGCGCCCGTCTCGCGGGTGTTCTGCGCGGTGGGCTGGCCGTTCATCTGCAGGATGCCGCAGCCGGGCGCCCCGATCAGCCCGCGCAGCAGGTGCAGGTTGTTGACCTGGCAGGACGCCGCGGTGGCCTGGTGGGACTGGTAGAAGCCCTGGAGCACGGTGGACAGCACGCGGTCGGAGGTGCCGAAGACCCGCGCCGCCCGCCGGACGTCGTCGGCGTCGACGCCGCAGGCGCCCGCCACGTGCTCGGGCGTGTACGGCTCGACGGTGGCGGCCAGCTCGTCGTAGCCGAGGGTGTGCGCGGCGACGTAGTCCCGGTCCACCCACCCGTTCACGATCAGCTCGCGGACCAGGCCGTTCATCAGGGCCTGGTTGGTGCCGGGCAGCGGGGCCAGGTGCACTCCCCCGGACTCCACCGCCGCGGCGGCCACGTCCGTGCGGCGCGGGTCGACGGCCACGACCACCGGCCGGTCCGGGCCGCGCAGCCGGTCGAGCACCCGCGCCCACAGCACCGTCTGCGTCTCGGCCATGTTGTGGCCGAACAGGAACAGCGCGTCGCAGAAGTCGATGTCGGTGTAGCTGCCGGGCTGGCCGTCGGAGCCGAAGCTCTCCTTCATCGCCGCCGCCGCCGTCGCCGTGCACAACCGCGTGTTGCCGTCCATGTGCGGCGTGCCCAGACCCGCTTTGCCGATCACGCCCAGGGTGTAGTACTCCTCCAGGAACAACTGGCCACTGGTGTAGAACCCGTGCGACAACGGCCCGACCTCGTCGAGCAGCTCCCGCGACCGACGCACCACCAGGTCCATCGCGGTGTCCCAATCGGACTCCACCAGCACACCGCCGCGCCGCACCAGCGGCCGGGTCAGGCGGTCCTCCCCGTTCCACTGCCACGAGCCGTACAGGCCCTTGGGCCCCAACCTCCCGTGGTTGACCACATCCCCGGCACGACCGCGCACACCGACCATGCGCCCACCCTTGACCGCGATGTCACACCCGCAGCCGTTGCTGCACAGCACGCACGCGGACTGCACCCACTGGTCCACATCGGACTCCGACAGCCCCCGGTCCAGGTGCAGGTCCACCCGCACCGGCCACGGGTCGCCCTTGGCGTGCGGGGTACGCGCTCCCCAGATGTCCGAGATGCGGTCGGCCATGCGATCCCTCCGTCGAACCGAGGCAGTCTCCTCGTCGGCTACCCCCGATCCCGACCACCAACCACCCCCAGCGCCCCCCAGCGCTCCCACGACCCACAACTCCCGACTCGCCGCTTGACGCCGGCGACTCGCCGCGTGCGGCTTTCGCTTTCGGTTTTCGGCACGCCCCGTGCAGACCGGTGCTCTCGTGTTCTCCCCGTATGGCCTGCCCGGAGGGCTACCATGCTTTCTTGGGGGGTGCAAGCACGCTTTTCGCTTGCACCCCCCAAGAAAGCATGGTCGTCTTTGACAGGTCATGCGGGGAGAACACGACCGCTGTTTCTTTTCCTTCTCCTTGGCGGCCTGCCTGTCCGGCGAGGACTCTTTTGGTTTTTAATCTTGGATCGGTACGGCACCTGATATTTCCTGGATCGGTGCGGGACCCAAGTATGAAGAGCGGCCGGGAGGCCCCCAAGGAGGAGGGAAGTGCGTCGTGTTCTCCCCGCACGGCCTGCCGGAGGCAATCATGTTTTCCGGGGGGCGTCAAGCGAAGAGCGTGCTTGACGCCCCCCGGAAAACATGATTGGGCTGCGCCCAGGCCGTACGGGGAGAACACGAGGCACACGGCTGCGCTGAAGCGCCGCCGCGCGGAGCGCGGCTGAGGCTAGAGCTGCAGCGCCGCCGCGCGGAGCGCGGCTTGCGGTGCGAGCTGAAGCGCCATCGCGCGGGGCGTCAACCGCCTGCCGGAATCACTCCCCGTGCCCCTCGGCGGCGCGCTGGCGGCGCAGGTGCTCCCGTTCCGCGCCGCCCTCGGGCTCCTGGTCCAACCCCTGGTGGATCTTCGCCACCTTCTCGTCCGGCAGGTGCGGCGCCAGCAGGGGCACGGCCGGGTCCACGACGGCTTCCACGACCACCGGCCGGTCCGCGTCGAACGCCTCGCGCCAGGCGCCGCCGACCTGGTCCGGCGAGTCGACCCGGATGCCGCGCAGGCCGAGCAGCTCGGCGTAACCGGCGTAGGGGAAGTCGGGGACGCGCTGCGAGGTCGGGAACCGCGGGTCGCCCTCCATCTCCCGCTGCTCCCAGGTGACCTCGTTGAGGTCCCGGTTGTGCAGCACCAGCACGACGAACCTCGGGTCGGCCCAGGTCCGCCACAGGTCGGCGACGGTGATCAGCTCCAGCAGGCCGCTCATCTGCATGGCGCCGTCGCCGACCAGCGCGACCACCGGCCGGTCGGGGGCGCGCAGCTTCGCCGCCACCCCGTAGGGCAGGGCGCAGCCCATGGACGCCAGGTAGCTGGACGTGTGAGCGGGCGCGCCGACCGGCAGGGCCAGGTGGCGGGCGTACCAGTACGTGGACGAGCCGACGTCCACGGCGACCTGCACGTCCGGCGGCAGGGCGCCCGACAGCTCGTGCACCACCAGCTCGGGGTTCAGCGGGTCGGCGGGTGTGCGGGCGCGCTCCCCCGCCAGGGTGCGCCACCGGGACACGTCGGCGAACACCTTCTGCTCCCAGTCGCGGTCGGGGTTGTGCCGCAGCAGCGGCAGCAGGGCGCGCAGCGTCTCGCCGGAGTCCCCGACCAGCGCCGCCTCCACCGGGTACTTGCTGCCCACCACGCGCGCCTCGATGTCGACCTGCACGGCGCGGGCCTGCCCCGGCTCGGGGTAGAACTCGGTCCACGGGTCGTTGCAGCCCACGATCAGCAGCGTGTCGCACCCGGCCATCAGCTCGGCGGAGGCGGTGGTGCCCAGGTGGCCCATGACGCCGGTGTGCCACGGCGCGTCCTCGGGGACGACCGGCTTGCCCACCAGCGACGCGGTGGCGCCCGCGCCCAGCGCCTCGACCACCCGGGCGATCTCGTGCTCCGCGCCGGCGGCGCCGCGGCCGATCAGCAGCGCGGGCCTGCGCCCGGCGTTGAGCACGTCGGCGGCGCGGCGCAGGTCGTCCTCCCGGGGCAGCACGCGGGGCCGGGCGGTGACCGCCGAGGAGGGCACCACCCCGTGGCTGTGCGGCAGGTCGTCCACGGCGTCGGCGCGCTGCACGTCGTGCGGGATGATCAGGCACGTCGGCACGCGCTCGGAGATGGCGGTGCGCATGGCGTTGTCCAGCAGCACGGGCAGTTGCTCGGCCGCGAACACCGTCTGCAGGTACTGGCCGCACACGTCCTTGAACAACGCGTGCAGGTCGACCTCCTGCAGGTAGCCGGTGCCCAGCGCGGTCGAGACCACCTGGCCCACGATCGCCACGACCGGGCGGCGGTCGAGCTTGGCGTCGTAGAGACCGTTGAGCAGGTGGATCGCGCCCGGTCCCTGGGTCGCCAGGCAGACGCCGACCTCGCCGGTGTACTTGGCGTGCCCGGTGGCCATGAACGCGGCCATCTCCTCGTGCCGCGCGGGGACGAACTCCGGGTCGCCGCCGGAGCGGTGCAGGGCGGCCAGGATGGGGTCGATGCCGTCGCCCGCGTACCCGAACACCCTCGGCACGCCCCACGTGCGCAGCCGTTGGACCAAGGCGTCGGCGACGGTGCTCATGCGATGTCCGGGGTGGTGTCGAGGTGGTCATCGCCGTGCGCGTGCAGCGCTTGACCGGCGACAGGATCGCCGCCGGGCGGCGCGAGGGGTGATTCGGGCGCGCACGGGGGCACGAGTGGTGTCTGCTTCGTAGAGGCCATGCACGGTGCCTACCCGCGCGTGCCACCGCCCCAACCCGACAGGCCGGGTGAAAGTGCCGGGCTCCCGCCACCGCGAGGCCGCCCGCCCGCTCCGGGGGCCGAGGACCGGGCCGGCGCGGTGCGCGGGCGCCGGCGCCCTGCGGCGCGGCGCCGGCGCGGCGGAAAACCGGTTCACACGGGTGTCTGCGACGCCTTGTCGGGATCACCGTGCCGCTTCCGGGCCGCGCGCTCCCGCAGGCGGTCCAGGAGCCGGATCGCCGGGGTCGCGGTGACGCCGTGCAGGACGATCGAGCCGATCACCACCAGGCCGACCACGCGCCAGATCGCGTGCTGGTCCGCGAAGTGGCCCTCCTGGAGGGCGTAGGCGACGTAGAACAGCGAGCCGACGCCGCGCACGCCGAAGAACGAGATGACGGCGCGCTCGCGCGGCCCGGTCTTGCCGCGGGCCAGGCCGACCAGCCCGGTCACCGGCCGCACCACGAGCAGGATCACCAGCGCCACGACCACTTCCCGCCACCCGGCGCCCGCCAGCAGGCCGGTCACGGCCGCCCCGCCGAGCAGGAAGATGATCAGCACGGTGAGCATCCGCTCGACCTGCTCGACGTACTGGTGCAGGACGCGGTGGTAGCCGTGGGACCGCTCACCCGCCCGGATCGTGCAGGCGCACACGAACACCGCGATGAAGCCGTACCCCTCGGCCAGCTCGGTCAGGCCGTAGGCCAGGAACGTGGCGGCGAGCGCGACGAAGCCCTCCGCGTGCTCCGCCAGGCGGAACTTCTCCGACGGCGCGGCGAAGAACAGCTTGCGCAGCACCCAGCCGGTGAGCAGGCCGACCAGGAGGCCGCACGCCAGCCGCCACAGCAGGTCCACCGCGAGCCAGTGCGGCAGCCAGGCGGCCGGCGCGACCCCGACGACGCTGATCGCGACCGCGGCGTAGGTGAACGGGAACGCCAGGCCGTCGTTGAGGCCCGCCTCCGAGGTCAGCGCGAACCGGGCCTCGTCCTCCGCCGAGCCGGGGTCGTCGGGGCGCTCGGCGGGCTCGGCCACCTGGACCTCGCCGGCCAGCACCGGGTCGGTGGGCGCGATCACCGCCGCCAGCAGGACCGCCGACGCCGCGCCCAGGCCCAGCGCGCCCCACCCGAGCAGGCCGATGGCGAGCATGGACAGCGGCATCGTGACGGCCAGCAGCCGCCAAGTGGTCGCCCAGCGGCGCAGGCCGACCGGCCGGTTGAGCGCCAGGCCCGCGCCCATCAGCGAGATGATCACGCACAGCTCGGTGAGGTGCAGCGCGACGCCGCCGTACCGGATCGGGTCGGGGTCGGGCAGCGGGTCGATGACCGTGAACGCGACCGCGCCCGCGGCCAGGAACACCATCGGCATCGAGACCGGGGCCTTGCCCAGGGCGCGCGGCAGCAGCGCGGCCAGGAGCGTCGCGACGCCGGCACCGGTGTACACCACGGCGTTCGCACTCACCACCAGGCTCCTCTCCGCCGGTCGACGGGTCGAAGGGGTTCCGGCCGCCGCCCCGGCCAGGTACCCGGGCACGCCACCGCTTACCCCTCCCCCGGCGCACCGACCGCGGGGGCGCCACCACTCACTAGCCGACTTTGGCTAGTGAGTGGTACCTTCGCGGCGACAGGTAGCCAAATTTGGTCAGTCAGGAGGTGGGCATGACCTCGGTGACGCCCTACGTCATGGTGGACAACGCGAACACCTACAGCGGTTTCCTCGAAAGCGCCTTCGAGGCCGAGGTGGGCAACGTGCTGCGGTTGCCCTCGGACCCCGAGCGGGTGCTGCACGCCGAAGCGCGGATCGGCGCCGCGGTGGTGTTCTTCGCCGACTCCGGCGCGAACGGCTCGCGGTGCCTGCGCTCGCCCTCCGAGCCGGCGCACGTCCAGCTGTGGGCCACCGTGCCGGACGCCGACGCGGTCTACGCGCGGGCGGTGGCCGCCGGCGCCACGCCGGCCCAGGAGATCACCGCGCAGGAGGACGGCAGCCGGATGGGCGGCTTCGTCGACCCCTTCGGCACACTGTGGTGGATCAGCACCGACCGGCCCAGCGCCGGCTGACGGGGGGAGGGCGCGTGTCGGCGGTTCGCCTGCTGGTGCTCGGCGCGGTGCGGCGGCGCGGTCGGGCGCACGGCTACCAGGTGCGGTCCGACCTGGAGTCGTGGGGCGCGCACGAGTGGTCCAACGCCACGTCGGGATCGGTCTACCACGCGCTCAAGGCCATGAGCGCGCAAGGTCTGCTGCTCCCGCACGAGACCACGCCGAGCGAGGCGGGCGGGCCGCCGCGCCTGGAGTACGAGGTGACCGAGGAGGGCGAGCGGGAGTACTTCGCCCTGCTCCGCGCGGCGCTCACCCGCCACGACCCGCGGCTGGACGTGCTGGCCGCCGCCGTCGGCCTCATCGAGGACCTGCCCCGCCCGCAGGCGGTCGACCTGCTGCGGGAGCGCGCGCGGGCGATGGACGACTGGCGCACGGCCGTCGCCGGGCAGCTGCCGCCGGGGACCGACCTGGAGACCTGGGGCCCGGTCGGCGAGGTCATCGGGCTGTGGCTGCACACCGCCGAGAGCCGCGCGCAGTGGACCCACCGGCTCATCGGACGCCTGGAGGCGGGTGCGTTCCGCATGGCCGGTGAGGACTGACGTCGTGGGAGGCCGACGGCGCGGTCCCCGGCTTCGCCGCGGCCGGCGGGCTCACCGGGGCCGCACCGGGACGGGATCGCCGGGGACTCCCCCGGCGATCCCGCCGGGACCGGGCCGTCAGTCGCCGACGCGCTCCGGCGAGCGGGCCTGCGCTCCGCTCGCCGCGCCGGCGCGCCTGCGCCGCACGGCGTTCGCCGCGGCGAGCACGACCCCCAGCCCCACCAGCACCAGCCCGCGCGCCCACACACCGGCCTCCACCTGCGTGAACAGCAGCAGGCACGACCCGATGCCCAGCACCGGCACGACGAGCGGCACCCGGAAGTGCTCGGCGTCGCCGGGGTCGCGGCGCAGCACGAGCACGGCGGCGTTGACGGCGGTGAACACCACCAGGAGCAGCAGCACCAGCGTGGTGGCGAGCGCTTCGACCTCCCCGGTCAGCGCCAGGACCAGCGACGCGCCGGACGTGGTCAGCGCGGCCACCCAGGGCGTGCGGCGGCCGGGCAGGACGCGGCCGAGCACGGCGGGCAGCAGGCCGTCGCGGGCCATGCCGTAGGCCAGGCGGGAGGACATGATGCCGGTCAGCAGCGCGCCGTTGGCCACCGCGACCAGGGCGACCAGGCCGAACAGCCACTCGGGCACGCCGCCGGCGGCCCGGACCACCTCCAGCAGCGGCCCGCTGGAGGCCGCCAGCCGGTCGGTCGGCACGGACGCGCTGGTCACCAGCCCGATGAGCAGGTAGACGACGCCGACGGTGGCCAGCGCGCCGAACAGCGCCCGCGGGTAGGAGCGCCGCGGGTCGCGCACCTCCTCGGCGAGGTTGACCGAGGTCTCGAAGCCGACGAACGAGTAGTAGGCGAGCACCGTCCCGGCGAGCACCGCGCCGAACGCCCCGTGCCCGGTGTCGACCTGCGCGAGCCGGGCGGGCTCCGCGTCGCCGCGCAGCACCACCCAGGCCCCGAGCCCGATCACCAGCAGCAGCCCGCCGAGCTCGACGACCGTGGCGGCGGCGTTGGCCCGCAACGACTCCTTGACGCCCCTGATGTTGAGCAGCGCCAGCCCGGCCAGCAGCAGCACGACGACCAGGACCACCGGCACGGACACCATCGTCGCCAGGTAGTCGCCGGCGAACGCGCGGGCCAGCGCGCCCACCGACACGATCCCGGCGGCGAGCATGCAGAACCCGACCACGGAGCCGACCGCGTTCCCGAACGCCCTCGTCGCGTAGTGCGCCGACCCGCCCGCCCTGGGGTACTTCGTGGCCAGCTCGGCGTAGGAGGCGCCGGTGAGCGTCGCCAGCGCGAGCGCGCACAGCAACGGCAGCCACACCGCTCCCCCGGCCTTCCCCGCGACCGAGCCGACCAGGACGTACACGCCGGCGCCGAGGATGTCGCCGAGGATGAAGAAGTACAGCAACCGCCCGCTCACGGCCCGCTTCAACGAGAGCACCATGCCCGCTCCCTTACCCGGCGGCGGAAACCCCGAACCCGCTGCCGCCTGGTCGTGACCTTCGTCGCCGCCCCGAGCAGCGTCCCGAGCGGCGCCCCGGCCGGTTTCGCGGCGCCGGGTCGCGGTTGGGTGCGGCCGTGCCGGGTACGCCGAGCGCATGACTGACGACACCGGCACGATCCGCGGGCGGGACCTGCGCCGCCTGCTCGACTCCGACCTGGCCGACCCGACCCTGGTGCTGGTGGAGGGCCGGGTCGAGGTGGTGTCCGCCGCCGACCGGCAGGGCGGGGGCCTGGAACTGGTCACCCGCCGGGACTTCCTCCACCGCGCGGGGCAGGAGGGGTTCACCGACGCGGAGCTGGAGCAGCACGCCGTGAAGCTGTCCGCCGCGGTGGACAACCTCGGCGGCTAGCCGACCGGCGCCGGTCAGCTCCGGCGGGGCCGGGGCAGCAGCAGGTGGACGGCGAAGGCGGCGGCGGTGGTGAGGACCGCCTGGTGCAGGGTGGACAGCTCGCGGTGCGGGGCGATGGCGAACACCGCGTCCAGCCCGGTCGGCACGATGCCCGCGAGGGTGACCAGGCCGGTGGCGTGCCAGCCGAAGAAGCCGGCCGCCCACGCGGTCAGGGGCCAGCGGCTGTGGGCGGGGCGGCGCAGCAGCCACGCGGCCGAGGCGACGGCGGCGGCGTTGAGCGCCACGGCGACCACCGCCGGTTCGCCGCCCGGACCGGTGAGCAGCACCGCCAGGACCTGCGCCGCCGCCAGGGCGATCATCAGCCACGCGCCGAGCCGGGTCCGGTCCACGCCCGGATGCTAGTGGCACCGCCCGCGGGGCCGGACCGGTGGTCGCCCACCCGGCGTCCCGGCCGGTCCCGGGCGGGACCGGCCGGGAGGGCGCGGGCGGGGTCGCCGCCCGCGCCCGGTGCGCGCCCCGCGCGGTCGGGCGACGGGGCGGGCGCCGCGGCGCTACGCGCAGTCGCCGTCGGTCGTGCAGACCGACGTCGGCGCCGCCGCGACGCCGGCGTGCCCGGCGGCCGGGCCCGCGTCGAGCAGGCGGGCCACGGCCGCGGCGACGGTCATGTCGTCGACCGCCCCGAGCTGGTGGCCGCGCACGTTGCCGTCGCGGTCGATGAGCACCAGGGAAGGCGTGCCCCGCATCCGGTAGCGGGCGAAGGTGACCGGGGTCGGGTCCTCGCCCCGGTGGGCGTCCACCGCCACGGGGAAGCGGATCCGGTACTCGTGCAGGAACGCTTCGAGGCTGGTCGGGGTCATGGCCGCGTGGTGCTCGAAGACGCTGTGCAGGCCGATCACGGCGAGGTCGTCGCCGAAGGTCTGGGTCAGTCGCACGGCCTGCGGCAGGCCGTGGGCGACGCACCCCGGGCACAGCATCTGGAACGCTTCGAGGACGACCACCCGGCCGCGCAGGTCGGCCAGCTCCAGCGGGTCACTGTTGAACCACCGGGTCGTCGTCCACGGCGGCGCCGGTGTGACGGGCCCGGAGGCGGGTGAGGGGACGATCGGCACGGCTGCTCCTGTGGTTGCGGTCGATCACCAGGCCGTGCCGGCGTAGGGCTGCGACCACAGGGCGATCTGGAGGGTGACGGCCTTGAACCAGGCTTGGAACATGGCCTCGACCTCGGCCTCGTCGTGCCCGTTCGCGGCCAGGAAGGGCCGGATCGTCGCGGTGATCGGGTAGATGAACGCGATGAGGTAGCGCAGCGGGATGTACGGCGTCGAGTCGACGCCGTCGGTCGCGTTCTTCTTCTCCCGCGTGTGCCGCAGGGCGATCTCCTGCTGGTAGGCCAGCCACTGCTCGTCGTAGGTGCGGGTGCAGGTGTCGATGATCCAGCGCCCGAAGCGCGCCCGCACCCGGTCCAGGTACTCGCCGATCGGCTCGCCGGAGGGCGTGGAGAAGTAGGCGAGCAGGTGCGGGTGCGAGCCGACGAAGCCGTACCAGACGTCGAGGACCTGCTCGACCTGCCCGCCGAGGACCTCGCCCGCGGTGCGCAGCGCGGCCTGGTCCTCGGGGCCGAACAGCACGCTGGCCAGCAGCTTGTCGAGGTCGTCCTTGGTGACCGGCGAGGGGGCGAGCGCGGCGTCGTCGTGCAGGTAGCCGGGGATGTCGTCGCTCATCTGGACTCCTTCGTGGTGGTGGGAGGAGAAGCGGGCGCGGATCCGCCCTGCCCGGCGGCCGGCGTCGTGCCGTGCAGCCGGGCCGTCTGGTCGTCGAGCCGTCCGTCCAGGCGCTGCCGCAGCAGCCCGACCCACGAGTCGGGCAGCACCTCGGGGTGGTCGAGCAGGCGCCGCGCGGCGGCCAGGTCGGCGCGGTCGACGTTGATCACGCGGTGCGCCTCGGCCGCGGTGATGCCGTGCCCCGGCCGGGAGAGCAGGTCGACCCGGTCGCCGGCGGCCACGTGGCCGGGGGTCAGCACGCGGCAGTAGAAGCCGGTGCGGCCGGTGCGCTGGGTCAGCACGGCCATGTCGGCGACGCCGTGGTGGGCGGCCAGCCGGTAGCAGGGCCGGCGCGGCTGGGTCACCTGCACCACGGCGGCGCCGATGGCGTAGACCGCGCCGAGCACGGCGTCGCCCTCCAGGATCCCGGCGGTGGTGAGGTTCTCGCCGAACGCCGGCGCGGTGAGGTCGCCGAGCTGCCCGGCCCAGGCCGGGTAGTGCTCGCTCGGGTAGAGCAGGACCGCCTTGTCCGGTCCGCCGTGGCGCTTGAGGTCGCCCTGCTGGTCGCCCGCCACGCCGTGCTCGGTCAGCTCCACCGGGCCGGCCACGGGCGACTTCCTGATGCCGGAGAGCACGGTGCGCCCGTGCCAGGGCAGCGGCTGCACGGCGCCGACGGACACGACCAGCACCCGGGCGCCGGTCATCGCCGGGCCTGCAGCGGCGCGGCCGACCTCGCTCGCGGGCGCTCGGACAGGGCGGACCGGACCACTACCGCGTGCACACGGGCCTCCTCGTTGTCGTGCGGACGCGCACAGCATGCCACAAAATCGTTAGGAGTCCTATATACCTCGTGGCGTGGCCCGGGACACACCCGCCCTCCTGCGGCAGGGCGCCGCCGTGCGGGTGCTCGTGCGGGGAAACAGCCGGGACCTCCGAGCGCGCCTGCTCGTGGCGGGGCCGTTCGGGAGGGCGCCGGCTACGGGGTGTCGTCCACGGTGTGCTCGACCCAGACGTTGGGTTCGACGTAGACGCCCACGTCCGACGCCGTCGACGCCAGCACCGGGGCCAGGGCGCCGCGGACGACGTTCTGCCCGTCGACCAGCGGCGACCCGGTCCACGACTCCCACTGGGCCAGGCTGCCGACGACGGTCATCGAGAACGGGGCCACCTTCACCACCCGCGCGCCGAGGCGTTCGTGGGTGCGCAGCCACGGGTCGCGGGACAGGCCGTCCGGGCGACGCCGCGCGAGGAACTCCGCCATGCCCAGCCGCGGTCGCCGGTCCTTGGACGTCGGGCGGACCGGGATCACCAGCCGGCGCAGGCGCTTCCGGCGCGCGGCGGCCCGCAGGGCGTCCAGCGCCACCGCCGCGATCCCCTGCCCGCGCCGGTCGCCGGCGACCTGGACGTCCAGCGCCGCCAGGCAGGTCGGGGCCCGCCCGTCGAGCGCGTCCTCGGCCGCCCACAGGACGGCCCCGTCCCACCCGTGGTCGGGCAGCTGCTCCCGGCCGGGCTCGGGGAACACCAGCGGCACGCCGACCGCCCGCGCCACCGGGACGTCGCCGTCGAGCACGACCAGGAAGCAGTCCGGCCAGCGCGCCGCCAGCCGGCGCGCCCGCGCCAACCCGCCCACCCGGTCGTGCCGCATGAACTCGTGGCCGACGCCGCCCAGCTCCACCGCCGGCCCCAGCAGGTCGGGCCGCTCGGCCACACTCGTGACGATCACGGCTCGACCCCCTCCGGGCGCGACGGCGCGGCGCGGCGAACGTCGCACCGACGCCCCCGCGCCGGCAACCCGTTTTCCGGCGCGGCCCGCTGCCCGCGCCGGCGCGCACCCGTCGTGGTCGGCCGCGGCGGAGGTCTTCGGGGCTCAGGGCCGGCGCGGCGCCACCGCGCCGGGACGTGCGCCTGCTCCCGCGCGCCCGGTCAGACGACCTGGTCGGCGGGGACCGCGAACTCGGTGCGCCCCGACCGGTCGGCGACGCCGTGGCGGAGTGCGACGACCACCAGCTCCCGGCCGTGCCGGTCGCGTTCGCGTCGGAGGACCCGGCACGCCAACTCGACCGGGACGGGGAGCGGCGTGCCCGCCGTCACCCCGTCCAGGCCGAACGCCGGGACCTTGTCCGTCAGCGCGGCGACGGTGCCGTCCGCCTCGACCAGCCGCACCTCGACCCACCCCGGGAAGGCGTCGTCCACCCACCGGGTCACCGCGCACCTGATCCGTGCCATGCCGCCCAAGCTGCCACATCACGGTCGGTGTGCCGCGCGGGCCGCGGCGGTCTTGATCGCGGCGACCGCCGCGTGCGGCTCGTCGGCGCGGAAGCGCACCGCCACGGCCTCGCCGGTGGGGCCGCCGGGGTCCGCGACGGTCACCGGCTCGGACAGCACCAGCAGGACGTCGGTCTGGTTGCCGGCCGCGATGCTCAGCTCCGCACCGCCCTCCGGGCCCGGCCGGGCGGTCAGCTCCCTGGTCCGTCCACTGTGGAGCCTGCGGTCGACCCGGACCGCCGCCACCGAGGCCAGCGGCACGCGCACCTCGAACAGCGCCCCTTCGCGCAGCACCAGCACGTCGTCGTGGAGGTAGTGGGGCCGGGTCACGGCGATCGCAGCGACGCCGAGCACCTGGAGCACGGCGAGCGCGTCGAGCACGTGCACCGCGGGCCACGGCACGAGGAAGCCCACGACCGCCGCCTCCACGGCCAGCACCCCCGCCAGCGCGACGGTCATCGACGTCCGGTCGCGGGCGTGGCCCAGCGCCACGTCGCCGGGCCCGACGTCCTGCCGCCGACCGCGGACCCACCACCACAGGCTCGCCACCCCCCTCGCCTGGTGCAGCAGCGCGCGCCGGGCACGGCCGCTCACCGCGCGCCCTCGCCGCGGTCCGCGAGGATGCGCAGGGCCCGGCGGACGACCTCGGCCTGCGCCGGGGCCATCGCGTCCAGCACGACGGCGCTGAACGGGTGGTCCGGGCCGAACTCGGCGGGCGGCGGGAGGACGGCCAGCAGCTCCCGCGGCACGCTGTCGGCCAGCTCCGCGGCGAGCGGCGGCACGCGGGGGTCGTCCACCGGCGCGTCCGACAGCTCGTCCAGCCGCCGGTGCACCTCCTGCCCGCGCGCCACCGCCGCGGGGTCGTCGGCCTGCGCGCGCAGCACCGCGACCACGCGGTCGCGCTCGGCCGGCTCGGCGGTGGTGTCCAGCAGGGCCAGCAGCTCCCGCTCCGCGGCGGCCACCGGCGACGCCGGCTCGGCGCCGGTGGGCCCGTCGAAGCTCCTGAGCACCTCGGCCAGGTCCGCCGACACGGCGTCGTCGGCCCGGACGCCGCCGCGCGCGATCAGCTCCGCCAGGCGCGCGCGGCGATCGCGGATCCGGGCCTCCTGCCGGGCCAGGTCGCCGTCCAGCTCGACCAGGATCTCGTGCAGGTCCCGGCCGCGGTCGTCGGCGAGGGCGTCGTGCACCTCGTCCAGGCTCAGCCCCAGTTCCGCCAGCCTCCGGATGCGCGCCAGCGCGATGGCCTCGCGCAGCCCGTAGTCGCGGTAGCCGTTCGACCGCCGGGGCGGCTCGGGCAGCAGCCCTCGGCGGTGGTAGTGGCGGATCGCCCTCGGGGACGACCCCACCAGGGCGGCGAGTTCACCGATCTGCATGGGACGAGTACAAACCCCGTCCCTGCGACAAGGTCAAGAGCGGGGAGCGGGGTCAGAGGCGCCGGCCGAGCACCTCGGCCTCCGCGCGCAGGCGCTCGGCGAGGTCGGTGCGGCCCAACCGCTCGTACTCCCGCGCGGCGACCGAGCGCTCCCGCACCTCGCCCTCGACGATCGAGCGCAGGTCGGCGTCGGTGAGGTGGCGGCGTTCGACCTCCGCCGCACCCAGGCCGCCCACCGCTCCCGCGACGTGCTCGCTCGTGGCCGCGGTGGCGCCCGCCGGTCGGTCGACCGGAACCGCCTCGGCGTTCTCGATCGCGGCCAGGGCGGAGCGCAACGCCGTGACGGCGACCCGGTCCCGGCTCTTGAGGGCCGCTTTCAGGTCGTCGCGCAAGCTCGTGCGGATCATCGGGGTCCTCGGGGCGGGGGATCTCGGTCGCGGACGACGGTAGCAGCACGACCGGGTGACCCCGGGACCTCGACCGCGGTCAGCGACCGATCCCGGGCACGCGGGAGGTCCACCCGCGCGCCGCCGGTCCAGCGGCGGCACGGCCCCGGGTCGTGCCGCGGGTCAGCGGAGCCGGTCATCCGGTGGGCGGTAGGCCGCCGAGCACACCGGGCAGCGGGCCGGCTGCGGCGCCAGGGGGACCTGCGTGGCCGGGACGGTGTCGCCGCGCAGGCACGCCGCGGCCTCACCGCGGGTGGTCACGCCCAGCTTGCTGAAGATGCTGTGCAGGTGGGACTTCACGGTGCGCTCGGAGATCCGGAGCTGCCGGGCGATCGACCGGTTCGGCATCCCGGTGACCATCAGGGTGATGACCTGGCTCTCCCGCGGCGTCAGGTGCACCAGCGGAGTGGTCTGCCGCCTGCGCGACCGGGGTGGCTGGGGCTGGGCCGGAGGCGGCGGCTGGGATTGCGGCGACTGGGGTTGCGGCAGCGGCGACTGCGGCAGCGGAGACTGCGGCAGCGGGGATTGCAGCGGCGGGGATTGCGGCGACTGGGGTGGGGACTGCGGCTGGACCGCCTGCGGCTGGGTGGCCTGCGCCCGCTGGACCTGCGCCCACGCCTCGCAGGCCAGGCGCTGCAGCTCGAGGGCTCTGCCCAGTGCTCGGTGGAAGTCGTCCTCCGGTGGTGGGGGCATCCGGACCGTCCTGCGTCTGTGGTCGGGCAGCGCCGGCACTGCCGCTACCTGGCGTGACATTAGCATTTACGTTGCGTCACCCACAGACTCTGAACGGTCGGTTCGAGGTATCGGACGGACGCGTACCGGTAGTAGGGCGAAGGTTCGATGTCCGCCGGGCCGCGCGCGGTTAGGGTGAAAGCCGGGGAATGAGCAGAGGAGCGGCGCGGTGAACGGCAGCGCAATCGTGGACGAGTTTCCCGTGGCGGTCCGGGAACACGTGGAGAACAACGAACTGCTCGCGGCGGCGCGCGCCGAGCAGGTCGACCTCAACCAGCTCAAACGGCTCCTCATCGCCGAATTCCAGTCGCAGGAAGCCGAGTTCACCACCTATTCGACCCTGGTCGCCCGGTTCCACCACGAGGTGCCCGGCAGCCTCTTCGTGTTCATCGCCGACACGTTGATGGCGGCGCGGCGCTTCCTCGTCCAGGAGGTGCTGGGATCGGTCGGGCTGACCGCCGACGAACTCCGCCGGACGGGCATATCGCCTCAGGTGAAGCGGTTCACCGAATTCATCTCGTGGGTGGCCCTGCACGCGGGCGCGGGCGAGGCCGCGCTGCTGGCGCGCACCGACTTCGTGCTGTGGTGCGGGGTGTGCGCGCCGCTGGCCGAGGCGCTGGACGACGCCGGCGTGCCCGCCGAGGTGCAGCAGTACGTGCAGCAGTACGCGGAGCTGCCCCCGGAGGTCGCGGACGGCGCGGTCGAGGTCGTCGACTTCGGCCTGGCGGCGGGGGAACGCCCGGAGTGGATCACCCGCAGCGCGCCGGCCATGGAACCGCTGCTGCGCGGGTTCTGGCACTTCGTCGCCGCGGGCTGACCGGCGAACGCCCAGGCGACCCGGCCGGCGCCGCGCCGGCCCCCTCCCCCGTTGACGGCCAGCGCCCCGCAGGAGGCAGTCGTGCCCGAACCACCGCCCGCCGACCTCCAGGTCGACTTCCCGTTCGACTACGCCGCCTACGTGGGGCAGGGCCGGCACATAGGCAGGCTGCCCGCACGGGCGCTGGGCACGCCGGTCGCGATCGTCGGCGCGGGCGGCAGCGGGCTGACCGCCGCCTACGAGCTGCTGCGGATCGGCTGCCGGCCGATCGTCTACGAGGCGGAGACCTCGGCGTCCGGACCGGGGGGCCGGCGGCTGGGCGGGCGGATGTTCTCGCTGCGGATGGCGCCGCAGGACAGCGCCGTGGTGGAGCTGGGCTGCATGCGGGTGCCCGAGTCGGCCAAGCTGCTGCGGCAGTACACCGACCTGTTCGGCCTGCACTGGCGGCCGTTCCGGGACGACTACGCCGCCGACGTCACCCCGTGGACGGTGCTCGACGTCGACGGGGTGACCCGGGCGGTGCGCGAGATCACCGACCTCTACCCCGGCGACGAGCTGTTCCGGCAGGCCCACACCCGGTGGCAGGAGGCGTTGGAGCGGGTCGGCCTGACCGCCCTGCGGGAGGCGGTGGCGGCGCGCGACCCGGCCGGGATCCGCCGGACCTGGGGCGGGCTGGTCGCCCGCTTCGAGACCTGGAGCTTCTACCGCTTCCTGCGCGACCCCGACGGCGTGGGGCTGACCTGGGACCAGGCCCGCCTGCTGGGCACGGCGGGCGTGGGGACCGCCGCGTGGGACACCTTCTACGAGCTGGGCGTGCTGGAGGTCTTCCGCCTGCTGCTGGCCACCGAGGGCGGCAGCACGCACTACCTGCACGAGGGGCTCAGCGCGGTGGCCGAGGCGTTCTGGACGCGCCGCACCAGCGCGCCGGACGGCCGGTTCACCAGCCTCGCCGAGGTCAACGGCGGCGCGCCCCGGCCGCGGGTCACCGCCCTGGAGGTCGGCGAGACCGCCGACGAGGGCGTGGTCGTGCACAGCGAGGACGGCCGGGCCGAGCACTTCTCCGCGGTGGTGTTCACCCCGCAGCTGCACGTGCTGGAGACCTCGGTCGAGGTCCGCCCGGCCCGGCCCGGCGGGGCCGCGCCGTTCGGCCCGCGGCTGCTGCGCGCCATCCGGCGGCTCAACTACTGGCAGTCCGCGAAGACCGCGCTGGTGACCGACACCCCGTTCTGGACCGGGACCAGCCTGGACGGCGTCACCCTCACCGACCGGCTGCCGCGGGCGACCTACACCCTGGACTACGGGGAGCCGCCCGAGCCGGGCGGGCGGCGCGCCGTGCTGGTGCTGAGCTTCACCTGGGCCAAGGACGCCGTGAAGGTCGGTCCGTCCACACTGGACGAACGGGTCGCGGTGCTCACCCGCGAGCTGGCGCGCGTGCACCCGGAGGTGGCCGAGGAGCTGCGGCGGCGGGTGGCCCGCGGTGGCGCCTGCACGATCTCCTGGGAGCTGGAGCGCAACTTCCGCGGCCTGTGCCGGTTCTCCCGGCCCGGCGAGCACAACTACCAGTGGGACCTGTTCGCGCACTTCATGAAGGACTTCGCGGGCGCGCCCGCGGTGCCCGGCGAGGCGCCGAACCCGCTGTTCCTCGCCGGCGACGACACCGCGTGGTCCTCCGGGTGGCTCGACCACGCCCTGGCCTCGGGCCTGAACGCGGCCTGGGGCGTGCTGCGCTACCTCGGCGGCGACACCCTGCCCGACAACCCCGGCCCCGGTGACGTGTGGGGCGACCGGCTGTACCGGCCCGTCACCGCGCCCACCGCCGCGACCACCTCCGCACCGGGACCGGGGTCCGACCGCGCGGAACCGGGGTCCGACGCGGAACCGGGTCCGGGACCCGGCACGGGGTCCGACCGCGCGACCGCCGCCACCTCGGTCCACGAGCCCGCGGAGGGCCGCGACCGGCTGGTGACCGCCGAGCGGCTGTGGGACGGCGAGCGGATGCGGTCGGGCCGCGCGGCCCGGGTGCTGGTCCGGGACGGCCGCTTCGAGGCGGTGGGCGAGGACGTGGCGCCGCCGGCCGACGCCGAGGTGGTCGACCTGCCGGGGCACACCCTGCTGGCGGGGCTGATCGACTGCCACGTGCACGTGCTCGACGAGGGCCTGAACACCGCCCCGATCGGGACGCAGCTGCTGCGGGCGCTGCCCGCCCTGCGGGACCTGCTCGCCAACGGGTTCACCACCGTCCGCGACCTGGGCAGCGGCGACCACCCCGGCACCGTCGACCTGCGGGACGCGCTGGCGGCCGGGATCGTCGAGGGGCCGCGCATGGTCGTCGCGCCCAACATCCTGTCCGCGAGCGGGGGCCACGGCGACAAGGAGCCCGCGCTGACCACCCGGTTCGGCCTCCGGGTCGGCACGCTGGCCGACGGGGTGGAGCAGGTGGTCAACCAGGTGCGGGGGCAGGCGCGGGCGGGCGCGGACTGGATCAAGTTCGCCGCCAGCGGCGGGTTCTCCTCCCCCGTCGACAGCCCCGCCACCGTGACCTACGGGCAGGCCGAGGTCGACGCGCTGGTCGGGGCGGCGACCGACCTCGGGCTGCCGTGCGCCGTCCACGCGTTCAACGACGAGGCCGTCCGGCGGTCCGTGCGGGCCGGGGTGCGCTCGGTCGAGCACGCCAACCTGGCCGGCGCCGAGACCTTCGCCCTGCTCGCCGAGCGGGGGGTGTTCCTGGTCCCCACCCTGCAGGTCGTGTTCCACCACCTCGACCGGTTGGACGACGACGGGTTCTGGGCGGACAAGCCCGGGTTCCTCAGGACCAAGTTCGCCGACCTCGCCGAGCCGCTGCGGGCCTCCGCCGGCCTGCTGGCCGACAGCGACGTCACCCTGGCCTTCGGCACCGACGCCAGCCTGGTGCCCTACGACGAGACGTGGCGGGAGTTCACCGCCATGACGCGGGTCGGCATCAGCCCCGAGCGCGCGCTGGCCGCGGCGACCGGCGCCGCGGCGGACCTGCTGCGCGCGCCGGACCTCGGCCGGGTGCGGCCGGGGTGCGTGGCGGACCTGGTCGCCGTGCCCGGCGACCCGCTGGCGGACATCGCGGTCATGGGCGGGGTCGACTTCGTGATGCAGGCGGGCGTGGTCCGCCGGCGGTGAGGCGGCGACCCGCCCGGCCGCGGCGACCGGCGGGCCCGACCGCCGCAGCCGGGCTCCGGGTTCCGACCACCGGAGTCCGGCCGGCGGGTTCCGATCACCGGGTTCCGACCGCCGCAGCCGATCACCGGGTTCCGATCACCGACCACCGGGTTCCGGGTTCCGATCACCGACCGCGGTCGCCGAAGGCCCGTCCAGCACGCGATTCCGCCGCGCGCCGGACGGGCACCGGTACGTTCGGCGCGGGAGCCGATCCGGTTCACCCCGATTTCCGGTCCGGGCGGAACCGCCGGTCAGGGCGCTCCGGCCGGGCGGTGGTGGCCGTACGGGACGGCGTCGAGCAGGGTCACGCGGACGGTGCCGCCGGCGGGGACCCGGTAGGTGCGCTGCTCGCCCCGGCGCGCGCCCGACAGCGCCGCGCCCAGGGGCGAGTCCGGGGAGTAGACCTCGATGTCGCCGTGCTCGGCGGCGCGCATCCCCAGCAGGAACGTCTCGGTGTCGGCGGTGTCGTCGTACCGGACGGTGAGGACCATGCCCGGCTCGGCGACGCCGTCGTCGGGCGGGTCCTCGCCGACCACGGCGGTGTTGAGCAGCTCCTGGATCTCGCGGATGCGCTCCTGGCGCTGCCGGCGGCGGGCGGGGCTGCGCAGGTCGCCGTCGGGGTCGCCGGCCTCGTCGGCGACCCCGACGACCGGGGTCGCGTCGACGGCGAACAGGTCGGCGAGCTCGGCCCGCAGTCGTCGGTGGGCGTCCGGGGTCAGCCAGACGCGCTTGGTGGCGTGGTGGGTGCTGGTCATGGTCAGGCCCTCGTGGGTCGGGTGGCCGGGCGGCGGTGCGCCCGGCGCGGGAGCGGAACGCGGTGCGGGAGTGCGGGGTGCGGTGCCGTCAGGGCGGCCGGGGGTGGGCCGCCCTGACGGCGGAGCGTCCGTGGGACCGGGTGGTGTTCGGCGCCGGTCCCGCGGACGGGAGGGTGGTCGGTGTGCTCAGCGGCGCGGCGGTCCGCCGGCGGTCCCGGGCGGCGCGGTCCCGGGCGGCACGGCCCCGGGCGGCGCGGTCCCGGGCGGCGCGGTGTCGGCGGCCGGCACCCTCGGCGGCTCCGACGCCGCGCCGGCCCCGGCGCGGCGGCCGAGGATGACCTCGACGTCGCGGGCGTAGCCGGTGGCGATGCGGGTGAGCATGTCGCGCTGCACGCGCAGCAGCTCGTTCTCCGCGCGCAGCCAGGTCAGCTCGGCGCGCTCCTCGCCGGTCAGCGGGACGCCGGCGGGCTCTGCGGTGTCCACGCCGCCGCTCAGCGCAGCGGGTCGAACGCGCGCAGCGCCTCGGGCTGCTTGCCGGTGGTGATCCGCTCGGCCAGCAGCCGCCCGGTGACCGGCCCGTGGGCCAGCCCCCACATGCCGTGCCCGCCCGCGACGTAGACGTGCCGGGCCCGCACCGCGCCGATCAGCGGCCGGCCGTCCGGGGTGACCGGGCGCGGGCCGACCCAGACGTCGCGGCGCTCGTCCCAGCGCACCCCGTCGAGCAGCGGCCGGGCCGAGGCGATGATCGCCGCGAGCCGCGCCGGGACGCCGGGGTCGTCGGGGCCGCGGAACTCCATCGTGCCCGCCACCCGCAGCGCGCCCTGGTACGGCGTGCACGCCACCCGCACGTCGGGCAGGTAGACCGGACCGGGCACCGGGCGGTCCACGGGCACGGTGAAGGAGTAGCCGCGGCCGGCCCGCACCGGGACGCGCACGCCCCACCTGCGCGCCATCCCGGACAGCCACGCCCCGGTGGCCACGACCGCCACGTCGGCCGCCACGGCCTCGCCGCTGCGCGGGTGGACCGTGACCCCGGTGGGGTGGGTGCGGATGCCGACGGCCTCGAACAGCCGGATCGTGGCGCCCCGGGCGACCACCGCCCGGGCCAGGGCCTGCACGAAGCCGCCCGGGTCGAGGTAGCGCTGCCCCTCGATGCGCACGCCGGCGTTGAGCGCGGGCGAGGCCAGCGGCACGTGCTCGCGCAGCCGGTCGCCGGACAGCTCGGTGTGCTCCACCGGCTGCCCGGCCTCGGCCATCCGGCGCAGCTCCCGCAGCAGCCCCCGCGCCTGCCGCGGGGTCTCGAACGCGGCGGTGATCGGCGCGTCGAGCGTGGGCGCGTCCACGCCGTTGGCGGTGAGGACGTCGAAAGCCTCCAGGCACTCGTCGTTGAGCGGCAGGTTGGCCCGGACCGCGCGGGTCCAGGACGACCAGCGGCAGTGGGCGGCGAACCGCAGCAGGAACGACCACAGCCCCGGGTCGGCCGACAGGGGGATGTGCAGCGGCGCGGTCGGGCTCAGCAGCGACCGCAGGCCGTAGCGCAGCACGGAGGGCTCGTTGAGCGGGATCGCGAGGCCGGGCGCGATCCACCCGGCGTTGCCCCAGGACGCGCCGGCGGCCACGCCCTTGCGGTCGACCACGGTCACCGCGACACCGCGCTCCTGGAGGAACCACGCGGTCGACAGGCCCACGATCCCCGCGCCGACCACGACCGCCGACCGCGGCCCGCCGTCGATGCGCTCGACGTCGACCATGACCACCTCCACCTGCGTCGTGCCTGCTGACGAAGCCAGCATCACCCGGACGCCCGAGCGGGGCGTTGTCCGTCCCCGACAATCTCGACCCGCGGTCTTGTCAGGGGTCGACAGCACTGCGGCCACGGGACTGCGCGAGCGCCCCGACCACGGGCTCGCCGGGCGCCCGCGGGGCCCCGGCCGGCGCCGGGATCAGTCGTCCCCGGCCGCGGCGAGGTCGATGATCATGGCCAGCCGCTTGCGCGGGTCGTCCAGGCCGAGGGCGGTCACCTCGGCCATCCGGCGCAGCCGGTACCGGATGGTGTTCTGGTGCACGCCGAGCCGTTCGCCCGCCCGCACGAGGTCGCCCTGCGCCTCCAGCCACGCGCGCAGCGTCGGCACGTAGTGGGTGGCGTGCTCGCGGTCGTGGCGGCGCAGCTCGGCCACCGGACCGCGCGCCGGGGTCCGCCCCGACCGGGCGGCGGCCCGCAGGCGCTGCAGCAGGATGTCGTCCCAGGACTCGTCGTAGGCGGGCGGCGCGGCCTCCGGGGTGCGCGCCTCGTGCAGCGCCAGGCACTCGTCGGCCTCCTGCCTGCTCGCGGGCAGGTCCGTGGCCGTCGCCGGTCCACCGATGCCGGCGGTCACCGTCACCTGCGCGGGCAGCGCGGCGCGCAGCAGCGCCACCCACTCCCGCGCCGCCACCACCTGCTCGCCGGGCAGGATCGTGTAGAGCGTGTTGCCCGACAGGGTGCTGCGGCCCGGCCGCGACCAGCCGAAACCGGTCGTGGCGCGCTCGAAGGCCAGCAGGAGCGCGGCGTGCCGCTCCGCGGCGATGTGCGCGCGCACCGCGATGATGCGCAGGCAGTCCTGGGGCAGCCCGAGCCGGCTGAGCACCGTCGCGGCGTCCGCGGTGCCCTCCAGCAGCCGCATCGTCAGGTCGGACTCGACCTGGCGCTCCAGGTCGGCGCTGGCCCGCGAGCGCAGCAGGTGCAGCGCGACCGTGCGGGCGCCGTCGGCCAGCGCGGCGCACCGCGCGCCGGTCAGCGGGCCGCCGCAGGTCACCCACACCGACCCCAGCAGCTCCCGGCCGGCGCGCACCGCCACCACCATGCGCCCCTTCAGGCCCTGCCCGGCGTCCGGCTCGACGAACAGCGGCTCGTCGGAGGCCGCCAGGTGGGCGAACACGCCGCGCCCCTCGAACAGCCCGCGCAACCGGTCGGGCGCCTGCCGCCCCAGGATGGTCTCCAGGCGGGCCGGGTCCGCGCCCTGCTGCGAGCTGGAGTAGGCCAGCACCCGGGACAGCCGGTCCTCGATGGTCACCGCGCCGCCGACCGCGCCGGCCAGGCTGTCGGCCAGCGCGAACAGGTCGGTCGGGCCCCGGCCGGACTCGGTCTCGCGGCCTTCCAGCACCAGCCCGTAGACCACGCCGGCGAGGTGGCTCCACGACACCTCGGGGTCCACCACCATCACCGCGACCCGCGCGGCCTCGCCGGCCGGCACGGCCGCCCGCTCGGCCTCGGGACCGCCGTGCACCAGGACCACGCAGGCCCGCGCCGCCACCGCCCACTCCACGGCCCGGTCCACCGACTCCGCGCCCACGGCCAGGAACACGTCGCCGTCCACGGCCCGCGTCCCGGCGGCCTCGCGGATCGCCACGCTGCGCAGCTCCGCCGACCGCGGGACCGGGCAGCAGGCCAACCGCACCCCGTAGCCGCCCAGCACGTTCACCAGGCGGTCCAACCTGACCATGAGCACCCCTGTCCCGAAGCCGACGACCCACCGTAACCGGCTGCGGGCGCGCCCCGCGCCGGGAGGAGAATGGGCCCGACAACCGCGCCGCGCGGTCGCGGCGCGCGGGGGCGAGGAGGAGGGGACCGCGGATGGCGGAGTCCGACGAGGGCGGCGACCCGGTGTGCTGGCTGTCGCGGGTGTGCCCGGAGTGCGGGGCGTTCGTCGAGGACGAGCCGCCGGCGGCGTGCCCGCGGTGCGGCGCGGTGGTGGCCGGGGGCGGTGCCCGGTGATCCTCGCCGCGGGCTCCCCCGGCGCGACCGCCACCGCGGTGGTCGCGGGCGCCGCCTGGGTGTGGCTGGGGATGGTGCTGGCGATCTCCTTCCTGGAGGCGCCGCTGAAGTTCCGGGCGCCCGGCGTGACGATCGCGCTCGGGCTGGGCATCGGCCGGCTGGTGTTCCGGGCGCTGAACACCGCCGAGGTGGTGCTGGCGGCGGTCGCGGTGGCGGCGGTCGCGGTGGGCGGGCCGCCCGCCCCGGTGCCGGTCGCGGTCGGCGTGGCGGTGGCCGTGCTGCTGGCGCAGCTGGCCGCGGTCCGGCCGGTGCTCAACCGGCGGTCCGACCGGGTCCTGGCGGGCGAGGACCCGCCCCGGTCGCGGGCCCACCTGGCCTACGTGGCGCTGGAGGTCGTCAAGGTGGTGGCGCTGGTCGTGCTGGGCGTGGCCGCGCTGGCGGCGGTGTGAGCGGCGGCCGGTCCGGCGGCGACCACCCCTGGGGGTCACCGGACCGGCCGGCGGGTCAGACGGTCTCCACGTGCTTGCCGGTCAGGTCGTAGCGGACCTGCTTGGAACCGCGCGGCGCGGACACGTTGACCAGGATCCGCAGGTCCTCGCTGCACGGGAGCACCCGCTTGACGATGGCGTTGGTCGTCTTCGCGTCGGCCAGGCCGGTGGAGCCCGCCGCCTCGACCGGCTGGACGAGGCGTGGCGGCGGCACGCCGCCGCCCTGGCCCTGGCCACCGACCTCGGCGTGCCCGACAGCACCGCCGCGGCCCTGACCGCGCTGGGGTCCACCCGCGCCGCGCTGGGCCGCCGGGCGGAGGCGGTCGACCACCACCGGCGGGCGCTGGAGCCTGCGCGCGACATCGGCGACCGGGAGACCGAGGCGCCGGCCCACTGCGGCCTGTCCGAGCTGGGCGAGGACCCCGGGCGCCACCGCGCCGAGGCGCTGCGGCCGGCCGAGGAGCTCGCCGACCACGCCATCGGCGTGCGCGCCCGCGCCCTGCTGCCCGGCTGAGCCGGGCGCGCGGGGCGGTCGTCCCCTGCTGCCCGGCCGCCCGGTCCTCAGACGCCCGGTCCCCGGCCGCCCGGTCCCCGATCCTCAGCGCCAGGTCCTCGGCGCCAGGTCCTCGGCGCCAGGTCCTCGGCGCCCGGTCCTCGGCGCCCGGTCCTCGGCGCCCGGTCCTCAGCGCTCGCCGAGCTGCCACTCCGGCCGGACGTAGTGGCAGGTGTAGCCGTTCGGGAAGCGCTCCAGGTAGTCCTGGTGCTCCGGCTCGGCCTCCCAGAAGTCACCGGCCTGGGTGACCTCGGTGACGACCTTGGCGGGCCACTTGCCCGACGCGTCCACGTCGGCGATGGTCTCCTCCGCGATCCGCTTCTGCTCGTCGCCGTCGTAGAAGATCGCCGAGCGGTAGCTCGTGCCGACGTCGTTGCCCTGGCGGTCGCGGGTCGTCGGGTCGTGGACCTGGAAGAAGAACTCCAGGACCTGCCGGTAGGTCAGCTGCGCCGGGTCGAAGACGACCTCGATGGCCTCGGCGTGGCCGCCGTGGTGGCGGTAGGTCGCGTTCGGGACGTCGCCGCCGGTGTAGCCGACCCGGGTGGACAGGACGCCCGGGTGCCGGCGGAACAGGTCTTGCATGCCCCAGAAACAACCGCCGGCGAGGACGGCCTTCTCGGTCACGGTGGCCATGTGGTCGCTCCGCTCCTCAAGTCTCGGGCGCCTCGTGTCGTGGCGCCCACTCGGCTGAACGCCGCCGGGGCCGCGGATCATCCCGGCGCGGCTGTGACCCGCGACCGGTCGCGGGGACCGGTCGCGGGTCAGCCCTGCGAGCGGGCCGGGTTGAGGTCCTCGACCAGGTCGAACAGCGGGGCGAGCAGGTCGAGGACCACCTCGCGGACCGGCGGCACCAGGATCACCAGCGCCACCAGCAGCGCCACGTACGGCGCCACACCGCCCCTGCGCTTCGCGGCCATGCTCGCTCACCCCCGCACACGTTGCCGATCACAGCATGGCACGCGCCCGGCCGGCCCGAGGGCTACGGGGCCGCCACCAGGGGTTCGGCCGAGAACACCGCGCTGTCGTCCGGGGCCGGGCCCGCCGGGGACGCCGGTCGGCGCGACCAGAACCGGTCGACGGCCGCGCGCTCCTGCGCGTTGGGCTGCGCGTTGTCGCACCGGCCGCCGGCCATCACCTTGTCGCAGTTGCCGATGTCCTGCGGGTGGTTGAGCCCCAGGACGTGGCCGAACTCGTGCACGACGACCCGCAGCGTGCCCGCGCCGGACTGCTTGATCTGGTTGCGGTAGAAGGTGATCGTGCCCCTGGTGCAGCCGACGCAGCTCGCCGTGCCCGGCGCGGGCCCGTTCTGCGCGGTGACCGCGCTGATGCCGCCGGCGCCCTTGACCAGCCGGACGGCGGTGACGCCGGAGTTCCAGACCTGCGCCGCTTCGTCCACCAGGGGCGCCAGCTCGGCCGCCCGGCTCGCCTCGTAGTAGATGGTCCGCACCGCGGCTTCCGCCCGTGGCCGCGCGGTGGCGGCCGGCGCGCCGACCAGGCCGGCCGCGGTCGCACCGGCGATCAGCGCGGCGACAATCCTCGTTCGGGACAAGGGAGTGGCTCCTTCGCTCGCCCGACGTCGGCGCGGCGGTCCCGACACCGGTGGGTGACCAGCCCGAACGTAGCGGCGCGCGGTCCCGCCGACCAGATAGCAGCCGGCTATAACACCCCCCGCCGAATACCGCGCCGGCTCGGGGCGCCCTCGGCCCGCGATCGACCAGGGCACCGCTCAGTCCACATCGGACGAATTTGCCGGATTTCACGTCGATCACCGCTCGTCTGGAACTCCTGGCGTTGATCGCTCGTCCACCTGGACCACAGCACGGTATCGCCTGCCCTCGGGCTCGGGTTGCGAACGGTAGCGGGTCCGCCGGATCGCGTCGGCGGAGGCGCGCGGGCACTCGGAGTGCTGCCGGGAACGGGCCGGGGGTGTGGCCGGGGACGCGCCGACGGGCACGGCCGGTCCCTGCACCGGTTCGGACCCCGGCAGCGCTGACCGGCAGCGCGGGCCGGTGCCCGAGAAGACCCGTCACGGGGGCGGCGCGTCCTCACGGCGGGCGCCGGGCCGGGGGTCCGCCTACGATCCCAGGGCCACGGCCGGCACGGCGGTGGTGGGTTCGCGGCACGGGTGGGGAGGGCGTCACGGCATCGGTCGGGGTACCGCGCGCGCCGCGCCGGCGGCCGGTCCGCGAGGCGCTGCTGCGCTACCGGCGGTCGGCGAGCAGTGTCGGGTTGGCGTTCGCGACGGTGTTCTTCGCCTGGTCGATGACGCCCTCGCTGCTGCCCCGGCCGTGGTACCTCCAGGGGGTCGCGGCGGGGATCTGCTCGGCCACCGGGTACCTCGTCGGGGTCGGGGTCGCCCGGTTGACGCGGTGGTTCGGGGTGCGGCCCCGGTGGTCGCCCGAGACCCGGCGGTGGGGCAACGCGGTGTTCGCCGCCGTCGCCGCGGTCTGGGTGCCCGGGTCGCTGGTGCTGGGGGCGCGCTGGCAGCGGCAGGTCCGCGAGCTGGTCGGGGTCGACCCGGACCAGCCCTTCTACTACGGCCTGGTGCTCGCCGTCGCCCTGGCCGTGGCGGTCGGGCTGCGGGAGGTCGGGCGGCTGCTGCGGGCGGCGTCGCGGCGGGTGGCCCGGTTCTGCGGGCGGTTCGTGCCGGTGGGGGTCGCGCGGTTCGCCGCCGTCGTGGTGGTGGCCGTGCTGACCGTGACGTTCGTCGACGGCGCGCTGGTCAACGGCTTCCTGGGCGTGGTCAACCGGATCGCGGCCACGGCCGACCGCGGTGACGGCCCGGGCGTGGTGCGGCCGGCCGCGGCCGAGCGGTCCGGGTCGCCCTCGTCGCGGGTGAGCTGGGAGTCGCTGGGCCGGGAGGGCCGCGCCTTCGTCGCGGGCGGCCCCACGGCGGCCGAGCTGTCGGCGTTCACCGGCCGTCCCGCGCCGACGCCGATCCGCGTGTACGGCGGCCTGTCCTCGGCCGGCTCCCTGGCCGGGGTCGCCGAGTTGGTGGTCGCCGAGCTGGAGCGCACCGGGGCGTTCGACCGCGCCGTGCTCGCCGTCGCGACCACCACCGGCACCGGCTGGGTCGACCCGGCGACGGCCGAGGCGCTGGAGTACGTCCTGGGCGGCGACACCGCGATCGCCGCCCTCCAGTACTCCTACCTGCCCAGCTGGGCCGCGTTCGTGGCCGACCGGGACAGCCCGCGGGCCGCGGGCTCGACGCTGTTCGACCAGGTCCACGCCGCCTGGGAGCGGCAGCCGCCCGACCGCAGGCCCCGGCTGGTCGCCTTCGGGGAGAGCCTCGGGGCCTTCGGCGGCCAGGCGGCGTTCAGCGGCCTGCAGGACATGGCCACCCGGACCTCCGGCGCCCTCTGGGTCGGCACCCCGAACTCCACGGCGGTGTGGGAGGAGCTGACCGCCGCCCGCGACCCCGGCACCCCGGAACGGCTCCCGGTCGTCGGCGACGGCGCCCGGGTGCGCTTCGCCGACCGGCCCGCCGACCTCGACCTGGGCACGCCGTGGGAACCAGGCCGCGTCGTCTACCTGCAGCACGCCACCGACCCGGTGGTCTGGTGGTCACCCCGGCTGCTCACCGGGCGCCCGGACTGGCTGGCCGAACCGCTGGGCCCCGACGTGAGCCCGCAGATGACCTGGCTGCCCGCCGTCACGTTCTGGCAGCTCACCATGGACATGGTCTTCTCCACCGGCGTCCCGCCCGGCCACGGCCACCACTACGGCCCCGTGGAGAACGTCGAGGCGTGGTCGCGGATCCTCGCGCCGCCCGGCTGGACGGCCGAGGACACCGCGCGGTACGGGGACCTGGTCGAGGCGCGCGCGGGCCGGTGAGGCCGCCGGCGACCGCCCTCCTCGGCCGGTTCGCCGTTGTCGCGCAGGAACCTCTCCAGCGCGGCCACCGACGCCGGCGGTGCCCGCGCCCGGCGGCGTGCCGCACGAGCCGGCGGACGGCGAGCACGTACCGCCACAGCAGCGCCTCGGCCGCCGGCGCGGTCGACCCGGCCGGCGCGAAGCGGCGCAGTTCCCCGCCGGCGGCGTCGTCCGGCGTGATCAGGCAGGTCTCGCCGGGGCCCGCGCCGCCCGGCACCAGGCGCGCGCAGATCGCGCTCTTGTCGGAACCCCGGCTCCCGATGACCGGTTCCTGCGCCCGGTCAGCACTTCGGAGCAGGCCGTGGTGGGCAGGAAGCCCTGGTGCAGCAGGCCGTGCGCCAGGTCGTGCTCGGCGTCGTCGCGGCCGAAGGGCAGCGGGCCGACCACGTCCACGTCGTCGGGGATCACCGCTGCCCCGGCCCCCGGTCCGGCGCGCGCGAGCCGGCCGACCGGGTCGGCCACCGGCCGCCGGGCCGGCCGGTCCGGCCGTGGCGCCCGGTGACCGGGAGCCACGGACGGACCGGGACGGGCGTCACTTGGGCGGGGCCGGGATCTTCGGGATCCCCACGGTGGTTTCGTTGGCGTTGGCTTCGTCTTCCTCGGTGCCGTGCCGGGTGGTCATGCCGGTTCCTCCTCTCTGCTCTCGCGATTCGGGTGCGGGACCGGGGAACCCGGTGGCGCGCAGCGCCGCCGGCGCCACGGGGGCGCGGGCGGCGCGGCGCGCGACCGGAGGACTGGAGCGGTCGCGGCGCGGAGCGTAGCCACCCTGATCCCTTCAGCCGGTCTGTCACTCCCCAGAGTGGAGGCGATGCCGCCGGCCCGTCCAGCCCCGCTCATCCGGTCGAGTGAGGGAGACGACCGGTGTGGGGCAGCCCGGCGAGTCGGGCCGGCGGTCACCGGCGAACCCCTCAGAAGAACTCGTCGAGCAGGCGGTAGTAGCCGGTGCGCCACGGGTCCGCCCCGGTGCGCCGGGCGACCCGCTCCGCCGGTCCCGGGCCGTAGGCCGGGTTGAGGTCGGTCGCGGCCAGCGAGCGGGTGAGCAGGGCGATGTCCTGGTGGCGGTCGGCGACGCCGAGGCGGCCGACGTCCAGCACCCCGGTCACCTCCAGGGTGTCCGGGTCGAGCAGCACGTTGGGCAGGCAGAAGTCGCCGTGGCAGACCGCGAGGTCCGCCGGTTCCAGGGCCTCGGCCCGCTCCCGGCCGGCCACGAGGTCGGCCAGGACGCCCGCCGCGGTCCGCCCCCGGCGCTCGGCGTCGAAGTCGGTCTCGTCCACCCGTCCCGCCGCGACGTTGGCCGCCGCCAGCGGGACGGTCACCGCCAGCCGCCGGTCGAAGGGGCACTCGCGCACCGGGATCCCGTGCAGGTCGGCGAGGAACTCCACCAGCCGCCGCGCCACCGCGTCGGCCCGGCGCCGGGGGAACCCGCAGGCGGGCGTCCCGGGCAGTGCGGAGGTGACGAGCGTGGCGCGGCCGTCCCGCTCCTGCCAGTCGAGCACGCGCGGGACGCCGATGCCCACCGAAGCCGACCACACCAACCGCTCCCGCTCATCGCGCAGCTCGGCCGACGTGGCCGCCGGCGTCGTCTTGGCGTAGCTGCGGCCATCGGGGCTGCGGCGCACCAGCGCCGAGGAGTGCCCCGTGGTCACCGGTTCCCAGTCGCGCACACGAGCCAGTCTGCCAGCGCGATCGGGGCGGACCCGGTGGAGCGCGCCCCACGACGCCGCGCCGACGACGGGCGTGTTCGCGCGGGCGGTCCCACGACCGCCCCGCCACCGCGTTCCCGCATCGCGAATACCGAATATCCGACAAAGCGACACGAAACACACCCCGACCGTTCCGGGAACCGCTTTCCGATTCCCGGCCTCGGCCATTGCCGGCGACGCGGCGACGTCGCCGGTGGGAGGCCCGTCGGGGGCCCCGGTCCGGCGGCCCTGCCCGCCCTGCGCCCGAGCTGGACGCCGCTGACCAGGCACGTCCCAGCATTGGCAACGGAAGTTGTGCTTTTGCCACCCCTGGATCCAACCTAGGGAGCCGGAGGTGACCACCCCGCGCAAAGCGCTGGACAACCGGAAGACCCGTGCCGGGCGCGACTGACGGGCGTATTCCACGCCAATGCGGCCAGGACGGCGCGGTCGGTCGTCCGGGCGTCGCCGTCGACCAGGACCGGCGGCCGGGGCGGAACCGCCGAGAGCACCGTCGCGACCATTCGGTGATCAGCCGCGCGCACGCCCCGATCCGCACATCGAACAAGGAGATCCCCAGGTGCACAACACGCCAGGTGTGGTGAAAGCCGTCACCGCGCAGACGTTTTCCGAGCACGTGCTCCAGGCCGAGCGGCCCGTCCTCATCCAGTTCTGGGCTACCTGGTGCCGGCCGTGCCTGATGGTCACCCCCATCGTCGAGCAGCTGGCCGCCGAGCGGGCCGACGAGCTCGACGTCGTCAAGGTCGACCTGGACCAGAACCCCGAGCTGGCGGCCCGCCACGGCATCTCGGCCGTGCCCGCGTTCGTCGTCTACTCCGGCGGCCGGCCCATCGGCGCGTGGACCGGCGCGGCGCCCAAGCACGTGCTCGCGGACAAGCTCGCCGCCACCATGCGCGCCGGTGGTGCCGCGCGATGACCACCACGACCGCGCCGGTCGAGCCGACCACGCGAAGACTGCCCTTCGGCGTCTACCTGCTCTCGTTCACGCTCTTCGCGATGGGTAGCGCCGAATTCCTGGTGGCGGGCGTCCTGCCGGCGGTCTCGGCGGACCTCGGCATCTCGCTGTCCGCGGCGGGCGCGATGATCGCGGCGTTCGCGATCGGCGTCGTGATCGGCGGGCCACCGATGGCGGTGCTGACCCTGCGCTGGCCGCGGCGGACCACCCTGGTCGTCACGCAGGCCGTCTTCGCCGCCTCGGTGGCGGCCGGCCTGCTGACCGACGACTACACCCTCGTGCTGGCCACCCGCTTCGTGTCCGGCCTGGCCTACGCCGGGTACTTCGCGGTCGCGACGGTCACCGCGATCAGCCTCGTCACCCCCGACCGCACCGCGCGCGCCTCCGGCGTCGTGATCAGCGGGCTCAGCCTCGCCATGCTCGCCGGTGGCCCGGCCAGCGCGCTGATCAGCCACTTCACCGGGTGGCGCGGCGGGTTCTGGGCCGTGGTGGTGCTGACCGGCATCGGCGCGGTGCTGACGGCCACCGCCCTGCCCTCGACCCGCGCGGAGGTCGAGCCCAGCCTGCGGCGCGAGATGCGCACCATGCGCAAGCCGCAGATCTGGCTGGTCCTGCTCATCACCGTGCTGAGCACCGGCGCCTACATGATCACCTACAACTTCCTCGCGGCGTTCCTGACCGAGGTCACCGGCATCGGCGCGGTCTGGGTGCCGCCGATCCTGACGCTGTTCGGCATCGGGGCCTTCGTCGGGCTGTCCATCGGCGGCCGGATCTCCGACGTGCGGCCCCACCAGGCGCTGCTGATCGGCGCGGCCGGCATCGCGGTCTGCTCCGCGCTGCTGGCCACCGTCTCCGACCAGGCCGTCGTCGTGGTCGCCCTGGTGCTGCTGCTGGGCATCGCGGGCTTCGTGCTGAACCCGGCCATCTACGGGCGGCTGTTCGCGGTCGCGTCGGACGCGCCGACCCTCGCCAGCGCCACGTCGATCTCGTCGTTCCAGCTCGGCATCAGCCTCGTGCCGGTGCTCGCGGGCGTGGCGCTCAACGCCGGCGCCGGCGTCGGGTCGATCCCGTGGATCGGCGTCGCCCTGGCCCTGCTCACGATCCCGGTCGTCCTCCTGGAACGGGCCCTCGCCCGGACCCGGGGCTGACCCCGGCGACCACGCGGGAACCGACCCGCCCGAATTGCCCGCCGGCGCTCCCGCCACCACTTCCGCTCACCTGATCCGGTTCGCCGTTGCCGATTTCGGGACGGCAATTGACCGGTCCGGGGCGCCGTGCCACGGTTCCCCCCGACCGAATCGGTCGACAGTGGGCGCAGTGGTTTCGCGGCGCCCCGGTGGTGCGGCGGAACCGCACGGCGCAGCCGCCATCGCGGTTGTGCCGTGCGAATCCGCTGCTCCCTCCCGACCATTCGCCCGGTGAATCCGGGGCGAATCGCGGGAACAGCTTCCCGGCGCGTTTTCCGGTTCCGCCGGGTGCGCACCGGCGAACACCCACTCCCCGTGCACGAGTTCCGAGGGCGGCGACCCCGGGCTCCTTCCGAACGGGCGGGTCCGACGGCGTGGGCGCCTGGCAGGGATAAAGCCCCCGCACGTCGGTGTGCCCGCCCCCGAGGCCGGCCGGACGGGTTGGCGCGGCGCAGCCGCCGTGGCACGACGTGGTGCCACCGGCCGCCTCGGGCCGGGCGCGACACCGCCCGCCCACCGCCACCGCCCGGCCGGCCGAGGTGGGACCGGGACGGGACCACCCCGCCGCCACCGCCGGGCCTCCGCGCACGGGCGGCCCCTTCTCCCGGGCGCCGCCCGCCGCCCACTCGGGCCGGCCGGGCCCGACAGCCCGGCGCACCCCGCCCGGCGCACCCCGCCCGGCCCCTCCCCGCCCGGCCCCTCCCCGCCCGACCATCCGGTCGCCCACCTGGTCCCCGCCCGCCCCTGCGCCCGCCCCCTCCCCGGAGCGCCCTCGTCCGCCTCGCCCACGGACCCCTCGTCCACGCGCACCCCCGCCCGCGTGCGCCCGGACGTGTGCCGGGTGTTGCCATTTCCGGGACGTTCGTTGTCACCAACCGCTCACAGGCGGTAACTTCGCCAACGCGCCGCGACCGTTCGCGCTTCCCCTCCCGCTCACCCAGGACGCCGACCCTCCCCGGGAGTCGACCCCCGGCGTGGGCGGGACGGCGTGACCGGCACCGCCGGCGTCACCGTCATCGGAGGAGTTGTTTGATGCCGAGCGATATCGCCCCCAGGGCAGGTCTGCGCGAGTGGATCGGACTTGTCACGCTCACCTGTCCCGCCCTGTTGATCGGCCTTGACTTCACGGTGCTGCACCTGGTGCTGCCGCACCTCGCGGCGGAGCTGAACCCGAGCAGCGTCGAGATGCTGTGGATCGTGGACATCTACGGCTTCGTGATCGCCGGGCTGCTGATCCCGATGGGCGCCCTGGGCGACCGGATCGGCCGGCGGCGGATGCTGCTGATCGGCAGCGTGCTGTTCGCGCTGGCGTCGGTGCTGACGGCCTACGCCAACAGCCCGGAGATGGTCATCGCGACACGGGCGCTGCTGGGGTTGACCGGGGCCACCCTGCTGCCGTCCACGCTGTCGCTGATCACCAACATGTTCCGCGACGACAACCAGCGCCGGCTGGCGATCGCGGTGTGGAGCACCGCCTTCAGCATCGGCAACGCGGCCGGCCCGGTGGTCGGCGGCGCGATGCTGGAGCACTTCTGGTGGGGCTCGGTCTTCCTGCTGGCGCTGCCGGTGATGCTCGCGCTGATGGTGCTCAGCCCGTTCGTGGTGCCCGAGTACCGCGACGCCGAGGCTTCCGGCCGGATCGACATGACCAGCGTGGCGCTGCTGCTGGCGTCGCTGCTCACGATCGTCTACGGGATCAAGGAGATCGCCAAGGACGGCCTCGGCCTCGTGCCGGTCGCCGCCATCGTCGTGGGCCTGGCCGTCGGCGCGGTGTTCCTGCGCCGCCAGCGGAAGCTGCCGGACCCGCTGCTGGACCTGGTGCTGTTCACCCGCCGGGCGTTCACGGTGTCCATCGGCGCGCAGATGCTGGTGCTGTTCACCCTGGCCGCGTTCCAGTTCTTCCTGATGCAGTACCTCCAGCTGGTGCTGGGCCTGTCGCCGCTGACCGCCGGGCTGTGGACGCTGCCGGGCATGCTCGCCGGCGTCGTCGGCGCGCTGCTCGGGCCCGTCTTCACCCGCAAGTACACGCCGCACCAGGTGATCACCGGTGGCCTGGTCGTGGCGACGGTCGGCCTCGTCGGCGCGGTGTGGGCGGTGCAGGCCCTGCTGCCCACCGTCGTCGCGTTCGTCGTGATGAACCTGGCGATCAACATCGTCTGGGCGCTGAGCTACGACCAGATCCTCAGCGCCGCGCCGCCGGAGCGCGCGGGCACCGCCTCGGGCGCCGCGGAGACCGGCAACGAGCTGGGCATCGCGCTGGGTGTGGCGCTGTCGGGCAGCCTGGGCGCCGCCGTCTACCACGCCTCGGTCGCCGATTCGCTGCCGGCGGGCCTGTCGCCCGAGGACGCCGACGCCGCCGCCGACACCCTGACCGGCGCCACCGCCGTGGCCGAGCGGGTGCCGCGGGAGCTGGCCGACCAGGTGCTGGAGGTCACCCGCGACGCCTTCACCAACAGCATGCAGCTCACCACGGGCGTGCTCGCGGTGCTGATGGCCGGCATGGCGCTGGCCGTCGGGAGGCTGCTGCGCAACCGGTCCCGGGACGGCGAGCCCGCGCAGGACGACACCGCGACGGAGCAGCCCGCCGGCTGACCGCCCGGTTCTCGGAGAACGGTCCGGGCCACCTCTCGCGAGAGGTGGCCCGGACCGTTTCCCGTTGCGGTGGCGGCTGCCCGGCGCAACCGCCGGGGCGCGGGGGAATTGGCTGGAATGCGCGTCGAGGCCGTCCCTATGCTCGGCGGATGCGCTTGTTGTTCGTCGTGCTCACCGGGGACGGGCACATCATCCCGACCTTGCCGCTGGTGCGGGAACTGGTGGAGCGCGGGCACGTCGTGCAGTACGCGACCGGGGCCGAGAACGCCGACGCGGTGCGGCGGTCCGGGGCCGACTGGGTGGCGTTGCCGCCGCTGCCCCCGTTCGCACCGCCGTCGCGCATCGGCCCCGAGGTGCTGGCGGTGTGGCTGCGGCACTACTTCGCGGCCCTGAGCGCCACCTACCCGGTGCTGGTCGCGCACTGCGCCGCCGCCCGGCCCGACGGCGTGGTGTACGACGCGACGAACTGGCCGGCGCGGCTGGCGGCCCGGCGGGCGGGGGTGCCCGCGGTGCGGTGCCTGCCGCACCTGGCCTCCGACGGGTCGTTCTCGATGGGCGACCGGATGACCGCCGGGCTCGGCGAGGGCGACCCGGCCCTGGCCGCCGACTGCGCCCGCTTCTCGGCCGCGCACGGGGTGGACCTCGACGTCGCGGGCACCCTGGACGTGCCCGAGGACCTCAACCTGGTGTTCGTCCCGCGCCGCTTCCAGCCCGGGGGCGACGGCTTCGACGAGCGGTTCCGCTTCCTCGGGCCGACCGCCGCCGACCGGCCCGGGGACTTCGCGCCGCGCGACCCCGGCGCGCCGCTGGTGTACGTGTCGCTGGGCAGCCTGCTGACCGACGTCGCCTTCTACCGCACGTGCGCGGCGGCGCTGGGCGACGGCCCGTGGCAGGTGGCGATGGCCGTCGGCGGCACGGACCGGGCCGACCTCGGCCCGCTGCCGCCGACCGTGGAGGTCCGGCCGCGCTACCCGCAGCCGGCCGTGCTCCGGCACGCCGCCGCGTTCGTGACCCACGCCGGCATGAACTCCACGATGGAGGCGCTGCGCGCGGGCGTCCCGCTGGTCGCGGTCCCCCGCACCCCGGAGCAGGTCGTCAACGCCGAACGCGTCGAGCAGCTCGGCCTGGGCGTCCACCTGTCCCCGGACGGGCTCACCGCGCGGGCGCTGCGCGACGCCGTCGCCGGCGTCGTGGACGACCCGGCCGTGCGCGCCAACCTCGCCGCCATGCGGGACGAGATCGCCGCGGCCGGCGGGGCGGCCCGAGGCGCCGACGAGATCGAGCGCCACCTCTCCCCCACCGCCGGCCGCGGCTGAACGCCCGGCCCCTGTCGCCGGAACCGGGCGGCGCCGCCCGGGGCCGACCGCTCTCCGGGGCTCTGCGACGGGCAGGGCGGCGGGCAGGGCGGCGGGCGGAGCGGCCCAGGCGGGCTGGGCACCGGGCAGGGTGACCCGGATGGGCGGAGCGGCCCAGGCGGACAGGGCAGGCGGGGCGCTCGGACGGGCGGGGCGGTGGGCGGTCGGACTAACCTGCTCGGTGTGCCCGCCGGGCGGCCCCCGCTCCCCGGCGCGCCGCCGGCACGCAGCGCCTCGCAGGGAGCCACGACATGACCGACCAGCCGACCCGCCCCGACGCGACCACCGCCGTCACCGGCGCGACCGGGCGCCTCGGCGGGCGCGTCGCCCGGCGGCTGGCCGCCGCCGGCGTCCCCCAGCGGCTGGTGGTGCGCGACCCCGCCCGCGCCCCGGAGCTGCCCGGGGCCTCGGCCGTGCCGGGCGACTACGCCGACCGGGCGGCCGTCCGCGCCGCCCTGGCGGGGGTGGACCGCGTGCTGATGGTCTCCGCGCCGGAGACCGCCGACCGGGTGGACCAGCACCGCTCGTTCGTCGAGGCCGCGGCCGAGGCCGGGGTGCGCCACCTGGTCTACATCTCGTTCTACGCCGCCGCGCCGGACGCGACGTTCACCCTGGCGCGCGACCACCACGCCACCGAGGAGCACATCCGCGCCTCGGGCCTGGCCCACACCTTCCTGCGCGACAACATGTACGCCGACCTCATGCCCTCGCTCGCCGGCGACGACGGCGTGATCCGCGGGCCCGCCGGGGACGGCCGGGTCGCCGCGGTCGCGCTGGACGACATCGCCGACGCCGCCACCGCGGTGCTGCTGGACGCGGAGCGGCACGCCGGCGCGACCTACGAGCTGACCGGCCCCGAGGCCCTCACCCTGGACCGGGTCGCCGAGGTGCTGACCGAGGTCACCGGGCGCGCCACGACCTACCACCGCGAGACGGTGGAGGAGGCGTACCGCTCGCGCGCCCCCTACGACGCGCCGGACTGGCTGCTCGACGCGTGGGTCTCCACCTACACCGCCATCGCCAACGGCGAGCTGGCCGGCGTCACCGACCACGTCGAATGCCTCACCGGCCACCCCGCCACGCCGCTGGCCGACGTCGTCCGCGCGCAGCGCGCCACCGGCTGACCCCGACCGCCCGCGGGAGGACGTCCGACGAGCCCCGGCTCCCCGGGGCGCACCGCCCCGGGGTCCGCGCGCCCGCCGCCCCGGGCCGACCGGGTCCCGAGGGGGTTTCACGACGCGGGGACGAGGTATCTGCTGACCATGACCGCACAGCCGACCGAGCGGACCCCGTCGGCTCCCTCCGCCTGGGCCCCGCTGCGCCGCCGGACCTACCGCGCCCTGTGGCTGGCCCAGTTCGCGTCCAACATCGGGACGTGGGCGCAGACCGTCGGCGCGCAGTGGTTCATGGGCGACCTCGGCGGCAGCGAGCTGGAGATCGCGCTGGTCCAGGCCGCCACGACGCTGCCGGTGTTCCTGCTGGTCGTGCCGTCGGGAGCGGTCGGCGACATCCTCGACCGGCGGCGGGTGCTGATGTCCGGCCAAGCCCTGATGCTGGTCGGGGCCGCCGCGCTGGTGGTGCTGGCGGCCGGTGGCGCGGCCTCGCCGGCGACGCTGCTGGCGTTCATCGCGGTGATGGGCGTGGGGCAGGCGCTGTCCATGCCGTCGTTCCAGGCCATCCAGCCCGAGCTGGTCTCGCGCGAGGAGATCCCGCAGGCGGCGCTGCTCAACGGCGTGAACATGAACGTCGGGCGCGCCATCGGGCCCGCGCTGGGCGGGGTGCTGATCGCGGCGGTCGGGCCGGAGGCCACGTTCGCGTTCAACACCCTGTCCTTCCTCGGGGTGCTGCTGGTGCTGTGGCGGTGGCGGCGGCCGTCCGACCTCCGGCCGCTGGGCGCGGAGCACGTGGTCACCGCCGTGCGCAGCGGCGCGCGGTACGTGCGCAGCTCACCGCTGTTCTCCCGGGTGCTGGTGCGGTGCGTGCTGTTCGTGGTGTTCGGCAGCGGGCTGTGGGCGCTGCTGCCCGCCATCGCCCGCGGCCCGCTCGGGCTCGGCGCGGGCGGCTACGGCGTGCTGCTCGGCTGCATCGGCGCGGGGGCGATCGGCGGGGCGTTCGTGGTGCCCCGGCTGCTGCGGCGGATCGGGAAGAACCTGCTGATCACCATCGCGACCGGCGCGTACGCGGTGGCGATGGTGGTGGCCGGGCTCACCTCGTCGATGGCGGTGGCCGTGCCGGCGATGCTGGTCGCGGGGTCGTCGTGGATCGCCGTGCTGTCCACGCTCAACGCCACCGCCCAGGTGCTGCTCCCGGCGTGGACCAGGGCCCGCGCCCTGGCGTACTACCAGCTGATGTTCATGGGCGGCCAGGCGTTCGGCGCGGTGGCCTGGGGCGCGGTCGCCACCGCGGCGGACCTGCGGGTGGCGATGCTCGCCCCGGCGGCGGCGATGGTGCTGGTGGGGCTGTTCGCGGCCCGCCGGCTGCCGCTGACCGACCGGCGGCTGGACACCACGCCCGCGAGCCTGTGGGACGCGCCGCCGGAGGTCGTCGACGCCGGGACGGGGCCGGTGCTGGTGACCGCCGAGTGGCGGGTGCCGGCGGCGCGGGCGGAGGCGTTCGCCGAGGCGATGCTCCGGGTCGGCCGGTCGCGCAGGCGCACCGGGGCGACGACGTGGGGCCTGTTCCGCGACTCCGAGGACCCGGAGCTGTTCCTGGAGACCTTCCTGGTCGCGACCTGGCACGAGCACCTCCGCCAGCACCTGGAGCGCACCACCGCCGTCGACGTCGCCGCGGAGCAGGCCGCCCGGGAGCTGGCCACGGGCGCGCCGCGGGTGCGGCACCTGCTGTGGGCCCGCCCCGGCGGCGACCGGCCGGGCGCCACGCCGGCGCCGAAGCCGGAGGCGTGACGGGCCCCGCGCCCGCACCACGCCGGGTCCCGTCACGCCGCTCCGCCCGACGCCCGCCGCGCCCGGCCACGGCCCCTCACCGACGCCCGTACCTCGTTCGTCCCAGCGCACTGCGCCGACCGGGCGCGAGGAGCCGCCGGCGGCCGTGACCCGCCCCACCCGCGGAATACGACCCCGACTGGTTCCGTTGAACCGGGCATCGGCGCCCTCAGCGGCGCGTGGGCGAAACCGCCGTTCCCGGACCGCCCCCCTCGATTCCCTGGTCACCACGACCCCGCCACGGCTGTGGCGGGGTCGCCACCCGGCAAGGAGACGGTCATGACGACGATGCAGAAGCCCCGCCCGACGCGTCCGGCCTCGACCGGTCGCGAGTGGTCGGCCGACGCCGACCTGGTGGGCCACTACCTGCGCGAGGTGGGCGCCACCCCGCTGCTGACCGCCGACGAGGAAGTCGACCTCGCCCGGCGGATCGAGGCGGGCGTGTACGCCGCCGAGCTGCTGCGCCGCGCGGACGAGCACGTGGACGAAGGCGCCCTCGACCCCGAGCGCCGCCGCGCGCTGCGGGCCGTGGCCGCGGATGGCGAGCGCGCGAAGGAGCACATGATCCGGGCGAACCTGCGCCTGGTGGTCTCGGTGGCCAAGAAGCACTCGTTCCGGGGGCTGCCGTTCCTGGACGTGGTGCAGGAGGGCAACCTGGGCCTGATCCGCGCGGTGGAGAAGTTCGACTACGCCAAGGGCTACAAGTTCTCCACCTACGCCATCTGGTGGATCCGCCAGGCCATCGAACGCGGCCTGGCCGACCAGACGCGCACCGTCCGGCTGCCGGTCCACGTGGTCGAGGAGCTCAACCGCACGGTCCGGTCCGAGCAGCGGCTGCGGCGGGAGCTGGACCGCGAGCCGACCGACGACGAGGTCGCCGCGGCGGCGCGGGTGTCGGTCGCGCGGCTGGCGGAGCTGCGCCAGGCCGGCCGCACCGTGATCAGCCTGGAGACGCCGGTCGGCGACGACGGCGGCGCCTCGGTGGCCGACCTGATCGAGGACGCCGACGCGGTGCAGGCGCAGGAGGTCGTCGAGCAGGCCCAGCTGACCGCCGCCCTGCACGCCCTGGTGAACACCCTGCCCGAGCGGCAGGCGCGCATCCTCAGCCGCCGCTACGGCCTGGACGGCGGCCGGCCGCTGACCCTCCAGGAGGTCGCCGGCGAACTCGGCCTGACCCGCGAGCGCATCCGCCAGCTGGAGAAGGAGTCGCTGCGCCTGCTGCGCGACCCGGAGCGCAACCGGGCGGTGCTGGAGCTGGCCGGCTGACCGCGCCCGGCCACCACGACCCCGTCCCCGACGGCACCGCCCCACCGGGGCTGGACCCCGACCGCGCCGCCCGCACCCCGCGGGCGGCGCGGTTCAGCTCCTGCGCAGCACCACCAGCGCGATGTCGTCGCGCTTGTCCTGGCCGAACCGGTCGAGCAGGCGGTCGCACAGCTCGTCCATGTCGTCGGTGTGGGACACCGCCGCCCGGAGCATCTCCATGCCGTGGTCCAGGTCCTCGCCGGAGCGCTCCACCAGGCCGTCCGTGGTCAGCAGCACGGTGGTGCCCGGCGGCAGCGGGAACACCGCGGCCTCGGGCCGCTCCAGGCCGATGCCCAGCAGCGGCCCGCCGACGTCGAGGTAGCGCGTGCCGCGCTCGTCGGCCACCAGCGGCGGCACGTGGCCCGCGTTGGCGACCGCCACCGTGCCGGCGGCGAGGTCGACCTCCAGCAGGCACATGGTGGTCAGGCCGCCCACCGGGTGGAAGCGGTCCAGCATGGTGTCCAGCCAGCGCAGGATCCCGGCCGGCGAGTGGCCCTCGACGGCGTAGGCGCGCAGCGCGTGCCGCACCTCGCCCATGATCGTGGCCGCCCGGATCGAGTGCCCGCACACGTCGCCGATGGAGATCAGCGTGCGGCCGTCCAGCTCGGTGACGTCGTAGAAGTCGCCGCCGATCTCGGCGTTGCGCGACGCGGGCAGGTAGCGGGCGGTCATCGGCAGGTCGGGGCAGTCGGGCAGGGCGCGGGGCAGCAGGCTGCGCTGGAGGGTCAGCGCGAGGCCGTGCTCCTCGGCGAAGGTGCGCAGCCCCTCCGCGGCCAGCGCGGTCGCCTGGGCCAGCTGCAGCAGCAGGTTGCGGTCGTCGTCGCTGCCCGCCGCGTCGGGCGCGACCGCGACGCAGACCGGCGGCCGGCTCGACTTGGTGCGCGCGAAGGCCGCCAGGGCGGGCGTCGCGGGTCGCCACGGCGGCCCGTCGACCGCGCAGACGGCCGCGCCGGCCTCCGGCGCGGCCGAGGCCAGCCAGTCGCCCAGGGCGGTGGACTCGGAGCGGACCCCGGTCGGGCGGTCGCCGCCCGACGTGGCCGCCCGCGCCACGCCCGAGGGGGTGACCAGGACCGCGGTCGCCTCGGTGTCCAGGACGGCGGCGGCGCCGTTCGCCGCGGCGGCGGCCAGCTCGTCGAACGTCGTCGCCGCGTTGATGCGCAGCGTCGCGCCGGTCAGCCGGGTGAGCCGCTCGGCCAGGTGCTCGGCCAGCGCCCGCGCCCGGTGGTAGCGCAGGGCCGCCTCCACGTTGGCCAGCAGCTCGCCGGGGTCGACCGGTTCGGTCAGGTAGGCGTCCGCGCCGCGGGTGAGGCCGGCGATCTTGTCCTCGGGCTCGATCGAGGTGGCCGAGATCAGCACGACCGGGATGGAGCCGGTGCGGGGGTCGGCCTTGATCCGCTCGGTGATGTCGTACCCGCCCATGTCCGGCAGGTTCACGTCCAGCAGGACCAGGTCGAACTCCTCGGCGGCCAGCGCGGCGAACGCCTCGGCGCCGGTGGTCGCCTCGGCCACGGTGTGCCCGGCCCGGCGCAGCCAGCTCGCGGCGATGAAGCGGCTGGCCTCGCGGTCGTCGACCACCAGGACGCGGGCCGGGCGGGCTGCCGCGGGCGGCGGTGTCGTCGGGGTGGTCATCGGCTCTTCGTCCTCCGCGCCGCGAACTGGGCGTCGCGCACCGCGCGGCGCACGCTCTCCGGTGAGATCCGCGAGTGGTGCAGCAGGGCCGCGCCGAGCCCGGTCACCGTCCGGGCCAAGCCGCCCGGGTCGTCGCCGCACACCACGACGACCGGGGTCCCCTCCAGCACCGGGTCCAGGCGCAGCACCGACAGCACCGCGCTGCCGCTCATCAGGGGCGTGCTCGCGTCGAGGAAGACCAGGTCGGGCCGCCGGTCCTTGGCCTCGGCCAGCGCGCCGCGCCCGTCGCCGGCCTCCACGACCTCCGCCACGAGGTCGCCCAGGGCGGCCCGCAGCCGCCCGCGGGCCGCGGCGTCCTCGTCGGCGATCAGCGCGCGGGCGACCGGGGCGGGCGGGGTGTCGTCGGCCGTGCCGACCGGGAGCGTGAACACCACCTCGGTGCCGACGCCCGGCTCGCTGGTCAGGGTGAGCGTGCCGCCGAGGATCTCGGCGAGCCGGCGCGCGTAGGGCAGGCCGAGCCCGGTGCCGCCCGCGCCGACCTGCAGCGCGCTGGGCACCTGGTAGAACTCCTCGAAGACCTTGCGCTGCTCGTCGGCCGGGATGCCGATGCCGGTGTCGGTGACCACGAGCCGGATCTCGCCCTGCTCCCGGTCGGGGCGCACCGACAGGCGGACCTCGCCCTCGGTGGTGAACTTCACCGCGTTGGACAGCACGTTGCGCAGCACGCGCACCAGCATGGTCTCGTCGGTGACCAGCGGCGGCAGCTCGGGCAGCGGGTCGACCACCAGGCGCACGTCGCCGGAGCGCAGCACGGGCTGCAGCGCGGCGCGCAGCTGGACCACCACGTAGTCCAGGGCGACCGGCGCGGGCCGGGGCCGCAGGCTGCCCGATTCCGCCTTCGCGGTGTCCAGCAGCTCGTTCACCAGCGCCAGCAGCGTCGCGGCGGACTCGTTGATCAGCTGGACGTGCTGCCGCTGGCCGTCGGTCATCGGGTCGCCGCCCGGCGCGCCGAGCAGGCGGGTCAGGCCGACCACCGAGTTGATCGGCGCGCGCAGCTCGTGGCTGATGTTGGACCAGAAGCGGATGCGCGCCGCCGCGGCCTCGCGCAGCTCGGCGGACTTGGCGTCCAGCTCGGCGTAGAGGGCGACCACGCCCTGGTTGGTCTGCTCCAGCTCGTCGGACAGCTCCTGGTAGAGCGCGACGACACCCCGGTTGGTGTCCTCCAGCTCCTCGTTGAGGCGCTCCAGCTCCCGGCTCTTGTGCTCCAGGGTCTCCAGGGTCTCCAGCAGCTCCTGGTTCTGCGCCCGCAGCTCGTCCAGCGCCGTGCCGCCGTCCGCGTCGCCGAGCCGGCGGCGCAGGTCCGCCACGCGGTCCGGGGCGAGTGCGGCGGCGCCCGGCTGGGCCGCCTTCACCAGCGTCGTGGCGGCGCCCGCGGTGTGGACCTCGTCCATCAGCCGGCGCGCGGTGTCCCAGCCGGGGCCGGAGTCGGTGGACACCGCGCCCTGCCAGCTCAGCTCCACCAGCAGCGCCGGCCGCGGCTCGCGGCGCAGCCGGAACACCACGGTCGCCGACGCGCCCTGGCGCACCAGGTCGCGGCCCACGTCGCTGAGCGCGGTGGCCACCCGGACCTGGTCCTGGCCGTCGAGCCCGAGGGCCGCCGCCACCTGCCGGCCGCGCTGCCGGACGCGGAACACGCCCGGCTCGTCCGCGATCACCACGCGCAGCAGCTCCTCGGGTGCGCCGCCCGCCGTCATGTCGGTTTGCCGACCAGCACGCAGGCGTCGTCGTTGCGGACGCCCGCCTCGCGCAGCAGCGTCGCGGCGATGAGGACGGGCGCGTCGACGGCCAGGTCGCTGCCGTGGTCCACGCCCCACCGCTCGGTGAGCCCGTCGGAGTGCAACACCACCACCGCCCCTTCCGGCAGCGCGTAGTCGAACGCCCGGATCGTGCGGGCCTGGTGGCCGGCGACGCCCGGCACGGAGATCATCCCCTGCTTGCGCCCCTGCCCCAGCACCGCGCCGGCGATGTTGCCGAGCCCGGCGAAGCGGACGGTGCGGGCGGCGGAGTCCACGTCGGCGACCGCCACGGCGCCGCCGCGGGTGCCGCGCAGCACCGCGTGCAGGCGGGCGACGGTCTCCTCCGGCGGCGCGGTCGGCCGGCTGCGGAACTCCCGCACCGCGGCGGCCGACGCGGCGGCGGCCAGCAGGCCGTGCCCGGACCCGTCGCACACCATCAGCACCAGCCGGTCGGGCAGGCGGCACACCGCGTAGGCGTCGCCGCACACCGACTCGCCGCCGATCGGCCTGGTCAGCCCGGCCGCGAGGGCGTCGCCCCGCTCCGGCGCGGACCTGGCCGACTGCTCGAACCGGGCGACCAGCGCGGTGCCCAGGCCCGGCCGCGAGGTCATCGAGCAGGTGTTCGACAGCCGCGCCACCGCGCCCAGGCCGAGGCCGAGCGTGCCCGTGGTGGACTGGCCGTCCTCCCGGGCCAGCGCGAGGTCGCCGATGCCCGGACCGCGGTCGAGCGCGACGACCTCCACGGCGGCGTCGCGCTCGCCGCGGACCGACCGGACGAGCACGGCGCCCTGCCGGGCGTGCTTGTGCAGGTTGGTGCCGACCTCGGTGACCGCGAGGCCGACCTCGGCCGCGCGCGCGGCCGGGAAGCCGAGCTGCTCGGCCAGCGCCGTCGCCACCCGCCGCGCCCGCCCGACGTGGGCGGGCTCCTCGACCGGCAGCCAGGCGACGTCCTCGACCACCGGCAGGCAGGAGGGGTCGCTCACCGCTTCCACTTGACCACCGTCACCGTCGTGCCCCGGCCCACCTCGGTGTCCAGGTCGAACCGGTCGACCAGGCGGCGGGCGCCGCTGAGCCCCAGGCCCAGCCCGCGCCCGCTGCTCCAGCCGTCGGCCAGGGCGAGGGTGAGGTCGGGGATGCCCGGCCCCTCGTCGTGGAAGGACGCGCGGACGCCCACGCGGTGGCCGTCGACGACCTCCTCGACCCGCGCGAAGCCCCCGCCGCCGTAGATCAGCGTGTTGCGCGCCAGCTCGCTGGTCGCGGTGACCAGCTTCGTCTGGTCGACCAGCGACAGCCTGGCCCGCTGCGCGTAGACCCGCGCCAGCTGCCGCACCCGGACCACGTCGTCGTCGCCGGTGATCGGCAGGTCCTCCCCTCCGCCGGCTCCCCCGTCGGTCCGGGAGGTCACCGGGAGTCCTGCGGCGGCTCGCCCGAACGCGCCCGCGCGCCCCGGCGCTCGGCGCCCAGCTGCCCCAGGATCTTCATGCCGCGCTCCAGGTCCAGGGCGGTCCGGACGCCGCCGAGGGTCAGCCCCAGCTCCACCAGCGTGATGGCGACCGCCGGGCGCATCCCGACCACGACCGTGTCCGCGTCGAACAGCCGGGAGATCGAGGCGATGGTGGCGAACATCCGGCCGATGAACGAGTCGACGATGTCCACCGCCGAGATGTCGATCACCACGCCGTGCGCGCCGGTCGCGCTGATCTTCTCCGCCAGGTCCTCCTGCAGGGCCAGCACGCTCTGGTCCTGCAGGTCGATCTGGATCGAGACCAGCAGCACGCCGCCGATCTTGAGAATCGGCACGCGCTCCATCAGGTCGTCCCCTGGCCCGCGCGGCGCACCACGTCGAAGCCCTCGCGGCGCAGCGCGTGGCGCAGGGCGTCGGCCAGCGACGCCTTGGTGACGATGTCGCCGAACTCGATGCCGAGCGCGACGATCGTCTGGGCGATCTGCGGCCGGATGCCGGACACGGTGCACTCCGCGCCCATCAGGCGGGCCGCGACCACGGTCTTGAGCAGGTGCTGGGCGACCTGGGTGTCCACCGCCAGCACACCGGTGATGTCGATGATGGCGTGCTCGGACCCGGTCTCCACCAGCGCTTCGAGCAGCTTCTCCATCACCACCTGGGTGCGCGCGGAGTCCAGGGTGCCCACCAGCGGCACCGCCAGCACGCCCTCCCAGAGCTTGACCACCGGGGTGGTCAGCTCCAGCAGCTGCTCGGACTGGTCCTTGATGATCTCCTCGCGGGCCCGGCTGTAGCTCTCGAACGTCCACAGCCCCAGCGCGTCCAGCAGGCCGGAGAAGGCCACGAGCTGCTTGAACAGCTGCGCGTCGGCGTCCTCGCCGACCAGCTCGAACACTTCCCGCTTGAGCAGGAACACGCTCGACGCGGTCTCCGACGGCGTGAAGCCCTGCCGGGCGCGCGACCGGGAGTACTCCTCCAGCAGCGACCTGATCTCGACGAACTCCGGGCCCGCCAGGCCCCGGCCGTCGTGGTGGGCCACCGGCACCAGCGCCTGGAAGAACTCGCGCAGGTCGCGTTCGACCTCGGCCGCCGTGGCACGGCCGCGCAGCGTGGCCGCCACGGCCCCGACCCACTGGTCCAGCAGCGGTTCGGCGTTGGTCCGCAACAACTCCGCCAAGCGGTGGTCCTGCCCCGCGTTCGCAGTCACTCCAGCCTCCTCAGGCTTCGCACACGTAGGCAGACACTAGTCCGCGCGACACGGGCGCCCGTCACCCGGAACCCTCTCGTTCCGCCGGGGGCGCGTCGTGATGATCGAACACGGTGGCCGACACGATGGTCGCGCGGTGATCGAACACGTGGTCGACGCGGTGGTCGAACGCGGTGCGCGGGAACGCGGCAGGCGAACGCGGCAGGCGAACGCGGTGCGGGCGGATCGGGGCGTTCCGGGCGGGAGGCGGGGCGGGTCGCGCGGGCGGGCGCGGGCGCGGCGGTCGCCCCCTTCCGAGGACCGCCGCGCCCGCGCCGCCCGCCCGCGCCGGCCGCCCACCCGCGGTGACCGCGTCAGGCGCGCCGCAGGCCCCGGACGCCCGCCTCGACCACGAAGGTGGCGTCGGTGCCGATCACGGCCTTGGCGGGGTCGGTCTGCCGGACGTCGGAGACCACCCGGAAGTCCGCCGTCAGCAGCTGCGGCGTGGCCGTCACGCGGAGGTAGCCGCGCTCGTTGCGCGCGTACTTCACGTGCGGGTTGCGGGCGAACCAGGTCGCGTCCGGCGGCCCGGAGTCGTTGTTGCTGGTGACCGACGTGACCACCAGCTCGGAGCCGACGACCGGGTCGCCGTGGTCCCAGTAGTCCTGCCGCAGGTCGGCCGCCCAGTGCCGGTGCACGTCGCCGGTGAGCACCACCGGGTTGGGCACCCGGCGGTCCACCCAGCCCCGGGTGATCCGGTCCCGGGAGGCCGCGTAGCCGTTCCAGGAGTCCGGCGCGTGGCAGGTCGCCCGGTCGCCGTCGTCGTCGCGCTGGGCGAAGAAGACCTGCTGGCCCAGGAAGTCCCAGGTGGCCGGGTGGGTCTCGAAGTTCTTCAGCAGCCACTGCTCCTGCGCGGCGCCGGTGATGGTGCGCCTGGTGTCCCGGTAGGGCCCGCAGTCGCTGCCCTTGGCCTGCGCGCTGCGGTGCTGGCGGGTGTCGAGCAGGTGGAACCGGGCCAGGTCGCCCCACAGGACGTCGCGGTGGAGCCGGATGCCCGCCCCGCTCGGCCGCGCCGTCGAGCGCAGCGGCATGTTCTCGTAGAACGCCTGGAAGGCGGCGGCCTTGCGGGCGCCGGGAGCCGGGTCGTCGGTGCTGTTCCAGTTGTTGTCGACCTCGTGGTCGTCGAAGACCACCAGCCACGGGGCGACGGCGTGCGCGGCCTGGAGGTGGGGGTCGGTGCGGTACTGGCCGTAGCGGGCGCGGTAGTGCGCCAGGCCCGTGGTCTCCTCGGTGAAGGCGACCTGGCGGACCTTGTCGGCCGCGGGCAGGCCGGAGGGCTTCTCGTAGATGTAGTCGCCCAGGAACAGCACCAGGTCCGGGTGGTCGGCGGCGATGCCGCGGTGCGCGTGGTACCAGCCGTCCTCCCACTGCTGGCAGGAGGCGACGCAGTACTCCAGCCTGCCCACCGCGGCGCCCGCGGCCGGCGCGGTCCGGGTCCGGCCCACCGGCGAGACGTGCCCGCCCGCGCGGAAGCGGTAGAAGTACTCGCGCCCCGGCGCGAGGCCGGCCGGTTCGACGTGCACGCTGTGGCCCAGCGCGCGGGTCGTGGTGGTGGTGCCGCGCAGCACCACCGAGCCGAACGCCTCGTCGGTGGCCACCTCCCAGTCGACGTCGTAGGCGGCGTCGGGCATCCCGCCGTGGCCGTCGGGGTTCAGCGGGGCCGGGGCCAGCCGGGTCCACAGCACCACGCCGTCGGGCAGCGGGTCGCCGGAGGCCACGCCGAGCCGGAACGGGTCGCGGATCGGCGGCGCCGCCGCGGTGGTGCGGGTGTCCGCCCACGACGGCAGGGCGGGCAGGGCCGCCGCGCCCGCGGCGGCCAGCCCGCCGAGCAGCACGGCGCGTCGGTTCATCGGGGCCATGGTCCGTCCTCTCAAGCCGCGTAGTCGGTCAGCCCGGCGCTGCACGCCAGGAGCTTCGGGTCGGTGGCCGAGTAGTCGGCGACGCAGACCCGGTAGTAGACCCAGTCGTCGCGGGCCGCGGCGACGGGCCGGTCCACGGCGGTGCCGTTGCCGCCGGAGTTCCAGGCGTACAGCGGGCCGATCCCGCCCCCGAGCCAGTAGGCCACCACCGCGGACCTGCCGTCGGCGGCGCGGTCGCGGACGGTGAAGGTCCGGGCGGCCGAGTCGAACGAGGCTTCGCCCGCGCACGCGCCGGTCGAGCACGCCGCGCTGCCGGTGCCCACGCCGCAGTCGGGCGCGACCCGGCCGTCGGAGCCGGTGCGGACGTAGGCGTCGGAGACGTACCCGCCCAGGGCGGGCACGTGGTCCCAGATCGTGGTCGTGCCCAGCGGGCCGGTGACCGACGTGCCGGTGGTCTGGCAGTCGATGGCGACCGACGCGCCGTCGGCGACGGCGCCGACCGCGCTCGCCGAGGTCGTGGGCGCCCGGCGGACGGTGAGCGGGCCGCCCGAGGTCTCCACCGTGCCGGTCACCGCCGCCGCGGCGGGTGTCGTGAGCGCCGTCAGTCCCGTCGCGGTGGCGGCGAGCACCGCCGAGGCCGCGGCGAGGCGCCGAATCCGTGAAGAGGTCATCCGGCGAGGGTCGCCACCGCCCGTACACGAGCCGTACATCCCGAGCGGTTATCACGTTGTCACCGTCCGTAGGCGGCCCATACCATTCCGGGCACGGACGGAACGGCGAGGTCCTGGGGGGGGAGCCGCCCGCGTGACTGCCATCGAATTCCGGCTGCTGGGCCCGTTGGAGGTCGTGGTCGGGGGGCGGCCGGCGCCCCTGGGCGGGGTCAAGCCGCGCGCGCTGCTGGCCGCGCTGGCGCTGGAGCCGGGGGTGACGGTGTCCGGCGACGGGCTCGCCGACGTGCTGTGGCCGCAGGGCCCGCCGCGCTCGGCCGCCGCCAACATCCGCACCTACGTGCACACCCTGCGCCGGGTGCTGGCCCGGCACGACGCCGGGCTCGCCGACCGCATCGAGAGCCGGTCGGCCGGGTACGCGCTGCGCGCGGCGCCCGAGGAGGTCGACCGCGCGGTGTTCGAGTCGCTGGTGGCCGCCGCGCACCGGGCGCTGGAGGCGGGCGAGCCGACGGCCGCGCTGGCCGACCTGGCCCGCGCGGAGCGCCTGTGGCGGGGGTCGGTCCTGGCCGACCTGCCCCACGCGCACGGCTGGAGCGCGCCGCTGGCCCGGCTGACCGAGCAGCGGCTGGCCGCCCAGGAGCTGCGCACGCGGGTGCAGATCGAGCTGGGCCGCTACGACGACGCGGTGGTGGAGCTGCGCGGCCTGCTCACCGACGACCCGCTGCGCGAGGAGCGCTGGACGCAGCTGGTGACGGCCCTGGACGCGGCGGGGCGGCGGGCCGAGGCGCTGGGCGCGTACGCCGAGGCCGAGCGGGTGCTGCGCGCGGAGCTGGCCACCGGGCCGGGACCGCGGCTGCGCCGGATCCGGTCGTCGCTGGCCTCGGTCGCCGACGTGCAGCGGGCGCCGGTCTGCCAGTTACCGCTGGACCTGCCGGACTTCACCGGCCGGCAGGCCGAGGTGGACCGGCTGGTGGGGCTGCTGCGCGCGCGGGGGCGCGACAACCTGCCCGCCGTCGCCGTCGTCACGGGGCCGCCCGGCGTCGGCAAGACCGCCGTCGCCGTGCGGGTGGCGCACGCGGTGCGGGAGCTGTTCCCCGACGGGCAGCTGCACGTCGACCTCGGCGGCACCACCGACAACCCGCGAAGACCGGCGGACGTGCTGGCCGAGCTGCTGCGGGCGCTCTGCGTGCCGGAGGCGGCGCTGAGCCGCGACCTGTCGGGCCGGGCGGCGCTGCTGCGCTCCCGGCTGGCCGGGGCGCGGGTGCTGGTCCTGCTCGACGACGCGGGCGAGGCCGCGCAGGTCCGGCCGCTGCTGCCGGGCGCGGGCGCGTCGGCGGTGCTGGTGACCAACCGGGGGCGGATGCCGGACCTGGCGGGCGCGCACACCGTCGAGCTGGACGTGCTGCCGCCGGCCGAGGCGGCGGACCTGCTGGCGGGCGTCATCGGCGCGGACCGGGTCGCCGCGGAGCCCGCCGGCGCGGCGGCCATCCTGGAGTCCTGCGGTTGCCTGCCCCTGGCGATCCGGATCGTCGGCGCCCGCCTGGCCAACCGGCCGAACTGGACGTTGGGGCGGATCGCCGAGCGGCTGGCCGACGAGCGGCGGCTGCTCGACGAGCTGCGGGTGGGCGACCTCGCGGTGCGCGCCAGCGTGGCGCTGAGCTACGAGCAGCTGCCCGGCACGGCGGCCCGCGCGTTCCGCAGCCTGGGGCTGATCGGGCGGGAGCGGTTCCCCGCGTGGGTCGTGGCGGCGCTGCTGGACCGGCCGGAGGCCGACGACGTGCTGGACGCCCTGGTGGACGCGCACCTGGTCGAGCAGACCGAGCCCGACATCATCGGCGAGCCCCTGTACCGGCTGCACGACCTGCTGCGGGTCTACGCGCGCGAGCAGGTCGACGCCGAGCCGCACGCGGTGCGCGCCGCCGCCGTGCGCCGCATCGCGGAGGGCTACCTGACGCTCGCCTCCCAGGCGGCGAAGGGGCTGCCCGCGGACTACTTCGGCCTGGTCCCGGAGTGGGACGCCGAGTGGGACGCCACGAGCGCGTGGCACGCGCGGCCTCCGGCGGCCCTGACGAGCGACGCCGCCCGCTGGTACGACGCGGCCGGCCGCATCGGGGTCATCGGCGTCTCCGGCGCCGTCGAGTGGGGGCACGACGACCTGGCCTGGCGGATCGCCGCCACCCTGGCCCCGTACTTCGACCTGCGCGGCAGGCACGAGGACTGGCTGGCCACCCACCGGGTCGCGCTGGACGCGGCGCGCCGGGCGGGCGACGAGCGCGGGCAGGCGATCGTGCTGCGCAACCTCGGCCAGGTGCACCTGTACCAGGACGGCTACGCCGAGGCGCGGGCCGCCTTCGAGACCTCCCGCGAGCTGTTCGCCCGCGTCGGCGACGAGCACGGCGCGGCGGTCGCGCTGGCCGGCACGCTCACCGTGGCGCGCGTCCTGGGCGAGCACGACGACGCGCTGGAGCGCGGCAGGCGGGCGCTGGCGGTGTTCGTCCGGCTCGGCGACGGGCGGCGGGAGGCGGCGCTGCGGCTGTCGCTGGGCTCCGCGCACCTGGCCCTGGGCGACCACGACGAGGCCGGGCGGTGGTTCGCCGACGCGCTGGCGCTGGCCGAGTCGCTGGGCGACCGGCACCGCGCCGCGCACGCCCGGCACCGGCTCGCCGGGCTGGCCCGGCTGCGCGGGCGGCTGGACGAGGCGCGCGAGCTGCTGGACGCGGCCATCACGGCGTTCGACGAGCTGGGCGACCACAAGTGCGTCGTCTACTCGCACCAGGCGCTGGGCGAGGTCCACCTGCTCGACGGCGACCTCGCGCACGCGGAGGTGCTGCTGGGCAACTGCCTGGCGGCCCACCACCGCCACCGCGACCGGCGTTCGGCGGCGAGGGTCTGCGAGCTGCTGGGCGAGCTGCACCAGCGGTCCCGGCGCCCGGAGCTGGCCCGCGGCCACTTCGAGGCCGCGCTCGCCCTGTGGCGGGAGCTGGCGGCGGAGACCGAGGAGCGGGCCCTGCTGGCGCGGCTGCGCACCGCGCCGGCCTGAGCGCCGGCGGCGGGCGCGGCGGGTCTTGTACGGATCGTGTAGCCGCGGTCCCTTGACTGCTGCCCAGGCGCGGGACGCCCGCGCCACTGGGGAAGGGAACTCCGGCATTGACCAGGAACACCAGGGCCACCGGACGGGCCGTCGCGCTCGGGCTGGCGGCGCTGACGCTGCCCGTCCTGCCGGCGGCGCCCGCGCAGGCCGAGCCGACCGGCGCGGCGTGGTCCGCCGACCTGTCCGTCGTGGACTCCGATGACGTCAACGTCGCCGTGCGCGGCGACGCGCTCACGCTGCGCGACCCGGCGTGGCGGCCCGCCGAGGGGGCGGGCCAGGGCTACCTGCTGTCGGCCGAGCGGACCGTCGACCGGCCGGTCGACCGGATCACCGCCCGGACCCTGGCCGAGGTGCCCGCCGGCGCCGCGGTCGAGGTCGACGTGCGGGGCAGGACCGCGGGAGGGGGCTGGACCGGGTGGGCGCCGGCGGGCGGGGTGCTGCCCGAGCCGGTGACCACCGTGCAGGTGCGGGTCGCGCTGACCGCGACCGGCGCGGCGCCGGTGGTCGAGCGGGTCGACCTCGTCGGCGACCGGGCGCCCGCGGCGGGCGCCGCGGTGGCCGCCGCGCCGCTGACCTACCGCGTGTTCGCCACGCGGGAGGGCCTGCCCGGCGGCACCACCGCCAACGGGCACGTCATCAAGGCCCGCGACCACTTCGTCGCCCTGCCCTCGCGGCGCGGCCTCGCGCCGCGCGACACCGGCGACTACACCGTCCGGGTGTGCCGCACCGACCGCAGCCGCTGCGAGTACGCGCCGGTGTGGGACGTCGGCCCGTGGAACACCAAGGACGACTACTGGAACCCGCCCGCCCAGCGCCAGATGTGGAAGGACCTGCCGCAGGGCAAGCCCGAGGCGCAGGCCGCCCACCAGAACGGCTACAACGGCGGCAAGGACGAGTTCGGCCGCCGGGTGGCCAACCCGGCCGGCATCGACCTGGCCGACGGCACCTTCTGGGACGGCCTGAAGATGTCCGACAACGGCTGGGTGGACGTGTCCTACCTGTGGACCGGCTCCGGCCCGACCGGCGTGGTGACCACGGCCGGCGACCCGCTGAACGTGCGCGCGGGCGCGAGCACCACCGCCGCGGTCAAGGGCCTGGCCGCCAACAGGGCGCGGGTGGTCGTCGAGTGCCACGTCGAGGGCGAGTCGGTCACCGGCCCGCTGGGCACCAGCACCATCTGGGACCGCATCGGCCCCGACCACTACGTCTCCGACACCTACCTGAGGACCGGCTCGGACGAGCCGGTCGCGCCGAAGTGCTGACCCGACCGGGGAGGAAACCCACCATGAGGCTCGCAACCCTGGCCCTGGCCGCCGCGACGGCGCTGGCCGGCCTGGTGCTCACCGGCCCGCCCGCGTCGGCGGAACCGCTGTTCCAGCTGCCGTTCCCCTGCGGCCAGGTCTGGAACGGCGACAACGACGACAGCAGCGCGCACAAGTCCTACGAGATCGACTTCAACCGGGGCAGCTCCGGCAACGCCGACGAGGGCGACACCGTCCTCGCGGCGGCGAGCGGCAAGGTCGAGATCTCCGCGCACCAGGGCTCGACCAACCGCTTCGGCAACCTGGTCAAGATCGACCACGGCGGCGGCTGGTTCACCTACTACGCCCACCTGCGCGTGCGCAGCGTCAGCGCCGGGGAGCAGGTCGAGCAGGGGCAGAAGATCGGCGAGGTCGGCCGCACCAGCTCGCCGGGCAACAACATCATGGCCCACCTGCACTACGAGGTGCGCGTGCCGGGCACCTGGCCGGGCAACATCCGCCCCGCCTACTTCAACGGCGTGAAGTTCGGCTACCCCAACCAGAACGTCAGGTCGCACAACGACTGCGACGGCAACCCCTACGAGGCCAAGGACGTCTGCTCGGGCGCCGGCTACCGGGTGATCGACTCGGCGGCGCTGCCCGGTTCGGCGGGCACGGTGCACCTGCTCTACGACGCCACCACCGCCAAGAACTGCGTCGCCACCATCAAGGGCGCCTCGATCGGCGCCGCCAGCCCGACGTCGGCCTACCTGGAGGTGCAGGGGGCCGCCAGGCAGACCGACGAGGGCAGCTTCACCCACTACGCCGGACCGGTGAGCGCGCAAGCCGGTGACCGGTGCGTCAAGTGGGGCGGCTCGGTCGGCGACGCCCGGTACGACAGCGAGTTCGAGCACTGCGACTGAGGGGGACCGACGATGCGAGTGCTGACCGGGGCGGTGGTCGCGCTGACCGCCGCCTCGGCCGTCGGGGCGCTCCCGCCGGCCGAGGCGCGCGCCGCCAACGACGTGCCGAACACCGTGGTGTACCAGGAGAAGAGCGAGGGCTACGACTGCTTCCGCATCCCGGCGGTGGTCCGGGCGGGCAACGGCGACCTGCTCGCGTTCGCCGAGGGCCGCAACGGCGGCGACAGGTTCTGCAGCGACCTGGGCGACATCGACCTGGTCCTCAAGCGGTCCACCGACGGCGGCCGGACCTGGGGCCCGCTGAAGGTCGTCATCCAGGGCCACGGCGACACCAAGGGCAACCCGACGCCGATCGCCGTGCCCGGCACCGGCCGGGTCGTCCTGCTGTCGGTGATGCAGTGCCACACCAGCCCGGCGTGCGGTCGCGTCCCGCGGGTGTCGATCAGCGACGACAACGGCGCCACCTGGGGCGTGCCCAGGGTGCTCACCGAGCAGCTGGGCTTCCCGACCGCGCCGCGGTGGCTGGCCACCGGCCCGTCGCACGGCCTGGTCCTGACCAGGGGCGCGCACGCGGGCCGGCTGGTGGCCGGCATGAACCACCAGGTCGACGGCGGCGCCCACGGCTCGATCATCTACAGCGACGACCAGGGCGCGACCTGGCGGCGCGGCGCCACCGCACCGGGTGGCGCGGGCCTGATCCCGCAGGAGATCAGCCTGGTGGAACTGGTCGACGGCCGCCTCTACGCCGCGGCGCGCAACAACGCCAACCAGGACGACAAGTGCCTCGACGGCGGGCGGCGCAACCGCGCCTACGCCGTCAGCCCGGACGGCGGGGCGAGCTTCTCCACCGGCTTCGCCTTCGAGGAGGACCTGGTGACACCGGTCGTGCAGGCCGCCACGCTGCGGATGAGCGCGACCGACCGGGGCGGCTCGCACAACCGCGTGCTGTTCGCCGCGCCGGCCACCTGCGACCGCCGCAGGGAGCTGGTCGTGCGCTCGTCGTTCGACGAGGGCGGCAACTGGACGCCCGGGGCCGACGGCGTCCTGGTCTGGGACCAGGGCGCGGCCTACACCGACCTGGTCCAGCTCGGCGCCACCTCGGTGGGCGTGCTCTACGAGGCGGGTCCGGCCAACAACGCCAACGCCTCGATCCGCTGGTCGGTGGTCACCGAGACCGACCTCGGCGCACCGGTGTGCGGCAGCGGGTACCGGGTGGTGGACTCCGAGCGGCTGCCGGGCTCGGCCGGCACGGTGCACCTGTCCTACAACGCGGCCACCGGCGCCAACTGCGTGGCCACCACCAAGGCCGCGGAGGTGGGGACGGCGTCGCAGACCTCGGCCTTCCTGGAGGTCCGGGGCGCGGCCCGGCGCACCGATGCCGGCCGGTTCGGCTACTTCGCCGGCCCCGTCGTCGCGCCGGCGGCCGGGAAGTGCGTCCGGTGGGGCGGGAGCGTGGGCTCGGCGGCCTACGAGAGCCCGTTCGAGCACTGCGGCTGATCCGGCGGGAACGGACGAGCGCACGCCGCCTCGGGCAGGTGGCGTGCGCTCGTCCGTTCCCGCGCTCGTCCGTTCCCGCGCTCCCCCGCCGGCGGCAGTCCGCGTGCGACGGTCCACCACCACCGGCGGTCGGCTCGTCGCCCACAACCGCCGCGCGCAGCGGTCACAACGCGCGGTTGTGCCTCTATGGTCCGTGCGTGGATCTCAACGCCGTGCGCACCTTCGTAGTCGTTGCGGACACGGGCCGGTTCCAGGACGCGGCCACCGACCTCTCGGTCACCCAGCAGGCCGTCTCCAAGCGCGTCGCCGCACTGGAGAAGGACCTCGGCGTGCGGCTGCTCACCCGCACCGCGCGCGGGGCGCGGCTCACCGCCGACGGGCAGACCTTCCTGCCCCACGCACGCGACCTGCTGCGCGCGGCGGAGCGGGCGGCGTCCTCGGTGCGGCCCGACCGGCGGGCGCTGCGCGTCGACGTGATCGGCCGGCAGCTCCCGCCGGCGGGCCTGCTGCGCGACTTCCACCGCACCCACCCCGGCACCGCGCTGGACGTGGTCACCCTGTTCGACGCCGCCGGGGCGATCGACGCCGTCCGGTCCGGCGCGATCGACGCGACCTTCCGCGCCCTGACCGGGCCCGACCGGCTGCCCGGGTGCGTCGCGGCCCTGCCCGTCCTCGACGAGCCCCTCCAGCTGCTCACCGGGCCGGACCACGCGCTGGCCGCCGCCGCCGAGGTCGCGCCCGCCGACCTGGCCGGGCACCGCATCTGGATGCCCGGGAACGCCGCCGGCACCGAGTGGGCCGCCTACTACGACCGGTTCGCCGCCGCGTTCGGGCTCACCATCGACTCGCTGGGCCCCGACTTCGGCGTCGAGGCGCTGCTCGACGCGGTCGCCGCCGGCCCGACCGTGGCGACCCTCGTCGGCGAGCGCATCGAGTTCGCCGACCGCGGCCTGCGGCGCATCGCCCTGCGCGGCCCCACGCCGGTCTACCCGCACTCGCTGCTGTGGCGGACCGACAACCCGCACCCCGCGCTGGCGTCGCTGCGCGCCCACCTCTCCGCCACCCGGCCCGACCGGCCCCGCCGCGACACCTGGGCGCCGGGGCGGTAGCGACCGCCGGTGCTGAGACGTCGGTCACCGCTGGCCGGCGGGTGTCACGTCGCGGGCCCCCGCCCCGTCCACCTGTCACCGGACAGGACGGCAGGAGGAGCACACGGTGAAGGTCGCGGTAGTGGGAGCAGGCGGGCGGGTCGGGCGCGAGGTGGTCGACGTCCTGGCCGAGCGGGGGCAGGAGGTCGTGGGGATCAGCCGGACGGCCGGCGTCGACGTCCGGACCGGCGAGGGGCTCGCGGGGGCGCTGGCCGGGGTGGACGTGGTCGTGGACGCGCTGAGCACCCCCGACAGGGAGACCGAGGCGGTGACCGGGTTCTTCACCGAGGCGGCGCGCAACCTCCAGCGGGAGGCGGCGGCGGCCGGCGTGCGGCGGATCGTCCTGGTCTCCATCATCGGCATCGACGGGTTCGCGGGCGGGCACCAGGCCGGGAAGCTCGCCCAGGAGCGGGTGCTGCGGGAGGGGCCGGTGCCGGTGCGGATCGTGCGCGCCGCCCAGTTCCACGAGTTCCCCGGCATGGTGCTGGAGTGGACCACCCAGGGGTCCGTCGCGCGCGTCCCGGCGGCGCGCACGCAGCTGGTGGACATCCGCGCGGTCGCCGAGAAGCTCGTCGAGGTGGCCCTCGACGAGGGGGACGTGCCCGCGCTGATCGACATCGCCGGGCCGGAGGAGGTCCGGCTCGCCGACGCGGCGGCGGCGCTGGCCGCGCGGCGGGGCTTCCCGGAGCGCGTGGAGGAGTTCACCGACGAGAACGACCCGGACCTGGTGCTCCAGGCCGGCGGCGCGCTGCTGCCCGGACCGGGCGCGGTCCTCGCCGGGCAGTCCTTCGGCGAGTGGCTGGACCGGCACCACCCGGCCCGCTGACCCGCCGGGCGCCTGCGCCGCGGGGATGACGCCGGTCGCCCGTCATCCCCGCGCGGTACCCGGGGTGCCCCCGCCGACCGACGCGCCCGCGAGCCGGGCGCCCCTGGCGTTCACCGGGTCGGCGGCGACGGCCGCCGACCCGGTGACCGAGGGAGACCGACGATGACCACACCCGCGAACCCGCCGCGCCGCCGCGCCGCCGCCGCCCGGTCGGCGCTCCGGCGCGGTGGCGCGGCCGCCGTCGCCGGCCTGCTGCTGGTGACGGCGGGGGCCGCCGGCGCGGCCGCGGCCACGCCGGACCGGGCGCGGGCCGGCGTGCCGCGCCTGCCCGCGCCGACCGGCCCGCACGCGGTCGGCCGGACGGTGCTGCACCTGACCGACACCTCCCGGCCCGACCCGTGGGTGCCCGGGGTCCGCGGCGCGGGAGCTGATGGTGTCGGTGTGGTACCCGGCGGAGCGCTCCGCCGGCCCGCGGGCGCGGTTCATGACGCCGGCGGAGTCGGAGCTGCTGCTCGCGCGGGGCGGGGTGACCGGTGTGCCGCCCGACGTGCTGAGCACGACGCGGACCAACGCGGTCGAGGGCGCGCGGCCGGTGGGCCGCCGGCACGGCCTGCCGCTGGTCGTGCTCTCGCCCGGCTTCACCAAACCCCGCGCCACGCTGACCTCCCTGGCCGAGGACCTGGCGAGCCGGGGCTACGCGGTGGTCGGCGTCGACCACACCCACGAGAGCGTCGGCACGTCCTTCCCGGACGGGCGGGTCGCCACCTGCGCGGCCTGCGCGGTGCCGCACGACCCGGCGTTCCGGGAGGAGCTGGTGGCGGGCCGGGTGGCCGACACGTCCTTCGTGCTCGACGAGCTGACCGGGCCGCGCCCGCCGTGGCCGGACGCCTGGCGGCTCGACCCGGCCCGGATCGCGGTGGCCGGCCACTCCGCCGGCGGCGCGAGCGCCCTCGCCGCCCTGGCGGGCGACCCCCGCGTCCGGGCCGGCGTCGACGTCGACGGCAGCACGACCGCGCCGCTGCCGGCCGGCGGCGTGGCCCGGCCGTTCCTGTTCCTGGGCAGGCGGTCCCAGCACACCCCGGGCAGCGGCCCGGCGGCCGGGACGTGGGAGCGCGACTGGGCCCACCTGACCGGGTGGAAGCGCTGGCTGGTCGTGACGGGCGCCGAGCACGCCTCGTTCACCGACGTCGGGCTGGTGGGCGAGCAGCTCGGCCTGGACCTCGGCGCGGACCTGCCCGCCGCCCGCGCCTCGGAGATCACCCGCGCCTACACCGGCGCGTTCCTCGACCGGCGCCTGCGCGGCCGGCCGCAACCCCTGCTGGACCGGCCGTCGCCGCGCCACCCCGAGGTCGGGTTCTGCGCGGTCGAGGCCGGGGCCTGCGGGTAGCGGACCGGGAGGGGGAGGGCCCCGGGCGCGGACCGGTGACCGGTCCGCGCTCAGGGCTCGAGCACCAGGCGGATGGGGTCGCCCTCCTTGCGGATCAGCCGGTCGACGGCCTCCTGCGCCCGGTCCAGGGGCAGCACGTCGGAGATGGAGCGGCCGAACTCCACCCGGCCGTGCGCGACCAGGTTCACCAGTTCGGTGAGGTGCACCGGCTCCGAGCCGTAGTGGCCGCGCACCTGCTGCTGGAAGTAGCTGAACGCGGTGCCGTTGCTGATGGTCAGCGGCTTGTTCGTCAGCCCCACCAGCACCAGCCGCCCGCGCGCGTCCAGGCACGCCACCGCCTGCTCCCGCACCGCGGCCACCCCGGCGAAGTCGAACGCGACCGCCAGCCCCCGGCCGCCGGTCGCCTCCCGCACCTGCCGCGGCAGCTCCGCGTCCGCCGGGTCGAGGGCCAGGTCCGCGCCGAACGCCACCGCGCGCTCCCGGGCCGCCGGCAACGGGTCGACGGCGATCACCGGGGCCGCGCCCACCAGCCGCAGCAGCTGGACGGCGTGCGCGCCCAGCCCCCCGGCGCCCCACACCCCGACCGCCTCCGCCGGCCGCACCTGCCCGGTGGCGGTGATCGCCGCCCACGGCGTGCTCACCGCGTCGGGCAGGATCGCCGCCTGATCGAAGGGCAGGCTGTCCGGGATGGGGATGACCGTGTCGGCCGCGGCGAGCGCGTACTGCGCCCACCCCCCGTCGTAGTCCACACCGCGCGTGTAGATGACGCCCTCGCGCTCTTCACCGGCTTGCAGCAGCACCCGCTGCCCTTCGGCCAGGGTCGTCACACCGGGACCCAGGGCCTCCACGGTGCCCGCGACCTCGTGGCCGAGGGTGACCGTGTCACCGGCCAGGAACAGCGGCGCGAGGCTGCCGTCGATGAGGTGCACGTCGGACAGGCACACGCCCGCGGCGGCCACCTCGATGCGCACCTGCCCCGGCCCCGGCTCCGGCGTCGGCACCTCCTCCATCGCCAACGAGCGCGTCTTGACGTTCAACCGGGCAGCCAACATGAGCACTCCTCGGCGGACCAACCTGCGGAACCGGACTGCTCCGTCCTACTTTCCCCGGCAGGCACCCGCAACAGGAGACGGGATGACTGCACCCAGGGTCACCACACTTTCAGCCCGACCCACGAAGGAGTGGCGCACCCGACGCACCCCCCACAAAGCGGCAGCGCACCCAGCGCGCACCCCACAAAGCGGCAGCGCACCCAGTGCGCACACCGGTCGCTTCGTGTTCTCCTCCCCGTACGGCCTGGGCGCAGCCCAATCAGATTTGTCCGGGGGTGTCAAGCACGCTTTACCGCTTGACACCCCCGGACAAATCTGATTGCCTTCGGCAGGCCGTACGGGGAGGAGAACACGACCGCCCTTTCTTTTCCTCCTCCTTGGGGGCCTCTCGGCCGCTCTTCTTACTGAGATCGCGCACCGATCCAGGTGATATTAGGTACTGTACCGATCGAGGCTGAAGAGCTTTAAAGAGTCCTCGCCGGACAGGCAGGCCGCCAAGGAGAATGAAAAGAAACAGCGGTCGTGTTCCCCCCGCATGGCCTGTCTAAAGACGACCATGCTTTTCCTGGGGGTGCAAGCGAAAAGCGTGCTTGCACCCCCAGGAAAAGCATGGTAGCCCTCCGGGCAGGCCATACTGATCTTCAATTGTTGGGGTCTGTGGTGGCTTGTGTCGGTGGGTGGGGCTGTCCCGGGGGTACCCGTGGGGTATGCGCTATCCCGATGGTGGTGGCCTGACCGGACGGGAACGGGCCCGACGTGAGGCGGTGCGGATGCAGGCCGCCGACTGGTTCGAGCGTGGTGTGGGCGCCTGCGAGGTCGCTCGTGGTCTGCGGGTGTCGACCAAGTCCGCCTATGCCTGGCGGCGTTTGTGGCGTGCCGGGGGCCGGCAGGCCCTGCGCTCCAGGGGGCCGGGCGGGCCGGACTGCCGTCTGGACCGGGCCCGGCTCGACCGGCTGGTCCAGGCCCTGGAGCAGGGGCCGGCCGCCCACGGGTACACCGAGGATCGACGCTGGACCCTGGCCAGGGTCGCGGAGCTGGTCGCGCGGTTGTTCGCGGTGCGCTACACCCCGGCCGGGATGTCGCTGGTGCTGCACCGCATCGGTTACAGCCCCCAGGTGCCGGCCCGGCGGGCCGACCGCCGTGACGAGGCCGCGGTCACCGCCTGGCGGCGGGAGTCGTGGGCGCGGGGAAAACCCTAGCCGCGGACCTGGGCGCCTGGTTGTGCTTCGAGGACGAGACCGGCTGCAACACCCGCCCGCACAAGGCCCGCACCTGGGCAAGGCGCGGCCACACCCCGGTCCTGCCCTACTGGGCCGGTTCCCAGGGTCGGATCTCGGTGGCCGGCCTGCTCTGCGTCAAACCCGGCGAACGCACCCGGCTGCTGCACCGGGTGCTCGTGCACCACCGCCGCCGCAGCCCGCCGGCCCCGCGCAGCTTCCTCGAGCGGCACTACCTCGCGCTGCTGGACGACGCCCACCGTCGCCTGGGCGGCCCGATCGTGCTGATCTGGGACAACCTCGACCGGCACATCAGCGCCCGGATACGGCCCGCCCTCGCCGCCCGGGACTGGCTGCACGTGATCCGACTACCCGCCTACGCCCCGGAACTCAACCCGGTGGAAGGGGTGTGGTCACACCTCAAACGCGGTCTGGCCAACCTCGCCCCCGTCGGTCTGAACGACCTGGTCCCGATCGTGCGCCGCCGACTCCGCCTCATCCGGAACCGGCCCGACCTGCTCGACGGATTCCTCGCCCACACCGGCCTGACCCTCACCCCCGAACCAACCTGACCCCAACAATTGAAGATCAGTACGGGGAGAACACGAAGGCACCGGTCTGCACGGGGCGTGCCGAAAACCCCAAAGCTCACGAGTTCGGATCGGGCCGTAGGTGGGCGGTGGGTGGGGATGGTCGCGCGGGCCGCGGTGGGCAGTGGGGGCGCGGCGGCCCGCGCGAGTCGGGGTTACCGCTCCTGGCCGCCCGCGTAGTAGTCCCGCAGGTCGGCCGGCACCGCAGGGATCTCGACGGGCACGCCGCCCGAGCGCAGTGACTCCGTGGCCGCGCAGCCCGTGGCCACAGCTTCCCGCGCGGCGACCGGAGAGGTGAGCGTCTCGCCGCCCTCCCGCACGAACCGGAGGAACTCCGCCACGATCCCGGGGTCGGCGCCGCCGTGGCCGCCTTCCGCGGCGGCGACCGGCACGACGAGGTCGGCCGGGGCGTGCCCGCGGTGGCGGCGGTTCCACACGTGGACCGTCGCGTCGGACGTGTCGCCGATGTTCTCCAGCCGGCCCTCGGTGCCGATCACCGTGTAGTTGCGCCAGTAGTCGGGCGTGTAGTGGCACTGCTCGTAGGAGGCCAGCACGCCGTTGTCCAGCGCCATGTTGACCATGCTCAGGTCCTCGACGTCGATCACGGGGTGGAGCCCGGTCTGCGCCAGCGGCGGCCAGGTGTCCAGCACGTGGCTCGCCTTGTACTCCGAGAACGGCGCGACCGGCGCGCGGTCGGTCACGCGGTCGTACAGGGTGAGCGCGCCCATCGCGTTGACCCGCCTGGTGTAGCCGCCGGCCAGCCAGTGGATCACGTCGATGTCGTGGGCGGCCTTCTGCAGCAGCAGGCCGGTCCCCTTGGCGCGCTCGGCGTGCCAGTCCTTGAAGTAGTAGTCGCCGCCGTGGCCGACGAAGTGCCTGCACCACACGGCTTTCACCTCGCCGATGGCGCCGTCGCCGATCAGCTCGCGCATCGTCCGGACCACCGGCATGTGCCGCATGTTGTGCCCGATGTAGAGCTTCACCCCGGCCTCGCGCGCCCGGTCGAGCAGCACGTCGCACTGCTCCAGCGTGATCGCCAGCGGCTTCTCCAGGTACACCGGCACGCCCGCCTCGAACGCCGCGAGCGCGTGGTCGAAGTGCAGGTGGTCCGGGCTGAGCACGAACACCGCGTCCAGCCCGGCCGCCAGCACCTCGGCGGCGTCGTCGGTGACCAGCGCGCCCGGCCCGAAGTCGGCCGCGGCCGTCTCCCGGCGCTCCGGCCGGGGGTCGGCCACCGCGACCACCGCCGAGCCCTCGCCCGGCCGGTGGGCGTGGTGCGCCAACGGCCCGCGCAGCCCGTAGCCGACGACTCCGACCCGCAGGTCCTCCATGCCCTACCCCTTCGTTCCGGTGAAGGCGATGCCTTCGAGGACCCGGCGCTGCATGACGACGAACACCGCGATGACCGGCAGCGTGGCCAGCAGCGACCCCGCCATCAGCACCGGGTAGTCGGTCAGGTGCTCGCCCTTGAGCGTGGCGAGCCCGGCCGAGAGCGTCATCTTCTCCGGGTCGTTGTTGGCCACCAGCGGCCACAGCAGGTCGTTCCACGACCACAGCACGGTGAGGATGCCCAGCGCCACCAGGCCCGGCCGGGCCAGCGGCAGCATGACGTGCCAGTAGATGCGCAGCGGGTTCGCGCCGTCCAGCGCCGCGGCCTCCTCCAGGTCCTTGGGCAGGGACAGGAAGAACTGCCGCAGCAGGAACGTGCCGAACGCGCTGAACATGCCCGGCACGATCAGCGCCGCCAGGGAGTTCAGCCAGCCCAGCTCCTGCATGATCTGGTACTGCGGGATCAGGAACAGCTGGCTCGGCACCATCAGCACCGACAGGAACAGCAGGAAGAACGCGTCCCGGCCGGGGAACTGCAGCCGCGCGAACGCGTAGGCCGCCATCGAGCACATCAGCAGCTGCCCGGCGGTGCGCCCGACCGTCATCAGCACCGTGTTCAGGAACTGCTGCCCGAACGGGATCGCCTCGAACACCTTGCCGTAGTTGGACCAGTCCCAGGTCTCCGGCAGGATCGTCGGCGGCATCCGCACCGACTCGCCGAACGACTTCACCGAGGTGAGGAACTCCCACAGCAGGGGCGCGACCATGACCAGGGCGCCGACCACGAGCACGACGTGCACGTGCCAGGTGGGGTGGCGCCGATCGACCCGGCTAGGCATAGTGCACCCACTTCTTCTGCGCCCGGAACTGGATGGCGGTCAGCACCAGGATCACCAGCAGCAGCACGAACGCCACGGCCGCCGCGTAGCCCTTGTCGTTGTCCACGAACGCCCGTTCGTAGAACAGGAACACGATCGTCTTGTTCTCGTCGATCGCCGGGTTGCGCAGCGCGGAGCTGTTCGTGCCCAGCATCAGGTAGATCACGTCGAACACCTGCAGCGCGCCGATGGAGGTCAGCACGGTGATGAAGAACGCGGTGGGGCTGAGCATCGGCAGCGTGATGGAGAAGAACTGCCGGATGCGGCCCGCGCCGTCCAGCTCGGCGGCCTCGTAGTAGTCGCGCGGGATGCCGTTGAGGCCGGCCGCGAAGATCACCATGTTGTAGCCGACGGTCATCCAGATGCCCACGACGACCGTGGCGTACAGGGCGAAGCGCGGGTCGGCCACCCAGTGCTGCCCGCTGATGCCGAACAGCGAGAGCACGTAGTTGACCAGGCCGAGGTCGCCGTTGTAAAGCCACCGCCACACCATGCCCACCGCGGCGGGCATGGTGACCACGGGCAGGAAGTACAGCACCCGGTACACCGGCGCGCCGCGCAGGCCGGGCGTGTTGATCAGCGCGGCGAGCACCAGCGAGACGGGGACGCCGAGCAGCACCAGGCCCGCGTAGACCAGCGTGTTCTTCAGCGCCTTGAGCACTTCCGGGTCGCCCAGCAGCTTCGCGTAGTTCTCCAGGCCCACCCACCGGTGGCCGCCGAACGCGCCCCACTCGGTGAAGCTGAAGTACAGGGTCTGGAACACCGGCCAGATGTAGAAGGCCAGCAGGCCCAGGCCGGTCGGCGCGATGAAGGCCAGGCCCCACAGCCACTCCCGCCGCCCGGCGATGCCGGTGGGCCGGGACCTGCGCCGGGGTCCGCGCGCGGCGGGCGCTTCCGCCGCCGCGGCCACGGGCTGCTCCGCGACGGCGGTCACTTCTCGTTGCCCAACTCGGCGTCCACTGCCTCGGCCAGCGACCTGGCGACCTCCGCGACGTCCTGCTCACCCGACCACGCCTTGAGCAGCGACTCCTCGGTCTTCTTCGTCCACGCCGCGGTGTTCTTGGAGCGCGGCAGCGGCACCGAGTCGGGCACCTGGTCCAGGAACGACTGGAGCCGGTACTGCGGCATCGCCTTGAGCCAGCCCTCCTGCGTGCCGTCGTGGGCGGAGATCACCGCGCCGGTCTCGGCCTGGATGCGCTGCGCCTCCCGGGACCCGGCGAACACCGCGAACTGCGCGGCCTGCTCGGGGTGCTCGGACTTCGCGTAGACCACGTTGGACAGGCCGTGGATGACGACGGCCTCCTGCTTGCCCCTGGGCAGCGGCGCGACGTCCACCTTGCCGGTCAGGTCGGCGTTCTTGGCGAACCCGACGGCCTCCCACGAGCCGCCGTAGTACATCGCGACCTTGCCGGAGGAGAACATCTGCGCGGGCTCGGTGTCCGACATCTGCTGGACGGTCGGCGACACCTTGTCCTTGTTGATCAGGTCGACCCAGAACCGCAGGCCCTCGATCGTCGCCGGGTCGCCGAAACCGGACTTCTTCCCGTCCGGCGCGATGACCGAGCCGCCGGCCTGGAAGATCGTGTTGTAGTAGTTGGCCTGCGAGTCGGCCGCCGCGGCGATCCCGTACTGCCCCTTGGCCGGGTCGGTCAGCTTCCGCGCGGCCTCGCGCAGGTCGTCCCACGTCCAGTCCGCGGTCGGGTGGGCCACGCCGGCCGCGTCGAACAGCGCCTTGTTGTACCAGAGGCCGATCGTGTCGAAGTCCTTGGGCAGGCCGTACTTCTTGTCCTCGAAGGTGTAGAGGTCGACCAGCTGCCGGGGGTAGGCCCCGGTGTCGACCCCGGCGGCGGCGATCTGCTCGTCCAGCGGCAGCAGCACGCCCTGCGAGGCGTAGAGCTGGAACCGGGGGCCGTTCATCCAGAACACGTCGGGGGCGCTGCCGCCGGTGACCGCCGTCTGGAGCTTGGTCCAGTACTCCTTGTTGGAGGTGAGCTGGACCTTCACGTCGACGTCCGGGTGGGACTTCTCGAACTCGGCCGCGATCTTCTCCATCGCGGGCACCTGCTCCTTGTCCCAGACCGCGTAGGTGAGGGTGACGGGCCCGTCCGAGGACGCCGCGCCGCCACAGGCGCCGGCTCCCAGGACGGCCACCGCCGCCAGGGCCACCTTCCACCAACGATTGCTCATCCAGACTCCTCGCGCTGCTCTGCGCCGCCGGCCGTGACACTGCCGACCGGGGTCGACAGCCGTTGCGATGGAGCGGACACTACGTGCGCAATGTTGCTCAGTCAACGGCGGTTTGAGACATCTTCGAGCAAGTCATCCACCGCCGACTGCAATGACACGGCCGAACGGACCAGTCCTGTTGTAGTCCTCCGCCCCGCGCGGCAGCCGGTCGACCCCCCGAGCCCGCCGACCCGACAGCGGACGGCACCGGAGCGGTGTCCGGGCGTGACGGGAAGGGCCCGGCGGGCGGCGCCGAACGGGCACGGCGGACGGCGCCGGGCGGCGCGGGGCGGGCACGGCGGGCGGCGGGCGGCCGGGCGCGGGCAGCGACGCCCGCCGCGTCGCGGCGAGCCGTTCCGCAGAAATCGGGCATTGCGCCGACCGGGCGCGCCGGGCGCGCCGGATTGCGGTTCACCGAAAGCCGCGAAGTCGGGTATTCCGGTTCACCTGTCATTGGATCATAAATTGTCCGCACCCGGTTCCCGTACCGCCGTGCGGGCCCGGTGAACGGCGTCCTGCTCCGCTCAACGGCGCATTGCCGGACCAACGCCCGCCGGTACTGTGTAGCCGTGGCGGATCGCCGTTTCCTCCCCCTTCTCCTGGCCCTGCTCACCGGAGTGGTCGGCTGCCACCCGGGACCGCCGGCGCCGCCCATTCCGACCGGATCGGGCGGCGGGCTGGTCTACCAGCTCCAGGGGTACGCGGACGGGCGGCTGGACGCGGTGGCCGGCGCGTCGGCCCGGTTCGCCGTGATCGACCTCGCGCGCGACGGCGGGGACTCCTACTTCACCCCGGCGGAGATCGCCCGGGTGAGGGAGTCGGGCACAACGGTGCTCGCCTACTTCGAGATCGGCTCGATCGAGTCGTTCCGCCCGGACTTCGCCGAGGTCCGCGCCGACCCGGCCGACCTGCTGCTCAACGAGTGGCCGAGCTGGCCCGGCGAGCACTTCGTCCGCTACTGGGAGCCGAGCTGGTGGGAGGTGGCCGTCCGGCCACGGCTGGACCGCGCCCTGGCCGCCGGCTTCGACGGCGTCTACCTGGACACGCCGCTGGCCTACGAGGAGATCGACCTGGGCCTGCTCGACGGCGAGGGGCGCGACGAGCTGGGCCGCCGGATGGTCGACCTGCTGGTCCGGGTCAGCGAGCACGTCGAGCGCGCCCGGCCGGGCTTCCTGGTCTTCCCGCAGAACTCGCCGGAACTGCTGCGCCACCCCGGCTACCTGGCCGCGGTGGACGGCATCGGCCTGGAGGAGCTGTTCTACGAGGCCACCGACCGGCCGTGCTCGGCGGATTACTGCCGGAGCAACCTCGCAGCCACCAGGGAGCTGCGGAAAGCCGGGAAGACGGTGTTGGCGGTGGACTACGCGACCGATCCGGAGAACGTCGCGATCGCCTGCCGCCGCTATCGCGAGGAAGGGTTCGAGGGGTATGTGACGGTACGCGCGCTGGACCGGATCAGCGCGCCGTGCCGGTGACCGCGCAAAAGCACCGGACGGACAAGGAGCGGAATGTGACGGACGTGTCGCCCGAATTGCGTCGGGTCGGAATAGTCGGAATGGGTTACGTCGGCCTGACCCTGGCCGCCGCGATGGCCCGGCGGGGGTACGAGGTGCACGGCGTCGACACCCAGTCCGCCGTGCTGGACTCGCTGTCGCGGGGCCGTCCGCACATCTTCGAGCCCGGCGTCGAGGAGGTCTTCGGCGAGTGGGTCGGCAAGCGCATCTTCCTGTCGCCGGAGCTGCCCGACAACGGGGTGGACGCGGCGGTCATCTGCGTCTCCACGCCGGTGGACCAGGCCGGGCACGAGCCGTACCTGGACAACCTGGCCGCCGCCGCCGAGCAGATCGCGAAGCGGTGCTCGCCGGACACCCTGGTGGTGGTGCGCAGCACGGTCCCGGTCGGCGCGACCCGGTCGGTCGTGCTGCCCCGCCTGGTCGACGCGTGGGGCTCGGCCCGGCTGGTGATGGCGCCCGAGCGCACCATCCAGGGCCAGGCGCTGCGCGAGCTGGTCGAGCTGCCGCAGGTCGTCGGCGGCCTGGACGCGGAGAGCCTGCGGCTGGGCGTCGAGCTGTTCGGCGGGCTGTCGAGCCAGGTCGTGCCGGTGTCCGGGCTGGAGACCGCCGAGCTGGTCAAGCTGACCAACAACTGCCACACCGACGTGATCTACTCCTTCGGCAACGAGGTCGCCCGGCTGACCGAGCGGCTGGGCCTGGACCCGCTGGAGGTGATCCGGGCGACCAACCTGGACTACCCCCGGCCCGACATCGCCAAGCCGGGCTACGTCGGCGGCGGCTGCCTGTCCAAGGACCCCTACATCCTGCTCTCCAGCGCCGAGCGGGCCGGGTACCCGCTGCCGCTGATCCGCGCGGCCCGCGAGGTCAACGAGGAGACCCCGGTGCACGTCGCCGGCCGGGTGGTCGACCTGATGGCGCAGACCGGCGGCCGGACGCTGCTGGTGCTGGGCTGGGCCTACAAGGGCTGGCCGCCCACCGACGACATGCGCGGCACGCCGATCGCGTCGATGATGCCCGCGTTCACCGCCGCCGGGCTGCGGGTGCTCGGGCACGACCCGCTGGTCCCCGACGACGTGGTCCGCGGCTACGGCGGCGAGCCGGTCGGGCTGGCCGACGGGTTCGCGGCGGCCGACGCGGTGCTGGTGATCACCGACCACCCGGAGTACCGGGGGCTGGACGTCGACGCCGTGCTGCCGGGGTCGAACGTCCGCCTGGTCTACGACTCGTGGCGCGTGCTCGACGGCGACCGGGTCGCCGGGCACGGCGTGCGCTACGCCGGCCTGGGCTACGAGCGGGGCGAGCGGTGAGGGCGCTGCTGCTGGGTGGCGCCGGGTTCATCGGCGTGCACCTGGCCCGGCGGCTGCTGGCCGACGGCCACGAGGTCGGCATCGTGGACGACTTCTCGCGCGGGCGGGACGACCCGGAGCTGGCGGCGCTGGACGTGCCGGTGTTCTCCGCCGACCTCACCGACCCGGCGGCGCTCGCGGCCGTCCCCGGCGACTACGACCACGTCTACCTGCTGGCCGCGGTGGTCGGCGTGCGCAACGTCGAGCGCGACCCGGAGCGGGTGATCCGGGTCAACACCCTGGCCGTGCTCAACGCGCTGGCGTGGGTGAAGCCGCACCAGAAGCTGTTCTTCGCCTCCACCAGCGAGACCTACGCGGGCGGGGTGACCGCGGGAGTGGTGCCGGTGCCCACGCCCGAGACCGTCCCGCTGGTGGTGCAGGACGTCACCGCGCCGAGGTTCGCCTACGGCATCAGCAAGATGCTCGGCGAGGCCGCGGTGGTGCACGCCGGGCGGGCCAAGGGCGTGCCGGTCGTGGTCGGCCGGTTCCACAACGTCTACGGCCCCCGGATGGGCGCGGACCACGTCATCCCCGAGCTGTCGCTGCGGGCGATCCGGCAGGAGGACCCGTTCCGGGTCTACGGCGCGGACCAGTTCCGGGCGTTCTGCCACGTGGACGACGCGGTGGACGCGGTGGTGCGGCTGATGGCCGCCGACGACGCGGCCGGCCGCATCGTGCACATCGGCAACGACTCGGTGGAGACCAACATCGGCGAGCTGACCGAGCTGGTGCTCAAGGTGGCCGGGCACGCGCCGCGGCTGGAGCACGTGCCCGCGCCGCAGGGCTCGGTGCACCGGCGGTGCCCCGACCTCACCGCGCTGCGGGAGCTGACCGGCTTCGAGCCGGCCGTGTCGCTGGAGGACGGGGTCCGGCGGACCTTCGAGTGGTACCGCGACAACTGGGCGTGAGGTCCCGGGTGGGTGGAAAGGTCGTCGTCACGGCCGTTCCACCCACTCACGCGCGTCAGCGGGACGCGGCCCACAGGTCGTGGACCGAGGCGCGCAGGTCGTGCCGGGGCGACCAGCCCAGCGCCCGGCGGACCCGGGTCAGGTCCGCCTCGATCCAGCCCACCGCGCCGGACCGGGCGGGCGCGGGGTCGGCCTCCACGACCCGGCCGGTGAACCCGGCCGCCTCGACCAGCAGCTTGACCGCTTCCCGCACCGGGACCGCCGCGCCGCTGCCGACGTTGAGCACCGGCTCGGGCGCGCCGTCCGCCAGCGCCGCCGCCGCGACCGCGCCGGCCACGTCGCGCACGTCGACGAAGTCCCGGTGCGCGTCGAGCGGCCCGAGCCGGACGTCGCCGCCGGGCGCCGCCGCCCGGATCGCCGCCGCCGCCCGGCCGAGCACCGTGTCGGCGGGCATCCCCGCCCCGATCGGGTTGAACACCCGCAGCACCACCGCGTCCAGCCGACCCGCGCCGACCGCCGCCCGGACCAGCGCGGTGCCCGCGGACTTGGTGATGCCGTAGGGGGCGACCGGGGCGACCGGGGCGTCCTCGGCGACCGGCACGCCGTCGGGCACCACCCCGTACTCCGCCGCGGACCCGAGCGCGACCAGCCGGGCCGCCGGCGCGGCGGCCGGTATCGCGTCGAGCAGCCGGGCGGTGGCCGTCACGTTGGCCGCCACCAGCTCCGCGAGCGTCCCGCCGAGCAGGCCGACGCAGTTGACCACCGCGTCCGGCGCGGTCGCGCGCAGCAGGTCGGCGAGGTCGTCCGGGCTGCCCGCCACCAGGTCGTGGCGGGCCCAGCCCCGCTCGTCCGGCGCCGTCCGGCCGACCCGGACGACCCGCGCGCCGCGCGGGTGCGCCGCCAGCGCCCGGTCGACCTCGCGGCCGAGGTACCCCGAGGCGCCGAACAGCAGCACCCGGGCGACGGTCACGAGACCGCTCCCAGCGGCGCCGTGCTGCGCGGACCGGGCAGCAGCGCCGAGCGCACCTGCTCGAAGCACCGGTTCGCCTCGTCGTAGTCGTCGGGGCGGCCGATGTCGAGCCAGTAGCCGTCGAACTCGTAGGCGGCGGGCCCCTGGTCGCGGGCCAGCAGGTCGAGCACCAGCTCGTCGAGCCCGAACGGGACGTCGCGCGGGTACGGCGCGAGCGTCTCGCGGGCCATCGCGTAGACGCCCATGCTCACGCCGTAGGACAGCTCGGGCTTCTCCACGAACTCCACGATCCGCCCGTGGTCGGTCTCCAGCGTGCCGAAGTCGATCTTCACCTTGCGCCGGTAGGTGGCCACCGTCAGCGGCGCGCCGGCGGCCATGTGGTGGTCGAGCAGGTCGAGGTAGTCCAGGTCGGTCAGCACGTCCCCGTTCATCACCAGGAACTGCTCCGGCAGCCGGTCCAGGAAGTTGAGCAGGGGCCCGATGGTGGACAGCGGCTTGGTCTCCTCCGCGTAGTCCACCTCGATGTCCCACTTGGCCCCGTCGCCCACGAACGCCCGGATCAGCGCGCCGAGGTGGCCGATGGCGAGGGTGACGCGCTTGAAGGAGTGCGCGCGCAGCTGCTGGAGGATGATGTCGAGGATCGCGTACTCCTCGCCGATGGGGACCAAGGGCTTGGGCAGCGCCGTGGTGTAGGGCCGCAGTCGCACACCCTGACCGCCGGCGAGTATCACCGCGTGCATTCGGGGTTTCCCCTTCCGTCATCTGTAGTGGCGAACTTGTCCGACGCTCCGCCGGAGCGCCGCGAGCAGGATGACCGACAGGACGGCGCAGGCCCCGGCGAAGACCGGCACGTCCAGGTGGGCGCCCGGGTCGCCGGCGGTGGCGGCGACCAGCACGACGTCCAGCAGCAGCACCGCGCCCAGGCAGGCCGAGGCCCAGCCCGCGCCGCCGGTGCGGATCAGCACGAAACCGAGGAAGAACGCGCCGCCGAGCACGATGTGCGCGTCGATCAGCAGCGCGCCGTGCACGGTCAGCGCACCGGCCCACTTGAGCGCGGCCAGCAGCGCCAGGGCGACCGCGCCGAGCGCGAGCAGGCAGGTGGCGAACTCGCGCAGCAGCAGCCGCCACATCGCCCGGTCGAACAGCTCGGGCGAGGGCGTGCTCCGCAGCAGGGCGGCGGCCTGCTCGAACAGCCGGTGGACCCGCCACTCGACCGCGCCCATGCCGATCACCAGGGGCGTCACGCCGACGGCGAGGTCCACCGGGCCCATGACGTAGCGCGCGTCGGCGTGCAGCAGGAACGCCGCGCACAGCGCCGCGTAGACCGTGCTGGGCAGCGCGCCCAGCGCCAGCACCCGGGCGGGCGGCACCTGGCCGGGGTCGCCGGTCGGCCCGGTGAGCCCCGCGCGGCGCGCGAAGCCCAGCGCGAGCGCCACCGAGCAGCCGCCCAGCACCAGCACGGGCGCCACCGGCCAGTCGGCGTAGCCCGTCGCCAGGTGCACCAGCCCGGCGGCGGTCACCGGCAGCATGGCGGCCAGCAGCCGCCCCTCCGCGCGGTGGAAGACGAGGATGCCCGACGCGATCTGGAACCCGGTCTGCGCCAGCACGAACAGCACCAGCGCCGGCCCGCCGCCGAACCACCGGTGCAGCACCAGCGCGCCGGCCAGCGCCAGCGCCAGGCCGACGCCGCCGAGCAGCAGCATCGAGCGCGCCGCCACCCGCGCGGCGCCCGCGCCGGCCAGCCGGTGGGCGACCCAGCTCGTGCCCGCGCCCCAGATCCACCCGGTGGTGGTCGCGAAGATCAGGCCGCGCAGCATCCCCGGGCCGCCGAGGACCGCGAACACCGCGGGGTAGGCGGCGCTGGGCATCAGGTACAGCACGCCGTGCGACACGTCGGTCCACCACCGGCGGGGCGGTTCGCCGCCGTCGGGCCCGCCGTCGGGCGCCGCGCCGGCCGCCGCGTCGGGCGCTTCGGCCAGCAGCCGGAGGTGGACCTCCTGCGCCAGCTCGAAGACGTCGGCCGTCCCGTACCGCTCGACGGCCGCGTCGTCGGTGACGCCCTGGCTCTCCAGCACCGCCGCGACCTGCAGCTCATCCACCGGTTCGGGCAGCAGCGGCCGGATGCGGCCGACCAGCTCGTCCAGCATCAGCCCGACCTCCCCAGCAGGGCGAGCTCGGCGTACCTGGCCTGGTAGCTGTCGTTCCAGCGCTGGAGCGTGAAGTGCTCCAGCACGCGCCGGCGGGCCAGCTGCCCGAGCCGGTGCCGCAGGCCGCTGTCGGTCAGCAGCTTGACGCAGGCCCGCGCGACGGCCTCGTGGTCGCGCGGCGGCACCACGAACCCGGCGTCGCCGACCGCCTCGGGCACGCCGCCGACGTTGGTGCACACCGTCGGCCGGCCGGTGGACATGGCTTCCACCAGGGAGAACGGGAAGCCCTCCGACTTGCTGGTCAGCGCGACGACGTGCCCGGCGTGGTAGGCGTCGACCTGGCGGGGCACGCGGCCCTCGAACACCGCCGAGTCCGCCAGCCCCAGCTCCCGCACCAGGTCGACGCAGCTCGCGTGGTAGGTCTCGTTGGCGCGGGTCACCGGCCCGAACATGCGCAGCCGGGCCGTGGGCAGCTCGGTGCGGACCACGCGGAAGGCCCGGATCAGCGTGTGCAGGTCCTTGAGCGGGTCGATGCGGCCGACGAACACGATGGTCGGCTCGTCCGGTTCCCCCTGCGCCAGGGGGAAGTCCTCCGGGTCGATGCCGTTGTACATGGTCCGCGTCCGCGCCTCGTCGGCGCCGTTGCGCAGCTGCCACCGGCGGTTGTAGCCGGAGTGCGGCGCCAGCATGTCGCAGCTGCGGTAGGCGGCGCCGGCCAGCGCGCGGTGGAAGCCCAGCAGCAGCCCCTTGACCGCGCGCGGCATCTTCTCGTCGACCAGCCCGAGGTAGCGCTCGCGCAGGTAGACGCCGTGCTCGGACATCAGCACGGGCGTGCCGTGGGCCCACTTCGCCGCCAGGCCGACCAGCGCGCTGAGCCCGTTCATCGCCAGGTGGCAGACGTCGGCGCGCACCGGCGGGTGGGACAGCGGCCGGAGCATGTGCTCGAACATGTCGGCCACCAGCACGGCGTGGTGCAGCGGCAGCGGTGCGCCGTGCGCCTGCGCGGCGACCTCGACCAGCCGGCCGACCGCCTCGTTGGACACCAGCGCCGCGCCGAGGTCCGAGGTCTGCGCGAGGTCGAACAGCCGCCGCAGCGCGGCCAGGAACGCGTCGGGGGTGTCCGCGGTGTGCGGGATGAACGAGCGCAGGAACGCCTCGTGCGCCTCGGCGAACCCCTTCGGCCTGCCCCGGGCTCGCCGGGGCCGTCTCCCCCACAGCGGCAGGCTGACCACCTCCACGAGGTTGTCCGGGCTCGCCCAGGTCTGCCGCTCCGAACCGTCGACGGTCAGGGTGACGACCGTGAAGGCGTGCTCGGGCATCCCCCGGACGAGCTGGTCGCACCACAGGCTCACGCCGCCGGGGTGGAACGGGTAGGTGCCCTCGGACACGAGCGCGATGCGGGTCCGGGTGTCCGGTAACGAGGTCGTCCTCGTGACCGGGAGCGCTTCGCGGGTCGTCATGGGCGGGGGCTCGCCCTCAGGACGACCCGCTCGCCCCTGGTCAGCCCCAGTCGCGACACCGGGTCGGACCCGTAGGTCTCCCCCTCGTCGGGCGAGGTCTGGTCCGCCTCGGTGGCGGGCCTGGTCCCGACGCCGGTCACGAACAGCGCCCCGCCGCCGTCGGCGGTGTACTCGACCGCACCGGTCGCCCGGTTCCACACCGCGTCGCGGCGGGAGGACAGCTGCGCGAAGTGCGCGTTGCGCGCCTCGACGTAGCCGGCCAGGAAGAGCCAGTCGGGGTTCTTCAGCGGCACGGAGTAGTAGGCGGCGTACTTGGCGACAGTGGCGTTGATCCAGTCGAACGCCAGGCTGCGACCCGGCGCATACTCGCGGACGTTGCCCTGGTGCAGGGTGTGCGCGTAGGCCGAGCCGCTCATCAGGTGCTGGGCGGCGGTGTCGGCCTCCACCTCGACGATCTCCTCGTAGGTCAGGTCTCGGTCGCCGTGCTCCGGCTCGGTGCCGGCACGGCCGTAGGCGGCGTTGAACAGGGCCGTCTGCTCCTCGGGGTCCGTGGCCTCGAACGCGATCGAGGTGGGCCAGTCGGGCACGACGAAGATCTCGCCGCGCAACGGGTGGTGGATGCCGCAGTTGGCGCAGGAGGGCCGGTGGCCGGCGAACGACATGTTGCCCTGCAGGTAGCGCACGCCCAGGTCGTGCGCGGCGTCCAGCAGGGCCTTGTTCGACCCGGCGAGGCCGAAGTCGGTCGGCGGGCCGGAGGTCGCGGAGCGGTCCGGGTGGTAGACGCCCAGGCCGGAGTACTCGGGCGTCTTGAGGATCGTCGGCGGCACCGGCAGCCCGGCGAACGCGGCCAGCTCCAGGTTGCGCTCGATCTCGGCGCGGCTGACCGCGTAGTCGGTGTCGTTCATCTGCGGGTGGTTCGCGGTGTGGTTGATCCACCGGAACCGGTCGACCAGGTGCTTGGAGCAGCCGCTGAGCGTGTCCGCCGCGCCGGTGTCCTCGCACGTGGCGGGCGCGTCGGTGGCCAGGCGGCTGCCGTTGTAGGGCAGGTTGAGCTTGAACCCGGCGGCCTGCGGGTGGCGCCGCTCCAGGTCCTGCTGCGCGGTGTGGGCGGCCACGGCGTCCCGGCCGGTGAGCCGGAACAGCTCCGCGCCGCCGTCGGCGCGCCGCCGGGTGGTGACGTTGAACCAGTCGTCGACGTCCACGCTGAACCAGTGCCGCTGCTCGCCCAGCAGCACGCCGCGCGCGGCCCACCGCAGCAGGCCGTAGCCCAGCAGCAGCTCGGGCGTCGTGCCCGCGCTCAGCGAGAACGCCACCGCCAGCCGCTCCCGGCCGTCGGGCGACCGGCTGGTCACCGCGACCACGTCGTCCCCGGCGGTCAGCAGGGGTTCGGCGGCGCAGCCGGGCGCCAGGCCCGCCCGGTACAGGTAGGAGCCGGCCAGCGGCACCCGCGCGTCCGGGTGGAGGTAGTCGAAGACCGGCCGGCCCGCCGGGGCGATCCCGAGCGGCACCGGGGTCTCGCCGACGGCGGTTTCACCGCGGTGGCTCAGGCAGTAGTCCTCCGGCGAGGTGGTCTGCGAGGTGTTCAAGGCGACCTGGCGCACCCGGTAGGCGCGCTCGTAGTCCCACAGCGCCGTCCACTGTGGGCTGTCCAGCGCGGCGGTGTACGAGCCGTCCGGTCCGGCGCGCAGCAAACCGCTGCTGGCCAACAGGATCGCGTTGTACCGCCCGGTGCCGTCCGGCATGACCAACCGCTCCGGGGTGATCGGCTCCGAGCCGGCCAGCAGCACGTCGTACGGCGAGCCGACGCGGTCCAGCACGGACTTCCAGGCCGCCAGGCCGGTGTCGTCCGGCCCGGTGGCCACGACGAGCGGGCGCAGCGCCACCAGGTCGCCCCGGCGCGGCGGGTCGGCGGGCGCCGCGGCGAGCCGCACCGGCACCTCCCGCTTGGCCGCGACGGGCACCGGGACGGCCGCCGGCGGCGCGCCGCCGGGCCCCGGTTCGACTCCACCCGGTTGGTCCACCGCGGACGGGCTGGTCACTGTGATCACCCCGATCGCGAGGGCGAGGACCGTCAACAGGGGGACGCGGAGGGAGGAGCCGAACCGGGAGCGGGTCATCAGCGCGGGACCGCCGTGGTCACGACGCGGGCGCCCGCCTTGACGGGGATCCGGGTGATGCGGTCCGTCCCGTACTTGTCGGTCTCCCCGCCACCGCCGGTCACGCCGGTGAGGAACAGGGAGCCGGTCGTGGCGGCGGTGTGGGTGACGGTCTTGCCGGCGCGGTCCCACACCGGGTCGCGCTTCGCGGCGGTCTCGGCGAAGTGCTCGGTGCGCGACTGCACGTACTTCGACAGGGCGGGCCAGTCCGGGTTGCGCAGCGGCACCTGGTAGCGCTCGCTGTACTTGGCGGCGACCACCCGCAGCCAGTCGAAGGTGAGGCTGCTGCCCTTCGCGTACTCGCGCAGGTTGCCCTGGTGCAGCGTGTGGGCGTAGGCCGAGCCGGACATGACGTGCTGGAGGGTGATCTCCGCCTCGTAGTCGAGCATCTCGGCGTAGGTCAGGTCGTGGTCGAAGGCGGGGAACTTGCCCTTGGGCCCGTACATGCTGTTGTAGAACAGGATCTGCTCGGACGCCGCGGTGGTGTGGTAGCCGATGTTGGTCGGCCAGTCCGGCACGACGAGGATCTCCGGCCGCAGCGGGTGCCGGATGCCGCAGTTGAAGCAGGCCGGCTTGTGGCTCTCGAACGACATGTTGCCGTGCACGTACCGCACGCCGGCGTCATGGGCCGCGTCGAGCATCGCCTTGTTGGACTTGCGGAGCCCGAAGTCCGTCGGCGGGTCGGTGTCCGGCGCGTTCGGGTCCGGGTTGTAGACGCCGAGCCCGGAGTAGGCGGGCGTCTTGAGCACCTCGGTCGGCACGGTCAGCCCGATCCCGCGGCCGATCTCGAGGTTGTCCTGGATCTCGGCGCGGCTCTCGGCGTACTCGGTGAAGTTCAGCTCCGGGTGGTTGACCGTGTGGTTGACCCACCGGAAGTTGCCCGACAGGCAACGGGTGTAGCTGGTCAGCGCGTCCGAGGTGTTGGTGCCCGAGCAGCGCTTGGGCGCGTCGGGGTCGAGGTCGCCGCCGTTGTAGGGCAGGTTGAGGGTGAAGCCCGTGGCGAGCGGGAAGTTGGCCCGCAGCGACTTCTGCTGGGTGTTGGCGGCGTTGGCGTCCTCGCCGGTCATCCGGTAGCCCGGGTCGGTCTCCAGGCGACCGTCCGGGTGGAGGTGGTCGGTGTGGTTGAACCAGTCGTCGACGTCGACGTTGATCCAGTGCCGGTGCTCGCCGACGAGCACGCCGCGCGTGGCCCACCGCACCAGGCCGTAGCCGAGCATGTCGGTCTGGGCCAGGGCCTCGTGGGAGGAGAACGTCAGGCCGGCGCGCTCGCGCCCGTCGGCCGACGTGCTGGACACGCCGACGACGTGGTTGCCGACCTTCAGCAGCGGCTCGGCCCGGCAGCCCGGCGCCAGGGTCGACCGGTAGGTGTAGGAGAAGGAGACCGGGACGCGCGCGTTCGGCCTGAGGTAGTCGAAGAACCGGGCGCCGACGGGGGTCAGGTCCGCCGTGAAGGCGTGGTCGTTCTCGGTGCCGGGCCGCAGGCAGTAGTCCTCGGGGAAGGTGCCCCAGGAGGTGAACAGCGACGCCTGCCGGACTTTGTAGGCGCTCTCGTAGGCCCACAGGGCCTGCCACTCCGCCGCGTCCAGCGCGCTGACGTAGTCGCCGGAGCCGTCCGGCAGCAACAGCGCGTTGTCGGTCAGCAGGATCGCGCTGTAGCGGCCGGTGCCGTCGGGCAGCACCAGCCGGTCGGCGGTGAGCCGCTCGGTCCTGGCGCGCAGGACGTCGTAGGGCGAGCCGATCCGGTCGAGCACGGCCTTCCAGGTGGGCAGGCCGATGTCGGTGTCGTCCGTGGCGACGATCAGCGGCCGGAGCGCCACCCTGTCAGTGGCCGCGGGCGACGCCGCGAGGACCGGGAGCGGGCCGTCGACCGGCCGCAGCCGGGTGGGAGGAGGCGGTTGGGGGCGCGTGACCGCGCCGAGGATGTGGCCGTGCCGGTGCGACCTCCGGTCGTCGCCGGCGGCTTCCGCCGTCGGCGCCAGCACGCCCGCCGCTACGACGAGCGCAGCCAGCACGGGTGCGATGCGCTTCGCACGTGAACAAAGTGCCACCTGGTCAGAACCCCTTCAAGTAGTCGCAGAAATCCGCAATTTTGCGGTCGACCGAAGGACAACCGACCGGCCCGACTCCCTTCCCGACCGCCGTCGAGAAGATGCGGCACCAAGCCCGGAAGAACCTTCGGCGACCATTCACGGCAACCGATCACCGCATTTTGCGGTCCCGTCCCAGGTGCGATGGCAACCCCTCAAGGCGGCCTCCGGCCCTCCCCACCCGACGAGCCCCGAAACATACCTCGAATAAGGTAGACGGTTTACTTCGGCGACCGGTACCGCAATTCGCAGTACTCACGTTTTGCCCTGGAGTAGCCTTCGGGGACCCGAACGGCCCACGACTCGAAGCCGGCTACCAGGACGTTCAGGCGAACCGGCTCGGTCGGGCGGAATATTCCAGGTGAGCCGAGCACCGCTCCCCCGGTTCCCCGCCGGTCGCCACCAGCCCCCCTCATTACGCGCGCACCGGACGATCTCCGCACATTGCCGGACACCCGGATTGCCCCCGACGCGAACATGAGCACCACTCGGTCGGCCATCCCCGATCGCCCGGCCACCGCAACCACCGACCATATCGAGCAGGTACGCGCGCCGTACCGGGAATGACCGGAATCCTCGGGGTCGGAGTTTCCGGCGCCGCGCCGGCCGACATGCGCAGGGGCATTGCGCGCCGAGCCGGCGGCGGGGTCGTGACCGGGGCGCGCTCCGCCCGTTCGGCGCACCGGTGGCGCGGCCGGTCGCCCGGGTCCGGGCCGGCCGGTGGGAGGACCGGTCCTTGGCGCCACCGGCCCCGGGTGGGGCGCCCGCACCGTTCCGTCGGCCCACCGCAACACCGGCCGCCCCGCTCACCACTCCGGACGGCTCGGCCACCCCTTTCGCACGGGCGCGCGCAGGCCCAAGTGACGTTCACAGCAGGAATTGCGTTTATCCGCCGTTGACGGGAAGCGGTTTCCCGCGATGCGTGGAATTCCCGCCCGGCCCGCGCTCCCGGGAGCCGCCCCGGGTGGTCCGGCGACGGGTGGTCCGGCCCCAGGTGGTCCGGCCCCAGGTGGTCCGGCCCCAGGTGGTCCGGCCCCAGGTGGTCCGGCCCCAGGTGGTCCGGCCCCAGGTGGTCCGGCGTCGGGAAGCGCCCGCCGGGCGACCGGTCACCCGGCGGGCGGCCAGTTCCGCAGCAGCGCGTCGAGGGCGTCCAGCGTCCGCGACCACGAGGTGTCCGACCCGCGCGGCCGGTGGCTGAACCCCCCGGTCGCCTCCAGGCTCACGTAGCCGTGGAACGCGCTGTGCAGCAACCGCACCGCGTCGGTCTGGTCGGGCTCCGCCAGCCGGTAGCCGCGCAGGATCGCCCGCGTCATCTCCGCGTGGCGGCGGGCCGCGCTGGCCGCCAGCGTCTCCGCGTCGAGCTCCACCTGCAGCGCGGCGTACCTGCCGGGGTGCTCCCGCGCGTAGTCCCGGTAGGCGTTCGCGAAGGCCACCAGGGCGTCCTTGCCCGCGCGCCCGGCCAGCGCGGCGGCGACCCGGTCCGCCAGCTCGGCCAGCGCGAGCACCGCCACCCTGACCTTCAGCTCCCGCACGTTCCGCACGTGCGAGTACAGGCTCGCGTCCGTGACGCCGAACCCGCGGGCCAGCGCCGACACCGTCACGTTCCCGAAGCCCACCTCGTCGGCCAGGTCCGCCGCCGCCCTGGTCAGGCGTTCGACCGTCACCCCCGCACGCGCCATGCCTCCCCCTCGGATACCTAGGAGGTCTAGGTTAGCGGTTAATCAGTCGCGCCAGGGTCAACGGGTGGGTAGCTTCCCGCCCATGAGACCGGCAACCGAACGCGACATCCGCGCGTCGTTCGTGAACTGCACCAAGGGCGAGGCCAAGCGCCTGCACGTGCCGCGCGACCTGGCCGAGCGCCCCTGGGCCGACCTGGACTTCCTCGGCTGGCGCGACCCGGCCTCGCCGCAGCGGGCCTACCTGGTCACCGAGTCCAGCGACGGGTTCGTGGGGGTGGCCCTGCGGCTGGCCGCGCCCGGCGCCGCGCACACGCGGCGCACCATGTGCGCGCTGTGCCTGACCACGCACAAGGGCGACGGCGTCTCGCTGATGACCGCGCGCAAGGCGGGCCGCGAGGGGCAGGCGGGCAACTCGGTGGGCACCTACCTGTGCAGCGACCTGGCGTGCTCGCTCTACCTGCGCGGGAAGAAGGACGTCGAGCCCGGCGGGCGGCACCACGAGTCGCTCACGCTGGAGGAGAAGGTCGAGCGGACGGTCGCGAACCTGGCCGGGTTCCTGGCCAAGGTGGTCGCCTGACCCGGCCGCGCCCGGGAAGCGCGCGGCCCGGCCGCGCGCCGGCCCCGGGCCGGGTCAGGCGGACGGGTCGCGGAAGGCCGGCAGCCGCTGCTCGACCTCGTCGAACGGTCCGATCGCGACGACGCGCCCGCCGTCGAGCGCGACCACGGTGTCGGCCAGCCGCACGGTGGTGTCGCGGTGGGCGATCACCAGCAGCGCGCACTCGGTGGCGACCTGCCCGATGGTGCGGGCGAACGCGGCCTCGTTGGCGGCGTCGAGGTGCGCGGTCGGCTCGTCCAGCAGCAGCAGCCGCGGGCGCGGCAGCAGGGCGCGGGCGATGGCCAGCCGCTGGCGCTCGCCGCCGGAGATCATGCTGCCGTGCTCGCCGACCTGGGTCTCCAGGCCGTCGGGCAGCCGGTCGACCATCCCGGTCAGGTTGGTCATGGCCAGCACGCGGCGGATCTCCTCCTCGGGCGCGTCCGGCACGGCGTAGGCGACGTTCTCGCGCAGCGTGCCGTGCAGGACCGGCGAGGTCTGCTCGACCAGGCCGATGAGCGCCCTGGCCTGCGCGATGGTCAGGTCGTCGTGCAGGTCCCGCCCGTCGAGCCGGATCACGCCCCGGTCCGGGTCGTAGAAGCGCTCGACCAGCGCGAAGATCGTGGACTTCCCCGCGCCGGACCCGCCGACGAGCGCGACGTGCCCGTGGTGCGGGACGGTGAACGACACCCCACGCAGCACCGGCCGGTCCGGCTGGTAGCCGAACCAGACGTCGCGCAGCTCCAGCGCCGGCCGGGCCGGGTCGTCCGGGCGCGGCGCGGTCGCGGTCGCGGCGGCGCGGTGCGGGGCGGGGCGGTCGGCCTCCACCGGCAGGTCGGTCACGTCGCGGACCCGCTGCAGCGCGGCCAGTCCCTTCTGGAGGGTCCCGGCGACCTCGAACAGGCCGGCCGCCGGCATGGCGATGTAGCTGACGTAGAGCAGGAACGCCACCAGCTCGGCGAGGGTGAGGTGGCCGTGGGCGACCCGCGTGCCGCCGATCACCAGCACCACGATCAGCGAGCCGTGCGCGGACAGCGTCACCGCCGGGCCGGAGATGGAGTCCAGCCGGGCCGAGCGCAGGTTCTGCCGGTAGCTGACGCGGGCGCACTCGGCGATCCGCTCCTTCTCCCGGTCCTCGGCGCGCATCGCGCGGACGGTGCGGATGGCGGTCAGCGCCCGCTCCAGCTCCGCCGACATGCGGCCGAGGTTGTCCTGGGCGCTCTCGGTGGCGTTGCGGATGCCGCTGAGCACGAACAGCGTCACCCCGCCGATGCCGCCGACGACGACCGCGACGATGAGGAACAGCAGCGGGTCCAGCCACACCATCGCCGCCAGCCCGCCGACGACGATGAACGCGCCGGAGAACATGTCCACCAGGTCGTAGGCGATGGCGTCGCGCAGGAGCGTGGTGTCGCTGGTGGTGCGCGAGAGCAGGTCGCCCAGGCGGTGCCGGTCGTAGGCGCGCATCGGCAGCCGCAGCAGGCGGTCGACCAGGCGGATCCGCAGGCTCAGCACGATGCCCTCGCCGGAGCGCTCCAGCCAGTACCGCCCGAAGGTGTCGATCACGGCCTCGGCCACGAACATGACCGCGAGCAGCGCCAGCAGCCACCCGATCACCCCGCCGGCGGTGACGGTCTCGATGGTACGCATGGCCACCAGCGGCTGGACCAGGCCCAGCCCGGCGCCCAGCAGCGTCAGCGCGAGGGCCAGGGCGATGCTGCGGCGGTGGCCGCGCGTGGTGGCGAACAGCTCGCGCAGGCCGACGCGGGGGCGTTCCGGCTCCTCCCGCACCGCGGTCGGTCCGGGGGCGTGCTCGGGCGGTGCGACGACCGTCATCCGGTGTGGTCCTCTTCTCCGGTCGGGCGAGGGGCGGGTCGGGGGTTCGGGGGGCGCGCGGTGGTCACCCGCGCCCGGCGGTTCAGCGGTCAACCGGCCCCTCGCCCGGGTCGCGGGCGCCGGGCGGGCCGGGCGGCGGGACGGTCATCAGGACGTGGAGGCGGTCGGTGCCCGGCGGCTCCGCCACCGGCCGGCCCTCGGCCTCCACCCAGGCGTGCGCGGAGAACGGGGAGGTGCGCACCCCCACCCGCCACGTCGGCCACGCCCCGCGCAGCCGGCACAGCAGGGCGGTGGCGATGGAGCGCGGCAGGCACCCCGGCCCCGCGCACCGGAGGCTGACCGCGGTGACCGTGCGCCGCGCGGCCTCCGCCTCGGCGTAGCTCGCCGGCCGGGCCCGCGCGCTGGCCAGCGCCAGCGCGGACCGGATCCACCGCGGCGGCAGCACGGCCAGCGCCCGCGCCACCGCGGTGACGCCCCAGCCGACGACCCGCCGGCCCGCGCCCACCGCGCCGGAGCCGCCCGGCAGCGCGGCGGGGGCGCTCACCGGCGCACCGCCAGGCCCGCGGCGCACAGGTGCGCCACGACCTCGGCGACGTCCGCGTCGACCGTCGCCGCGTCGGCGCCCTGCCGCTCCACCAGCAGCCGGGCGGCGCCGGCCTGGTCGCCGCCGTCGAGCAGGGTGTGCAGCACCGCGGAGCCGGCGGGGTTGAGCTGCCAGTACCGGCCGGTGCGCTCGTCCAGCAGCACCGCCCCGTCCTCCGTCCTGGTCACCGACACGTGGTCGGCCAAGCGCAGCGTCATCCGGGCGCTCCCGTCATGAGGGCCGTGGGGGAACCGGTGGGCTCCAGGTCGCGCAGCCAGCGCTCGCAGCCGACGGTCTGCTCGACCATGATCGGCATCGCGTCGGTCAGCCAGACCCCGTGCAGCGCCGACCGCAGCCGGTCGACGTCGACCAGGCCCAGCTCGGCGAGCCGGGAACCCTCGCACAGGGCCAGCAGGTCCGGCCGGTACCGGGGCAGGGCGGCGTACTCGGGCGTGGTGCCGCCCTTGGTGGCGCGGGCCAGCGACCGCTCCGGGACGATGCCGCGCAGGGCTTCGGCCGCCAGCGGCTTGTACCGCCAGGGCGTCGTGCGCTCGTGCGGCCGGACGGCCAGGCACGCCTCCACGACGCGGTCGTCGAGGAGCGGCGCGGCCACCGGGAACCCGTCGGCCGCCGCCGCCTGGGCGGTGCGGCGCTGCAGCCGGCCGCCGTGGCGGACCAGCTCCACCGCGTCGCGCAGCGCCCGGTCCCGCCCCGTCGGGTCCGCCTCGTCCGCGGCCCGGCGCAGCAGCTCCCGCGCGGCGTCCACGGCGGCCGGCGTCGCCCACGGGGGCAACCGCACGGCGTCGGGGCGGCCGTCGTCCGGCCGGGTGAGCGCGCGGGCCTGCGCCAGCAGCGCGCGCCGCTCGTCGCGCGGCGGCGCCAGCGCGCGCCGGACCTCCGACCACGACCAGGCGTGCAGGGCCCGGTGCCCGCGCAGGTGCGCCAGCCCCAGCAGCGGGCGGCGGCGCAGCAGCTCGGGCAGGTAGGCCGGGGACGCGTGCAGCACCTCGTCGCCGCCGTCGCCGGTCAGGTGCAGCTCGGCGCCGTGCGCGGCCAGCAGGCGGGCGCGGGCGGCGTCCTCGGCCCGCAGGTGGATGTCCGGGTAGGGCTCGTCCCTGGCCACGCCGGGGTCGAGGATGCCCGTGTAGGGCGCCGGGAGGTCGTCGTCGGTCACCACCAGGTGGTGCACCGAGGGCAGGCCCGCGGCGGCGACCGCGGCCCAGTGGCCGTCGTCGTCGGCCGGGTCGGGACTGGCGACGGTGAAGGCGGGCAGCCGGTCGACCCGGGCCGCGGCCACCGAGCACACGGCGGTGGAGTCGACACCGCCGGACAGGTCTGCGCTGACCGCGCGCCCCGACCCCGTCCGGGCGGCCACGGCCGCGACCAGCGCCTCGCGCAGCAGCGGCGCGCCCTCGCGCAGCGAGCGGGTCGGCCGCGGCGGCTGCCACCAGCGCACGGTGCGGGCCCGGCCGCCGCGGGGCAGCAGCAGGTAGTCCTGCTCGGGCACGGCCACGACCTCGCGCCACAGCGAAGCGCCGGCCACCGCCGGGGGCGCGGCCGGGAACATCAGGCAGGACACCAGCCGGCGCTCGTCCACCCCGGACCCGGTGAGCAGGGCGAGGACGTCGGCGCGGTCGGCGGCCACGTCCGAGCCGCCGGCGCGGGCGCGGAACACCCGCCGCGTGCCGAAGGCGCTGCCCTGCACGCGGACCGCCCCGTCGACGCTCGCGACCAGGTGGAAGCTGCCCACCAGCGAACCCGCCACCCGGTCGAGGTCGGCCGGGTGCGCCGTGCGCCGGGCGATCGCCGCGAGGTCCTCGGCCGTGGCCGGGCAGTGCCCCACCACCGCGACCCTGGTCCGCCCGGCCGCGCCGACCACGAGGTCGCGCGGGTCCCAGTCGCCGATCAGCCACGGCCGGCCGGACGGGTGGTCGAGCCGCCGCGCCGCGGTGAACGGACCGGCGCCCGACCCCAGCGCGGCGGCCACGGCGGGAGCGGACTCGTCGTCCGGGAGGACGACGAACCACTCCTCGCCGCGGCCGGTGGCCGGAAGACCTGCGCTCACAGCCGGTTTCCCCTCGGTCACCCGCTGGTTCCCGCTACCGGTCAGTTCTTCTGCCTGCGCCGGGAGTCGCGCTGGCGACCCCGGGAGCCCAGGGTCAGCCCGGCGAACCTGCCGACCTCCACCAACAGCGGCTTGACGTACGCGGACGGCTTCTCCTGCATGGTCGAGTCCTTCCGTCGGAAACAGCTCCGGACGAACCCACCGTGGCACAAGCCGACCGGTCCGAGAACCACCTGCCGACGCCTCCACACCTTCGTGCGGGGGCGTTCACCGTGACGGGCGCGGGGTGCTTCCCGGCCATGACGGAACGCGCAAAGTCACGGCGTGGTGGGGAGTTCGTACGTGTCACCGCGGTAGACGTAGGTGACGGACGTGTCGGGCCGCCGACGCCGCACCTCGACCACGAAGTCCGACAGCGGCGACTTCATCACGCCGTAGTCGTCGTAGTGCACCGGCACGGCGTGGCGCGGTTCGAGCAGCTCCAACAGGTCCACGCCCTGCTCGCCGTCCATGGTGAGCAGGATGCCGAGCACCCTGGTGCCGCCCAGGTGCAGGACCGCCACGTCGATCTCCGGGAACCGCTCGCGCACCTCGTGGAGCCCGTTGTGCATCAACGTGTCCCCGCTGAGGTAGATGCGCAGGGGCCGCGCGCCGGCGGTCGGGCGGTACTCCAGCATCGAGCCCATCACGGGCGGCAGCAGCGCGTTGAGCAGGCCGGGTCCGTGCCGCCCCGGCAGCGCCGTGACGGTCAACGTCGCGCCCTGCTTGGCGAAGATGTGCTCCTGCCAGGTGGACAGCGCCTCCGGCGCGCGGAAACCGCGGCGGGACAGGCGTTTCGCGGCGTGCGCGGTGGTGACGATCGGCAGGTCCCGGTCCAGCTCGCGGCTCGCCACCCGGTCGAAGTGGTCGCCGTGCAGGTGCGAGAGCACGATCCCGTCCAGGGCGGGCAGGTCGGCGACGGTGATGGCCGGTTCGGTGCGGCGACGCGACACCAGTCCCTGGCCGATGTGCGTCCACTGCCCCCGGTGCAGGAAGTTCGGGTCGGTGAGCAGCGTGAACGGCCCCAGGGTCAACACCGTCGTCGCGGTGCCCACGAAGTACAGCGAATCAGCCATCGGATCCCCGTTCCCGGTGTCGGGCCGTGATGTCAGTCGAAAGTGGACAGCAGTTCCCGACAGGCGCGTTCGCAGGCCCGGCAGGCTTCGGCGCAGATCCGGCAGTGCTCGTGCATGGACGCGTGGCTCTCGCACTCGTCACCGCACGTCTTGCACGCCACCACGCACGCCTCCAGCACCGCGCGGCTGATGTCGGCGTCGTAGTGGGTGTGGCGCGAGAGCACCCTGGCGGTGGTCGCGCAGATGTCGGCGCAGTCCAGGTCGGTGCGCACGCACTTGGTCAACTCCGCCACCGAGTCCTCGCTCAGGCAGGCGTCCGCGCACGCCGTGCACGTCTGCGCGCACGTCGTCAGCGCGTCGATCGCCTCGGCCAGCCTGCCGCGGTCGAAGCCGATCTTCGCCGGGTGGGACTCCAGCATGGGCGTGGTCGTCGTGGACATCGCGATCACCTCTCGTCGGCAGTGGTGTGCTCCACTCCGGCTACCCCCTCCGGCCACGGCGAACCCGCGCGGCGCCCGGTGGCGGGAACGCCGGCGGGGGTGTGAGCGCGCTTCCCGGGGGAAGACCGTTGGCATGAGCGATGACCTGCCACCCCCGGCCCCTCCGCGCAGCGCGCTGACCCTGCGCCTCTGGCTGGCCGGTTTCGGCATCGTCTTCAACGGCGTCGCGGCCGTGCTGGCGGCCAGGGCCGGGCTGACCTGGCTCGCGTGGCTGCTGGGCGTGCTCGTCGTCGTCCTGGTGGTCGACCTCGGCCGGGTTATCCAGCGCAAGCGGCGCGGTGAGCCCGGGTGACACCGGGACGTGCACCCTCGGTCCGGCGGGGCGCGCGCCGCCGGGGGCCCGGCGGCGCGGGTCCGCCGGCGAGAGGCCCACGACGTGGCAAAAGCGCGGATCTATACTGGACGCGGGCGTTCCGCGATGTGGGAGGCCCACCCGTCGGGTGTCGACCGGCGTCGCGCCCGCGGGGCTCCCGCGGGAGCCCCGCGGCGCCCGTGCGGCACGAACCCACGAAAGGCCGCGACCGCATGACCGAATCAAGGAACGACCGCAACCAGCGGATCGTCGCGGAGTTCCGCGCGAACGGGGGTGTGGTCGGCGGGCCCTTCGAGGGCCGCGACCTCCTGCTGCTGACCACCACCGGGGCCAGGAGCGGGCAGCCGCGGCTCACGCCGCTGGTCCACACCCGCGACGGCGACCGCCTCGTCGTCGCCGCCTCCTACGGCGGCGCGCCCAAGCACCCGGACTGGTACCACAACCTGGTGGCCAACCCGAAGGTCACGGTCGAGGTCGGCACGGAGAAGTTCGAGGCGACCGCGACGGTGGTGACCGACCGCGCCGAGCGCGACCGCCTGTACGCCGGCATGGTCGCGCACGCCGAGGGCTTCGCCGACTACGAGAAGAAGACCGACCGCCTGATCCCGGTCGTCGTGCTCGAGCGCTGACCACCGGCCCGCCGGCCGCGGCGCCGGGGTGGGCGCGCCCGCCCCGGCGCCCGGACGCGGTCGGGGGCCGGGGCGGGCGCCCGGGTCCCGGCCCGGTCAGGTGGTGCAGTTCCTCTGGGCGTCGAGGCGCACCTTGCGGCCGGTGAACTCCTCCAGGACCGAGATGTTCTCCGGCGCGTAGTTCGCGGCGGTGATCTTGTCGGCGGCGGCGCTGCCCAGCTTGCCCGTGTAGGGCGCGGACTTGTCCAGCCAGTAGGCCGTGCGCAGGAACTGGGTCAGCACCAGGTCGCGCAGCTTGGGCTCGTTCCTGATCTTCGCCCAGTAGGTCGGGTACCGGTCCTTGGCCACGCGCAGGTACAGCAGCAGGTACCGCAGGTTGGTCGCGGCGATGTCGCGGGCGTTGCTCGCGCCCACGCCCTTGATGTGCTCCTGCACGACGGTCACCGCGGGCAGGCCCGTCAGACCGGCGTTCAGCTCCGCCAGCACGCCTTGGAGGTGGTACTCGCCCTGCGTCCGGTCGCGCAGGTAGATGCCGTCCATGGAGTCGCTGAGCCGGTCCTTGATCAGCGGCAGGATCTCCTTGCGGGCGAAGCCGTCGTGCAGCGGCACCGCCGTGACCTGCCGGGAGGCGTCGATCCACGCGGCGGTGTGCACGTTCCACCGCGTCCGGGACGGGTCGAGGTCCCACATGTGGGTCTCCTCGTGGATCGCCACCATCATCGACTCGGCGAACGCCTCGAAGCTGGTCTTCTTCACGAACTGGTTCCAGTACGGGTCCTTGGCCTGCGCGATCGCCAGCGCCTCGCCGCTGGGCCAGCGCCGCTTGTACATCGCCTGGAGCGTCTGCATCCAGTTCGCGGAGGTGAACCGGGCCTTCAGGTCGCTCAGGTCGGCCTGCGGCTGCGAGGGCTCCTCGTAGCAGTAGGGCGCGGCGGTGCGGCCGGGGCCGGTCGGCGTGGTGGCGGCGGCGGTTCCCGCGCCCAGGGACAGGGCCAGGAGCGCGGTCGCCACGCGCAGGACGGGGGTGCGACTCACGGGGACCTCATTTCGCGGGCGGCGCGGGCGGTGCAGGGGCCCGGGGCCGCTCGTGGCTAGTCGTCACCCGGACCGTAGCGACCGCGCCGCCCGCGCACCCACTCCCAGCAGGCCATAACACCGGGGCCCGGCACGCCCCCTCGCCCGTGCCGGACCTCCGGCGCGCCCGGCGCCGCACCCGGTGCCGCCGGCTCCGGGCCGACCACTGCCGCAGGGCCGCGGTCAGGGCCGCGCGGTCGGGGTCGACAGCGTCGGCTCCGCCACCCCCGGACCGCCGCAGCAGCCGCCCGCCGCGGCGTCCGCTCCGACCCCGGGCCCCGGCTCGGCGTCGAACACGCCGGAGCCGCCGCACACCCCGGTCTCCGGCAGGGTCAGCTCGACCCGCGCCGCCGCCGCGCGGTCCCCGGCGATCTCCGCCACCACGCTGCGGACCTGCTCGTACCCGGTCAGCGCGAGGAAGGTCGGCGCGCGGCCGTAGCTCTTCATCCCGACCAGGTACACGCCCGGCTCGGGCTGGCGCAGCTCGGCCGCCCCGTGCGGCGGCACCGTGCCGCACGAGTGCGCGTTCGGGTCGATCAGCGGGGCCAGCGCCCCGGGCGCCTGCAGCACCGGGTCCAGGTCGAGGCGCACCTCCGACAGCCACGACAGGTCCGGCCGGAACCCGGTCAGCGCCACCACCTCGGCCACCGGGTCGAGCCGGCGCCCGTCCTGCGACACCAGCACCAGGCCGTCGGCCGCCCGCTCGACCGCCGCCGTGCGGAACCCGGTGACGACCTCGACGTGGCCGGCCCGCACCGCGGCCCGCGCCCGCAGCCCCAGCGCCCCGCGCGCGGGCAACTCGTCGGCCTCGCCGCCGCCGAACGCGGAGCCGACCGCGCCGCGCCGCAGCAGCCACGTCACGTGCGTGCCGGGGTGCTGCTCCACGAGCCCCGCCAGGGCCACCAGCGCGGTGAGCGCCGAGTGCCCGCTGCCCGCGACCGCGATCCGCCGACCCGCGTAGCGCCGGCGCTCCACCACCGGGTCCGGCACCCGGTAGGCGATCCGGTCCGCCGCCGCCGACTCCCCCAGCGCCGGCAGGCCGTCACCGCCCAGCGGGTTGGGCGAGCCCCACGTGCCCGACGCGTCGACCACCGCGCGGGCTTCGACGCGCTCGCCGGCCAGGTGCACCGTCAGCGGCTCGCTGCCGCGGCCGGCGTCCACCACCCGGTCACGCCCCCGGCGCGCCACCCCGACGACCCGCGCGTCGTACCGGACGTGGTCGGCCAGCGCGCGGGCCAGCGGCTCCAGGTAGCCCGACACCCACTCGGCGCCGGTCGGCCGCCCCTCCGGGACGCGCCAGCCGGTCGGCTCCAGCAGCCGCCGCGCCGCCGGGTCGACCAGCTCCGGCCAGGCGGAGAACAGCCGCACGTGGTTCCACCGGGCGACCGCCGCGCCGGCCCGCGACCCCGCTTCCAGCACCAACGGCCGCACGCCGCGTTCGAGCAGGTGCGCCGCCGCCGCCAGCCCGACCGGGCCCGCACCCACCACGACCACCGGGAGCCCGTTCACGAGCCCACCACCCTTCATAGATGTTCTTCTATCAATCTGACGGGAATCTATAGACAATCACCTATCAACGCAAGCATCGATGTCGGTCGATAGAGTGGTGCCATGACGCCGCCGCCCGGACTCCCCCTCCAGGACGCCACCACCTACGCGCAGTGGTTCGCCTGCCTGTCCGACCCCACCCGCGTCCGGCTCCTGCACACCGTCGCCACCCACCCCGGCGAGATCACCGTCGGAGCGCTCAGCGAGGCCCTCGGCGTCACCCAGCCCACCTGCTCCCACCACCTGCGCAAGCTCGCGGACACCGGTTTCGTCCGCCTCCGCCGGGAGGGCACCGCCACGCTCGTGTCGGTCAACCCGGCCTGCTGCACCGGCCTGCCGCACGCCGCCGACGCCGTCATGGGCACCATCGCCGCCCGCGCCTGCTGCCCGGCCGACCTGCCCGACGACGTCACCGTCCGCGCCCTGGCCGACGACGACTGGGCCGACGTCCGCCGCGTCTACGCCGAGGGCATCGCCACCGGCAACGCCACCTTCGAGACCGAGCCGCCCAGCCAACGCGCGCTGGACGCCAGGTGGCTGCCCGACCACCGCTGGGTCGCCGAGGTCGACGGGCGCGTCGCCGGCTGGGCCGCCGCCGCCCCCGTCTCCGCCCGCGAGTGCTACGCGGGCGTCGCCGAGACCTCGGTCTACGTCGGCGCCGGGCTCCGCGGCCGGGGCGTCGGGAAAGCGCTGCTGCACCGGCAGGTCACCGCCGCGGACGCGGGCGGCCTGTGGACGCTGCAAACCGCGATCTTCCCCGAGAACCGCGCCAGCATCGCCCTGCACCACTCCGCCGGCTTCCGCACCGTCGGGGTCCGCGAGCGCATCGCCCGACACCACGGCGTGTGGCGCAACACCGTCATGCTCGAACGCCGCGCCGAGACCACCCCGGCCTCTGCCCGCTGATCCACCGATCGGCGGGCGCGGTGACCGGACCGGAGTGCCGGACCGCCTGCGCCGCAAGGGGTTCCTCGCGCGTCACCCACCCGCCGGCGGCGCCCAACTGGGGCCGAACCGCAACCGGAAGTCGGTGAGGACGACCCCGAACAGCGGGCGCGCGCCCCGCAGCCAGGCCAGCGGCCCGGTGGGCTCGACGCGCCACCGCACCCGCGCGAGCGCGACGCTCCCGCGCACCCGCACCGGCGTCCGGACCGTCCCACCGGGAACGTCCTGCCACATCGACGCGCCCGCCCGGACCGGGACGCCCCACCGCGGCGGCCGGGCGAGGCGCGCCGCGGCGATGACCCCGCTCCCGTCGCGCGCGGCGGCGGCGAACCGCGGCCGCCCGGTCAGCTCGAAGCGCGCCATCTCCTTGGGGATGCCCCACAGCGCCCGCCCGCCGGCCCGCGAGGTGTGGCTGTCGACCCAGGCGTGCGTGCTCGTCAGGCCGAGCCGCGCGCCCTGGCGCACCAGCACCGCGGCCAGCAGCTCGCGGTAGACCAGCACGCCGCCCGGCCGGTAGTCGGCGAACGCGGTCGCCACGACGGCCTTGCCCAGCACCGCCACCGGCTCCACGGGCGCGGGCAGGGCGGGCAGCGCCGCCGCGTCCACCAGCCACGCCGTCGCCCAGCCGGCGCCGCGCAACCGCCAGGGCTCGGGAGGATGAACCGCACCGTCCACTCCGGACTCCCCTCGTCGGGCACGCGCCCCTCCCCGAACAGTACCCAAGTGGACCGGTCGCCTCAGCGCGGCGCACCGGGTCCTGTTCGCCCGCCGGGCACGCGGGACCCCGGGCCGCGCACGGCTCCGGACCCCGCCCGGCCCGTCACCCGTCAGGTGCGCGGGACTCCCCGAACGGGGAGGTCCGCGGGTCGGCGGGCTGCGGTAGCGTCGCTTCCCGGCCGGCAGGTCCGCCCGGGTCGCCCCGCGATCCGCCGAGCACCCCCGGGAGGGCGCCGTCGAACCCGTAGCCGTCGTCGGGCAGGGCTGCGTCCTGCCCGACGCGCTGACCCCGGCCGCCCTGTGGCGCAACGTCCGCGACGGGGTGTGCGGCATCGGTCCCGTCCCACCCGGCAGCTGGGGCCTGCCGCGGGAGGCCGACGAGGGCCGCGGCGGTGTCGTGCGGGGGTTCGAGGCGGTGTTCGACCCCGGCGGCTTCCGGGTGCCCGCCGCCGAGCTGGCCGGTCTGGACGAGGTGTTCCGGTGGGTGCTGCACGCCGGGCGCGAGGCGTTGCGGGAGTGCGGCGGCGAGCACCTGCTGCCGCGCGCGGCGCTGGTGCTGGGCACCCTCTCCTACCCGTCGCCGGGCGCGGTGCGCTGGGCGGCGGGGGCGTGGCTGTCGGCCGGGCCGGGCGCGGACCCGCGCGACCGGTTCTTCTCCGGCCTGCCCGCGCACCTCGCGGCCCGCGCGCTCGGGCTCGGTCTGGGCGGGTTCGCGCTGGACGCGGCGTGCGCGTCCTCCCTCTACGCGGTCAAGCTCGCCTGCGACCGCCTGTCGCGCGGCGCGGCCGACCTGGTGCTGGCCGGCGGGGTCAGCCACGCCGACCCGGTGCTGCTGCACCGCGGCTTCCGCGAGCTGGCGGCGCTGAGCCCGACCGGCCGCAGCCGCCCGTTCCACCGGGACGCCGACGGGCTGGTGCCCGCCGAGGGCGCCGGGGTCGTGGCCCTGGTGCGGCTGGCCGACGCGCGGGCGGCCGGGATGCCGGTGGCGGCGGTGATCCGGGGCGTCGGCCTGGGCAACGACGGCGCGGCCGGCGGCCTGCTCGTCCCGTCGGGCGAGGGCCAGGAGCGGGTGCTGCGGCAGACCTACCGGGCGGCGGGCGTCGACCCGGCGACCGTGTCGCTGGTGGAGTGCCACGCGACGGGCACGCCGGTCGGCGACGCCACCGAGGCGCGCGCCGTGGCGCGGGTGTTCGCGGGGCGGCGGGACCTGCCGATCGGGTCGGTGAAGGCGAACCTCGGCCACGCGCTGGCCGCGGCCGGGATGGCCGGCCTGCTGAAGGTGGTGGGGGCGCTGCGGGCCGGGGTGGTGCCACCCGCGCCGCACGCCGACGAGCCCGCGGAGGCGTTGCGCGGCACCGCTCTGCGCCTGGTGCGGGAGCCCGAGGAGTGGCGGGGGCCGCGCCGGGCGGCGGTCAACGCCTTCGGGTTCGGCGGCGCCAACGCGCACGTGGTCCTGGACGCGGGTGATGACGGGGGTGGCGGCGGGGTCGGCGCGCCCCTGCCGCCGGACCGCACCGGCCGCCCGGCCGCCCACCGCAGCGGGTCCGCCGGGGTGGAGGACCGGGTCGGGGTCGCCGTCGTCGGGCTGGCGGTGCGGGTGGGCGGGGTCGGCACCGCGGAGTTCCGGCGCGGCGTGCGCGCGGGCGAGCCGCGCGGCGGCCCGGTCGAGGCGGTGGAGGTCGGCCTGCCCGGGTTGCGGTTCCCGCCGGCGGACCTCGCGGACGCCCTCGGCCAGCAGCTGCTGGTGCTCGACGCGGCCACCGAGGCCGCCCGGGGCCGCGCGCTGCCCCGCGACCGCACCGCCGTGGTCGTGGGCATGGGCGGGGACCTGCGGGCCGCCCGGCACGGCGTCTCCTGGCGGCACGGCGGCGACGTGCCGCCGCTGACCGCGGCGGGGGTCACCGGCACCATGCCGAACCTCGTCGCCAACCGGATCAGCGTGCAGCTCGACCTGGCCGGGCCGGGGTTCACCGTGTCGGCGGAGGAGGGCTCGGGACTGGTGGCGCTCGACGTCGCGGCGCAGGCGCTGCGCGCGGGCGAGTGCGACGCCGCGCTGGTCGGGGCCGTGGACCTGGCGCACGAGCCGGCGCACCGGGCCGCGGCGGTCGCGCTCGGCCTGCCCGACGCGCCGGGCGACGCCGCGGTGGCGCTGGTGCTCAGGCGGCTCGACGACGCCGACCGGGCCGGCGAGCCGGTGCTGGCGGTGCTGGACGACGGCGCCGCCCCGCCGGACCTGACCGTCGGCGACCTGGGCCGGCCGGGCGCACCGCACCTCGACCCGACCGCCCTGTTCGGCCGGCCGCACGCGGCGGTGGGCCTGCTGGCGGTGGCCGCCGCGATCACCGCGCTCGACCACGCGCCGCCCGCCTCTGCGGACCCGGAGCCCGCGGCCACCCCGCGAGCGGACCCGGGAACCGCTGCCCCACAAGGAAATCCAGAGGCCACCGCCCCACGAGCGAACCCGGAGGACACCGGCCCACGAGCGAACCCGGAGGACACCGGCCCACGAGCGGGCCCGGGGACCGCTGTCCCACGAGCGGACCCGGAGCCCGCCGCAGCCCCACGAGCGGACCCGGGGTCGGTCCTCCCGCGGGCGGTCGTCGTGGAAGTCGCGGTGCGCGTCCTGGGCGCACGACCCCGGCGCGTGCGGTTGCGCCGCCCGGCGGCGGTCGGGAACCGGGAGGCCCCGCTCGGCGCGTCGGCGCGGGCGACCGCCGAGGCACGGCCGGAGCCGACGATCTCCCTGCCGGCCCTCCGCCCACCGGTCCGCCCCACCGCCACCGCCCCGGTCGCCCTCGCGCCCGCCCCACCGCTGCCGCCGGTCCCCGACGACCCGGTCGCACCCGTCCCGCCCCCGGCCGACCCGCTCCGCGCCGACCCGATTCCGGCCGACCCGATTCCGGCCGACCCGTCCCCGGGCAGCCCGATCCCCGACGACCCGGCCCCCGACGACCCGCCCCGGCGCGCACCGAACCCGGCCGTCCCGGCCCGGAGCGCTCCGGCCCCGAGCGCTCCGGGCGCCCTGGCCGTGCGCGAACCGCTCCCGGGCGGTGCGGAGCGGGTGGGTGCGGCGACCGGGGAACCGGCCGCGATCGCCGCCCACCGCCGCGCGACGGTCGAGGCGCACCGGGGCCTGATCGGGCAAGCGAGCGACGCGCACACCCGGTTCCTGCGGACCCGCGCCGCCTGGCACCGGTTGCTCCTGACCACGGCCCGGGGCGCCGCGCCCACCGTCGAGCCGGTCGGGCAGCGGCCCGCCGACGGCCCGCTGTTCGACCGCGCCCAGCTCGAGCACCTGGCCACCGGCCGGATCTCCGACCTGTTCGGGCCCCGGTTCGCCGCGCAGGACCACCGGCCCAGGCAGACCCGCCTGCCCGCCCCGCCCCTGCTGCTGGTGGACCGGGTGCTGGCCATCGACGCGCCGCCGCTGCGCCTGGGCCCCGGCGCCATCCGCACCGAGACCGACGTGCGGGTCGACAGCGGGCACCTGGACCCGGCCGGCCGCCTGCCCGCCGGGCTGCTGGTCGAGGCGGGGCAGGCCGACCTGCTGCTGATCAGCTGGATGGGCGTCGACCTGGTGCTCACCGAGGACCGGGTGTACCGGCTGCTCGGCTGCGAGGTCACCTTCCACGGCCCGCTGCCCGCTCCGGGGGAGACCCTGCGCCACGAGATCCACGTCGACGGGCACGCCGAGCACGGCGGCGTCCGGCTGTTCTCCTTCCACTCCGACTGCCGGGTGGGCGACGAGCTGCGGCTGACGGTGCGCGGCGGGCAGGCGGGCTACTTCACCGACGCCGAGCTGGCCGCGACCGGCGGCGTCGACTGGGACCCGGCCGCCGACCGGCCGGAGCCCGCCCGGGTGGACCCGCCGGTGATCGCCGGCGCGGCGCGGTCGTTCGACGCCGCGGCGGTCCGGGCGTTCGCCGAGGGCGACCCGGTCGCCTGCTTCGGGCCGCGGTGGCGCGTCGCCGGCAGCCACGTCCGCACGCCCCGCATCGGCTCGGGCCGCTCGCTGCTGCTGCACGAGGTGGCGGAGTTCGACCCGGCGGGCGGTCCGTGGGGGCGCGGGTACCTGCGCGCGCAGACCCCGGTGAGCGGCGCCGAGTGGTTCTTCGACGGGCACTTCCACAACGACCCCTGCATGCCCGGCACGCTGATGCTGGAGGGCTGCCTGCAGGCGATGGCGTTCCACCTCGCCGCGCTGGGCCACACGGCCGACCACGACGGGTGGCGGTTCGAGCCGGAGCGGGGCAGGACCAGCGCCCTGCGGTGCCGGGGGCAGGTGACGCCCCGGTCGCGGCGGCTGGTCTACGAGGTGTTCGCGGTGTCGGTGACCGCCGGGCCGGTGCCGACCCTGGTCGCCGACGTGCTGTGCTCGGTCGACGGTGTCCCGGCCTTCCACGCCGCGCGGCTGGGGCTGCGGCTGGTCCCGGACTGGCCGCTGGACCACTGGCGGCTGCTGGGCCCGCACCGGGAGCAGGCGACCGGCGACCCCGTGCCGCTGCCCCTGCTGGGCGGGCTGCGCGGCCACGCCGAGGCCGGGCCGGTGGCCCTGGTCGACGGCGTCCCGGCGGGGTTGCCCGCGGTGCTGGCGGCGGCGTGGGGGCGGCCGTCGGAGGCGTTCGGTGAGCGGTTCGCCGTGTTCGACGGCGTCCGGCGCTGCCCGCGGCTGCCGGGCCCGCCGTACCTGTTCCTGAGCCGGGTCGTCGCCGTCGACGGGCCGTTCGCCGGGATGCGGCCGGGCAGCCGGGTGACGGCGGAGTACGACGTGCCCGACCGGGCCTGGTACTTCGACCGGGACCGCCCGGCGATGCCGTTCGCGGTGCTGATGGAGGTGGCGCTGCAGCCGTGCGGCTGGCTGGCCACCTACGTCGGCAGCACGCTGGGCCGCGAGGACGTGGTGTTCCGCAACCTCGACGGCGACGGCACCGTGCTCGGCGAGGTCGGGCCGGGCGTCCGCGTGCTGCGCACCGAGGTGGGGCTGGTCAGCACCAGCGAGCACGGCGGGGTGGTCGTCCAGGTGTTCACCGCGCGGTGCAGCGCCGACGGCGTGCCGGTGTTCGACGTCCGCGCCGCGTTCGGCTTCTTCCCGCCCTCGGCGTTCGCCGACCAGCCGGGACTGCCGCCGACCGACGCCGACCGCGCCCGGCTGCGCGCGCCCGGCGGCCCGGTGGCGCCCCTGGCCGCGCCGGCCGCGCCGATGCTGCGGGTGCTGGACCGCGTCACGGGCCACTGGCCGCGGGGCGGGCGGGCCGGGCTGGGGCGGCTGCGCGCGGAGAAGGACGTCGACCCCGGCGACTGGTACTTCCGCGCGCACTTCTTCCAGGACCCGGTGCAGCCCGGCTCGCTCGGCGTCGAGGCGGTCTGCCTGCTGCTGCGCCACCACCTCGTGGTCACCGGGTTGGTCGACGGGAGCGCCGGGTTCGAGCCGGTGCTGCCGGGCGCGATCGCCTGGAAGTACCGGGGCCAGGTGACGCCGGCCGATCGCCTGGTGACCGTGGAGCTGGAGGTGACGGAGGTCGGGACGGACGCCCGCGGCTGCTACGCGCTGGGCGAGGCGTGGCTGTGGGTGGACGGGCGGCGGATCTACCACGTGCCGCGCATCGGGGTGCGCGCGCCGGCCCACGAGGTCGTGGACCCGGCCGTCGACACGTGGGTGCGCGACCACCGCCCGACGTGGGCGGTCCCGGTGCTGCCGTTCATGTCGGTGGTGGACGCCCTCGCCCGCGCGGTGGCCCGGCGCACGGGCGGCGCGGTGGGCGAGGTGCGCGACGTCCGGCTGCGCGGCTGGCTCGTGGCCGACCGGCCGGTGCGGTTGCTCACGGCGGTGCGCCGGGTCGGGCCGCACCACGAGGTCACCCTGACCACCGCCGACGCGAGCGCCCAGCCTGCCGCGCCCCCGCCCGCCGACTCAAGCGCGCAACCACCGGCGACCCCGCCCACCGACCTCAGCGCGCAACCACCGGCGACCCCATCCACCGATCCAGGCGCGCAGCCCTCCACGACCCCACCCACCGACGGCGCGCGACCCCACGGACCCCCACTCCCCGACCCGGGCGCACGACCACCGGCGACCCCGCCCACCGACCACGACGCGCAGCCACCCGGCCACCCGCCCACCGGCCCCGGCGCGCAGCCCCTGGCGACCGGGACCGTGGTCGTGGGCGCCCCCGCCGGGCAGCGACCCGCGCCGTTCGCCCCGTTGACCGACGCCCGCCCCGCGCCCGACCCGTACCGCGGCGGGATGCTGTTCCACGGCGAGGCGTTCCACTACCTCGCCGAGCACTCGATCGGCTCCGCGGGGGCCTCCGGCACGCTCGTCGCCGACGCGGGCGCGCTGCCCCGGGGCCAGTTGCACCAGGGCCTGCTGGACGGGGCCCTGCACGTGGTACCCCACCAGGCGCTGTGGCGGTGGTCGCCGGACATCGACCGCGACCGGGTCTCGGTGCCGCACCGGCTCGTCGTGCTGCGGGTGTTCGAGCCGCTGCCGGACGCGGGCGCGGTGGGCGTCGAGGCGCGGTTCGCCGGGTTCGACGGCGGCAACCGCCTCCTGCCCGTGGTGGACCTCCAGCTGCTCGTCGCCGATCGCGTGGCGGTGGCGCTGCGCGTGGTGCTGGCGCTGGTGCCGCTGGGCCGCCTGGGCGCCGCGGGGCCGGCCGAGCGCCGGGCGTTCCTGCGCGACCGCCGACCGGTGCCCGGCCTGGGGTTGTCCACCACCACCGACGGCGTCACGGCGCTGGCCGTCGACGACGTGGCCGCCGTGGACTGGCTGCCCGGCACGGTGGCCGACCTCTACGGCCTGCCGCCCACCGCCGACGTCCGCGACCACGCCGCCGCGATCGCGGTGCGGGAGCACGTCGCGCGGCTGGCCGGGGTCCACCCGTCGGCCGTCGACGGGGACCTGCGCGCGGCCGGACCGCGCGACCGCCCCGACGAGCGCTACCCGGTCCGGGTCGACCGGCGGGCCGGCGTGGTGACCGTCCGGTCCGCCTGACCGCGCGGCAGCCACCAGTTCGCCGCGCCGAGCAGCCGCACCGAGGCCGGGACCAGGACGGCCCGCACGAGCGTGGCGTCCACCGCGACCGCGACGAAGATCCCCACGCACAGCTGCTTGACGAACATGACCTCGCTGGTCGCCGTCACGGCCGCCACCACCATCACCACCAGCGCCGCGCCGGTGAACACCGGCGCCGAGCGCCGCAGGCCCGCCACGACCGCCGCGGCGGTGTCGCCGGTCCGGTCGTACTCCTCGCGGATGCGCGACAGCAGGAAGAACTCGTAGTCCACCGCCAGCCCCACCGCGATGACCAGCAGCAGGAACGGCTGGAAGACGTCCAGGTGGCCGGTGGCGCCCGCGCCGACCAGCCAGGCGAGGTTGCCGTCCTGGAAGACCCAGGTGAGCACGCCGAACGAGGCCCCCAGCGGCAGGACGTCGACCACGAGGGCCTTGATCGGCAGGACGAGCGACCGCAGCGCCACCGCGAACATCGCGAAGGCGGAGCAGGCGATCACCAGCAGCACCCACGGCAGCCGGTCGCGCAGCAGGTCCAGCACGTCGACCGCCATCGCCGAGGCCCCGCCGACCAGCACCGAGCCCCCCTCGGGCGGCGGCAGCGCCCGCACCGCGCGCACCACGTCGAGCGCCGCCGGGGACTCCGCCGCGCCCGCGTGCAGGTAGAGCACGGCGTGGTGGCCCGACTCGGCCGCCGTCACCACCCACCGCACCCCCGGCAGGCCCGCCAGCCGCCGGGTCCAGTCGCGCGCGGCCCCGGCGCGGGCCGGGTCGCCCACCGGGGCGTCGAACGCGGTGACGACCTGCACCAGGTCGAGCGCGGGGAAGGCGAAGTCGCGGCGCTGCTCCTCGGTCGCCACCCTGGCCGGGTCGCCCGCCGGCAGCGTCCGCTGGTCCGGGAAGCCCAGGGTGACGTGCAGGAACGGGACGGTCAGCACCACCAGCACCACCACGGCGGTGATCAGGTGGGCCACCGGCTCGGCCACCACCGCCCGGCCGACGCGCGCCCAGAACCGGTCCACCACGCCCGGCCGGACCAGGCGCGGGACGGGCAGCCGCAGCAGGTCCACGCGACGCCCCAGCACGGCCAGCAGGGCCGGCACGGCGGTGAGGCTCACCACCGTGCCCGCGGCCATCGCGACGGCCGTGCACAACCCGAGGGAGCGGGTCACGCCGACGGGGAACAGCACCAGGCTCAGCGCCACCACGCCGACGGTCAGCCCGGAGAAGAAGCACGTGCGGCCCGCGGTGGCGACCGTGGCGACCACGGCGCGGCCGACGTCACCGCCGTCACCGCCCCGGGCCAGCTCCTCGCGGAACCGCCCGACCACGAACAGCGCGCTGTCCACGGCCAGCGCCAGGCACAGCACGCTCAGCGCGTTGACCGCCAGCACCGAGATGTCCAGCACCCCGGTCAGCGGTCGCAGCAGCGCGAAGGTCACGGCCAGCGCCGCCGCGCCGGCCAGCACCGGCAGCAGCGCCGCGACCAGGCTGCGGAACAGCAGCACCAGCAGCAGGAACACCGCCGGCAGCGCCAGCAGCTCCCGGTGCAGCAGCTCGTCCCGCGCTTCGGTGACCACGGCCTCCCGGATCGCGACCGGGCCGGAGAACGACACCTCGACCCCGGCCGCCCGGACGGCGGCGCGCAGCACGCGGTAGTTCCTCGTCCGCTCGGTGTCGTCCGCGCCCGCGAGCACGACGGCGACCACGGTGGCGCGGCCGTCCACGGAGTCCAGCGCGGGCAGCCCGTCGCGCCAGGACGTCAGGGTCCCGGTCACCAGCCCCGCGGGCGCGCCGGCCAGCGAGGTCTCCACGGCGCGCCGGAAACCGGGGTCGCGCGCGGTGGTGGGGCTCCGGTAGGTGAGCAGGACGTCGGCGCCGCCGCGCCCGACGTGGTCGCGCACGGCGTCGGCGGCGCGGGCGGACTCGGCGTCCTGCTGGAGCTCCCCGCCGTAGCCGAACCGGTCGAGCCCGCCGACGCCGACGACCGAGGCCAGCGCGACGACCGCGAGCGCCGCGGCCAGCACCTGCCACCGGCGCCGGACGGCGAACTCCCCCAGCGCGACGAAGGCGCCCCGACCGCTGCCGTCGGCCGGCGGCGGGCAAGGCGCGCCACCGCCCGCCGGGGCGCGCCCGTCGGCCGGGGGGCCGGGAGCCCCGGTCCGGGCGCCGTCGTCCGCCGCCGGCGCGGAACGCGCCACCCGTCAGTCCTCGTCGACGCACAGCACGAGGTCCACGTCCAGCATTTCGAGCACGGGCACGCCGCCGTCGTCGAGCAGCGCCACGTCGCACAGCGCGTCGGAGTGGTGCACCCGCCGCGCCAGCAGCACGCAGCGGCCGACACCGGCCAGCGGGCCGGGCCGGTGCACTCGGGTCTCCCCGACGGCCATCGGCAGGCAGCGACCGCCCAGCACGCGCTCCGCCCACAGGCAGGCCAGCTGCAGCCCGCCGTCGGCGGCGGCCGGGTCGACCAGCCAGTCGCCCGCCTCCCAGCCCAGCTTCGCGGCGCCCACCACCGCGCCCGCCGCCCCGGCCGCCGACACCCCGTCCACGGCGACCAGGGACTGGAAGCGGGGGCCGTGGAACAGGACGTGGCCGTCGTAGACGTCCCTGCCCAGCGCCTGCAGGTCGGCGGGCGGCGCCCACCCCGTCCCCGGCGCGGCGTCGCGCGGGTCGCCCGGCCGGGCGCGGTAGTGCAGGACGCCGTCGGCGGCGCGCAGCTCCACCAGCGGGCCGCCCGGGTCCGCCGCGGTGTGCAGGAACAGCCGCCCGTGCCCGCCCGGCAGCGCGACCTTGCGCAGCACCCGCAGGTCCCGCAGCACCAGGCGCTGCGCCTCGCCCTCCCGCGCGGCGGCGGCGAACCAGTCCAGCACCACCGCGACGGGCAGCACCGGCACCCCCGCGAGCACATGGTCGGCGAGCTGCGGGTGCGTGCGCGGGTCGACGCGGACCTCCCGCGGCCCCACCGGTCCGAACGCCGGGCGCGGGTCGCCGGCGGCGACGAGCACCCGCGCGTCCTCGACCGGGCCGTCCAGCTCGGCGGTGAACGCCTCCGCGCCGTCGTCGGGCCGGATGAGCGCCAGGCCGGTGGAGCGGAACCGGTCCGCGTGCGCCGGGGTGACCATCCCGCCGTCCCACGGCCCCCAGGCGATCGACCGGACCAGGCAGTCCGGCCGCCGGGCGCGCTCGGCCGAGGCCACCCGGTCCAGCACGGCGTTGGCCATCGCGTAGTCGGCCTGCCCGGCGTTGCCGAAGCACCCGACCACCGAGGAGAACAGGCACAGCAGCCGCAGCGGGTCGTCCGCGGTGGCCGCCAGCAGGGCGTGCAGGCCCGCCACCTTCGTGTCGAAGACCTGCCGGAACCGCTCGTCGGTCTGGTCGGCGATGGCGCTGTCGGCCAGCGCGCCCGCGCCGTGCACGATCCCGGTGATCGGGCCCCACTCCGCGCGGACCTCGGCGATCACCGCCGCCACGGCGGTGGCGTCGCGGACGTCCACCGCGCTGTAGCGGACCTGCGCGCCGGCCTGCCGCAGCGCGTCGAGCGCCGCGCGCACCTCGCGCACGGCCAGCACGCGGCGGGCCTCGGCGGTCAGCGCCAGCGGCGGCCGTCCCGGCTCGCGCACGGCCAGGGCCCGGACCAGGGCGGCCTCGTCGGCGGTGGCGGGCAGGCCGTCGGGTTCGGCGTCCAGGGCGGTGCGGCCCAGCACCAGCAGCCGCGGCCGGCGGGCGCGGGCCAGGTCGAGCAGCGCCCGCGCGGTCATGCCCCGCGCGCCGCCGGTCACCACGAGCACCGAGCCGGGGTCGACGCGCGCGGCGCCCACCGCGGCCGGCGGAGCCGGGTCCCAGCGCGGGACGAGCCGGCTGCCGTCGGCGCGCAGCCCCACGTCGGGTTCCGCGCCGCCGCCGAGCAGTTCGCGGACCACGGCGTCGGCGACGGCCTGCGGGTCGCGCCCGCACTGCTCGCAGTCCACGGCCTTGACCGACGCGCGCGGCCACTCGGCGGCGGCCGTGCGGGCGAGCGCGCCGAACCCGCCGAACCAGGCCCGGCCGGCCGGTCGGCCGCCCAACCCGAAGTCGCCCCCGGTGTCCTGCACCGCCACGAGCAGCCCGCCGTCGGCCCGGAACCGGGCCGCCACCGACCGCACGGCGCGGAACGCCTCCAGCGCCACGTCCGCCGCCCGTGCGGCGGGTGACGCGGCGGCCGGTTCGGGGCCGGCCTCGCCGAGCCCGCCGAGCAGCACCAGGCCGCGCGCCGCCGGCGGCGGCCGGTCGGTCACCTCGGCCGGCACGCCGTGCTCGGCGAGCCCGCGCGCCACCAGGCCGGCCACCGCCGCCGGTCCGCCGACCACCGCGACCGGGCCGTCCCCCAGGCCGGGCACCGGCACGCCGGGGGCGGGCTCGGCCACCGCCCGCAGCGCCAGCCTGGTGAGCGGCGGCGGGAGCGGCCGGCCCCCGACCCGCGCGGCGGGCGGCGGGAGCGGTTCGGGGCCGATGTCCGCGCCGGGCGGGGAGAACGGCTCAGCGTCCACCGCGGGGGGTGGCTCGTCCGCGGTCGGCGGCGTCCCGCTCGCGGTCCGCGCGGCCGGTGGCGGGAGCAGTTCGGGGTCGACCCGCTCGGGCAGCGGCGGGAACGGCCCGGCCCCGGGCGGCGGCGGGAGCGGTCCGGGCTCGGGCGGCGGCGGAGGCGGCTCGCCGGTCCCCCGCGCAGGCGGCGGGTCCGGTTCGCCCGCGGCAGCACCCGGGTGGGCGTCCCGGCCGCCGATCCGGTCGGCGACCTCCCGCAGCGTGCGCAGCTTGGACAGCTCGGTCAGCTCCCCGATCGGCGACGCGCCCGCCACCCCGTCGCCGATCCGCTGCCGCAGCGCGGAGAAGATCTCGACCCGCTTGATGGAGTCGATGCCCAGGTCCTCGTCCAGGGCCATGTCCAGCCGCACCATGTCCTCGGGGTAGCCGGTGCGGTCGGCCACCACGGACAGCAACTCCCGCTCCACCTCCCGCGCGTCGGCTCCCGCCCGCGCGGCCGGTTCCTCCCGCACGACCGGCTCGACCAGCACGACCGGCTCAGCCCGCTCGGCCCGCTCGACCGGGATCAGCGGCGCGGGCGCGGGCTCGGGCATCGGCGTGGACGCCACCACGACGGCCGGCGGCGGGAGCGGTTCGGCAGCGGGCACGTCGACCGGAACGGCCGGCGGCCCGGCCGGCGCGGCGGCGGGCGCCCCGACCGGTGTCGGCGCCGGGCGGTCCGCTGCGACACCGCCGGAGCGCGCGCCCTCCACGCCGAGCAGCATCGCGAACGACGCCTCCGACATGCGCAGGAACGCCAGGTGGCTCTCCGTCAGGCTGCGCTGGTACTCCTCGTGCGCCCGGGCCGTCTCCCGCTGCGCCTCCGCGAACAGCCGCAGCAGCCCCGCGTCCACGGCCCCCGCGGCGGCCCGGACTGGCGGGCCGGCCCCCTCGTCGGGCGCACCGGCGACCACGACCGGCGGCGCGGCGGCGGGCGGCTCGGGGTTGGGCGGCGGCAGCGCGGACGCCCCGCCGGCGGGCGGGTAGGGCTTGCCGTGGTTGGCGCCGTTGATCTGCACTGTCATCCCCTGCTTCCGCTCCGGCGCGGTGCGCGCGTAGGGCTCCCACAGGGCGGCGAGGTCGAGTTCGACGCCCGCCGCGGCCAGCCGCGCCAGCCCCCGGTGGAGTTCGGTCATCCCGTTGTGCCGCGGGCGCTGCAGGCCGACCACCAGGTGGTCGCGGCCGGCCAGGACCGCGCCGGTCAGCCCGCACAGCGTCGTGCGGGCGCCCACCTCCACGAACGTCCGCACGCCGTCGGCGTACATGGCCTCGACGGTGTCCGCGAAGCGGACCGGCGACACCACCTGCTCGGCGATCCGCCCGCGCACCGCGCCGGGGTCGCCCGGGTACGGCGCGGCGTCGGCGTTGCCGTAGACCGGGATGCGCGGCGGGGCCACGTCGACCCGGTCCAGGAACGCCCGCAGCGGCCCCACCGCGCCCGCCACCAGCGGGCTGTGGAACGCGGTGGCCGCCGCCAGCCCCACGACGTCGTGACCGTCCGCGCGCAACCGCCGCGCGACCGCTCCCACCGCGTCCACGGCCCCGGACAGCACCACCTGCGCGGGCCCGTTGTCGTTGGCGATCCAGACGCGCGGCTCGTCGCAGCGGGCCAGCGCGGCGGCGACCTCCGCCCGGCCGGCCGCGACGGCGACCATGGCGCCGGGCGCGGCGGCGGCGGCCACCGCCTCGCCGCGCTCCCGCGCCAGGGCGACCAGGTCCGCCGCGGTGAGCACGCCGGCGCAGTGCAGGGCGGTCAGCTCGCCGAAGCTGTGCCCGGCCGCGCAGTCCGGCCGCAGGCCCACGGCGGCCAGCACCTCCAGCAGCGCCAGGGCGTGCACGGCCAGCGCGGGCTGCGCCCACTCGGTGCGGGTGAGCAGGTCCCGCTGCGCGGCGCGCTCCTCGTCGGTGAAGGCCGGCGGCGGGAACACCACCCGGTGCAGCGGGCCGTCGCCGAGGTCGGCGGTGGCGTGGCGGTCCCACGCGGCCAGGGCGCGCGGCTCGTGCATCGCGAGGTCCGCGCCCATGCCCACGTGCTGGGAACCCTGGCCGGGGAACAGGAACGCCACCCGGCCGGTCCGGGCGGGGCCGGCGGCGTAGCACGTGCCGGCCGGGGTGGCGAAGGGCGCGCCCGGCCGCTGCCGGACCGACCGCGCGGCGCGGGCCAGCTCGGCGCGCAGCCCGTCCGCGTCGCCGGCGACGACGGCGAGGCGGTGCGACCGGGCCGCGGAGAACGCCCGCGCGGCGTCGCGCGCGAGGTCGGCCGGCGCCCGGCCGGTGTCCAGGCCGTCGATCCGGGCCAGCAGCTCCTCCGCCGAGTCCGCGCCGAGCAGCACCAGTTCGGTCGGCGCGGTCCGGAGCCGCCCCGCGCCCGACGGCGCGTGCTCCTCCAGGGTCAGGTGGAAGTTGCTGCCGCCGAAGCCGAAGCTCGACACCGCGGCGCGGCGCGGGTGGTCCGGGCCGCGCACCCACGGGCGCGCCACCGTGTTCAGGTAGAAGGGGCTGCCGGCGAAGTCCAGCTCCGGGTTCGGCCGGTCCACCTTGATCGTCGGCGGCAGCACCCCGTGGTGCACCGCCAGCACGGCCTTGAGCAGGCCGGCCGCGCCCGCGGCGGCCTTGGTGTGCCCGATCTGCGACTTCACCGAGCCCAGCGCGCACCACCGGCGGTCCTCCCGGTCGCCGTCGTCGAACACCTCGCGCAGCGCCCGGAACTCGGCCCGGTCACCGGCCGCGGTCCCGGTGCCGTGCGCCTCGACCAGCTCGACGGTGCCCGGCCCGTAGCCCGCCTGCCGGTAGGCGCGGCGCAGCGCCCGCGCCTGCCCCTGCGGCACGGGCGCGTAGATCGCCGTGCCGCCGCCGTCGGAGGACGCGCCGAGGCCGCGCAGCACCGCGTACACGCGGTCGCCGGCACGCTCGGCGTCGGCCAGCCGCTTGAGGGCGAACATCGCCAGGCCCTCGCCCAGCATCGTGCCGTCGGCCCCGGCGGAGAACGGGCGGCAGTCCTCGGTCGGGGACAGCGCGGGCGTCTCGGTGAAGCACATGAACGTGTCGATGCCGTTGGCGGCGTCCACGCCCCCGGTCAGCACCAGGTCGGCCCGGCCGAGGGCCAGCTCGGCGACGGCGCCGTGCACCGCCGCCAGCGAGCTGGCGCAGGCCGCGTCGGTGGTGTGGTTGGCGCCGTGCAGGTCGAACCGGTTGGCGATGCGGCCCGCCACCACGTTGGTCAGCAGGCCCGGGAAGGTGGCCTCGGTGCCCGGCGCGTACTGCGCCGAGATGGCGTCGACCGCCGCCCGCACCCGCGACTCGGGCAGCCCCTGCTCCCGCAGCGCCTTGCGCCACAGGGGGTACTGCACCCGGCAGGCGACCGTGGACAGCAGCTCCAGGCTGGAGGCGCCCAGGATCACGGAGACCCGCTCCCGGTCCAGCCCCGCCAGGCCGCCGGCGAGGTCGGCCAGCACCTGCTCCGCGACCACCAGCCCCAGCAGCTGCGCGGTGTCGGTCATCGGCACGTCCCTGGGCGGCACCCGGTGCCACAGCGGGTCGAAGTCGACCGGGGGCAGGAACGCGCCGCGCCGGACGTAGGTCTTGCCCGGCGTGCCGGGCTCGGGGCTGTAGTAGTCCTCGACCAGCCAGTGGTCCGGCGGGACGTCGGTGATCAGGTCCCGCCCGTCGACCGCGTTGCGCCAGAAGCCGCGCACGTCGACCGCGCCCGGCATGATCGCGCCCAGGCCGACCACCGCGACCGGCACCTGCTCGTGCTCCCGCCCGGCGTCGGCGCGCGGGCCGCTCCCCCGCACGGTCAGCACCCCAACCGGCGCGGGCGGAAGGCGAACGCCCGGCCCGGGACCGGCAGGCCGGCGGAGCGCAGCTGCTGGGCCCTGGTCACCACCGCGGCGCCCTCCAGCAGGTTCAGGGCGATCTGCACGGCGGTCCGGTCCGCGGGCTCGGCCAGGAAGCCGCCCGCCACCCACCGGTTGAACGCGCCCATCGCCGGGCCGCACCAGACCTGGTAGTCGGCCCGGCGCGCGGTCTCGCCCGCGATCGCCCAGCGGCTGGACATGCCCAGGTACCAGCGGAAGACCAGGGCCATGCGGTGCTTGGGGTCGCGCTCGGCGCGGTCGACCTCGGCGGGGTCGCGGTGCTGCCAGAACAGGCGGGTCCGCGCCCACACCCGGTCCACCGGCTCGCCCAGCACGTCCCGCTCGATGTCCGCGAGCAGCGGCGCGGGCACCGCCTCCAGCGACGGGTGGTCGACGTAGGTCCGGTAGAGGCGGGCGGCCCGCGCGGCGAACATCGTCCCCCGGCCCAGCACCTGGAGCCGGACGCCCTGCTCGAACATGTCGGCGGCCGGGGCCATGGCCACGTCGGCGACGCCCGCGGCGGCGAGCATCCGCTTGGCGTCCCCGGACAACCCCGACTCGACCGCCGCCTGGTTCACCGAGCCGGTCACCACGTAGGCCGCGCCGGCGGCGAACGCGGCGGCCACCGCGCCCGGCGTGCCCAGGCCGCCGGCCGCGCCCACCCGCGGCGGGCGCGCGTAGCCGAAGCGGCGCGCCAGGTCGTCGCGCAGCCCCAGGACCGCGGGCAGCACGGACACCAGCGGGCGGTTGTCGGTGTGCCCGCCGCTGTCCGCCTCGACCGTGACGTCCTGGGCGATCGGCACGTGGCAGGCCAGCTCGGCCTCCGCCCCGGTGAGCGCGCCGCGCCGCACCAGCTCGCGCAGCACGTCCGCCGGCGCGGGCGAGAGGAACCGCTCGGCCACCTCCGGCCGCGACACCTTGGCGAAGACCCGGACCGGCCGCACGACCCGCCCGCCCCGGTCGCGCCGCAGCCCCGAGGCCGCGCACCGGACCGCCGCCGGCGTCGGCGCGGTGAAGGCGGACAGCGAGACCACCGGCACCGCCTGGCCCAGCAGCAGGTCCGCGACCCGCTCCTCCAGGGCGGGTTCGTTCGGGGTGTGGATCAGGTTGACGCCCCAGTTCGGCCGCCCGCCCAGCTCGCCGCGCAGCTCGGCCACCGCCCGCTCGACGGCGGGCAGGTCGAGCCCCGCCGCGCCGAAAAAGCCGAGCAGCCCCGCCCGCGCCACGGCCGCGACCAGGCGGGTGGTCGCGATGCCGCCCGCCATCTCCCCCGCCGCGTAGGGGAACCGCGTGCCGTGCGCCTCGCAGAACGACCGGTCGCCCAGCCGTTCCGGGTACAGCGGCGGCAGCACGCCGACGACCGGGTGGCCCGCGCCCGGCTCCGGCCCGCCCGCGTCGGCCGCGACCGCGCCGCCGAGCGCGAACCCCAGGCCGCCGGTCGCCTCGTCGAGCACCACGTACCCGGTCTCGCGCACCCGCTCGACCGCGGCGACCAGCTCGGCGGGGGTGAACGCCGCCGGGTGCGCGTCGGGGCGCCACGTCAGCCGGGCGCCCGCCACCGTGCCGGTCAGCACCGCGCGGCCGGGCTGGGCGGGCACTCGGCGGGCCGGTCTTCAGCGGGCCGGTCTTCAGCGGACCGGTCGGTAGCGGCTGCCGGATCGCCGGCAGCCGCCGGATCGGTGGCAGGTGACGGGTCGGTGGCAGGTGACGGGTCGGTGACTGTTGACGGGTCGGTGACGGGTGACGGGTCGGTGGCGGGTGACGGGTCGGTGGCGGCGCGGGGCGCGGCGGCGGCCAGGTCGTCCAGGGCCCGCTGCCACAGCCGGCACAGCTCCTCGCCGTCGGGCAGCGACGAGTCGACCGCGAAGCCGACGCACACCCGGTCGTCGTGGGTGATGAGGTAGGCGGCCAGCGGGTGGCCGCGGGGGACGAAGCCCAGCGGGGCCATCCGCTCCAGCGGGACGCCCTCGTACTCCAGCACCCACCGCGGTCCGCGCACGTTGCTGGCCAGGAGGTCGATGTGCGCGCGGGAGAACGTCAGCGCGAACACCGCCCGCACGAACCACCCCGGCAGCGAGCGCTCGGCGGCGCCGGCCACCCCGATCCGGCCGTCGCCCTTGGCCCGCGCCGTCGCGCGGCCGATCGCGCGCAGCCGCCGCAGCGGGTCCGGCTCGTCGCAGGGCAGCGGGACGCGCAGGTTGACCACCCTGGTCCTCAGCTCGTGGTCCTCGTGCCGGTCGTGCAGGTCCACCGGCACGAGCGTCCACACCGGACGGGCGCCGCGCCGCCACGGGGTGTGCGGCCACTCGCGCAGCACCGCGGCCAGCGCGGCGAGGAAGACGTCGTTGCGCGTGCAGCCGTGCGCGTCGGCCAACTCCCGCAGCCGGGCCGCCGACGTGGTGGTCCACGCGAAGCGCCGCTGCCCGGTGCGGCCGGCGGTGGTGAAGGCGCGGGTGGCCGGCGGCAGGAACCGGGCCAGGTAGCCGACCGCGCCGCGCGCCACCGTGCCGAGATCGGCCCGGCGGACCCGCCGGGCGCGCCGGGGCGCGGGCGGGCGGTCCGGCCCGCGGCCCGCCAGCAGGCACGTCGCCTCGATCAGCGACGCGCCGTCCAGCAGGGCGTGGTGCGCCTTGAACAGGATCGCCCACTCGTCGTCGGCGTGGCCGCGCACCAGCCAGAACTCCCACGGCGGCGCGCCCCGGACCAGCCGGCGCGCCATGATCGCGTCCGCCGCCGCCCGCAGCCCGCCCGGCGCGGCCACCCACTCGTGGACGTGCCGCGCGGGGTCCGCGCCCGACCGACGCACCCAGCGCAGCCGCCCGCCCTCGCGGCGCAGCGCCGAGGACAGCGCCGGCAGCGCGTCGAGCTTCGCCGCCACGAACCGGCGCACGTCGACCAGCTCCGGCGGCCGGCCCGCGAACGACGACAGCCCGCCGATCTGGAGGTTGCCCACCGGCAGGCGGGACTCGTAGCGGACGAACGCGTGCTCCAGCCCGGTCAGCGGGCGCGCCGCGGGCCTCACGGGGCCGCCCCGACCGCCGGCGCGCCGGCCCGCAGCCCGGCGAGCAGGTAGTCCGCGTCGACCACCCGCGGGGCGGGGCGGCTGCCCAGCACCTGGCGCACCCGGCTGTCGTCGTAGCGGCGGCGGTGGCGCAGGTAGGGCGCGAAACCCGCCATCGGCAGGACCGGCGCGCCCGCCGGCGCGCGCCGGTCCACCAGCTCCGACCGGATCCGGAACAGCCGCTCGAACGCCTGCCGCAGCTCGGTGACGGCCACGTCGCGCTCGTGGACGACGTGGTAGGTGTCGACCAGCCCGGACGGCGGGGCCTCGACCAGCTTGACGATCAGCTCGGCCGCGTCGTCCACCGGCATGAGGTTGAGGTGGGCGTCGGGCTCGCCCGCGACCCGCACCGGGGGCGCGGCGCGGCGGAGCGGTTCGTGGTCGGGCAGCCCCCGCCCGCGCACCACGTCGAGCCGCGCCCCGCGGTCGGACCCGCCGCGCGGGCCGCGGTCGGACCGCCCGTCGCCGCCCGGGTCGTCGCCGCGCGCACCGCCGGCGCGCGGCCGGTGGTCGGACCGCTTGCCGCGCGGCCCGCCGGCGCCCCGCCCGTCACCGCGCACCCCGTCGCCGCCCCTCCCGTCACCGCGCGCACCACCGCCGAGCGAGCCGCCGCCCAGCGGACCGCGGCCGGGCAGGGCGTCGCGCGAGCCGTCGCGGGCCTGCGGGAGCCCGCCGACCGTCGCCGCCACCACGCGCGCCACCACCTGCAGCGGGTGCGCGGGCAGGCCGGGCTCCGGCGGCCGGTCGTCCACCAGGATGCTCGGCCGCAGCACGACCGCGGCCCGCCGCTGCCGCGCCGACCAGGCGCGCACCAGCAGCTCCGCCTCGTACTTGGACTGCTCGTACGGGTTCTCGAAGCCCCAGCTGCCGTCCAGCTCGTCCTCGTAGACCACGCCCGAGCGGCGCGCGCCCGCCACGAACGCCGTGCTGACGTGGCACAGCAGGGGGCGGCGGCGGCCGGCGGTGGCCAGCTCCAGCACGTGCCGCGTGCCGCCGACGTTGACCGCGCGCAGCGCGGACAGGCGGCCCTCCAGGTCGATGCCGCCGGCGCAGTGCACCACCAGGTCCAGCTCGTCGGCCAGGTCCCGGAACCGCGCGGCCGGTAACCCCAGGTTCGGCGCGGTCAGCTCGATCCCGACCACGCGCAGCCGGTGCCCGAGGCCCGCCTCGGGCACCCCGGCCCGCTGGAAGTGCCGCGCGATGCGCTCGACCGGGTCCGCCGAACCGGCGTGGGCGAGGACGGAGATGCGTTCGTACCGGGCCAGCAGCTCGCGCACCAGGCGGACGCCGAGGAATCCCGTGGCACCGGTCAACGCGATGTGCATCGGCACGACCTTTCGCTCCACCGCCAGTGCCGCCACGACCGTTGCACCGGTGACCGCCGAGCGGCAACAACCGTGCTTCCTTCGGGTGAACGCGCGGGTCCGCGCCGCCGGAGCGCCGATTCCCGCGGCCGACCGGGCCGATTACTGCGGTCTCACACGATCGGTAAGCGCAAATATCACCGAAAAGAAGTAAAGAATCACCGTGTCGTTGAAGCGTCGATTTCCTCCGTGCCACAGTCGCGGCACCGGCCGCCGATTGTTCCGGCGGACTCGACACGGGGAGTCGACATGGCAACTTCGGACGGGACGACGGACGCGACCCGACCCGCGCGCCGCCGGGGCGCCCTGGTGGCGGCGGTCGCCGTGGTGGTGGGAGCGGCGCTCCTGCTGCCCCGGCTGGTCGGCGCGGCCGAGCGGGCCGACGCGGCGGACGGGGCCGCGCAGCAGGACGCGGTGCGGTGCTCGCTGTGGGCGATGGCCGTGCCGACCGTGCCGGTGGCGGCCGAGGGCGAGCCGGTGGAGGTCGGCGGGGCGCTGGAGGCGGGCACGGCGCGGTGCGAGGACCCGCGGGGCGAGATCAGCGGCGTGCGGTACGAGATGGCCGAGGAGGCCCGGGTCCTGGCCACCTGCTCGCGGCTGGAGGTCGCCGACGCGGAGGTCGCGGTCGAGTGGGTGCTCGCCGACGGGTCGACGCAGCGGAGCACCCTGCGGATCGGCAGGCTCACGGTCGACGGGACCGGCCCCGCGCTGGCGGACGCCGTCGTCGAGGGCGGTCCGGCCGCCGTGGCGGGCAAGCCGGTGGCGGTGTCGGCGGACCAGGAGACCATCGACGCCGCCAAGGCCGCCGCCGCGACCCAGTGCACCACCGGCGGCGTCAAGAGCCTCGTCGGCACCGTCGAGGTCCGGTTCGGCTGATCGCCGGCCACCCGACCCGCGCCCGGCACGACCGACCGGCGGTGACCGGCCGGGGTGCGCCGGGCCGCGGGCGCGTGGGATCTTGGTCGGGCGGCGGCGGGCGCTTCGCGCCGGTCGACCGCGCTCGGCCGGGTCGGCGCAGGAGGAGGGTGGCATGGTGACGCGGGTGTTCCTGGTGGATGACCACGAGGTCGTCCGGGTCGGTGTCCGCGAACTGCTCAACGGCGACGGCGGCTTGGAGGTGGTGGGTGAGGCCGGGTCGGTGGCCGAGGCGTTGGCCCTGGTGCCGGTCAGCGGTGCCGAGGTGGCGGTGTTGGACGTGCGGTTGCCCGATGGCAACGGCATCGAGTTGTGCCGTGAGCTGCGTTCCCGGATGCCGGAGCTGAAGTGCCTGATGCTGACCTCGTTCACCGATGACGAGGCCCTGTTCGACGCGATCATGGCCGGTGCGTCGGGGTTCGTGCTCAAGCGCATCCTGGGCCACGACCTGCAGAACGCCGTGCGCACCGTCGCCGCCGGCGAGTCGCTGCTCGACGCCCGTTCCACCTCGGCCCTGCTGAGCCGCATCCGCCGGGAGCGTGAGCAGGGCGATCCCACCCGGTCGTTGACCGAGCAGGAACGCGCCGTGTTCGACCTCATCGGTGAGGGCCTGACCAACCGCCAGATCGCTGAGAGGATGTTCCTGGCCGAGAAGACGGTCAAGAACTACGTCTCCCACCTGCTGGCCAAACTCGGCCTGGAACGCCGCACCCAGGCCGCCGTCTTGGCCACCCGACTGCGCAAACCCACCCCCTCCGACGAGGAGTGATCACAACGGCACCCGCCACGTCAGGCGCGTGCCACGTGCTCGGACACCCCGACGCCGTCGTCCACCACCGGGCTCACCAGCGCGTCGGCCGCCTCGGCGGTCGGGCCTTCCGCACCTCGCCGGGCGGCTCGTCCAGGCGCGAACCGCCCGGCAAGCGGTGCGGGCGGTCGTGCTCGGCGAGCACGGGCCAAGGCTCGCACGGGTCGAGCGGGCCGCCATCCCGGCCGGGTCAGTCCTGGGCGGCCCGCTTCGCGAGGTCGTAGCCCAGGTGCAGCCAGTCCGAGCCGGCCACCGCCGCGAGCGCGCCCGCGACCAGGCGGCTCGCCCGCGGCGCCAGCACCAGGCCCGCGGTCAGCGCGCCGGCGATCCACACGCCCGAGCAGAACGGGCAGCTGACCAGCTCGCCGACCGAGTGCCGGACACCGCTGCCGCCGCGCACCGACTCGTTGACCTCGGCGAGTCCGGCGGGTTCCTCGTAGCGGGTGAACGGCGCCCGCACGGCGCTGCCGACCGCGCTCTTGGTCAGCAGCCGGCTGGACTTGTGCGTGGCCACCGCGAGCAGGGCGATGTCGCCCGCCGACAGGCGCTCCGGCAGGCGCGCGCCCCTGCGGCGGCCCACCGCGACGGCGACGCCCACCAACCCGGCGTAGGTGCCCATCGCGGCCAGGTAGCCGCCCAGTGGGCGATCCGCCTCCCCCGAGTAGGCGCTGCGGACACGGTCGAACATCGCGGCGATCGACATGGGCGAGGGATAGCCGTCGGCGGGAACTCCAAACCGCCCGTCGCGGGGCGGGTCGCGCGGCCCGCCCCCGCGCGACCCGCCCGACGCCTCAGCCGCGCGGGGACGTCCCGGACCGCCGCGCCACCGCGGCCAGGCCCGCCGCCCCCAGCGCCGACGCCACCAGCAGCGCGGCGACCACCGCCGGGGAGCGGTGGCCGAAGCCCGCGGCGAGGGCCGCGCCGCCCAGCAGGGGTCCGGCGGTCGCGCCCGCGTTGAGGGCCGCGGTCGCGAACGAGCCGCCCAGCGACGGGGCCTCGTCCGCCGCGTAGAGCACCCGCGTGATCAGCGTGGACCCGACCGCGAACGACAGCGCCCCCTGCGCGAACACCAGCGCGGCCAGCGCCACCGGGTCGCCCGCCGTCGCCGCGAGCAGCAGCCAACCGCCCAGCAGCGCCACCCCGCCGGGCAGCAGGACGACCCGCGGCCGCGCGTCCGACAGCCGCCCGCCGACGGTCACGCCGACGAACGTCCCCAGGCCGAACAGCGCCAGCAGCACCGGCACCCGGTCGGGGCCGTACCCGCCGACCTCGGTGACGAGCGGGGCCAGGTAGGTGAACGCGCAGAAGGTCCCGCCGTTCACCAGGGCCGTCACCAGCAGGGTCACCAGCAGCCGGGGACGGCGCAGCGCCCGCAGCTCCCGCCGCGCGCCCGGCGCCCCGGCGGCCGGCGGCCCGGCCGGGACCGACCGCAGGACCGCGAGGACCGCCGGGGCCGAGAGGGCGGCCACCGCCCAGAACGCCGAGCGCCAGCCCCACGCCTGGCCCAGCGCGGCCCCGGCGGGCACCCCCGCGACGCAGGCGAGGGTGACGCCGCCGAGCAGCACGGCGGTGGCCCGCCCCTTGGCGTCCGGCGCGACCAGGCCGGTGGCCGTCGCGAGGCCCACGGCCAGGAACCCGGCGTTGGCCAGCGCCGCGGCGAAGCGGGTGGCGAGCAGGACGCCGAAGTCGGTGGTCAGCGCGCCGACGACGTGCGCGGCCACGAAGGACAGCAGGAACACCAGCAGCGCCCGCCGCCGCGGCCGGCGCAGCGACAGGACCGCCGCCGACGGGGCCCCGACGACCATCCCCAGGGCGAACGCCGAGGTGAGGGCCCCGGCCTGCGGGACGGACACCCCCAGGTCGGCGGCGATCCCCGGCACGAGGCCGGACAGCATGAACTCGGACGTCCCCTGGGCGAAGACGGCCATTGCGAGCAGGTAGACGGCAAAGGGCATGACGAACTCCAACCGCGTCGCGAACGGGTGCGCGGTGGACCTCGGCGGCCGGACGGCTCGGCGGTCGTCCGGGCGCGCGGGGGGCCGCCGCGCGGGGGGAGCCCGGGGCGCGCGGCAACGCGGTCGGCAGGACCGCGGCGCGGCGTCCGGGCGGGACGGCCCGGCGATCCGGTGGGGTGGCGTGCCCGTCGACGCCGATCAGCCGACGCCGATCAGCCGACGCCGATCAGCGGGCGCCGATCAGCGGGCGCCGATCAGCGGGCGCCGACCTGACAGGGCCGACCCGACAGGGCCGACGGCGGGACCGGCCGCGCCGGCGCACCGCGCTCGGCGGTGCGGGAGGAGCGCTCCCGGTGCGGTGCGGTCGGTGCGGTCGGTGCGACGAGGTCGGCACGGCGCAGGTCGGCGCGGTCAGCGTGCGGGCGCGGTGAGCCACCGGAAGACCGGTGGCCGGGGTCTGGACGCCTCGGGGCTGGACACGGCGCGAACCCTAGCCACTGCCCGCTCGCGCCGTCCACCGCGTTGCCGCCGGGACGTCGCCGCCGGCCGCACCGAGGACCGGCCGGTGGTCGCCGGTCGTCGTCGTTCGGGCGTCATCGCCGCCACCCTCGCGCCCGGCTCAGCCGGGAATCCCGGCCGGATCCCGAACGCGCGGGCCAGGCGGGCGGACCGGGTGCCGATCTTGATCGGATCAGTGCCGCGCCGGGGATTAGCCGATCACCGCCCGGGGGTATCCGGGGCCGCGCGCCGAGGGGCCGGCGCCAGGGGCAGACGAGCAGCGGGCGGTGAGTGCGGTGGACGAGGAATTCGACGACGCGGTGGCTCGGGAGCTGCGGCGCTACATCAAGCGGGTCACGGCGGCCCTCGGGCTCGGTGGCGAGTCCTCCTACGTCGACGCGGGCCCGCCCGCGAACGCCTACCTCGCGCTGGAGGGCAGGCTCCCGTCGTTCCCCGACCAGGACGTCGCCCTGCTGTGGGACGAGGAGTACGGCTGGTCCGCCGCGATCGAGGCGCCGGTCGTCGGGCAGGACCGGGTCGTCGCCTACCTGCACGGCCGGCCGGTGCCGCCGCCGGCCGAGGTCGCGCGGTTCGCCCAGGGGCTGCTGCGCGGCGAGCGCCTCGGCGACCCGCGACCGGTCCGCCTGGCCACCCCCGGCGACCACCGCACCGGCCTGCTCCCGCGGCTGCGCGCGGTGACCGGGGCCGAGCTGGTCGAGGTGCTGCGCCTGCCGAACCGCCCCGCGGCCGAACCGCTGCGCCTGGTGGCGGACGCCCGGCCGGCCGCCGAGCCGGCGCCCCGCCGGGCGGGGTGACGGCGAGCGGACGTGACGACGAGAGCAGGCGTGACGACGAGCGGGAGTGACGACGAGCGGGAGTGACGACGAGCGGGAGTGACGACGAGCGGCGTGAGGGCGAGCCGGCCCGGCGGGTCCGGCTCGTCGCCGCGGGCGGGGCGCCGCGGCGCGGGGCGGGTCAGCCGCGCGCGCCCAGGTCGAGCACGACCCGGACGGTCGTGCCGCCCGCCCCGGTGTGCACGCGGACCAGGTCGGCCAGGTCGTTGACCAGCAGCAGGCCCCGTCCCGACCGCTGACCGGGCTCCGCCGGCCTGCGCCCGGCCAGCGGGTCGGCCAGCCGGCCGGTGTCGCGGACCTCGCACACCAGCCGGTCGTGCTCACGCCGGACGGACAGCCGGCACGGCCCGTCGGTGTGCCGCAGGCCGTTGGTGGTCAGCTCGGTGACGATCAGTTCGAGGTCGGGCACCCGGTCGGCGGGCAGCCCGAGCGCCGCGGCCCACCGGGCGGCGGCGCGCCGGGCCGGCGCCAGGTCGGCGGTCACCGCGATGACGACCACCTCGCCGGCGTCCGGGAAGGGCTCGTTGTAGCGGGCGACCACCGCGTCGGGCGCGTAGCGGTCGCTGGGCAGGCGTCGGGCGCCCTCCCAGATCTCCGGGTGGGTGGCCCTGGCGTCGGCCAGCGCGCGGTCGTCCAGGGCGGAGACGTCGTACGGGCACAGGATGGTGACGTCGCGCCCGGTGAAGGCGGTGTTGATCAGCGCCTCGTGCTGGGCGCACGCCGGGTACTCCTGGTCCGTGCGGCCGGCCCAGACCGGTTCGCCGACGATGCGCACGCGCCGGTCCCGGTGCCGGTCGGCGAAGCGGCGCAGCACCCGGGCGATGATCCGGCCGGGGTTGCGCCCCTCCCGCGCCATGTCGAGCAGCGTGACGTGCCGGGCGTGGCCGCCCAGGCCGTCCCGGACGAGGTCGAGCCGGCGGCCGGGCACGGCGACGGCGACCGGCTGGTCCGCCGCGAGGCCGTCGACGGCGAACGGGACGAGCGCGGCGAGGTAGTCCTCGTCGGTGCGGTAGAACAGGGCGGGGTGGACGAACCCGTCGTCGGCCGGTGCGGTCATCCCAGGGGCTCCACCCGCACGTCGGCCAGGTCGAGGGCGTCGACGACGCGCGCCGCGCCGAGCCAGCCGGTGCGCAGCACCGCGGTCGTCCCCCGCTGCCGGGCGTAGGCGGCCAGCGCCAGCAGGCCCTGGTGGTCGATGAAGGTCAGCTCGGGCGCGTGCAGGACGATCTCCCCGCCCTCCGGGCGCAGGTCGACGTGCGCCAGCAGCGCCTTGAACCGGTCCTGCCCGTTGAGGTCGAGCTCGCCGGCCAGCCGGGCGCTGACGCCGGGCTCGGCCGTGGCGTGCAGCCGGAACGGCCCCGGCCGGTTGGTGCGGGGGTGCACGCCGGCGAGCCACGCCACGGCGTCCTCCCCCAGGACCGAGGTGTCGTAGGCGCACAGCGCGGAGAACGGGTGCCCGGCCGCGTAGCGGTCCACCAGGTGCTCGTAGCGCAGGAAGGCGGCCAGCTGCTCCGGCGTGCGCACCAGCGGCGTGGCCTGGGCGGCGACCCGCAGGCCGGTGTAGCCGTCGGCGAGGGCCCGCTCGGTGGCCGCGGCGTAGGCGTCGACCTGGGCGGGTGGGTCCACGACGCCGCCGCCGCCGTAGGTGTCGTCGATCGAGCAGACCTCGGCCGCGCCGGTGGCCAGCGCCGCCGCCGCCCCCTCCACCCCGCTCAGCGCGGCGGCCAGGGACTCCGGGCTGCCGGGGCCGACCAGCAGGACTCGTCGGCCCAGCGCGAGCCCTTCGTCCAGGAACTCCGCCGCGCCGCGCTGGAATTCGGCGTGCCCGTCGTAGGACCAGCACACGTGGGCGTGCCCGGTGGCGTCCGCTCCGTGCCCGTCGAGCCGGTGATCACCGCTGTGCGGCATGGCGCTCGGTCGACCCTTCCGTGGGAACCCGCGTGGGATTCGGCGCGGCGGGCGCCTTCCCGCGACCGCGGCCGGTCCTGGTGCCGGCCCGTCCGGTGCCGCCGTGGTGGCGCTCCGGCCCCCACCGGAGCCCGCTCGCCACCGGCCGGCTGCTCGACCTGCGGCGTCATCGCTCCGACGGGGTCCTGTGGCCCCCGCGACGACTGGTCACGATACAGCCCCGTCCACCGGGTTCGGTGTCCAACACCGCGGATCGGGCACGCCACCGGCGGGCGCCGGAGCGGCCCACGACCGGGGGACCGGAGTGGTGGTCCGCGAGCCCGCGGCGACCGGTGCGGACCGGCCCGCGCCCCTCGCGCTCCGAACAACGCCGAAAACCCGATGCGGCGGCCGGGTCCGCTGTCGGGTGCAGTCGAAAGGGGCCCCCGGGGCAATTGTTCCCGGAGCGGTACCACACGCCTTCCCGGTCACCCGATTCGCGGACCGGTCACCCGTTGTCCACTCGGTCACCGCAGGTGACAACCCCTTCACACGTCCGCGCGGCGCGGTGGCCGAAGTGGTTGAACCCGGTTTTCCGGCCGGCGGGGAGCGATCCGCCCAGTACGCTGCCCCGGGGAGTGGAAATGGCCCGAAAACATTTCCGATTTTCCCACCGCCGCCTCGTGGCGGCCCACCCGGCCAGACCGCCGCCGCTTCGGCGCGGCTTCTTCCGCAGCACGCCCGACGGAGGGGTCCCACCGTGACCGACACCCGGCGACCGGCGCCCGAACTCCCGGCGGTCCGGTGGAGCGCGCCGGCCGGGCCGGCGCTGCTCGCCCTGTTCGCCCTGCTCCACACCACCGCGCAGTACCTCCTGCAGGTCAAGGGGTGGCACCCGGCGGCGGCCGGCCTGGGCGTCCTGCCGTTCGCCCTGGGCCTGCACGCGGTGGCCGGCCGGAACGCGGCCATGGCGCGCGTGCTGGGCGAACGGCCGCTGATCACGGCGGGTGCGCTGCTGCTGGCCTGCGCGCTGCTGCTGATGTCCACCGCGCGGGCGCACACCCCTTATGCCCTCTACTGCCTGTGCCTGGCGCTGGCGGGCGTCGGCGCCGGGATGTGCGCGCCCCCGCTGGCCGCCATCGCCGGCGCCCCGCCCCCCGGTCCGGAACCGGGCCCGACCCCGGCGCGCACCGGCCCGGCCCGCACCGGGTTCCCGCGCCACCTCGGCCCCGTGCTCGGCCTCCTCGTGCCGGGAGCGGTCCTGGCCGCGGCGCCCGCCTCCCCGCCGCCGTCCGCGCGCGCCGCGCTGGGCGGCCCCGCCGCGTCCGCGCCCGACGCGGCGGGGCCACCCGTTATGTCCATTGTGGATAGTCAGGTCGCCGCGGCGGCCGTCACCGACGGGATGCGCGTCGCCTTCACGGCCGGCGCGGCGGTGCTGATCGCGTTCAGCCTGCTCCACGCCCTGCTCCACCGGGGCGATCCGGGTCCCTCCCGGCCGTGACCCTCCACTGTGGAATGCGTCACCCCCGCTCGCGACGCCGCACCGCACGGGGTCGCTGGACGGCGCACCGGAACGGATCGCCGGTGTTCCGGGCCGGTTTCCGGGGAACCCGGCACCCATGGCGCACGCACCCGACGCACCGACGCAACTGCCGAAGCGGTCCTGGTGGGCCGTCCTGAAGCGGACGGTCAAGGAGTTCAACGACGACAACCTCACCGACTGGGCCGCCGCGCTGACCTACTACGCGGTGCTGTCGCTGTTCCCCGGGCTGCTGCTGCTCACCTCGCTGCTGGGGCTGCTCGGACCGGACGCCACGCAGTCGATCAAGGACAGCCTGGACGTGCTCGGGCCCGGCGAGGCCAAGGACCTGATCGTCGGCGGGATCGACAACCTCCAGAAGTCCAGCGGCGTCGCCGGGCCGCTGGCGATCGTCGGCCTGGTCACCGCGCTGTGGTCGGCCTCCGGGTACGTGGGCGCGTTCATGCGCGCCGCGAACTCCATCTACGACGTCGAGGAGGGCCGCCCGTTCTGGAAGGTGATCCCGCTGCGGCTCGCGCTGACCGTCGGCGTCGTGGTGCTGCTGGCGCTGACCGCGCTGGGCGTCACGCTGACCGGCGGCGTGGCCCGGTGGCTGGGCGACCTGCTCGGCCTGGGCGAGACGTTCGTCTCGGTGTGGGACATCGCCAAGTGGCCGGTGCTGTTCCTGCTGGCCAGCCTGGCGATCGGCCTGCTGTTCTGGGCCTCGCCGAACGTGCGGCAGCCCAGCTGGCTGTGGATCACGCCGGGCGGCGTGCTGGCCGTGCTGGCCTGGGTGGTGGCGTCCACGGGTTTCGCGCTGTACGTCGCCAACGCCGGTTCCTACAACAAGACCTACGGCTCGCTGGCCGGCGTGATCGTCTTCCTGGTGTGGCTGTGGATCTCCAACCTCGCCCTGCTGCTCGGCGCCGAGCTGGACGCCGAGCTGGAGCGCGGCCGGCGCATGGCGGCGGGCGAGTCCGACGGCGCGGACCCGGTCGCCCCGCCGCGCGACACGCAGGCAATGGACGAGCCGGACGACGGGCGGCAGCGCCCGGCCGGCGGCCTGTGAGGGGTTCCCCGCGCCGCCGCGCCGGACCGGTCGCCGCCCGGTAATCCTCCGGCGGAATGCGTTCATTGTTGCTCACAATTGACTGCACCACTCCTTAGCCCTCTCGCAGTAACCGCGATTGCTCTGCCCCGAATTGCCGACCCAAGGCCCTTGACGGCCGTTCCGCGCGTCCCCGATGATCGAGCGGCTCACCGGTTTGTGGTCCGCCTTATTCGTCGACCACGCCGAAAATCGCGGCTTCTCCGGGGGAGGTCCCGTGCGCGTCGTCCACCTGCTCGTCGCCGCGCTGGTCGGGCTCGCCCTCGTCACGGGTGCGCACGCCACCGAGTCGAGCACCCGCTGCGAAGCCGACCGGGCACACCTGGCCTCGACGGCTCCCGCCACCGTGTTCACCCACCCTGACCTGGGGTTCGCGGAAGAGGCCAAGCCCTGCGAACCCGCCGTCGCGCACCTGTGGACCACCGTCCGCACGGCGGTCGCCGCCCCGGTGGCGCCGACCGCCGCCCGCGTCGACACCCGGGTCGCCCGCGGGCCGCCGGGCGTTCGCTGAATCACCCCAGCCGCACCGCCGTCGCCGAAAACCGACCGCGGTGGCCCTGTCGCGCCCATAAAAAGGACAATTCGATGCCCGGCCAACCCAATCGTGCCCGGCCGACCGGTCGACCGCCCGCCGCGACGACCCGCCGACCTCCGAAATCCGACCTGAAGTCCGGTTTCCTGGTCGCCCTGATCGCGTTGCCGCTGTGCCTGGGCATCGCGGTGGCCAGCGGTTTCCCACCCATCGCGGGGGTGCTCACGGCCATTGTCGGCGGCATCCTCGGCGGGCTGCTCGGCGGCGCCCCGATGACCGTCAAGGGCCCCGCCGCCGGGCTGATCGTGATCGCCGTCGGAGCCGTGCACGACCTCGGCCAGGGCGACCTGCTCGCGGGCTACCGGCGAGCCCTGGCGGTCGGCGTGGTCGCCGCCCTGGTGCAGATCGCGTTCGGGCTGCTCCGCGCGGCGGGCGTCGGCGTGGCGATGTCGCCCTCGGTGGTGCACGGGATGCTGGCCGCCATCGGCGTGATCATCATCGCCAAGCAGGCGCACGTCGTGCTGGGGGTGCAGCCGACCGCCGGGACGCCGTTCGGCCTGCTCGCCGAGCTGCCGCGCAGCGCGGCGCACGCCAACCCGTACATCCTGCTGGTGGGCGCGGTGTCGCTGGTGCTGCTGTTCGGGCTGCCGCTGGTGCGCGCCCGCTGGAGCAGGGTGGTGCCCGCGCCGCTGGCGGTGCTCGCGGTGGCCATCCCGATCAGCCTGTGGCTGCACCTGGACCGGCCGCACGACTACACCTTCCTCGGCGCGAGCCACCACCTCGGCCCGGAGCACCTGGTGCGCTTGCCCGGCTCGCTGCTCGACGCGATCGCCTTCCCCGACTTCTCCCGGGTGTTCAGCGCCACGTCGATCCAGTACGTCGTGATGTTCGCGCTGATCGGCACGATCGAGTCCACGCTGACCGTGCTCGCCGTCGACTCGGTGGACCCCGCCAAGCGCGTCTCGGACGTCAACCGCGACCTGCTGGCGATCGGCGCGGGCAACCTCACCTCGTCCCTCGTCGGCGGCCTGCCGATGATCTCCGAGATCGTGCGCAGCAAGGCCAACCTCGACGCGGGCGCGACCAGCCGGTGGTCCAACGTCTGCCACGGCGCGGTCCTGCTGCTGTTCGTGGCGCTCATCCCCGGCGTGGTGCAGACGATCCCGCTCGCCGCGCTGGCCGCGATGCTGGTCTACACCGGGTTCCGGCTCGCCTCGCCCCGCGGGATCGGGCACATCGCCCGGATCGGCCGGGACCAGCTCGCGCTGTTCCTGACCACCCTGCTGGTCACGCTGGCGACCGACCTGCTGGTCGGCGTCGCCTCCGGGCTGGTGCTCAAGGTGGTGCTGCACCTGGCGCGCGGCGTGCCGCTGCCCGCGTTCCTGCCCCGGCCCCTGGTCTCCACCGCCGACGGGGAGCTGCGCGTCCGGGTGCGCGGCGCGGCGATCTTCCCGGCGCTGCTGCCGGTGCGCAGGCTCCTGGACCGGGCCGGGCCGGGGATCACGCGGGTGGTCGTGGACGTGCGGGGCGCGACCCTGGTCGACCACACGTTCCTGGCCCGCCTGGCGGAGCTGGGCCGGGAGCTGCCGACGGCGACGCTGACCGTCGAGGGCCTCGACGAGCTGGAGCCCGTCTCGGCCGACCCGCACGCCACCCGCCGCAGGCGGTCGCGGTGAACCTCACCGAGCTGGTGGAGCGCGCCGCGCGGCTGCTGCCCGAGCAGGGACCGCTGCAGGCTTTCGTGCACCACAACACGTTGCACGCGTTCGAGCACCTGCCCTTCACCGACGCGGTGGCGCGGGCGGCCGAGGTGTTCGGCGCCGAGCCCTACCAGAGCGAGGCCGCGTTCCACGGCTTCCTGCGCGCGGGCCGGATCACCTCAGACGACCTGGACGCGGTGGTGGCGGCCGAGGTCGCCGACGACGGCGTGCCGGTCGTGCCCGGCGGCCCGACGCCGCGCCGCTTCCACGCCACCCGGCTGCGCCACCACGTCGAGGTGCCGCGCGGGCCGGCGCTGGGGTGGCTGCTCGCCGAGACCGACGCCGTGGACACCGCCGACCCGCGGTGGGACCTGCTGCGGGCGAGCGCCGCGCCACCGGCCGCCGCGCCACCGCCCCGGCGCCCGCGCGACCGCCTCCTCGCCGCGACCGGGGTCGACGCCGACCACCTGGCGCACCCGCTGCTGATCCGCTTCACGGCGGCGTTCCTGGACCAGGGCGTCGCGTACTGGCCGATGCCGGAGCGCGAGCACGGCCTGCTGGCGGCGTTCCGCGCCCTCTACGGCCGGGCGGGCGGCCCGCCGGACCCGTTCCTGCGCGGGCTCCCGGCGTGCCTGCGCGCGCAGCGGGGGTGGGCGGCCGAGCGCACCGCCCGGTGGGCGCTGGCCGAGCTCGGCGTGCCCGAGGAGGACCACGCCGAGGTGGTCACGGCGACGCTGTTGTCGTTGCGCGGCTGGGCGGGCATGGTGCGCCAGTTCGAGGTGCGCCCCGACCGCGCGCCGGTCGAGCCGCGGCCCGCGCGACTGGTCGACTACCTGGCGGTGCAGCTCACGCTGGACCTGTTCGCCGCCCGGCACGTCGCGGCGACCGCGGACCCGGCGCCCGTCGCGCCGCCGGCGGCGCGGCTGGAACTGGTCTACGAGGCGTTCGTGCTGGCGCGGCTGATGGACGTGCCGCTGGCCGACCGGGAGCGGGCGGCGGCGTGGCTGGCGGTCGTGGACGGCTGCGACGCGGTGGAGCGCCGCCGGCTGCTGCACCTGGCCTACGAGCGCCGGCACCGGATCGGCGTGCTGGACGGGCTCGCCGCCCACCAGGGCAGGTCGGCGCCGGTCGGCGCGCCGGCGTTCCAGGCGGTGTTCTGCCTGGACGAGCGCGAGGAGTCGGTGCGCAGGCACCTGGAGGAGTGCTGCCCGTCGGCCGAGACGTTCGGCTTCGCGGGGTTCTTCGGCGTCGCGATGAACTACCGGGGCGTCGAGGACGTCCGCCCGCGCCCGCTGTGCCCGGTGGTCGTCACACCCCGGCACGCCGTGGTCGAGCGGCCGGTGCGCCCCGGGCGGGAACCCCGCCGCCTGCGCGCCCGGTGGGCGCGCTCGGTCGCGGTGGGCAGTCGCACGCTGGCGCGCGGCGGGGTCGCCAGCATCGCGCTCGGGGTCTTCGGCCTGGCGTCGCTGGTGGGCCGGTGCCTGTTCCCGCTCGTCGCGCACCGCCTGTCGCAGCGGCACAGCACGGCCGCGCCGACCCGGCTGGACCTGGGGTTCACCACCGCCGAGCAGGTCGACGTCGTCGCCGGGGTGCTGCGCACCACCGGGCTGAGCCGCGCGCTCGCGCCGCTGGTGCTGGTGGTCGGGCACGGGTCGTCCAGCCTGAACAACCCGCACGAGTCCGCGCACGACTGCGGCGCGACCGGCGGCGGGCGCGGCGGGCCGAACGCGCGGGCGTTCGCGGCGATGGCCAACGACCCGGCCGTCCGAAGTGGACTGGCCGAGCGCGGGATCGCGATCCCGAGCACCACCTGGTTCGTCGGCGGCTACCACGACACGTGCGACGACACGGTGGTCTACTACGACCGGGACCTGGTGCCGGACGGGCACCGGGAACCGCTGCGGCGGGCCGAGGAGGCCCTGGCCGAGGCGTGCGCCCGGGCCGCGCACGAGCGGTGCCGCCGGTTCGAGTCGGCCCCGCCCGACCTCGCCCACGCCGACGCGCTCGCGCACGCCGGGACCCACGCCGTCGACCTGGGCCAGCCCCGGCCCGAGTACGGGCACGCCACCAACGCGGTGTGCGTGGTCGGCCGCCGGTCCCGCACCCGCGGGCTCTTCCTGGACCGCCGGGCGTTCCTGGTCTCCTACGAACCGGCCGCCGACACCGGCGACGAGCTGCTGGCCGCGCTGCTGGCGGCGGTCGGCCCGGTGTGCGCGGGCATCAACCTGGAGTACTACTTCAGCTTCGTCGACCCGGTGGGCTACGGCTGCGGGACCAAGCTGCCGCACAACATCACCGGCCTGATCGGCGTGATGGACGGCCACTCCTCCGACCTGCGCACCGGGCTGCCGTGGCAGATGGTGGAGATCCACGAGCCGGTGCGCCTGCTGCTGGTGGTCGAGGCCGCGCCGCGGCGGCTCGCCGCCCTCGTGGCGGCGAACCCGGCGCTGGACCGGCTGGTCTCCGGCGGCTGGATCCAGCTCGTGGCCTGGGAGGCCGACGCCCTGCACGTGTTCCGGGACGGCGCCTTCCAGCCGCACCGGCCGGAGCGCACCGCGTTCCCGGTGGTGGCGCGGTCGGCCGACGTCTACGCCGGGCGGCGCGACCACCTCGACTGCGCGCACGTGCTGGCCGGCGCCGACGTGCCGGTGCCGGTCCCGTGAGCGGGGTGCTGGCCGCGGCGGCGGCGGTCCCGTTCGCCGCGGTCCCGGTGCTGGGCGCGCTGTCCTGGCTGGGCCGGCCGCCGGCGGAGCGGGCGGTGGCGGCGGTGGTGGTGCTGTCGGCCGCCGCGTCGGCCGGGCTGGTGGTCGCGGCGGCGTGGTCCGGTCCGGCGCGGGCCGACCTCGGGCCCTGGTTCGCCGGGTTCCCGCTGGTCCTGGTGGCCGACGGGTGGTCGGCGCCGGTCGGGGCGGTGGCGGGGCTGCTGGGCGCGCTGATCGGCGCGTTCTCCCGGCGCTACCTGCACCGCGACCCCGGTTACCTGCGGTTCTACCTGCTGCTGGCGCTGTTCGTCGCGGGCGTGCAGCTCGTGGTGCTGGCGGGCGCGCTGGACCTGCTGGTGGTCGGCTGGGAGCTGACCGGGCTGGCGTCCGCGCTGCTGATCGCCTTCTTCCACCGCAGGCGGGGGCCGGTCGCGCACGGGCTGCGGGCGTTCGTCACCTACCGGGTGTGCGACGTCGGGCTCGTCGGCGCGGTCGTGGTCGCGCACCACGGCGGCCCGCCGCTCGCGATCGGGTTGCTGCTGCTGTGGGGTTCGATGGGCAAGGCCGCGCAGTTCCCGCTCGGCGGGTGGCTGCCGCGGGCGATGGAGGGGCCGACGCCGTCCAGCGCGATCTGCTACGGCGCGATCTCGGTCAGCCTCGGCCCGTACCTGCTGCTGCGCACCGGACCGGTGTGGTCGCAGGCCCCGGCGGTGCCCGTGCTGATCGCGGTCGTCGGCGGGCTGACCGCGCTGCACGCCACGCTGGTCGGGCGCGCGCAGACCGACGTCAAGACGTCCCTGGCCTACGCCTCGGCCACCCAGGTCGGCCTGGTGTTCGTGGAGATCGGCCTCGGGTGGCACGCGCTGGCGCTGGCGCACCTGCTCGGGCACGCCGCCCTGCGCAGCGCCCAGGTCCTGCGCTCCCCCAGCCTGCTGCACGACCACCACCACCTGGAGCAGGCGCTGGGCGGGCCGGTGCCGCGCACCGGGGCGTTCTGGGAGCGGGTGGTGCCCCGGCCGGCGCGGCTGTGGCTGTACCGGTTCGCCCTGGAGCGCGGCTACCTGGACGCGGTGGTGGTGGACCGGGTCGCCGGCGGCTTCGCGCGGCTGGTCCGGCGGTTCGCCGCCGCCGACGAGCGCTGGGTGCGGCGGTTGGCGGCGACCCGGTGATCGCCTCGCTCGCGGTCGTCGTGGTGTGGCTGGCCACGGCGGTGGTGGCCGGGGCGGAGGCCGACGCCCGCGCGGCGCGGCGCAAGGCGGTGCTCGGGGCCGCGGTGGCGTTGCCGGTGTCGTTGGCGGCGTTCCCCGACGGCCTGCTGCTCACGGCGTTCTGCCTGGCCGGGGTGCTGGTGGCGGCGCTGAGCCCGGTGGCGGCGCACCCGCCGCGCGTGCTGGCCAGGGCGCTGGTGCTGGTGGGGCTGGCGTGCGCGTTCACGGCCGTGCGCTCCGAAGCCGTCGACGCGGTGCTGTGGGCGTTGACGGCGGTCGTGGCGTGGACGGGCGCGCGGGACCGGCGGCTGTTCGCGGTGTACCACGTGCCGAGCGTGCTGCTGGTGGTCGTCGGGGCGGTGCTGCCCTCCCCCGCGGGGGAGGTGCTGGTGCTGCTCGGCGTCGCGGTGCGCGCGGCGGTGGTGCCGCTGCACAGCTGGTTCCCCCGGTTCGTGGCGCGCACGCCGATGGCCGTGGTGGCGGCGTTCCTGCTGCCGGTGGGCCTGGTGGTGCCCGACACTCCGGCCGCGGCGGTGGTGGGCGCCCTGGCGGCCCTGGTCGGCGCCGTGTTCGCGGTGGTGCAGGCGGACGGGGCGCGGGCGCTGGCGTTCCTGCTGGCCGGCGTGAACGGGCTGGCGCTGGTGGGCGGCGCGCAGCCGGCGGCGGCGGTGGCGGCCACCGGGCTGGCGATGACCGTGGCGGCGCTGGTCGCCCGCCGGGGCCCGCTGTCGCCGACCGCGCCGGCGGGCGACCTGGCGCGGACGCCCCGGCTCGCCACGGCCTACCTCGGCTTCGGCCTGGCGCTGGCGGGCTTCCCGCTGCTGCCCGGGTTCGCCGACGTGCACCGCCTGCTGGAGCACCCGGCGGCGTTCGTGGTGTCGGCGGTCGTGGTGGCCGTGGCGGTCAACGGGATGACGGTGCTGCGCGGTTTCCTGGGCCTGTTCGCGGGCCACCCCGGCGAGACCGGGGAGCGCGACCTGACGCCGTTGGAGCACCGCGCCGTGGCCCTGGCCCTGGCGCTGCTGGTGATCGGCGGTGTGGCGCCGGGGTTGCTGGCGCGGTGAGGCGCCCCGGCGGCCGTTCACACCGGGGTTCACCCGATCCGGGGGTTTACGAGTCATGATCGTTCCGCTGGTCGCCGGGGCTCCTACAGTGGTGATCGTGACCAGCGTGCCGGCGGGGAACCCCCAGGTGTGGCTGCCCACCTATGACCGGGGTCTGGTGCGGGCGGACCTGCTCATGCGAGTGGGCGCGGCACTGCTGCTCACCCCCGACCCGCCCCAGCCCTACGGGATCGTCGTCCAGCTGCACGGCGACGCGGACGGGCAGCGCGGCCGGGCGCACGAGTATGTGATCGCCCACGCCGACACGCTGGAGCGCGCCCAGCTGGTGCTGCTGGAGATCCTCGCCGAGGTCGACCGGGCGCTGGCGACCGGCCAGTCCGGCGTGATCGAGTTCGACGCCAACAGCCACCCCGTCCTGGTCAACCTGCAACACCCGGTGGAGGCGCCGGAGCAGCGGACACCCGCCGATCACGTGATCGAATGACCTGATCGACTACTATTCGTCAGCCTTCTTCACTGATTGTCCACTGCGCCATCCGGGCGTATGGTGAGGGCGCAGCACCGCGGCCGGATGTCCCGGGGGCCGCGCGGCCGTTCGAGCAGCCGGCCTCGTCCGGCGGCCCGCAGGCGGGAGGCGTTCTCGTGGACGACCGGCTCGACAGGGGTGGCCAGGCCAGGGTGGAGACGACCGAGGTGCGGGGCGCGGTCGTCGTGACGGTGACCGGCGACGTCGACATGGCCCCGGCGTGCAGCCCCCGCGAAGAGGTGCTCGACCGGCTCGACCACCGCCCCAGCGCCCTCGTGGTGGACCTGACCGGGGTGACGTTCTTCGGCTCGCCCGGCATCTCGGCGCTGGTGGCGGCCAGCCGGCGGGCCGAGCGCCTCGGCGTCCCGTTCGCCGTCGTGGCCGACCACCGCGCGGTGCTCCGACCGCTCCACGTCACCGGCGTGGCCGAGACCCTCGACGTGTACGCCACGCGGGCCGCCGCGTTCGCCGCGCTGCCGAGCACCTCCTCGCCGTGACGGCCCCTCGCGGCGCCGGCTGGACCGGGGCGCCGGGCTCCGGCCGGGGGCGGCGGCCTGGGCGGCGGCCGAGCCGGCGGCGACGGGCCGCCGCCGGGGTGACGACGGCGGTGTGATCCCCGACCTGACCGGGTACCCGGCGTCCGCCGTGTGCGCGTGCGCGCGTGATCTGCACGGTAGGGCCGCTGCGGCGGCTCGCCCTGACCCGGCGCGGTGTCGTTGAAACACCCAGCGCCCGTGCCGGGTCAGGGTTTCCCGCCGGGGCCCCTCCGTGCGCGGGCAGCGGCAGCGACCACCCGCGCGCGACCGGGCCGCCCCGCGCGGCGACCGGACCGGGCCGCACAATGCGGGGGTGCCCACCGATCGCCCCCTCGACGAGTTCGAGGCGCAGCGCACCCGCCTGTTCGGCCTCGCCTACCGGCTGCTCGGCTCGGCGCACGACGCGGAGGACGTCGTGCAGGACGCCTACCTCCGGTGGCACGGCGCGGACGGGGTGCGCACCCCGTCCGCCTGGCTCACCCGCGTGGTCACCAACCTGTGCCTCAACCGGCTGACCTCCGCGCGGGCCCGGCGGGAGCGCTACGTCGGGCCGTGGCTGCCCGAGCCGGTGCCCACCGCCGACGGCGCGCTGGGCCCGCTGGAGACGGCCGAGCAGCGCGAGTCGGTGTCGTTCGCCTTCCTGGTGCTGCTGGAACGGCTCACCCCGGCCGAGCGGGCGGTGTTCGTGCTGCACCGGGCGTTCGGCTACGGCCACCGCGAGATCGCCGAGCTGACCGGCCTGTCCGAGGCGAACTGCCGCCAGCTGCACCACCGGGCGCGGCAGCACGTGGCGCGGGCCGCCCCCCGCTTCCCCGGCGACCGCGCGGCCGGGGCCCGGCTCGTCGAGCGCTTCCTCGCGGCGGCGCGCGGCGGCGACGTGGCCGGCCTCGCGGAGCTGCTGGCGGCCGACGTCACGTCGTGGGCCGACGGCGGCGGCCGGGTGTCGGTCGCGCGCCGCCCGGTGGTGGGCCGGGACCGGGTGATCCGCTACCTCGTCGGCGGGATCACCCGCTTCGGCGCCGGGCTGGACGCCGCGGTCGTCGAGGTCAACGGCCTGCCCGCGGTGCTGGGGACGGCCGGCGGCGCGGTCGTCGGCGTGCTGGCGCCCGACCTCGCGGACGGGCGGATCACGGCGCTGCGGATCGTCGCCAACCCGGCGAAGCTGGAATTCCTGCGCCGCGGGCTGTCACATCCGGGCGGCCTCGTCGGTTCCTGACGGGTGACACACGACCCGGGAGGAGCTTCTCGTGCGGATTCTGGTGACCGGTGGGACCGGCGTGCTCGGCCGGCCGGTGGTCCGGCGGCTGGTGGACGCGGGGCAGGAGGTGCGCGTGCTGAGCCGCGGCGCGCCCGTCGACGACCGCCACGCGTCGGCGGACCTGGCGACCGGGCGCGGGGTGGCGCGGGCGCTGGCCGGCGTCGACGTGGTGGTCCACTGCGCCACCGCGTTCGGCCGGCGGGCGGAGGTCGCGCTCGCCGGGACCCTGGTGCGGGCGGCGCTGGGCGCGGCCCGGCCGCACCTGGTGTACGTCTCGATCGTCGGCGTCGACCGCGTCCCCCTGGGCTACTACCGGGGCAAGCTGGCGGCCGAGCGGCTGATCGCGGGCTCCGGCCTGCCGCACACGATCCTGCGCGCGACCCAGTTCCACGACCTGGTGCGCGTGCTGCTGGCCAAGGGGTCCCGCCTGCCGGTGCTGCCGGTGCCCGCGCTGCGCTGCCAGCCGGTCGACGTCGTCGACGTGGCGGGCCGCCTGGCCGAGCTGGCGGTCGGCTCCCCCGCCGGCCGCGCGCCCGACTTCGGCGGCCCCGAGACCCTGGACGCGCGGGAGCTAGCCCGGTCGTTCCTCCGGGTCACCGGCCTGCGCAAGCGGTTGGCGCCGGTCCGGCTGCCCGGCCGGGTGTTCCGCGCCTACCGCGCGGGCGGGCACCTCGCGGCCGACCACGCGGGCCGGATCACGTTCGAGGACCACCTGGCCGCCCACCCGGACCCGCTCGGCGGGTACCGGGCGTGAGGGCGCCCGGGCCGGGCGCACGAGGGGCGCGCCCGGCCCGGGCCCGCTCCCCGGAGGGGCCCCGGCGGGCCCGCGTCAGGACGAGGGCCACGGGTTGGGGGTGCACGACTTGCCGTCGGGCGGGATCACCGCGCCCTGGTCGACCCCGGAGGTGATGGCGGCCAGCTCGTCGTTGTCGGTGCTCAGCGTCTGCTGCATCATCAGGGGGGCCGGGGCGCCGTCCACCGGGCACGGCTCGTGGCCGTGCCCGAGGAAGTGGCCGACCTCGTGGTTGACCATGTAGAGCCGGTAGGCCCGCAACTCGCCGCCGTACGCGTGCGAGCCGCGGAACCAGCGGGCCGAGCTGAGGTAGACCTCCGCGCCGATCCGGCAGGACGTGTCGAAGGGCAGGTCGAACCCGCACAGCCGCCGTGCCGTGTCCTGCGAGGCCAACCGGATGCGCAGGGCCGGCTCGGCGGCGGCGTCGACGCGGTGGAACCGGTGGCCCGCCCGCGCCCAGCCGCGCGGGTGGGCCAGCGCGTAGTCGACCACGGCGGCGAAGTTGTCGTCGCCGCGCGGGAGCGACACGCCGTCCTCGACCTCGACCGAGTACGGGGTGCCGCCCGTGCCGGTCGTGCCCGGCACGACCCGCCACGTGCCCGCGCCGCGCAGCGGGAACGGCGGGCCCGGCGGCAGGTCGGCCGTGCGGGCGGAGACCAGCGGCGGCGCGGGCGGGGGCGCGGGCGACCGGTCGGTGGACCGGGCGGCCTCCGGCACCGCCACCACCTCGGGCGCCGGCCACCGGACGGTGGCCGTCGGGGCCGCCGCCCCGAACTCCAGCGCCAGCACGGTGGTCACCGCCAGGCACAGGCCGGTCAGGTAGGCGACGAAGGGCACCGCCCTCATGCGGGCTCCAAACCGGCCGAGCCGTAGTCGCACGCCGCGTTCCACAGCAGGAACGACGGGGCCCCCGCGTCCCGGGTGGCCGTGACCTGGGCCTGGATCTCGCCGGGACCGTAGTGGTGGCCCAGCGAGAACGCCTGGAGCCACGGGATGACGACCGTGCCGGTGCCGCGGGTCAGGTCCAGGAAGTTCGCGACCGACGCGCGCACGATGTCGTACGGCTGGGCGTTGGGGTTGGCCACGCCGTACTCGTCCGGGCCCCAGTGCGAGGGGTAGACCATCGGCGAGACGTAGTCCACGTGCGGCGACATACCGGGGATGTCCTGCGCCACGTCGCCGGGGCTGTGCGCCGCAATGCCGAACACCGACGCGCCCAGGTACGCACCCAGCGGGCGGACGGCGGCGCGGCTGTCCCGCAGGAAGTCCACGATGGACTGCTCGGGCGAGGTCGCCAGGCCGGGGAAGGACATCTGGCCGAGCGGGCCGTCCGGCCGGCGCACGTAGTCGTAGAGGATGTCGTCGAAGCCCAGCTGCGCGGCCTCCTTGGCGATGGCGATGTTGTAGTCGCGCACCTCGGTGTTGGCGAAGTTGGTGAACGCGTACTCGCCGTAGTGCGCCGACCAGGGCGCGCCGGAGGTGTTCTGGGTGACGCGGTCGCGGGCGCCGGACTCCCACGACGCCCTGCCCAGCACCGGGTCGCGGAAGGCCACCAGCCGGCCGACCACGCGCAGCCCCATGCCGTGCAGCTCGTCCAGCGCGGCGCGGGCGTCGTAGTAGGCGCGGGTCGCGCCGATCTCCCTGGCCAGCGGCACCTGGGAGTCGTAGCCGATCTCGCCGCTCTCGTCCTTGATGTCGAGCTGCACCGTGTCGATGCGGCGTTCGCGCGCCATCGCCAGCACCGGGTCGCGCAGCTCCGGCGTGGCCCACGCGGTGGCGCTCATGTGGACCGCGCGCATCCCCGGGTGGGTGACCTTCACGGGGACGTCCTGCTGCGCGGTGTTGCCGGCGGCGTCGACGGCGCGGACCCGCAGCTGCGCGGGCACGGAGTCCAGCGACGCCTCGAACCGGCCGTCGCGCACCGGCACCTCCTGGTCGCCCAGGTGGACCGCGTCCGCGCCGTCGGCGGTGCCGCGCACGGTCAGCGGGCCGCGCGGCGACTTCGCCTCGGCCAGCTCGACGGTCACGGCGGGCGGCGTGGCGTCGATGGTGAAGACCCGCTCGACGGTGGCGTCGGGCAGCCACGGCAGCGGGTTGGGCACCCGCACCGACAGCGTGTGCTCGCCCTCCCCCAGCTCCGTGCCGGCCAGCGTCATCCGGCCGTCGGTCTGCCGGACCTCGACCGGCCGGCCGTCCACCTGCACCGAGACCCGCTGGAGCTCGGCCGGGTCGTCCGCCGTGATCGCCACCTGCTGGACGCCGGACGGGGTGATGGAGGAGCCGTCGGCGAGGTCGGCGACGGCCAGGCTGACGTCGCGGCTGTGCACGACCGTGGTGACGACACCTGCCACCACCAGCAGCACCGCGATCGCGACTACTGGTATCAGGACGCGCTTCGCCCTGAGTGGTGAATCCGACACCGGCGGCTCCCATCTTGGTGCGGCATAGTCAAGCAGCGACTAGCCCACCGGGCGGTCCGGCAAACGGAAGGTCATCCGAAGGTGGGTATGTGGTTTCCCGGGGCCGTCGCGCAGCGGGATCCGCGCCACCATCAGGACGTGAACAGCACAACCACGACCGCCCGCCGGAGCCCGCTCGCCGTCGCCCTCCTCGCGGCCGTCTGCTGCGCGTGCTCCGCGCAGCCCGTGCCCGAGGCGCCCGCCGCCGCACCCGCGAGCGCGGCGCAGCCCGCCGCGCAGGACTCGTCCCCGCCGCCCGACCCGGTCTCGGTGGGGGCCAACGAGCTGGGCGAGGTGCCGGTCCTGATGTACCACCGCCTGACCGCGCAGCCGTCGTCGGTCTACGACCGGACGCCGGAGGCGTACCGGGCGGAGCTGGAGCGGCTGGCGGCCGAGGGCTACGTGCCGGTGACGGCGGCCGAGTACGCCACCGGCCGCCTCGACCTCCCGGCCGGGCGTCACCCGGTCGTGCTGACGTTCGACGACGGCGACCCGACCCAGTTCGCGCTGGGGCCGGACGGCCAACCGGTGGCGGGCACGGCGATCGCGATCCTGCTCGACGTCGCCGCGCGCAACCCCGGCTTCCGCCCGGTCGCGAGCCTGTACGTCAACGCCGCGCCGTTCGGCACGGCCGACGGCGCGGGGGTGCTGCCGTGGCTGCGCGACCACGGCTTCGAGATCGGCAACCACACCCAGCAGCACACCAACCTGTCGGCCGCCGGCGACGAGCAGGTGCAGGAGGCGATCGTGCTGGGGCAGCGCGAGATCCAGCGCGCCGTGCCGGACTACCCGGTGGTCAGCCTCTCGCTGCCGTTCGGCGCGATCCCCGGCAACGGGCCGCTCGCCCTGCGCGGCGCGTTCGACGGCACGTCCTACGAGCACCGGTGCGCGCTGCTGGTCGGCGCGGGCCCGGCGCCGTCGCCGTACTCGGCGGGCTTCGACCCGCAGAACGTGCCGCGCATCCGCTCGCAGGACGCGTCCGGGGACGAGGCCGAGTTCGGCTCCACCGCGTGGCTGGACAAGCTGGCCGCGAACCCGGCGACGCGCTACACCTCCGACGGCGTGGCGGACCGGATCTCCTTCCCGGCCGCGGCGGGCGCGGAGCCGGCGCAGCAGTACGCCGACAAGGTCTTCAAGTACTGAACAGGCCGCCTCGCGCGACGGCGCTCCGACCCCCGTAGGCCGCGCCCCGCGCGACGGCGCTGCAGCTCTCGCAGGCCCCGCCCCGCGCGACGGCGCTTCAACTCTCGCAGGCCGCGCCCCGCGCGGCGGCGCTTCAGCGCAGCCGTGTGCCTCGTGTTCTCCCCGTACGGCCTGGGCGCAGCCCGATCATGTTTTCCGGGGGGCGTCAAGCACGCCCTTCGCTTGACGCCCCCCGGAAAACATGATTGCCTCCGGCAGGCCGTGCGGGGAGAACACGACGCACTTCCCTTCTCCTTGGGGGCCTCCCGGCCGCTTTTCTCACCAAGATCGCGCACCGATCCGGGTGAGATTTGGGGCCGTACCGATCTAAGCTGAAGAACTTTAAAGAGTCCTCGCCGGACAGGCAGGCCGCCAAGGAGAATGAAAAGAAACAGCGGTCGTGTTCCCCCCGCATGACCTGTCAAAGACAACCATGCTTTTCCTGGGGGTGCAAGCGAAAAGCGTGCTTGCACCCCCAGGAAAAGCATGGTAGCCCTCCGGGCAGGCCATACGGGGAGAACACGAGAGCACCGGACTGCACGGGGCGTGCCGAAGGCCAAAAGCCGGAAGCCGCGAACTTCGGGCTTCAGGCTGGAGTTGTCGGGGCTTGGGGCGTGGGGCCGTCGGCTGCCGGTGGGTGGTGTCAGCGGAGGCGTTGGAGGTAGCCGTTGTCGAGCAGCCAGAGCACGTTGAGGCGTTCCGGCGCGCCGGGTACGAGGTCGCCGCGCAATTGGTACTGGAGGCCGCCGCCGAGCTGGTGGAACCAGGGTGCGATCGGGCCCGCGTCCACCCGGAACGGCCTGGTCACCAAGTACACGTGGTAGTTGCAGCCCGCTGCCGGGGTGGAGACCAGGTTCTGCGGCGGGATGGAGCGGGTGGTGTAGGGCAGGCCGGCGGGGGCCAGGAAAGCGCCGTACTCGCTGCCGTAGCGGTCGATGCGCTGTCCGGTGCGCAGGTCCTGCTGCCACTTGACCGGGTCACCCGAGGGGGTCAGCAGGTAGCCGTCCTTCGGCGGGTACCGCCACGTGTTGCCGGCCTGGTCGTAGTAGGTGGCGAGGAACTGCTCCTCGGAGCGGTGGCCGGTGCGGCTGTAGCCGACCAGTTGCAGGCCCACCGGGCCGAGCACGGGCAGCCGCTCGGGGCCCAACCTCCGGTCGCCGCGGTGGTGCTCGGCGGAGCACTCGGTGAGCCCGGTGGGCGCGGCCTGCGCCGGCGTTGCGCCGGTCAGGGCAGTCGCCAAGGCCAGTGACGCCGCGGCCACCGCCGTCGCGGTGTGCCTGGTCAACCGGCGTAACCACTTCATCCGAACACCCTCCCGAGATCGAAGTCCGGGGAGACGCTAGCGCCGCCCGGCGCGCGCCCGGGGCGCGTCGGAGCGGGTTCACCTGATCCGCCGATGGTGATCCACTGTGAGTGGTCCCCGGTCCGCGACCGGCCCGGGTTTTCCGGTCGGCCGCCGGGGTAGCCGAGCACCTGACCCACCGAGAGGAGCGACGATGGCTGACCAACGACCCCGTTCCGAGCAGCAGGAGGAGCTGGACCGCGGCACACCGGTCGGCGACTCGGTCGACGAGTCGGTGAACGACGCCGGAGGGGACGGCACGAGCGGGCCTCAGTTCACTCGCCCGGAGGATGCCGGCACGTCCCGGGACGAGGAGCCGACCGAGATCGCCGAGGCCGCGGGCCTGGACTACACCGCCGGGCCGGAGGAACGCGCGATGCGCGTCGAGGACGGCGGCTGACCCCGGCGCTCACCCGTGGTGGCCCGGCGGGCGGCGGACCAGTTCCGCGAACGGCGTGACCAGGCCGTCGCGGGCGGTCCGGGCGAAGTCGCGGCGGTGGCGGGCGAACTGGAGCAGCGCCAGCGCCCCGTACACCGCCGACAGCACGATGATCACCACCCGGTTGCCCTCGGCGGGCAGCGTCAGGCTCGCCGTGAACTGCACCGCGAACAGCACCACCAGGGTGATCGCGCCGATGCTGGTCAGCGCCAGGTCGGCCAGGATCGCGACCGCGAACAGCGACTGCGCGGCGGTGATCAGCAGTTCGAGGCGCTGGTGGCCGTCCAGCGGCAGGCCGTGCGTGGTGCCGGCGGACAGCGCGAACACGATCGGGATGGTGCCGACCAGCAGCGTCCACTGGTTGACCTTGCTGGACAGCAGGGTGCCCAGCGACTCCGACGCCTTGAGCCGCGCGGCGAACAGGCAGGCGACGATCAGCTCCGGCGACTCGCTGGCCAGCGGCGCGATCCACTGCACGAGCAGGAACTCGTCCACCCCGAGCCGGGCGCCGGTGCCGACCAGGTTCTCCGCGAAGTGCTCGGCGGTGGTCAGGATGACCAGCCCGGCGACCGCGAACAGGCCGATCACCAGGCTCCGGCGGGCGCGGGCCGGTTTGCCGCCCACCCAGGCCGAGACGCCCGCCAGGTCGGGCTCCTCCGCCGGGGCCTTGGACAGCCGCCACGCGTACGCGGCGAAGATCGCGACGAACACCGCGGCGTCGACGAGGGTCAGCGAGGAGCGCAGCGGCAGGGTCAGCGAGTACAGCGTCGCCACGCCGAGGAACACCACGTCGGCCGACATGGCCGGGGCCAGCGCCACGCGCCCCGGCCGGGCGGAGTCGCTGCGCCGGCGCGCCCGCACCGCCGCCACGCTGGCCACCAGCACCACCAGCGGCCAGCCCACCCCGACCAGGATGCGGTTGGCCCCGGTCATGTTGGCCAGCGCGAGCGAGCACGGGTTCACCCCGCCGGGCTGCCCGCAACTGCCCTGCTCGGCGTACTGCTGCCCGGCCTGGAAGGTGAACACCAGGTCCACCGCGTACTCCGGCAGGACCGCGAGCACCGCCAGCAGGGCGATCGCGAGCCCCGCGCCGATGTCCACCTGCGCCGCCTCGGCCGCCCACGACAGCAGGAAGGCCGCGCCGACGATGGCCGCCCCGAACACGGCGGCGGCCACCGGCGGCTCCAGGTGCGGGTGCGGCAGGCCCAGGTAGTCGGCGGCCCCGAGCAGCGCGCCGGGCGCCACCACGGCCACCGCCCACCACAGCCGGGCGACCACCCCCGACCGGGGCGGCACGGCGGCGGACGTCGACGAGCCCGGTTTGTCGCGCATGGTCCGTGGTGTTCCCCTGCGACGGCCCGATGATGCGGCGCGCCGCCCACTCACCCGGTGGAACCACCGGCGCCGACTCGCCCCTCACGCGGGCCCCCGATCGTGCAGGGTGGTGCCATGACCTCACCCGACCAGCCCGCGGAGGTGCCCGCGCGGCCCCCGGGATCGTCCGACCTGCCCCCGGTGGCCGCTCCACCGGCGCGGCGGCGCGCTCGCGGCTGGTGGCTGCTGGGCGTGTTCCTCGTCGCCGAGGTGGTGATGGTGCTGGCGGCCGTGCTGGTGCTGGTGCCGTTCGCCGCGGCCGACCCGGACCTGCTGGAGGGCAGGCTGCCGCCGTGGCCGCTGCTGGCCCTGCTGGTGGTGCCGACCGCGGTGGCGGCGCTGGCCGCCGCGGGCGGGACGGCGCTGCTGGGCGGTGGTCCGCGAGCGGGCCGGGTGCGGCGGGAGCTGGCGCTCCGCTGGGACCTGCGGGACGCGGGCAGGGGGCTGGTGTTCGGGGCCGGCGGCCTGCTGCTGACCATCCCCGCCGCCGCGCTGTGGGCGGCGTGGGTCGGGGGCGACGCGAACTCGGCGGTGGGTGACGCGTTCGCCGGGCGGCAGTTGGGGCCGGTGGCCGCGGGCGTCGCGTTCCTGGCCGTGTGGCTGCTCGCGCCGCTGGGAGAGGAGGTGCTGTTCCGCGGTGTGCTGTGGCGGGCGCTGGAGCACTGGGGCTGGAACCGGTGGGTGGTGTTCGCCGTGACCACCGTGGTGTTCTCGGTGGCGCACCTGGAGCTGGTGCGCACGCCGCTGCTGCTGGTGCTGTCGGTGCCGATCGGGTTGGCCCGGGTGTTCACCGGCAACCTGCTGGCGTCGATCGTCGCGCACCAGGTCAACAACTTCCTGCCCGCCGTGGCGGTCCTGCTCACCACGACCGGCGTGCTGGGGTGAGCGCCGCGTCATATCGATTGCGGCGGGGGCGGTCCTTCACCGACCATTGCGCGCACTGACCGGTCGGCGCGATCAAGGGGAGAACGGCATGGCGGAGCACACCTACCGGGTCATGGTGCGCGGCCGGTTCGCCGACCTGGACGACGCCGGGCGCGCGCGGCTGCTGGCGGCGGTCGACCGGCACGGCGTGCTGGTCAACGGCTTCTCCGAGGAGGGCGCGCTGTCCTACGACCGGGGCCTGGACTTCTTCAGCTTCCGCGTGCAGCTGCGCGCCGAGGTCGAGGCGACCGACCGGGCGGTGTGCGATCGGGCGCTCGCCCTGGCCGCCGAGGCGGTCGAGCGGTACGGGGTGGACTTCCGCGACCTGCGCGCCTCGGCCACCGACATGGACCTGATCAAGGTCCGGCGGCCCAGGGGCGCGGCCAGGAGCTGACGCGGCGGGGTGCGGGCGCGGGCCGCGGGGACCTGCGGGGCCGGAGGCGTGCGCGGCCCTGCGAGGCGCGGGCCTGCGGAACGCGACCCTGCGGGACGCGGGCCTACAGGACGCGGGCCTACGGGACGCGGGCCTCGGTCCAGGCGCGGTCGAGGATTTCGGCGACCGTCTCGTCCGGCGTCTGCTCCGAGGTGTCCAGCCAGAGCCCCAGGCGCGGCGTGCCGTGGCGCAGCACGTCGTCCAGCGCGGCGGCGGTCCACTCGTCGTAGGCGTGCTTCGCGCGGGCGGCCTCCCGCTCGGCGATCGCCCGCAGCCCCGGCGCGAGCACCACCACCAGCAGCGGCCTGGACCGGATCAGCCCGACCACCTCGGCGAGGTGCGGGCCGAGGACCACGTCCTGGGCCACGACGGTGAAGCCCGCCTCGCGGTAGGCGTCGGCCGTGGCGGCCGTGAGCCGGTGGCGCAGCCGCAGCTGCCGCACCGCCTCCTCGGACGGGTCGGGGGTCATGTCCTCCCGACCGCCGACCACCATGCGCCGGAACACGTCGCCGCGCAGGTGCACCGAACGGGGCAGCCGTTCGGCCAGCAGCTGGGCCACCGTCGACTTCCCGGCCGCCTGGACGCCCGTGACGAGGACGACGGCCGGGTCCCGCTCGGCGGGCCCCGACCTCACCGGGCGGCCGACGGCGGTTCCTGGAACAGCATCACCGGGATGTCGCGGGCCTCCCGCCGCGCACCGCCGTCCGCGCGGTCGAAGGAGGCGGCGGTCAGCGCGATCTCCGGCGCCTCGGGCACTTCGACGGGCTGCGGCTCGGGCGCTTCGAGCGTGGCCTTGGCGGGAGCGGTCGGCGTGAGGTGCTGCTGGGCCTGGTTGACCCACAGCAGCCACATGACCTCGTCGCGGTGGCCGCGGAACTCGGCCTTCAGCCCCGCCAGGGCGCCCCGCACGCGCGCGGCGAGCACCTGGTCCTCCCCCACGACCTCCCAGACGGCCCGGGCCCGCGCGTCGTGGGCCTTCACGGTCAGCCGCACCTGCTCCGCCAACTCCCCGGTCGACAGGGTCGACCAGACCGCCGCGGTCTTTCGAGCTTGATTCACGCCGCCATTTTCGCCGATGTCCGGTCGAATTCCGGGCAGGACGCGAAGTAATCCATATCTCGTTTCACAATGCGGACGGCCGGTGGGCGACGGGACCACCGGCGGCCGGTGGTCCGGTCGACCGGCCGGGGCCAGGGACGGGAGGGCGACCGCCGCGGTGGGGAACGGCCGGCCGCCCGCGCCGCCCCCTCGGCACCCGCCCGCGCGGACCACCGCCGGGAGCGGTCAGAGGTCCAGCTCGGGGTCCTCGGCCACCGACCGCAGCGGGGTCAGCGTCGGGTGGCCCTCGGCCAGCAGCGCGGCGTCGCTGCCCGGCGGCAGCTCGCCCTCCACGAAGACCGCGTTGAGGCTGATCGAGCCGTCGTCGGTCTCCTGGATCAGGCTGCGCACCGCGCCGAACTCGGCCAGGCCCGCCCGGCGCGGCGCGCCGACCTCGGCGGCGTTGGGCACGTTGAGGTTGAGCGTCGTGCCCGGCGGCAGCGCGGCGAGCCGGTCGAACAGGCTCGCCGCCACCGCGACGGCGGTGTCCCAGTGGTGCTCGACGACCCCGTCCAGCCCCACGTCGAGGGAGACCGCCATCGCGCGCGCGCCGTTGATGGACGCGGTCAGCGCGGCGCCCACGGTGCCGGAGTGCAGCACGGCGCGGCCGACGTTCGCGCCCCGGTTCACGCCCGAGAGCACGATGTCGGGCGCGTCGCCGAACGCGCCCTGGGACGCCACCAGGGCGATCAGCCCCGGGTGCGCGGAGACCGCGTAGCCCGCCACGCCCGGCAGCCCCGGCAGCTCCCGGCGCTCGACCCGCACCCGCCGCTCGTCGCCGGCGGCCGTCAGGCCCGCGCTGGTGCCGCTGGACTCCCCGGCGGGCGCGGCGACCACCGTCGCCCACCCGTGGTCCACCGCACCGCGGGCCAGGGCCGCCAGCCCCGGCGAGTCGATGCCGTCGTCGTTGGTGATGAGCACCCTCACCTGTCGTCCTCCCACCGCTCCAGTCGCACGCGGCCGACCAGCTCGCGCACCACGTCACCGCTGCCCGAGCCCAGCCCGTGCCGCATGACGTTCACCGCGCCGGCCGCCGCGCCCAGCTTCAAAGAGTCCAGAGTGGACAAACCCTGGGCCAGCCCGGCGGCCAGGCCCGCGGTCATCGAGTCACCACCGCCCTTCGTGTCCACAGTGGACAGCTTAGGCGACGCGACGAGGTAGAACCCGCCGTCGACCAGCGCCAGCGTGTCGTCGGCGGCGCGCGACACCACGACCGCGCCGACACCCGACGACGTCAACCGCTCGCAGGCGGTCGCCAGGTCGGGCAGCGAGTCGGACTTCGCCAGCCCGTCGGACACCAGTTCCTCGTGGCTGACCTTCACCACCGCCGGCCCGCCCTCGACCGCCGCGGCGAGCCGCTCGCCGGACAGGTCGACCACGACCCGGCACCCGTTGCCGCCCAGGTCGCGGGCCAACCGCTCGTAGACCGAGTGCGGCACCGGCTCGTCGTCCGCGGCGGGCCCGCTGAGCACCGCCACCCCCGCCGACAACGCCTCCACGAGCGTCATCTCGTACAGGTCGTCCAACTCGTGCCGGGACAGCGGGTCCGCCGGCATCACCACCACCGGATCCCGCACGCCGTCCCGCCGGTCGTGCACGTACCCGCCGTTGCGCGCGGTCACGTCCCGCGCCTTCAACTCCACGTCGACCAGGTGCTTCAACACCCGTCCGGTCTCCCCGCCCAACGCCGCGCAGAGCACCACCTCGACACCCAGGGACTCGATCATCCGCGACTGCCACACCCCTTGCCCACCCGCGTGGATGTGGATGTCGGGCGCGCCGTCCAGCTCCTCCACCGTCACCGTCAACTGCGGGGACGGTGCGAACACCGCCACTCGACCTGTCGTCATGGACACCAGTTACCCGTTTTGCCCGATTACCAACGCCCCGTTCCGCAGCCCCCCGAAGGCGCCCCGACCCGCCCGTCCCGGACGGGCCGCGGTCCGGCTAGTTTGGCGCTCCGTGGACAGCATCCAGGAACGCCTGTACCCCTCGTTGCCCTGCTTCGGCTGCGGCCACGCGAACCCCAACGGCCTGCGGCTGCGCAGCTACCCCGGCGACGACGGCGTGGTCACCGCTTCGTTCAAGCCCTGGCCGGAGCACGACAACGGGTTGGGGTTCCTCAACGGCGGCATCATCTGCACGGTGCTGGACTGCCACAGCGCCGCCGCCGTCATGCTGGAGGCCGACCGGCAGGGCTGGAAGCCGCTGGGCGACGCGGCGCTGTCGTACGTCACGGCCGGCCTGGACGTGCACTACCTCCGCCCTTCACCGCTGCACGAGGCGGTCGAGCTGCGCGCGTCGGTGCGGGAAGCCTCCGAACCGCAGATGACCGTCGACGTGCAACTGATCTGGGACGGCAAGGTCCGCGCCGAGGCAAGCGCCCTGTGGAAGCGCTGGCGCCCCCGCATTTAGAACACACCACGCTTCCACCTCGACCAACGGCTTTTGCTTCTGGCTTTCGGCACGCCCCGTGCAGTCCGGTGTCTTCGTGTTCTCCCCGTATGGCCTGCCCGGAGGGCTACCATGCTTTCTTGGGGGGTGCAAGCACGCTTTTCGCTTGCACCCCCCAAGAAAGCATGGTCGTCTTTGACAGGTCATGCGGGGAGAACACGACCGCTCTTTCTTTTCATTCTCCTTGGCGGCCTGCCTGTCCGGCGAGGACTCTTTTAGTTTTTGATCTTAGATCGGTACAGCACCTAATATTTCCAGGCTCGGTGCGCGATCTTGGTAAGAAAAGCGGCCGAGAGGCCCCCAAGGAGAAGGGAAGTGCGTCGTGTTCTCCCCGTACGGCCTGCCGGAGGCAATCATGCCGAGCTGGGGGTGTCAAGCGGTGAAGCGTGCTTGACACCCCCAGCTCGGCATGATTGGGCTGCGCCCAGGCCGTACGGGGAGAACACGAGGCACACGGCTGCGCTGAAGCGCCGCCGCGCCGAGCGCGACCGAGGCGAAAGCTGAAGCGCCGCCGCGCGGAGCGCGGCCCACGCGCAAAGCCATGGGGAGCGCGGCTCGGTTAAGACTCGGCTCGGTCCGCCTCGACGCTGCTCAGCCCAAATGGCCGGCCAGCGCCTCGGCGATCGCGGCAGCGCTCACCCAACCGTCCGATTCCCGGGCCACCTGCTCGACGGTCACCACCGCAGGTCCGGCAAGCGCGATTCCCGGACCGGCCGGGTAGATGCGCACGACAGTCGAACCGGGGCGCAGCGGGATCACCACCGGAGCGCCCGCCACCGACCCCGCGACCGCCATCACCTGGTGGTCGTCCTCAGCGGGATCGACGCGGACCTGGTCGACTTCCGCCCGGATCCCCCGCGCGGCCAGGAGCGCGACCACCGCGTCCGCCAGGCCGTCGCTGATCGCGATCAGCCGGGCACGGCGGAGGATGTCGGTGTACCGCTCGCCCGGCGCGTGCTCCACGCCCCGGTCGTCCCGGACGGGCGGGACGGTCGTGTCGAGGTCGGCGAAGCGGCTGCGCGCTTCCTGTTCGAGGCGCGCGGGATCGGCGGTCTTCGCCACGGTCGGGGTGCTCCTTGCCTGGTCGTGCTTGCGGTGCGGACAGACCATACGTCGCCGGGCCGCAAAATTGCGGTTCGATCTACACCCGAACGGCCGATCACGCGCGTCCTGTTGCGTACGGTCATGGCATGACCACAGCAACGCGTCGCCGCCCCCTCCGGACGGCGGTCCGGCCATGACCGTCGCCCGTTCACTGGTGCTGTTCGCCCTCGCGGCGCTCGCCGAGATCGGCGGCGCGTGGCTGATCTGGCAGGGCGTGCGCGAGCACCGGGGTCTGCTGTGGATCGCCGCCGGCGTCGTCTCGCTCGGCGCGTACGGGTTCGTCGCGACCCTCCAGCCCGACGCCGACTTCGGCCGCATCCTCGCCGCCTACGGCGGGGTGTTCGTCGCCGGCTCCCTGGCCTGGGGCGTGGTGGTCGACGAGTTCCACCCCGACCGGTGGGACTACCTCGGCGCGGCGATCTGCCTGCTGGGCGTGGCCGTGATCATGTACGCGCCCCGCGGCTGACGCCCTCCCGCAGCCGTCCGTCGCGCACCTCGACCACGCGGTCGACCTCCGCCAGGTGCGCGTGGTCGTGGGTGACCAGGACCGTCGCGGTGGGCGTCCGGCGGGTCAGGTCGGTCAGCAGGGCGACGACCGCCGCGCCGCGCTCGTGGTCCAGGGCGCTGGTGGGCTCGTCCACCAGCAGCACGGCCGGCTCGTTCACCAGCGCTCGGGCGATGGCGACGCGCTGGCGCTGGCCGCCGGAGAGCTGGTGCGGCCGGCGGTCGGCCAGGTCGGCCAGGTCCACGGCGGCCAGCAGGTCGCGGGCGCGGTGGTGGGCGCGGTGGCGGGTGGCGCGTGGTGGCCGGCCGCCGAGGTGCGCCATCACCAGCAGCTGCTCGACCGCCGTCAGCGACGGCAGCAGGTTGGGCTGCTGGAAGACGATGCCGACGGTGTCGCGGCGCAGGCGGGCCAGGTCGGACCGGCTCAGGCCGGCGGTCGGCGTGCCGTCGACGACCACCGCGCCGGAGTCGGGCTCGACCAGCGTCGCGGCGACCGCCAGCAGGCTGGACTTGCCCGATCCGGACGGCCCGATGACGGCGGTCACGCAGCCCTTCGGGACGTCCAGGCCGACACCGTCCAGCGCGGTCAGCCGGCCGCCGCCGTCGGGGTAGGTCAGCGTGACGTCGGTCAGGCTCAGGCTCATCGGACGCTCCCCAGCGCGGTCAGCGGGTCGACGGAGGTGATCCGGCGGACGGACAGGGCGGCCCCGAGCGCGCCGAGCGCGACCATCACGGCGGCGGGGAGCAGGACGGTGCCCGGTGACAGCGCGAACGGCACGGCGGAGCCGCCGACGAGCGCGCCGACCCCCGCGGCGAGCGCCGTGCCGACGAGGGTGCCGCCGATCAGCAGGACGAGGGCCTGGCCCAGCGCGTCGCGCAGGACGGCGGACGTGGGCGCGCCCAGGGCTTTCAGCACCGCGATGTCACCGCTGCGCTGGATCGTCCACACGGTGAAGAACGCGCCGACCACCAGGGCCGAGATGGCGAACAGGAAGCCGCGCATCAGTTGCAGCGAGCCGTTCTCCGCCGCGTACGAGCCGATCGCGGGCAGCGAGTCGCCGACGGTGGTGGTCCGGGTGCCGAACCGGGCGTCCAGCGCCGCGGTGTCCACCCCGGGAGCGGTGTCCAGCGCGATGACCGTGGCGCCGGGCCCGCCGGTCCGCTGCCAGTCGGCCAACGTGGTCCACACGACCGGCAGGTGGCTGTGGGCCGCGTCGCCGGACACCGCCGCCACGGTGGCCGCCCGGCCGCCCACGGTCACGGTGTCACCGGGCCGCGCGCCCAACTCGTCGGCGGCGGTGCGGGACAGCACCACGCGGCCGTCGGCGGGCGGGGCGGGCGCGAGCCCGGACCCCGGCGGCACGCCGAACGCCGCGACCGGGAGGCCGAGGTCGCCCGCGCCGGCCCGCGTGGTCGCGATGCCCAGCGGGTGGGCGGCGGTCACGCCGGGCGCGGCGGCCCACTGCCGCCACTGCTCCTCGGTGACCTCGGAGTCGGCGTAGGACGGCGACCTGCCCGCGGCCGGGGCGGCGAACGCGATCCGGTCGGCCGGCAGCCCGGTGATCGCGGAGGTGTTCTGCCGCGCCAGGCCGGCGGTCAGGCCGGACAGCAGTCCCACCAGCAGCGTGACGAGCACGATCACCGAGCCCACCAGGGCGAACCGCCCCTTGGCGAACCGCAGGTCGCGCCAGGCGACGAACATCGGGAGTCCCTTCGGTCGGGGCGTGGTCGGTACCTCCCCAGCGTCGCCGCCGGACCCCGGCGCGGGCATCGCGCCGAGGATCGCCCCGTGCGCGCCGGAGGTGGGCGCCGGACTTCAACCCTTCGATCGATGCGCCCGGCGGCAGCGCCCCTAGGCTGGGACGATCGTGAACGTGACAGCGCCGACCCGTGTCGCGCCCGTGCTGGTCCGGTGCGTGCACCTGCTGGTCGCGGGCCTGCTGGCGTTGGTGGCGGTGCGCGCCGCGCTCGGCGGCGACGCCCCGGCGCTGGTCCTGTGCGGGGTGCTGGCCGCGGTGTACGCGGTCGGGCCGGCGGCGCGGGTCGGTTCGTCGGGCGTGGCCACCGCGCTGTGGCTGCTCGCGCTGGGCGGCGCGTGGCTGGGGCTGCTGGCCGTGTCCGCCGACGGGATCTGGTTGGCGTTCCCGCTGTTCTTCCTGCAACTGCACCTGCTGCCCCGGCGGGCCGGCCTGATCGCCGTGGTCGCCACCACCGCCGCCGCCGTCGCGGGGTTCGCCCGCCAGCAGGGCGCGTCGTCCCCGGCGGTGGTCATCGGGCCGGCGCTCGGCGCGGCGGTGGCCGTCGCCGTGGTGCGGGGCTACCAGTCGCTGTACCGGCAGAGCGAGGAGCGCCGCCGGCTGATCGAGCAGCTCACCGCCACCCGCGCCGACCTGGCCGCCGCCCAGCACACGGCCGGCGCCCTGGCCGAGCGGGAGCGGCTGGCCCGCGAGATCCACGACACCCTGGCCCAGGGGCTGTCCAGCATCACGCTGCTGCTGCGCGCCGCCGAGCGCGCCCTGCCGCCCGGGGCCGACACCGCCGCCCGCCACGTCGGGCAGGCCCGGCAGGCGGCGGCGGACAACCTCGCCGAGGCCCGCCGCTTCGTCGCCGCGCTCGCGCCGCCCGCGCTGGACGGCACGACGCTGCACGCGGCGCTGGAGCGGCTGTGCGCCACCACCGCGGCCCGGCACCCGGTCGCGGCGGCGTTCCACCTGACCGGCGACCCGGTGCCGCTGCCCGCCGCGCACGAGGCGGCGCTGCTGCGCGTCGCGCAGTCCGCGCTCACCAACACCGTGCGCCACGCCGACGCCCGCACCGTCGACGTCACCCTGAGCTACCTCGGCGACGCGGTGGCGCTCGACGTCGTCGACGACGGCAGGGGCTTCGACCCGGCCCGACCGACCCCGGCCGCCCTCGCGGCGGGTCCTCCGGCCGAGGCCGCCACCGGTCCCGCCACCGACCCTGTCACCGATCCCGCCACCGACTCCGGGGGCGGCCCCGCGGCCGGTTTCGCGGCCGGCGGTTTCGGGCTGGCCGCCATGCGGGCCCGGATGCACGCGCTCGGCGGCGCGCTGACCGTCGAGTCCGCGCCCGGCGCGGGCACCGCCGTCGCCGCCCAGCTCCCGCACCCCGGCGGGCGGCCGTGACCACCCGGCTGCTGATCGCCGACGACCACCCCGTGGTCCGCGCCGGGCTGCGGGCCGTGCTGGAGACCGAGCCGGACCTCGTCGTCGTCGCCGAGGCCGCCACCGCCGAGCAGGCCGTGGCCCTCGCCGCCGAGCTGCAGGTCGACGTCGTGCTGATGGACCTGCGCTTCGGCCGCGGCATGACCGGCGCCCAGGCCACCGCCGCCATCACCGCCCGGCCCGACCCGCCGCGCGTGCTGGTGGTGACCACCTACGACACCGACGCGGACACCCTGCCCGCGCTGGCCGCCGGCGCGACCGGCTACCTGCTCAAGGACGCGCCGCCGGAGGACCTCGCCGCCGCCGTCCGCACCGCCGCGGCGGGCCGCGCCGCCCTCGCCCCGTCCGTCGCGGACCGGCTGGTCAGCCGGATGCGCACCCCAGCGACCTCGCTGACCGGCCGGGAGACCGAGGTGCTCGCGCTGGTGGCCCGGGGGCTGTCCAACCAGGCCGTCAGCGCCCGGCTGCACCTGAGCCAGGCCACGGTCAAGTCCCACCTGGTGCACATCTACGCCAAGCTCGGCGTCGACTCCCGCACCGCCGCCGTCGCCGCCGCGACCGAACGGGGCTTCATCCGCCCGCACGGCCTGTAGTCCACTGTGGATATTAAAGAACCACCGAAGGCGCACCGCACCGGATCCGATTGCGCCGTATGTCCATAGAGGACTCAGCGGGCATCGGCCCCGGACGACCGGTGGCGCGCGAGCACTCGATCGGTCAAGCGCGCCGACGCCCCCGTGTAGCCCGCCGGGTCGCACAGGGCTCGCCAGTGGTCCGCGTCGCCGTGCTCCGGCAACCGCTCGGCCAGCACCTCCGGCAACCGGGCCGGGTCGTCGGCGGTCGCCCGCGTCGCCTCGGTGAGCAACCGCTTCGCGGCGGCCTTGCCCAGCAGCGGGGCCAGCACGGCGGTCAGGCGCTCCGAGACGATCGCGCCGCCGGTCAGCTCCAGGTTGGCCCGCATCCGGTCCGGGTGGGCGGTGAGGCCGCCGGTCAGGTCGGCCGCGTTGCGGGCCGCGCCGGCGGCCAGGCGCAGGCACTCCCGCAGCGGCTGCCACTCGGCGTGCCAGCCGCCAGCGGACCGCTCGTCGGGCACGACCATGGACTGGTGCAGCACCGACACCAGCGCGGGCACCTGCCGGGACGCGGTCAGGATCGCCGTGGCGTAGACCGGGTTGCGCTTCTGCGGCATCGCCGAGGACCCGCCGCGCCCCGGCGCGGACGGCTCGGTCAGCTCGCCGATCTCGGTGCGGGAGAGCACTTCCACGTCCGCCGCGAGCTTGCCCAGGGTGCCGGTGACCAGGGCGAGCAGACCGCCGGTCCGGGCGACCGGCGCGCGGGAGCCGTGCCACGGCACGAGCGGGGCGGCCAGCCCCAGCTCGGCGGCGAACGGCCCCACGAGGTCCAGCGCGTCGTCGGTGGCCTCCTGGTAGGCGGCCAGCGTGCCGGCCGCGCCGCCCAGCGAGACCGGCAGCTCGTGGTCCGCCAGCAGGTCCAGGCAGTCCAGCACGGCGTTGAGCCAGCCCGCCGCCTTGAGCCCGAACGTCATCGGCACGGCGTGCTGGGTCAGCGTGCGGCCGGCCATCAGCGTGTCGCGGTGCTCGGCCGCCAGCGCCGCCAGCGCGTCGGCGACGCGCGCCAGGTCCTGCCGGACCCGGTCGAGGACCGAGCGGCAGATGAGCATGGTGGCGGTGTCCAGGACGTCCTGGCTGGTGCTGCCCCGGTGCACGTGCTCGGCGGCCTCCGGGTCGCGCTCGGCGACGAACCCGGTCAGCGCCCCGACGAACGCCACGACCGGGTTGCCGCTGGCCCGGACCCCGGCCGCCAGGGCGGGCAGGTCGAACCGGTCCGGGTCGACGGCGGCGATCGCCTCGGCCACCCCCGGCGGCACCGCGCCCAGCCGCTCCTGGGCGCGGGCGAGGGCGGCCTCCACCGCGATCATCGCGGCCACCCACGCGCGGTCGTCCACGAGGGACTCCGCGCCGGTGTCCGCCCAGCCGGGTGAGAGCAGGCCGCTGTCGCCGATCATGGCACCGAGCGTGCCCCACCCGGCCGCCGAACGCACGCCGCGCCCGGTCAGCCGGCGTCCGCCTGGTGGTCGATGGCCCAGCCGTCGCCCGCCCGGACCAGCGTGTACCGGTGCCGTTCCACGAGGGTCGAGCCGTTCTTGTAGACGTAGGTCACGGTGGCCGTCACCCGGTCGCCGTCGACCTGGACGCCGTCGAGCAGGATGTCCTGCTTGTCGGACCAGAACTGCCGGTAGGTCGCGAGCGTCTGGTTGCGGTCCGCCTTGAACCGGTCGGTGAGGCGGGCGAAGCCGGCCTCGGTGTCCTCGGGCAGCAGGCCGTAGTAGGCGATCAGCGCCTGGTCCGGCCCGGCGGGCTGGGGCGGCGGCGTCGTGGTGGCCTGTTGCGCGGTGGTGGTCGTCGTCGGCTGCTGGGTGGTGGTCGTCGGCTGCTGGGTCGGCGGCGGCTGGACGGGCGGCGTCCCCCCGGTGGGCTGCCCGTCGGGCTGCCCGTCGGACGGGGCCGAGGTGGGCGTGCCGGAGCCGGTCCCCTGGGCGGCCGGGGACGGGTCGCCGTCGCCCCGGTTGAGCCACACCACCAGCGCGACGACCAGCAGCGCCGCCAGCACGCCCGTGGCGAGCAGGGCGGCCCGCTTGCGGTTCGGCTCGGGCTCGCCGTCGGGCGGGGCCGGTGGGGCGCCGGGGTGCGGCACGCGGGTCGGTGGGGCGTCGGCCGGCGCCGGGTGGGCCGTCGGGGAGGCGGAGGAGCCGGCCGGCAGCGGTGTCGTGGCGGCCGGTGTCGTGGCGGCCGGTGTCGTGGCGGCGGCCCGGTCCCCGGTCGGCGGCGGGGCTGCCGCGCCCCGGGCGGCGTGATCCTGGGCGGCGTGATCCTGGGCAGCTTGGCCCTGGGCAGCGGAGTCCTGCGCGGCAGGGGCTTGAGCGGCGGAATCCCCGGCAGCCGCGTCCTGGGCAGCGGAGTCCCGGGCAGCCACGTCCTGGGCAGCCACGTCCTGGGCAGCCGCGTCCTGAGCAGCCGCGTCCTGAGCAGCGACGTCCTGCGCGGTCGGGTCCGCGGCGGGCGGCGCGGTGTCCGCCGGGGGCTCCTCGGCGGGCGCGGGCGGGACCACGATGCGGGTCGCCGCGGCGGCGGGCAGGGCCGAGGCGAGCACCGTGGGCGGCTCGGCGGAGTCCTCGGCCAGCATCCGCACGGCCTCGGCCATGCTCGGCCGCGTGTCCGGGTCCGGGTCGAGCAGGCGCGTCAGCACCGGCTCCAGCGACCCCGCGTTCGCCGGTGGCGCGTACTTGCCCTCGGCCGCCCGGTGCAGCAGCACGATCGGGTTGCCGTCCAACCCGAACGGGGGCGTGCCCTCCACCGCGGCGTAGAGCGTCGCGCCGACGCCGAACACGTCGGCGGGGAAGCCCGGCTCGCCGCCCCGGGCGACCTCCGGCGCGAGGTAGGCGGGCGTGCCGACGAGCAGCCCGGACCCGGTGAGCGTGCCCTCGCCGGCGACCCGCGAGGTGCCGAAGTCGGTCACCTTCACCGTGCCGAACTCGGTGACCAGCACGTTGCCGGGCTTGACGTCCCGGTGCACGACGCCCGCGTCGTGCGCGGCGGCCAGGCCCGCCGTGAGCTGCCGGCCGATCCGGCGGGCCTCGTCGGGCGGCAGCGCGCCCCGGTCGGCCAGGATGCCCGCCAGGCTGCGCGACGGCAGGTACTCCATGACCAGCCACGGCCGGCCCTCGTCCTCGATCACGTCGTAGAGCGCGATGACGTTGGGGTGCTGGAGCCGGGCCGCGATCCGGCCCTCGCGCACCGCGCGCTTGGCGGAGTCGGCGTCGAACCCGTTGCGGGTCAGCAGCTCCTTGACCGCGACGATCCGCCGCAGCCGGGTGTCCTCGGCGCGCCAGACCACGCCCATGCCACCCTCGCCGATCCGGGCCGTCAACCGGTACCGGCCCGCGATGGTGCGCTCGTCCACCACTGCTCCCATTCCCCCAGCGCGCTCGTCGACTACCACCGAAACCCGATCAAGCGACCGCCGATCGTGTGTACCCGCTCACGATGCCGGCCAACCGCCGCGCGGGAGGCGAACGCCTCGCGGTGTGTCGCGCCCGCGGGCCCGGCCGAGCCGCCCGGAAACCGGTTCCCGAGAACGGCCCGCAGGTATTTCCACATTCCATGGTTAGCCTTACCTAAATGTGCCCGTGTTGCGACCGCGGAATACCGGTGGCAATCTTGGTGAACACCCGAACCTGCCGATCGAGGAGCGGTCATGACCACCACAGAAATGCCCGCCGTCAGCGAGTGCACCGTCGCGGGCTGTTCCTACAACCACGACGGCTGCCACGCCTTCGCGATCACGGTCAGCGGCGCCAACGGGGCCGCCGACTGCGGCACCTTCGTCCCCCTGGGCACCAAGGGCGGCCTGCCCAAGGTGGTGGCGCAGGTCGGCGCGTGCTCGCGCACCGACTGCGTCCACAACGCCAACCTGGAATGCACCGCCAGCGCCGTCCGGGTCGGCCCGGGGGTCGGCGACCACGACGCGAACTGCCTGACCTACACGCGCGGCTGATCCTTTCAGCGAATGCGGATCGCGGGGGCCCGACCGCCCTCGCGATTTCGTGCGCGTCGGTTGTTCACGGGCGGGCGGATTTCGCCGCCAGGTCGCGCGCCCGGCGGTGGTGCCGCTCGGCGTCGCCCGGTCGGCCCAGCGCGGCGGCGAGGTCGCCGAGGTAGCGGGCGACGGGGCCGAGGGTGAGCACCCCGCTGCCCGCGCCGGCCAGCTCGCCGGCCGCCGGCAGCAGCTCCCGGTACACCCGCCGCATGAGCGCGTGGTCGCCCAGGCCGATCGCGACGGTCGCCGTCAGGCACGTCCTGGCTTCGTGGAGCAGGTCGCGCGGCGACTCCCGGACCGCCGCGCGGGCCTGCTCGGGCCGGCCGGCGGCGAGCGAGCGCACCGCCCGCGCCCACGGCCGGTACGGGCCGAACTCCTCGTCCGCCCACGGCCACGGGTCGGGCAGCCGGCCGGCGCGGACGTCCAGGCACAGCAGGGCGAACGGCAGGATGCCCGCCTCCAGCCCGGTCATCCCCGTGCCGCCCAGCCGCGCGGCGGTGGTGCGGTAGGCGGCCCGCGCCTCGTCGTCGCGCCCGGCCACCGCCGAGCGCAGCGCGCCGTAGAAGCCGGTGAACACGCCGACCAGCGGCAGGTCGTGGCGCGCGGCGAGGCGGTCCGCCGTCGCGGCGTGCTCGTCGGCGGTGGCGAACTCGGCCTGCGCGGCGGCGGCCTGGACCAGCACGAGGTGGGCGAGCACCTCGAACACCACCAGGCGGTGCCCGGTGGCCACGGCCAGCAGGTCCCGCCCGATCACCGCCCGCAGGGGCGCGCGGCCGGCGCGGTCGAAGGACTGCATGAACCGGCCGTTGAGCGCGAACGCCAGCAGGGCCGGGTCGGCCAGCCGGCGCGCGATCGCCTCCGCCTCGCGCGCCGCCTCCCGCCCCCGCTCCCCCGCCGTGCCGCGCAGCTCCAGCGCCAGCGTGGCGAGCAGCCTGCCGCGCGTGGCCGGGACGTCGGGACCGAGCGCGGCCAGCGTGCGCTCGGTGACCTCGACCACGTGGCCGGACAGGGCCGGGTCGTCGTTGCCGGTCCAGATCGCGGGGACGTCGAACGACCCGATCACCGCCGCCGTCAGCGCGGGGTCGCCCAGCCGCTCGGCGGCGGTCAGCGCCTCGGCGCGGTGCCGGCGGGCGGCGGCCAGCTCGCCCGTGACGGCCAGCGCCCGCACCATGCCCGTGACGCAGGCGAGCCGGGCGCGCACGTCGTCCGAGCCCGAGCGGTCGTGCGCGCCGATCGCGTCGCGCCACAGCCTCGCGGCCTCGTGCGGGGCGAACCGCCGCTCGGCGCGTTCGGCCGCCGCGCGCGCGTAGCGGGCGGCGCGGGCCGCGGTGGCGCGGCTGCCCGCGCGGAGGTAGTGGTGCGCGAGCAGGTCCACGTCGTCGGGCCGGGTGCGCTCGACCTCCTCCGCGACGGCGGTGTGCCACCGCGACCGGCGTGACCGGGGCACGTCGGAGTACAGGGCGTCGAGCACCAGGTCGTGCGCGAACCGCACCTCGTCCGGGCCGCGCTCGGTCACGAAGCCCTTGAGCTGGGCGGACTCCACCGCGTCGAGCACGGCCTCCTCGTCGCCGGACAGCGCGATCAGCAGGTCCAGGTCGACGTCCCGGCCGAGGACCGAGGCTTGGCGCAGCACCAGCCGGGCGGGCTCGGGCAGGGTCGCGACCCGGCGGCGGATGACGTCCCGCACGCCCTCCGGCACGGCGGACAGCACCTCGGCGCCCTCGTCCTCCAGCAGCCGGGCCAGTTCCCGCGCGAAGAACGGGTTGCCGCCGCTGCGCCGGTGGATCACGCGGACGGTGTCGTCGTCGACCTCCCGGAAGGCGGTGTCCCGCACGAGCCGGGCGACGGCGGGGCCGTCCAGCCCGCCGAGGTGGACGCGGGTCGGCTCGGACCGGGCGAACCTGGCCAGCGCCTCGCCGAGGGCGGCGGTGGTGTCGGTGGGCCGGTAGGCGCCGACGACCAGGACCGGCGCGTCGACCGGGTCGGCGACCAGGGAGGCCAGCAGCGCCGGCGCCTCGTCGCCTGCCCAGTGCAGGTCGTCCACCACCAGCAGGACCGGCGCGTCGGCGGCCATCGCGGTCAGGTGGGCGGCGACGGCGGCGAGCCGCCGGGACCGCTCCGCGGCGGGGTCCTCGGTGGCGGCGGACGGGTCGACGGTGGACGGGCCGGCGGCGGGCGGGTCGGGCACTTCGGGGAGGAACCGGCCACCGCCGTGTTCCGGGTTGCGGCTGTGGAGCACGGTCCAGCCCCGGTCGGTCAGCCGCCGCGCCAGCACCTCCGCCAGCGCCGTCTTGCCCGCCCCGGCGTCGCCCGAGATCAGCGCCAGGCCCAGCCGGCCGCGCGCGACGACGTCCGCCGCCGCGGCCTCCAGCCGGGCCACCTCCGCCGCGCGCCCCACGAACGACCGGTCCACCACGACCGGCCCGGGCGCCCTCGCCGGCTCGCCCGCCAGGTGCGGCGCCTGGTCGAGGATGTCGGCCTCCAGCCGGCGCAGGTCCGGCCCGGGGTCGACGCCCAGGTCGTCCGCCAGGGTCCGCCGCGCCCGCCGCAGGGCGGTCAGCGCGTCCGCCTGCCGCCCCGACCGGTACAGCGCGAGGGCCAGCAGCCGCCAGCCGTCCTCCCGCCACGGCCGCCCGGCGACGTGGGCCGCCAGGTCGGCCGCCGCCTCCGCGGGCCGGCCCAGCGCGAGCACCGCCTCGGCCCGGCGCTCCGCGGCGAGCAGGCGCAGCTCGTCCAGCCGCGACGCCTCGCCCCGCGCCCAGTCCGCCTCGGCGAACTCCGAGTACGCCGGGCCCCGCCACAGCCCCAACGCGTCGTCCAGGGTGGACAGCGCGGCCTCCGCGCCGCCCGCCGCGAGCAGGTCGCGCGCCGCGTGCACGGCCGACTCGAACCGCACGGCGTCCACCCCGTCCCCGGCGTGCAGCGCGTAGCCCGGCGCGGCCGTCACCAGCAGCCGGGACGGCGTGCGGGGCGGCCGATCGGGTTCCAGGGCGCGGCGCAGGGTGAAGACGAAGCTCTGGACCGCGCCGACCGCGCCCTCCGGCGGCTCCGCCCACAGGTCGTCCACCAGCCACGACACCGGCACGACCCGCCCCCGGGCGACCAGCAGCCGGGCCAGCACGGCGCGGTGCCGGGGCCCCTTGAGGTCGACCGGCCCCCGGTCGCCGCCGGCTACCAGCGGACCGAGCACCCCGAAGACCACCGACACACCGCCAGCCTAACTCCCCTGGTCAGGCCGGGAAGCCGACGCTGATCGGCTGCTGATCGGGCGCGCGCAGGCTGGTCACCGAACCGACCGAGAGGAACCACCCGTGACCATCACCGGATTCGACCGCCGGCGCGTCACCGTCGCCGACGGCGTGCGGCTCACCGCGGCCGTCGGCGGCTCCGGCCCGCCGGTCGTGCTGCTGCACGGCTTCCCGCAGACGCACCTGATGTGGCGGCACGTGGCCGCCGACCTGGCGGCCGACCACACCGTGCTGTGCCCCGACCTGCGCGGCTACGGCGACAGCGACAAGCCCGTCGACGGGCCGTACGACAAGCGCACCATGGCGGCGGACGTGGTGGCCCTGGCGCGGGCGTTCGGCTTCGACCGCTTCGCCCTCGCGGGCCACGACCGGGGCGCGCTGGTCGCCGTCCGGGCGGGCCTGGACCACCCGGACGCGATCACCCACCTGGCGGCGCTGGACGTGCTGCCGACGCTGCCCATGTGGGAGGTGCTGAAGGGCCGTTCGGCGGCGGTGGGCTTCCACCTGTACCTGATGGCCCAGGCGCCCGACCTGCCCGAACGGCTCATCGCCGGCGCGCCCGACGCGTTCTTCGGCCACTTCCTGGACACCTGGGCCACCACCCCGGGCGCCATCCCGGCCGACGTGCGCGAGGCTTACCTCGCGGCGTCGCGGGCGGCCGTGCCGTCGATCGTGGCGGACTACCGGGCCTCCGCCACGGTCGACGTGGAGCACGACGAGGCCGACCGGCGCGCGGGCAACCGGCTGCGGATGCCGGTGGCGGTGGTGCAGCAGGACTGGGGCGCGGCGCTGGGCTTCGACGCCGAGGAGCTGTGGCGGCGGTGGGCGGACGACCTCGTGCACCGGACCGTGGCGTGCGGGCACTTCATGGCCGAGGAATCCCCGACCGACGTGGTGAAGGCGTTGCGGGACCTGCTGGCCCGGTAGCGCCCGCGGCGCCCGGTCGACCGGGCGCCGCGGGTTGCACCCGCGGCGGCGGGCCTGCGGAAGGGCCGGCCCCGCGGCCCGGGGCTTGCGAGCGGGACGGCCCGAGGCGCGGGTCCTGTGGGTGGGGCGGCCCGGGGTCCGCCGGTGGACCCCGGGCCGCCGCGCCCGGTCAGGCGACCGGCGCGGGCGCCTTCGGCCGGGTGGCCGCGGTGACCGGGCGGGCGTCGGGGGTGGTGCCCCGGAACCCGCGCAGCCGCAGGCTGTTGGTCACCACGAAGACCGACGACAGCGCCATCGCCGCGCCCGCGATCATCGGGTTCAGCAGCCCCGCCGCCGCGAGCGGCAGGGCGGCCACGTTGTAGGCGAACGCCCAGAACAGGTTGCCCCTGATCGTGGCCAGCGTCCGCCGCGACAGCCGGATCGCGTCCACCGCCGCCAGCAGGTCGCCCCGGACCAGCGTCAGGTCGCTCGCCTCGATCGCCGCGTCGGCGCCGGTGCCCACGGCCAGCCCGAGGTCCGCCCTGGCCAGCGCCGCCGCGTCGTTCACGCCGTCGCCCACCACGGCGACGACCCGGCCCTCGGCCTGCAGCCGCGCCACCACGGCGACCTTGTCCTCCGGCAGCACCTCGGCGATGACCTCGTCGATGCCGACCTCGGCCGCGACCGCCCGCGCGGCGGCCTCGTTGTCGCCGGTCAGCAGCACGGGGGTCAGGCCGAGGCCGCGCAGCCGCCGCACGGCCTCCGCCGAGGTCGGCTTCACCGCGTCGGCGACCACCAGGACCGCCCGCGCCGCGCCGTCCCACGCCACCAGCACGGCCGTGCGGCCCTGCTCCTCGGCGGCGCGCTTGGCCCGCGCCAGCTCCCCGTCCAGGTGCACGCCCCACTCGGCGAGCAGGCGCTCCCGGCCGACGACGACCGCGTGGCCGTCGACCACGCCCTGCACGCCCAGACCTTCCGCGTTCCGGAAGCCCTCCACCGGGGGCAGGTCGCCGACCCGGTCGGCCGCGCCCGCCGCGACGGCCTTCGCGATCGGGTGCTCGGAGGCGTTCTCCAGCGCGCCCGCCAGCCGCAGCACCTCGTGCTCGGGCGTGCCGGCCGCGGTGTGCACGGCGAGCAGGCTCATGCGGCCCGTGGTGACGGTGCCGGTCTTGTCCAGCACCACCGCGTCCACCCGGCGCGTCGACTCCAGCACCTCCGGCCCCTTGATCAGGACGCCCAGCTGCGCGCCGCGCCCGGTGCCCACCAGCAGCGCGGTCGGCGTGGCCAGGCCCAGCGCGCACGGGCAGGCGATGATCAGCACCGCCACGGCCGCCGTGAACGCCGCCGCGACCCCGCCGCCGGCGCCCAGCCAGAACGCGAGCGTCCCGACCGAGAGCGCGATGACGACCGGCACGAACACCGCCGACACCCGGTCGGCCAGCCGCTGCACGCGCGCCTTGCCGTTCTGCGCGTCCTCCACCAGCTTCGCCATCTGCGCGAGGCGGGTGTCCGCGCCGACCCGGACGGCCCGCACCACCAGCCGGCCGCCGGCGTTGACCGTCGCGCCGACCACGGCGTCACCCGGGCCGACCTCCACGGGCACCGACTCGCCGGTCAGCATGCTGACGTCGACCGCCGAACCGCCCTGCTCGACCACGCCGTCGGTGGCGACCTTCTCGCCCGGCCGCACGACGAACCGGTCGCCCACCGCCAGCTCGTCGGCCGGGATCCGCACCTCGCGGCCGTCCCGCAGCACCGCGACGTCCTTCGCGCCCAGGTCCAGCAGCGCCCGCAGCGCCGCGCCGGCCCGGCGCTTCGACCGCGCCTCGAAGTACCGGCCCGCCAGGATGAACGTGGTCACCCCGGCCGCGACCTCCAGGTAGATCGAGCCCGCGCCGTCCGTCGGCGCGATGGTCAGCTCGAACGGGTGCGTCATGCCCGGCTCGCCCGCCGTGCCGAACAGCAGCGCGTACAGCGACCAGGCGAAGGCCGCCAGCGTCCCCATCGAGACCAGCGTGTCCATGGTGGCCGCGCCGTGGCGCAGGTTGGTCCACGCCGCGCGGTGGAACGGCAGCGCGCCCCACACCAGCACCGGCGCCGCCAGGGTCAGCGAGATCCACTGCCAGTGGGTGAACTGCAGCGCCGGGACCATGGCCAGCAGGACCACCGGCGCGGACAGCGCCGCCGAGACGACCAGCCGCTGTCGCAGCGACCGCACGGGGTCGTCCGCCGCAGCGGGCGCCCGCTCCTCGGGGGCGGGCAGCGCCGCGCCGTACCCGGCCGCCTCCACCTGCTCGACCAGCGCCTTCGGGTCGAGGTCGGCGGGGAAGGAGACCTTCGCCTTCTCGGTGGCGTAGTTGACCGTCGCGGTCACGCCGTCGAGCTTGTTGAGCCTGCGCTCGATCCGGGCGGCGCACGAGGCGCACGTCATGCCGGTGATCGACAGCTCCAGGTCAGTGGACACGACCGGCCTCCACGGTGAACTCGGCGGTGCGCACCGCGCCCGCGCGCCGGAAGTCCAGGAACAACCGGTAGCGGCCGGCGGTGGGCGCCTCGACGACGAACGGGACGTCCGGCCCCGGCGCGGTCTTCCCGTCACCGGGCGCGCCCACGGGGTGCACGTGCAGGTAGGCGAGGTCGCCCTCGCGCAGGGCCACCAGGTGCCCGTAGGCGCCCAGGTGGGGTTGGAGGTCGGTGACCGGCCGCCCGTCCTCGGTCACGGTGAGCCGGACCGGGGAAGCCTCGCCCGGCACCAGTTCCCCGGTCAGCCGGACCCGGAGGCCGTCGACCTCGGCGACCCGCGACGGCGCGTGCCGGCGCGGTTCGTAGTGGCCCGCGACCGACACGTCCACGCCCAGCGCGGTGGCCTCGCCACCGGTCGGCCGGAAGTCGGCGAAGACCCGGTACGACCCGCCCTCGGTCAGGTCCAGCGGCGCGGACCACGTGCCGTCGGCGGCCATCTCCGGGTGCACGTGGCGGTAGTTCGCGGTGTCGCGGCGGACGACGACGAGGTGCATCCGCTGGTCGTGCTCGACCTCGAACGCGGTGACGGCGCGGCCGTCGCGGTCGAGGACGCGGAAGGTGAACGGTGTCCCCGCGGTCAGCGTCGAGTCGGTGGGCGCGAGGGTGAGACCGCCCCTGGACGACGCCAACCCGGCGGGCTGGTCCTGCTCGGCCCCCGCGACGGTGGCGCCGTGGTCGTCCCCGTGGCCGGCGTCCTCCGCGCCGCGCGTCCCGCCGTGACCGCGCTCGGCGGAGTCGGCGGGCAGGGGACCGACAGCGCTCCCGGCCGCCCAGGCCGCGCCGGCGACCAGGGCGAGCACCGCACCGTAGGCGGAGAGCTTCGCTGCTGTGTTCATGGTGATCCTCGGACCGGGGAGCCCGCCGCGCGGGCGGGCTCCGGGTGGGTGGTGCTCAGCCGGCGAGCGCGTAGCCCGCTTCCTCGACCGCCGCGCGCACGTCCGCCTCGGCGACCGGTTCGGTGCTGGTGACCTCGACCGCGCCGGTGGGCAGGTCGACGGACACGGCGCTGACGCCCGCGATCCGCGAGACCTCGTCGGTCACGGACGCCGCGCAGTGACCGCAGGTCATGCCGGTGACGGTGAAAGTGGACTCGAAAGTGGGTTCGGACATCGTGGTGCCTCCTCGTTCGTCGGGTCAGGACCGCACCAGGCGGGCGATCGCGTCGCTCGCCTCGCGCACCTTGTGCTCGGCGCCCTCGCCGCCCTGCGCCAGCGCCTCGGCGACGCAGTGCCGGAGGTGCGCGTCCAGCAGGCCGAGCGAGACCGCTTGGAGCGCCTTGGTCGCGGCTGCGATCTGGGTGAGGACGTCGATGCAGTACTCGTCGCCCTCCACCATCCGCTGAAGACCGCGGACCTGGCCCTCGACGCGGCGCAGCCGCGCCAGGTAGTCGTCCTTGCCGGTGCTGTAACCCCGCATGTCCCGCTCCTCCCTGCCACCGCATTTATACCCCCCTAGGGTATCTGGGGGTCAAGCCGACGAGACGCGCGTTACACCCCCAGGGGGTATGAAGCCGTGATCGGGCCGGAATCCCCGTCCACTCGGGACTTAAGACCCTGCGCAGCACCCCTCCGCCGGTGGCACCTTGGTGGAGGTCGCCGCCACCGCGGACTTCGCGGGACGGACGCGGGGTGGTCGGACCGGTACTCGGAGCGGGTGATTCGGGCGCCCGCTCCCGCCCGGCGACGCCGGGGACGGCGCCCTAAGCCACCCCGCGGGTCGCGCCCGGACGGACCACCCGGCTCCCGCCGGGTGGTCGTCCCGGGCCCACCGGCCGCGGACATCGGATCACGGGGCGCTTCGGCCGCATCGGCCGCTCGCCGCACCGCAGCCGCCCAGGGTGCCGCGGTTCCCCGGACACCGCAGCTCCCAGGGGCGCCGCGGTCGCCCGGGACACCGCAGCCCCCAGGGCACCGCGATCGCCCGGGGTGCCGCGGTGATCGTCCGGGATGCCACAGTGGGAGCCATGGCCTACGACGTCGACGCCCTCCGCGCCCGCTTCCCGTCCCTCGGCGCCACCGCCCACTTCGACTCCCCCGGCGGCTCGCAGGTGCCCGCCGCGGTCGCCGACGCCGTCCGGGACGCGCTGACCTCCTCGCTGGCCAACCGCGGCCGGGTCACCGCCGCCGAGCGCGCCGCCGACCACATCGTCACCGAGGCCCGCCGGGCCATGGCCGACCTGCTGGCCGCCGACCCGTCCGGCGTCGTGTTCGGCCGCAGCTCGACCCAGCTGACCTACGACTTCGCCCGCGCGCTGGCCAAGACCTGGCGGCCCGGCGACGAGGTGGTGGTCACCCGCCTGGACCACGACGCCAACGTGCGCCCGTGGGTGCAGGCCGCCGAGGCGGTGGGCGCGGTGGTGCGGTGGGCCGGGTTCGACCCCGCCACGGGCGAGCTGACGCCCGACGACGTGGCCGAGCAGCTGTCCGACCGCACCCGCCTGGTGGCGGTGACCGGCGCGTCCAACCTCATCGGCACCAGGCCCCCGGTGGCCGACATCGCCGCGCTCGCGCACCGCAGCGGCGCGCTGCTCTTCGTCGACGCGGTGCACCTGGCGGCGCACCACCCGGTGGACCTCGCCGCGCTCGGCGCGGACCTCCTGGTCTGCTCCCCGTACAAGTTCTTCGGGCCGCACTGCGGCGTGCTCGCGGGCCGCCCCGAGGTGCTGGCCGACCTGCGCCCGGACAAGCTGCTGCCGTCCGGCGACGCCGTGCCCGAGCGGTTCGAGCTGGGCACGCTGCCCTACGAGCTGCTGGCCGGCTGCACCGCGACGGTCGACTTCATCGCGGGCATCGCGCCGGTCGGGGCGGACCGGCGGGCGCGGGTCGTGTCGTCCCTGGAGGCCGTCGCCGAGCACGAGGACCGCCTCCGGGCGCGCGTCGAAGCGGGGCTCGCGGAGCTGCCGGGCGCCACCGTGTGGTCGCGGGCGGAGCTGCGCACGCCGACGCTGCTGGTGACCTTCGCCGACCGCGACCCGGCGGAGGCGTACCGGTTCCTGGCGACGCTCGACGTCAACGCGCCGGCCGGGTCGTTCTACGCCCTGGAGACCTCGCGGTGGCTCGGCCTCGGCGACGCGGGCGGGCTGCGCGTCGGCCTGGCCGCGTACTCGACCGACGCCGAGGTCGACCGGTTGTTGGACGGTCTCGGCCGGTTCCTGCGCTGAACAACCCCGGTCGAGGGAAACCGCTTGACCGATCGGGCGACATTCCGGGGACGCGCGTGACGGACGTTGCGTGCGCGCAACTATCATCGGCGGGGTGAGCGCAGACCAGAACACACCGTCGCCCCTGTGGACCTACATCGAGACCAACCTGGAGAACCGCGGCCTCACCACCGGAGACCTGGCCCGCGCCACGGGCGTGCACCGCAGCCGCTTCACCGACTGGCGACGCGGCAAGTCCATCAGCATCGAGACCGCGCGGGCCATCGCGACCCTCTTCCAGGTGAGCCCGCTGGAGGTGCTGGTCGCCGCCGAGCTGATCACGGCCGAGGAGGCGCAGCTGCGGCACACCCGGCCGGACCCGGCGGCGCTGAGCGACGAGGAGCTGGTCGCGGAGCTGCGGCGGCGGCTCAAGCGCAAGTAGGCCCGCGGGGCAGCCGGGCCCGCCCTCCGCGGGGGCGGGCCCGGCCACCGCCGGCGAGCGCGCCGGCGGCCGGCTCCGACGGGAGCGCCCCTACCTGCCCCCGGCCTCGGCGGCGCGCTTGAGCCGGGCCAGCGTGGCCTCGATGTTCAGCCGGTTCTGCCGGCCGCGGTCCCGCACTCCGGTGGTCAGCGCGCTCACCGGGCGGAACCAGGCGGGTCGGCGGTCCCAGGTGCTCTCGGTGACGCGGCAGCCGTCGGCCGCGGGCTCGATGTCGTACTGCCAGCGCGACACCGGCACGCCCAGCGAGCGCACCTCGAAGGCGAACCGGTCGGGCCCCGCGTCGGTCACGGTGGCGACGGTGGACCAGGAGCGCCCCCCGCGCCGGTTCGCCCCCTTGAACCGCGCGCCGACCCGCGGCCCGCCGGCGGGGTCCAGCCACCTGCCGCCCGTGTACTCCGCGGCCAGGCTCCCCATCCCCGCCAGGTCGCTGATCAGCCCGTACACCCGTTCAGCGGGTGCGGCCACGTCGATGCTGCCACTCGCGTCCGGTGCGTCCACCCCTCGCAATCTACTGATCGCGGTGACGCGGGGAACCCCGCGTTCCGGTTGACCGGCGCCGCAGGCGGTCGTATGTTCGTATGTAGAACTTCTGTTCGGGATGCGAACAAGTGAGGATGTCCAGTGGCGGAGATCGCAACGTTGGCGGACGCGGTCGGCGAGCTGGTGGCCGACGGCGACGTGGTGGCCCTCGAGGGCTTCACCCACCTCATACCGACGGCGGCCGGGCACGAGATCATCCGGCAGGGCCGGCGCGACCTGACCCTGGTGCGGATGACGCCCGACATCGTCTACGACCAGCTCATCGGCGCCGGCTGCGCGCGCAAGCTGGTGTTCTCGTGGGGCGGCAACCCCGGTGTCGGCTCGCTGCACCGGTTCCGGGACGCGGTGCAGAACTCCTGGCCCGCGCCGCTGGAGATCGAGGAGCACAGCCACGCCGGGATGGCCAACCGGTACGTCGCGGGCGCGTCCGGGCTGCCGTTCGCGGTGCTGCGCGGGTACGTCGGCACCGACCTGCCGTCCGTCACGGCCACGATCAAGCCGATCACCTGCCCGTTCACCGGCGAGCAGCTGACCGCCGTGCCGGCGCTGAACCCGGACGTCGCGATCGTCCACGCCCAGCGCGCCGACCGCGAGGGCAACGTCCAGCTGTGGGGCCTGCTCGGCGTGCAGAAGGAGGCCGTGCTCGCGGCGCGGCGCAGCCTCGTCACCGTCGAGGAGGTCGTCGACGAGCTGACCCCCGTCCCGGGGGCGGTCGTGCTGCCGACGTGGGCGGTCACGAAGGTCGCCGAGGTGCCCGGCGGGGCGCACCCCTCCTACGCGCAGGGGTACTCCGAGCGGGACAACGCCTACTACGCGGCCTGGGACCCGATCAGCAGGGACCGCGAGGAGTTCGCGAACTGGCTGCGCCAGATCCGGGAAGGGGTGCCGGCATGAGCCACACGGCCGACGAGATGATGGCAGTGGCCGCCGCCCGCGCGCTGTCGGGCCGGCAGCGGGTGTTCGTGGGCATCGGGCTGCCCTCCACCGCCGCCAACCTGGCCCGCCGCACCCACGCGCCGGACCTGGTGCTGGTCTACGAGTCGGGCACGCTCGGGTCCAAGCCCGACCGGCTGCCCGCCTCCATCGGCGACGGCATCCTGGCCGAGACCGCCGACGCGGTGATCAGCGTCCCCGAGGTGTTCAACTACTGGCTCCAGCCCGGCCGGATCGACGTGGGCTTCCTCGGCGCGGCCCAGCTCGACCGGTTCGGCAACATCAACACCACGGTCATCGGCGGCGACTACCACCACCCGAAGGTGCGGCTGCCCGGGGCGGGCGGCGCGCCGGAGATCGCCGCCTCCTGCCGCGAGGTGTACGTCGTGGTGCGCCAGACCCGCCGCAGCTTCGTGGACCGGGTCGACTTCGTCACCTCGTTCGGGCACGGCACCGGCAAGGGCGACCGCGAGCGGCTGGGGCTGCGCGGCGCGGGCCCGACGCTGGTGATCACCGACCTCGGCGTGTTCCGGCCCGACCCGGCGACGGCGGAGCTGGTGCTCACCGACCTGCACGAGGGCGTGGCGCTGGACGACGTGCGCGCGGCCACCGGCTGGGACCTGAAGACCTCGGCCGACCTGGGCCGCACTCCCCCACCCACCGCCGAGGAGCTGGCCGCGCTGCGGGCGCTCAAGGAGGCATCGAAGTGACCGACGTGTTCGTGCTCGACGGCGTGCGCACCCCGTTCGGCCGCTACGGCGGCGCGCTGTCCCGCGTACGGCCGGACGACCTCGCCGCGCACGTCGTGCGGGAGCTGACCGAGCGCTCGGGCCTGGACCCGGCGACGGTGGACGAGGTGGTCCTCGGCGACGCCAACCAGGCGGGCGAGGACAACCGCAACGTCGCGCGGATGGCGGCGCTGCTGGCGGGCTGGCCGACGTCCGTGCCGGGGACCACGGTGAACCGCCTGTGCGGGTCCGGGATGGACGCCGTCATGCAGGCGTCGCGCACCATCGCCGTCGGGGACGCCTCGCTGGTCCTCGCGGGCGGCGTCGAGTCGATGAGCCGCGCGCCGTGGGTGCTGCTCAAGCCCGGCAAGGGCTACCCGGCCGGGCACGAGACGCTGCACTCCACCACGCTCGGGTGGCGGATGACGAACCCGGCGATGCCGGCGGAGTGGACCGTGTCGCTGGGCGAGGCCACCGAGCAGCTCGCCGAGCGCTACGGCATCACCCGGGAGCAGCAGGACGAGTTCGCCCTGCGCAGCCACCAGCTCGCCGCGAAGGCTTGGGACAACGGCTTCTACGACAGCCACGTGACGGCGGTGCCGGGCGTGGACCTGGCGCGCGACGAGGGGATCCGCGCCGACACCAGCCCGGAGAAGCTCGCGGGCCTCAAGCCGGCGTTCCGCCCGCAGGGGACCGTCACCGCGGGCAACGCCTCGCCGCTCAACGACGGGGCCTCCGCCCTGCTGCTGGGCGACCGGGCGGCAGCCGACCGCCTCGGCGCCACCCCGCTGGCGCGGATCGCCGGCCGGGGCGCGGCGGGCGTCGACCCGCAGGTGTTCGGCATCGGCCCGGTGCAGGCCGCCGAGACCGCGCTGCGGCGGGCCGGCATCGGGTGGTCGGACCTGGCGGCGGTGGAGCTGAACGAGGCGTTCGCCGCGCAGTCCCTGGCGTGCCTGGCCGACTGGCCCGACCTGGACCCGGAGATCGTCAACGTCAACGGCGGCGCGATCGCCCTCGGCCACCCGCTCGGCGCGTCCGGCGGCCGGGTGGTCCTCCAGCTGGCGCACGAGCTGCGGCGGCGTGGCGGCGGCTGGGGGCTGGCGGCGCTGTGCATCGGCGTCGGCCAGGGCTTGGCCGTGGTCCTGGAAGCCTGAGGTCGGGGAAGTCGCGGCGCGGCCCAGCCGGACCGGACCGGGCCACGCCGGCCGGACTGGACCACACCGGACCGCACCGGGCTGGACCACGCTGCCGCAGACGGTCCCGGGCGGCCATCGCGGGGTGGCGGCACGACCGCCGTAGCCGCCACTACTGCCGGATAGGGTGGGCGACACCATGGTGGAGCAGGACGAGTCGAACGGGCGCGGCGCGCACTACGTGCAGTCGTTGGAGCGCGGCCTGGCGGTGATCCGCGCGTTCACCGCCGCCACGCCCGCGTTGACGCTGACGGACGTGGCCAAGTCCACCGGGCTCACGCGGGCGGCTGCGCGGCGGTTCCTGCTCACCTTGGCGGACCTGGGTTACGTGCGCACGGACGGCAAGCACTTCTCGCTGACCGCCCGGGTGCTGGAACTCGGTTACGCGTTCCTGTCCGGCACGTCCCTGCCCGATGTCGCCCAGCCGCACCTGGAACGGCTGTCCGGCGCGGTCCGCGAGTCGACCTCCGCTTCGGTGCTCGACGGCCCGGACGTGGTGTACGTGGCCCGGTTCGCGGTGTCGCGGATCATGGCTGTGTCGATCACCGTCGGCACGCGGTTCCCGGCCTACGCGACGTCCATGGGCCACGTGCTGCTCGCGGGCCTGCCGGCCGCCGAGCTGGACGGGTACCTGGACGGCGTGCGGCTGGAGCCGTTGACCCCGCACACCATCACGTCGCCGGAACGGCTGCGCGCCGAGCTGGACGGGGTCCGCGCCCAGGGCTGGGCGGTCGTGGACCAGGAGCTGGAGGAAGGTCTGCGCTCGGTAGCCGCTCCCGTCCGGGACCGCTCGGGGCGGGTGGTGGCCGCCGTCAACGTCTCCACGCACGCCAGCCGCACACCGCTGGACCGGATCGAGCGCGAGATCCTGCCGCCGCTGCTGGCCGCCTGCGACGGGATCGAGAAGGACCTGGCCGCCGACCCTCGCCCGAACGCCGGCCGGCTCCGATAACGCCCCGCACCCCTACCGGCGGCGCCCCCTGCCCCGTACCGGCCCGCCTCCCGGCGCGCGCCGACGATCACGGCCCTGCCGACCCGCGATGTGAGCACCGAACCGCAGCAGGAACCGTGCAGCACGCACAACGCGCCGCCGTGGACGCCCACCGCGTCCTCGTGGGAACCCTGCAGCGGGTCGCCGGGACCGCCCGTTGCGGGGCCGGCCGCCGGCGCCCGAGCCGGCTTCAGCGCGCGCCGAGCCGGCGGGCGGGCCGCCGCGCCAGCATCCGCGCCAGGCGCACGCCCTGCCGGACGCCCAGGCCCGGCAGGTAGGCCCGCCCCACCGCGTTCGCGATCCGGGGCAGCGCCGCCGGGTCCGGGTAGGCCATGAACATCGGCTTGTACAGGGGCTGGAACTTCGCCTTGAAGGCGAACAGCGAGCGGAAGCCGTAGACCGGTTCCAGCACCTGCCCCGTGAAGTCCAGCAGGCGCTGCAACCGGCAGGGCCGCACGCCCCGGTCGAGCCGCGCCAGCGGCGCGCCGGACAGGCTGAGGAACCCCGCGCCCTCCTCCTTCAGCGTCATCGCCGCCGACGCGATGAGGAACTCCATCGACCCGGTGAAGGCGTTGCCCCGCCGCCGCATGAAGTCCAGCGTCCACCCCGCGACCCGACCGTCCACGTACACCGGCAGCCAGCTCGTCACCCCGTGCACGGTCCGGTCGGCGTCCACGGCGATCAGGCACCGCACGCCCTCGCCGGACAGCTCCGCCAGCCCGCCGAGCGTGAAGCCCATCTCGGGCAGCCCCTTGTCCGCCACCCACTCCGCCGAGATGGAGCGGATCTGGTCGGTCAGCGCGGGCGGCGCGTCCGGGTAGTGCCACCACTCGGCCGTGATCCCCTGCTTGGCCGCCTTGTTCAGCGCGGTGCGCACGTCCTGCCACTTCTTGCCGGTGAACCGCAAGTCCTCCAACGGGATCACGGTGTCCTCGGCGACCTGCACCGCGTGCCACCCCAGCGGGGCGACCTCGTCCCGCAGCTCCTCGCTGATGCTGTAGAGGCACGGCGTCCAGCCCTTGTGCGCGCAGAACTCGGAGAACCCGCGCACCGCGTCCCGACACGCCTCGGGCGGGCCGATCGGGTCGCCGACGGTCAGCGCGATCGTCGCCACGACCCGGTAGGCGACCACGGCCCGACCGTCGGGCGTGAACCAGTACCGGTTGCCGCGCCAGGTCGTCATGTAGGACAGCGAAGTCCCGCCGTGGCGCACCACCAGCTCACGGGCCCGAGCGGCGGCGCCCGCGTCCTCCACGACGCCGGCGCTCCACGTGGCCCGCAGCAGCGCGTACAGCACCAGCGACCAGAACGCCACACCCGTGTACTGGAACAGTACCGCGGCGATGAGGTCGTCCGGCCGGTACGGCATGGACACCAGCCCCAGGTAGCCCGGCGGCAGGAAGCGCGCGGGCAGGTCCGCCACGAGGTCGGCGAAACCGGGCTGCGGCACGAATTCCGAGCGCACCAGCATCCCGCCGAGCACGTACACCGCGCCGAGCCCGACGAACCCGCCCGCGGCCATCCCCCAGAACCGGCGCACGGGTGTCGCCAGCGGGAAGTGCCGCCGCGTGGCCAGCAGCACGACCACCATCCCGAGCGGCAGCAGGACCGGGACGCAGTACTCCGCCAGCACCACCGGTGACACCGAAGTGCCCGCCAGCAGCAGGGATTCCCGGACGTACCAACCGATCAGCCCCGCCATGCCCGCGTTGAGCACCAGCGCCGCCCACCACGCGAACCGCCGACCGCGCCGCAACCCCTCGGCCAGCACGAGCAGCAGCAGCGCGGGCATGACCGACATCAGCAGGGCGGGCACGCGGTCGTACGCGGCCTGGGCCTCCACCGTGCGGCACAGGTCCACTAGGACGGGGTCCGCGCAGTAGGACGCGACGGTCTCCGCGTCCGGCTGCGGCACCGCGAGGACGTCGGCGAACCACGAGAGCGGTCCATCCGCATGAGACGACAGCAGCACCACCACGGGGCCCAAGGCGGACGCGGCGATCAGCAGCGCGACGAGCACCCGCGTTTCCTCACGCGAAGGCGGCGCCGGCGCGGGACGCCCGCGCACCGCCAACGCGCCCACCAGCAACCCGACCGCACCGCCGCACAGCCGGAGCACGTCCTCCAGGTGCCCCGAGTACAGCGCCGGCACCAGCAGCCCGAGCACGACGAGCAGCCGGACACGTCGACGCCACAACGGTGACAGCCGGAAGCTCGACGCGAGCGCGAGCCCCGCCGCACCCGGCGACGGACCGACCGCGAGGTCGTGGTTCAGGTGGGACAGCCAGCTCCACGCCTCGCCCGCCCGGACCAGGCCCACCCCGGCCGACACCCCGAGCACGTGCGTCACGCCGACGAGGCCCAGCGCGCGGACCGTGCCGAACTCGCGTTCCGCGACGGGTCCGAACAGCAGCAGCAACACCGTCGTGGCGAGGTAGCCCGTGAGGTCGGCGCACCACAGCGCCGAGGTCGCCACCGTCCACAGCGGCGAGGACACCCCGGTCCCGACGGTGTCGAGCAGCCCGTCGGGCGGCCCCGACCACAGGCTGCCGGTGGCCGCGCCGAGCACCCACAGCGCCACCACCGCGCCGACGGTGCCGGGGGCGCGGCGGATCACCGCGCCGAACCGGTCCGCGGCGCGGGTCACGGCGGGCCGCACGGCCCCGACCACGACACGCCCCCGCCGCGCCCACCGGGCGACCCGGCCCGGCGCACGTCCATCCCCGCCCGTTGACACGCCTCGAACACCTTCCTGCCCACGTCGCGTTAGCACGGGTCGCACCGACCCGTGACGACGACGCGGCCGTGACCGGCGACCCGGTGGTCGCCGGTCACGGGCCCGTCGAGCAACGAGGTGTCGAGCGGGTTGGTCATCGGTTCCCCGTCACATCAGTGCGATGCGACCAGTCCACCCCTTGACCGCGTGCCACCACATCGGACCAACGGCTCGTCCTCGTCCGCCCCTGGTGTGAAGGACCGTCAGCCCGGAGGCGGACGGGGGTGTCAGCCGTTGGTCACCACGACCCCGAGGTCACCGGCGCAGGGCCCGGTCGAAGAACGACCCGACGAGCCCCCTGACCAGCGGCACGGACCGCGCCGGCCCGATCGCCCCGACCAGCCGCACCCGGTCCTCCCGGGTCATCAGCCCCGCGGCCTGGAACTGCGGCGCCATCGCGGCGAAGTCGGTGAACACCCAGTGCGTCGCGTCGGCCACCTCGCGGTGGGTGGTGGGCCCGCCGTGGGCGAGCATCGCGGCCCACGAGCTGTCGTACCGCGCGTCGCGGTAGCCGTCGGTGCCCAGCAGGAGCAGCGGCCGGTCCACGCCGTGCCGCGCGACGGGCAGCAGCTCACCGGGCTGCCCGGGTTGCCCGGTGCCGTGGTCGAGGTAGCCCTCCAGGTTCACCGCCGCGTCGACGCGGCGGTCCTCGTACATCAGCTCGGCCGCCGTCGTGCCGCCCGCCGAGTGCCCGTACGCGCCGACCCGCCGCAGGTCCAGCGCCCGCCCGAGGTGGCGGGGCAGCGCGCGCCCGGTCACGTCGGGGTTCCCCCCGCCGGCCAGCACCGCCAACCGGTCGAGCACGAACTTCGCGTCGGCCAGCCGGGTGTCGATCATGGCCCGGAAGACGGCCGGGTCGACGCGCGGGTCCGCGGGCAGGGCGATGGTGCGCACCCGGCCGTCGGGGAACTCGACCTCGCTGGTCTCGCCGGGGTGGTCGAACGACACCACCACGTAGCCGCGGCTCGCCAGGTCCTCGGCCAGGGTGGTGTTCAGCGTGCGCGGGTCGGCCGCGCCGGGGCTGTAGAGCAGCACCGGGCGGCGGACCGGCGACGCGGGCGCGCCCACGTGCGAGTGCGTCCTGGTCGCCGCCCAGTCCACACCGGACTTCGGCAGCTCCGGGTGCGCGTGGTGGACGTCGATCTGCGCGAACTTCTCCGCCGCGCCCGGCGTCATCTGCGGTGCGACCGGGTACCCGCGCACGTCGCGAGCCGGGTAGAACACCGTGGCCACCAGCTCGCGCGGCGCCCCGGCGGCATCCGGCCACGGGTCCGGCCGGTCGTGGTCGACCAGGTGCAGGGTGGTGACGCCGACCCGGTGCGGTCCGGTCGGCGCGGGCAGCCGGACGGTGTCGGCGGCCTGCGCGACACCTCCCCCGGCGATCAGCAGCGCTGCCGCCGCAGCGGCGGTCGTGCGCAGCATCATGGGATCCCCCTTCGGTTCTCGGGCGATGTCGCCCGGGTCGTGCGGTCGGGTGCCCGGCGCACCCCCCAGATCCGCCGGGCACCGGTCAGCGCGCGGCCGAGTGCACCCGGCTCACGTAGTCCCACAGGCCGTCGTCCAGGTCGGACAGCGGCTGGTCGGGCAGCACCTCGCGGAGCAGGCCGTGCCCGTGCTGCCGGAAGAACGCGCTCATCGAGCGGAGGATGCCCGGGTCGCTGCCCGCGAAGTCGCGCCCGATGCGGGCCAACCGCCGCCCCAGCTCCCGCACCTCCGGGTCGTCGACCGGGGTGTTCGCGCGGTGGTGCGCGATGATCCCGGCGAGCACCCTGGGCCACTCCGCGTCCAGCTCCCTGCGCCCGGTCTCACCGAGCCGGTCGGCCAGCTCCGCCAGCGCTTCCCGCTGCTCGTCGTTCAGGTGCTCGTCGAAGATGCCGGTGCAGCCCAGGACGGACAGCAGCGCGGCGGGGTCCTGCCGGGGCGGCCCGTCGAGCTGGTCCAGCAGCCCCTTGGTCTGCCGGCGCAGCGCTTCCAGTCGCCACATCCGGTCGTCCAGCTCTTCCAGGTGGCTCGTGAGCACCTCGCGCAGCGGGCCGTGGGACGGGTCGGCCAGCACTTGGCCGACCTCCTCCAACGACATGCCGAGCCGCCGCAGGAGGAGGACCCGGTAGAGCCGCCGGAGGTCCGACTCGGTGTAGCGGCGATGCCCGGACGGCGTCCGCTCACTGGGGCGCAGCAGGCCGAGCTCGTCGTAGTGGTGCAGGGTCCGCACGGTCAGCCCGGTCACCTTCGCCAGCGCTCCGACGCTCCAGCGCCGCTGCTCCACGTGCTCGGTCACGCAGACGACTGTAAAACCTCACGGGACGTCAGGTTCAAGGGCGAATCCCGGGCAGCGGCCCCTTCAGCCCCAGCAGGCCGCGCTCCACGCGACGGCGCTTCAGCTCTCGCCTCAAGCCGCGCTCCGCGCGGCGGCGCTTCGCTCTCGCCGCAAGCCGCGCCCCGCGCGGCGGCGCTTCAGCGCAGCCGTGTGCCTCGTGTTCTCCCCGTACGGCCTGGGCGCAGCCCGATCATCTTTGTCGGGGGGTGTCAAGCACGCCCTTCGCTTGACACCCCCCGACAAAGATGATTGCCTCCGGCAGGCCGTACGGGGAGAACACGACGCACTTCCCTCCTCCTTGGGGGCCTCCCGGCCGCTCTTCATACTTGGGTCCCGCACGGATCCGGGTGAGATTTGGGGCCGTACCGCCCGAAGCTGAAAAGAAAAAGAGTCCTCGCCGGACAGGCAGGCCGCCAAGGAGAAGGAAAAGAAACAGCGGTCGTGTTCCCCCCGCATGACCTGTCTAAAGACAACCATGCTTTTCTGGGGGGTGCAAGCGAAAAGCGTGCTTGCACCCCCCAGAAAAGCATGGTAGCCCTCCGGGCAGGCCATACGGGGAGAACACGAGAGCACCGGACTGCACGGGGCGTGCCGAGGGCCAAGAGCCATGAGTTCCGGGTGGGTTGAGTCGGGTTGCTGTGCGGGTTCTTGCGGGGGTGGGTTCAGGTCCATTCCCAGCCGATGCCGAGCACGCCGGGCTGGACGTCCCTCGCCGTGAGGTGGACCATTCGTCCGGGTGGGAGGTCGAGGTCTTCCTCCTGGGTCAGCACGCCTTCCGCGCCGAGCTGCGACAAGCCGAAGCAACGTACCGGGAGCTGCGGTTCGGTGAATTGCACGCTCAGCACGTAAGCGCCCACCGGGTAGCGGAAGGCACGTCGGTAGTCGTGGGCGCGGGTGCCTTCTGCAACGGTGAAGCAGTACTCCAGCAGGTGTGTTCGACCGGTCGGCAGGGGGTGGTCGAAGAGCAGCTCCACCGCGATGACCGGGGCGCGCGGGTGGCGGCGGACGCGGCCCAGGCGGCAGTTCGCGACCGCCTCGGCCGTGATCGAGGCCGGTGAGGTTCCCGGGTCGCCGCAGTACACCGCGACGTGCCGGTCGGGGTGGCCGTCGACCGCCCGCAGCACCTGCCGCGTGTGGATGCGGCGGATCACGCCGGCCTCGTCGACCGCCACCGCGTCGTCCTGGGACCACAGCCGCAGGTCGTCGTCGGAGGGGCCGACCAGTGCCTCCACCGTCTCCGCCAGCGACTGCGCGGGCTCCAGCATCCGCCCGTACCGCCGGGCCTGCCGCTGCCGGGCCACCCACCGGCCGCGCGGGCGGGGTGGGCCCAGCAGGGCCTCCAGGGAGCGGCGGGGCAGGCCGAGGATCGTCTCGATGGCCTGCACGGCGCGCAGCGAGTCGGCGCGCTCCGGCCGGCTGCGGCCCAGTCGCCAGTAGCTCAGGGTGGACAGGCTGACGTGGATGCCGCGGCGGTCCAGGCGGTCGCGCAGGCGTTCCAGGGTGAGCCCGCTGCGTTCGACGGCCGCGCGCAGGGCCTCGTGGAACGGGCCCGTCCGGAGCAGCACGTCGACCTCGTGGTCCGCGCCGTCGGCGCCGTTCGGTCTAGCGGCCACCGCTGGTCCCCTCGACTGTGGAAGAACACAGTTTAGGAGCCGGCCCCCTCGCCGTGACCGGGACGGCGGTGGGTAGTCCTCCACAGTTTTGCCCTGCGCCTCCACAGTTTCGGCGCGCGGCGGCCGGCGACCTTGACCGCGTCGGACCGCCGGTATGTCATCGGCGCGGCGGCCGGCCTGCACCGGTTGCCATCCCCTGCCCGTGTGCCGATTCCCTGGAGGGCACATGTCGAACCCGCACGCCGCGCGACGGTTCGCCGCGCTGTTCGCGGCTGTCACCGCCGGTATCGCGGTCCTGGTCGTGCCGCAGACCGCTGCCGCCGGCCCCACCGAGGACGACCTCGCCGCCACCGTGCGCGCGACCGTGCTCCAGCAGCACGGCGAGTCGTTGAAGCAGCAGTGGGGCACGCAGTCCCTGCGTGAACCGCTGTTCGAGCCGACCCGCAGGGCCGGCTCATGGGTCTTCGGCAGCACCACCGTGCCGATGACCTACCACCAGGAGCACGGGACGCCGTTGATGGCGCTGTTCCTGGCCCGCCGTGACCGGTCCGCCTGGCGGGTCGAACTCGACGGAACGGCCGGCTTCGCCGAACTGGCCGCCCAGGCGCCGACGGCTGTGCTCAGCGAGGGCGAGAAGCAGACGTTCGCGCGCAACCACACCAGCACTGCACTGGCCGACACCGGTCTCGGCCTGCCCTGGCCGCAGGGCGTGGCGTGGTGGATGGGCGGTGGCCCGCACGGCAACAGCGGCAACAGCCGGCCGTTCAGCTCGATCGACTTCAACGGCGGCGACGGGCGCGTGCTGTCCGCCGGGCCCGGTCGCGTCTACAAGAGCTGCGTCGTGGGGCGCAGTGCCGTCGTGAAAGTCGTGCACGACAACGGTTACAACACCACCTACTACCACATGTACGACCTGACGACATTGGCCGACGGCAGCGCCGTGCGGACCGGGACGTACCTGGGGCACATCGGCAACGAACTGCCGTGCGGTGGCTCCAGCACGGGTGCGCACGTGCACTTCTCGTTGCTGCGCGGGAACAACCACATCAGCGTCAACGGGATGACCATCGGCGGCTGGACGTTCTACGAGGGGTCACAGGCTTACGGCGGCTACGCCCAGCGGGGCTCGGCGCGGGTCGGCGTCGGCGGTCGGGTCACGAACTACGGCGGTGGTGGCACGACCCTGCCCACCGGCACGGTCGACGGCGGCCCCAACAGCACCGTCAACCTGCGTTCGGGCCCCGGGTTGAGCTTCGCCGCCGTGGGAACGGTCGCGGACGGCGCGGTGGTCTCGATCTCGTGCACGGCGCGCGGTGAAGCGGTGGACGGCGTCTGGGGCCGGACCGACCTGTGGAACCGGCTCCAGGACGGCAAGTGGATCAGCGACGGCTTCGTGGACACCGGTTCCAACGAACCGGTCGCGCCCGCTTGCTGAACCGCAGGGGGACGGGGTCGGCGCCCAACCGACCCCGCCTCCCTGCCCCACGACCACCCGGCCGGGCCGGCACCGGTCCTCGCCCGAGGGCGCGGTGCTGCGCGAGCTGGTGGGCGGCATCGGCGCGACCGAACTGCCGGCGCAGCTGCGCGACGAGGTGGCCGACGCGGGCAGCGCGCTGTGGCCGACCGTCCCGGGCCGGGCCGTGGCGCGCGGTGAAGCGCGGCCGGAGGCGTTGCACCCCCCGCGTCGCCACGGTCGCGATCGCCTTGCTGCGCAACGAATTCCCCACCAGCGGCACGCCCGCCGTGCCCGACGGCGCGCTGGTCGGGACCGTCGGCGAGGTCTACCTGCCGCTGGTGGGCAACCGGTGAGCTACTGGACGGGGCGCAGTTCGCGGCCGGACGCGACGAGGTGCTCCCAGGTGCGACCGCGCTGGCTGGGCGGCACGTCGCCGTCCGCGGTGCGCATCGGGTACACCAGCCCGAACGGCGTGGGCTGGTCGAACTCGTCGCCGCTGCGGATGTCGATCAAGTTGCGGACGTGTGCCATCACGACCTCCTTGCGGGAATGGGGTCCCCGCCGCGGCAGCGGGGGCGTATCGGGTGTGCGCGTTGAATACCCCGTGCGCACCGCCGACAAGCTGCGACATCAGGGTGAAAACAGCCCCGCCGCGGCGTGTCCCGCCCCGGACGCGGAGCGCCCCCCGGAGCGGCCCCCGAAATTGTCCACTGTGGACACGCGGCCCGCCGCTCAGGGCAGCGCGGGCGCGCCCACGATCCGGCACACGTCGGTGAGCGCCCGCCCCAGCGGCAGGTCCACGCGAGCCGTCGCGTGGGCGTCGCCCCGCGTCTCGCCCCGGTTCACGATCACCACCGGCTTGCCCGCCTTCGCCGCGTGCCGGACGAACCGCAGGCCCGACATCACCGTCAGCGAAGAACCCAGCACCAGCACCGCCCGCGCCTCGTCCACCAGCCGGTAGCACTGCCGCACGCGGGGCGGGGGCACGTTCTCGCCGAAGAACACCACGTCCGGCTTCAGCACTCCCCCGCAGGCCGCGCAGTCGACCACGCGGAAGTCGCGCACGTCCTCGTCGGCCAGGTCCACGTCGCCGTCCGGGTTGATCCGCGCGGCGGTGGCGGTGAAGCCCGGGTTCGCCGCGCGCAGCCTGCGGTCCAGCTCCTCGCGCGGACCGGTCCGGCGGCAGCCCAGGCACACCACCCGGTCCAGGTTGCCGTGCAGCTCGACGGCGTCGGCCGTGCCCGCCGCGCGGTGCAGGCCGTCGACGTTCTGGGTGATCACACCGGCCAGGAAGCCCCCGGCGCGCAGCGCCGCCACGGCGTGGTGGCCCGCGTTCGGGTCGGCGCGGGCGATGGTGCGCCACCCGAGGTGGCTGCGCGCCCAGTACCGGCGGCGGCCCGCCGCGCTGCCGGTGAACTCGTCGTAGGTCATCGGGGAGTGCCGGCGCAGGCTGCCGGCCTCACCGCGGTAGTCCGGGATGCCCGACTCGGTGGACAGCCCCGCTCCGCTGAGCACGACCGCGCCGCCCGCGGCGACCACCCGCACGACCTCGTCCAGGCTCGTCGTGCGCGGCAGCGGCTCGCCGGTGGCGGTCCAGGTCAGCGTCGGCCGAGTGCGCACCGCACCAGCTTACGTGCTGCTCAGGCCCACCCGCCGCGCTGCGCGGGGGCGGCGCCCCGACCCGACGCGGTGAGCGGGACGTCGCGCCCCGCCCACCACGCCAGGAGCGTGGGGGTTGGTCAGAACTTGACGGTCGCGCAGCCCACGCGCGGACCGGCCGTGCCCGCCTTGCCGGGCTCGGTGGCGGTCTTCTCGGCGTGGATCACGACCGAACCCGCGCGGCGGTCGTCGAACCGCCACGGCACGGTGGTCGTCACCGTGGCGCGACCGCGGGCGTCGGTGGTGAAGTCGAGCCAGATCTCGTTGGTCGGGTTGGCGTAGGCCGGGTCCACCGACGGCTGGTTCGGGTCGACCACGTGCTGGTGGTGCGCGCCCGAGTCGGCGGGCAGCTGCCCGCACTGCTTCTGGTGGGCGTGCGAGCCGTACGTGCGGTTGGGCACCAGCCCGTACACGCTCAGCTGCACCTTCGTGGAACGCCACTTTGGCGTGGCCACCACCATGACCTTCGCGCCCGGCGCGATCAGCGCCGTGTCGTAGGTGAAGGCGTTGGTGGCCGTCGCGGGCGGCGCGAACCGCCCGTGGGTCACGACGACGCCGCCGCGGCCGTGGCCGAAGCCGTCGGAGCCGACGGGCTGGTCGGGGCTGTACGCGAGGGCGGTGCCTGCGGCTGCCACCAGGGCGGTGGCCGCTCCGAGCAGGGGGAGGAGACGCTTCACACCTCATGCCTTTCCGAGTGGTCGGCGGCCGTTTTGTCCGTACCGCCCGACGCTAGCACAATGATCATGAAGCGATTCCCGCGTGGAATCGTCGGTGTTCCCCCGAACCGGTGAAACGCGACGAGCCGGCGAATTCACTGTGAATAGTGGAGGACCCCACACGTCCGGCTGGTGCCGGCGGCGGTGTCCGCCGGGGCGATTCCCGCTCCCGCAAGGCGTCGCGGATCCCGTCAGGCCCCCGCGGACTGCCGCGCCCGTGCCGGGTGGACGCCGCGGGTCTTCTCGGGGCGCGGGTCGGGCTCTTGTTCCACCGGCACCCGGCGACGACGCGCAGGACCACCTCGTCGGAGGACCCGGAAATCACCCGCACGGCCGTGGAGCGCACCGGGCGGGGCACTCCGCGCCGATCACCGGTCGGCGTGGAAGAACCGCCGGACGCCGCGCACCACGGCGGCGCTGTGCTCGGGGTGGTGGCGCGGGTCGTCCTCGTCGCAGAAGCCGTCCTCGGCGTCGTAGACGTCGACCGCCACCGTCGGCCCGGCCAGCCGCCCGGCGAGGTCGCGGGGCGCGGGACCCGGCCCCCGCGCGGCGACGACCAGCAGGCAGGGCCGGCGCGGCCGGTGGTCGGCGTGGTCGTGCAGGCGGGCGCAGCACACGCAGGCGATGGCGTCGAACGCCTCCGCGGCCAGCCACGCGGCGGTCGCGCCGGCGCTGAACCCCAGGCACAGCAGGCGGTCGTGGTCGGCGCGCAGGGCGGCGGCGTGCGCGGCCAGCGCGGCGGCCAGCGCCACCGCACCCGTTTCCGCGCCGGGTTCCGCACCCGTTCCCGCGCTCGTTCCCGCGCTCGTTCCCGCACCGGCCGCCCGGCCCGCGCCGGCCGCGAGCACCGGCCGGAGGTCGGGGACCGACACCGTCCACTCCGGACGGCGCACCGCCGCCGCGAGCCGGTGGGCGTGCCGGTCCGGGCCGCGGCCCTCGTGCACGACGACCAGTGCCGTGCTCATGCGGGGTAGGTCCGGATCTCGGTGGCTTCGAGCGCCGCCCACAGCCGGTCGCCGGGGCGCACCCGCAGGTCCGCCAGCGCCGCCGTGGTGATGTCGGCCAGCACGGCCGGCGGGCCGGCCAGCCGGAGCCGGGTGGTGTGGGCGTGCTGCTCGACATCCGTCACGGTGACCTGCCAGGCGTTGCGGGGGCTGCCGGCGGGCGGCCCGGGGTGGAGGCTGACGGCGCTGGGCGGGAACGCGACGTGCACCGTACCGGTCGCGGGTCCGGCGACGGTCAGGACACCCCCGCCCGCCAGGGTGACGGTGGCGCCGGCGGCCTCGCCCCGGTGCAGGTTGAGCCCGACCAGGTTGGCGACGTACGGGGTGCGCGGGTGGCGGGCCACCTCGCCGGGCGGCCCCTGCTGGACCTCCCGGCCGCCCTCCACGATCACCAGCCGGTCGGCCAGCACCATGGCGTCGAGCGGGTCGTGGGTGACCAGCAGGGTGTGGCCGGGGAAGTCGGCGAGGTGGCGGCCCAGTTCCGCGCGCACGGCCAGCCGGGTGCTCGCGTCCAGCGCCGCCAGCGGCTCGTCGAGCAGCAGCAGGCGCGGCCCGGTCGCCAGGGCGCGGGCCAGCGCCACGCGCTGCGCCTGGCCGCCGGACAGCGCGCGGGGCTTGGCGTCGGCGTGCTCGGCCAGGCCGACGCGGTCCAGCCACCGCCGGGCGAGCGCGCGGGCGGCGGTCCGGCGCGCGCCGCGCGCCCGCGGTCCGAAGGCGACGTTCTCCAGCGCGGACAGGTGCCCGAACAGCAGGTGGTCCTGGAACACCACCCCGATCGGCCGGCGCTCGACGGGCACGAAGGTCGCCGGCGGCTCGTCCCACGGCTCGCCGTCGAGCCGGACGTGCCCGGCGGTGAGCGGCTGCAGGCCCGCCAGCGCCCGCAGCGCCGTGGTCTTGCCCGCGCCGTTGGGGCCGAGCAGGGCGACCACCTCGCCGGGCTCGACGGTCAGGTCGAGGTCGAGCCGGAACGCGCCCCGGGTGACCCGCAGCGCGGCGCGCACCGTCACGTCGCACCGCCGGTCCACCGGTCCCGCAGCCCGGCCAGCACGCCCACCGACACCAGCAGCAGCACGACGCTGAGCACGACCGCCGCGTCCGGGTCGGTCTCCAGGGCGAGGTAGACCGCCAGCGGCACGGTCGTCGTCTCGCCGGGGAAGTTGCCCGCGAACGTGATGGTCGCGCCGAACTCGCCCAGCGCCCGCGCCCAGCACAGCACCGCGCCGGCCACCACGCCCGGCAGCACCGACGGCAGCGTGACGCGGCGGAACGCCAGCCACCGCGACGCGCCGAGGGTCGCGGCGGCCTCCTCGTAGCGGCGGTCGGCCGCGCGCAGCGCGCCCTCCACCGAGATCACCAGGAACGGCATGGCCACGAACGCCTCCGCCACCACCACGCCGGCGGTGGTGAACGGCAGCGACACCCCGAACCACGCGTCGAGGTGCTGCCCCACCAGCCCCCGCCTGCCCAGCACCAGCAGCAGCGCCACGCCGCCCACCACGGGCGGCAGCACCAGCGGCACGGTGACCAGCGCCCGCAGGAAGCCGCGCCCCGGCAGGTCGCCGCGGGCCAGCAGCCACGCCAGGGGGACGCCGAGCAGCAGGCACACCGCCGTCGCCAGGGTGGCGCACACGACCGAGAGCCGCAGCGCCTCGCCCACCTCGGGGCTGAGCAGCCGCGCGGGCAGGTCGGCCCACGGCGCGCGGACCAGCAGCCCGACCAGCGGCAGCAGCAGGAACAGCAGCCCCAGCGCGGCGGGCAGCACCAGGACCGCCGGCAGCCGCCCCCGCGCGCGTCGCGGCGTCACGGGGTGTCGAACCCGGCCCCGGCGAGCACCGCGCGACCCTCGTCGGACCGCACGAAGGCCACGAAGGCGCGGGCCCCCGCCGCGTTGGGCGCCGCGGCCAGCGGCGCGATCGGGTAGTCGTTGGCGGCGCGGTCGGCCTCGGGGAAGTCGATCCCCTCCACCTCCGCCCCGGCGGCGCGCACGTCGGTGCGGTAGACCAGCGCGGCGTCGACCTCGCCGAGCCGGACCTTCACCAGCGCCGCCTTGACGTCCTGCTCGACGGTGTCCGGCCGGGGCGTGACGCCGGCCGCACCGAACACCTGCTCCGCCGCCGCACCGCACGGCACCTGCGCGGCGCACAGCGCGATCCTGGCCTCCTCGCGGCCGAAGTCGGCGAGCCCGGTCACCCGGCCGGGGTTGCCCCTGGGCACGGCGATCCGCAGCGCGTTGCGGGCGAAGACCTCGGGTTCGCCCGCGACGCCGCCGGCGTCGGACACCTGCCGCATGGGCGCGGGCGCGGCGGAGGCGAACACGTCGGCCGGCGCGCCCTGGCCGATCTGCCGGGCCAGCCCGGAGCTGCCCGCGAAGTTGAACCGCACCCGCGCGCCGGGGTGCGCGGCCTCGAACTGCTCGCCCAGGTCGGTGAACGCCTCGGTGAGCGACGCCGCGGCGAACACGACGACGTCCCCGGCGCCGGCCGACCCCGCCGCCGTCCTCGCCTCCGGCCCCGCGCACCCGGCCAGGAGCACCGCGGCGGTGAGCGCCAGCGCGCCGCGCGGCACGGCTCAGCCCTCCGGGATCTCGACGACGACGTGCGTGGACTTGATGGAGGCGACCGCGACGCTGCCCACCTCCAGGCCGAGGTCGTCGGCGGCTTCCCGGCTCATCAGCGACACGACGCGGAACGGCCCGGCCTGCATCTCCACCTGCGCCATCACCCCGTCCTTCACCACGCGCGTGACGATGCCCCGCATCCGGTTGCGGGCGGACGCGGCGACCGTCGCGCCCGGCTCGGCCGCCTCGCCGAGCCGCTGGGCGAACTCGGCCAGGTCCCGGCCGCCGACCCCCTTGCGACCGCTGTCCAACCGCACCGCGGGCAGCCGCCCCTGGTCGATCCACCGCCGCACGGTGTCGTCGCTGACGCCCAGCAGGGCGGCGGCCTCACTGATCCGCAGGTTCGGCACCCGAGCATCGTAAACGCCGCGAACGCGGACCGGGAAGGCAGTTCTGCGGCGCAGGTGCGCCCGGAGCCCGGCGCGGGCCGCTCCGCACGCGCGGGCCGGCCCCCGACGACGCGCGCCGACGGTCGGCCCGGCTCCCGACTTCCGGCTGTGCCGCACCGGCGAACCGCTACGTAACCTCCCGCTCGACCCCTTCCACCACTCGCGAGGGAACCTCGATGCGAAGACTCCTGATCGGTACCGCCGCGCTGGCGCTGATCGGCGCGGGCATCACCGCCGTGCCCGCGGCAGCCGCCCCGGACACCGTCCCCGAACCGGCGGCGCAGCAGCGGCTGGACGAGCTGCCCAACCCGCTGGAGGACAAGCGGCGGGCGATGCGCCAGGAGGCGCTGGCCAAGGTGCTGACCGGCGAGGCGACCGCGGAGCAGCGCGGCCCGAGCAAGGTCGTCAAGCTCGGCCGCAAGGCCGAGGCCGGCAAGCGGCGGCAGGTCGACGAGTACGTGGAGCTGGAGCGGGAGAAGGTCGACAAGGTCTTCGTCGTGCTCGCCGAGTTCGGCGACGAGCGCCACCCGCAGTACCCCGACCAGGACACCGCGCCGCACGTCCCCGGCCCGCAGCGCTTCGACGGCCCGCGGCACAACCAGATCCCCCAGCCGAACCGGGCGGTGGACAACACCACCATCTGGCAGCCGGACTTCAGCCGCCGGTACTTCGAGGACCTCTACTTCTCCACCGCGCCGGGCGCCAACTCGGTCGCCAACTACTTCGACAAGCAGTCCTCCGGCCGCTACAGCGTCAGCGGCGCGGTGACCGACTGGGTCAAGGTCCGCTACAACGAGGCCCGCTACGGCCGCTCCGACGGCTACCCGTGCGCGTCCAACCTGTGCAACAACAGCTACGAGCTGGTCAAGGACGCGGTCACCCAGTGGGTCGCCGACCGGAAGGCCGCCGGGCTCACCACCGAGCAGATCCGGGCGGAGCTGGCGCGGTTCGACGAGTGGGACCGCTACGACCACGACGGCGACGGCGAGTTCAACGAGCCGGACGGCTACCTCGACCACTTCCAGATCGTCCACGCGGGCGGCGACCAGGCCGACCGCGACCCATGGCAGGGCGAGGACGCCATCTGGAGCCACCGGGGCTACGCGTTCAAGAACTACAACACCGGTCCGGGCACCAACAAGCTGGGCGGCACGCCGATCGGCGACACGGGCCTGTGGGTCGGCGACTACACGATGCAGCCGGAGAACGGCGGCGTCAGCGTGTTCGCCCACGAGTACGGCCACGACCTCGGCCTGCCCGACCACTACGACACCACCAACGCCGGCACCAACGGCGTCAACTGGTGGTCGCTGATGGGTCAGACGCGCGTCGGCGAGCCGGGCGAGGCGCCGGGCACGCGGGCCAACGAGCTGTCCGCCTGGGACAAGCTCCAGCTGGGCTGGCTGGACTACGAGGTCGCGGTCGCCGGGCAGGAGCGCACCTTCGAGCTGGGCCCGCACGAGTACAACACCGACCGCGCCCAGGGCCTCGTGGTGGTGCTGCCCGACGTGCAGAAGAAGTTCGAGTACGGCGCGCCGTTCGCCGGGTCGAGGATGTGGTGGAGCGACCGGGGCAACGACCTGGACAACTGGATGGCCCGGCCGCTGGACCTGACCGGGAAGTCCACCGCGGAGCTGACCCTCAAGGCGCGCTACGACCTGGAGGCGGACTTCGACTACCTCTACGTGGAGGCGCAGAACGCCGACGGCAGCTGGACCCAGCTGGACGGCACGGCCGACGGCCGGGCGTTCGCCCGCGACTCCGGCGACGCGCCCGCGCTCAACGGCTCCTCGGCGGACCGCTGGGTCGACGTCCGCGTGCCGCTGACCGCCTACGCCGGCAAGAACACCAGGATCCGCTTCGCCTACCGCACCGACGGCGGCCTGGCGCTGCAGGGCTTCTTCGCCGACGACATCGCGGTGACCGCCGACGGCGCGCCGGTGTTCCGGGACGGCGCGGAGGACGGCACGGGCTGGACCACCAAGGGCTTCCGGGCCACGGCGGGCTCCGAGACCAAGTCGTTCGACCAGTTCTACATCGCGTCGAACCGCACCTACGAGTCCTACGGCAAGTACAACCGCACCGGTCCTTACCGGTACAGCTTCCCGAACAAGCCGAAGTGGGTCGAGCACTTCCCGTACCAGGACGGCCTGCTGGTGTCCTTGTGGGACACCAGCCACCTGGACAACAACACCAGCGAGCACCCCGGTGAGGGCCTGATCCTGCCGATCGACGCCAACCCCGCGCCGATCTACAACCTGGAGGGCGCGGCGTGGCCGCCCACGGTCGCCGGGTACGACGCGCCGTTCGGGTTGCAGAAGTCCGACTCGTTCACCCTGCACGTCAACGGCAAGCCGTCCTATGTGCGCGGACAGGCGGCCAAGCCGGTGTTCGACGACACCAAGCAGTTCTTCTACCCGGAGACGCCCACCACGGGCGTCAAGCTGCCCGCCGCGGGCGTGGGCCTGCGGGTGCTCTCGCAGTCCGGCACGTCGATGAAGGTCAAGCTGTTCCGCACCAGGTAGCAGGCGCTGCTAGGCCGTTCGGCGCCGGACGTGATCCATTCAGTGTCACGTCCGGCGTCCGTCCGGCGATGTAGAGGGACATGGTGAGATCACGTGGTGCGGTGGCCGCCGCCGTCCTGGTCGCGGGTGTCTCGATCGCGGGCTGCGCGCAGCAGGTCGAGTCGGCGGGCCCCGCCGGCTCGACCACCGGGACGACCGAGCCGCTGCGCATCAGCCTCTGCGACAAGCCGGGCGACCTGACGGCGTGGATGCGCGCCGAAGGTCTGCCGGTCGACGCCGCCCGCTGCACCGCCGAGCCGCCCGACGGGCGGGCGGTGCGCGCGTTCGGCAAGTGGGCGTTCCCGGCCGGCGGCCGGCCCCGGGTGGAGTCGGTGGAGATCGCCGTGTTCGCCGACCGGGGCGCGGACGGCGCCAGCGCGTTCGAGCGCCTCAAGGGCTCCTACCCGCCGCACGAGCAGCGCTCGGTGGCCGGGCACTACTCGCGGGTGGCGCACGCGCGCGGCCGGACCCTGGTCAACCTGCCGGAGTTGGCCGAGCCGCTGGACATCACCGTCACCACGGCGGTGGTCGACGCCTCGGAGGCGGAGTACGCCGACATCCGGGCCGCCCACCTGGGCGCGTTGGAGCAGCTGGTCCCCGCGCTCGCCAAGCCCTGAGCGCGGCGGGCCGGCCGGGGGCCGCTGCGGTCCGGTGGCGGTGTCAGCCGCGGAACCAGGCGCGCCGCACCGGCTCGCCCACGGCCAGCACCTCGCCCAGCGACCGGGCGACCAGGCCGCGCGCGCCGAGGGCCCGCAGCAGCGAGCGGGTCAGCCCGCCCCGGTCCACCAGGGGCGCGGGGCCGTCGTCCACGCCGTCGGCCGGCCCCGCGAAGCCGTCGTGCCCCAGCACGATCGCCCCGGCCCGGCTGCCGCGCAGCGCGCTCGCCACCCGGTCGGCCTGCGGCACGTCCGAGGTGTCCCGCAGCGTCGGCCCCCACAGCACCGGCACGAGGCCCGCCCGCACCACCGCCCGCCACGTCCGCAGCGACTGCGCCCCGTAGGGCGGGCGGAACCAGGCGACGCGGCGCCCGGTCAGGTCCTCCAGCTCGGCCCGGCCGGCCCGGGTGCGCCGCTCGACCTCGGCGCCGGGGAATTGCGTGAGCCGGCGGTGGTCCACCCCGTGCAGGGCTATCTCGTGCCCGGCCGAAACGATTTCCCCGAGCAGCCTCGGAAACCGCCGGGCGCGGGTCAGCAGCACGAAGAAGGTGGCCGTCGCGTGGAAATCGGCGAGCGCCGCCAACACCGCCCCGGTGCCGCCCGGCTCCGGCCCGTCGTCGTAGGTCAGCACGACGTGCGGCGTCTCGGTCCGCACCGCGCACACCGACCCGGCCACTCCGCCGAAGAGGTGCTCCACCGGTCTCGCCAGCCGCCGCGCCTCGAATGAACTCCCCACCCGGACCACACCCCCGGTCGTCGGTCCCCTCACCTCTAGCACGCGAACCGGCACCCCCTCCACCGCACTCCTGCGGAACCGGCCGGATCGCACCCGACAGGCCCAGCCCCGGCCCGAAAAAGAATCCCCGAAGCCCCTCCGGGCGCGACGCGCCCCTGTGCTGCCGCGACGTGGAATATTCCCGAATGGTGGAAATAAGCGCCCGATCCCGCCGATTCCCGCCCGATCCGCACCGGAATGAGGTATGGCGCCCGCGCGGTCCTGCGCGTTTCGCACTTTCACCCGTTCAGCCGCTTTCGGCCCTCCGGGACCGCCTAATACCGTCTCGCTCGAACCGCGCTCCCGAGGTGAGCGTGGTTCCACTGGGGGACAGGGTTCGCTTTAACGCACTCTCCACCCTGCTCATTCGCACAATGGGCAGACACCGTTGCCACGCTTCGCGTCAGGCGAGGTCCCCCAGTCCCGCCTGACGCCTGCGAGGGTCGGGGAGTCCGTCCACGGGACTCCCCGGCCCGGTAACAACCCCGGCCACACCACTCCGGACGGTCCGTCGCACCACGACACAACCCGGCCACACCACGACATCGCCCAACCCCTGTGGCCCACCTCACGCACCACACGCGACCGTCCACACCCGCAGCCCCACCCCGCAGCCCCAACCCTGCGGCCCGCAACTCCCCGCACAGCCCCATGCCGCCTCCGGCACACCCCGCACAGCCCCATGCCGCCTCCGGCACACCCCGCACAGCCCCATGCCGCCTTCCGCACGCCCCGTGCAGACCGGTGCCTTCGTGTTCTCCCCGTATGGCCTGCCCGGAGGGCTACCATGCTTTTCCTGGGGGTGCAAGCACGCTTTTCGCTTGCACCCCCAGGAAAAGCATGGTCGTCTTTGACAGGTCATGCGGGGAGAACACGACCGCAGTTTCTTTTCATTCTCCTTGGCGGCCTGCCCGTCCGGCGAGGACTCTTTTGTTTTTGTCTTAGATCCGCACTGCACCTATATATCACCTGGATCGGTGCGCAACCCAAGTATGAAGAGCGGCCGAGAGGCCCCCAAGGAGGAGGAAAAGAAAGGGCGGTCGTGTTCTCCTCCCCGCACGGCCTGCCGAAGGCAATCGCATTTGTCGGGGGGTGTCAAGCGAAGAGCGTGCTTGACACCCCCCGACAAATGCGATCGGGCTGCGCCCAGGCCGTACGGGGAGGAGAACACGAAGCGACCGGTATGCGCATCGGTGCGCGGCTGGTGGGTCCGGGTGGCGGGGGTCCGGGTGGCTGGGGGCCTGGGTGGCTGGTGGACCTGGGCAGCTGGCGGGCCCGGGTGTCAGTGCCCGAGTGGCGTCACCTCGGCGGCGGTGCCCACGGGCCCGGGGTTGCCTACCTCGGGCAACGCGCAGCCGCACGTACCGGGCCTCGACGGGGCGCAGCGCGGGTCGGGCCCCAGGTCCTGGGTCCCCGTCCCCGAGCACCGGGACAGCCTCCCCTCGCCGTGGAGCCGGAGAATTATTTACACGAATGGATGGCAGTCGGGCAGGCGGCCGGGAAGGGCTCGCGCCCTCCGCCGACGTGCGAGCGAGTGCTCGGAGGCGCAGCCCACCAGCAGCGCCCCCGACAGCAGGACCAGCGATTCACCGCCCTGGACCGCGCACGCGCAGACCAGGACGGTCCATAGCAGCAGTCTCATGGAACAAGGCTAGGGACCCGGACCACAGCGGTCGACGGATTTGAGGGAGCCTTAGGGTTTTCCTGCCCGGGAAACCCTGATATTGCGGACTGCGCCCCGATTTCTCAGGCAACCGCGTGCAAGTTGCCGTCCGCCCCTTGCAGGCAGCGGGCCGCGGGCGCGCCGCCCCGGACGAATTCGGTGACGCAGCGCCCCAGCTGCGCGTGCGCGGCGGCGTTGGGGTGGAACGACTGCTGAGCCAGGTGCAGGCCGATGGCGTCCAGGCCGCCGTTGACCAACGCGTACGGATCCACGGTCAGGCGGCGCTGCCACTCCCCGACCGGGCTCACCCCCCGGCTGCACCCCTCGCGGCCCTCCGTCGCCCGGGAGAGGTCGAGGAACTTCACGCCGGTCCGGTCCGCCACCCCGCGCAGGGCCTCGGACAGCTGCGGCACGGCCACCGTCCGGCCGTAGCCGGCGTCGGCGAGCCGCAACGGGCAGCCCTGCGGGCCGTGCAGCAGCTTGTCCATCTTCTCCGTCACCGGGGATGCGTACGAGGTGAGCACCAGCGAGTACGCCTCCGGCGGGTACCCGGCCAGCTCCATCGCCGACCGCACGTCCCGCACGGCCTGCTCGACCTTCGGCGCCATCGCGGCCAGCCGGGCGGGCCACCGGGCGGCCAGCTCCGACCGGCAGCCCGCGCGCAACGGGTTCACCCAGGCCGCGACGCAGTCGACCATCGTGTCGGCGAACCTCGGGTCGTCGTTGGCCCCGACCTGCACCAGCACGGTGGTCACCCGGTACTGCCGGGCGACCTCGACCAGCCGCCGGGCCTGGGAGCCCTCGGTGTAGTGGGTGGTGTCGGCCAGCGACACGTGGGCGGAGTCCGCGCCCGAGCACGCCAGGTTCACCGTGCGCTCGGCGAGCCGGGTCATGTGCACCATGGACCGCGTGGAGCGGTGGCACCAGTTGCCGTTCTCGCCTTCGGTGCCCTCCTCGTACGAACCCGCGCCCTCGCCCGACATGGCGCTGTCCCCTAACGAGACCACCGCCGTCTCCCGGGTGTCCACCGCGCCGGCGGACACCGGCAGCGCCACCAGCGAGGCGCCCACGAGTGCCACCGCGCCCACGACCCGACTCCACGTCACCGCGAGACCTCCAGCCGCTCGGGGCGCCCGCGCTCGGGCGCCAGCCCACGGTAAGGGCGTTGGCAGGCAACGACAATGAGCCGATCCGGCTATTCGCGCCGCGCGCGGAGCGGGCAGCCGCACCGCCTCGGGCCCGGGTGCTCCGGCGCTCGGCGGGGTCAGCGGGCCGGCCGGGCGCCGAGCGACCACAGGTAGCTCAGGGGTTCGCCGTCGGGGTCGTCGCGGCCGGTGAAGTCGCCGAGCAGCTCCTCCAGGCGGGCCTTCAGCTCGGCCTGGGACTCCGCGTTGAGGCGCAGCACGCCGCGCGCCACCTCCCGGTAGGCGTCGGGTCCCGCCTCCACCAGCTCCGCGCGGTGCGCCGCCAGCATCGCCAGGTCCACCTGCTGCACCAGGCCGACGCCCTCGACGTCGATCAGGCCCAGCCGCCAGGTGCGGCGGGTGGTGCGGTACGGGCGTTCCAGGGCGCCCTTCGCGCCGGTGCGGACCGGTTCGGCCGCCAGGAAGCCCTGCTCGACCAGCGCGCGCACGTGGCGCAGCGCGGTGGCCGGCGCGATCCCCAGCCGCTCGGCCAGCTCCTGGTTGGTCCACGCCCGGTCCAGGCACAGCCGCAGGATGCGCCAGCGCAGCGGGTGCGCCAGCGCCTTCAGCTCTTCCACGGAGGCGGTGCGCTCGGGCTGGTCGGTGGGCACGGCCAAGAGGCTAACCGAGGAGGGCCTTGCCCGGCGCGGCGGTGGTTTGGTTCACTGACATCGATTGCAGAAAATGAAATCACTTGGGGGGCCGCATGGAGTTGGCCGAACGGGTCGCCGGCTGGGTGCGGGACCGGGAGCCGGAGCTGCTGGCCGAACTCGCCGCGTGGATCGCCCAGCCGAGCGTGAGCCGCACCGGCGAGGGGATGGCGGAGGCTGCCGCGCACGGCGTGGAGCTGTTGCGCCGCAGCGGTCTGACGCCCGAGGTGGTCGCGACGGGCGGCCGGCCCGCGCTGGTCGGCACCGCGCCCGGCCCGCCCGGCGCGCCGCACGTGCTGGTCTACGGCCACTACGACGTGCAGCCCGCCGGGCCCCTGCACGAGTGGGTCACGCCGCCGTTCGAGCCGGATTTCCGGGACGGCCGGGTCTACGGCCGGGGCGCGGCGGACAACAAGGGCCAGCACCTGGCCCAGCTGCTGGGCCTGCGGGCGCTGCGCGAGGTCGGCGGCGGGCTGCCGTGCCGGGTGACCGTGCTGCTCGACGGCGAGGAGGAGGTCGGCAGCCCCAACCTCGCGAAGGCGTTGCGCGGCCTGGACAAGCCGGACCTGGTGCTGTGGAGCGACGGGCCGGTGCACGAGTCCGGGCGCGCGTCGGTGGTGCTCGGGGTGCGCGGCGTCGTCACGTTCGAGCTGCGGGTGCGGGGCGCGTCCGGGGTGCTGCACTCGGGCAACTGGGGCGGTGTCGCGCCCAACCCCGCCTGGCGGCTGGTGCACGTGCTGGCCGGGATGCGCGACGCGCGGGGCCGGGTGCTGGTCGACGGGTTCGCCGACGGCGCGGCGCCGCTGAGCCCCGGCGAGCGGGACGCGCTGGCCGAGCTGCCGGTGGACGTGCCGGGGGTGCTGGCCGGCATCGGCGTGTCGGGCATGGAACCGCCGAGCGGGCCCGGCTTCCACGAGCGGCTGACCGGGCCCACGTTCAGCATCAACTCGCTGACCTGCGAGGACGGCGGCGAGCACCGGACGGTGATCCCGAACGTCGCGGTCGCCCGGTGCGACATGAGGCTGGCCGGCGGCCAGCGGGTGGACGACGTGCTCGCGGCCCTGCGCGCGCACCTGGCCCGGCACGCCCCCGACGTCGAACTCGTCCCGGGCGGCGCGATGAACCCGTCCCGGACGCTGCCGGAGGCGCGCTGGACCGGCGCCGTGGTGCGCGGCGCGGCGGCCGGCCTCGGCGAGGAGCCGCTGCTGCTGCCCGCCCTGGGCGGGAGCCTGCCGATCGCGGCGTTCAGCGACGAGCTGGGCGTGCCCTGCTACGGCGTGCCGCTGGCCAACGTGGACGAGCGCAACCACGCGCCCAACGAGAACCTGGCGCTGGACTGGTTCCGCCGGGGCGTCGTGGCGGCGGCGACCCTCCAGCGGGCGATCGCGGAGGAGGGCCGGTGACGCTGACGGACTTCGCGTGGGTGTGGGGCTCGGACGTCGGGCCGGACGACCGGGTGGCGTGGATCAGCGACGCCACCGGCCGCCCGCAGCCGTGGGTGGACGGGCGGCCCCTGCCGGTCCCCGGCGCGGTGCGGCGGTGCGCGTGGCGGCCGGACGGCGCGCGGCTGCTGGTGCTGGTCGACCCGGACGGCGGCGAGGACCACCGGTTGGGCGAGCTGGACCCGGCGACCGGCGAGGTGGAGTGGCTGGTCGCGGAGGAGGGGGTGCGCTGCGAGGTCGGCGCCCCCTACGGCAGCACCGGGAACCCGTACAGCGCCGACGGGTCCATGCTCGCCTACGCCGACAACGCCCGTGACCGCACGGTGTTCGACGTCCTGGTGCGCGACGCGAACGGCACGCGCACCGTGCTGCGCGGCGACGACCGCTACCTGCCGATGGGCTTCTCCCCCGACTCGCGGCTGCTGCTGGTGCTGAAGCTGCACCAGAACGCCGACCACGAGCTGTTCGTGGTGGACCTGGCCACCGACACCACGCGGCAGTGGACGCGGTTCGACGGCCCGGCGAAGTACGAGCCGATCGCGTGGCTGCCCGACTCCGCCGGCATCCTCCTGTGCACCACGCAGGGGCGCGACCACCTCGGCCTGGCGATACTGGCCCTGGACGGCGCGCTCACCTGGCTGGACACGCCCGAGTCCGATGTGGAGGGTGGCGCGCTGTCGGCCGACGGCTCCCGCATCGCCTGGGGCCGCAACGAAGACGGGTGCACCAGGCTGCTGTGGTCCGAGGCGGGCGGCGCGCCCCGCGAGGTCACCGGGCTGCCGCGCGGCCTCGCGGTCACCGAGTTCGGCCTCGGCGGGCACGCGCTGCGCTTCACCCGCTCCGGCGAGCTGCTCGTGCAGCTCGCGCGGGGTGACGCGGCGACCGAGCTGTACCTGGCCGACCTCGACGCGGGCACGGCGCGCCGCCTGACCGACTTCGGCGCGGGGCTGCCCGACGACCTGGTCGCGCCGACCGTCGTGCGCGCGACGAGTTCCGACGGCCTGGTGGTGCCGTGCCTGCTCTACCGGCCCCCGTCCGCGAGCGCCGACGCGCCCGCGCCGGTCGTCATGACGGTGCACGGCGGGCCGGAGAGCCAGGCTTACCCCGCGTTCGACCCGGTGGTGCAGGCGCTGCTGGCCAACGGGATCGGCGTCATCGCGCCCAACTACCGGGGCTCCTCCGGCTACGGCCTGCGCTTCCAGCGGCTGATCTACCGCGACTGGGGCGGCGGCGACCTGGCGGACCTGGCCGCCGCCGTCGCGCTGCTGGCGGACGTCGAGTGGGCGGACGCGTCCAGGCTCGGCGTGCACGGCGCGTCCTACGGCGGTTTCGCCGCCCTGTCCTGCGCCTCCCGGCTGCCCCACCTGTTCCGGGCCGCGGTCAGCGAGTGCGGCACGTCCGACCAGCTCACCGACATCCGGGACGCGCCGCCGACGTGGCGGCGGCGGATGCTCGAATGGGTCGGCGACCCCGACGACCCCGAGGACCGCGCGCGGCTGGTCGAGCACAGCCCGCTGCACCACGCGCACCGGGTGCGGGCCCCGGTGCTGCTGCTGCACGGCGAGAACGACACCCGCGTGAACCCCGAGGAGTCGGAGCGGATGTACCGGCGGCTGAAGGAGCTGGGCAAACCGGTGCGGCTGCTCCTGCACCCCGGCGTCGGGCACGAGGTCGACCGCGGGGGCCTGGCCGACACGGTGGCGCTGGTCGTCGGCTGGTTCACCGACCACCTGTGAACGCCGGGGCCGCCCGGCCCGGCTGCCCGGGGCGTCGTCGGAAACGTTCTCCGGCGGCGTGGAATAATTTCCTCTGATCAATTTTTCACGTATCGGATCACACTTCTCCCGATCATTTTCCTGTATCCACCGAATGGCCGTCGGCACCTGTCCTGGTGAGGGCGGCGGCAGGGGGTGCGGCCGCCCCGACGGGGGTTGTCGACACCAACACGGGGGGACAGGGTGGAGCACCACGGCATCGAGAGCTTCTTCGTAGTGGGCGAGGGGGTGCTGGAGTTCGACGGGTCCGGGCGGCCCGCGACCCGGCAGCCGCTCGGCGTCGAGGAGCTGAGGAGGTTCCGGTTCTCGCGACTGGGCCCGGAGGGACCGCAGGTACCCGAGGACACCCGGATCGCACTGGCCACCGCGGTGACCGCCGACGTGCCGCAGCCGGACTCGGCGGACCCGGTCGTCCCGGCCGGGTTCACCTACCTCGGCCAGTTCGTCGACCACGACCTGACGCTGGACCGCACCGGGACCCGGCTCGGCGCGGACGTCAACCTGGACGACCTGGTGCAGGGCCGCTCGCCCGCGCTCGACCTGGACGCGGTCTACGGCCGCGGTCCGCACGACCCGGTCGACCGGGCCTTCTACGCCGACGACCAGGTCAAGCTCAAGGTCGGCAAGACCTCGGCCACGACGTTCCCCGACGAGCGGGTCAACGTCGAGCTGGAGGGCTTCGACCTGCCCAGGGCCGGGTCCGGCGCGACCCGCGCCGACCGGCGGCGCCCGCTGATCCCGGACGCCCGCAACGACGAGAACCTGGCGGTCGCCCAGACCCACCTGGCGTTCATCCGGTTCCACAACCGGGTCGTGGACGAGCTGGCGCTGACCGGGCTGTCCGGCCGGCGGCTGTTCCAGGCGGCGCGGGAGCAGGTCGTCCGGCACTACCAGTGGCTGCTGCGCACCGACTACCTGCCGCGCGTCGTCGACCCCGCGATCGTGGACGACGTGTTCGGCAACGGCCGCCGCTTCTTCGAGGCGCCCGGCCGCGGCTACGCGGGCGCGAACCAGCCGCCGACCATGCCGCTGGAGTTCTCGGTGGCGGCCTACCGGCTCGGCCACAGCCAGATCCGGGCGCTCTACCAGTGGAACCGGGTGTTCAACGGCGAGGGCCCCGGCGCGCCCGCGACCCTGCTGCAGCTGTTCACCTTCTCCGGGACCAGCGGCAACTTCGAGGGCGGTTCGGGCCTGCCGCAGCTGGACGACCCGGACTCGGGCACGGTCGACACGCTGCCGACCAACTGGGTGGCGGACTTCCGCCGGCTGTTCGACTTCACCGAGGCCGACCGGCCGGACCTGGCGCCGGGCGCGGGCGGCGGCAACGTGGCCAAGCGGGTCGACACGCTGCTGGTCAACCCGCTCACGCAGCTGCCGGCGGGCGCGTTCGAGGGCCGCGGCAGGCAGGTCGCCGACCTGCACCGCAACCTCGCGTTCCGCAACCTGACCCGGGCGAACATGGTCAGGCTGGCCAGCGGTCAGCAGATGGCGTCGCTGTTCAACCAGCCGCCGCTGACCGCCGAGCAGATCCTGGACGGCAACGGGGGCGTGGTGCTGGACTCGCTGACCGGGCAGCAGCGCGCGGCGGTGGTCGAGGCGACCCCGCTGTGGTTCTACGTCCTGCGGGAGGCCGAGGTCGGCAACGGCCTGCTCGGGCCGGTGGGCGGTCGCGTCGTGGCCGAGGTCTTCCACCGGGCGATGGAAGCCTCGCGCACGTCGATCGTGCGGGAACCGTGGTGGCGGCCGGTGCTCGGGCCGGACGCCGACACGTTCCGGATGACCGACCTGCTGCTGTTCGCGTTCGAGGGCAAGGCCGACCTGCTCAACCCGCTGGGTGACTGACGTGCCCGCGGCCGAGGACCGCGGGGGCGGGCGGGCCGGCCACCACCGACCGACCGGTCGGTGATCCGGACGGCCCTGCCGGCGCCACGGGGCCCGGCAGGGCCGTCGCCGGGTGCGGCTTGGACCGCCCGGTGCCGCCGGGCCGTCCGGTGCCGCCGGGCCGTCCGGTGCCGCTGGGACCGCCCGGTGCCGCTTGGGCCGTCCGGCGCCGTCGCCGGGGCCGCCCGTGCTCCGCGGCGCCGTCAGCCCACCGAGGCGGGCCGGCGCTCGGCCAGGGCGCGGCCGGTGGTCACCAGTTCGGACGCCACCCGGTCCACCGCCTCGGTGAACTCCGGTTCGTCGCAGTCCCAGTCGACCAGCTTGCCGCGCAGCCAGTCACGCCAGGAGCCCACCAGCCGGGCGAACACCTCGGTGCCCTGCGGGGTGAACCGGTAGCGGTCGCCCGATTCGGTCACCAGGCCCTTGACCAGGAGCTGGCGCGCCACCGGCTCGAACACGCCGGCCGGGACCCCGGTGTCCTCGGCCAGCCGTTCCAGGGTCGCGTCGCCGTGGCGGGCGCTCTGGCGGAACACCTTGACCACCAGCCACGCCTGGGCGTGGCTGAGCGGCAGGCCCGACGCGGCGACGACCTGCGGCGTCGGGTCGCGCCGCTCCTTGCGCACCACCAAGGCGACCAGCTTCTCGAACTCGTGGTCGGACTCCCACGTCTGGGGCACGGCGAAGCTCTCGCCCACCCCGTTGTTGCCCGACGCCGCCGTGCGTGCGGTGTCGCGCAGCGGCACCTCGCGCAGGAACAGGGCCACGACGAACGCGACGGCCGCCACCGGGGCGGCGGCCAGGAAGACGTCCTGGAGGGTCTCGGCGTAGGCGGCGACGATCGGGGCTTTCACCTGGTCGGGCAAGGTGTGCAGGGTTTGCACGTCGGACGCGGCCCGCGGGTCGAGGCCCGGTGGGATCGCGGTGGCCAGCCGGTCGGGCAGGGTGCTCGCGTAGATCGTGCCGAAGATCGCCACGCCGAAGGAGCTGCCCAGCGTGCGCAGGAAGCTCACGCCCGAGGTGGCCACGCCCAGGTCCTCGTAGCTGCTGGTGCTCTGCACGACCACGACGGGCACCGGCATGCACATGCCCACGCCCAGGCCGAGCACCAGCATGTACCCGGCGGCCTGCCAGAACGACGTGTCGACGTCCAGCAGGGACAGCAGGAGCAGCCCGCACACCATCAGCACGCTGCCCACGAGCGGGAACACGCGGTAGCGGCCGGTCTTGCCGATCACGGTTCCGGTGACGACGGACGCGATGAGCAGCCCGACCACCAGCGGCAGCATCTCCAGGCCCGACTGCGTGGCCGACGCGCCGTGCACGTACTGCAGGTAGGTGGGCAGGAACGTGACACCGCCCAGCATCGCGAACCCGACCACGAAGCTCAGCACGCTGCACACGGTGAACACCCGGCCGCGGAACAGCCGCATGGGCAGCATGGGCTCCGCCGCCCGCTGCTCCACCGCGACGAACAGCCCCAGCGCCACCAGCGAGCCCGCCGCCATCCACAGGATCGTCGGCGAGGTCCAGTCGTACTCGACGCCGCCCCAGCTCGTGACCAGGGTCAGGCCGGTGGCCGCCAGCCCGATCAGCAGGATGCCCGCGTAGTCGATGCGCGGCTTGCCCCTGGCCCGCACCCCGGGCATCGCGAGCGCGCCGACGACCAGGACCACCACGCCCAGCGGCAGGTTCACGTAGAACGCCCAGCGCCAGCTCAGGTGGTCCACGAACAGCCCGCCCAGCAGCGGGCCGACCACGGTCGAGACGCCGAACAGCGCGCCGATGAGCCCCTGGTACTTGCCGCGCTCGGACAGCGGCACGACGTCCGCGATCACGGCGCTGGAGGTGACCATCAGGCCGCCCGCGCCCAGGCCCTGGACCGCCCTGGCCAGGATCAGCCACGTCATCGAGTCGGCCCAGCCGCACAGGAACGAGCCGGCCATGAACAGCGCGACGCTGGCCAGGAAGGCGGGCTTGCGGCCGTAGAGGTCGCCGAACTTGCCGACCAGGGCCGTCATGATGGTCTCGGCGAGCAGGTACGAGGTGACCACCCAGGACAGGTGCCCGGCGCCGCCGAGGTCGCTGACGATGGTCGGCAGCGCGGTGGCGACGATCGTCTGGTCCAGCGCCGCCAGCAGCATCCCGAGCATGATCACGGCGACGACGGCGTTGCGCGTCCCCCGCCCCACCTCGACCCGTTCGACCACGCGGAACCTCCCGAGTGGACGATAGGGCCACCGCCCCGACTCCGCCCGCCGTGCGCGACCGCTCAGGCCAGGTCGAAGACGCCCAGCTTCGCGCCCCGCGTGAAGAACTCCCACTCGGCGTAGGTGAACCGCTGCGGAGCCTCACCCGGCCGGTTCGAGTTGCGGACCAGGACCTCGTCAGTGATGGCAGGGCTGAGCCGCGCACGGCTCACCTGAAGGTGGCGTCGAAGACAAGCCTCGACTGGGTCGGTATAGCGCGCGTGCGTCGCTGCGGGGACGTCTACCGGCTGGCACTATCAGACCTTCGTCTGCACGAGGGGACCAGAAGCATTGACATCACTGGGCGACGTGGCCGGGAGCGTAGCCGCTGCATGTGACAAGGCGTCGTTGTGCAGGGACGCCTTGGGCACAGCCGCGGACCTGGCCGAGGACGCCCGAACCAGCCTCGGTATCGCTTTGGCGGGTGATACCACGGGCGAAAAGGACATCGTTCTGGCGTACTTCCAGGAGGTAGTCGACAGGGGTACGGCGTTGTGGAAGACCTTGAGCAGGGGCATGGATCACGCACAAAAGGCGCTCGACGCTCTTCAAGTGCCCGCCGCGCCGCCTTCAGCTTCCCGATCCCCGATGATCTCAAGCGGGCGGGCGCGTACTACCACGGCGTCATCGGCCTCACTGCGACCAACCTCAACACAGCCACTCTCACCGCATCGCATCGAGGAACTGCGCCAGGAACTGCCGCCACCAGTGGAACCGGGCACCGGACAGAAAACCCATGGCCGGTGGGTTGCGCCCGACGGCAGCACCCAAACCATCGTCAGCGAACGCGACCAGTGGTCGACCAAGGTCAACGAGGCCCTGACCGCCGAGGGCTGCCCCAAGATTCCGGTGATCACCGATGGAGACGTGGAACTGAAACTGGCCGCTCGTATGCGCGAGGAGGGCCCGGTCGACCCGGCAATGCGACACGTGACTGTCGTGATCAACCACGTGATCTGTCAGGGACCATTGAGTTGTGACACGCTGGTCCCCGTCGTTCTGCCCGAGGGTTACACCCTGACCGTTCACGGCCCCGGCTACTACAAGCAGTTCACAGGAGGTACACCACCTTGGCGTCGCTGATCGCCCACTACCAGGCGAGCGAAGATCCTGTTCCGGTTCAGGCCGTCGCCGACCTCGACGCGCTGCTGGACCGCATGGCCGCCGACCACGCCACCCGGTCGGGACCGGTACCACCGATGGTGGAACTTTCGCGTCCCGACCCGTGGGCCGAAGGCTGGGTGATCGTGCGCTTGGGCGTCGACCACGACCGGGGCTTCCTCGCCCACGCCGACGCCTCCGGCTCGTTCATCACCACCGGTGGCGCCGACCGGCACGGCACCGCGGTGGTCTACGACCACATGGGCCACCCTCGCGAGTTTCCCGCCGACGCCGAAGTGCCCCTGCACGACCTGCGCAAGGCAGCCCATGACCTGATCACCACCGACGGCGGCCGGTCACCGGCCGTGGCGTGGCGGCCCTGGGAACGCTGAGCCCGCTCGCCACTGCACCGCGACACCCCTGGACCGCCCTGGCCGGGATCAGCCACGTCATCGAGTCGGCCCAGCCGCACAGGTCGGCAGCGCGGTGGCGACGATCGTCTGGTCCAGCGCCGCCAGCAGCATCCCGAGCATGATCACGGCGACGACGGCGTTGCGCGTCCCCCGCCCCACCTCGACCCGTTCGACCACGCGGAACCTCCCGAGTGGACGATAGGGCCACCACCCCGACTCCGCCCGCCGTGCGCGTCGCCCGAGCCGTGACCACCGGGCAGGCCCGCGCGGGCGTGCGACGGGGGTCGTCCCGCTGCGCGGGGCGGGGGTCGGTGCCCTCGATCGCCGGAGCACACCCCGAGGTTGCCACTCTTTCGGGTGGATCCGTCGAAGGAGGACAACCGCCTCCGGCGGCCGATATCACGCCGGGCGGGAGGCGCACGGACGTGGACATCCGGGGTGGACTTCGTCGCGCCTCGGGATCGGGAATACCCCGAGGGGGCGCCGGAACTCCCCAGGGCGTTCCGAGTGGAGTCGAATTCTGTTGTGGTGCAACGGGGTTCGGCCGTTCCGTGGATCGCCAACCGTTTGCCGGATGGTCGATGGTGGGGGTACTGGTGAGCGAGAGGGGTGCTGATGCGCGGGAATGTTTCGGTGGTCGGGGTCCTGGTGTTGGGTGTGGGTGTGGTGGTCGTGCCGCCGGCTGTTGCGGTCGCGAGGCAGGTTCCGTGTGACACGCCGAGTCTGGTGAAGGCGGTCGGGGATGCCAACGCGGCGGGAAAGCGGGTTCGGTTGTCGTTGGCGGGTGGGTGCACGTATCGGGTGGATCGGGCGATCGGGGACAACGGGTTCCCGGTGGTCACGGGGGATGTGGAGTTGGTGGGTGCGGGGACGGTGATCTCGCGGCATCCGGCCGCGCCGCGGTTCCGGTTCTTCCGGGTGGCGGTGGGTGGGCGGTTGGGTATCGAGGGTCTGGTGGTCACCGGTGGGCATACCCGTGACGGTCTGGCGCCGGGTGGTTCCGGTGGTGACGGTGGCGCCGTGCACAGTTCCGGTGAGTTGGTGATCGGTCGTAGCACGTTGTCGGGCAACCGCACGGGTGACGGCGCCGTCGGCGTGATCGGCGCGGACGGGAACCTCGACACCGCCCGGGGCGGCGGGGGTGGTCACGGTGGTGCGGTCTTCAGTGACGGCATCGCGCTGCGGATCTCGAAGTCGGACCTGAAGGGCAACAGCACCGGTCGGGGTGGCTGGGGCGCCCACGGGCTCCGCGGCAAGGACAATGCCGCCGACGCGGAGCAGCTTCGCGGCGGGCCCGGTGGCGAGGGCGGCTGGGGTGGGGATGGTGGCGCGATCGCGAACCACGCCGGGGTGTTCGAGTTGCTGCACTCCTCGGTCGAGGGCAACCGGACCGGGGCGGGTGGGCCGGGCGGTGCGTCCGGTCGCGGCGGCGACAACGCCAACGGACCCGGCGGCGACGGCGCCAGGCCCGTGTCGGGCGGTCCTGGCGGTTCCGGCGGCGCGATCGACCTGAGAGACAGCGAGGTGAACGTCCAGGGCGGTTCGGCGACGGGGAACACCACCGGCGACGGCGGCCCAGCCGGCCGCGCCGGCGACGGCGGCAACGGGGTCGAAGGGGGCAAGGGCGGGGGCCGAGCCGGCGGGCGCGGGCGGGCCTCGGGCGGCGACGGCGGTTCGGGCGGCGCCCTGTCGATCCGCCCCATCACACCGGGGGAACGGACGGTCACCCTGTTCGGCTTCGAGGCGAAGGGCAACCGGACCGGCAACGGCGGCAACGGCGGGGACGGGGGCTTCGGCGTCCCGGGGCTCCAGGAGGGCCACGGCGGCTCCGGCGGCAGGGGCGGCAACGGCGGCGGCCTGCACGTCGCGAGGCGAGGTCCCGTGCACCTCACGCTCGACTACTTCGTGCACAACGCCACCGGGGCCGGTGGCCGGGGCGGCCTGTCCCCCGCTCCCGACATCCCCGACGCCGGCCCCGGAAACCGCGGCGTCGGCGGCGCCATCGACAGGGAGTCGCTGACCACGGAGGTCACGCTGAACCAGGTGTACTTCACGGACAACGACCCGGACAACTGCCGCGACATCCCCGGGTGCTGACCGACGCGCGGCCCCACCTCACGCAGGCCGGGGCCGCGCACCACCGCGTGCGGGAGCTCGGGCAGCGGTCACCGGACAGGGCGGGACCGCCCGACCCGCGAACCCGGCAGCGCCCCCGACCTTCGCATCGTCATTGGGCCGATGAGGTGAGCGGGACGGCGGTCGGGATCTGCCCGGTGCCGCCACCCCTCAGGTCAGGTCGAAGACGCCCAGCTTCGCGCCCCGCGTGAAGAACTCCCACTCGGCGTAGGTGAACCGCTGCGGAGCCTCACCCGGCCGGTTCGAGTTGCGGACCAAGACCTCGTCGGCAGTGCGCATCACCTCGACGCAGTTGGAGCCGTTGGCACTGTGCTTGGTCCACTCGTGCAACTTCAGGGTCATCTCGTGTCCTTCATGATCCGGGCCAGGAGTTCACGGCTCTCCTCGATTCCCAGCGCCTTCGCACGAGTGTGGTCGAACCAACGGCTCGCCTTCTCCACCTGCTCGGGCCGGTCCACGAAGTGGTCGCCAAACGGCGTGTCGACGCTGATCAGCGACGGCAACCCGTCGGGCAGCCGGAACAAGGTCAGCGTAGTCCCGGTGAGCGCGTGCGCTCCTGCCCCCTCGGGCATCACCTGCACGTCGACGTGCGCCAGTTCGGATATCCCGAGGATGTACTCGATCTGGTCTTTCATCACCCGCGGGCCGCCGAAGTTCGCGCGCAACAAGGGTTCCGCGAGCACTGCCCACAGGCGCAGCGGTGGCTTCCGGTCGGTAAGCAGTGCGCGTCGACCTGCCCGCAACTCCAGGTTCTTCTCCAGCGCCTCGCCCGTCACACCGCCACCGACCATGAGCGCACGGGTGTAGCCCTCGGTCTGAAGGGCCGCCGGAACCAACTCGAACGATGAGTAGAGCGCCTCCGTCGCGCTGGCCTCGACGTCCAGGATGCGACGCATGTACGGGGCGATCATCCCGCCGATCTTGCTCCGCTGACGCCGGCGGTGGGCTTCGGAGTTCAGGCCGAGCAGGTCTTCGCGAGTCTCCTCGTCCGCTTGGTACAAGTCCAGGAGCTTCTCCAACTCGGCCTGCCGGATGCCGCTCACAGCGGTCTCGATGTTGCCGATCTTGGTGAGCGTGCAGTTCAACACTTCGGTCGCCCGCTCACGAGGAAGTCCGGCCTCCTCTCGCATCCGTCGCAGCGTGGTTCCGACCTGGATCCGCGCGGCGCTGCGATGGGGGTTGGTCATGGCGCGCTCCTCACAGGTTCACCCGTTAGCACAGGTGACAACATCGGGTACCCAATATAGCCTCCCCATATCCGTAGAGTATATGCCTGTAGCAGGGAGTGATGATCAGTGGCCCGTCGGTTCCAGCAGTTGAGCGTCATCGAGAGCACCGGGCGGCAGTCGGCCTACCGCCTCCTGGAACGCCTGGAGGAGGTGACCGAGCAGACCCTGGAGCAGTGGGCGGCCGAGCGGCTGCTCGCCGGCGGCTACGCGAGGGGGCTCTACGTCGCCGAGCGCGGGCGCGTCGCGGACGACTGGCCCGAGGAGGAGTTCGACGCGGACGTCGAGATCGTCTCCGACGGCCTCGGGACGGTGAAGGTGGTGTGAGCCGCCCGGAGCCGCTCAGGACTCCTTCAGGCCCAGGGCTCCCAGGAAGGTCCGGAACTTCGCGCTGGTCTCGGCCAGCTCGGCCGCCGGCGTGGAGCCGGGCACCACGCCCGCCCCCGCGTACAGCCGCAGCGTCCGGTCGGTCACCTCGCCGCACCGGATGGCGATCACCCACTCGCCGTCGCCCCGGTCGTCGGTCCAGCCCACCAGCCCGGTGTAGAAACCCCGGTCGAACGGCTCCAGCTCACCGATCAGCGAGCGCGCCGCCTCGACCGGCACCCCGCACACCGCGGGCGTCGGGTGCAGCGCCGCGGCCAGCTCCAGCGCCGAGGTCCCCTCGTCGCGCAGGGTCCCGGTCACTTTGGTGGACAGGTGCCACATCGTCCTGGTGGGCAGCAGCTCCGGCGCGCTCGGCACGACCAGCTCGCGGCAGAACGGGGCCAGCGCGTCCGCCACCGCGCCGACGACGAACGCGTGCTCGCGCAGGTCCTTGGGCGAGGACAGCAGCTCCGTGGCGTTGCGGCCGTCCTGCTCGGGGTCGGCGCCGCGCGGGCGCGACCCGGCCAGCGGGTTGGACACGACGTCCCGCCCCGTGCGCCGGACCAGCAGCTCCGGGCTGGTGCCGACGAGCGTGCCGCCGCCCAGGTCGGTGGCGAAGGTGTAGCCGCGCGGGTCGCGGGCGGCCAGCGCGGCGAGCACCTGGCGCACGTCGATGCGCTCGGCGGCGGTGAGGTCCAGCGTGCGCGCCAGCACGACCTTGTCCAGCGCTCCGCCGGCCATCGCCTCCAGCGCCCGCCGCACCCCGGCGGTGTAGGACTCCGCGTCACCGCGCTGGTCCAACCACCGACCGCCGGGCGTGGGGCGCTCGGGCAGCGACACGGTGTGCAGCGGCGCGCCCCGCAGCACCGCGCGCGGCACGGTCAGGCGCGGTGGCACGTCCGGCCGGAACGGCAGCGCGCCGACCGCGGTCCGGCCCGGCGGCACCACTCCCCCGTACCGGTCCCCCGCCCCCTGCGCGGTCACGACGCCGAGCGGCGAGGCGAAGAAGAACCCGCCCTCCCGGTAGGCGTCCAGGCCGGACGCGGGGTCCACCCGGTCGGCGGAGGTCCGGTCGGCGGAGGTCTGGTCGGCGGGGATCTGGGCCGCTGGCACCGGCTGCTCCGTTCGGTCCGCGTGGCTCAGGCGCGCAGCGTCGCGCCGCCGTCCACGTAGAGGTTCTGCATGGTGATGTGCCGGGCCTGGTGGGAGACCAGGAACAGCACGGCGTCGGCGATGTCGGCCGGGTCGGCGATGCGCCCCAGCGGGATGCCCACGCGGAACGTCGCCAGGTCCCCCGCGATCACCCGGTCCGGCGCGGCGTCGTCGGTCCACAGCCCGCGCTGCATGGCGGTGTCGGTGGAGCCGGGGGACACGACGTTGCACCGGATGCCGTGCTCGGCCAGCTCCAGTCCGAGGCACCGGGTGAACATCGTGGTGGCGGCCTTGGAGGCGGCGTAGGCGCCCATTCCCGCACGGGGCACGCCCGCCGCGTTGGAGCCGACCGTGACGATGGCGCCGGACTTCCGGGGCGCCATCCGCCGCGCAACGGCCCGCGACACGTGGAACACGCCGTCGGTGTTGACCGCGAACGTGCGCCGCCAGTCCTCGTCGGTGGTGTCCAGGATCCGGCCCGTCCGCAGGATCCCGGCGACGTTGACCAGGATGCCGATCGGCCCGGCGGTCCGCTCCACGCGGTCGACCACCGCTTCGACGGCGTCCGCGTCGGAGACGTCCACCCGGTGGTCCGCGCCGTCGAGGTCGACCCCCGCGACGACCGCGCCCGCCTTGGCCAGCGCCGCCGCCACGGCGGCCCCGATGCCCTGCGCCGCGCCGGTCACGAGGGCGACCGTCCCCGCGATACCCCTGTCGTCCATGGTGGTTGCTCCCGGTGAAAGCTGTGGACCTGATCGTCACCCTACCGTGTTATTTAGGTAAGGCTAACCTACTTTAGTAGGTGATCAGGAGCTCTCCCCGGAGCGGACCGCTGCGCCCGCGTCTCGACCGGAGGGCGAACAGCCCTCCGGTCAGTCCTCGTCCTCGGAGTGGTGGTCGAAGTTCTCCTGGCCGCGCTTCCAGTAGCCGTCCACGTCGCAGGCGTCGCGGTGCAGCCCGCGCTCGTCGCGCAGGTGGCGGCGGAGGGGCTTGAGCGCGCCGGCCTCGCCCGCCACCCACGCGAACCCGTCGCCCTCGGGCAGCACCAGCGCGGCGATCGCGTCGTGCAGCAGCGTGGTCGTGCCCGCCGGCGCGCCGGCGCGGTGCAGCCACGTCAGCCGGACGTCCGCCGCGGACGGCAGGGGCTGCTGCTCGGCCTCGTCGGCGACCTCCACGAACGCGAAGACCCGCGTGCCCGCCTCGGCCTGCGCCAGCCACCGCGCGATCGCGGGCAGGGCGGTCTCGTCCCCGCCGATCACGTACCAGGCGAGCCCCTTCGGGACCAGCACCGAACCGCGCGGCCCGAGCACGCCCACCGCGTTGCCCTCCACCGCGCCCGCCGCCCACGTCGAACCGGGGCCGTCGCCGTGCACCACGAAGTCGATGTCGAGTTCGCCGGCGTCGGCGCGGTGCTCGCGCACGGTGTAGTCCCGGAACACGGGGCGCGGCGCGCCCGGGTCCCGCTCCAGCCCCGCGGGGCCGACCTTCGGCATCACCGGCAGGCCGTCGCGCTCGGCCGGGAAGAACAGCTTCACGTGGTCGGCGGGCCCGGCCTCGCGGAACCCGGCCAGGTCCGGGCCGGCCAGCGTCACCCGGACCATGCGCGGGGTCAGCCGGCGGACCGCCTTCACCCGCAGCACGCGGGGCACGAGCTCGTAGCGCACGACCTCCGGCGCGGCAGCGGTCACCGCGCGTCCGTCAGGCTGCGGGGGCGCAGGTCGGTCCACTCCCGCTCGACGTGGTCCAGGCACGCCTGCCGGGTGTCGGGTCCGTGCGCGACCGACCACCCGGCGGGCACCTCGGCGAAAGCGGGCCACAGCGAGTGCTGGCCCTCGTCGTTGACCAGCACCAGGAAGGTGCCGGCGTCGTCGTCGAACGGGTTGGTCACGACCGACTCCTCGTGTTGAAGGTAAGGCTCACCTTACCTTCGCAGGCGCGCTCCCGCCATGCTCGGCCACTCCACCCCGAAGCCGGCTCCCCTGACCGTGACGGCCATGACCCAGAACCCGGAACGGCCTTCGGAGCGCCGCGGGCACGTGGTCGCCGAGCCCCCGGCCGGGGCTCCCGGGCGCCGCTGCCCACCGGGGCCGGGGCCTGCCCGGCTCCCCCCGCCCCACTAGGCTCGGCGGTGCTGGTGGTCCGCCCCGTTCCGACGGGGCGGGGCAAGAGGGAACCCGGTGCGAGTCCGGGACTGCCCCGCAGCGGTGAGTGGGAACGAAAGCCGTAGTCACAAGCACTGGAAGCCTCCGGGAAGCCACGGCCGGTAGGGACGAGACCGACGCCCACGAGTCCGAAGACCTGCCACCGGTCCGCGCGCCGCCCGGCGCGCGGTGGTCCGGGGCCTCTCGGGTGGGCGACGCGGACGCGGCACGTCGTGCCGCCCGCGCAGCGCGCCCGGAACACGGCCCGGACCTGTCCGCACGCTCGCGAGGAGAGAGCTTGTGAACACCATCGGGGCCACCGTCCTGGGTTACCCGCGCATCGGTCCGCGCAGGGAGCTGAAGCGCGCCGTGGAGCGGTACTGGTCCGGCGCGATCGACGCGCCCGCCCTGCACGGGGTCGGCGCGGACCTGCGCGCCGCGACCTGGCTGGACCTGCGCGACGCCGGGCTGGGCTCGATCCCCGGCAACACGTTCTCGTACTACGACCAGGTGCTGGACACGGCGGTGCTGTTCGACGCCGTGCCGCGGCGGTTCCGCGCGCTGGATCTGTCCGAAGTGGACACCTACTTCGCCATGGCCCGCGGGCACGGCGACGCGCCGCCGCTGGAGCTGACCAAGTGGTTCGACACCAACTACCACTACCTGGTGCCCGAGATCGAGCCCGACACGAGCTTCCGGCTCGTGGGCGACAAGCCGCTCGCGGAGTACCGGGAGGCGCTGGCGCTGGGCGTGACCACCCGGCCGGTGCTGCTGGGGCCCGTGACGTTCCTGCTGCTGGCCAAGGGCCGGGGCCGGCCGGGGCTGCTGGGCGGGCTCCTCGACTGCTACGCCGAGCTGCTGTGGACGATGGCCGCCGAGGGCGTGGAGTGGGTGCAGTTCGACGAGCCCGCCTTCGTCGGCGACCGCTCGGCGGGCGACCTGGCCGCGCTGCGCGAGGCGTACCACCGGCTGGGCGAGCTGGTCGACCGCCCGCGGATGCTGGTGACGGGGTACTACGGCGACCTGGGACCGGCGCTGGACGTGCTGGCGTCCACCCCGGTGGAGGCGATCGCGCTGGACCTGGTCGCGGGCCGGGTGCCGGCGCTGCACGCGTTGCGGGACAAGACGGTCGTGGCGGGCGTGGTGGACGGGCGCAACATCTGGCGCACCGACGTCCCCGCGGCGGTCGCGACGGCGGCGACGCTGCTGGGCACGGCCGGCGAGGTGGCGGTGTCCACCTCGTCCACGCTGCTGCACGTGCCCTACGACCTCGACGCCGAGCAGTCGCTGCCGGCGCCGGTGCGGGACCGGCTGGCGTTCGCCCGGCAGAAGGTCCGCGAGGTCGTGCGGATCGCGGAGGCCCTGCGCGGCGCGGCCGGCCCGGAGCCCGCGCCGGCCGCGGTCGTCCGCCGGGACGACCACGTGCGGGCGCGGATCGCGTCGCTGCGCCCGGAGCACCGGGTGCGGGCGCCGTACGCCGACCGGGCGGCGGCGCAGGAGGCCCGCCTCGGCCTGCCGCCGCTGGCGACGACGACGATCGGGTCGTTCCCGCAGACCCCGGCGATCCGCGCGGCGCGGGCCGACCTGCGAGCCGGCCGCCTGGACGACGCCGGGTACGCCGAGCGGATGCGCGCGGAGATCGGGCGCATCATCGCGCTCCAGGAGGACATCGGCCTGGACGTGCTGGTGCACGGCGAGCCGGAGCGCAACGACATGGTGCAGTACTTCGCCGAGCACCTGGAGGGGTTCGCCACCACCGAGCACGGATGGGTGCAGTCCTACGGCTCGCGGTGCGTGCGACCGCCGGTCCTGCACGGCGACGTGTCCCGGCCCGCGCCGATCACCGTGCCGTGGAGCACCTACGCGCAGTCGCTGACCGACCGGCCGGTCAAGGGGATGCTGACCGGGCCGGTGACGATCCTGGCGTGGTCGTTCGTGCGCGACGACCAGCCGTTGGCGGAGACGGCGAACCAGGTGGCGCTGGCGCTGCGCGACGAGATTCGCGACCTGGAGGCCGCCGGCATCCGGATCGTGCAGGTGGACGAGCCCGCGCTGCGCGAGCTGCTGCCGCTGCGGGCCGCGGAGCAGGCCGCGTACCTGGAGTGGGCGGTGGGCGCGTTCCGGCTGGCCACGGCCGGCGCGTCGCCGGCCACGCAGGTCCACACCCACCTGTGCTACTCGGAGTTCGGGGAGGTGATCGACGCCATCGACGGGCTGGACGCCGACGTCACCACCATCGAGGCCGCGCGCTCGAAGATGGAGGTCCTGTCCGACCTGGACCGGGCGGGGTTCGGGCGCGGGGTCGGGCCGGGCGTGTACGACATCCACTCGCCCCGCGTCCCGACCACCGAGGAGGTGGTGTCGCTGCTGGAGGAGGCCGCGCGGGTGGTGCCGGGGACGCGGCTGTGGGTGAACCCGGACTGCGGCCTGAAGACCCGCGCCTACGCCGAGGTCGAACCGGCGCTGCGCAACCTCGTGGCGGCGGCCCGGCAGGTGCGGGCCGCCCGCTGACGGGGCCACCCGGCAGCGGGGCGCACCGCTGACGGGGCCACCCGGTGACGAGGTCGCCCGGTGACCGGGGCCGACCCGTTCGGGGTCGTCGGGCGTCCCGCCCGACGACCCCGAACGGCGGGCGCGCGCGAGGGCGCGCCCGCCGAGGTCGTCACCACTGGATGTCGTCCAGGGAGTCCAGCGGTTCGCGCTCGTCCAACGACTCCGGCACCACGACCGTGTCCGCCGCGCGCAGCGCCGCCGGGAACGTGAAGCCGCACCGCGCCTCCACCTCCGCCAGCTTCACCTGGAACACGCGGAACTCGTCGAGTTCCAGCGCCTCCAACTGGTTCAGGTTCTGGGTGAGCACGAACGCCCGCGCCTTGAGCGCGCCCCGCTCCACGAACGCGATGACCTTCCAGTACTCGCGCGGCAGCCGGACGCCCCGGAACACCCGGTCGTCCTCGTGGAACACCGGACCGCCGTAGACGCTGACCCGCAGGTCGTCCACGTCGACGTCGGACAGCACCGCGTCCTCCAGCCTGCCCCACAGGCCCTTGCGCGCGCTCTGGTTGAAGTCGTCCATCTGGGGCGCGATGTTGGTGAAGAAGAACGAGTCGGCGTTCGCCCGCTCGGCCTCCTTCTTGCTGCCCCACAACAGGTCCGCGCGCCGCGCCAGGTGGCCCCGGTCGAGCCGGTTGCCCTTGTACAGCTCGTCGCCGACCTGGAACTCGGCCGGGATGCGCGGGTCCAGGACGAACCGGGTGCCGCTGCGGCTGATCGCCTTCAGCGTCCTGCCGTCGACGTTCCAGGCCACCCAGAACGCGAACCGCCGCGACTTGCTCTGCGCCAGCGAGAAGTGCGTGTAGTCCACCACCTCGGAGCCGTCGACCAGCACGGCGTCGGCCCTGGCCGCCTCGCCCAGCACCGGCACGCCCGCCGCGACGCCCAGGAAGTCCGCCGCGAAGCCCTTCGCGGCCAGGGCTTCCGGCTTCGGCGGCTTGATCGTGACGTCCAGCTTCTCGAACACCGACTGCGGCAGGCAGGCGAGCGCGTGCTCGTCGGCGCTGCCACCGGCCTCACCGCCGAAGTGCAGGCCCGCCAGCGTCCTGCCGACCCGGCCGTTGGCGGACTTGAACAACCACGCCGCGCCCGAGTCACCGCCCATGCTGATCTCACCGCCGGGCGCGGGGCGCGCCGGGTCGGGCCCGATCTCGAAGCAGCCGATCTCCTTGACCCCCACCGAGCCGCCGTAGTCCAGCTTCACGATGGTGTCGACGCGGCGCACGATCCCGTGCGTCACCCCGGTCGTCCGACCGCTCTTGACGACCTTGTCCCCCAGCTCCGGCTCCCCGATCCGATCCGCCACCACGCCGAGTTCCACGATGTCGCAGATGAAGTCCCGGTCCTCGATGGTCGCGATCGCGCAGTCGCCCGCCGCACCGAGGTGCGACCGGACCAGCCTGCCCAACCGGTTGCGGTCGACGCGGTTGTCGTCGTGCGGGCCGGGCTGGACGACCACGTCACCCAGCTCGCCGTCCGGCCCGTGCAGGACGTGCCAGTTCGACAGCACGTACGGCGTCCCGTCGACCCGGTCGTAGACGATGCAGCCGACGGTGCCGGCGGGCACCTTCGGGTGCCCCACGCTGATGCCCGGTGCGATCGTGTCGAGGCGGGCCTTGCGATCGCCGGAAGCGCGCTCCGGCACGACCTGGAAGTCGGCGCGGTAGTCGCGCTGCACCACGTCGGTCGGCACTTCCACGCCGTCCACGGTGACGCACTCCGGCAGCAGCACCGTGCCCAGCGCGCCCAACGCCTCCGGCTCCGCCTTCTCCCGGACGGTGAACTGGACCGCGATCTCGTCGGTCGGCTTGCCGTCCACGACCTTGTAGCCGATGCCGATCGAGGACACGTTGCCGTCGCGCAGGTAGTCCGACCCCTTCGCGCGCACGAACCGCCGCAACGCGGCCAGCAGTGCATCGTTCTTCTTCTTGGCCATGACCGCATCCCCCTGAAGTGCGCACGTCGATCGCCCTGCTGTCGACGTGCCGCGAAGCGTTGTTAGCAGCGAACGAACGGGTTCACCCGTTCAGCCCAGGTGCAGCCGCCGAACGCCGCTATGATCAAGCTTCTCCAAGCAGGGCAACAAGAACACCAACGACGAGCGACCCGACGCTGAACGAGCGGTAGCCGATCACCCCCGCTCGCAGCCGGCGGCTTCGCCTCCCGGCACGCCCCGTACAGCCCTATGCCCCCTCCGGCACACCTCGCACAGCCCCATGCCGCTTTCCGCACGCCCCGTGCAGTCCCATTCCCCTTCCGCACACCCCGTGCAGACCGGTGCCTTCGTGTTCTCCCCGTATGGCCTGCCCGGAGGGCTACCATGCTTTTCCTGGGGGTGCAAGCACGCTTTTCGCTTGCACCCCCAGGAAAAGCATGGTCGTCTTTGACAGGCCATACGGGGAGAACACGACCGCTCTTGCTCTTCCTCCTCCTTGGCGGCCTGCCTGTCCGGCGAGGACTCTTTAAAGCTCTTCAGCCTCGGGCGGTACAGCACCGAATCTCACCTAGATCGGTGCGCGATCCTAGTAAGAAGAGCGGCCGAGAGGCCCCCAAGGAGGAGGAAAAGAAAGAGCGGTCGTGTTCTCCTCCCCGTACGGCCTGCCGGAGGCAATCATGTCGAGCAGGGGGTGTCAAGCGGTGAAGCGTGCTTGACACCCCCTGCTCGACATGATTGGGCTGCGCCCAGGCCGTACGGGGAGGAGAACACGAAGCGACCGGTATGCGCACTAGGTGCGCTGCTGCTGGCTGCAAAAGCGCGGGGGCGTAAGGGCGCGGGGGCAGGTTGACCGCGAGGTCGCATCACGTTTGTCGGCCATTCGGGCGAAATCACGTACTGCAGCCGGTTCGGCACCCCGCGTGTACACCTTGCGGACGGCCGGGGATCACCTTCCGGGTGTACGCACTGACCATGTCCCCACTGACACGGCGAACCCTGATCGCCGGCGGCATCGCCAGTGCCGGCGTCACGGTCCTCGCTCCCCCTTCCGCAAGCGCCATCGCCTATCCGTTCACGCTCGGTGTCGCGGCCGGTGAGCCCGCGCCGGACGGGTTCGTCATCTGGACGCGCCTCGCGCCCAGCCCGCTCGACGCCGACGGTTTCGGCGGGATGCCCGCCGAGAACGTCGCGGTGGACTGGCAGGTCGCCACGGACCGCCGGTTCACGCAGGTCGTGAAGTCCGGCACGCACACCGCTGCCCGGACGTGGGCGCACAGCGCCCACGTCGAGGTGACCGGGTTGCAAGCGGGCCGGGAGTACTTCTACCGGTTCCGCGCGCTGGGTTTCCTCTCACCGGTCGGCCGCGGGGTGACCGCGCCCGCGCCGGGCACCTCCCCGGCGCTGACGATGCTGTTCACGTCGTGCTCGCACTACGAGGCCGGGTACTTCACCGCCTACCGGCGGATGGCGGAGGAGAACCCGCACCTGATCCTGCACCTGGGCGACTACATCTACGAGGGCGCGGCGTCGACGACGAACGTCCGCAAGCACGCGCCCTCGCCCGAGATCTCGAACCTGGCCGACTACCGGGTGCGCCACGCCCAGTACAAGACCGACCCGGACCTCCAGGCCGCGCACGCCGCCGCGCCGTGGCTGGTCGTGTGGGACGACCACGAGGTGGAGAACAACTACGCCGACCTGATCCGCAACGACGGCTCCCCCGCCGGGGACTTCAAGGCCCGCCGCGCGGCGGCGTACAAGGCGTACTACGAGCACATGCCGCTGCGCCCGGCACAGGCCCCGGTCGCGGAGAACATGCAGCTCTACCGGCGGGTGCGGTGGGGCGGCCTGGCGACGTTCCACATGCTCGACACCCGTCAGCACCGCGACGACCAGGCTTGCGGCGACGGCACCAAGGTGTGCCCGGAGGCCGACAACCCGGCCCGCACGCTCATCGGCGCCGCGCAGGAGACCTGGCTGCTGGACGGGATGCGGCAGAAGCTCGGCACCTGGGACTTCCTGGGCCAGCAGGTGTTCTTCGCGCAGAAGCTGGCTTCCGCGGAGGGCGCCAAGTCGATGGACTCGTGGGACGGCTACAGCGCCAACCGCGACCGGCTCCAACGCGGGTGGGACGCGGCGGGGCTGCGCAACACCGTGGTGCTGACCGGTGACGTGCACCGGTCCTGGGCCGCCGACCTGATGCTCGACTACAGGACCCAAAACCGGGTCGTCGGCACCGAACTGGTCACCACGTCGGTGACCTCGGGCGGCAACGGCAACGCCGCCGACAACGCGCTGTCCGGCCTCAACCCGCACGTGAAGTTCTACAAGAACCTGCGCGGTTACGTCCGCACCGTCACCACGCCGAGCCAGGTCGCGGTCGACTTCCGCTTCGTGGACAAGGTGACCGCGCGCGACTACCCCGTCCGGACGTTGCAGAGCTACGTCATCGAGGCGGGCAACCCCGGATTGCAGGCGCCGTGAAGAAGATCATCGCTCTGACCGCCACCGCCGCGCTCCTGCTGGTCGGCACGGGCGCCGCGACCGCCGCCGTCGCCTGGACCACCGCCAACTCCACCGCGACCGGCGACCAGGACAACGCCGCCGTGTCGGCCGTCCGCAGCGGCTACACGGCCGTGGTGTGGGAGGACGACCGCGATTCGGCGAACCCCGGCGACCCCGTGCACAGCGACGTGTGGATCAGGCTGTTCGAGGGCGGCGTGTCGCGGTACGAGAAGAAGCTGTCGGCCGGTGGCAGCGGGAACTGGCGGCACGTGCAGCCGGACGTGGCGCTGCACGACGACGGCAGCGCGGTCGTGGTGTGGTCGGAGGACCCGGACGGCAACGGGTTCTACAACATCGCGGTCCGGGTCGTGCGCACCGACGGCACGATCGCGGGCTCGGCGACCGCCAACGCCTCGGCCGCCGGGCAGCAGCGCTTCCCGGCGGTGGCCGCCGACCCGGACACCGCCGGTTTCGCGGTGGCCTGGGAGGACGAGCAGTCCGGCGCGGGGACCACCGTGCGCGTGTCGGGTTTCGCGTCCGTGACGACCAAGACCTACGAGGCGCAGGTCCACGCCGCCGGCGGCGCCCACCGGCGCCCGGACGTGGCGATGGGGGCGGCGGGCAACGCCGTCGTGGTGTGGGACGAGGACGGCGACGGCAACGGCTTCTTCAACATCGGCCGCAAGGTCCTCACCCCGTCCGGCGGGGTGAAGCTGGCGCAGGGCGTGGTGAACGCCGACGGTGGCGGGCAGCAGCGGCACGCGGCCGTGGCGGCGAACTTCAACGGTGACTTCGCGGTGGCGTGGGAGACCGACCACACCGGCGCGCTTCGGACCGCCGTCCGCTCGTTCAGCGCCAACGGCGTCGCCCAGTCCGCTGTGGACGTGCTCGTGGACGGCGTCGACCCGCAGGTCGGCATCGACGACCAGCGCGGCGTCGTGGTCACCTCGGTGGTCGCGTCCGACGTGCACACCCAGGGGCTCGACCCGGACGGCTCGGTCGAGGGCAGGCTGCCGCGGCAGGCGACCGTCCAGACCGCGACGGGCCGGCAGGACGAACCCGCGCTCGGCGTCGACGCGTGGGGCCTGATCACCATCGCCTACACCGACGACTCCGACGGCAACGGGTTCGACCAGGTCCGCCTGGGCACCGGGTGGCAGAACAGCACCTGGTGACGCCCGCGTGGTGCGGCGCGCCCACCGGGACCGCGCCGCACCACGACTCGCCCGGCACCACGACTCGCCCGGCACCGCGGCGCGCCGGCGCGCCGCCCACCGGGGACGAGCGGCTTCCCTCAGGGCTTGTCCGCCAGGAACCGCTCCGCCAGCCGCCGGGGCGCCCTGCACAGCCACGCCTCGGTGAGCAGCTCGGCCAGCTCGCCCTCGCCGATCCGGTCCAGCCGGACCAGGATCGTGGCGTAGCCGTCGAAGTGCGGAACGGTGAAGTAGACGTCCGGGTCGTCGGCGAGCAGGGCGTCCTTCGCGCCGAGGTCCGGCACGCTCGCCGCGAGCACCGGTCCGTCGGGGGCCGCCCGGCCCAGGGCGGCGGTGTCGGTGCGGCGCAGCGGTCGCTCCCAGGTGAACAGCTTGTCCTTCACCCGCCAGGCGGGCACGCCCCCCGCCGTCGGGCGTTCGGTGACTTCGGGCAGGGCCGTGGCGAGCCGGCGCACGTCGTCCCAGGTGGCCATGTCGCACGATAACCCGATCGCGCCTTCGCGCAACGCCTGCCCGGCCTTCTCCCGGCGGCACCGCCGGGAGGTGGTCACCGGAGTCGACCGACAGGGGGAATCACGACACGGCGGCGTGGCGCGGGGCTGCCGAAGGCGTCGCGGCCCGGTGCCAGGGGGGAGACCGGGGCGGCGGCGCGGCGTCAGGCCACCAGCGCCAGGGAGATCCCGGTCGCCGTCACGACGACCGCCACCGCGCCGTCGAGCACCCGCCAGGCCGACGGCCGGGTGAACAGGCCCGACAGCCACCGCGCGCCGAACCCGAGGGTGGTGAACCACAGCGCGCTGCCCGTCATCGCACCGAGGCCGAACCACCAGCGGTCGTCGCCGAACGACGTGGACGCGGTGCCCAGCAGCAGCACGGTGTCGAGGTAGACGTGCGGGTTGAGCCAGGTCAGCGCCAGGCACGTGACGATGGCCGCCGACGCCGCGCCGCCGAGCTGCAACGCCGCCGGCCGCAGCACCCGCCGCGCCGCGAGCACCCCGTAACCGACGAGGAACGCCGCGCCGAGCCACCGGACGGCGGTGAGCGCGGCGGGCCACGCGGCGAGCACCGCGCCGACACCGCCGACGCCCAGGGCGATCAGCAGCGCGTCGGACGCCGCGCAGATCGCCACGATCGCCGGGACTTGTTGGCGCAGCACGCCTTGGCGGAGCACCAGCGCGTTCTGCGCGCCGATGACGACGATCAGGGACAGCCCGGCGCCGAGCCCGGCGAGCAGCGCGTACATCACGGGATCCACGCTAGGAACCGCGTTCACATAAGGCCAGCTACACTTCCTTAAGTATCATTAGCGTTCGTGATGCTGGACCCGGAGTCGGTGCGGACCCTGCTGGCCGTCGTGGACGAAGGCACGTTCGACGCGGCGGCCCGCGTGCTGCACGTCACGCCGTCGGCCGTGAGCCAGCGCATCAAGGCGTTGGAGCAGCGCACCGGCCGCGTGCTGCTGGTCCGCGCGAAACCCGCCCGGCTCACCGAGTCCGGCGCGGTGATCGCCCGCTACGGCCGCCAGCTCGCGCTGCTGGAGCAGGACGCGTTCGCGGGCCTGGGCCTGGCCGAGCGCCCGACGCCGATCCAGGTGGCGGTCAACGCGGACTCGCTGTCGACGTGGTTCCGCACCGTGGTCAAGGAGCTGGCGGGCGAGGACGACATCGTCCTCGGGCTGCTGCGCGACGACCAGGACCACACCGCCGAGGCCCTGCGCCGGGGGCTGGTCGTCGCGGCCGTCACCTCGTCGCCGCAGCCGGTGCAGGGGTGCAGCGTCCGCCCGCTCGGGAGCATCCGCTACCACGCGGTGGCCGGCCGGGCGTTCGCGCGGCGCTGGCGGGACCGGCCGCTGTCGGACCTGCCGGTGGTGGTGTTCGACGAGAAGGACGACCTCCAGGACGCGTTCTGCCGCGCCGTCACCGGCCGCGCCGCCTCGGGGCACCGCCACTTCCTGCCCGACGGCCCGGTGTTCGAGGACGCGGTGGCGGCGGGCGCGGGGTGGGCGCTGCTCAGCGAGCACCAGGTCAGGCGCCACCGCGGCCTGGTCCACCTGCACCCCGACCGGCCGGTCGACGTGCCGCTGCACTGGCAGCAGTGGAAGCTGGACTCGCCGCCGCTGCAACGCGTCGCCGACGCCGTTTTCCGCGCCGCGCGGGCGGAGCTGCGCTGAAGCGCGCCCCGGGCCCCGATCGGGCGCGGGGGCCGGCCGGGGTCAACCGCCGATCCGGCCGAACCAGCCGCGTTCGCCGACCACGACCCGGCGCAGCCCGCCGCGCTCGTCGGCGATGAACAGCACGTCGGTGGTCGGCGTCGTGATCGGGAAGTTCAGCCGGCCGTGCAGCTCGGTCGACGCCGCGACGACCAGCTGCCCGGACGGCGCCGTCATGGCGCGGACGACATCACCGTCGATCCCGGCAGTCGCGGTGGGTTCGCCGGTGGCCAGGTCCACGACGGTGAGGGACCTGGTGTCGGCGTTGAGGTCGGTCCTGCTCAGGATCACCGCGTGCCCCGACGCGAGCACGGCCGTCCTGGCGGTGTGCGGACGGCCTCCCGGGTGGACGTCCTCGTGCGGCGCGCGGCCGGGGCAGGCGCGCCGCCGCGGCTCGACCGGGGTGTGGTCCACCAGGAAGCCCGGTTCGGCGAAGTCGGTCGCGGACAGCTCGCGGTGGGTCCGGTCGCCCGGCCCGCGCTCGTGCAGGCGCAGCAGCGGCAGGCCCCTGGGGCGTCCGACGGGCCGCGCGAGCGCGACCGTCCGGCCGCCGGGCAGCGCGGCGGTCTCCGCGGTGCCGTCGTAGTCGGCGGGTGCCGCGCCGCTCCTGCCCAGCAGGCACGACCAGGTGTCGGTGAGGTCGGCGTCGGCGGGCGCGGCGGCCGTGCCGTCGAGCGGGACGGCCCGGACCTGGCCGGCTGCGGTGACGGTGACGATCGCGTTCCGCGCGCGGTCGTACCGGTACGCGCCGGCCGCGCCGACGCCGACGTAGCGGTCCGCGCCCAGCCCCTCGACCGACTCGGCCTCGGCGACGACCTCGCCGTCGGCCAGGGAGACGATGTCGAGACCCGCGCCGCTGCGGACGTAGGCGAGGCTCCGCCCCGCCGCGACGACCTCCGGGAGGTGGTGGCCGTCGGGCAGCGGCTGGTCCCAGAGGGTGTCCCCGGTGGCCAGGTCGACGGCCGTCACCCTGCGCTCCGTGCCGCCTCGCACACCGGCGAACCCGGTGGCCTCGTAGGCGAGGACGACGGCGTCGCGGCCGTTGACCGCGGCGAACGCCATCTCGGCGCCGATGGCGCTGGAAGTGCTGATGACCGGGCCGGGCACGACGAAGAACACCAGCAGCAGCACCGGCACCAGCGAGTAGCCGAGCACCGAGGCCGCTTTGCGCAGGACCCGTCCGAGGGTGCGGAGAGCGGTCGGTCCCGGTCCCGGCGCGCCGTTCGTCGGGTTCACGTGGTCACCCCCTCGTCAGAAGCCGATGAAGTCGACATCGCCGACCGGGCAGCCGTGGATGCCGTCGGCGGTGACGACGACGAGCGAGCCCAGGAGCACGCCGTCGACCTCGTCCGCGGTCAGCACGACGACACGTCCGCGCGGGGACACCACGGCGTTGCGCACGCCGTCCGCGGAGTTGTAGGTGTGCTCGACGCGGCCCGTGGCCCGATCGACCACCCTCAGCGCGGACCCGTGGGTGGAGTTCTCGACCACGAGGTCGCGATCGGCCCGGCCGGGCAGGGCGATGGACTCCGGGACGTCCTCCGACTCGGTGGCGGCCAGCGGTCTCCGGTCGTCGTCGAGGTTGAGCCGGTCGCGCCACCGGGCCGCGGTCGACTCGCCCGCCGGGCGCGCCGCGATGTCGTCCAGCGGGATCGCCAGCACCTCGCCGCGCGCGGTCAGCGCGACCACCGCGCGTTCGTCGGCGTCGTAGGCGTAGGCGGTGCGGGAGGCCAGGTACGCCCCGCCGAGGCCGGCGAGGCCGGCGCCCCTCGCCACGACGTCACCGGTGCGCAGGTCCAGGACGGCCAGGCCGAGGTGGTCCGCCACGTAGGCGAGCCGGTCGCCGACGGCGACGACCACCGCCTGCCGCGACTCGCGCCCGGTGGAGATCCCGGTCCGCCACAGCTCCTCCCGCGTGTCCAGGTCGATCGCCGCGACCTCGGCGTGGTGGAGGTCCACCAGCCACGCCGGCACCCCGAGCAGGCCCGCGGGCGCGTCCGACCCGTAGGGCACGATCGCGACCTCGCGCCCGTCCAGGGCGCCGAAACCGATGTCCAGCGACGGCACGGTCACCGGGTTCAGCGCGTGGTACCGGACGGCGCCGACGATCAGCGAGCCCATCGCGGTGTAGAGGGCCAGGGCGGCCAGCGCCGCCCGCGCCAGGCCGCGGGCGGTGGACCGGAGCCGTGACCGCGGCGTGGTGGGGGCCGGTTGCTGCGGATCGGTCATGCCGCGATCGTGCCGCACCCCGCCCCCTACCGATCACAACTCCGGCGCGGGGAGGTCAGGCGCGGCGGGGGCCGACGTCCTGGAGCAGGTCGAACCCGATGCCCGCCTTCGCCAGCCGCGAGGTCAGCGCGTCGCCCATCGCCACGGCGGTGGTCACCTGGCCCGAGGTCGCCGGCAGGCGGTCGAAGGCCAGGCACAGCGCGGATTCCGCCAGCATCTTCGCCGTCTCGTCGTAGCCCGGGTCGCCGCCCGAGACCTCGGTCACCACGCGCCGGCCGCCGCCCTCGCCGAAGAAGCGCACCCGGAACCACGCGCGGGCCCGCTGCCGGGCCGAGGGGCCGTCGCCCGGCTTCCACCGCTCCTGCAACCACTTCCGGGCCGGCGGCAGCTGGGCCAGCGCGACGAGGGCGCCCACCCCGCCCGCGACGCCCACGGCGGTCGGCAGGTCCTGCACGGTGATGTGGTGGCGGTAGGTGAACCGCGGGCCGTAGCGGTCCAGGGCCGCCGCCGAGCGCAGCACCACCCGCGGGTCGATCGTCGGCGCGGGCAGCGTCCACGCGTCGAGCCGCTTGTCGTGGCGCGCCCGGCCGGGCAGGCCGAGCACGACCCGCCCGGCCGGCCGGCCCTCGACCTCCCGCCGCCGCCGGGCCGCCTCGGCGGCGGGGCGCAGGCGGGAGAACGCCGTCAGCGCCGAGCCGAACGTGCCGCCGGAGAACGTGCCCGACGCGCTGACGAAGCCCTCCAGCGCGATCGGCACGCCCTCGGGCAGCTGCCGGACGGTGAAGAGGGCTCCCAGGTCGTGCGGGATCGAGTCGAAGCCGCACGAGTGCACCAGCCGCGCCCCCGACTCCACCGCCGCGGCGTGGTGGCGCAGGTAGGTGCGGTCGACGAACTCCGGTTCGCCGCACAGGTCGACGTAGTCCGCGCCGGCCCGCGCGCACGCCGCCACCAGGCCGTCGCCGTGGCGGGTGTAGGGGCCGACGGTCGTGAGGACCACTCGCGCCGACTCCGCCACCACCGCCAGCGACCGGGCGTCGGTCACGTCGGCGGTGAGCAGGTCGAGGTCCGCCGCCGCCGGGTCGACCGAGCGCAGCCGGTCGCGCACCGCCGCGAGCTTCGCCGGGTTGCGGCCCGCCAACGCCCAGCGCGTGCCTTCGGGCGCGTGCGCCGCCAGGTACGCCGCCGTCAGCTCGCCGGTGAAACCGGTCGCCCCGAACAGCACCAAGTCGTACATCCGCCGCCCTTCCGAGGATCCGTCGCATCGTCCAACGAGCACGAGTATGCGGGGTCGCGCAGCGAGGAGCGGCGTTAGCGCGCAGTTCACCGACCCGCCGCCGCGCGATCACCCCACCGTGCTCGCGCGTCCCTAGCGTTCCCCAGGCCCTTGTCCCGTGCATCAGGAAGCGAAGGGTTTCGGCATGTCAGGTCGTAGGGCCCCGTTAGCGGTGCTCGCCGTGGGCGCGTTCGTCGCGGCCACCCTCACCACCGTCGCCACGTCGGACAACGCGCCCGCCGCGTCGGCCGCCACCACCACCTTCACCCCCTCCGCGGACACCTACGTCGACAACTCCGCGACCGGTACGAACCACGGCGCCTCCGGTCAGCTCGGCGTGGACAACTCGCCGGTCAAGCGGGCGTTCCTGAAGTTCACCGTGTCGGGCGTGTCCGGCGCGGTCGGCAGCGCCAAGCTGCGCGTGCACACCGACGACGTCTCGGGTTCGCAGAGCCCCAGCGGAGGCACGTTCAGGTCCATGACCGACACCACCTGGTCGGAGACCGGTGTCACCTGGAACGACCAGCCCGCCATCGACGGCGGCACGCTGGGCTCGCTCGGCCCGGTGTCCCGCAACGCCTGGTACGAGGTCGACGTGACCTCCTACGTCACCGGCAACGGCACGTTCTCCTTCGGCATCACCTCGTCGAGCACCGACGGAGCCGACTACGACTCCCGGGAGAGCGGGGCCACCGCTCCGCAGCTGGTCGTCACCACCGGGACGACGCCCACCACCACGACCACGGCTCCCGGCGGCGACCCGGTGCTCGTCGGCGCGGGCGACATCTCCAACTCCGGTTCGGGCGACAGCGCCACCGCCGCCCTGCTCGACGGCATCCCCGGCACGGTGTTCACCACCGGCGACAACGTCTACAACAGCGGCACCACCACGGAGTTCAACAACTACTACAACCCGACGTGGGGCAGGCACAAGGCCCGCACCCGGCCGTCGCCGGGCAACCACGACTACAACACCAGCGGCGCGAGCGGCTACTACAACTACTTCGGCTCGCTGGCCGGTCCGTCGGGCCAGGGCTACTACTCCTACGACCTGGGCAACTGGCACATCGTCTCGCTGAACTCGAACATCAGCACGGCGGCCGGCTCGGCCCAGGAGCAGTGGCTGCGCAACGACCTGGCGGCCAGCACCAAGCCCTGCACCGCGGCGTACTGGCACCACCCGCTGTTCACCTCGGGCGCCAACCACGCCCCCTCGACGGCGACGCGCCCGCTGTTCCAGGCGCTGTACGACCACAACGCCGACGTGGTGCTGTTCGGCCACAACCACCAGTACGAGCGCTTCGCGCCGCAGAACCCGAGCGGCGCGCTGGACACCACCCGCGGCATCCGGACGTTCGTCGCGGGCATGGGCGGCGCCAGCCACTACGGCTTCGGCACGATCAAGCCCAACAGCGAGGTGCGCAACAGCGACACCTACGGGGTGCTGAAGCTGACCCTGCGCAGCAACAGCTTCGACTGGCAGTTCGTGCCCGTGGCGGGCAAGTCCTTCACCGACAGCGGCACCACCGCCTGTCACTGACCCCCGACCGCGCCGCGCCCGGCCCTTCGTCGACCGGGCGCGGCGCCCCTGCCCGTGAAGGAGGTCCGCCGTGTACCTGTCCACGATCGACCGCCCGAAGGCCGGCGGCTGGAAGGGCGTGAGCGCCAACGTCTTCGCGCTGGGCGCCGTCAGCCTGGTCACCGACGTCTCGTCGGAGATGGTGGCCGCCGTCCTGCCGCTCTACCTCGTCGTCGGGCTCCAGCTCAGCCCCGCCGCGTACGGCGTGGTCGACGGGGTCTACACGGGGGCGACGACGCTGCTGCGGCTGGTCGGCGGTTACCTGGCCGACCGCACCACCAGGCGCAAGGCGGTGGCCGGGTTCGGCTACGCGCTCTCGGCGGTGGCGAAGCTGGGCCTGCTCGCCGCCGGCACGTCCACCGCGCTGCTGGGCGCGGTGGTCACCGCCGACCGCGCGGGCAAGGGGCTGCGCACCGCTCCCCGGGACGCGCTGATCACGCTGTCCACCCCGGCCGGCGACCTCGGGCGGGCGTTCGGCGTGCACCGGATGATGGACGGGATCGGCGCGTTCGCCGGGCCGCTGGTGGCGTTGGCGGTGCTGGCCGCCGCGGGCGGGTCGTTCGACTCGGTGTTCGTGACCAGCTTCTGCGTCGCCGCCCTGGGCGTGGTGATCCTGGTGATGTTCGTGCGGGACCACCGCTCCCCCGTGTCCACCGCGCCCGTGCGCCCGATGGCGGTCGGCGGGCTGTTGCGGGACAAGGGCGTCCGCCGGGTGGTGCTGGCGGCCTCGGTGCTGGGGCTGGCCACCATCGGCGACGGGTTCGTGTACCTGCTGCTGCAGAAGCGGGAGGGCCTGTCGATCGGCTGGTTCCCGCTGCTGGCCGTGGGGACGAGCCTGGTGTACCTGCTGCTGGCCGCCCCGCTGGGCGCGCTGGCCGACCGCGTCGGGCGGCTGCCGGTGGTGCTGGGCGGCTACACCGCGCTGGTCGCCGTGTACCTGCTGATCTTCGGCCCGCTGGGCGGCTGGTCCCTGGTCGCGGTGGTGCTGGTGCTGTACGGCGTCTTCTACGCCGCCACCGACGGGGTGCTCATGGCGCTGGCCGGCCCGCTGCTGCCGGAGCGGTTGCGCACCACCGGTCTCGCGCTGGTCCAGAGTGGACAGGCGCTGGGCTACCTCGGGTCGTCGGTGCTGTTCGGCCTCGCCTGGCAGTTCTGGGGTCCGGAGACCGCGACCCGCCTCGCCGCCCTCGGGGTGGCCCTCGCCCTCGTCGCCACCGCCGCACTGATGGGACGCAAGCGGTGAACCCCCTGTCGAACCGCGCCCGGGTCGCCGTCACCGCCGTCGCCGCCGCGGTGCTGGCCGGTGTCGCCATCGGCTACACCTCCCTGTCGACCGCCCCCGGGAGCGACGTCGAGTCCGGCGCCGTGACCGGGCCGAGGTTGCAGGTGCTCGGCAACGGCCGGCTGTCGGTGGTGTCGCGCACCGACCCCGCCGGGCCGCGCGAGGTCACCGACCAGCGCTGCGACCGGGCGTACGCGGCGGGCGGGACGATCGCCTGCCTGCGCCCGGTGGGCGCGCTGAAAGCGGGCGGGCTGGTGGTGCTCGACTCCGCGCTGCGCGAGCTGCGGTCCGTGCCGCTGACCGGTTTCCCCAACCGGGCGCGGGTGTCGGCGAGCGGGCGGATGGTGGCGTGGACGCTGTTCGTGGACGGCCACTCGTACGCGGCCAACGGGTTCTCCACCAGCACGGGCATCCTGGACACCCGGACCGGGGCCCTCGTGCCGTCCCTGGAGGAGTTCACGTCCACGGTGGACGGCGTGCCCGTGACGGCGGTCGACCGCAACTACTGGGGCGTCACCTTCACCGCCGACGACAACCGCTTCTACGCCACGATGTCGACCGGCGGCCACCGGTACCTGGTGGAGGGCGACTTCGCGGCGCGGACCGTGAAGGCGTTGGCGGACAACGTCGAGTGCCCGTCGCTCTCGCCGGACGGCAGGCGGATCGCGTACAAGGCGGCGGTCGGCGGCGACCCGCAGCGGGGGTGGCGGCTGTCGACGATGGACCTGGCGACGGGGGCCGTCACGCCGCTGGCCGAGACGCGCAGCGTGGACGACCAGCCCACCTGGCTGGACGACGACACCATCGCCTACGGCGTGCAGCGCAGCGACGGCCTCAACGACGTGTGGGTCGTGCCGGCCGACGCCACCGGCTCGCCGAGCCTGCTGGTGCGGGAGGCGAACTCGCCCGCGCCGCTGTAGCGACCCGGCGGAGCCCCGGTCGGGCCGCGCCACCGGACCGGGGCGCCGGGGTAGCGCCACCGGGGTCGGGGCGCCGCCGGGAGCCGGTCGGGGCGCCGCCGCGGCTCAGACCTGGACGACCTCGACGCCCCGCTCGCGGAACCGGCGCACGTCCTCCTCGCGGGCCTCCGTGTCGGTCACCAGCACGTGCACCTGGCTGATCGCGCAGATGGCCGCGAAGGCCCGCGCGCCGATCTTGGACGAGTCCGCCACCACGACGACCCGGCGCGCGCGCTCGGCGAGCATCCGGTTGATGTCGGCCTCGCCCTCGTGGTGGGCCGACGCGCCCGCGTCGGGGTCGATCGCGTCCACGCCGAGGAACGTCACGTCCAGGCTGAGCCCGCTCAGGATGCGGCCGGCCAGCGGGCTCATCAGCTCGTAGGACTGCGGGCGGGCCACGCCGCCGGTCACCACCAGCTTCACCTGCGGTCGCACGGCCAGCTCGTTGGCGATGTTGAGCGCGTTGGTGACCACGGTGATCACCCCGTCGCCGTCCGCGCCGCCGACGTCGGCACTGGTCATCAGCGCGCGGGCGACCTCCGTGGTGGTGGTGCCGCCGTTCATGCCGACCACCGCGCCGCGCGCGACCTGCTCGGCCGCGGCGCGCCCGATGCGCTGCTTCTCCCCCGCCCTGCGCACCGTCTTGTACCGCAGCGGCAGGTCGTAGGCCACCGAGTGCGCCACCGCGCCGCCCCGGGTCCGGGTGAGCAGCTGCTGCTCGGCGAGGTGGTCGAGGTCGCGCCGGATGGTCGCCCCGGAGACGTCCAGCTCCTCGGCGATGTCGTCCACCTCGATCTTGCCGCGCTCGGCCAAGAGCTCCAGCAGCGCGTTCAACCGCTCGTACCGATTCACTGGCTACCTCCTGCGCTTGAACATTAATGCACATTACAGATGCGCAGAAGCGTTCCGGCGCGCTTGCCTTCAGACAGGCTCGACCACCACGCCGTCGTGCAGGTCGCGCGCCAGCGCGGCGTCGACGCTGCCCGCGACCGGGACCGCGACCGCCGCCGCCGACCAGGCCACCGCCGCGCGCAGCCGCGCCGGCCACGGCGACCGCTCGACCAGCCCGTTCGCCAGCGCCGCCACGGCCGCGTCGCCCGCGCCGGTCGGGTTGCCGCGCACCGGGAACGGCGGGGCCGCGCGCCAGCGGCCCTCCTCGGTCACCGCGACCAGCCCGTCCGGCCCCAGCGACAGCACGACGGCCCGCGCGCCCATCGCGCGCAGCGCCTCCGCGCCCGCCACCGGGTCGTCGGCGGCCACGACCTCGCGCAGCTCGGCGGCGTTCGGCTTGACCACGTCCGCGCCGGCCCTCGCGGCGGCGAGCAGGGCCGGGCCGCTGGTGTCGACCACCACCGGCACCCCCGCGCCCCGCGCGACCGCGACGACCCGCGCGCACAGGTCGGGCGGCGCGCCCCGCGGCAGGCTGCCCGAGCACACCGCGGCGCGCGCGCCGGCCAGCCGGGAGCGCACCAGGTCCAGCAGCCGGTCCCACTCGGTGTCCGGCAGCGCCGCGCCCGCCTCGTTGAACAGCGTGGCGTCCTCGTCGTCCACGACGGCCACCGTCATCCGGGTCGGCGCGGCCACTTCGAGCAGCGCGTGCGGCACCCCGGAGGCCACCAGGTCCGCCCGCAGCGACTCGCCGAGCACGCCGCCCACCGGGCCCACCGCCAGCGTGCCCACGCCCCGCTCGTGCAGCACGCGGCTGACGTTGAAACCCTTGCCGCCGGCCCGTTCCCGCACCGACCGCACCCGGTGCGCGGACCCGTGCACGAGCCGGTCCACCCGGTAGCTCACGTCCAGCGCCGGGTTGGGCGTGACGGTGACGATCACCGGACGCTCCCGGCGGGCACCGCGTCGAGCACGCCGAGCAGCCGGGCGACCTCCTCGGCCACCCGGTCCCGCGCCGGCCCGAGGTACTTGCGGGTGTCGACGAGCCGCCCGTCGCCGAGCCGGTGGCGCACCTCGTCGGTGAAGACCTTGTTGAGGTGCGTGGAGATGTTCACCTTCGTGATGCCCGACCGCACCGCCCGCGCCAGGTCCCCGTCGGGCACGCCGGACGAGCCGTGCAGCACCAGCGGGACGTCCACAGCGGACTTGATGGCGGTGATGAGGTCGAAGTCGAGCCGGGCGTCCCGGGTGGTCATGGCGTGCGAGCTGCCCACCGCCACGGCCAGCGCGTCCACGCCCGTGGCGGCCACGAACTCCCGCGCCTCGGCCGGGTCGGTGCGCACGCCGGGCGCGTGGACGCCGTCCTTGCCGCCGACCTCGCCCAGCTCGGCCTCCACCCAGATGCCGCGCGCGTGGCAGAACTCGGCGATCTGCCTGGTGGCGGCGACGTTCTCCGCGTAGGGCGCGGTCGAGGCGTCGAACATCACCGACCCGATGCGGTGCGTCGCGCCGTCGCGCACCAGCGAGGCGGTCTCGACGTGGTCCAGGTGCACGGCGACCGGGACGGACGACTCCGCCGCCACCGCGAGCGCGCCCTCCAGGACCGGCGTCAGGGAGCGGTGGTAGCGCACGCAGTTCTCGCTGATCTGGAGCAGCACCGCCGTGCCGGCCCGTTCCGCGCCCGCGACGATCGCCGCCGCGTGCTCCAGCTGGACGACGTTGAACGCGCCCACGCCGTGCCCGCCCGCTACGGCGGCGGACACGATGTCGGCAGTTGGCCTCAGCACGGTGTTCTCCTCACGGTGACGTCAACGCCGGGGCCGCGCCGCGAGCAGGGCCGCGCCCCGGCACCCGGCGAGCCCCCCGAGTTCCGCCGCCACCAGGCGTGGCCGGCGTTGGAAGGTCAGCCGCCGGCCGAGCGCCTCGGCCAGGGGGTCGAGCAGCAGGCCGCCGGCCGCCGACAGCCCGCCGCCGACGACCACCACCTCCGGGGCCAGGACGCCCGCCGTCCACGCCAGCGCGAGCGCCAGCGCCTCCACCGCGTCCCGCCACACCGCGCGCGCGTCGGCGTCCCCGGCGGCGACGAGCCCGGCGACGTCGACCGCCCGCGCCCGGCGGCCGGTGCGCGCGGTGAAGCGGCGGGCGATGGCGGAGGCGGAGGCGACGGCCTCCAGGCACCCGGTCCGCCCGCAGGCGCAGGGTTCGCCGTGGCCGACGTCGACGTGCCCGATCTCGCCGGCGTACCCGCCCGCGTCGTGCACCCGGCCGCCGAGCACCAGGGCCGCGGCGATCCCCGTGCCCACCGGCAGGAACAGCGCGTCCCGGGCGCCCCGCCCGCCGCCCGCGGCGGCCTCGGCCAGCCCGCCGGCCCGCACGTCGTGCCCGAAGGCCACCGGCCGGGCGAACCGCTCGGCGAGCAGCGCGGCGAACGGGACGTCCCGCCAGCCGAGGTTCTCCGACCACACCCCGGCGCCGCGCGCCTCGTCCACGATCCCCGGCACCACGACCCCGACCGGGCTCCGGCCCGGGTCCAGCTCGGCGACCAGCCCGGAGACGACGTCGAGCACGCGCTCGACCACGCCCGGCCCGGGGCGGGGCGTCGGCCGGGAGGTCTCGGCGACCACCCGGGGGCCGTCGACCAGGACGGCCTTGGTGGCCGTACCCCCCACGTCGACGCCCACCACCAGCCCCACCGAACACCCCGCCTGTTCATCACTGCTTCCAATGTGGCGTAACTATGCACTTTTGAACACAGAATGTGCAAGACCTGAGCAGGGCAAGACACGCCACACCGGGCCGGGAGGTCACGGCGACACCGGCGCCGCCGATGACCGCGACGCCGCCGCCCACCGCGCCCTCTCCAGCCCAGATGTCCGTACATGAACGCCGGCGGGGCGCGCACCACTGGGCAGGGCAGTGCGAAACTGCGCGGGTGACACCCCGAGCACTGGACCGGTCCGGACCGACGCCGCTGTGGCGCCAGCTCCAGGACGACCTGGTCGCCCGGCTGCGGTCGGGCGAGTTCGACGCGGGCTTCCCCGGCGAGCTGGCCCTCGTGGAGGACTACGGCGTCAGCCGCTACACCGTGCGCCAGGCCCTGCAGCGGCTGCGCGCCGACGGGCTGGTGGTGGCCGAGCGCGGGCGGCAGCCCAGGGTCAGCCCGGCCGCCGACGTCGAGCAGCCGCTGGACACCCTCTACAGCCTGTTCGCCTCGGTGGAGGCGGCCGGGCTGGAGCAGCGCAGCCTCGTGCGGGTGCTCGACGTCCGGGCCGACGGCGTCATCGCCGACCAGCTCGACCTGGAGGGCTCCACCCCGCTGGTGCACCTGGAGCGGCTGCGGCTGGCCGGCGGCCGGCCGTTCGCGATCGACCGGGTGTGGCTGCCCGCCGACCTGGCCCGCCCGGTCCTGACCGCCGACTTCACCCGCACCAGCCTGTACGCGGTGCTCGCCGAGCGGACCGGCGTCCGGCTGGACACCAGCCGGGAGGACATCCGGGCCGTGGTGCCGACCGCCGCCGAGCGCGCGCTGCTGGGGTGCGGGCCGGAGGTGGCGTGCCTGTCCATCCACCGCCAGGGCCGGGCGGCGGGGCGGCCGGTGGAGTGGCGGCACACGATGGTGCGCGGCGACCGGTTCGCCGTCACGGCCGAGTTCGCCGCCGCCGGCGGCCGGGTCTCCCGGTCGGTGTCGGCCCGCTGACACCTCCCGCCTCCGTCCGGCATAATGTACGGACATTAGACGGGAGGCGTCATGAAGGTCGAGACGATCGACACCCCGGCCCTGGGCGACCGGAGCTACCTGGTGCACGACGGCGCGGCGGCGCTGGTGGTCGACCCGCAGCGCGACGTCGACCGCGTGGAGGAGCTGGCCGCCCGGCTGGGCGTGCGCATCACGCACGTGGCCGAGACCCACGTGCACAACGACTACCTGACCGGCGGGCTGGAGCTGGCCCGCCGGCACGGGGCCGACTACCTGGTGGCCGCCGCCGAGGACGTCTCCTACCGGCGCCTGCCGGTGCGCCCCGGCGACGAGTTCCGGGTCGGCGGCATGGCGGTCACCGCGGTCGCCACCCCCGGCCACACCGAGCACCACCTCGCCTACCTCGTCAGCCACGACGGGCGGCAGGCCGTGTTCTCCGGCGGCAGCCTGCTGTTCGGCTCGGTCGGGCGCACCGACCTGGTCGCGCCGGAGCTGACCGAGCAGCTGACCCGCGCCCAGTACCGCTCGGCCCGCGCCCTCGCGGGGCACGCCCACCGGGACGCGACCCTGCACCCCACCCACGGCTTCGGCAGCTTCTGCTCGTCCGGCCCGGCGACCGGGGCCGGGCGGTCCACCATCGGCGAGCAGCTGACGACCAACCACGCCCTGACCGACGGCGACGAGCAGCACTTCGTCGCGACCCTGATCGCCAACCTGACCGAGTACCCGTCGTACTACTCGCACATGGCGCCGCTCAACCGCAGCGGCCCCGGCGCGCCCGACCTGTCGGTGCCCGAACCGCTGCGCCCGGACGAGCTGCGCGCGCGGGTCGATGCCGGGCACTGGGTGGTCGACCTGCGGTCCCGGGTCGCGTTCGCGGCGGGCCACGTGGCGGGCACGGTCAGCGTCGAGTACGGCGACAGCTTCACCACCTACCTGGGCTGGGTCCTGCCGTGGGGCGAGCCGGTGGTCCTGGTCGGCTCGGCGGACGACGTCCGCGCGGCCATCCGCGACCTGTCCCGGATCGGCGTCGACCGGCCGGCCGTCGGCGCGGTGGACGGCCTGCCGACCACCGGGTACCGCCGCGTCGGCTGGGACGCGCTGGCCGGGCGCCCCCCGGGGTCGGTGGTGCTCGACGTCCGGCGGGCCGACGAGCACCGCGCCGGGCGCCTCCCGGGCGCGGTGCACGTCCCGCTGCACGACCTGGTGCGCCGGATCGGGGAGGTGCCGCCGGGCGAGGTGTGGGTGCACTGCGCCTCCGGCTACCGGGCCGGCATCGCCGCGAGCCTGCTGCACCGCGCCGGCCGGGACGTCGTGCACGTCGACGACGACTGGGCGCGTGTCCCGGCATGACGGCCCTGGTGCTCGCCCTGGTCGCCGGGGCGGTCGTGGGGCTGTCCCTGGGCTCGCTGGGCGGCGGCGGCAGCGTGCTGGCCGTGCCGGCGCTGGTCTACCTGCTGGGCTTCAGCCCGCAGCAGGCCACGACCGCGAGCCTGCTGATCGTCGTGGCGACCTCGGCGACCGCGCTGTTCGCCCACGCCAGGGCGGGCGCGGTGCGCTGGCGGCTGGGCGCGCTGTTCGCGGCGGCCGGCGCGGGCCCGGCCGCCGCGGCCGGGCTGCTCACGCACCGGGTGCCGGGCGCGGTGCTGACCGGGGCGTTCGCGGTGGTGGCCGTGGTCGCGGCGGTGCTGGTGCTGCGGCGGCGGGCGCCCGCGGCCGGCGCGACGCGGCCGGCGCGCGCGGCGGGGGTCGGGGCCGGGCTCGGCGCGCTGACCGGCTTCCTCGGCGTGGGCGGCGGGTTCCTCGCCGTGCCCGCGCTGGTCGGGGTGCTGGCCGTGCCCCTGTCGGCGGCGGTGGGCACGGGCCTGCTGGTCACCTCGGTCAACGCGGCGGCGGCGTTCGCCGCGCGGATCGGGACGGTGACGGCGGTGAACTGGGCGCTGGTGGGGCCGTTCGCCGCGACGGCGCTGCTGGGCGCGTGGGACGGCAGGCGGCTGGCCGCCAGGGTCCGACCCGTTGTCCTCCAACGGGTGTTCGCCGCGGCGCTGCTGACCGTGGCGGCGCTCATGGTGGTCGACGCCGTCCTGATCCCCTGACCGCGCAACGCCTCCGGCGCGTCACCGGCTCCCGGTGAACGCGGTGAGGCGGGCCGCCAGGTCGCGGGCGTGCGGATCGGCGCCGTGCCGCTCGGCCAGGTGGCGCAGCGGGCGCAGCCGGTCGGTCACGCGCGTCGAGCCGACCCCCGCCGCCGCCGCGACCGCCCGCTGCCCGATCAGGTCGGCCTGCGCGAAGTCGTTGTCCAGCAGGTGGTTGGTGGCCAGCGCCACCAGGGCCAGCGCGCGGCTGCGGGCCATCCCGGCGGAGTAGCCCGCGACGGCGGCGGTCAGCGCCGGGATCGCGGTGGCGGTGTGCGCCGGGTCGACCGTCCGGGCCAGCTCGGTGTGGACCACGCCGGTCAGGGCGGCCAGGTCGGTCCCGTCGAAGAACCGCGCCCAGCCGGGGGCCGGGTCCGGCGACGACCGCGCGAAGTCCTCGTGCGCCTGGCGCAGGCGCAGCACGGCCATCCCCCGGTCGCCCAGGCCGGCGTGCGCCCAGGCTTCGTTGGCGCGCAGCATGGCGGTCGCGTGGTAGGAGCCCGCGCGCCGCGCCGCCACCACGCCCAGGCCGAAGACCTCCAGCGCCGCGCGCCGGTCGCCCCGGTGCAGGCTCAGCCGGCCGGACCGGTAGTGGATGTTGGCCACCAGGTCCTGGTGACCGGCCTCGTCGGCCAGCCGCAGCGCGCGGCCCCAGTGCCGCTCGGCCGCCTGGTCCAGCCCCGTGTCGAAGCACGTCCACCCCGCCAGGTTGTGCGCGTCGGCCAGCGCCGCGCGCAGCCGGGCCCGCACCGCGGGCGCCGCCGCCGACCGCAGCAGCTGCCCGTGCCACGCGGCGGTCACGACCACCGCGTCCCGGCAGGCCGCCCCGCCCCGCCGGTAGTCCAGACCTCGCAGTAGCTCGATTTCGGCTTCCAGCCGCGCCACGTCCGCCACCCCGATGCGCGCCGGCACGCGCCGCCGTCCCGCCATCGCCGCACCTCGCAGTCGTCTTCGAGCGGTGGCAAGAAGGAAACCCCCGGGCCGGGCGCGGTGGCGCGGGTGCACCGGCGGTACCACCCCGCCGGACTCCCCCGGCCACGCGGGCACGGCGGTCGCCGGGTGCGACCATTGGTCCCTACCAGAGTGGTGGCGTGATCACTTCCGATGCGCAACGGCGTGGCTGCGCCCAGCCGGCGCGCGGAGGAGTACTCATGTACCGACAGGCGCAGCGCCCGCGTCGCGGTCGGGAGGTGCGGAGGACACCGCTGGATCCGCGCGACACCGGGGAACCGGCCGGGGCGGTCGGGCGGTGCGCGCGTGGCGTCCGGGGTGCGAAGCGGGGCGGTGTGCGGTGTGCGGTGTGGGCCGGTGGGGAGCCGGCGCGGCGGTGACGGTCGTGGACGGCGCATGACGCGTCCCCGCGCCGACGTCACGATGGTGGTCGAGAAGCTGGTGGCCCGGTGGGCCGCGAAGGACACGGCCGGGCTCAGCAGGCTGTTCTCCACCGGTGTCCGGTGGTGGACCGCCCCGGTGCCGGGCGCGCCGTGGCCGGCGGAGGTGCGCAACCCGCGCGAGGTGGAATCGTTCTTCCTGGCGTTCCGGGCGGTCCTGGAGCTGACCGGGATCACCACGCGGGGCCTGGTGGTGGACGGGCCGGACGCGGTGCTCACCGGGCGGCTGCACGCCAGGGTGCAGGCCACCGGCGCGGCGCTGTCCTACGACTTCGCGGTGGCGGTCACCGTCCACGGCGGACTGGTCAGCGAGTTCCGCATGTATGCGGACACGCTCGCCATTGCACGTGCACTCACACAGGATGTTCCGCCGGTATCACCGTGATGCTTTCCCGACGGGTCGGCACGCGCTGGAAGAATGGCGGGCATCCCGTGGGAGACAGCAGAAAGGGCGTCGCCGTGCCGCAATCGGGACCGATCAGCGAAATCCTCGCCCAGCTCAGGCGCGGTCGCGGGCTGACCCAGGACGACCTGGCCGCGCGGCTGCACGCCGCGTCCGGCAACACCAGCGTGACCAGGGAGGAGGTGTCCCGGTGGGAGCGCGGCAAGCGCATCCCCGGCCCGTACTGGCGCGGCTGGCTGGGCCAGGTCCTGGACACCCCGCAGCACGAATTGGAGCGCGCCGCCGCAATCGAGCGCGCCGCCCGCCGACGGCATTGACCGGCGCATTCGACGGCCTTTGCGACCACCGCATTGCCCGCGCCGGGCGCCGGCGCGCCCGACCAGCCCGCAATGAGCGTGCACATCCACCCACCGCCGGCGCGCCGCGCGCGGATCACCCCCGGCCCCCTCCGGGACCCGCCTCCCCGTCCGGTTCCGGGCCCGCGTCCGGTTCCGCGGTCGGGTCGGCGTGGAACGACAACCGGTGCGCCAGCACGTCGGCCGCCACGTCGGCGAGCCGCCGCCCCGTGCGGTAGGCGTGCGCGCGCAGCCGGACGAACGCGGTGGCCCGGTCGCTGCGCAGCTGCGCGGACAGCGCGCCGGTGGCCCGGTGCACCGCCGCCCACCGCGCCTGCACCGCCTCCGCGAACGGGTCCGCGCCCGCCGGCAGCGGTTCCGCCCGCAGCAGCGACAACATCGCCGCGTCCGCCAGCAGCAGGCCGTCCACCACCTCGTCGCGGCTGGGCGTGCCGGGCTCCGGGCGCAGCACCTCCAGGCACCCCACCACGATCGCGCCCATCACCAAGGGGAACGCGAAGATCCCCGCGATTCCACGCGCCAGCGCATAGGGGGCGAGCACCGGCCACCGCGCCGCCCCGCCGCGCGCCAGGTCGTCGGCCAGCACCGGGTGCTCGTCGCGCAGGCAGTCCAGCGCGGGCCCCTCGCCGAAGGTGATCTCGGCTTCGCTCGACCAGTCCCCCAGCGGCCCGGTGACGCTCACCGGCTCGCACCGGTTGCCGTCGACCAGTTGGTACACCACGGTCTCGCGCGCGCCGAGCACCGCCGCGGCGGTCAGCCCGACGTGGCGCACGCCCACCGGGACGCCCTCGTCGGAGGCGAGGCGGCGGATGCGGCTCCACAGCCGGGCGCGGCGCTCCTCGTCCGGTGGTCGGCTCTCCACCCCCGCCATGCTCGCAGACCGCGCTTGTGCCGCGCCTGCCCGGCCGAGGACAATCGAGGCGGTGTCGACAACCAGGGACGGCCTGCTGACGGCGGCTGCCGCCGCGTTCGACCGGGACGGCTACGCGCGCGCGACCATCGACGACGTGTGCGACCGCGCCGGGGTGACGAAAGGCGCGCTGTACGGCCACTTCAGCTCGAAGAAGGCGCTCGCGCTGGCGCTGCTGGACCGCCAGGCGCAGGAGTGGGCGCGCACCAGGGAACGCCTGCAACGCCTGCACCGCAGCCCCCTGCAGGTGCTGGTGGACCTGGGCTACGCGGTCAACCGGGACCGGGTGGTGGTGCAGCGGCTGCTGTTCCAGGCGCCGATCTGCGACGACGTGGCGGACCGCCAGATCGCGCGGTGGACCTCGGCCGTGCTCGACCTGCTGCGCGCCGCCGACCGGCGCGGCGAGCTGCGGGCCGGGCTGGACCTGCCCGCGTGCGCGGACGCCGTGGTCTCCGCGCTGGTCGGCGTGCACCTGATGTCCATGGCGGTGGACGACCCGGAAGGCGTGGCGCGGCAGTTGGCGCGGGTGTGGCGGAGCTGGCTGCCGGCGCTGGCGCGGCCGGAGGTCTGCGCGACCCTGCGGGTGGAGGCGCCGCGCCGGCTGCCCGGCTGAACCGGCGCGTCCCGAATCACCCCGACGTGGAATCACCGCCGCGGCGCGGGACCCGGTTGCCCGGTGGCGTGGAATCGTTGCGGCGGAAGGGCATCGCGGTCACGCGTTGAGGACGGCCCACATCAGCGTGCCGTCGGACCACGTCGTCGACCACCCGCAGCGGTTGGCGCCCATCGCCGCGTAGCGCAGGTCGAGCGGGTCGCAGGGCACGAGGGCGTCCTCGCTCGCGCCGACCACGAGCCGGCCGCGCCACCACTCGAACACCACGGTCGGGCGGATGCCGCGGGCCGCCAGGCCCACCAGCCCGTCGGCGATGTCGGCCGCCTCGTCGGAGATCCCGGTCAGCTTCCACACCCGGCACGTCTGCTCCGCCAGCAGGCGCGCGAAGCCGCAACTGCCCCGCAGCGGCAGCGGCGCCCGCACCACCCAGCGCGTCGGGGGCGCGCCCACCGCGGCCAGCGCGTCCTGCACGGTCGCGTAGCTGGGCAGCGACCAGTCCACCGGGTGCGGGGGCGCGGCCAGCAGGATCGGCACGCCCGGCCAGTCCGCCACCTGCGTCCACACCCCGTGGAACACCGAGGCCGCCGTGTCCCGGTCGACGGTCAGGTCGCTCAGGTCCACCACGACGGCCGTCGGCTGGGCCAGCACGGTCTTCAGCAGCACATCGCGCATCCGGGTGTAGGTCGACGGCACGAGCGCTCCGAGCGGTGACAGGACCGCGACGCCGTCCTCCCCCGACAGCTCTACGCGGAGTAATCCTTCACGCATCAGGAGTCCCGTTGATATCGGCGTGTTGACCGGATTCTGGCCGGCTCCCTACCCTGGGTGACCACCTTTGCGCAGTCCGTCGAGATGAGGGCTCTTTGAACGACCTGGCACAGGGCGCCCGCACCAGGGCCGGGCTCGTCGCGGCGAGCATCGAGCTGTTCGACCGGGACGGGTACGAGGGCACCTCGCTCGACGCCGTGTGCCGCGCCATCTCGGTCACCAAAGGCGCGCTGTACCGCCACTTCCCCTCCAAGCAAGCCCTGGCGGTGGCCGTCGTGGAGGAGCACTTCCGGCGCTGGCACGAGGTGCGCGCCGAGGTGGAGGGCTCCGGCGCGGGGCCGTTGCAGACGCTGATCGACCTGACGCACCGGATGGGCGCCCTCACCCGCACCGACCGCACCGTCCGGGTCGGCGTCCGGCTGCTGTTCACCAGCGAGCTGTTCGAACTGCTGGCGGGCGTGCACTTCGTCAGCCTGGTGGCCATGGTGCGGGACCTGCTCGGCCAGGCGGTCGCGGCGGGCGAGGTCCGGCCCGGCCTGGACACGCGCGAGGAGGCCGACGGGATCGCCGCCGCCGTCATCGGCGCGCAGGCGATGAGCGTGATCACCGACCGGGGCGACCCGGAGGCCCGGCTGACCACGACGTGGCAGCACCGCCTGGAGCACCTCGTCGCCCCGGAGCACCGGGTGCGCCTGCGCACCTCGGCGCTGGCCCGCTGACCGCCGCGCGCGCGGCACGACCCGACCACCGGGCGGCCGGCCCACGCGCGTCCCCCCGGCACGCGGCCCGCGCCCCTCGGCCCACCAGCAGACCCGCCAGCCAGCACGCTCCGAACTTGCCCGCGATGCCCACCGCGACGCAAGCCTCCGCCAGGGCGAGCCCGGGTGGTGGGACCATCGGTCCGTTCCCCTGATGGGCGCGCAGTGGCGGAAACCCGCGCACCGGACGCCCCGACGCCGCCTACCCTGCGCGCATCACCACCCGATCGGCTCCCGCCGGACGGGGGAAGCAGCCATCCGCCGCCTCGTGGAGGGGCGCGCCCGACGGGACGCGCTCCCACCGCTTGCACCGGACCGCCGATGACCGACCGCACGAGGCGCGGACATCCCTGCGAGGTCGTCGGTGCCGGCTTGCGCGGCACGGTCGACAGGCATCGGGTGCGGCGCACGGCGACGCGTTGGCGGAGCGGGTCGCCGAGTCGGTGCGGCGGGGCCGGACACTCGATGCGCCGGTACCGTTCGCCGGCCTGGTGTCGCCGGGCTTCGGCGTCCATTCCGCCGGGCACCGCGGAGGCCGTGGAGCGGCACTTCGACTCTGCACGGCCCCCTGGCGCTCACAACCCGCCGCTTTCGCTTGCAGCACTTGGCACTCCCCGCGCCGCCCGGCGCCTTCGCGCTCTCCCGCACGGCTTTCCCGTCCGACGAGGACTCCTCCGGAGCGCGTCCCGGCGCTCCTGCTGTGGACGGCGATCACGCGGGTCCCGGTCGGTTGTCGCCGGTGCGCGCAGCAGGCGGCCCGCCCACCGTCGACCATATCCCGGAGGAGGCCCGGCCATTCGGTGGCTTGCCCCGACGGCACGGGCAGCGCGAAGCTGCTGTGGTCCGCGAAGAACCGGCCGGGCGGGGCGAACAAGTGGACGAACTGGAAAGACTCGACGACCTCCGCGCCCGTCACGGGCCGATCTTCCGGCGCGGACCGGGCGTGCTCTACGTGGGCGAGCCGGCCGCGGCGAAAGCCGTCCTCGCCAACACCGGATCCCGCTACCGGGAGCACTCGGACTTCTTCCGGACCGGCAGGGGCACTTTCGGGCCGCGTTCGGCGCAGCAGGAGGTCGGCCGGGCGGCGCGGAACCTGCTGGGCGAGCACTGGACCGCCCGGTCGGACCGGCTGGCGGCGACCGTCGAGCGGGTGATCGGGCCGGAGAGCCGCTGGCCGGACGCGGGGAACCTGTTGTTCCACCAGTGCTTCCGCGACGTGCTGACGCCGGAGGGCGAGCTGCGCGGACTCGTCGACCAGGTGGTCCGGCACGCGGTGTCGGCCGGCGCGCGGGACCGGCGGTCGGTGCTGTCGCGGGCCGTGCTGCGGAGCAGGGTCCGCCGCGCGCTGGTCGCCGAGCTGTCCCGCCGGCGCGCCCGGCCCGCGCGGTCGCCGGCCGACCTGCTCGACGTCCTCGCCGCCGCCGCGCCGGGCGCCTCCTCGCGCACGGCGCAGGCGCAGCTGGCGGAGGTGTTCCTGTCCTTCCTGTTCGCGGTCACGGGCTCGACGGGGTTCCTGCTGGGCTGGTCGGTCTACCTGCTGGGCGCCAACCCCGCGGCGGGCGGCGACCTGACCGGCGTGGTGCGCGAGGCGTTGCGGCTCCGGCCGGTGGCCTGGAACTTCGGCCGCTCCCCCGCCGAGCCCCACCGGTTGGCCGGGTTCGAGGTCACGACGTCCGACGAGGTGGTGGTGTGCAGCTACCTCGTGCACCGGGACAGCCGCTTCTGGCCCGACCCCGACGAGTTCCTCCCGCAGCGGTGGTCGGCCGGCGCGCCGCGGGGCGACGCGGAGGCGTTCATCCCGTTCGGCTGGGGCGCGCACACCTGCGTGGCGGCGGGTTTCGCCGTGCGGCTGGTCGAGGACGTCCTGCGGCTGCTGCCGCCGGCCCGGCGGTGGCGGGTCGAGGCCCACCGGCGCCGGCCGCACGTCGCGGCTGCCCTCGCACCGCCGGAGTTCACCCTGCGCACGAACAGTGCCCCCACGGGTCGAGGGAGGTGAACATGGCCAAGATCATCCACGCCGCGCTCGTGGCGCTCAACATCCGCAAGAGCGATGCCGAGTACCGCTGGTACGTGTACCACCACATCTGATCGGTGCGGGTGGGGGGCGTGGCCACGCGCTCCCCACCCACCGGGAGGCACGTGATGACCGGTCGCGAGGACCCCGACCTGCTGGCGAACCTGCGCGCCCCCAACGCCGAGCACGGCGGGGTGTTCCGGCACGGCGACGGGCGGCTGATGGTGTTCGACGCCGACGCGGCGAGCCGGGCCAACGCCGAGAACTTCGCCGACCTGACGCTGCCCGACCGGTTCGTCGACCGGATCCGGGGCCGCCGCAGCCCGGCCGTGTCGTGGCGGCAGGTGCGTTCGCTGTGGCTGTCCCGGCTGCGGGTGTACGGCGAGGAGAGCCGGCTGCGCGCGCTGGCCGACCGCATGGCCGCGGTCCTGGACGGCCGCCTCGACCGGCACGTGGACCTCGCGTGGCTGTCGCACGAGGTGATGTTCCGCTCCCTGCTCCCCGTGGTGGTCGACGGGCTGTCCACTTCGGACCGGGCTTGGCTCGAGCGCGACGCGATCGCGAAGCTGACCCGGCTGGACGCGAGACCGGGCGGGCGGACCCGCCGGCAGGAGTGGCAGGCCGTCGTCGCCCAGCTGCACACCGGCCGGGTCGTGCGCAAGGAGATCCGCCGCCGGGCGCGCGGCGGGCGCGCCCGCGACGACCTCACCCAGCCCGTCGTGGACCGGTTGCTGCCCTCCCTCGGCCCGGACCGCGCGCTGGAGGCGGTGACGACGGTCCTGACCGCGATCGCCGGGCCACCCGGTGCGGTCGCCGGCTGCCTGATGTACGAACTGGCGAAACGCCCCGAGTGGGCGGCCACCCTGGCGGAGGAGTTCGCGACCGGCTCCGCCGAGCAGCTGTACCGGACGGGCACCCGGTCCGCGCCGACCGCGCACCGGTTCGTGAAAGAGGTCCTGCGGATGTGGTCGGCGCCGCTGCTGATGACCCGCAGCGCGCGGGTCCCCCTGACGGTCCGCGGCCACCGGCTCGCGGTGGGCCGGCACTACCTGGTGAGCCCTTACCTGGTCAACCACGACGAGCGGCACTGGTCCGACCCGGAGGTGTTCGACCCGCACCGGTGGTCGGACGAGGCGGCCCGCCGCCCGCCCGGCGGGCACTACTACGTGCCGTTCGGGTGGGCGCCCACCACCTGCGTCGGCGCCGGGCTGGGGAGCGCCCAGCTGGTGCTGCTGGCCCACCTGCTGTGCACCCGGTACCGGTTGGAGCTGCGCGCGCCCGACGACGCCCGGGTGGCCCTGGGGGCCGTGCCGCGGCCCCTGGACTTCGACGGGTGGGTCCGCCGCCGCGACCCCTCCGGGGCCGGCGCCCCGTAGCGCGGGCCGACCACGCGGCCCGGCGTCAGGCGCGCACCCCCTCGTACTCCGACCGCACCACGTCCAACAACGACCGCACCCCCTCCCCGAACACCGCGCTCTCGCGCAGCTGCCGGAAACTCCTCAAGTGGCCGCGCACGTCGTCCGGGTCGGTCATCACCACGTTGCCCGCCAGCAGGTCGCACACCACCATCGCCTCGTCGAACACCGCGAAGCCCGCCTCCGGCAGCTCGACCCCCAGGTGCCAGCGGATCACGCCCACCTCGACGTTGGACCGCAGGCTGACCTGCCGCAGCCGCTCCCAGTGCGCGGGCGAGGACCGCATCGCGCCCTCGGCCAGCACCACCACCAGCCGCTGGTCCGGGTGCGTCTCGCGGAGCAGCCGCGCGGGCACCCCGCAGGGCGCGAACGCCCGCACGGTCCGCGCGGCGGCCTCCGCCCGCGAGACCGCCACCTGCCGGCGCGCCACGCCCCGGTGCAGCACCGCCCTGCGGTGCTCCGCGTCGCGCACCACCTTCTCCGCCAGCAGGAGCAGCCGGCTGCGCACCTCGGGCGGCACCTCGTAGACGTCGGCCAGCCGCTCCACGTCCGCGACCTTGGGCAGCAGCCGCCCGGTCTCCACCTTGGAGACCTTGGACTGGCTGATGCCCGCCCGCTGCCCCGCCGCCGCCCCGGTCAGCCCGGACGCCAGGCGGGCCTGCAGCAGCTCCACCGACAGTTCCTCGCGCCTGGCCCGCGCGTCGGCCACCGCCATCATCGTCGTCACCGGCCGGTGGCCCCGCCTGCGCAGCCGGACGCCCTCGGCCACCAGGGCGCTGCGCACCGTCCCGTACGAGCGGCCGGTCGCGGCGGCCAGGGAGCGGATCGTCTCGCCCTGCGCGTACCCCCTGGCGACGAACGCCTTGAAGCTCATCGCCCCCGCCTCCCCGCTCACCGCGCGCACGTCGGCCTCCCCGGGCCCTCGTCGCGCCGCGCGGGCGAGGCCGCGATGCCCTCGTGGGCGCGCCACGCGGTGTCGCAGACCTCGCAGGTCGGCCAGCACCAGTGGACGTAGGACCGGGTGGCCGGGACGGTGAAGGTCAACCCGCACAGCGTCTCGGCCGCGTCGCGCGGCGCGACGCCTGTGCGGATGGCGTGCCGGCGGCCGTCGTGCGGCATCCAGCGGAAAGCGCGGGTCATCGGGTCCTCCCCTGCCTGAACGGGCGGACCAACCGTAAAGGCTGCACGTGCAGGTTGGGCAGTACACCATCGTGTGAAGGACGATCCACCCGCCTTCCGGCACACTGATCGGCACCGCGGAGCAGACGAGGAAAGCCGAGGTGGCCATGGCCGGCAGCGGGGCGAGCCCGACGGTCTACAAGCGACAGCTGGGGCAGGCGCTCACGTCGATGCGCGAGAAGGTGGGCAAGACGCAGGACCACGCGGCCGAGGTGCTGGAGTGCTCGCCGGCGAAGATCCGGCGCATCGAGGTCGGCGACGTGGCGATCCGGGCCGCCGAGCTGTCGGTGCTGCTGGACTTCTACGGCGCGCCGCGGCAGGCCCGCAAGCCTATCGAGGAGCTGGCGCGGGCGGCCCGCAAGCGCCGCGCGCCCACCCCCTACGGCACGGTGCTGCCCGGCTTCTTCCGCCGGTTCTTCCACCTGGAGCAGATCGCGACGGAAGTCCTGCGCTACCACGCCGAGCTGGTGCCGGGCCCGCTCCAGACGCCGGAGTACGCCCGCGCCGTGATCGAGGCCAACCCGTTCCACCAGGAGGAGCACGTCGACCGGCTGGTCGAGGCGCGCCAGGCCCGCCAGGCGCACCTGGTCGAGAGCGGCCGGCGCCTGCACCTGGTGCTGCACGAGGCCGCGGTCCGCACGGTCGTGGGCGGTCCGGCCGTGCAGCGGGCCCAGCTGCTCCACCTGCGCGAGCTGGCCGGGCTCCAGCACGTCACGGTGCAGGTGGTGCCGTTCTCCGCCGGGGCGCACGCCCTGTCCAACTACCCGTTCGTCCTGCTGCGCTTCCCCGACGGCCCGCGGCCCATCGTCTACCTGGAGGGCCTGACCTCGGCCGGCCCCGTGGAGGACCCGGCGCACGTCGCCCAGTACGACACGGCCTTCCAGCACCTGCTGACCGCCGCGCTGTCCCCGGCCAGGACCTCGACCCTGCTGGCCGCGGCGGCGGCCGAGCTGCGGCCGCGCCGAGGGGGCGCGGGCTCATGACCCCGGACACCCCCACCCGGTGGCGCAAGTCCAGCCACAGCGGCGGCAACGGCGCGGACTGCGTGGAGCTGGCGCGCACCGGCGCCGGGCTGCTGGTGCGCGACTCGAAGAACCCCGCCGGCGCGGTGCTCGCCTTCGACCGCGCGCGGTTCGCCGGTTTCCTGGCGGCGCTCAGGGGCGCGTGACCGGCCCGCCCCCGGCGAGCGCCCGGGGGCGCGTCAGCGGCTCGCCCGCCACTGGTCCACCACGTGCTCGACGTCGAACGGCATCAGGTTCAGCGGCGGCCCGGACATCGGCTTGCGGATCGCGTCGACGATCCTGGCGTTGATCTCGCCCAGGACGCGCCGCACCTCCTCCTCCGACCCGGCCCGCGCGGCGGCCTCGCGCGCGGCGGCGGCCTCCTTGCGCAGCAGGAGGGTCGGCGGCAGCACCGAGCCCTCCTCCCGGCGCACCTTCTCCTTGACCCACCACAGCTCGTCGTGCGGCCCGGACAGCCCGCCCAGCGGCTTCCCCGCGCCCGGCAGGCCCTCGAACTCGCCCCGGTCCCGGGCTTCGCGGATCTGCCGGTCGACCCACGACTCGAAGCTCGTCCCGGCGGGTTTGCGCTCGGTCATGCCCATCACCCCTGGTCCCAGGCTACCGCTCGGCGCGGGCCAGCCGGGACGCCCGCGCCAGCAGGTACCGCCGCTCCGGGGTGCTGGTGGTGCGGGCGGCGGCGGCGCGGTAGTGCTCGACCGCCCGGTCGGCGTCGCCGGCCCGCTCGTGCAGGTGCGCCCGGACGGCGGCCACGCGGTGGTGGCCGGGCAGCCGCGGCTCCACCCGGTCGACCAGCTCCAGGCCGGCGGCCGGCCCGTGCACCATCGCGACGGCGACGGCCCGGTTCAGCGACACCACCGGGTTGTCCGTCATGCGCTCCAGCAACCCGTACATGGCCAGGATCTGCGGCCAGTCGGTGTCCTCCGCGCGCAGGGCGTCGTCGTGCAGGGCCGCGATGGACGCCTGCACCTGGTACTCCCCGACCGCGCCGCGCGCGACGGCGGCCAGGAGCAGGTCGACGCCCTCGGTGATCAGCGCCCCGTCCCACAGCGCGCGGTCCTGCTCCGCCAGCGGGACCAGCTCGCCGTCGGGCCCCGTCCGGGCGGCGCGGCGGGCGTCGGTCAGCAGCATCAGCGCCAGCAGCCCGGCGACCTCGCCGTCGGCGGGCAGCCGCGCGTGCACGGCGCGGGCCAGGCGGATCGCCTCGCCGGACAGCTCGGTGCGGTGCAGCTCGCCGCCGACGCTGCTGGTGTAGCCCTCGTTGAAGATCAGGTACAGCACGTGCAGCACGGACCGCAGCCGCCCGGCCCACTCGTCCGGGCCGGGCGCGGCGAACGCGGAGCCGGCCTTCTTCACGGTCTGCTTCGCGCGGCTGATCCGCTGCGCCATCGTCGCCTCCGGCACCAGGAAGGCGTTCGCGACCTCGGCCGTGGTCAGGCCGCCGACGGCGCGCAGGGTCAGCGCGATCGCCGACGCGGGCGTCAGCGCGGAGTGGCAGCACAGGAACAGCAGGAGCAGCGTGTCGTCCCGCGCGGGCACCTCGCCGGGCGGCGGTTCGAGCGCGACCGCGTCCTCGCGCCGGCGCCGGGCGGCCTCGCTGCGCAGCAGGTCGGTCGCCTTCCGCACGGCGACCTGGACCAACCAGCCGCGCGGGTTGGCCGGCACGCCGTCCCGCGGCCAGTGCACGGCCGCCGCCAGCAACGCCTCCTGCACGGCGTCCTCGCCCAGCGCGAAGTCGCCGAACCGGCGCACGACCACCCCGAGGACCTGCGGCGCGAGGTCGCGCAGCAGGCCCTCGACCGGGCCGCTCACAGGTCGGTGGCGGCGGGCGCGCCCATCACCTCGCGGACCTCGATCCGCTGGCCCAGCGGCACCCCGCCCGGACCCGGCGCGGCGGAGGCCGCGGCGGCGATCTCCAGCGCGCGGTCGAGCGTGGTGTCGACCAGCCAGTAGCCTGCGAGCAGCTCCTTGGACTCGGGGAACGGCCCGTCGGTCACGACCGGCGCGCCCTGCCCGGTGGACACGACGCTCTTGGCCAGCTCCGGGCCGGACAGTCCCTGCGCGTCGACCAGCTCGCCGTTGTCGGTCAGCTCCCTGCCCAGCTCGTGCTGGAAGTCGATGTGGGCCTTGACGTCCTCCGGCGCCCACTGCTCCATCGGGACGTCGCAGTTCGCGGTGGCGCCGTAGTTCATCAGCAGCAGGAACTTGGCCATGTCGGGCTCCTCGTCTCGTTCGCGCCCATCTTGGCGCTCCACCTGTAGGACGGCGCCCGGCCGGCGCTCTCTACATCGCCGTTCGTGACCTGCGACACACCTGTTTCGTTTCAGCCGGCCGTCCTCGGGTACGGCAGTGCCATGCGGATCGCCGTGGTGGGTCAGATCGCCCGCGACCTGGTGCTGGTCGTGCCGGAGGTGCCCGACGCCTCGGGCACCGCCCCGGTGCTCGAACGGCGCGAGGTGCTCGGCGGGAAGGGCGCCAACATCGCCGTCGGCGCGGTCCAGCTGGGCGCCTCGGCCACCGTGGTCGGCGTGGTCGGCGACGACGAGGTGGGCCGGGGGCTGGTCGACCGGCTCCGGGCGGACGGCGTCGACACGTCCGCCGTCGCGCGGCGCGGTCGCAGCGCGCTGATCGTGGACGTGGTCTGCGACGGGAGGTGGCGCTACCTCCAGGACCTGCCGGACAGCTCCCTGGTGCGCCCGGAGGACGTCCGGACGCCCGCGGTGGCCGACGCGGACGCCGTCGTGGTGCAGCTCCAGCAGCCCGCCGACGCCGCGCTCGCCGCCGTCCGCCACGCGAGCGGGCTGGTCGTGCTGGACGGCGTGGCCGGCGACGAGCAGCTGGCCGGGGCCGACGTCCTGCGCGCGGACCACCGGGAGGGCGAGCAGCTGACCGGGCGGCGGATCTCCTCGGCCGACGACGCCGTGGCGGCGGGGCGGGACCTGCTGGCGCGCGGGCCGTCGGTGGTGGCGCTGGAGGTCGGGGGCGAGGCGAACGTCCTGGTGTGGTCCTCCGGCGAGGCCGTGGTGCCGCTGACCGACGAGGACGTCGTGGACACCACCGGCGGCGGTGACGCGTTCGTCGCCGCGCTGACCGTGGCGCTCGCGCGCGGGGACCATCCGCACGACGCGGGCCGCCTCGCGGTGGCCGCCGCCGGCCGTGCCGTCGGGCACGCGGGCGGGCGGTCCGACCTGACCGGGCTGCGCGCGTGACGGGGTCGGCCCGCGCGGGGAGCACCGGCCGCCGGCGGGGCGGGGCCGGCGCCCGCCACCCGCGGGGCGGGCGTGACCGGGCCGGGAGCGCGGCGCCGGTGGACCCCTCGCGACCCGCCCGACACGGGCTCGGACCCTGATGGACTAACGGGTCGCCGTTCCGTAGCCTGACCGCGATCCGAGCGGGGGGTGACCCGCTCGGGCACCGGTTTCCGAGGAGGACCGCGCGGCCGTGGCGTCGTACCCCGTTCAGCGCACCGCCCGCACGGCCGTCGCGGTCGCCGCCGCCCTCGTGCTGGTCTGCGGGTCGGTCGCGCCCCGGGCCGCCGCCGACCCGGCTCCCCCGAACGCCTCCGAGGCGTTGCAGAGGTACGGCGAGCTGGCCACCCAGGCCGAGGCGCTCAACGAGGAGCACCTGCGCGCCCAGGACGAGCTGACCAAGGCGCAGGACGAGCTGGACCGGGCCAACCGCGACCTCGGCGACGCCGAGCGGGCCCAGGAGCAGCTGCGCGGCCGGGTCGACCTGCTCACCGAGGCCGCGTTCGAGGGCGCCCGGTTCAACCAGCTCTCGGCGCTGCTGGTCAGCGAGTCCCAGCAGGACTTCCTCAACCGGATGTCCGCGCTGGGCGTTCTCGCCGGCGAGAACGCCCAGGCGGTGGCCGACCTGGGCGCCGCCGTGGACGAGGCCGACGACGCGGCCCGCCGCGCCACCGAGGCCGCCGGGAGCGCCACCAGGGCGATCGAGGAGATCGGGCAGCGCAAGGCGGCGCTGGACCAGCAGATCACCGAGGCGCGCGACGCCTACCGGGCGCTGCCGAAGTCCGACCGGGACGCGCTCGCCGACGAGGGCTACACCGGGCACGTGCCGGTGCCGCCGGGCCAGGTGGGCCGGGCGCTGGCGTTCGCCCTGTCGCAGCGGGGCAAGCCCTACGTCTTCGGGTCCAACGGCCCCGACACGTGGGACTGCTCCAGCCTCATGCAGGCCGCCTACCGCGACGCCGGGATCGGCATCCCCCGCACCACCTACGGGCAGGCGACCATCGGCCGGGCCGTGTCGCTCGACGAGGTGAAGCCCGGCGACCTGGTCATCTACTACGCCGGGCAGACCCACGTGTCGATGGCGATCGACGGCATCCGCGCCGTGCACGCGTCGACCGAGGGCGTGCCGGTGAAGATCCAGGACATCGAGTCCATCGGGCCGATCAGCACGATCCGGCGGGTAGTCGGCTGACCCGGTGGGTATACCCGCGTCACCCCGACGTGAGGAGAACCCGCGATGACCGATGTCGTCGACCTGATCATGGCGGACCACCGCGAGGTGGAGCGGCTGTTCGACGAGCTGAAGCACCACCCGGAGAAGCGACCGCTGCTCGTCCCGGTGCTCTCGGCCGTGCTCACCGCGCACAGCCGCGCCGAGGAGGACTCGGTCTACCCGGTGGCGCGCGACGAGGCGGACGAGGCGGACGAGGTCGCGCACAGCCAGGAGGAGCACGTCGAGGCCGAGGAGCTGCTCGCGCGGCTCGTGGCGACCGACCCCGCCTCGGCCCGGTTCGACGAGGTGCTGGAGAAGCTGGTCGAGGGCGTGCTGCACCACGTGGAGGAAGAGGAGTCCAAGGTGCTGCCCGGGATGCGGGCGCAGCTGGGCGACGAGCGCCGCGCCGAGCTGGGCCGCGCCTTCGCCGAGAGCCGTGCCCGGCACATGGGCGACCTGCCGGGCCGGGCTTCCCGCGACGAGCTGCTGGCGCAGGCGAGGAACGCCGGGGTCCCCGGCGCGTCGGGCATGAGCAAGCAGCAGCTGAAGCAGCAGCTCCGGTCGTCGTGAGGCGGCGTCGGCCCGGACCGGCCCGACCGCCGGCCCGGGCCGACCCGTGCGGCGGTCGCCCGGTGGTGATCACCCGCCGCGGTCCGCGGCCGATCACCGGTCCGCTCGTTACCATTCCGGCCGGTGGAATTCTGCGGATGGCGGTGTGCGTGTGCGCTGGAGTGCCGGAGCGGTCGCGCGGATGCTCGGCGTCTCGCCCGTCACGCTGCGCACCTGGGACCGCCGCTACGGGCTCGGGCCGAGCAACCGCGAGGAGGGCAGGCACCGCCGCTACAGCGAGGACGACGTGGCCCGGCTGCGGCGGATGCTGGAGCTGACCGGCCGGGGCGCTTCGCCCGCCTCGGCCGCGGCCGTCGTCCTGGGCGAGGCGCCGCCGCCGCGGGCGAGGTCCGGCGGCGGGCCGCGGGCGCTCGCCGTGGAGCCGGAGGAGGCGCGCGGGTTCGCCCGCGCCGCGGCCCGGCTCGACCAACCGCTGATGGGCTCGCTCGCCGCGTCGCTGATCGCCCGGGACGGCGTGGTGCGGGCGTGGCAGGACGTGCTGATGCCGTTCCTGGTGGCGCTGGGCGAGCGGATCCGGGCGCAGGGGTCCGGGGTGGAGGTCGAGCACTGCGCCACCGCCGCGATCGTCGGCGCGCTGCGGACGGGGGGACCGCCGGTGTCGGGGCGGCTGCCCGCCCTGCTGGCGTGCGCGCCGGAGGAGCAGCACAGCCTGCCGCTGGACGTGCTGGCCGCGGCGCTCGCCGAGCGTGACCTCGCCGCGCGGAACCTCGGGGCGCGGGTGCCGGCGCGGGCGCTGCTCGACGCGGTGAGCCTGCTCGCACCCGCGGTGGTCGTGCTGTGGGCGCACGCGCCCGGGTACGCGGCCCTGGCGCCGGTGGCCGACCTGGTCGGACGGGGTCAGGCCGTGGTGCTGGGCGGGCCGGGGTGGGAGCCCGTCCCGGCCGGCGCGCGGTGGGCGGCGTCGTTGCCCGAAGCGGTCGACCTCGTGCTCGAGTTGAACCGTTTTTGAATCGAATTTAGGCTGTGCAGGGTCGGCCCGACCACAGGACGTGATCCCATGCCCGAGTTGTCCCGCCTGCCCGAGCCGGTCACCGCTTCCTGGGACTGGCAGCTGAGAGGTCTGTGCCGCGGCATGGACAGCGCCCTGTTCTTCCACACCCCCAACGAGCGCGGCTCGGCCCGCGAGCAGCGCGAGGCGCGCGCCAAGGCGGTCTGCGCGCGCTGCCCGGTGGTGACCGAGTGCCGCAACCACGCGCTGACCGTCGAGGAGACCTACGGCATCTGGGGCGGGCTCGGCGAGAGCGAGCTGCGCAGGCTGATCTCCCTCAACCACAAGCGCACCTGAGCCGAGTGCCCGGCGGCCGGGCGGTCAGCTCGCCGGCGCCGCGCTCCTGGGCCGCCACCGGGTGTAGCCCGCCCGCTCGGCCTCGGCGGCGGAGCGGAAGGTGACGTCGCCCTTCATGCGCTTGAAGTACGGCGAGTCCGGGGTGTGGAAGATCATCGACTTGGGGCTGCCCTTGACCTGGGGCTCGGGGCGCGCGGAACGGGTGGGGGTCGCGTCGGGCCGCCCGGCGCGGACGGTGCGCGCGGCAGGCCGCGGCGCGCTCGCCCGGCCGGCGGCCGACCGGGTCGGGTTCGAGCGGGCGGCGTCGGGCCGCTCGACACCTTCCTGGGCGGCGCCCGGCGCTTCGGAGCCCGACATCCCGGCGGCCGGCTCCGTGGCGGTCGGCTCCGGGGCGGGCGGCTCTGCGGCGGTCGGCTCCGTGGCGGGCGGCTCCGGGGCGGTCGACTTCGCGGCGGGCGGCTCCGGGGCGCGTCGCTCGATCTCCCGCGGTGCCACCCGCTCGGCGAGGACCACGGCGGTCGCGGGGATGGCCGGGCGCGGGACCGGGTCGGCGAGCTCGGCGCGCAGGCCGCGGATGGTGGCCCGCAGGGGCAGCCACGTGAGCGCGGCCCCCGCGGCGAACGCCACCCCGCACAGGACGAACATCTGGGTGAACAACCAGAACACTGCCACTCCTAGCTCATCAGGACGTCTGCCGGCAGGCGGCCGGGTTCGAACCCCTCCGGCCCGGGGTGGGGGGCGCCGCCCCGCCGCGACGCGGGGAGCGACTCGACCCCGGACCCCGCGCGGACGGCCGCGCACGCGCGAAAACCCCTGATCCCGCAAGGAGGGCGGGCACGACGAGGGCGCCCACGAGCCAAGCGCGCCACGCCGGGGATCTCAGCACCGGGCGTTCGTACCGGAAGTGCCGTGCCGGATGCCACCGGCACCGCCCGTCCGCGCCGAACCACCCTCGGCATTTCACCCGTCCAAGTGACCTGAGAACGGCCGCCCCCACGTGATCACGACCCGGTCGGACGGGGTAGTCTGTGATCTCCGGCGGGCGGGGTGGCCACCCCGTCCGGGCACGGCGAAGCCCCGCTCCGGCGCGGCGGAGCCGACCGGGCGCCGGCACGCCGATCGGCCTCGCGGCAGCACGACCGGAACGGCAGCGCGACCGGGTGGTGGAGTTGCGGCGTGATCAGGGCGGTAGCGTGATCAAGGCGGCGGCGTGATCAGGGCGGCGCAGACCTGACCGGGCGCGTGCGACCGGGGCCGCGGGGCCTGCCGCGACCGGTTCCGGGGCGGTACCGGGCACCTCGCGCCGGGTTCTCGGGGCAGCGCTGAACGCGCGGTCTCGACCGTGCGGTCGGATCGCTTCCCGGAGCCCACCTCGCCGGGTCGGGCCGGTCGTCCCACGAGCGGGCGGGCTTCGCGCTCGGGCACGTGATCGCGTGGCGGGCCATGACCGCCTCGCACCGAGGGCGGCCCTCGGGCTCCGCGCGGCGGGCGCCGCCGGGACCCCCGGCTCACTCAGGCGGCACGAGCCACCACCCCCGTCCGGCAACCGCAGCGGCTGCACACCGGGTGCGACCGCGCCGGCGTGATCTCGGCCAGCAGCTTGCGCGAGTCCTCGAACGTCGGCGCCCGCAGACCGGGGACCAGGAGGGCGTCCAGCGCCTCCTGCCACCGCCGGGCGCGGGCGCGGGAGCGCTCCACCGGGTCGCGCAGGCGGGCCCGGACCCGCTCCCGCGACTGCTCCTGGGCCAGCCGCCCGGCCTCGCCCAGCGGCCGGCGCGGCCGGGGCTGGGTGAGCCGGGCGTTGCGGCGGTTGACCCGCCACCACTGGCCGAGGGTCATGCCGGCGACCGGGGGGCGCGCTCGCCGCGCGCCCCCCTGCCACCACGACCGGAGCCGCGCGCGGAGGAAGTCGTGCGCAACCTGGTCGCGGTTCCTGGGGCTGCCCTGCCTGCTCCCGTCCGGCTTGCTGTCCACGGCCACCAGCAGGGCGTCGACGCTCCACCCCGCGCCGAACCAGGGCTCGACGACCGCGCGGACGCCCGCGCGGTCGGCGTCGACCCAGTTCGCCCGCAGGCACAGCGCCTCGACGGCCGTGTCGATCTCGACGTCGGTCTCGGGGATGACACGGCCGGGCCACTGCCGGGGATCGAGTTGTACGCGCATCCCTAGCTCCCTTCCGAACTCGTACCGAACACCTGTTCGACATAGTGCCAGGTGGGTACGACAATTCCAGGAACTCCGCTTTGACTTATATAAGCCGGGTCTTAAAATCGCTGGTCGTGAACGTGTTCGACGTTCTCGGCGATACGGTGCGCCGCCGAGTCCTGGAGCTGCTGGCCGACGGCGAGCGGACCTCCGGCGACCTCACGGCGGTGATCCGGCGCGAGTTCGGGATCTCCCAGCCGGCCGTGTCCCAGCACCTGCGGGTGCTCCGGGAGAACGGCCTCGCCACCGTCCGCCCCGAGGGCGTCCGCCGGGTCTACGCCGTGGACCGGCGGGGGCTGCGCGAGGCCGACGAGTGGCTGGCGCGGTTCCGGGTCGGGCCCCCGGACCGGTGAGCGCCCCGGCCCGGGTTTCGGCCGCGGGGAAAGCGGCAATCCTGCGCCCCATGAACGACACCCTGTGGGACGAGTTCCACCGCGTAGTGAACATGACCTCGAACGAGCTGGAGGACTGGCTGCGCACCCGCTCGACGGACGAGGAGACCGAGGAGCTGCCCGACCAGGCGGGCACCCCCACCGGCCAGGAGGTGCTGCGGGTGCTGCGCAAACGCAGGACCGACCTGACCACCGAGGACGTGCGGGTGATGCAGAAGGTGGTGGACCGGGTGCACGCGCAGCGCCGCGAGGACCTGGAGCCGACGGCGGGCGAGGCCCACTGGCGGCACCGCCTGATGTCCATCGGCCACGACCCGCTGAAGCCCGCCTGACCCCGAGCGCCCCGCCCGCACCGCCCGGCCCCGACGCGGCCGGGCGCTTTCGCGCGTCCGCGGGCCGGACGGGCGCCGGTCCGACCGGTTCCGGGGCCGGAGCCTGCTCCTCAGTGCCCTGTTCGCCGGGGCCGGCTCCTCAGGAGCGCACGGCCGGCCCCGCGTCGACCCGGTCGGCGTCGGACAGCCGGACGCCGGAGGCGGGCACCAAGCCGAACTGCACGACCTGCCGCCGGGCCAGCAGCTCGGTCAGCCAGTCCACCGCCACCCGCAGCCGGTTGCCCGGCATCGCCAGCAGGTGGTAGCCGCGCGCCACGACCTTCGCGGGCCACCCCGTCAGCGGCACGTGCAGCGGGTCGGCCACCGCCTGCCCGCCGCCCAGGTCCACCACGAACCCCAGGTCGCGGTGCCGGTAGGGCCGGCACTCGCCGTAGCCGAGGGACGCCGCCACGTTGCGCCCGGCGAGCCTGCCCTGCCGCTCCGCATGCTGGGCGGTCATCGGCGTGGGCTTGCCGCCGTTGTAGACGTCCGGCACGGCCGCCACGTCGCCCGCAGCGAACACGTGCGGGTGACCGGGCACGGAGAGGTCCTGGCCCACCACCAGCCTGCCCTTCTCCGTCGGCAGGTCCACCGACGACACCAGCGGGTCCGGCCGCACGCCCACGCACCACACCACGGTCCGGGTCGGGATCTCCGTGCCGTCGGTGAGCTTCACGCAGGTCCCGGTGACCTCGGACACGCTGGTCTCCAGCCGCACGTCCACGCCGCGCTCGCGCAGCACCCGCTCGGCCGGGCCGGACAGCCGCTCGTCCAGGCCCGGCAGCACGCGCGGCGCGAGGTCCACCAGCACCCAGCGCAGCGGCGGCAGGGCCGACCGGCCGCGCCGCGCGGCCTTGGTCAGCTGCATTCCCTGCGCGACCAGCTCGGTGCCGGTGTAGCCCGCGCCGACCACGACGAACGTGGTCCGCGCCGCCCGCTCGGCCGGGTCGTCGGCCTGCTCGGCCAGCTCGACCTGGCGCAGCACGTGGTCGCGCAGGAACACCGCCTCGGCCACCGACTTGAACCCGAACGCGTGCTCGGCCACGCCCGGCAGGGACATCAACCGGGTCACGCTGCCGGAGGTGAGCACGATCCGGTCCCACTCGACCACCTGGGTGCGGCCTTCCACGTCGACCGCCGTGCACGTGCGCTCACCGAGGTCCACGCTGGTGGCATGTGCCTGCACGAGCCGGGTCCGGGGCAGCTTGGGTCGCAGCGGCACCGCGACCCGGCGCGGGTCCAGCGTCCCGCCGGCCACCTCCGGCAGCAGCGGCACGTACAGCATGTAGTCCGTGGGGTTGACCGCGACCAGGTCCGCCGCGTCCGGCGGGAGCGCGCGCTCCAGCCCGCGCAGGCAGTGGTACCCCGCGAATCCCGTGCCGACGACCAGCACGCGTGGCTTGCCCATGGTGCGACCACCTCCAGGCCGACCGGGTACCCCGCGACGCGAACGGGTAGACACGCACCATGAAACTCGGGCTGCCGGACGGGATCACCGCCTGTCTCTTCGACCTCGACGGGGTGCTGACCAGCACCGCCGTCCTGCACCGCCGCGCGTGGCGGCGGACGTTCGACGACTACCTGCTGCCCCGCGGCCTGCCGCCGTTCACCGAGGCCGACTACCTCAACCACGTGGACGGCCGGCCGCGGTACGACGGGGTGCGGGCGTTCCTGGCGTCGCGGGGCATCACGGTGCCCGAGGGCACGCCGGGCGACCCGCCGGAGCTGGACACCGTGCACGGCATCGGCAACCGCAAGAACGCGCTGATCGACACGATCATCCGGGAGGAGGGCGTGACGCCCTACCCCGGCACGGTGCGGTACCTGGAGGCCGCGCGGGAGCTGTTCAAGATCGGCGTCGTGACGTCGTCGGCGAACGCCACGCGGGTGCTGGACGCGGCGCGCCTGCTGCCGTACGTGCAGGCGCAGGTGGACGGTCTGGTGATCGTCCGGGACGGGTTGCGCGGCAAGCCCGCGCCCGACTCGTTCCTGGCGGGCGCGCGCCTGCTGGGCGTGGAACCCGCGCGGGCCGCGGTGTTCGAGGACGCGCTCTCCGGTGTCGCGGCGGGTCGCGCGGGCGGTTTCGGGTACGTGGTGGGCGTGGACCGGGCGGGGCAGGCGGAGGCGTTGCGGGGCAACGGGGCGGACGTGGTGGTCGAGGACTTGGCGGAGCTGCTGTGACCGGTTACGACATCGCACCGTGGTCGCTGCCGTGGCGCGGCCTCTCGGTGCCCGAGCTGCGCCGCACCGAGTCGACGTTCGCGCTGTCGAACGGGCACATCGGGATGCGGGGGACGCTGGACGAGGGCGAGCCGCGCGGGCTGCCCGGCACCTACCTCAACGGCTTCTACGAGGAGCACTCGCTGCCCTACGGCGAAGCCGGGTACGGCTACCCGGAGGCGGGGCAGACGGTCGTCAACGTCACCGACGGCAAGGTGATCCGCCTGCTGGTGGAGGACGAGCCGCTGGACATGCGCTACGGCCACGCCCTGGAGCACGACCGCGAGCTGGACTTCCGGTCGGGGACGCTGCGGCGGCGCACGCTGTGGGAGTCCCCCACCGGCCGGCGGGTCACCGTGCGCAGCGAGCGGCTGGTGTCGTTCACGCAGCGCGCGGTCGCCGCGATCCACTACGTGGTGGAGCCCGAGGACAAGCTGCAACTGGTCGTGCAGTCCGACCTGCTGGCCAACGAGCCGGTCGAGCACCGCGCCGGCGACCCGCGCGTGGCGGCGGCGCTGGACTCGCCGCTGGTGTCCGACTTCGCGTGGGCGGAGGGCTCGCGGGCGGTGCTCGCGCACCACACGCGGCACTCCGAACTGCGGATGGCCGCCGGGATGGACCACGAGCTGGTCGCCGGCGAGGGCGTGCGCACGGGCATCCACGCCGAGGGCGACCTGGCCCGGTTCACCGTCGCGGTGGACGTGCCGGCGGGCGGCGCGCTGCGGCTGACCAAGTACCTGGGCTACGGGTGGTCGGCGCAGCGGTCGGTGCCGGCGCTGCGGGCCCAGGTCGACGCGGCGCTGGCGGGCGCGCGGCAGACCGGCTGGGAGGGGCTGCTGGCCGAGCAGCGGGCGTTCCTGGACGACTTCTGGGAGGCCGCCGACATCGAGGTCGACGGCGACGAGGAGCTGCAGCAGGCGCTGCGGTTCGGGCTGTTCCACATCCTCCAGGCCGGGGCGCGCGGTGAGACGCGGGCCATCGCGGGCAAGGGGCTCACCGGGCCCGGGTACGACGGGCACGCGTTCTGGGACACGGAGATGTTCGTGCTCCCGGTGCTGACCTACACGGTGCCGGACGCGGCGCGCGACGCCCTGCGCTGGCGTCACTCCACCGTGGACAAGGCACGGGAGCGCGCGGAGGTCCTGGGGCAGCGCGGTACCGCGTTCCCGTGGCGTTCCATCAACGGCGCGGAGTGCTCCGCGTACTGGCCGGCGGGCACGGCCGCGTTCCACGTCTCCGGCGACGTCGCGCACGCCGTCGCCCAGTACCTCGCGGCGACCGGGGACGAGGAGTTCGACCGGGAGTGCGGCACGGAACTGCTCGTGCAGACCGCCCGGCTGTGGATGTCGTTGGGGCACAACGACCCTCACGACGGGTTCCGCATCGACGGGGTCACCGGTCCCGACGAGTACTCGGCGATCGTGGACAACAACGTCTACACCAACCTGATCGCGCAGAAGAACCTGCGGTCGGCGGCCGACGGCTGCGAGCGCAACCCCGGGGTGGCCGAGGGCCTGGATGTCTCCGAGGAGGAGGTGTCGGCGTGGCGGGCCGCCGCGGACCGGATGCGCATCCCGTTCGACACCATGCTGGGCGTGCACGAGCAGGCCGAGGGCTTCACCGCGCACGCCGAGTGGGACTTCGAGGGCACCGCGGCCGACGAGTACCCGTTGCTGCTCAACAAGCCGTACTTCGACCTGTACCGCAAGCAGGTGGTGAAGCAGGCGGACCTGGTGCTGGCCATGCACGTGCGGGGTGACGCGTTCAGCGACGAGGAGAAGGCCGCGAACTTCGCCTACTACGAGGCGCGGACCGTGCGGGACTCCTCGCTGTCGGCCGGCACGCAGTCGGTGCTGGCGGCCGAGGTGGGGCACCTGCAACTGGCGTACGACTACCTGGCGGAGGCCGCGTTCACCGACCTGCACGACCTGCACCACAACGTCCACAACGGACTGCACATGGCGTCCCTGGCCGGCGCGTGGATCGGCCTGGTGGCCGGGTTCGGCGGGATGCGCGACCACAGCGGGCTGACCTTCGCGCCCCGGCTGGCGCCGGGCCTGGACCGGATGGCGTTCCGGATGTCGTTCCGCGGCACCAGGTTCTCGGTCGAGGTGACGCGGGACGAGGCCACCTACCGGATCGTGTCCGGCGGGCCGCTGCGCACCGCGCACCACGGCGAGCCGATCGTGGTCGAGCCGGACTCCCCGGTGACCCTGCCCATCCCGGACCCGCCGACGCCACCGGAGGTGCGCCAGCCCGCGGGGCGCGCCCCGGTGCGGCGCATCCCGCCGGGCAGCTGAGCGCGCCGGGTCGGTCGGGCGGTCCTCGCGATCGCCCGGCCGACCCGGGGTGGCGCTTTCGGCCCTCGAACGACGCCTCCCGGCCCCGCCGCGGTCTCAGCCCTCGTGCGGGCGCAGCGCGGACGGCTTGTGGACCGCGTCCTTCCCGCTCTTGGCGCTGCGCACCCGGTACTGCGGGTCGTCCTCGGACGCCCGCACGGTCCGGCCGGCCGCCTCGGTGTCCGAGGTGATCTCCTCCTCGACCTCGCCGTGCGTCGTGCTGCCGTGCGAGGACCACTCGACCTCGTCACCCTTGTGGAACTTCTCGCCCATGACCGCTCCTCCGCCGCGAATCCCCCTCGTCCGTAGTCCCCGGTTCCGGAATACCCCGGAACGGCTCAAGCCAACGGAGGCGGGCACGGCCGACGACCGCCACAGGCGCGAGGTGGCCGGCTGCGTGAAGCGGCGCCTCGCCCAACGGGCGGAGAAAAACGTCCGCGACACGCCCTGACGGCACTCCCCCGACGAACCGGGGGTACGACCGGATCGAGCGACGCCGGTGCCCGGCCGGGCCTCCTGGGGGGAGTGGAGTCCCGGCCGGGTCTTCTCAGGCGGCCTTGGGGGGCGGTGGCCACCTACGCCATCATCGTGCGCGCGGTCGCGGCCGTTACGCCGTGACCAAGCGTTCGCGGTGCGTCGACAGGATCGTATTTCGGCGAAGTCCGGAACGGATCGAGCGGACCATCCACTGTGGCCCGCGACGCGCGCCAGGGGGACCGCCCTGCGGTGCGGACCGCCCTCCGGGAGCGAGGCCGGCCCGCACGGGGTCGGGGCCTCCGGGCGGACCAGAGGCATCCCTGGCCGGTGGCGAGCAGCCGTACCGGGGAGTGGAACCCGATTCCGCACAACTGCGGCCCTGAGCTGCTCGGACTTCACCCACAAAGGTGAGATGTGCGGCGGCGGGCCCCGGGGCCGGACAGTATCCCGAAATGTGAGTTCAACACCGATCTACGACGAGCTGGCGGCCACCTACCTCGCCGACACCGACCTCGGCCGGCCGGCGAGCCCGGAGCCCGGCGCCGCGGCCGAACCCCCGCCGGCCGAGCCCCGGTCGCGCGAGCGGACCAACGCCTGATCTTGACACGCCCTCCCGCACCGGGGTACGACCACTGACGTCCTGTTTGACGAGGCCGCCGCCTGTGTCGAAGGGTTCGAGCGGCATGACTGTGCGGGCACTGCTCACGGCGGTCCTCCTGTTCGCCGCCGCGGCGTGCGGCGGCGCGACCCCGGAACCGGAGCCGGAACCGGTCGAGGAGGTCACCCTCACCTGGTGGGACTACCTGGACCACTCCCCCACCGCGGACCAGGCGGTGGACTCGCTGGTCAAGCGCTACCAGGAGGCGCACCCCGGCGTGACGATCGAGCGGACGGCCATCCCCCGGGCCGAGTTCGCGGCCAGGCTGGACGAGGCCGCCGCGGCGGGCTCGTTCCCCGACATCGCGGTGGTCGACGTGGCCGCGCTGCCCCGGTTGGCCGAGCGGGGCGCGATCGCCGACCTGACGCCCCGGTTCTCGTCGTGGGAGCTGCGGGACAGGTTCCTGGAGCCGGTGCGGGAGAGCGTCCGGCACGGTGACGCGTTCTACGGCGTGCCGCTGCGCACCAGGACGACCGCGCTGCTCTACAACCGCGAGGTGTTCAAGGCCGCGGGGGTCGACGGGCCGCCCGGGACGTGGGACGAGCTGCGCGCCACCGCCAAGGCCCTGACCACCGGGGACCGGTTCGGGCTGTGCTTCGCCGCGCCGGCGGGCGACGACCTGACCACGACGTTCCTGCCGTTCCTGTGGCAGGCGGGCGGCGCCGTGGCGGACATCGGCGGCGCGGCCTCGGTGCGCGCCCTGTCCTATGTGGACGACCTGGTGAACGCCGACCGCAGCGCGCCGGCGGACGTGCTGCGGTGGACCAGCTCCGACGCCGAGCGCGAGTTCGTCGCCGGGCGGTGCGCGATGATGATCAACGGACCGGGGTCGATCCCGGCGATGAACCAGGCCGGGCTGGACTGGGTGTCCGCGCCGCTGCCGGCCGGCCAGGCGGGCAGCGTCGCCCCGCTGGGCGGCGAGGCGTGGGCGCTCGGGCGGACCGGGCAGCACGCCGACCGCGCCTGGGACGTGCTGCGGTGGCTGGCCGAGGAGCGCGACAACGCCACCGAGTTCGGCGCCTCGCTGAGCGCGCTGCCCAACCGGGCCGACACCATCGACGACCTCGGGTGGCAGTGGGACCCGAACGTGCCCGCGTTCGCGGCCCAGCTGTCCCGCGCGCGCCTCGCCTACGGCCCGAACTACCCGCAGGTCTCGGAGGCGATCTGGACCATGGCGCACCAGGTGCTGGCCGGCGAGCGCTCACCGGCCGACGCGGCCGGCGACGCGCGGACCCGCCTGGAACCGCTGCTGCGCTGACCCGCGCGGCCGACGGGCCCCGAGAGCCGTCACGGTCGCCGGGAGCCGCCGGAGGCGTCGGAACCGCCGGGGCCGCCGGGAGGCGCCGCGACACCAGCCGCTCCGGCGCTCACAGGAGCACCGCGCGGTTCTCCGGCGCGGCAGCACGCGGGGTGCTGCACGGCTCCCGGCGCGCAGGAGGCCGGATCCGGGACGCGTGGCCGCCGAACTCCGTGGTGAACGGCCGTCCGGGCTGCCCCGGACGGCCGTGTTCGCGCGCCGCCGTTTGCCGCTCCCGCCCGATCCCATGCCCCTTGCCGGCGAGTCCACCCGAAAGTGCGGACAAGCCCTCGTGGAAAGGGAGAACGGCCCGGACCCGAGCTTGTCCCCGAATGGGCCCGGGTATTCCGAGCCCATGCGGAAAGAGGCACCGGCGAGGAGCACCGCCGGGAAGAACGCCACCGGGAAGGGCGGCGACACCGGGACGAAGCCCCGGGTGAGCCGGGCGCAGCTGCTCGCGCTCGTCGTCGGGACGCTCCAGGTCCTCGCCGCGCTGGTGCCCGTGCTCCCGCTCAGCCAGGCGCACCACACCCTGCACCTGTGCACGGGTCTGGCCGGCGTCGTGCTCGCGTGGAAGCACGAGCACGCCCGGCTCTACGGGGTCGCGCTGCTGCTGCTCTACGGCAAGCTCCTGTTCGACGACATGAACGCCTCCACCACGTGGCTTCAGCTGCCGACGCTGGACACCGTCGCGTACGGACGGTCCGCGGTGGCCGGTCTGGTGATCACGTTCGTGCCCGCGTCCGGCCGGCGGTAGTCGCCGGCGGTCATCGTGCCGTCGGGGTGGAAGCGCAGCTTCGGGCTGGGGCTGCGGGCGATGGACTCGAACATCACCAGGTCGGCGGGCGTGGTCGGCTGCCAGTACATGTGGGCGCCGTGGGTGACGCCCATGTCCAGGTCGATCATGGTCGCCACGGCCCGGTCGTAGCGCCGCTCGGTCAGCGCCCGGCCGCCGGAGGCGTGGATGTCGAACACGTCGTGGTCGCCGGTCAGCGGGCGCAGCCACCCCCGCCGGTCGTAACCGTGGACCACGCCGTCCCGCACCAGGTATTCACCGCGGCGTTCCAATTGGGCCATCTTGGGTCCCAGCGCCGTGAACTCCTCGCGCCGCTGGGCGAAGCGGGCGAGCAGCCGCTCGGTGACGCCGTGGCGCGGTAACCGCGGCCGGAAGAAGCCGACCAGCCCGCGGTGCCGGACCCGCGCGCCCAGTCGGACGTCCAGGTCGTCGATCGTCTTGGCCTTGACCGGAGCGGGCTTGGGCAGCGCGCCGTCGCGCAGCCACGCCACGGCGTGCGGGTTGGTCGCCCGCACGTCGATGACGAGGTCCTGCTCCGCGGCCACCTGCTGGAATTTTCGGGCGTGCTCGGTGGGCATGCCGAAGACGGGCTCCACCGATGCCAGGGGGAAGAGGTGATCAGTGCGCACGGGTATTAAGGTCCGCCCCCGATAGGGGTGCGACAGAGCGCCGGGTCCGGTTAGCTCTTGACGTGACTCCTGGCGAACTGATCGGGCTGCTGGCCGACCCCGTCCGGTTGCGGGTGGTGTCCGCGCTGGTCCTGGGGGCCCGGAGCCCGGCGGAGGTGGTCGGGATGACCGGTGTGGACGCCCGGCGGGTGGACGGCGCGCTGCGCAGGCTCCGCGCCTCCGGGCTGGTCGCCGGGCAGCCCGGCGAGATGCTGGTCCGCCAGGATCTGTTCGAACAGGCCGGTCGGGTGCCGCGCCCGCCCGCTGATCCGTTCCTGCGGGACGGTCGCCTGCTCAGGCTGCCCGCGCAGCGCGGGCGGCGGCGCGCGGTGCTGGAGCGGGTGTGCGTGGTGTTCGAACCGGGCCGGCACTACTCCGAGCGCGAGGTGACGGACCTGCTGCGCGGGTGGTGCGACGGGGGCGAGGTCGACCACGTGACGGTGCGCCGGTACCTCGTGGACGAAGGGCTGCTCGACCGGGCGGACGGGCGGTACTGGCGCTCCGGCGGCCCGGTCGAGGTCTGAGGGCGGGGCTCCGGCGGACTCGGCCTCGGGCCGGGGCTCGGCCGGGCAGGCGGGGCCGGCGGGAGCGGGTGGTTCCGGCGGTCCGACGGGGCAGGCGGGTCCGGCCGGGCAGGCGGGGTAGGCAGGCAGGCGGCCCCGGCGGGGGCGGCCGTGCGGGCACGGGGACGGGTGGGTCCCCGGAGGGAGCGGGCAGGCCCCGGGAGCGGGCCGGATCGGCGGCGCGGGTGGACCCGGTGGGGGCGGGTGGCGCTCCGGCCCGCTCGGCGGCCCGGGGCGGCCGGAGCGGATCGGCCGGGACCCGAGCGGCCGGGCCCGAGCGGCCGGCCCGAGAGGTCTGGACCAGAGCGCCCGGGACCGGAGGAGCCGGGCCGGAGCGCCCCGAGCCGGGGGTCGGGCGGCTCAGTTCACCTCGTCCGGGTGCGGCCCGACCCGCTGACCGGTGTCCAGGGTCGCGATGCGGTCCAGGTCGCCCTGGTCCAGCTCGAAGTCGAACACGGCGAAGTTCTCCGCGATCCGGCTCGGCGTGACGGACTTGGGGATCACCACGTTGCCCAGCTGGAGGTGCCAGCGCAGCACGACCTGCGCCGGGGTGCGGCCGTGCTTGTCGGCGATCCCGGTCAGCACCTCCTCGCGCAGCAGGTCGCCGCCCTGGGCCAGCGGGCTCCAAGCCTCCGTGGCGATGCCGTGCTCGGCGTGGAAGCGGCGCAGCTCCTCCTGCGGGAGCCGGGGGTGCAGCTCGACCTGGTTGACGGCGGGCACGGTGTCGGTCGCCTCGATCACCTTCTCCAGGTGGGCGGGCTGGAAGTTGGACACGCCGATCGCCCGCACCCGGCCGTCCGCGAGCAGCTTGCCCAGCGCGCGCCAGCTGTCGACGTACCGGTCGCGCGCGGCGGCGGGCCAGTGGATCAGGTAGAGGTCGAGCTGCTCCAGGCCGAGCTTGCCCATGCTGGTGTCGAACGCGCGCAGCGCCTCGTCGTAGCCCTGGTCGGTGTTCCACAGCTTGGTGGTGACGAACAGCTCGTCCCGCGCGACGCCGGACGCGGCGAGCGCCCGGCCGACGGGCTCCTCGTTGCCGTAGATCGCGGCGGTGTCGATGCTGCGGTAGCCCACCCGCAACGCCTCGGCGACCGCGTCCTCGGTGTCCTGAGTGGACACCTGGAACACGCCGAAACCGAGCTGCGGCATGGTCACGCCGTTGTTCAGGGTGATGGTATTCGTCATGACCCCATCATGCCCGCTGTCAACGGCTCCCACGTCCTGGACGGCGTTGACGCCCCTTCCGCGCGGCTGGTCCGATGCACGGGTGGCCGCAGTGCAGGCAATCCCCGACACGACTGCCGATGACGTGACGACCGTCGACGTGACCGTCCTCATCCGCCTCAGCGCCCCGACGGCTCAGGTGGTCGACACGGCCGCGCAGTTCGCGGAAGCGCTGCGGACCGCGCTGGACCTGTCCGACGCCGACGTCGACGTCGTGGTGGAGCTGCCGAGGCCGAGGGCCGAGCCCGAGGTGCGCATCCTCGCGGACTCCCGCCGGGTGCTGCACCGAGGGGTGGACGTGGAGCTGACCAGGTTGGAGTTCGACCTGCTGCACCACCTGTGCACCCACCCGCACCAGGTGCACCGCCGGACCTCGCTGATGAGCAGCGTGTGGGGGTCGACCAGTTTCGTCGACACGCGAACGGTGGACGTGCACGTGCGCCGGATTCGCCGGAAACTGGGCGAGGCGGCCTCCCTGATCACCACGGTGCGCGGTGTCGGATACCGGATGGACAGCCCTCTCGCGGTTTCGGTGGAACACGACGCACTGGCAGTCTGATTGCGCTTCGCACGCAGCGGCGCCGCATCTCGTGCGCTTAGCACGAAGCGGTGCTGCACTTCGTGCACACACCGGTCGCTTCGTGTTCTCCTCCCCGTACGGCCTGGGCGCAGCCCAATCAGATTCGTCCGGGGGTGTCAAGCACGCTTTACCGCTTGACACCCCCGGACGAATCTGATTGCCTTCGGCAGGCCGTGCGGGGAGGAGAACACGACCGCTGTTTCTTTTCCTCCTCCTTGGGGGCCTCTCGGCCGCTCTTCATACTTGTGTCCTGCACGGATCCAGGTGAGATTCGGTGCTGTGCCGCCCGAGGCTGAAGGGATTAAAAGAGTCCTCGCCGGACAGGCAGGCCGCCAAGGAGGAGGAAGAGCAAGAGCGGTCGTGTTCTCCCCGCATGGCCTGTCAAAGACGACCATGCTTTCTTGGGGGGTGCAAGCGAAAAGCGTGCTTGCACCCCCCAAGAAAGCATGGTAGCCCTCCGGGCAGGCCATACGGGGAGAACACGAAGGCACCGGTCTGCACGGGGCGTGCGGAAAAGACGAAAGCTGAAAGCTGGAGCGCAAGGTTTGCGGTGCGGGGGGTGAGGGTGGTGGTTGTGTGGAGTGGTGGTGGGGAGGTCGGTTAGCTCAGTAAGGCGATCTGGCGTTCCACCTCGGGGGGAAGTCTGCGGCGGTGGCGGGCTACTGCCGGTAGGCGGGCGGCGGCTGCGGCCAGGGCTGCTCGGGCGTCCTGGTCGGACAGGGCTCGGCGGGCGAGGGTGAGGGCGTCGCCCAGTGCCCGGGGCAGGGGGCGGCGCAGCCAGGTGGTGAGCAGGTCGTTGCGCAGTTCGGTGCGGCGGCCGGTGGCGCTGGGCGGGCGGGAGCGGGACGGGTGGTGGTGGGCCACGACGTCGGGCACGTAGGCGCACGCCCAGCCGGCCGCGGCCAGGTCCCACGAGAACAGGCGCTCCTCGCCCCGGAAGAACAGCACCGGGTGGAAGCCGCCGACGCGCAGGAAGGCCGTGCGCCGCACGATCGCCCCGCAGCACAGGAAGCCGAGCACCGCCGGACCGGGCAGGTCCGGTGGTGTGCCGAGGGCGGAGTCGGCCATGATCGCGCACATCGGGTCGGTGCGGCCCTCGGGTTCGACCAGGGTGCGCGCGGCGACCAGGCCGAGCCTCGGGTGCTGCTCGAACAGCGCCTCGGCGCGGGTGACGGCGTCGGGCGCCCACCAGGAGTCGTCGTCGCTGAACGCCACGTAGGGCGTCCGGGCGTGGCGCACGCCCCGGTTGCGGGCGAGTGCGCCCTCGTTGCGGCCCAGCGGCAGCACCTCGACCTCGGGGAAGTCCCTGGCGACGCGGTCCACCGTGTCGTCGGACGAGCCGTTGTCCACCACCACGATCGGTACGGCCAAGGCCCTGAGGTGGGTCAACGTGCGGGTCAGCTCCTCGGCTCGGTCACGGGTCGCGATCACCACCGTCGTATCCGCCACCGCTGGGTATTACCCCCGGGAGAAGTGGTTACACCCGGATTCCACGGGTAGGCCCTTCGACATGGGCTTCGAACGAGCGGTCGTGACCGGTGGGGCGGGCTTCCTCGGGTCGCACGTGTGCGAGGCGTTGCTGCGCCGCGGCACGAAGGTGGTGTGCGTGGACGACTTCAGCACGGGGTCCCCGGACAACGTGCCGGACGGCGCCGGGCTGGTGGTGGCCGACGTGGGCAAGCCGCTGGACCTGCTCGGCGACGTCGACCTGGTGCTGCACCTGGCGTGCCCGGCGTCGCCCGCCGACTACCTGCGGGCGCCGGTGGAGACCATGAAGTCGGGCGGTTTCGGCACGCTGCACGCGCTGGAGCTGGCCGCGCGCAAGGGCGCGCGGATCGTCGTGGCGTCCACCAGCGAGGTCTACGGCGACCCGTTGGAGCACCCGCAGCGTGAAACCTACTGGGGCAACGTCAACCCGATCGGCCCGCGCAGCGTCTACGACGAGGCCAAGCGCTTCGGTGAGGCGCTGACCTGCGCGTTCCGCCGGGAGCACGGCGTGGACACGGGCATCGTGCGGATCTTCAACACCTACGGGCCGCGGATGCGGCCCGACGACGGGCGGATGATCCCGACGTTCGTGCGGCAGGCGCGGGCGGGTGAGCCGCTGACGGTGCACGGCGACGGCACGCAGACGCGGTCGCTGTGCCACGTGGACGACCTGGTGCGCGGGCTGCTCACCATGGCCGAGTGCGACCACCCCGGTCCGGTGAACCTGGGCAACCCGGAGGAGGTCACGGTGCTGGAGGTGGCACGCCGGGTGATCGAGGTGACCGGCGGGTCGTCGGGCATCCGGCACGTCGAGCCGATGCAGGACGACCCGCGCCGCCGCCGGCCGGACATCGCGCTGGCCCGCGAGCTGCTGGGCTGGCAACCGGAGATCGACCTCGCCGAGGGGCTGCGCCGCTCGTTCGGCCGACACCTCGTCGGGTAGTGCCCGGCCAACGGACGAAAGGGGAACAACCGTGCGCGTGCTCGGAATCAACGCCGTCTTCCACGACCCGGCGGCGGCGCTGGTGGTCGACGGCAGGATCGTGGCCGCCGCCGAGGAGGAGCGCTTCTCCCGCCGCAAGCACGGCAAGCGGCCGGTGCCGTTCTCGACGTGGGAGCTGCCGGAGCAGGCCGCCCGCTGGTGCCTGGCGCACGCGGGCCTGACCCCCGGAGACCTGGACGCGGTCGCCTACTCCTACGACCCGTCGATGGCGCTGCCCGACAGCGACGTGCCGTGGGAGGACCTGCGCACCGAGTACGCCCGCCGCGCGCCGCAGTTCCTGGCCACCGCCCTGCCGGGGCTCGACCCGGCGATCGTGCGGTTCGTGCCGCACCACGTGGCGCACGCGGGTTCCACCGGGCTGGCCGCGCCGTTCGGCGGCGACTGCGCGGTGCTGGTGTCCGACGGCCGGGGCGAGTGCGGCTCGCACCTGGCCGGCAGCTACCGCGGCCACCGGCTGGAAACCCTTGCCGCGCAGCAGCTCCCCCACTCGCTCGGGCTGCTCTACGAGGACCTGACCGAGCACCTGGGCTTCCTGCGCTCCAGCGACGAGTACAAGGTGATGGCGCTGGCGTCCTACGCCTCGCCCGTGCACCTGGACCTGATGCGCGAGCACATCCGGGCGACCGGGGACGGCGGTTTCCACGTGGCGCCGGTCGACTGGGCCACCCTGGCCAAGCGCCGGGGGCCGGACGAGGAGGTGACCCGCGAGCACGCGGAGCTGGCGGCCAGCGTGCAGGTCCGGGTGGAGGAGGTGCTGCTGGACCTGGTGCGGTGGCTGCACGAGCGGACCGGCCAGCGGCGGCTGACCATGGCGGGCGGTGTCGCGCTGAACTGCGTGGCCAACACGCGGATCTTCGCCGAGGGCCCGTTCGACGAGGTGTGGGTGCAGCCGGCGGCCGGTGACGCGGGCACCGCGCTGGGCGCGGCGCTGCACGTCGTGGCGCACGAGGGCGAGCCGGCCGCGGCGATGCCGGGCGCGGACCTGGGCCGCGGCTGGACCGACGACGAGATCGAGGAGTACCTGCGGCGGGCCAGGATCGCCTACGAGGAGCCGGCCGACGTCGCCGCGGCGGTGGCCGAGGCGTTGGCGGACAACCAGGTGGTGGCGTGGTTCCAGGGCCGCAGCGAGTACGGGCCGCGCGCGCTGGGCCGCCGCTCGCTGCTGGCCAACCCGTGCTTCGCGGAGAACCTGGCCCGGCTCAACGACGTCAAGGGGCGCGAGCAGTTCCGGCCGGTCGCGCCGATGGTGCTGGCCGACCGGGCGCGGGAGCTGTTCACCCGCGGCCCGATCCCCAGCCCCTACATGCTGTTCGTGCACGACGTCCGTCCGGAGTGGAAGGACCGCATCCCGGCGGTGGTCCACGTGGACGGCACCGCTCGGGTGCAGACGGTCGACCCGGCGCAGGAGCCGCTGATGGCGCGGGTGCTGACCGGTTTCGCCGAGCGCACCGGGGTGCCGGTCGTGGTGAACACCAGCCTCAACACCGCCGGCAGGCCGATGGTGGACGACCCGCGCGACGCGCTGGAGTGCTTCGGCTCCGCGCCGGTCGACCTGCTGGCCATCGGGCGATTCGTGGTGCGCCGATGAACCCCGGGACGAACCCGGGAACCAGCCCCGGAACGGACCCGGGAACGAATTCGGGAACCAGCCCGGGGATGAGCCCGGACTACGCGGTGGTGATCCCCACGGTGGGCCGCGACAACCTCGGCGTCGTGCTGGACGCCCTGGAGCACGGCTCCGGTCCACCGCCGCGCGAGGTGATCGTCGTGGACGACCGGCCGGAGCCGGGGCCGCTGCCGCCGACGCACTCCGCGCGCGTGCTGCGCAGCGGCGGCAAGGGGCCCGCCGCCGCCCGGAACGCGGGCTGGCGGGCGGCCTGCTGTGAGTGGATCGCCTTCCTGGACGACGACGTGGTGCCGCCGCGGGACTGGAAGCTCCGGCTGGCGCGCGACCTGGCCGGGCTGGGCCTGGAGGTCGCCGGGTCGCAGGCCCGGATCGCCGTGCCGCTGCCGGCGGACCGCAGGCCGACCGACTGGGAGCGCGGCACGGCCGGCCTGGCGGATGCGCTGTGGATCACCGCCGACATGGCCTACCGGCGGGCGGCGCTGGCCCACGTCGGCGGGTTCGACGAGCGCTTCCCCCGCGCCTACCGGGAGGACGCCGAGCTGGCGCTGCGCCTGCAGGGCCAGGGGTACCGGATCGTGCGCGGCGACCGGCTGACCACGCACCCGGTGCGGCCCGCGGACTTCCTGGCCAGCCTGCGCCAGCAGCGCGGCAACGCCGACGACGCGCTGATGCGCCGGCTGCTCGGCGCCGGCTGGCGCTCCCGCATCGGCGGCCACCCGGGGCGGTTGCGCCGGCACGCGGTCACCACCGCGGCGGGCGCGCTGACCGTCCTGCTGGCGCTGGCCAGGTCGAGGGCGGCGGTCCTGACCGGCGCGGTGTGGGCGGCGCTGACCGCGCGCTTCGCCGCCGAGCGCATCGCGCCCGGTCCGCGGACGCCCGACGAGGTGCTGCGGATGGTCGTGACCAGCGTGGCCATCCCGCCGGCCGCCTGCGCCCACCGGGTGCGCGGCGAGCTGCGCCACCGGGCGGTGGGCCGATGAGGATCCTGGTGCTGCGCGCGCTGGGCCTGGGCGACCTGCTGACCGCGGTGCCCGCGCTGCGGGGGCTGCGCCGCGCCCACCCGGACGCGGAGATCGCGCTCGCCGCGCCGGCGTGGCTGGCCGACGCCGTGGAGCGGGTCGAGGCGGTCGACCGGCTGCTGCCGACCGAGGGCCTGGCCCCGGTGGACTTCCCCCGGCCGGACCTCGCGGTGAACCTGCACGGCCGCGGCCCGCAGAGCACCGACCTGCTGCGCGTGACCGGGCCGGAGCGGCTCATCGCGCACGGCACGCACGTGCCCTGGCGGGACGACCAGCACGAGGTGGACCGCTGGTGCCGGCTGCTGATGCTGCACGGCATCCCCTGCGACCCCGACGACCTGCACCTGCCCCGCCCCGAGCGCACCACCGGCGACGTCGTGGTGCACCCCGGCGCCAGCCACGGCGCGCGGCGGTGGCCGGTGGAGCGGTTCCGGGCCGTCGTGCGGGAGCTGGGGCCGGCCGCGGTGGTCACCGGCAGCCCGGCGGAGGCGGACCTGGTGCGCGCGGTCGCGGACGGCCGCGCGCGCACGTCGCTGGGCAGCCTGGCCTCGCTGCTGGACCTGATCGCCGGCGCCCGCGCGGTGCTGTGCGGCGACACCGGGGCGGCCCACGTCGCCACCGCCTACCGCACCCCGTCGGTGCTGCTGTTCGGCCCGGTGGCGCCGGACCGGTGGGGGCCGCGCTCCGGCCCGCACCGCGTCCTGTGGCACGGCTCCACCGGGGACACGTTCGCCGACCGGCCGGACCCCGGCCTGCTGCGGATCACGGTCGGGGAAGTCCTCGATGCGATGGGAGGTGTGCCATGGCCCGGATCGGTGTCATCGGCGCGGGCTACGTCGGTCTGACCACGGCGGCGTGCTTCGCCCACCTCGGCCACCGCGTGGTGTGCGCCGACGTGGACGAGGGCAAGGTCGCCGCGCTGCGCCGGGCCGAGGTCGGCGCGCACGAGCCCGGCCTGGCGGAGCTGGTCTCCACCGGCGTGCGGACCGGCGACCTGGTGTTCACCGCGGACAACGACGTGGCGCTGGCCGGGGCGGAGTTCGTGTTCCTGTGCCTGCCCACCCCCACCGGCGAGCGCGGCGAGGCGGACCTCAGCGCGATCGACGCCGTGCTGGGGCGGGCGGACCTGCGCGACGGCGTGCTGGTGGTGAAGTCCACCGTGCCGATCGGGACCGCCGACCGGATCGCGCGGTCGCAGCGGGTGCCGGTGGTGTCCAACCCGGAATTCCTGCGCGAGGGCTGCGCGGTGGACGACTTCCTGCGCCCGCAGCGGGTTGTGGTCGGCTCGGACGACGAGTCGGCCGCGCGGGGCGTCCTCGGCCTGTACCCCGACGCGCCCGCGCTGGTCACCGACCGGGCCAGCGCGGAGCTGGTGAAGTACGCGAGCAACTGCTTCCTGGCCATGAAGCTGTCCTACGTCAACAGCCTGGCGGAGCTGTGCGAGCGGGCCGGCGCGGACATCGACGACGTCACCGAGGGGATGCGGCTCGACGAGCGGATCGGGGCGGCCTTCCTGCGGCCGGGACCGGGCTGGGGCGGCTCCTGCTTCCCCAAGGACACCCGGGCCCTGCTGTGCACCTCGGCCGACGCGCACGTCGACTTCCCCCTGCTGCGGGCGACCATCGACACCAACGAGCGGCAGGCGCACCGGGTGGTGGACAAGGTCCGCGAGGCCGCCGGCCCGCTGGCCGGCGCCCGGATCGGGCTGCTGGGCCTGACGTTCAAGGCGGGCACGGACGACCTGCGCGACTCGCCCGCGCTCGCGGTCGCCGGCCTGCTGGCCGGCGAGGGCGCGGTGCTCACCGGCTACGACCCGTGCGTCGGCGCCGACACCGGGCCGGTGCGCGTGGCCGGGTCGGCGCTGGACGCGGCGCGCGACGCCGACGCGCTGGTCGTGCTGACCGAGTGGCCGGAGTTCGCGGAGCTGGACTGGCCGGCGGTGGCGGCCGGGATGAGCCGCCCGGTCATCGTGGACACCAGGAACCTGTTGCCCGCGGACAAGGTCACGGAGAGCGGCATCCGGCTGGTCGGCACCGGGCGCGCCGTGACCTGAGGACCCGCCGGCCGGACCCCAGCGGAAGGGGCCCGGCCGGCGGGGCGCGCGGGTCAGGTCCGCGCGCCCCAGCGGAACAGGCGGACCGCCAGCGCGCCGCCCACCGCCGTCCACCCGAGCAGCGACAGCGCCGCCAGGCCCGGGTCCCCGGGGCCGCCCCAGGCGACCTCCACCAGCTCGGCCACCCCGCCGCCGGGCGCCAGCAGCGTGCGGGCGTCGGTCGACCCGAGCGACCAGATGCCGCCGCCGAGCAGGGCGAGGAAGAACGGCCCGGTGGTGATCTGGGCCAGCTCGGCGGTCGAGGTCACGCCGCTGGTGGCCACGCCGGCCGCGCAGCACGCCGCGGCGCCGCCCACCACCGCCAGCGCCAGCAGGTCCGGCCGCGCCGGCAGCGGCGCCCCCGCCGCCAGGCTGACGCCCAGCAGCAGCGCCGCCTGGGCCAGTGCCAGCAGCAGGGGAGGCAGCAGCACGCCGGTCAGCACCACCGCGTCCGACGCCGCGCCGGTTCGCAGGCGCTTGAGGTAGTGGTCCTGGCGGCGGGAGGCGAGCGAGGTCGTCGTCGTCACGTAGACCGTGAAGCCCAGCGTGGACAGCAGTTGCAGGGCGACGGCGGTCGACCAGCCCTCGTCGCCGAACGCCAGGGCGAAGTAGCCGCCGAGCAGCAGGGGCATCCCGAACGCCAGCGACGCGGCGGTCCGGTTGCGCAGCAGGAGCTTGAACTCGGCCGCGCCCAGTGCGGTGATCACGCCGCGACCACCTCCCGGCCGGTGCGGGCGGCGTGGAAGACGTCCTCCAGGGACGCCTGGTGCGCGCGCAGCCTGCCCAGCACCAGGCCGTCGCGGCGCGCCCACGCCAGCAGGGCGCCCAGGTCCTCCTGCAGGTCGCGGGTGCGCACGTCGACCCGGCCGGACGGGGCGTGCACCACGTCGCCGGTCAGCATGGGCAGCGAGGCGACGTCGTGGCGGCCGGGCATGTCGAACGAGATCCGCGCCGGCTGCGCGGCCAGCACGTCGACCAGCGCGCCGGACACCGCGACCACGCCCTCGTGCAGGATCGCCAGCCGGTGGGCCAGCGACTCGGCCTCCTCCAGGTAGTGCGTGGTCAGCAGGACCGTCGTGCCCTCGGCCAGCAGGCCGCGCACCACCTCCCAGGTGCGCTGCCGCGACTCCGGGTCCAGGCCGGTGGTCGGCTCGTCGAGGAACAGCAGCTCGGGGCGGCCCAGGACGGCCAGCAGCAGGTCCAGCTGGCGCCGCTCGCCGCCGGAGAGCTGCTTGATCCGCACGTCCCGCCGGTGCGCCAGGTCCAGCCGCTCCAGCTCGGGGCCGTGGTCGCCGCGCCGCCACAGGCGGGCCATCTCCCCCACCGTCAGGTCGGCCGGGAAACCGCTCTCCTGGAGCACGACGCCGGTCCGCGCCCGGATCGCCGACCGCTCGCGGTGCGGGTCGACGCCCAGCACTCGCACCCGTCCCCCGCTCGGCGCGCGCAGGCCCTCCAGCGCCTCCAGCACGGTCGTCTTGCCCGCGCCGTTGGTGCCCAGCAGCGCGAACAGCTCCCCCCGGGCCACTTCGAGGTCGACCCCCCGCACCGCCTCGAAGTCCCCGTACCGGCAGCGCAGCCCCGTCACGTCGATCACCGGATTCCGCATGGGCCCATGCTCGCGGCCCCCGCGGGGGCGCGGGCAGTGCCGCGGCGCACCGATCACCGTGACAGATGTCAGCAGACACCGGTGCGGTCCGGCTCGTAGATTCGTGCCGTGACGACACCGCTCAAGGTCCTGCGCCGCGTGACCTGGCTCTCGGTGACCGGCGCGGGCCTGATGGTCGCGGTGGTCACGGCGCTGGACCTGTCCGGCGGCCGGTACGGGTGGCACGCCGTGCCGCTGGTGGCGGCCGTGGTGGTGGTCAGCGTCCAGCACGCGCGCTACCTGCGGCAGGCGATGGGCGGCCTGGGCCGGGGCGGGCAGCGGGTGGTGGAGCACCTGGTGACGTTCGCGGTGGCGCTCGGCGCGCTGGCGCTCGCCGGGGCGCGGGCGCCCACGTCGATCGCGTGGTCGCTGCTGCCGGCCGCCGTGATCGCGCACGTGGTGGCCAACCAGCCGAAGGGCTCGCGGTGGCTCGTCGTGGCGGGCGGGACGGCCGCCGTCGTCCTGGTGGGCGGGTTGACCGGCTCGCACGACGTGGTGGGCTCGATCGTGGTGCCGGCGGTGGTGGTGGGCATGTTCGTGGTGGCCGACCTGGCGCAGCTGTGGTTCTGGGACGCGGCGCTGGAGCTGGACCGGGCGCGGCAGACCTCCGAGGCGCTGGCCGTGGCCGAGGAGCGGTTGCGGTTCGCGGCCGACCTGCACGACGTCCAGGGCCACCACCTCCAGGCCATCGCGCTGAAGGGCGAGCTGACCTCCCGGTTGATCGGCCGGGACGACGAGGCGGCCCGGCGGCACGCCGACGAGGTCGCCGACCTGGCCCGCACCGCGCTGCGCGAGACGCGCGAGGTGGTGCTCGGCTACCGGCGGGCCAGCCTGGGCACCGAGATCACCAACGCGGTGGGCGTGCTGCGGGCGGCGGGCATCGAGACTGCGGTGTCCGGGGACGCCGCCGACGTGCCGCCGCCGCTGCAGCCGCTGTTCGGGGCCCTGGTGCGGGAGGGGACGACGAATGTGCTGCGGCACAGCCGGGCGCGGCGGTGCGACGTGGCCATCAGCGTGTCCGACGGGCAGGTGAGCGTGCGGCTGCGCAACGACGGGGCGCGGTCCGAGGACGGGGCCGCGGCCGGGTCGGGGCTGGCCGGGCTGCGGGAGCGGTTCGCGACCGTGGGCGGGCGGGTCGAGGTCGGCGCGACGGGCGCGGACGGCTTCGAGCTGGTCGGGCTGGTGCGGTCGTGACCGGGCCGGCGCCGGTCGGCGGGAGCGCGGCGATCCGGGTCGTGCTGGCCGACGACGAGGACCTGATCCGGGGCGCGCTGGCGGCCCTGCTGGAGCTGGAGGACGACCTGTCGGTGGTCGCGCAGACCAGCGACGGCGACGCGGCCGTCGCCGCCGTGCGCGCCCACCGGCCCGACATCGCCGTGTTCGACCTGGAGATGCCGGGCCGCGACGGGGTGCTGGCCGCCGAGGCCGTCCGGGACCTGGCCGGGGTCGCGGTCGTCCTGGTCACCCGGCACGCCCGGCCCGGCGTGCTGCGCCGCGCCCTCAGCGCCGGGGTGCGGGGGTTCGTGCCCAAGACGACCCCGGCCGCCAAGCTCGCGTCGATCCTGCGCGACGTGCACGCCGGCCGCCGCTACGTGGACTCCGAGATCGCCGCCGCCGCGCTCACCGAGGACGCCTGCCCGCTGACCGCCCGCGAGCTGGACGTCCTGCGGCACGCCCTGCGCGGCGGCACGGTGACCGCGATCGCGCGGGAGGCGCACCTGGCCGCGGGCACCGTCCGCAACTACCTGTCCTCCGCGATGACCAAGCTCGGCGTCAGCACCCGCTACGAGGCCGCCCGGCTGGCCTGGGACGAGGGCTGGATCTGACCCACGTGCACCACCTTCGTGGTGGTCATCTCGTCGAGCAGCTCCGGCCCGTACCCGAAGCCGGTGCCCGACAGCCGCCGGGGCTGGGCCGCGCCGCCGGGGGCGCCGCCGAACACCGCGTTGACCTTGACCGTGCCCACCGGCAGCGACCGCCACGCCTGCTGGGCGTGCGCCATCGAACCGGTTAGCACCGTCGCCGCGAGCCCGTGCTCGTCCCGCGCCGCCTCGGCGAGCCCCTGCTCGAACGACTCCACCACGCGCACCGGCACGACCGGGCCGAAGGTCTCCTCCCGCATCACGCGCATGTCCGGCGTGCACCCCTGGAGCACCGTGGCCGGGTAGAACGCGCCGTCGCCGTCGGGGACCTCGCCGCCGACCAGCGCCGAGGCGCCGGCCGCCACGGCCTCCGACACGTGCGCGTGGACGTGCGCGCGCTGCCGGGCGTCCACCAGCGGCTGCGGCGTCCAGTCGCGGGCGGCCTTGCACACCGCCTCCAGGAACTCCTCCGCGATCGCCTCGTGCACGTAGACCCGCTCCACCGAGGTGCACAGCTGGCCCGCGTTGGTGAACGCGCCCAGCGCCGCCTGCTCGGCCGCCCACGCCGGGTCCACGTCGGAGTCGACCACCAGCGCGTCGTTGCCGCCGTTCTCCAGCAGCGCCTTCGCCCCTGTCACAGCGGTGGCCGCGGCGATGGAGCGGCCCGTGGCGGTGCTGCCGACGTGCGCGACAACGTCCACGCCGCGGTCGGCGACCAGCCGCGCGCCCACCGCCCCGTCCCCGGTCAGGCCCTGCAGGACGCCGTCCGGGAACTCCGGCGCCAGCAGCCCGCACAGCAGCTCGCCCACGTGCGGGCAGCGCTCGCTCGCCTTGTGCACCACGGTGTTGCCGGTGACCAGCGCGGCGCCCAGCAGCCCGCACGCCACCGCCACCGGGTCGTTCCACGGGGTCAGCGCCACCACCACGCCGCGCGGCTCGGGCACCATGAAGTCCGTCGCGTCCCAGGAGCCCAGCAGCGAGCGGCCCCGGTGGACCGGCCCCAGCTCGGCGTACTGCTCCAGGGTCGACGCCCCGGCCAGCACGCCCTCCCGCGCCGAGTCGAGGGGGCGGCCGGTCTCGGCCCGCACCAGCTCGGCCAGCTCCCCGGCGCGCGCCCGCACGGCCGCCGCCGCCGCGCGCAGCGCCGCGCCGCGCTGGGCGGCCGGGGTCGCCGCCCAGCCCGCCAGGGCGGCGCGGGCCGTGCGGAGCGCACCGGCGACATCCTCTTCCGAGGCGGTGGGCAACGAGCCGACCAGTCGGCCGTCGAGTGGGCTGTGGACGTCGAGGGCGCGCATGTCGGTCATGCCGTCCGGGTACCCGTGGCCCCCAGCCGAAACACGAGGAGGGGCCATGCCCGGACGCCAGGAACTGCCCAGCACGGTGGCGCGGTCGTCGAAGAAGGCGCAGCGCACGTGGATCAAGGCGCACGACTCCGCCGTCGAGACCTACGGCGAGGGCGAGCGGTCGCACCGCACGGCGTTCTCGGCGCTCAAGCACTCGTTCGAGAAGGTCGGCGACCACTGGGAGCCCAAGGACCACAAAGGACCGTCGGACGCCCAGGCCGCTCGCAGCACCCCCAAGCGCGGCCGGACCGCCGGCGGCGTGGACGCGAACGCGAGCAAGCAGCACCTGTACGACCTGGCCAAGGAGCTGGACGTGCCCGGCCGGTCGACCATGACCAAGCAGGAGCTGGTCGAGGCGATCGACAAGGCCAACCGCAGGAGGACTAGGGCTCGCGCCAGTTCGAGTCGGTGAGCCGCTCGGACGCCTGGGGGCCCATCAGCAGCATCCCACCGTCCACCACGAACGACGCCCCGGTCACGTAGCCGGCCGCCGGTGTGGCGAGGAACGCCACCACCGCCGCGACCTCCTCCGCGTGGCCGGGGCGTCCGAGCGGGTAGCCCGGCCGGGGCTGCTCGCGCGGGTCCACGTCCTCCTGGCCGGTCATCGGCGTGGCGATCTCGCCCGGCGCCACGGAGTTGACCGTGATGTCGTGCTCGGCCAGTTCCAGCGCCAGCACCTTGGTCAGCGCGCCCAACCCGGCCTTGGCGGCGCAGTACGGCGCGGCGCCGACGCGCGGGGTGTGCTCGTGCACGGACGTGATGTTGATGATCCGCCCGCCCCGGCCCTCCCGCACCATGTGCCGGGCCGCGCGCTGCGAGCACAGGAAGGCGCCGTCCAGGTCGACCGACAGCACCGAGCGCCAGGTGTCGAAGTCCATGTCCAGCGCCTTGGTCCTGGTGCCCGTGCCGGCGCAGTTGACCAGCACGTCGACACCGCCCAGTTCGTCGGCCAGCTCGTCGACCACGGCCGCGCCGGTGGGCAGGTCGGTGAGGTCCAGCCGGCGCACGGCCGCCCGCACGCCCAGCTCGCGGACCTGCTCGGCGGTGCGCTCGGCGCCGTCGGCGTCCTCGTGGTAGGTGATGCCGACGTCGACGCCGCCGCCTGCGAGGGCCACCGCGATCGCCTTGCCGATGCCCGAATCGGACCCGGTCACCACGGCGCGCTGCGGCGCGCCCCTGCGGTCTTGCGGAAGTGGGGTTCCCATGCGCGGCGGATACCCCGCGGGGTGCGCCGCACACCGCCGGACGTTTGCCGGCCACCCGTCAGGGAACGCCCCGAGGGACGAAGGGAGAGCCACATGAAGGCCGTCACCTGGCACGGGAAACGGGATGTCCGAGTGGACGAAGTGCCCGACCCGGCGCTCAAGGACCCGACGGACGTCATCGTCCGGGTCACCTCGACCGGGCTGTGCGGGTCCGATTTGCACCTCTACGAGGTGATGGGGCCGTTCCTCGACGAAGGCGACATCCTCGGCCACGAGGCGATGGGCGTGATCGAGGAGGTGGGCGCCGACGTCACCGCGGTCAAGCCCGGCGACCGGGTGGTGATCCCGTTCAACGTCTCGTGCAACTCGTGCTTCATGTGCGACCAGGGGCTCCAGTCCCAGTGCGAGACCACCCAGGTGCGCGAGCAGGGCACCGGCGCGGCGCTGTTCGGCTACACGAAGCTCTACGGGCAGGTTCCCGGCGGGCAGGCCGAGTACCTGCGGGTGCCGTTCGGCAACACGCTGCCGATCCGGGTCCCGGAAGGACCGCCGGACGACCGGTTCGTCTACCTGTCCGATGTGCTGCCGACCTCGTGGCAGGCGGTGCGGTACGCGGGCGTGAGCCGGGAGGAGGACAGCCTCGTCGTGCTGGGCCTGGGCCCGATCGGCGACATGTCCACGCGCATCGCCCGGCAGCTCGGGGTGGGCACCGTCATCGGCGTCGACCTGGTGCCGGCGCGGATGGAGCGGGCGCGCAGGCGCGGCACCACCGTGCTGGACGTGCGCGACACCCACCTGGTGGACCACATCCGGGACCTGACCGGCGGGCGCGGGCCGAACGCCGTGATCGACGCGGTGGGCATGGAGGCGCACGGCGCGCCGGTGGCGAAGCTCGCCCACCAGGCCGTGGGGATGCTGCCCGACGCCATCGCGGCGCGGTTCATGAAGACCGCGGGCGTGGACCGGCTGCACGCGCTGCGGCTGGCGATCGAGATCGTCCGTCGCGGTGGGACGATCTCGCTGTCCGGTGTGTACGGCGGCATGGCCGACCCGCTGCCGATGCTGACCCTGTTCGACAAGCAGGTCCAGCTGCGGATGGGCCAGGCCAACGTGTGGCGCTGGGTGGAGGACCTGCTGCCGCTGCTCGGCGACGACGACCCGCTGGGCACGGAGGACTTCGCCACCCACCGCCTGCCGCTGGCCGAGGCCCCGCACGCGTACGAGATCTTCCAGCAGAAGAAGGACGACGCCGTCAAGGTGCTGTTCCAGCCGTGACGCCCTGAGGGGCCGGGCCGCTCACCGGGGTGGTGGTTGCGAGCGGATGTGCCCCACGCGCTTCCGGTGGGTCGCCGAGGACTTCGGTTCGGCGGCCCACCGGACGTGCTCCCCGGTCCCGAAGAGACTCGATAGTCCATTGTGGACTGCCATGGGCCCGTCGCCGGGCGGGGTCAGTCCAGGTCGTCCCGGTCGGCCCCGCCGTTGCCCTCCTTGCGCTCGCGCCACGGCAGGAAGAACCACAGGGTGCCGAAGAACAGCGCCGCCACACCGCCCAGGACGAACGAGGGCCAGCCACCGATGATGATCTCGCCGAGCAGCAGTATGGTCCCGGTCATCGCGAAGGCCAGGCAGGCCAGGCCCACCACGGCGAAGCGGTTCGCCACCTCGATGATGTCCTCGCGCCGACCGCGCCGGAACAGGATGCGGTGCCACGCCGCCGGCGCGGTGAGCAGCGCCACCGCGCCGGCCGCGAAGAAGACGGTGACCAGGTGCGTCGCCCGCACGTAGGTGTCGGCCGACGCGTAGCGCTCGGTGAACGCGATGGACAGCAGGAAGCCGAACAGGATCTGCACGCCGCCCTGGGCCACCCTCAGCTCCTGGAGCAGCTCGCCCAGGTTGCGGGCCAACCGCCGCTGATCCGACTCTTCGGCTTCGCTCACCCGCGCCGAATACCCATCATCATCGCTGGTCAACCGCCCTGACCGGCCTCGGCGACCCGTCGGTGGGGCCGGGCGGGGACATGTCCGCCCCGTGCCCGTGAGCAGGTGGTCGACCACCGCCTCGGTGATCACCTCGCCGGGCGGCGCGGAGTGGGCACGGGCCGAGCGTCGCGGGGCGGCGCCGCCTGCTCCGGCCCACCGGGCTCGGGCGGGTCGCCCGGCCGCGGTCCCCCGATGAGCGCACGGCGCGGCGGCCGGTGCCCCCCGGTGCCCTACCGGGACGCACCGGCCGCGCGACGGCGCCCTACCGGGAGGCTACGGCCACGAGCCCTCCTCGCTGTGGGCCACGACCAGCTCCCGCAGCTCGCACCCGGCCGGCTGGCGCAGCGCGAACACGATCGCGTCGGCCACGTGCTCGGGCGGGTTGAGCCGGCTGTCGTCCGGCGGCCGGTACTGCTCGGCGCGGTCGTCGAAGAAGTGCGTGCGCATCCCGCCGGGGATCACCAGCGTCACGCCGACGCGGCCCGCCGTCTCGGCCGCCAGCGCCCGCGTGAACCCGACCACGCCGAACTTCGAGGCGCAGTAGGCCGTGGCGTCGCTGACCGCCTTGATGCCGAGGGTGGACGCGATCGTCACCACCCGCCCACCGTCCAGGTGGGGCAGCGCCGCGCGCACCACCGCGGCCGTGCCGAGCAGGTTGACCATGACGACCCGCTCCCAGTCGGCCGCCGGCACCTCGTCCAGCCGCCCGCACGCGTCGGTGCCCGCCGCCGTCACCACGGCCCGCAGGCCGCCGTTGCGCTCGGCGATGGCGCGCACCGCCTCCTCCGCCGCCCTGGTGTCGCTCAGGTCGACCGACTCGAAGTCGGCCACCTCGTCGGACGTGGGCGCCGCCTTGTCCAGCACCAGCGGCGTCCCGCCCAGCTCGTGGACGGCGTGCACGACGGCCGCGCCCAGCCCGGACGCCCCGCCGGTCACCAGCACCTGTCCCGGTCCCATCTCAGCCCCTCCTCGCCAGCAGTTCCGTGGTCGACCGACCCCGGTGGTAGGGCACGACGACGGTCCGCCCGCCCCACGTGCGCACCAGGTCGGCCTCGGGCAGGGATTCGGCGCGGTAGTCGCCGCCCTTCACCCAGATGTCCGGCCGCAGCTCGGCGAGCACCCGCTCGGGGGTGTCCTCGCCGAACACGACCACCTCGTCCACGCAGCCCAGCGCGCGCAGCACCTCCGCCCGGTCGTGCTGGCGGGTGACCGGGCGCTCGGGGCCCTTGAGCCGCCGCACGGACTCGTCGGAGTTGAGGCACACCACCAGGCAGTCGCCCAGCGCGCGGGCGGCCTCCAGCGTCCGGACGTGGCCCGCGTGCAGCAGGTCGAAGCAGCCACCGGTCGCGACCACCACGCCGCCGCGCGCCCGCGTGGCGTCCACGGTGGACCGGTGGGCCGGGCGGAAGCCCGACGCGCCGCCCTCGGCCAGGAAGTCGGCGGCAGAGGCCACCGCGGCGGCCACGGCGTCGTCCGCGGCCGCGCCCGCCATGAGGCGCGCGGCGGCCGTCACGGCGAACCGGTCGCCCGCGCCGCACGGGTCGAGCACCGCGACCTTCGGCGCGGGCACCGCGACCGGCGTGCCGCCGGTGTCCAGCAGCGCGCCCTCGGAGCCGAGCGTGACCACCACGGCGCGGGCCGACCACCGCTCGCGCAGCGCGCGGGCGGCGTCCTGCGCGTCCCGCTCGCCGCTGAACCGCTCGGCCTCGCCGTGGTTGGGCGTCACCAGCCGCGCGCCGGGCGTCGGCGCGGGGCCGCGCGGGTGCGGGTCCCACACCACCGGGCGGTCCGCGAGCGCGGCGCGCAGCCGCTCGTCGCGCGCCAGCCCGCGGCCGTAGTCCGACACCAGCACCAGGTCGGCGGCGCGCACCGCGTCGAGCATCTCGTCGGTGGCGCGGGGGTCGCCCGGCCCGCCGCCCCGGTCCATCCGGGCGATGGACCGGCCGCCGCTGCGCAGCCGCGCCTTCACCGGCGTGGCGGCCGGCGAGGGCCCGAACACCGCGGGGACGCCGGCCAGCGCGTCGCGCAGCCGCACCCCGTCGGCGTCGGCGGCCAGCGCGGTCACCAGCGTCACGTCGAGGCCGTCCCGCGCCGCCAGCGCGGCGGCCAGGCCCGCGCCGCCCGGCCGGACGTGCTCGGCCCGCACGTCCACCACGGGCACGGGCGCATCCGGGCACAGCCGCTCCGCGGTGCCCTCGATGTCGATGTCCAGCAGCGAGTCGCCGACCACCGCGAGCTTCACGACACCCTCCGCGCGGCGGCGGGCAGCGCGGCCTCGAACGCCGCGCACAGCGCGTGCACCGCGACCAGCTGGGCCTCCTGCACGTTGGCCGGCTCGCCGGGCAGCGCGAGCGCCTCGTCCGCCTCGGCGGCCAGCGGGTTGGGCGCGGGTCCGGTCAGCGCCCACACCCGCGCGCCGACCTCCCGGCCGGCGCGGACCGCCTCCAGCAGGTTCGGGCTCCGGCCGCTGGTGGACAGCAGCACCACCACGTCGTCGGGCCGGGCGTGCGCGGTGACCTGCCGGGCGAAGACCTGGTCGTAGCCGTAGTCGTTGCCGATCGCGGTCACGCTGGAGGTCTCCGAGCACAGCGCGATCGCCGAGAACGGCGCGCGGTCGTCGCGGAACCGGCCCACCAGCTCGGCGGTCAGGTGCTGCGCCTCGGCCGCCGAACCGCCGTTGCCCGCCGCGAGCAGCCGCCCGCCCTCGCTCAGCCGGCGCGCCAGCAGCCCGCCCCAGCGGGTGATCCTGGGCGCCTGCGCGCGCAGCCCGGCCAGCGACTCCGCCAGCCCGCTCAAGTGCTGCTCGACGCTCATCGGGCTCCTCCCGCCGCCACGGCCGGGGACCGCTCGGCGCCGATCCGCGCGTAGAGCCGCTCGGTGTCCTGGGCGATCCGGTCCCACGTGTAGCGGGCCTGCACCCGGTCGGTGCCGGCCAGCCCGTAAGCCTCCCGGCGCGCCGGGTCGACCAGCAGCGACCGCAGCGCCCTGGCCAGCGCGATCGGGTCGCGGGGCGGCACCAGCGCGCCGGTCACCCCGTCCACCACGGTGTCGGTCAGCCCGCCGACCGCGGAGGCCACGACCGGCACGCCGCAGGCCATGGCCTCCAGCGGCACGATCCCGAACGGCTCGTACCACGGCACGCACACCACGGCGTCGGCCGAGCGCAGCAGCGACGGCATCGCGCGGCGCGACACCTGGCCCGCCAGCCGCACCCGGTCGGCCACGCCCAGCGCCCGCGCGTGGTCGAGCAGCCGCCGCGCCTCCGGCTCGGACCGCACGTCCGCCGAGCCGCCCGCGATCACCAGCTCGGTGTCCGGCAGCGACCGCAGCGCGGTGATCAGGTCGGCGAAGCCCTTGCGCGGCACCAGCCTGCCCACCGCGACGACCCGGTGCGGCAGCCCCCGGCGGTCGCGCGGGCCCTCCGGCCGGAACAGCCGGGGGTCCACACCGCACGGCACCACCGCGATCCGCGACCGGGGCACGCCCATGCGGATCAGCTCGAACACCTCGTCGCCGCAGGTGGCCGCCACCCGGTCCACCTCGCGCCCGATCAGCCGCTCGGTGGCCACCCGCTCCGGCGGGCTGGTGTCGTCCTCGCCCTGGTGCCGCCGCTTGACCACGCCCAGCGCGTGGAAGGTCTGCACCACCGGCACGTCCAGCCCGCGCGTCGCCAGGACGGAGGCCAGGCCGGACATCCAGAAGTGGCCGTGCACCACGTCGGGGTGCTCGGCGCGCCACCGGTCCCGCAGGAACTCCGCGAAGTCGCCCATGTGCGGCAGCAGGCGGTCCTTCGGGACGTGCGCGGCGGGCCCGGCCGGCACGTGCACCACGTCGTAGCCCTGGTCGGTGCGCACCCGCTCGGGCAGGTCCGGGTCGTCGCGCCGGGTGTAGACAGTGACCTCGTGCCGCAGCCGGGCCAGCGCCGCCGACAGGTCGGCCACGTGCACGTTCTGCCCGCCCGCGTCCACGCCGCCCAGGGCGGCCAACGGGCTGGCGTGCTCGGACACCATCGCGATCCTCATGAACTCACCTCCGCCAACAACCGGTCCCAGTTCCTCAGGAACGCTTCGAGGCCGTACCGGGCCAGGGCGAACTCCCTGGCCTGCTTGCCGTGCTCCCGCGCCAGCGCCGGATCCGCGATCAGCGCGGCCATGCCGCGGGTCAGCTCCGCCACGTCGGTGGACACCACCCCCGCCTCCGGCGGCACCGCACGCACGACCTCCGTGCACGCCAGCGCCACCACGGGCATCCCCACGTGCATCGCCTCGATCAGCGACAGCCCGAGGGAGGTCCAGCGCACCGGGTGCAGGTACAGCCGCCGGCTCGCCAGCTCCCGGTGCAGCGCGCCCAGCGGGTGGTCGCCGCGCCCGCCCAGCTCCTCGGTGCCCATCCCGTACAGGTCCAGCGGCGCCACCGCCGCGAACCGCTCCAGCAGGTCCGTGCCCACCACGCGGCCCCGGCGGACCGGTTCGTTCACCACGACGGCCGCGCGCGGCAGCTCGCCGGTGTAGAGGTGGCCGGGGTCGACGACGCCGTGCTCCACCACGACCGTGCGCGTGGCGCCGCAGTCCCACATCAGGTCGTTGAAGTGGGTGACGTGCACCAGCAGCCCCGGCCAGTCCGCCATCGGGTGCCGCTGGTTCGGCTGCGCGGGCGTGTTGTGCTCCAGGTAGATCACCGGGACGCCGCGCGGCACCCGCGCCAGCTCCTCGACCCGCTGCACGACCGCGACGTCGACGGCGTCGGAGTCCACTTCGGACAGACGGACCTCGCGGGCGGCGGGCCAGTCCCGCCCGGCCAGCCCCACCCCGTCCGGCGGCGCGGGCAGCAGGTAGTCGTGTCCGCCCCGGACGAACGCTTCCGTCCAGGACCCGTGCACGTGCCACAGCAACACTCTCACGTCCGCACTCCCACTAGTTCGGCGACGGCGGCGACCACTTCGGCCGGCGTGACCCGGTCCAGGCAGGGGTGACCGGGCACCGGGCACTCGCGCGCCCGCGAGCCCGCGCACGGCGCGCCCTGGTCACCCAGCAGGACGTGCCGCCCGTGCGGCGCCCAGCGCTCGGCCGGCACGACGGGCGCGAACAGCGACACCACGGGCGTGCCGACGGCGACCGCGAGGTGCGCCGGGCCGGTGTTGCCGACCACCACGGCGTCCGCGCCGGCCAGCACCCCGGACAGCTCGGCGAACGTCGTGCGCCCGCCCAGGTCGAGCCCGTGCTCGCCGGCGACGTGCGCGGTCAGCGCCGTCTCCTCGGGCCCACCGGTGACCACGACCCGGTGCCCCGCCGCGGCCAGCGCGCGCACCGCTCCGGCGCACCGGTCCGGCGACCACGCCCGCGCGGGCACCGAGGCCCCGGGGTGGAGCACCACATAGGGTCCGGGAACGGGTGATTCCGGCGGTGGCAGGACGGAAAGCCGCCCGTCGTCGCCCGGCGGCAGCTCGAAGCCCGCGGCCCGCGCGACGCTGAGCGCCCGCTCGGACTCCGGCACGGACGGCTCGTCGCGCAGCCGGACGTCCAGCAGCGAGCCGGGGTAGTCGGTGGACCGCGCCACGATCCGCGGCACGCCCGCCAGGCGCAGCAGCAGCGCCAGCGGCAGCGGGCTCTGGTGGAACGACGTCAGGATCAGCGCCACGTCCGCGCGGACCTCCCGGAGCAGGGCCACGACCGCGTCGACGTCCGGTCCGCGCACGGGGGGCGGGGACGCCGCGATCCACGGGCAGTCCCACGTCAGCACCCGCCGCACGCCGGGCAGCAGCCGGCCGGCCTGCGCGCCGGAGTTCCCGCACAGCAGCACGACCTCGCCCGCCGCCGCGGCGGCCCGGACCGCCGGGCCCGCCAGCAGCACGTCGCCGTCGTTGTCCAACCGGGCCACGAGCGTGCGCACCGCGGTCACCTGATCGCCGCCAACGCGCCGGCGAGGTCCTGCGCCACCACCGGGGCGCGCTCGACCTCCGCGCGCAGCGTCCGCGGCGTGGGCACCATGACCGCCGACGCGCCGGCCGCCAGCGCCGCGTCCACATCGGCCCCGATGTCGCCGACGACCACGGTCCGCGCCGGGTCGACCGACAGGGCCGCGCACGCGGCCAGCACCAGCCCCGGCATCGGCTTGCGGCACGCGCACCCGTCGTCCGGGTGGTGCGGGCACACCTGCCAGGTGTCGAACGGGCCGAGCAGCTCGTCCACCCGGGCGTTGACCGCGCGGACCTCGTCCCACCCCAGCATCCCGCGCCCGATGCCGGACTGGTTGCTCACCACGCCGGTCCGCACGCCCCGCGCGCGCAGCGCGCGTACAGTTTCCACTGCGCCTGGCATCAGGGAAACCCTTGCCGGATCACCGTTGTACGGCACATCGCGAATGAGCGTGCCGTCCCGGTCGAACAGCACGGCTTCGGGGTACTGGTCCACAGAGGAGAGTTAGCCGGCCACCTCGTCGGCGAAACACTTCTCGGGGAAGCGCTACTCACTGTCACCCATGTGTGAAGACCCGCGCAGGGGGTATCCACCCCCTGAACGCGATCCAGAGGAGAGGTTGTTTTCTGTGACGACGATCGAGAAGTCCGTGGACGTCGACGTTCCGGTCACGACCGCGTACAACCAGTGGACCCAGTTCGAGTCGTTCCCGCGCTTCATGGAGGGCGTCGAGAGCATCCAGCAGGTCACGGCAACCCGGACCCACTGGGTGACCAAGATCGCCGGCGTGCAGCGCGAGTTCGACGCGGAGATCACCGAGCAGCACCCGGACGAGCGGGTGGCCTGGCACAGCGTGGACGGCCCTCCGCAGGGCGGCGTGGTGACCTTCCACCGCATCAGCGACACGTCCACCCGCGTTCACGTGCAGATGGAGTACGACCCCCAGACGCTGGTCGAGAAGGCCGGTTCGGCGCTGGGCGTCGTCGAGCACCGCATCAACGGCGACCTGAAGCGGTTCAAGGAGTTCATCGAGGGCCGCGGCAGCGAGACCGGCGGCTGGCGCGGTGACGTGAGCCGGCCGCCGCAGGCCGGCGAGACGCGCCACGACCTGCCCGACGGCGGCAGGCCCGGCGACCCGATCCGGTGAGCGGGGCGGGCGGCCGGGCGCCACAGCCGGGAGGGCTCCTCCCGCTCCCCTGCCACGGCCGCCCGTCGCCACTCGGCGCGGTCGGGTGACCGCAGGTCCATCGCGTTTGGGGTGGCCGGACCAGGTCCGGCCACCCTTTCGCGCGTTTTTCTTCGCCATCGAGTGGGAAATTCCTCACTCGATCGGAGTAAATTTTTTCCGCAGCCCGCACAACCCGCAGCCATCTCCGCGTTCCCATCCGCTGATCGATCACCCCACGGGCACCGCGCACCGGCGAACAGGTGTGGACCTGAAAACCATTCAGGGCGCGTCGGCACCCCGGGGAGCGCGGCTCACGCTCGACTCGTGCGCGGTGCACAAAAGCGGAATTCCGCGCGAACCCGGCACGCGATCGAAACCCGTTCGGCCCGGACATCTCGGGATGTCCGGGCCGAACGGGTTCGCGCCATTGGGGTCGTCAGCCGCGCTTGAGGCGCTCGGCCACCTGGTACACCGACTGCCACAGCGCCGTCGCCGCGTCACCCAGCAGCGAGCTCTCGGCGGGCTTCCCGCCCTCCGTGATGTCCAACCCGGCGTCGGGCGGCACCACGTCCTGCGCCAGCAGCTTCTCCAGCACCGCCATCACCACGTCCGGGTGGCCCAGCGGCAGCGGCGCGGCGAACGTCTGCACGGAGCGGATCTGCTCCCGGTGCCGGTCGGCCAGTTCGCCGACGTCCGCGCCGGCCGCCGCGCCCGCCACCAGGTGGACCCGCCGGTCCCGCAGCTCGGCCAGGACCACCTCCGCCTCCCGCAGCGGGTCGTCGGTGACCGGCAGGCGGCACCAGACGACCTGGAGGTGCTCGGTGAGCGGTCGCCAGGTCGCCGGCAGCTCGCCGTGCGGGGCCGCGCCGGCCGGGTCCAGGACGAGCACCACGGGCGCGTCGGACGGACCCGCCCAGACCACGGACGGGCCGGTCGGTTCGGTCTGCGTCATGCCGACACCTCCACTCCAGCGGGTTCCACGGAGGGTTCCACGCAGTACACGGTGAACGCCGAACGGATGATCGGCTGGGCCACGTTGCGCACCCGGACCCCGCCGGGCGTCATGCCCTGCTCCACGCCGAAGTGGGCGTGCCCGTGCACGGCCAGGTGCGTGCCGGTCGCGTCGATCGCCTCGCCCAGCAGGTAGGAGCCGAGGAACGGGTAGATCTCCGGCGGCTCGCCGCGCAGCGTGTCCGGCACCGGGGCGTAGTGGGTCAACGCCACCTTCACGTCGGTGTCGAGGCCGCGCAGGGCGCTCTCCAGCTGCTCGGCGATCCCCATGGTGTGGCAGATGAACGCCTTCATCTCCGGCTCGCCGAACGCGCTGCCGCACTTGCCGGCGAACCCGCCGCCGAAGCCCTTCACGCCCGCGACGCCCAGCGTGCGGCCGTCGACCTCGACCCGGGCGGTGTCGCCCTCCAGCACCGTCACGCCCGCGTCCGCCAGGACGCGGGTGACCTCGGCGGGCTTGTCGTCGTGGTAGTCGTGGTTGCCCAGCACCGCGATCACGGGCACCGGCAGGCCGGTGAACTCGTCGGCCACCACCCGCGCCTCCGCCACGGTGCCGTGCCTGGTCAGGTCACCCGCCAGCAGCAGCACGTCGGCGTGCTCGCCGACGTTCTCCAACGCGGGCCGAAGGCGCCCGCGGGCGTCCTCGCCGAGGTGCACGTCCCCGACGGCGGCAACGCGGATCATCGCAACTCCTCCCTGCCGTCCGGTTCCCCGACCGGCACGACCTTCACGTCGTCCAGCACGGTCAGCTCCGGCGCCACGTCGTGGATCACCGCCTCCAGCTCGTCCTTGCGCTCGGCGCAGGCGACGTCCCCGGACAGCAGCACGTTGTCGCCGCGCACGGTCACCCGCACCCCCAGTTCGGTGGTGCGGGGGTCTTCGGCCAGCGCCCGGCGCAAGCGGGCGGCCAGGTACTGTTCAGCGGTCATGGCTAGCTCCTGATGTCAAGGCGCCGCGTGAGCACGAGGAACGCCTCGGCGTACGGGGAATGGGCGGTCGCTGCCTCCACCTGCCGCCAGTCGATCTGCTCGCGGCAGGCGCGGGCGAACGGCAGCAGTTCGCTGAAGTCGCACCGGTGCCCGTCCAGCACCAGCAGCTTGCTGATCATCACATCGGTCGCGGGCATCACCGGCAGCGTCACCGAGCCGACCGCCTGGTCCTCGGCGCGCGCCAGCGTCTCGTCGGTCACCTGCACCTCGTTGGGGCGGAACAGCAGGTCCACCAGCGAGTCACCGTCGTAGACCTTGAGCAACCAGTCCTCGGGGGCGTCCGCCGCCCGCATCCCGGCCGCCACCAGCGCGCTCACCGCGCTCTTCGCGTCCTCCTCGCGCACCAGGATGTCGACGTCGTGCTCGGTCGCCGGGCCGCCCCGCGCGTACACCGCACACCCCCCGGTCAGGGCGAACGGGATCTCCTGCGTGCGCAACGCCTTCGCCACCTTGGTCAACGTGCGCAGCAACTCGTCTTGAACGCCGCTCATGGTTGTGACTACCCCGACCCCCCGCGCTTCACACTGCGCCGGACGGGTATCCGGTGACCATGACAGCCATCCCGCCCGACCCCGATCCCGCCCAGACCCCGGGCCTGGAACCCGGTGGCGGCGTCGCCCCCGGCGACACCCCACCGGACTCCGGGCAGACCGCCGGCCTGTCCCACGACCCGCCCATCCCGCCCCGCAGCCGCAACATCGTGGCCCTGGTCCTCGTGACGATCCTGGTGGTGCTGGCGCTGGGCTTCGTGGTGGCGCAGATCCTGGGCTGGGCCAAGATCTTCTGATCGCCCGCCGCTCCCGATCCCCCGCCGGCCGCCGGCGCGGGTCCGGGCGCCGGGGCTCCTCCCGGGAGCCGGCGCTCGACCGCCGGACCCGGGGATCGAGGCTCGGCCGCCGGTGCCCGGGAACCAGTGCCCTGGGACCAGGGCCCGGGGGTCAGGGCTTGAGCGGCGGGCTGGCGGTCACGCCCTCCTTGCGCCCCATGCCGTCCAGCAGCGACCCCAGCACCTCGCGCGCGTCGTGCCGGGGCGCCCAGCCCAGTTCCTCGCGCGCCCGCGCGGAGTCCAGCAGCGGCGTGGTCAGGGCGAGGTCCACCCAGCCGTGCGAGGTGGGCTGGAGCCGCAGGTGCCAGGTGACCCGCGCCAGGCCGCGCAGCACCGCCGGCGGGATCGGGACGTGCTTGCTGCGTATGACCTCCGCCAGCACCCGCGGCGTGACGACGGGATCGGAAGCCAGGTTGAACGCTCCCCCGGGCTTGTCCCGCAGCACGCGCACCACGGCGTCGGCCACGTCGTCGGCGTGCACGAACTGCAGCACCATGGTGTTGGGCAGCGGCAGCACCGGCAGGTTGAGCCGGAAGAGCCCGAACGGCACCAGCGGCCCCAGGAAGTAGCGCTTGATCTCGGTCGCCGCGTCCGCCTGGAGGATCAGCGCCGGCCGCACGCGCGTCACCACCAGGTCGGGGTTGGCGCGCTCGACCTGGTCGAGCTGCCGCTCGACGGCCGCCTTGTGGCGGCTGTAGTAGGAGGTGGACACCCCGTCGGTCGGCCAGCTCTCGTCGACCGCGTGGTCCTTGGCCGCCGGCGAGTACGCGCCCACCGAGGACATGTGCACCAGGTGCGGCACCCCGGCCTTGCGGACGGCGCGGAACACGCGGTCGCTGCCCGCCACGTTGACCCGGTACAGCGCGGCCTGGTCGTGGCCCGGCTGGATCTTCCACGCCAGGTGCACCACCGCGTCCGCGCCGCGCGCCACCTCGGCCAGCGGCTCCTCCGCGCCGGGCCGGGACAGGTCCAGCGGGGTCCACTCGATGTCGTAGGGCGGTTCGGGGGACGGCGGGCGGCGTGACACGCCGTGCACCTCGATGTCCGGTTCCCCCGCGAGCCTGCGCAGCAGAGCGGTGCCCACGTTGCCGGTCGCGCCGGTCACGACGATCCTCATGGACAGCGGTTACCCACACGTGCCGGTCACTACCCGCGGCACGCCGTCGCCACGGGAGGTGACAAGTGCTCGAAGCTGCGGGATGGGGGCTCCTCGCCGGGTCGGCGCTGCTGGTCGGGGCGCTCGTCGGGTACCTGGCGCGGGTGCCGCGCGGGGTCATCGCGGCGGTGATGGGCTTCGGCAGCGGCGTGCTGATCTCGGCGGTGTCGTTCGACCTGATCGCCGAGGCGCACGAGCTGGGCGGCCTCGTGCCGACGGCCGTCGGCTCCGCGATCGGGGCCGTGGTCTACACGGCGGCGAACGTGGCGCTGGCCCGGCGCGGCGCGCGGCACCGCAAGCGCTCCGGCGGGTTGCAGCCCAGCGAGGACCAGCAGGGCGGGTCGGGCACGGCCATCGCGATCGGGGCGCTGCTGGACGGCATCCCCGAGTCGGTGGTCATCGGGGCGAGCCTGATCAGCGGCGGCGGGGTCAGCCTGGTGACCGTGGCCGCGGTGTTCGTCAGCAACGTGCCCGAGGGCCTGTCCAGCGCGGCCGGGATGCGCACCGCGGGCCGCGGCCCGCGGTACGTCTTCGGCCTGTGGACCGGGATCGCGCTGGTCAGCGGACTGGCCGCGCTGGCGGGCTACGGGCTGCTCGCCGGCGCGCCCCCGCAGTGGCTGGCCGGGATCACCGCGTTCGCGGGCGGCGCGATCCTCGCGATGATCGCGGACACGATGATCCCGGAAGCCTTCGACGACGCGCACCTGCTGGTGGGCCTGTCGACGGTGGCCGGCTTCCTGTCGGCCTTCGCCCTGTCCCACGCCTGAGCGGCCCGCGGCGGCCGTCACGCGCCCGCCGGCGCGCGGTCGGCGCCGGCGCGCGCGGCGGTCACCGCCCCAGGGCGGAGCGGATCAGGTCGCGCGCCCGGTCCATGATCGCCACGGGCGGCCCGAGCAGCATGTTCGCGGCGGGCGACTCCACGCCGGGGTGCGGCCGGGTCGGCGCGATCGCCTCGGCGGCGCGGACGGCCTTGGCCAGCGTCCGCAGCCGGTCCTCGTCGTACTGGGCGCGCAGCCGGGGGAACTCCTCGTGCTCCTCGTGCCGGGCGTGGGCGAGGACGTCGTCGCGCAGGTCGCGCAGCAGCGTGTCGAAGCCCTCGGCGTCGGGACCGATCCGGTCCAGCGTGGACAGCAGCTCCTTGGCCCGGCGCTCCTCGGCGACCCGGGCGTCGACGATCGCGTCGCCGCCCTCGCCCTTGCGCGCGGCCGGGTGCACGACCTCCTCCTCGGCGGTCTCGTGGACCGCGAGCAGGCGCACCAGCCGGCGGAAGGCGGCGGTGCGCTCATCCCCGTGCGCGGTCTCGACCTCGTCGAACAGCTCTCGGATCTCGCCGTGCTGGCGAACCAGCAGCGCGATCACGTCCTCATCGTCAGCCATGCGCGGTGGGTTACCCGCAGCCGACCGGCCGAACCGCCCGGACCCGATCAGCGCTCGGAGGGCGGCTCGCGGCGGGCGCGGTGCCGGCGTCCGAGCCACGACCCCTCACGACCGGGTGGACGAGTCGGAACCCGCGACGAGGGTCGCCAACGCGCCCCTGTCGACGGCTGCGGAGGAAGGGCACACCCGGGAACCGTTGTCACTGCACGGGATCGGCTCGATCATGTCCACAGTGGACTTACTCGGCGAAAGGGCGGACCGGCACCACGACCTCGGACGGGCGCTCGAACGGCCCCGCCACCGCCCCCAGGCGGCACCACGCCGTCGCACGGCACGGTCGGGGACGCCCGCAGCGCAGATCGGCAAGGCGCACGGTAGTCCATTCAGACGGCACGCACGTCCACCGGAGTACCCGCACCCCCGCCGTTCGGACGTAGGCAACCGGCGAACACCCGCCGAGAACCATGCGGAACCGATGGACCGGGCGACCGAGCCCGGTCGCCCGGAGCCCGCCCGAGGAGGGGAACACCGGCGAACGGCCCTGGAGATGTTCACCCGTATGCGCGCACCCGGCGCGACACGGTGCGGAGCGACGCGGAAAACCTTGTCGACACCCCGGCCGCTGCGGAGAATTCGGGGAACCTTGTCAGGGGGTGAACCCGGTGCCGCGTGGAGAGCGCCCGTTGGACGTCGGCGACAGTCCGCTGCTGAAGTTCGCAGCCGACCTGAGGGCGCTGCGGGACAAGGCCGGTGGTTGCAGCTACCGGCAGCTCGGAGCCCGCGCGCACTACTCGGCGACCACGCTGTCGGACGCGGCGGGCGGGCGGAAGCTGCCCAGCCTGGCCGTGACGCTGGCCTACGTGCGCGCCTGCGAGGGCGACGTGGACGAGTGGGAGGACCGCTGGCGCCGGGTCGCCGCCGAGGTCCAGCCCGCGCCGGCCGCGAACCCGGACGAGGCCCACCCGCCCTACGCGGGCCTCGCCCCGTACGGCACGCGGGACGCCGAGTGGTTCTTCGGCCGCGACCGCGTCCTGGAGGACCTGGAAGCGCGCATCACCGCCCGCCGGTTCGTCGCGGTGTTCGGCGCGTCCGGCGCGGGCAAGTCCTCGCTGCTGCGCGCCGGCCTCGTGCCGCGCCTGCCCGGCACGACCGTGCTGACCACGCCCGGCGAGCTGGACGTGCTGCCGGAGAAGCTGGACCTGACCCACGACCTGCTCGTCGTCGACCAGTTCGAGGAGGTCTTCACCCTCTGCCCGGACGCCGAGCAGCGCGCCGCCTTCGTGGACGCCCTGCTCACCGCCCCGTGCCGGGTGGTGCTCGGCGTGCGCGCCGACTTCTACGGCCACTGCGCCCAGCACCCCCGGCTGGTCGACGCGCTGACCGACGCCCAGCTGCTGCTGGGCCCGATGGGCCCGGAGGAGCTGCGCCAGGTGATCATGCAGCCCGCCGTCAAGGCGTCCTGCACGGTGGAGACGGCCCTGGTCAGCAGGCTCATCGCGGACGCGACGGGCCAGGCCGGGGTGCTGCCGCTGCTGTCGCACGCGCTGCTGGAGACCTGGCGGCGGCGGCGCGGCACCACCCTGACCCTGGCGGGCTACGAGGCGGCCGGCGGCATCCAGCACGCCATCGCCCAGACCGCCGAGCGCACCTTCACCTCCCTGGAGAAGCACCAGCGCGTCCTGGCCCGCCAGGTGTTCCTGCGGCTGACCGCCCTGGGCGACGGCACCGAGGACACCAAGCGCCGCCTGCCGCGCGCCGAGCTGGACGCCGACGTGGACGTGGACGTCGTCCTGGACCGCCTGGCCCACGCCCGGCTGCTGACGCTGGACCGGGACACGGTGGAGATCGCCCACGAGGCGCTGATCCGCTCGTGGCCGCGGCTGCGCAACTGGCTGGCCAACGACCGGGACGGCCTGCGCACCATGCGCCGGCTCACCGAGGCCGCCGCGACCTGGGACTCGCTGGACCGCGACCCGGACGCGCTGTACCGGGGCTCCCCCCTGGACGCGGCCGTGGAGTGGACGCGGCGCGACGGCGTGCGCCCCAGCGCGATGGAGCGCGACTTCCTGGCCGCCAGCCTGGCCGCCCGCGACCAGGAGCGCACGCTGGCCCACCGCCGCACCCGCCGGCTGCACCAGCTCGTCGCGCTGCTGCTGGTGCTGCTGGTGTTCGCCACCAGCGCGGTGGTCCTGGCGATCCGCGCGCAGAAGCAGGCGGCGGCCGAGCGGAACCTGTCGGTGGCCCGCTACGTCGCCAACGAGGCGCAGAGCCGCCGCGACGCGGGCAACCCCGACCTGGCCAACCAGATGATGATCGCGGCCTACCGCCTCAGCGGCACCGACGACCTGCGCGACCAGGTGCTCAGCGCCCACGCGGCGAGCGGCCTGGACATGGTCAGCCGCTCGGTGCTGCCCTCCGGCCCGGTGGTGATCCCCGACGGCGCGCAGGTCCCGACCGCCCGCGCGCCGGAGATCGCCGACGACCGGATCTACCAGCGGCTCGGCCGCCTGCTGACCCCGCGCAACACCGTGACCTCCTTCGCCGTCACGCAGTCCCAGCGCGCCTACGCGACGACCGCGGAGCAGCCGGACGCCCGCGTCTGGGACGTGACCGACGCCCGCAACCCCGTGGTCGCGCACACCTTCACCGGCGCGGTCACCCGCATCGCGTTCGCCCCGTCGGGCGGGAGCCTGCTGGTGACGGTGGAGCGCGCCGCCGAGGCGAAGGTCTGGGACACCACCAACCCGGACGAGCCGTCCCTGCTGGCCGTCCTGTCCGGCCACCCGCACTGGATCAGCGACATCGCGTTCAGCCCGAACGGCAGGGTCCTGGCCACCATCGACAACCAGAGCACGGTCCGGCTGTGGAGCCTGGCCGACCCGCGGCAGCCGCGGCAGATCGGTGAGCTGGACGACGGGCGCGACGTCTCGACCCTCGCCCTGGGCCACGACGGCCGCACCATCGCCGTGGCCGGGGCGACCGGCGCCATCCGCCTGTGGGACCTGACCGACCCGTGGGCGCCGACCCAGGTCGCCACCCTGGAGGGCCACTCGGACAAGGTGCTGAGCCTGGGGTTCCGCCGCGACGGCCGCGCCCTGGCCTCCGCGGGCAAGGACGGCACGGTCCGGCTGTGGGACCTGGCCGACCGGGACCGGCCGGCGCAGCGCGCCCGGATCAGCGGTCACACCGAGGGCGTGTACGGCATCGGCTTCGGTGACACCCCGGACTGGGTGGTGACCTCGAACGCCGACGGCACGACCCGGTCCTGGGAGTTCGACGTGGAGGTCGTCATCGCGAAGCTGTGCGAGGCCGCGGACGAGCCGATCGCCGAGGACGAGTGGCGGCGCACCTTCGAGGGCATCGACTACCGCCCACCGTGCGGATGACGCCCGGCAGGCCGATAATCGCGGCGTGACCACTCCCCGTGACGAGGACCGCACCGCCGCGATCCCGGCCGCCCCGGTCCCGGACGGTCCGCCCCCGGCCACCACCCCGGTGGACCCCACGCCCACCCCGGTGGGTCCCGCGCCCACCCCGGGCCACAAGCCGAGGCCGACCAGGATCAGCGGCACCTGGGTGGCGGTGGTGGCCTCCATCGTCGTGCTGATCGTCCTGCTGGTCTTCATCCTCCAGAACCTCACCGACGCGACGATCACCTTCTTCGGCGTGTCCAGCACCCTGCCCCTCGGCCTGGCGCTGCTGTTCGCCGCGATGGGCGGCGCGGTGGTGGTGGCGCTGGTCGGCGCGGCCCGCATCCTCCAGCTGCGCCGCCAGGCCAAGCGGGAGCTGCACCGGCGCTGACACCGCGACCGGCGGGCTCCCGCCCGCCGTCGGCCGCGATCACGGCCGCGGTCAGGAGCTGGAGCGCACCACCAGCGCGGTCGGCAGCAGCACGAACGGCGGCAGGTCGTCCTCACCGGCCAGCTCCGCCATCAGCCGCCACGTCAGCGTGCGGCCCAGCTGCTCGACGTCCTGCCGGACCGTGGTCAGCGGCGGCTCGGCGGCCGACGCGGTCAGCAGGTCGTCGAAGCCGACCACCGCCACGTCCTGCGGCACCCGCCTGCCCCGCTCGCGCAGGGTCCGCAGCGCGCCCAGGGCCATGACGTCCGAGGCGACGAACACCGCGTCCAGGTCGGGCGCGCGGTCCAGCAGCTCCGCCATCGCCGCCGCGCCGCCCTCCGGCGTGAAATCGCCGTGGGCCACCAGGTCCGCCGGCAACCGGGCCTGCCCCAGCTCCCGCTTCCACCCGGAGAGCCGGTCGATGCCCGCCGCCATGTCCTGCGGGCCGGCGATCGTGGCGATGCGCTGGCGACCCCCCGACACCAGGTGCCGGGCCGCCGCCACCGCGCCGTTGAAGTTGTCCGAGTCCACGTAGGGCACTCCCCCGGCGCCCAGCGGCCGGCCGCCGACGACGGCGGGCAGGCCCGCGTCGATCAGCGTGCGGGGCAACGGGTCCTGGCCGTGCAGGCTGACCACCAGCACGCCGTCGACGTGGCCGCCGCACAGGTAGTTCACCAGGTCCTGCTCGTCGCCCTCCTTGCTCATCATCAGCACGAGCTGGACCCGCTTGCCCGCCAGTTCCGCGTACGCGCCGCGCAGGACGCCCGCGAAGAACGGGTCGGCCAGCACCCTGCTGCCCGGCTCGGAGACCACCAGGGCGATGCAGTTCGCCCGGTTGCCCGCCAGCGTGCGGGCCGCCTGGTTGGGGCTGTAGCCCAGGCGCGCGATGGCCTGGCGCACCGCGTCCCGCGCCTTGGGGCTGACGTACGGCTCGCCGTTGATGACCCGCGACACGGTCGACTTCGACACCCCGGCCGCCCGCGCCACCTCGGCCAGCCGGGCACCCGACCGACGCCCTTTCGACGGGCCGACGACGCCGCTCACGGGGCGTCCGCCGCTGCGGGCGCGCTGATGGGAGCTGCGTGCTGGTAACCCATGGCGATCATCTTATGGCGTATCCGCCGGATTGCCGATGCGGTCAGGGGGTGCAACGGGGAGGAAGCCCGACGACGAGGCGTTCCCGGCCGCGCGCAGTGCCGAAATGCGCACCGAACCAGCACACCCCTGCTCTTTTCACCCGGGAAAGGCGCACCTTCGCGCAGTGAACGAAGGTACGCCTTTGCGCAGCGGACGAAGCGACAGCACCCTGCTCCGCTTCCCACGAAGCAGCGCCGCACCTAGTGCGCTTTGCACGCAGCGGTGCTGCACCTCGTGCACACACCGGTCGCTTCGTGTTCTCCTCCCCGTACGGCCTGGGCGCAGCCCGATCAGGGTTTCTGGGGGGTGTCAAGCACGCTTTTCGCTTGACACCCCCCAGAAACCCTGATTGCCTTCGGCAGGCCGTGCGGGGAGGAGAACACGACCGCCCTTTCTTTTCCTCCTCCTTGGGGGCCTCCCGGCCGCTCTTCATACCTGGGTCGCGCACCGATCCGGGTGAGATTAGGTGCTGTACCGATCGAGGCTGAAGAGCTTTAAAGAGTCCTCGCCGGACAGGCAGGCCGCCAAGGAGAAGGAAAAGAAAGAGCGGTCGTGTTCCCCCCGCATGACCTGTCAAAGACAACCATGCTTTTCCTGGGGGTGCAAGCGAAAAGCGTGCTTGCACCCCCAGGAAAAGCATGGTAGCCCTCCGGGCAGGCCATACGGGGAGAACACGAAGGCACCGGGCTGCACGGGGCGTGCCGAACCCAAGAGCAAGAGGCGGAGCGTGGGTCGGTCGGGGTGTGGTCGGCGGTTGCCGCCGGGCGCGGGGTGTTCCGGCCCGGCGGCAGTGGGGCCGGGGTCAGCGGCCGTCCTCCAGGTCGCCCTCGGTCTGGAGGTAGACCGCGCGCAGCGCTTCCAGCGTGTCCGCCTCCGGGTGCTCCCACATCCCCCGGTCGGCCGCCTCCAGCAGGCGTTCGGAGATGCCGTGCAGCGCCCAGGGGTTCGACTCGGTCAGGAACTTCTGGTTCTCCGGGTCCAGCACGTAGCTGGCGGCCAGCTGCTCGTACATCCAGTCCGCGACCACGCCCGTGGTCGCGTCGTAGCCGAACAGGTAGTCGACCGTCGCGGCCAGCTCGAAAGCGCCCTTGTACCCGTGCTTGCGCATGGCGGCCAACCAGCGCGGGTTCACCACGCGTGCCCGGAAGATCCGGTTGGTCTCCTCGTGCAGCGTGCGGGTGCGCACGGCGTCGGGGCGGGTGCTGTCGCCGACGTAGGCGGCGGGGGCCTTGCCGGTCAACGCGCGGACGGTCGCCACCATGCCGCCGTGGTACTGGAAGTAGTCGTCCGAGTCGGCGATGTCGTGCTCGCGCGTGTCGATGTTCTTGGCCGCCACGGCGATCCGCTTGTACGCGCTCTCCATGTCCGGCCGCGCGGCGACGCCGTCCAGCTCGCGGCCGTAGGCGTAACCGCCCCACACGGCGTAGACCTCGGCGAGGTCGGCGTCGTCGCGCCAGTTCCGGCTGTCGATCAGCGGCAGCAGGCCCGCGCCGTACGCGCCCGGCTTGGAGCCGAAGATCCGCATGGTGGCGCGGCGCTCGTCGCCGTGCTCGGTCAGCGCCGCCCGGGCGTGGGCGCGGACGAAGTTGTCCTGCGCGGGCTCGTCGAGCGCGGCCACCATGCGCACCGCGTCGTCCAGCAGCGCGACCACGTGCGGGAAGGCGTCCCGGAAGAAGCCGCTGATCCGCACCGTCACGTCGATCCGGGGCCGGCCCAGCTCCGCCAGGGGCACGGTCTCCAGGCCGGTCACCCGCCGCGACTGGTCGTCCCACACCGGCCGGACGCCCAGCAGCGCGAGGACTTCCGCGATGTCGTCGCCGGAGGTGCGCATCGCGCTGGTGCCCCACACCGACAGGCCGACCGAGGGCGGCCACTCGCCGGTGTCGGCGCGGTAGCGCTCCAGCAGCGAGTCCGCCATCGCCTGACCGGTCTCCCAGGCCAGCTTCGAGGGCACCGCCTTGGGGTCGACCGAGTAGAAGTTGCGGCCGGTCGGCAGGACGTTCACCAGTCCGCGCAACGGGGAACCGCTCGGGCCCGCCGGCACGTAGCCGCCGTTCAGCGCGTGCAGCAGGTTGGCCACCTCGTCCGTGGTGCGCGCCAACCGGGGAACGACCTCGATCGCGCCGAACTCCAGGATGCGCGCCACGTCCTCGGAGTCGGTCAGCGTGCGCGCCACCGCCGGGTCCCAGTCCGCGTCCTCCATGGCCTGCACCAGTTCGCGGGCCCGCGCCTCCACCGCGTCGGTGGCCGCGCGGGTGTCGTCGGCGAGCCCCAGCGCTTCGCGCAGCCCCGGCAGGGCGGCCACCTGGCCGGCCCACATCTGCTTGGCCTGCAGGATCGACAGCACGAGGTTGACGCGGGTCTGCCCGGTCGGCGCCTCGCCGAGGACGTGCAGGCCGTCGCGGATCTGGACGTCCTTGATCTCGCACAGCCAGCCGTCGACGTGCAGGATCAGCTCGTCGAACTCGGCGTCGTGCGGCCGGTCGGTGATGCCGAGGTCGTGGTCGAGCTTCGCGGCCTGGATCAGCGTCCAGATCTGCGCGCGGATCGCGGGCAGCTTCGCCGGGTCCATCGCGGCGATGTTGCCGTGCTCGTCCAGCAGCTGCTCCAGGCGGGCGATGTCGCCGTAGCTGTCGGCGCGCGCCATCGGCGGCACCAGGTGGTCGACCAGGGTGGCGTGGGCGCGGCGCTTGGCCTGCGTGCCCTCGCCGGGGTCGTTGACCAGGAACGGGTAGATCAGCGGCAGGTCGCCCAGCGCGGCGTCGGGGCCGCAGCCCGCCGACATGCCGACGGTCTTGCCCGGCAGCCACTCCAGGTTGCCGTGCTTGCCGACGTGCACCACGGCGTCGGCGCGGAACTCGTCCTCCAGCCAGCGGTAGGCGGCCAGGTAGTGGTGGCTGGGCGGCAGGTCCGGGTCGTGGTAGATGGCGATCGGGTTCTCGCCGAAGCCGCGCGGCGGCTGCACCATCACCACGACGTTGCCCGACCGCAGCGCGGCCAGCACGATCTCCCCGTCGGGGTCCCGCGAGCGGTCGACGAACAGCTCGCCGGGCGCCTGCCCCCAGTGCCGCTCCATCTCCTCGCGGGCGTCCTCGGGCAGCGTCGCGTACCACTCGCGGTAGCGGGCGGCGGGCAGGCGCACCGGGTTGCCCTGGAGCTGCTCCTCGGTCAGCCAGTCGGCGTCCTGGCCGCCGGCCGCGATGAGGGCGTGGATCAGCGCGTCGCCGTCGAGGTTGACCACGCCCGGCAGGTCCTCGCCGATGTCGTACCCGTTGTCCTGCAACGCCCGCAGCAGCCGCACGACGCTGGCGGGCGTGTCCAGGCCCACCGCGTTGCCGATGCGGGAGTGCTTGGTCGGGTACGCGGAGAGCATGACGCAGATCCGCCGCCGCGCGGGCGGCACGTGCCGCAGCCGCCCGTGCCGCACGGCGGTGCCGGCCACCCGCAGCGCCCGTTCCGGGTCGGCGACGTAGACGGTCAGGCCGTCCTCGTCGATCTCCTTGAACGAGAAGGGGACGGTGATGATCCGGCCGTCGAACTCGGGGATCGCGACCTGCGTCGCGGTGTCCAGCGGGGAGAGCCCGTCGTCGTTGGCCTCCCACGCCGCGCGGCTGCTGGTGAGGCACAGCCCCTGGAGGATCGGGACGTCCAGCGCGGCCAGCGCGCCCACGTCCCAGGCGTCGTCCTCGCCACCGGCCGAGGCGGCGGCGGGCTTCGAGCCGCCGGCCGCGAGCACGGTCACCACCAGCGCGTCGGCCTTGCCCAGCTCCGCCAGCAGCTCCGGCTCCGCGGTGCGCAGCGACGCGCAGTAGATCGGCAGCGGGCGCCCGCCCTTGACCTCGATCGCGTCGCACAGGGCGTGCACGAACGCCGTGTTCCCCGCCACGTGGTGCGCCCGGTAGTACAGGACCGCGACCACCGGGCGGGTGTCCGCGGCTGCCCCGTCCGGGTTGCCGTCGCCCGGGTCGCCCGCGGGCGCGGTGCGCTCCAGCACGCCCCAGCTCGGCGTCGCCCGCGGCGGCGCGAACCCGAAGCCGGTCAGCAGGACCGTGTCGGACAGGAAGTCGTGCAGCTCCGCGAGGTTCGCCGGTCCGCCGTGCGCCAGGTAGGCGTGCGCCTCGGCGCAGACGCCGCCGGGCACGGTCGACAGCTCCATCAGCGGCGCGTCGGGGTTCTGCTCGCCGCCGAGCACCACCACCGGCCGGGGGCCGGCCAGCAGCCAGTCCAGCCCCTCCTCCCACATCCGCCGGCCGCCCAGGATGCGGACCACGACCAGGTCCGCGCCCTCCACCAGGGCGGGCAGGTCGTCCACGGTCAGCCGGGCGGGGTTGCCCAGCCGGAAGTCGGCGCCGCTGGAACGGGCGGACAGCAGGTCTGTGTCGGAGGTCGACAGCAGCAGGATCACGTGCGGCTCCATCCCTCGGGGGTCCTCGCCCCAGGTCGTAGGGGACGGCGGAGCGGAGTTCCTGACTCCCGGGCTGGCGCCCGGTCACAGTGGCGGGACCGCGCCGGATTCGCACCGGCTTCCTCCTGTTGCTTCGCCGTTCGAACGACACCCTAACCGCCAGCTAGCATCCAGCCCATGCCCCAGGACCGTGAGCGCCCCGACGCCTGCCCCGGCGCGGTCGACGTGCACCGGGCGGCCGACGGCGGGCTGGCCCGCGTCCGGGTGCCCGGCGGCACGCTGTCGGCGGCCCGGTTCGACGCCGTGCGCACCGCCGCGCTGGAGCTGGGCGACGGGTGGATCGAGCTGACCTCGCGGGCGAACCTGCAGATCAGGGGCCTGGCGCCGGGCGCGGAGCACGAGCTGGGGGCGCGCCTGCGGGAGGCCGGCCTGCTGCCCTCGCGCACCCACGAGCGGGTGCGCAACATCGTGGCCGCGCCGCTGGAGGACAACCAGGCCCTGGTCGACGAGGTCGACCGGGCGCTGTGCCGGGTTCCCGAACTGTCCGAGCTGCCGGGCCGGTTCCTGGTCACGGTGGGCGCGGCGGTCGCCGGCCTGGGCGGCGACGTCGGGCTGGTCGGGGACGCGCTGCTGCTGGCGGGCCGGGACACCGGGCTGCGGGTGGCCGACCCGGTGGCCGCGGTGGTGCGGGCGGCCCGGCTGTTCCAGCGGCTGCGCGGCCCCGCGTGGCGGCTGTCCGAAGTGGACGGCGGTGTGCGGGAGATCACCGCCGCGCTGGGCGTCGCGGGCCCGCCGGCGCTGGACACCGCTGTGACTCCGGTCGCACCGGGCCCGGTGGGCGACCGGGTGGTGGCCGGGGTGCCGCTGGGCCGGCTGGACGCCCGCCTGCTGGCCGGGACGCCGGTGCGCATCACGCCGTGGCGCAGCCTGGTGCTGCCGGCGGGCGCGGACACCTCCGGCCTGTTCACCGACCCGGCCTCGCCGTGGCACGGGGTGAGCGCGTGCACCGGCCGGCCGGGGTGCGCCAAGTCGCTGGCGGACGTGCGGGCCGACGCGGCACGGTGGATCGGAGCACCGCACGACGGCCCGGTGCACTGGTCGGGCTGCGCGCGGCGGTGCGGTCGCCCGGCGGGCGACGTGGTGGAGTTCGTCGCGACCGGGCACGGGTACGAGGAGATCAGGTGACCAGCTACATCAAGGACGGGGCGGAGATCTACCGCCGGTCGTTCGCCACCATCCGCGCGGAGGCCGACCTGGGCGGGCTGCCCGCCGACGTCGCGCGCGTCGCGGTGCGGATGATCCACGCCTGCGGCATGGTCGACCTGGTCCGGGACATCGCCTGCTCCCCCGGCGTCGTGTCGGCGGCGCGGGCCGCGCTGGAGGCGGGCGCGCCCGTCCTGTGCGACGCGCAGATGGTCGCCTCCGGGGTGACCCGCCGCCGGCTGCCGCGGGACAACGAGGTGCTGTGCGCGCTGGGCGACCCGCGGGTCCCCGAACTCGCCGCGAAGCTGGGCAACACCCGCAGCGCCGCCGCCCTGGAGCTGTGGGGCGACCGGCTGGGCGGCGCGGTGGTCGCCATCGGCAACGCCCCGACCGCCCTGTTCCACCTGCTCGACCTCGTCGCGGCGGGCGCGCCCCGCCCGGCGGCCGTGCTGGGCATCCCGGTCGGCTTCATCGGCGCGGCCGAGTCCAAGCAGGCGCTGGCCGACAGCGACCTGGAGCACCTGGTCGTGCACGGGCGGCGCGGTGGCAGCGCCATGGCCGCGGCGGCCGTCAACGCGATCGCGAGCGAGGAAGAATGACCGGCAGGCTGTACGGCGTGGGGGTGGGTCCGGGCGACCCGGAACTGGTGACGGTCAAGGCGGCCCGCCTGATCGGCGAGGCCGACGTCGTGGTCTACCACAGCGCCCGGCACGGCCGCAGCGTCGCGCGCGCGATCGCCGAGCCCTACCTGCGCGGCGACCAGGTGGAGGAGCAGCTGGTCTACCCGGTGACGACCGAGGACTCCCCCGACTACCAGGGCGAGATCGACGCGTTCTACGCCGAGTGCGCCGAACGGCTGGCCGCGCACCTGGACGCCGGCCGCACGGTGGTGGTGCTGGCCGCCGGCGACCCGTTCTTCTACGGCTCGTACATGCACCTGCACAAGCGCCTCGCCGACCGCTACCCCGCCGAGGTCGTGCCGGGGGTCACGTCGGTCAGCGCCGGGGCGGCCGTGCTCGGCAAGCCGCTGGTGGAGCGGGACGAGGTGCTGACCGTGCTGCCGGGCACGCTGCCGGTGGACGTGCTGGCCGAGCACCTGGCGGCGGGCGACCCGGTGGCGGTCGTGAAGCTGGGCCGCACCTTCCCGCGCGTGCGGGAGGCGCTGGAGCGCGCCGGGCGGCTGGACCAGGCGTGGTACGTGGAGCGCGCCACCACGGGCGGGCAGCGCACCGCGCCGCTGTCCGAAGTGGACGCCGACGGCGTGCCGTACTTCTCGCTGGCCCTGCTGCCCAGCCGGGCCGACGCGCGGCCGGCGCCGGACGGGGCCGCCGGGCCGGGCGAGGTCGTCGTCGTGGGGCTCGGGCCGGCCGGTCCGCGGTGGCTGACCCCCGAGGCGCGCCGGGCGCTCGCCGAGGCCGACGACCTGGTGGGCTACGTCACCTACCTGGACCGCGTCACCACCGCCCCGCGGCAGCGCAGGCACGCCTCGGACAACAAGGTCGAGTCCGAGCGGGCGGCGTTCGCGCTGGACCTGGCCAGGCGCGGCCGGCGGGTCGCCGTGGTCTCCTCGGGCGACCCCGGGGTGTTCGCGATGGCCAGCGCCGTGCTGGAGGTCGCCGCCGAGGAGCAGTTCGCGGACGTCCCGGTGCGCGTGCTGCCCGGCCTGACCGCCGCGCACGCCGTGGCCAGCCGGGCGGGCGCGCCGCTCGGGCACGACTACTGCGTGGTGTCGCTGTCGGACCGGCTCAAGCCGTGGGACGTCATCGCCGGGCGGCTGGCCGCCGCCGCCGCGGCGGACCTGGTGCTGGCGATCTACAACCCGGCGTCGCGCAGCCGCACCTGGCAGGTGGCCGCGGCCCGGGACCTGCTGCTGGAGCACCGGTCGCCGGACACGCCGGTGGTGATCGGCCGGGACGTCGGCGGGCCGGAGGAGACCGTCTGGGTGGTGCGGCTGGCCGACCTCGACCCGAACGACGTCGACATGCGCTGCCTGCTGCTGATCGGCTCGTCGCAGACCCGCCGCACCGACCGGGGCGCGGTGTTCACGCCCCGGCGCTACCCGTCCTGAGCCAGTCCAGCGCCGCGTCGACGGTCGCGACCGTCGGCGCGGCGGGCGCGGGCGGGCGGCGCACCAGCACCACCGGCAGGCCCAGCAGGCGGGCGGCGTCGAGCTTGGCGGCGGTCATCGAGCCGCCGCTGTCCTTGGTCACCAGGACCTCCACGGCGTGCCGGCGCATCAGCGCCACCTCGCCGTCGAGGGTGTAGGGCCCGCGGTCGAGGACGACTTCCAGCGCGGTGGCGCCCTCGGGCGGGTCGACGGTGCGCGCCACGCCGCGCGCGAACGCGCCCAGCCCCTGCCGCCCGGTGGTGACCAGCGCGCGCCGCCCGCCGACCACCGCCGCCGCCTCGGCGATCGAGTCGACCCACGTCCAGCGGTCGCCCTCCCGCTCGGTCCAGCCGGGGCGGCGCAGCACCAGCAGCGGCACGCCCGCCGCGGCGGTCGCGGCGAGGGCGTTGGCCGTGATGCGGTCGGCGAACGGGTGCGTGGCGTCGACCACGGCGTCGACCCGCTCCGCCCGCAGGTAGGCGACCAGGCCGTCGACCCCGCCGAAGCCGCCGACCCGGACCTCGCCCTCGGGCAGCCGGGGCGAGCTGACGCGCCCGGCCAGCGAGGAGACCACCCGCGCCGCGCCGAGCGCCCGCCGGGCCAGCTCGCGCGCCTCGCCGGTGCCGCCCAGCACCAGCACGGTCCTCCCCTGCCCGGTCCTCCCCGGCGCGGTCACGACCGGCAGCGGGCCGTCGAGTAGAGGTGGCTGTCGAGGAAGTCCTGGGCGGTCAGGACGGCCCCGACGACGATCACCGCCGTCCGCTTCACCCCCGCCGCCGCGACCTGGTCGGAGATCGTGGCGAGCGTGCCGCGCAGCACCAGCTCGTCCGGTCGACTCGCGTAGGCGACGACGGCCACCGGGCAGTCGGGCCCGTAGTTGGGCGTCAGCTCCGCCACGACCTCGGAGATCCGCTGCACGGCCAGGTGCAGCACCAGCGTGGAGCGGGACCGGCCCAGCGCCGCCAGGTCCTCGCCGGGCGGCATGGGGGTGGCGCGGGCCGCGGTCCGGGTCAGCACGACGGTCTGGCCGACGCCGGGGACGGTCAGCTCCCGGCGCAGCGCCGCCGCCGCCGCCGCGAACGCCGGCACACCGGGTGTCACGTCGTAGGGGATGCCCAGCGCGTCCAGCCGGCGCATCTGCTCGGCCATCGCGCTGAACACCGACGGGTCGCCGGAGTGCAGCCGCGCCACGTCCGCGCCGGCCGCGTGGGCGGCGGCCAGCTCGTCGGTGATCCGGTCGAGGTCGAGGTTGGCGGTGTCGACCAGCCGCGCGCCCTCCGGGCAGTGCGCCAGGACCTCGGTGGGCACCAGCGCGCCCGCGTACAGGCACACCGGGGAGGTCTCCAGCAGGCGCACCGCCCGCACGGTCAGCAGGTCGGCCGCGCCCGGCCCCGCGCCGATGAAGTGCACGGTCACTGGTCTACCTCCGCTGCGGTGTCGGTCCCGGTCACTGCCCGCCCCTTCGTCACGGCCCAGGTGGTCACCGGCATGTGGGTCCGCCAGCCGGTGAACCCGCCCACGGGCTTGTCCCGGCTGACCGAGAGCCGGGTGAGCGAGCCGCCCAGCACGCCGCGCCACCGGGCGAGCACGGCCTCGGACTCCAGGGTGACGGCGTTGGCCACCAGCCGGCCACCCGGCCGCAGCGCCGCCCAGCAGCGCTCGACCACGCCGGGCGCGGTCAGCCCGCCGCCGATGAACACCGCGTCCGGCGTCGGCAGGTCCAGCGCGCCGGGGACCGCCCCGACGACGACCTCGACACCGGGCACGCCCAGCGCGGCGGCGTTGCGGCCGATCCGGGCGGCGCGGGCGGCGTCGCGCTCGACGGCGATCGCCCGGCACGCCGGGTGCGTGCGCGACCACTCGACCGAGATGCTGCCCGAGCCCGCGCCCACGTCCCACAGCAGCTCGCCGGGCCGCGGTCCCAGCAGCGCCAGCGCCACCGCCCGCACCTCGCGCTTGGTGAGCTGGCCGTCGTGCTCGAAGGCGTCGTCGGGCAGGCCGGGGACCAGCGGGTGCCCGCCCTCCGCGCACTCCACCGCCAGCACGTGCAGCGGGTCGGCGTCGGCGAGGTCGTGGTGCACGCGCTCGTCGGGGCCGCCCAGCCGCTCCAGCACGGTCAGGCGGGCGTCGCCGGTCAGCGCGGCGACCTCGGCGGGGGACCCGCCCAGCACCAGGACCCGCCGGCCGGGGTGCAGGTGCGGCACCAGCAGCGACGCCGGCCTGCCCACCAGGCTCACCACGTCCACCGAGTCCAGCGCCCACCCGAGCCGGGCGCAGGCCAGCGACACCGACGAGGGGTGCGGCACCACGCGCACGGCGTCGGCCCCGAGCAGCCGCACGAGGGTGGAGCCGATGCCGTGGAACATCGGGTCGCCGCTGGCCAGCACGCACACGCGGCGGCCGGCGTGCGCGGCCAGCAGGCCCGGCAGCGCCGGGACCAGCGGCGAGGGCCACGCCACCCGCTCGGCCCCGCCCGGGACCAGGGCGAGCTGGCGGGCGCTGCCCAGCAGGACGTCGGCGGCGGCGACCTCGCGGCGGGCCGCGTCCGACAGGCCCTCCCAGCCGTCCGCGCCGATGCCGACGACGGCGATCACGTCGTGCGCGCCGCCCTGGCCGGCACCGCCCTGGTCAGCGCTGTTCACGCCGGCACCACCCTGGTCAGCGCTGCTCACGCCCGCGCCACCCACCCGCTCACGGCCGCTCACACCGTGCCCAGCACGCGCGTGACGGCGATCTCGATCACGACCCGCTCCGGGTTGGGGCGCGGCTGCCGGTAGCGCCGCGCGTACCGGCGCTCGGCGTCGGCCACCTCGTCCGCCTCCTGCCGGATCACCGCGCGCCCCTCCAGGGTCGACCACCGCGCACCGTCCACCTGGCACACCGCGACCCGGGCGCCGTCCGGTCCGGCGGCGAGCACCTGGCGCACCTTGTGCGAACCGCGGGAGGCGATGACCCGTGCGGTGGCCGACTCCACGTCCAGCGTGACGCCCACCGGCACGACGTGGGGCGTGCCGTCGGCGCGCAGGGTGGTCAGCGTGCACAGGTGGCGCTCGGTCCAGAACGCCCGGAAGTCCTCGCCCTTGGCAGACAGCATGGGTGCATCATGCGGCACGACCGCGCCGCGGTCGAAAACGCGCCGCGCCGGTTCGGCCGCCTCCGGCCGGGAACGCCGGTCCGGGGCGGGCGCCGGTTCAGGGACGCCGGTCCGGGGTCACCGGTTCGGGGCGCCGGTCCGGGGCAGGCCGCTTCGGGAAGCCGTCGGGTCGGCGACGGGACCGCTTCGGGAAGCCGGGGGGTTCGCGGGGCCGCCCAGCTCAGCCGCCCGCTCAGCCGCGCAGCGGGCGCAGCGCCGCCGCGACGAGGGCCACCGCCTCGGCCGTCGTGGACGCGTGCGGCGAGAGCCGGACCCGGCCCGACCGCGCGGTCGCCGTCACGCCGGCCCGCGCCAGCGCCCGGCCCACCACCTGCGCCGGCACGCCGGGCAGCGTGAACGACAGGATGCCCGCCCGCCGCGCCCACGGGGCCGCCACGGTCCCGCCCGCCGACCGCACCGCCTCCGCCAGCTCGTCGGACCGCTCGACGATCCGCTCGTGCAGCGCGGGGACGCCGGCCGACTCGACCAGCTCCAGCGCCGTCGCGAGCGCGCCCGCCGCGATCGGGTTCGGGTTGGTGACCGACCACGCCGCCGCGCCGGGCGCCACCGGGTGCGGCGCCCCGTCGAACACGCCGGGGTCCACCACGCCGGTCCAGCCGGACAGCACCGGGCTCAGGCGGTCCAGTGCCCGGTCCGACAGCGCCGCGAAGCCGGTCGACCACCCGGCGCGCAGCCACTTCTGGCCACCGACGACCACGACGTCGGCCGCGGACCACGGCTCGTCCACCACGCCGAACCCCTGGATGCCGTCGACCACCAGCAGCCGGTCGCCGACCACCTCGCGCAGGGCCGCCAGGTCAGCGCGGTACCCGGTGTGGAAGTCCACGGCGCTCACCGACACCGCCGTGACCTCGTCGGACAGCGCGTCGCGCACCGATTCGGGCGTCACCGGACCGGGCCGCAGCCACCGCACCCGCGCGCGGCCGGCCCGCACCCACGGGTAGGTGTTCGCCGGGAACTCGGCCGGCGACACCGCGACCTCCCCGGAGAGCCCCAGCGCCATCCCGAACAGCCCCGTGCTGGTGTTCGGCAGCAGCACGACGTTCCCGGCGCCCGCACCGCACAGCCGGGCGGCGGCGGCCTCGGCCCGCGCCTCCTGCCGCATCAGGTCGTCCACGGTGGACGGCCCGGCGGTCATCGCCCGCTCCGCCAACCGCGCGGTCAGCTCCACCACGGCGTGCGCGGGCGGCCCGAACCGGGCGAAGTCGAGGTAGCCCACCGGCTCGCGGAACTGGGCCAGGTAGGACGGCGGGATGCTCGTGACCACCTGTGACACCTTCACGAAAGACTGACCGTGCGCGCTGCAAACTACACCCGTACGGGTTGCCATACATCACTCAAATGGAATGCTTCGGGTGTCCCGTTCGTTGAACGGGGTAACCGGGGGCCGCAAACCCCCCACCAGTCGAGCGAGGAGTACCTATGGCCACGGTGGAGCTGACCACGGAGAACTTCGACGAGGTGGTCGGCGGCTCCGACATGGTCCTGGTCGACTTCTGGGCGGCCTGGTGCGCGCCGTGCCTGCGGTTCGCGCCGGTCTACGAGAAGTCCTCGCAGAAGCACACCGACATCGTGTTCGGCAAGGTCGACACCGAGGACCAGCAGCAGCTGGCCGCCGCTTTCCAGATCCGGTCGATCCCGACCCTGATGATCGTGCGCGACGGCGTGGTGCTCTACGCCCAGCCGGGCGCGCTGCCCGAGGCGGCCCTGGAGGACCTGATCGACCAGGCCCGCAAGGTCGACATGGACGAGGTGCACAAGCAGGTCGCCGAGCAGCAAGCCTGACCGGCGAGCCCGAGGGGCGCCGACCGCGCGCGGTCGGCGCCCCTCGGCGTCCCGGGCCCGGCGGACGGGGTCAGGCCAGGCTCCCGGGCAGCCCGAACGGCCGGAAGTGCTCCGCGCCCACGAACGACGTGATCGCGGAGATCAGCCCGTCCCGCAGGGTCAGCACGTTCACCGACCACGCCAGGTGCGCGCCGGCCGCCCCGTCCCACAGGTAGCAGCCCACGGCCGGCTGCCCGTTCGCGCTCAGCGGCAGGTGCCGCCACGCGCCGCACGAGGTCAGCGGCACCCGCACCGCGAAGTCCATCGCCGCCTCCCGCCCCGCGTACCAGCCGGTCATCGGCGGCATCGACCAGGTCACGTCCTCGGTGAGCAGCGCGACCAGGGCGTCCGCGTCACCGCGCTCCAGCGCCGTCGCGAACCCGGTGACGACCTCCCGCAGCCGCACGTCGTCGATCTTGCGCAGGGCCTGCTGCTGGGAGACCGCCGGCACCTTCCGCGCCACGACCCGCCGGGCCCGCGCCAGGGCCGAGTTCACCGAGGTGGTGGAGGTGCCCATGATCCCCGCGATCTCCGCGACGGCGAAGCCCAGCACCTCGAACAGCAGCAGCGCCGCGCGCTGGTTGCCCGGCAGGTGCTGCAGCGCGGCGACGAACGCCAGCTCCACCGCCTCGCGCTGCTCGTACCGCGCGCCCGGCCCGGCCGGCGCGGCGGCCAGGCCCGCGTCCGGGTAGGGGCCGAGCCAGGCCACGTCCGCGCCCTGCCCGCCGCCGGACCCGGCCCCGTCGCCGGACGGCCCGAGGTCCATCGGCAGCGCCCGCCTGCCCCGGTGCTGCACGGCGTCCAGGCAGGTCCGCGTGGCCACCGAGTAGAGCCACGACCGCAGCGAGCCGCGCCCCTCGAACCGCCCCAGCCCCCGCCACGCCCGCAGCAGGGCCTCCTGCAGCGCGTCGTCGGCGTCGTGGGTCGACCCGAGCATCCGGTAGCAGTGCGCGTGCAGCTCGCGACGCAGCGGCTCCACCAGGCGGGTGAACGCGGCGTCATCCCCGGCGCGCGCCAGGTCCAGTTCGGCGTCCGGTTCGGGCGGGGCGGGAAAAACTTCGCTCACGACCGACGATTCTGCCCCGCGGCGGGAGTCACCACTGCGAACGGCCATCGACGACACCTGGAGGCTCCCATGAGCAGCACGCACACCGTCACCGTCGGCACCCTGAGGGTGGACGACGCGTCACTGCACTACGAGGTGCGCGGCCGGGGCCCGCTGGTGGTGCTGGTCGGCGCGCCGATGGACGCCCGGTCGTTCGAGCCGCTGGCCGACCTGCTGGCCGCCGACCACACCGTGCTCACCACGGACCCGCGCGGCATCAACCGCAGCCCGGTGGACGACCGCGAGCGCGACTCGACCCCGGAGCAGCGCGCCGACGACCTGTTCCGGCTCATCGGGCACGTGGCCGCCGGCCCGGCGGCGGTGCTCGGCTCCAGCGGCGGCGCGGTCAGCGCCCTGGCCCTCGCGCAGGCGCACCCCGAGGTCGTGCACACGGCCGTCGCCCACGAGCCGCCGCTCGCCGAACTGCTGGAGGACCGCGAGGAACTGCGGGCGCGGACCGAGGAGATCATCGCCACCTACGAGGCCGGCGACCCGGTGGGCGCGTTCCGGAAGTTCCTGGAGGTGGCGAACATCTTCCTGCCGGAGGAGGTGCTCCAGCAGATGGCCGGCAGCGAGCGCGACGCCCAGGCCGTCGCCGACGACGACTACCAGTACCGGCGGATGCTGCGCGCGACCACGCTCTGGGCGCCGGACCTGGACGTCCTGCGCGCGTCGCCGTGCCGGGTCGTGGTCGGCCTCGGCGAGGAGTCCGGCGGCCAGCTCTGCGACCGCACGTCCCGGGCGCTGGCGCGGGAACTGGGCGTGGAGCCGACCATGTTCCCCGGTGACCACGTGGGTTTCGCGGGTGACCCGGAGGCGTTCGCGACCCGGCTGCGGGTCGTGCTGAAGGGCTGAGCCCCCAAGGCCGCCGGGTCGGGGCCCGAGGGCCGGGAGGGGCGCCGTCGCCGGCGCCCCTTCCCTCGCGTGGATCGCCGGCGGCAGGTGGGTCCACCCGTCCTCTGCTTCCGGCGTCACGGCATCGCTGCCGTGCCGGTGAAACCCGGTGCGACCTGCTCTCACCTACGGGTCGGCCGTCGATCCTCGCACCCTGGTTTCCCCGTAACCCGGCGCCTACACCCGAAACGATCCGGTGCGTACTCCCGGGGCCCACTGGGTAGCCCTGGGCCGATGAGAGGAGGCGGCCCATGAACCACCCCGCCCACGACCCGTCCACCGCGGAGCTGGTCGGCCGACTGTCCGAACAGGTCAGCAGGCTCGCCCGCGAGGAGATCCAGCTCGCGGTGGCCGAGGTGAAGACCAAGGGACGGCACGTCGGCATGGGCGCCGGACTGCTGGGCGGGGCGGGTGTGCTCGCCTGGTTCGGCGGGATGGCGTTGATCGCGGGGCTGGTCCTGGTGCTGGCGCTGGTGATGCCCGCGTGGCTGGCGGCCTTCGTCGTCGCCGTCGCGGTGTTCGCGATCGCCGGCGTCCTGGCCCTGATGGGCCGCAAGCAGGTCAGCCAGGGCTCGCCGCCCATCCCCGAGCAGGCCGTGAGCGGCGTGAAGCGGGACATCTCGCAGGTGAAGGAGAGGGCCCACCGATGAGCAAGGACGTTCCGCAGGACCCGGACGCGCTGCGCGCGGACATCGAGAAGACCCGTGGCGAACTCGGAGACACCGTGGAGGCGCTGGTGCACAAAGTGGACGTGCCCACCCGTGTGAAGGAAACCGCGCACGAGAGTGTGGAGCAGGTGAAGGAGGGCGCGGCGGCCGTGGCCGGCCGCGTGAACTCCGCGGCCGTCGTCGCCGCGGAGAAGGCGCAGGAGACGGCCGCGAAGGCGCAGGAGACGGCCGTCAAGGTGACTTCGCAGGTGTCGGACAGGGCCTCGCAGGCCGTTGACTCCCTGCCGCCGCCGGTCGCCGAGCAGGTGCGCCGGCACCCGGCCCTGATCGCCGCGGGCGTCGTCGCGGCGATCCTGCTGGTGTGGCGGGTGCTGCGGGGGTGCCGGTCGTGAACAAGCTGCTCTACCGACCGCTCGGGATGCTGTTCAGCGTGCTCGGCGGGTTGGCCGCGAGCAAGCTGTTCGGCCAGGTGTGGAAGCTGATCAGCGGTGACAAGGTGGCGCCCACCGCCACCCAGCGGGATCGCGGCTGGGGCGAGGTGCTGCTCGCGGCCACCATCCAGGGCGCGATCTTCGGCCTGGTGAAGGCCGCGATCGACCGCGGCGGCGCCACCGGCTACGACAAGCTGACCGGCGAGTGGCCCGGCGACACCCAGGACGTCGACAAGTAGCGCGGCTTCCCCGCCGCGACGCGGTCCCCACGACAGGAAGCCTTGGCAGGCAACGAATCCGCCGGGTGGCACCACCTCCGGCCCCCGCTCGGCGAGCAGGGGCCGGAGGGCGGGGCCCCACCCGGCGGTTTCCCGCGTCCGGACGCGCCGACGGAACGGCGCCCGCCGGTCAGAACCGGGGCGGGCGCTTCTCCAGGAAGGCCCGCACGCCCTCCTCGTACTCGGCGCTGTGCACGGCCTCGTCGTACAGGGCTCGGACTTCACCGGTCTCCTCGCACCGGCCGTCGGTGACGAGGTCCACGATCGTCTTCGCACCGCGCACGCTCACCTGCGCCCGCGCCGCGATCAACGCCGACAACCGCTCCACCCTGGCGTCCACGTCCTCGTGGACCTCGTTCACCAGGCCGATCCGCAGGGCGGTCGACGCGTCGAGCAGTTCCGCGCCGAACAGGATCTGCTTGGCCCAGGCCGGGCCGACCGCGTCCACCAGCCGCTTGGTCGAGGGCAGGCTGTAGACGATCCCCAGCTTCGCGGGCGGGATGCCGAACCGCGCGCCGGTCGACGCGACCCGGATGTCGCACGCCAGCGCGATCTCGCACCCGCCCCCCACGCAGTAGCCGCTGACGGCCGCGATCGTCGGCTTCCCGAGCGACGCGATGGCCTGCGCGCCGCCGTGCACCGCCTCTCCGTAGCGCGCCGCCCCGTCCGCTCCCCGGCGCAACCGCGTGAACTCGCCGATGTCCGCGCCCGCCGAGAAGTGCTCCCCGCCCCGGATCACCAGCACCCGCACGGCCGAGGCGTCCCGGACCCGCCCGAGCAGGGCGGGGAGCGCCGACCACATCTCGTAGCTCAGGGCGTTGCGCTTGGCGGGCCGGTCGATCGTCAGCGTCGCGACCGGGCCGGACGTGTCCAGTCTCAGCGTCATCACCGGAGAGTAGGGCGACCGCCGCCGGCGCGGGCCGTGAGCACCCTCACGCCAGCCACCAGAACGTCAGGCCGCCGACCACCAGGCCCAGCACGGCGCCGCCGACCACCTGCGCCACCGTGTGGTCCCCCAGCGCCACCCGCGACCACCCCACCAGGGCCACGGCGGGCGCGAACACCAGCGTCCACCACCCGAAGGTCACGACCAGCACGCCCAGCGCCCCCGCCGCGACCGCCGTGTGCACCGAGACCTTCCAGCCCCGCCCGCCCCGCACCGGGGCCGCGAACGTGATCGCGATGCTCACCACCAGGCTGAGGAACATCGACAGCGACAGCGCCAGCATCCGCTGCGGCGCGCCGCCGAAGACCAGCACCGCGATACCGGTGCCCAGCGAGGCCGCGCAGGTGAACAGCGGCACCAGCCGGCCTTCGCGGTTGGTCACGTGGTGGCCGTCCCACCGGCCCCGCCTGGCCCCGCGCACCACCACCGCCATCGGGATCGCCGAGCCGGTCACGCCGACGACCAGGCCCCACACCGCGGTCTGCGCCGCGTCGCCCGTGGCGTGCCAGGCGACCAGCAGCGGGAGGCTCAGCACGAGCACCCACGGCGCGAGGACCTCGGTCACCACGCGGGCGAGCAGGGGTGGCGGTTGCGCGGCCATGCGCGGAGCCTAAGGCGGGGTGGTGGCCGGCGGAGCGGTGGCCGCAGGTGATCACCGGTTGGGGTGATGTGCCAGCGGCTCCGGCCGCGTTGCGCCAACACGTCGGAGGGCGGGCGGTGATGGCCGACCAACTCCGGCACCTCACGACCACGGCCGAGGAGCACCCGGAGACGATCGAGGTCCGGGTCATCCCGTTCACCGCCGACTGCTACAACGCACTCGACGGCTCGGGCTTCTACGTCATGGACTTCGCCAGTGTCCGGCTCCCGCAGTTGGTGTGGCAGGAGACCATCTCCACTACCGACCTGATCGAACAACCCATGCGCATCCGCGAGTACAGTCTCGCCTACGAGCAAGCGATGGGCTTCGCGCTCGATCGAACCGGTTCGCTCCGCTTGATCGAGCAGATCAGGAAGGAGTTCGAGTGAAGCACTCCGACTGGCTCAAGTCGAGCCACAGCGCGAACAACGCCCAGTGCGTCGAAGTCCGCCTCACGGCCGACGCAGTGGGCGTCCGCGACTCCAAACACCCCACCGGCCCCCACCTCTCCTTCCCCCGCACCACCTGGACCAAGTTCCTCACCTCCCGCACCTGACACCGCCCCGCCCGCTCCAGGCCCAGGCCGGTCACCACCTCCCCAGGAACCGGCCCCGGTCGGCGGCTCCCTGGTTGCCGCACTCCCACCGCCACGTCAACGGTGCGGCCGGCCTTCCCACATCCTGAAGCCCCCTTGGCCGGTGCCCGGTCCGGGTGCCAGCATCGGGCCATGTCCCCGGCACCCGCCCTGTGCACGCGCCGCCACGTCGACTTCCGTCGGCAGGCGAGCGCGATGTGTGCCGCCCCCGCCTGACCAGTCCACTGTGGACCCGGCAACCCCGAGCGGGGAGGGACAGGGATGCGACCACGTCGCAGGACCACGACCGCGGCGACCGTCCTGCGGTCGGTGCTGGACAACGGCCCGGTGGCGCGCAGCACCATCGCGCGGCTGACCGGGCTGTCCGCCGCCGCCGTCACCCGGCAGTACGCGGAGCTGGCCGACCTCGGCCTGCTGCGCGAGGTGGCGGAGGCGCGCGTGCCCAGGGTGACGGTGGGCCGGCCGCACGTGCCGGTGGACATCGACGTGGCGCGGTACGCGGTGTGCGGTGTGCACATCGCCTTGTCGCACACCACCTTGTCGCTGGTGGACCTGCGCGGGCGGGTCCTGAGCCGGAGCCGCGAGCCGCACCCCGGGCCGGACCCGGCGGCGGTGTTCGGGCAGGTCCGGCGGCGGCTGCCCGGCTTCCTGCGCGACCACCTGGGCGAGCGCACCGCGCTGGGCCTCGGGCTGGCGATCGGCGGCTGGGTGGACCCGGAGCGCGGCACGGTCGTCCGGCACAGCCAGCTCGGCTGGCGGGACGTCCCGGCGCGCGAGGCGCTGGAGCCGCTGGGCCTGCCGGTGCACGTGGAGAGCCACAGCCGGGCGCTGGCCCGCGCGGAGCAGCTGTTCGGCGACCAGCGCAGCCGCTCCAGCGTGGTGCACCTGTTCGTCGGCAACGTGGTCGACGCGGCGATCGCCACCGCCGGCGCCGTGCACCACGGGCCGCGCTCGGCCGCCGGCAACGTCGCCCACCTGCGGCTGGACGGCAGCACCGCGGACTGCCCGTGCGGGCGCCGCGGCTGCTTCCAGGCCACGGTGTCCGACCGGGCCGTGGCCGAGCGGGCGGCCCGCGCGGGCCTGATCCCGGAGCCGTCCCTGCCGCTGCTGGTGGACCGGGCGCGCGCCGGCGACGGCCGCGCCCGCGACGTGCTGCGGGAGCGCGCCCGGCACGTCGGGCAGGCGGTCGGGCTGCTGCTCGACCTGGTCAACCCCGAGGTGCTGGTGCTCGCCGAAGCCGGTGTCGTGCACCTGCCCGAGTGCCTGGACGAGGTGCGCGCCCAGGTCGGCGACCGGGCCGGCGCGGTGGCGCCGACCAGTTTCGGGCCGGACGTGCTGAGCGTCGCGGCGGGTTCCGTGGTGTTGGACGCCATTTACGGCAGCCCGCTCGACCTGTGCGCCTGAAGTTAATTCACCGAATCGCAAAATTGACCACGACGGAACCGCGCGGGAAACTGTACGAGTAACCGCCGTAAACCCCACTCGACCTGCGAAGGTCTCTTTTCGCACAGCTGGAGGAATACACCGTGACGAGCACCTTGAACGCGGTCTCGGTACGCCCCGTGGCGGGCCTGATCGGCGCGGACATCTCGGGGGTCGACCTTTCCCGGCCACTGGGCGAGGAAATCGTGGAACTGATCGGGAATGCGCTGCACGAGTACAAGGTGCTGTTCTTCCGGGACCAGGACCTCGACCACGCGAGCCAGATCGCGTTCGGCCGCCGGTTCGGCGAGCTGACCTACGCGCACCCGCACGACGACGCGCCGCCCGGGGGTTTCCCGGAGATCTTCACCATCGACCCGCGCCGCTACGAGGAGCGCTACGGCCCGGACTTCACGCGGCAGGCGCGCCGCCGCCGGTACAGCTACTTCTCGGGGTGGCACACCGACGTGACCGCCGCGGTGAACCCGCCGTCGGGCTCGATCCTGCGCGCGGAGGTCGTGCCCGAGCGCGGCGGCGACACGACGTGGACCAACCTCGTCGCCGCCTACGAGGGCCTGTCCGCGCCGCTTCGGTCCTTCGTGGACGGATTGCGGGCGGAGCACCGCTACGGCGGGGCGGACCGGCCCGCCGGCGACGCCTACGCCAAGCGGGTCGACGACAACCTGTTGGTGGCGGTGCACCCGGTGGTGCGCGTCCACCCGGTGACCGGCGAGCGGGCGCTGTTCGTCAACCCCGGCTTCACCAGCCACGTCGTCGACCTGTCGCCGAGCGAGTCGAAGGCGGTGCTGGACCTGCTCTACGCCGAGATCACCCGCCCCGAGTACACCGTGCGGTTCCGCTGGGAGCCGGGCAGCGTGGCGTTCTGGGACAACCGCGCGACCGCCCACCTGGCCCCGCGCGACCTGGAGCACCTGGACGTCGAGCGCCGCCTGCACCGCGTGACGCTGGTGGGCGACGTGCCGGTCGGGCCGGACGGCCGCGCGTCGGAACTGGTGGCGGGCAAGCCGTTCACCGCCGAGCACACGGTCAAGGTGGGCTGATGGCCGCCCCCCACGCGGTGGCCGCAGCCGCTCCTGGCGCGCCACCGGCGAAACCGCTGCCGGTGAACGCACTCCCGGTCGACGCGGCGCGGTTCCGCCGGGTGTTCCGCCGCCACCCGGCGGGTGTCGTGGTGATCACGGTCGACTCCGAGGCCGGCCCGGCCGGGTTCACCGCCACCTCGCTGACGTCGGTGAGCGCGCAGCCGCCGTCGGTGTCCTTCGGGATCTCCGCGCGCTCCTCGACCTGGCCGCACGTGCGCGACGCAGGGAGCGTCGTCGTGAACTTCCTGGGAGCGCACCAGGAAGGGCTGGCACGGCGTTTCGCCACCAGCGGCCTGGACCGGTTCGCCGCCCCGACGAGGTGGCGCAGGCTCGCGGGCGGCGAACCGGTGCTCGACGGCGTGACCGGGTGGCTGCGGGCCGAGGTCCGGTCGCTGATCCCGGTGGGCGACCACCACCTCGTGCTGGCGCAGGTGGTCGAGACCGACCTGCGCGAGGGCTCCGCTCCCCTGCTCTACCACGACGGCCGCTACCACTCGATCCAGGACTACCGCACATGACACTGCCACCCCCGTCGGCCGTCGGCCGGCGATCCTTCCTGACCGGACTGGCAGGCGCGGGGGCGCTCGGCCTCCTCGGCTGCTCCGCGGCGGGCGGCGCGAGCGGTCCGGCCCCGGCCGGGCCGCTGCCCACCGCCGTGCCACCCGGCACGGAGCTGACCATCTCCATCCGCACCACCCTCAAGCAACTGGAAGCCTCCGGGGAACTGGCGAAGCTGCCGTTCGAGGTGCCGGAGTGGCCGAACCTGACCGCCGGGCCGGACGTCATCCAGGCGTTCCGGGCCGGGTCGGTCGACCTCGCCTCCAACGCGGGCATCCCGCCCATCCAGGCCGCCGCGATGCGGTTCGACGCCAGGATCGTCGCGGTCGCGCACCGGGAGACGCCGACCTACCAGTTCGCGACCGCGCCCGGTTCGGACATCCGGTCCCGGTCGGACTTCAGGGGCCGCCGGATCGCCTTCTCCCAGGGCCAGGCGCAGGGCGTGATCGTGCTGCGCACGCTCAGGGAACTGGGGCTGGGCAAGGAGGACGTGCGGTTGGTCGCGTTGAACAGCCCGCAGTTCCTCACCGCGCTGCAGTCCGGCCAGGTCGACGTGGCCGTCCTGGCCGAGCCCAGCACCACGAAGTACCTGGAGCAGTACGGGAAGGACGGCGCGCGCACCATCGAGGTGGCGGCGGTGGACCTCCTGACCGTCCTGTGGGCGCCCACCTCCGTGCTGCGCGACGACGCGAAAGCCGCCGCGATCCGGGCGTTCATCCCGTTCTGGGCGCGGGGCCAGGTGTGGGCGTGGGAGCACCCCGAGCAGTGGGTCGAGCACTACTACGTCGAGGACCAGAACCTCAGCGCGGCCGACGGGCGCCGGATCGTCACCTCCCACCCCCGGCCCCACTTCCCGCCGAGCTGGGACCGGGCCGTCGCCTGGGAGCAGGAGACCGCCGACCTGCTGGCCCAGGGCGGGTTCACCCCGCCGACGAAGGCCGCCGACCTGTTCGACCGGCGGTTCGAAGGCATCGCCGCGGACTCCGTCCCCGCCACCTACCGGAGCGCACCATGACGCAGACCCTCGCGCCGCCCGCCCGCACGGCGGTCGTGCCGCCGCGCGCCGCCGCACCCGCGGTCCGCAGGCGCAGGCTGGGACCCGGCAAACCCATCCCCTACGGCCGGGCCGCCGGGCCGCTGCTGGTGGTGGCGCTGTGGTGCGCCGCCTCCGCGACCGGCTGGCTCGACCCGCGCCTGCTGTCCGCGCCGTGGACGGTGGTGGACACCGGCGTCGCGCTGGTCCGGGACGGCACGCTGCCCGACAGCGTCCTGACCTCGTTGCGGCGGGCGGGCCTCGGCTTCCTGATCGGCGGCGTCGCGGGCACGGCGCTCGCGCTCGCGGCCGGGCTCAGCCGCGTCGGCGAGGCGCTGATCGACGGCACCGTGCAGGTCAAGCGGGCGATCCCGTCGCTGGGCCTGATCCCGCTGCTGATCCTGTGGCTGGGCATCGGCGAGGGCTTCAAGGTCGTGGTCATCGCCATCGGCGTGGCCGTCACCCTCTACCTCCAGACGCACGCCTCGCTGACCGGCATCGACAAGCGGTACGTGGAGCTGGCGGAGGTGGTGGGGCTGAGCCGCCGGCAGTTCGTGCGCAAGGTGGTCTTCCCCGGCGCCCTGCCCGGCTTCTTCGTCGGCCTGCGGCTGGGCGTGACCGGCTCGTGGCTGTTCCTGATCGTGCTGGAGCAGATCAACGCCACCAGCGGCATCGGCTACCTGATGTTCCAGGCGCAGAACTACGGCCAGAGCGACGTGATCGTCGTCGGCCTGGTGGTCTACGGCCTGTTCGGCTTCGCCTCCGACGCCGTGCTCCGACTGGTCGAGCGGAGGGTGCTGTCGTGGCGGCGCACGCTGAGCGGGTGAGCGCGGTGAGCGCGGTGAGCGTTCGCGGCCTCGTGCGGCGCTTCGGGCAGCGGACCGTGCTCGACGGGCTGGACCTGGACATCGCGCCCGGCGAGTTCGTGGCCCTGCTGGGGCGCAGCGGCTCGGGCAAGTCGACCCTGCTGCGGGCCGTCGCGGGGCTGGACTACGACGTGGTGGGCGGCGGCGAGCTGCGGGTGCCGCGGGAGGTCGCGGTGGCGTTCCAGGACTCCCGGCTGCTGCCGTGGCTGCGGGTGCTGGACAACGTGGTGCTCGGGATCCCCGGCGACGCGCGGGAGCGCGGCCGGCGCGCGCTGGCCGAGGTGGGCCTGGGCGGGCGGGAGCGCGCGTGGCCCGACCAGCTCTCCGGCGGCGAGCAGCAGCGCGTCGCGCTGGCGCGCTGCCTGGTCCGCGAACCCGCCGTGCTGCTGGCCGACGAGCCGTTCGGCGCGCTGGACGCGTTGACCCGCATCAGGATGCACGACCTGCTGCGCGAGCTGTGCGCGCGGCACCGCCCCGCGGTCCTGCTGGTCACGCACGACGTGGACGAGGCCGTGGAGCTGGCCGACCGGGTCGTCGTGCTGGAGGAGGGCCGGATCGCGCTCGACGTGCCGATCACCCTGCCCGCGCCGCGCTCGCACCGCGACCCGCTGTTCCAGTCCCACCGCGACCGACTGCTGCTCGCGCTGGGCATCACCGAGGGGACCACACCGTGACCCAGTTGCACCTCAACCTGTTCCTGCACGACACCGGGCACCACGAGGCGTCCTGGCGGCTGCCGGGCAGCGACCCGCACGGCCACGTCAGCGTCGACTACCACGAGCGGCTGGCCCGCACCGCCGAGGCCGCGGCGTTCGACTCGGTGTTCCTGGCCGACTCGCCGGTGCTGTGGGGTCGGGTCGGGCGCCGCCCGTCGGGCCGCCTGGAGCCCACCGTGCTGCTCACCGCGCTGGCCCGCGCCACGTCCCGGATCGGCCTGATCGCCACCGCCTCCACCACTTACAACGAACCGTTCAACCTGGCCCGCCGGTTCGCCTCGCTCGACCACGTCAGCGGCGGCCGGGCCGGGTGGAACATCGTGACGACGGCGGGCGACGACGCGGCGCGCAACTTCGGGCTCGACGCCCAGCCCGCGCACGTCGACCGCTACGAGCGGGCCGACGAGTTCCTGGAGGTGGCCAAGAAGCTGTGGGACTCCTGGGACGACGACGCGATCGTGGCCGACCGGGAGCGCGGCGTGCACGCGGAGGACGACCGCGTGCGCACGATCGACCACGAGGGCAGGCACTTCCGCGTCCGCGGGCCGCTGAACGTGCCGCGCTCGCCGCAGGCGTACCCGCTGCTGGTGCAGGCCGGGTCCTCCGCGGACGGCCGCGGCTTCGCCGCCCGGCACGCCGAGGCGGTGTTCACCGCCCAGCAGGGCCTGGCCGAGGCCAGGGCCTTCTACGCGGACGTCAAGGGCCGCGCCCGCGCGGCCGGCCGGGACCCGGACCACGTCAAGGTCCTGCCCGGCCTGGTGCCGGTGATCGGGTCCACGGAGGCCGAGGCGCTGGCCGCCGACGCGGAGCTGGACCGGCTGATCGTGGCCGAGCACGCGCGCGACCAGCTCGCCGGGCTGCTGCGGGTCGACCCGGCCGCGCTGGAGCTGGACGCGCCGCTGCCCGCCGACCTGCCGCCGGAGGACGCGATCGAGGGCGCGAAGTCCCGCTACACGCTGGTGGTGGAGCTGGCGCGGCGGGAGTCGCTGACCGTGCGGCAGCTCATCGGGCGGCTCGGCGGCGGGCGGGGGCACAAGACGTTCGCCGGGACGCCGGAGCAGGTGGCCGACACCATCGAGCACTGGTTCCGGGAGGGCGCGGCGGACGGGTTCAACATCATGCCCGCCGTGCTGCCGTCGGGGCTGGAGCTGTTCGCGTCCGAGGTGGTGCCGATCCTCCGGCGGCGCGGCCTGTTCCGCACCGGGTACACCGGCTCCACGCTGCGGGAGCACTACGGCCTGCCGCGCCCGGCCAACCGGTTCGACCGCTCGCTCACGGCGGTGTGACCGCGGCGGGGCGCGAGGGCCGCGCCGCCCCGGAGGCCGGGATCCCGGGGGCCGCGGCGGCGCGGTCGGGGATCCGACCGCGCGGACGGCGCGGCCGGGAGGGGCGCGGCTCCGGCGTCGTCGGCCGCGTCCCCGGACCGGCGAACGGCCCACCGCTCGACGCGACCGTCCGTGACAGCTGTTCACCCGAACGGCCGAGCCGGGGCGCGACCCGCCCGGAGTCGCCCCTGCACCCCCGCACGGGGCGGGTGCGGGCAGAATGCTGCCGTGACCACAGCCATCCACCAGAGGATCGCCGAGGAGCTGGGGGTGCGCGCCGGGCAGGTCGGCGCCGCCGTCGAGCTGCTCGACGGCGGCTCGACCGTGCCGTTCATCGCCCGCTACCGCAAGGAGGCGACCGGCGCGCTGGACGACGCCCAGCTGCGCGCGCTGGAAGAGCGGCTGGGCTACCTGCGCGAGCTGGAGGAGCGCCGGGCCGCCGTGCTCGACTCGATCCGGTCGCAGGGCAAGCTCGACGACGCGCTGGAAGCCTCGATCCTCGCCGCCGACTCCAAGGCCCGGCTCGAAGACCTCTACCTGCCCTACAAGCCCAAGCGGCGGACGAAGGCGCAGATCGCCCGCGAGCAGGGGCTGGAGCCGCTGGCCGACGCGCTGCTGGCCGACCCGTCGCTCGACCCGCGGCAGGCGGCCGGGGCTTACCTGACCGAGGAGGTCGCCGACGCGGCCGCCGCGCTGCAGGGCGCGCGGGCGGTGCTCGTGGAGCGCTTCGGCGAGGACGGCGACCTGATCGGCGAGCTGCGGGAACGCCTGTGGTCGCAGGGCCGGGTCACGTCCAGGGTGCGCGAGGGCAAGGAGGAGGAGGGCGCGAAGTTCTCCGACTACTTCGACTTCTCCGAGCCGTTCGCGAAGCTGCCCTCGCACCGCATCCTCGCCCTGTTCCGGGGCGAGAAGGAGGACGTCCTCGACCTCCAGTTCGACCCGGGCGACGAGGACGAGCCCACCGGCTACGAGGTGCGCATCGCCGCCCGCTTCGGCGTCGACGACCGGGGCCGCCCGGCGGACCGCTGGCTGGCCGACACGGTGCGCTGGGCGTGGCGCACCCGCATCCTCGTGCACCTGGGCATCGACCTGCGGTCGCGGCTGCGGCAGTTCGCCGAGGACGAGGCGGTCCGGGTGTTCGCGTCCAACCTGCGCGACCTGCTGCTGGCCGCGCCCGCCGGCACCCGCGCGACCATGGGCCTGGACCCGGGCTTCCGCACCGGCGTCAAGGTCGCCGTGGTCGACGCGACCGGCAAGGTGGTCGCCACCGACGTGGTCCACCCGCACGTGCCGGCCAACCGCTGGGACGAGTCGATCGCCAAGCTGGCCGCGCTGGCCCGCGCGCACGCCGTCGAGCTGATCGCCATCGGCAACGGCACGGCCTCCCGCGAGACCGACAAGCTCGCCGGCGACCTGCTCAAGCGGCACCCCGACCTCAAGCTCACCAAGGTGGTGGTGTCCGAGGCGGGCGCCTCGGTGTACTCGGCGTCGGCGTTCGCGTCGGCCGAGCTGCCCGGCCTGGACGTCTCGCTGCGCGGCGCGGTGTCCATCGCGCGCCGGCTCCAGGACCCGCTGGCCGAGCTGGTCAAGATCGACCCGAAGTCCATCGGGGTCGGCCAGTACCAGCACGACCTGTCCGAGTCGAAGCTGTCCCGCTCGCTCGACGCGGTGGTGGAGGACTGCGTGAACGCGGTCGGGGTCGACCTCAACACCGCGTCCGCGCCGCTGCTGACCCGGGTCTCCGGCATCACCGCGGGCCTCGCGGAGAACATCGTGCAGCACCGCGACGAGAACGGCCCGTTCCGGTCCCGCACGGCGCTGAAGGCCGTCCCGCGCCTGGGCCCGAAGGCGTTCGAGCAGTGCGCGGGCTTCCTGCGCATCCCCAACGGCGACGACCCGCTGGACGCGTCGGCCGTGCACCCCGAGGCGTACCCGGTGGTGCGGCGCATCCAGCAGCACGCCGCGGCCGAGCTGATCGGCAACACCGCGGTGCTGAAGACGTTGCGCCCGCAGGACTTCGTGGACGACAAGTTCGGCCTGCCGACGGTCACCGACATCCTGCGCGAGCTGGAGAAGCCGGGCCGCGACCCGCGTCCGGCGTTCAAGACCGCGACCTTCGCCGACGGCGTGGAGAAGATCGCCGACCTCCGGCCGGGCATGGTGCTGGAGGGCGTGGTGACGAACGTGGCGGCGTTCGGCGCGTTCGTCGACGTCGGCGTGCACCAGGACGGCCTGGTGCACATCTCGGCGCTGTCGGACGACTACGTCAAGGACCCGCGGGACGTGGTCAAGTCCGGCGACGTGGTGCGGGTGAAGGTGCTGGAGGTCGACATCGCCCGCAAGCGGATCGGCCTGAGCCTGCGGTTGCAGGACGAGCCGGGCCGCAAGGCCGCGCCCCGGGGCCCGCAGCAGCGCGACCAGCGCGGTGGCGGGCGGTCCCGGCAGCAGGGCGGTCGGCAGCAGGGCGGTCGGCAGCAGGACGGCAGGCAGCAGCGGCCGGAGCGGGCGCCCGCGAACGGCGCGATGGCCGAAGCGCTGCGGCGCGCCGGGCTTGGCGGCTCCGCCTAGGGGTACCCCCGTGGCATGAGGGTCGTCGTCACGGGGGCCAGCGGCAGCGTCGGCACGGCCCTGCGGCGGGTCCTGCGCGCCGAGGCGCCGGGTGTGGACGTGCTGGGCGTCGCGCGCCGCGTGCCCGGTGGCGGGTCGCGTGACGACGACCCCCGGCACGCGTCCGACGGCTCCCGGCACGCGCCCGGCGACCCCCGGCACGCGGTGCGCGACGGCGACCCCGGGGACGTGCCCGGCCGCACGTCCTGGCTGAGCTGCGACATCGGCGCGCCCTCGGCGGAGGCCCGGCTGGCCGGCGCCTTCGCCGGGGCGGACGCCGTGGTGCACCTGGCCTGGGCGGTCCAGCCCGGCTCGGACGAGCCCGACATGCGGCGCACCAACCTCGACGGCAGCGGGCACGTCCTCGCGGCGGCGCGGCGGGCCGGCGTGCCGCACGTCGTGGTGGCCTCGTCGATCGCCGCGTACTCCCCCGCCGACCACCCGGTCACCGAGGACTGGCCGTGCGGCGGCGTGCCGGGCAGCGCGTACAGCAGGCAGAAGGCCGAGCTGGAGCGGATGCTCGAAGGCCGCGCCGACGTGGCCGTGCTCCGGCCGTGCGCGGTCGTCCAGCCGGGCGCGGGCGCCGAGCTGGGCCGCTGGGCGGTCAGCCCGCTGTTCCCGCCGGCCCTGCTCGGGCGGCGGTGGTTGCCGGTGCCGCTGTGGTCCGGCCTGCGGGCTCAGGTCGTGCACGCCGAGGACGTCGGGCGGGCCATCTCGCTGATCCTGCGCGAGCGGTCGACCGGCGCGTTCAACGTGGCCTCCGAGCAGGTGCTCGGCGCGGACGAGCTGGCCTCGGTGCTCGGCGGCTTCCGGCTGCCGGTTCCGCTGCGCCTGCTGGAGGGGCTAGCCTGGCCGACGTGGCGGGCCGGCGTGCAGCCGGTGCACCCGGGCTGGCTGCGGCTGGCCGCCCAGGCGTCCACTGTGGACAGCTCCCGCCTGCGGTCGCTGGGGTGGCGCCCGCGGCACGGCCCGCGCGAGGCGCTGGCCGCGACGGTCGCCGCGGTGGCGCGGGGCCAGGGCTCGTGGGGTCCGCTCGCGCCGCGCGCCGGTGGCCGGTGGCGCGAGCTGGGTTGGGGTTTTCCGGTGCGGCAGAGCCAAGGGGGCTGAGTGAGCGACGAAGTGGACGCCGTGGTCATCGGGTCCGGTCCGAACGGGCTGGTGGCGGCGAACCTGCTGGCCGACGCCGGGTGGGACGTGCTGGTGCTGGAGGCGGCCGACGAGCCCGGCGGCGCGGTGCGGACCGCCGAGCTGACCGCGCCCGGCTTCCGCAACGACGTGTTCAGCGCGTTCTACCCGCTCGGCGCCGCGTCGCCGGTGATCGCCGGCCTGGAGCTGGAGCGGCACGGGCTGCGGTGGCGGCGGGCGCCCGAGGTGCTGGCGCACGTGCTGCCCGACGACCGGGCCGTTCTGCTGTCCATGGACGCCGACCGGACCGCGGCGTCGGTGGAGTCCTTCGGCGCGGGCGACGGCGACGCGTGGCTCGCGGAGTTCGCCCGCTGGCAGCAGGTCCGCGACGAGCTGATCGAGGCGCTGATGCGGCCGTTCCCGCCGGTGCGGGCCGGCGCGGGGATGCTGGGCGCGCTGGGGCCCGCCGAGGCGCTGCGGTTCGCGCGGATGTTCGTGCAGTCGGTGCGGGCGTTCGGCAACGAGCGGTTCAGCGGTCCGGGCGCGCCGGCGCTGATGGCGGGCAACGCGATGCACACCGACCTGGGCCCGGACCAGGCGGGCGGCACGGCGTTCGGGTGGCTGCTGTCCATGCTGGGCCAGGACTTCGGCTACCCGGTGCCCGAGGGCGGCGCGGGGCGGTTCACCGAGGCGCTGGTGCACCGGCTGGGCGGCCGGGTCGAGTGCGGGCGCGCGGTGACCGGGGTCGTGGTGTCGCAGGGGCGGGCGCTCGGCGTGCGGGACGCGTCCGGCGGGCTGGTGCGCGCCCGCAAGGCCGTGCTGGCCGACGTGCCCGCGCCCACCCTCTACCTCGGGCTCGTCGGCGCCGAGCACCTGCCCGCGCGGCTGGTGGACGACCTGGCGAAGTTCGAGTGGGACGACGCGACGGTGAAGGTGGACTGGGCGCTGTCCGGGCCGATCCCGTGGACGGCGGCCGAGGCCAGGGGCGCGGGCACCGTGCACCTCGGCGGCGACCTGAACGGCCTGGCCGTCAGCAGCACGGAGATCGCGACCGGGCGCCTGCCGCGCACGCCGTTCGTGATCCTCGGGCAGATGACCACGACCGACCCGACGCGGTCGCCGGCGGGCACCGAGTCGGCGTGGGCCTACACGCACGTGCCGCGCGGGGAGAGCTGGTCGCCCGACCGGGCGCGGCGGCGGGCCGACCGCGTGGAGCAGCTCGTCGAGCAGCACGCGCCGGGGTTCCGCGACCTGGTGGTGGGGCGCGCGGTGCACGGGCCGGAAGACCTGGAGGCGCGCAACAGGAGCCTGGTCGGCGGCTCGATCAACGCGGGCACGGCGGCGATCCACCAGCAACTGGTGTTCCGGCCCGTGCCGGGGCTGGGGCGGTCGGACACACCGGTGGACCGGCTGTTCCTGGCGGGCGCGTCCGCGCACCCCGGTGGCGGCGTGCACGGCGCGGCGGGCGCGAACGCGGCACGGGCGGCGTTGGCGCGCAACGGTTTGGCGGGCGACGGCTACCGCTTGGTCATGCGCGGCCTGCACCGCGCCGTGTACCGCTGAGCGGCGCGGCCCGCCGCCCGGCCGGTGGGCGGCGGGCCGCGCCGCCGGGAAGTCCGAGCGGTCCGTCTGGGAGCCCGACCGGCGCACTGCCCGGGGGCTGTGCCGTGCGGACCTGGAGGTCGAGCGCTGAAGTCGAGCGCTGGACGCGGTGGTGCGCGTGGTGCGCCGGGAACGGGCGCAGGGAACGGGCGCGGGCGAAAGGCGCCGGGAATGGGCGCGAGGAAACGGCGCGGGGAAACGGCGCGGGCGTCAGCGCTCGGCTTGGCGTCGCTCCGCCAGGTGGGAGAGCCGGTTCAGCGTCTCCCGGTTGCGCGGGGCCAGCAGCAGCGCCTGGACGGGTTCGGGCACCAGGGACAGCGGGCCCTTCTCCACCTCTTCGCGCATCCGCACGGTCGTCGCGCCGCCCGCTTCGACCAGGTCGAACCGGATGTGCGCCGCGCCGACCGGCCACATGCGGGCCTCCAGCTCCAGCATCCGGCCGGGCTCCACGGCCCGGACCTTGGTGACGTCCTCCACCTGCATCGGCCACAACCCGACGCTGTGGTGGATGCGCGAGCCGAGGCCGGGCCAGTCCCCGTCGACCTCGCGGATGTGCGCGGCGCCGACCACCCAGCCCGCGTAGGACCAGCCGTCGGCCAGCACGGAGAACACCTGTTCCGCCGGGGCGTCGATCCGCAGGCTCACTTCGACCATGCGCTGCGGGTTCCCCCGCGGCGCATGGTCGAAACTCCCTCGTCCGGGTGCCCTTGCGCCCCACCGGGGCCGCCGGGTCCGGGCTCGCCGGGGGCGACGCCTCCACCGGCGCCGGTCGCGGCGGTGAAGTCCTGGTCGCGGTCCGAAGTGGCCTCGCGGCGCCCGCCGACGCCGGGGTCGCGATCCCACCGGTCCGATTCGACGGTCCACTGCGCGGTCCCGCCGGGTCGGCCCGCGTTCGCCCGGGGACGGTCGCCGCAAGATATTTGCCCGTGGGACCAGCCGCATCGCCTAGCCTTGTGAGATGACCCACTCCGCGAACCACCGGGCCGGCAAGTCGCACCAGGAGATCGAGCAGGGCGTCGTCGGAATCAATTCCGAGAACCCTTCCAGGACCGGTCCGGCCGAACGGAGCAGCCACGGGCGCGTCGCGGTGTGAGCGCGAGGGGTGCTGCCCGTGAACGATCAAGGTTCCGGTGCCGGGATCGGCCGATCACCAGGAGTGTCCGCATGACGCCACCGCGCACCAGCTCCCCCGTCCTGGTCGGCCGGGGCGACGAGCTGGCGGTGCTGCTGCGGGTGGTCTCGACGCAGCCGTCCGTCGCGCTCGTGGAGGGCGAGGCGGGGATCGGCAAGAGCCGCCTGGTGCGCGAGCTGCTGGGCCGGCCGGAGGTGGCGCCGCTGCGCGTGCTGACCGGGTTCTGCCAGCCGCTGCGCGAGCCGTTCCCGTACGGCGCGGTGCTGGACGCGCTGCGCGGTGTCGGCGGGCTGCTCGGCCGCGTGCCGCTCAGCCCCGTCACCGGGGTGCTGCGCCCGCTGCTGCCGGAGATCGCCGAGCGCCTGCCCGAGCCGGCGCCGCGGCCCGAGGACCCCCGGCACGAGCGCCACCACCTGTTCCGGGCGGTGCGCGAGGTGGTCGCGGCGCTCGGCCCGGTGCTGCTGGTCGTGGAGGACCTGCACTGGGCCGACGACGGGTGCCGGCACCTGCTGCGGTTCCTGATGGCCGACCCGCCGCCGAACCTGACCGTGCTGGTGACCTACCGCCGCGAGGACGCGCCCGGCGGGATGGCGCTGGGCAGCGCCTACCGCCCGCCCGCCGGGGTGACCGGCGCGGTCGTGGAGCTGGCGCCGCTGGACGTGGCGCAGGTGCACGACCTGACCGCCGCGATCCTGGGCGTGGACGGGGTTCCCGCCGAGTTCGCCGCCCGGCTGCACGAGCGCACCGCCGGCATCCCGTTCGTGGTCGAGGAGATGCTGCGCGCGCTGCACCGCCCGGACTGGCGGCTGCTGGACCGGGTCGAGGTGCCGGCGCTGCTGCGCGACGCGATGGCCGAGCGGCTGGACCGGCTGCCCACCACCGGCCGCCGCATCGCGCAGGCGGCGGCGGTGCTCGGCGTGCCCGCCGCGGAGGAGCTGCTGGCCGAGGTCGGGGCGGTCGAACCGGACCGCGCGCGGGCGGCGCTGACGCACGCGCTGCACAGCGGGGTGCTGCACGAGGTCTCGGACATGAGGTACGGGTTCCGGCACTCGCTCGCCCAGCAGGCGGTGTACGACACGCTGACCGGGCCGGAGCGGCAGCGGCTGCACCTGCGGGCACTGGACGCGCTGGAGGGCGTGCGGCCCCGGCCGCTCACCCGGCTCGCCGAGCACAGCCGCCGCGCCGGGCGGCTCGCCGACTGGCTGCGCCACGGCGAGGCCGCCGCCGACCGGGCGCTGGAGGTGGGCGACCCGTCCACCGCCACCCGGACCTACCGGCAGCTGCTGGACGAGGCGTCCCTGACACCGTCCGATGTGGACAGGCTGGCGGTGAAGCTGGGCCGGGTGGCCCGCGGCGGGATCGACCAGCACGACCCCCGCACCACGCTGGAGCGGCTGCTCGGCGACCGCAGGCTGTCCCGCGCCGCGCGCGGCCAGGTGCGGATGGACCTCGGTTTCCTGCTGATCAGGCAGTTCGGGGGCACGGTGCAGGCCAGGCTCCAGCTCGAACGGGCCGTGGCGGAGCTGACCGACCAGCCCGGCGTGGCGATGCGCGCGCGGGCCGTGCTCGCGCAGCCGTTCATCGGCGCCACGCCGCTGTCCGAGCACCTGCGCTGGATGCGCGTGGTGGACTCCTACATCGAGGCGTGCGACGACCCGCTGGTGCGCTACTCGCTGCTGGCCAACGAACTGGGCTCGCGCGTGTCCATCGGCGACCACAGCGCGGTGGCCGAGCTGCACCGGCTGCCCGCCACGTCCGACGACGTGGAGACCCGCCGCCACCTGGCCCGCGCCCACTGCAACGTCGCCGACGCGTGCGCCCTGGTCGGGCACTTCGACCTGGCGCGCGACTTCCTGGACAAGGGCCTGCGGCTGACCGCCGGGGCGGGCGTGCCGTTCACCGAGAGCACCGGCCAGTCCACCCGCATCCACCTCGACTGGTACACCGGCGACTGGGGCTCGCTGGTGCCGCGGGCCACGCGGCTGCTAGAGGAGTACCGCGAGCTGCTGCCGGTGGCCAGTGAGAGCGCGCTGGTGCTGGGCGGTGTGGCGGTGGCGCGCGGCGACTGGGACGAGGCGGAGCGCCACCTCGCGGAGAGCGGCGTCCGCTCGGTGGAGAACTCCATCACCCCCATCGCGCTCGGCGGGTTCGCCGCGCTGTGCCGGCTGTGGTTGGAGCGCGGCGACCGAGCGCGGGCGTGCGAGGAAGCCGACCGGGGTTTGGACCTGCTGCGGCGCAAGGGGGTGTGGGCCTGGGCGGGCGAACTCGCCCCGGCCGCCGCCGACGCCTACCTCGCGGCCGGGCGGTCGGCGGACGCGGCGGCCCTGGTGGACGAGCTGGCGGCGGGCATCGCCGGCCGCGACGCGCCGCTGGCCGAGGTGGCGCTGAAGACGTGCCGGGCGCTGGTGGCGACCGGGGGCGAGGGCGACGCCGTGCCGTTGTTGCAGGAGGCGCGCAGCGCGGCCGACGCGCTCGGGCTCGCGTACTACTCCGCGATGCTGTCCGAGCGGATCGCGTTGTGCGGCTTGGAGGGCGGTGACGACTCGGCGGTGGTGGCGCTGAGCGCGGTCGCCGACCGGTTCGACGCCTTGGGCGCCAGCCGCGACGCGGCGCGCTGCCGGCACCTCTTGCGGGGTACCGGAGTCGCTACCCCTTCCCGACGCGGGCGGCGCGGGTATGGCAACGCCCTGTCGCCGCGCGAGCAGGACGTCGCGCGGTTGTTGGCGCAGGGGCGGACGAACCGGGAAATCGCCGACGTGCTGTTCTTATCACCTCGGACGGTCGAGCAGCACGTGGCCCGGGTGCTCCGCAAGCTCGGCGTGACTTCACGCGTCGAACTGCTCGCGTAAACGACTCGAACAATCCACGACAGGGGGACACCCCGCACACGACCACCCCTTCACGAATTCCACACACGACCCTTGACCACAACCCGCGCCTTTTGGCCCTTGGCACGCCCCGTGCAGCCCGGTGGCCTCGTGTTCTCCCCGTATGGCCTGCCCGGAGGGCTACCATGCTTTTCTGGGGGGTGCAAGCACGCTTTTCGCTTGCACCCCCCAGAAAAGCATGGTCGTCTTTGACAGGCCATGCGGGGAGAACACGACCGCTCTTTCTTTTCCTTCTCCTTGGCGGCCTGCCTGTCCGGCGAGGACTCTTTTTGTTTTTAACTTAGATCCGTACCGCACCAAATATTTCCTGGATCGGTGCGCGACCCAAGTATGAAGAGCGGCCGGGAGGCCCCCAAGGAGGAGGGAAGTGCGTCGTGTTCTCCCCGCACGGCCTGCCGGAGGCAATCACAGTTGTCGAGGGGGGTCAAGCGAAGAGCGTGCTTGACCCCCCTCGACAACTGTGATCGGGCTGCGCCCAGGCCGTACGGGGAGAACACGAGGCACACGGCTGCGCTGAAGCGCCGCCGCGCGGAGCGCGGCGCTGAGGCGAGGGCTGAAGCTCCGTCGTGCCACTACCACCACAGCGCCGCCACCGCCACCGCCACGCGGAAACCGACAGTGGCTATTCCTTCCGCATAGGTAGGGTGATCATGTGATCGGCAACCGCCCGGTGCGATGGCCGGACGACAAACCGCAAATTGACGGAGAAGGCTTGTGATACCGGTTCCCGATGCCCTGATCGCATCGCACAGCGGGCCAGCGGGTCGGGTGTGGCTCGCCGGGTTGCCCGGTCTGGTCGGCGACTTCCTCGACCGCTGGGGCCTGCGCCAGGACGGGCCGACGCGCAACGGCATGGCGTCGTTGGTGGTGCCGGTGACCGGTGTGGACGGTGCGCGCGCCGTGCTGCGGTGCCAGCCGCCCGGCGAGGAGACCACCGCGGCGGTGATCGGTCTGCGGACGTGGGGCGGCGACGGCGTGGTGCGGTTGCTCGACCACGACCCCGACCTCGGTGTGATGCTGCTGGAACGGCTGGACCCCGATCGGTCGCTGTCCGCCGTCCCCGACGACGAGGAGGCCCAGCGGCTGCTGGCCGGCCTGCTCGCGCGCCTGACCGCCGTGCCGGCGCCGCCCGGGCTGAGCGGTCTCGGCGAGGTCGCCGCCGCCATGCTGCGCGACGTGCCCGACGCCCTGCCCCGGCTCTCCGACGACGCCGAGCGCGCACTGGTGCGGACGTGCGCGGCGGCCGTGTCGGAGGTGCTCGACGCGCCCGGCGACCGCCTACTGCACTGGGACCTGCACTACGACAACGTCCTGGCCGGGCAACGCGAACCGTGGCTGGCGATCGACCCCGAGCCGCTGGCCGGCGACCCCGGCTTCGACCTGTGGCCGGCGCTGGACAGCCGGTGGGACGCGGTGGTCGGCAGCGGTGACGTGCCGCGGGCCGTGGTGCGCCGGTTCGACCTGCTGACCGAGGCGCTGGAGCTGGACCGGGAGCGGGCGGCGGCGTGGACGCTCGGTCGCGTGCTCCAGAACGCGCTGTGGGACGTCGAGGACGGCAAGCACCGCCTGGAGCCGGCGCAGGTGGCCGTCGCGGCGGCGCTGCTGGGGCGGTGACGCGCCCGGCGGGAACGCCCCCGGCGGGAGCCGCGGTGCGGCCGGAACGCGGTACAGGGCCAGGAGGAGTGCCCCCTGGCCCTGCGGACCCGTGCTGCGCCTACAGGTACGAGCGCTGCCCCCACGGCATCGCGGCGGCGAGCTGGGCCCGTCGACCGATGTCGAGCTTGCGGTAGATCCGCGTGATGTGGAGTTCGACGGCCCGCGTGGACACCGAGAAGTGCTCGGCTATCTGGCGGTTGGTCATGCCCTCCAGCATCATCAGGGCGATGCGGTGCTCGTGCGGCGTCAGCGGTTCGCGCGAGCGCGACTCGGCGGTCTGGCCGTCGCGCGGCCGGACCATGCCCGGCACCCGCTCGCCCTCCGGGAGGCCCAGCAGCACGTGCCACTGGCGGATGCGGACCTCCGCGATCGACTGCGAGCGCACGTACGGGTCGCCGCGCACCAGGTCGCGCGCGGCGGCCTCGTCGGGCACCTGGCAGATCAACAGGACACCGGAGCCGTCCGCCCACGGCCCGGTGCCGACCAGCACGCCCTGCTCGGCGAGCGGGCGCCAGTATTCGCGATGCGCGAGATGAATGGATCTGCGCACTTGCCGCGCATCACGAAATGTCAACTCAACGGCGAAAGCCACTGGACTGATCCCCATTTCATATCCGCGGCCAACTTTCGCCACACACTCAACTGGGGGGCCTATTCACTGTCAAGTGAGACACCTCACACGGGGGATGCCGAAACCTGATGGCAGCTATAGGGGCTTCTGGAACCAGTGCTCCGCATAGCGGTCCCGGTTGAAGGGTGCTACCTCACGGTAACCGTGCTTGGCGTACAGCCCGCGGGCTTCGACCAGGTCAGAGCGGGTGTCCAGCCGGATGGCGGAGGCGCCAATCGAGACGGCGGCGGCTTCCGCGGCGGCCAGCAGCGCGGCCCCGCCGCCCCGCCCGCGCGCGTCCGGATGGACGAACAGGCGTTTGAGCTCGGCGGTTTCCGGGCACGCCACCCGGATGCCCGCGCAGGCCAGCGGCCGGTCGCCGAGCCGGCCCACGAAGAAGGCCACGAGGTCGTCGGTCGGGTCCTCGGCGATCGCCCGGGTGATCTCGGCCTCGGTCGCCGGGCGGTGGTGGTAGCGGCTGATGATGTCCGCCAGGTAGGCCCTGATCAGGGCCCGCGCCTCCGCTCCCGCGGGGTCGACGGACTGGGTGGTCCACGTGTTCACCGCGCGATTGTCGACCCGATTGCGCCATTCGGACACCCGGTTTTCACCATTCCGGACGCGTGTAAAGTGCTGGGCCGTGGCAGCGCAACAGGTCCGCGTCGAGCGGGACGCGGCGGGGCTGGCCGTGCTCACCGTCGACGCTCCCCCGCTGAACCTCTACACCGCCGAACTCCAGGACCTGCTGGACGCCGCGATCGGCGACCTGGAGGACCGGCCCGCGCGGGCGCTGCTGGTGCGCGCCGAGGGCGGGGTCGTCAGCGGCGGGGTGGACGTGAACCTGTTCGCCGCGCAGCGGACCCGCGGGCACGCCAAGGCGCTGCTCGACCAGATGCTCGACCTGCCCGACCGGGTGGCCGCGCTGCCGTTCCCGACCGTGTTCGCCGCGCACGGGCTGTGCCTGACGTGGGCGTTCGAGGTCGCGGTCGCGTGCGACGTCCTGCTGGCCGCGCAGCGGGCGCAGTTCGGGCTGGTGGAGAAGGTCATCGGGCTGACCCCGACGATGGGCGGCACGCAGCGGCTGGCCGCCCGCGCCGGCGTGGGGCGGGCCAAGGAGCTGGTGATGACCGGCGAGCGCTACGACGCCGCGACCCTGGAGCGGTGGAACGTGGTCAACCGCGTGCTGCCCGACGAGGGCTTCGACGACGCGGCGCTGCGGTTCGCCGCGGACCTGGCCACCGGGCCGACCCTCGCCCACGCCGCGACCAAGCGGGTGCTGGCGCACTACGAGCGCGGTGGCGTCGCCGGGGCCAACGCGCACGTCACGGCCATCGCCGCCGACCTGTTCGACACCGAGGACCTGCGCGGCGGCGTGCGGTCGTTCCTCGCCGACGGGCCGGGCCGGGCGACGTTCAGCGGTCGCTGACCCGGCAGCGGCCGGCCCCCGGTCGACGCCGGGGCCCACGCCCTAGCGGGCGTCGTAGACCGAGGGCCCGTACCAGGCCAGGGCCGAGCGCAGCTCCGCCACGTCCCGGTCCCGCCGCTTGCGGTAGCGCTCGTGCGAGATCGGGTAGACCCGCAGCCCGCCCTTGTGGGGCTGGAAGCTGCCGCGCCCCAGGGTCTCCGGGGCCTTGGCCGCGCCGACCAGCCACACCACGACCCACGGCCGCGAGCTCGGGCCCTCCACCTTGACCCGCGAGATCGCGTACCAGGGCAGCCGCCGCTGCCGCTCGCCGCTGGAGAGCGTGATCCCGTCCGGCCCGATGTCGACGGCCAGCGGCGAGCGCAGCACGCCCACCAGCAGCCGGACCCCGATCAGGGCGAACACCGCGAACGCGACCAGCGCCGCCAGCTGCACGCCCCGCGACGCGCCGGTCGCCGGGTTGGCGATCATCGCCGTCACCGCCGCCGCGAACCCGTGCGCGGCCGTCCACCCCAGGCCGACCGCCCGGGACGTGCGGAACCGCGCCCCGCTCTTCTTCACCGGCGGCGTGTAGGGCCGGATCGGCCCGCTCGGCGGCGCGGCCGGCGACGGCCGCGCCGCGGGCGGGTCCTCCACCAGCACCCGGGTCGCCGGCCTGCGCTCCTCGGCGAGCACCCGGGTGGGCGGCTTGGCGGGCAGCTCGCGCAGCTCGGTGTGCCGCTGCTCGACCAGCGACCGGATCTGCGCGGGCAGCCACGACGGCTCGCTGGACGGTGGCCCGACCAGCTCCAGCAGCCGCGCCGGGGTCGGCCGGTGCGCCGGCTCGCGCACCAGGCACGGCACGATCAGCGGCACCAGGCCCGGCGGCACCCGCGACAGGTCCGGCTCCTGGTGCACCACCCGGTAGACCAGCGCCGACGTGGCGCCCTCGCCGAAGGGCCCCGCGCCGGTCGCCGCGAACACCAGCACCGAGCCGAGCGCGAAGACGTCGCTGCCTGGGGTGATCTCCGACCCGACGACCTGCTCGGGCGAGAGGTAGCCGGGCGTGCCGAACACGATCCCGGCCTCGGTCAGCGCCGAGTGCTCCAGCGCCCGCGCGATGCCGAAGTCGATGACCCGCGGCCCGTCGTCGGCCAGCAGGACGTTCGACGGCTTGAGGTCCCGGTGCACCAGGCCCGCGCCGTGGATCGCGACCAGCGCCTCGGCCAGGCCGCCCGCGAGCCGCCGCACGGCCCGCTCGGGCAGCGGCCCGAAGTCCTGGACCGCCTGCTGGAGGGTGGGGCCGGGCACGTACTCGGTGGCCATCCAGGGCCGGTCGGCGTCCGGGTCGGCGCCGACCACGGTCGCCGTCCAGAACCCGCCGACCGACCGCGCCATCTCGACCTCCCGCCGGAACCGCTCGCGGAACTGGGGGTTGTCCGCCAGTTCGGCGCGCGCGACCTTGACGGCGACGGGCCGCCCGCCGCGCGACCGGGCGAGGTAGACGGAACCCATCGCCCCTCGGCCCAGGGCGGCGAGCAGCGTGTAGTCGCCGATCCGCGGAGGGGCGTTCGGTGGCAGTGGCTGCACGACACCCACATTAGTTGCGCCGGCGGCCCGGGTCGGCCAAGACGAGTAGTTCTACCCAGCGCCGGTCAGCGGGACTCGGCGCGCGCCACCAGCTCGGCGGCCCGGGAGCGCCACGAGTGGCGGGTGACCGACGCGCGCAGGGCGGCCGCGGGCTGCGGCGGGCCCTCGGCCAGCGACCGGCGCACCGCGTCCACGAACCCGGCGTGGTCGGTGGCCACCCGCACCCGGTCGGTGTAGCCGGCCAGCTCGGCGAAGTCCGTGCTGACCACCGGCAGGCCCAGGGCCAGGTACTCCTTGAGCTTGATCGGGTTGGAGTGCCGGATCCAGCTGTTGTCCTGCCACGGCATGATCGCGACGTCGAACGCCGAGCCGTAGGCCGGGATCTCCTCGTAGGGCCGGAAACCGAGCCAGTGGACGTTCGGGTACTTGTCGAAGCGCTCCATGGGGTGAGTCGCGTCACCGATGAGCACCAGCGACGCGGTCGGCAGCTCCGCCGCGAGGCGTTCGAGCAGGTCGAAGTCGACCACGAAGTCGTCCAGGGCGCCGAAGAAGCCGATCCGCGGGCCGTCGACGGCGCGGATGTCGGCGGGCCACTCGGACTCCGGGCGGGCGGTGAAGTGGTCGACGTCGACGCCGTGGTCGAGGAAGTGGGCCCGGTCACCGGTGCGGGGCCGCTCCTCGTCCAGCAGCGCGTGGCTGACGTAGACGACGTGGTCGGCGTTCTCCAGCAGCCGGTGCTCCAGGGCCTCGATCGACGCGCGGTCCGCCTCGGGGAAGTCGGAGTGCCGGTCGGAGCGGTTGAACACCAGGCTGCGCCGCCGCATCGGGGCGACCACGTCCCAGGCCGTCGGGATGGTGACCATGATCACGGGGGTGCGCAGCCCCAGCGCCGCGGCGACCAGCCGCACCTGCGCGCGCACCAGCACCGCGTTCACCCGGCGCAGCAGCGGCGAGCCGTAGAACGGCAGCGGCAGCGGGGACATCACGTGGAAGTCGGGCAGCGGGCGGCGCACGAACTTCGCGACGCTGCGCAGCTTGCGCAGGATGCGCCGGGCCACGTGCGTGCTGTTGCCCGGCGTCGGCATCCGCATCCCGATGCTGTTGACCACCAGCACCCGGCGCTGCCCGGCGACCGAGCGCATGAGCTGGAAGTCCGAGTGCGCCCGGTTGTGGTACCACCAGTCCTGGGCGGAGAAGCAGATCCAGCCCGGTCCGCCGCCGGGCCGCGCCGGCCAGCGCCGCCAGCGCACCAGGTCGCCGATCGCCTTGCGGTGCTTGGGTTCGCGCGGCGCGCGGAGCAGTTCGTTGAGCAGCACGGCCCACCACATCGCGACCGCGGCCGGGCGGCGGTGGCGCTCGCGGGCCAGCCGGACCCGGTTGGTGGTGGCCAGCGACCACAGCACCGGCGAGGTGGACTGCTCGCCGCCCAGGTGGACGGCGCGGGCGCGCGGCTCGTAGCGGATGCCGAACCCGCGCTCGCCGGCGCGCAGCATGTACTCGGTCTCCTCCGAGTACAGGAAGTAGCGCTCCTCCAGCGTCCCGGTGGCCGCGCGGCACTCGCGGGAGACCAGCCACGCCGCGCCGGTCACCCAGTCCGCCGGGCCCGGAGCCTCGTAGCGGCGCCGGTCCACGACCAGCTCGCCCAGCGCGGCGACGCGCCCCGCGCGGGTGCCGCCGAGCAGCGCTTCGCCCAGCGCCCGCAGCGCGGTCGGCGCGCGGCGCAGGGACAGCTGCTGGGTGCCGTCGGCGTTGAGCAGCCGGGGCGCGGCGATGCCGACGCCGGGCCGGGCCAGCGCGGCGCGCAGCGGCCCGATCGCGTCCGGCTCCAGCCGCACGTCCGGGTTGAGCACGAGGACGTCGCAGTCCGGCGCGGCGGCGAACCCGGCGTTGACGCCCGCCGCGAAGCCGTCGTTGCCCTGCCGCGCCACCACTTGCGCCTCGGGGGCGACGCGCGCGACCACGTCCAGGGTGTCGTCGGTGGACGCGTTGTCCACCACGACGACCCGACCGTCCGGAATGGACTCCAAGGCCACCGCGAGCGATTCCAGGCACTCCCGGACCACGGCGGCGCTGTTGTAGGTCACCACGACCACGGCGAGCGGCACGGTCACTTCTCCCTGCTGCGAAGGCGGGTGCGGACGGCGCCGGAGAGCAGGCGCAGGGCGAACGGCAGGTCGTCGCGCAGGTAGCGCCCGGCCAGCCGGCGCGGTTCGAGGGCCAGGCGGTGCAGCCACTCCGCGCCCATCCGCTGCACCACGCCCGAGGCCCGCCGGAACTCGCCGGCGGCCATCGGGATGCCCGCGCCGCAGCCCAGGAACCAGGTCCGGGGCAGCTGGGCGCGCAGCAGCCTGATCAGCCGCTCCTGCTTGGGGAAGCCCAGGCCCACCAGCACCAGGTCCGGCTCGGCCGCCACCACCTTGGCGACGGCGTCGGCGGTCGCGCCCGGGTCGGTGTCGAAGCCGAACGGCGGCGAGTCCGTGCCGGCGACCCGCAGGCCCGGGTAGCGCGCCCGCAGCGCCTCGGCGGCCTTCTCCGGCACGCCCTCGTCGCCGCCCAGCAGGTACACCGAGCGGCCCAGCCGCGCGGCGGTCCCGGACAGGGTGAACACCAGCGACGCGCCGGTGACGCGCTCGGGCAGCGGCACGCCCGCCAGCCGGCCCGCCCAGACCACGGGCATCCCGTCGGCGACGACCACTTCGGACTCCGCGATCAGCGCGGCCAGCTCGGGCCTGCGGGTCGCGGCGCGGACGATGTCGACGTTGGCGGTGACGATCGCGCCGCCCTCGCCCCGCTGCCAGGAGCGCGCCACGTGCTCCGCGACGCCGGGCTCGCGCACGGACCACACGTCGACGGCGCCCACGCGCACGCGGGGCTGCGGGATCTGCGGCATACCCGCGTCATCGGCTCCGGGGAACTCCTCGTTACCGGTGGCGGACGTGATCGACGACGCGGTAACGGGTACCGGCCAGGACCGATAACGAGGTCATGTACGTCGCTTCCACCCGGCCGTCCGAACGGGTCAGGGGCAGGGTTCCCGGCACCGTGGTGGCGCTGGGGGCGGTGAGCCTCCTGACCGACGTCTCGGCCGAGATGATCACCGCGTTCATGCCCGTCTACCTCCTCTTCACGCTCCAGATGGGTTACGCGCAGTTCGGTGTCCTGGACGGGGTGTACACGGGGGCGACGGCCCTGCTGCGCTTGGTCGGCGGCCACGTCTCCGACCGCACGCACCGGCACAAGGCGGTCGCGGCCACCGGGTACGGGCTCTCGGCGGCCACCAAGCTGATCTTCCCGGTGGTCGGGGCGAACGCGTTCGGCATCGGCGCGACGATGGCCGCCGACCGCGCGGGCAAGGGCCTGCGCACCGCGCCGCGCGACGCGCTGATCTCGCTGTCGACCCCGCCGGACCGGCTCGGCGCGGCGTTCGGCCTGCACCGCAGCATGGACACGGTGGGCGCGCTGCTCGGCCCGCTGGTGACCTTCCTGCTGCTGTCCCAGATCGGCATCGTGGCCGGTCCGGTGTTCGTGGTCAGCGCCTGCTTCGCGGTGGTCGGGCTGATCGTCCTGATCGCGTTCGTGCGCGAGCGGCCGGTCCCGGCGCGCACGGGGCCCAAGCCGTCGATCAGGGCGGGCCTGGCGCTGCTGAAGGGGGCGGGCTACCGCCGGGTGGCGATCGCGGCGGCCGTGCTCGGCCTCGCGACGCTGTCCGACGCGTTCGTGTTCATCCTGGTGCAGAAGGCGACCGACGTCCCCCAGGCCGTCCTGCCGCTGATGCCGCTGGGCACCGCGCTGGTGTTCCTGGCCGCCGCCGCGCCGCTGGGCCGGCTCGCGGACAAGGTCGGCGGGTCGGTGGTCTTCCTGGGCGGGCACGTGCTGCTGCTCGCCGTGTACGTGCTGCTGCTGGCGTCGGGCACGGGCTACGTGGGGGTGGGCGTGGCGCTGCTGCTGCACGGCCTGTTCTACGCCGCCACGGATGGCGTGCTGTCCGCCCGGGTGAGCGCCCTGGTGCCCGAATCATTGCGGGCTTCCGGCCTTTCCGTCGTCCAAACCGGGCAAGCCCTCACCCGCTTGGTGTCCTCGGTCGGATTCGGCTTCCTGCTGCAGTTCGCCGCGTTCGACACGGCCGTGTACACCGCGATCGGATCACTCGTGATCGCCGTCGTGCTGGCCTGGCGGATGACCTGACACCGGACGCGTCGCCTCGACATCGTGGCGCACCTCTTGCGCTTTGCACGCAGGAGCACCGCCCCAGAGCGCAGTGCGCGAAGCGGTGGCGCACCCAGTGCGCACACCGGTTGCTTCGTGTTCTCCTCCCCGTACGGCCTGGGCGCAGCCCGATCGCATTTGTCGGGGGGTGTCAAGCACGCTCTTCGCTTGACACCCCCCGACAAATGCGATTGCCTTCGGCAGGCCGTGCGGGGAGGAGAACACGACCGCCCTTTCTTTTCCTCCTCCTTGGGGGCCTCTCGGCCGCTCTTCCTACTTGTGTCCCGCACGGATCTGGGTGATATTCGGTGCTGTACCGCCCGAGGCTGAAGAGCTAAAAGAGTCCTCGCCGGACGGGCAGGCCGCCAAGGAGGAGGAAGAGCAAGAGCGGTCGTGTTCTCCCCGCATGACCTGTCAAAGACGACCATGCTTTTCCTGGGGGCGCAAGCGAAAAGCGTGCTTGCACCCCCAGGAAAAGCATGGTAGCCCTCCGGGCAGGCCATACGGGGAGAACACGAAGGCACCGGTCTGCACGGGGCGTGCCGCGAGCCCGAGGCTATGAAAGGGTGCTCTGCGCTGCGCGTTCCGCCTTGGCGATGCGCAGCATGGCGCCGCACAAGCCGATCATGGTGAAGACGAGGCCGGTCGCCACGCCGAAGCCCAGCAGGTCGAAGGTGAAGGAGCCGATGCCTCCCGCGAGCACCCCCGCCAACCCACAGGCGGCCAGGCCGCGCAGGTGCTCGTCCCCGCTCAGCATCCGCACGCGGATCACCGCGAAGCCGGCGGCGAGGAACATGCCGATCAGCGCGAACAGGCCCAGGTAGCCGTTCTCGATCAGGGTCAGCAGGAACTGGTTGTCCAGGATCGTGTACTTGGTCGGCAGGAACGTGCTGAAACCGCGGCCCAGCAACGGGTTCAGGTCGATCTGCTCGGCTGCCGCCGCGTAGTCCGCGGTGCGCGCCTTCACGCTGGGGTCGTCCTCGATGTTGGAGAACATGCCGCGCAGCGTGCCGAACAGCCCCGGCACGACCAGGCTGGCGCCGATGAAGAAGCCGCCGCCGACGACCATCGCGGTGATCTTCCGCTTGCGCGGCAGGGTGAGCACCATCACGACGCCGGCGACGACCATGGCGAGGATCGCCGTGCGGGACAGCGCGGTCATGGCGCCCAGGCCGACCAGCGCCAGGCAGATCAGCCACCGGACATACGGGGCGCCCTCGTCGCGCGCCTTGAACACGTAGTGCGCGCCCAGCGGCACGGCCATCGCGCACACCAGGCCGTATTCGATCGGGTGGTTCGTGGTCCCGGTGGGGCGGCGGAAGATGGAGCGCGACTCCATCACCGCGTAGCCGTTCTCCTGCGCCCGCAGGCCGGGGATGCTCACGTACCCGGCGAGGTCGACGCCCGCGCCGAACTGCACCAAGCCGACGAACGCGATCACCGCGGCGCAGCCCAGGATCAGCTTGAGGACCTTGTCCAACCGCTCCCTGGTGCGCACCGCGTCGCAGATGAACACGGCCACGCTGATGGTGGCCACGATGCGGACGATGCCGGAGTCGGCCGTGGTCAGCTCGTCGGTGGGCAGCCAGCGCCGCGTGGCCACCCCGTAGGTCGCCAGGTGCGCGGCCAGGTACAGCGCCACGGCCGTGCGCACCACGTTGAGGCCCTTGCCCATGCCGAGCGTGTCGACCATCTGCGTGGCCAGCCACAGCACGCCCAGCAGCAGGGCGATGACGAGGGCGGGCGGGAGCGTCATGGGCACGAACGACAGCACCAGCCGCGCCGGGATGATCAGCAGGGCGAGGAGGTAGACGCAGACCAGGGTCGCGCCGTCCGCCCGTTGCCGCACCCGCTGGAGCCGCTCGGTCAAGGTCTGTCTTCGGTGTTCGGCCACGCCGGGCCCGGTGCGGGCGGTGGCACGGCGATCTTCACGGTCCGCTCGCTGGCGGTCGGCTGGGCGTTCGGCTTCACCGCCGGCTGCCCGCCCGGCTGCCCCGCCGGCTTGGCCGCCGGTTGCCCGCTGTGCGGTCCGGTCGGCTGCCCGCCCTGGCCCGGTTTCCCGCCCTGGCCCGGGTTCTGGTGGGTGGACGGCGGCGGGGCCTGCACCTTGACCGTCTGCTCGCTCGCCGTGGGCCGGGGGCGGCGGGCGGGCGGGCCCGGCGCCCGGCGCGGCGCGCCGTTGAGCGGTGGCTTGGTCTGGTGGTTGGTGGGCGGGGCCTTCGGCGGGGCCTCGGCCGGCGCGGCGGCGGGCGGGGTGTCGTCCTCGTCCGGCTCGTCCGGTTCCGCCGCCTCGCCGGCGGCTTCCCGCTCGCGGCGGCGGCGCAGGTGGTTGAGCACGCTGTCCGAGCCGAAGGTGGCCGCCGTGGTGAGCAGCATGAGCAACACGAACGCCGCGCCCGCGTACCGGACCTTCCCGCCGATCTGCGCCTCGGCCTCGGTCGGGTTCACGATCACCTGCGAGGTGATGAACGTCGACTCCGGCGCCTTGAGCTTGCGCTGCTGGTCCTCCAGCTCCCTGGTGGCGAACTCCAGCACCGTGGTGACCATCTTCTCGGCCGCCGCCGGGTCGTCGCCGTCGCCCACCACGAACAGGAACGGGCCGTTCTGCCCGCCGCCGGTGACCGTGTAGTTCAGCGTCGAGTCCTTGGTGATGCCCAGCCGCTCGCGGGTCTTCGGGTCGGCCAGGATCTGCGACAGGATCTGCGAGGTGGTGGCCAGGCTGCCGTCGAACGCCAGCAGCGGGTTGATCTTCACCGCTTCCTCGGGCGTGACCTTCTCCGAGAACGTCCCGCCCGCCGCGGGCGTGGTCAGCACCATCACACCCGAGGACTGGTAGCGGGTGGGGATGGACAGGAAGATGCCTGCCGCCACCGCGACGGCGACCACCGCCGACGGCACGGCGATGTACCACCGCCGCCGCAGCGTCCGCACGGCGCCCCAGAAATCCATCCGCTCCCCGATCCACGTTTACCCTGAGTGCGTGACCGCAAGGTGTTGCTACTCTGAAATCGGCCGACTCGCGCCCTGTCGTTACAGGTGGTGATGGACATGGGCTCGCGACGCGTCGTGCTCGCCGTCGGCGCCATCGTACTGGTCGTGGCGGCGGGTGTCGTGTACGTGACCAGCGTCGTCCGGCAGCAGCCCGCGGTCCCGGCGGCCTCTGTGGACGCGGACCTGATGTTCGTCGAACTGGCCGACGGCCGCAGCCGGGTGGAGCAGGTGGCGCTGGCCGACCCGGGCGCCCGCAGCGGCACGGACCTGGCCTGCCAGCGGGTGTACCGGGCCGGTGGGACCACGGTGTGCCTGCGGCTGGCCGGACCGGGCCCGACGTACGCGGCGGAGGTGACGCGCGACGACGGGACCGGGCGCACGGTCCCGCTGCCCGGTGTGCCCAGCCGGGCCAAGGTCTCCGCCTCGGGGCAGGTCGTGTCGTGGACGTCGTTCGTGACCGGCGACTCGTACTCGGTGCCCGGCGGCTTCTCCACGCGGACGGGGTACCTGGACCTGCGCACCGGTGAGGCGGTGGAGTCGTTGGAGGGCTTCACGGCCGTGGTCGAGGGCAACGTCCACACGGCACAGGACGTGAACTACTGGGGACTGACCGTGGGCGCGGACGACCGGACGTTCTACGCGACCCTCGCCTCCGGCGGCTTCACCTGGCTGGTGCGGGGCGACCTGGTGGAGCGCCGGGTCACGTCGCTGCGCCGCGACGCGGAGTGCCCCTCCCTGTCGCCGGACGGCACGAAGATCGCCTACAAGAAGCGCATCGGCCGCCTGGGCCCGTGGGACCTGGCGGTGCTGGACCTGGCGACGGGCGAGGAGCGGCGGCTGCCCGGCACCGCGGGCGTCGACGACCAGGCGACCTGGCTGGACGACGAGCGGCTGGCCTTCGCGGCGGTGCCGAGGGGCACGAAGCTCGCGGCGGTCCACGTGGTGCCGGCCGACGGCTCGGCCGACGCCCGGCTCCTGGTCCCGGACGCGACCTCGCCCTCGCCCCTCTGACGCCCCTCCGGGCGCCGGGCTCCGCGGGGCCCGGCGCTCAGGCGAGCAGTTCCCGCCGGAGCACCTTCTCCAGCTCGTGCCCGGCCGCGTCCCAGGACCGGCCGGACACGCCGGCGGAGGCGTTCTGGGCCACGGTGGCGAAGTCCGGCGTGGCGACCGCCTCCGACAGGGCCCGCGCCAGGTCGTGCGGCGTGGCGGGCGCGTAGCGGACGTGGTCGTTGTCCAGCACGACGCGGTTGTGCGGCGCGTCGTTGACCACAGGCAGGCAGCCGGCGGCCAGCATCTCGTGCGGCACCAGGGAGACGTTGGTCATGGACAGCGACAGGCCCGCGTAGCAGCGGTTGTAGATGTCGTTGAGCCGGTCGGGCGTCACCAGGCCGTGGTCGACGTGCCGCGGGCCCAGGGAGCCGATCCGCTCGCCGTAGGTGTGCACGGTGATGTCGGGGTGGCGCTCGGCGAACAGCTCCAGCGCCAGCAGCCCGATCTCGATGGCGCGCCGCGGCGCGAGGCGGCGGGCGTAGAACACGACGCCGTCCCGGGCGGTGTTCTCCTTGAGGTGGTAGCGGTCGGTGTCGCAGCCGAAGTCGAACCAGTCGGCGGGCATCCCCGTCTCGGCGCGCAGCTTCTCGGCCAGGAACCGGCCGGCGGTGAACCCGTGGAAGCCCATCCGGTAGGTGTTCTCCGCCAGCGCGGACAGCCCGCCCACCGGGAAGAACCACGGCTCGTAGTCCTGCACGAGGTAGAACCGCTTGCCCGCGCACGGGTCGTTGAACGCCGGGTAGGCCGTCATCCACGCCGAGGCGAACACGGCGTGCGCGTCGGCCATGCCGTCCAGGACGTCGAGCACCGGGCCGCGGAAGCCGGGGTAGGCCGACCGGATCACCGGCTCGTGGTCCACCGCGCGGCTGCCGTAGACGTCGTACAGGTACAGCCGGCAGGTGTGGCCCAGCGACTCCAGGTGCGCGATGAGCCGGAACATCGTGGTGTGGCCGCCGGAACCGGGCGCGGGCGGCGTGCTGACCCAGTTGACGGTCAGCGAGCCGTCGGTCGGGATCGGCGGCACCACGACGGGTCTGCGCTCGCCGATGTCCGCCGCGCGCACGTCCTCCAACCGCACCGGGAACACCTCGGAGTCCGCGCCGAGCCGCTTCGCCGCGGTGCGCAGCACCCGCGCGCCGAGCTGCCGCACGCCCTCGTCGCGCACGATCCGCGACACCTGGTGCGCGCGCCGCTGGAACACCTGGACAGCCCTCACGACTTACCCCTCCGGAGCAGACCCAGCGCCTCGTGGCGCAACGGGAAGACGACGGCGGCGTAGGCCGCCAGCGACAGCGCGCCGCCGATGACCAGGCGCCACAGCGCACCCGGCACGAACCACTGGACGGCTTCCGCGACGGCGACCATGACCACGCCGCCGAGCACCGGCCGCGCCACGGCCGCGCCCAGCGCCCGCGGGCGCACCCCGTAGGGCCGGAACGCGATCAGGTACGCGGGCACGATGAACACCAGCACGACGACGCTCTGCGCCAGGGCCACGCCCCGGATGCCGTCCAGGTGCGCGCCCAGCGCCAGCAGCGGCACCAGGGCCACCAGCCACACGAGGTGGATGACCAGGATGGCCCGCGACCGCCCGGCGCTGGCCAGGTAGTCGTAGCCCAGCTCCAGCGCGACGCGCAGGGCGCCCAGCAGCACCAGGGCGGCCAGCGCGGCGGCCGTCGGCGCCCACCGCTCGCCGTACACGGTGCGCACCAGCGGGTCGGCCAGCGCGGCCAGCAGCACGCACGCGGGGACGGTGAACAGCGCCAGCAGCCCCAGTGCGCGCGCGAAGGTGCGCTGGAACAGGTCCGGGTCGTCGCGCACCTTCGAGAACGCCGCCAGCGACACGCTGCGCACCGGCTGGGAGAACGCGCCCACCGGCCAGTTCGCCAGGTTCGTCGCCAGCAGGTAGTAGCCCAGCGGCACCGTGCCGAGCACGCTGCCGACGATGATGCCGTCCACGTTCAGCACGCCGAAGACCAGCAGCGACGCGCCGGCCAGCGGGAGGCCGAAGCCGAGCAGCTCCTTGGCCCGCCCGGGGTCGAACCCGGGCCGGAAGCGCTGCTTGGTGAACGCGAACATCACGACGGCGGCGGTGAGGTTGGTCGCGATCCGCGACCACGCCAGGCTCCACGCCCCGAAGCCCAGCACCGCCAGCACGACCACCACGGTCGTGCCGACGACGAACGCCGACGTGTCGGCCGCGAACTTGTGGTCCTGCCGGAACTCCCGCTGCAGCAGCGCGCCCGGCACGGCGGACGCGCCGGCGATGACCAGCGCCACCGACATCAACTGGATGACGCCGGTGGCCTGCGGGGTGCCCATGGCCTCCGCGAACCACGGCGCGCCCACCACGCAGATCCCGCACAGCAGGCACCCGGACAGGATCGACAGCGTGGTCACCGTCGGCGCGAGCCGCTCGACGGGCTCGTCGGTGCGCACCAGCGCCACGCTCACGCCCATCTCGCTGACGCTGAGCACGATGTTGAGCACGACCAGGGCGACGGCGAACACGCCGAACTGCTCGGGCGCGATGAGCCGCGCCAGCAGCACGCCGACGCCGACCTGGGACACCCGCTGCACCAGGCTGTTGACGGCGCTCCAGCGGATCGCCGAGGTGACCTTGCCCTCCAGGGTGGTCACTGCCCGCGCCACTTCCAGACCTGCTTGCCCAGCAGGCCCCGGCCGCGCTTGACCAGGTGCGCGCCGACGAACAACTGCGTGCGGCTGCACAGCGCGGGACCCAGCGCCCTGCGCCGCCGCAACGCCCGGTACTCGGGCAGTCGCTCGGCGTGCGGGTAGACCCGGCGGGCGAACTCGACCAGCTCCTCGACCGGGATCTCGGCGAGCTTGTCGCGGTCGTAGGCCCGGACCGCCCGCCACAGGGCGTCCTTGGCGATGGAGCGGTTGGCGAGGTGCTTCAGCCGCGGCGGCAGGTCGGGGTGCTCGGTGAAGAAGCGGTCGAACACGGCCTGCCGCTGCTCCAGGTCGGCGAAGACCGACGAGAACCGGGTGCGGAACATGCTCTGCTGGTGCACGCGGTAGTACGCGGCGGGCTTGCCGCGCACGTAGCCGATGTCGGAGACCGCCGCGATCCGCATCCACATCTCCAGGTCCCCCGCGTGCGGCAGGTCGGGCCGGTAGCCGCCGACCTGCTGCTGCACCGACGTGCGCACCACGGCCTCCGGTGAGGACAGCACGTTCTGCCCGGTGCGGCAGCGGTTCTCGATCCAGTCCACACCGGACCACACCGTGCGCCCGGCGGGCGGTGCGATGATCTTCGGCAGGTCGGTGCGGCCGGCGGCCCCGTCCTCCTCGCCGACGGTGTAGTAGACCACCCGGCCGTAGACCATGCCGACGCCGGGGTTGGCCTCGAAGACCTCGGCGGCACGGGCGAGGGAGCCCGGCGCCAGCAGGTCGTCAGCGGACAGCAACACCGTGTAGTCGGCCTTGGCCCACTCCAGGAGCCCTTCGTTGTAGGTCGCGATGTGCCCCTGGTTCACCTCGTGCCGCCGGCCCTCGACCCGCGGGTCCCGCATGAGCTCCGCCATCACCTGCGGGGTGTCATCGGTCGAGGTGTCGTCGATGATGAGCACGCGCACGTCCACACCGGGCTGGTCGAGCACGCTGCGCACACATGCCCGGAGGAACCGCGCGTAGTTGTAGCAGGGGATGACGACGTCGACCGTGGGTCGTGCCGGGGCTTGAGTCACGCCCTAGACATCGTCGCGGGCGGTGGATCGTTAACCGCCCGCCGGCAGCCGCGGTCGCGGATCGCCCCGCGCCGGCCGAGATCGTGGTCACCGCGCGGATAACGGCGGGACCGCTATCCCGATGTACCGGGCAACGGGAAGGGGTCGTGATGGACCACGTCATTCTGACGCGCTTCAACCTGCCGTCCGTCGGTGCCGAGAGCATCGTGCGGGCGCGGGAGGGGTGGTTGACCGAGCGCGTCGGGCTGTTCGAGCGGTACTGCCTGCCCTCCGTGCGCGCGCAGACCTCCCCCGACTTCCGGTGGCTGATCTACTTCGACCCGGAGAGCCCGGAGTGGCTCAAGGACCGCATCCGCGAGCACGGCGACGCGTACACGCCGGTGTTCCGCGAGCAGGTCAGCCGCGCCGAGCTGGTCGAGGACATCGCGAAGCTGTTCCCCACCAGGGGCGACGGGCTGATCACCACGAACCTGGACAACGACGACGGCCTGGCCGCCGACTTCGTGGCGCGCCTGCAGGCCGTGCCGCCGACCGGCCGCCGCACCGCCCTGTACTTGGCCAACGGGTTGGTCAAGAGCCCCGGCGGGCTGTTCGCCCACCACGACCGGGACAACGCCTTCGCGTCCCTGCGGGAGGGCTGGGACGCGCCGGTCACCTGCTGGGTCGACTGGCACAACCGGCTGCACCGGCACGCCGAGGTCGTGTCGCTGGGCGGCGCGCCGGGCTGGCTCCAGGTCGTCCACGGCCGCAACGTGAGCAACCGCACGCGCGGCCGGCTGGTCTCGCCCGCGCCGCACCGCCCGCTGTTCGGCGCGGCCCTGGACGACGTGCCCGAGCCGGACGCCCGCGTGCTGGTCCGCGACCGGTTCGTGGGGCGCCCGCTGCGGGCCGCCCGCGACGGCGCGCGGCAGGTGGCCAAGACCACGGCGATGCGGGTGCTGGGGCCGGCCGGCTTCGAGAAGGCCAAGAAGGTCATCGCCGCGCGCGGCCGGGTGAAGTCGCCGAGGTGAACACCGCCCGCGCTCGTCTGATCGCCGCCGCCGCCGCCGCGGTCCTCGCCGCCGCGGCCTGCACCGCGGAGGCCGGCCCGCCGCCGACCACCCCACCGCCGCCGCCCGCGCCCGCGGTCGACTACTACAAGAAGTGGGCGAACGGCCCGAACCCGACCGGCGACCCGGCGGTCTTCCCGGTCAACGTGTGGATGCAGGACCCGTCCTCGGTGGAGAACGGCCGCAAGATCGGCTCGGTGTACCCGGAGATCGGCATCGACTTCGGCCTCGGGCTGTGGGAGGACGAGTGGTGGTACCTCCGGCGGGAAGGTCTGCTGGAGACCGGCTGGCGCGCCTACGCCGACGCCAAGCGCGTCGACGACGTCCTCGCGGACACCGCGCACGCGCGCAACTACGTCGGGTACCTGATCGCCGACGAGCCCGACATGAACAAGGTCTACGGCGACGTGTTCCACCCGGACATGCAGCCCTCGGCCATCCTCGCGAAAGCCGACCGGACGCGCGCCAAGGACCCGTCGCGCCCGACCTACCTCAACTTCGGCGTGTGGATGGGGACGCCGGGCGGTGGTGTCGGCTACGGCTACATCGAGAAGTCCTACGAGGAGGACATGCGGACCTACTGCGCGGCGGCGGACATCGCTTCGGCGGACTACTACGGGTGGACGCACCCGGACCGCGGTGACCGGGTCGGCGCGTTCAGCTACGGCGAGGTCATCGACACCATGCGCAAGTGGTGCGGGCCGGACAAGCCGATCTACGGGTTCGTCGAGACCGGGCACCCGCACACGCACGGCGAGACCATCACCCCCGACCAACTCGAAGCCGCCGTGTGGAACACGATCCTGCACGGCGCCACGGGCATCAACTACTTCGCGCACAGCTTCTACACCGAGGGGCGCGGCGAGTACTCCAGCGTCCTCACGCGCCCGGAGATCACCGAGCGGGTCAAGGCGGTGAACGCGCGGCTGAAGTCGCTCGCGCCCGTGTTGAACGCCGCGAACCTGCCCGGCGTTTCGGCCAGGAGCGGCAACGACATCCCGGTCTCGGTGCTGCACAAGGAAACCTCGGGCGCCAGGTGGGTGATCGCCCAGACCGACGGCGACACCCGCAACCCGCGCAGCGGCGCGGCACGCGTGGAGATCACCGTGCCGGTGGAGTCCGGCACCGCGACCGTCGTGGACGAGAACCGAACCGTGCCCATCGAGAACGGCAGGATCGTGGACGACTTCGGCCCGTACCAGGTCCACGTATACCGATTCTGAACACCCACCCGTCACCCACCTCCACCCCCCACTGCCGGCTTCCGCCTTGGCTCATGGCTCCAGGTCCGCAGCGGCTTGCAGCTCCAGGTCCGCGGCACACCCCGTGCAGACCGGTGCCTTCGTGTTCTCCCCGTATGGCCTGCCCGGAGGGCTACCATGCTTTCTTGGGGGGTGCAAGCACGCTTTTCGCTTGCACCCCCCAAGAAAGCATGGTCGTCTTTGACAGGCCATGCGGGGAGAACACGACCGCTCTTGCTCTTCCTCCTCCTTGGCGGCCTGCCTGTCCGGCGAGGACTCTTTTAATCCCTTCAGCTTCGTGCTCTACCGCACCAATGAGATCGGTACAGCACCAAATCTCACCCGGATCGGTGCGCGACACAAGTATGAAGAGCGGCCGAGAGGCCCCCAAGGAGGAGGAAAAAGCAAGAGCGGTCGTGTTCTCCTCCCCGCACGGCCTGCCGGAGGCAATCATGCCGAGCAGGGGGTGTCAAGCGGTGAAGCGTGCTTGACACCCCCTGCTCGGCATGATCGGGCTGCGCCCAGGCCGTACGGGGAGGAGAACACGAAGCGACTGGTGTGTGCACGAGGTGCAGCACCGCTTCGTGCAAAGCGCACTAGGGTGCGGCACGGCTGCGTGCAAAGCGCGAGAAGTGCGCCAGCCTGGCCCTCAGCCCTTCGGCACCAGGCCCTTGTCGCCCTCCGCATAGCGGTTCCCGCACTCCGGGCACGTCAGCTCGGCGTCCAGCCGCTGCCCGCAAGAGCACACCCACCCCTTGTGCCGAGCGGGGTTGCCGGCGACGAAGGAGTGCGCGGGGACGTCCTTGGTGACCACGGAGCCGGCCGCGGCGAACGCGTGCTCCCCGATCTCCACCCCGCACACCACGACCGTCCCCGCCCCGAGCGAAGCACCCCGCCGGACCACGGTGGACAGCAGCTCGTCCCCGGTGCGGCGGATCGCCGCGCGCGGGCGCAGGTCGTTGGTGAACAGCACGTTGGGGCCGAGGAAGACCTCGTCCTCGCACACGACGCCGTCGAAGACCAGGGTGCCGTTCTTCACGGTCACCCGGTCGCCCAGCACCGCTTTGCCCTCGACGAAAGCGTTGTCGCAGATGTTGCAGTCCCGCCCCACGCGAGCACCGGGCAGCACGTGGGCGAAAGCCCACACCCGCGTGCCGTCGCCGACGTCGTCGCTCTCGCACAACCCCTTGGGGTGGACGAAGACGCTCATCGCACGGCCTCCGCCAACGCCGCCACGACCCGCTCCTGCTGCCCGGCGGTGATCTCCGGGAACAGCGGCAGCGACAGGATCTCCCCCGCGATCGCCTCGGTGACCGGGAAGTCGCCGGGCGCGTGGCCCAGCGAGTCGAACGCGCCGGTCAGGTGCACGGGCGTCGGGTAGTGGATGCCCGCGCCGACACCGGCCTCGTGCAGGGCGGCCAGCACGCGGTCGCGCTCGGGCACGCGCACCACGTACAGGTGCCACACCGGGAGGTTGCCCTCCAGCACCACGGGCAGCGTCACCCCGGGCACCGCAGCCAGCAGCGCCGAGTACCGCTCGGCCGCGGCGCGGCGGCGCTCATTCCACGCCTCCAGGCGGCGCAGCTTCGCCGACAGCACCACGGCCTGCAACGTGTCCAACCGGCTGTTGAAGCCCAGCACGGTGTGCTCGTACTTGCGCGGCGAGCCGTGCTCCCGCAGCAGCCGCACCGCCGACGCCAGCTCGTCGGAGACGGTCAGCACGGCGCCGCCGTCGCCGTACGCGCCGAGGTTCTTGCCGGGGTAGAAGCTGGTCGCCGCGATGTCGCCGAGACCGCCGACGGCCACGCCGTGCCGCCGCGCGCCCTGCGCCTGCGCCGCGTCCTCGACCACGGGGACGCCGAAGGCGCGCAACCGCTCCACCGGGGCCGCCTGCCCGTACAGGTGCACCGGCAGGATCGCCTTGGTGCGCGGGGTCAGCGCGCCGGGCACCTGGTCGACGTCGATGAGGCCGGTGTCGGCGACGCAGTCCACCAGCACGGGTGTCGCGCCGGTCCGCGCCACGGCCTCGGCGGTGGCGATGAACGTGTTGGCGGGCAGCACGCACTCGTCGCCGGGCCCGACCTCCAGCGCCCGCAGCGCCAGCTCGATGGCGTCGGTGCCGTTGCCGACGCCGACGCAGTGCGGCACCTCCTGGTAGGCGGCGAACTCGGCCTCGAACTCGGCCACCTGCCTGCCACCGATGAACGCCGTGGTCTTGAGCACCTGCGCCCAGCCCTCGGCTACCTCGTCGGCGACCTGCTCGTGCTGCGCACGCAGGTCCACCAGCGGGATGTCGATCACGAACCGTTCCCCTCTCGCAGCCGCCGGGCGGGGACTCCCGCCCAGACCTCACCCGCGGGCACGTCCGAGAGCACCACCGAGCCCATGCCCACGACCGCGCCCGCACCGATCGACACGCCTTCCCGCACCGCCGAGCCCTGGCCGAGGTAGGCGCTCTCGCCGACCCGGACCGCGCCGCCCAGCGACGCGCGGCCGGCGAAGGTCACCCCGTCGCCGACCTCGTCGTCGTGGGTCACCAGCACGTGGGGCATGGCGACCACGTGCGCCCCCAAGCGCAGCGGCGTCGTCACCACCACCCCGGCCAGCAGGACCGTTCCCGGCCCCAGGACGGCCCCTGGCGGCACGCAGGCCGCCGGGTGCGCCACGGTGGCCCACCGCTCGTCCGGCAGCCCCAGCCGCCGCACCACGCCCAGCCGGGCCGACGGCCGGCGCGCGCTGGCGACGCACACCAGCACGGCCGCGTCGGGCCGGTCGTGCACCAGCTCCGACCCGCCCAGCACGGGCAGGCCGTCCAGGTCAGCGCCGTGCCGGCCCGGGTCGTCGTCCAGCGCCCCCACGGGTTCCCACTCCGCCGGCAGGAGCCGGACGGCGGCGAGCACCTCGCGCGCCAGCCCTCCCCCGCCGACCAGCAGCAGCGGCCGTGGTGCCATCGCCCATCCCCTCGAAGCGCGCCGGTTGTGCCCGGCCGGTGGTTCAGCCGGTCGTGAAGACGACGTCGACCCAGTAGTGGTTGCCCTGGTAGCTGTCGGTCGGGAACCCGCTGCCGACCCGGTACAGGCCGTTCGGGGCGCCCTCCGCGGTGGCCGGCGCGGTCAGCGGCGGCGAAGTCGCGGTGTAGCCCGCGAAGTAGCCGTGGTTCACCGAGTAGTGGCCGTGAGGCGCGGTGTAGGACGCGACGTACGTCGTGCCCGCCGTCACCTGGAGCGGCGCGTCGAACGTCAGCGTCTGCCAGCCGCTCGCCGTCTCGCCGCCGAACGTGCCGGTCCTGAGCGGCGCGCCGTCGGCCGACCAGATCGTGCCGGTGTGGGTGCCGGTGTTCCCGCTGCCCTTGTGGAACTTCACGCCGGTGATCCGGCCGTCGGTCGACGGCGTGAACCGCACGCCCAGCTCGTACGCGCCGCCGTCGTCCGCCGACGGCACCGTGGGCACCGTCGCCGCGCTGACCAGCGAGCACGGGCACGTCTGGCTGGTGGACGCGGTGAACGACCACGTCAGCGGCGTCGCCATGATGTTGCCGCCGGTGTCGGCCGCGCGCACGGTCACCGTGTACCTGGTCGACGCCGCCAGCGGGGCGGCCGGCGTCCAGATCACCGTCTGCTGGTCCGCCGAGCGGGTCAGCGCGCCGTCGAGCTTCGCGCCGCCGGTGTCGCTGACCGAGAACTGCGTGTTGGTCAGGTCGATCGGCTCGTCGAAGCTCGCGGTCACCTGGCCGGTGAGCGGGACGTCCACCGCGTCGGTCAGCGGGGTGTGGCCGGAGCTGACCGGCGCGGTCGTGTCGCTGTTGGGCGTGTAGACGACGTCGACCCAGTAGTTGTTGCCCTGGTGGGACATCGTCGGGAAACCGCCGCCGGGCTGGAACACGCCGTTGGGGCTGCCGTCACCGGTCTGCGGCGCGGTCAGCGGCGGCGCGTTCACCCCGGTGGCCTGGAAGTAGCCGTTGTCGATGGCGTAGCGCCCGTTGGGCGTGTAGTACGACGCCGTGTACACCAGGCCGGGCGCCACCGTGACCGGGGTGTCGAACGTCAGCGTCTGCCACCCGTTCGCCGTCTCACCGGTGAACGTCCCGGTCGCCAGGCGGACACCCGCCGAGGACCACAGCGAGCCGGTGTGCGTGCCGGTGTTGCCCTCGCCCTTGTAGAACTTCACGCCGGTGATCCGACCGCTCCGCGTCGGGCTGAACCGCACGCCCAGCTCGTACGCGCCGTTGTCGTCGGCGGAGGTCACCGTCGGCGTGGTCGCCGTGCTGAACAGCGAGCACGGGCAGGACGCGGTGGTGGACGTGGTGAACGACCAGGTGGCCGCCGAGGGCATCGCGTTGCCGTTGACGTCGGCGAGCAGGGCGCTGGCCGTGTAGCGGGTGTTGGGCTTCAGCGGGCCGTCCGGCGTCCACAGCACGGTCTTCTGGTCGCCGGAGAGCGACACCGTGCCGCGCAGCTTCGCGCCGCCCGGGTCGGACAGCCAGACCTGCGTGGAGGCCGGGTCCATCGGCTCGGAGAACGCCAGCGACAGCGAGGAGTTCAGCCCGACGTTCGTCGCGTCCGGCCCCGGCGTGCGGGACTCCAGCGTCGGCGGCGTGGTGTCGCCGTTGAGCCCGTTGCGGTAGACGGCGTCGACCCAGTAGTTCGCCGCGTTGAACGACGTCGTGGGGAACCCGCCGCCGGCGCCGTAGCGGTAGACGCCGTTCGGGCCGTCGACGCCGTTGGCCAGCGCGCGCATCGCGCCGTAGCTCGCGCCCTGGCCGTCGAAGTAGCCGGGCGTCACGGAGTAGTGGCCGTTGGGCGCGTAGTACGACACCACGTAGGTGGTGTTGGCCTGGACGACCACCGGGGAGGCGAAGGTCAGGGTCTGCCAGCCGCTCGCGGACTCGCCGCTGAACGTGCCGGTGCCCAGCAGCAGGCCGCCGGCCGACCACAGGGAGCCCTTGTGCGTCCCGGTGTTGCCCGCGCCCTTGTAGAACCGGACGCCGAGCACCTCGCCCTTGCCGTTGAAGCGGACCTTCGTGCCGACCTCCACCGGGGTGGCGTCGTCCGCGCTCGGCGTGGCCGGCGAGGCGAAGTCGTCCCAGATCGTGCACGGGCAGGACGCCGGGCGGTCGGCCCCGGTGGTGAAGGTCCAGCTGTGCTGCGCGGTCTGGTTGCCCGCGGCGTCCTTGGCCCTGATGCTCGCCGTGTACGTCGTCGCGGGGGACAGCGCGGAGCCCGGGGTGAACTGCGCGGTCTTGCCGTTGCCGGTCACCGAGGTGGCGCCCGCCACGGACCCGCCGGGACCGGTCAGCGTGAACTGCGCGGTGCCCGGGTTCAGGGCCTCGTCGTAGGTGGCGGTCAGCGTCGGGTTCAGCCCCACGCTGGCGGCGTCGGACAGCGGGTTGGTGGCCACCAGCTCCGGCGCGCGGGTGTCGGGACCGGGGTCCGGCGCCCACATCACGTCGACCCAGTAGTTGCTGTCCTGCGAGCTGCGGTCGGGGAAGCCCGGCCCGGAGCGGAACACGCCGTTGGCCCCGTGCACGCCGGTCTGGAGCGCGGTCAGCGGCTCCAGGTAGCGGGAGCTGCGGCTGAAGTACTCGGTGTCGACCGAGAAGTGCCCGGTCGGCGACAGGTAGGACACGACGTAGGTGGTGTTGCCCGACACCGCGACCGGCACCGGGAACAGCATGGTCTGCCAGCCCGACGCGGTCTCGTTGACGAACGTGCCGGTGGCCAGCTGCAGGCCGTCGGCGCTCCACAGGGTGCCGGTGTGCGTGCCGGTGTTGCCGGGGCCCTTGTAGAACCGCACGCCGCGGACGTAGCCGTCGGTGTTGGCCCGCCACTTCACGCCCAGCTCCAGCGCGGAGCCGTCGAGCATGTCCGGCGTCTTCGGGGTGTCGTTGTCGGTCCACATCCCGCACGGGCAGGTGCGGGCCGCGACGCCCGGCGACGCGGTGACCGGGGTGGACAGGTTCAGCGAGTCGTCGACCGCGCGCACCCGCAGCTGCGCGGGGCCGGATGCGGGCGGCGTGTAGGTGTAGCTCCACGCGGTCTGCCCCGCCTGCCACACCGCCGGGTGCCAGCGCACGCCGCCGTCGGTGGAGACCTCGACCCCGGTCACCTGGCCGGCGTCGGTCACCGAGCCGGAGAACGTGTAGGGCTGGCCGACCTTCGAGATCGCCGGGACGTTGGTGTAGGCCACGGTCGGCGGCGTGGTGTCGGTGGACGCGGTCGCCTGCACCAGGCCGGGCATCAGGGTGGTGGCCTGGACGCCCATGTCGGCCAGGAGGTTCACCGTCGCCTGCTGCATCCGGATGTCGGAGGTCGGGGTGTTGGTGAGGAACGCGTGCTCGTCGTCCAGGCCCCACGCCCACTGCACCGTGCCCGCGCCGAACACCAGCGACCCGGAGGGGTGCTTGTAGTAGGTGATGGCGTGGGTCTTGGTGTCGGGCGTGTAGTAGTCGCCGTGGTTCTGCAGCACGTACGGGCCGTCGAGCATGGCGACCGTCGTGCGGGAGAACTGGCCGACGCCGGCGGGCTGGTACCCGTTGTCCTCCACGGTGTTCCACTCGTAGCCGAGCGTGCCGGGCTGGAACGTGTAGGTGGTGCCGGGAGCCATGTCCTGCAACGGGGTGTGCCGCCACAGCCGCATCTTGCCGTAGGCGGCCGGGACCTGCAGCGAGTCGTCGCGGCGGCCGTTGACGGTGAAGATGTTGCCCAGCAGGGCGTTCTCCGGCCGGCCGCCGTCCTGCGGCGGGCTGTAGCGCGGGTCGCGCCAGGTGCCGGTCCAGTCGTCCAGGTTGTCGTTCTGGGTGCCCTTGGTCTCCTTGTAGCAGGCGAGCGTGCGCCAGTCGGTTTCCGAGGAGTCGATGCTCTTCTCCCAGCGGGTCTTCCAGAAGATCTCGTTGCCGGTCAGGAACGCCAGGTGCACGCCCGCCTCCCGGGCGGCCTCCACGTTGGCGCGCTGCTCGTTCGACCAGTACTCGTCGTGGCCGACGGCCATGAACACCTGGTGGTTCTTGATCAGGTGCCCGCGCCGGGCGCTGTCGACGTCGGTGGTGTAGCTCAGGTCGTAGCCGTTGCGCTCCAGGAACCGCAGCATCGGGTACTCGGCGTTGAAGATGAAGTTCTCGTCGCCGTCGCCGCCGGTGTAGGGGCGGTTGTAGCTGACCTTGTAAGCCTGCCCGCCCTGGCCGGGGCCGTCACCGAAGTACAGCGAGTTCCCGCCGTAGCGGTTGTAGGCCACCCACGTCGAGTCCGAGGTCTGGAACAGGATCTTGGACTTGCTGGTGTCGTCGCGGACGACGAACACGATCTCGTTCTTGAGGTCGTTGTCGTGCCGGGTCACGCGGGCGTAGTAGATGCCCGAGACGGCGTCCGCGGGCACGTCCCAGGTGACCGACACCGCCCAGTTGCCGCAGTCGATGAGCGCGCTGGGCGTGTCGCGCAGGCACGGCGGCTGGTTCTGCGGTGTGGTGCGGGACACCGAGCCGACCTGCCGCGCGCCGACGCCGCCGTACCAACCGAGCCGGAAGATGTCGAGGGTGTAGGCGGAGGCGTTGGTCAGCATCTTGAACGCCACCTGGCCGCCGGGGGTGGTGCTGATGTCGGTGGTGTAGCCCAGGATGGAGTCGTCGCGCGACGAGACCTGCCAGTCCGGCGTCCCCGGCTTGCTGTTCTCGCACAGCACCTGGTTGACCACCGGGGCGTCGCACGGCGCCGCGTTCGCGACCGTCGCGGTGAGGAGCACGAGGGGGGTGACGCAGCCGGTCACCATCAGCACAGCGCACAAAGCCCTGACAAGACGTCCAACCGGCGACGCCATCGACCACTCATCTCCTCGAACGCACGTTCCGCGGTGCGGTCGCCGCTACTGCGCGCAGGGCAACCTCGTTGCTCCGGACGTCGGTGTGAAACGTGAAACCGTTACTACACCGTCGGTCTCGATTGGATGACGACCCGGAGCGGTCGCCGTCCGGCCCGGCCGGGCCCCGGCGGCGGGGACCCGGGTGGCCGGGCCGTGCCCCCGACCACCCGGGTCCCCGCCGCCGGCCGCTAGGCGGTGGCGGCGTTCAGCGCGGCGACCACCTCGTCCTGCTCCTCGTCGGTCAGGCCGACGAAGTGGGGCAGCAGGATGTGGTCGGCGGCCACCCGCTCCGTCACCGGCAGCGACGGGGTGGCCTCGCCCGCGTGGTACACGGGCTCCAGGTGGCACGCGGTGATGCGCCGGGTGGCGACACCGCGCTGCGCCATGGAGTTCATCACGTCGACGCGGGCGTGGTCCTTCAACCGCACCAGGTACGACTGGTAGACGTGCCCGAACCCGGCCGGCTCGTGCGGCAGGACCAGCGACCCGTTGCCCGCCAGCAGCTCGTCGTAGCGGGCGGCCAGGGCGCGGCGGGTCTTGATGACGTGGTCCAGCTTGCCCAGCTGCACGATGCCGACCGCGGCGGCCACGTCGGTCATCTTGTAGTTGAAGCCGACCTCGTCGTAGCTCTCCGAGATGACCGCGGTCGACGTGTGCCGGGCCAGCGTCGAGATCGAGGCCGCGTGGGCGCGCAGCGCCCTCATCCGCGCCGCCAGCTCGGCGTCGTCGGTGGTGACCACGCCGCCCTCGCCGGTGGTGAGGATCTTGCGCGCGTCGAAGGAGAACACCGTGACGTCGCTGATGGTGCCCAGCCGCACGCCGTCGATGGTCGCGCCGTAGGCGGGCGCGGCGTCCTCGACCAGGCGCAGGCCGTGCCGGTCGGCGATCTCGCGCAGCGCGTGCAGGTCGGCGGGCAGGCCGATCTGCGAGGCGGGCAGGATCGCCTTGGTGCGCGGCGTGATCAGCTGCTCGACGTGCGCCGGGTCGATGTTGTAGGTGCGCTCGTCGATCTCGGCGAACACCGGCGTGGCCCCGGTGTAGCGGATCGCGTTCGGCGTCGCGATGAAGGTGAACGAGGGGCAGATCACCTCGTCGCCCTCGCCGACGCCCAGCGCGGCCAGCGCCAGGTGCAGGCCGGTGGTGGCGCTGTTGACCGCCACCGCGTGCCGCGCGCCGACCTGCTCGGCGACCAGCTCCTCGAACTTCGCCGCGCGGGGGCCGACCGACAGCCACCCGGACAGCACCGCCTCGGCGGCGGCGTCGGCTTCCTCCTGGCCGACGTACAGGCGGGTGATGGGGATCATGCCTCGGCTCCTTGCAGCTTCCGGTCGGCGGCGGCCTTGGCCGTCTCGTCCCGCCACCACGCGACGAGTTCGGTCAGACCTTCGTGGAGGGACACGCGGGCCTCGAAGCCCAGCTTCTCCTGGGCGGCCTCGGTGCTCGCCAGCCGGCGGGGCACCGCGTTGACCTTGCGCTCCGGGCCGTGCTCGGGCTTGAGGTCCGGGCGCCCCATGACCTCCAGCAGCGCGTCGGCCAGCTGCGCGAGGCTGGTCTCCGCGCCCGAGGCCACGTTGAACACCTCGTCGGTGACGTCGGACTTGGCCGCCAGCACGTTGGCGCGGGCGATGTCGGAGATGTAGACGAAGTCCATGGTCTGGCTGCCGTCGCCGAGGATCAGCGGCGGGGTGCCGGCGGCGATGCGCTCCATCCAGCGCACCAGGACCTCGGTGTAGACGCCGAAGACGTCCATGCGCGGGCCGTACACGTTGAAGTAGCGCAGGGCCACGTAGTCCAGGCCGTACATCTCGTTGAAGCTGCGCAGCAGGCCCTCGTTGTAGACCTTCGCCGCGCCGTAGAGGGTGCGGTTGGCGTAGGCGTGGTGGTCCTCCCCGGTCGGGAACACCTCGGCCAGGCCGTACACCGAGGCCGACGAGGCGGCGACCACCTTGGTCACGTTCGCCCGCACCGCGGCCTCCAGCACGTTGAACGTGCCGGTGGCCAGCACGTCGTGCGCCAGCCGGGGCTCCTCGGCGCACTGCGTGATGCGGATGGCCGCCTGGTGGAACACCAGGTCCACGCCGTCCATGGTGGACTCGACGGTCTCGGCGTCGCGCAGGTCGCCCTCCACGAACCGCACCGCGCCGGCGGCCAGCGGGCCGGCCAGGTTCTCCAGCCGGCCGCGCACCAGGTTGTCCAGCACGACGATCTCGGCGACGCCCTCGTCGAGCAGCTGGTCGGCGATGGTCGAGCCGATCAGGCCCGCACCGCCGGTGATCAGGACACGTGCGTCACGCAGGTTCACGCTGTCTCTCCGTAGTGGAAGGCCGGGTTGGCCAGGTAGGTCGTCAGGCTGGGGTTCGAGCTGTCCTTGGCGGACAGGATCGGGTTCTCCACCGGCCACGGCACGTTGACGTCCGGGTCGTCCCACGCGAGCAGACCCTCGGCCGCCGGGTTGTGGAAGCCGGTCGTCTTGTACTGCACCTCGGCCACGTCGGACAGCACGGCGAAGCCGTGCGCGAACTCCGGGCCCATCAGCAGCTGGGTGCGGTTGTCCGCGGACAGCTCGATGCCGAACCACCTGCCGAACGTCGGCGAGCCGGCGCGCAGGTCGACCACCACGTCCCAGATCGCGCCGACCGTGCAGCGGACCAGGCGGTGCTGCGGGGCCAGGCCGTTCTGGAAGTGGAAGCCGCGCAGCACCCCCTTGCCGGATCGGGAGTGGTTGTCCTGCACGAAGTCCAGGTGGAGGCCGTGCTGCTCCCAACGGCGCTTGCTGTAGGACTCGAAGAAGAAACCCCGCTCGTCCTCGAACCACTCCGGCTGGACGACGAACACGCCCTCGATCTCGGTCGGCGTGACCGTCATGTCCATGCCCTGCTTCGGGGCCGCTACCCCTGTCATGCAACCGCCTCTTCCAACTCGGCCGGACCCACGTCCCGCACTGTCACGTACTCGCCGCCGGCGGCCAGGCTCGCCGACGCGGCTTCCAGGATGGACAACACCCGCAGGCCCGACCAGCCGTCGGTCAGCGGCGCCCGCTTCTCGGTGATGGCCGCCGCGAACTCCGCCATGACGCCGCGCAGCGCCTCGCGCTCGGGCAGCGCCGGCGCGACCGTGTCGCCGCGGCGGTAGGAGATGATCGCCTGCGTGCGCTCCTCGTCGCCCTCGATGACGTCCGCGCCCCGGTCGTGCACCGAGAGTCGCTGGACGACGTTCAGGTCGTCCCACACCACGGTGCGGCGCGAGCCGCCCACGATCATGGTGCGGATCTTGGTCGGGGACAGCCAGTTCACGTGCACGTGGGCCAGCACGCCGTCGGACAGCTCCAGCGCCAGGTGGCCGATGCACGCGCGGCCCGCGCCGATCGGGTCCGAGCCGTGCGCCGAGACCCGCGCCACCCGCACGCCGTCGGGCAGGATCGCGTCGAAGATCGACAGGTCGTGCGGCGCGAGGTCCCACAGGACGTCCACGTCCGGCTGCACGAGGCCGAGGTTGACCCGCACCGAGTCCAGGTACTGCAGGGTGCCGATCTCGCCGCCGCGCACCAGCTCCCGCAGGTGCTGCACGGTCGGGGTGTAGACGAAGGTGTGGTCGAGCATCAGCGCCAGGCCGCGCGCGTCCGCCTCCCGCACCAGCTCCAGGCCCTCGGCGTAGTCGGCCGCGAGCGGCTTCTCCACCAGCACGTGCTTGCCGGCGCGCAGCGCGGCCAGGGCGACCGGCAGGTGGGTGGCGGCGGGCGTGGCGATCGCGACGGCGTCCACGGCGGGGTCGGCGAGCACGTCGTCCAGCGAGCCGGAGACCCGCACGGTCGAGTAGTCGCCGAGCACCCGGCGGGCGCGCTCGGTGTCCAGGTCGCACAGGTAGCGCAGCTTCAGGCCGGGTGTCGCCTGGGCGTTGCGGACCAGGTTCGGTCCCCAGTACCCGGCGCCGACGACGGCGAGGCCGATCGGCTGGTCCATCTCCATCTCCTTGTCGCCGCCTCCGCGCGGAGACGGTTCTGGGCGGGTCATCAGTAGGCCCCCTGACCGCCGAACACGGCCCGGATCGTCTTCCAGAGGATCAGCGCGTCCAGCGCCAGCGACCAGTCCTCGACGTAGCGCAGGTCCAGCCGGACGGACTCCTCCCACGACAGGTCGCTGCGCCCGGAGACCTGCCACAGGCCGGTGAGGCCGGGCTTGACCAGCAGGCGGCGGCGCACGTCGGGCGCGTACCGCGCGCTCTCCTCCGGCAGCGGCGGTCGCGGCCCGACCAGCGACATCGACCCGGCGAGCACGTTGAACAGCTGGGGCAGCTCGTCGAGCGAGTAGCGGCGCAGCACCCGGCCGACGGCGGTCACCCGCGGGTCGCGCCGCATCTTGAACAGCACGCCCGCGCCCTCGTTCACCTGCTCCAGCTTCGCCCGCAGCGCGTCGGCGTTGGTCACCATGGTGCGGAACTTGAGGATGGTGAACGGGACGCCGTCCTTGCCGACGCGGCGCTGCTTGTAGAGCACCGGCCCCCTGGTGTCGACCAGGATCGCCACCGCGCACGCGAGCAGCACCGGCGCCAGCAGGGCGACCAGCAGCAGCGACCCGACCTTGTCCACCAGGGCCTTGACCACCCGGCGGAACCCGGTGAACGACGGTTCGGTGACCCGCAGCAGCGGCATCCCCAGCACGCCGGTCACGTGCAGCCGCGGGCCGGCGAAGTCCATCAGGGCGGGCGCGACGACCATCTCCGCGCCGGTGCCCTCCAGGTCCCAGGCCAGCTGCTGCAGCCGCCGGGGCGTCCAGTAGGCGTCCGGCGTGACGGCCACGATCCGGTAGCCGCCCCGGCGCACCTGCTCGGCCAGCTCGCCGAAGCGGCCCACCACGGGGATGCCGTCGAGCTCGACGCCGACCTGCGCCCGACCGTCCACGGTGCACACCGCATCGACCCGCCACCCGAGGTGCGGCGCGCGGCGGGTGCGCCCGATCAGGTCCTTGACGGTGTCCACGTTGCCCGCGGCGAGCACCGGCAGCAGGCACCTGCCCTCGCCGCGCGCCCGGTGCAGGGGCCTGCGCAGCGCGTAGCGGACCGGGAACGCCACCAGCGCGATCGCCGGTCCGACCAGGAACACCCACAGCCGCGCGCCGGGCATCCCGGCGGCCAGCGCGCCCAGCCCCAGCGCGACGACCGAGCCGAACAGGCCGCGGCCGAGCCGGCGGAACTCCTCCGCGCCCTGGCCGAGCACCGCGGTGTTCCAGACCCGGTTGAGGAACAGGGAGGCCAGGACGATGCCGACCGTCACCGTCTCCAGGCCGATCAGCGACAGCGGGCCGAACGTGACGTGCTTGGCCGACAGCACCGCGCCCGCGAGCACCACCACCAGCACGGTGCAGACGACGTCGGCGGCGATGACGCCGTACCGGTAGGCGGGCTCCCAGCCGCCGACCGTGGGCTGGGTGGTGCGGTTGGGCGTGGTCACCCCCGCGACCGGTCTGCGGCGCGTGGGTTGGACCTGCTCGCTCATCGCTGTGCTCCCCCGGGTTGGTCCGGTTCGGACGTGCAACATCGCAGGGCATCCCCGACTGGACCCGCGCGTGGTGTGTTCCGGCAAATGTGCGGTCGGCGTTTTCACCGCCTCGGCAAACCGTCATTCGTCGCGCCGGGCCGAGGCGTTACACGGACAGTGAACAGCATCCCCGGAGGGGTTTCCGCAGGACCCTCCACCGGGCACTGACGAGCACCACGACGTGACGACCGGTCACCGGATCGGTGGTTGCGAAATGGCCTCGGCCGGTCCTCCGCGGACCGGTCCACAGTGGCCCGCGGGCGGGGCGCGCACGAGCGGGCAGAACCATCGAATGTGGAACGCCCCGCGTTACACCCGTCGGAGAACCGACGCCGAACGGTGCCGAAAAATCCCCGGGGCCACCCCTGGAAGGCCCGGTGGTGGCACCGCGAAGTCACCCATTCACAGGAGGGGAGCAGCTATTCGGCGCAACGTTCCGGATGCCTCCCGTCACAGCGGCACAAATGCGACCGCGGCCCCGGCGGGAATCGGTGACCTACTTCACTGCGGGCCGGCGGCGCCCGCGGTGGCGGGCCGCGACGGGCCGGCAGCGCACCGCGAGGGACCGGCCCCGCGCCGGTGCGGCCCGACGCCGGCGCACGCGGCGTGACCGAGGCCACGCCGCCGGGATCCCACGCCGCGGGGTGCGCCGGGGGCCACCGCCTCAGGGGCGGTGGGCGACCAGGCGGGCCTTCTCCGCGCCGACCGCGATCACGTCGCCGTCGTGCAGCTGCGCGCCCCGGCGCTCCTCGACCCGGCCGTTGACGGTGACCTCGCCGTCCTCCACCAGCTCCCGGGCGTGCGCGCCGTTCTCCGCCAGCCCCGCCAGCTTGAGGAACTGGCCGAGCCTGATCATGTCGTCGGAGATCTCCACCTCGCGGATGCGCATCGCACCATCATCGCGCACCCCGTCGCGCGCGACCGCCCGCGCGGCCGGCCCCGGCCCGGTCCGGTCCCGCGCGACCGCCGAGCGCAGCTCGCCGAACACCTCGGCCAGGTCCGCCAGCCGGTAGTGGGCGTTGAGCCCGCTGGGGTTGGGCAGCACCCACAGCCGGGAACCGGCGATCGGCTCCGGCTGGGGGCCGACGCGGGCGTGGCGGCGGTCGAAGGCGGTGCGGTAGGCGGTGATGCCGACCACCGCGACGACCCGGGGCCGGTAGGCCGCCGCCAGCTCCGCCAGGCGGACGCCGCCCGCGCGCAGCTCCTGCGCCGTCAGCTCGTCGGCCCGCGCGGTGGGGCGGGCGGCCAGGTTGGTGATGCCCAGGCCGTGGTCGAGCAGTTCGTCCTGCTCGTCGGGCCGCAGCAGCCGGGGCGTGAAGCCGGACAGGTGCAGCGCCGGCCAGAACCGGTTGCCCGGCCGCGCGAAGTGCTGCCCCCGGGCCGCGGAGAGCAGCCCCGGGTTGATGCCGCAGAACAGCACGTCCAGGTCCGGCCCGATCACGTCGGAGACGGTCACGCGACCACCACCGGGACGCCGCCGATGAGCGGTGCGCGGCGGTGGGCGGGTGATCCGGTCATACCCCCGACCTTATTCACCCCGGCGCGCCGGCGCCGCACGCGTGCGGCCGGGGCGCGGACGCCTCGCCGGTCCGCGGCCGGGCGGCGACCGGCGCTCCGGCGGGAGCGCCGGTCGTCATCCGGCGGCCCTACCGGGTGGGTGGCTGCCCCTGGTCGTCGTCGCGCCCGCCGGGTGGCTGCCCCTGGCCGTCGCCGGGCGGCTGCCGCCGGTTGCCGTCCTGGCCGCGGCCGGCGCGGACGTCGCCCTCCACGATGGTGCGAGCGGCGCCGTCGTCGTCGGAGACGAGCATGACGGTGTCGCCCTCGTCGAGGTCGTCGACGCCCTGCCCGCCGTTGACCGCGGTGTCGTCGGTGATCGTGTAGGTCCTGGTGAAGCCGTCGGTGCTCTTGAGCGTGATGGAGGAGTCGCCGACCTCGGTGATCTCGCCGTTCTGGAACCGGCCGTGCGCGGTGCCGCCGAACGGGCCGGGGCCGATCAGCGCCATGCCCGGCCCGCCCCGGCCGTACCCGCGCGGGCCGTCCACGCCCATCCGGGCCGCGTCGGAGTTGCCCGCGGCGTAGATGACCCCTCCGCCCACGGCGGCGATGCCGACGGCGACCGCGACCGCGGCGATGGTCTTGCGGCCGGACCAGCGCGGTCCGGGAGCAGCGGCCTGCGGCGGCGGCGCCTCGCCCCAGGTCGGGTTCTCGGTTTCGGTAGTCATGGCGACCAAGGTGTCCACGAACCCTGTGCGCGGGCTGTGCGACCGTTGGGCACGCGCTGTGCGTCACCCGCCCGCCGCCCGAGCGGCCGGGTCCGTTCACAGGTGGTACACAGGATCGGCACAGGGCGGGCTCAAGGGAGGACCTCACAATGGGGCCATGCGCGCGGTGACCTCCTCCGAACTCCGCCGGCCCGACGGGAGCCCGGTCCGGGTCCTCGTCGTGGACGACGAGCCCACCCTGGCCGAGCTGATGTCCATGGCGCTGCGGATGGAGAAGTGGGAGGTCCGCACCGCGCTGGACGGCACGTCGGCCGTGCGGGCCGCGCGGGGGTTCCGGCCCGACGCGGTGGTGCTGGACGTGATGCTGCCCGACTTCGACGGGCTGGAGGTGCTGCGGCGGCTGCGGGCCGACGCGCCCGCGCTGCCCGTGCTGTTCCTGACGGCCAAGGACGCCGTGGAGGACCGCATCGCCGGGCTGACCGCCGGCGGCGACGACTACGTGACCAAGCCGTTCAGCCTGGAGGAGGTCGTGCTGCGGCTGCGCGGGCTGCTGCGGCGCACCGGGGTGACCGAGGCGTCGGCCGGCGCCGAGCTGGTCGTCGGCGACCTGGTGCTGGACGAGGAGACCCGCGAGGTGCGCCGCGGCGAGCGGTCGGTCGAGCTGACGGCCACCGAGTTCGAGCTGCTGCGGTTCCTGATGCGCAACCCGAGGCGGGTGCTGAGCAAGGCGCAGATCCTGGACCGCGTGTGGAGCTACGACTTCGGCGGCCAGGCGAACATCGTCGAGCTGTACATCTCCTACCTGCGCAAGAAGATCGACGCGGGCCACCCGCCGATGATCCACACGATGCGGGGCGCGGGCTATGTCCTCAAGCCCGCACCCTAGGCGCTGGTCGCTGCGCACCCGGCTGATCGTCGAGCAGGTGGTGCTGATCGCGCTGGTGTGCGCGGCCATCGGCGTGGTCAGCGTGTTCGCCCTGCGGGAGTTCCTGGTCGACCGGGTCGACCGGCAGCTGGTCGAGACCACCGAGCAGGTGGTGCGCAGCGTGCCCCCGATGCGCGCCGCGCCGCCGCGCAACCCGCTCGACCGGCCGGGGTTCGGCGCCGGCACGCTGGTCGTGCTCATCCGGCCGGACGGCATCGACGGCGCGCGGGTGCGGTCCACCGGCGACGGCCCGGAGGACCTGCCGGTGGGCGAGCTGTCGGCGCTCGGGTCGGTGCCGCCCGACGGCCGCCCGCGCACCGTGCTCGTCAGCGACGGGCTGGGCGACTACCGCGTGATCGCCGTGCGGGTGCCGGGCGGCACCGTGGTGGTCACCGGCCTGTCGCTGGGCGAGGCCGACGACACCGTGCTGCGGACCGGGTTCATCGTCGGCGGGGTGGCGCTGGCCGGGCTGATCGCGGTGAGCCTGGCGGGCGCGCTGATCATCCGCCGGGCGCTGCGACCGCTGGAGCGCGTCGCCGCCACGGCCGGCCGGGTGGCGGAACTGCCGCTGCACCAGGGGAAGGTGGCCCTGGCCGAGCGGGTGCCGGAGCAGGACACCGACCCCGACACCGAGGTCGGGCAGGTCGGGCAGGCGCTCAACCGGATGCTCGACCACGTCGGCAGCGCGCTGGACGCCCGGTACGCCAGCGAGACCCGCGTGCGGCAGTTCGTCGCCGATGCCAGCCACGAGCTGCGCACCCCGCTGGCGGCGATCCGCGGTTACGCCGAGCTGACCCGCCGGAGCGCCGACGAGGTGCCGCCGCAGGTCGGCCACGCCCTGCGGCGGGTGGAGTCCGAGGCGGTGCGGATGACCTCGCTGGTGGAGGACCTGCTGCTGCTGGCCCGGTTGGACGCGGGGCGCCCGCCGGCGCGCGACCCGGTCGACCTGTCGCTCGCGGTCGTGGACGGGGTGAGCGACGCGCGGATCGCCGGGCCCGACCACGACTGGCGGCTGGAGCTGCCGCCGGAGCCGGTCGTGGTGCGCGGCGACGGGCACAAGCTCCAGCAGGTGCTGGCCAACCTGCTGTCCAACGCCCGCACCCACACCCCGCCCGGCACGACCGTGACGACGGCGCTGCGCCCCACCGGCGGCGGCGTGGAGCTGACCGTCGCCGACGACGGGCCGGGGATCCCGGCCGGGCTCCAGCCCGAGGTGTTCGAGCGGTTCGCGCGCGGCGACACCTCGCGGTCGCGGGCCGCCGGCAGCACCGGGCTCGGCCTGGCCATCGTCGCGGCGGTCGTCGCGGCGCACGGCGGCGAGGTCTCCGTCGACAGCCGGCCGGGCCGCACGGTGTTCACCGTGCGGCTGCCCGGCTGACCCGGCGACGCCGGCCGCGACCGCACAGCCGCCGCACAGGAAGGGCACAAGCCCCACCCAGCCGCCGCCACCACGCTCGGGGCCATGCGAGCGCGACTACCCCTGTTGCTGTTGCTGGCCGGGACGGCGGTGCTGTACCTGTGGCGCCTGGGCGACTCCGGATGGGCCAACGCCTACTACTCGGCCGCCGCGCAGGCCGGCGCGACGAGCTGGAAGGCGTGGTTCTTCGGCGCCACGGACGCGGCCGGCTCGATCACCGTCGACAAGGCGCCGGCCGCCACGTGGGTGATGGGCCTGTCCGCCCGGCTGTTCGGCGTCAACGCCTGGAGCATCCTGGTCCCCCAGGCCCTGATGGGCGTGGCGAGCGTCGGGCTGCTGCACGCCACCGTGAAGCGCACGGCGGGCGAGGCCGCCGGGCTGATCGCCGGCGCGGTGCTGGCGCTGACCCCGGTCGCGGTGCTGATGTTCCGGTTCAACAACCCGGACGCGCTGATGGTCCTGCTGCTCGTGGCGGGCGCGTACTGCGCGGTGCGGGCGACGGAGCGGGCCTCGTGGCGGTGGCCGGCGCTGGCCGGCGTCGCCGTCGGGTTCGCGTTCCTGGCCAAGATGCTCCAGGCGTTCCTGGTGCTGCCCGCGTTCGCCCTGGTGTACCTGGTGGCCGCGCCCGCGCCGGTCGCGCGCAAGCTCGGCCACCTCGGGATCGCGCTGGGCGCGGTGGTCGTGGCCGGCGGCTGGTGGGTGCTGGCGGTGGAGCTGACGCCGGCCGCCTCCCGCCCGCACGTCGGCGGCTCGCAGGGCAACAGCGTGCTGGAACTCGCCCTGGGCTACAACGGCCTGGGCCGGCTCACCGGCGACGAGGTCGGCAGCGTCGGCGGTGGCCTCGGCTGGGGCACGACCGGCTGGAACCGGTTGCTGGGCCCGGAGATGGGCGACCAGATCGCGTGGCTGCTGCCGACCGCGCTGGTGCTGCTGGTGGCGGGGGCCTGGGCGGGCGACCGCCGGCGGCGCGCGGGCCTGGTGCTGTGGGGCGGGTGGTTGGTGGTCACCGGCGTGGTGTTCAGCTTCATGAACGGGATCATCCACTCCTACTACACGGTGGCGCTCGCGCCGGCGATCGGCGCGATCACCGGCATCGGCGCGGTCGCGCTGTGGCGCAGGCGGCAGGAACCCGTCGCGGCGGCGGCGCTGGCCGGCGCGGCGGCCGTCACCGCCCTCCAGTGCCACCTGCTGCTGCTGGGCTGGTCGACCGGGTTGGCCACCGCGGTCCTCGTCCTGGGCCTGTTGGCCGCGGTGGGCCTGTTCCTGTCGGCGGTCGCACCGCCGGCCGCGGTGGTGCCGGTCGCCGCGGTGGCGGCGCTGCTGGGGCCGGGCGCGTACTCCGTCGCCACGGCCGCGACACCGCACTCGGGCGCGCTGCCCAGCGCCGGACCGGGCGCCGGCACGGCCGGCGTGGTGGTCGTCGGGCCGGGTGGCGGGCGCGCCGGCGGCGGCCTGCTCTCCGCGCCGACGCCCGGACCCGAACTGGTCGCGCTGCTGCGCTCCGACGCCGACCGCTTCCGGTGGGCCGCGGCGGCGGTCGGGTCGAACAACGCGGCGGGCCACCAGCTCGGCAGCGGCGTGCCGGTGATGGCCGTGGGCGGGTTCAACGGCACCGATCCCGCGCCCACGCTGGAGCAGTTCCAGCAGTACGTCCTCAGTGGACAGGTCCACTACTTCGTCGGCGGCGCCGGGATGCCCGCCGAGACCGGCAGCGACGCGGCAGAGCGGATCGGGGCGTGGGTGCAGGACACCTTCGAGGCCGTCACGGTGGACGGCGTCGCGGTCCACGACCTCACAGCGGGGGCACAGCGATGACACACCGGGCGCCCAGCGACGCTCCCGAACCTGGCGGCATGACACTCGCGACGCTCACGACGACCCCCGTGCTCGACGTGGTGGTCCCGGTCCACAACGAGGAGCGCGACCTCGCACCGTGCGTGCGCGCGCTGCACGCCGACCTGAGCCGGACCTTCCCGTACCGGTTCCGCATCACGATCGCCGACAACGCCAGCACCGACGGCACCCTGGCGGTCGCCGAGGAGCTGGCGGCCGAGTTCGACGACGTGGTCGCGGTCCACCTGGACCGCAAGGGCCGCGGCCGGGCGCTGGCCGCCGCGTGGTCGTCCTCCGACGCGGCGGTGCTGGCGTACATGGACGTCGACCTGTCCACGGACCTGGCCGCGCTCGCACCGCTGGTCGCACCGCTGATCTCGGGCCACTCCGACGTGGCCATCGGCAGCCGGCTCGCCCGCGGCGCGCGGGTCGTGCGCGGGCCGAAGCGGGAATTCATCTCGCGCTGCTACAACCTGATCCTGCGCGGCGCGCTGGCCGCCCGGTTCTCCGACGCCCAGTGCGGCTTCAAGGCGATCCGCGCGGACGTGGCCCACCGGCTGCTGCCGCACGTGGAGGACACCGGCTGGTTCTTCGACACCGAGCTGCTGGTGCTGGCCGAGCGGGCGGGCGCGCGCATCCACGAGGTCCCCGTCGACTGGGTGGACGACCCGGACAGCCGGGTCGACCTCGTGGCCACCGCGGTCGCCGACCTCAGGGGCGTGGCGCGGGTCGCGCGCGGCCTGCTCACCGGGCGCACCCCGATCGCCGAGCTGCGCGCGCAGCTGGGCAGGCGGCCCCTGGAGCCCGACCAGCCCGGTGTGCCCAGGGGGCTGTTCCGCCAGCTGGTCCGGTTCGCCGCCGTCGGCGTCGCCAGCACGCTCGCCTACCTGCTGCTGTTCGTGCTGCTGCGCGGCGGGCTGGGCGCGCAGGGCGCGAACCTGGTGGCGCTGCTGGTGACCGCGGTCGCCAACACCGCCGCCAACCGCCGCTTCACCTTCGGCGTGCGCGGCCTGCGCGGCGCGGGCCGCCACCAGTTCGAGGGGCTGCTCGTGTTCGCCCTGGGCCTGGCGCTCACCAGCGGCTCGCTCGCCGCGCTGCACCACTTCTCCGCGCCCGGCGGCCCCGCCGAACTGGCCGCCGTCGTCGGCGCGAACCTGCTCGCCACCGTCCTGCGGTTCCTGTTGCTGCGCAACTGGGTCTTCCGCGGCCGTCCCCTGGAGCCCACCTCATGACCGCCACCCTCGCGGCGCCCTCGCCCGCACCCACCGCGCCGCGCGCCCGGCGCGGCCGACCGTCACCGGCGCTGGTCGCGCTGCTGGCGGGCACGGCCGCGCTGTACCTGTGGAACCTCACCGACTCCGGCTGGGGCAACAGCTACTACGCCGCCGCCACCCAGGCCGGCGCGCAGAGCTGGACGGCGTGGCTGTTCGGCGGCCTGGACGCGGGCGGCGTGATCACCGTCGACAAACCGCCCGCCGCGCTGTGGGTCAGCGGGCTGTTCGCCCGGGTGCTCGGGTTCTCCAGCTGGGCGGTCCTGGCGCCGCAGGCGATCGAGGGCGTGCTCGCGGTGTGGTTGTTGCACGCCACCGTGAAGCGCACCTCCGGCCCGGTGGCCGGGCTGCTGGCGGGCGCGGCGCTGGCGCTGACCCCGGTGGCGGTGCTGGTGTTCCGGTTCAACCTGCCCGACGCCCTGCTGGTGCTGCTGATGGTCGCGGGCGCCTACTGCACGGTGCGGGCGCTGGAGAAGGCGTCGTGGAAGTGGCTGGCACTGGCCGGCGTCGCGGTCGGGTTCGCCTTCCTGGCCAAGATGGGGCAAGCCTTCCTGGTGCTGCCCGCGTTCGCCGTGGCCTACCTGGTGGCCGCGCCGACCGCGCTGGGCAGGCGGCTGCTGCACCTGCTGGGCGCGGCCGGCGCGGTCGTCGTGTCGGCCGGGTGGTTCATCGCGCTGGTCGAGCTGTGGCCGGCGGGGTCGCGGCCCTACGTCGGCGGCTCGTCGAACGACTCGCTGTGGCAACTGGCCGTGGGCTACAACGGGCTCGGCCGGATCTTCGGCGGCTCGCGCGGCGGCGTGGTGGTCGGCGACGGCGGCGGGAACCTCGGCTTCGGCGGCGAGGCGGGCATCGGGCGGCTGTTCGGGGCGAGCATGGGCGCGGAGGTCTCGTGGCTGCTGCCCGCGGCGATCGCGGGCCTCGTGGCCGGGCTGTGGTTCACCCGCCGCGCGCCGCGCACCGACCGCACGCGGGCCGCGCTGCTGCTGTGGGGCTCGTGGGTCCTGGTCAACGGGGTCGTGTTCAGCTTCATGAGCGGCATCACGCACCCGTACTACACGGTGGCCGTCGCGCCGGGCGTGGCCGCGATCGTCGCGATCGCCGGCCGGGAGATGTGGCGGGGGCGGGCGCACCCGCCGGTCCGCGCGTCGCTGGCGGTGCTGGTCGCCGCGGCGGGCTTCTGGGGTTTCGCCCTGCTCGACCGGTACCCCGACTGGGCGCCGGCGATCCGGTGGGCGGTCCTGGCGCTGACCGTCGCCGTCGCCACGGCCGTCGTCATGGGCGTCCGGCGCCTGGCCGCGGTCGCCGCGGTCACCGCCCTGCTGCCCTCGGCCGCGTTCGGCGTCGCGACCGCCGGCGCGACGCACGCCGGGTCCATCCCGATGTCCGGCCCGGCCGAGTACACCTCGGACGCCGGCGGCGCGGTGCGGGCGCCCGGCGCCGGCGACGGCGCTCCGGACGAGGTGGCCGACCTGCTCCGGGCCACCACCGGCACGTGGGCCGCGGCGACGGTGAGCGCCCAGGCCGCGGCGGAGCTGTCGCTGGCCAGCGGCAAGGCCGTCATCGGCATCGGCGGGTGGAGCGGCGGCGACCCCGCGCCGACGCTGGAGGAATTCCAGCGGTACGTGGCGGAGGGCCGGATCGGCTACTTCGTGTCCGGCGGGCGGGCGGGCGGACCGGGCGGCGGCGACAGCGACATCTCCGCGTGGGTCGCGGAGGAGTACCCGGCCACGACGGTCGGCGACCGGACCGTCTACCGGCTCAGCTAGCGCGTTCGGCCTCGACGGCGCGGTGGTCGCGGACGTCCGCGACCACCGCGCCCGGCTGGGCAGCACCGGTCCACGAGCGGTAGAGGATGGCCGCCGCGTACGGCACCAGGTCCCGGCCGCGCCGCCACAGCCACGGGACGCCCTTGAACACCAGCCACCCCGCGTGGTGCAGCGGGGTGACGCGGATGCCGCCGGTGCACTCCAGGCTCACCGGCCGGACGACCGCGCACCCCTGCTCGGCCAAGCGGTCCGCGAACGCCCGCGCCAGCCTCCGGTGCCCCAGCTCCGACGGGTGCAGCCGGTCCACCGCCCAGGTCCGCAGGCAGTACGCGCCCTCCATCAGGTCCAGGTCGACGCACCCGACGCGGTGCCGCCGCACCACGGCGTCGATCACCCGGTTCAGCTCCCCGATCCGCGCCGTCAGCGCCCGCCGCAGCGCGCCCGGCAGCCGGAACACCCGGCCGTGGTCGTGGAACCGCACCGTCACCACCGAGGCGCCGACGCCCACCAGCGCGCCGACGACCGCGTCCAGGTCCTCGTGCAGCCGGACCGGGTCGAAGTCCGAGCGCAGCGCGTCGTTCATGCCCACCAGCAGCACGGCGGCGTCCGGGCGGGCCCGCAGCGCCGCCGGCAGCTGCTCGTACCGGACCGACGCCACCCGCGCGCCGGTGAACGACGGGTTCAGGTAGCGCGCACCCGGGAAGGACGCCGCCAGCAGCGGGCCGACGCCCCGCCACCCGCCGCGGACCGGGTCGCCCACCCCGACCGTCGTCGAATCACCCAGGACCACCAGGCTGCGCACTTGTCCGGGCACCTCTCCGGGCACCGCTCCGCGCACCACTCCGGACGCCTCTTCGACCACGCGACGACGATCGCGCAGCCACGTGTCCACCCGGGAACGGCCGGCGGAACCTTACCGGAATGCCGGGTACAGCGGCAGTTCCGCGGCCTGCGGCCCGTACCGGGCGACCAGGGCGGACACCATCGCCCCCGCGTGCTCCGCCACCTGCTCCTCGCCCAGCGCCAGCGCGTCCGAGCGCAGCCGCAGCCACCGCGTGGTCAGCACCGTGCTGCGCGGCGGCGAGTCCAGCGGCCGGTGCCCCGAGGGCAGCGCCGAGTCCAGCCCCGGCAGGCCGCGCCAGGTGGCCAGCCACACCCACAGCAGCTGCGCCTGCAGCAGCCGGGGCAGGAACACCGCGTCGTCGTCCAGGTCCGGCCACACCGAGCCGACCTCGGCCCGCCACGCCGCGACCATCGCCTCGGACATGCCGGCGGGCAGCCCGTAGGCGCACCAGCACGACGGGAACGGCACCCGCAGGCAGGCCGCGTCGAACACGACGTCGCGGACGCAGCCGCCCTCGAAGTCGAGGAACCGGACGCCCCTGCTGGTCACCAGGTGGTTGTCCGGGCAGGACGTGGACGGGCTGAACGCGCGCCACCGGGCCGTGCCGAACCCGCGCGCGGCGCGCACCGCGAAGTCGAGCACGGCGGGCGCGGTCCGCACCCCCAGCGCGCCGGCCAGCAGCTCGGGCAGCCCGGCCAGCGCCGCGTGCACGTCCACCGCGATCGGGTCGGCGCAGCACTGGCTGCCCTGCCGCCGCATCAGCGCGTCGAAGTCCGCGTCCCGGCCCGCGGTGGTGGCGTGCAGCCTGCCCATGGCGTGCGCCCAGGACAGCAGGCCGCGCTCGGCGGCCCGCGCGTCGGGCCCGAGCAGCTTCTCCGCCAGCCGCGGCGCCCGGCCCAGGTCCTCCAGCACGACCAGCCGCTCGCGGTTGTCCTGCGCGACCAGCTCGGGCGTCAGCCGGTCCTCGCCGGGCAGCGCGGTGAGCAGCTTGTGCGACACGGCCTCGTGCGCGAACGGGTCCCGGTCGGCCACCGCCGACGGGTAGCGCTTCACCACCAGCGTGCGCGGCAGCGAGAACGGCGTCGACGCCACCCGCACCCGGACGACCACGGACCGGCCCGCTCCCCCGAGCCGCTCGGGATCGGCCAGCCGCACCGCCGCGCCGAACCGGCCGCTCAGCACGGACTCCGCGGCCGCCACCGTCTCCAGCAGGTCGGGATCGGCGGCGTCGTCGATGTCCGCCGGGCCGGCGGTGATCTCCAAGCTCATCCCCTCCGACCCTACCCCGGTGGCCGCTGACCTGACAGAACCCGTCCGGGCACCGTGACGCTAGTGCTCATATGCGTAGTTGGACCACCATTTGCCGACAACTGCAACCAACCCGTCCCCGGGCGCCGGCGCGGGGACGGCCGCGGCCCTCAGCCCTGCGGGAGCGGTCGTCCCTGGTCACGGCCGCGGCGACGGCGGTTGCGCAGGGCCAGCACCAGCGCGGCGGCCAGGACGATGCCCACCAGGTTGACCACGAGCTGGAGCACCGACTGCCCGCAGATGGCCCACTCGCCGAGCACGGCCGCGATCACCGCGAAACCCGCCGCCGGCACGGTCGTCACCGAGATGAACACCCCGACCAGCGCCGCCGACTTCGCCGAGGTCATCGACAGCATCCCCGCCGCGCCCGCGAGCAGCGCCACGATCAGCGAGAACGGGCCCACCCGGAACACGAAGTCCACCTGGTGGGCGGCCAGCACCACGTCGCGGTCGAACAGCCCGGCGCGGGAGCCGAGGACCGCGCCGACGAAGGTCACCAGCATCGCCACCGGGAACCCGACCGCCAGCGCCAGCGCCGCGCGCCGCACCAGGTCCCGGCGCCGCAGCACCGCGCCCACCGCGATGGCCGCCAGCGGCCCGAACTCCGGGCCGACGACCATCGCGCCGACGATCGTCACCGGCGAGTCGGTCACCACGCCCACCGCGGCCAGCAGGCACGCGATGGTCAGGAACGCCACGAACGTGGCGTTGAGCCGCGACTCCTCGCCGGTGCGGCCGAGCAGCTCCTCCCACACCACGGCGTCGGCGCCCTGGCCCGGCGCCGCCCGCTCCGCCCGGTCGGCGGCGTCGGACAGCGCCGTGTCCAGCAGCTCCAGCGTCAGGCCGCCGCTGCGGTCGACGCCCAGCCCGCACAGCGCGTCGACCACCTCGTCGGCGGCCTCGCGGGCCAGGTCGGCCTCCACCACGTCGCCCGCCGGGTCGACGGCCGCGCCGCGCAGCAGCACGACGTGCGCCGCGCCGGGGTGCTCCTTCAGCGCGGCGAGCACCTGCTCGGTGCGGTCGACCGGGCACAGCGCCCTCAGGTGCAGCATGGCCACGACTGTGCCCGATCGGCCCGGCTACCGCTCCCGGATCACGCCTGCGGCTGCTGCGGCTTGGCGTCCACCCCGGCCTCCTTGCGCTGCTGCGCGGTGATCGGGGCGGGCGCGGCGGTCAGCGGGTCGTAGCCGCCGCCGCTCTTGGGGAACGCGATGACCTCGCGGATCGAGTCCGCGCCGGCCAGCAGCATGGTGATCCGGTCCCAGCCGAACGCGATGCCGCCGTGCGGCGGGGCGCCGTACTTGAAGGCGTCGAGCAGGAAGCCGAACTTCTCCTGCGCCTCCTGCGGGCCGATGCCCATCACGTCGAACGCCCGCTGCTGCACGTCCGCGCGGTGGATCCGGATGGACCCGCCGCCGATCTCGTTGCCGTTGCAGACGATGTCGTAGGCGTAGGCTTTGGCGTTGCCCGGGTCCTCCTCGAAGCGGTCGACCCACTCCGGGGTCGGCGAGGTGAACGCGTGGTGCAGCGCGGTCCACTTGCCACCGCCGACGGCCACGTCGTCGGTCTTGTCGGTGGCCTCGAACATCGGGAAGTCCACGACCCACACGAACGACCAGGAGCCCTCCTCGATCAGCCCGATCCGGTTCGCGATCTCCACCCGGGCCGCGCCGAGCAGCGCCCGCGCGCCGTCCGGGTCGCCCGCGCCGAAGAACACGCAGTCGCCGGGGTTCGCGCCCACGGCCTTCGCCAGGCCCTCGCGCTCGGCGTCGGAGAGGTTCTTGGCCACCGGGCCGCCCAGCGTGCCGTCCTCGTTGACCAGCACGTAGGCCAGGCCCCTCGCGCCGCGCTGCTTGGCCCACTCCTGCCAGGCGTCGAGCGTGCGGCGGGGCTGGTCGGCGCCGCCGGGCATGACCACCGCGCCCACGTAGGGCGCCTGGAAGACCCGGAACGGGGTGTCCTTGAAGTACTCGGTCAGCTCGGTCAGCTCCAGGTCGAAGCGCAGGTCCGGCTTGTCCGAGCCGTACTTGGCCATCGCCTCGGCGTAGGAGATGCGGCGGAACGGCCGCGCGATCTCGTGGCCGGCCAGCTCGCGCCACAGCGCGGTGATGATCTGCTCGCCCAGCTCGATCACGTCGTCCTGCTCGACGAAGCTCATCTCGATGTCGAGCTGGGTGAACTCCGGCTGCCGGTCGGCGCGGAAGTCCTCGTCCCGGTAGCAGCGGGCGATCTGGTAGTACCGCTCCAGCCCGCCGACCATCAGCAGCTGCTTGAACAGCTGCGGCGACTGCGGCAGCGCGTACCAGGACCCGGGCCGCAGCCGAGCGGGCACCAGGAAGTCCCGCGCGCCCTCCGGCGTGGAGCGGGTCAGCGTGGGGGTCTCGACCTCCACGAAGTCCCGCTCGTGCAGCACCTCGCGCGCGATCCGGTTGGCCTCGCTGCGCAGCCGCATCGCCTTGGCCGGGCCGCTGCGGCGCAGGTCCAGGTAGCGGTGCTTGAGGCGGGCCTCCTCGCCGACCTCCAGGTGCTCGTCGAGCTGGAAGGGCAGCGGCGCGGCCTCGTTGAGCACCTCCAGCTCGGAGGCGTAGACCTCGATCGCCCCGGTGGGCAGGTCGGGGTTCTCGCTGCCCTCGGGGCGCAGCGTCACCTCGCCGACGACCTTCACCACGAACTCCGAGCGCAGCCGGTGGGCGCGCTCGGCCATCTCGCCCTCCCGGAACACGACCTGCGCGACACCGGAGGCGTCCCGGAAGTCGATGAAGATCACGCCCCCGTGATCGCGCCGGCGGGCCACCCACCCGGTCAGGGTGACGGACTGCCCGGCGTGCTCGGCGCGGAGCGTCCCGGCCTCGTGCGTGCGCATCACGGGTGCTGCTCTCCTCGGGTTCGTGGTCGGCTCGGCCGACGTCGTGGGTGGTGATAGCGGAACAGCGACTGGTCGTCAAGGCTATCCAACGGCGCACCGGAAGACGCCACCAGGTTTCTCCGGGGCTCACCGCGGGGCCCGCCGCGCCCCTACGATCCCCGCGTGCGCAGACGCCTGCTGTTGACCGCCGTGCTCCTTCTGCTGACCACCGGTTGCGCGTACACCGTCCAGGGCAGGCCGGTCGCAGGCCCCCTCCCGCCGGTCCCGACCACCCAGTGCCAGTACCCGCGCGACCCGGACTCGGCCACGAGCACCCGCGTGCAACCGCCCGGCGAGTACGAGGTGCCGCTGAAGGGCACGTCGGTCTTCACCCTGGCCACCGGCGAGGGCGACATCGAGCTGACCCTCGACGCGGCCTCCGCCCCCTGCGCCGTGCACAACTTCCGCCACCTGGTCGGGAAGCGCTTCTACGACGGGACCAAGTGCCACCGGCTCGTGACGGAGGGCATCCGGATCATCCAGTGCGGCGACCCGACGGGCACCGGCAGCGGCGGACCGGGGTACCGCTACGACGACCCGAAGGCCAAGACCGGTGGGTACGCGCGCGGTGTCGTCGGGATGGCGAACCGGGGGACGCCGGGCACCAACGGCAGCCAGTTCTTCATCGTGTACGAGGACAGCGAGTTCCCGCCGCACTACCCGGTGATCGGGAGGGTGACGCGCGGGCTGGACGTGGTCGAGGAGGTCGCGGCCCTCGGCGTGCAGCCGACGTACACGGAGGACCGCAAAACCGTCCAGCAGACGGACGGCCCACCGGTCGTCGACTTCAAGTTCACCACAGTGCGGGAGAAGTAACCCGCCCCTTCACACCCCTGCTCCCCACGCCAGGCGAACGGCACCAGCCCCCCACCCCGAACCGCCCCTCAAGCGCTTGTGGTGGTCCGCACGCCCCGTGCAGACCGGTCGCTTCGTGTTCTCCCCGTAGGACCCAACGCCGCCAACTTAAGCTTTCGGCTGGTCAAGACCCCGGTCGTTCACCGAACAGGCCGGATGGCACCGCACCGCACAGGCACAGATTCCCAGGTCACTTGTCGTCGCGACGAGGCCGAGGCGATCTGGATCGGATCGCACCGAACACAAGCTGAATCGATCTGAGCTGAGTAGATAATGTTCAGGTCAGCGGCATTGGGCCACGGCTTCGTCAGCGCGCTGCCGGCTTCGCGGCCAGGACTCAAGAAACTCTGCGAGTTGCGGTTGCCGTTCAGCGGGACGCTGCAACGACCACACGGTGATCTCGGGTCGCCGCGGGTGCGCAATCGCTCGTACGACCCTCCACCCCTGCTGTCGGTAGTACCGAACCAAGCCGCGGTTGTCCTTACCCGTGGTCAGGACACCACGTCGGACCCAGTCGTGCCCGAGCCCGGCCGCGTAGTCGAGTGCCCAAAAGGCGATGACGACTCCCAGCCCTCGCCCGACGAAACGCGGGTCCGTGACCGTGGACTGCAGGAACGTGGCGCTCTGCGCCTGTTCCTCGGGACTCCAACCGAGGGCGGGGGTGAGCGGAGACGCCGAGGTGACTCCGACGACACCGCCGCGCGATTCGCACAGCACCCAGGTGGGCCAGCGGTCGTCCCCCACCTGGCCGGCCAACTCGTCAGCGTGCCGGTTCCAACTCGTCCACCGACCCTGGCCGGCCTCGCGCATCCAGGCCGCCCGAGCGCGGATCATGCCTGCGACCTCCGGACGGTCGGTCGCCACGCCCGGACGCATCACGTATGCGGTCGCTACCGTCGTCACGACAGCAATCCTCGCAGACCCAGTTCAAGCCGAAGGTATCCGAACAACCGCGTGTCGATCCTGCCCGTGGAGGCCGCGTCCCGCACGGCTCGAAGGCGGTCGGGGTCCACGAAGCCCAGATCCACTAGCGGCGATTCCTCCAGGTACTCGTCAACCAGAGGTACGCCGTACTCGACAAGCCCGCGCTCCATGACGTGGACGAAGTTCTCACGATGCCGCGGGTGCACCACATCGTCGGAAAAGCCCAGCCGCCGAAGTCGTTCGCGGGCGATGAACTTGCCTTCACGGAACCTGACGGGCAACTGCTCCCCGAATCTGATCAAGCGACCGGAAGCGAGCGGGGACAACGGCCACAGACCAGCCGCCATGAACTGTGGCGTCCTGCAAGCGAAGCCGAGGTGGGTCGCTTCGTTGAGCACAGTGACCGGCGCAAGGTCGCTGTCAATCCGGGCGAGCAACTCAACGGCTCGACACCCGAGCCAGTCGGGCGGGTTTCGATGAGGGTTGTTGCGCCCTTGCACCCGGCCGGTCCGCCCCCATTCCTCGCCACGCAGCGAGAGGAGTTCGTCACCGCCGTCACCGGTGAACACGGTGGTCAGACCGTGGGCGGTGGCGCTTTCCAACATCGCTTCGACCGCTTCATGGTAGGGCTCGTCCATCGGGTTGAGCGGATCACCCAGCGCTCTACCTCCTAGCGGGTGCAGAGGCGGCCAGTCGATCGCAGGTACCCGGAAGTCCCGGAAACCCGCAAAGTCGATCATGGCGTTGCGTCGCCGCAGCTGCTGCTCACCGATCTCGCCCGCGAGGATCAGTGCGTATGACCGGATCTTCCCGGGAAAAAGTCCGGCAAGGGTCATGGCGACGTTCGCGGAGTCCATCCCACCTGACAGCTCGACAGCAGTTCGTTCCGGGTCGATCTCCCAGAGCCGGACCGCCCTCTGCAACTCAGCCTCGTAGACGTCGAGGATGTCCACGCCCTCGCGGATCTCCCGGGGAAGGGCGCGCATCGCCGGTTCCGGGTAGCGGAAGTCCAGACCCGACACCGGGTCATAGGTGACTCTCATCCGCTCGGTGATCTGCTTTACCGGAGCGAACAGGGTGTGCATGGAGTAGCGCGGCCGGCCGGCGAGAATACTCGTGACCGTCGGCGGGTGAAGTTCACCGAAGCGCATGTGCGCCCGCAGATCCCCGTAGTACCACGAGCCATGCAACCGGCCCCGTCCCTCTACTACGTAGACGGGCGCATTACCCCACTGGCCCGCGTAGAGACGGAACGCGCCCTGAGGATCTTGCTCAATCATGAAGAAGTCGGTGGCCGAGGCGAGCAGCCGATGCCTCAACTCACCGTATGCCGGAGGTGTAAGTGCCACCGGTTCGGGTGTACCGAGCTGGATCACATCGGACGCTCGCTCTCTGACGACAACAAGGCTCGACGTGCCATCCGTCGCGGCGAAGTCTTCGAGGTTCGGATGCCTGAAGGGTTCGATCCAGCTTGCCCCCGACACCCACCGCCCTCCGTCCGAGCGCCACGGCGGGCGGTTCCCCTCGTGGATCAACTCCATCTTGAGCACAGTATGCCTCCGCACTGAGGAACGTCGAGGACGGGCGCACTGCCCGCCCCCGACGCCGTGATCAGATTTCGTCGTACTGGTTCTTGGTGTCGCTGCTACCCGCAACCTTCGTGTACTCGCTGGGAAGTACCGCCAGCGTCTCGCCGCCCACGAAGACGTCCGCGAACATGTCGTGGTTTTCCATCCTTTGCCCTCCTTTCGCGTCTAGTCGCCTGTCACCTCACCGAGTGGGTGCCAGCCGCGCCCGCGCTGACTCTTCGACCACTTCAGCGAAGGCACCCACGGACTGATACAAGAGCGACGGACCCGCGAGAGGGGCCGTCTTGCCCGATGCATCGCTCAATCGGGCGTACACCGCCCTACGGTCGTCCCATGCTTGAACGACCTCAGTCACTCCCGGTCGCGTGAAGCGATGGAAATAGAGGCCACTCGGGTGACCGTTGGAGGCGAGCAAAGGCGCGGCCTGGTCGAGCACGAGACGACCGCTGTCGTTCAGCGCATCCGGGATCCGCTGATCGTGCCCGCTCTCTGCCAGACCTTCGAGTACGCCGCAGCCATCATCGCCGGCGTAGAACGAGGTGTCGTGATCTTCAGCGCAGAGGCGTTCCAGAGCTTCCTGCGGTCCGCGAAGCTTGAGCCCCGAGCCTGGCAGGCCCGGATCGGGACTGGTCACGTCACACCCGATCCGGACTTGCCAAGCTCAGCGACCAGTCGTCCGGCCGTGACGGTCCGAGTCGTTCGGCACGACCGAATGCGCGGTGCCCTCCAAGCGCACCCGCGCACCTCGGCGCAGCTGACCCGCGCCACGGATGAGGGGCGACCCCGTCACGTGCTCACCGGCACCGGTACACCACAGGAGTCCGCGATCCGTACGAAACTCGGGTTTCCCGGGTCAGGGCTGATCTTCCGCTGGGTCGGCTTCGGCGTTGCCCACTCGGCGGGACTTCCAACGCCGGACCGCAGAAACACCTCCGCCGATGCTCATCAGCAGCCCGATCCCAATGCCGAGACCGCCGAGCAGGCCCTTCTGGCCAAGTACCTTCGCCACTGCGAACAGCTCCGTTGCGACCAGGACCGCAAGGCCGTCCAGCAGACGGACGGCCCACCGGTCGTCGACTTCAAGTTCACCACGGTGCGGGAGAAGTAACCCGCCCCTTCACCCCCCTGCTCCTCCACCCTCTGTTCCCCACGCCCCTGCCCCTCATGCCAGGCGAACGGCACCAGCCCCCACCCCGAACCGCCCCTCAAGCGCTTGTGGTGGTCCGCACGCCCCGTGCAGACCGGTCGCTTCGTGTTCTCCCCGTATGGCCTGCCCGGAGGGCTACCATGCTTTTCCTGGGGGTGCAAGCACGCTTTTCGCTTGCACCCCCAGGAAAAGCATGGTCGTCTTTAGACAGGTCATACGGGGAGAACACGACCGCTCTTGCTCTTCCTCCTCCTTGGCGGCCTGCCCGTCCGGCGAGGACTCTTTAAAGCTCTTCAACTTAGATCCGCACCGCCCCGAATCTCACCCGGATCGGTGCGCGACAAAAGTATGAAGAGCAGCCGAGAGGCCGCCAAGGATGACACAAAGACCAAGCTCAGGGCGTCGCGCCACCCCCGCATGGCCTGGTCGGAGACAACCACATGCGTCAAGGGGAGATCGAACCGGGTGTGCGGTGACCGGGTGTCCCGATCTCCCCTTGACACATGCGGTTCGCTGCGCGCAGGCCATACGGGGATGACACGCAGCCCACACCGGGGTGCGCGCTGCGCGCGGCTTCAAAACGATTTCGGGGCGGTGCGGGGTGGGTTCGGGCCGAGCCGGTTGTGGGCGGTGCGGGGTGGGTGGTGAAAGGGCCTGGGCCGCCTCCGGTGGAGGTGGCCGTGCCCGATCGTCGGGTTCGCGGTGCCGGTCAGTCGGGGGAAGTTGCGCGACCGGCGTTTTCCCGGACCCCGGGCCCACTGGTGGGGCGCGGGCGCTACCTTGCCCGGATGCGCCTGGAACCTGTCACCGAGGACAACTACCGCGCCGTCATCGACCTCGAAGTGCACGAGGAGCAGCGGGGTTTCGTCGCCTCGAACCTGCACTCGCTGGCCGACGCGTGGATCCACCGGCCGAAGATGGAGCCGCTCGCGCTGCGCTCGGGCGAGGAGCTGGTGGGCTTCACCCTGCTCCACCGGGACGACCCGCGGGAGCTGCACGTCGTCCGCTTCATGATCGACCGGCGGGCGCAGGGGCGGGGTCTGGGCCGCAAGGGCCTGGCCGCCATCGCCGACCTCGCGCGGGCGGAGGGTCGCACGCGGCTGAGCCTGAGCCTGGTGCCCGGCAACGCCGTCGCGCGCGGCCTGTACGCGGCGTTCGGGTTCGTCGAGACCGGTGAGGTGGTGGAGGGCGAGGTCGTGATGAGGCACGACCTCGCCCCGACCGGTCACCTGGCGGGCGACCAGTAGAGCAGGTTGCCCCACGGCAGCGGCGTGGACTCGCGCACGATCTCGGCCTGCACCTGGTCGGGCGTCGCCGCCCGGTGGGCGTGCAGGTACCGCAGCGCCACGCCGGAGACGTACCCGGTCGACATGGACGTGCCGCTCAACGTGTTCGTGGCCGTGTCGCCGGTGTGCCACGCCGAGGTGATGTTCACGCCCGGCGCGTACACGTCGACCACCTTGCCGTAGTTGGAGAACGACGCCCTGGCGTCGGCGCTGGTGGACGAGCCGGAGGTGATCGCCTCCACGACGCGCGCCGGCGAGGAGCCCGCGGCGTCGCCGTTGCCGCCGCCGGCGGTGACCGACGCCGTCACGCCGGAGGCGATCAGCCGGCGCACCGCGTCGTCGAGCGCCGTGGACGCGCCGCCGCCGAGGCTGAGGTTGGCCACGGCGGGCTTCCTCGCGTTGGCCGCCACCCAGTCGATGCCCGCGATGACGCCCGCCGTGGTGCCGGTGCCGTTCTTGTCCAGCACCCGCACGCCGCACACCCGCGCCTGCTTGGCCACGCCGTAGGTCTTGCCCGCGATGAGGCCGGCGACGTGCGTGCCGTGGCCGTTGTCGTCCTGGGCGACGTCGTCCTTGTCGACCGCGTCCCAGCCGTTGCACGCCCGACCGCGGAACTCCTCGTGGGTGACGCGGATGCCGGTGTCGATCACGTACGCCGTGGTGCCGCGCCCGGTGGTCGTGTACTCGTACCGGGTGTCCAGCGGCAGCTTGCGCTGGTCGATGCGGTCCAGGCCCCAGGGCGCGTTCTCCTGCGTCGTGAAGGCCCGCACGACCTGGTCCTGCTCGACGTACTCCACGGCCGGGTCGGCGGCGAGCCGACGGGCCTGCCCGGCGCTCAACCGGACCGAGAAACCCTTGAACGGCCCGGAGAACACCCGGTCCACCCGGTCGAACCGGGCGGTCACGTCGCTCAGCGCCGAGAAGTCCCGGAGCTTGACCACGTAGCTGCCGGGCACGGCCCGCGGGGAGCCGGCGTGCAGGACCGCGCCCTCCGCCTGGGCCGGGACGGCCGACAAACCGACGGCCAGGGCGGCTGCGCCGAGGCCGGGCAACAACTTGCGCATGGGGTCTTCCTTCGCGGGGTTCGCAGGGAACGCGGCACGGGTCGCGTGCCGCGGGTACTACCGGGCGTCGAGCACCCGCACGGCTCCCACCGGCACGCCCTCCGCCACGTCGTGCGCCCGGCCGGGTGGCGGCGTGCGCGCCGGCCTCCCTCGCGGGGACGGGAAACCCCGGCGCGGTTCGCGCGCCGGGGTTTCCGCTTCGGGCTCGGGCCGTCAGGCCGTGGGGGCCCAGTACAGCAACCGGTTCGGGGAGCCCGAGCCGGGGTTGGTGACCTTGCCGCTGGTGGCGGCGCTCACGATCGCCGACTGCGCCTGGGCCGGCGTGGCCGACCGGTTGGCCTGCAGGTAGCGGGCCACGACGCCGACCACGTGCGGGGTCGCCATCGAGGTGCCGCTGATCGTGTTGGTCGCGGTGTCGCTGGTGTGCCAGGCGGAGGTGATGTCGGAGCCGGGCGCGAAGACGTCCACCACCGAGCCGTAGTTCGAGAAGCTCGACCGCGCGTCGGTCCGGGTGGTGGAGCCGACCGTGATCGCCTCGGTCACCCGCGCGGGAGACGAGGTCGACGCGTTGGTGTTGCTGTTGCCCGCCGCCACGCCGTAGGTGACGCCCGCGGCGATGGACCGGCGCACGGCCGCGTCCAGCGTCGTGGAGGCGCCGCCGCCGAGGCTCATGTTCGCCGCGGCCGGCTTGACGTGGTTGCGGGTCACCCAGTCGATGCCCGCCACCACGCCGGCGGTGGTGCCGCTGCCGGAGTTGTTCAGCACGCGCACGGCGTGGATCGTGGCGCCCTTGGCGATGCCGTGCGCACGGCCGGCGATGGTGCCCGCCACGTGCGTGCCGTGGCCGTTGCCGTCCTGGGCGATGTTGTCGTTGTCGACCGCGTCGTAGCCGTTCTTCGCCTGGCCGCCGAAGTCGCTGTGGCTGATGCGCACACCGGTGTCGATGACGTAGACGTTCACGCCCGCGCCGGTGGTGTTGTAGGTGTAGCTCCGGTCGAGCGGCAGGTTGCGCTGGTCGACCCGGTCCAGCCCCCACGACGGCGGGTTGGACTGGGTGGCGTCGGCGTGCACCACCTGGTCCTGCTCGACGTAGTCGACCGCCGGGTGCGCGGCCAGGCGCTTGGCGGCCCGCTCGGACAGGGTCGCGGAGAACCCGTTCAACGCCGTGGAGAAAATGCGGTCGACCCGGCCGCCGAAGCGCGCCGCGAGCGAGTTCGCATCCGCCGTGGAGAAATCCTTCAGCTTCACCAGGTAGCTGTTCGGGATCGCCTCGGCGGTCCCGGCGGAGAGGATCGTGCCCTCCGCGGCCTGGGCGGGCGGCGCCACCAGGGCGCACACCGCCACCCCGGCGCCGACCCCGGCGATCCAACTGAGCTTGCGCATGTGCGTGTCCGTTCTTCGCAGGGAACGGTCGTCGACGCCCGCCAGCGGCAGGGGGCGGGGCCTCGACCGCGCGGGGTGTGCCTCACATCACCCCACGTCCCGAGGCTATGGGGCGCTTCGGCTACCGGGAAGCGGCCGGACGTCCCAGCGCCGGTGGGACGATCGCGCGGCCCCGACCTTCACACCGGTGCTGTTAATGAGAATTCAAACATTCCATGGCCGACCGGATTTTGCCCGCCGATTCGGTTAAATTCACGTCGGGAAACCCGATCGGCTGTACCGTCGAGGCGATTTCGCACGATAACGTCGCTCGCCTTGTCCTCGGAGAACGGAGTGGAGATGCCTACGCCAGTCGTCGGACCGGAATCGCGGGTACGCGATCCCCGACGCATCGACGCCGGAGCGGACCCCTTCGCGGACGCTTTGCGCTCCGCGATCCGGGCGAAAGGGCTCAGCCTGGAGCGCATCCAGCACAAGCTGCGGTCACGGGGCGTGGCGGTGAGCATCGCCGCGCTGAGCTATTGGCAGTCGGGGCGGCGACGGCCGGAACGGCCCGACTCACTGACCGCAGTCGGGCACCTGGAGGAGATCCTGGAGGTCGGCGAGGGCGGGCTGCGCGCGCTGCTGGGGCCGCCCCGGCCGCGCGGCAAGGCTCGGCCCAGGACGCGGCCGGTCGGCCCGGAAGCCTGGGCGGCGGCGGGGGACTACGAGTCGATGGCCGAGCTGCTGGCCGACGTGGACACCAGCACCGACCAGGACCTGACCCGGCTCAGCCTGCGCGACCAGGTGGAGCTGGCGATGGACGGCAGCACCCGCCGGGTGCGGTCGCGGCAGGTGCTGCGGGCCGAGCGGGCCGGGGTGGACCGCGTGCTGCTGGGCTACGACACCCGGCTGCCCGGCGACCCGCTGCCGGTGATCGGCACGCTGCGCTCGTGCAGACTGGGGCGGGTCTCCGCCGACCCGCGCAACGGTCTGATGATCGCCGAACTGCTGTTCGACCGGCCACTGCGCAGGGGGGAGCGCACCGCCGTGGAGTACGAGCTCATCCACGTCGCGCCGCACCACCCGACCTACGACAACACCCACTCGCGCCGGTTCCGGCACCCGGTTCGGGAGTACGTGCTGGAAGTCCGGTACGACTCGCGGTGCCGACCCGCGCGCTGCGAGCAGTTCACCTCGGACCTGTCCGGCGGCGAACCCGCCGAGGTGCGGGAGACCCCGGTGGACACCTGGGGCTACGCCTACGCCGTCGCCCTGGACTTCGGGCCCGGTGTGGTGGGCCTGCGCTGGCAGTGGACGTGAGCCGGTAGGAGCGCGGCAACTCCAGCGCGTGCCGTGCCACGGAGTTCAGGACCACCTCGCGGCTCACCGACGCGAACCGGGACGCCCGGGACGCGGCGAGCAGGGCGCCGAGTCCGTACTCGGAGGCCGACCCGTCGCCGCCGCGCACCCGGATGGCCCGGTCCACCGCCACCACCACCGCCCCCCGCCGCGCACTCGGCCATGTCGGCCGCCCCCCGCAGCCCGGTCTTCTCCAGCGTCGTGGAGCCGCGGCCTTTCACGCCCTCAGCCGAGCGGGTTCGCCCCGGGTCGCGCACCGCACCAACGGGCGCGCGACGCCCTGGTGCGCTCCGATCGGCGCGGGTCCGGGCGTGGTCGGCCGCCGGTCCAGGGCGCGGCGGGACGTGCCGGTGGGTGAAGCCGGGGGCGTCGGTCGGCACGACCACCGACGACAGCGGCAGCCGGCGGCGCCCTGCCCGCCGCCCTGCCCGCCCGCGGACCCGGGCGGCCACCGCCGTTCCCGCTCCGGTGCGCCAAACCGCGCGATTACGGTCGCGCGGATCGCCGGCGGTACGACCATCGGCAGCATCGGGCATCCGGCGGCTGCCGGCTCCTCGCACACCGCCGCCAAGTCGGCGACGGCCACGCGCAGCGCCCGCCCGGGTCGTCGTGCACGGCGGCGGTGGAGGCCCCGCGGATACCGCTGCGTTCCCGGGCGACTTCGCTGCGTGACACCGCCGCCTCCCGCACACCGGGATCGGCGACGACGCCGTCGCGGTTGTGCCGGTAGACCACCGCCATGGTTTCGCCGGCGAATTCAAACACTGTTTCCCGGGGTTGCGGCGGGAGATTCCGCCACCCCAGCCGTAGGTTCGTCCGACGATTTCCGGACAACGCCGGGGCGGTGGCCGACGCGGCGGGGCGCACGTCCACTTCCGGCCCGCGAGAAGCCCGCGCCGCGCCGGGAAACCGGTGTGGGCGCCGCCGGCTCCGAAGGCCGGATGGCGCAACGCGCGAACCGGGAGCCGCCGGTTGACGACCAACCCGTGTACGGCCGAGCGGCCCAGTGCCGTGGCCGGTTTGCCGATCGCGGCCCGGCGGGTCGGCGCCCGGGCGATCGACTCGGCCGGGCGCCGCCCGTTCCGGCACCGCCCGCCCGACCCGCCACCCGACGAGCGTCCCGCGTCACCGACAGGCGCAGAAGACCGCCCGCCGGTGACGCAGGCCCGCCTCACCCGGTCACCAGCCGCCCTGGACCATCGTCTGGAACCGCCACTCGCCGGCGACCTTCACCAGCAGGTCGCCGTACCGCACGACCTGCGAGAAGTCGCCCACCGTGATGGTCGCGTCGGTGATCACGAAGACCAGGCCGGCGTTGACGAAGACCGGCGTGCGCACCGACTCCATCCGCACGTCGCCATCACCCAACTGGGCAGCCATGTCCTTCAGGAACCGCTCGCGGTCCCACAACTCGGCCGCCCCGTCGGTCACCGCGTTGACGGGGAACAGCGCCATCCCGGCCATCGCCTCGACGTCCTTGGCCACCGCCAGCGCGTCCCACCGCGCGAACCAGTCGAGGACCCCCGCCACGTCCTCGTCCGTCGGCACGAACCCAGCACCACTACCCGGCACACCACTCATGCCGTACAACGTACCGTACGCCGTACGCTCCCGCCACCTACGACGCCACGACGCCACGACGCCACGACGCCACGACGAGCAACCCCCCGGATCCGCCCCTCAAGCGTTCTTGGTCCTTGTTCTTCCTAAGCAGCGGGACCACAGCAGAGGGACCACGACGCAAGGCGAACGTCCGCACGCAGGTCCGCACTCAAGTCGGGAACGCTAATCAGCGGGACCACACCATCGCTTGTACACCAATCCGCCGGTGGGATCCCCCATCTTTTTCCCTCGGCCCGGAGAAATCCGACACATCGGATCGCGTGCGCGCACGAGGACGACAGACGGGAGATCCGTCCAGCGGATTGGTATACAAGCGAAAGTGTGGTCCCGCTGCGTAGCGTTCCCGACTTGAGCCCAGACCGCCGTTCTTAGCGTTCGCCTTGCGTCGTGGTCCCTCTGCGGTGGTCCCGCTGCTTCATTCAAACACCCTCTGAGCTGCACTGATGTGCTGAAGAGCGCCCCAGAGCAGCATTGACGGGTCAAAACACCTTACGGCAGCTCGTGGCCTCACAAGCGCTTGGAAGCACTTCAGGAGCGGTATCGGCGCCCGGAAGCGCTTCAGGAGCGGTTCGGGGCGGGGGCGCGGAGGACCTTCGTCCCGGCCCGCGTGCGGAATGGCTCCAGGGTGGCCCGCTGGCGCTCGGCGCGTTCCAGGAGGTGGTCGAAGTCGATGTCCGGCAGGCGTTCGCGCAGCCCCGCCAAATCGGCGACGGTGTTCCACAACTGCTTCTTGCCGTCGATCCCCATGGTCACGGCCTCCAATTCCACGAAACGGCTCAACGGCGAGTAACCGCCCAGCCGGCCGTTGAGCTTGAGCCGCCCCACCCGCTCGGACACGGCCGCGGAAGCGGTTTTGAGCCGGCTCGGGCGGACGCCCACCCGTTCCATGATCGACCGGAACGTCTCCACGTCCTCGGCGATGCCCGTCGCCACCTCCGCCAGCGCCTCGCCCAGCGGGGTGCCCTGGTTGTTGCGCTGCGCGCGGCGGGCCAGCTCGCGCCACAGCACGCCCATCGCGAACTGGTCCTTCAGGTAGATGCCCAGGTACGTGTCCATGAGGTGGAACTACCCGGCCGGCGGCCGGAGAACCCCCGATCGGGCGGCTCGGCCGGCGGCGGGACCCCTCACAGGAGGGTGAGCTGCCCCCGGTCGAGGCCGCGCGGGTTCGGTGTCGAGGCGGGCAGGCTGCCCCCGGGCCACGCGCCGTCGTCGTCATCGGGCTCGCCCGACAGCTCGACGCGGTGCTGCACGGCCAGGCCGTGCTTGCGCAGCAGCGGTTCGACCCTGGCCGCCAGGCGACGCCGGTAGTGGGCGTCGACGTAGGCGCCGCGCGCGTACAGCTTCCGGTAGCCGTCGACCAGGTCGGGGCGCTCGCGCGCCAGCCACCGCGCGAACCACTCCCGCGCGCCCGGCCGCAGGTGCAGGGGCAGCACGGTCACCCCGGTGGCCCCCGCCGCCGCGATCCCGGCCAGCAGCTCGTCCAGGCGTTGCGCCGAGTCCGTCAGGCCCGGCAGCACGGGGGCGACGAACACCCCGCACGGCAACCCGGCCTCGCGCACCCTGCGCACCAGCTCCAGCCGCGCCTGCGGGCTCGGCGTGCCCGGTTCCAGGCCCGCCTGCAGCTCCCGGTCCAGCAGGGCGATCGACACGCCGATGCCGACCGGCACCTGCCCCGCCGCCTCGCTCAGCAGCGGGATGTCGCGCGACAGCACGGTCCCCTTCGTCAGGACCGAGAACGGCGTGCCGGAGTCCGCCAGCGCCCGGATGATGCCCGGCATCAGCGCGTAGCGGCCCTCGGCCCGCTGGTACGGGTCGGTGTTCGTGCCCATCGCCACGTGCTCGCGCCGCCACCGCCGCGACTTCAGCTGCGCGGTCAGGACTTCCACCGCGTTGACCTTGACCACGACCTGCGAGTCGAAGTCGTGGCCGGCGTCCAGGTCGAGGTAGGTGTGCGAGTTGCGGGCGAAGCAGTTGTGGCTCACCAGGCCGTTGGCCACGAAGTCGCCCGTGCCGGTGGTGATGTCGTAGAGGGTCCGCGTCACGCCCAGCGCCTCCACCGACAGGACGCCGAGCCGCGCCCCGCGCGGGACCGGCGTGCCCTCCACCGCGTTGCCGCGCGCCACCGCCGGGTTCACCAGGTGCAGGAAGCGGAGCTTCTCCGCCAGCCCCCCGGTGATCCGCACGCCGCGCACCTCCACCACGTGCGCGATCCTCAGGCGCAGCAGCGCCAGCACCGCCGCCTCGAACACGGTGCTGTCCGAACTGGACAGCACGAGCTCGCCACCGGTCGCGGTGCCGCGCGCGTCGAACAGGCCGGCCAGGAAGCCCTTGCTCCACTCGTCACCGGGCGCCGCCGGCCACTCGACCAGCTCGCCGTCGCGCGGGATCACCCCGCCCCCGAAGTCCCGCGCCCGCGCCAGCACGTCCGGGTCGCCGGGCAGCCCGCCGCGCACCACGCCCCACAGGTAGCCGCGCCGGTAGTCGTCGTCGGCCGCGGGCGGCGCGGTGAAGCGGCCGGTCCCGACCAGGCGGGCGCCCTTCACCAGGAACGGCCGCTCGTCGGAGTCCGCGCAGCGGCCCGGCGTGAGGTGCCGCCAGCCGTCCTCGGTGAGGAACCGGTGGTCGCCGCTGGCCACGACCTGCGTGCCGTCCTCCAGGGTCAGCCGGTAGGCGGGCTTCTCGGTGGTCCACAGCGCCTTCACCCGCGTCGCGACGAAGCGGCCCTCGCGGGTGCCGAACACCTGTTCCCCCACCGCCAGCCGGGAGATGGGCTTCGTGCGGCCGTCGGCCAGCAGGACGGGCGTGTCACCGGCCAGGCAGTAGGTGCAGCCGTGCGTGCAGCCCCGGTACGGGTTGACCGTCCAGCCGAACGGCAGCCGCCCACCGGGGACCCTGTTCAGCACGGACTTGGCGCGCACCTCGTGGAACACGACGTCGGCGAAGTCGGGGGTGCGCACGCTGCGGACCAGTCCCGGCAACCCCGGTAGCGCCTGCTGCCGGTCCCCCACGTCCTTCTGCCCGTCCCATCGCATGTCCACATCCGAACATATGTTCGAAAACCCGTCAAACGGAGTACCGACGCCGCTTCCTCCGCCCCTTCACCACCTCGACGGAGCCACGGAAAGGTGGTCGAGCGCCGATGGCGGTGGACCACCGCCGAAGTGATCTACGTTCCGTTGTACGCCTACGACGGCCGTGGCCCGCGGCGTTCCTGTACGTGGGATCGCGCGTGCCGCGCACGCCGGACCTGCGGTATCGGGCGCGCGCACCGCGCACGGACCGGGAACCGGCATGACGCAGTTCACACTGCGGCCGGCCGGCCCCACCCAGTCGGCGGCACCGGTTGGACCGCGACGCCCGCACGGGTCGCGGTGGTCTGGGCCGAGAGCACCGGCACGACCACGCTGTCGCGACAACTCGCGGCGCACCTCGGCACTTCCCGGGTACCCGGGCATGGCCTGCTTCACACCGAACGGAAGCCCCACAAGGGGATTCGACCCGGTGAAGACTGCCGACCGTCCCTTGTGGACGGTCCACGGCCGCCCCGGCCGGGCACCTCCACCACGCGGAGGCGCCGCGCCACGGGCGTCCGGGCCGCTAGACGATGACCAGGACCTGGTCCAGCGACTTGCGCACCAGGTTCGGGACCACGCAGTCGTCGGCCGGGTAGCCGATCGGGATGACCGCGAACGCCTTCTCGTTGCGCGGGCGGCCCAGCACCTCGCCGAGGAACTTCATCGGCGACGGGGTGTGCGTCAGCGCCGCGAGCCCCGCCAGGTGCAGCGCGGTGAGCAGCATCCCGACCGCGATGCCCACCGACTCGTCGACGTAGTAGTGCTTGCGGCTGCTGCCGTCGGGCTCCAGGTAGAAGCGCTGCTGGAAGACCACGACCAGCTCCGGCGCGTCGGTGAGGTGCGGCTTGACGTCGTCGGTGCCCAGCGGGCGCAGCGCTTCGAGCCACTCCTCGCCCAGCCGGCCCTCGTAGGAGATGCGCTCCTCGTGCTCGGCGGCGTCGCGGATCGCCTTGCGCACGTCCGGGTCGACCACCCGCACGAAGGTCCACGGCTGCTGGTGCGCGCCGCTGGGCGCGGTCGAGGCGACGGCGATGGCGTCCAGCACGACCTGCGTCGGCACCGGGTCGGTGGAGAACATGCGCACCGTGCGGCGCTGGTCCATGCGCTCGCGCAACTCGGCCGCCGTGCGCAGGGACTGCTCGGCCGGCATCCGGGCGGGCCGGTAGGGCACCGGGTCGAAGTCCTGACCGTGGGTGGGGGTCCAGTTCGTCACAACGAGGCACTGTGGCACCGAGGTCGCCCGGGAGAAAGCCCTCGGCCCGAAATTCGCACCGAAATGTCCGGTGAGCGGACGAATGGTCTCGACCACCTCGACGCGACCGACCTGGTCACTCCACTGTGGACACACCGACGAGGCGCGCGCGGCCACGGGCCGGGGAGGCCACGGCCCGCGCGTCGGGTTCCCGGTGATCGGGCAGGATGTGCCCTGTGCACGCCAAGGACCTGATCACCGGCCACGGCCACGGGCACGGCCACGACACCGGGCCCGCGTCCGCGCCGGTCCGCAAGCTGCTGCTGGTCCTGGTGCTGCCGCTGGTGCTGGCCACCGTCGTCGGCGCGCTGCTGCTCTACCCGTTCGGCCACGACCAGCCGACCGGCGCGGACGCGGGGCTCACCCAGGTGCCGGTGCGCGGCGACGTCACGGCCGTCGCGCGCGGCGGCTGCGGGCCGGACGCCGACCAGGCCGGCGCGACCGGGTGCGTCCTGGTCACCGTCCGGATGACCGACGGCGCGGCGGCCGGGCGCGAGGTGCGGCTGCCGGTGCCGGAGCAGGACTCCTCGCCGACGTTCACCGTCGGCGACGCGGTCGTCCTGTCCTTCGGCGGCGGCGACCCGGCGTCGAGCCAGTCCTACCAGCTCGCCGACTTCCAGCGCGGCGTGCCGATGCTGCTGCTCGCGGTGCTGTTCGTGGCGGCCGTGCTGCTGCTCGGGCGGTGGCGGGGGCTGGCCGCGCTGGGCGCGCTCGCGCTGAGCTTCGCGGTGCTGGTGCTGTTCGTGCTGCCCGCGATCCTGGCGGGAGAGGACCCGGTGTGGGTGGCCGTGGTCGGCTCCGGGTTGATCATGTTCCTGGTGCTGTACCTGACGCACGGCTTCTCCGCCCGCACGTCCGCGGCGGTGCTGGGGACGCTGGTCAGCCTCGCGCTGATCGGCGTGCTCGGCCTGGTGTTCTCGGCGCTGGGCAAGCTCACCGGGCTGGACCAGGACACCGCGAACCTGGTGTCCCTGCTCGGGCACGGCGTCGACACGCGCGGCCTGCTGCTCGCCGGGACCGTCATCGGCGCGCTGGGCGTGCTGGACGACGTGACGGTGACCCAGACCAGCGCGGTGTGGGAGCTGCGGCGGGCCAACCCGGCGCTGGGGTTCCGCGAGCTGTACGCGGCCGGGTCGCGGATCGGGCGCGACCACCTCGCGTCGGTGGTCAACACGCTGGTCATGGCGTACGCGGGCACGGCGCTGCCGCTGCTGCTGGCGTTCTCGCTGTCCGGCCGGGACCTGGGCGAGATCCTGACCGCGCAGCAGGTGGCCCAGGAGGTCGTGCGGACCCTGGTGGGCAGCATCGGCCTGGTGGCGGCCGTGCCGATCACGACGGCGCTGGCCGCGTTCGTCGTGGGGCGCGAGGACGTGCCCGCGCACCCCGCGGCGGCGGACCCGGAGGACGACCCCGAGGACGACCCCGCCGACGAGCCCGAGGACGCCCTCGACGGCCGCGCCGGCGGGGGCGGCCGGGAGGAGCCCGAACCCGCGCCCCGGCGGTTCGCGCGGATGACCGGCGACCTGCGGACCGGGTACGACCCGGCCAAGGGCCCGTGGCGCCGCCCCGGCCCGCCCCGCTGACGACGGCGCCGGCCGACGACCGCCCCCGCCCGTGCCCCGGCCACCGGCGGCGCGCCCGCGGCCCACCGGGATAATCCCCGCCGTGGGACGCACCCGGAAGACCGACCAGACCGTCACGAGGGAGGTCGACTCGGGCATCGCGGAACTGGTCCCCGACCCGGACGTGCCCCGCGCGTGGACGCTGCGCCTCAACGGCACCCCCCAGTCGCACGTGGACCTGGACGACCCGCGCCACCTGGAGTTCGAGTACGTCCGCCGGCTCGGGCACCTCGTGGACCTCGTCGCGCCCGACGACGACCCGATCCGCGCCCTGCACCTGGGCGGCGGCGGGCTGACCCTGCCGCGGTACGTCGCCGAGACCCGGCCGCGCTCGGCGCAGCAGGTCGTGGAGGTCGACGCGGCGCTGGTCGACCTGGTGCGGGGGCTGCTGCCGCTGGAGCGCACCTGGCGGGTGAAGATCCGCACCGGCGACGCGCGGGAGGTGCTGGCCAAGGCCCCGGAGGACACCTTCGACCTGGTCGTCACCGACGTGTTCGCGGGCGCGCGCACCCCGGCGCACCTGACGTCGGTCGAGTTCGTGGAGCTGGCGGCCCGCGCGCTGCGCGGCGGCGGGGTCTACGCGGCCAACATCGGCGACGGCGGCGCGCTGGCGTTCGCGAAGGCCCAGGCCGCGACCGTGCGGGCGGTGTTCCGGCACGTGTGCGTCATCGCCGAGCCCGCGGTGTTCCGGGGTCGGCGCTTCGGCAACTTCGTCCTGCTCGGCTCGCACGTCGCCCTGCCCGTCCGGGACCTGGTCCGCCGCACGGCGGGCGACCCGTTCCCCGGCCGCGTCGAGCACGACGACGCGCTGGTCCGGTTCATCGGCGGCGCGCCCGCCACGACGGACGCCACCGCCACGCAGTCCCCTCCCCCGCCGAAGGGCACCTGGGGGCTGCCCGCCGACTGACCGACCCGGGCGCCCGGGTCAGTCCAGGGTCGACACGAACCGCGAGATCGCGTCCGGGTTGAGCTTCTGCGCCAGCCGCCCGCCCGGCGCCAGCGACCCGAGCTGGTACAGCGGCCGGTCCGCCGCCGCCAGCCCGCGCGCCTCCGCCCGCAGCTGCGCCACCAGCAGCTCGGAGAACACCAGGCCCGGCGCGTCGCCCCGGCCCGCCAGCACGTCGGCCAGCCTGCGCAGCCCCAGCACGCCCTGCTCGCGCCCGCCCGTGCCGGCGTAGATCGCCAGCGCCAGGTTGATCGCCTTGCCGCCGCCGCGCACGAACAGCCCCACCGTCCGGGCGCCGCGCACGTCGGTCACCAGCAGGTCGAGCTGGTCGGCGGCGCGCAGGTCGACCGAGCGCGTGCCGAAGGCGCGCACGGACAGGACGTGGCCCTCCAGCCACACCCGCCGCCGCGCCTCCGCCCACGCCAGCAGCAGCAGCGGCGCGCCGACCGCGACCGCCGCGACCAGGCCCGCCGTCCGGCCCGCGAGCAGCCCCAGCAACCCGCCGAACGCGGCGGCCACGATCAGCGCGCCGACCGCGACCGTCCGGGCGCGCTTGCGCACCGCGGCCGGGTCCAGCAGGTCCAGCGGGGTCTGCTCGCTCACCGGCCCAACGCCTCCCGCACCGAGATCACCGCGTCCACCAGCGGCACCTCGCGCTGGTCGCCGGTGGCCAGCTCCTTGAGCTGCACGACGCCCGCCTCGATGTCCCGCTCGCCCAGCACCAGCGCGAACCGCGCGCCCGACCGGTCGGCGCCCTTCATCGCGCCCTTGAGGCCCTTGCCGCCGTACGCCAGGTCGAACCGCACCCCGGCCGCGCGCAGCGACCCCGACAGCGCCACCAGGCGCGCCTTCGCGGCCTCGCCCAGCGGCACGCCGTACACGTCGCACCGGGAGGTGTCGCCCGGCTGCACGCCCTCGACCTGGCACGCCAGCAGCGAGCGGTCCACGCCCAGGCCGAACCCGACGCCGGACAGCGGCGGGCCGCCCAGCTGCTCCATCAGCCCGTCGTACCGGCCGCCGCCGCCGATGGCGGACTGCGCGCCCAGGCCGTCGTGCACGAACTCGAAGCAGGTCTTGGTGTAGTAGTCCAGGCCGCGCACCATCCGCGGGTTCTCCACGTACTTCACGCCCAGGTCGCCCAGGTGGGCCTTGACCTGCTCGTAGTGCGCGCGCGAGGCGTCGGACAGGTGGTCGCGCATCAGCGGCGCGCCCTCCACCATCGCCCGCACCTCGGGCCGCTTGTCGTCCAGCACGCGCAGCGGGTTGATCCCCGCCCGCCGGCGGGTCTCGGCGTCCAGCGGCAGCCCCGCCAGGAACGCCTGGAGCAGCTCCCGGTAGGCGGGCCGGTCCGACGAGTCGCCCAGCGAGGTCAGCTCCAGCCGGTAGCCGGTCAGGCCCATCCGCCGGAACGCCTCGTCGGCGATGGCGATGACCTCGGCGTCCAGCGCCGGGTCGTCCACGCCGATCGCCTCGACGCCGACCTGGTGGAACTGCCGGTAGCGGCCCGACTGCGGCTGCTCGGCCCGGAAGAACTGGCCGGCGTAGGCGAGCTTCACCGGCAGCTGGCCCCGGTCGAGGCCGTGCTCGATGACGGCCCGCATCACGCCCGCGGTGCCCTCGGGGCGCAGCGTGATGGACCGGCCGCCGCGGTCGGTGAAGGTGTACATCTCCTTGGTGACCACGTCGGTGGACTCGCCGACGCCGCGCGCGAACAGCGCGGTGTCCTCGAAGACGGGCAGCTCGACGTAGCCGTACCCGGCGCGGCGCGCGGAGTCCACCAGGGTCTCGCGGACGGCCAGGAAGGAGGCGGAGGTGGGCGGGAGGTAATCGGGCACGCCCTTGGGGGCGGAGAACGCGGTCACGGCTTCTACAGTCCTCGGTGCGGTGCGGCGGGCGCTTCGTCGCCCAGTTCCAGCAGGAACGGGTTGCCGACGCGCTCGCGGCCGATGGTCGTCGTGGGCCCGTGGCCGGGCAGCACCACCGTGTCGTCCTGCAGCGTCAGCACCTTCGTGCGCAGTGACGCCAGCATGGCGCGGTGGTCGCCGCCCGGCAGGTCGGTGCGTCCGATGGAGCCGGCGAAGAGGGTGTCGCCGGACAGCACGAGCCGCCCGCCCTCCTCGGTGCCGGCGCGGAACATCACCGACCCGCCGGTATGGCCCGGTGTGTGGTCGACGGTCAGCCGCAGCCCCGCCAGGTCCAGCTCCGCCGCGTCGGCCAGCTCGCGCACCTCGCGCGGCTCCCGCATCTCCAGGTTGCCGCCGAAGAACGAGCGCGACTCGGCGCTGATGCCCCGCAGCGGGTCGGACAGCAGGGCGCGGTCCTCCGGGTGGACCCACGCCGGCACGTCGTTGCCGTCGCAGACCGGCGCGACGGAGAAGGCGTGGTCGAAGTGCCCGTGGGTCAGCAGCACGGCGACCGGTGTCAGGCGGTGCTCGCGCAGCGCCCGCTCGACCGGCTCGGCCGCGTCCTGGCCCGGGTCGACCACCACGCACGGCCCGCCCGCGTCCGGGGCGAGCAGGTAGCAGTTGGCCTGGAGGGCGCCGGTGGCGAACCCGATCACCAGCACGCGGACACCTCTCGTCGGCAACGGAACGGCAACGGATGCCTGTGGACCGAAGACCAGACTATCCGCCTGACGCCGGCCATATACCAGCCCCCTAGACTGCACACCGATCGTCGCCGGTCGACGCGAGAACAGGGAGGTTGCAGGTGCCGACCAACGTGCAGCGCCGCGAGCAGGCCAAGCGGAAGCTGGAGCGACAGCTCGTCCGCCGGGCGGAGCGCGCGAAGCGGCGCCGGGTCCTGGCCGTGGTCGTGACGGCGGCCCTCGTGGTCGCGGTCGCGGGTGGGGCGTACTTCCTCGCGACAGCCGACTTCGGCGGCGACGGCGACAACGCCGCCGCCTCGTCCACCCCGCCCCAGCCCATCCAGATCCCGACCGAGGTCAAGGCGCTGCCCCAGCGCCCGACGCCGCTGGCGGACCCGGTGAGCTGCGAGTACCGCACGTCGGCGGAGGGCGCGGCGAAGGAGGGCACCAAGGCCCCCGAAGCCACCGGCGTCCCGTCGACCGGGACCGTGGCCGCCACCGTCAAGGCCAACATCGGCGAGCTGCAGCTGACCCTGGACCGCTCGCTGGCCCCGTGCACCGTCAACAGCTTCGTGAGCCTGGTCAAGCAGGGCTACTACGACGGCACCACCTGCCACCGCATCGGCACCGAGGGCCTGCAGATGCTCCAGTGCGGCGACCCGACCGGCACCGGCAGCGGCGGCCCCGGCTACGCGTTCGACAACGAGACCTGGCCGGAGCTGACCTACGGCCGCGGCTACCTGGCCATGGCCAACGCCGGCCAGGACAAGGAGACCCAGAAGGGCACGAACGGCAGCCAGTTCTTCATCGTCTACGGCGACGCCCAGCTGCCCGCCGACTACACCGTCTTCGGCAGCGTGGACGAGGCCGGCCTCAAGCTGATCGACGAGGTGGCCCGCGCCGGCCACGACGGCTCGTTCGACCCGGCGCCGGGTGGCGGCAAGCCGAACAAGGAAGTGAAGTTCGAGACGGTCACCACGGCCTGACCGGCGGCCGACGCGAAGGGGCCCCGCACCCGGGAGAGGGGTGCGGGGCCCTTCGTCTTCCCCGCCGGGGTGTGCAGCCCCGGTGCAAAAATCGTGGCAGCCCTACCTGACGTTTCGCTGACGCCACACCGCCGGAAGAACCACCCGATCAGGGCACTCGACCAGCCCACCGGGTCAGGTGTGCCCCCGCCCGACCGGCCGCTCCCGCGGGGTCACGAAGCGGAGGTCACCCGGTAGACGTCGTAGACGCCCTCGACGCTGCGGACGGCCTTCAGGACGTGCCCGAGGTGCTTGGGGTCGCCCATCTCGAACGAGAACCGGCTCACCGCCACCCGGTCCCGCGAGGTCGTCACCGAGGCCGAGAGGATGTTCACCTTCTCGTCGGCCAGCACCTTGGTGACGTCCGACAGCAGCCGGTGCCGGTCCAGCGCCTCCACCTGGATCGCCACCAGGAACACCGACGAGGCCGACGGCGCCCACTCCACGTCCAGCAGCCGCTCGGGGGTCTTGAGCAGCTCGTCGGCGTTGGTGCAGTCCGTGCGGTGCACCGACACCCCGCCGCCGCGCGTGACGAACCCGAGGATGTCGTCCCCCGGCACGGGCGTGCAGCAGCGGGCCAGCTTGGCCCACACGTCCGCCGCGTCCTTGACGATGACGCCGGCGTCCCCGGTGACCCGCCGCCGGGCCACGGTGGACGGCGTGGAGCGCTCCGCCAGCTCCTCCTCGGCGTGGTCGACGCCGCCGAGCTGCGCGACCAGCCGCTGCACCACGTGCCGGGCGGAGGTGTGCCCCTCCCCCACCGCCGCGTACAGCGCCGACACGTCCGGGTAGTGCAGCTCCTTCGACAGCGCGCCCATCGAGTCGGCGGACACCAGGCGCTGCAGCGGGAGGCCGACCCGCCGCACCTCCTTGGCGATGGCGTCCTTGCCCACCTCGATGGCCTCTTCCTTGCGCTCCTTCGCGAACCACTGCTTGATCTTCGCCTTGGCCCGCGGCGAGGACACGAACGACAGCCAGTCCCGCGACGGCCCCGCGCCCTCCGCCTTGGAGGTGAAGATCTCGATGACCTCGCCGTTCTCCAGCTTGCGCTCCAGCGCCACCAGCCGGCCGTTGACCCGCGCGCCGATGCAGCGGTGGCCGACCTCGGTGTGCACGGCGTAGGCGAAGTCGACCGGGGTCGAGCCGGTCGGCAGGGTCACCACGTCGCCCTTGGGCGTGAAGACGAAGATCTCCCGCGCGGCCAGGTCGAAGCGCAGGGACTCCAGGAACTCGCCGGGGTCGGCGGCCTCCCGCTGCCAGTCCAGCAGCTGGCGCATCCACGCCATCTCGTCGACCTCGACGCCCTTGCCGCTGTGCGTGCCCCGGGTCTCCTTGTACCGCCAGTGCGCCGCGATGCCGTACTCGGCGGTGCGGTGCATGTCGTAGGTCCGGATCTGCACCTCCAGCGGCTTGCCGTCCGGGCCGATCACGGTGGTGTGCAGCGACTGGTAGACGCCGAACCGGGGCTGGGCGATGTAGTCCTTGAAGCGGCCGGGCATCGGCTGCCACAGCGCGTGCACCACGCCCATCGCCGCGTAGCAGTCGCGCACCTCGTCGACCTGGATGCGCACGCCCACCAGGTCGTGGATGTCGTCGAAGTCGCGGCCCCGCACGATCATCTTCTGGTGGATCGAGTAGTAGTGCTTGGGGCGGCCCTCGACCTTCGCGGTGATCCGCGCGCCCTCCAGCTGGCCGGACAGCTCGTTGATCACGCCGCTGAGGTAGGTGTCGCGCGACGGCGCGCGGTTGGCCACCAGGCGCACGATCTCGTCGTACTTCTTGGGCTGGAGGATGGCGAAGGCCAGGTCCTCCAGCTCCCACTTCACCGTGGCCATGCCCAGGCGGTGCGCCAGCGGGGCCAGCACCTCCAGGGTCTCCCGCGCCTTGCGGGCCTGCTTCTCCGGCGGCAGGAACCGCATCGTGCGCATGTTGTGCAGGCGGTCGGCCAGCTTGATGACCAGGACCCGGGGGTCCTTCGCCATCGCGATCACCATCTTGCGGATGGTCTCCGCCTCGGCCGCCGCGCCCAGCTTGACCTTGTCCAGCTTGGTGACCCCGTCGACCAGCAGGGCCACCTCGTTGCCGAAGTCCACCCGGAGCTGGTCCAGCGAGTAGTCGGTGTCCTCGACCGTGTCGTGCAGCAGGGCCGCGACCAGGGTCGTGGTGTCCATGCCCAGCTCGGCCAGGATCGTCGCCACCGCGAGCGGGTGAGTGATGTACGGGTCGCCGGACTTGCGGCGCTGCGGGCGGTGCTTCTCCTCGGCGACGTCGTAGGCGTTCTGGAGCAGGGCCAGGTCGGCCTTGGGGTGCAGGTCCCGGTGCACCGCGGCCAGCGGTTCGAGGACCTGCTTGACCGGGGCCGCCCGCTGCGCGGTGATCCGGCGGGCGAGACGTGCGCGCACGCGCCTGGTGGCCGACGGGGGCCGTGCGGGCACGGGCGGCGTCGTCGCGGCGGGTTCGGTTTCCTGGCTCAACCACGCTCCTCGGGGCTAGGAACCGAGGATAACTCCGCGGAGGGGGTTGGCCGGGTACCCGACCGATGAGCGGTGAACTTCACACGACGAGCTGCACCCGGCGCTTCGGTCGGGGCTATCGGCGCCCGGCCCCGCGCGGCGGGGGGTCAGACCGCGACCAGGGAGTCCACCGAGCGGCCGGCCAGGCGGTCCCGGCCGCCCAGGGCCGGGATCTCCAGCAGCACCGACACGCCGGTCACCACGCCGCCCGCCCGCTCCACCAGGGTGCAGGCGGCCTCCGCCGTGCCGCCGGTGGCCAGCACGTCGTCCACCACCACGACCGGCTGACCGGGCGCGATGGAGCCGGCCGGCAGCTCCAGGGCGGCGGCGCCGTACTCCAGGTCGTAGGAGACCCGGTGGGCCACCGCCGGCAGCTTGCCCGGCTTGCGCAGCGGGACCACGCCGTAGTGCCAGCCGTAGCCCAGGGCCGCGCCGAGGAGGAAGCCGCGGGACTCGATCGCGGCCACCACCTGCGTGTCCGGGTGGATCCGGTCCTGGAGCGCGTCCACCACGGCGCGCAGCGCGTCGGGGTCGGCCAGGACCGGCGTGAGGTCCCGGAAGACGACCCCCGGTCGGGGGAAGTCCGGGACCTCACGCAGCAGCCCGAGGGCTCGGTCCAGCTTCAACGGTGCTTCTTGCCGGTCGGGCGGCGCCGGGCGTCGGCGGCCTTGCCGGTGCGCGAGGGCACGCCGGCCGCCGCCGTCAGCGCCTTCTCCTTGCGCAGCTCCGCCTCCAGCGACTCGTCGTCGGTGGACTCGACGATCGCGTCGCCGGTCACCGGCTCGCCCGACGCCTTGCGGGCCAGGTTGTCGCGGCGGGCCTGCACGCGGGCGGCCTGGGCCCGGTAGCGCGGGTCGCGCATCTTCAGGTCCACCGCGACCGGGGTGGCGATGTAGATCGACGACAGCGCGCCGATCGCCATACCGGTCAGCTGGACCAGGGCCAGGTCCTTCAGCGTGCCGACGCCGAGCAGGCCCACGCCGATCGCCAGCAGGCCCAGGACGGGCAGCAGGGCGATCAGGGAGGTGTTGATCGAGCGCATCAGCGTCTGGTTGACCGCCAGGTTGGCCGCCTCGCCGTAGGTGCGGCGGGTCAGGCCCAGGATGCCCCTGGTGTTCTCCTTGACCTTGTCGAACACCACGACCGTGTCGTAGAGCGAGAAGCCGAGGATGGTCAGCAGACCGATCACCGTCGCCGGCGAGACCTCGAAGCCGACCAGCGAGTAGATGCCCGCGGTGATGACGACGTCGTGCACCACCGCCACCAGGGCGGCCACCGCCATCTGCCACTCGAAGTACAGCGCCAGGAAGATCGCCACGGCGAGGAAGAACACCCCGAGCGCGATCAGGGCCTGGGTGGTGATCGAGCCGCCCCAGGACGCCGACACGGCGCTGTCGCTGATCGTGCCGATGCCGCCGGTGGGCTGGAGGTCGTTGTTCAGGGCCTCCTTGAGGCGCCCGACCTGGTCGGCGTCCAGCGTCTCGGAGCGGATCTGGAGGGTGGCCGAGTCGCCGGTGCCCACGGACTGCACGGCCGTCGGCTCGCCGCCCATGGCGTTGGTGTAGCTCTCCTTGGCCGCCTCCACGCTGATGGGGCCGGAGGCCGACACGGCGGGCAGCTGGATGCGCGTGCCGCCGGTGAAGTCGATGCCCAGGTTGAAGCCCTTGAGCACGATCGACGCCGTGCACACCAGCAGGATCAGGCCGAACAGGACGTACCAGCGCTTGCGCTTGCCGACGATGTCGAACGCGCCGGTCCCGACGTAGAGCCGGTGGAACACGCTGCCCTTGGGGTTCGCCATCGGGTCAGACCTCCTTCACGGCGGCGCGCTTGCCGGCCGACAGCGCCCGCTCGTCGGCGCCCGCCTGCGCGGCCCCGCCCAGGCCGGACAGCTTCGGGTGGGACAGGGACTTCGACTTGGAGACCAGCACGACCAGCGGGTGCGTGACCAGGAAGACCACGACCAGGTCGAGGACGGTCGACATGCCGAGGGTGAACGCGAAGCCCTTCACCTGGCCGACCGCGATGACCCACAGGATGGCCGAGGCGAGGAAGCTGACCGCGTCCGCCGACAGGATGGTGCGGCGGGAGCGGACCCAGGCGCGCGGGACGGCGGAGCGGAACGTCCGGCCCTCCCGCACCTCGTCCTTGAGCCGTTCGAAGAACACCACGAACGAGTCCGCGGTGATGCCGATGGCGACGATGAAGCCGGCGATGCCCGCGAGGTCCAGGGTGAGCCCCATCAGGCGACCCAGCAGCACCAGCACCGCGTAGACCACCACGCCGGACAGCACCAGCGACAGGATCGTCAGCAGGCCCAGCAGGCGGTAGTAGAGCAGGCAGTACAGGAAGACCAGCGCGAGGCCGATGCCGCCCGCGATCAGGCCCGCCTTCAGCGAGGCCAGGCCGAGCGTCGCGGACACCGTCTCCGCCTCGGAGGACTCGAACGACAGCGGCAGCGAGCCGTACTTCAGCACGTTGGCCAGGCCGTCGGCCTCGGTCTGGGTGAACTTGCCGGAGATCTGCGTCGAGCCGCCGAGGATGGGCTCGTTGATGTTCGGCGCGGACACCACCTGGGTGTCGAGCACCACGGCGACCTGCTGGGACACGTTCGCCGAGGTGAACTTGCCCCACTTCTCGCCGCCGGAGCCCTTGAACGTCAGGTTGACGATGAAGCCGGCGCCCTGCGGGTCGGTGCCCGACACGGCGTTGTCGACGTCCTCACCGGTCAGCCGGGAGTACAGGCTGAAGTCGTCGTCCTTGACGCTGCCGTCCGACGGCGGGTTGACCGGCGCCAGGACGTACTTGAACTCGTTCTTCTGGTCGCACGTCAGCAGCGGCAGCGCCGGGTCGTCGTTGCCCAGCAGCGGGTCCTTGGTCGGGCAGGTGAACGCGGCCAGCGCCTGGCCGACGGTCTGCGCGTCCAGCGTGGTCAGCGCCGGGTCCTGGCGGCAGGTCCGCGACTCGCGGATGGCCTCCTGGGTGTCCTCGGAGTACTGGCCGTCGAACACCTTGCGGCAGTCGACCTCCGGCTGGGCCGGCGCGGACGTCGTCGTGGCGGGCGCCGTCGTGGTCGCGGGCGCCGTCGTGGTCTCCGGCTGGCCCTCCAGCGCCGGGGCCGGGCGGCCCTGGGCGGTGGTGGTGGGCGCGGACGCGGTCTCCGAGCCGGCGGGGGCGCCCGGCGTCGTGGTCGGCGCGGCGGAGCCCGAGGAGGTCGGCGCGCTGGACGACGTCTGGGGCTGCGGCTGGGCGTTGGGCTGCGGCGAGCCGACGACCTTGCGGAAGTTCAGCTTCGCCGTCTGACCCAGCTGCTTGGCGCCCTCGCTGTCGTCACCGGGGACGGTGATCACCAGGTTGCTGCCGTCGCGGACGACCTCCGCACCGGTGACGCCGAGCCCGTTCACGCGGGTCTCGATCAACTCCCGAGCCTGGTCGAGCGCCTGGTCCGACGGCGTCTGCCCGTCGGGAGCGCGTGCGGTCAGCGTGACCCGCGTGCCACCCTGGAGGTCGATGCCGAGCTTGGGAGTCGCTTTGCCGTTCCCGGTGAAGAACACCAAGGAGTACAGCGCGACCACGATGAGGACAAACGCGCCCAAGTACTTCGCGGGGCGGATCTGTCCGGCCGGAGGTGCCACGGTCCGTCCGTCTCCTAGAACTCCGAAGATGATGTCGACGCCGCCGCGACCGTGGTGAACGGATCAGGGCAGCGCTTGCCCGCCCGGCACTGCCCTGCCGGGTGATTGCGCAGCGTACCCCGCACCGCGTGAGTTGTCTGTCACCGGTTGCGCTGGATCCGGCGGTCGCGCCGGCGGCCATAAGGCGTCCGCCGGGGCGGGGGGAGGGTCCGTTCGTCGTTCACACTTGACCCCCCGGCCGGCGGTGCGCACCGGCGGCCGGCGCGCGGCGGCGAGAGGATTGTGCCGACCGCGCGGCACAACCCCGAATGCCCTTTCCCGCTACTTCTTGGTGTCCTGCTGCGCCGGCCGGACCGGCTCGTCGGCGACCGCGGCCGGCTCGTCGACGTCGGCGGTGTCGTCCACCACGGCGTCGGTGTCGTCGACGTCCGCCACGACCTTCTCCCGGACCGCCTGCCGCAGCCACGTCGTGACGACGCCGTCGGCGATCTCCAGGTCGATGGTCGTGTCGTCGCTCGCGTCGGCGACGGTCGCGTAGAGCCCGGAGGTCGTCATGACCCGGTCGCCCGGCTCCAGCGAGTTGAGCAGCGCCTGCTGCTCGGCGACCGCCTTCTTCTGCTTGCGCGCGCTGAGGAACAGCGGCACGGCCAGCAGCACGAGCAGCAGCGGGAACATCAAGGAAGACAGGTTGCCCATCATTCTCCGTTCAACCGGCGCGGCGGGGCAGGTCTGCCCGGAACGTCCGGATTTCTGGGGTACCGCCGCCGATTGTGCCAGGTCAGCACTCCCGCTCAGTCGCCGGCGTCGTCGAACAGCGTGCGGGTGGCCTCACCAGGGGCGTTCGCCGGGGGCTGGAGGCCCAGGTGCAGCCACGCCGAAGCGGTCGCGACCCGGCCACGCGGCGTGCGCGCCAACATACCGGCCCGCACGAGGTAGGGCTCGCAGACCTCCTCGACGGTGGTCGGCTCCTCGCCCACCGCCACGGCCAGCGTCGACACGCCGACCGGCCCGCCGCCGAAGGACCGGACCAGCGCGCCCAGCACCGCCCGGTCCAGCCGGTCCAGGCCCAGCTCGTCCACGTCGTACACGGCCAGGGCGGCGCGGGCGACCTCGCGGGTGACCGCGCCGTCCGCGCGCACCTCGGCGAAGTCCCGCACGCGCCGCAGCAGCCGGTTGGCGATGCGGGGCGTGCCGCGCGAGCGCCCGGCGATCTCCCGGCCGCCGTCCTCGCGCAGGTCGACGCCCAGGATGCCCGCCGACCGGCGGATGATCAGCTCCAGCTCGTCGGGCCGGTAGAACTCCATGTGCCCGGTGAACCCGAACCGGTCGCGCAGCGGGCCGGTCAGGGCGCCCGACCGGGTGGTCGCGCCGACCAGCGTGAACGGGGCGATGTCGAGCGGGATGCTGGTCGCGCCCGGCCCCTTGCCCACGACCACGTCGACCCGGAAGTCCTCCATCGCCAGGTAGAGCATCTCCTCGGCGGGGCGGGCCATCCGGTGGATCTCGTCGATGAACAGCACGTCGCCCTCGACCAGGTTGGACAGCATCGCGGCGAGGTCGCCCGCGCGCTCCAGCGCCGGCCCCGAGGTGACGCGCAGCGACGCGCCCAGCTCGGCCGCGATGATCATCGCGAGGCTGGTCTTGCCCAGGCCGGGCGGCCCGGACAGCAGCACGTGGTCCGGGGGCGCGCCGCGCCGCAGCGCGCCGTGCAGCACCAGTTCGAGCTGCTCGCGCACCTTGGCCTGGCCGACGAACTCGCCCAGGTCCCTCGGGCGCAGGGTCGACTCGACGTCCCGCTCGGCCGGGTCGGGCAGCGGGTCGAGGGCGCCGTCCTGCTCGGCCCCGGCGTTCACACCGCCTCCGCGCGGGCGCCCCGGGACGCGTCGCCGCCGCGGCGCGCCCGCCCGGACGTGTCGGCGCGGCTCACCGCTTGCGCCCCAGCGCGGCCAGCGCCCGGCGCAGCGCCTCGGACGTGCTCAGCGCGCCGTCCTCGGCGAGCACCGCGTCCACGGCCTGCTCGGCCTGCTTGGCCGGGAACCCGAGGCCGAGCAGCGCCTCCGCGACCTGCGCGCGCACCTGCCCGGAGCCCTGCGCCGCGGCGGGCGCGGCGGCGAGCCGCCCCACCTTGTCCCGCAGCTCGACGACGAGCCGCTCGGCGCCCTTGCGGCCGATGCCGGGCACCCGGGTGAGCGCGGTGATGTTGCCCTCGGCCAGCGCGGCGCGCAGCTCGTCCGGCTCCAGCACGGCCAGCGTCGCCAGCGCGATCCGGGGGCCGATGCCGGACACCGTCTGCAGCAGCCCGAACAGCTCGCGCGCCTCCGCGTCGGCGAACCCGAACAGGGTCAGCGAGTCCTCCCGCACCACCAGGGCGGTGGCCAGGGCCGCCTCCTCGCCCCGGCGCAGCGCCGCGAGCGTGGCGGGCGTGGCCTGCACGGCGAAGCCGACCCCCCCGACCTCCACGACCGCGTGATCGAGTCCGATGGACAGCACCTGCCCACGAAGCGACGAAATCACTGGGTCTTCCCTCCGGTCTCGGCCGCCGGTCGGCCCGGCGCTCGGGCACTGGCCCGGGCAAGTCTCGCGCGGTGGGTCCGGGCCAGCTCGGCCGCCCTCGCCTCGGCCTCCGCCAGCCGCGTCCGCATGGGCGCGCGCCACAGGTGGCAGATGGCCAGCGCGAGGGCGTCGGCGGCGTCGGCGGGCCGGGGCGCGGTCTTGAGCCCCAGCAGCTTGGTCACCATGGCGGTGACCTGGGCCTTGTCGGCCCGGCCGGACCCGGTGACGGCGGCCTTGACCTCGCTGGGCGTGTGGAAGACCACCGGCAGGCCGCGGCGCGCGGCGGCCAGCGCCACCACGCCGCCCGCCTGCGCGGTGCCCATCGCGGTGCGCACGTTGTGCTGGCTGAACACCCGCTCCACCGCCACCACCTGCGGCCGGTGCCGGTCGAGCCACTCCTCCACCGCGTCGGACAGCTGCAGCAGCCGCACGGCCAGGTCGGCGTCCGCGGGGGTGCGCACGACGTCCACCGCCACGGCGCGCACGGTGCGCCCCGGGCCGCCGTCGACCACCCCGAACCCGCACCGGGTCAAACCGGGGTCGACTCCGAACACGCGCACGCTGGTCCCCTCGGAAGTCCTGCCACGAACACCAGTTCGAACCGTACCGGGTGGCCGCGCGCGCCCCCGGACCGACACGCGCCGATCACCCCCGGGAGCCCCCAGGTCGACACAGCGTCACCGGGTCACTACAGTGGCTCGGTCCCACTGATCGACTCCGGTCGCGGCCTAGGCGGGGTGCCATGACCCTGAGGCGGTTCGGCGTCCTCACCGCTGCCGTCGGCCTCCTGCTGGTCGGGGTGGTCGCCCTGGTCGTCTCCGGCGCGCTGGACCGGGCGGCGGCGGTCGCGGTCGACAAGTTCACGCAGCTGGCCGGCGCCTCGGCCGCGATGGTCTGCTACTGGCGCGCGGCCCGCCGCCGGCAGGGCGTGGCGCGGCGGTGGCGGCTGTGGATGGCCGCCTCGATGGCGAGCCTGGTCGCGGGGCTGTGCGCGTGGACGTGGGGCCAGGTGTTCCTGGGCGTGGCGCTGCCGTCGACCACGGTCGCGCCGCTGGGGTTCATCCTGGTGCCGCTGCTGGCCCTGTTCGCGGTGCTGGTCCTCGGCCACGGCGGCGCGGGCTCGCTGCCCAACCACCGCAGCCGCGTGGTGATCGTGCTGGACGGGCTGATCGTGGTCGGCTCGCTGTTCGTGCTGACCTGGGTGTCGCTGCTGGAGTCGGTGGTGCGGGCCTGGGCGACCTCCGGCCCGGGTTTCGCGACCGTGGTGGCGCACCCGGCGGCCTACCTGGTGCTGCTGGTGGCGCTGCTGGTGTCGTCGTGGTCGCACCGCTCGGTGCGGCAGCTGCCGATGCTGTTCGTGGCGCTGGCGGCGCTGGGGCAGTCCGCGTCCGGCTGGGTGTTCGCGCTGCTGGTGAGCCGGGGCGCGCCCGAGATCCCGCCGGCCGCCGACATCGGCTTCATGGTGTGCCCGGCGCTGTTCTTCCTGTCCTCGGTCGCGCCGAGCAGCGGCAGCCGGGAGCGCGCGGCGGCCGGGCGGCTGCGCGCGGGCGAGCTGCTGCACGTCCTGGTGCCGTACCTGCCGATGCTGGTCACCGGGCTGTTCATCGTGGTGGGCACGGCGACCGGGGTGCGGCTGAACCCGTTCGAGATCTACGTCGGCCTGGCGGTGGTGCTGCTGGTCATCGCGCGGCAGCTGTTCACCCTGATCGACAACGTGCGGCTGCTGGAGCAGCTGCGGGACAGCCGCGAGCGGCTGCGCCACCAGGCTTACCACGACCCGCTGACCGGGGTGGCCAACCGCGTGCTGTTCCGCGAACGCCTCGACACCGCCCTGGCCGGCCCCGAACCGCTGGTGGTGCTGTTCATCGACGTGGACGGGTTCAAGGACGTCAACGACAACCACGGCCACGCGGAGGGCGACGCGGTGCTGCGCATCGTCGCCGAGCGGCTCCAGCACTGCGTGCGCCCGCAGGACACGGTGGCGCGGTTGGGCGGCGACGAGTTCGGCATCCTCGTGGAGGGCTACTCGTCGCCGCCGGAGGAGATCGGCGACCGGGTGCTGGCGGCGATGTCCCACCCGCACCGGACGGCCGGCGGCGAGCACCTCATCCGCGCCAGCATCGGCATCTCGCACCGCGCCGCGCACGACCGGGGGCTGACCGCGGACGACCTGCTGGGCAGCGCCGACGCGGCGATGTACGCGGCGAAGCGGCTGGGCAAGGGCATGGTCGTGGTGCACGGGACGGTGGAGGCGGAGCTGACGTGACCCCCGACGAGGCGATCGAGCTGCTGGGGCTGGCGGAGCTGCCGGTGGAGGGCGGGCACTTCGGGCAGTCGTGGCGGTCGGCGGAGGCGTCGGCCATCTACTACCTGCTGCGCGCCCCGGAGTTCTCCGGGCTGCACCGGCTGTCGCACCTGGAGCTGTACGCGCACCACGCGGGCGCGCCGCTGCGGATGCTGCTGCTGCACCCCGGCGGCGCGGTGACCGAACCCGTGCTGGGCCCCGACCTGGCGGCGGGCCAGCGCCCGCAGGTCGCCGTGGAGCCGGGGGTGTGGCAGGCGAGCGCCCCGGCGGGCGACTGGTCGCTGGTGGGCACGGTCGTGGTCCCGCCGTACACCGACGACGTGGTGGAGTTCGCGAAGGCCGCCGACCTCGTCCCGGCCTACCCCTCGCACGCGGGGCCGATCCGGCGCTTCGCGCGGTTCTGAACGCGGCTCCGGGCCCGGGACCGCCTCCGGGCCGGGGCGCGAGCCGGCGCCGCCGACCGGTCGTGCGCCACCGCGCTGCCGGGCCGGGGCCGCCGCGGGCCGGCGGGGTCAGCCCAGCTCGCGCAGCAGGGGCACGACGTCCTCGGAGAACTGGGCGAGGAAGCGCTCCTGGTCGTGGCCGGGGCCGTGGAAGACCAGGTGGTTGAGGCCGGCGTCGAGGTAGGGCTTGATCTGCGCCACCGCGTCCTGCGGGTCGGACGCGACGATCCAGCGCTTGGCCACCTGCTCGATCGGCAGCTCGTCGGCCAGCCGCTCCATCTCCTCGGCGCTGTCCACGGAGTGCTTCTGCTCGGGCGTGAGGGACAGCGGGGCCCAGAAGCGGGTGTTCTCCAGCGCCGCCGCCGGGTCGCGGTCGTAGGACAGCTTGACCTCGATCATCCGGTCCACCTCGGCCGGGTCGCGGCCGGCGGCCTGCGCGCCGGCCGCGACGGCGGGCAGCAGCTGCTCGGTGTAGAGGTCCATGCCCTTGCCGGAGGTGCAGATGAAGCCGTCGCCGGCGCGGCCGGCGTACTTGGCGACGGTCGGGCCGCCGGCCGCGACGTAGATCGGCACCGGGCGCTCGGGCCGGTCGTAGACCTTCGCGTTGACCAGGGTGTAGTAGTCACCGGAGAAGTTGACGTTGTCGCTGGTCCACAGCTCGCGGATGAGCTTGACGGCCTCGCGCAGCCGGGCGAAGCGCTCCTTGAACCCGGGCCACTCCCGGCCGGACACGGCGGTCTCGTTGAGCGCCTCGCCGGTGCCCACGCCGAGCATCACGCGGCCCTCGTGCAGCAGGGCCATGGTGGCGAACGCCTGCGCGACCACCGCGGGGTTGTAGCGGAAGGTCGGCGTGAGCACGCTGGTGCCGATCAGGACGCGGCTGGTCCGCTCCCCCACGGCGGCCATCCAGGACAGCGCGAACGGGGCGTGGCCGCCCTCATGCCGCCAGGGCAGGAAGTGGTCGGACACCGTCACGCTGTCCAGGCCCACCTCCTCGGCCCGGACGGCGTACTCGACGAGGTCACGGGGTCCGAACTGCTCCGCGGAGGCTTTGTAGCCGATCTTCAACCCCATTGCCGCTCCCTGTCTCCGCCGATCCCACCCGCACTCTACGGACCCCGGTCGACAGGCGGCGCGGGGTCCGGCTCAGCCCATGCTCCGCTGCCCGTCCAGGGTCTCGCGGATGATGTCGGCGTGCCCGGCGTGCTGGGAGGTCTCCGCGATCAGGTGCAGCAGGACCCGGCGGACGGTCCAGGACGCGCCCGCCTCGAACCAGGGCGCCTCCGGCAGCGGGTGGGCGGTGTCCATGTCCAGCCCGGCGACCAGCTCCTCGGTCCTGCGCGCGGTCTCCTCGTAGGCGGCGAGCACCCCCTCCAGGGTCTCGTCGGGCAGCAGGCGGAAGCCGTTCTCCCAGTCGCCCTGCGCGCTCGTCATCAGCTCCGCGCCGCCGACGGCGAACCGCAGCCAGCTCTCCTCCACGTCGCGGACGTGCTTGATCAGGCCGCCGAGGGACAGCGCGCTGGCGGTCGGGGTCTCCCGGGCCTGGTCGTCGGTGAGGCCCTGGACGGTGAAGCGGAGGAAGCGGCGGTGGTTGGCCAGCGTCGTCAGCAGGTCGGTCTGCTCGGTGGTCGGCTGCGCGGTGCGGGTCATGACTGCCTTCTTCCGTCGTCGTTGTGACCAACGGTAGAGGGCATTGCGGTCAACTCCGGTCCTCGATCCGCCGCGGAGGTGAAGTTCCCGGCGCGGGACCGGACCTGCGCGGGGTCAGGCGATGGCCGCCGCCGCTTGGCGGAAGGCTTCGACCAGCTGCGGCCACCGGGTGGCCCGGTCGCGGTTGATGGACTGCGGGGACGGGTGGGGCGCGTTGAAGACCTTCAGGCCGTAGCCGCGGCCGGACAGGTTCCAGCCGGTGCCGGCCGGGGTGCCGAGGACGACGACCGCCTTCAGGTCCTTGAGGATGCGCAGCAGCTCCACCAGGTAGGGCACGGCCGCCCGCAGCTCGGCCGGCGTCGGCGCGTGGCCCTTGAGGTACCACGGGACGATGTTCCAGTTCAGGCACGCCTGGCGCGACAGGCCCGCCTCCTTGAGCGCGGTGAAGCCGTTGACGGCGGTCTGGTCGTCGTTGTCCAGCGAGATCAGGCCGGAGCCCGACCGGGACGCCGCCGACGCCGGGCCGGGCGACTCCAGCAGCAGGAGGACCTTCGCGTTGACGCCCCCGCTGGCCGGGTCGAACAGCGGGACGTCGACCTTCCGCTCCTCGGCGATCCGCCGGGCGAACTCGGTCAGCGGCTTCATGTGCGGGGCCTGGAGGAGCGTCATCTTGCGGGCGACGATCCGGGGGTCGCGGTGGCCCTTGGGCGACGCCGGGAACACGGTGGAGGACACCAGGCGACTTTCCACCGGAACGAGGACTTGCGGCCATCCTCCGTCCGGGCGGAAGAACCTGCTGCGCAGCGTTCTCGGTGACCGAGCGTGACGATCGGCGGCTCGGGCGAGGTGCGGGCGCTCCCGGGGTCCGCCGCCCGGAACCCCGCCCGGAACCTCGCCCGCGCCCGCGGCGTCCGGGCCGCCGTGCCCGGTCCACCTCCGTGAGCGGGGCGATGACGCCCGCGCCCGCGGCGCCCGGGCCGCCGACGCCACGCCGGCGCGCTCAGGCCCGGACCGCCCGGCGCTGCGGCGCCCGGTAGGCCCAGTGCCACACCGCTTCGACCGGACCGCGCCGGAACCGGCCCATCCACCACGACGCGCCGACCACGAGCAGGGCCGACACCAGCAGCCACATCGCCGCGGTGAACCACGCGCCCAGGTGCCCGAACCGGCCCACCAGGTCGAGCCCCCACCGGTAGCACAGGACCGACGCGATCAGGTTCTGCGCGATGTAGCACGTCAGGGCGGACCGCCCGACCGCCGTCACCCCCCGTCGCAACGGCCCCTCCGGCGCGCGCATCCGGTGCACCAGGGCGGTGATCCCGCCGAGCAGCCCGAACGCCACCAGGGGCGCGCACAGGTACCGGTCGACGGCGAACCACTCCACGCCGGACAGCGAGGTCAGCACGTTGAGCGGCAGCCCGACCCCCAGCCCCCACACCACCAGGCGGCGCTGGATCCGCCGGCCGCGCTCGGAGTCCTCCAGCGCGCCCGCCCGCAGCAGCCGCGCCCCGGCCAGGAACAGCACCGTGCTCAACGGCAGCACGAACACCGCTTCGGACCGCAGCACCAGGAAGTTGTCCAGCCTCGACCGGACGTGCGCGGGCCAGCTCGACGTGTCGATCGCCAACGCCTCACCGCCGATCGACGCCTCACCGGCGAGCAACCCCAGCGTCAGCAGCGCGACGAACGCCACGTGCACGACGGCGGCGCCGGCGAGCCAGCCCCACACGACCCGGCCGCTGCGCCCGACGACGTACGCCACCAGCACGGACACCAGCGCGTAGAACACCAGCACGTCGTACTCGAAGATCAGCGCGAAGTGCAGCAGCCCCTCGACCAGCAGCAGCGCCGACCGCCACAGGTACCAGCCGGGCCACCGCAGGCCCCGCTCGACCGCCGAGCCGTGCTGCAGCGCCAGCCCGATGCCGAACATGATCGACAGCAGCGCGAGGAACTTGCCGTTGCTGACCATCCGCAGCAGCGCCTCGCCGACCCCCGACGGCCCGGCGAGGAACCCGCCCGGCCCCGCCGGGTCGGTGAAGATCCAGATGTTGGTGCCCAGCGTGCCCAGGATCGCCACGCCGCGCAGCACGTCCAAGGCCGTGATCCGACCGCCCATAGCCCCCTCCGGTGGAAATTCCCCGGACGACGGTAGGGGGCGGCGGCGCTGCGCCGAGTCGGTCTTTGGTGCCTCCGGGTGTCACACCTTCGATCGACACGGGCGGCGAGCGGGCGCCTCGGAGGAGCAGGCGGCGCGATCCCCGGCGCGGCGGTCCGGCAGGCGGCGCGGTCCGGCAGGCGGCGCGGTCCGGCAGGCGGCGCGGTCGGTCAGGCGGCGCGGTCGGTCAGCGGTGCCGGGCGTGCAGGCGGGCCAGGGCTCCCGCGGCCAGGATCAGGATGACCGCCACCAGGCCCCAGCGGCGCTGGTCGCGGATGTTGCGGTTCAGCTCGGTGACCGTGTCGGCGCGCGGGTCCTGGACCCGGAACCTGGCCTTCGTGGTCTCCGGGGGCGGGGCTTCGGTGGGGGGCGCCGGTTCGGCTGCGGGGGGTTCGGCGGGCGGCGGTTGCGGCTGCTCGCCCGGCGGGTCACCCGGTCGCGGGGGGAGCAGCGGGGCCGGCGGGACCACCGGGAGCGCCGGGACGGCGGGCGGGGAGGTGGACGTCCTGGCCGGCGGTGTGGCCGTGGGGGTGGGGGCCGGCGGGAGCGTGGGGGTGGGAGCCGGCGGGAGCGTCGGAGTCGGATCCGAGGTCGGTGTCGGTGTCTGGGTGGGTGTGGGCGTCTGGGTCGTTGTCGGCGTCTGGGTGGGTGTGGGTGTCTGGGTCGGTGTCGACGTCTGAGTGGGTGTCCGGGTCGGTGTCGGTGTCTGGGTGGGCGTAGGGGTCGGTGTCGGTGTTTGCGTCGGAGTCGGGGTGGGCGTCGGAGTGGGTGTCGGGGTGGGTGTGGGTGTCGGCTGGGGCGGGTCCTCGGGGGGCAGGCAGCCGGACGCGTCGAGCGTGCGCACCGCCGGGCGCGACGACAGCTCCGCCACCTCCCCCGAGCCGTCCAGCGCGACCCGGTACAGCCTGCTCCGCCCCTCCTCCCGGTTGCTGGTCGCGTACAGCGCGCCGTCCCGCCCGAACACCGCCGCCCCGTACGCGCTCCCGGCCGGCAGCCGCCCCGCGCCGGCCACCCTGCGCACCTCGCCGCTCGACGGGTCCAGCGTCACCGGGTGGGACCGGCCGTGCGGCGGGGTCGCCACGCCGTACAGCAGCCCGTCGGCCGGGTTGAGGTCGAAGTCGTCCACCGAGATCGCGTCCGGCGCCGGCCACAGCCACGTCCGGTCCACGACCTGCAGGTAGCGGTCGCTGCCCGGGTCCACGTCGATCGACAGCAGGAAGTGCCCGACCCGCACGACCAGCCGCTCGTCGACCACCGCGCCGGCCGTGGCCTGCCGCAGCACCGGCGAGGGGCGCGACGGGAGGTCGACCCGCCGCCCCGCGCGGTCGAGGGCGACGACGCGGCCGTCGGCGTCCAGGCCGTACACCCGGCCCTGCGGCGCCGAGTAGCCGATCGCGTTGAGCCGCACGTCCAGGGTGCTCAGCGGGCGCGCCGCGCCGGTGGGCAGGTCGACCAGGTAGACCGTCGACGGGCCGCGGTCGCCCGCCTCGACCTGGATGGTCGAGCACACCAGCGCCAGCGCCTCCAGGATCATTCGAGTCTCGCCACTGCCGCCGTGAACGCGTTCGGCTCCAGCTCCGCGCCGCCGCCGTACGGGTTCTGCAGCTGGTAGGTCGCGAACAGCAGGAGGGTGATCGTCGCGGCCAGGGTGGCGACGATGACCACGTGCGTGCGCATCAGCGGGCCGCCGAACAGCAGGGGCAGGGTGATCGTCAGCAACGAGCCGACCACCAGCACGAACCACACGACCGTGCCGACGCCGCCGCCGGCGGACTCCAGCCGCCCCTGCCGCGCCTGGTAGACCTGCCACAGCTGGTGGGCGGCCTCGGTCTTGCGGCCGACCTGCCACTCGTCGTCGGCGGGCGCGACGGCGACCGCCTGCCGCATCCGCTCCAGCTGCGACCAGCCGGGCGACTCGAACTCCCTGGCCGCGGCCAGGTTCGGCCACTCCACGTCGATCACGGTCGTCGCGTACTCGCGGGCCAGCCGCCGGACCTCCTCGCCGGTCTGCGGGGACAGCGCCTCGGCCGCCCAGCTCGCCGCCACCAGGCCGTCGGCCTCCTTGTACGAGGACTCCTCGGCCTTGCCCACGCCGTCGAACAGGGCGATCAGGACGAACGCCACCAGGACCGCGTTCAGGCCGCCCACGATCGTGAACACCTGCCCCGCGGCCTCGTTGTTGGCCGAGCGCCCCTCCGCGTCGCCGTGCTTGCGGATGAGGTAGGCGAGCGCCGCCGCGACGACGGCCGCGCCGCCGACCCACAGCAACCCCGTGACGTAGACGTTCATCGCGGTCCTCTCACGACCCGGAATGAATTCCACAGACCCGCGAATTCACTGCTTGTGAAAGGTAATGAACGGTTCGTTCCGACAACAAGGTCATTCATCCGTGTGCGACGCAACGCCAAACCGACGGGTGAACCCGTGACACCAGCAGGGGGTGACCCGCTGGTCTGGTCCGCTCAAGTGCGGACTGAACCCGCTGAAGGGGCTATTTCACTAACACGATCGTGCAGGTACCTGCGCGACGCTCCGTCGCAAAGGGGGCGTCCACACCGCTGCTCGCGGCTCCGGGGGGCCGCCCGCCCGGAGCCGCGCGACGGCGACGGGGCCGGCCCACCCTCGCAGGAGGCCGGCCCCGTCACGGGCGTGGTCGGATCAGGTGCTCAGAAGGTGAGCTTCCAGGAGTCGATGTAACCGCTGTCCTGGCGGTACACGTCCTGCGCCTTGAGCCGCCACGTGCCGTTGGCGACCTCGGACGACGCGTTCACCGTGTAGGTGGCGTTCACGTTGGGGGTGCTGGAGCTGCTCGCGCTCTTCAGCCGGAAGGCCGAACCGCCCGGCGAGACCAGGTCCAGCACCACGTCGCCGCTCCACGTGTGCTTGACGTCCACGGTCACCTTCAGCGCGGTCGGCGCGGCGCCGGCGACGCCGCTGACCGCCACGTCGCTGAAGACGGCCGAGCCGGCGTCCGGGATCGCGACGTCGGCGGTGCTCTCGAAGGTCTTGCCGGGCGGGACGGGCGTGCCGCCGAGGCTGTCCGCCGCCGCCCTGATGGCCGCCGCGAACGTGCTGACCTCGGTGTAGACGCCCGGGTTGTTGGGCCGCGCGCACCCGTTGCCGTGGCTGACGATGCCGACCTGGACCCAGGAGCCGGCGCTGTCGCGGCGGAACATCGGGCCGCCCGAGTCGCCCTGGCAGGTGTCCACGCCGCCCCGGGCGAGGTCGCCCGCGCAGATCTCGGCGGCCGGCTTGAGGGAGCGGTAGTACGAGCCGGCGTTCTTGCACGTGGTGTCGTCGATGAAGTCCACCTGGGCCTTCATCTGGTGGCGCGACTGGCCGCCGCCCTCGCGGGTGGCGCCCCAGCCCGCGACGGTGAACCGGCCGGTGTTGAGGTCGGGGGCGGTCGCGATGGGCAGCAGCGCCGCGCCGGCGATCGGGCTGGAGAGCTTGATCAGCGCCCAGTCGCCGCCGGTCGCGGTCGGGTAGGTGGGCGAGCGGTGGACGTAGGTGGACGACCGCCGCACCGCGGAGGAGTCCTGGAGGTCCACCACGCCGTAGGTGGCGGTGATGCCGGTGTTGTTGCCCGACCGGTCCACGCAGTGCGCGGCGGTGAGCACGAGCTGTTCGGTGTACATGGCGCCGCCGCAGCCCATGGACAGCCGGACCATCCACGGGAACTCGCCCTTGGCGGCCGGGCTGCCCCCGACGACCTGCGGGGTGACGCCGTCGGCGCCGGGTCTCGGCGGCGCCGCGGAGGACTGGCCGCCGAACGCGGCCAGGATCGCGGCGATGCCCGCGGCAAGGGCAAGCGCCTTCTTCGCTGTCGTGCGCACAGTCGTTCCTTCCCGCGCCCGACCGGGTGGTGCTCGCAGGGTGGCCGGACGTCGAGTCAGCAGGGATCGAACACCGGCAGAGCGCCGGCGGCCCATGATGCGGGGGCGGAAGGCCGGCTCACAATCCGACGAACGACGGGAATTCTTCCGGCTCTTCACCGGTTTCCAGCGGTGTTCATCCCTGCACATCCCCCTTTCGGCGGAATCCGTCCGAGTGCGGCCGCGATTGACACCGATAACTGTGAGTGATTGGTTAATCCCATGCCGAGCACCGGGCGCCGCCTGTCCACCGCCGACGAGCGCCGGGAGACGGTGCTGCGCACCGCGCTGGGCGCGTTCGGCGCCAAGGGCTACTACGGCACCACCACCGGCGAGGTCGCCAAGGCGGCCGGCATCTCGCAGGCTTACGTCTACCGGCTGTTCCCGGACAAGGAGGCGCTGTTCCTCGCCGTGGTGGAGCGGTGCTTCACCCGGATCAGGGAGAGCTTCGGCGACGGCGTGGCCGAGGCGGGCGGCAGCTCGCCCGAGGCCGTGCTGCACGCCATGGGCGACGTCTACGCGCGGCTCATCGCCGAGGAGAACGCGCTGCTGCTGGTGCAGATGCACGCCCAGTGCGCGGCCGTCTCGGAACCCGCCGTGCGCGAAGTCCTGCAACGCGGGTACGCCCGCACCGTGGAGTACGTGCGCGGCACGTCCGGCGCCACCGAGGCGCAGGTTCAGGGGTTCTTCGCGCGCGGGATGCTGTGCCACCTCGTGGTCGCCGTGGACGCGGCCGAGGTCGACGCCCCCTGGGCCCGCACCCTGTCCGCCGGCATCCGGCGTCACTGACCGGCTGTCCCGCGCCGCCAGGCTGTCCCGCTCCGCCGGGCCGTTCGGCGGCGCCGGGCCGCTCGGCGGCGCCGGGCCGCTCGGCGGCGCCGGTCGAGCACGACCGTTCTCCATCCCGAGCAGTGAGTGGTCGACCAGTCCCGGTACGGCCGGCTCGTGCGCCGGCCGCGCGGTTGACAGCCGCCCCACCGCTGCGTCACAGTCATTCCACTAGTTGATTAGTGGAAGGGTCGGGGTTGATCGAGTTCCGGGTCGACCGCCGCTGCGGGGTGGCCACCTACCTCCAGCTCGTGCAGCAGGTCAAGCAGGCGCTGCGGCTGGGGCTGCTCGGCCCCGGCGACCGGCTGCCCACCGCGCGCGAGGTGGTGGAGCGGACCGGGATCAACCCCAACACGGTGCTGAAGGCGTACCGCGAGCTGGAGCGCGAGGACCTGGTCGAGCCCCGGCCGGGGCTGGGCACCTTCGTGCGCCGGTCCCTGGCCGCGCCGGGCGCGGCCGAGGGCTCGCCGCTGCGGGCCGACCTGCTGGCGTGGCTGGACCGGGCGCGTTCGCTCGGCCTGGGTCGCGAGGACGTCGAGGCGCTGTTCCAAGCCGTGCTGGACCGGGAGTTCTGACCTTGGGGGACGTGGTGGGTGTTGCCGTGCGGGCGCGGGGCCTGGGCCTGCGGTACCGGCGGGGGTGGGCGTTGCGGGACTGCTCGTTCGAGCTGCCCGCGGGCCGGGTGGCCGCGCTGGTGGGCGCGAACGGCGCGGGCAAGTCGACGCTGCTGGCGCTGGCCGCCGGGCTGCTGCGGCCCACCGAGGGCGCGGTCGAGGTCCGCGGCGCGGTCGGGTTCGTGGCGCAGGACAAGCCGCTGTACCGCGGTTTCACCGTCGCCGAGACCCTGCGCTTCGGCCGGGAGGCCAACCCCGGCTGGGACGCCGACTACGCGGACCGGCTGGTGGAGGAGGCCCGGCTGCCGCGCGGAGCCAGGGTGCGCCGCCTGTCCGGCGGCCAGCGCGCGCGCCTGGCCCACGTCCTGGCGCTCGCGCGGCGGCCGGAGGTCCTCCTGCTGGACGAGCCGATGTCCGAACTGGACCCCCTGGCGCGGCACGACTTCCTGCGCTGCCTGATGCTCGCCGTGGCCGAGACCGCGGTGACGGTGGTGCTGTCCTCGCACGCCGTGGGCGAGCTGGCCGACGCCTGCGACCACCTGCTGCTGCTGGACGGGGGCCGAGTCCGGCTCGCGGGCGAGGTCGACGAGCTGATCGACGGCCACCGCCTGGTGACCGCGCCGCGGGACGCCGACCTCGGGGCGCACGAGGTGGTCGAATCCCGTGCGGGAGAGCGGAACCTGACCGCCCTGCTGCGCGTGGCGGGGCCGCTGGACCTGGCGCGGGGCGGCGTGGCCGCGCCGACCCTGGACGAGCTCGTGCTGGCGTACCTGCGGCGAGAGCGGGTGGCGGCGTGATCTGGCTCGCCTGGCGGCAGCAGCGCGCCCTGGTCCTCGCGCTCGCCGCGTACGCGCTGCTCGGCGTCGCGACGATGGCCTTCCTGCGGTCCGAAATGCTCGCCGACGTCGCCGACAACGACCTGTGGCCCTGCGTCGCCGACTCGGTGTCCTCGGAGTGCCGGCACCTCCTCGCCGACGCGCCGGGCGCCCTGTCCTTCTCCCGGCTGCCCTTCTCCCGGGCGCTCGACGCGGCGCGACTGGCGCTGCTGGGCTACGCGGCGCTCGCCGGGGTGTTCCTCGGCGCGCCGGCGGTGGCGCGCGAGTGGGAGCGGCGCACCCACCTGCTCGCGCTGACCCAGTCGGCGAGCCCGCGCCGCTGGTTCGCCGCCAAGGTCGCCGTCGTGGCCGTCCCGGCGGCGCTCGGCGCGGTCGTGCTGGGCGTGACGTACGTGTGGTGGACCTCGGCGCTGGGCGACCTGGCCGGCGCGCGACTGCGGCTGGTCACCGGGCCGTTCGAGGCGCAGCCGCTCGCGCTGCTCGGCTACACCCTGTTCGCCGTGGCGCTCGGCCTCGTGGTCGGGCTGGTGGTGCGGCGGACGGTGCCGGCCATGGCGTCGACGCTCGTCGTCTGGTCCGGGGTGGTGCTCGCGGTCCGCTGGTTCGTCCGGCCGCACTACCTGCCTCCGGTCGTGTTGAGCACCCGGTACGACGAGGAGGCCCCGGCACGGGCGGTCGACCCGAACCCGTGGGTCTTCGAAGCGGGTCACCTGGACCGGAACGGCGATTTCCTCAGCTTCACGGCGGCGCGGTCGATGGCCCCGTCGTGCAACACCCACCTGAACACGGGCAGGCGCCTGGAGTGCCTGATCGACCACGGTGTCGTCGGCTCGGCGGTCAAGCTGCACCCCGGCGACCGGTTCTGGCTGTTCCAGTCCATCGAGGCGGCGCTGTTCACCGCCCTGGCCGCCGCCCTCGTGGTGTCGGCGGCGTGGTGGCTGCGCAAGCGGTTCCGCTGACGCCGCCGGCGACCGCACCCGAGGGCGGGTGCGGTCGCCGGCGCAGGGCGGCGCTTGCGATAGTGCGGTGTGGCTGAACGCAGACGAGGCGCCCCGACACCGCCCACCGACACGACGGTCCTCGACCGGGACTGGACGGTCAACGAGATCACCGGCGAGCAGTACGAGCGCACGGCGTTCATCGACGTCGACATGGCCGACCTGGCGAACCGGGGCTCGACGTTCACCGAGTGCGTGTTCCGGGGTGTGGAGTTCAACGCCTCCACCCACACCGGGGCGGCGTTCCTCAACTGCACGTTCGTCCGGTGCGAGTTCTTCGACGCGACGTTCACCGACTGCAAGGCGGTCGGGAGCATGTTCGACGGGGGCAGCTTCGACCTGCTCAAGGTCGTCGGCGGCGACTGGTCCTTCGCCGGGATGCCGGGCCTGGACCTGCGCCGGGCGTCGTTCACCGGGGTGCGGATGCACGACGTGGACCTCACCGGCGCCCGCTGCCAGGGGGCGGAGTTCGCGGGCGTCGACCTGACCGAGGCGTGGCTGCACGGCGCCGACTTCACCAAGGCCGACCTGCGCGGCTCCGACCTGTCCGGCACCGACCCGACCGCGGTCAAGCTGACCGGCGCCCGGATCGAGCCGGAGCAGGCCATCACCATCGCCCTTGCGCTGGGGCTGCGCATCGGCTGAGCGCGGCCCGGGACGGTCCCGCGGTCGGCCGGGCGCCGTGGGCGGGCGCGAACGGGCCGGCCGCGCCCGCCGGCCGCGCCCGCCGACTGCGCTGCCGCGCCGACCTGCGGACGCAGCACGAGGCGACCGAGCGCTTCACCGCCGCCGCGCCGGGCGGCGCCCCGTGGTCAGCGCCCTGTGGTCAACGCCCTGTGCTCAACGCCCTGTGCTCTACGCCCTGTGCTCAACGCCCCGTGGTGAGCGCCCCGCGGTCAGCGCCCGTAGAGGCCCGACGGCGCGTCGTCGGTGAAGTGGCCGGCCACCAGGCGCTCCACGGTCGCCATCGGGAGCAGCTTGCCGTCCGGCTTCAGCGCCTCCCGGATCAGCGGCGCGTCGCCGGGGTGCGCGCCCAGCGCGACGACGATCTCCGCGACGTGCTCGATGTCCACGATCCCCTCCGGCGTCGCGCCGCACTCCCGGATCGCGACCACGTCCGCCGCGCCGACCCGGCGCGCCAGGTCGCCGGCGCCCAGCGCGGCCACGAAGCCCGCCCGCGTCACCTGCCCGTCGACCCCGCAGGCCGCCAGCAGGGACAGCCATAACATCTCGTAGGCGGCCCTGACGCGCTCCGCCCCGACCGAGTCGCCCGGCACGCGGAACCGCCGCACCAGCCGCTCCGCGAGGCCGGCCAGGTCGCGCTGCCGCACGACCCCGTCACCGTTCGAGTCGAACATGTCGAACCGCTTGGCGTGCTTGTCGCGCAACCGCGCCGAGCCTCCCATGACCGGTCCTCCCCCTGGGGAAAAGGGCACACCACCGCACCACGGATACATGGTCTCGGCCACCACCGGCCCATCGGTGACCTGTTGGGGTGAACATCGCCACCGGTGGCGATCACGGCCGCTAGCGTCGGTGGCTCGGGCGCGTCTGGTCAGGAGGTCGCGGTGGCGAACCCCGGGGTGCGCGTGGTCGAGCGGGACGGCTCGGCGCGCGGCTACGCGATCAAGGACTTCCTGGCACGCAACCAGGTGCCGTTCTCGACCGGGAGCGACCCGGGCCGCTCCTCGGTCGTGGTGGAGCTGCCCGACGGCTCGGCCCTCGCCGAGCCCAGCCTCATCCGGCTCGCCACCGCCCTGGGCCTCACCGACGAGGCCGCCGGCGACCGCTGCGACCTGGTCGTCGTCGGGGGCGGCCCGGCCGGGCTGGCCGCCGCCGTGCACGCGGCGTGCGAGGGCCTGCGGGTGGTGATCGTCGAGGACGACGCGCCGGGCGGCCAGGCCGGGCGCACCTCGCGCGTCGAGAACCACTTCGGCTTCCCCGCCGGGCTGTCCGGCGGCGAGCTGGCGCAGCGCGCGCTGGCGCAGGCCCGGCGGTTCGGCGTGCGGTGGCTGGCCGGCCGCCGGGCGACCGGGCTGCGCCGCGACGGCGGGACGTGGGCGGTGACCGGCGACGACGGCACGACCGTGCGCGGCGCGGCGGTGCTGGTGGCGACCGGGATGCGGTGGCGCGAGCTGGACGTGCCGGGGGCGGCCGGGCTGCGCGACGCGGGCGTCTTCCACGGTGCGGGCACGCCGGTGGCGGTGCGCACGGCGGGCGAGCACGCCTTCGTGCTGGGCTCGGGGAACCCGGCCGGGCAGGCGGCGCTGCACCTCGCCCGGCACGGCCGCCGCGTGACCCTGCTGGTGCGCGGGCCGTCACTGGCCGGCAGCCCCATGTCCCGGTACCTGGTGGAGCGGATCCGGGACTCGCCGCTGGTGGCCGTCCGGCCGCACGCGGAGGTGGTGGCCGTCGGCGGGACCGACCGGTTGACGCGGATCTCGTTGCGGGACAGCCGCTCCGGCGCCGTCACCGACGTGCCGGCCACCTCGCTGCACGTGCTGGTGGGGATGAGGCCGTGCACCGGGTGGCTGGGCGGGCAGGCCGCCACGGACGCCCGCGGCTTCCTGGTCACCGGCTCGGACCTGCTGCGGGTGCCCGGCGCGTGGGGGCTGGACCGGGCGCCGCTGCCGGGCGAGACCGGGCTGCCGGGCGTGTTCGCGGCCGGTGACGTGCGGTCCGGGACGGTCAAGCGGATCGGTTCGGCGGTCGGGCAGGGCGCGGCGGTGGGGCAGGCGATCACCGAGCACCTCCGGGAGTCCGCGCGGCAGCGGATCCCGGAGCTGCCGCGGGTGTCGACGTTCGACCTGCTCGACAGCGACCGGGACGGGGTGCTCAGCGCGGGCGACCTCGTGGCGTTCGGCCGGCGGCTGGTGGCCGCGTTCGACGAGCCGCCGGACACCGAGCGGGCGCGGCGCGTGCACGAGGCGTGCCGCGAGCTGTGGTCGGTGCTGGCGTGGTTCTCCGACGGGGGGCTGCCGGCCGGCGGGCACGCGGGCAGCGGGGCGCCGGGCAGCGGGTTCGCGGGCAACGGGTTCGCGGGCAGTGGTCTTCCGGGCGGTGGTTTCCCGGGCGGTGCGTTCCCGGCGGGTGGGCTCGCGAGCGGCGGCCCCGCGGGGGGCGGGTCGGTGGTCGGGCGGGCCGGGGCCGGTGGTCCGGTGGGCGGCGGCGCGGGTGGTCCGGCGGACGGCCGCCGGGTCGGCCGGGAGGCGTTCGCCGACGCGGTGGACGAACTGGTCGCGCTGGACGCGTTCGCGCCGTTGACCGACGCCGTGTTCCTGCTGTCGGACACGGACTTCGACGGCTCGCTCACGCTCGGCGAGTTCCAGCGGCTGCTGGCCGCCCTGGGCACGCCGGCCGACGCGGCGGCGGCCGCGTTCGGCCTGCTCGACCCCGAGCGCACCGGCTACCTGGACACCGCGCGCCTGGCCGCGGCGGGCGTTCTGCTCGGCCGGGCCTGAGGGGCCCGGCCGAGCGGGGGGCGCTCAGGCGCGCATCACGGTCGCGATGGGGATGCGCGCGGCCCGCAGCGCCGGCACCAGCCCGCCCAGCACACCCGCCACCAGGCCGGCCACCACCCCGGCGACGCCGGCCTGCCACGGGAACTCGACGTCCTGCAGCGACGAGAGCCGCGAGCCGAACACCCCCGCCCCGACCCGCAGCCCCACCACGCCCACGCCGATCGCCGCCGCCGCCGTCAGCAACCCGGTCAGCAGCGTCTCGGCCAGCACGATGCCCGCCAGCAGCAGGCGCGGTGTGCCCACCGCCCGGCGCAGCGCGAACTCCTCGATCCGCTCGCCCACCGTGGCCAGGCCGACGTTGAGGATGCCCGCGACGCCGATCAGCAGCACCAGCGCCGCCATGCCGAGGAAGATCAGCCGCATCAGGCGCAGCTGGGTCGCCATGCGCTCCAGCGTGCTGACCGTGTTCACGTGGATCTGCTCCGGCGGCGTGCCGCTCGCCACCAGCCGCGCCCGCAGCGCGTGCTCGACCTCCACCGCCGTCGGCGACATCCAGACCTGCAGGGAGGGGCCGCCTCGGCTGCCGCCCGCGCCCACGTCGCCGACCGGCAGCCAGTTGAGCAGCTCGTCGGTGCGCAGGTAGGCGGCGGGCCGGTACCCGCCGTCCTCCACGACGCCGATGAAGCGCGGCGTCGCGTTGGCCGACGAGCCCTGCATCCGCAGCTCGGCCGGCACCCGGTAGCGCTGGAAAGCCTCGGCCGCCTTGGTGTTGAGCACCAGCCGGGGCGCGAGCGACGGGTCGCCGCCGAACTCCAGCCACTGCCCCGACTCCACCCGGAACGGCCGGAAGGCGCGGATGTCGCCGGTCAGCCCGACCAGCTCCAGCTCCACGGCCTGGCCGGACGGCGCGCCCTCGTTGCCGGTGGGCACCTCGCGGCAGCCGTTCGCGTCGCAGGTCATGTTGGGCCCGTAGCCGCCGGGCTGGTCGATCGGGCCGCCGCCCTCGTTGACCGGCTTGACCCCCGGCTCGCCGATGATCGCCTGGACCGAGGTCGTCGCCACCGCGTCGGACCGGCCCGCCAGCACGTCGAGCGCGGTCTCGACGGTGTCGCCCCCTGGTTCCAGGTACATCTGGCGGGTGCCGTCCTTGCCCTGCGACAGCTCGACGTCCGCGAGCATCGCGCGGTTCGCGATCTCGGCGCCCGCCTGCACCACGACCACCGCGAGGACACCCATGAACAGGCTGATCATGGACAGGAACGTGCGCAGCTTGCGCGCCCGGATCCCCTGCCCACCGATGATCAGCGACGAGCGCAGCCGCCCGGACAGCCGGATCACGCGACCACCCGCTCGTCCGCCGGGTTCAGCACGCCGTCCGACAGCCGCAGCACCCGGCCCATCTTCGCCGCGTGGTCCCGGTCGTGGGTGACCAGCACCAGCCCGCAGCCCTGGAGCGTGGTGGACAGCAGCGCCTGCACCACGAGGTTGCCGGTCTCGGTGTCCAGCGCGCCGGTCGGCTCGTCGGCCAGCAGCACGCGGGGCTCGCGCACCAGCGCCCGCGCGATCGCGACCCGCTGCTGCTCGCCGCCGGAGAGCCGGGGCGGCTTGTGCTTGGCCAGGTGCGCGACGCCGACCCGGTCCAGCGCGGCCAGCACCTGCGCGCGGCGCTTGCGGCGCGGCAGCCAGCCCTGGCCGTTCACCAGGGCCATGGCGACGTTCTGCGCGGCGGTGAGGTGCTTGAGCAGGAAGAACCGCTGGAACACGAAACCGAACTCGGCACTGCGCAGCGCGGCGGCCCGGCGCTCGGGGATGCGCGTGATGTCCTGCTCCCCCAACAGGTACTGCCCGGCGTCCGGCCGGTCGAACAGGCCGATGACGCTGAGCAGCGTGCTCTTGCCGGAGCCGGAGCGGCCGAGGATGGCGACGCTGTCGCCGCTGTGGACGGTCAGGTCGACGCCGGCGAGGATGGTGCGCGGCTCCTGCTGGCCCTTGAGCGTCTTGGTCACGCCGGTGAGCCGGATGAGCGGCGTCATCGCGAACCCGCCCCCGGCTCGGCCTGGCCCTCCGGCGCGCGCGGCAGGTCGGGGCCCGGCACCGCCAGCGTCTCCTCGCCGGTCAGGCCCTCCTTGACCTCGACCACCTTGCCGTCGGTGAGGCCGAGCACGACGTCGGTGGTCCGCTTGGAGCCGTCCGCGCCGAGCACGTCCACCTTGCCCTTGCCGTGACCGCCCGCGACCGCCTCGACCGGGACGACGAGGGCGTTCACGGCGGTGGCCGTGACGACCTCCAGCGTGGCGGCCGCGCCGTTGATCAGCTTGATGTCGGCGGGGGCGGTGCACACCAGCCGCAGCCCCGTCGGGTCCGAGGAGCCGGCGGGCTGCTCGGGCCTGCGGTCGCCGGTGGGCGGTTCCCCCTGCTCCTCCTTTCCGGCTTGCTCGGGCTGCTCGGGTGGCGGCGCCGGCGCGGTGCCCGCGGGCAGCGCGGCGATCGTGCCCAGCAGGGTGCAGGCGAACGGCCCGGGGCCGTTCTTGATCTGCGCCTGCACGGTGCCCTGCGTGGCGTCGGAGATCCGGTACGCCTGCTCGCCGTCGATGTCGGCGACGATGCCGTAACCGGCGTACTTGGCCGACACGACCGGCATGCCGGCGGTGACCGTGGAGTGGTCGTCCACCAGCCGCCCGCCGAACGTGGCGCCGGCGGGCACCTCGACGTAGTGGGGCAGGCCCTGCGCCCAGACCGTCGCGACGCGGGTGGGCCTGGTCGGCGTGCTCTTGGCCTCGGCGACCTCGAAGTAGCGGACCTGCCCGGCGACCGGGGCGGTGAGCCCGAAGATCGGGTTCATGGTGACCTTGCCGGTGAGGCTCACCTTGTTGGTGAGGTCCTGGCGCGTCGGCTTGGCCGTGGTCATCGTCGTGCCGCGCGGGGCCAGCTCGGGGCCGGGGCCCTGCGGCGCGGCCGACGTGCACGCCTGGACCGAGGCCAGCACCAACGCCAACCCGAAGACGCGCGGCAACACTCGTTTCGACACCGCAATTCCCCCCAAGGCAGATCCGTGCCGGTTCCGGCCAACCTACCGACATGACGTCCGGGGGTCGCAGGGGGTTGCTTTCCCGGCGGCGCAATGCGACCCGATGGCCTAGCCTGGGGGCGCTGCGCGGTCGACCGGTTTTCACCTCGGTGCGGTCGGCGGTCGGGGTTGCGGACACGGTCGGGGTTGCGAACACGGTCGGGGCGCGGTTGATTCGCCTGATTCGCCCCAACCGCCAAGCATCGCTCCTTGTAGTGAATAGGCCCGCGACCAGGCACTTCTCGGGCATGCTGTTCGTTGCCGGAGAAAAACGGCGCGGCCCCCGGCGGCCCCCCGGTCCAACCCCGCCCCGCCCCCTACCGACCCCTCTGCCGACCCCGCTACCGCTGCCGACCGAGTGCCACTGACCGAATGCCACTGACCGAGTACCGCCGACCGGAGTCTGACCAAGTACCGCTGACCGAAGCCTGACCGAGTACCGCTAACCGGGTCAGGCCGAGTGCCGCTGACCGAGTTGCCACGCTGCCGCAACTGGTCGAATTGGCCGGTTGACTAGTCGAACTGGTCGGTTGCGGCCGGAGGAAGCAACTGGAGGAAGTTGCCACGTGCCGATCAGGCGGCACTCGGTCAGTATCGGTCGGTCGATCGAGGAGTTGCCACGTCAGCACCGCTGGAAAGTCGGATGTCGGCCGTCCAGCCATCGGGTTGCCGTATCACGCAGAGCGTCGAGTCGCCATGTCGACCACACTTCGAGCGGAATACCGCACCAGTCGGCCCAGTCGGCGTCGGCGCGGTGAAACACAGCCGACATCCGACTTTCCAGCGGTGCGGGCACCAGTGGTGCGGTGCGGCCCACGCCGATCGCAGTCCGCCCCCTGGACAGGCGCGTAGAGGCCCCTGGGCAGGCGCGTGGACATCGCCTCCGGCGGGGGGTGGAGTCCGGCGGGAGTGGAGGGCGCGGTCGGTCAGCGCGGGTCGGTCAGCGCGGCCGGTCAGCGCGGCCGGTCAACGCGGCCGGTCAACGCGGGTCAGTCGGTCAGGGAGGCGTGGATGGCGGCTCGGTACACGTCGGCGGCCAGGGCTTGGTGCTGTGGGCCGGCCTGGCTGAAGTGTTCGAGGGTCACGCCGCTGTTGATCTCCAGCACCATCGGCGCACCGCCGACGAGGGCGATGTCCACGCTGGCGAACCGCAGCTCCAGGGCTCGCATCGCGTCCCGCACCATCGGCACGAGCGCGGCCCTCGTGGCCGGTGGGACGGCCGGGTCCGGGCGGGCGCCGAACTTCAGGCTGTGGCGCCACTCCCCCGGTGCGATGACCTTGCGGTAGACCAGCAGCACCTCCCCGTCCAGCACCACGACGCGGTACTCGTCGTCGATCACCAGGAACGGTGACACCGCGATCGCCCGGGACCTCGCCGCCAGGTGACCCAGCACGCGCGCCGCGTCCTCGGCCGTGCGCGCCCGCAGGACGTCCACGCCGCTGCTCTCGCGGTGCAGTTTCAGCACCGCCGGCAGCCCCACCAGCGACCTGGCCAGCGCCACCGGGTCGGCGAGGTCCGCGAAGCGCAGCAGGTGGTGCGGCACCGCGGGCACGCCGGCGTCGCCCAGCAGGCGGCACGTCGCCACCTTGTCCGTCGCCACCTGGTTGTCCGTCGCCACCTGGGCCGACGCGGCGTTGTTCAGCGGGAACACCTGGCCGATCACCAGCACGCGCCGGTCGTCCCCCACCACCTCGGCCAGCCAGTGGTCGGAGTGCCGGCGCACCTTGGCGCCGGACGCCGCGGCGGCCTGCTCGACCAGGGCCACGAAGTGCCGCAGCCCGGTCCGGGGGAAACGCCCGTTCGCCACGCGCCACAGCCAAGCACGCCCGGCCTGCTCCCGGCGGACCACCCGTCTTCCGCCGTGCGCCGGGTGCGCCTAGCGTGCGTGGTATGGAGCTTGAGCTGCGCCATTTCCGACTGGTATGCGCTGTCGCGGACGCCGGCAGCATCACCCGCGCCGCCGCCGTCCTGGGTCTCGCTCAGCCCGCCGTCACCACGCAGCTGCGGCGGATCGAGCAGTCGGTCGGCGGCGCGCTGTTCGAACGGGGCCGGCGGGGCAGCAGACCCACGGCCCTGGGCGAGCTGGTGCTGGCCCGGGCGAAGGTGCTGCTGTCCACGGCGTCCGGGCTGCGGGAGGACATCGCCCGGCTGGCCGCCGACTCGGGGTCCGCGCCCACCCGGCTGCGGCTGGGCGGCGCGACGGGCCGGGTGCTGGGCGGGCTGGTGCACCAGCTGACCGCCGGGCACCCGGAGCTGGAGGTGACCACGCAGGTGTCGTGGTCGGTCGAGGAGCTGGCCGCGATGGCGGCCGAGGGGCGGGTCGACTTCACCGTCGCCGGGGTGTGCGGGGACCAGCGCCCGCCGGGCGGGCCGGGGATGACGTGGCGGGCGCTGTCGGTCGAGCCGGTGTGGGTGCTGCTGTCGGCCCGGCACCCGCTGGCCGCGCGTGAGGAGGTCGACCTGGCCGAGCTGGCGCACGAGCACTGGGCGGGGCCGCCGGGCGACGGGTGCCTGGCGGACTGCCTGGTCGCGGCGTGCAGCCGGGCCGGGTTCACGCCGCTGAGCATCAAGGAGGCCGATGTGGTCAGCTGCGTCGAGCTGGTGGAGAAGGGTGACGTGGTCGGTGTGGCGCAGCCGCTGGTGCGCGGCATCCCGGGTCTGGTGGCGGTGGCGATCGCGGGCAGCCCGCTGCGCTGGCGGACGCTGATCGGCTGGCACGCGGCCAACCCGGCGGCGGCGTTCGCCGACCGGGTGGTGGCGGCGGCGCGGGCCGCGTACCGGGACATCGTCGCGCGCCAGCCCCGCTACACGCGTTTCCTGGAGCGCAACCCGGAGTTCGGGGAGGAGCCGCCGGGGGCCGGGGTCGTGCGCTGAGCGCTGACCGGTGTCGGCCCCGGCTCCCCGAACCGGCTGCTGCGCGTGCGGGCTCCTTCGACACCGGACCCGCTGGGCGCACCGGGCGACCGCCTCGGCGGCCCGGGCCGCGTCGGGCCGGGCCGCCGGGCGCGGCGGGGGCCGTCACAGGCGCGGGTCCACGGGTTCGGACTCCAAGGCCAGGACGGCGAACACGCACTCGTGCACGCGCCACAGCGGCTCGCCGCGGGCGGCCCGTTCCAGCGCCTCCAGGCCGAGCGCGTACTCGCGCAGCGCGAGGGAGCGCTTCGCGCCCAGCGACCGGCGGCGCAGCCGGGCCAGGTTCTCCGGCTCGGTGTAGTCCGGGCCGTAGACGATGCGCAGGTACTGCCTGCCGCGCACCTTGAGGCCCGGCTGCACCAGCCCCCGCTCCCCCCGGGTCAGGTTGGCCAGCGGCTTGACGACCACGCCCTCGCCGCCGGCCGCCGTCAGCTCCTCCCACCAGCGGATGCCGGCGGCCACCTGCTCGTCGTCGGCCGTGTCCACCACCAGGCGCCTGGTGGCGAGGAAGTGCTCCCCCTCCAGCGCGGACAGGACGTCGAGGTGCCAGAGGTGGTCGCGGTCGTGGAAGGTCCGCCCGCGCGCCGCCAGGAGCTGGAACGGGGCCAGGCGCACGCCGGTCAGGCCGTCGGTCGGCCGGCAGTGCCGCCGGTAGGCTTCCCGGTAGTCGATCGCGTTGGCCAGGCGGGACGCGGTGCGCGCCGACAGCTGCGCCACGTCCAGGCCCCGGTCGCGGGCCGCCGCCAGCAGCGGCCCGGCCGAGCCGAGGGCCGCCACCGCCGCCGCGCCGACCGACGCGTACTGCTCCCGGATGAGGCCCGCGGCCTTCGCGTTCCACGGCAGCAGCTCGGTGTCCAGCAGCAGCCAGTCGGTCTCGAAGCGCTCCCACAGCCCGGCCGCGGTCACCGACTCCCGCACCACCGCCAGCAGCTCGTCCGCCACCGGGCCGGTGAAGAACGGCCGCCCGGTGCGGGTGTGGATCGTCCCGGAGTCCCGGCGCACCGACACCACGGCGCGCGAGCCCATGTGCTTCTCCTCGCAGATCACCTGCCGCACACCGGCTTCGCGGTACTCGGCGAAGGCGTCCTCCGGGTGCTCCAGCACGTCCGGCCGCCGCGAGGTCGCCACCGGGGCCATCGTCGGCGGCAGGTACAGCAGCTCGCGCGGGTCGACCGCGAAGCGGCTCATCACCTCCAGGGCCGAGGCCGCCTGCTCCGGGCGCACGGTGATCCGGCCGCGGTGGGCGGTCTCGATCGCGCGGCGGCCCGTGACGTCGGCCAGGGCGGGCACGTCCGGCGGGCGCTCCGGGGAGGCCGGGGCCAGGGGGCGCACCGGCTCGTACCAGACCTCGCGCGCCGGCACGGACACCACCTCGCGCTCCGGGTAGCGCAGCGCGGTCAGCTTGCCGCCGAACACCACGCCGGTGTCCAGGCACATGGTGTTGTTGACCCACTCGGCTTCCGGGGTCGGCGTGTGTCCGTAGAGGACGGTCGCCCTGCCGCGGTACTCGTCCGCCCACGGGTAGCGCACCGGCAGGCCGTACTCGTCGGTCTCGCCGGTGGTGTCGCCGTACAGGGCGAAGCTGCGCACGCGCCCGGAGGCGCGGCCGTGGAAGCGCTCCGGCAGGCCGGCGTGCGCCAGCACCAGATCACCGCCGTCGAGCACGTAGTGCGCGATCAGGCCGTCGCAGAACTCCTCCACGCGCTCGCGGAACTCCGCCGGTTCCCCGGCCAGCTGCTCCAGCGACTCGGCCAGGCCGTTCTTGAGCTGGACGTTGCGCCCGCGCAGCGCGCGCACGAGCTTCTGCTCGTGGTTGCCGCACACCGCGAACGCGTGCCCGGCCTCGACCATGCCCATCACCAGCCGCAGCACACCGGGCGTGTCCGGGCCGCGGTCGACCAGGTCGCCGACGAACGCCGCCCGCCGCCCGGCGGGCGGCACCGCGTCCACCGCGCGGCCCTCCCCGTCCCGCACCAGGTCGTAGCCCAGGGTCAGCAGCAGGTCCTCCAGCTCGGCGCGGCAGCCGTGCACGTCGCCGATGACGTCGAACGGCCCGGCCTCGTGCCGCAGGTCGTTGAGCAGCTTCTCGCGCACGACCACCGCACTGTCCACTTCGGACTGCTCGCGCAGCACGTGCACGCGCCTGAAGCCCTCCTTGCCGAGGAACTTCAGCGACTTGCGCAGCGCCGCCCGCTGCCTGCGCACCACGTGCGGCCCGAAGTCGCGGTCGGGGCGGGAGGCGTTGCGCGCCAGGCACACCTCCTCCGGGGTGTCCAGCACGATCGCCACCGGCAGCACGTCGTGCGCACGCGCCAGCTCCACCAGGTGGGCGCGGTCGGACCGCTGCACGCTGGTCGCGTCGACCACCGTCGTGCGGCCCGCGCCCAGCCTCTTGCCCGCCACGAAGTGCAGGGCCTCGAACGCCGCGCCGGAGGCCGACTGGTCGTTCTCGTCGTCGGCGACCATGCCGCGGAAGTAGTCGCTGGACAGGACCTGCGTCGGCGCGAAGTGCCTGCGCGCGAACGTGGACTTGCCCGAGCCGGACGCGCCGACCAGCACGACCAGGCACAGGTCCGGGATCCTCAGTTCCATCAGTCGTCCCCCAGGGTGAAAACCGCGAGCTGGGTCGGCGCGCCGCGCACGGCGTCCTCCGGCCCGACCGGCAGGTGCCGCGCGGTGTAGCCGCGCCGCGCGCAGACGCCGTCCGCCCACGCGCGGAACTCGGCCCGGGTCCACTCGAAGCGGTGGTCGGCGTGCCGGAACCGCCCGACCGGCAACGTCTCGAACAGCGCGTTGTACTCGACGTTCGGCGTGGTGACCAGGACGGTGCGCGGCCGGGCCACGGCGAACACGGAGTGCTCCAGCGCGGGCAGCCGCGCCGGGTCCAGGTGCTCCACCACCTCCATCAGCACCGCCGCGTCGTAGCCGGCCAGCTCCGGGTCGGCGTAGGTCAGCGACGACTGGCGCAGCGTCACCCGCGCGCGCTGCCGCTCGGGCATCCGGTCCACGCGGAGCTTGCGCTCGGCGACCCGCAACGCCTGGACGGACACGTCCACACCGTGCACCTCGGTGAACTCCGGCTCTTCCAGCAGGGCGCGCAGCAGCGCGCCGCTCCCGCAGCCCAGGTCGAGCACCCGCCGCGCGCCGGCCTCCTTCAGCCGGGCCAGCACGGCCTCGCGGCGCTGCGCGGCCAGTGAGACGCGCGGCTCGACGAGCGCGTTGTCCAGCTCCTCCGGCTCGATCTCCTCCACCTCGGCGAGCCTGGACAGCGCCGACTGCACCAGCGGGCGGCGGCGCACGAGGTAGCGGGTGGTGATCAGCTCGCGGTCGGGGTGGCCGCCCAGCCAGCCTTCACCGGCTCGCAGCAGCTTGTCGACCTCGTCCTCGGACACGTAGTAGTGCTTGCTGCCGTCCAGCACGGGAAGCAGCACGTACAGGTGCTTGAGGGCGTCGGAAAGGGTGAGCTTTCCGGTGAGCGTGACGTCGGCGTAGCGGGAATCGGTGCTGCCGGAATCGGTGTCGTCGGGATCGGTGTCGCCGGGACTGGTTTCGTCGGGGTCAGGATCGGCGTACTCGTTCAAGGGGATCGGCGTGATGTGCGCGGTCCAGCCCAGTGGGGTGAAGAGGCGCTCCACCAGGTGGTGCGGCAGCACGGGGATCCGCACGGTCAACGGGATGGGCGTGGCGGCCAATTCCTCTCGACTGCCACTGCGGCCGTTCATGGCGGTGCGGAACACCGAGCCGAGCGCGACGGTGAACAACGAGCCGGCCACGTAGGGGCGGTCGTTGACGTACTGGGTGAGGGTGCCGCCAGGACCTCGCACCAACGCCACCGGATCGACTTCCAGCAGGAGCGCGACAGTGCACTCCTCCTCGTCCGCTCGTGGGTAGAACACGTGTGCGGCGCCGGAGGAAGTGGTGAACGACTGCGCCCGATCGGGATGCTTGTGCAGCAGGTGCCCGAGGTCGGTCGCGGGGCGATGAGTGGTCGTCAACGTCAGCAGCACTTGGGCAGTGTGGGGGATGCCGTGCCGCGGGCGCGCCTGATTAACGCCGGCGCAGGAGGCGGACGGTGGCAGCTGCACACTCTTGGCGTAGCGCACGCACCAGTGCCGCACCTTCTGCGCCTTGCCCGCGGGAGCGCCGCACCCAGCGCGCTTTCCCCACAGGAGTGCCGCACCTAGTGCGCTTCCCTATAGGAGCGCCGCACCTAGTGCGCATACCGGTTGCCTCGTGTTCTCCTCCCCGTACGGCCTGGGCGCAGCCCAATCAGATTCGTCCGGGGGTGTCAAGCACGCTTCACCGCTTGACACCCCCGGACGAATCTGATTGCCTTCGGCAGGCCGTACGGGGAGGAGAACACGACCGCTCTTTCTTTTCCTCCTCCTTGGGGGCCTCTCGGCCGCTCTTCATACCAAGATCGCGCACCGATCCAGGTAATAATTGGTGCCGTACCGCCCGAGGCTGAAAAACAAAAAGAGTCCTCGCCGGACAGGCAGGCCGCCAAGGAGAAGGAAAAGAAACAGCGGTCGTGTTCCCCCCGCATGGCCTGTCTAAAGACGACCATGCTTTTCCGGGGGGTGCAAGCGAAAAGCGTGCTTGCACCCCCCGGAAAAGCATGGTAGCCCTCCGGGCAGGCCATACGGGGAGAACACGAAGAGACCGGTCTGCACGGGGCGTGCGGACCGAAAAGCTTCAAGCCGTCGGTGGTATCGGGTGTTGGCGTTTGTCCACAGTGGACTTACTGTCGGAGGAAGACGTGTGCTGCCCAGGGTTGCAGGGTGATGTGGTCGTCCTTCGTGTGCACTGACTCGACGTTGGACAGCACGAGGTCCGTTGGGGACCAGTCGCCCTCCACGGTGGCGATGCGCTCCTGACCGCTGAGGTTCGCCACCACCAGCAGCCGAGTGCCCTCCAGGGTCCGTTGGTAGGCATACACGTGCGGGTCGTCGGGCAGCAGCATCCGGAAGTCGCCCAGAGCCACCACGGGATGCGTGTGGCGCAGCTCGATCAGTTGTCGGTAGTGGTGGAAGACCGACTCGGGGTCGTCGTACTGGGCCTGCGCGTTCAGCCAGGTGTGGTTGGGGTTCACCGGCATCCACGGGGTGCCGGTGGTGAAGCCGGCGGCGTGGGAGGCGTCCCACTGGACCGGTGTCCGGGCGTTGTCGCGGCCCATCGCGCGCAGGCCGCGCAGCACCGCCTCGGGTTCGGCGCCCGCCGCCACCGCCTGTCGGTAGTGGTTGAGCGATTCCACGTCGTGCATGTCCTCGATGCTCGCGAAGGGAGCGTTGGTCATGCCCAGTTCCTCGCCCTGGTACACGTAAGGCGTTCCGCGGTGCAGGTGCAGCACCGTCGCCAGCGCGGTCGCGGACTCGCGCCAGTGCTCACCGTCGTCGCCGAACCGCGACACCACGCGCGGTTGGTCGTGGTTGTTCCAGTACAGGCTGTTCCAACCGGTGTCGGCCAGCGCGGTCTGCCAGTGGCCCAGGGACGCCTTGAGGTCGCGCAGGCCCAACGGCTTCGGGTCGAACTTGCCGCCGGGGCCGTGGTCCAGCGACACGTGCTCGAACTGGAAGACCATGTCCAGTTCGCGGCGCGCGGGATCGGTGAACAGCCTGGCCTGCTCCCACGTGACGCCGGGCATCTCGCCGACGGTCAGGAGGCCGCCCCCGCGGCCCTCGAACACCTCGCGGTGCATCTCCTGCAGGAACTCGTGGATGCGCGGGCCCGTGCCGTAGTGCGGGAAGCCGTCGCCGAGCGCGCCGCGGCCGGTCGGCGCGCCGTCGGGCAACGCCGGGTCCTTGGAGATGAGGTTGATGACGTCCATCCGGAAGCCGTCGACGCCGCGGTCCAGCCACCACCGCATCATGGCGTGCACCGCCTGCCGCACCTCGGGGTTCTCCCAGTTCAGGTCGGGCTGCTTGCGGTCGAACAGGTGCAGGTAGTACTCGCCGGTGGCCTCGTCCAGGGTCCAGGCGGGGCCGGAGAAGAACGACTCCCAGTTGGTCGGCTCCGCGCCCGGCTCGCCGGGCCCGAAGCCGTCGCGCGCCGGGCGCCACCAGTACCAGTCCCGCTTGGGGTTGTCCCGGGAGGAGCGGGACTCCGCGAACCACGGGTGCTCGTCGGAGGTGTGGTTGACCACCAGGTCCATGACCAGCTTCATGCCGCGCGCGTGCACCTCGGCGAGCAGCCGGTCGAAGTCCTCCAGCGTCCCGAACACCGGGTCGACGGCCTGGTAGTCGGAGATGTCGTAGCCGTTGTCGGCCTGGGGCGAGGCGTACACCGGGGACAACCAGACGACGTCCACGCCGAGCCGCGCCAGGTGGTCGAGCCGGGCGGTGATCCCGCCGAGGTCGCCGATCCCGTCGCCGTCGGAGTCGGCGAAGCTGCGCGGGTACACCTGGTAGACGACGGCGGAGGTCCACCACGGAGCCTCGGTCACGCTCGCGACCTCCCATGTCCGGTCCGGTGCGGCGCCCATCGGCCACCGGACGGCCACCGGGCCCACCCCGCGCACGGCGCCGCGTCCGGTCACAGGAAGCCGGTGTCCGGGAAAAGGACACCGGCGACTCCGAAGAGACCTGCCCGTTGCGCCACCTGTCGCAGTGGACCCGCTTCCACCCACTCGGGTTACCGTTTTCCGGACCACACAACCCTACGTACGGGTCTGGTCATCCTCGGCTACGCATGGTTGCTTGAGAGCGGGAGCCTTCCCTGTCAACCGGCTCCCGGCTGTTCCCTGCTCAAAGGAGATCACCATGCTCGTGCGAAAGGCCGCGCGTGCTGCCGCACTGGCCCTGGGTCTGCTGCTGCCGCTGGTGGCGGTCGGTGCGCCCACCGCGTCGGCGACGGCGGACACGAAGGCGCTGGTGCGCACGCTGTACTACGACACCAGCCAGGCCCAGGAGTTCGTGGCGGACTGGGACAAGGCCGCGGAGAACTGGAACAAGTCCGTGGTCAACGTCAAGCTGGCCAAGAAGGGCCCCGGCACGCCGACCAACATCCGGATCTACGCGGACAACGGCTGGCCCCGCGCCATCACGACGTCCCTGGGCAACGGAACCGTCTACATGGGCCGCCAGGCCGTCCAGCAGGGCCACTACCGGCCCCGCATCACCACCCACGAGATCGGCCACATCCTCGGTCTGCCCGACCGCCGGACCGGCCTGTGCACGGACCTGATGTCGGGCTCCAGCGCCCCGGCGTCGTGCAAGAACGACCTGCCGAACGCGGCGGAGCGGGCCGAGGTCGACCGCAAGTTCCGCGGTGCGCTGGCCACGGCCGACGTCCGCGCGGCGAGCTACGCGAGCGAAGAGTGCTTCGTGTACTGAGCCCGTGACGCTCCCGCGGGGCGGCGACCGGCCGCCCCGCGGGAGCACCGGCCGCCCTGCGGGCGCACCCCTCGTGACCTGCCGCTACGTTCTCCGGCATGACGACCGCCGCCGACCACGACACCCCGTGCCCGCACGGTCACGCGGACGACCCGGCGTGGAGCGGGTGGCAGCGGCCCGGCCCCTCCCCCGCGCGGCGGCGGCAGGACGTCGGGCTCGCGCTCGCCGTCGCGGCGGGCGCGCTGGTGATGACCGTCCTGGTCAACAGCATGGGCGCGGGCGTGGGCGCCGACGCGCCCCACCTGGCCGAGCAGCTGCTGTGGAGCGTGGCGGTGCCGCTGCCGCTGGTGGTGCGGCGCAGCTTCCCGCTCGCCGTCCCGGTCGTGGTGGGCGCGCTGTTCATCGCCGCCCAGGCGCGGCAGGTCGGCGACAACCTGGTGCCGTCGATCTCGCTGTTCGTCGCGCTCTACACCGCCGGCGCGTGGGGGCGCGACCGGACCGCCGCGCGGCGCGTGCGGGTCGCCGTGGTCGTGGTCATGTTCTGCTGGCTGGGCTACGGGCTCGTGCGGTTCCTGGTGCGGCCCGCGCCGCCGTTCGAGGGCGCCGCCGGCCCGCTCGACCCGATGCTCGCGTCGGTGCTCTACGGGATCGCGTTCAACCTCGTGTTCTTCCTGTCCGCGTACTTCTTCGGCGACATGGCCTGGCTGTCGGCGCGCCGGCAGGCCGAGCTGGAGCACCGGGCCGAGCAGCTGCGGCGCTCGCAGGAGCAGAACACGCGCGGCGCGATCGTCGCCGAACGGGTGCGCATCGCCCGGGACCTGCACGACGTGGTGGCGCACCACGTGTCGGTGATGGGCGTGCAGGCGGGCGCGGCGCGGCGGGTGCTGGACCGCGACCCCGCCCTGGCGCGGGACGCGCTGCGGACCGTCGAGGGCACCGCGCGGACCGCGATCGGCGAGCTGCGCGGGCTGCTGGGCGTGCTGCGCGCCGAACCCGCCGACGAGGTCCCCGACGCGGCGGGCGGCGAGACGTCGTCGCCGGGGCTGGACCAGCTGCCCGCGCTCGCGTCCGCGGCGCGGTCCGCGGGGCTCGACGTGGAGCACGGCGTGTACGGCGAGCCTCGGCCGGTGCCCGAGGGGGTGGCCCTGTCGGTGTACCGGGTGGTGCAGGAGTCGCTGACCAACGTGGTCAAGCACGCGGGCGCGCGCAAGGCGGACGTCCGGGTGCGGTTCCTGGAGTCCTCGGTGGAGGTCGAGGTCGCCGACGACGGGCGCGGCGCGGCCGCCGGGGACCGGGGCGGCGGGCTCGGCCTGCTGGGCATGCGGGAGCGGGTCGCGGTCCACGGCGGCGAGCTGGAGGCCGGGCCCCGCCGGGACGGCGGTTACCTGGTCCGCGCGAGGTTCCCGGCGTGAGCGCGCTGCGCGTGGTGCTGGCCGACGACCAGGACCTGGTGCGGGCGGGCTTCCGGGTCATCCTCGGCACCGAGGACGACATCGCGGTGGTCGGCGAGGCGCGGGACGGCCTGGAGGCCGTGTCGGTCGTCGAGCGGCTCCGGCCCGACGTGGTGCTGATGGACGTCCGGATGCCCGGGGTGGACGGGTTGGAGGCCACCCGGCGCATCCTCGGGCCGGCGGGGGCGGACAACCCGATCAAGGTCGTGATCCTGACCACCTTCGACCGCGAGGACTACCTGTTCGAGGCGTTGCGGGCGGGGGCGAGCGGCTTCCTGCTCAAGAACTCCTCGCCGGAGGACCTGGTCGAGTCGGTGCGGGTCGTGGCGCGCGGGGACGCCCTGCTGTCCCCGGAGGTCACCCGCCGCGTCATCGCCCGCTTCGGCACGCCCTCGCCGGCGGCCGGCTCCCACCGTCCGCCGCAGCTGACCGACCGGGAGTTCGAGGTCCTGGTGCACCTGGCGCGGGGCGCCAGCAACGCCGAGATCGCCACGGCGCTCCACCTGGGCGAGACCACGGTGAAGACCCACGTGTCGCGCATCCTGGCGAAGCTGGACCTGCGGGACCGGACGCACGCCGTGGTCTACGCCTACGAGCAGGGGATCGTCGCGCCCGGCCGGAGCTGACCGGCGCGCCCCGGAGGCGGGGGTCCTCCGCCAGGAGGACCCCGGCGGTCGGTCGCGCGCGGGACGCGCCGAGGTGCGCGCGGCGCATAGCCTCGCGGCCATGTTGACAGTGACGTCGATCGGCCGGAGCTTCGGCGACCACCGGGTTCTCGACGGGGTGTCGTTCGAGGTCCGGCCCGGCCGGATGACGGGGTTCCTGGGGGCCAACGGTTCGGGCAAGACCACCACCATGCGCATCGTCCTGGGGGTGCTCGCCGCCCACAGCGGCACGGTGACCTGGCAGGGCCGGCCGGTGGACCAGGCAGTGCGGCAGCGGTTCGGCTACATGCCCGAGGAGCGCGGGCTGTACCCGAAGACGGGCGTGGCCGAGCAGATCAGCTGGCTGGGACAGCTGCACGGGCTCGACCAGGCCACCGCCCGGCGCAACACCGAGCGGCTGCTCGACCAGCTCGAACTGGGCCACCGCGCGAAGGACCGGCTGGAGGAGCTGTCCCTGGGCAACCAGCAGCGCGCGCAGATCGCCGCCGCGCTGGTGCACGACCCCGTGCTGCTCATCCTGGACGAGCCGTTCTCCGGCCTGGACCCGATCGCCGTGGAGACCGTGCTGGGCGTGCTGCGGGAACGGGCCGCGGCGGGGGTCCCGGTGCTGTTCTCCAGCCACCAGCTGTCGGTCGTGGAACGCCTGTGCGACGACGTGGTCATCATCTCCGGCGGCCGGATCACCGCCGCCGGCGCGCGGGACGAGCTGCGGGCCCGGTACGGCACCACGCGGTTCGAGCTGGTCGTCGGCTCCGACGCGGGGTGGGTGCGCGACGTGCCCGGCGTCCGGGTGGTCGACGGGGACGGCGCCCGGGTGGTGTTCGAGCTCGACGGCCGACCCGACGCCGAGCAGGAGGTGCTCGCCGCCGCGCTGGGCCGGGGACCGGTCCGCAGCTTCACCCCCGTCGTGCCGACGCTCGACGAGATCTTCATGGAGGCGATCTGATGCCCACCGGGAGCAGCACGCGCGGCTTCGTCGCCGCCACCCGCCTGATCGCCGAGCGCGAGGTGAAGACCTTCCTGCGTGCCAAGGGTTTCTGGATCGGGCTGGCGGTGGTCGTGGTCGGCCTGTTCGCGATGTCGATCCTGCCCACCGCGCTCGGCGGCGGCACGACGAAGGTCGCCGCGGTCGGCGCCGAGGCCGCGAAGGTGCTGGCGGGCACGGACCTGGAGGTCCGCGAGGCGCCCGACGTGGCCGCCGCCCGGGACCTCGTCCGCGCGGAGGAGGTCGAGGCGGCCGTCGTGCCGGACACCGGCGGCGAGTCCGCCACCGGTGTGCGGGTGGTGGCGCTGGCCGACCCGCCGACCGACGTCGTGGCGGCCCTGCGCACCGCGCCGCCGGTGGACCTGCTGGACCCGTCCGAGGTCGGCCAGGGGCAGCGACAACTGGTGATCATGGTGTTCGCGCTGGTGTTCCTCGTGTTCGGCATGGGCGGCACGGCCATCGCGCAGAGCACGGTGACCGAGAAGCAGACCCGGATCGTGGAGATCCTGGTGTCGACGGTGCCGGTGCGGGCGCTGCTGGCGGGCAAGATCGCGGGGCACGTGCTGCTGACCATCGGGCAGGTGCTGGTGATCGCGGTGGCCGCGCCGCTGGCGCTGCGGCTGGGCGGCCACTCGGACCTGCTGGCGCTGGTGGCGCCCGCGCTGGGCTGGTTCGTGCCGTTCCTCGTCCTGGGCTTCGTGCTGCTGGCGGCGATGTGGGCGGTCGCCGGGTCGCTGGTCAGCCGCCAGGAGGACCTGGGGTCGAGCATGGGCCTGGTCGTGATGCTGGTGCTGGGGCCGTACTTCGGCGTGATGTTCTTCGCCGACAACGAGCCCGTGCTCACCGTGATGTCGTTCGTGCCGTTCTCGTCGGCCATCGCGATGCCCGTGCGCCTGTTCGCCGGGCAGGCGGCGGCGTGGGAGGTGCTGGTGTCGATGGGCCTGCTGGCCGGCACGGCGGTCCTGGTCGTGCTGCTGGCCAGTCGGCTGTACTCCGGGTCGCTGCTGCACACCGGCGGCAAGCTCGGCCTGGCGAAGGCGTGGCAGCGCCAGGAGTGACCGCCCCGGGAAGTGGCCGCCCCGGGGGTGACGACCCCGGGGCGGCGGCAGTGCCCGCCGGCGAGCCGTTGCGCCGCAACCGGATTCCCCGCGACCGGCGCCTATACTGCGCACCACCGATCTTGTGGGGGCGTGCGGTGGCGGTGGGCAGTGACGAGTTCTTCCGGGTCCTGGACGGGCTGGCCGGCGTGGAGCGCGTGCCGGGCGACCGGCACAGCTCGTTCAGCGTGGGCGGCAAGCGGTTCGGCTACCACTGGCCGCGCACCGGCACGGTCGGCCTGAAGCAGACGCTGTCGGAGCAGCGCGCGCTGGTGGCCGAGCGGCCGGAGGTGTTCGAGGAGCAGTTCACCGCCGGCGGGTTCGGCTGGGTCGTGGTCCACCTGGCCGGCGTCGACGCCGACGAGCTGGCCGAGCTGGTCTTCGAGGCGTGGCGGCTGACCGCGCCGGCCGAGCTGGTCGCCGCGGCGCCCGACCCGGCCGCCCGCCCCTGCTGAAGCTGTGGCCGGCGCGATCCGGCAGTAGCGTTTGTGACCACTCGTTCGGCTGATGCGGGGTGGTTGTGGACGGCTACGGATTCACCGTCGCGCTGGTCGTGGTGCTGGTGCTGCTCAACGCGGTGTTCGCGGGCAGCGAGATGGCGCTGATCTCCCTGCGCGAGGGGCAGTTGCGGGCGCTGGAGCGCGACGGCCGGGCGGGCGCGCGCACCCTGGTGAAGCTGGCCCGGGACCCGAACCGGTTCCTGGCCACCATCCAGATCGGGATCACCCTGGCCGGGTTCCTGGCCTCGGCGACGGCCGCGGTGTCGCTGGCCGCGCCGCTGGTGCCGCTGCTGTCGTTCCTGGGCGGCGCGGCCGACGCGGTGGCGGTGGCGCTGGTGACGGTCGTGCTGACGTTCCTGACGCTGGTGTTCGGCGAGCTGGCGCCCAAGCGGCTGGCGATGCAGAACGCGCTGCGGTGGGCGCTGCTGGTGGCCCGGCCGCTGGACGTGCTCTCGACGATCTCCCGCCCGGCGGTGTGGGCGCTGAGCGCCTCCACCAACCTGGTGGTGCGGCTGCTGGGCGGCCGGGCCGAGGTGGACCCCGACCAGCTCTCGCCGGAGGAGCTGCGGGAGCTGGTCTCCGCCCAGCGCGGCCTCAACCCCGAGCAGCGGATGATCATCACCGGCGCGCTGGAGATCCACGAGCGCCGGCTGCGCGAGGTGCTGGTGCCGCGCCGGTCCGTGGTCACGCTGGCCGCGGAGCTGGGCGTGGCGGCGGCGCGCGCCGAGCTGGCCGCCTCCGGCCACTCCCGCGCGCCGGTGGCCCGCGGCGGGCACCTGGACGACCTGGTCGGCGTGGTGCACCTGCGCGACCTGCTGGGCGACGACGTGCCGCTGGCACGGGTGGCGCGGCCCGCGCTGGTGGTCCCGGACTCGGTGCGGGTCTCCGACGCGCTGCGCCGGTTCAAGGCCGAGCGCGAGCAGCTGGCGCTGGTGGTCGACGAGCACGGCTCGGTGGCGGGCATGGTCACGCTGGAGGACCTGCTGGAGGAGGTCGTCGGCGAGATCTACGACGAGACCGACCGGGACGTGATGGCGGTCCGCAACGCCCAGGACGGCTCGCTGGTGCTGCCCGGCACGTTCCCCGTGCACGACCTGGTCGACGTCGGGGTGGAGCTGCCGGACGCGCCCGAGGGCGACTACGCCACCATCGCCGGCCTGGTGCTGGTGCTGCTGGGCCACATCCCGGAGCGGCCGGGCGAGCGGGTGGCGGTGTCGGGCTGGACGGTCGAGGTCCGCCGCGTGGAGCACCACGCCATCACCGAGGTGCTGCTGCGGCGCGGGTCAGGGCAGGGGGAGGTCGGGCGGGATCTGCAGGGCGACGGTGATCAGGGAGTGGACGCGGGTGGCGACGGCGGCCAGTAAGCCGTGCACCTCGGGCGAGGCCGCCTCCGCCGCCGTCTGCAGGGTGCGCAGGTCCTCGTCGATGCGGTCCAGGATCGCGCCCACGTCGACCTGCGGGCCGCGCAGGGCCGACGCGATCTCCTCCAGCGGCACGCCCTGCACCTCCAGGCGCTGCACGAGGTGGATGCGGTCGACGTCGGCCGGGTGGTAGAGCCGGTAGTTGCCCGCCGTGCGCTTGGCGGGGCACAGCAGGCCCAGGGAGGTGTAGTAGTCGACGGTGCGGGGGCTGACCTGGGCGCGGGCGGCGAGTTCACCGATCTTGAGCAGGACGTCGGTCACCCTGGCCACACCTCCGCGTACTCACCGTCAACCGTACAGTGCCACGTGCTAGTGTGAAGTATGCCCGACAGCGCCGACACCGACGGCTGTAGTAGGAGGCCGGGCCCGACCCGGCTGATCATGGTCCTTCCGCTCGTGGCGGGTGCGCCGTGCTGATCCTCAGCGGCCTGCTCGCGATCGTGGCCCTCACCGCGGCCACGGGTTACTTCGTCGCCCAGGAGTTCGCCTACATGGCGGTCGACCGGGGGCGGCTGCGCCGGATGGCGGAGAACGGCGACAGGGCCGCCGCCCGCGCCCTGGACGTCACCCAGCGGCTGTCCTTCATGCTCTCCGGCGCCCAGTTCGGCATCACGGTCACCGCGCTGCTCGCGGGTTACGTGGCCGAACCGCTGCTGGGCACCGGCCTGGCCGACCTGCTCGGCGTGACCGGCCTGCCGCAGGCCGTCGCCGTGTCGCTGTCGATGGCGGTGGCGCTGGTGTTCGCCACGGTCGTGCAGATGGTGCTGGGCGAGCTGCTGCCGAAGAACTTCGCCATCGCCCGGCCCGAACCGCTGGCCAAGGCGCTGAGCGCGTCCACCCTGGGCTACCTCAAGGTCGCGGGCCCGGTGATCCGGCTGTTCGACGCGGCGGCCAACCGGCTGCTGCGCGCGGTGGGCATCGAGCCGGTGGAGGAGCTGCCGCAGGGCGCCACCCCGGAGGACCTGAGGCAGATCATCGGCGACGCGAGCAGCGAGGGCCACCTGGACCCGGAGCTGTCCGGCCTGCTGGAGCGCGGGCTGGGCTTCCGCGAGCTGGTCGCCGAGCAGGCGATGACGCCGCGCGTGGCCGTGCGGACCGTGCGCGCCGACGAGCCCGCCGCCCGCGTGGTCGACCTGCTGGACACCGGCCACTCCCGCTTCCCCGTGTTCGGCGAGGACCTGGACGACCTGCGCGGCGTCGTCGGCCTGGCCGAGGTGCTGACCGTGGCGCCCGAGCGCCGCGCGGGCACCCCGGTCGGCGACATCGCCTCGCCCGCCCTGGTGGTGCCCGCGACGCTGCCGCTGCCCGCCGTGCTGGAGCGGCTGCGCGCCGAGCGCCGGCAGCTCGCGTGCGTGGTGGACGAGTTCGGCGGCTTCGCCGGCGTCGTGTCGCTGGAGGACCTGGCCGAGGAGCTGGTCGGGGAGATCCGCGACGAGGACGACCCCGACGAGGACCGCATCGAGCCGCTGGGCGAGGGCGCCTGGCGGGTGCCCGGCCGGATGCGGGTGGACGAGGTCGCCGACACCACCGGCGTGGAGCTGCCGCCGCACGACAGCTACGACACCGTGTCGGGCCTGGTGCTGCACCGGCTCGGCCGCACCGCGCGGGTCGGCGACGAGGTCGGGCTCGACGGCGTGTCGGTGCGGGTCACCGCCGTGGCGCGCAACGTGCCCGCCAGCGTCGTGCTGGCCACCGCCGGGCGGGGTGAGGTCCGATGAGCACCGCCTGGTCGCTGTCGCTGTCGCTGGTGCTGCTGGTGGCCAACGCCTTCTTCGTCGCCGCCGAGTTCGCGCTGATCGCCGCCAAGCGGCACCGCCTGGAAGCCGACGCCGGCACCAGCCGCGCCGCCCGCGCGGCCGTGGCCGGGGTGCGCGAGCTGTCGCTGATGCTCGCGGGCGCGCAGCTCGGCATCACCCTGTGCACGCTGGGCCTGGGCGCGCTGGCCAAGCCGGCCGTCGCCGACCTGCTCGACCCGCTGCTGGCCGCCACCGGGCTGCCGGCCGGGGTGTCCTACGGGGTGGCGTTCGCGATCAGCCTGGTGCTGGTGGTGTTCCTGCACATGGTCGTGGGCGAGATGGCGCCCAAGTCGTGGGCGATCTCGCACCCGGAGCGCTCCGCGCGGCTGCTGGCGCTGCCGTTCCGGGCGTTCGCGCACTCGGTGCGCTGGGTGCTCAGCGGGCTCAACGGCGCGACCAACGCGCTGCTGCGGCTGATGAAGGTCCAGCCGCAGGACGAGCTGGCCCAGGCCCACCGCCCGGACGACCTGCGGATGCTGGTGCGCCAGTCCGCCGAGCACGGCCTGATCCCCGAGGGCCAGCAGCGGCTGCTCACGCGGATGCTGCAGGTGCAGAACACCACCGTGGCGCAGGTGATGGTGCCCGTCGACCGCACGCTGAGCGTGCCCGAGGACACCGGGGCGCGCGAGGTCGAGCGGCGCAGCCTGGAGTCGGGGCGCTCGCGCTTCCCGGTGACCGACGCGCGCGGCCGGTTCGTCGGCCTGGTGCACGTGCGCGACGCCGTCCGCGCCACCGCGGCCGGCGGCGAGCCGCCGGCCCGCGAGCTGATGGGCGAACCGCTGACGCTGCGGGCCGCCATGCCGGTCGCGCAGGCGGTCACCGCGATGCGCGCCGGGCGCGCGCAGCTCGCGCTGGTGGCCGAGGACGACCGCGTGGTGGGCATCGCCGCGCTCGAAGACCTCCTCGAGGAGCTGATCGGCGACTTCGAGGACGAGACAGACAAACCGCCCCACCCCAGCTGAAACCCCTCCCGGAGGAAGAAGCCTGATGTTCAAACGGATGCTGAGCGCCTTCGGCGTCGGCGGACCGTCCGTCGACACCGTCCTGGACACCCCGCACGCCACGCCCGGCCAGGTGATCACCGGTCAGGTCCGCATCCAGGGCGGCACCGCCGAGGCGCGCATCGACCGGGTCGTGCTGTCGCTGGTGACCCGCGTCGAGGTCGAGAGCGGCGACCACGAGTACGGCGGCGTGTCGGAGTTCCTGCGCGTCGAGGTCGCGCGGGACGTGCGGGTGGCGGCGGGGCAGCCGCTGGCCGTGCCGTTCCAGCTGCCGCTGCCGTGGGAGACCCCGATCACCGCCGTGGGCGGGCAGCCGCTGCCCGGCATGACCGTCGGCGTGCGCACCGAGCTGGTGATCTCCGGCGCGCCCGACAAGGGCGACCTGGACCCCGTCCTGGTCGGCCCGCTGCCCTCGCAGGACCGCGTGCTCGACGCGTTCGGGCAGCTGGGCTTCCAGTTCCGCAGCGCCGACGTGGAGGCCGGGCGCATCCACGGCGTGCACCAGGAACTGGGCTTCTACCAGGAGATCGAGTTCTTCCCGCCGGCGCAGTTCGCCGGCCGGGTCAACCAGGTCGAGCTGACCTTCGTCACCAGCCCGCACGAGCTGGTGGTGGTGCTGGAGGCCGACAAGCGCGGCGGGATGTTCTCCTCCGGCGGCGACGCGTTCGGCCGCTTCCACGCCTCGCACGAGGACGCGGTGCGCACCGACTGGGCCGCGGCCGTGGGCCAGTGGCTGGCGCAGGTGGCCGAGCGCGGCGGGCACTCGGCGTTCGGTCAGCCGGGCTACGGCCAGCCGGGCTACGGCCAGCCTGGGTACGGTCAGCCGGGCTACGGCTACCCGGAGCACGGGCACCACGGCCACCACGGGCACCACCGCGGTCCGGGCATGGGCGGCGTGGTCGCGGGCGCGGCGGCGGGTGTCGTCGGCGGCATGGTGCTCGGCGAGGTGCTGGACGACGCGTTCGAGGGCGGCGAGGAGGACATGGGCTTCGAGGAGTGAACCGGCCGCCGGCGGGGTATGTGCGACACACCTGAACCCCGAAGGAGTGAACGTGACCGTCACCGGAATCATCAGCGCGCTGATCGTCGGCCTGATCATCGGTCTGCTGGGCCGCCTCGTGGTGCCCGGCAAGCAGCGCATCCCGATCTGGCTGACAATACTGATCGGCGTCATCGCCGCCCTCATCGGCACGTTCCTCGCCAACGCCCTGGGCGTGGGCGACACCAACGGGATCGACTGGATCGAGGTGTTCATCCAGGTGGCCCTGGCGGCGGTCGGCGTCAGCCTCGCCGCCGGGATGTACGGCCGCAGGCGGGTCTGACACCCCACGGACCGGCGCGGCAGGCGGCTCCCCTCACCGCCTGCCGCGCTTTCGGCTTCCCGGCCCCGTTCCCCGCCCGCCGGGCCTGCGCGGAACCGGCCGCACCGGTGCGGGCCCGACACGCGGTCCACTGTGGACTGACAGCTCCCACCACCCGGGCGGCCGAGCGGACAGGCGTGGCATAACCCTTGCTGCACAAGGGAAGTAGCGCTCAGGACACCGAGGCCCGCTGCTCCCGCGCGCCCACCGCGGCGTAGTGCGCGAGCCCCACGACGCCGAGGACCACGGCCGCCGCGGTCGCGGCCGGCGCGTCGGGCGGCTGCGCGGGCCACGTCAGCACGCGCACCACCAGCGGGCCCCCGGTCACCGGCACGACGGCCGCGACACCGGCCCACACCACGGGCGGCGCCCACGACAGCCGCCTGCCCAGCACCGCCGCGCCCAGCGCGGTGAGCCCGGCCAGGCCCACCGCGGCGCGCAGGACCAGGCCGACGGGCGCGAAGCCCGCCGCGGCGACCGCGGCGGCCACCACCGCGGCGATGGCCAGGACGTGCAGGCCCCGCCGCAGCGGCCAGCGGATCGCCGCCGTGCGCTCCAGCGCCGGGTCCGCTCCCCCGAGCCCCGCGCCCAGGACCGCCGCGCCGAACCCGACGGCGAGCACGGCGAGGACCGGGCCGTTGCGCTCGTGCACCGCCGCCCGCAGCGCCGCGGTCGCCACCACCACCGCCACCAGCGCGCCCGGCACGTGGCGGGAGCGCAGGTACAGCCCCAGCCACCTCACCGCGCACCGCCCGCGGCCGGCAGGGCGCCCGGACCGCCCTCGCAGCCCAGCGCGGCGGTCCGCCACGCGACCACGCTCCGCGCCTGCTCCTCGGCGGGCAGGGCGCGCAGCCGCTCCCACACCAGGCGGCGCTCCCCGATCGCGGCGCCCGACTCCGGCAGCGAGCCCGCCAGCCACGCCCCGACGACGGCCCGCACGTCCCGGTCCCCGTCGTGGCACGGCCGGGTGCCCGCGCCGGCCAGGACGCGGGCCACCAGCTCCGACCCCGTCCCCGACCACGCCCCGCCCGGCTCCAGGTTGTCGCTGTGGAACCAGACCTCGTCCGCGGGCTGGCGGCGGGTGCGCCACCGGTCCAGGTCGCCGGTGATCTCGTGGAACGACGTGGGCGCGTCCGGCAGCGCGCCGAGGACGGCCAGGGCTTCCCGGGCGGGGCCGGTGAGGGCGGGCAGCGCCGCGGCGTGCGCGGCGGCCACGCAGACCCGCGGGCCCCCGTCGGTCGTGCACACCTCGGCGCTCGCGCGGGCGTCGTCCTCGAACCCGGTGGCGGGCGCCGCGGCGAGCAGCGGGAGCGCCAGCGCCAGCCCGGCCGCCACCGGCGCGGCGGCCGGCGCGGCGGAGCGCGCGCGGGCGGCGGCGGCCAGCACGAACCCGCCGGCGGCGAGGGCGGCGAACCACAGCGCCTGGCCCAGGTTCACCGCCCCGGCGACGCGGGCGAACTCCCCCGCGGTCGTGCCGAACGCCGGCGACAGCAGGGCCACCGCGCCGACGGAGCCCTCCTTGGCCAGCTGCACCGGGGTGAGCAGGAGGACGAACCCGACCAGCACCAGCACGGGCGGGGTGTGGACCGAGGGCCGCAGCCGGCCGATGCCCATGCCCAACCAGGCCGCCGCGACCAGGGACAGCGCGCCGACGGCCGTGACCGCCACCCAGTCGAGATGGGCGTAGGACGTCGCGCCCGCCACCCGGACGGCCCCCGCCGCCGACACCGCGGCGTAGGCCGCCACGAGCGCGATCGCCAGCGCGCAGGCCGTCGGCGCGACGCGCTGCCGCACCGGGCGCGGGGTCGTCGCCAGCAGCTCCACCACCCGCGCCCGGTGGTCCCGCCAGGCTTGCCACGCGCCCGCGCCCAGCACCAGCGGCCACAGCACCACCAGCGTGATCCGCTGGAACACCGCGAGGGAGGTCCACTGGGTGTCCCACAGCGAGGTCTGGTCGGTCAGCGCCGGCGCGTAGAGGGCCAGCGCGCCCAGCAGCCCGACCAGCAGGCCGGCGGCGGGCGCGGACGAGCGGCGCAGCTCGACGCCCAGGACCCGGCCGGTCACGCGGTCCGCTCCCGGTGCGCGGCCAGCAGCGCGGAGTACCCGCGCTCCAGGGGGCTGTCGCCGACGTCGCCGGTCCCGCCGCGGGCCGCCACCTCCTCGGGCGTGCCCTCGAAGACCAGCCGGCCCGCGTCGACCAGCACGACCGCGGTGCACGCGGCGGAGACGTCCTCGATCAGGTGGGTGGACACCAGCACGCACGACTCCTCGCCCAGGGCGCGCAGCAGGGTGCGGAACTCCAGCCGCTGCGTGGGGTCCAGCCCGACGGTCGGCTCGTCGAGCAGCAGCAGGTCGGGGTCGTTGACGACCGCCTGCGCGATCCCGGCGCGCCGCAGCATCCCGCCGGAGAGGGTCTTCATCCGGTCGTCCGCGCGCTCGGCCAGCCCGACCCGCTCGACGGCGCGCTGCGCCGCGCCCGGCACGTCGCGCGCGGGCACCTCCTTCAACCAGGCCATGTACTCGACGAACTCCCGCACGGTGAACTTCGGGTAGTAGCCGAACTCCTGCGGCAGGTAGCCCAGCCGGCGGCGGAACGCGCGCAGGTCCGCGCCCCGGCCGATCCGGTGGCCGAGCAGCTCCAGCGCGCCCCGGTCGGGCGCGAGCACCGTCGCCAGCGCGCGGATCAGGGTCGTCTTGCCCGCGCCGTTGGGCCCGAGCAGGCCGTGCACGCCCGTGCCCAGCCGGAGGTCCAGCCCGTCGACGGCGACCCGCCGCCCGGCCCGCACCCGCAGGCCGCTCGCGTCGACGTGCCAGCCGTAGCCGGTCGGTTCGACGTCCACCGCGCTCAACGCGCGCACCATCGCATCTCCTCCGTGCGCTTCTGGTCCAACAGGTCAGTTCCGGCACCGCACCACGAGGTAGGCCGCCGCCCGCAGGCGCACCGCCACGGCCGCCACCGCGGCGGCCAGCCCCCACCAGGGCAGGCCGGCCGGTTCGAGCACCACCGGCGGCGCGGTGCTGCCCCAGCCGGCCAGGAGCACCGCGACGGCCCAGCAGGCGGCCAGGGCGCACGCCGCCCGGCCCACGCCGACGGCCGTGCCCAGGGCGAGCGCGCCGAGGGTGAACGCCAGGCACGGCAGCAGCCACAAGACCGGCGACACGCCGGCGACCAGGCCGGCGACCGCCACCACCGGGATCACCACGGCGAGCACCGCCGCGGTGCGCTGGAGCACCAGGCGCAGCCCCGCCCTCGGCGCGGAGGCGATCAGCTCGTGCATCGGGTCCAGCGGGCGCGCCCACGCCGCCGCGACGCCGAGCAGCGGCGCCACCGGCGCGATCAGCAGCACCGGCGAGGGCAGCGCCACGTGGCCCGACCACGCCGAGACGTCCAGCAGCAGCGCCGCGAGCACCACGAGCACCGTCATCGCCAACCAGGGCCCCATCGCCGGGGACGCCCAGGTGAGCAGCCACCGCGCCACCCGCGACCGGACCGGCGCCCGCGCGGCGCCCGCCCCGGCCGCCGCCGCGGCGCCCTCGCCCGCGTCCACCGCGGCGTCCACCGCGGCCCACACCGCGTCCAGCGCCTCGACCCGCTCCGGCCGGCCCGCCGTGAACGCCGCCGCGAGCCGCTCCCGGCAGTCCGGGCAGGTCTCCAGGTGCGCCTCCAGCGCCCACTCGCGGTCCGGCGCGATGGCCGGCAAGCCCGCGGCGTAGGCGTCGAGCAGCCGCGCGGACGCGCACCCCGACCGGTCGTTCACGACATCGCCTCCCGCATCGCGATCCGCGCCCGGCGGGCCCGCGTCTTCACGGTGCCCTCCGGGATCCCCAGCAGCACGGAGGTCTCCCGCACCGACAGCCCGTCGAGCACCATCGCCCGCAGGACCTCCCGCAGCTCCGGCGCCAGGCTGTCCAGCGCGTCGCCGACCTCGCCGGACAGCGCCCGGGCGAGCGCGGCCTCCTCCGCCGCGGGCTCGACCCGCTCGGCCGCCGCCGCGGCGGGCAGCCGCGCCGCCCGCCCCTCGCGGCGGAACGCGTCGACCAGCCGCCGCGCCGCGATGGTCCACAGCCAGCCCAGCGAACTGCCCCGGGCCGCGGTGCCGGCGAACGAGCCGGCCGCCTGCCACACCGACAAGTAGGTCTCCTGGAGCACGTCGGTGACCAGGTGGTCGTCGGCGCAGCGGCGGCGCAGCCGCGCCGCCAGCCACGGCGAGGTCCGGCGGTAGAACTCGTGGAACGCCGAGCGGTCGCCGCGCGCGATCGCGCGCAGCAGCTGCTCCTCGTCGGCGGTCCGCCGGGCCATCGGTTCGCCCCTCACACCCGGTCTGTCGTCCGCGGGCGCCACCGAGGTTCTCCGACGGGTGTGAAGCGCGCCACCCGGCCGGCGATGTCACCGGGACGAGTGGCTTGGTTCACACCCCCCGGTGGGAAACCCCGCACGGTGGAACTCCTCGGAGCCGGTCCCGCGCTGCGCCGGCGATCCTGCTGGGCGGCAACCTCGGCGAGATCGCGTTCAGCGTGCCCGGCTCGGCGCTCACCGGGCGGTCTCCGCCGACCGCCCGGCAGCTGCTCCTGGTCAACCTGCCGACCGACCTGGGGCATCGCGCCGGCCGCCGCCGGCGCGAACCTGCTCGGCCCGGTCCTGGGCCCGCTGCTCGAACCGCGCGCCGACCCCGAGCCGACCGACGGGGCCGGCTGACGGGGCCGACCGTCGAGACCGACCGGTCCGGGGTCCGGCGCCGGGCGGTCGAGAACCGCCGCGCCGGCGCGGTCACCGTTCCACGTGCTGGGTGACGGCGCCGCGCACGAAGTGCCGCTGCGCCACCAGGAACAGCAGCACCACCGGCGCGGTGGCGATCGCGCTCGCCGCCAGCACCAGCTCCCACTGCTCCTCGCCGCCCTTGCCGAACCGGTCGAGCACCGCCTGCAACCCGCGCGGCAGGGTGTAGAGGTCCGGCTCCCGCAGGTAGATCAGCGGTTTGATCAGGTCCGTCCAGGCCGCCTTCAGCTCGAACACGAACACCACGACCAGCCCCGGGCGCGCCAGCGGCAGCGCCATGCCGGTGAACAGCCGCCACGCGTTCGCGCCGTCCACCTTGGCCGCGTCGAACACCTCCCGCGGCAGGGCCAGGAAGAACTGCCGCAGCAGGAAGACGTAGAACGCCGAGCCGAACAGGTTCTGCGCCCACAGCGGGATCTGCGTGGTGGCCAGCCCCAGCGCGTGCCACTCCAGGTACACCGGCACCATGGTGACCGCGCCGGGCAGCATCATCGTGGCCAGCACCAGCCCGAACAGCAGGTTGCGACCGGGGAAGCGGAACAGCGCGAACCCGAACGCCACCAGCGCGCTCGCCAGCGTCGCCGCCACGGCGGCGGCCACCCCGACGGCGACGCTGTTGCCGATCCAGGTCAGCAGCGGCACCGCCCGCCAGACCTCCGCGTAGTTGCCCGGCGAGAACGGGTCCGGCAGCAGCGCGTTGTCGAACACGTGCGCCCGGTCCTTGAGCGACGCGCTCACCAGCCACCAGAACGGGTAGCCGAACGCCACCGTGACGACCAGCAGCCCCAGCCACGTCGCGATCCGCTTCACGACCGCTCGCCCTCGTAGTGCACGTAACGGCGGGACAGCCGCACCTGCACCGCCGTGATGGCCGCGATCACCACGAACAGGCCCCACGCCAACGCCGACGCGTACCCCATCCGCAACGAGTCGAACGCCTCGCGGAAGAGGTGGATCACGTAGAACAGCGCCGCGTCGCCCTCGCTGGACTGCGACGCGCGGGCGCCGAAGAACATCGAGTACGCCTCGGTGAACACCTGCAGCGACGCGATCGTGTTCACCACCACCGTGAAGTACACGGTGCCGCTGATGCCGGGCAGCGTCACGTGCCAGAACTGCCGCCACGGGCTCGCGCCGTCCAGCTGCGCCGCCTCGTACCGCTCGGCCGGCACGCGGGTGAGCGCCGCCAGGTACAGCACGGCGGTGCTGCCCACGGTCCACAGGCTCATCAGCACCAGGCCCGGTTTGACCCACGCCGGGTCGGTCGTCCAGTTCGGCCCGGTGAAGCCGAACCAGCCGAGGAAGGCGTTGATCGCGCCGTTCTGCCCGTTGAGCAGCAGCAGGAACATCGCGGCCAGCGCCACCGGCGGCGTCATCACCGGCAGGTACAGCACCGTGCGGAAGAAGCCCGCCGCCCGCCCGGCCCGGCGCAGCAGGCCCGCCAGCGCCAGCGCCAGCGCGACCTGGGCGGGCACGTGCAGGGCCGTGTAGAACAGCGTGTTCCCCATCGCCGTCGCGACGCGCTCGTCGACCAGGGCCTCGCGGTAGTTGTCCAGGCCGATGAACTCCGGCGGCTTGAGCATGTCGTAGCGGGTCAACGACAACCACAGGCTGAACAGCATCGGGCCCGCCGTGAACGCCAGGAACCCGACCACCCACGGCAGCAGGAACAGCAGCCCCGCCCGGGACTCGCGCCGGCCCACCGTCGCCACGGCGCTACCTCCCGCCCACGCGCCGCAGCGCCCGCTCGGCTTCCCGCTGGGCCTGCGCCATGGCCTCGGCGGGGTCCTGCCGCCCGGTCAACACCCGGTTCACCCCGCCCTCCCAGGCGCGCACCAGCTCGCTCGCCGCCGGGCTGGGCGCCACCGCGAAAGCCTTGTCCTGCAACGCCAGCACCTGCGGCACCCCGCGTTCGAGGATGCGGTTGCCGCCGGGGTCGAACACCTCGCGGAAGATCCGCTCGTCGGCCGCCCGGTTGGCGGTGAACGTGCCGCCGTAGGGCTTCCCGGCCCGCGCCAGCGCGTCCCGGCGGGCGGTCGCGGCGGCGACCCAGGTGTCCTCCGCGGTCATCTTCACCAGGAAGCGGCAGGCCAGTCCGGGGTGCCGGGCCCCCTTCGGGATCGCCCACGCCTGCCCGCCCGCCTCGGTCAGCGGCACGCCCCGCCGGTCGGTGAACGGGGCGATGGTCACGTCGGCGTCCGGCGAGTTCGCCGCCAGGGTGTTGAGGTACCAGGACTCCATCGGCATCGCGGCCAGCTGCCCGGTCACGTAGGCGTTGTCCGCGCCGAACTGGTCGAAGGTGTCCCGCAGCGCCTTGAACGACGCCCAGCCGCCCTGCCGCCGCACCAGGTCGGTCGCGTAGCGGACCGCCTCCACCACGCGCGGGTCGTCCAGCCGCGCGCCCAGGCCGTCCTCGCCCACCAGGTCCGCGCCGTTCGCCTTGGCCCACGTGGGCAGGAACTCGGGCACCTTGGGGTCGAACCCGATGCGCCGGGGGCGGCCGTCCTCCAGCCGCGCCAACCGGTCGGTCAGCTCCACCAGCGCCGGCCAGTCCGCCGTGGACAGCGCGGCCGGGTCGAGGCCGGCGGCGCGCACCACCGGGTTGTTGACGATCAGCAGCCGGACGCTGGCGAAGTCGGGCAGCCCGTGCACCTCGTCGCGGTAGGTCACCTCGCGCAGCGCCGCCTCCCGGAACCGGCCCAGGTCCACGCCGTGCTCCCGGACGCAGTCCGCCAGGCCCAGCACCGCTCCCCTGGCCGCGTAGCTGCCGAGCTTGCGCCGCTCCGCGTAGACGACGTCGGGCGGGTCGCCCGCCGCGACCGCGGACAGGAACTGCTGCTCGTCGAACGCGCCCTCGTTGATCCGCAGGTCCACCCGCGGGTTGGCGGCGCGGAAGGCGGCCACCCGCGCGGTCGCGTGCTCGTCGGGCAGGCCGAACCCCATGGTCACCAGCGTGTCGGGCCCGTCGGCCCCGTCGGACCCGAGCCCGCCGCAGCCGCTGAGCACCAGCAGGGGCAGCACCGCCGCGACCAGCAATCCCCGCACGACCGCCTCCCCCGCGTCGAGCACCAACGGTGCTGTTCCCGCCCGGCGCGCCGGCTACACCCGGCTCACCCGGACGGCGCAGCGGGCGCGGTGCGACGTAGGGTGGCGGTCGCCGCCGCCCCCGCACCCGAGGAACACCGAAACCATGCGCGTCGACATCTGGAGCGACCTGGTCTGCCCGTGGTGCTACATCGGCACCACCCGCTTCCACCGGGCGCTGGAGGACTTCGAGCACCGCGACCGCGTGGAGGTCGTCTACCGGTCGTTCGAGCTGGACCCGACGCGCGAGCCCGGCCGGACCGAGCCGGTGACCAGGATGCTCACCGACAGGTACGGCCCGCAGGGCGCGGGCATGGACGACCAGGTCGCCGAGCTGGCCCGCGCCGACGGCCTCGGGTACCGCACCGACCGCGAGGTCGGCAGCACGCTGGACGCCCACCGCCTGCTGCACCTGGCGGCCCGGCACGGGCTCCAGCGCCGCCTGCTGGCGGCGCTGTTCGAGGGGCACTTCGCCGAGGGCGCGTCGCTGTTCACCCCGGAGGCGCTGGTCGGGTTCGCCGAGCGGGTCGGGCTGGACCCCGACGAGGCGCGCCGCGTGCTGCACGACCCGGACGCCTACCTGGAACCGGTCCGCGCCGACGAGCAGGAGGCCGCGCGGCTGGGCGCCGGCGGGGTGCCGTTCTTCGTCGTCGACGGCCGCTACGGCGTCTCGGGCGCGCAGCCGGTCGAGACCTTCGCCCGCGCGCTGCGCGCGGCGTGGGACGAGCGCGAGCGGGGCTGAGCCCGGCCGGGTGTTGATGTCAAAAGCCCGACCGGCGCGGCCCCGGGTGGGCGTGACCAGCCGGGGTGGGCCGGTGACCACCGGTGACGGCGTCGCGGAGAACCTGCCGACGACAGCCCGGCGTGCTTAGGTAGGTCTGTGACAGCGCAGGAAAAGGGCCCGTGGACACGGGTCGAGACCGCGGCCGAGGGCCAGGCGGTGCTGGTGAAGGTCGGCGGTGACATCGACCAGGGCACGATCGCCACCTTGGACGAAGGCTTGGACGAGGGCCTGGCGCGGGCCAAGGACGGCGCCGCCGCGCTGCTGGCCGTCGACCTGCACGAGGTCGGGATGCTGGCCTCGGTCGGCCTGTCCTCCCTGATCAGGGCGCACAACCAGGCCCGGGAGGACGGTGTGGAGCTGGTCGTCGTGGTCGACTCCGACCACCAGCTGACGCGGCTGCTGTGGACCACCGCGCTGACCCGCATCCTGACCGTGGCCACCTCGGTCGGGGAAGCCCTCACCCGCGTGCCGCGCAACCCGGCCTGACGAGGCGGGATATCGGGCGCGGCGGCGAGGCGGTCGCGGTCACAATCAGGGCGTGACGGAGCAGAAGGAACTGCCGCCCTGGCCCACCACGCCCCCGGCGCACGGCCCGGTCGTGCTGCGCGAGTTCGCCGCCGAGGACGTGCGCCTGGCGCTGGAACTGGGCGACGACCCCTACATCCCGCTGATCGGCAGCCTGCCCGCGTCCCCCACCGAGCAGCAGGCGCTGGAGTGGATCGAGCGCAACCGCGGCCGGCACGCGGAGGGCTTCGGGATGTCGTTCGCCATTGCCGACGCCGCGACCGGCCGCGCCCTGGGCACCATCGGGCTGTGGCTGGGCGAGCTGCCGACGGGTCGCGCCACGGCCGGGTACTCGGTGTCGCCGGCGCACCGGGGGCGGGGCGTGGGCAGCAACGCGCTGCGGGCGCTGACCGCATTCGCCTGGACGATCCCCGAGCTGCACCGGGTGCAGCTGCACATCGAGCCGTGGAACGACGGGTCGGTCCGCGTGGCGGAGGCGGCCGGGTACCGGCGGGAGGGCCTGCTGCGCAGCCACCAGGAGATCGGCGGCGTCCGGCGGGACATGCTGCTCTACGCCGCGATCCGCCCCTGACCGCCGCGGAGCCCCGCCCCTGACCGCCGCGGGGCCGCTCCGACCGGGCGGCGCGCCCCGCGGCGCTCGCGGGGCGCGCCGCGGAGCCAGGTCAGGCGGAGCCAGATCAGGCGGGGTCGGATCAGGCGGGGTCGGGTCGGGCGGGGTCGGGTCGGGCGGGGTCAGGTCGGCTCGGCGCCCGGCGTCCCCGACCAGGGCGGCACCTCTTCGGCCAGTTCGCGGTACCGGTCGACCTCCTGCGGTGTGGGGTCGACGCCCACGTCCTCGGCGAACTCTTCCGGGTCCTGCTCGGCGCCCGTCTCCGCGCCCGTCGGGTCGGTCATGGTCCGCCTCCTCCTCCGATCGCCCCAGGGGTGGGTGCCCGCGGCCGGCCGGCGCAAACCCCGCCGCGGGCCGGTCGGCGCCGCGCCCACCTGGTCCCCGGGTCGCCGTCGCGGCAGGTAGGGTCCCGGTCCGGGAACCGCGGAACGGGCGTCGGGGATCGGGCGCGTCGAGGAAGTTGAGGTCCATGAACGCACGCAGCCAGGATCCCGACCACGGCCCCGGCGCGCCGCGGGACGTGCTCGACGAGCTGCCGGCGGTCGTCTACGAGGCCGACGCCCGCACCGGCGAGGTGCTGTCGGTCAACCGGTGCGCGGAGCGGCTGTTCGGCCGCCCGGTCGCCTGGTGGCGGGGCAACCGGGCCGCGTGGGACTCCGTCGTGCACCCCGACGACCGCGCCGACACCGCCCGGGACCGGGCCGCGGGCGTCGCCGGGGGCGAGGAGTTCGCGCTGGGCTACCGCGCCGTCGCCGCCGACGGCCGCGTGCTGTGGGTCGACGAGCGGGTCCGGGTCGCCCGCGACGCCCGCGGCGAGGCCCACCGGCTGCGCGGGGTGCTGCTGGACGCGACCGAGGAGCGGGCGGCCCGCGAGCGGGAGCGCTTCTTCGCCCGGCTGGACGGCGAGCTCCAGCGTCTGGACGACGCCGAGGAGATCATGTCCGCCGCCACGCGGCTGCTCGGCGAGCACCTGGCGGTGGACCGGTGCGCCTACGCCCAGACCGAGGCCGACGAGAACCACTTCCTGATGAGCGGCGACCACGCCACCGGGCTGCCGCCGCTGCCGGGCCGGTTCGCCATGCGCGAGTTCGGCGAGGGCGCGCTGCTGGCCATGCGCGCCGGGCGGCCCTGGGTCGTCGTGGACAGCGAGGACGACCCGCGCCTGGCCGAGGAGGACCTGGCCGCCTACCGGCTCACCGGCATCCGGGCGGTGATCTGCCTGCCACTGCTGCGCGGCGACCGGTTCGTCGCCGCGATGGCCGTGCACCAGGCCGTCCCCCGGCGGTGGACCGACGCCGAGGTGGACCTGGTGTCGGTGGCCGTCAACCGGTGCTGGGAGTCGCTGCAGCGGGTGCACGCCGACCGCGCCCTGCGCGAGAGCGAGCAGGTGCACCGCCAGCTGGTCGAGCAGGCCACCGACGCCATCTGGACGCTGGACCGGGACCTGCGCTTCACCGAGGCGAACCCGGCCGCGTGCGCGTTCCTCGGCTACCCGCGGGAGGACCTGGTCGGCGTCGACTTCGCGGGCCTGGCCGAGCCGCGGGACGTGGCGCGGCTGCGCGAGCTGGTCGCCGACGTCACCCGGCCGGGGTCGGTCATCGACGTGTGGAACCTGCGCCGGGCCGACGGCTCGGTCGTCGCCGTGGAGCTGAGCGCGCAGACCACCCGCAACGGCGTGCAGGCCATCGGCCGGGACGTCACCGAGCGGCTGCGCGCCGAAGCGGAGCGGGAGCTGCTGCTCCAGCGCGAGCACGAGATCGCCGAGACGCTCCAGCGCAGCCTGCTGCCCCGCGAGCTGCCCGCGCTGGACCGGCTGGCGGTCTCCGCCCGGTACCTGCCCGCGTCCGCGCACGGCCAGGTCGGCGGCGACTGGTACGAGGTGCTGGCCCTGGGCGGCACCTCGGTCGCGCTGTCGGTCGGCGACGTCGTGGGCAAGGGCCCGACCGCCGCGGCCGTGATGGGCCAGCTGCGCAGCGCCCTGGCCGGCTACCTGCTCGACGGGCACTCCCCCGCCGCCGCGCTGGAGCGCCTGGACGCGTTCGCCGCGCGGGTCGACGGCGCGGTGGGCAGCACCTGCGCCTGCCTCACCTTCGACTGGTCCACCGGCGACCTGCGCTGGGCGGTGGCGGGCCACCCGCCGCCGGTCGTCGTCGACCGGGACGGCACCCGGCTGCTGCCCGGCGACGGCGCCGTGCTCGGCGCGCCGGGGCGCGCGCCGTACCGGGACCGGCGGGCGGCGCTCGCGCCCGGCACCTCGATCCTGCTCTACACCGACGGCCTGGTGGAGCGGCCCGGCCACCACCTCGACCGCGGCCTCGACGCGCTGCTGGCCGTCACCGGGCAGGCCCACGAGCAGGCGCCGGACGCCCTCGCCGACGCCGTGGTGGACGCGCTGCTGGCCGACGGGCAGGACGACGACGTGGCCCTGGTCGTGGCCCGCTGCCTGCCCGCGCCGCTGCGCCGCCGGGCGCCCGCCCGGCCGGCCGAGCTGGCCGTCCTGCGCAGGTGCGCCGGCGACTGGTCCCGGCTCGCCGGCCTGTCCGCCGACCAGGCTTACGACCTGCAGCTGGCCCTCGGCGAGGCCGCCGCCAACGCGGTCGACCACGCCTACGCCGGCGACCCGGGCGATTTCGACTACCTGGTCCGGCACACCGCGACCGGCATCCGGGTCACCGTCCGCGACCACGGCCGGTGGCGACCGCCGACGACCGGCCCGACCACGCGCGGCCGGGGCCTGAAGATCATCCAGGCGCTGGCCGAGGACGTGGTCCTGCGGCACGACGACGGCACCACGATCACGTTCGTGCTGCCCTCCCGACCGGTGGACGGCCCGGCGGACGGACCGGCGCCGCCGCCCCCGCCGGCCTCGGAGCAGGGCGCGGTCACCCTGCGCGACGACGAGTCCGACGACGCCGTGCAGCACCTGCGGCTGACCGGCGACCTCGACACGCACACGGCGGCCGGCCTGCGCGGGCCGCTGCTGGCCCGGATCGGCGGACCGGACCGGCGGCCGGTCCTGGTCGACCTGACCGACCTGGGCTACCTCAGCAGCTCCGGCGTCGCCCTGCTGCTGGAGGCCAGGGCCGCGGCCGCCGCCCACGACCGCCCGCTCACCATCGCGACCGCCCCCGCGAGCCCCCCGGCCCGCATCCTGGCCCTGTCGGGGCTGGCGGAATCGGCCACCGCGGGGCCGCGGGGCGCCGCGCCGGGCGGAGCGGGCGGATCCACAGGTCTCCCGCCGGCGGGAATGGGTACACCGGGGCCATGACCGAAACCGAGAAGCCACCGCTCAACCCGGACCCGCCGCACTCCCCCGGCACCCCGGAACCGCCCGACCTGGACGTGGACGCCGAGCAGTTCCTGAGCGAGGAGGAGCGGGCGGACCGGCGGCGCGGGGCCGACGGGCCGCCCGAGCCGCCCTCCTGAGGGGTCGGGGCCGCGGATCCCCCGGCGAGCCGGCGAGACCGGTCCGCCGGAGGGCTGCGGTCCCGATGACCGCCCGGTCCTCCCGCGGGGTTTCAGCGGGGGCAGTCCCGGGCGGTCGTCGCGCCCACCGGGCCTGTCACCGCGCGCAGGGCCGCCTCCGGCGTGGCGTGCAGGTCCACGGCCCGCGCCACGTCGGTGATCTCCAGGGGCCTGAGCACGCAACGGCTGTCGGCGACCACCGCGAACCGGGTGCCGCCCCTGACAGCCGCCCGCAGGGCGTCGACCACCAGGGCCACGCCCTGGGAACCGAAGAACGTCACCCGGCGGAGGTCGAGCACCAGGGCGCGCGGTTGCCGCGCCAGCAGGGCGAGGACCCGGTCCCGGGGATCGCGCTCGGGGGCGGCGTCGATCTCGCCGGCCAGCCGCACGACGACCGCGCCGTCCCGCTCGGCCTGCTCGACCGCGACGGGGGTCGGGTCGGATGCGGTGTCGTTCACCAGAGCAGCCTCCTGGTGTCGCTTGAACCACGCACGCAGGCTGGCTGCTCAACCCGCGACCGTGTCACCTGCACGGTGGCGGTCGATCGCACTCTTCGGGAGCCGACTCTACTGACCGCGCCCTCCCGGCACAAACAGCGCCTCGACCCGGCGTGGCGGCGCCGCGCGGGGCGGTCCGCGACCGGCGGCCGGCTCAGCGGCGGCGACCGCCCGCGACCCGCAGGCACGCCCCGGACATGACGGTGAGCACGCCCGCGAAGATGAGCGGAAACACGACGGTGACCGCGCCCAGGGCGATGAGGAACGCCCCGACGACGGCCACCGCGAGCGGGCTCGCCCACCGGCGGCCGGGCGGGCGGGGGCCGTCGCCGAGCAGGCGGGCCAGGGCGGGGTCGGATTCGGCGAACCGCCGCTCGATGTCGGCGAGCTCGCGCCGTTCGTGGGGTCCGAGCATCGGGTGCTCCAAACCGGTCGTCGTCGCGCGCGGCGAGTACCCGGCGCGGTGACCGGCAAACTGCGGCCGGACCGGTCCCACCCGAACGGGGAGCCGGTTCAGCGGTCGCCGCCCTCGCGGACGAGCAGGTCGTTGTCCCGCACGTCGGCCAGGGCCAGGGTCTTGTAGCCCACCTCGTCGAACAGGACGGTCACCCGGTCCTGCTCGACGGACATCACCGCGCCGGCGCCCCACTCCGGGTGGCGGACGGTGCTGTCCACCGGGAACCCGCCGTCGTCGGCCGGGCGGCGCGTGGCGGTCCCGGCCTCGCAGGTGTCGCAGTTGCCGCACGGGTCGAGCAGCCGCTCGCCGAAGTAGCCCAGCAGGTGCTGCCGGCGGCAGCCGGTCGTCTCGGCGTAGGCGCGCACCATCCGGATGCGCGAGCGGATCAGCCGCTGGTGGGCCTCGGCGGCGGCCACGGCCTGCGCGACCGCCTCGTCCGGGTCGACGCCGGGCGCGGCGGCCAGCCTGCCCCCGGTCGCGGTGACGGCCCCGACCTGCTCCAGCAGGTTGACGGCCCTGGTGCGGCGGGCGGGCGAGGCGTCGACCTCGGCGGCGAGCCGGCCCGGCCGGACCGGCTCGCCGAGCCGGCGCAGGGCCCGCGCGACCTCGGCGAGGGTGTCCTCGGGCGCCCTGCTCGCGGTGAGGAACTTCTGCAGGCTCAGGTCCTCCGGGCGGTAGCACAGGACGATCGAGGCCGGCTCGCCGTCGCGGCCGGCGCGCCCGATCTGCTGGTAGTAGGAGTCCAGGGAGTCCGGGACCGAGGCGTGCACGACGAACCGCACGTCGGGCTTGTCGATGCCCATGCCGAACGCCGAGGTGGCCACCACGACGTCGACCTCGTCGGCGAGGAAGGCCCGGTGCACCTCCTCCCGGTCGGCCGCCTTCATCCCGGCGTGGTAGGCGGCCACGCGCACCCCGGCGGCGGCCAGCGCGTCCGCGTACTGCCCGGTGTCCTTGCGGCTGGCCGCGTAGACCAGCCCGCGGCGGGTCGCGGGGTCGGCGGTCAGCGCGCGGACCCGCTCGACGACGGCCGCGCGCTTCCCCGCGTCCTCGGTGAACCGCTCGACCGCCAGGTGCAGGTTGGGCCGGTCGAACCCGGCGACCACCTCGCGGTGGTCGCGCAGGCCCAGCCGCGCGGCGATGTCGCGGCGCACCGGCGGCGCGGCGGTGGCCGTGAGCGCGACGACCCGCGGGTGGCCGAGCCGGTCGACCACGTGGCCCAGCCGCAGGTAGTCCGGCCGGAAGTCGTGGCCCCAGGACGAGACGCAGTGCGCCTCGTCCACGACGAACAGCGACACGTCGAGCCCGGCCAGCGCGTCGACCAGCTCGTCCTTGGCCAGCTGCTCGGGCGAGAGGAACACGTACTCGGCGGAGCCCCGGCGCAGGGCGTCCCAGGCGTCCCGGCGCTCGGCGCCGCGCTGCGCGGAGTTCAGCGCGACGGCCTCCGGCGCCCGGCTGTCGTCCAGGCCCTCCATCTGGTCGTTCTGCAGCGCGATCAGCGGCGAGACGACCACCGTCGGGCCGTCCAGCAGCAGCGCGGGCACCTGGTAGATCGCGGACTTGCCCGCGCCGGTGGGCAGCACCACCAGCACGTCGTGCCCGGCCATCACCTGCTCCATCGCCGCCGCCTGCTCGTCGCGCAACCGCGACCAGCCGAACTTCTCGGCAGCCAGCCGCCGCAACCGGTCGCCGTGCCCGGGGGGATTCGTCACCGCGGGGGCATACCACCACCCGGCCGCCGGAAACGCCGGGCGCCGGATCGGGTCGCGTTCGCGGCCTCGATCACACTTCGCTTTCGACCAGGCCGCGCCCCGCGCGGCGCTTTTCAGCGTGGCGGCGCTGTTCAGCACGGCGGCGCTGTTCAGCGCAGCCGTGTGCCTCGTGTTCTCCCCGTACGGCCTGGGCGCAGCCCAATCATGTTTTCCGGGGGGCGTCAAGCACGCTCTTCGCTTGACGCCCCCCGGAAAACATGATTGCCTTCGGCAGGCCGTACGGGGAGAACACGACGCACTTCCCTTCTCCTTGGGGGCCTCTCGGCCGCTCTTCTTACTTGGGTTACGCACGGATCCAGGTCAGATTTGGGGCCGCACCGCCCGAAGCTGAAGAGCTTAAAAGAGTCCTCGCCGGACAGGCAGGCCGCCAAGGAGAATGAAAAACAAGAGCGGTCGTGTTCCCCCCGTATGACCTGTCAAAGACAACCATGCTTTCTTGGGGGGTGCAAGCGAAAAGCGTGCTTGCACCCCCCAAGAAAGCATGGTAGCCCTCCGGGCAGGCCATACGGGGAGAACACGAAGGCACCGGTCTGCACGGGGCGTGCCGAAAACCCAAAAGCCGAAAGCGTAAAAGTGGTGGGCGGTTAACGGCCGGGGTCGTGTTGGCGTGTGGTGTCGTCCTGCGGGTGTCGGGGGTGAGGGGGGAAGTGCTGTGGGGGGTGGGGTTGGTGCTGGGTGGGGCGCGGATGCCGATCGGGGTGGGGGCGTTGTGCGGGCGGGCGTGGGGCGGGGTGGGGGCGTTGTGGCTGGGGCGCCCGTCCGGGCCGGCGCGGGGTGTCCTGTGCCGGCAGTCGGACCGTGCGCTCGTCGGCGGGTGCGCGTTCGATGACCCGGGTGGGCGCGTCGCTCGGCGCGGGCGGGGTCGCGGCCAGCAGGCGGCCGAGCACCGGGTGGCCGGTGAACCGGGTGACCAGGGCGCCGACCGGCGCGGTCAGCACCCGGACGAGCAGCCACGCCACGACGGCGCCGAGGGTCAGGCCGGCGAGCACGTCGTGCGGGTAGTGCGCGCCCACGAACACCCGGGAGAACGCCATCGCCACGGCCAGGCCGACCACCCACGGCGCGAGGCCGCGCGACACGAGGATCAGCCCGACGGCCGCCGCGGCGGCGATGGTCGAGTGGTTGCTCGGGAACGACCAGTCCCCCACCTCGGGGCACGTGACGACCGTCGCGCCGGCGGGCAGGCCGCGGCACGGCCGCTCCGCGTCGAAGACCGTCTTCAGCAGCTCGCTCACGACGTACGCGACGACCGTGGCCACCGGGGCCAGCAGGGTCGGCGCCACCGCCCCGGGGTCACCGCCGCGCCGCGCCCGCCACCACACCACCAGGAACAGCGCCCCGAAGATCAGCAAGCCGACCTCGGTGTAGAGCGTGAACAGGCCGCGCAGCCAACCGGGCGCGGCGCCCGCGAACCCCGTGATGCCGTCGTACAGGCCACTGCCCGACCCCGCCCGGATCCGTTCCACCGCCACGTCGGCACTCCCCTCCTCCTGGCCCGCGACCGCGCGGGCCGACCTCCGGCTCGTCGGCTGAAAGCTAGGGGCGGGGAGGGGGCCTGCACCGCGCCCGATCGGCACCGGTCCGGTTGACCTTCGACATCCCGTTGATCTTACTTTTGTCAGTTTTCCGGGTTTGTTCACCCCTCGGCAAGGCCCGCTTCATATCCGGCGATCACCAGTTGGGCGCGGTCGCGGGCGGCCAGCTTGGCCATCAGGTGGCCGATGTGGGTCTTGACCGTGTGACGGCTCAGGTGCAGGGCCTGCTCGATCTCGGTGTTGGACAGGCCGCGGGTGATCAGCGCGAGGACCTCCCGCTCGCGCGGGGTCACGCCGGGCAGCGGCCGGGCGCGGCGGGGCGGGGTGCGCAGGAACTCCGCGATGAGCCGGCGGGTGACGGTCGGCGCGAGCAGCGCCTCGCCCGCCGCGACCGTCCGGACGGCGTCGAGCAGCCGGGCCGGCGGGACGTCCTTGAGCAGGAAGCCGCTCGCACCCGCGCGCAGCGCCTCGTGGACCACGCCGTCGAGGTCGAACGTGGTCAGGATGAGCACCTTCGGCGCGCCGGGCGGCGCGGTGATGAGCCCGGTCGCGGCGACGCCGTCCAGGTCGGGCATCCGGACGTCGAGCACCGCGACGTCCGGCCGGTGCTCCCGGGCCGCCGCGACCGCCGCCCGGCCGGCGCCCACCGCCGCGACGACCTCGATGCCGGGGTCCGCGGCCAGCAGCACCCGGACGGTGTCGAGGTAGAGCGGTTCGTCGTCGGCGAGCAGGACGCGGATCGGCTCACCCGGCACGGCGCGCGCCCTCGCCGAACGGCAGCGCGGCGTGGACGGCGAACCCGCCGCCGGGCGCCGGCCCGGCGCGCAGGGAGCCGCCGTGCAGCGCGACCCGCTCCCCCATGCCGAGCAGCCCGTGCCCCGGCCGGGCGGGCGCGGTCGCGGCGCCCTCGTCGACGACGGAGACGAGCAGCCGGTCGGGTTCGAGGGTCGTGGTCAGGTGGCAGCGCGGCGGGCGGCTGTGCCGCCGCACGTTGGTCAGCGCCTCCTGGACGATGCGGTAGGCCGAGACCCGCACGGCGGCCGGCGCGCGGGCCAGGTCGGCCTGGTCGGCGGTCACCGCGACGCCGGCCGAGCGCGCGTCCGCCACCAGCCGGTCCAGGCTGCCCGCGCCCGGCGGCGCGGACGGGTCGCGCAGCCCGCCCAGCACGGTCCGGACGTCCTCCAGCGCCGCGCGGCTGACCTGCTCGATGCTCCGCAGCGCCGCCTCCCGCTCGTCGGGACCGCCGCCGCCGGCCTCGAGGTGGTTGGCCACCGCGGCCTTCATGGCGATCAGGCTCAGGTTGTGCCCCACGACGTCGTGGATGTCGCGGGCGATGTGCAGCCGCTCCCGGGCCACCGCCTGGCTCGTGCGCAGCTCGGCGAGTTCGGCCGCGTGCCGCCTGCGGGTGCGGACGGCGGCGGCCAGCGCCCAGGAGCCGGTGATCAGCACGGCGCTGTAGAGCAGCGTGGTGACCGGCGCGGTGCGGAACGACTCCGCGCCTTCCTCCACGGGGACCAGGGCCAGGCCGGGGAACGCCGCCACCGCCGCACCGGCCGCCGCCACGACCGCCACCGCCGCGACCGCGCCCACCACACCGGACCGCGCCGAGGACAGCACGACGGGGTAGAGCGCCGACGCGATGGCCAGCAGCACGGCGTCGTTGCCGGCTCCGACGACGACGACCACCGCGCCGACCGACACCACGACCGCCAGCACGGCCACCGGTCGCCGCCGTCGCAGCAGCAGTGCGCCGCCCAGCGACGCCACCACCCACGTGAGCGCATCCACCTGCGGCGCGCGAAAAAACGCCAGCACCACCACGACGATCGCCACCACCGCATCGCTCGCCGGCGCGACCCACGGACCGAGTTTCCCCACCCCGGCACGGTAACCCGGACGCGGCGGGCGCAACTCGGACCACGGTCCGATGCCGATCCCCCGGCAACCGGCCGAGAATCCGGTCGTGCTCACCTCGATCCTCTCCACCGCGCTCGTCACCGCCGCTTTCCTCGGCCCGACCACCGGAGCGCCACCGGCCACCGTCGACGGTGCGGCCGTCGACGCCCTCGTGGAGCAGTACCGGGAAGAAGCGGCAGTGCCCGGTGTGGCGGTGGCCGTCACGCGGGGCACCACCGTGGTGCACACCGCCGGCTACGGCCGCACGCCCGACGGCGAGGCGGTTTCCGACCGCACCACCATGGCGGCGGCCTCGGTGAGCAAGTCGTTCACGGCGCTGGCCGCGGTGCAACTCGCGGAGAGCGGGCGCATCCGGCTGGACGACCCGGTGCGGGCGCACCTGCCGGAGTTCGCGATGGCCGACCCGCGGGCCGACGCGATCACCGTGCGGCAGCTGCTCGACCAGACCTCCGGCATGTCCGACACGACCTTCCGCTCGTTCAGCGGTCCGCAGGTGCGCACGCTGCGCGAGGCCGTGGCGTCGATGCGCGGCGCGGGGCTCGCCGCCGCGCCCGGCACGCGCTGGGAGTACCACAACCCGAACTTCCAGGTGGCCGCGCGCCTGGTCGAGGTCGTCAGCGGGCTGTCGTTCGACGACTACCTGCGCCGCACCGTGTTCGGGCCGCTCGGCATGGTCGACAGCCGCACCGCCGACACCGCGCGTGACCTGCCGCCCGGCGCCCGGGGGCACCTCAAGGTGCTCGACCGGCCCGTCGCCCTGCCCGAGCCCCCGGCCTTCGGCAACGGGTCCGGCGGCGTGCTCACCTCGGCCCGTGACCTGGCGGCGTGGCTGATCGCGCAGAACGACGGGGGGCGTGGCCCCGGCGGCACGTCGATCGCCTCGCCGCAGGGCATCGCCGCGACGCACACCCCTTCGGCCGCGTCCGGTTCCTACGGCCTCGGCTGGTTCGTGGGGACCACGCCGTCCGGCGCGCCGCTGGTCCACCACGGCGGCGACCTGTTCACGTCCACGGCGTACCAGGCGCTGCTGCCGGCGTCGGGCCACGGCATCGCCGTCATGGCGAACACCGGGATGCAGTACGGCGACGCCCAGGCGATCGGCGATCGCCTCGTCGCCCTGGTCGAGGGCGGGCGGTCGCCGGCCGCGGGCGATTCCTACCTCGTCGCGGACATCGTGCTGCTGGTCCTCGCCCTGGCCGTCGTGCCGGTGTCGGTGCGCGGGGTGGTGCGCTCGCGGCGGTGGGCGGCGCGCCGGTCGTCGGGCTGGCGGGCGGTGGCGCGCCTGCTGCCGCTGCTGCTGCCGGCCGCGCTCGCCGCGGTGGTCCACCGGGTGGTGGGCTTCCTCTACCGGGGCCGCGACGTGTCGTGGGTCCAGGTGTCGTACCTCTACCCGACGTTCATGGTTCTGCTGGTGGTGGCGGCGCTGGGCTGCACCGCCGTGCTGGTGGGCAGGGTGCTGGCGCTGTTCCGAGAAGTCCACACGTCCGTGTGAGCCGTCACGACGAAGGGCGAAGGGGCGAGGTCTCGAACCCCGCCACCACCCCACGAAAGTGGACGTGCACGACCCGCCCGTGGGAGACGGCGCCGGCCGGCGCGCCCACGTTCGGGCACGGCCGGGCGGGCGGCGCGGGTGTCGCACCTTCGGGTGGAGGGGCGACCGGGCTGTTCCGCGACGCCGGCGGTACGCGCGATGCTGTTCGGCGGGCCGGCCCGGTGAGGCCGGCCGGACATCGCGGGTCGGAGAGAATCCCCATGCGCTTCACCACGAACAGCACGCCGTCCTCCGCCGACGGCGGCACGACCGCCGTCGGAGCCGCCGGCGCGGCCGGCCCGGCGGGCGTCCCGGAGCACGCGGAGGGGCGGTCGCACGCCCCGGCCCCGCTCGTGCAGCCGCCGGGCGGGCCGATGGGCTGGCAGCTGGACGCCCTGCGGATGATCGTCGTGTGACGGCGGCGCTCCGGGCGGGGACCCGTCCGGAGCGCCGCGGCGCCGGCGGCCCGAGCAGCCCCGTCCCCACCGGCCCACCCGGCCCGGCTCCGCACCACCCCCACCGCACCGCAGCACCACCGCCCCACCGCCCCGGGCCGCAGCACCCGCGAGGACCGCTGCGGCGGAACGCGCGCGGCACGACCGTCCACTGAGGACGAACGGCCGGCCCGGACCACCCTCGATCCCGAGCGCGTCCGGCGTCCCGGCAGTCCGGCTGCCGCCGCCCCGGGCCGGCCCGGTCCCGGGCGCGGTACGGCTCGCGCCGCGCCGCCCCGGGACCGCAACGGCGGTCAGACCTTCGACCAGCCCGGCACCCAGGCGCCGTCGCGGACCTCGAAGTCGCCGAACAGGGCGGGCGCCTCCGCGCGCATGACGCGGCCCACCTTGTCGAACACCAGCCGGATCTCCTCCTCCGCGCCCGGCGCGGTGCGGGCCTCCAGGACGTGCCGGATGGCGCGCACGTTCGCCGTCCACACCAGGCCGGTCGCCACGCCGTCGGGCGCGAAGCGGCGCATGAACGACGTGCGGTGCTTGCGGTAGCCGAAGTCGCGGTCGTCGGAGTCCAGGTCGAAGTGCTCGGACAGCCACTGCTGGAACCGCTCGGACTCCTCCAGGAACTCCGCCGAGCGGGCCATCAGCTCCTCGTCGCCCTCCGCCCACTCGGGGAACGGGAAGGGCAGCTCGGTCAGCCGCACGAACCGCATCGACTCCTGCGACACCGCGGTCCCCGCGCGGTGGCGGACCAGCTCATGGGTCAGCACCCGCGACACGTTGTGCAGCACGAACGTGAAGTTCGCGTGCTCCAGCACCGACCCGTGCGCCTGCTTGAGCAGGTTGCGCAGGTAGTCGTCCTGGTTCGCGCGCACCCGCCGCACGTTCGGGTTCAACCCCGGCTCCCACGACCGGTAGCACAGCCGCCCGGCGAACTCCAGCAGGTCCGCGGTGGCCCGCGACCCGACCGGCTCCCGGTCGCCGTCCTCCGAGCGGGACAGCCACGCCTGCCCCGACACCGCCTTGAGGTAGCGCGACATTTCGTCGTAGTCCACGGCCGGACGGGCGATCAGGAACACTTCCGGTTCAACTCGCTTCACGCGGCCACCCTACTGCCGGCGATCACGGCCGGAACCGCACCGGCACCGACCAGTACCCGTGGGGGTTGAGGTGCGGGCCGAGCACCGGCGGGCCGTCGGCGCGCAGGCCGGGGAAGGCCGCGAACAGCTCCGGGACGGCGATCCGGACGTGCAGCCGGGCCAGCGGCGCGCCCAGGCAGTAGTGCACGCCGCCGCCGAAGCCCAGCGCCGGCCCGGTCCGCCCCAGGTCGATCGCGTCCGGCTCGGGGAACACCGCCGGGTCGCGGTTGGCCGCGCCGAGCAGCAGCACGACGTGCGCCCCGTCGGGCAGCGCCGCGCCGGCCACCTCCGCCCCGCCCCGGACCCACCGGTCGACCAGGTGGATGGGCGTGCCGATCCGGACCAGCTCGTCCACCGCCCGGTCGTCGAGCGGTCCGGCCGCCACCGCCGCGGCCACCGCGGGCTGCCGCAGGATCGCCGCGGTCGCGTTCGCCAGCAGCCCCACGGTCGTCTCCACCCCGGCGACCACCACGGCCGACAGCGTGGCCACCAGGTCGTGCCGCGCGAGCCGCCCGGCGCGCTGCTCGCCCACCAGCACCCGGACCAGGCCGTCGGGCGCGCACCGGTCCGCCTCGCGCGCCAGGGACTCCAGGAACGCCACCAGCCGGTCGCTCGCCGCCGCGGCCCGCCGCCGCCAGGCGTCGTCCGACCACATCCGCGGCGTGCCCAGGACCACCAGGTCCGGCATCAGCCCCCGCACGTGCGCGACCGCCGGGCGCGGCACGCCCAGCAGCGCGGCCAGCGAGTTGAGCTGGACCGGCCAGGCGAAGTCCTCGTAGGCGTCGAACGCCCCGGACGGCCGCGCGGCCAGCTCGCGCAGCAGGTCGCGGGCGAACGAGCGCAGCCGGTCCTCCAGGCGCGCCAGCGCCCGCGGGGTGAACAGCGACTGCACCACCGAGCGCACCCGCCGGTGGGCGTCGCCGTTGAGGAACAGGATCGAGTCGTAGAACGGCGACAGCTCCCCGTCGCCGACCGACCGCGCCCGCCGCCGCAGCGGCCGGTCCTCCACGTGCAGCCCCGGCTGGCGCAGCGCGTCCCGGCAGGCCGCGTACCCGGAGACGTACACCGTGCCCAGCGGCGACCGGAAGCTGCTGCCGCGCGCGTGCAGCTCCTGGTAGAGCGGGTGCGGGTCGGGCCGGGGCTCGGTCCGGAACAGCTCGCCCAGCACGCGGACCGCGCTGCGCGGCCGGTCGGTCGCCGCCGTCACGGCGCACCGGTCCCGACCGCGCTGACCCGGCCCGCCAGCAGCTGCGCCTCGGCCCAGTCGCGGTCGCCGGGGCGCACCCGCAGCGCCACGGACCGCCGCCCGCGCAGCACGTCGTGCTCGGCGGTGCGCTCCAGCAGGTCGACCAGGCCGACGCGGGTGGCGGCGTCCAGCCGGTCCACCAGCACCTCCACCGGCCCCGGCGCCGCCAGCGCGGCCGCCGCGCCCGGGTCCTCGGGGTAGCGCACCGCCCGCGCGCCGCCGGCCCCCGCGACCGGCCGCTTGCGGGCGCGCGCCACCAGCTCGTCGTGCAGCGACGGGTTGTCCACCCGAAGCCGCGACGTCGTGCCCTGCCCCGTCCGGGTCACCAGCGACCACGCCAGCTCCGCCTCCGACAGCTCCGACCAGCGCGCCGGCAGCGACGCCCACCACGCCGCGCTGCGCCGGCCCAGCGCCTGCACGCGGCCGGTCTCCGGGCGGCGCACGGCGGCGTAGCCGTCCATCCCGGTCGCCACGTCCGGCGCGTCGCGCAGGTGCTCGGCGAGGCTGAGCGCGTCGTCCAGCGCCATGGTGGTGCCGGAGCCGACGGAGAAGTGCGCGCTGTGCGCGGCGTCGCCGATCAGCACCCTGCGGCCGGTGCGCCACCGCGGCGCGGTCCGGGTGCGGAACGAGCGCAGCCGCGTGGCCGCGCCGAGCAGCTCGTGCCCGGCCAGCACCTCCGCGAACGCCGACCGCACCGCCGCGCGCAGCCGGGCCCCGTCGTCCGGGCCGCGCCGCCCGCCCAGCACCGCCCGCCACGCGCTCGCCGGGCCCTCCACGATGAACGCCGACCGGTCCGGCCCGTACGGGTAGGTGTGCGCGGTCAGCACGCCCGCGCCGGTCTCCACGAGCACGAACGTCAGGCACGGGAACCGGCGGTCGGTCGCGTACCAGACGTGGTGCACCTCCTCGGTGCCCGCCTCGACCTCGGCGAGCGTGAACGCCCGGTGCCGCGCGCCGCGCGCGTCCACGACCCCGTCCGCGTCGGGGAAGTCGGCCTCGTCGGCCTCCGCGCCGTCGACCAGCGCGCAGCCCAGCGACCGGGCCTCGCGGCGCATCGCGCCCACCAGCAGGCTGCGGGCGACCGCGCGGGCCGGGTGGCCCGCGACGGTGACCGGCTCGCGCGCGGACAGCACCGCCAGCCCGCCCCACGAGGCCGTCGAGCCGGCGACCTCCTGCGCCCAGGCGAAGCCCAGCGCGGCGTAGCGGGCGACGGTGCGCGGGCTCAGGATCAGCCCGAAGCCGTCCTGGCCGGGGTCCCGGCGGTCGTGCACGGTCACCTCGGCCCGCGGGCCGAGGGCGCGTTTGACGGAGATCGCGGCGCCGAGACCGGCCGGCCCGCCTCCGATGACGGTGAAGCGCATGTCACCCCCGGGAGATCACCTGGGTCAGCTCCGCCTGGCAGCAGAGGACCCCGAACTGCTCGACCCGCACGGCCACGTCCACCAGCCGCGCCCCGACGCCGCGCGGCACGGCGGTGAACGTCACCGGCTTGCCGTCGACCGGCCGCACGAACCGGACCCTCAGGTCCGCCGTGAGGAAACCCGCGGCCGACCCCAGGTGCGCGGCGGTGGCGACGCCCGCGACGTGGTCGACGACGCACGCCAGCCACCCGCCGAACACCGTCTCCCGCTGCCCCAGCAGGTCCGCGTCGGGCTCGGCGCGCGCGACGAACGAGCCGTCCGCCGCCGCCGTCACCTCCGGCAGCGCCAGGCGCCGCCCGAGCGCGCCGCTCCACAGGTCCGGCACGGCGGCCGCGCCCGGTGGCCCGCTCACGTCGCGCCCCGCCGCTTGGCGGTGAGGAACAGCAGCGCCACGGCCGCGAACAGCACCGCCTCGTAGCCCAGGCCGCGCAGGAACGCGGTGGACACCACCTCGTGCGGCACGCCGCCGAGGTCGAGCGGGAAGAACAGGCCGAACACGACGATGCCCAGCGCGCCACCGATCTGCTGGCCGGTGGTCAGCGCGCCGCCGACCGCGCCCGCGTCCGACGGGGGCGCCAGCGACAGCACCACGCCCAGCACCGGCGCGACCACCAGGCCCAGGCCGGCGCCGGTCACCAGCAGCGCGGGCGCGACCCCGTAGGCCAGGGCGCCCGCGGGCAGCGCCCACACCAGCACGCCGGTCAGCGCCGTGCCCACCACGCAGACCGCCGCGCCCGCCGCGACCACCAGCCGCGGCTCCCACCGGCCGGTCAGCCGCGCGGACAGCCGCGAGGTCACCGCCGCGCCCACGCCGTAGGGCGCCAGCGCCAGGCCCGCGACCAGCGGCGAGGCGTCGGCGCCGGTTTGCAGCAGGAGGGAGAAGTACAGGAAGAAGCACGTGCTGGCGGCGAAGAACAGCAGGTAGCCGAACACGCCGCGCAGCAGCGTCGGGTCGCGGAACGCGCCGATCGGGACGATGCACTGCCGCCCGGCCGCGTACCGGCGCTGCTCGTAGACGCCGTACCCGACGGCCAGCGGCACCGCCGCCACCGCCACGACCCACGCCCACACCGGCCACCCGAAGGAGCGGCCCAGGGTGAGCGGGACGGCGATCGCGGCGATCGTCGCGGCGGTCAGCGCCCCGCCCACCGCGTCGAGCCCGCCGCCGGCGTCCCCGCCGCCCGCCGCCCGGCCGCGCACCGCGAGCCACCACACCAGCAGGCACACCGGCAGGTTGACCAGGAAGATCAGCCGCCAGCCCACCGCGTCCGGCGCGACCGCCACCAGGACGCCCGCGACCACCGGCGCGACCACGGTCGCCAGCGCCATCACCATGCCCAGCGAGCCCAGCGCCCGGTTGCGGGCCTGCGGGTCCTCCAGCGCCCGCACGATCGCGAGCACCTGCGGGAACAGCAGGCCGGCCGCGACGCCCTGGACCAGGCGCGCCGCGATCAGCACGCCCATCCCGCCCGCCGCGCCCGCGGCCAGCGACGCGAGCGCGAACAGCACCAGGCCCCAGCGCAGCACCGGGGGCCTGCCCCAGCGGTCGCCCAGCCGGCCGCCGATCACCAGCACCGAGGCGTAGGCGACCTGGTAGCCCGCCACGGCCAGTTGCAGCTCGGCCACGCTCGCCGAGAAGCTCCGCTCGATCAGCGGCGCCACCACGTTGAGGATGGACGTGTCGGCGAGCACCATCGCCGCGCCCAGCAGGACCGGCCAGACGCGCGCGCCGCCTCCCCCCTCAGCGGTGCCGTTGGTGCTCAACCCTTGCACGGAGCTCACGACGCAGTACCTTTCCGGACGGGCTCACCGGGATCTGTTCCACTACCACGATCTCGGAGGGCAGCTTGTAGCTGGCCAACCGACTCGCGCACCACTGGGTGATCTGGGCGGGGGTCACGTCGGCCCCGGGTTCGAGGGTCACGAACGCGACGGGCGTCTGTCCCCACAGCTGCGACGCCGCGCCCACCACGGCGGCCTCCGCGACGCCGGGCAGCCCCCGCAGCACCGACTCGACCTCCGCCGGGTACACGTTCTGGCCGCCGCGCAGGATGAGGTCGGTGCGGCGGTCCAGGATCCAGTGCAGGCCGCTGCCGTCGACCAGCACGACGTCCTGGGTGCGCAGCCAGCCGTCGTCGTCGACCGCGGCGGCGGTGGCGCCCGGGTCGCGCCAGTAGCCGGTCATCAGGCCGGGCCAGCGCAGCCGCAGCTCGCCGGGCTCGCCGACCGCGGCGGGCCGGCCGTCCTCGGCCACGACCCTGGCCCGCACGCCGGACATCGGGACGCCGATGGGGGTCGCGCCGGCGGCGGGCGCCTCGGCGGCGCGGGGCAGCGGGCCGCCGATCGCCGGGCCGCCGCCCTCGGTGATGCCGTAGACGCTGTGCAGCTCCACGCCCAGCGCCTCGCGGCACCGCCGCGCCAGCTCGGGCGGCATGGGCGCGGCGCCGTGGCCGATCAGCTCCAGCGACTCGAACTGCGTGGTGTCCAGGTGCGGCGTCCGCAGCAGCAGCTCCACCATGGTGGGCACCAGGAACGTCTGCGTGATGCCCCACTTCCGCACGGCCGCCGAGAACGGCCGGGGCGCGAACCTCGGCAGCACGTGCACCGGGCGGCCGGCGACCAGGTAGTCCAGCGCGATGACCGAGCTGCCGTGGAACAGCGGGCAGGCGCTGAGGAAGCGCGCCGGGCCGTGCGCGGGCAGCACGTCCAGCGCCCAGGCCAGCGCGTTGGCCATCAGCGACCGCTCGGCGACCTCGACGCCCTTGGACCGGCCGGTGGTCGCCGAGGTGAAGAACACCACCGCGGCCTCGTCGTCGGTCAGCGGGTCCGACGCCGCGCCGTCGCCGGCCCCGGTGTCGGACCTGGCGTCGTCCAGCGGCACCACGGCCACCGGCGCGTCGCCCACCGCGCCGGTCGCGAACCCGACCAGGTCCGGTTCGGCCACCAGCACCGCCGGCTCGACCAGCGCCAGCTGGTGCGCCAGCTCCGGCGCGGTGAGCGAGGGGTTCATCGGCACGAAGGTCCGCCCCGCGCCCGCGCAGGCGAACAGCAGCTCGAAGTGCTCCTTGCGCCCGTGGGCGAGGTAGGCGACCCGGTCGAGCCGGTCGGTCGCGCCCTCCAGGAACGCCCGCCGCGCCGCGACCCGCGCGGCGAACTCCCGCCAGGTCAGCTCGCCGCCCTCGTCGACCAGCGCCACCGCGTCCGGGGACAGGGCCAGCCGCCCCCGCAGCACCCGCGTCAGCCACATGGCCTACCCGGCCTTCAGCAGGCGCGCCACGTCGGTGATGGTGGCGAGCGAGGCCAGCTCGGCGTCGGAGAGCGGGCGGCCCAGCCTGCGCTCGCACTCCACGGTCACCAGGATCAGCTCACCGGAGTTCACGCCGGCGGCCAGCAGGTCCTGGTCGTCGGCGACCTCGTCGAGCAGGTGCGGCGAGTCCAGGCAGCCCTGGACCAGTTCACGCGCGTTCGGGGCTTCGGGCACGGTCATGCCTCCTCGATCGGACCGGCGCTGATGGCGGCCGTCACCCAGTGCGGCGCGGTGCCATCGGCGAGCGTGAGCAGGGGTTCGGCTTCGGTGGTGCGGCAGGGCAGGAAGCGGTTGAAGCTGCTGCCCAGGCAGGCGTCGAAGAAGTCGGGGTGCGGGGTGAAGCCCAGGTCCCGCAGGCGGCCCGTGGCCAGGCCGGCCGCCACCGGGTCGACCTGCTTCCAGCGGCCGTCCTCCCACACCTCGGCCCACGCGTGGTCGCTGCCCATCAGGCCGAGCAGGTACCCGCGCCGGGCGCGCGCCCGGAAACCGCCGGCGCGCAGGCGTTCGGCGAGGACCTTGGCGACGACCACGCAGTCGGCGACGCCGAGCTCCCACGCCCGCCCGGCCGCGCCGCGCAGGTTCTCCGGCACCGTCTGGTAGGACACCGCGCCGGCCAGCAGCGCGTCGAGCACCTCGGTGTGGGCGGCGACGACCTCCGGCGCGCGCACGGTGTCGTGCCTGCCGCGCAACCGGACCCGGTAGCCCAGGCCGGCCGGCGGCAGCGCCACGCGGTCGGCGCCCGCCGCGACCCCGTCGGCCGGGTCCAGCGGCGCGACGTCCAGCTCCCGCACCGCGTCGCAGTCCGCGTCGGGCAGGCGGACCAGCAGGTCGACCCCCTCCGGCGGCTTGACCTTGACCGACCAGTCGCGCGGGGCGAACCAGGTCTCCGGCGGCTCGGCGGCGAACCGCATCAGGAACCGCAGCGCCAGCTCGAACAGGCTGCGCCCGCGACCGCTGAGCGCGGCCAGGTTGTACAGGTCGGCGAACTCGAACAGCGGCACGCCGCCCGGCCCGGTCCGGTGCCGCACGCCCTCGTCGGCCAGGCCCACCACGTCCTCGCGGGCCACCTGGAGGAACCGGGCGGCGACCTCGGGCGTGGTGGAGTAGTCGGCGAAGTCCGCGGGGACCGGCCGGAGCCGGTGCACCGCGTCGGCCAGCCGGGCGACGTCGCTCACCGCCGCCCCTCCCCCAGCACCCAGTCCGCCAGCTCGTCCAGCGTGCCGATCCCGTAGAGCGCCTCGTCCGGGATCACGACGCCGAGCTGCTCCTCCAGCACGGCGACCGCGCGCAGGAAGCGGACCGACTCCATGCCCGGCAGGTCGGCCAGCGGCCCCGCCGGGTCGAGCTCCGCCTCCGGCGCCTCCAGCGCCCTGGCGAACGCCGACCGCACCACCTTCACCACCACGTCCCGGTCACCGCGGACCGGCTCGTCGGGCACCGCCATCGCGAACTCCCCCATCGTCGAACCGTCAAGCGCGCAGCGACAGCTGCTGCCGCTGGACCTTCCCGGAACTGGTGTGCGGGATGGACCGGGGCAGCACGCCCACCACGTCCACCGGGATCGCGCCCAGCGCGTGCGCGATCCCCTCGCGCACGCGCTTCTCCTCCGCCGCGCGGTCCGCGCCCTCCGCGGAGGTCTCGAACACCACGCGGACCGACTCGGCGCCGTCGTCGTCCACCCCGGCCACCGCGCCGCACCGGACGTGGCCGCCCAGCACCGAGCGCACCACGTCCTCGACGTCTTCGGCGTGGACGTTGTGGCCGTTGACCGACGCCATGTTCTTGAGCCGGCCGGTGATGAACAGCTCGCCGTCCTGCACGAAACCCAGGTCGCCGGTCCGCAGCCAGCCGGTCGGGGTGCGCGGCCCGGCCGACGGCGGCAGGTCGAGGTAGCCGGGCGTGATCGTGGGGCCGTGCAGCTGGATCTCGCCGAGGCTGCCCGGCGGCAGCTCGCGGTCGCCGTCGGCGATGCGCAACGCCGTGCGGCGCAACGGCCTGCCGCAGGCCACCACCGCCCGCGCGCCCGGCCCCCCGGCGCGGAAGGCGACCGGGGCGCCGAACGCGAGCCGGTCGCGGTCGACGTGGCGGACCGCGTACGGGCGGCCGGGTTCCTGCAGCGTGCCGGGCAGGGTCGCCTCGGCCAGCCCGTAGACCGGCCACAGCGCGGCCGGGTGGAAGCCCAGCGGCGCGAGGGCCTCGGTGAACCGGCGGACGCTCTCGGCGCGCACGGTCTCCGCGCCGTTGAGCGCGAACCGCCAGCCGCGCAGGTCCGCGGCGGGCGGCTCGTCCGCCTCCGCCACGGCCGTCGCGAGGGCCTCGTAGAAGAAGTTGGGCGCCGCCAGCGTGGTGCAGCCCGCGGCGGCGAACTGCTCCAGCCACCGCAGCGGGCGGCGCACGGCCTCGCTCGGCGTCCACAGCTCGACGCCCGCGCCCGAGGCGAACGCGGTCAGCGTCATGAACAGGCCCATGTCGTGGAACAGCGGCAGCCAGCTGCCCAGCCGGTCGGTGGGCGTCAGGAACAGCTGGTCGCGCAGGATCTCCAGCGCCGCCACCACGTTCGCCTGGGTCAGCACGACGCCCTTGGGCCGGCCCGTGCTGCCGGAGGTGAACTGCACGACGCACGGCCGGTCGGCGTCGGCCGGGGCCGGCGCGACGTCGGCGACCGGGCACTCGGCGATGTCCACGAACTCGACGCCGGGGGCCCGCTGCCGGATGCGCTTGAGCGTGGGCGTCATCGCCGCGCCGTGCACCAGGACGGCGTCCAGCCGGGCCGTCTCCGCGATGAGCAGGACGTGCTCGACGTAAGCCTGCGGGCCGACGAAGCCCGCGGGCAGCGGCAGCGGGATCGCCATCGCGCCCGCGGCCATGGCGGCGAACAGCGCCTCGTACCAGGAAGCGCTGTTGGGCATCAGGATCCCGACGCGCGCCTGGCCGTCGCGGCCGGCCGGGACGGAGCCGGCCTTGCCGACGCCGGCGGCGAGCAGGTCCGACAGCGGGCGGGTGCGACCGGCGACGTGGTCGTGCAGCGCGGGGTCCACCCACCGCGCGGCGCCGGCGAGGGCGGCCAGGACGAGGTGCTCGCTCATCGGGCGCCACCCACCGCGCCGCGCAGGACGTGCCGGCGCACCTTCTTCGAGCCGGTCACCGGCAGGTCCTCCGGCGCGAGCGCGACGACCTCCTCCGGCGTCGCGCCCAGCTCCTCGACCGCCTTGCCCACCAGCGCCCGGTCGGCCGACGCGCCGGGCCGGGCCACCACCACGACCCGAACGCCGCGCCGCGCGCCGGGCAGCACCAGCGCCTCCTGGAGTTCGGGGAACCGGTCCAGCAGCGCGTCCTCCAGCGCCAGGGCGCTGGCCACGCCGGGGACCCGGTCGACCACGCGGTCGAGCAGCTCGATCGCGCCGTCCGCGCGCAGGCGGCCCCAGTCGCCCATCGGCCACCACTCGACGCCGGGCGACTCCCGCCCCACGTAGCCGACCATCCGGGACACCGCGCGCACCTCGATGTGCCCGGCGACGCCGACCGGAACGGGCTCGCCCGCCTCGTCCACGACCCGCGCCTCGCGGCCCTCGGCCGGGACGCCCACCACGCGCGTGTCGTGGCCCAGCGGGTCCTCCCGCGTCATGGCCCGCGCGGCGACCGGGCCCGTCTCGGTCTGGCCGTAAGCCTGGAGGAAGAACGCGTCCGGGACGTCCGTGCCGGACAGCAGGCGGCGCACGGTGCGCGGGTGGATGGCGTCGAACGTGCTGCTGAACCGGGCGACCGAGGCCAGCGGGCGGTCGGGCAGGTCCGCGATCGGCTCCCACCGGAGGTAGGTGTTGGGGTGCGCCTCCAGGCTGTGCGGGCGCAGCAGGGCCAGCAGCGCCGCCACCGCCTCGGGCCGGTCGTCGGTCGCGAAGGCCAGCGGTTGGCCGACCACCAGGGCGGTGATCAGCGCGGAGGTGGCGCGCGCGTGCGCGCAGGAGATGGCCTTGACGGCCAGGCGGTCCGCGCCGAACTCCAGCATCAGCCGCACCTGCGGCGCGGCGTGCTCGTGGATCGAGGCGGAGGAGTGGGCGACCAGCTTGGGCGCCGCCGTGGTGCCGGAGGTGTGCGTGATCAGCGCGACCTCGTGCGGGTTCAGCGCGCCGACCGGGAACGCCGCGGGCGCCGGGAGGTCCGCGCGGCGCAGCAGGCGGGTGTGCGCGCCGAGCAGGTCGAGCACGCCGGGGGCCGGCTCCGGGGCGGAGCCCTGCGGGGCGTTGTCGGCGGCGTTGTCCGCGGCGTTGCCCGGGGCGTCCTCCCCGGAGTCCACGAGCGTCCACGCCGGGTGCAGCGCCGCCACCGACTCGACCAGGTGCTCGGCGGGCATCGAGGCGGCCAGCAGCGCGGGCACCGCGCCGAGGCGGTGCAGGGCGAACGCCGCGAGCTGCACGCGGGGGTGGTTCGGCAGCACGACGGCGACCACCTGCCGGGGCCGCACGCCCGCCGCCCACAGCCGGCCCGCCAGGTGCTCGACCGCGGCGTGGAACGACGCGACGTCGCGCACCGGTCCGGGCTGCTCCGGCCACCCGTCGTCGGCGAACAGCGGCGTGGCCGGGTGCTCCCGGGTCGCCGTGGCGACCAAGCGGGATAAATCGGGCGAACGCCCCGATTCCAGGCGCGCGTCAACCGATGTCGACATAGCTCCCCCTAATGCCTGTCGATCAATTCCACCCAGTCGGTCCGATTCGACCGGCCACCTCCGGCGGGCTCTCCCACCGGGCCCGGCCGACACCGGATCTGCCCCACGCGGAGTGGCCGTCGAAAACTGGCACACACCGCACGGAGGTGTCAAGCGGTCCCGAATGCGGACCCGCTCGGCGGGGCCGCGGAGTGGTGGTTGCCGGGCCGGGCCACCCCGGCTACGTTCCAATGCGGAACCGCCGCGGCGCACGCGGTGAACCTGCGCTTCCGCGATATGACACACGCTGTGGAATAGGCGGTCGGCGCTGATCGCGGGCTCGTGGGGAGCGGTGCCGGTACGCCGCGCCCCGCCCCGCCCGGCGGGTGCTCCGGGGAGTCCCGGTAGCCGGCGGGCCCGCGTGACCGGCATCCTGCCGCGCACCCCGGCCCACCTTCCGCACACCCGGGCAGACCGGGTCCGACCTGCGCAAGAACCACCTCGGGGGGATGTCCGACGTGATAACCGCGATAGTCCAGATCGACTGCGGGACCGACGCCGTCACCACGGCCGCGAACGCCCTGGCGAACGTGGCCGGGGTCGCCGAGGTCTACTCGGTGACCGGGCGCAAGGACCTGATCGCGATACTGCGCGTGCCGCACCTCGATTCCGTGGCGGACGTGGTGACGACGAAGATCCTGCGGATACCGGGAGTGGTGAATACGCAAACCCAACTCGCGTTTCGCGTCCACGCCACTCGCGGGGCGGACCGCGAGTCGATCGACGACGTCCCCGAATCGACCACCGGCGTCCCGGAGCCGGCAATCCGCTGACCGGTTTCGCGCGTGCGCCACCGGACGACTTCGCGGCTCCGCACCCGGCCGCGAAGTCGTGTTGTCGTGATGTGATTCACAGCCGGTCCCACCGCAGCCCGAAAGCGGACCCGGAAGCGAGTCCGGAAGCGGGCGGGGACGGCGCTCGACATTCACCGGCCCGCGCCGCGAACCGAGACGGGGGACGGGCTAATTCGCCATCCCGAACCCGCCGGGTCCCGCGGCCCCGACAACGGGGCGCCCGTGCCACCGCCCGGCGCGGGCTCGGCCCCGAGGGCGTGGACCCGACCGGCCGCTCACCGCTCCCGGCCGGACCGCGGGCCTGCCGGCGCGCCTCCGGGCAGTCCTCAGGGGACCTCCGGGCGGCCGGCCCCCGACCGCCCGCGGACCTCCTCCAGCTCCGCCCGCGCCCTGGCGGCTTCCGCCGGCCGACCGAGCAGGTCGTGCAGGCGGGCCAGTTCCTCCAGCGCCAGCGCCAACTCCTGGGCGTCGTGCTCGCTCCTGCCCGCCAGCGGGCGCAGCGTCGCCACGGCGTCGGCCACCGCCTCGGCCGCCTCGTCGGGCCGGTGCATCCCGACGTAGGCCCGCGCGAGGTTGCGGTGCAGCACGGCGAGCGTGCGCCGGTGCCGCAGCGCCCTCAACCGCCGGTGGCCCCTGATCGCCTCCAGCAGGGTGTTGCGGGCGTCCCAGTAGCGACCCATCCGCATCAGCTGGTCCGCGTAGTGCCGCAGCAACCCCGCCAGGCGCGCGCCGGCGTTCAGCGAGCGCCGGATGTCGACCGCCTCGGACAGCGCCGGCAGCGACTCCTCGGTCCGGCCGAGGCCGTCGAGCAGGTCGGCGTGCTGCACCAGCGCCGCGGCCAGGTCCGACCGGCGCTGGGGCAGGCCGTCCGCGGCGAGCGCGCGCCGCAGGTCGACCGCCTCCTGGGCCGCGGCGCCCGCCCGCTCGCCCAGGCCGGCGCGGACCAGGAAGCCCGCCAGGTGCAGCAGCGCGCCGGAGAGCTTCTCGCCGCCGTCGTGGGCGGCCAGTCCGCGGTGGACGGTGACGCACTCCTCCATCGAGGCCAGCGCCTCCTCCCCGCGGCGCAGCGAGTCCAGCCACTCCGCCCGCAGCTGGAGGGAGCGGGCCAGCGCCAGGGCGTGCGGCTCGCCCAGCTCCCGGTGCAGGGCCGCCGCGTCGGCGGCGAAGTCCCCCGCCTCGTCGACCGCGCCGTGCGCCACCAGGCACTGGGCCGCCGTCATGAGCGCGGTCGCGAGGCCGGCGCGGTGCTGCTCCGGGCGCGCCCGCACCAGGGCGCGGAAGACCCGCACGAGCTCGCGGCCGGCCGCCGCGGCGGGCCCGGTGCGCCCCAGCTCGGACAGCCGCCGGGTGAGGTTGCCCAGCGCCATCGCCAGGTCCTGGTCGTGCGCCTCGGGGTTGGCCTCGGCCAGCCGCCGCAGGATCGCCACCGCCTCCTCGCTCGCCCGCAGCCCCTTCTCGGTGTCCTCCCGCCGCCGGTACTGGTTGGACAGGTTGTTCAGCGACGAGGCCAGCTGCACGCCGTAGGCGTCCGGTTCGGCCTTGGCCAGCTCGCGGCGGATGCCCAGCGCCTCCTCGATCGCAGCCAGCGCCTCGCCCCGGCGGCCGTCCAGGCCCCGCTGGACGCCCAGGATGTTCAGCGACGTGGCCAGGCCGGGCCGCTGGGCCTCGCCGCCGGGCGCCCGCACCAGCTCGCGGTTGATGTCGACGGCCTGCTGGGCGACCCTCGCGGCCTCGCGGTGCCGCCCGGCGAGCCCCAGCCGGGTGGCGAAGCCGTTCAGCGCGCCGGCCAGGTGCGCCTGCGCGGCGGGGTCGGCGGTCGCGGCGCGGCGGGCGATGGCGACCGACCGCTTGCTGACCGCCAGCGACTCGGGCAGCCGGTGCAGCCGGCTGAGCTGGTCGGCGAGCCCGTCCAGCGCGTTGCCCAGGTCGACCAGGTGGGTGCTGTCCGCCGGGTCGACCAGCCGGTCGAACAGCTCGATGGCCTGCTCGTTGACCCGGACCGCGTCCTCGAACCTCCCGCGGTTGCGCAGCCGCCTGGCCAGCTGCGCCAGCGCGCGCGGGCGCGCCAGGGCGTCCGCGTCCGGGGCGGCCTCGTAGGCGGCGGCGAGGCGTTCGAGCACCTTGATCGCGATGTCGTTGAGGACCTGCGTGCGCACCGGGATGGCGGCGGCGAGCGCGGCCAGCAGCCCGGTGTCGGCGGAGGCCACGACCTGCTCCAGGCTCGCCAGCAGCGGCGCCGGGTTCTCCGACCGCACGGCGACCGACAGGGCGGCGGGCCCGGTGACGCGCGGCGCGGCGGCGACCACCGCCCCGATCACGGGGTCCAGGTGCCGCGCGTCGACGGCGGCGCGGGTCAGCACGGTGAGCGCGTGCTCCACCTGGGCGGGGGACGCGACCCGCACCAGCGCCGTGGCCAGCTCGGGCCGCACGTGCAGCACGCGCGCGACGTGGTGCTCGCCGAGCCGGTCGGGCTGGAGCGCCCCCCAGTGGCCGCCGGAGCCCGGCAGGGCGTCCGCCAGCCAGCGGACGGCGGTGTGGCGGCGGTCCTCGGGCAGGCCGGGCAGCGCCGCGACCAGCGCCAGCGCGTCGTGCTCGGTCGCCGCGCCGAACAGGGTCGCCATGGCCACGGCGGACGCCAGGGTGTGCTTCTCGGCCGTGAACTGCCGGGCGCCGGCCAGCCACTTCCAGTACCGCTCCTCGTGGCGGAGCAGGGTGTCCACCGGCGAGCTGCCGGTCTTGTCCGGCTCGGTGGCGGCCAGCAGCGCCGCCAGGGCGTCGATGTGGATGCCGAGGATCGGCCCGCCGTCGCCCTGCTCCTCGGTGAGCGAGCGCGGCGGCGCGGCGGCGACGGCGTCGGCGTGGGCGCCCGCGCCCTCGTAGCCGCGGAACCGGGACAGCGCCCGCGCGAGCGAGGACACGGCTTCGCGCCACGCGTCCAGCCGGCCGTGGGTCGTGCGCTCCAGGGCTTCCAGCTGCAGCACCGGCGCGTGCACGAGGTACTCCAGGTAGTGCTCGACGGCGCTGTCGTCGCGCCACTCGCCGGCCGACCTGGCCAGCAGCAGCAGGCGCACGGCGGTCTCGGTCCGCCGGGTGGCCTCGGTGAGCGCGCGGATGGTGCCCGCGCTGGTCTCGGCGTAGTCGACCACCAGCAGCGCGGGCCGGCGCAGGGCGGCCAAGCCCGCCGCCGCCTCCCGGTCCAGGTCGCCGGTGACGAAGCCCGCGACCCACCCGGCCGCGGCCAGCTCGTCGGCCAGCCGGGCGGCGAGGCGGGTCTTGCCCTGCCCGCCGGGCCCGGTGACGATGTGCGCGGAGAACCCCTCGTCGCGGGCGCACCACTCGCGCAGCCGCGCCAGTTCGGCGTCCCGGCCGCGGAAGCCCACCGTGTGCGACCGCGCGACCAGCAGCGTGGCCGGCGAGGACAGCGGCTGCACCTCGGTGAACAGCGTGTCGAGGTCCACCGGCCGCAGCACCGGTTCCCCGTCGCAGACCTCGGCGACCAGCCGGCGGAACTCCGGGTCGGCGGCGCACCGCTCGACGGGCACGGCGGCCAGCCGCCTGCTCGCGAAGTGCGCCGCGTCGTGCCGCACCACGCCGACCACGGCGCCGCCGCAGACCACCGCGGCGCCGGACATGCCCTCCCACAGCGACCGGTCGCCGGTCAGCTCGACCGGCGCGCTGTCGACGTCGACCGACAGCCGCTCCGCGTCCACCCCGGTCAGCGGGTTGATCCGCCCGGTGACCTGGGACGCGACCAGCTCGTGCGCGGGGCCCCGCCCCTCGTAGGCCGGGAAGCCGACCGCGTGGCAGGGCTGACCGGGCGCGGAGGTCGCGAAGCGGCCCCACCGCACCGGCTGCCGCCGGACCGGCAGCTCCGCCCCCGGCGCGACGACCCGCAGCAGCGCCGCGTCGACCTCGTCGGCCCCGCACCAGACCACCTCGCAGCCGAGCAGCGCCGCCGCGCCCCGGAGGTGGATCAGCACGTTCTCCCGGGGCGAGCCGTCCTTCGCCCGCACGACGTGGCGGGAGGTGAGGACGAGCGACCCGCCGAGGTGGTACCCCGAACCGGTGGACCAGGCCCCGCCCGCGGCCGGGCGGGCGTAGACCGCGACGTGCCGGTCAGCCTGCGACATTCGGCAGGCGCGTGGTCGTGCCCTCGACCTCGATGGGCTTCTCACCCGCGCTGGGCAGCAGCTCCAGCCGCAGCTTGTGCGTCGTGGCGGACGACCGCGACCCCTTGCCCTCGGCCGAGACGATGCCGAACTTGAAGCCCGCCTTGCCCTCCGCGGTCGCCCGCACCTCCAGCGCCAGCTCGATCTCCGCCTTGCCCACGGTGAACAGGATCTCCTCGCCCGCGGCGAGGTCGCGGGCCTCGGCCAACTGCTGCCGCAACTGCCCGATCGCCGAAGCCAGCTCCACCCAGTCACCATCGGTCACGAGAGCACCCCTTCGCCGCAGTCACGATGTCGAGGAAGTCGACAGCACCGCACAGCGCGTTACGGTCCTCTGATCATTGTGCCCTGCCCGCCCGCTCGGGCGGGGAACGGGGCGACCGGCGCGACGCCGGTCGCAGGGCGTCACCGCCAGATTCACCCGAAGGTGCTACAGCCCTGTTCTGCCGGTCGCACAAGGGAAATAGCCCTGGTCCGCGCCCCGCGGCCGGGTGGCCGCTGTGGGGACCGCACAAGTGCGGACGGGCTCCTGGCGTTGCGCGGACGCACGTCTGCGCTGCTCGCACCGCGTTCGCGAGGCCGGGACCGCGCCAATGAGTTGATCTTGTGAGCCGGGTCGTCGGAATTTGCCCGGAAAGGCGTCGCTGAGCCAGAGTCCTTGCCATGCCGAAGGTGTCCGCTTCCTCAGGCGTGGCCGGGGAGCACGGGCCGCCGGGGGACGTCCCGTCGTACGTGCCCGTGCTGCCGCCCGGGGAACCGCACCTCCCACCGCGGGTGCAGGGCGCGTTGTGCCTGGCGGAGAACGCGGCCGGCGAGCTGAACCAGGCGCTGCGACGGGTTCCCGACCCCGAGGCGTTCGTGGCGAGCCTGCGGCTGCGCGAGGCGCTGCGGTCCGCGCGGCTGACCGACCTCACCGCCATGCCCACGGAGGTGTGGGTGGTGGCGCTGCGGCTGCCCACCCTCGACGACGCGGGTGACGCGGGCGACCCGGCCGCGGACGGCGGGTCGCCCGCGCTCCGCCACCCCGTCGGCCGGTTCGTCCACGGCTCCGCCCTGCTCGACCGGGAGGTCGCGCGCGGCGCGCACAACGGCGTCGAACTGCTCGGCGCGGTCAGCGCGGTGCTCACCGGCCGCCCGGCGAGCCCGGCGGCGCGGGGCCTGCGGCAGGCCGAGGGGTTCCTCACCGCCGGCGACCGGCGCACCCCCTACGTGCGGACCGCGCCGCCCGGCGAGCCGCTGGCGCGCGCGGTGCGCGCGTGGGACCGGTGGGTCGCGCAGCCCTACGAGGGGCCGCGGCTGGCGAAGATCGCCACGGCGCACCTGCTGCTGGAGCTGCTGCAGCCCTACCCGTGGGCCAACGGCCACCTCGCGCGGCAGTTCACGCGCGGGGAGGTGGTGCGCCGCGGCGTGGTCGACCGACCGGTGCTGTCGCTGTCGCCCTGGCTGGACGACCACGCCGACGAGTACCGCAGCCGCATCCGGGCCGTGGTCGCGGGCGGCCCGCCGTGGGAGTGGGTGGAGTTCTTCGCCCTCGCCGTGCGGGAGCAGGCCCTGCGCAACGTGGCGCTGATCGACCGGTTGGCCGACGTGCGCGCCGAGCTGGTCGACCGGGCGTGGGCCTCGCGCCCGGCGCGCCGGGTCCTCGCCGCGCTGCCCACCTCGCCGGTGACCGACGTGCCGACCCTGGCCGCGCAGCACGGTCTCCCGCCCCGGGGCGCCGCCGCAATCCTCCGCCGCCTGGAGGCCGAGGGCGTGCTGCGCAAGCCGCCCGGCCACCCCGTCAAGGTGTTCGTGTGCGACGCCGCGCTGGACGCGCTGGTCTTCGACGACCTCCCGCCCCCGACCGACCGGCAGGTGCTGGAACCCGCGCCCGGGGCGGGCGCCGATGAGAACCACACCCGAGAAGAGCAGAAGTGACCCGTTACCGGAGCCCCCGCCCCCTTCGACCCTCCTGCCTGCCGGCGCCCCGCCGGCACGGCCCGCCCCGACGCCGGGCCGCCGCGCCCGCGCCGCCCCGGACCCGGCGGTCCCGGCTGCGCGCGGTGGGCTCCGCCCTGGTGAAGGGCGCGTCCCTGGTGGTCGGGATCTCGAACTTAGTGCTCGACCACGTCATCCCGTGGTTCTCACGCCGCGGGTGAGGGCTCCGGGGGCGGGTAGCGGTCGGGCGCGGCGGGCGGCAGCGGGCGGTCCTGGTCGTGGGCCAGCAGCAGGCGGACGCGGTCGGCCCCCTCGTCGTCGACGTCGACCAGCAGCGCCAGGGCCTCGCTGAACCTCCGCCGGGCCGGGCCGGTCGCGCCGGTCGCCCACAGGGCGCGCCCGGACCACTCCAGGACCAGCGCCTGCTCCACCGGGGGGAAGTCGGGCAGCGCGCGCACCACGCCCTCCGCGCGGCGCGCCCAGTCCGCCGCCGCGTCCGCCCGGTCGTAGGACAGCAGCGCCGCCGCCGTCGCCGCCCGGACCCGCGCCAGGGCGGCGCGGTCGCCGGTCTCGTCGCACAGCGACTCCAGCCGCTCGAAGCAGCGCAGCTCCAGGTCGCCGCGACCACGCAGGCGGAACATCCCGGCCCGCCACCACAGCAGCCGGGCGGCCTCGGCCGGCCGGCCCGCCCGCCGCCACAGGTCCCACTCCCGCACCGCGTACCGCTCCGCCGCCGCGGGGTCGCCGCGCCGCGCGAACCACACCCACGCCGAGCGCAGCAGGTCGGCCATGGTCCCCGCGGCGCGCTCGGCCACCGCCGCCCGCGTGCCCACGTCGGTCAGCGCCGTGACGAACCCCGCGTCGGAACCCGCGTCGGACCCGGCGTCGGGCGGGCTGTCGGCCGGGGCCGCGCCCCCGACCCCCCACAGCAGCACCGCCAGGGACAGCGCGGTCGAGGTCAGCCCCGCCTCGTTCGCCGCCCCCGCCACGCCCAGCAGGCACTCCCGGTGCTCGCGGACCCAGCGCCCGGCCGAGCCCGGCGACGGCTCGCCGCGCGACCGCGCCGCGGCGGCCCCCAGCCGGTCCAGCGCTTCCGCGGCGACCCGCCCGACGACCTCGCGCCGCCGCCCGGCGTCGACCGGCCGGCGGGTGGGCGCCAAGACGACCCAGCCGTCCGGTCTCCGGCCGGCCGGGAGCAGCCCGGCGGGCAGCCCGTCCACGGCCGCCACGTCGACCCCGGCCGCCCGCGCCACCAGCCAGGCCGGCGCGGCGCCCGCCCCGAGGGCACCGGACAGCACCGGTAACACGTCGACCACGGCGGACCCGTCCCGCGCCTGTCCCACCGGCAACAACTCCTCGGCCGCTCCTGCAACTGCCCGCCCGCGGCCGTCCCGACCGCCCCGCGACGCGACGCGCGCAACCACTGATCATCCCAAAAACGGGGACCGGGCCAAGTCCCCTCCACCGTTGCGCGCAGCCCCGCCGGGTAACCCGAACAGCCCAGCGCCCGCCGGCGGCCAGCGGGAACCACCCCAGTCATCCCACGAAATGATCATCAAAGTCAACCGTTGGGGTGAACGCCCCGCAGGGTGCGGACGGGATCGCCGGGCCCCGCCGGAACGGCGCCGTGCCCGGCCGGCCGGTCGCAGCCGGGACCGGAGCAGGGCAGGCCCGGCCCCCCGAAGCCGCGCCACCGTCCACTCAGGACCGACGAGCCCCGGGACCCCGGTGGCGCGCGGGCGATGCCGGCCTCCCGCGGAGGGGTGAACCAAGTCGGCGGGCGGATTCCGATGATTCCTCATCACCGGTGGGCAGGAATTACCGGAATTCGCCCGGCCCGCGTCGCGCGCGAATCCGCGGCGGAACGCGGGTGGCCGGGACAACCCGGACCTGCGGCGCGCTTTCCCGGTCGGAATCCGACCCCCCGGCCGCGGGAACGCCGGAGGCCGGGACGCCACCGCGTCCCGGCCTCCGGCGCGCCCGGCTCGCGCCGCTACGCCGGGCTCTCGTGCTTGCCGCCGCGGACGGCGAAGGAACCGGCCACCGCGACCACCGAGAGGACCGCCGCCAGCAGGAACGCCGTGTGCAGGCCGCCCATCTCGGCGGCGACCTTCGCCTGGCCGGAGTCGAGCAGGCCGGCGGCGCGCGCGCTCATCACGCTCACCAGCAGCGCCACCCCGGCCGCGGCGGCGAGCTGCTGGGTCGTGCTGAAGATCGCGCTGCCGTGGGAGTACAGCCGGGCGGGCAGCGCGCCCAGGCCGGAGGAGAACAGCGGCGTGAACGAGAACGCCAGCCCCAGGCTCAGCACCAGGTGGAACACCAGCACCAGCGCCGCCGGCGTCGAGCCGTCGAACCCGCTGGCGAACCACAGGGACGCGCTGGTCGCGACCGTCCCGACGACCAGCAGGACGCGCGGGCCCACCCGGTCGTAGAGCCGGCCGACCACCGGCGAGAGCAGGCCCATCAGCAGGCCGCCGGGCAGCAGCAGCAAGCCGGTGGCCAGCGGTTCGAGCCCCAGGACGGTCTGCAGGTAGATCGGCAGGATCGTCGCGACGCCCAGCAGCAGGCCCATCATCACCATCATCAGGCCGCTGGTGACGGTGAACGTGCGGAAGGCGAAGGTCCGCAGGTCCAGCAGGGCGCGCTCGTGGCGCTGGAGCGCCACCTGGCGCAGCACGAACGCCGCGATGCCCAGCACGCCCACCGCCAGCGACACCCACAGGGTCGCGGCCGAGCCGCCGCCGGAGTGCCCGATGCTGGACAGGCCGTAGACCAGGCCGCCGAAGCCGAACACCGACAGCACGACCGACAGCAGGTCGATCGGCGTGCTGCTGGTCTCGCCGATGCTCGTCACCCGGCGCAGGCCCAGCGCCAGCGCCGCCAGCGAGATCGGCAGCACCACCCAGAACATCGCGCGCCAGCCGAACAGGTCCAGCACCACGCCCGACACCGTCGGGCCGATGGCCGGCGCGACGGAGATGACGATGGAGATGTTGCCCATCAGGGCGCCCCGGCGGGCCGGCGGCACCAGCGTCATCACCGTCGTCATCAGCAGCGGCAGCATGATCGCGGTGCCGCACGCCTGCACGACGCGGGCCGCCATCAGCACCGGGAAGCCCGGCGCCAGCGCGGCCAGCAGCGTGCCCGCGCTGAACAGGCTCATCGCCACCCCGAACAGCACTCGGGTCGGCACCCGCTGGATGAGGTAGCCGGTGACCGGGATGACCACCGACATGGTCAGCAGGAAGCCCGCGGTGAGCCACTGCCCCACCGACGCCGTCACGTGCAGCTCCTCGAGCAGCACCGGGAGCGCCACGCCCATGATGGTTTCGTTGAGGATGACCACGAACGTGGCCACGAGCAGCACGCCGATCACGGTGCGATCACCGCGGCTGAGCGCGGGCGGCGACACGGCGTCGGCCACACCTGCGGAAGTCATGCGAAATCCCCCAGAGAAGAACGGGCGCGGGAAAGGGCTGCGGCGCCGGCGAACACGCCAACCCTACCCGTGCCGGTCCACCGGCGGGCCCCCATTTCCGCCGGCGGTGAACGTTGTCACGGCGCGGCGGGCGGCCCTGCGGGGTCCGGCGGCGCCGCGCGCCGCCGCCACCCCGGCCACTGTGGAGGAACGCGGCGCAAACGTTGCCGTTGCGGGTATTCCGGTCGACCGCACGGTGAACCTCCCGGGCCGGCGCGGGTCGCGGGTCGCGCCGCGCCCGGTCCGCGCCCCGACCCGGCCCACCAGGTGGGAACGTGTCCCATCACACCCCGCGGCACGGGCCGCGGCGCCGGTTCCGCGCCGGGCGGGACGCCGGTCGGCCCCTTTCGGCAGCCGCACCGCGCCACCCCCCGCTCGCGGCGGCTGCCCGGCGGCGGAAATCGGCGATCCCTCCGCGAACGGGACAGCCGAATTCCCTCCCCCGTCGTGGCGACAATGCCGATCGGCGGCGTCCCGAACCGCGGGAATTCTTTTTCACGGCCCCGGTCGACCGCCGCATTCCCGAATCGGGACGGCCGTCGATTCCGCGCAGCCCCCGCCCACCGCTCGGACGCGGTCCCGCGCCGTCAGCCGGCGATCCCCGGGTCGTCGCGCACGGCCGCGACCGCCTCCACCTCCACGAGCTGGTCGTCGTAGCCGAGGACCGTGACGCCCAGCAGCGTGCTCGGCACGTCGTGGTCGCCGAACGCGGCGCGCACCACGCGCCACGCCGTCACCAGGTCGGCCTGGCGGGTGGTGGCGACCAGCACGCGCGTGCTGATGACGTCCTCGACGCCCGCGCCGGCCGCGGCCAGCGCGGTGCGCATGTTCTCCACCGCCTTGGCCGCCTGCGCGGCGTAGTCCCCCACCCCGACGGTCCTGCCGTCGGCGTCCAGCGGGCACGCGCCGGCCAGGAACACCAGGCGGGCGTCGGCGGGCGCGGTCGCGGCGTACGCGTACTCCGCGACGTCGGACAGCTCGGACGAACGGATCAGCGTAACGGACTTGGCCATCGACTCCCCCTGGCGCGGATCGGTGCTCGGACCGCCGATCATGGCACGAGCCGGGACGACCGCCGGCACGCGTTTCCCACCGGGGGTCGCCGATCCCGCCCGGCCGCTGCCCGCACCGGCGCGTCCGCCGATCGTGCGACCCGGTCACACGTCCGATGCCGTTCACCCGCAAGCCGTTTGCCGACCCGCGGCGGAGGTGTTCCAATCCACAGTGGACTCCGGCACCGGGCGTCGCGGCACGGGAAGGGCACGACATGCGCATCGGGTACAAACTGGCTTCGGAGGCGTACGGCCCGCAGGAGCTGGTCCGCCAGGCCGTGCGCGCCGAGGAAGCGGGCTTCGACTTCGTCGAGATCAGCGACCACTTCCACCCGTGGCTGGACAACCAGGGGCACTCGCCGTTCACCTGGACCGTGCTGGGCGCCATCGCGGCGCGGACCGAGCGGGTCGGACTGGTCACCGGGGTCACCTGCCCGACCGTGCGGTACCACCCGGCGATCATCGCCCAGGCGGCGGCCACGCTGGCGCTGGTGTCCGACGGCCGGTTCGCGCTCGGGGTCGGCTCGGGCGAGCGGTTGAACGAGCACGTGGTCGGCCGCGGTTTCCCCGCCGTGCGGGTCCGGCAGAAGATGCTGCGCGAGGCGCTGGAGATCATCCGCCTGCTGTGGCGGGGCGGTTACCGGTCCTACGACGGGGAGTACCTGCAGCTGGAGGACGCCCGCGTGTTCGACCTGCCGGACACCCCGCCGGTGATCGCCGTGGCGGCCGGCGGCGGGGACGCGGCGACGATCGCGGCGGAGCTGGGCGACGGGCTGTTCGCCACCGAGCCGCGCGCCGACCTGGTCGAGCGGTACCGCGCGGCCGGCGGCGCGGGCCCCCGCTACGCCGAGGCCCCGCTCGCCTGGGCGCCCGACGAGCAGACCGCGGTCCGGGCCGCGCTCGACACCTCGCGGTGGGCGGTGACCGGGTGGAAGGTGATGAGCGAGCTGCCCAACCCCGCCAACTTCGCCGCCGCCACCACGACGGTCACCGAGGCCGACGTGCGCGCGCAGTTCGCCTGCGGCCCCGACCCGCGCCGGCACCTCGAAGTGGTGCGGCCGTTCGTCGAGGCCGGGTTCGACCACGTCGTGCTGCAGAACGCGGGCCCCGACCCCGACGGCTTCATCGACTTCTTCCGCGCCGAGCTGGCGCAGGAGCTGCGCGCCCTCTCGCCCCAGCCGATCGGGCTGTGACCCCGGCCGCCGGGCCGGGGTGGCCGCCCGGGGTCCGGCTGCGCGCCCCCGCCGCGGGCGGCGGGGGCGGCGCCGCGGTGATCAGGTGTACCAGGTGGGCTCCGGGATCTCGCCGAGCAGCGCGTACCGGCCGACCTCGGCCCGCTTGTGCGCGATCGGGTCGTGCAGGCTGTGGGTGCGGATGTTGCGCCAGAAGATGTCCAGCCCGACCGAGTTGGCCGTCGCCCGCGCGCCGGTGACCTCGAAGACGCGGTTGCCGATCTCCAGCCCGGTGTCGATCGCGCGCTGCTTGGCCGCCGCGATGACGACCGCGGCCTCGCCGCGCTCCCGCTCGGTGACCTCGTCGGCGTGGGCGTTGATCGCCTCGATGAGCCCGGCCGCGCGATCGGCCAGGGCCTCGGCCGCCCACAGCTTGGCCTGGAGGTCGCCGTAGGTCTCCAGGACGTGGAACTCCTCGACCGCGGAAGACTTGACGTCCAGCGCGTAGGGCCACGGCCGGGTCTTGTCCTTGGTGTAGGCCGCAGCCGTGGTGAGCGCGCCCTTGGCGATGCCGAGGTAGAAGTTGGTGAACACCAACTGGATCAGGGGCACGTTGAGCGTGTTGTACGTCCTGGGGCGGAATTCCCCGTCGACGTACCCGGCGGCCTGGGACCAGGGCACGCGCACGCCCTCCACCCGCACGCCGCCGCTCTCGGTGAGCCGCTGGCCGAGGTTGTCCCAGTCGTCCTCGAACACGATGCCGTCCTGGTGGGACGGGACGATCGCGAAGACGTGCCGGTCGGTGCCCGCCAGCACGCCCTCCAGCACCGTCACGTCGGAGACCTTGCCGCCGGTGGAGAAGGACTTGCGGCCGGTGAACACCAGCTCGTCGCCCTCCTCGGTGATGACCAGGTCGTCGTCGCGCGGGTTCACCGCGCCGCCGAAGAACCACCGCTCGCGGGTCGCCCGCTCCTCCACCGCGGCCACCTGCTCCGGGGTGGCGACCAGCCGGGCGGCCCAGGACCACAGGTAGTGGTAGCCGATCAGCTGGCCGATCGAGCCGTCGCCCGCGGCGACCTCGCGGGTCACCCGGTAGGCCGTGGTCCAGTCCTGCCCGCCGCCGCCGTGCTCGGCCGGGCCGAGCAGGGTGACCAGCCCGGCGTCCTTGAGCAGCCGGACCTCGGCGTGCGGGGTGGCGCCCGCGCGGTCGCGGGCCACCGCGTCGGTGGCCAGCAGCGTGGCGACCTGCTGCGCGCGGGCGACCCACTCCTCGGGACCGGTGGGCGTGGTGTGCCAGGTGTGCTGTGCGGAGAGGGTCACGGTCGGGCTCCGATCGGTTCCGGGTCGGTCTTCGGCTCGGGGTCGGCTGCCGGCTGGGCGGCGGACGGTTCGGCGGCGGTGGTGGGTCCCGCGGCGGTGGTGGGTCCCGCGGCTGTGGTGGGTTCCGCGGCGGACGGTTCGGCGGCGGCGATCGGCTCGACGGTAACGGGCTCGGTGGCGGCGGGCTCGGTGATGGGTCCGGCGGCCTGAGCCACGGCGGCGGCCCGGGCCACGGCGGCGGTCGGCTCCGCGACGGCGGCCGAGGCGTCGAGGGACGCTTCGAGCTCGCGCACGATCGGCAGCACGGTGCGGCCGAAGTGGGCGACTTCCTCGTGGTAGTGCAGGAAGCCGAGCAGCAGCAGGTCGACGCCGCGCCGCCGGTACTCCACGATCCGGTGAGCGACCTGCTCGGGCGTGCCGATCAGGCGGGAGCGGAAGCCGTCGTTGTACTGCACCAGGTCGTCGAACGTCGAGTCGGCCCACATGCCCTTCCTGTCGCCCGTGGCGGCGCCCGCCTGCCGGACGGCGTCGCGGAACCCCCGCACCGCCTCGACGTCGGCCTTGGCGACGATCTCCCGCAGCGTCTCGCGCGCCTCGGCCTCGGTGTCGCGGGCGATGAGGAAGCCGTTGAGCCCGAAGCGCACCCGGCGCCCGTGCGCCCGTGCCGCGGCCCCCACCTCCTCGACCTGCTCGGTGACGCCCTCGAAGTCCTTGCCGTTGCTGAAGTACCAGTCCGACACGCGCCCGGCCATGGCCCGCGCGGCCGTCGAGTTGCCGCCCTGGAACACCTCCGGGTGCGCGCGGCCGGGGACGGCCGGGGGCTTGGGCCTGAGGTCGTAGCCGCGCAGCCGGTAGAAGTCGCCCGCGAACTCGGCGGGCTCCTCGGTCCAGCTCGCCCGCAGCACGCGGATGAACTCCTCGGCGCGCCGGTAGCGCTCGTCGTGCTCCAGCCACGGTTCGCCCAGGGCGGTGAACTCGCCCTTGAACCACCCGCTGACGACGTTGACCGCCGCGCGCCCGCCGGAGAGGTGGTCGGCGGTGGCGACGAGCTTGGCCAGCACGGCGGGGTGCCACAGGCCGGGGTGCACGGCGGCGATCACCTTCAGCCGCCGCGTGGCCAGCAGCAGCGCGAGGCTGAAGGCGGTGGACTCTTGCTGGTAGGCGGCGCCGTACCCGGCCAGGTAACGCACCTGGGTGAGCGCGTAGTCGAACCCGTTGCGCTCCGCGAGCACGGCCAGCTCGCGGTTGTAGTCGTAGGACCAGTCGGTCCGCTGCTCGATGTTGCTGACGACGAGACCACCGCTGACGTTGGGCACCCAGTAGGCGAACTTCAACGGCTCCCGCTCCCGGTTCTCGGGCACGGCAGGACTCCGGATCGTGGTGTCGGGCGAGCACTGTCCTCAGTGGACAGCTGTGGGCGGTTGCGGCCTAGCGGGGGCAACAGCGCTGGCCGGCGACGCGGACGAAGTCCACGTGCCGGCGCCTGGTCAACACGGTCGGTCGCGGCACGGCCCCACTCCAACAGCACCGCACCGCCCGGTCAACGCGGAGCAGCGCGGTCCCACAGAGTGAACGCGGGCCGCAATCGGACGGTCACCGGCCCGATCGGCGAGCCGGGTGACGACACCTCCCGTCCGGGTGAACCGGTGCACTCGGCGGTTCCGGGGCGGCGCGACCGGGCGTGCCAGTGCCCGACGGCCCGGGGCGTTAGTTTGGAAGCGTGGCGGAGGTAGGGGGCACCCGGTCGTCGGCGCGGCTCCGGAGGGCGGTGCTCGACGCCCTGCGGGTGCTGGTGTTCGTCGTGGTGAAGGGGACGGGCCCGGCCCCGGGCAGCAGCCCGCGGGTCCGGTCGACGGTCGTCCTCGGGGCCGCCCTGGCGGTGTTCTTCGCGATCGTGCCGGTCACCCCGGTCCCGTCCGCCACCGGGGGCCTCGTCGTGGTGGTCGGCGGGCTGCTGGCCGCCCTGCCGGCGCTGGCGGTGCTGTGGCGCCCGCTGGTGGCGTGGCGGTTGGCCGTGCTGCAGCTGCTGGTCGCGCCGCTGGTCTACGCCCCGCACGTGGACCTCTCCCGGATGTGGGGCTGGCCGTGGACGATGGGGCTGTCCCTCACCGCGGCGTCCGTGCTCTACCTGGTCGCCGAGACCAACGAGAAGCCGGTCCTGCTCCAGGTGTGGGCGCTGACCACCGCCGCGGTGGCGCCGCACCTGCCCGACTGGCGCAACCTGCTGCTCGTGGCCGCGCTCGCGGCGGGCGTGGTGCTGCTCGGCAACGCGGTGCGGCTGCGCCGGCAGGCCGACCACCGGCGGCTGGTCGAGCAGTCCAAGGCGCACGCGCTGGAGGAGCGCGCCCGCATCGCCCGCGAGCTGCACGACGTCGTCAGCCACCACATGTCCGCGCTCGTGCTGCGCGCCGACGCGGCGGCGTACCGGCTGCCCGACCTGACCCCCGAGGTGCGCGCCGAGTTCGACGTGGTGCAGCGGATGGCCCGCGACGGGCTCGCCGAGATGCGCCGGATGCTCGGCGTGCTGCGGTCGCCCGACGACGCGCCGGGCGCCGCGCCGCAGCCCGGCCCGGAGGACGTGGCCGGGATGGTGGCGCGGTTCCGGGCGACGGGCGCCGAGGTCGCCCTGCGGGTGGACGGCGACCTGGGCCGGCTGCCCGCGGGCGTCGGGCTCTCGGCCTACCGGATCGTCCAGGAAGCGCTGAGCAACAGCGGGCGGCACGCGCCGGGCGCCGCCGTCTCGGTCGAGCTGGCCGTCGTCGGCGGGCGGCTGCGGGTCACCGCGCGGAACGCGGCGGGGCTGCGGCCGGCGCTCGACGTGGACCCGGCCCGGCCCCGGCACGGCCTGGTGGGCATGGGCGAGCGGGTCCGGGCGCTGGGCGGCGGGTTCTCCGCGGGCCCCACCCCGGACGGGGGCTTCGCGGTGGTCGCGGACCTGCCGCTGGACGAGGGGGGCGACGGGTGACGACGACGGTGCTGATCGCGGACGACCAGGCGATGATCCGGGAGAGCTTCCGGGTCGCCCTGGACAGCCGGCCGGACCTGGCGGTGGTCGGCGAGGCCGCGACCGGCTCCGAGGCGGTGGCCCTGGCCCGCGCCCTCGCGCCGGACGTCGTGCTGATGGACGTCCGGATGCCGCTGATGGACGGCCTGGAGGCCACCCGGCGCATCCTGGCCGACGGCGCCGGGCGATCGCGGGTGCTGGTGCTCACGACGTTCGACCTCGACGAGCACGTCTACGGGGCGCTGCGCGCCGGTGCGAGCGGGTTCATGCTGAAGGACTCGCCGCTGGCGGACCTGATGAACGCGGTCCGGGTGGTGGCGGCGGGCCACACGCTGTTCGCGCCCTCGGTCACCCGCCGCCTGGTCGCCGCGTTCGCCGAGCGCGCCGCCGGCCGGCCCGACCCCGCGGCCCTGGCCGGGCTGACCCCCCGCGAGGTGGAGGTGCTGCGCCTGGTCGCGCGCGGCCTGTCGAACGCCGAGATCGCCGGCGCGCTCACGATCGCCGAGCAGACGGCCAAGAGTCACGTCAGCCGGGTGCTGACCAAGCTCGGGCTGCGCGACCGCGCCCAGGCCGTCGTGCTGGCCTACGAATCGGGCCTGGTGACGCCGAACGAGGGCCCCAGGGAGTAGGACCCGGCCGACCGCACCCCGGCCGACCGCACCCCGGCCGACCGCACCCCGGCCGACTGCACCCCGGCCGGCAGCGCCCCGGCCGGCAGCGCCCTGCGGACCGCGACCCGGTCGACCGCTACCCGAGGGGTGGTACCCCGGTACTGCCCCCGGCCGACCCGGTACCGGCGGGCGAGGGCAGGACACCACCGCGGCGGGACGACCTGCGCGCCGCCCGTGCCTACCGTCCGGTGGGTGATCGACACCGCGCCGCCCCGCTCCCCGCTCCTGTCGCGCCCGGCCCACCGGACCCTGGTCGCCGGCGGTCTGGCCGGGGTCGCGGTCGTCGCGGTCGCGCTGCTGTGGTGGCGGTGGGGGTGGCCCCTGGGGATCGACAGCGCGGTGTACCGCTCCGGGGCGTTGGCCGTGGTCGACGGCCAGGACCTCTACGGGCGGCTGGCCGCGACCCCGGAGTGGTCGCCGGACCTCCCGTTCGCCTACCCGCCGACCGCGGCGCTGCTGTTCCTCCCGCTGGCCGTGCTGCCAGCGCAGCTCGCCTGGGGCGCCATGGCGCTGTCGACCGTCGCGGGCCTGGTCGTAGTGGTGCGCCTGGTGCACGCGCACTCGCCGTCCGCCGCGCGGTCCGCGCCTCCCCTGCTGCTCCTGCTCGCGCTGGAACCGGTGTGGCGCACGCTCGGGCTCGGGCAGGTCAACGTCGTGCTCATGGCGCTGGTCTTCGTGGACGTGCTGGTGCTGCGCGGTTCCCGCTGCGGCGGGGTGCTCGTCGGCCTCGCCGCGGCGATCAAGCTGACGCCGTTGATCTTCGTGCTGCACCTGCTGGTCACGCGTCGGCGCGCCGACGCGCTGCGGGCGCTCGGCGCGTTCGCCGGGCTCGGCGGCGTGGCGTTCGCGGTGCTGCCCGGTGACACGGCGCGGTACTGGGGCACGGCCGTCCTGGGCGCCAACGGCGCGATGTCCAACGCCTGGTGGGGCAACCAGTCGCTCAACGGCCTGGTCCAGCGACCGGCGGGCGATCGGCTCGTGGCGACACCGGTCCTGGTGCTGCTGGTCGCCGCCTGCGCCACGGCCGCGGCGCTGCTCGCGCGGGCCGCCGAACAGCGCGGCGACCGGGTGGAGGCCCTGCTGGTCACGGGTTTCTGCGGGGTGCTCGTCAGCCCGGTCTCGTGGACCCACCACTGGGTGTGGGTGGCGCCGCTGTGCGTGCTGGTCGCGGCGCGGGGCCGGCGGGCGGTGCCGGTCGTCGCCCTGGTCGTGGCGTGGTCCAGCGGTTGGGCGTTCGGGCTCGTGCCGCGCGGCGACGGCCGGGAGCAGGCGTGGACGCCGCTGGAGTCGTTGGCGGGCAACGCCTACGTCCTCGGCGCGCTGGTGGCGGGCGCGGCCCTCGCCGCCCGCTCGGCCAAGCGCCGGTCCGGGACCGGGCCGAGCGCCGGCCGGAGCGGTGGAGGCCCCGCGGACCGCGGTGGCGGCGGCTCGTGCTCGTCGGCGGACGAGGCGCCCGGGACAGCGCCGGGCGCCCGTTCGACCTGGTCCGACAGGGGCGCGGCGACCTCCGGCACCGAGGGGGAGGCCGGGTCCGGGGTGGCGCGTTCGTGAACGGCTGTAGTTAGGACTCCTGAAGGTTGAGCTGTCGCCGATCCCGTGCCAGGAGGTATGGTTAGGAGTCCTCAGCAACACGATCGGGGGTGGACCGGGAGTGCGAGACCAGGGCGGCGACAGCACGCAGGGCGACGACGCCGACGAGAACGGCACCGACGGCGCCCTGCCCGCCGAGACCACGGCGGTGGCCAAGGCCGACACCGAGCTCGACCGGCGGCTGGTCGCGGCGCTGGAGCGGATCGGCCACGTCACCCGCACCCTGCTGTGGCGTGACGCCTACAGCACCGGGATGAGCCCCATGCAGGCCCAACTGCTGCTGCACCTGGACACCAGGCGGCAGGCGCACCGGGTGGGCGACCTCGCCGCCGAGTTCGACGTCTCGCCCCCGACGATCAGCGACGCCCTCGCCGCCCTGCGCCGCAAGGGGCTCGTCGCCCGCGAGCAGGACCCGAACGACCGCCGCAGCTTCAGCTTCACCCCGACCCCGGAGGGCGCCCGCGTCGCGGCGGACCTCACGTCGTGGGCCGACCCGATCACCGCGCAGCTGCCGGTGGTCACCGCGGAGCAGAAGGCCGCGACGCTCCGGCTGCTGCTGACGATGATCGCCGGGCTGCACCGGCAGGGCGTGCTCGCCGTCGCCCGGACGTGCCTGACCTGCCGGTTCTTCGTGCGCGACGCGCACCCGGACACCGACCTGGTCCACCACTGCCGCCTGCTGGACACCGCGTTCTCCGACGCCGCGCTGCGCGTGGACTGCGCCGAGCACCAAGCGGCCGACCCCACCGGCTGAGGGCCGCCCGGCCGGGGTGGAGCACCCGCCGAGCGCACCCGCCGGCCCGTTCAGCCGATGGTGGCCCCGCCAAGCCGCACTTGTGGGGAGAACCCCCGCCCCGGCTCGACCACGATGCGCTCCCATGAGCGATGACGACCTGGTGCCCGACGAACTCCGGCTCATCCCGGTGAGCAACACCGCGGACGGCGCCTTCACCGGCGTCCAGGCGGGCGTGATCCACGGCGGGGTGCGGCTGGGCGTCGACCGGACGCCCCGGCTCGTCGCGCTGCGGGCCACCCACGCCGAGCTGGACGACGTGCGGCGGTACTTCGAGCGGCCCGGCGGCTACACCACCGCGCGGCGGCTGCTGGTCGACGTCGGCGCGGAGGAGGTCGTCGAGGCCAACCGCGAACGGCCGCTGGGCGCGTTCGACGACCTCGCCGCCGGAAGTACGGCGGTGGCTGCCGCACCCCACCGTGGCGGGCTGAAGGCGTTGTTGCCATGGGTGGCGCGAGTCCTTCGGCTCCACGGCGTGTCGGCGCGCGACCCGCTGGTGCGTGACCTCGACTTGGCCGAGGTCGAAGTGCCGCTCACCGACGAGCACGACCCCGGCCGGTGGTGCCGTCCGCGCCATCAGCGTGCTCATCGAACGCGGCGATAACCCCAGGGGTCGGCACCGGCTATGGATCCCGGCCGTGTGTCAGCCGGTCGCGCCTGGGGCCGGGCATCGCCCGAGAGCGACCGCCATGTGAGGTCCAGGGCTGAACCGGACGTCGACGCCGACGCGACCACTACTAACCGTTATCCGTTGAGTCCGCCACCCGTTCCAGTGGATGACAGGACGCGTCGAACCGCGATATGCCTTCCCAGTGGATAATGGTGCCACCGTACCGAGTAAGCCATGGTCATGAGCCTGCGGCACGGCAGCGGGCCATCACTTCGACCCACCGCCCCGCCGACAGCGGAACTAGCGGGGCGCCACCCCGCCCGATTCCCAGCGGATATCGCGCCGGTTTCACCTGCCGGCAGCAACCCGATGGGTAGATACCTTGCCGAGCAAGTTTCTTTCCTAAATTTTCCTCAAGTCTCCTCGCAGAGAGGCGACCGTGACTACGACCGCCATTCGGGTGATCTTCGGGGCTGTCGACCCTCACTGCGCGTGAAGCCTTTCCCCACTTCGGCGACCCCGGTGATGGACATGCGTATCCAGTGTCGCTAGACAAACGTCCGGAACGACGGCCGGGTTCCGGATGGTCGATCCGACAGCGTGGTCGGCTTCGGGTTCACCTCGACCCGTCCCGCAGTGGGATCCGATGCAATACCCGGTCCACGGCACTCGCTCCAGGAAAACCGATATCCGACCGAAAACCCTTGGGGGGTTCCGGATGAGTGTGAAGACGAGGACACGCGCATTGTGTGTCGCCGTGGCGGCGACAGCGGCGGCGATGGTGTTGGGACAGGTGGGGCAAGCCGCGGCGGTGACCGCCGAGCAGGATCACGCCGAGGCGGTGCGCACGACGGCGGAAGCCGCCGGTGCGCTGATCGAGCGGGTCTCCCCGGCCGCAGCGCAGGCCGCAGACCTGGAGCCGGGCGTGCGGGCGGACTCCGCACGCGGCCCGGTGGGGGTGACGCTGCCCAAAGCGGGCGCGGACGCCCTGTTGTTGGAGGCGGGAGGCGTGAGTGTCGGCCTGGGCCTTCCCGAGCAGGCCAGAGGCCGTGACGCGCGCACGCTGGCGGACGGCAAGGTCGTGCTGACCGATCCCGCCAGTCCCGTGCAGGTGGTGACCGAGCGGGTCGACGACCTGTCGGCCCGGACGCTGGTCGTGCTCAACGACGCCTCGGCGCCCGCCGAGTACCGGTTCGACCTGCGCGCACCGCAGGGAAGCACGCTGGCGGCGCAGGCCGACGGCGGCGTGCACGTCCTGGACGCCAAGGGCGAGGTGCTGGCTCAGGTGGCCGCCCCATGGGCCAAGGACGCCGCGGGCAAGGACGTCGCCACCTCGTACCGCATCGACGGCGATGCGCTGGTGCAGTCGGTGCGGACGAACTCGACCACGCAGTTCCCGGTGGTCGCCGACCCCAAGCTCACCTACGGGTTCGGCGTCTACCTGAACCTGTGGGGCTTCGAGGCCCGCGCCTACGGCGCCGCGATCGCACTGGTCGTCGCCGGCGGCGCGATCGCCGTGTGCACCTCGGCCAACATCCCTGCGGCCATCGCCTACCTGGTCAAGCTCGTCTGTTCGGCCGGGATCGGCACCGCTGCCTGGGACCTGCTGAAGAACATGGACAGCTGGATCAAGTCCGGCGGCATCAACAACAACACCTGCTACCAGAAGAAGATCATCCCCAACACCGGTGGCTGGGTCGGCGTGGACGGCAGCAACTGCCAGTAAACCGCCCGCGGACAACCCCAAGCCGAGTAGGATGTCGATATGAGCAAATTTCTGGGTGCACTCGAAGGGGCTCTCTACCTGGCTCTGGGCATCACCTTGGCAGCCTTCGACATCCCGCTGTGGGCACGAGTCCTCATCGTGGTTTTGGCGCTCGGAATCGCGATAGTCTCCAACACCAGGGTTCGCCTCGGCCGGCGTGACGGCGGCACGAGGGCGGAACAGAACCGGGCATGACGGTGTTGATCTCCGATCTTTCTTCCGACTGAGTGGTCCGACCGCTTCGACCTCAGCTCGTCGACCGGCCGGTGACACACCGGACGACCGTTACGCCGACCGGCGGCGGCGCCACTCCCCTAATCGATGTCCTCCCCATCGGTGCACCGATGGGGAGGACATCGACTTTGTGGCCGGTCGGCGGACTCGCGCTCTCTCGACGGAAATCGCACTCGGCCGCCCAAAACGAATTCCGACCATTTGTGAAACGACGAGAAGATGAGCCGCACAAGGACCGCCCCGCAGACTTCCGACAGTCTCCGACCGGCGCGGGGGGCTCCGGGGAGCCAGGTCGAGGTCATCCAGGAGGCACGGCGGGTGCTTGCCGAGCTGAACGTGCACCTGGACCGCTGCGGGCTCGCGCCGAACACGATCAAGGCGTACCGCCGGCAGGCCGCTACTTATCTGCACTGGCTGACCGAACACGCCGACGACCACCCTGACGCGCTGTCCGACCCCAGGGCCGCGACGGCCGCGGTCACGGCCTGGCAACAGCACCTGACCCACACTCGCCGCCTCGGGCCGTCGACCGTCAACCAGGCTTCGGTCGCGGTCACGCTGTTCTACGAACACTGCGCACGCTTACCCATCCAGGTCCGTCGGGTTCGCATCCAGCATCCGGGACGCCCTACAGCCCTCACCATGCGACAGCAGACCGAGGTCGAACGAGCCTCCATCCGACGCGGCGAACGGGACGCGGCGATCATCGCCGTACTGCTGTACACGGGCCTGCAAGTCGCAGACTGCGCCCGCCTGAACAGCACGGACGTCTTCATCACCGGCCATACCGGACATCTGCGTCAGCGCAGCCCCAACGGCAAAACCAGCATCGTGCAGCTCCCCGAACCCGCCCTCGACCGGGTCGTGGCCTGGGGGCGGGTGCGTAAGAGCGGCCCAGGTCCCCTCTGGCTCGGCCAACGCGGACGGCTGACCGTCTCCGGCATCACCCAGGTAGTGCTCGCCGTGGGCAATGCCGCCGGCATCGACGGACTGCGGCCGCAATGGCTGCGCCACACCTACACCGCGCGGTTCCACCGCAACACCGCGTCGGGACGATGACCTCGGAGGCGGACGTGCGGCCGGCACGGCCGAGGACCGGCTCGGGTCCGAGATGACCGAACAAGATCCGGTTTTGACGCGGTTTCGTGTCTGGAACCGTTGAAGGCCGCCGTGTAGCCCCGGTGGCGACATGGTCCCCGTAGAGCATGGTAGTGGCCGTGGTCGGTGACGCAGTCGACGCATCCGAGGTTCGTCTTCGGCACAGTCGCGTGTCCACCGCGGTGGTACAGAACTCCGACCAGGGGCTTCTCGCTATCTTGCACTTCATCGGATGCAGGAGCCCGGCTCGGCAGACCATTCCACTCCGCCATCGTTGCCGTATGCCTGGCCACATCGATGCCGATGGATCATGGCTCCGCCGACCGGGTCAACGCGGCCGCGCAACGCGATCCCGGGCCGCCCACCGCGCAGAGCGGCTTCGGCCACGCCGCAGAAGTCGTAGGGTCGGCTCGGCCGCACGCCGCGCGAGCATGCCGTCGTGCTTGCCACGCGGTGCATGCCCAAGACAGCCAGGCAGCCGCTCAGCCGCTACCGACTGCTCAAGATGTGTGGCAGTGGAAACAGATCAGCTGAGACGCGGAAGACTTCAGCACGCGTTCAGTCCATTGCGGACACTGAAACCGGCGGAAGGCGGTGCTGGAGCTGTGCGCGGCGGCCCCGGACGGCCGCGGCACGCTGTACCGGGCGTTCCGCGTGGCGGCCCGGGTGCGGGAAGCGGCCTGAGCCCGGTGGGGCGCCGCGCCGCCGTCGGGGGCCGGCGGTCCGCGCGTGCGCGGCTGTCGCATTCGGTCGCACGACTGTGACGAAGCCGTGGACGGACCCGCACGGTCCGCGCCGACCATGGGGCATGGGCACGGACCGCGTCATCACCGGGCGGCCCCCGCCCTGGACCGCCCGGCCCGCTCGCGCCGGCCGGTCCGGCGCGGGGGTCGGCGCGGCGTGCGTGGACCGTTCGGCGTAACCGCTGGTATACCGTTGCCCCGCAGAAACCCGCTACCGGCGAGGAGCCCCACCAGTGTCGCGGTTGTTGCTCGTGGAGGACGATGCGGCGCTGGCCGAGGCGCTGTCGCGCGCGCTGCGCGGGCTCGGGCACGAGGTCACCGTGGCGGCGACCGGCGAGCAGGCCCTGGAGTCCGTGCTCGACCGGCGCGCGCCGACCGACCTGGTGCTGCTGGACGTGATGCTGCCCGGTGTCGACGGGTTCGAGGTGTGCCGCCGCATCCGCGCGAGCGAGGCGGTCCCGGTGATCCTGCTGACCGCGCGCGGCGACGCGGTGGACGTCGTGGTGGGCCTGGAGTGCGGCGCCGACGACTACGTGGTGAAACCGGTCGAGCCGCGGGTGCTCGACGCGCGGGTCAAGGCGATCCTGCGCCGGGCGGCGCCCGCGCGGCCGACCAGGCGGCACGTGCACACCGTCGGCGACCTGGAGCTGGACACCGTCGCCATGGTGGTGACCCGGGGCGGGGTCGAGGTGAACCTCACCGCCACCGAGATCCGGCTGCTGATCGAGTTCGTCGAGCACGCCGGTCAGGTCCTGAGCAGGCAGGCGCTGCTCAAGCGGGTGTGGGACTACGGCTTCGCCGGCGACTCGCGCCTGGTCGACGCGGCGGTGGCCCGGCTGCGGGCCAAGATCGAGCCGGAACCGGCCAACCCCGTGCTGCTGCGCACCGTCCGGGGGTTCGGCTACCGCCTGGTCCGCCCGTGACCTGGCGGCCCGGCCTGCGGGCCGGCATCGTGCTGACCGTCGTGCTGGTCACCCTCGTCACCACCGTCGCCATGGCGCTGACGACCTACGGCCTGCAGGCCGGGGCCGCCCGGGAGCGGTTCGCCGCCTCCGCCCGGGCCGGGTTCGACTCCGACGCCCAGCAGGCGCACCAGTTCCTGGTCCACAGCGCCGCCTTCGAGTCCCCGGTCGCCGGCGTGGCCGAGTACATGCGCGCCCGGCTCGGCCTCACCTGGGCGCTGGTGAACTTCACCGGGACCTCCGGCCCGCTCTCCTCCGCCGAGGGCGGGCACTACGTCCCGGTCGCGGGGTCCGCGGGCTCGTCGCCCGACCGGCTCCCGGTGGCGGAGGTCGACCGCGCGCGGCAGCGGCGGACGCCGCTGAGCTACCCCGTGGACACCCCGGACGGGCCGCAGCTGGCGATCGTCGGCGAGGTCGAGCCGGGCCTGCTGCTGGCCGAGTTCTACAACATGCGCGGCCTCGACGACGAGCTGGCCACCCTGCGCCGCCGGCTCGCCGCGGTGGCGGCGGTCATCGCCCTGCTCGGCGGCGGGCTGGGCGTGCTCGTCGCGCGCCGCGTCCAGCGGCCGGTGCGCACGGCCGCCGCCGCGGCCCGCGAGTTCGGGGCGGGCGCGCTGGGCACCAGGCTGCCGGTGCGGGGGCGCGACGAGCTGGCCGACCTCGCCGGGTCGTTCAACGCGATGGCGCAGCGGCTGGGCGAGTCCATCGAGCAGCTGCGGGCGAAGGACCGGCAGCAGCGCCGGTTCGTCGCCGACGTGGCGCACGACCTGCGCACCCCGGTGGCGTCGGTGATCGCGGCGGCGGACGGCCTGCGCAGCCCGGACGAGGCGGACCGGGAGCGGTCGGCGGAGCTGCTCGGCGCCCAGGCGCGGCGGCTGGGCGCCCTGGTCGAGGACCTGCTGGAGATGTCGCGGTTCGACGCGGGCGCCGCCGAGTACCGGCCCGAGGTCGTCGACCTGCGCGCGCTGGTGGACGACGCCGTCGAGCTGAGCGCGCCGGGGGTCGACGTCGCCGTGCGGTGCGCCGGGGACGTCACCGTCGTCGGCGATCCCCGCCGCCTGCACACGATCGTGCGCAACCTGGTGTCCAACGCCGTGCGGCACGGCGCGCCGCCGGTCGCGGTGACCATCGACGGGACGGACCCCGACCTGGCGCGGGTGGTCGTCGCCGACTCCGGGCCCGGCCTGCCCGCCGAGCTGGCGCCGGTCGCCTTCGACCGCTTCGTGCGCGGCGACCGGGCCCGCGGGCGCACCGGGGGCAGCGGCCTGGGCCTGGCCATTGCGCGGGAGAACGCCCGGCTGCACGGCGGCCGGCTGGAGGTCGGCCACGACGGCGGCGCGGTGTTCACCCTGACCGTGCCGCGGGGCCGCGTGGGGTGACCCGGGCGGCCGGTCCCGTCACACGACCGTCACGGTCCGCGGACCGGGCGCGCACACGGCGGCGGCAGGCTCGGTGGGGCGGCCGGTCCCGGCCGCCGGCCCACCGGGGAGGACGACTTGTCAGCAGTGGAACACCGGCCGGTCGCCGCCGGGCTCGACGCGCGCGGGGCGGTGCGGGCGCCCCGCGACCGGGTCCCCGCCGCCCCGGTGGCGGAGGCGCGGGTCGACCTGGGCGCCGTCGCGGACAACGTCGGGCTGGTCGCGAGGAGCACCGACGCCGGCGTGATGGCCGTGGTCAAGGCCGACGGCTTCGGCCACGGCGGCGTGCGGACCGCCCGGGCCGCCGTGGCCGGCGGGGCGGGCTGGCTGGGCGTGACCTCCGGCGCGGAGGCGCTGGAGCTGCGCGCCGCCGGGGTGACCGCGCCGATCCTGTGCTGGCTGACCGCGCCGGCCCAGGACTTCCGCGCGGTGATCGCGGCCGACGTGGACGTCGCGGTGTCCACCGTGCCGCACCTGCGCTCGGTCGCCGAGGACGCGGCCCGGCTCTCGACGCGCGCGGTGGTCCAGCTGGAGGCCGACACCGGCCTGTCCCGCAACGGGGCCCGCCCCGGCGACTGGTGCGAACTGGTCGCGGCGGCGCGCCGCCTGGAGCGCCGGGGCCTGGTGCGGGTCCGGGGGATCTGGTCGCACCTCGCCCACGCCGACCGCCCGTGGCACCCCGGTGTCGACGAGCAGCGGCGGCTGTTCGACGAGCTGGTCGGGCAGGCCCGCGCCGGCGGGCTGGACCCGGAGCTGCTGCACCTGGCGAACTCGGCGGCGGCGCTCGGCCACCCCGGCACGCACTACGACCTGGTGCGCGCGGGGTTGGCGGTCTACGGCGTGGAGCCGGTCGCGGGCCGGGTCTTCGGGCTGCGGCCGGCGATGACGCTGTGCGCCCGCCTGATCAACGCCAAGCGGGTGCCCGCGGGCACCGGGGTGTCCTACGGCCACCGGTACACCACGGCCGCGGCGGGCGCGCTCGGCCTGGTGCCGCTGGGCTACGCCGACGGCGTGCCCAGGGCCGCGAGCGGCAGCGCCGAGGTGTGGGTCGGCGGCGCCCGGCGCCCGGTGGCCGGGCTGGTCTGCATGGACCAGTTCGTGGTGGACCTGGGCGGCGGCGGGGCGGCGACCGGCGACGAGGTGGTGCTGTTCGGGCCGGGTGACCGCGGCGAGCCCACGGTCCTGGACTGGGCCCGGTGGGCGCGGACGAACCCGCACGAGGTCCTGACCGGGATCGGCGGTCGCGTCCCGCGCCGCTACCCCCGGGCGGCGGGTGCGCCCCGTGGCTGAGTCGCGCGTGCGGATCGCGGTGCTGTTCGGTGGCCGCAACGGCGAGCACGAGGTCTCCTGCCGGTCCGCGGAGGGCGTGCTGGCCGCCCTGGACCCCGCGCGGTACGACGTCCTGCCCGTCCGGATCACCAGGGCGGGCCGCTGGGAGGTCGGTGGGGCCGCCGGCGTCGGCGTCTTCGCCGCGGTGCGGGCGCTGCGCGCCGTGGACGTCGCCTTCCCGCTGCTGCACGGGCCGTTCGGCGAGGACGGGACCGTGCAGGCCGCCCTGCGGCACGCGGGGATCCGGCACGTCGGCAGCGACGCCCCGGCCTGCGCCATCGGCATGGACAAGGAGTGCACGAAGAAGTTGTTGGCCGACAACGGGATCGCGGTGGCGGAGTCGGTCGTGCTGCGTTCGGCGGCGTGCTCGCTGTCCCACCGCGAGCGCGAAGCCCTGGGGCTGCCGGTGTTCGTCAAGCCCGCCCGCGCCGGGTCGAGCGTCGGTGTGTCCAGGGTGGACGGTTGGGACCGGTTGGGCGCAGCGGTGGCGGCGGCGCGGGCGGTGGACCCGAAGGTGCTGGTGGAGCGGGCGGTGCCGGGCCGGGAGGTCGACGTCGGCGTGCTGGAGCTCCCGGACGGCGGCCTCGCGGTGAGCCCGCCGCTGGAGATCGGTGTCGCGGGCGGGCGCGACTTCTTCGACTTCGAGGCGAAGTACCGCGCCGGCGGCGCGGTCTTCACGGTCCCGGCGGCGCTGGGCGAACCGCTCGGGGCGCGGCTGCGCGCCCTGGCCGTGCGCGCCTTCCGCGCGCTGGGCTGCCGGGGCCTGCTGCGCGTCGACTTCCTGCTCGGTGACGGCGACGAGCCGGTGGTCAACGAGGTGAACACGATGCCGGGCTTCACCCACGCCTCGCAGTTCCCGAGGATGTGGCAGGCGGCGGGGATCGGCTACGGGCGGTTGCTCGACACCCTCGTGGAGACCGCGCTGAGCCGCTGAGCCCACCGGTCGGCGGCGGGCGCGCCGGGAACGGGCGCCCCGGTCGGGCGCTCGCCGACCCGGGACCGGCGCCGGGCGGACTACCGCCGCGGGCGGCGGGCGCCGCCGTGCCGGCGGGGCGGCGGCTCGTCGGCGGGCTCGTCATGGTGCGGGCCGCCCGGCGGCTCCTGGAACACCGCGACCGGGAACCGGCCGGCGTCGGCGGGCGCGAGGGGCTTCGTCGGGCGCGGGGCGTCCGGGTGGCTGAACAGCGCGTCCGTGTGGCGGGTCGACACCGGACGCGTTCCGGCGGGGGAGGCGTGCTGGGATGACATGTTTTTCCGTCTTTCTCCGCGTCCCGTGGGCACTCGCTGCGAGCGATGTGGCAGCCGCCTCACGACGCGGGGGATTCGGGTGGACTCCGCGTGAACCCGCCCGATGGCACCGACGCTACACCCCGCGACGCCTCCGCGTGCGGTCGGTGCGCTCCGGCCCACGGGTGGGCCGCGCCCCGGTGCGCGGGGCGCGCAGGTCACGGGCTCGCGCATCGGTCGATCGGTGGACTTCGCGGAGCCGGGGTGGAGGTCGGGGATCGGTTGATCCACCGATCCGCCGCGCCGCGCGGCCGAGCACGCTGGGGCCATGTCGTTCAACGGAGCAAGCACGGGAGTGGGACCGGTCACCGCCCGGGAGCGGATGCTCGCCCCGGACCTCGCGCGGGGGCTGATGCTGGCGCTGATCGCGTTGGCCAACTCGGTGGTGTACCTCTACGGCCGCCCCTACGGCGTGCGGCAGCACATCGTGGAGCACGGCGTGGTCGACCGCGTCGTCAGCGTGCTCGACGTGACCCTGGTCGACGCGCGCGCGTACCCGATGTTCGCCGCGCTGTTCGCCTACGGCGTCGTGCAGGTGCTGCAACGGCAACGGGCGGCCGGCGTCCCGGAGGGCGAGGCCAAGCGGCTGCTGCGGCGGCGGAGCCGTTGGCTGATCGCGTTCGGGTTCGTGCACGCGGTGCTGCTGTTCCCCGGTGACGTGCTGGGCCTGTACGGGGTCCTGGGCTTCGCGCTCGTCGCGCTGACGCGGGTGTCGGACCGCGCGCTGCTCATCGCCGCCGTCGCCTGGCTGGTGGTCGTGGCGGTGGTCCAGGGGGCCGCCTACGCGGTGCCCGCGGACGGCGGGCGCTCCTTCTTCTGGTCGTTCGAGACGGCGGACCCGGTCGAGGCGATGTCCCTGCGCCCGATGGAGTGGCTGATGACCCCGTTCGGGTTGGTGGGCGTGGGCAGCGCCGCCCTGGTGGGCACGTGGGCGGCCCGGCGCGGGGTGCTCGCCGACCCGGCCGCGCACCGCGTCCTGCTGGCGCGCACGGCGGTCGGCGGGCTGGTGGCGGCCGTCGCGGGCGGGTTGCCGGCGGGGCTGGCGGTGGGCGGCTACTGGGAGCCGGCCTCGTCGCTGGCGCTGTGGGGCTCCTCGGCGCTGCACGCGGTGACCGGGATCGCCGGCGGCCTGGGGTACGCGGCGCTGATCGGGTTGCTCGCGCTCCGCGTCGGCGACCGGCGCGGCCCGGTGGTGCGGGCGGTCGCGGCGTGCGGGCAGCGCTCGCTGAGCTGCTACCTGTTCCAGTCGGTGGTGTTCGTGGCGCTGCTGGCGCCCTCCGCCCTCGGGCTGGGCGGGACGCTCGGGACGGCGCAGACCGCGCTGGTCGCCCTGGGGACGTGGCTGGTCTCGGTGCTGCTGGCCGACCTGCTGCGGCGCGCGGGGCGCCGGGGCCCGGCGGAGGCGCTGCTGCGCCGGCTGACCTACCGGGCCCCGGCGGGGAAGATGGCGCGGTGACTTCGGTGGAGCAACGGCTGGGCCTGGTGCGGGAGCAGCGGTGGAACCTGACGTGGGCGCTCGCCCCGTACGGCCTGCTGGTCCTGGCCTGCGCGATGTCGCTGGCGCAGCCGGGCGCCGCGGGGTGGCGGCACGACCTGGTCACGCTGGGCGTCGCCGCCGGGCTCGGGCTGTGGCACTGGTGGTTCGTCGTGGCGCACCCGCAGTGGTGCGAGCGCCTGACGTGGTTCATGGCGGTGTACTTCGTCGGCCTGCTCGGCTTCACCACGGTCCTGGTGCAGCGCAGCGACGCCTTCCAGCTGTTCGTCCCGGCGTGCTACGTGCTGGCGTTCGTCACGATGCCGGGGTGGCCCGCGTACCCGGGCGTGGTGGCGGCGGGCGTCCCGTGGCTGCTGGCGCCGGGGACCGACCTCCGGATGACGCTGTTCGACATCGCGATGGCCACGCCGCTGGCCGCGCTGGTCGGCGGGGTGATCCGGGCCATGGAGCGGGAGGCGATCCGGCGGCGGGAGGTCAACGGCGAGCTGGTCGCCATGGCCGCGGAGAACGCCCGGCTGCACGAGCTGCTGGTGACCCGGGCCAGGGAGGCGGGGATCGCGGAGGAGCGCGCGCGGATGGCCCGCGAGATCCACGACACCGTGGCGCAGGGGCTGACCGGGATCGTCACGCAGCTGGAGGCGGCCGGGGAGCTGCCGGCCCCCGACCCGGTGCGCGGCCGGATCGACACCGCCCGGAACCTGGCGCGCACCAGCCTGGTGGAGGTCCGCCGGTCGATCGAGGCGCTGCGCCCCGGCCCGCTGCAGGGCGCGCGGCTCGGCGAGGCCGTGCGGCAGGCGGTGGCGACCTGGCGGGAGCAGTACGACGTCCCGGTGACCTTCACCGTGACCGGGGAGCCGCAGCCGGCGCACTCGGAGGTCGAGGTGACCGTCCTGCGCGCGGCGCAGGAGGCCCTGTCCAACGCCGGTCGGCACGCGCGGGCGCGCCGGGTGGACGTCACGCTGTCCTACATGGAGGACGTCATCGTCCTGGACGTGCGCGACGACGGGGTGGGCTTCGAGCCGGCGGCGGTCGGGGGGTTCGGCCTGACCGCCCTCCGGCAGCGGGTGCGGTCGCTGTCGGGGTTCGTGGACGTCGAGTCCGCGCCGGGGGCGGGGACGGCGGTCAGCGTGTGCGTCCCGGTGATCGAGGTGGAGCGGTGACGCCCCTGCGGCTGGTGGTCGTGGACGACCACCCGGTGGTGCGCGACGGGTTGCGCGGGATGCTCGGCTCCCAGCCGGACTTCGAGATCGTCGGCGAGGCCGCGAGCGGCGCCGAGGCGCTGACCGTGGTGGCCGCCGCGCGGCCGGACGTGGTGCTGACCGACCTGCGGATGCCCGAGCCCAGCGGCGGCGCGCTGATCCGGCTGCTGCGCGAACGCGTCCCCACCGCCCGGGTCCTGGTGCTCACCACCCACGACACGGACTCCGACGTGCTGCCCGCGGTGGAGGCGGGCGCGATCGGGTACCTGCTCAAGGACGCGCCCCGCGAGGAGCTGTTCCGCGCGGTGCGCGCCGCCGCGCGCGGCGAGTCCGTGCTCTCGCCGTCGGTCGCCGCCCTGCTGCTCGACCGGGTCCGCCCGCGCCGCCCCCTGCCGCGGGCCCGGTTGAGCGCGCGGGAGCGGGAGGTCCTCGCGCTGATCGCCCGGGGCCGGACCAACCGGGAGGCCGCGGCGGCGCTGCACATCAGCGAGGCCACGGTCAAGACCCACCTCCTGCACATCTACGCCAAGCTGGAGGTGCCCGACCGCGCCTCCGCCGTGGCCGCCGCCTTCCAGCGGGGCATCCTGAGCTGACCGCGGTGCCGGGATCGGGCGGGACTACCCGAGCCGGTGGCGGGCGGCGGCGTTCGAGGTCGGCGGCCACCGGTTCGCCACGGCCGAGCACTGCGTGATGCGGCCGGACCATGAAGCGGCGGTGCCTGCTGAACACCTCACGAGCCGTCCCGAGGCACTGCCGATCAACGCTTGGCGTCACCTGACAGCTGCACTACCCCGCAGGAGCACGCAAAGTATTTTCCACGCAGGAGTGGCGCACCTCGTGCGCATACCGGTCGCTTCGTGTTCTCCTCCCCGTACGGCCTGGGCGCAGCCCAATCATGCCGAGCAGGGGGTGTCAAGCACGCTTCACCGCTTGACACCCCCTGCTCGGCATGATTGCCTCCGGCAGGCCGTACGGGGAGGAGAACACGACCGCTCTTTCTTTTCCTCCTCCTTGGGGGCCTCTCGGCCGCTCTTCTTACTTGTGTCCCGCACCGATCCGGGTAAGAATTGGTGCTGTACCGCCCGAGGCTGGAAAGAAAAAGAGTCCTCGCCGGACAGGCAGGCCGCCAAGGAGAATGAAAAGAAACTGCGGTCGTGTTCCCCCCGCATGACCTGTCAAAGACGACCATGCTTTTCCTGGGGGTGCAAGCGAAAAGCGTGCTTGCACCCCCAGGAAAAGCATGGTAGCCCTCCGGGCAGGCCATACGGGGAGAACACGAAGGCACCGGTCTGCACGGGGCGTGTTGAGAGCCAAAAGGCAAAAGCGGCGAGTCGGGCTGCGCGGGGTGTGCCGAGAGCCGAAGGTTTCGGGCGGCGGGGTCTGTGCGGGCGGATCGGTGCTGCTCGCGCTTTCGGGGGCTTGGCGAGTCGACGGACTTCGACGGGGTACCCGCACCGGGTGACCGAACACCGCGCCCGAGAACACGACACCCGAGGACACCGCGTTCGAGGACACCGCGTCCGGGAACGCCGCGCCGGAGAACGCCGCGCCGAAGGGCACGCCCCCGGCAGCGGTCGCCGGCGTGCGAGCGGACCCCGCACCGAGGGCGTCTGATCGCCATGCGCATCACCCGCAAGCCCACGGGCCAGAAGTTCTTCGACCTGTTCACCGAGGTCGGCTCCAACATCGGCGCCAGCGTCGAGGTGTTGCGCGACTTCGTGCGCGCCCCAGTCGACCGGCGCGCCGACCTGGCCGAGCGGATGCACGCGCTGGAGAACGTCGGCGACGACGCCACCCACGCCATCATCGAGCACCTGGACCGGTCGTTCGTCACGCCGTTCGACCGGGACGACATCTACCGTCTGGCGGTCCGGCTCGACGACGTGGTCGACCACATGGACGCCGCCGTCGACCTGGCGACCCTCTACCGGGTGAGCGAGCTGCCCGAGGGCGTGGAGGCGCAGGTGGACCTGCTGTGCCGGGCGGCCCGGCTGACCGCCGAGGCGATGCCGCGCCTGGCCGCGCCGCAGGAGCTGACCGCCTACTGGGTGGAGGTCAACGGGCTGGAGAACGAGGCCGACCGGGTCTACCGGCGGCTGCTGTCGGCGCTGTTCGACGGGCGGCGGGACGCGCTGGAGGTCATGAAGCTCAAGGACGTCGTGGAGGAGCTGGAGCAGGCCGCCGACGCGTTCGAGCACGTCGCCGACGTCGTGCACTCGATCGCGGTCAAGGAGTCCTGATGCTCACGGCCGGGCTGGTGCTCGTGGTGGTGCTCGCCCTGGCGTTCGACTTCACCAACGGCTTCCACGACGCGGCCAACGCCATCGCGAGCGCCGTGTCCACCCGCGCGCTGACCCTTCGGGCCGCGCTGGCGCTGGCCGCGGTGATGAACCTGGTCGGCGCGCTGCTGGGCACCGGTGTCGCGGTCACCATCGCCTCGGGGGTCATCGACACGCCGGTCGGCGCGGACGCCCTGCACGTGGTGACCGCCGCACTGGTCGGGGCGATCGCCTGGAACCTCGTCACGTGGTACTTCGGCCTGCCCTCCTCCTCGTCGCACGCCCTGGTCGGCGGGCTGGTCGGCGCCGCGCTGGCGTCGGCGACCTCGGTGCGCTGGGCGGGCGTGCTGGAGAAGGTGGTGGTCCCGATGGTGGTCTCCCCCGTCATCGGCCTGGTGCTCGGCTACCTGGTGATGACCGCGATCCAGTGGGCGTTCCGCAACGCCAACGCCCACCGCGCCGGCCGCCTGATGCGCCGGGCGCAGGTGGTCTCGGCCGCGAGCCTCGCCCTGGGCCACGGCCTGCAGGACGCGCAGAAGAGCATGGGCGTCATCGTGCTGGCCCTGGTGGTGACCGGGCGCCAGGGCGACTACTCGGTGCCGCTGTGGGTGGTCGTGGCGTGCGCGCTGGCGCTGTCGGCGGGCACCTGGTCCGGCGGCCTGCGGATCATGCGCACGCTGGGCAGGCGCATCTTCCACCTGACCCCGCCGCACGGCTTCGCCGCCGAGCTGTCGGCGTCGTCGGTGCTGTACCTGACGGCGTTCGCGTTCGCCGCGCCGGTCTCCACCACGCACGTGATCACCTCGGCGGTGATGGGGGTGGGCGCGACCACCCGGCGCTCGGCCGTGCGGTGGTCGGTGGCGGCCGACATCGCCAAGGGCTGGGTGCTGACCCTGCCGGCGTCGGCCGCCGCCGCCGCCGCTTACGGCGTCACGGCGCTCCTGTGAGGACTCCCCGGACCGCTCACGGCGCGGTCGCGGCGGCGCGGCGGACCAGGTCCGCGTACACCCCGGGGTCGTCGTGCTCGACCACCGGGAACCCGGTGTCCGGCTCGCCCACCCACTTGAGCCCGACACCGGGGTTGAGCACGTCGTGCCCGTCGGCGAAGAACAGGTGCGGGCAGCCCCGCACCGCGTCCCGGTTGGCCCGGTAGTCGCGCATCATCGGCCCGCGCGCCCGCCCGTCGTCCAACGCCTCGCCCAGCGCGTCGGCGTCCACGTTCGGGCACTTGCGGGCGATGTCGACGATCTCGTGCCGCAGCGACACGCACCGGCTGTCGCGGAACAGCGCCGTCCGCAGCGCCAGGTCCAGCTCCTCCGCGGCGCGCGGCGACTGCTCCTTGGCCGCGTGCACGGCCTCGCTCGCCGGCGCGGTGGTCACCGGCCACGTGGCCGGGTCCGCCTGCCAGAGCTTCCAGCCCAGGTCGGGCTCCAGCGCGCCGACCGCCGGGATCTCCGACTCCACGAGCCTCTTGGGCGTCGGGACGCCGTTGACGTCCTCCAGCAGGAAGGTCCGGTGGTCCAGGCTCACCCGGTCGACCAGCCCCGCCTCCTCCCGCGCGCGCAGCAGCCGCACGACCGCCACCGTCGACCACGGGCACCCGATGTCGGTGTAGATCACGATCGTCCCGGGCCGGACCTCTGGGCGTGGCACGTCTCCACCTCGTATTCAACGTCGACGGCGAACTCGGGACAACCAAGTACCGCAGGAGGCGCGACGGGCGCAACGCGACACCCGGCCGGGCGGTGGCCGCGCCCGGCCGAGCGCGGCCCACCCCGCGTCCCGGCCGGGCGCGGCCCACCCACGACCGGGCTGCCGGCGGCTCACCCAGACCCGGCCGAGCGCGGGCTCGCCCCACGTCCCGGCCGGGAGCGGGCTCGCCCCCGCGACCCGGCCGGGCGCGGCTCAGCCCACGTCCCGGCCGAGCGCGCGGCCGGCCGCCCGCCCGGAGAAGACGCAGCCGCCCAGGAAGCCGCCTTCCAGCGCGTTGTAGCCGTGCACCCCTCCCCCGCCGAACCCGGCCGTCTCGCCGGCCGCGTACAGGCCGTCGACGACCGTCCCGTCCGGCCGCACCACCTGGGAGTCGAGGGTGGTCTGCACCCCGCCCAGCGTCTTGCGGGTGAACACGTTGAGGCGGACCGCCACCAGCGGCCCGTGGGAGGGGTCGAGCAGGCGGTGCGGCCGGGCGGTGCGGGTGAACCGCTCGGGCAGGTACGAGCGCACGTTGCGCAGGGACATCAGCTGCATGTCCTTGACGTAGTCGTTGCGCAGCTGGCGGTCGCGTGCCGCGGCCTCCCGCTCCACCTGCTCCGGCTCCAGCGGCGCCTGGGGGGTCAGCCCGTTCATCGCCTCCACCAGCGCGGGCAGCGTCCGGCGGATGACGACGTCCTCGCCGCGTTCGAGGAAGGCGCGCACCCTGCCCATCAGGCTCTTCTTCAGCCGCAGCGGCAGCAGCGCCCAGTTCTTGCCGGTCAGGTCGGGGTTCTGCTCCGAACCGGACAGGCCGAACTCCTTGTCCACCATCGAGTGCGTCATGATCAGCCAGGAGTGGGAGTGACCGCTCCGCACCACGTGCTCCAGCGCCCGCAGCTCGGTGTGGCCGGGGAACACCGGCGTGGGCAGGCGCCGGCCGGTCGCGTCCAGCCACAGCGGCGACGGGCCGGGCAGGAGGTGCACCGCGTGCTGCGGCCAGACCGGGCTGTGGTTGCGCAGGCCGTCGGGGTAGTGCCACATGCGGTCCAGGTTGACCAGCGCGCCGCCGGCGCGTTCGGTGATGCCGAGCATCCGCCCGTCGACGTGCACCGGCACCCCCCTGAGCAGCGTCGCGGGCGCCGGGCCGAGGCGGTCGGTCGGCCAGTGCTCGCGCACCAGGTCGAAGTTGCCGCCCAGGCCGCCCGCGGCGACCACCACCGCCTGGGCCCGCAGTTCGAACTCCCCGACCACCTCCCGCGAGGAGGGCACGCCGCGCGGCTCGGCCGAGGGGACCAGCAGCGAGCCGCGCACGCCGACCGCGGCGCCGCCCTCGACGATGATCTCGTCGACCCGGTGCCGGTGCTCGAAGGTCACCTGCCCGCGCGCGGCGGCGGCGAGCACCGGCTCGCGGAAGACCCGCACGAGGTCGGGTCCGGTGCCCCAGGTGTAGTGGAACCGGGGCACGGAGTTGCCGGTGCCGGTCGCGAGGCCGTCGCCCCGCTCGGGCCAGCCCACCAGCGGGAGCAGGCGCAGCCCGCGCCCGTACAGGTAGCTGCGCTTGTCGCCGGCGGCGAAGTCCACGTACGCCTCGGCCCACGCGCGGGCCCAGCGGTCCTCGCGGGCGCGGTCGAAGCGGGCCGAGCCCAGCCAGTCCGACAGCGCCAGCTCGGCCGAGTCCCGGATGCCCAGCCGGCGCTGCTCGGGGCTGCCGACCAGGAACAGGCCGCCCTGGGACCAGTGCGCCTGGCCGCCGAGGTTGGCCTCGTTCTCCTGGTCCACGACGACCACCCGCCGGCCGGCCCGGGTCAGCTCGTAGGTGGCGACCAGGCCGGCCAGCCCGGCGCCCACGACGATGACGTCCGCGGCGTCGCTCATGACCGGCCTCCCCCGACCAGCGGACCGGTGTCGTCCCCACCGGCGGCCACGTCGACGGCGGTGCCCGGGGTGGCGGCTCCGGCCAGGAAGGGCAGGACGGCTCCCAGCAGGGCTTCGGGGGCTTCCACCGGCAGCAGGTGGCCGGCGCCGGGGAACAGCCGCAACCGCCCGCGGCGCAGCCTGCGCCGGGCGGCGATCCCCTGCCAGAAGGGCACCATGAGGTCGCCCAGCCCCCAGGCGACCAGGGTGGGCATCGACAGCTCCGGCAACCGGCCGAGGGCCAGGTTGCGCTGCCCCAGTGGGCCCACCGAGGCGCGCATGGAGTTCAGGCTGGTGGTCAGCGAGCCCGGCGTGGCGACGGCCTGGACCTGGCTGGACCACCACAGCGCGGACATCCGCCACGGCCGGCGGGCCCCGATCAGCGCCGTCCCGCCGACGAGCGCCTTCGGGCCGAAGGGCAGCACGGGGATCAGCCGCACGGTCAGGTCCCCGAGCGGGGTGACCGACTGCACCACCATGGCCGGGTTGATGGCGCGGCCCATGCCGGAGGGGCTGACCAGCACCAGCGCCGAGAGCCGGTCGGGCCGCTGCAGGGCCGCGGTGACGGCCACGCCGCCGCCCAGCGAGTGCCCGACGAGGGCGTGGCGCTCCAGGCGGAGCGTCCGGGTGAAGGCGTGGACGAACGCGGCGAGCGCCGCCGGGGAGCTGTCGGGGATCGGCTTGGTGTAGCCGTAACCCGGCAGGTCCACGGCGACGGCCCGGTGGTGGCCGGCGGCGAGGCCCTGCAGGACGTCGTGCCACTGCTCGGCGACACCGCCCTCGCCGTGGAGCAGCACGACAGGGCTTCCCCTGCCCGCTTCCAGGTAGCGGGTCTCCGTGCCGTCCACGACCGTCCAGTGCTCTTCCACTGCGTGCGCCCGCCCTGTGGTGGACGTGGTCATCGCGATCTCCTGTTCCCGTCATCCGGCTGCGCGGAAGCCGCGGGCGGTGCGCGCGGGCGCCGGGGCGCCGGCTGCGGCACCGTCTCGCCGCGACGAGTGAAATCCGTCAGCCGGAAGGTATTCGCGCGCCGTGCGCCGCCGGCAGGCGTGCGCGACGCCATCGGGAGCGCGCCCGCGGGGTGGTGCGCGCGCTCGCTCGCGCGGCGGCGCCCGCGGGGCGCGCGGTGCGAACGGGGGGCGCGCGCCCTCGCCGCCGGACCCCCTCCGCCCGCGCGGTGGTGGCGCGGCCCGGGTTCGCACCGATCCGGGGCCGCACCGGTCCGGGGCCGCACCGGTCCGGGGCCGCACCGGTCGTCCGGTGAACGGCCGCGCGCCGCGCGGCGGGGCGGGCCCGCGACCGGGCTGGGCCACCGGCCTGGAATTCCCCGCGAATGGGTGCCGCGCGCCACCCGCCGCAGCGTTCGGCCGGTCCGGTCATCCCGTCGGCCTAGCCCGCTTGTCGACACCGGGGCCCGAACGGGTTACTTTTTACCGGAGAACGCGCGAAACGCCCATGTTCACCCCATCGGCTTATATCCAAACCCCGCGCCGCTTCGCCTAGCATAACTTTAACCCTGAACGAAATGACGCTCTCGCCAATGGGGTGAGCAATGGGAGAAGCAGAGTCGGGCACACCACGGGAACGGGAGCCGGCATCGGGTCAAATGTGAACCGGGCGGCCACCGCGCCGCCCCGGCTCCGGGCGACCGCCCGGGCGGGGCGTGCCCGCGGGCGGTGACGCGCTCGCCCACCCGGCGCTCCCGGGCGGGGCCGACCACCGGCCGTGACCACCAGGTCGCAGCCACCGGTCGCAGCCACCGGTCACGACCTGCGGTCGACCGGTGCGACGCCGCTCCCACCGCGCGGCACCCGCCGACCGGCGCCGCGCAGCGCGCCGCGACCCGCTCCCGGGACCGGCGGGCGCCGATCCCGCCGGCGCCCGCCGAACGGCGCCCGGACCACCGCTTCGCCTCGGCCGGGCATTCCCCTCCCCGGCCCGCCGGCCGGAATCCGGTGGCCGATCGAAACCGGGGAGGGAGTCCGCGCAGCGCTGCCGGGCGAACGACCGACCCGCATTCGCGAACACGGCCGCCGCAGCGACCGGAAGCGCTGGACCACGCCCTTAGAAGGCACGTGGCCCCGCATTTTCCGGCCGGTCGCCGACCGGTGCTCCGGGTAACCGCCGAACCGGTTGCGGAACAAATCCGTCCGCCCCGGGTCCGCCCAGGGGAAATGCGAAGGAGACACGAGAGCTATGGGCGTACGACCGCCCGCTGGCCGGAAGTCGAACGAGCGGCTGCGCGCCGTGATGGAGGAGGCCGGGTGCTCCAACACCGGGCTGGCCCGCCGGGTCAACGTCTGCGGCGCCGAGCACGGGGTGGACCTGAGGTACGACAAGACGTCGGTCGCCCGGTGGCTGCGCGGCCAGCAGCCGCGGGGCCGCGCGCCCGTGATCATCGCCCAGGCGCTCGGGCACAAGCTGGGCCGCGTGGTGACCGTCGAGGAGATCGGCATGGCGCAGCCCCACGGCGCGGCGCCCGCCGCGGGGCTGCGGTTCGAGCCGGTCCTCGCCGGCGCCCTCCGCCAGGCGCGCGCCCTGTGGCACAGCGACGCCGACCGCGCCGGCCACCCCGCCGGCGAGCGGCTGTCGCCCTCCGTGCTCGTCCAGCCCAGCCGCGACTGGCTGATCACCGCACCGGACGCCGCCGTCGCCGGTCGCGGGCCGGCCGCGGTCGGCGCGGCGGACGTCGCGGCGGTGCGGGCGACGACCGCCGCGTTCGCCGACCTCGACCACCGCTTCGGCAGCGCCCTCATCCGCCCGGTCGTCGTCCACTACCTCGACAGCGTCGTCTCCCGGCTGCTGGGTGACTCCTACGGCGAGTCCACGGGCCGGCAGCTGTTCACCGCCGCGGCCCGGCTCACCGAGCTGGCCGGCTACCTGGCGGTCGACACCGGGCGACCCGGTCTCGCGCAGCGCTACTACATCCAGGCCCTGCGCCTGTCGCAGGCGGCGGACGACCGCGGGATGGGCGGCTACGTGCTGGCCGCCGGCATGAGCCGGGTGGCCCTGGCGCTGGGCAGCCCCCACGAGGCCGTCCAGCTCGCCCGCGTGGCGCTGGAGGGCTCACGCGGGCGCAGCACCCCGGCGGTGCGGGCGGTCTGCCACGCGGCCGAGGCCCGCGGCCACGCCCTGCTGGGCGACGCGCGGGCCTGCGAGCGGGCCACCGGGCGGGCGGTCGAGGAGCTGGCGCAGGGCGACCCGGCCGAGGAGCCGGAGTGGGCCGCCCACGTCGACCGGGCGCACCTGGCCGAGGAGCTGGCCCGCTGCGCCGCGGACCTCGACCGGCCCGCGACCGCCGTGCGGTGGGCCCGGGAAGCCCTCCAGGGCTGCCCGCCCGGCCGGTGGCGGCGGCGGGCGCTCCGGCTGCTGCTCCTGGCCTCGGCGCAGGTGCGCGCGGGCGACGTCGACCAGGGCCACCGCACCGCGACGCAGGCCGTGGAGGTGCTGCGGGGGCTGTGCTCCGCGCAGTGCGCCGACGAGCTGGAGGACTTCCGCGGCCGGCTGGAGGCGTCGGGGTGGCGCGCGGAGGCCCGCGAGCTGGTCGCCGGGGTAGACCGCGGCTGAGCGCGCGGCCCGGGGGCCCGGCCGCGCGGGCCGGGCCCCCGGGAGCCTCCCCTCGCTCAGGGCACCCACCTGGCCCGGTCCGGCCTGTTGACGACCATGCGCTTGAGCGCCGCCGGCACGTCGTCCTTGCCGACGAACACCTCGACGAGGACCATCCGGTCGGTGGTGCCGACCGCGCGGGCGAGCGCGCGGTCCAGCGCGGCGGGCGTGCGGGCGGTCAGCACCAGCGGGTTGCGCACCCCCAGGGCGGCCGGGACGTCGGCCCAGCGCCAGCGCGGGATGTCGTTGTAGACGGCGCGCAGGCCGTGGGTGATCCGCTCGACGGTGTAGCCGTCGTTGTTCACCAGCACCACGATCGGCTTGACCCGGTGGTGGTCGAGGACGCCCAGCTCCGACGCGGTGAGCTGCGCCGCGCCGTCGCCGATGAGCAGCAGCCCGCGCCGGGCGGGTTCGGCGAGCTGGGCGCCGAGGAGCGCGGGGATGCAGTAGCCGATGGAGGCCCACAGCGGCTGGGCGACGAACCGCGCGCCGCGGGGGAAGCGGCGGTCCGCGATGCCCAGCATGGCGGTGCCGTTGTCGGCGCACACGACGTGTTCGGGCCGCACGGCGTCGCCCACGGCCTTCCACAGGTAGGACTGGGTCAGCGGGAGCACCGACCCGCACACCTTGCGCCCCACCGCGAGGGCGGACTCCTTGATCGCGGCCGGCAGGTCCGCGGCCGGCAGGTTCCCAGCCGGCGGGTCCGCGGCCGACGGGTCCGCGGCCGGCCGCTCGGGTCCGACCGCGGCCGGGCGCCGTTCGCCGACCAGCTCCGCCAGCACCGCCAGCGCCGCCGCCAGCGGCACGCCGGGGAAGGCGACGCCGTCCACCGCGGCGGCCGTCGGCCCGAGGTCGATGCCCTCGCCGGGGTCGAACTCGTGGGTGAACTTGCCGGTGGTCGTGTCGGCGAGCAGCACGCCCGCGCGGATCAGCAGGTCGGCCCGGTCGATGGTGGCGCGGACCGCCGCCCCGCTCATGGCGCCCGAGTACAGCCCGAGGAACCCCGGCGCGCTCTCGTCCACGACGGTCTTGCCCGTCGCCAGCACCGCGTGCGGGAAGGAGCCCGCCGCCAGCAGGGCGGCCAGTTCCGCGCGGGCGTGGAACCGGTCGACCAGGAAGTCGGCCAGGACCGCGACGCGGCGGGCCGCGGCGAGCCGCCGCGCGGCCGCCGCGCGGAACGCCGCCAGGTCGGCCGCGTCGGCCGCCTTCGGGTCGGGCGCGTCGAACGGCGCCGCCGCCCCGGCCGGCGCCAGGGCGACGTCGCGCGGCACCCGCAGGTACCCGGGGCGGCTCTCGCGCAGGCAGGTCGCCAGCACGCGGTCGACCTCCGCGAGCGCGTCACCGGGCCGCAGCACGGCGTCCGCGCACACCACCTGGCGGTGCGCGCGGGCGAACCGGTCGAAGTCCCCGTCCCCCATCGTGTGGTGGACCACGCTGCCGGCCTCTTCGGTGGCCGTCGTGGGCCCGAGGACGACGTGGAGCAGCGGGACGCGTTCGGCGTACGCGCCGGCCACGCCGTTGATCGCGTTCAGCTCGCCCACCCCGAAGGTGGTCAGGAGCGCGCCGAAGCCGTTGGCGCGGCCGTAGCCGTCGGCGGCGTACGCGGCGCTCAGCTCGTTCGCCGTGCCGACCCAGTCCACCCTCGGGTGGGCGACCACGCGGTCGAGCACCCGGAGGTTGTAGTCGCCGGGCATCCCGAACAGGTGCCGCACCCCCAAGGCGCTCAAGCGGTCCAGGATGTGGTCCATCACCGTGGCGGGCGTTTCCGGAGTGCTGGTCGTCATGTCTGGTCTCCTTCCTGGTCGCCGCCGGCGGGCGCGAGGCGGCATCGGGTGTGTCCGGGGCTCAGGGGTGGCGCGCGGGTCCGGGGCGCGCGTCCGGGGGCGCGGGGGTGGCGCGGGGCCTGCCCGGTGGCCGGCGAACGACCCCGGACCGCCTTGTCGGGAACGCGGCGGGTGCCATGCTTCGGCGCTGTGGAAGGAAATCTGCCCGGACGACTGGTTCCCGATCCACTGTGGACGGTCGTCGCACCGCTGCTGCCGGGGTTCCGCCCCCGTCCGCAGGGCGGCGGGACCGTCCCGCGCGCCGGTCGCGAGGTCTTCACCGCGGTGGTGTTCGTCCTGACGAGCGGGTGCGCCTGGCGCGACCTGCCGCCGTCCTTCGGCGTCCCGCCGGCGACGGCGCACCGCCGCTTCACCGCGTGGGCGGAGGCGGGGCTGTGGGAACGGCTGCGGCGGGCGCTGGCCCGGGAGCCGGGCCTCGGCGCCGACCGGGAGTGGGCGGCGGCGATCGTCGACGCCGCGCTGTCCCGGCGCGGGCGCGTCACATCCCGATGAGCCCCGCCCGGCCGGTGGCGCCGGACCCGCCGGGCCGCCTGCCCAGGTGCACGACGTCGAGCCGGCCCTGCGCGTACTGGTCCTGGAGGCGCCGCTTGTCGTACTTGCCCACCGAGGTCTTGGGCACCGGGTCCACGACCACCCACCGCTCGGGCACCATCCACGAGTCGACGCGCCGGCTGACGAAGTCGCGCAGGTCCTCCAGCCCGACGCCGGCCGCGCGCCACGACACCGCCGCCAGGGGCCGCTCGCCCCAGTGGTCGTCGGGCACGGCGACCACGACCGCCTCGGCCACCGCCGGGTGCTCCGCCAGGACGTTCTCCAGCTCCACGCTGGAGATGAACTCGCCGCCGGACTTGATGACGTCCTTCGCGCGGTCGGTGAGCGTCAGGAAGCCCTCCGGGGACACCTTCCCGACGTCGCCGGTCCGCAGCCAGCCGTCGGGGGTGAAGCTCTCCGCCGGCCGCTGCGGCGGCGCGCCGACGCCGCCGTGGTAGGCGCCGGTCACGCAGGGCCCGCTGACCTGCAGCTCACCGGTGGTCGCGCCGTCGGCGGGCAGGACCGCGCCGTCCGGGCCCACGACGCGGAACCGGACCGACACCGGGAACTGGCCCTGGCTGACGCGGTAGGCCCAGTCCCGCTCGGCGTCCGCGCCCCGCGGCGGCAGCGCGGTGGTCGCCAGCGACGACGTCTCGGCCATCCCCCAGGCGTGCAGGAGTTCGACCCGGTGGCGGTCCCGGTAGGCGGCCATCAGCGCGGGCGGGCAGGCCGAGCCGCCCACGAGGCCCCGGCGCAGGCTCGACGTGTCGCGAGGGCGGGCGTCCAGCTCCGCCAGCAGGGACGTCCAGACCGTCGGCACCGCGGACGCGAAGTCCGGCCGCCCGGCCTCGACGATGCGGGCCAGGGACGCGGGGGTCGTGTGCCGGTCGGCCAGCAGGAGGTCCGCGCCGGTGGAGAACGCGGCGTGCGGCACGGTCCAGGCGTTGACGTGGAACATGGGCGCGATCGGGAAGGCGGTCCGGCGGTGGGTGAGGTCGTAGCGGTTCGGCGCGGCGACCTGGAGGCAGTGCAGGTAGATCGACCGGTGGCTGTAGACGACGCCCTTGGGGTCCCCGGTGGTCCCGGAGGTGTAGCACATCGTCGCGGCGGCGCGCTCGTCCAGCCCCTCGTCCCAGGGGTAGTCGTTCGGCAGGCCGTCGATCAGCTCCTCGTAGTCGTGCACCTCGCCGGCGAACCCCTCCAGCGCCGCGGGGTCGACGGGGCCGGTGACGACGATGTGCCGCACGGTGGCCGACAGCCGGGGCAGCACGGGGGCGAGGGCGTCGACCAGGCCCGCGTCCACGACGATCACCTCGTCGCCGGCGTGCCGGGCGGTGTAGGCCAGCTGCGCGGCCGGCATCCGCACGTTGAGGGTGTGCAGGACCGCGCCCATGGCGGGGACCGCCAGGAACAGCTCCAGGTGGCGGGAGTTGTTCCACATGAAGGTGCCCACGACGCCCTGCTCGTCCTCCGGCCGGGCGCCGACGCCCACCCCGAGCCGGGTGCGCAGCGCGTGCGCCAGGCGGGCGGCCCGCTCGCCCACCTCCGCGTACGTCCTGCGGTCGAAGCCGTCGCCGTTCCAGGTGGCCGCGGTGGAGGCGCCCTGGACCGTCGAGCCGTGCCGCAGGATGCGGGCGATGGTCAGCGGGGTGTCCGACATGGTGCTGTGCATGGATTTCCTCCGGATCGGATGTCGCTGCCGGGTTGGTCCGGACCGCCGGGCGCCCGCAAGTCCTCGCCGCCGAACGTAGGCCGCGCCCGCACCGCCTGTCGCCCTCGCCGGAGGTCTCGCGTGGCGGCCCGCGCGACGCGCTCGTCGCCGTGCGCCTGTGCCGCGGGAAGAAAGGCCGGATCAGCGTTTTGCCGTGGTGCGGCGCATTCCGCCCCGTTTCGCGGGCCGTGCCCGGGAAAGCGCCGAGCGGCTTCGGGCGATCCGGGTCGTGCCACGTCACCGGGCGTCCCACGTGGGACGCGTCCCCGTTGTCGCATTCGGTTGCGCGGCCGGGGGATCGCGCGCTCCCCCGCACCCCTGCCGCGCGCCCTGCGCCCTCCCGGGCGACGGGGCGCGCCACGGACCCCCAACGCGCCTGCCGCCGCGCTGCGCCCGGTTCTACGTTTCTGCCACAGGACGTGGATGCCACCGGACTTCCGCCCGCTCCGCGCGGGGTGCATCCGACACCACGACGTGAAGGCCGACCGGCCTGGCGAGGAGCGCGACCGGTGAACCCGTGCAGCAGCAACGCCCCGACGACCGAGGGATCGACGCGGCACGGGGAGCGGCGCGCCAGGGCGCCGCTCCTGTCGGCACGGCGCCGGGCGCAGGCGCGGTTGTTCGCCCGGCTCCTCGCCGATGCCCTGGACCCGGCGAACTTCCTGCTGGGCAACCCCGCCGCGCTGCGCCGGGCGGTGGCCACCCGCGGCACGAGCCTGGCCCGGGGCGCGGGCAACTTCCTGGACGACCTGGTGCGCCGGCGGGGCCGCCCCGCCAAGGTGCCGCCCGGCTCCTACCGCCTGGGCCGGGACCTGGCGGCCACCCCCGGCCGGGTCGTGCACCGCGACGACCTGGTGGAGGTGATCCAGTACGAACCGCGGACCGGCGAGGTGCACCGCACGCCGCTGCTGCTGATCCCCGCGTGGGTCAACAAGTTCTACATCTACGACCTCGCGCCGGGCCGCAGCCTGGTGGAGTGGGCGGTCCGCGAGGGCTTCACGGTGTTCGCGATCAGCCAGCGCACCCCCCTGCCCCGGCACGCCGACGTGGGCCTGGACGAGTACTTCCGACGGGTCCCGCTGCGCGCCTGGGACGTCGTGCGGGAGATCACCGGCTCACCGCGGGTCCACCTGGTCGGAGTGTGCGCCGGCGGGGTGCTCGCCGCGTCCCTGGCCGCCTGGCTCGCGGCGGGCGACGAGGAGGGCGCGGCGACCCTGACGCTGCTGATGTCCGCTCTCGACCACACCCCGCCGGACGGCCGCGACGACCCCTGGTCGACGGCCGAGACCGAGGCGCTGACCCGGCTCCTGACCAACCGGGAGGGGCTCGTCGACGGCGGGAGGGTCGGGCTGCTGTTCGACCTGCTGCGCTCGCGGGACACCGTGTGGCGGCCCATGGTCTCCGGCTGGCTGCTGGGCGAGCGGCCGAAGCCGTTCGACATCTGGGCGTGGAGCGAGGACGCCGTCGACGTCCCGCCGGTCCTCTTCGGACAGACCATGCGCATCGCGGCGGACAACGTGCTGGCGCGCGGCCGGTTGCGGCTGGCGGGGCGGCCGGTGGACCTCTCCGCCGTGACGCAGGACGCCTTCGTCGTGGCCGGTTCCCGCGACCACATCGTGCCCTGGGAGGCGGTCTACCGCAGCGCGCGGCTGCTCGGCGGCGACGTCGCCTTCCACCTGGTGCCCTCCGGGCACGTGGGCGGCATCGTCAACCCGCCGCGCCCCGCGGCGCGGTACCGGACCGGCTCGGGCCCGCTGCCCGAGGACGCCGCGGTGTGGGCCGCGCGGTCGGCGGCGCGGCAGGAGTCCTGGTGGTCGGCCTGGTCGCGGTGGCTCGCCACCCGCTCGGGCCCGCGCGTGCCCGCCCGGCCCGCGGGCAGCGCGCGACACCCCGCCGGCGCCCCCGCGCCCGGGCGCCACGTGCGGGCGCGGTGAGACCGCGCCGCCGGGTGGGCGGGGCACGGCATCGAAGTCGCTTTCCGAGGAGGAGCACCATGAACACGTTCACCAGCAGCGCGCCGGCCGCGGCGCTCGGCCCGGTCCCCTTCGACCACGAGCAGGTCGTGCTGTGCCAGGACGCGGCCTCGGGGTTGAAGGCGGTCATCGCCCTGCACTCCACCGCCCTGGGCCCGGCCCTGGGCGGCGTCCGGTTCCGCGCCTACGCCGACGACGAGGAGGCGGTCGTGGACGCGCTGCACCTCGCGCGCGGCATGTCCTACAAGAACGCGGTGGCCGGGCTCGACTTCGGCGGCGGCAAGGCCGTCATCATCGGGGACCCGGCGCGGGACAAGACCGCGGAGCGGCTGTCGGCGTTCGGCCGGTTCGCCGCCTCCCTGGGCGGCCGGTACGTGGCCGGGTGCGACCTGGGCACCGACGCGGCGGACCTGGACGTCATCGCGCGCACGTGCCGGTGGACCGTGGGCGGTTCGCGGGTGGGAGCCGGCGCGGCCGACGGGTCGATCTTCACCGCCCGCGGCGTGGTCCAGGCCATGCGGGCGGCGGCGCACCACCGCTGGGGCACGGCATCGCTGCGGGGCCGCTCGGTCGGCGTGGCGGGGCTGGGCAAGGTCGGGTACCTGCTGGTCGGGCTGCTGGTGGCCGAAGGCGCGGACGTGGTGGTCACCGACGTGCTCGACGGGGCGGTCCGCCGCGTCGTGGACAGGTTCGGCCAGGTCGTCGTGGTGGACGACACCGAGGCGCTGCTCCGGTTCGAGGGCCTGGACGTCTACGCGCCGTGCGCGGTGGGCGGCGCGCTGGACCCCGAGGTCGTGCCGGTGATCACCGCCGAGGTCGTGTGCGGCGCGGCGAACAACCAGCTGGCCGAGCCCGACGTGGAGCGGCGGCTCGCGGACCGCGGGGTGCTCTACGTCCCGGACTACGTCGTCAACGCCGGCGGCGCGATCCACGCCGCCGGCGACCTGCTCGGGCACTCGCCCCAGCAGGTCGCCGACGGCGTCGAGCGGATCTTCGGCACCACGCTGGCCGTGCTGGAGCACGCCGAGTCCGAGGGCCTCCTGCCCGGCGCCGCCGCCGACCGGATCGCCGAGCGGCGCATGGCCGAGGCGCGGGCGCGGGGCGCCCACCGGGGCGCCACCACCGCCCACGGAGGGCCCGCGGGGGGCCGGGCGTGATCCTCGACCTCTTCCGGCTGGACGGCCGGGTCGCGGTCGTGACCGGGGCCGGCCGGGGCATCGGCGCGGCCAGCGCCGTGGCGCTGGCCGAGGCGGGGGCCGACGTGGTGCTGGCCGCGCGCGCGGAGCCCGACCTGCTCGCCGTGGCCGAGCGGGTGCGGCGCGCCGGGCGCCGGGCGCACGTCGTGCCGGGCGACCTGGCGGACCCGGAGGCCGCCGCGGCGCTGGCCACCCGCGCCGACGCCGAGTTCGGGCGGATCGACGTGGTGGTCAACAACGTCGGCGGCGGGCTGCCCAGGGCGTTGGCGCGGACCACGCCGGAGTCGCTCGTCAAGGCGTTCCGCTTCAACGTCTCCACCGCGCACGCCCTGACCCGGGCCGCGGCCGGGGTGATGCTGCGCGGCGGCGGCGGCGCGGTGGTCAACGTCTCCTCGGTGGTGGGCCGCGTCGCCGGCCGGGGCTTCCTCGCCTACGGCACGGCCAAGGCGGCGGTGGCCCACTACACCCGGCTCGCGGCGGCGGACCTGTCGCCCCGGATCCGGGTCAACGCCGTGGCGCCGGGCACCGTGCGCACGTCGGCGCTGGACGCGGTGGTCGGCGAGGACGCGCTGCGCACCCGGGTCGAGCAGGCGACGCCGCTGCGGCGGATCGGCACGCCGCTGGACGTCGCCGCCGCGGTCCTGTACCTCGCCTCGGACGCCGGCGCGTACCTGACCGGGAAGGTGATCGAGGTGGACGGCGGGTTGCAGGCCCTCAACATCGACCTCGGCCTGCCCGACCCATGACACCGGGCCGCCCGGGAGGCCCGGCGTCCGGTGGCCGTCCGGGTCCGGCGCGGGCGGCGTTCGCGGCGCGCTCCCCCCGGCCCGCGGACGCAGCCCGCGCCGCTGCACGGGTCGGACCCGCGACGCCGACAATGCGTGACGACACCGACACCGACACCGCGCGGCGCCGCCGCGCACCGACCGGGGGACACCGATGCCGATGATCCGCTTCGCCAGCACCAACGCCATCAAGCTGGAGGAGGCCCGTGCGCTCCTCGGCGAGATCGAGCCGATCGCGCTGGACCTGCCCGAGATCCAGTCGGTCGACCCCTCGGTCGTCGTCCGCCACAAGCTGGCCGGCATCGCGGACCTCGGGCTGGACGGGCCGGTCCTGGTCGAGGACACCGCGCTGGTGGTCGACGCGTGGGACGGCCTGCCCGGCGCGCTGGTGAAGTGGTTCGTGGAGACCTGGGGGCCGGCGGGCCTGGCCCGCCGCACCCTGGCCGCCGGCGGCGCCGGCGGCGCGCTGGCGGTCAGCGCGGTGGGCGTACTCGACCGGGGCCGCACCGGGCTGTGGACGGGCGCGCTGCGCGGGCGCATCGTCGCCCCGCGGGGCGAGCTGGGCGGCTGGACGTCGATCTTCGAGGTCGACGGCCACGGCAGGACGCTGGCGGAGCTGGCGTTCGACGAGCGCCTGGCCGTGACCATGCGCCGCGCCCCGCTGCTCGAAGCGCGCGCCTGGCTGCTCGACCGCGCCCGGTCCGCGTGACCACCGCACCGATGCCGGGGCCTACCGCGGCGGACGGCTACCGCTCGGCGTCCCGGGGCAGCAGCGGCCACGAGCGACCGCGGTCGCGGACGTCCGCGGCCCGTGCCCGCAGCCGGTCGGCCCCGGCGGTGTCGCCGTTGGACGACCGGGCCGCCGCGTAGCCCTCCAGCTTGTCCGCGTAGGCGATCTCGCCGACCCGGAACCAGTCGGCCTGGTGGTCGTGCAGGACCTGCGGGGCCACCAGCCCCACCGCGTCCGGGTACACCCTGGCCAGCCGCCACGCCAGCCGGGCCGCCGCGATCGCGTCGCCCGCGCTGGTGTGGGCGCCCTCCAGGCGGACCCGGTAGTGCTCGCACACCGCGGTCAGCGTCCGCTTGCCCGCGCGGTGCGGGTCGACGTGCCGGTCGATGCACCACGGGTCGACCACCGGGCCGCCGAGCTCCAGGCCCTGGCCGTGGTGCCGCCGGAGTTCGGCGTCGAGCATCGTCAGGTCGAACGCGGCGTTGAAGGCGCACAGCGGCGTCGTCGGCGTCCACACCTCGGCCAGCACTCCGGCCACCTCGCCGACCACCTCCGCCGCGGGACGGCCCTCCCGGCGCGCCTGCTCCGTGCTGATGCCGTGGATGGCCGTGGCCTCGGCCGGGATCTCGACCCCCGGATCGGCCAGCCAGGTGCGGGTGACGACCTCCGGGCGCGCCCCGGGGCTCCCCGGCGTGACGATCACGACGGCGGCGGTCACCACCCGGTCCCGACGCGGGTCGACGTCGGTGGTCTCCAGGTCCAGGGCGAGGATGCGCCCGTCGGCCCAGGACACCGACAGCAGTTCGGTCATGCGCCGCAGCGTAGTGTCGCCGCCCACGACCCCGGCCGCCCAGCGGGGACGTGTCGGCACGCCCCTTCGGTGTCGCGCCCCCTCCAACGACTCCCGGCTTTCGTCTCCCGACTTCGAGCACACCCCGCGCAGTTCAGCTTTCAGGTTTTCGGCACGCCCCGTGCAGACCGGTGCCTTCGTGTTCTCCCCGTATGGCCTGCCCGGAGGGCTACCATGCTTTTCCTGGGGGTGCAAGCACGCTTTTCGCTTGCACCCCCAGGAAAAGCATGGTCGTCTTTGACAGGCCATGCGGGGAGAACACGACCGCTCTTGCTCTTCCTCCTCCTTGGCGGCCTGCCCGTCCGGCGAGGACTCTTTTAATCTTTTCAGCTTCGAGCGCTACTGATCTTCAATTGTTGGGGTCAGGTTGGTTCGGGGGTGAGGGTCAGGCCGGTGTGGGCGAGGAATCCGTCGAGCAGGTCGGGCCGGTTCCGGATGAGGCGGAGTCGGCGGCGCACGATCGGGACCAGGTCGTTCAGACCGACGGGGGCGAGGTTGGCCAGACCGCGTTTGAGGTGTGACCACACCCCTTCCACCGGGTTGAGTTCCGGGGCGTAGGCGGGTAGTCGGATCACGTGCAGCCAGTCCCGGGCGGCGAGGGCGGGCCGTATCCGGGCGCTGATGTGCCGGTCGAGGTTGTCCCAGATCAGCACGATCGGGCCGCCCAGGCGACGGTGGGCGTCGTCCAGCAGCGCGAGGTAGTGCCGCTCGAGGAAGCTGCGCGGGGCCGGCGGGCTGCGGCGGCGGTGGTGCACGAGCACCCGGTGCAGCAGCCGGGTGCGTTCGCCGGGTTTGACGCAGAGCAGGCCGGCCACCGAGATCCGACCCTGGGAACCGGCCCAGTAGGGCAGGACCGGGGTGTGGCCGCGCCTTGCCCAGGTGCGGGCCTTGTGCGGGCGGGTGTTGCAGCCGGTCTCGTCCTCGAAGCACAACCAGGCGCCCAGGTCCGCGGCTAGGGTTTTCCCCGCGCCCACGACTCCCGCCGCCAGGCGGTGACCGCGGCCTCGTCACGGCGGTCGGCCCGCCGGGCCGGCACCTGGGGGCTGTAACCGATGCGGTGCAGCACCAGCGACATCCCGGCCGGGGTGTAGCGCACCGCGAACAACCGCGCGACCAGCTCCGCGACCCTGGCCAGGGTCCAGCGTCGATCCTCGGTGTACCCGTGGGCGGCCGGCCCCTGCTCCAGGGCCTGGACCAGCCGGTCGAGCCGGGCCCGGTCCAGACGGCAGTCCGGCCCGCCCGGCCCCCTGGAGCGCAGGGCCTGCCGGCCCCCGGCACGCCACAAACGCCGCCAGGCATAGGCGGACTTGGTCGACACCCGCAGACCACGAGCGACCTCGCAGGCGCCCACACCACGCTCGAACCAGTCGGCGGCCTGCATCCGCACCGCCTCACGTCGGGCCCGTTCCCGTCCGGTCAGGCCACCACCATCGGGATAGCGCATACCCCACGGGTACCCCCGGGACAGCCCCACCCACCGACACAAGCCACCACAGACCCCAACAATTGAAGATCAGTACGGCACCAATTATTACCTGGATCCGTGCGCGACCCAAGTATGAAGAGCGGCCGAGAGGCCCCCAAGGAGGAGGAAAAGAAAGGGCGGTCGTGTTCTCCTCCCCGCACGGCCTGCCGAAGGCAATCGCATTTGTCGGGGGGTGTCAAGCGAAGAGCGTGCTTGACACCCCCCGACAAATGCGATCGGGCTGCGCCCAGGCCGTACGGGGAGGAGAACACGAAGCGACCGGTATGGCACGAGGTGCGGCGCTGCCGGTGCAGGCGCGCCGGGTGAGCGGCTCGTGCGTGGACTGGGCGGGGTCGCTCGACCCGGCGGCGGGTGGCGGGGTTGACCGGACCTCGGGGCGGGTACCTCGAACGGGCGTTCGAGTGAGAGGAGACGGCCGTGAACCGCACACCGGAGAAGGACCCGGAGGACTGGACGACCGGCGACGAGCCGATGACCGGACCGCAGGAGTCCTACCTGCACACGCTGGCGCAGGAGGCGGGCGAGGAGGTGCCCGCCGACCTGACCAAGGTCCAGGCGTCGCAGATGATCGACCGCCTCCAGGAGGAGACCGGCCGCGGCAGGTGACCGCGACCGACCGGACCGCGGCCGGCCGGGCTCTGCGCCGGCCCGGCCGGCGTCATCCCGGCCCGGGTCAGAAGGCGTCCTCGGGCACCGACGCGAGCAGGCCGTCGGTGGCCTTGGCGGCGGACAGGTGGGCGGTGACCTGGGGCAGGACGGTGCGGGCGAACCAGCGGGCGGTGGCGACCTTGCCCTCGTAGAACGCCTTGTCCACCGCCGTCGGCAGGGCGGCGGCGGCCACCTCCGCCTGGGTCAGCAGCAGCCAGGCGACCACCACGTCGCCGAGGGCGTGCAGGAACCTGGTCGTGTTCTCCCCCACCAGGTGCATCCGCGGCGGCTCGGCCGTCAGGTGCCCGATCATCACGCCCAGCAGCGACTGGACCTCCTCCAGCGCGGTCTTGAGCAGGTCGGCGTCGGGCCCGCAGTAGCCGGAGATCCGGTTCGACAGGGCGCCGAAGGACGCGCCGCGGTCGCGGACGACCTTGCGGAAGAACAGGTCCATCGACTGGATCGCCGTGGTGCCCTCGTAGAGGCTGTCGATCCGCGCGTCGCGGACGTACTGCTCCAGCGGGTAGTCCTGGAGGTAGCCCGACCCGCCCAGGACCTGCAGCGCGTGCATCAGCTGCTCCGAGGAGCGCTCCGCGCCGTAGCCCTTGACCAGCGGCAGCAGCAGGTCGTTGAGGCCGGCCGCCGCCGGGTCGCCCAGCGCGGCGGCCTCCTGGCAGCCCGCGGTGAACGCCACCAGGGCGCGCAGGCCCTCGGCGTAGGCTTTCTGGGTCAGCAGGCTGCGGCGGACCTCGGGGTGGTTGACGATCGTCACGCGCGGGGCGGTCTTGTCCGCCATCCGGCTGATGTCCGGGCCCTGCACGCGGGTGCGCGCGTACTCCAGGGCGGTGAGGTAGCCGGTGGACAGCGTGGCGATCGCCTTGGTGCCCACCGTCATCCGGGCGTTCTCGATGATCAGGAACATCTGGGCGATGCCGTCGTGCACCTCGCCCAGCAGCCAGCCCTTCGCGGGCCGCTCGCCGCCGAAGACCAGCTCGCACGTGGTGGACGCCTTCAGGCCCATCTTGTGCTCGACGTTCGTGGCGTGCACGCCGTTGCGCTCGCCCAGCTCGCCGGTGTCCCAGTCGAAGTCGTACTTCGGGACCAGGAACAGCGACAGGCCCTTGGTGCCGGGGCCGGCGCCCTCCGGGCGGGCCAGGACGAAGTGCACGATGTTCTCGGCCAGGTCGTGCTCGCCGCTGGTGATGAAGCGCTTGACGCCCTCGACGTGCCAGCTGCCGTCGTCCTGCCGGACGGCCTTGGCGCGGCCCGCGCCCACGTCGGAGCCGGCGTCCGGCTCGGTGAGCACCATGGTCGCGCCCCACGCCCGCTCCACCAGCAGGCGGGCGACCTTCTGCTGCTCGGCGGTGCCCTTGTCGTGGATCAGGCGCGCGAAGTTCACCGCCGCCGCGTACAGGAACACCGCCGGGTTCGCGCCCAGCACCAGCTCCGCGAGGGCCCACAGCAGGCGCGGCGGCGCGGGCGTGCCGCCCAGCTCCGGCGGCAGGCCGAGCCGCCAGTACCCGGCGTCGCGCCAGGCGCGGAACGACTCGGCGAACGCCTCCGGGACGGCCACCTCCCGGGTCAGCGGGTCGTAGACCGGCGGCTGCCGGTCGGTGGCGGCGAACGACGCGGCCACCTTGCCGGTCGCCAGCCGGGCCGCCTCCGCCAGGACCTGCCGGGCGGTGTCGACGTCGACCTCCGCGTAGGGCCCCTGCCCGTACGCGGAGGTCGCGCCGGGCATCTCGAAGAGGACGAATTCGAGGTCGCGGAGGTTCGGCCGGTAGTGGCTCATGGACCGCGAGTCTAGGGACCCGGCCGCGGCCGGCTGGCCGTTTTGTCCACTAGTTGACACGCGGTCGCGCGGAGCCCTCCGCCAGGTCCCGGAAGGTCAGCAACTGCTTGCGCATCATCATCAGGTCGCCCCACGCGATCGCCCGCCTGCGCGCCTCGTGCAGCCCGCCCGCCGGTCCGCCGACCAGCAGCTTGGCCACCAGGCGGCTGCGGCCCGGCGCGGTCTCGCGCACGTCGTAGGTGAGGGCGAAGTCGCCGAACAGGCGCAGGCCGGTGCTGGAGCGCATCCGGATGGTCAGGTGCTCGTCCGGGGCGAAGGAGACCAGCTCGAAGATGTACATGATGCGCTGGCCCACCGCCAGCTCCTCCGCGCCCGGGGTGAGGGTGCGGGGGCTGCGGCGGCCCAGGTTGTCCAGCAGGTCGTAGCTGTAGGGGGCGACCCGCAGCTGGCACAGCCAGCGGTAGACCACGGGCGCGGGCGCGGCGACGTCGACACCGCGGTACCAGGTGGCCCTGGGCCGCGGCATCAGGTCGTCGCACGGGTAGTGGCGGGTGGTCTCGGCTGGGGTGACGCCCCAGTGCTCGGGCAGTCGCATCAGCCGAGGTTCCGCTCTAGGAAGGACAACACCGTCTCCTGGTAGAGGTCTGGGTCTGCTTTGACGCCTTGGAGGTGCTCGGCGCCGGGGATCACGCGGTGCTCCGCGTGCGGGTAGCGGGCGGCGACGGCCCCGACCGCGGAGGCCGGGACGATCGCGTCCCGCTCGCCCGCCAGGAACAGCAGCCCGATGCCGTCGTACCGCTCGGCGGGCGGCGGCCACCGCGCGCGCACCATCGCGGCGCTGAGGCCGGCGAACACCGGCTCCACCAGCCACCGCGCCGGACCGACCAGGAACGGCGCGGGGATCGGCAGCGCGCCGGTGTCCAGGAAGTTGCGGAACAGCGGCCCGGTGTCCACCGCCGGCCCGCTGTCGCAGATGATCGCCGCGACCGGGGTCCGCCCGCGCATCGGGACGTACAGGATGGGGAAGGTCGAGAACGAGAAGCCCCACACGGCGAACCGGGCGCCCGCGTGCGCCGCCCGCCCCCGGAAGTGGTCGACCACCGCGGCCACGTCCGAGGTGAAGCGGGCGCTGAGCCCGAACGCGGAGGCGTCCTGGCTGCTGCGGCCGTGGTTGCGGTGGTCGAACAGCACGACGGTGTAGCCCGCCTCGTGCAGGAACTTCGCGTGCGGCAGGCTCGCGGACTTGCTCAGGCCGATGCCGTGGCCGACCACCACCACCCGGTCCGGGTCGCCCTCGCACACCCACAGGTGCAGCGAGCCCTTCCGGTCGGGCAGGGGCAGCACCAGCTCGGTGGCGGGCAGGTCGTAGTCGGCCGGCGAGCGGTGGTGCCGGCGCCGCGGCGGGTGGTAGATCCGGTACGCCAGGAAGGCCCCGAACAGCGGGGCCAGCGGTGTGAGCAGGACCGACGCCGCTCTCGTCGCCGGCCCGCGCCGCTTCGCCCCCATGGACCCTCCCCGGTTCCGCACCCGGCCCAGCACCGGATCACCCGCAGCCTAACGGCGTCAGCCGCATCCTCCAGCGTGACCGAAGTCGCTGTCCGCGGTGTTGAGCGCCACCTCGGGCAGCGCCGGGGCTGCCGCCCCGTCCGCCGGCCGCGACCCGCGCACCGCCGCGGCGAACGCGGGCAGCCGGTCCAGGCCCCAGTACTTGTCGCGGCCGTGGACGAAGAACGGCACGCCGAACACGTCGTCGCGGTAGACGTCCATCAGGGCGGCCGTGGCCCGCTCCCGCAGCGCGCCCGAGGTGGTGTCCGGCGCCTCGAAGCCGAGGTCGCGGCAGATGCCCCCGATCACGTCGGGGTCGCAGATGTCGCGGCCCTCCCGCCACCGGGCGCTCTGCACGGCCTCGACGTAGCGCTGCCCCACGCCCGCGTCGGACGCGGCGAACCACGGCAGGTGCGGCACCTCCCAGTCCGGGTCGCGGTCCACCGGCCACGTCACCGACAGCCCGCGCGCGGCGGCCAGCCGCCGCACGTCCTGGAGGATGTAGAGGTGCTTCTCCTTGGACATCGGGGTGTAGACGAAGCGCCCGCCGGCCGCGGCCAGCTCGGCGCCGCCGCGCTGCCCCGGCTCCCAGAACGGCCGCCACTCCAGCGCCTCGGCCACGTCCGGGTAGCGGCCGGCCAGGTCGTGCTGGGCCAGCCACGCGTACGGGCTGCGCAGCGAGAAGTAGTACAGCGTCTTCTTCGGCTTCACAGCACGATACCGCCGTCGATCTGCATGACGGTGCCGGTGATGTAGGCCGCGCGGTCCGAGGCCAGGTAGGACACCAGGTCGGCGACCTCCTCCGGCTGCCCCAGGCGGCCGAGCGGGATGCTCTTGAGCGCCGTCTGCTTGACCTTGTCCGACAGCGCGCCGGTCATGTCGGTCTCGATGAACCCGGGCGCGACCACGTTGACCCGGATCCCGTAGCGGCCGACCTCCTTGGCCAGGGCCTGGCTGAAGCCGATGATGCCGGCCTTGGACGCGGAGTAGTTGGTCTGCGTCGGGTTGCCGTAGACGCCCGCGACCGACGAGATGTTGACGATGCTGCCGGAGCGGCGCTTCATCATCTCGAACACCACCGCGCGGCACGCGTTGAACGTGCCGTCGAGGTTGGTGTCGAGCACCTCGTGCCACTGCTGCTCGGTCATCATCATCAGCGGGTTGTCCCGCACGATGCCCGCCGACGTGACGAGCACGTCGACGTCGCCGAGGCGCTCGGCGACGGTCGACACCAACTCGCGCACCGCGGCGTGGTCGGCCACGTCGCACTGCCAGGCCAGCGCGCGCACGCCCAGCTCGCCGACCTCCTTCTCCAGCTCGCGCGCCGCGTCGGGGTTGGAGCGGTAGCAGAAGGCGACGTCGAAGCCGTCGCGGGCCAGCCGCAGGACGCTCGCGCGGCCGATACCCCGCGAGCCGCCGGTGACCAGGGCGATCCGGTTGGACACGATGTTCTCCTCGTTGCGGGGGTCGTTCAGGGGGACAGTTCCCCGGCGGGCCGCATCGCCATCACGACGCGGCCGACGCGCAGCACGGTCTCGCCGTCGACCAGGGCCTCGCCCTCGAAGATGACGGTGTCGCTGAGCGCGCGGACCAGGCGGACGCGGTGCTCCAGGACGGAGCCGGGCAGCACCGGCGCCAGGAACTCGATGTCGGCCATGCTGCCGAACAGCATCACCTGGCCGCTGAGCACGTCCGGGTTCGGCTCGGCCCAGGCCACCAGCACGCCCGCGGACTGGCACCAGGACTCGACCAGCAGCACCTTCGGGTAGGCCGGGTCCGCGCCCTCGGGCAGGGCCGGGTACCACGGCTCGTTGGCGGTGACCGCCTTGTAGGCGGTCAGGCCGACGCCGGGGACCAGGTCGACGACCCGGTCGACCAGCAGCATCGGGTAGCGGTGCGGGAGCACGCGCCGGATGTCGGCCAGGCCCAGGTCGGCCACCGCCGCCCCGTTGACGACCGCGGTCATCTCATTCCCCCTCGACGACGTAGCGGAGCCGGACCTGCGCGACCCGGCCGCGGGCGTTGTGCACCTGCGCCTTGCACAGCCAGGCGTCCCCGGCGGCCACCCAGTCCACTTCGGACCGGAGGGTGTCGCCGGGGAACACCGGGCCCTGGAAGCGGGTGGACTGCACGCCCGCCAGGGTCAGCCGGGCGCCCGGCACCGGCGGCGCGGCCTGGGCGCCCAGGTTCACGCACTCGACCACGCAGACGCCCGGGAAGATGGGGAACCCCGGGTAGTGCCCAGGGAACACCGGCTGCTCCGGGTCGATGACGACCTCGGTGACGGCGCGGCCGTCGGCGTGCTCCAGCACCGTCACCGGGGCGGTGACGGGGCTGGCGGCGGCGGGCGCGGTCATCAGGCGGCCTTCAGCTTCTCGGTGAGCAGGTCGTACGCCTTCTTCAGGTTGGTGACCTCGCGCAGCTCGGACTCGGCGATCTTCACACCGTACTTCTTCTCCAGCACGACCATGACCTCCAGGGCCATCAGCGAGTCGACGCCGAGGTCCTCGATGAAGTCGACGTCGTCGGTGACCTCCTCGACGTCCACGTCGAGCACGTCGGCGACGGTGGCGCGCAGGTCCTCGCGCTCCAGGGCGACAGCGGACATTGTGGTTCCTCCTGTTGGTGTGTCTTGTGTTCGGTGTGTCAGGTGAGCGCTTCGACGATGTCGAGGCGGTAGTCGCCGGTGCGGAACCTCTCGTCGCGCACCAGCCTGCGGTGGAAGTCCGCGTTGGTCGTGATGCCCGAGCAGGAGAACTCGCCGAGCGCGCGGTCGAGCCGGCGCAGGGCCTCCTCGCGGGTGGGCGCGGTCACGATCAGCTTGGCCAGCAGGGAGTCGTAGTAGGGCGGCACGACGTAACCGCTGTGCGCGTGGGTGTCCACGCGCACGCCGGACCCGCCGGGCAGCACGATGCGCTCGATGGCGCCCGCGGAGCCCGCCCAGTCCCGGTCCGGGTCCTCGGCGTTGATCCGGGCCTCGATGGAGAAGCCGGTGGGCCGGACGTCGTCCTGGGTCATGCCCAGCCGCTCGCCCGCGGCCACCCGGATCATCCACTGGACGATGTCGACCCCGGTGCGCTCCTCGGTGACCGGGTGCTCGACCTGCAGGCGGGTGTTCATCTCGATGAAGTACGGCGTGCCCGCCTCGTCCACCAGGAACTCGAACGTGCCGGCGCTGGCGTAGCCGATGGCCCGCGCGCCGGCCACCGCCGCGGCGCACAGGTCGGCGCGCTGCCGCTCGTCCAGGAACGGCGACGGCGACTCCTCCACCAGCTTCTGCTGCTTGCGCTGCACCGAGCAGTCGCGCTCGCCGAGGTGCACCACGTTGCCGTGCTCGTCGGCGAGCACCTGGACCTCGACGTGCCGGGCGGCGCCGACGAACTTCTCCAGGTAGACGCGCTCGTCGTGGAACAGCGTGCGCGCGGTCGCGGTGGTGGCGCGGTAGGCGTCGGCCAGGTCCGCCGGGTCGCGCACGATGGCGATGCCCCGCCCGCCGCCGCCCGCCGCGGCCTTGATCACCACCGGGTAGCCGATCTCGTCGGCGACGGCGGTGACCTCGCCCAGCGACGTGACCGGGCCGTCGGAGCCGGGCAGCACCGGCACGCCCGCCGCGCGCATGGCGGCGCGGGCGGCGATCTTGTCGCCCATCAGCGAGATCAGCTCGGCCGGCGGGCCGATGAACTTGATCCCGACCTCGGCGCAGGCCCGGGCGAACACCGCGTTCTCGGACAGGAAGCCGTAGCCGGGGTGCACGGCGTCCGCGCCGGTGCGGGCGCAGGCGTAGAGGATGGCCGGCATGTTCAGGTAGCTGCGCGCCGAGGGGCCGGGGCCGATGCACACCGCCTCGTCGGCGACGCGCACCGCCATGCTGTCGCGGTCGGCGGTGGAGTGCGCCACCACGGCGCGCAGGCCGAGGTCCTTGCACGCCCGCACGATCCGCACCGCGATCTCGCCCCGGTTGCACACCAGGACGGTCCGGATCTCCTCGCCCACCTCAGCTCGCCCCGATCACGAACAGCGGCTGGTCGAACTCCACGACCTCGCCGTCCCGGGCGGGCACGGCGGCGACGACGCCCGCGCGGTCGGCGGTGACCGGGTTCATCGTCTTCATCGCCTCCACGATGCCCAGCTGCTGCCCGGCCTCGACCCGGTCGCCGACCTCGACGAACGGCGGCTCGCCGGGCGCGGGGCACCGGTAGAAGACGCCGACCAGCAGCGCCCGGACCTCGGCGCCGGCCGGCGGCTCGGCGGGGGCCGCGACGGCGGCGGTGGTGGTGACGGCGGTGGTCGTGACCGCCGCGGCCGGGGGGCCGGCGGCGACGGCGGGCGCTGCGGCGACGGCGGGTGGCTCGGCCTCGATCTCCACCCGGAAGGCGTCGGACTCGATGCGGATGCGGCTGACGGAGGTGGTGTGCACCAGCTCGACCAGTTCGCGCACCTGCTCGACGAGGGTGGCCGGGGTCTGCTCAGGCATGGGCGCTCTCCACGATCGGGGACCGCTCCGCGGCGGTCGGGGGCTCACCGGTCCGCCGGGCGGCGTCCGGGCCGGGCAGGGTGGCCGACCCGTAGGCGCGCAGCCGGCGGTAGCGGGCGGCCACCAGCTCGTCGGGGTCGGTGCGGACCAGCTCGCCCAGCGCGCGGCGCAGGGCGTCGGCGACGGCGTCGGCCGCGGCGGCGGGGTCGGTGTGCGCGCCGCCCGCGGGCTCGGGGACCAGCTCGTCGGCCACGCCGAGGCGGTAGACCTCCGGCGCGCTCAGCCGCAGCGCGCGGGCGGCCTCGGGGGCCTTGCCCGCGTCGCCGAACAGGATGGTGGCGCAGCCCTCCGGGCTGATCACCGAGTACACCGCGTTCTCCTGCATCAGCAGCCGGTCGCCGGTGGCCAGGGCCAGCGCGCCGCCGCTGCCGCCCTCGCCGGTGACCACGGTGACGATCGGCACGCGCAGCCCGGCGGAGAGCACCAGCGCCTCGGCGATCGCGCCGCTCTGGTTGTCCTCCTCGGCCTTCCGGCCCGGGTACGCGCCGGGGGTGTCCACCAGGGTCACCACGGGCACGCCGAACCGCTCGGCGAGGGTCATCAGGCGCATGGCCTTGCGGTAGCCGTGCGGGTGGGGCATCCCGAAGTTGCGGCGGACGTTCTCCGGGGTGTCGCGGCCCTTGCAGTGGCCGATGACCACCACCGGCGCGTCGTCCAGCCACGCCAGCCCGCCGATCACGGCCTCGTCGTCGCCGGACCAGCGGTCGCCGTGCAGCGGGGTGAACCGGTTGAACACCCGCTCGACGTAGCCCAGGGCGTTGGGGCGGCCGGTGTGGCGGGCCAGCCGGACGGCCTCCCACGGGTCGGTCGCGCGCGCGGCGATCCGGGTGGCCGGGAACGGCTCGGCCGGTCCGGGCCGGGTGCCGGCCGCGGCGTGGAAGGCGACGATGTCGCGCAGCACCAGCTGCAGCTCGCCCCGGTTGAGCACCAGGTCGAGGTGGCCGTGCTCGTGCAGGAACTCGGCCGTCTGGAAGCGCTTGGGCAGCGCCTCGCGGAGGGTCTGCTCGATCACCTGGCGCCCGGCGAAGCCCGCGCGGGTGCCCGTCTCGGCCAGGACCACGTCGCCGAGGGCGGCGAAGCTGGCCGACACCCCGCCGTAGACGGGGTCGGCCAGGACGCTGATGAACGGCACGCCCGCGGCGCGCAGCCGGCCGATGGCCGCGGCGGTCTTGGCCATCTGCAGCAGCGAGAGGATGCCCTCCTGCATCCGGGCGCCGCCGGAGGAGGACACCGCGATCAGCGGCACGCGCCGCGTGGCGGCCAGCTCGGCGGCGTAGGCGATCTTCTCCCCCACCACCGAGCCCATGCTGCCGCCGAGGAAGGCGAAGTCGAGCACGGCCAGCACCGCGGGCCTGCCGCCCAGCTCGGCGATGCCGACCACGGCGGCCTCGGTCAGGCCGGTGTCCTTGCGGGCGCGGGCCACCCGCTCGGGGTAGGCCAGCCGGTCGGTGAACTCCAGCGGGTCCCCGGCGGCGGTGTCGGCGTGGTGCTCGGTGAACGTGCCGGGGTCGGCGAGCTGGGCGATGCGCTCGCGCGCGCCCAGCCGGCCGTGGTGCCCGCACTCGGGGCACACGCCCGCCGTGCGGCGCAGCCTGGAGCCGTGCAGCACGGCCCGGCAGCCGCGGCACGAGGTCCACGCGTCCTCGGGCAGGGCCGCGAGTCGCGCCAGGGTCTCCCGGCCTCGCTGGGGGACGACCATGGGACCCCCTCCTTTCGGTGCGGTAGGGACGTGGGCGGTCAGCGCAGGCGGAGCACGGCCGCCGCGACGACGCCGTCGTGGTCGACCGAGGTGATCACCGCCGCCCGGCCGGCCAGCTCGGGCCGGTCCTCGGCGGTGGCCAGCACCGCGGTGGTCTGGAAGGCCGCGGACGCGGCGGAGGTGTCGCCGATGACCTCAGCGCAGCGCACCGGCTCGGCCCCGGGCAGCGCGTCGCGCACGCCGTCGGCCTCGCCCTCGAAGCCGGACTCGGCGACCAGGGCCACGTCGGCGACGTCGACGTCGGCGCGCCGCAGGGCGCGCAGCACCAGGTCCCCGACCACCGACCGGACCTCGGCGTGGTCGTTGTACAGGGCGGTCTCCAGGCCGCGGACCTCGGCCAGGCCCTCGCCGCCGGGCTCGACGCGCAGCACCGCGCAGCCCTCGCCGAGCAGGGCGACGTGGCCGCGGGCACGCTGCTCCAGCCAGGCGCGGGCGTGCGAGAACTCCTCCACCGCGCCGACCAGCACGGCGTCGGCGTGCCGGTTGCGCTGCAGCCGCAGGGCGTAGCGCAGGGCCAGCAGCCCGGAGGCGCGGCCGGCGGCGATGGTGGTGTTGGGGCCCTGGAGCTTGTGCCAGATGGCGCACTGGCCCGCCGCGCAGTTCATCACCGTGTTGGGGAAGCGGGCCGGGTCGACCAGGTGCGGGCGCGCGCCGGTGAGCGAGTCGCGGGTGAAGTCCATGATGGACTGCGCGCTGCCGGTGCTGGTGCCCAGCACCAGGGCGGTGCGCTCGTCGCCCTGCGCGCCGTCGAGCAGCCGGCCGACGGCGGTGACGGCCAGGCCGGTGGCCCGGTCCATCGAGCGGGTGCCCTTGCGGCCCAGGATCGCCTTGATGTCGAAGTCGGGCACCAGGCACGCCTGCTCCACCGGGGCGTCCCAGGTCGGGTCGACCTCGGCCACGGCGGTGCGGCCGGCGCGCAGGCCGTCGCTGAACGCCGCGCGCCCCAGGCCCAGCGGGGAGACGGCGGACCAGGCCGCGATGACGGGGTAGCTGGTGGTGGTGGTCACGGATTCTCCTTCAGAGGAACCAGACGGCTCGGTAGTCGGACCAGCGGGCCGCACCGCGCACCACGCCGGGTAGCAGGGGGACGTCGCCCGGCAGGCCCGCGGCCGCCAGGTCGGCGTCGGCGACCGTGACGGCGACGCCCTCGTCGAGCAGGGTGCGCAGCGACGCGCGCGGGTCGGGCAGCGCGTCCACGCCCACCGCGGGCGCGACCGGGGCCGCCGCCACGGCGTAGGTGACCGCCAGGCCGCGCAGGCTCAGGTCCAGCCCGCCGAACTGCCGGTTCAGCTCGCGCACGAGGTAGAGCACGTCGGCGAACTGGGTCTCCACCGAGCCGCGGTAACCGCGCTCGACCACCGCCAGGTAGCGCACCTCAGATCACCCCCGTGAACAGCGTCTTGCGGGCGGCGGCCACGTGCTCGCCGAACTTGAACGGCGGCCGGACCCGCACCTCGGGGATGTGGGCGGTGACGCCGCGCTCCTCGCCGCAGAAGCGGCACGAGTACCAGGACAGGGCGCCTGCGGAGGCGGCGATCAGGTCGCGGACGACCGCCGCGGTGGACGGGTAGTCGCGCGACCAGTCGACCACGTTGCGGGGCTTGGCCGCGCCCAGCGAGGCTTGGGTGAGCATCGTGGCGTAGCCGCAGGTCCACACCTGGACCCGGCCGCCCTGCCCGACCACGGCCTCGGCGATCCGCAGCACGGAGGTCGCCAGGTCCGACGCGTGCGGCGCGCCCATGACGGCGAGCAGCAGGTCGGCTTCGGGGATGCGCGCCATCAGTGCCACACCGCCCGCACGTCGGGGTCGAGCAGCGCGCTCGCCACCCGGTCCACGTCGACCAGCTCGACGCCCGCCGGCCGGGCTGCGGCGGTCAGCGCCCGCTGGTCCACCGAGAACCGGTCGACCCACACGGTGGCGCCCGCCGCCAGCAGTCCGTCCACTTCGGACAGCGTCGTGCCGACGGCCGCGGTGACCCCGTCCTGGAGCAGGAACAGGCACACCCGGTCGCCCGCCGCCAGCAGGTCGGCGGCGTCGGCCAGGAAGCGGGCGCAGCCGGGACCCGCCCACGGGCCCTGGGTCTCGATCATCAGGTAGGTGCTCACGCCGCACCGCCGAACGCCTCGGCCAGGAACGCGGTGACGCGCTCCCGGTACTCGTCGCGGTCCAGGCGGACGGCGTTGATGTGCTGGGCCTGCGGGGCCACCCACCGCCGGGCCGCCGGGTACTCCGCCGCCACCCGCATCACCTGGGACGCGGGCACCACCGGGTCGTTGGCCCCGCCGATGAACAGCATCCGCGTGGCCACCGAGGGCAGCGGCGGCGGCCAGCCCCGCACGGCCAGCATCCGCGTGCCGCACAGGGTGAACGCCTTGCGGTACAGGGCGAACGCGCCGGGCCGCCGCAGCGGCTCGGGCAGCGAGGCCCGGCGCAGCGAGGTGAAGTGCCGGAACCCGCCGGGGATGTCGTGCATCGGGCCGCTGTCGCAGACGATCGCCGCGACCGGCGGCCCGCCGCCCTGCAGCGCGTACACCGCGGGCCAGGTCGAGAAGGAGAACGCCAGCACCGCCAGCTTCCCGCGGTTCATCCGCGGGTCGGCGGCCACGAAGCGCAGCACGTCGCGCAGGTCGCCGGTGAACCGGTCGGCCATGCGGGTGACCTTGCCGTCGTGGCCGCTCGCGCCGTGGTTGCGCAGGTCGTAGGCCAGCACGTGGTGGCCCGCCTCGTGCAGCAGCTTGACGTGGTCGAGCACGGCGTTCTTGGTGCGGCCCATGCCGTGGCAGACGACCACGGTGTGCGGGCCGTCGCCGGGCACGAACCAGCCGTCGAGGCGGACGCGGTCGCGGGAGGTGACGACGTGCACCGGTTCGGCCACCAGCCCCTTCTGCTGCGGCGTGCGACCGGGCTTGCCGGCGGGCGGGTGGTAGACGCGGTAGGCGTCCTGCACCCCGAGCCGCAGCGCCGACCACCACGCGCGCGCGGTGGCGGGCACCGCTGACCCGCGCGGCGCGGCGACGGTCCTCGCTGTCTCGGTCACTGCTCGACTTCCCTCGTCCGGTGGGGTTTTCCTCAGGCGGTCAGCGCTTCGCCGCCGTCGACGCCGATGACGTTCCCGGTGATCCAGGACGAGTCGGTGGACGACAGCAGGACGACGGCCTCGGCGACGTCCTCGCAGCGGGTCAGCCGCCCGTGCGGGTTGGTGCGGGTGGCCAGCTCGACCAGCCGCTCGTGCTCGGGGATGCGCTCCAGCGACGGGGTCACGGTGACGCCCGCGCGCAGCGAGTTCGCCGAGATGCCCTCGGGGGCCAGCTCCAGCGCCAGCTGCCGGACGTGGGACTCCAGGGCGCACTTGGCCGCGGAGACCCCGCCGTAGTTGGGCGAGACCTTCTCGTCGCCCGCGCTGGTCATCGCGAAGATCTTCGCGCCGCGGCGCAGCAGGCCCGCGCGGTGCACGTCCTGGGTCCAGTAGACCAGGCTGTGCGCCATCACGTTCAGCGTCATGTCCATCTGCCGGGGCGTGAACGCCTTGCGCTTGTCCTCGGCGATGAACGGCACCAGGCTGCCGAAGGCCAGCGAGTGCATGAGCACCCGGATGCCCGCGTCGCCGACCAGCTCCGCGAAGGCGGGCACCAGCTCGGCGCGGGTGTCCGCGCTGGCCGCGTTGGCGTTGAAGAAGTGCGCCTGGCCGCCCTGCGAGCGCAGCTCCTCCTGGAGCACGGCCACCTTCTCCTGGCGCTCCGCGGTGTCGAAGTGGACGCCGAGGACGTTGCCGCCGGCCCGCGCCCAGGCGCGCGCGGTGGCCTCGCCCATGCCGCTGGACGCGCCGAGGACCAGGCACCACTTGCCCTGCAACGAGGTGAGCATCAGTTCCCTCCGGGGGTGACGAGCGCGAACGCGACGTTTCCTTGGGCGGCGGCGGTGACCACCAGCTCGGCCCGGTCGCCGCCCAGCACGGCCGCGACCTCCGCGACCGGCCGCAGGCAGCCCGAGCCCGCGGGCACGACGGCCGCGTCCGGGCCCAGCGCCGCCAGCAGGGCCCGCGCCACCGGCGACGAGTCGACCACCGCCCGCACGGGCACGCGGCCCGCCCAGGCGAGCACGGGCTCGACCACGGCGCCGACCAGCTCGGGGGTCAGGCCGGCGGGCGGCAGGAAGGCCGTGCGCACCGCGCAGCGGCCCAGCACCCGGCCGCCGCGCGCGACCGCCGCGGCGGCGGGCTCCAGCACCAGGGCGACCGCGCCCGACTCGGCGCCGCCCGCGCCCGGCTCGGCCGGGTCCAGCGCCTCCTCCGCGGCGCCGGCGACCAGCCACTCGGCGCGGCCCAGGGCCACCGACCGACCGCCGGTCTGCACGGCCTCCAGGCCCGCCACGCGCGGGCTGGTGACGGTGAGGTTGAAGCCCTTGAGCGCGTGCTCGGTGGCCAGCCTGCTGCCGAACAGGTTGATCGAGAAGTACGGCGCGGTGGCCGGGCTCAGGTCGTTGGCGTCGCCGTCCAGGACGGTGCGGTCCATCCCGGCGTGCAGCGCCGACGCGGCGCAGTTGGTGCCCACGGCCGCGGCGCGCAGCTCCTCCGGCACCCGCTCCAGGGTGTCGCCCGCCGCGGCGACGGCGCGCTTGGTGGCGGCCAGCAGGTACTGCGTGGCCGTCGGGAGGTACTTGTAGCCGCGGGGGCCCAGTTCGGTGCGGTGGTCGAAGCCGTGCGCGGGGTCGAGCACCCCGATGCCGGTCACCACCAGGTCGGTGCTCACGAACCCGCCTCCTGCAGCACGAGGGACACGTTGTTGCCGCCGAAGGCGTAGGCGTTGACCAGCACCGCGGAACCCCGCAGGGGCACGGCCCCGGTCGGCAGCAGGACCGGGCACTCCGGGTCCTGCTCGCCCAGCGGGACGTTCGGCGGGACCTCCCGGTCGGCCACGATCAGCGCGCCCGCCAGCGCGGCCAGCGCGCCCGCCGCCCCGCCGGTGTGCCCGATCAGGCCCTTGAGGCTGTACAGCGGCGGGCCGTCCGCGCCGAGCACCTCGACCAGCGCGCCGCTCTCCACCACGTCGTTGAGCTGGGTGCCGGTGCCGTGCGGCACCACCGCGCCGACGTCGCCCGCCTTCACGCCCGCGTCGTCGAACGCCTGGCGCATGGCCCGCACGATCTGGCCGCCGGTCGGCTCGGGCGCGGTGGAGTGGTAGGCGTCGCAGCTCCAGCCCGCCCCCGCCAGGGTGGCGTAGGCCCGCGCGCCGCGCGCGGCGGCGTGCTCGGCCGACTCCAGCACCATGATCGCGGCGCCCTCGCCGAACACCGTGCCGCCGCGGTGGCGGTCGAACGGCCTGCACCGCTCGGCGTCGATGGCGCCGAGCCGGTTGAAGCAGCCCAGCGCGACCCGGGAGTACGCCTCGGCGCCACCCGCGATCACCACGTCCGCCTCGCCGGACCGGATCAGGTCCGCGGCGACGGAGAGCCCGAAACCGCTGGCGGCGCAGGCGTTGCTGATGCTGGTGTTGGCCCCGGCCGCCCCGACCAGGCCGCCGATGGCGGCGGCCGGGGTGAACACCGGGGCCCACTCGCCCGCGGGCGCCCCGTCGACGTGCCACTGCTCGTGCGCCCCGGAGTCGCCCATGCCGGTGCCCACCACCACCGCCAGCCGCCGCGGGTCGGCGACCCGGCCCAGGCCCGCGTCGGCCACCGCCTCGGCGGCGGCGGCCAGCGCGTAGCGCGACGCCATGCCCACCGGGGTCGACCCCAGCGGGGACGAGGCCGGCGCGGGCGGGACGTCGGCCTCGGGCACGGAGTACATCAGCGGGCGCGCCATGTTGGCGTGCGGGTCGGCCGCGCGGCGGGGAGCGCTGCGCGCGGCGCGCATCCCCGCCCGGAAGCTGTCGACGCCGGCGCCCAGGCAGGACAGCACGCCCAGGCCGGTGATGTGCACGGTCATGCGGATCAGCCCTGCAGCGCCGCGAGCACGCGCTCGTCGAAGTTGACCAGGCTCCAGTCCTTGCGGTCGTGGAAGATCGCGTAGCCGTGGGTGATCGTGCCGGTGGAGGTGAGCACCAGCCTGCCGTCGCGCACGACGTAGGTGTCCATCCGCGAGGTGTAGGTGACGCCCTTGAAGACCTCCTCCACGGTGTAGATCGTGTAGAGGTCCTCCTCCATCCACGCCTCGTCGACCTGGGTGATCTTCGAGTGCGGGACGACCGGGATCCACTTGCGGTCGTCGAGCAGGGTCTTGATGGAGATGCCGCGGTCGGCCAGGAACAGGTCCACGACCTCCTCCATCAGGCGCAGGTAGCCCGACATCTGGAGGCGCTCGTTGTTGTGGCAGTAGGGGTAGGGGATCCGCCACTTCCAGCCGAAGGCGTTGCGGTCGCGGGTGAGCTGGGCCAGCACGTCGTCCTCGGCGGCCGGACCGGCCTCGCCGCCGCCGATGCGGTCGACCGAGAACGGCGCCAGCTCCGCGGGAACGACGTTCTCCGGGGAGACGTAGGTCTCGCGGCGCAGCGTGACCTTCACCTTGGCGGTCACGTCCTTGCCGGTGTTGCCCTCCTTGGAGATGACGACCTTGAACGCCAGCTCGTCCTCGGCGGTCGGGGTGACCGTCGCGACGCCGACCTCGTCGAGGTGGAAGGCGTTGAGGATGCGGGTGTCGATCGTGGTGATCTCCAGGCCCAGGCCGTAGTCCTCGAACAGCACCCGGGTCGGCAGGCCGGCGGAGCGGAAGTGCTCCAGCACGGCCTCCTCCACCAGGTAGTTGACGTGCTTGAAGCCGATCCAGGTGTTGATGTTGTTGCCCTCGTAGCGCGGGCGCAGCGACACCGTGGTGGTGCCGGTCAGCAGCGCCTTGAGCGCGGTCTGGACGTCCGCGGCGGCGGGGTTGGCTTGTGGGCTCACTTCAGTGGCTCCCATGCTCGGTTGCGCAGAATGTCGGTGAGGAATCGGTTGACCAGGGCCGCGAACGCCTCGGCCTGCTCGACCATCGCGAAGTGGCCGCAGCCGGCGACGACGTGCACGCGCGCGTCGGGCAGCCCGGCCGCCAGCGCGATGGCGTCGGCGGGGAAGGCGGCGAAGTCGGTCTCCCCGGCCACCACCAGGCACGGCACGCCGATCCGGTCCAGCGGCAGGCGCGGGGTGCCCAGGTAGGTGCTGAAGAACCGCACCCACCCGTAGGCGCCCACCCGCTCGCGGACCTTCAGGGCCATGGCCTCCTGGCGGTCGGGCGCCAGCCGCCCGCCGGAGCGGACCCGGATGCCGTCGGCCAGGATGCGGTGGAAGTCGTTGAGGTAGTAGTCGATGGCGGCCCAGTCGAAATCGGCCGCCGACGGTCGGTAGAACGGCGAGACGAGCACGACCGCGCTCGGCGTCGCCGCCGCTTCGACCAGGTGGGCGAGCAGGGCGTTGGCGCCGAAGGAGTGCGCCACGACCACGTCCGCGCCGCCGGGCACCCCGGCCAGCGCCTCGGCGGCCCAGCCGCCCACGTCGTCGCGCTCGGCCCACCCCGGCACGCCCTCGCCGCGCCAGGGCAGCTCGGCCACCCACAGCTCGCAGTCGTCGTCCGCCAGCGGCGCGAAGGCGTCCCAGGTCGCGCCGCTGCTCGCCAGGCCGTGCAGGAGCAGCACGCGGACCGGGCGCCCGGCCGGTCCCCGCGCCGCCCGCACCCGCCGGACGACGACCGGCGCGTCCTGGTCGGTCATGACGCCGCGCCGCCCACCGGCAGCAGGACCAGGCCCGCCGCCGCCTCGTGGCCGTCGTTGCTGACCACGACCGGGTCCGCCGCGCCCGCGCGCAGCAGCCCGGAGGCCGCGACGCACTGCAGGACGCCCAGGGCGCCGCCGCAGCGGCCGAAGGACTCGGCCAGGTCGCGCCGGGTGGCGCCGGCGAGACCCGGGATCGGGGCCTCGCCCCGGAAGCCCTCGGGGACGAACCAGGTGCCCGCCGTGCCGGTGACCACCTCGGCCAGCGAACCGCCGCGGGCGAAGCGGCCCAGCGGCACGCCGTCCCCCTCCGCCGACAGCACCAGGCCGGCCGCGCCGTCGAGCAGGTCGGTGGTGCCGGTGAAGCGCTCGGTGACCGGGTTGGCCACCTCGACGCCGATCACCAGCGCGTGCCGGGCGCGGCCCGCGGCCAGCAGGACCGCGGCCCAGTGCACCGCGTCCAGGCCGGACGTGGCGCCGTTGCACACCATCAGGTTGGGGCCCTTGAGCCCGAACCGGATCGCGGCGGTGGAGGCGATCACGTTGCTGGAGGCGTTGGGCAGGTCCATCGGGCTGGTGCCGGTGACGCCCTCGTCGGCGATGGTGGCCGAGACGCCGCAGACGGTGTCCAGGTTGCCGAGGTTGGAGCTGGCCAGCACGGCGACGGTCTCGCCGGGCACGGTCAGCGCGCCGTCGGCCCACAGGCCCGCGTCGACCAGGGCGTCGTGCGCGGCGACCAGGCCGAGCTGGGTCGCGCGGTCCTTGTAGCGCAAGCCCTTGCGCCCGATCCGGGCGGCGGGCTCCACCGGCTCGCTGCGGTCGGCCGCGCCCGCCACGAAGGCGTCCACGCCGGACACCCCGGGCAGCGCGACGCCGACCCCGACAACGCTGGTCATGCGCTGGTCCTCTCGATCACGGCCACGGCGTTGACGCCGCCGAAGCCGAAGGCGTCGACCTGGGCCACCGACAGCTCGGCCACCGGGTCGCCCGCGCGGGCGAAGCGGAAGTCGGCGGCCTCGGGCACCGGGTCGACCAGGCCGACGGTGGGCGGGACGCGCCCCTCGGCCAGGGCGCGGGTGGCCAGCACCAGCCCGAGCAGGCCGGAGCCGCCGGAGGTGTGGCCGGTCATGGACTTCACCGCGGTCATCACCGGCGCGCCCGCGTGCTCGCCGAACACCTCGGCCACCGCGGCGGCCTCGGCCTCGTCGTTGAGCAGCGTCCCGGTGCCGTGCAGCATCACCAGGTCCACGTCCTCGGGCTTGATGCCGGCCCGCGCGTGCGCCTGGCGCACCGACGCGGCGATGCCCGCCGGGTCCGGCGCGGTGACGTGGAAGGCGTCGCAGGACAGCCCGACGGCCCGCAGCACGGCCTTGGCCGCGGTGGGGTCCACCCCGTCCGGCTTGCGCAGCACGACCGCCGCCGCGCCCTCGCCCATCAGCACGCCCTTGCGCTCGCGGTCGAACGGGCGGACCGCCTCGGGCGGCTCCGGGTGCACCCGGTCGAGCAGGCCGTGCATGCTCGTGGTGATGCCGTCGACGCCCGCGACCACCACCGTCTCCGCGCCGCCGACGGTGAGCAGGTCGGTGGCCAGCGCGAGGGCGTACAGCGACGCCGAGCACGCGTTGGAGAACGTGTAGGTGTCCGTGGCGCCGAACCGCTCGCGCAGGGCGGTGCCGAAGTGCAGGCGGTCCGGCTCGCCCGGCCCCGCGTCCTCCCGCGCCCACCACAGCTCGACCGAGCGCAGCTCGCGCAGGCCGGTGCCGACCAGGACGGGGACCTTCGACAGGTCCTCGCCCAGCCCGGCGTCGGCCAGGGCCTCGGCGATGGCGTCGAGCAGCCAGGCCGTGGCCCGGCCGGGGACGTCGGCGCCGCCGTCGCGGTCGTCGACCTCGTAGGCGCGGGTGACGCGGAACTTGTCGTGCTCGAACGAGCGCAGCGGGTTCAGGCCCGTGGTGCCCGAGCACAGCGCCTCGAACACCGCGTCGGTGCCGCGGCCCACGCTGCACACCGCGCCGGTCCCCGTGACCAGCCAGCTCATGACGCTTCCTCCCGGTAGCGGCCGAAGATGGTCACCGCGTTGTTGCCGCCGAAGGCCAGCCCGTTGTTCTGCACCACGTTCAGCTCGGCCTCGACGGCGTGGTTGGGCACGCAGTCGAGGTCGATCTCCGGGTCGGTGCGCTCGTGGTTGATCGTCGGCGGGATGAACCCGTCGGTGATCGCCAGGGCGCAGCCGATGGAGGCCAGCGCGCTGGCCGCGCCCATCGAGTGGCCGATCATGGACTTGATCGACACCGTGCGCGGCGGGCGGTCGCCGAACACCTGGCGGATCGCGCCCGCCTCGGTGACGTCGTTGGCCTTGGTGCCGGTGCCGTGCGCGGAGATGAAGTCCACTTCCCCGGGCTTGACGCCCGAGTTCTCCAGCGCCAGGCGCATGCACCGGGCCACGCCCGCCTGGTTGGGCGCCACCGGGTGGTCGGCGTCGCAGCTGAGGCCGTAGCCCAGCACCTCGGCGTAGATGCGCGCGCCGCGGGCCCGCGCGGACTCCTCGCTCTCCAGCAGCAGCACGCCGGCGCCCTCGCCGGTGAGGATGCCCTTGCGGTCCGCGTCGAACGGCCGGCACCGCTCCGGGGCGATGGTGCCCAGCCGGTAGAAGCCGGTGAACGTCTTGCGGCACAGGGCGTCCGCACCGCCCGCGAGGGCGAAGTCGACCTCGCCGGAGCGGACCGCGTCGTAGCCGTAGCCGATGGCGTAGTTCCCCGCCGAGCACGCGGTGGGGATGGTGACCGCCTCGGTGTCGGTGAGCGCGAACTCCCGGGCGATGGCCGCGGCCAGCCGGCCGGCGGGCACGCGCCGCGCCGCGACGGGGTCCATGGCCGCCGGGCCCTCGGTCACCTCGACCTCGACCAGGCCGTCCAGGTCGCGGGACTCGCCGTCGGTGGTGCCGATGGTCACCAGCGACCGGGAGTCCCGCAGCCGCGGCACGGACAGCGCGGCGTCCTCGACCGCCATCCGCGCCGCGGCGACGGCGAACTGGCTCGCCCGGCCCAGCTCGGTCGGCACCAGCCGCCGGATCCAGGTCTCGGGCTCGAAACCCGTGATCTCGCAACCATTGGCGTGGTCGAACCCGCGAGTGTCGAAGGCGGTGATGGGCCTCGCGGTGTCCCGCCCCGCCCGCAGGCCGGCGCGGAACTCGTCCACGCCCAGCCCCATGCTGGACACGACACCCAGGCCGGTGATCACGACCCGATTGGCTGCCTGGGTCATGTCAGTTCCAGTCAGCGCTCTCGGCGACGACCGTGTACACGCCCTCCAGGTTGACCATCCGCGGCAGCTCGCTCTGGTCGATGGTCACGTTGAACGCCTTCTCCAGCGACGCGAGGATCTCGATCGCGCGCAGCGAGTCCGCGTCGTGGTCCTCCTTGAAAAGGCTGGTGGGCGTGACCTCTTCCGGCTCGATCTCCAGGATGTCGCAGACGATGTCCTTGATCTGCGCCATGCGCTCTTCCGCAATCGTGGGCACGAAGGATCTCCAATGTCCGAAGTGGAGGTGGATGACCCGAGACTATGGCCGGCGACGCCCGCTGCGCCCCACTTCGGCGTTCCTTGCCCACAAGCTGTCATGGCTCGCGGGTGGCTGGCACGTTCCTGACAGGACGCTCGAACGCGGCGGCGAGGAAGTCCAGGACGGCCGAGGAGTAAGTGTCACCCAGCGTTTTCAATCCGGCAAGGTGCCCGGTGCCCGGGAGCGACCGGAACTGCCCGAGGGGGAACCGCCGCGCCAGCTCGCGCACGCCCGCGGCGGGGACCACCACGTCGTCCTCCCCCGCCAGGAACAGGACGGGGGTGTCGGCGTACGGCTCGACCGGCGGCGGCCACTGGGCCTGGAGCATCCCCGTGCCCAGGGCGGCGAAGGTGCCCTCCAGCGCCCTGCGGGCCGGCCCCCGGCGCAGCGCGGCGGGCACCGGGATGCCGTCGGTGTCGAGGAAGCCCCGGAACAGCGACGGGATGTCGACCACCGGGCCGCTGTCGCAGACGATGGCGCTCACCCGCGCCTCCGGCCGCGTCGGGACGTAGGAGACGGGGAAGGTGGAGAAGGAGAAGCCGTACACGGCGAAGCGGGCGTCGGCGTGGCCGGGCAGCGCGCGCACGTGCTCGACCACGGTGACCACGTCGGTGGTGAACCGGTGGCCCAGCTTCCAGAAGGCGCGGTCCTGGCTGCTGCGGCCGTGGTTGCGGTGGTCGAACAGCACGACGGTGTAGCCCGCCTCGTGCAGGAACTTCGCGTGCCGCAGGCTGGCCGACCGGCTCAGGCCGATGCCGTGGCCGACCACCACGACGCGCTCCGGGTCGTTGCGGAACAGCCAGGCCGCCAGCCGGCCGCCGCCGGGCAGCGGCACCACCAGGTCCTCGGGGGTGAGGCCGACCTCGGCGGGCGCGCGGCGGTCGCGGCGGCGCGGCGGGTGGTAGATCAGGTAGGACAGGAACGCGCCGTGCAGCGGCGCGTACGGGGTGAGCAGGGTGGACAGCAGCGCGCTCATGGTGGTGCCTCTCGCTTCGGTGGGCGGCCGGGTCCGCGACCTGGCCGGGAACGCGAAGGTGCCGGCCGCGCGGGGCGACCGGCACCTGTCCGCCTCGCGCGGGTCAGCGGTGGTGGGGGCACCCGCTCGCGGGCGCTGCGCCACCGGTCGGTCCGGCGGCGTCGACCGGTCCGCCCGCGCCGGCCGGTCCGCGCGCGCCGGCCGGTCCGCCCGCGCCGGCCGGTCCGCCCGCGCCGGCCGGTCCGCCCGCGCCGGCCGGTCCGGCGGCGTCGACCGGACCGCCCGCGGCGCGCGTGCGGCGCCGGACCACCATCGGCAGGCCGTCCTTGGGGCGCAGGGTGACCATCGGCTCGGGCACCGGCACGTGGCCGGGCACCGCCTCGAAGCGCACGCGCTGCGCCATGGTCGCCAGCGCGACCTGGCCGCTGAGCAGCGCGTGGTTGTTGCCGATGCAGACCCGGTGGCCCGCGCCGAACGGCAGGTAGGCGTGCCGGTGCAGCGCCGCCTCGTTCTCCGGGGAGAAGCGGTCGGGGTCGAACCGCTCGGGGTCGGGGAACAGGTCCGGGCGGCGGTGCAGCGCGTAGGGGCTGAACACGACCGCCGACCCGGCCGGGATGAGGTGCCCGCCGATGGTCACGTCGCGCGTCGGCTGGCGGGTGAACATGTAGACCGGCGGGTAGAGGCGCAGCACCTCCTTGAACACCTGGAGGGTGTACCGCAGCGCGGGCAGGTCCTCGACCACGGCCGGCCGCCCGCCCAGCACGGCGTCGACCTCGGCCACCACGCGGTCGTACACCTCGGGGTGCCCGGCCAGCAGGTGCCAGCTCCAGGTCAGCGCGGTCGCGGTGGTCTCGTGGCCGGGCATGAACATGTTGAGCGCCTCGTCGCGCAGCTGGACGTCGGTCATCGACGTGCCGGCCTGCTCCTGGCACTCCAGCAGCAGCGTCAGCCAGTCGTCCGGCCGCTCGCCGCTCGCCCGGCGCTGCGCCAGGAACTCGTGGAAGGTGCGCTCCAGGCGCTTGATGGCGCGGCGGTAGCGCAGGTTCGCGGGCGTCGGCCACTCGATGGTCAGCGGGACCATCGCGCTGGCCTGCGCGTCGAAGCCGTGGATGGCGTCGGTGAGCGCGCCGCCCAGCTCGTCGGCCTCGGCCAGCACGTCGCGGCTGAACAGGTTGCGGCCCACCACGCCCAGCACCAGGCGGACCATGTCCCGGCGGACGTCGCGCACCTCGCCGTCGGCCCACCCGTCGGCCAGCCGCGCCGAGACCGCGGCCACGACGTCGGTGGAGCTGCGCACCACGGCCTTGGTGAACTTCGGCTGGATCAGCCGCCGGTTGCCCAGGTGCTCGGCGTTGGGCACGGTGAGCAGGCCGTTGCCCAGCAGCGGCCGGGCGAACGCGCGGAACCGGTCGGTCTTCTCGAACACCGAGCCGTGCTTGATCAGCACCTCGTGGACGAGGTCGACCGAGTTGACCAGGTGGAAGCGCTGCCGGCCGATGGTGTAGACGCCGATGTCGCCGCACTCGGCCGCCACCCGGGTGAACAGCCCGAGGCGGTCGCGCTTGAACTCCAGCGCGTTGCCGAGCGGTCCCCTCCCGGACAGCCTGGGTATCGGCGCGTGGTCGGGACGGGGGACGGGTTCGGACAGAAGGGTCATTTCCGGTGGTCCTGTTCCTGTGCGGACCGCCGGGGGTCAGGCCGGGTCGCGGCGCCGGCGGAAGAAGATCACGGCCACGACGACGCCGAGCAGCGACACGGCCGCCCCCACGACGGTGGTGACGTGCATCGAGTGGATGAACGAGGTGTTGGCGACGTCGACCAGCTGCGGCAGGCCGGCCTGCCCGGCCACGACCCGCGCGCCCTCGGCCGACTCCTCGGCCGCCGCGCGGGCGCCCTCGGGCAGCGGCGGCAGCTTGCCGGCGACGTCGTCGGAGTAGGTCATGGACAGCACCGAGCCGAGCACGGCGACGCCGAGCACGCCGCCGAGCTGCCGCATCGCGTTGTTGACCGCCGAGCCCGCGCCGGAGCTCTCCGGCGGCAGCGAGGCCATGATCGCCTCGGTGGTCGGGGCCATCACCGCGCCCAGCGCGAGGCCCTGCACCACCATCAGGACGGTGAACCACCCGAGCGGGGTGTCCAGGTCGAACCACACGTAGGCGTAGAAGGTGGCCACCGCGACGAGCATCGCCACCGACACGACGGCGCGGATGCCGAGCTTGCGCACCAGCACCGCCGACACCGGGGCGCCCACGACGACGCCGGCCGCCACCGGGGCCAGGGCCAGGCCGCACTCCAGCGGTGACAGCCCGCGCGTGCCCTGGAGGTAGAGGTTGGAGTAGTACATGGTGCCGGTGAGGCCGAAGAAGGTCAGCATCACCGAGACGCTGCCGCCGGTGAACCAGGAGTTGCGGAACAGCCGCACGTCGAAGCTGGGCGCGCTGATCCGCAGCTCCACCACCACGAAGGCGACCAGCAGCAGCGCGCCGAGCACCAGCGGGCCGAGCACCTCCAGCGCGACCCAGGTGCCCTGGTGGCCGCCCTCGATGACGCCGTAGACCAGCGCGACGAGGCCGGCGGTGGACAGCGCCACGCCCAGCGGGTCGAACTTGGGCCGCGTGGTGGCCCGGCGGTCGGCGATGAACGCCAGCGCGCCCACCGTGCCGACCACCACGAACGGCAGGTTCACCAGGAAGATCGAGCCCCACCAGAAGTGCTCCAGCAGCGCGCCGGACACCAGCGGGCCCGCGGCGATGGCCAGGCCGCTCGACCCGGACCACACGGCGATGGCGGTGGCGCGCTCCTTGCCGTCGAAGACCTGGTTGATGATCGCCAGGGTGGCGGGCATGACCAGCGCGCTGCCCACGCCCATCACCGCGCGCGCCGCGATCAGCTCGCCGGCGCTGCCCGCGTAGGCCGCCCAGGCCGACGAGGCGCCGAAGACGAGCATCCCCAGCAGGAGCACCCGCCGGTAGCCCTGCCGGTCGCCGAGCACGCCGCCGGTGAACAGCAGCGCGGCGAAGACCAGGGTGTAGGAGCTGATGCTCCACTGCAGCTCGCTGGGCGACGCGCCGACGCCGCGCACCGGGTCGGCCAGGGTGCTGATGGCGACGTTGAGGATGGTGTTGTCCAGCCACACCGTCAGCTGGGCCACGACGAGGACGGCCAGCGCGAACCACCGCCGGGGCTCCCGAACGGCGTGCGACTGCGGCGGTGCGTCCGACTGGGCGGTCATGCGCTGAAACGTAGGGCATCGGTTCAGCCGCCACCCGAGGTTGGCACAAAGCTGCCACGGACCGGCCGATGGCGGACAGCCGCCTGCTCCGAACGGTCCACTACCGCCGGGTATCACGACACCTTGTTGCCGCGACGGCACCGGGAGCGCCACCCCCTACATCTACTCTCCGGGCAGTCGGCGACGGCGCGGTCCCGGCGAGCGGTGGCGTGACCGCACCGGGCTCTCCGCGGCCGGGAATCCACAGTGGAGGTCTGGTTGGAAGCGCGCTCGGGACCGGGTTCCGCGGAAGGGGCCGACCTCGTCGGCGTCCTGCGCGAGGCCCAGACGTTGATCCAGTCCGCCATCACCCACCACCGGTCCGACCGCGGCGCCGAGGCCGGGGTGGGGCTGCCGGTGGGGGCGGTCGAGGTGCGGGCGCTGGCCGCGCGGCTGGCCCGGCAGGCGGTGGCCGACCTGACGTGGGCGCTGCCGGCGGGCGAGCTGGGGGCGTTCGACGCCGACCTGGTGCTGGAGGCGGTGACCACGGCGGCCCGCGCGGGCGTGCGGGCGCGGGTGCTGTGCCCCCCGATGTCCTTGCAGGACAAGAAGTGCGCGCGGCTGCTGGCCGCGCTGGACGCGGTGGCCGGCGTGCGGCTGGGCCCGTTGCCGGTGGGCGACCTGATGGTGTGCGACGGCCGGGTGGCGCTGCTGCGCGACGGCGCGTCGTCGGTGGGCGCGGTGCTGCTGCGCGACCGGGCCGCGGTGGCGGCGGTGGAGCTGCTGGTCGACTCGGCGTGGTCGGCGGCGGCCCCGCGCGCGGAGCTGGCGCGGCTGCGCGTGCCGCTGGACCTGACGCGGCGGATCCTCACGCTCCTCGACGGCGGGCACACCGACGAGGTCGCCGCCCGCGCGCTGAACATCTCCGTGCGCACCTATCGCCGTTACGTGGCTCAAATCACCCGGGACCTCGGGGCCACGTCGCGCTTCCAGGCGGGAGTGCGCGCCGGGCGGCTCGGGCTGATTGAATCCTGAATCATCCCGTCACGAATCGTGACGATCGCTCGACCCACCGTGTCAATTTTTAGACAACGGCATTTCCCAACCCACCCTTGATTACCCATGAGAACGACGTGCGCACGTTTTGTAGCGCACCCCACCAAATGAGATGACGGCAACGGTTCGTGGACACTCCGCAAAAAGGTGAAATTTACTCGCCGATTCACCCTTTCGGCGCATTACCCATGCCGGAACTGTATTCAACCCCATTGATCGATCAGAGGAGTGCGCCCACCGCCCCGCGCCGCGCCCGTACGATCCACCTCAAGGGGAAAGTGGCAGATGAACGACCCCGGTCGAGGGCGTCGGGCGGTTCCGGGGGAGGCCGCGCGGCGGTCGACAACCCTCGTCGGAGCCTGGGGGCGGCCGGGGTCCCAGCCGTGGGAGGCGGCATGACGCAGACCGCGTTGAAAGACAAAAGCTACGAGTTGGAACAAGTGCTGCTGCAAGCACATTCGCTGCTGGAACTGGCGATGTCCCAGGAAGTGGGCCAGCCGCGCCACCTGACGGTGCGCATCGCACCGACCGACCAGGCCGTGCTGGCCGCGGCCGAGGAGCTGACCGCCTCGGCCCGGCACGAACTGGTGGCCGTCCTGCCGCAGCGCCGGATGTCGCCGGCGTGCCTGCAGGTGATGAACGGTTCGTTGAACGCCGTGGTCAAGAGAGGGGTCAAGGTCCGACTGCTGTGGTCGCCCGACTCGGTCGGCATCACCCGTGAGCCCTGGTTCGCGGACGCGGTGACCCCGGAGGTGGAGCTGCGGGTGGCCAACTGCTCCCGCGAGGAGATCATCATCGTGGACGGCAACGCGGCGATCGTGCACGGCGCCCAGCCCGACCACGACTACGCGATCATCCTGCACCAACCGGCCATCGCCAACGCGTTGCAGACGCTCATGAACAGCATCTGGGACACCGCGATCCCCGCGCCGCGGGGCCGCGACGGCGTGGACGAGGCGCCCACCGCGAAGGTGCTCGGCTGCCTGGCCAGCGGCCAGACCGACGAGAGCGCGGCCCGGGAGCTGGGGGTCTCGGTGCGCACCTACCGGCGCTACGTCGCCCGGATCATGCAGGACATCGGCGCGACCTCGCGCTTCCAGGCGGGCGTGCTGGCCGGGCGACTGGGCCTGGTCCCGCACTCCACCCGCGGCTGACCCGGCGCCGACCGGGAACACCCGACCGGCGCCGCCGGCGGGACCGGCCTACCCCGGTTCCCGCCGGCGGCGTCGCGCCGGCCCCCTCCCCCGCCACCGGGCGCTCAGCCCGCCGCCACCGCGCGTTCCCCGCGAATTCCCCGTGGCACTCCCGACTTCGCCGCGCAACGGCCGTCAGGGCCGATCGGGGCGGCGCAGCACGCGGCCGAGGGCGCGCGCCGCGTCCGGGAAGGCACCGGGGTCGGGGCCCGCGTAGTCGAGCCGGAGGAAGTGGCCGGTCGGTTCGGCCGGGAACCACTCGTCGCCCGGACCGACGACGACGCCCGCCGCCGCGCACTCCTCGACCACCCGCCCGGGGTCGACCTCGTCGGGCAGCCGCACCCAGAGGTTCAGCCCGCCCCGCGGCACGGCGTCCAGCCGCGCGTCGGGCGCGTGCTCGCGCAGGCTCGCGACGAGGAGGTCCCGGCGGGCCGTGAGCTGCCGGCGCAGCCGGCGCAGGTGCGCCTGCCAGGCGGGCTGCGTCACGACGTCGAGCGCGACCGCCTGCAGCACGCCGCTGACGTAGCCGGACTCGGCCCGCGCGTCGGCGAGGATCCGCTTGCGCGCCGGACCGCGCGACCAGGCCCGCGACCCGGACCGCCGGCGAGACGCTCTTGCTCAGCGAGCGCAGGTAGACCACGTGCCCGCCGTCGTCCCGCGCGGCGATCGGCCGCGGGTCCGCGGTCATGCCGAAGTCGTGCGCCGAGTCGTCCTCGACGAGGAACGCCCCGTGCCGCCGCACCACGTCCAGGACCCGGTCGGCCAGGTCCGGCTCCCACAGCGCCCCGGTGGGGCCGGCGAAGCTCGGCTGGGCGTGGAAGGCGCGCGCGCCGGTCTGCTCGAACGCGAGCGCGTCCGGGTCGGGGCCGTCGGGGCCGCTGGGCACCGGGACGAGCGCCACGCCGACCTGGGCGGCGGCCAGGATCGCGCCCCAGTAGGTCGGCGACTCCACCAGCAGCGGCCGGCCCGCCCCGACCAGGGCGCGGAACGCGGTGCTCAGCCCGCCCTGGCTGCCCGGGATGATCACGACGTCGCCGCGGGCGACCGGCGTGACCCCGGTCGGGGTCACCGCCGCCGGCTCCGCGGCGAACCAGGACCGCAGCTCCGGCAGGCCCGCCGTCGGCAGCCGGTCGACCAGCGCGCCGGTGCGGGCCGCGCGGGTGAACGCCGCGCGGACCAGGCGCTCGGGCAGCAGCTCGCGGTCGGGATGGTCCGAGTGCAGGGCCACCACGTCGTTCAGGGCGGACCGCAGCGCCGCCGGGGCCTCCGGGACCCGGTGGTGGGACGGCCCGAGCGCCGCCGTCTGCCACCCGTAGTCGTGGGGCCGCGCGACCCGGACCGCGCGCACGAACGTGCCCACGCCGGGGCGGCTGTCGACCACGCCCCTGCGCGGCCAGCGCCCGCAGCGCCTTCTGCACCGTGACCGGGCTGGCCCCGTACTGCGCCACCAGCGCCCGCGTCGACGTCGGCCCGCGCGGTCGTCGCGGCGCTCCGGCAGCCGCCGTCGGCGACACCGGCGCAGTGGGCGGCGTTCGGCTACCTGGCGGTGGTGAGCATGTTCCTCGGGTTCTTCGCCCGGTACCGCGGCCTGGCCGTCGGACCGATGGCGCGGGTCGGCCAGGTGCAGCTGGTGCAGCCCGTGCTGGGCGTCGCCTGGGCAGCGCTGCCGGGCGAGCAGCCGACCTGGCCGACCCTCCTCGGCGGGGTCGCCGTCGTGCTGTGCGCGGGCCTGGCCGTCCGCAGCCGCCGGCGCTGAGGCGGTGGCGCGGAAGGGCCCGCCGACGGCTCAGACGCCGAGGAAGCGGAAGACGGCGGTGCGCAGCTCGTCGCCCGCCAGCGCGCCGAGGTGGTCGCCGGGCACGTGCTCCAACCGCGCGCCGGGGACGCGGGCGACGACCTGGTCGATGCCCTGGGCCATCTGGTCCTCCTTGCCCGCGAGGAAGAGCGTCGGCGCCTCGGGCGCGCGGGCGGCCGGGTCGAACGGCTCGCGGGCCAGGCCCTCGACCAGGCGCAGCAGCGACTCGGCGTCCTGACCCGGGCCGGAGACCATGCTCGTGATGATGCCGGTCAGCATGTCCGTCGGCTGCGGGCCGCCCTGGACCGCGGCGCGGGCGGCGGCGAGGTCGACCGCGCCGAACGGCTCCACCGGGCTGAGGCCGCCGAGCACCAGCCGGCGCACCCGGAGCGCGCCGGTGGCGGCGAGGTCCCAGGCGAGGCGGGCGCCGAGGGAGTAGCCGACCACGTCGACCTCGTCCTGGCCGATGCCCTCCGCCAGCCGCCGCAGCAGCCGCGCGGTGGTCACCTCGTCGGCCGAGGCGACGGCCGGGCCGCCCGCGTGGCCGGGCAGGTGCACCACGACGGTCTCGCGGCCCGCCTCCGCCAGCGGGCCGGCCCAGCGCTCGGCGGGCCAGTCGGTGGCCCCGGCGGCGGCGAAGCCGTGGATGAGCACGACGGGCGGGCCGGTGACCTCGGAGGTGGGTTGGGTGCGGGTGGCCGGCAGCGCGGCGACACTTGTCATTCTACGAGCGTAGACAAAAGATCGGGGCCGGTCCAGGAGTCAGCCGGCGATCCGCTTCACAAGCCCCTCGACGTAGGCGCCGTAGCGCTCCACCAGCTCGCCGACCGGGTGCATCAGGCTGGCCACGTTGGCGCCGATGGCCACGGAGATGATCTCGTCGGCGAGCACACCCGCGGCCGGCCCGGCCGGCGCCGCGCGCCGGGACCGGGCGGCCGTGATCCGCCGGACCAGCTCCGCCCGCCAGGTCGTCAGCAGGTCGCGGTACTGCCGGGCCAGCTCGGGGTTGGCGACCGAGTGCTCCCACAGCACCAGCAGCACGCGGGCGGAGGTGATCCGGTGCGCGTCCAGCGGCATGGCCGCCTCCACGAACCCGCGCAGCGCCGCCACCGGGTCGACCTCGGGGTCCACGGTGGACATCCGCTGCGCGGTCTCCTGCAGGACGCTGTCGAACGTCGCCGCGATGATCTCGTCCTTGCTGGCGAAGTAGTGCTTGAGGGCGCCGTTGGCGAACCCGGCAGCCGTGACGATGCTGCGCATCGTGGCCGCCTCGAAGCCGCCCTCGGTGATCAGCTTCTTGGCGACCTCGACGATCTCCCGGCGCCGCTGGTCGTGGTCGATGACCTTCGGCATGGTTACGACTCTAATGCAGTGCTCATGCCGAATCCCGGAGTCCGAGCCAGGTGCTGCGGCGCTCGGCCTGGCGGGCCGGGTCGGCGACGGGCGCGGCGAGCAGCAGCCGCCGCGTGTAGGGGTGCTGCGGCTCGCGGGTGACGGCGGGGGTGTCGCCGGACTCGACGATCTCGCCGTGGTACATCACCGAGACGCGGTGGCAGATGCGCCGCACCACGCCGAGGTCGTGCGAGACGAACAGGTAAGACACCCCCGTCTCCCGCTGGATGTCGATGAACAGGTCCAGGATCGTCGCCTGGGTGGTGAGGTCCAGCGCGCTCACCGGCTCGTCGCAGACGATCAGCCGGGGCTTGCGGACCAGCGCCCGCGCGATGGCGATCCGCTGCCGCTGCCCGCCGGAGAACTCGCTGGGGTACCGGTGCAGGGCGTCGGCGGGCAGCCGCACGTGGTCGAGCATCTCGGCGACCACCGCGCGCGCCCTTGCCTTCGGCGTCCCGGTCGCCACCAGCGGCTCGGCCAGCACCTCGCCCACCGTCATCGTCGGGTCGAGCGAGCCGTACGGGTCCTGGAAGACGACCTGGATGTCGTTGGCCAGGCGGCGGCGCGCCGCGCCACGCGCGTGGGTGATGTCCTCGCCGTCGAAGGTGATCCGCCCGGAGGTGACCGCGGCCAGGCCCAGCACCGCCTTGCCGAGCGTGGACTTGCCCGACCCGCTCTCCCCCACCAGCCCGACGCACTCACCGGGGCCGACCGAGAGCGAGACGCCCTTCAACGCGCGCAGCCGCAGCTTGCGGTGCAGCCGGTAGTCGACCACCAAGTCCTCCACCGCCAGCAGCGGCGCGGTGTCCAAGGGCGCGATCATCGTGCGTCGTCCTCTCCGCCCACGTGCGCGGCGCTCCGGGGCCGGTTCGGGTCCGACTCGCGGGCCCAGACCTCGTCCAGTTCGTCCCGTCCCTCGGTGTCGTCCAGGGACGCGCTGATCAGCTCGGCCGTGTACGGGTCCTCCGGGCGGCGGAAGATCCGCTCCACCGGGCCCGTCTCGACGATCCGGCCGTCCTTCATCACCACGACCCGGTCGCAGATGTCCGCGACGACGCCGAAGTTGTGCGTGACGATCACCAGCGCCATGTCGTACTCCTGCTGCAGCTCCCGCAGCAGCTCCAGCACCTCCGCCTGCACGGTGACGTCGAGCGCGGTGGTCGGCTCGTCGGCCACCAGCAGCGACGGCCGCCCGGCGACGGCGCCGGCGATGAGCACGCGCTGGGCCATGCCGCCGGAGATCTGGTGCGGGTAGGAGGCCAGCACGCGGTCGGGGTCGGTCAGCCCCACCCGCACGAGGACCTCCCGCGCCCGGCTGCGGGCCTCGGCCTTGGACAGGCCGTGCACGTGCCGCAGCGGCTCGACCAGCTGGTGCTCGATCGTGTAGCACGGGTCGAGGTTGCTCATCGGCTCCTGCGGCACGTAGCCGATCGAGCGGCCGAGCAGCGCGGCGCGCTCGCCGGAGGACAGCTTGCCGACCTCCCGGCCGCAGACCCAGATGCCGTCCGCGACCGCGGTGCCGCCCGAGGGCAGCAGGTCGAGCACGGTGAAGATGGTCTGCGTCTTGCCGGAGCCGGACTCGCCGACGATGCCCAGCACCTCGCCGGGCGCCGCGTCCAGGGACACGCCGCGGACGACCTCCTTGACCCCGTGCTGGGTCGCGTAGCCGACCCGCAGGTTCTCCACCCGCAGGGCGCAGTCCTCGACGCTGTGCTCGTGCGTGCCGCTGGCGACCCGCTCGGGCAGGTCGCCCGGCGCCGGCGCGGCCAGCTCCTGCCGCACCCGCGCCCGGGCCCGCCGGTTGGGCTGCTCCGCGCGGACGCTGATCAGGTCGGCCAGGGTCGACCCGATGAACGCCAGGGCGGCGATGGTGACGCCCAGCGCGATCGACGGCCACAGCAGGATCAGCGGGTAGGTCAGCATGTTCTTGAAGCCGTCGTTCATCATCTCGCCCCAGCTCGGCGTCGACGCCGAGCCGATGCCGAGGAACTGCAGGCCCGCCTGCATACCGATGGCGATGCCGGCGGTCAGGGCCGTCTGCACCACGATCGGCGCGTAGACCGCGCGCAGCATGTGCGTGCGCAGGATGCGCGGGTTGGTCACGCCGGCGACGCGCGCGGCGTCGATGTAGGGCTCCTTGCGGACCGCCAGCGCCCGCGCCCGGGTGATCCGGTAGTAGCCGGGCGCCATGAACACGCCCAGCGCCACCATCAGCACCACGAACGACTGACCCGTGCCCGCGGCGACCACCAGCAGCACGATCATGCCGGGGACCGACTGCAGCGCGTCGCTGATCCACGAGCACACGCGGTCGGTGACGCCGCCGAAGTAGCCGGCCACCACGCCCGCCGGGACGCCCAGCAGCAGCCCGGCCACGCAGGTGATCACCGCGCCGAACAGCGTGGTCTGGGCGCCGTAGAGCAGCCGGCTGAGGATGTCGCGCCCGGCGGAGTCGCCGCCGAGGGGGTGCCCGTCGCCGGGGCCGGCGTGGGTGATGGCGAAGTCGACCAGGTTGGGGTCGAACGGCGCGAGCCACGGCGCGAGGAGCGCGGCGGCGACCACGACCCCCAGCACGGCGAGCGCGACCACGCCGAGGGGGCGGCGCAGGTAGCGCCGCCACAGCGAGATCCGCTTGACGGGCGCCAGGGCGGCGGGGAAAGGAGCTGCGGTCATCGCTCGCGCACCTTCGGGTTGACCCACCCGAGCACGAGGTCGAGCAGGAAGTTGACGATGACGACGAACACCACCGTGACGGCGGTCAGGCCGAGCAGCACCGGGATGTCGCCGATCTGCGAGGCCGACTGGGTCAGGCTGCCGATGCCGGGCAGGTTGAACACGATCTCCACGACGATGGCGCCGCCGAGCAGCCCCACGAACATCAGCGCCAGCACGGTCAGCGCCGCCGGCGAGGCGTTGCGCAGCACGTGCGTGGTGACGCGGCGGTTGGACAGGCCGCGGGCCCGCAGCGTGCGCACGAAGTCCTGGTTGGCGACCTGGATGAAGCCGTTGCGCAACTGCTCCGCGACCATGACGATCGCGCCGAGCGCCAGGGACACCGACGGCAGCGTGATCGACATGAGCCAGTCCCCGACCGACTGCTCCGGCGAGACGTAGCCGATCGCCGGGAACCACCTCAGCTCGATGGCGAACCACATGACCAGCACGAGGCTGACCCAGAAGCCGGGCAGGGCGAACAGCACCACGGACGCGAGCTTGAGGACGCGGTCCAGCACGCCACCGGGCCGCAGGCCGCACACGACGCCCACTACCAGGCCGAGAACGGCCGAGAGCAGGGTCGCGAAGACCACGACCGACAGCGTCACCGGGACGCGCAGCGCGATCTGGTCGCCGACCGGCTGGAAGTTGCGCCACGAGGTGCCGAAGTCACCGGTGGCGGCGTGCGACAGCCAGTTCCAGAACTGGACCAGCACCGGCTGGTCGTACCCGATCTTGGCGCGCAGGGCTGCCTGCTGGGCCGGTGTGGCGCTGTTGCCCAGCAGGCCCGGGGTCGGGTCCCCGACGGCCAGGTAGGCGAGGAAGAACGTCCCGCTCGTGACCACCACGAGCAGCAGGATCCCCGACAGCAGGCGTTTCGCGATGAAGGACAGCATTCTCGGCTCCTCACCGGCGGGCCCGTCCGCAGTGGACGGACCCGCCGGAGCACGGGCGCGTCAGCCGCGCTGGATGAACCGCAACGTCGGGAACATCATGCCGGTGACCGGCGTCACCGTGATCCCCTTGACGCTGAAGTAGTTGTTGTTCGCCTGGTACCACACGCTCCACCAGGCCAGGTCCACCAGCTTGGTGTTGAGCTGCTTGAGCAGCTCCGTCTGCTGCTGGCCCGGCTCGGCCTGCTCGACCTGCTCGACCAGCGCCTTCACCTCGGGGAAGGCGTCGACCGACGGGTTCGGGTTGTACCACTGGGAGGTGGTCACCTGGTCGGACAGCGTGGCCATGTCGTTGCCGCTCATGGCGATCACGGCGAGGAACATGGGGTAGGTCGGCGCGTTCTTCTGGTAGTCGGGCATGGCCATGTCCTGCCACTCGACCTTGATGCCCAGCTCGCCGAAGGTCTGGTTGGCGGCCGGCTGCCACGCCGCGAAGATCGGCGACATCGGCATCTTCAGGCTGAAGCCGTCGGCGTACCCGGCCTCGGCGAGCAGCTGCTTGGCCTTGGCCATGTCCGTCTTGTACTTGTCGTTCATCGACTTGTCGTAGACGGCGCTGTTGTCCGAGGGGAACAGCTGGTTGGTGACGGTGCCGGCGTCGTAGGCGACGGCCTTGAGGATGCCGGCCGAGTCGAAGGCGTAGCTGATCGCCTGCCGGACGCGCTGGTCACCCAGGGCCTTGACCTGGCTGCCGGTGCGGTCGGCGAACTGCACGCCCACCCACGACGACGGCTTGGACGCGATGTTCCAGCCGTTCTGCTCGGCCTTGGCCAGGTTCGCGGCGTTGGCGAACTGGACGTTGAGCTGACCGGACAGCATCGCGTTGAAGCTGGCCGTCTGGTCGGTGATCGGGAACAGCCGCACCGTCGGGAACTGGTAGGTGGCGTCGTCCCAGTGGCCCTGCTTCTTGGTGAAGACGTACTGCGACTGCGGCGCCGAGGAAGCCTTGTCGTAGTTGTACGGGCCGGAGCCGACCGGGCCGTTGGCCAGCGTGCCGGCCTGGATGGCCGCCGGCGAGGCCATCCAGCTGCGGCCCAGGCCCATGAAGTACAGCAGCGAGTCGTCCCGCTTGGACAGCTTGATCTCGATCGTGTCCTCGTCCTTGGCCAGGACGTCGGCCACGTTCAGGTAAGCCTGGCCGGAGCGGACGCCGGACTTCAGGTGCTTGAGGTTGGCGACCGCCGCGGCGGAGTCGAACTTCTGGCCGTCGTCGAACGTGACGCCCTGGCGCAGGTCGGCGGTGAGGGTCAGCCGGTCGGCGGACCACTCCCAGGACGTGGCCAGCGCGGGCACCGGCTTGCCGTCCTTGTCCAGCGCCACGAGCGGGTCGTAGACCGCCGACAGGTACGGGCCGTCGAAGCCGATGTCGGCGCTGGCCGGGTCCCACGAGGTCACGTCGAGGAACACCCCGGCCTTGAGCTCGCTCGTGTCCGCGGTGGCCGCACCACCGCCGCCGCCTGAGCCGCCGCTGCATCCGGCGAGCGCGGTGGCCGCCGCGACGGCCACCGCGACCAATGCCGCTGTCCGTGTCCTCGTCATCGAGTCCTTCTCTCGGGTGATGGACTGCCGGCGGGGGTCTCGCGCCGCTGCCGCGGGCTGGTCCTCGCCTGGAGCTGGTAGATCAACGGGTGAGACGTGGCTCACTGGGATGCGGATAGTCTACGGCCGTCGGAAAAAAAATCAACGGTTGACCGAGCAGTATTCGCCCCGGAAGTAAGTGACTACCCACGGTTGGGGGAAAGGCGGGAAATCGTATACGAATCGGCGGTCAGACCGCGTCGGCGACCAGCACGCGCGGGCTGCCCGGCAGCGCGAGCACCTCGCGCGCCCGCCACCCGGCGCCCTCCAGCCACGAGCGGACCTCGGACTCTGGGTAGACCACGGTGCCGTCGATGACGAAGTACTCCCCCGCGTGCAGCGCGTCGATGCGGCGCTGGCGCTCGTCGTCGTCGAGGAAGAAGTCGAGCAGCAGCAGGGTCGCGCCCTCCTTGGCCGCCGCGCGGGCGTTGGCCAGGATCGCCCGGTTCTGCTCGGCGTCGAACCGGTGGATCACGTGGTTGAGCATGACGATGTCGTGCTCGCCGCCGGGCGCGGCGGTCTCGGTGTCGGCGGGCTCCACGCTCGCCCGGTCGGTCAGGCCCGCGGCGGCCAGCGCGTCGTTGAGGCCCTGCGTCGACATGGGCGCGAAGACGAACCGCACCGACAGCTCCGGGTTGGCCCGCAGCGCGCCGATGGCGAACTCCGGCGACAGGCCGCCCATGTCCAGCATCGACCGGTAGGGCGTGAAGTCGAAGCCCCGCGCCAGCATCGCGGCGTGCAGGGAGTTGTACTTCATCACGCCGGCCATGAACGTGGCCCACCGGGCGTCGTCCATCTGCAGGTCGCCGGGCTTGGTGGTGTCCACCGTGGTGTCGAACTGCAGCCAGTGGCCGTAGCTGATCTCGTTGAGGAACGTCAGGAACGGCGCGAGGTCGGTGCCACCGCCGCCGGCGAGGTACTCCGCGGCGTCGGGCGCGAGGGAGTACCGGCCGTCCTGCCGGTCCAGCAGGCCCTGCGCGTTCATCGCGTCGGCCAGGATGCGGACCATCTGCTCGCTCGCGCCGGTGGCCGAGGCCAGCTCGGGCGCCGTGCGCGCGCCGTCGGCGAGGGCCTTGAACAGGCCGATCCGGGACGCGGCGAACAGCTGCTTGGCGCCCATGTAGCCGATGGCGATGTCGACGATGCGGTCCGGTGCGGGTCCGGTCATGACGGCTCCTCCAAGGGGATGCGGGCGACCTGAGGGCACCCGGGACGAGAGGAGTGTTAGTCTACGCACGTCGACTAAAAGCGCCAGCCCCCCGAACGGGGTTTCCGCGACGGAAACCCGATTGATACGAGATTCGGCGTTTCGGCCCCCGCCGTTGGACCGCGCGTCCGCGGTCCACCACGACGCCGCGCCGCCGCCGACCGCACGACCGCGCGGTTCGCCTTGTGGTCCAACGTGTTTATTTTCTACGCTTGTATACCGTAAAGCCCCGACCGGAACCCCGGTCCGCCGAGAGGAACCTCGATGACCTCTGCCCGCACCGTGTTGGTTACCGGAGGAGCCGGCGGCATCGGCCGCGCGATCGCCACCGCCTTCGCCACCCTCGGTGACAACGTTGTCATCGCCGACGTCGGCGGCGTGCCGGAAGCCGCCGCCGCGCTCGGCGTGCGCGGGGTGACCGCGGACATCACCGACGAGGGCTCGATCAGCCGGGCGCTCGACGAGGTCGGCCCGGTGGACGTGCTGGTCAACAACGCCGGCCTGCTGAGCGTCCACGGCCGCCTGCTGGAGCTGCCCGCCGCGGACATGTTCCGCATCCTCCAGACCAACGTCCACGGCACTTTCCTGATGACGCAACAGGTCGCGCGCCGGATGGTCGAGCGCGGGGTGCGCGGCGCGGTGGTCAACCTGTCCTCCATCGGCGGTCGCCAGCCCACCCCGGGCATGGGCGGCTACGAGAGCAGCAAGGCCGCGGTCGACGCGCTGACCCGGTGGGCGGCGGTCGAGCTGGCCGAGCACGGCATCCGCGTGAACGCGGTGGCGCCCGGCCCGGTGCTCACCCCGATGCTGGCCGCCGGGATGCCCGAGGGCTCCCCCGCGCGCGAGGCGTGGGTGAGCCGGATCCCGCTGCGGCAGATGGCCGCGGTGGAGGACGTGGCCGCGGCGGTGGTGTTCCTGGCCGGCGACGGCGCGGCCCACATCACCGGCACCAGCCTCCCGGTCGACGGCGGCCAGCTGCTGACCTGACGGGCACGGCCGGTGACCCGACCGGCACGGCGGGTCCCCGACGGCGAAGGGGCCGGACCTCTCCAGGTCCGGCCCCTTCGCCCACCGCGGGTCACGACCCCGTCACGCGACGGCCTGCACCCCGCGCTCGAAGACCACCCGACCGTCCAGGACGGTCAGGTCGACGTCCACGTCGGGCAGCTCGGCGGCGGTCAGCGCCAGCGGGTCGGCGGCCAGCACGCACAGGTCGGCCACCATGCCCTCGGCGAGGGTGCCCTTCCAGTCGGCGGCCCCGTCCTGGCGGGCGGGGTGCACGGTGTAGCAGCGCAGCAGCTCCGCCAGGCGCTGCCGCGGGTCCGCGGCCGGGCCCATCCACCGGTCGGCCGCGGCGATCTCGCGGCGCCAGTCGGGGGCGAGCACGGGCGCGTCGGAGGTCAGGCACAGCGGCACCCCGGCCGCCAGGGCCTCCCGGAACGGCCACGCGCTCCGCGCCCGCCCCTCGCCCAGGGCCGCGTCCACCACGCCGACCGTGCGCACGGCGATCCCGGCCTGCGCGGACAGGCCGACGCCGAGCCGGGCCATCCGCCGCAGCTGGTCCGGGCTGACCAGGTCGCCGTGGATGACGTAGTGGCCGAGGTCGACGTCGCGCTCGGCGCGGGCGCGCTCCACCGCGTCGAGCATCAGGTCGATCGCCCGGTCGCCGGTGGCGTGCAGGCCCACCTGGAGCCCGGCGTGGTGGGCGGCCAGGATCATGCCGGTGAGGTTGTGCTCGCGCTCGGCGTCGTCGTCCCCCGCCACGAGCAGCTCCGCCCGCGTCCCGTCGGCGTAGCAGTGGTGGGTGTAGGCCGAGCGCATCGGCGGGATGCCGTCGGCGAAGATCTTCACCCCGGCGAACCGGAGCCGCCGCGGGTCGGGGTCGGCGCCGTCCACAGTGGCCAGTCCGGCGCGGAAGTCCGCGATGGTGCTGGGGCCGTCCAGCTCGCCGTAGAGCCAGAGCGCGGTGACCCGCGCCCGCAGCAGCCCCTCGGCCGCCAGCTCGCGGTACTGCTGCACGACCGACGTGCCGAACGCGCCCGTGCGGCCGGCGTCCTCGCCCGGGCCCAGCCCCGGTTCGGTGTAGCTGGTGATCCCCAGCCCGGCCAACAGGTCCCCGGCCCGGAGGATGGCCGCCCGGCGCTCGGCGGGCGTGTGCAGCGGGCGCTCCGGCGGGAAGCCCGGCGCGCCGTCGCCGCCGAACAGGGTGTGGGGCCACAGCGCGCCCAGCCAGGTCGCGTGCAGGTGGGCGTCGTTGATGCCGGGCAGGACGGCGCGCCCGGCCAGCTCGACGACCTCGGTGCCCGGCCCGACCAGGCCGAGGACGTCCTCGTCGGTCCCGACGCGCAGCACTCGCCCGCTCCGGATGGCCAGCGCGGTCGCGGGGCCGGTGTCGGCCATGGTGTGGACCGGTCCGCCGCGCAGGACCAGGTCTGCGACTGGAGTCGACACTGGCGCTCCCTGTTGTGTCCGGGGTCTCGACATTTTTGTCGACGGCCGTAGACTAACCCACCGGGCGGCCAGTTCGCGCCTCCCGCCAACGGAAGGAGTCCGATGACCGTTCCGACCTCCACCCGTGCGGCGGTGCTGACCGAGCACGGCAAACCGCTGCACCTGACCGAGCTCCCGCTGCCCGCCGAGGTCGAGCCCGGCGCGGCGCTGGTGCGGGTGTCCTGCGCGACGCTCTGCGGCACGGACGTGGAAATCTGGTCCGGCAAGATGAGCTTCCCCGGGATGCTGCCGATGGTCCTGGGCCACGAGATGGTCGGCGAGGTCGTCGCCGTCGGTCCGGGCACCAGGGACGCGCTCGGCCGGGACGTCCCGGTCGGCGCGCGGATCGGCTGGTCCGAGTCGACCTGCGGCGAGTGCTACGGCTGCACCGTCCTGCGCGAGCCCGTCGCGTGCTCCCGGCGCGGCTACGGGTTCCTGCAGCGCTCCGACGTCCACCCGTACGCGACCGCCGGCCTGTGCGAGTACGCCTACGTCGTGCCGGGCGCGGCGAAGCTGCTGCTGCCCGACGAGCTGCCGGGCACCTGGGCGGCCATGGCGGGCTGCGCGGCCAAGACCGTGCTGCGCGCCTTCTCCTACGTGGGCGGGCTGACCGGGCAGCGGGTCGTGGTCCAGGGCTCGGGCGCGCTCGGCCTGTTCGCCACCGCCGTCGCCCACATCTCCGGCGCGGCCAAGGTGATCACCGTCGGCGCGCCGGCGTCCCGGCTGGCCCTGGCCGGCCGGTTCGGCGCCGACGCCGCCGTCGACATCGCGGAGGGCTCGGACGGCATCGTCGAGCGGGTCCGCGAGCTGACCGGCGGGCACGGCGCCGACCTGGTGATGGACTTCGCCGGCGCGCCCACCGTCGGCCGGGAGGCCGTCGCGATGGCCGCCCAGCGCGGCCGGGTGGTCATCGTCGGCAGCACCGGCCCCGAGCCCGCACCGCTGCCGCTGGGCACGGTGATGGGCAAGGAGCTGTCCGTGTTCGGCTCCCTCAACGGCGACATCTCCGACTACCACCGGGCGATCGAGTTCTTCGCCGCCTTCGGTGACCGGATGCCGTGGAACGACCTGTTCGGCACGCCCGTCGGGCTGTCGGCCGCGTCCGACCGGATCGAGGCCATGCACCGGCTCGACGAGGTCAAGGCCGTCGTCGACCCCCGGCTCCCCTGACCACTAGGAGGCACCGTGTCCCCCCTTCCCCGCCGCCGCGTCGGCACGTCCGACCTGGACGTCTCGCTGCTCTCGCTCGGCTCGTGGCACACCTACGACCGCATGGACTTCGCCGACACCGTCACGATGATCCGCGCGGCCGTGGACGCCGGGATCAACCTGTTCGACGTCGGCGTCTACGGGATGCCGGGCAAGCCGCCGGTGTTCACCGACGTCATCTGGGGCGCGGCCATGCGCGCCTCGGGCATCCCCCGGGACGAGTACCTGGTCTCGGCCAAGCTGTGGATCGAGGGCTTCGGCGAGCAGGGCTTCCGCCCGCAGCTGGAGAACGCGTTCCTGCGCGCCGGCTACGATGTCGCCGACCTGGTGATCCTGGGCGACCTGCGGCGCGACGACGTCGCGCTGGAGGACCTGGTCGACGACCTGACCGGGCTGGCCCGCGCCGGGCTGATCCGGGCGTGGGGCGTGAACAACTGGTCCGCGGGCAACGTCCGCCGCCTGCGGGAGATCGCCGCCGAGCGCGGCGTCGACGGGCCGCAGATCGCGCAGCTGAAGTACAGCATCAGCCGGCGGTCCATCCCGGACGGCGAGCCGTTCGGCAAGCTGTTCGCCGAGGGCTTCACCATGCAGGCGTCCGACGTCCTCGAAGGCGGCATCCTGGCCGGCAACACCAACCCCTCCCGCGAGATCGGCCGCGACCCGGGCGGCATCCGGGAGGCGATCACGCGCAGCGCCACCGGCGTCGTCGCGACCGCGCAGGGGCTGGGCACGACCGCGGCGCGCCTCGCCGTCGCCTTCACCCTGACCCACCCGGCCAACGTGACCACCCTGTTCGGCGCGAGCCGGATGTCCCAGCTGGAGGACAACCTCGCCGCCGTCGACCTGGTGCGCCAGGTCGGCGCCGAGGAGCTGCGCGCGCTGGTCGAGCCGTTCTGGGTCGACCGCGGCGTGGTCGACCCGGAGGGGCCGTGATGTCCCGACCCACGAGCGAGGAGCCCGCCGTGTCCCATCCCCCCGTCCCGTTCGACCCGGAGATCGAGCCCGCGCTGGCGCAGATCGTCCAGCCGGACGCGCCGCCGTTCACGCCCGAGACGATCCCCGCCATGCGGCAGTCCATGGCGGCGATGTTCCCGCCCGCCGCCGAGGTGGTCGGGGACGCCCCCGTGGACGTGGTCGAGCGGACCGTCCCCGGTCCCGAGGGCGCGCCCGACCTGGAGATCACGATCCTGTCCCCGCGCGACCTCGCGGGGCCGGTGCCCGGCCTGTACAACATCCACGGCGGCGGCATGATGGTCGGCCACCGCAACATGGACGTCTCCCGGCTGGTGGCCCTGGTGCTGGAGCTGGGCGTCGTCGCGGTCAACGTCGAGTACCGGCTCGCCCCCGAGCACCCGCACCCGGCGCCGGTGGAGGACTGCTACGCCGGTCTGAAGTGGATGGTCGAGCACGCCGACGAGCTGGGTGTCGACCCGGACCGCGTCGTGGTGATGGGCGGCAGCGCCGGCGGCGGCCTGTCCGCCGGCGTGGCGCTGCTGGCCCGCGACCGGGGCGGCCCCGCGCTGGCCGGGCAGCTGCTGCTGTGCCCGATGATCGACGACACCAACACCACGATCGCCAGCCGGCAGTACAGCGGCCTGGGCACCTGGACCCGCGAGGCGAACCTGGCGGGCTGGCGGTCGCTGCTGGGCGACGCCGTCGGCACCGACGAGGTCTCGCCCTACGCGGCGCCCACCCGGGCCACCGACCTGTCCGGGCTGCCGCCCGCGTTCATCGAGGTGGGCAGCGCCGAGCCGTTCCGCGACGAGGACACCGAGTACGCGCTGCGGATCTGGGCCACCGGCGGGCAGGCCGAGCTGCACGTGTGGAGCGGCGCCTTCCACGGGTTCGACATGTACGTGCCCGAGTGGCACGTCAGCCGGATCGCGATCGAGACCCGGAACTCGTGGCTGCGCCGCGTCCTCGGGCTGGTCGGGAGGTGAGCGCCGGGCAGCACCGACCCGTCCCGTACGACCCCGAGCTGGAACCGGGGCTGGCGGCGTTCCTCGACCTGGTAGAGCGCATCCCGCTGCGGGCGGACACGATCCTGGCCAACCGCGCCCACTTCGCGACCATCATCCCGCCGGTCGAGCAGATCGTCGGCGACCGCCCCGTCACGGTCGAGGACCGCACGGTGCCCGGCCCGCCCGGCGCGCCGGACGTCGTGGTGACGGTCGTCCGCCCGCGCGAGGGCGTCTCCGCCGCGCCGGCGTTCTACAGCATCCACGGCGGCGGGATGGTCCTGGGCAACCGGTACTTCGGCATCGACGGGCTGATCGACGACGTGCTGCGCTTCGGCGCGGTCGGCGTGACGGTCGAGTACCGGCTGGCCCCGGAGCACCCCGCGCCCGCCGCGGTCGAGGACTGCTACGCCGGCCTGGTGTGGCTGGCCGAGCACGCCGACGAGCTCGGCGTCGACCGCGACCGGGTCGTCGTGACCGGGGCCAGCGCCGGCGGCGGGCTCTCCGCCGGGGTGGCGCTGCTGGCCCGCGACCGGGGCGGCCCGGCGATCGCCGGGCAGGGGCTGATCTGCCCGATGCTCGACGACCGCAACGTCTCGGTGTCGACGCGGCAGTACGACGGCCTCGGCGCGTGGGACCGCAACAACAACGACACCGCGTGGAACGCCATCCTCGGCCCGCTGCGCGGCACCGACGAGGTCTCGCCGTACGCGGCGCCGGCCCGGATGGCGGACCTGTCCGGCCTGCCGCCCGCGTTCATCGACGTCGGGGCCGCGGAGATCTTCCGGGACGAGGCGACCGAGTACGCGCTGCGGATCTGGGCCACCGGCGGGCAGGCCGAGCTGCACGTGTGGGCGGGCGGCTACCACGGCTTCACCGGGTTCTCCCCCGGCGCCGAGGTCTCCCGGGCCGCCGCGGCGGCCCGGCTGTCCTGGCTGCGGCGGATCCTGCGGTCCCCGTGAGCCTGCGCCGCGTCGCCGTCGTCCTGGGCCTGCTGGAGACCTTCGGGCCGATCTCGATGGACCTCTACATGCCCGCCCTGCCCCAGCTCGCCGCCGACCTCGACACCAGCGAGAGCCTGGCGCAGGCGACGATGTCGGCGTGCATGCTGGGGCTGGCGCTCGGCCAGCTGGTCCTGGGTCCGCTCAGCGACCGGTTCGGCCGGCGCCGGCCGCTGCTGGCCGGCGTGGGGCTGTTCGCGCTGCTGTCGCTGCTGTGCGCGGTGACGCCCTCCGTCGAGCTGCTGCTGGCCGCCCGGTTCTTCCAGGGGCTGTGCGGGTCCGCCGGGATCGTGATCGCGCTGGCCGTCGCGCGGGACCTGACCGACGGCGTGGAACTGGTGCGGCTGCTGGCGATGCTGACCACGGTCGGGGCGATCGCGCCGATCGTGGCGCCGGTCGTCGGCGGGCAGCTGGCGCCGGTGATGGGGTGGCGCGGCATCTTCGCCGTGCTCGCCGGGATCGGCGTCGCGCTGTTCCTGCTGGCGTTGACGTCGCTGCCGGAGAGCCTGCCACCGCAGGACCGGCACGCCCGGGGCGCCGGGTTCCACTTCGGCGCGGTGCTGCAGGACCGGCTGTTCGTCTGCTTCCTGCTCGTCAGCGCGTGCGGCGGCGTCGCGTTCTTCACCTACCTCGCGTCGATCAGCTTCGTGCTGCAGGACAGCTTCTCGCTGTCACCGCAGGTGTTCAGCCTCTGCTTCGCCGCCAACGCGGTGATGTCCGTGGTGGGCGCGCTGATCAACCGGGCCTTGGTGCGGCGCGCGGGGCCGGCGCGGATGTACGCCATCGGCACGACCACGACGGCGGTGGCCTCCGTGGCGATGCTCGTCGCGGTGCTGTGCGGCGCCGGGCTCATCGGGTTGCTGATCCCGCTGGGGTTGCTGATGCTCGTGGCCGGCGGCTCGCAGGCCAACGGGTCGGCGCTCGCGCTGGGCGACCACCGGCAGCGGGCGGGGACGGCGGCGGCGCTGCTCGGGATGGCGTCGTTCGCGATCGGCCCGGTGGTGGCCCCGCTGGTGTCGTTGAGCGGCACCAGCCCGGTGACGATGAGCCTGACGATGGCGGTGGCGTACGGGCTCGCGGTGGCGCTGGTGTGGTTGGCCGTGCTGCCCCGCCTGCGCCGCCGCGCGGTGGTGGTGGACGAGGTCGAGGTCGAGCCCGTGCCGCCCGACCGGCGGTGACCGCCCGGTTCGCCGGCAGGGCCGGGGAGCCCGCTCGCCTCGTCGCAGGCGAGCGGGCTCCCCGCCGTTCCGGCCTCAGTCGCGCTGGAAGACCCGGCGCCCGGCGAACCACGTCTCGGTCACCGCGGTGGCGTGCAGCTCCGTCACCGGGCTCTCGAAGGGGTTGCGGTCGAGCACGACGAAGTCGGCGGACTTGCCCGGCGCCAGCGAGCCGGTGACGTCGTCCACGCCCATCGCGCGCGCGCCCGAGAGGGTGAACGCCTCGACGGCCTCGGCGAGGGAGATGGCCTGCTCGGCCCACAGCGCGCCGGGGTGCGCGCCCGTCGGGTCCTGCCGGGTCACCAGGCCCTGGATGCCCTCCCAGGCGTTGGGCGACTCGCTGACCGGCCAGTCCGACCCGCCCGCGACCAGGGCGCCGCTGTCGAGCAGCGAGCGGTTGGGCTGCATCCGGGACGCGCGCTCGGCGGGCAGCACGTTCGCGATGGCCGTCGGGATGACGCCGGGCACCCACAGGAACGGCGAGATGTCCGCGACGACGCCCAGCGCGCCGAACCGCGCGAGGTCGTCGGGGTGCACGAACTGCCCGTGCGCCACCTGGAACAGGGTGTCAGTGTGGCCCTCGGCGCGCAGCTTCTCCACCGCGTCCAGCGTGGCGCGCACCGAGGCGTCGCCGGTGCAGTGGACCTTGGCGGACAGCCCCGCCGAGGCGGCGGCGCGCAGCCAGCCCTCCAGCTCGTCGGGCGGCATGGTCGGCGCGCCGTGGAAGCAGGCGCCGTGCGCCTCGTCGGGCAGGTAGGGCTCCAGGAACGCCGCCGTGCGGGTCGGCGGGACGCCATCGAGGAAGATCTTCACGAAGTCCGGCCGGTGGTGCTCGCCGCGGTAGCGCTCGGCCAGCTCCATCAGCGCCGACCCGATCGGGTCGAAGCCGAAGATCGGGTCGTTGACGAGCAGCGACGTGACCACCCAGGCGTCCAGCCGGCCGGCGTCGTCCAGGGACTTGAGCGCGTTGAGGATGTCGACCGACACCCCGGCGTCCTGGAAGGCGGTGACGCCGTAGGAGTGCAGGACCTCGATCGCGCGCTGCGACGCGCGCGCGTGCTGCTCCTCGGTCAGCGTGCCGGTTTTCCGCAGGGCGCGCTCGACCTGCACGCCCGCGGCCTCCAGCAGCACCCCGGTCGGCGCGCCGGTGGCCGGGTCGCGGACGATCACCCCGCCCGCCGGGTCCGGGGTCGCCGCGGTGACGCCGGCCAGCTCCAGCGCCCGGCTGCTGACCCACCGGTTGTGCCTGCTGTCGTCGGTGAGCATGACCGGCCGACCGCCCGCCGCGGTGTCCAGCGCGTGCCGGGCGGACTCCCGCGACAGCGCGTCCACCAGCGTCGACGCCCAGGCCCCGCCGACCACCCACTCGTCCGGGCCGAGGTCGCGGCACCGGTCCCGGACCGCGTCCAGGATCGCCTCGAAGCCGTGGTCGCCGCCGAAGGTCAGCTCGAACAGCTCGGCCCGCCCGGCCAGGGCGTGGTGGTTGTGCACGTCGACCAGGCCGGGCATGACGAACGCGCCGCCCAGGTCGCGGACTTCGGTGCCCGGCCCGTGCTCCACCGCGTCGGGGGCGACCACCCGGCCGCCCGCGACGGCCAGCTCGGTGGCCCACGGGCGCGCGCTGTCGACCGTGTAGACGGTGGCGTTGGTGAGGATCAGATCGGCTGCCAAGGTGCGGTCACTTTCCGGTCAGGCCGCGGGGCCGGGCGCGGCGGCACCGGGCAGCCGTCCTGGCACGCCGGAGGCGGGCTGGCGGAGTTCGGGCCGGTCCGCCCAGCGGGCCGGCACGCGGCACCCGGACTGGACATGCGGCGCTCCTCACTCCCCGACGCAGGCAGTCTCGGCGCGCACGGGCGCCGGGCGGAACCGCCGCGCGGCGGCCTGTGCGGCGCCGGACAAGAAGGATGCGCTGACGGCCAACTGCCCGCCACCGGGGGCGCCGGCCGCCCGTCGGCCCGGAACCCCGACCGGCCGTCCTGTTCTGCTCCCCCCGGCGAGCCCCACCGACTACACTCCGGCAGCACGGTGCGACACTTGGCGACGACAGGTGGTGCGAATGGACGACATCCTCGATCCGGACGGCGCCCGCGAGCGCCTGGCCGCCTGGAAGGGCCGGATCGACCGGCTGGCCGCCGACACCAAGGCGATGAGCGAGCGGTTGCAGGAGGTCCGGGTCACCGCCGCCGACCCGAACGGGCTGGCCGAGGTCACCGTCGACTCGACCGGCGCGCTGGTCGACCTGCGGCTGACCGACCGGATCGCGCGGGTCGCGCCGACCGTCGTCGCCCAGGCGGTCATGGCGACGCTCGGCGACGCGAGGACCCGGTTGGCCGACCGTTCCCAGGAGATCATCGCGGACACCGTGGGCACCGAATCCCCTGCGGCCCGGGCGATCGCGGAGAACGTCGACCGGCACCTGCGAGGCGGGTCCGCCCCGCGGCGCCCGGTCCACCACGACGATGACGACGACGAGGGCTACGAGGGCCGCTCGTACCTCCGGGGGCGGTGAACGTGACCTCCGGGTACCACGTCGACGTCGAACAGTTGCGCCGCCACGCGGGCAACATCGAGGCGCTCAAGGCGCGTTTCGAGGCCGTGAAGTCGGCCAGCGCGCACATCGCGCAGGACGACCAAGCCTACGGGCTGCTGTGCGGGTGGATCTCCGGGATCCTCGAAGCCCGGCACACCCGGCAGGACGAGCTGATCGCCTACGTGGAGGAGAACCTGGCGCTGGCCGCGGAATCGCTGCGCGCCACGGCCGACGACTACCGGGCCGTCGAGGACGCCAACGCGAGCCTGGTCCGCTCCGCCGGGCGGGGTGCGCGATGACGGACGGTTCGCTGGTCGCCCCGGTGCGGTCGTCCCGGGAGGCGTGGACCGGTTCGGGGCTCGCGGACAGCGTCGAAGGTCTCGTCGACGCGATCAGGACCGAGGGCTGGGTGGACGACGCGCTGGCCGGCGCGGCGCTCGGGGTCGAGGTCGCTGCCACGGTGATGGACCCGATCAGCGCCCTGCTGGCCAACGGCCTGGGTTGGGCGATGGAGTACTTCGAGCCGCTGCGCGAGGTGCTCGACGAGCTGACCGGCAAACCCGACGTGGTCAAGTCGCACGCAGCGACGTGGAACAACATGTCCACCGAGCTGCACGCGATGGCGGAGGACCTGCGCTCGCACCTGGCCGATGACCTCCCCGGCTGGCAGGGCGAAGCCGCGGGGGCCTACCAGCGCCTGATGGCCAACAACGTGGAGGCCATCGGCGGCCTGGCAGCGGTGTCGGCGGCGCTGGCGGTGGCCACCGAGGGCGCGGGCGGCCTGGTGGAGCTGACCCGGGAGATCGTCCGGGACCTGATCGCCGACCTGGTGGCGCGGGTGATCGTGTGGGCGGTCGAGGCGATCTTCGTGGTGACCATCCCGGTGATCGCCTCGCAGATCGCCGCGGCGGTGGTGAAGTGGGCCGGCCGCATCCTGGTCTACACCACCGCCCTGATCACCAGCCTCCAGAACCTCTCCAAGCTCCTCGACGGGTAGGCGGCCGTGAAGACCCTGCTCGCGCTGCTCGCGCTCGTCGCCCGGCTCGCCCTGCACCAGCGCAAGGGAACCACCGGTGGAGCCGGTCCCGGCAACCCTGGCGGGGGCAACCAGCCCTCGCAGCAGTCCCCCTCGATCAGCCCCGGCGCGGGCTGCACCAGCGCCCAGACCGCCATCGCCACCAAGGCGAAGCACGGCCGGGCGAACACCGGCTCCGGGCAGCAGCCCACGACGCCCAGCGACGCCGACCTCCAACGGGACCTCAGCCCGACGCCGCGCCCCGGCGAGACCCCGGAACAGGCCGCCGACCGCGTCGAGGCCGCCCAGTCGGAAATCGCGCTGCGCAAGGCCACCGAGATCTACAACGCGCTGGGCGACGACCCGCCCCGGCTGAACCTGGACCAGAACGACGCCGACCACTCCAGCAGCGGCGCGCACACCGTTGAGCGCCACGGCGCCGATGTCGCGCTCAACCGGGGCGACGCCCCGGCCGGGGGCCGGACCATCGAAGGCCGCATCTACGGCGACCCGCCCTGGGGCAACCCCCAGAACTGGTCGTACCGCTGGAGCGACGACTCGACGATGAACCGCACGGTCAACGACCACATCCAGGCCAACTGGGAGACCATCCGCAGCGACCTCGCGCTCAACGGCGAGTACTCGGTGACCTTCGACGCCGGGCACCGCACCGGGGAGGGTTTCTACAACGACGGCATGTACGGGGCGGGCCCGCGATCCGCGCACTACGCGCAGACCAGCTACGCCACCCTGCGCATGCGGCTGATTCCCGGCGACCCGCCGTCGTTCTTCGTCGTCACCGCGTTCCCGTCCGGGCTACCCTGATCGCCATGGAGGTCCCCGACAAGCTGCGCGCCCGCGCGAACCGCCCGCTCCCGCCGGCGCTCGACCAGGTCCGCTCGTTCCTGCGCGGCTACCTGGCCGACGCCGACGGGCTCGACGACGTGCGGGCGGAGTTGGCCAGGACGGCGCAGGTGAACCGGGAGACCGTGCGCCGCAACGCGGTCGCCATCGACTCCCTGCTCGCCGACCCGCCGCCGCCGGGCGTGCTGGCGGCGCTGGTGGCCGTGGACGGCAACTGGGTGCTGGACGACGAGACCTCCGACACCGCCGCGGCCGCCTGGCTCGCCGGCCTCGCCGACCTCGTCCGCGAAGTCCTCGAACCGGGTGGCGCGACCGGTCGGTGACCCGCGACCGCGGCCCTGGATCACCGCATCAGGCACCGCGCCCGGCCACGAGCACCGGACCGCCTGCTCCGCCACCGCCGGCAGCGACGGGTCCGCCCGTTCGGCCCGGCGTCGGCGGCGCACCGGGGGCCGGGCAGGCCCGCGGGGCTCTCCTGCCCTCGGCGGCCCCGGCCCGGCCGGGGGCGAGGGGACGGTCGTGCGCGCCGCCACCGGGCCGTCCGATAGAACTGTTCCCACACGGCGCCGGCCACGACGGCCGTCCTCGGGGCGCTCGCGAGCGCCCCGGAGGGGAGCCCGGCGGTGGGCGCGGTGGCGGGCAGCCTGGGGAGGGGCCGTTGCACAAGCGTGTCGTGGTGGTGGTCGCGGTGGCGTTGTACGCGCTGCTGGCGCTGGTCGCGGCGATAGTCACCGACCTGCACGACCGGGAGCACCCGCAGGCCCTCGGCGCCCACAGCAGGCTGGGGCTCGACTTCGCCGGCTCCCGGTTCTCCGACCCCGAGGCGTTCGCGGAGCTGGCGGCGCTGGACGCGAGGTGGGGCCTCGGCCTGGTCAAGGTCGCGCCCGACCCCACGGGCGACGGGCAGGTCTTCGCGGCCCTGGGCGAGGGGCGGCAGCCGGGCGGGTTCCGCTGGTTCGACGGTCGGACGGCCGAGGTCGTCGGCGTGCAGCGGCTGGCCAACTCGCACGCCACCGGCTCCTACCTGGTGACCGGCGACGGCGCCCGGCTCGACGAGTTCGCGGAGGCGCTGCGCGCGGCGGGGGTGGTGGTCGACCGCCGGGACGCCGCGATCACCGACGCCCTCGACTTCGTCGTCGCGGAGGCCGGTTTCTCCGCCGCGGTCGTCGCCGTGTTCGCGCTGGTCGTGGCGCTGGCGCTGTTCTGGTTGTCGGTGAAGGCGCGCGGCCGGGCGCTGCGGGTGCTGGGCGGCTGCCCGGTCGCGCGCATCCACGTGCAGGACCTGGGCGGTTTCCTGGTCCTGCTGCTGGTCCCGGCGGTCGCCGTCGCCCTGGTCGCGACGGCCTGGGTGGGGGTGACCCGCGGCTGGGTCCACGCCAGGCCCTTCCTCGCGGCGCTGGGCGGCCTGGAGGCCGCGGTCGTCGGCGCGGCCCTGCTCGCGGCGCTGGCCATGTCCGCGACCGCGTGGCCCGGCGCCCGCGTGCTGGCCACCCGGCAGCCCGCGGTGCGCAGCCTGCGCCCGGCGGCCGTCGTGGTCCAGGCGCTCACGTTCCTCCTGGTGGTGACCGCGGCCGGACCCGCGTGGGCGGCCTACCGGCAGTCCTCCGCCACCGCCGCCGAGATGGCGCAGTGGCGGCAGCTCTCCGACCAGGTCGGCATCTCGTTCGCGGTGCGGGGCCGGGGGATGGAGGAGGTCGAGCCGCGGATCGGCCGACTGGTGCGGGAAGCCGAGTCGCAGGGCGTCCTCGCGTTCTCCTACGCGTTCGCCGGGAAGTCGCTGCCGCCGGGCTTCGGCAGCCACTCCGCGGTCGCCCTGGTGAACCAGCGCTGGCTGGACCTGGTGACCAGGGGCGTGTCGCAGCCCGCGCTGGCCCCCGTCCCGCACGAGCAGGTGCGGGAGGGCCTGCGGGGGCTCGGGGAAACGCTCGCGCTGTGGTCGAGGAGCGGCGCGCCCGGCCCGGAGGTCCTGGAGGGGTTGCGGTTCTTCGAGCCGGCCGGCGGTCTGCGGCTGCCGGTGGCCGGGGGTGGCGGGGGCGGCAGCCTCAGCTTCCTCGATGACGTCCTCGTCGCCGTGGTGCCCTCCGTGCACGACGCGGTCGACGACAGCAACCTGACGTCGATGACCTCCACCCGCAACATCGTGTTCACGGGCGTGGCGACCGCCCAGCAACTGCTGGAGAGCCAGGGTCTCTCCCCGCAGGCGTTGCGGGACAACGGCTTCACCGGCACGCTGCAGGTGGTCTACATCGCGGAGGAGGGGATCCTGCGGGCGCAGTACACCGCGTACGTGGTGTGGCTGCGCAACCTCGCGCTGGTGGCGCTGGCCGTCGCGTTCGCCGTCGCCGCTGCGATCAGCGCGCTGATCACCGCCCTGCTGCGCGCCAGGCGAGACTTCCCGCTGCGGGTGGCCGGCCGGTCCTGGCCGTCGATCCTGCGCGGTCGCGTCGTTCGGGAGCTGTTGGCCGGCGTCGTCCTGATGGCGGTCGTGCTGCTGTTCGCCGAGCCCGGCGCGACGGGCCCGGTCCTCGTGGCCGCGGCCTTCGGGCTGCTGGTCGCCCCGTTGAGCCACCTGCTGGCCGCGCGCTGGTGCTTCGCCGGCGTCGGCCGGCGTCGGATGTGATCGGAGACTTGGGGATGCTGGTCGAGGCCGAGGGTGTCTCGGTGGTGATCGGTGGTCGTCGCGTGCTCGACGGGGAGTCCGTCCGCTGCGCGCCGGGGACCATGACGGCGCTGGTGGGCCCGAGCGGTTCGGGGAAGACCACCCTGCTGCACTGCCTGGGGTTGCTGCTGCCGGTCGACGGGGGGCGGGTCACGATCGGCGGGAAGGACGTCACCGGGTACCGCGCCGCGGCGCGGCGGCGGTTCTGGCGCGACCACGCGGCGTTCGTGCTGCAGGACTACGGGATCATGGACGAGGAGTCGGTCGCCTTCAACGTCACGATGCGGGCCGGTGTCCTGGGCCGGCGCGCCGGCGGCGACCGGGAACGCCTGGCGGGGGTGCTGGAGCGCACCGGCCTGGCCGGGCGGCAGGACGAGCCGGCCGGGCGCCTCAGCGGCGGTGAGAAGCAGCGGCTGGCCCTGGCCCGCGCCGTCTACAAACGAGCCGACGTGGTCTTCGTCGACGAGCCGACCGCCTCGCTGGACGCCGCCAACCGCCGCAGGGTCATCGACCTGTTCGCGGAGTTCGCCGCCGACGGCCGCACGGTCGTGGTCTCGACGCACGACGCCGAGATGATCGACGCGTGCGGCGCCCGGCACGAGATCGGCTCCGGCGGCGCGGACCCGGCCCGCCGGGGCTGAGCGCCCCGGTGCGGCCGGCGCGCCGCACCGGGGCGGAGCCGCCTCAGGCCGCGTCGACCAGGTGGGCCACCTCGCGGTCGAGCGTGGCCGGGTCGTTGAAGTACGCGGTGTGGCCGACGCCCGACCAGACCAGGTGCCGCGCGCCGCGGATCTGGCGGGTCAGGCCGTCGCCCCACTCCCGGGGCGTGGCCGGGTCGTGCTCGCCGCTGACCACCAGGACGTTCGCCGCGCCGCGGACGTGCAGCGGCGACCAGGGGTTGGCCGGGCGGATCGGCCACCCCGCGCACCCCGCCTGCACGTCCCAGCCCTCCACGAACCCGCGGGTCACCGGGGCCGACCGCTCGATCGCCCGCCGGCGCGCCGACAGGTCGTGGAACGACCGCACGTCGCTGGGGAAGTCGTGGCAGGCGATCACGCGGTAGGCGGCGTCGGTGGACGGCGACCGGCCGAAGACCCCGGCGTCCGGGTCCGGCGCCATCGCGTCCCGCAGCGCCTCGGCCAGCGGGCCCCAGGTGCCCTTCAGGTAGAGCAGGGAGTAGACGCCGAAACCGATCTGCTCGGCCGTCACACCGCCCGGGATCCCCTCGGCCGGGACGTTCTCCCGGTCCGCCCTGGCCAGCAGCGCCCGGTACTCGGCCCGGACGTCCCGGCCGTGCAGCGCGCAGGTCCGCGTCGCGTCGCACCACCGCGCGAACGCGGCGAAGACCTGCTCGGTGCTGCGCGCCTCGTCCTCGGCCATCCGCCTGGTGCCGACGGTGTGGTCCACCGCGCCGTCCAGCACGGCCGCCCGCACCCTGGAGGGGAACAGCTGGGCGTAGGTGGCGCCGAGCAGGGTGCCGTAGGACAGCCCCAGCCAGCTCACCCGGTCCTCGCCCAGCGCGCCGCGCACCGCGTCGAAGTCCTTGGCGGCGCTGACGGTGTCGACGTGGTCGATCAGCGGGCCGGTCGCCCCGCGGCACGCCTCGGCGACCCGGCGGTTGTAGGACACCAGGGCCTGGAACCGCTGCGCCGTCGCGGGGAACCTGGTCACCCGCGGGTCGACCGGCGGCGTGGGGCAGGTGATCGCCGGCCGGCTGTCGCCGACGCCCCTGGGGTCCACGCCCACGATGTCGAAGCGCTCCCGCAACCGCTGCGGGAACGCCTCGGCCGCGTGGTCGCGGACCATGGGCACGGCCGGCCCGCCGGGCCCGCCGGGGTTCACGAACAGCACGCCGACCCGGCGCGCCGGGTCGGCCGCCGACAGCCTGGACACGGCCAGGCTGATGCGCTCGCCACCCGGTTCGGACCAGTCCAGCGGCACCTCCACGGTGGCGCACTCGGCGCCCCGCTCGCCGCACGCCCGCCAGTCCGGCGGCTGCGCCCGTGCTCGTGCGGCGGCGGGAACCGCCACCGTGACGGCCAATCCCACCGCGGTGGCCACGGCCAGTGCTCGTCTCATGTCATCCCCTCGGGTCCGGTCGCGCCCGATCATGGCCGCGGCCGGCGTCACCGGGCGTCGGCCGGCGGGATGACACCGGCCTCATCCCGCCGGCCCAGGCGGGATGAGGCCGCGGAGCGCACCGGCCGGGAGGCGTCGCGGCGACCGCTCGACCGCCACCGCACGACGCGGCCCGGCCGGGAGGTCGCCTCAGCCGCCGACGTACGCCGCGAGGTGCTCACCGGTGAGGGTGGAGCGCGCGGCCACGAGGTCCGCGGGGGCGCCCTCGAACACGACCCGGCCGCCGTCGTGGCCGGCGCCCGGACCGAGGTCGACGACCCAGTCCGCGTGCGCCACGACCGCCTGGTGGTGCTCGACGACGATGACCGACTTGCCCTGCTCGACCAGCCGGTCGAGCAGGGCGAGCAGCTGCTCCACGTCGGCCGGGTGCAGGCCGGTGGTCGGCTCGTCCAGGACGTACACGCCGCCCTTGTCCCCCATGTGGGTGGCCAGCTTCAGCCGCTGCCGCTCGCCGCCGGACAGCGTGGTCAGCGGCTGCCCGAGGCCGAGGTAGCCGAGCCCGACGTCGGCGAGCCGGCGCAGGACGGCGTGCGCGGCCGGGGTGCGCGCCTCGCCGGAGCCGAAGAACCCCTCGGCCTCGGTCACCGACATCGCGAGCACCTCGCTGATGTCGCGGCCGTCGAAGCGGTACTCCAGCACCGACGCGTCGAACCGCCTGCCCTCGCACTCCTCGCAGGTCGTGGCGACGCCCGCCATCATCCCCAGGTCGGTGTGGACGACGCCCGCGCCGCCGCAGCCGGGGCAGGCGCCCTCGGAGTTGGCGCTGAACAGCGCCGGCTTCACGCCGTTGGCCTTGGCGAACGCCTTGCGGATCGGGTCGAGCAGCCCGGTGTAGGTCGCCGGGTTGCTGCGCCGCGAACCGCGGATGGGCGACTGGTCGACCGACACCACGCCCGCCGAGGCCGGGAGGCTGCCGTGGACCAGCGAGCTCTTGCCGGAGCCGGCGACCCCGGTCACGACGCACAGGACACCCAGCGGGATGTCCACGTCCACGTCCCGGAGGTTGTGGCGGTTCGCGCCGCGGACCGCCAGCACGCCGGTGGGCGTGCGCACCGACTCCTTGAGGGCGGCCCGGTCGTCGAGGTGGCGGCCGGTGGCGGTGCCGGCGGCCCGCAGGCCCTCCAGCGCGCCCTCGTAGCAGATGGTCCCGCCGGCCGTGCCGGCTCCCGGGCCGAGGTCGACCACGTGGTCGGCGATCGCGATCACCTCCGGCTCGTGCTCCACGACGAGCACCGTGTTCCCCTTGTCCCGCAACCGCAGCAGCAGGCGGTTCATCCGCTGGACGTCGTGCGGGTGCATCCCGGTGGTCGGCTCGTCGAAGACGTAGGTGACGTCGGTGAGCGAGGAGCCGAGGTGGCGGATCATCTTGACCCGCTGCGCCTCCCCGCCCGACAGCGTGCCCGACGGCCGGTCGAGCGAGAGGTAGCCCAGCCCGATCTCCACGAACGAGTCGAGGGTGTGCCGCAGCGCGGCGAGCAGCGGCGCGACCGACGGCTCGGCCAGGCCGCCGACCCAGTCGGCCAGGTCGCTGACCTGCATCGCGCAGGCGTCGGCGATGGAGAGGCCGGCGACCTTCGAGGAGCGGGCGGTCGCGCTCAGGCGGGTGCCGGCGCACTCGGGGCAGGTGGTGAAGGTGACGGCCCGCTCCACGAACGCCCGGATGTGCGGTTGCAGCGTGTCGGGGTCCTTGGACAGGAACGACTTGCGGATCTTGGGGATCAGCCCCTCGTAGGTGAGGTTGACGCCGTCGACCTTGACCTTGACCGCCTCCTTGTGGAGGAAGTCGTCCATCTCCCTCTTGGTGTACTCGCGGATCGGCTTGTCCGGGTCGACGAAGCCCGACTCGGCGTAGACCCGCACCGTCCAGAAGCTGTCGGACTTCCAGCCGGGGATGGTGAAAGCGCCCTGGGACAACGACTTGGAGTCGTCGTAGAGCTGGGTGAGGTCGATGTCGGACACCGTGCCCCGGCCCTCGCAGCGCGGGCACATGCCGCCGACAACGGTGAAGCTGCGCCGCTCCTTCAAGGTCTTCCCGCCGCGCTCCAGCGTGACCGCGCCCGCGCCGCTGATCGACGCGACGTTGAAGGAGAACGCCTGGGGCGAGCCGATGCGCGGCTCGCCGAGCCGGCTGAACAGGATGCGCAGCAGGGCGTTGGCGTCGGTGGCGGTGCCGACCGTGGAGCGGGGGTCCGCGCCGATCCGCTGCTGGTCCACCACGATCGCGGTCGTCAGGCCGTCGAGCACGTCGACCTCGGGCCGCGCCAGGGTCGGCAGGAAGCCCTGCACGAAGGCGCTGTAGGTCTCGTTGATCATCCGCTGCGACTCCGCGGCGATCGTGCCGAACACCAGCGAGCTCTTGCCCGAGCCGGAGACGCCGGTGAACACCGTCAGCCGGCGCTTGGGGATCTCGACGCTGATGTCCTTGAGGTTGTTGACGCGCGCGCCCTGCACGCGGATCCAGTCGTGCCGGTCGGCGACGTGCGGCGCGGGTGGCCGCGCGTCCGCGCTCGGGGCGTTGCTCATCGTGTCTCCCTGCTGTTCTGCCGCGTGGTCGGGTGCCCGGTCGCGGCGGCCCGGGGCGCCGGTCACCCGCGGCCGGCGGTCACAGACGGGCCGGCGACCACGGGCGGGCCGGCGCCGCTACCGCTCCGGGTGGGCGGGACCGGACCTCAGCGCCGCTCCTGGATGCGGATCATGTTGCCCGCGGGGTCGCGGAAGGCGCAGTCGCGGACCCCGTACGGCTGCTCGGTCGGCTCCTGGACGACCTCCGCACCGGCGTCGGCCAGCTTCGCGAAGGTGGCGTCGAGGTCGGCGGTGGCCAGGTTGACGCCGAAGTAGCTGCCCTTGGCCATCAGTTCGAGGATGGTGCGGCGCTCGTCGTCGGTGAGGCCGGGGTTGGCCGTCGGCGGGTGCAGCACGATGGAGGTGTCGGGCTGGTCGGCGGGGCCGACCGTGATCCAGCGCTGCCCCCCGTAGCCGACGTCGCCGCGGACCTCGAAGCCGAGGGTGTCGCGGTAGAAGGCCAGGGCCGCGTCCGGGTCGTCCTGCGGGAGGTAGCTGGCGTGAACGGTGATGTCCATGGCGGTCACGCTAGGTGCGGCCGGGGAGCCGGCGCTTCTCGATTCCTGATCGGTCTGGTGACCTGCTTGGCCACGCAGGACGGCATCCCCGCCGTCGCGCGCACCGCCTCCCGCCGGTAGACGCTGGGCGGCACGCCGACCAGCTCGGTGAAGCGGGTGCTGAAGGTGCCCAGCGACGAGCAGCCGACCGCGAAGCAGACCTCGGTGACGCTGAGGTCGCCGCAGCGCAGCAACGCCATCGCGCGTTCGATGCGCCGCGTCATCAGGTAGGCGTACGGTGACTCGCCGTAGGCTCGGCGGAACTGGCGGCTGAGGTGCCCGGCCGACATGTTCACGCCGCGGGCGAGCGCTTCGACGTCCAGCGGCTGCGCGTACTCCCGGTCGATCCGGTCGCGAACGCGACGCAACCGCGCGAGGTCGCGCAGGTGCTGCGCCGTGGCGGGTGTGCTGTCCACCTGCGCGATCGTGCCACATGCGACAGTGCCGGCACAGGACGCGGGCCCGCTCACCACTGTGATCTCCGCTTGAGCCCGGTGGAGCGGTACGCGCGGCGGCATTTCACGATGCGCCGATTAGTCCACTGTGGACTGGACGCTCATGGTCGCGCACCGGACCCGATCCGGCCTCCGCACCGCGCCGAAACCGGCTTGATCCCACCCCGCACCGCCCCGAAACCGGCTTGAAGCCGCGCCGCGCCGCCCCGATGTCGGCTTGAAGCCGCGCGCAGCGCGCACCCCGGTGTGGGCTGCGTGTCATCCCCGTATGGCCTGCGCGCAGCGAACCGCATGTGTCAAGGGGAGATCGAGGCACCCGGTGGAACCACCCCGGGTTCGATCTCCCCTTGACACATGTGGTTGTCTTTGACCAGGCCATGCGGGGATGGCACGACGCCCTGAGCTTGGTCTTTGTGTCATCCTTGGCGGCCTCTCGGCCGCTCTTCTTACCTCTGTCCCGCACGGATCCGGGTGAGATTCGGTGCTGTACGGATCCAGGTTAAAAACCAAAAGAGTCCTCGCCGGACAGGCAGGCCGCCAAGGAGAATGAAAAGAAACAGCGGTCGTGTTCCCCCCGCATGACCTGTCAAAGACGACCATGCTTTTCCTGGGGGTGCAAGCGAAAAGCGTGCTTGCACCCCCAGGAAAAGCATGGTAGCCCTCCGGGCAGGCCATACGGGGAGAACACGAAGGCGCCGGTCTGCACGGGGCGTGCGGAAAGCCCAAAAGCCGCGGACATGGGCTGAGGGGTTCTACTCGTTGGTCGTGAGGCGGGTGGCGAACTGTCGGCACGCTGTCCGGAAGGTGGTGGGTTCGTGGATGGTGAAGTCGGCGTCCAGGAAGGCCAGGGGCGGTAGGAGCCACTGCCAGGTGTCGAGCATGAGGACGGCGCGGGTTGTGGAGCGGGTGATGGGGGTGAGGGTGATGTCCTCGTGCTTGAACGCGTCCGCCACCGCGGTCATCGGGGCGTCGATGGTCAGGACCACCCGCTGCCGCTGCCTGTTGAGCCCCTGGCGCAGGTAGTCGACGGCGGTGTCGGCGGGCAGGGGGCGGGGGGTGAAGGTCCGGGTCCGCCGGCGCGGGTTGGTGATGCGGTCGGTGCGGAAGGTCCGCCAGTCCTGCTTGTCCGTGTCCCAGGCGAGCAGGTACCAGCGCAGGTGCTGGTGGACCTGGCGGTGCGGTTCGACCCTGCGGGCGGTCGTGGAGCCGGACGGGTCGGTGTAGTCGAAGTCCACCGGGCGCCTGTGGTGGATGGCGTCGGCGAGCGTGCTCAGCGTTTCGGCGCTGGTGCTCGGGGCCGGGGTGCGGGTGGTCTCCAGGCCCGCGCGCAGGGCCGCCGCCCGGGGCCGCAGGCGCTTGGGCAGGTACTGGTCGACCTTGCCATAGGCCCGGATCGCCGCGTCCTCCAGGCTCCCCTCGCCGGCGCTGCCGGCCGCCGCGAGGGTGGCCAGCCCCAGCAGGGTCGCGACGGCCTCGTCGTCCTCCAGCAGCAGCGGCGGCATGGTGCTCCCGGCCGAGAGCCGGTAGTAGCCGCCCGGCCCCGGCCGGGTCTCGACCGGGTAGCCGTAGGCGCGGAGCCGCTCGGCGTCGCGGCGCAGCGTGCGCGGGCTGACCGCGAGGCGCGCGGCGAGCTCGTCGCCGGTGAACGCCCTGCCCGTCTGGAGGACCGCCAGCATCGTGAGGACTCGGTGCGCGACGTCGGCCATGAGCCCCATCCTCCCGCGAATCGCGGCCGTTTTCCGGCCGCGTCCGGTCGTAGGGTCGCGCCATGTCGCAGCGGAGCATCCGGGTCCGAGGGGCCCGGACCAACAACCTCAAGTCGCTCGACGTCGACGTGCCGCGCGGGCGGGTGGTGGTGTTCGCGGGGCGGTCCGGGTCGGGCAAGTCGTCGCTGGTGTTCGACACGATCGCCGCCGAGGCCGGCTACCAGCTCAACGAGACCTTCCCGCCGTTCGCCCGCAACCGGCTGCCGAAGTGGGCCCGGCCGGAGGTCGACCGGATCGACGGCCTGTCGCCGGTGGTGGTGGTCGACCAGCGCCGCATGGGCGGGAACGCCCGGTCCACGGTCGGCACCGCCACCGACGCGTGGACCTACCTCCGGTTGCTGCTCTCCCGCCTGAGCACGCCGCACGTCGGCGAGTCGAACCGCTTCTCCTTCAACCACCCCGCCGGCATGTGCCCCACGTGCTCGGGGCTGGGCGAGGTGGTCGTCAGCGCCGTCGACCGCTTCCTGGACCTGGACAGGTCGCTGAAGACCGGCGCCATCCTGCTGCCGGGGTTCGGCGACGGGGGCTACTGGTACTCCCGGTACGCCGACATCGGCGCCTTCGACGTCGACACCCCGCTGCGCGACTGGAGCCGGGCGGAGCGGGACGCGCTGCTGTTCGGCGGGGAGCACGCCGCGCGGCTGGGCACCAGGCCGCCGAAGGACTACGAGGGCGTCGTGGAGCGGTTCGAGCGGATCCACCTGCGGACCTCCGACGACCTGTCCGACCGCAAGCGGGAGGCCATCGCCCGGTTCACCCGCTCCGCGGTGTGCCCCGAGTGCCGCGGCGACCGGCTCAACGAGGCCGCCCGCACCGCCGAGCTACTCGGCCGCACCCCCGGCGAGCTGGCGCGGGTGGAGATCGGCGAACTCGCGGCCCTGGTGGCGGGGGTGACCGACGCGAGCGTCGCGCCGGTCGTGGCCGCCCTGGCGGACCGGCTGGCCGCGCTGGTCACCGTCGGGCTCGGCTACCTGCACCTGGGCCGCGCCACCACCACCCTGTCCGGTGGCGAGTCGCAGCGGATCAAGACCGTCAAGCACCTGGGCAGCAGCCTGGTCGAGCTGCTCTACATCTTCGACGAGCCGACCGCGGGCCTCCACCCGCACGACGTGCACGCCATGACGGCCCTGCTCGAACAGTTGCGGGACAAGGGGAACAGCGTCCTGGTGGTCGAGCACGACCCCGCGGTCATGGCCATCGCCGACCAGGTGGTCGAGATCGGACCGGGCGCGGGCGAGCGGGGTGGCGAGCTGGTGTTCCAGGGTGACTTCGCCGCGCTCCGGCGGTCCGGCTCCCCCACCGCCGCCGCGCTGGCGCGGCGCCGGCCCGCCGAGGACCGCCCGCGGACGCCGCGCGGCGCCATCACGGTCGCCGGCGCCACCCGCAACAACCTCCGCGCCGTGACCGCCGACATCCCGACCGGCGTCCTGACCGTGCTCACCGGGGTCGCCGGCTCGGGGAAGTCCAGCTTCGCCGCCGAGCTGGTCGACCGGCACGACGCCGTGGTCGTCGACCAGAAACCGGTCAGCGCCAACCGCCGTTCGACGCCCGTGACCTACACCGGCATCGCGACGCCGATCCGGAAGCTGTTCGCCCGCCGCAACGGCGTCCCCGCGAGCCTGTTCAGCGCCAACTCGGGGGGCGCGTGCCCCGACTGCGCCGGCCTCGGCGTCGTCCACACCGACCTGGCCTTCCTGGAGGGCCAGGAGACGGTCTGCGAGACCTGCGAGGGGCGGCGGTTCACCCCGGAAGTGCTGCGGCACCGGGTCGACGGGCTCTCCATCGCCGACGTGGGCGACCTGACGATCGCCGAGGCCCTGCACCGGCTCCCCGACCCGGCGATCACGGGGGCGCTCCGCCACCTGGTCGGGGTCGGCCTCGGCTACCTGCGGCTCGGCCAGCCCCTGACCACCCTCTCCGGCGGCGAGTGCCAGCGCGTCAAGATCGCCCGGGAGCTGCGCGACACCGCGGGCCCGGCGCTCTACGTCCTGGACGAGCCGACCACCGGGCTGCACCTCGACGACGTCGACACCCTGCTGGGCGTCCTCGACGCCCTGGTGGACCAGGGGCACACCGTCGTCGTCATCGAGCACGACCTGAGCGTCATCCGGCGAGCCGACTGGCTCATCGACCTCGGTCCGGGGCCGGGGAGGCACGGCGGGCGGGTCCTCTACCAGGGCCACCCCGCGGGCATCACCGGCACCCCCACCGCCCGAGCCCTGCGCGACGCCGCCCCGGCCGCGGCCGGCCGGGGCGGCGCGCGGCCGGTCACGGGTTGATCAGCGGGTTGAACGCGGCGTGCACGTCGGCGTCGGACGCGGTGACGTACATGTCGGCCGCCGGCCCGGTGTCGAGCCGGTTGTAGGTGGTGTAGTTGACGACCGAGGGGCAGCTCTCGCCGTTGACCTCCAGGGTGGTGCTGGTGATCAACCGGCCGGTCTTCACCTCGTAGACCCGGACCGGGATCGCGATCCGGTGGAACGACACGTCCTTCTCCCCGCTCAGGACGCCCGAGTACAGGTACGTGCAGGTCTGCGCGACCGAGCCGTGGGCGACGGCGCCGGCGCAGATCACCACCGCGGCGTTGGCGACGTCGTCGACCACCCAGTCCCCGGGCAGCCGGTTGGTGTGCTCGTTCCTGCCCGCCACCCACGCGCGGTTGGGGCTCTGCGCGCCGTAGGGCGCGGCGGCGCTGTACGGGGAGGGCTTGTCGCAGTACTCGGGCCGGTCCGGGGACGGGGAGGACAGCAGCGACCGCACCGTCCCCAGCTCGATCGCCCACGTGGCCTTCTGCACGCCTTCCCCGGCCCTGGGCGCGAGTTCGTGGTCCGGGTGCTCGTCCAGCAGCTCCTGGTACAGCTCGCGGGCCCGGACGAACGAGGTGGAGGTCATGTGGCTGTCCGCGCACTGCACGATCGCCTCCGGCGCGACGCGCGGCACCACCTCGGTCACCCGGTCCAGCGCGTTGCCCTGGTTCCCGCGCTCGCGCAGCCACGCGGTGATGTCCCTGGTGTCGCAGGCGTCCTTGGTGGGCAGGCCGGCCAGGAAGCCGTCGAGCACGCGCTCGACGACCGCGTCGTAGCCGGGCAGCTCGGCCAGGGCCGTCGTCAGGCCGGTGAACCCGTTGTCCAGGGCCTGCGTGTCACCGGTCAACCCGGTGCGCAGTTGGTCCGCGGCCGTGTCGAGCCGCGTGCACGCCCGCACCGTGTCGTCGCCGCGGGCGGTGAGGGGCGCGTTGGCCAGGTGGTGGCCGAACCACAGCCGGTCCACCGCGGCCACGGCCGCGGGGCAGTCGCCCGCGGCGCGGGCCTGCGCGGCGTCCCGCTCGACGCCCGCGGCGTCGAAGCGCAGGAAGCCCACCGCCAGCAGCACCGGGAGCGTGCCGGCCAGCGCGACCAGCCGTTGCCGCCGGGCGCGGGGGCCCGGGGTGCGCCCGCGCCCACCGGCGAGGCGCCAGGCGTGCGCGATGACGACCACCCACCACAGCAGGACGGCCACCTCCAGCCACGCGGAGCGGGTGATCGAGGCGAGGAGGACGAGGAGGACGACGGTGACCAGGCCGGCCAGGGCGGCGGCCCGCCTGCGGCCCAGCATCAGGTAGCCGATGCCGAGCAGGGAGGCGTTGGCCAGCGCGGCGGCGGGCGGGTCGACGACCCGTTCGGCGGCAGGCGGCTCGTGCGGCGGTCGGTGCGGCTCGTGCGGCAGTCCGTGCGGCGGTCCGTTCAGCGGTCCCTGCGGTCCGGGTTCCGGCGTTCCGGGCCGCTCGGGACCGCACGGCGGGGGCCACGACGCGACCGGCCCCGGGTACTGCCAGGGCGAGGCGGCCGCGACCTCCGGCGTGTCGTGCTCCGCCGTGCCGGACGCCCAGCCGGGCTGTGCCGCACCGGGCTGTGTCGCACCGGTTTCCGGGGTCGTGTGCTCCGCGGTGCCCGCGGCATCCGCGGGTGCGGGTTCGGCGGCGTTCTTGGGGCCGTCCTGCGATGTCCCCACCGCGGGTTCGGGAGCGGTTCCCGGGGTGTCGTGGGGAGGGGTGCCCTGCGGGCCTCCGGTCGGCGGTCGCGGTGCTGCCGCCGTCGGCTCCGGCGCCGGTGGCTGTGCTGCCTGGGCGTGCCCCGAGGTCTCCGGGGTGGGTTCCGACGGGGTCGATGGGTCCACTGCAGTCCTTCCGGGGGGAGGTGCCAGTCGAGACGGTGCTCCCCATGCTGGCGGCTCGCCCCGGCCGCCGTCCCGCAATCCGGCGGTCTCCAGGTGCGGAAACTTCCTGTTGCCCACCACGCGATCCCCGGTGCGCCCGGACACCCCAGCCCGCACGGGCAACCAGCCGAACGCGGCGGTGCGGACCCGCACCGCACCGGTCGCGCGCGACAGCCACGCCACGCACCCGCCCGCCGCGGCAGTGCGTGCCGGCGTCGGCGTTGCGCACACGAAGGGCTCGATTGAGGGCGGAAGTTGTCCGCTATAGGTGTCAGGATGACCCCTGACAGCCGACGGAGCTACGAACGGGAGCACCCCCGATGAGCCGCCACTTCCAGGTCACCTTCGACGCCCACGACCCGCGGGCGCTGGCCTCGTTCTGGCGTGACGTGCTGGGTTACGCCCATCCCGGTCCGCCCGGGGTCGAACTGCCCGAGGGCGCGGACCCGCTGGCCGCGTGGGACGACTTCCTCGCGCGGATCGGCGTGCCCGAGGAGCAGCGCAACACGCGATCGGCCGTCGAGGACCCGGAGGGCAACGGCCCCCGGCTGTTCTTCCAGCAGGTGCCCGAAGGCAAGGCCGCCAAGAACCGCGTGCACCTCGACGTCCGGGTGGCCCCCGGGCTCCAGGGGGAGGAGCGGATGGCGGCGCTGGAGGCCGAGTGCGACCGGCTCGTCGCGCTGGGGGCGAAGCGGGTGCGCCGCTACGAGGCCGCTCCCCCGCTGAGCGCCGGCTTCATCGTGATGGCCGACCCCGAGGGCAACGAGTTCTGCCTGGACTGAACCCGCCGCGGGACCGCCGGAGGACGACCCGCCGCGCTGGGGGTGCGGCGGGGGCGCAGTGCCCCGTCGCCGACTCGGTGCTCACGCCCGAGCGGCGACGGTGGGGCTGCGGCGGGGCTGTTTCCGGCCCCGGAGCACGACGGGGTGGTGACGCCGGTCACCCGAGGAGATCCCGCGGAGGGCGCTGCCGGCCCCACCCGCGCCGGCTCACTTCAGGAGGCGTTGGTGGCGCCCGCGTCCGGTGTGGGGCTCGGGGCCGGCTGCTGGCCGTCGGACGCGCCGGTCGACCCCGCGGTCCAGTCCGACCCGAGCCTGGTCCGGCGGGGATTGGCGACCGCGCCCCCGAAGTCTGTCTCCTGCATGTTCTCCTCCAAGTGAAAGTGCCCGCGCACCTTGGTGATTACCGGCAACCGACGCCGGCCAAACGATGACGAACGTCACCCCGGCCCCGCGCGGCCACCGGCGGGACGGCCGGACCCCGCGTGCGGACGCGGGCCCGGCCAGGTGATCGTCTGTCACGTCTCGCGGCGCTGTCCCGTCTCGTCGGTGCACGTGGTTGCCGACAGGATACGGAGACGGGGATGGCACGGGAAATCGTTGTGGTCGGCGGTGGGCTGGCCGGGCTGGCGGCGAGCATCGCCTGCGCGGAGGCGGGGGCGGCGGTCACCCTGCACGAGGCGCACTCCACCCTCGGCGGCCGGGGTCGGGCGACCCCGCCGCCGTACGTGGCGCACGAGGGCGCCCACGTGTTCTACGCCGACGGTCCGCACTGGACCTGGCTGGTCGAGCGCGGCCTGGTCGGCGACCTGGCCCGGATCCCGGTCCGCGCGGCGCTGGTGGCGGGTTTCCGCTACGGCGGCGAGCTGCGCCGCCGCCCCTTCCCCGGCCTGCTGCGCATGATCCGCGACCGCCGCCGCGCCGCGCCCGTGGACCGGGACTTCGCGAGCTGGGCGGGCGAGCGGTACGGCGAGGAGGCCGCGCGGGCGGCGGCCAACGCGATCGCCGTCGTCACGTTCGACGCCGACACCGGCCGGCTGTCGGCGGCGTTCGTGTGGGAGCTGCTGCACCGCGTCTTCGCCCCGGCGCCGCCCGCCGTCCGCTACGTGGTCGGCGGCTGGCCGACGGTGTTCGAGCGGATGGCGCGGCGGGCCCGGCAGCTCGGCGTGCGGATCGAGCTGAACTCGCGGGTCACGCGGATCCCGTCGACGCCGACGATCGTGGCCACCGAGCTGGCCAGCGCCCGCTCCCTGCTCGGCGACGACACCCTGGAGTGGGAGAGCGGCCGGTGCGTCATGCTCGACCTGGCGGTGCGCCGCAGGCGCGGCGACTTCTTCATCGTGTTCGACGCCGACCAGGGCGGCTTCCACGAGTGCTACACGATGCAGGACCCGTCGCTCGCGCCGGCGGGCGAGTCGCTGTTCCAGCTCGACATGCCGATCCGGTCCGGCGAGTCCCGCGCCGACGCGACGACCAGGGTCGAGCGGCTGGCCGACCTCGCCGTCCCGGGCTGGCGGGAACGCACCACCTGGAAGCGCACCGCCGTCGCGCGCGGGCGCAGCGGCGCCCTCGACCTGCCGGGCCGGACCTGGCGCGACCGCCCGGCGATCGTGCGCGGTGGCGACGTGTTCCTGGCGGGCGACATGGTCGCCGCGCCGGGGATGCGCGGCGAGATCTCCCTGAACAGCGCCGTCGTCGCGGCGCGGGCGGCCCTGCGCGCGGCGGGCGTCCCGGCGACCGCGCGGCGCTGACGCCGCGGTGGGCGCGGCGCCGCGCGCCGGGCTCAGGTGATGAACCTGGTGTCGGGGTGGCGGGGGTTGTCGTGGCGGAACAGGTGGCGGTCGCGGTGCTTGAGGTGCAGGTCGAAGAACGCGGCGACGTAGTCGCGCTGCGCGCGCAGCGACCGCCGCGGGTCGATGTCGCCGATCATCTGCTCGCGCTGCTCCGGCGTGAGCAGGTGGGACAGCTGCGGCACGACGGCTTGCAGGTCGGTGAAGCTGTTGTGGGCCGCCCCGTCGAAGTGCAGGTCGCGCTTCCAGGCCCGCTGGTTGGCCCAGAACCGGTTCCAGGTGGGGTCCAGCTCGGTGTCCAGGTGCGAGTGCTCGTGCACGCGGCCCGTCGCCGGGTCGACGATGTCGCTGCCCACCAACAGGAACGGGCCGTCGACCCCGTGCTGCACGATCTTGCCCGGGTCGTTCCCGTCGCCGGCCGCCATCCCGCCGTCGAGGTTGATCCCGGCGTCGACGCGCCGGTCGTGGTACATCGTCTCACCGGCGGTGAACCCGCCGTAGGAGTGGCCGAACATGCCCACCGCGGACAGGTCGAGCGAGCCGGCCAGGCCGCGCGGCAGCGGGTCGCGCTCGGCGTCGGGGTTCTCGCCGCGGTCCAGGCGGGCCAGCACGTCGAGCACGAACCGGCTGTCGGCGACGCGCGCGTCCAGCGCGGTCCGCAGCGCCGCCGGGTCGGAGCCGACGCTGCGCGTGACGACGCGCCCGCCCGGGAACTCCACCGCGCCCGCCTCGTGCGTGTGGGAGACGGACACGACGACGTAGCCGTGGGCGGCCAGGTCGTCGGCGAGGACCGAGCCGAACTCCCGCTGGGTGCCGAACCCGTGCGAGAACAGCACGACCGGCCAGCCCCCGCGCGAGCGGTCCACCGGCGCCGACGTGCGGGCGTGGCGCCGGGCGCCGGCCCAGTCGACCGCGCCCGGCGGCAGGCTCGGGTCGATCCGGTCGAACACGTCGGCCACACCCGGCGGCAGCCAGGGCGCCCGCTCGCCGCCCCGCTGCGCGGGGTAGGTCACGGTCACCATCAGCTCCCGCTTCTCCGACGGCCGCCACGGGTCCTGGTGGGCGGCCACCAGGTGCAGGTCCGCGGTGCCGATGGGGTGGCGGCCGGTCGGCGGCGGCAGCGCGATCGGCACACCGGCCGCCTGCGGCGCGGTCCGCGCCGGCGCGGCGTGGGCCGGCGCTCCGGGCAGGACCGACGCGGACAGGACCGACGCGAGCAGGGCCGTCACGGCCAGTCCGGCGACCGGCGCCGGCACGCGTTCGTCCACAAGAGACATTCGTGGTTCCCCCTCGTCAACCATGCGCACTACACCGATCATGGTGGCGCAAGGCGGGCGGGGGCGCGTCCACCTGAAGGTGGAGACGACGTAGCCGCAGGGGGGTGGACCGGGGCGGCCGATCGTGGTGGCGGCACCGCCGCGAGGTGGACCGCGCCGGAACGGGCAGCGGAATCGCCACGGCACCGCCGACGACGGGCCGCTCCGGGCGGGGCCCGCTCGTGATCGCGCGAGCGGGCCCCGCGGTGGCCGTTCAGCAGGCGCGCACGGAGCTGACCCGGCCGCGGATGTGGTCGGCGATCTTGCCCTGGAAGCTGTCCGGGATCGTGTCGATCGGCGACTCGTAGCCCGCGTGCTCGTACAGGCACCACGCCTTGCCGCTGATGTTGCGCGCCGAGTACACGTGGTCGTTGAGCTTGCCGCCGGAGATGCCGCCCAGGTCGTAGGCGCCCTTCTTCATGCCCAGCCGCGGCGGTTCGCCGTTCTCGCCGTGGTAGATGCAGAACGACCACTCCTCGCACTCCCAGTTAGCCGGTGCGGCGGTGGTCGGGCTGATCGCGGCCGCCGTCGCGCCGACGGCCAGAGCGGTCGCGGTGATCGCGCGTCGAATGCGCATAATGCTCCCCCTTGCTGTTGCCCCGGCCGACTCCTGACGCCGGCCGGCGGTGCGGTGCGCGGCTCCGATCGCCCGTGGTCGCGCGTCGGAGCGCTCCGGTCCCTGCCGATTCCTCCTCGCTTCCCCGGAAATGGCACGGGGGTCGACAGGAAGAACCGCTTTCCGGACGCGTCGGCACGCCGCCGACGCCCGTTGCCGTGCACCGGCCCACCCCGGAACTCGCGAGGCGGCGGTGCGGCGTCGAACCCCCCGGTGCGACTCGGGCGGACCGACCCGAGGCACCTGTCATCGAGGCTAACCCGCCCGTCGAGCGGAGAACACCACCATCACCCGATCGAGGACCTCCGGCATTTCAGGAATGATCCACTCGCCGCGCCACCGGATATCGCTCGCGGTGACAGGAATGCGCACGGCGATCCCCCCGATTCCCGCGGCCGGCCGCCGGTGAACGGTTCGCCCGCGACCCGGGAGCCGGGGAATGCCCCGGGGGGAGGCACCGGGGAGGCTCCGGGCCACCGGGGTGAGGTGAGCCGGACCGGCTGTTCGGACCGCTGCGCGCCCACCGGTCCGCTCCCGGGCCACCGGCCGGCGACCGGCGCGCGGGAAGTCCCGCGTATTCCACGCCGGCACGACGAAAACAATCCCGCCGATAGTCCGTCAGGGGCAGGCGACAGCGGTGTCCGTGACCGTTGGTGCACATCACCGGAACCGCGGGACCGCCGGTGCTCCTGATCCACAAAAACCTCGCCGCTTACCGACTAAAGGCGGTACTGGGGGTGCGGTGTCCGGGAACAGGCTGGGGTGCGCCGGAACTGTCCGGGGCCGGTCACGGGCGACGTGCCCGGTCCAACCCACTGAGCGGCGCGGTCCCCCCGCGCACCCCTGTGAAAGTGAGTTGCCGGTATGCGCAAGATCGTCATGGGGCGGCGTTTCGCCGCCCGTTCCGCCACCGCCCTGCTGGCCGGTGTCACGGCTGCCGGTTTCCTGGCCGCGCCCGTCGCCTCGGCCACCGGTGTCGACGGGTACGCACCGGAGGTGGCACAGGTCGCGATCGCCGACCTGAGCGCCGAAGAGGGGATCTCGCCCGCCGCAGCGGCCGAGGTCCTGCGCGTGCAGGAGGTCGGCGTGCGAACGCTGGACCGGATCAGCGGCGGCCTGGGCGACCGCGCCGCGGGCGGTTACCTGGACGCGAAGGGCAAGCCGGTGGTGAACGTGCTGGACGCCGCCGCCGCCGACCAGGTCCGCGCGTCGGGCGCCGAGGCCAAGCTCGTGCGGCACTCCACCCGGGCGCTGGCGTCCGCCCAGGACGCCCTGGAAGCGGTGCCCGCGGTGACCCACACCTCGATCGGGCTGGACCCGAAGACCAACCAGGTCGTGGTGAGCGTGTCGGACGCGGCGACCGGCGGCGACCTCGCCGCGCTGCTGCGCACCGCCGACCGGCTCGGCGACCGCGTGCGGGTCGAGCGGGTCAGCGGTGAGATGCACCTGGCCATCTACAACGGTGAGGCCATCACCGGCGGCGGCACCCGCTGCTCGGTCGGGTTCAACGCCAACAAGGGCGGCCAGAACTACATCGTCGACGCCGGGCACTGCACCCGCGCGGTGTCCCAGTGGAACGTCGGGCCGTCCCAGGGCGCCAGCTTCCCGACCAACGACTACGGGTTGATCCGCAACACCACCGGCAGCGCCCCCGGTGCGGTCACCCTGTGGAACGGCTCGACCCAGAAGATCAGCTCGCACGCGGCGGCGACCGTCGGGCAGCGGATCCAGAAGAGCGGCAGCACCACGCGCCTCACCTCGGGTTCCGTGCAGCGGCTCAACGTCACGGTGAACTACTCCGAGGGCTCGGTGCACCAGCTGATCCAGACCAGCGCGCTGGCCAACCCCGGTGACTCCGGTGGCTGCATGTTCGCCGGCAGCGTGGGCCTGGGCATCACCTCGGGCAAGGGCAGCGGCACCTCGTACTACCAGCCGGTCGGCGAGGCGCTGAGCGCCTACGGCGTGACGCTCAACAGCTGAGGGCCCGCCCCACAGCGGGGTCGTGGGCGGGGAGGGGTCGCGACGGCGATCCCTCCCCGCCCACGACCCTTTGCGTTGCGCGCCCCGGGGGCTGCCCGCCGGACGGCCACGTGGTCGAGGCGGCGGGTCCACCCGCTTCGCCCCGGGCCGGCCACCGACCACCCCGAGCCGCCGAGCGAACTACGGCGTGCTGCCGCACCACCTCGGCCAGGCGGAAGCCGCCGAGCGGGAACAGCGCTCCACCCTGGCGCTGTGCACCGAGGTCCTCGGCGCGGAGCACCCCGTCACCGTCGGCTGCCACCACGGCCTGGACGTCGTGCGGGGAACCGCCTGGCCCCCCGGCGCGACAGGCGACGCGGTCGTCCCGGTGGCGCGCCGGGACGACCGCGGTCCTGGGTCGCGGGCGTGGCCCTACGCCGGGCCGCGCCCGCGGTCACCGATCACCGGTCACACGCAGGAGTGCCCGATGGTCTCCGGCTGCTCGAACGGGTTGTCCGGGTCCACGTAGGTGACCAGGTGCACGCAGATGTGGTCGATGGCGGGGGTGGTCTGCGGGTAGACGTTGAGGTCCTGCCAGGTGTCCCCGGCGTCGACCCACTGCGCCTCCCTGGGGTTGCTGTCCGCCACGCCGCCGGCGAACACGACGACGTCGACGAACACGTACCGGCGGCTGGTGCAGTCGACCGTCCAACCGGCTTCCCGCGCCGACGGGTCGACGTGGATGTTCGTGGTGACGCAGCCGGCGTTCGACGCGGACACGCCCGAGGCGCCGGTCGCCGCGGCCGACGGGCCGGCCGCGACGGTGAGGGCGCCGGCGGCCATGGCCACGGCGGCCACGGTCCGGGCGACGCGCTTGCGGTTGGTGGAACTCCGCACAGTGCCTCCACTCCGAGATTGGTCTGGACCTCTCCGAGCCTGCCGAGCAGGCGCCGGAACACCTACCGCCGTCCGGGCGCGTCCACCGTCACAGCCCGGCGGCCTTGCCAACCAACGCCTCCTGTGGCAAACGGAATCGGGGAGTCCACAGTGGACCGCAAGGTGCCGCCCCGGCGGTGGTCGGCGACCGGTGGACCCCGCCGGCAGCGGCGGGCGGAATCCCCCGGACCCGTCCGCCCGGCCCGGGGCAACCCACCGGACGAATTATTCGGCAGGAATTTTCCACCGCCCCGCGCGAGACGACCCGGCGCCGCACGGCCTGAAATAAAACCCGCTCGCGGAAATGGTGCGCCGGCGCGGTCGACATCGCCGGCGCGACGCGCCCCGCTCCCCCGTGTCGAAGACGGGCCGCAGCGGGTATCCCCCCGTCATGAGCCCCCAGCCCTGCGTCGCCGCGTCCAGCCAGTGGGTCGACGAGGACGGCGTCCGGCAGCCGTCCGGCGAGGTGCACGCCTGGCTGCCCGGCACCAACCAGACGCTGTGCGGACAGGCGCTCAGCCGCAGCCGGCTGGGCCGGTTCCGGCACGTGCCGTGGGCGGACGCCGTGTGGCTGGCGCAGACCGCGGGGCGGAACCTGTGGCTGTGCCCGCGCTGCGTCGCCGCCACCACGCCCCGGGCCGAGCGGGGCGGGCGCAGGTGGACGCGGGTGCGCCCGCGCCCGTGAGCGCCCGCCGTGCGCCTACCCGCGAGTAGCCGATTTCGGCGAAATCGCGTTCACCGGCCCGCCAGGCCACCCGGGAAATGGCGGCCCGACCTCACGGCCACCGGCCCCGGTGGCGGTTCGGGCCGCTTTTCCGGCCGGCCGGCCGGGGCGGGGCGCACCGGCCGCCGACGCGCCCGGCGGTCACGCCGTGAGGAACAGCGCGATCGAGGCGAGCAGGACGAGGGCGGAGGTCACGATCAACGCCTTGCGGCGCTTGGACTCGTCCTCCGGCTTCGAGGTCCCGTACCGGATCACCACGACCACCTGCACCACGAGGAGGACGATCCCGAGGAAAATCAGCACAGAGGGTTGAACGCGCGCCGCACCGCTCCGGTTCCGACCGGGTTCCCGGACCGCGACCGCGATCACACCCCCGCCCGGCGCGGGTCACCGGCCGGTGAGGCCCGTTTCGGTGACGCCCCGCACCAGGTGCCGCTGGAGCAGGGCGAACACCAGCACGATCGGCAGCAGGGACACCGCCGCCGCGGCGAACAGCAGCGGCACCTGCGGGTTCTGGGCGGTCAGCAGGCTCGACAGCGCCACCTGCACGGTCCAGGACGACGAGTCCTGCGCGATGACCAGGGGCCAGAGGAACTGGTTCCAGCTGCCGACGAAGTCGATGACCGCGACGGCGGCGAAGACGCCGGTCGAGTTGGGGACCACGACGCGCCGGAAGACGCCCCACCGGGACAGGCCGTCCAGGCGGCCGGCCTCCTCCAGCGCCGCCGGGAAGTCCAGGAAGTACTGGCGGAACAGGAACACGTTCAGCGCGCTGAACAGGCCCGGCACCACCAGCCCGCGCAGGTCCGACAGCCAGCCGAGGCTGGAGACCACCACGAACGACGGCACGAACGTCACGGCGGTCGGCACCAGCAGCGTCGCCACGATCGCGTGGCGCACCGCGGGTTCGCCCCGGAACGGGATCCGCGCCAGGCCGTAGCCCGCCGTCGAGCACAGCAGCAGCTGGCCCGCCGTCTGCAGCACCGCGACGGCGGTCGAGTTCAGCAGGCTGCGGCCGAACGGGATCCGGTCGTCGGCGAACACGTCCGGCAGCGCGGCCAGGCCGTCCCGGACCAGGACGGCGAACGGCAGCAGGAACAGCACCGCCGCGACCACCAGCGCGACCCAGCGCGCGACCGCCCCGACCGGGTTCCGGCGACCCGCGGGGCGCATCAGCCCGCCCTCCGGAGCACCCGGCCGGACAGCAGCGTCGCCAGCGCGATCACCAGCGCCAGGACGAGCGCGCCCGCGCTGCCCCGCCCGAGGTCCTGGCCACCCGAGCCGAGCGAGGTGTAGTAGAGGTACACCAGGGGCGGGCGGGCGAACGGCGGGTAGCCGCGCGAGTCGCCGAGGATGTTGTAGAACTCGTCGAACGCCTGGTAGGCGTTGACCAGGTTCAGCACCAGCACGGCGACCAGCACCCCGCGCAGGCCGGGCAGCGTGACGTGCCGGAACGTCTGCCACCCCGGCGAGGCGCCGTCGATCCACGCCGCCTCGTAGCGGTGCGCCGGGATGCGCTGCAGCGCCGCGACGAACAGGATCAGGTAGAAGCCGACCTGCAACCACAGCCGGGCGGTGACGAGCACGACCCAGTACAGCGGCGGGTCGACCGTGCCGACCCAAGCCTGCGGCCCGACGCCGAACCAGCCGAGCGCGGTGTTGACCACCCCGCTGTCCAGCCCGGAGAACAGCGCCGTCCTCCACACCAGCGCGGCCACCACGTAGGAGCACGCGAACGGCAGGAAGAACACCGACCGGAAGAACGCCTTCGCCACCGGCACCCGGTCCACCAGCAGGGCGAGCCCCAGCGACAGCGCCACCGTGACCGGGATGACGAAGGCGGCGAACGCGGTGAACGTGCCGATGCTGTCGAGGAAGGCCCGGTCGGTGAGCACGTCGGCGTAGTTGGCCAGGCCGACGAACCGCGTCGGCGTCACGGTGTTGCGCGCGTCGTAGAGGCTCAGGTAGGCGCTCCACCCGATCGGCACGTAGGTGAAGACCAGCAGCCCGGCGGCGAACGGGCCGACGAACCCCCAGAACGCGAGCGCGCCGCGCCGCCGGGTCACCGGTCGAGCCGGGTGATCTCGGCCCGCGCCACGTCGAGCGCCGCGCGCAGTTCCGCCGCCGCGTCGGCGCCCTGCCGCGCGATCCTGGACACCGCGTCGGACAGCGCGGTGTTGGCCCGCGCCGGCCAGCGGGCGGGGGTGGCGATCCGCCCGCTGCGCGTGACGAACCCGACGACCTGCTCGCCGGGGCCCGAGGCGAGCCGCTCGGCCCGTTCGGCCAGGCTGCGCCGCGCGGGCAGGTGCGCGCCGAACGCGGTGGCGAACTCCTGCTGGTGGTCGGTCCGCTCCACCCAGAGCCACTCGACGTACGCCTTGGCCGCCTCGACGTCGGCGCTGCGCGCGTTCACCATCGCGCTGTACGCCCCGACCGGCACCGAGTCGCCCCCGGCGGCGTCCAGGCGCGGGAACGGCAGCACGCCGACGTCGTCACCGTGCGCCTCGATGATCTTCGGCAGGTTCCACAGGCCGGTCCACTGCATCGCGACGAGCCCGTCCGCGAACGCGCCGGGGTCCGCCCAGTCGGTGGGCGCGCCGAGCAGCAGGCCGCCGTCCCGGTTCAGGTCGCGGAGCTTGCCGAACGCCACCGCCGCGCGCGGGTCGTCGAAGCCGGGCGCCCTGCCGTCCGGGGACAGGAAGTCCAGGCCCGCCGACCACAGCAGCGGCCCGGTGAGCACGCCCACGCCGCCGTCGTTGCCGGCGAACAGGCCGCGCACTCCCCCGCCGGTGAGCCGCTTCGCGGCGTCGAGGAGCTCGTCGACGGTGGTGGGCGGGCTGACGCCCGCGTCGCGGAGCAGGCTCGGCCGGTAGTACAGGACCTGGGTGTCGATGGCCTGCGGGACGCCGTAGAGGCGGCCGTCGACCGTCTGGGAGTCCAGCAGCGCGCGGACGAAGTCGTCCCGCGCGTCGCCGAGCAGGTCGTCCAGCGGCACGACCTGCCCCTGCCGCACCCAGTCCACCTTGACCTGCGCCTCGAACACGTCCGGCACGGCGCTGTTCTGCAGCGCGGTGAGGACCTTGGAGTCGTAGTCGCCGGGATTCCACTGCACTTCGACTCGCGCGTGCGGGTAGGCGGCGGCGTAGCGGCGCACCGCGTCCTGGACGCCGTCCTCGCCGTACGCGTGGTACCAGTGCCGCAGCGTGCCGTCGGCCGACCCCTCCCGACCGGTGTCAGACCCACAGGCGCCGACCCCCAGCAGGCCCGCGACCAGCAGGAACGACCGGCGATCCAGCTCAGCACCCATCACGCACCCCCGACTCGGCCCTCACCGCATTATCGAAGCACGACGACCAGGCCCCGAACGGGTTCCACTGGCGGGAACACCCTTGCGCCTCGGCCGGTCCCGTGCTCCACCAACACCCGATGGGGTGACCCGGCCGGTGTCGGCGGCCCGCGGCGGGAACACCGTGCCGGCCGACCGCGCCGGACCGCTCGCCACCGCCGCGCCCTGACCGACCTCCGCGACGGGCGGCTGCCCGTGCCCCGCTGAGCACGGCGCCCCGCCCCGCTCGGCGGGGCGGGGCGGGGCGGGGTGCCGACGCGGTGGGGCTACGACTCGCCGGTGATCCGGGCCGAGCCGATCGAAGCCGCGGTGATCGCCCTGGCCGCGGTCCGGGTGGACGAGGTGGAGTCCAGGTTGGTCAGCGACGCCCGGTTGAGCGCGTGGACGACGAACTCGTAGGTGTTCACCGTCGAGGGGGAGCAAGGCCCCTGGTAGCCGTACAGGCTCGCGCTCCCCCGGTAGTAGACCTGCCGGGCCCCCGCCGGGACCGGGGGTCGGTGGACGTGCTCGACGTTCTGGGGCAGCGAGGTCACGCTCGCCGGGATGTCGTAGATGACCCAGTGGATGAGGTCGGCGTTGTCGAGGTCGCGCATGACGACCGCGTAGCTCTTGGCCGCGGCCGGGGCGCCCGCCCAGGCCAGGGGCGGGGACTCGTTCTTCTTCGCGGGGTCGTTGCCGCCGCCGCTGGTGCACTCGTGGATCTTGGGGATGGCACCGCCGTCGGCGAAGGCGGAGCTGGACAGGGTGAACGCGCTGTGGCCTGCCGGCGCGCCCACGGCGGCGGGCGAGAGGCCGAAGGTCCAGGCCATGAGCAGGGCGTACAGCACGATTCCGGTGCTTCTCACTGGAAACTCCCGAGGATGCTCGTGGTTCCTTTGGTCCATCCGTGGGACGAACGTGGTGCACGTGCGCCGGACCAGCGTATGGCTCCCGGATTCCGGCGGCCAACACCACTTCCCCATATGCGGGGCCAACACCACGTTCCCCTTGCGCAGTGCAGCAATCGGCGCGAACACCACCGTTCGTGTGCCCGCCGACCGGCGCGACCTGTCCTGATTCCAGGGGAAAGGGAGAGCCGTGGGGGGCTTGGGGCGTCGGGAATTCCTGTCCTGGCCGGCCAGGGGGCGTTCGGAGCGGCGGTGGCCGGCGGCGCGCTGACGGCCGCGCCGCCGGTCGCGGCGGCCACCGGCAGCACCGTGCTGGTGGGGCCACGGTCATCGACGGGGACGGGGCGACCGCCGTCGTCGACGACCCGTCGGGTGCGTTGCCGGACGCCGACCGGGTGCGGACCGAGGCTGAGGCGCGCGCGGCCGTGCACCGGGCCGAGGACGGCAGCGACCACACCCCGCCGGGGTGGAACACCGTGCCGGCGGAGAGCGCGAGCAGCGCCGCGCCCCCGGTCACGGCCGCCGAGCGGTCGGCGCCGAGCGGAACGCGAGCACGCCGAACACCAAGCCCCACGAGGCCGACGCCGCACCGGCGTTGCGGGAAGCGACCGGCGCGCGGCTCACGCGGTTGCGGGCGGCCTGTCCGGGCCGACGCCGAGGAGCGCCTTCGCGGCCACCGCCGCCCCGTCGGTCCGGATCGTGGCGGCCACGGCTCGCGCCCGCGCCCGAACCCCGGCCGACGAAGCCGCGGCCAGCGCGGCGGACAGGGAGTCGGCGGTCGGCGTCGAACCCCCGTGCGCCACACCGATGCCCAACTCGGCCACCCGGCCGGCCCAGTACGGCTGGTCCGCGATCCTCGGCACCACCACCTGCGGCGCGCCGGCGCGGGCGGCCGTCGTGGTGGTGCCCGCACCGCCGTGGTGCACGACCGCGGCCACCCGGCGGAACAGCGCCTGCTGGTTGACCTCGCCGACGACGAAGCAGTCCTCGGCGTCGTCGACCGGGGCCAGCCCGGCCCAGCCGCGGGCGAGCACGATCCGGCGGCCCCGCGCGCGGACCGCCTCGGTGGCCGCGCGGGCGATGCCCTCCGGCGCGTGCGCGGCCATGCTGCCGAAACCCACGTACACCGGGGGCGCGCCGGCGTCCAGGAACGCCGACAGCCCGTCCGGGAGCGGGCGGTCGTCGGGCAGGAGCCACGCCCCGGTCTGCACGACGTCGAGGTCGGTCATGCCCTCCGACGGGCACAGCACCGGGTCCGCCGCCAACCACGGCCGGTCGGTGAAGACGTGGTCGCGGACGTCGTCCACCGGAGGCAGGCCGATCGCCGCCCGGTGGCCGTTGAGCGCCGCGCCGTACAGGGCGTGCACCCTCCGGGCGTCCTCTTCCCACAACGCCCGGTTGTCGGTCGTGTCCGGTGTGGACCGCGTGCCCGGCCGCTGCCCCGGGGCGAAGACCCGCGACGGCAACCCGTAGAGCTGCAAGCACGCGTACACGTAGCGGATGCCCGACTTCTCGGCCACGTCCCGCGCGCCGGCCGGCAGCAGGCCGGCCGCCAGCAGCACGTCGCACCCCTCGGCCGCGGCACCGAGCACGTCGAACCGCGCGGCGACCAGCTCGGGCGCCAGCCGGAACGCGTCCTGCGCCGTCGGCGGCTTCGGGCCGGCGACCACCGAGCGCACCGTCGGCCCCAGCGGCACCAGCGGCACGCCGACGCGCGCCAGCAGCTCCCGGAAGTCCTCGTCGGGCGGCACGCACAACCGCACCTCCGCGCCGAGCCCCCGCAGCGCCACCGCGAGCCCCACCAGCGGTTCGACGTCCCCGCGCGATCCCCACGTCGTCAACAGCACGCGCATTCCCGGATTCCCCGCTTCCCCTCGTCCCGGCTCCCGGCCGGCAAGTCTGGGGCAGGGCCCGGGTCTTGCCGCAAGCCCCTGTGCCCGCTATACGTTGAAGGTGGCGGGAAGTGCGGTTCCCACGCCTCCGCCATTCCCCCACCGACGTCCCTCCCGGTGGCCCCTCCCGACACCGCGCCCCCGCCGGTCCCTCCCCTGACATCCCGTGTCGGCGTCGTGTCAGGGCCGTGTCAGGTCGGTCGGCCATCGTGGTGGCAACGACCACCACGAGAGGAAAACGATGAGCCGCACGGTTCCCGTCCCGCAGGGCCTGCCCATGGAGCGCGACGCGGGCCCCTTCGACCCGCCCCGCCGGATCACCGAGCTGCGCGGGGCGCGCCCGGTCAGCCCGATGACCTTCCCCGACGGCCACGAGGGCTGGCTCGTCACCGGCTACGACGCGGCCCGCCGGCTCCTGGCCGACACCCGGTTCAGCTCCCGCCAGGACATCGGGGTCGTCCACGTGCCGTACGAGACCCCCGGGATGCCGACGCCCACCGAACCGTCCCCTCAGGTGCCGGGCCTGTTCATCGCCATGGACCCGCCGGACCACACCCGGCTGCGGCGCAAGCTCACCGGCGCCTTCACCGTCAAGCGCATGAAGCAGCTCGAAGAGCGCATCGCCGACATCGTCGAACGGCAGCTCGACGAGATGGCCCGCCTGACCCCACCGGTCGACCTGGTCGAGGAGTTCGCGCTGCCGGTGCCGTCGCTGGTGATCTGCGAGCTGCTCGGCGTGCCCTACGCGGACCGGGAGGGCTTCCAGGCCGACTCGGCCAGGTTCATGCTCAAAGAGGTGTCGCTGGACGAGAAGATGGCCGCGTACGGCGCCCTGACGACGTACCTGTCCGAACTGGTCACGGGCAAGCGCGCCGCCCCCGGCGAGGACATCCTGTCCGACCTGGCCCGCCAGGACGACCTGACCACCGAGGAGCTGACCGGCATCGCCTTCCTGCTGCTGCTCGCCGGCCACGAGACGACCGCCAACATGCTGGGGCTGGGCGCTTTCGCCCTCCTGGAGCACCCCGACCAGTGGGCCGCGCTGCGCGCCGACCCGGACCTGGTGCCCGGAGCGGTCGAGGAGCTCCTGCGCCACCTGTCCGTCGCCGACATCTTCTTCCGCTACGCCACCGAGGACGTCGAGCTCGGCGGCGAGACCATCCCCGCGGGGTCGACCGTCGTGGTCTCCCTGCTGGCGGCCAACCGCGACCCCGGGCGCTTCGACGACCCCGACGCCCTGGACGTCCACCGCACGGCCCGCGGCCACCTGTCCTTCGGCCACGGCGTCCACCAGTGCCTCGGGCAGCAGCTGGCCCGCATCGAGATGCGCGCCGGTTTCGCGGGGCTGCTGCGCCGCTTCCCGACCCTCGAACTCGCCGTCCCCGCCGACGAGGTGCGGCTCAGGACCGACATGAACATCTACGGCGTCCACGAACTGCCGGTCACGTGGACGGACGCGACCCGGTAGAGCCGGTGGCCGAACGCGCTTCCCGCGCGGTCGCGCTGTCCCGGCCGCGCTGTCCCGGCCGCGCTGTCGTCGGCCGTGCGCGGGCGCAGCTCACCCGGCGAGCACGACCTCGGCCAGCTCGCGCCAGTCCGCCCGCTCCCCCTCCCGCGTCGCCTCGGTGAACCGCGCGTCACCGAGGCGGCTCCGGGCAGCCCGCTCGATCCGCCCCGCGTCCGGTTGGGAGAGGTCCGGCAGACCGCGCACGCAAGCGCTCGCGGCGAGCAGGCGCGCGGCCTGCTCGTGCTGCCCCTGGCGCAGCGCCAGGTCCGCGACGCCGATGAGCACCTGGGCGAGCTGGGGCGCGTGCCCCGCCTCGGCCGCCGCCCGGAGGGCCGCGGCGCGGTGTTCGCGGGATTCGCCGACGCCCTCGGCGAGGTAGCCGAGCAGGTCGTGCGTCACCGCGCGGACGTTCACCCGCTCGGCGCCGTCGCCCAGCATGGCCTTGGCGGCCTCGAGCTGCCGGCGCGCCTCCCCGGTGTCCCCGCCCCAGTGCGCGAGGCGCGCCTTCGCCAGGGCCAGTTCGGCCAGGGCGTCCGGCCAGGCGACCCGTTCCGCGTGGCGCTGGGCCTCCGCCATGGCGGCCGCGCCGGCGGCCTCGTCGCCCGCCAGCCAGTGCAGCTGCGCCTGCCGCGACCGCATCCCGACGACGTCCTCGACGGCGCCGACCTCGGTGACGACCTCGATCGCGCGCTCGTAGCGCTCGCACGCGTCGGCGAACCCGCCGCGCACGGCGATCCGGTCCGCCGACTCGGTCAGGGCGAACGCCATCCCCCACCGCTCGCCGAGGGCGCGGAACTCGGCGAGCGCCTCGTCGAGGTGGGCGTCGGCGTCCCACCCGCCGTGGCCGAGCACGACCCGCATCTTGCCCAGGTGCAGCCGCGCGAGGGCGCGCACCCAGGGGTCCGCGTCGGACAGCAGCGGTTCGACCGCCAGCAGGAACGCCTCCGGCGACTGCACCATGCGCTCCAGCGGGGCCAGGAACCCCATCAGCGGGTGCTTGCTCCGGCTGCGCAGGCTGCTGCGGTACGCCCGGTGGATCCACTCCCGCGCCTGGTACTGGTCGCCCCACCCGGAGCTGAGGAACACCGTCACGAACCCGTAGACCAGGGCCCGCAGGTCGTCGGTCACCTCGCCCGGCACGGCGGTGGCCGCCACGATCAGCTCGTTGCCCTCGGCCTTGTGCCCGCCCAGCCACCAGTACCAGCCGGCCGCGGCCGCGAGCCGCATCGCGCCCTGCGCGTCGCCGGCCGCGATCGCGCCCCGCAGCGCGGCGCCGATGTTGTCGTGCTCGACCCGGAGCACGGCGAGCCACTGCACCTGCTCGGCGCGCCGCAGGTGCGGTTCCGCGGCCTCGGCGAGGTCGGTGAAGTGAGCCAGGTGCGCTCGGCGCGCCAGGTCCGCCTCCCCCGCCTCCGCGAGCCGGTGCCGGGCGTACTCCTTGATCGTGCCGAGCATCCGGTAGCGCGGCGCCCGGTCGCCCCCGGCGAGCACCAGCGACTTCTCCACCAGCGCGGTCAGCAGTTCGAGCACCCGCCCCGGCTCGACCCCCTCGCCCGAGCAGACCCGCTCGGCCGCCTCCAGGCCCGCCCCGTCGGCGAACACCGACAGCCTGCGCAGCACCGACCGCTCGGCGTCGTCGAGCAGCTCCCAGCTCCAGTCGACCACCGCGCGCAGCGTCCGGTGGCGCGGCAGCGCGGTGCGGCTGCCGCCGGTCAGCAGGCGGAACCGGTCGTCGAGCCGGTCGGCGAGCTGGTCGAGCGACATGGTGCGCAGCCTGGCCGCGGCGAGTTCGACGGCCAGCGGCATCCCGTCCAGCGCCCGGCACACGCGCGCCATGGTCGACAGCGCGGGCGCGTCGACCACGAGGTCCTTGCGCACCGCGCCGGCCCGGTCCCGCAGCAGCCGGACGGCCGGGGACGACTCGACCTCGTCCGGGCCGGCGCCCCGCGCGGGCGGCTCCAGCGGCAGGACCTGCCACAGGGCCTCGCCGGTGATGCCGAGCGGTTCCCGGCTCGTGGCCAGGACCCGCAGCCGCGGGCACTCCCCCAGCACCCGGTGGGCGAACACCGCGGCCGACTCGACCACGTGCTCGCAGTTGTCCAGGACCAGCAGCACCTCCCGCTCGCGGACCGCGGCGACCACCCGGTCGGTCGGGTCCGCGCCCGGCGCCCCGCCGAGCAGCGCGTCCCGCTGCCCGAGCGCGGCGAGCGTCGGCTGCGCCACGTCGCCGCCCGCGCCGACGGCGGCGAGTTCGACCAGCCAGACCCCGCCCGGCAGGTCGCCGAGCAGCGTGCGCGCGGTTTCCGCGGCCAGCCTGGTCTTCCCGGAGCCGCCCGGCCCGACCAGGGTGGTGAGCCGGTGCCCGGTGACGAGCCCGCGGACCGCGGCGACCTCGGCGTCCCTGCCCACGAAGCTGGTCAGCTCGGCGCGCAGGTTGGTCCTCGGGCCCTCCTGCCGCCGGCCCGGCTGCCCCCGCAGCAGCGCGACGTGCAGCGCGGACAGCTCCGGCGAGGGGTCGACGCCCAGCGCGTCGGCGAGGGCTTCGCGCGCCCGCTGGTACACGACCAGCGCCTCGGGGCCCCGACCGGCCGCGCCGAGGGCGCGCATCAGGGCGCCGACCAGCCGCTCGCGCACCGGGTGCGCGGCCACCAGGTCGGTCAGCTCCGCGACCAGCTCCGCACCGCCGCCGAGGCGGACCTCGGCCTCGAACCGGTCCTCCGCCGCGGCCAGGCGCAGCCCCTCCAGCCGGGTGACCGCCGCGTCGAACGCCGCGCTGTCCCGCGCGCCGACGTCCTGCAGGGCCGCGCCGCGCCACAGCCCCAGGGCCTCGCGCAGCAGCCCGGCCCGCTGCCCGTCCCCGGCGTCGCGCGCCCGGCCGACCAGGCGCTCGAACCGCGCGGCGTCGACGCGGTCCGGCTCCACCGCCAACCGGTAGCCGCCCACCCGCCCGTCGACCACCCCGTCCGGCAGCACCCGTCGCAGCCGGGAAGCCAGGCGCTGCAAGGCGTTCGCCGCGTCGGCCGGCGGCCGGCCACCCCAGATCCAGTCGACCAGCGCCGCATTCGGGACCACCCGGCCGGGTTCGAGCGCGAGGGCGACCAGCAGCGCGCGCAGCCGGGCGCCCGGCACGTGCGCCACGACGCCGTCGGCCGCGTGCACCTCCAGTGGCCCGAGCACCCCGATCCGCACTCCGCCGATTGTGCCCCAGGCGTCCCGCGCGCCTCCGGTCAGCGCCGGTGGGCCCGGCCCGGACCGGCGCCGCCGGCGAAGTGCGGCAGGACCAGGTCGACCAGCGCGGCGACGTCGGCGTCGGCCATGGGCTCGCCGGTCATGCCCATCCGGTGCAGCAGGGTCCCGACGACGACGTCGATGAGGAACAGCACGCGGTCCTCCGGTTCGCCCAGCGCGTCCTGGAGCGCGAGCCGGTAGGGGTCCTGGAGCCGGGTGGCCAGGACGTCGCGCAGGGCCGGGTCGCTCACGGCGTCGCTGAACACGCCGGCGAACGCGTCGCCGACCCCGGGCTCGCCGATCTTCGCCGCGATCCAGCGGATGGCGGTGGCCACGACCTCGGCCCGGTCGGCGCCCTCCAGCGGCAGCGGGCCGAACGCATCCAGGAGGCAGTCCACGACCAGCGCGCCCTTGGACGGCCAGCGGCGGTAGATCGTGGTCTTGGCCACGCCGGCCTCGGCGGCGATGCGGTCGACGGTGGCGCGCGCGTAGCCGAGCCGGTGGACCGCGCCGAGCGTGGCGGCGAAGACCACCGCGTTGACGCCGGCGCGGGGGCGGCCGGGCGGCCGGGCGGGTGTGGTCGGGGCCATGGCCACACGCTAACAGGTTGCGCTACCTTTAGTATCGAAACTTGATGTAGCGAAACCTGCGAGGGGAGAAGACGGTGGACGAGGCCATCACGGCGGGGCGACCGCCGGAGCCGGACTGGTCGACGGTGACGGCCGAGGAGCTGCTCGCCTACCGCGACGCGGAGAACCGCTTCCGGTCCTCCAGCGCCGCGCGGGCGGTCACCGGGGAGCCGGAACCCCACGTGGACATCTGCCGGCAGGAGCTGGCGCTGCCCGGCCGCACGCTGCCGGTCCGGGCGCACCGGCCGCTGCCCGGGGACACCGACGGGCCGCTGCCGCTCGTGCTCCACGTGCACGGGGGCGGTTTCGTGGGCACGGCGGCGCAGAGCGACTGGGTGAACAGCCACCTCGCCGCCCGGCTGCCCGCGGTCGTGGTCTCGGTCGACCACCGCCTCCTGGACCGGGCGACACCGCTGTCGGCGGCCGTCGACGACGGCTGGGACGCGCTGCGGCACGTGGCGCGGTGGGACGTCGACCCGACGCGGACCGCCGTCTTCGGCGAGAGCTGCGGCGCGCTGATCTGCGCCCTGGCGGCGATCCGGGCCGCGGGGGCGGGTGTGCGCCTCCGGGCGCAGGTCCTGGTCAACCCCGTGGTCGACGTGACCGGGGGGATGCTCGACCACGCCTCGGCCACCCGGCACGCCGACAGCCCGACCCTCGACGCGCGGCAGCTGCGGCTGCTCCAGCGGCTCGCCGTCCCGCCGGGAACCGACCCCCGCCCGCTCTCACCGCTGTTCGCCGACGACCTGGGCGGGCTGGCGCCGGCGCTGGTGGTGGTGCCGACCGAGGACCCGCTGGCCGACCAGGGCCGCCGCTACGCCGAACGCCTGCACGCGGCCGGGACCCCCGCGCGGCTGGCCGAGTACCCCGGAGCGGGGCACGCCTTCCTCAGCATGCCGGGCATCGCGCGGCAGGCGCAGCCCGCTCGGGCGGAGATCCTCCGGTTCCTGCGCGCCTGCTTCGCCCCGCCGGCCGGTCGGGGCGCGGCCGGCTGACGAAGCCGGATCGCGGCAGCCGGGGTCGGGGCGGATGCCCTGCTCCACAGCTCCTCCGTCCCGTCGTGCCGTTCGGCGGAGGGGTCGGCGAACTCCGGTTCGGCGGCCCCGGATCTGCCCGGCGCGCCGTGCTGCGCGGGACCGACCACCGGCACGACCTCGGTTGCGATGCGGGTTAAACCAACGGAAACGATTGTCGTTTCCAAACAGGAGGTGACCGTGTCCGCACGGAGCCGCCGGGCCACCGGGCGCAGACCCGGCTGCGGTAAGCAGGTCCCGCGCTCCCCCCGGCGCGCGTCGCGGCGCCGGCGGTTCCGACCGGCGTCGGAGAACCGGTTCGTGGTGCTGACGCTGCACGCGCAGCGGGTGACCACAGTGGACTGGAAGGACGTCGTCCTGCTGCGCGAGTTCGTCCCCGACCGCGGCAAGATCCGCTCCCGCCGGGTCACCGGACTGACGCCGCAACAGCAGCGCCAGGTCGCCGCCGCGATCAAGAACGCCCGCGAGGTGGCCCTGCTCCCCCACCCCGCCACAAGCCGCTGACCGACCGGTGTGCTCCGCCGGACCGGCGGGGCGCACCGGGCAGGCGGCTCCGCGGTCGGGACCGGGGCTACTGCCAGAACCAGGGTTCGTCGAAGGCGGGCTTGAGGTCGGTGAACCACACCGCGTGCTCGTCGACCTTCGCGAAGAAGGGCAACCCCACCCAGGCCGGGTCGCGGGCCTGCAGGAACCGGCAGCAGAACACCTCCTCGCCGGCGACCCGCGCGATGCCGTCGACGACCACCTTGCCCCACGACGTCGACATGACCGGTCCGCGGGCGGTGCGCTCCAGGCCGGAGACCGCCGCGATCGCGTCGCGGTAGATCCCGACGGCGCGCCGGAGCGGCAGCTCGAAGTACTGGCTGGCCCCGGTGTCCCGCTCGACGAACATGTAGTAGGGCACGACGCCGAGGTTGGTCATGCGCCGCCACATCTGCGACCACACCGCCGGGTCGTCGTTGACGTGGCGCACGAGGGGCGCCTGGGCGCGGATCACCGCCCCGGTGTCGCGGATGCGGCGGATGGCCTGCTGGACCGCGTCGGTCTCCAGCTCGCGCCCGTGCGAGAAGTGCGCCATCACCGCGACGTGCCTGCCCGCCGCGCAAGCCGCCTCCAGCAGGCGCAGCAGGTCGTCGGCGTCGTCGTCGGTGGTGAAGCGGTAGGGCCAGTACGACAGCGCCTTGGTGCCGAAGCGGATGTTGCGGATGTGGTCGAACCGGGGTTGCAGGAGCTGTTCCACGTGGTCCCGGATCCGGTCGGTGGACATGATCATCGGATCGCCGCCGGTGAAGAGCACGTCCGACACCTCGCGGTGCGCGGCGAGGTAGCCCAGGGCGGCCTCCGGCCCGGACACGGCCTGCTTCAGCTCGGAGACGCCGATGAACTGGGCCCAGCGGAAGCAGTAGCCGCAGTAGGCGTGGCACGTCTGCCCCTGGCCGGGGAACACGAGCACGGTCTCGCGGTACTTGTGCTGCAGCCCGTTGACCGGTTCGTCGCCGACCTTCGGCACGTTGGCCTTGAGCTGGTCGCCGGGGTGGGGGTTGAGGCCCAGGCGCGCCTTGGCCACGGACTCGCGCAGCTCGGCCTTGCCTGCGTTGCGGTCGACGAGGCCGGCGATCTCGTCGTAGACCGCCGCGGGGAGCATGTCGCGGTGCGGGAAGGTCAGCCGGTAGATCGGGTCGTCGGGGGCCGCGTCCCAGTCGATCAGCTCGTCCAGCACGTAGTTGTTGACCTTGAAGGGCAGGACGGCGCTGACGACCTCGATCTCGCGCCGCAGCGCGGGGTCCGACCGCCGCAGCTGGGGCAGCCCGGACAGCCGCGCCCCGGGGACCGCGCGCATCTTCGGCTTGTCCGCCGCAGGGGTTCGCATGACCATGTCACTCCTACGCTCGGCCCGCCCGCGCGTGCCGGTTCACCGGTCGGGCCGGGGCGGCTGGGGGCGGTTGTCGGTCGACTGCGCGGTCTTGACCGCGTCGGAGATGATCTGCAACGCCTCGTCGACCTGCTGGTCGGTCACCACGAGCGCGGGCAGCATCCGCAGGACGTTGCGCCACGGGCCGCCGATCTGCAGGAGGAGGCCGCGGCCGAGGGCTTCCTGCTGCACGCGGAGCGCGGCGGCGGGGTCCGGCTCGCCCTCGGGGGTGGCGAACTCGCAGCCGAGCATCAGGCCGAGCCCGCGGACGTCGCCGATGACGTCGTTGTCCGCGGCGATGCGCCGCAGGCCGTCGGCCAGCCGCCGGCCCTGGAAGGCCGCGTTGCCGACGAGCCCCTCGTCCTCGATCACGTCGAGCGTGGCGATCGCCGCGGCGCACGCGACGGCGTTGCCGCCGTAGGTGCCGCCCTGCGAGCCGGGCAGGGCCTTGCCCATGAGGGCTTCCGGGGCCGCGATGAAGGACAGGGGCAGCCCGCTGGTCAGCCCCTTGGCCGCGACCAGGACGTCGGGCCGGGCGTCGAAGTGCTGGTGGCCCCAGAACCGCCCGGTGCGGCCGACCCCGGTCTGCACCTCGTCCGCCACGAGGAGGAAGCCGTGCCGGTCGGCGCGCTCGCGCAGACCCCGGAGGAACGCGGTGTTCGCCGGGACGAAACCGCCCTCCCCCAGCACCGGTTCCAGCACCAGCGCCGCCGTGTCGTCCGGCGAGCTGACCGTCGCCAGCAGGAAGTCCAGCTCCTGCAACGCGAACCGGGTGGCCTCCGCCTCGTCCCAGCCGTACCGGTAGGCGTGCGGGAACGGCGCGATGTGCACCCCGCCCATCAACGGCGCGTACCCGGTGCGGAAGCGCGTGCTGGAGGTGGTCATGGAGGCCGCCCCGACGGTCCGCCCGTGGAAGCCGCCGTGGAACACGATGACGTTCGGGCGCCCGGTGGCCTGCCGGACGAGGCGCAGCGCCGCCTCCATCGCCTCGCTGCCGGAGTTGACGAAGAACAACGACCGGAGGTGGGCGGGCAGGACCTGTTCCAGGCGGTCGCACAGCGTCAGCAGCGGGCGGTGCTTCACCGTGACGTACTGGCCGTGGATCAGCTTGCCGGCCTGGTCGGCGATGGCCCGCACGACGCGGGGGTGGCAGTGGCCGGTGCTGGTCACGCCGATGCCCGCGGTGAAGTCGAGGTAGCGCCGGCCGTCTTCGCCGACCACGACGAGCCCCTCGGCGTGGCTGACCGTGATCGGTGTCGCCTGTTTGAGGATGGGTGACAGCTGTGCCATGGCGTCCACTCCCGGTGGTGCCTCCAGGTCCCCGCTTCTGCGCGTGAACTGGTGCCGACCGTAGCCACCCCCCGCCGCATAGGCAACCGGTTGGTCGGTTTTTTACTCCTCTCGTCTCAAGAGTCGACCCCCGGGGCTGGCACCACCCGGTGCAGCACTCCACGGCCGAATTCGATGAAGGGCATGGGTTTCCCCGCCCAGTCTCACCGCCATCTCGACATCCCCCGGGCGATGAATCCCGCACCTCACCGGAAGTTGTGTTGACAAAACCGCTCGGTCGGTTTGGTATGGAGGGACGGCGGCGAGGATCGCCGCCTGCCGGGGGAGCCGGGCGCGGGAGGGCGGGCCCGTCGGCCGCGCCCCGGGCCGGGGGTCCGCTTCACCGCCGCGCGCGCAGGAAGCGCCGGTACCAGTCGGCGCACCGTTCGAGGCCGACCTCGAACGGCGCGCCCGGGTCCAGGCCGGTGACGTCCCAGACGCGACGTGACTCGTACCAGCGGTCGTGCGCGAGCACCGCGAGGTGCCGCCGGTGGCGACCGCCTTCGGGCAGGAGCCGCTCGAAGGCCACGAGGGGCGCGGAGCGGTCCGGGACGTCCGGCGCCAGCGCGTCGGCGACCGCCTCGCCGAGCGCGCGCACCGAAGTCGGCTCCGGGTGGTTGACGTCGAGGGCCGCGCCCCGGTGCGGCCGGTCGTCCTCCAGCGCGGCGAGGGCGCACACCGCTCGGGCGAGGTCGTCGACCAGGATGGTCGAGACGAGGGCCGGCGAGTCGATGCGAGCGCCGGCGGCCACCAGGAGGCCCGCGAGCGCCGGGACGAACCAGCGGTCGCCCCTGCCGTAGACCAGGTGCGGCCGGACCACCACGCCCCCGTGGTCGCGGACGACCCGCTCGGCGACGAGGCGGCTGCGACTGGCCGCGGACGACGGCCGGTACCCGGCCGCCGGCGGCGGCGCACCGCAGTGGGGGCCGCGCCCGTAGACCGACGCGGTGCTGACGTGGACGATGCGCGCCACCCCCGCGCGGTGAGCGGCTGCCACGAGGGCGGCCGTGCCCGCGGCGTTGACCGCCCAGCACCGCCGCGGGTCCTCACCGACCTCGGAGGCCGCGTGCACGACGGTGTCCACGCCGCGGCACGCGGCCTCCAGGGAAGCCGGCTCGGTCAGGTCACCGAGGACGAACCGGGCGGAATCGCCGCCGGGAGCGCGGCGGACCAACCCGCGCGCGGCGACGCCGGGGCGCGCGGCCAGGGCGCGGAGCACCGCGGAGCCGATGAAGCCGGTCGCGCCCGTGACGAGGACCTGTCGCGCGTTCATGACGATGACCGCGTTCGTCGCGCTCCACCGCCGACCGCCGCACCGCGTGGTGTATCGTCCTTTGCAGACAAACCAACCGACCGGTTCGCTTGGGGGTCCCAGGGGGCGGCAGCAGTCGGGGGAGCCGACAGTGGGGAGCGCTCGATGCCCAAGCAGGAACGTGCCGAGGTCACCCGGCAGTCGATCATCCGCGGCGCCGCGGAGGTGTTCGACCGGTACGGGTACTCCGCGGCCACCCTCGGCGACGTGATCGGGCACGGCGGTGTCACCAAGGGGGCGCTGTACTTCCACTTCAAGTCGAAGGAGGACGTCGCCCGCGCGGTGGTGGAGCAGCAGCACGAGCTGTCGGTCGCCCCGACCCGCGCCTGGCTGACCGAGGAGGGCAGCGGCCTGGAGGCGGTCATCCGGGCGACGCAGCTCATGGCGACGCAGCTGATGACCAACGTGATCGTGCGGGCGGGGATCCGCCTGACGTTGGAGCAGGGGACGTTCGGCGCCCTCCGGGTCGACCCGTACGCCGAGTGGACCGACGTCGTGAAGCAGCTGCTGCAGCGGGCCGTCGACGAGGGCGACGTCCGGTCGCCGGTGGGCGCGGACGAGCTGGCCCACTTCGTGTGCGGCGCGTTCACCGGCATCCAGATCCTCTCCGAGGTCTTCACCAGGCGGCAGGACCTGTGCCGCCGGGTCGAGGAGATGTGGGCCGTCCTGCTGCCTTCCCTCGCCCCGGCCCGCAAGGTCGGGCACTTCCGGCGGATCGCCGCCGCCCCGCTGCAGAAGGGGAACGTCCCGAGCGCCGCGACGTCGTGACGCCCGCGGCCGGGCCCGCGCCCGACCGGGCGGACGACGGCGCGGGCGACGGCCGAGGGGTGGGCGGGGGCCGGCGCTAGGCCGCGATCGCCCCGGAGTCCCGGGCGCAGACCTCCACGGTGCCCGACACCGCCGTCCGCCCGTCCTGCACCACGCGCACCGCGAGCGAGGCGCCGGACGCCGCCCGCCGCCGCACCCGCGCGAGCACGACCGGCGTCGGGTCGAACTCCAGGTACCTCGTGAACCCGACGTCGCAGCCGGTGAGCTGCGCGCCCGGTAAGCCGAGCAGGGCGCGCCCGGCTTGGCGGAACCCCTCGAACACCAGCATCCCGGGCACGTGGTCGAGCGGGTGGTCGAACAGGACGGGGTGCTCGGTGCGGACGCGGAGCGGCCAGGCGCCGCGGTCGAGCGCGGCGCCGAGCACGACGTCCGCCTCGGTGCTCATGCCGACCACCCGCGCGTCGACCGGCGGCGGGACGGCGGCCGGGCGGGTCGCGGCGCCCGCGCGCTCACCGCGCAGCCTGCGGTAGAGCGCGGGGGCGACGCAGCGCATCCGGGCGCCGCCGGTGGCGAACACCCGGCCGTCGTGCCGGAACCGCACGTCCAGGCGCAGGTGCGCCGCCGAGCGGGTGCCCTTGCGCAGCGGGGAGAGCCCGGCTTCGAGGAGCACGTCGGCGGGGGCGCCGCCGGCGCGCAGCCCGGCCGGGTGCACCGAGATCGCCATGCCGTCCATGACGAACTTCCAGTCCAGCGGCACGCCCTCGGCGCTGTGCGCGAGCAGGATCCCGGTCTGCCGCAGGGTTTCCGCGGCCAGCAGCGGGTCGTGGTGGCCGTCCAGCACGCGGTAGAGGCTGTGCCCGCGCGGCCACTGCGCGGCGCAGAGGTAGGCGCCGTCCCCGGTCCTGCGCCAGTCGGTGAGCAGCACCTCGGCCAGGGCGCTGCGGTGCACCAGGTGGCGCGGCACGTTGCTGCTGAACGACAGCCCGGCGTGGTCCGACCCCGGGGCGTCGGCGGGGGCCTGCTGCGAGTGGTGGCCGGCGGCAGTCATCGGGTCCTCCTCTGCTGTGCGGCGCGTTGCGGAGTGACCAGGAAAACAAACCAACCACAAGGTTTTCTTCTAAATTTGCTCCAATCACCCGTTCGAGTGAAGATCGCCTCGGGCCGACTGCCGCCGATCGGACAACCCGCATAGCAAGGAGAACAATTCGGACACCGAGGCATGTTCGGTGTCGCCACCCGGAGGCCAGCCGGCGGCCCGCCTACCCGGATGGCGCGGTCGTCTGATGAAAAACAGACCGGTTGGTTTCTTCTGGGTCATCAACCGGTCGACCGCCACCACCCCGGGCGGTTCCGGCGGCGACACCCCGACCGCACACGAGTCCCCCGTGGACAGGACGAGCAACCGGCAGCGCACCGGGCGCGGGAACCCGGCGCCCGGTGCGCTGCGCGCTCACCCCCGCGCCGACCGGCGGGTGACGGCGACCTGGGCCAGTGCGATCCCGGAGAGCATGACGGCGGCCCCGAGGAGTTGGGCGCCGGTCATCACCTCCCCCAGCACGAAGTAGGCCAGGACGGCCCCGGCCGCCACCTCCAGCGTCAGCAGCAGGCTCGCCGAGGTGGGCGGGAGCCTGCGCTGCGCGGCCACCCCGAGCGCGATCCCGCCGGCCATGCCGATCAGGCCGACCCAGACCACCAGGGCGCCCATCGGCACCGGGGCGCCCCGGAGGTCGACGTCCTGGGACAGGACCGCGAACGGGAACGGCTCGACCACCCCGGCCAGCGCGAGCACGACGGCGCTCAGCGCGGTGCCCCACGCCGCCATGACCAGCGGGTCGTAGCTGCGCAGGCCGCGCTCGGCGAGCAGGAAGCGGGCGGCCAGGGTGAGCGCGGCGAGCAGCCCCAGCAGGACGCCGACCCCGTCGAGGTCGAAACCGGACCAGACCTCGCCCACCAGCGCGAGCCCGACCAGGGTCAGGGCGATGCCCGCCCACACCAGGCCGGAGACGTCCCGGCGCTGCACGAGCCGCACCCACAGGGCGACCAGCACCGGCGACAGGTACTCCAGGAGCAGGGCGACGCCCACCGGCAGCCTGGCCAGCGACATGGTGAACACCACCTGGTTGACCGCGAGGCTGATCACCCCGTACAGCGCGACCAGCCACCAGTCCCCGACCCGGACCTTCATACGCCGCCCGCTGACCACCGCGGCGACGAGCAGCAGGACGACCGCGCCGACCGCGGTGCGGGCCTGGATGACGTTCACCGCCGACAGGCCGCCGGACCCCATGGCCTTCAACGCCGGCGCGGCCCCGCCCATCGCGACGGCCGCGCCGACGGCCAGGCCCAAGCCCACCCGGATCTCCGCGCGGGTCCGCCGCGCCGGTCGGGCGGCGTCCGGCGCGCCGCCGACCGCCGCCGCGCCGCGGTCCCCCCGCTGCTCGTCGACCCCGGACGCCTCCCCCATCAGCCGGCGCCCGTCACGGGCGCCAGGTGGTGCGGCCGGGTCAGGAAGCCGCGGTCCAGCTCGGCGACGGTCGAGGTGCCCAGCTGGAGCAGGGCGTCGCCGAACTCGGCCCCGATCAGCTCCAGCACCCGCTCGACCCCCTGCCGACCCGCCAGGCCGAGCCCCCAGAGGTAGGGCCGGCCGATGCAGACCGCCCGCGCCCCGAGCGCGACCGCCTTGGCGACGTCGACCCCGGAGCGCACGCCGCCGTCGAGCAGGACCGGGTGCTGCGCCGGGACGGCGTCGACCACCCCCGCCAGGGCGAACAGGGTGGGGACGACGCCGTCGAGCTGGCGCCCGCCGTGGTTGGAGACGATGGCGCCGTCCGCGCCGAGGTCGACGCACCGCTTCGCGTCCACCGGCCGGAGCACGCCCTTGACCAGCATCGGCAGGGCCGTCCGCGACCGGATCCACTCCAGGTCGGCCCAGGTGATCGGCAGCTTGTCGTGCCTGCCGCCGACCGGCGGGTCCCCGCGGAGGATGCCCAGCGCCCGCAGCGTGCCGTAGTCGACCCCGGCGGGGAGCCGGTACCCCGCCCGCTGGGTGGACAGCCGCCGCGCCGCGAAGGACGCGTCGACGGTGACCACGATCGCCGACGCCCCGCAGCTCTCGGCGAACTCCAGCGTGGCCTCGACGTGCCGCCGGGACCGGTAGGCGAACAGCTGGAACCACGTGCGGCCGGGGGCTGCCTCGGCGATCTCGGAGTAGGGGTAGTGCGAGTCGGTGCTGACGATCGACACCACGCCCCGCGCGGCCGCGGCCCGCGCGGTCGCCAGCTCGGCGTCGGGGTGCACCAGCCGCTGCGGGCTGGTCGGCGCGAGCACGACCGGGAACGCCAGCCGCCGGCCGAACAGCGCGGTCGTCGTGTCGAGGTTCACCGGGCCTTCGTGCACCCCCCGCGGTTGCAGCCACACCTCGTCGAAGGCGGCGGCGTTGGCGGCGACCACGCCGTCCGAGCCCGCGCCGCCGGCCACGTACTGCCCGATGGCCCGATCGGCCTGCGCCATCCACCGCCGCTCGAAGTCGGCCGCCGACAGCAGCGAGTCGAGGGTCGTCATCGTCGTCTCCCACCCCACGGCGACCGGTTACCAGATGCCGCTGATGGCCGGGATCGGCGGGACGACGCGCGAACCGGCCATCATCTGCGTGACCGAGCTGGGGATGGACTTGATCGAGTAGAACCTGCGGAGCCAGCGGTCGTGCCCGTCGTAGCGGGGCGCGAACGCCGAGCGGCCGTGCGCCGCGACGTTGTTGTCCAGGATCGCGCAGTCACCGGGCCGCAGCACCACGTCGTGGCAGACGCTCTCCAGGGCCTCGGTCAGCGCGCGCAGCGCGGCGCGGCCGGCCTTGCTCATCGAGATGGTGTTGTGCGAGTTGAACCGCATGAACGGTGTGCCGGCCGAGCCGAAGAGGACCGGGTGCGGGCCCGCGGGCGGCGGCTCGGTGGTGGTGTTGCGGGTGAAGGAACCCGGGTAGTTGCTGTAGAACTGGCGCTGCCGCAGCGCGTCCACCTCGGCCGGCTCGAGCAGCTCGACCGCCTCCCGGCAGGAGGCGATCCGCGTGGCCGCCACGCCGTCGTGGTCCTGGCGCAGGCACACCAGGCCGATGAAGTCCGGCCGCAGGGGGTGGTGCACGTTCTCGACGTGGAAGTCGAACGCCACCGCGCCCGAGCCCTCGACCCGGTCCTCCTCGCCGGGCAGGGGCTGCACGTCGTGGACCAGCTCGCCCCCCTTCTCGTCGGCGTAGCCGATCATCGTGCCGAGCGCGTCGGCGAGGAGCATCGCCGAGCCGGCGGTGCCGTGGCCGGGCAGCGTGGCGGGTTCGCCGGCGGAGTGCGTCGGCGGGAGCTGGCCGACCTCGAGGCCGCGCAGCAGGAGGAACCCCGTCCGGCCCGAGTCGCGCCCGAAGGCGCGCACGACCTCCCGGAGCCCCTCGGGCAGCTTGTCGGCGGTGGCCTCCGCCGGTCCTCCGCGCACCACGTCCTCGGCGCGGTTCCACAGCTCGCGTCGCTCCTCTTGGGACAGTTCATACGGCGTCGTGCTCATCTGGCTTCTCACAATCCCTGCTTGATCGACGAGTGATCAACAGCTGGTGATGTCCGGCGAGCCGTCGTGAGGACCAACCTGCCACTGTCATATAAAACCGATCGACCGGTTTTGTCAACCGTGACGGCGGCAGGTCGGAATGAGCCGGAACCCCCGGCGCCCCAGGGCAGTGCCGAGCAAAAAGGTGATCACCACAGGTCTTCTCGACCAACCACGCGCACCGGCCGACCTGCCGCGCCTCGCGAGCGAACCCGCCCGGAAGCGAGGTTCCGAAAAAACAAACCGACCGACCTGTTGCATTTCGCACAGTCGTTACGGCACGAGGCAGCTGGCCACTACAAGGGGAACAACTCACCCGATCGGGCAGCGGCGCGGCTACCCCATGACGCGGAAGGGCTCCCCGCCGTCGTCGATCGGCGTCGTCCCGTCGCGGCCCCGGTAGGTCCAGTCCAGCTCCAGCCGCCACTCCACCTGGTGCCCGACCGTGCGGGGCGTGATGGTGAACATCTCCGGGTCCAGCGGGCTGACCACGTAGGGGAACCCCGCTCTCCCGGAGCGGCGCAGGAGGCGGCCGAGCCGGCTCCGACCGGCGCTGCCGGCGGGGACGAGGCGAGGGGTCTCGGCGTCCAGGTCCACCTCGAAGCGACGCGGGGTCATGATGCCCGCGGTCGACACGACGAGGGACGTCGGCTGCGACGGGCGGCGCGAGAGCACGACCGGGCGCAGCGAGCGCAGCGTGACGGCGCGGGCGCCCCTGGCCTCGACCAGGACGTCGACCGACCCCGACCCGCCGGCCGTGAACGAGTGGGGCGAGCCCTCCGGGAACAGGTGGCAGGATGCCCGGACCTCCACCCGCACGAAGACCGGCGCGCCGGCCCCCTCGTCCGCCTCGCCGATCCGCACGTCGCCGTGGAGGACGCCGACCTGGACCAGGTTGCCGCCGACCGCGCCCCCGACCTCGTTGCGCACCGCGGGGCCGGCGCCGTCCACGTCGACGCCGAGCGCGTTGAGCCGAGCCGCCTGCGCGGCGTCCACCTCCGGGCCGTTCGCCAGGAACTCCCGCAGTGCCCGCACGAGCGCGTCGTGCAGCATCCGGGTGAGCTGCTCGTCCCGGTAGTAGGAGGCGTAGAAGGGCTCGGCGCGCACCACGCCCTCCACCCGCGCCGCGATGGCCTTGCGGAGGTCCTCCGCCCCGGCCCCCGCCGGGAGCTCCCGTCCCGGCGGCGCGGCGAAGCACGTGCGCAGGTCCCGGGCGAGCTTGCCGTGCCCGTAGGCGAGGGCCGGTCCGACCACCCCGGCCACGGCGCCGTGGACGACCTCCCGCAGCCGCGCCTCCTCCCCGGGCAACCGCACCCCGCTGCCGGCCAGGACCGCGACCAGCCACCGGGTCACCAGCCCGGCCAACGCCCGCGTCCCCCCGTCGTCCGCCACCCCGCGACCCTACGACGACCGGACCGGGGCCGGAACCTGAAGTTACCCTCGCGTACACACCCGGGCCGGCGCGAAGTCACCGCCGATCACCGCAGACGTCCTACCTTCGGCCCGTTCGTGCCGGTGCGAGCTGAATGTGGGTGTCCGAATGGATCGCAGGTCGTTCATGCTGACCACGGGTGGCGCGCTGGCCGCGACCACCGCGCTGGGCGCCCGGGCCGAGGCCGCCCCCGGCCGGGACCCGCTGGGCCTGGCCGTGCGGTTCAACATCATCAGCGACATCCAGGGCGACCTGGCCGACTTCGGCAAGGCCCTGGACGACATCAACGCCACCAACCCGCGCAGCGCCGGCCTCGGCGTGGCGGGCGACATCACCCCGCGCGGCTACGACTTCGAGTACGCCCAGGTGCGGTCGGTGCTCGACCGGCACCCGCACCCGAAGAACGTGGTCTGGGCCATCGGCAACCACGAGTTCTACGTGCCCAAGTGGCGCGACCCGGACACCCTCGCCCAGGAGACCTGGCCCAACGGCGCCACCGAGGACTCGCTGTTCCGCAGCTTCTACAACTTCGCCGGGCGCAACACGGTCTACTCGGAGACCTCGTTCGGCGGGATCCCGGTGCTGTGCCTGGGCACCGAGCGCTACGCCAAGTACCACGACCCGAAGCTGTGGGACGAGGTGTGGCTCAGCGACCAGCAGTTCACCTGGCTGGAGCGGCGGCTGGCGCACTGGGACCGGTGGCGCAAGCCGGTGATGGTGCTGACCCACCACCCGCTGCCCAACACCGTGTCCGGCACCCGCAACAAGCTCTACCTCAACGACTACCTGCAGGCCGACCGGCTGCTCGCGGTGCTCGGCAGGTACCGGGACGTGTTCCTGTTCTCCGGGCACACCCACTGGGACCTCACCCTGTCCGACTGGGTGGTGCGCCGGGTCGTCCCGGGCAGCGGCAACCCCGAGGGCTTCACCGTGGTCAACACCGGCGCCGTCCAGACCGGCTGGGTGGACGACGGCAAGGGCGGCGAGACCTCCCTGGGCGGCAGCTTCAACCAGGGCCTCCAGGTCGAGGTGCACCACCGGGCCGTGGTGATCAAGGCCCGCGACTTCACCACCGGCACGTGGCTCAAGCAGATCACCGTGCCGCTGCGCGACAGCCTCTGACCGCGGCGGCGCCCCGCCGGTCGGCTCACCCCCCGGCGGGGCGCCGCTCCGAGAACGTGTCCGGCGCGGACTCGGGCACTTCGGTGCGCACCTCGGAGTCCCGCAGCACCTCGCGCGCCTGCGCCTCGGGGTCGGCGCTGCCCGACCGCTGCTCCTCGGGCAGCAGCTCGGCCCGCGTCACCGCCCGCTCGTCGACCCCGGTGCGCCGGTCGAACTCCTCCGGGCGGTCGAGGTCGTGCTCGCGCCGCACCCGCTCCTCCTGCTCGGCGGACAGGTCGGTGGCGCCCAGGTCCAGCGGTTGTTCGCTCATGGCCATGACCTACCCCTCCCCCGCCCCGCCCACACGCCGAAGCGGGATCCCGCACGCAGCCTCATCGCCCCGCCGGGGAGCCGGCTCCCCGGCGATCCGGACGGCTCGTGCGGGCGCGTGCCGTCGCGCCGGCCCACCACCGGGAACCGGGTGCTCAGCCCAGCCTGGACGCCGCGACCCTCGCGTGCTCGACCCAGGTCCCGGCCGACGAGGCGGGCAACCGGACCCAGTCCTTCATCGGACGGCCCGTCCCGGCCGGGTCGAACGGCTCGGCGCCCTCCGCGGCCAGCGCCGCGGTCAGTTCTCCGGTGCCCGCACCCAGCTTGAAGGCGACGCCCTCGCCCTGGAGCGCCACGATCGCCTTGCCACCGTACTTCAGGCAGGGCAGCCCGAACATCCTGGAAACCGTGAACCCCTGCGGGGCCACTTCCTCGGCGAGTTCCTCGAACGCCTCTTTAGCGCCGGCAGTCATCGCGCGGACCTTCCTTCCTCGTGTTGCGCGGCCTTCGGGAGCACGGCGGATCCAGCCTTCACCAGCAGGGCGACCCCACCGCCGGGCCCGGGGTGATCACCGGGGCCGCCGCGTTCGCGGCCACGGCGGCCAGGACCGCCGAGTCGAGCGCGTCGTCGATGGACCGGAGCTGCGAAAAACCTTAAGCGGAACCGGAACTCCCATTCCGTTTACGGGTCAGGACCATACGACTGCCGTATCCTGGTGTCAAGTCCTCGGTAGAATGGGGGTGTGCCCCAGAACACCGATCAACCCCTTGGGCGCCGCCTCCGCTCCGATGCCCGGCGCAACCGGGAACGCATCCTCACCGCAGCCAAGGCGGCGCTCGGGAAGGACGGCGCGGACGTGCAGATGGAGGCCATCGCCAAGGGCGCGCAGGTCGGCATCGGCACCCTCTACCGCCACTTCCCCACCAAGCACGCGCTGCTCGCGGAGATCACCAGGCAGTGGGTGTTGGACCGGATCGCGAACGCCACCTCGGCGCTGGACTCCACCGATCCGTGGGCGGGCTTGACGTCCTTCCTCGTCGGCAGCGGTGAGGCGATGTCGCGCGATGCGGGCCTGTGCGACGTGTTCGGCCAGGTCGCGACGTTCGACCTGTGCGAGGACGAGAGCGCGGAGTACGCGCGGTTGCTCAAGGTCCTGGTGGACCAGGCCCACGCAGCGGGCGCACTGCGCGCCGATGTCACCGTGGAAGACCTCCAGGGGCTGCTCTACGGGCTGTCCCACTCCATCGCGTTGGACAGCGCCCGCTGGCAGCTGTTCGTCGACGTGCTGGTCCAGGGTCTGCGCCGGGCTCCCTGATCACTCCCGGGGCCCGCTGCGCACCTGGTCCTCCAGCCGGACGGGTTCGCGCAGGCAGCGGGTGGCGAGCCACCCCAGGCCGGGCAGCGCGATCAGCGGGACCAGGGCGGTGCGCAGGGAGGTGGCGTCGGCGAGGGCGCCCACCAGCGGGCTCGCGAGTCCGCCGATGCTGACCGCGAGGCCGAGCGTCACGCCGCTCGCCGTGCCGGGGTGGCGCGGCAGGTAGTCCTGGCCGAGGGTGATGTGCAGCGAGAAGGGCACCGACAGACCGATCGACGTGGCGGTCACGAACAGGAAGAGCGCCGGCCCGGGGACGAGCACGACCCCGGCGACGGCGGGCACGGCCAGGGCGTAGGACCAGCGGATGACGCGGAGCCGGCCGAACCGGGTGGCCAGCCCGCCGCCGGCCACGGTGCCGACCGCTCCGCCCAGGTAGAGGACGAACAGGGCGGCGGTGCCACCGCCGCCGACCCGTTCCTCGACGTGGAGGGCGAGGAACGTGCCCAGGCAGACGAAGACGACCGACCGGCACGCGACCGCGCCGGACAGCCGGGCGAACGACGCCCAGTCGTCACGGCCCGGGGAGGTCCGGGCCGGGCCCGCACTCCGCGGCGCCGACCGCCGCATCGACCGCAGCGCGGCGGCGCAGAGGAGCGCCCCGGCGAGCGCCGGCAGGACCAGCAGCGGTGACGCGGCAAGCCCCCCGGTCGCGACCACCGCGGCGACCAGCAGCGGCGAGGTGGCGAACCCCAGGTTGCCGCCGAGGCCGTACCACCCCATCGACGTGTGGCTGCCCCGGCCGGCGATCCGCGCGACCCGGGCCGCCTCGGGGTGGTAGGCGGCCACCCCGAGGCCCGAGAGGGCCACGACCGCCAGGGTGGGCCCGTACTGGTGGGTGAGGCCGCACAGCGCCACGCCGATGCCGGCCGCCAGCGTGCTCGCCGGCAGCAGCCAGGGCATCGACCAGCGGTCGGCGAGCACGCCGAAGAGCGGTTGCGCCACGGAGGACAGCAGCGACGCGGCCAGCACCAGACCTGCCGCGGTCGCGTACGGGTAAGCCCGTTCGGCCACGAAGAACGGCACCAGGGCGGCCACCGACCCCTGGTAGACGTCCACGCACGCGTGCCCGAGGGACAGCAGGGTCACCGGGCCGGCGCGTCGACGGGAACTGTTCACCATGCCCCCGAGTCTCGACGCCGGGGCCGCTGTCCCGCTTCCGATAAAGTGCCGGGTCGTGTCGGAAATCCGTCATCTCCCCCGGGCGCCGACGCGGAGGCGGAGGCTGCCGCCGTCGGCGGGCATCGGCGCGCACCGCCACGACGAGCACCAGATCGCGTACGCGGCCTCCGGCGTCGTGGCGGTGACGACGGACGCGGGCACCTGGTTCGCCCCGGCGACGCAGGCGATCTGGGTGCCGGCGGGGACCGTGCACGCCCACCGCGCCCACGGCCTGGTCGACCTGCGCCTGATCGGCCTGCCCGCGCGGACCGACCCGCTCGGCCTGCGCGCCCCCGCGGTGCTGGCCGTGGGTCCCCTGCTGCGGGAGCTGATCCTCGCCTACACCCTCGACCCGGCGGAGGACAGCCCGGAACGGCGCCGGCTGCGCGCCGTGTTCCTCGACCGGTTGCGCACCTCGCCCCAGCGGGCCGTCCAGCTCCCCACCCCGCGCGACCCGCGGCTGGTCGCGCTCTGCGCGGTGCTGCGGGGCAACCCGGCCGACGCGCGCACCCTGGTCGAGCTGGGCGCATCCGTCGGCGTCGGCGCGCGCACGGCCGGCCGCCTGTTCCGCGCCGACCTGGGGATGACCTTCCCGCAGTGGCGCACCCAGCTGCGCCTCTACCACGCCCTGCGGATGCTGGCCGACGACGTTCCCGTGACCACCGTGGCGCACCGCTGCGGGTGGTCGACGGCCAGCGCCTTCATCGACGTCTTCCGCCGCTCGTTCGGACACACCCCGGGCTCCCTCCACCGCCGCGACCAACCCTGATCCGCGGGCGCCCCGCCGAGGCGTGACGAGCCGTTCGTCCTTGGGCGCCAGGGGTTTCGGTGTCGTGCGCCAGGCAGCGGTCTTCGCGTGCCGGTCGACCGGGCAGTGCTCCTCGGTGGCGCGCAAAGCCTTGCCCGCGCACGGTCCTGGCAGGCCGACTCCTCGGCGCACCGCGCGAATGATGGCGCCGATGTCATGGCATAGGGGGAATCCGGCTCGGGAAGCCCTTTCAGGACAACCGGAGTGGCATGGAGCAGCACGGCGTGATCCCGCCCGACCCGCACCGCTCGGCAGCCGGCCGGAGCCGGTCGAGGCGTTCGGAGCAACTTCCGCCCGATCACCGCCCGCCCGTCGGGCCGGCGCTAGCATGGCGGCGTTCGACGAACACCTTGTGGTTCCTCGCAAAGCCGGATCGCACCCCTCAGCACGAGACGTTCGGCAATCCCACGGCACGAACGCCACGCAGGAGGAACAACGTGCTCACCCGTCGAAGAAAAGCACTGTCCGGCGCGCTGATCGCCGTGGTCGCGCTCATCGCGAGCGCCCCGGCTCACGCGGCTCCCGAACCCCCGACCCCGCACAGCGGTGAACCGCGGCAGAGCGGGTTGTTCGCCACCGACAGCCGGTTGGGCGCGCTGGTCGCCGAGAAGGGCGCACTGGGCCACTACTACGACGAGCGGCTCGACCGCTTCGTGGTCGTGCTGCCCGCGTCCGGCCCGGGGAGCACGCGCACCGCCGCCGACTTCGCCGTCGGCGGTTCCGCCCCGGTCGTCAAGCGCAGCAGCACCACCCGGTCCCAGGTCGACGCGGTCCACGAGCGGATCCGCGCCGAAGCGGCGCGGAACAGCAGCGCCGGGCACGTCTACGGCTCCGCTTTCGACATCACCCGCGACGTCGTGGTCGTGACGTCGGACGCACCCCCCGACCTCGCCGGGACGCTGTCCGCCGGGCTGTCGGTCAAGGTGGAGCACCGGCGCGGAACCGGCGGCCGGAACTCCCGGCAGTTCGACCCCCGCCCGTTCCGGGGCGGCGCGGCGGTCACCATCGGGACCGTGAACTGCAGCAGCGGCTTCACCGTGCAGGACCCGGAGGGCAACCGCTACCTGCTGGGGGCGGCCCACTGCGGGCACATCCAGGGCGTGCCGATCGGTCGACCGGTGGAGAACACCGGCAGCGGCGAGCACATGGGCTACTTCTACTACTGGAACTTCCCGGATCGGGACATCGGGCTCATCTCCCACCTGGAAACCGGTTTCTACGGCCACCACATCTACGTCGGCGACGCGACCGGCAAGCAGATCCGGGTGGCGGGCGCGTCCGACCCGGTGGTCAACCGCAGCGACTACTGCCGCAGCGGCATCACCACGTTCGAGAAGTGCGGCCAGCGCGTCTTCGACCTCAAGGGCCAGTTCTGCGACAAGGCGGGGTGCACCCAGGACCTGATCGCCTACGACAAGGGCACGATCGCGCAGGGCGGCGACTCCGGCGCGCCGTTCTACTCCTACAACGCCGACCGGACCGCCGTCGTCGTCCACGGGATGCACATAGCGCAGAGCGGGGGTTGGCAGTACGCCGAGAAGTGGAGCCGCATCGCGAGCAGCCAGGGCGTCTCCGTCGTCACCGCTCCGTGACCGCCGACCCGCACGGGAACCCGGATCTCCCGCCCGCGCTCCGGCCCCGCCGCCCGGTCGTGGTCCACCGCGACCGGGCCGTGGCGTCCCGCTGAGGCCGAACGCCCGGCAGCGACGGCCGTGGAGCCCGTGGCCGCCGAAGCGGTCACGGGCTCCACGCGTTTCCCGGCGGCGGCGACGGATCACGTGCCCGCCGGTCCGGGGGTCATCGGACGGTTCACCGGACGGTGAGGGTGTACTCCGCGGTCCCGGTCTTGCCGGCGCTGTCCGTCGCGGTGATGGTCACCTTGTAGGTGCCGCGCTGGTACGGGCCCATGAGCGTCATCCGCGAAGTGCCGCCGGGGTTGACGGTCTGCGGCGTGAACATGGGCGCGTGGGGCAGGCCGGCGCCGCTGAGCCGGACGGGGCCCGTGCCGCCGGTGACGGTGATCACCGCGTTGGCGTAGCCGCCGGGCGGGACGGTGCCGGAGTTCGGCGAGGTGGACGGCTTCGGGCCGTTGGTGGTGCCGCCGTCGCCGACCGTGAGGGTGTACTCGGCGGTCTTGGTCCCGGAGGCGCCCTTGGCCGTGACGGTGACCTTGTAGGTGCCCGCCCGGGTGCTCGTCGAGGGCTGCAGGGTCAGCTTGGCCACCTCACCGGAGTCGATGGCCGACGCGGGCTGGAAGGTCGCCGTCGTCCCGGCGGGCAGCCCGGACGCGCTGAGGTCCAGCTTCTCCGGGCCCTGGTCGCCCGCGGTGGTGGTGACGCTGGTGGAGACGTGCTTGCCGGGCTCGGCCTTGCCGGAGGTCGGCGACAGCGCGACCGCGAACTTGCCGTCGCCGGGCGGGGTGTCGCCGATCTCGGAGCGGGCCCAGTCCCCCATCTCGTTGGTCAGCCGCGCCATGATGCTGTAGCGGTCGCAGGCGCTCGCGCCCCACGACGAGACGCCGACGATCACGCCGTCCACGATGAACGGACCGCCGCTGTCGCCCGAGCAGTTGGCGGTGCGCCCGTCGTTGTAGCCCGTGCACACCATCAGGTCGCCGTTGACCCGGATGTCGAAGACCTGGCAGCCGCCGGGGTCGTTGACCGGCAGGGTGGTCTTGCGCAGCACGCCGGAGCCGCCGCTCGCCGTCGTCTTGCCGTAGCCGAGGGAGATCCCGGACTTGCCCGGCTGGGTGAGCGCGCCGTCGCCCGAGCCGGCCACCTCGGCCCACTGGTCCTCGGGCACCGGGAGGTCGTCGACGGTGGTGACCACCGCGACGTCGTAGCCGGTCCGCCAGCCGCCGGAGCCGGTGTACCGGGGGTGGGTCTTGAACGAGTCGACGGCGGTGCGGAACGTCTCGTCGCCGGGGGTGGTCAGGTCGTCGTCACCGTAGATGTAGCTCTTGGCGCCGGTGGAGTCGATCATGCAGTGCGCCGCGGTGAGGATCTTGCGCTTGCCGACCACGGAGGCGGTGCAGGACTGCCCCTGCGGGCCGCCGCCCCCGACGCGCATGCCCGCGATGACGAACGGGTGCTCCTTGACGGTGGTGCGCTCCCCGTTGACGATCCGGGTCCCGGCGTCCCCGGTGCGGAGCTGGTCGGTCGGGGTCGCCGCGGTGCTGATCCGGTCGGTCGACGCGGCGCCGGCGGTGTTCGCGGCGGGCAGGGCCACCGCGGCCAGTGCCAGGGTCAGTGCCGCGACCAGGCGTGGTGCTCTCATCGTTCTCCTTCGATGGCAGGGTGGGAGGAGGGGACGGCGCTGTCCGTCCACAACGGTCAGAATGTGATCGACCAGCCCGTGAGCGTGCCGACGTCGAACCGGTAGGTGTCGCGCACCGAGAGCTGCCACGTGCCGTTCGCGTCCTCGCGCGAGGCGTCGACGGTGAAGCTCCGGTGCACGCCGCCCGGCTCGCCGACGCCGCCGGCGCGCTTGAGCGGGTAGGACGTCCCGCTCGGCCCGACCAGGTCGACGGCGAGGTCCCCGGTGTAGCCGTGGTCGATGTCGACCCGCACCGACAACGTGGCCGGAGCCTTGCCCTGGCAGGAGTCCTGGGTCACGGAGGAGCCCACCGCCGAGCCCGCGTCGGGGATGGCCACGTCCTGGTCGTTGCCCTTGACCCCGCACCTGACCGGCCCGCCGCCGATGTCGCCGACGTAGAGCACCCTGTCGGGCGAGTCCTTGCCGGGGTTGGTGACCAGGCCCGGGCTGGCGCTGCGCACCAGCGCCTCGCCGACCTGCTGCGGGGTCGCGCCGGGGTTCGCGGACAGGTGCAGCGCGGCCGCGCCCGCGACGTGGGGCGAGGCCATGGACGTGCCGCTGCCGGTGCGGAAGGACCCGTTGTGGTCGCTGGAGTAGATGTTGCCGCCCGGCGCGAACAGGTCGATGCAGCGGCCGTGGTTCCCGCCGCGGGTGCGGTCCTTGTTGAGCCAGCCGACGGTGATCGCCTCGGGGACGCGCGCCGGGCTGACCCCGCACGCGTCCTCGCCGTTGTTGCCCGCGGAGACCGCAACCGTGATCCCCTTGGCCACCATGGCCTTGACCTGCTCGTCACCGACGCCGGGGGTGTCCATGCCCAGGCTCATGTTGACCACCGCGGGCCGCACGGCGTTCTCGGCCACCCACTCCATGGCGGCGACCGTGGCCGAGTCCGGGCCGGACCCCTTGCAGTCCAGCGAGCGCACGGCCACGACCTTGGCCTTCTTCGCCACGCCGACGGTCCTGCCCGCGATCGTGCCCGCCACGTGCGAGCCGTGCCAGTAGCAGTCGCTCGCGTCGGCGTCGCCGTCGAGGACGTCGTACCCGTGGCCGGCCCGGTCCTCGAACTCGGGGTGCCGGGTGTTGATCCCGGAGTCGATGACGTAGGCGGTCACGCCCTCGCCCGAGTTCGGGAAGGTGTACTTCTTGTCCAGGGCGGCGGTGCGCTGGTCGATCTGGTCCAGGCCCCACGACGGCGGGTCCGCCTGCTCGCCCGCCGCCGTGGTCGTGCCGTCCTGGTGCACCGACTTGACCGCCGGGTCGGCGGCCAGGCGCCGCGCCTGCCGTTCGGACAGGTCGCGGACCGCGAAGCCGTTCAGGGTGACCGAGTACGTGTCGGTCACCTCGCCACCGTAGCGCTGGGCGAGGGCCGCGGCGTGGCCCTCGGCCGCGGCGCGGGCGCCGTTCTCCAGCACCACGATGTACTGGCCGGGATGAGGCCGGTCGGCTCGGACGACGTCCTCTTCCGCCTGCTGCGCCACGGCTTCGCCCGTGGCGGTCGCCACCGCGGCGGCGGCGACCGCGGCGGTGAGCAGGGTCGACGGCCACCGTTTCCTGCGCTCGTGCATCGATTCCTCCATCGCGCGTTCGAGCGGCCGTTGCAGGGTGTCGGGACATCGGGCCGCTCGGGGACCACCCTTCGGCCCGGGCGACGGGGGAACAAGCGTGGTCACGACCCGTAGGGGTACGGGATCGTGCGGGGGCGCGGGCGGCCCGTGCCCACGGGGTTACGGCGCCCCGCCCGGCCGACCTATCCTGGCGGGCATTCCTCTTCGGGTGGATCGGCGACGGGAGCGGACATGGGCCACGGTCGCGCGGACCCCCTCCCCGTCCGGTCCGCGCCGATGATCGGCCGGGACGCGGAGCTGGCCGCCCTGCTCGACGCGGCCGGGCGCGCGCCGTCGGCCGTCTTCGTGGAGGGCCCGGCCGGGATGGGCAAGACCAGGCTGGTCACCGAGTTCGCCGCCGCCGCCCGCGCCGGGGGCGCGCGCGTGGTCGCGGGCGCGTGCCAGCCGCTGCCCGAGCCGTTCCCGTACGGGGTGCTCCTCGACTGCCTCAGCCGGTGCCGCGACCTGCTGGTCGACCCCGGCCCGGTGACCGGCGCGCTGCGCGACCACCTGCCCGAGCTGGCCGACGGCCTGCCGCCCGCGCCGCGCGCCCTCGGCGACCCCGGCGCCGAGCGGCACCGGCTCTTCCGCGCCGTGCGCGACCTGCTGCGCTCCTTGGGGCCCGCCGTGCTCGTGCTCGAGGACCTGCACTGGGCGGACGAGGGGACCCGCCGGGTGCTGCGGTTCGTGGTGGCCGACCCGCCGCCGGGCCTGTCGGTCGTGGCGACCTACCGCCGCGAGGACCTGCCCGCCGGCGCCCCGCTCGGCCGCGTCCTGCACGTGCCGACCCTGGTCCTGCGCCCCTTCGACGCGGCGGGCGTGCGCGCCGCGGTCGACGCGCTCGTGGGGGCCGCGGTGACGTCGGAGCGGTTCGCCGAGGCCGTCCTGCGCGAGACGGCGGGGATCCCGTTCGTGGTGCAGGAGGCGGTGCGCGCGCTGCGCGACCCGCTGCGGGACGTGCGCGCCGAGGGCGACCTGGCCGGGCGGGTCCTGGCCGGGATCGACGTGCCGGTCCTGGTGGCGGACGAGGTCAGGGAGCGGGTGGGCGCCCTGCCCGACGCCGCGCGGTCGGTCGCCGAGGCCGCCGCGGTGCTGGGCATGCCGGAGACGGCCGGCGTGCTGGGCGCCGTGGCGCAGGCGGGGGCGGAGCACCTGGTCGCGCTGGTGGAGTCCGGTGTGCTCGTGGAGGCGGCGGCGGGCAGGTTCGGTTTCCGGCACGGCCTCGCCGGGCGCGCGGTGTGCGCTTCGCTGCCCGGCCCGCGGCGGCGGGAGCTGCACGAGCGCGCCGTGGCGGTGCTCTCCGCCCTCGACCGCGCGCCGGTCGCCCGCCTGTGCGCGCACGCCAGGGCGGCGGGCATGGGGGCCGAGTGGCTGCGGTACGGCGAACTGGCCGCCGATGCCGCGGAGGAGGCCGGGGACGTGCCCACCGCGGTCGACCTGCTGTCCGAGGTGCTGGCCGATCCGGGCACCGGCCCCGAGGACGCGAACCGGCTGGCCGCCAAGCTGTGCGGCCACGCCCTGACGGGGCTGCCCGGCGGGGTGGTGACCGAGCGGGTCGAGGGCCTGCTGTCGGACCCGCGGCTGGCCCCGGACGTCCGGGGCGAGGTGCACCTGTGGTTCGGGCTGCTGCTGCAGCGCGAGACCGGGGAGGTCGACCGCGGCGCCGAGGAGCTCGCCCAGGCCGTCGACCTGCTCGGCGACCAGCCGGAGCGCACCGTGCGCGGCCTGGCGGCCATGGCGGGGCCGTACCTGGGCACCGCGCCCATCGCCGAGCACCGGGCCTCGCTCGGCCGGGTGGAGGCGGTCGTCGAGCACCTGCCCACCCGCGCCCTGCGCACCGCCCTGCTGGCCACGACGCTCGGCGGGCGGCTCGTCGTCGGCGACCCGAGCACCTGGGAACGCGTCGCGGAGCTGCCCTCCCCCTCGGACGTGCACGACCCCGACGAGGTCCACCACCTGGCGCGGGCGCACTGCAACCTGGCGGACGCGTGCTCGTGGATCGGCCACTACTCCCGGGCGCGGGAGTTCCTGCGCAGCGGCGTCGCCCTGACCAAGCGGGTCGCCGCTCCCTACGTCGTCGGCACCGCCGAGGCCACGCAGGCCCGGCTGGACTGGCTCGGCGGGCGGTGGTCGGGGCTGGGGCAGCGGATCGACCGCTTGCTCGGCGCCTACGCGAACCTGCTGCTGACCACCGACCTGAACCTCACGCGGGGCTGGCTGGCGACCGCGCGCGGCGAGTGGGTGCGGGCCGAGAGGTCCTTCCGGGCGGCGGCGGGCTCGCACCCGGCCGCCCGGGTGTTCCCGGTGGGCGTCTCGGCGGCCGGGGGGATGGCGGGGATGCTGCTCAGCCGGGGCGACGCCGGCGCCGCGGAGGAGCACGTGGAGCGCGGCGTGGCGGTGCTGCGGAGCAAGGGGGCCTGGGTGTGGTCGGGCGACATCCTGCCCCAGGCCGTCGACTGCTACCTGGCGGTCGACCGCGCCGACGCCGCGCGGCGGCTCGTCGCGGAGGCGACCGCCGGCCTGGGCGGCGTGGACGCCCCGCTGGCCCGCGCGGCGCTGACGGCCTGCCGGGCGCGGCTGGCCGCGGCCGAGGGCGACCGCGAGGGGGCCGACCTGCTCTACCGGGAGGCGGTCGACCTGCACCGGGACCTGGGCCTGCCCTACCGGGCCACCCAACTCGCCGAGCAGGCCGGGGGCGCCGCCGACGCCGCGGCGCTCGACGCGCTGGCCCGGTCCTACGACTCCCTGGGCGCGACCGTCGACGCCGCCCGCTGCCGCCACCGCATCCGCAGCGCCGGCGTGGCCACCCCGTCGCGCCGCGGCAGGCGCGGCTACGGCAGCGAGCTGTCCCCGCGCGAGCGGGACGTCGCCCGCCTGCTGGCGGGCGGCCACACCAACCGCGAGATCGCCCAGGCCCTGTTCCTGTCCCGTCGCACGGTCGAGGAGTACGTCGTCAAGGTCCGCCGCAAGCTGAACGCCCCGTCCCGCCACGACGTCCGGCTCTGACGGGCGCCGGGCCGGATCGCGCGCCGCGCCCCCGCCCGGCCGGGGGCGCGGCGCGCGGGCGGTCAGGCGGACGGCGCCCGCCCGAGGGCCAGGAAGTGCGCGCTGGCGTTGACGAGCAGCGGATCCCGCTCGACGAGGCGGGCGCAGCGCAGCGCTGCCGGCACGAGCCTCGGGAACTCGTCCGCGCCGGCGGCGTCGAGCGCCGCCCAGCCCGGTCCTTCGACCCCGTAGACCTCGACGTCCGCCAGGCCGGCGGCCCGGACCTCGGCGCGCAGCTCGTCCGCGGTGTGCCAGTGGGCCGCGGTGAACCCGACGTGCCCGTCGTAGCGGCCGGTCGCCACCACCGCCTCCACCGAGGGAACCAGGTCGGCGTCGAGCGCGCCGTTGGCGCCCGCCTCCACGACCGAGAGGTAGCGGCTGATCCCCGCCGCCGCCAGCACGCCCCCCGGCCGCAGCACGCGCCGCGCTTCCGCCAGCGCCCGCGCGCGGTCGGCCGGGTCGGTGAGGTGGTAGAGGGGGCCGAGCACCAGCACGGCGTCGACGCTCCCGTCCGCGACGGGCAACCGGCGGGCATCGCCCAGGAGCGCGGTGACCCCGGGCAGCACCGCCGCGGCGTCGACGTGCGCCGGGACCACGTCGACGAGGTGCACCGCGTGCCCGTCGCGCGCGAGCCACTCGGCGTGGACCCCCGTCCCGCCTCCCACGTCGAGCACCGTCGCCGGTGCCGTGAGGAACCGGCGGAGGATCTCCTGCGTGCGCAGGAATTCCAGGCGACCGTGAGGAGTCCTGGCCAGTCGGGTGCTCTCCGCGCCGTCGGCGTAGTGCCGGACGAGGTCGGTGGTCATGGGGCATGGTCCTGGGCGGCGCGACAAGCGGTCAACGCCATTTCGCCGGACCGGGACGACACCGCCCGCCCCGGGGCTCCCACCGGGCGGGTTGCGCTCCGGCCGGTTCTGCGGGTGTCCCGTGGTGCTGTCGACGGTCATGCCGTAGGCGGTGCCGCGGTATCCGGCCGGGCGCGGGAGTTCGCGCTCGAAGGAAGCGCACCTCCTCGTGGCGGACGAGGTCAACGCGCGCTGCGGACCCTGGCCACGACCAGGATGCCGCCGAGCGCGCACAGCGCGGTGAACGTGTACAGAGCGGTGTAGTTCTGCCCGCTGCCGATCGCCAGCAGCAGCGGCGCGAAGGCGGGGCCGATGGACTGCGGCAGCACGTTGGCGATGTTGATGACGCCGAGGTCCTTGGCGGTGTTGTCGGGGTCGGGCAGCACCGAGGTGCACAGGGCCACGTCCACCGCGAAGTACAACCCGGTGGCCAGCCCCTGCACGGCCTGGGCGACGACCACCCCGGCCAGGCTGTCGGCCGTGGCCAGCAGGACCATGCCGACGGCCATGACCACCGCGGCGGCGATGACGAACGGCTTGCGCCGCCCGACCCGGTCCGACAACCGGCCGCACAGCGACGACGTCAGCGAACTGATCCCGTACTCGACGAGCGTGAGCAGCGCGAGCGTGCCGGCCAGCGCCCCCGCGGTGATCCCGATGCGGTCGCCGAGGTAGAACGCCAGGTACGACACCGGGGTGAACAGGGCCAGGAACAGCACGAAGCGGGTGAGCCACATCCACCCGAAGTCCGGATGCTCGCGCGGGCTGGTCCAGAACGTGCCGAGGAAGGCCCTGGGCGTCAGCCTCGGCAGCCGCTCCGCGACCCGGTGGTCGGGCAGGGTGATGGTGAACAGCGCCACCAGCGCGGTCGCGGCCAGGGCCGGCACGAGGAACCGGATGACCGCGTCGCCGAACAGCGCCGCGGACGCCGCTCCCAGCGGCACGGCGATGAGCTGGCTGAAGCCCACGGCGCCGGACACGGTTCCCCTGCGGTCGACCGGCACCTGGTCCGGGATCGTGGCGCTCAACGCCGACAGCGTGGCGTTGAAGGACATCTGCGCCAGGCACCAGCCGACCGCGATGGCCGGCACGGCGGGGACCACCGCGATGAGCATCAACCCCGCCGAGCCGCCCAGCACCCCGCCGATCAGCCACGGCCGGCGGCGCCCGAACCGCGACGTGGTCCGATCGGAGAGACGACCGAACAGCGGGTTCGCGACCACCGCCACCAGCGCGCCCAGCGCGACGATCAGCCCCAGGCTGCGCTCCTTGCCGTCCGGGTCGACCTCGGCGACCCGGAGGGGCACGGTGACCAGCGCCGAGGCCAGCAGGGCGGTGTAGAGCCCCAGGTAGGCCAAGGCGATGCGGACGGTGAAACCCCGCGGCATCGTGGTGGGAGCGGTCGATGCCGCCATCACCGCGCCTCCTCTTCAGTCGTCCGCGCCTGATCCGATCAGCAGTGGTCCGCATCCGGGTAGGAGTTGACAAGAGTGCCGTCCAAGAGCTTTAGCAGAGTGATGTGGCGTGTGCGGTGCCGGGGCACCCGGTGGGTATGCGAAGCCGAAGCCGTGGACGGCCGATGACGAAGTGCGAAGGCTTGTCAAGCCGTGGATCCCGGTCCGGCCGCGTCGGTTCCGGTATCCCGCCGCCAGCCTGCCTGTGCCCGCAAGGGGTCCTGTTCGTGCTCTACAACGGGATCTCCTGGGAGCGTCTGCCCCCGTGAGCTGGGGTTCGGGCCCAGGACGACCTGTTGACGCCGGCTGCGGGTCGGATCGGTGGACCGACCGCCCGCCGCCACCGCGGAGCGACTGCGCCGCACCAGCCCGGTCGGGAGCCACCTCCTCCCGACACCTCCGGACGAAGTGAGGACCGCTTGAACGCCGACGCCGTCACGCCTCGGAAGACCCGTCTACCCGCCGAAGCGCGCACCCTCTGGTACGCGAGCGCGGGCAACTCCCTCGCGCTCTGGATGCTCCAGATCGCGGTGGCGGTGCACGTGCTGGAGAGCCACTCGGTAGCCACGCTCGCGGTAGTGGGCTTGGCGGGCAGCCTCCCGGCCCTGGTCTGCACCCCCGTCGCCGGACTCGTCGCCGACCGGTACGACGTGCGCCGGATCGCGCTGGCCGCCATCGGCGGCCAGGTCGTCGTCCTGCTGCTCGTGGTCGTGGTCGGCAGGTTCGGCCTGGGGCTGTTGGCCGCGCTGTACGCGGTCCAAGGCGTGCTGGCCTCGTTCTGGCCTCCGGCGCGCCAACGGTGGCTGTACGGCGTGGTCCCGATCGGGCTGCGGCACCGCGCCAACGCCTCGATCGGCTCGATCAACGGCATGATGACGCTCGTCGGCGCCACCCTCGGCGGCCTGCTGTCGTCGTGGAACGCCTTCGCGGCTTTCGGGACCGCGGCGGTCTGCCAGGTCGTGGCAGCCACCCAGCTGTTGCGCACGCGCAGCCCGGGGTCCGCGGCCGCCACGCCCACGTCGTTCGCGGCCGACCTGCGGGACGGCGTGCGCGCCGCGCGGGACTTCCCGCTGGCCCGGTCCGTGGTGTGGATCGGCATCGCGTGGGGCCTGGTCGGTGGCGGCTACAGCGTCCTGCTGGCCGGCCACGTCACCGTGGACCTGGGTGCCGGCGCGTTCGTGCTCGGCGTGGTCTACGCCGCCGACGGGATCAGCGTGATGGCGGCGACCGCGGTCGCCGGGCGGCTGAACCGACGGCGCCACCTCGCGGTGTACGGGTCGGCGTACGTCGTGCAGGGCGCCGCGTGGGCACTGATCTTCGTCTCCGACCACGTCGCGCCGCTGCTGGTGTGCGTGGTCCTGATGCGGTTCGCGAGCGGGTTCATCATCGCGCTGGACACCGGGATCCTGCTCGACACCGTGCCCGACCACGTCCGCGGCCGGGTCACCAGCGTGCACATGACTACCTACAACGCCGTAGGGCGGCTGTCCCTGGCCGGCTTGGGTGCGCTGCTGACCGTCGTCAGCATCAAGACTGTTGGCGTCGCCGCGGGCATCTCCTCGGCCGTCTTCGGCATCATCTGGTGGCTGTGGTCGGGTCGGCGCGCCAAGCACGCCTACGTCGTCGCGGACGCGAAGGGAACAGCATGACCGCCATTACATCCTCGGACACCGTGTCCCTGCTGGAGAACCGTTTCAGCGCCCGCAGCTTCCGCGACGTCCCGGTCGACGACGACCTGCTCGATCGCGTCTTGGCAGCCGCGACGCGGGCACCTACCTCGTTCAACTTCCAGGGTTACGCGCTGGTGGTGATACGCGACCCGGCCAGGCGCGCCGCGCTGGCCGAGCTGATCGGCAAGACCTTCGTGGCGGTCGCCCCGGCCTTCGTGCTGGTATGCGCCGACCCCGGCAGGCTCTGGGCCGTCGGGGAGCGGCACGCCGTGCCGGTCGGTCCGCAGCACGACGACCTGGGGCTGAGCTCGGTGGTCGACGCGTCTCTCGCCGGGATGTGCCTGGCGCTCGCGGCAGAGTCGGTGGGGCTCGGCACGGTGATGGTCGGCGCGGTGCGCAACCGGGTGGGCGCGGTGTCCGTGCTGCTCGACCTGCCAGAGGGGGCACGCGTGCTGTTCGGCATGGCGATCGGATGGTCCGACGAGGTCCGCCGACCACGTCCCCGCCTGCGCCCCGACCTCGTCGTGCACCGCGAACGCTACTCCGCCGCTGTCCGCGCCACCACGGCGATGGCGATCTGGGCGTTGCTGATGTTCCAGCTCTGGACCGACACGCGAGCGAGCGCGCAGCTCAGGTCGGAGGTGGCCTGATGCTGGCGCACGTCCTGCAGGCGGAGGGCAGCCCCTGCCCGACGCTCGTGCTGCCGGCGGAAGCCCTGCCATCCGACGAGCCGAGGCTCGTGCACGCCTTGGCCGCGATCCGCCGGTGGATGCGCGCGATCGGTGCGGGCCACGTGCTGAAGTTCGCTGTGGTCGGCCGTTCCAGCACCGCGGAGCACGACCTGGAGTACCGGTTCGTGCAGTGCCTGCCCGGCGACGAGTCGAGGTTCGAGTTGCGGGGCAGTTGCGGGCACTCGGTGCTGGCGGCCGTAGCGGCGAGCGCCGAACGCGGGTTGATCCCGCGATTGCGGCCCGGTTCGCGGGTGCGGGTGGTGGTGCGCAACAATGGAAACTCGATCAGGTGCCGGGTCGACGAGGTCGTCGACGGCACGGTGGTGTTCACCGTCCGGTTCGCCCGGCGCGACCGTCCCGACCTCGTCGACCTGCTGTTGCTCGGCGAGCCGCGGACGGAGATCCGGTACGCTGGCGGGCGGGTGCTCGCTTCGCTGGTGTCGATGGGCAACCCCTACCTCTTCGTGGACGCCCGCGAACTGGGAGTCGACTCGTCGGCTGCCCTATTCGCCGGCCGTGAGCGGCTGTTCGACGTCCTGTCGCGGTGCGCGTAGCGGGTGAGCGCCTGCTCGGCTGGCCACCGGGCGTGTTTCCCAAGATCGCGGCTCTGATGCCGGACGAGGGTGGCGCGGTCGCCGCCCGGGCTGTCTCGGTGCCGTCGTGGCACCCGACGCTGGCTTTGACGGGCGCGGTGTGCGTTGCCGCGGCGGCCGCGATTCCCGGGACCGTACCCGCCCTGTAGGGCAGGCCGGTGAGTGGCCGGTTGACCGTCACCGGTCCGCTCGGCACCACCACCGTCATGTCGTCCGTCGTAGCAGGCCGCCTGATCTGGGTCAGCGTGTCACCCAAGGTCGTACGCCCCGTCACCGTGCTCCACGTCCCGGTATTCACCCGCCGAGCGGCGCTCGCGGCCTGAGAGGAACCGAGATGACCCGATACGACGTACTGGTTCGCGGGGGCACGGTCGTCACCCCGAAGGGAACCACCGCAGCGGACGTGGCCATGGCCGGTGGCGTGGTCTCCGCACTCCTGCGGCCTGGCACCGACGCGGTGGCGGACCGGGTGGTCGACGCCCGCCGCAGGTTCGTGCTGCCCGGTCTGATCGACTCACACGTGCACTTCAGGACCCCCGGGCTGGCGCACAAGGAGACCTGGACGACCGGGTCCCGGGCCGCCGTCGCGGGAGGGATCACGACGGTGGTGGACATGCCCAACACCAAACCACCACTCGTCACCCCGGCGGATGCCGCCGCCAAGCACCGGGACATCACCGGCACGAGCCTGGTCGACTACCGGTTCCACGCCGGGGTCGACCCGCGCCGACTGGAGGCCGTACTCGACCTGTCACCGCGCGACGCCGTGACGGTCAAGGTGTTCCTGTGCGGCCACCACACCGCACCGGACGTGCTACGCGACCCGGCGGACCTGGAGCGGCTGTTCCGCCTCGCCGCACGTGCCGGGCTGGTACTGGTGTGCCACGCCGAGGACGAGGCGACCTTCGCCCTGCTCGACGCCTGGCACGGTGCCCCCGAGCGGTCGGTGCACTACGAGCCGCGCAGGCCCCGCACCGCCGCGATCATCGCGGTCGCCCGCCTCGTCGAACTGGCCCGGCGGCACGGCACCCGTGTGCACATCCTGCACGTGTCGAGCCGCGAGGAGGTCGACCTGCTGATCGCGGCCGCCGACGCGGGCATCCCGGTCACCTTCGAGGTCACCGCACACCACCTGACTTTCACCGACGCCGACACGGTTCGGGTCGGCACCCGGCTCTGGCTGCGCCCGGCCATCCGCGACGAGGCCGACCGCGACCGGTTGTGGCGTGCTGTGGTTGACGGCCATGCCTTCACCGTCGGCAGCGACCACGCGCCCCACACAGTGGTGGAGAAGTCGCTACCCGGCGCCGAGGCACCCCCTGGGTTGCCGGGCGTCCAGGAGCTGCTGCCCGCCCTGTGGACAGGTCTGCGGCGGCACTTCGGTCTGTCGGTGCACGGAGCTCTGGCCGTGGTGCGGCGCGTCCTCGCCGAGAACCCGGCACGGCTGTGCGGGCTGGTGCGGCGCAAGGGTTCCGTCGAGGTCGGGAAGGACGCCGACCTCGTCGTCTTCGACCCGAGCCGGACCCGGACGTTCACCTCGGCGGAAGTGCACGCCCTGTGCGGGTGGTCGGCCTACGAGGGCCGCGAGCTGGACGGTGGCGTCGACGTGGTGCTGCGGCGCGGTGAGGTCGTCCACGAACACGGGCGGTTCGGCAGTCCGTCGGGGGTATGGTTGGACGCCGCAGCGCCGGTGTAGTTGGACGGGCCGTGAAAGCGCAGGCTGCGACCTTGTACAAGCCGCCCTTTCCGACTCGATCCCTCCGGCTTCCCTCCCCGCTCCGGAGTGTGCTCGAGCACGCCGGCCCTGAACACGGAGGGAGGAGCAGCCGTGCGGCACGTCAAGCCCGTTGACGACACGCGCACGACCGCCTTCACCGCCGAACAGGACCGCGCACCGCCCTCGTCGGGATCCTCACCGGGTCCTGCAAGGTGCTTGTGGTCGACGTGGGGCGGACGACCGGCGAACCCGGCCTGCTCAGGACGGACGTGCCGGCGGGCACGAACCTGTGAGCCGGCCTCTGCGACAGCGGCACCAGCGGTGAAGACGACCAGGCCGCATTCCGGCGGCCGGCGCGCGGGCGTTGGCCGGCTTGGAGCGCATCACCACCGCGTTGACCGCCTTGGACGTGACAACCGCCATGCGGGACTTGGTCCTCGGCGACGAGCGCAGCCGACCAGCGCCACGTGACCGACCGTGCCTGTGGCAAGTGGAGGGCTTGGTCGGCCGAGTGGGCCAGGCCGCTCGGGCGGCGGTCGACATCGCCACCGCGGTGTGGAACGCCCGCGATCTGATGAACACCCTGCTCAACGAGCCGTCGCCCGCCGCGTTCGCCGATAGGGTGAACGACATGAGCGCCGCGCTGGACCGGGGAGCTGAAGTGCTCGACGAGGTCGAACTGGAGGCCCAGAGCTACGGCGGGGTGGCCGCGGTCGGCAGGCACCGGTGAATGCCCTCGGCGGCGCCACGGGCGGACGCTGTTCACAGTCTTCGACCGCCAGTCCGATCCGGCCGCGGCTGACGAGGTGGCTCGATCAGGACCTGCGGCTGACGCCGCACCAGCACGTACAGGCGGTGCGCTCCCAGCCCCGCCCCGCACGCACGTCGGACGGCCGGCTACTGCTGGTTCGACTCCAAACGCCCCGACACAGGGAAAGCCGTCCACCGAGGTGGAGGGGTCTCGGTGGAAGCCAGCTGATCGACCTCTGGAGCGACACGCTCACCAAACCGGGCGTCGAGCTCTGCCGGCCATGACCTCCGGTGACCCGGGAGTGACGGCTGCTCCGGTGAGAACACCTCCATCCGCGGACCGGAGGAGCGCTGCGCGCAGCAGTTCGGCGAGCAGGCGGCGGAGCACGTGGTTGTCCGCGTTCGGTGGCCTGGTCCGTCGCTCCGGGAGGAGCTTCACGGGGTCAAGGCCGTGGCGAACCCCACCGACGTGACTCCAGCCGGTGGTTCTTCGTGAACATGCCGGAACTCGGTGCCGGCGACATCAGCAACGTCCCTGTGACGGACTTGGCCGACCGACGAGACCATGCCTCACAATGACCGCCGGGTGGAAGTAACATCGACCATGCACATGCCTTACGAGGCCAGGCGGTTCGCGCCCTCTTCGCCCACCGCCGCGTTGATCGGGTCGGGCTCGGCGGTCCTAGTGGGCTTCATCGGCTCACCGGCCAGCGCCCTGACGGCGACAAAGCGAACCTCGAACCGCTGACCGGCGAGCCGCGTCGCCCCTTGTTCACCAAGGTGGAACAGGACCGCTGGGCCATCCTGTGCCGCGGACCTTCCGGCTCACCTCCGACACCGCCGGGGAGCCCCTGGTGAACCGGGGCCTCGTCTGCAAGTCCACGTCGGTCTACGGCGGCTAGGATGTCGCGCTCGCCGGAGCACCGGTGCCGCGACCCTCGAAGCTTGCTCGGTCGGTGATCGGGATCACTACGTCCTCCGGCACCGACCCTCGGCCGCCACACGCGAAGGCCGTGCCGAGGTGCCGTGGAAGTATGTTTCGGTCAGGTGGTGCCCGGCGGCCAGTGAGCAGGCAGTCTGGTCCGCCAAGCCTGACCAACGGCACAGCGGTGATCAACTCGACCGGAGCGCGGAGCGAGCATGATGCTGACGGCAGTGGACGGGTCGGGTTGGAAGCCCTCGAAGACGCAGGCAGCCACGCGCGGTTCCCGGTCCGTAACGGGAAGTCTCCGGCCAGCCCACAACACCCACCGTCCCACCAGGGCGTCGCCGGCGCCCGCTCTTCATCGACCGCCGTCGCTCCCCATCACCGACCGAGCCCGACCCAGGACACGACGTTGGGACGACCGTGCTCGGACGGCTGCCCTGTCGAGTGGCCCGGAAGACCAGCGGTTCCCGACGAGCGGGGTTCAGGCAGTCTCACAGCGGAAGCACGTCGTCCACCCGTTGCCCGGCGAGGTGAGGTGGGTACGGGCGTACCGGATGTCGACCAGACCCGCGGGGTAGGTCTCGACGGCCTTCTCCCAATACCGTCTGGCGCCTTCGACCTCACCTCGCGCGAACGACAGGTGCGCCAACCCTTCCAGCGCGCGGGCCTGGTATCGGATCGACTGGTAGCGCTCACCCATCTGGCCCACCTCCACGAACACCTGCTGAGCCCGCTCGGTGTCGGCCAACAGGAAGAACGCCTCGCCGAGACAGCTGAGCGCTTCGCACTCGAACTCGCGGAAGCCGAACTCCCGCGCGGATCTCAACGCTCGCCGCCCGTGCTCCACCGATGCCATGAGGTCGCCCAAGTGCCGGTACACGGAGGACATGCCCATCAACGCCATCGCCTCACCGTAAGCGAACCTATCCGCCGTGGCCTCGTCCAGCACCTGCCCGAACGCGTGCAGAGCCGCTTGGTGATCGCCGCGCAGGTGCAGCGCGGTGCCCAGGACGCCCTCGGTGATCAGCCTGTCTCGCGACGAATGCCCCGGCATCTCGAGTGCTCGGCGGAGGTGGTCGAGCGCCAGGTCGAACTCGCCGAGGTCCCGACAAAGCACCCCCAGGTTGTTCACGACCGCAGAACGCAGGCGGGTATCCGTAGACCCGGCGAGCAGCCGGTCCGCCGCCAGATACAGATCGCGTGCCTGCGGCAGGCGGTCCGCCCGGAACATCAGGTTGCCGAGGTCTACGGTTTGGTGCGCTTCCCGATCGACGTCGCCCACCCGTCTCATGAGTTCGAGCGCGCGGTTGAGATGCTCGACCGCCTCGGTGACGGTCCGTTGCTCTCTGCAGGCTCCCGAGAGACCCTGCAGAGAGATCGACTCACCGAACTCGTCACCCGCCGCACGCGCGGCCTCAGCGGCGCTCTTGTAGAGATCGTATGCTTTCCCACCGAAGTTACGCAGCTTCAGAAACGGATGAAGCGTGCACACCAACTGCCATGCGTGCCGGTGCCAACCGCGCTGCGCGGCGAACAGCGCGGCCGCAGTAAGGTTGGCGAACTCGGCGTTCAGCGCGTCGACGGCTCCCTTGTAGGAATCGACCTCGCGGATCTCCCCCAGCACGTGGTCTACCCTGGGTGCGTTGCGGTAGATACCGGGGTCCAGAAGCCCGCACCAGGTGTGCGCCACTTGGAGGTAGTAGTCGAGCAGCCGGTGCACGGCTGCTCGTTCCTCCTGCTCCTCAGCGGCTTCGGCGAGCAACTGGCCCGCGCAGTCACCGATGAGGTCGTGAAAGTAGTAGCGCCCGGCGACGTTCTGCTTCAACAGGTTGTCGTCGTACAGCGATTCCAACACGTCCACCGCCTCCTCGACATCGACACCGCCGAGCGCGGCGGCCGTGTACGCGTCGAAGTCCGTGCCCGGATGCAGGCTCAGCAGCCGGAAGAGCCGCTGTTGCGATGGCGCCAGGTAGCGGTACGACACCCTCAGCACCGCCATCACGCTCTGACCGCCCGCACGTAGGAACAGCGAACGCTGCCTCTGCGTCCGCAACCGGTCCATTAGGTCGGCGACCGTCCAGCTCGACCTGTCCCGCAGCCGTGCGGCGGCAATCCTGATTGCCAGCGGCAGGCGACCGCACAGCTCGACCACGGTGTCGACGGCGTCCGGCTCGCTTCCGGCGCGGTGGGCGCCGACCACCGTGGTGAACAGGGAAACCCCGTCTTCTCTGGTCATCACGTCCAATGAGAGCGGTACCGCGCCCTCCAGCGCGGTAAGTTTGCGGCGGCTGGTGACCACCACGAGCACGCCGGCGGTGCCAGGCAGCAGAGGCGTCACCTGAGCGGCATCGGCGGCGTTGTCGAGCACGAGTAGCGCGCGCTGCCCGGCCATGCGCGAACGCCACAGCGCACTGCGCCGTTCCAGGTCCACCGGCACTAACTCGGGCGGCACTCCGCTGTCGAGCAACAACGCGTCGAGAGCCTGCTCCGGCGTGACGGGGTCCATCCCCGGGCTGAACCCGCGCAGGTCGATGAAGTACTGACCGTCGGGGTACTCATCCGCGATGTGGTGGGCGAGGTGGATCGCCAGGGTCGTCTTGCCCACCCCTCCCATGCCGTCGATAGCGGAGATCACCAATGCAGTCGGCAGTGCGTTCCTCGTCCCCTCGACCAGCTCAACGAGTTCGGCGGACCGCCCGGAGAAGCTCGTCGTGTCGTGCGGTAGGTAGGACCTGGTCGGTTCTGGCCGTGCTGCGGCCCGCTCGACTTCATCGACGGGCGGGGCAACGGAGTCGGCGGCACCGCTCAGGATAGCCGCATGGATCTCACGCAAACGCTGGCCAGGGTCGAGACCGAGCTCGTCGGCCAACAGCCGCTTGCCTTCCGCGTAGGCGGCCAGCGCATCGGGCTGCCGCCCACTGCGGTGCAGGGTGAGCATCAGGCTGCCGCGCAACGACTCCCGGAGCGGGTGCTCGGCGACCAGCTGTGTGAGTTCACCGACCAGCGACGCGGACTCCCCCGCACGTAGGCGGAGGGCGAACAGCTCCTCCAAGCAGAGGAGCCGCTGCTCGTTCAGGTTCGCAGCCGCACTCTCGATCGCACTCCCGCTGAGGCCGGCGAAGGCGTCACCACGCCACACGGCGAGCGCGGACCGCAGCAGCTCCACGGCTTTTGGCAGGTGTCCCAGCTCCTCCGCCTGCTTCGCGTCTTGCACTGCGGTGACGAAGTGGTAGGTGTCCACAGCGTCGTCCGGTATGTCTAGCCGGTACCCGAACTCGGTCCGGACCAGCCGGACACCCCCGCCCTCCGCGCCGAGCGATCGGCGGAGAGCGCCGACCGCGTTGTGCACCTGCTGCCGCACCGACGCGGGCGGCTCGCTCCACAGCTCGTCAACCAGCCGGTCCACCGGCACCACCCGGCCGGGCTGGAGCAGGAGCAGGGCGAGAAGCTTCTGCTGGCGTGGCCCCTCGATCCGGACGCGTTCGCCCGAGGCGAGCACCTCGAGCGGACCCAGGACCCGAAATTCCGCCGTCATGTCCCCCTGGCTCCCCCACCGGCCGGGCCCGATCCCACCCGACGTCATGAACGTAACGGTAGATCCTTGCCCTACTGATGGTAGCATCGCGTGTACTCTACGTTGCTCACATGCGAGCACGGAAAGCGCACATTGGGGGAACTGATGACGCGTTCGTTCTTGGGGGGACTGGCTTCAGCGTTGGGAGCGCTGGCACTTCTGGTGAGCACCGCGGTGTCCGCCGAGGAGCCGGTGGACCAGCCATCAGTGAACGTGGTCGTACCCAACGACTTCGACGGCAGCATGAAAGCGCTCTGATGTCCCGGAGACCCTGGGAGGAGGTCTCGGACGCGGCACGGGCGGAGCGAAGCGCCGTACTGACCGGCACACTGCTGATGACCAGCCTGGTCATCGCCGTGGTGGCACAGTTCGACCTGGGTTCGATGAGCGGCCGGTTGGCCGGATATCAGGTGTTGTGGCCACAGAACTGGTGGTTCTTCACCGGTCTCCACCGGCCTACGCTCACCGCGTACCGGATCGAGCTCGGCACGGCGGTCCTGGATCCGCGCGACGAACGGCACGAGAGGGTCGAGCGGCTGTGGGGACTGAACCGGATCGATGACGTGCGGCAGACCGAGGTAAAGCCGCTCGCCAGGCTCGTGCCCGGCCGGTACTGGCAGACGTGTGCGCAGGAGCTGCTGACATCATGCGTGAACGGGCTGGACCGCAGTCTGTCGTACCGGGTGCGGAATCCTGCGCATCGGCCGGTGGTGTGCGGCTCCACCGCGGTGGCCGTCGAGCTCGCGGTGACTCCTGACTCCGGCCGTCTGCCGAACCGCCCGAGCCGCGTGGTTCAGGTCGCGTTCACGGAGGTGGAGTGCGTGAGCTGAGGGCAGCGGGTCCGGTGCGCCGTCTGCGGTGGGCGGTCGAGCAAGCGGAACCACGTGTGCGGTCGTTGGCGTTCGGCCGCACTCTGCTCGCCGCTGTGCCGCTCGCCACCCTGCTCGCCAACCCGGACTCCACGCTGTTTTCGTCCAGTGCCGAGGCACCGCGTTGCGCGGGTATGCGTGCCATGTCGTTGTGGTGCCTGATCGGCCCGACTGACACCGGCCTACTGCTCAGCCGGATCCTCTCGGTTGCCGTCCTGGTGGTCGTCGTCTCCGGATACCGTCCACGTTGGACTTGCGTGCCACACTGGTACATCGCGTTCAGCCTGACCGTGAGCGCTTCCATCTCGGACGGAGGTGACAGGATAACCCAGATCGCTGCCATGCTGCTCATCCCGGTTTGCCTGGGTGACGGCAGGCGGTGGCAGTGGTCACCGCCCACCGCCCCGCTGACGCCGGGTTGGCGGGGCAGCGCGTTCGCGGGCCTGCTCGTCCTGAGGGTGCAGGTCGCCGTCATCTACGCCACTGCGGTCGTGACGAAGCTCAACGACCCGCTTTGGCACCAAGGCAGCGCTATGTACGTGGTCGTGCACGATCCCGACTACGGCTTCCCTGCCCCCGTCCGCACACTCCTCGAACCGGCGCTGAGTTCGTTCCCGGCGGTGGCCGCGGCCACCTGGTCCGTGATCGGGGTGCAAGCGGTGCTCGCGTTCGCGATCCTCGGGGGAGCGCGACTGCGCAGGATCGTCCTGGCGCTCGGCATCGGCCTGCACCTGGGCATAGCGCTGCTGATGAACCTGCCTGTTTTCGGGATGGCCATGATCGGGTTGCTGATCATCGGCACGATGGCGCCGAACCCGTCCGGCAGGGGCGGCTCTGCCGGTGCCGGTCGACGGGATGAGCCGGCGACTACCCGTTGACGAGGTCGCGGACGATCGCCCGCCCGGTCAACCGCAGGAACCGGGCACGGCCTGCCGCATCAGCGTCGCCGAGTCCGTAGACCACGTGCCTGCCCTCCTGCGGTACCAGGGTGATCAATGCGTCCTCGTTCAACGCGACCAACTCGAGTTCCTCCTCGTCCTCGTCCTCATCCGACGACGACACGCGGACCCACGCGCGGCCGTCGGCGTCCACGCGCACCACCCAGTCGCCCGCGGAGGACCGATACGTTCCGACCACCCGGTTCGCGTCGACAGGCCGAGGGTTCTCAGGGGGTGAGGGAAGTTCGGGCTGGCGCACGCCGGCCAGCTCGTGCAGCAAGTGCCCGAACACCTCGGTGAACACCGGGTACACATCACCGCCGTTGGTCAGCATCGCCACCGCGACACCCGCATCGGGCACGACCCGCACGAACGCGCGTTGCCCCATCGTGTAGCCGCTGTGGCCCACCACGACAGGCCCGCCGTAGTCGGGCATCGACCAACCCAGGCCCCAGTGGCCGTTGATCAGCCCCGGCTCGGGCACTTCGACCTGGAGCTTTCGCATCGCGTTGTATTCGGGCGTCGAGAGGTGGTGCCGGACGAAGCCGAGCAGCTCACGCGCGCTCATCGCGAGCATCGCACCGACGGGAGCCGTAGCGGGCACGAGCGACCACTTCTTCACCGGTTCGAGGAGCCCGCCCGGCCGCGCGCGCTCGTGCCCGACCGCGGGCATGGCCAGGATCGCCTCATCGACGCACGTCGCGACGTGGGTCAGACCGAGCGGGGTGATCAGGTGCTCGCGCAGCGCGCGGTTGTACGACTTCCCGCGCAGCACCTCCACCAGCCTGCCGAGCACCATGTAACCGCTGTTGCAGTAGGAGAAACGCTCACCGGGCGCGAAGTACTGGACTGCCTCGGCGAGACCCTCGACGTACTTCCGCACCGCGTCCTCGTTGCGGCCGGTGTCCGTCCAGATATCCCCGTCGAAACCACCGGTGTGGCTCAGGAGTTGCCGGATGGTCACGGCCCTGCTCGCGGCCTCGTCGGCGAGCCGGAACCTGTCGAGGTACTCGGACACCGGCCGGTCCAGGTCGACCGCTCCTTCGCGCACCAACTGCATCACCAGCGTCGCGGTCCACACCTTGGTGATCGAGCCGATCTGGAACAACGCCTCGCTGGTCACCGGCACACCGGTGGCCAGGTTGAGCACCCCGGTCGCGGCATCCACGACCTCCCCGTCCACCAACACGGCCACCTGGGCGCCGGGCAGTCCGTGCCGGGCCGCAAGCTCCGGCAGCACCTCGCCGATCCACTCACCAGCCGCTCGTGCCCGACCCGGCAATTCCCCGCTCCGCTCCACTTAATGCCTTCCCCTCGGTGCGCGCCTCACCGAGACTACTGCGCCACGCACGTCCGACAGCGATGACCATTCACGGTGAACACCGCAGTGAAGCCCGTCGACCTCCGATCAGACCACCCCGTATGGATGCCCTGGCCAAGTCTTCCCGGCCCCCACGTCTGGTGGCGGGTCACGGCCGACCGGCGACCGGTGCGGATGCACCTGTTCAGCAGGGGGCGAGGTTCGAGCACCAGGTGCTGCTCGCGCGACCCGTCCCGGACGTGCCTGACGACCAGTGCGACAGCGACGCGAAGACGGTCGACCTCGCGCGGCACGCCACGAACTTCGCGTACTTCGCGATGTGGTGCTCGAACGCCGCGCCGGCCTGCACCGCCCGGGTGGGGCGGTGGAAATCCCCATCGACCTGGTGAACGCCTTCTCGACAGCGGGTGACGACCTTCCGCGGTGGCGGGCGGCATTGTGTGCGATGGGCATGACGCTCAGGGGCGTCGACGCCGACAACGAGCTGTACGAGGTGGAGGCGGGCGACGTGGTCACGGCCCCTTCGCCGTGCGCTCGACGCTGATCTGCCCGAACCACCTCAACGTCGGGCAGGTCTGCCGGCTGGGGCTGTCGGTGACCGTGGGCGCGGAGAAGGTGTCGGCCTACCTGGTCGAGCGGGGCCGCTCGTCGCCGCCCGTGGTGGTGGCCCACCGGGACGCAGCGCCGCCGGACCTGCTCGACCGCGTGTCGGACGAGGTAATCGGCACGACGGCCGATCCCACCAGCGGCTCCTCGTTCCTGCCCCACCTGCACGATCGCCGGCGGATCCACCGCTCCCCCGGTGACCACCGGCAGGTTCGGCGGCGCCTCACCGAGCGGGTCCCGCGGCCGGTCGCGCCGTCCCCCCTTCCTCCAACGCCGCGATCGTGCGGTTCAGGGCGTCCTCGTCGTGCCGGTGATCGTGCAGCAGCCGGATGAGGCGGTCGGCCACGAACACCGGAGGTTTCTTGATCAGGCGGGCGAGGGTGTTCCTCAACAGCGCCCGCTGAGGGTCCAGGAGGACGCGCTGCGCGGGTTCTCCCGACGGGTGCGGGGTCAGCGCGCGGGCGAGGCCGACGAGTCGGCCGAGGTCCCGGCTGTGCGCGCTCACCTCGTCGTAGTCGACCGGGAGGCCGACCGACGCGGCCAGCGCGCCGCTGACGGCGTTCAGGTCGGGTTCGGGACGCACCGTGGTCCTGGCCCGGATGCCGCGGTCGACCGTGCGGATCCCGTCGCGTTCCTTGATCGTGATGTCGGGTTCGACGACCATCCAGTCGAGGCGGCGCCACAGGTCGTCGAAGCCGGTGGTGGGGCTGCCGGAGCGCCACAGGCCGACCACGGGTTCGACGTGGCGGGACCGCGCGGCGTGCAGGCCGAGGTGGCGGCACAGGCGGACGGCCAGGTCGCCGCACAGGTCGCGGACCGCTCCCGGCGGCGCCTCCGCGCTGATCGAGTCCACGACGAGGACGGCGGCCAGCACCGGCACGGCGTCGAGCGTCGTCTCGGAGGTCAGGTGGAGGGCGTCACGTCCGTGGGACCGCAGCCAGTCGAGCGCGACGGCGCGGATGTCCTCGCCGGCGCGCACGGCGGCCACGACCGGGGCGTGGACGGCCGCCCCGTCGGCCTCGGACCACATCGGCGGCCGGTCGGGCCGTTCCGGTCGTGTGATCCACTGCGGCAGGTCCACCGCCACCCGGCGGGTGCCGGGCTGGGCCGCGACGACCACGACCCGGCCGTTCTCGAACCGCACGGAATCGACCTCGCACACCACGACCGAACCCGGCTCGGGCGGCTCCGCCAGCGGGTCCCGGTCGACGCGCAGGAGCATGTCGGACAGGTGCGCCCGGGCGAGGAACCGCACGCGCCGCTCGTCGACGACCCGGTGGGTGTCGACGATCTCCACACGGATGGCGTCACCGGCCCGGAGGTGGCGGCTGCGCTGCTCGTTGACCGCCCGCCGGGCCATCGACGCGGTGCCGTCGCGCAGGACGCGGGCGGCGAGTTCGCGCTGCCCGCGCACGACGTGCCGTTCGACCTCGTCGTCGGTCAGGTCCGTCCAGCCGATCGCGGTCGCGGGCAGCCAGCGCGGCCTGCCCCGGCGGGTGTCCCAGCACAGCACCCCGCGCTCGTCGCCACCGCCCATGAGGGCGAGTGGGCGCAGGCTCACCTCTTCGCGGTCCGCGGCGTCGGCGTCCGGGTCGGGCAGCCCGACCCGGAGGCGCCCCTCGGAGTCGGTGTGGATCCACAGCTCCTCGTCCAAGCCGGCCAAGCGCTCGACCACCTCGTCGAGGAGGTGCGCGGGCAGACCCGGGACCAGGTCCCGCTCCTGGCACAGCGACAGCTTCCCACCGCGCCGGAGCAGGACGCGCTTGTCCGCCAGTCCGCCGAGGGGGCGCACCGGCACGAGCCGGTCCGCCTTGAGGGCGAAGTCGCCCTGCCTGCTCCTGGACACGGTGACCGCCCCGGCATCCGCCTCTTCCACGGTCACCGGGATCGCGCCGCGGCAGAGCCCGATCAGCCGCGCCCGCTGGGCGGGGTCGCTCAGGGCTTCCCTCATCCAGCCCGCCCAACCGCCGTCCGCGAGGGTGACCCGAGTCCCCGGCGCGCCCAGGACCTCCAGCTCTCCGTCCCGCAGGCCCAGCAGGACGACGTCGCGCGGACGCGGGGGGCTCGGCGGGACCACCTCGTTCCCGGGGGTGAGCCGGACGTGTCCGTTCGGCGGTTCGGTCCCGGGTTCGAGCGGGAAGTCCAGCAGCCAGACACCCGCACCGAGCCGCACGAGCCCGGCGTCGCGGTCGACCGCGGCGACCGGCAGCAGCGCGTGCGCGCCGAACGCCCCGCGGGGGCCCGGGGTCCAGCGGCGCAGCACGATGGACGGGATTTCGGTCGACGTCGTCGACTCCGCCCGCAGCCGCAGCAGGTCGCCCGGCGCGAGGTGCTCCCAGGCAAAGCCGCCCAGCGGCACGGTGGTGTCACCGGCGCGTGCGGTGAGCATGGCGCCGGTCAGGTGCACCAGCCGGCCGGGCGCCTGCTCGACCCACACGCCGTCGGGCCTGCGCCGGTCACCGGACAGGGCCGCGACGGGGAAGGTGGCCTCCCGGCGGGCGTGGGTCAACACGTCGATCAGCCCGGTGGCGGGGAATCCGTACCGGGGGATCTCCTGCGGCTTGTGGCGCAGCGTCCACCCGGGTGAGAAGAACGCGGGCTCGGTGGTGAGCTTGGCCCGCCGGGGGAGCGCGGTGGGCGGCACGACCAGGTCGGGGTTGTCGGGATCGCGGTGGCTGGTCGTGGTGTCGTGGTAGGTCCACCACAGGCGCTGCACGCGTTCGGCGACCTGGAGCGCGCTCCCGTCGAAGAAGGACAGCGCCGACAGGCGGATCGGGTGCCTTTCCCCGCCCGCCGTCGCCACGACCACCGCGTTGCCCGCCCCCTCGAAGGCGACGGTGCCCGCAGCCACCTCCGCGTCGCTGAGCACCGGGGTCCCGCCCGAGGTGGGCCGCAACCAGGCGACGCGGGGGTGCGGGGTGGTGATCAGCGTGCGCTCGAAGGGCGTCGGTTCCGTGTCCGGCTTCGCCGCCCGCACGGTGACCGAGGGGAGCCCGGCCACGGAATAGGTGCCTCCTGACAGGGCTTCGCGCGCGGTCTTGTGGGCGGAGACGGTGTTCTGCATCGGGAGCAGCAGGACGGGCCTGCCTTCGGCGGGCAGGTAGGCGGAGTCGCCGATCAACGCAGTGCGCAGCTCGATCCGGTTGTCCCGGTCCAGCGACAACCGCGCCAGCGATCCCCGGGGCAGGTCGGTGGCCCCGGACAGTTCCGACAGGGCCAGCTTGAACACCACGTTCGGCTCGATCTCCAGTTCGACCCTGCCCTGCTCCGGCAGCGGCGTCACGGCCGCGAGGCACGGTGCCTCCGCGTTGTGCAACAGGCTGACCAGTGCTCGGGCGTTGCGGCTGAGGGCGTCGCGGATCAGCCCCGAGCGGATCGCCTTCGCGTGGCCGCGGAGCTTGACCAGGTACACCGATCCCCGGAGCTCGTCCTCCCCGGCGCCCTTGCCCCCGCCGGACTGGTAGATGTTCTGCAGCAGCTGCGACCGCCGGGAGAAGTCGCGTTTGATCACCCCGACGGTGAGCGGCCGCCTGCCCTCGGCGCCGAGGACGTCGGCGAGGACCAGGTGCAGCCTGACGTCGTTGACCAGTGGTCTGATCCCGGTCGCGGTCATGAGCACCCGGCTGCCCGCGGGCAACTGGTGGGGCGTGAGGTAGTCGAAGTGCACCTCGTCGCCCCGGCTGTCGAGGAAGGTCCCGGTCCTGAGCTTCACGAGGGCGTGGACGGGAGCGGAGTCCTGGTCGGTCCCGGACCGCTCCTTCAGCCACGCCTGCTTGACCAGCTCTCGCGCCGCTGGGCCGAACTGGGCGCGGTCCAGGCGGACCGTCGTCACGCCCCTGTGCTCGTTGTCGCCGCGTCGGCCGTTCGGGTCCTGGGTGTGCACGCGCACGATCCGCGCTCGTTCGCCGTCCGGGTCGAGTTCCACCTCGGCGAGGTGCACTGTGCCCTGGTCGGCTTCGTGGAAGATCTGCGAGTACCAACCCCACCTGAGGTCACGGGTGGCGATGTCGAGCCGGTACTCCCCGCGCGCCGCCGCGGTCACCGTGACCGCGCGCACGACGTCTCCGTGGAACAACACCTTCGAGCGCGTGGACAGCGACGCGCCGTCGAGGGTCAGGTCCTGGTCGAGGACCTCGACGACCTTGCCGTACCCCCATTCCAGGCGGTGCACCACCCCGCGGGGTGTGGTCCTCCGATCCACGTAGTTGAGCGGGGTCCGGAGCACGCTGCGCACCCCGACGACCAAACCCTGCCGCTCGAACTCGGCGACGAACCGGTCGAGCGCGACGGGTGGCGTCCTGCGGTAGCTCACCCGCTGGTCGTGCTCGTCTCCGCACAGCACGACCAAGCACCCGCGGTCGTAGGTGGCGTCGACCCAGGGCCGCTCCCCCTCTGCGAGCGGAACGGTCCAGGACGGTCGCCCCGCCACGGGCACCTGCCAGCCGGTGGTGAGCCGCACGGGACCGCCGCCCAGTTGAGCGGCCAGCGGAAGTCTGGGACCGGCGAGGTAGTGGCGGTAGTCCGCCAGGGAGTCGGGTCCGGGGGCGGGCACGGGAACCGGACCCGAGCCGCGGGCGTCGTCGAGCGTGAAGACGCGTTGCACGACCACGTGGTGGGCGTCCACCTGTCGCAGCCGCATGTGGATGGCGGTCGCCCGCGCGTGCTGACCGGGGTTCGTCTCGCGGGTCTCCCCCGCGTACAGCGCCGCCCGCTCCCCGGCTCCGATTCGGAGTGCGATGCGCTGGTAGGGGTGGCTGAAGATGCCGGAGGTCTCCACCGAGCCGGTGGCGGGGTCGACGCCGCCGCCACCGCTGCGGGCCTTGCTGAGGTGGTTCGACGACCGCCACGCCTGCGTCGGTGTGATGTGCAGGGTCGGACCGGACGCCGACTGGATGAGCGCGCCGGGCCGGCCGCGCCACTGCACGACGCCCAGGAAGAGGTCGCGGTCGCCCGTCGGGTCCGACTCGCTGACCGTCCACAGCGCCCGGACCCGCACCTTGCGGACGTGTGCGGTGAAGACCCAGCCGCGGCGGGTCAACCGGGCGGACACGATCGCGCCGACACCGGTCGGGGGGTGCTCGAAGGCCGAGTGGGGCAGCGATACCGAGAACACGGTGTCCTGGGCCTCCAACCACACCGTGGACCGGTGGGACCCCCGGTCCGGCCTGCTTCCCGGGGTGGAGCCGCCGCGTTTCGGGACGGAGACGACGAGGCCGCGCAGCTCTTTGGCGCGGACCAGGGCGTCTTCGGCGACCGAGCGGCGATCGTGCCCCACCAAGCCGAGGAGCTCTTCGGTGGGCAGCGGGCTGTGGTCGCGCGGGCCGCCGCGCTCGGCGGGGTGGTACACCGAAGCGACCTGCAACTCCCGGCCCTTGACCAGGTGGCGGTCCAACGGTGCCTTCCCGACCGGTCCGAGCGTCAGCGACTCGGCCTCGATGTCGACGGGCAGGTTCTCCGCTGTGTAGCCGCGCATCAACCCCCACGAGACACCCGGCAGCACGGTGTTCAACCGCAGCCGGTCGGGCTTGTCGAGGTCGACGATCCGGCGGAACTCACCCACCGCGGGCCGGCCCAGCCGCAGGTCCCAGGACGGTGCGGCACGGCCCTCGACCCGCGCCCGGCGCTGGTCCGCGTCCTCCCAGCGGACCGGGACGAACCCGGTGGCCGCGTCCTCGCTGGCCAGGCCCTCGACGACGATCTCCGGCAGGTCCGGGTCGTTGGTGGCGCACCTCCAGACGCCGTCGGCCCCGCGGACGGCCCAGGTCTCGTCGCCGACCCGGAAGTGCTCGCGCCACCTGGCGTTGCGGTGGTCCACCCGCCGGTCCTCGGGCTCCAACCGGTCGTCCGCCACGATCCGCAACCGCGGCCTGCCGTTGTCGTCCGCCACCTCGACCGACACCGCAAGCCCGAAGGCGCCGCGCGCTTCGACGTCGGCGCGCAGTTCCCGCAGGTCGTCCGGGTACCACGCGGAGTCGGGGATGACCACGACCCGACCGGGGGCGCTCGAACAGCGCAGGGCCTCCGCGTCGCGCAGGTCGTCGATCAGCACCAGGCGCAGCGGCGCGCCGGCGCTGTTCGCCACGTCCGTGGCGAGGAACTCGGGCATGCCCCAGTCGACGGGCAACCACCGCCCGCCGTCCCAGCGGACCATCGTCTCGACCCGGGTCACCGGACGGCCCGCGAGTGCCCGCAGCACGTCGGGGTCCCAGCGGCGCAGGGCCACCGCGTCGCCCAGGTCGTCCATCCGGTCGGTGGTCCACGACCGTGCCGCCATCCCGCGACCGGACGCCAGCGTGATCCGCAGCCACGTCCTGCCCCCGACCTCGTGCCCGGTGACCGCGGCGGGCCGGATGTCCCCGATCTGCGGCTCGCCCTCGAGGAACCGGACCGGCCCGGTGGCCCGGTACGCGGGATGGGTGGAGCGCGCCAAGGGGACGGCGACGAGGTCACCGAGCCCGACGCCGCCGCCGGGGGGCACGTCGGCTTCGACGGGGGCGCCCACGCCGCAGTTGACCCACACGGAGGTCGGCGTGGCCGCGCACACCACGCCCGCGACACCGGCGATCCCCGGTCCGAGCCTCTTGCCGACTTCACCCGCGCCGAGCTGGTGGGGGTCGAGCACGACGCCCCCGGTCGTCAACAGCGGCCTCCGGGCGAGGTGCAGCTGGAGGGTGTCGCGCACCGGGTCGACCGTCACCCCGAGGAGCCTGCGACCGTCGACCAGGCGGGGGTCGATCCGATCGGTGAGCGCCACGTCCTGCCGCACCAGGTCGTGGGTCTGGTTGGCCGTCTGCCAGAGGGCGGGGATCGTGTCGTGCAGGTGCTCCCGCCCGGCGACCGGCGCGGCGCTCCGGCCGAGCCGGAAGACGAACGACTGCAACAGCCGGTCCAGCAGCGCGTCGGACCGCTCCTGGGTGATCACCTCCCACGGGCTCTGCGCGGAGGACCGCTCCTCGGCCACCGAGCGGCGGTGGTAGAGCCCGAGCAGCAGGCGCATCCGCAGGGCTTGCTCGAGTTGCTCGTACGGCGAGCCCACCCGGCTGAGCCGGTCGAACAACGCCCACCGGTCGGCCGGTGTGCCCATGCCGAACTCGAGCTCGATGTCGATCACGTCTTCGAGCACCACGCGCTGGGAGGGATCGCCGGGCACCGATGTCGCCAGCAGGTCGACCAAGCGCATCCGCGCAGGGCGCGACAGCTGCACGACCTCCCGGACTTCCTGGTGGGCGGCCCGCCACTCGTCGACCCAGCGGTCGACCTCCGGCCAGGACCGGGCGTCGGCGTCGTGGAACACGGCCAGCAGGCGCTCGGTGGTCATGGCGCGCACGACCTCCGGTTTCGGGTTCAGCACGGGGGACGTGGGCAGGTCCCGCCAGTCGGCGGCGGTGAGCCACCCCACCCCGATGACCTCCCACACGCTGCGCACCTGGTCCGCGGTGACCCGCTTGTGCCACGAGTTCAGCTTCGTGCGCGCGGTGTCGTCGACCCGCAGGTACGCCGCGAGCAGCGCCGCGGGTTTGGCCGCGATCCCCCGCGGCTGGAGGCGCAGGCTGTGGTCGAGCGCCCACTCGGCCAGGCTCCGGCTCCCCGGCTCCCCGACCGGGGCGAGCCACCGGCCCGCGAGCCGGTCGACGTCGTCGGGCACGGCCGCGCTGAGGGCGTCGGTCACCCAGAAGTCCACGACGTTCGTCGCGGGCACCCCGCGCAGCAAGGACTCCTGCCGGGGGGTTTCGTGCGGCCGGCCGGGCTGGACGGCGAAGTCGACGAACCACCGCGGTTCGATGGTGGGGAACTTGCCCTGCCCGGCGCGGTCGACGACCCGTTTCACGTGCAGGGCCAGCGCCGACAGCGGTCGGGTCATCGAGGGCGCTTCGAACTTGTTGTGGGCCAGGGCCGTCACGTGCCGGCGGTGCGCCTTGTCCAGCAGGACGTCCGCCGCGTGCACGGTCAGCGCGACCAACCGCTCGCGCTCGTGCTCGGTGCCCCGCACGGTCCGCAGCAGCCGCACGGCGAGGGGCACCGCGCAGAACAGCCGCAACAGCACCAGCCCGTCCTTGCCGCGGGGGAACTTCGACTCGCTGTTCGACCAGCGGTTGTCGACCCGGTTCACCCACGGGGACAGCACGAGCACGGCCACCAGGCTGGAGGCGCGGAGGGCGCCGTGGCCGGCGTGGAACCTCACCTCCTCGGCGTCCGGCCCGGTCCGCAGCCGGGACAGGTCGGTGAGGTCCTGGCGCCACTGGCGCGGTGACGACACGGGGCCGCTGACGAGCACCTTCCCCTGCGGCCGGTGCTCGGGGATCCAGCACTCCGCGACCAGGCGGGACGTGGCGGTCGCGTCGATGTCGACAGCCAGCTCCCACAGCACCGACTGCCACAGCACCGCGGAGATGACGGGAGCCGGGTCGCCTTCGACGCCGAGGCGGGTGACGGCTTCGCGCACCCGCGCCGAGGGCGTGGGCGTCGCGGGCCTCCGCCGGATCCCGCGCAGCAGTTCCAGGGTGAACACCTCGCCGCGGATGGCGTCCACCGCGTCCGCCGCGGGCGCGTCGTGGCCGGGCGACCCCGGGCTGCCGAAGGCGAGGCGGGCGTGCGCGGCGAGCAGGTCGGGCTCGTAGGCGAGGGCTTCGGCGTCCGGCGTGGCCTTGGCGCGCAACTCGTCGCGGCTGATCAGGCGGTCGCCCGCGAAGGCGGCCACGTCGACGGCGAGGATCAGCGCCCGGCGCCCGAGCCGGGCGTTGAGCGCCCGGTGGACCAAGCCGACCAGGTCGTCGCGTTCGACGACCGCCTCCACCAGGGTGGGTTCCTGCCGGAGGACCTGGAGGGTGACCGACAGCAGCAGGACCTCGGCGGTGAAGTCCTCGGTGTCCAGGTAGGGACTGGTCGAGGCGGCCGACAGCGGGCGCTGGCGCGTCGAGCGGGCCGCGGCGGTCAGGTGACCCACGACCTCGTCGCCGCTGTCGTCGAGCAGCGTCCGCACGGCCTGCCTCAGCGGCGCGCGGACGGACTGGTCGAGCGTTTCCAGGCTGTGCTCCACCTCGCGCCGGACCGCGGCGACGACCTTGGGCGAGGCGCTGTGCCGCCGGCCCGCGGCCAGCACCGGGAGCAGCGCGTACCGGCGCGCGGCCGGCTCCAGGCGGGCGAGCTCGGCCAAGGCGGCGAGCAGCAACTGCGGGTCCTCGCCCTGCCGCGTTCCTCCGGGCGCTTCCGAGCCGTTGGGCCGCAAGCACTCGAGCACGTCCAGGAACGTCTGGGTCTCCTGGGGCGAGAGGTCCACGCAGGAGCAGAAGTACCAGTCGTCGATCATGCCGAATCCCGCTCCCTCGTGGCCACGTACCGCAGCACTCGTCGACACCTGGTGACGTCCTCGACCAACACCGCTTCCGGGTTCGCGACCACCATGCCGACGGCCGCCCGCAGGGCGTGCAGGTGCGTCGGCACGGCCAGCAGGACGCGCAGGGTCTCCGGACCCACCGGGTGGGCCGCGAGGGCCGCCCACAACTCCTTGCTGCGCCACACCTGTGCGGGTGCGCCCGCCGGGTCGAAGTCGACGCGCCGACCGGCTCGGGGCGCCGGCACCACCGCGGTCCAGTCCAAGTGGACGAGGTCCGCCATGGTCAGGTCACCGCAGGGGTGACGCGAGGTCCACGAGCACAGCTCCGCCACGCCCCGGGACACGTCCTGCTCACCCCACCGGCCGGCCGTGTCCGTCTCGCCGCGCCGCAGGTGCGCCAGGCACATCGCGTCGCACAGCCACGACTCCGGCAGGTCGGTCATCAGGTCGGGGCCGACCGCACCGCCCGCGGCCTCCAGCCAGACGTCGAGGTCGGCGTCATGGACCGCGGCCACGGCCGCTGCCGCGGACCACACCGGTCCGCGGGACCTGCCGGCGTAGGCCCGCAGCAGCGGCAGGTACCACTGCGGGGCCAGGTCCCGCACCGCGCACAGCAACCCGGACTCGACCTCCGGATCAGGTGTGTCCACCTCGTCCGCGGCCCGGACGACCGCCTTGACGGCGTCCGCGGCGGCGAGGGAGCCGGCGTCGTGGTGGTCGTCCTCGCCGAGGTGGCGCGGGTACCAGGTCGGCGGGTCGAGCCCCCTCAGGGCCGCTTGGTGGCGGAGGTGCCCCAGGACGGCGGCGATGGTCGGCGTCTGCCGCGAGGACGTGACCGCCTGCCGCTTCGGGGCGGTGCCCGGGCGGTTGCGGGCGAAGACCGGCCAGCGCCCCTCCGCCCCGTCCGCCGGCACCCGCAGCAGGCGCGCGGTCCGCTGGGCGGCCGGCACGGAGTCCACCGGGGCTTCGGCGGTCACCTGGACCACGATGTCGACGCCGGGGACGGCCCGGTCAAGGGCGTGCGCCCAGCGCTTGACCGCCTCGTCCGCCTGCTGGTCGCGGTGGACCGGGGCGGCGCACTCCACCCGCAGGACGACGGCGGGTACCGCGGCGCCTTGTCGCGAGCAGGCCAGGACTTCGGCCAGGTCGGCCGGGAAGGGCCTGGTCACGTCGATGCTGCGCCATTCCCTGACCGGTGACGGGCCCTCGGTCGTGCCGGCGATCTGCTGCTCGACCACGTTGAGCTCGAAGCCGAGGTCGGCGTCGGCGTGGTCGGCGAGGACGGCGCGGACCCGGGTGCGGTCCAGGCACCAGGCGACGTCCAGGCGGCACGCCGCCGCGGAACCGCACCCCTCGTTGCGCGCCAAGGGTTTCCAGTCACCGGCCGCGAACGCCCCGAGGTCGTACCGGTGGACCGGCTCGGCGCCGTCGCGGCCGACGTCGATGACGGTGGGTTCCTTCTCGGAATCCTTCTGGAAGATGAGCGACGTCGGGGTGGGGATACCGCCCTCGCCCCGTGCGGCCAGCATGACCGCGGTGACCAGACCGGCCGAGTCCGGGTCGGCCGCGAACGAGGGGCCACGGCCTTCGAGCTCGGCCAGCACCAGCTTGGAGAACAAGCCCCCGCGCTGTTCGGTGGAGTACGACGCCGACTCGCCGCGGGCGCAGGCGTACAGGATGGTCTGGCCGATGGAGTCCTGGCGGCCGAGCGGCTCGATCCACGGCTGGACCGGGTCCGGGTCGGCGATTCTCGCGGCGTCCATCCGACAGGCGTCGACTACGAACACCTGCCGTCTGAAGCTCTTCACGTGCCGGTCGGTGCAGGAGGTGGTCACCGCGCCGAAAGAGATGTTCGTCGGCCGAGTGGGACGCGCGTTGGCCATGATCATGCGGACGTCGATCCCGTTCTGGTAGCCGTGCCCGGCCCAGAACACCCACAGGACGTCACCGTCGGCGGCGAGCAGATCGGTGAGCACTTCGCGCACCTTGTCCGCGCCGCTGGGTCGGTCGGCGCAGACCAGGCCGTCAGGCAGATCGGCCCGGGGCGGGGAGAGCAGCAGCTCGATGTTGTCCGCCGGGACACCGCTCCGCCTCAGCCACCGGGCGAACCTCACCGCGTCCTCGTCCAACCCCTTCCGCTCGAAGTCGGGCCACACCGGGTATTCGGCGATCCCGACGACCAACGCGCGGACCCGGCCGGCGTCCGGAGCGGCGCTGCTCATCCTCCGGCGCCTTCCGCAGGCGCCGTGGCGATGACGTTCACCAGCGAGTCGTAGAACGCCTGGTTGTCGAAGTAGGCGCTGTGGGCGTCCGGCATGTAGCAGCCGCTGTCGAGCTCCACGTCCCTGGCCCGGCCGGCGAAGACCGGTTCGGCCAGGTAGGACAGCACGTCCCTGCGGTCGTAGTAGTTGACCCAGTCGGGGAGCGTGTCGGGGATCGCGGCGCCCACCTTGAGGCCGGGCAGGGCGTCGAGCTCGTACAGCAGAGGACCCTGCGACCCGACCGTCACCAGGGTCCGCACCGACGGCAGGGGCGTCGTCAGCAGGAGGTCGAGACAGGCGATCCCACCCAGGCTGTGCCCGACCAGGACGACGTCGTCACCGGCGGCGGCGGTGGTCTCGGCGATGGCCGACCGCAGCGCGGCGCCCCGGGTCAGGTACCACACGACATCGCCGAGCGCAGGCTGCGCGCCGTCGCTGATCGGCTGCCGCCAGCGGTCGAACGCCCAGGTGCCCGCTCGCAGGAGCACTCGAGCGGCCAGTCCGCCGACGGCACGGGCCGCACCGAGCTTGGCGTAGCCCAGCCTGTCCTCGACCAGGCCGATCAGGTAGGCGCGGCCGGCCCCGTGCAGCGGGGTGCTGATGCCCTCCGCGAGCACGGCCTGGCGCAGGGTTTCCGCGATGATGCCCCTGGCCAGCGCGGTGGTCACCCGGGCCTGGTCCTCCGGGCCGACGGCTTGCAGGATGGCCTGCTGGGTGACCGGCGCGTCGCCGACCTGCGGCACGGCCGACACGAAGTGGGCCAGCAGGTCGCGGTCCAGGAGTTCACGGGCGAGCGGGTCCGGTCCCGGCAGCGCGTTGAGCCTGGCCCTGATCTCGTCGGGGAAGGACACCGCGCCGGGCGGCAGGAGCGTGCCCGCGCCCCGGTCCTTCGTGGTCAGGGCCAGGAACCGCAGGTCGTGCAGCGGATCCGCGGTGAGCACGGCGAAATCGGCGTCCCCGGCCGGTTCGGCATCGGCTCGCTTCCGGTCGCGCGGTCGTCCGTCGTGGCCCGGGATGCTGGCACCACCGAACGCGAAGGTGGTACCCAGGAAATCCCCCCAACCGCACGGGGCGACCGCGATGTCGGCGGCGCGCTTCCCGACGTTCGCCCGAAAAGCCTCGAACACGCGCGAGTAGCTCTCGCCGCGGACACCGGTGCCGTGGACGAAAACGATCGTGGTCATGCGGTTCTCCCGCCTCGACAGGGCTTCGTGAGTCGTGAATCGCCATGGCGAAAGGATGCGTTACGCACGAGAGCGCCCCTATGCGGCGGTGGCGGACGATCTACGTGTACGACTCATGTTCTCCATGCTCAGCACGCGCGACGGCAGGCGGTAAGGCCACGGGCGCTGTCAGCGGTGTCGAACGAAAGGATCTCGTACTTGATGTGCTCACCCCCGGTTCATCATCTCCACCGGAGACGTCGCGATACTGTCATGCCGCACACCGCGAGTCGCCTTCAGTCGAAGCCCGAAGAGATAACCCCCTGGCCAACTACTGTGCTGCGAACTCGAGTCGGCCATCACCGAACCCACACCAGCCGACTGGAGTCGCTGTTCCGCTCGTCCGGAGTGGCCGGCCACCCTACCGCGAGGTCTTCGTGCGGCCCGTGCCGCACGACGGGCTCGGCCGCCGAATCCCAAAGCGGGACACGAGTCACGTCGGGCGGCCGAATGTGAGCCGCGCAGCCGAACAGACCGGGAAGGAACCGTCGGCGAGCGGGACATCGACCGGGAGGTAGTCGAGGCGGTCCCCTTCCGCGGCAACTACCGCAGGACCGCGGAAGCGCTGGGCAAGGCGCAGAAGGACGGCGGCGCGGTCGGCATGGGAGAGGCCGAACTCCCGGGCAACAACTCGCCGAACGCCAGACAGCTCCCTGCCTGGGACGAGGGGTCCCACCACCCGCCCTTGCCCGTCCTGCGCCCCCTTGTCGGACAGCGCTAACGGTCACCCTGAACTGCGGCGCGGGCTGCGGCTTTCTTGCGCTGGACGTACCCGACGGGATCCGCGTCGTAGCTGCGGCAGTCGTCCTGCCAGGCCGCGAGCGCCTGCCGGATATCACTCGCCGAGTGCACATACGCCTCGGAACCCCCGTGCCGGACGGTGGTCCGCGCGACGTCCGTCCACACCAGGTCGAACCCGTGCAACCGCTGCAACGCCGACAACACCATCCGATCGAGGACCTCCGCGTCGTCGGCCTCGATCCAGCGAGCCGCCCAGCGGTGGGCCTCGTCCCTGCTGAGGGAGCCGTCGATCACGGCCTGCCATACCTCGCCGACCGTCGTCCTGGTCGCCTGCTCGGGCAAGGTCATTCCCACCACCCACGATCGATGCGGCTCTGCAACTGGCTCTCGGTCAGCGCGTCGAGCACGGTGGTCGGCGCGCCGGACGGGTTGGACATGTCTCTGATGACGACCGAATAGGTCTTGCCATCGCCGTTGAGGAGGACCTTGACGACCTGCCCATCGCCCTGAATGTACATCTCGCCGTTTTGCCACACGTGATCCACGTCGACCTCGCGCTGGCCCGTGCGCATCCGGCCGTGCACGTCGCGGTCGGAGGTCACGTCCGTGGGCCTGGCCTCGTGCTCCAGGTCGCTCGTAATCCGCTGGGCACTGGTCAGGCCCGCACCCGCGTCGACGGGCCCGTGCTGCTGCGACGGTTTGCCCGGGTTCCGAGGCCCGCCGGGAGGAGGGCCGGGTTTGGGTGGCCTCTGGTGCAGCGCGAACCGCACGAGCAACAACAGGAGCAGCAGTGTTCGCATGGCCGCCTACCCGTTCAAGAGCTTCGTCAGGCTGGTCAGACTGTTGATCAGCGCCATCGTGTAGGTGAGGATGCGGCCTGCCCACTTGACCACAGCCGCGACGATCTGCGCGGCGATGAGCGGGATCGTCACGACGAAGATCGCCTCGACCGCCCACACGATCACCCTGGCCACCAGGTCGGCGATCAGGTCGCGGACGATCTCGCGGGTCATCTCCACCAGATTGCCGGCGCCCTCGGTGGCCGCGGCCATCGCCGCGGAGATCGCTCCCAGTGCGCCGATGGCCTCGACGTTCTTCGCCATCTTGGCCCGGTAGGCGTCTGCCGCCGCGCCGTGCCAGCCAGGAATGTCCGCCTCGACGCACGACTTGAGGTCTTCCGACATGCTGTAGAGCTCCTTGGCCATGTTCTCCCAGGTCGTGGCGTGCGACCTGACGACATCCGGCTTGCCGGTGAGCTCGTCGAGCACCTCCCGCAACGGTTCGAAGTACTCGATCGCCCAACCGAGCCCGTTGGACAGCAGGCCGTTGATCGGGTCGAGCGCGAAGGCGACGACCTCCACGGCCGCACCCGCCCCGGCCAGCAGGTCGTCGACCCAGCCGTCCGCCTTGATGGCGTCGACGAGCCCTTCGATGCTGTCGGCGACCCCGGAGCCGGTCCACACCTCCCGCGACGACTCGACAGGAGCCACCAGACCGGTCATGACGGTCCTCCCCCGCCCGCCGCACGCACGAGGCTCGCGTTGTCCGCATCGACGGTCTCGTAGTCGTCCGAGCTGACCAGCAGCGTCTTCACGACGATGCCGAGCGTCTCCTCCTGGTAGGCGATCAGCTCGTCCTGCTCCGTGTGCCTGCCTTCCAGCACCCCGGAGATCCACTCGCACAACACCCCGTAAGCCTGGCCATCCTGCGTGATGTGCGCGCTCGCGGCCTTCACCGCGGCGAACCGCGCCTGGATCTCGGCGACGTTCGCCGCATGGGCGCGCAACTGCTCGACATCGACTTGGAACGTCATGGTCACCGCTCCCTGAGGTAGGTGCGCGAGTCGTTGCCGTCGTCCTCGTCTTGTGGGACCACACGGGCGCTTTCGCTGCCACGCAGCTGGTTGCCGACCCGCTCGGCGATGGCCCGCGCTGCCGGCGAGTCGCCGACCGTGTCCGTGATGATCTCCTGCGACCGGTCGGCCAGCTCACCCCGCGCCTGACCCAGCGTCGCCAGGATCGCCCGCGCCACCTCGTCCGGCGGGACCCGGTGGATCCGGTCGGTGAGCCGCAGGTCCACCATCGCACCGGTCGAGTCGACCGTCACTTGGGCGAGCCCATTCCGATCATCCACAGTGACCCGCACGTTCTGGAAACGCTCGCCCATCGCCTGCGTGTCGGCGGCAAGTTTGTCGATGCGCCCCTTCCAAGCCTCGAGACGGTCGCGTGCGCCGTCCGGATCGAGGATGCCTCCTGCCACGTCGCTCCCCTGTCTCGTGTCGTGCCGGCCGGACCGAGGGTAGGAGCGGAACTGCGCACGGCTATGGGGAACGCTGATATTCACCCTGAAGTGGGTATCTGCCTCCTCCTCTTCCTGCCGTTCCCGCCTTGCCCGTGTCCCGGTTCCTCGTCTGTCTTCTTGCAGCGCTGCGGCGATCTCCGGCAGGTCGTGGCGCGGGTGCCGGTCGGCGGCCAACCAGCGCACGTTGCCATCAGCACCGGCGCCACTGCGCCCACCACCTGCGGATCGCAGTCCAGCAGGATCAGCCGGTTGCGCTCCAACCACGGCTCGTTCCCCACCAACGTGCCCGTCGTGGCCCGTCCACCAGCGCCCCACGTAGTGGCGCTGCCCCTTGTAGGAAGGGAACCGGCGCACCGGCAGGCACGCCTCGAACGGCACCCGCCACGCATCCCCAACTCCAGGCGATGCTCACCGTCCTGATCGACGAACGCAACCTCCGACTCCCCGTCCGGCGACGGCGGACCTGGTCTACGCCACGGCGCCCGAACGGGCGGACACGAAGACCCGGGCGAGTCTCCCGTTCTCCCACTGCAAGCCGAGTCGGTGCTCGGCGAGGTCGTAGTTGACGGTGACCTCGCCGGTGGAGCGATCCTCCCAACTGTTGTGCGCACGGGCGCCGTGCGCCCGCACGTGGGCATCGACCGATCCGCGTTGCCCGTCGAGGTCGAGCCCGGAGATCACGCGGTCGGCGGTCGGGCAGAGCGCGACGTCGACGGTGACCTTCCGCACCAGCCCGTCGAGCAACGCGATGTCGACGCCGTCGGGACTCGGGCCCGCAGGCCCCAGCACGCCCTGCCGGACGGTCGAGCCGGGGAAGGTCCTGCGCAGCTCCGCATACGGCGCAGAGTGCTCGGGCGCACCCAGGGCGGCGTACATCGTCGCGATGGCGCCGGTCAGCGACGTCCCGGGGACAGGGGGCGGGTCGGCCGGGAGGGCCTCGGTCCTCCGGGGCGCCGGTCGGGGGTCCTGACCGCCGAAGTCGGCCACCCGGTCCCAGAGCCAGTCGGCCATCGACGCGGCGACGGGCTCGTCGGGGCGCCCGGGTCGGCGCTTGACCAGCGCCCCGAACGCGACGATGACCAGGTACGCCCCGGCGTCGTCGGTCATCACCTGCTCCCAGGCTTCGTTCTCGGGCCAGTCCGGGTGCGCTGCCGGGTCGGCCTCGATCCCGGCGCACATGGCGATGATCTCGGCCGCCGACATCAGGCGGAACGGCTCGGCCAGTCCCCAGGCGGCGCCGGAGCCGGGCCGCTGGCCGTCGTGCCAGGCCACCAGGTCCTCCGCGGCTATGGACCCGATCCTGTCGCTCTCGGGCTCATCGGAGAGCGAGGCTCCCGGCCGCAGGGTGGCGCGCAGGTCGGCGGGCATCACGTCGTCCAGCGCCGCCAGCGCGGAAGCCAGGTCGGTGCCGAGCACCCGGTCGCGGAGTTGTCGCCACGCCAGCTCGATCACCCCGGTGCGGCGGATGTCCTCCAGCGAGATGTCCTGGGCGTGCGCGTTCTCGACGACCTGCAGCATGGTCCGGGCCGTGCCCACCAGGTTCTGCAGCAGCTCCTCGGTCGGGTCCTCGCGCAGCAGCCGCAGGCCGAGCTGCTCGGCGTCGGCGAACCGGTACTGCACCAGGTAGGCCCAGCCGAGCATCAGGGCGACCCAGGAGTTCGCCGCGTCGGCCCGGACGGCCGCCTCGGCCGCGGGGACGAACCGGTCGGGCGGCGCGAAGCTCCCCAACAGGTACGCCGCGCGTTTCCCCAGCGCGTCGGGGAGTTCGTCCGGCGCCGTCCGGGAGCACAGCGCCACCGCCTCGTCCAGTTGGCGCCACCCGTCCTCGTGCTCCCCGCAGAGCGCCTGGGCGGAGCCCAGCTCCATCCAGTCGTCCCACCCCTCGTGCTCCTCGCCCAGCACCGCGCGCGCCCACCGCAGCGCTTCGGGGTGGTCGTGCCGGGCCGACGCCAGGTGCCGGAGGGCGCGAGCCGCGTTGACGAACTGGTTGTCGCGTCGACCGGCCACCCGGAGGTAGAGGCGCCGCGCCTCGTCCACCTCGCCGCAGAACTCGCGGTGGTTGCCGAGCAACAGCGACACGCTGCTCCGCTCCGGCTGGACCGCGAGCACCTGCAACGCCAGCTCGGCGACCTTGGGGTGCGTCGGCTGCGCCCCGAACAGCTCCCAGGCCAGGTCCAGGTTTCGCTCCACGGCGTCGTCGGCGGCCGTGCGGCCGAAGTCACTCATCGCATCCCCCGCTTGACCCGGTACGCCCGCAGCTGATCGAAGGTGCCGTCGTCGACGCCGTACTCCAACACCGGCGCCACCTGGTCGAACCAGGACGTCGTGGACGGGGTGATGCCGCCGACCGCGGCCAGCATCGCGTCGGTGGTGACCGGCACCAGCTCGCCCCTGTCCATCGACTCGACCATCGCCTGCTGCAGGACGGTGGTCGCCAAGTGACTGAGGTCGGCGCCGGAGAACCCCTCGGTCGCCGCCGCGACGGCAGCGGCGTCGACGGCGTCGGCGGGCTTGCCCTCCAGCGCGCCCCGGACGATCGCCGCCCTGGCGACCGCGTCCGGTGGCAGCACCAGCACCGTCTTGTCGATCCGGCCCGGTCGGCGCAGCGCGGAGTCGATGTCCCACGGCCGGTTCGTCGCGGCCAGGAAGTAGACCCCGTCGTTCGCGCCGGCCACGCCGTCGAGCTCCTCCAGCAGCTGGGTGACGAGCATCCGCATGGACTGCGACCCGCCGCCGCCGGAGGTGCGCCGTCCGCCGAGCGCGTCGAACTCGTCGAAGAAGATCACGCACGGCGCTGCCGCGCGGGCGTTGCGGAACACGCTCTGGACGGCCTTCTCGCTCTCCCCGACCCACTTGCTGAGCAGGTCCGCGAGGGTCACGTGGATGAAGGACGCGCCGAGGTCGCCTGCGATCGCCCTGGCGATGAACGTCTTGCCGCACCCGGGCGGGCCGTACATCAGCAGCGACCCGCCCGGCTTCTGCCCGAACGCCGCGGCCAGCTCGGGGTTGCGCAGCGGGGCCAGGAACGCGGTGTCCAGGTGCCGCTTGACCTCGGCGAGCCCCGCGACGTCGGCCAGCGTCACCGCCGGGCGTTCGGCGTCCCACAGCGACGCCGCCGCGGCAGCGCCGCTGTCCAGGCGGTCCTCGTCGGCCGGGGACGGAACCGGTTCCGGCCCGCTGCCCCCGGTCCGCGCCGCCGGCGCGGGGGGCGCGGCCGGGGGCGCCGCGCTCCCGGCGGGCGGCGGCGGGTTCGAGGTCCGCAACCGCGCCGCCATCAGCCGGGCGCGCAGCAGGCGGACCCGCGCCGGATCACCGCCGAGGGCTTCGAACGCCTTCAGCTCGGTGGCGGCGCGGTCCGGGTCCTGCCCCAGCAGCAGCGTGACGAAGTCCTCGCGCAGCGCCAGGTTGCCGGGGTCGGCCGCCACCTCGCGCGCGATCACCTCGACGAAGCCGTCGTCCGGATCGGCGCCGTTCACCGCCCGGTCCCTTCGCTCCAGCCCTTGAGCAGCCCCAGGTTCGCCATCGGGATGTAGTGGCCGAGCCGCGGGTGGTCCAGCGTCACGCCGAAGACACCGGACCTGCCGAACGAGGCGACGTAGTCGATCGCGGCCGGCATCGGCACGCCGAACAACGGCGCCGCGCCACCTTCCGGGTCGACCACCCCGAGGGCGCGGGCGGCTTCGCCCGCCCGTGCGGCGCTGCTGTAGAGGCAGATCATCGGCCCCTGCTCGGCGGCCACGGCATAGGGACGGGGTTGGTCGGCCGAGCCACGCGCGATGAAGAACCAGTGCTCCAGCGCGGTCACCTGCCGCCACAGCGCGATCTGCGCCGTCGTGTCGCCCGCGGGCGCCGCTTTGACCGCCTCTTCGAGGCGGTCCAGCTCGGCGACCACCTCGGGGTCGTTGTCCCTGGTCACTCGGTTCTCCCTCATCTGCTCAGCGGTCCACGGTGGAGGTCGCGGCCCCGAACGCGCGCACCGGTCCGGTTGCCAGACCAGGGACAAGCATGCCGTCCAGCGCGGTGAAAATGAGGTTGGACATGTCACTGCGGACCCGGTTTCTCCTCACATCGACCAGGCCGGCCCACTGCTCGTGCCACCCGTCATCGCGTCGAGCGATCACGACGCGAACCGGGTCCGATCACTCTTTGTGCCCGCGCAGTAATTCCCCGTCGTGCGGCCGGGCGCAGAAGGCCGTCGATTCCCCGAAGGACGGAGCCATGTGGACTTCACCGGTCGCGACCTCCAGGACCACCGCCCGAAGTGAGCAGAATCGAAGCAGACCGGATCCGGGGTGACCAGCGGAGCGCGCCGGCACGTCCACTGCCCGCCTGAGGCCCTGTGCGCTCCAGAGCACCTCCGAGGTGCCGCCGCAATGCCGCCGAAATGTCGGAAGACGTTCTGCCTGCCTCGCTGGGGAAAGCGGATCACGGCCGACCTCGACCTCGCCCCGCGGTGGTCGGGTTTCAGTCCATGAGCCCGTGCTGCCAGGCCCAGATCGCGATTTCCACCCTGTTGCGGGCGCCGATCTTGCCCTGCACGGACGCCAGGTGCGTCTTGACCGTCGACCGCGACAGGTAGAGCTCGTGCGCGATCTCGGGGTTCGTGCGTCCCCGGGACACGGCTCGGACGACGTCGAGTTCGCGGTCGGACAACTCGACCGGTGGCCGAGGAGGTGTCCGCCCGGACTCGCGCAGGTTCCGGATCAGCCGCAGGGTGACCTCCGGCGAGACCAGGGCGTCCCCGCGCGCCGCAGCGCGGACCGCAGCGACCAGCAGGGCGGGTTCGGCGTCCTTGAGGAGGAAGCCGAGAGCGCCGACGGTGAGCGCGTCCATGACGTACTCGTCGAAGTCGAAGGTCGTCACCACCACGACGCCGATCGGGTCCGGGACGTCGGGACCCGCGAGTTCGCGGGTCACCGCGAAGCCGTCCAAACCGGGCATGCGGATGTCCACCAGGCAGACGTCGGGACGCAGGGCACGGGCCGCGCTGACCGCCGCGGCGCCGTCGGGCACGTCGCCGACGACCTCGATGTCGGGCTCCTGGGCCAGGATCATGCGGAACCCCGCGCGCACCATGTGCTGGTCGTCGGCGATCAGGACCCGGATCACCGATCACCACGCCCGTTCCGCCCGACCAGCGGGATCTCCGCCCGCACCTCCCAGCCGCGGCCCGCGGGGCCGGCTCGGAGCCTGCCGCCGAGCAGCTGTGCCCGCTCGCGCATACCGATCAACCCGTACCCGGGGTCCTTCGCGGCCGAGGAGCGGACGCCGTTGTCCCGCACCGACAGGCTCAGCGAACGCTCGTCGCCGGTCACCTCGACGTCCACCCGGCTGGGGGCCTGCGCGTGCTTGCCCACGTTGGTCAGCGACTCCCGGACGATCCGCAGCACCGACCCGGCGATGTCGGGCGCCAGCCCGCCCACCCCGTCCACCGCGACGACGACCGGCAGGCGGTACCCGGCGGCCAGCGAGCGCAGGTCGGCGTCCAGGTCACCGGTGGGCTGCGCTTCCCCGGTGGTGTCCCCGACGCCGCGCTGCGCGTCGTCGATGTGGCGCAAGGTGTGCACCAACCTGCGCATCGCGGTCATCGCCTCGCTCCCCGCGGCCTCGATGTCGGGCATCACGCGCTGTGCCACGTCCGGGCTGCTCGCCCGCTTCGCGGCTTTGGCCTGCACGATGATGCCCGTCAGGTGGTAGGCGACCAGGTCGTGCAGCTCCCGGGCCAGCGTCAGCCGCTCGGACTGCCGCGCGCCCTCGACGAGCACGCGGACGTCGCGGGCGCGGACGTGGTCGCGTTGCCGCAGGAACAGGCCGCCCGCTGCGGCGATGCCCAGCAGGAGCAGGGGCTGCGACTCCAAGCCGCCCTCTGCGGTCGTCACCTGGAACACCGGCCGCAGGTTCGACGCGACGAGCACGGCGGCGGCCAGCCCCACCGCGGTGGGCACGGCCCGCCTGCGGGGCGCGTAGCGGACGCACGCCAGCAGCGTCACGCACAGACCCGCCATGGCGGTCATCGCGATCCCGCCGAAGAGCCTGGGCCCGGGCTCGGCGACCAAGGCGGCGAGCACGGTCTCGCCGACGAGCAGCACGGCGCTGCCGCACGCCATGGCGACCGGGTAGCGGGTCGCGGCCACCGCGGCGGCGCCCAGGGCGGCGGCGAACGGGAGCTGCCACGCCGACAGCTCACCCGGCCCGCCGACCAGCGTCATCGCCTCGGCGGTGAACGCGGAGACCACGACGAGGGCCACCGGCCAGTGCTGACCGGTCAGCGCCGACCAACCACCGAACCGCCCCACCCGCCCAGCCTACCGCCAACCGCTCATGGCCAACCGGCCGGTGATTCCGGCCGGTTGGCCCGATCCGGATGGCCGGGAAGGTCCACTAGGCCGATGGTCCGGCCGCCCACGCCCCGCCACGCTTCACCCCATGTACCACCCAACCCGCCACGCCCCGCCACGCACCGGCCGCCCCGGACCCGCCGAGACCGCCGTCGCCGCGACGGGGCTCAGCAAGACCTACCCCGGTGCGAACGGCGGTGTCCCGGCCGTGGACGACGTGTCCATCGAGTTCGCCTCGGGCACGTTCACCGCGATCATGGGTCCGTCCGGTTCCGGCAAGTCGACCCTGATGCACTGCCTGTCCGGCCTCGACACGCCGACCTCGGGCCTGGTCGAGCTGGCGGGCGTCGACCTCACCGCGCTCGCCGACCAGGAGCTCACCAGGTTGCGCCGGGACCACATCGGTTTCCTGTTCCAGGCGTTCAACCTGCTGCCCACGCTCACCGCCGAGGAGAACATCCTGCTCCCGCTGACCCTGTCGGGCGCGGCGGTCGACCCCGGGTGGTTCACGCTGCTGGTGACGGCGCTGGGCGTCGACCAGCGGTTGGGCCACCGCCCCGCCCAGCTCTCCGGCGGTCAGCAGCAGCGGGTGGCCGCCGCCCGGTCGCTGATCCACCGGCCCGCGGTGCTGTTCGCCGACGAGCCCACGGGCGCCCTGGACTCCAACTCCGGCGCCACGCTGCTCGGCTTCCTGCGGGCGATGGTCGACGACCACGGCCAGACGGTCGTGATGGTCACCCACGACGCCACCGCGGCGACTTACGCCGACCGCGTCCAGCTGATCGTCGACGGCAGGCTCACCGACGTGGTCGAGGCGCCGACCCGCGCCCGCGTGCTGCAGGCGTTGAGCCGGGTCGGGGGGTGAGGGCGGTGCCACCCACCCGGCCACGCCCGCCCACCCTGCCGGCCGTCGCGCTGAAGCTGGCCAGGGGTCGCGGCGGGAGGCTCACCACGACCCTGGTCGCGATCGCGACAGCTGTCGCCTTCGCGGCGGCGATCGCCGTGCTCACCGGCTCGCTGCGCGCCTCGACGGAGGCGGCGGTGGCCGGGCAGGCCCGCGCCGCCGACGTCGTGGTCACCCCGCTGGGCCGCGGGGACATCGGTCCGGCCGGCCACGAGATCGCCGCGGTGCCCGGGGTGCGAGCGGTGGAGCCGGTCCGGGAGGCTTACCTGGACGTGTCGATCGGCACGACTGCGACGCTCGGCCGGGTCCGCTCGCTGCCGGGGACGCCGGAACTGCGCACGGTGACCCTCGTCGAGGGCGACTGGCCCGGTCCCGGCGCGGTGGTGGTGGACCAGGGGACCGCCTCGGACGCCGGCGTGGGCCCGGGGTCGTCGGTGGCGCTCCGGTCGCGGGACGGGGCGTCGACGTCGGCGGTCGTCTCCGGGCTGGTGGAGCTGCCCGTGTCGTTCGGCGACGACCTGCCCACGGTGCTCGCGGCGGACGCCGACGTCGCCGCCTGGACCGGCGCGAATCCCACTGCGATCTACGTGCTCGGCCGCGACGACCCCGCCGACCTGCGCGCCGCCGTCGCGGACGCGGTCGACAACGGCGTCGTGCGCACCGGGGCCGAGCAGGCCGAACGCGACGTGGCGGCGTTCACCGGCGACTCCGACGTGCTGACGACCGGGCTGCTCGGGGCCGCCGCGGTGGCGCTGGCGGTCGCGGCCATGGTCATCGCCAACACCTTCCGCGTGGTCGTCGCCCAGCGCGCCGGGGAGTTCGCCCTGCTGCGCTGCACGGGGGCGACCCGCGCGCAGGTCGCCCGCTCGGTGCTGATCGAGGCGACGGCGCTCGCCGTGCTGGGCGCGGCGCCCGGCGCGGCGCTGGGCGTCGGTGTCGGCCTCGGCGCCACGGCGCTGCTGGCCGCATCGAGCGCGGGCCTGCCGCTCACCGAGATCACCGTGCCGGTGCCCGGGGTGCTGACCGCGCTTGCCGTCGGGGTGCTGGCGACCCTGCTGGCGGCGATCGGTCCCGCGCGCGAGGCCAGTCGCCACCGCCCGCTCGCCGCGCTGCGCGAGGTCGCCCTGTCGGTCGGCGATTCGCGGCCGGGCCGCGTGCGACCCGCCTGCGGGGCGCTGCTGCTGGTGGCAGGGGCGGCCGCGCTGGCCTTCGGGGCGAGCGCGGGCTCGGTGCCGATCACCGTCGCGGGCGGGTTCCTCGCCACCGCGGGGACGGTGCTGCTGTCGACGCTGACCACGCCCGCGCTGGTCCGGGCCCTGCGCGGACCGCTGGCGCGCGTGGCCGGTCCCGCGGGCGGGCTGGCGTGGGTCAACCTGCGGCGCGACCCGCGCCGGGCCGCCGCGGCCTCCACCGCGTTGCTGGTCGGCGTCACCCTGGTGGCCACCGTCCTGGTCGGGATGGCGACGACCCGGGCGAGCCTGACCAGCGAGGTGGAGGCGCGCTACCCGGTCGACGCCGAGGTGCTGGCGCTGCGGCAGCCGTTGCCCGAGGAGCTGCCCCCGACGCTCGGCTCGATCGACGGGGTGCGCGTGGCCGCGGCGGTGCCGGGCACGAGCGCCGACATCGGTTCGCGCACGATGACCGTGCTGGCAGTGCCCGACGACGTCCGCGGCGTCGCGCGCGCCGGCCTGGTCGTTCCCGAGCGCGGGGAACTCCTGCTGCCGCCATCGGTGGCGCGCAACAACGACATCCGGGCGGGCGAGACGGTTCCGGTGCGCGGTCCCGGCGGCGTCGCGGACCTGCGCGCCACGCTCGCCGCCGCCGACCTCGGCGCGCCCCTGGTCTCCCGGGCCGATCTCACCCGCCTCGACCCCGACCCCGCCGTGCACGGCGTCTGGCTGCGCACCGAACCGGACGCCGCCGCCGCGGTCGTCGTGGAGGACGTCCGGCGCGCAATGGACGCCAGCGGGGCCGAGGCCATCGTCAACGGCGCGGTCCGGTTGCGCGACGCGTACGAGACCGGCCTCACCGTGGCGGGGCTGGTCGCCCTCGCCCTGCTCGCCGTCTCGGTGCTGATCGCGCTGGTCGGCATCACCAACACGCTGACCTTGTCGGTCCTGGAGCGCAAACGCGAGTCCGCGCTGCTGAGGGCCCTCGGCCTGACCCGGCGCGGCCTGCGGACCAGCCTGGCCTGGGAGGCCGCCGTGCTCGCGGTCGTGGCCGCGCTGCTCGGCGTCGTCCTGGGATCGGTCTTCGGCGTCACGGCCGCGCGGAGCATGCTCGAGTTCGGCGACCGGACCGTCCCGGACCTGCCGGTCACCCAACTCGCGGCCCTGGTCGCCGCGACCGTGCTGCTCGCCGCGCTGGCCTCGGTGATCCCCGCCCGCCTCGCCGCGCGGGTGCCGCCCGCCCAGGTGCTCGCCTCGGAATGACCGCCGGAGGGCCCGGGTGCGCGTGACGGTGCGCCGCGACCCCGGGCCCGCGCCCGGAGCAGTGAGGAGGTGGAACGCGCCCGCCGGAGACCTCGACGCCCGGGCGGGACGCCTCGTCGACGTCCGGGGCGGCTGACTGCCACAGATCCTCCCGGCACGCATCGGCCAACTGGCCGGCCTCACCCGCCTGGGCGTGGCCTGTTGGCGGGTTGCCCCCTACCTGGGCGGTCGTAGGCTCGATTTGCTCCGGACTCGCCGATCGCGGTCCGGGCACCGCGAGCAAGGGGGGAAGACCATTGAATTTGTGCCGCACCACCAGTGCCGAGTTAAGAAGGCTGACCGTTCCCGTTCCCGTTCCCGCGCCCGACGAGACGCTGCTCGTGCGGGTGCTGATCGAGCACCCGGTGATGCGAGCGGGGTGGGAATCGATCCTGGCCGCCATGTCCGACATCGACGTGATCAGCGACGAAGGGCCGCAACGGGATGACTGGGACCTGACGTTCATCGACCTGAACGACTTCGCCGGTCGGGACGCGCTCACCGCGGCGCCCGCCGAGCCGCTGGTCGTGGCCATGACGGAGGAGCAGTTGACCGACATCCTGCCGCACGCGCTCGGCGGGGTGGTGCGCGCCATGATCAGCCCGGAGGATCCGGTGGACGACATACGGGCGGCGCTCAGCGCGAGCGCCCAGGGGCACCTGTGGGTGTCGGCGTCGCTGCGCGAGTCGCTGAGTGCGCCCCTCGAGGAGCAGGTGGCGCCGACCGACGAGCTGACCGGCCGGGAGTTGGAGATGGCGCGGATGCTGCTGACCGGTGCGACGAACGCCGAGATCGCCGAGGTGTACGGGATAAGCGTGAGCACCGTGAAGTACCACGTGTCGAATCTGATGCGCAAGCTCGGCATCGCGCGCCGGTCCCAGATCGCACGGGCGTTGAACAGGTTCTGATCCGCGGACGGGTGCGGGGCCGGATCTCCGGATCCGACCCCGCACCCGTCCGCCGGCCGCTCAACCCTCGCCCGCGGCACCCGCGAGGAAATCCGCCGACAGGTGCCGCGAAGCGCCGTGCACCTCCACGCCGACGAGCCGGTCCTCCTTGAAGTCGAGGACGACCAGGGTGGGCACGGCCGGTGGCTCCAGTGGAATGCTCCGCCTACCGGGCGACAGGGTTTCGTCGGTCAGATGAATGTAAGCCGAGTCCGTTTCCCGATCATGTGTGACGCGCATGGGACCCAGCCTACCCCTCTTTCCACTCAGAATACGGTGATGACTCGACCGTCCTCGTCGATCACGACCGAGATTCCCCAGTTCGTGATTTTGTAGCTGTCGGGCGCGTGCCCCGGCTCGACCCGCGACTGGTTCGACCCCACCACGGCCTCCACCTGGTCGGTGGTGATGCCGCGCTGGGCCATCCGGCTGAGCGCGTGGTTGGAGTAGCTGGTGACGTACCACGGCCGGGCCTGGACGACCACCCCGGAGGCCGGCGCCACCACCTCGGCCTGCGCGGTCGCCGCCATCGCGGCGCCACCGCCTGCGAGCGCGATCGCCGCACCGAAAGCCGTGACGGTGGCGGCGATCCGCGCTCCGATTCGTGATGCGTTCATCATCCGTCCTCTCCTCGCGGTTCAAACCTGCCCTGCCGACGCTACGGATCCCGGGAAATCCACGACACCGCCATGAGGACAGGTCCGACCGCATTCCCGACCTGGCCGGACGGCCAAGGCGGACCTGGCCGCCCCGAATAGGACCACCGCCCCCGGAGAACTGGCCGGGTGACGAGGTGCGCCCACTCCGTGAATCGCCGGATCGGTGGTACCCGACCCACCCCTGGAAAGCCAGGATGAACTCCGAAATATCCATTCCGACTCACAGGAAATGAGGGACAAGAATGACCCCACTGGTGTACCGCACCGACATCTCCCATTCCGCCGACGTGGCGGTGCTGACCGCGGCCAGGGAGACCGCACCGCCGCTGGAGTGCTGCGGCTGCCCCGACGACGACGAGTGCCGCGAGTACTGCGTGGCCAACTACGGCGCCGTCGGCGGCTACTGCGAGGGCTTCCTCGACCTGCGCTGCGTGTGCGTCTACTGACGCGCGCGCCGCTCCAGTGATCCCACTCGCCAACGGATGCCCCCTGGGGCTCCGTTGGCGGGTCCACGCAGAGAGGCTCCGGGTGTCCACCACCTCACCACCGCGCGCGCCGTTCGCGCTCGAGGTCGACCTGTCCCGCCCGCGCGGTGAGGTCGCGCTCGCGGCGCCCGCCGAATTCGGCGCGATCACCGTGCACGAGCGCCACGTCACCGTCGACCGCTCCCGCGTCCACCTCGGCGACCTGTTCTACGCCGTGGACGGGGCCGTGATCCGGTTCAGCGCGGACCCGTCGGCACTGGCCGGGCCGCCCGCTCTCACCGACCACCTCCTGCACCACTTGCTGGCCCGCACCCTGGACATCCGCGGGGAGGTCGACCGGACGGCGCTGGCAGGGGTGCGCAGGCTCCCCGCACGCGGCGTCACCCGGATCTCGCCGGAGATGGCCCGCGGCCGCTGTGCGCCGTTCCCGTGGGCGCCTCCCCGGGTCGCCCGCGGCAGGCGGGCGCGCGAGGTCGAGGCCCGGCTCGCCGAGCTGGCGGGCGCGGTGGTGGGCGACACCCTCGCGGTCAGCGGCGGGATCTCCTCGGCGTTCCTGCACCGGTGCGCGCCGGGCGCACGCACCCTGACCATCGCGCCGCAGGACGTCGCGCTCACCACCCCACCGCTGGTCCACGCCCTGGCCGTGGCGCCTGCCCGATCACTGGCCAGCGGGCTGGGGCTGCGCCCGCTGTTCACCGCGAGCCGGACAAGCGCCGTGGTCGACAAGCCGCGCCGAGGGGAGAGCGGGGCGCCCGCGCGGCCCGTCGTGCCGTGGCTGACCGCCGCCGGCGCTCGCGTCGCCCACGACCTGGTGGAGTCCTCCCGGCACAGCTGGGAAACCTGGCTGTCCGAAGTAGACGGTGAAGAGGCCGGGCTGGCCTGGTCCTGGTCCGCTCCCGACGTCGGCGCCGTCATTACCGAAGCGGATCGGCTGGGCGTGGCGCACCGCAGCCCGGCGCAGGTCCCCGAGTTCGTGGAGCTGGCCCGCGCGCTGCCCCGGGCCGCCCGCTCCGACCTGGCGTTCCTGCGCCGGGACGCGGCTCCCGGGACCTTCGTGTCCAGCGGGGAGCAGCGCGTGCGCAGGCTCGCCGTCGACCGGGCGGACGCCCGAGCCGGGCGGCCGCTGCCCACCTTGGTCCTCGCCGACGCCGGGCTGGTCGACCCGAACGCCTTCGCCGCGGTGCTGGCCCACCCGTTCCTGCGCGAGCAGCACGCGCTCGCGCTCATCCGCACCCTGGAGGTCGAGCAATGGCTGAGCACCCGCTGACCCCCGACCGCTGGTCGATGCCGGACCGGTTCACCACCGCCGACCTGGGCGGCGGCCGGGCGGCGGTCGTGGACCTGGAGCGCATCGAGGTCCACGAGGTCGACGCCACCGCGGTCGCCCTCCTGCGCCGGGGCCACCCGGGTGGGCCGACGACCCCGGAGCAGGCCGGGTTCCTGCGCTTCGCCGTCGAGGGCGGTTGGATCGTCCCCACCGGGGGCTCCCGGTGATCCCCTGGCTCACCCTGCTCGCGGCGGGGGGCCTGCTGGGCGCGGGCGCGACGAAGGGCGTGCTGCTCCTGCGCGGCCGACTCGACTGGCCGCCGTTGCGCCCGCTCGGCATTCCGATCGGTCCGCTCCCGGTGGCAGCGGGCGAGGTCCTGGTGGCCGCCGCCGCCGCGGTGGCGCCCCCGAGCGCGGCTGCGGGCCTGCTCGCCGCCGCGTACCTCGGGCTGACCTGCGCTGCGGCCGCGCTGTTGGGCCGGGAGTGCGCCTGCTTCGGCGGCCGGGGCGTCGTCAGCCCGATCCGGGTAGGGCTCAACGCCGTCATCGCCGCGGTGATGGCGGTCATCGCGATCGTGGGCGGTGAGGGACCACCGGTCGGCGTTCGGGCGGCTGTGGTGGGCGGTGTCGCCGTCGCCGTGGTCGCGGTCTCGCTGCGGCGGGCGGCGGACGCGCCCGACGAACCGAGCACCCCCACCGATCCCGCCCGGATCGCCACGCTGACCATCGTCGTGAGCCCGGACTGCCCCGCCTGCGCCCGGCTGCGCGCCCGGCTGCGCGACTACCCGCCGCACTGGATCGACTGGCAGGACAGCGGGTCCGGGTCGTGGGCCGAGCAGGCGAAGGGCACCTACCCGTGCGCCATCGCGACCGACGCCGCGGGTGTGCCGCTGGGCGCGCCCCGGTGGGGCGTGTCCTCGATCGCCGAACTGGCCGACGGGTACGCCGCGCACCGGATCACGGCGGGCTCATGACCGGCCGGGGCGACTTCCGCCGTGTGCTGGCGCTGCTGCGGCCTCGCCGGTACCGGATCGCCGGGCTGCTCGGTGCCGTGACGCTGACCGCGCTGTGCACCGCGCTGCCCGCGTTGGCGTACCAGCAGATCATCGACTCCGGCATCAGCCGGGGTGATCTGGGCGCGGTGGCGGGTTTTTCCGCGCTCGCCGTCGGCGCCGTGGTGACGGCGGCGGGCGCGCAGTGGGTGGGCCAGTGGCTGACGGTGTCGCTGAGCAACCACCTCGGGTACGAGTTGCGCACCCGGATCTTCGACCGGGTGCAGCGCCTCGGAGTGGACTTCCACACCGCGCGGCCGACCGGCGACCTGCTGGCTCGGTTGAACAGCGACGTGCAGGCGGCCCAGGGCATCGTGTCCAACCTGGTGGTGAACATCGTGGCCAACGCCGTCCGGCTCGCCTTGGTGGTCGCGGCGATGACCTACTTCAGCTGGGAGCTCGTCGGGTTGGCGCTGGTCGCACCCGTCCTGGCGGTGCCGATCACCTGGCGGACCGCGCGGGTGGTCAAACGGCTCGGCGAGCGCAGGCAACAGGGGTTGTCGGCGCTGAACAGCTTCTTGGTGGACCGGTTGACCGTGGACGGGACCACGCTCTCCGCGCTGAACGACGGTCGAGGTCCGGACACGGCCGCCCTCGCCGGGCTGGCCGAGCGGGTTCGACGCGACACCGTGCGGACCGCGACCGTCAGCGGGGCCTTCCAGGCGTCGCTGACCTCGGTCACGGGCCTGTCCGTGGCGCTGGTCTACCTGTGCGGGGGTCTGCTCGTCGTCGGCGGGCACATGACGGTGGGCATGCTCGTCGGCTTCGTCTCGCTGCTGCCGTCCCTGCACGGGCCGCTCACCGGCATCGTCAACGCCAGGGTGGAGGTGGTGGGGGCGATGGTCGGCTTCCGGCGCATCTTCGAACTGCTCGACCAGCGACCGGCCGTCGCCGAGAACCCCGAGGCCCGGCCACTCGCTGCCCGACCCACGCGCCTGTCGTTCGACGGTGTCTGCTTCGCCCACGCGGCCGAGGCCCAGTCGTGGCGGCTCGACGACATCTCCTTCGAACTGCGGACGGGGCAGGTGGTGGCGCTGGTCGGGCCGAGCGGCGCGGGCAAGAGCACCATCGCCCACCTGTGCGCGCGGTTGAGGGACCCGGACTCGGGCGTGGTCCGGCTCGACGGGCGGGCGCTGCCGGAGCTGCCGCTGTCCTCGGTGACCGCCCAGGTCGGCCTGCTCAGCCAGACCAGCTACTTCTTCCACGAGTCGGTGGCGGCGAACTTGCGCTACGCCGACCCGGCGGCCACCGACGCCGAACTGGTCGACGCCCTGCGCGCGGCCTCGATCTGGTCGGGCCTGGTCGCCCGGATGCCGGCAGGGCTGGACACCGTCCTCGGCGACCACGGCAACCGGCTGTCGGGAGGTGAGCGCCAGCGCCTGGCCATCGCCCGGTTGCTGTTGCGCCGCCCGGCCTTCGTGGTCCTCGACGAGGCGACCGCGAGCCTGGATGCCGCGACCGCGCGGACGGTGCTCGACACCGTGTTCGAGGTCTTCGCGGACTGCGGCATCCTCGTGATCACCCACGATCCCGCGGTGGCGGCCCGCGCCGACCAGGTCATCGTGCTGCGCGACGGGACGGTGGTGGACCGCGGCGCGCCTGCCGAGCTGGCCCGCCGTGCCGACCTCACCGGGGCGGGCGCGCCGTGACCGCCGGCGCCGTCCCGCTGCGGGACCACATCGCCCACCTGGCCGATGACCTGGCCGCCCGCGAGGTCGTCGACGAGCACCGGTGCGGGTCCCTGACCGCTCGGTTCACCGGCCCCCGCTACCCGGTGCGGGCACAAGCGCCCCGCCGCTGGGTCCACTCGCACGGCGTGGCCTTCGACCTCGTCGCGCTGGCCACCGCAGGCCGGGCGGGCGGTGTCGGAACCGTCCACGTCGACGGCCTGCGCATCCCCGCCCGGCGGACCCCGTTGACGTGGTCCGCCCGCGGGGGACCACCGGTGCTGGCAGGGGTGACGCCCGGGCCGAGCGCCCCGGAGCTGTGGCTCCACCGGCCAGGTCACGACGAGCGGCCACGCCCGACCGGGATCGCGGTCAACCACTCGCTCCTGGGCGGTGCGGCGCCGCTGCAGTGGACCGCCGACGGAGCGCTGGTGGTGCTCGCCGACCACCCGGCAGCTCCTACCGACCCCGACCGCGTGCACGATTCGAGCGAGGGCCGCTCCGTGCTGGACGACCCGGACGCGCTGGTGGCGGCGGCCGCAGCGACGGTTCGGGTGCTGGCACCCCGGGACGGGCAACGGGTGCTCTCCGGCCCGCACGCGGTGTGCAGGCTGGACCTGTCCCCCGACCGGACGCGTGTGCTGATCGGCGCCGTCCGGGACGCCGCCGCCTTCGAGCGGCTGGTCCGGGATCGGCTGGCCGAGTTCAGCATCCACGACCTGACCGGCGCCGCGCCCGCCCGCCACCTCGGCGAGTGCCGGGTCGACCGCGACTTCTGGGACGGCGCCGACACCGCAAGGCCCGCCCGCCGCCGATCGGTGCGCCCACCCGAGCACCGGCAGATCTCCCCGGACATCGCGCTGCACGGCGACGGAGGGCCCGTCGTGCTGTGGATCAGCCCGCGCCCGGACGTCCCCGACCGCACCGCGTTCGCCCCGTACGCGGGAGCGGGCGCCGCCGAACCCCCCGGGCCCTTGTGGACCTACCGACCGCGGTGCGCGGTGGCGATGGTCCGGCTCTGGCACCCGCGGCAGAACGGCCCCGCCACCTTCGCCGAGATCGCCGCGCGGGTGGTGGACGGCGTCCGGGACGCGGCCGAACGCGTGCGGCGGGAACTGGGCGAGGTGCCGCTGGTCCTCGGCGGTCACAGCTTCGGCGCCGCGCTCGCCGCCGTCGCGCTGCCCGAACTGGGTTCGGTGCTGCGGTGCGCGGTGCTGCGCAGCGGCGCGTACAACCGCACCTTGACCCCTGCGGGTTTCCAGTTGGAGCGCCGGCCGATCTGGGCCGCGCCGGACATGTACCACGGCTTCACCGCCGTGCACAGCGCGCACCGGATCACCGTCCCGACGCTGCTCACGCAGGGAGCGTCCGACCCGAACTCGGCGACGACGGTGTGGCAGGCCCGGCTGTTCTACGAAGCGCTGCGGATCGCGGGCACGCCTGCACGACTGGTCCTGCTCGACGCCGAGGGCCACCACTTCGGCACCGCCGACGGCATCCTGCGGGCCGCGACCGAGGAGAACGAGTGGATCGACCGGTGGTGCCGGGAGAGGAGCACGTGATGTCGACGACGATGCGGGCGGTGCGGGCGGCGGCGGACGCGGTCCGCGGGGATCGCGCCGCAGCGGCCCGGGGACTGCGCCGCGCCGCCCCGCCCCCGCCGGCTCCCGGCAGGCTCGACGTGGATCGCGTCCGCGCCGCCGTCGAGGAGTTGCGGCCCGCCGTCGATCCCCGGGACGTCGACCTGGTGCTCGCCATCGCGCTGCGCCGCCTCGGCCACGATGCCCGGCTCGTCCTGGGTCGCGAGCACGCCCCGAGGAACCGAGCCGCGGAGTGCGCGGTGTGGGTGGAGGTCGACGGCCGGGTGGTGTCGACGACCGAACCGGTGCACGAGGTGTTCCGCGTGCTCGCCCGGCTGCCCGGGGGTGACCGGTGAACGCGGGCGAGGTCGACGTGGCCGTGGTGGGCGGGGGCGCGGCGGGTCTCGGCGCCGCGCTCACCCTCGCCCAGGCGTTCCGCCGGGTCGTCGTCATCGACGACGGCGACCCGGCGAACGCGGCCTCGCCCGGCATCCGCGGCTATCCCGGCCACGACGGGGTCGAACCCCGGCGCTACCTGGACCAGGTGCGGTACGAGGTGACCCGGGCGGGTGGGCGGGTGGTGAGCGGTCGGGTGCGCGCTCTCACAGGTCGCTCACCCGAGTTCCTCGTGCACACCGAGGAGCGCATCACGTGGCGGGCGCGCAGGGTGGTGCTCGCCACCGGCGCGCACCACCGCCTGCCGGGCGTGCCCGGACTGGCGGGACTGTGGGGGACCCTCGTGCAGAACTGCCCCTACTGCCACGACTGGGGCGGCAGGCGGGCGCGGTCGGTGGCGGTCCTCGGCGCGACCGCGGGCGCGGTCCGGCTGGCCGGCCTGCTCACGCAGTGGTCGGTGGAGGTCGTGCTGCTGCCCGGCGACGCCCGGCCGGTGCGCTCGCTCCCCGGCGTCCGGGTCGTGCACGGCGCGGTGCGGGCGGTGGAGCGAGCGGTGCCGGGCGTACGCGTCCTGCTGGAGCCCGACAACCGGCTGGAAGTCGACGCGTGCTTCCTGGACGCACCACCGGAACCCCGGCTGGGCCTGCTCGAACCGCTCCGCCCGGACCTCCGCGGCGAACCCCTGCGGCCGGACCCGACCGGCCGCACCCCCGTGGACGGCGTCTGGGTCGTCGGGACGGCGGCCGGGCCCACCCAGAAGGTGATCACCGCAGCGGGCCACGGGGTGGCGGCGGGCCAGGCGATCAACGCGGCGCTGGTCGAGGAGGACCTCGCCGCACGACGAGCAGAGGAGCGAACGGCGTGACCACCACCGAGCCGACGGAATCCCTCTCCGACCACATCAGTGCCCGCTACCGCCGCGCCCGCTGCTGGAACCCGATCTCGGCCGCGGGCATCGACGAGGTGGCCGACCTGCTGGACCTCAGGTCGGCGCGCACCCTGCTGGACATCGGTACCGGCGCCGGTGGTGTCCTCTGCGACTGGGTGGCGCGATTCGGGTTGACCGCCACCGGGGTCGACATCTCGGCCGGCTTCATCCGCCGGGCGAGCGAGGAGGCCGCTGCCCGCGGGGTGGTCGACCGGGTCCGGTTCGAGGTGGCTGACGGGCGCTCTCCGAAGCTCGCCGAGCGAGCCCACGAGCGGGTCGTGCTCCTCGGCGCCGCAGGCGGGCTGGGCGGTTTCTTCGCCGCGGTGGACCTCGCCGCCCGTTCGACCGCCCCCGGCGGCCGGTTCGCCGTCGGCGACCAGCTCCCGGCGGGGCGGGACCACCTGGAACGCCTCGACCACCCGGTCGTCGGCGTGGTGCGCTCCACGCGGTCGGACTGGGACCGCTACTACACCGACCAGTGGCGGGCCGTCCACTCGTGGGCGGCGGCCGAGCCGGACCACCCCGAGGTGGAGCGGAGGCTCGCTGCGGTGCGCGAGCACCAACTCCGATACCTCGCGGGCGAAGCGTCCGACCTGGACTGGGGGGTGCTCGTCTTCGGCAAGCGGGCCTGAACCCGGTCCGGCCGGCAACGCGAGCCGCTGCGGTTCCGCAGACCACCGTCGGGACCACTCCCGGCCGGGCACTGCCGGACCACGCGAAATCCGATGTCGCATCGACGGGCACGGGCGGCTCCACCCCGCAGTACGCATCGGCGCACGTGCCACGGGAAAGCACCGGCCCCGTACCGCAGGTGCCCGGCCGGCGGTGACGCGCGACTGCTCGGAAATGGCCGGTCCGCTGCCACCGCAGTGCCCTGCGGGGTGCCGAGGTTCCGCGCCGGCCCGCTCTTTCCGCGGCGATCGTTCACCACGGACTCGGCGATCGACCTCGGCGGCCCCTCCGACAACGCTTCACCGACCACTTCGACACCCACTTGAAGCGACACCGCATCCCGCTGCCCCACGGCTCATGGGACCGGCAGTGCGCCTTCTGCGGCTTCGACGGGCAACTCGGCGCCGCCACCGTCGGCGTCGAGGCCGCGCACATCCGCTGGTTCGCCTTCGACGGACCCGACACCCCCGACAACGGACTGGCCCTGTGCTCCTTACACCACAAACTGTTCGACCACGGCGCCCTCGGCCTGGCCCAGGACTTGCGCATCACCGTGTCCGCCAAGTTCACCAGCCGCACCACAACCGGATGAACCGTCTACCAACTGCACGAACGCCCGCTCGACCCCAGGCCCGGCACCACACCACCCGCTCCCGCCCACATCACCTGGCACACCCGCGAAGTCTTCAAAGGCCCAGCGCTGACCACCTGACCGGCTCCGGCCGAACGCCCACTGCCGGTGATCACGAGGACCGGGGATGGCGCTTTCGCGTCCCAGCGCCCGACTCGACCGCACCACGCCCGACACGCGGTGCCCGCCACGAAGCACCTCATCAACCCACCTACCGTGGCAGGGTCGTGACCTGAAGGGTTCGCAGTGCTTGTCGTCAGGAGGCCCGGTGAACACCCAGCCCATGGACACCGTCCGTGCCGCACGCAGCAGGAGGCGGGATGACCGCTGACGCGAAGCTCGCCGTGCTGATCGACGCCGACAACACCCGCCCCGGGGTGGTGCAGGCGTTGTTGACCGAAGTCGCCACGTACGGCACCGCGCACGTCAAGCGCGCCTACGGCGACTGGACCGGTCCGAACCTGAAGGGCTGGAAGGAACAGCTGCTGGCCTGGTCGATCCAGCCGGTGCAGCAGTTCGCCTACACCACCGGCAAGAACGCCACCGACGCCGCCATGGTCATCGACGCCATGGACCTGCTCTACACCGGCCGCCTCGACGCCTTCTGCCTCGTCTCCAGCGACAGCGACTTCACCCGCCTGGCCGCACGCCTGCGCGAATCAGGTCTGACCGTCTACGGTTTCGGCGAACGCCGCACACCCGCACCGTTCGTCGCCGCCTGCGACAAGTTCATCCACCTCGACAACCTCACCACCGACACCACCCCCGACCGGCCCGACACCCCGGAGCACACCCACCCGGCGCCGGCCCCGCCGTCACCGCGGCGCGACACCACCCTGCACACGCTGCTCGACCAAGCCGTCGACGCCGGCTCCGACGCCGACGGCTGGGCGCCCCTGGCCCACGTCGGCCACATCATCACCACCCAACACCCCGACTTCGACCCCCGCACCTACCGCCACGCCAAACTCACCAACCTCGTCGAGGCCACCGGCCGCTTCGACGTCGACCGCCGCTACCCCGCCGAGGACAAGCCCGCGGTCGTCTACATCCGCCGACGACCCCCCTCCGACCCGAACGCGGACCACGACGCGGACGAGACACACCGGGAACCCGACCTCTGAGCACGCCGCCGACACACCGGAACCAGGTGAACGACGCGCTCGTCGAAACACGTCTCGACCACCACGACTCCCTTCGTGGCACCGATGCAGCACAGCCAGAGCATTCGGGACCTGGTGACCGACGTGATGCCCACGGCATTCCCTTAGTGCTGCATCTCGGAAGGTCGACCCGGTAATCGGCCAGAAGGGCCGGCCGGCCGGGCTGGCGAAGCTTCGCGACCATCTGCACGATCGCGGCACCCTGGTGGCGATCAGCAGGAAGATGCTGCGCCGCATCCTGCACGCCGGAGGCGTGTCCCGGCAGGTCACCTCCACCCGAAAGGCGTCCACCGACCCGGACTTCCTGGCCCGGTCTCACCGGGTCCCTGACCTCTACGACCATCCACCCGCCGACAGCCGGGTGTTTCACCGATCCGCACCCGAACCGATTACCTGGCCGAGGTTGCATGACGCAGCACTAGACGCCTCCCGGCCCTCGTGGGGAAGACGGCAGGCCGGCGCAGTCGGTCATCCCAGCAACCCGGCCAGTACACCACCCGAGTTCGGGGGATCACCCGGATCGGCCTTGCCTCGGGCGTCACGGTCGATCCAGCTCTTCCCCTCTGCTGCGATGCCCTCGAGGATATGCAGGGTGTGCGCGAATCCGGCCGAGTCGAGGTTGGTTTCCGAAAACGTGGCCAGGCTTTCCCCGTAGTCGGCCTGTTTTCCCTCCGAGTCCACGACACGGATGCTCCTCGACGGCCCGTTGAACAGGGTCAACTCCAGGGTGCAACTGGATACCCCTTGCTCGGCGACCTGAACCGAGGAGACCGCGTCGAAACGATAGTTGTTGCGTTCCTGACTGTTGAGCACCACGTGTTCGAAGTCCAGTTCGGCGCTGACCTCTCGAACACCATCCTGCGTGATCAGAAAGAGCCGGATGTCGTACCTCGAATAACGCCACGGCCCACCTCTGACGCGCGCGCGTTTGTAGTTTTTCGCGGGCGTTTGCAGAAATGCGTGGGTGATGACCTCCCGCCATACCAACCCGTAGTGCTGCAGTGCGGCGTCGAGGAGCATGGTCTTGTCGGAGTGCAGCCAGCTTTCCATCTCACTCTCGGAGGGGCGTGTGGCGTCCAGCTTGTCCTTCCACCGTCCATACGCGGCCTGTCGTGCCTCCAACTGGCGTTCGTATTCTTGTCGGTCTTCCGCGAATCGCCTGTCCTCGCTGATGATGTGGAACCAGCGCAGAGTAGCGGTCCGCGCGCCGACCAGACCCGCGATCACTGCGACTGCTGCGGGGAGCGGGTCGACCTGCACTGCCGCGATGAAAACCTCCAGCGATGCAAGCACCAAGGTGATGCAAGCCAGTGAGCAAGATGCTTTAGTCGCGGGTTCAATCCGATAGTGATCGCGGTACGACTGCAGGTCTCCTGCCTCTTGGCGCGCTCGGACGTCACTGACGAGGTGGCGGATCAACCAGTTGATGCGTTCGACAGGAACCCTGCTCTCGCGGTAGAGCTCCACGACCTCGTCCCGTAAGGTGGTGCGGATCCCTGCCGTGCGGGCGAGCCACAGCTCGCGATCCGTGCCTGAAGGTACGTATCTGGCGAAGTAGTGGGCGAACGAGTGTCCGACCCTGTTCGCGAACCCGCCCTCCGACGCCCGTTCGGCGCTGTGGTGACCGAGGTGGTCACGTTCCTTGGTGGCCAGGCGCACGGACCGGTAGCGCCATTCCAGCCCGCTCCGAGCAGCGACGTATCCAGCGGCGATCAGGATGACGCACGCGACCGCGGGGAGGGGCTTGCCAAGGCTGAGAACAACCTGGCCGAGGTAGATGAACGCGATCGCTGTCAGTATCGACCAACAGGTGGCCTGCACGCGGTCGCCTGGAGCGGTGGACTTGCCGACTGGTGGCCGGGCCCGCGGACCGATGGGATCGGGGTGGAAATAGGCCCACACCCGGTCGAGCCGGTTGTTATCCAGCCGCGCGTTTTCGACAGCCCGACGGGTTTCCGCCCACAGTGTGTCCTTCACCCCTCCGGTGAGGACGAGATCGAGGTGGCGGACGATCATGTCACGTTGGCGGAGTGGGAGGCCACGCAGCTGCTCAAGCACGGGTCCGCAGTCCTGGGTGGCGCCCTGGAGACGGTTCAGCAGTTCGCACACCGCTACCAGTGCGTGCCTCCACCGGTCATCGGCGTAGCCGTGCACCAGCTGGGAAACATGCTCCAACTGTGCGTGTTCGACGGCGGTGAGGTCGCGCAAGGATCGTTTGCCGAGCATCGCGAGTACCCAGTGGAACCGTACCTCGCCATTGTCGTACCCGTGTGCGATTGCGTCGTTGATCAGTTCTCGTGCCCGGACCGGGACCCCGTCTTCCAGGTAGCGCACGCCGACTTCGAATTTCTGGCGCGGTGACGCGTCGGGAAGTACCTGGTAGACCGTGGAGTTGTGGACTGTTTCAGCTTGGATGCCGACTGTCGCACCGGCCTCAGCGGTGTTGGTGACGGCTTCAGAGGCGTGTCCAGTCACGACAGCCCCTGGGCTGCAGCGATCACGGCTCCGATCTTTGTCGCCAGCTCAGCCACATCCTCGATGAGGCCGCGTAGCCGCTTGAGCGCCAGGACGACTTTGTTGCGCCGCTCGGGTGCGTTGTCCTCCAGCGCTTTGCTCGCGATGTCGAGTTCGGCCGTTGCAGCGTTGTAGGTCGCGTCATCGATGCTGCCCGTGGAACGGCTGCGCGCCAGCAGATCACGCAAAGCAGCCAACTCGCGATCGAGGTCGCCGGCGAACAGCGTGTGCGGAGCCATGCCCATCCAGACATGGCTTCCGGTGACCTGCGCGGCTTGGATGCCGACCTGGCCGGAGGAGTTGTTGGTGATGGTGCCGTGGTACTCGCGTTCCTCGGTCTCGCGCATCGCGACGTGCTCCACTCGTTGCTCCATCAGTTCCACGGCGAGCCGCGCGGCGAAGGCGGCCGCGTTGGCGGCGGCCGCCGGCTGCCAGGTGGCGTCCCCGTCGGTGGCCTTGGTGCCGTCGGCACGGTCGCTGATACCGCGGATGACGGCTACCGGCGCACCGCTCAAATGGCCCGCCTGCGCGACGCCGGCGGCTTCCATCTCGATGGCGAGTGCGTCGTTGTAGTGCTGCCGGATCCACTCTGCTTCACGGGAGATGCGTGAGTTCTGCACGATCTCACCGGCTGCAATCGCTCCGAAGTGGACACCCGGTGGATCGTGGAGGGACAGCTTGTCCGTCCAGTCGCCTGCACGCCCCACGTGGGCGGCGACTTGTGCGATCTCGTGGGCGGTCTCCCAAGCACGGGGACGCGCCTTGAGCCCGTCGTCCTCGCTCGTGCCTCCGTGGTAGGCGTAGACGTGGGTGGCCACTACGACATCACCGAGCGGCGTGTCCCACAACGCTCCAGCGACACCCACGAACAGCACGGCCAGCGGTGAGAACTCCTGGATTGCCCGCTCCGCCAGCACCGCGGCGGGATGGTTTCCCTTCCCCGTCAGCCCCAGCACGACTCTGCAGCGGGTCCCCCGCAGCATGCCGACCTCGAACCTCGTACCTCTCTCGTGAAGGTGCACCCGAGGGTCCACCATCTTTCGCCGCACGGCGTCGTACTCAAGGTTGAAGGCGGTGAGCATCACCACCGGGCTTTCCATCAGTTGTTCCCCTCGTTCGACATCATCGGATCGGGTCGCGCTATCGGCGGATGCAGCGCCGTCCGGTCGCCTGCTCGGAAAAGTCGCGCCGGCCGCCCCCGTGTCGCCTTGCGATCCGGCCCGACTGGCTCGATGAAGCCGGACACACCTTGGACCTTGCGGTAGAAGTTCCTCGGATCGAGCCGGATCCCCCATACCGCCTCGTAGACCTGCTGCAGTTCCGAGATCGTGAAGGTGTCTCCGCAGAACGCGATCGCAAGCGCTGTGTGCTCCAGCTTGGCGCGGGCGCGCTCAACTCCGTCCTCGACGATTTCCTGGTGGTCGAAGGCCAGTTGCAGCTTCCCGCTGAGCACCTCGTCGACCGGCTGCCACCACGCACTGGACGCGTCGGTGCCGGCGACCGGCTCCGGAAGACTAGGAGCGATAGCCAAGTACGCGATGGAGACGACGCGCCCACGTGGATCACGCCCTGGAGTCCCGTAGGCGCCTAACTGCTCCAGGTGCAGACGTGCCCCGTCGAGGTCGGCCTCCTCCTGGAGCTCACGATGCGCGGCAGTCAGGACGTCCTCTTCGACGTCCTTCAGAAAGCCGCCAGGCAGGGCCTGGTGCCCGCTGTACGGCTCGACACCGCGCTGCACGAGCAGCACATGAAGCTGCGAGGCGCGCAGCGTGAGGATCACGAGATCGACCGCGATCAGGGCCGCCGGCGGCGACCAGGTCTCTTCGGGCACGGGAACGACCGTAGCTTACTGTCACTATGACAGTAAGTGCCCGTTCGGGTGACCGACGCGAAGGTATGGGTCAGGCGCAGCGGAAGCGGAACACCACGCCGTGACGGGTTGAGCGTGACCCGGTGTCGCGCGCTCATGCTGATCTCCACCGTCATCGCGGCCCGATGAGGCGGTCTGAGGTCGGTTTGGCTCGCGCCGGCTTCCGCTGTTGTCCGGCGGAATGCCTGGTCGAAGGTGACCCCGCCCCCTCCCGTCCGCGCAGAAGAGGATCCGGTGGACCGCCGCTGCGCGGCCTTCGGGGATCCTGACCTCAACCGAGGCCGTGCTCGGCGCCCCGTTCGCGGATCGGTACCTGTTCAAGGAGTGGTCGAGCATCATCGTGTCGGTGACCGGCCACGAGCGGCAGAGCGTGCTGGCCACATAGCTGGAGATGGCCCGGTACATCAACGGGCTGATCGAGTCGACCCGCTGGGCCTCTCACCCGCGCCAGGCGGCTCGCACGCACTCGGCACCGGCTCGCACACCAACCCGCTGCCACCCCAGATCCCCGGCCCGATCTCCATGGACGAAGCGGTCGAACTGGGCGCCCGGCACGCCGGCAGGGCGTGCGGTCGTGACATTGGAGCGGAGCAACAGCAGCGCGAAGATCAGGTTCAGGTGATCCGACACCGGCGCGGCCGGTCGAATCAGATCCGGCACGAGCTGACAGCGCGGTCAGGCCGGAGGCGTGGCCGCCCCATCGCACCGAGGCCGGCCGCAGGACGTCCAAGGAGGCCAGCGGGAAGTCGGGCTCTGCACATGCAGGAGCAGGCGCGCGGTCCAGGGCCGAGGAGGATGAGGGGCAGGTCAAAGCCTTCCGGCGATGGGGCGGGCACCGCCGGGCCCTGATGCCACTCAGTGCCGGTGAACGGTGCCCTGAGGGGTGAATCAGGCAGGGGTCAGGGGAAACCCTGATGGCAGGGTGTCCAGCCACGGGCATGCTGGAGTCGTCAAGGGACATCAGCAGTTCGAGGAGAGTCATGAGCGAATTCAAGCCCGAGTCCCCCCGTGCCGCCGTCGACGCCGTGGTCGGCGCCGTTCGCGGGTTGGTCGACGAGGGCATCAATCGCCGCGTGGTCGTGCGTGACAGCAAGAACGACGTGGTGCTGGAGGTGCCGGTGGCTGTCGGGGTGGTCGCGGTGCTGGCCGCTCCGGTGGCGACGACCATCGGTGCCGGTGTCGCGCTGGCCGGCAAGTGCGGTATCTCCTTGGAAAAGCGCCACCAGCCGGGTAACCAGCCCGCGACGACCGTCGACACCGAGCAGGTGTAGTCGGCAGCAGGCCAGCACGTGCCGTTCGCAACTTCCCGGTGGACCTCCGATCGCGGGTGCTCTGCGGCGCGTACCCGACGTGGCTCCGGTTGAGCGCACTTGACGCCTCGGTCGAGTGATCCGAGCATCGAGTGGCGACTAGCTCCTACCTCGCCGATCCGGGCCGATCGACGGCGGCAAGCCTTCTTCGGAGATCCACCGGGTGGCCACCCGGCAGGTCGTGTGGAGCCGACCCCAGCAGTCGGGCAGAGCGACGTCAGGAGGTTTATGCGCCGGCTGCCCGGATTGTCCGGGCGGCCTGGTAGACAGTGGGGCATGTTCCGCGACTTCAACTTCAAGCTGCTGGTCATCGACAAGCTCATGTACCAGGACAAGCTGATCCAGCCTCGTTTCCGGATCGCCGACGTCCTCCACGCCAAGGGCGCCACCGGCGACCTGTGGAAGTACCTGTACGAGCAGGACCTGCTGTACACCGTCCTCGAGGAAGCCCGCCAGTACTTCACCGACTTGGAGATCAGCCCCGACCAACTGGCCACTGTGGACGAACTGACGACCGACGGCGGCTTGGAGATCTACCACCAGTGCTCGCCGTTCTGGGACGGAGAGGACGACCTCTTCGACGTCACCTCGCTGGACGACCTCGCCCTGCTGCCCAACCTCCGCGTGATCCACGGCGGCGACGAGGCCATGATGGCCGCCCCCGGTGCCCAGGACACCCTCAAGGCCCGCGGAATCGCCGTGAAATGAGCAGCCGCGTCCAGGCGACGTCGTCGGAGTCCACCACCGGTGCGAGCAGTCGGTTCGCGTCGGCTGACGGCTCGTCCTCCAGCCGGCACCTCGCGAAGGTGACGATGGCGAAACTCGTTTCGGCTACGGACCACACCGGCAACCGGTAGGGGCCACGGACAAGCCGGCTGATCGGCCGCGATGACTTTCCGAGCGGCACAGGATCGTGCACGACGCGGGCATCGACCCGGCACCCGCCGTACAGGTCCGACCCGGCGTCAGTTCCCCATCGCCCGGGGCATCGTCGCGGCGGACTTCCCCCACCTCGACGCCGTGCTCGGTCGAGGGCCCTACGCACTGTGTTCCCCTAATACGGCACCCGCCACCTGCACGTCACCGACGGCACCTCCCACCCGACACGGGAGTGGACGACGCAGCAGGCCAAGAACCCACCGCCGACCCCGCACACCGGATGGAGTCCCTGCGCTTCCTGATCCGCAGCCGCGGCGACAAGCATGGCCACACACCTCCGGCGGCACAGCCTGCGCCACACCGGCCTGACTTGGATGGCCGACGCCGGGGTCCCCGTGCACCACCTCCAGCGCATCGCCGGACACGGCTCCCTGAGCACCACCCAGCGCTACCTCCACCCGGACAAGCGCTCGGTCACCGACGCCGGCGAACTGCTGTCGGCACACCTGCGGTCCCCACGCAGACCCAACCTCCGGGCGTGTGAGAGACCGTGAGACGCGGTCCCCACGTGGTCCCCAAGACCCGCCGGAAACGATCTCGGCCATGATCACCGCGGGAACAGCGAAGAGGCCGCCTCACCTGTGCTTCTACCCTAGTGAGACGGCCTCTCAGCGACCATCGGGACGACAGGATTTGAACCCGCGACCCCTTGCCCCCAGAATCACCCGAACCTTGCTCTGACCTGAGAAACCAGTAAACGAGCAGGTTGCGATGGTGCAGTTGAGCACACTTCGGCGAAGTTCGCTCCGGTTTATTCACCTTGAATCCCCCCAATTTCCTCCCATGGCGGGCGCACGTCGACCGCTGCGGGCGTTGAACACGTGTGCGCAGATGAAGTGACCGGGTTCGCGAAGATGCGTCGACGTCTGCCCGCCCGGACGGCAGGCCGAGGGGCGAGGCCACCGACCGGGGCAAGCGGTTGGGCCGATCCGGTCATCTTGGGGGCGAATCGGCCCGGGGGGTTGTCTCAGGCGCAGTAGCTTGGCCCGACCGCTACGTCGCCGGAAGGGGGAGCCGATGACCGATCCGTTGGCCGACGTGCAGCGTTTGGTGGACGACTGGGAGCGCAACGCGGAGGAGAGGGCGGCGCGGTACGAGTCGATGCGGCAGGAGGTGGAGCGGATCTCCATCACCGCTTCGGCCGCGAATGGCGCGGTGAGCGTGACCGTCGGCCCCAACGGCATCCCCAGTGCGGTGACGATGACCGAGGGGGTGTCGCGGTTGCGGCCGGAGCAGGTCGCGGCGGCGGTGATGGAGGCGATGGGCAAGGCGCAGGCGGGTTATCCGGCCGAGTTGGCGCGGATCGTCGGGGAGACGGTGGGCCAGACCCCGTCGGGGCAGCACATCGTGGCCGTGGCCGAGCGGAACTTCCCCCGGCCCGAGCCGGACGCGCGACCGTCGACGCCGCCGCGTCGACCCGGTGATGACGGTGACTTCACCGACGAGAGCTACCTGAGGTGAGGCGATGACGGGCTACGAGGTCGTCACCGGCGAGATCGGGGCGTTGGCCGGTCGGGTGGAGGGACTGGCGGACCGGTTGCGCGCGGCGGCGGACGCGGCGCGGACGGTGGCGATGAACGAGGCCGCCTACGGCGTGGTGTGTCAACCGTTCGCGATGCTGTTGCAGCCATTCGAGGAGATGGGCGTGCAGGCCCTGGCCAAGGCGGCGGAGACGGTGGCCGACAACGCCGCGAACCTGCGCGGGACCTCTCGCGCCTACGACGAGCGGGAGACCGGTGAGGCGGCGCGCTTCGACGGGATGAACACGTGAGCAACCCCCTGGTCGCCACCGCGAAGAGCGACACGACGGCGGTCACCGGCATCGGCATCGCCGAGTCGGCGGGCGACCTGGCGAGCGGCATCTCCGACGGCAGCTGGGTCGAGGCCGGGCTGGGCGGTGTCGGCGTCGGCCTGGAAGTGCTGTCGATGGTGCTCGACCCCATCGGCACGGTGGCCTCCTACGGGGTGTCGTGGCTGATCGAGCACGTGCAGCCGCTCAAGGAGGCGCTGGACTGGTTCGCCGGGGACCCGCCGGTGATCCGCTCGTTCAGCGAGACCTGGTCCAACGTCGCCGCCGAAGTCGGCCGCATCGCCGCCGACCTGGCCGCCCAGGACGCGCCCGGCTGGCAGGGCGCGGCTGCCGACACCTACCGCGGCCACGCCGCCCGGACCGCCGACGCCATCGCCGGCGCCGCCACGCTGGCCGAGGGCGTCGGCACCGGCGTCATGATCATGGGCGAGGTCGTCGCCGCCGTCCGCGAGATCATCCGCGACCTGGTCGCCGAGGTCGTCGGCAAACTCATCACCTGGGCGCTGGAAGCCGTCGCCACCCTCGGCCTGGCCACCCCGCTCATCGTCGCCCAGGCCACCTCCACCATCGCCAAGGTCTGCAACCGCATCGCCGACCTGGTCCGCAAGCTGGTCAAGACCATCGGCAACGTCACCCCCCGCATCCGCAAAGTCCTGGACAAACTCGGCGAAATCATGGAAAAGCTGGGCAAACTCGGCCGCAAAGCCGACGGCCCGAGCAGCCCCGGCACCACCACCCCGTCCAGCACCCCGCACACTCCTAAGACCGACGTCCCCATGGTCGGCGACGCCGACTCCCCCACCACGCCTTCGAGCGCCTCCACCGACGTCACGTCCCCATCGGGCACCACATCGCCCTCCGGGACGATATCCCCGAGCGGAACCTCGACCGATACCAGCCCCAACCGGCCCGCGGATCCGAACGACACCAGGACACCGGAGCCCGACCGCGTCTGCGAGAACGACCCGATCGACGTCGTCAGCGGTGAGATGGTCCTCGCCCACACCGATCTCGACCTGCCGGGCGTGCTGCCGCTGGTGTTGGGCCGGACCCACGTGTCGTCTTACCACGCGGGCCGCTCGTTCGGGTCGTCCTGGGCGTCCACGTTGGACCAGCGGTTGGAGTTCGACGCGCGTGGCGCGTTGTTCCTAGCAGAAGACGGCATGGTGCTGGTCTACCCGGAGCCCGCCGGGCACCCCGTGCTGCCCGAGGTGGGACCGCGGTGGCCGCTGTCACGGGTAGGGGAAGGCTATGCGATCGCCCAGCGAGGAACCGGTCGCACGCTGTGGTTCGGTGCCGACGGCCCACTCGTGGCGGTGACCGACCGCAACGGTAACCGGATTGACTTCGATCGCGACGCTTCGGGAACGGTCAAGGCGGTGCGGCACAGCGGCGGTTACCACGTCGACGTGCACAGCGACCGCGGGTTGGTGACCGAGCTGCGGCTGCGCGGTGCTGACGTCAGCGTCGTCCGGTTCGGCTACGACGACGCCAGGCTCACCGAGGTCGTCAACTCCTCCGGCAGACCGATGCGGTTCGACTACGATCACGCGGGCCGAATCACACAGTGGACCGACCGCAACGGCGAGTGGTACCGCTACCACTACGACGGGCACGGCCGGTGCGTCGGCAACGAGGGCTCAGGCGGATTCCTCGACGGCGCGTTCGAGTACGGCGAGGGCACGACCCGGTTCACCGACGCGCTCGGTGCGACCACGACGTACCGGTTCGACGACCGGCGGCGCCTGATCGCCAGGACCGACCCGCTGCGCAACACCGTCACCCAGGAGTGGGACGAGTCCGACCGGTTGGTCGCCCGCACGGACGAGCTCGGGCACACCACCCGCTTCACCTACGACGAAGCGGGCAACTTGGTCACCACCACCCGGCCCGACGGCACCCAGGCCATCGCCGAGTACGACGAGCACGGCATGGTCACCACGTTCATCGCCCCCGACGGCGGGGTGTGGCGGCAGGTCTTCGACGTGCGCGGCAACCTGCTTGCCGAGACCGACCCGGCAGGGGCGGTCACCAGCTACACCTACGACGACCGCGGTCGCCGACGCGGCGTCACCGACGCCCTCGGCGCGGTGCGGCGCATCGAGACCGACGGCGCGGGCATCCCGATCGCGGTCACCGACGCGGCGGGCTCGACGACCCGGTACGTCCGCGACGCGTTCGGCCGTGCCGCCGCGGTGATCGATCCGCTCGGTGGGCGCACCGAGTACACCTGGACCGTCGAGGGCAAACCGCTGACCCGCACCCGCCCCGACGGGGCCACCGAGCGATGGCGCTACGACGCCGAAGGCAACGAGGTCGAGCACGTCGACCCCTTGGGTCGGGTGCGCAGGGTCGTCACCACGCACTTCAACCTGCCCTCGGCCGAGATCCGGCCTGACGGAAGCCGGATCGAGTTCGGCTACGACCGGACCCTGCGGCTGACCGCTGTCACCAACGCCCGGGGTCTGGTCTGGCGCTACGAGTACGACCCGGCTGGCAACCTGGTCCGGGAGACCGACTTCAACGGCCGCGTGCTGACCTACCGGCACGACGCGGCGGGCAGGCTCGTCGAACGGGTCAACGGCGCGGGCCAGACCGCCACGTTCACCCGCGACGCCTTGGGCAACATCATCGAGCGGCGTTGCGGCGACGCGGTCACCACCATCGAGTACGACGAGCTCGGTCGGATCACCCGCGCCCGCAACGCCGATGCGGAGCTGTCCTACACCCGCGATCCGCTGGGCCGCGTGCTCGCCGAGACGATCAACGGACGCAGCGTCGCCTCCACGTACGACGCGCTCGGCAGGCGCGTACGCAGGTACACCCCGACCGGCGCCATCACTTCCTGGGAGTACGACGCCGCCTCCCGGCCCACCCGGCTCACCGCAGGCGGCCGCGTCACGGCATTCGACTACGACGCGGCAGGTCACGAGAGCAGCCGCTCGACCGGTGACCTGGTGCTCGGCCAGTCGTGGGATGCCAACCACCGGTTGACCGGGCAGGCGCTGCTCTCCGGCGGTCGGGAAGTGGCGCACCGCCGGTACCACTACGAGGCCGACGACAACCTCGCCGCAGTCCGCGACTCGTCCGGCTCGTCGCGGAACTACCGCGTCGACTCCCTAGGACGGGTCACCGGTGTCGACGGACCCGGGTGGCGCGAGCGGTACGCCTACGACGCGGCGGGCAACGTCACCGCGTCCGACACCGCCCACACGGGCACCCTGGTGCGCACTTCGGGCGACGCGCGTTACGAGCACGATGCGCAGGGCCGCGTCGTGTTGCGACAGCGCAAAAGGCTGTCTCGCAAACCCGATACCTGGCGCTACCAGTGGGACGCCGACGACCGCCTCATCGCGGTCACCACACCGGACGGCACGAGATGGTCCTACCGGTACGACCCGCTGGGCCGCCGCATCGCCAAGCTGCGGCTCACCTCCGACGGGTCGGTGGCCGAACGCGTCGACTTCGCGTGGGACGGCTCGGTCCTGGCCGAGCAGACTCATTCGGCCGGACATGCCACGACCTGGGAGTTCGCCCCGGACAGCTTCCGGCCGCTCACCCAGACCGAACGTACGCGAACTGGCCAGGACTGGGTCGACCAGCGCTTCTACGCCATCATCACCGACATCGTGGGTACGCCCACGGAACTGGTCGACGAACGCGGGATCCCCGCTTGGCGGCAGGAATCGACGCTGTGGGGACTGTTCGCCGCCCGCGGCGGCGTCGCGGACACGCCGTTGCGGTTCCCCGGCCAGTACTACGACACCGAAACCGGGCTGCACTACAACTACCTGCGTTACTACGACCCGCTCGCTGCCCGCTACACCAGCCCTGATCCGCTGGGGCTGTTCGGTGGACCGTCTCCGCACGGGTACGTGCACAACCCCACCGGGTGGAGCGACGCGCTCGGCCTCACCGAGAACAGCGACATCGAGTTCCTCGACCCCAACGACATCAACTTCTCCCAGCGCAGCATCACCCAGAACGATTACGCGGAAGCGATGCGCAACGGCCAGTGGGACTGGAACCGCTCACCGGTGCACGTCATGGAGATCGACGGTCAGCTCGTCAGCTACGATAATCGCCGCCTCGACGCCGCACGGGAGGCAGGCGTGCCGGTAGGCGTCCAGCGAGTCGACCCCAACGCCCCGCACCCCGAGTCGACCACCGGCAAGACGTGGGCCGAGAAGTTCCAGGAACGCTTCCGCGACCCGCGCAACAGGCTCAACGGCGAGCCGGTTCCCAACACCGGCCTGGACGACCGACCGACCTCCCTGCCTCCGGGCTGCGGCGGAGGGCGGCGCAGGAGACGCAGATGAGCGACATCACCACCCTCTGGTCCGCCGCCCGCCTGCCCATCGAGGACGGCCTCTACTTCGCGGACGGCCGCTCCTACGCGGTCGAGGCCGACGAGCGCGGTCTGCGCCTCGTCGAAGCCTTCGACCTGGGCGAACTGCTGACTGAAGACCCCGAGTGGCTGACCTCGATCGACATCACCAAGGAGATCCACGTCCCCGGCGGCTACGCGTGCGCCGGCGAGGGCTCGCACGGCTCGGAGGGCTTCTTCGCCCGGCTGGACGAGGACCACTCGCTGATCTGGGTCTGCTACCTGTCCGAGTCCAACCCGTTCGGAGAACTCAGCGTCGAGGCATCGACCCTGACCGCGACCTCGACGTCCGGTCTGTCGATCACCCTTCCCCTCGACGATCCGGACAAGGCACTACCGGACCAGCACTGACCTTGAGCACCGCTCCCCCGGCAGCGACAGCGCTGTTCCTGCTGAAAACCTCATCCACGAGATAGGGGACGTTGTGCCGCTCGAAAAGCCATCGCCACAGGTCACCCGCTCATGCCGGCGTTCTGGCTGACGACGAGAGAACTGGTGCGGTTGCTGTACGAGCGCAAGGGCGTACGTCGCGGGCGCGTCAGAGCCGATGGTGCTGCGCTCGCCGGGCGTGAACTGGCAGATCACCTCCGACAGCCGACAGAAGACCGCCACCGCGGTCGTTCGGCCGCCCGGCAGACTGACCACAGGTCAGGCTACGTGGCCGACTTTTGACACCCCACAGGCAGCGGATCACCGGCTCGACTCGGGCTACCGGTACAACCGGGCTTCACGGACCCGGGCTCGGCGGCGCACTCCTCCGGTGGCGCTACGGACGACTCCCCTCAGACCGCACCAGACCACGTCCGGAAAGCCTCCGAGCTACCGGAACGCATCGGTACTGGTCTAGAGGTCGCCGTCGGGCGCTCCGACGTCACTGGTCTTCAGGTGTTCGTCCTCGATGAGCCGGGCCAACATGTGGATCTTTCTCCCGGCATACCGCCCGGTGTCGGCGTATCGACCCTGAGCGCGTGCGAGGTAGCTCCTGACCGAACTCTGACTGATGTTCAACCTGCGCGCCACCTGCGGGATCGAAGCCCCGGTGCACCAGGTGATCATCACCTCCATCTCGCGGTGGGTGAAGTTCGGGCGTTGGGGGGACCGGTCGGATGCCATGATCCCGCTGTGTTCCGGCGCGGTGTAGTGCCCACCCTTCGCAGCAGCGCGGATCGCCGGTATGAGGTGCTGTTTCCCTTCGTCCTTCGTGATGAACGCCTTGGCTCCCATCCTGGTGCACCGCAGCACCATCTCGGGCGCGGTTTTTCCGGAGAAGACGACCACGTTGCGTCCGTGCCGGACGAGCTTGTCGAGTTCGCCGAACTCCGGTGTGCCCTCGACGCGCATACACAGGTCGAAGATCACCACATCGGCGCTGCCACCCGGACCGGTCCAAGCGTGGTTGAGGTTGGTGCCCGCATCGATGATCGAAATGGGTGGTGTCGCGTCCTCGCACCAACCGCGGACGCCATCGGTGACCACGGGGTGGTTCTCCAAGATTACCGCGGTGGTCAGTTGACGATCCATCGCGTTTCCACCCACAGGTCGCCTCCACTCACGTCCACGTACGCCTGGATCTGTTCGCCGGCGAGAGCCGGTGGGCCGGTGAGCACACCGTCGCAGCGCACGCTCACCGTCACCAGGTCCGGCGTGCCGATCACCGTGACACGTGCCCGGCTCACCGCTGCGGCGAGCGCTGCGAGGGGTAGGTCGACGAGGGCGCGCCTGATCTCGACGGAGACCGGCGGCACGTCGCCGTGGGTCCGCAGCTCGGCTCGGATGCCGCGCCGGGTCGCCGCTCTCACACACTGGCCAAGTTCGTGCAGCAGCGGATCGGGCGCCTCGTCTGCTTCCGCGAACAGGCGGCGCATCCGGGCCGCCTCGATCCAACACCGCTTCTGCACTTCGGGGTCTTCCGGGTCCAGCGTGCCGTGGGCGAAGCCGCGCAGCAGCGGGACGGCCGTCACCGACAGGTCCGAATAGCGACGTTGCCCCGCGGCGGCGCGCTCTGCCTCCGCCTTGGCCGCCGTGCGCTCCTCCTCCGCCGAGCGCCGGGCGTGCTCGGCCTTGCGGGCGACGTCGCGCAACACCGTGGCGGCGAGGCCGGTGGCGAGCGGGTAGCCGATGGCGCCGATCGACCCTGCGATGAAGTTCAGCAACTCGGCTTCGCCCGGCGTCCCGGACAGCACCAGGTTCACCGCTGTGATCGCTTCGTGCGCCCCGAGGAACCCGATGAGTTCGCCGATCGGCCGGTCCAGCATGAGGATGACGCCCGCCCAGCCCACCGTGCCGAATGCCCAGTCGTCGGAGGTGATCGACGACCCTGCGGGTAACGAGGCGCAGGATGCGACCGACGCCCCCAACGCCAGCACGACGGCGGGCAGGCGCAGGCGCCGCCATCGCCGCTTGCGGATTAGCAGGACGGCTTCGGTGGCCGCGATCGCCAGCAAGACGGTGTACGAGACGATCTGCGGCCACACCGGGTCGTAGACGGAGGACGGGCGCAGCACGCCGGCGCCGACCGGTACTGAGGCGAGTACGACCCAAGTGATCGCCGACACGGCTTGACGGAGCCCGTTCGCGAACTCCGCTTCAGTATTCCTGATCGTTTCATCACTCATCACGCCTCCGACCACCGCAAACCGACCGTCGTGCCCTTCCCCGGCGCGGAGTGCACGAGAGCAGAACCGCCAATAGCGCTCATCCGCTCCCGAATGGAATCCCGCAAGCCCCGGCCTGCCGTGGTCTCCCCGGGCGGGTCGAAGCCCGTGCCTTTGTCGGTGACCCTGACGAGCACTCCAGTCTTCTCCACACGGACGTCCACGTGGCACGTCAAAACTCCGGCATGCCACATGACGTTGCTCAAGGCTTCCGCAGCCGCGTCGACAAGCGTGCGTGCCACTCGGGGTGGCAGCACGACCTGCTCCGGGGCGTCCAGCACCACTGTGAGGTCCACCAGTTCGATGGCCGCGCGCAGAAGTTGCACGAGGTCCGGACACGTCGGCAGGGTCTCCTCCCAGGACCGGAGCGCTTCGAGGTCACGCTTAGCCTGCGCCACCAGCAGATCCGAGTGCCGGCTCACTTCCCCGACACCGACCATGAGCAGCGTCGACGCGGCAGTGTCGTGCAGGCGGCGGTTGTACTCCTGTTGAGCCGCCCGCACTTCTGCGGCCACCGCCCTTGCGCTTCTCGCATCTTCCGCCTCCGCAGCCAGCTCGTCGGCTCTCGTTCCACCGCGCTTGACCAGCGTCCAGAGCACCCTGGCAAGCACCGCCAACGCCGCCGACCAGACGGCAGTGACCAGGCTGTCGGCCTCCCCGCCGGCCGGAATGGCCACCGTCGTTCCGGTCACCACGCCGAGGACCACAACCAGCGCGGCTACGCCCCCCAGCGCCGCGCTCGCGTAATACTGGTACCCAACGCAGGCGAACGCTGTGAAGGGCAACACCCAGGATCTGCCGTCGGCGAACCAGGCCGTGGGGACCGACCACGGCGACGTCAGCCCCACACCGGCGAGGACCGCGGCGTCGGTGATCGTGACCCATCGGCGGGGACCGACGAGCAGTAGCCGGACATAGACGGCGCTCCAGCCCGCGACCACCAGGAGGGCGCAGACCAGCACTGCGACTTTCGGGGTCTCCCCCACCAGGAGCAGTGCGATGATCCCGGTCGGGATGAGGGTGATGACCCGGATGGCGGCCACGTACTGGCGGCCTTGCAGGGTCAGCTTCTCGACCGCGTCACCTGATTTGGTGAAGTTCGCCGCTGATCCGCCCACGTTCCGTCACCTCTCTGCCGGTGTTGCGCTGTCGATCGGATCTTGCCCGTGCAGTCGCGGAAAAGCTGTCGGTAGATCGCCCGTCACACCGTGGGGCCTTCGCTCCCTAACTTCGTTGACGTCAGGGATTTTCACCCGGTCCGAGACACACGGAGGAGACGATGGGGAAGTTCAGGGGAGCGATCGCGGTGGCAGCCGTGGCGGCGGGCGCGTTGCTGCCCGTTGCCGTGTCAGTCCCGGCTGTGGCCCAGTCCAACTGCAGTGCCGGCACGTGGGGTGGTGTCTGGGGTTGGGGTGACTGCCGCGGTGAAGGCAAGTGGCAGGTGAAGGTCTCCTGCACCTGGGGTGGTAGCGCCACCAGCGCGGTGCTGACGGGGCCCGGCCACATCGACGTCAAGTGCCCGTGGGGCAGTGCCCGCAACGCATCGATCATCCACCTGTGACACGGGGGGTGGGGTGTGCTCCCGCAGCACACCCCACCCGCCCAACGCACCTCCGGAGGAATTCTCATGAACCGCAAGGTACCGCTGTTCTCGTTGTTCTTCGCTGCGCTGATCGCGGTGGGGACGATGCCGGGCATAGCGCCCAGTGCCTCCGCCACGACTGAGCCGGGGGTGAACGCCGTCCCCTCCAACGAAGGTGGCGAGTGGTGGTCCACCGACGGGTGCACCGCGGTGCCCGACTCAGGAACGGATGCCGGTGGCAGGTTCGACTTCTACCACGCCTGCGAGCACCACGACGGGTGCTACCGCTACCACTGGTCGAACCGCGTGACGTGCGACAGGTGGTTCGTCAACGACATGTTCGCCTCCTGCTCCGCGCTGCGCTCGTACACCACGTGCTACGCACGTGCCGCTGTGTACTACCAGGGAGTTCGCGCTTTCGGGGGTATCGCCTGGGACAACCGGGATGTGCGGGTCGCGATGAACCAGTACCTGGAGGGCTAGATACCGGTGACTCAGAGCTGGTCTCACGTGGTGGTCGTGATGCTGCCCTGATCCGTGCTGTGGTCGATCGTTTGGCGTTGAGTTTGGTGCCGGATGAGTTGTGGGCGCTGGTGGAGCCGTTGATCCCGAGGTTCGCCGTGCGTCCGCAGGGTGGTGGGAGGGCTCCGGTGGACGATCGGGCGGTATTCGCCGCAATCGTGTTCGTGCTGACCAGTGGGTGTCGGTGGCGGGACCTGCCACTGTCGTTCGGGGTGTCAGTGCCCACGGCGCACTGCAGGTTCACGCAGTGGGCCGAGGCCGCCGGCGCAGGCTGCACCAGGCGGTGCTCGACCGGCTCGGCGTCCAGGGCGTGGTGAACTGGTCGCGGAAGATCCTGGACAGCGCCTCGGTGCGGGCGAGAAAGGGTGCTGCCTGACCGGATCGAGTCCGGTCGACCGCGGCAAACCGGGTTCGAGGATCCACCTGGTGACCGATCGCGCCGGCCTGCAGCTCGCGGTCGGTGTCCCGGCGGGCGACCTGCACGGCAGTCAGGCGCTCAGGCCGATGCGTCGCGCGTCCGGTCACGACGCGGACCGCGACGCTCCAGGCCCGCGAAGCTCCACGCCGGCAACTACTGTGCCTTCGCCACCTTCATCTGCTTCAGGCAACTCACCAAGACCACCACATGAGACCAGCTCTAAGCCGCCTGACCTACGCGGACGACATTTTCGGCAAGCACACCGCCCACATCAGCGTCACCGCCGGCGTCTACGCCCACGTAAGGCTCCGTCTCCAACGCCAAGCCATCGACACCCTGAACCACGCCCTCGGCCCAACCGACGACGACCCCGACGATCCGCCCGCGACAGCAGTCGTCCGCTGACGTTGCCGTCAGCGTTGATGTCAAACACCCCAGAGGCCCCGCCGGATCCGGCGGGGCTTCTCATTCGTGCCCGGAATTAGATCCGATCAGATTCTATGACACGACTATTCGATCCACCTCCGGGAGCGAAGTCGGGGGTTCATCGCCATACCAGGCGTATTCAAGGCCGGACAACATGCCCGCTTCAGTCCAGAGAATGATTTCGCCAATAAGCTCCCCCTCCTCGTCAATAACCGTGCAGGTTACGGGCACAACCCCATCCGGGACAGGAGCAGGAGGCGCGTCATCCGCGACTCGCAAGTCGACACTTGCAGAATCGGGTCCCCACAGGGCCACCACCCGAACCCGATCAAGCTGATGGCGGAACTCTGCCGCTCCGGGGAAACCCAGTCGCAGAATCCGCTCTACTACTGCCCGCTCCTTAGCGGTCAGCGGGCGCGGCTCAACGGGGACCCGCATCCAATTACCTCCAGGGAACTTATCTGGGTTGAACGCCGTGTCGATTCCCGGAACGCCGTTCACGACAGCTCCTCGAATAGTCACGTTCTCACCATCAATGACTCGACCCACTTCAAATCGCCCCGCTGCCGGAAGGTCGCTCACATCTCCCAGGCTGTCCACGATACGTCGCATGGCCTGCTCGCGTCCGCCAGAACGGGCGACCAGGTCAGGAAAGCCATACTCCTCCGAGTCGATAACATGCTCCAGCTTTGCTGGCGTACTCGCCGACTTGCACCATCGTGGCGTTGATCGAGCGCATGGCGCGGGAGAACACCGGCCGGGGCTACCGCAGGATCCAAGGCGAACCGCTCAAGCTCGGCCACCGGGTGGCCGCCGCAACGGTTCGCCGCGTGCTCAAGCGCCTGTGAGTCCCGCCCGCGCCCCAGCGCGACACCGACACCTCCCGGCGACGATTCCTCCGCGCCCAGGCCACGAGCATGTTGGCCTGCGACTTCTTCCACGTCAACTGCGCCGTCACCCTCAAACGGGTCTACGTGTTCTTCGTGATGGAGGTCGCTACCCGCTACGTCCACATCCTCGGCGCCACCAGGAATCCCGACGGGGCATGGATCACCCAACAAGCCCGCAACCTGCTCATGGACCTCGGAGACCGGGCAGACGGCTCCCGATTCCCCATCCGCGACCGGGCCGGCCAGTCCACCGCCTCGTTCGACGCGGCCCTCTCCGACACAGGTATCCAAGTCGCGAAGGTCCCACCACGGTGCCCGCGAGCCAACGCCCACGCCGAACGGTTCGTCCAGACCGTTCGACGCGAAGCCACCGACCGACTGCTCATCATCAACGAACACCACCTGCGGGCAGTGCTGTAGCGCTACGCGAAGCACTACAACCACCGCAGACCACACCAAGCCCTACAACTCGCCCCACCACAACCAGACTATCCGATCGCAGAGCCAGGCTGCACCTCGACACGCCGCCGATCAGTCCTCGGTGGCCTGACCAACGAGTACGAACACGCAGCCGCCTAACCGCAGGTCAGGTCCTGCGGGCGACTTCTGACACCCCACAGGCCCAACCTCCGGACCGTGTGAGAGATCGTGAGACGTGGTCCCCAAGACCCTCCGGAAACGATCTTGTCCATGATCACCACGGGAACAGCAAAGAGGCCGTCTCACCTGGGCTTCTACCCTAGTGAGACGGCCTCTCAACGACCGTCGGGACGACAGGATTTGGACCTGCGACCCCTTGACCCCCAGTCGCAGAACGACTGAGTGGCGTGGTTGGCCCTGTTCTTCCAGGTTGTTCCCTAGTGTAACTGGCCGAGTAAAGGGGTCTATCAAACCGCCGTTCTGATCATGAAATCCGTTGAGCTCGATCGAGTCGGTTGTCCAGGTATATAGCCCTCCGGACTACGACGTACGTGCCCCGCGCGCGAGCAGGGCGCGGGCCCGTCGGCGGCGCATTCCCAGCGAACGGTTATCCAGCTCGATCTGCCCGTCGTCGAGCCGGAGCAGGACGTAGCCTACCCACGACTCAGCCGCACGCGCCTCCGCACGCGGGATACCGACGGCCGGTCCAGTAAGCAGGTCCGCCAACTCGTCGACCTCGTAACCGTCATCCCACGTGAGCTTCGCCGCGCAGGTGCTGCGACGGGAACTGCTCAGGGTGACCTTGTCGGACATGTTCCACAGGAGTCCGCAACGCGCCATCAGCCCGCTCAACAAACGCGTCACCGGCGTATAGGCCCAGTGTTCATTGACACTGTCCTCGATCGGGTGGAGGTCGTCCCGGTACCAGAACGGAATCACCCGTCCTACACCGCCCATGGGCCGGCCCTGCCTCCTGGCCTCCGTGGCAAGGTGCCTCCTGACCTGGGCCTCGGTCCGCCCCATACCGTCGATGATGTCAAGACGTCCTCCGGTAGGCAGGTGCACGAGCTTGATGGTTCGCGGGGCGTAACCGGCGACACGGAGCCCGGGAATCCCAGCGTGGACGAAGGACCCGTCGCCGAAGATCTGCGGGTGTGGCAAGAGGTAAGACGCCACCCTGCCGGAGACCGCGCATTCGATCATAAGCCGGTCGGGCTGAGGAGAGACCCAGTCGATGTAGTGGCGCAGATCGGCGAAGCTACGACCGCCCATGCTGTCCCAAGGATGATCGCGATCGAGACTGTTGAGACAAGCGAACAGTACGGCCTGAAAGACCTGCTGGCCTCGCACAGCTGTGTCCAACACGCGGCGCCCGTCGACTCGCCAAGCGGCGTGTAGGCGAGACGGCCCTCCGAGTAGATTCACGCACTCCCGGTAAAGAGCCTTGTCGTTTGTGTGCGGCATATCGTCCTCATCCGTTGGCGCACATCCCGGACTGTGGCCAGCTAAGGCTCAACTGCCACTATGACCAGCAAAGAGTTACACGGACTGAGCATCGCACCCTTGGGAGAGCTGGGTCGCGTCCGGGCGCACCAGTCACCAGAGCCTGTCCGTGAGGCTACAAGAGCCTACAGTCGCCCGGGCTTATGAAGCAACCCGCGTCCCCCAGAGAGGGCATCCGGTCTCACCAAGCGATTATGCTGGTTACGAGAAGAGCCGGGTGCCACCGGTGCCACTTGGTCCAGGGCTCCCGTCAGCAACGCGGGGCGGGAAACGGCTCGGCGGTTGGCGGTCGGACCGGGGCCATGTCGATCTCCTTCAGTATCCTCTTCATGCTCTCGACCACCTCCGGTACGGCGGCGTTGACCCGCGCGGTGTACGCGGTGCCGTGCTTGCTCCGTAGGTGATCGGCGATGTGGAAAGCCCTCGTGCCGAACCGCTTCTCGAGATCCAGGAAAGCCGCTGTCGCTTGCTGGACCAGTGCCGCTTCGGCGTCGTCGACCGGATGCGACTCGACGACGCACGCGGAGAGCCGCCCGTGGCCCTTTACTTGCGCCTCCTCCAGTGACCGGACGTTGCCCGATCGGACAGTACGTGAGGTGTGATCCCGTGCTGCCTCTTGCGGGGCTATGTCACGGTTGATGCGGGCGACCTCGCCAGCGAGGTCCAGAAACCAATCGCCCAACTGTCGGATTTGAGCTGCGGTCACGTCCCATGCTTTTGCGCTGTTGGAATTGAAGTAGATCAACGCTCGGGCGAGTGAGGTCGCCGGCAGTCCGTACCCGTCTCGGACGATCTTCGCGTGCGCGACCTGCATACCGTTGTCATGCCGCATGACAGCGATCGACGGACGCTGATCCGCTCGACACCACAGCTGATGGAGCGTACGCGGGCGGTCGGCGCCGGGGCAGGTGCGGCACGCGTAGACCGTGGGGCACAACATCCTCCTCGGTAGCAGCTGGCCCAGAACCCGAATCCCCACAAGAAGGAGATGCTGCGCGATGGACTCCGGATCAACCTCTACCGGTATTTATTGAATCGAAAGTGATCGGTTGCCTGTAGGCTGGGCGAGTGGTTGAGGTCGAGGGTGCGCATCGGTTGTCGCCTGTCGAGCAGGAGGTGCTGCGCCTGCGGGTGGTGGCGGCGTTGGAGTCCGGGAAGGTCGAGGGCTATCGGCAGGCCGCGGAGGTGTTCGGGGTCTCGGTGCGGTCGGTGGGCACTTGGTGGCGGTCCTATCAACAGGAGGGTCGCGATGGCCTGGCGACCCGCAAAGGGCGTCCCGGCCCGGCCGAACTGATCGGCGCGGAGGACCGGGGCACGCTGTTCGCGGCGATGGCCGACTACACGCCCGAGGAGTTGCTAATCGGCGGCCCGTTGTGGACCCGCCAGGCGGTGGTTGAGCTGATCCGCCTGGTCGTGGGTGTGGACATGACCGAGCAGGGTGTGGGGTTGTGGTTGCGTCGGCACGGGTTCACCCCGCAGCGTCCGGCACGGCGCGCCTACGAGCAGCAGCCCGCCGCGGTGCGCGCGTGGCTGGACGAGAAGTATCCGGCGATCGAGGCGCACGCGAAGGCCGAGGGTGCGGCGGTTGCCTGGGTCGACCAGTGCGGGCTGCGGTCGGATGCCGCCCCGCCCGGCCGGTCCTGGGCGCCGAAGGGGCGCACGCCGATCGTGCGGGTGACCGGGAAACGGCTGCGGGTCAACGTCATGTCCGCGGTCGCCTCGCGCGGCGCGCTGTGGTTCACCGTATTCACCGACCGCTTCACCGCGACCGTGTTCACTACGTTCCTCGACCGCGTCGCCCGCCAAGCGGGCCGGAAGGTGCACGTCGTCGCCGACCGGCACCCGGTGCACCGCAGCAAGGCCGTCCGCTCCTGGCTGGAGGACAACGCCGACCGGGTCGAGCTGCACCTGATGCCCGGCTACAGCCCCGAGCTCAACCCCGACGAGCTTCTCAACGCCGACCTCAAACGCAACGTCAACGCCTCACGCGCCCACAACCTCGACCGACTCGCCCACGAGACCCGACGCTTCCTGCGTCGCCGCCAACGCCAGCCGCACATCGTCCGCGGCTACTTCCAGGTTCGCCACGTCCGCTACGCCAGCATGTAGGCAATCGAACACTTTCAGCTCAATAAAGGATTTGGGACCCTCAGGGGAACGGGCCACCGACGGAGCTGCGCGTTCGGCCGTGACCGGCGCCCATGTGGTTCTTGGGCGGTGGTGCCATCCGGTGTTGCCGGACGGGTGAGCCGGCGGGAGCGACGAAGGGTGGCCGCGCTGGGAGCGCGCTCATCGTCCGGCGTTTCGCTCTTCTCGTCGTGCGCCTGGTGCTCGTTGCCGATCGACGGCTCGGGCTGGGCGTCGTTCTGCCGGGCGCGCCGCCTTCTCGGCCACCTGCACCGACTCCGCGCGCGGCCGACGGGCGGAGCGGAGCGGGAGCCCGGCGAGCCGCGATGCGGGGAGCCGGTGCAACGTGAGCGGGCTGGGGCCGCGCGCCGCCGCAGGCGGCGCGCCTTGATCCCATAAAGCAGAATTCGTCAGTGCACGATGCGACCGTGAACGTGTGACGGGATCAGCGGGACGGCAGGGAGGCCCGGAAGGCGGCCAGCTCCTCTTCAAGCGGCTTGGCCGCGGGATCGCCCGGCAGGAGTTCGCGCAGCTTCTCCGACAGCTCGTCGGCCAGCATCGCCAGGTGCGTGACGGACCTGCGGTCGGCGTTGAACGCCTCGTGTGCCCAACTCGCCGATGCCTCGACGTCGCCGGACTCCAGCGCTGAGACGGCCAGGGTCAAGCGGGCCTCGCTGGCGCGCATCGGACTGCGTTCGGTGCCGTCGGGCTTCCTCGACAGCTTCAGCACCTCGTGCGCGTGCTCGGACGCCCGGTCGTTGTCCCCCACCAAGCGGTAGCAGTCCATCGCGTAGAAGTCCCACTTGGTCGGGTCGATCACGAAGTGGTTCTCGGGACGCAACGGGTGCTGATGCTGACCCAGGAGCCGGTACCCCTCGTCCAGGATCTTCTCCACTTCGGCGCGGTTGCCCATCCGGGCTTGCGCCTTGGCGGCCTGCGCGGAGAGCTGGACGACCACCGAAGAGTTGGGGGCCGCGTTGCTGCCGGCCTCGGTGTACTCGGCGACCGAGCGCAAGCGGTCCTGGGTCAGGGCGAACCACGCGCTCATCTCGAACGACCAGGCCACGATCTCCCCGTGCCCCGACTCGCGTCCGAGCTGGTACGCGGCGGTGCGTGCGCTCTCGGCGTGCCTCGGCAGCCCCAGGTCGTAGTCGACGCATCCGATCAACAGGGTGAGCCAACCGGCGTTGACCATGAGTTCGCGGTGTTCGTGCAATGTTGTCGGGCCGTTCAGGAGCTGGCCAACGTATTCGAGCTGCATTTGCGCGTCCCGCCGTAGATCGTCGGCGTTCCGCCACGCGTACTCGCAGCACAGCTCCTCGGTGATCACGGAGAGCTGGTCGATCGTCTCGTGCCCCACGTCGGTGCGGTGGATCTGCCGCATCAGGTCGCTGATCGCCCAGGGTGCCTTCTCCACCGGCACCCCACCGCTGCTGCTCGGACTGCTCGCCAGGTGGGCTTTGATCAGCGTTCCCCTGGCCTGCAAGAGCTGGTCCAGGCGCGCCACCGTGGCTTCGTCTGGTACGAACCGGCCGCTCTCCGCCCGGCTGACCTGGCTCTGGCTCCAGGCAGCGGCCTTCGCCAGCTCGGCCTGGCTGAGCCTCGCTGCCATGCGGAGGCGGCGTAGGGCGTCACCGAACGTCTCCACCGCTCACCTACCTCTGGATCATGCGTATGCGCATGTCATGCACGCATCGCGCATATCGTGTCCCTCACCCACCCTAGCGCCGATAGTTCAGATGACGGGTCATCCGACCTGTCGTCGCTATCCATGGGAGGTGGGATGGGAATGGACGTGGTCGTGCGCCCCCGGTTCGGGGACTCGGCGAAGGTCTCGGCGGACGATGCCGACCGGCCGCAGCTCGTTGTCGACGTCGGCAGCGGTTCCCTGGTGATCGAACTTGACGACGAGCCGGGGAGCGTCGAGTTGGCGGCCTGCTTCGCGGACGCCCTGGCGGATGCCGCGCTGGCCTTCGCCGCGCGCTGTCGAGAGCACATGGGGGGCAAGGCCGCGTCCGCGGGCTGAGCACATGTCCGGGCAAGGGGCTCACCGACGATCGGGGGAAGTTGTGCGCGAGGTGCCGACAGCCGGCCCATCCGGGCTGACCGAGGAGCAGTGGCGCGAAGTGGCGGACGGTGTCGAACGGCTCGCTCGGCGGGTAGAGGAGTTGGCTACCCGGTTGGACCTGGTCGAGAGCCGTCTACCTGGTCCAGGCGTCGTTCAACAGCGGTCAGCCGGTCCGACAGGTGGTCAACGGTCCGTTCGAGCTGGTGGAGCATCGTGATCACCTGGCTTCCGGACGCCGGCACCTCACCGGCCTCCGGCTTCCTCAGGACGAACACCCCCTTGCCCTGCCGTGCGACGACCAAGCCCTCCTTCGCGAGCAACTTGATGGACTCGCGGACCGTCATCACGGCGATGCCGTGGGACTCGGCGAGTTCGTTCATCGTCGGGAGCTGATCGCCCGGCTCGTACTTGCCTGCGTCGATCGCTCTGCGCAGTGCGTCCGCGAGCTGTTGAAGCCTGCTGCGGTGCGGTTGTTCCGCCCGTTGTTGGAGGTGGGGTCGTGACCGGCGCCAGTCACAGGATCGTCGGCGGGGTGGATGTGTCGTCGGTGATGGGTGCCCGGTTGGGTCGTGGGCCGGGTGTGCCGGCGGGGTACCGACCGGAGGCGTTGCGGTCGGTGGTGCTGGTGTTGCTGCGGGACTCGGACGGGCGGGTCGTGTTGGTCGACTTGCCCCGGAAGGCCGGTTGTGGGGAGCAGGCGGCCCGGTCGGTGTGCGGGGACTTGGCGGCGGTGGGGCACGTGACGGTCGGGACGGAGCTGGTCCACCGTTGGGCGCGTTCGGTGCGTCGCAAGGTCTACCGGCTCACGCCGGAGGGCAGGGAGTTCTACCGGCCGATGCTGGCGGTTGATCCGGACCCCGAACCGCGGGACGCGCTGGGCGGGTTGGACGTGTCGTCGGTGGTGGGTGCCCGGTTCGAGGCGGGGTTGGACCCGACGGGCAGGGGTTCCTACAGCCGGTGGGCGCTGGGGGCCATCGTGATGGTGTTCCTGCGGTCGCGGCACGGGGCTGAGCTGGTGGTCAAGACGGTGGGGCAGTTGGCGGGCCTGAACCAGGCGACCGCACGGATGGTGTGCCGGGATCTGCGGGCGGCGGGACATCTGGGTGTGCGTTTGGAGAACAACGGCGGCCACTGCACCACGTGGTACCGGTTGACGCCGGAGGGCGCGTGGTTCTACCGGTCGTTGCCGGAGGTGTGGCGGTGAACGCCTCGGCGGGGAAGGTCATCGGCGGGGTGGATCTGTCGTGGGTGATGGGCGCGCGGTTCCGGGTGGGCCTGGACCCTGGCAACGGCAGCTACGGAGCGGCGTCGTTCGCGGCGGTGGTGTCGGCGTTCCTGCGGGTTCCGGATCGGGAGCTGAGCGTCGCGGAGGCGGCTCGGCGGGCGCGGGTGGCCTCGGAGACGGTGCGGAAGGTGTGCCGGGACCTGGTCGCGGTCGGGCACATGGGCAACCGGATCGTGGGGGTCAATGCCGCCGGTGTCGCCTTGGCCAACGGCTACCGAAGGGCGACCCGGCGAGCGGGTTCACGGTGAAACGCCTGCCGATTTTCGCGCCCACCGCGCTGGCCGGACTCGCCGGGCGGATGCCCGACACCATCACCACCCGCGCCATCACCATCCACCTGCGCCGCCGTCGCCACGACGAGCAGGTGGAGCCATACCGGGAAGCGAAGGTCATCCGGCAGGTCGAACCGATCCGCGACGCGCTGAGCACCTGGGTGACCGGTATCGGGGAACGGCTGGTGGAGGCCGAACCGCCGATGCCGCCCGGGGTGGACGACCGACCGGCCGAAATCTGGGAACCGCTGCTGGCCATCGCGGACGAGGCGGGCGGGCACTGGCCGACCACCGCCCGCGCCGCGTGCACGCACTTCGTACTCAACCAGAAGATCACGCCATCGCTCGGCGTGCGGCTGCTGGCCGACCTGCGCTCGCTATTCACCACGGCGGGCACCGACCGGATGCACAGCGCCGACCTGGTGGCCCGGCTGCGCGCCATCGATGACGCGCCGTGGTCGGACCTGAACGGCAAACCGATCGACGCGCAACGGCTCGCCCGGGAATTGAGCGTCTACCAGGTCGCGCCGTTGACGTTCAAGCACGAGGGCACCAACGCCAAGGGCTACGTCACCTACCCGACCACCAGCCAGGTGGAACAGGTCGGGTTGGCCGACGCCTGGGCGCGCTACCTGCCGATGATCGACAACCGGACCGACGAGGGGGAACGGTGAACGACACCACGGTGGTCACCGAATTGACCAAGTACCTCTACCGGGTGCCCGAGGCCATGAAGTTGCTGTCGTTGAGCCGCAGCACCTTTTACGAGCAGATGCGCGCCGGGCGGATCAAGTTTGTCAAGCAGGGCAGCGCGACGCTGATCCCGGCGTCCGCGATCCGGGCCTACGTAGCGCTGTTGGAGCAGGAAGCGGGGGTGTCCTATGACGAAACGGCGTAGCCGCGGAGACGGCGGGCTGCACTGGGACGACAAGCGGCAACGGTGGATCGCCACCGCGACCATCGGCTACAACGCCAAGGGCAAGCGGATCACCCGCAAGGCCAGCGGCAGGACCAAGACCGAAGCTAAGGACAAGCTCAAGGAGATTCTGCGCGACCTTGACGACGGGTTGGCCATCACGCCGCACGGCTACACCGTCAAGGACGCCGTCACCACTTGGTTGGATTACGGACTCCGTGGACGCGATCCCGAGACGGTGAAGAACTACCGCTACCAGGCCGAAGGGCACATCATTCCGAACCTGGGGGCCCGGAAACTGCGCGAGCTGACCGCCGACGACGTGGACGAGTTCTTGGCCGAACTGTCGTTGGCGCTGTCCACGCGGACGTTGCGGCTGGTGTACTCGATCCTCAACCGGTCGGTGCGCATGGCTCAGGCCCGGGACAAGGTCAAGCGCAATGTCGTGCCGCTGTGCGAGGTGCCGACTGGGCAACCTGGCCGTCCGTCGAAAGCGCTCACGCTCGACCAGGTGGCCGCGGTGCTCGACGCGTCGGAGAACACGCCGATGCACGCCTACATCGTGCTGTCGCTGCTGATCGGCGCACGTACCGAGGAGTTGCGTGCGTTGACGTGGAAGCACGTGGACCTTGAGGGCAAGCCGAACGCCGATCCGATCGTCTTACCGTCCATCTCCGTGTGGCGGTCGGTACGCCAGGATGGCGACACCAAGACCCGCAAGTCACGGCGCACGCTGGCCATGCCAACGCGGTGCGTGGACGCGCTCAAGGCGCACCGCGTCTACCAGGACGCCCGGCGCGAACTCGCGGGCAAGCGATGGCAGGAACACGGACTGGTGTTCGCCTCACAGGTCGGTACCGAACTGGACTCGCACAACGTCCGGCGCGCGTTCCGGCGAGTGGTCAAGGCCGCTGGACTCAACCCGAAGGACTGGACACCTCGGGAGATGCGGCACAGCTTTGTGTCGGTACTGTCCGCATCCGGCATGCGGCTGGAGGACATTGCACGCCTGGTCGGACACAGCGGCACTGCGGTCACGGAAGCCATCTACCGGCACCAAATTGTGCCCGTGATGGTCGAAGGCGCGACCGCAATGGACCACATCTTCCCCAAAGCGAGTTAGCTCCGTTCGCCGCACACATGACTAGAAAACAAGTCAACTAAGACTATAACCAAAGCCGAGGCCCGCTGACTTCAATTGCCAGCGGGCCTCAGTATACTCAGACAGCAACAAGTCGTCCGCGAGAAACCTTGCCCGAATCCTGCTGTCGGATAATCTCGCTAAGGGTGGTCTCTTCAGTCCACCCCAACTCGGATAGGGTAGCCCACGGAGAGTCATCCCCCTCTACCGATCCCGTACCGAAGAACTGGGTTCGAATCATCTCAGACGAGGCGCTAATTACGACACACGCGGCGTCGTTCTTATCCAACTGCCGAACTATCCAACCCACAGTATCGGTCGGCTCTGCGCAGATAAACAAAGCCTCTCCGGTTGGCCGCCTTGGCACAGATAGTAAAGGGGTCAACTGGTCGGCGATATTCAGTGCAGCAGTAAGCTGCTGCCCGGCAGTCCATCTAGCATCGAATTTCGAATCACGAGCAATGCGAATCAGGAACTCATCGCCGCTCATTAGGACACGATGTTTCTGGAGATGAAGGAGGCGCGGATTTCCATCTGTAGCACCACCAAAAGCCAAGAGCTTATCTAGGTCCGCGACAAGCTCCTCATAGCTTTCTCTGCCACCGATCAACTCAGGGAGCTGTGGGCTGCTGATTCCCCAACCGAACTGGCCATAGTCGGTGAGCAAAACGTGCACCACACTCTCAGCCACGCCGCACCACCCTCCTCGCCTCGTCCAGTGTAAGGCCAGCCTGCCTCATCAGGACGTTGCGCACCTCGATCGGAGCAAGCTCCCGTGCGTCATGGAACGCCCAGCGGATGCGAGGTCTTCCCTCGGCGACCAACCAGACATGGCTGCCGTCTCGGGTGTCAGGGTCCTCCCTGTACCCCAGGGCGCGCTCCAACAGGCGGCGCATCTTCCTGGCCCCCATAGAGGGGAACCCTGGTACAGGGCTCACCAACACACTCCCTGAGGCTCAGATCACGTTACGTTGCGTAAGCATACGCATCCAATGGCGGACCACTGCACTCACCCTAGCGATAGCCAGACGCTTCCACGCCCCCGACACCCAGCCTGCAGCGGCGAAGTCGACATCACAGCTTGCTACCTCAGTCACTCAGTTAGTCACTCACCGCTGTGTGAGGCAACTACAAGATCAACGTGAAGATCGTCCCTCTGAACTGAAAAAGCCCGCTGACCAGGTGTTTTACCTGAATCAGCGGGCTCTTTCGGCCGTCGGGACGACAGGATTTGAACCTGCGACCCCTTGACCCCCAGTCAAGTGCGCTACCAAACTGCGCCACGTCCCGGCCGCATCCCGTTGTGGGGTGCGCGATCAGCTTAGCGCATCCGCCAACGGACCCCCGACGCGGCCCCCCGTGTTCGCCCGACAGGCGGCTGACCTGGGGTTTCGGCGGAGGCCCGTGCACCACGGGCCTCCGCTTCCCCTCGGTCGACTTGCCGCTCCCCCGAGCATCGACGCACTGTCACTATGCGTTCGCTCGGTCGTGGGCACTACCGCCTAAAGTTGAGTCGTCCGGGTCTACTTTCGACGGACCGGAGGGTAGGTCGGCTTCCAGTTCCCAGCTGCCGTCCGCCTTCGGGGTGGTCTTCAGCGTCCCCCCTACCAGGCGTATGCGCTCCGACAGGCCGTGCAGGCCCATCCCGCCCTGGTCGGCCGTCGACGGGTGCAGGGGGCGGCCGTTGACCACCGACACCTTCAGGCGCCCGTCGGCCTTCGTCAGGCTCACCCGGACCGCCGCGCCGGGCGCGTGCTTGGTGACGTTGGTGAGCGCTTCCTGGACCACGCGGAACGCCGCTCGGCTGATCGGCGGCGGCAGGTCCTTCACCCCGTCGTCCAAGCGGATGGCCAGGCCGGCGGCCCGGGCGCGGTCCACCAGTTGCGGGATGTCCTCGTGGCCCTGGGTGGGCTCGGTGTTGAGCAGGCCCAGGGCCGCCCTCATCTCCGCCAGCGCGTCCTTCGCCAGCGCCCGCAGCCGCCGGGCGGTGGCCTGCACCTCCGGGGAGTCGCTGGTCGCCGCCAGCGCCGCGGACTCCACCGCGATGAGCGTCGCGTGGTGCCCGACCGCGTCGTGGATCTCGCGCGCGATCCGCGCCCGCTCCGACGCCCGCGCGCCCGCCTCCCGCGCCTCCAGCTCCGCCTCCCGCGCCCGGGACGCCTCGGCCAGGCTCCCGGTGAGCTCCTGCCGCGTCGCGATCAGCGCGCCCAGCGCCGTCGGCGCGCCGGACATGAACACCGTGAACGAGTAGGTGAGCGCGATGGCGCCCACCGCCAGGTCCTGGGTCGCCACCACCATCGTCGCCGGGACCGCCGTGGTGACCGCCACCCACCCGATCATCACCCGCGGGGTGGAGGTGCGGCCCACCCGGTAGAGGGCCACGACCGCCGGTGGCCAGCCCAGGCCGCCGGCCAGCGCCGGGAGGCAGGCGACGACCGCGAGCCACGGCCACCAGCGGCGCACCGGGAGCAGCGCGCAGGCGACCAGGGCCGCGGGGATCGACCACGGGAACGGCCCGCCGTCGGCCAGGAGCACCATCGCGGCCGGGACGGCGACGGCCAGGACCTGGCGGGCGATCACCACGAGCCGCCCACCTGGTGGGCGACCAGGGCCGCCTGCACGCGGTTCTCCACGCCCAGCTTCGTCAGCACCGTGGACACGTAGCTCTTCACCGTCGCCTCGCTCAGGCCCAGGCCCGCGGCGATGGTGCTGTTCGACTGCCCGCTCGCGATCCGGGCCAGCACCTGCTTCTCGCGCGCGCTGAGCGCGCCCAGCTGCGGGTTGTGCCGGAACCGGCCGGCGGCGCGCAGCTTGGGCAGCAGGCGGGCGGTGATCCTCGGGTCGAGCACCGCGCCGCCGGCGGCCAGGTCGACCACGGCGCGGACCAGCGCCTCGGGCTCCGCGTCCTTGAGCAGGAAGCCCTGCGCGCCCAGCTCCAGGGCCGTGGCCACGTAGTCGTCCAGGTCGAAGGTCGTCAGCACCGCCACGGCGGGCGGGTCGGTCCACGCCAGCAGCGCGCGCAGCGCCGACAGCCCGTCCATCCCCGGCATCTGGACGTCGACCAGCGCCACGTCCGGGCGGTGGCGGCGCACGGCCTCCAGCAGCGCCGCGCCGTCCGCGGCCTCGGCGACGACGCGCACCCTGCCGTCGGCTTCCAGCAGCACCCGCAGCCCCCGCCGCAGCAGCGCCTCGTCGTCCGCGAGGACCAATCGCACCGGCACCACGTCAGGCAACCGCATTCCGCCTGCCGGGGCAACCGATCACTTCTTCGGGCGCTTCTCCCGCACCCGGACCGAGATCCGCACCGGGCTGCCCTCGAAGCCGAACTCCTCGCGCAGCCTGCGCTCGACGAACCGCCGGTAGCCCGCCTCCAGGAAACCGGTCGTGAACAGCACGAACGTCGGCGGCCTGGTGCCCGCCTGGGTCGCGAACAGCACCTTGGGCTGCTTGCCGCCGCGCACCGGCGGCGGGGTGGCCTGGATCAGGTCGTTGAGCCACGAGTTCAGCCGCCCGGTGGGCACGCGGGTGTCCCACGAGGTCAGCGCGGTGCGCAGGGCCGGCGCCAGCTTGCGCACGGCGCGCCCGGTCAGCGCGGAGATGTTCACCCGCTCGGCCCACGGCACGCGCACCAGGCCGCGCTCCAGCTCCCGCACCATGGCGTTGCGCCGGTCCTCGTCGACCAGGTCCCACTTGTTGAACGCCAGCACGCAGGCCCGCCCCGACTCGACGACCATCGTCAGCACCCTGAGGTCCTGCTCGCTGATCGGCTCGGACGCGTCCAACAGCACGATCGCCACCTCGGCGGACTCGATCGCGGCCTTGGTGCGCAGCGACGCGTAGTACTCCGCGCCGGAGGCGAAGTTCACCCGCTTGCGCAGGCCGGCGGTGTCCACGAACCGCCACAGCTCGTCGTCCAGCTCCACCAGCGAGTCGACCGGGTCGACGGTGGTGCCCGCCACCGAGTCGACCACCGAGCGCTCCTCGCCGGTCAGCCGGTTGAGCAGCGAGGACTTGCCCACGTTGGGCCGGCCCACCAGCGCGACGCGGCGCGGGCCGCCGGCCGGGGCGCCGAACGTGTCGCGGGGCGTCTCGGGCAGCGCGCCCAGGATCCGGTCCAGCAGGTCGCCGGACCCGCGCCCGTGCAGGCCGCTGACCGGGATCGGCTCGCCCAGGCCCAGCGACCACAGCATCGCGACCTCGCCCATCAGCCGCTCGTCGTCGACCTTGTTGGCCACCAGCAGCACGGGCCGCTTGGAGCGCCGCAGCACCTTCACGGCGGCCTCGTCGGTGGTGGTGGCGCCGACCGTGGCGTCGACCACGAACAGGATCGCGTCGGCGGTGGACATCGCCAGCTCGGCCTGCGCCGCGACGGCGGCCATCATGCCGGTCGCGTCGGGCTCCCAGCCGCCGGTGTCGACGACGGTGAACTTGCGGCCGTTCCACAGCGCGTCGTAGGCGACCCGGTCGCGGGTCACGCCCGGCACGTCCTGCACGACCGCCTCCCGGCGGCCGATGATGCGGTTGACCAGCGTCGACTTGCCCACGTTCGGGCGGCCGACGACGGCCAGCACCGGCTGCGGGACGCCCGCGCCCCCCTCGTCACCGACCTCGTCGCCGTCGAACGCGGTCCAGTCGGACTCGTCCGCCCAGGTGCCGTCCAAGTCCGTCATCGTGCTTCTCCACTCGCGCTTCGCTTGCTGTCCAGCTCGGCCACCAGCGTGGCCAAGCGATCGCGGACCTGCTCGGTGGCCTTCTCCAGCGCCGCCCGGCCCTTCTCGGCCGGCAGCTCGAACGGCTCGCCCACCAGCACGTCCACCACGGGCCGGAACCGGCGCCCGGAACCGGGGGGCCGCAGGGTGCCCCGGCACGCGACCGGCACCACCGCGGCGCCGGTCGTGCGGGCCAGCCACGCCGCGCCCTGCTGGGCCTGCGCCACGTCGCCGGCGCCGCGCGTGCCCTCGGGGAACACGCCGACGACCCCGCCGGCGCGCAGCACCCCCTGGGCCGCGACCAGCGGCGCCCGGTCGGGCGCGCCGCGCCGCACGGCGAGTTGGCCGATCCGCCGCAGGCCCCAGCCCGCGGGACCGCGGAACATCTCCTGCTTGATCAGGAACACCACGCGGCGGGGCAGGACGCCGAACAGGATGGGCCCGTCCACCATCGAGCTGTGGTTGGCGACCACCACGACCGGGCCGTGCGCCGGCACCCTCGACCGGCCCGACACGCGCACCCGGAACGCCCACGCGAACGGCCCGCGGCCGATCCACCGGCCGAGGTCGTGCAGCCGGGGCCACGCGCCGGGTGGCAGCTGACCGCTCACCCACCCACCGCCACGACGCGCAGCCCGCGCCGCTCCACCAGGTCCACCAGCGCCGCCAGCACGCCCTTGAGGTCCAGCGACGTGGTGTCCAGCTCGACGGCGTCCGCGGCGGGCCGCAGCGGCGACACCGCCCGCGTCGAGTCGTAGGCGTCCCGCCGCCGCACGTCCGCCAGCGTCGCGTCCACCGTGGACGCACGGCCGGAGGCGCTGTCCTGCCGGGCGCGCCGCTGCGCGCGGGCCTGCGCGTCGGCGGTCAGGTAGACCTTCAGCCCGGCGTCGGGCGCGACGACCGTGCCGATGTCGCGGCCCTCCACCACGATCCCGCCCGCCTCCGCCAGCGCGGCGGCGATGATCGCGCGCTGCCGCGCCACGAGCAGCTCCCGCACCTGCGGCACGGCCGACACCGGCGACACCGCGAGGGTCACCTCGGGGCCGCGGATCTCCGCGCCGACGTCGGCGCCGTCCAGCACCGTGGTCGAGCGCTCCGGGTCGTCGCCCTGCTCCAGCGCCGCGGCGCGGGCGACCTCGGCGACGCGCTCGGCGTCCTCCGGGTCGACGCCCGCCCGCAGCACGGCCAGCGCGATCGCGCGGTACATCGCGCCGGTGTCCAGGTAGCGCGCGCCCAGCGCGGCCGCCAGCCGGCGCGCGGCGGAGGACTTGCCGGTGCCCGACGGCCCGTCCAGGGCCACCACACCGCGCAGCTCACCGTGTCCCACCGGGGTTTCCTCCTCAACGCGACGGTCCGCGACCTGGACGCCTCCGGGGCGCCGCCCGGGCGTCGACCCCACCATTGTGCCCGGTGCGGCCCGTCACACCGGCGGCAGGGCGCGCGGGGATCAGTCCAGGTCGGCCAGCAGGAGACCGCTGCGCGGCTTGGGCGTGAAGTAGGTGCTCTTGCGCGGCATCCGGCCACCCGCCGCGTGCACGGCCAGCACGTCGGCCACCGGGACCGGCGCGATCAGCAGCAGGGCGTCGGCGTCCAGCGGCACGCCGCCGGTCACCGGGCGCACGTGCGGGCTCTCCGGGTCCAGCCCCAGCGCCCGCTCCAGCAGGTGCGACTCGACGAAGGCGTGGTCGACGCCGGCCGAGGGCAGCTCCACCCGCAGCGCCCGCGCGCCGGAGACCGCCACCACCGCGCCGGGCGACGGGCGCGCCGACGCGTCGGCCTCGGCCACCCGCAACCCGAGGCCGCGCCACGCCGAGGCCAGCGCGTCCAGCCCCAGGCCGGTGCCGACCAGGGCGCGGTGGATGGGCCCGACCCGCAGGTCCGGCCCGGCGGCGACCAGGGCGAGCAGGCCGGTGAGCCCGGCCGCCGCGGCCGCCGCGACCCGGTGGTTGCCGTCGGCGACCATCAGCGGGTGCGCGCCGGCGGCGGCCAGCAGGGCGTCCTGCCGGCAGCCGGGCCCGACCAGCCACAGCCAGTGCCGCCGCCCGCCCGGGTCGACCACCGACACGGCGGGCTCCTCGGCGACCTCGGCCACCAGCCGGGTCAGCTCGGACGGCCCGGCGACGCCCCGGCCGGGCCGCCGGGCCGGCCACCCGGAGGTGTCCTCGGGCACCGGTACCAGCAGCGCGGCGCTGGTCGCGCAGCCCAGGCCGGACAGCACGCGGGCGCGCTCGGCCACCACGTCCGGGTAGACGTCCTCGGTGTGCCCGACGGCCGCCGGGTCGACCATGCACAGCAGCCCGTACGCCGTGCCGTCCGGGCCGTCCACCCGGTAGGGCGCGACGACGTCGGTGACCTGGCGGTAGGCCGTGCGGCACAGGTAGGCCAGCTCGGCGCGCGCGGCCGGCAGCGCGTCGAGCAGGCCCAGCCCGGCGGCCAGCGCCGAGGGGGTGCGGTGCGGGTGCTGCACCGCCAGCAGGGTGCCGTTGCGCGTGGCGGCCAGCGCCTCCACCACGCGCTCGGGCTCGGCGAACTCGTCCACGTCAGGTCCCGGCACGCGGTCCCGGACCACCCAACCGCTGCGCACCGCCCGTACCCGATCAGTCATGGCTATTACTATCCGGACCCATGAACGTCGAGGTCACGCCTTTGCCCGGAATCGGCACCCGCCAGGACTTCATGATCCGCGCGGGCCGCCGCATCGGGGTCATCACCTACCGCGACGGCAAGTTCGAGCTGATCGTGTCGCGCAAGGACGACCCCGACGACTGCTCGGCCTCCGTGGCGCTCACCCCGGCCGAGGCCGGCACGCTGGCCGGGCTGCTGGGCGCGCCGCAGCTGGTCGCGCACCTGGACGAGCAGCACCGCGACGTGGCGGGCATCTCGACCAGGCAGTTCCCGATCGTCCCCGGCTCCCGGTTCGACGGCCGCACGCTGGGCGAGACCGAGCTGCGCACCCGCACCGGCGCGTCCATCGTGGCCGTGGTGCGCGCCGGCTCGGTGCACCCGTCGCCGCGCCCGGACTTCCCGTTCGAGGGCGGCGACCTGGTGGTCGTGGTCGGCACGGCCGAGGGCCTGGCCAAGACGACAGACGTCCTGGACGGTTGAGCCCTTGCACGACACCGCGATCGCCCTGATCCAGCTCGGCGCCGTCTTCTTCGGCCTCGGCCTGCTCGGCAAGATGGCCTGGCGGATCGGCATCTCCCCCATCCCCCTGTACCTGATCGGCGGCCTGGCCTTCGGGCAGGGCGGCCTGGTCCCCCTGCACGGCATCGAGGGCTTCTCCCACATCGCCAGCGAGATCGGCGTCATCCTGCTGCTGCTCCTGCTCGGCCTGGAGTACTCGGCCGCCGAGCTGATGACCGGGCTGAAGCGGTCCTGGACCGCCGGCCTGGTCGACATCGTGCTCAACGCCGCGCCGGGCGCGATCGCCGCGCTCGTCCTGGGCTGGGGCCCGGTGGGCGCGCTGGCGATGGCCGGCGTCACCTACATCTCCTCGTCCGGGATCATCGCCAAGGTGCTGGGCGACCTGGGCCGGCTGGGCAACCGGGAGACCCCGGTGGTGCTGTCCGTGCTGGTCTTCGAGGACCTGGCGATGGCCGTCTACCTGCCCATCCTGACCGCCGTGCTGGCGGGCGTGAGCTTCCTGGGCGGGCTGAGCGCGGTCGGCATCTCGCTGGCCGCCATCACCGTCGTGCTGGTCGTGGCGCTGAAGTTCGGCCGGTACGTGTCGGCCGTGGTGGACAGCCCCGACCCCGAGGTGTTCCTGCTCAAGCTGCTCGGCGCGGCGCTGCTGGTGGCCGGCCTGGCCTCGCAGCTGCAGGTGTCGGCGGCGGTGGGCGCGTTCCTGCTCGGCATCGCGATCTCCGGCTCGACCGCGGAGAACGCGACGCGGATGCTGGAACCGCTGCGCGACCTGTTCGCGGCGATGTTCTTCGTCGTGTTCGGGCTCAACACCGATCCCGCGTCCATCCCCCCCGTGCTGGCGCTGGCGGTCGCGCTCGCGGTGGTCACCACGCTGACCAAGGTCGCCACCGGCTGGTGGGCGGCCAAGCGCCAGGGGATCGGGAAGCTGGGCCGGGCGCGGGCGGGCGCGGCGCTGGTGGCGCGCGGCGAGTTCTCCATCGTCATCGCGAGCCTCACCGTGGCCTCCGGCGCGGTGGACGGGGAGCTGGCGGCCCTGGCCACGGCCTACGTGCTGCTGATGGCGGTGCTCGGCCCGGTGGCCGCGCGCGTCGTCGAACCGCTGGCGAAATCGGTCCGCGGGCGTTCGGCGGAGGCCGCCGCGGTCTGATTCGGGGTTCCTCGCGGACCCGCTTCCCGGGCTCGGCGGAAAAGCCGCTTTCGGCCCCTTGTAGGGGGGTGACCGGCAGGGCTACACCTGATTTCCGCCTTGCCCGAGAAGGGGGCCGCCATGCCCGACCAGAGCGAGACGACGACCGGCCGCTACCTGGTGCTCCTGGAGGGCGGCTCGGTCGCCGCCGGCGCCCGGGAGATGAGCCGCGTGGCCGGGATCACCGCGACCGCGACCGTCGAGTCGGTCACCGCCGGGCAGTGGGGCGCCTCCGACGGCGTCATCTTCCACGACCTCGGCATCGCCCTGGTCGACGCCGACCCGGACCAGGCGGGCGCCCTGGCGCGGGCCGTCGACCGGCCCGGCCCCATCGCCGTGGTGGAGCCGGAGCGGGTCGTGCGGGCGATCGCCGCACCCGCCCCGGAGGACACCGGGGCGGGCGGTTCCGCGGTGGTCGACGAGAGCGCGTTCACCTGGGGCCTGCAGGCCGTGGGCGCGCCGCTGAGCACGGCGTCCGGCGCGGGCGTCCGGATCGCCGTGCTGGACACCGGGTTCACCACCGACCACCCGGACTTCGCCGGCCGGACGGTGCTGACCCACTCGTTCGTCGAGGGCGAGACGGCGGAGGACGCGCACGGCCACGGCACGCACTGCGCCGGCTCCGCCGCGGGACCGCGCGAACCCGCGTCCGGCGGCCCCGGCTACGGCGTGGCCCACGAGGCCGAGCTGTACGCGGGCAAGGTGCTGGCGAACTCGGGCCTCGGCGCGGACGGCGGCATCCTCGCCGGCATCGCCTGGGCGGTCGCCAACGGCTGCGCGGTCGTGTCGATGTCGCTGGGCGCGGCGGTGCGGCCGGGCACGCCGCACTCGCAGGTCTTCGAGCAGGCCGCGCAGCGCGCGCTGGCCAGGAACACGCTGATCGTGGCGGCGGCGGGCAACGAGAGCAGGCGCCCCGACGTGGTCGCGCCGGTCGGCCACCCGGCCAACTGCCCGTCGATCCTGTCCGTCGGCGCGATCGACGAGCGGCGGGCCACCGCGCCGTTCTCCTGCGGGTCGGTGGACACCACCGGCCAGGTCGACGTGGCCGGGCCCGGTGTCAACGTGTACTCCAGCTGGAACGGCCGGACCCCCGGGACCAGGCACAAGCGCACCCAGGGCACCAGCATGGCGACCCCGCACGTGGCGGGCGTCGCGGCGCTGCTGGCCCAGCGGCACGGCGCGCGCGGCTGGGAGCTGTGGGCCCGGCTGATGCAGTCCGGCCACCGGCTGGGCCTGCCGTCCACCGACGTCGGGGCGGGCCTGGTGCAAGCCTGCCCCTGACCGGCCGCGACGGGTCCGACGGGCGGGGCGCGGGAGGTGGTTTGGGCCGGCGAGCGGGGGTAACCGTTCGGTGAGCCGAATCACCCCCTCCGAGGAGGTCGAACGATGAATGCCCTGCTCGCCGTGCAGACGGCGCAGGCCCAAGGCATCGGTGAGGCCGCCGGTGACGCCTTGCGGTCAGTGGTGACCTTCCTGCCGAAGCTCGTCGGGTTCCTCGTCGTGCTGCTCATCGGGTGGATCGTCGCCCGACTGCTGCGCACCGCCGTGCACAAGGTGCTCGAACGGGTGCACTTCGACCGCGCCGTGCAGCGCGGGGGCATCGGCGACGCGATGGCGCGCTCGAAGTTCGACGCCTCCGGGCTGGTCGCGCAGATCGTCTACTACGGCATCCTGCTGATCGCGCTGCAGATCGCGTTCGGCCTGTTCGGGTCCAACCCGGTCAGCAACCTGCTGACCGAGATCGTGGCCTGGCTGCCCCGCGCGATCGTCGCCATCGTGATCATCGTGGTCGCCGCCGCCATCGCCCGCGCCGTGCGCGACCTCGCGAGCCGCGCGCTGGGCAGCCTGTCCTACGGCCGCACGATCGCGAACGTGGCGTCCTGGTTCATCATCGGCCTGGGCGTGATCGCCGCGCTGAACCAGATCGGCGTCGCCACCGCGGTCACCCTGCCCATCCTGATCACCATCCTGGCCACCGTCGGCGGCATCGCCGTCGTGGGCGTCGGCGGCGGCCTGGTCAAGCCCATGCAGCAGCGCTGGGAGGGCTGGCTGACCCGCGCCGAGAACGAGGTGCCGCAGGCCAGGGCCCAGGCCGAGGCGTACCAGCGGGGTCGCGAGGACGTGCGGCGCACGCAGGAGGCCCCGACGCAGCACGTGCGCCCCGTCGGCGAGACGCCGGCGCACGCCGCCACCATGCCAACCCCGCCGGTCGGGAACCCGGTTCAGCCCCAACCGAACCCCGGCCAACGCCCGCCGCAGTGAGGCGGTCGTAACGGGGGGAGGCGGTGGCGCCCGGCGCCGCCGCCTCCCCCCTCCGGCGCGTCAGGACTCCAGCGCGTACTCGTCCTCGTCGGCGCCGCGCGCCAGCGAGCACACCGCCGCCAGCCGCAGCGTCGTCCAGTCCGCGCGCGGCCAGTCCACCAGCGGCGGCGGGCTCCAGCCGTGCGCCCTCGCCTCGTCCAGCACGCCCCTGGCGTAGCCCGCCAGGAGGATCTCCGCCGCTGCCGCCGGCGCGCCGTGCGCGAGGATGTCGCGCACCGCCGCCGAGTGCTGGTCCACCGCCGCGAGCACCCCCACGGGCAGTGCCGCCGCGATTCCGATTTCGCCACCGAGCCGGTCCAGGAACCGGCGGGCGGACATGTCCCGCCATCCGCTCACAAGGCCGACACCCTACGCTGTGCGGGGCAACCGACCCAGCATCGAACAGTTGTTCTATGATCCCGCCGGGTCGGGCCGGACGCGCAGAGAGGACCAGAACGTGCAGGCGGACACGCTCGTGGAGCAGCAGGACCAGGTGGACGCCGAGGCGCCCGCCGCACCCGTGCCGGCGGAGGACGGGCCCGCCACCGCGCAGCAGGAGGACGAACCTGCCGCGCCCCGGCAGGAGGAGCCGGCGCCCGCCCAGCCGGCGGCCAAGCCCGCGAAGACCCGGGCGCCCAAGAGCACGGCCAAGAAGACCCGCACGGTCGAGCTGACGCTGACCGTCACCGGCACCGCCGACGGCGAGTGGCAGGCCGACCTGGTGCACGGCACCAAGCGGGTCGTGCAGGGCCTGGCGATCTCCGCCGCCGCCGTGTCGAAGGCGGCCAAGGAGCTGCACGAGGACATCGCCGGCGGCATCGACGAGGTCATCGAGGCCGCCCGGTCCCAGCACCGCACCCGCATGGAGGAGCTGGAGGCCGAGCTGGCCAAGGTCAAGGCCGCGCTCGCCGAGCTGAGCGAGTGACCGGACCGGCCGGCCGGGTCGTCGGCCGGTCGTCGCGCTGAGCGGGTGATCCGGGCGGGGCCGCCACCCGCGCGGGGGTGGCCCCGCCCGGTGGTCCCACCCGGCGCCACCGCGCAGGCCCCCCGACGAAGGACTCCCGCGAAGGACTCCCGCGGGGGAGCCCGGCGGGGTCACCGCGAGGGGTCCAGCACCAGCTTCCCGGTCGTCCGGCGCGACCGCAGGTCCTCGTGCGCCCGGCGGACCTCCGACAGCCCGTACTCGCCGCCCGGCACCGCCCGCAGCTCCCCCGCCTCCACCAGCTCGAACAGCTCCGCCACGGCCCGGTGCACGACCCGTCCGGGCAGGCCGAACGCGTGCGGCAGCCACATGCCGGCGATGGCCGCGGAACGCCCGAGCAGCTCACCCGGGTCGACCGGCGTCGGCCGCTCCCGGCTGGCCATCCCGTAGAAGGCCAGCCGCCCGAACGGGGCCAGCGCGGCCAGGCTCTGGTCGGTCACCGCGCCGCCGGTCATGTCCAGCACCACGTCGACCCGCCGCCCGCCGTTGGCCTCGCGCAGGGTTTCGGTCATGTCGCCGGCGGTCGAGTCCACGGCGACGTCCGCGCCCAGCTCCAGCGCCAGCCGCCGCTTCGCCTCGCTGCTGGCGGTGGCGATGACCCGGCCCGCGCCCCACCTCTTGGCCAGCTGCACGGCGATCGACCCGACCCCGCCCGCGGCGGCGTGGACGACCACGCTCTCCCCCGGCTCCAGGTGGGTGCTGCGGCGCAGCAGCAGCCACGCGCTGACCCCCTGCACGACCATGCTCAGCGCGGTCAGGTCGTCCACGCCGTCGGGCACGTCGAAGGCGGTGCCCTCGGGGACCACCGCCTTCTGCGCGTACCCGCCGGAGTTCACCAGGGCGACGACCCGGCGGCCCTGCGGCGTGCGGCCGACGACCTCGCCGCCGGGCACCATGGGCAGCCGCATCCGCGCCAGGTAGGAGTTCTCCGCCTGGTGCGTGTCGGCGTAGTTCAGGCCCGCCCGGCTGACCTCCACGAGCAGTTCACCCGGACCGGGCGCCGGGTCGGGCAGCTCGACCTCGGTCAGCACCTCGGGTCCGCCGAATTCGGTGATCTGGATGGCGCGCAAGGGTGTCCAGCCTTCCTGGGACGGGTCGGGCGGCGCCCCGCGCCCGCCGTCGCCGGTGCGCGGGCCGGGCAGGTCGGGCAACCGGAGCGGTCCGCCGGGCCGACCGGCCTGGACGTACCAGCATTCACCGGTTCCGCCGGCGCGCAACACGGCGGGGCCGGCAGCCGCGGCCCGCGAGCCGCCGGGCGACGCCCGCGCCGATCCCGCCCCCGCCGCCGGCGACCAGGGCGACCCGCTCCGAACCCCACGCGCGCATCCCGACCGGTCGGTACGCTGATCGTGCCGGGTGGTGGCGTCGAGCACGGCGGCACCGGTAGGTTCTCCGGCGCTCGCTCACAGCGCTTGTCCACCGGACTCGTTCACAGCGCTTGTTCACCGGACCTGTTCGCAGGGCTTGCTCAAGGAGGATCTCGTGGCCGGGACGGACGCACGGGTGGCCATCGTCACGGGCGCCGCGCGCGGCATCGGCGCGGCGGTGGCGGCGCGACTGGCGCGCGACGGGCTCGCCGTGGCCCTGCTGGACCTGCAGGAGAGCGGCTGCGCGGCCGGGGTGGAGCGGATCACCGCCGCCGGCGGGCGCGCGATCGCGGTGGGCGCGGACGTCAGCGACCGTGCGGCGGTCGACGCGGCCGTCGAGCGGGTGGCCGACGAGCTGGGCGCGCCGACCGTGCTGGTGAACAACGCGGGCATCCTGCGCGACAACCTGCTGTTCAAGATGACCGACGACGACTGGGACGCGGTGATGGGCGTGCACCTGCGCGGCGCGTTCCTGATGAGCCGGGCGGTGCAGGTCTTCCAGACCAAGGCCGGCTGGGGCCGCATCGTCAACCTGTCCAGCACCAGCGCCCTGGGCAACCGCGGGCAGGCCAACTACTCGGCGGCCAAGGCGGGCCTGCAGGGGTTCACCAAGACCCTCGCGATCGAGCTGGGCAAGTTCGGCGTCACGGTCAACGCCATCGCGCCGGGCCTCGTCGCCACCGACATGACCGCCGCGACGGCCGCCCGGCTGGGCATCGACTTCGAGGACTTCAAGAAGGGCGCGGCGGCCGCGATCCCGGTCGGCCGCGTCGGCGTCCCCGAGGACATCGCGCACGCCGCGTCGTTCTTCGTCAGCGAGGGCGCGGGCTTCGTGTCCGGCCAGGTCCTCTACGTCGCCGGCGGGCCGAAGGACTGACCGTGCGGGTCTTCGCCGACCTCGACGAGTTCGCGGCCGCCCGGGGCGAGCACCTGGGGCACGGCGGCTGGCACGAGGTCACCCAGGAGCAGGTCGACCTGTTCGCCGACGCCACCGGCGACCACCAGTGGATCCACGTGGACCCGGTGAAGGCCGCGGCGGGCCCGTTTGGGGCGCCGGTGGCCCACGGCTACCTGACCCTGTCGCTGATCCCCTCGCTGGTGCGGGACGCCTACACCGTGCGGGGCCTGCGGATGGGCGTGAACTACGGCCTGAACAGGGTCCGCTTCCCCAGCCCGGTGGTCGTGGGCTCGCGGGTGCGGGCGGGCGCGGAACTGCTGTCGGTCACCGACCTGCCGCCCGGGAAGCAGGCCGTGGTGAAGGTGACCGTGGAGATCGAGGGCGAGCCGAAACCGGGCTGCGTGGCCGAAACGGTCGTGCTCCTGGTGCCCTGACCGTCCACAAGCGACGGTGGTCCCCGTCAGGGGCGCAGCGAGCCGAGCAGCAGGTCCGCGTAGTGGCGGGCGACCTGCTCGGCCGACAGCTCGCCCGAGGCGTGGTACCAGGCGCCGAGGTGGTGCACCGCGCCGAAGAAGTTGTGCACGACGAGGTCCGCCGGCACGTCCGCCCGGAACACGCCCGCGGCCTGCCCCTCCTCCACCAGCGACCGGAACCGCTCGTGGTAGCGGCGGCGCTCGGCGCGCATCGCCCGCCGCCGGTCCTCGGCCAGCCGGTCGGCCGACCGGAAGTACACCTTGGCCTGGTCGAAGTTCTCCACCGAGGTCACCACGACGTCCAGCGCGGCGGCGTGCAGCCGCTCGGCCACCGGGGCCGGGCCGGCGGCGACGCGCTCCAGCCGCTCGGTCTGCACCCGCAGCAGGCTGCCGTAGATCTCGTGCAGCAGGTCGTCCTTGGACCCGAAGTAGTGGTACATCGCGCCCTTGGTGACGCCGGCCAGGTCGACGACCTCCTGCACCGCGACCCGGTCGAAGCCCTTGTCGGCGAACAGCCTGGTGGCCGCCTCGATCAGCCGCTCCGGCACGGTGCCCATGCGCAGCAGCATAAACGCCACCGGACCGGGACGAGCCGGTCAGCTCCCGACGGTCGCGCCGCCGTCCACCACGAAGGTCGCGCCGGTGGTGTAGCCGCCCGCGGGCGACGCGAGGAACACCACGGCCGCCGCCAGCTCCTCGGGGTCGCCCACGCGCCCCATGGGCAGCCGGGCGACGTGCGCGTCCAGGTAGCCCTCCGGGTACTGGTCGGTCATCTCCGAGGCGAAGTAGCCGGGCGCGATCGCGTTGACCCGGATGCCCTTGCGGCCGGTCCACTGCTGCGCGAGGTCCCGCGTCAGGCCGAGCAGGCCGGCCTTCGACGCGGAGTACGCGGCCTGCGGCAGGCCGCCGGACACGAGGCCGAGCACGCTGGAGATGTTGACGATCGAACCGCCGTCGGCCATCACCGCCGCGGCGGCCTGCGCCATCAGGAACGCGCCGGTGAGGTTGACGTCCACCACGCCGCGGAACTGCTCGGGCGCCTCGCGGGAGGCCGGCACGGCCGACGCGACACCGGCGTTGTTCACCAGCACGCCGACGGGGCCGAACTCCGCGGCGGCCCGCGCCACCTCGCGGCAGTCCTCGGGCCGCGCCACGTCCGCGCGCACCACCAGCGCCCGGCGGCCCGCCCGCTCCACGAGCGCCGCGGTGTCGGCCAGCCGGTCGGCGCGGCGCGCCGCGAGCACGACGTCCGCGCCCGCCTCGGCCAGGCCCTTGGCGAAGGCCACGCCGAGGCCGGAGGACGCCCCGGTGACGATCGCGACCCGCCCGTCGAGCCGGAACTTGTCGAGGATTCCCATGGTCGGCCTGCCCCTCCCGGTTCCCGTGCGCCCTCGTGCCGGCGCCTGCTCGTGCCGGCGCCGCCCGATCGTGCCGGCGCCGGCTCGACCACGTCGGCGACGCTCACCGTACTAAGCGGTTGCTCGGCCCCGGGCGCGCGCTCGGCCGGCGTCGGGCCGGCGGCCCGCTCTCGCGCCGGAGGGCCTCCCGGGCTGACCCGGGAGGCCCTCCGGCGCGCGGTCGCCGGGCCCGGTCGCGGTCCCGTCGGCGGACCCCTGTCGGCGGGCCCCCGCCGGCGAGCCCGGTCTGCGGACCCCGGGTCAGCCGGTCCCGGTCAGCGGGCCTGCCTCTTGCCCCAGAACCCCGCCACCAGGCTCACCCCGATGGCCGCGAGCACCACCTGCACGATGACCTCGATCCAGTCGATGCCCGGCGTGTCCTCGACCCCGAGTGCCCGGGCGATGAAGGTGCCCAGGAAAGCCGCCACGATGCCGACCACGATCGTCAGCCAGACGGGGATGTTCTGCTTGCCCGGCGCCACGAGCCGGCCGAGGAACCCGATGACGAGACCCACGATCAGAGCGCTGATCAGACCGCCGATGCCCACGATGCCTCCTGCGGTGTAGTCGCCTTCGAAGAAGTCCCCGACCTCGCCGAGGGCCTCGCCGACAATCATCCCACCGAACCCGCCGACCGCAGCCCCGGCGACGGGCCCGCCGGCGCGGTCCCCCCGCCGCGGCGACCTCGTGGTGGTCGCCCGACAAGCCGTGTCAGCGGGAAGATCGCCGCCCCGCGACCTGGTCCATCCACTGGTGCAGCACCGCCGCCCAGTCCGTGCGGATCACCTCATCGTGCGACATCGCGAAGTGCCCGAACGTGTCGCCGCCCTGCCGGAACAACCCGCCCCGGCGGTCCGCCTCCAGCACCACGTGGAGGTGGTGCGGGTCGGCGACGAAGGTCAGCTCGACCTGGCTGACCCTGCCGTGGAACTGCTGCGGCGGCAGGAACTCGATCTCCTGGTAGAACGGCAGCTGCTGCGGCACGCCGTGGACGCGGCCCTGCTCCGAGTCGGCGCGGGTGAAGCGGAAGCCCAGCGCGCCGAACGCGTTGAGCACGTGCTCCTGGGAGCGGATCGGGTGCACGGCGACCGGGTCGAGGTCGCCGGGGTCGATCGCGCCGCGGACCTCCAGCTCGGTGCGCAGGCCCATCGTCATGCCGTGCAGGTGGGCGCCGTGCACGACGGTCAGCGGCGTCTCCAGCGGCACGGGGAACCGGAAGGGCAGCGCCAGCTGCCGGCCGGGGTGGACCTGGACCTGCCGCCCGACGACGACCCGGGCGAACTCGACGTTGCGGTTGTACTCGTTGTCCCCGCTCTCCACCTCGACCCGCGTGACGAGCGACAGCTTGACCTGGTCGATGTCGGCGGCGGTGTCGCCGCCGGCGATGCGCACCTCACCGGTCAGCAGCTCGCCGGGGCGGACGTTCGGGTTGGCCAGGACGGTGTCCACCGAGGGACCGCCGACCCCGAACGCGCGCAACATCCTCTTCAACACCACGGTGGTCCTCCTGAACGGCTCGTGCTCGCACACCGGCACGTGATTCGCCCCGAGGACGCCTCACGTTCCAGAGACGTCCGATCGGGGGCGTCGGTTCCACCCGGGGGCGGACTCCCGGCACGAGCTGCCCGGGTGAGGAGGCGCGCACGGCGGGTGCGGACCCCCTCGCGAGCGGCGGCCGTCAGCGCCGCCGGACCAGCTTGACCAGGCCCTTGAAAGTCTCCTCCAGGCCGGAGGAGAAGGGGTTGTCGTTGACCAGGTAGGTCCAGGTCGTGTTCGGCCGCTGCACACCGGCCTCCGCCAGGTGCGCGCCCTCCTCGTCGATCTCGACCTTCGCGAAGGTCTCCTCCGCCTCGTCCCACGCGTCGGGCACGATCTTGCGGTACGCCGGGATCGCCTCGCGGTGGAACTCGTCCAGCGGGTTCTGCCTCGCCAGCGCCCTGAGGTGGATGCCCTCGCGCAGGTCGGTCAGGAACGTCAGGTGGTCGCTCCACCGCTGGTCCAGGTGGTGCAGGACGATCAGCCGGGCCGCCCTCACCAGGATCTCCGACGGGAGGTCGGCCAGCTCCGCCGCCCGCTCCGGCAGGCGCCCGGACAGCTCCCGCCACGCCTCGTCGGTCAGCAGCAGCTTGTCCCGGTACTCCAGCAGCAGGGTGCGCTGGTGCTCGATGAGCTTGTTGTACCGCCACGTGTTGCGGTGGATCTCCAGCTGCACGCCCTCGGCCACGCGCTGCGCGTGCTCGACCGTGTGCAGCGTGCCGGCGTCGGTCACGCGGCCGTCGTCGTCGACCTCGGCGGGCTCGTCGTGGTCGGGCACGTACTGCGCCACCAGGTCGTCCTGCAGCGACGAGAAGAACACCGAGCCGCCCGGGTCGCCCTGGCGGCCGGCCCGGCCGCGCAGCTGGTCGTCCAGCCGGGACGAGGAGTGCCGCCCGGTGCCGATGACGTAGAGGCCGCCCAGCTCGGCGATGCGCTCGCGGTCGGTGGAGTCGTGGCCGCCCAGGCGGATGTCGGTGCCGCGGCCCGCCATCTGGGTGGAGACGGTGATCCGCCCGTGCGACCCGGCGTCGGCGATGATGGCCGCCTCCTCCGCGTCGTTCTTCGCGTTGAGCACGACGCACTCCAGGCCCGCTTCGCCGAGCTTGCGGGACAGCCGCTCGGACTCGGCGACGTCCAGGGTGCCGACCAGGATGGGCCGCCCGGTGCGGTGGACCTGCTCGATCTCCGCGACGACGGCGGCTTCCTTCAGCTCCAGCGTCGTGTAGAGGCGGGGCGCCTCGTCCTCGCGGACGCACTCCACGTTGGACGGGATGACCAGCACTTCCAGCTGGTAGAAGTCGCGCAGCTGCTCGGCGACGGCCACCGCGGTGCCGGTCATGCCGCACACCGTCGGGTAGCGGCTGAGCAGGGCCTGGACGGTGATCGAGTCGAGCACCTCGCCGGAGTCGGTGGTCTGCACGGCCTCCTTGGCCTCGACCGCCGCCTGGAGGCCGTCCGGCCAGCGCTGGAGCTTCGCGATGCGGCCGCGGGTGTCGTTGATCAGGTGCACCTTGCCGTCGCGGACGATGTAGTCGACGTCGCGGTGCAGCAGGACCTGCGCGTGCAGGGCCACGTTGACCTTGCTCAGCGTGGTGGAGACGTGCTCGTCGGAGTACAGGTCGATGCCGCCCAGGGCGCGTTCGACCAGCTCGGAGCCGGCCCCGGTGAGGTAGACGTTGCGCTCCTCGTCGTCGACCTCGAAGTGCAGGTCCCGGCGCAGCCGCTTGACCAGGTCGGCCAGGGCCGGGTCGACGGCGGGGCCCGCGGTGGAGCCGGCCAGGACCAGCGGCACGCGGGCCTCGTCCACCAGGACCGAGTCGGCCTCGTCCACCAGGGCGACGCGCGGGGACGGCACGACGCGGTCGGCCTCGTCCACGGCGAGCCGGTCGCGCAGGACGTCGAACCCGATCTCGGACACCGACGCGTAGGTGACCTCGGCCTCGTAGGCGGCACGGCGCTCGTCGGGCTTGCTGCTCTGGCTGAGCCAGCCGACGGACACGCCGAGCAGCTCGTACAGCGGGCCCATCCACTCCGCGTCGCGCTGGGCCAGGTAGTCGTTGACCGACACCACGTGGACGTGGTCGCCGCGCAGCGCGAAGCCGGCGGCGGCGATGGCGCCGGACAGCGTCTTGCCCTCGCCGGTGGCCATCTCGACGACGTGGCCCTCCAGCAGCCCGAGCGCGCCCAGGACCTGCACGTCGAACGGCCGCAGGCCCAGCGCCCGGTCGGCGGCCTCGCGGCCGAGGGCGCAGACCTCCACCAGCTCGGCGCGCCCGAACTCGGACCTCTCCCGCAGGGCGACCGCCGCCTCGGTGAGCTGCGCGTCGCTGAGCGCGCCCACGCGGTCCGCCTGCTCGTTGACCTCGGCGAGCAGCGAGCGGTACGGCGTGAGGTCGGCCGAGCCGGGCTTCTGTGCGAACCGGCGCAGCCGCTGCTTGAACCGTCCCAGGAGAGTGGTCACGGCACGGCAACGTACGGCACGCACCCAACGTTCCGCACGTCACCCGGTTGACTTTTCACGTTCGGCGGGCCGGTGGCGGCCCCGGCCGGGGGCGGGCCGGGCGCGGTCCCGGCCCGCGGGCGGCGCTAGACGGCGGGTGCGCGCAGGTGGGCGTCGTCGACCGGGTCGGCCTGGCGGGGCAGGCCGGCGGCTCTGCCGAGCCCGGCGGCCACCGCCTGCTCGGTGAGGGTGCGGATCTCCGCCAGGATGTCCAGGTGCTCCTGGGAGGGGGGCGGCCCCACCAGGTTGGAGTGGTTGAACGCGGTGCGTTCGGCGCGGTGCGCCAGGTTCTGGATGCGTCGGATGAGGTCCGATTCCCGGTTGGTGGGCTCAGAGCGCCGTTGCTCAGTCACCCCGGAAGCGTTCACCTCACGCCGGGTGAAGGTAAATCACCTGGTAGTGCGAACTTCGCTGGGTCATCCCAGCTACCCCGGCCAGTCGCACCGAAACGCCACCATCGTGCGACTCAAGCTTCCACCGCCGGGCCGAGCACCACGCCCCGCAGGGGCCGAAGCCCAGCACGAGGGCCACTTCGGTGAGGCGGACCGCCCCCGATCGCCCACCGATCACAACTCGTGCGGGTGAACCGCGCCGGTGCTGAGGGCCGTTGACCCGCTGTCGTCCGGGTGGCACGAACGGGGGACGCCCGGTCCAGCGGGCGGAACTCCCCTCTGGCCGTTCGTGGCCGAGCGCCGGGCCGGGGTCGCCCGCCGGCGTCGGCGCGGTCGCCGGGCGGGGTCGCGAGCGCTTGCGCGGTGCGGGCCGGCTCGGCGCTCCGCCGTCGCGCGCCGCGGCCCCGCCCCCGTCGCCGCCGGGGCGCGCCCGCCGCCGGGGCGCGCCCGCCGCCGGGTGCGCCCGCGGCCGGGTGCGCCCCGGCGCCCGACCCGCTCGTGACCTGCGGCTTCCGGGCGCGTTTAGTCGCCCGTTAGCGAGACGGCGGGGCAGTTGCCCGATACCGGGTGAAGTGGACACCCGATCATGAGTAGGCTGCCTTGGCCCGATCGGGGGACGAACCAGACTGAGGGGGTTACTAAGTGTCACTCACGCCGATCTACGACGACCTGCTGCGCGAGTTCCAGGGCATCATCGAGGCCAGCGCGAACGTCGAGGCCGACGACGCGGGCGCCACCGCGCCGGCCGCCGCCGGGACGACGCCCGCCGCGCCGGCGGCCGGGGGCTGACGGCCGCGGCGCGGGCCCGGCGCGCCGGCGGGCCCGACCGCGGCGGACCGGCCTACTTCGGCTGCTGCAGCAGGTCGGCCGGCACCGGCTCGTCCTTCTCCAGCGCGCCGAACAGCCGCAGGGCGTTGGTGCGGTCCCACTGCACGACCGAACCCGCGCCCGGCACCGTCGGGGTGCCGCCGACCGGCACCGTCACGTTGTCCACGCCGCCGCTCATCCCGAACGCCATGCCGGCCAGGTCGTGCAGGTGGTCGTCGTCGTCCACGGAGATGGAGTCGGTGGCCGCGAACAGCAGCGGGAACGCCCGGAACGGGTTGATCAGCGTCCCGGCGCTGGTCGCCTTGTCCGACAGGGCGGAGAGGAACTCGCGCTGGTTCTGCACGCGCTGGAGGTCGGCCGAGGCGAACGCCCTGGTGCGGACGAACCCGAGCGCCTGCGCGCCGTCGAGCTCCTGGCAGCCCGGCTGGAGGTCGAGCCCGGCCAGCGGGTCGTTCATCGGCTCCTCGATGCACATGTCCACGCCGCCCACGGCGTCGACGATGCCCGCGAAGCCGCCGAACCCGATCTCCATGTAGTGGTCGACGCGCAGGCCGGTCGCGCCCTCGACGGTCTGCACCAGCAGCGGCGCGCCGCCGAACGCGAACGCCGCGTTGATCTTGTTCTTGCCGTTGCCGGGGATGTCCACGTAGGAGTCGCGCGGCACGCTCACCAGGGTCGCCTTCCCGGAGCCGTCCGGGATGTGCAGGACCATGATGGTGTCGGTGCGCCGCCCGCCCGCGTCGCCGGTGGCCAGCGCGGACTTCTGCTCCTCGCTCAGGTCGTCCCGCGCGTCCGAGCCCACCAGCAGCCAGTTCGTGCCGGGGGTGTCCGCGGGGCGGCCCTCGTAGTCGGGCAGGGCGTCGATGCGGCGCAGCGAGGAGTCGACGTAGACCCACAGGCCGACGACGAGCGCCAGCAGCAGCACCAGGACCACCAGGACGATCCGGCCGACCCTGGGCTTGCGGCGCTTGGGCGCGGGCCGGTACCCCGCCCGCTGGTACCCCTGGTGGTAGCCGGCGCTCATGTCAGCGACCCCGATCCCGTGTGTTGGCTTGCGTCTCGCACCTAAAGACGCGGTGTGCGCCGCGAGGTTGCCAGCCTAGTGCCCCGGCGGCAGCACCAGCGTGCGCAGGAGGTGCTCCAGGGACGCCTCCGGGTCGTCGGTCAGGCCGGTGTGCGCGGGCGAGGTCTGGATCACGGTGCTGCGCGGCGCGGTCAGCCAGCGGAACCGCCGGCCGGGCGTGGTCGCGGCCACCGGGCCGGCCTTCGGGTCGCCGTCGCAGGACACCCCCAGGTGCGCCAGGTGCGCCCGGAGCAGTTCGACGTCCGCGGACGGGTCGAGCGCGCGCAGGCGGTGCTCGTCGACGTGCACGCGCGCGCCGAGGTAGTCCAGCGGAGCGCAGTAGACGAGCACGCCGACGTTGACGAACTCACCCCGCTCCGGCCTGGGCACGGCGCGCAGCAGCGCGTACTCAAACACGTGCGGCACGGGCGGCCTCCAGGGCGTCCACCCAGGCGCGCGGCTGGGCGAGGCGGGTCGCGAAGAACTGCTCATAGGCTGCGCGAACCTTATCGGGCGTGCCGAAGACCTCGTCCTGGGCGAGCCACTCGTCGGGCGCCAGCGCCAGGACCTCGCGGACCAGCTCGGGCGTCACGCGCGCGGACAGCTCCGCGTCGACCTCGGCCAGCGGCCCGGCGAAGGGCGTCATCAGGTGGTCGGCGGCGTCGAAGCGGTAGGTCGCGGCCGGGAAGCGGTCGGGTCGCCACGAGTGGTGGAAGTACAGCGAGGCGCCGTGGTCGATCAGCCACAGCTCGCGGTGCCACAGCAGGGTGTTGGGGTTGCGCCAGCTGCGGTCGACGTTGAGCGTCAGGGCGTCCAGCCACAGCAGGCGCGCCGCCGTCTCCGCGGACGGCTCGCGCACCACCGGGTTGTAGTCGAACGAGCCGGGCAGGTAGTCCAGGCCCAGGTTGACGCCGCCGCTGGCGCGCAGCAGCTCCTGCACCTCCTGGTCGGGCTCGGCGGAGGCCAGCTGCGGGTCCAGGTCGACCAGGACGATCTCGGGCACGCGGAAGCCCAGCCGCCGGGCCAGCTCGCCGACCACCACCTCGGCGATCAGCGCCTTCACGCCCTGGCCCGCGCCGCGGAACTTCAGCACGTACATGCCGAGGTCGTCGGCCTCGACCAGGCCGGGCAGGGAGCCGCCCTCCCGGAAGGGCGTGACGTAGCGGGTGGCGGCGACCGTGCGCAGCCCGTTCGTGGCGTTCACGCCCGGCATCATCGTCGGTCGCGGGCCACCGGCGCCAACCGGTTGACGCCCGCGCGCGGCGCGGCGGGCGGACCCGCGGGCGGGCCGGGCCCGCGGAGCGTTGCGCGCCAGGGGTTTCCGAGCCCGGGGCCCGCGGGGCCGCCCGCGCCGGAACTTCCCGCCGCGGGGTTTCCCGCAGCGGGTTGCTGCAGCGGGTTGCTGCAGCGGGTTGCTGCAGCGGGGTTCCTGCCGGGGGTTTCCCGCTACGGGGCCGCCCGCGTCAGGGCAGGCAGGTAGCCGAGGCGGTGGCCGTCGGAGTTGGGGTGGTAGGAGTCGCTGATCGTGAGGGACAGGTCGTTGATCCACGGGTCGTCGGAGCACACGCCGTGCCCCTCGAAGGCGTCGCGGACGTCGGCGAACCCGAAGCCGGCCGCTTCGGCGCGGGCGCGCACCACCTCGTTGAGCACGTCGGCGGCCCGGTTGAGCGCCGCCCGCTTGTCCACGCTGAGCGAGCAACCGCCGCGCGGCGCGAACAGGCGGGGGTAGCCCAGCACGACGACCGGCGCGGACGTGCGCTCCCGCACCCGCGCGTTCAGCTCGTCGAGCCGCTCGGGCAGCTCCTCGCGCAGGAACCGCTCGGCGCCGGCGACCCGGCGCTCGCACGCCTCATCGCCGCGCAGCACGCACGCGGTCAGCACGTCGGTGAACCCGGCGTCGTTGCCGCCCACCGTCAGCGTGACCAGCGAGGTCTCCGGGGTGATCCGCTCGACCTGCTCCTCGACCTCCTCCGTGGTCGCGCCGCCGCAGGCCGCGAAGACCAGCTCCAGCCCCTTCGCCGAGGCGTACAGCGCAGGGTGGGCGTTGGCGGTGCGCCCGCAGTCCTCGCGGTGCGCGCCGACCCCCGCCGCGTAGGAGTCGCCCAAGGCGACGTACTCGGGCGCGACGGGGGCCGGTGCGGGCGTCAGGGCGGCCACCAGCAGTGCGGGCAGGATGTTCATGCACCGGAGTTACCACTGTGGACGGTCCCGCGCCCGCGGTGTGCCCCTATAGGGCGACGCACACCGGGATCGGCGCCGGGAACGTGCTGGTGAGCTTCAACCGCCCGGTCGCGCGGTCCACCGCGAACGTCGTCACCGTGTTGGAGTTCTGGTTCGACGCGAACAGCAGGCCGCCGGTCGGGTCCAGGGCGATGTGCCGGGGGAAGTCGCCGCCGACCGGGGTGGCCTCCAGCAGCCGCAGCGACGCGCCGCCGTCCTCGACGGCGAACACCGCCACGCTGTCGTGGCCCCGGTTGGACAGGTACACGAACCGGCCGTCGGCCGAGACGACGACCTCGGCCGGGTAGTTGCGCGGGGTCGTGGGCGCGCCCGCGGGCAGGGTGTCGAACTTCCGGCCCGGGGTGAGCGCACCGCGCTCGTAGGAGGCGACCACGACCGTGGAGTCCAGCTCGTTCGCGATGTAGGCGTGCCGACCGGACGGGTGGAACGCCAGGTGCCGCGGCCCGGCGCCGGGGTGCAGCCGGGCGGTGGACACGCGGGTCAGCCTGCCGCCGTCGAGCCGGTAGCCGAACACCGCGTCCGCGCCCAGGTCGACGGCGTGCACGAACGCGCCGGCCGGGTCGACGACCACCTGGTGCGCGTGCGGGCCGTCCTGCCGGTCCGGGTCGGGGCCGGAACCCTTGTGCCGCACCAGGTCCGTGCGCGGGCCCAGGCCGCCGTCGGGGCGCACCGGGTGCACCGACACGCTGCCCGAGCTGTAGTTCGCGGCCAGCACGTGCCCGCGGTGCAGCACCAGGTGGCACGGGTCCGCTCCCCCGGTGCTCTGCACGTTGAGCACCTTCGGCACGCCGTCGGCGCCCACGGCGAGCGCGGTGACCGTGCCCTTCGACTGCTCGTTGACCGCGTAGACCCGACGGCCCGCGTTGATCACGAACGACGGGTTCGGCACGCCCGCCACCACCCCGGTCGACCGCAGCCGGCCGGTGGCCGCGTCGTAGGACGCCAGCCCCAGACCCGTGCCACCGCCCGACCAGGTCGTGTAGGTGCCCAGGTAGACCCGGACCTCCGCGCGCGCCCCGGCGACACCCTCGGTCATCAGCAACCCCGCTCCAACGCCCACGGCCCCCAGGAACCGCCGCCTGTCCACTGTCACGTCAGACCTCCGCTCCACCTTGCCCGCGGCGGTTCCCACAGTGGACTAGACCACTCCGGGAGGGCAATAGGTGCAATGAAGATTGCGCTCAGCGCAACGGGTCGGCCTCCCGGAGACGAGCCAATTCGACCAGTGGATCGTACGAGGGCTCGGGGAAGGTCGGCGCCATCTGCTCCAGCGCCTCCCGCAGCAGCTGGGCGACGGCCCAGTTCCGGTACCACTTGCGGTCCGACGGGATGGCGTACCAGGGCGCGACCGTCGTCGAGCAGCGCACCAGCGCGTCCTGGTAGGCCGCCTGGTACTCGGTGAACCTCGCCCGCACCGCCAGGTCGTGCGGGTCGTACTTCCACCGCTTCGCCGGGTTCTCCAGCCGCGCGACCAGGCGCTCCTTCTGCCGCTCCGGCGAGATGTGCAGGAAGCACTTGACGATCGTCACGCCGCTCGCGGCCAGCTCCGCCTCGAACTCGTTGATCAGCCGGTACCGGCGGCGCCACTCGGCGGCGGGCACCAGCCCGTCCACCCGCGCGACCAGCACGTCCTCGTAGTGCGAGCGGTCGAACACGCCGATGCGGCCCGGCGCGGGCACCTGCCTGCGGACGCGCCACAGGAAGTCGCGCCGCAGCTCGGCGGCGGTCGGCTTCTTGAACGAGGCGATGTGCAGGCCCTGCGGGTTCACCAGGCCGGCGACGTGCCGGATCGTGCCGCCCTTGCCGGAGGTGTCCAGGCCCTGCAGCACCAGCAGCGCCCGCCGCCGCCCGCCGCCGGTCCCCTCGGCGTAGAGGGTCTCCTGCAGCACGTCCAGCGCCGCGCCCACCTCGCGCACCCGCTCGGCGGCGGCGACCTTGGACCGGGGCCCGACGGGCGTGGCGGCCGGGTCGAGCGCGGCCAGGTCGAAGTCCTCCGGGACCACCCGGAAGGCGTCGGCGGCCGAACGGGGCCGGGCCGCCTTCCCGGCCGCGGACCTCTTCGCCGTGGTAGCGGTCTTCTTCGCCATCGTCGGACTCTAACCGCGCGATCTTCGCCCCGCCGGGTGCGCAACACTTCGCCGCTCAGACGTCGAACTGCGCAACGATTACACCTGATGCGCAACGCTCCACGGATGAAATCGCCAGCCTGACCCCTCTAGCCTGGTGACATGACCGCCATCGCCGCACCGGCCACCGCGCAGTTCATCGCGCTCGACGACCAGTGGAGCACGCACAACTACCACCCGCTGCCGGTCGTGATCTCCCACGGCGAGGGCGCCTGGGTGACCGACGTCGAGGGGCGCCGCTACCTGGACTTCCTGTCCGGCTACTCGTCCCTCAACTTCGGGCACCGGCACCCCGACCTGGTGGCCGCCGCGGTGGAGCAGCTCGGCCGCGTCACGCTGACCAGCCGCGCGTTCCACCACGACCAGTTCGGCCTGTTCTGCCGCGAGCTGGCCGAGCTGACCGGCACCGAGATGGTGCTCGCGATGAACTCCGGCGCCGAGGCCGTCGAATCGGCCATCAAGGTCGCCCGCAAGTGGGCCTACCGGGTGAAGGGCGTGCCGGAGGGCGCGGCGGAGATCGTCGTCGCCGGCTCCAACTTCCACGGCCGCACCACCACGATCGTGTCGTTCTCCACCGACAGCACCGCGCGCGCGGACTTCGGGCCGTTCACCCCCGGCTTCCGGGCGGTCAAGTACGGCGACCTGGACGCGCTGGCGGACGCGATCACCGACCGCACCGCCGCCGTGCTGATCGAGCCCATCCAGGGCGAGGCCGGCGTCGTCGTGCCGCCGGCCGGCTACCTCGCGGGCATCCGCGCGCTGTGCGACGAGCGCGGCGCGCTGCTGATCGCCGACGAGATCCAGTCCGGCCTGGGCCGCACCGGTGACCTGCTGGCGCTGGACCACGAGGGCGTGCGGGCCGACCTGTACACGCTGGGCAAGGCGCTGGGCGGCGGCATCCTGCCGGTCTCGGCGGTGGTGGGCAGCCGGGCGGTGCTGGGCGTGCTCAAGCCCGGCGAGCACGGCTCGACCTTCGGCGGCAACCCGCTGGCGTGCGCCGTGGGCCGCGCGGTGGTGCGGCTGCTGGCCACCGGCGAGTTCCAGCAGCGGTCGCGCGAGCTGGGCGGCCGGATGCACGCCCGGCTGGGCGAGCTGGTCGGGCGGGGCGTCGCCGAGGTGCGCGGGCGCGGGCTGTGGGCGGGCGTGGAGATCGCGCCCGGCGGGCCGCGCGGGCGCGAGGCGTCCGAGGCGCTGGTGCAGCGGGGCGTGCTGTGCAAGGAGACCCAGGACACCACGCTCCGCGTCGCGCCGCCCCTGGTGGTCACCGAGGAGGAGCTGGACCGGGGCGTCGACGCCATCGCCGAGGTGCTGACGCGCTGACGCGGCGGTCGCGGTCGCGGCGGTCGCGGCGGGCACGCTCCGCGACCGCCCGGACGCGGTGGGCGCGGGGCGTGCCCGCTTTGCACGGTGAGCCCGATTCCGCAGGTCACGACTGGTGCGCGTGGGAGGTGTCCGGCGGCTCCCGCGTGCTACATCTCCGGTATGGGTGAACAGAGGCGGGCCGAGGCGGCTGTCGCGTTGGGACGCTGGACCGAGCCGGAAGAGGTGCTGGCGCGGGGGCGCGCGCTGCGCGACGCGGTCCCGCACGGGGCGCACCGGGCGATGGCGCTCGCGCCCGACCGCCCGTCGGTGGTGCGGTACGTGGAAGCCTCGAACGCCGGGCGGCTGCCCGCGCTGGCGCCGCTGCGCGTCGGTCGGATGGCGGCGTCGCCGTTCGCGTTCTTCCGGGGCAGCGCGGGGCTGATGGCGGGCGACCTGGCGGTGGGGCCGCGCAGCGGGCTGGACGCCCAGCTGTGCGGCGACGCCCACGCCGCGAACTTCGGCCTCTACGGCACGCCCGAGGGCCGGATCGTGATGGACATCAACGACTTCGACGAGACGCTGCCCGGACCGTGGGAGTGGGACCTCAAGCGGCTGGCCACGTCGCTCGTCCTCGCCGGCCGCGAGGGCGGCGTGTCGGAGAGGGGCTGCCGCGACGCGGCGTCGGACGCGGTGCGGGCCTACCGCGGCGCGGCGCGGCACCTGGCCGAGCTGCCGTTCCTGGAGTCGTGGAGCGCGCTGGGCGACGAGTCGGTGCTGAGCCGGTCCCAGGCCGACGACCTGCTCGACGAGTTCAGCAAGGCCGCGTCCAAGGCGCGCAAGAACACCAGCGCGAAGGTCGCCGCCAAGTGGACCCGGCGGGAGGGCGAGCACTGGCGCTTCATCGCCGACCCGCCCGTGCTGACCCGGATCCCGGACGCCGAGGCGCAGTCCGTCGTGGACGCCCTTCCATCCTATGTGGACACCCTGCGCGAGTCGCGCTACGACCTGATCATGCGCTACGGCGTGTCCGACGTGGCGTTCCGCGTGGTCGGCACGGGCAGCGTCGGCCTGCGCAACTACCTGGTCCTGTTGCACGGCAACGGGGACGAGGCGTTGGTCCTGCAGGTGAAGGAGGCCAGGCGGTCGGCGCTGGCCCCGTTCCTGGACGTGCCGGACGCCAAGCACGAGGGCAAGCGGGTCGTGCACGGCGCGCGGCTCGTGCAGGCCGAGACCGACATCCTGCTGGGGTGGACGACCATCGGGGAGCGCCACTTCATCGTCCGCCAGTTCCGCAACCGCAAGGGCGGGATCGACGCGACCACGCTCAAGCGGAACGACCTGGACGACTACGGCCGGTTCGCGGGCGCGCTGCTGGCGCGGGCGCACTCGCGGTCGGTCGACCCGCGGTTGCTGGCGGGGTACTGCGCGGGCGGGGACGAGCTGGACGAGGCGTTCACCCGGTACGCGGTGGACTACGCCGACCGCACGACGGCCGACCACGAGGAGGTGGTCAAGGCGGTGAAGGCCGGGCGGTTGCCCGCGGACCCGGCTTAGGGGCGGGCGGCGGGAGGCGCGTCAGCGCACCCGGTCCACCCGCTGTTCGTCCCAGACCGGTTCGGGCACCTCGACCACCTCGCCGTCCGACCGGAACAGCAGGAAGCGGTCGAAGGCGCGGGCGAACCAGCGGTCGTGGGTGACCGCCACCACGGTGCCGGTGAAGCTCGACAGGGCGTCCTGCAGCGCTTCCGCCGAGTTCAGGTCGAGGTTGTCGGTCGGCTCGTCGAGCAGCAGCAGCGTCGCGCCGGACAGCTCCAGCAGCAGCACCTGGAACCGGGCCTGCTGGCCGCCCGATAGCGACTCGAACCGCTGGTCGCCGGAGCGCGCCAGGCCGTACCGGTCGAGGGCCGCCATCGCCGCGCCGCGGTCGCGGCCCGCCCGGCCGTCGTCGCCGTGCCACAGGAGGTCCACCAGCGTGCGGCCGATCCACTCCGGGTGCTGGTGGGTCTGCGCGAACAGGCCCGGCACGACCCGCGCGCCCAGCCGCCACGCCCCGGTGTGCGCGACGTCGCCGCCGCCGAGCAGCCGCAGGAAGTGGCTCTTGCCCGACCCGTTGGAGCCGAGCACGGCCACCCGGTCGCCGAAGAAGATCTCCGCGTCGAACGGCTTCATCAGGCCGGTCAGCCCCAGCCCGGCGCAGGTGATCGCGCGCAGCCCGGTCCGGCCGCCGCGCAGCCGCGGCGCCACCCGCTCCTCGGTCGGCAGCTCCGGCGGCGGGCCGGCCGCCTCGAACCGCTCCAGCCGCGACCGCGTCGCCCGGTACTTCGCGGCGACGGCCTCGCTGGTCTTCGCCTGCACCTGCAGGGTGCGGACCAGCTCCCGGAGCCGCTCGTGCTCCTCGTCCCAGCGGCGGTGCAGCTCGGCCAGCCGCTCGACGCGCGCGGCGCGGGCGGCGTGCCAGGTGCCGAACGACCCGGTGTGCGTCCACGCCGAGTGCGCCTCCACGGTGACCACGTGCGTCGCGGCGACGGCGAGCAGCTCGCGGTCGTGGCTGACCAGCAGCACGCCCTTGTCGGTCTCGGCGAGCCGCTGCTCCAGCCACCGCTTGCCCGGCACGTCCAGGTAGTTGTCCGGCTCGTCGAGCAGCAGCACCTGCTCGGGCCCGCGCAGCAGCGCCTCCAGCACCAGCCGCTTCTGCTCGCCGCCGGACAGCGTGCGCACCTCGCGGAACCGGGCCCGGTCGAACGGCACGCCCAGCGCCGCCACCGTCACCGTGTCCCACAGCACCTCGGCTTCGTAGCCGCCGGCCTCGCCCCAGTCGGCCAGCGCGCCGGCGTAGCGCAGCTGGGTCGGCTCGTCGTCGGTCCCCATCAGCGCCAGCTCGGCCGCGTCCAGCTCCCGCGCCGCGTCCCGCAGCGGCTTCGGCGACGCGGCCAGCAGCAGGTCCCGCACCGTGCTCGAATCCCGCACCGACCCGACGAACTGCGGCATCACGCCCAGCCCGCCCTGGACCCGCACGCCGCCGGCGGCGGGCGCCAGCTCGCCGGACAGGATGCGCAGCAGGGTCGTCTTGCCCACGCCGTTCGCGCCGACCAGCGCGACCACCGAGCCCTGGCCGACCTTGAACGACACGTCGCGGAACAGCTCGCGGCCGTCGGGCAGGCGGAAGGCGAGGCCGTTCGCGTCGAGGAATCCCACACCGCGCATCGTCGCCGGTCACGGCCCGCGGGGCCACCGAGTTTCGCGTGCTCGCGCCTGGCCGTGCGGACGGCCGGTGGCGGCGGAGGTCGGGGTGGCGCCCACCAGGGGGCGGGCTCGGCGCAGGACGGGGCTCGACGCGGGATCGGGCTCGGCGCGGGGTCGGGCTCAGCGCAGGGTGAAGCCGCGCAGCAGGACGCTGACCGCCGCGCACCCGAAGGACGCGAGCGCCGGCCCGAGCGAGCCGAGGGTCAGCAGCAGCACCCCCAGCGCGCCGAACGTGGCGGCCAGCGCGTAGGACAGGGTGGGGTGGCGAGGGCGACCGGCGACCAGCGCGTTGGCCAGTGCAGGCTCCTCCACGGCGAGTCTGTGCTCTATCTCGTTCAGCGTCCGGCGCTCCGCATCGCTCATCACGCATGCGGGATACCCGGCGCCCACCCCCGAAAACCGGCGCGAACGGGGGCCGGGGCTAACGCGAAAGGGCTACCAGTCGGGATACCGCCCGCAGGTACTTCTTGCGGTAGCCGCCGCGCAGCATCTCGTCGGTGAACAGCTCCGACAGCGGCGCGCCGGACACCGCCACCGGGATGTCGCGGTCGTAGAGCCGGTCGCCCAGCGCCACCAGCCGCAGCGCCACCGCCTGGTCCGGCGCGGGCGCCACGCCCCGCAGGTGCACGGCCGTGACGCCGTCCAGCAGCCGCCCGTAGCGCGAGGGGTGCAGGCGGGCCAGGTGCGCGCACAGGTCGTCGAAGTCGTCGAGGGTCGCGCCGGGCGTGCTCTCCGCCTTCGCGGCCAGCTCCCCGTCGCCCATCGGCTCCGGCGCGTCGGGCAGGCCGCGGTGCCGGTAGTCCGGGCCGTCCACGCGCACGACGGTGAACTTCTCCGCCATGGACTGGATCTCGCGCAGGAAGTCCGCCGCCGCGAACCGGCCCTCCCCCAGCTTGTCCGGCAGCGTGTTCGAGGTCGCCGCGACCGCGACGCCCGCCGCGGACAGCTCCTTGATCAGCCGCGTCACCAGCATCGTGTCGCCCGGGTCGTCCAGCTCGAACTCGTCGATGGCCAGCAGCTCGTGCCCGGACAGCCGCGCCACGGTCTCGGCGAAGCCCAGCGCGCCCACCAGGTTCGTCAGCTCCACGAACGTCCCGTAGGACTTGGGGCCCGGCACGGCGTGCCAGGTGGAGGCGAGCAGGTGGGTCTTGCCGACGCCGAACCCGCCGTCGAGGTACAGGCCGGGCTTGTCCTGCCCGCCCTTGCGGAACAGCGAGCCGAACCAGCCCTTCGGCCCCTCCGGCACCCGCTCGGCGAACGACCGGCACGCCGCCACCGCCGCGGCCTGGCTCGGCTCGTCCGGGTTGGGCAGGTAGGTGTCGAACCGGACGGCGTCGAAGCGGGGCGGCGGGACCATCGCCCGGACCAGTTCGTCCGGCTCGACGCGGGGGTCGCGGTCGGACAGGCGGGGGGCTGACATGCCCGAAGCGTAACGGCGTGCTGGGATGGGCACGTGCAGATGTTGTGGCCGCCACCCTCCCCGGGCGCCGGGGCGACCGGGCTCACCGACGCCGAGCTGGAACGGCTCTACGACTACCCGCCCGACCTCGACCGGCCCTGGGTGCAGGTGAACTTCGTCGCCAGCGTGGACGGGGCGGTCACCGTCGCCGGGAAGTCCGGCGGGCTGGGCAACCCGGCGGACAAGAAGGTGTTCGCGCTGGGCCGCGACCTGGCCGACGTGGTGCTGGTCGGCGCGCGCACCGCGCTCATCGAGGGCTACCAGGGCGTGAAGGCGGGCGAGGTGCGGCGGGAGCGCCGGGCCCGGCTGGGCCTCGCGGAGGTGCCGCCGATCGCCGTCGTGACCGCGCGGTGCTCCGTCGAGCCCACCTCGCCGCTGCTGACCGGGACGACCGCGCCGCCGATCGTGCTGACCACGTCCTCGGCGCCGGCCGAGCGGCGGGCCGCCCTCGCCGCGGCGGGCGCGGACGTCGTCGTGGCCGGTGACGACGAGGTGGACCCGCGCGCCGCGCTGGCGGCGCTGGACGAGCGCGGGCTGCGGCGGGTCGACTGCGAGGGCGGGCCGACGCTGTTCGGCGCGCTCATCGCCGAGGACCTGGTGGACGTGCTGTGCGTGACGTTCGCGCCGCTGCTCACCGGCGGCGACGCCGGGCGCATCGCCACCGGCCCGCTGCCCGCCGCGCCGCGCGACCTGGAGCTGGCGTCGGTGCTGCGGCACGAGAGCGCACTGCTGCTGAGGTACACCCGATCGGGTGGGTGACACCGGACCGCCCCCGCGGCGGCCCGGGCGCGCGGCAGGCCGTGCCGGTGTGATGCGCGTCACACTGCCGTGATGACGGGGACGCGGGCGGCCTCCGAACCAGTGCAGAACGATTCGGCACCGGATCCTGGAGGACCCCATGTCCCAGACGACCGCCTCGACAGCGTCCAAGCCGGACACCGGCACCGTGCCCGCCCGGCTGGCCGACGAGACCACCCAGGGCAAGACCACCATCGCGTCCTCGGTCGTGCAGAAGGTCGCCGGCATCGCGGCCCGCGAGATCTCCGGCGTGCACGCGCTGGGCGGCGGGGTGTCGCGGGCGTTCGGGGCGCTGCGCGAGCGCATCCCCGGCGCGGGCACCTCGGCCACCAGCGGGGTCAGCGTCGAGGTGGGCGAGAAGCAGGCCGCGGTCGACCTCGACCTCGTGGTCGAGTACGGGGCGGGCATCGTCGACCTGGCCCGCGCCGTGCGGCGCAACGTCATCACGGCGGTGGAGCGCATCACCGGCCTGGAGGTCATCGAGGTCAACATCGCGGTCAACGACATCCACTTCCCCGAGGACGACGACGAGCAGGAACCGGCCCCGTCCCGCGTCGAGTGATGGCCCCGTCGGGACGACCGGCGGACCCGTCGGGACGACCGGTGGAGCTGCCGGAACGGCTGGCGGAGGTGCTGCTGGCCCACCCGTCGGTGGCCCGCCTCGGCGGCGGCTTCGCGTCCTACCTGCCCGGCCGCCGGGTGGTGGGCGTGCGGGCGGAGGACCGGCGGGTCGGCGTGTCGGTGGTCCTGCGCCCGGACCGGCCCATCCCCGAGGTGGTGGCCGAGCTGCGCGCGGTGGTCACCGCGGTGGCGGGTGACGTGCCGGTGGACGTGGAGGTGGCGGACCTCGCCGAACCCGAACCCGGGCCTGAACCCGAACCCGGCCCGCTCAAGCCCGGTCGCGGCGAGCCCGGCTCCGGGGCTCCCGCGCCGCCGCGGAACCCGTGACCGCGATCCGCCCCGGCCGCACGTCGGGAGCGCGCCGAGCGGGAACCCCGTGTCCAGAGGACGCGACGAGGCTGGAGGAACCATGTCTCGACCTACACGATCCGGTGAATTCCGTGCCGAGCTCCGGGCGTTCGTCCGGGCCAACCACCCCGATGTCGGGGGTGATCCGGAGGTGTTCGCCCGCGGGCTGGCCGAGTTGCGGGACCGGGCGCGTGCGGGAGCGTGTGACGGGAGCGGGTCCGGGCGACCGGGCGACGAGCGGCGCGCCGACCGGTACGACGCGCCCGTGGTGCTGGTGCGGCGCCGGTTCTGGCACCGGCTGTTCAAGCGCCGGGTGCGGCGCGACCTGATCTAGGAGCCTGAGGAGTGCTGCGCATGAACGGAACACAGACCGGGTTGTTGGCGGGCCTCGTCCTGGGGCTGGCCGCCACCGGCGGTTTCACCGCGTTCCTGGTCACCCTCGCGGTCGGCGTCATCGGCCTGGTGGTGGGCCGGGTGCTCGACGGCGAGCTGGACCTCGGCGACCTCCTCGGGCGGGGGCGGGACAGGTGACCCTCGCCGACGCGCCGACGCGCGCGCCCGTCGACGGGCGGGACGGCGACGACGGCGGCGACCGGGGCGGGCTGGAGGTCCACCGGTCCGTGGTCCGCAAGGTCGCCGCCCACGCCGTCGCGCGGGTGCCCGACGCGCTGCCCGGGGCGTCGGTGAAGGTCCACGGCGACGGGCCGGACGTCGAGATCGCCGTCAAGGTCGCGCTGCGCTACCCCGCCCCGGTGCGGGAGGCCGCCCGGGAGGTGCGGCGCTCGGTCGCCGACGAGGTGGAGCGGATCACCGGCCACCGGGTGCTGGACGTGACGGTGGCGGTGACCGCGCTGCGCACCGCGACCCGACCACGAGTGGAGTGAAGCCGTGCGCGTGCTGCTGCGCCTGCTGTCCCCGTTCCTCGGGCTGGCCGTGGCCTGCGCCGGCGCGCTGCTGGTCGCCGAGGTCGCCTGGCACTGGGCGGGCAACGGGCACCTGGCGCCCCGCCCGCCGACCGGCGTGACCTGGACCGACGACCGGGTGCGGCCCATCGCCCTGGCGACCGCCGTCGCCGGGCTGCTGCTCCTGCTGATCGCCCTGACCGCGCGGCGCAGGTTCGTCCGCCTGCACGACCCGGCGGACGGCGTCGTCGTCACCACCACGCCGACCGCACTGGCCCGGGTGGTCGGCAACCGGGTGCGCGCCGAGGAGGGCGTCGCCGGCGCGTCGGTCACCGCGTCCCGGCGCAGGATCCGCGTGCGGGCCACCAGCCGCCTGCACGACGAGGCCGCGCTGCGCCCCCGCCTGCTCGACGTGGCGGGCAGGACGGTGAAGGCCCTGCCCCTGCCGTCCCCGCCCAAGGTGTCCGTCGTCGTCAGCTCGCCCAAGGACCGCGCGCCCCGCAAGCGCTTGGACCGCGAAGCCCACGAGCACCGCCCGCCGGAGCGGCCGGCCGCGGGCGCCGACCACCGGGAGGGCCGATGATCGCCCGCTCCAACCGCCTGGAACGGGTCTGCGCGGGCCTGCTCGGCGCGCTGGCCCTGCTCGCCGGCGCGGGCGCGCTCGCGCTGCACCTGCGCCGCGTCGACCGCCCCGTCCTGGACCCGGCCCTGCGCGACTGGGTGCGCGACCACCTCCTGCCCGTCCGGGTCGGGGCGATCGTCCTGGGCCTGCTGCTGGTCGTGGTGGGGCTGCGCTGGGCGTGGCGGGCCGTCACGCCCGAGAAGCACCCCGACCTGGACCTGGAGGACGGGCTGGTGGTCACCTCCGACGCGCTCGCCGACGCCGTGAAGGCCGACGTCGAGCAGGTGGGCGGCGTGGCGTCGGCCGGCGTCAAGGTGGTCGGCGAGCCCGCGCTGCGGCTGAAGCTGACCCTGCGGCAGGGCGCGGACGTGCGGGCGGTGTGGCAGGAGCTGGACGGGGTGCTGGGCCGGGCGCGGGACGCCCTGGGCGTGCGGGTGCTGCCCGCGGCCGTGCGGCTGGACCTGGCGGCGCGGCACCGGCGGCGCGTGCGCTGAGGCCGACCGCCGAAGACCGGCCGGCGGGGTCCGGTTGTCGCGGAACCGCGTGCGTCGACCGGGCCCACCAGGCAGGATGGCGCGCGTGGCGCTCCCCCTGACCCCGCCCCTGCAGCCGATGCTGGCCACCGCGGTGGACGAGATCCCGACCGGCTCGGACTGGGTGTACGAGCCGAAGTGGGACGGCTACCGCTGCCTGGTGTTCCGCGACGGCGACGACCTGGTCCTCCAGTCGCGCAGCGGCAAGCCGCTCAACCGGTACTTCCCGGAGGCGGTGGCCGCGCTGGCGCGCACCCTGCCCCGGCGGGTCGTGGTGGACGGCGAGCTGGTCGTGGCCAAGGGCGACAAGCTCGACTTCGACGCCCTGACCGAGCGCATCCACCCGGCCGCGAGCCGGGTGCGGCTGCTGTCCGAGCTGACGCCCGCGAGCTTCGTGGCGTTCGACCTGCTCGCGGTGGACGACGAGGTGCTGCTGGACCGGTCGTGCGCCGAGCGGCGGGCACGGCTGGAGGCCCTGGTCTCCCCCGGTGACTCGCTGCACCTGACGCCGGCCACCGCGGACCCCGCCCTGGCCCGCCAGTGGTTCGAGCTGTTCGAGGGCGCGGGGCTGGACGGCGTGATCGGCAAGCCCGCGTCCGCCGGGTACTCGCCGGGCAAGCGCACCATGATCAAGGTCAAGCACGCGCGGACCGCCGACTGCGTGGTCGCGGGCCTGCGCTGGCACAAGGACACCGAACCGGGCACGGCCGTCGGGTCGCTGCTGCTGGGCCTGCACGACGAGCGGGGCGTGCTGCACCACGTGGGGGTCGTCGGCTCGTTCAAGGCGGCCGAGCGGCGCGCGCTGGCGCAGGAGCTGGGCGGCCTGGCCACCGACGGCGAGCACCCGTGGCTGGTCGAGCCGGACGGCCGCCGCCTGCCCGGCGAGGTCAACCGGTGGCGCGGCAAGCATGCCGACTGGGTGGCGCTGCGCCCGGAACGCGTGCTGGAGATCGCCTACACCCAGACCGAGGGCGCCGCTCCGGCGCGCCTGCGGCACAACGGCCAGTTCCGCCGCTGGCGGCCGGACCGCGATCCCGCGTCGTGCTGCTACGACCAGCTCGACCAGCCCGCCCGCTACGACGTGGAATCCGTCCTGCGCGGCGAGGTCCGCCCGGCCTGAGGCCGGCCCCGTGCCGACGGCCGTCGGACCGCGACCGCGGTGCGGCGAATTCGCCACGCGATGCGGAGCCGGCCGCGTACCGTGATGGGCTGTGGCGGATGTCGACGCGTTGGTGGGGGAACTCGACGACCGGATGAGCCGGGACTGCCGGTCGCTGACGAAGTGGCGACACGTGCACCGCAGCACCGGTGTGGTCTACACGATCGTGCTCATCCTGGTGCCCGCCGTGCTCGCGGTCGGGTTCACCTCCTCGGAAACCGTGCTGGGCAAGACCCTGCTGCTGGTGGCCGCCGTCGTCGGTGGGCTCAACGTGACGTTCAAGCCTTACCTGCACAGCCAGAAGCGACGGGCGGACGTGAACACCATGCGGCTGCTGCGCGACCGGTTCCGGGCGGAGGTCGCGAAGGCCGATGACGTGATCGCGGTGTACGAGAAGTACGCGGCGCAGTACGCGGCGATCTTCGAGGCGCGGGGGCGGGAGTTGGTCGACGGCCACCTCGGCAAGGAAGAACCCGCAACCGAGCCCCCAGCCGAGCCCCCAGCCGAGCCTTCAGCCGGACCTTCAGCCGGGTCTTCAACCGGGTCCGCTCCGGCGCGCAGGGCTGATTAAGGCCGGTCGCAACACACCCGAACGCGAACGGGACCGGGATGAACGCACCCCGGACTGCCCAAAGACCCAGGCCGCGCTCCGCGCGGCGGCGCTTCAGCGCAGCCGTGTGCCTCGTGTTCTCCCCGTACGGCCTGGGCGCAGCCCAATCATCTTTGTCGGGGGGTGTCAAGCACGCCCTTCGCTTGACACCCCCCGACAAAGATGATTGCCTCCGGCAGGCCGTACGGGGAGAACACGACGCACTTCCCTCCTCCTTGGGGGCCTCTCGGCCGCTCTTCTTACTAAGATCGCGCACCGATCCAGGAAATATTTGGTGCGGTACGGATCCAGGTAAAAACCAAAAGAGTCCTCGCCGGACAGGCAGGCCGCCAAGGAGAATGAAAAGAAACAGCGGTCGTGTTCCCCCCGCATGACCTGTCAAAGACGACCATGCTTTCTCGGGGGGCGCAAGCGAAAAGCGTGCTTGCACCCCCCAAGAAAGCATGGTAGCCCTCCGGGCAGGCCATACGGGGAGAACACGAGAGCACCGGACTGCACGGGGCGTGCCGAAAGCCAAAAGCAGGGTCGGGGTGCGCCAGTCGTGTGGAGGGTGTCAGGGCCTGTTGTCAGCGCCTGTTGTCAGGGCTCGGGTCTGGCGCTGCGGGTCGCGCCTACCGAAGCGAGGACCACGCAGCACACCGCGACCCACTGCGAAGGTCGCAGAGCCTCGTGCAGCACGACCAGGCCGGCGAACGCCGCGACCGCCGGTTCGAGGCTCATCAGGATGCCGAAGACCCTGGGCGGGATGCGGCGCAGCGCTTCCAGCTCCAGCGAGTACGGGATGACCGAGGACAGCAGCGCGACCGCCGCGCCCGCGATCAGCACGACCGGGTCGAGCAGCGCCGTGCCTGCGTCGGCCATCCCGAACGGCAGGACCAGGGCCGAGCCGAACACCATCGCCAGCGCCAGCCCCTTGCCGTCGGACGTGCGGCTGCCCAGCGCGGCGGCCAGCAGGATGTACGCGGCCCAGCACGCGGCGGCGGCGAGGGCGAACAGCACGCCGGTCAGCTCCAGCCCGCCGTCGGCCCTGGTGAGCAGGACCACGCCGAGGGCGGCGAGCAGCGCCCACAGCCCGTCCACCCAGCGCCGCGACCCGAGCACGGCCACCGCCAGCGGCCCCAGGAACTCGATGGTCACCGCCGCGCCCAGCGGGATGCGCTCGATGGCCTGGTAGAAGGTCAGGTTCATCGTCCCGAGGACCGCGCCGTAGCCGGCGACGACCAGCAGCGTGCGCCGGTCCAGCCGGAACGACGGCCGCCACACCACCAGCAGCACCGCGGCCGCCAGCACCAGCCGGAGCGTCACCGTGCCGGCCGAGCCCACCAGCGGGAACAGCTGCTTGGCCACCGCCGCGCCCACCTGGACGCTGACCACGCCCAGCAGCACGAGGGCGGGTGGCGGGACCGCGCCGAAGGCCCGCGCCGCGACGGCGGGCACACCGGAACCGGGCAGCCGCCGCTCGGGCAGACCTTCGACGCGCACCATGACCACGGCGCCCATCTTCCCAGCCCGCTCACCGAAGTCTCACCTGCGCTGTGTGAGGCTTTCCACCTGCCGTCGGAGATGAGAGCGAGGGACAACCGTGCCGCGTCGGCGTCGCGCCGCCCTGTTGCTGGTGGCCCTGAGCGCGCTGACCGCGTGCAGCGCGGGCCCGTCGAACCGCCCGGTGATCGCCGTGCACGGCGAGGGCGACCAGACCCGGGCCGCGACCCCGACCGGTCCCCGCGAGGTCCCGCCGCTGGAGAGCTACCGGTCGACCCTGGCCTGGTCGCCGTGCACCGAGCAGACCCGGGCGCGGATGGGCTCGTCCGCGCCGGCCGGTGGTGGCGAGTACGAGTGCGCGCGGCTGACCGTGACGCTCGACGCGCCCAGCCGGCCCGGTCGCGGCAACCTCGGCATGGCGCTGCTGCGCGTGGGCACGGGGGCGAGCGCCCTGGTCGTGGTGGGCGACCCGGACGGCGAGCCGGGCACGCTCAAGGCCGCCCGGCTGGCCGCGGCGCTGCCGCCCGCGGTGCTGAGCACGTTCACGCTGATCGGCGTCGACCGGCGGGGCACCGGGCGGTCGGACGGGGTGCAGTGCGTGCCGGAGGGCGCGCGGGTCGACGTGGTGGAGTCGGACCCGGCCTCGCCGTCCCACGACGAGCTGCTGGAGGCCATCGGCCGGGCCAGCCAGGAGTGCGTGCTGGACCTGGAGAACCGGCTGCCCGCCGTCGACTCCTGGCGCACGGCGGCCGACCTGGAGCGGCTGCGCGACGCCCTGGGCACCCCCCACCTGAACGCCATCGGCATCGGCGACGGGTCGAGGGTCCTCACCCTCTACGCGAGCCGCTACCCCGACCGGGTGGGGCGGATGGTGTTCGACGGCGCGCCGGACCCGACCGTGGACGTGCCGGGGGTGGCCGAGGCGCGGGCCGTCGCGGCGGAGGCGACGTTCACCGAGTTCGGCGAGGACTGCGCGATCCGGTCCTGCCCGCTGGGCGCGGACGCGGCCAAGCGGTTCACCGCGCTGCTGTCGGCCCTGCGCACCAAGCCGCTGCGCGGCGCCGAGCTGGACCTGACGCCCGGCACCGCCACCACCGCGGTCCTGGTGGGCCTGGCCGACCGCGCGCGCTGGCCCGCGCTGGCCGAGGCCATCGCGGCGGCCGAGGGCGGCGACGCCGCGCCGCTGACCGGCTTCGCGCTCCCGCTGGTCCTGGACGACGAGGACGGCCTGGCGCTGTTCGACCCCGGCTTCGTCATCGGCTGCAACGACACGACCACCCGCATCCCGCCGGAGAGCGTGGCGGGCCTGGTGGAGAGCTGGCGCGACAAGTACCCCCTGTTCGGGGCGTGGCACGCGCGCCGACTGCTGCTGTGCGGGCCGTTCCCGGTGCCGCAGCCGGAGCCGGTGCCGGCGCTGACCAGCGCGCCGCCGGTGCTGGTGGTCACCACGGCCAACGACCCGGTCACGCCGCAGGGCGGCAGCGAGCGCGCGGCCCAGGCGCTGCCCGCCGGGGTCGTCGTCGGCTGGCAGGGCAGCGGGCACGGCGCGCTCGGCCGGTCCTCGTGCGCCGCGCAGGCCGTGGAGGAATTCCTCGTCAACGGCCGGGCGCCGGCCGGCGGAACCGTTTGCCCGCCCTGATCGTATTTGTTCCCGATAAATGCACCCGGCGCGCCGGCCGACAAAGGGGACGCATTCTCGCTTTTCCCCGTCCGCGGCGCCGCCGGGCGCCTCGCGGCACCGGCGGGCGACGGCCCCCGGGCGCGGAGCACCCGGGGGCCGTCGCCGATCCCGCAGCGGAGTTCAGCAGCTGGAACAGCACCCGCAGCCGGGACCCGTGCAGCCGCCGCAGCAGCCGCACCCACTGGCCTGGACCTGTTCCGTGGTCGTGATTTCTACCGTCATCATGGCCTCCGTGATTGCGCGGACATCCAGCATCGGCACGGTGTGACGGTCCCCAGAGTGCGCTGCGCCGCCGGCCGAGGGAAGTGGCTTCACCCGATCGCGGAACATTAATCATCAGAATGTCGCACTACGTGGCCGCAATTCAGCCGGTCAGCTCGTCCAATGCCCGTTGGGCTGCTTCCAACTCCGCGCGCAGTTGCTCGACGCGAGCCAGGTGCCGTTCCCGGGCGGCGCTCAGCACCGCCTCCACGGCCTCGTCCACCTCCGGCGGCAGCAGCTTCGCGGCCTGCGCCACCGCCGAGGCCGCGACCGGCGCGGCCCGGAGCACCCGCTTCGCACCCGTCTGCACGTCGACCGTCCACTCCCCCTCGGCCGTCGACGTCAGCGTCACCGTGACCTCGGCGGGCGCGGCCTTCTTGCGGGCCGCGGGCCGGGCCGGCCTCGCCTCGGCCGGAGCGGGCTTCGGCGCGGGCTTGGCGGGCGCCGGCTTGACGGGCGCGGGCTTCGGCTCCGGGGTGTAGATGTGCTCGACGGGAGCCGGCCGCGGGGCGGGCGCGGGCTCGGGCGCCTTGGGCGGCGGCGTCCGCTTGCGCGGCGCGGGCTTCTCCAGGGTCAGCTCCGCGGGCGAGAACGACAGCTCGTCCTTCTCGCCGGTCGGCCGCACCTGGATGAAGTCGCCCTCCGCCGGCTCGGTGAACGCCACGACCTTGGCCGACCGCCCCGCCTCCACGCCGACGGCGGCGGAGGTGAACCACACCGCGGCCGGGCGACCCGCCTCGAGCTCCGCGCGCAGGTGGTCCACGTCCTCGGGGGACAGGGAGTTCTGCTTCGCCTTCGCCATGGGGGAACCTCCGCTGCGATCAAGATCCGTCGCGTGCAGCTTGCCCTACGGCACCGACAGTTCCGCGAGCCGCCGGTCGTGCACGCGGGCGAGCACCCACTGTGCGACCAGCGCGCCCACGAGCGCAAGCAGCATGTCCCAGTGGCTGTCCCACACGTCGCCCTGCGTGCCGAGGAAGTCCTCGGCGGACTCGCCGCCGAGGACCGCGCCGAGCCACTCCAGCAACTCGTAGCACGCGCTGATCGCCAGGCACACGGCGGTGACGAGGGTGAACGTCCAGCCGCCCGGCCGCAGCGGCGTCCGGCGCAGCAGGACCTCGCGCACCACGACCGCCGGGACGAACCCCTGCACGAAGTGGGCGAACCGGTCGTAGTGGTTGCGGTCGGCCCACGGCAGCTCGCCCAGCGGCACCTCCGCGTAGGTGTGGTGCGCGCCCAGCGCCAGCACCAGCGCGTGCCCGAACAGCAGCCCGTAGGCCAAGCCGGTCAACGGGAACCGCCGGCGGGTCAGCACCAGGACAGGCAGGGCGAGCAGGATCGGCGCGACCTCCAGCAGCCAGGTCGGGTAGCTCCTGGGCCGGATCGCGGACACCGCGACGGCCGCGGCGGTGAGCACCGCGAGGGCGGCCGGGAAGCGCGCGCCGCGCCCCGCCGCACCCCCTCGACCCCGTCCGTCCACTTCGGACTCATCCGGCTCCGCCACCGCTGCCCCGCCACGCCCTACCGGTCGGCGGCGCCCTGCTGCTCGGTGGCGTCCTCCGCCCGGAGCCGGTACTCGCACCCGTACTCGACCGCGTACTGGAGGTCGTAGTGGTGGACGATCTTGGGGCCGCCGTGCAGGTGCACGTGGGTGACCGTCGGCTTGGGCGCGTCCTCCGGCTTGCTGACGGAGTCGACCCGGCCGTCGAGGGGACCGCCGACGAACCGCACCACGTACGCACTGGTCACCGCTGGCCTCCCGCTCGTCGGCGTCCCGCCCATGGTACGAGAGGTGCAGTGGAATCGCGGCCGAACCGCGGTGACGACCAGCCGGTTGGCCCAAACCGGCGCACCTCCGGGCCGTCCGGAGTGGTCACGCCGGCGAGTAGCCTTGCCGGCTGTGGACCTGCTGCCGTTCGACGAGTACGCCGCGTCCCTGAACCGGAAGCGCGCCGCGGCCGGAGCCCTGTTCCGGGACGACGCCTCCCGCGTGCTGCTGGTCGAGCCCACGTACAAGCCGGAGTGGGAGATCCCGGGCGGGTCGGTGGACGCCGACGAGCCGCCGTGGCGCACCGCCGCGCGGGAGGTGGCGGAGGAGATCGGCCTGGACCGGCCGCTGGGGCGCCTGCTGGTGATCGACCACATGCCCGCCGACCCACCCCTGCCCGAGGGCCTGGCATTCATCTTCGACGGCGGCCTGGTCACCGCCGACGAGGTGGCCGCGATCGAGCCGGTCGACCCCGAGATCCGCTCGGTCGGCCTCTACCCGCCGGCGCGGGTCCGCGCCCTGGTCAAACCGGCGCTGGCCCGCCGCGTCGAGGCCGCCCTGGCCGCGGTCGCGGCGGGCGGGTTGGTGCTGTGCGAGTCCGGCGTGCCGGTCGACCGGACCGCCTGCCCCTGATCGCGCCGGGAGGCGGCTCGCGTAGGTCCTGCGCGACCTCCGGTCCCCTCGGCTCCGCGCTACAGGTACTCGCTCCAGCACACGCTGCACCGGCCCTTGCCGCGGTCCCTGGCCTGCCGGGCGGTCACCTGCTCCACGGGGTTGGGCTCGCGGCCGTGCCTGAGCGAATTGCGGACGCCCTGCCGGTAACCGGAGCACTCCGCATCGCGGTGGAAGGTCCGCCCGCCGACCGTGACGATGCCGGGGGTGTCCGGCGGCGGCCACGGCTGGTCGAGCTGGTAACCCCATCCCTGCGCGTCGTCAACGTTCACACCGGGACCATGCCAGGCCCGGGAACCGGGCGGAAGCGGCACTTCCACCCGACACCATGCCTCATGTCGCGATGGGGTGCAGCCGGCAGGCAAGGTGACGGACAGGACGCCGTGGCGTTCGCACCGGCAGCCGAGGAAACCCGGACCGCGCAAGGCATGGGGACGACGCACACGGTCCGGTCCTAGCCCCGCTTCCGATCAGGTCCTCCGGCACGTGCAGCCCGCCCGTCGGTCGCGGCAGCAACCGGTCGACCGCGTCACGCACGTCGAGCCGGCGTTCGACGCGGCGTTGGCGCCGGCGGAAGTCCCGGTAGTCCTGTCGGGCCCACGGCCGCGAGCACCCGCCGAACCGGTCGCGCGCACGTGAGCCGTCGAGCCCTGCCCCCGCCCGGCCTTCGCCGCCATCTGCGCGCTGGACAGGTGCAGCAACCCCAGGGCCTCGGTCGGCGCGGAGTCCGGCGCGGACGGATCGGGCACGTCCACCAGGCGCTCCAACTCGGTCGCTGCGATGAGCAGCACGGCCCGGTCGCGGATGCCGGTCAGGGGTGGCGGGGCACCACTCCAACCACGCCTCCACCTCTGCGAGGCGTCAGTTCGCTGGGCTGGGATACGCCACTGCATGTCAGTGAGCACGCATCGGCTTGTGTCAGTGGTTCGGCGGGTGGTGTGCCCGTCCCGGGCGTCAGTAGCGAGCCCGGGGTTGCTGCGGTCACCGGAGTACGGGGATTGCCAGGCACCTCGGACCCGGCAGCCGGACCGGCGCCTCAATCGCACCCGAAACCGCCCAACAGGGAAGGTTCCGCCCGCTCGACGGGGTAGCGTGAGCCGTGCCCGACGACCTGGACCACTCCCCGCTCACCGCCCCGGTCGACCCGGCCGCGGCATTGGCGCACGCGAAAGCGAACGGCGACCACCCGGGCCGCGACATGGCGTGCAGCGCACTCGTGTTCGCCGTGATCGTCGCCGCCTTCTTCGGTTTCTTGAGCATTCCGCTCGACATGTACCTCACCGGCGCCCATCCGGACGGCGGCGTCGGCGTCCGGCTCCTCGGGCTGCTGCCGCTGGTGATCGGTCTCGGGCTGATCGTCCTGGTCGTCGTCCAGGGCCGAAAAGGTAGCGGGCGGATCCGGGTCGACCACTACCGCATCATGCAGTTCGCCGCCCGCAACGGCATGGGCTACCGGATGAAGGTCAAGGACCCGGAGCAGGCCGCCGGGATCTTCGACATCGGCAACAACCGCTGCGCCGTCGACGTCGTCAGCATCGAAGGGCCACGTCCGATGGAGATCGGCCAGTACCGCTACACGGCCGGGTACCACGGCGCGGAAACGTACCACCTGGGCTACGCAACCACCCCTCTCGACGCCCACCTCCCCCACCTGCTGCTGACCTCGCGGGCGAAAGGCACGGGCGTTCCGCACATGTCCGGCGGGGCTTCCCTCGGGAACCCCGACCTGCGCGGCCCCGGCGCCGAAACTTTCACAGTCTCCGGGCCGTTCGGCAGAGCCGGGGAGATCCAGGCCCTGCTGGACCGCACCCTCTTCTCCCCCGACCTCCTGGCCCGCTACGCCGAACGCCCGGTCCACATCGAAATCGTCGAGAACCGCCTGTACTTCTTCTCCCCTGAGCCGCTGTCCACCACCGACCCGCAAACCTGGCGCTGGCTCCTCGCCCTGCTCGCCGACACCGCGGAGCGCCTGGAATCCTGAGCGCGGCCCACTGGAAACGAAGCTGTGGCCTGACGGCGCGGAGGCGTGCGCCGCCGGAGTGCGTCAAGAACTACAACGTTTCACTTCGTGCCCACCCCGAGGCTGTCCGGAACCAGAGCCTCGATGCCGAGGGCATCGACCGTCTCATCGCGCGACGCCCACCGGGATCGTGGGTGTCGGACCGGGCTCCTCGGTGGCGCCCGACATCGTGGTCGAGGCGCCGGAGCACTCGTGCGCCTGCGCTACTTCGTCGCGGAACCGTTCTGAAGCGGCATCATCGACTCACCGTCGAAGGTAATCGGCCCTGGCCGCTTGAGGTCTGCGAACGGGTGCGGTGGTCGCCCCGACGATGTCATGGGCGACCACCCGCCTGTTACGCGCGCCGATCGAAAAGATCGGACACCCGCCGGGGCGGTGATGCCCGGTCGACAGCACCCGGGTATCACATGCCGGTCTTTTTCTCCTTACGCCACCTCTGTATGCCCGCCATGACAAGGGATCCGGCGAGACAACCCACGACCACCGGAGCCCAAGGCGCTCGATCACTGATCGCGAAAGCCCCTACCAGCAGGAGTAAGCAGAGCGCTGCCGCGACCGAGTAGAACATGCGATAGCGGGTCGACTCCGGTGTGCGCCTCATCCAAAGATCCCTTCGATTTATTCGTGAACCGTCCCGCCCCACCGAGACCACCGCCGGTAATTCCCCCCAGCCCGTCGTCGGCGACTTCTTGCGAGCTGCCGCCCGCGATCTGCGAACCCAATGCCGCACCGGCACCACCCAGTAGACCCCCCATGACTGCACCGGCCGCGATGCAACCGACTCCACCGGTCACCGCGCAGGTGCTGACCAGGCCGATACCGATTCCGGTACCGATGAAGCCACCGATTCAACGCCTCACCCGAAGACTCACGCGAACTGTCCCGGCACACCGCGCCCAGGCTGTCCGACCACGACCTCGCCCACCTCGGCGCCTACCACGCCGCCGCCCGCCTCGTCCTCCACGGCGAACAGGCCCAGCCCTTCACCATGCCCACCTGGCCACTCCCGCCCGCCGTGCCCGGACGTGCCAGGGAAATCCGCGCCATAGCGCGCCGCACCGCCCGCACTCGCCCGACCGAGACCGCTACCAGCCGCAGCTCCCAGCCCGTCCGCGTCCGGCCTTCTCGCAACCCGTCGGGTTCCTCGCACCCCGCGGAGCGGATCGAGCCCGTCGCACGCCCACACAGCGCCGACCCCCGCCGCCACGCCTGACCCACTCCTCCCGCCGTTCCACCCACCCACTCCGCCTCGGCGCACCTCACGCCCCGGCGGCTTCACCCTGCCGATCCGGAGGCACCCACCATGATCACCAACCCCACCCGCCAACGTGCCTTGCGCGGCCACAAGCCCACCCGCCCTCATCCGCGTGCGGCCAACACCGCCGAACACCAGGCCCTCCTGGCGTGGCGGCTGACACCGCGCGACCGCTGGATCGCCCGGATGCTCTGGGAGCACCGGGTGCTCACCGCCCACCAGATCACCACCCTGGCCTTCCCGTCGTTCCGGTCCGGGCGCCAGCGGCTGCGCGAGCTCTACACCTGGGGCATCGTCGACCGCTTCCAACCGTTCGTCACCATCGGCACCGCCCCCATGCACTACGTCCTGGCCCCTGCCGGAGCGGCCGTGCTCGCCGCCGAGGACGGCCTGGACGTCAAAGACCTCGGCTACCGGCACGACCGGGTCTTCGGCATCGCCCACAGCCTGCGCCTGGCCCACACCATCGGCGTCAACGAGTGGTTCACCGCCCTGGTCGACCGAGCCCGCCACCCCCAGCCCGGCGAACAGGTCGCGCTGACGGCCTGGTGGTCGGAGACCCGCTGCGCCCGCCACTTCGGCGACCTGATCAAACCCGACGCCTACGGCCGCTGGCACGACGGCGACCGACAGGTCGAGTGGTTCCTCGAGTACGACTTCGGCACCGACCCGCCCTCTTGGTGCCTGCCGCCGAGCACGAGCACCGCGCCGGAGGGATTGGCGTAGGCGCGCACGTCGGCCAGGACCAGGGTGCCGTTGGAGTGGATGCGGACGGTGTAAGGGGCACCGTGCCCAGGGCGATTCCGGGTGCACTCCTCGCCCACCCGAACCAGGCCGACGGCGAGCAGGTCCACGACCGAGGCCCACACCGCAAGTTCCACCTCGGCAAGGCGGTCGGGAGCGCCTGCCCGGGCCGCCGCCGCGCAGGCGTCCAGCTCGGGCGATCACGACCGGTTGTGGCCGCCGACCTTCTCGGCCCACAGGAGACCTTCACCGGGACAGAGACCGGGACAGGGACGCGCTCGATCGTCATGCGGCTGATTCGGTTATACCTCGACCTGCTCTACCTGGGCGTGACCGTCCTCGCCGGTCCACGACGCGGAAGCTCGCGGGCAACGCGCAGGTCGCGGGGGACGACATGGGAGTCGTCCCCCGCGACCAGGGATCAGCGCGGCCGCCGCTCGTCCTTGAGCCGCTTGGCCGCTTTGAGGACCATGTACGCGACACAGGCCAGGCACGCGATCAGCAGGGCGATCACCACGGGGACCGGGCCGCCGTTCAGCGTCACGACCACCCCGATCGCCGACAGCGCGATCAACGCCATCAAGGCGAGGAAGACGTGCTTGTCCATCCCGTTCTTCTTCGTCATCGACACCTTCCTCGGCTTGATCGGGCTACTTCGCCACCAGGGTCAGAAGCTCCTGGCAAGCCACTGGGCCCCCTTGACGGCCAGACCACCGGTGCCGGCGCCGAGCGCGCCCCCGATGGCCCCACTGATGGCGGCGTCGCGAACCTTCGCCTGATCGCCGCCGCCGATGAGCGCTCCCGCCATGGCCCCGAAGGAGCCGAACATGGCACCGGCCGCGACGCCTCCGACGAGACACCCGACGCCCGCCGTCCCCGCGCACACCGCGCCGCCGATTGCGAGACCGACGATCTGACCCCCGTGGCTGCCGATGTCCTGCCCCAGGTCGGCCCAGCTGTAGGCGCCGGTTGGGTCGCTGTTGTTGATGGGGTCGCCTTGGGCGTAGTTGTAGGGGTTGGGTTCCTGGCCGGTGGGGTCGGGTGAGCGGAAGCGGGCGTAGGCGCTGTCGTAGACGCGGTAGCCCAGCAGGTAGTGACCGCGCTGGAGCTGGTAGGCGCCGAGGTAGCGGAACGGGTTGGCCGCCGCCGCGGGACCGGTGGCGCTGACGGCGCCGTAGGGGGCGTAGGTGTACTCGGCGGCGAGGTTGCCGGCGGTGTCGACCAGCGCGAGGACGCTGCCCTGGTGGTCGGTGACCGCGCCGTAGCGGGCGCCCGCCTTGTCCTTGAGGCCGATGAGCAGGCCGTCGGTGTCGCGGGTGTAGCTGGAGCGCCCCCCGTTGTCCACGGTTTCTGTTACCCCGAGGGCGGTGCGGGTGAACACGTGCGTGACGGCGGTGCCGCCGGTCGGGGTCTCGGTGATGGTGCGGGGTTGGGTCTGGTCGCTGGTGTCGTAGGCGAAGTCCAACACCTTGGTGGTGCCGAGGTTGCCGGTGAGCACCTGGTTGGTGGGGCTGTAGGTGAAGTTGCTGTCGGGGTTGGTGGTGGACTTGTAATTGCCCGCGCCGTCGAAGGCCACCACCGTGTCGTCGACCTTGGTGCACCGGGGCGCCGGTGATGATCGTGTTCCACGAGGTCGTGGCGTGCCTCTGGTAGGTCGCGGCGACCCCGACGCCGTCCTCGGTGGGCTTGGTCAGCCGCAGGGTCGACAGGCCGTACTCGAACCGGTAAGCGCGGCCTGCGGGTCGATCACCGCGCTGGGCAGGTTCGAGTACCCCGGCGTGTACTCGACCTTGGTCTTGCCGCCGGCGCGGTCGCCGAACTCCGCGAGGTTGCCGTTCGTGTTGTAGACGCGCTCGCCGTCCGGCAACTGACGCCAGGCTGGGTCACGCAGGCGTGAGACCGACCGGTCTCAGCAGCTCAAGCCTTCTTCCGCGACGGCTGCACGCGCGGCGGCTCGCCGGGCATCTTCGGGTAGTCCGGGGGGTAGGGCAGTTCGCCCCGGTCGTCGGCCGCGTACCACTCCAGCAGCGTCTCCAGGCCGAACGCCGCGGAGTCCAGGTCGGCGTGCGGGTCGCCGTGCTCGGCCAGGTACGCCGGCACGGTGAGGACGTCGAAGTCGTCCGGGTCCACTGTGGACAGCAGGTCCCAGGTGACGGGGGTGGAGACGGTGGCGCGGGGTGTGCCGCGGACCGACCAGGCCGACGCCACCGTGCGGTCGCGGGCGGCCTGGTTGTAGTCCAGGAAGACCCGCTCGCCGCGTTCCTCCTTCCACCACGACGTGGTGGCCAGGTCCGGCGCGCGGCGCTCCACCTCGCGGGCCAGGGCGATGACCGCGTGCCGCACCTCGACGAAGTCCCACTCCGGCCTGATGCGCACCGCCACGTGGACGCCCCGGCCGCCGGAGGTCTTCGGGTAGCCGGTCATCCCCAGCTCGGCCAGCACCTCGCGCAGCACCAGCGCGACCCGCACGGCGTCGGCGAAGTCCGTGCCGGGCTGCGGGTCGAGGTCCACCCGCAGCTCGTCGGGGTGGTCGGTGTCGGGCTGCCGCACCGGCCACGGGTGGAAGTCGAACGTGCCGAGGTTCGCCGCCCAGGCCAGGACCGCGGGCTCGGTGGGGCACACCTCGTCGGCCGGGCGGCCGGACGGGAACCTGACCCGGGCGGTCCGCACCCACTCGGGAGCGCCCTTGGGCAGCCGCTTCTGGTAGAACGCCTCGCCGGTCACGCCGTCGACGTACCGCTTGAGCGTCGTCGGGCGGTCCCGCAGGACCTTCAGCAGCGGTTCCGCCACCGCCAGGTAGTACTCCACGACCTGGCGCTTGGTGATGCCGCGCTCGGGGAAGTAGGGCTTGTCCGGGTTGGACACCCGCACCACGCGCTCGCCGACGGTCAGTTCCAGAGCCTGGGCCACCCGTCGAGCCTAACCCGCGACCCCGTCAACCGGGACCGCGTGCCGCCAGGCCGGTCACGAAGGCGTCCAGTGCCAACTCGAAGCTGTCGCGGTCCGGCTCGCGCGCCACCGACCGCGGCAGGTGCGCCTCGTCCGGGTTCGGGTAGCGGTCCCCGGTGAACGAGCCGAGCGCCGCCCCGAGCACCAGGTACACCAACGCCTCCGCGATCATGGCGGCCTCGCGGCGCGTCCAGCCGGCGGCGACCAGGGCGCCGTGCACCGCGTCCAGCCGCCGCAACGGGGTCTCGCGGTGCGCCGGGCCGCGGGCCAGGAACGGCACGATGTTCGGGTGCTCGGCCAGCGCCGCCCGGTAGGAGCGCCCGCAGGTGACCAGGCCGTGCCGCCAGTCGCCGGCGGCGAAGCCGGAGACGTCGACCTCGGCCAGGACGTCGCCGGCGACCTCGTGCAGCAGGTCGTCCTTGGTCGCCACGTGCCCGTAGAGGGACGCGGCGCGCACGCCCAGCTCGGCGGCCAGCTTCCGCATCGACAGGCCGGCCGGCCCGTCCCGGTCGATGATGGCCAGGGCGGTCGCCCGGATGCGGGAGGCGCTCAGGACCGGCTTCCTCGGCACCGCGCCTCCTCTTGCACCGGGTTCGCCCGCGCGCCTACGTTGGAAAACTAACACCGTTCGGCAAGGAGGCCACGGGGTGGACCTGCGCATCTCCGACGAGCACGAGCAGCTCAGGCGACTGGCCCACCGGTTCACCGAGGAGCGGATCGTCCCGCACGCCACCCGCTGGGACCGGGACGAGGCGATCGACCGCGACCTGGTGCCCGCGCTGGGCGAGGTCGGGTTCCTCGGCCTGGGCGTCGCCGAGGAGCACGGCGGCTCCGGCGGCGACCACCTCGCGTACTGCCTGGTCCTGGAGGAGGTCGCGCGCGGCGACTCGGCGGTGCGCGGCATCGTGTCCGTCTCGCTCGGGCTGGTCGCGAAGTCCGTCGCCGAGCACGGCACCGAGGAGCAGAAGCGGCGGTGGCTGCCCGAGCTGTGCTCGGGCCGGGCGCTGGCCTGCTTCGGCCTCACCGAGCCCGGCACCGGCTCCGACGCGGCGTCGCTGGCCGCGCGGGCCGTGCGGGACGGCGGCGACTGGCTCCTCACCGGCCGGAAGGTGTTCATCACCAACGGGACGTGGGCCGACGTGGCGCTGGTCTTCGCCCGCACGGGCGGGCCCGGCCCCAGGGGCATCACGGCGTTCCTCGTGCCCACCGACTCCCCCGGCTTCGAGGCCCGCGAGATCCGGGGCAAGCTCGGGATGCGCGGGCAGGCCACGGCGGAGCTGGTGCTCGACGGGGTCCGCGTGCCGGACGCGGACCGGCTGGGCGACGAGGGCGCCGGCTTCCGGCTGGCGATGGCGGCGCTCGACCGGGGCCGGATGTCCGTCGCCGCCGGGTGCGTGGGCGCGGCCCGCGGCGCGCTGGAGGCGAGCGTCCGGTACGCCAAGGAGCGCGAGCAGTTCGGCAGGCCCATCGCGGGCTTCCAGCTCGTGCAGGAGCTGCTGGCGGACATGGCGGTGGAGACCGACGCCGCCCGCCTGCTCACGTGGCGCTGCGCCGACCTCGCCGACCGGGGCGAGCCGTACCGCACGGAGGCGTCCATGGCGAAGCTGTACGCCAGCGAGGCGGCCGTGCGGGTGGCGAACAACGCCATCCAGGTCTTCGGCGGCTACGGCTACGTCGACGAGTACCCGGTCGGCAAGTACCTGCGCGACACCAGGGTCACCACCCTGTACGAGGGCACCAGCCAGATCCAGAAGCTGCTCATCGGCCGGGCGCTGACGGGCATCGACGCGTTCGCGTGACGCGGGCAGAGGAGGACGTCATGGACTTCGCGCTCGACGAGGAGCAGAGGGGGATCCGCGACTGGGTGCGGACCTTCGTGCGCAAGGAGGTCGTGCCGCTGGAACCGGAAGTCCTGCGCCGCGAGCGCGCGGGCGAGCCGGGGCTGCGCCGCGACGAGCTGAAAGCGCTGCAGGACAAGGCGAAGGCCGCCGGGTTCTTCGGCGTCCTGACGCCCCGGGAGTACGGCGGCATGGGCCTGGGCGCGCTGATGGCGGCCCTGGTGGAGCAGGAGCTGGGTCGCAGCTTCGTGCCGTTCCGGTTCGGCGGCCAGGCCGACAACATCCTGTTCCACGGCACCGAGGAGCAGCGCCGCCGCTACCTGCTGCCCACCATCGCGGGCGACCGGGTGTCGTGCTTCGCGATCACCGAGCCGGGCGCGGGCTCGGACGCCAAGGCCATCCGCACCACCGCCCGCAGGGACGGCGACGAGTGGGTGGTCAACGGCGAGAAGACGTTCATCACGCAGGGCGACGAGGCCGACTTCGCGATGGTGTTCGCCGTGACCGACAAGGAGAAGGGCGCCGACGGCGGCGTCACGTGCTTCCTGGTCGACCGCGAGCTGGGCTGGCGGTCCGAGCCGATCCGGACCATGGGGCAGTGGGGGCCGGCGGCGCTGGTGTTCGAGGACGTGCGGGTGCCCGCGGCCAACGTCCTCGGCGAGGTCGGCCAGGGCTTCCGGCTGGCCATGCAGTGGATCGGCCAGGGCCGCTACCTGCTGCCCGCGCGGGCGCTGGGCGCGTGCGAGCGGCTGGTGGAGATGGCCGTGGAGCAGGCGCGGAACCGGGTGACGTTCGGGCGGCCGATCGCCGAGTACCAGGCGATCCAGTGGATGCTGGCGGATTCGGCGGTCGAGGTCGAGGCGCTGCGCTGGCTGGTGCTGCACGCGGCGTGGCTGGTGGACCGCGGCGCCGACTCGCGGCAGGCGCAGAGCATCGCCAAGCTGTACGGCGGCGTCAAGGCCAACGAGATCGTGGACCGGGTGCTCCAGATCCACGGCGGCATGGGCTACACGCGCGAGCTGCCGATCGAGCGGTGGTACCGGGAGCTGCGGCTGCTGCGGATCTACGAGGGGACCGACGAGATCCAGCGCCGCACGATCGCGCGGAACCTGTTGAAGGGGCACGCGAAGGTCACCGGGTCACTGGGGTGACCGGCGGTGGCCGGCCGGCGCCGGGACGACCGGCCGGCACTGGGACGACCGGTACTGGGACGGCTGGCACCGGGGTGACTGACCGGCGCCGGGTGACCGGCGCGCTGAGGTGACCGGCGCCGGGGTGACCCGCCGGCGCGGGGCCGCGCCCGGAGCGCCGCCGCGGCCGGACCGGTCAGCCGAGGTTGGCCAGCATCTGGGCGCAGACCCGGGCCAGGTGCCCGCGCATCACCTCCGCCGCGCGGGGCACCTCGCCCGCCGCCACGGCGTCCACCAGGGTGTCGTGCTCGTCCAGGGACGCGTGCTGGTGGGGCGGGTCGTCGCGCAGGCCGCTGCGCAGCAGGACCACGCGCTGCTGCACCAGGCGGACCTGCTCGGCGATGCGGGGCGAGCGCGCCGCGTCCAGCAGCGCCCGGTGGAACGCCAGGTCCAGCCGGTGCGGGAAGCGCTCGCCCGCCTGGTAGGTCCGGCGGGACTCGGCGCAGACCGCGCGCAGGCGCGCGACGTCCTCGTCGGTGCGGCGGGAGGCGGCCAGCTCGGCGGCGGCGCACTCCAGGGCGGTGCGCAGCTCGAACAGCGCCCGCACGTCCGCCGCCGTCGCGTCCGGGACGTGCGCGCCCCGGTGCGGGACGAGGACCAGCAGCCCCTCGGACGCCAGGTGGCGGATCGCCTCGCGCAGCGGGCCCCGGCTGATGCCCAGGCGGCCCGCCAGCTCCACCTCGTTGACGCGGGCGCCGGGCCGGATCTCGCCGGTCAGGACCAGCTCGCGCAGCGCGTCCACGGCCTGGCCGGCCAGGCTCAGGTGCAGGGGTGGTGTCACGGACGTCTCCTGGCGCGGATCGTGGCCATGTTGTTGACTGTCGACAGTTGGCAGCGTAGCCGGGAGGGACGTCGATGGGGCACGAACTGGTCGCCGAGGTGTGGCGCAACGGGTTCGCGGAGTCGGAGCACCACGGCTCGGTGGTCGCGCTGGGGCCGTCCGGCGAGCCGGAGCTGCTGGTCGGGCAGCCCGCGCAGGTCGCCTTCCCGCGGTCGACGAACAAGCCGTTCCAAGCGCTCGCGATGCTGCGCAACGGCCTGGAGCTGGACGACGAGCTGCTCGCCCTCGCGTGCGGCAGCCACTCCGGCGAGGACTTCCACGTGGCGGGCGCGCTGCGGATCCTCGAAGGCGCGGGGCTGGACGAGGGCGCCCTGCAGTGCACCCCCGACCTGCCCATCGGCGAGCAGGCCCGCGAGGCCCACCTCAGGGCCGGGCGGGGCCGGGCGCCCAAGTACATGAACTGCTCGGGCAAGCACGCCGCCATGCTGGCCACCTGCGTGGTCAACGACTGGCCCACCGGGAGCTACCTCGACCCCGCGCACCCCTTGCAGCTGGCGATCCGGGAGACCCTGGAGGAGGTGGCCGGCGAGCGCGTCGGCGCGCAGGGCGTGGACGGCTGCGGCGCTCCCCTGCTCGGCATCAGCCTGGTCGGCCTCGCCCGCGCGTTCGCGCGCCTGACCACCTCCGACGGCCGGCACGAGCGCCGGGTCGCGCACGCCATGAGCACCTACCCGGAGTGGGTCGCCGGCACCGGGCGGGACGTGACCCGGCTGGTGCGCGCCCTGCCCGGCGCGGTGGCCAAGGACGGCGCGGAGGGCGTCTACGCGGTCGGCCTGCCCACCGGCGAGGCCGTGGTGTGCAAGATCGCCGACGGGTCGAGCCGCGCCAGGGCGCTGGTGGTCGTCGCCGCCCTGCGCCGGCTGGGGGTGGACGCGCCCGCCGAGCTGGCCGCCGTCCCGGTCCTCGGGCACGGTCGCACGGTCGGTGCAATCCGGCCCGCGGGCGCGCTCGCGGGTTGAACCGGCCATTACCCTGGCCGCATGGCCAGTGCGCGCGCCGCCGACACCCCGGAGGACGACCCGCCCCCCGGTCGGTCCGCCGAGGGGCCGCCCAGCATCGAGGACGAGCTGGTGGGGCTGGACCCGGACGACCCGGAGACCCGGGCGTTCGCCGAGCACCTGGACCGGATGCAGCGCCAGCAGCCCGCGTTCACCGTCGAGGGCTACCTCGCGGGCGTGGCGAACTTCGCCGACTCGGCCAACCGCGCCGGCGGGCTGCGCCGGCAGACCGCCGTGCTGGTGGTGGTGCTGATCCTGCTGGGCGTGGGGGTCAGCGTCTGGTTCGGCCTCGGCGAGATAGTGGCCACGTTCTTCGATTAACGTGGAGGTATGGAACCTGTCGTCGGCGCCACCCCGAAGGTGGTCCACTCCGAGCTGGAGTGGCGGGAGATCCTGACCCCCAAGGAGTACTCGGTGCTGCGCGAGGCGGGCACCGAGCCGGCGTGGACCGGCGAGTACACCGAGACCGGGACGACCGGGGTCTACTCCTGCCGCGCCTGCGGCGCCGAGCTGTTCCGCAGTGACACCAAGTTCGACTCGCACTGCGGGTGGCCGTCGTTCTTCTCCCCGCTGGCCGCCGATTCGGTGATCCTGCGGGAGGACCGGGCCTACGGCATGGTGCGCACGGAAGTGCTCTGCGCCACATGCCACAGCCACCTCGGGCACGTTTTCGAGGGTGAGGGCTACGACACCCCGACCGATCAGCGGTATTGCATCAACAGCATCAGCTTGCGTCTGGTCGAGGACCCCGCCGGTCAAGCAGACTGAGGGGCGCTACTCCGAATGTCGAGTGGTACCCACCAGAGGAGGAACCATGCGCATCTTCAAGGGCACTGACGGCGAGGGCTCCGGCGGCGTGGACGGCGCTTCGTCGTCCTGACGCGGGGGAGGCGCAACCCTAAGGGTTGCTGAAGTCCTCTTGCCGGGGTGTGGCCCGACGCACACGATTGCCTCTCGACAGCGGTGGACCCCGTCCGCCGCCGGCCCGCAGGGGGTGGACCGTGGAGCGACCGTGGGGTTTGTCGGGCCCGGAGTTCCTTGAGCTGTACTGGATCGCGCTGGCCGCGTCACTGGTCGTCGCGATCGTTGTCCGGGTGCGCCTGCGGGGGGCGCGGGGAGGCGACCCCGCGGGCGTGCTCGACCGCTGCGAACTGGCTTTCCTGACCGGTGGGCCGCGCCGGGCGGTCGAGACCTCCGTCGCGTCGCTGATCGACGCCGGCGCGCTGCGCTCCTCGCGGCACGGCGCGGTGCGGGTGGTCGGCGCACCGGTGGCGCACGACCCGGTCGACCGCGCCGTGCTGGCCGACGCGACCCGCTACCGCAACCGGACGCTGACGCTGCTGATCACCGCCGTCGCCGAGCACCACGCGGTGCGCGCGGTCGGCGACCGGCTGGTCGAGCGGGGCTACCTGGTCCCGCCGCGGACCGCGCGGCGGCGGCTGCTCGGGGGCGTGGCGCCGATGGCGCTGGTGGCCGCCGCCGGGCTGGCGCGCTGGGTGAACGGGCTGGCGATCGGCGCGCCCGTCGGCCTGCTGACGCTGCAACTGGTCCTCACCGGGGTGCTGATCGCCCTGCTGCGCAAGGCGAACCCGTTGACGCGCACCTCGCGGGGCGTCGACGCGATCGCCCGCGCCCGCTCCGCTGCGTCCGCCGGCCCGGTGGGCGCCGCCGGGGTGGTCGCCCTCGACGGTTTCCGCGCGCACCCGGACGTCCCGCTGCGGGCGGCGGCGAGCGGCCCCCGGACCGGGCGGCGCGGGACGGGCTCGGACGGCGGCTCGTCGTTCTTCGCGGCCGGGGCGGTCGGGTCGTCGTGCGGCAGCGGCAGCGGCGGGTGCGGCAGCGGGTCGTCGTGCGGCGGCGGTGGCGGGGGTTGTGGCGGTGGCGGCGGTTCCTAGGCCGGCGGGCGGCGCGCTCCTACGCTGACCGGCATGGCGTTCCTGTGGTGGTACGGACCGGCGCTCGTGCTCGCGGTCCTGCTGGGCCTGGTGCTCAAGCGGGTCACCGGCGCGGACCCGGGGCGAGCGCTGACCTTCGAGGAGGTCGGCTACCTCGGCGGCGGGCCGGTGCGGGCGGCGGAGGTCGCGGTCGCGGCGCTGGTGGCGGAGAACCGGGCCAGGGTGTCCGGCGCGACCGCCGCCGCGGTGCCCGGAACCGGGACGGCGCCGTCGACCGACCTCCAGGCGTTCCTGCTGGCCCGGCTGGGCGAGCCGCGCGACCTCGACGGGCTGCTGGCCGCCGCCGCGACGAGCCCGCCCGCGCGGCGGCTGGGCCGGGACCTGGTCGCGAGCGGTCTGCTGGTGGCCCCGCGACGGCGGCTGCGGCGGGCGGTGCTGGCCGTGCTGCCGGTGGCGGCCCTCGCGGTCGTCGCCGCGCCGACCGCTCCGGGCGGCTGGGTGGCGGCCACCGCCCTGTCGGCCGCGGGGCTGTGCGCGGTGCTGCTGCTGCTGGGTCCGCCGCCGGTGCTCACCCGGCGCGGCGCGCGGGCCCACGCCGCGGCGACCGCGGGGCTGGCCCCGGTCGACCCGGCCGAGGTGACGGCCCGCTACGGGCTGGTCCGCGACGCGGCCCGGCCGCAGCCGCGACCGGGCCCGGCGCGGGCGCAGACGGCGGTGTTCGACGGCGTCGCGATGGAACCGATCGGCCACCCCGAGCGGTCCGAAGGGGCAGCCCCGCGACGTCGGCGGCGGGTGGCGGCCGTGGAACCGCGACGATGGAGCAGGCGCAACGGGTGGCTGGTCGCCGGCGGGTGGCTCGCCGGCGGGTGGCTGGCTTCGCAGTGGTTGGAGGGGGATGACGGTGGCGACTTCGCGGACGCCGACTTCGGCGGGTTCGGCGGCTGACCCGCGGCCCGAGGAGCACGGGTTCCTGGTGGCCGGGCCGGGGCGGGCCGCCGAGGTGGCGATCGTCTCGCTGGTCGAGGCGGGCGCGGTGCGCATCTCCCGCGAGGGCAAGGTGAGCGCCGTGCGCGCGGTCGGGCGGGCGTGGTCGCCGCTGCAGTCCTTCGTGCTGCGCGCCGCGCCCCGGTCGCTGGGCGACCTCGTGGTGGCGGCGGCGGACAGCCCGGAGGCCGGGGCGATGCGGCAGGACCTGGTCGAGCGCGGGTTCGCGCGGCCCCTGCGCCGCCGCCGGCTGCTGCGCTGGGCGTCACTGGCGGTGTTCGCGACCGTGTTCGGCGTGCTGTTCACCGTGGGCGACCGCCTGCGCTTCGAGCACGCCGCGGGCGCGTTCCTGGCGGGCCTGCTGCTGGTCGTGGTGATCAGCCGCGCGGGACGGCCGCTGACCGGGGCGGGGCGCGCGGCGGTGAAGCGGCTCGGGGCGGTCGCCACCACCGCGGACCGGGTGGCGCTGGTCGCCCACCACGGCCTGCTGGGCAAGGTGGGCCGCCTGCGGGTGTGGCAGGTGCTGGGCATGGCCCCCGCCGCCGCGGCGACGCTCAGGCGCCGGTCCCAGGGCGGCGGTGGCTCGTCCTGCGGCAGCTGTTCCGGCTCCTCGTGCGGCGGTGACGGCGGCGGCGGTGACGGTGGTGGCGGGTGCGGCGGCGGTGGCGGCGGCGACTGACGGGCGCCGCGGTGGTCGGTGAACCGGTGGTGGAGAGGGGTGGCTGGGCGGTGGACGGGCTCGGTGTGGGCATCGGCTGGCGGCCGGAGATCGACCTGACGGTGGAGCGGCTCGACGTGGACTTCGTCGAGGTGGTGGCGGAGAACCTGCACGTCGACCACCTGCCGGAGTCGGTGCTGCTGCTCAGGGAGCGGGGCGTGCCGGTGCTGCCGCACGCCGTGTCGCTGTCGCTGGGCGGCGCGGAGCCGGTGGACCGCGAGCGGGTGGCCCACCTCGGGGCGCTGGCGCAGGCCCTGGGCGCGCCGCTGGTCAGCGACCACGTGTGCTTCGTGCGCGCCGGCGGGCTGGACTCGGGGCACCTGATGCCGGTGCCCCGCACCCGGGAGGCGCTGGACGTGCTGGTGGCCAACGTGCGGGTGGCGCAGGCGGACCTGCCGGTGCCGCTGGCGCTGGAGAACGTGGCCGCGCTGCTGGAGTGGCCGGGCGGCGAGCTGACCGAGGGGCGCTTCCTGGCGGAGCTGGTCGAGCGGACCGGCTGCCTGCTGCTGGTGGACGTGGCGAACCTGTACGCCAACGCCCGCAACCTGGGCACCGACGTCGGCCGGTTCCTCGACGAGATCCCCTTGGAGCGCCTGGCCTACGTGCACGTGGCGGGCGGTGTCGAGCACCAGGGCCTCTACCACGACACGCACGCCCACGCGGTGCCGCCGGAGGTGCTCGACGTCCTGGCCCGGCTCAGGGAGCGGGTCGACCCGCCGGGCGTGCTGCTGGAGCGCGACGACGACTACCCGGCCGACGCCGAGCTGGCCGGCGAGCTGGCCGCGATCCGGGCGGTGCTGGCGTGACGCGGCCGCAGCGCGACCGGCTCGCGGCGGCGCAGGCGGAGCTGCTGCGCGCGCTGCTGGGCGACGGCGAGCCGCCGGCGGGCTTCGACCCGGACCGGCTGCGGGTGGAGGCGCGGGCGCTGCTGAACAAGCGGCGCGGCATCGTGGCGGCCCTGCGGCCGGAGGTGGCGGACGCGCTGGGCGAGCGGTTCCGCCCGCTGTTCGACGGCTACGCCCGCGCGCACCCGCGCCGGGCGGGCAGCCGGGCCCGGGAGGACGCCGCCGCGTTCGCCGAGTGGGCCGTGGCGCGGGGCGAGCTGCCGCCGCCGCGCAAGCCCCGCTGGTGGCGGCGGCGGCCGGGCGCGTGAGGCGGCCGGGCGCGTGAGGCGACCGGGCGCGTGAGGCGACCGACGCGCTCGGCCCGGGGGGCGCGCGCACGGGCCGCCGACCGCGGGAGGAGCCCCGGAACACCGTCCGCCTTCCGTACCAACGACAAACGCAGCGTTACTCCGTCGTGACTCGAACGGGCGGTAAACAACCCTCAATGAGATGCTGCCCTCACTCGGAGGGGTGGATAGCGTCGAAGCCATCGGGGGGCTTCGTCACTTCCGGTTAACCGCTGCCGCCGCGAGTCCCGACCTGCCTTCCGCCTGCGCGATCCACAGCGCGCACCACCGGAATTGGGGAGGAACCTGTGCTGACACCCGGACGACGCGGCGCGTGGGTAGCGGCCGCGTCAGCCGTCGGGCTGGTCGTCTCGGTGGCCGGCGGCGCCACCGCCGAGCCCCGGTCACCCGACGACCGCACCACCGCCGGCCCGCCGAGGACGGTCACGCTGATCACCGGCGACCGCGTCCACCTCGACGGCGACCGCCTCGGCTCGGTGACCGGGGCGCCGGGCCGCGACCGCGGCGCCTTCCAGACCTTCCGGCGGGACGGCCGGCTGCACGTCGTCCCGCGCGACGCGGTGCGCCCGCTCGCGGAGGGCAGGCTCGACCTGCGGCTGTTCGACGTGACCGGCCTGGTCGAGGCCGGCTACGACGACGCCCGCCGGGACAGCGTGCCGCTGATCGTCACCGGGACCGGCGCGCGCGCCGCGGCCGGCGCCCTGGCCACCCGGGACCTGCCCGCGGTCGACGCGGTCGCCGCGCGGGTGCCCAAGACCGGGGCGTCCGGGGTGTTCGACACCCTGGTCGCCGACCCGGGCGTGGCGAAGGTCTGGCTCGACGGCGTGCGCCGGACCAGCCTGGACCGCAGCACCGCGCAGATCGGCGCGCCCGCCGCGTGGTCGGCCGGCTACACCGGCGAGGGCGTCGAGGTCGCCGTGCTCGACGGCGGCGTGGACGGCGAGCACCCCGACCTCGCGGGCCGGGAGGTCGCGGAGCGGAACTTCACCGAGGACCCCGACGCCTCCGACCTCGACGGCCACGGCACGCACGTGGCCGCGACCATCGCGAGCGGGCACCCCCGCTACCGGGGCGTCGCGCCGGGCGCGCGGATCCTGGACGGCAAGGTGTGCGTGCAGGGCGGCTGCGCCGAGTCCTGGATCCTGGCCGGGATGCAGTGGGCCGCCGACCAGGGCGCCGACATCGTCAACCTCAGCCTCGGCGGCAGCGACCAGCCCGAGGTCGACCCGCTGGAGGCGGCGGTCGACCGGCTCTCCGCCGAGACCGGCGTGCTGTTCGTCGTCGCGGCGGGCAACTCCGGCCGCCCCGGCACGGTCAACTCGCCCAGCACCGCCGACGCCGCGCTGAGCGTCGGCGCGGTCGAGCGGGACGACCGGATCGCGCCGTTCTCCAGCCGCGGCCCGCGCGCCGGGGACGGCGGCGTCAAGCCTGACGTGACCGCGCCGGGCGTGGGCATCGCCGCGGCGAAGGCGAGCAAGGGCACCATCGGCGAGCCGGTGGACCCGACGCACGTGGCGCTGTCGGGCACCTCCATGGCCACCCCGCACGTGGCCGGCGCGGCGGCGCTGCTCGCCCAGCAGCACCCGGACTGGACCGGCGCGCAGCTCAAGGCGGCGCTGGTCGCCTCGGCCCGCCCCAACCCCGACCTGACCGCGCTGGACCAGGGCGCGGGGCGGGTGGACCTGGCCAGGGCCGTCACCACCACCCTGACCACCGACCCGGTGAGCGTCGCGCTGGGCACCCAGGCGTGGCCGCACGACGACGACCTGCCGGTGACCGGGAAGCTCACCTACCGCAACACGGGCGCGCAGGCGCAGGCGCTGGAGCTGTCGGCGCAGGCGCAGGGCCCGGACGGCAGGCCCGCGCCGGCCGGCCTGCTCACCGTGGCGCCGAGCCGGATCACCGTCCCGGCGGGCGGCACGGCCGAGGTCACCGTCACCGGCGACACCAGGGCGGGCACGCTCGACGGCGTGTACCCGGGCGCCGTCGTGGCCTCGAACGGGCTGCGCACGCCCGTCAGCATCGGCCGCGAGGTGGAGAGCTACGACACCTCGTTCAAGTACACCGACTTCGGCGGCCGGCCGGCGCAGCGGGCGTCCACGCTGGTGATCGGCCTGAGCAACGACGTGATCGCCTTCCCCCGCATCACCGGCGGCGCCGCGACGCAGCGGCTGCCCAAGGGGGACTACCTGGTGCTCAACAGCGTGGACGGCGGCGACGGCCGGACCGCCCTGCTGCCGCAGCCGCTGCTGAGGGTCGACGCCGCGACCGTCGTGGACGCCGACGCTCGGGCCGCGAAACCGGTGCGGGTCACCTTCCCCGACCCGGACGCGGTGGAGACCTCCGGCGACATCACGCTGAGCCTGACCCGCGGCGACCGGCGGATCAGCGCGGGCAACGTGTTCCTCGGCGGGTTCGGCGACCGGGTGGCGACCGCGCACCTGGGCCCGGCGCTGCCCGCCGGGGAGCTGAGCACGCTGGTGCACGCCCACGCCACCGGCGCGCCGATCGGCCGGACCCCGGTGAACTACCGGGTGGCCTGGGTCGGGCACCGCGAGGTGCCCACCGGTTTCACCCGCGCGCCCGGCCGGGACGAGCTGGCCGAGGTGCGCACCTCGATCGGTCCCCGCGCGGCCGGGCGGACCTACCGCTACGGCGGCCTGCCGATACCGCCCGACGGCGGCGGCAGCTCCACCCTGCTGACCCCCGTCGGCCCGGACGGCGACGCGGTCGACCGCGTCCTGGCCGAGGGCCTGGCGTGGAGCTGGGTGGTCCTGGTGTTCGACGCCGAGGGCAGGCCGGAGGGCATGCTGCGCTCCCCCGACCGCACCTACCGCGCGGGACGGGAGCACCTGCAGCGCTTCGGCCGGCCGGTGCTCGGCCCCTCCCTGCCGCGGCAGGAGCAGCCGTACGTGACCAGGCTGGGTGACGAGATCGGCTTCTACGTGCCGCTGTGGGGCGACGCGGACGGCAACCGCGGCGACTCCGGCACCGAGACCGCCCGCACCACGCTGCACCGCGACGGCGTGCAGGTCGGCGAGACCCCCTACGCCGGGAGCGGCCGGTTCGAGGTCCCGGCGGGCCCGGGGGACTTCGCGGTCGCCACCGAGGCGGTCCGGCTGGCCGGCTCGTCGGAGTTCAGCACGCGGGTCGCGGCCAGGTGGACCTTCCGCTCGGACACCGTCCCCGGCGCCGAGCCCGCGCCGGTGGCGCTGACCGTCGTGCGGTTCGCGCCGGAGCTGGACGCCGCGGGCAGCGCACCGGCGGGCCGGGTGCTGCGGGTGCCCCTGGACGTGCAGCGGCAGCGGGGCGCGCCGGACGGCGAGGTGCGCGAGCTGCGGGTCGAGGCGTCCTTCGACGACGGCAGGACGTGGTCGAAGGTCCCGGTGGCCGGCCGCACCGCCCTGGTGCGCAACGCCGCCGGCGGGTTTGCCTCGCTGCGGGTCACCGGCTCCGACAGCCGGGGCAACACCTTCGAGCACACCGTGGTCCGGGCGTACAAGATCCGGGGGTGAGCCGGCGGGGGGCGTCCGCGCGGTCGCGGGCGCCCCTCCGCGCGGGCCGGGGTCAGGGCAGGTTGGTGACCAGCTCGGCCGGCGCGACGCGGGTGCCGGTGTAGAACGGGACCTCCTCGCGCACGTGCAGCCGGGCCTCGGTGCCGCGCAGGTGCCGCATCAGGTCCACGATGCGGTGCAGCTCGTCGGCCTCGAACGCCAGGATCCACTCGTAGTCGCCCAGCGCGAACGACGCCACGGTGTTCGCCCGCACGTCCGGGTAGTCGCGGGCCTCCTTGCCGTGGTCGGCGAGCATCCGGCGCCGGTCCTCGTCGGGCAGCAGGTACCACTCGTAGGACCGCACGAACGGGTACACGCAGACGTACTTGCGCGGGTCCTCGCCGGCCAGGAACGCCGGGATGTGGCTGCGGTTGAACTCCGCCGGGCGGTGCAGCGCGACCTGGCTCCACACCGGGGCGGACGCGCGGCCCAGGGCGGTGCGCCGGAACCCGGTGTAGGCGGCCTGGACCTGCTCGATCTCCTCGGAGTGCCACCAGATCATGAAGTCGGCGTCGGCGCGCAGGCCCGCCACGTCGTACACGCCGCGCACCACGGTGCCCTTGGCCGCCAGGCCGTCCAGGTACTCCTGGGCCTCGGCGGCGGCGGGACCGCGGTCGTCGGGCAGGCGACCGGGCTCGACCCGGAAGACCGACCACATGGTGTAGCGGATGGTGTCGTTGAGCTCGTTGTAGTTCAGGCGGGCCATGTCCCCATCCTCTCACCCGGCCGCGGGGCGGACGCGGCCGAGCACGTGCGCCGCGACGCCGGCCGCCGCCGCGTCCCCGGTGGCGATGCACGCGGGGATGCCGACGCCGTGCAGCGTCGCGCCCGCGACGGCCAGCCCCGGCACGTCGGCGACGGCCTGCTCGATGCCGCGCACGACGTCCAGGTGCCCCACGCCGTACTGCGGCAGGCCGCCGCCCCAGCGGGTCACCGCGACGTCGACCGGCGCGGCGGTGATCCCGGTCAGCTCGGCCAGGTCGGCGCGGACCGCCGCGACCAGCTCCGCGTCGTCCCGCTGCAGCACCGCCACCTCGCCGAACCGCCCGACGCTGCCCCGCACCAGCACCGGGCCGCGGTCCAGGTGCGCCCACTTGCGGCTGGAGAAGGTGAAGGCTTTGGCGGTGAACGGCGTGCCGCCGGCGTGCCGCTCGCCCTCGGCCAGCAGCACGCCCGAGCGCTCCGGCAGCCGCGTGCCCGGCGGCAGCGCCAGCGCCACCACGGCCATCGACGCCAGCTCGACCTTGGCGTACTCCTTCGCCGCGGCGGGCGCCACGTCGGCCAGCAGCCGGCGCGCCGCCGGCGCGGGCACCGCCAGCACGACCCCGTCGACGTCCAGGTGCGCGGGGTCGGCGGCGGACCCGATCTCCAGCCGCCAGCCGCGCGCGCGGCGCAGCAGCCCGCGCACCGGCAGGCCCAGCCGGACCTCCGGCGCGGCGACCGCCACCAGCCGGTCGACCAGCGCCGACAGCCCGCCGGTCAGCGTGCCGAACACCGGCGGCCGGGGACCGCGCGGCTGGGGCGGCGCGGGCATCGTCGTGGCCGCCGCGGCCAGCAGCGAGCCGATCCCGGAGTCCAGCGCGCCGGCCAGCCGCGGCATCGTCGCCCGCAGCCCCAGCGAGTCCGCCCGGCCCGCGTACACCCCGCCCAGCAGCGGCCCGACCAGCCGGTCGGCGACCTCGGGCCCGAACCGCTCGCGCAGCAGGGCGCCGACGGCGACGTCCGCGCCGGCCAGCTCGATCGGCGGCAGGCCCGGCTCGGCGGCGACCCGGCGCAGCCCCTCGGCGCTGAGCACGTGCCGGACGGCCTCCACCGAGGCGGGCACGCCCAGCAGCGTGTGCGCCGGGACCGACCGCACCTCGCCGCCGGCGCGGATGCTCGCCGACACCGCCGTCGGGTGCGCCACGGCCGGCCCGAGGCCCAGCTCGGCGACCAGCTCGGCCGCCTCCGGCCGCCGGTGCAGGAAAGCCTCGGCGCCGACGTCGTAGGCCACGCCGCCGACCTCGGCGGTGCGCAGCTTGCCGCCCAGCCGGTCCGACTGCTCCAGCAGCGTGATGCGGGCGGTCGGCCCGAGCAGGCGGCGCAGCCGGTGCGCGGCGGCCAGGCCGGAGATCCCGCCGCCGACCACCGCGACGTGGTGCCCGCTCACCGGGCCCGGTGCACCCACTCGACCGCCTTGGTGATCATGTCCGGATCGGTGTCCGGCAGCACTCCGTGCCCCAGGTTGAAGATGTGCCCGGCGGCGGCGCGGCCCTCGGCCACGATCCGGTCGACCTCGCGCCGCAGCGCGGTCTCGCCGGCGAACAGCAGCGCCGGGTCCAGGTTGCCCTGCACCACCGGCGGCGGCAGCTCCGGCGCGGCCTCCCGCAGCCGGCGGACCGCGACGTCGAGCGGGGTGCGCCAGTCGACCCCGACCACGTCCGCGCCCGCCTCGCGCATGGCCGGCAGCAGCTCGCCGGTGCCCACGCCGAAGTGGATGCGCGGCACCGAGTCGACCGTCGCCAGCACGCGCGCCGAGTGCGGCAGCACGAACTCGCGGTAGTCCCGCTCGGACAGCGCGCCCGCCCACGAGTCGAACAGCTGCACGGCCTTGACCCCGGCGGCCACCTGCACGCGCAGGAACTCGGCGGTGATGTCGGCGATCCGGTCCAGCAGCGCGTGCCACAGCTCGGGGTCGGCGTGCATGAGCGCCTTGGTCCGCTCGTGGTGCTTGCTGGGGCCGCCCTCGACCAGGTAGGAGGCCAGCGTGAAGGGCGCGCCGGCGAACCCGATCAGCGGCACGTCGCCCAGCTCGGCGTTGAGCAGCCCGATGGCGTCGACCACCGGCTGCACCTGGTGCTCCTCCAGGAGCGGCAGCGCGTCGACGTCGCCGCGGGTGACGATCGGCTTGGCGACCACGGGGCCGGTGCCGGGCACGATGTCCAGGTCGACACCGGCGGCCTTGAGCGGCACCACGATGTCGGAGAACAGGATCGCGCCGTCGACGTCGTGCCGGCGGACCGGCTGGAGGGTGATCTCGCAGACCATCTCCGGGTCCAGGCACGCGTCGAGCATCGCCGTGCCCTTGCGCAGCTCGCGGTACTCGGGCAGCGAGCGCCCGGCCTGCCGCATGAACCAGACCGGCGTGCGCGAGGGGACGCCGCCGCGCGCGGCGACCAGCAGTGGTGCGGTGGTGTTGTCGCTCATCTCGCACCCATGCTCCCACGGCCCGCGAACCGCGCGCCGCCAGGTCCCGGCGCGCCGCGCTCACCTGACGGCGTCGGGGGGCATACAGTCCGTGGTGTGACCGGACTGGCGGCGGAGCCCGAACTGTTCCGGCGGGCGGTGGCGACGCTCAAGTCGGTGCGAACCCGACCCGAGCTGGAGCTGACCGAGGTGCGCCCGCCTCAGCGCCTGGCCCCCTGGGCCTTCGCCCTGACGGCGGAGGCGACGGGACCGGGCGACGAGCTGTCGACCGGCCGCCTGGTCCTGCTGCACGACCCGGAGGGCGTCGAGGCGTGGTCCGGCGTCTTCCGCCTGGTGGCCTACGTGCGGGTGGAGCTGGACCCGGAGCTGGCCGCCGACCCGCTGCTGCCCGAGGTGGGCTGGTCCTGGCTGGTGGAGGCGCTGGAGACGGCCGAGGCGGGCTTCCTGGCCCTGGGCGGCACGGTGACGCAGACCTCGTCGGCCCGGTTCGGCGACATAGCGGGGCCGGCCCGCACCGACGACCTGGAGCTGCGGGCCTCCTGGACGGCGCGGGACGCCGAGCTGGCCGCCCACGGCGCGGCCTTCTACGACGTGATGGCCACGGCGGTGGGGCTGCCGCCGGTGGGCGTGACGACCCTGCGCTGACGCCTCCCCGACCGCCCCTCCCGCCGCCCGCGGGCGCGCCTCACTCGTTGTCGCGCAGCACCCGCAGCGCGTTCGCCCCGGCGAGCTTGGCGCACTCGTCCTCGCTCCACCCGCGCTCCAGCAGCGCGCCGATCAGCCCCGGGTACCCGGACACGTCGGCCAGCCCCTCGGGCTGCTCCCGCACCCCGTCGTAGTCGCCGCCGAGCCCGATGTGGTCGATCCCGGCGACCTCGCGCGCGTGCTCGACGTGCGCGACCACGTCGGCCAGCCCCACCGCGGGCGGCCGCGGGCCGTCCCACGAGGCCAGGAACGCCTCCCGGGCCTCCAGGTCGTTGTGCCGCGCCCCGGCCGCGGCCATGGCCTCCCGCAGCCGCGCGTCCCACTCCGCGTAGGCCCGCGAGACGAACGCGGGCACGAAGGTCACCATGCACACCCCGCCGTTGGCCGCCAGCCGCTCCAGCACGGCGTCGGGCACGTTGCGCGGGTGGTCGGCCACCGCGCGGCAGGAGGAGTGGCTGAACACCACCGGCCGGGTCGAGGCGTCCAGCGCCGCGTTCATCGTCGTCTCGGCCACGTGGGAGAGGTCGACGAGCATCCCGACGCGGTTCATCTCCCGGACGACCTCGACGCCGAACGGGGTCAGGCCGCCGTGCTCGGGGGTGTCGGTGGCCGAGTCCGCCCACGGGGTGTTCTCGTTGTGGGTGAGCGTCATGTACCGCACGCCCGCGCGCCGCAGCGCCCGCAGGACGCCCAGCGAGGAGTTGATGCTGTGCCCGCCCTCGGCGCCCAGCAGCGACGCGATCCGCCCCTCGGCGAACACCCGCTCGGCCTCGTCGGCGGTGGTCGCGAAGCCCAGCACGTCCGGGTAGGCCGCGCACAGCTCCCGGACCAGCTCCACCTGCTCCAGCACGGCGGTGACGGCCGCGTCGCCCGCGAGGCGGCACGGGACCCACACCGACCAGAACTGCATCCCCAGCCGGCCCCGGCGGGACCGCAGGAAGTCGGTCTGGAAACGGGGCTGCAGGGCCCTCAGGTCCACCTGTCGGACAGCTGAAGACGCGCCGGGGGGCGTTGACTTTTCACCGATATGCCCCTCCTCCCAAGCCGCGCGCAGGGCCCACGGGAGGTCGTTGTGCCCGTCGACGAGGGGCACCCGGGACAGCAGTTCCTCGGCCCGGCCTCGCGCTGCGGTGCTCGCCACCGGCAACTCCTCTGTGTCGTCGTGAGAGGAACTCGCGTTACGCGCTCTGACGAGTTGTCAGCCGATCGTGTGACAGCGGGGGCGATCAGTCACAACTCATTCGGGATAGATACCCGATTGATCGTCCCGTAGACCCGCTTGGGCGGCTACGCTGCCCCAGACGACACCACTTTCGGTCGATCAGTGGCGCGGCTGATTGGACGAAAGTCCCGGTGCCGGTCGGGGGGCACGACCGACTCCAGGGAGGTAGTGACGTGGCTGCCGTCGGCTTAGGTCAGGCCGTTCGTACCACGCCAGCCGGCTCGTTGCCGGCGAACATGGTCCCGCACCCGCGGGAGGAGCTTTTTTCAGTGCTGGTGGTCGACGACCACCCACTGCTGAGGGAGGCGATATCGGCTCGGCTCACCCAGATGGGAGCCGGGACAGTGCATGAGGCGGCTTCGGTCGCGGAGGCTCGGGCGCGGGCACTCGCAACCGGACCGTGCGACCTCGCGATCCTCGATCTGGGTCTGCCGGACGGCACCGGCATCGACCTGGTCACGGAACTCCGTGCCCAGGGCTGGCCCCGCATCGTGGTCCTCGCGTCCTCCGACGACCCCTACGCGGTCAGGTCGGCCTTCCAGGCGGGCGCCCAGGCGTACCTCCTGAAGTCCGCCTCGCCGATGGTGGTCACCGACGGGGTGCGCAGGGTCCTCGACGGCGGCGTCTACGCAGACCCGAGCGTCGCGCCCGTGCTCGCTGCGGGCACCCGGGTCCCGGGCACCGACAACACGCCGCGGGAGCTGTCCGCGCGTGAGGTCGAGGTCCTCCAGCTGGTCGCCGATGGCCAGAGCAACAAGGAGATCGGCGAAGCGCTCAGCCTGTCCGCGCTCACGGTGAAGTCCCACCTGTCGCGGATCGGGCGCAAGCTGGGCACCGGGGACCGGGCTCAGATGGTCGCGCTGGCCATGCGTGCCGGCGTGATCCGCTGACCGGGTCGCCACACTGAACGGGCCGAACACACCCGCGGGTGGTGCGTTCGTCGTAGGGTCTTCCGCCGTGGACGTACCCTCCGACGAGCCGACCGAACCAACCGGGGCTGATCCGGTGCCGCTGACGGAACCCGCTGATGGGGTCCCGCCCGTGGTGGCCGACGCCCAGGCGCTCCGGCGAGCCGCTGACGCGCTCGCCGGGGCGACCGGTCCGGTCGCGGTGGACACCGAGCGAGCCTCGGGATACCGCTACTCGCAACGCGCTTACCTGGTGCAACTGCGCCGGGCGGGCGCCGGGACCGTGCTGGTCGACCCGATCGCCCTCGGCGGTCGGCTCGACCCGCTGGTCGCGGCGCTGGACGGGACCGAGTGGGTGTTGCACGCGGCGTCCCAGGACCTGCCGTGCCTCGCCGAGCTGGGCCTGCGTCCGAGCGCGCTGTTCGACACCGAGCTGGCGGGCAGGCTGGCCGGGTTCGAACGGGTGGCGCTGGGCACGCTCGTGGAGCGGTTGCTCGGCTATCGGCTGGAGAAGGGGCACGGCGCGGCCGACTGGTCGCGCCGGCCCCTTCCCCCGGACTGGCTCAACTACGCGGCGCTGGACGTGGAGCTGCTGGTCGAGCTGCGCGACGTGCTCGAGCGGGAGCTCGAACGCCAGGGCAAGCTGGCGTGGGCGCTGGAGGAGTTCGAGGCCGCCAGGACCGCCCCGCTGCCCAGGCCGAGGTCCGAGCCGTGGCGGCGGACCTCGGGCATCCACCGCATCCGCAGCCCCCGCCAACTGGCCGCCGTGCGCTCGCTGTGGGAGACCCGCGACGCGCTGGCCCGGGAGCGCGACATCGCGCCCGGCCGCGTCCTGCCGGACAGCGCGCTGGTCGAGGCCGCGGTGCGCAACCCGCCCGACGAGGCGAGCCTGCTGGCGCTGCCGGTGTTCCGGGGTCGGGCCCAGCGGCGGCTGGTCGCCGTCTGGCTGGGCGCCCTGCACCGCGCCGCCGCACTCCCCCGCGCCGAGCTGCCCGACGCCGCGCAGCAGCACGACGGGCCGCCGCCGGCCAACCGCTGGGCGGACAAGGACCCGGCCGCCGCCGCGCGACTGGCCGCCGCCCGGGTCGCCCTGACCGCCGTGGCCGAGGCCAACACGCTGCCGGTGGAGAACCTGCTGCTGCCGGACCTGGTGCGGCGCACCTGCTGGCAACCCCCGGCGGACACCTCGCCGGAGGGCGTGGCGGCGGTGCTGCGCGCGGGCGGCGCGCGGAACTGGCAGGTCGGGCTGACCGCCGAGGCGCTCTCCGGCGCGCTCGGGGCGCAGCCGCCGGGCTCCGGGGCGGCCTGAGGCCGCCGCACGGACCCGCGCACCGCTCGGACCCCGGGACCCGGCTCCGCCCTTCGCGAGCCCCGCGCGAGACCTGCGCGCGTCCTCCGCGAGCCCTGCGCGCGCTTCGGCCCGCGCGGGGCTCGACGGGGTGCGCGCGGGCCGCGCCGGCTCCCAGGCGCCCGCTCCCAGGTGTCGGCTCCCAGGCGCCCACTCCCGGGTGTCGGCTCCTGGGTGTCGGCGGCCCGAGTCGGACCGGTCGCGGCGGCCCGAAGTCGCCCGCCGCGCAGGCGGGCGGGGCGTCGCCGCGCCGGCCGTGGTGGCGCGCCCCGGCGCGCCCGCCCCGCGGAACCCGCCGCCGGTGCGGCCGTCGCCTGCTCCGCCCGTCATGCTGTGCCCGTCATGCTGTGCCCGCCCGGGTTCGCCGCGCTCCCGGCGACCGGGGCGCCCTGTGACGGAGCCGACAGGGCCGCCACGGTGGTTACCGGTCAGTAACAGGGGCTAGAGTTGTGTTACCGATCGGTAGGAGCAGCGTCCGCCCGATCCCGGACCCACCGCAGGAACAGGTTCGTCACCACAAGTGGAGGAGACGCCGTGGCCGCACCAGCAGCGCCGGCACGCGTTCGGAACGTGGTCTTCGTGGACGGCGTGCGCACGCCGTTCGGCAAGGCCGGCCCCAAGGGGATCTTCGCGGAGACCCGTGCCGACGACCTGGTGGTCAAGGTGATCCGCGAGCTGCTGCGGCGCCACCCCGAGCTGCCGCCCGAGCGCGTGGACGAGGTCGCCATCGCGGCCACCACGCAGACCGGCGACCAGGGGCTGACCATCGGCCGCACCGCCGCGCTGCTGGCGGGCCTGCCGAAGTCGGTGCCCGGCTACGCCGTCGACCGTATGTGCGCGGGCGCGATGACCGCCGTGACCACGGCCGCCAGCGGCATCGCGTTCGGCGCCTACGACGTGGTGATCGCCGGTGGCGTCGAGCACATGGGCCACCACCCGATGGGCGAGGGCGTCGACCCCAACCCGCGCTTCCTGTCCGACCGGATCGTCGACCCCTCGGCGCTGGTCATGGGCTCGACGGCGGAGAACCTGCACGACCGGTTCCCGGCCATCACCAAGGAGCGCGCCGACGCCTACGCCGCCGCCTCGCAGGCCAAGTACGCCGCCGCGGTGCGCGAGGGCCGGATCGGCCCCGAGCTGGTGCCGGTCGCGACCCGCTCCGCCGAGCACGGCTGGGGCCTGGCCACCGCCGACGAGCCGCCGCGCCCCGGCACCACCGTCGAGGACCTGGCGAAGCTCAAGACGCCGTTCCGCCCGCACGGCCGGGTCACCGCGGGCAACGCCGCCGGCCTCAACGACGGCGCGACCGGCTGCATCCTGGCCGACGAGGAGACCGCCGCCGAGCTGGGCCTGCCGGTGGGGATGCGGCTGGTCGGCTACTCGTTCCTGGGCGTCGAGCCCGAGGTCATGGGCATCGGCCCGGTGCCCGCGACGGAGAAGGCGCTCAAGCGCGCCGGCCTGACCGTCGACGACATCGGCCTGTTCGAGATCAACGAGGCGTTCGCCGTGCAGGTGCTCGCCTTCCTCGACCACTTCGGCATCGCCGACGACGACCCGCGGGTCAACCGGTGGGGCGGCGCGATCGCGACCGGCCACCCGCTGGCCTCGTCCGGCGTGCGGCTGATGACGCAGCTGTCGCGCCAGTTCGCCGAGCGCCCGGACGTGCGCTACGGCATCACCACCATGTGCATCGGCATCGGCATGGGCGGCACCGTGATCTGGGAGAACCCGAAGTGGGACGGAACGCAGCGGAACGGGGAGGGCAAGTGAGCGGGCTGACCGCCGAGCAGGCCGAGGAGCTGTTCCCCGACGAGGTCGTCACCACCGCGCGCACCCGGCTGGTCTCCGTGCCCGGCCTGCCCGGCCGGGTGGCGCTGATCACGCTGGACAACGGCCACGACCACACCCGCCCCTCCACCTTCGGCCCGCAGTCGCTGGTGAGCCTGGCCGCGGCGTTCGACGAGGCCGCGGCGGCGTCCCCGGTCGCGATCGCCGTGACCGGCAAGCCGTTCGTGTTCGCCGTGGGCGCCGACCTGACCGCGGTGGAGGGCGCGTCGGCCCGCGAGCAGGCCCTGGTCATCGGCCGGCTCGGGCACGAGGTGTTCCGCCGGTTCACCGACTCGCCGGTCCCGACCTTCGCCTTCGTCAACGGCGCGGTCATGGGCGGCGGCCTGGAGCTGGCGCTGTCCTGCCACTACCGGACGCTGGCGTCGAACGCGGCGGCCATCGCGCTGCCCGAGGTGTTCCTCGGCCTGTTCCCGGGCTGGGGCGGCACGCAGCTGCTGCCCAACCTGATCGGCCCGGACGCCGCGGTCACCGTGATCTTCGAGAACGCGCTGAACCAGAACCGGATGCTCAAGCCGGCGCAGGCGCTGGAGCTGGGCATCGCCGACGTGCTGCTCGACTCGGCCGACTACCTGGAGCAGTCGCTGCTGTGGCTGGCCTCGGTGGTGCGCGGCGAGGTCGTGCCGGCCCGCCGGGAGATCGACCGCGGCCCGGCCTGGGACGCCGCGGTGGCCCGGGCCCGCGCCATCGTGGAGGGCCGGACCAAGGGCGCCTCCCCCGGCGCGCTCAAGGCGCTGGAGCTGCTGGAGCTGGCGCGCTCCGGCGACCTGGACGCCGGGTACGCCGCCGAGACCGAGGCGCTGGCCGACGTCGTGATGAGCGACGAGCTGCGGGCCGGGCTGTACTCGTTCAACCTCGTGCAGAAGCGGGCCAAGCGGCCGGCCGGCGCGCCGGACCGGTCGCTGGCGCGCAAGGTCACCAAGGTCGGCGTCGTCGGCGCGGGGCTGATGGCGTCGCAGATGGCGCTGCTGTTCGCGCGGCGGCTGGAGGTGCCGGTGGTGCTCACCGACGTCGACCAGGCGCGGCTGGACAAGGGCGTCGGCTACGTGCACGGCGAGGTCGACAAGCTGCTGGGCAAGCGCCGGGTGTCGCCCGACCAGGCGAACCGGCTCAAGGCGCTGGTCACCGGGTCGCTGGACAAGGCGGCGTTCGCCGACGCGGACTTCGTCATCGAGGCCGTGTTCGAGGACCTCGACGTCAAGCGCGGGGTGTTCGCCGAGGTCGAGCGGTTCGTCTCGCCGGAGGCGGTGCTGGCGACCAACACCTCGTCGCTGTCGGTCACGGACATGGCGGCGGGCCTGCGGCACCCCGAGCGGGTCGTGGGCTTCCACTTCTTCAACCCGGTCGCGGTGATGCCGCTGCTGGAGGTCGTGCGCGCCGAGCGGACCGACGACGCGACCCTGGCGACGGCGTTCGCGGTGGGCAAGCAGCTCAAGAAGTCCGCGGTGCTGGTCAAGGACGCCCCGGCGTTCGTGGTGAACCGGCTGCTGACCCGGTTCATGGGCGAGGTCGTGAAGTCCATCGACGAGGGCACCCCCTTCGAGGTGGCGGACAGGGCGACCGAGTCGCTGGGCCTGCCCATGTCGCCGCTGGTGCTGCTGCAGCTCGTCGGCGCGCCGGTGGCCCTGCACGTGGCGGAGACCATGCACGGCGCGTTCCCCGACCGCTTCGGCGTCTCGGAGAACATGAAGGCGTTCGTGGCGGCGGGCAAGAACGCCGTGTGGCAGTGGGACTCGTCGGGCCGGCAGACCGTGGACCCGGAGGTCCAGCGGCTGTGGCGGTTCGGCGACCAGCCGCTGACCGGCGAGGAGGTCAGGGCGCGCGCCCTGGAGGCGCTGGCCGAGGAGATCCGCCTGATGCTGGACGAGGGCGTGGTCGCCGAGGCGCAGGACATCGACCTGTGCATGATCCTGGGCGCGGGCTGGCCGTTCTGGCTGGGCGGCATCACCCCGTACCTGGACCGCTCGGGCGTCTCCGAGAAGGTGACCGGCAAGCGGTTCCTGGCTCCCGGCGTGGCCTCGCTGCCCGCCTGACCCGCCCGGCCCGCCGCCGCGCCCGGCTCCCCGCGGGGAGCCGGGCGCGCTGCGTCACCGGGGTGTTGCTGCGGGCGTGTGCTCCTGCTCGGGCAGCCGGGTGAGGATCGCTCACCCCCGCGCGGTGTGGACGATCTTGTGGGGATGACCCCGCACCGCCGCCGGGCGCGCGCCCGGCTGCCCCGGCCGGACCCCGTGCACGTGCAGGAGCTGGTCGAGCACCTGCGCGCCGACCGCTCCTGGCGCGACGAGGTGGCCCGCCGCCTGGTCGCCCGGCTGGACCAGCGGCTGGTCCGCTCGGCCAAGGCCGGCGGCTGCCGCCCCCTGGCGCAGGTGGCCGAGCAGCTGGACAGCCAGCCCTGCGTGGACCTGGGCCCCGGCGCGCCCCACCAGCTGGCCAAGGCCGTGTACGAGCAGGTCCCGCTGCGCGGCGCCGCGCGGCTGCGGCACACCGCCCGCAGCCTGCGCGTGCTGGGCGTGTACCTGTGCGGCGAGGACCTCGCCCGGTGCCCCTGCGCCGCCGCCCTGGCGCGCGACCCGCGGCAGGCGAGCGTCGACCGGGTGGTGCCGGGGGCGCTGGACGGGGCCGGGTTCTAGTGGGCAGGTCCCGGCGGTCGACCACGATGGGCGGACGCGGCCGGCGCGACGTTTCGGCGTCCGGCGGCCGGGGCACAGGTGACTACCATGGGTGAGATCAGGATCGGCACCTCGGGGTGGCGCTACCCGCAGTGGCGCGGCGACTTCTACCCGCGGGGCCTCCAACAGCGGCTGGAGCTGGAGTTCCTGTCGCGCACGATGAACACCGTCGAGGTCAACGGCTCCTTCTACGGCCTGCGCAAGCCCTCGGACTACCACTCGTGGCACGCCAGGACGCCGGACGACTTCCTGTTCGCCGTCAAGGGGCACAAGGAGATCACCCACCTGCGGCGGCTGCGGGACGTCGGGGGCGCGGTGGCGGAGTTCTTCGCCTCCGGCGTGCTCGACCTGGGCCACAAGCTCGGCCCCGTCCTGTGGCAGCTGCCGCCGACCCTGCCCTACCGCCCCGAGCGGCTGGCGGCGTTCCTCGACCACCTGCCCGGCCCGCCCGTGCGGCACGCCCTGGAGGTCCGGCACGCCGGCTACCTGGTGCCCGAGCTGGTCGAGCTGCTGACCGCGCGCGGCGTGGCGCTGGTGGTGGCGGAGTCCGCGGGCCGCTTCCCCCAGCCCGAGGTGCTGACCGCCGACTTCGCCTACGTGCGGCTGCACGGCGACGAGGAGCTGTACGTCAGCGGGTACTCCGACGAGGCGCTGGACCGCTGGGCGGCGAAGGTCCGGGCGTGGTCGCGGGAGCGCGACGTGTACGTCTACTTCGACAACACGATGCACGGGGCCGCCCCGCACGACGCCCGCGCCCTCGCCGCGCGCCTGGCCTGAGGCGCGGCGGCGGCCGGGGGTCCGGGTGCCCGGGCCGGCGGAGTGCCCGGGCACAGGTGGAGCCGTGGTCACCAGCGGAGTCGGTTACAAGCGGGGTCGGTTACAAGCGGGGTCCGCGGTCGCAGGCGGGCACGCGGTCGCGGGTCGGGTGCCCGTTGCCGTTGCCGTTGCCGGTGCCGTTGGCCGGTCGCAGGCGGGGCACGCGGTCCAGCTCGACGCCGAAGTACCGGGCGTGCGCCTCGATGATCCCCGCGTCGTCCAGCTCCTCCTCCCGCCGGACGCCGTCCTTGGTGACGATCAGCCTGCTGCCCGCGACCGTCACCCGCCCGTCCGGCGTGGGCAGCGAGCACGTCGCGCCGCGCCGGAAGATCGAGTCCGGCCAGGTCTGCTGGTACCAGCAGGTGGCGCGGAACTCCTCCAACCGGCGCGGGCGCAGCTCCAGCCGGTACTGCGCCTCGCCGTCGAACTGCACGTCGATGTCGCCCTCGGGGGTGTCGACCAGCCGGAACACCCCGGCGGGGTCGTGCTGGTCCTCCCGGCTGAGCAGGTCGAGCGGCCGGAACGAGAACCGCCCGAAGCCGACGTCGACCAGCAGGTCGCCGACCCGCAGCGCCATGTGGTCGAACGGCGGCCCGAGCACCCCGTCCATGAACACCTTGGCCGACAGCATCTGGACGTCGTGCCCGAGCGCGGTCAGCAGCGCCGCGAACGCCCCGTTGAGCTCGTAGCAGAACCCGCCCCGCCGGCGGCGGACGATCTTGTCGACGAGCACGTCCTCGGTGAGCGTGATGGTCTCGCCGAGGTGGATGCTCAGGTTCTCGTAGGGCACCGCGGACACGTGCCGCGCGTGCAACTCGTGCAGCGTGCTGTCGCGGGAGGCGCCGATCCGGTCCAGGTACTTGTCAACGATCTGTGAATCCATGAGGACAAACTTGCACGGTCCACCGCCCTGGAGGTCAATGGGAATGTGACCCGTATCGGCACGTCGGGCAGGTCGTACCACCCGCAGAGGCACTTTTCCTGCCCGAAAGGGCTACATCGGAAGCACGAGGCAGGGTGCCCGTCTCGCTTGGTCTGCTCGGCGGAGGGCGGCCACCGGCAGCCGTCCCCGCGCCGGCGGCGGGCCCCGGGCGGCGCCGACCGGTCCCCGGCCGACCGCCCGCGCGATGCGTAGCGCCTCGCCGGACCGGGCGGCGCGCCTGGCGCTGGTGCTGCTGCGCGACGGCGACCGCTGCGCCTGGTGCCGCCGGGCGTTCACCGGGCAGGTCACGCCGACCAGCGACCACCTCGTGCCCAAGGTGAAGGGCGGGCCGTCGTGGCTGGAGAACGAGGTCGCCGCGTGCCGCCGCTGCAACCGCGAGCGCGGCCACCGCGGCCCGGCGGACTGGCTGGCCGAGTGCGAGCGCCGCGGCTGGTCCCCGGACCGCGGCCGGGTGACGGACCTGCTGGTCGGCCTGCGCGAGGCCATCGCCCACCGCGGCGGCCAGCGCCGCGCCCGCCCGTACGTCGAGGCCCAACTGCGCCGCCTGCGCCGCTGACCACACCTTCAGGTGAAACCCGCCTCCCCACCCACCCGAACCGGACCGCCCACCACGACCCTGTCCGGGTGGAGGTGGGCCCATGTCGAAGCGAGCCCTGCTGACCGCGCTGACCGCCGCGGCGGCCACCCTCGCGCCCGCCGGCAGCGCGACGGCGACCCCGGTCTGCGACCGGGGCGAGTTCTGCGCGTGGTCGGGCACGGACTACCAGGGCGCGGTGCAACGCCTCGACCTGGAAACCGCCAACCCGGGCGAGTGCATCCCGTTCGCGGACGACCTGGTGGCCCGGTCGTTCGTGAACAACCTGACGCGCGACACGTCGGTGTTCCAGGGCGCCACCTGCTCGACCGAGGCGGAGTTCACCACCTACCCGGGCAAGGGCACCTACGTCCCCGACGCGCCGTTCGTCGTGCGGGCGATCCAGGTCTGGGGGCCTTGAGCCGGGGCGCCCTCGCCCCCGGGCCGCGACCTCACACAGCGGACCCCCGCCATCCGCCTGTTCGCGGTCGCCCACACGTCCCCTGCCTCAGCGCACGGGTGAAATGAACCGGGCTCGCATCCATAGCTACGTCATCAGGGTGAACTCGCACCAGGAACTGATCGTTGTGCGCCCACCCGTGCCTTCCCTCGGGATACTGCACTGGCAAGCAGGCCGACTATCGCGTGTCTCCAACACGCGGCATGCGCATGTCGCGAGTCCACTACGTACGGCAATGTCTGATCAGCTGAACGTGACAGCGGTGCGAGAAGGGAATCCGATGCCTTTCCTGGCGGACGGCAGCGGTGGCGGCGCCGGCACCGTCGCTCCGGTGGCCATGCAGGTGGAGCCCGGGCAGATCCTCGCCCTCAAAGCCCGGTACGAGGCTGTGCGGGACATGGTCCAGGACTTCCTCCACGGAAGCCGGGAGGACCTGCGGGGAAGAGCACTCGCCGACGACGACGTGTCGAAGGACGCGGCGGACGCGTTCCGCCGGAACGCCGGGATGGCCCTGGACGTCACCGTGCGGTTCCTGGACGAGCTGAACCTCAACATCGACCAGCTCGACCAAGCCGCGAAGACATACCGCTCGGTCGAGGACCGCAACACGACCGACCTGCAGCAGAACAGGGGTATCTGACGGTCATGCGACGCCTCCTGCCGACCTCGGTCGCGGCTCTCGGCCTCGTGCTGACAGCTTGCGCGCCCGGCACCACCGGCTCCCCGACGCCGGGGAGCACCCCGCCGGCGCCGGAGTCGACCTCCACCCCGACGTCGCCGCAGCGTCCGCGGGAGATCAAGCTCGACGGCAAGGACGCGTGCCAACTGCTGAGCTCCGACCAGCTGCCGGCGCTGAGGATCGACCGGCCCGGCAAACCGCGCGAAAGCGACCTGTACCAGGCCACCGGGTGCAGCTGGACCGTGACCGGCGCGGGCAACAGCCTGGTCCCGGTGACGAAGGAGGGCATCGAGGTCTGGACCGCCGGCAAGCGCGAGGGCCGATCCGCGGTGATAGAACCCGTTCTCGGGTTCCCGGCGATAAGCGTCACGCTGCCGACCGATGAACTCCGGTGCGATGTCATGGTCGACACCTCCGAAGGCCAATACCTGACAGCCGGGTTCGACGTCACACCCAGTTATCGGGACAAGTTCCCCGAGCCCTGCGACGGAGCCCGCCGATTGGCCGAGGCCGCGATGCAGAACCTGCTGAAGTGAGGGGCATCCAGTGACGGAGATCGGCAACCACAACTTCGACGCCCAGTCGCACCGGCAGCTCTACGACCGCATCCACGGCGGTCCCGGCTACGCCGCCGCCCAGCCCGTGGACGACGCGTGGAACAGCTTCCGCGCGGTCATGGGCAACGCCAAGGCCGAACTGGAGTCCGCGATCAAGGACGCCGGGGCCGTCTGGATCGGCGCGGCGGGCGAGCGGTTCGGCAGCGGTTCCGCGCCACTGGTGCAGTGGGCCGAGGACGCCCGCACGGCCGGGGTGGAGACGCACGACGCCTTCTCGGCGCAAGCCTCCCACTACATCGGGGCCAGGACGACCATGCCCGAGCCGGTGCAGGTGACCTCCACGGCCAACGACGACTACTTCGGCATCCCTGCCGGCTTCACGCACCTCGTCGGCGGGCAGACCGACCAGGACGTCCAGGAGCAGCAGGCGAACGAGGCCAAGCGCGAAGCGGTCCGCGTGATGAACGGCTACCGCGACGGCGCGTCCTCCGCGGTCGGCGCGCTCGGCACGTTCGTCCCGCCACCGCAGGTGGTCACGCAGGTCGTGGAGCCGAAGTTCGAGCAGCCCCAGGCCCACGAGCAGTACACGCCGCAGCTGTCCGACCACCGGTCCGTCGGCACGAGGTCGCTCCAGCAGCACCAGACCGCCCAGCCGCCGGTCGCGCCGCCCCCGGTGCTCCCGCCGGACGGGGGCGTCCCGGACGGGAGGGACACGGGCAGGGGTGACACGGGCAGGGGCGACACGGACCTCTCCGACGCCCGGCCGCCCGTGGACGTCGCACCGCGGCCCAACCCCGCACCGCTCCCGCCGCCCACCCAGGCGCCCCCGCCGATCACCGGCCCGTACCCGCCGCCGTTGCTCAAGCCGGGCCCGCCGAACCACCGGGACCGGGCGACCGCCCGCCCCGGCCCGCCGCCCCGACCGATCGACGACACCCGGAACACGCGACCGCCCAGGGGTTCCGGCGGACCGCCCACCGGCGGCGGTTCGGCCGCGGGTGGCTCGCCGACCGGTGGCGCCCCGAGGTTCGGCGGCGGACCGCCCGGCGCCCAGGGCCCGACCGGCCAACCACCCGGCCCCGGCGGCTCGTCGGGCGTCGCCCAGGACGGACCGGCCAACCGCCCCGGCGCCGCGGCCAACCCGGTCCGGGGCGCGGCGGGCGCGACGCCGATGGGCGGCGGCGTGATGGGCGCTCCGCAGCGCGGCCGGGGCGAGGACGACCTCGAGCACAGGACCGCCCCGTACCTGGAAGAGCTGTCCGACGTCTGGGGCGAGGACGACTCCCCGCGCGTCGCGCCGCCGGTGATCGGAGAAGACGACAGGTGAGATCCGCTCTGTCCCGGCTGGAGTTCGACCTGTGCTGGGACCACCTGAAACTGGGCGAGTACCCCACGATCCTGTCGATCCCCTCGCACGGCGCGACCCTGGACGAACGCCGGGCGCTGTTCGACGGCGCCTGGCGCGCGCTGGCCGCCCGCGGCCTGGTCGAGCGCGGCGCGCTGGACGCCCGCCTGGCGGGGTGGCTGGAACTGCTGGCCCGCCCCGACCGGGAGGTCGACGCCCGGTTGCGCCCGACCGACGGCCCCCGGACGAGGGCGGTGGCGGCGGCGCGGCGCGGACGGGCCGTGCTGGCCGTGCTGGCCGTGCTGACGGCGGAAAACCTCGTCCTGGAACCGATCCACGAGACGATGCTGGCCGACGCCGTGGTGTCCCTGCTGCCACCGCACCAGGCGCCCCGCTCGCGGTCGATCAGCCTGCCCGCCGCGGACCTGGAGAGGGCCGCCGCGGCGGCGGGCGAGTCGGCCTCCCGGCTGGAGGTGGCGTTGCGGGACACCGGCCTGCCGCGGCCGGACGCGCAGAAGGTCGCCTCGGTGCTGGGCGGCGTCGTGCGGATGGGCCAGTTCGGCACGGCGGTCCGCCCGGCGCGCAACGGCGTGCCGGGATCGCGGCGACGCGGCGCGTACGCCGTGTCGTTCTACGACACGGCGGAAGGCCGGTGGCAGTTCACCCGCCGCCCCTCCGGCGACGGCCGCGAGTGGTCGACCCTGAGCCCGGCCGACCACGGGCGCCTCGTCCACGCGGTGTCGGAACTGCTGGCGGCCACCGGCTGAGTCGACCACCGCCGAAGCCGCCGGCGCCGACCGGGCGGGCCGGCGTCGACCTCCGTTGTGCATCCGTCCGGCGGAGTGCACGCTGTGCGGAAGACCCGACCCACCCGGAGGTATGACGAAGTGGAACGAGCCCTCACCGCCGCCGAGCTGTTCGACGCCGTCGGTCGTGGTTACGAGGAGGCTTTCGGGCGGCCGCCGGCCGTCGACGCCGCCGTCCGGCTGCTCCTCGACCGCCTCCCGGACAGCGCCCGCGTCCTGGACATCGGCAGCGGCACGGGGCGGCCGGTCGCGGCGGAGCTGGCGGCTGCCGGGCACCGGGTGCTCGGGGTGGACGTGTCGAAGGAGATGGTGGCGATCGCGCGGGACCAGGTGCCCGACGCCGACTTCGTCCACGCCGACATCCGCGAGTGGGACTCGGCCGCCGGGTCGTGGGACGCCGTGTGCGCGTTCTTCCCGTTCCTCCAGATGACCCGGGACGAGACCGTCCGCGTGCTGGAGGGCGTCGCGCGGTGGTTGAAGCCCGGCGGGGTGCTGGCGATGATCACCGTGCCGATGGACGTCGAAGGGCTCGAAGTGCCGTTCCTCGGCCACACCGTGCGCATCACCAGCTTCGCCGAACCCGACCTGCTCCGGCTCGTGGAACGCGTCGGGCTCGACGTGGTGGAGAAGACCAGCGTGGTGTTCTCCCCCGACCGGGAGGGCCAGCCGGACGAGGAGCACCTGCTGGTCGTCGCCACCCGCGGCACCACTCCACCGCAGCCCTGACGCGCCCCCGCGAACGGGCACGGGGCGTCGTGCGCACGGCGCCCCGACGGGGTGCGGTGCGCGACCGGGCGACCACCGTGTGGTAGCGATGCAGGCATGACCAACAGCCTGGAAGACCTGCGCGACGCCCTGCGCCGGTTCGCCGCCGCCCGCGACTGGGACGACTACCACACGCCCAAGAACCTGGTGATGGCGCTGTCGGCGGAAGTCGGCGAGCTGACCGACCTGTTCCAGTGGCTCACCCCCGAGCAGGCCGCCAAGGCCATGGAGGACCCGGAACTCGCCTGGAACGTCCGCGACGAGCTCGCCGACGTGGTGCACTACCTCGTGCGCCTCGCGGACAAGCTCGACGTCGACCTCGTCGACGCCGCGTTCGCCAAGATCGACCGCAACGAGCGGCGCTTCCCGACCGGAGACCTCCGGCCGGTCGAATGAGTCGAATGAGTCGAATGAGGGGGCCATGGACCTGCAGTCCCTGGACACGCTGCACCTGCACCAGAAGATCACCATGATGGTGAACCGATACGAGGCGTTCGCCGACGACGGCGCCGGCGGACCCGGGCAGCTCGTCGGGTTCGTCGAGCAGAAGCGCCTGGCGTTCAAGGAGGAGGTGACCATCTACACCGACTCCGGCAAGCACTCCGTCCTCGCCGGGTTCAAGGCCCGCAAGGTCATCGACCTCGGCAGCGGCTACGACGTCACCGACGGCGACGGCCGGCCCATCGGGTCGTTCCGCAAGGACTTCGGCAAGTCGCTGGTGAACTCGACGTGGCACCTCGACGCGTCGGGCGCGGGCGCCGCCACCGGCCGGGAGCGCAACCAGGGCATCGCCGTGCTGCGCCGGATCTGGGGCTTCCTGCCGTTCGTCAACGACCTGCCCTTCCCGTTCCGCTACCACTTCGACTTCGTCCGCGACGGTGCGCCGGTGTTCAGCGTGGACAAGAAGACCTGGCTGCGCGACCACTACCTGATCCGCGTCCAGGACCCGGCGGTCGACCGCCGCCTGGTCATCGCCCAGGCCGTCGCCGTCGACGCGCTGCAGTCCCGCTAGACGTAGGTCAGCAGCAGCAGGAGCAGGGACACCAGCAGAACCATCCCGAGCAGAGCGGACACCCACGCGGGCGAGGCCGCCGGGGGCCTCGCCCTCGCGTGCCTGCCCTGCCGCCTACGCGGTAGCCAGCACACCGCAGCCTCCCCCGCGCCCCATCCCCGGTCGTTCATGCGCCCCACGCTAGGAACGCGGGCGCGGTGCCGCGGGCGCGTCACCCGGACGCCCCACCGGGATCGCTCGGGCAGCGGTACGGACCACGAAATCGGTGACAGGGGCCAGGAGGACGGATTCGTGCAGGTGACAGTGGTCGGCGCCGGTATCGCCGGAGTGGCGTGCGCGCGAGCGCTCCACACCGCCGGGGTGACGGTCCGTGTTCTCGAACGGGGGCGCGTGTGCGGCGGGCGGATGGCGACGAAGCAGTACGGCGGCCGCCGGGCCGACATCGGCGCGGGGTACTTCACCGCGTCCTCGCCGCGGTTCGCCGCCGTGGTCGAGGGGTGGCGCGACGCGGGGCTGGCGCGCGAGTGGACCGACACGTTCGCCGTCCACTCGGCCGGCGGGCGCGGCACGACCACCGGCCCGGTGCGGTGGGCCGCGCCGGGCGGGCTGCGCTCGCTGGTCGAGCGGCTGGCGGTCGGGCTCGACGTGCGCACCGGGCACCAGGTCGAGTGGGTGGAGCCCGGCCCGCGCGTCGACGGGACCGCCGCGGACGCCGTCGTGCTGGCCATGCCGGGGCCGCAGGCGGCACGGCTGCTGGACCCGCGGCTGGGCGGCACGCGGCACGCCGCCCAGCGCCAGGACTGGCTGCCGACGCTCGTCGCCACGCTGCGGCACGAGGAGCGGCAGTGGGACTTCCGCGGGGCGTTCGTCAACGACCACCCGGTGCTCTCCACGGTGTTCGACGACGGCACCCGGCGCGGGGACGGCGCTCCCGTGCTGGTGGCCCACACCACCGCCGAGTTCGCCGAGCCGTTCTCGGCCGACCCCGGGGCCGCGGCCGGCGAGGTGGAGGAGGCCGTGCGACGACTGCTCGGCCTGCCACGCCCGGCGGTGCGGGTCGACGTGCACCGGTGGACGTTCGCCCGACCCAGCGCGCCCGGTTCGGCGCCGTTCCACTTCGGCGCGGACCGCATCGGGATCGCCGGTGACGCGTGGGGCACGCCGAAGGTCGAGACCGCGTGGCTGTCCGGCACCCTGCTCGGCGAGGAGATCGTCGCCGAGCTCGGCTGAGAAGGCGATCCCGCCGAGAACGGCCGGTGGGAACGCCGAAAGCCCGCAGGGGGCACCCGGAACCGGGTGCCCCCTACGGGGAAGGAATGTTCGGCGGCGTCCTACTCTCCCACACCCTCACGAGTGCAGTACCATCGGCGCTGGAAGGCTTAACTACCGGGTTCGGAATGGGACCGGGTGTTCCCCCTCCGCCATGACCACCGAAACACTATGAAATTACCACCACAGCCACCCCACAACCCACACCCGACACCAACCGTGTCAGGGGGTCGCCCGGGGTGGGCCCGGTGGTTCTTTCAGAACCGCACAGTGGATGCGTAGCGTCTTCGTAGCAAGTCCTCGGCCTATTAGTACCGGTCAACTCCAGCCGTTACCGACCTTCCATCTCCGGCCTATCAACCCAATAGTCTCTTGGGGGCCTTACCCCACAAAGGGTGGGATACCTCATCTAGGAACGAGCTTCCCGCTTAGATGCTTTCAGCGGTTATCCCTTCCGAACGTAGCCAACCAGCAATGCCCTTGGCAGGACAACTGGCACACCAGAGGTCCGTCCGTCCCGGTCCTCTCGTACTAGGGACAGCCTTCCGCAAGTATCCTACGCGCGCGGCGGATAGGGACCGAACTGTCTCACGACGTTCTAAACCCAGCTCGCGTACCGCTTTAATGGGCGAACAGCCCAACCCTTGGGACCTACTCCAGCCCCAGGATGCGACGAGCCGACATCGAGGTGCCAAACCATGCCGTCGATATGGACTCTTGGGCAAGATCAGCCTGTTATCCCCGGGGTACCTTTTATCCGTTGAGCGACCACGCTTCCACAAGCCATGGCCGGATCACTAGTTCCGACTTTCGTCCCTGCTCGACCCGTCGGTCTCACAGTCAAGCCCCCTTGTGCACTTGCACTCGACACCTGATTGCCAACCAGGCTGAGGGAACCTTTGAGCGCCTCCGTTACCCTTTGGGAGGCAACCGCCCCAGTTAAACTACCCACCAGGCACTGTCCCTGATCCGGATCACGGACCGAGGTTAGACATCCAGTACGACCAGAGTGGTATTTCAACGACGACTCCACAACCACTGGCGTGGCCGCTTCACAGTCTCCCACCTATCCTACACAAGCCGAACCGAACACCAATACCAAGCTATAGTAAAGGTCCCGGGGTCTTTCCGTCCTGCCGCGCGTAACGAGCATCTTTACTCGTAATGCAATTTCGCCGGGCCTGTGGTTGAGACAGTCGAGAAGTCGTTACGCCATTCGTGCAGGTCGGAACTTACCCGACAAGGAATTTCGCTACCTTAGGATGGTTATAGTTACCACCGCCGTTTACTGGCGCTTAAGTTCTCAGCTTCGCCCCGAAGAGCTAACCGGTCCCCTTAACGTTCCAGCACCGGGCAGGCGTCAGTCCGTATACATCGTCTTGCGACTTCGCACGGACCTGTGTTTTTAGTAAACAGTCGCTTCTCGCTGGTCTCTGCGGCCGAAAAATCCTAGCCCGCAAGGGGCTTCAAATCCCTCGGCCCCCCTTCTCCCGAAGTTACGGGGGCATTTTGCCGAGTTCCTTAACCACAGTTCGCCCGATCGCCTCGGTATTCTCTACCTGACCACCTGTGTCGGTTTGGGGTACGGGCCGCATGAACACTCACTAGAGGCTTTTCTCGACAGCATGGGATCACCCTACTTCGCCTCAATCGGCTATGCATCACGTCTCAGCCTCGATGCCTGGCGGATTTGCCTACCAGACGGCCTACACGCTTACACCAGTACTACCACTCACTGGCGGAGCTACCCTCCTGCGTCACCCCATCGCTTGACTACTACAAGTTCAGGTCCCGCGCTCCACAACCACTCCTCGTCCGAAGACTCGGAGCGGGCTTCGGGCGGTTAGTATCACAAGGTTCGCCATGGGCGCGTTCACACGGGTACGGGAATATCAACCCGTTGTCCATCGACTACGCCTGTCGGCCTCGCCTTAGGTCCCGACTTACCCTGGGCGGATTAGCCTGGCCCAGGAACCCTTGGTCATCCGGCGGCAGAGTTTCCCACTCTGCTTTCGCTACTCATGCCTGCATTCTCACTCGTCCAGCCTCCACACCTGGATCACTCCGGCGCTTCCACGGCTGAACGACGCTCCCCTACCCATCCAACATCACTGCTGAATGACACGGCTTCGGCGGTGTGCTTAAGCCCCGCTACATTGTCGGCGCAGGACCACTTGACCAGTGAGCTATTACGCACTCTTTAAAGGGTGGCTGCTTCTAAGCCAACCTCCTGGTTGTCTGGGCGACCCCACATCCTTTCCCACTTAGCACACACTTAGGGGCCTTAGCCGGCGTTCTGGGCTGTTTCCCTCTCGACTACGAAGCTTATCCCCCGCAGTCTCACTGCCGCGCTCTCACGTACCGGCATTCGGAGTTTGGTTGATTTCGGTAAGCTTGTGGGCCCCCTAGACCATCCAGTGCTCTACCTCCGGCACGAAACACACGACGCTGCACCTAAATGCATTTCGGGGAGAACCAGCTATCACGGAGTTTGATTGGCCTTTCACCCCTAACCACAGCTCATCCCCCAGGTTTTCAACCCTGGTGGGTTCGGGCCTCCACGCAGTCTTACCCACGCTTCACCCTGGCCATGGCTAGATCACCCCGCTTCGGGTCTAGACCACGCGACTGAAGGCGCCCTATTCGGACTCGCTTTCGCTACGGCTACCCCACACGGGTTAACCTCGCCACGCAGCACTAACTCGCAGGCTCATTCTTCAAAAGGCACGCCGTCACCCCGAAAGGCTCCGACGGATTGTAGGCACACGGTTTCAGGTACTATTTCACTCCCCTCCCGGGGTACTTTTCACCTTTCCCTCACGGTACTAGTCCGCTATCGGTCACCAGGGAGTATTCAGGCTTAGCGGGTGGTCCCGCCAGATTCACAGCAAATTCCACGAGCTCGCTGCTACTTGGGAACACCACTGAGAGGAGACAGGTTTTCGCGTACGGGACTCTCACCCTCTACGGCCGCGCTTTCCAGACACGTTCCGCTAACCACATCTCTTTATGACTCTCTGTCGGTCCGGCAGAACCGACCAGTAGGTCCCACGACCCCGCACACGCAACCCCTGCCGGGTATCACACGAATACGGTTTAGCCTCTTCCGCTTTCGCTCGCCACTACTCACGGAATCACGGTTGTTTTCTCTTCCTGCGGGTACTGAGATGTTTCACTTCCCCGCGTTCCCTCCACACACCCTATGTGTTCAGGCGTGGGTGACCCCACATGACTGGGGCCGGGTTTCCCCATTCGGAAATCCTTGGATCTCAGCTCGGTTGACAACTCCCCAAGGCTTATCGCAGTCTCCTACGTCCTTCATCGGCTCCTGGTGCCAAGGCATCCACCGTATGCCCTTAATAACTTGCCACAAAGATGCTCGCATCCACTGTGCAGTTCTCAAAGAACAACCAGACACTCCCCCACCACCGCCAACGCCTACCAGTCCATGACCAGCGGTTCGAAGACCGAGGAAGCCTGTATCGCCTCACACCGAGAGAAACACTCACGTGTTCCCTCAGGACCCAACAGCGTACCGAACACTCACCCCAACCCCCCGACGACCCTTCCACGCTCCCCGAAAGAAGCAGTACTAACTCGCCGGGCAATCCAGGATCGCGCATTAGCCAGCATCCACATCATCGAGCCCCACCCGACGATCACTCGCCGCCGGCGTGGTCTCCACCACGATCGAGACCGCGGTGAGAGGTGCTCCTTAGAAAGGAGGTGATCCAGCCGCACCTTCCGGTACGGCTACCTTGTTACGACTTCGTCCCAATCGCCAGTCCCACCTTCGACCGCTCCCCCCCTTACGGGTTGGGCCACGGGCTTCGGGTGTTACCGACTTTCGTGACGTGACGGGCGGTGTGTACAAGGCCCGGGAACGTATTCACCGCAGCGTTGCTGATCTGCGATTACTAGCGACTCCGACTTCACGGGGTCGAGTTGCAGACCCCGATCCGAACTGAGACCGGCTTTGTGGGATTCGCTCCACCTCACGGCTTAGCAGCCCTCTGTACCGGCCATTGTAGCATGTGTGAAGCCCTGGACATAAGGGGCATGATGACTTGACGTCATCCCCACCTTCCTCCGAGTTGACCCCGGCAGTCTCCCATGAGTCCCCAACTTTACTTGCTGGCAACATGGAACGAGGGTTGCGCTCGTTGCGGGACTTAACCCAACATCTCACGACACGAGCTGACGACAGCCATGCACCACCTGTACACCAGTCCGAAGAGGCCCACATCTCTGTGGGTTTCCGGTGCATGTCAAGCCCAGGTAAGGTTCTTCGCGTTGCATCGAATTAATCCACATGCTCCGCCGCTTGTGCGGGCCCCCGTCAATTCCTTTGAGTTTTAGCCTTGCGGCCGTACTCCCCAGGCGGGGTGCTTAATGCGTTAGCTGCGGCACGGAGGACGTGGAAGCCCCCCACACCTAGCACCCACCGTTTACGGCGTGGACTACCAGGGTATCTAATCCTGTTCGCTCCCCACGCTTTCGCTCCTCAGCGTCAGTATCGGCCCAGAGACCCGCCTTCGCCACCGGTGTTCCTCCTGATATCTGCGCATTTCACCGCTACACCAGGAATTCCAGTCTCCCCTGCCGAACTCAAGTCTGCCCGTATCGACCGCAGGCTCCACGTTAAGCGTGAAGTTTTCACGGCCGACGCAACAAACCGCCTACGAGCTCTTTACGCCCAATAATTCCGGACAACGCTCGCACCCTACGTATTACCGCGGCTGCTGGCACGTAGTTAGCCGGTGCTTCTTCTGCAGGTACCGTCACTCGCGCTTCGTCCCTGCTGAAAGAGGTTTACAACCCGAAGGCCGTCATCCCTCACGCGGCGTCGCTGCATCAGGCTTTCGCCCATTGTGCAATATTCCCCACTGCTGCCTCCCGTAGGAGTCTGGGCCGTGTCTCAGTCCCAGTGTGGCCGGTCACCCTCTCAGGCCGGCTACCCGTCGTCGCCTTGGTAGGCCATCACCCCACCAACAAGCTGATAGGCCGCGGGTCCATCCCGTACCGCCGGAACTTTCCACCCCCCACCATGCGATGGAGGGTCGTATCCGGTATTAGACCTAGTTTCCCAGGCTTATCCCGGAGTACAGGGCAGGTTACCCACGTGTTACTCACCCGTTCGCCGCTCGTGTACCCCGAAGGGCCTTACCGCTCGACTTGCATGTGTTAAGCACGCCGCCAGCGTTCGTCCTGAGCCAGGATCAAACTCTCCAATAAGGAATGAGTTGATCGCTCGAACAACACTGACACACGAACCGGAATATGGTCCGTGACATCGCCAGCTGTCCAGTCAATCTCAAAGGAAAACCTCTTGACGAGGTTCATACAATTTACTGGCTATTCGGCACGCTGTTGAGTTCTCAAGGAACACGCGCTCACCATCGCAACCCACTCGAACCGAGTGACTTCCTCCGGGGCTTGTGCGCCGCGCTCCGTTCCGGTCTCTCTCCGGCCCGTTCCGCGCTGGCAGAGAGAAAGTTACACCCCGCCCAACGCAGAGACAAATCAGGGGTCCGGAGCATCGTTTCCGCAGGTAGTACCCGGTGCGGACGCCCCGAAACCCGATCAAGTGTGACCGGGGCCACGTCGAGGAGTTTTCAGTGCGGCGCGGACGGCAGCAGGACGACCACCGAGAGACCCCCGCCGGGGATGGCCGAGGCGTGCACGCGCCCCTCGTGAGCTGCGACGGCGGCCCGCACGATGGACAGCCCCAGACCGGTGCCGGTGCGCGCGGTCCGGTCGGTGCCGCCCCGGCGGAACGGCTCGAACAGCTCGTCCACCCGGTCGGGCGCGATGACCGGACCGGACGAGGACACCCGCAGCGACGTCCACTCCGGGCCGCCCTCGGTGCGCACCTCGATCCACCCGCCGGGCAGGTTGTGCCGCACGCCGTTCTCTAGCAGGTTGCCCGCGATCCGCTCCAGCAGCGCGGGGTCGCCCACGGCGGGCGCCGGCGCCGTCACGAACGACGACCGCACCCGGCGCTCGGCGGCTTCCGCCCGCACGGCCCGCCACGCGGACTCCACCACGGCGTTCAGGTCGACGGGCTCGCGCACCGCCAGCCCCAGGCCGTCGGTCCTGGCCAGCAGCAGCAGGGCGCTGACCAGCTGCTCGGCCCGCTCGGTCGCCGAGCGCACCACGGCGGCCATCCGCCGCAGCTCGGCCTCGTCGGCGTCGGGATCCGACAGCGTCACGTCCAGCTCGGTGCGGATCACCGACAGCGGGGTGCGCAGCTCGTGCGAGGCATTGGCGACGAAGCGCCGCTGCGAGTCGAACGCCGCCTGGAGGCGGTCGAGCATCTCGTCGAAGGTGTCGGCCAGCTCGGCGACCTCGTCACGGGGGCCGGCCAGCCGCAGCCGCTCCCCCAGCGACTCGGCGGAGAGCTTGCGCGCCGCCTCGGTCACGTCGTGCACGGGTTGCAGCACGCGCCCGGTGATGGTCCACGCCAGCAGCGCCGCCGCCGCGACCACGCACAGGAACGCGATCGACCCGGACCTGAGCACGTCGTCGCGCGCCTGCTGGCCGAGCACCTCGGCGAGCACCCCGGCGTCCACGTCGACGCCGTCCACCCGCACGGTGCTGCCGTCGGGGAACTTCGGCGACGACCCGACCACCCGCCCGACGAGCATCCACCCCAGCAGCAGGAGCAGGGCGCTGACGAACGCCACCAACCCGGTGGCGAGCAGCGTCAGCCGGACCCGGAGTCCCGGCCCGCGCCGGCGCAGCCCAGCGTTCAGCGCGCGCCTTCCCGGGGCAGGGTCGCCGTGGGCACCCGGTAGCCGGAGCCCACCACGGTGTCGATGATGCCCGGTTCGCCCAGCTTCTTGCGCAGGGTCATCACGGTGACCCGGACGGTCGTGGTGAACGGGTCGGCGTTCTCGTCCCACACGCGTTCCAGCAGCTCTTCGCTGCTGACCACGGAGCCCTTGGCGGCGAGCAGCACCTCCAGCACGCCGAACTCCTTGCGGGTCAGCTCCACCGGCCGCCCACCGCGCCGCACGGTGCGCCGGGCCGGGTCCAGCTCCACGTCGTGCGCGGTGAGCAGCGGCGGGGTGGCCGGGGTGGCGCGCCGGGCCAGCGCCCGGACGCGGGCGACCAGCTCGGGGAACGCGAAGGGCTTGGCCAGGTAGTCGTCGGCGCCCAGGGACAGGCCGGCCACGCGGTCGTCCAGGCCCGCGCTGGCGGTGAGCATCATGACCCTGGTGAGGGCCCCGGAGCAGAGGATCTCCTTGCACAGCTCGTCGCCGGACATGCCGGGCAGGTCGCGGTCGAGCACCACCACGTCGTACCGGGTGACGGTCGACTTCTCGTGGCCCGTCTCGCCGTCGTAGGCGACGTCCACGGCCATGCCCTCGCGCCGCAGGCCGCGCGCGATCGCGTCGGCCAGCGGCACCTCGTCCTCGACTACCAGGATCCGCACCACACAAAGGTGCCACACATCCCTGAGAAGTCGCTTAATGCGACCCGCGGACCAGCGCGATCGGTCCGCCGGGGCGCTCTGCGGCCGGGCGGCCGACGGGCCCGTGGTCCCGGCGCCGGCCGGAGTGGCGACGGGGGCGCCGCCCACGCGGGCGCGGCCCGGAAGGGGCGCCGGCCGGCGGCGCGTCCCGGGCGCCGGTCCGAGGCCCGACGCGAGTCCGGAACGACGCGAGCCCGGAACGACGCGAGCCCCGGCGGCAGCGCCGCCCGGACCGCTCATCGACGGCGGAGGGGCCGGCCGGTCACTTCCGCGCGGTCGCGCCGATGCCGGCGGGCTCGGCCGCGGCGACCCACTCGGTGACCCGGCGGGCCACGTCCTGCGCGGTCAGCCCGAGGTCGGCCAGCACCTCGGCGCGTTCGCCGTGCTCGTGGAACGCCTGCGGGATGGCCAGGTCGCGCAGCGGGACCTCCACGTCCGCGTCGCGCAGCGCCGCCGCCAGCGCCCAGCCGAAGCCGCCGTGCCGGCCGCCGTCCTCGACGGTCACCACCAGCCGGTGCCGGGCGGCCAGGGCGACCAGGTCCGCCGACACCGGGAACACCCAGCGCGGGTCCACCACGGTGACGCCGATGCCCTGGTCGGCCAGCCGCTGCCCGGCGGCCACGCCCAGCGCGCCGAACGCGCCCACCGCGACCAGCAGCACGTCGGAACCGGAGCGGCTGAGCACGTCGACCGCGCCGACGCGGTCGACCGCGGGCAGGTCCTCGCCGACCGAGGCTTTCGGGTAGCGCACGACGGTCGGCGCGTCGGAGACCGCGACGGCCTCGCGCAGCTCCTCGCGCAGCGTCGCCGCGTCGCGGGGCGCGGCGACGCGGATGCCGGGGACGAGGCCGCAGATCGACAGGTCCCACATGCCGTGGTGGGACGCGCCGTCCGGGCCGGTGATGCCGGAGCGGTCGAGCACGACGGTGACGCCCTGCCGGTGCATCGCCACGTCCATCAGCAGCTGGTCGAACGCCCGGTTCAGGAACGTCGCGTAGACCGCCACCACGGGGTGCAGGCCGCCCATCGCGAGGCCGGCCGCCGAGGTCATCGCGTGCTGCTCGGCGATGCCGACGTCGAAGCACCGGTCGGGGAAGCGGCCGGCGAACTTGTCCAGGCCCGTCGGGCCGCGCATGGCCGCCGTGATGGCCACCAGGTCGGGCCGCTCGCCGCCCAGCTCCGCCAGCTCGTCGGCGAACACGTGGGTCCAGGTGCGCTTGGCCGGGGTCAGGTTCTCGCCGGTGATCGGGTCGATGACGCCGGTGGCGTGCATCTGGTCGGCCTCGTGGTTCTCGGCCGGGGCGAAGCCGTTGCCCTTGCGGGTCACGGTGTGGACGATGACCGGCCCGCCGAAGGACTTGGCGCGGCGCAGCGCCGACTCCAGCGCCGGCACGTCGTGGCCGTCGACCGGGCCGATGTACTTCAGGCCCAGGTCCTCGAACAGCGCCTGCGGGCTCAGCGCGTCCTTGATGCCGCGCTTGGCCGCGTGCAGGGCCGCGTAGACGGGCTTGCCGACGAACGGGGCCGACTGGAGGGCGTTGCGGCCCCGCTCCAGCGCGCGCTCGTAGCCGGGCTGCAGGCGCAGCGACGCCAGGTGGTCGGCCAGGCCGCCGATGGTCGGCGAGTAGGACCGGCCGTTGTCGTTGACGACGATCACCACCGACCGGTCGCGGCCGGCGGCGATGTTGTTCAGCGCCTCCCAGCACATGCCGCCGGTCAGCGCGCCGTCGCCGACCACGGCGACGACGTGGCCGGGGCGGCCGGTCAGCTGGAACGCCTTGGCCAGGCCGTCGGCGTAGGACAGGGCGGTGGAGGCGTGGCTGTTCTCCTCGACGTCGTGCTCGCTCTCGGCCCGCGACGGGTAGCCGGACAGGCCGCCCCGCTGCCGCAGCGTGTCGAACTCGGCGCGCCGGCCGGTGAGGATCTTGTGCACGTAGCTCTGGTGCCCGGTGTCGAACACCACCGGGTCGCGCGGCGAGTCGAACACCCGGTGCACGGCCATCGTCAGCTCGACGACGCCCAGGTTGGGGCCGAGGTGCCCGCCGGTGCGGGAGACCTTGTCGACCAGGAACCGCCGGATCTCCTCGGCCAGCCGCTCCAGCTCGGCGTGCTCCAGCCGTTTCAGGTCCGCCGGTCCGTGCACGGATTCCAGCAGCGTCACCGCTCCACCTCGCCCCTGTGGTAGGCCCCCGATCGTCCGGCCAGTCTACGGACCACTGGCTGAGACGGCGCTCAGCGAGCCGGCCCGCGCGGGGCCGCGCCCGCGGGCCGCAGCAGGGCGACGCATTCGACGTGGTGCGTCATCGGGAACGCGTCGAACGCCCTGAGCTGGGTCAACTCGTAGCCGTGCTCGGCGAACCAGGCGACGTCGCGCGCGAGCGCCGCGGGGTCGCACGCGACGTAGACCACACGCGCGGGCGCGGACCGGGCGATCGCGCCCACCACCGCCCGGCCGGCGCCCTTGCGGGGCGGGTCGAGCACCACCGCGTCCGGCGCCCGGTCGGCGAAGCCGGGGGCGGCCAGCACCGCCTCGGTGCGGCCCGCGTGCCAGCTGACCTGCGGCAGGTCGGCCAGGTTGGCGCGGCCGTCGGCGACCGCCCCGGTGGCGGACTCGACCACGGCCACCGACCCGGTCGGGCCGACCTGCTCGGCGAGCACGGCCGCGAACAGCCCCACGCCGCCGTAGAGGTCCCAGGCGCGGTCGCCGGGCCGGCAGTCCGCCCACTGCCCGACGACGGTCGCCAGCGCGTCCGCGGCGGCGGGGTGGACCTGCCAGAACCCGTCGGCGCGCAGCTCCCAGCGGCGGCGGGCGGCGCGCTCGGCGGCCGTGCCGCTGCCCCGGCGGCGGCGGGCGGGACCGGGCACGCGCCGCCCGCGCCGCACCACCGGCGGGCCGATCTCGGTCAGGTGGACCCGGCCGGCCGCGTCGCTGGTCACCACCAGCTCGGACGACGGCGGCCACGTGCGGTCGACCACGCCGTCCAGGGCGCCGGGCACGGCGATGACGCAGTGGTCCACCGGGACCACGCGGTGGCTGCGGTGGGCGCGGAACCCGGCCCGGCCGTCCGGCCCGACCGCCACCCGCATCCGGGTGCGCCAGTCCACCGGCCCGCCGGGCAGGGCCTCGACGACGACCTCCCGGTCCAGCTTCGCCAGCCGGCTGAGCTGCTCGGCGACCACGGCCGCCTTCAGCTCCCGCTGGGCGGGCCAGGAGGCGTGCTGCCAGTCGCAGCCGCCGCAGCGGCCGGGCCCGGCGAACGGGCACGGCGGTTCGACCCGGTCGGGCGAGGCGCGCAGGACCTCCACGGCGTCGCCGCGGCAGAACGACCCGCCGGCGTCCTCGGTGACCAGCACCCGGACGCGCTCGCCGGGCAGCGCGTGCCGGACGAAGACCACGCGGCCCTCGTGCCGGGCGACGCAGTGCCCGCCGTGCGCGACGGCGCCGACCTCGACCTCGATCAGCCGCTGCTCCCAGGTTGCCGTCACTTGCGATCCCACTTCTCCCTGCCGCGCTTGTCCAGGCCGCGGCGGACCGCGCCGGGCGCGACCACGTCGCGGTGCGTCACGTTCTTGGACGACGCCAGCTGCCACGGCACGCTGGTCACCATCACACCCGGTTGGTACAGCAGCCTGCCCTTCAGGCGCAGCGCGCTCTGGTTGTGCAGGATCTGCTCCCACCAGTGGCCGACGACGTACTCGGGGATGAACACGGTGACCACGTCGCGCGGGTTGTCGGTGCGGATGCGCTTGACGTAGTCCAGCACCGGTTTGGTGATCTCCCGGTAAGGCGACTCGATCACCTTCAGCGGGACCTTGAAGTTCTCCTGCTCCCACTCCTTGACCAGCTGGCGGGTGTCGGAGTCGTCGACGTTCACGGTGACCGCCTCCAGCACGTCCGGCCGGGTGGCCTTGGCGTAGGCCAGGGCGCGCAGGGTCGGCATGTGCAGCTTGGAGACCAGCACGACGGCGTGGTTGCGGGCGGGCAGCAGGCGCTGGCGCTCCTGCTGGCGCAGCTCCTCGGCCACCCGGTCGTAGTGCCGGCGGATCGCGGTCATCAGGGCGTAGATCGCGGCCATCACGGCGATGGCGATCCACGCGCCCTTGGTGAACTTGGTGATCAGCACGACGACGAGCACCGAGCCGGTCATCAGCAGGCCGAACGCGTTGATCGCCTGGGAGCGGCGCATCCGGTTGCGCTCGGCCGGGTCGGTCTCGGCGGCCAGCAGCCGGTTCCAGTGCCGGATCATGCCGGTCTGGCTCATCGTGAACGACACGAACACGCCCACGATGTAGAGCTGGATGAGCCTGGTGACCTCGGCGTCGAACGCCACCACCAGGACGACCGCGCCGCCGGCCAGGAACAGGATGCCGTTGCTGAACGCCAGCCGGTCGCCGCGGGTGTGCAGCTGGCGGGGCAGGTAGCGGTCCTGGGCGAGGATCGAGCCGAGCACCGGGAAGCCGTTGAAGGCGGTGTTCGCGGCCAGCACGAGGATCAGCGCGGTGACGGCGGTGATGAAGAAGAAGCCGACCGGGAAGCCGTCGAACACCGCGCCCGCGATCTGGGCGACCATGGTCTTCTGCTCGTAGCCGGCGGGCGCGCCGACCAGCTGGTGCGCCGGGTCCTCGGCCATCCGCACGCCGGTCAGCTGGGCCAGCACGATCAGGCCCATCAGCATCACGACCGCGATCAGGCCCATCATCAGCAGGGTGGTGGCGGCGTTGCGGGACTTCGGCTTGCGGAACGCGGGCACGCCGTTGCTGATCGCCTCCACGCCGGTCAGCGCGGCGCAGCCGGAGGAGAAGGCGCGCAGGACCAGGAACACGAACGCCAGGCCCACCAGGTGGTCGTCCTCGGCGCGCAGCTCCAGCCCGGCGCTCTCGGCGCGCAGCTCGTCGCCCAGGACCAGGGCCCGGACCAGGCCGTAGCCGATCATGAGCACGATGCCCGCCATGAACGCGTAGGTCGGGATGGCGAACGCCGAGCCGGACTCGCGGATGCCGCGCAGGTTGATCGCGGTGAGGACGACGATCGCCGCGACCGCGAACTCGACCTTGTGGGTGGCGATGAACGGGATGGCCGACCCGATGTTGGCCGCCGCCGACGAGATGGACACGGCCACGGTGAGGATGTAGTCCACCAGCAGGGCGCTGGCGACCGTGAGGCCCGCCCGCGGGCCGAGGTTGACCGTCGCCACCTCGTAGTCGCCGCCCCCGGAGGGGTAGGCGCGCACGTTCTGCCGGTAGCTCGCCACCACCGTCAGCATGACGACCACCACGACGACGCCGACCCAGGGTGCGATCGTGTAGGCGCTCAACCCGGCGACCGACAGCACGAGGAAGATCTCCTCCGGCGCGTACGCGACCGACGACATGGCGTCGGAGGCGAACACCGGCAGGGCGATCCGCTTGGGCAGGAGGGTGTGCGCCAGCCGGTCGCTCCGGAAGGGGCGGCCGACCAGGAGGCGCTTGGCCGCGGTTGCGAGCTTGGACACGGGTGGAAAGCGTAAGGGGTCAGGTCCCCTGGTCGGAGTAATCGTGGGTAGGTTCTCCCCAGGCGTCGTTCAGGAGGCTCTCGTGCACGTGGTGATCATGGGGTGCGGCCGGGTGGGTTCGTCCCTGGCCAAGGCCCTCGAACGCCTGGACCACCAGGTCACGGTGATCGACAAGGACGTGCAGTCCTTCCGCCGGTTGGGCGCCGACTTCCACGGCAGGCAGGTGGTCGGCAACGGGTTCGACCAGAAGGTGCTGATCGAGGCGGGCATCGAGCGGGCGGGCGCGTTCGCGGCGGTGTCCAGCGGCGACAACTCCAACATCATCTCGGCGCGGGTGGCGCGGGAGACCTACGGCGTGGAGGCCGTGGTCGCCCGCATCTACGACGAGAAGCGCGCGGCGGTGTACGAGCGGCTGGGCATCCCGACGGTGGCCACCGTGCCGTGGTCGACCGACCGCTTCCTGCGGATGCTGCTGCCCGAGGGCGCCGCGACGGCGTGGCGCGACCCGTCCGGGTCGGTGGCGGTGCTGCCGCTGGACCTGCACGAGGACTGGGTGGGCCGGTCGGTCCGGGACCTCCAGGAGGCCACCGGGTCCCGGGTGGCGTTCGTGATGCGGTTCGGGACCGGCGTGCTGCCGGACTCCCGGACGCTGTTGCAGGCCGACGACGTGGTCTACGTGGCCGCGCTGTCGGGGACCGTGACCGACGTGGCCGCCGCGGCGGCCCAGGCGCCCGAGGAGGGCTGAGGTGCGGATCGCCATTGCGGGTGCCGGTGCGGTCGGGCGGTCCATCGCGGCCGAGCTGGTCGCCGACGGGCACCAGGTCATGCTGATCGAACGGGACCGCGCGCACTTCGAGCCGCACACCGTCGAGCAGGCCGAGTGGGTGCAGGCCGACGCGTGCGAGCTGTCCTCGCTGGAGGACGCGGGGATGCAGCTGTGCGACGTGGTCATCGCGGCGACCGGCGACGACAAGGTCAACCTGGTGGTGTCCCTGCTGGCCAAGACCGAGTTCGCGGTGCGCCGGGTGGTCGCGCGGGTCAACAACCCGGCCAACGAGTGGCTGTTCACCGGGTCGTGGGGCGTGGACGTGGCGGTGTCGACGCCGCGGATCCTGTCGGCGCTGGTCGAGGAGGCCGTGACGGTCGGCGACGTGGTCCGGCTGATGACCTTGCGGCAGGGCCAGGCGAACCTGGTGGAAATCACCCTGCCGGAGGACACCCCGCTGGGTGGTTCGCCGGTGAACTCGCTGGCGCTGCCCCGGGACGCCGCGCTGGTGACCATCCTGCGGGGCGGTCGGGTCATCGTGCCCACGCCCGAGGACACGCTGGAGGGCGGGGACGAGCTGCTGTTCGTGGCGGCGGCGGACGTGGAGCGCGAGATCCGGTCCGCACTGGGGTACTGAGCCGGGCGCCCGCCCGTCGGGGTTCCCGGGGCGGGCGGCGGCCCGCCGTCGGCGCTCCGGGGCCGGTCGACGTTCCGGGACCGGTCAGCGCTCCGGGGCGGTGTCGGGGTCGTACCGACCCCGCAGGCGCTCCTCGGCCTCGCGGTCGGCCTGCTCCTCCCGCTCCTGGGCGGCCTTGAGCCGCTTGTCCGACCGCCGCACCGCCCACACCGTCGCCACCAGGGCCACGGCCATCAGCGGGTAGCCCATGGCGAGCTTCGCCGTCGCCAGCCAGCCGACCGACGCCTCGTCGTACAGCCACCGCTGCACCACGAACCGGGAGCCGAAGACCAGCGCCCACACCAGGGTCGCGATGTCGTAGTCGCGGACCGACGCGCGGTCGCGCCGCCACGCCGAGCCCTGGCCGTTGAGGAAGCTCCAGATCACGCCCGCCAGCGGCCAGCGGACCAGGATGGAGCCCAGGAACACGCCGCCGTAGACCAGGCTCTGCCAGATGCCGAACAGGAAGAAGCCCTTGGCGTCCCCCGTCCGGTAGGCGATGAAGGCCGCGATGCCCACGCCGAACACCGCCGACACCGCGGGCTGCACCGAGCCCTTGCGCAGGGCGAGCACGATCCCGATGACCACGGCCGAGCCCAGGGCGCCCCAGATCGCGGGCATCAGCCCCGCGAAGGCGTTCACCAGGACGAACACCACCACCGGCAGGGACGAGAGCAGCAGCCCGCTGACCCCGCCCATCTGCTCCAGCAGGGTGGGCTGCTTCTCTGATCCGGTTGTCGTCATGAAGCGTTCTGCAGTTCGTAGTAGGGGTTGTAGAGCACCTTGCGGCCGTCCCGGACGGCGATCCGGCCGCGCGCCTTGAGGGTGCGGCCCGGCTCGATGCCCGCGATGCGCCGGCGGCCCAGCCAGACCAGTGTGACGCCCTCGGTGCCGTCGTACAGCTCCGCCTCCAGCGTGGCGGCGGCGTCCCGGGGGCACAGCTCGACGCTGCGCAACCTGCCGAGCACCGTCACCTCCTGACCGGATTTGCAGTCGCACGCGCGGACGGCCCCGACCTCCACGGCTTTCCGCGACAGGTCGTCGGCGTCCAGCTCGCTGACGTCGGTGGTGAGCCGACGCACGAGGCGGCGCCAGTAGCCGCCCCCAGTATTAGCCATCCCCGACTCCTGGGTGCCTCCGCAGGGCTCCGACCGTGGAGCCCGTCCTGGATCCAGCGTAACCGGGTGCACCCGACCGGGTATCCGACTGGGGGAGGATGCGGGAACCATGGCTGCTCCCCTCACCGCGACCACCGCCGTCCTGCTGCCCGGCACCGCCTCCGACGAGGTGTTCGTCCGCTCCGCCTTCGCCCGGCCGCTGGCCCGCGCGGGGTTCGCGCTGGTGGCGCCGTCGTCGCGGTCGGTGCGCGCGCACCTCGCCGCGCTGGACGCCGCCTGGACCGGGAAACCGCTGCTCGTGGGGGGTGTGTCGCTGGGCGCGCAGATCGCCGCGGCGTGGGCGGCGCGCCACCCGCGGCGGTGCGCCGGCGTGCTGGCCGCGCTGCCGGCGTGGGTCGGCCGCCCGGACGGGGCGCCCGCCGCGCTGGCCGCCCTCGCGAGCGCGTCCGCCGTTGACAGTGAAGGATTGGCCGCGGCCCTGACCGGGGTCGACGGCTGGCTGGGGGCTGAGCTGCGGCGCGCCTGGCCCCGGTACGGGGAGCGACTGCCCGCCGTGCTGCGCGAGGCCGCCACGACTGACGCCCCCTCTTCGGGTGAATTGCGCGGATTGCGCGTCCCGGTGGGGGTCGTCGCCTGCACCGACGACCCGATCCACCCGTTGGAGGTAGCCCGGCAGTGGGCCGACGCCCTCCCCCGCGCCGCGCTGCGCACGACGACGCTGGCGGCGCTGGGCGCGGACCGGGAAGCCCTGGGCCGCGCCGCGCTCGACGCCTACCTGGCCGCGGCGGCCCTCGCCTAGCCCTGCCGCCGCCGGCCCTGCCGCCGCCGGCCCTGCTGCTGCCGGTCCTGCTGTTGCCGGCCCTGCTGCCGCTAGCCCTGCTGCTGGGCCGCGATGTGCCGGGCGATGGCCTCCGGCAGCTCGATCGGCAGCGGGGTGCGCACCGGCATGGGCTGCGGGCCGCGCACCACGACGGTGTTGCGCATCAGCTCGTACAGCGCCTCCACGGCCTGCGCCGCCTGCTGCTCGGACGGGGCCGCCGCGACACCGCGCAGCATCCACCGCGGGCCGTCCACGCCCACGAACCGCAGGTGCACCTCGTTGTTGCGGGCGCTGATCTCCTCGCCCCAGTCGCCGTTCTCCCGGTTGATGCGGAACCCGTCGCCCTTGAGCTGCCCGATCAGCTCCGCGCCGACCTCCGGCCACAGCCGGTCCGACTTCGGGGCCGCGAAGGCGCTGACCGTGAGCTGGCCGACCGTCGTCAGCAGGTGCACCGCGCGCACCGCGCCCGCCGGGTCCATCTCGACCTGCAGCTGCGCGCCGTCGGGCACGGGCAGCCGGATCGAACCCAGGTCGAGCCTGGTCAGGCCGTCGTCGGGGGCCTGCGACTCGTCGTGGGGGCCGTCGCCGGGGTGCCCCTCGGCGGCCTCGACCTCCGGTTGCGCCGTCCCCCGGTCCGCGGAGTGCCTACCGCGCTTGCGGCGCTTTCCGAACATCGCCTTTACCCCTCCGTCCGGGCGAGCACCTCGTGCCCGCCTGTAGAGCCGTAGCCGCCCGCGCCCCGCTCGGAGCCGGGCAGCTCCTCGACCTCGCGGAACACCGCGTGCTCCACCTTCTGCACGACCAGCTGGGCGATCCGGTCACCGCGGGAGAGCGCGATCGGGGCGCGCGGGTCGTGGTTGACCAGACATACCTTGATCTCGCCGCGAAAGCCGGCGTCGATCGTGCCCGGGGTGTTCACCACGCTCAACCCGACCCTGGCCGCCAGCCCGCTGCGCGGGTGCACGAACGCCGCGTAGCCCTCGGGCAGGGCGATCGCGATGCCGGTGCCCACCACGGCGCGCTCACCCGGGTCGATCACCACGTCGGTGGTCGTCACCAGGTCCGCGCCCGCGTCGCCGAGTCTGGCGTACGACGGGGGCGGGAGGGACGGATCGAGCCGGGACAGCAGGACCTCGACGCTGGGCACGGCGCGCGAGACTACCCTGGTCGTGTGAGCGAGAGTGCTGTGACCGCCCCGACCGCGTTCCGCGAGCGGCTGTACGTGCCGTGGTGGGGCTGGCCGCTGCCGCTGGCCGCGGCGGTGCTGCTGGCCGCCGAGATCCACATGGGCTTCCAGGGGGTCCGGTCGTGGCTGCCCTACGCCGTGACGGTGCCGCTGGCGCTGCTGCTGCTGTGGCGGCTGGGCTCGCTCAAGGTGGAGGTGGCGGGCGGCGAGCTGCGGGTCGGGCAGGCCCACGTGCCGCTGGCGCTCCTCGGCGAGGTCGAGGTGTTCGACGCGAAGACCAAGCGCAAGGCGATGGGGCCGCACCTGGACCCGATGGCGTTCGTCGCGCACCGCGGGTGGATCGGACCCATGGTGAAGGTCGCGCTGGAGGACCCGGCCGACCCGACGCCGTACTGGCAGTTCAGCGTCCGGTCGCCGGAGAAGCTGGTCGCCGCCCTCCGCGCGGAGGGCGTCGGGGGCGGGGATCCGTCGGGTGAGGGTCGAGCGCCCGCCGGGCGGTGACCGACCGGAGCGGCGCCCGGGGGTTCGGCGTCCCGGGGTCGGCGGGTTCGGCGTCCCGGGGGTTCGGCGCCGGCGGGACGCGGCCGGGTCGGCGTCCCGATCGGGACAAGCCGAAGGGGTGAAGCCGAAAGGTGTGATCGCCCGCGGCGGCCTCCCGGAGTCGTCCCCCGCGGGGGAGTCCTGCCGGAGGCGCCGGGGAGCCGGGTGGGGGGAGCCGGCCGTGGCGGCGGCGCGACGTCACCCGGCAACGCGACCGGGCGGCCACCCCGGGCGGTGGGGTGGACGACCGGGAACGGGGTCGTCGGTGCTGGTCGTCGGTGCTGGTCGTCGGTGCTGGTCGTCGGTGCTGGCCGGACCGGTCGGCCGGTGCTGTCCGCGCTGCTCAGGCGCAGTCGCGGCAGATGTACTGGCCGTGGTCCTCCTCGGCGAGGCGGCTGCGGTGGTGCACGAGGAAGCACTTCGAGCACGTGAACTCGTCCGCCTGCTTGGGCAGGACCTTGAACGTCAGTTCCTCACCGGACAGGTCGGCGCCCGGCAGCTCGAAGTTCTCGGCAGACGCGTCCTCGTCGATGTCGACGACCCCGGACTGCGTTTCATTGCGCCGCGCCTTCAACTCCTCGAGGGAGTCCTCAGCGAGTTCATCGGCCTCGCTGCGACGCGGAGCGTCGTAGTCGGTCGCCATCTTCTTTCACCCCTGCGGTCAACGGAGACTGTTCGTGTCGCTGGTTAACGCACCAGCGCCCCTGTTTGTGCCCTCCGTCCCCAGTGACGGAGGTCTCGCCCGCGCGGCCGGGCGCCAACCCCCTGTACGTCGACGCATCAGGCTGTCCGGGAGCGCGCGGAGCGCCGAGAGGGTAGCTCATCGTTCGGGCCCCTGTGCACCGGGTTCCCCCTAATTGAGCAGACGGGTGACAGGACCTCCGCACGCTGGCCCGATAGGCTTCGGACGGGCCCCGTCCACCCGGCCCGGCCGCGTCGCGCCGCCCCACGGTGGCACGACCGTCCGCGACCGGCTGGTCGCGGACCGCTACCCGGGACCCGGAACGCGGGATCGCGGGGCGCGGCCTAGCCTGATCACAACAGCACTGCGCCAAAAGGGGAGGTCGGCGGACGTGAGGCCCGGGTCGGGGAGCAGCGGGTCGTCGCGGTACCGGAAGCGGCGCCCGGTGCCGGCGCTGGTGCTGTTCCTGGTGCTCGCCGTGACGGCCGTCGTGGTGTGGAACCAGGTGCTGTCGGAAGCGGGCGACGTGGACGCGGCGATCCGGTGCAACCCGCCCGGTGGCGTGCCGGCGTCCTCCTCCGTCGTGCCGCCCGAGGGCGGTGGCGCGCAGTCGGCCCCGGCGCCCTCGGCGGGCACCGTGCTCAGCCACGACGCCCTGGACCGCACCGACCCGGTGCCGGTGGGCGAGGTGCAGTTCCGCGTGTTCAATGCGAGCACGCAGCGCAACCAGGCCCGGTTCGTCGCGACGACGCTGACCGAGCTGGGCATGAAGCAGGCGGCCGAGCCGGGCAACGACCCGGTCTACCCGGCGCAGGACATGGCCTGCCGCGGCCAGATCCGCTTCGGCGCGCCGGGCGCGGGCGCGGCGCGGACGCTGAGCCTGGTCGAGCCGTGCCTGGAGCTGGTGCGCGACGAGCGCCAGGACGCGACCGTGGACGTGGCGGTCGGCAAGAAGTTCACCGAGGTCAAGGCCAACCACAACGCGCGCAGGGTGCTGGACCGGCTCACCGACTGGGCCGACCAGCAGCCCGACCAGCAGGGCGGCCAGGTCGCCGATCGCGGCGCGCCGACCCTGGACCCGGACACCCTCCAGGCCGCCCGCGACGTGCACTGCTGACCCCGCGCCACTGGACCCGAGCCGCAGACCACTGACCTGCGCCGCGCGCCGCTGGACCCGCACCGCGCACCGCTGACCTGCGCCGTACGCCGCTGACCTGCGCCGTACGCCGCTGACCTGCGTCGTACGCCGCTGACCTGCGTCGTACGCCGCTGACCTGCGTCGTACGCCGCTGACCTGCGTCGTACGCCGCTGACCTGCGACATCACCGCGATTGTCGGTGGTGCGCGGGACAATGGAACCGGGGGCCGGAGGCCGCGCCCCGACCTCCGGCAGATCGCGCTCCGACCCCCCGAGGCCGCCCCTGGCCCCGGCGGGCCACACCGCGCCCGGCGAGTCGCACCCGACCCCCTGCAAGTCCGTCCCGAACCTCGGCGAACCACCCCCTGGCAGGCCACGCCCCAACCCCGCGAGCCCGCCCGCAACCCCGGCAAGCCGCGCCGCGCCCCGGCAAGCCGCGCGACCGCGGACTGCCCGCGGACCGCCCCGATCCGCCCCCGCGCGGGAGCGTGCCTGCGAAGCCCCTGCGGACCCCCGCAGGCCGCTGCCCGGGACTTCCGCCGGCCCCTCAGACCTTCCCGAACCCGTGCTCCACCAGCACCCCGCGCAACGCATCCGCGATGCCCGGCGCGGCGGCGAACGTGGCATCCTCCCCCAGCTCCGGCGCCTCGCCCGGCAGGTGCACCACCGCACCCGCCTCCCGCGCCAGCAGCGCGCCCGCGGCCCAGTCCCAGCGCCCGAGGCCGTGCTCGGCGTAGGCGTCCAGCCACCCCGCCGCCACATAGCACAGGTCCAGGGACGCCGCGCCGGCCCGCCGCATGTCCCGCACCAGCGGCGCGACCCCGGCCCACGCCTCGGCCTGCCGCCGCCGCCGCTCGGCCCGGTAGGCGAAGCCGTAGCCGAGCAGCGAGACACCCAGACGGGTCGCGCCCGACGCGGTGAGCCGCCGCCCGTCCAGCCAGGCCCCTCCCCCGGCCGAGGCCGTCCACACCCGCCCGGTGGCGGGCTCCACCACGGCGCCGGCCACCGACACGCCGTCCACCTGCGCCGCGACGGACACCGCGTAGTGCGGGATGCCGTACAGGTAGTTCACGGTGCCGTCGATCGGGTCCACGACCCAGGTCAGGCCCTCCACCACCGAGCCGCCCTCCTCCTCGCCGAGCACCGGCTCGCCGGGGCGCAGCTCGGCCAACCGCCGGCGCACCAGCCGCTCTGAGGCGCGGTCGGCCGCGGTGACGACGTCGGTGGCGGTGCTCTTGGTGTCGACCTCCGACACCGCCGAGGCCCGCGTGGCCAGCACGAGCTCACCCGCTTCGCGGCCCACCCGGACCGCGACGTCGACCAGGGCGCGTGGATCGAACGGCAACTGTTCCTCCTGGGTCACTCTCACGGGACTATCGGGGAACCGCAGGCTAGTGTCTGCGGCCACGGTCACCTGAATCGAGTAGGAAGGGCCACGGGGATGGGCACAACCCGCGGGTTCGGCGTGGACATCGGCGGCTCGGGCATCAAGGGCGGACTGGTGGACCTGGAGGCGGGCGCGCTGGACGGCGAGCGCCTGCGCATCCCGACGCCGCAGCCGTCGACGCCGGCCGCGGTCGCCGACGTGGTCGCCGAGATCGTCGAGAAGTTCGGCTGGGACGGTCCACTCGGCGTCACGCTGCCCTGCGTGGTCAAGCGCGGCGTCGCGCACACCGCGGCCAACGTCGACAAGGGCTGGATCGGCACCGACGCCGCGGCGCTGTTCGCCCGGCGGCTGGGCAGGCCGGTGGAGGACGTCGTCGTGCTCAACGACGCCGACGCCGCCGGCATCGCCGAGATGCGCTTCGGCTCCGGCCGCGGCCGGGACGGGCTGGTCGTGCTGCTGACCTTCGGCACCGGCATCGGCAGCGCCGTCTTCCTGGACGGCCGGCTGGTGCCCAACACCGAGTTCGGCCACCTGGAGGTCGACGGGCACGACGCCGAGTCCCGCGCCGCCGCCTCCGTGAAGGAGGACAAGGGCCTGAGCTGGGCGGAGTGGGCGCCGCGCGTGTCGCGCTACCTGGGCGTGCTGGAGGACCTGGTGTGGCCGGACCTGGTCATCGCGGGCGGCGGGGTCAGCAAGAAGGCGGAGAAGTGGCTGCCGCTGCTGGAGGTGCGCACCGAGGTGGTCGCCGCCGCCCTGAAGAACGACGCGGGCATCGTCGGGGCCGCCGTGGCCGCGGCGCACGGTTTGCGGCACTGAAATTCACGAGCCCGCTAGCTGCGCAAACACCTGGTGGCGCAGATCTTGACCGGGTGATGCGCATCGGCGCGCGTTCCTCGTCGTTACAATGGAACGGTGCCCCGCCGGCGAGCGATCCGGCGGGCTCCCCCCGTACTCCGGCGACCGAGGTTCGCGCCCTTCGGTTTGCCTTGATCGACAGTCGCGAAAGGGCGTACGTGGCAGCCGCGAAGACGACTCAGGCAGCTAAGGCTGACGCCGAGGAGACGCCCAAGGCCACCTCGGCGAGGAAGGCCCCGGCCAAGAAGCCGGCGGCGAAGACCGCCGCGGCGGGCAAGACGGTCACGCGGTCGCCGCGCAAGACGGCCGCCAAGGCCGCCCCCGCCGGCGGCCCGGTGAAGGCCAAGAAGGCCGGCGAGGGCGACGAGCCCGAGGACATCGAGGGCGTTCCCGGTGACGAGGACCTGGTCGACGACGTCGAACTGATCGACGAGCCGGTCGAGGAAGAGCCCGCCGAGGAGGAGGCCAAGCCCGGCGAGGGCGACTTCGTCTGGGACGAGGAGGAGTCCGAGGCGCTGCGGCAGGCCCGCAAGGACGCCGAGCTGACCGCGTCCGCCGACTCGGTCCGCGCCTACCTCAAGCAGATCGGCAAGGTCGCCCTGCTCAACGCGGAGGAGGAGGTCGAGCTCGCCAAGCGGATCGAGGCCGGCCTCTACGCCGCCGAGCGGGTCCGCCGCGCCGAGGAGGAGAGCGAGAAGCTCACCCCGCAGCTGCGGCGCGACCTGCGGTGGATCGTGCGCGACGGCGAGCGCGCCAAGAACCACCTGCTGGAGGCGAACCTCCGCCTGGTCGTGTCGCTGGCCAAGCGCTACACCGGCCGCGGCATGGCGTTCCTGGACCTGATCCAGGAGGGCAACCTGGGCCTGATCCGCGCGGTGGAGAAGTTCGACTACACCAAGGGCTACAAGTTCTCGACCTACGCGACGTGGTGGATCCGCCAGGCGATCACCCGCGCGATGGCCGACCAGGCCCGCACCATCCGCATCCCGGTGCACATGGTCGAGGTCATCAACAAGCTCGGCCGCATCCAGCGCGAGCTGCTCCAGGACCTGGGCCGCGAGCCCACCCCGGAGGAGCTGGCCAAGGAGATGGACATCACGCCGGAGAAGGTGCTGGAGATCCAGCAGTACGCGCGTGAGCCCATCTCGCTGGACCAGACCATCGGCGACGAGGGCGACAGCCAGCTCGGTGACTTCATCGAGGACTCGGAGGCCGTGGTGGCCGTGGACGCGGTGTCGTTCACGCTGCTGCAGGACCAGCTCCAGTCCGTGCTGGCGACGCTGTCCGAGCGCGAGGCGGGTGTCGTGCGGCTGCGCTTCGGCCTGACCGACGGCCAGCCGCGGACGCTGGACGAGATCGGCCAGGTCTACGGCGTGACGCGGGAGCGCATCCGCCAGATCGAGTCGAAGACGATGTCGAAGCTGCGCCACCCGTCGCGGTCGCAGGTGCTGCGCGACTACCTGGACTGAGCGCGAGTCGGACCGGGTAGGACCCGGAACGGTGCCGGTGGCCCCGCGCGGGGCCACCGGCACCGTTCCGTCCACGGCCGTGGACGATCCCGTCGCGCTCACGGTCCGCGCCTCCGTTGTCACCAAAGGTGATCGCCGGCGGGCGGGTCGAGTGAGGACGGTGTGAGTTGCCGGCCGGTGAACCGGGCGTGTCCCGCCCGCATCGTGGAAAGCGGGGGCGTGTTCGCTCTGGGCTGACCAAAGTGTTACCGGTCACAGCCCGGCCCACCGGCGACCCACCGTTCGGAGCAGCGGCGGTGGGCACGGCGCCGTATCCGCAGGTCTGAAAGCCTTGACACGACAGCGGAACGTGAGCGCCGGCGCGGCGAACCGGGGCAACCGCCAGGTTCGAACGCCCTGTGGCGCGGGTAAATGACCAGTGACGCGGGTCGCCACGGCCCAGGGAACACTGACTTACGCCCGTGCGTCTGCAAGAGTGGAGCCAGCGAACACGACGCACCAGCCAGTTGTGGAGTGGTCGCAGCTAGGTGTGAGGGCACCGATCCCCGGTGCCGGGACGGAGGGAGATTTCCATGACTACCACGCTCACCCGCCCCGAGTTGACCGCTGCCGACCGCTGCGACCGCTGCGGGGCTGCTGCCCAGGTACGCGCCGTCCTCCCCTCGGGGGGCGAGTTGCTGTTCTGCGGGCACCACGCCCGCGAGCACAGCACGAAGCTGCGCGAACTCGCTGCCGAACTGCAGCAGGGCTGAACACGAGCGGGCCGCGAGGCCCGCGAGCACCCTGGCCGTCCGGGGCGGGGACCCACCGGGTCCCCGCCCCCCTGCACGTCCGGGCCCGGTCCGGTCGGCCGCCGAGGGGTCAGAGCAGGGCCAGCACCGGCTCGAAGGCCAGCTCGGCCGCCCCGACGAGCTTCGCGTCCCGCCCCAGCGGCGAGGACACGATGCGCGTGCCCCCGATCGCCCGGCTGACCAGGCTGCGCTGCCGCACGGTGGCGCGCACCCGGTCCACCAGCACCTCCGGCAGCGCCGTGAACAGGTCGCCGAGCACCACCTGCTCCGGCCCGAGCACGTTGACCACCGTGACCAGCCCCGTCGCCAGCCACTCGGCGAACTCCCCCAGCCGGTGCGCCACCGCCTCCGGCGAGGCCGCCAGCGAGCGCAGCTCGGCCACCACCGCGCCGCGCGGCGCGCCCTCGGGCAGCGCCAGCGCCCGGCACAGCGCCGCCTCCCCCACCTCGGTCTCCCAGCAGCCGCGGCACCCGCAGTAGCAGGGCCGGCCGCCGGGGCGCACGACCATGTGGCCCAGCTCCCCCACGTAGCCGCCGGCGCCGCGCAGCGGGGCGCCGGACGAGACGACCCCGCCCCCGACGCCGACGTCGGCGGAGACGTAGACGACGTCCGACGCCCCGCGCGCGGCCCCGCGCACGTGCTCGGCCAGCGCCCCCAGCTCGGCGTCGTTGCCGACCCGGACGGGCGCCCTCAGCACCGCCGCCAGCCGCTCGCCCAGCGCCACGTCGGTCCAGTGCAGGTTGGGCGCCTCGTGCACCAGGCCGTCCGAGCGCCGCACGACGCCCGGCACGGACACCCCGACGCCGACCGCCCGGACGTCCAGCTCGTCGGCCAGCAGCTTCGCCGAGTCGGCGACGCGGGTGATCACCTCGCCCGGTTCGCGCGACCGGTGGTGCAGCTTCCACGAGTCGCGGCCCAGGATGTCGCCGCCCAGGCCGACGAAGGCCACCGCCACCTGCTCCACGCGGACGTCGACCGCCAGCACCACGGCGGCCTGCGGCTGCGGCAGCACCAGCAGGGACGGCCGGCCCGCGCCGGAGCGCTGGGCGGGCACGCGCTCGACCACCACGCCCGACTCCGCCAGGCCGTCCACCAGCGCCTTGATGGTGCTGCGGTTGAGCCCCAACTCGGTCGCGAGCGAGGCCCTGGTGGCCGGGCCGTCCACGTGCAGCCGGCGCAGCAGTGCCGTGCGGTTGTGCCGGCGGACCTCGTCGGGCCGCGCGCCGGCGGTGGGGGGTGTGGTCACGTCAGCGCGCGGGGACCGCCGCGCGGCGCCGGGACAGCGCGTCGACACCGGCGGCCAGCAGCAGGACCAGGCCGGTCACGATGAACACGGCGGCGGCCGGCAGGTCGAGCAGGCCCATGCCGTTGTCGATGGTGGCGAGCACGGCCGCGCCGATCACCGCGTCGCGCAGCCTGCCCCGGCCGCCGAACAGCGACGTGCCGCCGATGACCGCCGCGCCCACCGACAGCAGCAGCGTGTTGTCGCCGCCGGCGTTCGGGTCGACCGAGCCGACCTTGGAGGAGTAGACGATCGCGCCGACCGCCGCGGCCGAGGAGCAGATCACGAACACGCTCATCCGGATCCGCTCGACGTCGACGCCCGCGCGCCGGGCCGCCTCCCGGTTGCCGCCCACCGCGTACACGTGCCGGCCGTACCGGGTGCGCTCCAGCACGAACGTGCCCACGACCAGCAGCGCCAGCACGATCGGCACCACGTGGGGCACGCCCTCGATCACCACGGCGTCCGACACCGCCCGGTCCAGCGCCAGCAGGTGCGTGCCCACCGCGGCGAGCACGACGACCGCGCCGACCTTGGTCAGCACCAGCGGCGTGGGTGGGGCCACCAGACCCTTGCGCAGCCTGGAGAAATGCCTGCCGAGCACGACGGCAGCATAACCGCCGGCGGCGACCGCGCAGAGGACCCAGGAGCCGGCGGTCGACAGGTTGCCGTTGGCCACCGCGAACAGCACCTCGTCGTCCAGGCCCAGCGTGCCGCCCTGGCCGACGAGCTGGAGCACCACGCCGCCCCACGCGAGGAACAGCGCCAGCGTCACCACGAACGACGGGATGCCGACCTTGGCGACCAGGAAGCCGGTGACGCAGCCGATGGCGGAGCCGACGCAGACCGCCAGCAGCATCTCCACCCACGGGTTCGGCGGCACGCCGACCAGCGCGATGACCAGCGCCGCGGCGGAGAGCGCCGCGCCCGGCCAGATCCGCATCACCGCCGCCAGCACGACGGCCAGCAGCAGCAGGCCGCAGAACAGGGCGAAGACCACCACCCCCATGCCGCCCAGCAGGTTGCCGCCCTTGACCAGGTGCAGCGCCATGACGGCCGCGGTGACGCCGGACGCGGTGCCCGCGGACAGGTCGATCTCGCCGAGCAGCAGCACGAACACCAGGCCCATCGCGATGATCGTGATGCTCGCGCCCTGGGCGAGCAGGTTGGCGATGTTGCCCAGCGTCAGGAACGTGTCGGCGATCGCGCTGAACGCGACCAGCAGCACGACCAGGCCGAGCAGGGCGGGCAGCGGGCCCAGCTCGCCGCCGCGCAGGCGGGCGCCGTAGTCGCGCAGCGCCTCGCCGGTGGAGCGCGACGTGGTGTCGATGCCGAAGTCGGAGAGCGCGGCGGCGGGCGGCGGGGTCTGACTGGTGGTGTCGGTCATGCCGGGATCCCTCAGGTGGTGGCGGGTTCGGGGCGGGCGGTGCCGAGGTCGCCGGAGCGGCCCGCGGTGATCAGCTCGACCACCTGGCCGCGGGTGACGTGCCCGGTGCGCACCTCGGCGGCCATCCGGCCGAGGTACAGGCACGCGACGCGGTCCGCGACCTCGAACACGTCGTTCATGTTGTGGCTGATCAGGACCACGCCCAGGCCCTGCTCGGCGAGCCTGCGCACCAGGTCGAGCACCTGGCGGGTCTGCGCGACGCCCAGCGCGGCGGTCGGCTCGTCCAGCAGCACGACCCTGCTGTTCCACAGCACGGCCTTGGCGATGGCGACGGTCTGCCGCTGGCCGCCGGACAGCGACGCGACCTGCGTGCGCACGGACTTGACCGTGCGGACCGACAGCGAGGCGAGGGCCCGGCGGGCGGCCTGCTCCATGCCCGCCTCGTCCAGCAGCCCGAACCGGCCGCGCTCCCGGCCCAGGAACATGTTCTGGACGATGTCGAGGTTGTCGGCCAGCGCGAGGTCCTGGTAGACGACCTCGATGCCGAGGGCCGCGGCGTCGCGCGGCCCGCCGAAGCGCACCGGCCTGCCCTCGAACCGGATCTCGCCGGAGTCCGTCGAGTGGCTGCCCGCGATGCACTTGACCAGCGTGGACTTGCCCGCGCCGTTGTCACCGACCAGCGCGGTCACCTCACCGGCGTGGACGGTGAAGTCGACGTCGTGCAGGACGCGCACGGGGCCGAAGCTCTTGTTGACACCGCGCAGCTCGAGGATCGGCTCGCTCACTGCTCGCTCCTGTGTTGGATGGCGTCGCCTTCGGCGCCGCGGCGAGGCCGCCTGGTAGTCGGCTCATCGCGGCGCGTTTCCCTCCGATCGAAAAGCGTGATCGGAGGGAAAGGCGTCGCGACAAGCCGACGCGGCCTCGCAGGGGGGCGGGTGGGTGGGGGAGGTGGAGGGAAGGGGGGTGGAGGGAGAGGGAAGGGGAGGCGGAGGGAAAGAGGGTGGGGTGGGAAAGGGTGGGGCGGGAAAGAGGGAGGTGGAGGGAGAGAGGGAGGGAGAGAAGGGAGGGGAGGGGTTAGTTGATGCCTTGTTGGGTGCAGGCGGGTTGGGTGTCGGGGACGCAGATGTCGGAGACCTCCACGAAGCCGGCGTCCACGACGGCCTTGACGTTGTCCTTGGTGATCAGCTGGGCGGTGAGCAGCACCGACTTGACCTCGCGACCGCCCTCGGGGTCCTTCGAGACGTCTTTCGCCAGGGCGTCGGCGGCGGCGGTGTCGCCCCTGGCCAGCGCGCCCGCCAGCTTCGCGGCGGCCCGCGCCTCTTCCTCGATCGGCTTGAACACGGTCATGTACTGGTCGCCGCGCAGGACGGCCTGGAGGCCCTCCGGCGTGGCGTCCTGGCCGGTGACCGGCACCTTGCCGTTGAGGCCGTACTTCTTCAGCACGGTGATCACCGCGCCGGCGAGGCCGTCGTTGGCGGCGACGACGCCGTCGACCCGCTGGCCGTTGCCGGTGAGGATCTGCTCGAAGGTCGTGCCGCCCTTCTGGTTGTCCCAGCCGTCGATGGGCTGCGACCGGACGAGTTCGTAGTCGCCCGCGTCGTACCTGGGCTGGAGGACCTTCCGCTGCCCCTCGGTGAACAGGGTGGCGTTGTTGTCGGTGGGCGCGCCCTGGATCTCGACGACCTCGGCGGGCCGCTTGCCCGGCGCGAGTTCGGCCAGCCCCCGGACCAGGCCCTCGCCCTGCAGCTCGCCGACCGCGACGTTGTCGAACGAGACGTGGTACTCCGAGCTGCCGCCCAGGTTGAGGCGGTCGTAGTCGATGACCTCGATGCCCTGCGCCTGGGCCTTCTTCGCGACCGAGGCGCCGACCTCGCTGTTGGGGGCGGCGATGATGAGCACCTCGACACCGGCGTTGATCATGCCGTCGGCGAGGGTGGTGAACTTCTGGACGTTGCCCTGGGCGTTCTGGATGTCGGGGTCGAGCCCCTCGGCTTCGAGCGCCTTCTCCAGCAGGGGCTTGTCGAAGCTCTCCCAGCGGGCGGAGGTGGCGGTCTCGGGGAGGATGACGCCGACCTTCGCGCCGCCCGCCGGACCGCCGCCCGCGGTGGACCCCGGGGCGCTGCCACCACCGGACGAGTTGGCGCCGCACGCCGTCATGGCCACGGCCAGGCCGGTGCCGAGGGCGATCAGGGCGAGGCTGTTGCTGCGCATCCGCCATCCCTTCAGAACGAGTCCAGGGAAATGTTGTGGCGCACAACGTATGCCGGGCGACGCGGTGACCGGAAGCACACTGGAACGATCAACTCTTCACCATGCGCTAACGAGACAGTAACCGGGAGGTACCACCACTGCCCCGAACAGGCCAGCGCACTACGCCTGGGCGTGTGAGGGGAGGCGGGTCACCAGGACCGCAGGGTGGCGATGCGCTCCTCCAGCTGCTCGATGCTGGCCATCGCCGTGGGCGGGCCGCCGCAGTACTCGCGCAGCTGGTTGTGGATCTTGCCGTGCGGCTTCTTGGTCCGGTGGTGGTGCATGGCCACCAGCGTGTTCAGCTCCTTGCGGAGCTGACCGAGGCGCTCCTGCACGCTCGCGGGCCGGGTCGGCTGCGGCGGCGGGGGCGTGACCGGGGCCGGCTTCCGGCTCGCCTCGACGAGCTGCTTCTCCTGGCGCTGGCGCAGCAGGGCGCGCACCTGGTCGGGCTCCAGCAGGCCGGGCAGGCCCAGGTACTCCTGCTCCTCCTCGCTGCCCGCGAACGCGGCCGTGCCGAACGACGAGCCGTCGTAGATCACCTGGTCCAGCTCGGCGGACGCGCCCAGCGCCGTGAACGCCCGCTCCTCCTCGCCCGGCTCGTCCTGGACCTGGTTGGCCTGCGCCAGCAGCTCGTCGTCCCAGCCGTCCTTCTCCCGGTGCGGCTTGCCCAGCACGTGGTCGCGCTGCTGCTCCAGCTCGCTGGCGAGCCCGAGCAGCACGGGGACGCTGGGCAGGAACACGCTGGCCGTCTCGCCCTTGGCGCGCTGCCGCACGAACCGGCCGATGGCCTGGGCGAAGAACAGCGGGGTGGACGAGCTGGTCGCGTACACGCCGACGGCCAGGCGCGGGACGTCCACGCCCTCGGACACCATGCGGACCGCGATCAGCCAGCGCTCGGTGGACCGGGAGAACTCCGCGATCCGGCCGGAGGCCCGGGGGTCGTCGGACAGCACGAGCGTGGCCTCGTGGCCGGTGACGCGCCGCAGGATCTCGGCGTAAGCCTTGGCCACGGTCTGGTCGGTGGCGATCACCAGGCCGCCGGCGTCGGGCATCCCGCCGTTGCGCAGCTGGGTCAGCCGCAGGTCGGCGGCCTTGAGCACCGACGGCATCCACTCGCCGGTCGGGTCCAGGGCGACCCGCCACGCCCGCGCCGTCTGCTCCTGGGTCAGCGGCTCGCCGAGGCGGGCGGAGAACTCCTCACCCGCGCTGGTCCGCCAGCTCGCCTCGCCGGAGTAGGCGAGGAAGATGACCGGGCGGACGACGCCGTCCTTGAGCGCGTCGGAGTAGCCGTAGGCGTGGTCGGCCTTGCTGCGCTGCGCGCCGTCCGGGCCGGGCTCGTAGCTGACGAACGGGATCGGCGAGTCGTCGCTGCGGAACGGCGTGCCGGTGAGGCACAGCCGCCGCACGGCGGGCGTGAACGCCTCGCGGATGGCGTCGCCCCAGGACTTCGCGTCGCCGCCGTGGTGGATCTCGTCGAGCAGGACCAGGGTCTTGCGCTGCTCGGTGCGCACTCGGTGCAGCGTCGGGTGCGCCGCCACCTGGGCGTAGGTCAGCGCGACGCCGTGGTAGTCGCGGGAGGTCACGGCGTTGGTGTTGCGGAAGTTCGAGTCGATCGCGATGCCCGCCTCGGCCGCCGCCTGCGCCCACTGGTGCTTGAGGTGCTCGGTCGGCGTGACGACCGTGACGGCCTCCACCGTGCGGTCGGCCAGCAGCTCGGCGGCGACCCGGAGGCCGAACGTGGTCTTGCCCGCGCCCGGCGTGGCGACCGCCAGGAAGTCCTTCGGCTTGGCCGCCAGGTACTTGGTCAGCGCGCGGCGCTGCCAGGCGCGCAGGGGACGGGTCGTGGCGACTTGCGGTTGCGACAAACCTCGAACCCCTTCTCTCCAGCTCAACCGTGGTGGGGCATGGCCGCCGCGGCGCCCGGCGGCGCGGCCCGGCGGCGTTGGGACATGCGAATGCCCTCGTGGTGGTGACCGGCGAGGGCAGCGACAGCCTACCCGCTGCGCCCGCGACACCCGGGCTCCGATGCCGCGAAATGACCCGCGATGCACCATGCTTGGCGTTGCGATGGGTCCGCCGGGTGAGGGAGCAGCGCGCAGCACGGCCCGGAAGGGGCCGCTGCGCCTGTTGGCGCGCACGCTGTCCAAGGCGTGGGAGGGCAGCATCTTCTCCGAGGCCGCCGAGGCGGCGTTCTGGCAGACGCTGTCGTTCCCGCCGCTGCTGCTGGGCCTGCTGGGCTCGATGGGCTACCTCGGGGACTGGCTGGGCCCCGAGGTGGTCAGCGCGGTCAAGGACCGGATCATCTCGTTCTGCCAGACGATCTTCAGCCGGGACGTGGTCAACGACGTGATCACCCCCACCGTCGACCAGATCCTGACCACCGGCAAGGGCGAGATCGTCTCGGTGGGCTTCCTGATCTCGCTGTGGGCGGGCTCGTCGGCCATGTCGTCCTTTGTGGACGCGATCACCGCGGCGCACGACCAGTACGGCGTGCGCAACGAGGTGTGGCAGCGGATCTTCGCGCTGCTGCTCTACGTGGCGAGCCTGGTGCTGCTGATCGTCGGGCTGCCGGTGCTGGCGCTGGGGCCGGACCTGCTGCTGCTGGTGTTCCCGACCGGGTGGCGGCCGACGATCGAGTTCTGGCTGAGCGCCTTCTACTACCCGGGCATCGCGGTCCTGCTGGTGCTGGCGCTGGCGGGCCTGTACAAGCTGTCGCTGCCGAACAAGCTGCCCTGGCACCGGCTGGTCCCGGGGGCCGTGCTGGCGATGGCGGTGTTCGTGCTCTCCTCGATCGGGCTGCGGCTCTACATCCAGTGGATCACCACGACCGGGTACACCTACGGCGCGCTGGCCACGCCCATCGCGTTCCTGCTGTTCGCCTTCTTCATCGGGTTGGCCATCACCATCGGGGCCTACTTCAACAGCGCCGTGCAGGAGATGTGGCCGGCCCGGATGACCCGCCGGCAGCGGCGGCGGTGGCGGCGGCTGGAACTGGAGCGGGCCGCCGAGCGCATTCGGGCCGACGAGGGCAGGGCCGCCTGGGCGTTGCGCGGGAACGCGGCCGGCCGGCGGGAGGCGAACGGCGGCACCCCGGTCGCCGGGAAGTCCGCCGACGACGATTCCGCCGCCGGGAGATCCACCGACGAAAAATCCGCCGACGAAAAATCCACGGCCGCCGAAAGGACTGCGGATCGGGCGCCCGGAATCGGGGAACCCGCCGCCGGAGAACTCCCCGCCGACCGGCCCGCGACCGGCGGCGCGCCGCCGGGAGAGGGCGGCGGGGCGGCCCGGGGCGCGTCGGCGGCGCGGGACGAGAGGCGCGGCGCGGCGCGCACCTGGCCGTTCGGGACCGACCGCAGGCGCTGATCACCGGGCACGGGCGCGCCCGGCCGCGCGGCGGCGGGGGTGGTCAGCCTCGGGCCCCGGCGCCTGGTCGGGGAGCCGGGGCGTGGGGGGTGCGGCGGGTCAGCTCACTGGCCGCCGCCGCCCTTGGGCAGGCCGTCGTAGATCTTCTTGCACTCCGGGCAGACGGGGGATCCGGGCTTCGGCGACTTGGTCACCGGGAAGACCTCGCCGCAGAGGGCCACCACGTGCGTGCCCATGACCGCGCTCTCCGCGATCTTGGCCTTGCGCACGTAGTGGAACATCTTCGGGGTGTCGTCCCCGGTGTGGTCCGTGCCTTCCGGCCGGGTCTCGACGTCGGGGAGGGTCTGCGTGCTCACGCGCCCAGCTTACCTGGGATGATGGCCCCTCGTGACTACGCCGAGCATCACCGAAGAGGTGCGCACCGCCCTGGCCGAGGACCGGCCCGTCGTCGCGCTGGAGTCCACCATCCTGTCGCACGGGCTGCCGCCGGGGCGCAACCGCGAGGTCGCCGCGCGCCTGGAGCGGGTGGTGCGGGAGGCGGGCGCGGTGCCCGCGACGATCGCCGTGCTCGGCGGCGTGGCCAGGGTCGGGCTGTCCGCCGCCGAGCTGGACCACGTCTGCGACCCGGCCAACGACCTGGTCAAGCTCTCCCGGCGGGACCTCGGGCCCGCGTTCGCGCTGCGGCGCGACGGCGCGACGACGGTCGCGGCCACCGCCGCGCTCGCCCACGCCGCCGGGATCGGGGTGTTCGCCACCGGCGGGCTGGGCGGTGTGCACCGCGGCGCCCGCGAGAGCTGGGACGTGTCCGCCGACCTGGGCGTGCTGGCCACCACGCCGGTGCTGGTGGTCTGCTCGGGGGTGAAGTCGGTCCTCGACGTCGGCGCCACGCTGGAGCTGCTGGAGACCGGGTCGGTGCCGGTCCTCGGGTACCGGACGGACGCGTTCCCCGCGTTCTACCGGCGCGAGTCCGGTTTCGGCGTGCCGTGGCGGGTGGACTCGGCGGCCGAGGCGGCGGCGGTCGTGGCCGCGCACCGGGCGGCCGTGCCGGGCACGGCCGGGGTGCTGCTGGCCAACCCGGTCCCGCACGCGTCCGAGATGCCCGCCGACCTGCACGACCGGCTGCTGGCCGAGGGCCTGGAGCTGACCCGCGACGTGCGCGGCAAGGACGTCACGCCCGCGCTGCTGGAGCACTTCCACGGGGCCAGCGGCGGCGCGAGCCTGGACGCCAACGAGGCGCTCGTGCTGTCCAACGCCGCGCTGGCCGCGGAGGTGGCCGTGGAGCTGGCCCGGTGACCGCGGTCGTCGTGGTCGGGGACGCCGGGCTGGACGTGGTCGCCCGGCACCGCGGGCCGATCGTGCACGGCGGCGACTCGCGGGCCTCGGTGACGATCGGGCCCGGCGGGGCCGGGGCGAACACGGCCGCCTGGCTGGCCGCGTGCGGCGCGTCGCCGACGCTGGTCGCGCGGGTGGGCGCGGACGCGGCGGGGCGGCAGGTGCGCGCCGAGCTGACCGCGGCGGGCGTGCGGTGCGCGTTCGCCGTCGACCCCGAGCGGGCCACCTGCTGCGTGGTGGTGCTGGTCGACGGGACCGGTCAGCGCAGCATGCTGCCCGACCGCGGGGCCAACGCCCGGTTCTCCCCCGAGGACCTCGACCCGGGGCTGCTCGCCGGCGCGCGCCACCTGCACCTGTCGGGGTACGTGCTGCTGGACGCGACCTCGCGGCCCGCCGGGCTGGCCGTGCTGGCCGCGGCGCGGCGGGCGGGGCTGACGACGTCGGTGGACCCGCAGTCGGCCGCGCTGGTCCACGACGGGTTCCTGGACGACGTGCGGGGCGTGGACCTGCTGCTGCCCAACGCCGAGGAGCTGGCCGCGCTCACCGGTTCCACCGCGCCGTCGGCGGCGTCCGCGCTGCTCGGCGCGGTGGGCGCGGTGGCGCTGACGTCGGGGGCGGGCGGGGCCTCCTGGGTCGACCGGGACGGGGTCGTCTCGGTGCCCGCGCTGCCGGTCGGGTGCGTCGACTCGACGGGCGCCGGTGACGCGTTCGACGCCGGTCTGCTGGCCGCGTGGCTGGCGGGGGCGTCCCGGCGCGACGCCCTGCTCGGCGGCGTGCGCGCGGCGGCGCGCGCCGTCTCCGCCGCAGGGGCTCAGCCCTCGATCACCTGATGGCCGCGGGCTTCGAGGGCCCGGTGCTCCTTGACGAAGCGGTTGGCCCTCTCCGCCTTGCGGGGCGGGCGGTCGTTCGCGATCAGCACCGCCATCCACGGCAGCGGCACCGACAGCACGAGGAAGGCCAGGGCCAGCCACCAGGTCTGGTAGAACACCATCGCCAGGACGAGGCACGGGATGCGCGCGCCCATCATGATCGCGTACTTGCGCTTGCGCGCGGCGTGCTGGTCTTCGTAGGAGGGTGCCGCTTCGGTGATGAGCACCGGTGTGCCGTCGCGCTCGTGGTCGGCCATGCCTCCATCGTCCCACTTCGCGGTACCGGCCGACACCTGTCGGCATGGGATTTCGGGCACTCGTGGCAGCGGGCGGGCGCCCCGGCGCGCCCGCACCGGGAGCCGGTGGGGCGCCCCGGCCCGGCGCGGGGCCCGTGACCTGGCCGGACCACGCGATCGGCGGCTACCCGCCCGCACCGGACCCGGACTGACCGTACGATCCGACCGTGGTGGCCCTTGATCGCCTCGTGGACGTGCTCGGCAGCCTGGGCACGCACCTGAGCTGCGCGCCCCGGGGCCGCGAGGTGGAGCTGCGGGGCGTCGCCCTGCACGACCCGACCGAGCCCGCCACCGTCGCGCCGGACGACGTGCTGCTCGGCCTCGGCGTCCCCTCCCCCGCCGCCGCGGCCCGGCTGGTCGCGTCGACGACCGCGGCGGCGGTCGTGCTGCACGGCGCGCCGCCGCTGGACGAGCGGGTGGTCGCGGCGGCGAGGCGGTCGGGCGCCGCGGTGCTGCTGGTCGACCCGTCGGTGCCGTGGGGCCAGCTGGCCAACGTGGCGCAGACGCTGGTGCTCAGCGGGCAGCGCAAGGGCTCGGGCGACCTGTTCGCCGTGGCCGACGCCATCGCGGCGGTCGTCGGCGGCCCGGTGACCATCGAGGACCAGCAGTCGCGCGTGCTGGCCTACTCCTACCGGCAGCAGGGCGTCGACCAGGTCCGGGTGCAGACCATCCTCGGCCGGCGGGTGCCCGAGGAGGCCCGGCAGGCGCTGGACGACTACGGCGTGTTCACCCACCTCGCCCGGTCCGACGAGCCGCTGTTCGTGCCCAAGCTCACCGACCAGCTCGGCGGGCGGCTGGTGGCCGCCGTCCGGGCGGGCCGGGAGCTGCTCGGCTCGGTGTGGGTGGAGGTCGACGCCGACGTGGGCGCCGGCCGGCACGCGGCGCTGCAGGACGGCGCGCGCACGGCCGCCCTGCACCTGCTGCGCGCGCGGGCGGGCGCGGACCTGGAGCGCCAGGCGGAGGCGGACCTGGTGATCGGCGCGCTGGACGGCGGCGAGCCCGCGAACCTGGCGCGGCTCGGGCTGCCGGCCGGCGACCTGCGGGTGATCGCCGTGCAGGCGCACGCGGGCGAGGGCGAGCACGGCGCGGCGCTGCTCGCGTTCGAGCGGGCCACCGCGGGGTTCGGCTGGTCGCGGCCGGGGCGCAGCGCGCTGTTCGGCAACGTCCTGTACACGGTGCTGCCGTGCGGCGAGGACCCGGCGGCGGCCGTCGACTGGGTGCGGGCGCTGACCCGCGAGCTGCCCGCCGAGGCGGTGGTCGAGGCGGGCATCGGGGGGCGCGCGGACGCCGCCCAGCTGCGCGCGTCGCGCGACGAGGCCGACGAGTGCCTGGCCCTGTCGCGGGGCGAGGCGGTCGTCTACGACCAGGCGTGGGCGCAGGTGCTGCTGCGCCGGCTGGCGACGGTGGCGGAGGCCGGGCGGCTGCCCGCGCGCGGGCCGGTGGCCGACCTGGTGGCGCACGACCGGGTGTTCGGCACCCAGTACGCGATGACGCTGCGGGCCTGGCTGGCGGCGCAGGGCGACGCGCGGGAGGCGGCCCGCGCGCTGTCGGTGCACCCGAACACGCTGCGGTACCGGATGCAGCGGATGGCCGAGGTCACCCCGCTGCCGCTGGACGACCCGGACCAGCGGCTGGCCATGGCGATCGCGCTGGCCGTCGGCGCGCGCCGCGACTGACCGGGCCGCCCGGCCCCGGCCGCCGGTCCGCCCCGCGACCGGCCACCCGCGCGGGCGGCGGGCGCGCGGGCGCGGGAGTATGGGCTGTGCTTCCCGATCTCTCCACTGAGCTGACCGCGCGGCTGCGCGGCGCATTCCGCAACGCCGGGTACGACGCCGACGGGGTGGTGGGCGCGCTCGGCCCGCAGGCGCACGCCGCCCTGGGCCGCGGCGAGCCGGAGGCCGCCCGCCGGGCCGCGCGCGACGCGGGCCCGCTGGGCACGCTGATCCGGCTGTTCCTGCTCGGCGACGCCGAGGACCCCGCCGACGTGGCCGGGGCCCTGGCCGGGCTGGACGTGGAGCAGGCGCTCGAGGCGCAGGTCCTGCGGCCCTGCGGCGACCGGCTGCGGGCCGGGCTGGACATCCGCCCGTACGGCGACGAGGACGGCTCCTGGTGGGTCGTCGCGGACCTGGACGCCGACCAGCGCGGCGGACCGGTGCCCGCCGACCACGTGCTGGGGGTGGGCCACGCGTCGATCAGCCTGGCCAGGGCCACGTCCCGCCGCCCGGTGGGCGCCCTGCTCGACCTGGGCACGGGCTGCGGCGTCCAGGCCCTGCACGCGAGCCGGCACGCGGAGCGGATCACCGCCACCGACGTGTCCGAGCGCGCGCTGCGGCTGGCCCGGGCCACCTTCCGGCTCAACGAGGTCGACGTGGAGCTGCGGCGGGGCGAGTGGTTCGCGCCCCTGCGCAACCGCAGGTTCGACCAGGTGGTGTGCAACCCGCCGTTCGTGGTCGGGCCGCCGCGGGTGGACTACGTCTACCGCGACTCCGGCCTGGCCGGAGACGACGCGAGCGCGCTGGTGGTCCGGCAGCTGCCCGCGTTCCTGGCGGAGGGCGGCGTCGGCCAGCTGCTGGCGTCCTGGCTGCACCGCAGGGGCGAGGACTGGGCCGACCGGGTCTCCGGTTGGCTGCCCGGGAACGTCGACGCGTGGTTCGTGCAGCGGGACGTGGCCGACCCTGCGCTGTACGTGGGCACCTGGCTGCGCGACGCGGGCGTGGACCCCCGGTCGGACGAGGGGCGGGCCAAGGCCGGCGCGTGGCTGGACTGGTTCGCCGAGAACGACGTCGAGGGCGTCGGTTTCGGCTTCGTCACGCTGCGCCGCACCGACGCCGCGCACCCCGACGTGGTGTGCGAGGACCTGCGCCACGCCTACGACGACCCGCTGGGCCCGGAGTCGGCGGCCTGGCTGGACCGCGTCCGGTGGCTGCGCGAGCACGACGACGACGAGCTGCTGGCCACCCGCTTCACCGTGCCCGGCTCCGTCGTGCTGGAGGAGGTCTCGGCGCCGGCGGACGAGGGCTGGGCGGCGGTCGTGCGCCGCCTGCACCGCACCGACGGCCCCGGCTGGCAGCACGAGCTGGACGAGACCGCCGCGCGCCTGCTGGCGGGTATGCGGGGCGTGCTGCCGCTGCGGGACCTGGTGGCGCTGCTGGCCTACGCCGAGGGCCTGGACGCCGACGCGCTCGCCGGGGCGGCGCTGCCGGTCGTGCGGGAGCTGGTGCGGCACGGCATGGTGGCGCCGGCGTGAGGGCGGTCGTGGCGCGCGTCACCGAGGCGGAGGTGGCGGTCGACGGCGTCCGCGTCGGGGCGATCGCGGAGCCGGGCCTCCTGGTGCTGCTGGGCGTCCACGTCGACGACACCGCCGACAAGGCCCCGCTGATGGCCCGCAAGCTGCACGAGCTGCGGGTCCTGCGGGACGAGGGGTCGTGCGCCACGACCGGCGCGCCGCTGCTGGTCGTGAGCCAGTTCACGCTCTACGGCGAGACGCGCCGGGGCAGGCGGCCGTCGTGGTCGGCCGCCGCCCGCCCGGAGGACGCGGAGCCGTTGGTCGACGCGGTGGTGCGGGAACTGCGCCACCGGGGCGCCCGAGTGGAAACCGGGCGGTTCGGCGCGATGATGTCCGTGCGCAGTGCGAACGACGGCCCGTTCACCGTGCTGGTCGAACTCTAGCCGCTTCTCAGGCAATCCTCAGGATTCGCGGCGCAACCGCTGTGACGGCAGTGACGTCTCCAGATCGGGGACACGGGAACCATTTCGCTCCGGTCGACGTTTCCCCCAGTGACACAGGCCGAAAGGCGACGCCGCGCAGCGCAGCGCGGGATGCGTGACCGCACTGCCAGCCCGCGACAAGGGGGAGGGAAGCTCCATGACCGTCCCGAAGTTGCTCGACCGCGAGGTCGGGAACGAGACGACCACCACGAGCGCCGAGTTGGACCTCGACGCCCAGGGACCGGCCGCCGACCTGGTTCGGGTCTACCTGAACGGCATCGGCAAGACAGCGCTGCTGACGGCGGCCGAGGAAGTGGAACTCGCGAAGCGCATCGAGGCGGGGGTCTTCGCGCAGCACGTGCTGGAGACGGGGGCCGGGCTGTCCGCGACGCGCCGCGGGGAACTGCGCGCGCTGGTGCGCGACGGCCACGTGGCGAAGAACCACCTCCTCGAAGCGAATCTGCGGTTGGTCGTTTCGCTCGCGAAGCGGTACACCGGCCGTGGAATGCCGCTGCTGGACCTGATCCAGGAAGGCAACCTGGGCCTGATCCGCGCGGTGGAGAAGTTCGACTACACCAAGGGCTTCAAGTTCTCGACCTACGCGACGTGGTGGATCCGCCAGGCGATCACCCGCGGAATGGCCGACCAGGGTCGCACCATTCGCCTCCCGGTCCACCTGGTGGAGCAGGTGAACAAGCTCGCGCGGATCAAGCGGGACCTGCACCAGCAACTCGGGCGGGAAGCGACCAACGAGGAATTGGCGCGCGAATCGGGGCTGTCCCCGGAGAAGGTTTCCGACCTGCTCGACCACGCGCGCGACCCGGTGAGCCTGGACATGCCGGTCGGCGCCGAGGAGGACGCCCCGCTGGGCGACTTCATCGAGGACTCCGACGCGACCGACGCCGAGAGCGCCGTGATCTCCGGGCTGCTGCAGGACGACCTGCGCCGGGTGCTGGCGACGCTGGAGCAGCGGGAGCAGGCGGTGATCCGGCTGCGCTACGGCCTGGAGGACGGCCAGCCGCGCACGCTGGACCAGATCGGCAAGCGGTTCGGGCTGTCCCGGGAGCGGGTGCGCCAGATCGAGCGCGAGGTCATGTCCAAGCTGCGCCAGGGCGATCGCGCGGCCAAGCTGCGGGCCTACGCCAGCTGATCGCGCATCACCCGTTCGGCCGGGTTGACCGGTGACCGCGGTCACGGCACGGTCGCGTGGTACACGAGCTTTGCGACCTCCCCCGCCCCATCGCGCGGGGGTCGTCGCACGCCGAGGAAGGTCGGGGCGGTCGGGGGCCGGCCCGGCCTTCCGCGTTTCCGCCGGTCCCCGGCGGCCGTGCGGGGCCGGGGTCCCCGCGGCGCGCGACCGGGGGTCGCCGGCGCGCGGGCGGGTCGCACGACGCGAATCACACCGCGGCGGGCGCACCGGACCGGGCCGCGGGGTATAGGTTCGTCCGAACCCGAACGCCCGCAAGGGAGCCCGCGACGTGCCCGCCACCTTCCAGCACACCGATGTCCTTCCCCTCGCCGTGGACAGCAGCACGGAGTACCGCCTGGTCACGCCCGGCGGCGTGACGGCGGTCGAGGCCGCCGGCCGGACTTTCCTCCAGGTCGAGCCGGCCGCGCTGACCCTGCTCGCCAAGGAGGCGATCCGGGACATCCAGCACCTGCTGCGACCCTCGCACCTGGCGCAGCTGCGCGCGATCGTCGACGACCCGGAGGCCAGCGGCAACGACCGGTTCGTGGCCATGGACCTGCTGCGCAACGCGTGCATCTCGGCCGGCGGCGTGCTGCCGATGTGCCAGGACACCGGCACCGCGATCGTGATGGGCAAGCGCACCGAGTCGGTGCTGACCGGCGGCACGGACGAGGAAGCGCTCTCGCGCGGCATCTTCGAGGCGTACCAGGAGCTGAACCTGCGCTACTCGCAGATGGCGCCGGTGTCGTTCTGGGACGAGAAGAACACCGGCACCAACCTGCCCGCGCAGGTCGACCTGTTCGCCGCGCCCGGCACCGAGCCCCGCTACGAGTTCCTGTTCATGGCCAAGGGCGGCGGCTCGGCCAACAAGACGTTCCTGTACCAGGAGACCAAGGCGCTGCTGAACCCGGCGCGGCTGGCCCGGTTCCTGGACGAGAAGCTGCGCTCGCTGGGCACGGCGGCGTGCCCGCCCTACCACCTGGCCGTGGTGGTCGGCGGGCTGTCGGCGGAGCAGAACCTGAAGGTCGCGAAGCTGGCGTCCGCGCGCTACCTGGACGGCCTGCCGACCGCGGGCTCGGCGGCGGGCCACGCGTTCCGCGACGTCGACCTGGAGCAGCAGGTGCTGGAGCTGACCCGGAACTTCGGCATCGGCGCGCAGTTCGGCGGCAAGTACTTCTGCCACGACGTGCGCGTGGTCCGCCTGCCCCGGCACGGCGCGTCCTGCCCGGTCGGCATCGCCGTGTCGTGCTCGGCCGACCGGCAGGCCAAGGCGAAGATCACGCCGGAGGGCGTCTTCCTGGAGCAGCTGGAGCGCGACCCGGCGCGGTTCCTGCCCGAGGTGACCGGCGAGGACCTGTCCGACGAGGTCGTGCGCGTCGACCTGACCCGGCCGATGGCGGAGATCCGCGCGACGCTGGCCCGGCTGCCGGTCAAGACGCGCGTGTCGCTGACCGGCCCGCTGGTGGTGGCGCGCGACATCGCGCACGCGAAGATCAAGGAGCGCCTGGACGCGGGCGAGCCGGTGCCGCAGTACCTGAAGGACCACCCGGTGTACTACGCCGGGCCGGCCAAGACGCCGGAGGGCTACGCGTCCGGCTCGTTCGGGCCGACCACGGCCGGGCGCATGGACTCCTACGTGGAGCAGTTCCAGGCGGCGGGCGGCTCGCTGGTGATGCTGGCCAAGGGCAACCGGTCCCGGCAGGTGACCGACGCGTGCCGGACCCACGGCGGGTTCTACCTCGGCTCCATCGGCGGGCCGGCGGCTCGGCTGGCGCAGGACTGCATCCGCAAGGTCGAGGTCCTGGAGTACCCGGAGCTGGGCATGGAGGCGGTCTGGCGGATCGAGGTGGAGGACTTCCCGGCGTTCGTCGTGGTGGACGACAAGGGCAACGACTTCTTCGCCGAGACCTCCGCGCCGACGCTGCAGATCTCGTTCCGCAAGTAGCCCCGCGCGGGGTGCTCAGGCGGTGCGCTCCCGGGCCTCCAGCACGATCCGTCGGTCGCCCAGGGGCGCGTCCAGGGTGACGTCGACCGGCACCGGGAACAGCTCCTCGGTGCACACCCCGCCCTCCGGGCGGTGGTACGTCGTCACCAGCGTGATCAGCACCTGGTCGGCGGACTGGGCCTCGACCTCCGCCGAGGCGCGCTTGCAGCCGCCCGCGAGGCCGGCCACCTGCACCGTGCGCCCGTCCGGCGAGACCCACGCCTCGCGCCGGTAGGCGTCGGGCAGCGCGCTGCCGTCGACCTGCTCCGCCGGCACGGCCGTCGCGCCGGGCAGCGGCGGCGCGCTGGACTGCGGCGGCGGCCCGACCGGCGTCGACGCGGGCGGCGACGCCGTGACCGACGGGGTGGCCGACGCCGTGACCGACGCCGACGACGGTTCGGTCGACGGGGTGAACGGGGGCGACCCCGAGGGCGACCCGTCCCCACCGCACCCGGCCGCGATGAGCACCGCGAGGACGACCACGACTTTGACGTTCCTCATAACGCCAGGACGGTACCGGCGCGCGCCGGGTCGCACCGGGGGCGGCGCCCGGTCGGCGGAGGGGTGGGCCGACCGGGCGCCGGGGACGGGACGGCTACTTCTGGTCCTGCCGGGTGCTGAGCACCACGGTGCGGTCGCCCAGCGGCGCGTCCAGCTCGACGGCCAGCGGTGGGTACCGGATGTCCATGGTGCACACCTGCGCGTCCGCCGGGACGGTCTCGACCACGACCAGCTCGACGGTCTGCGGCCCCTGCCCGGCGATCTCGACGCTCGCCTTGCCGCAGCCGCCCTCCTGGCCGATCAGCCCCACCTTGCGGCCGTCGCCCTCCGTCCACACGGTGCGCGGCATGCCCTCGGGCACGGCGGTGGCGTCGAGCTTGGCCGGCGGCACTTCCGTGCCGCCCGGCGGCACCGGGCTCTCGGACTCCGGCCCGGTCGAGGGCGGTGGTTCGGACGGTGCGGTGGTCAGCGTCGGACCGCCGCCGCTGCCCGCGTCCTGCGAGGGCTGGGACGAGGCGCAGCCGGCCAGCACGACGAGCAGCAGCGCTCCGGCGCCGATCGCGGTTCCTGTGCTTCTCATGTGCAGAGGACGGAGCCGACCGGGGGTGCGGTTGCTCCGCCCTTTTGACAGTTACCCGATCAGGGGAACACCGCTGCGGGGCCGCGCGGGCGACCTGCGGCCGGTCGCGGCCCGCGCGCACCGGGGCCACCCGCGCCGCGCCGCCCGGCGACAGCGGCTCGGCGGAACCGGGGCCGCACCCGGCGACCGGCGGCGACCGACCGGCTCCGGGGCCCCGACCGGCTCCGGAGCCCCGGGCGGCCCGGCGCCCGCGCGGCGGGCCGCCAGTCGCCTAGTCCACTGTGGACGATCAGGGGAGGGCGGAACCGCCGGTGCGCTGAATCGATCAGCCCCGGGCGCGGCGCGGACGGCCCGGCCCCCGCGCGGATCCCGACCGGACGCGTTCGCCGCGCACGTGCCGCGGCGGTCCGGGGCCGGCGCCGCGGTCGGTTCGAGGTCCTGCGGGAACTCGAACCGACCGCGGTCGCCGGCGGCCCGGAACCGCTGGAGCGCAACCCCGTCGACGACACCGCCGGGCACGGCCACGCGGGAGGCCGGCCGGAGGTGCGGTCGCGGGACGGGGCGCCGGTGGTGACCGACGCCCCGTCCCTACCGGGTCGAGGGGCTGTTCCGCCCGCTCCGCGGGATCGACCGGGTGCGGGCCGCGCACGAGCGCGGGTCGGGGCTCGGACCGTCCACTGTGCGCGCAGTCGCCGCTGCCCGCGGGGACGCGGTGACCGCGACCCCGCGGGCGGGCGGCGGGTTGGGAGTGACCGTCACGTTTGCCGGAGCGCGATGAGGAAGGCCCGGAATGGACGGTCCGCGAAGATCAATTCGGGGCCGGGGTGCTTGCTGTCGCGCACAACTGTGGCCGCGCGGGCGACGGCCAGCTCCACGCAGTTGTTCCCCGCGCCTGAATGCGAACTCCTACGCCACGTCTTCGTCGTGTTCATGTTTCCTTCAGTGCGGTTGCCAGTTTCCTGATCAGTGAAGCCGACTCCTTGGGCGACAGAGCGACCTCTCGTGCCATGTCCTCGAAGTGAAGCAGGTACTTCTCGACATCGGCGGGATTGTCCACCCACTTGCCTCCACCGGCGTACTCCAGGTACACGGAGGAGGGATCGCCGGCGTCGAAGCGGAGTGCGGTGGCCCCGCCACCCGACATCGTGCCGTAAGCCCCGGCGCCGAAGGGGATCACCTGGATGGTGACGTTGGTCTGCTTCGCCGTCTCCAGCAGGTGCGATAACTGGGCGAGCATGACCTCCCGCCCGCCCACGACCCGGTGCAGCGCGGCTTCGTCGATCACCGCGTGCAGCCGGAGGCCCGGCAGCCGGCGCTGCCGGCTCGCCAGCGCCGCGACCGCCTGGTCCACCGGTACCGACGGGTCCAGGAAGCGCTGCCCCGCCAGGCGCACGGCGGAGGCGTACGCGGCGGTCTGGAGCAGGCCCGGGATCACGATCATCTCGATGGTGAGCACCTCCGTCGCGTCCGCCTCCTGGCGCGCGTAGGTGCGCGCTTCGGGGGTGTACGCGGCGGCGTTGGCCAACCTGGTGCTGTCCTGCTTGGCGTCCTCCCACAGGGCTTCCGCTTCGCGCCGCTCGACGTCGGTCGCGCCGTACAGCCCGAGCAGCGCGCCCAGCTCGGTCCAACTGGGACTGATGTACCCGTTCTCCATCCGGGACAGCGTCGACTGCGTCTTGCGGGTGAGCGCGTGGTAGTCGATCTCGGTCTTGCCGGCCCGCTTGCGCAGCGCGTTGAGGAACTGCCCGAGCTTGCGCTTGCGTCGGGTTTGGACAGCTGCCATTCGGATCGCTCCTCGCTGAAAAGAACTGCGAACACCCTAGTCGGCCCACCGGCTGCCTCGAGTTCACTCGATGGAATGCTTATACGGTGCATAAGCACCCATTAAGATGAACCCCGCCGGTGGGGTTGCGCGGTCGCGGGTTGGGCGCTCGCGACGCACGCCACGCAGCACAGCCCCACCGGCCCGCGTCACCCCGTCGTCACCCCCCTCGCGACCGCAGTCGGTCCCCTGTACATCTCGCAGGTCCGGCCGCGGGACATCAAGGGATTTCACGACTCGCGCGAGGTGGGTCCGGCCTTCACCGCCCCCGGCCGGCGGTTGCGCAACCGCGCGACCGGGGCCGCGCGGTTGCGCAACCGCGCGACCGGTCACCGGTCCGACAGCACGCGGCTCATCCAGGTGGACGACTCGGCCTCGAAGCCGTGCCGCCGGTAGAAGCGGCGGGCCGCGTCGTTGGGCGCCTCGGTCTCCAGGAACACCTTGTGCACGCCCGCCTCCCGGCAGGCCGCCACGAGCGCGTCGACGACCCGGCCGCCCACGCCGCCGCCCCGGTTGCGCACGAAGAACTCGTCGAGCAGCGCGTCCCGGCCGCCGGACTCCAGGGAGTAGCCCCACGTCAGCACGGCGTAGCCGGTGTCGAACAACCAGACCTGCCCGTACCGGTCGTCGGCGAGCAGCGGTCCGAGGGCGGCCGTCAGGCGGTCTTCGTCGTACTCGTGCCCGTCCACGGCGTAGAACTCCCGCACCAGGGGCAGGATGTTCGGAAGGTCCGATGTGGAGGCTCGTCGGATCGTCACACCACGCAGCGCACACCGTTTCGGCGATCGACGCAACTCATTGGGCTGCCACCGGTCCACCCGAGGGACGCTCGTCTTGTGAATGCGTCACTGAACGCGCAGGTGGCGGTCGAATTTGGACCGTTCGAGTGAAAAATGCCCCGCAATTGTCGTACCCAGGGTTCATCATGGCCCCCATGGCAGACGCAATCGTGGCCGAAGGGCTGGTCAAGCGGTACGGGTCGGTGGTCGCCTTGGACGGCCTCGACCTCGTGGTCCCCGAGGGCACCGTCATGGGACTGCTCGGCCCCAACGGCGCGGGCAAGACGACTACGGTCCGCGTGCTCACCACGCTGCTGGAGCACGACGAGGGCCGGGCGAGGGTGGCGGGGCTGGACGTGGTGTCCGACGCCGCGGAGCTGCGCCGCCGCATCGGGCTGTCCGGCCAGTACGCGGCGGTCGACGAGAACCTGACCGGGTTCGAGAACCTCGACATGGTCGGGCGGCTCTACCACCTGGGCAAGAGGAGCAGCCGGGAGCGGGCGCGCGAGCTGCTGGAGCGGTTCGACCTGGTCGACGCCGCGGACCGCCCGGTGAAGGGCTACTCCGGCGGCATGCGCCGCCGGCTGGACCTGGCGGGCGCGCTGGTGGCGAAGCCGAGCGTGCTGTTCCTGGACGAGCCGACCACGGGCCTGGACCCGCGCAGCCGGCTGGGCATGTGGGACGTGATCGAGGAGCTGGTCGCGGGCGGCACCACGCTGCTGCTGACCACGCAGTACCTGGAGGAGGCCGACCGCCTGGCCGACGAGATCGCGGTCATCGACCACGGCCGCGTCATCGCGCTGGGCACCGCCGACGAGCTGAAGGCGCAGGTCGGCGGCGAGCGGCTGGAGCTGTCGGTGGGCTCGGCGCAGGACGCGGCCAAGGCCCGCGAGGTGCTCGCGCCGCTGGCGATCGGCGAGGTGGCGGTCGACGAGCGCGGCCACCGGCTGACCGTGCCGGTCGCGGGCGGCGCGGAGGTGCTGGTGGACGGCATCCGCCGGCTGGACGCCGAAGCGATCAAGGTGCTCGACATCGGGCTGCGCAGGCCGACGCTGGACGACGTGTTCCTGTCGCTGACCGGGCACGCCGCCGAGGAGGAGCAGGGGGAGCAGGGGGAATGAGCACCATCGTGCAGGCGCTGGGTGACGGCGCGGTCGTCGCCAAGCGAAATCTCATCAAGGTCAAGCGGGTGCCCGACCTGCTGGTCGCCTCGACGCTGGCGCCCATCATGTTCGTGCTGCTGTTCTCGTACGTGTTCGGCGGGTCGATCGACATCCCCGGCATGGACTACCGCGAGTTCCTGATGGCCGGGATCTTCGCGCAGACCATGGTGTTCGGCGCGACCATCACCGGCAGCGGCCTGGCCGACGACATGCAGAAGGGCGTCATCGACCGCTTCCGCTCGCTGCCGATGGCGCGCTCGGCGGTGCTGATCGGGCGGACGACGTCGGACCTGGCGAACAACGTCATCGTCATCACCGTGATGTCGGTCACCGGCCTGCTGGTGGGGTGGCGCATCCACTCGTCGTTCTTCGAGGCGCTGGCCGGTTTCGCGCTGCTGCTGCTGTTCGCCTACGCGGTGTCGTGGGGCATGGCGATCGTGGGCCTGATGGTGCGCAGCCCGGAGGTGTTCAACAACGCCAGCTTCATCGTGATCTTCCCGCTGACGTTCATCGCCAACACCTTCGTGCAGGAGAGCAGGCTGCCCGGCGTCCTGAAGGTCTTCGCCGAGTGGAACCCGGTCTCGGCGGTCACCCAGGCGGCCCGGGAGCTGTTCGGGAACACGAACCCCGCGTTCCCGCCGCCGGACGTCTGGTCGCTGCGGCACCCGGTCCTGATGACCCTGATCTGGGTGGTGGTCTTCCTGGCCGTCTTCGTGCCCCTGGCCACCCGCCAGTACCGCAAGGCGGTCAGCCGCTAGCCGGTCCCGGGCGCCCTCCCCGGGGGGCGCCCGGGACAGCCGGTTCACCGGGCGGCGGCCCGCCCCGGGTGGTGCACAGCGCGTCGGTCGGCGTGGGCGCCGGGTCGCCCTGCGCGACAGGTCCATTCGGGTGCAGCACGGCACGGGACGACCGGGGCGGAATGGGAAAGGGGGCGATGTGTTGCAGGTTGGAGAAAAGCGCTCCCGCTGATCGAGAGGTCGGGCCGGGATCGGCGGTGGGACGCGCGTCGCGCGGTCCGGGCGGCCGGTGCGCGCGGGTGCGGGCGTGCCGCGGCGAGGACGAGTGGCGGGGCGGGCCTACGCTTCGTGCCATGGCTGCGACCACGGTCCCCGGTGGGGTTGTCGACATCCGGCTCTGGGCCGACCCGGCCGAGGTCGAGGAACAGGCGCTGCGGCAGCTGCGCAACATCGCCTCGCTGCCCTGGGCGGTCAAGCACGTCGCCGTGATGCCGGACGTGCACTACGGCCTCGGCGCCACCGTCGGGTCCGTCATCGCGCTGAAGGACGCCGTGTCACCGGCGGCGGTCGGCGTGGACATCGGGTGCGGCATGACTGCGGTCCGGACGTCGCTGGGCGCCGACGACCTGCCGGCGAGCCTGCACCCGCTGCGCACCGCGCTGGAGGCGGCGGTGCCGGTCGGGTTCGCCGTGCACGACGAGCCGGTCGTCGCGCCCGACGCGTTCTGGGACGGGTTCGAGCGGCTGACCCCGTCCGTGCGGTTGGACCGGGCGCTGCGGCAGGTCGGCACGCTGGGCGGCGGCAACCACTTCCTGGAGGTCTGCCTGGACACCGACGACCGGGTCTGGGTCATGCTGCACTCCGGGTCCCGGGGCATCGGCAACGAGCTGGCCAAGCACCACATCTCGGTCGCCCGGAAGCTGGCGCACAACGCCGAGCTGCCCGACCCGGACCTCGCCGTGTTCCTCGCCGGCACGCCGGAGATGGCCGCCTACCGGCACGACCTGTACTGGGCGCAGGAGTACGCGCGGCGCAACCGGGCCGCGATGCTGGGGCTGGTCCGCGACGTGCTGCGGCGGTGGTTCCCCCGCATCGGCTTCGACGAGCCGATCAGCGCGCACCACAACTACGTCTCCGAGGAGCACCACTTCGGGGAGGACGTCCTGGTGACGCGCAAGGGCGCGATCCGGGCCCGCAAGGGCGAGCTGGGGATCATCCCGGGTTCGATGGGCACCGGCTCGTACATCGTGCGGGGCCTGGGCAACCCGGACTCCTTCGAGTCCGCCTCGCACGGCGCCGGGCGGCGGATGTCGCGGACGAAGGCCCGCAAGACGTTCACCGCCGCCGACCTCGCGGCGCAGACGGCCGGGGTCGAGTGCCGCAAGGACGCGGGCGTGGTGGACGAGATCCCGGCCGCCTACAAGGACTTGGACTCGGTCATCGCGCGGCAGAGCGATCTCGTGGAGGTCGTGACCCGGCTCAAGCAGGTGGTGTGCATCAAGGGCTAGACGAGGTTTGCCCCTGTACCGCAACGGAAACCCGGTGGGCATCGAGAGCCCTAGGAGGCAAAGATGTCCACCGGCACCATCATCGGCGTGGTCGTCGTCGTGCTGGTCGTCGTGGCGGCGATCGCCGTGCTGTCGCGGTTCTTCTTGCAGCGCAAGAGGTTGCGCACGAAATTCGGCCCCGAGTACGAGCGGGCGCTGGCGCGCAACGACAACCGGATGGCGGCGGAGCGGGAGCTGGTCGAGCGGGAGCGCGAGCACTCGAAGCTCGAACTGCGCCCGCTGACCCCGGTGACGCGCGAGAGCTACGCGCGCAACTGGACGCGCATCCAGGAGCAGTTCGTGGACGCGCCGTCCACCGCGGTGACCCAGGCGGACCGGCTGGTGACCGACCTGATGGCCGAACGCGGTTACCCCACCGAGGGGTACGAGCGGCAGGCTTCGCTGCTCTCCGTGGAGCACGCCGACACCCTCGACCACTACCACGAGGCGCACGCCATCTCCGAGCGGCAGGGCCGCGGTAAAGCGTCCACAGAGGACCTCCGGACGGCGATGGTGCACTACCGCACGTTGTTCCAGGACCTGCTGGAGGACGGATCGAAGGGCGGCGCCGAAGGCCGGGCCGCCGACCGGGCCGCTGACCACCGGACCCGCACGGAAGGAGCGCGGTGATGACCGAACGCCTCACGACCGAGGACCTCGTCCCGCACGGGAAGCGGGAGGACCGCGTTCCCGGGCACGAGCAGGGCGGCCAGGTCGCGTACGGCGGGCCGGAGGACGGCTACGACCACCGGGCCGACGACCACCGCGCCGACGACCGGCGGGTCGACGCCGCTCCGGTGGACTACGACCGGATCAGTGACGACCGGGTCGACGACGGCCGGGTCGACGACAGCCGAATTCACGACGGCGGGATCCACGACAACGGGATCCACGACAGCGGGATCCGCGACGGCGAGGTCCACGACAACGGGATCGACGGCCGCGGTCACGACGGCGGTCAGGTCGACGGCCACGTGGACGGCGACCGCGTGGACGGCGACCGGTTCGCGGCGGACGACCGCTTCGACGGCGAGCCGGCGCGCGAGCCCGCCGAGGGGCAGGCGGACGTCGAGCGGGGCGAGGGCGAAGCCCTCTTCACCACCGACGAGGCGGGCGGCTACCGGAGCGAGTGGCGTGCCCTGCAAGCGGACTTCGTGGACGACCCGCGTGACGCCGTGCGCCGGGCGGACGAGCTGGTCGCGCAGGTGATCCAGAGCCTGGCGACCACGTTTGCCGAGCACAAGCGCTCGCTGGAGGGGCAGTGGCAGGAAGGCGGGCAGGCCGACACGGAGGAGTTGCGGCTCGCGCTGCGGCGCTACCGCTCGTTCTTCGACCGCCTGCTGTCGGTGTGAGCCACCCCGTGGTGCGTCCGGCGACCCGGGCGCACCACGGGTGACGTCGCCCCTCAGCCGGGCAGCTCCCGGATCTCCATCTCCAGCACGTCGATCTCGTCGGTGATCGCCTCGTCCAGCATCCGGTCGAGCAGCTCCGAGCAGTCGTGCGCGTCCACGCCGAACCGCGGCACCTGCTCCCACCACACGGCGGGGTTGTTCCAGAACGACCCGGAACCCTGGTCGACGCCCGCGAGGCAGCGCAGCCGCAGGTCGTCCTCGGGCAACCGCCGGACGTAGTCGATGAACCGCGCGAGCGCCCGCGGGTCCCGGACCGGCACGGCGCCGTAGCCCCGCAGGCAGTCCTCCAGCTCCGCCAGGAACTCCTCTTTGAACGTCAAGGCACACCCCCCGCTTCCCCCGCGCCGTTGCGGGTGAGGAGCACTCACTTCCCGAGCACCAACGGTACTACCGCAGGGGCACGCCGCAGTGCCTGCCAATGGGCGCTATCAGCTCACGCTTGGCTAACGTTCGGCGGCGCGCGGGCGAACGGCGCCCAACGCCACCAGGCCGGCCAGCGTGATCCCCAGCAGCAGCACGGTCGACGCGGACGCGGCGAACACCTGGCCCCGGTCGGTCAGCGCGAAGACGCTCACCGGCAGCGTCCGCCAGTCCGGCGGGTACAGCATGATCGTCGCGCCCACCTCCCCCATCGACAGCGCCAGCCCCAGCGACGCCGACGCCGACATCGCGGGCAGCAGCACGGGCACCCGGACGCGCCACAGCACGCGCGGCGGAGCCGCGCCCAGGCTCGCCGCCACCGCCGCCAGCAGGGGGTCGGCCCGGCGCTGGGCCGCCGACACGACGCTGAACGCGAAGGGCAGCAGGATCACCAGGTGCGCCACCAGGACGATCCACCGCGTCCCGTTGAGCGGCAGCGGCGGCCGGCTGAAGGCGACCAGCAGCCCCAGGCCCACCACCACGGACGGCACGGCCAGCGGCAGGTGCGCCGCCGCGTCGAGGACCCGCCGCACCGCGCGGGGCGCCCGCGCCGAGCCCAGCGCGAGCCACGTCCCGAGCACGACCGCGGCCAGCGCCGCGATCACCGCCGTCTGGGCGCTCACCAGCGCGCTGGCCACCGCCTCGCCGCGGACCGCCTCCGCCAGGTGCTCCCCGGTCAGGTCGGACGGCAGCACGCCGTTCCACGACCCGGCGACCGACGCCAGCGCGATCATCGCCAGCGGCGCCACCACGACGACCGCGAACAGCACCGCGAACAGCGCGATGGCGACAGCGCGGCTACGCCGCGTCCACAGCAGCACGGCCCTCCCCCTTCGCGAACACCTTCCGGTGCAGGGCGTACAGCACGCCGGAGAACGCCACGTTCACCACCGCGACCACGCACGCGGCCGGGTAGTCGAACGTCACGATCGCCTTGGTGTAGACCAGCATCGGCAGGGTGACGACGTCCTTGGCCCCGACGAACAGCACGATCCCGAACTCGTTCATGCACAGCAGCAGCGTCAGGCAGGCCCCGGACGCCAGCGCGGGCAGCGCGTCGGGCAGCACGACCCGGCGCAGCACCCGCCACGGCGAGGCGCCCAGGCTGGCGGCCACGTCCAGCTGCGCACCCGGCACCTGGCTGAACGCCGCGAGCGCCGGCCGCATCACGAACGGCGTGTAGAACGTGATCTCGGCGAGCAGCACGCCCCACGGCGAGTAGAGGAAGTCGACCGACCCGCCGCCCAGCGCGGCGTTGAGCACGCCCGCGCTGCCGTAGAGGAACGTGAACGCCAGCGCGATCAGGAACGACGGGAACGCGAGCACCACGTCCACCAGCCGCGACACCGCCCGCACGCCCGGGAACGGCGCGAAGGCGATCACCAGGGCCAGGAACACGCCCAGCACCAGGCACCCGGCCGTCGCCGCGAGCGCCAGCAGGGCCGTGCGGACCAGCGCGTGCCGGAACTCCGGCGACGCCAGCACGCCCTGCCAGTTCGCCAGGCCGAACGCGCCGTCGTCGGTGAGGAACGACTGGTGCAGCACCAGCGCCAGGGGGTAGCCGAAGAACGCCACCAGCACGGCGACCGGCGGCAGCAGCCAGAGCAGCCCGCGCATCACGCCACCCGCACCAGCGGACAACCGTCCGGGATGGACACCTCGACCCGCGACCCGACCGCCAGCCCGGCCACCTCGGGCACCTCGGGCACCTCGGCCCGCAGCCGGTGGCCCAGCTCCAGCTCCAGGTCCAGCCGGAAACCCGTGCCGCGCCACTGCACGGCCAGCAGGCGGGCCGCCAGGCCGGCGCCGGAGAACTCCCGCACGCCGACCCGGTGCGGCCGGACGCCCAGCGCGACGGCCCGGCCCGGCGGCAGCCCGGCGGAGGACGCGGCCAGCCGCAGGTCGCCCAGCCGCACCGTGGCCTCGTCCACGACCTCGACCGGCAGCAGGTTCGACGCGCCCAGGAACGACGCGGTGAACGACTCCGCCGGCCGGTGGTACAGCTCGGCGGTCGGCCCCACCTCGACCAGGCGGGCGTCGCGCATCACCGCGATCCGGTCGGCCAGCGCCAGCGCCTCGCCCTGGTCGTGGGTGACGTGGACGATCGCGGTGTCGGGCAGCTCCGAGCGCAGCCGCAGCAGCTCCGCCACCATCTCCTCGCGCAGGGCGGCGTCCAGCGCCGACAGCGGCTCGTCCAGCAGCAGCACGGGCGGCCGGATCGCCAGCGCCCGCGCGATGGCGACCCGCTGCTGCTGCCCGCCGGACAGCTGGCGCGGGTAGCGGTCGCGGAAGTCCGCCATGCCCACCAGCGCCAGCACCTCCGCCACCCGCTCGGCCACCAGCCGGCGCGGCGCGCGGCGGGCCCGCAGCCCGAAGGCGACGTTGTCGGCCACCTTCATGTGCGGGAACAGCGCGTAGCTCTGCACCACGACGCCCAGGCCGCGCCGGTTGGGCGGGAGGTCGGTCACGTCCCGCCCGCCCAGCAGCACCCGGCCGGTGGTGGGTCGCAGGAACCCGGCCACGGCCTTGAGCGCGGTCGACTTGCCCGAGCCGGACGGGCCGAGCAGCGCCAGGGTCTCCCCCGGCGCCACCGACAGGTCGAGCCCGCGCAGCGCGACCGTCCGTCCGAAGTGGACGGACACGTCGCGCAGCTCGACGGCCGGTGTCACCGCCCGACCGCCTTGGTGTAGGCGGCGATGTCGGCGTCCAGCGTCGCGACCACGGCGGTCCAGTCCGGCCGCCACACCTCGACGCCCGCCAGCAGCTCGGCGATCGGGCCCTGCGCCGGCACGTCCGACCGGGTGGCCTGGCCCAGCGCGTCGGTCGCGACGGTCCGCTGCACCTCCTCCGACAGCAGGAAGTCCAGGAACCTGCGGCCGTTGTCGGCGTGCGGCGCGCCGGCGGCCAGCCCGGCGAAGTAGGGGATGGCGAAGGTGGAGCGCACACCCCTGTCGTCGGCCGGGAAGAACACCTCGAACTCGGACCTGTCGTCGCGGATCGAGGTCAGGTTCATCTGCAGGTCGCCGTTGGCGACCCAGATCTCGCCCTTGGACACCTTGGGCTGGAGCTTGCCGGTGGACGACGACGGCCCGACGTTGTTGGCCTCCAGCCGGGCCAGGTAGTCCAGCGCGCCCTGGTCGCCGTAGACGTGCTTGAGCTGCAGCAGCACGGCGGTGCCGTCACCGGCCTGGCCGGGCGTGGAGTACTGGAGCCTGCCCTTGAACCGCGGGTCGAGCAGGTCCTGCCACGACGTGGGCGCGGGCGTGGCGAGCTTCGGGTTGCGGATGAAGTTCAGGTAGTTGTTGACGATCGCGGTGTAGCGGCCGGTGCGGTCGGCGACCTTGTCGGAGCCGGCCGGCGCGTAGTCGGCCAGCAGCCCCGCGTCCGAGGCGCGCTGGATGAACGGCGGCAGCGTCACCAGCACGTCGGCCTGGGGGTTGGCCCGCTCCCGCTCGGCGCGGGTGACCACCTCGCCGGACCCGCTCTCCACCAGCCGCACGGTGATGCCGGTCTTGGCCTGGAACTCCTCGGCCCGCTTGCCGTACCAGCCGGCGAGCCCGTCGACGGTGTAGACGGTGACCGTCCGGTCGCCGTCGGCGCTGCCGCCCGCCGTGCCGCCGCAGGCGGCGGTGAGCAGCAGCAGTCCGACGGCCGAAACCTTGCGCAGCATTGTCGTCACAGCCCTTCCAGGACGGCGGGGAGGTCGCGGATCGAGTCGAGGACGTGCGTCGCGCCCGCGTCGGCCAGCTCGGCGCGGGAACCGGCGCCGGTCAGCACGCCCGCCACGACGCGGGCGCCCGAGCGCAGGCCGGCCAGGACGTCGGAGGGCGTGTCGCCGACGACCGCGACCTCGCGGACGTCGGCCAGGCCCAGCCCGAGCACGGCGGCGAGCACCATGTCCGGGTACGGCCTGCCCCGACCGGCCTCGGCCGGGGTGGTCGTGAAGTCGGCCAGGTCGGTCCAGCCGAGCGCGGACAGGACGACGTGCTGGGTGGCGCGGGAGAAGCCGGTGCTGAAGGCGATCCGGGCGCCGTCCGCGCGCAGGCCCGCGATGACCTCGGCCGCGCCGGGGACCGGCGCGCAGTGCCCGTCGGCGACCAGCGCCGCGTAGGCGTCCTCGAACGCCGCGTTGGCGCGCTGCGCCGCCGCCTCGTCGCGCAGCAGCTCGCGGAACACCACGATCTTGGACTGCCCCATGGTCGCGCGGACGTGGTCCACCATCGCGGGCGTCGCGTCCGGCAGCGCCCGCCGGAACGCCCGCTCCACCAGGCCGTCGTCCAGCACGGTCGTGCCGGCCATGTCGAACACCACCAGGGGGATCACAGCCCCGCCTCCTCTGCCGTGTCGTGCGCGATGGCGGGTGAGCACGTCATGCCGCGCCCGCCGGGTCCGGTCACCAGCCACACGCCCGGGTCGACCTGCTCGCGGTGCGCGACCCGCCCGGTGTCGCGGCACTGCGCGTAGACACCGGCCCAGCGGCGCGCGATCCGCGGCAGCGGCCGGCCGAGGACCTGCTCGGCCACCGCCGCCAGGTGCTCGTAGGGCGCGTCCTCGGTGTCGAACGGGAACGGCTCGTCGTAGCCGTGGGTGTCGCCGATGGTCAGCCCGCCGTCCCGGCGCTGCACCACCAGCAACTGCATGGCGTGCTCGCGGGCCACTCCCGGCTGCGGCTGCTCGCGGTTGAGCGCGTCCAGCGCGGCGCCCCGGTAAGCCGGGTAGTAGCGCAGGCTGTCACCGTCCGCCACGGACGTGGTCAGCGGCTCGCCCAGCGGCTCGGTCTGCATCATCTGCAACCGCACGCGGCGCACCGGCACGTCGCCCGCCAGCTCGCGGACCAGGCCGCCGAGCCACGCGCCCGTGCACAGCACCACCACGTCACCCCGGTGCTCCTCGCCCCGGTCGTCGCGCACGACCCCGGTGGCCACCGACCGCACCTCGCGGCCGGGCAGCCACGTGTAGCGGCCGGTGGCCGCCAGGGCGGCCCGCAGCGCCGGCTGCGCCGTGCGGGGCTCCACGGCGGCGTCCCGCTCGCACCGCAGCGCGCCGAGGAAGTCGCCGCGCAGCGCGGGGTTCACCGCTCGCGCCGCGCCGGCGTCCAGCAGTTCCAGACCGCGCTCCCGCGCATCGGCCCGCGCGACGGTCTCCTGCGCCACGGCCAGTTCCAGCGGCGTGCGCAGCACGGTCAGCGAACCGTTGGCCCGGAACCCCAGCCCCGGCGCCCGTTCACCGATCCGCTCCCACAGCTCGCGGGCGCGCAGGGCGGCGTCCAGCTCCGCGCCCGCCGCGCGCCCGCCGACCCAGATCAGGCCGAAGTTGCGCACCGAGGCCCCTCGCGCCTCGGGTTCCCGTTCCAGTTGGACCACTTCGTGGCCGCGTTCCACGGCTTGCCAGGCGTGCATGGTCCCCAGCACGCCGCCACCAACGATGAGCACTCGCACGCCGCGAACGGTGCGTGGCCGGAACGAACCGGCCATGTCCCCACCGCTACGGCGAGGTGAACTCGAGATGTGGACTAGATGAGTTATCCGTTCGTTACGGAAACGGCCCGCCGTTGGACCGAAAGCAGGAAGCTAGACCTCCGCGCGGAGGCGTGCGACGAAGCTGAACCGGTCGCCCCGGTACAGCGACCGCACCCGCTCGATGGGCACGCCATCGTTGTCATGCGACACGCGGTGCAGCAGCAGCATCGGCAGCGCGGGGTTCGTGCCGATCAGCAACGCCTCGCGCGGCGTCGCCAGCACGGTCTCCACCCGCTCCTCCGCCTCGGTGAACACGACGCCGAGCCGGTCGGTCAGGCACGCGTACAGGGAGGTGGTCGGGTCGAAGACCTCCAGCAGCGTCGGGAAGCGCGCCTCGGACAGGTAGGTCGACTCCAGGCCCACCCGCTCGTCGTCGGCGAGCAGCACCCGCTCCAGGTGGACCACCGTGTCGCCGCGCGCGATGCGCAGGTCGCGCGCCAGCACGTCGTCGGCGGGCAGGTGCTCCACGGTGATCACGCTGCGCGCCGGGTCCACGCCCTGCCGCCGCATCCCCTCGGTGTAGCTGACCAGGGACAGCGGCTGCACCAGCTTGGGCGGCGCGACGTAGGTGCCGCTGCCCTGCCGGCGCTGGAGCTTGCCCTCCAGCACCAGTTCGCCCACCGCCTGCCGCAGCGTCACGCGCGAGACCGAGAACCGCTCGGCCAGCTCGCGCTCGGACGGCAGGGCGGCGCCCTCCCCCAGCGCTTCGATGAGCCACAGCAGCTCGGTCTTGACCGCGTAGTAGCGCGGGATCCGACCGTGCTCGGGGATACCGGCGCGGACCGGTCCGTCCGCGCGGTACTGGGGGACGAAATGAGAAGCGGGCACCCGGCGAGCCTACGACCTCGAACGCCCCGGTCAGACCGCTATCGGAGTGGGTCCCAGGTCACGGGACGAGCTCGGGCGGCTGCGGGATGGCGTAACCGGACTGGCCCACGTTGGCCTCCAGTGACCTGCGCCACTCGCCGGAGTCCATCATCTTCTGGACGGCGGCGGCCACCTTCGCCTTCCCGGCCGCGTCGCCGCGCCGCAGCCCGATGCCGTACTCCTCCTTGCTGAACGGCTTCCCGACGACCCGCAGCAGCTCCGGGTTCTGCGCCGCGTAGCCCGCGAGGATCACGTCGTCGGTCGTCATCGCGTCCACCTGCTCGGCCAGCAGGGCGGTGACGCAGTCGCTGAAGTTCGGGAAGTTCACCAGTTCCACGGCCTGGGCGAACTGGTCTTTGACGTACTGCGCGGAGGTGGTGTTGTCCACCGAGCAGAGCCGGACGCCGGCGGTGAGCGACTCGGGGCCGGCGATCTGCGTGTCGGTCAGCCGCACCAGCAGGTCCTGGCCCGCCACGAAGTAGGGCCCGACGAAGTCGATCACCTCCTTGCGCTTGTCGGTGATCGAGTAGGTGGACACCACCAGGTCGGCCTTGCCCTCGGTGAGCAGCTTCTCCCGCTGGGAGGGGGTCGCCTCGATGAAGGTGACGTTCTCCGTGCCCAGTTCCTTCGCCACGTACCGCGCCACGTCGACGTCGAAGCCCTTGTGGACGCCGTCCAGCCGGCGCACGCCGAGACCGGGTTGGTCGTAGCCGACGGCGATCACCAGCTTGTTGGCGCCCGCCCTGCCGATGACGGTCATGTCGTCGTCACCGGAGGAGCACGAGGCGAGGACCAGCGCGGCGACGCACGCCAGGGCGAGGGCGCGCAGCGATGCCAGTGCCATTCTTCCCCTTTTCGGGTCCTCGTAAGATGTCGGAAACCTAAGCGCCGAAAGGGTTTGCGTCCATAGGCAAAGCGCAGAAAGGGGCATCGGGATCGGTTAAGGGCAACGGTTGCGCATCAACCTCGCCGCGCCGGCTAACGCAGCGCGCTCAGCGGGGCGCGCCAGGTGACCGCAACCGGCGCGGACCGGTGTCGTGCCGGGACGGCGGCCGGCCCAGGGTCAGCCGGGCGCTGCTGACGTACGCGCCCGCCGCGCTGGCCAGCACCGGCTCCAGCGCCAGCTCCCGCACCTCCGGCAGGTCCTCGGCGAGCGCGGCCAGGCGCAGCACCAGGTCCTCCAGCGCCGGCAGGTCGGCCGACTCGCCGCCGCGGTAGCCGGCCAGCAGCGGGGCCGCCTTCGGCGCGCGGACCAGGGCCTTGGCGTCGTTCTCGGTCAGCGGCACGGCGCGGTACGCGCGGTCGCCCAGCAGGTCGCTGACGACACCGGAGAGCCCGAAGGAGACCAGCGTGCCGAACGACGGGTCGTCCTGCAGGCCCAGCACGCAGGAGATCCCCTTGGGCGCCATCCGCTGCACGTACACGTCGGGCCGCTCGGAGACCTCGGCGAGCATCTCGTAGGCCATGCGGACGGCGTCGTCGCCGGTGAGGTCCAGCCGCACGCCCACCAGGTCGGTGCGGTGGCGCAGCCGCTCGTCGGTGGACTTCATCGCCACCGGGTAGCCCAGCGCCACCGCGGCGGCCACCGCCTCCCGCGCCGACCGGACCACCCGGAACGGCACCACCTCCACGCCGTAGCAGGCCAGCAGCCGCACGGCGGTGTCGTCGTCGGCGTGCAGCTCGCCGCTGTCGAGGTCCAGCGACGCCACCAGGTCGTGCGCGGCGGCGGTGTCGATCCCGGCGGGCCGGGTGAAGCGCCCCTGCGGAGCGGAGCGCCACCGCGCGTACCGGGTCGCGCGCGCCAGCGCGAGCACCGCCCGCTCCGGGCTCGGGTAGGACGGCACGGAACCGCGCCCCGGCGCGCCGCCCGGCCCCGGCACGGCCAGCTCGTCCGGCACGCCCTCCACCGCGAGGAAGGTGGACACGACCGGCTTGGTCCCGGCCACGTCCCGCAGCGCCCGCGCGAACGCCGCGCCCGGCACGGCCAGCGGCGGCACGAACACCACCACCAGCGCGTCGGTGCCCGGGTCGCGCAACGCCTCCTGCACCGCCTCGGCGAACACCTCCGGCCCGGCCTGCGCGCCCACGTCCACCGGGTCGCCCGCCAGCTCCAGCCCCTGCGCCAGCGCCGTGTCGGCCGCCAGCAGCCCGATCGCCGTGGAGTTGCCCACCACCGCCACCCGCGGCCCGGCCGGCAGCGGCTGGTGCGCCAGCAGCAGCGCGGTGTCGAACAGCTGCGCCAGCGACTCCACCCGGATCACGCCCGCCTGCTCGAACAGCGCCTGCACGCTCGACTCGTCCACCGGCACCGACGTGGCCGCCAGCGCGGGCGTCACCGCGTGCCGCCCGGACTTCACCGCGACGATCGGCTTGGTGCGGCCCAGCCGGCGCGCCAGGCGGGCGAACTTGCGCGGGTTGCCGAACGACTCCAGGTACAGCAGCACGACGTCGGTCGCCGGGTCGGTCTCCCAGTACTGCAGCAGGTCGTTGCCCGACACGTCCGCCCGGTTGCCCGCCGAGACGAACGTCGACAGGCCCAGGCCGCGCGACGCCGCCGCGGCCAGGATCGCGGTGCCCAGCGCGCCGGACTGGCAGAAGAAGCCGGTGCGCCCGCGCGCGGGCAGCTGCGGCGCGAGGGTCGCGTTGAGGCGGACCGCGGCGTCGGTGTTCAGCACGCCCAGCGCGTTCGGCCCGACCACCCGCATCCCGTGCGCCCGCGCCTCGGCCGCGAGCCGGCGCTCGGCGGTCAGCCCGCCCGGCCCGGTCTCGCCGAACCCGGACGTCACCACCACCAGCGCCTTGACGCCCTTGGCCAGGCAGGCGTCCATCACCTCGTCCACGCTCGCCGCCGGCACCGCGACCACCGCGAGGTCCACGTCGTCGGGGATCCCCAGCACCGACGGGTAGGCCCGCACCCCGCGCACCGACCGGTGCTCGGCGTTGACCGGGTAGACCGGCCCGTGGAAGTCGGCGGCCAGCAGGTTGGTCAGCACCGCGTGGCCGATCTTGGTCTGGTCGGTGGACGCGCCGATCACCGCGATCGACCTCGGGTGCAGCAGGTTGTGCACGCTGCGCGCCTCGGCGGCCTGCTCGCGGGCGCGCGCCACCGCCACCGACTCCTCGGTGGGGTCGATGTCGAACTCCAGGTGCAGCACGCCCTCCTCGAACGCCCGGCTCACCGAGTAGCCCGCGTCCCGGAACACCCGCACCATCTGGCCGTTCTCGGCCAGCACCTCGGCGGTGAACCGGCTCAGCCCGCGCTCCCGGGCCGCCGCCGCCAGGTGCTCCAGCAGGATCGAGCCCAGCCCGCGCCCCTGGTGGGCGTCCTCCACGACGAAGGCCACCTCCGCCGAACCGCCGCCGCCCAGCCGGTCGTAGCGGCCGACCGCCACGATGTCGTCGCCCAGCAGCGCGGTGAACGCCACCCGGTCGGCGTGGTCGACGGTGCTGAAGCGCTCGAGGTCCCGCCGGGGCATCCGCGGGTAGGGGCCGAAGTAGCGGAAGTAGCGGGTGCGCTCGGAGAGCCTGCCGTGGAAGGCGAGCAGCTTCTCGGCGTCGTCGGGCGTGATCGGGCGCAGGTGGACCGTGCCGCCGTCGCTGAGCACGACGTCGGCCTCCCAGTGCCGGGGGTAGTCGTAGGGGTCCACCGCTAGTCCCTCGGGTCCTCGGGGTCCAGGCCGTGCAGGGGGAACACCGCCCGGCGGGCGTCGCGCACCGCGAGGTCCAGCGGCGTCTGCGCGTCGCCGCCCCACGGCTCGAACGCCACGTCCGCGCCGTCGGACATCGTGGTGGGCAGCGGCCGGCCCGGCGCGAGGGTCGACGCGTGGGCCACCCAGTCCGCGGGCAGCGGCGCGCGCGGGTCGACGTCGCGGTCCAGCACGGTCGCCAGCAGGTGCGTCCAGGACCGCGGCACCACGCGCAGCAGCTCGTACCCGCCGCCGCCCAGGGCGAGCCACCGGCCCTCGGCGACCTCCTCGGCCAGCGACCGCAGCGCCCGGTAGACCTCCCGGTGCCCGTCCACCGTCAGCGCCAGGTCGGCCAGCGGGTCCTCCCGGTGCGTGTCGGCGCCGCACTGGGTGACCAGGACCTGGGGCCGGAACGCGCGCAGCAGCGACGGCACCACCGCGTGGAAGGCCCGCAGCCAGCCCGCGTCGCGCGTGACCGGCGGCAGGGCCACGTTGACCGCCGTGCCCTCCGCGCCCCGCCCGCCCAGCTCCGCCGGCCACCCCGTGCCCGGCCACAGGCTCAGCGGGCTCTGGTGCAGGGAGACGGTCAGCACGCGGGGGTCGTCGTAGAACGCGTCCTGCACCCCGTCGCCGTGGTGCACGTCGGTGTCGACGTAGGCGATCCGGTCGAAACCGTTGTCCAGCAGCCACGAGATCGCCACCGAGCAGTCGTTGTAGACGCAGAACCCCGCCGCTCGGTCGCGCATGGCGTGGTGCAGCCCGCCTGCGATGTTCACCGCACGCCGGGCACCACCCGAGGCGATCGCGCGCGCCGCGGCCAGCGACCCGCCCACGACCAGCGCCGACGCCTCGTGCATCCGCTCGAACACCGGGTTGTCGGCGGTGCCCAGCCCGTGCCCGACGTCCCACCCCGCCATCGGCGCGGCCTGCACGGCCGACAGGTACTCCGGCTCGTGGACGCGCTCGATCTCCGAGTCCGCCGCCGGCTGCGGCGCGAGCAGTTCCACGCCGTCCAGCACGCCCAGCGAGCGGGCCAGCCGGATCGTCAGGTCCAGGCGGACCGGGTTCAGCGGGTGGTCCCCGCCCAGGTCGTAGCCGAGGAACGACTCGTCCCAGACGACAGCGGCTGCCCCACCGGTCTCCACGCCCATGCCGGCAACCTAACCCACCGGGCACCCCGGCGTGTGATCACAGGTTGGTGGACGCGCGCATAAGCCCGGCGCGGCAGGTCTTACAGTTTCCCGCGACGAGGCGGGCCAGATTGCGGCCATCGAGGATGGAACCCCGCACGTCGGAACGGGGTCACACAGACATGCACCTGCGACGAGCCTCCACCCTGACTGCCGTGCTGGCGCTGGCCGCCACCCTGGGCCTCTCCGCTTGCGCCACGACGGTGAGCGGCTCGGCGGTGCCGGTCGCGGGCGGCGCGCAGACCAGCGAGAAGAGCACCGCGGCCAAGCCCACGTCGTCCAAGTCCCAGACCAGCGGCAAGAAGGAGACCTCGACCACCGGCGCACCGACCTCCGGCACCAAGCCGGCGGGCAAGGTCAAGATCACCACCAAGAAGAAGACCGAGGGCTACGAGGACTGCGACGTCCTGAGCCCGGAGGACGTGGTGGCCGCGCTCGGCGCCAAGAAGGCCGGCGAGAAGGGCTGCGTGCAGAGCACCGAGGACCCGTTCGCCGTGGTGCTGTTCATGGTGACGTTCGCCGAGTACGAGGGCGAGGCCCGGGAGATCGAGGTGGGCGGCAACACGGCCTACGAGGTGAAGGAGAAGGGCGGCGACTGCACCGTCCTCGTCATGCTGACCGACGACCCGGACGAGATCACCCCGGCCTTCATGGCCACCGTCACGCCGATCGACTCGTTCGAACCCTGCGCGGTGGCCCTGAAGCTCGCCACGAAGGGCTTCGAGAAGATCCCCAACGCCTGAGCGACTGCACACCGCGAACCGCCCCAAAGCGCTCCAGCCGTTCGCGCGCCCGCGCAGAAGCCTGCCTTCGTGTTCTCCCCGTATGGCCTGCCCGGAGGGCTACCATGCTTTTCCTGGGGGTGCAAGCACGCTTTTCGCTTGCACCCCCAGGAAAAGCATGGTCGTCTTTAGACAGGCCATGCGGGGAGAACACGACCGCAGTTTCTTTTCATTCTCCTTGGCGGCCTGCCTGTCCGGCGAGGACTCTTTTTCTTTTCAGCCTCGGGCGGTACAGCACCGAATCTCACCCGGATCCGTGCGGGACAGAAGTAAGAAGAGCGGCCGAGAGGCCGCCAAGGATGACACAAAGACCAAGCTCAGGGCGTCGTGCCATCCCCGTATGGCCTGGTCAAAGACAACCACATGTGTCAAGGGGAGATCGAACCGGGGGTGGTTCCACCGGGTGTCTCGATCTCCCCTTGACACATGCGGTTCGCTGCGCGCAGGCCATACGGGGATGACACGCAGCCCACACCGGGGTGCGCGCTGCGCGCGGCTTCAAGCCGGTTTCGGGGCGGTTCGGTGTGGTTTTTGAGTTGGTGCGGCGCGCGGGGTCGGGGTTGGCGGGTACCGGTTGTGGAATCAGGTCGTGGAATTAGGTTGCGGAATCAGGTCGTGGGATCAGGGGTTGGGGCCGGTGGCTGCTTCGCGGGTCGGGTCGACGCACCAGTGGGACCACGAGCCCGCGTAGAGGTCGGCGGGTTCGTCGGGGCTGGTGATGCCGGCGACCTCCAGCGCGAGCACGACCGACGAGGCCGTGACGCCCGAGCCGCAGTAGGCCCCGACCCTGGCGCCCGGGTCGACGCCGATGGAGCGGAAGCGCTCGGCCAGCGCCGTCGGGCCCAGCCAGCGGCCGTCGGCGGACACGTGCCCGGCGGACGGGGCGTTGAGGGCGCCCGGGATGTGGCCGGCGCGCGGGTCGACCGGCTCGGTCTCGCCGCGGTAGCGCTGGGGGGCACGGGCGTCGAGCAGGACGCCGTCGCGGGCCAGCGCGGCGGCCTCGTCCGCGTCGATCACCGGCATCGCGCCGGGGGTCACCACGACGTCGCCGGGCTCGGGCCGCGGCGTGTCGGTGACCACCGGGCGGCCCTCGGCCACCCAGGCCGCGTAGCCGCCGTCGAGCACCGCGACCTCGGTGTGGCCGGCCCAGCGCAGCAGCCACCACAGGCGCGCCGCGACCGAGCCGTCACCTCCGTCGTATGCCACGACCGGGTGAGCTTTTCGGATTCCTGCGGAGCGCAGCGCGCGCTCCAGGTCCGCCGGGGCGGGCAGCGGGTGGCGCCCGCCGGCGCCCGGCGCCGAGGACAGGTCGGCGTCCAGGTCGAGGTAGCGCGCACCCGGGAGGTGCCCTACCTCGTAGTCTTGTCGTCCCGGGGGTCCGCCCAGGCGCCAGCGGACGTCCACCACCACCGGGGGAGCGGCGCCGGCCAGCGCGTCGGCCAGGGCTTCGGTGCTGATCAATGGATGCACGGCACCATCCTGCACCCGTCACCGGCCGACTAGCATTGGCACCATACGTAAGGGGAGCGGGTGTGAACGACCTCATCGACACCACTGAGATGTACCTCCGCACGATCTACGAGCTCGAAGAAGAGGGCGTCGTGCCTCTGCGCGCCCGCATCGCCGAGCGCCTCGGCCAGAGCGGCCCCACGGTGAGCCAGACGGTGGGCCGGATGGAGCGCGACGGGCTGGTCGTCGTCGCCGACGACCGCCACCTGGAGCTGACCGAGCAGGGCCGCGGCCTGGCCATCGCCGTCATGCGCAAGCACCGGCTCGCCGAGCGCCTCCTGGTCGACGTCATCGGCCTGGAGTGGGAGCACGTGCACAGCGAGGCGTGCCGGTGGGAGCACGTCATGAGCGAGGCCGTCGAGCGCAAGCTGGTCAAGCTGCTGGGCAACCCCACCACCTCCCCCTACGGCAACCCCATCCCCGGTCTGGACAAGCTCGGCGACGGCGAGCCCGCGCCGCCCGCCGAGGCGGGCCTCGTGCGCGTGGACGAGGTGGCGCGGCGGGGCGGTGGCCCGGTCGAGGTGCGGCGGATCGCCGAGCACGTGCAGCTGGACCCGACCCTGATGGCGGAGTTGAAGGCGGCCGGCGTGGTGCCCGGCGGCACGGTGCACGTCCTCTCCCTCGCCGGGGCCAGGGTGGTGCAGGTGCGCGGGGGCAACGGGGCGACCGCCGAGCTGGAGCCGGCGGTCGCGCACGCGGTCCTGGTGCAGGCCAGGTGAGCCTGGCCCACCGGAACCAGGCGGAGCGGGCCGCGGGCGCGTTCCGCGAACTGCACGCCGCGCCGCCGCGCGGCGTGTGGTCGGCGCCCGGTCGGGTCAACCTGATCGGGGAGCACACCGACTACAACGACGGCTTCGTGCTGCCGTTCGCCCTGCCGCACCGGACGGCGGTGGCCGCCGCGGCGCGCGACGACGGCCTGCTGACCGCGGCGACGCTCGGCGAGGACGGCGCCGTGCTGCGGGCCGAGCCGGTCGCGGTCGCCGACCTCGAACCCGGTCTGGTGAGCGGCTGGGCCGCGTACCCGGCCGGTGTGGCGTGGGTACTGCGCGAGCGGGGGCTGACGGGCGGCGCGGACCTGGTGATCGCGGGCGACGTGCCCTCGGGCGCCGGGCTGTCCTCCTCGCACGCGCTGGAGTGCGCGGTGGCGCTGGCGCTGCTGGGCCTGGCCGGCGCGCCGGAGAACCGCCCGGAGATCGCCCGCTGGGTCCAGCGGGCGGAGAACGACTTCGTGGGCGCCCCGACCGGCCTGCTCGACCAGACCGCGTCCCTGCTGTGCACCGAGGCGCACGCGCTGTTCCTGGACGTGCGGTCGGGCCGGGCCGAGCAGGTGCCCTTCGACGCCGCGGCGCAGGGCCTGGAAGTGCTGGTGATCGACACGCGGGCGAGCCACTCCAACGCCGACGGCGGCTACGGCGCGCGCCGGGCGGGCTGCGAGCGGGCCGCCGCGCTGCTGGGCGTGCCGGCGCTGCGCGACGTGCCGGCGGCGGACCTCGCCGACGCGCTGGCCCGCCTGCCCGAGGACCTCCGGCCGCTGGTCCGGCACGTGGTGACGGAGAACGACCGGGTGCTGCGCGCGGTCGGCGCGCTGCGCGCGGGCTCGCCCGCCGACCTGGGCCCGCTGCTGGTCGCCTCCCACGAGAGCCTGCGCGACGACTACCGGGTGTCGAGCCCGGAGCTGGACGTGGCGGTGGCCGCGGCGCTGGCCGAGGGCGCGCTCGGCGCGCGGATGGTCGGCGGCGGGTTCGGCGGCTCGGCCATCGCGCTCACGCCCGTCGAGCGGCACGACGCGGTGGTGCGCCGGGTCACCGCCGACTACGCGGCGCGCGGCTGGACCGCGCCCAGGACCTTCCCGGCGGCGCCCTCGGCGGGCGCGCGGCGGGACGGCTGAGGGAAGACGACCGACAACAAGCAGGCACGACGAAAGCGGGGATCAGGGTGAAGCTGCTCGTCACGGGCGGTGCGGGGTACGTCGGCAGCGTGTGCGCGGCTCGGCTGGTCGAGTCGGGTCACGAGGTGGTCGTGCTCGACGACCTGTCCACCGGGCACGCGGACGCGGTCCCCGACGGCGCCCGGCTGGTCGACGCGAACATCGACGACGTGATCGGCTCGGTGCTCGCCGAGGGCTTCGACGGCGTGCTGCACTTCGCGGCCAAGTCGCTGGTCGGCGAGTCGCAGCAGGAACCGGCGAAGTACTGGCAGGGCAACGTGGTCACCTCGCTGCGGCTGCTGGACGCGATGCGCGAGCACGGCACGCCCCGCCTGGTGTTCTCCTCCACCGCGGCGACCTACGGCGAGCCGGAGCAGGTGCCGATCGTGGAGACCGCGCCGACCCGGCCGACCAACACCTACGGCGCGACCAAGCTCGCGATCGACCACGCCATCACCGGCTACGCCACCGCGCACGGCCTGGCGGCGGTGAGCCTGCGGTACTTCAACGTCGCGGGCGCGTACGGGCGGTTCGGCGAGCGGCACACCACCGAGACGCACCTGATCCCGATCGTGCTCCAGGTGGCGGCGGGCGAGCGGGCGGAGGTCGCGGTGTACGGCGACGACTACCCGACCGAGGACGGCACCTGCGTGCGCGACTACATCCACGTCGCGGACCTGGCCGACGCGCACCTGAAGGCGCTGGCCCACGCGGCCGCCGGCGAGCACCGGATCTACAACCTGGGCAACGGCCTGGGCTTCTCCGTCCGCCAGGTGATCGACGCGTGCCGCGAGGTCACCGGGCACCCGATCCCGGCGGAGGTCTCGCCGCGCCGGTCGGGCGACCCGGCGGTGCTGGTGGCGTCGAGCGAGCGCGCGCGGACCGAGCTGGGCTGGAAGCCGGAGCGGGTGGACCTGACCGGCATCGTGCGCGACGCGTGGGACTTCGCCCGGGGCCGGTCGGGGCGGGGCGCCCGATGAGCGGCGCGATCCGCGCGGAGGACTTCGCCGACCTGTCCGCGTTCGCCGCGCTGCCCCGGCTGGGGTCGCTCGCCCTGTCCCCCGACGGCACGCGCCTGGTGACGGTGGTCGCGGAGCTGTCGCCGGACGGCAAGGCGTGGCAGGGCGCGCTGTGGGAGGTCGACCCGGCGGGCGAGCGCCCGGCGCGCCGCCTGACCCGCGGGGCGAAGGGCGAGTCGAGCCCGGTGTTCACCCCGGACGGCTCGCTGCTGTTCCTGTCGGCCCGGCCCGACCCGGCGGCCAAGCCCGCCGACGGCAAGGCGCGGGACCGCACGGCGCTGTGGCTGCTGCCGCCGGTCGGCGAGGCCCGCGAACTGCTGCGCCCGGCCGGTGGCGTGGAGCGGGTGGCGGTGGCCCGCGACGCGGGGACGCTGCTGCTGACGGCGGGCGCGCACCCCACCGCGGAGTTCGGCGAGGCCGACGAGGCCCTGCGCAAGTCCCGCGAGGACGCGGGCGTCACCGCGATCCTGCACGAGTCCTACCCGATCCGGTACTGGGACGCCGACCTGGGCCCCGGCTACCCGAGGCTGCTCACCACCGCGCTCGACCCGGCGGCCGACCGCCTGGACCCGGCGGGGCTGGTCGACCTCACGCCGCGGGCGCGCGCCCGGCTGGACGACTCGGCCGCCATCAGCCCCGACGGCCGGTGGGTGGTGCACACCGAGCGGGTCGCCGTGAGCGCCTCCTACGGGTCGCGGGTGCGGCTGCGGCTGGCGGCGGCGGACGGCTCGTCGAGCCGGGTGCTGGCGGACGTGGAGGGTCACTCCTTCGGGCAGGCGGTGTTCCTGCCGGACTCCTCGGGCGTGATCGCGGTCCGCGCGCTGGACTCGACCCCGGACGCGCCGTGGCACAACGCGCTGGTGCGGATCTCCCTGGACGGCGCGGTCACCGACCTCGCGCCGGACTTCCCCGAGGAGCCCGAGCACCCGGTCGTCAGCCCGGACGGCGCGGCGGTGTACTTCACCAGCTCGCACCGGGGCCACCAGCCGATCTGGCGGCTGGACCTGGCGTCGGGCGCGCTGGTGCGGCTGACGGCGTCCGGCGCCTACACCGACGTGCAGGTCGGCGCGGAGCACGTCTACGCGCTGCGCAACGCCCTCGACCAGCCGGCGCAGCCGGTGCGCCTGGCGCCGGCCGAGCCGGAGCAGGAGGCCGTGCCGCTGCCCGCGCCGGGCCGGGTCGAGTCCCTGCCGGGCACCCTGACCGAGGTCGAGACGGTGGTGGCCGACGGCCGCACCGTCCGCGCGTGGCTGGTCCTGCCGCCGGGCTGCTCGCCGGAGCGGCCCGCGCCGCTGCTGCTGTGGGTGCACGGCGGCCCGGTGATGAGCTGGAGCGGCTGGAGCTGGCGCTGGAACCCGTGGCTGATGGCCGCGCGCGGCTACGCGGTCCTGCTCCCGGACCCGGCCCTGTCGACGGGGTACGGCCAGGAGTTCATCCGGGCCGGGTGGGGCAGCTGGGGCGCGAAGCCGTACACGGACCTGATGGCGATCACGGACGTGGCGGTGCGGCGGGAGGACGTCGACGAGAGCCGGACGGCCGCGATGGGCGGTTCGTTCGGCGGGTACATGGCGAACTGGATCGCCACCCGGACCGACCGCTTCAAGGCCATCGTCACGCACGCGTCGCTGTGGCACCTGGACTCGTTCACCGGGACGACGGACGACTCGTACTACTGGATCCGCGAGATGGGCGACCCGCTGCGGCAGCAGGAGCAGGTGCGGGCGAACTCGCCGCACCTCGGGGTGGCCGACATCAAGACGCCGATGCTGGTGATCCACGGCGACAAGGACTACCGGGTCCCGATCGGCGAGGGGCAGCGCCTGTACTTCGACCTGGTGCGCCACGGCGTGCCGGCGAAGTTCCTGTACTACCCGACGGAGAACCACTGGATCCTGACCCCGGGCAACTCCGCGGTCTGGTACGAGACGATCTTCGCCTTCCTGGCGGAGAACGTCCTGGGCGAACCCTGGCGCCGCCCGGACCTGCTCTGAGCCCGGACCTGCTCCGAGCCCGGCGCGGCGGTGATCGCGGACCCGGGGGCGGCGAACGGCGTTCGCCGCCCCCGCCCCGGTGACCGGCGCCGGGCGTCAGCCGCCGACCAGGTGGCGGTGGGCGCGGCTCCACTCGGCGCGCTGCCGCAGGGTGGTCAGCACGCCGGACTCCACCCAGGAGCGCTGGGGTTCGACACCGCGGGCGGCCAACGCCGCCACGTCCCGGACCGTCCGCTCCTGCCGCCGGATCACCGCGTCGACCAGGCCGTCGGTGTCCGCGAGGCCGTAGGCCCCGGCGAAGGTCTCGATCCGCGCCCGCCGGTCGGGCGGGGTGGTGAAGCGGTGCCAGTGCAGGGCTTCCGCATCGGCGCGGAAGGGCGCGACGTACTCCAGCGCGTAGGCGACGTCGTCCACCGGATCACCCGGCCGCGCGAAGTCGAAGTCCAGCAACCCCACCGGCGTCGACCCGTCCCACACGACGTTCCACGGCCCGAAGTCCCCGTGGCACACCACGCCGCTCGCCTCGTCGGGGGGAAGCGCCCACTCGGCGCCCTCCGGCGCCACGAAGCCCCGCGACGCCTCGTGGAAGTCCCGCAACAGCCGCGCGAACCCCCGCAGCCCCTCCTCGGGCACGACCCGGCTCCACCCCTCGGCGCCGGAGTCACCGGAGATGTGCGTCAGCACCTCCCGGTCGCCGTCGAACCCCAACGGCCTGGGCGCCCGGTCGAAGCCGACACCGCGCAGGTGCTCCAGGAACGCGTGGACCACGGGGCTCCACCACCCGGCCGGCCGCGACACCCGCCCGTCGGCGACGACGATCTCCCGCTCCCCCACCCGCCGACCCTATCCGCGCCCCGGCCCGCCCACCTACTGGAAAACCGCGGCTGCCGGACGGCGGTTCTGGGATGCTTCGCGCATGTCCCCCCTCCCGCCGGCATCCGCCGAAGGCGTCACCGACCAGCCGGTCCGGGTCCAGTTCGAGGCGTTCCTCGACGAGCACCGGGCGGCGCTCAACGGCTGCCTGGACGGCCTGACCGAGGAGCAGGCGCGCCGATCGCTGGTGCCCTCCCGGACCACGCTGCTGGGCCTGGTGAAGCACGCGACCTTCGTCGAGGAGGTCTGGTTCGACGAAGCCGTCACGTGCCGGTCGCGCGCGGAGATCGGCATTCCCGCGACACCGGACGAGTCGTTCGTCCTCGACGACCGGGACACCATCGCCACCGTCCGGCAAGCCCACCGCGAGGCGTGTGAAGCCTCGCGCCGCGCGACTGCGCCCCTGGGGCTGGACGACGTGGTCCACGGCAACCGGCGCGGTCCGCTCCCGCTGCGCTGGGTGTACCTCCACGTGCTGCGCGAGCTGGCCCAGCACTGCGGGCACGCGGACATCCTGCGCGAGCAGCTCATCGGCGAGTGACGCGCCGGCCCCCGCCCGCGATCCGGCGGCCTGGCGGGAACGCGCTCGTGCCGGTGACGCGCGCGCCGGCCAGCGTGCGCGTCACCGGCCGAGCAGGAACTCCAGGATCGGCCGGGTCTGGCCGGTGATCGAGTGCGCGACCTCGGGCAGCAGGGTCACGTCGGCGTGCGGCACGGCGCGGTTCACGCGTTCGGCCGTGTCGTAGGAGTCGAACATCGCGTCGCGCCCGCCGACGACCACCAGCACCGGCATGGTCAGCCTCCGCAGGGCCTCGTCGGGGAACACCGGCAGCCGGTCCCGGCGGGGCAGGAAGTGCGTGAACGTCAGCGCGAGGTACTCGACGACCTCCGGCGCCACCCGGGCGTCGACGCCCGCGACCGCCTTGATCGACCGGCGCACGCCCCACTGCCCGAACGGTTTGCACAGCAGGGCCTTGAGGAGGAACCCGACCTTCTGGCGCCCGATGCCGCCGGGGCACAGCAGTGCGAGCTTCCCGACCCGGTCCGGTCGCCGCGTCGCGTAGTCGAGCGCCAGCCACCCGCCGAGCGACACCCCGGTGATCGCGACGCGTTCGAGCCCGAGGTGGTCGAGGACGTCGTCCAACCACAGCGCGTGGGCCGGGGAGTCCAGCGGCGGGCGCGAGGGCGCGGAGAACCCCGGCTCGCCGATCACGTCGACGGCGTGGACGCGGAAGTGCCCCGCCCACGCCGCGACGTCACCCAGCCACATCGCCGCGTTGGAGCCCGATCCGTGGAGCAGCAGGAGGGGCGGCGCGTCGTCGGGGCCGCACACGAGGACGAAGGTGTCGCCCTCCCGTGTCGGCACCCGCCGGTGCTCGGCCGGGACGGGCCACTTCGCGAGGGCCTGCTCGTAGCGGCGCAGGATCTCCCGCTCGCCGGCCTCGGTCTTGTAGATCACGACTCGAGCACCGCCTGCAGGTACTCGAGGATGTGCCTGGTGTCGGCCAACCCGCCGAGGACGACGACCTTCATGCGCGCCCTTCCTTCGTCGTAGGTGGTCTCCACTCGCAGCGGTTGGTCGGCGGCGTGCGTGCGCATGGCCGTGAGCAGGGTGCTGACCCGGTGGGCCGTCTCCGGGCCGACCGCGTCGATCTCGACGATGCTCGACACGTCGACGTGCCGGTGTTGCCCGCTTTCGGGCTGGTCCACCACCGGCGCACCGATGAACGCATCGAGGTCCTCCCGCGTGATGCGGTACTGCTTCCCGATGCGGACCGCCCGCAGCCGCCCGTCGCGGAGGTAGCCGCGCACCGTGCGCACGTGCAGCCCGAGCCGCTCGGCCACCTCCTCCGCCGAGTAGAGACGCTTGTCCATGCCGTTACCTTAACATCCCTATCTGGATGAACTACAGGGTTGTTTAGGTAATGGGAGGCTGGATCACTTTAGGTGTCGTCGGGCCGCTCCACGGCAGCACCTGCCAGCAGGCCGGGGGAAGCACCATGATCACGTCCTGGGTCGCGACGGGAGCGGCTTGCCCTCCTGGTCGCTCTCGCCCTGCGTGAGTTCCTGGTCCCTCCGGTAGGCGTCCTCGGCCCTGTCCACGAGGTTGGCCAGGTCCGTCTTGAGCTGTTCCCAGGTCTTGCGCCTGCCCCCGAGCCTGCGGATCTCCATGGGCACCATGACCGACCCGTGCTCGTCGTGAGGCGCGATCGTGTTCATGCCACCGAACACCTCCTCCTGGGTCACGCCACCGCCTTCCGGCCCGGAGCCGGCGCGTTTGAAGGCGGAGTACGCGTAGTTCTCGAACGACACCACCCGGGAGGCTTCGTCGATCTGACTGCTGTCCTCCGGGTTGTAGCCCTCCCCTTCCTCACCCGAGAAGGTCTGCTTCTGCATCTCGTCGAACAGGTCGGAAAAAACGTTGTCCCCCTCGTTGACGTCGAAGGTGTCGAGGAAGTCCTGCACGATCTCGGGGAGCCTGGCCCGGATCGAGCCGAGGTAGAACTGCTCCTGGACCACCCGCATCTCGTCGGCGATGCGGTGCAGCCGCGCGGCGCCCGTCTCGTGCTCCGGCCCCACCACGGACACCGCGCCGGTGACGAACTCCGTGTTCGAGTACGGGCCCGCCCTGTTCAGGCTCCGCTTGTCGGTGACCACGTCGAAAGCCCGGTCCTGCCCGCCCTCGACCAGCGACATGGTGCTGTCGCCGAGCTTGGTGTCCCCGACCTCGAACATCCGCCCGTTGCCCTTGGTCACGGGCAGGTCGATCTCCGCCTCGAACCCCACCTTGCGCTGCACGTGACCCGTCACGGCCCCGCTCGGCGCCCCCTCGGTGTGGCCGAGCGCGGGCGCGTCGCCGGACACCACCTGCTCCGCAACCTCCTCGGCTTCGCGCTCGTACCGGTCACCGGGGTCGCCGACCCGCAGTCCACCGCCCGCGTCCGTGCCCGCGACGGGCCCCTGCCGCTGCCGGACGACGTAGGCCAGCTCGTGCACCGGGGTTTCGCGGTCGAGGCCACCCGGCCCCGAGACGATGTGGCTGCCCGAGGAGCAGGCGTGCGCGCCGAGCCCGACGGCGGAGCGCTGGGCGGCGGTGTCGGTGTGCAGGCGCACGTCGGAGAAGTCCGCGCCCAGGCTCCCCTCCACGTCCTGGCGCGCGGGCGGCGCCGGCGGCGCACCGGGCGTGCTCAGGACGTCGTGCACGGCGGAGCGCTGGGCGGTGACCATCCGGCTCGTCGCGGCGTTGCCGATCAAGCGCTGCAAGGCCACGACCCGTTGCGGTGACAGCGGGTGGCGCGCGCACCCCCCGGAAACGTGTTCGTGCTCGTGAGGGCGGTTCTCGTGCCGGACGAGCGCCGCGACCTGCGCCCGGCCGTCCTCCCGTTCATGTGCGTGCACGAACCCCTCCCGCTGTCGACCGTCGCCCCCGGGGTGGCCTGGGCGTCATCTCCCGAGGAGGGGCGAAAGGGCAATGTCGGGGACAAGGTCGTCGCCGGTGATCATGCCGTCGGTCGCTCCCACAGCGGGCCCGCCACGAGGCTCCGCCTCGCCTGCGCCGGCTGCGGCCGGCCCCTGTCGGTGGTGTCGACCGGCGGCGACGTCGACCACTGCACGGTGTTCACCTGGGCCATGACCGGTTCCCGGTTCCACCGACCAGCGGGCCGGCCGCAAGCGCACCGGGCGGGCCGGTGGCCGCCCACCGGGGACCTCGCCACGTCCCGGCCACCGACACGCCGCCGGATCGGCTCAAGTACGACCCGATCACGCCGGTCTGGCGGCAGGTCGGCCGTGGCACCGCTCGCTGACCCAGCACCGCTCGCTGACCCGGGCACGGGCACGGAGGAATCACCGGACAGGACAGCGTGATGACCTGTGACACCTAGGTGGAGCCCTCCCCTCCCGGCCGGTTGTCGGGCGGGGCCCCCGCCGGTGCGGGGCCGCCCCCGGGCGGGTGGTCGGCGGCCTCCGGGGCGAGGTCGGCCTCGGTGGGGAGCCAAGGGGCCGCGGCGGCTCGTTCCGCCAGGTTGCGCACGGTGGACGGGGGCATTCCGCTGTCCAGTGCCGCCCGCAGCAGCACGGACAGGCGGTGGCCCGGTTGGGCTTCCTGGGCTCGGTCCAGCGCTATCCGGGTCAGCACCCCGTCACCCCGGACGTAGGCCGTGAACGCCAGCAGGGTCGCCGGCTCCGCCATCTCCGGGTGCGGGGTCGCCCTGGTCAGCTCGGTCCACAGGCGTTCCGCGCCCACGGCGTGCGGGCCTATCGCGTCGCCCATGCTGGCGTCCCGCACCCACAGGTCGGACAGCGCGTAGGCCAGATCCGCCACCTCCGGGTCGGTCAGCGGCGCCGTCCGGTGCTGCGCCTTCGCCACCTGCGCCCGCACCAGCTCCCGCCGGCGGAACATCGTCGCCGGGTCGTCGTGGTCGTGCTCCCCCGCCGCCGACACCAGCTGGTCGAGCAGGGCCGACCGGCGGGACAGCGCCTCCTCCGGGTCCGGGGCGAGGGTGGCCGCCAGCGCCGCCCGGTCCCGGTGGGTGACGAAGCCCCGGACCACCGCCTCGGCGGCGACGGCCGTGGTCGTCGGGTCCGGCACGGAGCCGGAGTCGCCCAGGTCGCGGTAGCTCAGCCACGGCGAGCCCTTCGCCGTGGCCGGCGACCACACCGCGCACGTCACCGGCACGCCCGCGTGCGCCAGCGACGCCTCCAGGCACGCGACGAGGTGCTCGCGCGGCAGCTCCTCGGGCGGGTCGCCCCGGCCGCCGCCGATGACCAGGACCACCACCCGCAGGCCCGGCCGGCCGCGCAGCGGCAGGGCCAGCTCGTCGGCGGCCCGGCGGTCGTTGCGCGCGGCAGGCAGGTCGACGCGCAGGGTCCGGGCGATCGCGCCCGCCTCGAGCTGGACCAGCACGAGCGAGTCGACCGGGTGGAAACCGAGCAGGTACGGCAGGGCGGCGACCAGGTCTCCCGGGGTGTGCAGGCGACCGGTGGGCACGGTGAGGGGTGTCATGGGGTCGATCGTGGCGGCGGACCGGGGGTCGGGCCAGGACGGGGGAGGAATCTGTGGACAACTCGGCGGCATCACCCATTCGGGTTTGCCCGTATACGGGAATGCGCTCCCTTGCGGAATCCGCAAGGGAGCGCATAGGGGAAATCAGCAGGAGGGCGCTACGCGGCCATCGGAGCCCGTGTACACGTAAGCGTCGGAGATGTACCCGGAACCGATCCGGTCCCACAGGTTGGTGGTGCCGTACTTACCGGTCACCGAGCTGCCCACGGCCTGGCAGCGGATCGTCACCGACGAACCGTCGGCCACGGAGCCCACGGCCGGGTGATTCGTCCCCGGCCCCGACCGCACCGTCACCGCCGCCCCGCTGTCGGTCCCCACGGTCCCCGTGACGCCGCTGCACGAATTGCGGCTGGTGTAGCTGCGAGTGCCCCAGTAATACGCCTGCGAACCGTTGAAGACGGCCTTCCGGTCGACGCCGTTGAGCCGCTGCTCGTAGTGCAGGTGCGGGCCGGTGGACCCGCCCGTGGTGCCGACGTTGCCGATCTGCTGGCCGAGCCGCACCGACTGCCCCACGCTCACGCGTTGCGCGGACAGGTGCGCGTACCGGGTCCGCCAGCCGCCGCCGTGGTCGATCTCGACCCACCGGCCGTAGCTGGTGGCGCCTTCGTTCGCGACCCTGGACACGGTGCCCGCGGCGGAGGCGACGACCGGGTCTCCGTCGTCGTTCGCGCGGTTGAAGTCGACCGAGTTCGCGGGGCTGTGGTTGGTCCGCGTCTGGCCGTCCCACACCTGGTTGCACGGGAAGGGGAGTTGGAAGTTGGGCGCCGCCGACGCCTCGCCCGCGGTGAGGGCGAGGCCGACCAGCGGCGCGACGAGGACCGTGACGAGCGCTCGGCGCATCTGCCGACCTCCTTGACGACCGGGTGTGGTGATCGGACCACGCCCGGTCGTCGAGGCGGAAGGCTCTTCAGGTGGTCAAACGGTGAACTGACGCCTAACCGACCGCACCGCGCAGCGCCTGCTTCCCGCCGACCACGGGCAGCTCCACCACCGTGGACGTCAGGTCGATCGACAGCCCCGCGCCCGGCTTCGGCCGCAGCGTGTAGTCGTGGTCGCTGGAGATCAGCACGAACTCCAGCGAGTGCCCGGCGGGCACGACGTAGTCCTGCGGCTGCAGCTCGACCTCGACGCGGTAGGTCTCACCGGGCTTGATCGGCTTGGTCCTCGCCGGGTCGACGCGGTTCTGCGGGTCGGTCCACCCGCGCGTGATCACGTGGCCGGCCCCGTCCGGCGCGCGGTCGACCAGCAGGGCCGTCACGTTCGCCGCGGGCCGGTCGAACGACGCCGCCAGCTCGACACGGGGGGTGCCCGACAGCCGCAGCGGCGTGGTCGTCGCCCGGGTCGCGTAGGACAGCCGGTTGCCGGAGCTGGGCAGGTCGGCCAGGTCCTCGGCAAGCTTGGACGAGTCGTCGCGCAGCGATTCCACCACGGGCCGGCCGGGCACGGCCGACGGCTTCAGCGCGCCCTTGGCCGAACCGCCCGCCCACGGGTGCAGCCGGGCCTTCGCGGCGCCGGGGGCGGGCCAGTCCGCCTCGTCCACCCACGTGGTGCGGTCCTCGCGCTGGATGGTCGACTTCGGCTCCTTCTCGATGCCGTTGTCGATGCCGTACAGGTAGTGGCTGAACCACCGGTTGATGGTGCGCCGCCACTCCGCGGACCGCAGCGTGTCCGGGTCGGTGTGCCCCGACTGGTGCAGCCAGATCTTGTGCTCGACGCCGTTGCGCCGCAGCGCCTCGTACCACTGCGCGACGTGCTTGGTCTTGACGTTCCAGTCGCCCAGGCCGTGCACGGCGAGCACCGCCGCGCGCACCTTGGACGCGTCCTTGACGTAGTTCCGCTCGTCCCAGAAAGCGCTGTAGTCACCCGTCACCCGGTCCTGCTGGGCCGCGACCTCCGCGATGACCGGCTTGCAGATCTCCCGGTCCGCCCGCGTGTAGACGTACTCGGCGAGCACGTCCAGGTCCTCGCCCTGGAACGTGCCGGGCGCGACCACGGCGCCGTCGGCGCGGTAGTAGTCGTACCAGCTGGAGATGGCCGCGATCGGCACGATCGCCTCCAGGCCGCGCACCCCGGTGGCCGCCACGGCGTTGGGCAGGGTGCCGTTGTAGGACACGCCCATCATGCCGACCTTGCCGGTGGACCAGGTGGCCTTGACGCGCGCGCCGGACGCGTCGCGCGCCGTCGCCCGGCCGTTGAGCCAGTCGACGACCGACTTCGACCCGATGGTCTCGTTGCGCCCGCCCGAGGTGGGACAGCCGGAGGACTTGCCGGTGCCCAGCGACTCCGCGTACACCACGGCGAAGCCCCGCTGGATGAAGTAAGCCTCGTACCGCGCGGACGTGATGGGGCCGGCGTTCGGCCCGACGGCCGCCGCGATCCGCTCGTCGGCCTCGGCCTTGAGCACCGAGCCGTCGCGCTTGGCGTGGCCGCCGCGCCGGTCGGGCACGTACAGCTCGACGTCGACGTCGTGGTTGGCCACGTCGTTGCCGCCGGAGAAGTACGGGCTGTTGAAGAACACCACCGGCACCTTGAGGCCCCGGTCGGTCGCGGTCTGCCGCACGACCTCCGCGTAGACCTCGTCGTCCCGGCCGTCGCGGTCGCTGTCGACCGGCGCGCGCACCCAGACGCTCTGCCTCACCACGTCCTTCGCGTCGAAGACGGGTTGCGCCTCGCCGTCCTCGAACACCGGGCCTCCCGGCGCGGCCGAGGCCACCGCGGGCAGCAGGCCCAGCGGCAGCGTTGCCAGAGCCGCCAGCACCGCGGCTCTCCGAACACCCTTCACGGCTGTTCCCCCATCATGTGCAGGACAGGTTTGTGCAGACCTTTCCCCCACCCCGCAAGACGTGTCAAGGGCCGCTCACGTCCACTGTGGATGGACCGGGAACACCCGACGATCGGCCCTTGACCAGCGGCGACCCGGGGTGCAGACTCCTCCGCTCCCTCTTCCGGGGCCACGCGCGCGGCACCGCCGCCGGGCCGACGTGGTCGGCGCGGCCCGCCGGGCGGGTCCGGCGGCGCCGCGCCGCGGCCCGAACCGGCCGCGCTGCCACGAGGGCCCCGATCCGCTGACGTCGGCCTTCACCGGGCCGCTCGCCGGGGCAGGATGGGGCGCATGAGGCTGGTCATCCTGGGCGGCGGCGGGTTCCGCGTGCCGCTGGTGCACAAGGCGCTGGTCGCCGACGGGCGCGTGGACGAACTCGTGCTGCACGACGTCGACCCGGCGCGGCTCGCGCGCATCCGGGCGGTGCTGCGGGGCGGGCCGCGCGTTCGCGTCACCACGGACCTGGACGACGCGCTGCGCGACGCGGACTTCGTGTTCTCCGCGATCCGGGTCGGCGGACTGGCCGGGCGCGCGATCGACGAGCAGGTGGCGCACGCGCACGGCGTGCTGGGGCAGGAAACCGTCGGCGCGGGCGGCATCGCGTACGGGCTGCGCACCGCCCCCGTCGCCCGGGACATCGCCCGGCGGGTCGCCCGGCTCGCGCCGCGCGCCTGGGTCATCAACTTCACCAACCCCGCCGGCCTGGTCACCGAGGTCATGGCCGAGCACCTGGGCCCGCGGGTGATCGGCATCTGCGACTCGCCGGTGGGGCTGTGCCGCCGGGTGGCGCACGCGCTGGGCGTCGAGGGCGCGACGTTCGACTACGCCGGGCTGAACCACCTGGGGTGGCTGCAGGGCGTCCACCTCGACGGGGAGGACCTGCTGCCCCGGCTGCTCGCCGACGCGGAGGCGTTGCGGTCCTTCGAGGAAGGCAGGCTGTTCGGCGCGGAGTGGTTGCAGGCCCTCGGCGTCATCCCCAACGAGTACCTGCACTACTACTACGACACGCGGGACGCGATGGGCGACGACCGGGGTGCGTTCCTGCTGCGGCAGCAGGAGCGCTTCTACGACGGCGAGGTGGACTGGGAGACCACCCGGCTGGAGCGCGAGGCGACGTACATGAAGCAGGACCGGGACACGTTGGAGGGCGGCGGGTACGAGCACGTGGCGCTGCGGCTCATGCGCGCGATCGCCGATGACGAGCGCACGACCCTCATCCTCAACGTCCGCAACGGCTCCACCCTGTCCACTCTGGACGCCGAAGCGGTCGTGGAGGTGCCGTGCGCGGTCGACGCGAACGGCGCCGAGCCGTTGCCGGTGAGCCGGCTGCCCGACCACGCCGCCGGGCTCGTCCTGTCGGTCAAGGCCGTGGACCGGCTGGTCGTGGAGGGCACGCGGGCGGCGGCGCTGAAGGCGTTCGCGCTGCACCCCCTGGTCGACTCGCTCTCGGCGGCCGAGGGCCTGCTGGACGCCTACGCCCGGCGGCACCCGGAGCTGGCCCACCTCAGCTGAGCGCGCCCCAGCGCGTCCGCGCGGCGGGTCGTCTCCGGCAGCCGCGTGACGCACAGCCGCAGCACTTCGGCACACGCCCGGTCCAGGTCGACGCGGTGCCCGACGGACACGAACACCGGTTTCACCCCGACCCGGGTCCGCAGCGCGCGCCCGACGACCTCGCCGTCCTGCACGAGGTCCGCGGTCGCGCCCCGCTCGTCGGGGGGCTGCTCGAACCGCCCCATCGGCGTCTTGGCCACCCCGACGCTGGGCAGGTCGACCAGCACCCCGAGGTGGCAGGCGAGCCCGAACCGCCTGGGGTGGGCCAACCCCTGCCCGTCGCACACCAGCAGGTCGGGCGTGACGGTGAGCCGGCCCAGGGCCTCCAGCAGCGGCGGCAGCTCGCGGAACGCGAAGAGCCCCGGCAGGTACGGGAACCGCGCCCTGCCGCGGACGACCGCCGAGTCCACGGTCTCCAGCGTCGCCGCGTCCAGCACCACGACCGCGCCGACGAGCCGGTCGTCGTCGGCGTAGGAGACGTCCAGGCCGGCCACGTGCGCCACGTCCAGCCCGGGGTCGGTCGACGTCCGGACCAGCGGGCGCAGCCGTTCCTGCTCGGCGACGGCTTCCTCGGGGGTCACCCGCGCCCCACCGGGGCCGCGCGCCGCCGCTCGCCGGGAAGGCCCGGCAGGTCGCGCGCGGCCCCGGTGATCTCCTGTGGCATCACTCGAACTTATACGCCTTCAGGTCGCGCAGCAGCAGGTGGCAGTTCCGCAGCGCGCCGGAGGTGTCGCCGAGCGAGCGGTAGATGCCCCACTTCGGCCGCAGCCGGTCGCCGAGGAAGGTGTCGACGCCGGACCTCGTCCTGTCCAGGACTTCGGTGTCGCCGTCGCGCAGGACCCAGCGGACGCGCCCGGACTTGCCGTCGCCGACGGTGATCTCGACGTCGGTGTGGATCCAGCGGTCCTGGAGCGGGGCCAGCGGGGTGGCGCCGACGAGGACGTCGCCCTCGAAGACCTTGAACTCGATCGTCGGCACGCCGCCGGTGCGGCGCAACGACATGACGGTGACCGGCGAGGTGCCGGGGCCCGGTTTCTTGGTCTGCATGACGTGGGTGAACGTCTTGGTGGCCATGAGGGTCGACGGGATGAACATGGAGTAGCCGAAGCGCCAGCGCTCGCCCTCGCGGAGGATGACGTCCTTCCCGTCGGACCTCATGCCCGCGACCTCGTTGCGCTGCCGGTCGGTGTGCGTGTCGCGGTCCTGCGTGTGCATGTCGAACCGGTAGGCCCCGCCCTGCACGCGGATGTGCTTGACGCCGGGGTGCGAGCCGGCCCGGTCGTCCTCGACGCTCTCGAACGCGCCGAGGCCGTCGGTGTCCGGGCGGGGGCTCCACTTGAGCCGCCACGAGGCGGCCGAGGCCACTCCCCCTCCCGCGATGAGCAGCGGCGTGATCGCCGCACCTGTCAGGACCGATCGGCGGGTGATGCCCACGTCTGCTCCTCCTCGGTCTTCGGTGGTCGGTCGAGGGCGGCGGCAATTCGGAAAGACGTTTACCGAATGCCTCGCATCAGACCACCGCGCCGCGAGGGCTGTCAACGACCGGTCGGGATGTCGGCGTGGACCCCGCCTCCGGGCCGCCGACGCGGTCCCCCGACCGGCGCCCGCGTGACGACCCCGGCGCCCGGCGGGGTCGAGGGGCTGCCCGCACCCGGGTCCCGGCCTGACATGCTGGCCCGATGTGGAACGGTGAACTCCTCGACCTCGACGCGTACCTGGCCCGGGTCGGCTTCCGGGTCGACCCGGAGGCCGACCCGGCGACCACCCTGCGCGGGCTGCACCGCGCGCACCTGGCCGCGATCCCGTTCGAGAACGCGGACATCGGCGCGGGCGTGCCGATCGCGCTGGACGTGCCCTCGTTGCAGGACAAGATGGTGCGCCGCAGGCGCGGCGGCTACTGCTACGAGCAGAACCTGCTGTTCGCGGCGGTGCTGGACCGGCTGGGCCACGAGGTGACCGGCCTCGCCGCGCGGGTGGTGCTGGGCCGCGAGGGCGACGTGCCCCGCACCCACGCCCTGCTGCGCGTCGACCGCAAGTGGCTGGTGGACGTGGGTTTCGGCGGCGGCGGGCTGCTGACGCCGATGCCGCTGGCGCAGGGCGCATTCGAGCAGCAGGGCGACTGGACGTTCCGGCTCGACCGCGACGACGACGGGTGGCGGTTGCAGTCCCTGCAGGGCGGCACGTGGGTGCCGCTGTACGACTTCACCGAGGACCCCACCACACCCGCCGACTTCGCGGTCCTCAACCACTACATGTCGACCAGCCCGAAGAGCCCGTTCGTCGGCAGGTTGCTGGTGCAGCGCACCGACGAGCGGACCCGCCGGGCCATCACCGGCGACGTGCTCACCGTCGCGACCCCCGACGGCGGTCCGGAGAAGCGGACCCTGTCCCCCGAGGAGCTGGTCACCGCGCTGCGCGACGACTTCGGGCTGGAGCTGCCTACGGCCACGGGTTGAGCGCGGGCCGCCGCCCCGACAGCGCGCCCGCGGGTTCGCGGCCGGCGAGCCAGGCCACCAGGTCGTGCAGGTTCCCCGTCAGCTCGGCGGGTTCGCCGGAGCCGATCGTCCACCGGCGGCTGTCGTCCACCGGCGCCAGGGTCAGCCGGACGCCGTCCGGGACGCGCTGCCGGAGGAAGTCCACGGCGTGGCCGCAGAACTCCGGCGACCACCGGACCGGCGTGAGGTCGAGGTCGAACGCGTGGATCTCCACCTCCCGCCACAGCGCGTGCGCCGTGTCCAGGAGCGTGCCGTCGCGGAAGGCGACCCGGGAGGACCAGTCGCGCACGCCCGACCACGCCTGCGCCAGCCGGGCGACGGCGGCCTCGACCGCCGCGCGGTGCCCGGAGGCCGAACGCCCGGCCCCCGCCTCGATGGCGGCGTCCCTGGCCGGGCGCCCGCCGGGGTACACCTCGACCTCCACGCCCTCGTTCTCGGCCTGGACCGCCATCGCCGTGGTGACGTTCGCGACGTGCGACAGCACGTGGCCGCGCGTCCAGCCGGGCAGCGCGGACGGCTCGCCGACCTGCGCGTCGGTCAGCCCCGCGATGATCGTCGCGAACCTGCGGTGCGCCCGGAGCGCGGCGGCGGGCACGGCGTCGTCGATCGGCACAACTCCCCCTAATGGTGTCAATCCGGTAAGCCATTAGGGACGATAGCGGGGCGCAACCGTGAAGTCCATTAGGATGCCGGGATGAACCGGGCGCTGGAGTTCGCGAGCACGGTCCGCCACGACGGGCGCGGCGGGCTGGCCGACGACCTCGCCACGACCGCGGGGCTGGCCGCGTGGGCCCACCTCGACGCCGCGGACGAGGAGCTGCGGCTGGAGGTCGTGCGGCTGCGATGGGCCGTCCGGTCGCTGTTCGCGCACGCGGTCGGCGCCGGGGAGCGGATGGACTCGCCGCACCTGGTGCCGCTCGCCGACGCGGTGCGCGCGGTCAACGACGCGGCGGCGCGGGCGCCGAGGGCGGCGCGGCTGGAGTGGGGGCCGCCGCCGCTGCTGCGCTACGCGGACTCCGCGACGGAGGGCGACCGGCTGCTGGCGGACCTGGCGACGGCCGCGATCGCGTTCCTGGCCGGCGAGGAGCGCGCGGACCTGCGCGCCTGCCCCGCTCCCCGGTGCATCAGGTACTTCGTCAAGGCCCACCCGCAGCAGCAGTGGTGCAAGCCCTCGTGCGGCAACCGCGCCAGGGTCAGCAAGCACTACCACCGGACCCGGGCCTGACGACCCGGGCGCCGCGGACCACCGCGAGCCGGCCCGCTACCCCTGGGCGATGTAGGCCGTGAGCTGGTCGCGGCCCTGCTCGAGCTGGCTGATGCGGCTCTTCACCACGTCGCCGATGCTGACGATGCCCACCAGCCGCCCGCCCGACACCACCGGCACGTGGCGGACCCGCCGGTCGGTCATCAGGACCGACAGGCCGTCCACCGGGTCACCGGGCGAGCAGGTGAGCAGGTCGGTCGTCATGATCTCCGCGACCGGCGCCGCGAGCAGGTCCGCGCCCCGGTCGCGCAGACCGCGGACCACGTCCCGCTCCGAGGCGATCCCCGCGACGCCGTCGGGGCCCAGGACGACCATCGCGCCCACGTTGTGCTCCGCCAACGCGGCGGCCAACTCCGCCACCGACGCCTTCGCGTCGACCGTCGCCACGGCCGACCCCTTGCTCCGCAACACGTCGGCGATCCTCACGCGGCGCCTCCTGGTCCCGGCCGGATCCGGTGCTACCCGATCCAGGCTAGTTCGCGCGCGTCCGCGCCGGCAGACCGCACGCCCGAAAGGACCAGGAAACGGGCGCGACAGCAATCACCGCCGGCGCCGCGAAACGGTTCGCGGCACCGGCGGTGCGGGCAGGCCGGCCCGGGGTGCGGGCGCGTTCCACGCGCCCGGCGCCGCGGACTGCCGCGACGCCGGACCACGTGGTGGAATCAGCCGCCGGTGCGGCGGAACACCCTGCGCCCGACGAAATCCGCCTGGTGCGGCCGGCCGGGGGGCACGTGAACGCCCCCGTTCTTGCGTGCGTGACCGCGGCGATCGCGGCGATTGGGGACGACGCCGGCCTCGGGCTCGGGCAGCTCGTCGTCACCGGGGACGTTCTTCTGATCGGTCATGGGACCCTCCTGGGGTGAAGGCGAAGTCGCTGGTCAGCGACGCCGCATGGCGTACTGGCGCGGGTTGACGACGACGCGGCCGCCGGAGCGCGGCCGATCGGCGCCGCGCGAGCGCCGGGCGCGCCGGTTGGTCGGCTGGCCGTCGTCGGGTTGTTCTGCGCGCATGGTGGGCATACGACCGCCTCCTGGGAAGAATTCGAGGCGTGCAAAGGCGTACGACCCCGGAGAAGAAGCGCGGGGGTCGTCGAAGAGCCGCTAGGGCCACCAGGGAATCGGCGCTCGGCACCGGCTCAGCGGCCGGGTGCGGCGCGAAGGAGGAAATCCTCAGGAGTAGATCTGGAAGAACATGGGGAAGACGTTAGCGCGTTCCTCCCCGCGCTGCCAAGGGCTTTTTTCGGCGACCGGGGGCGCACCCGCGGGGAATTCCACTCAGGACGATGCCGCGTCCGGGTGACGGGACCGGCGGACGGCGGGTCCCGGCGCGGCTGCCGCTGCGCCGTCCACAGTGGAACGACAGGGGCTGGCGGCAGCGCGTCCCGCGAGCGCGGCGCCGAGGCGGGCGCGCCGTCACCCGCCCGAGCGACCACGAGCCACCCCGCGCGCCCGGCCCGGGAGCCGGTTCGGCCCACCGCGGGAGCCGGGCCGGCGCCGGACCGCGGGTCGGTCAGTCGTGCTCGGTGATGTCCACGACCTCGCCCTCGAGCACCTCGGGCTCCACCACCCGGCCGTCGACCACCAGCGGGCTCTCCGGGGCGGACGCGAAGAAGCGGCGCGCGAAGCCCCCGACCGCCCGCGTGGTCACCGCGTCGAACCCGCCGCCGATCACACCGCCCACCAGCGGCACGCCCTTGGCCAGCGTGATGCCCGCCCGCGACGTCCCGTACTTGGCCAGCAGCGTGAAGCCCACCCGCTTGTTGACCTCCCGGATGAGCTGCGCCGGGATGCGCTCGATCAGGCTCATGGTGAGCTTCGAGCCCACCTTGATGCCCGCCTTCTTCAGCAGCTCGGCCCCCGCGTTGCCCAGCAGGCACACCATGATCGCCGTGCGCACCTCGTCGCTCTCCAGGTCGTGCCCCTGCACGGCCGCGATGGACGCGATCAGGTGGGTCTGCACGAGGTACGCGGCGGCCACGTTGGCGGGCAGCGCCACGGGCAGGGTGATCAGGCCGCCGAGGTTCATCGCGAAGCCCTGGACGCCCGCCGCGGTCACGTGCGTGCGGATCAGGCTGCGGATCGCCTCGTCCCTGGTCAGACCGCCGGCCAGCAGGTCGCGAGCGGCCTGCTGGGCGCCCTTGAACGGCCCGAACCCGTCGATGCCGACCTTGAGGAGCTGGTCCACCGCGCCTTGCTGCGCCTTCACCAGGGCACCGGGTTCCTCGACCATGGCTCCGAGGTTACGCGGCGTCCTGGCGGGTAGCCGTGTCCCATGGACATGTCCACCTTGGGAGAGATCGTCCGGGACCGCGGCCCCTTCGCCTCGGTCTACCTGGACGCCTCGCACGACACTGAGGACGCGGCCAAGGCGCTGGAGCTGCGCTGGCGCGGGCTGCGCGAGGACCTGGCGCGGCAGGGCGCCGACGAGGAGACCCTGGGCGCCCTGGACGCGGCGGCGCTGGAGCCGGCGGTGGGCAAGGCCGGCCGGGCGCTCATCGCCGCGCACGGGCAACTGCTGCTCAACCGGGCGCTGCCGCGCCCGCCCGCGGCCGACACGGCCCGCTGGTCGCGGCTGCCGCACCTGCTCCCGCTGGCCAACCTGGCCGGCACGGCGCTGCCGCACGTCGTGGTCGTCACCGACCGCGCGGGCGCGGACCTGCACGGCTACGACGGGCACGGCGAGCAGACCACCGAGGTGCAGGGCGACACGCACCCCCTGCACAAGGCGCGCGGCGGCGGGTGGTCGCACCGGCGGATGCAGAACAAGGTCGAGGAGACCGCCCAGCGCAACGCCGCGCTCATCGCCGAGGCCGCCGACCGCATGGTGACCGGGCTCAACGCCCGGCTGCTGGTGCTCGGCGGCGAGGTCCAGGCCCGCACCGCCGTGCGCGAGGAGCTGAGCCCGCGCTGCCGCGACGTCCTGATCGAGGTCGACGGCGGCAGCCTGGCCGACGGCGCCGACGACGAGGCGTTCGACGCGTCCGTGCGGTCGCTGGTCGCGCAGTACCAGCACGACCTGGACAACGACGTGGTGGAGGAGTTCACCGCCGAGTCGGGCCGCGACCAGGGCCGCGCGGTGCAGGGCATGGAGCGCGTCGTGGCCGCGCTGCGCGAGGCGAACGTCGCCACGCTGCTGGTGTCCGACCAGGCGCTGGGCCGCCGCACGGTGTGGGCCTCGGACGACCCGGCGCTGGTGGCGGTGCGGGAGGGCGACCTGCGGGCGCTGGGCGTCGACCGGATCGACGAGCTGCCCGCCGACGAGGCGCTGGCCGGCGCGGCGACGGCGACCGGCGCGCAGGTGGTGATCACCGACGACACCAAGCTGTGGGAGGGCGTCGGGGCGCTGCTGCGCCACTGAGGGAGTGCGACGAAGGGGGAGCACCCGGTGGCGGGTGCTCCCCCTTGGTCGAGCGCTCCGGCGGCTAGACGCCGGACGCGTTGGTCAGCACCACCTGCTCGGCGGCCTTGCCCTCCGGCGCCACGACCCTCTTGTTGCGCCGGTTGCGCTTCTCCAGCCACGTGGCCAACCAGGTGAGCAGCAGGCACATCGTGATGTAGATGGCGGCGACCACCAGCGTGAGCGGCACCAGCGGCCGGCCGAACTGGCCCAGGCCGCCGAGGTACTTCGCGTAGTCCAGCAGCTCCGGGTAGGTGATGATGAAGCCGAGCGCCGTGTCCTTGAGCAGCACGACGAGCTGGCTGACGATCGTCGGCAGCATCGCCCGCAGCGCCTGCGGCAGCAGCACCAGCACCATGACCTGCGTCTTGTTCATGCCCAGCGCGTAGGCGGCCTCGGCCTGGCCGCGCGGCAGGGACAGCACGCCGGCGCGGAACACCTCCGCCAGCACGGACCCGTTGTAGAGCGTCAGGCCCACCACCACGGCCGTGAACGGCGAGACCTTCACCCCGAACGCCGACGGGCCGAAGTAGAACAGGAAGATCAGGATGAGCAGCGGGATGGCGCGGAAGACCTCCACCACGGCGGTGGCGGGGATCCGCCAGGCCACGTGGTCGGACAGCCGGCCCGCCGCCAGGAGCGCCCCGAACAGCACCGCCAGCACGGCGGCCACCGCGAACGCCTTGAGCGTGTTGCCCAGCCGGCCGAGCAGCTCCAGCTGCACCGCCTGCCACTGCAGCCAGCTCCACAGCCGCGGCTCGAACTGGCCGCTGTCGTAGAAGCGGTAGCCGACGTAGCCGAGCAGGGCGAGCACCCCGACCAGCCCCACCGCGGCCAGGATCCGGTGCCGCACCCGCGCCCTCGGGCCGGGCACGTCGAACAGGACGGAGCTCATCGGGCCACGCTCCAGCGCTTTTCAAGGGCGCGTTGCACCAGGGTCAACGGAACCACCAGGAGGACGAAGAAGAAGGCCACCCAGGACAGGCCCACCAGCATGTTCGCGCCCTCGTCGGACAGCACGTAGCTGATGGAGCCGGCGTCGGACACCGAGAAGCCGGCCGCGACGGTGGTGTTCTTCAGCAGCGCGATCAGCGTGCTCACCAGCGGCGGCACCACCGAGCGCACGGCCTGCGGCAGCACCACGTTGACCAGCATCTGGCCGAACGTCAGGCCCAGCGCGCGGGACGCCTCGGCCTGGCCCACCGGCACCGTGTTGATGCCCGAGCGGACCACCTCGCAGATGAACGCCGAGGTGTAGAGGCTCAGGGCGACCACCGCGCCCTGGAACGGGTCCAGCCGCAGCATCTTGAGCAGCGGGTAGGCGAAGGTGAAGAAGAAGAACACCAGGGTCAGCGGGGTGTTGCGGACCAGGGTGACGTAGACCGCGCCCACCAGGCGGAACACCGGGACCGGGCTGACCCGCAGCATCGCCAGGAACGTGCCCAGCACCAGCGACCCGACCGCGGAGAGCAGGAAGAGCTGGATCGTCGTGCCGAAGGCCCTGAGGAACAGGTCGGAGAAGGTGGTAAGGACGCTCATGGGACTTCCTCGCCGGGGACGTCATGGGAGCGGCCGGCGCCCCGCCGCCGCGGCGGGGTCACCGGCCACCATCAGTGCTGATCAGTGGCGCCCAGGTCGATCGGGACGCGCGCCGCGCCGTCAGTAGCGCTCGATCACGGGCTTCTGCGCCGCGGAGCCGGACTTGCCCAGCGTGGCGTCGTAGATCTTCTGCCAGTCGCCGCCGGTGATCGCGCCCTCCAGGATGTCGTTGATCTTGTCCCGGATCGGCTTGTCGTCCTTGGCCAGGCCGACGCCGTAGGGCTCGACGGAGAACGGCTTGCCCACGACCTTGAACTTGTCCGGCTCGTCGGCCGCGTAGCCCTTGAGGATCGCGTCGTCCGTGGTCACCGCGTCGATCGCGCCCTCGGCGAGCTTGGCGACGCACTGCGAGTAGGTCTGGTACTCCGAGATGTTCTCCGCCTCGGTGTACCCGCCCTCCTTGATCTTCTTGATCGGGGTGGAGCCGGTGACCGAGCAGACCTTCTTGCCCTTGAGGGACTCCGGGCCGGTGATGGAGTCGTCGTCCTTGCGCACCAGCAGGTCCTGGCCGGCGGTGAAGTACGGGCCGGCGAAGGCGATCTTCTCCTTGCGGCCGGCGTTGATCGTGTACGTGCCGACGTAGTAGTCCACGTCGCCGTTGATCAGCGCCTGCTCGCGGCCGGCGGAGGGGATCGACTTGTACTGGATCTTGCTCTCGTCGAAGCCGAGCTGCGCCGCGATGAGCTTCGCGATCTCGATGTCGAAGCCGCTGTACTTGTTGGTCGTCGCGTCCTTGAGCCCGAGGCCCGGCTGGTCGTCCTTGACGCCGATGACCACCTTGCCGCGCTGGGTCATGCTGTCGAACGTCTTGGAGCCCTCGACCCGGACGCCGCTGGCGACCTCCTGCGAAGGGGCCGGGTTCGACTCGCCGGGGCTACCCTCCTTGCCGCACGCGGTCAGGGCGAGGCCGCCCGCCAGCAGCACCACCGCAAGGGTGCGAACCCTCATCGTCCTTCTCCTGCTCTTTCGGGGTCTTGCGGCGCCAGGCCCAGCGCCGCGGTCACGAGGCTTCAGTGGGTCAGGATCTTGCCGAGGAAGTCCTTCGCGCGGTTGGACTTCGGCGCGGAGAAGAACTGCTCCGGCGTCGAGTCCTCGACGACCTCGCCGTCGGCCATGAAGAGCACGCGGTCGGCGGCCTTGCGGGCGAAGCCCATCTCATGGGTCACCACGACCATGGTCATGCCCTCCTTGGCCAGCGTGGTCATCACGTCCAGCACCTCCTGGACCATCTCCGGGTCCAGCGCGGAGGTCGGCTCGTCGAACAGCATCACCTTGGGGCGCATCGCCAGGGCGCGGGCGATCGCCGCCCGCTGCTGCTGCCCGCCCGACAGCTGGGCCGGGAACTTCTCCGCCTGGTTCGCGATGCCGACCCGCTCCAGCAGCTCCATGGCCGTCCTGCGGGCCTGGGCCGCGGGCGTCTTGCGGACCTTGACCGGTGCGAGCATCACGTTGTCCACGATGCTCTTGTGGGCGAACAGGTTGAACGACTGGAAGACCATCCCGACGTCGGCGCGCAGCCGCGCCAGCTCCTTGCCCTCGGCGGGCAGCGGCCGGCCGTCGACCTCGATGGAGCCGGCGTCGACCGGCTCCAGGCGGTTGATCGTGCGGCAGAGGGTCGACTTGCCGGAGCCCGAGGGCCCCAGCACCACGACGACCTGGCCCCGGGGCACCTCCAGCGTGATCTGCTTGAGCACGTGGAGCGGCCCGAAGAACTTGTCCACGCCCGCCATCCGGATCATCGGCGGGGCAGGTGTGGGGCCGGACATCGGATCCTCCAGAAGGGGTACTCGGCGATGGCGGGAAACCTAGGTGCGCGTCACCACACCAGTCCAGGCGGTTGAGCAAGACTTAGGGTCTCAACTCTGTCACAGGCAGGCGACAATAACTCGGGAGGCCGCCGGTGCGCGTGCTGTTGGTCGAAGACGACGACCGGGTCGCGGAAGCGCTGGTCCCGGCGCTGGCGCGGCGCGGGTTCACCGTGGACCGCCAGGCGACCGGCCGGGGGACGCTCGACCGGCTCACCGGGGTCGACGTGGTGCTGCTCGACCTCGGCCTGCCCGACGTCGACGGGGTGACGCTGTGCCGGCAGATCCGGGCCGCGAGCGACGTGGCGATCATCGTCGTGTCGGCGCGCGGCGAGATCGACGACCGGATCCTCGGGCTGCACGCCGGCGCGGACGACTACCTGGTCAAGCCCTACGACGTGGGCGAGCTGGTGGCCCGGGTGCACGCGGTGCGGCGGCGGCGCGGCGACCCGGTGGGCGTCGGCGGCACCGGCACCGAGGTGTTCGAGGCGGCCGACGTGCGGGTCGACCTCGCGCGGCACCAGGTCACCGTCGCGGGTGAACCGGTGGCGCTGTCCCGCAAGGAGTTCCAGGTGCTGGCGCTGGTGATGGCGGCGGGCGGGGCGGTGTGCACGCGCGAGCGCATCCTCGCCGAGGTCTGGGGCCGCACGTGGGCCGGCGCGAACCGGACCCTGGACGTGCACGTGGCCACCCTGCGCACCAAGCTGGGGCGGCCCGCGCTGCTGGAGACCGTGCGCGGGGTCGGTTACCGGCTGAGTTCGGACGGGGGCTAGGTGCGGTCGAGGCTGCTGGGCGCCGTGGTCACCCTGGTGGTGCTGGTGCTGGTCGGGCTGGGCGTGCCGCTCGGGCGCGGGGTCGCCGCCGCCGAGCAGCAGGAGATGTTCCTCGACCGGCTGACCGACACCGCGCGCTTCGCGTCGGTGGCGCAGCGCCCGCTGATCGACGACCAGCCGGCGGTGCTGGAGCGGGAGCTGGCCCGCTACCAGGACCTGTACGGGATCAAGGTGGCGCTGCTGGACCGCTCCGGGCTGGTGGTCGCCGCGTCCGGGCCGGGGATCGACGTCACCCCGGCGTCCGTGGCCGACCTGGTGCGGGGCGCGCTGGCGGGGCGGCAGCCGGTGGCGCCCGACCTGCTCATGCCGTGGGACCCGACCGAGCTGGTGCTGGCGGAGCCGGTGCTGGCCGACGGCGAGGTGCGCGGCGCGGTCGTCACCTTCTCCCCCACCGGCAAGACCCGGTCCGAGGTGCTGCTGTGGTGGCTGGTGCTGCTCGGCGCGAGCCTGCTGGTGCTGTCGCTGGCCGTGCTGGCCGCGCTGCCGCTGGTGCGGTGGATGCTGCGGCCCGTGCAGCGGCTGGACGACGCGACCGGCGCGCTGCTGGCCTCGGTGGTGTCCGGCCGGCCGGTGCAGCCGGTGGGCTCGTCGTCGGGCCCGCCCGAGCTGCGGCAGCTGTCGCGCTCCTTCGACCAGATGGCCGCCAACGTCGCCGACGTGCTGGCGGCGCAGCGGGCGTTCGTCGCCGACGCGTCCCACCAGCTGCGCAACCCGCTGACCGCGCTCAAGCTGCGGCTGTCCAACCTGGAGGGCCACGTCTCCGGCGACGCGGTGGTGCACCAGGTCGCGGCGCTGGACGAGGCCGACCGGCTCAACCGCATCCTGGACGAGCTGCTGTCCATGGCGCGCGCCGGCTCGTCGTCGGTCGACCCGGTCGCCGTCGACGTGGACCGGGCCGTGGCCGGGCGGCTGTCCGCGTGGCAGCCCGCCGCCGCGGCCCGCTCGGTGCACCTGGTGCTGGACGGCGAGCCCGGCGGGACGGTGCTCGCGCCGCCGCGCGGGGTGGAGACCGTGCTGGACGCGCTGCTGGACAACGCGCTCAAGTTCGCGCCCGACGACACCCTGGTCCGCGTGGACGTCCGGCGGCGCCCGCCGCTGGTGCACCTGACGGTGCAGGACGAGGGGCCGGGCCTGGCGCCGGAGGAGCTGGACCGCGCCACCGACCGGTTCTGGCGCTCGCCCGCCCACCAGAACATCCAGGGCTCCGGGCTGGGGCTGGCGCTGGTGCGGCAGGTCGTGGAGCGCGTCGACGGGACCGTGCGGCTGGCGCTGCCCGAGGCGGGCGGGCTGCGGGTCACCGTGACCTTCCCCGCCGTCTAGGCCGCCGTCAGACCTTCACGTCGCGGTAGTAGTTCTTCGCGCCGGGGTGCAGCGGCAGCGGTGTCGTCTCGATCGCCGACCTCACCTCTATGGACCTGGCCACCGGGCTGGCCGCCACCAGGTCGGGCTGCGCCCGGAACAGCCCGCGCAGCAGCGCCTCCGCCACGTCGTCCGGCATCGCGTCGGTGACCAGCAGGAAGTTGCGCACCACCAGCGTCGTGACGGGGGTGGTGACCGGGCCGCCGGGCAGCTCGTAGGCCGAGGCGGGCAGCGTCGCCGACCCGTACACCGGGTACTGGCCGCGCAGGCCGGGCAGCACGTCCTCCAGGTCCAGCATCCGGATGCGCACCGTGGAGGCCAGCGTCGTCACACCGGCCGTCGGCACGCCGCCGGACCAGAAGAACGCGTCCAGCTCGCCGGCCCGCATCGCGTCGGTGGTCGCGTTCAGGTCCAGGTACCGGACCTTCAGCTCGTCGGGCGGGATGTCCGCCGAGCGCAGCAGCCGCTCGGCGATGAGCCTCACGCCGGAGTCCGGCGCGCCCACCGACACCCGCAGGCCCCTCAGGTCGGCCAGCTTCGTGGCCGGGACGTCGGCGCGCACCGCCACCTGCAGGTAGTCGTCGTGCATCCGGGCCAGCGCGTACAGCCGGTGACCGCCGGGCGCGGCCTGCCCGTCCTCGGCCGCGTCCGCCGCCGAGAACCCGACCTGGGCCTGCCCGGTCCGCAGCCGCTCCAGGTTGTCCACCGACCCGGCGGTGGACACCACCTGCGGCCGGGGGATGCCCGGGTCGCGGGTCCAGCCGTCGGCCAGCGCGGTGGACAGCTTGTAGTAGACGCCGGTGTCGCTCCCCGCCGCCATGGTGAGCTTGACGTGGTCGAACCCGGCGCCGCAGCCCGTCATGGCGAGCGCGGCCAGGGCCAGCACGGCCCCCGCGGCGTGCACTCGCAGCAGCGTTCCCGACACCCGCGCATCGTCCCACGACCAGCCTCTACCCTGGACCCGACGGAAGGATTAGGTGCAGTGACCCGCAGTTACCAGATCCGCACGTTCGGGTGTCAGATGAACGTGCACGATTCCGAGCGCCTCGCGGGGATGCTCGAAGAGGCGGGCTACACGCCCGCCGAAGGCGACGCACCGCCCGACGTGGTGGTGTTCAACACCTGCGCCGTCCGGGAGAACGCCGACAACAAGCTCTACGGCACGCTGGGCCACCTCGCGCCCGCCAAGAGCGCGAACCCGGACATGCAGATCGCCGTCGGCGGCTGCCTGGCCCAGAAGGACCAGGGCGAGATCGTCAACCGCGCGCCGTGGGTCGACGTCGTCTTCGGCACCCACAACATCGGGTCGCTGCCGGTGCTGCTGGAGCGCGCCCGCCACAACCGCGAGGCCCAGGTCGAGATCCTGGACTCGCTGGAGACCTTCCCGTCGACCCTGCCCGCCCGCCGCGACTCCGCCTACTCCGGCTGGGTGTCGGTGTCGGTCGGGTGCAACAACACGTGCACGTTCTGCATCGTCCCGTCGCTGCGCGGCAAGGAGAAGGACCGCCGCCCCGGCGAGGTCCTGGCCGAGGTGCGGGCCCTGGTCGACGAGGGCGTGCTGGAGGTGACCCTGCTCGGGCAGAACGTCAACTCCTACGGCGTCGAGTTCGGCGACCGGTACGCCTTCGGCAAGCTGCTGCGCGCCACGGGCGGCATCGAGGGGCTGGAGCGGGTCCGGTTCACCTCGCCGCACCCGAAGGACTTCACCGACGACGTCATCGCGGCCATGGCCGAGACGCCGAACGTGTGCCACCAGCTGCACATGCCGCTCCAGTCCGGGTCCGACCGCGTGCTCAAGGCGATGCGCCGCTCCTACCGGTCCGGCAGGTACCTGGCCATCCTGGAGGACGTCCGCCGGGCCATGCCCGACGCGGCGATCACGACCGACATCATCGTCGGCTTCCCCGGCGAGACCGAGGAGGACTTCCAGGCCACCCTGGACGTGGTGCGGGAGGCCCGGTTCGCCGGCGCGTTCACCTTCCAGTACTCCAAGCGCCCCGGCACGCCGGCCGCCGAGCTGCCCGACCAGCTGCCCAAGCGGGTCGTGCAGGAGCGGTACGACCGGCTCGTGGCGCTGCAGAACGAGCTGTCCTGGGAGCAGAACAAGCTGCAGGTCGGGCGCACCGTCGAGGTGCTGGTGTCGCACGGCGAGGGCCGCAAGGACGCCGAGACCCACCGCCTGTCCGGCCGCGCGCGCGACGGCCGACTGGTGCACTTCGCCCCCGGCGACGCCGCCGTCCGCCCCGGCGACGTGGTGGAGACCGCGATCACCTACGCCGCGCCGCACAACCTCATCGCGGACGGCGGGCTGATCAGCCACCGCCGCACCAGGGCGGGCGACCGCTCGGAGGCGGGCATCAAGCCGAAGACCGCCGGCGTGACCCTGGGCCTGCCGAAGTTCGGCGCGCCCGAGCCCCTGCCGGCCGCCGTGGGCGGGTGCTCGGCCGGATGAACGCCGAACCCGACGACCTGGCCGGCCTGCGCGACGAGATCGACCGCGTGGGCCGCTCGGCCGCGCGCCGGTTCGACCCCGGCACCGGCGCGCTGACCATCGCGGTGGCCGTGCTGGCCATCCTGGTGTCCCTGGTCCTGCCCTGGGTGGGCGGCGACACCGGCCTGCGGGTGCTGCTGGGCGAGGCCCCGGCGATGCCCAAGTTCTTCTCCTTCGCCGCCCTCGTCGCGGGCGTGCTGCTGCCCGCCGTCACGCTGGTGGTGCGGCAGTGGGCCCTGGCCTGGGTCTGCGCGCTGGCGTCGTTCGCGGCCTCGGTCAGCGGCGTCCTGTCGATCTGGACCACCCAGACCACGACGGGCCACCACCCCGGCCCGGGACCGGGCCTGGGCCTCATCCTGGCCGTGGTGGCGATCGCCGTCCTGCTGGTGAAGTGGCTCCGCATCGCCGCCTCCCGAGCCGACATCACCTGACCCCCTCACCTCCGACCCCCCTCCGAACCGCCCCCAAACCCCCACCCCGAACCGCCCCCAAAGCGCTCTTAGTCGTTCGCGCGCCCGCACAGAAGCCGGCCTTTGTGTTCTCCCCGTATGGCCTGCCCGGAGGGCTACCATGCTTTCTTGGGGGGTGCAAGCACGCTTTTCGCTTGCACCCCCCAAGAAAGCATGGTCGTCTTTGACAGGCCATACGGGGAGAACACGACCGCTGTTTCTTTTCCTCCTCCTTGGCGGCCTGCCTGTCCGGCGAGGACTCTTTTTCTTTTCAGCCTCGGGCTGCACGGCCCCGAATCTCACCCGGATCGGTGCGGGGTACAAGTAGGAAGAGCGGCCGAGAGGCCGCCAAGGATGACACAAAGACCAAGCTCAGGGCGTCGTGCCATCCCCGTATGGCCTGGTCAAAGACAACCACATGTGTCAAGGGGAGATCGAACCGGGTGTGCGGTGGTCGGGTGTCCCGATCTCCCCTTGACACATGCGGTTCGCTGCGCGCAGGCCATACGGGGATGACACGCAGCCCGGGGCGGGGTGCGCGCTGCGCGCGGCTTTAAACCGATTCCAGGGCGGCGCGGCGCGGCTTCAAAACGATTTCAGGGCGGCGCGGCGCGGTGTCAAGCCGGTTTCGAGCGGCGCGGGGTGTGTCCAAAGCGGTTCCGGGCGGTGTCCGGCGTTGCCCGGAATGGGGCGGGGTGTCGCCGGCCAAAAGGACGGGCTCCCCCTCCGCGCGTGGAGGGGGAGCCCGGTCCTCGGTGTGCGGTGGTCAGCGGGTGGCCACTGCCTGTTCCGCGGCGGCGAGCCACTCGCGCCACTGCTTGGCCTGCGCCTCGGCCTGCTCGGCGCGGCGCTTGTCGCCGGCCGAGCGGGCCTTCGCCGCCTGGGCCTCGAACTGCTCCACCCGCTCGCGGAACTGGGCCACGCGGGCCTCGGCCTCCGGGTCGGAGCGCCGCCACTGGGCGTCGACCGCGCCGCGCACCTTCTCCTCGATCGCGCGCAGCTTGCCCTCCAGCTCGCGGACCCGCTCGCGGGGCACCTTGCCGATCGCGTCCCAGCGCTCCTGGATCCGGTACAGCTGCTGGCGGGCGGTTTCCAGGTCGTGCGACGGGTCGATGTGCTCGGCCTCGGCCAGCAGCTCCTCCTTGAGCTTGGCGTTGGCCGCGAACTCCGCGTCACGCTCGGAGAACGCCTCCGAGCGCTTGGCGAAGAACGCGTCCTGGGCGGCCCGGAAGCGCTGCCAGAGGGCGTCGTCGGCCTCCTTGGGCGCGCGCCCGGCGGCCTTCCACTCGACCATCAGCTCCTTGTAGCGGCCGGCGGTGGGGCCCCAGTCGTCGGAGTCGACGAGCTTCTCCGCCTCCTCGACCAGCTCCTGCTTGCGCGTCTTGGCCACGCCGCGCTGGCGGTCCAGGTCGGCGAAGTGCGAGCCGCGCCTGCGGTTGAACGCGTCGCGCGCCTTGGAGAACCGCCGCCACAGCTGCTCGTCGGTCTTGCGGTCGACGCCGCGGATGGTCTTCCACTCGTCCAGGATCGCCCGCAGCCGGTCGCCGGCCGCCTTCCACTGGGTGGACTCGTTGGCCAGGACCTCGGCCTCCTCGACCAGCTGGAGCTTGCGGGCCCCGGCCTGGGCGCGGGCCTCGTCCTTGGCCGCCTTGGCCGCCTCCATGCCCTCCTCGGCCTTGGCGAGCACGTGCTCGACCCGCGCCGCCAGGGCCGCGAGGTCGCCGACCACGGCCGCGTCCGCCAGGCTCTCCTGGACGTGCTTGGCGCTGGTCAGCGCGTGCTTCGGGTCACCGGCGCCGGACGACAGCCTGGTCACCAGCAGCTCGACCTCGGTCCGGATGTCGTCGAACCGGCGCGCGAAGTGCGCCAAGCCCTCGGCGGGCTCCCCCGCCTGCCAGGAACCGACGACCCGCTCACCGTCGGCCGTCTTGACGTAGACGGTGCCGTCCGCGTCCACGCGCCCCCAGCGGTCAGGGTGGTCCGACGCCACGGGGACCGGCGGGGGCGTGCTCGCCGCCCGCGTCTCCTCGACCACCGCCCCCGTGCCACTGTCGCCAGTGGCTTCCGGTGTCGTCTCGTGCTCCGTCATCGCCGGCTTCCTCCTCGCCTGCCCACTTCGTGGTGCCCGTGCCGACCACGGGCGCCCCGCCGATGGCGGGGCCCAGCACCCGGGTACCTGGGGCGGCAGCTCGACCCTGCGTACAGGTCTCGCGGACTCCTCTGCCGTCCCCAGTACCCCGCGCGCATTCAAACAGGTCAAGGCTCGCATCGGTACTGGTGGTGGCCGATGAGTAGCGTGCGTTGCCATGATCTCGCGTGTCGCCGTGGTGCCGCACCCCCCGCTGCTGGTGCCCGAACTGGTCGGTGGTGCGGTGGGGGAAACCGCACCGGTGCGGGCCGCCTGCCTTGCCGCGGCACGGGAACTCGCCGCCCACGACCCGGACTGGACGGCGGTCGCGGTCGACCCGACCGGTCCCCGAACGGTGGAAAACGTTGCCGGATCGTTTCACGGCTACGGCGTCGACGTGCCCGTGTCGCTGTCCGGGTCGCTGTCCGGGTCGCTGTCCGGGTCGCTCTCCGGGTCGCTCTCGGGGCGGCCGTCCTCCGCGGAGCCGGACCTGCCGCTGCCCGTCCTGGTGGCGGCGTGGCTGCGGGAGCACGCCGGGGCGCGCAGCGTGCGCGTGCACCTCGTGCCGCCGGACCTGCCGGTGGCCGAGTGCGTCTCGCTCGGGTCCCGGCTGGCGGGCCGGGCGCTGCTCGTGCTGGGCGACGGCTCGCACCGGCACGGCGAGCAGGCGGTGGGCCGGCCGGACGAGCGGGCGGGGCCGTTCGACGAGGCCGTCCGCGCGGCGCTGGCCGCGGCGGACCCGGCGGCGCTGGCGGCCCTCGACCCGGTGCTGGCCGACGAGCTGGGCGCGCGGGGGCGGGCCGCGTGGCAGGTGCTGGCGGGTGTGCCGGGGCCGTGGCGGTGCACGCGGTCGGAGTTCCTGGCGCCGTTCGGCGTCGGGTACCACGTGGCCGTCTGGGAGGCTTGACGGCGTGAACGCCCCCGTCGCCGTCGTCGGCCCCACCGCCACCGGCAAGTCCGACCTCGCCGTGCGGCTCGCCCTCGCCCTGGGCGGCGAGGTGGTCAACGCCGACTCGATGCAGCTGTACCGGGGCATGGACATCGGCACCGCGAAGGTCACGCCCGAGGAGCGGCGGGGCGTGCCGCACCACCTGCTGGACGTGCTGGACGTGGCGCAGACCGCTTCGGTGGCCGCCTACCAGCGCCGGGCCCGCGCGGTGGTGGAGTCGGTGCTGGCCGCGGGGCGGGTGCCGGTCCTGGTGGGCGGGTCCGGCCTGTACGTGCAGGCGGTGCTGGACGACCTGGTGTTCCCCGGCACGGACGACCGCGTCCGGGCCCGGCTGGAGGGCGAGCTGGCCGCGTTCGGGGCGGAGGCGCTGCACGCGCGGCTGGCCGGGGTGGACCCGGCGGCGGCGCTGGCCATCCTGCCGAGCAACGGGCGGCGCGTGGTGCGGGCGCTGGAGGTCGTGGAGCTGACCGGGCGGCCGTTCTCGGCGAGCCTGCCCAAGCCCGGCCCGGCCCGCTACGGCGCGGTGCTGGTGGGGCTGGACCGCGCGGCGCCCGAACTGGACGAGCGGGTCGACCGGCGGGTGGACCGGATGTTCGCCGACGGGCTGGTGGACGAGGTGCGCGCGCTGGAGGCGGCCGGCCTGCGGGACGGGCGGACGGCGTCGCGGGCGCTGGGCTACCAGCAGGTGCTGGCGGCCTTCGACGGCGCGCACGACCTCGCGACCGCCGCCCGGGAGACCGCGCAGGCCACCCGCCGGTTCGTGCGCAGGCAGCGGTCCTGGTTCCGGCGCGACCGGCGGGTCACCTGGTTCGACGCGGGCTCCGCCGGGCTGGTCGACGACGTGCTCGAACTGGTCGCGAAGTAGCCTGGTGGGCGTGGGAGTCGAGTTCTTGAAGGGTCACGGCACCGAGAACGACTTCGTGGTGCTGCCCGATCCCGAAGGTCTGCTGGACCTGACCGTCGCGCGCGTGCGGGCGCTGTGCGACCGGCGGCGCGGGCTGGGGGCGGACGGCGTGCTGCGGGTCGTGCGGCCCGACCTCGGCCCCTGGTTCATGGACTACCGCAACGCCGACGGCTCCATCGCCGAGATGTGCGGCAACGGCCTGCGGGTGTTCGCCCGGTACCTGGTGGAGGCGGACCTGGCGCCGCTCGGCTCGTTCACCGTGGGCACGCGGGCCGGGCAGCGGGACGTGGTGGCGCACGAGGACGGCTCCGTAACGCTCGACATGGGGCCCGTGCGGGTCACCGGCGCCTCGGCGGCCGAGGTGGGCGGGCAGGTGTTCGAGGGCGTGGCCGTGGACGTGGGCAACCCGCACCTGGCGTGCGTGACGACGACCCCCGTCGCGGCGCTGGACCTGCGCGAGCAGCCCGGCTACGACCGCGGGGTGTTCCCCGAGGGCGTGAACGTGGAGTTCGTCAACGTGCTGGACGAGGGCGCGCTGCGGATGCGGGTCCACGAGCGCGGCGTGGGCGAGACGAGGTCGTGCGGCACCGGAACGGTCGCGGCGGTGGCCTCCTGGCTGCACGGGACCGGCCGGCGCACCGGGAAGGCCACTGTGGACGTCCCCGGTGGACGGGTGTCGGTCGTGGTCGAGCAGGACGCGGCCACCCTGACCGGCCCGGCCGTGCTGTTGGCCCGCGGGGAGCTCGACCGGGCCTGGTGGGACGCCCTCTAGAGCTCGCGCACCTCCAGCCGGCCCAGCCGGGCGCCGGCGACCGCCTCGGGCTGCGAGGTGGGCGCGGTGCAGCAGACGAGCCGGTCGCCCACCAGCGCGACCGCGAAGCAGTTCTGGCTGGTTTCCACCTTGTGGGTGACCCGGCCGCCCTCGACCACGCGGAACGCGCAGGGCTGCAGGGCCGGGGCGACCCAGACGCCGCCCTCGTCGTCGGTGGCGACGCCGTCGGGCGCGATGAGGTGCTCCCGCAGGCCGGCCCAGAGGCGCCGGCCGGACAGCGAGCCGTCCTCGGCGACGTCGAACGCGGTCAGCGCGAACGCGAGCGTCTCGGCGACGACGAGGGTGCGCGGCCCGTCCTGCCGGTTGGCCAGGAAGCCCATGCCGTTGGGGAACTTCAGGTCCTCGGCGGCCACCGACACCGCGCCGTCGGGCTGGACGAGCGCCAGCGACGCCCCCGGCATCACCCGGTCGGGCTCCATCAGCGGGGCTTCGCCGCCGGCCGCGATCGCCGCGTGCAGGTCGAAGCCGAAGTTGCCCGCGTACGCCCGGCCTTCGCGGTCGACGAGCAGGTCGTTGGCGTGGAAGGTGGCGACGCCGCTCAGGTCGGCGTGCAGGACCAGCTCGTCGCCCTCCAGCCGGCGCACGGTGCGGTCGGTCATCGACACCACCAGCAGCCGCCCGTCCGGCAGCCACCCCAGGCCGGACGGCTGGCCGGGCACCGCGCAGACGACGGTCTCGGCGCCGGTGTCGAGGTCGAGCGCGCGGACCTCGTGGTCGTAGAAGTCGGAGTAGTAGAGCCTGCCGTCGGGGCCGTGCCGAGGGGACTCGCCGAACCGGAGGCCCTCGCGCAGCACGGTGGTGTCGACCATGGCGTTCGACGCTAGTGAGCGCCGGGGGTCGCCCGCATCGCCCGCAGCGGTGACGCGAGCACCCACCCGGCGGTGGGCACCACCCCCGCCGACGCGACCCGCAGCGCGCCCCGCGCGCCGACCTGCCCGGCCGGCGCCGTCGCCGGCCTGGGGCAGCCGGAGGTCACGCCGGGACGCCGTCGCGCGTCCGCAGCGGCGAGAACACCACCCACAGCACCGACAGCGCCCGGCCGACCGCGGCCACCCACAGCGTCGCGACGACGCCCACCGCGCCGCCGAGCAGCCCGCCCACCAGGCCGCCCAGCGGCACCGCGCCCCACACGACGAACCGGATGGAGGCGTTCATCCGCCCCAGCAGGTGGTCCGGGCAGATCGCCTGCCGGTAGCTGACCTGGGTGATGTTGTAGACGATCGCGCCGTAGGCCAGCACCAGGTCCGCGACGACCACGAACACCAGCCGCCAGTCGGCCCCCGCCAGCGGCAGCAGCAGCCCGAACGGCTGGGTGAGCAGCATCGACAGCCAGATCGCCCGCTCCTGCCCGAACCGGGCGCCCCACCGGTTCGCGGTCAGCGCGCCCAGCACCCCGCCGACGCCGGCCGCGCTGAACAGCAGGCCGATCACGCCCTCGGACAGCCCCAGCCCGCGCGCCAGGAACAGCACCATCACCGCCATCCCGACGCCGTCGAAGAAGTTCGCCGTCCCGGTGGTCCCGACGACGGCCCGCAGCGACCGGTTGCCGAACACGAACCGCAGGCCCTCGGCGATCTCCGCGGCCAGGCCCCGCCGGTCGGCGACGCGCGGCGGGGGCTCCTCGGTCCGGATGCGCAGCAGGAACAGCGCCGAGCCCAGGTAGCCCAGGCCGGTGGCCAGGACGCCGTTGGCCGCGCCGACGGCCTGCGCGACGCCGCCCGCCATCGCGGGCCCGGACACCGAGGCGACCGAGTGGCTGGCGGTGAGCTTCGAGTTGCCCTCCACCAACTGGTCCCGCCCGACCAGGGCGGGCAGGTAGGACTGGTAGGCGACGTCGAACAGCACGGTGGCCGCGCCCACCAGCAGGGCGACCACGACGAGGTGCCCGAAGGTCAGCGCCCCCAGCCACCACGCCACCGGGACGGTCAGCACCAGGGCGGCCCGCGCGAAGTCGGCGGCCAGCATCACCGGGCGGCGGCGCAGCCGGTCCACCCACACCCCGGCCGGCAGGCCGATGAGCAGGAACGCGGCCGTGTTCGCCGCGGTCAGCACCCCCATCTGCAACGGGGTGGCCGCCAGGGCGCCGGCGGCGAGCAGGGGCAGCACGGTCCGCCCGACCGTGGAGCCGAACTGGCTGATGGTGTCGCCCACCCACAGCAGGCGGAAATCGCGGTGCGACCAGAGGGACACGGCACGGGAGTCTCACGAAGTGATTGGAAAGTGTCAATCACTTATCCTGGACCGATGCACCGACGCCCGCCCACCGAGGCGGAAGCCGCGGCCCTCGCCTCCGCCGTGCGGCTGCGCATCATCCGCCTGACCCACGACCGCGCCCTGACCAACAAGGAGATCGCGCAACGGCTCGGCAAGGACCCCGCCACGACGCTGCACCACGTGCGCAAGCTCGTGGCCGCGGGCTTCCTGGAGCCGCAACCGGCGCGCACCGGCAACCGGGGGGCGCGGGAAATCCCGTACCGGTCCACCGGCCTGTCGTGGAAGATAGCCGCCGGGCACGCCCGGGAGACCCGCGAGGCGATGGTCGAGGCGTTCCTCGGCGAGATCGCCGAGCTGGCGCCCGGGCAGCTCGACCAGAGCCGGCTCGTCGTCCGGGCGGACCGCGCGGAACTAAAACGGCGCCTCCGTTCGTTGTTGGATGAGCTGGAGGCCGCACCGGACGACCCGGGAGGGGAGCGCGTGGCGATCTACCTGGCGATCTACCCGGGCGATTGACCACCCGACCCCGGCCACGGCACCTGCGACGATAAGAGGCAAATGACGGAAAACACGCACATCGGCAACGAGTGGCTCGACCAGGACGAGCTGTCCACCGGGGAGTTGGCCCTCGCCGACCGCGCCGCGCTGCGCCGCGTCTCCGGGTTGTCCACCGAGCTCCAGGACGTCACCGAGGTCGAGTACCGGCAGCTCCGGCTGGAGCGCGTCGTGCTGGTCGGCGTGTGGACCGAGGGCACGGCGGCCGACTCCGAGGCGTCGCTGGCGGAGCTGGCGCTGCTCGCCGAGACGGCGGGCTCCGAGGTGCTCGAGGGCCTCGTGCAGCGCCGCGACCGGCCCGACCCGGCCACCTACATCGGCTCCGGCAAGGTCGGCGAGCTGCGCGACGTCGTGATCTCGACCGGCGCGGACACGGTGATCTGCGACGGCGAGCTGTCCCCCGGCCAGCTGCGGCAGCTGGAGGAGAAGCTCAAGGTCAAGGTGGTCGACCGGACCGCCCTGATCCTGGACATCTTCGCCCAGCACGCCTCCTCCAAGGAGGGCAAGGCGCAGGTCGAGCTGGCCCAGCTCCAGTACCTCCTGCCGCGCCTGCGCGGGTGGGGCGAGTCGCTGTCCCGGCAGGCCGGTGGCCGCGCCGGCGGCGGCAACGGCGGCGTGGGCCTGCGCGGTCCCGGTGAGACGAAGCTGGAGACCGACCGGCGGCGCATCCGGGCGCGCATCGCGAAGCTGCGCAGGCAGATCGCCGCGATGGGCGTCATCCGGGACACCAAGCGCGGCGCGCGGGTCGCCAACGCGGTGCCGAACGTGGCCATCGCCGGCTACACCAACGCGGGCAAGTCCAGCCTGCTCAACGCCCTGACCGGGGCGGGTGTGCTGGTGGAGGACGCGCTGTTCGCCACCCTGGACCCGACGACCAGGCGCGCGCAGACCCCCGAGGGCCTGCCCTACACGCTGACCGACACCGTCGGCTTCGTCCGGCACCTGCCCCACCAGCTGGTGGAGGCGTTCCGGTCGACGCTGGAGGAGGTCGCCGACGCGGACCTGCTGGTCCACGTGGTCGACGGCTCGGACGGGATGCCGGAGAAGCAGGTCACGGCGGTGCGCGAGGTGATCTCGGAGATCAGCGAGCGCCGGGACGACCCGATGCCGCAGGAGCTGCTGGTCGTGAACAAGGTCGACGCGGTGGGCGAGCTGGGCCTGGCGCGCCTGCGCCACCTGTTCCCGACGGCGGTCCTGGTGTCCGCGCGGACCGGCGAGGGCATCGCGGAGCTGAGGGAGCGCATCGCGACCCTCATCCCGCGCCCGCAGGTCGTCGTGGAGGCGCTGGTGCCGTACGCGCGGGGCGAGATCGTGGCCCGCGTGCACCGCGAGGGCGAGGTGCTCCGGGAGCACCACACCGAGGAGGGCACCGAGCTCAGCGCCCGGGTCCGCCCGGACCTGGCCGGCGTCCTGGAGCAGTTCGCCGCGAACGCGAGCCGCGCCTAGGCCCTTGCTCGCGGCGCTGACAGCACTGGCCCTGACGGCCGGTTCCGCCCTCGCGGAGCCGGCCGTCGTCGACGTCTGCCGGATCACCGACCAGCGGCTGGCGGAGCTGTCCGGCCTGGCCTCCAGCGGTGACGAGTGGTTCGCGGTCAACGACAGCGACAACGGCCGCGTCGAGGTCCAGGTGCTGGACCGCACGTGCCGGATCACCCGGACCATCCGGGCGGCGACCAACCCGTTCGACGTGGAGGACCTCGCCCTCGCGCCGGACGGCACGCTGTGGCTGGCCGACACCGGCGACAACGGCAGGTCGCGCGAGACGGTCGCCCTGCACGCGGTCTCCCCCGACGGCGCGGTGCGGCTCTACCGGCTGACCTACCCCGACGGCGAGCACGACGCCGAGGCCCTGCTGCTGGACGCGGCGGGCGTGCCGCACGTCGTGACCAAGGAGACCTTGGGCTCGCCCCTGGTCTACCGCCCGGTGCGCGAGCTGGACGAAGCCGCGCCGACACCGATGGAGCAGGTCGCGAAGGTCGGCATCAGCGGCTCGGACACACCGGGGGGGCCGGTGCGCAGCTCCGTGGTGACCAGGGTCGTGACCGGCGGCGCGATGTCGGCCGACGGCGCGGTGGCGGCCCTGCGCACCTACACCGACGCCTACCTGTTCCCGGTGACCGGCGGCGACCTGGCGAAGGCCCTGGGGTCCGACCCGGTCCGCGTCCCGCTGCCCGACGAGGCCCAGGGCGAGGCCATCGCCTTCGAGCCGGACGGCACCCTGCTGTCGGCGTCGGAGTTCGGCGAGCGGGGCGTCGACTCGGCGGTGCGCGCGGTGGCCGGGGCGACCGCCCTGGCCGAGCCCGCGCCCACGACGACGACGCCCGCGCCGACGACCCGGGACGAGGACGACCCGGTGGGCGACCCGGCCGCCGCGGCGCCGGCGGACGGGGACCGGCCCCTGTGGCCGGTGGTCGGGGCGGGCGCGGCGGCGCTGGCCCTGATGGGGCTGCTGGTCCGCCGCTCCCGCCGACGCCGGGCCTGACGGCGCCGGCTCAGAGCCTGCGCAGGACCGCGACGACCTTGCCCAGGATCGACGCCTCGTCGCCCAGGATGGGCTGGTAGGCGGGGTTGTGCGGCAGCAGCCACACGTGGCCGTCCCGCCGCTTGAAGGTCTTCACCGTCGCCTCGCCGTCGATCATGGCCGCGACGACGTCGCCGTTCTCGGCGGTCGGCTGCTGCCGCACCACGACCCAGTCACCGTCGGTGATGGCGGCATCCACCATCGAGTCACCCACGACCTTGAGCAGGAAGACCTCCCCCTCGCCCACGATCTCGCGCGGCAGCGGGAAGACGTCCTCGATGGACTCCTCGGCCAGGATCGGCCCGCCGGCCGCGATGCGGCCCAGCATCGGCACGTAGGCGGGCGTCGGGCGGGAGGCCGGGTCGAGCCCGGTGACGATCTCGGTCGGCAACACCCCCACCGCGCGCGGCCGGTTCGGGTCGCGCCGCAGGAAGCCCTTGCGCTCCAGCGCGCGCAGCTGGTGCGCGACGGAGGAGGTGGACGTGAGGCCCACCGCCTCGCCGATCTCGCGGACGCTGGGCGGGTAGCCGAAGCGGTCCAGCCAGTCGCGGATCACGTCGAGCACCTTGCGCTGCCGCAGCGTCAACCCGGCGTTGCCCGCGACGTCCACGGGGCCGGGCGCGGAGGGCGCCTCGGCGGCGACGCGCGGGTCGTCCTCGGTCTTGCGAGCCACGGTGCTTCCCTCCTCACCGGTCCCGATCGCGCAGGCCGGCTGTACGTCGATCTTCAGCTGTCGAAGGTAGCCGCACTCTACGCCCAGATCAAACACCTGTTCGAAGTAAGCGTCGGCGTGTCCTTCGCATTTCGCCGGTTCCGGTGGTAGACATTCGCACGGACGTTCGATCGAACACCAGTTCGATCATGATGGGTCGGCCGGCGAAGTGGAGGACGTCATGGCGGTGGTGATTGGCAGGCGGACCGGCTTCGAACTGGTCGACGGCGCCGTGGCGGAGGACGTGCGCCGGGGCGAGCCCCTCCGCCCCGGGCCCCGGGTCCTGCGCAGCTTCGCGGACACCCGCCGCCCCCACACCCCCCGCCCGAGGCCCGCGACCGCCCCCGCGACGCCGGGGGCCGCGGCCTGCCGGGTCCGCGGCAGCGACCGCCACCCGGTCCTCCGGTTCGCCCTCCACGCGGCGCTGGCGGCCGCGGCGGCGGTGTCCCTGAGCCTGCTCTACCTGTTCGGCTCGGGCGCGACGACGGTCCCCGAACGCACCAGCGTGGTCCACGTCCAGGTGGGCGAGAGCCTGTGGGACGTCGCGGTCCGCTCGGCCCCCGACCACGACCCGGAAGCGGTGGTCGAGCGCATCAAGCAGCTCAACGGCCTGGACTCGCCCGCCGTGACGCCCGGCCTGCCCCTGGTGGTGCCGGACGGCCGCACCGGCTGACCCCCGCCCCGCCCGCGCGCGCCGGACCCGACGGGCGCGCCCCGCCGCCGCACCGGGCTCGACCGGAGCACGCCCCACCGCCGCACCAGGTCCGGCCGGAGCACGCCTCCGCCCGTCGCACCGAGCACGACCGGAGCGCGACCCCGCCGTCGCACCGGGTCCCACCGGAGCGCGACCCCGCCACCGCTGCGACCTCCGCGCACGCCGCCTCCCCCGGCGCGTGCCGCCTCCCCGCGCCGGCCGGACGAGCCCTCCCCCGGCCCCGCGCGCCCTCCCGCGCACGCGCGGACCGACACCGCGCGCGCCCCTCGCCGGCGGTCCTCTCCCCCCGCTTCGCCACACCGTCCCACGACACGCCGGACACGCCGGACCAATTTGCACCCGATGGGCCACGGGCATAGGTTGACCCCCACATCTAGTGGTTACACCGTTGCCGTTAGTCCACAGGTTGGGGTATTCCCCGCCGCGGGGCTAACGCGACGAGTGCTGCGCCGGGGAGGGGTGACCAGTCGTGCGCTGTCCGTTCTGCCGCAACTCCGACTCCCGCGTCGTCGACTCGCGCGAGGTGGACGAGGGCCAGGTGATCCGCCGGCGCAGGTCGTGCTCCAGCTGCGGCCGCCGCTTCACCACCGTCGAGGAGGCGGTGCTCGCGGTGGTCAAGCGGTCCGGCGTCACCGAGCCGTTCAGCCGCGACAAGGTCGTCACCGGCGTCCGCCGCGCCTGCCAGGGCAGGCCCGTCGACGAGGACGCCTTCCACCTGCTCGCCCAGCGCGTCGAGGAGTCCATCCGCTCGACGGGGTGCGCGGAGATCCCCAGCCACGAGGTCGGCCTGGCCATCCTGGGCCCGTTAAGGGAGCTCGACGAGGTGGCCTACCTCCGGTTCGCGAGCGTCTACCGGTCGTTCTCCTCGGTCGAGGACTTCGAGCGCGAGATCGCCGACCTCCGCAACGCGCAGCGCGACTAGGCCACAGGACCCACGAACTCGGCAGCAGCCTGCCGCGACCGCCTCGGACGGGAGCCCGGACGTCGGTCGCACACCGGAATTTCGACAACGCGCGGAAAGAGGAACGGGGAATGACGGAGACCGTTGGTGGCTCCAGCAAGAAGACGGCCGCCCGCAGCGGTGCGGGGGACAAGCGCCTCGCGGTGAACCGGGTCTACACCACCGAGGGCGTGCACCCGTACGACGAGGTGACCTGGGAGCGCCGCGACGTCGTCATGACGAACTGGCGCGACGGCTCGATCAACTTCGAGCAGCGCGGCGTCGAGTTCCCCGACTTCTGGTCGGTCAACGCGACGAACATCGTGACCAGCAAGTACTTCCGCGGCGCGGTGGGCACCCCGCAGCGCGAGCACAGCCTGCGCCAGCTGATCGACCGCGTGGTGAAGACCTACACCGAGGCCGGTGTCAAGCACGGCTACTTCGGCGCCGACGCCGACGCGGTGGTCTTCGAGCACGAGCTGACCTGGATGCTGCTGCACCAGGTGTTCAGCTTCAACTCCCCGGTGTGGTTCAACGTCGGCACCAACTCCCCGCAGCAGGTGAGCGCCTGCTTCATCCTCGCGGTCGACGACACCATGGAGTCGATCCTCAACTGGTACCGCGAGGAGGGCCTGATCTTCAAGGGCGGCTCCGGCGCGGGCCTGAACCTCTCGCGCATCCGCTCCTCCAAGGAGCTGCTGTCCTCCGGCGGCACGGCGTCCGGCCCGGTCTCCTTCATGCGCGGCGCGGACGCGTCCGCGGGCACCATCAAGTCCGGCGGCGCGACCCGCCGGGCCGCCAAGATGGTCGTCCTGGACGTCGACCACCCCGACGTCGAGGAGTTCATCGAGACCAAGGCGCGCGAGGAGGACAAGGTCCGCGCGCTGCGCGACGCCGGGTTCGACATGGACCTGGGCGGCCGGGACATCGTGTCCGTGCAGTACCAGAACGCGAACAACTCGGTCCGCGTCTCGGACGAGTTCATGCACGCCTACGAGAACGGCGGCCGGTTCGGCCTGCGCGCGCGGCAGACCGGCGAGGTCATCGAGACCGTCGACGCCAAGGACCTGTTCCGCAAGCTCGCGCAGGCCGCGTGGGAGTGCGCCGACCCGGGCATCCAGTACGACGGCACCATCAACGACTGGCACACCACGCCGGAGTCGGGCCGGATCACCGCCTCGAACCCGTGCTCGGAGTACATGCACCTGGACAACTCCAGCTGCAACCTGGCGTCGCTGAACCTGATGAAGTTCCTCCGGGACGACGGCCGGTTCGACGCGGACCTGTTCGCGAAGTCCGTCGAGCTGGTGATCACCGCGATGGAGATCTCGATCAGCTTCGCGGACTTCCCGACCGAGCCGATCGCGGAGACCACCCGCAAGTTCCGCCAGCTCGGCATCGGCTACGCCAACCTCGGCGCCCTGCTGATGGCCACCGGCCACGCGTACGACTCGGAGGGCGGCCGGGCGCTGGCCGCGTCCATCACCTCGCTGATGCAGGCGGTGGCGTACAAGCGCTCCGCCGAGCTGGCCGGCATCGTCGGCCCGTACGAGGGCTACGCGCGCAACGCCGAGGCGCACCAGCGCGTCATCCGCAAGCACGCGGCGGCCAACGACCTGATCCGCACCTACCACGCGAACGACGCGGCGGTGCAGAAGGTCGCGACCCGCGCGTGGCAGGACGGCATCCGGATCGGCGCCCGCAACGGCTGGCGCAACGCGCAGGCTTCCGTGCTCGCGCCCACCGGCACCATCGGCCTGATGATGGACTGCGACACGACCGGCATCGAGCCGGACCTCGCGCTGGTGAAGTTCAAGAAGCTGGTCGGCGGCGGCTCGATGCAGATCGTCAACCAGACGGTGCCGCGCGCGCTGAAGGCGCTGGGCTACCAGACCGAGCAGGTCGAGGCCATCGTCGAGTTCATCGGCGAGCACGGCCACGTGGTCGACGCGCCCGGCCTGCGCCCGGAGCACTACGAGGTGTTCGACTGCGCCATGGGCGACCGCTCGATCGCGCCGATGGGCCACGTCCGCATGATGGCCGCGGTGCAGCCGTTCATCTCCGGCGCGATCTCCAAGACGGTGAACATGCCCGAGGCGGCGACCGTCGAGGACGTCGAGGAGATCTACTACCAGGGCTGGAAGCTGGGCCTGAAGGCGCTGGCGATCTACCGCGACAACTGCAAGGTCGGCCAGCCGCTGTCGGCGGGCAAGTCGGCGAAGTCGTCGTCGGAGACCAAGCCCGACACGGTCGTCGAGTACCGCCCGGTCCGCAAGCGCCTGCCGAAGAAGCGCCCCTCGCAGACCGTCTCGTTCACCGTCGGCGGCGCGGAGGGCTACCTGCACGCCGGCTCCTACCCGGACGACGGCCTGGGCGAGATCTTCGTCAAGCTGGGCAAGCAGGGCTCGACCCTGGCGGGCGTGATGGACGCGTTCTCCATGTCGATCTCCGTCGGCCTCCAGTACGGCATCCCGCTGGAGTTCTACGTCTCGAAGTTCCAGAACCTCCGCTTCGAGCCGGCCGGCATGACCGACGACCCGGACGTGCGCATCGCGACCAGCGTCCTGGACTACCTGTTCCGCCGCCTGGCCCTGGACTACCTGCCGTTCGAGAAGCGCGCGCAGCTGGGCATCTTCACCGCCGACGAGCGCACCGCGCAGGTGGCGCAGGACTACGGCAGCGGCGACGTGGACCTGGAGGGCCTGCGGACGACCGTGGACGCCACCCCCGTCAAGGCTTCGGCCGAGGTGGCGGAGCAGGCTCCGGACGTGAAGGTCGGCAGCTCCACGGAACTGCTCGAACTGCACCTCGGGACGACCGCCGACGCGCCGCTGTGCATGACCTGCGGCACCAAGATGCGCCCGGCGGGCTCCTGCTACCTGTGCGAGGGCTGCGGCTCGACCTCCGGTTGCAGCTGAGCCCCCGGCGCTTCCAGGGGCGGGTTTTCCGGCAGGGGCCGGGGCGGCGGTCGTCGCCCCGGCCCCTGCCGCGTTCGCGGCGCCCCCTCGGTGGTGGACAGCACCGCTGTGCCCTGTCCGAGTACGTCGCGCACTTAGCGGCGGGTGGGGCGCGGCGAGTTCAGCCAGTACGTGACCGAAGCGGTCGCCCGGCAGCTGGAGCTGCTGGGCGAGCTCGCCGCCCTGCTCCACGCGGAGCACGGCCCCGTCCCGCAGGAGTACCTCGCGGAAGCCGGTGCAGCGTGGCCGGACGTCGAGTAGCGGCCGGCGGCGCGCTGGTGCTGGACGGCGAGGGCCTGTCCGAGCTCGCCGCCGGGGACCCGCGGGCCAGGGCGTACCCGGAGACCGCCGGAGCCAGCAGCCGGTGGCGTCGGGCCGCTCGCGCGAGCGGCCCGACGCCGGTGGACCGCTACCTCACGACCGGCGGAACAGCTTGTCGCCCAGCCAGACGATGGGGTCGTAGCGGCGGTCCGCCACGCGCTCCTTCATCGGGATCAGGGCGTTGTCGGTGATCCTGATGTGCTCGGGGCAGACCTCCGTGCAGCACTTGGTGATGTTGCACAGCCCGAGGCCGTGCTCGGACTGCGCGGCCGACACGCGGTCCGCCTCGTCCAGCGGGTGCATCTCCAGCTCGGCCACGCGCATCAGGAACCGCGGGCCGGAGAACGCCGTCTTGTTCTCCTCGTGGTCGCGGATGACGTGGCAGGTGTTCTGGCACAGGAAGCACTCGATGCACTTGCGGAACTCCTGCGAGCGCTCGACGTCCACCTGGGACATCCGGTAGTCGCCCGGCGCGACGCCCTTGGGCGGGCTGAACGCCGGCACCTCCCTGGCCTTGACGTAGTTGTACGACACGTCGGTCACCAGGTCCCGGATCACCGGGAACGTCCGCATCGGCGTCACCGTCACCGTCTCGTCCTCGGCGAAGACCGACATCCGGGTCATGCACAGCAGCCGGGGCCTGCCGTTCACCTCCGCCGAGCACGAGCCGCACTTGCCCGCCTTGCAGTTCCACCGCACGGCCAGGTCCGCCGCCTGCGTCGCCTGGAGGCGGTGGATCACGTCGAGGACGACCTCGCCCTCGTTGACCTCCACGGTGAAGTCCTCCAGACCTCCCCCGTCCGCATCACCGCGCCACACCCTGAAGTGCCCCTGGTACCCCATGTCAGCCCTCCAGCTCGTCGGCGGTCAGGTACTTCTGCAACTCGGTGGGCTCGAACAGCGCGAGCAGGTCCGCGCGGATCGGGACCTGCGGCTCCTCGGTGACCTCGACCCCGTCGCCGGACGCCCGGCACACCAGCAGCCTGCGCCGCCAGTCGGCCTCCATCCGCGGGTGGTCGTCGCGCGTGTGGCCGCCGCGGGACTCGGTCCGCAGCAGCGCCGCGCGGGCGACGCACTCGCTGACCAGCAGCATGTTCCGCAGGTCGAGCGCGAGGTGCCAGCCGGGGTTGAACTGGCGGTGGCCCTCGACGGTCAGCGACCGCGCGCGCCGCCCGAGGTCCGCCAGGCGGTCGAGCGCCCGCTCCATCTCCTCGGCCCGGCGGATGATCCCCACCAGGTCGTTCATCGTCTGCTGCAACTCCACGTGCAGCGCGTAGGGGTTCTCGCCGCCCTCGCCGGAGAACGGCGCCAGGGCGACGTGCTGCGCCCGCGCCACCGCCTCGTCCGGGCAGCGCGGGCGCTCGGACAGGCTCGCCACGTAGGCCGCGGCGCCCTCGCCCGCGCGCCGGCCGAACACCAGCAGGTCGGACAGCGAGTTGCCGCCCAGGCGGTTCGAGCCGTGCATGCCGCCGGACACCTCGCCCGCCGCGAACAGGCCCGGCACCGACGAGGCCCCGGTGTCGGGGTCGACCTGCACGCCGCCCATGACGTAGTGGCAGGTCGGCCCGACCTCCATCGGCTGCGCCGTGATGTCGACGTCCGCCAGCTCCTTGAACTGGTGGTGCATCGACGGCAGCCGGCGCTTGATCTCCTCGGCCGGCAGCCGGGTCGACACGTCGAGGAACACGCCGCCGTGCTCGGACCCCCGGCCCGCCTTGACCTCGGAGTTGATCGCGCGGGCCACCTCGTCGCGCGGCAGCAGCTCCGGCGGGCGGCGGTTGCCGTCCGGGTCGCGGTACCAGCGGTCGGCCTCGGCCTCGTTGTCGGCGTACTTGTCCTTGAACACCTCGGGGATGTAGTCGAACATGAACCGCTTGCCCTCGGAGTTGCGCAGCACCCCGCCGTCGCCGCGGACCGACTCGGTGACCAGGATCCCCTTCACCGACGGCGGCCAGACCATGCCGGTCGGGTGGAACTGGACGAACTCCATGTTGATCAGCGACGCGCCCGCCCGCAGCGCGAGCGCGTGGCCGTCGCCGGTGTACTCCCAGGAGTTCGACGTCACCTTGAACGACTTGCCGATGCCGCCGGTCGCCAGCACCACCGCCGGCGCCTCGAACAGCGCGAACCGGCCGGACTCGCGCCAGTAGCCGAACGCGCCGGCGACCTTCCCGCGGTGGTCGGGCCCGTCCTCGGGGCCGGTGCTCTGCACCAGGTCGGTGACGGTGAACTCCTGGAACACCTTCAGCCGCGACTCGTGGTCGCCGGTCGCCGCGAAGTCGTCCTGCTGCAGGGAGACGACCTTCTGCTGCAGCGACCGGATCAGCTCCAGCCCCGTGCGGTCGCCGACGTGCGCCAGCCGCGGGTACTCGTGGCCGCCGAAGTTGCGCTGGCTGATCCGGCCGTCCCCGGTCCGGTCGAACAGCGCGCCGTAGGTCTCCAGCTCCCACACGCGGTCGGGGGCCTCGCGGGCGTGCAGCTCGGCCATCCGCCAGTTGTTCAGGAACTTCCCGCCGCGCATCGTGTCCCGGAAGTGCACCTGCCAGCCGTCGTTGGGGTTGGCGTTGCCCATGGCCGCGGCGATGCCGCCCTCGGCCATCACCGTGTGGGCCTTGCCGAACAACGACTTGCACAGCACCGCCGTGCGCATCCCGTGCTCCCTGGCCTCGATCGCCGCACGCAGGCCGGCGCCACCCGCGCCGATCACCAGCACGTCGAACGAATGCCGTTCCACCTCGGGCAAAACAGCTCCTCAGTTGATGATCCGGAGGTCGGTGACCGCCCCGGAGGCGACCAGCGCGACGTAGAGGTCGGTGACGCAGACGAAGATCAGCGACGCCCAGGCCAGCTGCATGTGGCGGGCGTTCAGCTTCGAGATGAACGTCCACATCCGGTAGCGCACGGGGTGCTTGGAGAAGTGCTTCAGCCGCCCGCCCGCGATGTGCCGGCACGAGTGGCAGGACAGCGTGTACGCGCCCAGCAGCGCCACGTTCACCAGCAGCACGAGGTTGCCCAGCCCGAGGCCGGTGCTGAACGCGTACAGCGCGTCGTAAATGTTGATCAGCAGCAGGACGGAGGCCGCGTAGAAGAAGTAGCGGTGCAGGTTCTGCGCGATCAACGGGAAGCGCGTCTCACCGGTGTACTTGGCGTGCGGTTCGGCGACCGCGCAGGCGGGCGGGGAGAGCCACGCCGCCCGGTAGTACGCCTTGCGGTAGTAGTAGCAGGTGACCCGGAACCCGAGCAGGAACGGGATGATCACCACCGGCGGGGTGAGGAACCCCGGCAGTTCCGGCAGCGGCCGGCCGAAGTGCGCCGCCGCGGGCAGGCACTCCTCGCTCAGGCACGGTGAGTACATGGGCGTCAGGTAGCGGTACTCGTCCACCCAGTAGTAATCGCCCATGAACGTGCGCACCGCCGCGTAGATCGAGATCACCAGCAGGCCCGCGAACGTGGCCAGCGGCGGGAGCCACCACCGGTCCGTGCGCAACGTGCGCCGGGCGATCTGCGCCCTCATACCTCACCTCGGTTCCACTTCGTTGTGGCGGGACGGTCCGATTTCCACTCGGTGTGGATTTCGCCGTGACAGGGGTCGGTCTTGTGGCAGTCGTGCGATTGTCCTGCTGTGCAGTTGTGGGACCGGTCGGCCATTCGGCCATTCGGCCGTCCGGTCGTTCCGCGGTGGCCGCGCCCGGCCTTTTCCGGGATTCGACTCCGGCAGGGGTTCGACTCTGGCAGGGGTCGGGCCGGAGGGGAATCGCCCGGCGGCGGTGGAGCGGTCGCGCTGCGGAAAACCGAAACCGGCCCCCGCGGCGAGTCGCGGGGGCCGGTCTGCGGCGGTTCAGGTGTGGCGGTGGCCGCCCAGACCCTCGTCGTCGGCGTCGTGCCAGAGCTTGGGGTCGTAGGGCGTGTCGGGCACGACGACCACCTCGCGCTCCACCCTGGGCGCCTCGCGCTGCCGGGGTGTGCGGTCCAGCTCGACCAGCTCGGTGGCGTCGATGTCCATCCGCTCGATGTCGTTGGCCAGCCGCTGGACGGCGGCGACGTCGCCGTAGCGCGACCGGAGCGAACCGACGCACTGGCGGAGCCGGCCGAGCGCGCGACGCAGTTCCACGATCTCCGGGGCCGTCATGGCAGCACCTCCCTTGGGGTCCGTGTGCCGACTCTGCTCCTTCGGAGCCGCTGTGACAAGCACCACAGCGGGCCGCGTCGCGTCTCAACCTCTGAATCGTTTTTGTGGCGACCCGGCCTCGTGACATAGTGTGGGTGCTGTCACGTCCGTCCGTGCGACGCCAGCGCTGTCGTCCCACCGGGCCCACCACGGCCCGTGATCACCACCGGAGACAGCGAATCATGAGCGCGCATCCCGTCGTCGCCGAGGTGACGGCCCGCATCGCCGCCCGCAGCGCCGCCACCCGGTCCGCCTACCTGGAACGACTCGCCGCCGCCCACGCCGAGGGCCCGGTCCGCAAGGACCTCGCGTGCAGCAACCTCGCGCACGGCTTCGCGGGGATCACGGGCGGTGACAAGGAAGCGCTGCGCGCGCTCCGTCGCCCGAACGTGGCGATCGTCTCCGCCTACAACGACATGCTCTCCGCCCACCAGCCCCTGAACGAGTACCCGGCGTGGATCAAGGACGCCGCGCGGGCGGTGGGCGGCGTCGCCCAGTTCGCGGGCGGCGTGCCCGCGATGTGCGACGGCATCACGCAGGGCCGCGCGGGCATGGAGCTGTCGCTGTTCAGCCGGGACGTCATCGCGATGGCCACCGGCGTCGCGCTCTCGCACGACATGTTCGACTCGGCCCTGCTGCTCGGCGTGTGCGACAAGATCGTGCCGGGGCTGCTGATCGGCGCGCTGTCGTTCGGGCACCTGCCCGCGCTGCTGGTGCCCGCCGGCCCCATGCACTCGGGCCTGCCGAACTCGGAGAAGTCCCGCGTGCGGCAGCTGTTCGCCGAGGGCAAGGCGACGCGGGAGGACCTGCTGGAGGCCGAGGCCGCCTCCTACCACAGCCCCGGCACCTGCACGTTCTACGGCACGGCCAACTCCAACCAGCTCGTGGTGGAGGTGATGGGCCTGCACCTGCCCGGCGCGAGCTTCGTCCCGCCGGGCACGAAGCTGCGGCGGGCGCTGACCGAGGAGGCCGCGCGCCGGGCGGTGGAGATCAGCCGGGGCGAGGAGTACACCCCGGTCGGGCGGGTCGTGGACGAGAAGTCGATCGTGAACGGCGTCGTCGCGCTGCTCGCGACCGGCGGCTCGACCAACCACACGATGCACCTGGTGGCGATCGCGTCGGCCGCCGGCATCGAGCTGACCTGGGACGACTTCGCCGACCTGTCCTCGGTGGTCCCGCTGCTGGCCCGCGTCTACCCCAACGGCGGCGCCGACATCAACCACTTCCAGGCCGCCGGCGGCGTGCAGTTCCTGGTCGACACGCTGCTCGACGCGGGGCTGCTGCACGCCGACGTGCAGACCGTCGCCGGTCCCGGGCTGGACCGCTACCGGCGCGAGCCGGTGCTCATCGAGGGCGTGCTGACCTGGCGCGACGGCCCCGGCCGCTCGCTGGACACCGACGTGCTGCGGCCGGCGTCCGACCCGTTCGCGGCCGACGGCGGGCTGCGGATGCTGTCCGGCAACCTGGGCCGCGCGGTGATCAAGGTGTCGGCGGTCGGGCCCGAGCACCGGGTCGTGGAGGCGCCGGCGCGGGTGTTCACCTCGCAGGAGGCGTTCGGCGCCGCGTTCAAGGCGGGCGAGCTGGAGCGGGACGTCGTGGTGGTGGTGCGCCAGCAGGGGCCGCAGGCCAACGGGATGCCCGAGCTGCACAAGCTGATCCCCGCGCTGGGCGTGCTGATGGACCGGGGCTTCCGGGTCGCGCTGGTCACCGACGGCCGGATGTCGGGCGCGTCGGGCAAGATCCCGGCCGCCATCCAGCTCACCCCCGAGGCCGCCGTGGGCGGTCCGCTGGCCCGCGTGCGCGACGGCGACGTGCTGCGGGTCGACGCGGAGACCGGGACGCTGGAGGCGCTGGTGGACCCGGCCGAGCTGGCCGCCCGCGACCTGGTGGACTTCCCCCCGGACGCGCAGGCGTGGACGGGCACCGGACGTGAGCTGTTCGCCGCGCTGCGCCGGTCGGTCGGGCCCGCCGACCGGGGCGCGAGCGTGTTCGGCCCCATCGCGGCGTCGCACTTCGCGGGCCGCGCGAACCAGGAGGTAACCCGGTGACCACCAGCGCGGAACTGCTGGAGCTGTCCCCCGTCATCCCGGTCGTCGTGCTCGACGACGCCGACCAGGCCGTGCCGCTGGCGCGGGCGCTGCTGCGCGGGGGTATCCGCGTCATCGAGCTGACCCTGCGCACGCCCGCGGCGCTGGCCGCGATCGAGCGGATCGCCGCCGAGGTGCCCGACATCGTGCTCGGGGCGGGCACCGTGACCGCGCCGGAGCACGCCGAGCGGGCCGCCGAGGCCGGGGCGGCGTTCCTGGTCACGCCGGGGACGACGGAGCGGGTGCTGGCCGCGGTGGAGGGCACCGGGCTGCCGTTCCTGCCGGGCGCGGCGACCGCGTCGGAGGCGATGCGGCTGGCCGAGCGCGGTCTGACGGCGCTGAAGTTCTTCCCGGCCGAGGCGGCGGGCGGCGCGGACTTCCTGAAGTCGGTGGCCGGGCCGCTGCCGGGGCTGCGCTTCTGCCCGACCGGCGGCATCTCGGCCGAGACCGCGCCGCGCTACCTGGCGCTGCCGAACGTGGGCTGCGTGGGCGGGTCCTGGCTGACGCCGAAGGACGCGCTGGCGGCGGGCGACTTCGACCGGATCGAGGCGCTGGCGCGGGCGGCGGCGGCGCTGTGAGACCGGCCGCGACCGCCGCTCACCGGGCGGCGGTCGCGGCCGACGCCGGGACGCGCCGCCGCCCCGGCCGCGCTGGTCGGGCGCACCGGACCCGCCCGCTCATCGCGCCGGACGTGCCCGCAGGCCGCGCCGGACGTCTCCAGCAGGCGGTGCTGAACACCTCCGCAGGCCGCGACAGACGTCTCCGCGGACGGCGCTGAACACCTCCGCGGACGGTGTCGGACGCCTCCGCCGGCCGCGCCGGACGTCTCCGCGGACGGCGCTGAACACCTCTGCGGACGGCGCCGGGCGTGCCCGCCCGGAGGTCTCCGCCGGCCGTCCGGGCGGGGCGCCCGGCTCACCCGAGCCGGGCGAGGGCCTCGGGGATCGAGTCGACCACGGGCGCGCCGGTCGCTTCGAGCCGGGCCCGGTCGACCACGCCCGTGGTCACCAGGACTGCCCGGGCGCCGACGTGCCGGGCGGCCTCGGCGTCGTCCGCCACGTCCCCGATCACGACGACGTCGGCGGGGTCGAGGCCCTGGTGGTGCAGGTGCTCGGCGAGGTGCTCGGCCTTGGAACCGCCGCCGGTGGCCAGGCGCAGGCCGTCGACCCGGGTGAACAGCCCGGCCAGGCCGTAGGTCGTGATCAGCGGCACCAGCTCGTCGTGGAACCACATCGACAGCAGCGACTGGGTGCCGGGCCAGTCGTGCAGGTGGTCCGGGACGCCCGTCGCCAGCCGGCACGTGTCCAGCAGCGCGCGGTACTCCTCGTGGTAGAGCAGGTCGATCTCCGCCCAGTCCCGGGTGGACAGCGGGCGGCCGAGGAGGCGTTCGTAGCAGGCGAGCAGCGGTCGGCTGAACATCGCGCGCCACTCGGCCAGCGACACCTCCTCGCGGCCGAAGTGCAGGCAGACCCGGTTCACGGACTTCAGCACGGCGTGCGTGTCGTCCAGCAGCGTGCCGTTCCAGTCCCAGACCACGTGGCGCGCGGCTTTCCCCACGACGTCCCCCCTCGGTGGATCGGTCCCGCCAAGATAGCCGGCCGGGTGCGGTAGGTTGTGCCCGCACTGGGGGAGGGTGTCGGGGATGAACGCGCGTCGGACCTCGGTGGTGACCGAGCCGAGCTGGCAGGTCGGCCTGGTGTGGGTCGGGTTCCCGCTGCTGGGCGCGGCCGCGCTGTGGGGTGTGCAGGCCATCGCCGACTGGGTGGTGTCGCTGCCGTGGGCGCCGCTGCGGGGACCGTTCCGGTTGGTCGCCTCGATCCCCGAGCCGCAGGCGACGTTCGGCTCGCTCGGCGCGGGTGCGCTGGTCGGCCTGGTGGTGGCGTTCCTCGCCGCGGCGGAGCGGCTGACGGTCGAGGTGGCCGACGAGTTCGTGGTGTTCAACCGGGGCGGCACCGAGCGCGCGGTCGACCGGACGCAGGTGTCCGGGGTCTTCCTGGACGGCAAGAAGCTGGTGGTCCTCGGCCTGGACACGGGGGAACTGGCCCGGGAGAACTCCGACCTGCGCGACGCCGACCTGGCCGACGCCTTCCAGCGCCACGGCTACCCCTGGCTGCCCGAAGACCCGTACCGGGACGAGTACCGGCGGTGGGTGGAGGACATGCCCGGTCTGCCGCCCGGTGCGAACGCCCTGCTGCGGGCGCGCGGCAAGGCGTTGAAGAAGAGCGACGCCGACGACGTCAAGCAGTTGCGCACCGAACTGGCGCGGCTGGGCGTGGTCGTGCGCGAGGACGGCAAGCGCCGCCAGTTCTGGCGGCTCAGCGCACAGGACTGAACTCCCGGTCCGCCCGCCTCCGCCCCCTTCGGGCCCGCTCGAACCCGACAGGACCCAGCCGAACCGAGCGCGGTGCAGGCCGAGCGGATCGAGCCGAGAGGGTCAGGCCGAGAGGGTCAGGTCGAGCGGATCGAGCCGGGCGAATCAAGCCGAGCGGACCGAACCAGGCCGCGACGGGCCGGGACGGCAAGCCGGCTCGCGTTGCGGTTCACCGGCCGAGCGCGAGGTGAGCCGGGCGTGGGGTGGGCGCGACGCGAGGCTGTACGGGCACACGACAAGCCGGGCGCGAGACAAGCCGGGCACGGGACGGGTGCAGCGCGAATTGAGCCGGGCGCGTGGTGAGCCGGGCGCGGGTTCAGTCGGGTAGGTGGTCGTCCAGCGGGGATTCGGCCTCCGCGTCGCGCAGCTCGTCGCGCACCACCCGGTAGGCCATGCCCTCGGCGTAGCCCTTGCGCGCCAGCGCACCGACCAGGCGGCGGATCTTCACCTGGTTCTCCAGGCCGGACATCGTGCGCAGCTTCTTGCGCACCAGTTCCCGGGCGCGCTCCTCCTCCGCCTCGTCGTCCACCGCGGCCACGGCTTCGGCGGCCACCTCGTCGGCGACGCCCTTGCGCCGCAGTTCCCTGGCCAGCGCCCGCCGCCCCAGCCCCTGGTACGTGTGCCGGGACCGGACCCACACCTCGGCGAACGCGGCGTCGTCGATCAGGCCCGCGCGGTCGAACTTGCCGAGGACCAGTTCGGCGGTCTGGTCGCTGATGCCCTTGCGCAGCAGCGCGTCCTTCAGCTCGACCCTGGTCCGGGCGCGCGCGGTCAGCAGCGCGTAGCAGAGGTCGGTGGCCTTGCGCTGCTCCTTGACCGGGTCGACCGGCCGCGCCGCCGCCTCGGCGTCCGGGTCGGCGGCACGGGCAGCGCCCCGCCTCCGCCCGGGAGCCCGGCGGAAACCGCCCTCCGCACCGCGGGCACGCCCGCGCCGCCCCGCCTCCTCGAACGGATCGGTCGCCCCAGGACGCTCCACCTCGAACAGGCTCGCGGCCTCGGACCGGAGCGGTGCCCGCGACGAACGCCCGCCCTCGGACCGACCCCCGGACCGCGACCGGCGCCCGGTGGTGGACCGGTGCCCGTGCTCGGCGTCGGCCGCAGCACCGGCCCCTGCCTCGCGCCCAGCGCCAGCCCCGACCTCGGTCTCCGCCCCGGCCCCGGCCTCGGCCTCGACCTCGGCGCCGACTCCGGCTCCGCCGTCGAACGGGTCGGCTGCCGGAGGGGTCCCGCCGCGCCGGCCGGCCACGGGGACCGCCTCACCGGAAGCGCTCCGGCGGCGGCCCAGCGACTCGAACGGATCGTCCTCGCCGGCCCGGACACCCGCGGAGCCACCCGCGGGCACCACCCGGAGCGCCTCACCCGAGGCACTGCGCCGCCCGCCCCACACCTCGAACGGGTCGTCGGACTCGGATGCGGACGAGCGAGCCGACCCGGACGGATCAGCACTCCCGGGTCCCGACGAGCCGGCACCCCCAGGCCGGGACAGCCCCCCGATCCCGGGCTCGCTCGACTCAGCGCCCCCAGGCCGGGGCGACCCCGCGACCCCAGGCTCGCTCGGCTCAGCCACCCCGGGCCGGGACGACCCCGCAGCCTCGGGTTTCATCGACTCGGCAGCCCCGGGCCGGGGCGACCGCGCGGACCCGGGCTCGCTCGGCTCGGCGATCCGGGGCCGGGACGGCTCCGCGGTCTCGGGCTCGGACCCGGGCGAGTCGGCGGGTTCGTGCTCGGAGGACTCGGTCGCGGGGTCGCGGGGCGCCCCGCGACCACGACCGCCGTGCTCCGCCACCGCTAGAAGTCGACCGGCGCGGGTGCGGTCTCGTCAGCGTCGAGGGTGGCCCCGATGCCGAGCTTGTCCTTGATCCGCTTCTCGATCTCGTTGGCCACGTCCGGGTTCTCGCGCAGGAACTTCCGCGCGTTCTCCTTGCCCTGGCCCAGCTGGTCGCCCTCGTAGGTGTACCAGGCGCCCGACTTGCGCAGGATGGCCTGGTCGACGCCCATGTCGATGAGCGAGCCCTCGCGGCTGATGCCCTGGCCGTAGAGGATGTCGAACTCGGCCTGCTTGAACGGCGGGGCCACCTTGTTCTTCACGACCTTGACGCGCGTGCGGTTGCCTACCGGCTCGCCGCCGTCCTTCAGCGTCTCGATCCGCCGCACGTCCAGGCGCACCGACGCGTAGAACTTCAGCGCCTTGCCGCCCGTCGTGGTCTCCGGCGAGCCGAACATCACGCCGATCTTCTCGCGCAGCTGGTTGATGAAGATCGCGGTCGTGCCGGAGGAGTTCAGCGCGCCGGTGATCTTCCGCAGCGCCTGGCTCATCAGCCGCGCCTGGAGGCCGACGTGGTTGTCGCCCATCTCGCCCTCGATCTCGGCCCGGGGCACCAGCGCGGCCACCGAGTCGATCACCAGGATGTCCAGCGCGCCGGAGCGGACCAGCATGTCCGCGATCTCCAGCGCCTGCTCGCCGGTGTCCGGCTGGGACACCAGCAGCGCGTCGGTGTCGACGCCCAGCTTGCGCGCGTACTCCGGGTCCAGCGCGTGCTCGGCGTCGATGAACGCCGCGATGCCGCCGTTGCGCTGGGCGTTGGCCACGGCGTGCAGCGCCACCGTCGTCTTACCGGACGACTCCGGGCCGTAGATCTCCACGACGCGGCCCCGCGGCAGGCCGCCGATGCCCAGCGCGACGTCGAGCGCGATCGCGCCGGTGGGGATCACCTCGATCGGGGCGCGGCCTTCCTCGCCGAGCCGCATGACCGAGCCCTTGCCGAACTGCTTGTCGATCTGGGCCAGGGCCAGCTCGAGGGCCTTGTCCCGGTCGGGTGCCTGTGGTGCCATCTGGAGTCCACCTCGGTTTGTCTTCGGGGTCGCTGAGCGATGTCGGGACCGACGTTACGGGCGGGGTACGACATTTCCCGGCGGGGACCGGGCCACCAGCGGGGGTTCATCACCCGGTCGTGTCGGCGACTATAGCCGAACAGGTGTTCGACCGCCCGGTCGCCGCGCTGGTCACCGCCGGTGTTCCGGCACGTCGAACGCGTCGCACACGGCGAGCCAGACCTCCTTGGGCGGCACGCCCTCCTCCAGCGCCTGGTCGGCGGTGCGCCCGCCGAGGGCGGACATCACGTGGTCCCTGGCCATCATCTCCGACCGGACCGGACCGAACTCGTTCGCCATCAACTTGCGGAACACCGTGTTGCGCACCCGCCCCAGGCTAGCGCGCGGCCTCCCAGACCGGGCTGTCGACGTAGTGGTTGTCGTAGCGGTCCTGCGAGGCGCGGATCTCCGCCGGGTCGGCCAGGCCGCGCTGCACCCGGTCCAGCAGGCGGTAGTAGTCGAAGCGGCCGATGCCGGGCGTGAAGACGAACAGGACGTCCGCGTCCGCGCCCTCCAACGCGCCGAACGCGTGCGGGACGCGGGGCGGCACCACGAGGAAGTCCCCGCGCTCCAGTGTCACCACGTCCTGGTCGAGCAGCACCTGGAGCGCCCCGTCGAGCACGAAGAACAGCTCGGACGCACGGGTGTGGAAGTGCGGCGGGGCGCCGTTCGCGCCGTCCAGGAACGTGGAGCGGTTGCCGGTCAACCCCTCAAGGTCGGCGAGCAGGGTGACGACGGCGGCGGGGTCCGCGGTGAGCTTCTCGGCCTTCCCGGCCCGGACGAGCAGCGTGTTCTCCATGGGACGACGATCTCCCGGCCGGCGCCCGCCATCAACGACGGGAACCGCATCGAACGATAACCTGCGCATTATGGAACGGCGGGACATCGAGGTCTTCCTGACCCTGGCGGAGGAGTTGCACTTCACCCGCACCGCCGAGCGCCTGCGCGTCTCCCAGGCCCGCGTCAGCCAGACCGTCAAGCTGCTGGAGCGCCGCATCGGCGCGCCCCTGTTCGAGCGCACCAGCCGGCGCGTCGCGCTGACGCCCATCGGGCGGCGGCTGCGCGACGAGGTCGCCCCCGCCTACCGGAGCATCGCGGAGGCCGTGGAGCGGGCCGTCGCCGCGGGCCGGGGCACGGACCTGCTGCGCGTCGGCTTCCAGGCCCCGGCCGTCGCGGACCTCGTCGCGGACGTCCTGGCCCGCTACCGGTCCCGCCACCCCGGCAGCGAGGTGCGCATCCGGGAGGCCGGTTTCGCGGACCCGTTCGCGCTGCTGCGGGACGACGAGGTGGACGTGCTGGTGGCGCTGCTCCCGGTGGGCGAGCCCGACCTGACGGCCGGTCCGGTCGTGCTCCGCGAGCCGGTGGTGCTGGCCGTGGCCGACTCGCACCCGTTCACCGGGCAGGGGCGCGTGACGGTGGAGGACCTCGCCCGCGACACGGTCTTCCGCGCCGCGTACTGGCGGGACCGCACGCCCCTGGGCCGGCCGATCCGGCGCGGGCGGTCCCTCACGACGTTCCAGGAGCTGATGGCGGCGGTCGCGGACGGCGAGGGCGTGTGCCCCCTGGGCGCGCACGCGACCGGCTACTTCGCCCGCCCGCGGGTCGCGTTCCTGCCGCTGGTGGGGGCGCCCGAACTCGAATGGGGGCTCGTCTGGCGCACGGCGGGCGAAACGGGCAAGGTGCGCGAACTCGCCGCCGCCGCGCGCTAACCTCGGACCATGGATGACCCAACGGGCCTGTCGTCGCCGCTCGGCCAGGTCGTGATCATCGCCGGGCTGGTCGCCGCCCTCGTGGTCGGCGTCCGCGCCTGGTGGCACCACCACCGCAGGCGCTGATCAGCGCGCCCGCTGCAACGCCGTGAACAGGCACGCCACCAGCAGCGGCAGCGCCGTGAACCCCACGAGCAGCCCCAGCGCGGCGTAGGACCACGCCGTCACCACGACGCCGGCCACGACGCCGCCGACCGCGCCGCCGATGTTCATGCTCAGGTCCGACAGGCCCTGCGCGGCCGGCCGGTGCTCCACCGCGACCGACTCGGTGAGCAGCGCGGACCCGGCCACCAGGCCCGCCGACCAGCCGAACCCCAGCAGCGCCAGGCCGACGGCCAGCTGCGGCGCGTCGTGCGAGGGCGCCATGCCCGCGACCCCGGCCGCGGCCACCACCAGCGCGGCGCCGACGGCCAGCACGGGCACCCGGCCCACCCGGTCGGCCAGCCACCCGAACAGCGGGCTCGCGGCGTACATGGCGGCCACGTGCAGGCTGATGACGACCCCGACGACCCGCAGCGACGACCCGGCGTGGTCCATGTGCACGGGCGTCATCGACATGAGCCCCACCATCGCCGTGTGGCACAGCGTGACACCGCCCAGCGCGAGCTTCCCCGCGGCGGGCAGCGCGCGCCACACCGCGCCGGAGCCGCGCGCGTCGCCCACCCCGCCTGCGCAGTGCGCCGGCGTGACCGGGCCGGCCGACCGCGCGACGGTCAGCGGGTCCGGCCGCAGGAAGCGCAGCACGACCAGCGCCGACACCCCGAGCAGCAGCGCCGCCAGCAGGTAGGGCCCCGCGCCCACCGGCAGGCCGGACCGGGCGGCGGCCCGCCCGGCCGGGTCGGCCAGGTTGGGCCCGGCCACCGCGCCCAGGGTCGCCGCCCACACCACGACGGCCAGCGAACGGGCCCGCCTGGCCGGGTGCGCCAGGTCCGTCCCGGCGTAGCGGGCGGCCAGGTTCGCGCTGCCGGCGGCCCCGAACAGGACCAGCGCGACCAGCAGCACCGGCCAGGAGCCGAGCACCACGCCGACCGCCGCGGCCAGCGCGCCGACCGCGCCCGCCCCGTACCCGAGGGCCAGCGCCGGGCGGCGGCCCCGGCGGGTGGCCAGCCGGGCGGTCGGCAGCGCGAACAGCCCCGCGCCCAGCACCGCGGCGGTCTGCGCGAGGCCGCCCACCGCGTCCGAGCCGGACAGCGCCGCCGCGATCAGGGTGGACACGGTGAGGCCGATGCCCACGCCCGCCGCGCCCAGCACCTGGGTCGCGATGAGCACGCGCAGCACCCTGCGCTGCACCACCGCCACGGCGTTCATGATCATCATCGTCCCAGTGCGCTCCGACGGGCACGGCCCCCGCCCGGGTCAGGTGCCCGGCTGGACCGCGTTCTCGAAGAAGTCCGCGACCGCGTCGGCGGTCAGGTCCCCGCCGCCGCTCTTCATCACGATGCCCAGCAGCGGTCGCTCCTCGGCGGTGAACGCGAGCAGGCCCAGGCCCCCGTCGGCCGCCGCCCGGTACTTGCCCTTGAGGCCGTTGCCCGCCCACTCGGCCTCGACCATGTCCGACTTGAGCGACTGGGTGACCGAGTCCGCGCCCTGCTGCGCGCCGGTGACCGTCTCGGTGAGGATGTAGAGCACCGAGTAGCCGTCCTTGACCGAGCAGCTCACCGCGGTGCCCTTGATGGCGCTGATGGTGGACACGCCGGCCGAGCCGCCCGCCTTGCACGTGTTGCCGTCGGGGATGCCGCCCGCGAGCTGGCGCAGGCACCGCGTGAAGCCCTGGGCGTCCTTCTCGGTATCGTTCTTGCACTCCTGCGGGCTGGGCACGCCCGAACCGCTGAACGCGACGAGACCGCCCACCACGGCCAGCACCACCACGACGGCGGCGCCGACCGCGATGAGGACGTTCCTGCGCGGCTTCCCGCCCGCCGGCTGCTTCGACCGGGGGGTGACGCTGGGGAAGTTGAACTGCTGCGGCCCGGTCTGCGGGTAGTTCACCTGGTAGGGGCCGCTGACCGCCGGGTTGCCCACCGGGTACGGCCCGCTCACCGCCGGGTTGACCTGGTAGGGACCGCTGACGGCCGGGTTCACCCGGGTCGGGCCGCTCACGGCGGGGCCCTGCGGCACGGGGGTCGGCCCGGTCACCGGCGCGGTGACCACCGTCGGCGGCTCGTGGGCGGCCTTCACCGGGTCCTTGGCGCGCGGCGTCACGCCGTCCTTGGGCACGTGGTGCGCGCCCAGCGCCACCGCCGTCTCCGGCTGGTCCAGGCTCGTCGGCACCACCCGCACCTGCTCGGCGATCATGGTCGCCACCAGCGGGATCCGGCTCGACCCGCCGACCAGGTAGATGCCCGCGAGCTGGGTGGGCGCCAGGCCGGTGGAGCGGATGGTGGCGGCCAGCAGCTCCACGCTGCGCAACATGCTCGGGCGGACCAGCGCCTCCAGGTCGGAGCGGTTGACCAGCACGTCCTCGAACGGCTCCGGCATCGGCACCTCGGTGTGCGCGTGCCGCGACAGCGACTCCTTGGCCGCCCGCACGTCCTCCTGCAGCGCGCGCCGGGCGCGGCGGTCGGCCGTGGACTCGGGGCGCAGCAGCCGCTGCCAGGCCGCCGGGTCGCGGTGCGAGACCTGGCGGCCGACGTGCTCCAGCAGCGCCTGGTCCACGTCCAGCCCGCCCAGGTCGGGCAGGCCGTCCTCGGCGAGCACGGTGAAGCCGCTCTGGGTCGCGCCGACGATGGCCACGTCGAACGTGCCCGCGCCCAGGTCGTACACGGCCAGCGCCTGGCCGACCGACAGCGACGCGTAGTGCGACGCCGCCGCGACCGGCTCGGGGACGAGCACGACCTCCGAGGTCACGCCCGCGAGCCGGGCGGCGGACAGCAGCACGTTGCGGCGGGTCGGGCCCCACTGGGCGGGGTGGGTCAGGCGGACCTCGTCCAGCGGCTCGCCGCCCAGCTGGCGGGTGGTCTCCTCCAGCACGCGGCGCAGCACGGCGGCCAGCGCGTCGGTGACCGGGACGACGTTGGAGCCCAGCAGCAGCGTGCCGTCGTCCACGCGGCGCTTGGGGTTGGGCTCGAACCGCGACGGGTCCAGGCGGGCGCGGCGCTCGGCGTCCCGCCCGACGACCAGCGTGCCGTCCTCTTCGCAGTACACGGCCGAGGGCATGGTGGCGGACCCGTCCACCTCGACGACCCTGGGCGGCCTGCCGTGCGCGGCGAGCACCGCGACGGTGTTGGAAGTGCCCAGGTCAACGGACAGGACGCGCACAGTCACCCCTTAGTCTGCGAACCGGGGTGATCCTGTCACAGGCAGCCGCCCCACGAGGTCCCCTCCGCAGTTCGCGACCCATCTCACCCCTCCCCCTCCCCCTCCCCTCCTACCTCCCTCTCCCCCCTCTCCCTCTCCCCCACCCCTCTTTCCCCCTCCCTCCCCCTCCCCACCCCCACTCGCGGGCGAAGCCCCGCGAGGCCGCGTCGGTAGGTCGCGCCCGATTTTCGGCGATCACGCTCTTCGATCGCCGAAAATCGGGCGTGAACTGCCGACTACCAGGCGGCCGAGCCGCCGCGACGGAGTCGCGGCAATCCAACACGGAGTCGCAGCCATCACTATGGGGGCATGGACGCGCTGACCGACTTCTCCCCCGCGACCCGGCAGTGGTTCGCCGGGGCCTTCGCCGCGCCCACCGCGGCCCAAGCGGGCGCGTGGGCCGCCGCGGCGGCGGGTGAGCACGCCCTGGTGATCGCGCCCACCGGGTCGGGCAAGACGCTGGCCGCGTTCCTGTGGGCGTTGGACCGGCTGGCCTCGACGCCCCCGCCCGAGGACCCGAAGCGCCGCTGCCGCGTGCTCTACGTCTCACCGCTGAAGGCCCTGGCGGTGGACGTGGAGCGCAACCTCCGCGCGCCGCTGGCGGGCATCCGGCAGGCCGCGCACCGGCTGTCGCTGCCCGAGCCGGAGATCACGGTCGGGATGCGCACCGGCGACACCCCGGCCGAGGAGCGGCGCGCCTTCGCCCGCCGGCCACCGGACGTGCTGGTCACCACCCCGGAGTCGCTGTTCCTGATCCTCACGTCGTCGGCGCGCGAGTCGCTGCGCGGCGTGGAGACGGTGATCGTCGACGAGGTGCACGCGGTCGCGGGGGCCAAGCGCGGCGCGCACCTCGCGCTGTCCCTCGAACGGCTGGACGCGCTGCTGGCGGAGCCGGCCCAGCGGATCGGGCTGTCGGCGACGGTGCGGCCGGTGGAGGAGGTCGGCTCGTTCCTGGCGGGCGGGCGGCCGGTGCGGGTGGTGCAGCCGGCGACCGCGAAGACCATCGAGGTGCGGGTCGAGGTGCCGGTGGAGGACCTGTCCCAGCTGGGCGAGCCGACCGGGGAGGTGTCGGGACCGGCGTCCGGCGCGGAGCGGCGGACGTCGATCTGGCCGGCGGTGGAGCAGCGGGTGCTGGAGCTGGTCCGGCAGCACCGGTCCACGATCGTGTTCGCCAACTCGCGGCGGCTGGCCGAGCGGCTCACCGCGCGGCTCAACGAGCTCGCCGAGGAGGAGGGCGCCGGAGAAGGGGGCGCCGGCGGGGGGACGGCCGCGGCGCGGGGAACGGCGGTGGAGCGCTTCCCGGCGGAGGCGGTCGGCCAGTCCGGGGTGACCGCGCAGCGCTCGGCGGCGGTCGCCCGCGCCCACCACGGCTCGATGTCGCGCGAGCAGCGCAGCGCGGTGGAGGAGGAGCTGAAGTCGGGTCGGCTGCCGTGCGTGGTGGCCACGTCCTCGCTGGAGCTGGGCATCGACATGGGCGCGGTCGACCTGGTGGTGCAGGTGGAGGCGCCGCCGACGGTGGCCTCCGGGCTCCAGCGCGTCGGCCGGGCGGGGCACCAGGTGGGCGCGGTGTCGCGCGGGGTGGTGTTCCCCAAGTTCCGGGGCGACCTGGTGTCGTGCGCGGTGGTGGCGGAGCGGATGCGGGACGGCGCGATCGAGGCCGTGCGGTACCCGCGCAACCCGCTGGACGTGCTGGCGCAGCACGTCGTGGCGATGGTGGCGATGGAGCCGTGGCCGGTGGAGGCGCTGGCCGGGCTGGTGCGCCGCGCCGCGCCGTTCGCCGCGCTGCCGGAGTCGGCGCTGCTGGCGGTGCTGGACATGTTGTCGGGCCGGTACCCGAGCGAGGAGTTCGGCGAGCTGCGGCCCCGGATCACCTGGGACCGGGTCAACGGCGAGCTGCGCGGCCGGCCGGGGTCGCAGCGGCTGGCGGTGACCTCCGGCGGCACGATCCCCGACCGCGGCCTGTTCGCGGTGATGACGCCGCCCTCCGAGCGCGGCCCCGGCTCGCGGGTGGGCGAGCTGGACGAGGAGATGGTCTACGAGTCGCGGGTGGGCGACACGTTCCTGCTGGGCACCTCGTCGTGGCGGGTGGAGGACATCACGCACGACCGGGTGATCGTGGTGCCCGCGCCCGGCCGGCCGGCGCGGATGCCGTTCTGGAAGGGCGACGCGCAGGGCCGCCCGCTGGAGCTGGGCCGCGCGCTGGGCCGGTTCCTGCGCGAGGTGTCCACGATGGGCCCGGCCGAGGCGGCGGAGCGGGCCGCGAGCGCCGGGCTGGACGCGTGGGCGACGTCGAACCTGCTGGCGTACCTGGCCGAGCAGCGGGAGGCGACCCGGCACGTGCCCACCGACCGGACGGTCCTGGTGGAGCGGTTCCGGGACGAGCTGGGCGACTGGCGGCTGGTGGTGCACTCGCCGTTCGGCGCGCAGGTGAACGCGCCGTGGGCGCTGGCGATCGCGGCCCGGCTGCGGGAGCGGCGCGGCGTCGAGGTGCAGGTGGCGCACTCCGACGACGGCGTCGTGGTGCGGCTGCCGGACGCGGTGGACGCGGACGGCGCGCAGGTCGTGGTGGGCGCGGAGGACGTGCTGCTCGACCCGGAGGAGGTCGAGCAGGTCGTCGTCGCCGAGGTGAGCGGGTCGGCGCTGTTCGCGGCCCGGTTCCGGGAGTGCGCGGCCCGGTCCCTGCTGCTGCCCCGGCGCGACCCGAAGCGCCGCACGCCGCTGTGGCAGCAGCGGCAGCGGGCGGCGCAGCTGCTGTCCGTGGCGGCGAAGTACGAGAGCTTCCCGGTGGTCCTGGAGGCGATGCGGGAGGTCCTCCAGGACGTGTACGACGTGCCCGGCCTGCGCGAGCTGATGGCGGACGTGCGCGCCCGCCGGGTGCGGGTCGTGGAGGTGGAGACCCCGGCGCCGTCGCCGTTCGCGCGCAGCCTGCTGTTCGGGTACGTCGGGATGTTCCTCTACGAGGCGGACGCGCCGCTGGCGGAGCGGCGGGCGGCGGCGCTGTCGCTGGACTCGGCGCTGCTGGCGGAGCTGCTCGGGTCGGAGGCGATCCGGGAGCTGCTCGACCCGGAGGTGGTGGCGGAGGTCGAGCGCACCCTCCAGCGCCTGGCGCCGGACCGGCACGCGCGCGACGCCGAGGGCGCGGCCGACCTGCTGCGGTTCCTCGGGGACCTGTCCGAGGCGGAGGCGCTGGAGCGCGGTGTCCGGCCGGAGTGGCTGGCCGACCTGGTGGCGCAGCGGCGGGCGCTGCGGGTGCGGGTCGCGGGCGAGGACCGGGTGATCGCGATCGAGGACGCGGGCCGGGTGCGCGACGCGCTGGGCGTCGCGCTGCCGGTGGGCGTGCCGGAGGTGTTCACCGAGCCGGTGGCCGACCCGCTGGGCGACCTGCTGTCCCGGTACGCGCGGACGCACGGGCCGTTCGCGGCCGGCGAGGCGGCGGAGCGGTTCGGGCTGGGCGTCGCGGTCGTGACGGGGGTGCTGGAGCGCCTGGCGGGCGCCGGGCGGCTGGTGCGCGGCGAGCTGCGGCCCCTGGCGGCGCACCCGCACCCGCACCGGGCGGGCGGGCACACCGAGTACTGCGACGCCGACGTGCTGCGGCGGCTGCGGCGGGCGTCGCTGGCGCGGCTGCGCGCCGAGGTGGAGCCGGTCGAGCCGGCGGCGCTGGGCCGGTTCCTGCCGAGCTGGCACGGCGTGGGCCGCCGGTTGCGCGGCGCGCCCACCGCGGACGACGTGTACTCGGTGGTGGAGCAGCTGGCGGGGGCGCCGCTGCCCGCGAGCGCCGTGGAGTCGCTGGTGCTGCCCGCCCGGCTGCCCGGCTACCGCCCGGCGCTGCTGGACGAGCTGACCGCGGCCGGCGAGGTGACGTGGACCGGGTGCGGCGCGCTGGCGGGCGGTGACGGCTGGATCGCGCTGGCGCCGGCGGACGTGGCGGACCTGCTGCTGCCCGACCTGGTGCCGGAGGCGATGCCGGACTCGGCGCTGCACACCGCGGTGGTGGCGGCGCTGGGCGGCGGGGCGCTGTTCTTCCGGCAGGTGGTGGACCGGGTGTCGGCGCAGGGCCCGGCGACCGACGCCGAGGTGGTGGGCGCGCTGTGGGACCTGGTGTGGGCGGGTGTCGTCACGAACGACACGCTGTCGCCGCTGCGGGCGCTGGTCTCCGGCGGCGGGGCCGCGCACAAACCGCGCCCCACCGCGCCCCGCGGCCGGTACGCGCGAATGCGGACGGGCCGGCCGGACCTGCCCGGCCGCACCGGCCCGCCGACGGCGGCCGGCCGCTGGTCGCTGGCGGTGGCGCCGGCGGTGGACCCGACCCGGCGCGCGCACGCCCGCGCGGAGGCGTTCCTGGAGCGGCACGGGGTGCTCACCAGGGGCGCGCTGGACACCGAGCGGGTGACCGGCGGGTTCAGCGGCGTGTACCGGGTGCTGCGGGCGATGGAGGAGTCCGGCCAGGTCGTGCGCGGCTACGTGGTGGAGGGGCTGGGCGCGGCGCAGTTCGCGGCGCGCGGGGCGGTGGACCGGCTGCGCGCGCTGTCCCGCCCGCCCGGCCAGGACCGCGACGGCGCGCCGGAGGCCGTGGTGCTGGCCGCCGCCGACCCGGCGCAGCCGTACGGGGCGGCCCTGCCCTGGCCCGAGCCGGTCGGCGGGGGGAAGCACCGGCCGGGGCGCAAGTCCGGGGCGCTGGCGGTGCTGGTCGACGGCGTGGCGGCGTTGTACGTGGAGCGCGGCGGGCGTTCGCTGCTGTCGTTCAGCGAGGAGGAGGACGTCCTGCGCGCCGCCGCCGAGGCCCTGGGCCGCGCGGTGCGCGACGGGTGGCTGGGCCGGCTCTCCGTGCAGCGGGCGGACGGGGAGGTGGCGCTGGGCTCGCGGCTGGCGGGCGTCCTCCAGGAGGCGGGTTTCCGCGCCACGCCGAAGGGGTTGCGCCTGCGGGCCTGACTCGCCGACGAACGCCCGGGACCACAGTGGACACTCGTCGGCCGTCTCGGCGCTCGTCGTTCGCCGGCGGGGGTTCCGGCGGGGAGCCCTCCGACCGGGCGCGGGGCCCGGAGCCGCCACCTCACGTGGTGCTCGCCGAACGGCGATCCCCGCGCCGCCGACGGGGCAGTCCACTGTGGACCGACGAGGGCCGGCGCGCGGGGCCCGGCACGTGCGGCGGGCGCCGGTTCAGCGCGGGGTCGTGACGCAGAACTCGTTGCCCTCCGGGTCCGCCAGCACCGCCCACGCCACGGCGCCCTGGCCCACGTCCGCCCGCACGGCCCCCTGCGCCTCCAGGCGCGCCACCTCGGTGGGCAGGTCGCCGTCCGGGGGCGGCGCGAGGTCCAGGTGCACCCGGTTCTTGACCACCTTCGGCTCGTCGACCCGGACGAACTCCAGCCGGAGACCCGCCGCCCGGCCCAGCGCCGCGAACCCCCGGTCCGCGCGGACCACCGGCCGCCCCGTCGCCTGCGACCAGAACGCCGCCAGCGCCGGCGGGTCCGCCGCGTCGACCACCACCGCCGCCACCGGGTCGTCGCCCGGGTACTCGTCGCGGGGCTCCAGGACGCAGAACTCGTTGCCCTCCGGGTCCGCCAGCACCTCCCACGGCACCGCCCCCTGGCCGAGGTCGACCGGTCGCGCGCCCAGCTCCCGCGCCCGCGCCACCACGGCCGCCTGGTGCCGCGGCGACGTCGAGGCCAGGTCCAGGTGCAGGCGGTTCTTGGCGGTCTTCGGGTCGCGCACCGGCACGAACGCCAGCGCCACCCCCAGTCCCAGCCCGACGTCCACGCCGTCGGCGCCCTCGGCGATGACCGGCCGGTCCAGCAGCCGCGCCCAGAACCGGCCCAGCCGGACCGGGTCGGCGGCGTCCACGACCACCTCGCGCAACCTGGTTGCCATGCAACGAAGGTAACGTCTGCACCCATGGCGGACTTGGTGCTCGGACCGGTGCTGAGGCACGTCGACCCCACCTCGGCCACGGTCTGGGTCGAGACGGACACGGCCTGTGAGGTGGAGGTCGCGGGTCACCGCGCGTCGACGTTCCGCGTGGGCGACCAGCACTTCGCGCTGTTGGTCGTGGAGGGGCTGGAACCCGGCACCACCACGCCGTACGACGTGCGGCTGGACGGCCGGGTGGCCTGGCCGGAGCCGGGGTCCTCGTTCCCGGAGCCGCGGATCCGCACCGGGCCGGTCCGGCGGCTGGTGTTCGGCTCCTGCCGGGCCGCCAAGGAGGGCGGGCCGGACCAGCGCGCGGCGGACAAGCGGGGTTCCGACGCGCTGGACGCGTTCGCGCTGCGCATGAAGGACTGGCCCGAGGAGCGGTGGCCCGACGCGCTGCTGCTGCTCGGCGACCAGGTCTACGCGGACGAGCCGACGGAGCGGGTCAAGCGGTGGCTGGCCGAGCGCAGGCCCGAGCCGGAGGGCGAGGTGGTGTCCTTCCGCGAGTACGCCGAGCTGTACCACGAGTCGTGGGCGGACCCGGAGATCCGCTGGCTGATGTCCGTCCTGCCGACGTCGATGATCTTCGACGACCACGACATCCGGGACGACTGGAACACCTCGCGGGCGTGGCGGGCGCAGATGGCGGAGAAGCCGTGGTGGCGCAAGCGCATCCGGGCCGGGCTCGCGTCGTACTGGGTGTACCAGCACCTGGGCAACCTCGCGCCCGAGGACCTGGCGCAGGACGAGCTCTACGGGCAGGTGCTGGCCGCCGGGGGCGACGTGCAGGGGCTGCTGGAGGACTTCGCCGAGCGGGCCGACCAGGAGGCGGACGGCCGCAAGCCGACCCGGTGGAGCTACCGGCGCGACTTCGGCCGGGTGCGGCTGCTGGTCGTGGACACCCGCAGCGGGCGCATCCTGGACGGCCCGGAGCGGCTGATGGTCGGCGACGAGGAGTTCGACTGGATCGAGCGCAACGCCGAGGGCGACGTCGACCACCTGCTGATCGGGTCGTCGCTGCCGTGGCTGATGCCGCACGCCCTGAGCCACCTGCAGTCCATCGTCGAGCGCGGCGCCGAGCGCCCGGGGCGGCGCGGCCGGCTGGCCGAGCAGGTGCGCCAGGTGGGCGACCTGGAGCACTGGCCGGCGTTCCGGGCGTCGTTCGAGCGCCTGGCCCGCTTCCTCCACCGCGTCGGCTCGGGCCCGGCCGCGCCGGGCACGATCTGCGTGCTCTCCGGTGACGTGCACCACAGCTACGCGGCCCGCGCCGACTTCGCCGACCCGACCGCGTCGCGGGTGCTGCAACTGGTCTGCTCGCCGGTGCACAACGACCCGCCGTGGATCTTCCGGCCGGTGTTCCGCCTGTCCTGGTCCCGGCCGCTGGCCCGGCTGCTGCGCCGCTGGGCCGACCGCGCGGGCGTGCCCGCCGACCCGGTCTCGTGGACCAAGATCAGCGGACCGCACTTCGGCAACTCGGTGGCGGTGCTGGAGATCGCCGGTCGCGAGGCCCGCTACCGCCTGGAGACCGCCGGGCCCGACGGCCTGGCGCACAGCGCCGACCTGACGCTGTAGCGGGGCCGGCCGCCGCTCACCGCGCGGCCCCGCCGGGCCGGGCCAGCTCCTCCAGCTGCCGGACGACCTGCTCGACCGGGGCGCGGGCGTCGATCTCGGCGGTCGCGGTGGCGCGCAGCAGCGGCTCCACGGCGGCGAGGTCGCCCAGGATCGCGGCCCGCTCCCCCGGCCGCTTGCCGTACGGGTTGTCGGTGCGCGCCGCGACGCGGGCGAGCAGCACCTCGGCGGGCGCGCTCAGCAGGACGACGTGGTCGAACAGCGGGTAGAACCGGCCCTGGTTGCTCTTGCAGCCGGCGACGAAGAGGCTGCCGCCGCGGTGGCCGGTCAGCAGGTCGGTCACGGCCTGCTCGCGCCACACCCAGTCCGGTGACCCGTCGTCCAGGGTGACCCAGTGGCTCCACCGGTCGGTGTCCGTGTCGACCACGCGGTGCCCGCGCGCCCCCAGGGCGCGCAGGGCGGTCGACTTGCCGGTGCCCGACATCCCGGTGATCAGGACCTTCCGCACGCGATCAGGCTATGCGGTCCGCCCCGGCCCCCGGGCGGGCGGACCGCCGCGGCGGGTCACTTCGTCGCCAGCCGCAGGAGCGCCCACAGCTGGGCGATGGCGTCGTGGTCGCCGTTGGTCTCCACGTCGCGGTCCGGGATGCGGCCCCACAGCCAGCGGTACACGCGCATCGGCGAGCCCGTGACGTCGGCGTCGGCGGACTCCGCCTCCGCCGGCGACGCCCGCCACACCGCCGAGGGCTCCGGACCGGTGCGGACGAGCCACACCCTGCGGGCGGTGCGGATCGCCACCGTGGCGTCCCGGGCGCCGCGCACGCCCAGCACGTCGAGCCGGTGGCCGAGCCACAGCGACAGCACCTCGTCCGCGCCGTCCTCCGCGATGTCGTCGGGCACCGGGTCCAGCGGCAGGCCGGCCGCCGACTGCACGTCCATCCGGTGCACGGTCGCCTCGTGCGCGAGCCGCCGGGCCCAGAAGCCGCACGTGCGGTCGGCCGGCCACCACGTCTCGCACGGGTCGTCGGCCGCGCGCTCGGACAGCGCGTCGACCAGCGGCCCGACGCCCTCCCGCAGGTAGTCCGGCAGCGCCTGCCCGTGCGCCGGGTCCTGCTGCCAGGTGGCGGGTCGCCGCCCCGAGCGCAGCCACCGCTCGACCATCCGGCACGTGCTGCCCACGTGGCGGACGGTCTCGCCCAGGTTCAGCCCCGGGCACGCGGGCACCTGGCGCTCCGGGCGCTGCCCCTCCGCCGACGCCGCCAGCAGCTCGGCCTCCGCCGCCGCGGTCCCCACCAGCCGGTCGTAGTCGACCAGTGCCCTGCTCACGCCCCGCCCTCGTGGGTGATCCCGTCGACCGGTTCGGCAGACCGCGCCGCCCGGCGCGCCGGGTCGTCGGCGCCCCGCGGGTCCGCGTGCCGGGCGGCGCCCGCCCGCACCGCCGCGCGGGTCGCCGGGCAGGGCGCGGGCAGGGGTGCCCGTCGGGTGCTGGGGAAGTCGGTCGAAGTCGACATCGGCGGCCTCCTCGCGGCGTCGGGACGGCGACGACCGCCGCGGGGAGACGGCGGCACTTGGCGGTGGGGCGCTTCCCCCGCCCCACCGCCAAGGCATAGCTCGAACAAACGTTCGAGCCTGATCAGCGTAACCCGTGAACCCGGCACTCCTCAACCCGGCCGCGCGTGGTCTCATGAACGGGTGAGCGCACTTGACCACCCCGGCATCCGCAAGGTGGCGGCGGCCCTGTCCGAGGCGGGCCACCACGAGGCGGCCGACGGCATCCGCGTGCTGGCCGACGCCGTCCGCACCGCCGCCGAGGCCGCCCGGGCGGTGGGCGTGCCGGTCGGGGCCATCGCCAACAGCCTCGTGTTCGCCGCCGTCCGGGACGGGGTGGCCCGCCCGCTGCTGGTGCTCACCTCCGGCGCGCACCGCGCGGACACCGACCTGCTGGCCGCGCTCGCCGACGTCGACCGGGTCGAGCGGGCGAAGCCGGAGTTCGTGCGGGAGCACACCGGCCAGGTGATCGGCGGCGTCTCGCCGCTCGGGCACCCCGCGCCGATCCGGACCTTCGTGGACGTCGACCTGGCGCAGCACGAGGTGGTGTGGGCCGCCGCCGGGCACCCGCACGCGGTGTTCCCCACCGACTACGCCGGGCTGGTCGACCTGTCCGGCGGCGTCCCGGCGAAGGTCGCGCGATGACCGCCGCGCCCGCCCAGCGGCTGGTGGAGCTGTCCGCCGAGGAGCTGAACGCCCGGCTCGGCGAGGCGCTGGCGCTCTACGTCAGCGCGATGGCCTACCCGCCGGGCACGGCCGAGCAGCGCGCGCCGATGTGGCTGGCGCACGTGCTGCGGGAGGGCTGGCGCTGCGTGGCGGCGCTGGGCGGGGACGACGAGCTGGTCGGCATCGGCTACGGCTACCGCGGCTCGGTGGGCCAGTGGTGGCACGAGCAGGTGCGGCACGGCCTGACCCTGGTCTCCGGGCCGAACGCGGTCGAGGAGTGGATGCAGGACTACTTCGAGCTGACCGAGCTGCACGTGCTGCCGCGCGCGCAGGGCCGGGGCATCGGCGAGGGCCTGCTGCGCAGCCTGCTGGCGGGCGTGCCCACGTCGCGCGTGCTGCTGTCCACGCCGGAGGGCCCGAGCAAGGCGTGGCGGCTGTACCGGCGGCTGGGGTTCGCCGACGTGCTGCGGCACTACCAGTTCACCGGCGACCCGCGGCCGTTCGCCGTGCTCGGCCGCACCCTGCCGCTGGACTGACGGCGACGGGCGGCCGTCCGCGACGACCGCCCGCTGCCCCGCGCCCGCGTCAGAACGGCGACACGAACCCCGAGACCTTCAGGCCCGTGCCCGCGTTCAGCTCCGACAGCTTGCGCCACTTCGTGTAGACGACGCGGTCGCCGACGTTGCCCTCCACGGTCCGCACGTGGGTCGCGTGGCGGCCGGTGCGGTCGTAGGCGACCTCCACCACGACGCCGACGTGCGCCATCATCGACGGGTAGTTGCCGTAGACGATGGCGTCGCCCGTCTCCACGTCCCGGTCCGCCAGCGGCTTCCAGCGACCGTTCTCCCGGCCCCACTTCTGCCAGTAGGTCGCCCAGTGCCCCTGGTCGACGGCGGGCGCGCCGGGCGCGGCCTGCATCGACGGGCGCTGCGGCACGCCGGCCTTCGTCCACGCCCAGTTCACGAACACCCCGCACCACTCGACGGGCCGGCGCACCGCCGGGTCGACCGCCTGGTAGCGCTGCGGGTAGCCGTTGGGGCCGTTCTCCTTCGCCCCGACCTGGCTGAACGCGTGGTCCACGATCTCCTGCCGGACCCGCCACTCGGCCGGGTCGGCGACCTCCTCCTGCGCCTGCGCCGGAACCGCGCCGCACAGCAGCGCGCCGGCCGCGACGACCGCGGCCGCGGACCTCGCGAGACGTCTGGCCATCCCGTCCCCCTCCCCTGAAGTGCCCGTGGCACAGACAACACGAACCCCGGTGACGACGCCGTGAAGGGCGGCCACCGGGGGGTTCGCGGGCAGTCCTCCCGTCACAGCCGCGCGAGGCGCTCCCGCAGCGTGTCCAGGCCCATCGCGCCCATCTCCAGCGCGTCCCGGTGGAAGGTCTTCAGGTCGAACGCCGACCCGTGCCGGGCCTTGGCCTCGTCCCGCGCCGCCAGCCACAGCCGCTCGCCGAGCTTGTACGACGGCGCCTGGCCGGGCCAGCCCAGGTAGCGGTCGATCTCGTCGCGCACGTGCGCCGGGTCGGTGATGGTGCGGGTCAGCATGAACTCCAGGCCCAGCTCCGGCGTCCAGCGCTCGCCCTCGTGGAAGCCGGTCCCCCGGGGGATCTCCAGCTCCAGGTGCATCCCGATGTCGATGATCACGCGGGCCGCGCGGAACAGGTGCGCGTCGAGCATCCCGAGCAGGTCGCCGTCGTCCTCCAGGTAGCCCAGCTCGCGCATCAGCCGCTCGGCGTACAGCGCCCAGCCCTCGCCGTGGCCGGAGACCCAGCACATCATGCGCTGGAAGTCGTTCAGCTTCTCCGCCTGGTAGACGGCGGTGGCGACCTGGAGGTGGTGGCCCGGCACGCCCTCGTGGTAGACGGTCGTGACCTCGCGCCAGGTGGAGAACTCGGTCTTGTCGGCGGGCACCGACCACCACATGCGGCCGGGGCGGGAGAAGTCCGGGGTCGGGCCGGTGTAGTAGGCGCCGACGCCGCCGCCGGGCGGCGCGATGCGGCACTCCAGCCTCATCAGCTCGTCGGGCAACTCGAAGTGCACGCCGCGGACGTCCAGCAGGGCCTTGTCCGACAGCTGCTGCATCCACTCCCGCAGCCCGTCCTGGCCGTGGACCAGGTAGCGCGGGTCGGCGTCCAGCGCGGCGGCGGCCTCGGCCAGCGTCGCGCCCGGCTTGATCCGGTCGGCCACCCGCTTCATCTCGGCCTCGACGCGGGTGAACTCGGCCCAGCCCCACTCGTAGGCTTCGGCCAGGTCCAGCCGCGCGCCGGTGAAGTACCGCGACCACAGCCGGTAGGCGTCCGCGCCGACCGCGTCCTCGCGCGGCGCCTTCGGCGCGAGGTCCGCGCGCAGGAACGCGGCCAGGTCGGCGTAGGCGCCGGCGGCGGCCCGCGCGCCCGCCTCCAGGTCGGCGCGCAGCGCGTCGCCCACCGGCGCGCCCTCGACCAGCGACGCGAAGTAGGACTTGCCACCGGACCGGCCCGACCAGGTGTCGCACTGCTCGGCGACCCGGCTGACCTGCCGCAGCGCGGCCACCCTGCCCCGGTCGGCGGAGTGGGCCAGGCCCGCGCGCAGGTTCGCCACCGCCTCCGGCATCGCCGCGAGCCGCTTGGCGATGGTCGCCCACTGCTCCGGGGTCTCGGTCGGCATCAGGTCGAACACCTCGCGCAGGTTCTGCACGGGGCCCGCGATGACGTTCAGCTCCCCCTCCCACAGGCCCGCCTCGTGGATCTCCACGTCGAGGCCGACGCGCTCCAGGAACACGGACCTGGCGGCGGCCTCGGCGGCGTCGGCGGGCTCCGCGGCGGCGACCTCGGCGAGGGCGCGCGCGGACAGCTCCCGGCGCGCCCGGTGGCCCTCGGGCGAGTAGTCGGTCAGCCGGTCGTCGTGGCCGGGGGTGCCGATGAAGGTGGCCGTCAGGGGGTCGGCGGCCGCGTAGTCGGCGACGAACTGGTTGCTGATGCCGTGCACGCCGGCCGGAGATGGTGACATGAGCCGCACGTTACCGCCGGGTCAGGTCCCTCCAACAGGTATTTAGCCAAGCTCACGACCCCGCTCGGCCGGTCAACTTTTGACCCGGCCGGCAGGATGACCTGGTGCCCAGGACCTCCGCGCTCCTCCTGCCGGTGTTCCTCCTCGCGGCGTTCTCGCTGACGGGGTGCGTCAGAGTGCACGCCGCCATGGCGGTGTCGCAGGACGACCGGGTCTCCGGCGAGATAGTCGCCGCCACGCCGTCGGTCGAGGAGAGCGACCCCGGCCCGCAGCTGAGCGTGCCCAAGGAGCTGACGGACCGGGTCAGCACCAAGCCGTACCGGGCCGACGCCTACAACGGCACGCAGCTGACGTTCAGCAACCTGACCTTCGACGAGGTCCGCGCGCTGTCGACGGCGACCAGCGCCTCGCACAGCCGCTACCAGCTCGGCTTCCGGCGCTCCGGCGAGCTGGTGACGCTGTCCGGCTCGGTGGACCTCACCCAGGTGCCGATCGACCGGGCGGACATCCAGGTCAAGATCAGCTTCCCGGGCGAGGTCGTCGACACCAACGGCCGGGAGGAGGACCGCTCCACCATCTCGTGGTCGCCCCAGCCCGGCCAGGCGTCGATGCTCACCGCCACGATCCGGTACTCCGGCGAGAACTCGCCGTCGTACTTCGGGTGGACCATGCTGGTGGCCGGCCTGACCGGCGGCGCGGCGCTGGTCGTGCTGGTGCTGGCGATCGTCGCGCACCGCCGCGGCCAGGTCGCCTGACGCGGGCGCGCCTCAGCCGGGGCCGGTCCTGGCCGGGACCAGGCCGAGCCGGTTGACCACCTCGCGGGTCGCCTTGGAGCGGTTGAACGTGTAGAAGTGCAGGCCCGGCACGCCCTCCGCGAGCAGCCGCTCCCCCGTCTCGGTCACCAGGTCGATCCCGGCCCGCCGGAACGCCGCCGGGTCGTCCAGGTGCGGCTCCAGCCGGCGCGCCACCTCCGGCGGCACGGGCGCGCCGGACAGCTCCACGGTCTTGGCCAGGGTGCGCGGCGTGGTCAGCGGCATCAGGCCGGGCAGCAGCGCGGTGTCGCAGCCGGCCGCCGCCACCCGGTCGCGCAGCCGCAGGAAGTCGTCCGGCCGGAAGAACAGCTGGGCGATCGCGAAGTCCGCGCCGGCCCGCAGCTTCGCCACCAGGTGCCGGGTGTCGGCGTCGAGGTCGGCCGAGCGCGGGTGCCCGTAGGGGAACGCCGCCACGCCCACGCAGAAGTCGCCCAGCTCGCGGCACAGCCGCACCAGCTCCTCGGCGTAGGTCAGGCCGGCGGGGTGGGGCACCCACTCGCCGTTGGGGTCGCCGGAGGGGTCGCCGCGCACCGCCAGGATGTTGCGCACGCCGACCGCCGCGTACCAGCCGATCACGTTGCGCAGCTCCGCCACCGAGTGCTCCACGGCGGTCAGGTGCGCCATCGGCACCAGGGTCGTCTCCTGGACCACCCGGGCGGTGGTGCGGATGGTGCGGTCCCGCGACGAGCCGCCCGCGCCGTAGGTGATCGACACGAACGCCGGGTCCAGCGCCTCCAGCTCGCGGATCGCGCGCCACAGGACCAACTCGTCGGCCGCGTCCCGCGGCGGGAAGAACTCCACGGAGAACACGGGACGGCTCCCGCTGAGGCGTTCGACGACCGAAGTCATGCCACCAGCGTAGTGCCCGTGCCGGCAGGTGGGAGAACCCGTTCACTGGATGGGACCAGCCCCCCGGTTGGGCGGACTCGCGGCGCAGAGGTGACCATAGACGGGTGCCGCCCCACCCCTTGGACCTGGAACTGCCCAAGCACGTCGACGCAGCGCTCGCAGGCTACCTGGCCGATCGCAGGTCACTGGGCGCGCGGATGGAGGAGAACTTCGGCGGCGCCGTCGACGCCCTGGCCGACTTCGTCCTCGGCGGCGGCAAGCGGGTGCGCCCGACGTTCGCCTGGTGGGGGTGGCGCGCGGCGGGCGGCGACCCGGACGGCCCGCTCGCCGACGCCGTCCTCACCGCGGTCAGCTCGCTGGAGCTGATCCAGGCGTGCGCGCTGATCCACGACGACCTGATGGACGCCTCGGAGACCCGGCGCGGGATGCCGACCGTGCACGTCCGGTTCGCCCGGCGGCACCGGGAGCAGGGCTGGCTCGGCGAGCCCGAGCGCTTCGGCCTGGCCGCCTCGGTGCTGATCGGGGACGTGGCGCTGGCCTGGGCGGACGACATGCTGTTCGCCGCCGGCCTGCCGAACGACGCGCTGCGCCGGCTGAGCCTGCCGTGGCGCGACATGCGCACCGAGATGCTCGCGGGCCAGTACCTGGACGTGCTCACCCAGGCGCGCGGCGACTCCTCGGCGGACGCCGCGCTGCGCATCGACCGGCTCAAGACCGCCGCCTACACCGTCGAGCGACCGCTGCACATGGGCGCGGCGATCGGCGACGCGCCGCCGGGGCTGGTCGACGGGCTGCGGACCTTCGGCGCCGACATCGGGGTGGCGTTCCAGCTCCGGGACGACCTGCTCGGCGTGTTCGGCGACCCGGCGGTCACCGGCAAGCCCGCGGGCGACGACCTGCGCGAGGGCAAGCGGACCCTGCTGGTGGCGCTCGGCATGCGGTACGGCGCGGACCTGCTGCACGACGCGCTGGGCCGCCCCGACCTGGACGCGGCCACCGTCGACGCGGTGCGGGCCGGGCTGGTGGAGGTCGGCGCGGTGGCGGCGGTGGAGGAGCGCATCGCCGCGCTCACCGCGTCGGCGCTGGCCGCGCTGGACCGGGCGCCGGTCGTCGAGCCCGTCGCCGCCGAACGCCTCGCCGAACTCGCCGTCAGCGCGACGAAACGGACTCACTGACATGCGCATGGTGACCGGCCGCACGGACCACGTCGTCGTGGTGGGAGCGGGACTGGCAGGGCTGTCCACCGCGCTGCACCTGCTCGGCGCGGGGCGGCGCGTGACGGTGGTGGAGCGCGACGACGTGCCCGGCGGGCGGGCCGGCCGGCTGGACCTGGGCGGCTACCGGTTCGACACCGGGCCGACCGTGCTGACCATGCCGGACCTGGTCGACGAGGCTTTCGCCGCGGTCGGCGAGAGCCTGCGGGACCGGCTGGACCTGATGCCGCTGGAACCCGCCTACCGGGCGCGCTTCGCCGACGGCGAGGTGCTCGACGTGCACGCCGACGCCGACGCGATGGAGGCCGAGGTGCGGCGGTTCGCGGGCCCGGCCGAGGCCGCCGGGTACCGGGCGCTGCGGGCGTGGCTGACCGACCTGTACCGGACCGAGAAGGACACCTTCATCGGCGCGAACTTCGACTCGCCGCTGAACCTGCTCACCCCGCACCTGGCGCGGCTGGCGGCGCTGGGCGGCTTCGCGCGGCTGGGCCCGTCGGTGGCCCGGTTCCTCAAGGACGAGCGGTTGCAGCGGGTGTTCTCGTTCCAGTCGCTCTACGCGGGCCTGCCGCCGCGCAAGGCGCTCGCCGCGTACGCCGTGATCGCGTACATGGACACCATCGCGGGCGTCTACTACCCGCGCGGCGGGATGCGCGCCCTGCCCGACGCCCTGGCCGCGGCGGCCCGGGACGCGGGCGCGGACCTGCGCTACCGCACCAAGGTCGCGTGGCTGGAGCGGATCGGCGGCCGGGTCACCGCCGTGCGGACGGCGCAGGGCGAGCGCATCCCGTGCGACGCCGTGGTGCTCACGCCGGACCTGCCGGTGGCCTACCGGCTGCTGGGCCACCGCCCGCGCCGCCCGGTGCCGATGACGTGGTCGCCCTCGGCGGTGGTGCTGCACGCCGGCGTCGACCGGACGTGGCCGGAGCTGGCCCACCACACGCTGCTGTTCGGCCGCGCGTGGGACCGGACGTTCGACGAGCTGACCCGCTTGGGCACGCTGATGAGCGACCCGTCGCTGCTGGTCACCAGCCCGCCGGGGCGCGGGATGTTCGTGCTGGCGCCGGCGCCGAACCTGAGCGTGGGCCCGATCGACTGGCCGCGCGTCGGGCCCGCCTACCGCGACGAGCTGGTGCGGGTGCTGGAGGACCGCGGCCTGACCGGCTTCGGCGACTCCGTCGAGGTGGAGTCACTGGTCACACCGCGGGACTGGGCGGGCATGGGCCTGGCGGCCGGCACGCCGTTCTCCGCCGCGCACACCTTCGCCCAGACCGGGCCGTTCCGGCCGCGCAACCTGGTGCTGGACAACGTGGTGCTGGCCGGCTGCGGCACGACGCCGGGCGTGGGCGTGCCACCGGTGCTGATCTCCGGGAAGCTCGCGGCGCAGCGGATCACGGGGGGCGTCGGGGCGCGGTGGCGGCGGCCGGCGGCGGTGTCGCGGGCGCAGCACCCCGGCTGATCGGGCGCCGGGCGGCCCGCCCCGAGCGGCGCTCCCGGCGATCACTCGACCGGGTGATCTGCGCCCGCGGGGATCACCCGAGGCGGCACAAGCGCGCTCCCGGGCCGGCCACAGCGGGCCCGCGCTGTGCGACGATGTTGCCGCGATGGCCGCGACACCGTCCCTCCCCAGACCGAGCGCCGCACCAGTCGAACCGGTGCGGTCCGGTGCTACCCGGGTCCCGGAGCCCGGCGGCATCCCCCTCCGCACGATCCTGCTGGGCGTGGCGGGCGTCATGCTCGTCGCGCTCGGCGGCACGGGCGCGGGCGCGACCCTCAAGCGCGACCCGCTGCTGGCCGACTCGTCGCTGAGCTGGATCCGCTACGGCCACGGCCAGGACCTGGCCGCCGCCGTGCTCTACCTCGGCCTGGGCATGGTGATCTGGGCGTGGGTCCGGCTCGGGCGCATGGTCCTCGACGGGCACGTGGGCAGCAGGGCCGTGCGCACCGCCATCGCGGCGTGGACGCTGCCGCTGCTGTTCGCGCCGCCGCTGTTCAGCAAGGACATCTACAGCTACCTCGCCCAGGGCCAGCTGGCGCTGGTCGGGCTGGACCCGTACCGGGTCGGGCCGGCGGCGCTGCAGAGCCCGCTGTCGGAGAACGTCAGCTGGGTGTGGCAGAACACGCCCGCGCCGTACGGGCCGTTCTTCATGCTGCTCGCGATGGGCGTCGTGCAGGCGACCGGCGCGGGCGTGATCGGCGGCGTCGTGCTGATGCGGCTGGTGCTCGCCGCCGGGCTCGCGCTGCTGTGCTGGGCGCTGCCCGGCCTGGCGCGGCACCTGGGCGGGCGGCCCGCGGTCGCGCTGTGGCTGGCCGCGGCGAGCCCCCTGATGCTGGTGCACCTCATCGGCGGCGCGCACAACGACATGCTGATGGTCGGCCTGCTCGCGGCGGGCTGCCTGTTCGTGCTGGAGCGCAGGCACGTCCTGGGCATCGCGGTGGTGACGCTGGCGTTCGCCGTGAAGGCCACGGCCGTCGTCGCCCTGCCGTTCCTGGTGCTGGTGTGGGCGCGGCGGCTGCCCGGCTCGCGCGCCGCGCAGCTGGGCAAGGCGATCGCGGGCGGGGTGGCGGTGTTCGCCGCCGTGTTCGCCGGGACGACCCTGGTGTCCGGGCTGGACCTGGGGTGGATACCGGCGCTGAGCTCGTCGTCGGCCATCGTCAACTGGCTGTCGCTGCCCAGCGCGGTCGGCGACTTCGCGCACACCGCGGTCAGCGCGTTCGCGCACGTCGACTCCGCCCCGTTCATGGCGGTCGCGCGCGGCCTCGGCTCGCTGCTGCTGGTCTTCATCGCGTGGCGGCAGTGGCGGGCGGCCGAGGGCGGCGGGCCGGACGCCGTGCGGCGGGCCGCGATCACCATGCTGGCCGTGGCGCTGCTGTCCCCCGCGACGCTGCCCTGGTACTTCAGCTGGGCGCTGGTGCTCGGCGCGGGGCTGGCGTGGACGGCGGACGGGCTCCGGGCCGCGGCGTTCTTCTCCACGTGGCTGCTGCTGGTGACCTTCCCCGACGGCGACACGGCGCTGTACTCGTGGGGTTACCTGGTGCTGACCGTGGCGGTCTCGGCGCTGGCCTGCGCGTCGCTGACCAGGCCCGACCCGCTGAAGCTGTCGAGCAGGTACGGGTGACCGGGCCGGCCCCGGAGCGGCGGGCGCGCTGACGGCCCCACCGCGACGGCCCCTGTCACGGCGGCCCCTGTCACGGCGGCCCCTGTCACGGCGGCCTCCGGCGCGACGGTCCGCGCCACGGCGGTCCGGACGGCGTCGGTCCGCACTGCTGCGGTCCGGACGGCGTCGGTCGGGACCGCGTCCGGGCGGCTCGTCGGGAACCACCCGGACGGGGTCCGGTCGGGACTAGAAGCCCATCGCCTGCGCGCGCCGCTTCACCTCGCGCCCGCGGTCGCCCCGCAGCGCCTCGATGGGCGTGCCGGGCAGCGTGTCGTCCTCGGTGAACAGCCAGCGAAGGATCTCATCGGTCGAGTAGCCGGAATCGCGCAGCACCGTGATGGTGCCGGGCAGCCCCTTCACCACGCCTCCGGCGGCGAGGAACTGGGCGGGGACGACGAGGGCGCCGTTCCGGCGCTCCGCGAGCAGTTGACCGTCGCGCAGCAACTGGTGGACACGGTTGACCGGCAAGCCAAGACGCTCGCCGACCTCGGGCAGGTCCAGGACCTCCAGGTCGGGAGCCAGCACATCCGCAGCGGCAGGAATCGCACTCACGTGCGCCACGATGCCACAACGCCGGGAGCAACGCCCTGCGCCAACCGGGTGGTGGCGGTACACCCACGGGTCGACTGCCGTACACCCCCGGTTTCATGGGACTTTGACGCGGATCCCACGCGCGGGCCGGGATGCTCCCGGCGCGCGGGACCGGTCGGCACCGCCCCACCGTACGATCCACGGCTGTGGAAAGGTCGGCGACGAACGTGATCGGCGGGCTGCTCGAACAGCGCTACCGGGTGGGGACCCTGGTGGCGCGCGGTGGCATGTCCACCGTGTACCGGGGCGTCGACACGCGCCTGGAGCGCCCGGTGGCGATCAAGGTCATGGACCCGCGGTTCTCCTCCGACCCGCAGTTCGTGGCCCGGTTCGAGCGCGAGGCGCGGGCGGCGGCCGGGCTGCACCACCCCGGCGTCGTAGCGGTGCACGACCAGGGCGTCGACGAGGACCGGGTCTACCTGGTGATGGAGCTGGTCGAGGGCGGCACGCTGCGCGACCTGCTCGACGCGCGGGGCCGGCTGGACGTGCCGCTGGCGCTGACCGTGCTGGAGAAGGTGCTCTCGCCGCTGGCCGCCGCGCACCGCGCCGGGCTCGTGCACCGGGACGTGAAGCCGGAGAACGTGCTGATCGGGCGCGGCGGCGTGGTGAAGGTCGCGGACTTCGGGCTGGTCCGGGCGGTGTCGACGCCGGGGATCACGAGCGACACCACGATCCTGGGCACGGTCGCGTACCTGTCGCCCGAGCAGGTCGCCAACGGGTCGTCGGACGCGCGCAGCGACGTGTACGCGGCCGGGGTGCTGCTGTACGAGATGCTGACCGGCGCGCCGCCCTACGTCGGCGACACGGCCATCTCGGTGGCCTACCGGCACGTGAACGAGGACGTGCCGCCGGTGGCCGACGTGCCCCCCGAGGTGGCCGAGCTGGTGCGGCGCTCGACGCGGCGCGAGCCGTTCCTGCGGCCGGCGGACGCGGAGGCGTTCCTGTCGGAGGTGGAGACGGCGCGGGCCCGGCTCGGGCTGGCGGCCGTGGACGTGCCCGTCGTGCACCCCTCCGGCGCGGGACTCCCCGACGCGGACTTCCCCGGCGGGCGCCCCGTCGCCGCGGGCACCGTCGCCGCGGGAGCGGTCGCCGCGGGGGCCACCGCCGGCGGCACGGTCGCGCTGGGCGCGGCCGAGGAGCCGCAGACCGAGCGCGTGCTGCCGCGGGGGGTGGGCGCCGCGGCGCACGCCGAGGCCACCGTGCCGGTGCGCAGGCCCGCCCACACCGGGCCGCAGGGCACGCAGGCGCTGCCGCGCCCGCTCGTCGCCGACCCGGTGAACAGCCCCGCTCCGGAGCAGCAGGCCGCGCCCCGGCCGCGACCGGCGCGCCCCAGGCGCCCGCCGAAGAAGAAGACGCCCGAGCAGCTCTACGCGGAGATGCGGGCGCGCAGCAAGAAGCAGTTCATCACCTGGATCAGCATCGTGGCGGTCGCCGCGGTCCTCATCGGCCTGGTGAGCTGGTGGCTGTCGATCGGCCGGTTCGCCTCGGTGCCCGACGTGATCGGCAAGGAGCGGGAAGCCGCCGTCGCGATCATCGAAGCCGAGTCCCTGATGACCACGGTGTCCACCGAGCACAGCGACAGCGTGCCCAGCGGGCAGGTGCTGCGCACCGAGCCGGCGGCCGGGGTGGAGGCCACCCGGGGCGACCTGGTGCGGGTGGTCGTGTCGCGCGGCAAGCCCGTGGTGCCGCAGGTGCAGCCCGGCGTCGAGGTGGCCGCCGCCGAGCGGGAGCTGGCCTCGGTGGGGCTGAAGCCGCGGCTCGACGCGAACGAGGACGCGTTCAGCGACCGGGTGCCCAAGGGCAAGGTGGTGACGCTGAAGCCCGCGCCCGGCACGGCGGTGGACATCGGCAGCGCGGTCACCATCGTGATCAGCAAGGGCGTGGAGCCCAAGCCCGTGCCGAACGTGAAGGGCAGGACGAAGGACGAGGCGTTCGCGGAGCTGTCGGCGGCGGGCTTCGAGCCGGTCGAGGGCCCGAAGGAGCAGTCGGGCGAGGTCGACAGCGGCCGGGTGGTCCGCACCGACCCGGCGGCGGGCACCACGCTGGGCGCCGACAAGCGGGTCACCGTGGTCATCGCGGAGGACCGGGACGTGACCGTGCCCAACGTGGAGGGCAAGCGGGTCAAGGAGGCGAAGGAGATCCTGGAGAAGGCCGGGCTCCAGGTGGACGTCCAGTTCAACAACCGCGAACGGGCGAAGGTCATCAACCAGTCGATCAGGGGCGGGGAACGCGTCCCGAAGGGCACCCGGATCGTCATCATCGGCGTCTGACCCCCGTCCGGGCGCCTTGCCGACCCGATCCGTGGCCGGCCCTTCCCCGGCGCCCGGTCACGGGCCACCACGCGCCCGAACCGCGCCACCACGGGGCGGGGCCGCGCCGTCATGCGACCGGGCCGCGCCACCGCGGGGCCGGGGCCGCGCCCACCACGGGCGGGCAGGCGGCACGACGAAGCCCCGGCGGTCGAGGACGAGTCGACCGCCGGGGCTTCGTCGGGGTGGTCAGCTGCGGAGCATCTCCGCGACCAGGAAGGCCAGCTCCAGCGACTGCTGGGTGTTCAGCCGCGGGTCGCAGGCGGTCTCGTAGCGGCCGGCCAGGTCGGTGTCCGAGATCTCCTGGGCGCCGCCCAGGCACTCGGTGACGTCCTCGCCGGTCAGCTCGATGTGGATGCCGCCGGGGTGCGTGCCGAGCCTGCGGTGCACCTCGAAGAAGCCCTGGACCTCGTCCACGACCCGGTCGAAGTGCCGCGTCTTGTACCCGGTGGAGGACTCGTGGGTGTTGCCGTGCATCGGGTCGCACTGCCAGATGACCTGGTGGCCGGACGCGGTGACCTTCTCCACGATCGCCGGGAGGACGTCGCGCACCTTGCCGTTGCCCATGCGGCTGATCAGGGTCAGCCGGCCGGGCTGGTTGCGCGGGTCGAGCCGCTCGACGTACTCGACCGCCAGCTCCGGCGTGGTGCTCGGGCCGATCTTGAGGCCGATCGGGTTGGCGAGCAGCTCGGCGAACGCGATGTGCGCGCCGTCCAGCTGCCGCGTCCGCTCGCCGATCCACAGGAAGTGCGACGACAGGTCGTAGAGCTTCGGCTGCTCGTCGTTGGCGTCCAGGCGCAGCAGCGCGCGCTCGTAGTCCAGCAGGAGCGCCTCGTGCGAGGCGAAGATCTCCGTGGTGTGGAGGGAGGAGTCGTCGACGCCGCAGGCCGACATGAACCGCAGGCCCCGGTCGATCTCGGCGGCCAGCGCCTCGTACCGCTCGCCGGCGGGCGAGGTGCGGACGAAGTCCTTGTTCCACTCGTGCAGCCGGTGCAGGTCCGCCATGCCGGCGGTGGTCATCGCGCGCAGCAGGTTCATCGCCGCGCCCGCGTTCGCGTAGGCCCGGATCATCCGCGACGGGTCCGGGACGCGCGCCTCGGGCGTGGTGACCAGCGAGTTGACGATGTCGCCCCGGTAGGACGGCAGGCCGAGCGCGTCGATGTTCGACGAGCGCGGCTTGGCGTACTGGCCCGCGATGCGGCCGATCTTGACCACCGGCAGGCTCGCGCCGTAGGTCAGCACGACCGCCATCTGCAGCAGCGTCCGGACGTTGGCGCGGATGTGGGGCTCGGTGTTGTCCGCGAAGGTCTCGGCGCAGTCGCCGCCCTGGAGGAGGAACGCCTCGCCGCGGGCCACCTCGGCGAGGTTGCCGCGCAGCCGGTCGATCTCGGCGGGCACGGTGATGGGCGGCACGCTCTCCAGCACGGCGCGCACGCGGCGCACCTGCTCCGCGTCCGGCCACTCGGGCTGCTGCGCGGCCGGCCTGCTCAGCGCCTCGTCCAGCCGCTTGCGGAGCTCGGGCGGGAGGGGCGGGAGCTCGGGAAGCGTGTCGACGGGCACGTCCACGGTCCAGTTCACGTGTCAAGGGTAGGGGGTCCACGCTGAGAGACGGGCACGGGTCGGCCCGAGCGCTGCGCGCGCCACGTCACGCACCCCGGCGGGCGGCCCCGGACCCGGCGTCGCGGCGGCTGCCCGACGCGGTGGCGAACGCCCGGCGCGCCGGTCGCGCGCGACCACCGGGAACGGCGAAGGCGCTCCCGGGCGGACACGCGGTCCACCCGGGAGCGCCTTCGCCACCCGTGCCCGGACCGGGGTGCGGTCCGGGGGTCGGTCAGCCGAAGAAGACCTCGGCCTCGGCGTAGCGCTCCAGCGGCACGGTCTTCAGCTCCGCCGTCGCCTCGGACAGCTTGACCCGCACGATGTCGGTGCCGCGCAGGGCGACCATCACGCCGAAGTCGCCCTCGGCAACCGCGTCGACCGCGTGCAGGCCGAAGCGGGTGGCCAGGACGCGGTCGTAGGCCGTCGGGATGCCGCCGCGCTGCGTGTGGCCCAGCACGACCGCCCGGGACTCCTTGCCGGTCCGCTGGGCGATCTCCTCGGCCAGCCAGGTGCCGACGCCGCCCAGGCGGACGTGGCCGAACGCGTCCTTCTCCCCGGAGTGCAGCACCTCGGCGCCGCCCTCGGGGACGGCGCCCTCCGCGACGACGATGATCGGGGCGTACTGCTTCTCGAAGCGCCGCTCCACCCACTCGACGACCTTCGCGACGCTGAACTCGCGCTCGGGCACGAGGATCACGTTCGCGCCGCCGGCCAGGCCCGAGTGCAGCGCGATCCAGCCCGCGTGCCGGCCCATGACCTCGACCACCAGGGCGCGGTGGTGGGACTCGGCGGTGGTGCGCAGGCGGTCGATCGCCTCCGTCGCGATGTGCACGGCGGTGTCGAAGCCGAAGGTGTAGTCCGTCGCGCCGAGGTCGTTGTCGATGGTCTTCGGCACGCCGACGACGCCGATGCCGTCGTCGGTCAGGCGCTTGGCGACGCCGAGGGTGTCCTCGCCGCCGATCGCGATGAGGGCGTCCACCCCCTCGTCGGCCAGCACCTTGCGGATCCGGTCGACGCCGCCCTCGACCTTGTACGGGTTGGTGCGCGACGAGCCGAGGATCGTGCCGCCCTTGGTCAGGATGTCCTCGACCTCGGGCAGCCCGATGGGCTTGGTGAGACCTTCGAGCGGGCCCTGCCAGCCGTTGCGGAATCCCACGATCTCCCAGCCGTGGAGTTCGACGCCCTTGCGGACCACGGCGCGGATCACCGCGTTGAGGCCGGGGCAGTCACCACCGCCGGTGAGCACACCAATACGCATCTGCTTAGCCAATCTCCTCGTGGCGTGGGTCACCCAAGACTGTCACGACCTGGATCGGTGCAGCAAGCACGGGTCCACCTAGCGGACGGTGAACCCGCGGCGCAGGCGCTCGGTCTCGATCACCTTCCACCGCGCCAGGTTGTGCCGGGCGTCGGCGAGGGCGTCGTGCGCGTCGGCGGGCGGCGCGGGCAGGCGGGGCTTGCCCACGTCCTCCCAGCGCTGCCGGAGGTCGCGGGTGAAGCGGGGCAGGCTGCGCGGCAGGGCGGGCATCGGGCCCCACAGCTGCGCGAGCGCCACGTGGTCGTAGGCGGCGAACCACGCCCACAGCTCGACGTCGTCCCGGTTGGCCTTCGGGCCGCCGAGGAAGTCGAGCAGGTCGTCGCGGATGCGCTCGCGGCTGCGCCACGCCCGGTCGGCGGGCGGCGGGAGCTGGTTGAGCACGTTGGCCCGCACCCACGGCCCCGCCCGGTCCGGGTCGAACTCGGTCGACACGGCGTAGAACTCGCGGCCCTCCTCGTCCACCACCCCGATGGAGACGAGGTCGATCGTCACCCCGTCCTCGATGAACTCACAGTCGTAGAAGAACCGCACCGCGCCAACCTTAAGGTGCCGTTCACCCGGCCTTCGTGCCGGGCAGCCGATCGACGTCCTCCGCCGACCGCCCGGGGTCGCCCTGCTCCTGCTTGGCCTTGGCCGCGTAGACGTCGACGTACTCCTGGCCGGACAGCTCCATCAGCGCGTACATGATCTCGTCGGTGATCGAGCGCAGCACGAACCGGTCGCCGGACAGCCCGGCGTACCGGGAGAAGTCCAGCGGCTTGCCGATCTTGATGCGGATGGGGTGGGGCCGCCACACCTTCGAGCCGATCGGGTTGGCCTTGTCGGTGCCGAACATCGCGACCGGGATGACCGGCGCGCCGGACTCCAGCGCGATCCACGCGACGCCGACCTTGCCCTTGTAGAGCCGCCCGTCGGGCGAGCGGGTGCCCTCCGGGTAGATGCCGAGCAGCTTGCCCTCCCGGACGATGCGCACGCCGGTGTCCAGCGCGGCCTGGGCGGCCGACGCCGAGGACCGGTCGATCGGCACCTGCCCGACGCCGGAGAAGAACCAGCGCTGGAACGCGCCCTTGACCCCCTTGCCGGTGAAGTACTCGATCTTGGCCGGGAAGGTGACCCGCCGGGACAGCTTGAGCGGGAGGAAGAACGAGTCGGAGACCGCGAGGTGGTTGGACGCCAGGATCGCGCCGCCCTCCCGGGGGATGTTCTCCGCGCCCTCGATGATCCGGGGTCGGAAGAACAGCTTCAGGATCGGCCCGAGAAAGATGTGTTTCATCATCCAGTAGAGCACCGCTGGGAGCGCCTCCTCGACGTGCTTGATCCCCGGGCGTCAGCGTACGGAGCCGGCTGCGCGGTGCACAACGAAGCCCCTCGCCCGGGCGGTACGGTCGCAAGTGCCACCGGCTGCCGTAATCCGCGACACAGCGGCCCCGTGCGACGATGATGCCTGGCAGAAGGTTCGCCTTCACGACCGGAGGGCTGGAGCACGCCGATGAACTCCCGACGCGACCCGACCGACGGCCCGGAGGACGTGGACGCCACCTTCGCCGAGATCGTGGCCGGTCTCGAACGCGAAGGCGTCGGCAGGACCTGGCCGGGCGATGGGGCCGACGACCCGGACGAGGAGGAGGCGGAACCGGTCAAGCCGACCCGCCCGGAGGGCGGGCCCGCCGTCGCGACGGCCGAGGAGGACCCGGGCGACGACCGCGACGACGACCGCGACGACGACCCGGACGACCACTTCGTCCCCCCGGACCCGCCACCGCTGCCCGCCCTGCGCGCGGGCACGGTCGCCGCGCTGCTGCTGATCGTGCTGGGCGTGGTCCTGCTGCTGGTGCCGGGCCTGTTCGGCCTGACGTCGAAGGTGGGCACCCCGCTGGCCCTGGCCGTGCTGTGCGCGGGCGTCGGCTGGCTGATCCTGCGCATCCGCAACGGCCCGCCCCCCGACTCCGGCTGGGACGACGGCGCGGTCCTCTGACCCCCGCGGCCGGGTGCGGGCGCCGCCCGGACCGGTCAGCGGCGGCCGTTGCAGGTCCGGCGCCGGGCCGCCGGCTCGCGGGCCAGGGTGGCCACGCCGACGATGCCCGCGTCGTCGCCGAGCTGGGCCGTGCGGATGCGGGACAGGGGCCGGTGGCCCGCCCCGGTGACCACGGCCGCGTAGCGCTCCCGCGCCTCGTCCAGGAACAGCGGCGCGGAATCCGCGACGCCGCCGCCGATGACCACCACTTCCGGGTCGTACACGTCGGCGACCAGGGCCAACCCCTCCCCCAGCCACCGCGCGAGGTCGGACATGGCGAGCTGGGCCAGCGGGTCGCCGTCGCGGGCCGCGGCGGCGACCCGGCGGCCCGTCACGGCGCGGGAGTCGCCGGCCGCCTCGCGGGCCAGCAGGCCCGACGCGCCGGGGTGGCTGGCCAGCAGCTCCACGGCGGTCGCGGTCAGGGCCGTGCCGCTGCAGTACCGCTCCCAGCAGCCGTGCTTGCCGCACGGGCAGGGCCGGCCCTCCGGCACCAGGCGCAGGTGGCCCAGCTCGGGCGCCACGCCGTGCGCGCCGCGGAAGACCTCGCCGTCGAGGAGCAGCGCGCCGCCGATGCCGGTGCCGATGGCGACCAGGGTCGCGACGCGCGCGCCGCGGGCCGCCCCGAAGCGGTGCTCGGCCAGGGCCGCCGCGTTGGCGTCGTGCTCCAGCACCACGGGCAGCCCGACGCGCTGCGCGATGCGCTCGGCGACCGGCGCGCGCCGCCACGCCAGGTGCGGCGCGAACAGCACCGTCCGGCGGTCGGTCGCGACGAAGCCCGCCACGGCCAGGCCGACCGCCGCCACCCGGTGCCGGGCGGCCAGTTCGGCCACGACCGCGCCGATGGCCTCCTCCAGCGACCCCTCCCCGGACGGGGTCGCGACGCGCGCCGTGTCCAGGACGGCGCCGTCGGCGTCCACCACGCCGGCCCGCACGCTGGTGCCGCCGACGTCGACGCCGACAGTCAGCACGGCGCCTGCTTCGCGCGCGGCAACCGCACCACCGGGATGTGCTGCACGCGCGGTTCGGCGGGCGGGGGCTCCGGAGCCGGCCCCGGCGCGGGCGCGGGCGGTTCGGCGAGCGCCGACCGCAGCACGGCGATCAGCCCGGTCACGTGCTCGGCGGCGCGGGCGGCGAGCTCCGAGCGGTCGCCGCGGGCCAGGGCCACCGCGTTGCACAGCGGGCACCAGCCGCACGACCCGGTGTCGTGCCCGCCGTCGGCGGCGGCGGCCAGCCGGTGCAGCCACGGCTGGGCGCGCTCGGCGGCGGCGTCGAGCAGCAGGCGCAGTTCCTCGGCGAGCTTGGCGTCCATCACCGCATCCACAGGTCGGGGTCGGGGCGGAAGCGCACCGCCAACCCGGTGTCGTCCAGTTCCGCGCCGACCACCGCGCACCGCCGCAGCAGCGACGGCAGGGCGATCAGCCGGCGCCGGCCGTCCACGGTCACGGCCAGGTCGTCGCCGACCCGAGCCAGGTCCAGGTCCGAGTCGCCGACCCGCAGCGCCAGCCGCAGCCGGTACTCGTCGCCGACCGGCTCGACCTCCAGCAGCGGACCGCCCGGCGCGCCGCCCGCGAGCGGGTCGGCGCCGGCGTAGAGGCGCTCCGCCACGTCCAGCAGCGCGGCCAGGCCGACCGGCTCACCGGCCAGGTGCTCGACGGTCCGCACCGGGCCGAGGTCGGCCAGCGACGCGAGCACCGCCTCCTGCTCGGCCCGCCGGGTGCGCAGCCACCGCGCCGCCGGCCCGGGGTCCGCGCCGGGGTCGGGCACCAGCCGGTTGGCCACCACCCCGTCGACCCGGACGCCCAGCAGCGCGAGCGCGGCCACCGTCCGGCGCGTCTCGGCCGCGACCACCCGCTCCGGGGTGAGCACCAGCCGGACGGCCGTGTCGGGCGAGGTCAGCAGCTCCCGCAGCCGGCCGAGGTCCTCCGCGAGCCGGCCCAGCGCGTCGGCGGTGGCGTCCCACCGCTCGGCCGACGAGCCGGGGCCCGCCAGCCCGGCCAGCAGCCCGCGCACCACCCGGCGGTGGGTGGGGAACAGCCGCTCCAGGTAGCCCGCGACCGCCTCGGGCAGGGCCAGCAGCCGCAGCGTCTCCGCGGTCGGCCCGCAGTCGACCACCACCACGTCCCACGGGCCGGTCCGCGCCAGGCGCTGCACCTCGGCCAGCGCCAGCAGCTCCTCCACGCCCGGCAGCACGGTCAGCTCCTCGGCCGCCAACTCGTCCACGCCCGCGCCCGCGAGCACGGTCCGCAGGTGCCCGCGCAGCTCCCGCCACGACCGGTCGACCAGCGCGCGGGGGTCGACCTGCGCGGCGTGCAGGCCCGCGTCGACCTCGGTGACCGCGGCGCCGAGGGCGGCGCCGAACGCGTCGCCCAGCGAGTGGGCCGGGTCGGTGGACACGACCAGCGCCTTGCGCCCGCCGGCCGCCAGCGCGGCCGAGGTGGCGGCGGCCAGGGTCGTCTTGCCGACCCCGCCCTTACCGGTGAACAGCAGCAGGCGCGCGCTCATCCAGCGTTTTCCACCCGGCGCTTGAGCTCCTTCAGCGCCGTGTCCATGATCATCTTCTCGGCCTTGCGCCGGAACAGGCCGATCATCGGCACGACCAGCTGCACCGACAGCGTGTAGGTCACCTCGGTCGAGCCGCCCCGCGCGGTGAGCGCGTAGCTGCCCTCCTGGGACTTCTGCATCTGGCCCTTGACCAGGCGCCACGAGATCCGCCGCGGCGACCACTCGTCGTAGGCGAGCACGTACTCGTCCTTGATCGGGCCCTGGTCGATGTTGAACCTGACCTGGGCCGGGTAGCCGTCCGAGCCGGTCTCCAGCACCTCGGTGCGCTTCACCCCGTTGGCCCACTCGGGGTAGGCGGCGAAGTCGGCGATCACCGCCACGATCCGCGAGGGCTCCGCGTCGATGACGATGGACTGGGTGGACTCGTCGGCCATGCCGGGGAGGCTACCCGGTTGGCCTGGTCACCAGCGCAGCACGTGCGGCGTGCCGCTGCGCTGGAAGTGGCCGACGTTCACGCACTCGGTCCACCCCACGCGCACCCGGCGCGCCATGGGCTGGTGCACGTGGCCGAACACCGACCAGCGGGGGCGGTCCCGGCGGATGACCCCCAGCAGCGACGTGGAGCCCAGCTCGGGCCGCCGCGCCACGACGTCGTAGGTCAGCTCGGGCACGGCGGGCGGGATGTGCGTGCACAGCACGTCCACCGGGCCCAGCCCGGCCAGCGCCGCGCCGAACTCCTCCTCGGTGCGCAGGTAGGGGTACCAGGGCGCGCCGGGCCGCCGCGCGAAGCCCGGCGACCGCAGCGCGCCGCCGGCGAAGCCGAACCGCAGCCCGCCGATCTCGGCCGTCCCGCCGTCGAGCACGTGCACGCCGTCGTGGGCGAACCGCGGCCACAGCTCGGGGCTGTCCACGTTGCCCGGTGTCGCGTAGGTCGGGGCGCTCATCGCGGCGAACAGCTCGGCGTACTGCTCCAGGACCGCTTCGCGGACCACCGACGCGGCGTCGTCCAGGCCGTCCCACAGCGACCGGACGTAGCGCACGGACTCCGCGCTCATCCGCTCGCGCCGCATCCGGGCGAACACCCCGACCTTCTCCGCGCCGAAGACCCGGCCGAGGATGCCCCGGCCGTGGTCGTGGTAGTCGACGAAGTCGACCAGGTCCCCCAGGACCACCAGTGCGTCGGCGCCGTCGCCCGCGCGGGCGAGGGCCTCGGCGTTGCCGTGGACATCCGAGACGACGTGAACCCGCACCCCCTGGAATCTACGGCAGCGCCGGGGGCAGCCCGGGGGCGCGCCCGCCCTCCAGGGTCGCCTTCAGCCCCAGCGACACCCGCTTGGCGGCCAACTGGCGCCGGCGCACCTCCCGGCGCACCCGCCGGGGGGACTGCTCGCCGGGGAGGTCGGCGCGCAGGAAGTAGTGCAGCAGGGTGCCGTCGAGCACCGGCTCCAGCCACACCTCCATCGTCCCGACCAACGCGCCCGCCACCGTCCAGCGCAGCCCCTTGGCGCCGCGGTCGAGGTAGGCGGACAGGACGAGGTCGGGCCAGTACCGCGCCCACGCCGCCGGCTCCGCGAAGGCCGCGGCCACCGCCTCCGGGGGCACCGCGAGAAATGTCTCGTCCACCACGTCCACGCTCGGCACGGGTGGGAAGAGTGCCACGACACGGTCACGGAACCACCCACCGGCCTGGTGTATAGCCGGAATCACAAGCTAGGTTTCCGCACCGGTAACAAACAACCGTCCGGAGGTTGACGTGCGCGAGTTCAGCGTCCCCGCCACCGCCACTGTGGCTGCCGAGGAGAACCTCACCGACATGGTGTGGGCGAACGCGGAGCGCTTCGGCAACGCCGTCAGCTTCCGCCGCCGCGTCGACGGCACCTGGGTGGACGTGACCGCGCGCGACTTCGCCGCCCAGGTGATCGCGGTGGCCAAGGGCCTGATGGCGGCCGGCATCGCGCCCGGCGACCGGGTCGGCCTGATGTCCAGGACCCGCTACGAGTGGACGCTGCTGGACTTCGCCATCTGGCACGCGGGCGCCGTGGTCGTGCCGATCTACGAGACGTCCTCGGCCGACCAGGTCGAGTGGATCCTGGCCGACTCGTCGGCCAAGGCGGTGTTCGTGGAGAACGCGGGGCACCGCACGACCGTCGACTCGGTGGTGGCGGGCCTGCCCGAGGTGCGCGACGTCTGGCAGATCGACGGCCCGAGCGGGGACGCGGCGGGCGCGATCGACGAGCTGACCGCCCTGGGCGCGGGCGTGGCCGACGAGGACGCGCGGGCCCGGCGCAAGGAGGTCGGCGCGGACGACACCGCGACCATCGTCTACACCTCCGGCACCACCGGCCGCCCCAAGGGCTGCGAGCTGACCCACCGCAGCCTGCTGGCCGAGGTCCGGGCGGACTACTCGGCGTTCCCGCAGCTCATGCAGGCCGGCAACTCGCTGCTGGTGTTCCTGCCGCTGGCGCACATCCTGGCCCGCGCGATCGCCCTGTGCGGCGTCTACGCCCGCGTCACCCTGGGCCACACGCCGGACGTGAGGAACCTGGTCGACGACCTCCAGTCGTTCCGGCCGACGTTCGTGGTGGCCGTGCCGCGCGTGTTCGAGAAGGTCTACAACGGGGCCAAGCAGAAGGCCCACGCGGCGGGCAAGGGCCGGATCTTCGACGCCGCCGAGGCCACCGCCGTCGCCTACAGCGAGGCGGTGGACACCGGCGGCCCCGGCCTGGGCCTCAAGCTCCGGCACATGCTGTTCGGCAAGCTCGTCTACGCCAAGCTCCAGGCGGCGCTGGGCGGGCGGTGCATCGCGGCCGTGTCCGGTGGCGCGCCGCTGGGCACGCGGCTGGCGCACTTCTTCCGGGGCGTGGGCGTGCCGGTGTTCGAGGGCTACGGCCTGACCGAGACCTGCGCGGCGGCGTGCGTGAACACCGAGTCGGCGTTCCGGGTGGGCACGGTCGGGCGGCCGGTGGCCGGCACCTCGGCCCGCATCGCCGAGGACGGCGAGGTCCTGCTCAAGGGCGACGTGGTGTTCCGCAGCTACTGGAACAACGCGAAGGCCACCGAGGAGGCGCTGGAGGACGGCTGGTTCCACACCGGCGACATCGGCGAGCTGGACGACGACGGCTTTCTGCGGATCACCGGCCGCAAGAAGGAGATCATCGTCACGGCGGGCGGCAAGAACGTCTCGCCCGCGGTGCTGGAGGACCGGCTGCGGGTGCACCCGCTGATCAGCCAGTGCATGGTGGTGGGCGACGCGCAGCCGTTCATCGGCGCGCTGATCACCATCGACCCGGAGTTCTTCCCGGCGTGGAAGCGGCAGAACGGCAAGCCCGAGTCGGCGACCGTGGCGGACCTCGTCGAGGACGAGACGCTGCGCGGCGTCATCCAGGCGGCCGTGGACGACGCCAACCGGGTGGTCTCGCAGGCCGAGTCGATCAAGCGGTTCCGCATCCTGCCGATCGACTTCACCGAGGCGGGCGGCGAGATCACCCCGAGCCTCAAGCTCCGCCGCTCAGTGGTGGCCACCACCTACAAGCAGGACATCGAAGCCCTCTACCACTGACTCCCCTCCCCCACCCCAGCCCCAGTTCCCCACTCCCCCGTCCCCACTCCCCCACCCCCACTCCCCCCGCCCCCGCCCACCCCCGCGAGGCCGCGTCGGCCTGTCGCCCCGCATTCTCCGGCGATCACGCTTTTCGATCGCCGGAGAATCCGGGTCGACGGGCCGACTACCAGGCGGCCGAGCCGCGACGCCGGAGGCGGCGCAATCCAACACAGACGGGTGGCCCGCACCGAACCCGGTGCGGGCCACCCGACCCCCAGTGATCGTCAACCGCTGACGCGGTTTCGAGAAGTTCTGTTGTCCCGGTCCCCCAACCGGGACGTCCCCAAGACTGCCGCAGCGCGCTGTCGTATCGCTGACGCGGCGATGACTCGCGCCGTCAGCGGCGCCCGCCGGCCGCGCCCGCGCCGCCGACCGGCCCCGCCGGCCCTCACCCGGTCGGGCCGGCCGCGTGGACGGGCCGGCCGTCGACCAGGCCGGCCAGCCGCGCGGCCAGGTCCTCCCAGCGCCACTCGCGCGAGACCCACTCCCGCCCGGCGCGGCCCATCTTCGCCGCCAGGTCCGGGTCGGCGAGCAGGCCGGCCACCTCGTCGGCCACGGCCGCCACCGACCGGCCGTCCACCACCGCGCCGGTGATCCCGTCGCGCACGGTCTCCGGCGCGCCCCCGGACCGGCCGGCGACGACGGGCAGGCCGGTCGCCGAAGCCTCCAGGTAGACGATCCCCAGCCCCTCGACGTCCAGGCCGTGCCCCCGGGTCCGGCACGGCATGGCGAACACGTCGCCGGCGTTGTAGTGCGCGGGCAGCTCCGACCACGGCACGGAGCCGGTCAGCACCACGTGGTCGGCCACGCCGACCGCGGAGGCCAGCCGCGCCAGCGCCCCGTGGTGGGGGCCGCCGCCGACCAGCAGCAGCGCCGCGCCGGGCACCCGCCGCCGGATCTCCGGCAGCGCGCGGACCAGCACGTCCTGCCCCTTGCGCGGCACCAGGCGCGACACGCACACCACCACCGGGCGGTCGCCGAGGCCGTACCGGGCGCGGATCTCCTGCCGCGCGGCCGGGTCGGGCGCGAACACCGACGCGTCCACCCCGGACGGCAGGTGCTCCAGGGCCGCCATCGGGCCGAACGCGGCGGCGAAGCGCGACCGCGTGTACCGGCTGACGAACGTCACCACGTCCACCGCGGAACCGATGGCGCGCAGCGACCGGCGCGCCGCCGGCAGCATCGACCAGCCCACCTCGTGCCCGTGGGTGCACGCCACCACGCGCTGCGCGCCCGCGTCCCGCAGCCACGGCGTGAGCAGCGCCAGCGGCGCCGCCGCGCCGAACCACACCGCCTCGCACCGCTCGGCCCGCACGATCTGCGCCGCGCGGCGCAGCACGCCCGGCGTCGGCAGCATCAGCGTCCCGGGGTGGCGCACCACCTGGAACGGCTGCGCGGCGTCGAACTCCGGGTGCGACCCCGACGGCGACTCCCACGACGGCGCGTAGACCACCAGGTCGGGCAGCCGGGTCGCCAGCGCGTGCAGGTAGGACTGGATGCCACCGGGCCGGGGCGGGAAGTCATTGGTCACCAGGAGGGTCCGACGCACCCGCTCCACGTTACGGGAAGCCCTCCCGCAGGAACCCCTGCCAGCCCCGGACCAGTTCCGCCACCTCCACCCCGGTCGCCTCCCGCACCAGCGCGTCCCGCGCGGGGTCGGTCGGCCGACCCTCCCGCGCGATCCGCCGGTAGGCGGCCACCAGCCCCGGTTCGCCGAGCCGGCTCGCCAGGTACAGGTTCAGCGACCACGACTCCTGGTAGGCCAGTTCCGCGTCGGCGCCCCGGAACCGCGCGTCCGCGGGCAGCGCGGTGGGCGGCGCGGCGCGCACCGCGGCGGCCAGCGCGGGCGCGGCCCCCGCCGGCGGCAGGCCGCTGCCCCGGAAGGCCACGTAGTCGGCGAAGCCCTCCAGCAGCCACAGCGGCGACCCGTCGGCGGTGTCGCCGCGGGTGGCGACGTGGGTGATCTCGTGCCGCAGCAGCACGCGCAGCGACAGCGGCGACAGCACGCCCGCGCCGGTCGGGTGCAGCACCACCCGCTGCCCCCGGGCGGTGCGCGTGGCCGGGTCCACCGGGTCGGCCACCGCGACGCCGGCGACGGACCCGTCCGCGAACCCCGGGCCCACCAGGGCCTGCAGCTCGCGCACGTCGCCGGGGATCAGCACGGCGACCTGCCGCGCCCAGCCCGGGCCCCAGACCTCGGTCACGGCGGCCACCGCGGCGCCCAGCTCGGCCAGCACCCGCGCGGCCAGCGGCTCGCCGCCGGGGTGGCTGAGCACGAGCCCGCCGGGGCCGGTGAGCACGTGGCACGGCCCGAAGTCCCAGGGCCCGCGCCAGGTGCGCCCGCCGACCGGTTCCAGGGCGGTGTCGGAGTTGAGGTACCAGCGGTCGCCGCGGCGGGTGAACAGGTAGGCCATGGGCTGCGCGCTGGGGGCCGCGTCGACACCGCGCAGCCGGTAGGCGAGCCGGACGCCGGGCGCCCACGACTCGTCGGCGGCGGGCAGCCGGACGCCGGCGAGGTCCGTCGCGCCCTCCAGCCGGTAGGACCACTCGTCCAGCGGCACGGCCGCGAGGTTGCGGAACAGGTCGCGCTGGCGCTGCCGGAACCCCTCGTCGGCGGCCGGGTCCAGGTCGGCGGTGAACGCGGCCTCGTCGCGCTCCAGCACCGCGCGGGCCCGGCGGTCCAGCAGGTCGCGGACGCCGCGCTCGCGGGGGTCCGCCGCGAGCGCCGACGACGCCGGCGGGTCGGCCGGCGACACCGCCAGGGCCAACCCGCACGCGGACGCCGCGGCCACCAGCACGGCCAGCAGGACCCGGAAGCGGCTCACCGGCGGGCAGGTGGTCGGCGGGGCCGCGCCCGGCCGGGGCGGCCCCGCCGACACCGGTCAGCCGTCGATGCGGCGCATCGCGAAGATCGAGCCGGGGCTCTCCAGCGGCACGATCTTCACCGGCACGCCGTCGGTGGAGGCGTGGACGACGTTGGCGTTGTCCACCGCCATGCCGACGTGGTTGCCGCCGTTGTAGATGATCAGGTCGCCGGGCCCGACCTCGCCGCGGCTCACCGCGCGCCCCGCGCCGGCCTGGCCGTTGCTGGTGCGCGGGATGGTGACGCCCGCCGACGCGTAAGCCTTCGACGTCAGCCCGGAGCAGTCCCACAGGTCCGGGCCGGTCGCGCCGTACTGGTACATGTCGCCGCGCTGGTTGAGCGCGAAGGCCAGCGCCTTGCCCGCCGTGCCGTTGGGCACCGGGATGTTCGACCGGTCGCCGGGGTCGGCCAGCTTGGTGCGCTCGGGCGCGGACAGCCGGTTGAGCTGCGTGCGCACCTCTTCGATCTGGCCGTTCAGCTCGTCCTGGCGCTTGCGGATGTCCTCGGCGATCTTCACCGACTCGTCGGAAGCCTTCTGCGCGCGGCCCTGGGCGTCGGCCGCCGACGCCTTCGCCGACTCGGCCGCGTTCACCGCGCCGGCCAGCCGGTCCAGCGCCTCGCCGTTGTCCGCCGCCAGCACGCCCAGCGCCGACATGCGGTTGAGGAAGTCCTGCTGGGAGTCGCTCACCAGCAGCGCCGACAGCTGGTTGAACCGCGCGCCCTCGAACGAAGCTTCGGTCAGCCGGTCGACCTGGACGCGGAAGTCCTCCTCGTCCTGCCGGGCCTGGTCGCCCGCCGCGGTGGCCTGCGCCAGGTCGGCGTTGGCCTGGTCGAGCAGCACCTGGTTGTTGTCGCGCTGCTCCTCCGCGCGCAGGAGCTCCTCGTTGAGCTTGGTGGCCTGCTCGGCCAGCTCGTTGTACTTCTTCAGCGCATCGGAAGCCGTGTTCGGCTGGGCGCCGGCGGGCACGGGCATGACGCCCACCGCAGCGGCGGCCACCGCCGTGGCCGCGATCGCCCCGCGCACACCGTGCTTGAGTCGTTGCGACGTCACGGTCGCGTGTCACTCCTCACGTCTGGACCGCCTGCCGGTCGGGCGCGCGCGTGTCCGCACCTGCCCGACAGCTCTGGCTGGGTAGTTCCGGCTCGGCACCCCGATAGGCCGATTCGGCGGTGAACTCGCGTCGCCGGCCAGGGTGGCCGGCTGCCCCCACGAGATCTCGGCCAGGTTACGAAAGGTGAGCCCCGGAGTCCACCCACAGCAGGCGTAAAACCTTTCAGGTTGACAACGATCCACTATCGGGGGATTTCTGACCTCGGTGTGTGACCAGAAGTAGTGTGAAGAACACGGCGCGTGTCACACCCGCACCAAGCGCGCCAGCAGCACCGCCGAGGGCACCGGGTGCGCCCCGCGCCGGCGGACGGAGTCGGCCACCGCCCGGTCGGAGGTCACGACCACCACCGGGCGGCCCTCCGGCTCGGCGGTCACCAGGGCGCGGATCACGTCGTCGGCCAGCACGCCCGGATCGCTGAACAGGACCCGGACGCCCCGGGGCGCGCTGGCCGGCACCGCCACCACCCCGGCGCCGTCGAACACCAGCGTCACCTCCGCGCCGGTCCGCGCCGCCAGCACCGCCAGCTGGTGGACCAGCCGGTCGCGCTGGTCGGACAGCGACAGCTCGGGGTAGCCGGTCTTGGTGACGTTGTAGCCGTCCACGATCAGGTGCACGGCGGGCAGCGCCAGCAGCCGGTCCAGCGCCGCCGGGTCCTCCACCCGGCCCACCGCGCCCTGCGCCGCGCTCGCGCCGCGCACCAGGTCCGCCGGCCGCGGGCCCGCGCCGCCCAGCGCCAGCTCCCGCCGCAGGCCGTTCACCGCGCCGTCGAGGGTGTCGACCAGCAGCGCCAGGCGGACCTCGTCGGCCTGGCGGGCCTCCCTGGCCGACTGCCGGGCCACCTCCGCGTCGGCCACCGCCCGCTGCGCCTTGGCGCGCTCGTGCTCGGCCCGCTCGCGCTCGCGGTCCCGCTCGGCGGTGATCCGGCGGACCTCCGCCTCGGCCCCGGCGCGCGCCCGCTCGGCCTCCGCCTGCGCCGACTCGGCGCGGTCCTTGGCCTCGCGCAGGCGCACGCCCTGCTCGCGCAGCCGCTTGCGCAGCCGCTCCAGCTCCACCTCGGCCTCTTCGCGGATCCTGTCGGTGACCGTGGTGGACTCCGCCCGCTCCGCCCGGAGCCGCTCCAGCTCCTGCTCCAGGCGCTCGGCGCGCTGCACGGCGGTGTCGCGCTCCACCCGCAGCGCCGCCTCGGCGCCGCGCCGGGTCACCAGCTCGACGAAGTGGACCGCGACCTCCTCGCCCAGCAGCACCGCGGCGGCGCCCGCCGCCACCGGGTCCGGCGAGGTCACCTCCAGCGCGCCGGGCCGGTTGCGCCGCAGCCACTCCACCACCGCCGCCCGGAAGTTCGACGAGCCGCGCAGGCCGCCGACCAGCACCGGGGCGCCGAGCCGGGCGCGCTTGGCCGGCGCGAACCGCGCCACCGCCCGCAGCTGCTGCGGGACGTCGACCTTCGCCAGGTCGCCCAGGGCGTCCGCGCTCAGCTCGGCCAGGCGGGCGCGCAGCGGGTCCGGCAGCGCACCCCAGTCCACAGTGGACTCGACGGGCGCGGCCGGCTCCCCGGGCTCGGGCTCGTCGGCGGGTGCTGTCGGGTCTTGCACCCGTACAGGCTACGGCCCCCGCGTCGCCGACACCGACCGCGTTGCCGGGTCGTTGTCGGGCCGTCCGGCCTGCGGGAATCGAAGATTGTCGTACCCGGCGGCTACCGTGCCCGGCGATGACTACCCCGACAGCCCCCCAGCTGTCGTTCGACGAGCTGGGCACCCCCTTGCGGGACACCACCTTCGTCGTGTTCGACCTGGAGACGACGGGCGGCAGCGCGGCCGAGGACGCGATCACCGAGATCGGCGCGGTGAAGGTGCGCGGCGGCCAGGTGCTCGGCACGTTCGCCACGCTGGTCGACCCGGAGCGCGGTATTCCACCGCAGGTGGTCGCCTTGACGGGGATCACCCAGCTGATGGTCACCGGCGCGCCGCGGCTGTCCGCCGTGCTGCCCGCGTTCCTGGAGTTCGCCGCCGGCGCGGTGCTGGTGGCGCACAACTCCGGGTTCGACGTGGGGTTCGTCAAGGCCGCCTGCGAGCGGCACGGCCACCCCTGGCCCCGGCCGACCGTGCTGTGCACGGTGAAGCTGGCGCGCCGGGTGCTGTCGCGCGACGAGGCGCCGAGCTGCCGGCTGTCCGCGCTGGCCGCGCTGTTCCGCGTCGCCACCACGCCCAACCACCGCGCCCTCACCGACGCCCGGGCGACGGTGGAGGTGCTGCACCGGCTGCTGGAGCGGGTCGGCTCGGTCGGCGTGCACTCGCTGGAGGAGCTGATCGCCTACCTGCCCGAGGTGACGCCCGCCCAGCGGCGCAAGCGCGAGCTGGCCGCGCACCTGCCGTCGGCGCCGGGCGTCTACCTGTTCCGCGGCCCGGGCGAGGAGGTGCTCTACGTCGGCACCTCCGCCGACCTGCGCAGGCGGGTCCGGCAGTACTTCACCGCCTCCGAGGGCAGGCAGCGGCTGCGCGAGATGGTCGCCCTGGCCGTCCGGGTGGACGCCGTGGTGTGCGCGCACCCGCTGGAGGCGGAGGTGCGGGAGCTGCGGCTGATCACCGCGCACAAGCCCGCCTACAACCGCCGCTCCAAGAACCAGGGCGGCTGGTGGTGGCTGGTGCTCACCGACGAGCCGTTCCCCCGCCTGTCCCTGGTCCGCGTGCCGCGCGAGGGGGCCGTCGGCCCGTTCCGCTCCCGGCGGGTCGCCGAGGCGGCCCGGGAGGCCCTGCAGGACGCCGTGCCGCTGCGCGCGTGCTCCCAGCGCATCCCGGCGCGCGACCCGAGGGGCACGCCGTGCGCGCTGCACGAGCTGGGGCGCTGCAAGGCGCCCTGCGCGGGCCGGCAGTCCACCGACGACTACGCGCCCGCCGTCGACGCGCTCCGGTCGCTGGTCGCCGGTCGGGACGCGGCGCCGCTGCGCTCGGCGGCCGAGCTCCTGGAGACCCTGTCCGGGGCGCACCGCTTCGAGGCCGCCGCCGCCCACCGCGACCGGCTGGCGGGCCTGGTCCGCGCCCTGGACCGCGGCCAGCGCCTCGCCGGGCTGGCCGCCCTGCCCGAGCTGGTGGCCGCCCGCCCGGACGGCTCCGGCGGCTGGGAGTTCGCCGTGGTCCGGCACGGGCGGCTGGCCGCGGCGGGCGTGGCGCGGCGCGGCGTGCCGCCGATGCCCGTGGTGGACGACCTGGTGGCCGCCGCCGAGACGGTCCTGCCCGGCGCCGGCCCGCTGCTCGGCGCGCCGCCGGAGGAGGCGTCGGTGGTCCTGCGGTGGCTGGAGCGGCCGGGCACCCGGCTGGTGCGCTGCGACCGGCCCTGGACCTCCCCCGCGCACGCCGCCGGGGCGTGGCGGGAGTGGGCGCGCCGCGCGGAAGCCGGCCGCGACCAGTACCGGGAGGCCGGCCACTAGCATGTGGGCACCACGACCTTGACCTAGGAGGACGCCGTGATCACCGCGATCGTGTTGATCCAGGCCGCCGCCGAGACCATCCCGGACACGGCGCAGGCGATCGCCGACATCACCGGGGTCACGGAGGTGTACTCGTGCGCGGGCGACGTCGACCTGATCGCCCTGGTGAAGGTCGCGCGGCACGAGGAGCTGGCCGAACTCGTCCCCGGTCACATCTCGAAGGTCCCCGGCGTGCTGAACACCGACACCCACATCTCGTTCCGGTCCTACTCCAAGCGGGACACGGAGGCGGCGTTCTCGGTCGGGCTCGACCAGGGCTGACCGCCCCGCGGGCTGACCGCGGCGGGCCCCGGGGCACGCGAAAGGCCCCGCACCGATCGGTGCGGGGCCTTTGCGCGCGCGATCAGGACTCCGGCTGCGCCGGCTTCCCGGACAGCTCGGCCGCCGAGGCGTTCTCGCCGGTCAGGGAGTCGTCCCCGGAGACGCCCCGGGCCTGGCGGGCCCGCGCCAGCGCCGCGGTCTCCTCCGGCGCGTCCGGCGACAGGAAGCTGCCGGGCACCGGGTGGCCGGCCGAGCCGAGCTTGTTCATCTTCTTCGGCACCGGCGCCGCCTGGTAGGCCAGGGGCAGCGGGTGGCCGTGCTCGTCCACCGGGCCCAGGGGCTGGTGGACCTCGATGAACTCGCCGTGCGGCAGGCGCTTGATGATGCCGGTCTCCACGCCGTGCTCCAGCACCTCGCGGTCGCTGCGCTGGAGGCCGATGCAGATGCGGTAGGTCAGGAAGTAGGCGATCGGCGGGATCACCAGCAGCCCGATCCGACCCATCCACGTCGTCGCGTTCAGCGAGACGTCGAACTTGAACGCGAAGATGTCGTTCGCGCCCATGACCAGCAGGACCATGAAGTACGAGATGGCCATGACGCCCAGCGACGTGCGGACCGGCGTGTCGCGCGGGCGCTGGAGCAGGTTGTGGTGCGCGTAGTCCTTGGTCAGCTTCCGCTCGATCCACGGGTACACCGCCGCGACGCCGGTCAGCAGCGGCAGGCCGAGCATGAACGGCAGGAACGGCTCGGGCACCGTGTAGTCGCCCAGGTACAGCTCCCACGCGGGCCACAGGCGGACCAGGCCGTCGGTCCAGCCCATGTACCAGTCGGGCTGCGAGCCGGCCGAGATCTGCCCCGCGTTGTACGGCCCGAGGTTCCAGATCGGGTTGATCTGGAACACGCCGCCCATGATGGCGGTGACCGCCACGACGATGGCGAAGAAGCCGCCGCCCTTGGCCGCGAACACCGGCATGATGCGCACGCCGACGACGTTGGTCTCCTTGCGGCCCACGCCCGGGAACTGCGTGTGCTTCTGGTACCAGACCAGCGCCAGGTGCGCCGCCACCAGCGCCAGGATGATGGCCGGGATGACCAGGATGTGCAGCGTGTAGAACCGCGGGATGATCTCCGTGCCGGGGAACTCGCCGCCGAAGGCCAGCCAGTTCAGCCAGGTGCCGATGACCGGGATGGACAGCAGCAGGCCCGCCATCACCCGCAGGCCGGTGCCCGAGAGCAGGTCGTCGGGCAGCGAGTAGCCGAGGAAGCCCTCGATCGCGCCGAGCATGAACAGCACGATGCCGATGACCCAGTTGATCTCACGCGGGCGGCGGAACGCGCCCGTGAAGAAGATCCGGAACATGTGGACGACGATCGCGCCCATGAACAGCAGCGCCGCCCAGTGGTGCACCTGCCGCACGAACAGGCCGCCGCGGAAGTCGAACGAGATCTCCAGCGTCGACTCGTAGGCGCGCGACATCGGCACGCCGTGCAGGTTGGCGAAGGTGCCGTCGTAGATGACCTCCTCCATGGAGGGGTCGAAGAACAGCGCCAGGTAGGTGCCGGACAGCAGCAGGATGATGAAGCTGTACAGCGCGATCTCGCCGAGCAGGAACGACCAGTGGGTCGGGAACACCTTGTTCAGCTGTTTCCGCATGCCACCGGCCATGTGGAACCGGTCGTCCGCCCACTTCGCGGCGCCACCCGCCATCCTGGCGGCGGCGTTCTGCCGCTTCGTCGGCGTGGTGATGCCGCTCATGACTTACGCTCCCAGAAGGCCGGACCCACAGCCTCGATGAAATCGCTGCGGGCAATCAAGTATCCGTCCTCGTCCACCGTGATCGGAAGCTGCGGCAGCGCGCGGGTCGCGGGACCGAACCTCGGCTTGCCGTAGTGGAAGACGTCGAACTGCGACTGGTGGCAGGGGCACAGCAGCAGGCCGGTCTGCTGCTCGTACAGCGACGCGGGGCAGCCCAGGTGGGTGCAGATCTTGGAGAACGCGTACAGGTCGCCGTAGTTGAAGTCCTCCTGGCCGGCGCGCTTGACGATCTGCTGCCCCGGGCGGAACTTCAGCAGCAGGACCGGGTTGTCCACCCGCTTGGTCGCCATGATCAGCGCGTGCTCGTCGTCCCGCTCGGACTCCCGGAACGGGAAGACGGTCATGTAACCGCCCGCGTCCAGGTCCTCCGGGCGCACCAGCTGCACGTCGTGCGGCTTGCCGGTGTAGTTGCGCAGGTAGACCTTCTCGCCGTTCTCCGACTTCCAGCCGGTGTGCCACAGCGAGTCCTTGCTGTCGCTGTCGGCCCACGGGTCGCGCACCAGGCTGCCCAGCGGCAGCGCCACCACGCCGAGGCCGAACACGCCGGCGCCCAGGCCCGCGGTCCGCTTGATCAGCGACCGGCGGCCGATGGTGGAGCGGGCGCCCGCGTCGGCCAGCTCGGCGAGCACGGTGGCCTTGTCGACCTCCGTGGAACCGCCGTCGTGGCGCTGCTGGACGGCCAGCTCCTCCGGGATGAACTTCTTCGTGTACAGCAGCGCGCCCACGCCCAGGGCGAGGATCGACAGGCCGAGCGTGAAGCCGATGACCGGCGTGTACAGGCTGTAGACGAAGTGGTCGGGCGTGTTCGGCGCGTGGTACTTCCACGGCCAGAACAGGAATGCGGCGAGGAACGCCAGACCGGACAGGGCGGCGATGGCGAACCACAGGGCGACGGTGCGCTCGGCCCGCCGCTCGGCGCGGGTGCCCTTGACCGGCCACCGCTCCTCGTAGTGCACCAGTTCGACACCGTCGAGGTTGGTGCCGAGCTTGACCAGCTCGTCCCTGCTCATCCCGGCGAGGGCTGCCTCGTCGGGCAGGTCGTTCGGCTTCTCGCCGCTCATGCCTTGGCTCCGATCCAGAGGGTCACGCCGACCAGGGCGGCGATGCCCACGATGAACGCGATCAGACCCTCCGATACCGGCCCGAGGCCGCCGAGGGGGGCGCCGCCGGGGTTGTTCTTCCCGTCGGTCACCGACTTGATGTAAGCGATGATGTCCTGCTTCTCCTCCGGCGTGAGCTGCCGGTCGGAGAACTTCGGCATGTTCTGCGGGCCGGTGAGCATCGCGGTGTAGATCTGCTCCTCGGTCACGCCGTCCAGCTCGGGTGCGAACTTGCCGGACGACAGCGCCCCGCCGCGACCGGTGAAGTTGTGGCACGCCGCGCAGTTGAGCCGGAACAGCTCGCCACCGCGGGCCGGGTCCTCGCCGCGCAGCGCCTCGCCCCGCTCCTCGGGGGTCTGCGGGCCGCCGCCGCGGGACTGGATGAACGCGCCGAGCGCGTCGATCTCCTCCGGCGTGAACACGGCGGGCTTGCGCTGGGCCTGGGCCTCCTGGCGGGCCATCGGCATCCGCCCGGAGGAGACCTGGAAGTAGACCGCCGCCTCGCCGACGCCGATCAGGCTGGGCCCGCGGTCCTGGACACCGTCCAGGTTCTTGCCGTGGCAGGAGATGCAGGTGTTGTTGTAGAGCTGCTCACCCAGTCGCACCTGGGCCGGGTCGTCCTGCGCCTGCGCGGTCTGCGGCTGCGGCGCGAGGGCGCTGAACAGGAAGCCCGCGGCCAGCAGGGCGAAGCCCAGCGCGAGCAGGCCCGAGATCCGCCTGCGCAGCTTGGTGCTGCGCTTCCGGGCCCGTGTGGTGTTGGTGGTCATGTGTGCGGCAACCCTTGCTGGTGTGAGTTCGGGGTTCGTGCTGGTCGTCAGGGCACGATGTAGATGACGGCGAACAAGCCGATCCAGACGACGTCGACGAAGTGCCAGTAGTACGACACGACGATCGCCGAGGTCGCCTGCGCGGGGGTGAACTTGCTCAGCTTCGTCCGGACCAGCAGGTAGCCGAACGCGATCAGACCACCGATCACGTGCAGGCCGTGGAAGCCGGTCGTGAGGTAGAAGACGGTCCCGTAGGCCGACCCGGGGATGGTGGTGCCCTCCTGGACCAGGGTGACGTACTCCCCCGCCTGCCCGGCGACGAAGATCGCTCCCATGATCAGCGTCACGAGGTACCAGCGGCGCAGGCCGAACACGTCGCCGCGCTCGGCGGCGAACACGCCCCACTGGCAGGTGAACGACGAGGCCACCAGGATGATGGTGAAGAACAGTGCGTAGGGCACGTTCAGGTGCGTCGGTGCCGGGGGCCACGGTCCCTCGTTCTGGGCCTTCACCGTGAAGAACATGGCGAAGAGCCCCGCGAAGAACATGAGCTCACTGGACAGCCAGACGATCGTGCCGACGCTGACCATGTTCGGGCGGTTCAGCGAGTGCACGCGCTGGCCGATGGAGGGCGCTGCCGTTGTCACACGACGCATTATTGCTTGCAGGTTTTCGCCCCGCCCATCGGGTCCGGGGCTGGTCGGCCGGTCATCCTGGTCACACGGGGCGGTGAGGGCGTCATGGGGCTGCTGAGCCGGCTGCGCGGGTGGCGCGCGCGGCGGGGCGAACCCGCACTTGGGATTGATTCACCCGGCCTGGAGGTGGTGGTCGAGGCGTTCGACCACGCCGAGGCCGACTCGGCGGCGCTGGCGCGGTCGCCGCACTGGCGCGCGACCGCGCCAGCCGTGCTGCGCCACCACCTCGTCCTACCCCCTGACCAGGCAGAACGCGCCCGTGAGCTGCTCGCGCCGGACGGCTGGGAGCTGCGCGACGGTGACGTTTCTTACGCCTTGCGGGTCCAGGTGCTCACCGCCCTGTCCTGCGCGCAGGAGCGGTCGCGGATGGCGGGCCTGGCGCAGCGGCTGGGCGGCGACTGGATCGGCTGGGACGCTCTGCAGGTCCGGCAGGGGTCCGACTAGGTGGGCCGGATAACATCACCGGCACCTGGCACCCGACCCGCCGGAGGATCACGCAGATGAGCACGCAGACGACCAGGATCCTGGTGTTCAGCCACCGCCCCGAGGTGCGTGAGACGATCATCACTGCGGTGGGCCGGCGCCCCGCGCCGGACCTGGGCCGGGTGGAGTACGTCGAGGCGGGCGCGATCGCCGACGTCCTGTACGAGATGGACGGCGGCGGCGTCGACCTGGCCATCCTGGACGGCGAGGCGCAGCCCACCGGCGGCATGGGCCTGTCCCGGCAGCTGAAGAACGAGATCGCCGACTGCCCCCCGATCGTGGTGGCGGTGCGCCGCCGGGACGACCGGTGGCTGGCCACGTGGTCGCAGGCCGACGCGGTGCTCGTGCACCCCCTGGACCCGCTGGCCGCCGCCGAGACCGTGGCCGAGGTGCTGCGCTCGACAGCAGTGCCCTCAGTGCGGGGGTGAGCGCGATGACGGAGCGCACCTGGCCGCTGCTGCTCAACCGGCTCATCGACCGCGTGGACCTCACCGAGGAGGACACGGCCTGGGCGATGGACCAGATCATGTCCGGCGCCGCCACCCCGGCGCAGGTCGGCGGCTTCGCGGTGGCGCTGCGGGCGAAGGGCGAGACCCCCGCGGAGGTCGACGGCCTGGCCGCGGTGATGCTGCGGTACGGCCGGCGGTTCACGGTGGAGGCGCGCGCGGCGGACATCGTCGGCACCGGCGGCGACAACTCGCAGTCGGTGAACATCTCCACGATGGCGACCCTGGTCGCGGCGTCGGCCGGGGTGCCGGTCGTGAAGCACGGCAACCGCGCGGCGTCGTCCAAGTGCGGCACCGCCGACGTGCTCGAGGCGCTCGGCGTGGCGATCGACCTGCCCCCGCTGGGCGTGCAGGCGACGGTGGAGGAGCTGGGCATCGGCTTCTGCTTCGCCCCCGTCTTCCACCCGGCGTTCCGCCACACCCTCGGCCCGCGGCGGGAGCTGGGCATCCCGACCTCGTTCAACCTGCTCGGCCCGCTGACCAACCCGGCCCAGCCGCGGGTCGGCCTGATCGGCTGCGCCCGCGCCGCCGCCGCGCCCCTGATCGCCGGCGTCTTCGCGCGCCGCGGCAACACGGCGCTGGTGGTGCGCGGCGACGACGGCCTGGACGAGATCACCACGACGACCACGACGTCGGTCTGGGTGGCCGACGGCGGGACCGTGCGCACCGACCGGATCGACCCGTCCGCCCTGGGCCTCGCCCCGGCGCTGCCGGACGACCTGCGGGGCGGTGACGCGGCGGTCAACGCCGAGGTGGTGCGCGACCTGGTGGCCGGCAAGCCTGGTGCCGTGCGGGATGCCGTACTGCTCAACGCGGCGGGCGCGATCGCGGCGCACAGCGGCCTCGGCGACGACCTGCACGCCGACCTGGCGGCCGCGATGGGCCGGGCCGGCGCGGCCGTCGACTCCGGCGCGACAGCCGACCTCCTGCGCCGCTGGGCCGCCCGCTCCACCGAGCTGAAAGCCCAGCTCACCGACTCCTGACCCCGCGCACGACGCCCGCGCGCAGCGCAGACCCCACCTCCTGCTTCTCATCCCCGTATGGCCTGCCCGCAGGGGACCACGCTTGTCCGGGGAGCGCAAGCACGCTTTTCGCTTGCGCTCCCCGGACAAGCGTGGTGGTCTTCGACCAGGCCATACGGGGATGGGACGCAGCGCCCTTCCCTCATCCTTGGCGGCCTGCCCGTCCGGCGAGGACTCTTTCGCCCTTCAACCCCTCCCTCACCGCCCCTCGCTCTTCGGCTCTTGAAGCTCCTCCGGGGGCTCCTCCTGAGGCGTCAGCCACCTTTTTACTGATCGGTAACAGGTTCAGGGGATGCTTGTCCCCATGCTCTACACGGTGATGAAGCGGGTGGTCGCGCCGACGGCGCGGCTGGTGTGGCGGCCCACGGTCGAGGGCTTGGCGAACGTGCCGGCGGAGGGCCCCGTCATCCTGGCCCCGAACCACCTGTCGTTCATCGACAGCATCGTGATCCCGATGGTGGTGCCGCGGCGCGTCTCGTTCCTCGCCAAGGCCGAGTACTTCGAGGGCTCCGGCCTCAGGGGAGCCCTCTCCCGGTACTTCTTCGGCTCGCTGGGCCACGTCCCGGTGCGCCGGGGCGTCGGGAGGGCCGCCCGCGCCTCCCTGGACACCGCGGCCGACATCCTGGCCTCCGGCGGCGCGTTCGCCATCTACCCCGAGGGCACGCGCTCGCTGGACGGCCGCCTGCACCGGGGGCGCACGGGGGTGGCGCGGATGGCGCTGGAGTCCGGCGCGCCGGTCGTCCCGGTCGGGCTGATCGGCACCGACGAGGTCCAGCCGGTGGACGCGAAACTGCCTCGCATCCGGCCGGTGACCATCCGGTTCGGCCGCCCGCTCGACTTCTCCCGCTACGCCGGGATGCACGAGTCGCTGCCCGTGCTGCGCTCGGTCACCGACGAGGTCGTCTACCGCATCCTCGAACTGACCGGCCAGGAGTACGTCGACCGCTACCAGGGCTCCGACAAGGCCGCCTGAGCCAGGCAGCGGGGACCACCCTCCCAGAACCCCCCAGAGCCCCCACCGGCCCCCGAGAACCCCCTGGAACGCCGAACGGGCCGCCCTCCCGTCACCGGGAGGGCGGCCCGCCGAGAGCGAGGACCGGGGTAACGCGGCTCAGCTGTGGTTCGGACCCGTGTGGTACTCGAACACCAGCCCGCCGACCGCGATCAGGACCAGCACCGCGCCGATCACCAGCAGCCACACGTGCCAGAACGCGAGCCCCAGGCCCGCGACCGCCGCCGCCGCCGCCAGGCCGATCGGCCAGTACGAGCCGGGGCTGAAGAAGCCCAGCTCACCGGCGCCGTCGGAGACCTCGGCGTCCGCGTTGTCCTCCGGGCGCACCTCGATGCGCCGGGCGACGAACCGGAAGTACGTGCCGACGATCAGGGCCAGGCCGCCGGTCAGGGCCAGCGCCACCGTGCCGGTCGGCTCGACCGCGCCCGAGGAGTCCCACGTCCAGTAGCCGTACACCACGGCCACCACGAACGAGAACGCCATCACCAAGTCGAAAATGCGGGCTTCGACCTTCATCGCAGCGTCCTCCTACTTCCCGCCGCCGGACGCCTCGCGGACGGTCCGGTCGGTGTCGAAGGGCTTGGTCGTGACCGCGTACGGCGTGCACAGCTCACCGCAGTCCAGCTCGGTCAGCGCTTCCGCGGCGGTGTACGGCAGCCCCGTCTGGGGGTTGTTCTTCTCGCGCAGCGACATGTACCGGTCGAACACGGCCGGCTCCAGCGCCCGGACCTCGAAGTTCATCACCGCGTGGTACACGCCGCACAGCTCGGCGCAGCGGCCGACGAACGAGCCGGTCCGGTCGATCTGGCTGATCTCGAACGAGTCGTCCTGGTTGTTCTTCTTCGCCGCGGGGAAGACGTCCCGCTTGAAGTGGAACTCCGGCACGTAGAACGAGTGGATGACGTCGGTGGACGCCAGCTTGAACTCGATCGACCGGCCCTGGGGCAGCACCAGCAGCGGGATCTCGCCCGACGAGCCGACCGTGCTCACCGGCTGGTCGTCCCGGTCGGTCTTGTACTCGGGGTACTTGAACTCCCAGTTCCACTGGAACGCGATCACGTCGACCCGCACGTCCGGGTTGCCGGACTTCTTGATGACGTAGTTCTGCGTGACCGCGGTGAAGTAGAACAGCACCGCGACGATGATCGTCGGCACGACGATGAGGACGAGCTCCAGCGGCAGGTTGTAGGCCACCTGGCGGGGCAGCTCCTCGCTCTTCTTCCGGTGGAAGGCCACCGACCAGAGGATCAGCCCCCAGACGATCACGCCCACCGCGAGCGCGGCGACGACCGACCAGGTCCACAGCTCGCGCATCCGCTCGGCCTGCGGCGTCACGGCCACCGGCCAGCCGAAGCGCAGCACCTCATCCGTGGAGCAACCGGTGGCCCCGACGCCGACCAGGCCGACCAGCCCGGCGACCTTCGCCAGCCGCGCTGCCCTGGTGCCCTCCTTCAGGCCCACTGCTCGCCGCCTCCTCGTTGAAAGCTCGCAGGCAAGGGCGATAGCGAGCCCTTGCCGGATCATGCGGGAGCGTAGCTCAGGCGACGGGTGAACACCCCTCGGGGGCAGCACCAGCGCGGTGCAGTTTCGGTCACACGAAGGGGTCCCGGCATACTGGGTACTTCTCCACACCCCACGAAAGGTGCAACGGCGTGTGCGGCCTGGTTGGACTGGTTTGCCCTGGCGAGAACGAAGCCGAGCAGGGTCGCTCGGCGGTGGCCGCCGCGATGCGCTGCCAGCGGCACCGCGGCCCCGACGAGACGGGCACCTGGCAGGGCGGCCAGGTGGTGTTCGGCTTCAACCGGCTGGCCATCATCGACATCGAGCACTCGCACCAGCCGCTGCACTGGGGCCCGCCGGAGCTGCCCGGCCGGTACACCATCAACTTCAACGGTGAGATCTACAACTACCTGGAGCTGCGGGCCGAGCTGACCAAGCAGTTCGGGGCGGTGTTCGCCACCGACGGCGACACCGAGACCATCGTCGCGGCCTACCACTACTGGGGCCCGGCGGCGGTGGCCAAGCTGCGAGGGATGTTCGCGTTCCTCATCTGGGACTCCGAGCGCAAGGTCGTCTTCGGCGCGCGCGACCCGTTCGGCATCAAGCCGCTGTACTACGCCGCCGGCCCCGGCGGGGTGGCGTTCTCCAGCGAGAAGAAGTCGGTGCTGGAGCTGGCGCCGACCCTGGGCATCCGCCCCGAGCTGGACCGCAAGGCGCTCCAGCACTACCTGATCCTGCAGTACGTGCCCGAGCCGGAGTCGCTGCACGGAGGGGTCCACCGGATCGAGTCCGGCACGTCGTTCACCGTGGCCCCGGGCGGCCGGCCGGTGGTCGAGCGGTACTTCCCGGCGACGTTCCGGCCGCGCGCGGTGCACGGCGAGGCCGACGCCAACCGGCTCTACGACGAGATCACCGAGGCCCTGCGGGACTCGGTGGCCAAGCACATGCGGGCGGACGTGACGGTCGGCTCGTTCCTGTCCGGCGGCATCGACTCGACGGTGGTCGCGGCGCTGGCCAAGGAGCACAACCCGGACCTGATCACCTTCACCACCGGGTTCGAGCGGTCCGGCTACTCGGAGATCGACGTGGCGGCCGAGTCGGCGGCGGCGATCGGCGTGAAGCACGTGGTCCGGGCGGTGACGGCGCAGGAGATGATGGACGCCCTGCCGCTGATCACCTGGTACCTGGACGACCCGGTGGCCGACCCGGCACTGGTGCCGCTGTGGTTCATCGCCCGCGAGGCGCGCGAGCACGTGAAGGTCGTGCTGTCCGGCGAGGGCGCCGACGAGCTGTTCGGCGGCTACACCATCTACCGCGAGCCGCTGTCGCTGGCGCCGTTCGAGAAGGTGCCGGGCGCGCTGCGCAAGGCCATGGGCCGGGTGTCCACGAAGATCCCGCAGGGCGTGCGCGGCAAGGACCTGCTGCGGCGGGGCGCGCTGACCCTGGAGGAGCGCTACTACGGCAACGCCCGGATCTTCCTCGACGACCAGCTGCGGCAGGTGCTGCGCACCTACGACCCGGCGGTGTCGCACCAGGACGTGACGGCCGGCCCCTACCGGGAGTCGCAGGGCTGGGACCCGGTGACCCGGATGCAGCACGTGGACCTGTTCACCTGGCTGCGCGGCGACATCCTGGTCAAGGCCGACAAGATGACGATGGCGAACTCGCTGGAGCTGCGGGTGCCGTTCCTGGACCCCGAGGTGTTCCGGATCGCCTCCCAGGTGCCGTCGGAGCTGAAGCTGACCAAGGAGACGACCAAGCACGCGCTGCGCCGGGCGATCCGCGACATCGTGCCCGCGCACGTGCTCAACCGGCGCAAGCTGGGCTTCCCGGTGCCGATCCGGCACTGGCTCAAGGACGAGATGCACGAGTGGGCGATCGACATCGTGCGCAAGTCGCAGACCGAGCAGTACATCGACAAGGGCGCCGTGCTGCGGGTCATCGAGGAGCACCGGTCGGGCGTGGCGGACAACAGCCGCCGCATCTGGGCGCTGCTGGTGTTCATGATCTGGCACGGCATCTTCGTGGAGGGCCGCATCCGCCCGCAGGTGCCCGAGCCGCACTACCCGGTCAAGCTCTGACCGGCCGGCCGCGTCCCGCGGGACCCGGCCGACGTGCTCGACGAGAGGCCCCCGGCGCACCGCCGGGGGCCTCTCCGGCATCCGGGGCCCCACCGGATGCCCTCCGGCATCCGGTGGGCATCCGGGCCCTACAGCCCGGCGGGCTCGGCGGCGCGCCGGGGCCCCTGCGGCCCGCGCCTGAGCGGGCGGCAGCCCCACCGGCGACTACCGCCCGGTAGGGCTGTCGCCGGGGCGACGGCCCGCCTAACGTCGCCCGACGTGAGGAACCCGGAAGCGGACACGCTGGACGAGCTGATCGAGGACTGCGCCGCGATGCCCGCGGAACTGCGCCCGCGGGGCGGGTCGCTGCCCGAACCGGGCGCGGCGGAGCCCTGGCAGGTCACCGACGCGTGCGCGGCGCAGGTGGCCGGCCTGGAGATCTACGTCTGAGTCGCGCCGAGCCCGGGGGTCGCGCCGAAGCCCCGGCCCCCTCTGACCGCTGAAGCCCCGGCGCCCGCCGACCACGAGCAGCCCCGCCGGCCGCGGCCCCGCAGCGGCAGGGCGCCCGAGGCCCCGGAAGCGCGAAGGGCCCCCGCCTCGACCGGCAGGGGCCCTTCCGCGGAGCTGTCCGAACTCAGTGGAACGAGTCGCCGCAGGCGCAGGAGCCGCCCGCGTTCGGGTTGTCGATCGTGAAGCCCTGCTTCTCGATCGTGTCCACGAAGTCGATCACCGCGCCCTCGACGTACGGGGCGCTCATGCGGTCCACGGCCACCTTGAGGCCGCCGAAGTCCCGCAGGGCGTCGCCGTCGAGCGTGCGCTCGTCGAAGAACAGCTGGTAACGCAGGCCGGCGCAGCCACCGGGCTGGACGGCGATGCGCAGGTGCATGTCGTCGCGGCCCTCCTGGTCGAGCAGCGCCTTCGCCTTCACGGCCGCCGCGTCGGTCAGCGTCACGCCGTGGGTGGGCGGTGCGTCAGGAGTCGGAGTCGCTGCATCCTGAGCAGTCGTCATGGCTCTCCCTAAGAGGTCCTTTGCGGGCATCTTTCCCTGCAAACACGGGCGGTACCCGCTTTGTTCCTCCCACCATCGTCCCACAACCGTCACGAGCCGCGCTGTGACCACCGACTCGCCACGTCCCGGGCCAGCGCGGCCAGCGTCCCGGCGGGGTCGCGGAGCGAGGCCGCCACCGAGCCGGCGTGCTCGGCGACCGAGTGCGCCTCCTGGACCCCGGCCGCCGCCGCCTCGCGCCGCCCCACCGAGACCTGGCCGGCGAGCACCACGCAGGGCAGCCCGCGCTCGGCGGCGGCGCCCGCCACCGCCGTGACCAGCTTCCCGCGCAGCGACTGCCAGTCGAACGAGCCCTCGCCGGTGACCGCCAGGTCGGCGCGGTCCAGCGCGTCGTCCAGCCGGGTCAGCCGCCGGACCAGCCCCGCGCCGGAGGTCGCGCGGGCGCCCAGCGCCAGCAGGGCCGCGCCCAGCCCGCCCGCCGCGCCCGCCCCCGGCAGGTCGCGCACCGCCGCCAGCTCCGCCATCCCGGCGAGCCGCGCCTCCAGGCGGGCCACGGCCTCCGGCGAAGCGCCCTTCTGCGGTCCGAACGCGCGCGCCGCGCCGTGCGGCCCGAGCAGCGGGTTCGCCACGTCGGAGGCCACGACCAGCTCGACGCCCGCCACGGCGGCCGGGTCGGCCAGCACCTCCCGCAGCCCGGCGCCGCCGTCGGTGGTCGCGGAGCCGCCGAGCCCCACCACGACGGTCCGGGCGCCGCGGGCGAGGGCGGCGGCGACCAGCTCGCCCACGCCCCTGGTGCCGGCGGTCTCCGCCGCGGCCGCCCGCTCGTCCGCCGGCACCAGGTGCAGGCCGCAGGCTTGGGCCGACTCGACGTAGCCGGTCCCGTCGTGCTCCAGCCACCGCGCCTCGACGGGCTCCCCGCGCGGGCCGGTGACCGCCTCCCGGCGCACCTCGCCGCCCAGCGCGGCGTGCAGCACGTCGACGAACCCGGGCCCGCCGTCGGCGAGCGGGCGCAGCAGCAGCTCGTCCCCCGGCGCGGCCCGCCGCCAGCCGGCGGCGACGGCCCCGGCGGCCTCCCGCGCGCTCAGCGTTCCGCCGAAGCAGTCCGGCGCGATGACGACCCGCACCTCGCGAAGGGTACGCAACCGGGCATCTCCTACTCTTGGGGAGTGAGGTTCCTGCGCCGCAACCCCGACGAAGCCGCCCCGCCCGCCGAAGACACCCCGGTGGAGGCGTCGGCCACCGACCCGGCGCGCACCCCCGGCAAGGGCAAGCCCACCCCGAAGCGCCGCGAGGCGGAGAACCGGCGCCGGGGCCCGGTACCGCCGCCGCCGCGCACCCAGCGCGAGGCGCTCAAGCGGATGCGCGGCAACAAGGTGTCGAAGGAGGAGCGCCGCGCCGCGGCCGTGGAGCGCCGCCAGCGGATGATGGCCGGCGAGGACAAGTACCTGCTCCCCCGCGACCGCGGGCCGGTCAAGGCTTACATCCGGGACCTGGTGGACTCCCGCCGCAACCTCATGGGCCTGTTCATGCCGCTGGCGATCCTGGTCTTCGTGGCCCTGCTGGTCCCCGCGCCCGCCGTGCAGCAGTACGCGACCCTGCTGACGACGTTCATGCTGCTGGCGATGGTCGTGGAGGGCGTCGTCCTGGGCCGCCTGGTCACCAAGCGCGTGCGGCGGAAGTTCCCGCAGGACGCCTCCCGCGGCCTGTCCATCGGCTGGTACGCGTTCATCCGGGCCAGCCAGCTGCGCCGCCTGCGCGTCCCGAAGCCGCGGGTGACCTACGGCGCGCAGGTCTGACCCGGCCCGCGTCACCCGGACTTCATTAGCAACCCGAACGACCACCTCACTAGACTCGCCGCCATGGAGTTCCGACGCCTGGGCCGCAGCGGCCTCAACATCAGCGAGATCTCGTACGGCAACTGGCTCACCCACGGTTCCCAGGTGGAGGAGGAACAGGCCACCGCCTGCGTCCACGCCGCGCTGGACGTCGGGATCACGACGTTCGACACGGCCGACGTCTACGCCAACACCGCCGCCGAGTCGGTGCTCGGCCGGGCGCTCAAGGGGCAGCGGCGCGCCTCGTACGAGCTGTTCACGAAGGTCTTCTGGCCGACCGGTCCCGGCGGCCCGAACGACAAGGGCCTGGGCCGCAAGCACATCATGGAGTCGGCGCACGCCTCGCTGGAGCGCCTCCAGACCGACTACGTCGACCTCTACCAGGCGCACCGCTACGACCGGACGGTGCCGCTGGAGGAGACCATGCTGGCCTTCGCGGACCTGGTCCGCCAGGGCAAGGTGCTCTACATCGGCGTGTCGGAGTGGAACGCCGAGCAGATCGCCCGCGGCGCGGAGCTGGCGCGCGAGCTGAACGTGCCGTTCATCTCCAACCAGCCCCAGTACTCGATGCTGTGGCGGGTCATCGAGTCGCAGGTCGTGCCGACCTCCGAGCGGGAGGGCGTCAGCCAGATCGTCTGGTCGCCCATCGCGCAGGGCGTGCTCACCGGCAAGTACCTGCCGGGTCAGCCGGTGCCCGCCGGGTCCCGCGCCACCGACGAGAGCGGCTCGAAGTTCATCTCCCGGTTCCTGCGCGACGAGGTGCTGGAGAAGGTCCAGCAGCTCAAGCCGCTGGCCGAGGAGGCGGGCCTGTCCCTGGCGCAGCTCGCGGTCGCCTGGGTGCTGCAGAACCCGAACGTCGCCTCCGCCATCATCGGCGCGTCCCGGCCCGAGCAGGTGCACGAGAACGTCAAGGCCGCCGGCGTGAAGCTGGAGGCCGAGCTGCTGGAGAAGATCGACGCCGTCCTGGAGGGCGTCGTGGAGACCGACCCGAGGCTCACGGTCACCCCGTGAGCGCGCGGTGTCCCGGCCCCGCCGCGGGGCCGGGACGCCCCGGTCCGCCCGGCGCGGGCCTAGTCGGCGGGCGCCAGCGACATCGGGCCGTAGACCTCGGACTCGCTGCGCAGCAGCGTCACCTGCGCGACCCCGACCTCCCGCAGGGAGGGCCACACCGCGCTGAACCAGTCCTCGGCGGCGGTCTGGTCGGCGAACCGCTCCGCCGGCCCGTCGACCTCACGGCCCTGCTCGTCCTGATACCGCCAGCGGTACTCCATGACGGCCTCCTCGGCGACGTCCTCCGGGTAGCGTTCCCGGACGGGCTCCTGTGCCCGAACAGGCTATGGCCCGAGCCGACCGGAACCGGATGGAGTGCGGTGTGACGCATCGGACACTCGTACTGGGCGGCGCCCGCTCCGGGAAGTCGGCGCACGCCGAGGGCGTCCTGCGCGACGACGTGGTGACCTACGTGGCCACCGCCCGCCGCTACCCGGACGACGCCGACTGGGACCTGCGCATCGAGCGGCACGTGGCGCGCCGCCCCGCCACCTGGCACACCGTGGAGGCGCCCGCGCCCGACGACCTCGTCGCGCTGCTCACCGCGACGGCCGCGACCGACCCCCCGATCCTGGTGGACGACGTGGCGACGTGGCTGGTGGGCGCGCTGGACGACGCCGGCGCGTGGGAGGGCGGCGACGCCGGCGCGGTGGAGCGGCAGTGCGCCGCGCTGGTCGGGGCGGTGTCCCGGACCCGGGCCCGCCTGGTGCTGGTCAGCGCGGAGGTCGGGCTGGGCGTGGTGCCGGGCACCCGCTCTGGCAGGCTCTTCCGCGACCACCTCGGCTCGCTCAACGCGCGGCTGGCCGAGGTCTGCGACGAGGTGCTGCTGGTCGTCGCCGGGATCCCACTGCGACTGCGCGAGGCCGGAGGTAGTCGGTGACCATCGAGTTCCCGCCCGTCAAGGCGCCCGACGAGGGCGCGCGCCGCCGGGCCGTCGCCCGGCAGGCGACGCTGACGAAGCCCGCGGGTTCGCTGGGCAAGCTGGAGGAGCTGGGCGTCTGGGTGGCCTCCTGCCAGGGCGAGTGCCCGCCCCGGCCGTTCACCCGGCCGCGCGTCGTGGTGTTCGCGGGCGACCACGGCGTGGCGCAGCACGGCGTGTCGGCCTACCCGAGCGAGGTCACCGGCCAGATGGTCGCGAACTTCCTGGCGGGCGGCGCGGCGGTGAACGTGCTCGCCACCGTGGCGGGCGCGACCGTGCGCGTGGTGGACGTCGCGGTCGACTCCGAGACCGCCGTGGGCGACCACAAGGTCCGCCGCGGCTCCGGGTCGATCGACCGCGAGGACGCGCTGACCCTCGAGGAGGCCGAGCGCGCGGTCGAGCTGGGCCGCCGGCTGGCCGACGAGGAGGTCGACGGCGGCGCGGACATCCTGGTTGCCGGCGACATGGGCATCGGCAACACCACGCCCTCGGCCGTGCTGGTGGCCGCCCTGACCGGTTCGGAGCCGGTCGCGGTGGTCGGCCGCGGCACGGGCGTGGACGACCGGGGCTGGATGCGCAAGACGGCGGCGATCCGCGACGCCCTGCGCCGCGCCCGCCCGGTGATCGGCGACCCGGTGCGGCTGCTGGCGACCGCCGCGGGCGCCGACCTGGCCGCGATCGCGGGCTTCCTGGCGCAGGCGGCGGTGCGCCGCACGCCGGTGGTCCTGGACGGCGTCGTGGTCGGCGCGGCGGCGATCGTGGCCGAGGAGCTGGCCCCCGGCGCCCGCGAGTGGTGGGTCGCGGGGCACCTGTCCGCGGAGCCCGCGCACGCCCTGGCCCTCAACCACCTGGCCCTGGAGCCGCTGCTGGACTTCGGCCTGCGCCTGGGCGAGGGCTCCGGCGCGGTGGCCGCGCTGCCCCTGGTGGCGATGGCGACCAAGGTGCTGGCGGAGATGGCGACCTTCGACGGCGCGGGCGTCTCCGGGCCCGCCTGATGCGGCTGGCGCTGTCCTGGCTGACCGTGCTGCCGATCCGGGTGGACGCGGTCGACACCGGGGCGGCCCGCCGGGCGATCGCCTGCGCGCCGCTGGTCGGCGCGCTGCTCGGGCTGGCCGCCGCGGGCGCGGTGCAGGGCCTGTCCCGGCTGGGCGCGCCCGCGCTGCTGGTCGGGTTCCTCACCGTCGGCGGCCTGGCGCTGGCCACCCGCGGGATGCACCTGGACGGGCTGGCCGACACCGCCGACGGCCTGGGCTGCTACGGGCCGCCGGAGCGGGCGCTGGCGGTGATGAAGGACGGCGGCGCGGGCCCGTTCGCGGTGGTCGCGCTGATCGTCGTGCTCGGCGGGCAGGCCGCCGCGCTGCCGGCCGCGCCGTGGGCGGCGGTGGTGCTGGCCCTGGCCACCGGCCGGGCCACGTTCGTCCTGTGCTGCCTGCGCGGCGTGGCGCCCGCGCGGCCGGACGGGCTGGGCGCCCTGGTGGCCGGCACCCAGTCCCCGCTGGTCGCCGCGGCCTGGTGGATCGCACTGGCCGCGGCGGGGTTCCTCGTCGCGCCCTGGCACGGCCCGATCGCCGTGGCCCTGGCCGGGGCGCTGGTGCTGCTGCTGGTCCGGCACACCCGCCGGCGCTTCGGCGGGATCACTGGCGACGTCCTGGGCGCGGCGTGCGAGACGGCGAGCCTGGTCGTGCTCGCCGTCTGCTCGTCGGTCTGACGGTCGGTCTGACGGTCGCCGGCCCGGGTCAGCCCAGGGTCGTCATCCAGCCGTGGCGGTCCTCGACCAGGCCCTGCTGGACGCCGGTCAGCCGCTCGCGCAGCCGCATCGTCACCTCGCCGGTCGCGCCGCCGGAGACGCTGAACTCGCCGCCGGCGTGCTTGACGTGCCCGACGGGGGTGATGACGGCCGCCGTGCCGCACGCGAACACCTCGGTCAGCTCGCCCGACTCGGCCTTCTTCTCCCACTCCTCGGTGGAGAAGCGGCGCTCCTCGACCCCGTAGCCGAAGTCGGCGGCCAGGCGCAGCAGCGAGTCCCGGGTGATGCCGGGCAGCAGCGCGCCGGACAGCTCCGGCGTGACGACGCGCGCGTCCTCGCCCGACCCGAGGACGAAGAACAGGTTCATCCCGCCCATCTCCTCGACCCAGCGGCGCTCCACCGCGTCCAGCCAGACCACCTGGTCGCAGCCCTGCTCGGCGGCCTGCGCCTGCGCGACCAGCGACGCCGCGTAGTTGCCCGCGAACTTGGCCGCCCCCGTGCCACCGGGCGCCGCGCGCACGTACTCGGTGGACAACCACACCGTCACCGGCTTGAGGCCGCCCGCGAAGTAGGAGCCCGCGGGCGAGGCGATGAGCATGTAGAGGTACTCGGACGAGGGCCGCACGCCCAGGCCCTTCTCCGTCGCGTAGATGAACGGGCGCAGGTAGAGCGACTCCTCGGCGGCCGAGGGCACCCACCGGCCGTCCACGGCGAGCAGCTCGCGCACCGAGCCGAGGAACAGCTCGTCGGGCAGCTCGGGCATGGCGAGGCGGCGGGCCGAGGCGCGCAGGCGCTCGGCGTTGGCCTCGGGGCGGAAGGAGGCGATCGAGCCGTCGGCCCGGCGGTAAGCCTTGAGCCCCTCGAAGATCGCCTGGCCGTAGTGCAGCACCATTGCCGCCGGGTCCAGCTCCAGCGAGTGGTAGGGCTCGACTGCGGCGTCGTGCCAGCCCTGTTCGCGGTTCCAGCGGATCGTCACCATGTGGTCGGTGAAGTGCTGCCCGAAGCCCGGCTTGGCAAGTACCTCCGCGACCCGTTCCGGGGTCGCCGGCTGCGGGTTGGGGGTCCGGGTGAAAGGCAACGCGGTCGTCATGCCAGCACACTAGCTCGCAGTGCGACTTCGGAAAATCGCTGTCCCGACGCTCGGACGTCCGAGGGTGCGGCGCGCGGCGCGGAAGCGCCCTGCGGCCGACGCCGGTCGGCACCGACCCGGGCGGCAGCTGGGGACGAGCAGGCCACCCACAAGCGGCGCTCGGCGCGGCGGCGCTCCAACTCCCGTAGGCCGCGCCCCGCGCGGCGGCACTTCAACTCTCGCCGCAGGCCGCGCTTCGCGCGGCGGCGCTTCAGCGCAGCCGTGTGCCTCGTGTTCTCCCCGTACGGCCTGGGCGCAGCCCAATCATCTTTGTCGGGGGGTGTCAAGCACGCTCTTCGCTTGACACCCCCCGACAAAGATGATTGCCTCCGGCAGGCCGTACGGGGAGAACACGACGCACTTCCCTCCTCCTTGGGGGCCTCTCGGCCGCTCTTCATACTTAGGTCGCGCACCGATCCGGGTAAGATTTGGTGCTGTACCGCCCAAGGCTGAAAAGCTTTAAAGAGTCCTCGCCGGACAGGCAGGCCGCCAAGGAGAATGAAAAGAAACAGCGGTCGTGTTCCCCCCGCATGACCTGTCAAAGACGACCATGCTTTCTTGGGGGGTGCAAGCGAAAAGCGTGCTTGCACCCCCCAAGAAAGCATGGTAGCCCTCCGGGCAGGCCATACGGGGAGAACACGAGGCCACCGGTCTGCACGGGGGCGTGCCGTGGACCCGCAGGCTACAGGTAGAGCGCAAGTTGCAAGTCGTGGGTGGTGGGGTGTTGGCGGTGTGGGCTGCCGGGGTTTTCCGGGCTGGTGGTCAGGGGTGGTGTTGGTGGTCGACCGGTTGTTGCCGCACGCGGTGGAGGCCCAGCAAGCCGGTTCCGATCGCCAAGCCCACGCCGGTGATGAGCAATGCGTCGACAGGCGCGTTCATCGCCAGCAGCACCGACAGGCCGAGGCCCAGACAGGCCGTGCGCATGGACCACGTGCGGTCCTCCTGGAGCAGTATCCGGGCCGAAGCGTTGGTGAAGCCGTAGTAGAAAGCGGTGCCGCACGCGCCGACGGCCAAGGCCGTGGTCGGCGTCAGCAGCAGGAAAGCGGTGAGGGCGAATACCGCCGTGAGGACGTCGAGCGGCCACTGCGCGCGCAGCGCGGGCAGGTCGCCGTTCTCGACCAGGCCCGCCAGCGTGCGCCGGGCGCCGGCCAGCACGAAGACCAGCGTGGTCACCCCGGCGACGGCGGCGCCGACGGCGAGGACCGGGACCAGGGCGCGGCCGTCGGCGGCGATCAGGGCGTCCCTCAGCGGGGCCGGCGACAGCGCGAGGCGGGCCGCGCCCAGCTGGTGCAGCACGGCCGCGCCGACCGCGAGCACGACCACCAGCACGACCCCGACCAGCACGGGCAGGGCGACGTGCAGCGCGCGGGTGGTGAAGGGCTGGTCGCCCGGCAGCGGCGCGGTGACGCGCTCGAAGCCGGTGAACACGACGAACATCAGCCCGGCCGCGCTCATCAGCCCGTCCAGGCCGCCGCCCCGCGCCGGGTCCGCCGGCGGCACGGGGTCGCCCGGCGGCGCGACGGAGAAGCAGACCAGCACGACCAGCGCCAGCACGACCAGCACGACCAGCACCGGCGCCCAGCCGATCCGGGTCCGCAGGCGCGGGCCGACCACCGCGGTGAGGGCGATCAGCAGCGCTCCGCCGAGCACCCGGTCGTCGGGGAACGCGTACGCGCCGACCACCCCGGCGAGCGCCGCGGCCAGGCCGGATCGCCCGATCAGGTGAGCACTGGCGGCGAGCCGGCCCGGCCACGGGCCGAGTTGGTTGCGGGTGTAGCCGTAGCCGCCCGGCGCGTCCGGGTAGGCGCGGCGCTGGTCGGCGGTGGAGAACGCGCTGCACAGCGCGGCGACGGCGGCCAGGGCGGCAGCCAGGGGGAACCAGGGGCCGGCTGCGGCGGCGGCGGGGGCGGGCCCGAGGAGGATCCCGGCTCCCAGCGTCGCGCCGAGGCCGAGGACCACGGCCCGGGCACGGGGCGTGACTGTCACCGCTCCACGGTGGCATACGGGCCGGGTGACTGCGAACGCCCGGCAGGACGATTCGCGACCTTGTTAATTGTTACTCCCCGTTGTCGAGAGTGCGGCGGTCACCTTGGTCAACGAGACCTTTAGCATTCTTCACGATCCATCAACGTTCCCGCCGCACAACCAGGAAGTGCCGGGAGGACCACGTCAAGGAGCCGCCGTGACCGCGCCCAAGCTGGCCATCACCGACAGTGACCCGAGCACTACCACCGCCGACGTCGTCGTGGTGGGCACCACCCAGGGCCCGGACGGCCTCGCCCTCGCGGGCGCCGCGGACGCGGTCGACGCCGCGTTCGACGGCGGCCTGCTCGACGTCCTCCGCACCGTCGGGGCCACCGGCAAGGCGGAAGAGGTCGTCACGCTGCCCACCTTCGGCAAGCTCGGCGCGCCGGTCCTGCTCGCCGTGGGCCTGGGCAAGCCCGCCGACGGCGCGATCGGCGAGGAGCAGGTGCGCCGCGCGTCCGGCGCCGCCGCCCGCGCGCTGACCGGCCGCAAGCGCGCCGTGACCACGCTGTCCGCGCTGCACCTCGGCGCCGCGGTGGAGGGCACCGTCATGGGCGCCTACCAGTTCACCGCCTACAAGTCCGCGGCCGGCGACGAGCCGGTGGCGCGCGTGGACCTCGTCGTGCCCGCCGGGGGCACGGCCAAGGCCCACCGCGCGACGGTGAAGGCCGCGACCGCCGTCGCCGAGGCCGTCACCGCGACCCGCGACCTGATCAACACCCCGCCCAACGACCTGTTCCCGGCCTCCTTCGCCGAGCGCGCCGCCGCCCTGGCCAAGGGCGTGGACGGCGTCGAGGTCGAGGTGCTGGACGAGAAGGCGCTGCGCAAGCAGGGCTTCGGCGGCATCCTCGGCGTCGGCGGCGGCTCGTCCCGGCCGCCCCGCCTGGTCCGGGTGACCTACCGGGGGCCGAAGGCGGCCAGGAAGGTCGCGCTGGTCGGCAAGGGCATCACGTTCGACACCGGCGGCATCTCGATCAAGCCCGCCGCCGGGATGGACGAGATGACCTCCGACATGAGCGGCGCGGCGGCCGTGGTCGCCACCGTCGTGCTGGCGGCGAAGCTCAAGGTGCCGCTGGAGGTGACGGCGTGGGCCGCGCTGGCGGAGAACATGCCCTCCGGCACGGCGTACCGGCCCGGTGACGTGCTGACCATGTACGGCGGCAAGACCGTCGAGGTGCTCAACACCGACGCCGAGGGCCGGATCGTGCTGGCCGACGCGATCGTGCGGGCGTGCGAGGAGAACCCCGACTACCTGGTCGAGACCTCCACGCTGACCGGCGCGCAGGTGGTGGCGCTGGGCAAGCGCACGGCCGGCGTCATGGGCACCGAGGAGTTCCGGGACCGGGTCGCCGCGCTGGGCCGCGCGGTGGGCGAGCACGCCTGGGCCATGCCGCTGCCCGACGAGCTGCGGGGCGACCTGGACTCGCGCCTGGCCGACATCGCCAACGTGGCGGGCCACCGCTTCGGCGGGATGCTGGCCGCCGGCGTGTTCCTGCGCGAGTTCGTGGCCGAGGGCGTGCCGTGGGCGCACGTCGACATCGCCGGGCCGTCGTTCCACAGCGGCGGCCCCTACGGGTACACCACCAAGGGCGGCACGGGCGTCCCCGTCCGGACCCTGGCGGCCCTGCTGGCGGACATCGCCGCCAACGGCTGACGGTGACCGGCCGGTCGCGGTCGGTCGACCGGAGCCGGTCGGCGGTGGCGGGTCCCCAGGCGTCGCCCGGGGACCCGCCACCGGCTTCGCGGGGGTGCCGCGACACCCCCGCGAAGCGTGCCCGGACGCGGGCGATCAAGTGGAAACCGTTGCGGCGCAACGAGTTCCGGGACAGCGCCGGCCCGCCCCGGCGGTCCGGCCTCAGCCGTCCCGGTTCTTGCGGCGCGTGTACTCGCGCATCCGCTTGGGGTAGCCGACGATGCCCGCGTCGTAGATCGGGATGCCCAGCTTCTTCGCCAGCTTCTTCGCGCCCTCCGCGCCGTCGATGCGCCGCCGCGTCCACTCCCCGTCGTGCGCGACCAGCACGACCGTGGTCTCCGTCACGGTCGTCCTGGGCTCGACGTACGCCTCGACACCCCGCCGCGCCGCCGCCCACTGCTCCAGGTGGCCGGTGTCCGTGGACGTGGCCATTCGCAGCACGCCCGGGCGCTGCTTCCTGCGGAAACGGTCGAACAGACCCACCGGGCCACCTCCTGTGGGGATGCGTGGCGACCATGGTGCCGGCGCGCGCGTGAAGGCAGGGCCAAATCCTCCCAAGAGGACACCGCGTCGCCGCCGTCCCCGAAGTAGTGACAAGATGGCAATCACCCGCGCGCACCCGCGCGAAGTAAGGCATCAAGCTCTCCAGGGAGATCCCGTGACCGACACCTCCGCCGACCTCGTGATCCTCGGTGGCGGCTCGGGCGGCTACGCCTGCGCCTTCCGCGCGGCGGAGCTCGGCCTGTCCGTCGTCCTGGTCGAGAAGGACAAGCTGGGTGGCACCTGCCTGCACCGCGGCTGCATCCCCACCAAGGCGCTGCTGCACGCGGCGGAGGTCGCGGACAACGCCCGCGAGGGCGACCAGTTCGGCGTGAAGTCGTCGCTGGAGGGCATCGACATCGCCGGGGTCAACTCCTACAAGGACGGCGTGGTCGGCCGCCTGTACAAGGGGCTCCAGGGCCTCGCGAAGGCCAACAAGGTCACCCTGGTCGAGGGCGCGGGCACGTTCGTCGGACCGACCACGGTGGAGGTGAACGGCGACCGATACACCGGGAAGAACGTCGTGCTGGCCACCGGCTCCTACGCGCGCAGCCTGCCGGGCCTGGAGATCGGCGGCCGGGTCGTCACCAGCGACCAGGCGCTGAACCTGGACTTCATCCCGGAGAAGGTCGTCGTGCTCGGCGGCGGCGTGATCGGCGTCGAGTTCGCCAGCGTGTGGGCCTCCTTCGGCGCGGACGTGACCATCGTGGAGGCGCTGCCCCGCCTGGTGCCCGCCGAGGACGAGTACGCGTCCAAGCAGCTGGAGCGGGCCTTCCGCCGCCGGGGCATCAAGTTCAAGACCGGCGTGAAGTTCACCGGCGCGAAGCAGACCGACGAGGGCGTCTCGGTGACCCTGGAGTCCGGCGACGTGCTCGACGCGGACCTCCTGCTGGTCGCCGTCGGCCGCGGCCCCAACACCGCCGGCCACGGCTACGAGGAGGCCGGCGTCCGGATCGAGCGCGGTTTCGTCGTCACCGACGAGCGCCTGCGCACCTCGCTGCCGAACGTCTACGCCGTCGGCGACGTGGTGGCGGGCCTGCAGCTCGCGCACCGCGGCTTCCAGCAGGGCATCTTCGTCGCGGAGGAGATCGCCGGGCAGGACCCGAAGGTCATCGACGAGGCGGGCATCCCGCGCGTCACCTACTGCAAGCCGGAGGTCGCCTCGGTCGGCCTCTCCGAGGCCGCGGCCAAGGAGAAGTACGGTTCGGTCGAGACGTTCGTCTACGACCTGGCGGGCAACGGCAAGTCCCAGATCCTGAAGACCGCCGGCGGTGTGAAGCTGGTCAAGGCGCCCGACGGCCCGGTGGTCGGCGTCACCATGGTCGGCGAGCGGGTCGGCGAGCTGATCGGCGAGGCCCAGCTGATCTACAGCTGGGAGGCTTACCCCGAGGACGTGGCCCCGCTGGTCCACGCCCACCCGACCCAGACAGAAGCCCTCGGCGAGGCTTTCCTCGCCCTGGCCGGCAAGCCGCTGCACGTGCACGGCTGACCGTCGCACCCCAGTCAGCCGATCACCGACCCACGCACGAGGAGTCAGCGAACGATGGCCTTCTCCGTCCAAATGCCCGCACTCGGCGAGAGCGTCACCGAGGGCACGGTCACCCGCTGGTTGAAGCAGGAGGGTGACCGCGTCGAGGTCGACGAGCCGTTGCTGGAGGTCTCGACCGACAAGGTCGACACCGAGATCCCCTCGCCGGCGGCAGGCGTCCTCCAGAAGATCGTCGCCCAGGAGGACGAGACCGTCGAGGTCGGCGCCGAACTCGCCGTCATCGGCGACGGCGCCGGCGACAGCGGGGCCGACTCGACCTCCGGCGGTGGCGCCGCCCCCGCCGAGGAGGCCCAGCCCGAACCGCAGTCCGCCCCCGAGCCCGAGCCCGAGCCGCAGGCCGAGGCGCCCGCGCAGCAGCAGGCGCCCGCCCGGTCCGGCGGCTCCGCCGAGGGCACGTCCGGCGGCTCCGCCGAGGGCACCCCGGTGACCATGCCGGCGCTCGGCGAGAGCGTCACCGAGGGCACCGTCACCCGCTGGCTCAAGCAGGTCGGCGACTCCGTCGAGGTCGACGAGCCGCTGCTGGAGGTCTCGACCGACAAGGTCGACACCGAGATCCCCTCGCCGGTCGCGGGCACCCTGCTGGAGATCAGCGCGGGCGAGGACGAGACCGTCGAGGTCGGCGGCAAGCTCGCCATGATCGGCTCCGGCTCCCCGGCGGCCTCCGCCCCCGAGCCCGAGCCCGAGCCGGAGCCCGAAGCGCCCAAGCCCGCCGCGGAGGCCCCGAAGCCGGCTCCGGCCCGAGAGGAGCCCCGGGAAGAGGCGCCGAACCCCGCCCCCGCCCCGAAGCCCGCGCCGGCGCAGCAGCCCGCCCCGGCGCAGCAGCAGCAGCAGCAGTCGGCCCCGGCCCGGTCCGACGAGGACGGCGCCAACGGCACGCCGTACGTGACGCCGCTGGTGCGCAAGCTGGCCTCGGAGAACGGCGTCGACCTCGCCTCGCTCAAGGGCACGGGCGTCGGCGGTCGGATCCGCAAGCAGGACGTGCTGGCCGCCGTCGAGGCCGCCAAGGCCCCGGCCCCGGCTCCGGCCGCTCCCGCCCAGGCCCCGTCGGCGCCGGCGCAGCGGGTGGCGAGCGCCCCCGCCGCCGACACCAGCGGCAAGCGCGGGACGGTGCAGAAGCTGCCGCGCTTGCGCCAGATCGTCGCGCAGCGCACCCGCGAGTCGCTGCAGGTCTCGGCGCAGCTCACCCAGGTGTTCGAGGTGGACGTCACCAAGGTCGCCCGGCTGCGCAACCGCGCCAAGGCGGCGTTCGAGCAGCGCGAGGGCGTGAAGCTGACGTTCCTGCCGTTCTTCGCGAAGGCGGCCGTCGAGGCGCTCAAGCAGCACCCGGTGCTCAACGCGTCCATCGACGAGGAGAAGAAGGAGGTCGTCTACCACGGCGCCGAGCACCTGGGCATCGCGATCGACACCGAGCGCGGCCTGCTCAACGCGGTGATCTCGAACGCGGGCGACCTCAACCTGGCGGGCCTGTCGCACAAGATCGGCGACCTGGCGGCGCGCGCCCGCGCGAACAAGCTCACCCCGGACGAGCTGACCGGCGGCACGTTCTCGCTGACCAACCTCGGCAGCAACGGCGCGCTGTTCGACACCCCGATCATCCAGCAGCCGCAGGTCGGCATCCTGGGCGTCGGCGTGGTCAAGAAGCGCGCCGTGGTGATCACCGACGACAACGGCGACGACACCATCGCGATCCGGTCCATGGCCTACCTCGCGCTGACCTACGACCACCGCCTGGTCGACGGCGCGGACGCGGGCCGGTTCCTCACCGCGGTGAAGAACCGCCTGGAGGAGGGCTCGTTCGAGGCCGACCTCGGCCTGTAGGGCTCGACCCCCGAAGGGGCCGCTGCCGGGCGCCACCGCCCGGTAGCGGCCCCTTCGGCGCGAAGCGGGCGCCGGCGGCCCGCGTGGCGCGACCGCCGCTGTGCGGCGGCCCGCGCGCTGCGAGACGATCAACCCATGCGGGTAGTGGTCGCGGGTTCCTCCGGCTTCATCGGCACCAGCCTGGTGGCCGCCTTGCGCGCGGCGGGGCACGAGGTGGTGCGCCTGGTCCGCCGCCGCCCCACCGCGCCCGACGAGCGGGACTGGGACCCGCCGGCCGGGCGGATCGCGCCGGGCGCGCTGGCGGGCGCGGACGCGGTGGTCAACCTGTGCGGCGCCGGGGTGGCCGACAAGCGCTGGAACCACGCCCGCAAGCAGGTGCTGCTGGACAGTCGCACCATCCCGACCGAGGTGCTGGCCGCGGCCGTGGCCGAGCACGGCGTGCCGGTCCTGGTCAACGCGAGCGCGGTCGGCTACTACGGCGACACCGGGGACGTGGTCGTGGACGAGTCGGCGCCCTCGGGCGCGGGCTTCCTGGCCGAGCTGTGCCGCCGGTGGGAGGCCGCGACCGCGCCGGCGGGGTCGCAGCGCGTCGTCCGGCTGCGCACCGGGCTGGTGATCAGCCCGTCGGGCGGGCTGTTCGGCAAGGTCAAGCCGCTGTTCCAGGGCTTCCTCGGCGGGCGCCTGGGCGACGGCCGCCAGTACATGCCGTGGATCTCGCTGGACGACGTGACCGCCGCGATCGGGCACGTCCTGGCGCACGACGAGGTGCGCGGCCCGGTGAACCTGACCGCGCCCGCCCCGGTCACCAACGCCGAGTTCACCCGCACCCTCGGCCGCGCCCTGCACCGGCCGACGCCCTGGGTGGTGCCCGCGTTCGCGCTGCGGGCGGTCCTGGGCGAGATCGCCGGGGAGGGCGTCCTGGCGGGCCAGCGCGCGGTGCCCAAGGCCCTGGAGCGCAGCGGCTTCCGGTTCCTGCACCCGAACCTGGGCGCGGCGGTGGCGGCGGCCCTGCACCGATGACGAGGCCGGCGCTGGGCTCCGTCGGCGCGGTGCTCGTGCTGGCGTCGGTGGTGCTGGGCTGCTCGGTGCACCGCGAGGTCCCGGGGCTGGACGCCGCGCTGCGCGGCGCCGCCGGCGCGCTCGGCCCGGAGCTGGTGGCCGCGGCGGCGGTGGTCAGCTTCCTGCTCAGCCCCGGCCTGGCCGTGGTCGCCGTGGTCTCGCTGGGCCTGCGCGCGCTGCTGGCGCGGGAGCCGCTGGTCCTCAGGGCCGCGGTGCTGCTGTCGGTGGCCTGGTCGACGGTCCTGGCCCGCTTCGCCTACGACCGGGTGCGGCCGGTGGAGCACCACCTGCCCTCCTACCCCAGCGGGCACGTCACGGCGGTCACGGCGGTGGTGTTCACCGGCGTGGTGCTGTGCGCGCACCTGGCCCGCCGGCACCTGCGCAAGGCCGTCGCCCTGGCGGTCGTCGCGGTGGCCCTCACCGCCGCCAGCCGGGTCGTGCTGGACGTGCACTGGTTCACCGACACGGTGGGCGCGGCGCTGGCCACGACGGGGGTCGGGCTGCTCGCGACCCTGCCCCTGCGGCTGCTCCCCGTGGGCGTAGGGTCGGGGCGTGAGCAGCCTTGAACTCTCCTGCCGCACCTCGACGGACCCGATCGACGTGCGCGAGCTGGGCACCACGGACTACCTGGCCGCGTGGGAGCTGCAGCGCGAACTCGCCGAGGCCCGCGCCGACGGCGCCATCGGCGACACGATGCTCCTGCTGGAGCACCCGCCCGTCTACACCTGCGGCCGGCGCACCGAGCCCGAGGAGCGCCCGCGCGGCGGCGACATCCCGGTCCTCGACGTCGACCGCGGCGGCAAGATCACCTGGCACGGCCCCGGCCAGCTGGTCGGCTACCCCGTCGTCGGGCTGGCCGAGCCGCTGGACGTGGTGCAGTACGTGCGGCGGCTGGAGCAGGCGCTGATCCACGTGTGCGACCAGCTCGGCGTGCGCACCGGCCGCGTGGAGGGCCGCAGCGGGGTGTGGATCCCGGCCGACGACCGGGGCGTCGAGCGCAAGGTCGCCGCCATCGGCATCCGGGTGCAGCGCGGGGTGACGATGCACGGCTTCGAGATCAACTGCAACGCCGACCTCAGCGGGTTCGGCGCGATCATCCCGTGCGGCATCCGGGACGCGGGCGTCGCGTCGCTGTCCCACGAGCTGGACCGGGACGTCACGGTGGCCGAGGTGCTGCCGCTGGCCCGGCAGGCCGTGATCGACGCGCTCGACGGTGTCCTGCCGTTGACCGACCGCACGCTCATCCGTGAACAACCGGTGGCCGCCGGCGTGACGTTCGCGGTGCGCACGGGCTGACAAGCGGCTCGCCTCCCCTCTAGTTTCCGGAACCACGGACTACCGAGGGGAGATTCGTCGTGCTCCTGACCCGACGGCACCTGCTCTCCGCCTGCGGCGCGGCGGGCGGCGCCCTGCTGCTGCCCGCGCCGCCCGCGGCGGCCCGGGAGGACCGCCCGGACGGCTGGCCGGCCTGGCTGCGCGCGCACCGCGGGCACGTCGCCGCGGTGGTGGACGACGGCCGGGGCGGCCGGGTCGCCCACCGGCCGCACGCGCGCCAGCCGCTGGCGTCCGCCGTGCAGGTGGTGCACCTGGCCGCCTACGGGCTCGCGGTCGACCGGGGCCTGGTCCGGCCCGACGAGCGGGTGGCCGCCGGCGACTGGGACGCCCACCACCTGGACCTGGGCGACGACGCGCACCGCGCCGCGCTCCGGGCGCTGGGCCTGGCGTCCGGCACCGGCCGCGCCGCCGACGACCCGCACGCCACCGTCGCCCTGGACGACCTGGTCGCGGCGATGGTCCGGCACGGCGACGACGCCGCCGCCGACTACCTGCGGCGCCGGCTGGACGCGGTGATCCGCCCGGCCGCGGTCCGGGCGGGCTGGCCGGACGCCCCGGCGCCGTCCGCGCTGGGCGAGCGGCTGCGGCTGGTCCTGGGCCGGCCGGTCGACGCCGAGCGCTACCTGACCGACCCGCGGCTGCAGCTGGAGGTCATCGGCCGCGCCCGGGACGTGCCCGGCGCCTACGAGGGCCGGCGCCCGTGGGCCCGCGGCACCTGGCGCGGCAGCGCGGCCGGCCTGCACCGGCTGCTGCGCGGCCTGGACCGCTTCCCTCGCGCCGTGGACCACCTGGAGCGCGGCCACCCCGTCCCCGACGGCGTGGCCGGCGTCGGGGTCAAGGGCGGCTCGCTGGCCGGCGTCGTCACCGTCGGGGTGCGGGTGCGGTGGCGGGACGGCCGGGTGGGCACGGCGGCCGTGCTCGCCGAGGAGGTCGACGAGCCGCGGTCCCGGGCCTCGGGCGAGCTGGTCGACCTCGTGCGGCGGGCCCTGCTCGACCCCGCCGCGCTGCGGCGGTTGCGGGACAGCCTCTCCTAGGGCGCGAGCGGGGCCCGCCGGTCAGCCGCGCAGCTGCGGCGCGACCTGCGCCGCCACCAGCTCCAGGTGGTCGAGGTCGGACAGGTCGAGCACCTGGAGGTACACCCGGCTGACGCCGGTGTCCTCCCGCCACCGCGCGAGCCGGTCGACGACCTCCGCGGGCGTGCCCGCGAGCCCGTTCTCCTTCAGCTCGGCCACCTCCCGGCCGATCGCCGCCGCCCGCCGCGCCACCTCGGCGTCATCGCGGCCCACGCACGCCACCAGGGCGGCCGACCGGGTCATGGTGGCGGGGTCGCGGCCGATCTCCCGGCAGGCCGCGTCGACCCGCTCGAACTGCCGCGCGGCGACCTCGGCCGAGGTGAACGGCAGGTTGAACTCGGTGGCGTGCCGGGCGGCCAGGGCGGGCGTGCGCTTCGCGCCCGTGCCGCCCACCAGCACCGGCACCGGCGACTGCACGGGCTTGGGCAGCGCGGGCGAGTCGGTCAGCGCGTAGTGCTTGCCCCGGAACGAGTACTTCTCCCCCACCGGCGTGCCCCACAGGCCGGTGATGATCTCCAGCTGCTCCTCCAGCAGCTCGAACCGCTCGCCCAGCGGCGGGAACCGCAGCCCGTAGGCCCCGTGCTCCGCCTCGAACCAGCCCGACCCGAGCCCGAACTCGACCCGCCCGCCGGACATCCGGTCCACCTGCGCGACCGCGATCGCGAGCGGGCCGGGGTGGCGGAACGTCGCGGCGGTGACCAGCGTGCCCAACCGGATGCCCGTGGTCTCCCGGGCGAGGCCGGCGAGCGTGATCCAGGCGTCGGTGGGGCCGGGCAACCCGTCGCCCGAGCCCATCGAGAGGTAGTGGTCGGACCGGAAGAACGCGCCGTAGCCCGCGTCCTCGGCGGCGCGCGCGACGCGCAGCAGGTCGTCGTAGGTGGCCCCCTGCTGGGGCTCGGTGAAGATGCGAAGGTCCACGGGGACAAGCTAATCGCCCCCGCGGTCGGGCACCGGGCGGGTGCGGCGCGGCCGGGGCCGCGTCCCGCCGCCTGGGGCGGGGTCCCGGGCGCCCGCGGCCCCGCCACCACCCCGCGCGGGCGCCCGCCCCCGACCCCCCGGTCGACGGGCGTCGTGCCCGCTCCCCCGTGACGTAGGGTTGGGACGTGACCGTCGTACCTGAGGGTCGGAAGCTGCTGCGGCTGGAAGTGCGCAACAGTCAAACGCCCATCGAGAAGAAGCCCTCGTGGATCAAGACCAAGGCGAAGATGGGCCCCGAGTACCGGGAGCTCAAGGGCCTGGTCAAACGCGAGGGCCTGCACACGGTGTGCGAAGAGGCCGGCTGCCCCAACATCTACGAGTGCTGGGAGGACCGGGAGGCCACCTTCCTGATCGGTGGCGAGCAGTGCACCCGGCGCTGCGACTTCTGCCAGATCGACACGGGCAAGCCCGCCGACCTCGACCGCGACGAGCCGCGGCGGGTCGCCGAGTCGGTCCAGGCGATGGGCCTGCGCTACTCGACCGTGACCGGCGTGGCGCGCGACGACCTGGCCGACGGCGGCGCGTGGCTCTACGCCGAGACCGTCCGCCGGATCCACGCGCTGAACCCCGGCACGGGCGTCGAGCTGCTGATCCCGGACTTCAACGCGGTGCCCGAGCAGCTCGCCGAGGTGTTCGCGGCGCGCCCGGAGGTGCTCGCGCACAACCTGGAGACCGTGCCGCGGATCTTCAAGCGCATCCGCCCGGCGTTCCGGTACGAGCGCTCGCTGGAGGTCATCACCCGCGCGCGGGAAGCCGGCCTGGTCACCAAGTCCAACCTCATCCTCGGCATGGGCGAGACCCCCGACGAGGTCACCGAGGCGCTGCGCGACCTGCACGCGGCGGGCTGCGAGATCATCACGATCACCCAGTACCTGCGGCCGTCCCCGCGCCACCACCCGGTGGAGCGCTGGGTGAAGCCCGAGGAGTTCCTGACCCACAAGGAGACCGCCGAGCGGATCGGCTTCTCCGGCGTGATGGCGGGGCCCCTGGTCCGCTCCTCGTACCGGGCCGGTCGGCTCTACGCGCAGGCCGTGGGCAAGCGCGGCGACGTGCTGCCGGACAACCTCCGCCACCTGCTGGAGGCCGGCGGCGCCGCCCAGGAGATCACCTCGCTGCTGTCCCGCTGACCCCTGGGGGGACGTCCGGCGCCGCCCGGCGCCGGGCGTCCGTGCCGCCCCGGCCCGGCGGCCGGGGCGCCCTCCCGACAGCCGCCGCGGCGGTCGCCGGGAGGCCCCGCCCGCTACTGCGGCGGCCCGTTCCCGACGACCGCGGCCGGGTCCGGCGGCGGGCCCACCAGGCGGGCGCTCACGTCCGGCACTCCCCACAGCTCCAGCAGGCTGGCGACGGCCTGTCGGATGCCCTCGTAGCTCTCGCCCGGCAGGTCGGGAGGGAGCTCGACGCGGAGCTCCGGGTTGTGCATGGCCCCAGCGTTCCCGTCAAGACAACCGTCGCGCAATGCCCCGATCGCGGCCCGCCGGATCACTCGACCGGGGGCCGTCGACAGCGGCCCAGGAGCCCACCTGCGGCGACCTCGCGGACCTTCCCCGCCGAGCGGTCGGAATTGTGAAAACGACCACACGACCGGCCGCGGTGGTGGGCGCGACAGGGTTCGAACCTGCGACCGCTCGGGTGTAAACCGAGTGCTCTTCCGCTGAGCTACACGCCCATGGGCGTCACCCGGGCGGGCGACGCCGAAACGCTATCAGGACTTCAGCGCGGCCACGGCCTTCTTCCACGCCTCCTGGTCGCGCGCCTCGCCGGGCGCGTTGACCTCCGCGTAGCGGACCACGCCCGCGGTGTCGATCAGGAACGTGCCGCGGTTGGCGAGGCCGGCCGCCTCGTTGAACACCCCGTACCGCGCCGCCACCTCGCCGTGCGGCCAGAAGTCCGACAGCAGCGGGAAGCGGTAGCCCTGCTGCTCGGCCCACGCCTTGAGGCTGAACGGCGTGTCCACCGACACCCCGATCACCTGGACGTTCCCGTCCTCGTAGCTCGCCAGCTCGTCGCGCACCTGGCACAGCTCACCGGTGCAGATGCCGCTGAACGCGAACGGGTAGAACACCAGCAGCACGTTGCGCTCGCCGCGGAACGACGACAGCGCCACCGGCTGCTTGTTGTAGTCGTTGAGCGTGAAGTCCGGGGCCTCCGAACCGACCTCGACCGCCATGCCGCACCCTTCCCCACCGCACCCGAGCACCCGACAGGACGGGCTCCACCCGTGCGGAGCCCGCCGTCGAGCCTAGCGGCAGCCGGGCGGCTGCCGGGTTCAGCGCTTCGTCTTCGCCGACTTCGGGGACACCAGCCGGGTGGCCGTCCAGTCGGCGCTCACGGTGATGTTGGAGGTCTGCGCGAGCCCCGCGGTGGACACGGACTCGGCGATGTCGCTGGGCTCGACGTGGCCCGCCCGCCCGGTCTTGGGCGTCAGGACCCAGATCACGCCGTCCTCGGCGAGCGCCGTCGTGGCGTTGATCAGGGCGTCGACCAGGTCGCCGTCGTCCTCGCGCCACCACAGCAGGACCACCTCCACGACCTCGTCGGCGTCCTCGTCGAGCAGATCGCTGCCGATGCGCTCTTCGACCGCTGCGCGCAGGTCGTCGTCGACGTCCTCCTCCCAGCCGATCTCCTGGACCACGCTGCCCGGTTCGATCCCGAGCCTGTCGGCGACACCGATCTTGCCGGCGTCTTCCGCGGCGACCACGGCTTCCACTCCTCCAAGTACACAAGAGCGGCAGCCGGGTTCGACTGCCGCGCGACGTCACTACCAGTCGCGGTTAGCGAACACTGTCGGGCCTGCTGAGCGCAACCGTAGCGACCGGGACACGCCGCATCGGGTACCCCCGGTCGCGCTCCCCCATCCGGATGAGGCACGCTCTACATACCTCCTATTCGCGCGCGCGAGGGACACGATCCCGAACTACTCACCGGTAGCGGTGACGGGATCGCGGCCCGGAGGCGACGATTGGGACCAGCGAACCCCGGAACGAGGAGATCCCTTGAGCCCCCAGAACACTCCCGAACGGGTGCACGTCATCCGTGACGGCCTGGCCGCCCACCTCCCGGACATCGACCCGGAGGAGACCGCGGAGTGGCTGGAGTCCTTCGACGCGGCCCTGGCGGGCGGCGGGCGGCAGCGGGCCCGCTACCTGATGCTGCGGCTCCTGGAGCGGGCGAGGGAGAACCACGTCGGCGTGCCTTCGCTGACCAGCACGGACTACGTCAACACCATCCCCACCGAGCGCGAGCCGTGGTTCCCCGGCGACGAGGAGGTGGAGCGCCGCTACCGGGCGTGGATCCGGTGGAACGCGGCGATGACGGTGCACCGCGCCCAGCGGCCGGGCGTGGGCGTCGGCGGCCACATCTCGACCTACGCCTCGTCGGCGAGCCTCTACGAGGTCGGCTTCAACCACTTCTTCCGGGGCAAGGACCACCCCGGCGGCGGTGACCACGTGTTCATCCAGGGCCACGCCTCGCCCGGCGTGTACGCGCGGGCGTTCCTGGAGGGCAGGCTCTCGGCCCGGCAGCTCGACGGGTTCCGCCAGGAGCTGTCGCACGCCGGTCCGGGCGGCGGCCTGCCGTCCTACCCGCACCCGCGGCTGATGCCGGACTTCTGGGAGTTCCCGACCGTCTCGATGGGCCTGGGCCCGATGAACGCGATCTACCAGGCGCGGTTCAACCGCTACCTGCGCGACCGGGGCATCAAGGACACCACCGACCAGCACGTGTGGGCCTTCCTCGGCGACGGCGAGATGGACGAGCCGGAGTCGCGCGGCCTGCTGCAGATCGCCGCGAACGAGCAGCTGGACAACCTGACCTTCGTGGTGAACTGCAACCTCCAGCGCCTCGACGGCCCCGTCCGGGGCAACGGCAAGATCATCCAGGAGCTGGAGGCGTTCTTCCGGGGCGCCGGCTGGAACGTCATCAAGGTCATCTGGGGCCGCGAGTGGGACGCCCTGCTGGGCGCCGACCGCGACGGCGCGCTGGTGAACCTGATGAACACCACGCCCGACGGCGACTACCAGACGTACAAGGCCAACGACGGCGCGTACGTCAAGGAGCACTTCTTCGGCCGCGACCCGCGCACCAAGGAGCTGGTCGCGCCGATGACCGACGACGAGGTGTGGAACCTCAAGCGCGGCGGCCACGACTACCGCAAGGTCTACGCGGCGTACAAGGCGGCGGTGGAGCACCACGGCCAGCCGACGGTCATCCTCGCCAAGACCATCAAGGGCTACGGCCTGGGCCCGCACTTCGCGGCGCGCAACGCCACGCACCAGATGAAGAAGATGACCCACGAAGACCTCAAGATGTTCCGGGACAGCCTGCGCATCCCGATCGCGGACGCGGACCTCGACCCGTACCTGCCGCCCTACTACCACCCCGGCGAGGACGCCCCGGAGATCCGGTACCTGCTGGAGCGCCGCAGGCAGCTCGGCGGTTTCGTGCCGGAGCGCCGGACCGGGTCCAAGGCGCTGGTGCTGCCCGGTGACAAGGTCTACGACGTGGTGCGCAAGGGTTCGGGCAAGCAGGAGGTCGCCACCACGATGGCGTTCGTCCGGCTGGTGCGCGACCTGGCCAAGGACCCGGAGATCGGCGGCCGGATCGTGCCGATCATCCCGGACGAGGCGCGCACGTTCGGCATGGACTCGATGTTCCCGGCGCAGAAGATCTACAACCCCAACGGGCAGCTCTACACCTCCGTGGACGCGCAGCTGATGCTGGCCTACAAGGAGTCCGAGCAGGGCCAGATCCTGCACGAGGGCATCAACGAGGCCGGTTCCACGGCGTCGTTCACCGCCGCGGGCACCTCCTACGCCACGCACGGCGAGCCGATGATCCCGATCTACATCTTCTACTCGATGTTCGGGTTCCAGCGGACCGGCGACGGCCTGTGGGCCGCGGCCGACCAGATGGCGCGCGGCTTCGTGCTGGGCGCGACGGCGGGCCGCACGACGCTGACCGGCGAGGGCCTCCAGCACGCCGACGGGCACTCGCTGCTGCTGGCGCACACCAACCCGGCCGTGGTCGCCTACGACCCGGCGTGGTCGTTCGAGGTGGCGCACATCGTCCGGGACGGCCTGCGGCGGATGTACGGCGAGAACGCCGAGAACGTCTTCTACTACCTGACCGTCTACAACGAGCCGTACCAGCAGCCGGCGGAGCCCGCGGACCTGGACGTGGAGGGCCTGCTCAAGGGCCTCTACCGCTACCGGGCCGCGACCGGCGCGGGTCCGCGCGCGCAGGTCCTCGCGTCCGGCGTGGCGATGCCGTGGGCGCTCAAGGCGCAGCAGCTGCTGGCCGAGGACTGGGGCGTGCAGGCGGACGTGTGGTCCGCGACGTCGTACTCCGAGCTGCGCCGCGACGCGGTGGAGGCCGACCGGCACAACCTGCTGCACCCCGACCGGGAGCCGCGCGTGCCGTACGTGACGCAGGCGCTGGCCGACGCGGCCGGCCCCGTGGTGGCGGTGTCGGACTGGATGACGGCCGTGCCGGACCTGATCCGGCCGTACGTGCCGACGGACATGACCACGCTGGGCACCGACGGGTTCGGCTTCTCCGACACCCGGCCGGCGGCGCGGCGGCACTTCCTGGTCGACGCGGAGTCGGTCGTGGTGGCCACGCTGGCGGCGCTGGCCAGGCGCGGCGAGGTGGAGCGGTCGCTGGTCGTGGAGGCGGCGCGCAAGTACCGCATCGACGACGTGGCCGCGGCCGGCCCGTCCACCACGGACGCCGGACTGGCCTGACCACCCGTACCCGCCACGTGGGGCTCCACCCGAAAGGGTGGGGCCCCACGCGCGGTTCTGCGGTCTCCCCGGGCGGGGCGGCCCCTACGATCTGCGGCACGCGCCCGGCCGGCGCGGTGCTCGCCGCCCGCGCCCCCGTGCGGCGGTGCAGCGGGCGCCGGGAGCCGTCACGGGCCGTTCGGGGTGTCGGGAGGTGGGTGGGGGCGCGCGCGGCCCCAGCGGCGATCTGAGCGGTGGTCCGCGGCCCGCCGGCGCGGGCGGACCGGGCCAGGCCGCCCGACTCGCCCCGTCCGGTGTGACCGACACCATAGAATCGGCGCGAGACTCCGATGAGGGGGGCAATGGGGACGCCGCGGCCAGCGGTCCACCGGACGATGTTGGCGGTGGACGTGTCCGGCTTCGGCGCGCGCGCCCTGAGCCAGCAGCAGGCCGTCCGGCACGGGCTGTACGAGGCGCTGCGCGCCGCGTTCGCCGAGTGCGGCGTCGAGTGGACCGACGACTGGGACGGCACCTACCACGAGGACCGGGGCGACGGGCTGTTCGTCCTGGTGCCGGCGGACGTGCCGAACAGCCGGGTGGTCAGCACCCTGCTGCACGAGCTGGTGGGCCAGCTCCGCCGGCACAACGCGGTGTCCGCGCCCGGGGCCCGGATCCGGCTGCGCGCCGCGATCACGGCGGGCGAGGTGCTCAACGACGGCAACGGCGTCATGGGCGAGGGGCTGGTGCTGGCCTTCCGGCTGCTGGAGTCGGCGCCGCTGCGCGCCGAGCTGGAGCAGCGGCCCGGGGTGCTGGCGCTGGTCGTGTCCGACCGGTTCTACCGGGACGTGGTGCGGCAGGACCCGGGGTGCGACCCGGACTCCTACCGGGCGGTCGCGGTGGAGGTCAAGGAGGTGCGCGGCACGGCGTGGATCTGCCGGCCCGACCACCCCGGTGAGGCGCGGCCGGCGCCGGCGCGCTGGCGACCGCCGCGCCTGCCCCGGCCGCGGTGGTCGGCGTCGGTGCTCGCGGTGCTGCTGGCCGTGCCGCTGGCCGGCGACGTGCTGCTCGCCGCGCCCGCGCCGGTCCCGCCGTGCCCGGACCCGGTGCAGCTCAACGTGCTGGTCTCGGCGGAGAAGGCGGAGGTGGTCGGCGGGCTGGCGGCCGACTTCGAGGCGGGCTCGCGCGCGTTCGGCGGCAGCGGCTGCAAGCAGGTCGACGTGCACGTCGCGGTCGGCGCGTCCGCGGCTGCGGCGGTGGCGGTGCTGGGCCGCGGCTGGCCCGACGGCGACCTGGTGGCGATGGGGCCCGAGCCGCACGTGTGGCTGCCCGACACCGGCTGGGAGGTCCAGGAGGTCCGCAGGGCCCTGGCCGACGGCGGGCGCACCGACGTGGAGCTGGACGAAGCGGGCCCGATCGCCTACTCGCCGCTGGTGCTCGGCGTCCCCGCCGCGCGGGCCGCCCGCGAGCCGGCCTTCCGGTGGCGCGACGTGGCGGCGTTCCGGCCGCTGGCGGTGATCGACGCGGACGCCACGGGCGCGGGGCTGGCGGCGGCCGTGGCGCTGGCGCGGGCGCAGCTGGGCGTGACCGACGTCGACCGGGCCGCGCTGCGCGGTCCGGGCGCGGCGCGGCGGCTGCGGGACGCGGCGCTGCTCACCGCCCCGTCCGGGGCCGAGGTGTGCCCGGCGGCCGACCGGGCCGTGCTGGCCTCGGAGAAGGCCGTCCGCGACCTGGGGTGCCTGGCGCCGCTGTACCCGGTGGACGGCACGCTGCACCTGGACCACCCCTTCGTCGCCGTGCACCGCGTGAACCTCCCGCGCAACGCGCGGCGGGACCGGGTGGTCGGGCTGTTCCTGGCGCACGTGCGCTCGCCGGAGTCCCAGGGCGCGCTCCGGCGCGCCGGTTTCCGGGACCGGGGCGGGGTGGCCGAGTCGCACGACGGCATCCGGCCGGCCCGCCGGCCCCGGCTGCCGGTCGAGGCCGACACCGACGCCGTGCGCGCGGCGTGGCGGGCGGCGAACCGCACCACCCGCGTGGTGCTCGCCGTCGACGGCTCCGAGCGCGCCACCCGGCTGGCGGACCGGCTCGCCGAGCGGGTCGCGCCGCGCGGCGAGGTGCTGCGGCTGGACTTCGCGCCCGCCGACCTGGCCGGCGTGGTGGAGCGCGCGGTCCGCGAGCACGGCGCGGACCAGCCGGTCGTGGTCCTCAGCGGCGACGTGCGGCCCGCCGGGCCGGGGGCGGGGCCGGCCGCGCCGGTGACCGTGCTCGGCGTCGGCCCCGCGGCCGGGGCCTGCGCGGAGGGCTCCCAGCTGGGCGCGTTCCGGGCCGCCTACCGGGGTGACTGCTACGAGGAGCCGGACGCGGACCGGGCGCTGGACCTGGTCGCCGGCGGGCTGTGGGGTCCGGATGGGTAGGGCGTCGGCGTGCCTGGCGCTGCTGTGCCTGGTGGCGGCCTGCGCGGTCCCGGTGGCGGACCCGGCGCGCGACGGCCGGGGCCGGATCACGTTCGTGGACAGCCTGGACCTGTCCGCCGGGCGGCAGATCGAGCAGCGCGTGGCCGAGTGGAACCGGCGGGCGAGCCGGCTGGAGCAGGTCAACTACGTGCCGATGCCGACGCCCACCGACGCCTACCGGGCGCAGCTGATGGCCCGCGCGCAGGACCTGGCGGGCGCTCGCGGCGACGTGCGGGCGCAGTGCTACGACGTGGTGACCCTGGACGTGGTGTCGACCGCGGAGTTCGCCCAGGCGGGGCACCTGGCGCCGCTGTCGCCCGCCGAGTTCGCCACGGACCGGTTCATCCCGGCGGCGGTGCAGTCCTCGACCTTCCGCGGGAAGCTGTGGGCGGTGCCGTGGCGCGCGGACGTCGGCGTCCTCTACTACCGCTCCGACCTGCTGCGCGAGGAGGGCCACGCCGTGCCGCGGACGTGGGAGGAGCTGGAGCGGACGGCGGAGGCGGTCGCGCCGGAGCACGGCGTGCACGGCTACATCGGCCAGCTGCGCCAGTACGAGGGCCTGACGGTCAACGCGCTGGAGGCGGTGTGGGCGCACGGCGGCGACGTGGACCGGCTCGACGGGCCCGGGGCGCGCGCGGGCATCGGGATGCTGGCGCGCGGGATCGAGCGGGGCTGGATACCGGAGGAGGCGCTGGACCACGACGAGTCGGCCGGCCTGGACGCGTTCCTGCGGGGCCGGGCGCTGTTCATGCGCAACTGGCCGTACGCGCGGGCGCAGCTGGACGCCTCGCCGCTGCGGGACCGGTACGGCGTGGCCGCGCTGCCCGGGTCGGGCGCGCTGGGCGGCTGGAACGCCGCCGTGTCGCGCTGCTCGGTGCACCAGGCCACCGCGCGGGAGTTCATCCGGTTCCTCACCGGCGACGCCGGCCAGCGCGCCCTGCTGGAGCAGGCGGGCTACCCGCCGACGCTGCGCGCCCTGTACCGGGACCCGGAGCTGGCCGGCCGCCTGCCGCACCTGGACGTGCTGCGCGACGCGGTGGAGCGGGCCCGCATCCGGCCGCAGTCCGCGCACTACGACGAGGTCAGCCGGGTGGTGCAGCGGGCGGTGCACAGCGCGCTGCGCAACCCGGAGTCGCTGGAGGCCGAGCTGAGACGGCTGCCCGCGGACGTGGCGACGGCGTTCAGCGGGCGGTAGCGGCGGGGGCGGCGGCCCGCTTCGCCGCGCGGTTCCAGCCGACCCAGCCCCGGACGACCAGGGCGGTGAACACCGCGTAGACCAGCGCGCTGAAGTACAGGCCGGAGTGCAGCTGCAGCGGCACGCCGATCGCGTCCACCGCCAGCCACACCAGCCAGAACTCCACCAGGCCCAGGCCCTGCAGCGCGAACGCCAGCACCGTGCCGACGAAGATCGCCGCGTCCGGCCACGGCGCCCAGGACGCGTCCAGCGCGTCCAGGACCGGGGCGAACGCCGACGTGCCCAGCACGAAGGCGACCACCACCGCCACGCGTTCGCGGGTGGTGCCCCGGCGCACGACGACGCCGAACACCGGGTCGCGGCGGCGCGTCCAGGACCACCAGCCGTAGGCGGTGATCAGCGCGATGACGACCTGGCGGGACGCGGTGCCGCCGAGGTGCGCGGAGAGGTAGACGACGAACAGCAGGGAGACCGAGACGAGCTGCACGGGCCAGGTCCACAACGACCGGCGCTGCGCCAGGTGGACCACCACCAGGGCGGAGACCTGGCCGGTGAACTCGGCGTAGGACACCTTCTGGCCGAAGACCGCGAAGCCCTGGTCCAGCAGGACGCGCATCGGGCCCTCCCCTCGTCCCTCGCGGGAACACCGGCCGCAGCCGGCGGATTCCCGGCGTAACGAGCCCCACACGGCGCGCGGGCGCCGCGGTTCCGGCGGGTGCGCACCGCCCCTTCGCCGCGCGGGGAACCCGCCCCGGTGCGGTCCCGCTGCCGGCCGCGCTGGGCTGAACGGGTCGGGCGCATCACCCGGCAACCTGAAGCAGCCGCACGAAAGAGTGACTGGCGTGGCGCGATTCCTGGAAGCGGTCCAGAGTGGAATCACCGGTGGGGACCGGGGAGAGGGAAACGCCCGATGCGCCTTGAGCGCGTCGGGCGTTTCCGGTTCCACGGGTCGGCCACGCGCGGGCGCGCCCACTCCCATGGAGCGGCCACACGCGAACGCGCCCACTCCCGCGGAGCGGCCACGCGCGAACGCGACGGCCCGCGCGCGGACGCGGCCACCCGCCGACGTCCGCCGCGCGGTGCGGCTGCGCGCGAACGCGACGGCCCGCGCGCGAACGCGGCCACCCGCCCCGGACCGGGCGGGGTCGCCGGGTCCGGGGCGGGTGGCCGCGGGTGGTCGCAGGTCAGGCGCCCTCGGTCCACGCCGCCAGGCCGCGGCCGGCCAGGAAGGACTCGACGTTGGCCGCCGAGGTCGGCGCGTCCGGGGCCGGGCGCGGGTCGCCGGCGCAGGCGGAGCTGCTGGGCGGCAGGATGCCGTCCACCAGGTAGCGGTTCACGATCCGGTTGACGCAGGCGTTGCCGCTGCCGTAGATGCCGTGCTTGCCCTCGTCCCGCACGGTGACCAGGCTGTGCCCCAGCCGGGACGCCATGGCCGGGCCGCTCTCGTACTGGGTCTGCGTGTCGCCCTCGGCCTGCACCACGACGCCGATCGGGTAGCCCTGGCGGCGCAGGACCACCGGCTTCTCCGGCGGGGTGAAGGAGCGGAACGTGCAGGTGGTCGGGGCGGCCCGCAGCACGCCGAAGCCGTACGGGTAGCGGTCGCGGAAGACCCGCATGTCCTCGTAGTAGGACTCCACGTCGGTCGGCCAGTCGGCCTCGCAGGTGACGGTGTCGAACACGCCCGAGCGCAGGTCCTTCTTCGCCGCCTTGGCCATGACCAGGCCCGACTCGGCCGGCGCGCCGTCCTTGAGCTGCCCGACCGTGGCCGCGACCTCCGCCCACAGCGGGCGGTAGCGGGCGCCCAGGCCCACCGCCGCGTCGAAGGTCGTCCGGGTCTGCTCGCCCATCGGGCTCACCGCGAGGCGGGCCGCGACCTTCTCCACCAGGGCCAGCACCTCGGCGGCCGTGGCGCCCAGCTTGAACCGGTCGTCGCGGCCGGCCGCCCACTCGGCCCAGGCTTCCACGTTGCGCCGGTAGGCGACGGCCTGCTCCAGGAACTGCTCGCGCCAGACCCACTCGGGGTGCACGGCCGAGTCGAGCACGCTGCGGTCCAGCCGGTCGGGGAACAGGCTGCCGTAGACCGCGCCCAGGTAGGTGCCGTACGAGTACCCGAGGTAGCTGATCTTCGGCTCGCCGAGCGCGGCCCGCACCACGTCGATGTCCCGCGCGGTGTTGGCGGTGCTGATGTGCGGGCGGATGGCGCCGCCGGCGCGCTGGCAGGCGTCCTCGGCGGCGCGCGCCTCGGCGGCCCACCGGGGGAAGTCGTCGTCGGCGGGCCGGGTGTCGACCTTGGCGAAGTCCGGCGACGTGCGGCAGGTCAGGGCGGTCGAGCCGCCGACGCCGCGGGGGTCGAACCCGATCAGGTCGTAGACGGCCGCCGCCGGCGACTGGGCCAGGAACTTGGGCATCGTGATGCCCGAGCCGCCCGGCCCGCCGGGGTTGAGCACCAGCACGCCCCGCCGGCGCGCCGGGTCGGTGGCCTTGCGGCGGCTGATGTGGAGGGATATCCGGTCCGCTGCGGGGCGGGCGTAGTCCAGGGGCAGGACGACGTCGGCGCACTCCAGGCCGTTCTGGCAGGCGCTCCAGGTGAGCTTCTGGCCGGTGAACGGCGCCAGCGGGTCGGTCGTGCCGAACGTCGGCGCGGTCGCCGTCGACAGCACCGCGGCTGCGACCAAGCCGACTGACACGTATCTGCGCATGGCGACCTCCCGGGGAAGTGGCGGATCGCCCCGAAGGTAGGGCCGTCGGCCCGCGTCGACCGGCTGAGTCACTCGTTGGTGTGGGCGGGGCCCACCGGCGGCGGACCGCCGCGCCGCGGGGTGGTGGTCACCCGGCCGGTGCGGCGGGGGCGTGTTGCACCGCCCGGCCGGCGGCGTGCGATCGTGGGGGTATGAGCAGCTCAGCCAAGGTGTCGCCGGTGCTGTCGCGGGAGACGTTGCGGACCTTGCAGCTGGCGTCCGGCGACCTGGCCGCGGCCGGCGTCGCGGAGATGGAGGAGCGGCTCCCGTGGTTCCGGCGGATGCCGGCCGACCAGCGGGCCGGCGTGCTGCTGCTGATCCAGAACGGCGTCGCCGGGTTCGTCTCCTGGCTGAGCGACCCCCAGCAGGCCATCCGGCTGACCGCCGAGGCGTTCCGGTCCGCGCCCAAGGACATCTCGCGGTGGGTCAGCCTGCGGCAGACGGTGGAGCTGGTGCGGATCGCGCTGCAGCTGTTCGAGCAGCGGCTGCCGGAGCTGGCCGCCGACGACGCCGAGCGCGCGCTGCTCACCGAGGGCGTGCTGCGGTACGGGCGGGAGATCGCGTTCTCCGCCGCCACCTCCTACGCCGCCGCCGCCGAGGCGCGGGGCGCGTGGGACGCCCGGCTGGAGGCGCTGGTGGTCGACGGGATCGTCCGCGGCGACGCCGAGGAGGCGCTGCTGTCGCGGGCCGCCGCGCTGGGCTGGGACCCGGCGGCGGAGGCGACGGTGCTGGTGGGCAACCCGCCCTCGGACGACCCGCCCGCCGTGGTGTTCGAGGTGCGCAGCCGGGCGGCGCGGATGTCGCGGCCGGTGCTGCTGAGCGTGCAGGGGTCGCGGCTGGTGGTGGTGCTGGGCGGCGAGACCGGGACCGGGGACGCGCTGGTCCGGCTCGCCGACGCCTTCGGGGCCGGGCCGGTGGTCGCCGGGCCGTCGGTCTCCAGCCTCGCCGAGGCGCACCGCAGCGCGGGCGACGCGCTGTCCGGGCTGCGGGCGGTCGTCGGGTGGCCGGCCGCGCCCCGGCCGGTGCGGTCGCTGGACCTGCTGCCCGAGCGCGCGCTGGCGGGCGACCCGGAGGCCGAGTGGCAGCTCGTGGACCGGGTGGCCCGGCCGCTGGAGGAGGCGGGCGGGTCGCTGCTGGCGACCGTCGACGCGTTCCTGGAGGTGGGCGGCGTGCTGGAGGCGTGCGCGCGCAAGCTGTTCGTGCACCCGAACACGGTCCGCTACCGGCTGCGCCGGGCGACCGAGCTGACCGGGCGGAACGCGAACGACCCCCGCGACGCCCTGGTGCTGCGCGTGGCGCTGTCCGTGGGGCGGCTGGCGCGGGCGCGCGGGCTGTGGTGACACCCGGTCGGGTGTGATGGAGGACGCACCGCCCAGTCGGGACGGGGGATGGGACGCCTCCGACAACACCCGACGTGGTTGAACGGTCATCCCTGCGTCACATTTGTAGGAACCCCACAACTGCGGTCCTCGGGTTTCGTCAGTGGCGGCATCCCCCGCGACCACCGGGAACGTGTTCAGTGAGCGGGTGATCGCGCTCCTCGCCCCCGGACAGGGGTCCCAGACACCCGGCATGCTCGCCCCCTGGCTCGAAGTCGAGGGGGCCGCGCAGCGCGTCGCCACGTGGTCGGAGCGGACGGGCCTGGACCTCGCGCGGCTGGGCACCACGGCCGAGGCCGAGGAGATCAAGGACACCGCCGTCACCCAGCCGCTGGTCGTGGCGCTCGCGCTGCTGGCCTTCGAGGAGCTGCGCCGCCGGGTCGAGCTGCCGGCCGACACCGTGGTCGGCGGGCACTCCGTCGGCGAGCTGGCCGCCGCCGCGGTCGCGGGCGTGCTCGACGCCGACGACGCCGTGGCGCTGGCCGCCGTGCGCGGCGCCGAGATGGCCGCCGCGTGCGCGCTGGAGCCGACCGGGATGGCCGCCGTGCTCGGCGGCGCCGAGGAGGCGGTGCTGGCCAGGCTCGACGAACTCGGGCTGGTCGGGGCGAACCGGAACGGCGCGGGGCAGATCGTCGCCGCCGGGCCGCTGGACGCGCTGGACAAGCTGGTCGACAACCCGCCGGAGGACGCGAAGATCCGCAAGCTCCAGGTCGCGGGCGCGTTCCACACCCGGTACATGGCGCCGGCCGAGGAGGCGCTGCGGTCCCGCGCCGCCGGCATCGCCGTGGCCGACCCCGTTCTCCCGCTGCTGTCCAACGCCGACGGCGCCGTGGTGTCCTCCGGCGACGAGGTGCTCAACCGGCTCATCTCCCAGGTGACCCGCCCGGTGCGGTGGGACTCCTGCCAGGCGGCGCTGCGCGCGCGCCCCGTGTCGGCGGTGGTGGAGCTGCCGCCCGCGGGCACGCTGACCGGCCTGGCCAAGCGCGAGCTGAAGGGCACCCCCGCGGTGGCCCTCAAGACCCCCGACCGCCTCGACCAGGTCGTCGCCCTGATCGAGGGGGCTTCCGCGTGACCTCCCTCGCGGCGCGCGCGGCCTCGCCGGGCTCGCGCATCGTCGGGCTGGGCAGCTACCAACCCGAGACGGTCGTCACCAACCACGACCTCGCGCAGACCATGGACACCAACGACCAGTGGATCCGGGAGCGCGTCGGCATCGTCAGCCGCCGGTTCGCCAAGCCGGACGAGTCGCTGGTCGACATGGCGGTCGAGGCGGGCGCGAAGGCCGTCGCCGACGCCGGGCTCGCGCCCACGGACGTCGACGCCGTGCTGGTCGCGACCTGCACCATGCCGTCGATGATCCCCAACGCCGCGGCCCAGGTCGCCGAGCGGATCGGCGTGACGGCCGCCGCCGCGTTCGACCTCAACGCCGCGTGCGCGGGCTTCTGCTACGCCCTGGCCACGGCCTCCGACCTGGTCCGCGCGGGCACCGCCCGGCACGTGCTGGTGATCGGCGCGGAGAAGCTCACCGACTGGGTGGACCCGACCGACCGGTCCACCGCGATCATCTTCGCCGACGGCGCGGGCGCGGCGGTCGTCGGCCCGGCCGACGAGCCGGGCATCGGCCCGGTGGCCTGGGGCAGCGCGGGCGAGCTGGCGGACATGATCCAGGTGGCCGACCGGCACTCCCACATCACCCAGGAGGGCCAGGCGGTCTTCCGCTGGGCGACCACGCAGATCGCGCCCATCGCGCTGCGGGCGGTGGAGCTGGCCGGGATCGCGGTGTCCGAAGTGGACGTCTTCGTGCCCCACCAGGCGAACCTGCGGATCGTGGAGGCGATCGCGAAGCGGTTGCGCGCCAAGGGAGCCCGCGAGGACCTCGTGGTCGCCCGTGACATCGTGGACTCCGGCAACACGTCCTCGGCCTCCGTCCCGCTCGCGCTGGACCACCTGCGCGCGGCGGGCGAGGTGCGCGGCGGGGACGTCGCGCTGCTCGTCGGCTTCGGGGCGGGGCTGTCCTACGCCGGGCAGGTCGTCCGACTGCCGTGACCAACACCAGACTCCGGTGGGACACCCCAGCCGGCGGGAAGCACGAAGGAAGGGATTTTCAGTGAGCAACGAGGACATCCAGAAGGGGCTCGCCGAGATCGTCGAGGAGGTCGCCGGCGTCGAGGCGGCCGACGTGTCGGCCGACAAGTCCTTTGTGGACGACCTGGACATCGACTCGCTGTCCATGGTGGAGATCGCCGTGCAGGCCGAGGACAAGTTCGGCGTGAAGATCCCGGACGACGAGCTGGCCAACCTCAAGACCGTGGGCGATGCGGTCAACTACATCGCCAGCCACGCATGACCGCTGACAACGACGTCGTCGTCACCGGGCTGGGTGCCACCACCCCGCTCGGTGGCGACGTCGCCACGACCTGGGATGCGCTGCTCTCCGGCCGCAGCGGCGTCACGCCGCTGGACACCGAGTGGGCCGCGAAGTTCGAGCTGCCGGTGCGCATCGCCGCGCGGCTCGCGGTCGAGCCCACCGAGATCCTGCCGCGCGTCGAGGCGCGCCGGCTGGACCGCTGCGAGCAGGTCGCGGTGGTCGCCGCCCGCCAGGCGTGGGCGGACTCCGGGCTCGGCGACGGCGGTGTCGACCCCGAGCGGCTGGGCGTGGTCGTGGGCACGGGCATCGGCGGCGCGATGACGCTGCTGGACCAGGACGACCTGATCGAGACCGTCGGGTTGCGCAAGGTGTCCCCGCTGACCGTCCCGATGCTCATGCCCAACGGCCCGGCCGCGCACGTCGGCCTGGACCTGAAGGCGCGGGCGGGCGTGCACGCGCCGGTGTCGGCCTGCGCGTCCGGCGCGGAGGCCCTGGCGTGGGCGTGGCGGATGCTGCGCGCCGGCGAGGCCGACGTGGTCGTGGCGGGCGGCGCGGAGGCGTGCATCACCACGATCACCATGGCGGGCTTCATCCAGGCCCGGACCATGAGCACCCGCAACGACGACCCGGAGCGGGCCTCCCGGCCGTTCGACGTGGCCCGGGACGGCTTCGTCCTCGGCGAGGGCGCCGGGATCATGGTGCTGGAGCGCGCGGAGTTCGCCCGCGCGCGCGGGGCGCGGGTCTACGGCAGGCTCGCGGGCATCGGCACCAGCTCCGACGGCCACCACATCACGGCGGCGGACCCGGAGGGCATCGGCCAGTCCCGGGCCATCGCGGCGGCGCTGCGCAGCGCGGGCGTCGACCGGGTCGACGTGGGCCACGTGAACTGCCACGCCACGTCCACCCAGGTGGGCGACGTGATCGAGCCGCAGGCGGTGCGCCGGGCGATCGGCGACCACCCGGTGCTGACCGCGCCGAAGGGCAACCACGGCCACCTGCTCGGCGCCTCGGGCGCCGTGGAGGCGATCACCACCCTGCTGTCGGTGCGCGACGGCGTCGTGCCGCCGACGCTGAACCTGGAGGACCAGGACCCGAAGGTGCAGCTGGAGGTCGTCACCGGCGAACCGCGCAAGGTCGACCTGACCGCGGCGGTGAACAACTCGTTCGGGTTCGGCGGGCACAACGTCTCGCTGGTCTTCACCAACGCCTGAGCGGGAGCGCCCGGCGTGCGCGGGAACGCCCCGCGGCAGGGGCGGTCCCCCGCCGGCAGGGCCGCTTTCCCCAGGGGGGCGGCCCTCCCGGCGTTGTCAGCAGGCGGCGGACTGGGAGCTGGAGCCCTCGGTGCCGAAGTCGACGCGCAGCGAGCCGCCCTCGGCCTGCAACGGGTAGACCACCCGCCACGCGATGCAGTCCACCGGGAGGTCGGCCGGCGCCTTGGCGACGTCCTGGGTGCTGACGAACGACATCAGCACGCGCAGGCGGGTCGGTGAGACGGTCTCCACGCGGTGCACCTGGATGGTGCCGTCGCGGGAGGACTCGTAGTCGGACTCCCAGCGGGCGCGCGGGGTGCGGTTGACGCGCTCCTCGGTCACGGTCCCGGCCCACCGGTCGTAGTCGTGGGCGTTGATCGCGTCGAAGTGGCTCTGGAGCACCTCGCGGACGCGCTCGCCGTCGGGGTGCAGGGCCGCGTCGATGCTCAGCTGCACGGCGGGGCTGCCGGGCTGGGCCTCGCGCGGCACGGGCGAGGCGGAGGGCACGGCGATCCGGTCGCCGACGGCCTGCGCGGGCCGGTGGTAGGCGTCCCGGGCCAGCACGCCCGCACCCGCGGTCAGCGCCGCCACCACCAGCACGGCGGGCAGCAGGAACCGGGACGACACGGCGACGAGCGTGCCACACGGCCGGCGACGGGCGCACATCACCCGGACGGGGTAGCCGCGAACCCCATCCGTGCGGTCCCCGGCGCTCGCGACCAGCAGCCATAAATGCCCGGACCCCATTTTCGCACCCTTCCGGACCACCGGTCGGCCTATTCGGACGCACTACGCGGGATAATCCCCCGACAGGAGCAGCGGCACCGGCCGGACCGCACAACGGCGGAGTTTCCGGCGGCTTTGCCGGAAAACCGCTGCGCAGCCCGTGAACGATCCCGTGCCGTGTGGTGACAACGCCCTCGAAGGACTACCCGGAGCAGCGTCAAACCTGGCGAACGGGTGAACCTGTTGATACTGATGACACCGAAAGTGCTGGTGACCGCAGTCCACGCCATCACGAATGGAGCACCCGACTCCCCGATCTGGTGGATGGCGCCCGCTCGCCGGCCATGCGGGAATATGCCGGTCGAGAACAGCCGAGGAGGCGATCAACGTGGATCTCCGCTATGAGGCTTACTGCTTCGCGGACCGCCTCTTCTACGATGTGCAAAGCACTTCCGAAACCGCCGACGACGATTTCTCGCGGGCCCTGCCCCCGCTGCCCGCGGACTGGTCGCAGACCGACCTCACGATCTGGCGCTACCTCCAGCCGGCCGGGGCGCGGCTGCCCGAGCAGGGCTGGAAGATCCACGTGTCGGCCACCGTGCGCAACGCCGGCGAGGTGCTGCTGACCGCCTACGACTACCTGGTCGAGCGCCGCATCCCGTTCAAGTACCTGCGCACCCGGGGGATCGTGCTGGCGCGCAACTCGAAGTACGCGCCCCGGGAGGCCAGCGGCAAGCTGATCACCGTCTACCCGGCCGACGAGGCCCAGCTGGCGACCGTCCTGCGCGAGCTGGACGCGCTGCTCGCGGGCAGCCCGGGCGCCTACATCCTCAGTGACCTGCGGTACGGCGCGGGCCCCCTGTTCGTGCGCTACGGCGGGTTCGTGGAGCAGTGGCTGGAGGTCGAGGGCAAGCGGGTGCTGGCCATCGCCGGCCCGGACGGCGCCCTGGTGCCCGACCGGCGCAAGCCCACCTTCCAGGTGCCGGACTGGGTCACCCTGCCCGCCTGCCTGGAGGAGCACCTGGCCGCGCGGCGGGCGGGCGACGCCGAGTCCTTCCCGTACCGGGTGACGCAGTCGCTGCACTTCTCCAACGGCGGCGGCGTGTACCGGGCGACCCGCCGGTCCGACGGCGCGCAGGTGGTGCTCAAGGAGGCCCGGCCGCACGCGGGCCTGGACCGGGAGAACGTCGACGCGGTGGCCCGGCTGCGCCGCGAGCACGACGTCCTGACCCGGCTGGCCGGCGTGCCCGGCGTGCCGGCGGTGCACGAGCGCTTCACCGCGTGGGAGCACGAGTTCGTGGCGATGCAGCCGGTGCCGGGCCGCCCGATCGGCCAGTGGCTCGGGCAGCACTACCCGCTGACCCACCACGAGGTCGGCGACGTCGCCGGCTACGCCGAGCGGGCGCTGCGGATCGTCGCGGCGGTCGAGCGGATCGTCGACGACGTGCACCGGCGCGGCGTGGTGTTCGGCGACCTGCACCCGCTCAACGTGCTGGTGGACGACGACGACTCGGTGTCGCTGATCGACTTCGAGCTGGCGTTCCCGGTCGAGGAGGACCGCAGGCCGACGCTGGGCTCGCCCGGGTTCCAGGCGCCGCCGGACCGGTCCGGGTTCGGGATCGACGAGTACGCGCTCGCCGCGCTGCGGCTGTACGTGTTCCTGCCGCTGAACGCCGTGGTCGAGCTGGCCCCGGTGAAGCTGCGCACCCACGTGGAGTTCATCCGCCGCCGCTTCGGCCTGCCCGACGAGTACTGCGACGGCATCCTGGCGGTGCTGACCCCGCGGGTGGACCCGCCCGCCGCGGTCGCCACCCCGCTGGACGAGCCGCGGCCGGACTGGGCGGTCGTCCGCAAGTCCGTCGCCGCCGCGATCCTGGCCAGCGCCACGCCGCACCGCACCGACCGGCTGTTCCCCGGCGACGTCGAGCAGTTCGAGGTCGGCGGCGCGTGCTTCGCCTACGGCGCGGCGGGCGTGCTGCACGCGCTGGACGCCGCCGGCGCGGGCCGCTACCCGGAGCACGAGCGGTGGCTGCTGGACTCGGTGCGCCGCGACCCGCCGAAGGAGGCCGGCTTCTTCACCGGCGCGCACGGCATCGCGCACGTGCTGGAGAACTTCGGCTACCACGACGAGGCCGACGAGCTGGTCCGCGCCTACGCCGAGCTGCTGCCCGCCACCGGGGACCACGGGCTCAACTCCGGGCTGTCCGGGGTGGCCCTGAACCTGCTGCACTTCGCCCGCGCCCGCGCCGACGAGACCTACGCCGCGCAGGCGGTGCGGCTGGGCGAGCGGCTGCTGGGGATGCTGGCGGACGCGCCGCCGCCCGGCGACAAGGCCCGCGCGGGCCTGCTGCACGGCTGGTCCGGCCCGGCGCTGCTGTTCACCCGGCTGCACGAGCGGAGCGGCGACCGGCGCTGGCTGACCGCCGCCGAACGCGCGCTGGAGCGCGACCTCGCCGAGTGCACGACCGCCCTGGACGGCTCGACGCAGGTCCGCGACGGCAACTTCCGCACCCTGCCCTACGTGGGCGTGGGCAGCGCGGGCATCGCGCTGGCGCTGGCCGAGTTCGCGCGGGTCGCGCCGGGCGCGGCGTGCTCGGCCCGGCTGCCCGAGCTGCTCGACGGCCTCACCGGCGAGTTCGTCATCCAGCCCGCCCTGGCGCTGGGGCGGGCGGGCCTGCTGGCCGCGCTCGCCCACGGGGGCGGGTCGCGCGCGGCGGTCGACCGGCACCTGGGCGCGCTGGCCTGGCACGCCGTGCCCTACCAGGAGGGCCTGGCGTTCCCCGGCATCCAGCTGCGCCGGCTGTCGATGGACCTCAACACCGGCGGGGCGGGCGTGCTCGTGGCGCTCGCGTCCGCCGTGGACGGCAGGCCCGTGCTGCCGTTCCTCTCGGCTCCGGCCCACCCGGGTCGGTCGCAGTAACCCGTTCCCCCGATGATCCAAGGAGTCGACATGGAGTTCATCCTCGACCTGCAGGACCTGGAGACGCCCGAGGTCCAGGCCAACGCGATGGCCAGCGGCGGCAGCAGCGGCGGCGGCGGCAGCACGACCGCCTCCAACGCGTCCCTGCTGCTCCCCTGCAGCCACTCCACCGTGAGCCTGATCCTCTGCTGACCAGCGCCGCGCTGAGCAGGGGGTGAGCGGCGCAGGCGAAGTGCGCCGCTCACCCGACCACACGAGGGTCCGGCGGCGGTCTCCCGGCTCCACCCGGGCGGCCGACGCCGGGCCCTCGCCCATGATGCGCCCCGCGAACCGCTGGAGCACCGATGCTGCTGAGAACGGTCGTCCTGCGCGACCCGCGCTGGCTGCTGCTGGCGGTCAACGCGCTGCTGGCCACCACCGCCGGCCTGCTGCTGCCGACCGCGCTGGCCGCCGCCGTGGACTCGGCGCTGGGCGGGCGGGCGGACCCCGGCGCGGTGCTGTGGCTGGTCGGGCTCGCGGGCGTGGAGGTGGTGGGCGACGCGGTCGGCGTCGTCCTGGCGGCGGCGATCACCGCGCGCGGCACGGCGTGGCTGCGCCGCCGGCTGACCTCCCGCCTGCTGGAGTCGGGCCACCCCGGCCGGTTCGAGGCCGGTGACGCGGTCAGCCGGCTGACCGGTGACGGCGCGATCGCGGGCGGGTTCGCCGTGCTGCTGGTCAACCTGGGCGTCACGGTGCTCACGGCGTGCGGCGCGGTGGTCGCGCTGGCGCTGCTGGACTGGCGGCTCGCGGCGGTGTTCCTGCTGAGCCTGCCGCCGGCGCTGCTGCTGGTGCGCTCGCACCTGAAGCTGACCACCGAGGACGTGACCACCTACCAGGAGGTCTCCGGCGAGCTGTCCGCGCGGCTGCTGGACGCCGTCGGCGGGCTGCGCACGATCGCCGCGTCCGGGCGGGCCGACCAGGAGGCGGCGCGGGTGCTGCGCCCGCTGCCCCGGCTGGCGGCGGCGGGCGTGGGGATGTGGCGCACCCAGGCGCGGATGATCTGGCGGGCCGGGCTGCTGCTGCCCGCCGTGGAGCTGGCCGTGCTGACCGCCGCCGGGTTCGGGGTGGTCGCGGGCCGGCTCAGCGTCGGCGACGTGCTGGCCGCGCTGGGCTACGCGGGGCTGGGCATGGCCGTGGTGGGCCAGGCGACCGTGCTGACGGCGCTCCAGCGGGCCCGCGCGTCGGCCGCGCGGGTCGACGAGGTGCTGACCGCGCCGGGAGTGGCGGACCCGGCCGGGCGGGAGCCGGCGGGACGGGAGCCGGTCGAGCGGGACCTGGTCGAGCAGGACCCGGCCGGGCGGGAGCCGGTCGAGCGGGAGCCGGTCGCGGTCGGAGCGGTCGAGCTGCGCGGTGTGTCGGTGGCCGGGGCCCTGCACGAGGTGGACCTGCTGGTGCCCGCCGGGGCGTTCCTGGCCGTGGTCGGGAGGTCCGGCGCGGGCAAGTCGGCGCTGGCGGCGGTGATCGGCGGGCTGACCGAGCCCGCCGCGGGCCGGGTGCTGCGCGGCGGGTCGGTCGGCTACGCGTTCGAGCGCCCGGCGCTGCTCGGCGCGACCGTCGCGGACGCCGTCGGCTACGGCACGTCCGCCGGGCGGGACGAGGTGCTGGCCGCGTGCCGCGCCGCGCAGGTCCACGACGTGGTGGTGCGGCTGCCCGCCGGCTACGACACGCCGATGGCCGACACGCCGCTGTCCGGTGGCGAGGCGCAGCGGCTCGGGCTGGCGCGGGCGGTCGTGCGCGACCCGGCGGTCCTGGTGCTCGACGACGCGACGGCCAGCCTGGACACCGTGACGGAGTCCACCGTGGAGCGCGCGGTCGAGACCGCGCTGCCCGGCCGCACCAGGGTCGTGGTGACGCACCGGGCCGCGACCGCCGGCCGGGCGGACGCCGTGGTGTGGCTGGCGGACGGCCGGGTGCGGGCGGTCGCGCCGCACTCGGCGCTGTGGGGCTTCGCGGAGTACCGGGAGGTGTTCGGCTGATGGGCCCCTACTTCCGGGCGTTGGCCGGGCGCCGCCGGGCGGTGCTCGCGCTGCTGGGCTGGTCGGTGCTGGAGGGCGTGCCGGCGCTGCTGTCGGGCCGGCTGGTGGGCCTGGCGGTGGACCGCGGCTTCGCCGTCGGGGACGTGCAGGCCGGGATCGGCTGGCTGGTGGCGTTCGCGCTGGTCGCGGTGCTCGGCGGGTTCGGGCTGCGGCAGGTGTTCACGCGGCTCGGCGACGTGGTGGAGCCGCTGCGCGACGCCCTGGTGACGGCGGTCGTGCGCGGCGTGCTGCACGACGGCCGGTCGCACCGGCGGCAGCCGGACGCGAGCGCCGTCGCGCGGATCACCCGGCACGTGGAGGTGGTGCGCGACGCGACCGCCGGGCTGCTGGTGCAGGCGCGGGCGCTGCTGGTGACCACGACCGCCGCGCTGGTGGGGCTGGCGACGGCGGTGTCCTCGCTGGCGTGGCTGGTCGTGCTGCCGGTGGTGGCGGCGCTGGTGCTGTTCGGCGCCCTGCTGCCGTCGCTGGCGCGGGGCCAGCGGGAGCTGGTGGTGGCCGACGAGGCGGCGGCCGAGGCCGCGGGCGCCGTGCTGCTGGGGATGCGGGACGTGGTGGCGTGCGGCGCGCGGGACCACGCGGCGGCGGACGTGCTGCGGCAGGTCGACCGGCAGGCGGCGGCCGCGGTGCGGATGGCGTGGGCGACGGCGCTGCGCGGGGTCGTGATCTCCGTCGGCGGCTTCCTGCCGATGGTGCTGCTGCTGGTGCTGGCGCCGGGCATGGTGGCGGCCGGCGCGCTGACCGCGGGCGAGGTGCTGGCGGCGGTGGTCTACCTGAGCACCAGCGTGCAGCCGGCGCTGCGGCGGCTGGCCGACACGACCAGCACCGTCGTGCTGCGGCTGGCGGTGGCGCTGCGGCGGCTGGCCGAGGCCGCGCCGGAGGTCGACGAGCCGACGGGCGACCTCGTGCCGGACGCCGGCGGCGTCGAGCTGCGCGGGGTGACGTTCGGGTGGGGCGAGCACGCCGAGCCGGTGGTGCGCGACCTGGACCTGATGCTGGCGGAGGGCTCGCACCTCGCGGTGGTGGGGCCCAGCGGGATCGGGAAGTCGACGCTGGCCGGGCTGGTCACCGGGCTGGTCGCGCCGCGGTCGGGCGCGGTGCTGCTCGGGGGCGTCCCGGTGCGGGAGGTCGCGCCGGCCGAGCGGCGCCGGCGGATCGCCCTGGTGCCGCAGGAGACCTACCTGTTCACCGGGACCGTGCGGGACAACCTGGCGCTGCTCGCGCCGGCGGCGTCGGACGCGGCGCTGCTCGCGTCGGTCGAGGCGGTGGGCGCGGCGGAGGTCGTCGCGCGGCTCGGCGGGCTGGGCGGCGCGGTGGGGCACGCGGGCGGGGGCCTGTCGGCGGGCGAGGCGCAGCTGCTGGCGGCGGCGCGGGTCCACGCGTGCGAGGCGGACCTCGTGGTGCTGGACGAGGCGACCTCCCACCTGGACCCGGCGGCGGAGGCGGTGGTCGAGCGGGCGTTCGCGGCGCGGGGCGGCACGCTGGTCGTGATCGCGCACCGGCTGTCCTCGGCGCTGCGGGCGGACCACGTGCTGGTGATGGACGGCGGCGCGCCCCTGCTGGGCACGCACGAGCGGCTGATGGCCGAGTCGGCCGCCTACGGCGAGCTGATGGCCGCGTGGAAACCCGCGGTGGCCGCCGGGTGATTTTACGGTGGACGAACAACGGTGGTCCGACGACCGGTGGAACAACGGTGACGGGCGTTGTGCGGCGGTGCGCCGGTTTGCGGGCCGCGGCCCCCGGTAACAATTTTACCGGTCGACGCCGACAAAGCCGGTTCCTCGGGTTTGGACGGGCCTCGTGAAGGGTAAGGAGAAGGGTTTGGAACCGCGCGGCGCGGGGCGCCGAGCGGGGCTCGGGCCGCGCGCCGGACGGCGTCGGGCGGAGTCCGGGCCGCCGTGCCGGCCGAGGCGCGCGCCGCGCGCCGGACAGCGCCGGGGCGGTGCCCGGGACGCCCGGCCGAGCGGCGCCGGACGGGCTCCGGGGCGCGTCCGGCAGCGCCCCGCGGCGCCGGGATGGGGTCCGGGGCGCGTCGCCGGCGAGGGCCCGCCCGCGCTCGGACCGGGTGCGTGACCCGCCTCGGGCACGGGCGCGGGAGACCCGTCGGCCGCCTGGCCCGCGGCGGGTCGCCCGCGCGGGAACGCCGCAGGTGGGGCCGCCGCGGAGGGCTCCGGCCAGGGCGCGCCCGGTCGGCGCGGGCCCCGTCGGCGCGGGTCCCGGCAGCGGCCGGTCGGGGCCGCGGTCAGCCGACGCGGTGGAGCCAGGTGACCGGCGCGCCGTCGCCCGCCCTGCGGAACGGTTCGAGGGCGTCGTCCCAGGCAGCGCCCAGGATCTCGTCCACGCCGTGCGCGAAGGACTCGCCGCCCCGGCTGCGGGCGGCCAGGGCGCGCAGCTGGTCCTCGGACACGACGATGTCGCCGTTCGCGCTGGTCCGGGCGTGCCACAGGCCCAGCACGGGCGCGAAGCAGTAGCGGACGCCGTCGACGCCGGGGCTCGGGTCCTCGGTGACCTCGAACCTCAGCATCGGCCACGCGCGCAGCGCGGCCACGAGCCGGGCGCCCGTCCCGGCCTCGCCGGTCCAGGCGCACTCGGCGCGCAACTGCCCCGGCGCGGCGGGCTGCGCCGCCCACTTCAGGTCCGCCCGCTCGCCGAGGGTGCCCGAGATCGCCCACTCGACGTGCGGACAGACCGCAGACGGCGACGAGTGGACGTAGACCACGCCACTGGTGCTGCCACGGGTGCTCACAGCTGACCTCCGCTACTCGACGAGGGACGTCTTCCCCTACGGCCTGTCGAGGCCCGGACGATCCGGTGAATTCCCGCCTTGGTCATTCTGCCCGCTGGCGGACCCGTCCGCCAGAAGAACCAGCACGTTCATCACCCGGGCGGGTCAGATACAGGACTTTCGACCCCAAAGTGCGACCTCCGCCCACGCGCTCCGGGCGGCGGGGTCACATTCCGAGATCGGTCGACCACGTTCCAGTGGTCGATGCCTCCTGGAAGTGGTAGCCGCCACGACCGGGCCCGCCGGCTCCCGCCTCCGCCCGGAACGACCGGACAGCGGGTGATCGGACCTCCCGGCGCGGCGCCGCCGTTGCGGTGGGGGCGGTTGCCGGAAGCGTCATCCACCCTCCGCACCGCCGGCGCGCACCCCGCGGCGCTACCGTGTCGACCGTGGGGAAGGGAGTGATCTCGTGCGGCTGATCCGCCTCGGCGGCGAGCCGTCCCGGGTCGGCGCGGACGTGCGGGCCGCGCTGAGCACGTGGGGCGCCGGCGGCTCCGTGCTCGGTGGCGTCGCCATGCTCGGCGTCACCCCACCGGACTGCCCGCGCGCGCTGGACGCGGTGGTCGTGCTGCCGCGCGGGGTGCTGGTCGTGGTCGGCGTCGACCTGCCGGACCCGGCCATGCGGCTGGAGGCCCCGCTGGCCGGCCAGTGGCGGATCGACGGCTGGCCGCTGACCCGCCCCGACGGCGCGACCAACCCGGCCGCCGAGGCGCTGGAGGCCGGCACCGCCGTGGCGCGGCGCATCCAGGACATGCGCGGCGAGCCGCTGCCGGTGTCCACCGTGGTGGCCGTCGGCCCGTACGTGGCGCAGGTGGTGCAGCCGACCACCGACCTCAACCGCGGCGTGCGGGTGCTGCACCCCAAGCCGACGACGCTGCTCGCGGCGGCGCGCGAGCTGGCCACCAGCGACCGGCCCTGCTCCGCCGAGCACGCCGCCAAGCTCGTCGCGGTGCTCGCGCCCACCGGCGTGCCGCCGGACCCGGCCCAGCTGCGCGCCGAGGGCTTCCCGGACGCGGCGGCGGACCTGGCCTCGGCGAGCACCGTGCTGCTGCCCAGGGTGCCGCCCGCCCGCCGGCGGCCCCGGTGGCTGCCGTACGCGGCGGTGGCGGTGGTCGCGGCGCTGGTGGTGGTCGCGCTGGTCGCCGCGCTGACCGCGGGCGGGTCGCCGGAGGCGTCGTCGTCGGGCGACCCCACCCCGCAGGCGACGACCGTGGTGGTGGACGGGCGGAACTTCGCGCCCAGGGGCGCGGACCGGGCGGAGGACTGCGCGGGGCGCGCCTACGGCGACGTGCGGGTGTGGCTGACCGACCACCTGTGCCTGCTGCTGCGCCGGGCCCAGTACGAGACGACCGTCGACGGCCGCCGGGCGGGCGTGGCGGTGGCCGAGCTGAGCCTGCCGGACGCGACCAGGGCCGGCGAGCTGCGCGCGGTGGCGTCGACCGCCGGCGCGGGCGGCGTCACGGCGCTGGTGAAGGAGGGCCGGGCGTGGCCGGGCGGCCCGTCGTCGTTCGACCGCTCGGCGATCCGGGTGACGCAGAAGAACGCCCAGGTGCGCATCGCGCAGGCGGTGTGGGCCGAGGGCGGGTCGGACCCGGCGGACCCGCGGCTCGCCGAGCTGGCCGAGCAGGCCCTGCGGCTGCCGGCGACCCAGTAGGGCCCGCCCGGCAGGACCCGTCCCGGCAGACCCGGCCCCGGCAGGGGCGGCCTCAGTAGCCGGTGCGCACCAGGCCCACCGCGATCAGCCCGAACGCCACGTGCAGCACGATCGCCAGGCCGGCCACGGCGCACAGCATCTCGGTGCCCGGCCGCCCGGTCAGCGCGCCGCAGGAGAACAGCCACCCCGCGACGGCGATCGCGAAACCGGAACCCAGGACGGCCTTCGGCACGTGCGCGAGGCACAGCAGCGCGTTCTTGCGCGCCCGGAACAGGGTGGCCAGCACCACCGGCACGACCAGGAAGCCGGGCAGGTGCACCGCGATCGGCGCGAACTCCGGCGCCTCGGGCAGGTAAGCGGTGCCGATGAGGAACGCGCACCAGAGGACCGCCGCGGTCGCGAGGGCAACGGTTCCTCTGATCACGTATCGCAGTGTAATGAGCCGAAGCCGCAAATTTGGGACTTGGGCCCCAACGGACCAGGAAAAGTGCGGCAACCGGCCCACGAACCGCGCCGGTGCGTGATCACCGCTCTACCGGACGTGGCCATTCAATTGTTTCCGCAACGAAAGCAATTCGTGCGCCGACAGCTCCCGCTCAGAGCCCGTAGGCTTCCAGCAGGCGCAGCCACACCTCGCTGATCGTCGGGTAGGCCGGGACGGCGTGCCACAGGCGGTCCATCGTCACCTCGCCGACCACCGCGATGGTGGCCGCGTGCAGCATCTCCGCCGTGTCCGGCCCGACGAAGGTCACGCCCACCAGCGTGCGGGTGCGCTCGTCGACGACCATCCGCGCCTTGCCGCGGTAGCCGTCGGCGTGCAGCGAGGAGCCCGCCACCGCGATGTCCACGTCCACGACCCGGACGTCCAGGCCCTCCTCCCGCGCCTGCGCCGCCGTCCGGCCCACCGACGCCACCTCGGGGTCGGTGAACACCACCTGCGGCACGGCGGCGTGGTCGGCGGTGGCCACCGGGGCGGTCCACGGCTGCGGCGACCGCGCGTCGGTGAGGATCGCGGTGCCCACCGCGCGGGCCGCGTACTTCCCCTGGTGGGTCAGCGGCGCGCGGCCCGTGACGTCGCCGGCCGCGTACAGCCAGTCGACACCGGTCACCCGGCCCGTGTCGTCCACCGGCAGCGGCTCGCCCGCCGCGAAGCCGAACCGCTCCACGCCCAGGTCGGAGGTCGCGGGCTGCCGGCCGGTGGCGAGCAGCAGGTGCGCGCCGGAGACCGAGGAGCCGTCGGACAGCGCCAGCGTCGCCGCGCCGGCCACGACGGAGGCGCCGGTGGCCCGCACGCCGGTGCGCACGGTGACGCCGTCCGCGCGCAGCCCGTCGGCCACCAGCTCGCCCGCGAACTCCTCGAACCTGGGCAGCGGGCGCTCGCCGGAGGCGACCAGCGTCACCGCCGAGCCCAGCCGCGCCCACGCCTGCGCCATCTCGACGCCGACCACGCCGCCGCCGAGCACGACCAGCGACGAGGGGACCTCCCGCGCCGAGGTCGCCTCCCGCGAGGTCCAGGCGGGCACGTCGGCGAGCCCCGGCAGCCGCGGGGTGCGCGGCACGCTGCCGGTGCACACGACGACCGCGCGGGACGCCGTGAGCACGCGGCCGTCGACGTCGACCCGGCGCTCGCCGACCAGCCGGCCGCGGCCCCGGACCACCTCCAGGCCGGCGTCGACCGCCCACCGGACCTGGCCCGAGTCGTCCCAGTCCGACGCGAAGGCGTCGCGGCGCGCCAGCACCGCCGCGGCGTCCAGCCGCTCCCCCACCGGCACCCCGGGCACCCGCCGGGCGGCGGCGAGCGCGTGGCCGGGGCGCAGCAGCGCCTTGCTGGGCATGCAGGCCCAGTACGAGCACTCGCCGCCGAACCGCTCGACCTCCACCAACGCGGTGCGGAGGCCGCCGGCGGCGGTCCGGGCGGCGGCGTTCTCGCCCACCGGTCCGCCGCCGATCACGATCACGTCGAAGTCGTCCACCGGTCCAGCCCACACCACGGTGACCGGGGCGGCAAGTCACGCGGGGTCGAACACACCTGCCAGCAGGCGCAGGATCAGGGCGTCGGCGGTGCGGAGGACCACCGGGCGCTCGGCGGGGGAGACGCGTTCGGCGAGCTTGTACATGGCGTCGGCGGTCTGGGTCGCCATCCGGAAGGACAGGTCGACCGGTGCGTCGCCACGCACCGCGAACCGGTCCACGAACAGCTCGCGCAGGCGTTCGGCCATCAGGTCGTACTGGTCGACGCTGGCGTCCAGGCGGTGGCCGTCGAACAGGTCGCTGAACCGCACCCGGCCGAAACCGGGCAGCTCGGTCGTCATGCGCAGGTACACCGCGACGACCTGCTGCACCGCTTCCCGCCAGTTCGCGGCCAGCCGCCCCTCGGTGAACAGCGCCTCGACCCGTGTCAGGTACTCCTCCATGCCGCGCAGCGCCAACGCGTGCACGACGGAACGCTTGTCCGGGAAGTATTGGTAGAACGATCCGATTGGCACTCCGGCCAGCTCGACGATCCGGGCTGTGGTGATGTCGTCGTAGTCGTACTGGTTCAGCAGCTGCGCACACGCATCGACAATGGCCGTCACCGTGGCGGCGCCCCGCTGCTGGACAGGCTGACGGCGCATCACCTTGGCTAAGCGGTTTTCGGCGGGATTTTCATGCACTCGCTCATCTTGATGGATACGGACCGGTAAGCCCAAACACAGGATTGGCGACAGCTTCATCACGGATCGCCTCGCGAACCTGCACGACTGCGGTCGGCCATGTGAGACGCACTCACTTTCCGGGGTGGTCCGGCCGAATGGACCGCGTCCCCGACGCGGTATCGACGAGGCAATTTACGGCAAAACCATTGCCTGCCGGACAATCGTCGGCGCCGCTCCGGGCGCGACTACCCCGCCGGCTGCCGCGGACCCGTCGGCCCCGCCGCCGGGAGCCCGCCCCGCGGGGTCGGCAAAGCCGGCCCGGAACTCGCCGGCCCGCGCCGCTCTTTCGGTTCAGAACGCGAGCGTGGCGGTCTCGTCACATACGGTTTCAGCAATCCCGCGATCACCAACCCCGGAGCGATCAACGGCACCACGGCGGACAACGCGAGCGCCGTGGCGGCGGCCCGCCCGACGTCCTTCGGGATGATCGCGATCCGGTCCACCACGAACGCGCGCCGGCCGGGAATCGACACCACCCCCAGGACCGCCGCGAACACCGCGAACGTCAGCAGCGCCCGGTGCACCGCGCCGTACCCGACCGACTCCGCCGCCAGCATCACGGCGAGCCAGCCGAGCAGCGCCGACAGCTGCTGCCGCGCGCGGGTCATCGCCCACAGCAGCCCGCCGACCACCGCCAGCCAGCCGGTGCGCCCCGCGCACCACGCGCCGACGTGCGCGAGCCACCCCGTCGGGACGCCCGCCCAGGTCAGGGCCCGGTCCACCACGTCCAGCGGGCCGGGCGCGCCGAACGGCTGGCCCACCACCCACGCCAGCGACCACACCGACACCAGCACCGCGAGCGCGAGCTGCCACGGCGGCCGGTCCACCGCCACCCGGCTCAGCCGGACCAGTTCCCGACGATGTTCCCTCACCCGTCCCAGGGTGCCCAACGGCGCGCCCGCGCGCGCCGGCTTTCACCCGGGCGCCCGGCCGCTGCCGCTCATCGGGCGCACCGCCCCTCACCCGCCGTGCCGAACCCCGTGCGGCGAACCGGCCGCCGGGCGCGCCGCCCACCCGCGGCGCGCGGCGCGACCCGGCGGCGGCTCCAGCGGGCGGGCCCACCCGCCGCAGCCCCCGCCCGGCGCACCCCGGACGCGTGCGGACACCCGAACCGGCACCGCCCACCGGCCGACGCCGGGGCGTGCGCGCGCTCCCACGTCACCGGGCGAGCGGGGGGTGCGAGGACGGCGCGGCGACCACCGCGCAGCGGCGGGACCTGGCGACGGAGGGCGCACCGAACGTGTAGATTGGTCGTTCTGCGCGCGCAGGGAGAAGACAGGCGAAAAGCGGCACAGCCTGATAAAACAAGCTATCCAGAAATGAGGCACGTTGTCAAGCCCCTCCGACGACCTCCGACTCGCGGACATCGAGTCGGAGCAGGAATACGTGTCGATGCTGTACGGCAGGCTGGACGACCTCCGCGAGCAGAGCTCCAAGCGGCTGGCGGGAGCGCTGCGGGAAACCGGCGGCACCCACCAGATGCGCTCCGAGCGGGACACCTCGGTGGCCATGTACTCCGACCAGCTCGCCCAGTACAGCGCGGTGGAGAACGGTTTGTGCTTCGGCCGGCTGGACTTCCACGCCGACGACCGCTGCTACATCGGCCGGATCGGCTTGTTCGACGAGGAAAAGGAGTACGAGCCGCTGCTGATGGACTGGCGCGCGCCCGCCGCGCGGCCGTTCTACCTGGCCACCGCCGCCGCGCCGGACGGCGTGCGCCGCCGCCGCCACCTGCGCACCAAGCAGCGCAAGGTGGTCGGCCTCGACGACGAGGTGCTCGACATCGGCTCGGTCGACCCGTCGCGCCCGTCGGAGGGGCTGACCGGCGAGGCGACCCTGCTGGCGGCGGTCAACGCCAGCCGCACCGGGCAGATGGGCGACATCGTCGCCACCATCCAGGCCGAGCAGGACCGGATCATCCGCACCGAGCTGAACGGCGTGGTCGTCGTGCAGGGCGGGCCGGGCACCGGCAAGACCGCGGTCGCGCTGCACCGCGCCGCGTACCTGCTCTACACGCACCGGCGGCAGCTGGCCAAGCGCGGCGTGCTGGTGGTGGGGCCGAACCCGACGTTCCTGCGCTACATCGGGCAGGTGCTGCCGTCGCTGGGCGAGACCGGCGTGCTGCTGTCGACGGTGGGCGAGCTGTTCCCCGGCCTGACGGCGGTGGGCCGCGAGCCCGCCGCGACCGCCGCGCTGAAGGGCCGCATCGCGATGGCCGAGGTCGTGGCGCACGCGGTCAAGGACCGGCAGGAGGCGCCGGCCCTGGTGGAGGTGCCGTTCGAGCAGGACGTGCTGCGGCTGGACCGCCGGACCATCACCGCCGCGCGGGGCCGCGCGCGGCGCACCCGGCGCCCGCACAACGAGGCGCGCCGGACCTTCCAGCGCGAGGTCATCGCCGCGCTCGCCGCCCAGGCCGTCGCCCGGCTCGGCCGCCACCTGCTCGACCAGGCCGACGTCGACGACATCCGCCGCGAGCTGCGCGAGGACCCGGGCGTGCAGGCGGCGGTGGCGCGGCTGTGGCCGACGCTGACCCCGCAGCAGCTGCTGGAGGACCTGTACGCGACGCCGAAGCTGCTGGCCAAGGCGACCCCGAAGCTCACCGCCGAGGAGCGCGCCCTGCTCGCCCGCCCGCGCGGCGCGGAGTGGACGCCCGCGGACGTGCCGCTGCTGGACGAGGCGGCGGAACTGCTCGGCGAGGACGACACCGAGGCCAAGGCCCGCGCGGAGCGGCAGCGGCGGCAGGCGATCGACTACGCGCAGGGCGTGCTGGACATCCTCGACCTGGAGGACGACGCCGACCCGGACATCCTCATGGCGACCGACCTGGTGGACGCCTACCGGCTGGCCGAGCGGCACGGCGCGCAGCGCTACGAGACCGCCGCCGAGCGCGCCGCGGCCGACCGGACGTGGACCTTCGGGCACGTCATCGTGGACGAGGCGCAGGAGCTGTCGGCGATGGCGTGGCGCACGCTGATGCGCCGCTGCCCCAGCAAGTCCATGACCGTGGTGGGCGACATCGCCCAGACCGGCGACGTCGCGGGCGCGTCCTCGTGGCACGAGGTGCTCTCGCCGTACGTGATGGACCGCTGGAAGCTGACCGAGCTGACGGTGAACTACCGGACGCCCTCGGAGATCATGGCGGTGGCCGCCGACGTGCTGGCGGCCGTCGACCCGCAGCTGGCGCCGCCGACCTCGGTGCGCGACAGCGGGAACCAGCCGTGGAGCCGCCGGGTGGGCGACGCGGCGGACGCGCTGCCGACGCTGGTGTCGGCCGAGGTCGCCGCCGTCGGGGACGGCAAGCTGGCGGTCATCGTGCCGGCCGCGCGGGTGGCGGCGCTGCGCGCGGTGGTGCCCGGCGCGTCGGACGACCTGGACGCGCAGGTGGTGGTGCTGGGCGTGGCGGACGCGAAGGGCCTGGAGTTCGACTCGGTGCTGGTGGTCGACCCGGCGGGCGTCCTGGCCGAGTCGCCGCGCGGGGCCAGCGACCTGTACGTGGCGCTGACCCGCGCCACGCAGCGGCTCGGCGTCGTGCACGAGGGCGACCTGCCGCCGGTGCTGGGGCGGCTGGCGGTCACCGGGTGAGCAGGTGGCCCGCGCCCGCCGCCGCGACGCCCACGACGAGGTTCAGGGCGGCGTTCGCCAGCGCCCGCCGGTACGCGCCCGCCTCCAGCAGGCGGACGGTCTCGTAGCTGAACGCGCTGTAGGTGGTGAGCCCGCCGCAGAAGCCGGTGCCGACCAGCGCCACCAGGGCCGGGTCGGCGCCGGCGACGCAGCCCAGGGCGAACGAGCCGACGACGTTCACGGTGAGCGTGCCCCACGGGAACCCCGGGCCGAACCGCGCCCGCGCGAACCGGTCGGTGAGGTGGCGGGCGACCGCGCCGACCGCCGCGCCGGCGAACACCAGCAGCGCCGTCACCGCAGCGCCCTGCGCGTGGCGGCCATGCCGGCGGCGGTCGAGGCCAGGGCGAGCAGCACGACCGCCAGGAGGTAGCCGGCGGCCCGCGCGCCGCCCAGCCGCACGGCGTCCAGCGCGTAGGCCGAGAACGTGGTGAACCCGCCCAGGAAGCCGACGCCGAGGAACGGCCGGGCCAGCGGGTGCAGGCGCGGCACGAGCACCATCAGCGCGCCGATCAGCGCCGAGCCCAGCACGTTGACGGCGACGGAGCCGGGCAGGCCGAGGCCGGCGAACGCGGAGCGGGCCAGCCCGCCCAGCCCGCCGCCGAGCGCGACGGCCGCCAGGACGGCTGCCCGCGCCGGGTCGGGGCCGACCGGTCCCGCCCCGGCGCCCGCGCGCCCGCCCGGCTCAGTTGGCACGCAGGTGGTCCACCAGGTGGTCGAGCGCGGACAGCGCCCGGACCACGTCGGCCCGCTCGCCCGGGTCCAGCCGGTCCAGCGCGGACCCGATGCGCTTCTCGTGCGCGGACTGCCAGGCGGCCAGCCGCTCGTGCCCCCGCGGGGTCACCGACAGCCGCGCCACGCGCCGGTCCGCCGGGTCGCCGCCGCGCACGACGAGCCCGCCCTCGATGAGCTGGCCCACCAGCCCGCTGACCGTGTTGGGCGCGAGCCGCAGCTCCGCCGCCAGGTCGCCCACCCGCATCGGCGCGCGCTCGGCCAGCGTCTGCAGCAGCTCCACCTGCGCCATCGGCAGCGCGTCCCACGGCCATTCCGACCGGATGCTGGTGCGCAGCGCGCGGCGCAGCCTGGTGACGACGTCGGTGAGCGTGCGTGCCTCGTCTGACATGCGCGAATGGTACTGGTTCCGGCGATCGCGGACGGGCTGTCCGCATCGCGGGACGCCGGTGGTGCGATACGCCGTTCGGATACAAGCGGCCCCGGGCACTGCCCAGCGCGGTCGGCGCTCAGTAACCTCTGCGCGCGGGCGCCGGGAACGGTCCTTGTCACCGGGAATTCGGATGGGGTGCGGTGTGGCGGAGCGCGCGGGGTGGGTGCCGGACGGCGTCGACATCGGACGGCCCAGCGCCGCCCGGCTGTACGACTACCTGCTCGGCGGCGGCCACAACTTCGCGGCCGACCGGGAGCTCGCGGAGCGCTTCCTGCGCGCGCAGCCCAACGCGCGCGCCATCGCCCGGCTCAACCGGGCGTTCCTGCGCCGCAGCGTGCTGCACCTGGTCGACCGCGGCATCCGCCAGTTCCTCGACCTGGGTTCGGGCATCCCCACGGTGGGCAACGTGCACGAGATCGCGCGCAAGGCCGCGCCGGGGTCGCGCGTGGTGTACGTCGACTTCGAGGACGTGGCCGTCGCCCACAGCCGGATGCTGTTACGGGGCGACGATTCGGCCACGATCCTCCAGGAGGACATGACCGACCCGGACGCGGTGCTCTCCGCAGCCCGCGCCACCGGGCTGTTCGACTTCGCCGAGCCGATCGGCCTGCTGGCCGTCGGCGTGTTCCACTTCGTGCCGCCGCGGGCCGACCCGGCCGGGGTCGTCGCCGCCTACCGCGACGCCGTGGCGCCGGGCAGCGGCCTGGCGCTGTCGCAGTTCACCGCCGACCTCCAGCCCGCCGAGATGGCCGGGATCGTCGAGGTGATGAGCAGGAGCGCGAACCCGATGTTCCCGCGCTCGCACGCGGAGATCACCGGGTTGTTCGCCGGCTTCGACGTCGTGGCGCCCGGCGTGGTGCCGCTGCCGCTGTGGCGGCCGGAGGAGGGCGCCGTGGAGGACGGCGACCCCGGCCGCGCGGGCATCCTGGCGGGAGTGGGCCACAAGAGGTGAGGGCACATGTCGCAGCCCGCTAGATCGCCCCGCCGGCGGGAGATCGCGCGGGAGTGGGTGCGGGCGGTGTACCCGACGACCTACGTCCCCCTGTCGCCGGCGGAGATCGAGCAGTTCCTGCTCGAACTGGTGGACGTGATCGCCGACGCGGTGCAGGCCGAGCCGTTCACCGCCGAACCGGTGGCCGCGGTCGGCGAGCGGCTGGTGCGCGCCCACTTCAGCGGTCGCTCGACGCTGCGGCGCACGGTCGACGTGCTGGGCCGCGCGCTGCTGTTCACGCCGGAGCTGCGGGACGTGCCCCGGTTGGCGGAGAAGGTCGTCGCGATCCTGGGCAGCGTCAGCGCGGGCTTCGCCGAGGCCGTGCGCCAGGACGTGTTCGAGCAGCAGGAGGAGGTCAAGTGCGCGCTGCTGTCGGCCAAGCAGCGGGCGGAGCGGGTGCTGCGGGTCAGCGAGGCGCGCTTCCGCGGCGTGTTCACCACGTCGGGGTTCGGCATCGCCATCACCGCGCTGGACGGCGTGTGCGTGGAGGCGAACGCGGCCCTGGGCGAGATGCTCGGCGTCCCGCACGACGAGCTGGCCGGGCGGCGGCTGATCGAGCTGTTCCACCCGGCGGACGCGGAGGCGCTGTCGGCCGAGTACCGGGCCACCGGCGCGGGCCGGGTCGACCGGTTCCGCGAGCAGCGCAGGCTGGTGCGCGCCGACGGCGAGCCTGTCTGGGTGCTGCTGGCGGTGTCGCTGGTGCGGGACGCGGACGGCGACCCGGCCTACCACGTGACGATGGTCGAGGACGTCACCGAGCTGCACCTGCTGCAGAAGAACCTGGACTTCCAGCTCCTGCACGACTCGCTGACCGGGCTGTCCAACCGGCAGCACTTCATCACCCGGCTGGAGGCCATGCACGGGGCCGCGCGGCACGGGATCACCCTCTACCACCTGGACCTGGACGCGTTCTCGGTGGTGAACAACGGCCTGGGCCACGCGATGGGCGACCAGCTGCTGCGCGCGGTCGCGCAGCGCCTGAAAGCCGTCGTGGCGCAGGAGGAAGCGCTCGTGGCGCGGATCGGCGGCGACGAGTTCGCGATCGTGGTGGAGCACTCGCCCTCGACGCCGCGGGTGCCGGAGATGGTGGAGCGGATCAACGCCGCGCTGGACCGGCCGCTGGAGTGCGGCGCCGCGCTGTCGGCGAGCATCGGCGTGGTGGACCGGCCGTCGGCGGACTGGGGCGTGGACGAGCTGCTGCGCGCGGCCAACGCCACCCTGCACCGGGCCAAGGCGAACGGCAAGCGGCAGTGGCTGCCCTACGACCGCCACGAGGACGCCCGGTCGCGGCTGCGGCTGGCCCGCGCGGCGCGGATGCCGGGCGCGCTGGCCGAGGGCGAGATCGAGGTCGAGTACCTGCCGGTGGTGGACGTGGCCTCCGGCGGCGCGAGCGGCCGGGTGGCGCGGCTGCGGTGGGACGAGGTGGGGCACGACGAGTGCGTGGACCTCGCCGAGGCCAACGGCCTGTCGCCGGCGCTGGGCCAGTGGGCGCTGCGGGAGGCGGCCGAGGCGGCGGCGGGGTGGTCGGCGGGGACGCTGCACGTGGAGCTGTCCCCCATGCAGTCCCGCGACGAGGACCTGGTCGGCACGGTGAAGCGCACGCTGGACGGGACCGGCTTGCCGGGTTCGGCCCTGCGCCTGTTCCTGGACACCCGGTCGATGCTCGCGGAGGGCGTCGACAACGCGCAGGTGCTGCGGGACAACGGGATCGCCGTCGGGCTGGCCCGCTTCAACGGCGGCCAGGCCGAGCTGTCCCTGCTGGGCGAGCTGTCGGTCGACGCGCTGCTGCTCGCGCCGTCGGTGGTGCGCCGGCTGGCCGAGCAGCGCGAATCGCTGCCGCACCGGGCGATCGGCCAGATGGTGCGGGCGATCCGGGAGTCCGGCGTGGCCGTCTACGTGCCGGACGTCCCCACGCCCGAGCTGGCCGACTGGTGGCGCGGCGTCGGGGTCGACGGCGCCTTCGGGCCGTTCGCGGGCCCCGCCTCGCCCGGCTACGAGCTGTGACCCGCCCGGTCCCCGCCGACGGGCTCAGACCTGCTTGACGGCGGCCAGCAGCCTGGTCAGGGAGTCCTTGGCGTCGCCGAACAGCAGGGTCGTCTTCGGGTGGTAGAGCAGGCTGTTGTCCACGCCCGCGAAACCGGGCCGCATCGAGCGCTTCATGAACACCACGGCCTTCGCCCGGTCCACGTCGAAGATCGGCATCCCGTAGATCGGGCTCGACGGCTCGTCGCGCGCGCCGGGGTTGACCACGTCGTTCGCCCCGACCACCAGGACCACGTCCACGCTGCCCATGCCGGGGTTGACGTCGTCCAGCTCCTTCAGGTGCTCGTACGGCACGTCCGCCTCGGCCAGCAGCACGTTCATGTGCCCCGGCATCCGGCCCGCGACCGGGTGGATGCCGTAGTCCACCGCGATGCCGCGCGACTCCAGCAGCTGCGCCAGCTCCCGCGCCGCGTGCTGCGCCTGCGCCACGGCCAGCCCGTAGCCCGGCACCACCAGCACGGAGTGCGCGTAGCCGAGCAGGATCGCCACGTCCTCGACCGTGCCCGAGCGGACGGTGCGCTGCTCGCCGGCCACCGCGCCCGGCTGCTCGGCCCGGAACGCGCCGAACAGGATGTTGGCCAGGGAGCGGCCCATCGCCTGGGCCATCAGCCGGGTCAGGATGGTGCCCGACGCGCCGACCAGGGTGCCCGCGACGATCAGCAGCGTGTTGCCCAGCACGTAGCCGGAGGCGGCCACCGCCAGGCCGGTGAAGGCGTTGAGCAGCGAGATCGCGATCGGCACGTCCGCGCCGCCCACCGGCAGCACGAACAGCACGCCCAGCACGAGCCCGGCCAGGGCCAGCAGCACCAGCAGCAGGGGGGAACCGGTGGTCAGCGCGGCCACCGCGAGCAGCGCGCTCGCCGCCGCGACCGCGATGCCGAGCACCCGGCCCGCCGGCAGCAGCACCGGGCGGGTGGTCATGACCTCCTGGAGCTTCAGGAACGTCACCGCGCTGCCGGCCGTGCTGACCGCCCCGATGAGGACGGTCAGCACGGCCGCGACGGCGAACAGCGGGCCGGTGTCGTGCCCCACCAGGAACTCCGCCAGCGCCACCAGCGCCGCCGCCGCGCCGCCCACGCCGTTGAACAGCGCGACCATCTGCGGGATGGCGGTCATCCTGACCTGCCGCGCCGCCGGGACGCCCACGACCGCGCCCGCCGCCACCGCGGTCAGGATCAGCAGCCCGTTGCGGTCGACGGTGGTGAACGCGGTGACCACGGCCAGCGCCATGCCCGCCGCGCCGACCAGGTTGCCCGCGCGGGCGTGGCGCGGCGTGCTCAGGCCCTTGAGCGCCAGGACGAAGCACAGCGCGGCGGCCAGGTAGGCGAGCTGGACCCAGGTCATCGCTTGTGCCCCTTGAACATCTCCAGCATCCGGTCGGTGACCACGAAGCCGCCCACCACGTTCACGGTGGCCAGGAACACCGCCGCCAGGCCCAGGGCGAGCACCGCGCCGCCGTCGGCCCGGCCGGTGATCAGGATCGCGCCGACCAGGATCACGCCGTGGATCGCGTTGGCGCCCGACATCAGCGGGGTGTGCAGGATCGTCGAGACCTTCGAGACCACCTCGAAGCCGACGAACACGGCCAGCACGAAGATCGTCAGCAGCTCGATCACAGCAGCTCCCTGGTGGGCGCGTGCCGGACCTCGCCGGCGTGGGTGAGGCAGGCCCCGGACAGCACCTCGTCGGTCAGGTCCGGCGCCACCCGCCCCTCGGCGGTCATCAGCCCGAGCAGGTTGGCGACGTTGCGGGCGTACAGCCGGCTGGCGTGCACCGGCAGGGCGCTGGGCAGGTTGCGCGCGCCGTGCACCAGGACCTCGCCGACCCGCACGTCCTCGCCGGGCGCGGACCCGACCACGTTGCCGCCCGACTCGGCGGCCAGGTCCACCACCACGGAACCGGGCGCCATGGCCTTGAGCATGTCGGTGGTGACCAGCACGGGCGCCCTGCGCCCGGGCACGGCGGCGGTGGTGATGACGACGTCGCTGGCGGCCACCCGCTCGGCGATCAGCTCGCGCTGGCGCTCCAAGCGGGCCTCCGGCAGCTCGGCCGCGTAGACGCCGTCCTGCGCCTCCAGGTCCAGCTCCAGGAACTTCGCGCCCAGGCTGCGCACCTCCTCGGCGGCGGCCCCGCGCACGTCGTGGGCCTCCACCACCGCGCCGAGCCGACGAGCGGTGGCGATGGCCTGCAGGCCCGCCACGCCCGCGCCGAGCACGAGCACCTTGGCGGGCGGCACGGTGCCGGCGGCCGTGGTGAACATCGGCAGGAAGCGCGGCAGGCGCTCCGCCGCGACGAGGACGGCCCGGTAGCCGGCGACCAGGGCCTGGGAGGACAGCGCGTCGGCGCCCTGCGCCCGCGTCACGCGGGGCAGCAGGTCGAGGCTGAACGCGGTGACGCCGCGCTCCACCAGGACCCGGACGAGGTCGAGCTCGCCCGCCGGTTGGAGGAAGCTGACCGTGATGTCGCCCTCCCGCAGCAGCCGGGCCCGGTCCGGGTCCAGCGGCTGCACGGAGGCCACGACCTCGGTCCGGCCGGCGGGGTGGTCGGGGACGACCTCGGCGCCCGCCGCGCGGTAGGCGGCGTCCGAGGCGTGGGCGTGGGCGCCCGCCCCGGCCTGCACGGCCACCCCGAGACCGGCGCCGACCAGGGACCCCACCGTCTCCGGGAGACCGGCCACGCGGCGTTCGGCGGGCCGCGACTCCGCGGGTATGCCCACTCTCACGGGGAGTCACGGTAGTGGATCAAAGGTGATCCACACCACAGCGCGGGCCCGATGTTGACCGTACGGACGTACTGCGCGGTGGCCGGTGACGCTCAGTTGATGACCGGGCAGACCCCCGTGGTGCCGCGGGGGAAGAAGTTGGGCACCAGCTCGCCCTTGTCGTAGTAGCGGTGGAACACCCCGGTGATCCCGCCGGACATCGGCGGCACGATCCAGGTCCAGTCCGCCGGGCACGACCGGCCCGCCGCCTCCTCCCGCGCCAGGTGCGCGAGGAACCGCTCGGACTCGGTGTGGTGGTCGGTGATCGTGACGCCGGCCCGCGCGAACGAGTGCAGCACCGCCCGGTTCAGCTCGACCAGCACGCGGTCGCGCCACAGCGTCCGCACGTCGGAGGTGTCCAGGCCCATCCGCCTGCCCAGGTAGGGCAGCAGGTCGTAGCGGTCGGTGTCGGCGAAGTTGCGGGCCCCGATCTCGGTGCCCATGTACCAGCCGTTGAACGGCGCAGCCGGGTAGTCCACGCCGCCGATGCGCAGCCGCATGTCGCTGATGGCGGGCACGGCGTGCCACTTCAGGCCCAGGCCGGCCAGCCACTGGTACTCGGGGTGGCTCATCGGCACCTCCAGCACGGCGTCGCCCGGCAGCTCCACCAGCGCGGGCTCCGCGTCCTCGCCCTCGACCAGCAGCGGCAGCACGTCGAACGGCCCGCGCGCGACCGGCGGGCGCCAGCCGTGCGCGATGACCCGCTCGGTCAGCTCGGCGTTGCGGCGGTCGCCGAGCACCCCGCCGTCCCGGCCGCGGTAGCCGGCGTAGCGGACCAGCTGCTCGTTGCGGATGCGCGGGCCGGGCCTGCCCGGCTCGTCGGGGGCGAAGACGGTGATCACCGGGCGGACCCGGCCGCCGTTGGTCGCCAGCCGGAGGTGCTCGACGCACTCGTCGGCGACCGCCTTCGGGTCGCGCAGGTCCCGCAGGTCGCGGACCTTGAGGCTGCGCCAGTACAGGCGGCCGATGCAGCGCGCGCTGTTGCGCCACGCGACCCGGGCGCCGAAGACCAGCTCGGCCGGCGTGTGGCGGTAGGTGCCGGTGGCGGCGACCTCGGCGTGCACCTCGGCCAGGCGGTGCTCGGCGGGACCTTCCTCGGGGTGCTCGAAGCGGTGCAGGCGGATGAACTCGGTGGCTTCGGCGAGGTCGAGCGAGGGGGTCAGGGGGATGGCCGCAGCCGGACACGAGGGGACGGGTGCCATGGCGGGACACCGTAGTTGGACTTCGGCGGGTGGTGCACCGCCACGCCGGCCCCCGGACGGCCGCCACGTCCGGCGACCGGTGGCGCACGGTGAGTGCTTGATCCGCCGATGGGTGAGCAGTCCTGCGGAAACGAGTGATGTTGTTTCGTTACCCGGTCGACCTCGGGCAGTGATCGGTGACGCACATCACAGCGGTTGGTCCCCTCGGGCGGGCGCCAGGACCGGCGGCTCCCACGCCGTGAACCTCGCCATGGCCCGCAGGCCCACCGCGGGCGGCACGGCGCGCATCGCCGCGTCCCGCAGCGCGACCGCGACCGGGTTGCGCAGCCGCTGGCCGACCCGCCCCGCGAGCCGCGAGGCGCGGGCGACCGACCGGGTGCGCGGCCGACGCGCGCGGTCGTAGTCGGCAAGCGCTTGCGGCACGGTGTCGTGCCGGGCGCACGCGGCGGCGAGCACCACCGCGTCCTCCAGCGCCATGCCCGCGCCCTGCCCCAGGTAGGGCGTCATGGCGTGGGCCGCGTCGCCGAGCAGCGCCACCCGGCCGCGCGCGCAGGGGGGCAGCGGGGCGACCAGCTCGTGGATGTCGTGCCGCAGCACGGTCCCGGGCGGGGTCGCGGCCAGCACGGCGGGCACGGGGTCGTGCCAGTCCCCCACCAGCTCGCGCACCAGGCCCACCTCGTCGGCGGAGCCGCCGCCCTCGGGCGCGGTCGTCGCGGCGTACCAGCAGACCCGGCCGTCGCCCAGCGGCAGCACGCCGAACTCCGTCCCCGGCCCGAGGGTCTGGGTGATCGCCAGGTCGCGGGGGAACCGCGCCTCGGTGACGCTGCGCCACGCCGTGGTCCCCGTGTACACCGGCCCGGGGTAACCGGGGAACAGTTCGGCCCGCAGCCGGCTGCGGATGCCGTCGGCCGCCACCACCAGGTCGGCGTCCACGTCCGCGGCCGAGCGGACCTCGGTCGAGGTGACCAGGCAGCGCTCGGGCAGCGCCGAGCGCAGCACGCGGTGCAGGTCGGCCCGGTGCACCGCCACGACGTGCTCCAGCCCCGCGGCGTCCACGCGCGCCAGCGCCCGCCCCCTCGGGTCCAGGACGCCGCCCGCGACGCGGGGCGTCCCGATCGCCCGGACCTCGTCCGCCAGCCCCAGCGCGCCCAGCGCCCGCAGCGCGTTGGGCAGCACGCCGATGCCCGCGCCGACCTCGCCGAACCCGGCCGCCCGCTCCAGCACGACGACCTCCCACCCCACCGCGCGCAGCGCCACCGCCGCCGCGAGCCCGCCCAGACCTCCACCGACCACCGCTGCGCGCACGAGCCCCACCCCTTCTACACCTGTAGAGGACTCGTACTCTACAGGTGTAGAAGGGAGTTGCCCGTGACCGACCGCGTGACCTCCATCGCCGACGCGGCCATCCACGTGGTCGCCACCCGCGGGATGCGCGGCCTGACCCACCGCGCCGTCGACGCCGAGGCCGGCCTGCCGCAGGGCTCCACGTCGGCCTACTTCCGCACCCGCAAGGCGCTGGTCGAGGGTCTGGTGCAGCGGCTGGCCGAGCTGGACCGGGCCGAGGCCGCCCGGGCCGACCTGCCCGGACCGCCGGACCCCGACGCGCTCGCCGAGGCCATCGCCGGCGTCCTGGACCTGTGGCTGACCACCGGCCGCGAGCGCACCCTGGCCCGCTACGCGTGCCTGCTGGAGGCCACCCGCCACCCGGAGCTGCGCGGGGTCCTCGCCCACGGCGCCGGGGCCCGCGCCCAGGCCCGCGGGCTGCTGGAGCGGGCGGGCGTGCCGGACGCGGAGCGGCGGGGCCGGGCGCTGGTCGCGTTCCTGGACGGCCTGCTGTTCGACCGCCTGGTCGGCGCGGGCGCCGTGCACGCGCCCGAGCCCGGCACCCCGGAGAGCCGGGCGGACCTGGCCGACGCCGTGCGGACCGCGCTGCGGGCCGCGCTCGGGAAATGAGTCGACGCCCGCGCTACCGTTGCCCCGTGTTCGCCTTCAAGGTCTTCTACCTCTGATTCCGGCTCAGCCGCCCGCCCCCGCGCGCACCGCGCGCGACGGGGCCCCTGAGCCGACCCAGGAATCACCGGAGAAACCCTTGTCGCACATCGCTTTCCTCAACATCCCCGGCCACGGCCACGTCAACCCGACCCTGCCCGTCGTGGCGGAGCTGGTCGCGCGCGGCCACCGGGTCACCTACGCCGTGCCGGAGGGCTTCACCGCCGCGGTGGAGCACGCCGGCGCGACCGCCCTCGGCCACCCGACCACGCTGCCCGCCGACGACCGGGAGTGGCCCACCGAGGCGGCGCCCGCCATGCGGCTGTTCCTGGCCGAGGCCGTCGCCGTGCTGCCGCTGCTGGCAGCCGCCTGCGCCGACGACCGCCCGGACGCGGTCGTCCACGACATCGGCGCGTGGACCGGGCGCGTCCTGGCCGCCCGCTGGGGTGTGCCGGCGATCCAGTTCTCCCCCACCTTCGTGGCCTACGAGGGCTGGGAGGAGGACATGGGCCCGATCAACGACACACCGGAGATGAAGGCCGTGCACGCCGACATCGGGGCGTGGCTGCGCGCGCAGGGCGTCACGATGCCGGTGCTGGAGTACGTCGGCCACCCGGACCGGGCGATCGTGAGCATCACGCGGTCGTTCCAGCGCGGCGACGTGGTGGCCGACAAGTACGCGTTCGTGGGCCCGTGCCTCGGCGACCGCTCGTTCCAGGGCTCCTGGCAGCCGCCCGCCGACGGGCGGCCGGTGCTGCTGGTGTCGCTGGGCTCGGCCTACACCGACGACCCGGCGTTCTACCGCGCGTGCCTGGCGGCGTTCGGCGGTTCGGAGTGGCACGTGGTGGTCAACATCGGCGCGCACGTCGACCCGGCGGAGCTGGGCGACGTCCCGGCCGGCGTGGAGCTGCACCGCCGGGTGCCCCAGCTGGAGATCCTGTCGCACGCCAAGGTGTTCGTCACGCACTGCGGCATGGGCGGCACCATGGAGGCCCTGTACCACGGCGTCCCGATGATCGGCGTGCCGACCATCGGCGAGCAGGTCGTGAACGCCGCGCGCGTGGCCGAACTCGGCTACGGCCGGCACCTGCCGCGCGAGCAGGTCACGCCCGAGGCCCTGCGCGCCGCCGCGCGGGAGCTGGCCGACGACCCGGAGGTCGCCGCCCGCCTCGCCGCGGCCCGCGCCGAGGTCCGCTCCGCCGGCGGCGCCGCCGCGGCGGCGGACGTGGTCGAACGCGCCCTGCGGTGACGCGGGAGGGGGCGGCGCCGCACGGGCGCCGCCCCCGCTTCAGGCGGACCGCTCGTCGCTGCCCAGCCGGGGGAACGGGTCGGTCGAGAACACGACCTCCACCGGCACCTCGAAGTACTGCGCGATGCGCAGCGCCAGGTACAGGCTCGGGCTGTACTCGCCGCGTTCCAGGTAGCCCACGGTCTGGTAGTGGATGCCCAGCGCCTCGGACAGCAGGCGGCGCGACACCCCCCGCTCCGCGCGCAGCATCGCGATCCGGTTGAAGACTGTCTCGCTCACCCGACGCCTCTCGTCAGCGCCGCCTGCCGGCGCTGCTCCATGTCGGAGCCCGACTCGCGCCGGGCCATCCGACGCAGGATGGTAGGCGCGACCAGGAAGCCGACCACCGCCCACACCCCCAGCACGCCGAACGTCTCCGGCACCCGCCACGTCCCGCCGATCTCGGCCGCCGCCGCGGAGTCGGGCAGCAGCGCGGCCCGCGCGCCCAGGCCCGTCCAGTACACCGGGAACACCTGCGCGACGCCCTGCAGCCAGCCCGGCAGGGCCGAGATCGGGTAGAAGATGCCGGAGATCGCCACGACGCCCATCATCGGCAGCATCGTCAGGCCCATCGCGCCCTGCGGGCTCCTGGCCACCGACCCCATCACCGCGCCCCACGGCAGGGTCGCGAGCAACCCGACCACCAGGACGGCGACCAGCAGCAGCACACCGCCCACCCCGGTCCGGAACAGCCCGTCGACGATCAGCAGGCCGGGGACCATGACGATCACCAGGCTGAACAGGACGTCCAGCGAGGTCTGCACGACCCGGCCGACCAGGTAGCCGGTCATGCCGTTGGGGACGGCCTTGGCCCGCAGCAGCGTGCCGTCCTCGCGGTTGGTCGAGAGCTGGCCGGCCGGGCCGACCAGCCCGCCGAACGCGACCGACATGCCCACCACGCTCGGCAGGGTCAGCGCGGCCAGCGTCAGGGTCGTCCCGTCCACCGCGGAATCGCGCTGGAACAGCAGCACGGTGAAGTAGGCGACGCCGATGAAGACGTTGTACCACTGGTCCGAGCTGCCCAGGCAGTGCCGGAACTCGCGCCAGCCGCGCTCCAGGCCCAGCCGCGCCCCGTACGCGGTCGCGTTCACAGCGCGGCCACCTCCTCCTCGTCCGCCCGGCCGCTCTCGTGGCGCTGCACCAGCGCCAGGTAGGTGTCCTCCAGCGTGCTGCGCCGCACCTCCAAGTCGGAGATGCCCGACCCGTGCTGGGCGAACAGCCCCCGCACGAAGCCGGTGGCGTCGTCGGTGGCGTGCACGTGCCGCCGGCCGCGCTCCGTCCAGCGCACCTCGGCCTGCCCGGCGACCTGCCTGCCGAGCTGGTCGGGGCTGCCGTCGGCGATGATCCGGCCGCCGGCGAGCACCAGGATGCGGTCGGCCAGCTTCTCCGCCTCGGCCAGGTCGTGCGTGGTGAGCAGGATGGTCATGCCCTCCAGGTCGGACAGCCGGTGCACCAGGTCGTGGAACTCGCGCCGGGCGTGCGGGTCGAAGCCCGCCGTCGGCTCGTCCAGGAACAGCAGCTCGGGCTTGCCGACGATGCCGATGGCCACGTCCAGCCGGCGGCGCTGGCCGCCGGAGAGCTTGCCGGTCTTCTTGTGCGCGTGCTCCTCCAGCCCGACGGTCCGGATCAGCTCGTCGGTGTCGAACGGCCGCACGCGGTCGGGCGTGCTGTAGGGCGTGTAGTAGCGGCCGAGGTGGTCCAGCAGTTCCCGCACCCTCCAGCGCGCGTGGTCGCGCCAGGACTGCAGCACCACGCCGAGCTTGGCCCGCCACACCTCGTCGCCCTTGGCCGGGTCGACGCCGAGCACCCGCACGTGGCCGCCGGACGGGACCCGGAAGCCCTCCAGGATCTCGATGGTGGTCGTCTTGCCCGCGCCGTTGGGGCCGAGCAGGGCGACCACCTCACCCCGCTCCGCCGTGAAGTCCACCCCGTGCAGCACGTCCGCGGCGCCGTAGCGCATGTGCAGATCGCGCACCTCGATGACCAGGACACCCACCTCCCCCTGTCGAAGTTGTCGGGCGTTTTGTAGCACACCTGCTACGAGTCGTACTACGGAGATTCCCTTACGGTTTATTTACTTCACGGGTTCGTGAAACTTCTGTAGCTTGCAAAGCAGGTCCCTTAACGCACTGGGAGGTGTGCGAGATGACCGGAACACTGCACCCCGAACTGCCCACGACCCGTGGCTCGGCGTTCGACCCGCCCTCGGAACTGGGGAGGCTCCGCGAGACCGAGCCGATCAGCAGGCTGCGGTTCCCCGACGGGCACCTGGGGTGGCTGATCACCAGCCACTCGCTGGCCCGCGCGATGCTCGCCGACAACCGCTTCAGCAACCGCGCGGAGCTCCAGCACTCGCCGGTGCGCGTCGGCGGCCAGGTGCCCCCGGCGCCGGAACCCGCCAAGCCGGGCATGTTCATCTCCATGGACGGCAAGGAGCACGCGAAGTACCGCAAGCTGCTCACCGGCCAGTTCACCGTGCGGCGGATGAACCTGCTGGTGCCGCGCATCGAGCAGATCGTCGCGGAGCACCTGGCCGCGGTCCGGGCGGCCGGCCCGGGCGTCGACCTGGTGGCGGAGTTCGCGCTGCCCGTGCCGTCGATGGTGATCTGCGAGCTGCTGGGCGTCCCCTACGGGGAGCGGGACTCGTTCCAGAGCGACACCAGGACGGCGTTCACGCTCTCGAACGACTTCAAGGTCATCATGGAGGCGTTCCAGCGGATCGAGGCGTTCGTCGCGGACCTCGTGCGGCGCAAGCACGAGGACCCGGGCGACGACATGCTGACCGGCCTGATCCAGACCGGTGAGCTGACCGACGAGGAGGTCGCCAACATGGGCCTCCTCCTGCTGATCGCCGGTCATGAGACGACGGCCAACATGCTCGGCATCGGCACGCTGGCGCTGCTGGAGCACCCGGAGCAGCTGGCGGCGCTGAAGGAGGACCCGTCGCTGATCGACAACGCCGTCGAGGAGCTGATGCGGTACCTGTCGATCATCCAGATCGGCCCGTCCCGGGTCGCGCTGGAGGACCTGGAGCTGGGCGGGGCGCAGATCAGGGCCGGCGAGATGGTCCTGATCTCCACCCCGGCCGCCAACCGCGACCCGGACCGGTACGAGCGGCCGGACGAGCTGGACGTCCGCCGGCCGGCGGGCGGGCACGTCGCCTTCGGCCACGGGGTGCACCAGTGCCTCGGCCAGCAGCTGGCGCGCATCGAGATGCGGATCGGGTTCAGCGCGCTGTTCCGGGAGTTCCCGGACCTCCGGCTCGCGGTGCCCGCGTCCGAGGTGCCGTTGCGCTCGGACGCGGGTATCTACGGGGTGCACAGCCTGCCAGTGGAGTTCTCATGAGGATCGAGGTCGACCCGGGCCGCTGCGTGGGGTCCGGCATGTGCGCCCTGACCGACCCCGCGGTGTTCGACCAGGACGAGGCGGACGGCACCGTGGTGCTGCTCGACCCGACCGCGGCCGGGCACGAGGAGCAGGCCCGGGAAGCGGCGCACCTGTGCCCTTCCGGGGCCATCCGGGTCGTGGAGTAGGGCTCGGCCCGAAGGCCGCCGGGACCGCGCCGGTCCCGGCGACCTCCGGGCCCGATGGCATCCGGGCCCCCAGGAGCCGCGCCCCACGCGGCGGCGCTTCAGCTCTCACCTCAAGCCGCGCTCCGCGCGGCGGCGCTTCAGCGCAGCCTCGTGCCTCGTGTTCTCCCCGTACGGCCTGGGCGCAGCCCAATCATCTTTGTCGGGGGGTGTCAAGCACGCTTCACCGCTTGACACCCCCCGACAAAGATGATTGCCTCCGGCAGGCCGTACGGGGAGAACACGACGCACTTCCCTCCTCCTTGGGGGCCTCCCGGCCGCTCTTCATACTTGGGTCCCGCACCGATCCGGGTGAGATTTGGTGCTGTACCGATCTAAGCTGAAGAGCTTAAAAGAGTCCTCGCCGGACAGGCAGGCCGCCAAGGAGAAGGAAGAGCAAGAGCGGTCGTGTTCCCCCCGCATGACCTGTCAAAGACGACCATGCTTTCTTGGGGGGTGCAAGCGAAAAGCGTGCTTGCACCCCCCAAGAAAGCATGGTAGCCCTCCGGGCAGGCCATACGGGGAGAACACGAGAGCACCGGACTGCACGGGGCGTGCCGAAAACCCTAAAGCTAAAAGCCACGGGCTGGAAGTGGTGTGAGGCCGGGGGCCTAGAGGGAGAGGTGCAGGCGGAGTGCCTCGTCCAGCTGCTTCAGCACGGCGGGCGGGAGGGCGCCGATCCGGGAGCGCAGGCGGGCTGCCGCCACCGTGCGCACCTGCTCCGCCTGGGCCTTGGAGTCCGAGCCCAGCCCGCAGTCCTTGGCGGGCAGCAGGACCTGGAACGGGTACACGCGGGTGGTGTTGGAGGTGATCGGGACGACGGTCACGACGCCTCGGCCGCCCCGTCCGGCGGCTCGGTTGGCCGCGTCGTTGCTCACGACCACGGCGGGTCGGGTCTTGTTGGCCTCCGCGCCCAGCGCGGGGTCCAGGTCCACCCAGTAGATGTCACCGCGGCGCATCGACGACACCGTCTGGCGTTGTCACGTCCCACATCTCGCCTGCGCCCTCGGCTTCCCACTCGTCCCACGCACCGGCGTAGGCGTTCTCCAGACCGGCTTCCCTCAGCAGGGTGATCGCCTGGTGGATCACCGACGACCGCGACGCGCTGTGGTGTTGCCGAAGGTAGTGATCGACGAACTCTACGTCTTCCTCGGGCAGGCTCACACTGATTTTCATACCGCCGATGCTACCGGCGGTCCTACCCGGTGGCTACCTCGGCGGAACCGGTGCGGGTGACCGTGTGCCAGCGCACCGGGGTGCCGTGCAGGGCGGTGACCAGCGACCTCAGCACCACCAGGTAGGTGAGCTGGCGGTAGGCCACCTGCTGGAGCGGGAACGTCCAGAGCGGCTTGAGCGACTCGCCGTCGAGCCTGAGGGCGTACCCGGCGCTCAACGTCTGCACCAGCAGGAACGCCCCCCAGACCGCCAACGCCCACGGCGCGTCCGCGATGAACGCCCCGTACAGCACGAACACGTCCAGCGCGGGCGCCAGCAGCGGCAGCGCGGTGTGGAACAGCAGCAGGTAGACCAGGCCCAGCCGCCCCATCCGGCCGCGGGCCGCGCGGTGCTTCCACATCGACTGGAACGTCCCGTAGGACCACCGGCAGCGCTGCTTGTACAGCCCCCGGACGCCGGTCGGCACCTCGGTCCACGCCCGTGCGCCCGGCTCGTAGACGACCCGCCACCCGGCACGGGTGATGGCCATGGTCACGTCGGTGTCCTCGGCGAGGGTGTCCGCGCTGATGCCGCCCACCTCGTCCAGCGCCGAGCGCCGGAACGCGCCGATCGCGCCGGGGATCGTCGGCAGGCAGCCCAGGGCGTTGAGGATCTGCCGGTCCAGGTTGGACCCGGCGCAGTACTCCAGGTGCTGCCACCGCCCGAACAGCCCGCGCCGGTTGGCCACCTTCACGTTGCCCGACACCGCGCCGACGCCGTCCTCGCCGAGCGGGCGCACCACGGCCGACACCGTGTCGGCGCCGAACACCGTGTCGCCGTCGACCAGCACCAGCACGTCGTGGCGCGCCAACGCGATCCCGGCGTTCAGGGCGGCGGGCTTGCCGGCGTTCCCCTGCCGGTGCACGCGCACGCCCGGCAGCCCCAGCGCCGCCACCAGGTCGCCGGTGCCGTCGGTGGAGCCGTCGTCCACGACGACCACCTCCACCTCCGCGGGGTGCTCCGACGCCGTGATCGACCGCACGGTGGCGACGATGTTCGCCGCCTCGTTGAACGCGGGCACCACCACCGACACCGCGGGCGCGTGGGCGGGCGGCGGCGGCGCCTCCCGGCGCAGTCGTCGGGACGTGTGCGCCAAGCCGAGTTGCAGCACCGTCCGGAGCAGGGCGAGCACCGCCACCACACCGCTGAGCACGCCCAGCAGCACCGCGATCGCCCCGCCGCGCCACTGCGCGAACGCCAGGGCGTGGCCGGTGATCCGCGGGCCGAACCCGGCCTCCCCGTGCGCGCCGGCCCGGCCGGTCGCCTCGGTCAGCGGCACGAACCGGTGGTCGGGCCACCGGTCCGCGAGCAGGCCCACCGCGCCGGGCGCGCTGCTGGTCACGTGCAGCCGCACCGCGCGGCGGACGTCGGCGGCGGCGGCGATCGCCGACGGGTCGGGCACCACCGCGTCCGGGGTGCCCGGGTCCGGCTCGGCCAGGGCGGTGCGCAGGCCGGTCGCCGCCGCCAGGGCCGCGCGGCTGAACGCCGGGTCCACCGCGCCGTCCGGCCCCGCGCGGAACGCGCCGACGCCGACCTCGTGGCCCTCGGCGACCATCCGGCGCACCAGCTCCGGGTGGGCGTTGACCGCCGCGCCGATCACGAAGAACGTCGCCCGCAGCCGCCGGGCCGCCAGCTCGTCCAGCAGCCGGGGCGTGTAGCGGGCGTCCGGGCCGCCGTGGAACACCAGCGCGACCACGCCCGGCGCCACCGGTTCGGCCGCCGCCGCGGGCGGGCGCGGCGACGCGGGCGGGATCGCGGTCGCGTGGGCGTGGAAGGCCAGCGCGCCCAGCAGCAGCACCAGGCCGACCAGCAGCGAGATCCAGTGCGCCCTCACAGGGCGTGCTCGAACACCGTGACGACGATCACGCCGGCGAAGCCGACCAGCCCCGCCGCCAGGGCGACGCCGAGCACGCGCATCAGCCCCCGGCGCCTGCCCGTCTCGTCGACGAAGACCTGCTTTGCCACCACGTTCCCCCCACGCGCACCGCCGCGACGACCGCACCGGCCCCGACCGCGACCGCCATCGACGGGAACCCGCGGACCACGAGCGGCGCGGCCGTGACGGCCAACTCCCGCAACGACCCCGCTCCGGCGGCGGCCACCACGACCACCGCCGACGCGCACAGCACCGGGGGCGCGGGCACGACCGTCCACAGCCCCACCGGCCGCACCGCCGCCGCGGCGGCGATCGCGCCCACCACGAGGAAGACCCCGAACACCGGACCCGGCCGCCCGCCCTCCACCCAGGCGCCCGCCGCGGTGAGCACCGCCGACACCCCGAGGGCGGCCAGGCTCGGCAGGTGTGAGATCCGGTCGACCACGCAACCCCCTGCGCCCATGACCGCCCTAGGCTACGCGACCGGGGGGTGTGCTCGTTGCGTCGATTCTCACTGGTGGTGGCCAGGACGGCCTGGGTCGCGCTGGCCGCGGCGGTGCTCGTCGCGTCCGGGGTGGCCTGGACCACCTACCGCGACCTGGACGAGGGGGTGCGGCGCTCGCACGCCATCCCGGAGGACGCGCCGCGGACCGGGGGCGGGTTCACCGTGCTGCTGATCGGGCTGACCACCCGGCGGGACCTGGACGGCGGCGCGCCGGCGGACGAGGTGCTGGAGCGGCTGCACGCCGGCGACGTGGACCGGGGCGGCTACAACGCGAACACGCTCATCCTGCTGCACGTGCCGGCCGACGGCTCGCCCGCGACGGCGCTGTCCGTGCCGAGGGACAACCACGCGGTGCTGCACGGGGTGCCCGGCGCGCCGCGGGAGAAGATCAAGGAAGCCTACGGCCGGGCCAAGCTGGCCGAGGAGGAGCGGCTGGTCGCCGAGGGCGGCCACGACGCGGCGGAGCTGGAGTGGCTCGGCCGCGAGGCCGGGCGGCGGGCGCAGGTGGCGACGGTGCGCGAGTTCACCGGCGTGCCGGTGGACGCGCTGGCGGAGCTGAGCCTGACCGGCTTCTACCACCTGGCCGACGCGCTGGGCGGCGTCGAGGTGTGCCTGCGGCGGGCGACCGCGGACCGGGAGTTCTCCGGCGCCGACTTCCCCGCCGGGCCGCAGCGGCTCGACGCCGCCCAGGCGCTCGCGTTCGTGCGGCAGCGGCACGGCCTGGCGCACGGCGACCTGGACCGGACGCGCCGGCAGCAGGCGTTCCTCCGGGCGGTGCTGCACCGCGCGCGGGAGCGGGGCGTGGCCGCGCTCGGCCCGGTGGTGGACGTGGCCAAGCGGAACGTCGTGCTGTCGCGGGGCTGGGACGTGCTCGACCTCGGCGGCCGGGTGACCGACGTGCGGTTCCACACCCTGCCGATCACCGGCGGGCCCGACCGGGACGGGGCGGGGGCCATGCGGGCGGCCGTGGCGGAGGCGCTGGGCCGGGCCGCCCCGCCGGCGCAGGCCGCGCCCCGCACCGCACCCGACCCCGTGCCCGATCCCACGCCGGGGCCCGCCACCACCGCCCCGCCGACCGCCGACGGCCTGCCCTGCGTCGACTGACCGCGGTGTCGACCACGGCCTTCGCGAACGGCTCGGGAGCGAAAGCGGTGCCGACGCGGCCGTCGACCTGATCGACGGCAAGGGAGGAGTGCCGATCCCGCGGGCGGCGATCCGCGGCAGGCGCTCCGGCGAACCGCAGCGGGAGCCGACCGGGGATCGGGGAAGGCGCTCACCCGGCAATCGCGGGGTCGAGGACCGGCGAACCGCGTGGAGCGCTCGCCGGGCGTGTCGTTCGGCGAGGCGCTGGAACCGCTGGGCGCGCAGGGCTCCCGCGACCGTTCCCGGATCGGGCCCGACGTGCGAATCTCTTCCCCGGAAGCGTGAACGCGGCAGGATCCGACCCCGTGGGCGGATGACGACCGGCACGATGGAGCGCCATGCCCGACCACCCTCCCGACCGGGGCCGAGCGGAGATCCGCGCCGCCGGGCGGTCCGCGCCGTTCCGCAAGGGCGAGCGGCTCATCACCGCCGGCACCCCCAGCGACGAGGTGCTGCTCGTGGAGAGCGGCCTGCTCAAGGCCCTGCTGCCCGGCCTCGGCGTGGAGCCGCTGGTCAGCCTGCTCGGGCCGGGTGACGTGGTCGGCGAGCTGGGCGTGATCAACGGCCGGCCGCGCAGCGCGCACGTGGTCGCGCTGTCCGCCGGCCGCGCCGTGCACCTGGCCGCGAGCGCGTTCCTGCGGCTGCGCGCGCAGAGCGAGGACGTGAACGCCCTGGTCGACCAGACGGGGCTCAAGCGGCAGCGCGACGCCGACGAGCGGCAGCTCGCGCAGACCCGCGACGTGCCCGCGCGGGTGGCGTCGGTGCTGCTGAAGTGGGCGACCGAGCTGGGCCGCCCGACCGACGCCGGGCTGCGGCTGGACGGGTTGAGCCAGCGCGACCTGGCCGACGCCGTCGCGGCGTCGGAGAAGAGCGTGGAGACCGCGCTCGGCGCGCTGCGGGCGCGGGGCCTGCTGCGCACCTCGCGGCGGTGCTTCGTGCTCACCGACCCGTCGGCGCTGGCCCGCTCCCTGGACCGCTGAACCCGCGATTTCCGGGGAACGGCCGCCGGGACCGGGCGGAAAATCACCCGCATGGAGGTTCCGGAACACCGAACGCTGCTGGGCGTCGACGTGGTGGGGTCGGCGCGCAACGAGGGCTACCACCTCAACGCCGTGCGGGAGGCGCTGGACGGGATGGTCCGCGACGCGCTCGTCACCGCCGGCCTGGGCCGGGCCGACGTGGTGGAGTGGGAGCCCACGGGCGACGGCGCGCTGCTGACCCTGCCGAGCGGCGGGCTGGGCGCGGTGGTCGACGCGGTGCACCACCTGGAGGCCCTGGCCGCCGACCACAACCGGCACCGCAAGCCCGACGTCCGCCTGCGGGCGGCCGTCGAGGTCGGGCCGGTCGGGCCGCAACCGGGCCTGTACGCGCCGAAGATCGCCCTGGGCCGGCTGCTGGACGCGTCGGCGTTCAAGGAGCTGGTGGCCCGGTGCGACGGGGCGAACACGGCGCTGATCGTGTCCGACGGCGCGATGCGGGCGGTCTTCGGCGGCGACTACACCCGGCACGTGCGCCGCACCGACTTCAGCCCGCTCCCGGTGCGGGACAAGGAGTTCGCGCACACCGCGTGGGTCCGCGTCCCCGGCTTCACCCCGCACCCGCGGCCGAGCGCGCCGAGCGCGCCACCCGCGCCGACCGCGCCGCCGGAGGGCCGGGTGGTGAACGTGGTGAACGGCTCGTTCCACGGCGTCCAGGCGGGCGAGGTGCGGGGCGGCATCCACCTGGGCGCCCCGCCGCCCTCCTTCCGCTGACCCCGCTCCCGGCGCCGGGGCGGCCCGGCTCCTCCGCGCAGCGCGCCGCCCCGTCCCGCCACAGTCCCTTCCCTGCGCGGCGGCGCCTCGACGAGCGGCGCCGCGGGGTCGTTCACAGCACCGCGCCCACCTCCACCCGAGGTGGAATTTCGCATTTACCTGGAATAGCGGTCACAGCTTTCCGCCGCATTGTCACACTTTCGAGTGAACTTTATCGCGCCGTTCCCCCGCCGGACTGATCGGTAGGAAATCCCAGGGTGTCGAGCGGCCACCAGGACTGCGCACGCTCACACGATCAGTTGGACCGAATAGGGTGGGCCGCTCGGCGCGCACCGCAGCCCCTTCGGCGCATGACTGATCAAATGCTCGACTTCGCCACGCCGATTCGGCCATTCTCGTGGGGGTCGCGGCACACCCCGGAAACACGAACGCGGCCTCCTGTTGGAGCAGGAGACCGCGTGTGCCGTGTCCCACCCGCCGTCTCCCTGGTCACGCAACCCGAAGACCTGTCGGAGGAACAATTGTTGAGTGTAAGGCCGTCCGCGCACCCACCGCCAGGCTTCGCGCCGCCACGGCCGGGTGAGCCCGGCCGCCGGCGCCCGGCGCGCCACCGGTCGGGGCCGCGCCACCGGTCCGGGCGCACCGCGCGCCGCGGAGCGCCGCCTCCCCGCCCCGGCGCGTGCGGGTGAGCCCGCGTCCGCAGCGGTCCCCCGGCAGCACCCCTCAACAGCACCGCGCCGCGCGGCCCGGAGCGCTCCGGGCCGCGCCGGTCGCGGCCGTCACGAGAAGGACCACCGCCTTGCCCCGTCAACCCCTCCCCTCCGGCCCCGTGGCGCTCTACTGCCTGCTGGACGACCTGCCGCCGGAGGATCGCGTGAAGCGCGCGGACGGCGTCACCACCGCCTACGACGGCCCCGTCACGATCAACGGCGTCCAGGCGCACCTGGTCGCCGGTGTCCGCGCCGCCGACGGCCCGGCGCGGGCCGAGCGCACCACCGGCCGGGAGCCGGACCCGCGCGGCGCCACGCCGTTCGCCGTCGTCCTGGTGCCGGTCGGCGGCCGGGTGCTGGCCGCCGCCTTCGGCAGCGGGCGCCACCTGCTCGACGGCGCCCCGGCGGACGAGCGCCCCGGGCCGCTGTTCGCGATCCGCCGCCTCGACCCGGCCCGGCTGCGCGCCATCAGCCGCACGCCGCCCGCCCCGACCGCGCGCACCGGCCACGCGCCCTCCCCCGCGGGCGGCACGCCGGCCGGCTCCCGCCCCGGACCGGCCGGGGAGGCGGACGTGGCGGACCCGGCCCACCACGGGGCCACCGGCGGCAAGCGGTGCCGCGTCCGGGCGGACGACCCGCCGACGACCAGCGCCGGGCGCCCGCCCGGCGCGTTCCTCGCCGGCCTGGCGGCCGTCTGCCGCGCCGTCGAGGAGGACGACGAGAACTCGCCGCTGCGCTTCCTCTCCCGGGTGCGCCCCCTCGGCGACCACGACCCGGTCGTCCCGCGCCTGGAGGGCCGGCTCGCCGTCGCGCTCGGCGGCGGCGACGAGTTCGGCCCGCTGGGCCTGTGCCCGCCCGCCGCGGCGGCGCGGGCCGCGGACGTGGCGAACTCCTTCTACACCAACAGCGTCGGGGGCCTCGGCCCGGTCGGGCTGGGCGCCGACCTCGACGTCGCGGCGATCACCGGGCGGTTCGCCGCGGTCCCGGTGTCGGCGCGGGTCAGCGAGTTGAAGGTCAGCCGCCTGATGCCGTGCGCCGACGAGCACCGCGAGCAGCTGCTGACCCGGCCGATCCCGATGGACCGGTGGGTGGCGTTCGAGACCGAGGTCGACGGCCGCGCCTACTGCCTGCACCAGGGGCGCTGGTACGGGGTCGGGCGGGACGCCGTCGAACGGGTCCGCGCCCGGGCCGCCGAGCTGGTGGCGAACCGCAGCGACCTGGAGTTCCCGCCCTGGACGCCCGCGGGCGGGCCCGGCGACGAGCACCGGTACTGCCGGCGGGTGGCCCGCCGGGACGGCTACCTGTGCCCGGACCGGGACTTCGCCCGCACGCCGATGCACCCCCGGCTCCGGCTGGCGGACGTGATCGGCCCCGGCGACGAGGTGGTGCACGTCGGGTGGCTGGGCCGCGCCACGGCGGCCGGCCGCCTGTTCGCGCGGGCGCGGGTGTCGGCGTGGGCGCAGCGCCTGGAGCCCGAGGCGCTCGCCCAGCTCGACGCCGAGGTGCGCCGGCTGGACGGCCGGCGCCGCGTCACCGAGCGCCCGCGCGTGGTCGTGCTCGCCGCCGCCGGGCGGCGGTGGGACGCGGACCGGCTGTTCACCTTCTCCCTGGTCGACCTGCTGCGCCTGGCCGAGGACCTGCGGCACCACGGGATCAGCCTGCAGTTCGCCGACATCCCGTCCGCGCCGCAGGAGGGGGGCGGCCGGGCGGCGTGACCGGGCGCGGAGCGGTCCCCGGCCGGGCGCCGGGGACCGCCTACACCTCGTGGCCGAACTCCGCGTAGACGGTCCGGCCGGTCGCGGCGGCCTCGACGGCGAGGCGGAGCCTGCGGTGCAGCGACGGGTAGACGCGCGGCCGGGCCTCGTCGAGCGACAGGAACACCAGGCCCTCCAGCTCGTCGTCGTGGGTCCGCAGGGCCGCGGCCTGCTCGGCGGTGAGCACCCCGCCGTCGAACACGAACTGGTGGCTGTCGCGCCACACCCCCTTGCGGGGCAACCAGTCCACCACCAGCAGCGCGCCGACCCGCAGCCCCGGCCCCAGCTCCTCGCGCAGCTCGCGGCGGCACGCGGCCTTCGGCGACTCGTTGGGGTCCACCATGCCGCCGGGGATCTCCAGGACCGGCTTGTACCGCGGCGTGACGAACAGGATGCGGCCGTCCTCGTCGCGCACCAGCGCGCCGCCGGCCGAGGGCTTCGCCGGGACGCGGCCCGCGATGCCCGGGTCGAACTCGACCTCCGGCGGTCCCTCCAGCACCAGGCCGGCGGCGAGCACCTCCGCGTCGACGCAGGTGCTCGGGTTCGGATCGGTCTGCATACCCGCCTCGCTTCACATGGATGGTCGCGTGCCCGACCGGGACCACCACGCCCGCGCGCGGCGCCGGTGGCCTCGATCGACGTTGCCGGGGCCTCGGTCCGCCCGGACCGGGGCCCGTTTCTTCCCGCGCCCGCACCGCGGGCGGCCGGGGGGGTGGAGCGGGGACGGGGCTCGGCGACGACCGGGACCGCTCGGATCGCCGCCGCCTGCGACCTGCCGCGACAGTGGGGCCGGTGGGGCTCGAACCCACGACCTGACGGATTATGAGTCCGCTGCTCTGACCAGCTGAGCTACAGCCCCCTGAATGTGCGGTTCAGGAGAGTACAGATCGGCGGCCCCCGCGTCTTGGCAACCCGGCAGCACGTGACCAACCCGTTCACAACCCGCTACGGAGCCCCGAGGTCCGACGGCCGGTAGCCGGTCGGGTAGCCGGGGTACGTGCGGTTGCGCGGGTCGTTGGTCAGGCGGGGCGTCCTGCGCGGTGGCAGCAGGCGCACGACCCGGGCGCGCAGGCGCAGGGCCGCCCGGACCGCCGCGCCCAGCCGGGGCGGCGGGGCGGGGAAGCCGAAGGCCCGCAGCATCCGGTCGTCCAGGAGCGAGTGGACGGCCCGCGAGGTGAGCGCCCGCGGCAGCGGGTACCACGAGCAGAAGAGGTCGACCGTGCACCGGCCGATGCGGTGGTTGGTGTCGCTGTGGACGAAGTGCTCCTCCTCGTACGCCTGCTTGAACGCCCGGAACGCCTCGAAGTCCGCCGGCACGTCCCGGATCGCCATCCGGGCGCCCACCGCGCGGTAGAAGTGGAACGCCGCCAGCCGCTCCTGCTCGGTCAGCGGGCGCCAGCCGTAGCGCCCCAGCCACTCGATCGGCTCGTAGACGAACGTCGACAGCACGTACTTCATGTCGTCGTTGGCGATGTCGTACCGCCCGTGCAGGCGGTTCACCACGCGCAGCGCCTCCTTGCCGCGCGGCGAGTCGTACCCGTGGTCCACCAGCTCGGCCATGAGCAGCGCGGTGTCGTCGTACCGCTGCTGCGCCCGCCGCTCGAACTCGCCGGTCCTGGCCAGCAGCCCCGAGATGGAGGGCACGCAGTAGGTCTTGAACAGGGCCAGCTCCAGCGCCCGCACGTAGTCCCAGGGGAACTCGTAGCCCGAGGACAGGCGCAGGATGCGCTGGTGGTCGCGTTCGGGGTCCAGCGAGGCGATGAGGCGGCGGGTGGCGAAGCGGTCGGGCATGGTGCCGGCGTGCCGCAAACAACACACCCGGAAGTGTGACGTTCGGGTGGTGCTGGGTACCCCTGCTCCATGAGATGGCGCAACCCGGGCCCGCGGGCCCGGGACCACCACCGGCCCGAGGCGGGTCGACGAGGCCGGAACAGGACGGGAACGGGTCAGGCCCCGTCCGCTGCGGACGGGGCCTGACCCGGTGAGAGCTCCCCCTACTGGATTCGAACCAGTAACCCTTCGATTAACAGTCGAATGCTCTGCCATTGAGCTAAGGGGGAATGTTCGGTTGTCCTGCCGGGCCTCGTCGGCCTGACAGGTGACAACTCTAGCGCATCCGGAACAGTGCTCGCGAACACCCCCCGCCTGTTGCGCCGGGATGAGGTGTGACCAGGCACGATGGGAGAGGAGACCCCATGAAGGCCATTCTGCTGGGCGCGGCCGTCGGCTACGTCCTCGGCGCCCGCGCGGGCCGTCAGCGGTACGAGCAGATCGCGCGCGGGGCCCGCGCGCTGGCCGACCACCCGGCCGTCCAGGGCGCCGCCGGGATCGTGCGGGCCAAGGTCGGGGAGAAGACGGGGTTCGGCCGGCGCACCGCCGCCCGGCGCGACGAGAACCGGCACAACGGGCACCGGCCCGACCCGGTGGTCCCGCCCGCCAACGCCTACTAGCGCACCCGGGCCACGGCGAAGACGCGGCGGAACGGGAACCACGTGGTCCCGTCCGCCCGCTCCGGGTAGGCCGCGCGCAGCAGGGGCGCCAGCTCGGCCCGGAACGCGGTCCACGACGGCTCGTCCAGGGCCGCGCGGACCGGGCGCAGCGCGGTGCCGGTGATCCACTCCAGCACGGCGTCGCGCCCCGTCAGCCGCTGGAGGTAGGTCGTCTCCCAGGCGTCCACCTCGGCGGCGGCCAGGACTTCCGCGTACCCCGCCGGGTCGAGCACCGGCGACTCCGGCAGCAGGCCCGCCAGGGACGGCCACGAGGCCGCCGCGACCCGGCGGGCGAGCGCGTGCGACGGCTCGTCGAAGTTCCCCGGCACCTGCACCGCCAGCCACGCGCCCGCGGGCAGCTCCGCGACCCACCCGCGCAGCAGGTCGGCGTGGCCGGGCACCCACTGCAGCACCGCGCTCGCCACCGCGACGCCGGTGTCCGGGGCGGGCCGCCACGCCGCCACGTCCCCCACGCGCGCGTCGAGCCCGCGCCCCCGGGCCGCGGCCACCATCTCCGGCGAGGAGTCCAGCGCCTCCACCGCGGCCCCCGGCCAGCGCCGCGCCAGCAGCGCCGTCAGGTTGCCCGGACCGCAGCCCAGGTCGACCACCCGCCGGGGCGACTCGGCGCCCACCCGGGCCAGCAGGTCGTGGAAGGGCCGCGAGCGGAGGTCGGAGAAGGACAGGTACCGCGCCGGGTCCCACACGTGCGCCTCCCCGGAAAACGGCACGACTGGGAGCAGTACGACCGTACTGCCTGCCGTGCCCCGCGGCTAGTCGGCCGCGCGCCGCAACCGGTCGATCTTCGCGGCGACCTCGGCGGCCACCGCGCGCACCCGCTCCACGTCCGCGCCCGCGTCCGGCCGCACCTGCAGCACCACGCCGTCGCGGCCGGGCACCTTGCGCTGCACGAACCACGCGCCCAGGTCCTCGTTGCGCTCCCGCGACCTGATCGACCCGGTCACCCGTGCGTGCACGACCTCGGGCACCTTGCCGGGCGACGCCAGGGCGAACCGCTGCGGCGGCAGGTCGCGCAGCAGCACGGCCCCGCCGGCGTCACCGACCTCCTCCGCCTCGACCACGGTCAGCACCGCGCCGCTCCACGTGGCCTTCGACAGCAGGTGCCACCCCGCGCGCCGCGGCCCCGGCAGCCACAGCCCCAGGCTCGACGCGACCAGGAAGCCCCCGTCCACCCCGGCCGAGGCCAGCACCCGCTCGTCGGACTCCAGCGCGCCGGTGAACCCGGCGGGCGCGCCCGAGCCGAACAGCCTGCGCCACAGCCCCATCACAGCCCGCCCAACGCTTGTTCGCCCAGTTCCTTGTGGTAAGCCTCCAGCGCGATCAGGTCGCCGAACAGCGCCCGGTACTCGTCGGCCTCCTCGACCGGCGACACGCGCCGCAGCCGCGACTTGATCTCCACGATTTGCCCGGCCACCAGGATCTGCTGCAGCCGGGTCAGCACGCTCTGCACGTAGCGGTACTCGTCCTCCGCCCGCACCTGCAGCGGCTCGACCGACAGCTCGGTCAGCACCGACCGCACGGCCTGCTGGTCGCACTGCCTGCTCACCGCGTCGACGAAGGCGGGCCCGGACAGGCCCCCCGAAGCGCCGCCCGCCTCCCGGATCGCCCGGTGCAGCGACCGGTACACGGGGTGCGTGAACGCCTCGTCCGGCAGCGCGTCGTAGTACGGCCCGGCCATCTCCGGCAGCTGCAGCGCCGCCTTGAGCGCCTCCCGCTGGTGCCACAGCCGCATGTCGCGCGGGTCCGGCCGGGCCGGGCCCTCCGCCTCCACCGGCAGCGCGCCCTGGTTCGGGTCGACCGGGCGCGGGCGGCCCTTCGCGGGCGCACGGCCGTTCGCCGTCTCGCGCACCCTCCGCACGACGGCCGACTCGTCGTCCCAGCCGACCCACCAGGCGAGCTTGGTCGCGTACCCGTCCCGCTTGGCCCGGTCCTTGATCCGGGCGACGAACGGGACCATCTTCTTCAGCGCCTCGACCCGGCCGTCCACCGAGTCCAGGTCGTAGCCCTGCAGCTGGGTGCGGATGGCGAACTCGAACAGCGGGGTGCGCCGCGCCACCAGGTCGCGCACCGCCACGTCGCCCTTGGCCTGGCGCAGCTCGCACGGGTCCATGCCGTCGGGCGCGACGGCGATGTAGGTCTGCGCGGAGAACTGCTGCTCGCCCTCGAACGCCTTGAGCGCCGCCTTCTGCCCGGCCGCGTCGCCGTCGAAGGTGAAGATCACCTCGCCGTTGAGGTCGTCGTCGATCAGCAGGCGGCGCAGCACGTTCATGTGGTCGCCGCCGAACGCCGTGCCGCAGGACGCGACCGCCGTGGGCACGCCGGCCAGGTGCATGGCCATCACGTCGGTGTAGCCCTCGACCACGACGGCCTGCCGCCGCTTGGCGATCTCCCGCTTGGCCAGGTCGAGCCCGAACAGCACGTGGGACTTCTTGTAGATGGGGCTCTCGCCGGTGTTGAGGTACTTGGCCTGGATCGGGTCGTCGTCGAAGATCCGGCGCGCGCCGAAGCCGACCACGTCGCCGCCCATGTCCCGGATCGGCCACAGCAGCCGGCGGTGGAACCGGTCGATCGGCCCCTGGCGGCCCTCCTTGGCCAGCTGGGCCTTGATCAGCTCGGTCAGCTCGAAGCCGCGCCCCAGCAGGTGCTTGGTCAGCCGGTCCCAGCCCGCCGGCGCGAAGCCGCAGCCGAACACCCGGGCGGCGGACTCGTCGAAGCCGCGCTGCGCCAGGAACTCGCGGGCGGGCAGCGCCTCGGGCGAGGCCAGCTGCTCGGCGTAGAACTCGGCGGCGGCCCGGTGCGCCTCCAGCAGCCTGCTGCGGGTGCCGCGGTCGCGCTGGACCGTCGCGCCGCCGCCCTCGTAGGTCAGCTGGATCCCGGCGCGGTCGGCGAGCCGCTCGACGGCCTCCACGAAGCCCAGGTGCTCGACCTTCATCACGAAGGCGATCACGTCGCCGCCCTCGCCGCAGCCGAAGCAGTGGTACGTGCCGTGCGTGGGGCGGACGTTGAAGCTGGGCGACTTCTCGTCGTGGAACGGGCACAGGCCCTTCAGCGCGCCGCCGCCGGCCCGCCGCAGCGAGACGTGGTCGCCGACGACCTCGTCGATCCGGCTGCGGTCCCGCACCAACGCGATATCGCTGTCCCGGATTCGTCCTGCCACGGTCGGCGAGTCTAGTGCCGGCAGACTGGGCGGCGTGACCGCAGCCGACCAGACCCTGGCAGCCACCTTCACCGAGCACCGGTCGCACCTGATCGGCGTGGCCTACCGGTTGACCGGCAGCGTGGCCGACGCGGAGGACGCGGTCCAGGAGGCGTGGCTGCGGCTGACCCGGCTGCCGGACCGGGCGCGGGCGGAGATCAGGGAGCTGCGCGGCTGGCTGACCACCGTGGTGGGGCGGATCTGCCTGGACCGGCTGCGCTCGGCCGCCGCGCGGCGGGAGCGGTACGTGGGCCAGTGGCTGCCCGAGCCGCTGGTGACCTCGTTCGAGGACGACCCGCTGGAGGCGGTGGTCCGCGACGACGGGGTGCGGATGGCGGCGGTGGTGCTGCTGGACCGGCTGACCCCGGAGCAGCGGCTGGCGTTCGTGCTGCACGACGCGTTCGGGGTGCCGTTCGAGCCGATCGCCGAGGCGCTGGGCTGCACGGTCGCCGCGGCCCGCCAGCACGCCTCGCGGGGCCGCCGCGCGGCCTCGGCCGCTCCCCCTCCGCCGCGCGTCGCGCTGGACGAGCAGCGCGAGGTGCTGGAGCGGTTCCTGGCGGCGCTGGCGGCGGGCGACGTGGCGGCGGTGGCCGGCCTGCTGCACCCGGACGTCGTGGTGGTGGGCGACGGCGGCGGCAAGGCCCGCACGGCGATCAACGTGATCACCGGCCCGCAGAAGGTCGCGCGCTTCGCCCTGGGCCTGCTCAACCGGTACGGGGGGCTGCCCGAGGGGCGGCCGGTGCTGGTCAACGGCGACCTGGGGCTCAAGATCCCCGAGCAGGGCGCGCTGACCGCGCGGGTGAGCGCGTTCGCGCTGCGGGACGGCCGGATCAGCGCCATCTACGACATCTCGAACCCGGACAAGCTGACCCACGTCGCCTTCTGACCGCCACTGCGGCCACGCGGAGCAACCGGACCTCCACAGGGAGTGAACTGAACGGCAGATCCGTGTTGGTCTAGACCAAGCTAGCGTTGACGGCGCCGCCTTTCCACCCAGGAAGGAACGCCTCACATGAGCGAAGGAACCACTGAAGACGGCACCTCCCGCCGGTCGTTCATCGCGACCGGCTCGGCGGCCGTGGCGCTGAGCGCCGTCGGCGTCGGCCTGGTCGGGAACCCCGCGGCGGAGGGCGGGACCCTGCCCCTCACGCCGCAGTGCACCGACGGCGACGACACCCCTCCCGTCATCGAGGGCCCGTACTTCCGGCGCAACTCCCCCCTGCGGACCAACCTGCGCACGACGGGGGTCTCGGGCGTGCTGCTGAGCCTGACCGGGTTCGTCTACGACACCCGGTGCCGGCCGCTGGCCAACGTCCTGCTCGACTTCTGGCAGGCCGACCAGCGCGGCCAGTACGACAACAGCACGCCCGCCTACCGGGGCCGCGGCCACCAGTTCACCGACGCCAAGGGCGCCTTCACGCTGGAGACCATCGTCCCGAAGGACTACCCGGGGCGGACGCCGCACCTCCACGTGAAGGCGCAGGCCCCGCGCGGGCCCGTGCTGACCACCCAGCTGTACTTCCCGGACGACACCAGGGCGTACGGCATGAACGTGGCGGCGCTCAACCGCCGTGACGCGTACTACATCCGCGACACGGTGATCAAGCTCGGGCCGCTCACCGCCAACCGGTACCAGGGCACGTTCGACTTCGTGGTCCGGACCGCCTAGCGCCGGGCGGATGGCCGTCCGGGAGACACGGCCATCCACCCCGGCAGGGCGGTCCGGCGGCAGGGCGGCCCAGGGCAGGGGCACGCGTCACCGACGGTGAAGCCCGGTCGGTGATCCCGAGCGCCGAGGCGAACCGCCCGCGCCGGTTCCCCGGCGCGACCGGGCGGGTCGGCTCCACCAGCCCGCGGCGGCCCGGCAGGGTGACCGGTTCGGTCACCTGCCCGTCGGTCATCGCGCCGGTGCGCGCCAGTGCCAATTCCTCCGGATCCGCGCACTCGTCCGGGGATTGGTACACGCGGACCTCGCGCAGCCGGTCGAGGTCGAGCCCTCTCGTGCCCGACCGGGACCGCGGGGACCCCGGGCACGTCACGCCTCCCCGTCTTCGCCCGCGCACCGGGGACGGCGGCGCCCCGCGGGACGGGACACCGCGCCGGGGTGGCGCGGGGGCGCGGCGGCCCCGCGCCGCGGGCGGGTCAGGGCGCGGCGACCTGGGCCAGGAAGTAGATCGCGCCGGTGCCGGCGTGCCGCACCAGCAGCAGGTAGGGGCGGTCCACCCGGACCGTGCGCGGGGGCGGGTGCTCCACCACCGACGTCAGGCGCATCGTCACGGCGGTCGCGGCGGCGCCCTCGAACCCCTCCTCGTCCAGCCGCAGCACCGCCTCGTGCACCACCTCGTCCACCCGCAGCCGGGGGTCGGGGCTCAGGCCGGTCAGGTCCGCGCCGTCGGTGAACACCTCCCGCACGCCGACCGCGCGCAGCGCCTCCCCCAGCTCCGCCGGCACGCCGAGGTCCAGCTTCGGCAGGAACAGCTCGACCCGGTCGCGGTCCAGCGCCGCCAGGGCGTCGGGCACGCCCCCGGTGCCGCCCAGCCCGTCCTCCGGCAGCAGCACGACCGCCTCGACGCCGCCGCGCGCCGGGACGGCCACCGCCTCCCAGCCGGCGGCCCGGCCGTAGCGCAGGTCGGCCTCCAGCCGCATCGTCGGCACCTCGCCCGCGCCCCGGAACGGCCGCGGCGCGGTGTCGTGCTCCGGGAACCGCTCCACCCACGCGCACTTCAGGTACAGGGCGTTGACCAGCGAGGCCACCGTCTCAGTCGTCACCGCGCCGGGCCGCAGCAGCTCGGGGACCAGGTCGCGGGTCGTGTCGGCGACGTCGGCGTTGATCAGCTTGCGCGCGCCCTCCGGGTCGGCGCGGAACGGCGCGGAGCGCACCGCCGCGCCCGGCCAGTCGGCCAGGGCGTCGAGGAAGCCCTCCTCGATCGGCAGCGCGTCCCACGCCCACAGCGTGTTGGCCACGGCGGACTCGGCGTCGTCGCCGACGCCGGAGGCTTGCAGCAGCTCGGCGCTGCCCGGTCCCAGCACCGCGTCCAGCTCGCGCCGGGACCGCCCCCGCGCGCCCCGGGCCAGCATCCCCAGGGCGCTGGCCACCGAGTACGGCGACCAGCACGCGTTGCGCCCGCGGTCGGGCGCGATGGCGTCGTGCAGGGTCAGGGCGAACGTCAGGTGCGCTCGGTCAGGCACGGGCTCTCCTCCAGCACTGCCGGTCCGTCCGGGATCGGACGCTCACCGGCGCCGCCGGACGGTCCGAGCGGCTTGGGTCGTCGGGGTTCGCGCACGCCGGCGGACCCGTCGTCGGGGTCTTCGGTCCACCCGTCGTCGTAGGGGAACTCCCCGGCGCGCACCGGTTCCCGGCTCGGTCTGCGCCACGGCCACGGACGGCCCGGCGGTCGTGTCGACTCCTCGGCCACACCCCGAGTGTGCCACCGCTCACAGGGGTGGTGGCGAGCCGTTCACCGGGAACCGCGCGACGGCTTGCGCGTCGGTGAGCGAGGCGACCTGGTCGACGACCACGCGCAGCCGCGCCGCGTCGTCCCCGGCGGCCTGCCAGGCGGGCCGGAAAGCGGGGTCCAGCGCCGCCGGCGCGCCCGCGAGCAGCCGGTGCCCCAACCCGGCGATCAGCTCCCGCTGCCGCGCCTGCGCCGCCAGCCGCTGCGGGTCGCTCATGACGTACCGGACGGCGACGGCCTTGAGCAGCGCCACCTCCGCCGCGACCTGCGGCGGCACGACGAGGTCCGCGCCGTAGCGCGCCAGCGGCCCGTCCCCGTGCGCCTCCCGGGTCGCCCCGACCGCCGCCGAGGCGAACCGCCCCACCAGCTCGCTGGTGAGGCCCTTGAGCGCGACCTGCGCGCGCAGCGACCCGTCGTAGTCGGCCAGCTCGGCGATCACCGGCAACCGCAGCAGCTCCTCGGCCGTGGCTTCGAGCGCGGACGCCGGCTGGTCGGAGAAGTGCCGGGCCGCCAGCTCGGCGATCGCGGCGCGCTCCTGCGCGTCGCCCAGCCACGCGAGGCGGATCCGGTGCGCGAGCACCCCGTCCTCGACGTCGTGCACCGAGTAGGCGACGTCGTCGGCCCAGTCCATGACCTGGGCCTCCAGGCAGCGGCGGCCCTCCGGCGCGCCGGCGCGCAGCCACTCGAAGACCTCCAGGTCGTCCTGGTAGACCCCGAACTTCGCCGTCCCGGGCCGCCGCGGCCACGGGTACTTCACCGCGGCGTCCAGGCAGGCCCGCGTCAGGTTGAGCCCGCGCTCGGTCTTGGGCTCCAGGCGGGTGAGGATCCGCAGGGTCTGGGCGTTGCCCTCGAACCCGCCGCACGCGGCGGCGAACTCGTCGAGCGCGCGCTCCCCGTTGTGCCCGAAGGGCGGGTGGCCGATGTCGTGCGCCAGCCCCGCGGTGTCCACCACGTCGGGGTCGCACCCCAGCTCCTCCCCGATGCCGCGCCCGATCTGGGCGACCTCCAGGGAGTGCGTGAGCCGCGTCCGGGGCACACCGGTCACCTCGGCCCCCTCGCCGGGGCCGACGACCTGCGTCTTGCCGGCCAGCCGCCGCAGCGCGGCGGAGTGCAGCACCCTGGCCCGGTCCCGGGCGAACGGCGTCCGCCGCTCGGGCCGGGCGCCGGGCAGCACGGCGACCTTGGCCCGCTCCGCCACCAGCCGGGCCGACTCGTGCCCGGTGTAAGCACCGCTCATCCGCACAGCCTAGGGAACCCGGCGCCGGCGGCGGTCAGAGCAGGATGCCGTCGAAGGCGTCCACCGGGGCCTTCATCAGGTGGTAGTAGAGCAGGGCGCCGGTCTCGCGCCTGATGTAGAACAGCTGCGTCTGCCGGGTCTGCACGTTGGGGCCGCTGCGCGTCGGCGACGTCCACGCCTCCAGGCCCTCGTCCTCCGCCATCGTGCGCGCGCGCAGCGAGTGCCAGGGGTCCGACACGATCACCGCCGTCTTCAGCGACTTCGCGCGGGCCTGCGCGGCCAGCGCGCGGATGCTGCCCAGGGTGTCCGCGCCCTCGCCGATCTCCAGGATGCGGTTGGCCGGGACGCCCTGCGCCTCCAGCCACATCCGGCCCGCCTGGCCCTCGGTGTAGTTGTCGCCGGGCTGGCGCCCGCCGGTGGTGGCGATGTAGCTCACCACGCCCTGCCGGAACAGCCGGCGCGCGTGCTCCAGGCGCGCTTCGAGCACCTCCGAGGGCACGCCGTTGTACTGGGCCGCGCCGAGCACCACCGCCATGTCGGCGTGGGTCCGGTCGTCCTCCCGGGCCACCTGCCACACCCGGAACGCCGTGCCGCCCACCACCAGGAAACCCAGGACCAGGGCGCCGATCACGGCGCGTTGGACCAGACGGCGGAGGCGGGCCAGGAAGGTCACAGCCGGAATGATCCCACACCGGGTCCGGCAGCTGCGAGGATCGCCGGGTGCCCGCAGAGCAGCCCACGATCCTGGCCACGTCCGGCGGTTTCAAGGCCGGTTCCCGCACCAACCTGGAGTTCCACCGGCTGGTCCACCTCGCGGTGGAGCTGTCCGGCGCCACCAGGCCCCGGCTGTGCCACCTCGGCACCGCCAACGGGGACCAGCGGTGGTTCAACGCCGACCTCGACGAGGCCGGCCGGCTGGCGGGCTGGGAGGTCGGCCACCTCAACCTGTTCACGATGCCGCCCACCGACGACCTGGCGGGCTTCCTGCTGGAGCACGACGTGGTGTGGGTCGGCGGCGGCAGCGTGGCGAACCTGCTGGCCGTGTGGCAGGTGCACGACCTCGGCCCGGCGATGCGCCGCGCGTGGGAGGCGGGCGTGGTGCTGGGCGGGGTGTCGGCGGGGTCGATCTGCTGGCACGTCGGGGGCGCCACGGACTCGTTCGGGCCCGAGCTGCGCGTCGTCACCAACGGCCTCGGGCTGCTGCCCTACGGCAACGGCGTGCACTACGACAGCGAGGAGCAGCGGCGGCCGGCGATCCACGCGGCCGTCGCGAGCGGGCAGCTGCCGCTGACCTACTGCACCGACGACGGCGCGGGCCTGCTGTACCGGGGCACCGAGCTGGTGGAGGCCGTCTCGGAGCGCCGCAACGGCGGGGCCTACGTCGTGCGACGCGAGGAGTCTTCAGGAACCGCACAGGAGGAACCGCTGGACATCCGGCGGTTGTGAAAACAATTCTGGAAATGTGGGACGACGGACGTGGGTGGCGGGACTGGCGGTGGCCGTCGCGGTGGTGACCGCGTCGTGCTCCGCCGGGACCACCGCCACCGGTCCGGCCCCCCCGCCGGGCGCCTCCGGGCCGGCCTCCGGACCGCCCGCCACCGGCGCACCCTGGCCCGCCTCGCCCCGCGCCCCCGAGGCCACCGCCCCGGACCTGTCGGCGGCGGTGGCGAAGGCGGCGGGCCTGGCCGGGGACGCCGACCTGGCCGTGGCCGTGCTGGACCTGGAGACCGGGGCGCGGGCGGGCCACCGGGCCGACCTGCCGTTCCGCACGGCGTCGCTGAGCAAGCTGGTCGTGGCCGTCGACATGCTGGCCGACGGCCACGTGGACGACGAGGACCGCGACCGGCTGCGGCGCGCGTTGGGCGCCAGCGACGACGAGGCGATGAACGCCCTGTGGACCGCGCACGACGGCTACGGCGCGGTGGGCCGCGTCGCGGACCTGGTCGGCCTGACGGCGACGCGCGCGCCCGCGGACGCCTCCCAGTGGGGCGACGTCGAGATGTCGGCCGACGACGTGGTGCGCCTCTACCGGCACGTCCTGACCGGGCTCCCGGAAGCCGAGCGGAACTTCGTGGTCGAGTCCCTCTCCGCCGCGCCGGGAACCGCCGCCGACGGCTTCGACCAGGCGTTCGGCCTGCTCGCGCCGGGGCTGGACGCGTACGCCAAGCAGGGCTGGATGTGGTACCTGCCCGCCGACCTGCACCTGCACAGCGCCGGCGTGGTGGCCGACCGCTACGCCGTCGCGCTGCTGTCGGTGCAGGGCGCGGCGAGCACCGGGCACGCGCGCGACCTGCTGACCGACGTCGCGCGCGGCCTGGTGCCCGCGCTGGCGCCGCGGAGCTGAGCCCCCGGAAGGACCGCGCTGTCCTCCGGGGGCCCGTGCCGTCCGGACCGGTCAGCCGGGACCGGTGAGCCCGGGGCCGGTCAGCCCGGGACCGGTCGACCCGAGGTCGGCCTGATCAGGTCCACCGTCCGGCCGGCCGTCCGGTGCGTCTCGGCCCAGTGCTCGATCGCCTGCCGGCACGCCTCGTCCAGGTGGCGCAGACCGCTGAGGTCCACCCGCACGTGCTTGGTCACCGGCAGGGCCTCCAGGGCCTCCAGCAGCCGCGGCAGGCGCAGGAACGTGGCGTTGCCGCGCAGGGTCACGTGCTCGTGCTCCTGCCCGTCGGGGGTGACGGTGACCGACAGCCGCGACACGTCCCACGCCGTCTTCACCACGGCGGCCAGCAGGCCGACCAGCGTGCCGGTGAGCAGGTCGGTGGTCACGATGAGCACGGCCGTGAGCAGGAGCACGAAGCTCTCCGCCCGGTCGGTGCGCACCAGCGCGATCACCTGGCGCGGTTGCAGCAGCTTCCACCCGGCCTGGATCAGGATCGCCGCCAGCGCCGCCAGCGGCACGAACGACAGCACGCCCGGCAGCGCCACGACGAACAGCAGCAGCCAGATGCCGTGCAGCACGCGGGACGCCTTGGTGCGCGCGCCCGCCGCCACGTTCGCCGAGCTGCGCACGATGACCGCCGTCAGCGGCAGCGCGCCGAGCACGCCGCACAGCGTGTTGCCGACGCCCTGGGCGACCAGCTCCTGGTCGTACCGGGTGCGCGGACCGCTGTGCATCCGGTCGACGGCGGCGGCGCTGAACAGGCTCTCCGCCGACGCGACCAGCGCGAAGGTCACCACCGCGCCGATCAGGCCGACGTCGGCCAGGCTCAGGTCGACCACCGACACGACGTCGGCGAGCGGCCCCACCTCGATGCGCCGCAGCGGCAGCAGCAGCCCGACGGCGCTGGCGACCACCACGGCCACCAGCACGCCCGGCACGACCCGCAGCCGCGACCGGTTCCACACGGCCGTGATCGCGAGCGTCAGCAGGCCGATGCCGACGCCCGCCGGGCTGGTGACCGCGTCGGCCACCAGGCCGGGCAGGCCGGCGAACTTCTCGGCGGTGCCGGCGGGCGCCTCCCGGCCGGCGAACGGGTAGAGCTGGCTGATCACCAGCACGAGGCCGATGCCGGCCAGCATCCCCTGCACGACGGCGGGCGAGATGGCGCGGAACCAGCGGCCGAGGCGGAGCAGCCCCATCAGGACCTGGAGCAGCCCCGAGCCGAGGACGATGACGCCCAGCGCGGCGAGCCCGTGCGCGGCCACCGTGTCGGCGACCAGGACGGTCAGGCCGGCGGCGGGGCCGCTGACCTGGAGCGAGCTGCCGGGCAGCAGGCCGACGACGATGCCGCCGACGATGCCGGTGACGATGCCCAGTTCGGCGGGGACGCCGGAGGCCACGGCGACGCCGACGCACAGCGGCAGCGCCACCAGGAACACCACCAGCGACGCCCCGACGTCGGGCCAGTAGGAGGCCCCGCCGGGTGAGCGGGACACGGGGTCTTTGATCTGCATGGTCACGCCAAGCTCCTAGAGCGGCTGGAAGCGGTCGGCGGCGAACGCCGAGACCTCGCCGGACTCGATGTCGTAGAACCAGCCGTGCGTGCGGAGGTCGCCGGCGGCGACGCGGTCGCGCACGAACGGGTAGTCGTCCAGGGTGCGCAGCTGCGTGAGCACGTGCTCCTGCCCTTCCGCCCGCAGGCCCGGCTCACCGGGCGCGGAGGAGCGGAACGGCGCGTGCGTGCCGAGCCAGCGCAGCATGGTCGGCAGGTGGCCCAGGGTCCGCCGGTCGGTGTGCAGGGCGTTCACCGCGCCGCAGTGCGAGTGGCCGCACACGATGATTTCGGAGACGCCGAGCTGGACCACCGCGAATTCGATCGTGGCCATCTCGCTGGAGGCCGAGTCGGGGGTGAAGGCGGGGATCACGTTGCCCGCCGTGCGCAGCTCGAACAGGCTCCCCGGCTCCGCCCCCGTGATGGCGGCGGGCACGATGCGGGAATCCGCGCACGTGATGAACAGGGCGGTCGGTGACTGGCCGGCCGCGAGCCTGCGCCCCGTTTCCGGGGAGCGCCGCTGCGAGTGCGTCCGGGCATGCTGAACTAGGTGACGGAATTCCATTGGATTCCCCACAGGTCAGTAGTGGCGAGGATGCGGTTGTGGCACAGCGGTGGGGATCAGTTGCGGAACACCTGCAGCGTGGACGGTGTGAGCCGGGTGTGCAGGTGGTCGGTGGCCGCGTCGAGGCGCGCGGGCTCGGGCAGGCGCGGCGCGGCGCGGCGGAGCGCCGCGCGCTCGGCCAGGCCCATCCGGTGGTGCCGGCCGGCGGCCCGGGCGACGGCGGAGAACGCGCGCAGTTCCGGGCCCTTGCGGCTCTCGCGGCCGGGCTCCTCCTCGGACAGGCCCTCGCCGGGCAGGGGCGCCGGCGCCCGCTGGGCGGGCGCGGCGAGCGCCCCGACGTGCCCGGGGCCGGACTGCGCCGGGGTGAGGACGGCGACGAGTGCCAACAGCACCGCTGTGACGACCGCACGCGCCATGACACCCCCCGAGGATCCGCGCTTGTGGTTCCAGTTTCACAGCGCGGGGTGACATCGGGGTTAATCGTGAGGGCAGTTCATTGCTTCGTACCGCTTATTCACTCTTTTGCACGTGATCCACGCCATCACAAATCGCGAAAATTACTCAGAGTGACGACACTGCGGGGAGGTCAGAGTTGCGTGGCCGCGATCGTGAACGCCGAAGCCGCGCCCAGGCACGCGAACGCGCGCACGTGGTTCCCCGGCACCCATTCCCGCAAGTACCGCTCCCAGTGCGCAGGTGTGCCCTCCCGATCCAAGGCGTTGTTGCGCGGAATGTGGTAAGAGGCGGTCAACGCGATCCCGCCGAGCACGTACAGGGCCGCTCCGACCCAGCCCGCGACCGTCCCGCCGAACGCGGCGACCACCGAGACCACCGCCGTGCCCAGGAACAGGCCGATGAACGCCGGGTTGACCACGGCGGCGTTGATCGCCCGCATGGCGGCCACGCCCTCCTCCGGGCCCACCCGGCGCAGGCCCGGCATCACCATCGCCGAGAACGCGAAGAACACACCCGCCATCAGCCCGCAGCCCAGGGCGGCCACGACGGTCAACGTGAGGAACATGGGCACAGTCAAGCCGCCGACCCGGAGCACCGCGGCCGGGCCCCCCGCACCACCGCACGAGCGGCCCACCGGTCACCCGCTCGACGTCCGGCTCCACCGGCACGACGGCAGCGGGCCCGCGACCGACTCCGCAGCGCGGGTCGGCTCCCCGGCCCGGGGCCGTCAGGCGCCGACCAGCCGGGCGGCCAGGTAGCCCTCCAGCCGGTCCATCGCCACGCGCTCCTGGGACATGGTGTCGCGCTCCCGCACGGTCACCGCGTGGTCGGTCAGGGTGTCGAAGTCGACCGTCACGCAGAACGGCGTGCCGATCTCGTCCTGGCGGCGGTAGCGGCGGCCGATCGCGCCGGCGTCGTCGAACTCGACGTTCCAGTTCCGGCGCAGGGCGGCGGCCAGGTCCTTCGCCTTGGGCGACAGCTCCGCGTTGCGCGACAGCGGCAGCACCGCCGCCTTCACCGGGGCCAGCCTGCGGTCCAGGCGCAGCACCACCCGCTTGTCCACGCCGCCCTTGGCGTTGGGCGCCTCGTCCTCGGTGTAGGCGTCCAGCAGGAACGCCATCATCGGCCGCCCGACACCGGCCGCCGGCTCGATCACGAACGGCCGGTAGCGCGAGTTCGTCGCCTGGTCGAAGTACGACAGGTCGACGCCCGAGTGGTTGGAGTGCGTGGTGAGGTCGAAGTCGGTGCGGTTGGCGATGCCCTCCAGCTCGCCCCACTCCTGACCGCCGAACCCGAAGCGGTACTCGATGTCGACGGTCCGCTTCGCGTAGTGCGACAGCTTTTCCTTCGGGTGCTCGTGGTGCCGCAGGTTCTCCGCGGAGATGCCCAGCCCGGTGTACCAGCGGGTGCGCTCGTCGATCCAGTACTGGTGCCACTCCTCGTCGGTGCCGGGCTCGACGAAGAACTCCATCTCCATCTGCTCGAACTCGCGGGTCCGGAAGATGAAGTTGCCGGGGGTGATCTCGTTGCGGAAGCTCTTGCCGATCTGGCCGATGCCGAACGGCGGCTTGCGGCGCGCGGTGGTCTGCACGTTCAGGAAGTTGGTGAAGATGCCCTGCGCGGTCTCCGGGCGCAGGTAGTGCAGGCCCTCCTCGGTCTCCACCGGGCCGAGGTGGGTCTTGAGCAGGCCGTTGAACATCTTCGGCTCGGTGTACCGCCCCCGCGTGCCGCAGTTCGGGCACGGCACGTCGGACACGTCGCCCTCGGCCACGTCCTTGCCGGTGCGCTCGGCGTACTCCTCGGCCAGCGTGTCCTGCCGGAACCTCTTGTGGCAGGAGTTGCACTCGACCAGCGGGTCGACGAACGCCTCCACGTGCCCGGACGCGACCCACACCTCGCGCGGCAGGATCACCGACGAGTCCAGCCCGACGACGTCCTCCCGGCCGCGGACCACGGAGTTCCACCACTGCCGCTTGATGTTGTCCTTCAGCTCGACCCCCAGCGGACCGTAGTCCCAGGCCGACCTGGTGCCGCCGTAGATCTCACCGCACGGGTACACGAACCCGCGGCGCTTGCACAGGCTGACGACGGTCTCGATGCGATCGGCTGCCACGGACACTCCATCGGAGGACGAACAATCGGGCCTGCCAGCGTAGTCCTCGGCGGCCGACCACCGTCGGGCGACCGCCCCCACCGAGGCCCACTCCCCACCCCGCGCTTTCACCCTCGGCGGGCTCACACTTTTCGCCCTCGGCGGACTCGCGCTTTCACCCTCGGCGCGGCCCGCGCTTTACGCCCTCGGCGCGGCCCGCGCAATCCGGCGCCCTCGTGTTCTCCCCGCATGGCCTGCCCGGAGGGCTACCATGCTTTTCTGGGGGGTGCAAGCACGCTTTTCGCTTGCACCCCCCAGAAAAGCATGGTCGTCTTTAGACAGGCCATGCGGGGAGAACACGACCGCTCTTCCTCCTCCTTGGCGGCCTGCCCGTCCGGCGAGGACTCTTTCATCTCTTCCACCAAGCCCCGCACCGCACCGAACAGGTACACGCGCCGTCCCCGCACCTAGCGCGGCGTCGAGGGCCCCGCCGCCTCGCCCAGCCGCACGGTCCCCGCGTCCCGCGCCACCAGGCTGGTCAACCGCTCCACCCCGCCCCCGCCGGCGACCAGCAGCGGCTCGTACGTCGACGGCTCCGGCACGGCCTCCGACAGCAGCGGGACGACGTGCTCGCGGACCTCGAACGGCGACATGGCGCGGCGATAGGCCACCACCGAGTCGAACTCCGCGGTCAGCACGAACAGCGCGGACTCGTCCGCGGCGCGGCCGAGCGCCCCGCGGCGGCACCCCGGCTGGGCGGTGAGCAGCTCCAGCGCCCTGGCGGCACGCGCCGTGAACGACTCGACGTCGGGATCGGGGACGGTGAACCGGCACACGAGCAGCACGGTGCAAGGATGCCACGGTGGCGGATTCGAAGCGGACGCTGATCCCCGGCTCCGGGCCGCTGGCCCGGGTGCCCGCTCCGGTGGTGTTCCTGCTGGTGCTCGCCGTGTTCGGGGCCGGCGTGCTGGTGCGGGGCGCGGTGGGCGCGCTGCTGCTCGGCGCGCTGACCCTGGGGGTGGCCGCGCTGCTGGCCGCCACCTGGCGGCTGCTCGCGCCCGGTGCCCGTGTCCTGCGGGTTCTGGTGCTCGCGGTGCTCGCGCTGGTCACCCTTTCGGTGCTCTGACCGTAGTATCGGTGGTGAAAATCCCTACCACCTGGAGGCGCCGTGACGGTCGAAGTGCGGAGCGAGCACGTGCACTCCCCCCTGCGCGACGCGGCGCAGCCGGTCCCGCCCCGGCCCGCGCACACCCTGTCCGCCGCCGGGGAGCTGCTGCGCGCCCTCGCCGCACCCGTCCGGATCGCGATCGTGCTCCAGCTGCGCGAGGCCGAGCGGTGCGTGCACGAGCTGGTGGAGGCCCTGGGCGTCGCCCAGCCGCTGATCAGCCAGCACCTGCGCGTGCTCAAGGCGGCCGGTGTCGTGCACGGCGAGCGGCACGGCCGCGAGGTCGTCTACCGGCTGGTCGACGAGCACCTGGCGCACATCGTGGTGGACGCGGTGGCGCACGTCGACGAAGGTCCGCGTGGTATCAACTCCGGAGGACTTGGGACGGAGGACCTGTGACAACGAGCGAGCGCCCCAACACCGCTGTGCCCGGCCTGCGGTCCACCAAGCAGCGCACCGCCGTGTCGAAACTGCTCGACTCCCTGGACGAGTTCCGCTCGGCGCAGGACCTGCACGAGGAGCTGCGCAAGCGCGGCGAGGGCATCGGCCTGACCACCGTCTACCGCACGCTCCAGTCGCTGGCCGACGCCGGCGAGGTGGACGTGCTGCGCACCGACTCGGGCGAGGCCATCTACCGGCGCTGCTCGGCCCACCACCATCACCACCTGGTGTGCCGCACGTGCGGGCGCACGGTCGAGGTGGAGGGCCCGGCGGTGGAGAAGTGGGCCGACCGCGTGGCGGCCGAGAACGGCTTCTCCGAGGTCAGCCACACCGTCGAGATCTTCGGCACGTGCGCGGGGTGCGCGAAGGCCCCCTGACGGGCCTCAGCCCTCGTAGGTGTCCTCCGGTGGGATCACGGGCGTGATCCCGCTGACGGTGAACGTGGGCACGTAGGCCGTGTCCTTGGTCGCCGAGCCCGGCACCACCCGGCCGGTCGCCTCCACCCACTGGTCGTCCGGCAGCGCGCTGAAGTCCTGGCCCACCATGAGCGCCTTCACCGGCGCGGCGTCGGCCGCGCAGCAGGAGATGGCCAGCCGGGCCAGGTAGACGTTCTGCTCCTTGCGCACGACGAAGCCGGTCAGCCGGACCGTCCGGTCGTCGAGCGAGCCCGAGTCGTCCCACGCGGTGCGGGTGACGAACTCGGTGATGGTCAGCGGTACCACCTCGTCGGGCGGCAGCGGCGCGAACCCGCTGCCCGCCCGGGACTCCTGGGCGGCGTTGCGGTCCGAGCGGTTGACCGTGTCCGCGCCCAGCGCGGGCGGGCTGATCAGGAACACCGCCAGGACCGGCAGCAGCAGCATCCACGGGCTGCGGGAGCCGTGCTCGTGGTGGTGGGCGCCTTCAGGGTGGGAACTCTCGGGATGACCGCCTTCGGGGTGGCCGCCTTCGGGATGACCGCCTTCGGTGTGGCCGCCTTCGGGACTGTCGCCGCCGGGAGGACCGCCCGCGACCCCCTCCGCAACGCCCTCCCCCTGCTCCCGACCGCCGCGCAGGTCACGCGCGATGCCGACCACGGCGAGCAGGATCATCACCGCGCCGGTGCCCACCAGCCACGGCTGGAGCGACTCCTTGACGTAGCGCAGGTAGGTGCCGGTCAGCGCGAGCTTGAGCAGTGCGCCGCCCAGCAGCACCAGCAGGACGTTCTGCGTTTCACGCCTCACAGGAACACCGCCCCCGCCGCCACCGCGCACCCGATCGCCACCACGAACGTCACCGGCGCGAACCGCGCCGCGAACGACCTGCCGAACGCACCCGCCTGGAGCGCGACGAGCTTGACGTCGACCGCCGGGCCGACCACCAGGAACACCAGCCTGGGCAGCAGCGGCAGCGCGGTCATCGACATCGCGACGAACGCGTCCGCCTCGCTGCACAGCGCCAGCACGACCGCCACCAGCGCCATCACCAGCACCGCCAGCACCACCTGCGCGCCCAGCGTCTCCAGCCACGCCGCCGGCACCAGCACATTGAACGCCGCCGCGAACACCCCGCCGAGCACCAGGAACCCGCCCGCCTCCACGAGGTCGTGCCGGGCGGTCTCGGCGAACACCGACCACCGGGAGGCGCCGGCGCGGTCGGGCAGCCGGCGCAGGGCGCGCTCGGCGATCCACCCGGCCTTGCCGAACCGCGTCCACAGCCAGCCCATCACCACGGCGGTGAGCAGCGAGCCGACGAACCGCGCCGGGACCATCATCGGGGCGTCGCGGAACGCCACGGCGGTCGACACCAGCACGATCGGGTTCACCGCCGGCGCGGCCAGCAGGAACGACAGCGCCACCGCGGGCGCGACGCCCTGCTGCATGAGCCGCCGCGCGACCGGCACCGACGCGCACTCGCAGCCGGGCAGCGCCACCCCGGCCACCCCGGCCACCGGCACCGCCAGCGCGGTGTTGCGGGGCAGCAGCCGGCGCAGCGCCCCCGCGGGCACGAACGCCGCGATCGCGCCGCTGATGAGCACCCCGAACACCAGGAACGGCAGCGCCTGCACGCAGATCGCGACGAACACGGTCGAGGCGGTGCGCAGCACCGGCACGTCCAGCGCGGCCACCAGCCGGTCCTGGAACACCAGGGCGGCGACCAGCAGCACGCAGAGCACCTCCAGCGAGGTGATCCGCAGGCGGGGTGGCGTGCGGCGCGGGCGTGACCCCCGGATTTCGCCAGTGATTGTCACTTCCGACATGATGCCAGGGGCCGCGCCCGCCGCCGAACCGACCTACGTCGGGTCTTCGACCCCTTCGCGCAGCTCGTCGAGCATGGCCAGCACGTCCGGCGCGTCGCGCACCGGCAGCAGCGGCTCCACGACCGCCGTCACGCCGCGGCCCTCCCCGACCACCGACTCGGCCAGCGCCACCGCCTCGTCGCGCTCGTAGGGCCCGCACACGAACGAGGCCCACTCCTCGCCCGCCGACGCCTCGAACGTGACGGCCCACGGCAGGCCCTCGACCTCGGACTCGTCGTCCGGCTCGTACACGACCACGCCGCCCATCAGGCCCCGCCCTCCACGCCGGCCAGCAGTTCGGCGCGCAGCTGCGACGCCGTCGAGACCACCAGCATGAGCAGGGTGCTCAGCGGCTCCGTGCGCATCCCCTCCGCCGGGAACGCGTACCGCAGGGTCACGTCCATGCCCCGCTCGGTGTGCACCACGCCCAGCGTGCCGAACAGGCCCTGACCGGCGCGCTCGGCCGCCGACACGGCCAGCTTCGGGTCCTCCGGCAGGTCCCACGCCACGACGCAGGTCAGGCTCAGCACGGTCAGGCCCTCGGCGAGCCGCATGGCCTGCACCGCGCACGGCACGTCGCCGTGCCGGAAGCTCAGCGCGCCGTCGTCGTCCACGTGCACCTCGTGGAACAGCTCCAGCGCCTCGCGGGCGGCGGTGAGCAGGTGCGCCGTCACCGCGGCGTCGTCGTCGGTCACCGGGTCTCCTCGGGGTCGTCGGCGGCGGAGCCGCCCGGCGGCAGGTCGTAGGGCAGGGGGTCGTCGGGCTTGTCCACGGCGCCGCCGAAGCGGCGGTCGCGCCGGGCGTAAGCCTCGCACGCCCGCCACAGGTCCAGCCGGTCGAAGTCGGGCCACAGGATGTCCTGGAACACCAGCTCCGCGTACGCCGACTGCCACAGCAGGAAGTTCGACGTGCGCTGTTCGCCCGACGGGCGGATGAACAGGTCCACGTCCGGCATGTCCGGCTGGTACAGGTACCGGCCGACGGTCCGCTCGTCGACCTTCTCCGGGTTGATCCGCCCGGCGGCGGCGAGCCGGGCGATCTCGCGGGCCGCGTCGCCGACCTCGGCCCGGCCGCCGTAGTTGATGCACATGGCCAGGTTCAGCACGGTGTTGTCGCGGGTGCGCTCCTCGGCGACCTCCAGCTCCTTGATGACGCTGCGCCACAGCCTCGGCCGCCGGCCCGCCCAGCGCACCCGGACGCCCAGCTCGTCCAGCTCGTCGGTGCGGTGGTGGATGACGTCGCGGCTGAACCCCATCAGGAAGCGGACCTCTTCGGGGCTGCGCCGCCAGTTCTCGGTGGAGAAGGCGTACAGCGACAGCCACTTCACCCCCAGCTCGATCGCGCCCTTGGCCGCCTCCACGACGACGGCCTCGCCGCGCTTGTGCCCCTCGATGCGGGACAGGCCGCGCTGGTTGGCCCACCGCCCGTTGCCGTCCATGACGATCGCGATGTGCCCGGGCACCAGGTCGGCCGGGATGGCGGGCGGCGTGGCGCCGGAGGGGTGCGGTTCCGGGGGTCGGGCGACGCGCTGGACGCGGTCGGCCCGCCGTCGGCGGAGCATGGCGGTCCTCTCGGAGGTCTGTGCGGGTGGTCGTCCCCGGTGCGGGCGGGGCGCTCGGAGCACGTGTCGGTGCGTGCGGCAGGCGACTCTATCCGTCCGCCAGGGGCGCCTTGCGCTCGACCAGCGGCAGCGACCTGAGCTGCCGCTCCAGGTGCCACTGGAGGTGGGCGGCGACCAGCCCGCTGGCCTCGCGGCGCTGCGCGCCCGGGACGGCGTCCACGACGTCCCACTCGCCGTGCAGCAGCGCGCCGAGCAACCGCAGCGTCTCCTGGTTGGGCGCGGCGCTGCCCGGCGGGCGGCAGTTCGGGCACACCAGGCCGCCCGCGTGGACGTTGAACGCCCGGTGCGGGCCCGGGTCGCCGCAGCGGGCGCACTCGTCGACCGCCGGCGCCCAGCCCGCGAACGCCATGGCGCGCATCAGGAACGCGTCCAGGATCAGCGAGGGGTCGCGCTCCTTGGCGGCCAGCGCGCGCAGCGCGCCCGTGACCAGCAGGTACAGCCGCAGGACCGGCTCGCCCTCCTCGGCGGTGAGCCGGTCGGCGGTCTCCAGGACGGCGCAGGCGGCCGTGTAGCGCTGGTAGTCGCCCACCAGCGCCACGCCGAACGCGTCCAGCGTCTGCACCTGCGTGACCACGTCGAGCGAGCGGCCGGGGTAGAACTGCACGTCCACGTGCCCGAACGGCTCCAGCCGCGCGCCGAACCGGGAGGAGGTGCGCCGCACGCCCTTGGCGACGGCGCGCACCTTGCCGTGCTTCTGCGTCAGCAGCGTGATGATGCGGTCGGCCTCGCCGAGCTTCTGGACGCGCAGGACGACCCCGGTGTCCCGGTACAGGTTGGCCATGGTTACGTCGCAGCCCCAGTCGCTCCGGCTCCGCACCCGCGGGCCCCTGGCCCGAGCAGGTCCGCCCTGCCCCGGCCCGCCTCGATCCGGCCCGTCGCGGGACCGGCGCCCGGTCGGGAGCCCACCGGCCTAGAACCCCAGTCTACGGAGCTGCTTGGGGTCGCGCTGCCAGTCCTTGGCGATCTTGATGTGCAGGTCGAGGTACACGCGGGTGCCCAGCAGCTTCTCGATGTGCCGGCGCGCGGTGATGCCGACCTGCTTGAGCCGCTCCCCGCGGTGCCCCAGGATGATCGCCTTCTGGCTGGGCCGCTCGACGAACACGTTCGCGTGCACGTCGACCAGGTCGTCGCGGCCCTCGCGGGGCAGCATCTCCTCCACCACGACGGCGATCGAGTGCGGCAGCTCGTCGCGCACGCCCTCCAGGGCCGCCTCCCGGATCAGCTCCGCGACCAGGACCTGCTCGGGCTCGTCGGTCAGCTCGCCGTCCGGGTAGAGCGGCGGGCCCTCGGGCAGCTTGCCGACCAGCAGGCCGGCCAGCGCGTCGACCTGGTAGCCGCTCTGCGCGGACACCGGGATGAACTCGGCGAAGTCCATCACCTGCTGGAGCGCGAGCAGCTGCTCGGCCACCTGCTGCTGGCCCACGAGGTCGGTCTTGGTGACGATGCCGACCACCGGCGTGCGCTTGGCCACCTTCGCCAGCTCGGCGGCGATGAACCGGTCGCCGGGGCCGACCTTCTGGTCGGCGGGCACGCAGAAGCCGACGACGTCGACCTCCGACCAGGTCTCCCGGACCAGGTCGTTGAGCCGCTGGCCGAGCAGCGTGCGCGGCCGGTGCAGGCCCGGCGTGTCGACCAGCACGAGCTGCGCGTCGGCCCGGTGCACGATGCCGCGGATGGTGTGCCGGGTGGTCTGGGGCTTGCTGGAGGTGATCGCGACCTTGGTGCCGACCAGCGCGTTGGTCAACGTCGACTTGCCGGCGTTGGGGCGGCCGACGAAGCACGCGAACCCGGAGCGGTAACCATCCATCCGCCCATTGTCCCCGGCCCCGCCGACCACGCCCCTTCCGCCCCTGGACTCGGCGCTTGGACTACCCCGCGCCCGGGGGCCGCGGCGCGCCGCGGTCCCCGGCGCTCAGCCCGGTCGCGGCGGGGCGACCCGGTGCAGCTCCAGCACCGCCGGCAGGGGCCCGCCGGTGGCCAGCCACCGCTCCAGGTCGTCCATCACCGCCTCGTGCAGCACGAAGCCCAACCACACCGGCTTCGCGCCCGGCGGCTTCACCACCACGACGTTCGAGCTCGCGCACGCGTCCAGGCAGTCCGCCGTCCGCACGCGCACCCGGCCGCCGGAGCGCGCGGCGAGCGCCTCCAGGCGTTCGAGCTGCGCCTCGTGGTCGTGATCGGGGTGCTTGCGCGTGGTGCCGCAGCAGCAGCCGCGGCACACCGTCACCCGCACCGCTACACGGTTTCCCGCAGGTCCCCGGCGGCGTCGACGCGGAACACCGGGGCGCCGGCCGTCAGGTCCCGCACCGCGGCGACGGACTCGGCGTCCACCGCGTCGGCCGCCGTCACCACGGCGGCGGCCTCCAAGCCCTCCGCGCCGCTGGACACCGCCGCGGCCACGGCCGCCTGCAGCGCCGTCAGGCGCAGCGACGGCAGGTCCACCGTCGTGGCCGAGTAGGTGCGCCCGTCGGTGTCGCGCACCGCCGCGCCCTCCGCCGCACCCGTGCGGGCGCGGGACGACCGCGCCAGCGTGATGATCTTCGCGTCCTCGGGGCCGAGCGTGTCCTGGTCAGTCACCGGGGGTTCCTTCCGCGCTGTGGTCACCGTTCAGCGGGCGCACCAGCACCGTCGTGATGCGCATCCGCCCGCGTTCGTCCTTGCCGCCCTCGGCCCGCATCCGCAGGCCCGCGATCTCCGCCTCCGTGCCCGGCAGGGGCACCCGGCCCAGGCGCTGCGCCAGCAGGCCGCCCACCGTCTCCACCTCGTGGTCGTCCAGCTCCGTGCCGAACAGGGCGTCCAGGTCGTCCACCGGCAGCCGGGCGCTGACCCGCACCGAACCGTCGGTCAGGTGCTCGACGGGCGGCCGGTCGTCGGTGTCGGACTCGTCGGTGATCTCGCCGACGATCTCCTCCAGGATGTCCTCGATCGTCAGCAGGCCCGCCGTGCCGCCGTACTCGTCCACCACGATCGCCAGGTGGTTGCGCGAGAGCTGCATCTCGCGCAGCAGGTCCGCGATGGGCTTGGAGTCCGGGATGAACGACGCGGGCTTCATGACCTCCGCCACGACCGTCCCGTTCGGCTCCTCGGCCAGCGTCCGCCGCACCAGGTCCTTGAGGTTCACCACGCCGACGATGTCGTCCACGCTGCCGCCGATCACCGGCACCCGCGTGTAGCCGGTGCGCAGGGACAGCGCCAGCGCCTGCCGCACCGACTTGGCCTGCTCGATCCACACGATCTCGGTGCGCGGCACCATCACCTCGCGCGCGATGGTGTCGCCCAGCTCGAACACCGAGTGGATCATCTCGCGCTCGCCCTCGTCCACCACGCCGCGCTCCTGGGCCATGTCGACCAGCTCGCGCAGCTCCACCTCGGAGGAGAACGGGCCCTCGCGGAAGCCCCGGCCCGGGGTGATCGCGTTGCCGACCAGGATCAGCAGCCGCGACAGCGGCCCCAGCACCCGGCCCAGCACGCGGATCGGGCCGGCCGCCACCAGGCTCACCGCGTACGGGTGCTGGCGGCCGATCGTGCGCGGCCCGACGCCGACCAGCACGTAGGACACGACCAGCATGCTCAGGCCCGCGACCAGCACGGCCACCCAGCCCGTCGAGATCAGCCGCAGGCACACCACGGTCACCAGCACCGTCGCCGACAGCTCGCAGCCCAGGCGCAGCAGCAGCAGCAGGTTGACGTGCCGGGGCCGGTCGGCCAGCACCTGGATGAGCCGGCGCGCGCCCGCCCGGCCCTGCCGCTGCAGCGCCTCGACGCGCGCCCTCGACACCGTGCCCAGCGCCGCGTCCGCGCCCGCGAACGCGCCCGCCGCCAGCACGAGCGCGACCGCCAGCACGAGCAGGCTGGTGGAGTCCCCCGTCACCGCGGCCGCCTCAGGCGGTCGGGTCGGGCCTGTCGGAATCCTCCAGGCCCACCGCCCCGAGCAGCTTCGAGTCGGCCTCGCGCTGCGCGGCGGTGCGCTCGGCCTCGGCGGCGGCGGTGCGGAAGTCGCCCAGGATCCGGTTCTGGAGGGTGAACATCTCGCGCTCCTCGGCGGGCTCGGCGTGGTCGTAGCCCAGCAGGTGCAGCACGCCGTGCACGGTCAGCAGGTGCAACTCGTCGAGCAGGCCGTGCCCGGCCTTCTTCGCCTGGTCCTTGGCGAACGCCGGGCACAGCACGATGTCGCCCAGCAGCGCCGGGCCCAGGCCCGCCGCGTCCGGCCGGCGCGCCGAGTCCAGCTCGTCCATGGGGAACGCCATGACGTCGGTCGGTCCGGGCAGGTCCATCCAGCGCTGGTGCAGGTCGGCCATCACGTCCAGCTCCACCAGCAGGACGGACAGCTCGGCCAGCGGGCTCACGCCCATGCGGTCCAGCGCGAAGCGGGCGGCGGCGACGATGGACGGCTCGTCCACGGTCACGCCCGACTCGTTCGCGATCTCGATGCTCACGGCGCCTATCGTCCCCGGCGGTGCCCGTGCGACCGCGCGCCGGGTCCGGCGGCCTGCCGCCGGTCGTCGCCGAGGTCGCGCTCGTCCTGGTCGACCTGCCACTTCTCGTAGGCGTCCACGATGTCCGCCACCAACCGGTGGCGCACCACGTCGCTGCTGGTCAGGACGGAGAAGTGGACGTCGTCCACGCCTTCGAGGATGTCCCTGACCACCTTGAGCCCGGACCGCTGCCCGCCGGGCAGGTCGACCTGGGTGACGTCGCCGGTCACCACGATCTTGGAGCCGAAGCCCAGCCGGGTCAGGAACATCTTCATCTGCTCGGGCGTGGTGTTCTGCGCCTCGTCGAGGATGATGAAGGCGTCGTTGAGCGTGTTGTGCGTCAGCAGGTAGTCCTCGGTGACGTAGAGCGAGTCGGCCGCCGCCACCTGGATGCACACCGCCTCGGACCGCCCGGCCGGCTCGATGGCGTCGATGAACCGCATCGGCCGGCCACCGCCGCCCGACGCCCGGTACTTGCGCCGCTTGCGGGTCAGGCGGAACGGCTCGACGCCCTCCGGGAGCCTGATGTCCAGGACGTAGGTGTCGTGGCGGTGGTGCACGGGGCGTCCACCGGCCAGGCCCGGCGTCCTGCCGCGGGCCGGGCGGCAGCGGACGTAGGCGACCCCGCCGAGGGACCGGACCAGGGCCAGCACGCCCTCGCGCAGCGCGGGCGAGGTGGTCGAGTACTGGACCCGGCACGTCCGGCCGAGCTGGGCCACCGGGCCGCCGTCGGCGTCCAGCAGCCCCTGGAGCAGGGCCAGCCGGACCTCCGCGGAGTTGTCCAGGTAGGCGTCGGGGACGAACTTCGTGTGCGAGCGCGTGCCGATCAGGCGCAACGCCCGCAGGGCGGCGGTGACCGGGTTCTCGATCGTGACGACGTCACCGGCGGCCCGGACCCGGTTGAGCGCGTAATCGGGGCCGCCCCGCCACCGCGCCGCGACACCGGGCAGCGCCGCCTCCAGCGCGAGGACCAGCTCCGGGTCCTCGGTGGCGAACGAGGGGGTGGTCGTGCCGGTCAGGCAGCCGTCGCCGAGCAGCAGCCCCAGCGCGTAGGGGTCGACGGGGACCTCGCGCTCCGGCCGGCACACCGGCGCGGTGAGCAGCGGAAGTTCGTACCGCCGGGCGTGCGCCGCGCGCAGGTTGCCGATCATCTCCTTGGTCTCGAGCACCCGCCACGGCTTGCCGCGGCGGCGGTCGGCGGCCGTCCGGACCGTCCAGAGGTGATCGCCGCAGCACAGGGTGGACGCCCCGTCCTGCGCGGTGACGCGGTAGATGTCCTTCTCGCCCTGCGGGTACACACCCAGCACCGGGGTCGGCTCGCCGTTCGAGCCGACGACCAGGTCGCCGACCCGCAGCTCGCCGATCGGCCGGAAGCCGTCGGGCGTGAGCACGTTCGCGTCGACCGGTTGCGCCCGCCCGCGCATGTAAGCCAGCGGGGCGACCTCGATCGTGCCGGCCTGGGTCAGGCGGGGGATCGACTCCGGGTCGACCATGTCGTGCAGCGCGTCGTACAGGGGGCGCAGGTACGGGTCGATCTTCTCGTAGAGCGTGCCGGGCAGGTAGCCCAGCCGCTCGCCCGCCTCCACGGCGGGGCGGGTGAGGATGATCCGGTTGACCTGCTTGGCCTGGAGCGCCTGCACGGCCTTCGCCATCGCCAGGTACGTCTTGCCGGTGCCCGCGGGCCCGATGCCGAACACCACGGTGTTCTGGTCGATGGCGTCGACGTAGTGCTTCTGGTTCAGCGTCTTGGGCCGGATGGTCCGGCCGCGGCGCGAGATGATGTCCAGGCTGAGCACCTCGGCCGGCGACTCGCCGGTGCCCGCGGACAGCATCGCGACGGTGCGGCGGACCGTGTCCGGGCCGATCTCCTGGCCGCGGCCGGCCAGGGTGATCAGCTCGGAGAACACGCGCTCGGCGAACGCCACGTCGGCCGGGCGGCCGGACAGGGTGATCTCGTTGCCGCGCACGTGCACGTCCGCGTCGAGCAGGTCCTCCGCGAGGCGGAGGTTCTCGTCGCGCGAGCCGAGCAGGGCGAGCACCGCGCCGTCGGGCACGGCGAACTTGGACTGGGCGTCGGCCGCGGCGTGGCCGGCCTGCGGCGTGGTGTCTGCGGTGTCGGCCACGTGGCCTCGGGCCTGCTTCCTGCGCGTTCGCGCCGAACTGGGGTGTGCTTGTCGTGCTCCCACCGATGCTAGCCGCCCCCGCCAGCACCGCGCACCGGAGTAAGAAACCGGTGGACGCGGCGGGTGTACTCGAAGCCGTGGAGACCCTGCGCGCCCTGACCCCCGCCGACGTGCCCGCCTGCCTGGCGCTGGGCGCCGACCGGGGCTGGTCCCCGGAGGAGGCGAAGTGGCGGTTCCTGCTGCGGGTGGGCGCCGGGTTCGGGGTGTTCGCCGGGCCGGACCTGGTCGCCACGGCGGTGATCACCCGGTTCGGTGACGCGCACGCGGCGCTGAGCATGGTGCTGGTGGCGCGCGACCACGCCGGGCGCGGGCTGGGCAGGCGGGTCGTCGAGCACGCCGTCGCGTTCGCGGGCACGCCGGTGGTCTCGCTGTACGCCACTTCGTTCGGCAAGCCGCTGTACGAGAAGCTCGGCTTCCGCTCGGTGGGCCGGACGACCGGGCACCTGGGCGTGCTGACCGCGCCGCCATCCGGGGTGAGCCGGCCGGTCGGGGCGGCGGACCGGCCGCTGGTCGTGGCCGAGGACGCGGCGGTGTTCGGGGCCGACCGGTCGGCGCTGTGGGCGGAGTTCTTCGACTTCGCCCGCGAGGTCCGGGTCTGCCCCGGCGGGTTCGCCGGCTCCTGGTGGAACACCGACCGGCTGGTGGTCGGCCCGGTGGTGGCGGACTCGGTGGGCACGGCGCGGGCGCTGATCGCGGACGTGGCGGGCGGCGGTCCGGCGCGGGTGGACGTCGGCGACCCGCGGCTGGCGGCGTGGCTGACCGCGCACGGGATGCCCGCGTCGTTCGAGGTGGACCGGATGGTGCGCGGTGAGCTGAGCGGGGCGCGCGAGCGGCTCCGCGTGCCGGTGATGCAGGCGCTCGGATGACCCGAACAGCCGGATGTGCCGGCCGTCACCCCGGGTCCACCATGGGGGTGAGGGGGTGGGGCCGTGGAGTTCGACCGCAGGAGGTTCCTCGGGGTCGCCGGCCTGGCCGTGCTGGGCGGCCGGGCCGGGCCGGGCGACGGGCCGGGCCGCGAGCGGGACTGGGAGCGGTTGCGGCGGGGTCTGGCCGGGAGGCTGGTGCTGCCCGGTGACGCCGACTACGACCGCGCGCGCAGCCCGCAGAACACCGTGTACGCCCACCGCCGCCCGGCGGCGGTGGCGCTGTGCGCCGACGAGTCCGACGTGGCCCGCTGCCTGGAGTTCGCCTCCGCGGAGCGCCTGCCGGTCGCCGCGCGCAGCGGCCGGCACAGCTACGCGGGCTACTCCGCGCCGCAGGACGGCCTGGTGGTGGACGTGGCCGCGCTCGACGGGGTGCGGCCCGGCGCGGAGTCGACCGTCGGCGCGGGCGCCGCGCTGATCGACGTCTACGAGGCGCTGGGCGCGGCGGGCCGGGCGCTGCCCGCCGGGACGTGCCGTAGCGTCGGCATCAGCGGGCTGGCGCTCGGCGGCGGCATCGGGGTCGTGGCCCGCAAGTACGGCCTGACCTGCGACCGGCTGCTCGGGGCGCGGGTGGTGACGCCGGACGGGTCGGTGCGCGTGGTGGACGCCGAGCACGAGCCGGACCTGTTCTGGGCGCTGCGCGGGGGCGGCGGGGGCAACTTCGGCGTCGTCACGTCGCTGCGGTTCGCCACCGGCCCGGCGCCGGACCTGGTGCCGTTCGAGCTGCGCACGCCGCCGGGCGCGGCGGTGGACGTGCTCGGCGCGTGGCAGGAGTGGGTGGCCGACCTGCCCGACGAGCTGTGGTCGGTGTGCCGGCTGGCCTCCGGCCGGCCGCCGCAGGCCGTCGTGTCGGGCTGCCACGTCGGCCCGCCCGAGGCCCTGACCCCGCTGCTGGACCGGTTCGCGGCGAAGGTCCGGGTGCTGCGGCGCGACCTGCGGCCGATGGGCTACCTGGCCGCGATGCGGCACTACGCGGGCTGCCGGGGCGGTGGCTGCCCGCCGCCGGTCGGGACGCCGTTCGCGGCCTCGTCGCGGATGCTGCGGGCGCCGCTGGACCCGGCGCGGGCGGTGGCCCTGCTGGACGGCGCGCGGGCGACCGCGCTCCAGTTCGACTCGTTCGGCGGGGCGATCTCCCGGGTCGGCCCGGCCGACACGGCGTTCCCGCACCGGGACGCGCTCGCCAGCGCCCAGGTCTACGTCAACGCCGCCGGGGTGGACGAGGCGCGCGCCCGGCGGGAGGTGGCCGTCGTGCGCGACGGGTTGGGGCTCGACACCGGGTACGTGAACTACATCGACCCGGAGATGCCGGACTGGCGGCGCGCCTACTACGGCGACAACCACCCGCGGTTGCAGCTGGTGGCCCGCCGCTACGACCCGGACCGCGTCCTGGCGTTCCCGCAGGGGATCTGAGCGCGCGGGCCGGCCCGTCCGGCGGCGGCGCACCGGGCCGCCGCCGGACGGGCCTGCCCGCGGCTACGCCAGCGCGCCCAGCTGCCGCCCGCCCAGCAGGTGCAGGTGGGCGTGGAACACCGTCTGCCCGGCGTCCGCCCCGGTGTTGAACAGCAGGCGGTAGCCGCTGTCGGCGAGACCTTCGGCCCGCGCCACCTCCCCGGCCGCGCGGAACAGGTCGTCCAGGACGCCGGGAGCGGCGGCGGCCAGGGCCACGGCGTCCGGCGAGTGCAGCTTCGGCACCAGCACCACGTGCGTCGGCGCCTGCGGCGAGATGTCGCGGAACGCCGTGGTGGTCTCGGTCTCGTGCACGATCGAGGCCGGGACCTCGCCCGCGACGATGCGGCAGAACAGGCAGTCGGACATGGCCCGCAGGCTATCCGGCCAGCCGCAGCGCGGCGTCCCGGCAGGTCTCCCAGGCGGGGGCGCCGGGGGTGATCAGGTCCAGGTGGCCGACGCCGGGCAGGGTGATCAGCTCCGCCCCGGAGGCCGCGGCGAACGCGGTGCTCTGCTCGACCGGCACGTCCTCGTCGGCCTCGCCGTGCACCAGCACCAGCGGCGGGCCGATCGGCAGCAGCTCCGCCGGCGACGCCTCCGCGTACCGCTCGGGCACCTCCTCGGGCGTGCCGCCGAGCAGTTCGGCCGCGCGCCGGGTGATCCGCGGGTGCTGCCGGAAGTCCAGGACGCCCGCCTGGGCCACGGCCCCGACGACCCGCGGGTGCCGGGCCGCCGCCCAGACCGCCAGGTGGCCGCCCGCCGAGTGCCCCAGGGTCACCACGTCGGCGTCCAGGGCGTCGATGGCGGCCAGGACGTCGTCCCCGGTCGCCGGCCAGCCACCGCCGCCGGCCACCCGCCGGTACTCGACGTTGAAGGCCCGCACGCCGTGCGCGACCAGGTCGGCCGCCAGGGGGCGGCCCAGCTCCAGCCCGTACCGCTGGTGCCAGAAGCCGCCGTGGATGACCACGACGACGGTCGACGGGCTCGGGCCCCGGGGTGTGGACAGCTCGCCGAACTGGCTCGGGTGGCTGCCGTAGCGAATGGGCGTCACCCGTCCAGCATCGCCCACGGGAGGGGGAGCGCGCAGGGCCGCGTCGCGGTGAGACCTGGGGGTCGCCCCACCGCGACGCGGCGACGCCGGACCGAGGGGGGAGGTGTCCGGCGAGTCCTGTGGTCTGAAGGGCTGAACGCGACTAGACCAATGCAACCCCTCAGGTCTTGAGCGTAACCCCTCTTCGGGCGCTCCGCCAGAAGGCGCGGGCACCCATTACCGCCAGCGATCGGTCAGCACACCCAGCGCTCCCAGGGCGACCGCGGCGGCGGTCGACGCGCGCAGGACGGTGGGGCCCAGCCGCACCGCGTGCGCGCCTGCCTCGGTCAACGCCGCCAGCTCGGCCTCGGTGATGCCGCCCTCCGGCCCCACCACCAGCAGCACGTCGCCCTCCTCGGGCAGCGGCGCGGCGGCGATGCCGGTCGACGCCGACTCGTGCAGGACCAATGCGATCGCGGCCGATTCCACCAGACGGGCCAGCGCGGGCGTGCCCACCGGTTCGGCGACCGACGGCACGCGGGCGCGCCGGGCCTGCTTCGCGGCCTCCCGCGCGGTGCTGCGCCAGCGCTCCAGCGCCTTCGCCCCGCGCGGGCCGTCCTCCCACCTGGTGACGCAGCGCGCGGCCCGCCACGGCACCACGCCGTCGACGCCCGCCTCGGTGGCCAGCTCCACGGCCAGCTCACCCCGGTCGCCCTTCACCAGCGCCTGCGCCAGCACCACCCGCACCGCGGGCTCGGGCGCCACCCACCGCTGGAGCACGCGCAACCGCAGCGCGTCCTTGAGCGCCTCCTGCACCACGCACCGGACCTGGGCTCCGGAGCCGTCGGAGAGCACCAGCTCCTCGCCCGGCCGCAGCCGCCGCACGGTGGCCGCGTGCCGGCCCTCAGGACCGTCGAGCACGGCCTCCGGGCCGGTCGGCAGCGCCGGGACGAGGAAGACCGGCAGCGTCACCGGTGGCCGCGGCCGGCGCGCAGCCGCGAGAACAGCCCGCCGCCGCCCTTGCCGTTGTGCGCGAGCGTCGGGTCCTCCTCGCCGCGCAGCACGGCCAGCTCCCGCAGCAGCTCGGCCTGCCGGCCGTCGAGCTTGGTCGGCACCACGACCTCCAGGTGCACGTGCAGGTCGCCCCGCCCGTCGATGCGGCCCGAGGAGCGCAGCCGCGGCATCCCCCGGCCGGTGAGCACCAGCTCGGTGTTCGGCTGGGTGCCCGGCTCGATCTCCAGCTGCTCCTCGCCGTCCAGGGTCTGCAGCGGCAGCACCGCGCCCAGCGCCGCCGTCGTCATCGGGACGCGCACCGAGCAGTGCAGGTTCGAGCCGTCCCGCTCGAAGACCTCGTGCGGCACCTCCTCGACCTCCACGTACAGGTCGCCCGCCGGACCGCCGCCGGAGCCGACCTCGCCCTGGCCCGCGAGTCGCACCCGCATCCCCTCGGCCACGCCGGCCGGGATCTGCACCGAGATGGTGCGCCGCGACCGGACCCGGCCCTCGCCACCGCACTGCAGGCACGGGTCGGGGATGACCTCGCCCAGGCCCCGGCACACCGGGCACGGCCGCGCCGTGACCACCTGGCCGAGGAAGGAGCGCTGCACCGACTGCACCTCGCCGCGCCCGCCGCACGTGTCGCAGCGCACCGGGGACGAGCCCTCGGCGCAGCCGCTGCCCGTGCACCGGTCGCACAGGATCGCCGTGTCGACGGTCAGCTCCCGCGACGCGCCGGCCGCGCACTCCTCCAGCGTCATGGACAGCCGGATCAGCGCGTCCGAACCGGGCTGCACCCGGCTGCGCGGACCGCGCCCGCCGCCGCCCGTCGCGCCGAAGAACGCGTCCATGATGTCGCCGAGCCCGAAGCCCGAGAACGGGTCGTGCATCCCGCCGCCACCGCCGCCGGGCTGGAGCGGGTCGCCGCCCCGGTCGACGATCTCGCGCTTCTTCGGGTCCGACAACACCTCGTAGGCGGCGGTCACCTCTTTGAAGCGCGCCTCCTCGTTGGGGTTGACGTCCGGGTGCAGCTGGCGCGCGAGCTTGCGGTAGGCGCGCTTGATCTCCTCGGGTGTCGCGTTCTTGGAGACCCCGAGCGTGCCGTAGTAGTCCCTCGCCACCGTGTGTCCTCCTGCGGGCGCGCCGAGCGCGCGCTCGCTCGCTTGCGAAACGTCCTGTGGGCCTTCGGTGTTCCCGCCTACCTCGCCGTCAGGATCTCCCCGACGTAGCTGGCGACCGCGAGCACGGCGGCCATCGTGCCGGGGTAGTCCATCCGCGTGGGCCCCACCACGCCCATGCCCCCGAGCAGGTTGTCCCGGCTCCCGTACCCGATGGACACGATCGAGGTGCTGCGCATCTCGGCCGCCTCGTTCTCCTCGCCGATGTGCACCAGGACGGTACCGGGGTCGCGGGCCGCGGCCAGCAGCTTCAGCACCACGACCTGTTCCTCCAGCGCTTCCAGCACCTGGCGCAGCGAACCGGGGAAGTCTGCCACGTTGCGGGTGAGGTTCGCGGTGCCACCCAGCACCAGCCGCTCCTCCGGGTGCTCCACCAGCGATTCGATCAGCACCGTGCCGACCCGCAGCACCGCGTCGCGCAGCTCGGCGGGCGCGCGGTCGGGCAGCTCGGCCACCTCGGCGGAGGCGTCGGACAGCCGCTTGCCGACCATCGCGGTGTTGAGCATGGTCCGCATCCGGCCGACGTTGTCCTCCGTGATCACGTCGCCGAGGTCCACCGAGCGCTGGTCGACGCGGCCGGTGTCGGTGATCAGCACCAGCATCAGGCGGGCCGGTGTGATGGCCAGCACCTCCAGGTGCCGCACGGTGGAGCGGCTCAGCGTCGGGTACTGCACGACCGCGACCTGCCGGGTCAGCTGCGCCAGCAGGCGGACGCTGCGGCGCAGCACGTCGTCCAGGTCGTAGGCGCCCTCCAGGAAGCTGCGGATGGCCCGGCGCTCGGCCGAGGACAGCGGCTTGACCTCGCTGAGCCGGTCGACGAACAGCCGGTAGCCCTTGTCGGTGGGCACGCGGCCCGCGCTGGTGTGCGGCTGGGTGATGTAGCCGTCCTCCTCCAGCGAGGCCATGTCGTTGCGGACCGTCGCGCTGGACACCCCCAGGTTGTGCCGTTCGACCAGCGCTTTCGACCCGACGGGCTCCTGGTTGGAGACGTAGTCGGCGACGATCGCGCGCAGCACCTCGAACCTGCGCTCATCGGCGTTCACCGCGCGTCACCTCCACCACGACGACCTGACTCGACCTGACTCCACCAAGAGTTTACGGAGGTGGGGCGGCCGGCCGGGAAACTCGCCGGCCGGGGTCCGGCGCGGCCGGGTAGCGTGGCGCGTGCTTGCCGACATCCAGACCTCGCTGCGCGAGTCCATCCGGCCCGACGCCGAGCAGGTCGGGCCCTTCCTGGTCCGCTTCGACGGCCACAGCGACAACGCCTTCATGAACTACGCGGTGCCCGACCCCGGCGCCGAGCCGACCGCCGCCCAGGTGGCCGACCTCGTGGCGGCCTTCCGCGCCCGCTCCCGCACGCCCCGGCTGGAGTACCTGCGACCGCTGCCCGCGGTGGACGCGGCGCTGGCCGGGGCCGGGTTCACCGTGGACCAGCTGCTGCCGGTGATGGCGGTGGACCGCGCCGACCTGCGCGTCCCGCCGCCGCCCGCCGGGGTGGAGCTGGTCGAGGCGGTCTCCGACGACGAGCTGGCGGCGGCGGCGCGGGTGCAGCACGAAGCCTTCGGCGTGGCGGCGCTGCCGCGCGAGGCCGCGATCGAGCAGCAGCGCGCGCTGGTGGCCGACGGCGGGCTGCTGCTCGCCCTGGTGGACGGCGTGCCGGTGGGCGCGGGCGCGTACACCGGGCCGCGCGGCGGGCTGTCGCAGGTGGCGGGGATCGCGGTGCTGCCGGGGTTCCGCCGCCGGGGCATCGCGGGCGCGGTGTGCGGCCGGCTGACGCGGTGGGTGTTCGACGCCGGGTGCGCGCCGTTCCTGGAGACCGAGGCGGACGGCAAGGCCGAGCGGCTCTACGGGCCGATCGGGTACCGCACCATCGGGGAGTCGGTCTCGGTCTCGCTGCGCTGAGGGCGGCGGCGCGCCACCGCCCTCGGCCGGGGCCGTGCCGGGGCTCTCAGGTGAGCCGGCGCACCACGGCGTCGGCGAGCAGCCGGCCGCGGTCGGTCAGGACGCAGCGGCCCGCGTCCAGCGCCGCGGGGTCCAGCAGGCCGTCCGCCGCCGCCGCCTTCGCCTCGGCCCGCCCGTCCTCGTCGAGCGCGTCGGCGGGCAGGCCCTCGGCCAGGCGCAGCTCCAGCAGGACGCGCTCCACCCGGCGGTCCTCGGCGGTGAGGACCTCGCGGCCGGCCGCCGGCGAGCGACCCCCGGCCAGCAGCCCGCTGTACTTCGCCGGGTGCTTGACGTTCCACCAGCGCACGCCGCCGACGTGGCTGTGCGCGCCGGGGCCCGCGCCCCACCAGTCCGCGCCCTGCCAGTACAGGACGTTGTGGCGGCACCGCGCCGCCGGGCCCGCCGCCCAGTTCGACACCTCGTACCAGCGCAGGCCCTGCGCGGTCAGCTCGGCGTCGATCAGCTCGTACCGGTCGGCCAGCACGTCGTCGTCGGGCGCGGGCAGCTCGCCGCGCCGCACCCGGCGGGCCAGGGCCGTGCCCTCCTCGACGATGAGCGCGTAGGCCGACACGTGGTCGACCCCGGCCTCCCGCACCGCGCCCAGGGAGGCGCGCAGGTCGTCGGCGGTCTCGCCGGGCGTGCCGTAGATGAGGTCCAGGTTCACGTGGTCGAAGCCCGCCGCGCGGGCCTCCCGCGCCGCCGCGACCGGGCGGCCCGGCGTGTGCGCCCGGTCCAGGACGGCGAGCACGTTGCGCGCCGCCGACTGCATCCCCAGCGAGACCCTGGTGTAACCCGCGTCACGGATGGCCGCGAAGAACGCCCGCGAGGTCGATTCCGGGTTCGACTCCGTAGTGACCTCGGCGTGCTCCGCAAGGCCGAACGACGACCGGACGGCGGCCAGCACGTCGGCCAGGCCGGCCGCGCCCAGCAGTGACGGAGTGCCACCGCCGACGAACACCGTGTCCGCGGCGGGCGCGTCGCCGAGCACCGCCGCGGCCAGGTCCAGCTCGCGCCGCAACCCCTCCAGCCACGACGCCGGCGACGCCGAAGTTCCCAGCTCACCGGCGGTGTAGGTGTTGAAGTCGCAGTAGCCGCACCGGGTCGCGCAGAACGGCACGTGGACGTAGACGCCGAAGGGGCGCGTGCCCAGGCCGGCCAGCGCGGTCACGGGCAGTGAGCCGTCGGCGGGCGCGGGATCGCCGGTCGGCAGAGCGGGGGACATGCCTCCCATTGTCCCATCTACCAGCGCGGGGAGGCCCGTCCCAGAATGCGGATGGCGGTGGACCACGGGATGGACGCGTGGCACGCTGACTGCCATGACGTCGAACGGAATCCGCCTGGTGGTCCGCCGCCACGTCGACTTCCGCCGCGTCTCCAGCGCGATGTGCCGTCGTTCGGCATAACCCGCGCCCGACTTGTAGTTCCCGTCGGCGCCGGGTGCGCTGACGAGACCCCCACCACGGCACCGCCGGGACTCGCACGCGCACCAGCGCCCCGAAACCCCGGAGGACGAGGATGGTCCCCCCGACGACTACGCCTCAGCGCGCCAAGCAGCGTCGAGGTGAGGGGCAGTGGGCGCTGGGCTACCGCGAGCCGCTGAACCCCAACGAGCGGAGCAAGAGGGACGACAACCCGCTCAACGTCCGCGCCCGGATCGAGAACATCTACGCCCACGGCGGGTTCGACTCCATCGACCCCGCCGACCTGCGCGGCAGGTTCCGCTGGTACGGCCTGTACACCCAGCGCAAGCCGGGCATCGACGGTGGCCGGACGGCCACCCTGGAGCCCGAGGAGCTCGACGACGAGTACTTCATGCTCCGCGTCCGCGTGGACGGCGGCCGGCTCACCACGGCCCAGCTGGCGCTGATCGGCGAGCTGTCGCAGACCTACGCGCGCGACACCGCCGACATCACCGACCGGCAGAACATCCAGTACCACTGGATCCGCATCGAGGACGTCCCGACCATCTGGCGCAAGCTGGAGGACGCGGGCCTGACCACGATGGAGGCTTGCGGCGACAGCCCGCGCGTCATCCTCGGCTCGCCGGTCGCGGGCATCGCCGAGGACGAGGTCGTCGACGGCTCGCCCGCCATCGAGGAGATCCTGCGCCGCTACATCGGCGACCCGCGGTTCGCCAACCTGCCGCGCAAGTTCAAGACCGCGATCTCGGGCCTGCCCGACGTGGCGCACGAGATCCACGACGTCGCGTTCGTCGGCGTGGAGCACCCCGAGCACGGCCCCGGCTTCGACCTGTGGGTCGGCGGCGGCCTGTCCACCAACCCGATGATCGGCAAGCGGCTGGGCGCGTGGGTGCACCCGGACGAGGTGCCCGCGGTGTGGGAGGGCGTGATCAGCGTCTTCCGCGACTACGGCTACCGCCGGCTGCGGCACCGCGCCCGCATCAAGTTCCTGGTCGCCGACTGGGGCCCGGAGAAGTTCCGGCAGGTGCTGGAGGACGAGTACCTGGGGCGCAAGCTCCCCGACGGCCCCGCGCCCGCCGTGCCGGAGGTCCCGCGCGACCACATCGGCGTGCACCGGCAGAAGGACGGCCTGTACTACGTCGGCGCCGCGCCGATCGCCGGGCGCGTGTCCGGCTCCACCCTGGTGGAGGTCGCGAAGGTCGTCGAGCGGGCGGGGTCGGGCCGCGTGCGCCTGACGCCGCAGCAGAAGCTGGTCGTGCTCGACGTGCCCGAGGCGGAGGTCAAGGGGCTGCAGGCGGACCTGGCCAAGCTGGGGCTGCAGACCCGGCCGTCGCCGTGGCGGCGGGGCGTGATGGCGTGCACCGGCATCGAGTTCTGCAAGCTCGCGATCGTCGAGACCAAGGCCCGCGCGGTCGAGCTGGTCGCGGCGCTGGAGTCGCGGCTGGCCGACATCACCGCGGGCGACCCGGACCTGGCCCCGATCGCCGTGCACATCAACGGCTGCCCGAACTCCTGCGCCCGCATCCAGACCGCCGACATCGGGCTCAAGGGTCAGATCGTCACCGACTCGGACGGCAACCAGGTGGAGGGTTTTCAGGTCCACCTGGGTGGCGGGCTTGGCCTGGACGCCGGTTTCGGCCGTAAGCTGCGAGGTCACAAGGTGACCGCCGCCGAACTGTCGGACTACGTGGAGCGCGTGGTGCGCAAGTTCGTGGCGCAGCGGGAACAGGGCGAGCGGTTCGCGCAGTGGGTCGGCCGGGCCGACGAGGGCGACCTGCGGTGAGCGAACGCGCCACGCCCTTCTACTGCCCCTATTGCGGGGACGAAGACCTCCGCCCCCAGGAGGAGCCGTCGCACTCCTGGCTGTGCGCTTCCTGCCGCCGCGTGTTCACCGTCAAGTTCGTGGGCCTCAACCTTCCACAGGAGGTGCAGCGATGACCGCCCCCACCAGGGCCGAGGAACTGAAGGTCATCGCGGAGGCCGCTTCGGTCGAGCTGGCTGACGCCACCGCCGAAGAGGCCCTCGCGTGGACCGCCCGGACGTTCGGGCGCAACTGGATCGTCGCGTCGAACATGCAGGACGCCGTCCTGATCGACCTGGCGACCAAGGTGAAGCCGGACGTGGACGTGCTGTTCCTGGAGACCGGCTACCACTTCGCCGAGACCCTCGGCACCCGGGACGCGGTGGACCTGGTCTACCCGGAGGTGCGCATCGTCAACGCCGCCGCCGAGCAGTCGGTCGCCGACCAGGAGCGCGAGTTCGGCCTGCTGAACCGGACCGACCCGAACCGGTGCTGCCACCTGCGCAAGGTGGTGCCCCTGCAGCGCACGCTGAACAGGTACGACGCCTGGGTGACCGGCGTTCGCCGGGTGGACGCGCCCACGCGCGCGAACACGCCGATCGTGCAGTGGGACGACCGCAACGGGCTGGTGAAGGTCAACCCCATCGCACCGTGGTCCGACGACGAGTTCAACGCCTACATCAGCGAGCACGGGATCCTGGAGAACCCGTTGGTGCAGGCCGGATATCCCTCCATCGGCTGCGCGCCGTGCACCGCGAAGCCCCTGCCGGGGGCGGACCCGCGCAGCGGCCGGTGGGCGGGTCGCGCCAAGACAGAATGCGGGTTGCACGGATGACTGCCGAAGGTCTGCTTGCAGGGCCGAACACGCGAACAGCGGCCCTGGACACGTTGGGGCGCCTGGAGTCCGAGGCGATCCACATCTTCCGCGAGGTGGCCGGCGAGTTCGACCGGCCGGTGATCCTGTTCTCCGGCGGCAAGGACTCCACGCTGCTGCTGCACCTGGCGGTGAAGGCGTTCTGGCCCGCGCCGGTGCCCTTCCCGCTGCTGCACGTGGACACCGGCCACAACTTCGAGGAGGTCATCGACTTCCGCGACCGGGTGGTGGCGCGGCACGGCCTGCGGCTGGAGGTCGCGCGGGTCCAGGACTACATCGACGACGGCCGGCTCGCCGAACGCCCCGACGGCACGCGGAACCCGCTGCAGACCGTCCCGCTGCTGGACGCGATCACCTCGCACAAGTTCGACGCGGTGTTCGGCGGCGGGCGCCGTGACGAGGAGCGCGCCCGCGCCAAGGAGCGCATCTTCAGCCTCCGGAACTCCTTCGGGCAGTGGGAGCCCCGGCGGCAGCGTCCCGAATTGTGGAACCTCTACAACGGACGGCACCGGCCAGGGGAACATGTGCGGGTATTCCCGCTGTCCAACTGGACCGAACTGGACGTCTGGCACTACATCGCGCGAGAGGGGATCGAGTTGCCTTCGATCTACTACGCGCACGAGCGCGACGTCTACCTGCGTGACGGCATGTGGCTGGCCGAGGGCCCCTGGGGCGGCCCGCGGGAAGGGGAGGCGCTGGTGACCAAGACCGTGCGCTACCGGACCGTGGGCGACGGCTCCTGCACGGGCGCGGTGGAGTCCGACGCCGCCGACATCGAGACCGTGATCGCGGAGGTCGCCGCGTCCCGGCTCACCGAGCGCGGCGCGACGCGCGCCGACGACCGGTTGTCGGAGGCCGCCATGGAGGACCGCAAGCGGGAGGGCTACTTCTAAATGAGCGACCTGTTGAGGCTGGCGACGGCGGGCAGCGTGGACGACGGCAAGTCCACCCTGGTCGGACGGTTGCTCTACGACACCAAGTCGGTCCTCGCCGACACCCTGGACGCCGTGCACCGCGCCAGCGCCGACCGCGGCCTGGCCACACCGGACCTGTCGCTGCTGGTGGACGGCCTGCGCTCGGAGCGCGAGCAGGGCATCACCATCGACGTGGCCTACCGGTACTTCGCGACGCCCAAGCGCTCGTTCGTGCTGGCCGACACCCCGGGCCACGTGCAGTACACCCGCAACACGGTCACCGGCGCGTCCACCGCCCAGCTGGGCGTGCTCCTGGTCGACGCGCGCAAGGGCGTGGTCGAGCAGACCCGCCGCCACGCGGCGGTGCTGGCGCTGCTGGGCGTGCCGAGGCTGGTGCTGGCGGTCAACAAGATCGACCTGGTGGACTACGACGAGGTCACCTTCGCCCGCATCGCCAAGGAGTTCACCGCGCACGCGACCGCCCTCGGGTTCGTCGAGGACACCGTCGTGGAGATCCCGGTGTCCGCGCTGGCGGGCGACAACGTGGTCGAGCGCTCGACCAACACGCCCTGGTACTCCGGGCCGACGCTGCTGGAGCACCTGGAGACGGTGCCCGTCGACGCCGACCCGCACGACGCGCCGTTCCGGTTCCCGGTGCAGCACGTGATCCGGCCGCGCACCGCGGAGCACCCGGACTACCGCGGCTACGCGGGCCAGGTCGCCGCCGGCACGGTGCGCGTCGGCGACGCGGTCGCCGTGCTGCCGACGGGCCTGAGCAGCACCGTGGCGGGCATCGACACCGCCGACGGCCCGCTGGACGAGGCCGCCGCCGGCCAGTCGGTGACCCTGCTGCTGGAGCACGACCTCGACATCTCGCGCGGCGACCTCGTCGCGGGCGGGGAGCCGCCCCGGGTCACCGACGAGTTCGAGGCCACCGTGTGCTGGCTGGCGGAGAAGGCGCTCACCCCCGGCGCGCGCGTGCTGGTCAAGCACGGCACCCGCACCGTGCAGGCGATCGTCACCGAGCTGCGCAACCGGTTCGACGAGCAGCGGCTCAGCAGCACCGACAGCCCGGACTCCCTGGTGCTCAACGAGATCGGGCAGGTCGTGGTGCGCACGGCCGAGCCCGTGCCGGTGGACGACTACACCCACAACCGCCGCACCGGCGCCTTCCTGGTCATCGACGCCGCGGACGGCAGCACGCTGGCCGCGGGGCTGGTCGGCGCGCCGCTGCCGGTGCTCGACGGCGTCGACGCCGACGCCGGAGGCGGCAGCAGCGCCCAGACCGACAGCCACGCCCTCGTCTCCCCCGGTCCCTGACCCCGTAGAAAGGCCACCCGCCGTCGTGAGCAGCAAGCGCAGCACCCTGACCAGATCGTTGGCCTTACTGACCGCGCTCGTGGCGCTCGCCGCGTGCTCACGGGCCGGCGGTGACGCCGGCGACCAGCCCGCCCGGGACAAGGGGCCGGCCGCCGAGGTCCGCCTCGGCTACTTCCCCAACGTCACCCACGCCACCGCGCTCGTCGGGGTGGACAAGGGCCTGTACGCCAAGGAGCTGGGCGGCACCAAGCTCACGACGCAGACCTTCAACGCCGGTCCCGAGGCGGTCAACGCGCTGCTCGGCGAGTCGCTGGACGTGACGTTCATCGGCTCGGGGCCGGCCATCAACGCCTACGCCAAGTCCAAGGGCCAGGCGGTGCGACTGGTGGCCGGCGCGACCTCGGGCGGCGCGCAGCTGGTGGTCAAGCCGGAGATCGGCTCGCCGGCGGACCTCAAGGGCAAGGTCGTCACGACGCCGCAGCTGGGCAACACGCAGGACGTGGCGCTGAAGAAGTGGCTGTCGGACCAGCAGTTGGCCATCGGGGCGGCGCCCGACCAGGTCAACGTGACCAACACGGAGAACGCGCAGTCGCTCGACCTGTTCCGCCGGGGCGACGTGCAGGGCGCGTGGGCGCCCGAGCCGTGGTCGTCGCGGCTGGTGCTGGACGCGGGCGCCAAGGTGCTGCTGGACGAGGAGTCCCTGTGGGAGGGCGGCCGGTTCCCGACCACGGTGCTGCTGGTGCGCACGCAGTTCCTGCGCGAGCACCCGCAGACCGTCGAGGCGCTGCTGCGCGGCCACCTGGCGGCGACGGACTTCGCGGTGGGCGACAAGGCGGAGGCCAAGCGGATCGTCAACGGCGCGCTGAAGGCGCTGACCGGCAAGGCGCTCGGCGACCAGGTGCTGGACCGGGCCTTCGACAACATCGAACTCACGCTCGACCCGCAGGCCGGGGCCTTCCCGCGGTTGGCGCAGGACGCGGTCGCCGCGGGCGTCGTCAAGGAAGCCGCGGACGTCACCGGCATCGCGGACTTCACGCTGCTCAACAAGGTGCTCTCGGCCGCGGGCAAACAGCCCGTGGACACCGCCGGACTGGACAAGAAGTAACTCAGGGGAAGGCAGGCACACCATGACCGCCACGCTTGAGAACACGCCGAGGTCCACAGTGGACGCCGCCGTGACCTTGTCCGGCGTGCGGAAGTCCTTCGGGCACGGAGCCCACACGGTGACCGCGCTCGACGGCGTCGACCTGCGGGTCGCGCCCGGGGAGTTCGTGTGCCTGCTGGGCGCGTCCGGCTGCGGCAAGTCGACCTTGCTGAACCTGGTCGCCGGGCTGGACGCGCCCACCTCCGGCTCCATCGAGGTGACCACCTCCCGGCCCGCCGTGATGTTCCAGGAGGCCGCGCTGATGCCGTGGCTGACCGCGGCCCGCAACGTGGAGCTGCCGCTGCGGCTCGCGGGCCTCAAGCGCGGCGAGCGCCGGGAGAAGGCGGGCGAGCTGCTCTCGCTGGTGCGGCTGGACGGCGCGGGCAAGAAGCGCCCGCACGAGCTGTCCGGCGGCATGCGCCAGCGCGTGGCGCTGGCCCGCGCCCTGGCGTCGACCCTGGGCAGCGCCGAGGAGGGCACGCCCGGCCTGCTGCTGATGGACGAGCCGTTCGCGGCGCTGGACGCCATCACCCGCGACGTGCTCCAGGCCGAGCTGGTGCGGGTGTGGCAGGAGACGTCGACGGCGATCGTGTTCGTCACGCACGACGTGCGCGAGGCCGTGCGGCTGGCGCAGCGGGTCGTCCTGCTGTCCTCCCGCCCCGGCCGCGTGGTCCGCGAGTGGTCCACCGCCTCCGGGGACGAGACCGCCCTGATCACCGACATCACCAGCCGCCTGCGAGAGGTGATCAGTGGCCACGCCGCGGCTTGACAACGACCTGGCGGCGGTCGGCGCGGGTCTGGACGCGCTGGACGCGCCGACCCAGGAGCAGCGGCCCTCGCCGGCCAAGCGGTTCGTCCGCACCGGCCTGCCACCGCTGATCGCGTTCGCCCTGCTGCTGGGCGTGTGGCAGGCGCTGTGGGCGGCGGCGTTCTGGCCGGAGTACCAGCTGCCCTCCCCCGCCTCGGTGTGGGCGTCGGTGTCGGAGGCGATCGAGACCGGCCGGGCGTTCGACGTGCTGTGGACGTCGGTGCACCGGGCCGTGCTCGGCTTCCTCACGGCGGTGGTCATCGCCACGCCGCTGGGCCTGCTGATCGCCAAGGTGCGCGTGGTCCGCGCGGCCATCGGCTCGCTGCTGACCGGCCTGCAGTCGCTGCCGTCGGTGGCGTGGGTGCCGGCGGGCATCCTGTGGTTCGGCGCGACCCCGTCGACGATCTACTTCGTGGTGCTGATGGGCTCGGTGCCGTCCATCGCCAACGGCCTCGTGGCGGGCGTCGACCAGATCCCCCCGCTGCTGCCGCGCGTCGGCCAGGCGCTGGGCGCGGGCAGGCTGGCGGCGGCCCGGCACATCCTGCTGCCGGCGGCGCTGCCCGGTTACCTGGCGGGCCTGAAGCAGGGCTGGGCGTTCTCGTGGCGCTCGCTGATGGCAGCGGAGATCATCGCGACCTCCCCGCAGCTGGGCGAGGGCCTGGGGCAGTACCTGCACAACGGGTCCTCGCTCAACGACATCTCCATGGTCATCGCGGCGATCTTCCTGATCCTGCTGGTGGGCGTGGGCATCGAGCTGCTGGTGTTCCGGCCGCTGGAGCGGGTCGTGCTGCGGGCCCGCGGGCTGGGTCCGCTGTGACGGCGCTGGTGGCCGTGGCGCACGGCAGCCGCGACCCGCGCTCGGCGGCGACCGTGCACGCCCTGCTGGACGTGGTGCGGGCGCTGCGGCCCTCGCTGGACGTGCGCGGGTCGTTCCTGGACCTGTCCGCGCCCCGGCTCGGCGACGTGCTGCGGGCCGCGCACGGCGACGGCCACCGGTCGGCGGTGGTCGTCCCCCTGCTGCTGGGCAAAGCCTTCCACGCCCGCGTGGACGTGCCGGGCGCGGTGGCGGAGGCGCGGCTGCCCTCGCTGGAGGTGACGATCTCCGACGTCCTGGGCCCCGACCCGCGGCTGGAGTCGGCGGCCCTGCGCCGCCTGGCCTCCGCCGGCGTCGGACCGGACCGCGAGTGGGGCGTCGTGCTGGCGGGCGCGGGCTCCTCGCACGCCCCGGCCAACGCCCTGGTGACCTCCATCGCCGAGCGCTGGGCGCGGGAGTCGCGCTGGGCGGGCGCGCAGGCGGCCTTCGCCTCCACCGCGGCGCCCGACGTGCCCACGGCCGTGGCCCGCCTGCGGGCCCTCGGCGCGCGCCGCGTCGCGGTGGCCTCGTGGTTCCTGGCGCCGGGCCTGCTCCCCGACCGCGTGGCGGCGCTGGCGGGCGAGGACGCGGTCGTCGCGGCGCCGCTGGGCCCCGACCCGGAGGTGGCGGAACTGGTCCTGCACCGCTTCGACCAGGCCGCGGCGGCCGGCCTCGCCCGCTCGGCCTAGGCGGGCACGTCCCGGGGCGCCCGTTCGCGGCGGCCCGGGACGCGTCAGTCCGCGTCCAGGGCCGCGATGAGGCGGTCCATCACGGCCAGCGCGGTGCGCAGCTCGTCCAGGTCCACCTGCGCCGAGATCCGGTCGGCCCACGCGTGCTGCGCCTCGCGCAGGCGGGCCACGGCCGCGCGACCCGCCGGCGTCGGCCGGAAGAGCTTGGCCCGGCGGTGGGCGGGGTTGGGCAGGTACTCGGCCAGCCCCCGGTCCACCAGCACGTCCGCGATGCGCTGGACGCTCTGCCGGGCCAGGCCCATCTCCCGGGCGATGCCGGCGACCGGCAGGGGTTCGCGCAGGACCGCGCCGAGGACCTGCCACCACGCCGCCGTGAGCCCCACCGGCCTCGTCATCACCTCGGCGGCGCTCAGGAAGCCGCCGTAGAGGCGGAAGGTGCGCATGACCACGTGGGTCAGCACGTCCCCCGCCTCCGTGCGCGGCTCGACCCTCACGCCAGGGTCGCCCGGAGCCGGTCGACCCACACCGGGTCGCCGGTGCGGAACAGGCCGTACCAGGCTTCGAGCACCGCCGGTTCGTACAGGTCCAGCTCGGCGAAGACCTCGCGGGCGAACTCCAGGGCGCCCGCGCCCCCGGCGGTGATCAGGCCGCCGGCGCGGACCACCCGCTCGTCGCTGAAGTGCGCGGACCCGGCGTACCCGGGCGCCGTCTCCAGCTCCTGCACGGCGTTGCCGGTGTGCGGGCGGTCGTCGAGCAGGCCCTCGGCGGCCAGGCCGAGGGTCGCGCCGCAGATGGCCGCCACCGGCACGCCCGCCGCCAGCCACCGCCGCGCCGCCGCGCCGAACTCCGCGTTGCCCCCGTCGGTCCAGCTGTCCGCGCCGGGCAGCAGCAGCATCGCGCTGTCGGCCGGGTCGACGTCGGCCAGGCGCAGGTCGGGCAGCAGCCGCACGCCGCCCATGGTGGTGACCGGGTCGAGCGTCGCGGCGACGGTCCGGACCCGGTACCGGCCGGGCACCTTCTGGAACGCCGGGCTGTTGATGCGGGCCACGGCGAAGCCGTGCTCCCAGTCGGCGAGCGTGTGGTACAGGGCGAGGTGGACCGTGCGCGGATTCATGACAGCACCCTGTCATGTTGACAGCTCGCTGTCAAAGGTCCGGCCTCGTAGAGTGCGGGCCATGGCAGACGAGCTGGTCCACTACGAGGTGCGGCGTGGCATCGCGACGATCACGCTGGACTCCCCCCACAACCGCAACGCCCTGTCCGCGCGGCTGCGCGCCGAGCTGACCGGGCGCCTGGGCGCCGCCCTCGGCGACGACGGCGTGCGCGTCGTCGTGCTCAGCCACACCGGCCCGGTGTTCTGCTCGGGCATGGACCTGAAGGAGGCCGGCGGCGCGAGCGCCGACCAGCAGGGGGTCAACGAGTTCCCCGCCATCCTCGAACAGCTGTGGACCAGCCCCAAGCCGGTCGTCGCCCGGATCGCCGGCCCGGCCCGCGCGGGCGGGGTGGGGCTGGTGGCCGCGTGCGACATCGCGGTGGCCGCCGACACGGCGACGTTCGCGTTCAGCGAGGTCCGCATCGGCGTCGTGCCCGCCGTCATCTCGGTGACCGTGCTGCCCCGCCTGCTGCCGCGCGCCGCGCACGAGCTGTTCCTCACCGGCGAAGCGTTCGACGCCCGGCGGGCGCGGGAGATCGGGCTGGTCAACGCCGCCGTCGCCGCCGAGGAGCTGGACGCCGAGGTCGCCCGCTACACCGACATGCTGGCGCTGGGCGCGCCGAACGCCCTGGCCGCCACCAAGCGGATGCTCCAGGAGCCCCGGCGCGCCAACCTCGGCGAGGTGTTCGCCGACATGCTGGAGCTGTCCGCGCGGCACTTCGGCGGGCCGGAGGGCCAGGAGGGCATCGCCGCGTTCGTGGGCAAGCGCAAGCCGTCCTGGGTGCCGGACGCGGACTGAGAGCGGGGCCCGTCAGCCGGGGCGGCGCACGGTCAGCGTCCGCCGCCCCGACGACATGGCCTCCTCGGCGTCGGCGAGCACCGCCGCCACGTCCTCGTCGCCGCCCTCCCACACGAGCACGTGCTCGCCGGGCGGCAGCCACGACAGGTCGGTCAGGCAGTCGTACAGCGCGTCCAGGTTCTGCCCGTAGTAGTCCGGGAAGCCCATCGCCTCCCCGATCGCCGCCAGCGCGGCCGACTTCGACCGCGCACCGGGCCGCACCACGTGCCGGTAGGCGCTCACCGGGTCACGTCCACGACGACGAACGACGCGTAGTGGTCGCCGGTGTAGTACACCTCGTCGCTCGACCCGGTGACCAACCGCCGCGCGCCCCGGTCGGGGCTGCCCGGCGTGGGCACCGTGTACTCGCGGTAGTAGTCGCCGTCCTTCGCGGGCAGCCGCTTCTCCCGGTTGCGGAACGTCACCCCGTCGTTGCGCGGGTGCGGGAACGGCCCGCCGCTCCGGATCAGCCCCCACGTCGTCGCCGCCTCGGCGGGCAGGCCGGACAGCCCCTCCACCGGCAGGCCGGAGGCCGCGCCGGGCACCTCGCGGGCCGACGGCCCGGACGAGGGCGCGCGCGTGGACGTGGTGGTGGGCGCCGGTTCGGAGAACCCCCCGAGGTCCTTGGCGAAGTAGCCGACCACGACCAGCGCGATCAGGCCCAGGAGAGCGGCGGTGAGGCGCCGGGCGGGAGTCACGCCCGCCAGCCTACGAAGGCAGCCCGGCGCCCGCCTTCTCGGGCTCGGCGGTCGTGTCCAGCGGCGGAGCCGGGTTGAACCGGGAGGACACGTTGTCCACCACCCGGTCGATCAGCCGCGCCGCGCCCAGGCACAGCGGCAGCAGGACACCCATGAGCAGCGCGAACTGCAACGGGAAGGGCAACTGGGCGAGCCACAGCTCCACCCCGTCCCACCACTTCGCGATCGCCTCCGGCACGGCACCGAGCCTACTGTCGTGACGCGGTTCACCGCACAGCGATCCCCGCCACCGGTAGGTTCCCGGTCATGTTCGCCGTCTACGCAGCCGAGCCGAGCCCGCAGGACCCCATCGCCGCCCTGCGCGCGGGCGACCGCCCGGACCCGGAGGCGCCGGCCGGCTGGGTGCGGGTCGCGGTGCGGGCGGCCAGCCTGAACATGCACGACCTGTGGACGCTGCGGGGCGTCGGCATCAAGGCCGACCGGTTCCCGATGATCCTGGGCTGCGACGGGGCGGGCGTGCTCGACGACGGCACCGAGGTCGTGCTGCACCCGGTGATCGGCGACCCGGCGTGGAGCGGCGACGAGACCCTCGACCCGGGCCGCACCCTGCTGACCGAGAAGCACCAGGGCACCTTCGCCGACCACGTGGTGGTGCCCGCGCGCAACGCGCTGCCCAAGCCCGCCGACCTGTCGTTCGCCGAGGCCGCCTGCATGGGCACGGCGTGGCTGACGGCCTACCGGATGCTGTTCGTGAAGTCCGGCCTGCGCCCGGGGCAGACCATGCTCGTGCAGGGCGCGTCCGGCGGCGTGGCCACGGCGCTGGTCCAGCTCGGCCGCGCGGCGGGCTACCGCGTGTGGGTGACCGGCCGCACCGAGGAGAAGCGCGCGCTCGCCGAGTCCCTGGGCGCCCACGCCTCCTTCGAGCCCGGCGCGCGCCTGCCCGAACGGGTCGACGCCGTGTTCGAGACCGTCGGCAAGGCCACCTGGTCGCACTCGATGAAGTCGCTCAAGCCCGGCGGCATCGTGGTGATCTCCGGCGCGACGAGCGGTGACGCCACGGCGGCCGAGCTGCAGCGGCTGTTCTTCCTCCAGCTGCGCGTGGTCGGCTCCACCATGGGCACCCGCGAGGAACTGGGCGACCTGCTGTCGTTCTGCGCCCTGAACGACCTGCGCCCGCAGATCGGCTCCACCCTGCCCCTGGACCGCGCCGAGGAGGGCTTCCGCGCCATGCTCGACGGCGAAACCGCCGGCAAGATCGTGTTCACCAGGGACTAGATCCAGCCAAGGCAGCACCCGAAGAAGAAGAATTTCAAAGGGTCCTGAGCAACTTGACGGCAGAAGGGCGAGCACGGAGCCAGCGTGCGCCATGAGCACGCAGGTCTGGACTCAAGCCGGGAACACTAAGCAGGGTGACCCAATCGTCGGGAAAACCTTTGCCCTGCCGGGGGACGGCTGTCAGCGGGAGCCGCCGCCCGCAGAGCAACCTCCCCAGCGTGCCAGGTCGCGGTGCTCTTCCCGGCGGTTTCCCGGCGGTTTCCTGGGCAATCCGCGTTTTCCCGCGACGCAACAACGAGAACCCGCCACTCCGTCAGCTGGGGAGGTTGCTCTGCGGGCGGCGGGTCACGTGCCGCCCGTCCCCCGGCAGTCAGAGGTTTCCCGATGATGGGGTCACTTTGCCTAGTGTCCCCGGCTTGAGCCCGGACCTGCGTGCTCATGGCGCGTTGAGTCCGTGCTCGCCCTTCTGCCGTCAAGCTGATTAGAAAGAAGGCGCCAGGACTCTCCCGGGTGTTGTGGCCGCGGAGGCTTCCGGGGGCGAGTGGCCTGGTCCATTCGCCGTACCGGCTCTGGTGCTGTCGTCGGGTGGAGGGTGGTGGCGGGCGGTGTCATCGTGGTGAGTGGGTGCTCGTCCGCGAAGCAGCTAATCGTCCGATCGTCCAAGAACCGCCCTGCCAAGTGGTGCAAGCGGACAAACCCGGTGACAGAGGACGCGCGTACGGTTCGCCGCACACAACCACCGAGGGAGCAAGCGCATGACCTCCGTGCAGGGCGGCTTCGGCCGGGGCTCGGGCGTGTTCCGCCGCAAGCCCATCGAGCAGATAACCGAGGACAAGGGCACCTCGCTCACCCGGACCCTGGGCCTGTGGCAGCTGACCGCGATCGGCGTCGGCGGCATCATCGGGGCCGGCATCTTCTCGCTCGCGGGCGCCGTCGCCAACAAGACCGCCGGCCCCGCCGTGCTCATCTCGTTCCTGATCGCGGGCATCGCCAGCGCCGCGGCGGCGTTCTCCTACGCCGAGTTCGCCGGCCTGATCCCGCGGGCGGGCTCGGCCTACACCTACGGCTACGCCGTGCTGGGCGAGATCGTCGGCTGGTTCATCGGCTGGGACCTGCTGCTGGAGTACACCGCGATCGTCGCCGTCGTCGCGATCGGCATCTCCGGCTACTTCAACGAGCTGCTGAACCTGCTCGGCCTCGAATTGCCGGTGTGGATGCTCGGCGCGCCCGGCACGGAACCCGACGGCGTGGCGACGGGCAGCTACAAGGTCAACCTGTTCGCGGTCGTCCTGTGCCTGCTCATCGCGTACGTGCTGAACCTCGGCATGAAGAACGCGGCTCGCTTCGAAACCGTTCTGGTGTACCTGAAGGTCGCCATCGTCCTGCTGGTCATCGTCGTGGGCGTCTTCCACATCGACACCGCCAACTACAACCCGTTCTTCCCGTTCGGGCTGTCGGGGGCGTTCACGGGCGCGGCCACGGTGTTCTTCGCGGTGTTCGGCTACGACGCGATGAGCACGGCCGCCGAGGAGTCCAAGGACTCGCAGCGGCACATGCCGAAGGCGATCATCTACTCGCTGGCCATCTCGATGGTGCTCTACGTGCTGGCCTGCCTGGTGCTCACCGGCATGGTGAACTACAAGGACGTGGACTCCGAGAGCGCGTTCGCCACCGCGTTCTCCGACATCGGCCTGCCCGCCCTGGGCATCGTCATCTCCGTGGGCGCGGTGCTGGGCATCACGACCGTGCTGTTCACGTTCCTCATGGGCGCGGCCCGGGTCGGCTACTCGATGTCCCGCGACGGCCTGCTGCCGAAGTGGTTCGCCAAGACCCACCCGGTGAAGCACGTGCCCACCCGCACGACGTGGGTGCTGGGCATCGCGTCCGCCGTGATCGCGGGCTTCCTGCCCATCGCGGAGGCCGCCGAGCTGACCAACATCGGCATCCTGCTGGCGTTCGTGGTCGTCTGCATCGCGGTGATCGTGCTGCGCTACAAGCAGCCGCACCTGCCGCGCACGTTCAAGACGCCGGGCATGCCGGTGGTGCCGATCATCGGCGTGGTGTTCTCTCTCTGGCTGATCACGTTCCTGGCGCCGGAGACGTGGCTGCGGTTCGGGATCTGGTTCGGCATCGGCCTGATCTTCTACTTCGCCTACAGCAAGCGGAACTCCGCGCTGGAGAAGGAGTCGACCGCTCCTCCCGGCAGCTGACCGCGACGGTCGGCCGGCGCCGGACCGCACCGGCGCCGGCGGACCGCCGCACGAGCCCCCTCAGCCGCCCGAACCGGGTTCGGGCGGCGGGATCCGGGTGAGCGCCGCGGACAGCGCCTCCCGCGCTTCGGCCCGCAGCCGCCGCACCACCTCGGCGGCCGGGGCCGACCGGGCCAGCGGGTAGGTCTGCCCCGCCCACAGCGACATCAGCTCCGGGTCGCCGGTCGCGCGCACCGGTTTGGTCAGGTGGTGCACCTCCGGGTAGGCCGACGGCGCGTGCGGGCCGTTGTCGGTCATGAAGCGGTTCACCAGCCCGCGCGCGGGGCGCCCGCTGAACGCCCTGGTCAGCTCGGTGCGCCGGGTGCCGTCGGCGAGGGCCTGGCGGTGGGCGGGCGCGGTGCCCGCCTCGGGGCAGCGCAGGAACGCGGTGCCCAGCTGCGCGGCCACGGCGCCGGCCGCGACCACCGCCGCGACGTCCGCGCCGTGCACGAGGCCGCCGGCGGCGATCAGCGGCAGGTCGACGCGGGCCCGCACCAGGCGGAGGGCGGCCAGCACGCCGAACAGCTCGCCGCCGCCCGGCGACACCCCGTCGTCGGTGAACGTGCCGCGGTGCCCGCCGGCGTCGCAGCCCTGCACGCACAGCGCGTCCGCACCGACCTGGGCCGCCTGGCGGGCCTCGGCGGGCGTGGTCACCGTGACGACGACCAGCGACCCGGCCGCGTGCAGCCGCCGCACGTCGTGCGGCTCGGGCAGCCCGAAGGTGAACGACACGACCGGCACCCGCATCGCCGTCACCAGTTCGAGCTTCGCGGCGTAGGCGTCGTCGTCCCAGCGCGGCTCGCCGGGTTCCGCGCCGGACCGCGCCCGCACCCGCTCGCGGTAGTCGGTCAGGTCCGCCGCGGACTCCGGTCCGGGCACGAAGAGGTTGACGCCGAAGGGCCCGTCGGTCAGCGCGGCGGTGGCGGTCAGCTGCGCGGCGAGCGCCTCCACCGGGAGGTAGCCGGCCGCCAGGAACCCCAGGCCGCCCGCCCGGCCCACCTCGGCCACCAGTTCCGGGGTGGACGCGCCGCCCGCCATGGGCGCGGCGATCACGGGCACTTCGAGTCGATCCAGCATGGGCCGACGATAACCCGCTATTCGGCGGATCCGGCCACGAGGAGCCGAGCGCGGGTCCCCCGCCACGGGCGTGGCGGGGGACCCGCGTCGGGTCACGGCAGCGTGTCGAGGTGCGGTGCCACCGTGTTGGCGAACTGCCAGTTGTTGGACGCGTCCCAGTTGATCGACCAGGTCATTGCGCCGCGGATGTCGGGCCACGTCTGCGACGGCTTGAACGAGCCGCAGTTCGTGCCCTTGGCCAGGCAGCTCAGCGCCGCGTTGACGTTGGCGGGCGACTGGTAGCCGCCGCCCGCGCCGCGCGGCGAGGCGGGCAGGCCCAGGCCCACCTGGTCGGGCCGCAGCCCACCCTGGAGCTGGATGCAGGCCAGGGCGACCAGGAAGTCCACCGTGCCCTGCGCGTAGACCTTCTGGTCGCAGCCGAGCATCGTGCCGGAGTTGTAGAACTGCATGTTGACGACCGTGAGGATGTCCTTCACGGCCAGCGCCAGCTTGAAGTACTCCTGGCCGGTCGACTGCATGTCGATGGTCTGCGGCGCCATCGTGATGATCTTGCCGCCGCCGGCGTGGATGCTGCGCAGCGCCGAGCCCATGTGGGTGGCGTTGATGCCGTTCTCCAGGTCGATGTCCACGCCGTCGAAGCCGTAGTCCGCGATCAGGCGCCGCACGCTGTTGGCGAAGGCGGTGGACGACGCGGAGTCGCCGACCCAGATGGTGCCCTTCTCGCCGCCGACCGAGATGATCACCTTCTGGCCGCGGGCCTGGAGGGTGCGGATGTCGGCCTTGAACTGGGCGTCGGTGTAGCCGCCGAGCTTGCTCGACAGCGTCGGGTCCAGGGTGAAGTCGACCGCGCCCCGCGTGGCCCCCACGGCGTCCGCGAACGCGACCGCCACGATGTCGTACGTGGTGGGCACGTCGGCCAGCTTGAGCAGCTTGGAGCCGTTGTCGAAGTTGTGCCAGTAGCCGGTCAGCACGTGCTTGGGCAGCGTCCGGTCCGGCGGCGTGGTCGTCGTGGTCGTCGTGGTGGTCGTGGTCGTCGTCGTGGTGGTGCTGGTCGACGTGGAGGTGCTGGTCGACGTGGACGTCGACGTCGTGGTGCTGGTCGGCGGGGTGCCCGGGCCGTCCAGGCTCACGTCGTCCACGTAGTAGGTCGGCTGGCCGTACCAGCCGTGCAGGTAGATCGTGACGCTGCTCGCGGAGGCGCCGGTCGTGAAGTCGATGCTCAGCTGGGAGAAGCCGCTGGAGCCGGGCGTCCAGGTGCTCTTGTCGCCGCTGCCGGTCCCGGTGACGCCCATGTACACGTAGCTGCCCTGCACCCACGCGGTGAACTTGTACGCGGAGTTGGGCTTCACCGCGATCGCCTGGGAGCAGCGGGCGGTGTCGGAGCCCTCCGGGGTCCCCGCGAGCGCGTGCGACCCGCTGCGCTTGGGCGTGGTGACCACGCCCGCCTTCCCGGAGCACGTCCAGCCGCTGGTGCTGCCCGCGTCGAAGCCCGGGTTCGCGACCAGGTTGGCGGCCGAGGCGCTGCCCACGACCACCAGGGTCAACCCGGCAACGGCCAGCACACCGGCCAGCGCGGCGCCCAGGGCGCGTCTTGCTCTCGAAGCCACGTCCACCTCCATCAAGTCCATTCGGCGGCCTCGCCCAGCAGGTGACGTGGGCCACTGGCAAAATGGACTAGACCACTGGGGCTTGTCAAGGGTGTGACCATGAGCGACATGACGTTCACCGTTGATGACGCCGTCGGGATCGCCCGCGCCGCGCACGCCGGGCAGGTGGACAAGTCCGGCCGACCCTACCTCGGGCACCCGCTGCGGGTGATGGGTCGGGTGTCGGGCGAGCACGCCCGGATGGCGGCGGTGCTGCACGACGTCGTGGAGGACACGGCCGTGACGGCGGCCGACCTGCTCGCGGCGGGCTGCCCGGCGCCCGTGGTGGACACCGTGGTGGCCCTGAGCCACCGGCCCGGCGAGCCGCAGGAGGACTACCTGCGGCGGGTGGCGGCCGACCCGGTGGCCGTGGCGGTCAAGCGCGCGGACATCGCCGACAACACGTCACCGGCCCGCCTCGCCGCGCTCGACGGGCCCACGCAGGCCCGCCTGCGCGCGAAGTACGCCCGCGCGCTGGACCTGCTCGACACCTTCACCCGGGAGCCGTCACCCCGGTGATCACCGGGGCGGTCGCCGGGGTGGTCACCGCAGCGAGCCCAGCAGCTCCGCCGGCACGACCCGCACCGGGAACGGCCGCACGGCGTCGAAGGCGTCGTCCCCCTTCACCTCGGCCACCAGCTCGTAGAGCCCGTCCGCGCCGAACCCGAACACCGACAGCTTCGGCTCCTGCGGGTCGAGCACCCAGTAGCTCTCCACGCCGATCCGCTCGTACGCCGCCTTCTTCAGGTTGAGGTCCGCCAGCGCCGAACTCGGCGACAGGACCTCCACGGCGAGCAGCGGCGCCACCGGCAGCAGCTTGTCGGTCAGGTCGGCGGCGCGCGCCACCAGGACGTCGGGCTGCAGCTCGGTCGTCTCGGACACCCGCACCGCGAACGGCGCCGGCAGCACGTGGGCGTCTTCGGGGCATTGGCCGTCCAGCAGGGTCACGAGCTTCGCGACGGCCTTCTGGTGGCGCAGGCCCGGTGCCGGGCTCACCAGGAGCATCCCGTCGAGCAGTTCGTGACGGTGTCCGTCATCGGGCATCCCCTCCAAGTCTTCGACCGTGTAGGGATGTCCGCTCATGTTCTCCGGCATGGCGGTCATGGTCCTCCCCTTTCCGTCGTTTCGCCAACGATGGCAGAGGCGGCGGACGATTCCACCATTGATCCGCGCGGGTCCCCCGAAAGGGGACCGGCGGGCTACTTCTTCTTGTCCTTGCCCGAGTCCTCGGTCGACAGGGCGGCGACGAAGGCTTCCTGGGGCACCTCGACGCGCCCCACCATCTTCATCCGCTTCTTGCCTTCCTTCTGCTTCTCCAGCAGCTTCCGCTTCCGCGTGATGTCACCGCCGTAGCACTTCGCGAGGACGTCCTTGCGGATCGCGCGAATCGTTTCGCGGGCGATGACGCGGGAACCGATGGCGGCCTGGATCGGGACCTCGAACTGCTGCCGGGGGATCAGCTCGCGCAATTTCGTCGCCATCTTCGTGCCGTAGCCGTAGGCGTGGTCCTTGTGGACGATCGCGCTGAAGGCGTCCACCGGCTCGCCCTGCAGCAGGATGTCCACCTTGACCAGCTCGGCGTCCTGCTCGCCGGCCTCCTCGTAGTCCAGCGAGGCGTAGCCGCGGGTGCGGGACTTCAGCGCGTCGAAGAAGTCGAAGATGATCTCACCGAGCGGCATCGTGTAGCGCAGCTCGACGCGGTCCTCGGACAGGTAGTCCATGCCGCCGAGCTGACCGCGCTTGGACTGGCACAGCTCCATGATGGCGCCGATGTAGTCGCTGGGCGCGATGATGGTGCACTTGGTGACCGGCTCGTACACCTCGGCCCGCTTGCCCTCCGGCCAGTCGGACGGGTTGGTCACGACGTGCTCCGCGCCGTCCTCCATCACCACCCGGTAGACGACGTTGGGCGCGGTGGAGATCAGGTCCAGGCCGAACTCGCGCTCCAGCCGGTCGCGGGTGATCTCCAGGTGCAGCAGGCCGAGGAAGCCGCAGCGGAAGCCGAAGCCCAGCGCCGCCGACGTCTCCGGCTCGAAGGTCAGCGCGGCGTCGTTGAGCTGGAGCTTCTCCAGCGCCTCGCGCAGCTCGGGGTAGTCCGAGCCGTCCACCGGGTACAGGCCGGAGTAGACCATCGGCTTGGGCTCGCGGTACCCGGCCAGCGGCTCGGTCGCGCCCTTCTTCTCCCACGTGACGGTGTCGCCGACCTTGGACTGGCGGACGTCCTTCACACCGGTGATCAGGTAGCCGACCTCGCCGACGCCCAGCCCGCGGCTGGGCTTGGGCTCGGGCGAGATGATGCCGACTTCCAGCAGCTCGTGCGTCGCGTTGGTGGACATCATCTTGATCCGCTCGCGCGGGGTGATCCGGCCGTCCACGACCCGGATGTAGGTGACCACGCCCCGGTAGGTGTCGTAGACCGAGTCGAAGATCATCGCGCGGGCGGGCGCCTCGGGGTCGCCGACCGGGGCCGGGACGCGCCGCACCACCTCGTCGAGCAGGTCGCCGACGCCGAGCCCGGTCTTGGCCGAGACGCGCAGCACCTCCTCGGGCTCGCAGCCGACGATGTGGGCGAGCTCCTTGGCGTACTTGTCCGGGTCCGCGGCGGGCAGGTCGATCTTGTTCAGCACCGGGATGATGGTGAGGTCGTTCTCCATCGCCAGGTACAGGTTGGCCAGCGTCTGCGCCTCGATGCCCTGCGCCGCGTCGACCAGCAGGACCGTCCCCTCGCACGCCTCCAGGGCCCGCGACACCTCGTAGGTGAAGTCGACGTGGCCCGGGGTGTCGATCATGTGCAGGACGTGGTCCTGCCCGTCGAGCTGCCAGGGCAGGCGGACGTTCTGCGCCTTGATGGTGATGCCGCGCTCGCGCTCGATGTCCATGCGGTCGAGGTACTGCGCGCGCATCGCCCGCTCCTCGACCACGCCGGTGAGCTGCAACATGCGGTCGGCCAGGGTCGACTTGCCGTGGTCGATGTGCGCGATGATGCAGAAGTTCCGGATCAGCTCCGGGGGCGTGAACGTCTGATCGGCGAACGTGCTCACTCAGGTTCCTCGCACGGGACGGACAAAGGGGATCGGCCCATCCTCTCACGTCCGGGCGACCGGCGGTCCCACCCCGGCGTGACCGGCGGCATAGGCTTGCGCGCCGTGCACACCAACGGCGAGGACCCCCGACCGGCCAGGGGTGCGGTGCGGGAGGTCCACCCGACCGCCGCGGCGGCGACCCTGGAGTACTCCCCCGACCTGGACGGCCTGGCCGACCCGGGTGAGGTGGTCTGGGCCTGGGTGCCCTACGAGGAGGACCCGGACCGGGGCAAGGACCGCCCGCTGCTGGTGGTGGGCAGGCGGCGCCGGGCGCTGCTGGCCCTGATGCTGACCAGCAGGCGGCCCGACCGCGGGCGCGAGGACCACCTCGCCCTGGGCGCGGGCCGCTGGGACCGCGACGGCCGCGAGTCCTACGCGCGCCTGGACCGGGTGTTCGAGCTGGCCGAGGACGGCATCCGCCGCGAGGGCTCGGTCCTGGAGCCCGAGCGCTTCGCGCTGGTGGTGGACGCCCTGCGCCGCCTCGGCTGGGGCTGACCCGCTCAGGGGGAGGCGGGGTCGCCCTCGGGGCGAACCCCGATGCCGCGCGGGCGCGCGCCGGCGACGCTGGGCGCATGGCTACGAAGCTGATGAAGGCGCTCGACGTGGCGTTCGGGCACCCGCGCGGCAAGGTGGGCGCCCTGGGCGGCCGGGTGATGGCGAAGGTCAACGCCAGGGTGGAGGCGCACGTCGTCGACGTGCTGGCCCCGACCGCCGACGAGGTGGTGCTGGTCGTCGGCCCCGGTCCGGGGGTGGGGCTGCGGCTGGTGGGCGAGCGGGCGGCGAAGGCGATCGGCGTCGACCCGTCGCGGGTGATGCTGGACGAGGCGCGCGACCGCTGCGCGGACCTGATCGTCGCCGGGCGGGTGGAGCTGCGCGAGGGCACCGCCGCCCGCACCGGCCAGGACGCCTCGTCCGCGGACGCCGTGGTGTCGGTGGACAACCTCCAGCTGTGGGACAACCGGCCGGCGGCGTTCCACGAGCTGTTCCGCGTGCTCAGGCCGGGCGGGCGGCTGGTCGTGTCGGCGCACCGCTGGAGCCTGGACGTCGCGGAGTACGACCTGATCGAGGAGGCCGGGGCCGCCGGCTTCACCGACGTGCGCACGTCCCTCCAGCAGCACGGCGGCCTGCCGCCCGCCGTGCAGCTACTGGCGCACGTCCCGGCGTAGCGGGTGCTCCGCGGGGATCTCGACGAGCACGATCCGCACGCCGTCCGGGTCGGTGACCCACATCTCGTCCAGCCCCCACGGCTCCCGCCGCGGCGGCCGGACCACGTGCGCGGCCAGCTCCTCGGCCGCCGCGCGGAGGTCGCGGACCTGCAGCCACAGCCACACCGCCTCGGACGGCGCGCTGTCGGAGCGGCCCGACAGCTCCAGGAAGCCCTGCCCGAGGAAGAACACGGTGCCGCCGGGGAACTCCCGGTAGACCGCCAACCCCAGCACGTCGCGGTAGAACGCCCGGGCCCGCTCCGGGTCGCGCGAGCGGAGCAGGACGCGTGAGCTGAGCACCTCCACGGCACCCACTCGACCACGCGGCGACGAGCACCGCCACCCGGTCCGGCGTCAGACCCCGGCCGGCACCTCGTACGACATCCGGACGTGCGGGTGGGGGCCGTCGCCCACGCCCGCCGCCCGCCAGCCGCGGGCGGTGTAGAAGCGGCGGGCGCGGTGGTTGGGCTCGAACACCTCCAGGCGGGCGGTCCGGACGCCGGCCGAGCGCCACACCGCCACGCAGGTCGCGTGCAGCGCCCCGCCCACGCCGCGGCCCCAGCGCGCCGGGTCGACCTGCAGCTGCAGCAGCTCGTCCCCGAGGACCAGCGCGAACCCCGCGACCACCCCGTCCAGCTCCGCGCACAGCCACGTCCGCCCGGGGCCGTCGAAGCGGTAGCCGCCGGCCCGGACCGACTCCTCCCACTCGGCGAGCTCCGACTCGGGCAGGTGGCCCTCGTAGTAGCTGCGGCGCGCTTTCACGTGCAGTTCGACGATGTCCGGCGAATCGGCTTCGACCGGCGTCCGGATCGAGATGCTCCCCATGCGTGGAGGACGCGTGGGCCGCGTCCCGGTTCACCGCACGAGGCGGGCCGGCTGCCCCGGCACCTCCCGACTCAGGGAAGCGCGACGCCTGCACCGGGCCGCGTTCCCGCGCCGGCGTGCGATCGGGCCGCTGCGACCCCGGACGCCGCGCGGCAGGCGCCCGGGGTCCGGCGCGACTTGTGCCGATCACCGAAAAAGTGATATCACTTTGCTAAGTCCGGGATAGACAGCGACGAGGGGTGGGACGATGGACGCGTCGACCGAGGTGATCGCGCGGATGCCGGCGCCGGCCGTGCGGGAGCGGGAAGCGGCGGAGGTGTCCGGCTGGGCGATGCTGGCCGTGTCGGTGGGCCTGGTGCTGGTGGGAGCGGCGGTGATCGTCCTCGGGGTGGTGCCGGACCGGGGGCCGGGCGTCCCGATGATCGTCGGCGGTGCGCTGGTCGCCGCCGCCGGGGCGGTCACCGGCGGCGGGCTGTTCACCGTCGCGCCGGGCGAGGCGAGGGTGCTGCAGTTCCTCGGCCGGTACACGGGCACGGTGCGCCGGGACGGCCTGCGGTGGGCGAACCCGTTCACCACGAAGGTCAAGGTGTCGACCAGGATCCGCAACCACGAGACGGCGACGTTGAAGGTCAACGACGCCGACGGCAACCCGATCGAGATCGCGGCGGTCGTCGTGTGGCAGGTGGACGACACCGCGCGGGCCAAGTTCGAGGTGGACGACTTCGTGCGGTTCGTCGGCATCCAGACCGAGACGGCCGTGCGGCACATCGCCACCAGCTACCCGTACGACAACCACGACGACAGCGGGCTGTCGCTGCGGGAGAACGCGGACGAGATCACCGAGACCCTGTCGGTGGAGATCGCGGCGCGCGTGCAGGCGGCGGGCGTGAAGGTGATCGAATCCCGGTTGACCCACCTCGCCTACGCTCCGGAGATCGCCCAGGCGATGCTCCAGCGGCAGCAGGCGGGCGCGGTGGTCGCGGCGCGGGCGCGCATCGTGGAGGGCGCGGTGGGGATGGTGGAGCTGGCCCTGGCCAGGCTCGCCGAGCAGGACGTGGTGGAACTGGACGAGGAGCGCAAGGCGGCGATGGTGTCGAACCTGCTGGTGGTGCTGTGCGGTGAACGGTCTACCCAGCCCGTCGTGAACGCCGGGTCGCTGTACCACTGAGGTGGCCGAGCGCAAGGGCGTCCTGCTCCGCCTGGACCCGGCGGTGCACGACGCCCTGACCAGATGGGCGAACGACGAGCTGCGCAGCACCAACGCGCAGATCGAGTTCCTCCTGCGCCGAGCCCTGGCGGAGTCGGGCAGGCTGCCCTCCGGCGCGGCCGCCCCGCCCAGGAGGGGCCGTCCCCGCAAGGACGCCCGCCCCCGCGACGACCCGCCGGGCGAGGGGTCCGGGGAGCCGCCGGGCGAGTAGCCCGGCCCACCACCGCCCAGCCGTGTCCAGGGGGAGACGGCTGGGCGGTTCCGCGTCGCGCACCCGGACGCCCCTGCCGGCGCCCGGCCACGACTGCCGTCGTGCCGCCTCCGCGCACCCGGACCGCAGTCCCGCTCTCACAGCCCCCACCCTCACGGCCGCGATCCCCACGGCCGTGACCCCCACAGCCCCCGCTCCCACAGCCTCGATCCCAGGGCCTCGATCCCTACGCCCCCGACTCCCACGGTCCCGACTCCACGGCCGCGATCCGGCCCGACCCGATTCGATCCGGCCCAACCCGATCCGTCCCGGCCGGGGATCGGCGGAGCAGCTCGTCGGGACCCGATCAGCCCTGCCGAACCAGCCCGTCGAACCGGCCTCGACCCGCCACGGCGCCGGCGTCCCCCGCGCCACCCGGCGCGGCAGCGGCGCCCAGGTGATCGACTAGCGGGCGCCCGCCCGCGGTGCAACCGTTGGCGGGATGAGCGAGCTGAGCGCCCCGTACCCCGCCGGCACCCCGGCGTGGGTGGACATGATGACCACCGACCGGGTGGCCACCATGGACTTCTACGGCGGCCTGTTCGGCTGGGACTTCGAGATCGGCGGCCCCGAGACCGGCTACTACACGATGGCGCTGGTGCGCGGGAAGCCGGTGGCGGGCTTCGGCGAGATGCCGCCGGACGTGCTGTTCCCCGTGGTGTGGACGACCTACCTGGCCACCGACGACCTGGACGAGACGCTGCACCTGGTCGACACCGGCGGCGGCAAGGTGCTGGTGCCCGGGTACGACACCGGTGGACCCGGCCGGGGCGCGATCGCGGTGGACCCGACCGGCGCGGCGTTCGGCCTGTGGGAGGCGGGGACGCACATCGGCGCGTACGTGGTCAACGAGCCGGGCTCCGTCGTCTGGAACGAGCTGGCGACCCGCGACCCGGACGGCGCCGCCGAGTTCTACCGGAAGGTCTTCCGGTTCGACCTCGACCCGCTGCCGGACTTCCCGTACACCCAACTGCAGGTGGAGGGGCGCACGGTCGGCGGGGTCTTCGGCATGGACGGGACCATCCCGGCGGAGATCCCCGCGCACTGGATGACCTACTTCGCCGTGTCCGACGTGGAGGAGGCGGTGGACAGGGCCCGCGACCTGGGCGGCATCCCGGTCGGCACGATCGCCGACTCGCGGTTCGGCCGCTTCACCACCCTGGGCGACCCGATGGGCGCGACGTTCAAGGTCATCCAAGCGCCGCCTTCCACCCCAGGCTGACCACCAGCGCCACGACGACGGTCAGGAACACCCGCCGGACGAACGCCGACCCGCGCCGCACGGCGAGCCGGGCCCCGAACACCGCACCGGCCAGGTTGCACGCCGCGAGCACCAGCCCCAGCCCCCACAGCACCTTGCCGGCCGGGATGAAGTAGAGCAGCGCGCCGAGGTTCGTGGCCACGTTCACCACCTTCGCCGTCGCCGACGCGCGCAGGAACGCGAACCCGACCGCACCGACCAGCAGGAACACCAGGAACGCCCCGGTGCCCGGCCCGGCCAGCCCGTCGTAGAAGCCGACCGCGGCCCCACCCGCCGCCATGACGCCGATCTGCGCGCCCCGCCGGAACCGAGGCAGCTCCGACGTGCCCAACTCGGGCTTGCGCCACGTGTAGAGCCCGACCCCGACCAGGGCGACCAGCACGACCGCGTTCAGCGCACCGGGTTGCAGCGCCCCGGCGAAGGCCGCACCGCCGACGGCCCCGCCGAACGCGGCGAGCGCCATCGGCAACGCCGACCACCAGTCGATCGTGGTCTGCCGCGCGTAGGTGGTGACAGCGGAGGCCGTGCCGACCACCGCCGCGACCTTGTTGGTGGCCAACGCGTACAGCGGCTGCCCTCCGGGTCCGACGAGCAGCAGCGCGGGCAGTTGGATCAGCCCTCCCCCGCCGACCACGGCGTCCACCGCCCCGGCGAGCGCGGCGGCGAGGCAGAGGAACAGCAACCCGGCGAGGGAAACCTGCCCGAACCCAGGCCAGTCGAGAGCGGTCGTCACTCGATCAGGGTAACCGGACACGCGTACTGCTTTTCCTCCGCCAACGCACCGCGCCCCCACCCCGCACCTCCGATCGGCGACCCCGCCCACCTGCCGCCCCCGGGGGCGAGTTCCCGGCCCGGCGAGCAGCCCTGATACCCTCCTCAGTCGTACCCGCGCGGCATTCCGCAATGGAGGAAGCCCACCTGCGGTGGGGCCGGTCACACAGCGCGGTACAACCCGGAGACCTGAGAAAAGGCGGCTTTCGCATGGCGAACATCAAGTCCCAGATGAAGCGGATCAAGACGAACGAGAAGGCGCGCCTGCGCAACAAGGCCGTCAAGTCGTCCCTCAAGACCGCCATCCGCAAGTTCCGCGAGGCCGCCGAGGCGGGCGACAAGGAAAAGGCCACCGCCCTCGCCCGCGAGGCTTCCCGCAAGCTCGACAAGGCGGTCACCAAGGGCGTCATCCACGCCAACCAGGCCGCCAACAAGAAGTCGGCGCTGGCCCGGCGCGCCAACCAGATCTGAGCGATCAGAGGCCGGAACCCCCGGAACGCCGCCCCCTCCTGCGAGGCGGGCGGCGTTTCGCGTTCCACCACCAACCCCGCTCAACCAGCGCCACGAACCAACTCTGCTCACGCCACACGAATCACCCCAGCCCACGCCACCGCACACGAGCGCGCGTGCACGTGCGCGAACGACGCGGACCACAGCAGCCGTGAGCCAGAACACCGAGCACCAGGCCCACGGCACGCGGTCGGCCGGCAACACGCAGTCAGCACGCAGTACGCGCTCGGTCAACCCCGCCCGTGCGCGGCAACGATCCTGAGCACCGCCCGCTCCAGCGCATAGCCGGCATCGGCCGCGACCCCCTTGACGTCGGCGTTCAACCCCGCCACCACCGACATCGCCGCGGCCAGGCCGTCACCCTCCCAGCCACGCGCCTGTCCCTGCGCCTTCTTCACCTTCCAGGGCGGCATACCGAGTTCGCCGGCCAGCTTGAACGGGTCGCCCCGCCCCACCGCCGACACCCTCGCGATGGTCCGCACCGCGTCGGCCAGCGCGTCCGCGACGAGCACGTGGGGCACCCCCAGCTGGATAGCCCAGCGCAGTGCCTCCAACGCCCCGGCGCGGTCGCCCATCACCGCCTTCTCCGCCACCGCGAAGCCGGTCACCTCAGCCCGCCCCCGGTGGTACCGGTGGACGGCTTCGACATCGACCTTGCCGCCCGTGTCGGCGACCAGCTGGGACGCCGCCGCGGCGAGCTCCCGCAGGTCCGACCCGACCGACTCGATCAGCGCGCCCACCGCCGCCGGCTCGGCCTTGCCACCCGCCGAGCGGATCTCGTTGCGCACGAACGCCTCGCGGTCCGCCGCCTTCGTGATCTTCGGGCACTCGGTCACGGCCGCACCGGCCTTGCGCAGCGCCGCGGGCAACTCCTTGGCCACCTTGCTGCGCCCGCCGCCGCTGTGCACGACGACGAGCGTCACCCCGTCGGCAGGCGCCTTGGCGTAGGCGACGACGGCCTCGGCGATCTCCTTGCCGGCCTCCTGCGCGGACTCCAGGGAGACCACCCGACCCTCGGCGAACAGCGACGGGCTGACCAGTTCAGCCAACTCCGGCGGGGTGAGGTCGGTCACCTTCACCCGGGTGAGGTCGGCCTGCGGGTCGGCCTTCCGCGCGGCCTCCAGCGCACTGCGCACAGCGCGCTCGACCAGCAACTCTTCTTCTCCGACGACCAGTTGCACGGGCTCTGGCGACACCGCGGACGCGCTCACGACCCCGATCCTCCCACGCCGTCGGCGTCGTCCGGACGGTGGACGCATCTGGCTGAACGCCGGGCTCGTGCCGTAGGTTGAGCACCACAACTGAATACCGCTCATCCAGAGGGGCAGAGGGATCGGCCCGAAGAAGCCCCGGCAACCCGTCGCACAGCGTCCGCTGGCGACCACGGTGCCAATTCCGACCCGCGGCGCGGGAAAGATGAGGAGATACCTCGCGATGACTGTTGTCAGTGTGCCCCCGGCCACCACCTCCTTCGACCTCGGTCCGGCCCGCGCCCTGTCGTGCCGCGAATGCGGTCACGAGACCCCGCTCGCGCCGGAATACGCCTGTCTCGAGTGTTTCGGGCCGCTGGAAGTCGCCTACGACTTCGGCCGCGTCCGCCGCGAGGACATCGAAGCGGGCCCCAAGTCGATCTGGCGCTACCGCGGCCTGCTCCCGGTGCCCTCCGACGTCGAGTCGCACCCCAACACCAACCCCGGCAACACCCGCCTCATCGAGGCCGACCGCCTGGCCAAGGCGCTGGGTGTGCGCAAGGTCTGGGTCAAGGACGACACCGGCAACCCCACCCACTCGTTCAAGGACCGCGTCGTGGGCGTCGCCCTCGCCGCCGCCCGCGAGCTGGGCTTCAAGGTCCTCGCCTGCCCCTCCACCGGCAACCTGGCCAACGCCGTCGCGGCGGCGGCGGCCCGTGCCGGCTGGCAGTCGGTCGTGCTGGTCCCCTCCTCCCTGGAACAGGCCAAGATCCTCATGACCGCCGTCTACGACGGCAACCTGATCACCGTCGACGGCAACTACGACGACGTCAACCGCCTCGCCCAGGAGCTGGCCGCCGAGCACGAGGACTGGGCGTTCGTCAACGTCAACGTCCGCCCCTACTACGCCGAGGGCTCCAAGACCCTGGGCTACGAGGTGGCCGAGCAGCTGGGCTGGCGGCTGCCCGACCAGGTCGTGGTGCCCATCGCGTCCGGCTCGCAGCTGACCAAGGTCGACAAAGCCTTCCGCGAGTTCGGCCAGCTCGGCCTGGTCGACGCCACCCCGTACAAGGTGTTCGGCGCCCAGGCCACCGGCTGCTCCCCGGTGTCGGCGGCGTTCAAGGCGGGCAACGACGTCATCTCCCCGGTCCGCCCGGACACGATCGCCCGCTCGCTGGCGATCGGCGCCCCCGCCGACGGCCCGTACGTGCTCGACGCCGTCCGCCGCACCGGTGGCGCGATCGAGGACGTCACCGACGAGGAAGTCGTCGAGGGCATCCGCCTGCTGGCCCGCACGGAGGGCATCTTCGCCGAGACCGCCGGCGGCGTCACCGTGGCGACGGCGAAGAAGCTCATCGAGACCGGCCAACTCGACCCCGACGCCGAGACCGTGCTGCTGATCACGGGTGACGGCCTGAAGACCCTCGACGCCCTCGGCGACCGCGTCGGCCCCCGCGCCAACGTCCCGCCGTCCGCCGAGGCCGTCCTCAACGCCCTCAAGGACTGACCGAACCCGCTACGCCCCAACGGTTGCCGTCGGCCCAGCGGTCCGACGGCCGCCGGCTCGACGGTCCACAGTGACCGTACGAACCAGACCCGAGCGCGCGGCCGACCGGTCACCGACCGGCTCGCCCGTCATGGTCACCCGCGGAAGGCCCATGACGCGTGAGCCGGTCACCCGACCCGTCGACGAGCGGAAGACCTCGCGGCGATCCCGACGCCGGCCCGGGGTTCACAAGGCGATGCGGGACGTGCGCAGCCACCCGCTGCGCGGGAACGACGAGAGTTCCGGCAGCACGTACGGCCCCACCTCCTCCGTCTCGGCCCGCCACGCGGTGAGCTGCTGCGGCCACGGCGACGCCGTCTTGTGGCCGTTGTACCGGTTGGCCCGCCAGTCTTCGGGCGGGATGGTCAGGTCGTCGTCGAACAAGGCGTCGGCCATCTGCCGATACGCCTCCTCCGGTGATGCCACCTCCCTGGTACTCACGTACTTCGTCACCGTCGCCCGTGCCACGATCCCCCGCCCGGACTGGATGTCCTGGCAGAGGTAGAAGGTGAACGCAGGCCGCAGTTCGTGCTGCGGCCACGGATGGGCGACATAGCCGGGCTGCCATAGCGCCCAACCCAGCTCGCGCGGCTCCCACCCGGTGTGCAGTCGGATCCACGTGTCGTCATTGCTGCTCATGGTCTTCTCCCAACGTTGTCTCCAATGGATGTCGCTCAGCGACTGCTTCTCACCAGCTGTCCTCACCGGCTGCGGCCCCTCACCGGCTGTCCCTCACCAGCTGTCCCTCACCAGCTGTCCCTCACCGGCTGCCGTTCTTCGGCACCCGGCTGGCAGCAACCGTTTCAACGGCTGTTCTTCAAGGGGTCGCCACGCCGGACGACCCGCGGTCCGTCCGGACCTGGCAGGACGGCGGTGTCACCGTCCCGATCGGTGCGCAGCACCAGCGCTCCCCGGCTCGTCAGGAACCCGACCAGCACCTCACTGGGGTGGCCGTAGGGGTTGCCGGCCCCGACACTGACCAGCGCGACCCGCGGCCGTACCGCCGCGAGGAACGCCGGCGACGAGTACCGAGACCCGTGGTGCGGCACCTTCAGCACCTCGGCCCGCAGGTCGACGTGCTCGCCGAGCAGGCCGGACTGCCCGGCCAACTCGACATCACCGGTCAGCAGCACCCGACCGGCGGCAGTCGACGCCCGCAGCACCACCGACGTGTCGTTGACCGCCGTGTTCTCGTCCCCGCGCGGAGCCACCCGCGGCCCCAACACGTCCAGCTCCAGCCCCGGCCAGCTCAACCGCTGCCCGACACCCAACTCGACCGCCTGGACCCCAGCGGCCCGTGACTGCTCGCGCACCTCCTTCCACGCCCACTCAGGACGCCGCGACGGCCCCACGGCCACCGCACCGACACCCACTTCCGCCAACACCGCCGCCAGCCCACCGATGTGATCGGCGTGCAGGTGGCTCAGCACCACCAGCCGCAGGCTCCGGACACCGAGCCGCCGCAGGCAGGCCAACACCGGCACCGGGTCCGGACCCGTGTCGACCAGTACGGCTCGATCGCGCTCCGCCGTGGCGAGGACGACCGCGTCCCCTTGCCCGACATCGCACACGACCACCGCCCACTCCGGCGGCGGCCACGGGGGGTCGACCACCCGCAGCGGCACCACGACCACAGCGGCCCCGACGACAACCGCTACGACGAGCACCCGCACCCGACGCAGCCGGAACACGCCGTACGCCAGCACCACCACGGTCACCAGCAACGCCCCGCCCCACCAGCCCTCCGGCCAGGTGACCGCGGCACCCGGCACCGCCGCCGCGTGACGCCCGACGGCGATCAGCCACCCCACCGCCGGCCCGGCCACCTCGGCGACAAGGCGGGCGGCACCGAGGTGGACCGGGGCGATGAGGGCCGCCGACGCCCCGAGCACCGTCACCGGCGCCACGACCGGAGCCACCAGCAGGTTCGCCACCACCGCGACCAGGCTCACCTGACCGGAGATCCCGGCGACCAGCGGAGCCGTGGCCACGTGCGCGGCGGCGGGCACCGCCAACGCCTCGGCCGCCCCGACCGGCACACCCCGTTGGCGCAGGGAGGCCACCCACCGGGGTGCGAGCAGCACCAGCGCCGCCGTGGCGACGACGGACAACCCGAACCCCGGATCGACCGCCAACTGCGGGTCGTACAGCACCAGCACGACCACACCGGCTGCCAACGCGGGCAACGCCGACCGTTCCCGCCCCAGCACCAGGGCGAGCAGCGTCACGGTGCCCATCACCGCCGCCCGCAGGACGCTCGGCTCCGGACCGGCCAACACGACGAACCCGATCAAGGCCGCCATCGCGCCCGCAGCGCGGCCCCGCGGTCCGAACCACAGCAACCGCAACAGCAGGAGCACCGCGCCGCAGACGATGGCCAAGTTGGCCCCGCTGACCGCCAGCGTGTGCGCCAGACCGGCGGTGCGGAACTCTTCGGCCATCCTGGGCGTCACCCCGGACGTGTCACCGACCACCAGGGCCGGCAGCAGCCCGGCGGGCTCCGGGTCCAACGTGCCGCTCGCCTCCCGCAAGCCCGACCGCAACGACTCGGCGGCCCGCTGCCACACGGGTGCCGGCGTGACTTCGCGCGGAGGGCCGCGGACGCGCAGCACAGCGACGGTCAACTCGCCCGGCTTGGCCGGAACGAGCCTGCCCCGAACCAGGACTTCCTGCCCTGGCAACAGATCCCGCCAGGATTCCGCCGGGGCGAGCACCACGACCCGGCCTCCGTCACCATTGATCGTCGCCCGGGTCAGGACCAGGTCGACGCCGCTCGCCCGAGAACCGAAACCGCTGGAGCGCAATCCGTGCGGCCTGCTCGACAGCTCCACCCGCAGGGTCGTCGAACCTCCGCGTTCGGCTTCGGCGCGAAGCGGGTGGTGAGCGGACTCGTACAGCTGGAGGCCGATCCAGCACGCCGCCACCGGCCCGGTCATGGCGACCGCCACTGCAGCCGGCCGCCAGCGACGGAGGGCCACGCCGCCGACCGTGCCGATGATCAACCCGACGGCGACGCCCGCCCACCAGGCCCAGAGCAGACCGACCAGCGCGGTCGCCCACACCGCCAGCGCTGCCGGGACCAGGTGGGCGCGTGGGCTCACGGCCCGGTTCGCCGGTCAGGGCTGTGATCGACGGCCCGCGAGCGGTGGTGGGCACTTCGGATGGTCTGGCGGGCACTGCTCCGCGATGTTCGCGTCATGGGTGTTCCTCCTGATCGTTTCCGTTGTCCGTGGTGGCTGAGCGGAACGGGGCTGGCGTGGTTGGGGCTGGCGTGGTCGGGGCTGGACTGCGATTCGGTGGGAGCGGAGTGGTCAGTGGCGGCGGTGGCGGAAGAAGGCGGGATCAGAGGCGGACGAGTTCGCTCAGTTTGGCCAGTTTCATGTCTCCTATTCCCTCGACTTCCCCCAGTTGTTCGATGGAGGTGAACGGTCCGCGTTTCAAGCGCCGTTCGACAATTCGTTGAGCGGTCACAGGGCCTACTCCGGGCAATTCATCCAGTTGCTCCTTGGTCGCGGTGTTGAGGTTGAGGGGCTCCGAGCGGGACCCGGGACTCAGGGCGGGGGCAGGGGCGGGGATGCCGACGGCTATCTGCTCGCCGTCGGCGACCCGGCGGGCCAGGTTGAGGCTCCTGAGGTCGGCGTCCGGGTGGGGACCGCCGGCCGCCTGGACGGCCTCGGCGACGCGGGCGCCGCTGGTGACCGTCACCAGGCCGGGGCGCGGGACTTCACCGACGACGTTGACGACCACGTGCTCGGGGACCTTCGTCACCTCCGCCGCCACCGCCAGTGCCGGGGCCGACTCGGGCACCGGTTGCTGCCACCACATGCTGAGCGCGACGGCCAGCGCCACTCCGGCGAGCACGCCCGCGTAGATGACCGGACGCCGCAGCGGCATCGGAACGGACCACCGCCCGCTCAGCAGGCCGTGCAGGCGGCCCGGCGGATCGGCACCGCCGGAGGACGAGGCGAAGACCACCACGGGTGCGTCCTCGGCTTGGTGCTTGCCCCGCGCCTTGGCGATCAGGGCATCGAGTCGGGCTGGTGTGGGATCGGGGTTGGTGTCGAACATGCGGTCGACATTAGGCCGGGTGGCGGAGCGAGCCCAGCGGCGATTTCGAACCTGTGGACAACTTCAGGGGCTGTGGACAACTCCCCTACTCGTAGCCTCCGGGAAGCACCACGACACCCAGCACACCGGGCCCGGTGTGCGCGCCGATCACCGCTCCCACCTCGGAAATCAGGCATCCGGAGGCGCCGGGGACCCGGTCGTCGAGCAGCGTCGCCAACTCCGCCGCACGCTCCGGAGCGGCCAGGTGGTGCACCGCCAGGCCCACCGGTCCCGGCCCCGCGGCCGAAGCCGCCAGCTCGACCAGACGGCCCATCGCCCGGCTCGTCGTCCGCACCTTCTCCAGCGGCACGATCCGACCGTCGTCCACGTGCAGCAGGGGCTTGACCGCCAGCGCCGTGCCCACCAAGGCCGCCGCCGTGCCGATCCGACCGCCCCGCCGCAGGTGGTCCAGGGTCTCCACGCAGAAGAACATGCGAATCCGCTCGGCCGCGCGGGCCGCCGCTCGCTCGGCCCCGGCCCCGGCCCCGGCCGCGCAGGCCGCCAGCACGGCGAACCCCAGCCCCATCCCCGTCGCCCGCGAGTCCACCACGCGGACCCGAGCCGGGTCGACCTCCTCGGCCGCCAGCCGCGCCGCCTCCCACGTCCCGGAGAGTTCGCGGGACAGGTGCACCGAGACGATCCCGTCCGCACCGTCGGCCAGCACCGACCGGTACACCTCGGCCAGCTCGCCGGGCGTGGGCCGGGACGTGGTGACCCGCCGGTGCTCCCCCAGTGCCTTCGCCAGCTCCGCCGGCCCGAAGTCGACGCCGTCCAGCCTGCTCCGACCGTCCACCGCCACGTGCAGCGGGACGACCCGGATGCCGTGCCGCTCGGCGAACCCCTCCGGCAGGTACGCCGTGGAGTCGGTGACGATCGTGGTGGACACGAGTGCCGAGACTACGGCTCGGTCCCGGTGGAGTGGTCCACCGCCACGGACCTGATGAGTTCCGCCATGGCCGCGCCCACCAGGGCGTGCCCCTCCCAACCCCAGTGCATCCCGTCCGGGTTGCCGCGCCGCGCCCGCACGTGGTCGCCGACCAGCGGAGGAACGTCCAGCAGCGGAACGCCCGCCCCCGAGGCCCAGGTCCGCACCGCCCGCTCGCCTGCCGACCGCCCGGTGTGCACGCCCGCGTACGTCGGGGAACGGTGCACCGACGGCGTCATCCCGACCGCTCGGACACGGGGCTCCAACGCCTGCACCGATCGGACGCACGAGTCGAGGTAGCGCACCGTCAGATGGGGCGGCAACGCCACCGGGAAGCCTCCGAGCAGGCGCGACAGCCCGGGTTGAAGCGCGCGGTAGGCGCTGCGCGCCCGCCGTCGAAGGCCGTCAGGGCGCAGGTAGCGCAGCCCTTGGCGCAGGAACGTCGGCAACGGCGAGGGCAACGTGTCCATGTGACCGACGGCCAGCACCAGCACGTCGGTGCGCGGCAGCAGCGACCAGACGCGCGGGTCACCGGTCAACGCCCACCAAGCGTCCCGCGCGGTCCAGCCGAACCCGGCCACCAGCTCCGCGTGCCCACCCAGAGCGGTCGCCGCGACGTTCGGCCACAATCGCGGGTGGTCGGCGGGCAAGGGCCCCTGAGGGCCGTGGAACGTCAGCGAGTCACCCAGGACGAGCAGTCTCACCGGGTGGTGCCGGCGTTGTACGACAGCAGCCGCCAACGCCCGTCGCCCTGCGGACGCCGGGCGAACACCGTCCAGTGGCAGTTGCCGATGCCGCCCAGCAGCGCCCACCGGTCCACCGACAGGTCCAGCAGCCGCCCGGTCAACGCGCTGATCAGCCCGCCGTGCGCACACAGCATCACGGTGCCGGAGAACTCCGCGTCCACCGCCTCGACCACCGCGAGCGCGCGCTCGGCCACCTCGACGCGCGTCTCCCCGTCGGGTGGCGCGAGTGTCCCGTCGGCGCGCCACGCGTCGAGCCGGCCCGGCCACTCGATCTCGATCTCGTCGCTGGTCAGGCCCTGCCACTTGCCGAGGTTCGTCTCCCTGAGCCGCTCGTCGACCCGCAGGCCGATCCCGGTGGCGGAGGTGAACACGGTCGCCGTGTCGCGCGCCCGCCGCAGGTCGGAGGACACCACCAGCTCGGGGGCGAACCCGGCGAGGACCGGCACCGCGAACCGGGCCTGGTTCCACCCGGTCTCGGTCAACGCCGAGTCCAGGTGGCCCTGCATGCGCCCGGTCGCGTTGTGGTCGGTCTCACCGTGCCGCCACAGCACGAGCCGGTTCAGGGTCATGCCTCGGCGACCTCGTCGGTCACCGGCCCGGCGTCGAACTCGATGCGCGGGCAGTCCTTCCAGAGCCGTTCGAGGCCGTAGAAGCTGCGCTCCTCCACGTGCTGGACGTGCACCACCACGTCCACGAAGTCCAGCAGCACCCAGCGGCCTTCGCGAGCGCCCTCGCGGCGGACCGGCTTGCGGCCCGCGTCGCGCAACTTCTCCTCGATGTTGTCCACGATCGCGCCGACCTGCCGCTCGTTGGGAGCGGACGCGATCACGAACACGTCCGTGATCACCAGTTGGTCGGACACGTCGAGCACGATCACGTCGTGCGCCTTCTTGTCGGCCGCCGCGTTAGCGGCGACCAGCGCCAACCGTCGTGCCTCGTCGGTGGCTGCCACGTTTCTCCTCATCACCTCGGCGGACGCCGATACGCCCGCACGAGTCAATGAGGGTACCGGCGTCCGGCGTCAGTCCGGCACCGAGTAAAGCCTCGTCTTCGATATGTACTGAACGACACCATCGGGCACCAGGTACCAAACGGGCAGGCCGGAAGCGGTACGGGACCGGACGGCGGTGGACGAGATGGCCATCGCGGGGACCTCGACGAGGGACACCGCACCGGGCGGCAGGTGGGTGTCCACCAACTCGTAGCCCGGCCTGGTGACACCGATGAAGTGGGCCAGCCCGAACACGTCGTCGGCCCGCCGCCAGGACAGGATCTGCTCCAGCGCGTCGGCGCCGGTGATGAAGAACAGGTCCGCGTCGGGGTGCATGGCCTTGAGGTCGCTGAGCGTGTCGACCGTGTACGTGGGCCCACCCCGGTCGATGTCGACACGGCTGACGGAGAACCTCGGGTTGGACGCGGTCGCGATGACCGTCATCAGGTAGCGGTCCTCGGCGGGGCTGACCTCGCGGTCGCTCTTCTGCCACGGCTCACCGGTCGGCACGAAGACCACTTCGTCGAGCCCGAAGCGGGCCTGGACCTCACTGGCCGCGACGAGGTGGCCGTGGTGCACCGGGTCGAAGGTGCCACCCATGACGCCGATCCGGCGGTTGGACATGGAACACGAGCCTAGTTCGAGTGGTGCGCGGGCGGTCCATCGCTCCCCGAACAACCGCCCGCGCACCGGTCCCCCGGCTGCGACCCTGGGGGAGGAGATCGCCACCGCGGGAGCGCGACCCGTCCCCGATGCGTGGCCGCGCGACAGTGAGATGCCGTCCGCGGCCACCTATGACGCCCTCGGGCGAGACTTTTCCACCCGCCAGAGGTGATTGCCGTCACATCGGGTCAGGTCTGCGGAGCGAGGACGGAGCCGTCCGATTCGCGCACCAGGATGGCTTCCACCGGGCACGACTCCGCCGCGTCGAGGACTGCGTTGTTGGGTTCCACGGAGGTCGTAACCGGTGTCGACACGCCGTTCTCCAACCGGAAGTGCTCGGGCGCGACCCCGGCGCACACCGCCGCCCCCACGCAGATCCTCCGGTCTACTTCCAGGCCCCAATCGTCCATGGATCCATCACCCCGTCGGCGAGACTGCGCGGTCCACGGACCAGTCTGCCGAGCCTGGTGACGACGTCATCCGCCGATCGGCGGGCCGTGACGAGGCAGACGAGTGTGACGGATGTCGCCCAGTGTCAGGACGAAGCGCGGACGTGCCCCTCTCCCCAGGCGACCCACTTCGAGGACGTCAGCTCCGAAAGCCCCATCGGGCCGCGCGCGTGCAGCTTCTGGGTGGAGATGCCGATCTCGGCGCCCATGCCGAACTCCGCGCCGTCGGTGAACGCGGTGGACGCGTTGACCATGACCGCCGCCGCGTCGACCCGCGCGGTGAACTGCCGGGCGGCGCGCACGTCGCCGGTCACGATCGCCTCGGTGTGGCCGGACCCGTACGCGGCGATGTGCCGGACGGCCTCGTCCAGCGAGTCGACCACGCGGGCCGCGATGTCCAGCGACAGGAACTCGGTGTCCCAGTCCTCGTCGGTCGCCTGCTGCACGCCGCTCTGGCGGGCGAAGGTCTCGTCACCGCGGACGGTGACCTCCTGCGCCTGGAGCGCGGCGGTGATGCGGGGGACGAACTCGTCGGCGACAGCCGCGTGCACCAGCAGCGACTCCGCCGCGTTGCACACGCTCGTGCGGCGGGTCTTGGAGTTCAGGACGATCCGCTCCGCCACGTCGAGGTCGGCCGCGGCGTCGACGTAGACGTGGCAGTTGCCCACCCCGGTCTCGATCGTCGGCACCGTCGCCTGCTCCACCACGGCGTTGATCAGCCCGGCGCCGCCGCGCGGGATCACCAGGTCGACCAGGCCGCGCGCGGTGATCAGGTGGCTGACCGAGGCGCGGTCGTGGCACGGCAGGAGCTGGACGCAGTCGGCGGGCAGGCCGGCGGCCTCCAGCGCGTCCCGCAGGATCGCGACCAGGGCGGTGTTCGAGTGCTCGGCGGAGGACGAGCCGCGCAGCAGGGCGGCGTTGCCGGACTTCAGCGCGAGGCCGGCGGCGTCCACCGTGACGTTCGGACGCGCTTCGTAGACCATGCCGACCACGCCCATCGGGACGCGGACCTGCCGCAGCTCCAGGCCGTTCGGCAGGACGGACCCGCGCAGCACCTCGCCCACCGGGTCGGCCAGCCCGGCCACCGTCTCCAGGCCCCTCGCCACACCGTCGACGCGCTTCCCGTCGAGCGCCAGGCGGTCGAGCAGGCCGTCGGACAGCCCCGCCGCGCGACCCGCCTCCAAGTCCTTGGCGTTGGCCTCCAGGACCTCCGCTGCGCGGGCGCGCAGCGCGGCGGCCATCTCGTGCAGCGCGGCGTCCTTGCGCTCGCGGGTGGCCAGGACCAGCTCATTGGCGGCGACGCGGGCGCGCCGGGCGGCGGCGTGCACCTGTTCGCGCAGGTCGTCAGTCACGTGAACCAGCCTACGGTCACCCGTTCGTGGTTGTCGCCGAGGTTCCCAGCCGACGGGAGGCGGCCCGGCGGCGCCGGGAATTAGAAACTGTCGTACCCCTCTGCCATGGTGGTCCGGTGGACGAAACGGCATTGCGCGAACTGGCCGAGGAGCGGCTGAGGGCTTTGGCGGGCCCTCAGGCGGTGCTGCGCGATGACCAGTGGGCGGCCATCCACGCCCTGGTCGCCGACCGGCGGCGGGCGTTGGTGGTGCAGCGGACCGGTTGGGGCAAGTCCGCCGTCTACTTCATCGCCACCGCGCTGCTGCGGTCCCTGGGCGAAGGGCCCACGGTGATCGTGTCGCCGCTGCTGGCGCTGATGCGCAACCAGGTCGCGGCCGCGGCTCGTGCCGGGGTGCACGCGGCGACCATCAATTCGGCGAACACCGATGAATGGCAGGACGTGAACCGCCGGGTGGTGGCCGGCGAAGTCGACGTGCTGCTGGTTTCACCGGAAAGGCTGAACAACCCGGATTTCCGTGACACGGTGCTGCCTTCGCTGACATCATCGGCAGGGCTGCTGGTGGTGGACGAGGCGCATTGCATCTCCGACTGGGGCCACGATTTCCGGCCCGACTACCGGCGGCTGCGGACGTTGCTGGCGGAGCTCCCGGCCGGGGTGCCGGTCCTGGCGACGACCGCGACGGCCAACGACCGGGTCGTGCGGGACGTGACCGACCAGCTCGGGCTGGGAGCCGGTTCGGACACGCTGGTGCTGCGCGGGGCGTTGGACCGGGAGAGCCTGCGGCTGGCGGCGGTCCGGCTGCCCACCGCCGAGGCTCGGTTGGGGTGGCTGGCCGAGCAGCTCGACCGGTTGCCGGGTTCGGGGATCATCTACACGTTGACGGTGGCGTCCGCCGACGACGTGGCGGCGTTCCTCCGGGAGCGCGGGTACGCGGTGGCGGCGTACTCGGGCCGCACCGATCCGGCGGAGCGGCAGCGCGCCGAGGAAGACCTGCTGGCGAACCGCGTCAAGGCGCTGGTGGCGACCTCGGCGCTGGGCATGGGGTTCGACAAGCCGGACCTGGGGTTCGTGGTGCACCTGGGTGCGCCGCCCTCCCCGATCGCCTACTACCAGCAGATCGGGCGCGCCGGCCGCGGCGTGGAGCGGGCCGAGGTGCTGTTGCTGCCGGGGCCGGAGGACCGGGACATCTGGGCGTACTTCGCGTCCCTGGCGTTCCCGCCGGAACGGGTGGTGCGGCAGGTGCTGGAGTCGTTGACCGCGGCGGGGCGGACGCTGTCGACGGCGGCGCTGGAGCCGATGGTGGAGCTGTCGCGCACTCGGCTGGAAGTGGTGCTGAAGGTGCTCGACGTGGACGGCGCGGTGCGTCGGGTGCGCGGCGGGTGGGAGTCGACCGGGCGGGAGTGGTCCTACGACGCCGAGCGGTACGCGCGGATCGAGGCGGCGCGCAAGGCCGAGCAGAAGGCGGTGCTGGACTACCTGAGCACACCGGGTTGCCGCATGGAGTTCCTGTTGCGGCAGCTGGACGATCCGCACGCGGCTCCGTGCGGTCGGTGTGACAACTGCACCGGGCAGCGGTGGTCGGCGGAGGTGTCGTCGGGCGCCGCGACGGCGGCACGGGAAAGGCTGCTGCGCCCCGGTGTGCAGATCGAGCCGCGCAAGCAGTGGCCGACCGGCATGGCGGCGGTCGGGGTGGGGCTGTCCGGCCGCATCCCAGCGGGCGAGGCGGCCGAGACCGGGCGGGCGCTGGGGCGGCTGACCGACATCGGCTGGGGCAACCGGTTGCGGGCGCTGTTCAGCGGTGAGGACCAGGAGGTGCCGGACGACGTCTTCGCCGCGTGCGTGAAGGTGTTGACGGCGTGGGGTTGGGCGCAGCGCCCGGTGGGCGTCGTGACGGTGGGGTCGCGTGGTCGTCCGGAGTTGGTGGGCAGCTTCGGGCGGCGCATCTCGACCGTGGGGCGGCTGCCGCTGCTGGGCCAGGTCTGGTTGGGCGAGTCGGTGCGGCGCGCGAACAGCGCCCAACGGCTGGCCGGTCTGGTGCGGTCCGCCGACGCACCCGATCTGTCCACTGTGGATGGACCGGTGCTGTTGGTGGACGACCAGGTCGACACCGGCTGGACGATGACCGTCGCGGCGCGCCTGCTGCGCCAAGCCGGTGCGCCGGCCGTGCTGCCGTTCGCGTTGGCGGTGACGGCGTGACCCTGACGGCGCAGCGGTTGTCGCTGCGGCACTTCCGGCCCGAGGACGCACCGGTGTTCGCGGCCTACCGGTCGGAGCCGGAGGTGGCGCGGTTCCAGGCGTGGGAGTCCCCGTTCCCGCTCGCGCTGGCCGAGGAGTTCATACGGGAGCTGTCGGCGCTGGACGCGGCCGAGCCGGGCTGGTTCCAGTACGCCATCGACGTGGACGGGGTGCTGGTCGGCGATGTCGGCGTCAACCTGCACGAGAACCGCAGGCAAGCCGAGATCGGCTACACCGTCGCCACCGCCCACCAGGGCAACGGGTACGCGACAGAGGCCGTCGGGCGCGTGGTGGAGCACCTGTTCGCCGAGCGGGGGCTGCACAAGGTGTCCGCCGAGTGCGACGCGCGCAACGAACGCTCGGCGAAGTTGTTGGCACGGCTGGGTTTCCGGCAGGAAGGACACCTGGTCGAACACACCTGGATCAAGGGCGAGTGGACCGATGACCTGTTGTTCGGCCTGCTCGCCCGGGAATGGAGGCCAACCGAACGGTCTCGGTAACGGATCTTCCGGCTCCAAGCACTTTGTGGTTGTGTCCAACCATGGCAGACGTCGAGGTCAAGACCCGACCACCGGTCCGCGAGCCCGTCACGATCGATGTCCGGGACGCTCCCACCAGCGGGTGCGCTCGTGAAGCTCTGCCGGGTCACGACACCAGCCCACATTATCGGCCGCATTCCGGCTTCCGGTCGCGAAAGGGCGCGTGGCGATGGGCGGGATAGCCGTGGGCGCGCAGGGGCATCGGTTACCGGTCCGCAAACTCGTCGCGGCGAGCATCGGGAATGCGATCGAATGGTACGACTGGACCATCTACGCAACTTTCAGCATTTATTTCGCCACGCAGATATTCCCGAAGGACAACGAGCAGTTGGCGTTGATCAACACGTTGGCGACGTACGCGCTGGCGTTCTTCTTCCGGCCGCTCGGCGGGTATCTGCTCGGTCGATTCGCCGACCTGCGTGGGCGGCGGACGGCGATGCTGCTGACCATCGTCCTGATGGCCGGCGGGTCGGTGGGGATCGCGGTGTTGCCCACCTACTCGCAGGCCGGGTGGTTGGCACCGATCCTGCTGGTGGTGGCTCGGATCGCCCAGGGGCTTTCCCTGGGTGGTGAGGTGTCGAACGCCTCGGCTTACCTCGCCGAGATCGCTCCGGCGGATCGGCGTGGGCGGTATTCGGCGTTCTTCTACATCTCGACCGGTGTGGCGCTGCTCCTGGCGTCGTTGCTCGGGTTCACGCTGGCCCGGACGATGGACGCGGCGGACCTGGCGTCGTACGGGTGGCGGATCCCGTTCCTCGTCGGCGGGGTGCTGGGGTTGGTCGGGTTGTGGTTGCGGCGCACCTTGGAGGAGACCGAGCAGTTCGCGCAGAACCGGGCGAAGGCCGAGCAGCTCAGGCGGCCGTTGGCGATGACGGTGCGGGAGCACCCGAAGGCCGTGGGGCGGTTGGTGGGGTTCACCATGCTGTCCACGTTGTGCTACTACACGTTCTTCAGCGCGCTGACGCCGTTCGCGGTCACCAACCGCAAGGCGGACGCCGTGGACGTGTTCCTGGCGCTGTCCATCGCCACGGTCCTGTTCATCGCCCTCCAGTACCCGATGGGGGCGTTGTCGGACCGGTTCGGGCGCAAGCCCCAGTTGCTGGTGTGGTCGGCGGCGACGGCGGTGCTGGTCGTGCCGCTGTCCACGTTGATCGGGCCCGACCTGGGCGGGTTGGTCGTCGTGTTCTGCGTGGGGCTCGGGCTCTACACGGCCATGACGTCGATCGCCCCGGCTGTGATGAGCGAGCTGTTCCCCACGGAGTTGCGCGGGTTGGGGATCGGCGCCTGGTACAACCTGACGGTCGCGTTGTTCGGTGGCACGGCACCGCTGGTGATCAAGGTTCTGCCCGGCACGACCTTCTTCTGGTACGTGGCGGTGGCCGCGGCGGTCGCGTTCGCGGTCATCCTCACGCTGCCGGAGACCAAGGGCAGCAAGTTGCGCTAGGTGGGAAGGCTCGGGCTGGGCCGGCTCGGGCTAGCCGGCTCGGGCTAGTCGGCGGGCAGGGGGACCAGGTCGTCGGCGTGGACGACTTCGCGGCGTTGTTCGGCGGGCAGGTCGTGGCTCGACCGGCCGATCAGGGCGGGGAGTTCGCCCGCGTCGAAGCCGACCACGCCGCGTGCGACGACGTGGCCGGACAGGTCGACCAGGTCGACCACGTCGCCGGCCTCGAAGGCGCCGTCGACCGCGGTGATGCCGGCGGCCAGCAGCGAGCGGCGGCGGGCGACGACCGCCGCGACCGCGCCGTCGTCCAGCGTGAGCCTGCCGGTCGCGTCGGCGGCGTGGCCGAGCCAGAAGCGGCGTGCCGACAGGCGCTGGCCGGTCACCGCGAACGCCGTGCCGACGTCGGCGGCGCTCAGGGCGCGCTCGGCGTCCGCTGCGCCTGCCAGGAGGACCGGGATGCCCGCCGAGGCGGCCAGGCGCGCGGCGGCGAGCTTGGAGGCCATCCCACCGGTTCCCAGGCCGGACGCGCCGACGGAGCCGGCACGGACGCCGTCGACGTCCGCCGCGCCGGCGACCTCGGTGATGCGCTGCGCGCCGGGGCGTCGCGGGTCGCCGTCGTACAGGGCGTCGACGTCGGAGAGGAGGAACAGGGCGTCCGCGCCCACCAGGTGCGCCACGAGGGCCGCCAGGCGGTCGTTGTCGCCGAAGCGGATCTCCTCGGTGGCGACGGTGTCGTTCTCGTTCACCACCGGCACCGCGCCCAGGGCCAGCAAGCGGGAGAAGGTGCGCTGGGCGTTGCGGTAGTGCGAGCGCCGGACCACGTCGTCCGCCGTGAGCAGGACTTGGCCGACGGTCAGCGAGTAGCGGCCGAACGAGTTCGCGTAGGCGTGGGCCAGCGTCAACTGCCCGACGCTCGCCGCCGCCTGCTGGGTGGCGAGGTCGCGGGGGCGGCGGGTCACGCCGAGCGGCGCCAGGCCGGCCGCGATCGCGCCGGACGAGACCAGCACGACCTGGCTGCCCGCCGCGCAGCGGGCGGCGACGGCGTCCACCAGGGCGTCCAGGCGGGAGCGGTCCAGGCCGCCTCCCGCCGTGGTCAGCGACGACGAACCGACCTTCACCACGACCCGGCCCGCCGCCGACACGGCCTGCCGGGCCTGCGACAACACCGACCCGGTCACTCGTCCTCTTCGAAGTCCTCGTAGTCGCCGGGCAGCCGTCGCGCCTTCTTCGCGGCCAGCCGCTCGGACGCGCCGACGCGGGTGTTGGCCTCCAGGCGGGCGTCCGTGCCGCGACCGGTCATGGTCATGGCGATACCGGCCGGGGTCGACGGTTCCCAGTCGAACACCAGGTCGCCGATGGTGACCTGGCAGCCGGGCACCGCGCCCATCTTGACCAGGACGTCCTCCACGCCCAGCCGGTTCAGCCGGTCCGCCAGGTAGCCGACGGCCTCGTCGTTGCTGAAGTCCGTCTGGCGGATCCACCGCTCGGGGCGTTCGCCGCGCACGATGAAGCCGCCCTCGACCTGCGGGTCCTCCACCACGGTGAAGCCCGCGTCGTCCACGGCGGTCGGCCGCAGCACGATCCGGGTCGCCTCCTGCCTGGGGCGCGACGCCCGGTACTCCTCGACCACGCGGGCCAGCGCGAAGGTCAGCTCGCGCAGACCTTCCCGGCTGGCCGTGGACACCTCGAAGACCGGCAGGCCGCGCGCCTCGATGTCCGGGCGCACGATCTCCGCAAGGTCCCGCGCCTCCGGGATGTCGACCTTGTTCAACACCACCACGCGCGGCCGTTCGGCCAGGTCGTCGGCCAGCGACGGGGTGTACTCGGCGAGTTCGGCTTCCAGCGCGTCGATGTCGGACAGCGGGTCGCGGCCGGGCTCGTAGGTGGCGCAGTCGACCACGTGCACGAGCACCGCGCAGCGCTCGATGTGCCGCAGGAAGTCCAGGCCGAGGCCCTTGCCCTGGGAGGCGCCGGGGATCAGGCCGGGCACGTCGGCCATGGTGAAGACGGTGTCGCCGCCGGTGATGACGCCGAGGTTGGGCACCAGGGTCGTGAACGGGTAGTCGGCGATCTTCGGCTTGGCCGCGGACAGCACCGAGATCAGCGACGACTTGCCCGCCGACGGGAAGCCGAGCAGGCCCACGTCGGCGACGGACTTCAGCTCCAGCACCAGGTCGTGCTGCTCCCCCGGTTCACCCAGCAGGGCGAAGCCGGGGGCCTTGCGGGCCTTGGACGCCAGCGACGCGTTGCCCAGGCCGCCACGACCGCCCTGGGCGGCGATCAGGCGCGTGCCCTCACCCGTCAGGTCGGCCACCAGCTCGCCCTCGGGCGTGAGCACCACGGTGCCGTCCGGGACGCGCAGCTCCAGGTCCGCGCCGTTGGCGCCGTCGCGGTTGCCGCCCTGGCCGCCCTTGCCGTTGCCGGCGGACGCGTTCGGGCGGAAGTGGAAGTCCAGCAGGGTGTGCACCTGCGAGTCGACGACCAGCACCACGTCGCCGCCCTTGCCGCCGTTGCCGCCGTCAGGGCCGCCCAGCGGCTTGAACTTCTCGCGGTGCACGGAGGCGACCCCGTTGCCGCCATCGCCGGCGGCGACGTGGATCACCACCCGGTCGACAAAACGGGACACGGGGAATCACTTCCAAGCGCTAGGTGCGGATCGACTCTGGGAATATCGACTCTGGGAATACCGGCTCTGGGAACACTGGCCCCGCGAACACCGCTGAGCGCCGTGGTCCGCGCATTCCCGCGGACACACGGCGCTCAGGAGGGACGTGCTCAGGCGGCAGCCTCGACCGGGACGATGTTCACGGTCTTGCGACCGCGCTTCGTGCCGAACTCGACCGCACCGGGCGCGAGGGCGAACAGCGTGTCGTCCTTGCCGCGACCGACGTTGACGCCGGGGTGGAACTTGGTGCCGCGCTGGCGGATCAGGATCTCGCCGGCCTTGACGACCTGACCGCCGAACCGCTTGACCCCGAGGTACTGGGGGTTCGAGTCACGGCCGTTGCGGGAGCTGGATGCACCCTTCTTGTGTGCCATGGCTAGTCAGATCCTCACTTACCGGTGATGCCGGTGACCTCGACGCGGGTCAGCTTCTGGCGGTGACCCTGGCGCTTGTGGTAGCCGGTCTTGTTCTTGAACTTGTGGATGCGGATCTTGGGACCCTTGGTCTGCTCGACGACCTTGCCGGTCACCGAGATCTTCGCCAGGGCGTCGGCGGCGGAGGTGACGTCAGAGCCGTCCACCACGAGGAGCGGCGCCGCGAACGTGATCTCGGTGTCCGGCTCGCCCTCGAGCTTCTCGACCTCGATGACGTCGCCGACAGCCACCTTGTACTGCTTGCCGCCGGTCTTGACGATCGCGTACATCGGGACGGAAGTCTCCTGCTACTCGACGGGACGGGGCCACGCGCGCCACAGTGCCACGGGATGTTCGCGTGAACTGGGCTTCGCACGACAGGGCCCACCGGACGGCGGGCCGTGCATCAGGTTACGTGGCGGTGGACTGCGGGGTCAAACCGGGGTGGGTGCGGCCTGACCTCGCAGGTCAACGCCGGTGCGGCCCCGGTGTTCCCGGGGCCGCGCCGGCGGTGGGTCAGCTCTCCTTGACCGCGCCCAGCGGCGGGCCGGCGGGCCGGGAGGCGGCCCGGCGGGTGCGGCGGCGGGTGGCCACCACGGGCTCGCCGTGGCCGTTGAGCGACTGGTCGGCCGCGTTGGCCTCCGCCGTGCCGACCTGGGTGGGCGGCTGGATCCGCGGCTCGCCCGCGGGCTCCGCCTCGTCCGGCCGCGGGGACGGCTCGGGCGTCGCCTGCGCCCCACCCGTCGTGGCCGGGGTGGTCGGTTCCGCGGGCTCGGTGACCCGGACCAGGCCGGGCTGCGCCGGACCGGACCCGGCGCCCGACCGGCTCGGGCCGGTCGAGGTCGGGCCTGCCTCGGCGGAGACGAACCGCGCGAGACCGGACTGGGCGGCGCCGGCCTCGGCCGCGCTCGGCTCGGCCGCCGCGCCGGGTTCGGCGTGCGACCGGGCCTGCGGCTCGGCGGTGGCGTGGGGCTGCCCGGCCTGGGCCTGGCCGGCCTCGACCTGACCGGCCCGGGTCTGCTCAGCCTGGGCCTGCTCAGGCTGGACCTGCCCGGACTGGACCTGCCCGGACTGGACCTGCCCGGACTGGGCCTGCTGAGCGGTCTCGGCCTGCGCCGGCTCGACCGCGGTGCGGTCGGCGGCAACGGCCTCGGCGCGCGCAGCGGGCTCGTCGGGCGTGCCGGCGTCGGAACCGGTCTCGGCGGGCAGCCCGCCGGCGTTCTCGTGACGGGCGGCGGCGCCGGCCTCGCGGCGGGCGCGGCGGCGCTGGCGGCGTTCGCGCTTCGGCTCCGCGACCGCCTCCTCCTCCACCACGGCGGCCAGCGGCTCGTCCGAAGTGGACTGCTCGGTGATCGCCTCGGGCTCCTCGGTGGGCGCGACCACGACCTCGGCCACCGGCTCGGGCGCCTCCGCGCCCTTACCGCGCCGGGACTTGCGGCCCTGCTGCTGTTGCTGCTGGCCGTGGCCGTTGGACGGGCTGTGCGAGTGCACCGGCTCCGTGGACACGACCAGGCCGCGGCCCCGGCAGTGCTCGCAGGTCGTCGAGAACGCCTCCAGCAGCCCCGTGCCGACCCGCTTGCGGGTCATCTGGACCAGGCCCAGCGACGTCACCTCGGCCACCTGGTGGCGCGTCCGGTCGCGCCCCAGGCACTCGGTCAGCCTGCGCAGCACCAGGTCGCGGTTCGACTCCAGGACCATGTCGATGAAGTCGATCACGATGATGCCGCCGATGTCCCGGAGCCGGAGCTGGCGGACGATCTCCTCGGCCGCCTCCAGGTTGTTCCGGGTCACCGTCTCTTCCAGGTTTCCACCCGATCCGGTGAACTTGCCGGTGTTGACGTCGATGACCGTCATCGCTTCGGTCCGGTCGATCACCAGGTAGCCGCCGGAGGGCAGCCAGACCTTGCGGTCCAGCGCCTTGAGCAGCTGCTCGTCGATGCGGTGCTCGACGAACACGTCGCTGTTGCCCACGTGCCGGCGCAGGCGCTCCTGCAGGTCCGGCGCCACGTGGCGGACGTAGGCGTCGATGGTGTCCCACGCGTCCGCGCCCTGCACGATGAGCGCCGAGAAGTCCTCGGTGAACAGGTCGCGCACGACCTTCACCAGCAGGTCCGGCTCCTCGTACAGCAGCTGCGGGGCCTGGGCCCGCGGCACGTCGGCCTTCTCCTTGATGACCTGCCACTGCGCCTGCAGGCGCGTCACGTCGCGGGCCAGCTCCTCCTCGGCGATGCCCTCCGAGGCGGTGCGGATGATCACACCCGCGTCCTCGGGGACCACGCGCTTGAGGATGTCCTTGAGGCGCTTGCGCTCGTTGTCGGGCAGCTTGCGGCTGATGCCCGTCGCGCCGCCGCCCGGCACGTACACCAGGAACCGGCCGGGCAGGCTGATCTGCGTGGTCAGGCGGGCGCCCTTGTGGCCGACCGGGTCCTTGGTGACCTGCACCAGGACGCTGTCGCCGGACGAGAGCGCCTGCTCGATCCTGCGGGCCTTGCCCTCCAGGCCGGCCGCGTCCCAGTCGACCTCGCCGGCGTAGAGCACCGCGTTGCGGCCCCGGCCGATGTCGATGAACGCCGCCTCCATGGACGGCAGGACGTTCTGCACGCGACCCAGGTAGACGTTGCCGACCAGCGAACCGGTGCCGGACGAGGTGACGAAGTGCTCCACGAGCACGCCGTCCTCCAGCACGCCGATCTGGGTGCGGTCGCCGCGCTCGCGCACGACCATGGTGCGCTCGACGGCTTCGCGGCGGGCCAGGAACTCGGCCTCGGACAGCACCGGGGCGCGGCGGCGGCCGGCCTCCCGGCCGTCCCGGCGGCGCTGGCGCTTGGCCTCCAGCCGGGTCGAGCCGCGCACGCTGCGGACCTCGTTCTGGGCGGCCTCGGAGTCGGCCTTGTCGTCGCGGGCGTCGCGGGCGGAGGTCTCGCGGACGTGCACGACGGTGTTCGGCGGGTCGTCCTCGCTCGGGGCGGCTTCGTCGTCCGCGCCGGCCTTGCGGCGGCGACGGCGGCGACGGCGCCGGCTGGTGCCGCCGTCCGACTCCTCGTCCGACGGGCCCTCCTCCTCGGCGGCGGGCTCCTCGGCCTCCGCCTCGGCGGGGTCCTCGGCGTCGTCCTCGCCGTGCCCGTCCTCGCCGACGCCCTTGCCGCGACCGCGACCGCGCCGGCCACGACGACGGCGGCGACGGCCCTCGCCCTCGCCCTCGTCACCGGCGTCGTCGGCGGACGCCTCCTCGACCTGCTCCTCCTCGGGCTCCTCCACCGCGGCGGGCGCCGGGGCGGCGACCGGGGTCGGCGGCAGGAACACCGCGGACGGCGGCGCGAACAGCGGCGCGAGCGCGGCCACCTCGCGGGCCGGGACGGCCGGTTCCTCGGTGGTCTCGTCCACGGCGCCGGTGACGACGTCGTCCCAGTCCAGCAGGCTCTCGGCGACCTTGAGCGCCAGGTCGCGGCTCACGCTGGACTGGGCGCCCTTCACGGTCTCGCCCAGGTCGGCCAGCGCCGCCACGACGTGCTTGCTGCTGGTGCCCAGCAGCTTCGCCAGCGCGTGCACCCTCAGCTTGGCCGGCAGATCGGCCAGCGCGGGGTGTGCGGATGTGGCGTTACCCCCGCCGGCTCCGGCGGGCTTGTTCGTGTTCGACATGCAGCTCCTCCGCCCCCGGGCGCGTCTTGGGCGACGCGGCCGCGCAGGGGCCTCTCTTGTCCACTCACCACCGCGGCTGGCGGCGGGAATCCTCTGCCACGTGCTGTGCACGCGGCACAGCAGGTCCATCTCCCGCGACGACGCCGTCAGCGCCGCTCCGGCGGCAGCCCGGTCAGACCTCCTCCGCCGCCCGGTCAGGGGCGAGCGGGTCGACCAAGCGACCTTCTTCGTCGAGCCGCCCCTGCGCCATCCGGGTCGCCTTCGCGGGCACCGGCGGAACCAGGTCGGCGACGACTCGGAGCGCGCTCAGCACGTCGTCGGGTCGGACGGTAGGGGTTGTCTGCCGCACGACCACCACGAGTATCCCACATGGTCGCGACAAATCCCGTGCATCGTGTCCCGCGTCGCTCGATTGCCCGCCCACCTGGGGCGATCCGGGCGCCTCCGCGTCGGGGGGCCGCACCTCCGCGGACACCACGGCCGGCCGCACGTCGACGACCTTCTTGCCGTCCTTGGTCAGCCGCTCCACCTCGACGGAGTCCGCCGCGAGGAACGCCGCCACCGCGTCGGTCAACCGTTCGGGTGACACACCGGGGAGTTCCACCTGCCAGGCGCTGGCCTCGATCCGCTCGGGCAGCGCGCCGCCCGCCGCCTGCACCACCTCGACCACGTCCAGGCCGGGCGGCAGCACCGCGTCCAGCGCGGCCCGCAGCGCGGCCGGGTCGACCCGCTCCACGACCTGGACCTCGACGTACTCCGCCTCGCTGGCCACGCCCGTGGGTGCGGCGCCGACCCACGAGACCTTCGGGTGAGGGCTGAAGCCCTGGGAGTACGCCATGGGCACGCCGGCGCGGCGCAGCGCGCGCTCGAAGGTGCGAGCGATGTCACGGTGCGACGTGAACCGCAACCGGCCGCGCTTGGCATAACGCAGCCGGAGCTTCTGGACCGGTGCGGCCGACGGGTTGGGCTGCTGCTGGCGGCTCAGTGCTACTCCCCTTGGGTACCGGGTGGGGTTCCGACGGGGTGAGCACCCCAACGGTCCACGCTTCTACTCCAGCAGGACGGTACCTTGGTGGCCTTCGACACCGTTGAGCTTGTCTGGTTCGTCCCGCCTGGCTACCGTCCGGCGACAGAGGTCCCACTGACGGCCGCCGCCGTGGTCGATCGGCTGCCCAGCCCTGGAGGTCCCCCGTGCCTCTGCTCCGCCGCGTCCACGCGGTCGCGGTCAGCGCGGCGCTGCTCGCGACCGGTTGCTTCGCGCCGGGCGCGCACGCCACCGTCCCGGTCGACGAGGCCCCGGCCGTCGCCGACTGCATCCAGCCCGGTCCGACGCTGCGCTACCTGGTCGTGCTCGACGCCGGGACCAGCGAGCCGCTGGCCGACGCGATGATCGCGCGCGCGTGCGGCACGACGACCGGCTACTACCCGCAGATCGGCGTCGCCGTGGCGGTCTCGGCCGACCCCGGCTTCGGCCGCAAGATCGGGCTGGACCGGGCGTACAGCGCGCAGGCCGACGGCCTGTCCAAGCGCACCGGGGCGCCGGCCCGGAAGAAGGACGACGAGACGCCGTCCGGGCGGTCGTCCCCGATCGGTTCGGTCGACCGCACCGCCGAGCAGTGGGACATGGAGCTGATCCGGGCCGCCGAGGCGCACGCCATCAGCAAGGGCAGCCGGGACGTGGTGGTCGGCGTGCTCGACTCGGGCATCGACCCGACGCACCCGGACCTCGTGGGCGCGCTCGACCCGGCGTTGTCCGCGGGCTGCACGACAGGTGTGGCGAATCCCGCACAGGCCGCGTGGTCGCCGACGACCTCCGCGCACGGCACGCACGTCGCGGGCACCATCGCCGCGGCCGACGACGGGTTGGGGACGACCGGTGTCGCGCCCGGTGTGCGCATCGCATCGGTGAAGGTCGTGGACGACGACGGGTTCATCTACCCGGAGTACGCGGTGTGCGGGTTCATGTGGGCCGCCGCACACGGCATGACCATCACCAACAACAGCTACTTCATCGACCCGTGGGTGTTCACCTGCCAGAACAAGGTCGGCCAGGCCGTCGTGTACGAGGCCGTGCGGCGTGCGGTGGAGTTCGCGAACGGGCGTGGCGTGCTGACCGTGGCGGCGACGGGCAACGGGGGCGTGGACCTGTCGAAACCCGGGCAGGACGCGCAGAGCCCCACCAACGCCGCCCCGGAGGACGTCAAACCGCGTCCGGTGGACAACACGTGTCTGGTGCTGCCCGCGCAGTTGCGCAACGTGGTGGCCGTGTCGTCCGTGGGTGTGAGCAAGGTGAAGGCCGGTTACAGCTCGTACGGGCTGGGCGCGGTGGACGTGACCGCACCGGGCGGCGACCGCAAGCAGTCCCCGGAGGAGGGGCAGCCGTGCGTGCTGTCGACCGTGCCTTCGGGGTACGACTACTCGTGCGGCACTTCCATGGCGGCTCCGCACGTTTCCGGGGTGGCGGCGCTGCTCGCTTCTTCGCACCCGACGGCGACGGCGGGCGAGCTGAGCCGGATGCTGAACTCGCAGGCGGAGACGCTGCCCTGTCCGGCCGATTACGACTTGAACGGGACGGGCGTCCAGGACGCCTTCTGCACCGGGTACTCGGAGTACAACGGCTTCTACGGGCACGGGTTGGTGAACGCCGAGGCGGCGGTTTCGGAATTCAAGGTTCCCGACTTCAAGATCCCTGCGGGTGGTTTGTCCGAGAATTAGCGGCGATTTCGGCTCGCGATGCCGCGGTCGCGGTGTTCAGCGCGCGCATAACGCGGGTCGGGTGACGTGTGAACGCGCAGTGCGCCGCAAATCACCGGTTCGGGTGAAGGCACCTGCCGGAGCGCCTTTGCCGCGGTCGGCCCGAACGCTCGACGAGCGAAGCCTCCAGCGACGACGGGCGGCTGGTCGGTCGGTCGGTCGGTCGGAAGCCTGGCTGCATCCGACGCCTCGCGGCTAACTGGTCCTCCCCATGACGGGCTGACCGAGGGGGTACAGGCCGAGGCTTGCCAAGCTCAGGGGCCGAGGTGCGTCCGTCCCGTGCGGACCGAGCCGGCTTCCACCCACCGCACCTGTTGCCACCTCATCAGAGCCACCACACCGCAGCGCCGCCTGCCGCGGTGCCGCCTGCCGCGGTGCCGCCTGCCGCGGTGCCGCCTGCTGGAGCGCTGCCCGCCAGACCACGACTGCGGCTGGCGAGCCAACCCGCCACCTCGGACAGCCGCCGGGTTCACCACAACGCCGGTCGGCAGTCGGACGGACCAGGCTCAGCGCAGCGGACGAGTCCTCCAGCGCGGGGGCGTCGCGGCAGGCTCCGCCGAGGTGCACGCGGTAGACCACGTGCCCGGCGGGATGGCAACTGCGTGAGCGGCGGTGCGGTGGGAGCGGGGTGGGTACTGGGGGCAGTGGGGTGGGTGGGGATGGAGTGGGCGGGGTGGGGCTCAGGGGACCGGCGGGGCAGGGAGGCCGGGGTCGAGGTAGTGGTGGGTGGTTCGCGGGGTTCGTTGTCTCACCGAGTGGCGGGAGGGGTGGTTTCGTACAGGATTTCGGTGGATTCACCCGGAGGTGTGGCGGTCAGGGCCGGGTTGCGAACCGGGGAGCCCTTGCCCACCGGGGAGATGGGGAGCAGGGTGCGGCCGGTGGGGCCCACTTCGATGTCCGTGCCCATCGCCGGGCAGACGCCGCAGTCGAAGCAGGGCGTCCAGCGGCAGTCGTCCTGCTCGCGCTCGTCCAGCGCGTCCTGCCAGTCGGCCCACAGCCATTCCTTGTCCAGGCCCGAGTCCAGGTGGTCCCAGGGCAGGACTTCCAGCTCCTCGCGCTCCCGCGTCGTGAACCAGTCCAGGTCCACGCCGAGCGGGGCCAGCTCGGTGTTCGCCGCCGTCACCCAGCGCTCGTAGGAGAAGTGCTCCGACCAGCCGTCGAAGCGCCCCCCTTCCCGCCACACGCGCTCGATGACCCGCCCGATCCTGCGGTCGCCGCGCGAGAGCAGACCTTCGATCAGGGACGGCTGGCCGTCGTGGTAGCGCATGCCGATGTTGCGGCCGAGCGCGCGGTCGGCGTTGACGGCTTCGCGGAGCTTGCGCAGGCGGCTGTCCACTGTGGCCGGATCGCACTGCGCGGCCCACTGGAACGGCGTGTGGGGCTTCGGCACGAAGCCGCCGATCGAGATGGTGCAGCGGATGTCCTTGCGACCGCTCACCTCGCGCCCCGCGCGGATCACGTTCTTGGCCATCTCCGCGATCTGGAGGACGTCGTCGTCGGTCTCCGTGGGCAGGCCGCACATGAAGTACAGCTTCACCTGCCGCCACCCCGCCGCGAACGCCGCGCTGACCGTGCGGATCAGGTCCTCTTCGGACACCATCTTGTTGATGACCCGGCGGATGCGCTCGCTGCCGCCCTCCGGCGCGAACGTCAGGCCCGAGCGGCGGCCGTTGCGGGACAGCTCGTTGGCCAGGTCGATGTTGAACGCGTCGACGCGCGTGCTGGGCAGCGACAGGCTGGTGTTGGTGCCCTCGTAGCGGTCCGCCAGCCCCTTGGTGACCTCGGCGATCTCCGAGTGGTCCGCGCTGGACAGCGACAGCAGGCCGACCTCTTCGAAGCCCGTCGCCTCCAGGCCGCGCTGCACCATCGCGCCGATGCCCTCGATCGACCGCTCGCGCACCGGCCTGGTGATCATGCCCGCCTGGCAGAAGCGGCAGCCGCGCGTGCAGCCGCGGAAGATCTCCACGCTCATCCGCTCGTGCACGGACTCCGCCAGCGGCACCAGGGGCTGCTTCGGGTACGGCCACGCGTCGAGGTCCATCGTGGTCCGCTTGAACACGCGGTACGGGACGCGTTCGCGGTTGGGCACGACGCGCTGGATGCGGCCGTCGGGCAGGTACTCGACGTCGTAGAACCGGGGCACGTAGACGCCGCCGGTCTCGGCCAGGCGGGTCAGGAGCTCGTCGCGACCGCCGGGGCGGCCCTCGGCCTTCCACGCCCGCACCAGGTCGGTGATCTCCAGGACGGCTTCCTCGCCGTCGCCGAGCACCGCCGCGTCGACGAACGGCGAGATCGGTTCCGAGTTGAACGCCGCGTGGCCGCCGGCCACCACGACCGGGTCGTCCTCGGTGCGGTCGGCCGCGTGCAGCGGGATGCCGGCCAGGTCGAGCGCCGTGAGCAGGTTGGTGTAGCCGAGTTCGGTGGCGAAGCTGACGCCGAGCAGGTCGAACGCCTTGACCGGCCGGTGCGCGTCCACCGTGAACTGGGGGACGCCGTGCTCGCGCATGAGCCGTTCGAGGTCGGGCCAGACCGCGTAGGTGCGCTCGGCCAGCACGTCGGGCTGCTCGTTGAGGACCTCGTAGAGGATCATGACGCCCTGGTTGGGCAGGCCGACCTCGTAGGCGTCCGGGTACATCAGGGCCCACCGCACGTTCGCGGCGTCCCAGTCCTTGACGGACGCGTTCAGCTCCCCGCCGACGTACTGGACCGGCTTGGAGACCCTCGGCAGGAGGGGCTCCAGCGCTGGGAAGACCGACTCGACGCTCACGCGGTCCAGGGTAACGGCACCGCCAGGGCGCGGTTGAACAGCGGTCCCGCGGGGTCGGGCCCGCCGTCCCGAGCGCCGCGTTCACTCAACCGAGTGAAATCGGCGGGGTCCCGCTGCACCGACGGCCCGGACCGGAGTGCGGTCCGGGCCGTCGGGAACGGCGGCTCAGAGGCTCGGGAACCAGAGCTTGATCTCGCGCTCGGCCGACTCGGGCGAGTCCGAGCCGTGGACGAGGTTGAACTGGACCTCCAGGCCGAAGTCACCGCGGATCGTGCCCGGCGTGGCCTTCTCCACCGGGTCGGTGCCGCCGGCGAGCTGGCGGAACGCCGCGATCGCGCGCGTGCCCTCGACCACGGCGGCCACGAGCGGACCGCCGGTGATGAACTCGACGAGGTCGCCGAAGAACGGCTTGCCGTCGTGCTCGGCGTAGTGCTGCTCGGCGGTCGCGCGGTCCACGGTGCGCAGTTCGAGCGCGGCCAGGGTGAGGCCCTTGCGCTCGATGCGGGAGAGGACCTCGCCGACCAGACCGCGGCTCACGCCGTCGGGCTTGATCAGGACCAGGGTGCGCTCGCTCACGGCCGTCGGTGCTCCTTCGTGCGAAGTGGGGCAGGAAGTGCTCGGGATGGGTGAAGAGTAGCCGGGGGTGCGATAGTGCCGGCTGTGACCACCGAGAACGCCCATCTCGGCACCGCCCTCACCGGGGGCGCCGTGTTGTTCGTGCTGCTGCGCCTGCTGGCCGTGTCTCACTACGACTGGCACACGACGTTCGCGCTGCTGCACACCCTGGACCTGGAGGACGCGCCCGGTCTGTTCCTGGGCACGTTCATGGCGGACCGGCGGATCAGCACGGTGCTGCTGGTGCTGATGGTGCCGTTGGCGGCGTTCTACGCAGCGGCCACCCGGTCCCGGTACGCGCCCCTGGTGGTGACGGTGCTGGTGGCGTTTTTGGTGGCGCACGTGCGGACCTACCACCAGTGGTGGGTCCCGGTCACGGCGGTGGTGCTCGCTGCGGGGTTGGTGGTGTCCGCCATCCGGCGGAAGGGGGACGAGCCGGGGCCGGTGCGGTTCGTGGTGCGGCGCATCGGGTTGGTCGTCGGCGTGGTCGCGCTGGTCGTGGCGGCGGTCGTCGCGACGCCGTGGGTGCCGCGGGAGCGCATCGAGACCACCACCGGCACGTTCGAGGTCTACGTCGTGGAGACCAGTCCCGGGTTCCTCAAGGTGTTGGGCGCCCAGGGGCACGAGTTCCGCATCCTGCGCGACGACGAAGTGCTCTCCCGCGTCGAGTTGGCCGACCACTAGGGGCGGCTCGGTCCGTTCATCGCGCGGCAGCGGGCGGTGCGGCGGCCAATGACACTGCCGCTCCGTCGGCGCCCGGCGGGCCGGCGGAGCCCTTCGCCACCACCCGGAGTTCGACCCGCTTGCCGACCGCCGCGCCGGGCAGCCGGGCGAGGTCCGCGTACACCCGGTACGGCGCGGTGTCGTCGGTGCCCAGCACCGTCCAGCCGGGCGCCCCCTCGACCTCCGCCGCGAACGTGGCCTGCGCGAAGGGCGCCGTGATGCCGTCGGCCCGCAGTTCCACCCGGTCGTCCAGGCGCGTGCCGGCGGGCGGCACGACCAGCGTCGGCGCGGGAACGGCCGCCCTCAGGCGCCTCGTCCCCTCGAGCACCACCACCGACAGCGGTGGCACGGTGACCGCGACCTCGCCGGCCGCCGCCGGGATCGGGGGCCCGCCGGCGGGTCGGACCGGTCGCATCGCCGCGCTGCCCACCGGGACGTCGACCGACGCGGCGGTCGTGCCGGCGTTGGCCACGACCAGGTGCTCGACCTGCTCGGCCGCGGCCACCCGGCTGAACGCGATGACGTCGCCCGAGGCGTACCGCAGCGTCTGGTTCCCCGTGCGCCACACCGGGTCGGAGTCGACGAACGCGGCCAGGTCCCGCAACTGCCGGTACAGCGGGTGGTCGACCGAGAAGTTGTCCACCGCGCCGGTCCGGTCGCTGCCGACGAGGTCCTCCGCCCGGTACTCGGGCGTGCGGGACGCGAACAGGTCCTGCCGCGCCGCCTTGTCGCCGCCGCTGCCGGCGAAGCCCTGCTCGTCGCCGTAGTAGACGACCGGGTTGCCGCGCCACAGGTACATCAGGGCGTTGCCGAGCTCCAACCGCGCCAGCAGCTCGGTTTCGCCCACGCCCGGCCGGTCCCGGCGGATCGACCACGCGATGCGGCCCAGGTCGTGGTTGCCCAGGAACGTCGGCAGCGACGAGGCGTTGGAGTCCGCGTCGGTGTACCGGTCGTCGTCCGCCAGCACCTCGCCCAGCCGCTGCGAACCGCGCCCCGCCAGGAACGCCGCGGCGCCGCTCTGGAACGGGAAGTCCAGCGCTGCCTGCATCCGCCCGGTGGTGGTGTAGCGGGACGTGAACGCCGGGTCCGCGTCGAACACCTCGCCGAACACGAAGAAGTCCTTCTTGCCGCGCTGGGCCGCGTACCGCTCCACGTGGGGCGCGAGCGCTTGCCAGAACTCGATGTTGACGTGCTTGACGGTGTCGACGCGGTAGCCGTCGATGTCCAGCACGTCGATCCAGTGGGTGAAGACGCGCTTCATGCCCGCCACGACGGCCGGGTGCTCGGTCATCAGGTCGTCGAGGCCGAAGAAGTCGCCGTACTCGGTGGATTCCCCGCTGAACGTCGAGTCGCCGCGGTTGTGGTAGAGCGAGGGGTCGTTGAGCCAGGCCGGTGACTTCCCGCCGCGCACCACGGGGGTGTAGGGGGCGGTGAGCTCCGGGAAGTCCTCCTGCCCGGCGATGGCGGAGATGTCGACCGGCTGCCCCGACTCGTCCAGGTAGGGGGCCTCGCGCGTGGAGACGTAGTCGTAGCGGCCCTCCGCGTAGGAGATGAGGTCGGCGGTGTGGTTGGCGACGATGTCGAAGAACACCTTGATGCCGTGCCGGTGCGCGTCGGAGATCAGCCGCCGCATCTCGTCGGTGGTGCCGAAGTGCGGGTCGAGCCGGGTGTAGTCGGTGGTCCAGTAGCCGTGGTAGCCGGCGGAGGCGTCCGCGCCCGTGCCCTGTACCCAGCGGTTGCGGAACACCGGCGTCAGCCAGAGCGCCGTGACGCCCATCCCGTCCAGGTAGTCGATCCGGTCGCGCAGGCCCTTGAGGTCCCCGCCGTGGTAGAAGCCCCGGTCCGACGGGTCGAACCCGGTCTCCAGCCGGTCGGTGCGCGCGGACCCGCCGCGGTCGTTGCCGGTGTCGCCGTTGGCGAACCGGTCGGGCAGCGCGAAGTAGAACCGCTCGCCCGCGAGGTCGTCGCGCACCGCGTCGCGCGCCAGGGCCCGGTCGCCCGGCCGGGCGCCGGGCGCGAGGTCTTCGACCGCCCCGATCGCCATTCCCGGGGCGGGCGCCGCCGGGGCGGTCACCAGTCCGGCGAGGAACGAGCCGACGACGAACCCCACGCGCAGGCGCACGGCGACCTCCCTGTCGCAGGCGGGCCTCCACCCGGTTGCACACCGGGTGGAGGCCCACGCAACCACGACCGCGGTGGCGGGGCAATCCGCCGGACGAGGCGGGGACCCGCGTCAGGTCACCGGCGCTGGGGCCGCAGCGACTTCGACCACAGCGACGAGCCCGTGGTGTCGCGCAGCCACACCGTGAGGTCGCCGTCCCGCGTGCACGCGGTGTCGCAGCACCCGCTAGCACGGGCGTGGCAGGGGACATGGGTGCGCCTGGTGCTCACCGCCGTGCCCCTGGTCGCGCCGGTCGGTGCATTGGGCTGGTCGACCACGGGCGTGGTCGGGCCTAACGTCGGCCTCACCGGCCCGGTGTGCAAGCAGGAGTTTCCTCGGCGAGGACGATGCGCAGCAGAGGGCTGACGAGGCTCGAACGTCCTTACTGATCACCCGTGCCCGGCGAACGACCGCCGTCAGGCGGTTGCCCGCCGACCGTCCGCAGCCCGGCCGCGGGGGGCTGTCCAAGGTGGACGACGGACTACGTCCGAAGTCTGGGCCATCCCGGACAAGCTGCACAGTCGGCTCGACAACCGGTTCGCGCTGAAGGACATGACCTGCCAGGCGTCGGAGACGTCCTGGGCGCAGGCGCCTACAAGGGCGCCCCGGTACGTCGCCGGGGCGGCCTCGGTGCGCTCGAGGCCCGGAAGTTGCGCCTGTTCACTCTCGCCGGTCTCATCGTGGGCGTGCTGCCGGAGTGGGCGTGCTGCCGGAGCCGCTGAAGGGGCTGTCCACCCGATACAACCGCCTCAGCCCAACGCAAGCCCTACCGTCGGCACGCGTTCATCCCCGCGTGCCCGAGAGCTGTTCGACGGCACCGCCCGTCGTGTGAGCAGCCGTCCTCATCACAGGCGGTTCGGCCTTGCCGGCGTCGTACGTGGTGGCGATCCGACAGGCCCCGAGTTCCCGGTCAACCGGGACGTGCTGGGCCGCGCGACGGAGGCGACGCCGGCGGACAACCGGTGGATGCATCCGCCGACCGGCACCGAGCTGCCCGGTGCGCACGGGCGCCGAGCCGGCCGGACAACACTCCTCAACCGCCCGGAACCAGTCATCGCACCTCAAGCAGTGCCGGTGGAGCAGGTCCGGTCCGGTCGGCCCGGCCACTCCGGCGGAGGTGCCGTTGCCTCACGCCCTGGGGTGACATCCCCAGCACCAAACCGAGTTCCTCCCAGGTCCGGGTGCTCCTCCGGCGGTCAGCGGCTCCGCTACCGGCGCGTCGCGCCTCCGCCAGGAGGCCGTCAGCAAGGCTTTCTGCTGCGGAACGGACTCTGTCCGCAACCCACAGCTGCGCCAGGATCGGATCGTCGAACTGCCCCTCCACTTCTGAAGCCAACTGCCGGACTGCCCTTTCCACATGATCATGAAATACTTCCGCTCCCCCCACGAAAGAAAGTGTATACATAATCAGGCGCACATGGACAACATTAGTTCGGACCACCAGGGACAACAACCGTTCAAACCAATACCCGTTTTTACCCCGGACAGGGCAACAGCGATGCCCAACTCCAGCCACGGACCGCGAAGGGTATCGAACCTCGCGGTGGAATCGGCGGGAAACTCACCGAAAGTGAACAGACCATCCCCCGACAGTCCGTGCACGACAAGCCGGCGAGCTGTGGAAGTCTCACCCGTAAGGAGTATTGAAGGACCACACCGATCGCCAGCATCGTGGTTGCCACGACACCGACTGGCCACTCACCGAAGAGCGCGCCTGGCGGTATCGACGAAATTTTGAGCCCAGGCAGCGCTGCCGCGTCCCACCGGACAGCTCCACCAGTGCCGGCAGGACGGGCTCGAAGCGAGGAACAGCACAATCCCGCACTCGACTTCCGCCGATGACGGACGCTTCCGAGCGGGCAGCGGGGATTCGGAAAAGCGTTGATTACCGCCCGACCGGCGACTCGAGCAAGAACGGGGGCGCACGGATCGGCGGCCCGAGCGGCCGGGGCGGGTCACAACAACGAGCGACAGGAGGTGGTGAGCCGTCGACCGGAACTGTTTCGCACGACTTCCTTACCAGTTGACGTCAGATGTGATCAGGGGGAATCCATGGTAACCGACTCCGACCGCACGGCCAGATCATACGTCGTCCTGGCACTTGTTGCCGCGCTGGCCTTCGCCGCCACTCCAGCCACCAGTGGAGCCGTTGCCGCTTCCGCATCGGAACAGAGCACCGTGCTGGCACGGGTCCAGGAGCAATCACTGGAGCTGACCTTTTCGGACGGATCCGGTGTCGACCGCGCCGTAGTCGACGACCGCACGCACCGGGTCCTGTGGCGGGGAACGGATGCGTCCACAAGCCTGCCGCTGTCGCGCTCGTCGTCCGCCCACGTGGTCGTCGTCTCCATGACCGCGCGGGGAGCCGAGCCGGTGGCTGCGGTAACGGCCACCAACCCGGACCCGTCATCGCGACTCACCCCGCTGACCGCCGTCACCACGACCACGGAGACCTCGGTGGCCTGGGAAGCGATTCCCGGTGCCACCTCCTACGCGATAACAGCGGGGCGGGCAGACGAGGCCCGGCAGGTCGCCAGCACCACGGAAGCAAACGCAGCCTTACCGGTCGGCTTGGGGCAGACTGCACAGTACCAATTTACCAGCAACTCGATTCACGCCGACTCGAGCGAGGGCAGCGACAGCGGGCCTGTCAGCTACCGGTACGGCGTGGAGATCACCCCACCGACCACGGTGATCGCCAAGATTCCGGCATCCGCGAAGACCGGTGACGAGGTCCCCGCGGCCCCCACTGCGATCATCAACACCGAAAACTCTTACGAAGCTTTCATCCCCACCGAGTACATCGACGCCCCCGAAGATCCGTTCGGGATCAGCTGCGAGGGCGACTGGAGCGGCACCGACTGGCACTACAGCGGGGACAACCGCGGCGTCGGCTGGAACACTGGCCGGTATCGGACCAGGGCTGTTTCCAACATGTTGTGGATCGGCAGCACGACGCTGTCGAGCAAGGACGTCAAACCCACCAGCCGCTACGAACGCAAGGACAACGGGGAGTTCGTCTACGAGTCCACCCGCACCGCCGATGCCGACGACTTCGACGTCCGGGCCTTGAGCAACGATGGGCGGTACGCGCGCAACGTCATCGAGCACGATGTGGGCAACCCCTACTGCAACCCCTTCGCCGGCATCACCTACGCCAATCAGCAGGACATCTACCAGGACGGTCGGCACTGGATCTACGGATCGCACGACAAGATGCCCGATCACCAGTTCTTCCGGCTCGACTTCATCCAGGAAGACCCCGATGACCCCGGTAGCCCGATCACCGAGGACTTGAAGTTGGTCTTCCACCACGAACTGGAGGACCCCACCTGCCTGGTGGGTATCGTGTGTGGCTCGTGGCGTTATCAGTACGTGCGATGAGACGGGCCTAGGAGGCTGGTGAGGATGGGGCGGACCAGGCAGAAAACGGTGTTACGCCGGTTCCTGGCGCTGGCGGTGTTCGTCTTTTTCATGTACTGGTCCGTCTTCCTCGCCAGCCTTCTCGGCTGGAGCGCGACACCGCGCGGTCCGCACCGCCTCACCGAGAACTGGCATCTGCCCCTGCTGGCGATCGGCACGGGAGTGCTGGCCGTTGCCTTCGCCAGACGCATCCTCGGCCGCCGCGTCCTGTCGCCGTGGCTTCTGCTCGCCGCACTGCCCGCCGTCTACTTCACCTTGGTGGAGACCGGCGCAGCCTGAGGTGACGGCTGCGGGTTCCGGAGCTGTGCCGCTCGACGGTTCGGGCGGTGGACGTCGGTGGTGCACGGCGCGCACGTCTTGCGTGGCCAGGCTCGAAAAGGGGATCGGGTGGACGTCGGCGCGTGGGTGAAGCTCGTGACGAGGGGGGCGGCGCAGGCGAGCGCGGTGGTCGTGGTCGACGGCCGGGAGGTCTCGCGGCACCGGCTCGACGCCGCCGACGAGCTGCACTGGGAGTACTCGGTGCGGCTGGGGGACGAGGAGGTGCGGGAGTGGTGCGACGGTCGCGAGCTGGTGCGCGTGGCCAACGGGCGGACGACCCGGTCGCCGGTGCCCGGCCCGGACGCGTCGCCGGACGAGCCGTGGTGCTTCTCCGCGTGGACCGGCGTGGTCGACGGGTGGCTGGTGGAGCTGCTGCGGCCGGTGGACCTGCTGTCCAGGGTCGTGGTCGCGGACGTGGTCGCTGACGGCGGCGCGGTGCGGGTCGCGGCGCGGCCCAGGGGCAACGAGCCCTCCCCCTACAGCGGGTTGGCGGTGCCGGACGGCAGGTCGCTCGACCTGCTCCTCGACGTCGGGTCGGGGTGCTTCACCGAGGCGGTGGTCACCGCCGCCGGATCCGTGCGGCGCTACCGGGTGACGCTTGCCTGACCTCGGCCGGGGCGCGTGGCCCTCGGGCAGCGCCTGCTCGACGCCCCCGCCGCGGCCCGGCCCGGCGGTGGCGGACGCCTGCCAGGTCGACATGCGCGCCTGACCCGGGCCCCGTGGCACCCCGGTGCCCGACCACCACCGCGCCGGCAGGAGGTGTCAACCTCCGGGGCGGTCAGGTCGGTTACAGGAGGTGAAGGACCGGCCGGGTGATGAAGGGCAGCGGGTGGCCAGTGTCGACGAGGGCAGCTACGCGGAGTTCGTGCGGACTGGGTACGGGGGGTGGTTCCGGTATGCCGTGGCGTTGACCGGCGGGGATCGGGACCGGGCGTACGACCTGGTGCAGGAGGCGCTGGCGCGGTGCCTGCGGCGGGCGGGCAAGGGGTGGACGGGGCTGTCCGCCGCGTACGTGCACGCGGCGGTGCTGAACGTCTTCCGGGACGGGTTGCGGCGGGGCGAGCGGTCGCTGCGGCGGGAGCTGCGGGTGGCGGTGCCCGACGTCGTGCCCGACGTGGCCGACCCGGTGGTGGACCGGGCGCAGGTGATGCGGCTGCTGGGGCAGGTGTCGGCGCGGCAGCGCGAGGTGCTCGCGGCGCGCTACCTGCTGGACCTCAGCGAGCGCGACGCCGCCCGGCTGCTCGGCTGTTCGGTGGGGTCGGTGAAGACGCTGACCTCGCGGGGGCTGGCCAGGCTGCGGGCGGTGCTGGGTACGAGGAAGGGCGCAGGGGTCGATGGGTGAGCGGGACGCTCGGGGGCAGGACCACGCCGACGCGCGGCTGGGGCGGGCGCTGCGGGACGCCCTGCGGGACGCCCCGGACGGCGTGCCGGACCCGCGGCGGGTGGAGGAGGCGGTGCGGGCGGTCCTGGCGGCGGCGCCCGCGCGGCGGTCGCGGCGGGGCGCCTGGCTGGCCGCCGCGGTGGCCACGGTGGTGTTCGTCGGCGTGGCGGCCGGCTGGCAGCTCGCGCGCCGCCCGGCCGGCCCGGAGCCGGCGACCGTTCCCGCGCTGCGGTTCTCGCCGACGCAGGAGCGCGACCCGCAGGTGCTGCTGTCGGGGCTGGCCGGGCTGGCCGAGCGGCAGCCGGGGCCCGCGGGGTCGGGGTCGTGGCTGTACCGGGTCGGCCGGCAGTGGAACTTCGGCACGGCGGGCAGCACCAGCGGGCAGGTGCTCGCGGCGGGCCTCGGCGAGGACTTCTCGCAGTCCTGGACGGGCGCGGACGCGTCGGTGCGGGGCAGGCGGGCCTCGGTGGACCCGCCGGGGGGCGGCGGGGGGACCCTGGTGGTCGACCACCCCGCGAAACCCGCCGGGGAGGCGCTGCCGCCGGTGGGGGCGGCGTCGGCGGAGCAGGTCCGCGAGTGGCTGTTCGGGCAGGTGCGGTCGGGGACGTCCACGAGCCCGGGCGACGAGCGGTCCACCGCGCAGTGGTTCGAGGCGGTGGGCAGCGAGCGGGCCGCGGACGACCCGGTGTTCGCGGCCGTCGGGCTGCGGATCCTGGCCTCGCTGCCCGGGATCACCGTGGAGGGCGAGACGCGGGACCGGGCCGGGCGGCGGGCGGTGGCGGTGTCCGCGGTGTCCGACCGGCCCGGCAGCCGCTTCCCCCGGCAGCGGCTCTACCTGCTGATCGACCCGCGGACGGGCATGGTGCTGGCCCGCGAGGCGGTGGCGCTGACCGTCGACGAGGACGCGCTGGGCACGTCGGTGCCGGTACCCACCACCACCGGCTACCGCCTGTGGTTCCCCGGGGTGTTCGTCGCCGACGAGCGCACCAGGGCGTTCCTGGCGGCCGACCCGGCCGCCGGCGCGGTGGCCGCGGTGCGGGGGCGGGCGTGGTGCTTCCGGTCGGCGGACCTGCGCGACCGGTCCGAGGCGGTCGGCACCGGCGACCCGGCCACGCCCGAGGGCCTCGGCGGCAAGGAGCGCGGCCCCGTCGAGGTCTGCTCGTCGACCTGGGAGGGGGACTCCTACGGCTGGGTGTCGGGGTCGGGCGAGCCCGACCGGCACGCCCGCGGCGGGCACACCGCCCCGCCGCTGGTCGCGTGCGTGGTCACCGAGCAGGTGCCCGGCGTGGAGCCGACGACGGTGGTGGGCGTGTTCCCCGGCGGGCAGGGCACGTGCGCGGCGCTGGGGCTGCCCGACGCCCGGTGAGCCGCCACGCCGCAGGGGGCTGCCCGGCCGCGACCGCGATCAGGTCTGCTGGCCGGGCAGCCTGCCCTCGGCCATGCGGCGCGCCACGTCCCGCCGCAGCCACAGCAGGTAGACCCACACCAGGGTGAACAGCACGCCGATGGCGCCCAGCGCGGTCAGCGCCGGCCACGACACGATCATCACCAGGTGCAGGGCCCCGATCACCCACACCACCCAGGGGCGCTTGAGGAGCGCGCACGTGCCGATGAACGCCACCAGCAGCCCCAGCACCAGGTAGCCGGTGCCCGTGCCGATGCCGCCGCCGAGCTTGGCCACCACCGGCAGCGCCAGGGCGACGACGATCGCCTCCAGCACGAGCGTGCCCGCCATGATGCCGCGGAACGACTTCATCGGGTCCTTCTTCGGCGCCGGCGCGGTCACGACGGCTCCTTGCCGAACAGCGCCCGCGCCTCGCCCGCCGTCACCACGGACCCCGTCACGATCACGCCTCCGCCGGACACCAGGCCACCCCCGTCGTCCTCCTCGGCCAGCCGCACGGCCTCCTCGACGGCGTCGTCCAGGTGGGGCCGCACGACCATCCGGTCCTCGCCGAAGATCGGCACGGCCACGCCCGCCAGCAGGTCCGGGTCCATGGCCCGCGGCGACGAGTTCGCGGTCAGCACGACCTCGGTCACCACCGGCTCCAGCTCGCCGAGGATGCCCACCGCGTCCTTGTCGTCCATCACGCCCACGACCGCGACCAGCTTGCGGAACCCGAACTCCTCGTCCAGCGCCTTCGCCAGCGCTTTGGCGCCGTGCGGGTTGTGCGCGGCGTCCACCAGCACGGTCGGCGCGGAGCGCACCCGCTCCAGCCGCCCCGGCGACGCCACGGTCGCGAACGCCTCGCGCACCGCCTCCACGTCCAGCTGCCGGTCGGCGCCCGCGCCGAAGAACGCCTCCACCGCCGCGAGGGCGAGCGCCGCGTTGGCCGCCTGGTGCGCGCCGTGCAGCGGGAGGAAGACGTCCTCGTACACGCCGCCGAGCCCCTGCAACCGCAGCAGCTGGCCGCCGACGGCGACGTCGCGCCGCAGCACGCCGAACTCCGAGCCCTGCCGGGCCACGGTGGCGTCGGCCTCGGCGACCCGCCGCAGCAGCACCCGCTCGACCGCCGGGTCCTGCTCGGCCAGCAGCGCCACCGCGCCGGGCTTGATGATCCCGGCCTTCTCGGCGGCGATGCCCTCCAGCGAGGGGCCCAGGTAGTCGACGTGGTCCAGCCCGACGGGCGTGATCACGGCGATCCTGCCGTCGGCGATGTTGGTGGCGTCCCACCGGCCGCCCATGCCGACCTCGACCACCGCCGCGTCCACCGGGGCGTCGGCGAACGCCGCGAACGCCATCCCGGTCAGCACCTCGAACTTGCTCAGCGGCACCTCGCCGCGGCTGTCCACGATGGACACCAGCGGCTCCACGTCGCGGTAGACCTCGACGTAGCGCTCGGGGCTGATCGGCGCGTTGTCCACGTTGATCCGCTCGGTCACCAGCTGCAGGTGCGGGCTGGTGTACCGGCCGGTGCGCAGGCCGACGCGGGTCAGCAGCGCGTCGACCATGCGCGAGGTCGACGTCTTGCCGTTGGTGCCGGTGACGTGCACCACCGGGTAGGACGCCTGCGGGTCGCCCAGCAGCTCGGCCAGCGCCCGGATGCGGTCGACGCTCGGCTCCAGCTTGGTCTCCGGCCAGCGCTGGTTCAGCTCCGCCTCGACCTGGCGCAGCTCCTCCAGCGGATCGGGGGCGCTCATGACCGCGGCAGCGCTTCGAGGCGGGCGCCGATCCGCTCGACGTCGGCGTTCGCCGCGGCCAGCCGCGCCTGGATCCTGGCGACCACCTCCGCGGGCGCCTTGCCGGTGAACGCGGGGTTGCCGAGCTTGCCCTCGCACTGGGCCCGCTCCTTCTCCGCCGCCGCCAGGTCCTTGGCCAGCCGCTTGCGCTCGGCCGCCACGTCGACCGCGCCGGACAGGTCCAGCTCGACCGTCACCGCGCCCCCGGGCAGGCCGACCTCCAGCGACGCCGACACCGCCCAGCCCTCCCCCGGCTCGGTCATCCTGGTCAGCGCCCGGACCGCGGGCACCTGGTCGAGCAGGTCGACGCGGTCCGCGCCGCGCACCTCGCCCGCGACCTTCTGGGCGGGCTTGAGGCCCTGGTCGGAGCGGAACCGGCGGATCTCGGTGACCAGCTTCTTCAGGCCCTCGACGCGGGTGGCGGCCACCTCGTCGCGCGCCCCGCCGCGCGGTGTCGGCCAGTCGGCCACGACCAGCGACTCGCCGCCGGTCAGCGCCGTCCACAGCGCCTCGGTGATGAACGGCGTCAGCGGGTGCAGCAGCCGCAGCACCACGTCGAGCACGTGCCCGAGCACCGCCCGGGTCGCCTCGGCGCGCTCGCCGCCCTCGGCCAGCTGGACCTTGGCCAGCTCCAGGTACCAGTCGCAGAACTCGTCCCAGGTGAAGTGGTAGAGCGCTTCGCTGAGCTTGGCGAACCCGAAGACCTCGAACTGCGCGTCGACGTCGGCGACCAGCTCGTCGAGCAGGTCCAGGACCCACCGGTCGGCGTCGGTCAGCCGCTCGCGCGGCGGCACCGGGCGCTCCACCGTCGCGCCGTTGCCCAGCGCGAACCGGGTGGCGTTCCACAGCTTGGTGGTGAAGTTGCGCGAGCCCGCCGCCCACTCCTCGGCGATCGCCATGTCCGAGCCGGGGTTCGCGCCGCGCAGCAGCGTGAACCGGGTCGCGTCCGCGCCGTAGGAGTCCATCCAGTCCAGCGGGTCGATGCCGTTGCCGCGCGACTTGGACATCTTCTTGCCGTGCTGGTCGCGGATCAGGCCGTGCAGGTACACGTGGTCGAACGGCTGCACGCCGTCCATCGCGTACAGGCCGAACATCATCATCCGGACGACCCAGAAGAACAGGATGTCGTAGCCGGTCGACAGGACGCTGGTCGGGTAGAACTTGGCCAGGTCGTCGGTCCGCGCGGGCCAGCCCAGCGTCGAGAACGGCCACAGGCCCGAGGAGAACCACGTGTCGAGCACGTCCTCGTCCTGCACCCAGCCCTCGCCCGGCGGCTCGTCGTCCGGGCCGACGCACATCACCTTGTCGTTCGGGCCGTACCAGACCGGGATGCGGTGGCCCCACCACAGCTGGCGCGAGATGCACCAGTCGTTGAGGTTGTCCACCCAGTCGAAGTAGCGCTTGGCCAGCTCCGGCGGGTGGATGCGCGTGCGGCCGTCGCGGACCGCCGCCGCGGCCTCGCGGGCCAGCGGCTCGACCTTGACCCACCACTGCAGCGACAGCCGCGGCTCGACCACCGTGTCGCAGCGCGAGCAGTGGCCGACGGAGTGCTTGTAGGGGCGCTTCTCGGCCACGATCCGGCCCTGCTCGCGCAGGGCGGCGACCACGGCGGGCCGCGCCTCGAACCGGTCCAGGCCCTCGAACGGGCCGTGCGCGGTGATCACGCCGCGGCCGTCCATGACGGTCAGCGCGGGCAGGTCGTGCCGGCGGCCGATCTCGAAGTCGTTCGGGTCGTGCGCCGGGGTGACCTTGACCGCGCCGGTGCCGAACTCCGGGTCCACGTGCTCGTCGGCCACGACCGGGACGAACCGGCCGGTCAGCGGCACCTCGACCTCGGTGCCGACGAGGTGGCGGTAGCGCTCGTCGGACGGGTGCACGGCCACGGCGGTGTCGCCGAGCATCGTCTCGGCGCGGGTGGTCGCCACGACGACCGAGCGCTCGCCCGAGCCGTAGCGGATGGACACCAGCTCGCCGTCGTCCTCGGAGTGGTCGACCTCGATGTCCGACAACGCCGTCCGGCAGCGCGGGCACCAGTTGATGATGCGCTCGGCCCGGTAGATCAGGCCGTCGTCGAACAGCCGCTTGAAGATCGTCTGGACGGCGCGGGACAGGCCCTCGTCCATGGTGAACCGGACGCGGTCCCAGTCGACGCCGTCGCCGAGGCGGCGCATCTGGCCGAGGATCTTCCCGCCGACCTCCTCGCGCCAGCGCCAGACCCGCTCCACGAACTCCTCGCGCCCGAGGTCGTGCCGGGACAGGCCCTCGCCCGCGAGGGCGCGCTCGACGGCGGTCTGCGTCGCGATGCCCGCGTGGTCGGTGCCGGGCAGCCACAGCACCTCGTAGCCCTGCATCCGGCGGCGGCGGGTCAGGGCGTCCATGACGCTGTGGTTGAGCGCGTGGCCCATGTGCAGGCTGCCGTTGACGTTCGGCGGGGGCAGCACGATCGTGAACGGCGGCTTGTCGCTGTTCGCGTCCGCCGCGAAGTAGCCGCGCTCCACCCACCGCTCGTACAGCCCGGCCTCTACCTCGGCCGGGTTCCAGGCCGGCGGGAGTTCGGTGCGCTGCGGTGGGGTGGGCGTTTCAGTCACACGGGGAGTCTACGGAGCCGCGGGTGTCGACTTCTAATCAGATACCTGGTAGCGCCCCCTCCCGTCATCCGATGCGGGCACGTGCCGTTCCCCGTGCCGGGGGACGCCCGCCGACGCCTGCGCGGCACCGCCCGAGGTCACCCGTTCGGCCGATTCGGGGTGCCAGTGGCCCCGATCACAATTGACGGTGATCACCGGGTGGCGCGGGGGGTGGAGGTCGTGGTCACGGGCCGTGCTCAACCCCTTGGGGCCCGTGCCGGCGAACCGGCGCCACCCCGTCGTCGACGGTCGATCGCGGTACCGCTGGCGCGCTCGCGCGGGGCGCGCCAGCGCACGGCGGCCGGGAGCGGCCCGGGTGCGCCCGGGAGCGGCGCACAATGGCGGGCATGAGCGAGCCACCCCTGCACGACATCGACGAGTCCCGGATCGACGTGACCGAGCCGAAGCGGTGGGCGGCGGGCATCCCCGGCGTCGCCGTGTCGCTCAAGCGCGGCGTGGAGCAGATGGGGGTGACCCGGACGGTCACCGCGCTGCGGCTGCTCAACCAGCGCGAGGGCTTCGACTGCCCGGGGTGCGCCTGGCCGGAGCCGCAGGGGCACCGCAAGCTCGCCGAGTTCTGCGAGAACGGCGCGAAGGCGGTCGCCGAGGAGGCCACCCGGCGGCGGGTCGGGCCGGAGTTCTTCGCCGCCCACCCGGTCGCGGAGCTGGCCGGGAAGACCGACTACTGGCTGGGGCAGCAGGGCAGGCTGACCGACCCGGTGGTGCTGCGCGAGGGCGGGACGCACTACGAGCCGATCCCGTGGAGCGAGGCGTTCGAGCTGGTCGCGACCCAGCTCAACGGGCTGGCCCACCCGGACGAGGCCGTCTTCTACACCTCCGGCCGCACCAGCAACGAGGCCGCGTTCCTCTACCAGCTGATGGTCCGCTCGTTCGGCACGAACAACCTGCCGGACTGCTCGAACATGTGCCACGAGTCCTCCGGCGCGGCGCTGTCGGAGACCACCGGCATCGGCAAGGGCTCGGTGGGCATCGACGACTTCGCCCGCGCCGACCTGGTCGTCGTGGTGGGCCAGAACCCCGGCACGAACCACCCGCGGATGCTGTCCGCGCTGGAGGACGCCAAGAAGGCGGGCGCGAAGGTCGTCGCCGTGAACCCGCTGCCCGAAGCCGGGCTGATGCGGTTCAAGAACCCGCAGAACGCCAGGGGCCTCGTCGGCGCCGGCACCCCGCTGGCCGACGAGTTCCTGCAGATCCGGCTGGGCGGCGACCAGGCGCTGTTCCAGGCCGCGGGGAACCTGCTGCTGTCGTGGGGCGCGGTGGACGAGGAGTTCGTCGCGCAGCGCACCGACGGGTTCGCCGAGTACGCCGGGCACGTGCGCCGGCTGGACTGGGACGCCGTGGACGCCGCCACCGGCCTGCCGCGCGCGCAGGTCGAGCTGTTCGCGCGGATGCTGGCGGACTCCCGGCGCACCATCTTCTGCTGGGCCATGGGCCTGACGCAGCACCGGCACTCGGTGCAGACCATCCGCGAGATCGCGAACGTGGCGCTGCTGCGCGGCATGATCGGCAAGCCGGGCGCGGGGCTGTGCCCGGTGCGCGGGCACTCCAACGTGCAGGGCGACCGGACCATGGGCATCTGGGAGAAGATGCCGGAGAAGTTCATGTCCGCGCTGGAGACCGAGTTCGGCATCAGCGTGCCGCGCGAGCACGGGCTCGACACGGTGGCCTCGATCCGGGCCATGCGCGACGGCCGCGCCAAGGTGTTCTTCGCCGTGGGCGGCAACTTCGTGGCGGCCACGCCCGACACGGCGGTGACCGAGCGGGCGATGCGGTCGTGCGAGCTGACCGTGCAGGTGTCCACCAAGCTCAACCGGTCGCACGTGGTGCACGGGCGGACCGCGCTCATCCTGCCCGCGCTGGGCCGCACCGAGAGCGACCTCCAGCACAGCGGCGAGCAGTTCGTCACCGTCGAGGACTCGATGTCGGTGGTGCACCGCTCGCGCGGCCGGCTCGCGCCCGCGAGCGACCGGCTGCTGTCGGAGGTGTCGATCGTGTGCCGGCTCGCGCGGGCCGTGCTGGGCGACGCGCACCCCGTGCCGTGGGAGGAGTTCGAGAAGGACTACGACCTGATCCGGGACCGGATCTCCCGGGTCGTGCCGGGCTGCGCCGACTACAACGAGCGGGTGCGCCGCCCGGACGGGTTCGTGCTGCCGCACGCGCCCCGCGACGCCCGCGAGTTCACCGGCACGCGGACCGGCAAGGCGCAGTTCGCCGCGCACGGGCTGACCGTGCTGCGGGTGCCGCCGGGCCGGCTGCTGCTGCAGACCCTGCGCAGCCACGACCAGTACAACACCACCATCTACGGCCTGGACGACCGGTACCGCGGGGTGAAGGACGGCCGGCGGGTGGTGTTCGTCAGCCCGGCCGACCTCGCCGAGCTGGGCCTGCGGGACGGCCAGCACGTGGACCTGGTCAGCGAGTGGCCGGAGGACCCGACGGGCGTGACCGAGCGGCGCGCCGAGCGGTTCCGGGTGGTGTCCTACCCCACCGCGAAGGGCTGCGCGGCGGCGTACTTCCCCGAGGCCAACCCGCTGGTGCCGCTGGACTCCACGGCGGACGTCTCCGGCACGCCCACGTCGAAGTCGATCGTGGTCCGGTTGGAGGGGCTCGCCGGCTGACCGGCCCGGCCGGGCGCGGGCAGCGGCGGCCCGCGGGTAACGTCGTCCCCCGTTCGGGCGAACCACCGGACGAGGGACTTGGAGGAGCGGTGACCGACAAGAAGGCACTCGCGGCCGTGCTCGGGCTCGTCGCGCTCGGGCCGGCCTTGCTCGCCGGCTGCACCTCCACCCCCGACGACCCGCCCCCTCCCGCCACGTCGAGCGAGCAGGCCGCCCCGATCACCACGCAGGGCGAGGTCGACCCGGTGAACTGCGCCGACGCGCCCGAGGAGGTCGTCGGCGCGGCGCTGCGGCTGAACCTGAGCCACCCGCGCGAGACCGTCGACGGCTCCGCGGTGACCTGCCGGTACGAGGGCGGCGGCGTCGAGACCTCGGTGCGGTTCCGGACGGGGGCGGACGCGGGCGCGTTCGCCGAGGGCAAGGAGAAGGAGAGGGCCGCGGGCGGGGGCCGGAAGGTGAAGGACCTGCCCGGCTTCCACGACGAGGCGTACACCGCGACCCTGGGCACCGGTGAGGTCGTGGAGAACACCCTGGTGGCGCGAAAGGGACCGGTCGAGATCACCGTGACGTCGGGCGCGAACTTCGAGCAGGAGAAGAAGCTGGTCAGCGAGTTGTTCGAGCGCATTTAGGACGAAAAACGCACCTTTGCGCGGTGCGTTTCCCTGCACCACGCAGAAGGACACGCCGGACTGATGCGGGTGACAGCGGTGCGAAGGCTGCGGTGGCGCAGCAGGGCGTCGCTGCAGCCGCGGTGCTCCCGGACGAAACGGCGAGTCGGCACCGGGCAGGTCGGGCGACGGGTGGGCAGCGCGCCGATCAGGCCCGCTCGGCGCGCGCAGGACGGTGCCGCATCGCCCGTCGACCGATCGAGTGGGCTGAGCGGTTGAACGAGCGACTTGTGCGTCATATGACGTGGAACGCGCCTCCGCTGATCGGTACAACTCCGTTTCATCGAACGCCTCGCTGGGCGAACGATCACCGAGGAATGGCCGATGGGTGCAGTTCGGCGGTGAGGAGCCGTGATGCAGGGGCAGCCATTGCACGACGCTCGCGTCAAGATCGGCGGGAACGCCCACGGGCCGGTTATTGCCGGTAGCGGCAACACCGCCCACATGAACACCACGACGTCCGACCCGGAAGTCACCTCCGAACGGAGGCCGCGTGCCGACCTGCTGGCGGCGTACCGGGTCGTGGTGACCACGGACGTGCAGAGGTCGAGCTCGCGCAACAACGACGGGCAACGGCGCATGCGCCGAGCACTGGAGGAGTGCGTTCGGGCGGGGGCGGTGGCGCTGGGGGTGTCACCGGACGCTTTCGAGTTCGTCGACCGCGGTGACGGCCTCCAGGTGGTGATGCCGGAGGCGGTCACACCGGTCGGCGTCCTCGACGTCTTCATCGAGGCGGTCGCCAAGGCGCTGCGGGAGCACAACGAGGCGGCCGGTGACGCCTACCGGATCGACCTGCGGGCCGCCGTGCACGTCGGCCATGTCGACCGGGTGGGCGGTGAGTGGTCGGGCACCCCGTTGGTGCACGCGGCGCGCCTGGTGGACGCACCCGAGGTGAAGCACGTCCTCGGGGAGACCGGTGACGCGTGCCTGGCGCTGGTGGTGTCGAACGCGGTGAAGCACTTGGTCGACGAGGGCTACTGCAAGGTCGGCCCCGCCGGCTACCGGCACGTCGCGGTGGTCGTCAAGGAGACGTCGTGCGACGCCTGGTGGCGGTTGTTGTGAGTGGGCTTTCCGGTGCCGGGATTCCCCACCTTCCGAGGGGGCAGTGATCATGGGCCAGGCGCGTGAAGACCTCGGACGACCGGGTGGGGACGGTCAAGGCCCCGCTCCGGGTCACGGGCGCGTCAGCCACAGCGTCGAGGTCGGCGGGAGCACCGACGGGCCGGTGGTCGCGGGGGACTACAACCTCGTGATCGACGCGCGGCACGGGTCCTCCGTCATGGTGGGGAGGGTCGAGCGGGAGCGGCCTGCGCCGGTGCGCAGGGACCGGATCTCGGTCCTCCCCCGGCGCACGCCCGAACCGCTCGGGCGGGAAGCGGACGCGGCTGCGCTGGCCGCGGCCATCGCCGCGGGTGGCCTGGTGCAGCTGAGCGGGCCGGCCGGGATCGGCAAGAGCACCCTGCTGCGCCACCTGGCGCGGACGACCGGGAACGGACCCGACGGCGTGGTGTTCGTCAGCGCCGCGCACAAACAGGTCGCCGACCTCGCGCAGGAGGTGTTCGAAGCCTGCTACCGGACCCGGGGCTACGCACCGTCCCGGACCGACCTGCGCGGGATGCTGACCGGCCTGCGGATCACCGTGTACGTCGATGACGCCGAGCTGACGACCGGCCAGCTGCGGGAACTCGCCGACCTGGCGCCCGACGCGACCTTCGTCGTGGCCTGCCGGGACAGCACGCTGCTGGGCGACGGCGCCGTGCACCACCTGGGCGGCCTGGGCCGGGACGGGGCGACGCTGCTGCTGACCCGGGCCCTCGGCAGGTCGTTGCACGACGCGGAGCACGCCACGGCGTCCGGCCTGTGGCAGGCGTCCGGCGGGAACCCGCTGCTCCTGCTGCGCGCGGCCGGGATGGCGGGGTCCGGCCGGTCGGCGCTGCCGGCGCCGGGCGCCGTCGGGGACCTGCTGCCGCGGTTGCTCGAACTGCTCGACGGCGCCGCGATGGGCGCGCTGGACCTCCTCGCGGCGTTGCAGGACGCCGAACTCGCCGCCGAGCACATCGGCGCCCTGGCCGGCGAACCGGATCCGGCCGCGCTGTGCCGGCGCCTCACCGATCTCGGTCTCCTGACGCCGGGCGAGCAGGGGTACCGGTGCGCACCGGGTGTGGTGCCGGCCGTGCGGCGCCGCGACACCGCGGCGATCCCGGTCGAGGGGCTGTGCCGGTACTTCACCCGGTGGGCGGCCGATCCGGCCACGACACCCGCCCAGGTCGCCGCCCACAGCAGGGCGATCGAGAGGGTCGCCGGCCTCGCGGTGGACGCCGGGATGCCCGAACTCACCGTTGCGCTCGGCCGGGCCGCGTCACCGAAGCTGGCGCACTCGCTGCGGTTCGACGCCTGGGGGCGGGTGCTGGGGCGCGGGTGGGCCGGCGCCCGGCGCGCGGGTGATCGACGAGCCGAGGCGTACTTCACCCACGAGGAGGGCATCCGCTGCCTGGTCACGGGTCGACGCGTCGCGGCGGCGGCCCTGCTGGCACAGGCTTCCGTGCTGTGGCACGTCCTCGGCGACCACCAGGGCACGACCGCCGCGTCCGACGCCCACCGGTTCCTGCCGCAGGAGCTCCAGCCGCCCGGCCGGGTCGACGCACCGGCGCAAGCCGCCCCCGACGAGGGCGGCACTTCCCGGGCCGTGGCCGACCACATGGCCGACCTCGAGCACGCGGCGCCGGAACCCCCCGCACCCACCACCCGTGACAGCGTCGACCCGGGCTGCTCCGGCGCCGATCCCACCGGGCCCGGGGTGTCGCCCGACCCTGGCCCGACCCAGGCGCTCGGCGACCCCGCCACCGCACCGGTCAGCGGTGACCCCGGCCTGACCGCCGTCGCGACGAGCCCTCCGGTGCTCCCCGGCGGCGCCTCCGGGGCGACGGCCGCCTCCGGGGCGACAGCGGCAGCCGCCGCCCAGGGCGGCTCGCTGCTGGTCTCGTTCCTCGTCGCGCTCGCGGTCGTCGGCGCCGTCGCACTCGTCGTGCACGACAGGAACAAGGAGAGCGAAGCCGCAGGCGGTTGGCCGGCCACCACCGGTGGGAGGACGACCGGCGTCGTGAACAACCGGCGAACCGGCGGACCGGGCACCAGGAAGCCCGCGATCACGAACACCAGGAAACCCGCGGTCACGAACACCCGGCAGACCGGGGTCGCCGGCACCTGGAGAGAAGGTCGGGACGAGTTCGACATCGTCGAATCCAAGCCCGGCGTGTACGTCTACCAGACAACTTGCAACGACAGGATCAAGCTGACCGGGGACAAGACGAAAGCCACCGGGAGGACTCCGGCACGGACCCAGGACAGCGGCGGCGGCAACTGCGGTCCCATCATCGGGTACAAGACGGTCACGATCAGGGTGGGTGCGGATCGGGATACCGCCCAGTGGACGGTGACGATGCCACCTGACGAGGCGGGGCGGTGGATTTGTCATTCCTGCGGGACGAGCACCCTGACCCGCGTCGGGTAGCCACCGCGCACATCTCGCCACGGTCCGGAGCCACCGGCCGGACACCGTCCACGCAGACCTCCGCAGCACCTCCCGGTTCCCGCTGACGGCCGGTTCCGCCCGAACGGCTCGGCAGGCTCAGGACGGTCCCCTGCTACGAGCGCCCCAGCGTTCCAGGACCGCCATGGCGGCGTTGTGGCCGCCGATGCCGCTGACCCCGCCACCGCGCCGGGCGCCCGCCCCGCACACGAACAGGTTGGGCACGTCGGTCTCCACGCCCCACCGGCCGACCTCCTCCTCGTCCTCCGCGAAGGGCCACCTCAGCTCGTCGTGGAAGATGTTGCCGCGCAGCAGGCCCAGTTCGGCCTCCAGGTCCAGCGGTGATCGGGCCTCCAGGCACGGCCTGCCCTCGGCGTCCTGCGCCAGGCACTCCTGGAGCGGCTCCTCCAGGTGCTCGTTCAACGCCGCGAGGTAGCGGTCGACCAGGCGGTCCCTCAGGGCTTCGCCGCCCTGCTCGAACAGCGCCGCCGGGGTGTGCAGGCCGAACAGCGTCAGGGTGTGCCAACCCTGCTCGGCCGGTTCGCCGGACAGGATCGACGGGTCGGTCAGCGTGTGGCAGTACACCTCGGCGGGCGGCGCCGACGGCACCCGGCCGGCGGCGCTCTCCCGGTAGGCGGCCTCCAACTGCGAGTACGACTCGCCCAGGTGCAGCGTGCCCGCGAACGCGAGCTCCGGGTCCACCCCGCCGCGCACCTCCGGCAGCCTGCGCAGCAGCATGTTGACCTTCACCTGGCTGCCCTCGGCCACCGGGCGCTCCTCCTTGCCCCGCAAGGAGTCCAGCACGCGGGGGGCCACACCGGACAGCACGAAGCGCGCGCCGGCGGTCCGGCCGTCGAACTCCACCTCGGCGTGCTCGCCGTCAGCGTCCACCCTGGACACCTCGGCGCCGGTGACGACCTCCGCGCCGGCCTCGCGGGCGGCGCGGAGCAGCTCGGCGGTCACCGCGCCCATCCCGCCGACCGGGACCTTCCACTCCCCCGTGCCGTTGCCGATCACGTGGTACAGGAAGCAGCGGTTGGCCTTCAGGTCGTGCAGGGACGCGTGCGTGCCGATCAGGGCGTCGGTCGCGACCACGCCGCGCACGACGTCGTCGGCGAACAGCTCTTCCAGCGTCACGCCCAGCGGGCGCTCGAAGACCTGCTCCCACAACCGCGCCCGCGCCACCGCGTCGACGCGGATGCGGGCGTGCTCGCGGGGCACGAGCGGTTCCAGCAGGGTCGGGGCCAGCGCCCGCGCCAGCGCCGCCAGGTCGGCGTACCAGCGCTGCCACCGCTCGAACTCGGCGTCCGACCCGGTCAGCGCGCGGAACGACGCGGCGGTCACCGCGCCGGGCGCGCGCTCGACGAGCAGGTTCCCGGCCGGCGTGTAGGAGGAGGCGGCGCGCGACCGCAGCTCCACCCGCAGGCCGAGGTCGGACGCGATCCGGTCGGGCAGCAGGCTGACGAGGTACGAGTACCGCGACAGCCGCGCGCCCACGCCGGGGAACACGTGCTCGGAGACCGCCGCGCCGCCGACGTGGTCGAGCTTCTCCAGCACCAGCACCGAGCGCCCGGCGCGCGCCAGGTACGCCGCCGCGACCAGGGCGTTGTGCCCGCCGCCGACCACCACCACGTCGTAGGAACCCACCGGCCGACACTAACCGGTGAACCGCACCGCCACCGCGTGGACCGATGCGCCGCGAGCGGTCGGGGGGACCGGTGGCCCCGGACCTCCGTAACCTGGTCGGGGACCGGCCCGGCGAACCGGAGCCGGGGACCCGGCGGGAGGAATGAGGTGCCACGATGGGGCGAGTGACCGTCCGCCGCCCGGTGGTCACGTACTCGCGGGGCGCGCGCCGCGCGCGGGTCGACGTGCTGGCCGCCGAGGAGCCGCTGGAGCTGCGGGTGGGCGGGTCGGCGCTGACCGTGACCATGCGCACGCCCGGCCACGACGTGGAGCTGGCCCACGGCTTCCTGCTCTCCGAGGGCGTGATCGGCGGCCTGCGCGACGTCGCGGTGGCCCGGTTCTGCGAGGGCGCCGGCCCCGACGGGGTGAACACCTACAACGTGCTGGACCTGACGCTGGCCGACCACGTGCCGCCGCCCGACCCCGGCGTGGAGCGGAACTTCCACACCACCTCGTCGTGCGGGGTGTGCGGCAAGGCGGCGCTGGACGCGGTGCGGCTCAAGACCCGCCACTCCCCCGCCGACGACGCGGTCCGGGTGGGCGTGGACGTGCTCGCCGGGCTGCCCGACGCGCTGCGGGCCAAGCAGAAGGTCTTCGCCTCCACCGGCGGCCTGCACGCCGCCGGGCTTTTCACCGCATCAGGTGATGCCCTGGTGGTGCGCGAGGACGTCGGGCGGCACAACGCGGTGGACAAGGTGCTGGGCTGGGCGGTCCTCCAGGACCGCGTCCCGCTGGCCGGGGCCGTCCTGGTGGTGTCCGGGCGCGCCTCGTTCGAGCTGGTGCAGAAGGCGGCGATGGCGGGCGTCCCGGTGCTGGCGGCCGTGTCCGCGCCGTCGTCGCTGGCCGCGGAGCTGGCCGAGGAGCAGGGCGTGACGCTGGTCGGGTTCCTGCGCGGCGACTCGATGAACGTCTACGCCGGCGCCGAGCGGGTCGCCGGGCCGGACCCGGCGGGGAGCCCGGCCGCGGCCGGTCCGGCGTGACGGGGCCCCTGGACGGCGTGCTGGTCGTCAGCATCGAGCAGGCCGTCGCCGTCCCCTACGCCACGCGGCTGCTGGCCGACCTGGGCGCGCGGGTCGTGAAGGTGGAGCGCCCCGACGGCGGCGACTTCGCGCGGCACTACGACCACGCCTGCGGCGAGGTGTCCTCCTACTTCGCCTGGACCAACGTCGGCAAGCAGTCGCTGACCCTGGACCTGAAGGACCCCGCCGGCCGGGAGGTGCTCGACCGGCTGGTCGCGCGGGCCGACGTGGTGCTGTGCAACCTGTCGCCCGGCGCGGCCCGCCGCGCCGGGGTGGACGCCGGGGCGCTGCGCGCGCGGCGCCCGTCGCTGGTGGTCGGCGAGCTGTCCGGCTACGGCGAAGGCGGACCGTACGCGCGGCGCAAGGCGTTCGACGCGCTGGTGCAGTCCGAGGCGGGGCTGGTGGAACTCACCGGCGAGGGCGACGTGACGGCGCGCGCGGGCATCTCGGTGGCCGACATCGCCGCCGGCGTGCAGCTGCACTCGGCGGTGCTGGCCGCCCTGCTGCACCGCGAGCGCACGGGCGAGGGCGTCACCCTGCGGTTGTCGCTGTTCGAGGCGATGGCCGAGTGGATGCACCAGCCCCTGCTGTACGCGGCGGGCACCGGCCGGGCGGCGCCCCGCACCGGCGCGCACCACCCCAGCATCGCCCCGTACGGCCCGTTCCGGTGCCGCGACGGCGCGGTGCACCTGGCCGTGCAGAACGACCCGCAGTGGCGGCGGCTGTGCGCCGTGCTGGGCCGGCCGGGGCTGGCCGACGACCCGAGGTTCGGCTCGGTCGCCTCCCGGGTGGAGCACCGGGCCGCGCTGCACGCCGAGCTGGACTTCACCGACTGGTCCGCCGCCGACCTGCTGGCCGCCCTGGACGGGGCGGACGTGCCGGCCGCCCGCACCCGCGGCGTCGCCGACCTGCCCGAGCACCCGCAGCTGGCCGCCCGCGACCGCTGGGCGCGCGTGGGCGTGCCCGGCGGCGAGGTGGCGGTGCTGCGCCCGCCCGTGGATTCGTCGGCGTGGCGGTGGGAGCCCGGGTCGGTGCCGGGGCGCGGGCAGCACACCGACGAGGTGCTGCGGTTCCTGGGCTACGGGGCGGAGCAGGTGGCCGCCCTCCGGGCGCGGTCCGCGGTCTGAGCCGGGACGTCACGAGGAGGGGACGTGGTCAGCAGGCGGGTGGTGCTCGGCGCGCTGGGCGCGGCCGGGCTCGCCGTCGCGGGGACGGCCGCGGCCCTGGTCGGGCGGGCGCCGGCCGACGGGGCGCTGCGGCTGGTGCGGGCCGACGCCGGTCCGATGCCGGGCGTGAAGCAGCCCGTGGTGCGCGTGGAGCGGGTGCGCTCGCGGGCGCGCGGGCGGGACGTCGACCTGGTGACGGTCCTGCCGTCCGGGGTGCCCGCGCGCGGGCTGCCCATGTCGGTCCTGCTGCACGGGCTGTCCGGCACCGCGCGCCACGCGGCCGTCGGCGGGCTGCCGAGGGCGCTGGTCGCGGCCGTGCGGCGCGGCGTGGTGCCGCCGTTCGGCTTCGCCGCGGTCGACGGCGGCGACCACTACTGGCACGAGAACGTGCCGGGCGACGACCCGATGGCGATGCTGCTCGACGAGGTGCCCCGCTGGCTGCTCGACCGCGGCTTCCGCGAGCCGTTCGCGTGCACCGGGGTGTCCATGGGCGGCTTCGGCGCCCTGCTGTACGCCCGGCGGCGCGCCGAGCGCCGCGAACCGGCCGTGGCGGTGGCCGCCATCTCGCCCGGCCTGCACACGTCGTGGCCCGAGATGGCCAAGCGCGGCGCGTTCACCGACGAGGCGCAGTGGGCGGCGCTGGACCCGCTGCGGCACCTCGACGCGCTGCGCGACGTGCCGCTGGGCGTGTGGGTCGGCGACCGGGACTGGTTCATCGAGGGCGCCCGGGAGCTCATCGCCGGGACCCGGCCCCTGGTCGCCTCCGTCACGCCCGGCGGGCACGACGAGGCGTTCTACCGCGACGTCGTGCCCGACGTGGTGCGCTTCCTGGGCGGGCGGCTCACCGCGGGGTGAGCGGCGTGCGGTCGCTGCGCACCCACTTGAGCACCGCGTTCCACGAGCCGTAGCCGGACTCGGTGTTCAGGTGGCCGCCGCCGACGACGACGTCCACGTCCACCCGCAGCGCCTCGGCCAGCTCCTTGCCCTGCTCCACGGAGCAGTACCGGTCGCCCTCGCCCACCACCAGCCGGGTCGACGCCGCGGCCCGCCGCGGCGCGGTCGGGTCCAGCGGCACGTCCAGGAACCCGGTGATCAGCGGCTCGACGGTGCAGTGCGGGCTCGGCGGCGCGACCAGCAGCACCCGGTCCACGCGCAGCGCCGGGTCGAACCCGCCGGCCGCGTGGTGCAGCCACAGCAGGCACGCCAGCGAGTGCGCCACGACGACCCGCTCCCCCTCCCGGGGCGCGGCGGCGAGGTGCTCCCGCAGCTCGGCGAGCCAGACGTCGAGCTGCGGGGCGTCCGGGAGGGTGAACTGGGGCAGGTCCACCTGCCCACCGCGGTGGGCCAGCTCGCCCGCCAGCCAGTTCTGCCAGTGCTCCGGCCCGGAGCCGCCCAGGCCGTGCAGCACCAGCGCGTACGGCAGGGACAACGTCAGGCGGACTTCTCGCGGCGCTCCCGGCGGGAGGGCTGCCGGGCCACGATGGTCGGGTTGACGTTCTCCTTCACCGTCTGCTCGGTGATGACGACCTTGGCGACGTCCGTGCGGCTCGGGATGTCGTACATCACCGGCAGCAGGACCTCCTCCATGATCGCCCGCAGGCCGCGGGCGCCGGTGCCGCGCAGGATCGCCTGGTCGGCCACCGCCTCCATCGCGGTCCGCGTGAACTCCAGCTCCACGCCGTCCATCTCGAACAGCTTCTGGTACTGCTTGACCAGCGCGTTCTTCGGCTCGGTGAGGATGCGGACCAGCGACGCCTTGTCCAGGTTCGTGACGCTGGCCACCATCGGCAGCCGCCCGATGAACTCCGGGATCAGGCCGAACTTGATCAGGTCCTCGGGCATCGACTCGGCGTAGTAGTCCGCCGCGTCGACCTCCGCCTTGGTGCGCACCTCGGCGCCGAAGCCCAGGCCGCGCTTGCCGACCCGGTCCTGGATGATCTTGTCCAGGCCCGCGAAGGCGCCCGCCACGATGAACAGCACGTTCGTCGTGTCGATCTGGATGAACTCCTGGTGCGGGTGCTTGCGCCCGCCCTGCGGCGGCACCGAGGCCGTCGTGCCCTCCAGGATCTTCAGCAGCGCCTGCTGCACGCCCTCGCCCGACACGTCGCGCGTGATCGACGGGTTTTCACTCTTCCGAGCGATTTTGTCGACCTCGTCGATGTAGATGATGCCGGTCTCGGCGCGCTTGACGTCGTAGTCCGCCGCCTGGATCAGCTTGAGGAGGATGTTCTCCACGTCCTCGCCCACGTAGCCCGCCTCGGTCAGCGCCGTGGCGTCCGCGATCGCGAACGGCACGTTCAGCATCTTGGCGAGCGTCTGGGCCAGGTAGGTCTTGCCGCACCCGGTCGGGCCGAGCATGAGGATGTTCGACTTGGCGAGTTCCACGCCGTCGTCGCGCCCCTCGCGCCCGCGGTCGCCCGCCTGGATCCGCTTGTAGTGGTTGTAGACCGCCACCGAGAGCGTCCGCTTGGCCTCGTTCTGGCCGATCACGTACTGGTCGAGGAATTCGTGGATCTCGGCGGGCTTGGGCAGCTCGTCGAGCTTGACGTCGCCGGCCTCCGCGAGTTCTTCCTCGATGATCTCGTTGCAGAGGTCGATGCACTCATCGCAGATGTAGACACCGGGGCCGGCGATGAGTTTTTTCACCTGCTTCTGGCTCTTCCCGCAGAAAGAGCACTTCAGCAGGTCGCCGCCGTCACCGATACGCGCCATGACCGCTGACCTCTGTCCCCTCCGGCGCACGTCCTGGTGAGGTGCGCCTGACTGCTGGTTGGCATCCACCCGCTGGGTGCGGGGTCCGCCCGTTCCCCTCGACGGTACCTGTCCCACCCGCCTGTGCGGGAGGACCAGCGTGCCCCCGACACGGCCGACCGGTCAGGACCCCTGGCCGGCTCGGCGTGTCGGGCGTCACGGTGAGTTACTTCGCCGACAGCTTCCGGTACGGCAGGACGCTGTCCACGATGCCGTAGTCCCTGGCCTCGTCGGCGGTCAGGATCTTGTCGCGCTCGATGTCGGTGCGGACCTGCTCGGCGCTGCGGCTGGTGTGCTTGGCCAGCGTCGTCTCCAGCAGCCTGCGCACCCGCTGGATCTCGTTGGACTGGATCTCCAGGTCGGAGACCTGCCCGTAGACGCCCTCGGTCGCCGGCTGGTGGATCAGGATCCGCGAGTTCGGCAGCGCGTGCCGCTTGCCGGGCGTGCCCGCCGCCAGCAGGACCGCGGCGGCCGAGGCGGCCTGGCCCAGGCAGTAGGTCTGGATGTCCGGGCGGACGAACTGCATGGTGTCGTAGATGGCCATCAGCGAGGTGAACGAGCCACCCGGCGAGTTGATGTACATCAGGATGTCGCGGTCGGGGTCCTCCGACTCCAGCACGAGCAGCTGGGCCATCACGTCGTTGGCCGACGCGTCGTCCACCTGCACGCCGAGGAAGATGATGCGCTCCTCGAACAGCTTGTTGTACGGGTTGGACTCCTTGATGCCGTAGCTCGTGCGCTCCACGAACGAGGGGAGCACGTACCGGGACTGCGGCGCGTGGAACTGGCTCACTGGCTTGTCTCCTGGTCCTTCGGCTGCCCGGTCAGTTGGTGTTGGCCTGGCTGGCGCGGGTGATCACCTTGTCCACGAAGCCGTACTCCAGGGCCTCCTGGGCGGTGAACCAGCGGTCGCGGTCGGAGTCGGCGATGATCCGCTCGACCGGCTGGCCGGTGTGCTGCGCGATCAGCTCGGCCATCTCCTGCTTGGTCCGGGTGAGCATGTCCGCCTGGATCGCGATGTCGGCCGCCGTGCCGCCGACACCCGCCGAGGGCTGGTGCATCAGGATGCGGGCGTGCGGCAGCGCGTGCCGCTTGCCGGGCGTGCCGGCGGAGAGCAGGAACTGCCCCATCGACGCCGCGAGGCCCATCGCGTAGGTCGCGACGTCGGGCTCGATGAGCTGCATCGTGTCGAAGATCGCCATTCCCGCGGTCACCGAGCCGCCGGGCGAGTTGATGTAGAGCGTGATGTCCTTCTCGGGGTCCTCCGCCGCGAGGAGGAGGAGCTGCGCCGTGATCTGGTTGGCGATGCCCTCTTCGACCTGCGACCCCAGCACGATGATCCGCTCGCGGAGCAGGCGCTCGTAGACCGAGTCGTTGAGGTTCATCCCCGTGGCCGACCGCATCTCGGGCGTCGGGAAGAAGTGCTGCGTCACGTCTGCCTGCCTAACTTTGCCGAAAAGAGTCTCGTGACAACGACCTTAACGAAGGCGGGCGGCGTCGCCTTCCCGACACCGCCCGCGTTCGCTCAGGGCTTCAACTCCGGTGGAGGTCCGACGGTCAGGCCGTCGGCTCGGCCGCGGATTCCTCAGTGGACCTGGTCTCGCCGAACAGCTCGTCGAGGTCCAGCGCGTTGCCCGCGGCGTCGGTGACGGTGGCCTGGCGCACCACCGACGCCAGCGCCTTGCCGCGGCGCACGTCGGCGAAGATGGCGCCGAGCTGGCCGGACTGCTGCGCGCGCTTGACGTACTCGTCGGGGCTGATGCCGAACCGCTGCGCCTGGTAGATGATCCGCTCGGTCAGCTCGGCGTCGGAGACGGTCAGCTGCTCGGCGTCGGCGATGGCGTCGAGCACGAGCTGCGTCTTCACGGCCTGCTCGGCGGCGGTGCGCACCTCGGCGTCGAACTCGTCCTTGGTCTGGCCCTGCTCGGTCAGCCACTCGGCGAAGCGGTTCTCGTCGTGGTCGAAGGCGTGCACGGCGTCGTGCGCGCGGGCCTCCACCTCGCCCTCGACGACGGCCTCGGGCAGCGGCACCTCGACGGCGGCCAGCAGCGCCTCCAGCACCTTGTCGCGCGCCTGCACGCCCTGCTGCATCTTCTTCACCCGGGCCAGGCGCACCCGCAGGTCGGCCGTCAGCTCGTCGAGGGTGTCGAACTCGCTGGCGAGCTGGGCGAACTCGTCGTCCAGCTCGGGCAGCTGCCGCTCCTTGACCGTGTTCAGCACGACGGTGACGTCGGCCTCGCGGCCCGCGTGCTCGCCCGCGACCAGGGTGGTGGTGAAGCTCTTGGACTCGCCCTCGGACGCGCCGACCAGGGCCTCGTCGATGCCCTCCACGAGCTGGCCGGAGCCGATCTCGTAGGACAGGCCGGTGGTCCTGGCCTCCTCGACCTCCTCGCCGTCGACCGTGGCGGACAGGTCGACGACGACGAAGTCGCCCTCCCGGGCGGGGCGCTGGACGCCGGTCAGGGTGCCGAAGCGGGCGCGCAGCTCGTCCAGCTGGGCGGCCACGTCGTCCTCGGTGACCTCCTGCTCGTCCACGCTCACGGCCAGCTCGCCGAACGCGGGCACGGTGATCTCCGGGCGGACGTCGACCTCGGCGGTGAACGCCAGCGACTCGCCGTCCTCGATCTTCGTGACCTCGAAGTCCGGGCGGCCGAGGGTGCGGATCTCGCCGGAGTTGACCGCCTCCAGGTACTTGGCGGGGATCGCCTCCTGGACGACCTCGTCCAGGACCGGCGCGCGGCCGATGCGGCTCTCCAGCACCCGGGCGGGCGCCTTGCCGGGGCGGAAGCCGGGGATGCGGACCTGCTTGGCCAGCTTGCGGTAGGCGCGGTCGAAGTCCGACTTGAGCTCGTCGAACGGCACCTCGACGTTGATCCGGACCCGCGTCGGGCTCAGGTGCTCGACGGTGCTCTTCAACGTGGTCTCCTCGTAACGGGCAGGACGTGCGGAACACCCCGGAAGCGCTCTGCCGGGCGCCGGGATTCCGCATGAGTCTAGGCGGTGGGCCGCGGGCGGGCGGGCGGCACCCCGGCCAGCCCCCGCCCGGGCGCCCGGGCGGGGACCACCACGGCCCCGCGTTCGGGTGGCGCCGGACCGGGTGGCGCGCCGGGTGGGCGCGGGCCCGGCGCGCCCGGTCCCGGCGGCGGGCCCGGCAGGCGGTCCGGGCGCGGTCCCGGGCGGCTCGCGGCCGCGGCCCGGACCCGGCGCCCGGGGAGTCCCGCCGGTCACGGCCGGTGATCGGATTCTCGAGTATTTCCCAACGCTTTCCCGATGGACTGATGAGCCATTCGGCATTCGGCGTAATTGCCGCCGTTCGCCTTTCCTGCGCATTTCACTCTTTCGTTACCGCAGAGCCGGCGCGGACCGGGCGGGCGGAGGGGGCCGCCCGGGCGGGCGGCAGCGGCCCCGACCCGGCGCGCCGGGCGGTCCCACGGACTGGGCGCATGCCGGCAGTTTTCCGCACTGGTGCGGAAAACTCGAGGCAGGAGGCGCGTCGGGTCGTCTGCGGGACTACGCGTCGGTTCGGCCGCCGGGGTTGCGCCGAACGGGGTACCGGACTCCGTTCGCGCTAGGCCGTCCGAGTGAGCACACCCCAGGTGAGCACTGCGCCGTCCTTGATCACCGAGCGCAGTCGCGAACGCCTGGTGTAACACGGATGCCGTAGCAGCGACTTACCGACCGCAACACCGGGCACGAGGAGGTTCCGCAGATGGGGTGAATTGAGGCCGTTCGGAGTAGCGGCCGACCGAAAACTTTCACTTGTCGAGATGACTCCACTCGCCGTAGTCCATTAGTGTGGGTTTCAGGTAGCGTGACGGCCGGACCCGCAACGCTGGACCACTAAATGATTCACGTTGCCGGGCGTTCTGGGGGGTCAGCAGCGGACGCCACCGGCAACCGGGACCAGAGGAACGAGCGAAAACAATGTCATCGAGCTTCTTACCCGCCTACCAGACAAGGTGCCGATGACCCGATGAGAGCCATTCCGCCGCTGCCGAACAGTAACCCGCGACCTGCCCCCGACACCGGCCCGACGCAGTGCCGCACCGGTCCCCGGCAGGCCCTGGGAGGAACACGAGACCATCGGGTACCGCCCCTCACGGCCGAGCGGCGATGTTGATCAGCACCAGGTCGCACCGGGACGCCCGGCGCACCCAGGTCGACTGCCGCCACGCAAGGAAACCCACGACGCCGGCCTGCACCGGGCGCTCGCGGACCACTTTCACGCACCGTTGGGGAGCTCCATGGAGACACGTCAGCTTTTGGCGTTCACAACTGTGGTTCAAACGGGCAGCTTCACCAAGGCAGCCGCTACGCTGAATTGTTCGCAGCCCACCATAACCACCCGGATCAAGGCACTGGAGGAAACCCTCGGCGTGCCGTTGTTCCGCCGCCTGCCACGCGGCATCCAGATGACCTCCGCGGGGGTCGAACTGCTGCCGTTCGCGCGCAACATCATCACGTTGACGGACAAGGCGCGCAAGGCCATCACGATGAACGGCGAGCCGCACGGCAAGCTGGTCATCGGCAGCGCGCAGAGCCTGACCGACTACCGACTGCTACCACTGATCGAGTACATGTGCTGGCGCTACCCGAGCGTCCAGATCTCGCTGCACTCGCGCAACACGCAGGCCAACCTGACCTCGGTGCGCGAGGGCAGGCTCGACTGCGCGTTCTTCATCGGCTCCGTGGAACCCCGCGAGGGTTTGGAGACGACGGTGCTCTGCCCGGAACCGCTGGTCATGGTCGCCGGGCCGACGCACGCGCTGACGAGGCGCTCGGTGATCACCGAGGACGAGCTGCGCGGGAGCACCCTCATCCGGGCGGAGAACGGCGCCAGCTACTACGAGCAGTTCGAGCAGGCGCTGGGGCTGCAGGACGCGGAGAGCAGGTCGCCGGTGCTGGCGCTGGACTCGATCGACGCCGCCAAGCGGGCGGTCGCCTCGGGCCTGGGGATCTCGCTGGTCCCCGAGGTGACGGTCGCGGCGGAGCTGGCCGACGGCAGGCTGTGCCGCCTGCCCTGGGTCCCGCCGTTCCGGGTGTACACCCAGTTCGCGTGGCGCCAGGACAACTCGAGCAACCCGTCGGTGACGGCGCTGGTCTCGGCGGCGGCGCAGGTGGTGAGCGAGCAGGTGGCGGCCCCGGCCTGACCAGCGGCCGACGGGAACGCCGTTCTTGAGCGCCCAATGGCGCGGTGTGCTCAAGAACGGCAGCACCGGGCTGCCACGCGGCCCCCACCGGACCCAGGGGGCCGCGCCGACCGTCGGGGCGACAGGATTTGAACCTGCGACCCCCCGCTCCCAAAGCGGGTGCGCTACCAAACTGCGCCACGCCCCGGTCCCCGACACCCTATCGCGACCCGCTAAGCTGATCCCGCGCCCACCCCCGTGGGCGCGATGCGGGTGTAGCTCAATGGTAGAGCCCCAGCCTTCCAAGCTGGTCATGCGGGTTCGATTCCCGTCACCCGCTCTCTCCTCCCTTCGCAGGTCAACGGCGGTGCCGCCGGTTCGAGGCGACACCGCCGCCGTGTTCGTTGACCACGTCGTGCGATTAGCGTGCGATTAGACCTTTCGGCGCTTCCGGGCCGCCTTGACCCTCTTGCCGAGCTTCGCGGCGATCTCGTGGTCCCGCTCGCTGGTCGCGTGCTGGTAGATCAGCGCCGCCCTCATGCTCCCGTGCCCCATCCGGTGCATCAGCTCCCGAGTGCTGGCCCCGGCCGCCGCCGCCAGGGTGTTGCCCGTGTGTCGGAGGTCGTGGAAGTGGAAGCCCTTCGGTAGCCCGACCTCGGCCACGGTCTTGATCCACTTCACCGACCGGTGCCAGTTCCCCCGCTTGAGCCCGGCACCCTTCGGCCCCGCGAAGATCAAGGCATCGGCATCCGCAGCCACGAACGCCATCAAGTGCCGCCGGAACTCGTCCACCATGAAGTCAGGCAGGGCGACCGTGCGGAAGCCCGCTTGCGACTTGGGCGGGCCTTCCACGAGCTTCCCGGAGTTGACCTGGGCCAGCCGACGCGGCACCCGGACCGACGGCGCGTCGAGGTCGACGTCACACCTGCGGAGGCCGATCAGCTCGCCCCATCGCAGGCCCGTGAAGGCCGCAGCGAGGATCAGCACCCTGGACCGAGGCGGCACCGACTCGGAGAGCGTGAACACCTGCTCAACGGACGCCGTGGGACGCTCAGGAGCCTTCTCCTGGTCCGCGCCCTTGATCCGGCACGGGTTGCGCTTGATGCGGTTGTCGTCCAGAGCGGTGTTCATGACCGCCCGCAGGAGCCGGTACGCCTTGGCCGTCGTGGTCTCCGACCGGCCGTTGTCGAGCAGGTGCCGCCGCCAAGTGCGCACCGTCTCGGTGGAGATGTCGCTGAGCAGCTTCTCCCCCAGGAACGGCTTCACGTGGAGTCGGAACTGACGGGCGTACTCCTCACGAGTCCGGACGCCAAGCTCCCGCTCCTTGATCCACCGATCTCCGTACTCGGCCAGTTTGACCTTCCCGAGCAGTGGGTCGATCCACTCCCCCCGGAGAAGATCAGCTTCCACGGTGGACAGCCAGGCGTTGGCGTCCGTCTTGGTCGGGTAGGTCTCCGGTGCGTACCGTCGCACCCCGTCAGGCCCCAGGTAACTCGCCTGGAACTTGTTGGAGGGCAGCTTGCGAACGTGCCCGAACTGTCGGTGGTTCTTCTTGTTCGCCATCAGGCAGCCCTCCTGACGGGCTCGACCCGACCGGCGTTGATGAACGCGTCCACGTCGGCCCGCTTCAGCCGCACGTGCCGCCCGAGGTGGTGGAAGGCGATGCGCCGTTCGGCGATGAGCCGCCGCACGAACCGGACCGTCGTGTTCATGTAGTCCGCCGCCTCTTGCACCGTGAAGTGCTCCGTCATGGTCTCCCCCTGTTCACGCAGCTTGAGCGGTTGCCGAACGGTTGAGAGAGCCAGCCGAGGCGAGCAGCGCCGCCGTGTACTCGGCCTTCCACCGACGCCTCTCCGCGACCGCCCGCAGCAGCAGGTGAGGTCTTGGGGGCACGTTCGGATCACCCGGTTGCACGGTGTTCCAGGCGACCCGTTTCGGCTGGTCGTCCTGAGTGATCCCGACATCGGCGAGCAGTTGCCGAACGAATTCCTTGCGGTCGTGCCTGTGGTCGGCCAGCGACTTGCCCGACCACTTCCGCGACACCAGCACCCGACGCCCCGCGACGCCGAGCGTGGAGCGCTTGTGGGCCTTGCCCTTGCACAGGCCCGGCTGCATCGACACCCGCGCCCCGCGTGGCTGCACGCCGTAGAGCAGCCACACCGGGCACTGCGGCGAGCACGGCGTCACGGCCAACTCCGCGCACAGCCGTTCGGCGTGCTCCTCCTGGCGGTCGGTCCGGGCGTCGAAGCACTCGCCGATGCTCTTGGTCAGGTACTTCGTCAGGTAGCCGATGTGCCGCCCGGCCTCCTCCGTGCCGCCGAGGATGCCCTTGGAGTGAACCTGGACCCCGAACCGGGCGACGTGCGCGGGCGCGTCCACCCGGTCCAGCGCCTCGTCCCAGGTCGGCAGGGCCTCTCGGGTCTGCGGGTCGACAAAGCCCTTGGCCCGCGCGTCCCACACCGGCACGTGGTCGCCGCCGTACCGGATCTCGTCATGAGCCGGCCACCACACCTGGTGGTAGGTGGCCTCGGCGACCGCCCGCAGCTCCGCGCGTGAGATGGACCCCCGGATAGCGGCGTGCCAGTGGGGCGCCAGTCGCTTCTGCGGCTCGACCGTGGAGAAGTACTGCACGTCCCAGCCGACGCACCGCCGGAGGTTCTGCACGAACCGGTCGAGCAGCGCCGCGAAGTGCACCGCGTCCCGAGCCGCCCGCCGGTAGTTGTACGTGGTCGGGTCGACCGGCGTGCCGTCGCTCCGCACCTTGCCGTAGCTGTCCAGGGTCAGCGTGAGGAACGTCGAGGGCTGGTACTTGCCGCCGAAGACCCGGCCGACCGTGCGCTTGGTGACCGGCCGCCGAGGCAGGTTCGGCGCGTCCTGCCGCCGCCTGGTCGACCGCTTCCGGGCAGCCCGCGAACGCGGTTCCAGGGAAGGCAGCTTCCCGCGGACTCCCGACTGCCGCAGCTCCGCGTCGACGCCGGCGACCTCTTCCCGCACCTCCTCCGCGCCGACTTCGTCGCCTTCGTCCACGGCTTGCCGGTAGGCCGTGACCAGGTCCGCCCGGTAGGCCGTCAGCGCCCGCTGGTCGTCGCTGGGAGGGTTCGGGGTGAAGTCGGGTTCCTCGGTCAGGTGCCAGCCCTCCCGGCACTGCGCCATCCGCAGCCGGCGGTTCTTCTCCGCGCACGTGGGGCACACGCTCGCGACCGTGGAGCCGCACGCCACCGGCACGATCTCAACCCGGCCGGTGTCCAGGTCCACCCGTTCCATCGCCAGCGGCCGGACGCACACGCCGTGCTCCTCAGCCACCGCCCGAGCCACGTCCAGCGCCGCCGGCTGCTTCATCCGATCGGCACGGGTCAGGTACTCGCTCATGCCGCCACCTCCCCCGGGCCGTCGGGTCGAGTCGGGAAGTCGTGCACGGTGGCCTTGGCCAGGAACGCGCCGAGTTCGTGCAGGTTGGCGTCGGTGACGTGGAAGGCCCGAGCCCGCTCCGGCTCCCGCTGGCCGTCCTGCTTGACCCAGGCGACGCCGGGTGTGTCTTCGGTGATCTCGTGGGCCGCCGCGCCTCGTTGCCGCACGCCGTCGCCGAGCACCATGTCCACTTGTTGTGGTTCGTCCAGGCGCAGGGCTGCGCGGGTGGTGAACAGGTGGCGGAAGGAGACGACTTCCTTGCGGGGATCCTGGACCAGGCCGACGACGGCGTAGCCGGGTGCGCGGCCTTGGGAGGTGATGGTCTGGATGGCTCGTGCGGCGCGTTCGCGGAGTTGCTTGTCGGGTTGGTAGGCGATCAGGTCGGCCAGTTCGTCCACGATCAGGACCGTGAACGGCTCGCCGGTCGAGCGTGCCCACAGCCGGCGGACACCCCGGTAGCGGGTGGCGCGTTCCTTGACCTCGGCGGCGATGTCCTCAAGCAGGTCAACGGCTTCCGGCCCGTTGTCGTAGACCGCTTTGTCGAAGGCGTCGGGGCACTGCCCCAGCTCCATGCCGCCCTTAGGGTCGATGCCGACCAGGCGCACCTGGCCCGCGCGGACCGCCGGCGCAAGCTGCCACACCAGCGACCACAACACCGAGCCCTTGCCCGCCCCCGGCACCCCAACCACCAGCACCTGAGAGCCCAACAGCCGCAACCGCCACGGCCTACCGGTCTCCAACCGGCCCACGACCACCCGCTTGAGGTCCACCTCCGCCGAGGTCCCCAGCGGCGGAACCGACACCGGCTGAGCCAGCGGATCCGCGTGGACGAAGTCCAGTTCCACGACCCTGGGCTTGAGCACCCGCACCCGACACGACCGGGCACCGAAGGAGTGGGCGAGGGCTTCGCGCCGCAGCTCCCAGGCTTCCGGGGACTGCGCAGGGATCAGCCGCACACGGACGCGGTCCCGCCAGCCCTCCGAGCGGACCCGCCGCAGCCTGGGCCGGTACTCGCGTCCCCGGTCACGCTTGGCGAGGTCGGCCAGGCGCACCACCGACCGCCACCGGGGCACGTAGACCGTGGCCCGCCGCCATTCGGAGACCAGCCGGTACCAGCCGTGCCGCAGGAACGACGCACGGTCCCATCCGGCCCAGATCAGCAGCGCCGCCACCAACGACAGCAGCGCCAGGACCAGCGGGGAGAGCCCGAAACGCCACCAGCACCAGGCCGCCGCCGAGGGCGCCAGCGACACCAGCGGATACCGCACGACGAGCAGCACCAGGCGCACGAACAGCAACACCAGCAGCCACGCCAGCGCCACCAGAGCGGCCAGCCACCTGGCCTTGCCCGGCACCAGCGTCCACCACGGCACCCGAGGCCGCGCACCCTCGAACGGGGCCGGATCGACCCACTTGCCACCGTTCATCGCGCACCGCCAATGCTGAAAATCAGCGGCAGCCAGCCCAAGCACGCGCAGCAGGCCAGTTGGTTGGGTGCGTAGACACCGAAGCGCTTGCACCCGTCGCAGCGCCGCCCGTTGGGTAGCTTCCACACCTTGGAGGGGGTCTGACTTGACGTGCAGGCCCCCGTGACCCGTACTCTTGACATGACCGAAACCCCTTGTGCGCCAACAAAAGCGCGCGAGAAACCCGGTCGGTGCCGTCGGTGGACAGTTCCAGGCCCGCCAAGACTTGAGGACTGTTCACCGGCGACCACCAACAGGTAGCCGAATGATCTTCAGTTGTGCTTGGAACGCCGGGAGGGCACCCGCGGGCACCCGCCCGACCACCACCTCACAGGCCGCTGGCGAACCAGTCGCCCCACACCGCCGCACCCGCCGCCGTCAACCGATACCGCGCCGACTTCGGCGTGCCGTTGGTTCTGAATTCCGCCTGCCGCCGGGCGTAGCCCACGGCCACCAGGTCACGGCACGCCAGTCCGACCGTGCACGAGGCGACACCGGAGGCCGCCGACAGCTCCACCGTCGACCGGAACCGCCGCAAATCATCCAATAACGCCCGGACCACCCGCTCCAACGACGCAAACCCGTACCCCGGCGCAGCACCCCGCCCACGCTGCTCCCCGGACAACCGAGCACCCAACACCCGGCCCACCGTCCCCGGCCGCTGCGGCACCGGACGCAACAGGCGATCACGCTCGTCCACCCGCCGCCGCCACACCGCCACACCCTCTTGCGACATCCGGTAGCGAAGCGACGGCCAATCCCTCGTTCCCGGGACACCCCCGTCACTCACATGCAGGTGTCCCAACTCCAGCAGGTCACGGCACACCATCCGCACCGTCGCGTGACTGAGGCCCGATTCCGTGGTCAGCTCCCGCATGGACGACCCTTTGCCCGGATGCGCCATCAACGCGCTCACCACAGCCGCACACGTCCGACCCGAATAGCCCACACCGCACAACTCGTCCAACGGCAACCCACTGACGACCACATTCCGCAAGGTGCCGACCAAGTCACCGCCCCTCACAGCTACCCCTCCCCGCCCATTCGTTCGGGAACGGACCCACCGCACTCGTCATCGGCCTCGATCGCCTCCGCCAAGGCACGCTCACGGGTGACCCAGTACAGCGCCTCGTGGTGGTGATGCCGATCCACCTCCGCGATCCGCTCATAGACCCTCGCGCTACGCAGGTAGAACTCCCGGAACACCAACGGCGCGGCATCCGGCGCAGGAACCAGCCTCCCCAACGCCTCATGCGCGTCCTTCAACGTCCGGCTCGCCAACGCCAATGCCCAGAGATCAGGCTTGCTCTTGGCCATCACCGGCCCCCTCCGTCATCGCGTGACGCCCGGCCCGGCCTTCCAGGTGGTCAGCCACCTTCGCCGCCTCCCGCGCCAGCTCACGACAGAACCGCGCCAGCACCGCCGGCCCGCCCGGGAACGGCGGAACGTGGATCGCCAGGTTCACCGGGTCCAGGTAGACCACCAACGAAGGCCACCCCGAGGTGACCACCATCGCCGCAGCCGCCGCACGCCCCGGCGTGCCCGCCACCTGGAAACTCACGACCGACCACCGCCCGCAGCGTCCAAGGCCGCCAACCCCTCGGCGATCGCCGCAGCCAACCGGGGCAACGCCTCGTGGTCCACGACCAGCACCGCCGGGAACGCGTTGCCGAACCGCACCTCCACCCGCCCCGCGAACGCCAACGGCGCAACCCGGATGGGCAGGCTCGCGGTCACGTGCAACCGCACCAAGTCCTGCGCCACGGCTCACGCGGCCTTGGGGGCCGACTTGGCGACCACCGGCTTCATCGCCGAGGCCCGCAGGCTGTACCCGAGCTTGGCCCGGCACCGGTGCCTCTCACCCCCGTGCGTGCCCCGGCACGCCTTGTCGTCGATCCACGGCGTCACGGTCAACCCCTCGAACACCACCGGCCGCACGTCCGTCCCCGGAATCGCCTCCGGCGGAACCGGCTGCTGAGGAGCCGCGATCTTCACCGTCACCACCGCGTCGGCCTTGCGCTCCGCCGCCTGGTCGATCACCAGCACCAACCACACCAACAGCCCGGTCTCCTTGTCGGTCTCCTGCTGGACCGGCAACCCCTTCGCCCGCTCGTCGGCCGACTGGAACCTGAGCACCGGTTCGACACCCATCACCAGCGCGCCACGGGGGAAGACGAAGTCGTGCGTCGCCGGGAGCCTGCTCCCACCACTGATCGCCACAGCCGTTCTCCTGTCATCGGTGTCGGCTGGACCCTTGGTCCAGCACCTTGACACCAACCACTTTCGGCTGATCAGCGGGACGCAAGCACCGCATAGCGGGACTTCTAAGGACGTCTCTGCTAGCTTGAAGACGTCCCAAGTCGTCACCACGGGGGGTACACATGGCCAACGAACGCCTGCGGGAAAGTCTGCTCCGCAACGGCCTGGACCTCGACCACGTAGCCCGAGCCACCGGCGTCGACCCCAAGACCGTCGAACGCTGGATCACCAAGGGCCGCGTCCCCTACCCCCGCCACCGCCACACCATCGCCTCAATGGTCCGCGAGACCGAGAACTACCTCTGGCCGGACGCCGTAGCCGCGGACCGCAAGGCCGAGATCGCCGAGTCCGAGGTGGTCAAGGTCTACCCCCACCGCAACAACATCCCCGCAGACCTCTGGGACCGACTCCTCAACGACGCCACCAAGCACATCGAGGTCCTGTCCCTGGCCGCCCTCTTTCTGGTCGAACGCCCGACCTTCGCCAAGGAGCTACGCCAGAAGGCCGAGAACGGAACCCGCATTCGCCTGCTGTTCGGCGACCCCGCCGCCCGCGAAGCAAACCGCCGCAGCGAGGAAGAGCAGCTAGGCAAGGGCACGGTCGCCGCCCGCATCCGCAACGCCCTAGCGTTCGTCCGCCCACTGGCCGACGTCCCGGGAATCGAGGTCCGCCTCCACAAGACGACCCTCTACAACTCCGTCTTCCGCTTCGACGACGAGATGATCGTCAACACCCACGTCTACGGCTTCCCCGGCGCCCACGCCCCAGCCCTGCACCTACGCCGACTCTCCGCAGGCGACCTCTTCGAGACCTACTCCGAAAGCCTGGAGACCGTCTGGACCAGCGCGAAGCGCGCCACCTTCTGACAAGGTCGAACCATGACCCGGACCGACTATCTCAACGACCCCAACGCCCCGAAGCCCAACAGCATCCGGGTAGCCGTCAGCGCCATCGTCCAGGACGCCACCGGACGCCTGCTGATGATCCGGCGCACCGACAACGACAAGTACGCCATCCCCGGCGGCGGCCAGGACGTCGGCGAAACGCTCACCCAAGCCGTCGCCCGCGAGGTCGAAGAGGAAACCGGCATCCACGTCGAAGCCACCGGCCTGGTAGGCCTCTATTCCAACCCCAACCACGTCATCGCCTACGACAATGGCGAAGTCCGCCAAGAGTTCTCGATCTGCTTCCACGCTCAACCCACCGGAGGTCAGCTGCGCACAAGCAGCGAATCCAAGGAAGTCCACTGGGTGGAGCCCCGCCGCCTGCCCGACCTCGACATCCACCCGTCGATCCGTCTACGCATCGAGCACGGCCTCAGCAACCGTCCCGAGCCGTACTTCACGTGACCTCAACACCAGCAGCCCTCAGCCGCGCCTCCGTACGCTCCACCGCAGCAACTAACTCAGGCTCTGCCTGACGGATGAAGACCGTCACCAGGTCTTCCGGCCCGTATCGCTCCTGGATCTCCGCAATCCGGTCATGAACGCTGGTGACGTCGCCATCCGGCCCAGTGGTCATGTCTGCCCACCACAGGGCGTCTCGAAGTGGTGTCTGCTCGTCCACCCACTCTGCAAGTTCTGTGGACAACCCTCGCAACTTCGCTTCACCCACCGCACATGAGTGGTGCGCAATAAGCGCACAAAGACGACTAGAAAAGCCCATCCTCCGCACAAATCTAGCCCCGTCAAGAGCATGGAGACCGGTGTCAACCAATTGCGGCGCGTAACCTATATCATGCAAATACGCAGCCGCAACGAGCAGACGAAAATCTGAGCCCCGAAATATCGCGTCGCACCGCGATACTCTAGCCGCTACAGCGCGCACATGGCGCCACCTTCGCGGCATAGCCGACAGATGGCGACGAGCCACGTCGTAGGCCAAGGAATCCAGCAGCATAGCTACGCCTTTGGCGCACTTCTGTATTCATCGCGCGAAGCACCCGGCCTCCAAGCAGGGTTACTCTTTCGCGTCACGCCACCTCCAACGAGGTCAGCATCAAGTGATTTCAAGATCAAAGAAAAGAGAAATACCAAGCGAGCAAACTTTACAACAGCGACGCACAGTGCCACTTCAAATACCCACTCAGAAGCACGCGGACCCTCTTTGGAATCGACCGCCATAGCGAAGATACAGAGAATGGCGCACGTAAGGAGCCACGAGATGATGCTTACCCAATTTTTCCGCAGAGTAGCGCCATAACGTCTGCGAATCTGAGCGATAAGCCGACTGGAAGCGCCACCATACTGGGTAATTCCATTACCTGCGAATCCCGCGATCAGTGACATGATTCCTGCACCAGCTGCGTATATCGCAAGCCGTTGCTGCTGATCCGCCCAGGACAAGATATTGCCATGCTTAAAATGGTAGACAAGGAGGACGTGGCCGCCTACCACCATCCCCGCCATAGCAAGATCAGCTGCGGGGTGGTTGGACCAGAAGTCCAACACGGATGCACGCACTCGCGAAACGAGCCCTCGCTCATTCGACACGTTCGGCATCTCACGCCACCCCTTCAACCACCAACCGGGTTTGCCAGGTAGACTCTACCGCTCACCACCGACAAGATCATCTCAAGAGTCGGCGAGGTCCACCCTGAGCTTCTCCGCCGCCTTGTTTATCGCGCTAATAGCTGAGGGGATCCGAACCGGATTTCCCTCTTTGTCAGTAACACTGACGTTCATCTTGATGGCGAGGAGGTGATTCATAAAGTCAACCTTTTCAGTATGCGGCTTCCCCTTGCTGTCATAGTTTACAAGTTCCACCACAGCGCGCGAGAAAGGCGCACGGATCATAGATTTCGCTGTCCGCACGATACCCTTTCGCTCTTCTTTACGCTCCTCGTCAACCCGCCCCTTCGCTCGTATAGTCAACTCGATATCGACACTGCCATGAGACTCTTCGATATCTTTTAGAACGCTATACAGACCACTCTGGGTTCCAATCGAACTGACATGATCTTGGTCAAGGCGAACCGTCAAAAGCTTCGCCTCCTCAGCCGCCCGGATTTTGTCCAAGGCGCGCTTGCTGACGAGCGGCGCGATCGCGACTTCGCCATCAAACATTTTATGGGCGTTGATCCACCGCTCCATTGAACCAACCCGTGAAGATCCGTTCGAGCCTAGAACGAAGCCAAAAATGTTGGAATTCGGCAAGAACTTAGCAATCGACAACTCGACGTAAGGACTAGCGGCACTTGATTCAATATCAATGAACGATTCGGTCGAAATGTCGAATGAAGATACACCTTCTTCGACGAGACGGACCAAGATAAAATGATCCTCCTCCTCGTAGGTGTAAACGCGCCCCCAATGATCCACTCCAGCAACAACATGCTTGCAATCAGCCGCTGACTGCTTAGCCAAGTCGGCAAGGATCTCCGGCCATGGGTACGGTTGCGCTAGACGTGTACCGTCCTGCGCCACCACCTCAAAGAACTGAACCGTCTTCTTCTTTGTCCTTGTGATCACAGCGCCTCCGAAGATCTGTTGGACACCAAGACCTACTGCCGAATTCTCCTCTACAGGATCAAGGCACGCCGCCTGCGGCAGCGCGCGACACGGCCTGGCGCACGTTGGCACCGACTCCCCGCATCACGGCACGCCGGGCTCCCGCTCCGCTCCGCCCGTCGGCCGGGCGCGGAGTCCGTGCACGTGGCTGGGATGGCGGCGCACTGCACTGACGGGCGCAGCTCGTCGCGGCTTTGGCAGTTCGCCAGTCGGGACGATCGCGCGGTTACCCGGCCTGGTCGGGCTGGGCACGGCGATCGGCTGCCGCGACGGCTTCGCCGCCTTGCCATCGCTCCGTCAGCGCTTGTCGCGAGGCGGGTTCGGGTCGTTCCCCTTCGGCGAGGTGTCCCGGGAACGAATCCGTCCATCACGGCCGTGGGTGATCGCGTCCCCGCCGGTGTTGGCGACGATCTCTCGCGCACGCGCTGTGGCTTCTGCCTGCGTGTCGAAGTGAGCGCTCGCCCGCGCGGCATCCGGCTTGCGGACGTCCCAACCACCCTCGGGGTTGGGAACCACGTGCCGGTCGTTGTCACCCATGACGCCTCCTCGGAGCATGGACCAAGCGTTGGTAGTCCAATCGACGCCGGAGGCGCGTGCGCTACTCGAACGGGATGCTCTTCACCCAAACGGCCGTACCGACTGACGCCATTCTGTACATGGCAAGGGGCCGTCCGGCAGGTCCGGACGGGCTGCGCAGTTGCTCGATGGAGCACAACCAGACCCGCGTCCGCTCGCCACGTCACGTCACGTGCGATTAGCGTGCTATTAGCCCAGGTCAATGAGGGTCAACAGCGGTTGAGGCGAGAGCTGGTCAGGCGCAGTAGGCTGGGACTGACGCCGCACTTCCAAGCTGGTCATGCGGGTTCGATTCCCGTCACCCGCTCTCTCCTCTTTCCGCAGGTAGACGCCTCGTCGTCCGTCCCAAGTGGACGATCTTCCCGCCCTTCTTGATCTTCCGTGCCCCCCACGTGCCCCTAATGGCTCCCGCCGTGCCCTTCGCGAGGGTTCCGGCCATGGCCATCGCCCCGATCCCGACCGCGATCTTCCGACCGCCCTCCTCCCTGGCGTGGAGGAGGATCATCGCTACGCGGGTGGAGCTGTGGCCCATCCGATCCGTGAGTTCGCGGAGCGTCACCCCGGTTTCCGCCGCCGACATGTTGCCCGTGTGCCGGAGGTCGTACAGGTGCACGTCCCGGATGCCGGCAGTGATCCGATGCATTCCAGATCCCCAGAAGTTGCTGCGCTTCGGCCCGACGAACACCACCGACCACAGCAACGAGCCCTTGCCCACACCCCAAGCACCTGGTTGACCAGCACCCGCCACGGCCTACCGCTCTCGGTGCGACCGACCACCACCCGCCATAGACCCGGCCGGTACTCACACCCACGATGATCCTTCGCCGGCTCGGCCAAACGCATCATGGTCCACCAACGCGGGACATACTCCGTCGCCCGCCGCCACTCGGTGACCAGCCGCAACTGGGTGGACCGCAGGAACGAGCCCCGGTCCAGACCCACCAGATCAGCAGTCCCTCCACCACGGCCGGCAGCACCAGAACCAGCGGCCACGGGCCGAACCGCAACCAGCGCCAGGTTTACGAAGCCGACCGACACCAGCCACAGCGCTCTTCACAGGTAGCCGCTTCGCAGTGCGTCCCAAGTGGACGGCCCTGCCGCCCTTCTCGGTCTTCCGGCCGGAGCCCTTTGCCGGCCGGGGTTTCCCACGGGGCCGGGGCCCTTCTCGATCGGCTCCCCGCGTCGGGTTGTCCCCGGGTCCGACCGGGCCGCTGGACGCGGATCACCGCGGGTACAAGGCCCGCCACAGCGCTTCGCCGAACCGAACCGCGAGCACCACCACGAGGAACCCGAAGGCGAAGGTCGCCAGGCACCTCAGGACCACCCGGATCTTCGAGCGCGTCATCGGCCCAGTCTGCGCCCTACGATGGCGGCGTGACCGAAGATTGCCTCTTCTGCCGCATCGTCGCGGGCGGTGTGCCGGCGCGGGTCGTCCACGAGACCGACACCGTACTCGCGTTCCACGACATCAACCCGCAGGCGCCCACCCACGTCCTGGTCATCCCCAAGGCCCACCACCGCGCCGTCGGCGACCTCGACCCGGTGACGGCGGGCGAGGTGCTGCGGGCCGCGCACGAGGTCGCGAAGCTCTCCGGCATCGCGGACGACGGCTACCGCCTGGTGTTCAACACCGGGCGCGACGGCGGGCAGACCGTGTTCCACGTGCACTGCCACGTCCTGGGCGGCCGACGGCTGACCTGGCCGCCCGGCTAGCCCGTCGCCGCGGCGACGGCGGCCCGCAGAGCGCGCGCCACCGCCACGTCGCCCTCGATGGTCAGCCGCGACGCGGGCACCCGGCCCCACAGCCACAGGTCCACCTCCGACGCCGAGCCGGTGACCACCGCGGCCGGTTCGGCGTCGGGGCAGAAGTCGACCACCTCCCGGTGCAGCGCGACGGTCCACTCGCGCCCCGGCACGCGCAGCGCGATCGCGCGGCCGTCGGCGTGCGCGCCGGGCGGCTGGTGGCAGCCCAGCCACAGCCGCAGCACCTCGTCGATGCCGTCGGCGGCCAGCGCGGGCTCCAGCGGGACCGCCAGGCCGGCCGCCGCCTGCGCGTCGACCCGGTGCACGGCCGTCTCGTGCGCCATCCGCCGCAGCCAGAACCCGAGCGTGCGGTCCCACGGGCACCAGGTCGCGGCCGGTTCGGCGGCGCGCGCCGGGTTCAGCACCGCGATCAGCGACGCCGCGCCGACCCGGTACCAGTCGACGGGGTCGGCGCCGTTCGGCTCGCGCGGCCACCGCGTCGGCCGGCTGCCGCGCGTGATCCACCGCGTCACCAGCCGGTGCACCGAGCCGACGTGCCGCACCAGGCCGGCCACCGTCAGGCCGGGGCAGCCCGGCACCGGTCGGTCCCCCGGCACGAGGTCGGCCGCCGCGGCGAGCGCCGCCGCGTCGGCCCGGAGCGCTTGGCCCAGCGCGTGTGCGTGCATCGGCGAAGCATGTCCGAGCCGGCCCACCGGGCGCGACCCCTGAAGTCGGATCACCGCAGTGGCGCCTGGGCGCGGCGGATCACGCTGCCGGGCAGTGGTCCGCGGCCGTTCGCGGCGGCCACCTCGGTCGGACTGGAACCCGGCCACCGCGGGCGCGGCGTGCTCACCAGGCGATGACCGCCCAGTCGCACGAGACGCGCCGTGGCATCTGCGGCCGGTGCGGCTGCGGCACGGCCGCCCAGCTCACCTGGGCGCAGCGCGAAGCGCCGGCCGGCTCCAGGGTGCCGCTGCGGTGCTGGAAGTCCGCGACGAGTTCTGCCCACAGAACGCGGGCCCTGGGCGGGCAGCAGGTGCGTGAATTCACACCGGGCCCCCTGAACGGCCTCTCACGTGCGCTTTCGGCAGATCACGAGCCGCACCGCCCGGGGTTGTCCCGACCGCCACGGGAACCACGCGCCCGGCCTGGTCCGTTGACCGGGCAAGCAGGCCGTCACGACACGAGGAGGACCCAGTGACCGCCACCATCGTGGTGCTCGTGCTGCTCGTCGTGGTGATCGGCGGCGGCTGGTACGCGGCGAAGAGCCGGGCCGACGCGCGGCAGCGCGCGCTGGAGGACGCCCAGGCCGACGCCCGGCGCTGGGTCGAGCGGCTGGGCGGGCAGGTGATGAGCCTGACCGGCACGGACGTGGCGTCCAGCCAGGCGCTGGCCGACGCGGCGGAGCGGTTCACCGCGGCCGGGTCGCAGATGGAGCAGGCGCGGACCGCCGAGCAGTGCCGCCTGGTCGTCCAGACCGCGATGGAGGGCCTGTACTACGTGCGCGCGGCTCGCACCGCGATGGGCATGGACCCGGGGCCGGAGCTGCCGGACCTCACCGGGCAGGGCCGCGCGGGGCAGGTCAGCGAGGACCGCAGGGTCACCGTCGAGGGCCACGACTACGCGGCCTCGCCCCGGCCCGGCGCGGGCACGCCGCACTACTACCCCGGTGGCGTGGTGGCGGGCCGCCCGGTGCCGCAGGGCTGGTACAGCGAGCCGTGGTGGAAGCCCGCGCTGGTGGCCGGCGCGTGGGGCGTGGGCACGTTCCTGCTGTTCGACGCGATGTTCTCGGGCATGGCGGGCGTGTCGCCGGACGCGTTGAACGCCGCCTACGCGGACGGGTACGCCGACGGCGCGGGCGCCGAGGACGCCGGTGGGGACGCCGGCGGCGACGCGGGTGGCGACTTCGGCGGCGGTGACTTCGGCGGCGGCGACTGGGGTGGCGGCGGGGACTTCGGGGGCTTCGACTTCTGATCGGCCGGGAGCCGGCGGGGCGGGTGCGGCCCGCCGTGCGCCCGGTCCCGACCGACCCGGTGGTGCGGGCCGCCCCCGCACCACCGGGTCCGGTGGGGTCTCAGACCGCCTGGGTGCGCAGCACGGACACCGCCGCCCCGCGCACGCCGAACCACCGCTCCAGCTCCGGGCCGTCCAGCTTCAGCCCCGGCACGACCTCCGCCGGCCCCAGCACGGTCCCGGTCATGCCGCTCACCACCGCGTCGACCAGGACCGCGTCCCGGAACGACGTGGTGGTCGCGGAGGCGCCGGACAGGTCGGCCCGGGTGAAGTCCGCGCGCAGGAACTTCGCGTTGCCCAGGTCGGCGCGGCGCAGGTCGGCTTCGGTGAAGCGGGCGTCGTGGGCGGTGGCCTTGATCATGTTCGCGCCGATCAGCAGGGCCCGCGCGAAGCTCGCGCCGCGCAGGTCCGCCTTGACGAGGTCGGCGTCGACGAGGTTGGCCCGGTCGAACCTGACCTGCTCGCAGTGCGCCCCCCACAGCTCGACGCCGCGCAGCGTCGCGTCGCTCAGGTCGGACCCGGTGAACCAGGACTCCACGAACGGCCCGCCGGACAGGTCGGCGCCGCGCAGGTCCTGGTCCAGCGCGTAGAGCGGCTGCTCCGGGTCCTCCAGCCAGCGGCGCAGGACCTCCGCCGCGGCGGGCGCGGCGGGCGGGCGCAGGGGCCGCCAGGGCTCACGGGTAGAAGATGATCCGGGCACCCCAGCCCTCCTTATCCACGACGCTCTTCAGGTTGGCGATGTCGGCGGCGCTGGCGTTGCGCGTGTCCAGGATGACGTTACGCCCGTCGGCGAACTGGTCCTGGATGGTGTCGCGGAACCACTTCTCGGTGTAGCCGTTGCGGAAGGGCCCGCTCTCCTTCACGTGGTCGGGCGTGTGGGGCGGCCAGTCCGAGTGGATGCCCTTCACGTCCCACTGCTGCCCGTGGGCGTCCACCCAGTCCCCCAGCTTCGGCAGCAGCTTCCCGTCGGCGTCCTTGGGCCGCTCGAACGGGCCGTAGCCGCGCTCCTCCAGGTCCAGCGCGATCCGCGCCTCCTCCTGGGAGGCGAAGCGCACCTTGCCGTTGTGGTCGGGGTCCCGGGAGGTGTCCTGGAACCGCTCGGCGTGGCGGGCCTCCAGCTCCTTGAGGTGCTTGTCCAGCGCCGCCTTCTCGGCGGGGGTCAGCTCCGGGTGCGGCTGGGAGGGGTCGGTGGGGCGCCGCTTGAGCGGGTGCGGGTCGCCGTCGTCGGGGGTCGGCGGCTTGTCGCCGCCGGGCGGCCTGCCCGAGCCGCCGCCCGTGCCGCCGCCGTCGGGGGGCGGGGTGGTGGAGCCGCCCGGCGGGCGGGTGTCGCCGCCCGGCCCGGTCGGCGCGTCGACCGCCCCGCCGGTCGTGCCGGACGTGGTCGTGGTGCCGCCCCGGGTCTCGGGCGGCTCGGCCACCGGAGGGGCTCCGCCCTGCGTGCCGCCGGTGTCGCCGCCCTGCGGCTGCGGGGGTCTGGACGCGGGCGGGTCACCTCCCCGCGTGCCGCCGGTGCCCGCGTCGCCGCCGGTGTCGCCCTGCGGCTTCACGTCGGTGTTGCCCGGGCGCTTCACCGGGTCGGGGGCCTTCGGCGCGCCGCCGGGCCCGCCGGCCTTGCTCAGCTGCTTGAGCCCGCGCTTGATCAGGTCCCAGACCTCGTCCAGCCGGGACAGCAGCGGGCGCAACCGGGCGATCGAGCGCATCAGCAGGCGCAGCTTGTCGGCGATCTTGGCCACCCAGTCGGCGATGACCGCCAGCGCGGCGCTCACCACGTGCGGGGTGGCGAAGCCGAACGTGACGGCCTCCTCGGCCAGCCACTGGGGGAGGCGGGCGAACAGCGTCGCCACGCACTGGGCGATCAGCTCGCGCACCAGGCTGCGCACCGTGCCGACCAGCACACCGGCCACCTCGACGATGAGGCCGACGGTGTCGGCGCAGGTGGCGGCGGCGGTGAGGTGCCGGGACCGGGCGCCCGCGGACGCGCGGTAGGCGTCGGCGGCCGACCCGGTCCAGCCGGCGGTGCCCTGGTCGACCTCGGCGGCGTAGGTCTCGCCCGCCCGCGTGACGGCCTGGGCGACGTTCTTCCACGTCTGCGCGTAGGCGGCGACCTGGTCCGCGTCGCCGGCCAGCCAGTTCAGCGCGTCGCGCAGCGGGCCGATGTGCTCGATGATCCACGAGACGCCGTAGGCGACCAGCGACCCCAGCGGGTCCAGGACGAACGACAGCGCCTCCAGGCCGCCGCCCGCGAGCGCCAGCCCCTGGTCCACCCACGTGCCGTCGGCGAAGGCCCGGCGCAGCTCGACGGCCGCCTCGACCGGCCCGATGCCGGTGTGGTCCTGGGTGGAGTCCTGCCGGGGCGCGACGAGGGGGTTGCTCATCCGGCGCTCCCGCGGAAGGCCCCGGCGTTGGCCTGGTCGACGGCCTCGTACTCGTCGGCGGTCCGCTTGACGGTGAGGGCGGTCCGGTCGACGGCCTCGGCGGCCTCGGCCACGGCGTGCACGCCGCCGTTGGCGATCAGCACCATCATCGGCGGGAGCATCCGGCACAGCTTCCCGTAAGCCTGACCGGACAGGCTCACCTGCTGCGCCGCGTCCAGCGCCTGGTGCAGTTGGTCCTGGACGCCGCGCAGCCGGTCGGCGTGCCCGCGTAACTCCTCGACGAGGACCCCGTACCCCTGGTTCACGCAAACCCCCTACTCGGTGACGGAAGGACCGTCCCAGTCCTCCTCGTCGTCATGGGCGGGCCGCCGGGCGGGCGGCGGCGAAGGCCGCACCTGGTCCGCCCACGGCGGCGCGTCGGACGCAGGCTCGGGGAAACGCTGCCGGTAGGACGACACCAGCGCGTCGGCGGTTCCCGGCTCCTCGACGCCGGCCGCCGCCACGATCTCCGCGACCCGGCCGGCGATCCGCGACTGGGCCCGCCGCATGGTCGTCATGATCGACGCGGCCAGCGCCGCGCCGGACAGCTCGCGCGACCGCTCGGAGATGTCCAGGTGCTGCAGGGCGCCGGCGGCGTTCACCGACAGGCGCACCAGCCCGTCCCGGGAGGCTTCGTCCACGGTCACGTCCGCGACCTGCCGGCTCACCTCCCGGTACTTCTCGGCCTTGGCCGCCACGCCCTCCGCCCACCGGGCGATCTCCTGCTCCGTGCGCACCTCGTCGCCGCCGAACCCGGGATCGGTCACCCCACGCCCCCTTCTCCTGCCGGCTGATCGCCCGCCGGCAGCGCCGCGTTAGCCCGGCACCTTGGACGGGCGCGGCGCGGCGCGGTTCCCGGTCGCGGCCGGTTGGCAGGTGGGGCACCAGAACAGGTTGCGACCGACCAGCTCCGCTGCTGCGACCGGCGTAGCGCACAGCAGGCACGGCTGCCCGGCGCGGCGGTAGACGTAGACCTCGCCGCCGTGCCGGTCCTGCCGCGGCGCGCGGCCGGTGGCCTCGGGCAGGTGCTCGGGCCGGACGGTGTCGATGCGGCCGACGCGCACGCCGTGGCGCATCAGCACCACCAGGTCCGCCCACAGCGCGTCCCACAGCGCGCGGTCGACCCGGTTGCCGGGCAGCAGCGGGTCGACGCCGTTGCGGAACAGGACCTCGGCGCGGTAGACGTTGCCGACGCCGGAGACGACCTGCTGGTCCATCAGCAGCGCGCCGATCGACTTGGTGGACCGGGCGATCCGCCGGTAGGCCGCCTCGGGGTCGGCGTCGCGGCGCAGCGGGTCCGGGCCGAGGCGGGCGCGCAGCGCGGCCACCTCGTCGGCGGTCAGCACCTCGCACCGCGTCGGGCCGCGCAGGTCCGTCCAGTGCGCCTCGCCGACCACCCGCATCCGGACCTGGCCCACCGGCTCGGTGACCGGGTGCTCGTGCTCGGTGAACGTCCCGTAGAGGCCCAGGTGGACGTGCACGACGGCGTCGGGGCCGTAGACGTGGAACAGGTGCTTGCCGTGCGCCTCGGCGCGCCGCATCACCCGTCCGTCCACAGTGGACGGGTCGAACCGCCCCTGCGGGCTGGAGACCCGGACCACCCGGCCGACGTAGCGGCGGCGGTGCAGCCCGGCCAGCCGGTGCAGCGTGTGGCCCTCAGGCACGGAACGGCACCACCGGGGCCAGGTGCAGGCGCACGGTCATCCGGGAGTCCTTTCGCAGCAGGCGTTCCGCGAGCCGCACCGCCCGCGGTCGGTCGTGCCGGGCGAGCACCGCGCACAGCGCGGCCAGTTGCCGCGCCCGGTCGAAGTCGGCTTCGTCGGACCGGTCGACCCCCCGGTCGACCACCGCGGCCAGCGCGTCGGCGACCGCCGGCTCGTCCGCCGCGTGGGCCAGCTGCCAGTCGAAGAACAGCTCGTCGCCCAGCCCGACCAGCGCCCGCAGCGCCGCCAGCCGGGCCTCCTCGGCGCCGTCGGCGGCAGCGGGGGCGGCGGCCGCGGTGAACCGCCTGCCCTCCGCGACCGCCAGGGCCAGCTCCGGGAACGTCCGGTCCCGGCCCGCCGGGTCGGTGAGCATCCCCAGCCACGGCGACCGGCGGCCCGCCTCGGCGGTCGCGGCGACCACCGGGTAGACCGGCGCGTGGCCCCACGACGCGAGCGCCTGCACGGCCAGGAAGCGGTGGTAGCGCTCGGTCCCGGGGTCGGCCAGCACGGCCCGCAGCCCCGGCACCCGCTCCAGGTACCGGGGGTCGGTGGCGGCGGCGTCGATGACCGTCTCGGGGTCGGCCGCGAAGGCGCCCCCGACGTCCTCGAACAGCAGCCGCCGGATCGCCCGCTGCCGGCTCACCGGGGGCGTCGGCTGCCCGGCCATCAGGGCAGCGCCGGGGCCTGTCCGGTCCGCTCGTAGTCGCCGAGCATCGCGATGCGCCGGGCGTGCCGGGGCTGGTCGGAGAACGGCGTCGCCAGGAACGCCAGCACGATTTCGGTCGCCTCCTCGGCGGAGTGCATCCGCGCGCCCACGCCGATCAGCTGCGCGTCGTTGTGCTCGCGGGCGAGCTTCGCGGTCTCCACGCTGTAGGCCAGGGCGGCGCGCGCGCCGGGCACCTTGTTGGCGGCGATCTGCTCGCCGTTGCCCGAACCGCCGATCACGACGCCGAGGCTGCCCTCGTCGGCCACCACCCGGCGGGCCGCCTCGATGCAGAACGGCGGGTAGTCGTCCTCCGCGTCGTACTCGGCGGGGCCGACGTCCACCACCTCGTGGCCGGCTTCGGTCAGGTGCTTGGCGAGGTGGGCCTTCAGCTCGAAGCCCGCGTGGTCCGATCCCAGGTAGACGCGCACGTCGGGGAAGTCTGCCATCCTTTGCCGATGTTCGGTCAGGAGGGATCCCAGCTGCGGTTGGAGTGGGGGGACGAGGGCGTCGTCGCCCTGGGCGGGCTGTGCGCCGTGCTGGTGGTCGTGGACGTGCTGTCGTTCAGCACGGCGGTCGACGTGGCGGTCGGGCGCGGCGGTGCGGTGCGGCCGGTGCGGTGGGCCGACCGGGAGGGCGCGGCCGAGCCCGCCGACCCGTCCTGGTCGCTGCGGCCCGCGTCGCTGGTGGAGCTGCCCGCGGGGGTCGAGTTGGAGCTGCCCTCCCCCAACGGGGCGACGCTGTGCGACCTGGCGGCGGGCACCGGCTCGCTGGTGCTGGCCGGGTGCCTGCGCAACGCGCGGGCGGTCGCGACGGCGGCCCGCGAGCTGGCCACGGGCGGGCCGATCGGCGTGATCGCGGCGGGCGAGCGGTGGGGGGTGTCGCCGGCCGCGGCGGGCACCGCGCGGGGCCCGCTGCGGCCGGCGGTGGAGGACCTGCTCGGGGCGGGCGCGGTGCTGGCGTCGCTGCTGGGGTACGGGGCGGCGTCGGTGGAGGCGACCCTCGCGGCGGAGGTGTTCGCGCGGTCGCCGGTGGAGGAGGTGCTGGCGGGCTGCGTGTCGGGGCGTGAGCTGATCGCGGCCGGGCACTCGGAGGACGTGGCGCTGGCGTCGCAGGTGAACGTGAGCACCGCCGTGCCGCGCCTGGTGGACGGGGTGCTGCGGGCGTGACCGCCGGGCGCCGCGGGTCTCATCCGCGCCCGCGGCGCCCGGCGTGACCGGTCCGCAGGTCGCACCCGCGGCCGGCTCGCCGGGCGCCGCGGCGGCCGGTTCGGAGGGGGTGCGGCCCGATCCGCGGCGGGCGGGGACTGCGCGATCCCGAAGGCATCGCCCGGCCGCGGGGGGCGCGGTCCGACCGCGCCGCCGCCGGGCCGCGCTAGCGCTGGATGGACTTCACCTCGGTGAACTCGTCCAGCCCGAACCGGCCGAACTCGCGGCCGTTGCCGGACTGGCGGTAGCCGCCGAACGGGGCGCTGGTGTTGAACGCCGCGCCGTTGATGTCCACCTGCCCGGTGCGCAACCGCCTGGCGACCGCGAGCGCGCGGTCGGCGTCGGCGGAGAACACCGCGCCGCCCAGGCCGTAGACGGTGGCGTTCGCGATGCGCACGGCGTCGTCCTCGTCGGCGTAGGGCAGCACCGACAGCACCGGGCCGAAGATCTCCTCCTGCGCGATGGTCATGTCGGCGGTGACGTCGGCGAACACCGTGGGCGCGACGTGGAAGCCGCGGTCGGTCGGGGCGTCGGGGCCGCCCAGCGCGAGCCGCGCCCCCTCCTCGACCCCCTTGCGGATGTGGCCGACGACGCGGTCGCGCTGCGCGGCGGACACCGCCGGGCCGAGGCGGGTCGCGGGGTCGGCCGGGTCGCCGGGCACGTACTTCGCCGCCGCGGCGACGGCCGCCTCGACCGCCTCGTCGTGCCGGTCGGCGGGCACCAGCAGCCGGGTCCAGGCGCTGCACGCCTGGCCGTTGTTCATGAACGCGTTGGCCACGCCGATCCGCACCGCGCGGCCGAGGTCGGCGTCGGGCAGGACGACGTTGGCGGACTTGCCGCCCAGCTCCAGCGCGACCCGCTTCACGGTCCCGGCGGCCAGCGCGGCGACCCGGCGGCCGGCCCGGGTCGAGCCGGTGAACGACACCATGTCGACCCTCGGGTGCTCCGCGAGCGCTTCGCCGACCACTGGCCCGGTGCCGTTGACCAGCTCGAACACCCCGTTCGGCACGCCGGCGGCGGCCACCACCTCGGCCAGCAGCCCGGCGGTGAACGGCGCCAGCTCGCTGGGCTTGAGCACGACCGCGTTGCCCGCCACGAGCGCGGGGACGACCTTGGCCACCGCCTGCTGGAGCGGGAAGTTCCACGGGGTGATCGCGCCGACCACGCCGATCGGCTCGCGCAGCACCAGCGAGTGGCCGATCTCCTCGCCGGCGAAGTACCCGGCCCCGGCCGCGTCGGCGACGCCGCGCGCGATGGCGACCGGGTTGGGGACCTGCACCTTCGTGGCGAAGGCGAGGGGCGTGCCCATCTCGGCGGTCATGGTCGCGGCCAGCTCGTCCGCGCGGGCCGCGAGGCCGTCGGCGATCCGCCGGGCGATGTCCGCGCGCTCGTCGACCGGGGTCGCGGCCCAGGCCGGGAAGGCGGCGGCGGCCCTGGTGACGGCCGCGTCGACCTCGCCGGGCGTGCCCGCGCGGACCGTGCCGAGGACCTCTTCGGTGGTCGGGTTGACGACCTCGATCATGGAATCCGCTCCCGCGTGGTGTGACACTCTGACGCCGAACCGGCCCCAGGGTGTCACATCCACCGGCTCACGAGAAGTCCAGGTCCTCGCCGCGCGTGCGCTTGAGCTCGAAGAAGTACGGGAAGCCGGCCAGCGCCCGCGCCCCGTCGAACACCCGCAGGGCCTCCTCGCCCTTCGGGATCTTCGTCAGCACCGGCCCGAAGAACGCCACGCCGTCGATGTGGATGGTGGGCGTGCCCACGTCCTCGCCGACCGGGTCCATCCCGCGGTGGTGACTGGCGCGCAGCTCGTCGTCGTAGTCGGTGGAGTGCGCCGCCGCCGCCAGCTCCGCGGGCAACCCGACCTCGGCCAACGCCTGCCGGATGACCTCGTCGTAGTCCTTGAGGCCGCCGTTGTGGATGCGCGTGCCCATCGCCGTGTAGAGGTCGCGCAGCACCTTGTCGCCGTGGTCGCGGGCCGCCGCGACGGCCACCCGGACCGGGCCCCAGGCCCGGTCCAGCAGCCTGCGGTACCCGCGGTCGAGGTCGCGGCCCTCGTTGAGCACCGACAGGCTCATCACCCGGAACTCCAGGTCCAGGTCGCGCTGCCGCTCCACCTCCAGGATCCAGCGGGAGGCGATCCAGGCGTACGGACAGATCGGGTCGAAGTAGAAGTCGACCCTGGTCGGACCCTCTGCCGGCATGGTGCTGCCTCCTGTTGATCGAGCGGTGGTGCCCCGGTCCGCCGGTGCGGCGTCCTCCAGATGCCAACCAACCGACCGCTCGGACTCTTCCCTCGGACGGGGTCCACTTATCCCCGTCCCACGTGATTGGATGCGACTGTCGTGTTCACCGACGCGACACCTACCCCGTTCCGACGAGGTCGGCGCCGAGCCCAGACGACGCCGGCAGACGAGGTGACCAGTGGCGGCACCCAACCTCACCCGCGACCAGGCGCAGCAGCGCGCTGCGCTGCTGGAAGTCGACTCCTACCGGATCGAGCTGGACCTGACCGACGGCGGCGGCAAGCCCGGGTCGGACACGTTCCGCTCCACCACGACGGTTGCCTTCCGCAGCCGGACGCCGGGCGCCTCCACGTGGGTCGACGTCGTGGCCGCCACCGTGCGCAGCGCCACCCTCAACGGGGTGGCGCTGGACGTGTCGGCCTACCGCGAGGAGGACGGGCTCGCCCTGACCGACCTCGCCGAGGTCAACGAGCTGACCGTCGAGGCCGACTGCCGGTACATGAACACCGGCGAGGGCCTGCACCGGTTCGTCGACCCGGTGGACGGCGGCGTCTACCTGTACTCGCAGTTCGAGACGGCCGACGCCAAGCGCATGTTCGCCTGCTTCGACCAGCCCGACCTGAAGGCGGTCTACGACATCGCCGTGACGGCCCCCGCGGACTGGAAGGTCGTCTCCAACGCGGCCGTCGAGTCCACCGAGGGCGCCGAGGGCGGGGCCGACCGGCACGTGTTCGCCCGCACCAAGCCGATGTCCACCTACCTGGTGGCGCTGGTCGCCGGCCCCTACGCGGAGTGGCGCGACGAGTTCACCGACGGCGCGACCACCATCCCGCTGGGCATCTACTGCCGCGCGTCGCTGGCCGCCCACATGGACCACGAGCGGCTGTTCACCGAGACCAAGCAGGGCTTCGGGTTCTACCACCGGGCGTTCGGCGTCGAGTACCCGTTCGGCAAGTACGACCAGTGCTTCGTGCCGGAGTTCAACGCGGGCGCGATGGAGAACGCGGGCTGCGTCACGTTCCTGGAGGACTACGTCTTCCGCAGCCGCGTCACCCGCTACCTCTACGAGCGGCGCGCGGAGACCGTGCTGCACGAGATGGCGCACATGTGGTTCGGCGACCTGGTGACCATGCGCTGGTGGGACGACCTGTGGCTGAACGAGTCGTTCGCCACCTGGGCGTCGGTGCTGGCGCAGGCCGAGGCGACCGAGTACCGGCAGGCGTGGACGACGTTCGCGAAGATCGAGAAGTCCTGGGCCTACCGGCAGGACCAGCTGCCCTCGACGCACCCGGTGGCCTCCGACATCCCCGACCTGCAGGCCGTCGAGGTCAACTTCGACGGCATCACCTACGCCAAGGGCGCCTCCGTGCTCAAGCAGCTGGTGGCGTACGTGGGGCTGGACAACTTCCTGGCGGGCCTGCGGGTCTACTTCGCCAAGCACGCCTGGGGCAACGCGACCCTGGCCGACTTGCTGGGCGCGCTGGAGGAAGCCTCCGGGCGCGACCTGTCCTGGTGGAGCGCGCAGTGGCTGGAGACCACCGGCCTGAACCTGCTGCGCCCCCGGTTCTCGGTCGACGACCAGGGCCGGTTCACCGAGTTCGCCGTGCTCCAGGGCGGCGCCCGGCCGGGCGCGGGCGAGCTGCGCACGCACCGGCTGGCGATCGGCGTGTACGACTCCGACGCCGACGGCAAGCTGGTCCGCACGCACCGCGTGGAGCTGGACGTGGCCGGCGAGCGCACCGAGGTGCCGCAGCTGGTCGGCGTGCCGCGCGGCAAGCTCGTGCTGGTCAACGACGACGACCTGACCTACTGCACGATGCGGCTGGACAGCGACTCGCTGGCGTCGCTGATCGACCACATCGCCGACATCGCCGAGCCGCTGCCGCGCACGCTGTGCTGGTCGGCGGCGTGGGAGATGACCCGCGAGGCCGAGCTGAAGGCGCGCGACTTCGTCAACCTGGTGCTGGGCGGCCTGCACGCGGAGACCGAGGTCGGCGTCGTGCAGCGGCTGCTGCTGCAGGCGCAGACGGCGCTGTCGTCCTACGCCGACGCGTCCTGGCGGGACGAGGGCTGGCGGCGGTTCGGCGCGAAGACGCTGGAGCTGGCGCGGGCCGCCGAACCGGGCTCGGACCACCAGCTGGCGTTCGTCAACGCGCTGGCTGGCTCGGTGCTCGACGCGTCCGGGGTGGCCGTGGTGCGCGGCTGGTACGAGGGCTCCGACGTGCTGCCGGGGCTGGACGTGGACACCGACCTGCGCTGGCGGCTGCTGCACGCGCTGGTCGCGCACGGCGAGGCGGGGCCGGCCGAGATCGCGGCGGAGGAGGAGCGGGACCCGACGGCGACCGGCCGGCGGCGCGCCGAGTCGGCCCGCGCGCTGCGCCCGACCGCCGAGGCGAAGGCCGAGGCGTGGGACCGGGCGGTGAACGACGACGAGCTGCCCAACGCGGTCAGCGAGGCCGTCATCGCGGGCATCCAGCACCCCGGCCAGAAGGCCCTGCTCCAGCCGTTCGTGGCGCGGTACTTCGAGGACGTGGCCGACGTGTGGGACCGCCGGTCGAGCGAGCGGGCGCAGTCGATGGTCGTCGGCCTGTTCCCGTCGTGGTCGATCGCGCAGGAGACGGTGGCGGCGGCGGACTCGTGGCTGGCGCAGGAGCGCCCGCCGGCCCTGCGGCGGCTGGTCTCCGAGGGCCGGGCGGGCATCGTGCGCGCCCTGGCCGCCCAGGAGTTCGACCGCTCCTGACGAGGTGACCGCCGGTGGCCCGCGTCCCGTGCCGGACGCGGGCCACCGGCGTTCGTCGGACCGCTGCGTCGTGCCGGAGGACCCCCTCCCCCGGACCCGGAGGGCGAGCGCGCTCTCGAAGCGCTGACCCCCGACGGCCGGAGCGCGGTGCGGGAGGTGCCGCTCCTGGCCGCCCGGGCACGCCGGGCCGGGCAGCCACGCCGAGAAGCCCGCGCCCTGGCCGCCGACCTCGCGGAGGCGCGGGCCGACCCGGCACCCCCGCGTTCCTGGTGAACACGGCGAAGGCCGCGCCCCCGTCGAGGGGCGCGGCCTTCGCGTTCAGCCCGAGTTCGGCGCTACGAGCGCGGCGCGTGACCGGCCTGGTCGGCGAGCATCCGCAGACCGCTCAGCAGACCACCCGCCAGGTCACCCTCCTTGAACGAGGCCACCATGCTCATCACCGCCAACTTCGCCCCGCGGTCGGGCAGCCGGCGGTGCGACTCCTCGCCCGTCACCACCTCCACCACGCGCTCACCCGGCGACACCGCCACCAGGACCGCGTGCGACGGCCGCGGCGTGTCGGCGTGCAGCTCCTCGGCCCGCGCGCGGGAGTCCGGGCCCAGCTCGCCCAGGTACACGCTGAAGTCCAGGCCCGTGGTGCGGCTGGCCAGCGTGATCGCCTCGTCCAGGGACGCCAGCTGGACCGGCGTGAACGGCAGGCTCGGGGCGTGCGGCCGGTACATCTTCGCGGCGGACACGCGACCGCTGTTGGTCACGACCGCGCCGACTTCGAGCGACTCCGGGTCGACCCGGGTGATCTCACCAGTTGCCACGGGCACCTCCCCTGGCCGTCGGGCCCGAGGCCGGTTCGACCCCGGTGTGGTGGTGACTGGCGGACAGGCCGCCGGGGTTGGCGCTCCACCACACGGGCGCGTAGCCCCATTCCTGGCCAGGGCGGTACCGCACGATGCGGGTGGCCTTCGGCCTCAGCGTCAGTAGCGTGATCACGCCGTAGATGGCCAGCGGGATCAGCGCGAAGACGAGCACGGTCTCCACGATGGTCACGGCGGTTACGGTAACCGATGCACCCGGTCACGTCCGGGCGAGGGGGCGTGCGAGCGCCACGGCCGTCAGCACGACGACCCCGCCCGCCACCAGGTACACCACGCCGAGCGAGGTCGCGGAGGCCAGCGGGCCGGCCAGACCGGCCCCGATCGGCGACAGGCCCCAGGCCAGCACCCGGTAGGCGCTGGTGACCCGACCCATCAGCGGCTTGGGCGTCAGCCGCTGCCTGCGGGTCGCCGACAGCACGTTCCAGCCGGCCGACGCGAGCCCGAAGCAGAACACCGCCGCGATCGCCACCGGCAGCAGCGGCACCGCCCCGAACACCGCGAACGCCACCCCCAGCAGCACCAGCGCGCCCACCATGACCGCCGCGCCGCCGAACCTGGGCGCCAGCCGCGGGCTCAGCCGCGCGCCGAGCAGCGCGCCCACCGACATCACGACCACCAGCCACGGCACGAACTGCTCGGGCAGCCCCAGCACGTTGATCGAGTACAGCGCGAGCATCGCGTTGACCGCCGCCGCGCACACCGCCGCGACGCCGACCGCCAGCACCAGCACCCGGAGCCCGGGATCGCGGACGAGGTGCCCCGCGCCCTCCGCCAATTGAGACCGCAAAGTGCCGAAACCGTCCCGCTGCTCCCGCTCGACGTCGGGCAGCCGCACCACGAGCGCCGTCGCCACCACGAACGTCAGGGCGTCCAGCGCGAAGCACGCCGCCGGGTCCCACCAGAACAGCAGGCTCGCCGCGAGCGGCCCGGCGAGGTCCATGCCGACGGTCTCGGCGGTGACGAACCGGCCGTTGGCCTCCTCCAGGTCGTCGGGCCCGGCGAGGTCCACCAGCAGCACCTGGGACGCCGAGTCGGCGAACGTCTCCGCACTGGTGAGGAGAAAACCCGCCGCGCACAGCACCGCGACGCCCGCGTCGTCCGTGAACACGGCGTAGGCCAGCAACGCGGTCACGACAGCCCGGAACGCGTGCGCGACGGCGACCACCACCCGAGGCCGCCAGCGGTCCACCAGGACGCCCGCCGGGAGCGCTACCAGCAGCCACGGGAGGACCACGGCGACGGCCACGGCGGAAGCCGCCAAGGGGCTGCGGGTGCTCACCGCGGTGTAGAGCGGCAGCGCCACGGTGCGCACCCCGTCGCCCACCAACGAGGTCACCCAAGCGCCCGTCAGCAGCCGGAATTGCGCAGTTCGGACACCCTTGACGCCGATGCTTCTACCCACGTGCGACGCCCCGTCTGTGATCCGGACGACTCTTGACCGGACCTCACGTTACGCACGGTGTCCATACTTGCCGAACGCAGTAGCCGGCCGGCTCGAACGTCGTAGTGAGCACACCCGTTCGGCCTTCGCCCGGACGGAGGCGAATGGCGGCCGGTTTGGCGTCTTGTCCTCCGCCCAGTCGGCTTCTAGCTTTTCACCTGTACGGGTCTTGCGCATCCCTTTCCGGATACTAATTCCCGCCCGATGAGTCTCGGAGGACACGACATGTACACCGTGAACCGCAACCAGGTCGCTCCCCTCACTCGTTCGTCGTACACCCGGATGGACGAGTCGGTTACGCCTGTTCAGCGTCCGCGCGTGACCTCCAAGTCGGCGCTCGGCACCGGGCGGGGATCCGTCCGGATCACTGCCCGTGACTCCGTGCGCATCACCGCGCGGGACTCCGTCCGGATCACGGCGTTGCCCGGTTCGGCTCGTGCCGGCGCGCGGGGCAGTGTCCGGATCACCGCGGCGGACCCGGTTCGGACCACCGCTCGCGACTCCGTTCGGATCACCGCCTGCGACTCGGTGCGCATCACCGCCCGGGACTCCGTGCGCATCACGGCCCGCGACTCGGTCCGGATCACCGCTCGGGACTCCGTGCGCATCACCGCGCGCGACTCGGTCCGGATCACCGCCCGGGACTCGGTCCGGATCACCGCTCAGGGCTCGGTCCGGATCACCGCGCGCGGCTCGGTCCGCATCACGAACTCGGTCCGCATCACGGCGCGGGACTCGGTGCGGATCACCGCCCGGGACTCCGTGCGCATCACGGCCCGGGACTCCGTGCGCATCACCGCGCGCGACTCGGTCCGGATCACCGGCTCCGTGCGGATCACCGCGCAGCAGGACTTCGCCCTGGCCGCCTAGGCCGCCGGTTCGCCCAGGTAGGGCAGCCACTGCGGATCGGCCTCGGTGACGCCCGCCAGCAGCCGCCAGTGCGGCCCGCGCGGCGCGGTCGGCGCGACCCGGAGCCGCCAGCCCAGTTCGGACAGCAGCTTGTCGGCCTTGCGGTGGTTGCACTTCGCGCAGCAGGCCACGCAGTTCTGCCAGGTGTGGGGCCCGCCGCGGGAGCGCGGCACCACGTGGTCGATCGTCTCGGCCCGCCCGCCGCAGTACGCGCACCGGTAGCGGTCCCGGTGCATGAGACCGGCGCGGGTCAGGGGCACCCGGCCCCGGTACGGCACCCGCACGTAGTTGCTCAGCCTGATCACCGACGGCACGACCACCTCGGCCGTCGACGAGTGGACGACGGCGCCCGCCGGGTCGCCGTGCACCACCTCCGCCTTCCCGCACACCACCAGGACCACCGCGCGCCGCAGCGGCAGCGCCGTGAGCGGCTCGAACGTGGCGTTGAGGAGCAGGACCTTCCGCCTGCCCCAGGGCAGCGCCACGGGCGCCGGACCGGCTCCCTCCCCACCCGCCACCGCGTGCACCGCGGGCTGTTTTTGGCCGGACGGGACCAACGGCGCGAGCCCGGCCTCGACCAGGGCGCCGATCGGGGTGGGTTGTCGGTCTGGCACGCGACCACCTCCACCGGTTCAGCCATAGCAGACCACAGATCGACCCCAAAAATCACGTGTGATAGATGACGCGTCCGGGGCGACCGGGTGGAAACTTCGGTGAACGGCTCCCTATCGGACATGATTTTCAACTGGGGCACTACTCTGGGTGAGGTGACCGACCCTTCCCCCGCAGTGCAGCCCCCACCCCTCACCTACCCGCCGGCCGAACGCCTCGACCTGGTCGAACGCCTGCACGGGCACCCGATCGCAGACCCCTACCGCTGGCTGGAGGACCCGGCCGACCCGCGCACCGCCGAGTGGTCCGCGGCCCAGGACGCCCTGGCCAGGCAGTGGCTCGACGCCCTGCCGGGGCGCGCCGCCCTCGGCGGGCGGCTGGGCGAGCTGATGCGCACCGGTTCCGTCGGGACGCCGGTGTGGCGCGCCGGGCGGGCGTTCTACACCCGCCGCGGCCCCGACCAGGACCACCCGGTGCTCTACGTGCTCGAGGACGGCGTGGAGCGGGTGCTGCTGGACGTCGACGCCCTCGACCCCACCGGGCGAACCACCCTCGACCGCTGGTCACCCTCCGTGGAGGGCACGCGGCTGGCCTACCAGGTGTCGGTGGGCGGTGACGAGCACTCCCTGCTGCACGTCCTGGACGTCGTCACCGGCGACCTGCTCGAAGGGCCCGTCGACCGGTGCCGCTACTCCCCGGTCGGGTGGCTGCCCGGCGGCGAGGAGTTCTTCTACGTGCGCCGCCTCGACCCCGCGCTGGTGCCCGAGGACGAGCGCCAGTTCCACCGGCGCGTGTGGCGGCACCGGGTCGGCGCCGACCCGGCCACCGACGTGAACGTGCACGGCGACGGCCTGGACCACACCTACTACTACGTGCTGTCGGTCAGCGACGACGGGCGGTGGCTGATCGTCAAGGGCGCGCCCGGCACGGTGCGGCGCGACTCGGTCTGGATCGCGGACCTCCACGGATCGGGTGAACTCCGCCCGGTCATCACGGCCGAGCAGGGCGCCCAGTGCTCGGCCTGGGTCGAGGACGGCCGCCTCTACCTGCGGACCAGCCTGGGCGCGCCGCGCTTCCGGCTGTGCGTGGCGGACCCGGCCGAGCCGACGGCGTGGACCGAGCTGGTCCCCGAGCAGCCGGACTCGGTGCTGGACGCCGCGACCTGGCTGGACGGCGCGCTGGTGCTGCTGCGCACCCGGCACGCGGTCTCCGAGCTGCACCTGCACGACGCGGCGACCGGCGCCCACCGGGGCGGGATCCCGCTGCCGGGGACCGGCTCGCTGCACGGCTGGTCCACGGTGGACCGGGCCACGCCGACCGACCGGGACGTGCTGTGGTTCGGGTTCTCCGACTTCACCACCCCGCTGTCGGTCTACCGGTTCCGCCTGTCCGACGGCTCGACCACCCTGCACGCCGCCGCACCGGGCACCGCCGAGCTGCCGCGGGTGACGACCCAGCAGATCCCCTACACCTCCCTCGACGGCACCACGGTGCGGATGTTCGTCGTGTCCGCCGGGCAGCGCCCGGACCTGCCCCGACCCACCCTGCTCACCGGCTACGGCGGGTTCGCGGTGGGCCGCGGCCCCGGCTACAGCGCCACGGCGCTCGCGTGGGTCGAGGCGGGCGGGGTGTGGGCGCACGCCTCGCTGCGCGGCGGCGACGAGGAGGGCGAGGAGTGGCACCGGGCCGGCACCCGCGAGCGCAAGCAGAACGTGTTCGACGACTTCCACGCCGCGGCGGAGCGGCTCGTCGCCGACGGCTGGACCACGCCGGAGCAGCTCGCGATCACGGGCGGCTCCAACGGCGGCCTGCTCGTGGGCGCCGCGCTGACCCAGCGGCCGGAGCTGTACGCGGCGGTGGTGTGCTCGGCGCCACTGCTGGACATGGTGCGCTACGAGAACTTCCTGCTCGGGCGGCTGTGGGCGGAGGAGTACGGCAGCGCCGCGGTGCCGGAGGAGCTGGCGTGGCTGCTGTCCTACTCCCCGTACCACCGGGTGCGCCCCGCCGTTGAGTACCCTTCGGTGCTGTTCACGGTGTTCGAGTCGGACAGCCGCGTGGATCCCAACCACGCCCGCAAGATGTGCGCCGCGCTGCAGCACGCGACGGCGAGCGACCCGACCAAGCACCCCGTGCTGCTGCGCCGGGAGACCGAGGTGGGGCACGCCGGGCGATCGGTGAGCCGGTCGGTGGGGCTGGCCGTGGACCAGTTGACGTTCCTGGCCGCGGCCACGGGACTGGAGTTCGCCTGAGGGACCGAGGAGGAGTGGGTCGGTGGACGTGGAGTCGACGCTCGCTGTCGATTGGTGGGTGGTCAACGGGCCGAAGATCGCCGAGGGCGCGTTGCGGATCGTCTTCACGGTGGTCATCGCCGTGGTCGTCCGGTTCCTGCTGCGCCGGCTGATCGACCGGCTGACCAGGGGCTCGTCGGAGGGGCGCAAGCCGAAGCTGCTGCGCCCGCTGCGGGAGCGGGCGCCGCAGGCGCTGGGCGTCCTGGTCTCCGAGCGCCGCGAGCAGCGGGCCAGGACCATCGGCTCGGTGCTCAAGTCCATCGTCACGTTCGTCGTGTTCGGGGTGGCGTTCCTCCAGGTCCTGACGGAGCTGAAGATGAACGTCACCCCGATCCTCACCTCGGCCGGCGTGCTCGGCGTGGCGATCGGCTTCGGCGCGCAGAACCTGGTCAAGGACTTCCTGTCCGGCATGTTCATGATGCTGGAGGACCAGTACGGCGTGGGCGACGTGGTGGACCTCGGCCCGGCCACCGGCACGGTGGAGTCGGTCGGGATGCGCATCACCACGATCCGCGACACCAACGGCACCGTCTGGTACGTGCGCAACGGCGAGATCATGCGGGTGGGCAACTCGTCGCAGGGCTTCGCGGTCGCGGTGGTGGACCTGCCGCTGGCCTACGGCGCCAACCTGGCCTCCGCGACCGAGGTGCTGACCTCGGCCGTGGACGGGGCGGTCGCCGAGGAGCCGCTGGACAAGGACGTCATCGACAAGCCCCAGGTGCTCGGTGTGGAGAAGGTCACCCCCGAGGGCATCACCATGCGGGTCACGGTCAAGGTCCGGCCGGGGCGGCAGTGGGCCGTGCAGCGGGCGCTGCGGGCGAAGCTGATGCCCGCGCTGGAGGACGCCGGGATCTCGCTGAAGTCCGCCTAGGCGGAGCAGGTCGACCCGGTCGGACGGGAAGGGCAGGATGGTGCGGTGAGCAGTGCCGAGAACTTCTACGAAGCGGTGGGCGGGTACGACACCTTCCACAAGATCGTCGCCCGGTTCTACGAGCAGGTCGCCGACGACCCGGTGTTGCGCCCGCTCTACCCCGAGGAGGACCTCGGACCCGCGGAGGAGCGGTTCCGGTTGTTCCTCATGCAGTACTGGGGCGGGCCGCACACCTACTCCGACCAGCGCGGTCACCCGCGGTTGCGGATGCGGCACGCGCCGTTCACCATCGGGCCGGTGGAGCGGGACGCCTGGCTGCGCTGCATGAAGGTCGCCGTGGACGAGGCGAACCTCACCCCCGAGCACCGCGACCGGCTGTGGGCGTACCTGGAGATGGCCGCGAACAGCCTGCTCAACGCCTGGGCCTGACCGCCGATCACCCGAAGGGGGCCGGGTTGTCCGGCGCGGGTGGCAGGATGACGTCTCGTGCGACGATCCTCCGACCCCCGACCAGAGATCGCCGACGAGTCCGCCTGGTGGCGCGACGCCGTCTTCTACCAGGTCTACGTCCGGTCGTTCGCCGACTCCGACTCCGACGGCGTCGGTGACCTGGACGGCGTCCGGTCCCGGCTGGGCTACCTCGAGCTGCTCGGCGTCGACGCGTTGTGGCTGACGCCGTTCTACCCGTCGCCGATGGCCGACCACGGGTACGACGTGGCCGACCCGCGCGACGTCGACCCGCTGTTCGGCGACCTCGCCGCGTTCGACCGGCTGGTCGCCCAGGCCCACGAGCACGACATCCGCGTCACCGTGGACCTCGTGCCCAACCACACCAGCGACCGGCACGAGTGGTTCCGGGCCGCCCTGCGGTCCGCGCCCGGCAGCCACGAGCGGGAGCGCTACTTCTTCCGGGACGGCCGCGGCCACGCCGGCGAGCAGCCGCCCAACAACTGGACCAGCGTGTTCGGCGGGCCGGCCTGGACGCGGGTGCCCGACGGCCAGTGGTACCTGCACCTGTTCGCCCCCGAGCAGCCCGACCTGAACTGGGAACACCCGGACGTGCCCGCCGACCTGGCGCGGACCCTCCGGTTCTGGCTGGACCGCGGCGTCGACGGCTTCCGCGTCGACGTCGCGCACGGCATGGCCAAGCCCCGCGGCCTGCCGGACATGGACCCGCGCGCCGCGGTGCCGGGCGTGCTGCACGACAACGCGGTGGACCCCCGGTTCGACAACGACGCCGTGCACGAGGTGCACCGCATGATCCGCAAGGTGGTCGACGAGTACCCCGGGCGGATGGCGATCGGCGAGGTCTGGGTGAAGGAGGACGAGCGGTTCGCCCGCTACGTCCGGCCCGACGAGCTGCACCTGGGCTTCAACTTCCGGCTGGTGCAGGCCCCGTTCGACGCCGACGCGGTGCGCGCCGCCGTCGAGCACTCGCTCGCGGCCGTGCAACCGCACGGCACGCCGCCGACGTGGACGCTGTCCAACCACGACGTCACCCGGCACGTGACGCGGTACGGCGGCGGGTCGCTGGGCGTGCGGCGGGCCCGCGCGATGGCGCTGGTGCAGCTGGCGCTGCCGGGCGTGGTCTACCTCTACAACGGCGAGGAGCTGGGGCTGCCGAACGTGGAGCTGCCCGACTGGGCGCTGCAGGACCCCACGTGGCTGCGCTCGGGCCGCACCGAGCGCGGCCGGGACGGCTGCCGCGTCCCGCTGCCCTGGGAGGGCGACGCGCCGCCGTTCGGGTTCACGGCGGGCGCGGGGACCTGGCTGCCGCAGCCGGGCGACTGGGCGGGGCTGACCGTCGAGTCCCAGCTGGAGGACCCGGGCTCGGTGCTCTCGTTCTACCGGCAGGCCCTGGAGCTGCGCCGGTCGCACGGGGCGATCAGCGGCGACGAGGTGGAGTGGTACGGGGCGCCGGCCGGGTGCTTCGCGTTCCGGCGCAAGGGCGGCGGCCTGATCTGCGCGCTGAACACCTCGGGCGGCCCGGTGCCGCTGCCGCCGGGCGAGGTGCTGCTGTCCAGCGGTCCGATGGACGACAACCGGCTCCCGCCCGACACTGCGGTCTGGCTGGTCTGACGCGCCGCGGGCGGGGAGGCGGAGCCGCCCCGCCCGCGGACCCTCCCTAGACCAGCAGGGGCAGCATCGAGTGGCGGCGGCGGACCACCGCGCCGAAGCGGGCGTCGATGCGCAGCCACGAGTCGGTGGCCGTGACGCGCACGTCGTCGCCGCCCAGGAAGCCCATGCCCGACAGCGCGAACAGGCAGCGCAGCGGCACCTTGACGGCCAGGCCGGAACCGCTGACCGTGAGGACGGTCTGGTCCAGGAGCGAGGCCGGCGGGGTGCCGTGCGGGCCGGTGTTCTCGCGGGCCACCGCCACGCCCTGCTCGGCCAGCTCGGAGACCACGGCGCCGGGCAGGCGGTCCACCGGCAGCCAGCCCTCGACGGGCGGCAGCGCCGAGCGCCACAGCAGGTCGCGGGCCTGGCCCGGGTCGACGGTGTCGCCGCGCACCACGGCCAGGCCGGTGAGCAGGTCGCTGCCGGAGACCGTGACGTCGTCGGGCGTGACGCGGCCGGCGACGGTGCGGGTGGCCAGCGCGTCGAACGGGGTGGCCACCCAGGCGTCCAGCAGGCCGCCGGAGGGGCGGTTGCGCAGCCGGACGACGGACCGCGCGTCCAGGCGCACCGCGCGCGCCACGAAGGCGCCCAGGTCGTCCCGCTCGGCGGGATCGGCGAAGACCAGCTCAGGCACCGTTACCTCCGGCTCGCCAGCCGGCGAGGAAGTCGCGTTCGGCTTCGAGGAGGCGGCGCGGGCGGCCGGCCTCCAGGTTGTAGGGCACCATCAGGGTCTGCGCCGTCGCCACGACGGGGCTGCCCTCCTTGCGCCCGTTGCGGACCGAGTAGTCCAACGTGAACGAGGCCGACTTCAGTTCCCGCACGCACATCTCGACCACGACCTCGTCACCGGTGAACACCAGCGGGGTGAGGTAGTCCACGGCCAGGCGGGCGACCACGACGCCGCGCGCCATGTCCGGCACGCCGTGCCGCGCGGCCTCGGTGAACAGCAGGTCTATCCGGGCCTCTTCCAGCAGGGTCACCGTGTTGGCGTGGTTGACGTGGCCGAACGCGTCCATGTCCGACCAGCGCGGACGCACTCCCGTGACGAACACACCCAACTTGAACGCGCCTCCCGCCATCGCTTCGGTGGCGTTGACCCTATCCGCGTGCCGGGACCGGGCGGAACGGCACCCGTGCCGCGCGCCCCGACCCGGCCCCGGGCCCGCCGGGCGGCCCGGGGCGCGAAGGCGATCGGCGGGCACGGCGCCGGCGTTCCCGGCGGGTCCGGCGGGTGGGCGCCGAAGTGGCCGGGCGATCGCGCGGGCCGCTTCGGCGGTGCGACCGGAATCCCCGCAAAGGTTTTCAGCACGGTTTCCCGCAGCAGTGCGGAAAACCCTTCACCACGCCGTGAGCACGCGCTGGACCACCCGAATCCGACGCGCAATTCGCAAATTCTTGCAAAGATCGGTCTTTCCGACCGGCTCGCGCGCAGAAAAGGCCGGGCCCCGCGGGGCCCGGCCTTTCCCGTGTGGGCGATCAGCGAATCATGCTGCGCACCTGGCGCGCCGCCACCGACAGCGTCGCCAGGTCCAACCTGCTGACCCGGTTGATCTCGGCCAGCGCCGCTCGCGCGCGGCCCAGCCGCGAGGCGTTGGCCTGCTCCCACGCGGCGATCTTCTCGGCCGGCGGCTCACCCGGCTCGCTGGAGCGCAGCACGTCGATCGTGACCGACCGCAGCGACGAGTAGAAGTCGTCGCGCAGCGCCAGCCGCGCCAGCGCGTGCCAGCGGTTGCCGCGCTCCAGGTCGCTGACCGAGCTGAGCATCCGGTCCACGTCCAGGTGCTCCGACAGCGCGAAGTACAGCTCGGCCGTCTCCAGGTGCGACCGCTCGCCCGCGACCTGGCCCTCCTCGCGCTCGGCCAGCTCCGCCACCTCGGTCACGTCCAGCAGCCCGTAGGTGAACAGCAGCACCGCGACGCGGCGCGCCAGCCCCTCCGGCACCCCGGCGGCGACCAGCCGCTCGACGTGCTCGACCACCGACTCCTTCTCGCGGCCCTGCAGCAGGTCCGGCACCCTGGGCGCCAGCTCGCCGATGACGCCCGCGAAGCGGCTGATCGTGGAGCCCACCGCGAGCGGCTGCGGGCGGTTGGTCAGCAGCCACCGCGACGCCCGGTCGAGCAGGCGGCGGGTCTCCAGGACCATGTCGTCCTGCACCTCGGTCGGGATCGCGTTGTCCAGCGCGCGGATCTCCCGCCACAGCGACGGCAGGTCGTAGATCGCCGTCACCACCGCGTAGGCCCGCACCGCGTCCGTCGCCGACGCGCTGGTCTCCTCGGCCAGCCGGAACGCGTAGGACACGCCGCCGCCGTCCACGACCTCGTTGACCAGCACCGTCGTGATGATCTCGCGGGACAGCGGGTGGCTGCCGATCGCGTCGGCGAACCCCTCGCGCAGCTCGCCGGGGAAGTAGTCGGGCAGCTTGCGTGCCATGACGTCGATCGACGGCAGGTCGCCGGCCAGCACCTCCTCCTTCAGCGCGAGCTTCACGTGCGCCAGCAGCGTCGCCAGCTCCGGCGAGGTCAGGCCGTCGCCGGCCTTCTCCAGGGCCTTGAACTCCGCCGGCGACGGCAGCGCCTCCAGCGCGCGGTCCAGCACGCCGCGCTGCTCCAGGTCGGCCACCAGGCGCGCGTGCACCGACAGCATCGGCACGGCGTGGGCGCGGGAGACGCCCAGCGCCAGGTTCTGCGAGTAGTTGTCGCCCAGCACCAGCCGGCCGACCTCGTCGGTCATCTGGCCCAGCAGCGCGTCGCGCTGCCCCTGGTCGAGCCGGCCCTCCCGGACCAGCTCGTCGAGCAGGATCTTGATGTTGACCTCGTGGTCGGAGCAGTCCACGCCCGCCGAGTTGTCCAGCGCGTCGGTGTTGACCTTGCCGCCCGCGCGGGCGAACTCGATCCGGCCGCGCTGGGTCAGGCCCAGGTTGCCGCCCTCGCCGACGACCTTGACCCGCAGGTCCGCGCCGTTGACCCGGATCGCGTCGTTGGCCTTGTCGCCCACCTCGGCGTGCGACTCGGCGCCCGCCTTCACGTAGGTGCCGATGCCGCCGTTCCACAGCAGGTCCACCGGTGCGAGCAGGACGGCCTTCATCAGCTCCTGCGGCGAGAGCTTCACCACGTCCTCGGGCAGGCCCAGCGCCGCGCGCGCCTCCGGGCTGACCGGGATGGACTTCGCCGTGCGCGGCCACACGCCGCCGCCCGCGCTGATCAGCGACCGGTCGTAGTCGTCCCACGAGGAGCGGGGCAGCTCGAACAGGCGCCGGCGCTCGGCGAACGACGGGGCGGCCACCGGGTCCGGGTCGATGAAGACGTGCCGGTGGTCGAACGCCGCGACCAGGCGGATGTGCTCGGACAGCAGCATCCCGTTGCCGAACACGTCGCCGGACATGTCGCCGACGCCGACGACGGTGAACTCCTCGGACTGGGTGTCGGTGCCCAGCTCGCGGAAGTGCCGCTTCACGCTCTCCCACGCGCCCTTGGCGGTGATGCCCATGGCCTTGTGGTCGTAGCCGACGGAGCCGCCGGAGGCGAACGCGTCGCCCAGCCAGAAGCCGTAGGACTTCGACACCTCGTTGGCGATGTCGGAGAACGCCGCCGTGCCCTTGTCCGCGGCCACCACCAGGTAGGTGTCGTCGCCGTCGTGCCGCACGACCTGCGGCGCGGGCAGGACCGTGCCGGAGCTGAGGTTGTCGGTCAGGTCCAGCAGGCCGGAGATGAACTGCCGGTAGCAGGCGACGCCCTCGGCGAGGAACGCCTCGCGGTCCAGGCCGGGGTCGCCGGTCGGGGCGGGCGGCCGCTTCACCACGAAGCCGCCCTTGGCGCCCACCGGCACGATCACCGCGTTCTTCACCGCCTGCGCCTTCACCAGGCCCAGGACCTCGGTGCGGAAGTCCTCGCGCCGGTCGGACCAGCGCAGGCCGCCGCGCGCGACCGGGCCGAACCGCAGGTGCACGCCCTCGATGCGCGGCGAGTAGACGAAGATCTCGAACCGGGGCCGCGGCTGCGGCAGGTCCGGGATCGCGCGCGGGTCGAGCTTGACCGCCAGGTACGGGCGGGGCGCGCCGTCGGCGTCCCGGACGAAGTAGTTCGTGCGCAGCGTCGCCTGCACCAGGGTGAGCAGGCTGCGCAGGATGCGGTCGGCGTCCAGGCTCGTGACGTCGTCGATGAGCGCCGTGATCTCCTCCGCCAGCGCGTCCGTGCGGGTCGCGCGCCGCTCCTCGTCCAGCGCCGGGTCGAAGCGCGCCTCGAACAGGCGCACCAGCGCCGTCGCGACCTCGGTGTGCCCCAGGACGGCGTCCTCGATGTAGTCCTGGCTGTACGGGGTGCCCGCCTGGCGCAGGTACTTCGCGTAGGCGCGCAGCATCGCGGCCTGCTGCCACGTGACGCCGGCCTTGAGCACCAGCGTGTTGAAGCCGTCGACCTCCGCCTCGCCGCGCCAGGCGGCGGCGAACGCGTCCTGGAACCGGGTGCGCACCGACTCCAGGTCCTCCTCCGACAGCTTCTCCAGCGTCGCCTGCTCGATGCGCAAGCCGAAGTCGTAGATCCAGCACTCCGTGCCGTCCTCGCGGACCAGCTCGTAGGGGCGCTCGTCCACCACGACCACGCCCATGCGCTGCAGCATCGGCAGCACGTCGGACAGCGTGATCCGCGCGCCCGCGAGGAACAGCTTGAACCGCCGCTCCCCCGGCTCGGCGTCCCGCGGCACGTAGAACACCATGTCCAGGTCGCCCCGGCCCAGCGCCTCGATGCGCCGGAAGTCCTCGAGGCCCTCGGCGGCGGTGAAGTCCTCCTTGTACGCCTCCGGGAACGCCGCGGCGAACCGCAGGCCCTGCTCGGGGGCCGACTCCGCGCCCAGGCCGGCGCTGCCGTCGGACTGCCCGTCCAGCACGGCCTCGACCATGCGGTCGTCCCAGGAGCGGACCGCCTCGGCCAGCAGGTGCTGGATGTGGGCGGTGTCCGGCTCGGCCTGGCGGCTCGGGTCGGTGTGCACCATGAAGTGCACGCGGGCGAGCGCGGACTCGCCGACGCGGGCCGAGTACTCCAGGTTCACGCCGCCCAGCTGGTCGATCAGCACCTCCTGCATGGCCAGCCGCGAGGTGGTGGTGTAGCGGTCGCGCGGCAGGTAGACCAGGCAGGAGTAGAACCGGCCGTACGGGTCGCGGCGCAGGAACAGCCGCAGCCGGCGGCGCTCGGCCAGCGCGATCACGCCCGCGACCGTCTGGTAGAGCGTGTCCGCGTCGACGGAGAACAGCTCGGTGCGCGGGTAGTTCTGGATCACCTCCAGCATCCGCTGCCCCGAGTAGGAGTGCAGCGGGAAGCCGGCGCGGTGGATGACCTCGCGGACCCGGCGCTCGATGGCCGGGATGTCGAGCACGTCCTCGTGCAGCGCGGTGGTGGAGAACACGCCGAGGAACCGGTGCTCGCCGGTCACGTCGCCGTCGGCGTCGAAGGTCTTGACGCCCACGTAGTACGGGTAGACCGAGCGGTGGACGCTGGACTGCGCGCTCGCCTGGGTCAGCACCAGCAGCTCGCGCGACAGCGCCTGCGCGCCGGCGTCCGGGCCGGCGGTGAGGCTGCGCGCCGCGAGGCTGTCCTGGCGCAGCACGCCCAGCCCGCTGGCCAGGACCGCGCGCAGGGCGGGCTCGCCGTCGGTGGCCGGGTCGTCGCGGACCAGCTCGTACCGGCGGTAGCCGAGGAAGGTGAAGTGGTCGGCGGCCAGCCAGCGCAGCAGGCGCGCGCCGTCGTCCACCTCGGACTCGTCCAGCGGCGGCGGCGCGGCCTGGAGCTGGTCGGCCAGCTGCAGCGCGGTGGCGGTCATCCTGCTGGTGTCCTCGACGACCTCGCGCACGTCGTTGAGGACCGTGTAGAGCTTGGTCTCCAGCTCGCGCGCCCGGTCCGGGTCGGTCAGCAGGTCCACCTCGATGTGCATCCACGACTCCGCCACCGCGTCCGACGGCGGGTCGGCCGGGTCGGCGGTCGGCAGGACCTCGTTCAGCGCGCCGGTCACCGGGTCGCGGCGCACCACGACGATCGGGTGCACCACCCGGTGCACCTGCACGCCGCCGCGGGTCAGCTCGGAGGCCACCGAGTCGACCAGGTACGGCATGTCGTCGGTGACCACCTGCACGACGGTCGCGGGGCACGTCCAGCCGTCGTGCACGCGGGTCGGGTTGAGGATGCGCACCAGCGCGCGGCCCGGCACCCGGGTCCCGGCGAGCTGGTGGTTCGAGCGGACGGCGCCCACCAGGTCCACCGGGTCGTCGTCGTTGACTTCCTCGGCGGGCACGTGGCGGTAGTACAGGCGGATCAGGTCGGCCAGCTCGGGGGCGTTGGCGGCGGCCCGTTCGATCAATTCGTCACGAGCTTGTTCGGGACTGGCCGCACGGCCGGCACCGGCGTCGTGACGGGTGGCGAGCTCCGATCGGGACGGGACTCCAGTCGAGGTCATGTTCAGGCGACTCCACGCGTATCCGGCACCTCTGTGTGCCGGGTCCGCGCACCACTTAACCAGACTCGCCGGCCCCGGTCGGCGCAGCCCTGGTGACTGAATCGAGCCACCTGCGGCGCAGCGGGAAATCATCGCGGCACGGTTGTTTTAGGCGTCCCGTGCGCGTTACCCGCGGGACACCTCATTAAAACCTCAAATGATTTCTCAGCTTTCGGGCAGCGTCCACCGCGGTGGTTCGCCGGTCACCCTCCGGAGGGGCGCGGTCGTCTCCGCGTCGGTCTCGGGTGCGGTCCCCGGGCCGGTCCGCGGACTGGTGCGGGGGCCGGTGCGCAGGTCGCCCACCGGCACGATCGGCCCCGTGCTCTCGGCGTCCCGGTGCTCCTCCGCGCCCCGGCCGGCGCCGGCCTGCGCGGCTTCGTCCTCCCGCCGACCGGTCTCGTAGGCGACGAGGGCTTCGGCGAGCAGCTCGGCGAGACTGAGATCACTCTTCGGCCGCCGCGAGGCGCGGGTGGCGCTGGGCGAGTCGGACGTCGGCGCGGTGGGCTCGACGAGCGGCGGCAACTCGATGGACCGCCCCCCGACGACGACCGCCGTGACGAACGGCTCCTCCCCCGGCTCCACCCCTTCGCCGGACTTCGGCCCGACCTTCGGGTCCTCCTCCGCGCCGGGGTCGGCGTGGGCGGTGGGGTCGGCGCCCCGGTTCGCAGCCGCCCCGGGCCCGGCCGGCGGGTAGGGGTCGGGGTCGTGCTCCACGTCCGCGTGCCCGAGGAAGCTGGACGGGCCGAACGGGGACGGCGGCACCGGCCCCGGCACCGGGACGGGCGGGACCTGGTCGGGTTCGGGCACCTCCGGCACGGGGTCGGGCAGCGGGGTGGGCGGCGCGGGAGGGGTCGGCGGCTCGTCCCGCTCCGGCGCGGCGGGGGCTTCGGGCGCGGGCTCGGGCTCGGGCGAGACCGGGGGTTCGGGCGTGCCGGGCGGTTCCTGTGCGCTGAACGGCTCGGGAGAGCTGAACGGCTGGGGCGCGCTGAACGGCTCGGAAGCGCCGGAGGACCTGGGCGGCCCAGGCCGCTCGTGCGCGCCGGAGGACTCCAGCGGCACAGGCTGCTCGTGCGCGCCGGAGGACTCCAGCGGCACAGGCCGCTCGTGCGCGCCGGACGGCTCGGGAGCCGTCGGCTGTCCGGGCACGGCGAACGACTCGGGCAGCACGGGCAGCTCGGGGTACAGCGAGAGTTTCGGCAGCCTCGGCAGCTCGGGCAGCTCCGGGAGCACCGGCAGCTCGGGAACCGCGTACGACTCGGGAACCGCGTATGACTCGGGCGCGGCGGGCGACACGGGCCCCTCCGCCGGCTCGGGCGAGGTTCGCGGCTCGGGCGAGGTCTGCGGGCCGGGTGAGGTCTGCGGGCCGGGTGAGGTCTGTAGCTCGGGCGAGGTCTGCGGGCCGGGTGCCTCGTGCGGCTCAGGACCGGTGAACTGCCCCGGCACGAACGTCGGCGCGGGTGCGGGCTGTGGTCCGGAGGCGGGTGCGGGGCCGGTCGGCGGTTCGGCCGTGGGCGGTGGTTCGGGGACCCGCGCGGTGGGGATCACCGGGCCCTTGGCGAAGGCCGCGCCCAAACCGGATGGCGCCGCGTCGTCACCTCGCCCCGCGGGTCGGACCATCGACGGCGAGTCGAACATGCTCACCGGAGGCGCAGCCTCCTCGCGCAACCGCCCCGGGGCTTCGACCCGCCACTGGACGGTCTCGACCTGCTCCTCGGCGCCCGAGGCACGCTCGGCGGCATCCACGTGCTCGGCAGCGGCCAAGTGCTCTGCGGTGCCGGCGTGCTCGGCAGCGGCCAAGTGCTCTGCGGTGCCGGCGTGTTCTGCGGTGTCCAAGTGCTCTGCGGCGCCGGCGTGCTCGGCGCTGATGTGCGTGGCGCTCGCGTGCTCCGCGCCAGCGTGTTCGACGGCGTCGGCGGAGCCCTCGACGTCACCGTCACCCTCGGCCTCACGGGCACGCCGCCGCCCACCGGCTCGCTGGGAATCGATCAGCCCGGCGGCCTTGAGCGTTTCGAGGACACCGCCCCCGTCCGGGTTCGGGGGGCTGACCGCCTGCTCGCTCGTGGCGTCGGGGATCTCACCGGCCGCTTTCCGCGCTGCCCGCCGCCCGCTGCGCATGGCGCCCGCAGCGGCGATCAGCCCGGCGGCCGGCACGCTCTTGCCCGCCTCACCGCCGTGCTCGGTGTCCCCGGCGGAGGGGACGTCGGCCCCGGCCCGGTCCGAAGCGGTGTCATCGGCGGGAGCGCCGGGCTCTTCGGCAGCGATGCCCTGGTCAGGGAATTCCGAAGCGGAACCACCGACAGGACCGTCGAGCAGCGGCCGGGCGAAGACGTGGGTCGTTTCCGACTCGGATGCGGCGGCCCCCGCCTGCCCCGGTGACGGCGGCGCGAAAGGAGCAGGCCCGGCCGCGAACGTGCCGGAGGGGGGTGTGGCGGGCGCGGCGGAGGCAGGCATGGCGGAGGCAGGCATGGCGGAGGCAGGCATGGCGGGCGCGGGCGTGGCCGGCGGAGGCAGCGCAGGCGTGGCAGGCGCAGACGTGGCAGGCAGAGGCGTGGCAGGCGCAGGCGTGTCCGTCGGGGGTGTGGCAGGCGCAGACGTGGCAGGCGAAGGCGCAGCGGGTGCGGGTGTGCCCGGTGGAGGCGTCGCAGGCGTGGGCCCGGCAAAAGCAGGCGTGTCGGGTGGGAACGACGCAGGCGCAGGCGCGGCCGGCGTGGGCGCGGAGGCGGCGGGCGCGGGTCCGAGCGGGGGCGTCGACGGTGGCGTGGGGGTGGCGGGCGTGGGGGTGGCGGAGGGGAACGCCTGTTCCAGGTAGGTCTGCGCGCGGGTGCGGTGGGAAGTGGGGCGTGCTTCGCCGCTTCTCGCGTGTTCCGGTCGGCCTTGGGTCGCCTGGCCAAGCCCTGCCTGCTGTGGCACTGCGGCCGCTGCCGCCGGCGGGACCGCGGGCGCGGCGGGTGGTGCGGCAGGCGTCGTGGACGGTGCCTCTGCGGTGGCGGCCGGCGTCGCCGTCGGGGCGAACGGCGCCGGTGGCGTGGTGGGCGGCGTGGTTGCCGTGGTGGGAGTCGTCGCGGCTGCGGCTGCGGGCGGCGCTGCTGCGGCGGGTTGCGTAGCGGGGGGCGGCGCTGTGGCGGCGGGCTGCGGCGGCGCAGCAGCGGGCGGAGGCGCTGTGGCGGGGCTGGGTGGGATCGCCGAAGCGGCTTGGGGCGTGTGAGCGGGTGCGGGCGGCTCCGCGGGCGCGCCGGTAGGGATAGGCGCGGTGGAGGCGGGCGCGTCGGTGGGAGCGGACGCGGTGGAGGCGGGCGCGCCGATAGGGGCAGGCGCGGTGGGAGCGGGTGCGCCGGTGGGAAGGGGCGCGCCGGTGGGGGCGGGTGCGAGCTGCGGAGACGGTGCGGGCAGCGGTGCGGACGCCGCCTGCGGCATGGGTGGGGTCGGGGCGTCGGTCGGGTCGGGGGCTCGGCGGCGACCGCCGGAGGCGGGTGGCTCGGCGGCGGTGCCCGGGTCGCCGAACGGCTGGACCAGCCGCCAGCGGTCCGCCGCGTGGGCGCGGGCCGCGGAGAGACCTTCCACCGTCATGTCCTCGGTGGCCCTGCGGGTGCGCTTGACGCGCAGACCTTCCGGTCGGTGCACCTGGCCCGGGCGCCACTGGCGCAGCTGCTGCCTGGCCTCCGGGGTCAGGTGCGGGTCCGGTTGCGGGGTCGTGGTGCGCGGCTCCCGGTGGAGCAGGGACGCCAGCTGCTCGTGCAGGCCGGTCGGCTTGGCGTGCACCCCGGAGAACTCGGCCGCCAGCCTCGCCCGGACCGCGTACACCGCGCGGGCCCGGCGGCGTTCGGCCGCGTGGGCCGAGCGGAGGTCGGCCAGGGCCTCGGTCAGCTGCCCCGACACCTCGTGAACGTGCGCCAGCGCCAGCAGGCTCTCGGCGAGCAGGGTGTCGAGCTGGTGGCGTTCCGCGCTGTCCGCGGCGTCCCGCAGCAGGTCGCGCGCCTGGTCCACGCGGCCGGCCGGCAGGTGGACCCGGGTCGCGAGGGCCAGCCGCAGCCAGCCCACCGCCGGCGCCGACGGCGCCCGCACCGGGAGGTCGAGCAGGGGCGTGCCGGTTTCGGCGGCTTCCGCCGGGCGGCCCGCGTCCATCAGCGCGCAGACCAGCTCCACCACGAGCCTGCCGCGCACCTGGCCGCTGTCGGCCGCCGGGTCCGCCAGCCGGTCGAGCAGCTCCACGCCCTCGCGGCTCGCCGCGATCGCCGCGTCGAAGTCGCCCCAGCGGCGGTGCTGGCCGGCCGCCGCCGCCCGGAGCAGCCCGCGCAGCAGCAACGCCGTGTCGTGGTCCAGCACCGGGTCGGACGCGTAGAGCCGGTCGGCCTCCTCCAGTGCCTGGACCAGGGCCGGCCCGCGGCCCACCGAGACCAGGCACTCGCCGGCCTGCACGAGCGCCGAGGCGCGCAGCGAGTCCGGGACGCCGTCGGCTTCCAGGACCGGGCGGACGGCGGCGAACCCGGTCAGCGGCGCGCCGACCGCGCGGGCGCTGTCGGCCAGCTCCACGCGCAGCCGCCACGCCGTCTCGTGCTCCGCTTCGGCCTCGGCCGCCTTCAGGGCGTCCAGCGCCCGGTCGGCGACCCGGACACCGCGGCCCAGCCGGTTGCTCGCGAAGACCACCAGGGACTCCGCGCGCAACCGGTCGACCTCGTCACGGCGGGCGGAGGCGAGCGCCACCGCGCGCTCGCCCAGCACCAGGGCCAGTTCCGGCGCCCGCCAACGCAGCCGCCAGGCGGGCACGACCAGCGTGCTCACCTCGACGTCCGCCTGCGCTTCGCCCCTCGCCGCCACGGTGTCCGTACCCGGCTCAGTCTCGTGTGAGCTTGCGGTAGGTGACGCGGTGCGGCCTCGCGGCCTCCGCGCCCAGGCGCTCCACCTTGTTCTTCTCGTAGCCCTCGAAGTTGCCCTCGAACCAGTACCACTGGGACGGGTTCTCGTCCGTGCCCTCCCACGCCAGGATGTGCGTGGCGACGCGGTCGAGGAACCACCGGTCGTGCGAGATGACCACGGCGCAGCCGGGGAACTGCTCCAGGGCGTTCTCCAGCGAACCCAGGGTCTCCACGTCCAGGTCGTTCGTCGGCTCGTCGAGCAGGATCAGGTTGCCGCCCTGCTTGAGGGTGAGCGCCAGGTTGAGCCGGTTGCGCTCGCCGCCGGACAGCACGCCCGCGGGCTTCTGCTGGTCCGGGCCCTTGAAGCCGAACGCGCTGACGTACGCCCGCGACGGCATCTCGACGTTGCCGACGTGGATGTAATCGAGGCCGTCGGAGACGACCTCCCAGACGTTCTTCTTGGGGTCGATGCCGGCGCGGTTCTGGTCGACGTAGGACAGCTTCACCGTCTCGCCGATCTTCACCGTGCCGCCGTCGGGCTGCTCCAGGCCCACGATGGTCTTGAACAGGGTCGTCTTGCCGACGCCGTTCGGACCGATCACGCCGACGATGCCGTTGCGCGGCAGGCTGAACGACAGGCCGTCGATCAGCACCCGGTCGCCGAAGCCCTTCTTCAGGTGGTCGACCTCGACCACGACGCTGCCCAGGCGCGGGCCCGGCGGGATCTGGATCTCCTCGAAGTCGAGCTTGCGGGTCTTCTCCGCCTCGGCGGCCATCTCCTCGTAGCGGCCCAGCCGCGCCTTGGACTTGGCCTGGCGGGCCTTCGCGCCCGACCGGACCCAGTCCAGCTCGTCCTTCAGGCGCTTCTGGAGCTTCTGGTCCTTCTTGCCCTGCACCGCGAGGCGCTCGGCCTTCTTCTCCAGGTAGGTGGAGTAGTTGCCCTCGTACGGGTGCGCCTTGCCCCGGTCGAGCTCGAGGATCCACTCGGCGAGGTTGTCCAGGAAGTACCGGTCGTGGGTGACCGCCAGGACGGCGCCGGAGTACTGGGCGAGGTGCTGTTCGAGCCACAGGACGCTCTCCGCGTCCAGGTGGTTGGTGGGCTCGTCCAGCAGCAGCAGGTCCGGCTTGCTCAGCAGCAGCTTGCACAGCGCGACCCGGCGGCGCTCGCCACCGGACAGCGTCTTGACGTCGGCGTCGGGCGGGGGGCAGCGCAGGGCGTCCATCGCCTGCTCCAGCTGGGAGTCGAGGTCCCACGCGTTCGCGTGGTCCAGCTCCTCCTGGAGCTGGCCCATCTCCTCCATCAGCTCGTCGGAGTAGTCGACGGCCATCTTCTCGGCGATCTCGTTGAAGCGGTCCAGCTTCACCTTGATCTCGCCGAGGCCCTCCTGCACGTTGCCCAGGACGGTCTTCTCCTCGTTGAGCGGCGGCTCCTGCTGGAGGATGCCCACCGTGTAGCCCGGCGAGAGGTACGCCTCGCCGTTGCCCGGTGTGTCCAGGCCGGCCATGATCTTCAGCACGCTCGACTTGCCGGCGCCGTTCGGACCGACAACGCCGATCTTGGCGCCGGGGTAGAACATGATCGTGACGTCATCGAGGATGACCTTGTCCCCGTGCGCCTTGCGCACCTTCTTCATGGTGTAGATGAACTCGGCCATGCCCGCGATCGTAGAGCGGTGCCGATCGGGCAAGTACCTCGGACGCCGGCAACGGACGTGGCGACAGCTCGGAGTTAACGCGATCGTGGGTCACCCGCTGCTGTCACAGCGTGCCGGGCCCGTTCGGGCGCGGCGCTGTGACCAGCGGATCCGCTGGGATGCGCGAACTCATTGCGGTGTCAAACCCCCGTGCCGGCGCGAGAACCGCCTCGGCGCCTTCCCACGACCTCCCTCCTCGATGCTCGTGACGACGACCCCCGGTGGCATTGTCCGGCCCGGGTGCGCGCACCGACCCGTTTCCGGCCGTCATGCCCCGAACGGCTCAGGACTGCACTTCGGTTACCCCCTTCGGGTGCTCCCAGTCACCGGGATTTCGGGCGGCGGCTACTCCACTGGCCTGGAAATCACGGCAACCGACTGACACCGGCCGCCGGCGCTGCGACGACCTCGGGCGCGGCGGCGCCTCCGCAGCGCCCGATCAGGCGGGGCGACGGGGCCTGTGACGCCCCCGGACCTGGGACGTTCCCAGGCCCGGGGTGCGGTGGGGACCGGGTCGGGAAGGAACCGAACGAGGACCGGGCCGGGCAAGCCCCGACCAGGCGGGCTCCGAACCGGGCGGGAACCGGACCCGGGCAGGCTCCGGACCCAGGGGGAACTGAACCGGGCGGGGACCAGTCCGGGGTCGATCCGATCCGGGTCGGACCAAGCCGGGCAGGTCGGGCCGGTCAGGCCGGGCCGGGTCAGGCCGGGCCGGGTCAGGCCGGGCCGGGTCAGGCCGGGCCGGGTCAGGCCGGGCCGGGTCAGGTCCGGCCGGGTCAGGCCGGGCCGGGAACCACCGGGCGCGGGTCAGAACGGGATCTTGGCGACCTCCTCCCCCGGCTCGTCGGCGGACTGCTCGCCCGAGCCGCCGAAGAGCGTGGCCACCTCGCCCTCCCGGCGCGGCACGACGACTTCCGGCAGGCCGCCGCCCTCCCCCGGCCCCCTGACCGGACCGCCCTCCACCGGACCGCCCTCGACCGGAGCATCCGCGACCGGACCGCTCCCGGGCGCCCCCGCGACCCCCGGTGCGGCGCGCGGCGGAGCGGTGAAGGCGTCGCCGTCCTTGCGGACGCGGGTGACGACGGCCGTGCACTGCGCCAGGTTCGGCCCCACCACCTGGGCGTCGATGTCCACGAACTGGCGCACGCCCGGCCCGTCGGGCAACTCCTTGATCGTCATCCTGCCGTGGACCACGACCGGGTCGTTCTTGCCCAACGACCCGTAGACGTTGTCCGCCAGCGAGCGCCAGCACGTGACCGACAGGAACATGTGCGCGCCGTTCACCCACGTCTGCCGCTCCGGGTCGAACCGGCGCTCGGTGGTGAGCAGGCGGAACTTCGCCCGGCTGTCGCCCGTGCCGGTCGTCGTGCGGGTCACCTGGCTGGCCACGACGCCCGACAGCGTCACCCGCGTTTCGTTGTAAGCCATGTCGCCCTCCTCCGGGGTGGTCTTCCGACAGGTCCAGGTTGCCGGGGGACGGGGCGGCGGTGAACCGGTGATCCGCGATCTGTGGACAACTCCGGGGCTGTGGACAACTCATGAGTGAGCACTCACTCGTTGACATGAGTGAGGACTCACTCATACGCTTGCCCCATGCCCGAGGAGACCACCCCACGGCGGAAGCGCGCACCCGCGATGAGCCCGGACGACCGCCGGGAGGCGATCGTCGCGGCCACCGTCCCGCTGCTGTTCGAGCACGGCGCCAACGTCACGACCAGCCAGATCGCCAAGGCCGCCGGCATCGCGGAGGGGACCGTCTTCCGGGCGTTCAAGGACAAGCAGGAGCTGATCGCCACGTGCGTCCGCTCCGTGCTCGACGTCGACGCGGAACTGGAGCTGATCAAGGCCGCCGAGCAGGCGGACGCGCTCGCCGACCGCCTGTCGTGGGCGATCAGCGCCGTCTCCGGCTACCTGGACCGGACGTGGAAGCTCATCGGCGTCCTGCGCGACTCCGGCTACCACCCGCACCACGGGTCCGGCGAGCGCAAGGGGCCGCCCGTCGAGATGCAGCGCCTGTCCGAGCGCATCGCGGGCCTGTTCGAACCCGACGCGCACCGGATGCGCGTCGACCCGCAACTGGCCGCGCGACTGCTGCTCGGGCTCGTGTTCACCAACCGGATGCAGGGCGACGGCTTCGGCGACTCCACCGCCGGGACCGACCTGCTCGTCCAGCTCTACCTGCACGGGGTGCTGAGGGGAGACCAGTGAACGACCTGATGATCGAGGCGTGCGACGTCGGCAAGGCGTTCGGCGCGCAGAAGGCGCTGGACGGGGTGGGCATCGCCGTGCCGAAGGGCACCGTGCTCGGCCTGCTCGGCCACAACGGCGCGGGCAAGACGACGTTGGTCAACGTCCTCACCACCATGCTGCCGCCGGACTCGGGCACCGCCCGGGTCGCGGGCTTCGACGTCGTGCGGCAGGCGCACGAGGTGCGCGGCAGGATCGGCCTGACCGGGCAGTTCGCCGCCGTGGACGAGGGGCTGTCGGGCCTGGACAACCTGGTCCTCATCGCCCGGCTGCTGGGCGCGAGCGCCCGCGAGGCGCGGGCGCGGGGCGGCGAGCTGCTGGAGCTGTTCGGCCTCGCCGACGCCGCGAAGCGGCCCTCGCGCACCTACTCGGGCGGGATGCGCCGCCGGCTGGACCTGGCCGCGAGCCTGGTCGGCCACCCCGAGGTGATCTTCCTCGACGAGCCGACCACGGGCCTGGACCCGGCCAGTCGCCTCGGCCTCTGGGAGATCGTGGAGGGCCTGGTCACCGACGGCGCCACGGTGCTGCTCACCACGCAGTACCTGGACGAGGCGGACCGGCTGGCCGACTCGATCACCGTGCTGGCCCGCGGCGCGGTGGTGGCCGCCGGCACCAGCGCCGAGCTGAAGGCCCAGGTGGGCCGCCGCTCGGTGACGGTGACCCTCGCCGACACCTCCGACGTGCCCAAGGCGCAGGAAGCCCTGGAACGCGCCGGGATGCAGCCGGTGGCGGCGGCGAACGCGCTGACCGCGCCCGTGTCGTCGTCGCGCGAGCTGGCCGTCGTGGTCCGCGCCCTGGACGAGGTCGGCCTGGAGGCCACCGAGCTGGCGCTGGGCGAACCGACCCTCGACGACGTCTACCTGTCCCTCGCGGCCCACGCGGCCTGAAAGGAGCCCACGGAGATGACCACCGCCCTCGCCGCCGCGCCGGGGACCCTCCGGCGCGGCGCGGGCTTCGCCACGCAGGTGCTGGTGCTGACCCAGCGGTCGCTGCGCACGCTGGTCGGCGACCCCCGGATGATCGTGTTCAGCGTCCTCCAGCCGCTGGTCATGCTCACCCTGTTCAGCCAGATCTTCGCCGGCATCGCCCACACCCCCGGCTTCCCGCAGGGTGTCGCGTACATCGACTACCTGATGCCCGCGATCCTGGTGAACACCGCCATGCAGTCCGCCCTCCAAGCGGGCGTCGGCCTGATCACGGACATGAAGAACGGCGTCCTGGCCCGGTTCCGCTCGCTGCCCATCCGACTGGGTTCGGTGCTGGTCGCGCGCAGCCTGTCCGACCTGGTCCGCACCACCGCGCAACTGGTGCTGATGCTGGTGTTCGCACTGGCGATCTTCGGCTTCGCGCCGGCGGGCGGCCTCGGCGGGACCGCCGCCGCGCTGGCCCTGTCGCTGGCCGTCGGCTGGGGCCTGGGCTGGGTCTTCCTGGCCATCGCCACCTGGCTGCGCAACGCCGAGCTGATGCAGACGGTGGGCTTCCTGGCGATGTTCCCGCTCATGTTCGCCTCCAGCGCGTACGTGCCGGTGTCGGGGCTGCCCGGCTGGCTGCAGGCGGTCGCGAACGTCAACCCGCTGACCTACGCCGTGGACGCCGCCCGCGCGCTGGCGCTGGCCCACCCGGTGACCGGTGTGGTGGGCGCGCTGGTGACGAGCGCGGCGCTCGCGACCGTCGGCTGGGCGTTCGCGGTCCGCGGCTTCCGTCGCCCGCTGTAGGGGAAGCAGGCGCCGGCCCGCCGCCGCGGGCCGGCGCCTACTCCCGGTCGGACAGCTTGCGCAGCATCGCGTTGTAGGCGGCCAGGTCCGCCTCGCCGTCGGCGTCTGCCTTGCGGTCGGTCCGGCGCGCGTCGCGGTCGTCGGACCGGGCCCACTGCACGAGCAGCGCCACCATCACGACGACGAGCGGCACCTCGCCCGCCGCCCACGCGATGCCGCCGCCCAGCCGCTGGTCCTCCAGCCGCGACGAGACCCACGGCAGCGCCAGCGCCCGGTAGAAGTTGTCCCCGATCACGGTCTGCGAGCTCATCAGCACGATGCCGAAGAACGCGTGGAACGGCATGGAGGCGAACAGCAGCCCCAGCCGCCCCAGCGGCGGCAGCCGGTTCGGAGCGGGGTCGATGCCGATCACCGGCCAGTAGAACACGTACCCGACCAGGATGAAGTGCGCGTTCATCGCCAGGTGCGCCCAGTGGTAGTCCAGCGCCGAGTCGAACAGACCGGAGAAGTACAGCCCGTAGAACGACCCCACGAACAGCGCCAGCGCCACGAGCGGGTTGGTCAGGACCTTGGCCACCGGCGAGTGCACGAACGCGAGGATCCACTCGCGCGCGCCCGGCGGCCTGCCCTTGCCCGCCACCGGCAGCGCCCGCAGCGCCAGCGTCACCGGACCACCCAGCACCAGCAGGATCGGCGCCAGCATCGAGAGCAGCATGTGGCTCTCCATGTGGATGCTGAACATCGCCGGCGCGTACCGCCCGACCCCCGACGACGTGGCGAACAGCACGGTCAGGCAGCCGGCCACCCACGCGATCGTGCGGCCGACGGGCCACGCGTCGCCGCGGCGCTTCAGCCGCCGCACGCCCAGCAGGTAGACCGCGGCCAGCGCGATCGCGGCCGTGCCGAAGACCAGGTCGAACCGCCAGTCGAACAGCAGCCTGGCGAGCGTGGGCGCGCCGGCCAGGTCGTAGCCGATGCGCAGCTCCACCGTGCTGGGGAACGCCCGCCCCTCGGGCGGCGGTGGCGTGCGGCTCAGCGCGGCGGCCAGGCCGATGGTGAGGAACATCAGCAGCACCTCGACGCCCGCGAGCTTCATCAGCGAGCGGCCCGACCCGGTCGCCACGACCTGTCGGACGCCCTTCTGCCGCTGGAAGTAGCCGAACACGCCGAGCGCCACCAGCGCGAGCGTCTTGGCCAGCACCAGCAGCCCGTAGTCGCTGGTGAGCAGTTGGCCGACCGGCAGGCGCACCCAGGCGTTGACCACGCCCGAGACCGCCATCACGACCCAGCACACCAGCGCGAGCCGGGAGAACCGCGTGGTCGCCAGCCCCAGGTGGTCGCCGCCGCGGCGGCCGTGCGCGAGCAGCGCGATCAGGCCGCCGACCCACAGCGCCGCCGCGATCAGGTGGTACAGCAGGCTGTTGGTGGCCACGTCGTGCGAGCCGCCGCCGGACGAGTGCCCCGTCACGGCCACCGGCACCAGCGCGAACACCGACAGGAAGAACAGCACCGTCGTCCAGCCCCACGACAGCACCAGCCGGCAGCCCAGCGCCAGCAGCGCCACGACCACCGCCGTGACCATCCACGCCTTGGCCTGCTCCAGGAACCCGACCAGGGTGAACAGCACCGACGGGTCCAGCAGCGCGGTGACCGGCTGCCCGAGCGCGTCGGCCGCGGTGAACGGCACGGAGGCCACCGCGCCCAGCACCCACGCCAGCGCACCCCACCCCGCCGTGCGCAGCGCCGCGTAGCCGTCGGCGGCCAGTCTCCCGTTCTCCTGCGGCGGCACCAGGAACGCGGCCAGCAGCAGCGAGCCGATCGTCACCACGGCGGCCGACTCGGTCAGCACCCGCACGACGATCAGGCCCGACTTCTCGCCACCGGTCGCACTGGCCAGCCCGGCCGCGAGCAGCGCGGCTATGGCCGTGCCGACGGCCAGCAAAGGGACTAGACCAGTGCGCTGGGTTCGGGTGGGGGCGTCGATGGGCACGGGACGAGCGTAAGCGGCCTTGCAACGCCACCACCAACCGCCGGACGTGCGTCGATCGCACCGACTACCGTTGCTCGCCGTGACCAGCACTCGCAGGTGGCTCCTGGGGGCCGTGACCGTGCTCACCCTCACCGGGTGCAGCTACACCATCAACGGCGACGCGTTGCCCGAGTCCGGCTTCACCCCGGCGACCACCGCGGCACCGGCGACCGCCACGACCACCCCTGCGGGCGACGGCGCGCCGAAGATCGCCAAACAGCGCTCAGTGGCGGGCGTGGACCCGTGCAAGCTGCTCACCGCCGACGACCTGAAGCCGGTCGGCGCGCTCACCCGCGAACCGGCCCGCAAGGACGACGTCATCCAGGAGTCCTGCCAGTACGTGTTCGACGGCGCGAGCGTCGTGACGGCGCTCTACCAGAAGTACGAGCACGTGAGGCAGCGCCAGCCCAAGGGCAGGGAAGCGGTCGTGGAGGGCCACTCGTCGTGGGTGTCGTGCGACCTGGACGGCAACGCGATGGTGTGCACCACCACCACGGCGGTGAACCCGAACCGCAGCATCCTGGTCGCGATGACGTTGAACGGCGGCAAGGCCGAGCAGATGTTCGCGACCCTGCAACCGCTGATCAAGGCTTCCCTGAACCGGCTCCCACAAGGGTGAGCTCGCGGGCGCGGGCGTTGCGCGCCAGCCACGCCGTCGGCACGATCAGGGCGATCACGAACGCCACCACCCCCAGCGCCACGGTCAGCGAGCTGGCGTGCGCGAGGCCGCCGACCATGGGCGGGCCGACCAGGAAGCCCGTGTAGGCCAGCGTCGTCACCAGGCCGATCTCCCGCTCGCCGCCGCTGCCGTCGGCCCGCCGCCCGGCCGCGCCCGCCAGGTCCATGACCACCGGGAAGCAGAACGCCAGGCCCACTCCGGCGAGCGCGAACCCCGTGAAGCCGGCGACCGCCGCGTCCACCAGCACGGCGAGCCCGAGCCCGGCCGCGGCGACCACCGCGCCCGCCGCGAGCAGCCGGTACGGGCCCAGCTTCCGCTGCACCGGCTCGCCGACCAGGCGGGCGATGGCCATCGCGATGGAGAAGCCCGCGTACGGCATCGCGGCGACGGCCTCGGTCAGGTGGCGTTCCCGGACGAAGAACAGCGCCGACCAGTCGGCCGTCGCGCCCTCGGCGATCGCCGCGCACACCGTGATGCCCGCCAGCAGCCACAGCAGCGGGCGGCGCACCACCGACGGGCCGCGCTCCGCTACGGGTTCGCCGGTCGCGCCGGGCACCGAGCGGACCACGGCCGCCATCGTGACCGCGCCGACCGCGGCAGCCGTGACCAGGTGCGTGCGCAGGTCCCAGCCGGCCGCCGCCGCACCGGCGGCGCCCAGGGAGCCGAAGAGGCCGCCGATGCTGTACCCGGCGTGGAACTGCGGCATGAGCGGCCGGTCCAGCGCGCGGGTGACGGCGACGGCGGCGACGTTCATGCCGACGTCCAGCGCCGCGCCGCACCCGCCGAGGACGAACAGGTTGAGGCCGAGGTGCAGCGGCGAGCCGGCGAAGCTCAGGGCCGGCACCGCGAGCACCGTGACCGCCGCGCCGACGACGACGAGCCTGCGCGCGCCGACCGTCGCGCACAGCCGGGCCGCGATCGGCGCGGTGATCGCCAGGCCGATGCTCGCGCCGAGCAGGGCGAGGCCGAGGGTGGCCTCGGACGCGCCCACCTGTGCGGCCAGCGTCGGCATCCGTGCCGCCCAGGACAAGATCAGGGCCCCGTTGAAGAGGAACACTGCGAAGACGGCGTGGCGCATGGGGTCGAGTGTGACTGAAGCGCTTCAGAACGACCACCCCCGCCTCCTCGTTAACCTCGTCACGTGGACCGACCGCGCAAGCCCACCCTCGACACCGTCGCCGGAGCGGTGGGGGTGTCGCGCGCCACGGTCTCCAACGCCTACAACCGGCCCGACCAGCTGTCGGCGGCCCTGCGCGAGCGCATCCTGGAGGCGGCGGCGACCATCGGCTACCCGGGCCCGGACCCGGTCGCCCGCAGCCTCGCGACCCGGCACAGCGCGGCCGTCGGGTTCATGCTCGGCCAGGGCCTGTCGGCGGCCTTCTCCGACCCGGCGGTGTCGATCGTGCTCGACGGCCTGGCGACCACCGTCGACGGCCACGACCACTGCCTCGTGCTGATGCCCGGAGGCCCCGGCGGCGGTCCGCGCCCGGCGACCGTGGCGCGGGCCGCGGCGGACGTCGTGGTGGCGTACTCGCTGCCCGACGGGGCGCCCGCGCTGGACGCGGTCCGGGCCCGCGGGCTGCCGCTGGTGGTGGTCGACCAGCCGGCGCTGCCCGGCACGGCGCGGGTCGAGGTGGACGACGTCGGCGGGGCGCGGCTGGCGGCGCGGCACCTGCGGGCGCTGGGGCACGCGCGGTTCGGCGTGCTGGCGTTCGGCGTCGCCCCGGACGGCCGGACGGGCCTCGCGACCGCCGCGCGCCGGTCGGCCGGGACGTTCCGCGTCACCCGCGACCGCCTGGCCGGGTACCTGGAGGTCGTCGGGGCCGACGTGCCGGTCTGGGAGTGCGCCGGCAGCAGCCGCGAACTCGGCCGCGAGGGCGCCAGGGCGCTGCTGTCCCGCGACCCGCGGCCGACGGGGCTGCTGTGCGCGTCGGACGAGTTGGCGTTCGGCGCGCTGCAGGCGGCGCGCGACCTGGGCCTGCGGGTGCCCGCCGACGTGTCGGTGGTCGGGTTCGACGACGTGCCGGCGGCCGGGCACGCGGAGCCCCCGCTGACCACGGTGCGTCAACCCCTGGCCGAGAAGGGCCGCAGAGCCGGCGAGCTGGCGCTCCGGGTGCTCGACGGGGGCAGACCGGAAGAGCCGACCAGACTGGCCGTTTCCCTCGTCGAGCGGGGCTCGACAGCCCCTCCAGGGTGATCCACATCACTTTTCAGGCATCTTGATCCCTCTTCCGGTGCCCGAACGGAAACGCGCCACGTCTTCCGGACGATGTGTCCGGTGGGGCGGCTACGCTGCTACGGCGCGTGGTCGACAGCCCCTCCAGCCTCCGTAGCTCAGTGGAGAGAGCGAGGGACTTCTAATCCCGAGGTCGCAGGTTCGAATCCTGCCGGGGGCACTGGATGGCAAGGCCCCTGACCTGCAAGGACAGGTCAGGGGCGACAGCAGGGTCGGTCACTGGCCGCTCACGTGGAGCCACATGTGGAGCCAATCGGACCTAGACTGGCTCCATGGGCACCGCCAAGGCTCGCAAGACGACCAGGCAGCGGGGCGAGATCCTGCCCCTCCCGAGCGGCTCGCTAAAGGTGCGCGTGTACGCGGGTATCGACCCGCTGACCGGCAAGAGGAACTACCTGACGCACACCGTGCCGCACACCGCACCGAACCCCGAGCGCGAAGCCGAGAGGGTCCGGACCAGACTGCTCAACCAGGTGGACGAGCGCCGCGCGCCGCGCACGAAGGCCACCGTGAACATGCTCTTCGACAAGTACGAGGAGACCCTTGATCAGGCGGTCGAGCGCACGACCGCGATCGGGTACCGGCGCAACATCCGCCTGCACATCCGCCCGCTGCTGGGTCACTTGCAGATCGGCAAGGCCCTCAACGGCGAGACCTTCGACTCCTTCGACGCGATCCTCAAGCAGTGCTCGCTGCACTGCGGCGGCAGGGGTGACTTCATCGAGCACCGCAAGTCCGGCGAGCACAAGTGCACCGACAAGTGCCGGCGGCACAAGTGCAGGGGGCTCTCGAACTCCACGATCCTCAAGATCCACTCTTGTCTGAACAGCGCGTTGGAAATGGCGCTTCGCTGGGACTGGATATCGGTCAACCCGATGACCAAGGCCAAGCAGCCAGCTGCGCCGAAGCCGAAGCCGAACCCACCGACGCCCGAGGAAGCCGCAGCCATCGTCAACGACGCGTTCCGCGACATCTCGTGGGGCGTGTTCCTCTGGTTGGCCATGACCACGGGCGCCCGACGCGGTGAGCTGTGCGCCGCTTCTCTGGACAACCTCGATCTCGTCCGAAAGACCTTGTTCCTCAAGTCCGCCATCGCCCAGGAAGGCGGTGACACGTGGGAGAAGGATCTGAAGGACCACCAGCAACGCAGGATCGCCCTTGACGACGTCACGGTCCAACTCCTCAAGGCGTACCTGAAGTACCGCGAAGACCTTGCGGCCGAGATGGACGTGAAGTTGAAGAAGAAGGGCCGGATCTTCTCGAACTCGTTCGACCACAGCACGTACGTCAAGCCGAATTCCATGACTCAGCGCTATACGCGCACGTGCCAACGTCTCGGCATCGGGTCGAAACTGCACGCTCTACGGCACTACAGCGTCACCGAATTGATCGTCGCCGGTGTGGACGTGCGCACGATCGCGGGTCGCGTCGGCCACAGCGGAGGAGGAACCACGACGCTCCGCGTCTACGCCGCTTGGAGTTCGGAGGCAGATCAGCAGGCCGCACAGACGCTGACCGGCAGGATGCCCGCTGCACCTCTTGCCCTGGACTCCACCGGCACCCCAGTGGCAGCCCTGGAACCGGAGGTCACCGGCCCGTATCGACAGATCGCCCTGGACTTCCGAGGGGCGATCGCGTGCGGGATGCTCCGCCCCGGAGACACGCTGCCGACCGTTGTGGAGATCCGCAGCCGCTACGGCGTTTCCGCTGGTACGGCGAACCGTGCTGTAGCCGAACTGAAGGCTTGGGGCCTGGTGACCGCGAGTCGCGGCAAGCGCGCGGTCGTTGTCGGCCCCGCGTCCACCTTCCCGCAGAACGCCGAGGTCGTTGAAATGAAGAAACCACCCGCAGCACGGTAGGAATTCAGTCGGCCAGCGCTTTGAGCCGTCGTTGTTGTCGCGTCGACCCGACTTGTGCCGCAAGAAGTTTCGCGCGTTCTGCGTGCAGCGAAGCCGCATCATGCTCACCCTTGGATTTGAGCACCTGCACGAGATCCACTCGCAGTGCGGTTTCCGCGCGCGTGAACGTCGGGTCAAGTCGACTGAGCACGCCGGAAAGCACGTCGACTGCTTCAATTTCCCCGAGACGCGCCAGCGCACTCCCCCGCCACCGCGTCAAGTGGTTCTGATCGAAGACCAGATACGGAACATCCTCACCCGCGGGACACTTCGCCATCAAGCCCAACGCACGATCAAAGGCTTGAGCGCTGGCATCACGGTCACCATTGGCCGCGAGCGCTTCGCCGTGCCCGGCCAGTAGCCACGCCATGAGGAGGGCAGGCGACTCTTTGCCGGCACTCCCGCAGGCGTAACCGGTCAACTCGACGGCCGATGCGGTATCACCGATATCAAGCAACACAACCGCTTGCCCGGCACACGCATACGCTTCAAGGGCACGGGACTCAGCCACGCGAGCCGCGCTCCGCGCCTGGTCGTAGTGCTCCCATGACTCGCGAACAAACCCCTGATCCAGCGATTGCCACCCTGCGAGGGTCGACGCATCCGCCAATACTCGCGCCAAACTGACCCGCGTCCTGTGGTCGAGGACGTCGCTCAGAAGTCGCCACATCCGGCTGATCTGGGCACGCAGTTCATCAAGCAGCGTCACAGCACCCAAGCGGCGATCTATCACTCGGGTCAAGTCCAACTTCTGCTGAAGCAGCGACACGGTCTGCTGATCCACCGCGCGCCCGGACGCGATTCGCGCTCGCAGCTCCGACGCTTCGCCCGACCACTCGCGCTGCTCGGGAACCCCGGCGTTGACCGGCATCAGCAGTTGGTCGATCGGAACGCCCAGCATGTCTTCCAGAAGCCTCTGGGTGCCCGGTCGAACCGGCCCCAGGGGGCGACCGTCGGCACGACGACCGGTGGTGAGCCGGCGGACGTGTCGCGGGCTGAGGGTGGCATCGATGCCTCGTTCCCACGCCAACCGCGTGGCCTCTTCGCTGAACCGCTCTGCGGTCTTGCCCTGCTGCCTCAGCAGCTCCCCGAACAGCGTCCGACCGTGTTCGCGTTCCGGCTTCATCGGCCGTCCTCCGATTCTCCGATGTCAGCGCTGATCAGTCTAGGTCCATGCAGGTCCAGAGAGGTCAATACCCAGGTCATTTGCTCAATGCCGATCAAGAGAGAAGCTGATGTCGGCGCAACGTGGTCAACCGGAGGTGATCGTCGTGATCGAGAGGGCGGCAGGTGTCGACTGGGGAGGAATAGCGATCTTCCTCGTGTGGCTGGCCCTACCTCCGCTGTACACCTTGGTCATCGGCCGGCACTACACCCGGAAATGCCGGGAGCGCACAGAAGAGGCCATGCGGGTCCGCGATGAACTGCGCGCGATGCAGGAGCACCTCGGCGAGTTCGAAGAGGTGCTGGTGGCGCACCTCCACAAGTTGAACGCGCACGGGTCCGGACCGGACAACGGAGGAAGGAAGAGATGATCAAGACAGCGCTACCGGTAGTCAGTGCAGTGAGCAGCGGTGTGCAGTGCGCGTTGGCCTGCGTTGAGCGGGGGTGGCCGGTGATCCCGGGCGCGTCGTGGCTCGACAACGCGTACGTGGACCCGGTGTTGGGTCACGAACGCGATGCGCTGGCCCTGTGCCCGCCCGACATGGCGACGATGGACGAGGACTTGGTTCGGCGGTGGTGGCCGGTGCTACCGAGTCGGTTGCAGCGCTCGGTGTTGGTGGTGACGCAGCCGAACCTCGTGGCGGTGGTGGTCGAGTCCGAACGCGCCAAGCGGGTGGTCGAGCTTGAGTCGTTCCGCGAGAACCCGACACCGGCTGTCCTGGTCTCGACCTGGGACCAGAAGGAAGAGGCCATGTTCCTGCTGTCCTCTTCGCGTGGGTTGACGGGAGAGAACCTCGCTCCGGTAAGCGCCACGATCCCGATGCCGCCTGCGATGGTGGAGGGTCGGGAGGTCCGGTGGCTGTCCCCGATGACCGAGTGCGAGTCGCTGATGGCCGGGGAGGAGCTGGCCTTACTCCTGCGGTAGGTCGGCTGTCCGACGTGAGGAGGTAGCGATGACCTGGACCGTCAAAGTGCGCGTCGAAGCCTTCCGCCAAGCGGCCCACCGCGCGGAGTTCACGTCTGCCTACGCGTTGGGGAACGCCATGGAGGTCGAGCGTTCGACGGTGATCCGGGTGTTGAACGGAGAGATGCGTCCGGGGCCGGCGTTCATCGGAGGTGCGCTGCGGGCGTTGAAGCCGATGGCCTTCGAACACCTCTTCGAGGTAGTTCGCAAGACGCTGTGACGGCATCGGCTGTGGGCGCGTCCCTGTCCGGGGGCGCGCCCACAGCCGTTGCGGTGTGGTTGGGACGGGTTGCCCGTCACCCGTCCCAACCGGCTTGATGGCGCATTTATGCTGGTAGAAGCCTTTTCAGGGTGTCACGGCAGGTGGGACGGGTTGAAGCTGCCGGGACGGGTGCGGTGACGGGTCAGTGATCGTTCTCGACTACCTCTGCGTCCACGGTGGAGCGTTCGCGGTGTCGGGTGATCGCCTCGCGGATGTCAGTGATGAGGTAGCCGCGAACCTGGCGCACACCATCGGCGGTGGTGATGCGGTCACGCTTGGGCTTGCATCCGAGTTCGCCCATCTGCAAGCCGAACGCTGTGGGCTCGACGTCCAGTGCGGCAACGAGTTCAGCGGTGGGCACGAAGTCCCGTTCTCCTGAGTGGAGATCGTCTCCCAAGTAGTCCACAACCGACGTCAACGGTTCCGGCAGCTCCGTCCTGTCGGTGCGTTCGGCCACGGTGCCGATGACGCGTGCGACCGCTGCGTGGTCGAGTTCCGGTCTAGTGTCGTGGCCGGCCGCGTGCCCGCTCAGGGTGCCTTCCGCTTCGCGCAGCGCGCGGCCTTGCCGGCAGATGATCCGCCAGTCCTCGTTGGGCATGTAGTAGGTGCGCACGGTGGTGGCGAGCACGTCAGCGCCCGCTGTCTCTCCGTCCGGTCGGAGGATGCCCACGCCCTTGTGCGAGGCGAGCAGGCGGCTGCTGTCGTAGCCGCGCGTGTTCATCTGCTCGCCCAGGACGATGTTGCTGTCTCGCCAGTCCATGACCCGCAGGGCGAAGCGGGAGCCCATGACAGCCCGCAGGTTGCTGGGGATGGTCTTGCTGTCCGGCCGTTGGGTGGCCAGCACGAGCACGATGCCGGCCGCCGGTCCCTTCCGCGCTAGCCAGGTCAGCAGCTCGCCCACGTACTCGCCTGCGGTGAGCTTCTTGTCCTGCACCTCCAGCGGTGTCCGGTCCTCCAGGGGCACCTGCACCTCATCGAGGAACATCGCGGTGATCGGCATGTCCAGACGGGGATCACGGGACATGCCCGGGGTGATCTTGGACTCGGGGCAGACTTCGTCGTCAAGGTCCTGCATCCTGCGGTAGCGGCCCTGAACCTCGGCGACCAGCTCAACCAGCCACTCCACCAGCGTGAGCACGTGCTCGGGTTCGTCGCCGGACAGGAACCGGTGGGCGACCTGCGCGGCGGCGTACCAGTCCTTGCCAGCCTTGAAGTCGGCCACGTAGAGCCGGGTGTGCGGGTCGAGGATGAGCCCCGCGGCTGCCAGTCGTGCCGCGAAGGTCTTGCCCTGCCTGGGAATCGCGCCCACGAGCAACGACGTCCACACCATCGGCAGATCCACCCGCCGCTGTCGTGCGTCCCGGCCGAACGGCACCGGCCGCCACGCGTCCCACCGCTGCACACCCAGTAACGGCGTGCGCTGCGGAGCCGTTCCGTAGGGGTCCTCGTCGGCCACCCACAGGGCGACGCGTCCGGCGTGGCCGCCGTTGCCGCGTACTCGTTCCACGATGAGCTGCACCTCATCAACGGCGAGCGCGGACGCCAACGCCTCCCGGTTCTTCACGACATCGGCGGCCTTGCGGGTGGCCGGCAGGTCGACCGTCACCGCCCACCCGTCACCCTGCCTGGTGGCACGCTCGACCAGCCGCAGCGCTTCGTCCTTGCCGATCAGCTTCGCGTCACGGAAGGCGTCCACGAGTACCTGCGGGTCCATCGTCCACGTCAACGTGCGCGGCCCGGCCAACACGGCCTTGCGGCCCGGTGAGCCGTCCTTGCGGCGACCGAGGACGGCCAGCCCGACCGCCAGGACGCCACCGCCGATCCACAGCACCCGATGCCCGTACAGCAGGTCGAGCACAGCGACCACCACGGCGACCGACACTGCGATGGCGCCGGTGACCTTCCACCGGAACAGCGTCAGCGTGCGGATGCCGTCGAACTTGTCCGCCAGCTTGTCCGCCGCCTCGGCAGCCTGCCGGTAGTCCGCCACCCGCACCCACGACCGCCACCACCGGGCAGCGACCACCAGCCCGCGCACCACCGCCCCGAAGAACCGGACCGGCGACCGCAGCACAGCCACCAAGAGATCCTTGACCGCCTGCACCGCGAGCCGCCGCGACTTCAAGGCGGCCGGCACCCGCGACGAGCGCGACCACCAAGCCGCTACCCGCTGCCACCGGCTCGTCCGCCGATCGTTCACGAACCCGCCTTCGAGAACCGCGCTCACCAGTTCACCGGATGGCACGGATGCGGGGACGCTGTGGGCCTCGCTGCCGTGAACCCCCGGCCCGTTCATGACTCGCCTCCACCCGACGCTGTTTCGCGCGCGAGCGTGGCCGCCAGGCGTGACGAGAGCCCTCTAGAGCACCCTGTGACTTCTCGGACCCACTTCGGTGACACCACGGTCCCCGGTGTCCATGCCCGGTGTGCCGCTGTCAGGTACTCGGCGAACGACGTCCGAGCACCCGCTGACGTCGGCTTGGCGGTCGGTGCCGGTACAGGTTCACGCGCCGGCCGGTCCATGGCCGCAGGCTCCGGTGGAGCAGCTTCCGCGAACGCCGCCGATACAGCCTCGGTCAACTTGTCCCGCAGGTCCGTGACCGCTTCAGCAGCGACGAACACGACCAGCGGCGGCACCGAGTGCAGCACGACCCCGGACAACGACCCGGCCGTGTACGACGCCCAGGTGTTCATCACGTACGTGGCCGCCAACGTCAACCACTTCGCCCGACGCACCCACGGCCCCGTGCGCACCCGGTACCGCGCGGTCACCTGCTCCGCCCGCAGGATGGCCAGCAACACCAGCGACACCGTCGGGTCGAGCAGCCACGCCGCCAACCACGGCAGCGACCAGGCCGCCGCCGTGCCGGCCGCGAAGTGCTGCACGTTGGTCATCGTGAACCCGAGACCGAGCACGATCCCGGCCCAGCACAACCGGTCCACCTGTGCCCGCACGCGCTCCACCCGCAACGCCACCACATCCGGCCGTGCCCGATGCGCTCGCAGCAGGGCAGCCTCCGCAGCCTCCCGCGCAAGCCGGTCCGCACTCGTTTCCGCGGGGACGGCGGGTGGCCGCCCGAAGGCGACCACCCTTCCCACACCCTTCAGGGTGTTCACCGTCGCTCACCCCTGCGACGCGGACCCTCCACCCCGGTCACCGTGAGCGCCTTGGTCAGGGTGTACGCGGCGAACAACGCCGGCAGCCCCAGCACCACCCACAGCAACGACGAGTCCCGACCGTAGGCGACCACCAACCACTGAACACCCACGATCACACCGGCCGTCACCAGCACGCGCCCCGTCAACGACAGCAGACGGGCACCCGTGCGCGCCGTGTCGGCAGCGGCTCTGGCCCGACGCGAGCCGGCCCGCCACGCCCATACCAACACCACCAACGCACCCATTCCGGCCAACACCTGGGTGACCGTGAGATCCACCGTCATCACAGCGGCCCCCTCTCCCCACCCATGCGCACACGCCGGGCCAACCACACCCCGTGCAGCGCGGAGAACTCCTCGTCCGACAGACCGCTGCACACACCACCGCTGTACGGACCGGGCGTGCGCAACTCCAACTCCAAGCACGCCCGCCACACCGGGCACCCGACCGCCGAAGGGACTGAAGCCCCCTCCCACTGCACCGGCTCGAACTCCGGGCCGTACAGCCACACGCACTCCGCACGCCGGATCACGATCTCCAACAGCACGTCATCCGGAACCTTCGCCAACCGGTCCAGGTCGGTGGCGATCACCTCGAACCGGTCACCCGGGTTCACCACGAAGCACCCCCGGTCGCCCGCGCGATCTCCCGCGCCGTGCGCCGCTCGGCAGCCAGGCCGGCCACGTCGACCACACCGCCGGAGTCCACCGCCCGCCTGACCATCTCCTCGACGGCCTGCGCGGGGACGACGTACCGAGTCCGGACGCAGACGGCCGGGAAAGCGTCTTCCCGGATCGCCCGGTACAGCGTCGACGGCGCGATGCGCATGAGACGTGCAGCCTCACGCACCGTGTAGAAGGTGGGCGAACCAGCGCCCACGCCAGTTGTCGTACTCATCGCCATGCCTCCGAAAGACTGATTTCACCGCTCGGAGCGCTGACATAAGCGTTGATTATTGTTGAAGAGCCGCTGATGTCAGTGATAGCTCCGGATTCGACCTGAACCCCGCGCTAACGTCGGCGCTGAGGGCGGAGCACGGAGGCGTACATGAAAGAGGATTGGTCGGCAGTCGCGGAGGCGGTCAACGCCCGCGCGGCCGAGCTGGCGCTGAAGCAGCGGGAGCTTGCCGAGAAGTCGGGCGTCTCGCTGGCGATCGTGCGCGAAATCCAGCAAGGCCGAATCCAACGCCGACGTAACCCGCGAACCCTGGAAGCGCTGTCGATCGCGCTCGACTGGCACCCGCAGCACCTGACTGCGGTCCTCAACGGCCAGAACCCACCGGAAGCAGACGCGACCGCAGCACCGGTCGACAACCCGGTGATCCCGTTGTTGAACACCATCATCCGCGAGATCCGCGGTCTTCGTGCCCAGCTCGGGACGCTGGCCAACCGACTTGACGACGAAGCACGAAGAAAGGACTGAGTCGCGGTAGTCGTTCGGTGGTCTCTGCGTCGCTGCCATGGCAACAGCAGACCGCCGGACAGGGGGTGGAAATAACTGTCAGTGGCTAACACGTCACCTGTTAGGTGGTGTTAAGTCCGCAGGTCACGACCTCAGGGGACGGGGGAGAACGTGGCAGGACGAGGACGAGGCAACTCGCCGCTCACGCGGCTACAGGCCATCCGCAGGGAGTCCGGACGCACCCAAGCACAGGTCGTACGCTACTTCCTTGCCAGAGGACAGGCACTAGGCATACCCGTAGCCAGCGAGTCGGCTTTATCCGTCATGCTGTCCCGCTGGGAGAACGGGCGGGTAGAAGTAACCGATCCAGGGTATCAACGACTCTTCCGCGAGTTCTACGGCCGGACCAATGAAGAGTTGGGTTTCCCGTCTGAGCACCTCAACGAATCGGCCGAAGAACTCCGCAGTCGTCTGGTCGTCGCACGCAATATCGACCGCGAGACACTCGACCTCTTCCAACGTCAGGTCAACGACCTGCGCAACTCGGACGCACGATTCGGCGCCGTCGTCGTTCTCGACCAGTTGAACAACCTCGTCCGTCAGATGGAAAGCGTCAAGACGTTCAGCGTAAGCACCCAACTCCGTGAACGCCTGGCAGCCATCCTCACCGACGCACGCACCCTCGCCGGCTGGACGGCACTCGACCGAGGTTCCCAACTACAGGCTTGGCAGTACCACGAGGATGCCAAGGTATCCGCTCGTGAAGCCGACTCGCCGCACCTCCTGGCGCACGCCACAGCACAGCAAGCCGTGATCCTCTTGGACATCGGCGAACCGGCCGCAGCCGTCGAGCTGCTGGAGTACGCGCGCAACGTAGCCGAGAACCATGCCCCGTCCCTCCTGCGAAGCTGGCTCGCCGCAGCACACGGAGAAGGACTCGCAGCGGCCGGACGCCACGACGAGTCACTACGCGCGTTCGATGCGGCACAAGCACTTCTGCCCACGAACCCGATTGATCCCGAGCTACCACACCTAATGCTCAATGACGGACACCTAGCCCGATGGCGCGGCAGCGCACTCGTGCGCCTCGCCGACCACAACGCCGTCACCAACCTGGAAGCGGCAGTGCGGGAACTGGAGACGTCCCCACACTCCGCCGTCCGCGCCCAACTTCACATGTACGCCGACCTAGCCTTCGCCTACGCCACCGCGGGCGACAGCAAGGGAGCGCTGAGCTATGCGGCCAGGGCCCGCCAACTAGCCTCCCGTATCGGCTCCGACCGCCAACGTCAACGCCTAGCCAAGCTGCAACTACCCGAGGTCGGCGGACCCGGCGTTGCGTGAGGCGAGGTAGAACAACAGCGGCACAATCGCCCCCGACCCAAGCACCTCACCACGCTTGATCAGCTCCAACATCCGACCAATGGGAATCCACTCAATCCGCGCGGCTTCCTCGGCATCGATCGGCTCTGCGACTTTCTCTGCATTCCGCCAGATGTAGGCATTTACCGGGGCATCGACCATGCCGGGCAATGGCTGAAATGTAGCAATGTGCTCGGGGGCACCGATCGGCCGCCAACCGGTCTCTTCCAAGGCTTCCCTCGCAGCCGTAGCAGCTGGATCTTCGCCTTCCTCGACCAATCCACCAATGAGTTCATAGCCCCACTGGTCAACAGCGAACCGGTACCGCCACAGCGTCAACACCTCCTCACGCTCATTCAAAAGCAGCGCAACGGCCACGTGGTGCAACTTAACCACGTGATGCTCAAATCGATTACCATCCGGTGGTTCGACATCAACAAGCCGCAGCTTTACCCATTCATTGTCGTACACATTCCGACTTCCGTACACTTTCCACTTCAACTCCGCAGGCGGCTCAGTCATGCCCTTATCATAGGGTACATACATCACATTGAATAGCCGTACACCTCACCGAAGTTGCCGCACAAGCATCCAGCACCCTCGTTTATCCATCGAAACGACACCCCCGCAGGATTCCACAGGCGACAGAACTACAGTCATATCGCATACTCAAGCAGCCCCTAACATCCGCTCCCCCTCGCACTCGATTGCCAAGCCACAGCCTAACTACGCGTTTGACGCTACGGATCTGCACCAGTAAGGTTAGCCGATCACTACGCCAGTAATCGGTTTGCGGACTTGACTCCACGCACAAGATCAACGCCTAACGAGGAATCCATGCCCGACCTTGCAGACAGGTTTAAAGCGTACGAAGCACAGCTGAAAGCGTCGCTGCTGCACGCACGATCATCATTTCAACACGCGGGGATAAAAGGTGGCGAGATTGAATCCACTTTCAGGGCCTTTCTGTCACAACATTTGCCTCGACGGCTCACTGTAGGAACCGGCGAGATAATTGATCGCCAATCACGCAGGTCACCCCAGATAGATGTTGTTATATCAAACGAAGATCAGCCATTCCGCAGTGAACAGGACACTCCTGGCCTTATGATCATCGAGGGTGTAGCTGCTTCGTGCGAAGTGAAGACAACGCTCACTAAGGAAAATCTTCAAGACTGTATAGATAAAGGCTTCAAGCTAAAGGCGCTGCAAAATCAGCACCCTAATGGTGATGAAATACTCACTAATCCTGCAGATCGTGCACGATTCTACGATCGCCCTCCTTACTTCGCCATGTGCTTCGAGAATAAGATGGCCACCGATACGATAGGTGCACTACTTTCATCAACTCCACCGGTGGCCATCAATGACGGGGTAGCGATCCCTGTCATTGATGCGATTTTCATCCTAGGCCAAGGTTGTTGGATTAATTACGGAAACGGCGAGGGGGCACTTAAGATTATATGGGGAGAGGAGGGGAGAAAAGCTTTCGGCGCGGACTACGCAGAAGGTTGGGTCTGGGTACCATCCGACCACGTATTGGTTGATTTACTGCTATGGCTTCACGGTTGCATGCCATCTGTAATCCGTCGTCAATCGATTGCAGTCGGCTATTACGAAAAGATTGCATCAAACAGCAGCATGCAGCAGTACGGCTGGGTCGGAGTACAGTTGGAGCGACTGTCGCGAGGTAACAGCAAATAAGCGATCTCGTACATTCTCAACCGACCACACGGAAAGTTGCCGAGCCGTTCAAGCCGACACCCGCACTTCCGAAGATTATTAGCCGTCACGCTACCTCTGCAGCGCTATGGCCCGTGAGATTAGGACACGTTACACGACATGTCTAACCTGCAAGTGCCCATATGGATCGCGGTCGTTGTCCCGATTGGTGCTGCACTCATTGGAGCGGCGGGCCCGACTCTCGCTCAGCTTGTAAACGCCTGGAAAGAACGCACCCGTGAAGAGATTCGCTGGAGAAGAGAACAGCTAGCGGATTCCTTGAAAATTAACCACGAGCATGCTGCACAGTGGAGGCACGAGAAAGTTCAAATGTATGGCGGCTTCCTTAAAGGACTCCGCGATCTAGAGGATACACTGAAGCAGTTGCTCACCAATCAGGGACACCTATACGATATTTGCTACAGACGGTACTTGAACCAGTTTTCGGTACTCGCCGCTACAGTCTCAGAGATTCAGCTCATCGGTTCTGCAGAGATGCTCGACTTCATTGCAACTCGTGCACAACAAATTGATAGGATTCGACCAACCTTGCCGAACCTGGAGCAAGGCGGTGCAACACCAATGGGAGAACCCGAGAGGTCCAGGCCAATAAAGCTAAGACTCGACTTCATAAAGGAATACCGACAAGATTTTCTTTCTGTGGCACGAGAGGAGTTAGGTGTAAGAGCTCCTAGCTTCAACGATTTAGACAAGAAACCGGGAGAAGCGACGTGACCGATGCAGGGGTTCACAAGCGGAGCGAATCGCATTAATGCCTCGTCCGTCTCCATGACTTTGCTTCCTCGACGACCTACGACGTGTGATCATCTTGTCTAAGAACCATGGAGCCTCACATGGAGCCAACCAGGGGTCAACAGCGGCCCTGGAGCCACCAGAGAGACGTAGCTATGCACCAAAAGTGCAGGTAGAGACCCGAGAGAGCCATATCACAGGCACTTCTAATCCCGAGGTCGCAGGTTCGAATCCTGCCGGGGGCACTGGATTGGACACCCCTGGCCTGCGTGGACAGGTCAGGGGTGATCATCGGTCACGAGCGCCGGCACGGTCGTGGGGCCACTCGTGGGGAACAGGCGGCTCCGGGGCGGCCTTGTGGATCTTCGGGTGGCGGGCCGTCCACCTGTTCGGCGTCACCGGGCTCCCGCCGGTCGGGATCGGGCGCTTCCTCGCGGACGGGCGGGGGGGCGGCAGGAGCTGATCGGCCGGCAAGTCGGTCGAGCGGCGGCGCACGGGAGTGACCCGTGCCGCGGTCGGTGCAGCTGCGATCAACGGCGTGGAAACAGCGGATGTCCCGATCGCCACACGCCCGTCGCACCCCGCGGCCCGCTTCTCGCGACCGCCCGGCAGCCGCCCGCCGAGGGCGCGTCCGCGGGATCGCCGCGTTGATCGCGGAAACCGCCGGCACGTGCCCCGTGATCGGCGAAGTGTGCTGTGACAATGCGTGACGAAGCGGCCGAACAGAGCAGTGATCCCAATCACGTCGGCTGGTTCGGGGATTTCGCGGTCCGATCCCGGGTCGGATTGACCCGGGGGCCGTCCGGCCGCCTGCCGACGGGCGAGTGATTACGTCGAACGGCCGAGCTTATTCCATTCCTGCTGGAATCGGACACCGGACTGGCCCCGTTCGGCTTCCGTGCAGGTCAGAGCGTCGCCACGGAGCGGAACCCCGCTGTCACCTCGCGTGACTTCGCTGCTTGTGCGGCTTTCGTCCGGTCGGTACCGTGGCGAAGGGCGCATGACCGTTTCTGGTGACTGGGGTGGGTGCTGTGGCGGTTCCGCACGCTTCCGGCAATGCCGTTGGAGCTACTTCGGCGGTGCCTCCGCGGGGACCTTCCGAACAACCGCCGCGCATTGTCCCGAATAGCGCCGGCAATTGTTCTTGATGCGCTTCGACGCCACCCCGCCACACCCCGTCGCCGGTCTTCCGCCACCTGTTCGCGATCGCTCGCGCGCGTTTCCCGACCGGCCGGCGGACCACCTGCGGGAAGCGACCTCCGGAGGACGTCCGCCGGCGGCCCGGTCCGGCCCGGTGGCCCGGGCCACGCCCCGCCCACGGTCCCGAAGACCCCGGGGTGTGCCGGTGTCCGCACGCCCGACGACTTGGGGGACCGATGAACACAGGCAAGACTCCTGAAGAGGTGCGCACCTCCCCGGCGGACCAGGAGGCCACCGACGGACCCGGCCGGGAGCTGCGGGCGGCCTGGGAAGCCTCCGCGGAAGCCTGGCGCGCGTCGCTGCTGCCCGACCTGCACTTCGTCGACGGCGTGCGGGTGCGCTCCAACGGCCTGATGCTGCCCCGCGGCATGTCGTTCGACGCCTGGCAGCGCATCGGCCGGCACGTGCTCAACGCGGCCGAGTCGACCTCGTGGTGGATCGGCGACCTGCTGGTCTACGGCCAGCACGCCTACGGCGACCGCTACGAGCAGGCCATCGCGCGGACCTCGCTGGACTACCAGACGCTGCGCAACTACGCCTGGATAGCGAAGAAGTTCCCGCTGTCTCGCCGGCGAGACAAGCTGAGCTTCGGGCACCACACCGAGGTCGCCGCGCTGACCGACGAGGAGCAGGACACCTGGCTGCTGCGCGCCGAGCGGCTGGGCTGGTCGCGCAACGAGCTGCGGCGGCGGCTGCGGGCCGCCCGCATCGCCGGCTCCCGCGCCACCGCCGCGCCGCGGCCCGACCTCGTGCAGTCGGTCAAGCTCCAGGTCTCCGTCCAGCAGCACGACCGCTGGCGCGCCGCCGCCGAGATGACCAACCAGGCGATGGACGACTGGATCATCGAGACGCTGGACGAGGCGGCGGGCGGCGAGTTCCCCGTGCTGCACGGGCCCGGCGGCGAACCCGCCGGAGAGGACCAGCCCGAGCAGGGCTGACCGGGGCGCCGCGCGGCACGGCCCCCGCGCGACGCGAAGGGGCGTGGCGGGCCGCTGAGTCCTCCAGCCGCCGGCCACGCCCCTCGGGAGCGGTCGTGCGCGTCAGCCCTGCCGCGTCGTCTCGACCAGCCGCATCCACGAGCCGAACACCCGCCCGGCCAGGTCCTGCATCCGCTCGTCCTCCGTCGCCAGCTCGGCCGCCAGCTCGGCCGGCGCGTCGGCGCCGACCTCGTCCACCAGCTCGCGCGCGCACGAGTCGACGGCCAGCCACTCGGTGAGCAGGGCGGGCGAGACCTCGGCGTGGAACTGGAGGCCGTACGCCCTGCCGAACCGGAACGCCTGGTTGCGCACCGGGTCGCCCTCCACGAGCAGCTCCGCGCCGGCCGGCAGGTCGAACGTCTCGCCGTGCCACTGGAACACCCGCAGCGACTGCGGCAGGCCGCCGAACAGCGGGTCGTCCTGCGCCGCCGGGGCGGTGCGGACCTCGTGCACGCCGTACTCGCGCAGCGGGCCGGGGTAGACCTTCGCGCCGAGCGCCGCCGCCAGCAGCTGCGACCCCAGGCACACCCCGAAGAAGGGCTTGCCCGCGGCGGCGGCCTCGGCGATGAGCCGGCGCTCCGGGCCGAGCCACGGCAGCTCGTCGACGTCGTTGGCGCTCATCGGGCCGCCCATCGCGAGGATCCCGTCGAAGTCGTCCCAGGCCGGGAAGGCGTCGCCGAGGTAGGGGCGGCAGGTGGTCAGCCGCCAGCCCGCTTCGCGCAGCAGGTCGCCGTAGATCGCGGGCACCTCCCAGTGGGCGTGCTGCAGCAGCAGGACGTGCGGCGGGAGCTGCGTCGGACCCGCGGCGCGGTCGGGACTTCCGAGGCGGTCGGCGTGGGCCGGGTCGGGGGTTTCCATGGCCGGGAAGGTAGCAGTGCGCACTTCCGGGCGGAGCTTGATTGCTTCGGGAACGCACCTGCATGATGGGGCTGCCGACGGCCGGCGGTCGAATATCCCCTCCGACGAGCACACGATCGAATTCTCCGCGAAGCAGAACAATTGCCGAACCGGTTCGGGCGCAGCCCACCGGGCGGGGCGCCCAGGCGCGCCCGGCTGATTTCCGGCACGCGGCCGGGAGGTTTCCCCGCAGCGATTCCGCGCAGCGCGCCGACCGCCCGGCGAGGTCCGCGCGCCGCCCCACGAGCGCTGGAGGAGCTGGACATGACGCAGGGCGCGGTCCTCGGGGGGTGGCGGGAGGGCGGTTACCCGGCGCGGCTGGAGGAGCGGCTGGCGGACGACGTCGTCCGCTGCCGGCTCAGCCCGCGCAACTGCCGCATCCGGCCCGGTCAGCACGGCTTCTGCCGGGTGCGCGCCAACCGGGGCGGCCGGCTGGTCAGCCTGAACTACGGCTGGTCGGTGCACGCGACCGAGGAGACCGTCGAGACCGAGGCGGTGTTCCACTACGAGCCGGGCGCCCGCATCCTGTCGATGGGCAACATCGGCTGCATGCTCAACTGCGACTACTGCCACAACTGGAAGACGTCGCAGGCCCGGTACGTCGAGGACAAGGACGTGCACCACTACACGCCCGAACAGGTCGTCGACATCGCGCTCCGGCACGACATCAAGGTCATCTCCTGGACCTACAACGACCCGGTGGTGTGGCACGAGTTCGTGGTCGAGACGGCCCGGCTCGCGCAGCGGAAAGGCATCGTCAACCTCTACAAGTCGGCGTTCTTCATCTCGCCCGAGGCGATCGGGGAACTGCTCCCGGTCATCGACATCTTCTCCATCTCGATCAAGTCCATGGACCCGAAGTACTACCGGAGGATCACCAAGGGCTGGATCGAGCCGGTGCTCGAAGGCGCCGAAGCGGTGCACCGGGCGGGCAAGCACGTCGAGGTCTCCACGCTGATGGTGACCGACCTCAGCGACGACGAGAAGACCGCGCGGGCGATGGCGACCTTCGTCGGCGAGCGGCTGGGCGCGGAGGTGCCGACGCACTTCGTGCGGTTCCACCCCGACTACAAGATGACCGACACCACCCGCACGCCCGTCGACCGGCTGGAGCGCGCCCGCCGGATCGCGCTGGACATGGGCTTGCGCAACGTCTACCTCGGCAACGTCTACGACACCGAGTCGACCGACACCCGGTGCCACGGCTGCGGCGAGCTGCTGGTGACCCGCTACGGCCTGAACGCCCGGGTGCTCGGCGTCGACGCGGAGGGCAGGTGCCTCGAGTGCCGCGCGGACGCGAACATGCGCCGGATCCCGGGCATGACCGCGCCGCCCGCGGTGCCCGAGCTGCCGGACGACGACCTCGACGTGGCCACCTTCGAGTGGTACGGCGACGTGCGGGCCGTGCACGTCCAGGTGCGCAACGACTCCGCGCGACCCGACCGGGTCTACCACCGCCGCGACCGCGCCGGGCACGAGCGCGGCGAGTGGGGCGTCATCGGGTTGCGGCCCGGCGAGAGCTACCGGTTCATCGCCGCGAAGTCGGCCGCGGACGACCGCGGTGTGGCGGTCGCGGTGCCCAGGACCTGCACATCGAGCCTCCACCGGGTGTTCGACCGGGCGCACTTCCCGACGTCGGGCGCCGAGGAGGGCGCGTCGGGCTCCGACGTGACCCCGCTCCCCCTGTTCGTCCGCCCCGTGCGCGGGAAGGAGTGACCCGACATGTCCACGCAGCAGGCGCGGGAGTACCCCGACGTCGTCATCACGCCCGGTTCGGCGGTCGCCGGCCGGGAGGCGTTCCCCGACCTCACCCGGCGGGTGCTGGCCCACAACGACAAGCTGATGGTGGTCGAGCACGTGATGGAGGCGGGTTCGGTCTTCCCCCGCCACAACCACCCCGAGGAGCAGCTGGCCTACCTGATCTCGGGCCGCATCAGGGTGCAGATCGCCGACGACGAGCCGTTCGAGGCCCGCGCGGGGGACAGCTTCGTCGTGCGCGGCGGCGTCGACCACCAGGTGGTCGCCGTCGAGCGCTCCGTCGCGCTCGACGTCTTCACCCCCTCCCGCCGCGACTACGCGGAGTGGGCCGAGCAGGGCTGATCCGGCTCGACCGCACCCTCCCGGCACCGGGGCGGGCCGCCGGAACGGCCTGCCCCGCGCACCCGCCCCCAGGTGTGAAGGAGGAACGGTGACCGACGAGCGCCGAGCTGCCCGGCCGGGCGGCCCGCTCACCGCGGAGCGGTCGGACCCGTTGCCGCCCGGACCGGACGGCGTCGTGCGCCGCGGCCTGCCCCGGCCCGCGACGCACGACGCCTGATCACCGTGCCACCCGGTCGGAGCACCGGGCGGCGCCCGTCACTCCACGAGGCCGAGCCGGGCGAAGCTGTCGTAGGTGCGGCTGTCCTCGAAGACGCCGTTGCGCTCGAACAGGCGCAACGTGGCCGCGCCGGCGGTGCGGATCGAACGGCCGACCGCCATCGGCTCGTTGATCTCCTCCAGGACACCGCGGGTGGTCTCGTCGTCGAGGCCGGCGAGCTTGAGCAGGTGGGCGTCCGCGGCCGGGTCCGGGCCGAGGAACGCGGTGATGAACTGCGGGAGCGCCTGGCCGATCGCATCCCGCTGGCGCTTGCCGAGCTGGTGCCAGGCGTACTGGAAGAACTGCGCGAAATAGGCGTGGTGGCGGCGTTCGTCCTCCGAGTGGTCGGCGATCGTCTCACGGACCGAGGAGATGATGCGCTCGTCCCGCGGGATGTCGTTGAGAATGGCCGAGATCAGCGTTTCGGACACCACGGTGAAGAAGACCTTGGTCAACCCCCGGGTGTCGCTGTCCTCTTCCGCCTCCAGGCGGTCCAGATCCAGCAGGAACCGCGGGAACAGCTCCGGCGAACCCTCGCCGGTGGCGGTCGCCAACTGGTCCTGGAGGTCGTCGGAGAACAGCGCGTGCCACGACTCGTCGGTGCAGATCTTGTACGCGTCGCGGAGCATCCGGTCGGGCAGGTCGAAACCCGCCCGGCGGCGGCTGATCAACTGGGTCACGGGGTTGACCACGAGCTGTTCGAGGTCGCTCGTGAAGTCCAGGTAGATGTGCAGTCGGTGCAGCAGGACGCGCCTGACCAGGTCGTCGTCCGCGTTCCGCTTCACCTCGGGGTGGTTCACCGCGGCCACCAGCTCGGGCGGGAAGAACATCTTCCCGTCCAGGTGCTCGTCGAGGATGTGCCGGGGCTTGCTCCGCACGCTGGCGCGGTCGTCCCAGCTGCCGAACCCCGACCGGTACTCGGTCGCCTCGGGCGTGGTCGTCACGACTATTTCCTTTCCGAAACTATTTTTTGGGTGTGGCGTCATGGGAGTATGCCGCCATGGTCCGGGCGATCAACGGCTCCGGTCAAGACATGGCGAAATGCCCGGATCGCGGTTTTGCACAGCCCCGCCGACAGCACCGCCGAACTCGCGTGGGCAATCCGGCCGGAGGGCGTAACACCCGTTCGGGACGCACTTCGGAACAGTTCGGGACCACGTAGTCCGGCAGTGGCCATTTCACCCCGGTGGTTAGCGGGGTTATTCGGCGTCTTTTCCACTCGGCACGCGCGGCGCGCTCGGCGCGCCCGGCCGGCGCCCGTCGGCGGCGCGCACCGGGCGCTCGCGGCGCCGGGGACCGTCCACACCGGCGCCCGGCCGGCGCCCGCGCCCGCGTCGCCGCCCCCGGTCGGGTCCACATCGGACCGTCGCCGCAACCGCGGTGACCTATGTGGACCGCGCCGGCCCGATCACCGGTTTCCCTTGCCCGGCAGCACCCTCGCCCCGCCAGCGGGGCGCGGTCGACCGCCGGGCGCCGTCGAGGACATCCCAGGAGGACACCCGGTGGTGGAGAACAGGAGCGCGGCCGGGGCCGCGCGACCGCTGGCCATGGTGGTCGGGCCGACCCGCCAGGCGCCCTCGGTGCTGGAGCGGCTCGCCGCTCCCGCGCTGCCGCTGACCGACCCCGCCTTCCTCGCCGAGTTCGGGCGCTGCCTGACCCGGCTGCGCGAGGTCGTCGGCTCCACCTCGGCCGAGACCGTGGTAACGCCCGGCAGCGGCACCATCGGCATGGAGTGCTCCGCGGTCAGCCTGCTGCGCCCCGGGCTGCCGGTGCTGGTGGTGTCCACGGGCACGTGGGGCGAGCGGTGGCGGCGGATCTGCCTGCGCAACCGGGTGCCGGCGCACGCGCCGCGGTTTGCCCCGGGCCGCGCGCCGGACCTCGGAGCGGTCGACCGGGCCCTCCGCCGGCGGCGCCACCAGGCCGTCCTGGTGGCGCACGTCGACTCCAGCAGCGGCGTGCGGTCGGACGTGGCGGGGCTGACCGCGCTCGCCCACCGGCACGGCGCGCTGTGCCTGGTGGACGGGGTGTCCGCGATCGGCGCCGAACGCGTCGAAGTGGACGACTGGGACCTGGACCTCTACCTGGGCGGCCCGTCCAAGGGCCTGGCGGCGGCCCCGGGCCTGGCGCTCTACGCGCTCGGGCGGCGCGCGGTCGAGGCGCTGCGGGACCGGCCGTGGGAGCCGAGCACGTTCGCGCTGGACCTCGCGCCGTGGCTGCCGGTGATGGCGGCGGCGCTGCGCGGCCGGTTCGACTACTTCCAGTCACCTGCCGGCAACTCGGTGATGGCGCTGTCCGAGGCGTTGCGGCTGGTGCTGGCGGAGGGGCGCGAGCAGCGGGTCGCGCGGCACGCGGCGCTGCGCGACCGGCTGCACGCCGGGCTGGCCGACCTGGGCATCCGGCTGCTGGTGCCGGAGGAGCGCGACCGCGCCAACGGCGTCACGGTGTGCCTCGTGCCCGACGACCTGCGGGAGGAGCGGCTGCTGGCGGCCGTCGCCGACGAGGGCGTCGTCCTCCAGGCCGGCACGCTGCCCCTGGCGAGGCGGCGGACGTTCCGGCTGGGTCACCTGGGCACCGTGGACGACGACGACATCTCGCGCGCCCTGGCGGCCGTCGAAGCGGGCCTGCGCGCCTGCCGGCGCAATGCCCGCTGAACCGCTCCCCCGAGCAGCCGCCAACAATGCGACCGGTGTTCACGAACCGCATTAGGGCACCGGGTGCCACCGACCGAATGCGGACCGGCCGGGGCCATTTGACCGGAAGCGGTTCTCCACCACCGGGGCGCAGCCGCGCCGGGGTGCTGCGCCGAACTGCGCCACGTCAGCGTTGTACACTCCCGGTTCGGGCGGCCAGGAGCCGCCGGAACGGCGGCGGGACGAAATCCGCGCCGGCAGTCGGACGCTCTCGCACGAACGGAAATGGCCCGTGACGTTGAATACCACCGTGCCTTCTCTGGGCGCCCGGCTTCGGGACCGGGTCGCGGAGGCGATCACCGCCGCCCTCGGCGACGCGGGCGGGGCCGCCGACCCGAGGCTCCAGCGCTCCGACCGCGCCGACTGGCAGGCCAACGGCGTGCTCGCGCTGGCGAAGTCGCTCAAGGCCAACCCGCGCGAGCTGGCGGCCAAGGTGGTCGAGGCGCTCACCGCCGACGACGTGGTGGCGGCCGGCGAGGTGTCCGGGCCGGGGTTCATCAACCTGACCGTCAGCGGCCCGGCGATCCTGCGGCAGGCGGCGGCGCGCGTGGACGACCCGCGGCTGGGCCTGCCGGTCGCCGCGTCGACCGGCGTGTCCGTGGTGGACTACTCGCAGCCGAACATCGCCAAGGAGATGCACGTCGGCCACCTCCGGTCGACCATCATCGGCGACGCGATCGTGCGCGTGCTGGAGTTCACCGGCGAGCGGGTCGTCCGCAACAACCACCTCGGCGACTGGGGCACCCAGTTCGGCATGCTGATCCAGGACCTGCGCGAGCGGCCCGAGCTGCTGGCGGGCGAGGAGGAGGGCGGCGACCAGCCCTCGATGTCGCGGCTCAACCGGCTCTACCGGGGCGCGCGGGCGCGGTTCGACGGCGACCCGGACTTCGCCGACCGGGCCCGCAAGCGGGTCGTGGCGCTCCAGGCGGGCGACCCGGACACGATGGACGCCTGGCGCGAGATCGTCGAGGAGTCGAAGCGGTACTTCGAGGCGGTCTACGCCGAGCTGGACGTGCTGCTGACCGACGCGGACGCGGTCGGCGAGAGCTTCTACAACCCGTTCCTCGCCGAGGTGTGCGCGGAGCTGGAGGAGTCCGGCGTCGCGGTGCGCAGCGAGGGCGCGCTGTGCGTGTTCTTCGACGACGTGAAGGGCCCGGACGGCTCGCCGGTGCCGCTGATCGTGCAGAAGAGCGACGGCGGCTACGGCTACGGCACCACCGACCTCGCCGCGATCCGGTACCGGGTGAACGTCCTGGGCGCGACCGACCTGCTCTACGTCGTGGACTCCCGCCAGGCCCTGCACTTCAAGATGGTCTTCGAGACCGCGCGGCGCGCGGGCTGGCTGCCCGAGGGCGTCACGGCGCGGCACCTGCCGTTCGGCACCGTCCTCGGCCCGGACGGCAAGCCGTTCAAGACCCGCGCCGGCGACACGGTCCGCCTGGTCGACCTGCTCCAGGACGCGGTGGACCGCGCGGCCTCCGTGGTGCGCGAGAAGAGCCCCGACCTGTCGCCGGAGGAGCTGGCCGTGCGCGCCCGCCAGGTGGGCATCGGCGCGGTGAAGTACGCGGACCTGAGCACGTCGCGCACCCGCGACTACGTGTTCGACGTGGACCGCATGGTCTCGCTCACCGGCGACACGGGGGTGTACCTCCAGTACGCCTACGCGCGCATCCAGTCGATCCTGCGCAAGGCGCCGGACGTGACGGCGGCGGTGGACCCGGAGATCCCGCTGGAGGACCCGGAGCGCGCGCTGGGGCTGCTGCTGGACGAGTTCGGCGACGCCGTGGCCCAGGTGACGGAGCTGTACGAGCCCCACCGCCTGTGCAACTACCTGTTCTCGGTCGCGTCGGCGTTCACCGCGTTCTACGAGCGCTGCCCGGTCCTCAAGGCCCCGTCCGAGGCCCTGATGGCCAACCGCCTCCTGCTGTGCCGGCTGACCGCGAAGACCCTGCGGCAGGGCATGGCCCTGCTCGGCCTCGCGACGCCCGAGCAGCTCTGAGGCCGGGCCGCTCCCCCACCGACCCGCGAAACCCCGGTCGGCTCCGCCAGTGGAGCCGACCGGGGTTTCGCGCGTGGGCCGGGCGAAGTCCCGACTCCGGTAGCTGGAGCGGCGGGGTCCCGCCGTGCGACCGTACGGGTCCGGGTCGCCCTTTCCCTGGAGGACGGGCCGGACACCGCCGCCTTACGAGGGAACGACCTTTCCTAGGAGGTGCGCCATGTCACTACGGTCACGAACCCTGCCCATGGTGGCCGCACTGGCGATGGCACTGCCCGCACTACCCGCGCTGCCCGTCCTGACCGCCCCCGCCGCCCTGGCCGAAGCCCCGCGACCCGCCGCGGCGGCGAAGGTGAGCGCGGCGGGCGAGGAGAAGGCCGGCGGCGCGACCCTGCGCTACGCGCCGACCGGCCGCTCCTGGCGGGTGGTCCTGTCCGAACCCGGTTCCACCTACGTCAAGGTGCACTTCGCGTCGCTGGAGCTGGCGCCCGGCGACCGGGTCACGGTGGCCGACCCGACCGGCCGCGAGGTGCACACCTACCGGGGCGACCCGACCAGGGCCGCGTTCCCCGGCGACTCGCCGCACACCGTGCACGGCAAGCGGGGCTTCGCCGCGATGTCGGTCGACGGCGACACCGCCGTGGTCACCCTGCACGCCGTGACCGACCGCCCGGACGCCGCCGAGCTGACCCGCCGCGGGTTCGGCGCGCGCATCGACACCTACTACCGGGGCTTCAGCCAAGCGGAGCTGGCCGCCGCCAACCCCGCGCCGCTGAGCGTCTGCGGCGCGGACGCCCGCCGCGACGTGGTGTGCTACCAGGCCAACCACCCCACCGAGTACGCCCGGTCCGGCGCGGTGGCCCGGCAGCTGCTCAAGGGCATCGGCCACTGCACGGCGTGGCGGGTGGGCAACACCAACCGGATGCTCACCAACCACCACTGCATGGAGAGCGCGGCCGACCTGAGGGCCAGCGAGTTCCAGTTCGACTACCAGTGCGCCACCTGCGGCGGCAACAACCCCCGGCCCGGCACCAAGGTCAGCGGCGCGGAGCTGATCAAGTCCAGCCCGCTGAGCGCGCTGGACTACGCCTTGTTCTCGGTCAACGACTTCACCTCCGTCCAGCGGTTCGGCACGCTCTACCTGGACGTGCGGGAACCGGTGGCGGGCGAGCGCATCTACATCCCCGGCCACGGCGACACCAGGCCGAAGCGCCTCTCGCTGTACGAGGAGCGCGACGGCGGCGCGTACTGCAAGATCGACGTGGTGTCGTCCGGCGTGAACACCGGATACCGGTGCGACTCCTCCGGCGGCAACTCCGGCTCGCCGGTGCTGGCGGGCTCGTCGCACAAGGTGATCGCGCTGCACCACCTCGGCGGCTGCCCGAACTGGGGCACCCGGATCACGCTGGTGCACCGCGAGATCGCGAGCCTGATCGACAACAGGGCCGCTCCCACCCCGGGCAGCGCGTCCGAGGGCGCCACCGCCTTCCCGGTGGGCGGCCCGGCCACCGGCGCCTCGAACCCCTAGGCCCTCCGGTTCCCGGCCGGCGTCGCGGTGGGACCGCCGCGACGCCGGCCGGCGGGTCGGGGCCCGGCGGGGTCAGGGCTTGCGGCCCACGGCGGCGAGGCCGGCGAAGCGCTCCGGGGCGGCGCCCACCTCCTCCGGCGACGCCGGCCGCCACAGCGGCAGGTGCACCACTCCCGGCTCGACCAGCTCGTAGCCGGCGAACAGGGCGCGCACCCGGTCCGCGGAGCGCATCGTCATCGGCGTCGCCGTGCGCTTGCGGTAGAGGTCCTGGTGCGAGTCGGCCTGCTCGTCCTGGCCGTCCCGGGTGGCGTGCGAGACGACGAGGTGGCTGCCCGGCGCCACGGCGTCGCGGTAGGCGGCCACCAGGTCGTCCGGCCGGTCGGCGTCGGTCACGAAGTGCAGCACCGCCACCATCATCACGGCGATCGGCCGGTCGAAGTCCAGCAGGTCGCGCACCGCCGGGTGCCCCAGGACCCGCTCCGGCCGGCGCAGGTCCTCCTGCACCACGGCGGTCCGCCGGTCGTCGCCGAGGATCGTCCGGCTGTAGGTGACGGCGATCGGGTCGTTGTCGACGTACACCACGCGCGCGCCCGGGTCGGCCCGGTGGGCGACCTCGTGGACGTTGCCCGCGGTCGGGATGCCCGAGCCGAGGTCCAGGAACTGCCGCACGCCCCGGGCGGCGCAGTACTCCACGGCGCGCCGCAGGAACGCCCGGTTGGCCTGCATGATCAGCGGCAGCTCCGGCCACAGCTCGATGGCCTTGAGCGCCATGTCCCGGTCGACCGCGAAGTTGTGCGCCCCGCCGAGGTAGTAGTCGTAGACGCGCGCCGCGCTCGGCCTGGTCAGGTCGATGTCGTCAGCCATGGGGGCCTTCCGTGGGTGGTCCGGCCGAGCGCCGGGCCGGCGGGCGGGGCGCCGGTGACGGTACCGCGCCCGCCCGGAGGGGTGCGCGCGTCCGGGTGAAGGGCCGTTCGAGGTGCGCTCGCGCACGTCCGGGCCGGTCCGCGCGACCCCGGCATAGTATGTAGACCCATACCTGCGACCGGGGAGGGCCGAGCCTTGTCAGCCCACGCGACGTGGTCGGGCCTCCGCGCGCTGCACAACCGCGTCAACGCCGGGCTGGAGCGGGCCCTGCAGCGGAGGTTCCACTTCGGGCTGTCGGAGTTCACGGCGCTGGGCGCGCTGCACGAGGCGCCCGAGGGCGGGCTGCGGATGCAGGAGCTGACCGAGGTGGTGGGGCTCAACCAGAGCTCGGTGAGCCGCCTGGTCGCCCGGTTGGAGCAGTCGGGCCTGACCTCGCGCGAGGTCTGCGAGACCGACCGGCGCGGGGTGTACAGCTGCATCACCCCGGAGGGCCGGGGGGTCTACCGCAGCGCGAGCCCGTTCTACGAGCGGACGCTCGCGGCCATCTTCGACGAGGTCGCCACCGACCCGGAGCTGGGCCCGCTGCTGACCAAGATCCGCTCCTGACCTGCGGGAACAACTTCCCGGAAGCACCCGTTCGCCACCGCTCAGCGTCGTACCCGACGGGTAGAATTCGAACGTAGGTTCGATGCTGTGCGAGGGGAGCCTGTCGTGGTCGTGGAACCGGTCAGCGTCACCGCGTTGTCGTTCACCGAGTACGTGATGAGCGGCCAGCGCGGCCGGATCAGCATCGTGTCCGAGCAGCGGGACGTCTACCTGGGCGCGGACCGGTGGGTGTGCGGGTTCTACAACCCGATGAGGGACGCGATGCGCCGCGCGGCGAACTCGCCGGACCCGGACGCCGAGCTGGACGCGGCGGTGCGGTCGGCGTCGCGCAACGGGCAGCTGCGGGCGTTCGAGGAGATCCGGCAGGGCTTCCTGCCCTGGTTGAAGGGCACCGGGGCGACCGGCGTGCCGGTCTCGCCCGCGCGGTGGTCGGCGGGCGAGCTGACCCTGCGCGTGCGCCCCCACCTGGGCCTGCGCCTGCCGGACGGCTCGACGGCGGCGGTGCTGGTGTACGTCAAGGAGCGGGAGATGACGCAGGAGGCGGCCAACGTCGGCCTGCGCGTCCTGCAGCAGGCGGTCGACCAGGCGCTGCCGGGGGCGACGCCCCTGCTGCTGGACGCTCGGCGCGGCAGGGCCTTCCGGATGGCCAAGCGGACCAACCTGGCCAAGCTGGACGCCCTGATCGCCGCCGAGGCCGCCGGGTACGTCGTGCACTGGCGGATGAGCGCCTGACCCGCCCGCCGGCGGCTCGGCCCCGGGAGCGCCGGTCCGGCGACCGGGGCGGGCCGCCGGTCACCGGGCCGGTCGCAGAACGCGGATCACAGAACGCCGGTCACCGGGCGCGGATCACCGGGCGCGGATCACAAGGCGCGGGTCACAGGGCGCAGTCGGGCACGGGGGTGACGGGCCCCGCCGGGTGCTCGGCGGTCAGCGGGGGCGCCACCCCGCGGAAGGCCGCCAGCTGGGCGGCCGAGAGGCAGAACACGCGGTCGCCGGCGGACCGCGCCCACTCGGTGAGGGCCCCGTGCGGCAGCTCGCGGTCGGAGGCGGCCAGCACCGCGTTGCCCGCCTGCCTGCCCAGCAGCAGGCCGGGCTCGGCCAGGAGCACGACGTGCGGGAACACCTCGGCGAGCGACGCCACGGCGCGCAGCGGCAGGGTCATGTCCGCTGCGGACCACGTGTTGCCCAGGTAGAGGCCGCCGGGGCGCAGGACCCGGGCGATCTCGCGCAGGAACTCGACGGCGGCCAGGTGGGCCGTCACGGCGCCCGCCCGGAAGACGTCCACGACCACCACGTCGGCGGCGGCGTCGGGGGTGCGCGCGATCCCCCGCTCGCCGTCCTCGACGCGCACCCGCAGGTCCGCGATCGAGTCCAGCTCCAGGTGCGAGCGCACCAGGTCGACCAGCGGGCCGTCGAGCTCGTAGACCGTCTGGGGCGAACCGGGGCGGGTCGCGGCCAGGTACCTGGCGATCGTGAAACCGCCCCCGCCGACCTGGACCGCCGTCACCGGCTGCCCCGCGGGCCAGTGCAGGTCCAGCACGCGGGCGGCCCACGTGGCGTAGGGCAGGTGCAGGTAGGTCGGGTCGGCCAGGTCCACGCAGGACTGGAGGGCGCCGTCGACCGTGAGCAACCAGCTGGTCGGGCGGTACGGCCCCGGCGCCAGCCGTGCCATGCCGAACCGGACCTGCCGGTCCACGGCCTCGCGGGGTTCCACGTCGCCACCCTAGACCCCGCCGCGGCGGGCGGGGCGGCGATCAGGGGGCGAAGCCGGCCGGGTCGTGGCGGAACTCGCCGTCGACCACGGTGGCCAGGACGGGGATGTCGCCGATGGCGGACACCTCGCACGTGCGGGGGTCCTCGGCCAGCACCGCGAAGTCGGCGAGCTTGCCCGGGGTGATCGAGCCGAGCAGGTGCTCCCGCCGGCAGGCGTAGGCGGAGCCCAGGGTGTAGGCCGTGATCGCCTCCTGCACCGTCACCGCCTCGTCCGGGCCGACCGGCAGGCCGCCGCGCGACCGCCGTTCCACCATGAACTGGATGCCCCGCAACGGGCTGCCGTCCGCCACCGGGCGGTCCGAGCTGCCGGCCAGGACCACGCCCCGGTCGAGGAACGCCCGGCCCCGGTACAGCCAGGGCGCGCGGTCCGGCCCCATGATCGCCGAGTAGTCGTCGCCGTAGGCCCACAGGAACGACGGCTGCACGACCGGTGTCACGCCCAGCTCGGCGATGCGGTCGAGCTGGTCGGGCCGCACGAGGCCGCAGTGCTCGATCCGGTGGCGCGCGTCGGGCCGGGGCGCGACCGCCCGCGCCTCGGCCAGCGCGTCGAGGGCGAAGTCCACGGCCCGGTCGCCGATCGCGTGCAGCGCCAGCTGCCAGCCGGCCGCGTGGCCGTCCAGGACCGCCGCCCGCATGACCTCGGGGTCGTCCTGCAACTGGCCGACGCCGCCGACGCCCGCGTACGGCTCGGTCAGCGCCGCCGTGCGGGCCATCATGCCGCCGTCGGTCCACAGCTTGAGCGCGCCGAGGGACAGCCACTCGTCGCCCAGCCCGGTCCGCAGCCCCAGCGGCAGCGCCCGCCGCACCCCGTCCGCCGGGTGGGCGCGGACCTCGCGCAGCTCGCCGGCGGACACCATCAGCTGCACCCGGAGGGGCAGCGGTTCCCGCTGGTAGGCCGCGACCTCCAGCGGGCTGCTGCCGAGCAGGCCCGCGCCGACCCCGGCCTCGGCCGCGAGCACGACGCCCTCGCGCAGGCACTGCCACGCGCCCCGCCGCACGTCGGAGGCGATGTCGGCCAGCGGGTAGGGCAGCACCAACGCCCGCACCGCCGACTGCGCGCCCTCGGCCAGGAACCCGGTCGGCCGGCCCTCGGCGTCCCGCTGGGCGCCCTCCAGCGCGGTGCGCGGCAACAGCTCCAGCACGTCGCTGCTCACCACGCACGCGTGCCCGGACAGGTCCTGGACGTACACGCGCGGCCCCACCGCGTCCAGGTCCCGCGCGGTGAGCGGGCGGTCCAGGGCCCGGTGGTCGTAGCCCGCGACCTCCAGCCACCGCGACCGATCGGCATCCCGAAGCGAGTCCAGCACCTGCGCGACGGTCGAGCAGCCGGAGATGTCGGGCGTCCGGGAAGCCCTCCCGGCCCACGCCAGGTGGTTGTGCGCGTCGACGAACCCCGGCAGCACCACGGCCCCGCCCAGGTCCACGACCCGCCGCGCGGGCAGGTCGGCCACGTCGTCCAGCCCGACGACCCGCCCGCCCCACACCCCGGCGCACGACGCGGTCGGGCGAGCCGGGTCCAGGGTCGCGAACCGGCCGCCCACCAGCTTCAGGTCCAGGATCACCGGGGCAGGCTAGCCCTCCCCGGCTAGGTTAGGGTGCGGTAACTTAGGCAAGCCTTAACTAGGAGGAGTCCCATGCGGGTCGTCATGTTCGGCTACCAGACCTGGGGCCACCGCACGCTCCAGGCGCTCCTGGACTCCGAGCACGAGGTGGCCCTCGTCGTCACCCACCCCCGGAGCGACCACGCCTACGAGCGGATCTGGAGCGACTCGGTCGCCGACCTCGCGGCCGAGCACGGCGTCGAGGTGGTCGTCCGCAGCCGGCCGGACGACGACGAGCTGGTGCGCGAGCTCGAGGCGGTCGACCCGGACGTCATCGTGGCGACCAACTGGCGCACGTGGATCCCGCCGCGCATCTTCACCCTGCCCAAGCACGGCACGCTGAACGTGCACGACTCCCTGCTGCCCGCCTACGCGGGCTTCTCCCCGCTGATCTGGGCCCTGATCAACGACGAGAAGGAGGTCGGCGTCACCGCGCACATGATGGACGAGACCCTGGACGCGGGCGACATCGTGCTCCAGCGGGCCGTCCCGGTCGGTCCCCGCGACACCACGGCCGACCTGTTCCACAAGACGCTGGAGCTGTTCGGCCCGATCACCGTCGACGGGCTCGCCGAGATCGCCAAGGGCCGCACCGACTTCGTCAAGCAGGACCGCTCCAAGGCCAGCTTCTTCCACAAGCGCGCCGAGGAGGACCTGCGCATCGACTGGACGTGGGAGGCCGAGGAGCTGGACCGGCTGGTCCGCGCCCAGTGCGCGCCGTACCCGAGCGCGTTCGCGTTCCACCGGGGCAGGCGCCTGGAGATCGTCGAGGCCGAGGTCTCCCGGGCCCGCTACGGCGGGACGCCGGGCCGCATCTTCTACCGGGAGGGCGACGGCGTGGCCGTCGTCGCCGGCGCCGAGGCCCGCCGGGGCCGCAACCACGCCCTGCTGGTCAAGCGCGTGCGGACCGAGGACGGCCGCGAGCTGGCGGCCTCGGAGTACTTCACGCACATGGGCGGCTACCTCACCAGCCGCCCCTGACCGGCGCCCCCGCCGGGGCGGGGCGATCCCCGCCCCGGTGGCCGCGCCGCGCCGCGATCACCGATCATGGGTGCCATGAGCCGCAAGCGGTCCACGACGTGGGCGAGTGTGGTGGTGCTGGTCCTGCTGCTGGCGGTCGGCTACTACCTGTCCCGCCACGAGCCGACCACCCCCGACCAGCCGCCGGCGACCACCGGCCCGGCGACCGGCGAACCGGCGGCGCAGCTGGCGGCGCTGACCGTCGCGCCGGAGGGCCGGATGACCGGCTACAGCCGGGACCGCTTCCCGCACTGGAGCAGCCAGGGCGACTCGTGCGACACGCGCGAGGTCGTGCTGCGGCGCCAGGGTTCCGGGGTCCGCAGCGACTCGGACTGCAAGGCCACGGCGGGCACGTGGACCAGCGCCTACGACGGGGTGACGGTCACCGACGCGGGCAAGCTCGACATCGACCACACGGTGGCGCTGGCCGAGGCGTGGCGCTCCGGCGCGGACAAGTGGACCGACGAGCGGCGCCGGGCGTTCGCCAACGACCTCGACGGCCGCCAGCTCGTCGCCGTCTCCGCGACCAGCAACCGGGCCAAGGGCGACCAGGACCCGGCGAAGTGGAAGCCGCCGCTGGAGACCTACTGGTGCACCTACGCGACCGACTGGATCTCGGTGAAGGCGGCCTACGGCCTCACCGTCGACCAGGCCGAGCACGACGCCCTGGCCGCCATGATCGGCCGGTGCTGACCCCGGGCCCCCGGCGCTCCGGGGCTTTCCTCCGGGTCCTCAGGGCCGCAGGGACTGCAGCTGGTCCGCCAGGTCCGCGTGCGCCTCGGTGCGCCGCACCCAGGCCGCCGACCCCGACCCGGCCGAGGGCGGTTCGCCCAGCGGGTCCAGCGCCGTGGTGATCCCGTACTCCAGCCGGTAGGCGATCAGCCCGGTGGCCGCCCGGATCCACGGCGTCGGGTCCGGGCTGGTGATCTCGCCCAACCCCACCCGGAACCACACCGGCAGCCGGGCGTCGCGGGCCAGCGCCCGCTCCAGCCGCCGCGCGGCGGCGTCCCAGACCTCCTCGCGGGCCTTCTCGCCGGCCAGCACCGCCTCCCGCCGCCAGGAGTCCTCCGCCGCCGCCGTGTCCGCGTCCAGCCGGGCCGCGGCGGCCGCCGCGCTGCTCTCCAGGGCGCCGACCTGCCAGTCCAGCTGGTGCACCTCGTGCTCCAGGGCGTCCCGCTCGAACCGGGGCATCCGGCCCGCCGCCAGCCGCGCCCGGCCCGCGTCCCGCCGCTGCATCAGCCCCTCGTACTCGGCGACCTCCTGCTGCAGCTCCACCCGCACGGAGTCGGCCAGCACGTCCTGCTCGGCGTGCCAGGCGGCCCGCAGCGCCGCGACGACGTCGGCGACCTCGTCGTCCACGGCGTCGAAGTCCTCGTCGGGCCCCGACCCGGCGCCGGCGAGCCGCCGTTCGAGCACGAGCAGCCGCGCGCCGACCCGCTCCAGCTCGGCGGTCAGCAGCTGGGTCCGGGTGACGAGTTCGGCGACGGTCGGCTCGACCTCGTCGAGCCGCTCTTTCTCCGTGGGCACGGGCTCCAGCCAACCCGACGGACCGGCCCCGTCCAGGGACCGACCGGGAAAACCACGCGGACGACCGCGACAAACCCCCGTGCAGGTCAACGCACGTCACCGAGAGTCATCACGGATAAACATCCACTCAACGGTGTATGCCTGGGACATGGCGACATCGGTGCAGGAGACGGAACGCAAGTACGAGGCCCCCGCCGGCGTGGCGCTGCCGGAGCTGGCGGACCTCCCGGGCGTCGCCGCCGCGGCCGGGCCGGAGGAGCAGCGGCTGGAGGCGGTCTACTACGACACCGCGGACCTGCGGCTGGCCCGCGCCGGACTGACGCTGCGCCGGCGCACCGGCGGCGACGACGCCGGCTGGCACCTGAAGCTGCCGGTGGGCGGGGACACCCGCGAGGAGGTGCGGCTCCCGCCGGGGCGCGCCGCGAAGCACCCGCCCGAGGAGCTGGGCTCCCTCGTCCAGGCGCACGCCAGGGGCGGCGAGCTGGCGCCGGTGGCGCGCATCCGCACCACCCGGCAGCGCTGGCAGCTCGTGGACGGCCGCGGCGAACTGCTCGCCGAGGTGGTGGAGGACCTGGTCTCCGCGCAGGACGTCGCGGACGAGTCCGTCGACAGCTGGCGGGAGGTCGAGGTCGAGCTGGGCGAGCGCGGCGACGCCGCCCTGCTCGACCTGGTGGAGCAGCGATTGGCGGGGGCGGGCATCGTCCGCTCCCGGTCGTCGGCGAAGCTGACCCGCCTGCTGTCCGGCCGGCTCGCGCCGGCGCCGCCCGCGCCGAAGGCCGGCAAGACCGCGGGCGACGTCGTCCTGGCCTACCTGCGGGAGCAGGCGGACGCGCTCAAGCACCACGACCCGGGGGTGCGCCGGCGGGGCGCGGAGGCGGTGCACCAGATGCGCGTGGCGACGCGGCGGATGCGCAGCGCGCTCCAGGCGTTCGGCGAGGTCGTGGACCGCGACCGCACCCGCGAGCTGATCACCGAGCTGAAGTGGATCGCCGGGGTGCTGGGCGAGGCGCGGGACGCGGAGGTGATGCGCGACGGCTTCGAGCGCAACGTCGCCGCGCTGGACCCCGACCTCGTCCTCGGCTCGATCCCCGCCGAGCTGACGCGGCACTTCGCGCCGCTGGAGGCGCGCGCGCACGAGTTGGCGACGGAGGCGATGAACAGCCCCCGCTACTTCGCCCTGCTCGACGCCGTGGACGCGCTGCTGGCCGACCCGCCGCTGACGCCGACGGCGGCGCAGAAGGCCCGCAAGGTGCTGCCGCGGCTGGTGCTCAAGACCTACCGGCGCCTGGCGCGCAACGCCGAGAACGCCCACGACGACGAGTCGCTGCACGAGTCCCGCAAGGCCGCCAAGCGCCTGCGCTACGCGGTGGAGGCGGTCGAGCCGCTGTTCGGCAAGGGCGCCACGGAGTACCGCAAGCGCCTCAAGGACCTCCAGACGCTGCTGGGCGAGCACCAGGACAGCGTCGTGGCGCGGCCGGTGCTGCGGCAGCTGGGCGGGCAGGCGCACCAGGACAACACCAACGGCTTCACCTTCGGCCTGCTCTACGGCATGGAGGTGGCCAGGGCGCAGCGCGTCGAGGAGCGGTTTCCGGCCACCTGGCGGGGCCTCGGCAAGCCGAAGTTCGCCTGATTGGTCTGGACCTTGACACCTCCTGGCCCGGCTGGAACCGTGAACCCGCCGCCGCCCGGGTGATCCACGCCGACCCCCAGGAGGACGTCCGTGCCCCGACCAGCAGCGAGGACGAGCAGAGCCGGCCGACGCGGGCTCGGCCTGACACTCGCGGCACTGCTCCTGACCGGCGCGGTGGGCGCCGCGACGCCGGCGCAAGCGACCACGGAGACGCCGTTGCGACAGATCGTGCCCGCCCCGGTGAAGGTCACGCCCAAACCGGGCACCACCTACACCCTGTCCCCCGACACCCGCATCCACACCCACCCCGGCTCGCGGGAGGCCCGGCAGGTCGGCGAGTACCTGGCGGGCGTGCTGCGGCCCTCCACCGGGTACCGCCTGCCGGTGACGCCCGGCGCGTCCTGGCGCGGCATCTCGCTGCTGCTGGTCGGTGCGGACGCGCGGGTCGGCGAGGAGGGCTACCAGCTCGACGTGACGCGGCGCGGCGTGGTGATCCGGGCCAGGACGGCGGCCGGGCTGTTCGCGGGCGTGCAGACCTTCCGCCAGCTGCTGCCCGCGAAGGTCGAGGCGAAGACCCGGCAGCGCGGCCCGTGGACCGCGCCCGGTGGCAGCGTGCTGGACTACCCGCGCTACGCGCACCGCGGCGCGATGCTCGACGTGGCACGGCACTTCTTCTCCGTCGACGAGGTCAAGCGCTACATCGACCAGATCGCGCAGTACAAGGTCAACCGGCTGCACCTGCACCTGACCGACGACCAGGGCTGGCGGCTGGAGATCAAGAGCTGGCCGCGCCTGACCTCCCACGGCGGCAGCACGGAGGTCGGCGGCGGCGCCGGCGGGTACTACACGCAGGAGCAGTACCGGGAACTGGTCGCCTACGCGGCGTCGCGGCACATCACGGTGATCCCCGAGATCGACATCCCGGGCCACACCAACGCCGCGCTCTCCTCGTATGCGGAGCTGAACTGCGACGGCGTCGCCCCGCCGCTGTACACCGGCATCGATGTCGGCTTCAGCTCGCTGTGCATCGACAAGGACATCACCTACCGGTTCGTGGACGACGTGCTGCGCGAGGTCGCGGCGCTGACGCCCGGCGAGTTCATCCACATCGGCGGCGACGAGGCGCTGGTCACCACCGACCCGGACTTCATCGAGTTCATGGACAAGGTCCTGCCGCTGGTGGCGAAGCACGGCAAGAGGGCTTCCGGCTGGCACGAGTTCGTCAAGGCTTCCCCGGACGCCTCGGCGGTGCCGCAGTTCTGGGGCACGAAGCCGGTCGCGCCGGACGTGGTGGCCGCCGCGCAGCGCGGCAACAAGATCGTGCTGTCGCCCGCCACCAAGGCTTACCTGGACATGAAGTACGACGAGAACACGCCGCTGGGCCTGAAGTGGGCCGGCTACACCGACGTGGAGGACGCGTACGACTGGAACCCCGGCGCGTACGTGCAGGACCTGCCGGAGTCGGCCGTGCGCGGCGTCGAGGCTCCACTGTGGACGGAGACGCTGGCGCAGTCGGCGGACCTGGAGTACATGGCCTTCCCCAGACTCCCGGCCATCGCCGAGCTGGCGTGGTCGCCGTGGAGCACCCACGACTGGACCGGCTTCAAGCACCGCCTGGCGGCGCAGGCCCCGCGCTGGGAGGCGCAGGGCGTCAACTACTACCCGTCGCCGCAGGTGCCCTGGAAGAAGTGACGCGCGCCCGCGGGGAGGCGGTTCGGCCGCCTCCCCGCGGCGCTACGGCAGGTCGTGCCCGGCGGAGTAGCCGATCCGCAGGCTCCTGGTGCGCCGGAAGCGGTCCAGCAGCGCGCGGTGGTCCTCGTCGTCGTCCGGCCGGCAGCCGTCGGGCGCCGCGTGGTTCACCCGGACCCGCGCGGCCCGGATCCCGCGCCCGACCCGGTGGGCGGCGCCGAGGTCGCGCGACCACACGCCGGCGTCCCGGACGTCCGGCGTGTCGTTGACGAGCTTCACCGCGTCGTCGCGGTCGTCGAAGCGGGACACCGACACGACCGGACCGGGCGGTTCGCCCGACGGGGGCGGCAGCCTGGTGTCGCGTTCGAGGATCGCCGGCGTGAGGTAGGAGCCGCCGGAGAACTCGCCGCCGAGGTCGACGCGCTCCCCTCCCCGGACCAGGCGCGCGCCTTCCCGCCGGGCGTGGTCGATGTGCGCCAGCACCGCCGCCAGCCGCGCCGGGCCCGCCTGCGCGCCGACCGCGGTCCCGGTGTCCAGCGGGTTGCCCGGCCGGAGGGCCCCGACGCGGTCGACCGCGTCGGCGAGGAACCGGTCGTAGGCGGAGGCTTGGACGAGCACCCGCGACGGGACCGCGCACACCCCGCCCCGGTTGCGCGTGAAGGCGGTGAAGCCGGCCAGGGCCTCGTCCAGGAAGGGGTCCCGGCGCGCGGCCACGTCGGCGAGGAAGACCTCGGCGCCCCGGCCGCCCGGTTCCAGCAGCACCGGGACCAGGTTCCCGGCGGCGTGCCGCAGGACCGGCCGCCCGGCGCCCGCCGCGCCGGCGAACGCGACCAGGGCCACCCGGCGGGAGGACGCGAGCGGCCCGCCCGCCTCGGCGCCGGAACCGGTCACGACGTTCACCACGCCCGGCGGCAGCAGGTCCGCGATCACGTCCACCAGCTGGTGGACCGACACCGGGGCGTGCTCGGCGGGCTTGAGCACCACCGCGTTGCCCGCCGCCAGCGCGGGCGCGAGCACCCGGGCGGCCACCAGCAGCGGGGAGTCCCGCGGCAGGAGCTGCCCGACCACGCCCAGCGGCTCCGGGAAGCGGTGGGCCACCACGTCGTCGCCGACCAGGGCCGCCGTGCCGCCCCCGGCCGACAGCGCACCCGCGAGGCGGCGGAAGCGGTCCACGACCGAGGGCACGTCGGCGGCCAGCGCCTCGCGGACCGGCCGACCGGTCTCCCACGCCTGCACGACCGCCAGGGCCTCCAGGTGGTCCTCGACGCGGTCGGCGATCTCGGCCAGCGCGGCGGCGCGCCCGGCGGGCGGCGTGCGGCCCCACGCCCCGGCCGCGCCGTGCGCCGCGTCCAGCGCCCGGTCCACGTCCTCGGCGGTGCCGCGGGCCACCTCCGCGAACACCTCGCCGGTCACCGGTGTCGCGGCGGTGGCGTAGCCGCCCGCGGCCGGCGCGACGTGCTCGCCGCCGACGAAGTGGTCGTACCGCTCCCGGCAGGACACCACGCTGCCCACCCGGCCCGGTGCCGCGTACCTGGTCATCCCGCCGCCTCCCGCGTCGTCGCGCCGATCGCCGGGCGAACCTAGGCAGCGCCACGTTGCAGTCACGTTGCACCCGATCGGGGGAGGGATCGGCTTGCCGCCGCCGGCGGCGGGCCGTCATCCTGAAGAGCCCAGGAGGTCCCGCCATGCACCCCGATCCCCGCCGGCTCGCCCGCCTGCACGAGGCGACGCTGAGCGGGGCGGCGGCAGCCGGCGCGCGGGCGGTGATCGTGGAGTCCTGGCGGCGCTCGCTCGCGGCGCGGGTCGACCCGGACCGGCACGAGGCGCCCGTCGTGCTCGACCCGGACGAGGTGGCCGCGCTGCGCGCCGCGCACCCGTTCGCCGCCGTGCTGCCGCTGCTGCGCGAGGCGCTGGTGGGCGTCGCCGACGAGGCCCAGCACGTCATGATCATCACCGACGCGGCCGGCCACGTGCTGTGGTGCGAGGGCGCGGCGGCGGTGCGCGGGCGCGCCGAGCGGGTGCGGCTGACCGAGGGCGCCCGCTGGAGCGAGGACGCCATCGGCACGAACGCCATGGGCACCGCGCTGGTCCTGGGCCGCGCGGTGACCGTGCACTCGGCGGAGCACCTGGTGCGCACCTGCCACGGGTGGACGTGCGCGGCGACGCCCGTGCGCGACCCGGACACCGGGCAGGTGCTGGGCGTGATCGACGTGAGCGGACCGCTGACCAGCGCGCACCCGGCCGTGCCCGCCCTGGTGGCGACCGCGGGGCGACTGGTGGAGAGCCAGTTGCGGGCGCGGCTCGCGATCGAGGACGAGCGGCTGCGGTCGGTGGGCACCCGGCACCTGGCCGGCCTGCGCGGCGAGCCCGGCGCGCTGCTCAGCCCCACCGGGCGGGTGCTCGCGACGGCGTCCGGGGACGCGCCGGTGGACGTGGCGGGCGGGCGCGTGGACGTGGCGGGCGGGCAGGTGCGGCTGGCGGACGGGCGCGAGGCGCTGGTCGAGCCCCTGGCCGAGGGCTACCTGCTGCGCGTGCCGCCCGCCCCGCCCCGCCGCGCCCGCAGGCCCGTGCTGTCGCTCCGGTTCCTCGGCGGCGAACCGGGCGGGGCGCTGGACGGGCGGGAGCTGGTCCTGTCGCTGCGACACGCGGAACTGCTGACCGCCCTGTCCCTGCGCCCGCGCGGGTTGACCGCCGAGCAGCTGGCCCTGGACCTGTACGGGGAGCGCGGCAACCCGGCCACGGTGCGGGCCGAGCTGCACCGGCTGCGGGCCCAGCTCGACACCGTGCTGCTGACCCGGCCCTACCGACTGGCCGCCGAGGTCCGCGCCGACTTCCTCGCGGTGCGCGCGGCCCTGCGGGTGGGCGACGTCCGCTCGGCCGCGCGCGCGTACCGGGGTGAGCTGCTGCCGCGCTCCGACGCCCCGGTGGTGCGCGAGGAGCGCGACGACCTCGCGACGGCCCTGCGGTGCGCCGTGCTGGACCTCGGCGACCTGGCGGCGCTGTGGTCGTTCGCGGGCACGGTGGAGGACGCGGAGGTGTTGGAGCGCCTCGTGCGACTGCTCCCCCGCACCGATGCCCGACGCGCCCTCGCGGCGGCTCGGCTGCGACGGGCGTTGGCATAGGGAGCGACAACGCCAACCACCCGACTCGACTGGGACCAGGTCTTACACCCCGGCTTCCGAGCCCGATTTCAGCTTGAAGCTCTTGTCTTTTGCTCTCGCCCTCCCGCACGCCCCGTGCAGACCGGTCGCCTCGTGTTCTCCCCGTATGGCCTGCCCGGAGGGCTACCATGCTTTCTTGGGGGGTGCAAGCACGCTTTTCGCTTGCACCCCCCAAGAAAGCATGGTCGTCTTTGACAGGTCATGCGGGGGGAACACGACCGCTGTTTCTTTTCATTCTCCTTGGCGGCCTGCCTGTCCGGCGAGGACTCTTTCAAGCTTTTCAGCCTCGGGCGGTACGGCACCGAATCTCACCCGGATCGGTGCGGGGCACAAGTACGAAGAGCGGCCGAGAGGCCCCCAAGGAGGAGGAAAAGAAAGGGCGGTCGTGTTCTCCTCCCCGCACGGCCTGCCGAAGGCAATCAGATTTGCCTGGGGGTGTCAAGCGGTAAAGCGTGCTTGACACCCCCAGGCAAATCTGATTGGGCTGCGCCCAGGCCGTACGGGGAGGAGAACACGAAGCGACCGGTATGGCACTGGGTGCGCCAGCCTTGTGGAAAAGCGCAAGAGGGGCGTGGGCCGGGTTCGTCATCGGCCGGGATCTAGGCTGGTGGCATGGGGTCGTTCGCGCCGGGGGACGTGGCGTTGCGCCGTGAAGTGCTGCACGGGCGGCCGTGGGCGGTGACGCCGACCCGGGTCGTGCTGGACGAGCCGGGTCTGCTGGTGGTGTTCACCGTTCCCGGCACGGTGTTCGGCTTCCCGCGGCACCACTACCCGCACGGCTGGCAGGCCGCCGGGAACACGCACTGGCGCGGGCACGGCAAGTTGCAGCTGCACCGGCCCGGTGACGCCTACTCCGTCGACCTGTACTGGCAGGGCCCGCAGCGGCGGTTCGCGGGCTGGTACCTCAACCTTCAGGACCCGTTCCGGCGCACCGCGCTCGGCTTCGACACGCTGGACCACGCGCTGGACTACTGGGCGCCCGTCGAGGGCGGGTGGGTCGAGCGGGACCGGGAGGAGTTCGAGGAGCAGCTCACCGCGGGCAAGTACACCGCCGAGCAGGGCGAGGCGATCCGCCGCACGGGCAAGGAGGTCGCGGCCATGCTGGACGCCGGCGACACCTGGTGGGACCCGGCGTGGGCGGGGTTCGCGCCCGACCCCGCCTGGCCCGTGCCCACCCTGCCCGACGGGTGGGAGGACTACCCGCTGCCGTGAAGGTCCGCCCGCTGACCCCCGAGTCGCTGGTCGCCGAGCTGGTCGACCGGATCGACGCCGCGCCGCGCACCGGCTGGGTGCGGGTGCTGCTCGACGGCGCGCCGCCGGCCCGGCCGGACCGCCTGGCCGACGCGCTGGTCGAACCGCTGCGGGCGGTGGGGCGGCCGGTCCAGCGGGTGTCGGCGGGCGACTTCCTGCGGCCCGCCTCGGTGCGGCTGGAGTTCGGGCGCACCGACCCCGACTCGTTCCGGGACGGCTGGCTGGACGTCAACGGGCTGCTCCGCGAGGTGCTGGAGCCGCTGGGGCCCGGCGGGACCGGCCGGGTGCTGCCGTCGCTGTGGAACGCCGCCACCGACCGGGCCAGCCGCGCCGACTACGCGACCCTGCCCGAGGGCGGGGTGCTGCTGCTGGACGGCACGCTGCTGCTGGACCGGTGGCTGCCCGCCGAGCTGACCGTGCACCTGTGGCTGTCCGCCGCGGCGCTGGCCCGGCAGACCGACCCGGACCAGCGGTGGACGCTGCCCGCCTACGAGGGCTACGAACCCCGCGCCGACGTGACGGTGCGGTACGACCACCCCGACCGGCCCGCGCTCGTGGGTACGATCGGGTAGGAACCGCCGGAGGGGGGTGGACGTGTCCAGGTTGCGGCTGCTGCTCGCGCTGGTGCTGCCCGGCCTGTTCGCGCTCGCCCTGCTGCACTCCCCGGCCGAGGCGCTGGCCGCCGTGACGGCCGTGGCCCTCGTGCTGCTGCTGCTCGTCGCGGCGCCGGTGGTCGAAGCGGCGCCCGCCTGGGTGCGCTCCCTCTCGCTGCGCGACAAAGCCCTGAAAGCGGCTTTCCTGCGCCTGCGCGACCCCGACGCCGCCGGGCGTCCCCGTCCGCGAGCCCCGGGACTCGGCCTGAGCGCCTGACGTCCCCCACCCGGCAAGACCCGCAGACGGAGTACTCCCGTGTTCCACGCCCTGGGCTCAGCCCTGGCGGGCATCGCCACGCCCGCACTCGCCATCGTCCTGTTCACCGCGGCCGTCCGGCTGCTCCTCCACCCGCTCAGCCGGGCCGCCGTGCGCGGCGAGAAGGCCCGCGCCGCCCTCGCGCCCGAGTTGCGCGCCCTGCAGGAGAAGCACGGCGGGGACCGGCAGAAGCTCCAGGAGAAGACCCTGGAGCTGTACCGGGACAACGGCACCTCGCTGTTCGCCGGGTGCCTGCCCGCGCTGGCGCAGGCGCCGTTCTTCATGGTCATGTACCAGCTGGTCACCACGCCGAACCCGCTGCTGGACGGCGCCCTGCTCGGCACGCCGCTGGGCGCGCGCTGGCTGGGCGCGCCCGGCCTCGACCCGGTGTTCCTCGCGCTGTTCGCGGCGCTGACCGCGGTGGCGTTCGCGACGTCGCGGTGGCAGGCCGCCGTGGCGGCGAGGTCGGGCGCGCCGCAGCCGCCGTTCGCGGCGCTCCTGCGGCTGCTGCCGTTCGGCACGGTGCCCGTCGCCGCCGTGCTGCCGCTGGCGGCCGGCGTCTACCTGCTGACCACCACTAGCTGGACGCTGGTCGAACGAGCTCTCCTGTACCGCGCAGTTCAGCTCCCGCCTCGTGCAGGAACTTCAGCACGTACCCGTAGGAGGTGAACAGGCCGCACTCGGCGTAGGAGATCGACTTCTCCCGGCAGAAGTCGCGGACCAGCACCTGCGCCCGGCGCAGGTGCGGGCGCGGCATGCTCGGGAACAGGTGGTGCTCGATCTGGTAGTTCAGGCCGCCGAGCAGGAAGTCGGTGAACCAGCCGCCGGTCACGTTGCGGGACGTCAGCACCTGCTTGCGCAGGAAGTCCAGCTGGTGGCCGGCGCTGAGCACCGGCATCCCCTTGTGGTTGGGCGCGAACGAGCAGCCCATGTAGACGCCGAACAGGCCCTGGTGCACGGCGATGAACGCGATGGCCTTGCCCGGCGACATGGCGGTGAACACCAGCCCGAGGTAGCCGACCACGTGCACGGCCAGCAGCACCAGCTCCAGCCGCCACCCGCGCACCTCGCGGCGCGCGGCGGCGGCGGCGCTGATGACGTGCAGGCTGAAGCCCTCCAGCAGCAGCAGGGGGAAGAACAGCCACGCCTGGTGCTTGACCACGAACCGGAAGAACCCGCGCTTGCGCACGGCCTGCTCGGCGCTGAAGGCGAGCACGGCGATGTCGACGTCCGGGTCCTCGTCCTCGTGGTTGGGGTTGGCGTGGTGGCGGCTGTGCTTGCCCATCCACCAGCCGTAGCCCACGCCGATCAGCAGGTTGCCCAGCACGAGGCCGACCGCGCCGTTGACCTTGTTGTCGGCGAACATCTGGCGGTGGCCGGCGTCGTGGCCGAGGAAGGCGATCTGGGTGAACACCACGGCCAGCACGGCCGCGAGGCCCAGCTGCCACCAGGAGTCGCCGACCAGCACCACGGCGGCCAGGGTCGCCCCCAGGGCCGCGACCCCGCCCACCAGGCACAGCACGTAGAAGCCGATGCGGCGGTCCAGGAGGCCCGCCTGCTTGACCGACCTGGACAACTCCGCGAAGTCACTGCCGCGCCTGGGCGACGCATCGAGGTTCACTTCAGCAGCGTAAGGGGCGGTCGCTGAGAGCCTCAGGTCAGCCTGAGTTGCAACTGGGCGAACAGCCGGAGCAGCGGGTCGTCCAGGTCGAACCCGCCGACCTCCGCCGCCCGCCGCACCCGGTAGCGCAGGGTGTTGGGGTGGACGTGCAGCCCGGCGGCGGCGGAGCGCACGTCGCCGAACGCGTCCAGGTAGGCCAGCAGGGAGCGGGCGAGCTCCGGGTCGAGGGCGGCCAGCCTCGGGTCGCGGATGCGGGGGTGCTCGCCGAGCAGCGCCAGGGTCTCGCTGACCAGGACCCGGGAGCGCACGTCGGCGAGGGTGGCGACGTCGGCGTCCAGGTCGCGGGCCATCGCGTCGAGCACCCGGTCGGCCTCGCCGCGCGAGACGATCACCTCGTCGACGGTGGGCACCGTGGAGCCGACCGCGCCCTGCACCCGCAGGCCCATGTGCCTGCGGGCGGCGGTGACGATCTCGCGGGTCAGCGCCAGCAGCGGGGCCGTCGGCGGCAGGTCGGGCAGCAGCACGTAGGTGCGGCCGGCGGACTGGCTGACCAGCGCGCTGCGCCGGTAGGCGGCGGCGTGCACCGAGATCAGCCCGGTCAGCTCGGTGCGGCGCAGCTCGTGCTGGGTGCGGTCGGCGCCCTCCTGGCCGCGCAGCGCGAACACGACGACGGCCGCGGGCCGGTCCGGGTCCGCGCCGATCTGCTCGGCGACCGACGCGGCGTCCATCCGGCCGTCGAGCAGGGACGCCAGCAGGTTCTCCCGGAACGCGGCGGTGGGCTCGCGCTGCTGCACCAGGTGCAGCGCGGTGACGCGGGCCGCGCCCAGCAGCGCCCGCTCGGACCGCTCGGTGAGCGGGGTGGCGCCCTCCTGGACCCAGATCGTGCCCAGCGGCTGGCTGCCCGCGTGGATGCCGACCGCGATCCGGCGGCGGATGCCCAGCTCGGGCCGCTCGTCGATGCGCACGACCTCCTCGCCGGAGCGCAGCCGCTGGTAGACGCCCCACTCGCGGAGCATCTTGAGGTAGGGCTCGGGGCCCTGGCGACCCAGGATGGACAGCCGGCGCAGCTCGTCGACCTCGTCGGAGGAGCGGGAGTAGGCCAGCACGCGGCTCGCGGTGTCCTCGATGCTCACGATGCCGCCGGTCAGCGCCGCGATCGTCTGGGCCAGCGCGAACAGGTCGCCCAGCACCTCGCCCGCGCCCGCGTCCGCGGTCAGCCGCGCGCTGCTCACCACTCCCCTGACCAGCGACTCCAGGTGCTCCCAGCGCACCTCGGGCCGCACCGCCAGCAGCGCGACGCCCGCGTCCGCCGCCGCCTGCCGCAGCACCGGGGCGGGCGCGTCGACCTTGACCGCGACCGCCGCCGCGCCGCCCTGGCCCGCCGCCCGCACCAGCGGCAGCGCCGCGCGGCCCCGGGCCCCGATGACCAGCGCCAGGTCGCCCGGCCGCACGTCCGGCGCGTCGTCCGGGTCCAGGATCACCACGTCGTGCACGTCCACCTCGAGGCCGTGCGGCGCGACCTGGATCTCCACCAGGGGGTCGCCGAGCGCGATCAACACCTGCCGCAGGCTCACCCCGTCACTCCTTCGGGCGGCAGCCGTCCGGCCGCACCTTTGTCCGTCCGCACAACAGCGGAGGCGCAAGCCTAGACGGGAGGACAACGGTGTGCACGCTCGGTAGTCCTACCGTGAGGGTGACACAACCACGTGGCGAAGGAGCTGCTTTGTGGATGCCGTGACCAGGGTCCCCGCGCCGGTGAACGAGCCCGTCCTCAGCTACGCCCCCGGCACCCCGGAGCGCGCGGAGCTGCAGGCGAAGCTGGCCGAACTGGCCAAGGAGCCCACCGAACTGACCCTGACCATCGGCGGCGAGCAGCGGGTCGGCGGTGGCGAGCGCTTCGACGTGGTCCAGCCGCACAACCACCGCGCGGTGCTGGGCACCCTGCACGGCGCGACCCGGCAGGACACCGCCGACGCCATCGAGGCCGCCCGCCGGGCCGCCCCGCAGTGGCGCGCGCTGTCCTACGACGACCGCGCCGCCATCCTGCTGCGGGCCGCCGAGCTGCTGGCCGGGCCGTGGCGGCAGACGCTGAACGCCGCGACCATGCTCGGCCAGTCCAAGACCGCGATCCAGGCCGAGATCGACGCCGCGTGCGAGCTGATCGACTTCTGGCGCTTCAACGTGGCCTTCGGCCGGCAGCTGATCGCCGAGCAGCCGCAGTCCTCCCCCGGCGTGTGGAACCGCACCGACCACCGCCCGCTGGAGGGCTTCGTCTACGCGATCACGCCGTTCAACTTCACCGCCATCGCGGGCAACCTGCCCACCGCGCCCGCCCTGATGGGCAACGTGGTGCTGTGGAAGCCGTCGCCCACGCAGAGCTTCGCCGCGCACCTGACCATGCGGCTGCTCGAGGAGGCCGGGATGCCGCCGGGCGTGATCAACCTGCTGCCCGGCGACGGCCTGGCGGTGTCCGAGGTCGCGCTGCGGCACCCCGACCTGGCGGGCATCCACTTCACCGGGTCGACGCGGACCTTCCAGCACCTGTGGGCCGAGGTCGGCGCGAACATCGCCGGCTACCGCTCGTACCCGCGCATCGTCGGCGAGACCGGCGGCAAGGACTTCGTGCTGGCGCACCCGTCGGCCGACGTCGACGTGCTGCGCACCGCGCTGGTCCGCGGCGCGTTCGAGTACCAGGGCCAGAAGTGCTCGGCCGCGTCCCGCGCCTACGTCCCGCGCTCGGTGTGGAACCGGGTCAAGGACGCCTTCCTCGCCGACGTCGAGTCGCTGACCATGGGCGACGTCACCGACCTGTCGAACTTCCTGGGCGCGGTCATCGACCGGCGCTCGTTCGACAAGCTGTCCGGCGTGCTGGAGGCCGCGCGCGGCGACTCGCAGCTGGAGGTCGCGGCCGGCGGCACCGCCGACGACAGCGACGGCTACTTCGTGCGCCCGACCGTGCTGCTGGGCACCAACCCCGAGCACGAGGTGTTCACCACCGAGTACTTCGGCCCGGTGCTCGCCGTGCACGTGTTCGAGGACTCCGACTACGACACCGTGCTCAAGCAGCTGGAGAGCGCCGCGCCGTACGGCCTGACCGGCGCGGTCATCGCCCGGGACCGGGCCGCCATCGCGCACGCCCAGCAGGAGCTGCGGTTCGCCGCGGGCAACTTCTACGTCAACGACAAGCCCACCGGCGCGGTCGTCGGCCAGCAGCCGTTCGGCGGCGGTCGCGCGTCGGGCACCAACGACAAGGCCGGGTCGGTGCACAACCTGCTGCGGTGGGTGAGCCCCCGGTCGATCAAGGAGACGTTCGCGGCTCCGACCGCCCACCGCTACCCGCACCAGGGGTGACCATGCTCCGCTCCACACTGCTCGCCGCCTCGCGCTCCGGGGCCGTCCGCGGGCTCGTCGAACGCACGCCGCTGACCCGGCCCGTCGTCAAGCGCTTCATCTCCGGCGACGACGTGGACGCCGCGATCGCCACCACCGGCGAGGTGCTGGCCGACGGCCGGCTGGTCACGCTCGACCACCTCGGCGAGGACACCCGGGACTCGGCGCAGGCCACCGCCACCGCCGAGGCTTACCTGGAGCTGCTGCGCCGCCTGGAGACCGCCGGCTACGCCGACCGGGCCGAGGTGTCGGTGAAGCTGTCCGCCGTCGGCCAGTTCCTGCCGGTCGACGGGGAGAAGATCGCGCTGGAGAACGCCCGGCGGATCTGCGCCGCGGCCGGCGTCGTCGGCACCACGGTCACCCTGGACATGGAGGACCACACGACCACCGACTCGACCCTGGGCATCCTGCGGGAGCTGCGGGTCGACTTCCCGTGGGTCGGCGCGGTGCTCCAGGCTTACCTCAAGCGCACCGAGCAGGACTGCCGGGACCTGGCGCACGCCGGGTCGCGGGTCCGCCTGTGCAAGGGCGCCTACCAGGAGCCCGCCTCGGTGGCCTACCAGGACAAGGCGGACGTGGACCTGTCCTACGTGCGCTGCCTGAAGGTCCTGATGGCCGGCGACGGCTACCCGATGGTCGCCTCGCACGACCCGCGGCTGATCGCGATCGCCGCGGACCTCGCGGCGCACCGGTCCAAGGACAGCTACGAGTTCCAGATGCTCTACGGGATCCGGCCCGAGGAGCAGCGGCGCCTCGCCGCCGAGGGCAACCGGATGCGCGTCTACCTGCCCTACGGCGACGAGTGGTACGGCTACTTCATGCGGCGGCTGGCGGAGCGCCCGGCGAACGTGGCGTTCTTCCTGCGGTCGCTGCTCACGAAGAACTAGGCCAGTCGCGGGCGACCATCGCCTGGGTCCGGGCGCGCGCGGCCTGCGGGTCGGGGTGCGCCCGGACCACCCGCTCCACCACCTCCACGGCGCGGGCGAACCGGTCCGGCGCGGCGCCCGCCGCGCGCAGCACCATGACCGCGCGGTGCGCCGCGGCCAGCGCCCGGTCCAGCTCGCGGCCCGTCTCGGCGCACTGCCGGGCGTAGCAGGACAGCGCGGCGGCGTAGCGCTGGTCGTCGGTCAGCTCGTCCGGCGTCCGGGCCAGGTGCCAGGCCAGCACCGCCACCCGAGCGCGGTCCGGCGCGCCCGGGTCGGCCTGCCCCCACGCCAGCTCGGCCGCCCGCTGCGCCGCGAGGGCGAACGCGACCGGCGCGCCCCGGTGGCGCCCCACCAGCTCCCGCCAGGTGTCGGCGACCTGCTCGGCCAGCCGCAGCGCCGGCTCTCCCTGCCCGTCCGCCGCCAGCCCGTCGACCAGGCCCTGCAGCGCCGAGGCCAGCCTGCCGCCGCCGGTCAGCAGGAACCGCCGGGGCAGCCGCCGCGCCAGCGAGCGCACCTCCTCCACCACCGGCCGCGCCTGCTCGCCGCGGCCCTCGCGCAGCAGGACCCGCGCCAGCCGGGCGCGGGCGACGGCGAAGTCCACCCGGTGGCCCACCGGGTACCGCAGCACCAGGGGCCGCAGCAGCTCCACCGACTCCTGCGCCACCGCGAGCCGGTCCGCGCGGTGCTTGCCGTCCCGGACCAGCAGGTCGACCAGCTCGCCCAGCGCGGCGGCCAGCGCGACGACCGCGTGCGGGTCGCCGTCCGCGGCCACCCGCCGCCGCACCTCGACCGACTCCTCCGCGGCGACCAGCGCGTCCGACGGGCGGCCCAGCCCGCGCAGCACCGCGCCGAGCGTCCCCAGCGCGACGGCCAGGTCCGGCTCGAAGTCGCGCGGGTTGGCGCGGGCCAGGCGGCGCAGCACGTCGATCGCCTCGCGCACCGCCGCCGCGGCCTCCTCGCGCTCGCCGAAGACCGACAGCAGCGCCGCGATCGACACCAGGGTGCGCGCGAACTCGGCCTCGTGGCGCGGGTCGGCGTCCGCCGCGGCCCGCCACCGCACGACCGCCGAGCGCGCGGCGTCCGCCGCCTCCGCGCGGCGGCCCACGTCGAACAGCCGCACCGCGAGGTGGTGGGTCACCTTGGCGGCGTCCAGCCCGAACAGCGCCGGGTTGCCCTCGGCCAGCTCCCGGTAGAGCCCGGCGGCCTGCCCGGTCGCGGCCAGCGCCTCGTCCCGGCGGCCCACCGCGGCGCAGCGCAGGCCCAGCTGGTCCAGCGCGTCGGCGAGCTGCGGCGCGCAGTCCGCGTCGTGCGCGGCGACCAGCCGGGACAGCGCGACGGCCTCCTCGGACGCGGCCGGCGCCTCGTCGTCGCGCCCCACCGCGACCAGCCGCAGGCCCAGGTCGCCCACGGCGTCGGCGAGCGCCGGGCGGTACTCCACCGGGTCCTCCGCCACCAGCTCCCGGTACAGCGCGACCTCCGCGCGCGCCGCCGCCAGGGCCTCCTCCCGCAGCGCGGCGAGCGCGGCGCGGGCGCCCAGCATCCCGTGCAGCTCGGCCAGCTCCGCTTTGCCGGCAACGGGCGCTCGGTCGCGCAGGAGCGTCCGGGTCACCACGGCGGGCAGGGCGTCGCAGTGGAAGCGGGGGTCGTCGAACACGTGCCGGGCGATGGCCCGCGCCGCCGCCGGGCGCTCGGCCAGGGCGGTCAGGCCCGCGGCGCCGGTGACGCCCACCAGCTCCGGGTGCGCGGTGAACAGCTCCTCGGCGCGGCGCAGCGCGTGCGGCCACCGCTCGGCGGCGCGCAGCAGGGCGTCCAGGGCGGCCGGGGTGCGCTCGGGCTCGATGCGCTCGTCCAGCAGCGCCACGGCGAGCACGTCCTCGGCGAGCCGCCCCGAGGTCGCGGCGGCCGGGTCGACGTCGGCCAGCCAGCGCACCAGCTCCACCTGGTCGCCGGCGGGTGAGCCGTGCACGGCGGCGAGCGCGGCCAGGTGCAGGTCGTGCAGGGTGCCGGCGGGCGGGGGCGGCGCGGTCGGGCGCGGCCTGCCCAGCGCGTCGGCGAAGCGGGCGCAGGCGGCGGCGAACGACTCGTCGTGCTCCGCCGGCCGCGCGGCCAGCTCCAGCTCGGCGCAGGCGCGGTCCAGGTCCCCGGCCCGCTGCCGCGCCGCCGACCACCACCAGCCCGTGCGGCGGGCCACGAGCAGGACCCGGTCGTCCGGCTCCTGCAGCAGCCGGTGCAGGTCCTGCCACGGCAGCAGCTCGGCGTCGTCCACCACGCGCACGGCGTCGCCCGCGAAGTGGTGCGCGAGGCGGGTCTTGCCCACGCCGGCGGGGCCGTGCAGCAGCAGGACCGACGGCCCGCCCACCCGGTCGCGCCACCGCGCCAGCGCCGCCAGCTCCCGCACCCGGCCGTGGAAGGGCACCACCCCGTGCCGCGGGTCCAGCAGCTCGCCGGGAGACAGGGGCACCTCTGTGTTGGATGGCCCCGACTCCGTCGGGGCGGCTCGGTCGCCTGTAGTCGGCAGGTCGAGCCTGTTCTCCCGGCGATCGGAAAGCGTGATCGGCGGGAGAACAGGCTCGACCTACCGACGCGACCTCGCGGGGGAGGTCGGGTGGGTATGAGGACGTGAGTGATTTTTGGGGTGAGGGTAGTGAGGTGGGGGGCGGTGTTCCGGGGTGGGAGCGGAGGATCACTGGAAAGAGTGATGTCGTGCCCAAGGGGGAAGGTGGGCGGGGTCGAGAGGGTCGCTCACAATGCACTGGTGCTCGCTGCCCTGGTGCCCCACGCGGAGAACGCCGGTCGGGTCCGGTTGCTCTCCGACGCCGGTGAGCCCGCGGGGCCGGTGGTCGGGACCGACGACCTGGCCTCGGTGGTGGCCGAGTGGGAGGGCTCGCGACCGCGCTGGCTGTGGCCGTCGACCGCCGAGGTGTACCCCGGGCTGCTGGCGCGCGGGGTGCGGGTGGAGCGGTGCCTGGACCTGCACCACGTGGAGGCGCTGCTGCTGGCCTACCAGGGGCGGCACGGCGAGCCGCGCGGGTTGGGGGCGGCGCTGGCCCGGCTGCGCGGGCTGCCCGTCCCGGAGGACCACGGGCCGCGCCGGCGCGAGACCCAGCCGACCCTGTTCGAGCCGGAGCGCGAACCGCTGCCGGGCGCCGCGGACCCGCTGGAGGCCGTCGTCGCGGTGCACGCCGAGCAGCAGCGCACCGCCGCCGGGCTGGGCCACGCCGACCCGCTGCGGCTGCTGTTCGCCGCCGAGTCGGCCAGCGCGCTGGCCGCCGCCGAGATGACCCACCACGGCCTGCCGTGGCGGGCCGACGTGCACGAGGCCCTGCTGGTGGAGCTGCTCGGCCCGCGGCCGGCCGCCGGGGCGCGGCCGAGCCGGCTGGCCGAGCTGGCGGACCGGATCACGGCGGCGTTCGGCGGCCGACCGGTCAACCCCGACCACCCGCCGAGCATCGTGCGGGCGTTCGGGCGGGAGGGCGTCGAGGTCCCGTCCGCGCGGGCGTGGGTGCTCAAGGGCGTCGACCACCCGGCCGTGCAGCCGCTGCTGGAGTACAAGGAACTGGCCCGGCTGTGGGTCGCGCACAGCTGGTCGTGGCTGGACCAGTGGGTGTCCGACGGGCGGTTCCGGCCGGACTACGTGGTCGGCGGCGTGGTGTCCGGGCGGTGGGCGACGCGGGGCGGCGCGGCGCTGCAGATCCCGCGCACGCTGCGCCGCGCGGTGCTGGCCGACCCGGGGTGGCGGCTGGTGGCGGCGGACGCGGCGCAGCTGGAGCCGCGCGTGCTCGCGGCCCTGTCCGGCGACCGCAGGCTGGCCGAGGTCTCCGGTGACGACGACCTGTACACCAACGTGGCCGCGGACGCGTTCGACGGCGACCGGGACCGGGCGAAGGTCGCCATGCTGTCGGCGATGTACGGCGGCACCAGCGGTGCGGCGGGCCCGCTGCTGGCCGTGCTGCGGCGGCGGTTCCCCGACGCGGTCGGGTACGTGGAGGCCGCGGCGGCGGCCGGCGAGCAGGGCCGGGTGGTGCGCTCCCGCCTGGGCCGGACGAGCCCGCCGCCCTCCGACGCGTGGCACGAGGCCACCGGCAGCGCCGACGAGGGCGAGGACGCGGTCCGGCGGTCGCGGCGGGCCGCCCGCGAGTGGGGCCGGTTCACGCGCAACTTCGTGGTGCAGGCCAGCGCGGCGGACTGGACGGCGGCCCTGCTGGGCGCGCTGCGCCGCCGCCTGCACCGGTCCGCGCCCGAGGCGCAGCTGGTGTTCTTCCAGCACGACGAGGTCCTGGTGCACTGCCCGGCCGGGCTGGCGGACGCGGTGTGCGCGGAGGTGACCGCGGCCGGCGCGGAGGCGTCCCGCCTGGTGTTCGGCGACACGCCGGTCCGGTTCCCGCTCAAGGCCGTGCCGGTCGCCGGGTACGCCGACGCGAAGTGACGCCGCCCGGCGCGGTTAGGCTGGTCGGCGTGCAGCAAGCCCGACGCGCCGCCGTCCGCGGGGGACCGACCGCGCGCCGGCGCGCCCGGCCGTGAGCTACGTCGAGCGCCCGGCCGCCGGGCTGGACTGCGCCTGGCGGCGGTCCTCGGCCACCCCCGCCGTCGGCCGGGTGGTGCCCGACGGCTGCACGGACATCATCTGGTCCTCCGACCGCGCGCTCGTGGTCGCCGGTCCGGACACCGTCGGCCACGTCACGGCGATGGGCCCGGGCGAGGTGTTCGGCGTGCGCTTCGGCCCGGGCGTCGGGCCGGCCGCGCTGGGCGTCCCGGCGCACGCCCTGCGCGACCAGCGCGTGCCGCTGTCCGAGCTGTGGGGCGGCTCGGCCGCGCTGGAGGACGCCCTGGCCGCGGCCGACGACCCGTGCGCCGTGCTCGCCGCCGCGGCGCGCGAGCGCCTGCGCGCCACCCCGCCCGACCCGGTGGCGGCGCGGATCGCGCGGTCGGTGCGCACGTCCTCGGTCGCCGCGCTGGCCGACGACCTGGGGCTGAGCACCCGCCAGGTGCACCGCCGCAGCCTGGACGCGTTCGGCTACGGCCCCAAGGTGCTGCACCGCGTGCTCCGCTTCGACCGCGCGGTGAAGCTGGCGTGGCGGGGCGTGCCGTTCGCCGACGTGGCCCACCGCACCGGCTACACCGACCAGGCGCACCTGGCGCGCGAGGTCAAGGACCTGGCCGGCGTCCCGCTGGGTCAGCTGATCCGGTCGTAGGCGCGCAGCGTCAGCAACGCCTCGATGGTGACGATCGGGCGCCACTCGTAGGTCGTCACCGGGGTCCAGGCGGGCCACGGGAACGTCCAGCCGCCGTCCTCGCGCTGCCCCCGGGCCAGCTCGTCGAGGTCGCGCTCGACCTCGTCGTCGCCGAACCAGCGGCGGGCCAGGCTGTCCGGCGTGGGCGCGTAGTGGTGCGGCTTGTGCGTCTCGCCCGCGGCGTACCCGGCCGGCGCCTGCCCGTCCCCGAGGTCCACGAGCCCGGTCTCGCGCACCAGCGCGCCCAGCCGCTCGGCCGCCACCTCGGCGTGCGACCGGTCGGGCAGGTGGTCGAGGAACCGGGCGCAGGCGCTCGCCTCGTACGGGTGCGAGGAGGTCAGCGCGCCGAGCCGCCGCAGGCAGAAGTCCGTGGCCCGGTCCAGCCACGGGTGGTCGGACCCGGCCTCGTGCAGGGCGCTCGCGGCCAGCGCGGTCATGAGCAGGTCGCTCCCGCCCGACACCTGCCACCAGGGCGCGCGCGGGTGGTCCGCGGCCGTGGCGAGGCAGTTCGGCAGCCCGCCGTCCGGGTTGGCCACCGAGGCCAGGAAGTCGGCCGCGCCGGCCACGAACCGGTCGTCTCCCACCTCGCGGCAGAGGGTCAACGCCGTGAAGGTGTGCAGCGGCTGGCTGCTGGGCCCGCGGCCGTCGGGCTCCAGGGCGTGCCCGAACCCGCCGTCGTCGTTGCGGTGGGCGGCCACCGCCGCGACGACCGGCTCCCCCGGCCCGCCGTCGAACAGGTGCGCGAACCGCCGCTGCTCCAGCACGCGCGCGTTGTGCCACAGGAAGGACCTGGCTGCTTCGATCATTCCGCCACGGTAGGTCCGCCGGCCGCGGCGGTCTTGTACGGATCGGACACCGGTCACCCGGGACGACCCGGCCGAACTCCCGGACGCGCCGAGGCCGTTGTGCCATCATTGATCGCGCTGTTGGCGTGAGGGGAGCGCGAGCGATGCTGGACGCAGGTGGTGGGGGCGCGAAGCTGGGATTCGTCGCCGACACGGTGGCGCGCGGTCCGGGCGCGGGTTACGTGGCGACGCAGACGAAGTTCTCCGTCGACCCGGCGGAGGCCCAGCGACTGATCGACGGCCTCAAGCAGGCGCTGGAGAAACTGGTCAACACGAAGTTGGTCTCGGATGAGATCGCTGCCAGCAACTCCCCGGGCAAGGACGTCTACAGCGGCATGGCCACGCTGACCATCCGCAAAACCGCGAGCGACGAGCCCGGCGGTTACGGCTGGGCGAACCTCGAAGCGCGCAAGGCGCTGGAGAACACGATCGAGAACATCCAGAAGGCGCTGGACGAGTACCAGGGCACCGACTCGGCCGCCGCCGACGCACTCAAGCCGAAGGAATGAGCTCCTTGAACCGCACTGTTCGGGCGGCTCTCGCCGTCGGCGCTGCCGTGGCGGCACTTGCCGCATGCACCTCCACTTCCCCCGGAGATCCGACGTCTGCACCCACGACGTCGGAAGACGTGCCCACCTCGACCAGCCCCGACTCCGGTGGCGGTGGGGGTCTGAACCTCCAGAAGTACCTGAGCGACCCCTGCGCCATCCTGACCAAGGAACAGCAGGCCGGACTCGCCACCTTCCGCGAGGCCACAGCAGGGGAAGACGGGCCGAACGGCCCCAGTTGCACCTACCAGGGCAAGGACGTGTTGGCGGACTCCACCTTCAAGGTGATCCTCGTGGTCAAGGGCAACACAATCGAGGATTTCATCGAGAGCACCAAGTCCGGCATGTCGATCTCCGAGGAGACCGAGGTCGAGGGTAGGCGTGCGGTCAGCTTCGACAGCGCCGACGGCAAGCGGACCTGCAACACCGCGGTCGGCACGTCGGACAGGGAGGCCGTTCTCGTCCAAGGCAGCATCGGCAAGAACGACAAGCTCAACGACGGCAAAGCCTGCGGCACGACCGAGCGGGTGGCCGCGACGGTCATCGGAAACCTGAAGAAGGGGTAGCCATGACGTTGCCCGGCGGGCCCGTCGACATGGATTACGGCGGCTTCGCGCTGCTGCAGGTGGGGATCGGCGCCGACAAGATCTACGGCTGGTTCAAGGACGGCAAGGGCCCCGAGCAGACCACCGACGCGACCCAGCAGAACTGGGAGAAGGTCAACCGCGACCACCTCGACATCGCCCACCTGATCGAGAAGGCGGTGCGCGACTCCGGCGCGTCCTGGGAGGGCGCGGCGGGCGACCAGGCCCGTGCGTCGACCTCCCCGCTCGCGAGCTGGTCGCAGGCGGCCGGTGACAGCGCCAGCACGGCCAGTCGGGGCGCGTCGGACATCAGCGACTCGTTCCGCCGGGCCCGCGACTCCGTCGAGAAGCCCGTCGACGTGCCGGACAAGCCCTGGTACAACGACGCGCTGCCCTGGGACACCGACTACGACGACGCGGTGGAGAAGAGCCAGGAGGTCAACTCCAGGAACGTGCGGGTGCTCAGCACCTACGGCACCGCCGCGAACGCCGCCGGCGCGGCCATGCCGACGTTCCAGTCCCCCGCCGAGATCGGCGCGGGCATCGACGAGGGCGGCGACGAGCCGCCGATCCCCCGCCCGAAGGAGTGGGGCGGCACCGACGAGACGGGCGGGGACGGCACCGGCGAGCCCGGCACGGGTCGGGACCGGACCGGGAAGTCCTGGGGCGACGTGGCCGTCCCGCCGCCGACCTCGTCCGGCGAGGAGGGCGGCGACACGAGGAAGTCGCTGGCCGAGGTCCCCGACCGGCCGGCGCCGCCCCCGCTCGCGGTGGACCCGCCGCGGCCCACCGACCCGCGGTTCCCACCGAACGACCCGCGGTTCCCCCCGTTCGACCCGCGGCTGCCCTACGACCCGCGCAACCCCAACGACCCGCGCAACCCCCGCAACCGCAACGACCCGCGCAACCCGAACGACCCCCGCAACCGGCCGCCGGTGCGCGTGCCGGGACCGGGCGGGCCGGGTGGCGGTCCCGGCGGTGGTCCGGGCGGGCGCGGCGGCGGTCCGGGCGGCTTGGGCGGTGGTCCGGGTGGCCTGGGCGGCGGTCCGGGTGGTCTCGGTGGCGGGCGCGGCGGGCTGGGCGGCGTCCCCGGCATCCCCGGCCCCGGCGGGTTCGCGCCCGGTGGCGCGTCGGGCACGATGGCGCCCGGCGAGCGCGGGTTCGGCCCCGGCGGCAGCGGCGGGTTCGGGCCGGGCGGCGCGGGCGCGGCCGGGCGCGGCGGCGTGGCCGGCGCGGGCATGGCCGGCATGGGCGCGGGCGCCGGCCACGGGCAGGGCGAGGAGGACAAGGAGCACAAGGCCGCGTCCTACCTGCAGGAGACCGAGGACATCTTCGGCGACGGCACCATGGTCGCCCCACCGGTCATCGGCGAATAAGGGGGCGGCGTGCTGCGCACCAAGGTGGCGATCCCGGTCGTCGCGTTCTACACCGCCTGGCAGGCCGAGGGGCTGTCGACGCTGCACAACGCGCTGCTGACCGACGTCGACCTCGACGAGGACCGCCTCGCCGAAGGCGATCTCGGCGGGCTGGCGGAGCTGGCCCGGGGCGGCTGGGCGGAGTTGCAGCGGCTCGGCCTGGCGCGCGGCAGGCAGCTGCACGCCGACCTCGGCCGGTCGCTGCGGCTGCTGGCCGAGGCGGGCGCGGAGTACTACGCCTTCTTCAACCACGGTGACGAGGACACGCGCTCCGCGCTGGTGGCGGTGTCCGGTGACGAGGCGCTGCGGGTCGTGCTGCGGCCGGACGAGCACTTCGCGCTGGAGCCGGTGCGCGCGCAGGACGCCGTGCAGTCGCTGGTGTCGGCCCTGCCGGAGGCGAAGCCGGGGCGCGGCGGCGTGCTGTCGCTGCCCGAGGACGCGCTGGCGGACGGGCCCCGCCGCCCCCGCCACGGCGACGAGGACGGCGGCGGGTCGTTCCTGCAGGCCAGCAGGCCGTCGGGGGCGCACTCGGCCGAGGTGCAGGCGGTGCGCAGGCTGCTGGCCGAGCAGCGCACGGGCGGCGGTCAGCTGTTCGCCGCCCGCCGCGACCGGTTCGGCCGCAAGCAGCGGTGCGCCGCGCCGCTGACCTACTTCGACACGGTCACCGGCCGCTACCTGTCGGCGAAGTCGAAGGGCGGCGACGGCACCCCATGGATCACCGTGCAGCCCGCCGACTTCACCACCCTGCACGGCCGCCTGCGGCAGCTCACCGCGGACGCAGCGCCTCGCGGCTGAGCTCGGCCGGGCTCCGGTGCCCGGCCAGGCCGAGGGTGAGGTCGAAGTCGGCGAGCAGGCCGCGCAGCACGTGCCGCACCCCGCCCTGGCCGCCGTGGGCGAGCCCGTAGGCGAACGGCCGCCCGAGCAGCACGGCCCGGGCGCCCAGCGCCAGGGCCTTCACCACGTCCGCGCCGGTGCGCACGCCGGAGTCGAACAGCACCTCGACCCGGTCGCCCACGGCGTCGGCGATGTCGGGCAGCACGTCCAGCGACGCGACCGCGCCGTCCACCTGCCGCCCGCCGTGGTTGGACACGACGACGCCCTGCACGCCGGCGTCGACGGCCCGGCGCGCGTCGTCGACGTGCTGGACGCCCTTGAGCACGATCGGCCCGTCCCAGTGCTCGCGCAGGAACGGCAGCTGCTCCCACGACTTGTCGACGCCGGTGAACAGCTGCACCCACCGCAGGATCGCCATGGGCAGGTCGTCCTCCGGCGGCGCGGCCAGCCCGGCGCGGAACGCCGGGTCGGAGAACGGGATGGCCGTGCCGACGCCGCGCAGGAACGGCAGGTAGGCCCGGTCCAGGTCGTGGGGCCGCCACGCCAGCGCCCAGGTGTCCAGCGTGACGACGAGCACCCGGTACCCGGCCCGCCGAGCCCGGCCCAGGATGCTCGCGCACACGTCCGGGTCGTTGGGCCAGTACAGCTGGAACCACCGCGGCCCGTCACCGGCCGCCTCGGCGACGTCCTCGACGGTGTGCGACGAGGCGGTCGACAGCACGAACGGCACGCCCAGCTCCGCGGCGGCCCGCGCGGTGGCCAGCTCGCCGTCGGGGTGCAGGATCGACTGCACCCCGATCGGCGCGAGCAGCACGGGCGCGGGCAGCTCGGTGCCCAGCACGGACACGCCCGGGTGCCGGGTGGTGGCGTCGGTGAGCATCCGGGGCACGATCCGCCACCGGTCGAACGCCTCCCGGTTGGCCCGCGCGGTCGCGCCGGAGCCCGCCGCACCCGCCACGTACCAGAACGGCCCGGGTTCGAGCCGCTCGCGGGCGGACTCCTCCAGCCGCTCGGGGTCGGTGGTGAACGGCGGCACGGTCCCCGCCAGCCCTTGGAGGTAGATCTCGTTCTGGTACCCGGCGAACCCCGCCATGCGCCCTCACCGTCCACTGCGGCCGTCACGTGCGGGCCATGCTCGACCCGCCGGGGCCCGGCCGCAAGCACGCGCGGCCGGGCGCGCCTCACGCGAACAGGCGCCGGGGCAGCAGCCACGCCAGCCTGTCCGACCGCAGCACCGCCAGCGGCCCGACCACGGCCAGCAGCAGCACGTACCCGGCGACGAACGGCGCGACGCGCGAGTCCAGCCCCGCGGTCACCGCCATCGCCGCGAGCACCAGGGAGAACTCGCCGCGGGTCAGGACGGTCAGCCCGATGTCCACCGCCTGCTGCCGGTCGAACGAGTGCAGCTTCGCCGCGAAGAACCCGGCGCCGAGGTTCAGCACGATCGTCACCGCGACGGCCGCCAGCACGGGCACCACGACGCCGCCCACCGCGTTCGGGTCGATGCTCAGCCCGAAGATGAAGAAGAACAGCGCCCCGAACGCGTCCCGCAGCGGCAGCACGAGCTTGTGCACGCGCGGCGCGACGCCCGAGCCGCCGATGACCGCGCCGACCATGAACGCGCCGATCGCGTCCGAGACGCCCAGCTCGTGCGCGACCGCCGCGCCGGTCACCGCGACGCCGACGAAGCAGACCACCAGCAGCTCGTCGTCGGTCGGCGAGAACAGCCGGGTCACCACCCGACCGCCCCAGCGCGCGACGGCCGCGAGGACCAGCAGGAACAGGAACGCCTTGCCGAAGTCCAGCAGCGCGCGGACGCCGGACGTGCCGCCGAGCACCGGCTGCAGCACCGCCAGGTACAGGGCGAGGAACACGTCCTCGATCACGATGATGCCCATCACCAGCCGTGATTCCGGGTTGCGCAGCCGGTTCGCCTCCACCAGCAGCTTCGTCACGATCGCCGAGGACGAGATCCCGATCGCCCCGGCGACGATCAGCGCCTCGCGCGTCCCCCAGCCGAGGGCGAACCCGAAGACCAGCCCGCCGCCGATGTTGAGCAGCAGGTACCCGGCGCCGGCCGCGGCGAGCCTGCGCCCGCCCGAGACCAGGTCGTCCACCGAGAACTCCAGGCCGAGGTAGAACAGCAGGAACACCAGGCCGAGCCCGGCCAGCACGCTCATCTCGCCCGGGTCGTCCACGAGGGACAGCCCGGGGGTGTTGGGGCCGAAGAGGATGCCCGCCACCATGAACAGCGGGATGGTGGGCAGTCCTATCCGGACACCGGCGCGGCCGATGATCCCGGCCGCCAGGAACGCCCCTCCGACCGCCAGCAGCGCGTGCCCCGTGTTCATCGTCGACCCTCCAAGGCGATCGCCACCGGCGCCGCGGTCAGGACGGTCGAGACGGTACCGGCGACCACGCCGATCAGCAGCGCGGTGGCGAAGTCGGCGAGCGACCCGTCACCCAGCACCAGCAGCGCCGCCAGCACGAACAGCACGCCGATCCCCGTGTTGACGGTCCTGGGGACGGTCTGGAGCACGGCCGTGCCGACGACGTCGCCGAACGGCTCCGAGCGCCGCGCCCGGCGCAGCTCGCGCACCCGGTCGAACACCACCACCGAGTCGTTGACCGAGTAGCCGATGACGGTCAGCAGCGCCGCGAGGAACACCCCGTCGGCGGTCTTGCCCAGCCACGCGAACGCGCCGACCAGCACCACGACGTCGGCGACCAGCGCGGTGACCGTCGCCAGGCCCAGCCGCCAGTCGAACCGCACCGCCAGGTACGCGAGCTGCGCGGCGACGGCGATGGCCAGCGCGATCAGCGCGTTGCGCCGCAGCTCGGACCCCAGGCTGGGGCCGATCAGCTCGTTGCCGACCTGCTGCGCGCCGCCGGTCGCCCGGTCGACGGCCGCGCCGATCTCCGCCGAGCCGGCCTCGTCGACCGGGCCGGTGCGCACCGAGAGCCCGCTGTCGCCCGAGGTGGCGACGACGGCGTCCGGGAAGCCCGCCGCGGCCAGCTCGGCCCGCACGCGGTCCGCGTCGACGCCGGTCGCCGTGTAGTCGATCATCCGGCCGCCGGTGAACTCGACGCCCAGCTCCAGCCCGCGCACGAGCAGCCCGGCCACCGCCACCGCGAGCAGCAGCCCGGCGGTGAGCAGCCACCGGCGCGGCCGGCGGAACAGCCGCAGCCCCCGCCCGGTCAGCCAGGTCCGCACCCGGCCGAGGTCGTGCAGGCCGCTCCACCCCGGCCGGCGCTCCAGCAGCGGCATGGCCAGCTGCAACAGCACCCGGCTGAGCACCAGCGCGCTGAACAGCGACGCGAGCACGCCGATGGACAGCGTGACGCCGAAGCCCTTCACCGGTCCGGTGGCGAGCCAGAACAGCAGGCCGGCCGCCAGCAGCGTGGTGACGTTGGAGTCGGCGACCGCGCTGAACGCGCCCTTGAAGCCCAGGTCCACCGACCTCGGCAAGCGCTTGCGCCGCGCGTACTCCTCCCGCGCGCGCTCGAAGACCAGCACGTTGGCGTCCACCGCCATGCCGATGGCCAGCACGAACCCGGCGAGCCCCGGCAGCGTCAGCGTCGCGCCGACGGCCAGCAGCGCCGCGTAGGCCAGCGCCGCGTACCCGGCCAGCGCGAGCACGGCGACCAGCCCGGCCAGCCGGTAGACGAAGATCAGGAACAGGCCGGTCAGCGCGATGCCGACGAGCGCGGCCCGGCTGCTGGCCTCGATGGCCTCGGCGCCGAGCGTCGGGCCGACCGTGCGCTGCTCGACGACCTCCACCGGCACCGGCAGCGCGCCGGACCGGATCACCAGCGCCAGCTCCTCGGCTTCGGCCTGGGCGAACCGGCCGGTGATCTGGGTGCTGGTGCCGACCATCCCGGTCCGGCACGGCACGGACGGGTCGACCTGCGGGGCGGAGACGATCCGGCCGTCCAGCACGAACGCCACCCGCCGCTGCGGGTCGCCCGGCGGGAAGCACGCGGCGGCGCCGGTCAGCCGCTGCCAGGTGGCCGGCGCGTCGCCCCGGAAGTCGACGGTGACCAGCCAGCCGGCGCCGGTCTGGTTGGGCGATGCCTGCGCGCCCTTGATGCCGTCTCCGGTCATCGCGACCGGGCCGAGCGCCACCGAGTCCCCCTCGGTGGTCGGAACATCACCCGGTCCGGTGACGGGTTGGACGGCGAGCTGGGCGGTGCGGCCGAGCACGTCGATGGCTTCGGCGGGGTCCTGCACACCGGGCAGCTCGACCACGATGCGGTGGTCGCCGGAGCGGGCCAGGACGGGTTCGGCGACGCCGAGCTCGTCGACGCGGCGGCGCAGCACCTCCATGGCGCGGTCGGTGTTGTCGGACGTGGCCTCGGACGGGGTTTCCAGCACGATCTGGGTGCCGCCGCGCAGGTCGAGACCGAGGCGCGGCTGGCTGGTGAGCAGGACGAACGCGGACGCGGCGAGCACGCCGAGGGACAGCAGCCCTCGGACGAGGAGTTCTCGCCGCGCTGGTGGGCGCGGCATGGCGAAGCGACCTCCGGGGTCGGGGGTGACAGGGGGTTGGACTACCGGAGGTCGGCGGGCGGCGCGCGTTCGCCGAGCGGGGCCTGCCCGGTGCGCTCGGGGGCGCGGTGGGTCGGGTCGACGACGTCGACGCGCAGCCGGGGCGCGGGGGTGACGTGGACGGGCGGCAGCACGCCGTCCAGCGGCTGCGCGAGGTGGCCCGGCTGCTGGACGGGGTGGGTGGTGGCGCGGGTGGCGGCGCCGGGCAGGTGCGCCGCGTCGGCGGCGGCGCTGACCCCCACGAGGTCGGTGGGGTGGTGACCGGCGGGACCGACGACGACGAACCCGGCGACCAGCGCCAGGAGCATCAGCAGTCGCGTCACGCGGCCCTCCTTCCCGCGGTCCAGGTTAGCGGCCTCCCGCCAGGACGACGACGGATCCGCCGGCCAGGGCGCACAGCCAGGCGAGCACGAGCGGTTGCGCGGTGGTCGCGCCGAGGAGCAGCGCGAGCGACCAGCCGGCGAGGATCGAGGCCGACAGCCCGAAGGCCGCGGCGGCGACGGCGACCTTCGGCCGGTGGCGGGGCAGCACCCGCAGCGCCGCCCGCACCGCGGGCCGGGCGAACGCGAACGGCCGGCCCGCGACCGCGACGGCGGCGAGGACCAGGGCGCCGGAGAACCAGCCGAGCGACGGCGTCGGCCGGGGCAGCCCGGCGATCATCAGCAGCACCCCGCCCGCGACCAGCAGGGCGGCCAGCCGGGACAGCGTCCGCCGGGCGAGGCCGTGGGCGGTGGTGAGGGCGTCGGCGGTGGGCGACGCGGGCGCGGCGGACCGCTTGCGCGTGACGGTGGCGAGGTTGGCCCGGACGTCCTCGTCGGCCGGGTCGAGCCGCAGGGCCTTCCGGTAGGCCCACTCGGCGGTGCCCCAGTCCCGGACCCTCAGGGCGGCGTCGCCGAGGACCTGGAAGGCCCGGGCCTCGCCGGGCGCCAGCCGCGCGGCTTCGCGGGCGGCGTCGACGGCGGCGTCGCGGGTGTCCGGGACGGCGGCGAGGACTTCGGCCAGCACGACGTGGCACCGCCAGTCGCCGGGCTCGCGCCGAACGCACTCACGAGCCGCGACCGCCGCCTCGGGGTGCCGGCCGAGTTCGCTCAGCGCCAACGCCGCCAACCGCTGCGCCCAGGCGTGGTCGCCGTCGAGCGCGAGGGCCCGCTTCGCCGCGGTCAGGGCGGGGTCGGGCTCGCCGGTGTCCAGGTACGCCGCAGCCAACCGGCACCAAGCCTCGGCGTGCCGGGGGTGGGCCGCCAACGCGGGCCGCAGCAGGTCGATGGCCTGCCGGGGAAGCCCCCGAGCAGTGAGGTCCGCCGCGCGGAACACGACAGCGGCGATCGACTCGGACACCGGCACCTCCCGAACGTCGCCGACCAGTGTGACAGCGCCCCGCCCCTCTCCCTCAAGCGATCACAGCCGACCCCCACAGCAGCCACCCCACCCCTAGATGACCGGTCAACTAAAACAACTAGCTGACCGACCATCTCACAAATCTACATCCTTTCAGCCAATCGACCACTCCACCGATTCCCACAACGCATTAGTCGACCGACCATCTCCCCGAATCCCACAACACGCCAGCCGACCAGCTGACCATTCACCCATCGAGCCCCACAGCGCGTCAGTCAACCGACCATCTCGCCAAGCCCCGCAGGCTTCAACTGTCCGGCCATCCCACCGAAAACGCGCAACATATTAGTTGACCGGCCATCTAGTCGAACCTCACTGCACATCAACCGGTCGGCCGCCTCACTGATCCCCTCGCACGTTAGTTGACCGGTCGTCTCACCAAGTCCCGAAGCCCGCTAGTTGACCGGTCGTCTCACCAAGCTCCGAAGCCCACCAGGCGACTGACCACCTCGCCAAGTTTCGCCAATTTTATAGTTGACCGGTCATCTCGCTGGATTGTGAAGCCCATTAGTTGACTGACCATCTTGCTGAGCTTTGCCCAGCAGGTTTTGCCTAGCGAATTAGTTGACCGGTTGTCTACGCGAGCTAGAGCGATGCCCACGGCAGGGACGCATAGGACAAGGATTTGCAGAGTGGGCAGCGCAGGGCGCAGTGGGATGCTTGGAGCTTTAGTTGACCGGTCGTCTTTTGCGGAGGCCGCAGAGAGGCAGTACCGCTGTCAGCTAGTCGGCTTACTGGAATTACGGCGGGGTAGTTGACCGGTCGTCTAGTGGATTTTGTGTGTTGGTGGTGGCGAAGGCTTTCTAGCTGGGGTTTTGTTGATCGGGAGGGGTTCGGGGCGGGCGTATGCTCGGCGGCATGAACGCCCCTGTCGACTCCGCCTGCGTGCGCCGGTCCGGCCTGAACTGGCTGTTGCACCGGGCCGCGCAGAAGCTGGGTTCGGCGGCGCAGGAGGCAGCGGCGCGGCATGGTGTGACGACTCGTGGGCAGCTGGTGCTGTCGGCGCTGGCCAGCGAGGAGTTCCGGCGCACGCAGCTCGCCCTCGGGCAGGCGCTCGGCCTGGACAAGACGACGCTCACCGCCGAACTGGACCGGCTGGAGCGCGCGGGCCTCGTCGTGCGCGAGCCCGACCCGAACGACCGGCGGGTGCGCGTGCCGGTGATCACCGAGCAGGGCCGGGCGGTCCAGGTCGCAGTGGAGCGGCTCCACGTCGAGGTGGAGGACGACTTCACCGCCGACCTGGACCCGGCCGACGCGCAGCGGCTCAAGGCGTTGCTGGAGCGGTTGATCCTGGCCGACCACCGGCCCGACAGCGGGTCCTGCCTCTGATCGGAACCGTCGGCCTGCCGCACGCCACCCGGCGTGAAGCCGTCGAACCCGACACCCGGGCGCCGGCGGACGCCGTGGTCGGCGTGCAGGCGGCGGAACACCTCCCCGGCGGTCGACCCCGGGGCACGTCGCAGCGGCAGGTCCACCGGGTCGACGACGGTGACGATCGCGTCGTGTGACCAGGCCGCCGCAGCGATCTCACACCCGATTCGGCTGAGTCCGACGACCACGACGTTGGACTCAGCCGACAAGGTCCGCGCAGCCGTTGCGCGTCCTCGACGGGGCGCGCGGACCGGGGGACCCGCGTCCGTCGAGCCGGTCGCCAGGATCAACCGGTCATACGAGTGGGTTACCCCGGTCGAGTCAACGACCACCCGCCCACCGATGCGCAGCCCGGTGATTTCCACGCCGAGCCTCAAGCCGACGTCGCGGGTTTCGCAGAAATCTGGCTCGTGCACGCGGTCGGGCCCATCGGCGTTCCCGACGAGCACCCCCTTGGACAGCACCGGAAGTTCGCAGGGCTGGTACGCCTCCCCGCCGAACAGGGTGACCTGTCCGCCGTAGCCGCGCTCCCGCGACGCACCCGCCGCGCGGCCTCGGCGAGGCCCGAACCAACCATCACGATCCGTTGCGGTTTAGCCATTTTTCACCCACCTAGGTGACTGGAGCGATGACCACGTGCGACGCTGTCGACAGCTCGGCACGGTCGCCCGTCGGGAGTTTTCCCGTCATGGCACCAACCCGCGTGCGTCTCACCCCCGCGAGCGCCCGGATTGGTCCGAGCACCCGTGTCGAGACAGCTGGAGGTTCGGGACCGTGGGTACAGGCAAGGAGTGGCAGATCTCCTGCCGCGACATCGCATCCCGTCGCCGTGACATGACGGTTTTCGTCAGCCAGGGCCACGTGGTGGTCACGGTGCCGCCGGGAGAGGCGGCGGTGCTGACGCCGCTGGAGGTGGGGCGTCTGCGCGCGGCCCTGCGCGACGCGGTGGTGAACGCCTCGGGGACGCCCGAGAGCTGAAGGAACCCGCGCGCCGGGCCCGACATCCGCCCCCCTACTGCTGTGCCGCAACCACCGGGGCTTCCCGGAGACCCTGGCGGCACACGTGGAGATCGGCACCTTCGTCACCGACGGGATGCTGTTCGACGCGCTGCCCCGCAACGCCACCGGAAAGGTGCTCGAGCGGGACCCGCGGTGGGTATCCTGCGCGGCGGGGGACCGATGACCATTCCGGGACAACGAGCGGCGGACCCGCGGGCCGGCGCGGTGGCCAACCTGCGCGAGGCGCGGATGGCGCTGGACGAGGGGCGGCCCGGCGACGCGCTGGAGTTCGCGGAGAAGGCCGTCGCGGCGTTCGCCTGGCTGGACGACGCGGAGGGCGTGGCGCAGGCCGTGCTGGCCCAGTCGGTCGCGCTGGGCAAGCGCGGGCTGCTGCCCGGTGCGCTGGACACCATCGACCGGGTGCAGCAGATCGCCTCGGCGAACCGGCACGCGCTGCTGCAGGCGTGGTGCAGCTTCTCGCGGGCCGTGGTGGAGCTGCGGCTGGACTCGCGGGAGCGGTCGCTGCACTCGCTGTCGCGCGCGCTCGGGCTGGCGGAGCTGACCGGTGACCACGAGCTGATCGGCTCGATCCTGTTCGAGCAGGCCAGGCTGATGCGCACGCAGTACCACGAGCACTGCATGGTCCGCTCGGACGCGACGCGGTGCAGTCCGGACGGCGAGCCGTGCGTGCGCAAGCTGCGGCGCGCCGAGGTGCTGTGCGCGCAGGTGCGGGACAAGTGGAAGAACCTGGACGAGCCGGTGCGGATGGCACGGGTGAACCTGCTGCTGGCGCACGTGCGGCTGGACCTGGGCGAGCTGGACCGCGCGCTGCGCTCGTGCCGGCGGGCCGACCAGCTGCTGGCCGGGCAGGACCGGCCGGTGCTGCGGGCCGAACTGCTCATGGCGCGGGCCCGCGCGAACGGCGCGCGCGGCCGGTTCGACGACCAGGTGCGGCAGCTCGCGCAGGCGGCCGAGCTGGCGATGGGCTGTCTCGCGCGGGAGGTGGCGGTGCGGGCGCACGGCGCGCTGAGCGTCGCCCACGAGCGGGTCGGGCGGCTGGGGGCGGCGCTGCGGCACGCCCGCTCGCAGCTGGAGCAGTACCGGCTGTGGGAGCTGCAGGAGGGCCGCGACCTGCTGCGGATGCGCGAGCACGACCTGTCCGCGCGGCTGGTCGAGCAGCTCGCGCACCACCGGTTCGAGCCGCGCCGGGAGGACACCGTCGTCCGGGCGCGCCGCGACGAGCCGCTGCGCAGCACGTCGAGCGCCGAGCAGGTCAACCGGCGGATCGCGCGGGCGCTGGGCGCCGGGTTGACCAAGCGCGGCATCGAGGTGCTGCGGCGGGTCGCGGACGGGTCGAGCACCGGCGCGATCGCCGAGGAGCTGGGCCTGTCGCCCAAAACGGTGCAGAACCACCTCCAGCGGATCTACCGCACGCTGGGCGTGCGGGACCGGGCGGGCGCGGCCGTCTGGTGGGTGGACCTCGTCGACGAGCCCGGCGGGTGGGACGGCGGCCTGACGGGGTGACCGGGCCGGGCGCCGCCCGTTGCCGCTACCGGCGGGTCGTTCACGACGGCCCGCGCCGCCCGTCCGGGGGTTTTGCCCACCGCGTTGGGGCGGAACTGGGTGATGAGCCGGAGGACGCCTGTGTGTCATGCTCCGCTCGGACGCTCCACCCTGCGTCCCCTGGCGAAGCGGCGGTAGTGCGATGCGAGTGGTCGGTGGGCACGCGAGCCCGCGATCAGTGCGACGCCCGGGCGCCGTCGCGCCCGGACGGCGGCGCGGCCCCGCAGCGCCGCGCCCGAGCCGACCGCGACGCGCCCCGCGCCAGGTGCGCCCCAGGTTCCCGCAGCCGCGGCACGCACCCCGTCCAGCCCACGGGACCGGCCGGCAGTCCGCCGCGCCGCCGGCGTGCCGCGCGCAACCGAGCGCCGAACCCCGCGCGGGCCCTGCCGGCCGGCGCCGATGACCGCGGTCATCGACCACACCCCAGGCCGCTACCGATCGAACGGAGCTTGACGATGGTTGTGAACGCTGTCCGCAGAATCCTCGCCGTGGTGGCCCTCTGCGCCGGTCTCGGGGCCGGCTCCGGCGCCGTCCTGTCCGCGCCCGCGAGCGCGGAGGCGCGCAGCGAGGTGGCCGCCAGGGAGATCTTCACGCCACCTTACGTCCAGCCGTAGAGCGCACCCCGAGGCCGGGCTCGCGGCACCGCGGGCCCGGCCTTGGGGCATTGTGGACGAGGTGAGCACCGATCAGTTGCGCCTGCGCGCGCCGCGGCACCGGGTCAGCCGCAAGTCGATCACCCTCTGGACGCTGCACGCCGTGATCGGCTGGGCGGTGCTGCTGGTGCCGCAGCTGGCCGTGCTGGTGTTCAGCCGGGCGCCGTGGCAGGTCGGCCTGGCGGTGGCGACTCTGGTGGTCGGCGTCGCGCACGCGCTGGTCATGCCGCGCTGGCGGTACCGGGTGCACCGCTGGGAGGCCACGCCGGAGGCGGTCTGCACGCTGGCGGGGTGGCTGAACCAGGAGTGGCGCATCGCGCCGGTCTCGCGCATCCAGACCGTCGACACCAAGCGCGGGCCGCTGCAGCAGCTGCTGGGGCTGTCGACCGTGACGGTGACCACGGCGTCGGCGGCGGGCCCGGTGCAGATCGAGGGCCTGGACCGGGACGAGGCCGTGCGGCTGGCCGACGAGCTGACCGGCACCACCCAGGCCACGCCGGGTGACGCGACGTGACCGCGGACCTGCCCGCCGCGCCCGAGTACGCCGAGCCGGTCGTCGACTGGCACCGGCTGGACGTGCGGATGCTGGTCGTCCGGCCGCTCAACGAGCTGCTCGGCTTCGTGCCGGTGCTCGTCGGCCTGCTGGTGCTGGGCAAGGGCGAGACGTGGCGCGCCCTGCTCAGCGCCGGCGTGATCGCCGCCGTCGTGCTGCTGGGCCTGCTGCGCTGGGTGACCACGCGCTACCGGATCACCACCGAGCAGGTCGAGCTGCGCACCGGGTTGTTCGTGCGCAAGCGCCTGGCGGTGCCGCGCGACCGCGTCCGGACCGTGGACCTGACCGCGAAGCTCGGGCACCGGCTGTTCGGCCTGTCGGCGATCCGCGTGGGCACCGGGCAGCGCGACCAGCCCGGCGAGGAGGGGCTGACGCTGGACGCGGTGTCCTCGGCGGAGGCGGAGCGGTTGCGCGTGCTGCTGCTGGCGCTGGCCGCGCCGGAGCGCCCCGGCGAGCCCGCGGCGGAACGCCCCGGCGTGGTGCTGTCCACTTTGGACCGCAAGTGGCTGCGGTACGCGCCGCTGACGCTGTCCGGCCTGGTCGCGGTGGGCGCGCTGGCCGGTCTGGTCACGAACTACGCGCGCGAGCTGGAGGTCGAGGTCTTCGGGCCGCTGACCGACGCGGCGCACTGGGTGGTGCGGCAGCCGCTCTGGCTGACCCTGTCGCTGTTCGCGGGCGGGGTGCTGGTGATCGCGGGGTTCGGGTCGGTGCTGGTCTACGTCGTGCAGTTCTGGGGCTACCGGCTGACCCGCGAGCCCGACGACACGGTGCGGGTGCGCCGCGGGCTGCTGACGACCCGCTCGGTTTCCGTTGCCGAGCAACGGCTCCGCGGTGTCGAGGTGGTGGAACCCCTGCTGCTGCGGGCCGGGCGGGGCGCGCACGCGAAGACCGTGACGACCGGCCTGGGCCGCAAGGGCGAGAGCAACCTGCTGCTGCCGCCCGCGCCCGTCGCCGAGGCGCACCGGGTCTCCGCCGCCGTGCTGCGGCTGGACACCTCGCCGACGGCCACGCCGCTGCGCCGGCACCCGGCCGCCGCGCTGCGCCGGCGGCTGGTGCGCGCGATCGGGCCGCTGCTGGTCCTGGCGGGCGGGGCAGCGTGGTTCGCGCCGGCGTGGGCGTGGCAGGTCGCGTTGGCCCTGACCCCCTTGGCGGCGCTGCTGGGCTGGGACCGGTACCGCTCGCTGGGCCACGCGCTCACCGATCGGCACCTGATCGCCCGGCAGGGCTCGGTGGTGCGGGAAACCGTTGCGCTGCAACGCACCGGCATCATCGGCTGGCGGGTCTCGCGGTCGTTCTTCCAGCGCCGCTCGGGCCTGGTGACGATCTCCGCGACGACCGCCGCGGGCGACGGGGTCTACCACGTGGTGGACGTGGCGGAGGCCGACGGCCTGGCCCTGGCCGACGAGGCGGTGCCGGACCTGCTGCGGCCGTTCCTGGAACGGGGTCGGCCGGCGCGCGCCGCCGGCGGGTCCGCGCGGGCAGCCGACCGGCCGGACCGGGTCTAGCCCGCCGAGCGGAACGTCGTCCGGTACGCGCTGGGGGCGACGCCCAGCAGCGCGCCCATCTGCTGGCGCAGCGCGGCGCCGGTCCCGAAGCCGGCGTGGCGCGCCACCTGGTCGACCGCCAGGTCGGTGGTCTCCAGCAGGTGGCGGGCCCGCTCGACGCGCTGCTGCGCGACCCACTTGCCGGGGCTCATCCCCGTCTCCTCGCGGAAGCGCCGGGTGAAGGTCCGCACGCTCATCCGCACGTGCCCGGCCAGCACGCGCAGGTCCAGCGGCTCGGCCAGGTGCTCCAGGGCGTAGGCGCGGGCGGGCGCGGTGGAGGTGTCGGCGGCCTCGGGCACCGGGCGGACGATGTACTGCGACTGCCCGCCGGGGCGCCAGGCCGGCACGACGCAGCGGCGGGCGGCGCTGTTGGCGACCTCCGAGCCGTGGTCGTCGCGCACCAGGTGCAGGCACAGGTCGATGCCGGCGCCGACGCCCGCGGAGGTCAGCACGTCGCCGTCGTCCACGAACAGGACGTCCGGGTCGAGGTCGACGCGCGGGAACAGCCGCCGGAAGTTGTCGGCGTGCATCCAGTGCGTGGTGGCCTTGCGCCCCTCCAGCAGGCCCGCCGCCGCCAGCACGAACGCCCCGGTGCAGATCGACATCACCCGCGCCCCGCGGGCCGCCGCCCCGCGCAGCGCGTCGCGCACGTCGTCGTCGATCGCGCCGTCCGCCAGCACCTGCGCCCCGTAGTGCACGCCGGCGACGACCACGGTGTCCGCCTCGGCCACCAGCTCCAGCCCGTGGTCGGGGGTGACGGTGAACCCGGCGGCGCTGCGCACCGGGCGCCCGCCGGGCGTGCAGACGCGGACCCGGTAGAAGCGCACGTCCCGGTCGTCGCGGGCGGCGTTGAAGATCTGCGGCGGGGTGCCGAGGTCGAAGCCCACGACCTCGTCCAGCGCCAGGACGGCCACCAGGTGCGTCATGGCCGGATTCTTGCACATGATGGCCATCAGGCCACTGGTCGGTGGGCGGCCCGGTCGAGCACGCTCCTCGCGTGACTCGAGGCAACTGGGCATGGGCGGTCGCGGGCGTCAGCTTCGTCGCGCTGGTCGGCGCGGCGGCGTTCCGGGCGACGCCGGGCGCGCTGGTGGAACCGCTGCAGCGGGAGTTCGGCTGGTCCACCGGCACCATCGGGCTGGCGGTGTCGGTGAACCTGCTGCTGTTCGGCCTGACCGCGCCGTTCGCCGCCGCGCTGATGGAGCGGTTCGGCGTGCGCCGGGTCGTGGCGTCCGCGCTGGCGCTGGTCGCGGTGGGCAGCGGGCTGACGGTGTTCATGACCACCAGCTGGCAGCTCGTGCTGCTCTGGGGCGTGCTGGTGGGCCTGGGCTCCGGCTCGATGGCGCTGGCGTTCGTCGCGACCATCACCGGCCGGTGGTTCGTCGCGCGCCGCGGGCTGGTGACCGGCGTGCTCACCGCGGGCGGCGCGACCGGCCAGCTGGTGTTCCTGCCGGTGGTGGCGGCGCTGGCCGAGACGTCGGGGTGGCGCTCGGCGTCGGTGGTGGTGGCCGTGGCGGCGCTGGCCGTCGTGCCGCTGGTGCTGCTGTTCCTGCGCGAGTACCCGGCCGACCTGGGCGTCCCGCCCTACGGCGGCGACGAGGTCGTGCCCAGGCCCCCGGCCGGCGGCGGCGCGGCCCGCCGCGCGGTGGCGGCGCTGGCGTCGGCGGCCCGCACCGGGCCGTTCTGGTACCTGGCGGGCGGCTTCGCGATCTGCGGGGCCACCACCAACGGCCTGGTCGGCACCCACTTCATCCCCGCCGCCCACGACCACGGGATGCCCACCACCACGGCGGCGGGCCTGCTGGCGCTGGTCGGCGTGTTCGACATCGTGGGCACGGTCCTGTCCGGCTGGCTCACCGACCGGGTCGACTCGCGCCTGCTGCTGGCGGCGTACTACGCGCTGCGCGGCGCGTCCCTGCTGGTGCTGCCGCAGCTGTTCCACGACTCGGTGCACCCGAGCATGTTGGTGTTCATCATCTTCTACGGCCTGGACTGGGTCGCCACCGTGCCGCCGACGGTCGCCCTGTGCCGCCAGGTCTTCGGCCTGTCCGCGCCGGTGGTCTTCGGCTGGGTCTTCGCCGCGCACCAGCTGGGGGCGGCGTTCGCGGCAACGGCGGCCGGCCTGACCCGCGACCACTTCGGCAACTACGCGCCCGCCTGGTACGCGGCCGGCGCGCTGAGCATCTCGGCGGCGTTTCTGTCCCTGCGCGTGCGCAAGCCCGCGAACGGCCTCGAAGGCTCCTCGGGCGACCTCACGCCCCAAGGCGCGCGCGGCTGACTGCAGGAAGCTCCATTGCCGAACCCACGGCGCCTGCTCGACAGCACCGAGCCGGTTTCACCAGGATGTCCGTGACCCGGATCACCGCAGCGGTCCGGGTCGCCTCGCAACTCGCTCCCAAGAGGAGGCACCCCCGCGACCGGCTTCCCGTAGGCAGTCCGGGCGCAGCTCCCGGGCAGCCGTCGAACCGCTGACCGCCTGATCACCTTCGCGCCGGCGGTGTCCACAAGGGACCGCGGCGCGCGCGACCGGATCCCGCCCTTCCCGTTCGGCGCGGCGCCGGATCGGCCGGCCGGGCGACCACCGGGACGAGCGTGATGAGATTGGTAGGTCCCGCCGCTGGTAGCGGCGGCGGGGGCCGGGCGCCCGGCGGCTAGGCTCGCTCGGGTGATGGATCGCTTGGTGTGGATCGACTGCGAGATGACCGGGCTCGACCTGGGCAAGGACGCCCTGATCGAGATCGCGGCGCTGGTGACCGACGCGGAGCTGAACGTGCTCGGCGAGGGGGTCGACGTGGTGATCCACGCCGACGACACCGCGCTCGACTCGATGCCGGGAGTCGTGATGGCGATGCACGCCAAGTCCGGCCTGACCGAGGAGGTCCGCCGGTCCACCGCGACGCTGGCCGACGCCGAGGCGCAGGTCCTGGCCTACGTCAAGGAGTGGGTCCCGGACCCGCGCACCGCGCCGCTGGCGGGCAACTCGATCGCCACCGACCGGGGCTTCATCGCGCGCGACATGCCCGAGCTCGACGCCCACCTGCACTACCGGATGGTCGACGTGTCGTCGATCAAGGAGCTGTGCCGGCGGTGGTACCCGCGCATCTACTACGCGCAGCCGGGCAAGGGCCTGGCGCACCGGGCGCTGGCCGACATCCGCGAGTCCATCCGCGAGCTGGCCTACTACCGGCACACGGCGTTCGTCCCGCAGCCCGGCCCGACCTCGGAGCAGGCGCAGGCCGTGGCGAGCCGGCTGCTGGCCGCCGACCGGCAGGAATAGGGTCGATTTCGACGCGGCGGCGTGGCACTGTATGCTTCAGCCGCCGGGTCGACCGGTCTTGGTGGGTGTAGCTCAGCTGGCAGAGCACTGGGTTGTGATCCCAGGTGTCGCGGGTTCAAGTCCCGTCACTCACCCCAAGCGAAACGCCCCCCGCCCGTCCGGTCGGGGGGCGTTTTCCGTGACAGCGGTCCGTGTACACCGGGGAGCCCCTTGCCGTGAGCGCCACACTCGTCGCGAAGAACCTGGCGGCCGGCCACGGCGACCGCGTCCTGTTCTCCGGGCTGGACCTGGTGGTCGCCCCCGGTGACGTGGTGGGCCTGGTCGGGGTCAACGGCGCGGGGAAGTCCACGCTGCTGCGCGTCCTCGCGGGCCTGGTCTCGGCCGAGGAGGGCGTGGTCCGCCTGTCCCCCGTCACGGCGACCGTCGGCCACCTGCCGCAGGAGCCGGAGCGCCGCCCCGGCGAGACCGTCCGCGACTTCCTGGCCCGCCGCACCGGCGTGGCGGCGGCGCAGGCCGAGCTGGACCGGGCCACCGAGGCGCTCGCCGCGGGCGTCGACGACGGCTACTCCGACGCGCTGGAGCGCTGGCTGGCGCTGGGCGGCGCGGACCTGCCCGAGCGCGCCGAGGAGGTGGCGGCGGACCTGGGGCTCGCGGTCGACCTGGAGCAGCCCATGACGTCGCTGTCCGGCGGCCAGGCGGCCCGCGCCGGCATGGCGTCGCTGCTGCTGAGCCGCTACGACGTCTTCCTGCTCGACGAGCCGACCAACGACCTCGACCTGGACGGCCTGGCCCGCCTGGAGGCGTTCGTGACGGGCCTGCGCGCGGGGGCGGTGCTGGTGTCGCACGACCGCGAGTTCCTGGCCCGCACGGTGACCAGGGTGGTGGAGCTGGACCTGGCGCAGCAGCAGGTGCGCGCCTACGGCGGCGGCTACGAGTCCTACCTGGAGGAGCGCGAGATCGCCCGCCGGCACGCCCGCGAGGACTACGAGGAGTACGCCGGCGCCAGGGCGGCCCTGGAGGAGCGCGCCAGGGCGCAGCGGGCGTGGATGGAGAAGGGCGTCAAGAACGCCCGGCGCAAGGCGAGCGACAACGACAAGATCGGCCGCAAGTTCCGCACCGAGGCGACCGAGAAGCAGGCGGCCAAGGCGCGCCAGACCGAGCGCCTCATCGAGCGCATGGAGGTCGTGGAGGAGCCCCGCAAGGAGTGGGAGCTGCGCATGGAGATCGCCGCCGCGCCGCGGGCCGGCGCGGTCGTGGCGGTGCTGCGCGGCGCGGTGGTGGCGCGCGGGCCGTTCACCCTGGGCCCGGTGGACCTCCAGGTCGACTGGGCGGACCGGGTCGCCATCACCGGGGCCAACGGCGCGGGCAAGTCCACCCTCCTCGCGGCCCTGCTGGGGCGCGTGCCGCTGGTGTCCGGGACGGCGTCGCTGGGGCCGGGCGTGGTCGTGGGCGAGATCGACCAGGCCCGCGGCCTGTTCCTCGGCGGGGACGCGCTGCTGGACGCGTTCGGCGCGGCCGTGCCGGACCTGCTCCCGGCCGACGCGCGCACCCTGCTGGCGAAGTTCGGCCTCAAGGCCGCCCACGTCCTGCGCCCGGCGGCCTCGCTGTCGCCGGGCGAGCGCACCCGCGCGGCGCTGGCGCTGCTGCAGGCGCGCGGGGTCAACCTGCTGGTGCTGGACGAGCCCACCAACCACCTGGACCTGCCCGCGATCGAGCAGCTGGAGTCCGCGCTGGAGTCCTACCCGGGCACCCTGCTGCTGGTCACCCACGACCGCCGGATGCTCGACGCGGTGCGCACGACCCGCCGCCTGGAGGTGGCGGCGGGTCGAGTCCGCGACGTCTGATCAGCGACGTCCGACCAGGGCGGTCAGCGGTTGCCGCGGACCCACACGTCCCACGGCACCTGCCAGTCGCCGAAGCCGTCCCAGGACTCCAGGGCCGGGCCGCCGGAGTTGGTGACCACCACGACGTCGCCGGGCTTGGACAGGTCGAAGACCCACTTGGCGTTCTCGGGCGAGAGGTTCAGGCAGCCGTGGCTGACGTTGCGGTTGCCCTGGTCGCCGATCGACCACGGCGCGCTGTGGAAGAAGATGCCGCTGTTGGACATGCGGGTCGCCCAGTCGACGGGGGTGACGTAGCCGCCCGCGTCGAGGGCCAGGCCGTACGTGCGGGAGTCCATGACCATGTGGTCGTGCTTCTCCGTCAGCACGTAGGTGCCCGTGGGGGTGGGGTTCTCGGCGTTGCCCATGGAGGTCGGCATGGTGCGCGCGACCTGACCGTTGATCTTGGTCACGACCTGGTGCGCGGCGCCGTCGGCCTCGTGGACCACCGCGTCGCCGATGGTCGTGGTGATCAGGCGGTCCTCCTCGCCGTAGACGCCGTTGCCCAGGTGCTGCCCGTAGATCTTGGCGTTGATGGTGATCTTCGTGCCGGGCGCCCAGAAGTTCTGCGGGCGCCAGTGCACCTCCTTCTCGTTGAACCAGTAGAAGGCGCCCTCGACCCTGGGCTCCGTGGTGATGGAGATCATGGCCTCGGCGGCGGCCCGGTCGGCGATCGGCTCGTCGAAGTAGAAGGCCAGCGGCTGGCCGATGCCGACCGTGGTGCCGTCCATCGGGTTGACCGACAGGAACGTCAGCGTGCGCGGCCTGACCGTGGTGAAGGTCGAGGTCCTGCCGACGGTCTTGCCGTCCGTGCCCTGCCCGGTGACCGCGAGCGTGTAGGTCTTGCCGTAGCCGAGGGGTTCGCTGTTGGTCCACTGGGTGCCGTCCGGCGTCACCGCGCCGGCGACGACCTTGCCCTCGGCGTTGGTCAGGGAGACCTGCGTGAGCTTGCCGTCGGCCGCCGTCACGACCACGGGCTGACCGGGCGGGACGTCCACCGCCTGGTCGGCGTGCCCGGTGGTCAGCGCCACGGGCTTGGGCGGCGGGGTGGACGAGCTGGAGGTGGCGACGGGCGCGACGCCCCCTTCGGCGGCGCCGCCGGACGAGCAGCTCGCCACCAACACCGCGACCACCCCGACCGCGACGACCCCCAGCGCTCTGCGCGCCCCCCGGCTGACCGACATCCCCGCCTCCGCTTCCGTTCCCCGACACCCCGAAACCCCTTCAGGGGTCCCACTACTAGGTGACGCCCGAAGGGTTGACGATGTTGCCCGGGATGCCGGATCGTTACGGATGCGAAGTTCCCCCTGGGCCAGCGCCCCGGACCGGTTCTGACCAGGCGATTGGGAGCCGCGTAGGACGCTGTGCTAATGTTCTCCACGTCGGACGGAGCAAGAACGAGTCCGAGAGCGCCGCTAGCTCAACTGGCAGAGCAGCTGACTCTTAATCAGCGGGTTCGGGGTTCGAGTCCCTGGCGGCGCACCACAGGCCCAGGTCATTGACCTGGGCCTTCAGCTTCTCTAGATCGCCGCCATGGTTTTGCCATACTTTTCGCGGTCGACCCGTAATCACTCGTCGGGCCGGGTGTCACTCTTCGGTGATTGTCGTCACTCTCCCGCCGTCGTCCGAGGCATCACCGAAGGCGTTTCCCGCGCGCAGCCGTCCGAGGGCATACCGCCTTCCGGGAGTCACCCTTCCTGGCCGCTGAGCGCCGCTGCGGGCGGTGGAGAACCACCCGCACCCGGACAGGCCCCGCCCAAGTCGTCACGGGCCACCGCCGCTCCACATCCCGACCGGCACTCCCCGACCACGGTGCGCCGAACTCGTGAAGGGCCGCGAAAGTGCGGGAACGCACCGTGTCCACCGCACCGGCCCGTTGCCCGCCGAGAGTGGTTCCGGCCCGCCATTCCGGCGGACCGGCCCGGATTCCGCCGCTGCTTACCGTACGGTCGTCTTGGCGCAGCGCGGGAGGGGACCGCATGACGACCACGGGCGGTTGGGGCGCCGGGCGGTGCAACGAGCTGTCCGGCCCGGTGATCGGTGGCGCGCTCCAAGCAAGTGAGGTGCACGGCGGCGTCCACTTCCACCAAGGCGTGCCCGAGCCGCCCGTCCCCCGGCAGCTGCCCGCCGCGCCTGCCCACTTCACCGGTCGCGCGGAGGAGCTCGACGAGCTGGACGGCATGCGGGCCGAGGACGGGCGGGTGCTCGCCGTGCTGTGCGGCCCGGGCGGGGTGGGCAAGACGGCACTCGCGCTGCACTGGGCGTACCGGCACCGGTTCCCCGACGGCCAGCTGTACGTCGACCTCGCGGGCTTCAGCGGCGGTGAACCGGTCACACCGGACGAGGCGCTGGGGCTGTTCCTGCGCGGTCTCGGCGTGCCGCCGGAGCGGGTGCCGGCCGAGCCGGCGGAACGAGCGGCGCTGTACCGGTCTCTGACGGCCGAGCGCGACCTGGTGGTGCTGCTGGACAACGCCCTCTCCACCGCCCAGGTCCGCCCCCTGCTGCCCGCCTCGCGCGCCGGCGCCGTCGTCGTCACCAGCCGCAGCCGGCTCGCCGGCCTGGTCGCGGAAGGCGGGCGCCTGCTGGACGTCGGCCCGTTGAGCGCCACCTCGGCGATCCGGCTGCTCGACCTCGCCGTCGGTGGCGCGCGGGTGGTCCGGGAGAGCGCCCCGGCCCGCCGGCTGGCGTCGATGTGCGGCGGTCTTCCGATAGCCCTCCGAATCGCCGCCGCGCGACTGGTCACCCGCCCGCGGTGGTCGGTGGAACGGGTGGTGGCCGAGCTGACCGACGAGCGCGGGCGGTTGGCCGTCCTCACCGCCTCGCCCGAGCTGTCGGTCCGCAGCACGTTCGACCTCTCCTACCGTGCCCTGAGCCCGACCGCCGCCGCCCTCTACCGACGCCTCGCCCTGCACCCCGGGCAGGACTTCAGCCCCTCGGTGGCGGACGCCGTGCTCGACGACCCCGCACCGGGCGCACTCGACGAACTGGTGGAGGGCAGCCTCCTGGAAGAGGTGCGCGAAGACCGCTACCGCTTCCACGACCTCGTCCGGCTTCACGCCCGCGACCAGGTTGAAGCGGGCGAGCACACCGTGGCGCTGCGCCGGATGCTGGAGTGGTACCTGGCCGCCGCGTCGGTCGCGGACCGGGCCGTCACTCCCTACCGCAACCGGTTGCCCTACCGGTTCACGGCCGAGCCCGCGCGACTCCCGACGTTGGACCGCGCGGCGGCGCTGGCGTGGCTGGAGGTCGAACGGGCGAACCTGATCGCCGCGGGGAAGGCCGCCTTGGACCACGGCTGGTCGGAGCTGGCGTGGCAGCTGGCCGACGTGATGTGGCCGTTGCTGTTGCACCACAAGCACTACCAGGACCGGCTCGAGATCGACGACCGGGGTATCGCGGCGGCTCGCCGCTGGGGTGACCCGGTCGCGGAAGCGGTCATGCTCAGGCGCCGGGGCATGGTCTGCACGACGCTGGGCAGGTACGCCGAGGCCGAGAAGCACTTGAAGGCGTCGGCGGCCTGCGCGTCGAAAGCCGGTGACCGGCGCGGCACGGCGGACGCACTGGAGATGCTGGCGCTGCTGAACCTGAACCAGGGGCAGCTGCCGGAAGCCTTGGCTCAACTGGAAGAACTCGTGCAAGCCAACCGCGAGTCAGGCGCGGACCGCAGCCTCGGGCTCACCCTGATCCACCTGGGTGGCGCCCTGGGTCGTGCCGGGCGCGCGACGGAAGGCTTGGCGGCGTTGCGCGAAGCGGTGGCGCTGTTCGACGGGCTCGCCGAGCCGGACCCGTACAACCGGGCGCGCGTCACGGTCGCACAGGCCCGCCTCCTCCACCAGGCCGGCGACCCGGAGGAGGCCACCCGCGTCGGCACGCGGGCGTTGGCGGACATGCGCGACCTGGGCTCCGACGCCGGCGCGGCCGAGGCGCACGAGGTGCTGGCGGAGGCTTCGGCCGACCCGGCCCGTGCCGCCGAGCACTGGCGGCACGCCTTGGACCTGCTGACCCGGCTGGGTTCCCGTCGGGCGGAGGAGGTCTCAGCGAGGCTCAAGCCGCCCGCAGGGTGACGGCTCGACGCGGTGCCGGTCGCACCACAGCGGCAACCCGTGCCGGCGCAGCACCCCGAAGCCGAGCCGTTCCACGCGCCACGCCCACAGCGTCCTGACCACCGACCGCCACACCCCCTCCTCGGCGAGGCACTTCACGTACCCACCCACGAACACCGCCACGTCACCGTCCGCCGCCACCGCCACGACCCCGTCGTCGGCGACCCCGATCGCGAGGTCCGCGAACGGGTTGTCCCGCAACGAGGACCGCAGCACCGCCACGTCCACCGTAGATCTGACCACCACGTCGACGAGGGCCGAGCGCTTCACAGCGACACCACCGGAACCGGCGCCGGCGCCCGGTGCCGACCGGGTTCGGGCAGGTTGAGCAGGCGGTACGCGGCACGCCTCAGCTCGGCGCCGGACCGCCCGGGGCACGACGTGAGCCGGTCGCGGACCTGCTCGGCCAGCGGTTCGGCGGTGCGCGCCGCGTCGGCCAGCTGGTCCGCCACCGGTCGGTCGAGGTCGAGCCGGGGTGCGACCCGGCGCAGCAGCTCCTGCGCCGACCCGTCGCCGAGGACAGCGCTCATCGGGGGGTCGGCGAGCACCACGGGCGTGCCGATCGCCGCCGCGTACACCCCGACCGAACCGTGGTCGGCGATGACGTGGTCGGCCGCGATCACGACCGCCCGCCAGTCCACCTCGGGCGGGACCACGAGGAGCCCGGCGTCCACGCACTCGGCCAGCCACGCGGTGATCTGCCTCGGTCCGTGCGCGTACCAGCCGGCCGGGTGCAGCATCGCGGCCACGGTGAACCCCTGCCCCGAAAGCTGCTCCAACAACGTGGGCAGGAGGTCCTCGAACCGCGCGAACAGCGAGTCCAGCCCCCAGGTGGAGGTGACGACCAACAGCCGCTCCTCCGGCACCACCCCCAGGGCCGCCCGGTAGTCGGCGCGCAGCGGCAGGCTGGTCACCATCCGGTCGTAGCAGGGGTCGCCGGCCACCACCGCGACGTCCAGCGCCTCGGGGCACTGCCGCCGCAACACCTCGCGCTGGTCCTCGTGCGACAGGACCAGCGCCGCCGGGAGCACCTTCCCGTCGTGCAGCAGCCGCTGCGCGTCCAGTCCGTAGACCTGCGGTGATCCCGTGACGGATACGGATTTGCCGAACCCCGCTCCGTGCGGAATCACCAGCAGCGGCGCGTGCACGTGGTGCAGCGAACCATAGGACGCGGCCAATGCGAGGTCGAACCGCTCCCGCGTCGCCTGCTGCCACGTCAGCACGACCCCCCTCGTGGACCGCAGGAAGTCGGCCACGCCCGTGGCGAACGCGTCCGGGGCCTGGCAGAAGGTGACCTGCACCCGCGTGTCCGCCTCGATCAACTCCACGGCCTCCAGCAGCCGCTGCCCGCTGGCAACGGTGTGCACCACCGCGAGCACCTGTCGGCACTGACCCCTGGTGATCCACCGAGGAGCGTCGATCCCGACCGGTGCCGGCAGCCATTCCGCGTCCGTCATGCGGTTCCCCCTTCCACTCCGGTGCGCTCAGCCTCCGATGGGGGTTTGCCGGTGAACTTGCAGTCGGCTTGCACCACCGGCCGCCGGGGCCGATCGCAGCCGGTGGTCTTCCCCGAATTGGAGCAATACAAGTGAGACGGCTGCGGAATCGTCCCGCAGTCCCGCACACTGTGTTCCCAAGGCGCCCGCCGGCGAAGGGAGGCGCTGGTGGAATTCAAGATCCTCGGTAAGACCAGATTACACATCGACGGGAATGATTTCGAGCTCGGCTCGACTAAACAACGAGGCGTCCTGGCAATGCTCCTGTACTACACCGGGAGCCCCGTGCCGATAAGCCGGATCGCGTCGGCGCTGTGGCGGGCGGATACGGCCGCCGACGTGCGCGGCAAGCTCCAGCCTCTGATCAGTCGCCTGCGCGGCGTCCTGACGAAGTCCGGTTCAGGAGGTCGGATACGCAAGGAAGGTGAGGCGTACCGCCTGGAACTGGACGCCGGGCTGGTCGACTACCACCGTTTCCGCAGATTAGCGGAGGAAGGGCGGGCAGCCGCTGCACAGAATGATCATGCAAGCGCCAAAGTATTGCTCTCGGAGGCTCTCCGCCTGTGGCAGGGAAAGCCCCTCCAGGAATTGGAGGGGACGTGGGCGGACCATTGCCGCGACCAGATGGAGACCTTCGACCGGCTCACCGCCCAGCACGCTCTGCTGGACGCCCGGCTGCAACTGCGCGAACACGCCGAGGTGCAGGGCGAAGCGGGCCGGCTCACCCGGGAGCACGACTTGGACGAGAACTTCGCCCGCCTCTACCTCCAGTCGCTGGACGGGTTGGGCAAGTACGCCAGGGCGCTGGACTTCCACGCGCGGTTCTGCGCGCACCTGTTCGAGGTGACCGGCGGGGAGCCCGGCCCGGAGCTGCGCCGCGTCTACCAGGGCATCCTGCGCAAGCAGGCCGGCACCGGCCCGGCCGGGGGCACAGCCCGTCGAACGCCGCGCGACTTGCCCCGGGACACCAGGAACTTCACCGGGCGGGCGGACCTCCTCGCCCAGCTGGACGGGCTGCTCGACAGCGGTGCGCACGGGCAGGTCGTCGTGCTGCACGGGATGCCCGGCATCGGGAAGACCCGGCTGGCGACCTACTGGGCACACCGGCGCCTCGACCGGTTCCCGGACGGCCAGCTCGTGCTCGACCTCCAGGGTTTCGGCCCCGGCAACCCGCTCGCCCCGGACGATGCGCTCGGCATCCTGCTGGCGAGGGTGGACACCGGGCCGGTGCCTGCCACCCGGCAGGAACGCAGAGCCCGGCTGCGCAGGCTGCTCGACGGGCAGACCGTGCTGCTGCTGCTGGACAACGCGAACGACGACAACCAGGTGCGCCCGATTCTCGACGCCACGACCCCGTGCTTCACCGTCATCACCAGCCGCACCCAGCCGTTCGAGCTGCCGGTGCACGACGACGCGCACGTGATCCACGTGCCGCCGTTGACCGCGGCCGAATCCGAAGCCCTGGTGCGTGCGGTGATCGGTGCGGACCGCGTCGGCCAGGATCCCGCAGCCGTGCGCGAGCTGACCAGCCGCTCCAACGGCCACCCGCTGGCGCTGAGGATCGTCGCCCACCACGTGGCCCTCCGACCGGACGTCTCCGTCGCGAACCTCGTCGACGACTTCAGGAGCCCCGACGGACTGGGGGTCCTCGGCTCGTCGGATGACAACGATGACGACCACGGCACCCTGTCCGCCGCGTTCTCGTGGTCCTACCGCGCTCTCCCACCCGTCGCGGCCAGGCTGTTCCGATTACTGGGCCTGCACTTCACCACCGACTTCAGCCTCGACGCGGCGAGCGCCCTGCTGGGCGAACCGCTCAGCACCACTACCCGCCTGCTGAGCGCGCTCGCGAGGGCCAACCTCGTCCAGTACCGGACCATGCGCCGCTTCCGGCTCCACGACCTGCTGCACGGCTACGCGGTCGAGCTGATCCGCCGCGAGAACGACCGGCCCGCGCAGAAGGCCGCCCTCGCCCGCCTGTTCGACCACTACCTGGCCACCGCGACCGCGGCCAGTCACCGCCTGAACCCGGGTATCCGGCCCGTGCCACCGCTCGAAGGTCTGCCGGCGGTCACCCCGTTCGACGCCGATCGGGACGCGCTCGACTGGTTCACCCGCGAGCGCGCCAACCTCGTCGCCGCCGTGCCCCGCGCGGTCGGCCAAGGCTTCCCCGAACGCGCCTGGCGGTTGGCGGCCAACGTCCACGAGGTGTTCGACCGCTTGGGCCACTACGAGGACCTGCTGGTCTGCCAACGCGCCGCCCTCAAGGCCGCGATGGTGCTGCGCGACCGGCAGGCACAGGCCGGAATCCTGGCGGACACCGGGACCGTGCACTTCCGGCTTCGGCAGTACGACGAGGCGACGCAGGCGTTCGAGCAGTCGTCGCGGATCGCGCGGGAACTGGACCTGTCGGAGATCGAGGCCGTCGCTGTGCACAACCTCGCGAACGTCCACCTGAGACGCGGCCGGGTCGGTGAGGCGGTCGAACTGCTGGGCAGGGCGCTGGAAACCGCGCGGGCGCTCGGCGAGCCCGGCATGGAGGCCGCCACGCTCGAGCAGCTGGGGCTGGCGCACCGCCGGATGGAACGCGATGACGCCGCATTGGGGTACTACACGTCGGCCCTCGCGATCTGGGAGAACCTAGGCAATCTGCGGGGTCAGGGCACCACCCTGACGAAGATCGGCTGCTTGTTGCACGAGCACGCGCGACACGACGAGGCCCTCCAGCGGTTGGCCGCCGCGCTGGCGGTGAACCAGGCCAGCGGCGACCGGTCGAAGCTGGTCGAAGCGCTGGTCGCCAAGGCCGAGACGCACTACGACCTCGGGCAGTTCCCCGACACCATCGCCTGCGCGGAACGCGCCATCGACCTGAGCGCCGATGCCGAATCGCCCGAGGACCGCGCCCGGGCGCTGCACATCGCCGGCCACGCGTTCGTGGCGGTCGGCGAACCGGCAGCGGCCCAGCGGCACTGGGAGAACGCCGCCGCGCTGCTGGGCGGGGCGGACAGCTCCGACGGCATCGTGCTCCTGGAGCACCTGGCCGGCCTCCGCGAGGCGGAACGGCGCATCCCCGACCCCCGCGAGTCGAACGCGCAATTGATCAAAGCCTCTACCGGAGAGACAGCATCGTCCGCTAACCTCCACTCTCAGTCTCACCCCACATTCGAGGTTCATTCACCCGGTCCAGTCACCCGCGAGGTACCCACCGCTGGGTTGGCCCATCCCGAACGGGTGGCGCTTAAGCCTATTCACCAAGGTGAAGAAGACCCCCCGTTCTCTTAGATTCCACACCCCAGGGCACAATGCCCGAGTGCTCTGCAAACGATCTTTGATGTCCGCGGTGGCGCTGGTGCTCGTGCTCGGCGCGTCCGGGATCACCGCTCCTGCGGCCTACGCCTGGCCGACCATGATCACCAAGAGTGACGGGACAGGGGCCCCCATGAAAGCCCGGTAAGAGCGCCACACCTCCGTGAGAGAGGCCCTCGGCGGGCGACACCGGTCGCCCGCCGTAACCCCGCTCAGTGTCACCCGAAAGCGAGCGCGATCCGGCGGTCGGCCAGCAGTCGGGTCTGCCGCACGTCCTCGTCCACCCGGAAGTCCGGGGTGCGGTCCAGCCGGTCGTAGGACTTGGCCAGCAACCAGTGCGCCGCCTCCGCGCCCATCCGGGTCAGCGGCCCCTGCTCGGCCAACCGCAGCCGCGTCACCTCGACGTCCCGCGTCACGAACGCCTTGCGCACCACCCCGCCGGTCAGCTCGTCGATCAGGAACACCATCGCGTGCTCCTCGGCGAACCGGTAGGTGCACAGCAGCGCCAGGTACCCGGCGTCGAGCGACCGGTCGCAGATCCAGGCGCCGCCGGTGGTCAGCACCGGGCCCAGCGCGGGCACCGCCCGGGCCGCCCACTCCCGCGGCCGTCCGGTGAGCGCCGCCGCCAGCACCCTCAGCAGCCGGTCGTTGCGGTGGCTGGGCAGCGACACGGCGTGCTCGATGACACCGGCCCAGAACGCCTCGTCGGCGACCACGTCGGACACGGCGCTGCTCACCGTCAGCTCGGCCTCCAGCGGGTCGACCACCTGCGGCAACCCGCGGCACCGGTCGACGGCGCGCCGCTGCGCCGGGGTCAGCAGCGCGCCCGTCGGGCGCCGCACCACCGCGATCGGCCGCCGCCGCTGGGAACGCTGCGTCTTCCGGCTCACGGCGCGAGGCTGGCACGTCGCGCGCCGCACCGGCCGCAGCGACACCGCGGCACGGGGGAGAATCACCCATCGTGGACTCTTTGCGGGAGGCGATCCGACGGGCTGCGACGAACCGCCGCGCCCCGATGCCGCGCACCGCCGGCCTGACGCCGACCGAAGTGGACGGTGCGGTGCACGCCGTGCTGGACGAGACCCTGAACCACCTGTGGGACCACGGCTGGCTGCCCGTGGACCTGTACGAGATCGTGAAGCGCAACGCGGACGAGCGCGCGCTCTCGTTCGTGGTGGACGCGTTGGCGCGCTGCACGTCCCGTTACGAGGCGCTGCACCCCCGCTGGACCGGGCAGCTGGCGGAGATCGGCGCGGCGGTCTGGTGGGACGAGTCGGAGCCCCACCTGGCGCAGTGGGCGGTCAAGCACATCGAGCTGCCCGACGACGCGGTGGCCGTCGTGGTGGACCTGCTGGGCGTCCTGGTCCCGCTGCCCGCGCTGCCCACGATCGTCCCCCGCCCCGGGACGCCGCTGGCGCACATCACCCACCACAACGTCGACCCGAAGATTCTCAAGCGCGTGCGCTCGCTGCTGGCCAAGGCGGAGTCGACCCCGTTCCCCGACGAGGCCGAGGCCCTGACGGCGAAGGCCCAGCACCTGGTGACCCGCCACGCGCTGGAGCGGATGCCGTCCGAGGCGCCCACCACCACGTCCCTGCGGCTGTGGCTGGACAAGCGCTACTTCGACGGCAAGGCCCAGGTGGTGCACGTGGTGGCCGACGCCAACCGCTGCCGCGCGGTCGTCTACGACCTGGGCTTCGTGGCGCTGGTGGGCGAGGAGCTGGACCTGGAGATCGTCGAGCTGCTCTCGGCGTCCCTGCTGGTCCAGGCCACGCGGGCCATGGTCGCGGCGGGCGAGGGCGCCCGCAAGGGCGACGAATCGCGGTCCCTGGCCTACCGCAAGTCGTTCCTGCTCTCCTACGCGCACCGCGTCGGCGAACGCCTGAAGGCGGCCAACGCGCCCCCGGACGACGACCGGCTGCTGCCGGTGCTGGCCGACCGGAAGCGCGCGGTGGACGACCTGTTCACCACCCTGTTCACCCGGACCACGACGAAGTCCACGCCGATCCGCAGCGCGGCGGGCTGGGACGCGGGCCGCGCGGCGGCCGACCGGGCCGACCTCGGCGTCGACCACCCCTGAGACCGGTTGCGACCGGGCGGCGCGGGGGCTGCGCGCCGGGGTGGGCCATCATGGCCGGGTGCCGAAGCTGGAGACCACGGACGACGTCCGGGCCAGGATGAGCAAGCAGCGCTCGCGCGACACGGAGATCGAGGTCGCGCTGCGCCGCGAGCTGCACCGGCTCGGTCTGCGCTACCGGGTGCACCGGCGCCCGGTGCGGTCCGTCCGCCGGGAGGCCGACGTCGTGTTCGGGCCCGTGAAGGTCGCGGTGTTCGTGGACGGCTGCTTCTGGCACGGCTGCCCGGAGCACGGCACGTGGCCGAAGCGCAACGGCGACTTCTGGCGGGCCAAGATCGAGGCCAACCGGGCGCGCGACGCCGACACCGACGAGGTGCTGGCCCGGGAGGGGTGGCTCGCCGTGCGGGTGTGGGAGCACGAGGACCCGGTCGCGGCGGCGAGTCGCGTGCGGGAGGCGGTGCTGGCGCGCCGGGTGGGCTAGCCTGACCGGTGTGCTGTCCATGATCGACCTGTTCGCCGGCTGCGGCGGCATGACCTCCGGGTTCCGGTCGGCCGGCGGGTACCGGCCGGTGATGGCGGTCGAGTGGGACCTGCACGCGGCGGCGACGTACGCGGCCAACTTCGGCGAGGAGCACACCTTCTGGTCGGACATCGCCTCGATCCCCAACCGGCGGATCCCCCGGGTCGACGTGATCGTGGGCGGCCCGCCGTGCCAGGGCTTCTCGAACCTGGGCTCGCGGGACGTCAACGACCCGCGCAACTCGCTGTGGCGCGAGTACCTGCGGTTCGTCCGCGAGGCGCGGCCGAAGGTGTTCGTGATCGAGAACGTCGACCGGTTCCTGACCTCGACGGAGTTCGCTCTGCTCCGGGCCGAGACCGAAGGCTACGAGCTGAGCGCGGGCATCCTGCTGGCGACGGACTTCGGCGTGCCGCAGCGCAGGCGGCGCGCCATCGTGATCGGCTCCCGCGTCGGGCCCATCCCGCTGCCGGCGCCCACTCACCCGCACGAGCGGCGGCACACCGTGCGCGACGTGCTGACCGGCCTGCCGGAGGTGCCCTCGACGACGGCGCTGCCCAAGTCGGTGGTGGAGTTCTTCGGCACCGCGCTGCCCGGCCGGTACAAGAGCCCGGAGCTGCACATCGGCCGCAACCCGACCCCGCTGTCGGTGGAGCGCTACCGGCACATCCCGCCCGGCGGCGGGCGGTTCGACCTGCCCGAGGCGCTGCTGCCGCGCTGCTGGCGGGAGAAGAAGACCGGCACGACGGACGTGATGGGCAGGATGCGCTGGGACGAGCCGTCCCTGACCATCCGCACGGAGTTCTACAAGCCGGAGAAGGGCCAGTACCTGCACCCGCAGTGGGAGCCGGGCCGGTACGGCCACCGCGTCGACCGCCCGATCACGCACCTGGAAGCGGCGCGGCTGCAGAGCTTCCCGGACGACTTCGAGTGGTGCGGCACGAAGATCGAGGTGGCCAGGCAGATCGGCAACGCCGTCCCGCCGTCGCTGGCCAGGGCGATCGCCGAGCACCTGAAGCCCTACCTGACCGGCGCCCCGCCCAGCGCCGCGAAGTGCCCGCTCTGCGCCTGAGCGCCGACCCCCCGGGACTGTCGTACCCCCGGTCTACCGTCATCGCCATGACGACCACCACGTACGAAACCCGGACCCTGATCGGCTCGACGACCTACCACCTGCGGGCCTCCGCCGACCCCGAGCTGTTCCTGGAGGTGGCCGGCACGGACACCTCCGGCGCCCTCGTCGCGGAGGGCAACCTGCGCCTGCCCGCGGGCGCGGGCAGCGGCGTGGGCAAGCTGCTGAGCCAGGTGCTGGACGCGCTGGGCAAGCTCGGCGCTCCCCCACCGGGCTCGGGCCGCCCGCGCCCGGCCAACGCCAACCAGCCCTGGTCCGGCCGGCTGGACGAGGACCTGCGCGCCACCTGGCTGGCCGCCCCGCCGGGCACCTCGTCCACCGACCTGATCCGGGCCATCGCGAAGCAGCTGGAGCGCTCGGCGACCTCCATCCGCTCGCGCCTGGCGCGGGTCGGCTGCGACCCGGACGTGGCGGGCCGGCCCCTGGCCCCGGAGGCGGCGCGCCTGCTGGGGGTTCAGGGTCGGTATCAGGGCGAGGTCGGGGGAAAGCCCGATTCGGTCCAGGTGGGCGAGGGGTGATGCTCGTGGTGAACACCCAGTAGCGAGGAGGGGGACCTCACGTGGAGATCACCGGCATCATCTCGGCCCTGTTCATCGGTCTGGTCATCGGCGGCCTGGGGCGGCTCGTCGTGCCGGGCAGGCAGCGGGTCTCGCTGCTGACGACCACCCTGGTCGGCATCGCGGCGGCCCTGGTCGGGACCTTCGCGGCGTCGGTCCTGGGCGTGGCCGACACCGGTGGCGTCGACTGGCTCGAACTGGCTCTCCAGGTCGGCCTGGCCGGCGTCGGCGTGGCCGTCCTCTCCGGCCGCGCGAAGGTCCGCCAGCACCAGTAGTCCCCTGCACCGGCAGCCCGCTGCACCGGCAACCCTCCGCACCGGTAGCCCGGCAGCGCCTGTTGCCGCTGTGCCTGTTGCCGCTGTGCCAGTGGCCGCTGTGCCGGCAGTCCGGCCGCGCCGGTAACCCGCTGCACCACCACCGCGCCGCACCCGGCGCGCGGACTCCGCACCCGCCCCGCGGCGTCCGCACGCCGGTCGGCCGGTCGGGTGCACGGCCCGGTGCGTCCCGGGCGCGACACCGACAACCGCCGGTCCGAGCCCGGCCACGCCGAGCAGGCGTGCGACACAACAGAATCCAGCGCGGCGGAGTGCCCCGGTGCCCGGCCGGACCGGCCGCGCAGCCCGCACCTAGAGTCGTGCCCGTGTTGGTGCTGCACGGCCTCGCCACGGCCGATGGTCGGGTGGGGTTGTGGGCCGAGGACTCGCGCCTGCCGGCCCGGGTGGCGGGGCGGCTCCCCCGGGCGGCCGTGCACCACCCGTTCGCGGTCGACGGCGAGACCCTGGCCAGGCTCGTCGCCGGCACGGCGGGCATCGGCGACGGCGCAACCCACGCCGATGCGACCCACGCCGACGCCGGACCTCCCGACGCCGCTGGGGCGGACGCCAGTGCCGGTGAGGCCGCTACCCGCAACGGTGGGGCGGACGCCAACGCCGCCGGGGCGGGCACCGACGCCGCTGAGGCGGGCACCGGCGAGGGCCCGACGGGCGGCGGCGATCCCGGGGCCGGCCTGAGGAGCAGCTCAGGGGCTGGGTCTGCGGTCGGGCCTGCAGTCGGGCCTGCGGTCGGGTCCGTGGACGCGGTCGTGGTGCGGCTGCCGTCCTTCGCCTCCGGCCCGGTCGAGTCGCCGGAGCTGGTGCGGGACCCGATGGTCCGCGTGCCGTCGCGGCGGGGAGCGGTGCGGTGGCGCGGTTGGCTCGTGCCGGTGGTCTGGGTGGGCAGGCGGTGGCCGTCCGACTTCCCGGGCGGGCGGCTCGGCGCGTCGGCCAAGTACCTCCGGGACGTGGCGGCCTTCGCCGAGGACCTGGTGGCGCGCGGGCGGGTGCTGCCGGATGTCGACGGTGAGCGGCCGGCGGCGCGGTGGCGGGCGGCTCTCTCCGGAGTGGACGCGCTGCGGCACGCCGGCCTCCGGGCCGGTATGCCCCCCTCGTTCCGCGCGGCGGAGAGCGTTGTGGGAGGCGGCGCGGAAGCCGCGGCGACCGGCGGTGCCGAGGTGGCCGGGGCCCTGCTCCGGGGCGTGCTCGATTCCCTTGTGGACGCTGAGGTTCGGCGGCGGCTCAAGGGAGTGCGGACCGACGGCCGTGGCGCGACCGGTGGCGGCGGTGCGACCGGTGGCGGCGGTGCGGTCGGTGGCGGCGCGAACAGCGGCGGCGCTGGTGGTGCTGGTGCGACCGGTGGCGGTGATACCGCCGGTGGGACCGGTGCCGCCGGTGGGACCGGTGGCGGCGATGCCTCCGGTGGTGCCGGTGCGGCCGGTGACGCCAGTGCCGCCGGTGGCGGTGGTGCGGCCGGTGCGGCCGGTGGTGCCGGTGCGGCCGGTGGCGACGGAGCGACCCATGGTGACGGGCACGGTGGGGCGGGTGCCGGTGGCGTCGTCGGGCGGTGGCTGGCTGCGTTGGCCGGGTCTCCCGACTTCGAGGCCGGGGCGGGTGAGGTCGGCTCGCTGCGGTCCGCGGTGGCCGGTTGGCGGGCCGGTGCGGAGAGCACCGCTCGGGTGCGCACCTGCTTCCGGCTGAGTTCGCCGGAGCAGGGCGGTCCCGGCGACGACGGGTGGCGGGTGGAGTTCCTGCTCCAGGCCGTCGACGAGCCCAGCGTCCTGGTGACCGCCGCGCAGCTGTGGCGGCGGCAGGACGCCGTGCTGCGGCGGTGGGTGGCCCGGCCGCAGGAGCTGCTGCTCGGCGACCTCGGGCGGGCCGGCCGGCTCTACCCGGCGCTGGACCGCGCGCTGGCCGAGCGGAGGCCGACCGGGCTGGAGCTGGACACCGACGGGGCGCACGAGTTCCTGAGCCACGCGTCCCTGCTGGCGCAGGCCGGGTTCGGGGTGCTGCTCCCCTCGTGGTGGCGGCAGCCGCGGCAGCTCGGGCTCACGCTCACCGCCGGTCGGGCCGGCACGACCGGGGTCGTCGCCAAGGAGGGCGAGCTGGGCCTCGACGCCCTGGTGGACTACCGCTGGGAGCTGGCGCTCGGTGACGAGCGGCTGACCGAGGCCGAGCTGTCGGCGCTGGCGAAGGCCAAGTCGCCGCTGGTGCGGCTGCGCGGGCAGTGGGTGCACGTCGACCGGCGGCGGCTGGCCGAGGGGCTGGCGTTCCTCGCCCGCGGCGGCGGGCGGATGCCGGCCGCGCGGGTGCTGCTGCACTCGGGGCTCGGGCTGCACGACGCCGACCTGCCGCTGCCGCTCACCGCGGTGCGCGGTGAGGGCTGGTTGGGCGACCTGCTGTCCGGTCGGGTGGAGCACCGGCTCGAACCGGTCGAGGTGCCGGCCGGGCTGACCGAGACGCTGCGGCCCTACCAGCACCGGGGCCTGTCCTGGCTGGTCTTCCTGGACCGGCTCGGGCTGGGCGCCTGCCTCGCCGACGACATGGGGCTGGGCAAGACCGTCCAGTTGCTGGCGCTGGAGGTCTACGCGCGGCAGCACGGGCGGCGGCCGCCGACGCTGCTGGTCTGCCCGGTGTCCGTGGTGGGCAACTGGCAGCGGGAGGCGGCGCGGTTCGCGCCCGGTCTGCGGGTCCACGTGCACCACGGGGCCGACCGGTCGACCGCGGAGCTCGGGCAGGGGCACGACCTGGTGATCACGACCTACGCGGTGGTGGCGCGGGACGTCGAGGCCCTGGCCGGGGTCGGCTGGGACCGGGTGGTGCTCGACGAGGCGCAGAACGTGAAGAACAGCGCCACGCGGCAGTCGCGGGCGGTGCGGGCGCTGCCCGCCCGGCACCGGGTGGCGCTGACCGGGACGCCGGTGGAGAACCGGTTGGCGGAGCTGTGGTCGATCATGGACTTCGTCAACCCCGGCGTGCTCGGGACCGCCGGCACGTTCCGCGCGCGGTTCGCCGTGCCCGTCGAACGGCACCGCGACGAGGACGCGGCGGTGCGGCTGCGGCGGATCACCGGGCCATTCGTGCTGCGCCGGCTCAAGACCGACCCGCGGATCGCCGCCGACCTGCCGGACAAGATCGAGGTCAAGCAGCTGTGCACGCTCACCGCCGAGCAGGCTTCGCTGTACCGGGCGGTGGTCGACGACATGGTCGCGCGGATCGCCGAGGCGGGGGGCGTCCAGCGCAAGGGCCTGGTGCTGGCGACGATCTCGCGGCTCAAGCAGGTGTGCAACCACCCGGCGCAGCTGCTCGGGGACGGCTCGCGGATCGCCGGGCGGTCGGGCAAGGTGGCTCGGCTGGAGGAGGTCCTGGACGAGGCGCTCGCCGACGGCGACAAGGCGCTGTGCTTCACCCAGTTCACCGAGTTCGGCGCGCTGGTCGTGCCGCACCTGGCCGCGCGGTTCGACACCGAGGTGCTGTTCCTCCACGGCGGGACGCCCCGGAAGGCGCGCGACGGGATGGTGCGCCGGTTCCAGGCCGAGGGCGGGCCGTCGATCTTCGTGCTGTCGCTGAAGGCCGGTGGCACGGGCCTGAACCTGACGGCCGCGAACCACGTCATCCACCTGGACCGCTGGTGGAACCCGGCGGTGGAGGACCAGGCCACCGACCGGGCGTTCCGCATCGGGCAGCGCGACCACGTGCAGGTGCGGAAGTTCGTGTGCGTCGGCACGGTGGAGGAGCGCATCGACCGGATGATCGAGGAGAAGCGCGGGCTGGCGCAGCTGGTGGTCGGCGCGGGTGAGGACTGGCTGACCGAGCTGTCCACCGACGAGCTGCGGGAGCTGTTCGCGCTGTCCGGGGAGGCCGTCGGTGAATGAGGGCCGCTCCGCCCAGGCCGGCGGGCCGACCGGGTTGGCCGGCGGGCCGACGGGGTTGGCCGGCGGGCCGACGGGGTTGGGCAGCGGGCCGACGGGGTTGGGCAGCGGGGTGCTCGGGCCGGCCGGCGGGTCGACCGGGCTGGTGGGCGGACCCGGCGGGTCGGTGCAGTCGGCGCAGTCGGTGGAGGGGTGGGCATGAGCGGTCGGCACGGGGGGCGCCCGGCGACGCGACCCGTTCGGGTCGAGGGTGGGCTCACGTTGCGCAGCAAGCGCGGTGACGTCGCGCGCACGTGGTGGTCGCGGCGGTTCATCGGGGTGCTGGAGTCGTTCGGCATGGGCGGGCGCCTGGAGCAGGGGCGGTCGTACGCCCGGACCGGGCAGGTGATGAGCCTGTCGCTGTCCACCAGCCTGGTGGTGGCTCTGGTGGCGGGGGCCGGGCCGCAGCCGTTCCGGGCGCGGATCGGTGTGCGGAAGTTCGACGACGACGACTGGCGCCGGATCGAGCACGCCTTGGCCGACCGGGCGGTGTTCGCGGCGAAGCTGCTCGCCGGCGAGATGCCGCCGGAGGTCGAGGAGGTCTTCGCGGAGCTGGGGCTGACGCTGTTCCCCGAGTCGCCGCGCGGGATGACCATGGACTGCACCTGCCCGGACTGGGAGGTGCCGTGCAGGCACCTGGCGGCGACCTGCTACCTGCTCGCCGAGTCGTTCGACACCGACCCGTTCGAGATCCTGGCGTGGCGCGGCCGGTCCCGGGAGGACCTGCTGGACCGGCTGCGGGACCTGCGCGACGCCGCGCCAGGCGCGGCACCCGACACCGGGCCCGACACCGGCCCACCGCACGGGGAGGAGGCCGCGCCTCCTCCGCAGGAGGACCCGGCCGCGTTCTGGCTGCGCCCCGAGGCCCCGGCCGTGCCGGAGCCGGAGGAGCCCGTCGCCCGGCGGCCTGACGCGATCCTCGACCAGCTCGACCCGCTCACCGTGGCCGGCCGCTCGGTCACCGACGAGCTGCGACCCCTCTACCGGAGGATCGCCGAGCCCCGGCTGCCGACCACCCGGCCCTGAGCCGGTCCACAGCCAATCCCGGACCGTCCTGGGCCAGTCCTGGGCCAGTCCTGGGCCAGTCCTCAGCCCATCCCGGGCCGTCCTGGGCCGGTCCTCGGCCCATCCTCAGCCGGTCCTGGGCCGGTCGGCGGCACTCCTCGCCGTTCGCGGCGAAGCCCGGCCGAGGGCGCCCCGCCGCCCGGCGAAGGGAGCCGGTCCTCCGGTCACCGCGCCCGAGGAGCGCCGACCGGGGAGACGAGGCGAGCCGCCACCCCGGTGGGGGTGGCGGCTCGTCTACCCGAGTTGTGAAAACCCCGGTACCAGGTCAGAGCGGTCGGACCGTCTGCGCCTGCGGGCCCTTCTGGCCCTGGCCGATCTCGAACTCCACCCGCTGGTTCTCTTCCAGGGTGCGGTAGCCGTTGCTCTGGATCTCCGAGTAGTGCACGAACACGTCGGCGCCACCGTTGTCCGGGGAGATGAAGCCGAAGCCCTTCTCCGCGTTGAACCACTTGACGGTGCCCTGAACTGCCATCTTGCTACTTCTCCTCTAACAGGTGCCGGATCGCGCTTGCGACCACCGGGTCAGCTAGGGCGACGGCCCCTCCTGGCGGAGAAAGTTCGGCGCCCGCAACTCCGTTCCGCGAGCGTGGTGGAACACGAACACAGAATGGTACGACCGAAGACAGTGAACCACGGGAGACCGGTAGCAGTCGAGCGGCTGAGCGCGGCGAGTCGCACTGCTACGGTGGGCGAGGACGCGATCACAGGGGGTCTGCCATGCCGGAGCCGGTGCCGCCGCACGTCGCCGCGTCGCTCGCCACGCGAGCCGTCGCGAGCCTGAACGAACTCGTCCGGGTGAAGTTCGCGGGTGACCCGGCCGCGCTGGCCGCGCTGCTCTCCGCCGAGGGGGCGGCGCCGGACTCCCCGCAGGTCAGGGCACTGAGCGAGGTGCTGGGCCGGGCCGCGGCGGCGGACCCGGCGTTCGGCGAGGAGCTGCGCCGGCGGGCCTCCGGGGCGCAGCCCGGACGGGTGACCAACCAGGTGTCCGGCACGGTCCACGGCAACGTGGTCCAGGCCGGCGACATCCAGGGCGGCGTGAACTTCAAGTAGGCCGACCGGGGGCCGCCGTCGGAGTGAAGATGGTGCGGTGTCGTCGACGCTCCACCTGCCCCAGGCCCGGCTGCTGTTCTTCCTGCTCGGCCTCGTGGTCACGTTCGTCCTGATCAGGATCAGCGTGCGGTTGATCCGCGCCAACGTGCGCTGGTGGCCGGGCAACATCAAGCCCGGCGGCACGCACATCCACCACGTGGTGTTCGGCACGGTCTTCCTGCTCGTCGGCGGCGTGACGGGGCTGGCGGCCCCGGACGACGAGCACGGGGTACGGGTGTCCGCAGCGGCGCTGCTCGGCGTGGGCGCGGCCCTGGTGCTCGACGAGTTCGCCCTGATACTGCACCTGCGCGACGTGTACTGGTCCAAGGACGGCCGGCTGTCGGTGGACGCGGTGTTCCTGGCGATCGGCATGACGGGCCTGCTGCTGCTCGGCGCGCGCCCGCTGGGCTACGACGAGTTCTACGGCGAGGGTCGCTGGCTGCGGGTCCTGCTCGTCCTGGTGCACCTGGGCTTCGCCATCGTGGCGCTGCTCAAGGGCAAGGTCTGGACGGGCCTGCTCGGCTTGCTGGTGCCGGTGCTGCCGGAGATCGGGGCGCTGCGGCTGGCCCGGCCGGGGTCGCCGTGGGCGCGCTGGCGGTACTCCGAGGACTCGCGCAAGCTGCGCCGCGCCTACCGCCGGGAGGCCCGGATCAGGCAGCCGCTGATCCGGGCGAAGATCCGCTTCCAGGAGTTCATCTCGGGCCGGCACGACGACGAGTGACCCCGTCGCGGCGCCGCTAGTTGACGATGCCCAGCTCGTCGCAGTCCGCCGCCACGTCGCCCGCGCACAGCTCGGCCGGGTCGACCGCGCCCTGCGCCACCAGCGCCCGCACGTCGCCCCGGGTGACCATCTCGGCGCCCAGCAGCACGGACTTGACGTCCCGCCGCGCCACCAGGTCCCGCGTGTTGCCGGTGGCCAGGTCGTCGGCCCCGCTGAGGTCGCCGCGCGCCACGGCGATGGCCAGCCGCGCCGCCGCCTGGGCCTCGTCGCGCACGGGCTTGTGCACCGTCATGCACTGCTCGCCGCGCAGCACCGCGCGCAGCCCCGGCACGGTGGCGTTCTGCCCGGTCACCGGCACCCTCCCGGCCAGCCCCCTGGCCTTGAGCACCTCGATCACCGCGCCCGCGAGGCCGTCGTCGGCCGCGACCACCGCGTCGACCCGGCCCGCGTTGCCGTCGAGGATCTGCTCGAACAGGCCCTTGGCCACCGCCGGGTCGCCCTTGTCGACCGGCTGGCTCTTGACCAGCCGCAGCGCGCCGCTGTCGTAGAGCGGGCCGAGCTTGCGGCGCTGGCCGTCGGCGAACAGGGTGGCGTTGTTGTCCGTCGGCGCGCCCTGGATCTCGACGACCTGCGCGCCCGGCTTGGTCCCGAGGCACTCCAGCAGACCTTCGGCCTGCAGCTCGCCCACGTTGAGGTTGTCGAACGACACGTAGTAGTCGGCCATGCCGCCCAGGCTGATCCGGTCGTAGTTGATGACCGGGATGCCCGCCTGCTCGGCCTTGCGCTCGACCGTCGCGCCGCCCTCGGTGCTCAGCGGCGTGGTCATCAGCACCTTCACGCCGCGCGCGATCATCGCGTCGGCGATGCCCGCGAACCGCGCCTCGTCGCCCTCGGCGTTCTCGATCACCGACTCGACGCCGGCGATGTCGAACGCGGCGGACAGCAGCCTGCGGTCCTGCTCCTCCCAGCGGGCCGACGCGCGGTCGGGGAGGATCACCCCGACAACCGGCCCGCCCGCCCCGGCGGTGGCCTGGGCGTCGTCGCCGCCCCGGGCGCCGCAGGAGGTGACGAGCAGGACGAGCGCGGCGCAGGACGCCGCTCCGCGTAGTCTTCGCATCCGCCAACCCCCAGTGCGCCGCCGACCGCCCGTCGACCCCGGAAAATGCCAGGTGCGGATTTCATCCCCTCGGAGCGGGTTCGTCAAGATGTCGCAACGAGGCAGCTCCGAATGGTCCGCGCCAATGGGCCCGTCCACCTTCCTGGGACATCGAAGCCGCTGGCAGCGCTGTTACCGGACCCGGAAAAGGTGACGCTGCGCGCACAGCCGGTCACGATTGCGGCAGGGTGCGAAACAGGACTAACCACCCGCGGCTTTTCTGTGTCAAGGTGACGCCGGAGCAACCCTGAACGGGCGTGAGGAGACAGCGTGAGAACGCGCAGATTCGTTTCGTCGGCACTGGTGGCGGCAACGGCGGCGGCGCTGCTGGCGATCGGCGCCGGCACGGCGGTCGCGCAGGGTGACCCCGCCGCCGGCCGCACCTCCTCCGGGTTCGCGGCCCAGCCGGGCGCCGCGGCCCGCGTCGGTGTCGACCTGGACAACCGGGAGTGGCAGATCGTCGCCCCGTAGCCGACGCGGCACCCACGACGACGCCCCCGCCGGTCGAACCGGCGGGGGCGTCGTCGTGGGTGCCGCGCGGGAGGGGCCTCAGCCGAGCGCCGTGCCCAGCGCCTGCCAGTCCAGCACCGGCGCGGCCAGGTCGCGGATCGCCGCCAGCAGCCCCAGCCGGGCGGCGCGGACCGCCGGGTCCTCGGCCATCACCAGCACCTCGTCGAAGAACGCGTCGACCGGCCCGGTCAGCGCGCCGGCCGCCGCCGCGAACGCCGCCAGGCCGCCGACGCCGCGCGGCACGCCGGCGAGGGCCTCGTGCAGGGCCACCTCCGCCGGTTCCACCAGCGCCCGCGGGTCGTACTCGCCCGCCGTGCCCGGCGGCACGATCCGCCGCACGCGCTGGAGCGCGGCCACCAGGCCGGCGAACGCCTCGTCGCCCGCCAGCGCGGTCAGCTCCGCCAGCGCCTCGTCGGCTCGGGCGGGCGCGTCGGCGAGCACCAGCACGGCGTTGACGAACCGGTGGTCGTGCCCGGCGTCGAGCAGCTGCTGCTCGTAGCGCCGCACGGCGAACTCGCGCGCCGCCTCCAGGGCCTTGTCCAGGGCCGCCGCGGGGACGTCGAGCCCCTCGGCCGCGAGGGAGAGCGCCCGGCCGAGCGTGATCCCCCGCAGGTCGGGGAACGCCCGCAGCACGCTCACCGCGCCGAGGGCGGCCCGGCGCAGCCCGAACGGGTCGGAGCTGCCGGTCGGGTTCGCCCCGATGCCGAACAGCCCGGCCAGCAGGTCGAACCGGTCCGCCAGCGACAGCAGCGCGCCCGCGCGGGAGGCGGGCAGCGCGTCACCGGCCGACCGGGGCAGCTCCATCTCGTACAGCGCCGCGGCGACCTCCGGCGACTCGCCCGCCCGCTGCGCGTACTCGCGCGCCATCACGCCCGCCAGCGACGACAGCTCGATCACCATCTGCGAGCCGAGGTCGAACTTGGCCAGCTCGCCGGCCCGGCGCAGGGTCCCGTCGGCGCCGCCCACCACGTCGGCGAGCCGCCCGGCCAGCGCCGCGATCCGCCGGGCGCGGTCGGCCATCGACCCGAGCTCGTCGGCGAAGGTCAGCTTCTCCAGCCCGGACTTCATCTTCTCCAGCGGCGTGCGCAGGTCCGCCCGCCAGAAGAACGCCGCGTCCTCGTACCGGGCGCGCAGCACCGCCTCGTTGCCCGCCCGCACCAGGTCCTCGTCCACCGAGCCGTTCGCCACCGCCACGAAGTGCGGCAGCAGGGCGCCGTCGGCGGTCCGCACCGGCAGGTACCGCTGGTGCTTGCGCATCACGGTGGTCAGGATCTGGGCGGGCAGCTCCAGGTACTTCGGGTCGAACGACCCGAGGATGGGCGTCGGCTGCTCGACCAGGTTCGTCACCTCGTCCAGCACGCCGGTGAAGTCCACGACGCCGCCCGCGGTCGCCGCCAGCTCCTCGGCCCGCGCCACGATCGCCGCGCGCCGGTCCTCGGCCGACAGCGTGATCCCGTGCGCGGCCAGCAGCTGCGCGTACCCGTCGGCGGAGGGCACCTCCACCACCGGCGCGTCGGCCGTCCGGTGCACCCTGGTGGTGGTCCCGGAGGCCAGCGAGGACACCGCGAACGGCACCGGCGCGGACCCCAGCCGGGCCAGCAGCCACCGGATCGGCCGGGTGAACGACAGCTTCGGGTCGTTCCACCTCATGTTCTTCTCGGCGCGCAGCTCGGCCACCACCGAGGCCAGCAGCGGCCCCAGCACCTCGACCGCGCCGCCGCCCACGACCGCGCGGACCACGGCGACGTGCTCGACGCCGTTCTCCACGACCCGCCCCAGCTCGGAGACGTCCACGCCCTGCCCGCGCGCGAACCCCGCCGCCGCCTTGGTGGGCGCGCCCGAGTCGTCGAACGCCGCCGACACGCGGGGGCCGCGCACGGTCTTCTCGGCGTCCGGCTCCCGGGGCTGCACGTCGGGCACCACGACGACGACGCGCCGCGGCGTGCCGTGGACCTCCACCGCGCCGTGCCCGAGGCGCGTCGCCGCGAGCTTGTCGGTGACGGCCGCGCGCACCGCCTGCACGGTCCGGTCGACCTCGGCCGGGGGCAGCTCCTCGGTGCCGATCTCGAACAGCAGCGTGCCGGGCCGGTCGACCGCGACCGGGTCCGCCGCCGGGGCGGCGGGCAGCGGCTCGACCAGGCCCAGCGGGTGCCCCAGCTCCTCCCGCCGCGCCGCCCACAGCTGCGCCACCTCGCGCGCCAGGCCGCGCATCCGGCCGAACGCGCGGGCCCGCTCGGTCGTGCTGATCGCGCCGCGGGCGTCGAGCACGTTGAACGCGTGCGAGCACTTGAGCACGTAGTTGTGCGCGGGGACCGGCAGGCGCGCGTCGAGCATCCGCCGCGCCTCGGCCGCGTACTCCTCGAACAGCCGCCGGTTGGCCTCCACGTCGGCGTCGTCGAGGTAGTAGCGGGACATCTCGTACTCGGACTGGCCGAACGCCTCGCCGTAGGAGATGCCGGGCGCGTAGGCGATGTCCTTGAAGTGGTCGACGCCCTGCAGCGCCATCATGATGCGCTCGATGCCGTAGGTGATCTCCACCGACACCGGGTCCAGCGACAGGCCGCCGGCCTGCTGGAAGTAGGTGAACTGGGTGATCTCCAGCCCGTCGAGCCACACCTCCCAGCCCAGGCCCCACGCGCCGAGCGCGGGCGAGGCCCAGTTGTCCTCGACGAACCGCACGTCGTGCGCGCGCACGTCGACGCCCAGCGCTTCGAGGCTGCCCAGGTACAGCTCCTGCGGGTCGCCCGGGTCGGGCTTGAGGACCACCTGGAACTGGGTGTGGGTCTGCAGCCGGTTCGGGTTCTCGCCGTAGCGGGCGTCGTCGGGCCGCACGCTGGGCTCGACGTAGGCGACGCGCCACGGCTCGGGGCCCAGCACGCGCAGCACGGTGGCCGGGTTCAACGTCCCGGCGCCGACCTCGGTGTTGTACGGCTGCACGACGATGCAGCCCCGTTCGGTCCAGTACCTGGTCAGCGCGAGCAGCGCGTCCTGCATCGTGAGCACGGGGTGGAGTCTACGAACGGCGCGTCGGCCACCTCACAATCGGGCTACTTCGCTGGTCACGGTTCGTCCGGACCCGGTATCACCACGTCGTGATGTGGGGCTGTGCCACGCTGTGGGCAACCCTAAAGGCCACCGGTACGTCCAAGAGGGCACAGCCGGGAACGACAGGAGGGAGGGCGAGTGGACAACCGGCCGCCGAGGCCAGGCGGGCCCGACGGGTTCCGCAGGCGTCCAGTCCCCCCTGGGAGTTCCTCCGCAGGTCAGCCCCCTCACGGGCCGGACCGGCCGCGTCGGCAGCCGGGTGCGCCGCCCGCCCGCGGCCGGGGCGAGGCGACCGGCGGGCCCCGCCCCGGCGACGTCCCGCCCGGCGAGCGCCGCACCCCGGCGAACCCCGTGGGCGGTCGGCCGCGACCGAACCCCGGCGACGGCCGGCCGCGACCGAACCCCGGCGACCGGCGGCCCCGGGCCGGCGACCCGGCCCCCCGCGGCGCCGGCCGGCCCCCGGGCGCCCGGCCCCCCGCGCACGACGGCGGCGCGCCGCGGCCCGCCGACCGCGCCCGGCAGCCGCAGCGGATCGCGCCCCGGCGCCCCGCGCGCCCGCCGGTCCGGCGCAGGGGCGGTTCCCTGGCCGGCCGCGCGGTGGCCGCGCTCTGCTCGGCGGTCGTCCTGCTCGGCACCGGCTACGCGTGGGCGAACTTCCAGTCGCTGAGCCAGAACCTCACCACCACCGACGTGATCGGCGCGGGCGGCGGCGGCGAGCGGCCCGCCGACGGCTCGATCGACATCCTGATGGTCGGCATGGACAGCCGCACCGACGCCAAGGGCAACCCGCTGCCGCGGGAGATCCTCGACGAGCTGCAGGCGGGTGACGAGTCGGAGGGCGGCCTGAACACCGACACCCTGATCCTGATGCACATCCCGAACGACACCGGCGAGGCGGTGGCCGTGTCGTTCCCGCGCGACGCGTACGTGCGGATCGCGGGCGGCCACGGGCGGCACAAGATCAACTCGGCCTACGGCTACGGCAAGGGCGAGGCGGTCGAGCAGCTGCGGAAGAAGGGCGTCACCGACCCCGTGCAGGTCGAGCAGGAGTCGCGCAAGGCCGGCGCCAAGAACCTCATCGGCACCGTCCAGGACCTGACCGGCGTCACCGTCGACCACTACGCGGAGGTCAACCTCGTCGGCTTCTACGACCTGACCAAGGCCGTCGGCGGCGTGGACGTGTGCCTGAACGAGGCGACCAGGGACCAGCTGTCCGGCGCGGACTTCGCGGCCGGCCCGCAGTCGGTGGAGGGCCGCGACGCGCTGGCGTTCGTCCGCCAGCGGCACGGCCTGCCGCAGGGCGACCTGGACCGGATCGTGCGCCAGCAGGTGTTCATGGCGGGCCTGGCGAAGAAGATGCTCTCCGCCGGCACGCTGTCCGACCCGGGCAAGCTGCGCTCGCTGATCGACGCGCTGACCAGGTCGATCGTGCTGGACAAGGACTGGGACATCCTGCGGTTCGCCACCCAGATGAAGGACCTGACCGGCGGCAGCATCAAGTTCGAGACGATCCCGACCGGCAACCCGGCGCTCCAGACGCCCGAGGACGGCCTGGCGGTCGAGGTCAGCGAGAGCGCGGTCAAGCGGTTCTTCAAGGACATGGGGGCCGACCCGGGCGCGGGCACGTCCGCCACGCCCACCGTCGACCCGACGAGCGTCACCGTGGAGGTGCGCAACGCCTCCGGCGTGCGCGGCCTGGCGGCGCGCGTGCTGGAGACCCTGGTCGCGAAGGGCTTCGTGGACGGCGGCGCGGACAACGCGAGCCAGACCATGACGACGTCGGTGGTCCGCTACGGCAAGGGCGGCGAGGCGGGCGCGGAGACCGTCGCCGAGGCGCTGGGCGGCATCGGGACCGAGCAGGACGACGACATCCCGGCCGGGCGGGCCCGCGTGTACGTGGGCAGCGACTACTCCGGTCCGGGCACGCAGAACCTGGCCGGCGCGCCCCTGGTGGGCCTGGACGGCGCGCGCGAGGCGCAGACGGGGTCCAGCACCGCCGCCGAACCGCCCATCACGGCGGACGGGGTGCGCTGCGTCAACTGACCGGCGTTTCGCCGGGGGAATTCGTGGGGGGATTCGTGGGGGAGTTCGTGCGGCGCGTGCGCTGGAAGCGCGTGCTCGTGGTGGCGGTGCTGCTCGGCGCGCTCGCGCCCGTGCCCTGGATCTGGACGCGGGTGGCCAGCGCGCCCTACCGGCACGCGGCGCAGGACGTGCCCGAGGCGCCGGTCGCCCTGGTGCTGGGGGCGGGCCTGCGCGGCGGGAAGCCGACGCCGTTCCTGGCGGGCCGGCTGGACGTCGCCGCCGACCTGTACCGGCGCGGCAAGGTGAAGGTGCTGCTGGTCAGCGGCGACAACAGCCGCCGGGAGTACGACGAGCCCGGCGCCATGCGCGCCTACCTGATCGACCGGGGCATCCCCTCCCGGGTGATCGTGGCCGACTACGCGGGCCTGGACACCTGGGACTCGTGCACGCGCGCCAAGCGCGTCTTCGGCGTCTCCAGGGCCACCGTGGTCACCCAGCGGTTCCACCTGCCGCGCGCCGTGGCGCTCTGCCGGGAGGCGGGGCTGGAGGCGTTCGGCGTGGGGCACGACACCTCGCGGCAGTGGGCGACCACCGCGTACGGGCACTTCCGCGAAGCCTTCGCGAGCGGCAAGGCGATGTGGGACGGCCTCGTCGCCCGGCCCGACCCGCGGTTCCTCGGCCCCCGCGAAACCGGGGTGACCGGCGCTCTGGACCGCTGAAGGAACTACTCCGAGTACCTCCGATTAGCCCGTTCGAGGGATATCGGGGGCAAGTCGCGTAAGCGGACGGCACGTCGCGCTTTCCCTCTGCGAGGGGTCTGCCGACCCCCGCGGACATGGAGGACTTGACGGTGCAGGTCGACACAGCGGTGTACCAGCGCGTGCTCGGTGAGGAGCTGCGCAGCCTGCGCAGGCAGCGCGGTTGGACCCGCAAGGATCTCAACCGCCGGCTGCAGAGCGGGATCTCGTTGCAGACCCTCGCCACCTACGAGCTGGGCACCCGCCAGTGCTCGGTGGTGCGCCTGGTGGAGATCTGCGTCGCGCTCGGCGTGCCCGCGCACCAGGTGCTGGCCCGGGTGCACGACCGCGTGTTCGGCGACGCGCCCGCCGGCCACCTGTCGGTCGACCTCACCGCGGTCGTCGCCGACGCCCGGCCGCAGCTGCTGCCGCTGCGCCGCTGGGCGCAGGGCAGGCTGCACCAGCTCGCGCCCGGCCGCTCCCCCGAGGTCCACCTGGACCTGCCGGCGCTGGAGCACATGGCGCAGCTGTGCCGGCTGAGCACCGTGGACCTGATCCGGACCCTGCGGGAACTCGACGGCCGCGGGCCCCGGTAGCATCGGCGGCATCCCTTCTACCGAGCGGGAAGTCGCTTGCCGAACACTCCTGGTGCAGACCCAGCACGCCTGCCGCTGCGCACCGCCGCGGCCGTGCGGCTGGGCAACATGAGCTCGAAGCTGTCGCAGAAGATGGGCCTGGGCGCGGGCGGCATGATCGGTGGCCGCGTGGCGCTCAAGCTCGACCCGCAGGCGCTGGCGCACCTGACGTCCGGCCGTTCGGTCGCCCTGGTCACGGGCACCAACGGCAAGACCACGAGCACGATGATGCTCAGCCGCGCCGCGTCCTTCCTCGGTCGGGTCGCCACCAACCACGGCGGCGCCAACATGCCCGACGGGCACGTGACGGCGCTGTCCAAGCAGCCCGACGCCCCGTACGCGGTGCTGGAGGTCGACGAGGGGTACTTCCCCGAGGTCTGCCGCGCCTCCGCGCCGGCCGTGGCCGTGCTGCTCAACCTGTCGCGCGACCAGCTCGACCGGGTGGGCGAGGTGCGCACCATCGAGAAGTCGCTGCGCGCGGCGCTCGCCACGGTGCCCGGCGTGGTCGTGGCGAACTGCGACGACATCATGGTGACGTCGGCGGCGCGGGACTGCGCGCGGGTCGTGTGGGTGGCGACCGGCACCGGCTGGCACAACGACGCGGCGTCCTGCCCGCGCTGCGGCGACCCGATCCGCTGGCAGGGCGAGCACTGGCGCTGCACCGGCTGCGACCTGGCCCGCCCGCGCCCGGACTGGGTGACCGGCGACGGCCGGCTGGTCACGCCCGAGGGCGAGAAGGTCGCCCTGGCGCTGCGGCTGCCCGGCAAGTTCAACCAGGCCAACGCGGTCATGGCGACGGCGGCGGCGTTCGCGCTGGGCGTGCCGGTCGCGGAGGCCGTGGAGCGGCTGCGCGGCGTGTCCGACGTGGCCGGCCGGTACCGGACGATCCAGCGCGGCGACCGCCGCGCGCGCCTGCTGCTGTCGAAGAACCCGGCGGGCTGGAGCGAGACGCTGACCGTCGTGCGGGAGGCCGACCACCCGGCGGTGCTGGTGATCAACGCGCAGGAGGCCGACGGGCGCGACCTGTCGTGGCTGTGGGACGTGCCGTTCGAGCGGCTGCGCGGCCGGCGGGTCATCGCCTCCGGCGAGCGGGCGACGGACCTGGCGGTGCGCCTGACCTACGCCGAGGTCGAGCACGCGGTCGTGCCGGACCCGCTGGTCGCGATCGACGCCATGCCGCCCGGCGCGGTGGAGGTCATCGCCAACTACACCGCTTTCCGCGACCTGAACGCGAGGGCCGCCCAGTGAGCAGCAAGGTCTCCGTCGCCCTGGTCCTGCCCGACCTGCTGGGCACCTACGGCGACTTCGGCAACGCCGTGGTGCTGGAGAAGCGCATGGCGTGGCGGGGCATCCCGGCCGAGATCGTCACCGTGAACTTCGGCGAGCCGGTGCCCGACTCGTGCGACATCTACGTGGTGGGCGGCGGTGAGGACACCGCGCAGACGCTGGCGGTGCGGCACCTGCGCGAGCACCCCGGGATGCAGCGGGCGGCGGCGCGCGGCGCGGTCGTCCTCGGGGTGTGCGCGGGCATCCAGATCTTCGGCGAGTCGTTCACCCGGGCCGACCAGGTCACCCACCCCGGTCTCGGGCTGATCGACTCGACGTCCCACGCGGGCGGCAGCCGGGCCATCGGCGAGGTCGTCGCGACGCCCGCCGACGGCCTGTTCGAGGGGCTGCTGACCGGCTTCGAGAACCACCAGGGCCGGACCACCCTCGGCCCGTCGGCGAAACCGCTGGCGCACGTCAAGGTCGGCACCGGCAACGACGGGTCGGTGGAGGGCGCCGTGCAGGGCCGCATCCTGTGCACCTACCTGCACGGGCCGGTGCTGCCGCGCAACCCGCAGCTGGCCGACCTGCTGATCGAGTGGGCGACCGGGGCCCGGCTCCAGCCGCTGGACCTGCCCGCGGTGACGCGGCTGCGCGCGGAGCGCGCCAAGGCCGCCGGCGTCTGACCACGCCGGCGGTTCCCCGTCCCGGGCGGCGCCGGGGCCCCTTGCGGACAGCCGACCACGGGGGCGACGGGGACCCGGCGCCGTGGGTGATCGCGTCGACCTCGTGCTCCACCCCGGCGCCGTCCACGACGCCGTGCGCGCGCACCTCCGCGATGCCGCCGGTGTCGAGGTCCACAGTGGACTCGGCTGGCGCCGGGTAGTGGCCGTTGGAGGCCGGCAGCCGCTTGCAACCCGTGGTGCGGCCGGGTCGGGGCTTCGCCCGCAGCGCGGGGCCGGGCGCCCGGGAGCGCAGGTGGCGCTCGGCGCTGCCCCGGGCCGGCCCCGCGATCTCCGGGTTCACGGCCAAGCCGAGCGCGGTGGACTCCCGCGCCCGACCCTCCTCGGGCGCCCGGAAAAGACCCGGAAGAGGTTCAGTCATCCCACCTTGGGGGGAATGATCGCGTGCGCGCGGCCGATTGCCGGTCAGATGGGCGGGGAACGGAGGTCAAGACATGCCCACCCTGCCCATCACCGCCAACTACCTGCGCGCCGGCGACGACTGGACCGTGACCGTGCGCGCCGGCGACCAGGTGCTCGGCGCCACGGCGCCGGGGCTGATCGCGGCCCGCGTCCAGGTCGACCTGCTGGTGGAGGAGATCGCCCGCGGGCACGCCGACCGGGCCGTGGTGCACCTGCTGGACGGCGACGCGCTCGCGTTCTCGGCGGTGTACCTGCACACCCGGCACGGCCTGGCCGTGCCCGTCCTCCCCCACCCCGAACCGAGCACCCCTCATGACCAGGCAATCGAGGTCTGAGACGGCCCGCTCCCGCCTAGGATGTCCGGCCAAAGGGCGAACGGGAGCGCAGACATGGCCACACCGGTGTACAGCGGGGCGGCACGAGCCCCACAACGAGGCAGACCGCGGGACGCGAGCCGCGACGACGCGCTGCGCCGGGCCGCGCTGGAGGTGATGGCGGAGGTCGGCTACCGGGCGCTGACCATGGACGCCGTCGCCGCGCGCGCCCGCGCGGGCAAGGCCACCATCTACCGGCGGTGGGAGTCCAAGCTCGACCTGGTGATCGACACGTGCACGCACCTGGCGACGGAGAACCTGGCGGAGCCGGACACCGGCTCGCTGGCGGGCGACCTGCGGGAGTTCCTCAGCTCGTTCGCGGCGTTCCTGTCCGGGCCGATCGGCAAGGCGGCGCAGGCCCTCGTGGGCGAGCTGCCGCACGAGCCGGAGCTGGCCACGGCGTTCCGCGAGACGTTCCTGATCGCCCAGCGCGACGTGCTGCGGCGCATCCTGGAGCGGGCCGACGAGCGGGGCGAGCTGCGCGCCGACGCGCCGCGCGGCATGGCCGTCGAGCTGGCGGGCGCGGCCCTGATCTACCGGCTGATGCTCACCGGCGACCCGCTGGACCTGCCGTTCGTCGACCGGGTGGTGGACCAGGTGCTACTGCCCCTCGTGGCCGAGGGGCAGTAGCCCGGGTCAGCGGAACAGCTTGCGCAGCACGGCGAACCCGACGAGCACGGCCACCGCGATCAGCGAGTACCGGATCTTGGGTTCGTCGAGCTTCGCGCGCACGCTGTCCTTGCCCGCCTCGACGAAGCGCTGGGGGTTGGCCCTCGTGCCCAGCTCGTCCAGGGTGGTGGCCAGCGCGTCGCGAGCCTGCTCGATCTCGCGCTGGATGGTCTCGGGGTCGCGAGCCACATCTCCTCCTAGCAGCGGTCTGCCGGTAACCGTAGTTGAGCCGCGACGCCGCCGTTGACCGGTACCGCCCCCGGCGCTTCGGCGACACCGCTTCGCCGGGCCGGGACCACTGCCTCCCACCAGTGCGCCACCCCTCCCGGCCGGCCGATAGGCTGGCGGTGACGGGGTCGTAGCCCAATTGGCAGAGGCACACGGTTTAGGTCCGTGCCAGTGAGAGTTCGAGTCTCTCCGGCCCCACTCTCACCGCAGGTAGCGCAGGACCTCCAGCATGGACTGCGGGTCCACCGACCCGGGCGCGGGTTCCGCGCACCCCCGCAGCGCGGCGACCACCGCGTCCCGGTCGAGGTCGGCGCCGATCAGCACCAGTTCGGTCCGGTGGGGCCCGCTGCCGGGCAGGCGCTCGAAGCGCAGGAACGCGCCGACGGCGTGCAGGCTGAAGCGCTGCCGGTGGCCGGGCACGTCGAAGTGCACGAAGCCCTTGATCCGGTACAGGCCCGGCGGGCGGTGGTCCAGGAACGCCATCAGGCGCGTCGGGTTCATCGCCCCGCCGGTGAACTCCGCGCTGGTGTAGTGGACGTGGGCGTGCTCGGCGTCGTCCGGGTCGTCCAGCAGGTCCTCCAGCGACAACTGCCCGTACCGGTCGCCGCGCGGGCGCGGGTCGAACAGCAGCGCCGGGTCGACGCGGCCGTGCTCGGCGGCCACCACGGGCACGCCGGGCTTCACCCGGTCGATCCGCGCCACCAGCGCCGGCACGTCGGTCGCGCGGTCGGTCTTGTTGAGCACCACCAGGTCCGCGACGCGCAGGTGGCGCTCCAGGTCGGCGGGGAACTCGGCCGCGTCGACCAGCAGCACCAGCCCGCCGTAGGCCAGGCGCGGGTTCCCGCTGCCCAGCACCAGCCGCGCCATGGCCTGCGGCTCGGCCAAGCCGCTGGCCTCGACCACGATCACGTCCACCAGCGAGTCGAGCCGGCCCAGCAGCTCGTCCAGGCCGCTCGCGTCGACCGCGCAGCACAGGCACCCGTTGCTCAGCGACACGGTCGAGCCGACCTGCCCGGCGACGCTCATCGCGTCGACGCCGATCGCGCCGAAGTCGTTGACCACCACGCCGATCCGCGTCCCGCGCGCGGTGGCCAGCAGGTGGTTGAGCAGGGTCGTCTTGCCGGCGCCGAGGAACCCCGCCACCACGATCACCGGGATCCGCTCCACGCGGCCGATCCTAGTCGGCCGCCATCTCCAGGAAGAGGTCCATGGCGGCGGTGACGCCCTCCTCGTCGTCGGTGGCCACCAGGTCCAGCAGCAGGCCCCGGGCCACCGCCAGCCCCAGCCGGGCGCGGGCGCGGGCGCGCTCGGGCGGGTGGCCGCGGCGGCGCTCGCGCTCGGCGACGGGCTCGACCCACGAGTCGACGACGCCGTCCAGCAGCGCGGTCGTGCCCGGTCGGCCCTGCACGGCCTGGCCGTACAGCTCGAAGAACAGCCGCTCGTGGGCGCGCAGCGCGGGGTCGGTGAGGGCGCGCCAGAACGCGCGGCCCAGCTCGGCCGGGTCGTCGTCGGGCAGCGACGCCAGCAGTTCCCGCTGCCGCGCCTCCACCGCCCGCGCCACGGCCACCAGCAGGCCCTCCTTCGACCCGAAGTGGTAGATCAGCATCCGGTGGCTGGTGCCGACCCCCGCCGCGAGCCGCCGCAGGCTCAGGTCCGCGATCCCGTGCCGCGCCACGTGGTCGACCACGCGCGCGAGCAGCCCGTCGGCGGTCTCTTGTCCCGGCATGTACCGGATGGTACATGTACCACATGGTACAGACAGTGGACGTCTCGGTGCGCAGCGCCGCGGACCCGGCGCGCGTCTACCGCCTCGCGGCGGACAGCGCGACGTGGCCGGACTGGTCCCCGGTGCTGCGCTACGAGCGGGAGCGGGCGGGCGACGCGCACGGCGTCGGGGAGATCCGCGTGTTTCACAACCGGGGCCGGAGGAACCCCACGAGGGAGGAGGTGGTCGAACTCACGCCGAACCGCCGGATCGGGTACGTGCTGCTGTCCGGCTTGGCCGTCCGCGACTACCAGGCGTTCATCGACCTGGCCCCGGACGGCGGCGGGACGCGGATCCGCTGGCACTCGTCGTTCGAGCCCGCGGTGCTCGGCACCGGGTGGCTCTACCGCCGGGTCCTGCGGGGCGTGATCACCCGGTACGCCGAGGGGTTGGCCGCGCACGCCGCGGGGTGAGGTGGAGGCGGGGTGGGTTCGTCGCCCTGGGGTTTTCCACACCCGCGCTGTGCGGCCCGCTTCATGGCACGCCAACCCGGCGCGCTCGTAGCGTGGTGATCATGGATGTCGTCAAGTGGGTCACCGATCTGATGGAGGCGCTCGGCGCGCCCGGCGCCGGGCTGGCGATCGCGCTGGAGAACCTCTTCCCGCCGCTGCCCAGCGAGGTGTTCCTGCCGATGGCCGGCTTCGCCGCCGGGCAGGGCCGGATGAGCCTGGTCGCGGCGATCCTGTGGACCACCACCGGGTCGGTCGTCGGCGCGCTGGTGCTCTACTACGTGGGCGCGCTGCTCGGCCGGGACCGCGTGCGGGCGATCGTGTCGAAGATGCCGCTGGTCAAGGTCTCGGACGTGGACAAGACCGAGGACTGGTTCCGCCGGCACGGCCGGGCGACGGTGTTCTTCGGCCGGATGGTGCCCATCTTCCGCAGCCTCATCTCCATCCCGGCGGGCGTGGAGCGGATGCCGCTGCCCACGTTCGTCGCGTTCACCGCCGCCGGCAGCGCGATCTGGAACACCGCGCTGATCCTGGCCGGCTACCTCCTGGGCGACAACTGGCACGTCGTCGAGCAGTACATGGGCATCGTGTCGAAGGTCGTGCTCGGCGCGGCGGCGCTGGCCGTGGTGTGGTTCGTGGTGTCCCGCCTGGCCAAGCGCGAGGCTCACGACCGCAGGTAGCGCAGGATCGCCAGCACCCGGCGGCTGTAGCCGTCCACGTCGGACAGCCGCAGCTTGTCGAAGATCGAGTTCACGTGCTTCTCCACGGCGCTGCGCGAGACGTGCAGCTTCGCCGCGATCGCGTTGTTGGTGTGGCCCTCGGCCATGCGCGCCAGCACCTCCCGCTCCCGCGCGGTCAGCGCGTCCAGCGGGTGCCCGGAGCGCGCCAGCAGCCGGCGCACCACCTCCGGGTCGAACGCCGCGCCGCCCGAGCCCACCCGGCGCAGCGCGTCGAGGAACTCCTCCACCTGGACGACGCGGTCCTTGAGCAGGTAGCCGACGCCCTCGGCGCGCTCGGTGAGCAGGTCGACGGCGTAGCGCTGCTCCACGTACTGCGACAGCACCAGGACGCCGACGCCGGGGTGCCTCCGGCGGATCTCCAGCGCGGCCTTCAGGCCCTCGTCGGAGTTCGTCGGGGGCATCCGCACGTCGGTCACCACGACGTCCGGCAGGTGCGCGGCCACGGCGTCGAGCAGCGCGCCCGCGTCGCCCACCGACGCGACCACCTCGTGGCCCTCCTCGGCCAGCAGCCGCACCAGGCCCTCGCGCAGCAGCGTCGAGTCCTCGGCCAGGATCACCCGCACGGGACCTCCGCGGTGATCACCGTGGGCCCGCCGGCCGGGCTGCGCACCGCGAACCGGCCGTCCAGCGCCGACACCCGGCGGGCCAGCCCGGCCAGCCCGCCGCCCGCCGGGTCCGCGCCGCCGACGCCGTCGTCCTCGACCCGCACGCGCACCTCGCCGCCGCCCCCGCCGATGTCCACGCGGATCATGGTCGCACCCGAGTGCTTGGCCGCGTTCGTCACCGCCTCGGACACCACGAAGTACACCGCCGTCTCCACCCGCGCGGGCGCGTCGAACCGCTCGCAGCGGATCCGCACCGGTATCGCCGAGCGGTCCGCGACGGCCTCCAGCGCCTCGGCCAGCCCCAGCGAGTCCAGGGCCGCCGGGTACACGCGCCAGGCGACCTCCCGCAGGTCCTCCAGCACGTGCCGGGACTCGTCGTGGGCCTGGCGCAGCAGGTCGTCGGCGTGGTCGGGGTTGCGCCGGGCGCGGCCGAGCAGCATCCCCAGCGCGACCAGCCGCTGCTGCACCCCGTCGTGCAGGTCGCGCTCGATGCGGCGGCGCTCGGCGTCCACGGCGGCGACGATGCCCGCGCGGCTGGTGGCCAGCTCGTCGATGCGCCGGCGCAGCACCTCGGCCTCGCTGGGCCCGAGGAACCGCCGCGCGACCTTGGCCTCCAGCGCCACCACGCCGATGATGCCCTGCACCTCGATGTAGAGCAGGACGCCGCCGACCAGCGCGGTCCACAGCGCGGCGGAGAGGTCCTCGCCCCAGTCGACCCCGTCCAGCCCGTTGGCGGCGAGCCGGTGCGCGACCGGGACGGTCATGGCCAGGCCGTAGAACAGCCACGCCAGCACCACCCCGCCGAACGTGCCCACCGCCGCGCGCACCGCGAGGTACCGGACGGCCTGGGGGCGGGTCGGCTCGGCGCTGTCGATGCCGAGGAAGGCGCCGATCCGCCGGCGCTCCAGCCCGGCGAACCACGGCGCGGCGGGCCGGGCGAGCACCACGACCAGCAGGCCGGCCAGCCCGGACGGGAACCCGAGCGCCAGTCCGGCGACGACGCGCAACCCCCTGAGCACAGCACGAGGCTAGGCCATCGCCGCCCGGACCCCGGGGCCGTCGCGGGTGGCGGCGCTCAGGCGGCCGGTTCCCGCCCCACCGACGCCTTGATCTCCCGCGCCGCTACCCGCCCGGCGCGGGTGGCGCCGACGGTGCTGGCCGAGGGCCCGTACCCGACCAGGTGCACCCGCGGGTCCGCCACGACCCTCGTGCCGTCCAGCCGGATCCCGCCGCCGGGCTCCCGCAGCCCCAGCGGCGCGAGGTGGTCGACGGCCGCGCGGAACCCCGTCGCCCACAGGATGGCGTCGGCCCGCCGGGTGCTGCCGTCCGCCCAGGCGACACCGTCCTCGGTGATCCGCTCGAACACCGGCCGCCGGCGCAGCGTCCCGGCCGCCAGCGCGTCCCGGACCGCCGGCGTCAGACCGAGCCCGGTGACGCCGACGACGCTGCGGGGCGGCAGCCCGGCCCTGACCCGCTCCTCCACCAGCGCCACGGCCGCCCGCCCCGCCTCGGGCGTGAACGGCTCGTCGCGGAACTCCGGCTCCCGGCGGGTCACCCACGTCGTGCCCGCGGTCCGGGCGATCTCCAGCAGCTGCTGCACCGCCGACGTGCCACCGCCCACCACGACCACGTGCCCGCCCGCGAACTCCTCGGGCCCCCGGTACCGCGAGGAGTGCAGCTGACGGCCCCGGAACAGCTCCTGCCCCGGGTAGCGGGGCAGGAACGGGCGCGTCCACGTGCCGGTGGCGTTCACCAGCGCCCGCGCGCGCCAGGCGCCCCGGTCGGTCTCGACCCGCAGCAGGCCGCCGTCCTCGGGGAGGTCCCGCACCGCCCGCACGCGCACCGGGCGGCGCACGTCGATGCCGTTGCGGCGCTCGAAGTCCGCGAAGTAGGCGGGCAGCACCTCGTTGGCCGGGTCGCCCGGGTCGGGCGGGTCGAACGGCATCCCGGGCAGGTCGTGGATGCCGTGCACGGTGGCCATCCGCAACGTCGGCCACCGGTGCCGCCACGCCCCGCCGGGGCCCTCCTCGGCGTCCAGGACGACGTGGTCGAGCCCCGCCCGACCGAGGAAGTAGGCGGCCGACAGGCCGGCCTGACCCGCACCGATGACCACGACGTCCACGTCACGGGCAACGCGCGCCACCCGCCGCCGCTTCCGCGGTGTGACGAAGGCGCCAGGCTCTCGATCAGGTGAAAAAATCGGCAACACCCCACCCTCCCGGAGGACCCTCCGAGCAGCGATGCGCTGGTCAGCGGTGCGCCTCGGCGCGCGGAGCGGGAAAACGCGGAACCGTGCGACACTGGCGGCGGAGTCGCAGCAGGGAGAATCACGGTGACCGCACTCGCGCACCACCCGCCGGACGACCCGGTCGGCCCCTTCACCGTCGAGGACTGGAACCGCCTCACCCCGAGGGCGGACGGGTCGCGTCTGGAGCTGATCCGGGGGCATTTCCACGTGACGCCACCTCCGTCCATGCACCACCAGTACGCGGGCGATGAGCTGCGCGCCGTCCTCAAGGCCGCGTTGCGGGACGCCGGCCGGCGCGACCTCTACGCCGTCACCGGCATCGGCACCGGGATCAGCACCAAGCGCCGGACCGCGCTGATCCCCGACGTGGTGGTGCTGAACGTCCCCCCGGTGGGCGGGATCGCCGACCCGGACCACCTCGAACTGGTGGTGGAGATCCTCTCGCCCGGCAACACCGGGCAGGAGCAGGCCGAGAAGAAGGACGCCTACGCGACGGCCGGGGTGCCCTTCTACTGGGTCGTGCGGCAGAACCGCCCGGGAGCGCCGACGATCACCGCGTACCGCCTCCACCGCGAGATGTACTTCGAGGAGCTCACCGCGGTCCCGGGCACCGCGGTGACCATCGACGCCGCTCCGGTGCCGGTGACGGTGGACCCCGCCGAACTCCACCCGTGAGCCCCGGGTCACACCCGGAAGGCATTCGGCGCCACGGGCGTTGTCGGGGGTATGAGCCGACTGCACGACGTCCCGCTGTCCGTCCTCGACCTGGCGCCGGTCACGACGGCGACGGACGCGAGGACGGCGCTGGCGCACACCCGTGAGCTGGCCCGGCACGTCGAGCGGCTGGGCTACCGGAGGTTCTGGCTGGCCGAGCACCACAACATGCCCGGCATCGCCAGCTCGTCGCCGGCCATCCTCATCGGCCACGTCGCCGACGCCACCACCACGCTGCGCGTCGGCTCCGGCGGCGTGATGCTGCCCAACCACCCGCCGCTGGTCGTGGCCGAGCAGTTCGGCACGCTGACCGCGCTGCACCCCGGCCGCATCGACCTGGGCATCGGCCGCGCGCCGGGCACCGACCAGCGGACCGCCCGCGCGCTGCGCCGCACCGAGGGCCCGCTGTCCGCGGACGACTTCCCGCAGCAGCTGTCCGAGCTGCTGGGCTACTTCGCCGGCACCGAGGACCTGGCGGCCGTCCCCGCGCAGGGCAACGAGCCGCCGGTCTGGCTGCTCGGGTCCAGCGGCTACAGCGCGCAGGTCGCGGGCCTGCTCGGGCTGCCGTTCGCGTTCGCCCACCACTTCAGCGCGGAGAACACCATCCCGGCGCTGCGGCTGTACCGCGAGCGCTTCCGCCCGTCCGCCGCGCTCGACCGGCCCCACGCGATGGTGTGCGCCTCGGTGATCGTCGCCGACACCGCCGAGCACGCCGACTGGATCGCCGCGCCGCAGGCGCTGTCGTTCCTCCGGCTTCGGCAGAACCGGCCCGGCCCGCTGGCCACCCCGCAGGAGGCCGCCGAGTACCCCTACACCGAGTTCGACCGGCTGCTGGTGCGCGACCGGCTGTCGCAGCAGGTCGTCGGCGACCCGGCGACGGCCCGCGAGCAGCTCGAGCAACTGCTCGCCGACACCGCCGCCGACGAGCTGATGGTCACCACGATGGTCGCCGACCAGTCCGACCGGCTGCGGTCCTACGAGCTGCTGGCGGACCTGGCCGGCCTCCCGCGCTCATCCGAACGAGTGAAGACTGAAGTAGAGGTGTAGCGGATGGGGCCCGACGCGCGATGATCCTGTTGAGCGCGCACGCCCCCCGACGCGCTCCCTAACTTCCGGGCGGCGCGTCCGCCCGAGCGGACGCCGCCGCGGTCCGCGTGGGTGACGCCCCCAGGGTGTGGCGCCGCCCACGCGGGCGGTGCCGTGTCATCACGGCTTGGCCACAGGCCGGCACCAGGTCCGAATCAAGCCCCCGCATCCGCCCCCGGGCGCACCCCGGCACCGTCATGGTGGTGGGAGTCGCTGCAAGCCCACCGCCGGGGCGGGAAGGGGAGGTTCGTGAGATTCGCCGGACTGGCCGTCGGCCTGTGCCTGGCGGTGGCCTCGGCCGGGTGCGCGGAGCACTCCGCGCTCTCCGACACCTCCGTCCCCGGGACGGCCTCCAGCGCCGCGGCCGAGCCGAACGACGCGCCCCCCGCCGCCGCGCCCTACGCGGCCTTCGGCTCGCAGCGGGTGTGGCCGGACGGCCTGTCGGTCGGGGTGTCGCAGGCGCGGTCGCTCAAGCCGAGCGACACCTCGTTCCCGAAGGCGCCGCGCACCGCCGTGTTCGTGCTGACGGTGGTCAACGGCACCCCGTCCGCCTACCGCACCAGCGAGCTGGCGGTGCACGCGACGGTCGGCGGCGAACCGGCCGCCGAGGTGCTCGACTCGGTGCAGGGTCTCAACGGCCTGGGCGCGGCGGTCGACGAGGTCCCGCCGGGCGGCGAGACGATGCTGACCCTGGCCTTCGCCGTGCCCGAGGACCCGGTGCGGCTGCGGCTCGTGGTCGAGCCGCACGGGTCCGCGCAGGGGGCGATCACCACGTTCGAGGGCGTGGCCTGACGACCCGCGGCGCGGTCGGGGCCGACCTGTAGCGTCTGGGGCCATGACCGAGCAGAAGCGACTGTCCCCCGGCGACCGGGCCCCGGCGTTCACGCTGCCCGACAGCGCGGGCGAGCCCGTCTCGCTGTCGGACTACCTGGGGCGTTCCGTGGTCGTCTACTTCTACCCGGCGGCGGGCACGCCCGGCTGCACCAAGCAGGCGTGCGACTTCCGGGACAGCGTCGGCGCGCTCGCGGGCGCCGGGTACGACGTGGTGGGCATCTCGCCCGACAAGCCGGAGAAGCTGGCGAAGTTCGCCGCGGCGGAGGGCGTGAACTTCCCGCTGCTGTCCGACGTGGAGCGCGCGGTGCTGACCGAGTGGGGCGCGTTCGGCGAGAAGCAGAACTACGGCCGCACCGTGCAGGGCGTCATCCGCTCGACGTTCCTGGTGGACCCGGAGGGCAAGGTCGCCAAGGCCATGTACAACGTCCGCGCGACCGGCCACGTGGCCAAGCTGCTGCGCGAACTGCCCGCCTGACCGGGCGCCGCCGGCGCGCCGGTGTCGCGAGGGGACCGTCCGGCGCGCCGGCGCCGGGCGGTCAGCGCGGTCACCCCCCGGCCAGCTCCCGCAGGTGCGGCAGCAGCAGGCGCAGCGCGCGGCCCCGGTGGGAGAGCCGGTCCTTGTCCTCCGGCGACAGCTCGGCCGACGTGCCGGCGCAGCCCTCCGGCCGGAAGATCGGGTCGTAGCCGAAACCGTTGGCGCCGGCCGGTTCCCGGACGATCTCGCCGCGCCACTCGCCGCGCACCACGACCTGCGCGCCGCCGGGCGCGACGAGCGCCGCCGCGCAGACGAAGGCCGCGCCGCGGCGCTCGTCCGGGACGTCGCGCAGCTGCCCCAGCAGCAGCTCCAGGTTCGCCGCGTCGTCGCCGTGCTTCCCGGACCACCGCGCCGAGAGCACGCCGGGCATCCCGTTCAGGGCGTCGACGGCGATGCCCGAGTCGTCCGCGACGGACGGCAGGCCGGTGGCGGCGGCGGCGTCGCGCGCCTTGGCCAGCGCGTTGCCCTCGAAGGTCGGGTCGGTCTCCGGGGCCTCCGGGAACTCCGGCACGTCGGCCAGGCCCACGACCTCGACGCCGGCGACGCCCGCGGCCTCCAGGATGCGGCGCAGCTCGCCGAGCTTCTTGGCGTTGCGGGAGGCGAGCAGGACCTTCACTTCTTGCGCCCCTTCGGTTCGGGCAGCACGCCGGGGTAGGGCAGGGCCAGCGCCGCGGACTGCGCGCGGTTCAGCTCGGCGCAGCCGGCCAGCGCCAGGTCCAGCATCCGGTCCAGGGTGGACCGCGCGAACGTCGCGCCCTCGCCGGTGCCCTGGACCTCGATGAGGGTGCCCGCGTCGGTGGCCACCACGTTCATGTCGACCTCGGCGCGGGAGTCCTCCTCGTAGGGCAGGTCCAGCCGCACGCGACCGTCCACGACGCCCACCGACACGGCCGACACCGCGCACGACAGGGGCTGCGGGTCGGCCAGGCGACCGGCCGCGCCCAGCCAGGTGACCGCGTCGGCCAGGGCGACGTAGGCGCCGGTGATCGCGGCGGTCCGGGTGCCGCCGTCGGCCTGGATGACGTCGCAGTCGATGACGATGGTGTTCTCGCCCAGCGCCGCCAGGTCGATGCACGCCCGCAGCGAGCGGCCGACGAGGCGGGAGATCTCGTGGGTGCGCCCGCCGACCCGGCCCTTCACCGACTCGCGGTCGCTGCGGGTGTGGGTGGCGGAGGGCAGCATCGCGTACTCGGCCGTCACCCAGCCCTTGCCCTGGCCCGTCCGCCACCGGGGCACGCCCTCGGTCACGCTGGCCGCGCACAGCACGCGCGTGTTGCCGAACTCGATCAGCACCGAGCCCGCGGGCCACTGCTGGAAGCCCCGGGTGATCCTGACGTCGCGCAGTACGTCGTCGTTCCTGCCATCGGTCCTCAGCACGGCACTACCCTAAGGCGCTGAACCCGGGAGGGTCCCACTGGCGTAGGGAGAGGCATGGCACTCGCAGACGACCTGGTGACGGTCTTCGGTCTCCCGGCGCACCCGCTGCTGGTCCACGCCGTCGTGGTGCTCCTCCCCCTGTCCGCCGCCTCGGCCGCCGCGCTGGCCGTGGTGCCGCGCTGGCGGCAGCGCTACGCGTGGCCGGTGCTGGTGATCACGCTGCTGGGGGTGGGTTCGGTGCTGCCCGCGCAGGAGGCGGGCGAGCAGCTGGAGGCCCGGCTGGCGGCGCTGGAGAACCCGCTGATCCGGCAGCACGCCGAGCAGGGCAACGACCTGCTGCCGTTCGCGCTGGGGTTCGGGGTGATGGTCGTGGCGCTGCTGGTCGCCGGCCGCCTCGCCGACCGGGAGCGCGCGGCGGCGGCGGACGACACCGCCGTGCCCAGGACGTGGCGGCGGATCTCGGTCGTGGTGGCCGTGCTGGTGATCGCGGCCGGCGCGGCGACGACGGTCCAGACGGTGCGGATCGGGCACAGCGGCTCGACCGCCGTGTACGACGGGGTGGGCACGAGCTAGCTCCGGCGCGCCGGCGCGGTGGCGGGCCCGGCCGTCGCGTTCGGCCGTCGCGTTTCGCCGCGGGACTCGGCCGTCGCGTTCCGCCTTGGGACCCGGCCGTCGCGTTCCGCCGCCGGGTTCGGGGACCCGGTTCGGCGGCGCACCGAGCGGGTCCGGGTGGGACCGGTCGGGTCGCGGCCTCCGGGGTCGCCCTAGGGCAGAATCAGCGGCGCCGGCGGGGACTTCTCCAGCGTGCGCGAGACCGTGCACAGCCGCTCGATCGCCCGTCGCACGGTCGTGTCCAGCGCCTCGCGCTGCTCCGGGGTCAGCGACGACACGTCGTAGTCCAGCGTCACGGGCACGGCGTCCAGCTGGTGGGCGCCCGCCGGCCGCACGTCGTCCGCCCGCGCCACCAGCCCGTCGCCCACCCGTCGGGTGATGAGCGTTTCCGCCGTCACGATCGCGCAGCCCGCCACGGCCGCCAGCAGCAGCTCGACCGGCGTGAAGGCGCCCTCCGCGCCCTTGCGGCCGATCGGCACCGACGCGCCCCGGTCGTTGGTGGCCACGAACTCGTGCTTACCGACCCGACGCACCTCGACGTTCGACACGCGCCCGACGCTAGTCGATGCGGTCGGCCGTGGCCTTGGCCAGCTTGCGGACGTATTCCAGGTCACCGCAGTCGTCGTCCAGCCGGTCCTGGCGGACGCGGGCGAACAGCTCGCCCAGCTCGGCCCGGCGCTCGTCGGCGACCTGCTCGCGCGCGTCGTTGAGGATCGTGCGCTCCTCCTCGTCCACGTGGTGGTTGAGGGCGTCGACCAGCTCCTCCAGCTTCTCCTCCCACTCCTCCGACCCGGTGTCGGCCTCCTCCATCAGCGCCAGCAGCGCCTGGTGCCCCTCGGCGTGCTCCTCGGCGCCGTGGTCGACCTCCTCCGCGTCGACCTCCCGGTACCGCTTGAGGGCCGGGTAGACCTCCGACTCCTCCGCCTCGGCGTGGGCGACCAGCAGCGCCGCCAGCTCGCCGAGCAGCGCGGACCGGTCGGAGGAGCGGTCCCTGAGCTGGCGGAACAGCTCCTCGAACCGGCGGTGGTCGGCCAGGATCAGTTCGACGACATCAGTTGCCATGCCCGCCTGTTACCCGGAGCACAGGGCGGTCAACCGCGTGCTTCGCGCCCTGGCGCGCCAGTTCGACGGGCCCCTCGAACCGGCTGCGCGCTTCGGCGAGCACCGCCTCCGGGTCGGTCCACGGCGCGACGTGGGTCAGCAGCAGCCTGCCCACCCCCGCCGCCGCGGCCAGCTCGCCCGCCTGCACCCCCGACAGGTGCGTGCCGGGCGGCCGGTCGGCGGAGTGCGTCCACGTCGCTTCGGACAGCAGCACGTCCGCGCCGCGCGCGAGGGTCAGCAGCGCGTCGCACGGCCCGCTGTCACCGGTGAACGCGAGGGACGCGTTCGCGGTGGCGATGCGGAACCCGTAGGACTCGCCGGGGTGGTCGACGCGGGCGGCGGTGATCTCGAACGGGCCGACGCGGATCGGGTCGGCGGTGAGCGGGTGGAACTCGAACACGTCCGACAGGTCGGTGGCGCCCAGCTCCTCGGCGTTCTCGGCGTAGGCGCGGGCGAGGCGCCGCGGCGTCTCGGACGGGCCGTGCACCGGCAGCCGGTTCTCGGTGGTGTCGTGCGGTGGGTGGGTGTGGTAGCGGCGCGTCACGGCGAGCGTCGTGAAGTCGGCGCAGTGGTCCGGGTGCAGGTGCGAGAAGAGCAGCGCGTCGAGCCCGAACGGGTCGCAGTGCGCTTGCAGCGAGGCGAGCGCACCGTTGCCCAGTTCGAGCGCGATCCGGCGGCCGTCCGCCTCGACGAGGTAGCCGGAGGCGGGGCCCTGCGGTCCCGGCAGGCTGCCCGAGCAGCCGAGGATGGTCAACAACACCGTTGGAGAGTGCCAAATCATGCGTGGGGGTGGAAGGACGCGTTTTCCAACCGGGGCAGGAATCGGCGTGCCAGCCTGGCGAACGACTCCACCGGCCCGGTGCAGGAGAACCGCAGATCCGGGTCCCCGGAGCGGAACTGGTCGCGGTCGGTGAGCACCCGGACGACGTCCTTCACGGTTTCCTCCGCGCTGGAGACCAACGTCACGCCCTCCCCCATCACGATCTGCAACACGCCGGTCAACAACGGGTAGTGCGTGCAGCCGAGGACGACGGTGTCGACCTCGGCGCGCTGCAGGGGCTCCAGGTAAGCCTGGGCGAGGCCGAGCACCTGCCGGCCGGACGTGGTGCCGCGTTCCACGAAGTCCACGAAGCGGGGGCACGCCACGGCGGTCACCTCGACGTCGCGCGCGGCGGCGAACAGGTCCTGGTAGGCGCCGGACCCGATGGTGCCCTGGGTCCCGATCACCCCGACCCGCCCGGTGCGGGTGGTGGCGACGGCGCGGCGGACGGCGGGCAGCATCACGTCCACCACCGGCACGTCGTAGCGCTCGCGGGCGTCGCGCAGGCACGCCGAGGAGGCCGTGTTGCAGGCGATCACCAGCATCTTCACGCCGTCGTCGACGAGCCGGTCGAACAGCTCCAGCGACAGCTTGCGGACCTGCGCGATGGGCTGCGGGCCGTAGGGCGCGTTCGCCGTGTCGCCGACGTACCGGATGCTCTCCTCCGGCAGCTGGTCCATGATCGCGCGGGCGACGGTCAGCCCGCCCACCCCGGAGTCGAAGACGCCGATCGGCGCGTCCGCGGCGGTCACGCGGCGACGGCCCGGCGGTCGTCCCGGGCCACGCCCCAGGCCGCCAGCGCGCCGCCCAGCGCGCCGAACAGGTGGCTCTCCCAGGAGATGCCCGGCTGACCGGGCAGGACGCCCCACAGCATCGCGCCGTAGAGCGCGAACACCACGAGGGCGACCGCGATCTGGGCGGCGGAGCGGGCGAACAGGCCGCGCAGCAGCAGGAAGGCGAGGAACCCGAAGACCAGCCCGGAGGCCCCGATGTGGCTGCCCGGCGAGCCGACGAGCCAGACGCCCAGGCCGTCGACCAGCCAGATGACGGCGGTGACCTGGAGGAACTGCCGCACGCCGCCGGAGGACGCGAGGAAGCCCAGGACGAGCAGCGGCACCGCGTTGCCGGTGACGTGCGCCCAGCCGGCGTGCAGGACGGGCGCCCAGAGGAGGTTGTCCCACTCGGTGAAGTCGCGCGGGATGACGCCGTCGTCGTCGAACCGGCCGCCCAGCACCGCGTCGACGGCCTCGACCACGAAGAGCAGCCCGACGAAACCCGACACGACGACCGCCGACAGCACCGGGTTCGGCGGGATGACGCGCTTGGCCGGCGACCTGCGCGCCGGGGACACAGCCGTGGGATCCACGCCTCCAGGCTACGTCCGAAGGGCGGGCCGCAGGGCGCGGATCGCGGCGGGGCGGCTCGGGGCGGGCGGCCCTGGGGCCGTGGGGTGGTGGCGGGGCTTCGCGGCGGGGCGGTGGGGCGGCTCGGAGCGGCGAGGCGGTGGGCGGCGGGTGGCGAGGCGGTCGGGCGGCGGGCGGCGAGGCGGTCGGGCGATGGGCGACGGGGCGTAGGCGGCGGGGCGGGGGCGGCGGGGCGGGGCCTGAGGTGGAGGCGGGCGGCGGAGGTGGGAGCTGAGGTGGTTCTCAGCTCGTGCGGGCGGAAATGTCGTGGTCGGGTGGTGGGATCTCTCCCAGGGGTGCGCCGGCTGGGGGTACGCCTGCGGAGCCGTGGCTCGGGCTGCGCCTACGCTGGGGCGGTGTCGATCGAAGTTGCGGTCCGGGCCGAGGCCGTGCTGGGCGGGGCGCCCACCTGGGACCACGCCAGTGGGACGCTCCTGTGGGTCGACGTCCTCGGCAGCGAGGTGCACCGGTACTCCCCCGGCCGGGGTGACGACGCGGTGCTGGCCGTGCCGCAGCACGTCGGCGCGGCCAAGCCGCGCGCGCGGGGCGGGCTGGTGATGAACCTGAGGGACGGCGTCGCGCTCGTCGACGAGGACGGCGCGAAGACCTGGCTGGTGTACTGGGCCCGCGACGGGTACCGGAGCAGCGACGCCGCCGTCGACGCCGCCGGCCGGCTGTGGGCCGGCACCGCCCGGTACGACGGGGAGCCCACCGGCTGGCTCGCCCGGGTCGAGCCGAACGGGGACGCCAAGGTCGTGCTGAACGGCGTCGGCGCGGGCAACGGCATCGGCTGGAGCCCCGACGGCGCGCTGCTGTACCACGCCGACTCCGCCGCGCGCCGCGTCGACGTGCTGGACTTCGACCGCGACTCCGGGGACGCCACGAACCGGCGGGTGGTCGCCGAGGTCGACCGCGGGCGGCCGGCCGGGCTGTGCGTGGACGCCTCGGGTGCGATCTGGGTCGCCCTGCCGGGCGGTGCGGCCGTCCGCCGCTACGCGCCGGACGGCCGGCTCGACGCCGAGGTCGAGCTGCCGGTCGGGCAGCCGACGGCGTGCGCGTTCGGCGGCCACGACTTCACCGACCTCTACGTCACCACGGCGCGGGCCGGGGACGCGCCGGGCGAGCTGGCCGGTTCGGTGCTGGTGGTGCCCGGCGCAGGCGAGGGGCAGCCGTCCACCGCGTTCGCGGGCTGACCCGCCGGGCCGACCGGCGCCACGCCGCCGCGCCGACCGGCGCCGCATCGGCGGGACCGGCCGCGCCGACCCGGCCGGCGCACCGGGTGAACCCGGCCGGTATCACCCGATCGGGGCAGGCTGGACCACGTAGACCGCGCCCGGCTCGGCCAGCGACACCGGGCCGGCGAACGCCTCCGCCGCGTCGGCGAGCACGCCCTCCCGGTCCGACCACGGCAGCACGTGGGTCAGCACGAGCCGCCCGACGCCCGCCTCCGCCGCCACCGCGCTGCTCTCCCGGCCGCTCATGTGCAGGTAGTCGGCGCGCCCGGCCTGCTCCCGCCACGCCGCGTCGGCCAGCAGCAGGTCCGCGCCGCGCGCCAGCCCCACCAGCTCGGGGCACGGCACCGTGTCGCCGCTGAACACCAGCGACACCCCGCCGTGCGAGATCCGGAACGCGTAAGCCTCGCAGATGTGCCGCACCGGCGCGACGTCGACCGTCACCGGGCCCACCGCGAACCGGCCCGCCGCCAGCGGCACGAAGTCGAAGGTGTCCTCCAGCCGCAGCTCCGCCAGCTCCTCCTCGGACGCGGCGTGCGCGGCGGCCAGCCGGGACGGCGCGTGGGACGGCGCGAGCACCCGCAGCCGGTCGAACGCCGCCGGCGGCGACGGGTGCGCGCGCAGGTAGGTCGTGAGGGCGCTGAAGTCGGCGCAGTGGTCGAGGTGCAGGTGCGACAGCAGCACGGCGTCCAGGTCGAACGGGTCGCACCGGCGCTGCAGCGGGCCGAGCACGCCACCGCCGAGTTCCACCGCGATCCGGACGCCCGCCGCTTCGACGAGGTAACCCGAAGTGGGCAGATCGGGACCGGGCGCGCTGCCCGAACAACCGAGCACCGTCAATTGCATGGCGGCACGATAGCAGCCGCCGGTCGGCCGAATTGCGGAAAAGGCCGCCGGCCGGTCCTGGCAATGCGCGGGGGCGAGATTCACTCGAATGCCCCGGCCGTGGGTTCGGCACCGGTTCGGGGTGGGCGCGCGGCCCCGCGGCCGGTTCGGCGGCCACCCCGCGCCGACCGCGGGCGGCCGGACCGCCCGGCCGCCGGATGCGCTGGGCGGCAGGCGGAATCCCGACCGCGCGCCGAGCGGCCGGCAGGGTCGCGCCGCGATGGGCCGGGGACGCCCGGGAATACCGGGAGCTGCCGGCGGGACCGGCCCGAATGGACCGCGGCGCTATTCGACGTCACCACTCCGGCCATTTGAGACCACGGCATCCGGAGAAACCGTTGTCCGCTCCACCGGGCGATCGGATAGTGGGGGGACACCTCATTAAGGAGCGCAGATGCTGCTCAGGACCCTCCTCGTCGTCGCCCTGCTGCTCGTCGCGCCGGCCGTTCCCGCGAACGCCGCCGCCCCCCGCTGCTCCGGTCACGTGGCGCTGACCTACGACGACGGCCCGACGGCGGGGCACACCCGGCCGCTGCTGGCCGCCCTGCGGTCGGTGGGCGCGCGGGCCACGTTCTTCGACATCGGCTCGAACGCCGAGCGGCACCCGGACCTGGTGCGGGCCACCGCGCGGGCGGGCATGTGGCTGGGCAACCACTCCTGGTCGCACCCGCGCCTGACGACCCTCACCCCGGAGGAGCTGGCCGGGGAGATCGCCGACACCCAGGACGGGCTGCGCCACATCACCGGCCGCACGCCGAAGCTGTTCCGCCCGCCCTACGGCGACACCAACGCCGCCGTGCGGGAGGAGGCGCGCCGCCAGGGCCTCACCGAGGTGCTGTGGACGGTGGACACGCGGGACTGGAGCGGGGTGTCCACCGAGGCGATCGTGCGGTCGGCCACCAGCGCCACGGCGGGCGGCGTGGTCCTGATGCACGACGGCTACCAGAACACCGTGGACGCCGTGCCCCAGATCGTGCGCGGGCTGCGGGCCAAGGGGCTGTGCCCGGGGCGGATCACCGCCGACGGGCGGGTCGTCGCGCCGTAGCTCGGGCGGGCGACCGCCGTGCGGGCGAGCCGCCGGTCGGCGGCTCGCCCGCACGGGACAACCGGATCCGGCGCGGGGCAGGACGAAGCCCGTGCGCGACGGGCAAATCCACGCGCCGCGGGCAGAAGCCCTCGCGCAGAAGGGGGACCGCATACGGCACAGGACCGGGACAGGCCCGTGCCGAAGGGCGGGAACCGTTGCGGGACAGGGGAAGGGAGCCCCGGGGGGCTCCCTCCCTCACGCCCAGAGGTGGCCGTCGAGCCGCTCGGCGGCCTCGTCCAGCGTCCCGGCGTACGCGCCGGTGGACAGGTACTTCCACCCCGCGTCGGCCACGACGAACGCCACGTCCGCCGGCTCCCCGCGCCCCACGGCCTTCTCCGCCACCGCCAGCGCGGCGTGCAGGATCGCGCCCGTGGAGATGCCCGCGAAGATGCCCTCGACCTCCAGCAGCTGCCGGGTGCGGCGCAGGGCGTCGTACGAGCCGACCGAGTAGCGGCCGGTCAGCACTTCCGCGTCGTACAGCTCGGGCACGAAGCCCTCGTCGAGGTTGCGCAGGCCGTAGACCAGCTCGCCGTAGCGCGGCTCGGCGGCGATGACCTGCACGTCCGGCTTCTGCTCGCGCAGGTAGCGCCCGACGCCGACCAGCGTGCCGGTGGTGCCCAGGCCGGCCACGAAGTGCGTGATCGTCGGCAGGTCCTTGAGCAGCTCCGGACCGGTGCCGTGGTAGTGCGCGCCCGCGTTGCCCGGGTTGCCGTACTGGTAGAGCATCACCCAGTCCGGGTTCTGCGCGGCCAGCTCCTTGGCCCGTGCGACCGCCTGGTTGGACCCGCCGGCGGCGGGCGAGAACACGATCCGCGCGCCGTAAGCCTGGAGCAGCTGCTTGCGCTCCGTGGACGTGTTCTCCGGCATCACGCAGACCAGGCCGTAGCCCTTGAGCTTGGCGGCCATGGCCAGCGCGATGCCCGTGTTGCCCGAGGTCGGCTCCAGGATCGTGCAGCCGGGCCGCAGCTTCCCGGACCGCTCCGCCTCCTCGATCATCATCAGGACCGGGCGGTCCTTGATCGAGCCGGTCGGGTTGCGGTCCTCCAGCTTCGCCCACAGCCGCACGTCCGCCGACGGGGACAACCGCGGCAGCCCCACCAGGGGCGTGCCGCCGACCGCGTCGAGCAGCGACTCGTACCGGGCCACGGCTCAGCCGCCCGCGACGGCCGGGAGGATCGTCACGGTGTCGCCGTCCTTGACCGCCGCGTCGAGCCCGCCCGCGAAGCGGACGTCCTCGTCGTTGACGTAGACGTTGACGAACCGGTGCAGCGAGCCCTCCTTGACCAGGCGCGCCTTCAGGCCACCGTGGTTGGCCTCCAGGTCGTCGATGACCTGGGCGAGCGTCGTGCCCGCGGCCTCGACCGACTTCTGCCCACCGGTGTGGGTGCGCAGGATCGTGGGGATGGAGACGGTGACGGCCATGCTGGAACCTCCGAGAAGAGCCTGAATTCGGGAGTGGTGCGGGGAGCGACGGCGCTTCAGCGGCAGTCGGGCGCGTCGTCCGCGCCGTTGTGCGCGAACATGTACGACTCGACCACCTCGACCGGTTCTTCGGTCACGACGCCGTCCACGATCCGGTACGAGCGCAGCTCGTGCTGCTCCGGATCCCGCGTGGACACCAGGACGTAGTGGGCGTCGGGCTCGCTGGCGTAGGAGATGTCGGTGCGCGACGGGTAAGCCTCGGTGGCGGTGTGCGAGTGGTACACGACCACCGGGACTTCGTCGTTCCGGTCCATCTCGCGCCAGATCCTCAGTTGCTCGGCCGAGTCGAACCGGTAGAACGTCGGCGAGCGCTCGGCGTTGTCCATCGCGATGAACCGCTCGGGGCGGTCTGAGCCCTCGGGGCCCGCGATGATCCCACATGCCTCGTCCGGGTGGTCACGACGGGCGTGCGCCACCATCGCGTCGACGAGGTCACGGCGAATAACCAGCACGTGTTCATCCTACGTGGTGGCGGAAGGCGTCCCGCTTCGTGAGACCGCTTACTCGACGGGTTCCCGCTGCACCCCGGCTGCCTGCGAGTACGACAGGTGGCCGCCCAGCAGCCCGCCGGCGCCCACGGCCGCGAGGCCGAGGGTCGAGACCGCGCGGGCGACCACCCCGAAGCCGTGGACGCGCAGCCGGAACGAGGTCAGGTAGCAGGCGGTCGCCGTCGCGTTGGCCACGAGGTGGACGAACGCCGTCCGCCGTTGCCGCTGGTCGAGGGTGGTGTACTCGGCGAGCCCGGTCACGATGGCGGCGGGCGAGGTGATCAGCCCGGCCCCGATCACCGCCTGGGCCGCCCGGCCCTCACCGGGCACGAGGTCGAGCAGCGCCGAAGCCGCGTACAGCCCGACGGGCAGGAGGACGACCGCCGGGTGGGCCGGGTGCCCGAGCGGCTGCCCGCGCAGCACCCGGGAGCTGCGGATGGCCGAAGGGATGGCCTCCGCCAGCGCCCCCGCGGCCCGGTCCAGCCCCTTGCTCTCCTCGATCCACCGCAACACCCGCGTCAACCGGCTCATACCGGCTTGGTTACCCGCGAACGGGCTCCGCACACGCGAACACCCCGTGCGCCGCGGCGGTGCACAGGTCGTCCAGGGCGGCGCCGGTCCCGACGCCCGTGGCCAGGGCGAAGGCGGTGGCCGGCACCCGCACGCCGGCGCGGACCAGCCCGTCGTGCGCCGACATCGCCACCCGCCGGCAGGCGGCCTTGTCCAGCGCGGCGTCCACCACGACCAGCGCCGCCGCCGTCCCGCCCACCCGGACGACGGCGGGTGGCGGCCCGGCGACGGCCGCCGCGCACGCCGCGTAGCCGCGGGCCTCGGCGTCCGCGACGTCCTCGGTGGCGCCGCCCGCCGCGGGTCCGACCGCGGCGGCGGGCACGATCGGCACGACCTCGTGCGGCAGCGGGCCGACCCGGAAGCCGTGGTGGCGCTCCGCCAGCCACCGCACGACGCCGTCGGCCGCGGCCAGGACGTCCGCCAGGACGACCGCGTGCACGCGCTGCACGAGGGCCGACGGGTCGAGCAGGTCCAGCTCCCGGGTGCCCAGCGGCGCGCCGCGGGTGTCCACGCCGGCCACCGCGCCCGCCGGGGCCAGCACGACCACCACCCCGGGCGCGCGGCCGACCAGCAGGCCACCGGCAGGCGCCCCACCGGCAGGCGCCCCACCGGCAGGCGCCCCACCGGCAGGCACCCCGTCGGCGGGCACCCCGTCGGCGGGCATCAGTCCATGACCGCTTCGACCAGCGTCTCCTGCACCCACGTCAGCCAGTGGTAGACGCCCAGGTGGGGCGAGCGCGGGTCGTCGGGCGGCAGCTCGTCGGGCATCTCGTCCTGCACGTCCAGCGCCGTGCCCAGCGCGAGCCGCACGTCGTTGAGCGCCGACAGCCACGCCTCGGCGTCCTCCAGCCGCAGCCGCACCTCGCCGCCGTCGGGCGGGCACGTCTCCAGCACGACCGCCGCGACACCGGTCTTGCGGTCCAGCAGCTCGGGCTCGTGCAGCGACCGCAGGGCGTTGGCCGAGTCCACCTCGGACGGGTCGGGCGCGTCCGGGTCCAGGCGGTGGAAGTCGGGCAGCAGCCGGCCCAGGATCGGGTCGTCCGGCGGCGACGACGGGCCGGTCCGGATGCCGGTCAGCTCCGCCAGCTCGTCCTGCGGCGCCTCCTCGGCGCGGGCCAGCAGCATGTCCTGGACCTGGCTCACCAGGCCGCGCACCACCGCGGCCTCCTGGCGGTCGAACCGGCCCCGGACCGTGTCGCCGCTGCGCGTCCACTTCTTCACGACGAACGCTGCATGGTCGCCCAGAGCCCGGCCGCGTGCAGCTTGGCCACGTCGGCCTCCACCTTGTCCTTCGATCCGGACGACACGATCGCCCTGCCCTTGTGGTGGACGTCCAGCATCAACTTCGTCGCGTGGTCACGGCTGTAGCCGAACAGCTTCTGGAACACGTACGTCACGTAGGACATCAGGTTCACCGGGTCGTTCCAGACCAGCGTCTGCCATGGGCGGTCCTCGGTGCGGACCTCCTCGGGCGCCGGGTCAACCTGCGTCCGCTCATGCTCGACGGGCGTGGTCATACCGCCAATGGTGTCATGTTCGGCCGCGTGGCGGAGCCCATAGGGCCACCTCCTGCGTCAACGGGCGGCGCGAGCCTAGGCTCACACCCCATGTCGACCTCGCTGTTCACCGACCACTACGAGTTGACGATGCTGGCCGCGGCGTTGCGCGACGGCACCGCCGACCGGCCGTGCGTGTTCGAGGTGTTCGCCCGCAGGCTGCCCGAGGGCAGGCGGTACGGGGTGGTCGCGGGCACCGGCCGCCTGCTGGACGCCATCGAGGCGTTCCGGTTCGACGCCGCCGAGCTGGACCTGCTGCGGCGCACCGCGGTGGTGGACGACGCGACGCTGGACTGGCTGGCGGACTACCGGTTCACCGGCGACGTGGACGGCTACCCGGAGGGCGAGCTGTACTTCCCCGGCTCGCCGATCCTGTCGGTGCGCGCCCCGTTCGGCGTCGGCGTGGTGCTGGAGACGCTGGCCCTGTCGATCCTCAACCACGACAGCGCCATCGCCTCGGCCGCCGCGCGCATGGTGAGCGCGGCCAACGGGCGGCGGATGATCGAGATGGGCTCGCGGCGCACGCACGAGGACGCGGCGGTGGCCTCGGCCCGCGCCGCCTACCTGGCGGGCTTCACCGCGACGTCGAACCTGGAGGCCGCGCGGCGGCACGGCATCCCGACGGCGGGCACCTGCGCGCACGCGTTCACCCTGCTGCACGACAGCGAGGAGGAGGCGTTCCGCAGCCAGGTGGAGGCGCTGGGCGCGGGCACCACGCTGCTGGTCGACACCTACGACATCACGGCGGGCATCAAGACCGCGGTGGAGGTCGCCGGGCCGGGGCTCGGCGCGGTGCGCATCGACTCGGGCGACCTGGGCGTGCTCGCCCGGCAGGCGCGCGACCAGCTGGACTCGCTGGGCGCGCGGAACACCCGGATCGTGGTGTCCGGCGACCTGGACGAGTACTCCATCGCCGCCCTGCGCGCCGAGCCCGTGGACGCCTACGGCGTCGGCACCTCGGTGGTCACCGGTTCGGGCGCGCCCACCGCCGGCATGGTCTACAAGCTGGTGGAGGTGGCCGGCCGGCCGGTGGCCAAGCGCAGCTCGCACAAGGAGTCGCGCGGCGGCCACAAGTGCGCGCTGCGGCGGCACAAGGACACCGGGACCGCGCTGGAGGAGGTCGTGTTCCCCGCCGGCGAGGCGCCGGAGGCGGGGCCGCACGACCGGCTGCTGCCCGTGCCGCTGGTGCGCGGCGGGCAGCGGGTCGAGGGCCTGGACTCGCTGGCGGAGAGCCGGGAGCGGCTGCGGGCCGCGCTGGTCACCGTGCCGTGGGAGGGTCTCAAGCTGTCGCGCGGCGAGCCCGCGATCCCGACGACGTTCCGCTGAGGAGAGGGAGGGCGACATGACCAAGGCGCTGATCGTGGTGGACGTGCAGAACGACTTCTGCGAGGGCGGCTCGCTGGCCGTCGCGGGCGGGGCGGCGGTCGCCGCCGCCGTCTCGGCGCACGTGGCGGCCGGCGGCTACGACCACGTGGTGGCGACCCGCGACTACCACGTGGACCCGGGCGGGCACTTCAGCGAGACGCCGGACTTCGTCGACTCGTGGCCGGTGCACTGCGTGGCGGGCACGGCGGGCGCGTCGTTCCACCCGGAGCTGGACGTGACGGCGGTCGAGGCGGTGTTCTCGAAGGGCGCCTACGCCGCGGCGTACTCGGGGTTCGAGGGCGCTTCGGGCGGCGGCGAGGGCCTGGCGGACTGGCTGCGGGCGCGGGGCGTCGACCGGGTCGACGTGGTCGGGATCGCCACCGACCACTGCGTGCGGGCAACGGCGCTGGACGCCGCCGCGGCGGGCTTCACGACCACCGTGCTGCTCGACCTGACCGCCGGGGTGGGGCGGGCGACGGTGGACGCCGCGCTGGACCGGCTGCGCGAGGCCGGGGTCGCCCTGCACGGCGCGCCGCGCGTCGGCTGACCCGCGCCGGCTGACCCGCGCCGGCCCCGGCCCCGCGGTCGGCGGGGCCGGGCCGCGCGGCTCACGGGGTGGGCGAGCAGGCCACCGAGCCGAGCACGACCTCACCGGTGGCGCCGGAAGCCTCGGTGAAGCGCAGGCGCAGGACGTTCATCGCGATGCTGCCGTCGTTCGGCTCGGGCACGAGCACCTCGTTGAAGGTGATCCGGGCCAGGACCGCGCCGGCCGAGTCCTTGACCTCGTGCAGGTGGTTGACCGGGATCTCGTCGGGCAGGCCGGCGAACCCGCTCGCGCCGCCCAGCGACCAGCCCGCCGAGGTGCCCGCCTGGTCGCCGGTGCAGGTGATGCGCCACTTGCCGATCCTGAGCCGCGGCCCGCCCGCCGGCACCAGCGCCGAGAGCTCGAAGTCGGAGCCCTCCGCGACGGACTGCGTCCGGGTGGTGTGCTGCTGCGCGTCCAGCACGGTCGTGGTGCAGGAGGACGTGCCCGCGCCGAACCGGATGCCCGGCTCGGACACCGCGGGCGACGAGGCGGAGGTCGGCCCCTCGACCGCGCAGCGGGCCAGCACCGGCACGACGACCCGCTGGCCCGCCCGGGTGAAGTCGGCCGCCCCGACGGACGCGACGCCCGCCGGGTTCGCCGCGTGGGCCGGCGCGCCGGCCAGGGTGAGCGCCAGCGCCGCGGCCACCGCCCCGGCCCGGCGCGCGAGGATGTGGTTCATGGGATTGCCCTTCTGGTTTCGCGTTCGCCCGGAATGATCGTTCGCCCCGCGGCGAGTTCTCCGCGGCCGGCGGAAACATCACTCGCAGGGCACGGTTTTTCATCTGGTCGAGCGATGGAACTCGCGGTCCCCTCACGAGGGGGTGCGCGGCGGCGACCCCGCCGGCCGGCCGTTCCGGCGCGGTGCGCGTCGGGGCGGTGGCCGGGCTCGGGCGGGCACGGCCGGACCGGGCGCCACCGGGCGACGCGGGCGCGGGTGGGCAGGCGGACCGGGACCCGACCGGGCGGCGCGGGCACGGGTGGGTGCCGGCCCGGTCGCGGAGCCGCCGCCGGGTACGGTCTTCGCCGTGCCGTCCACCACCGCGATCCCCTCCACCAGGTCCCTGCTCGCCGTGGCCGTGGCGGCGGTGGGCGGAGCCGAGCGCACCGGCCAGGTCGACATGGCCGAGGCCGTGGAGCGCGCGATCCGGACCGGCGAGCACCTGGCCGTGCAGGCGGGCACCGGCACCGGCAAGTCGCTGGCGTACCTGGTCCCGGCGATCCGGCACGCGGTCGCCGAGGAGTCCACCGTCGTCATCTCGACGGCGACGATCGCGCTCCAGCGGCAGCTGGTGGACCGCGACCTGCCGCGCCTGGCCAAGGCCCTGCGCAAGGAGCTGGGCCGCGAGCCGCGCTTCGCGATCCTCAAGGGCCGCCGCAACTACCTGTGCCTGCACCGCGTCCACACCGGCGCGCCGGACGAGCCGGAGGAGGCGGGCCTGTTCGACCCGTTCGCCGTCTCCCGGCTGGGCCGCGAGGTCAAGCGGCTGCGCGAGTGGTCCTCCGACACCGGGACCGGCGACCGCGACGAGCTGGTGCCCGGCGTGACCGAGCAGGCGTGGCGGCAGGTCTCGGTGACCGCCCGCGAGTGCCTGGGCGTCGCCAGGTGCCCGGTCGGCGTCGACTGCTTCGCCGAGCGCGCGCGGGCCGAGGCGGGCCGGGCCGACGTGGTGGTCACCAACCACGCGATGCTGGCCGTGGACGCGCTGGAGGGCTACCAGGTCCTGCCCGACCACGACGTGGTGGTGATCGACGAGGCGCACGACCTGGTGGACCGCGTGACGTCGGTGGCGACCGAGGAGCTGAGCGCGGCCCTGGTGGCGACGGCGGCCCGGCGCTGCGGGCGCCTGATCGACCAGGGCGTCGCCGACCGCATGGCCGAGGCGGGCGACGGGCTGGCGATGGTCCTGGAGGACGCCCCGGCGGGCCGGCTCGACTCGCTGCCGCCGGCGCTGCAGGGCGCGCTGCGCGCCACCAAGGACGCCGCCCACGCCTGCATCTCCTCCCTCGGGCCCGACCGCAAGGAGGACGTGGAGGGCGCGACGTCCCGCAAGCTGGCCCGGTCGCTGCTGGACGAGGTGCACGACTGCGCGGCCCGCATCCTGGGGGCGTTCGACGACGACCACGACGTGGTGTGGGTGTCGGGCGACTTCGCCGACCGCGGCAGGGCCCCGTCGCTGCGGGTCGCCCCGCTGGGCGTGGGCGGCCTGCTGCGGGAGCGCCTGTTCGGCAAGCGCACCACCGTCCTGACGTCGGCCACGCTGACCCTGGGCGGCACGTTCGACGCGCTGGCCCGGCAGTGGGGCCTGCCGGCGGCGTCGGCCGCCCGCAAGGCCGAGGGCGCCGCGACCGACCGGGAACCGCCCTCGGACGGCGGCGGGCCGCGCTGGTCCGGCCTGGACGTCGGCTCGCCGTTCGAGCACGGCGCGAGCGGCATCCTCTACGTGGCCAGGCACCTGCCGCCGCCGGGGCGCGACGGCCTGCCGCCCGCCTACCTGGACGAGCTGGAGGGCCTGGTCACCGCGGCGGGCGGGCGCACGCTCGGCCTGTTCTCGTCCACGCGGGCGGCCAAGGCGGCGGCGGAGGCGCTGCGCGGCCGGCTCGACCACCCGGTGCTGTGCCAGGGCGACGACGCGACCGGCCTGCTGGTGAAGCGCTTCGCCGAGGACGCCCGCACCTGCCTGTTCGGCACGCTGTCGCTGTGGCAGGGCGTGGACGTGCCCGGACCCGCGCTGCAGCTGGTGGTGATGGACCGCATCCCGTTCCCCCGCCCCGACGACCCGCTGGCGTCGGCGCGGCAGAAGGCGGTGGAGGCCCGCGGCGGCAACGGCTTCCTCACCGTCGCCGGGACGCACGCGGCCCTGCTGCTGGCGCAGGGCGCCGGCCGCCTGCTCCGGTCGATGAGCGACAAGGGCGTGGTGGCCGTGCTCGACCCGCGCCTGGCGACGGCCCGCTACGGCGGCTTCCTGCGCGCCTCGCTGCCGCCGTTCTGGACGACCTACGACCCCGAGGTGGTCCGCGCGGCCCTCAAGCGCCTGGACGCCGCGGCCGGCTGAGCCCGCCGCGGCGGCCCGCCGGTCAGCCCCGTCGCGCGGAGCGGTTCAGGAAGGTGATCATGCGGTCGGGTTCGACGCGGGCCCACGGCAGCGCGCCCAGCCACTCGTCCCAGGCCCGCTGCCCGTACACGCCGACCAGGAACGCCGTCAGCGCCGGGTCCGTCGCCGGGTCCACCCGCCGGGCCCGGCCGTGCACCGTGACCTGCAACCGCTCGCCGTCGATCACCGACGCGGAGACCGCGGGACGGGCGCGGATGTGCCGGAAGCGCAGCGAGTCGGCGCCCGACCCGAAGTGCAGCCTGCCCCGGTAGAACAGGCCGTCGACCGGGCCGACCCGCGGCTCGCCCGCCGCCGTCGCGGTGGCCAGCGCCATGACGCGCATCGCGCCCAGCTCGGCGACCACCCCGGCGGCGTCGAGGCGGCGCTCCTCGGTGACGACCGAGCGCAGGTGCCGGCCCGCGGCGGCGTACGAGTCGTCCAGCAGGCGTTGCAGCCACGCGAGGTCTTCAGGGGTCTCGTGCACGCGCCCAGCCTGCCGGCAGCGCGGGCGGGCGCGGGCGCCGGAGGGGCTACTCCCCCGGCCGCCACACCGCCACGGTGGCGGTGCCCGGCTCCACCTCGGTGTACCCGGCGTCGCGCACCACGACGACACCGGGCCGGGCCACCAGGGCGTCCCACTCGGCGGCCGGCGGCGTCCGCACCGCGCACCGGTACCCCGTCGCGGCCCACTGCCCCAGCTCCTCGTCGGTCAGCGTCGGGGCGAGCAGCATCGACGCGTGGCCGACCTGCGCCGCCGCCTTGCCGGCGGTCATCGCGACGCGCGGGTTGAGCCACAGCACCCGCGCGCCCGCGGGGACCGGGCCGGGTTCGTCCGCGGGCAGCTCGCTGCCCGAGACCTGCAGCCGGGACAGCTCCCGGGGCAGGTCGGCCACCCGGCCGGGCACGAACGCGCGCACCTGCGCCCGCCCCACCCCGAAGGTCAGGCCCGGCAGCCCCTGCACGGCCTGCCAGTGCGCGCCGCGGGCCCGCCGGGAGACCTTCCGGATGCGCCCGCGCACCCACGCCACCACGTCGTCGTGCCACTCGCCGCCCGGTTCGGCGCGCGGGTCCAGGCACACCGCGACCGCCGCGGCGGCCGCCGCCTCCAGCACGTCGGTCCGGCACGGCGGGTCGGCCCGCTCGATGCGCAGGACCAGGGGCATGGCCCGCACGCCGGCCGGGTCCTCCTCGTCGGTCGCGTGGCGCCGGTCGACGAGCGCCTCCAGGACGGGGTTCACTGCCGCACCAGGTCCAGCCCGTCGGCCGCGTCGGCGGCCTCGACCTCCGCCCGGGTGACGCCCAGCACGAACAGCACGGCGTCCAGGTACGGGTGGGACAGCGCCGTGTCCGCCACCTCCCGCAGCGCGGGCTTGGCGTTGAACGCGATGCCCAGCCCGGCCGCGCCCAGCATGTCGATGTCGTTGGCGCCGTCGCCCACCGCCACGGTCTGCGCCGGCGGGACGCCCTCCTGCTCGGCGAACCGCCGCAGCGCCACCGCCTTGCCCGGCCGGTCCACGATGTCGCCGACCACCCGGCCGGTCAGCCGCCCGTCGACGACCTCCAGCTCGTTGGCCGCGCAGAAGTCCAGCCCGAGGTCGTCCACCAGGGCCCTGATGACCCGCGTGAACCCGCCGGACACCACCCCGCAGCGGAACCCGAGCCGCTTGAGCGTGCGCACGGTGGTCCGCGCGCCGGGCGTCAGCTCCAGCGAGCCGGCCACCTCGTCCAGCACCGACTCGGGCAGGCCCGCCAGCAGCGCCACCCGCCGCCGCAGCGACTCGGCGAAGTCCAGCTCCCCGCGCATCGCGGCCTCGGTGATCTCCCGGACCCGCGGCTCGACGCCGACGTGCGCGGCCAGCATCTCGATCACCTCGCCCTGGATGAGCGTCGAGTCCACGTCGAACACCACCAGCCGCTTGGCCCGCCGGGCCAGCCCGGCCCGCTCGACCGCGACGTCCAGGTCGACCCGCGCCGACACCTCGGCCAGCGCGCCGCGCAGCGCGGCGTCCGCGCCGGCGGTGTCCTCGGCGACGGAGACCCGCAGCTCCAGCCCGGTCACCGGGTAGTCGGCCACGCCGCGGATCGCGTCGATGTTCACGCCCAGCGACGCCAGCCGGCGGGCCACCTCGGTGAACCCCCGCGCGGTCACCGGGCGCCCGAGCAGGATGACGACGTGGCTGGACTCCAGCCGCGCGGTGCGCCGCGAGTCGGCCCCGACCTCCACCTCGACGTGCATGGACACCGTCGCCATGGCCTGCTCGACCGCCTCCTGCAAGCCCTCCGGGTCGTGCCCGGCGGAGACCAGCACCCCCAGCACCAGCCGGCCGCGGATGACGACCTGCTCGACGTCGAGCACGTCCACGCCGTGCCTGGTCAGCACCGCGAACAGCACCGAGGACACGCCCGGCTTGTCCGGGCCGGTCACGGTGATCAGGACGGGTGTCGCGCCGGTGTTGCTCACTGGTGGCTCCTCTGCGGAGAACGCGACGAGCCCCGACGACCTGCGGCGGTCGTCGGGGCTCGTCGTTGAACCTTGGCCTGGAGGTTACCCGTGGTCGTGCTCGGTGCCCTCCGACGCTGTGCCCGATTGCACAGCCTGCGCCGCCTTCTCGGACGGGGCCGCCTTGGCCTTCTCGTGCGGGATGGCCTTGCCGGTGAAGGTGACGTGGCCCTCCTCGCGCATCCGCTCGATCATGTGCGGGTAGTGCAGCTCGAAGGCCGGGCGCGCGGACCGGATCCGGGGCAGCTCGGTGAAGTTGTGCCGCGGCGGCGGGCAGCTGGTGGCCCACTCCAGGGAGTTGCCGAAGCCCCACGGGTCGTCCACGTGCACGGTCTCGCCGTAGCGGTAGGACTTGAAGATGTTCCAGATGAACGGCAGCGTGGACGCGCCCAGGACGTAGGCGCCGATCGTGGAGATCGTGTTCAGCGTGGTGAAGCCGTCCGAGGGCAGGTAGTCGGCGTACCGGCGCGGCATGCCCTCGTTGCCCAGCCAGTGCTGGACCAGGAACGTCGCGTGGAAGCCCAGGAACGTCGTCCAGAAGTGCAGCTTGCCCAGCGGCTCGTCGAGCATCCGCCCGGTGATCTTCGGGAACCAGAAGTAGATGCCGGCGAACGTGGCGAACACGATCGTGCCGTACAGCACGTAGTGGAAGTGCGCGACCACGAAGTACGTGTCGGAGACGTGGAAGTCGATGGCGGGCGCCGCGAGCAGCACGCCGGACAGGCCGCCGAAGAGGAACGTCACGATGAAGCCGATGCTGAACAGCATGGGGCTCTCGAACGTGAGCTGCCCCTTCCACATGGTGCCGATCCAGTTGAAGAACTTGATGCCGGTCGGCACGGCGATGAGGAAGGTCATGAACGCGAAGAACGGCAGCAGCACCGCGCCCGTGGCGTACATGTGGTGGGCCCACACCGCGACGCTCAGCGCGGCGATGCCCAGGGTCGCGTAGACCAGGCCGTTGTAGCCGAAGATCGGCTTGCGGCTGAACACCGGGAAGATCTCGCTGACGATGCCGAAGAACGGCAGCGCCACGATGTAGACCTCGGGGTGGCCGAAGAACCAGAACAGGTGCTGCCACAGGATCACGCCGCCGTTGGCGGGGTCGAACACGTGGGCGCCCAGGTGGCGGTCGGCGAGCAGGCCGAGCAGCGCGGCGGTCAGGATCGGGAACGCCAGCAGCACCAGGACGCTGGTGACCAGGATGTTCCAGGTGAAGATGGGCATCCGGAACATGGTCATGCCGGGCGCCCGCAGGCACACCACGGTGGTGATCATGTTGACCGCGCCGAGGATGGTGCCCAGGCCGCCGATGGCCAGGCCGGAGATCCACAGGTCGGCGCCCACGCCGGGCGAGTGGATGGCGTTGGACAGCGGCGTGTAGGCGAACCAGCCGAAGTCGGCCGCGCCGCCGGGCGTGAGGAAGCCCGACATCACGATCAGGCCGCCGAACAGGTAGAGCCAGTAGGAGAACGCGTTCAGGCGCGGGAACGCCACGTCCGGCGAGCCGATCTGCAGCGGCAGGATGAAGTTGGCGAAGCCGAACACGATCGGCGTCGCGTACAGCAGCAGCATCACCGTGCCGTGCATGGTGAACAGCTGGTTGAACTGCTCCTGGCTCAGGAACTGCATCCCCGGGCGGGCCAGCTCGGTCCTCATCAGCATGGCCATCGCGCCGCCCACCATGAAGAAGGCGAAGCTCGTGACCAGGTAGAGGATGCCGATCTGCTTGTGGTCCGTGGTGCGGAACATCCGCAGCAGGAACGAACCCTTGGCCGCCTGGCGAGTCCCGAAGGGCCGCGTAGCGATCGGCTGCGGGGCTACGGCCGTCACGGTGCCTCCTGCACTGTCTGGTTCTGGCGTGGCCGGCCGTGGCTCGCCACGTCGGCTCCCCGGATCGTAGACGGGGCCGATCGGGGTGTTGCGGCTGGGCCGGGTCCTGGATCAAGTGAGGTAGCGCAGCTCACAGTGGTGGAGCGGGGCCGGGGCGGTGGCCGGGTGGGGGCTTCGGGAGCTTCGGGGCGGGCTGCGACCCGCTGGAGCCGGCGCCGGGCGGGCTGGGAGCATCGGCCGGTGGGTGGTGCGCTGGAACGGGTCCTCGCGGTGGCCGGGCGGCTGGGGCTGCCGGTCGGGCGGGCCCGGGTGCTCCAGGAGGGCAGCAACCTGCTGGTCCACCTGGCTCCGGCGCCGGTCGTGGCGCGGGCGGGCGCGGTCACCTCGCTGGTCCGGGGCGACGTCCACGACCACTTCGCGCGGGCCGACGCGGTGGCCCGGTTCCTGGCCGCGCGGGGCGTGCCGGTGGCCGAACCGGTGCTCGCGCCGGTCCGGGAGGGCGGGCTGGTCGTCTCGTTCGCCTCGTACGTCGAGCACGAGGCCGGGTGGCGGCCCGACGCCCGGTCGTTCGCCGCCCTGCTCGCCGAGCTGCACGCCGAGCTGCGCCACTACCCCGGCGAGCTGCCGGTGGCCGGACCGCTGGCCGACGTGGACGCCGTGCTCGACCTGGCCGGCCGGCCCGCGGAGCTGGTCGCCGCGCGGGACGCGCTGGTGGCCGCGTGGCCGGTGCTGCCGGTCCAGCCCCTGCACGGCGACCCGCACCCGCGCAACGTGCTGCTGGGCGCGCGGGGGCCGGTGTGGAACGACTTCGAGGACGCGTGGCGCGGGCCGGTGGGGTGGGACGTGGCCTGCGCCGCCCGCAGCCCGCTGCTGGACCGGCGCGCCGTGGCCGCCGCGTACCCCGTCGACGGCCTGGAGCACTGGCTGGCGCTGCGGGAGCTGTTCGGGCGGTGCTGGCGGATCGCGAGCGACCTCCACCGCGCAGCGGCGCGGTGACGCGGCCACCGCGTGCCGGGGGCGAGGCGGCCCGGGCGGACCGGCACGGCGGCCGGGCCGGTGACGCTCAGCGACCGGCCATGAGCGCGTCGAACGTGGGGAACGACCCGGCGATCGGGCTGCCGGTGAAATCGCCCACCCAGCCGTCGTCGTCGTGGAAGAACCGGATCGACACGTAGTCGGGCCGGGTGCCCATGTCGAACCAGTGCGTGGTGTTCCTCGGCACGCTCAGCAGGTCGCCCGCCTCGCACAGCACGGCGTGCACCCGGTCGCCGATGTGCAGGTAGAAGACGCCGGCGCCGCGCGCGAAGAACCGGTCCTCGTCGTCGCCGTGGGTGTGCTCGGCGAGGAACCTGCGCCGCGCCGCGTCGGCCGACTCCAGCCACGCCGGGTCGTCGGACGGGGTCATCTCCATGGCGTCGACCAGGACGTAGCCCTCGTCCCGCGTGACCCGCTCGACCTGCTCGCGGTACACCTCCAGGGCGTTCTCCCTGGTCACGCCGGGCACCACCGGCCACCGCTCGTAGCGCACGCCCAGCCGCCCCAGCACGTCGGCGATCTCGACGGGGTCGGAGGTGCGCACCACCACGGTGTCGGGCTCGGTGTCCGGCCACACGGTCAGCAGCGTCATCGCGGGTCCCTCCTCGTCTCGACCTGGAAGCGCAGCAACCACTCCAGGCACTCCAGCCGGTGCCGCGCCTGGCGCAGGTCCGCACCCCACACGTACACCCCGTGCCGGGCCACGATCAAGGCCGGCACGTCCGCGCGGAACCCGGCCTCGAACGCGTCGCCGAGCAGCCGCATGTCCTGGTCGTTGGGCACGACCGGCACCACCACGACGTCGTCGTGCGCCGCCCGGCCGAAGCCCTTGAGCATCTCCAGGTCGCGCAGCTCGACGCCGCCGGGCCAGTGCTCGGCGGCCACGACCGGCGCCAGCGCGTGCACGTGGACCACCGCCCCGGCGCCGGAGACCGCGGCGATGCGGCCGTGCAGCCCGGCTTCGGCGGACGGCACGCGCACCGGGTCGTCGGTGCGCCCCTCGGCGTCGACGACCACCACGTCGTCGGCGGTCAGCTCGCCCTTGTCCAGCCCGCTGACCGTCACCGCCAGCCGCAGCGGGTCGCGGTCCACCACCACGGAGAGGTTGCCCGACGTGCCGCGCATCCACCCCAGCGCGGCGTACCGGGCGCACTCCGCGGCCAGCTCCTCGCCCGGCGTCACAGCGCGGCCACCGTCCGGTGCGGGCCGAAGTCGGCGTCCCCGAAGGGCTCACCGGGCCGCGCCACGCCCACCGTCCGCCAGCCGGCCTCGGCGGCGGCGTCCAGCTCGGCGGGGACGTCGGAGTAGAAGGTCACGTCGTCGGAGCCGAGCACGGCGGCGATGGCGCGGTAGGAGGCGGCCTCGCGCTTCGGGCCGGCGTTGACGGTGTCGAAGTGGTGCTCGAACAGCCCGCGCAGGTCGCCCTCGGTGGTGTGGCCGAAGAACGCGACCTGCCCGGCCACCGAACCGGAGGAGAACACGGCCAGCCGCACGCCGTCGTCGTGCCACCTGCGCAGCGCCGGCACCACGTCCGGGAAGAACTCCGCCACCAGGTCGCCCTCGGCGTAGCCGCGCTGCCAGATCAGGCCCTGCAACGTCTTGAGCGGCGTGGCCTTCCGGTCGGCGTCCATCCAGCCGTGCAGCACGCGCACCAGCTCGTCCGTGCCACCGTCCACACCGGACAGCTCGCGGATCTGCCGGACCGCCTCGGCGACGACGGGGTCGTCGCCGTGGGCGTCGATCCACGGGCCCAGCCGCGGCCGGGCGTAGTCGTAGAGCACGACCAGCACCTGGTCGGTCGCGGACAGCGTGCCCTCGATGTCGAGCACGACCCACTCAGTCATGGACTTCCTCGCCGTTGTAGTACTCGGACAGGCGGTCGGGAGCGTACGCGCCCCGGTCGGTGACCACCGACGACACGAACCGGGGCGGTGTCACGTCGAACGCCGGGTACCAGCCCGCGACCCGCTCGCTGGCGGTGCGCCGCCCCAGGGTGTGCAGGACGTCGTCGCCGGGCCGGAACTCGATCGGCACGTCGGCGGCGGTCGGCGCGAGCCGGTCGGGCGCCTGCACCATGGCCAGGAACGGCACGTCGAACGCGGTGGCGGCCACGGCGAGCCCCAGCGTGCCGACCTTGTTGACCACGTGCCCGTCCATGGTCACCCGGTCGGCGGCGGTCAGCAGCACGTCGACCTCGCCGGAGCTGAACGCCGCGGCGCCCATGCCGTCGGTGATGACCGTGGTGTCCACGCCCATCTCCGCCAGCGTCTCGGCGGTCAGCCGCGCGCCCTGGAGGTAGGGGCGGGTCTCCGTGCAGAAGAAGCGCAACCGCTTGCCCAGCGCCAGCGCCGCCCGCACCGTCTCGGTCAGGTACAGGTCGGCCCAGCAGTGCGTCAGCACCGCGCCCTCGTCGGGCAGCAGCGCCGCGGTGTGCTCGCCCAGCGCCCGGCTGCGACCGCGGTAGCGCTCGTCCCCGGCCCGCGCGCCCGCCAGCGCGCCCGCCTCCAGGTCGTCGGCCGCGTCGACCCCCGCCAGCACGGCCGCGACCGCCTTGCGCAGGTGGTTGTTGGTGCGCCGGGTCTCGACCAGCAGCCGCCCGGCCCGCTCCAGGTGGGCCCGGCCCTCGGCCCTGGGCAGGCCGCGGGCCTCGCGGGCGGCCAGCACCATCCCCCACAGCGCCGCGAAGTACGGGCCGGAGGACTGGGTGACCATGTCCTCGATCGCCCTGGCCACCTCGGCGACGGTCGCGCAGCGCACCCAGACCCGCTCGAACGGGAAGTTGCGCCGGTCCAGGACGTGCACGCCGTCGTCGGCGAGCCGGACGCTGTGCGCGAGGACCGGTTCCATCAGCTGTACCCCGTGAACGGGGCGCGCTCGCCGGTGAGGTAGTACGCGCCGACCTCCCGGGCCTTGTAGGCCACCGGGTCGTGCAGGGTGAGCGTGCGGGCGTTGCGCCAGAACCGGTCGAAGGCGTACCCGGCGGCCGTCGCCCGCGCCCCGCACAGCTCGAACACCTTGGCGGTGGTGTGGTTGGCGACCCGCGTGGACACGACCTTGGCCGAGGAGATCACCGCGGCCGTCGCGGCGCGCTGCTCGACGGTCAGGTCGGGGCCCCGGTCGCTCGCCGCGCCCAGCGCGGTGGCCGCGCGGTCGGCGAGCAGGCCGGCGGCCTCGACGTCGGCGACCAGCTCGCCGTAGGAGGCCAGGATGTAGGGGTCGGCGGTGGCCGACTCGACGCCGGAGAGGAACCACGGGCGGGTTGTGCCGCGGGTGTAGCGGGCGGCCTCGGCGAGCGCGCCCTCGGCCAGCGCCACGTAGACCTGCGCCAGCACCAGTTGGAAACCGAGGGCGGCCAGCGACTGGCGCGGGCTGCTCTCGTCGTGCGCGCCCAGCACGCGCTCGGCCGGCACGTGGACGTCCTCGAACACGACCCCGCCGCTGGCGGTGAGCCGCTGACCGATGTTGTCCCAGTCGCCCGCGTAGGTGATGCCGTCGGCGCGGGCGTCGAGCGTGAAGGTGAGCTTGCGGCCGTCGTCGGCCCGGGTCGCGCTGACGACGAGCCGGTCGGCCACGGACGCGCCGGTGGCGAATGTCTTGCGCCCGTTGACGAGGAACCCGCCGTCGACCGGCGTCAGCCGCAGCGCGGCGTCCAGCGGGTTGCTCACCCCGGCCCAGAACAGGTCCTCGCCCTCGGCGGGGACCGGGCCGTCGAACAGCCCCCGGCGCCACACCTGGAGGTAGTGGTAGCCGAGCAGGTGCCCGACGTTGGCGTCCGCCGCGGCGACCACCCTGGTGACGGCCTGCCGGGTGTCCCAGTCGGTGACGGCCAGCAGCCCGGAGCGCCGCAGCGCGGCCACCTCGGCCACCGGCTCACCACCGGCCCGGTCCCGCTCGGCCGCGTCCACCCGCAGTCCCGAGGCCACCTCCTCGGCGACAGTCAGCCACTTCCGCCGACCATCGGTGCTCGTCATCCACAGCCTCCACGCTCGCTCGAACCCGGCCGGACGAGCGTAGTGGCCCCGAGCGGGCCGAGGTTGAGCGTTCCGCCACACGGGACCGGCCTCGCGCCCCCGCGCGGCGCGCCCTGCGGTGACGCGGACCGCGGCGGCGCGGCCTGCGGCGACACCCGGTGCGGCACGGTCGGTTGGACTACGGTGTGCGGGCCGATGCGTCGGAGGGAGAGCCGCACGATGGACCCGTCAGGCAGACCGCCCTCCGGGGGCGCCGCCGTCGCGCTGCCCGGAGCGACCGGGTCCGACGGCCCCCACCGGGCGTCCACGGCCCACCTGCTCGAAGCCGAGCAGCTCGTCGGCTACCTGTCCCTGCCCACGTGCCCGTTGGCGAACAACACCTACAAGGACCCCCGCCAGCCGAACGTCGTCACCTGGGGCGCCCCCGGCGACCCGACGACCTGGTTCAACCAGAGCCAGTGCGCGTCGTTCCAGACGGCCGTGCTCAGGCGGACCTACCGCTGGGCCACCCGGCGGTTCTTCACCACCCACTTCGGCCTGGCCAGCCCCTTCGCCCGCGACTACCGGGCGGCCTTCGCCCGCGACGCCGTCCCGCACTTCCGCCGCGTGCGGCGCGTGGCGGACCTCCGGCCGGGCGACCTGGTCGCCATCGACTACCGCAACGACCAGGACACCAACACCGGCCACATCGTCATGGTGCGCTCGCTGCGCGGGGTCTACGTCGCCCCGGTCGCGAGCCTGAACTTCCCGGGCGAGACGCAGTACGCCGTCGAAGTGGTGGACTGCACGGCCGAGCCGCACGGGCTGCACGGCGTCGGCGGCTACTCCTCCTACCCGGACACCCGGATCTTCAACGCCGGCGCCGCCACCGCCGGCGCCGGGTTCGGGCACATGATGTTCTACGCCTCGGACGAGACCGGCGAGTTCAGCCGGTACCGGTGGAGCGTCAACACCTCCTCCAGCGGGACCTACGCGCTGTCCCGACGACCGATGGCCGCTGCCCGCATCGCCTGACCCAGGCAGCCACAGGAGCAAACCCCGGCTTCAGGCTTTGGGGTTTCGGGTTTTCGGCACGCCCCGTGCAGACCGGTTTCTTCGTGTTCTCCCCGTATGGCCTGCCCGGAGGGCTACCATGCTTTTCCTGGGGGTGCAAGCACGCTTTTCGCTTGCACCCCCAGGAAAAGCATGGTCGTCTTTGACAGGTCATGCGGGGAGAACACGACCGCTCTTGCTCTTCCTCCTCCTTGGCGGCCTGCCCGTCCGGCGAGGACTCTTTTAATCTTTTCAGCTTCAAGCGCTACCGCACCAATGAGATCCGCACCGCACCAAATCTCACCCAGATCGGTGCGCAACCCCAGTAAGAAGAGCGGCCGAGAGGCCCCCAAGGAGGAGGAAAAGAAAGAGCGGTCGTGTTCCCCTCCCCGCACGGCCTGCCGAAGGCAATCGCATTTGCCGGGGGGTGTCAAGCGAAGAGCGTGCTTGACACCCCCCGGCAAATGCGATCGGGCTGCGCCCAGGCCGTACGGGGAGGAGAACACGAAGCGACCGGTGTGCGCATCGGGTGCGCTGCTCGTCCGTGCACTGCGGTCAAGGGCGCGGTCGGCTTTGAAAGCGCTAGACCGGCTGCCAGAGCGCGGGAACGTTGGGCGGTTCCCAACCCGCCATCGACGTGTGCGGTTGGCGGCACTTGTAGGTGACCCCGTTGTACGTCACCGTCGCCTGGGCCGGGTAGGCCACCCCGGGCGCCCAGCTGCCGGACGGCACGTCCGACGTCGTCGTGGTCGTCGTGGAGCTGGTCGTGGTGCCCCCGTTGTCCCACGGCACCTGTGGCGAGCGGTAGAAGTCGATGCCCTGGGCGGTCCAGCGCGGGCCCTGGGCGCCGAGGCGGACCTTGAACGCGTCCCAGTTGTGCGTGGACCAGGGGGACCAGCCGAGTTCCGCGATCACCGCCAGGCGCGGGAACGCCATGAAGTCGATGTGCGCCGGGGTCACGATCGTCTCCGTCCACAGTGGAGCCTCGACGCCGCGCACCGCCGACTCGGGCACCCCGCTCAGGTGCGTGCCGGGGTTCCAGTTGTAGGCGTCCTGCACCTCGATGAAACCGGCCCAGGACAGGCCCAGCGGCGTGCTCGCGTTGTACTTCATGTCCAGGTAAGCCTTGTTGGCCGGGGACATCAGCACCTTGGCGCCGCGGGCGGCGGCGGCCTGGACGACGGCGTTGGACGTGGTGGTGCCCCAGTACTGCGGGACGGCGGCGGTGTCCTTGGTGGTCTTGACGAACTCGTGCCAGCCCATCGGCTTCTTGCCGTACTTGGCGACCAGGGGCAGGACCTTGTCCATGAACGCCTGGTAGTCCCGGTCGGAGGTGGCGCTGGCCTCGTCGCCGCCGATGTGGAAGTACGGACCGGGGGTCAGCTCGGCGATCTCGCGGATCACGTCCTCGACGAACTTGTAGGTGATGTCCTTGGTGACGCACAGCGAGCTGTACCCGACGGCGATGTCGGTGCGCAGGCCGGGCGCGACGCCGTTGCAGTTCAGCTCGGCGTAGGAGGCGAGCGCGGCGTTGGTGTGGCCGGGCATGTCGACTTCCGGGATCACCGTGATGTGCCGGGACGCGGCGTGCGCGACGATCTCCCGGTACTGCGCCTTGGTGTAGTACCCGCCGGGCCCGCCGCCGACCTGCGTGCTGCCGCCGTGGGTGGCCAGCCGGGGCCAGCTGTCGATGGCGATGCGCCAGCCCTGGTCGTCGGTCAGGTGCAGGTGGAAGTAGTTCACCTTGTACAGCGCCAGCTGGTCGATGTACCGCTTGACCGCGGCGACCGGGTGGAAGTGCCGCGCCACGTCGAGCATCGCGCCCCGGTGCTGGAACCGGGGGTGGTCGGTGACGGTCGCGCCCGGCACGGTCCACGGCCCGGTCTGCGGGGTGGCGCTCTCCACCTTGGCCGGCAGCAGCTGCCGCAGCGTCTGGACGCCGGCGAACAGCCCGGCCGGGGTGTTGGCGCGCAGGGTGATCGCGGCGGTGGTGACGCCGAGCTGGTAGCCCTGGTCGCCGACCGCGGTCGGCGCGCCGTCGAGCAGCAGGGCGATCCCGTCGGCCGGCGTGCCGGTGGTCTCCTCGACCGGGAACGGGTAGCCGGTGGAGGGCCGCAGGACACCGGCGAGGTAGTCGGCGACCCCGCGGGCCGCCGGCGCGGTGTGGATCCTGGTGGTGGCGCCCAGGGTGTGCTCCGCACCGGGCACGGCCTGCACGGAGACCGGGGCCGGCACGACGCTGCGCAGCGGTTCGGCCGCCGTGGCCGTCATCGGGGCGGACCCGGCGGACCAGACGACGGACGCGCCGAGCAGCAGCACCAGGACGGCGAGCGCGCGCGCCACCCTTGCTTGGAGTTTCACCGTTGACCTCCTCGGGGGCAGGCGGCGGCCGGCTGGCGTCCAGCGTGCTGACCCGCGCAAGGTCATGTCAATGGGTCTAGACCAATCGGCCGCGCCGCCCCCGGCGCGGGCTCAGCCGCGGCGGGCCGGGATCCGGGTGGACGCGGTGCCCAGGCCGGTCGGGCCGCGCGGCGCCCGCGGCGCCGGCGCCGCACCGCGGTCGGGGAAGCGGCGCTCCAGCGCCTCCCGGTCGTAGCGGCGCGTCCTGCGCAGCCAGTTCAGGGTCCCGGCCGCCCAGTCCTGCAACCGGACCACGTGCCGGGTCACGGCGGCCCGCGCGGCGCGGTCCAGGTCCGGTTCCCCGAACAGCGCGGGCAGCTCCCGCCGCACGGCGTGGCCGAACTGCCGCAGCCGCTGGTTGGCCAGGTCCACCACCAGCGCGTGGGCCCGCTCGACGCCCACGTCCAGGAAGTCCTGCGCCACCAGCACCATGTTGTGCAGCTCGCCCTCGTACCGGACCTCCTTGCGGTAGGAGTACAGGTCGTTGGCCAGGGTGACGTGGTCGACCACCGAGTTCTCGACGTCGCGGATCGCGCGCGCCCGGCGGACCTCCGGCGGCAGCGCGTCGCCGCGCCCGAGCCCGAGCAGGGTCAGGGCGAGTTCGGCGCCGGAGGCCCGGCGGCGCTCCTCCAGGTAGTCCACCGGGTCGGGCACGCGGTGCTCGTGCCGGTTCTTCAGCTCCCACAGCCAGCCGTCCAGCAGCGCCCCCACCGCCGCGCGCAACCGCTCCCGGTCCGCCCGCGGCAGACCGGCCGCGGTGCGCTCCCACAAGTCGGCCAGGCCCCGCTCCAGCGGGCCGACCGGGCTGATCGGCGCGGCGCCCGCCACCGGCAGCAGCTGCCCGAGCCGCGCGGCGGCCAGCTTCGCCGCCGGCAGGTCGCCGGGGCGGCCGTACGCGACCGGGTAGTGGTCGTCGCCGTAGGCGCACCAGGTCGACCACAGGGTGGAGACCGCCAGCTCCTCCGGCGTGGCCCGCGGGTCCGCGCCGGCCGAGCGCAGCGCCAGGTCGTGGTCGCGCACCTTCCGCTCGGTCCAGACGCCCCCGTCCAGCATCCCCATCTCCCCGGCCCACCGGACGCCCTCCGCCCGCGCGTCCGCCGCGTGCGGGCTCACCGACAGCGGGTAGGGCATCTCCAGGGCGGGCTCGGGCAGCGGCGGCACCTCGGCGAACGGGACGTGCGCGAAGCGGCGCAGCCGTTGCGGGGCGGTGCCCAGCAGCGACCTCAGCGACCGCGTGCCCAGGCCCGTCGGCCCCGCGCCCGGGTCCGCGTCGAGCGCGCCCTCGTTCATGTAGCGGCCGGACCGCAGGTGCCACTCGTGGCCGCCGGACTGCCAGTCCTGCAGCCCCTTCACGTGCGCCAGGACCGCCAGCCGCCCCGCCGGGTCGACGCCGCGCTCGTCCAGCAGCGCCGGGACCTCCGTGGCGGCGGTGTGCTCGAACTGGTGCAGCCGGGAGGTGAGCAGGTCGTTGACCGCCTCGGCGGCCTCCTGCGCGGGCAGGTCGAGGAACTTCTCCAGCACCAGGACGCCGTTGCTCAGCTCGCCCTCGTCGAGCACCTCGCGCTCGTAGGAGAACAGGTCGTTGCGCAGGTGCACGGCGTCGGCGAAGGTGTCGCGCAGCACGGCCAGCGGACGGGTCGACGCGACGCTCGCGGGCACCTCCAGGCCCGTGACGTGCTCGACCAGGTTCGCGCTCCACGGCGCGCCGCCCACCTTGCGGCGCATCTCGACGTACTCGATCGGGTTGGCCAGCCGGCCGTCGTCGATGTTGCGCAGCTCCCACATCGATTCGTGCAGCAGGTGCTCGGTGTTCTCGGCGAAGCGCCGGCGCCAGTCCGCCGAGTGCGCGGGGACGGTGCGCTCCCAGAGGTCCCTGAGGCCCGTCTCGACCGGGTTGGCGGGCTCCTCGGTGATCGCGCCGTCGACCGGCATGAACAGCGGGAGGCGGTCCAGGTGGGCCTTGGCGCCCTCGAGGTCGCCGGGGTTGCGCTTGAACCGCTCGACGAAGTGGTCGTCGAAGTAGAAGACCCAGACGTACCAGTCGGTGACGAGGTCGAGGTCGTCGGCCGTGGCATCCGGGTGGGTGTACGCGCACAGCAGCGCGTAGTCGTGCGAGGCGAGGTCCTCGTCGCTCCAGATCACCGCGCCGTGCTGCGGGGCGTCGACGAAGCCCATCCGGCGGGCCCACTCCCGGCTGTGCGCCCGCGCCCGCTCCAGGTGGGGGTTCAACCGCGCCGGGTAGGGCGTGTAGAACTCGGGCAACCGGAACGGCTGCATCGGCCGGCACCTCCTGTCGGTGGTCACCGCGTGCACGCAACCAGCCGCACGGCGCTCCGGCCAAGACCCGCGACGCCTATTCCACACGTTCGGGCGAGGTCGTCCCCCCACCGTTCCAGCCGGCCCTGCTCGCGGTGTCCGCGCGACGCGGGGGCCACCGATCGCGGAGCACGCGCGGTGAGTGATCGACTACGCCGTTGAGTGCAGTAGATCACCACCGTACGGGTGAATCATTAGGTTAGGCTCACCTTCATGTTCAAGGACGATGGCGCCGTGCTCGCCGGTCGCGGCCTGGTGCTCGCGCACCACGACCGGACCGTGGTGCACGGCGTGTCGCTCGAACTGCGCCAGGGCACGGTGACCGCGCTGGTCGGCCCGAACGGGTCCGGCAAGTCGACCGTCCTGCGCTCCCTGGCCCGGCTGCACAAGCCGCGCGGCGGCGACGTCCGCCTCGGCGACCGGCAGGTCTGGGCCGGCTCCGCCCTGTCCGGCAAGGAGTTCGCCCGCAACGTCACGCTGCTCACCCAGCACCGGCCCACGCCCTCCGGGGTGTCGGTGCGCGACGTCGTCGCCTACGGCCGGTACCCCCACCGGTCCGGGTGGCGGGGCGTCGACACCGGCGGCGCCGCCGCCGTCGACCGCGCCATGGCCCTGACCGGCGTGGCGCCGATGGCCGAGCGCGGCGTCGACGAGCTGTCCGGCGGGGAGCTCCAGCGCGTGTGGCTGGCGTCCTGCCTGGCGCAGGAGACCTCCGTGCTCCTGCTCGACGAGCCCACCAACCACCTCGACCTGCGCTACCAGGTCGAGGTCCTCGACGTCGTCCGCGACCTCGCCGACGACCACGGCGTGGCGATCGGCGTGGTGCTGCACGACCTCGACCACGCCGCGATCGTCGCCGACCGGGTGGTGCTGCTGGGCGAGGGCCGCGTGATCGCCGACGGCGGCGTCGGCGAGGTGCTCACCACCGGCCACCTCACCGAGGCGTACGGCGTCACGGTGCACGTCGCCAACGACCCCGTCACCGGCGCGGTCCACTGCCGGCCGCTGGGCAGGCGCACACCCCGCCCCGTCTGAGACAACATCGGAGAACCATGCGCATCCCCGCCCTGATCGCGGTCGCCGCGATCGTGCTGACCGCCTGCGGCACCACGGAGGACAGCTCCGCACCGAGCGGCGCCGCCGCGCCGGGCGGCCCGGTGACGGTCACCGACTCGCGCGGCAAGGCCGTCGAGCTGGCGGCGCCCGCCACCCGCGTCGTCGCGCTGGAGTGGGCCGAGGCGGAGGTCGTCGCGTCGCTCGGCGTCATGCCGGTCGGCGTCGCCGACTCCGCGGGGTTCCGGACGTGGAACTCCGTCACGCCGCTGGACGACACCGTCAAGGACGTCGGCAAGCGCAACGAGCCCAGCGTGGACGCCATCGTCGCGCTGGACCCCGACGTGGTCGTCGTGGCCTCCGGGCGCGACTCCACCCTGGTTCCGCAGTTGGAGAAGTACGTGCCGGTCGTGGTGACCGAGTCCAGCGACGCCGGTCGCAACCTCGACCGGCTGCGGGACGACGTGCGGATGATCGCCAAGGCCGTCGGCAGGTCCGCCGAGGGTGACCGGCTGCTGTCCGCCATGGACGCCGAGCTGGCCGAGGGGCGCGAGGCGGTGCGGGCCGGGGGCGCGGCCGGCACCCCGTTCCTGATGGCCGACGGGTGGCTGGAGGGCAGCACCGTCAACATCCGGCCGTTCGGCAAGGGCTCGCTGGTCTCCGACGTGGCCGAGCAGGTGGGCCTGGTGAACGCCTGGACCGGGCAGGTCGACCCGCAGTGGGGCCTGGGGCAGACCGACGTCGAGGGCCTGACCGCGCTGACCGACCCGAGGACCGTGCTGTTCTACAGCGCGTCCGAGGAGGACGTGTTCACCACCGGCCTGGCGCAGAACCCGGTGTGGCAGCGGCTGCCGTTCGTGACGTCGAACCGGGTCCACAAGCTGGAGCGCGGCACCTGGACGTTCGGCGGGCCCCGGGCGGTCGGCCACGTCGCCGCCCAGCTCGTCGAGGCCGTCACCTCCTGACGTGCTCCGGACCGCCGCCGTGACGGCGGGGATCGCGGCGCTCGTCGCCGCGCTCTGCGCCGTCCACCTCACCCAGGGCACGTCCACCACCGGCGTGCTCGACGTCCTGCGGGCCGCGGTCGGGCAGGGCGACGCCGGGACGCTCGCCGTGCTGGCCGGCTCCCGGGTGCCGCGCCTGCTCACCGCGCTGCTGCTCGGCGTCGCGCTCGGCGTGGCGGGCGCGGGGATGCAGTCGGTGGCGCGCAACCCGCTGGCCGCGCCGGACACGCTGGCCGTCAACGCGGGCGCGCACCTGGCCGTCGTGGCGATCGCCGCGTTCGGCCTGAGCCTGCCCGCGCTGCCCGCGGGCGCCGCCGCGTTCGTCGGCGGGCTGGGCGCGGCGGCGGCGGTGCTGGCGCTGTCCGGCGGCGGGTCGACCGGCCCCCGGCTGGTGCTGGTCGGCTCGGCGGTCGCGCTGGCGCTGCAGTCGCTGACCATCCTGCTGCTGCTGGTGTACGAGCAGGAGACGACCGGGCTGTTCGCCTGGGGCAGCGGGTCGCTGACCGTCAGCGACCTGGACACCACCGCGCGGATGGCGCCCGTGGTGCTGGCCGGGACGGCGGCGCTGGTCGCGATGGGCCGGTCGCTGGACGTCCTGGCCCTCGGCGACGACAACGCGGCCGTGCTCGGCCTGCGGGTGCGGCGGACGCGGATCGGCGCGGTGCTGCTGACCGTGGCGCTCACGGCCGCGGCGGTGACGGTCGCCGGACCGGTCGGCTTCGTGGGGCTGTGCGCGCCGGTGATCACCCGCCTGCTGGTCCCGCTGGCGCCCCGGCTGGGCGGGCACCGCGTGCTGCTGCCGGTGTCCGGTCTGGTCGGCGTGCTGCTGGTGGTCGGCGCGGACGTGCTGCTGCGCGCGGTGATGGGCTCGGCGGGGGCGCTGCGCGTGCCGACCGGCGTCACGACCACCGTCCTGGGCGCGGTCGTGCTGATCTGGCTGGCGCGGCGGGGCCGCCCCGCGGGCGGGCGGTCGGGCAGGCAGGCGCCGGCGGGCCGGGTCGGCGTGGCCGGGTCGCGCCGCCGGCTGGTGGCCGCGGGCGCGGCGCTGGCCGCCCTGCTGGCCGCCGCGCCGGTGGTCGGGCTGCTGCTCGGCGACCGGCTGGTGCTGCTGGGCGACCTGGCCAACTGGGTCGCCGGGCGCAGCGGCACCGCGCTGACCTTCGTGCTGGACCAGCGGCTGCCGCGGGTGCTGGCGGCGCTGGGCGCGGGCGCGGCGCTGGCCGTGTCGGGCTGCGGCATCCAGTCGGTGAGCCGCAACCCGCTGGCCGAACCCGGCCTGCTCGGCATCACCGCCGGCGCCGGGGTCGGCGCCATCGCGCTGATCACCGTCGTGCCGGCGGCCGGGGCCTGGTCGGTCGCGGGCGCGGCGGGCGTCGGCGCGCTGGTGGCCTTCGCGCTGGTCTACGGCCTGGCGTGGCGGTCGGGCCTGGAGCCGGACCGGCTGGTGGTCATCGGCATCGCCCTGTGGTCGGGCGGCACGGCGCTGATCACCCTGCTGATCGTCACCTCCGACCCGTGGAACAGCGCGAAGGCGCTGACCTGGCTGTCCGGCTCGACCTACGGGCGGACCCTTGAGCAGGTGCTGCCGGTCGGGCTGTCCCTGGCGCTGCTGGCGCCGCTGCTGTGGGCGCGGCACCGGGACCTGGACGTGCACGGCCTGGACGACGACACCCCGCGCGTGCTGGGGATGCGCGTGGAGCGGTCGCGGCTGGCGATCCTGGGCGCGTCCGGGGCGCTGGCGGCCACGGCGGTGTCGGCGATCGGCGTGGTGGCGTTCGTCGGGCTCGTCGCGCCGCACCTGGCGCGGTCGCTGGTCGGCGGGCGCAACGCGCGCGTGCTGCCCGTGGCGGCGGCCATCGGCGCGATCCTGGTCAGCGCGGCGGACACGCTGGGGCGCACCGTGATCGCGCCCGCGCAGGTGCCGGCCGGGCTGGTGATCGCGCTGGTCGGGACGCCGTACTTCGTGCTGGTGCTGTGGCGCACCAGGCAGGCGCGCTGAGCCGCCGCGGGAGCGGCCGGCGCGGTCCGGAGAGGGGACGGACCGCGCCGGCTACACCCGGATCCCCTCGACGTCGTGCGCGACCACCAGCCGGGTCTCGGTGATGTGGAAGCCCATCTCGTGGTTGACCCGGATCATGTGCTCGTTGTCGCTGTCGGTCGCCGTCGAGACGCGGGTCAGGCCCGGTTCCTCGGCGAGCAGCCACCGCGCCATCTCCCCCTTGAGCCACAACCCGATCCGCCGCCCGCGGTGCGCGGCGAGCACGGCCGTGTCGCCCTGCAGGTACTCGTCGCGCCGGCGGGGCGGGCGGACCACCTCGGTCAGCCCGACCACCGCGTCGCCGCACAGGGCCGCCACCACCCGCTGGGTGATGCCCTTGGCCCGGTTCTCCCGCTCGGCCTCCCGGACCCGCTGCGGCGTCCAGTCCGGCGACCGGAACTCCGACCGCCCGGACGGCGCGTCGTGGATCGCGCAGCGCGCCCGCGCGTAGGACGCGAGCAGCTCCCGGGGGGCCGCGTCGGTCCACCGCTCCAGCCGGTAGCCGGCGGGCGGCTGGACCACCCACCGCGAGCGGTCCGCGCCGGCGAGGTCCAGCGCCATCCGCGTGACCGACCGCACCGTGCGGAACCCCAGGGTCCTGGCCCAGCGGTCACCCGGGCCGCCCGCCTCCACGAGCCAGCCCTCGACCACCCGCCGGCCGCGGGTGCGCAGCTCGGGCAGCAGCGCGCGCACCGCGGCCGTGCCGATGCCCCGCCGCCGGTGGTCGGGGTGCACCACCACCTCGGCCAGCGCGAGGTGGCGGTTCTCGTCCTCCGGGAACCGCAGGTAGACCAGCCCCACGACGCCGTCGCCGGCGCGCACCAGCCGGTACCCGGCCGCGCCGAGGCCGGGGAACGGGTTGCGCATCCGCGCGACCAGGCTGTCGTAGTCCACCGCGCCGTCTTCCGGGTCGGCGTGCGTCCGCCAGATCCGGGCGTACTCGGCCAGGTCGGCGCGCTCCGCGCGGTGCGGGTCCAGCTCCACCAGTTCCAGGTTCACCCGTTGCCCCCCATCCGATCGCCGACTCCTCGACGGCCCGTGGCACGCGCACCGCCCGGCGCCCCAGCACGTGGTTCACGCGGGCGTTGTCCGCGCCGGGGTGTCCGGCAACCCGGGGACGAACGACCTGATGTCCGCGTGCTCCCCCTGTGGATGCCCCGTGGCCGTACTTCCATTGTCACCACAAGGGGAAGCACGATTCAGCCTGTGGGAAGGCCGCCCGCCGGCAGTGGCGAGCGGCCTCCCCGCGGGCCGGCGGCCGGCTGCGCGACGTCAGAGGTCGTAGCTGCCCAGGAAGGAGTCGACGGCGGCGGTGGCCTGCTCGAAGCCGTAGTTGCGGAACGCGTAGCCCTTGGCCACGAAGGGCGCACCGGCGTAGAACATCTCGTACTGGTGGTGCCGACCGGCGAACTCGCTGCCGATCGCGTCCCACACCAGCTTGAACAGCTTCACCCGGTCCTCCGCGGGCACACCCGGGCTGTGCACGTACCGATCCACGTCCGGCCGCGTCTCCGGGCTGACCATGTCCGCCACGCTGGACGGGACCTGCAGGACGCCGCCGCCCACCAGGTCGCGCAGGATCGCCAGCACCCTCGGGTACAACTCCGCCTGCAACCCCATCACCCCGTACAACGCCCGCGCGCCCGGCCGCCACATGCCCTGCTCGTCGGCCGAGGCCGTGTGCTCGGCCGCCAGCACCGCCGATTCCACCAGCGAGACCAAGGACGCCAGTTCACCCAGTTTCTCGACCACGCCGGGGAACTTGTCGACGCCGTTGACCGCCGCGACCTTGCGCGCCAGCCCCGCCAGGAACCGCAGCTTCACCGAGAACCGGATCTGCGCCTGCCAGTTGCCCAGCACATGCGCACCCGTGTCGAAGAACTGCCTGCGCAAACCCCCCACATCACGGAAGACGAACACCCGCTCCCACGGCACGAACACATCATCGAAAACCAACAACGCGTCCGTCTCGTCGAACCGCGACGACAACGGATAGTCATAGACGCTGCTCGCCGCCGGCGCGTACGGCCGACGACACAACAACTTCACCCCCTCCGCACCCACCGGCACCGCGAAACTCACCGCGAAATCCGCGTCGTCCGGACCGAGGGGTTTGATGCAGGACACCAGGATCTCGTCGGCCACCGCCCCGCCGGTCGCCAGCATCTGCGCACCGCGCACCACGATGCCGTCCGAGCGCTCTGCCACCACTCCGACCTGCACGAACTCCCCCTCCCACGCGCTCGCCGTCGACGCCCGGGACACCTGCGGCGGGATGATCGCGTAGGAGACGTAGAGGTTCTCCGCCTGCACCCGTTCGCGGTAGGCGACGACGTTGGCCGCAAGATCACCGCTGAACGCCTCTGGGTGCGCGGCGAACGCGGCGACGAACGCACCCACATGATCAGGACTGCGCCCGACCCAACCGTGCGTGTGCTCCGCCCACACCGTCGCCGCAACCCGGAACGCCGCCAGATCCTCCCGACTGCGCGGCGTGGTGAACAGGCGGTTGACCGTGCGGTCGCCGTCGGTGGTCGTCATGACCGGGGATGCGGCGGCGAGGTCGAACAGCTCCGCCACGGTCCGCGCGATCGGGGCGAACGCCGGGTGGTGCGCGATGTCGTCCACGGCGGCGCCGTCGACGTACACCCGCCGGCCGTCCTTCAACGAGGCCAGGTACTCCGCTCCGGTGCGCATCACGTGCTCCTCTGCTTGATCTCGTAGGCGTGGGACAACAGCGGGCCGCCGGGCACTTCCAGGTGCACCCGCCAGTAGCCGCCGTAGCTGAACTCCCCCGCCAGCAGCGGCAAGGTGCCGCAGAACAGCACCAGGTCGCCTTCGACGGGGCCGAGCACCGCCGCCATCCGGTCCAGGAGGTCGACCGGGTGGCGCAGGGTCGAGACCGGGCCGCGCTGGTACTGCCAGCCGTCCACGCTGGACTCGGCGAGCAGGCCGGCCCAGTCCGCGGTCGCGAGGTCGACCTCCACCACGCGCGCGCCCAGCGGCTTGGGGCACGCGGCCTTGGCCGCGGCGATGTCCGCGCGCTCCAGGTCCCGGTCGGTGTGGTCGGAGCCGACGCCCAGGAAGTGCCGCCCGCCCGACCTGATCACCACCGGCTCGACCTCGCCGGAGGTCGCCGGCCCGCCGACCGCCACGACGGCGTCGGTGGTCAGCAGCGCCGGGTCGAGGTCGTAGAACGCGGGCACGCTCGGCGGTCGCGGCACGCCGATCGCGGCCAGCTCCTCGATGTGCGCCTCCACCGAGGCGACGTCCCGCGCGGTGTACCCGGCGACGACCAGCCGCGCCGGGGTCAGCGCCAGCTCCTCCCCGGAGCCCGCCACGTGCAGCACCACCGTCATGACCGCCCCCAGCGCCGGTCGGCCAGCACGGGGAACCCGGCGCGCACCCGCGGCACGACGGCCGGGTCGACCTCGCACACCGTCACGCCCTCGTCGGCGCCCGCCTCGGCCAGCACGGTCCCCCACGGGTCGACCACCCGGCTGCACCCGGCCAGCTCGACGCCCTCCTGCACGCCCACCGCGTTGCACGCGACCAGCAGCACCTGCTGCTCCACCGCCCGGCACGAGGTGAACAGCCGCCAGTGCTCGCGCCGGGCGGCCGGCCACGCCGCCGGGACGACGACGGTCTGCGCGCCCCGGTCCACCAGCTCCCGCCACAGCTCGGGGAAGCGCAGGTCGTAGCACGTGGTCGCGCCGAGCGGCCCGAACGCGGTGTCGGCCACGTCGAGCGCGTCGCCCGGCGTCAGCAGCTCGGCCTCCCGCGAGGCGTGCCCGAAGACGTGCACCTTGCGGTAGGTGTGCGCGATCCGGCCGTCCGGCGCGACCAGCACGGCGGTGTTGAACAGCCGGCCGCGCCCGTCGCGCTCGACGACGCTGCCCAGGTGGACGTGCGCGCCCAGCTCGGCGGCCCACCGCCGCGCCGCGCCGACGGTCGGCCCCGCCAGCGGCTCGGACCGCCGCGCGTAGTCGTCGAACGCGAAGTAGCCCGCCGCCCACAGCTCGGGCAGCACCACCAGGTCCGCGCCGCGCGCGCCGGCGACCAGCCGGCCGACGCGCGCGCGGCGGTCGTCGGGTGCTTCCCCCGGTGGGCTGGCCACCTGGACCAGTGCGATCTTCATGCCGTTCCCCGCTCAGGTAGACGATTGGTAGACCAGTTGCATACAAGTGGTGGGCAGACTGCGGCCCCGGTGGAGAGCCCGGTGCGCCGGTGGGCGCGGTCAGGCCCCGCCCTGCGGCGCCCACGACAGCACGTCCAGCGCCCCGTTCGGCGCGTAGCCGCCGAGCCCCGCGACGCCCTTGGCGAACACGTAGTTCTGGACCGCCACGACCGGCAGGAACCACGCCTCGTCGACCACCACGCGGCTGAACTCCCGCGCGGCCGGCTCCTGCTCGGTCTCCGCCGCGGTGGCCAGCGCCGCGAACGCCCGCTCGACGTCCGGGTCCGCGCTCTGGAACGGGTTCAGCGGCGAGGCCGCGCCGGTGATGTTGAACAGCGCGCTGGCGAACAGCGGCGTGGTGAGCCGGAACGTGGTGGCGGAGAACCGGCGCGAGGACAGGTCGGCGACGTACCGGTTCAGGTCGTTGCCGTCGGTCTGGACGCGCACGTCCACCCCGACCTTCGCCAACTGCGCGGCCACGGCCTGGGACGCGGTGTTCATCCCGAACGTCAGCAGGTCCACCAGCTCGAACGACAGCCCGTCGGCGTACCCGGCTTCGGCCAGCAGCCGCCGCGCCCGGTCCGGGTCGTGGGCGTAGGTCGCCTCCAGCGCCGGGTCGTGGCCGTCGGTCCCGGCGGCGGCGATCTGGCCGACGGCGCTGTGCCCGGGGCCCAGCGCCGCGGCGATCGCCGAGCGGTCCACGGCGTGGTTGAGCGCCTGGCGCACCCGCACGTCGCCCAGCGCGGGCGTGGTCTGCCCGGCCCGGTCGACCAGGTACAGGGCCAGCACGCCGGGGTTGCCCTCCAGCACCGACGCCCCGCTGCGCCGCGCCTGGTCCGCGAGCGTCGCCGTGGCGTTGAGGTTCACGTCGACCTGACCGCTCGCCAGGGCCTGCATCGCCGAGTTCGGGTCGGGGATCACGCGCACCACGACCTTCTCGAACCGCTGCGCCTCGGGCCGGTAGTAGTGGGCGTTGCGCACGAACGTGTAGTGGTCGCCCGCGACCGTGGCCGACGGGTCGAGCGCGTAGGCGCCCGCGCCGAACGTCCGGGAGGTCAGCTGGTCGGGCTGGGCCAGCCCCGCCGGGCTGATCACGTCGCCCCAGTTCACCAGCTGGCTGAACACGTAGGGCAGGATCGGGTTCGGCTTGGTCAGCTCGACCCGGACGATCGGGCCGTCGCTGCTCACCTCGCTGATCCCGGTCAGGAACGGGGCCATCGGGCCGGGGCTGACCAGGTAGTGCTTCAGCGTCGCGACCACCGCCGCCGGGTCGACCGCGGTGCCGTCGGCGAACTTCACGCCCGACCGGATGGTCATCTCGAACCGCGTGTTGCCGGGACCGGCGTACTTCCAGTCCGAGGCGATGGCCGCGCTGAACGTGCCGTCGGAGTTGGCCCGGATCAGCGGCTCGTAGCTCAGCCAGTGCACGATCCCCTGCCCGCCCGCGCCGTTCCGGGCGGGGTCCAGGCTCTCCGGCGGCGCGGGCAGCGCGATGACCAGCGTGTCGTCGGCGGCGCCCGCCGAGGGGTTTCCGGCGCACCCGGCGGCCAGCAGGGCGCAGGCCGCCAGCAGGGCGGGGAGTCTTCTCATCGGAGGGGGTCCTCTCTCGGGGCGGGGGCACGGCGTTCGGCGCGGCGGCGGGCCTGCGCCACGGGGTCGGGCACCGGCGCGGCGGCCAGCAGTTCCCGGGTGTAGGGGTGGCGCGGGCGCTCGCAGACGTCGTCCACCCGGCCCGACTCCACGACCTCGCCCCGGCGCAGCACCACCACGCGGTCCGCGACGTGCCGCACCACGGCCAGGTCGTGGGTGATGAACAGGTAGGACAGCCCGCGCTCGGCGCGCAGGTCGGCCAGCAGGTTGAGCACGTGCGCCTGCACCGACAGGTCCAGCGCGCTGACCGCCTCGTCGCAGATCAGCAGGCGCGGGTCGGGCACCAGGGCGCGGGCGATGGCGATGCGCTGGAGCTGGCCGCCGGAGAACTGGCCGGGGTAGCGGCGCGCGGCGTCGGGGTCGACGCCCACCCGGTCCAGCATCGCGGCGACCCGCTCGCGCGCCTCGTCGCGGCGCGTGCCGCGCGGCAGCGCCTCCGCCACGGCCTGCCCGATGGTGCGCCTCGGGTTGAACGACAGGTACGGGTTCTGGAACACCACCTGGACGACGCCGCTGAGCGCGCGGCGCTCCTTCGGGCGCAGCTCGGTGATCTCCCGGCCGGCCAGCCGGATCGCGCCGCCGGCGACCGGCACCAGGCCGAGCACGGCCTTGCCCAGCGTCGTCTTGCCCGAGCCGGACTCGCCGACCAGGCCGACCGTCGTGCCGGGCGGGACCGACAGCGACACGCCGGACAGCGCGACCGCCGGGCCGTAGCGGACCTCCAGGTCCGCGATGTCGAGCAGGGGCTTCATCGCCCGGCTCCCGTCGTCGTGCCGCTCCTGGGGTGGACGCAGCGGTAGCTGCCGTGCAGCGGCTCGTCCGTGACGGGCACCGGCCGCGCGCAGTCGGCGGTCGCGAACGCGCAGCGCGGGGCGAACCGGCAGCCGTGCGGCCAGTGGCCGGGCGCGGGCACCGAACCGGGCAGCACGGGCAGCCGCGCGCCGGGCTCCGCCGCGTTCGGGTCGGCGGCCAGCAGCGCCGCCGTGTACGGGTGGCGCGGCTCGGCGAACACCCGCCGCACGTCGGTCCGCTCCACGACCTGCCCGGCGTACATGACCACGGCCGCGTCGCAGGTGTCGGCGACGACGCCCCAGTCGTGGGTGACCAGCACCAGCGCCATGCCGGTGCGCTCGCGCAGCTCCCGCAGCAGGTCGAGGATCCCGGCCTGCACGGTCACGTCCAGCGCGGTCGTCGGCTCGTCGGCGACCAGCACGGCCGGCTCGCCGGCCAGGGCGCGCGCGATCGCCACCCGCTGCGCCATCCCGCCGGACAGCTCGTGCGGGTACTTGGCCTGCACCTCGGCCGGGTCGGGCAGGCGCACGTCCTCCAGCAGCTCCACCACCCGGCGGCGCACCTCCGCGCCGGTCGCGCCCCGGTGGTGGTGGCGGACCGCCTCCCGGAGCTGGTCGCCCACCGTGAACAGCGGGTCCAGGCTCGCGACCGGGTCCTGCGCGAGGTAGCCGATGCCGCCGCCGCGCACGCCCGCCATGCCGCGCTCGTCCAGCGCCAGCAGGTCGCGGCCGGCGAAGCGCACCTCGGCCGCCTCCACCACCGCGCCGGGCGGCAGCAGCCGCAGCACGGCGGACACCGTCATCGTCTTGCCGCAGCCCGACTCCCCGACCAGGCCCAGCGCCGTGCCGGGGTGCAGGTCGAAGCCCACGTCGTCGACCACGGTCGTGCCGTCCGCCAGCCGCACCGACAGCCCGCGCACCGACAGCACCGCCGCGCCGTCGGCCGGCGCGCCGGCCCGCCGGACGACCCGCGTCCGCATCCGCTGCCAGGACAGCGGCTCGCGGCTGGTGCGGTCGTCCGCGGCGTCCCGCAGGACGTCGCCGAGCACCGCGCAGGCGATGGCCGTCAGCGCCACCACGCCGCCGCTGGGCACCAGCAGCCACGGCTGCCGGTAGATCGCCTGGGACGCCTCGGCGATCAGGCCGCCCCAGCTCGGCTCGGGCGGCTGCACGCCCAGCCCGAGGAAGCCCAGGGACGCCTCCACGAGCAGCGCCGAGCCCGCGACCAGGGCGACCAGCGAGATGACCGGGCCGACGACCGACGGCAGCACGTGGCGGCTCAGGACGAGCGGCGTGGTCAGGCCCGCGACCCGCGCGGCGGCGACGAACGGCTCGTCGCGCACCGCGGCGGTGGACGCGCGCACCACCCGGGCCAGCCCGGCGGCCGACAGCACGCCGAGGGTGATCATCGCGGCGGACTCGTCGTGCGGGCGGATCGCCAGCACCACCAGCAGGATCACCACGGTGGGCATGGCCAGCGCCAGGTCGCTCACCCGCAGCACGACCCGGTCGAGCAGACCGCGCCGGTAGCCCGCGAGCACGCCCGCCGCGCAGCCCAGCACCAGGTAGGCGACCAGCGCCTGGCCCACGACCAGCAGGCTGACCTGCCCGCCGTGCAGCACGCGGCTGAGGACGTCGCGGCCGAGCTGGTCGGTGCCCAGCCAGTGCGCCCACGTCGGTCCGCTGTAGACCGACGCCAGGTCCTGCTCCTGCGGGTCGTAGGGGGCCAGGAGGTCCGCACCGGCGCAGGCCAGGACGACCAGGCCCAGCCACCCCAGGCACAGCGCGCCCAGCGGCCGGCGCACGGCCGCGCGCCACGCGCTCACCGCGCCACCACCCGCGGGTCCAGCCAGCCGGTGACCAGGTCGACCAGCAGGTTCACCACGACGACCAGGACCGTGAAGCACAGCACGACCCCCTGCAGCACCGGCAGGTCGTGCTGCGCGGCGGCGGTGACGGCGAGCTGCCCGAGGCCGGGCAGCGCGAACAGCTGCTCCACCACGACCGACCCGCCGAGCAGGCCGATCAGCACCACGCCGAACACCGAGACCACCGGCAGCGCCGCGTTCCTGGCCACGTGCCGGCCGATGATCCGCCGCGCCGGCAGCCCGTTGGCGCGCAGCGCCCGGATGAAGGGCCTGCCCAGCACCTCCACCACCGCGCCCCGCACCTGCTTGGCGATCACCGCGACCCCGCCCGCCGCCAGGCACACCACCGGCAGCGCCAGCGCCAGCGCCCACCCGCCCGGCGACTGCGCCACCGGCACGTACCCGGTGACCGGGAACCACGCCAGCTCCACCGCGAACACCAGCACCAGCACCAGTCCCAGCCACGGCGTCGGCACGCTCATCGCGACCACCGACAGGCCGTCCAGCAGCCGGCCGGGCACACCGCCGCGCAGCGCGCCGGACAGCCCCAGCGCGACGCCGACCACCGCGATCACCAGGGCGGACAGCACCAGCAGGGACAGGCTCACCGCCAGCCGCGAGTCGACGATCGCCGACACCGGCTCGCCGGTGAACAGCGAGCGGCCCAGGTCGCCGCGCACCGCGCCGGCCAGCCACGCCCCGTACTGCTCGGGCAGCGACCGGTCCAGGCCGAGCTGCGACCGGACCTGCGCGTAGGCGGCCGGGTCGGTGTTGGTGCCCAGCACCACCCGCGCGGCGTCGCCGGGCGTCAGCCAGGCCAGCAGGAAGGTCAGGGCGGACAGCACGACCAGCAGCGGGACCGACCACAGCAGCCGGCCGCCGACCAGGCGCAGCATCACCGGCTCCCGGGCAGCAGCACGACGGTGCCGGGCAGGAGCGCGGCGGTGGCGGGCGACCCGGACTCGTCGGCCGCGGTCACCGTGACGCCCAGCCGCAGCGCGTCGCCGGGCTCCAGCCGCAGGTGCACCGGGTAGACCTCCACGTCGAGCACCACCGGCTCGCCCTGCGGCAGCTTCTCCGCGCGGTCGTGCGGGTGCCACGGCTCGGCGGTCCCGCTGCGCGCCGCGTCCACGGCGCGGTGCGAGGCGCGCAGCCGGCCCTCGGTGACCTGCTGGACCTCGCCGCCCGCGCGCACCACCGAGAGGCGGGCGTGCAGGTCGACGTCGTCGCAGCCCTCGACGGACAGCACGGCCGACAGGCCGACGTGGCCCAGCAGCGCGGTGGACCGGGTGACCGGCAGGTCGAACGCGGCGGACTCGCCCCACAGCCGCATCCCCGACTCGGTGGCCAGGTCCACCAGGGGGTGCACCGCGGTGGGCGGGGCGGGCGGCGTGCTGAGCAGGCTCGCGGCCACCGCCACCGGGGTCGGCTCGGCCACCGGCTCCCAGCGCGCCCAGTCCGGTTCGGGCCAGCCGCCGCGCGTGGTCCACTCGTCGGTCCCGAACACCGACAGGCGGGCGTTGGCCCCCGGCGCGGTCGGGTCCTCGCCCCGGTCGCGCAGCCAGAAGTCCAGCCAGGCGACGAGTTCGCCGCGCAGCTCGGGGCCGAGGAACGGCTCGTGGCTCCAGTTGCCCACCAGCAGCCGCTTCGGGCCCGCCGCCCGACGGAACCCGCGCACGGTGCCGCGCAGGAAGTAGTCCTGCCACCCGCCGATGAACAGGGCGGGCACGTCCAGCCGGTCGAGGTCCACGCGGTGGAACAGGTCCGTGTCGAACGGCTCGTCCACCAGCTCGGAGTAGAAGTGCCGCAGCCCTTCGCGGCGCGTGTCCTCGCGCTGGGCGTTGAGGAAGGTCCGGGCGCCCCAGGCGGTGTGCGAGGGGATGCCGCCGCGCTTCCACATGTCCCGGTAGGTGTCGGTCGGCGCGATCCACGGCGCGATGCAGCGCAGGCCGCGCGGTCGCCGGACGGCCGCCAGCAGCTGGTTGACGCCGCAGTACGACCCGCCGACCATGGCCGTGCGGCCGTCGCAGAAGTCCTGGTCCGCCAACCACTCCAGCAGCTCGGCGGTGTCGAGGGACTCGCGTTCGGAGAGCACTCCGCGGTACGGCCCGGTCGAGCCGCCGAACCCGCGCACGTCGGCCACGACCACGTCGTAGCCCGCGTCCAGCACGGCCGCCACGAGGTCGGCGTTCTGCGCGGCCTCCTTGCGGTACGGGGTGACGGTGACGACGACCGGCGACGGCGCGGAGCCGCCCGGGTAGCGCAGCGCGGCCAGCACCGCGCCGTCGCTCATCGGCACGTGCAGCCGCTGCGGCGGCGGCAGGGTGGGGTTTTCGGGCATGGCTGGGAGACCTCGCTTCGAGGAGGTGGTGGGGGTTCGGGGGTGTTCGGGGAGGGCGGCGCGGCGTCAGGAGATCCAGGGCGCCGGGGCGTGCCCGCGGTCGAGCACGTCGCTGAACCGGCCGCGCAGGAAGCCCAGCGGCTCGCCGTCGCGCTCGCAGGCGTCGCGCACGTGGCCGATCACCACGACGTGGTCGCCGGCGGTGAAGTGGCGCTCGACGTCGCACTCCAGGTGGGCGAAGGCGTCCGGGATCACCGGGACGCGGTGCCGGCCGTGGGTGACGTCGAGGCCGGCGAAGTGGTCCTCGCCGCGGCGGGCGAAGCGCAGCGCCAGGTGTTCCTGGCGGCTGGACAGGATGCTGACGGCGAACCGGCCGGCCGAGACGACGGCGTCGGTGCTGCGCGCGCCGGTGGTCAGGCACACCAGCAGCAGCGGCGGTTCGAGGGAGACGGAGGTGAGGGAGTTGACGGTCATGCCGTGCGGCGCGCCGTCGGCCCCGCGGGTGGTGACGACGGCGACGCCGGTCGCGAAGCGGCCCATCGCGCGGCGCATGGTGAGCGGGTCGACGGGGGTGGTTGCCGGGATCATCGGGTGCTCCAGGGTGCTCAGGTCCGGTAGCGGACCTCGAATGTCAGGACCCCCTCGTCGGTGCGCCACGGCCCGTGCGCCATGCCCGGCGGGCGGCAGGCGTACATGCCCTTGGTGAAGGTCCGCCCGAGGGTCAGGTCGGTGAACGAGCCCTCCAGGATGTAGACCTCCTCCCAGAAGTCGTGGCGCTGCACGCCCATCGGGGTCGAGTCCGCGCCGGGGGCGTAGCGCAGGATCCGGGTGGCGACGCCGGTCGCGTCGTCGCGGGAGAGGACCCGCTCGGTGATGGCGGGGTCGTCGCCGGGGCAGACGGTGAAGTCGACGTCGGTGACGGGGAAGAACTCGTGCTCGGGTTTGCTCATGGTGTCTCCGTGCCGTGGGAGGCGCCGTAGGAGGCGAGGAAGGAGTCGACCTCCGCGAGCGCGGTGTCGAAGTCGTAGTTGCGGAACGCGTGGCCCTTGGCCACGAAGGGCGCTCCGGCGTAGAACATCTCGTACTGGTGGTGCCGACCGGCGAACTCGCTGCCGATCGCGTCCCACACCAGCTTGAACAGCTTCACCCGGTCCTCGGCCGGCACACCCGGGCTGTGCACGTAGCGGTCGACATCGGGCCGTGTCTGCTCGCTGGTCATGTCGGCGACGCTGGACGGGACCTGCAGGACGCCGCCGCCCACGAGGTCGCGCAGGATCGCCAGCACCCTCGGGTACAGCTCCGCCTGCAACCCCATCACCCCGTACAGCGCCTGGGGGTCCGGCCGCCACAGCCCCTGGTCGTCCGGTCGGGCGGCGTACTCGGCGGCCAGCACCGCCGACTCCACCAGTGACGCCAGCGAGGCCGACTCGCCCAGCTTCTCCACGACGCCGGGGAACTTGTCGACGCCGTTGACCGCCGCGACCTTGCGCGCCAACCCCATCAGGAACCGCAGCTTCACCGAGAACCGGATCTGCGCCTGCCAGTTGCCCAGCACATGCGCACCCGTGTCGAAGAACTGCCTGCGCAAACCCCCCACATCACGGAAGACGAACACCCGCTCCCACGGCACGAACACATCATCGAAAACCACCAACGCATCCGTCTCGTCGAACCGCGACGACAACGGATAGTCATACCCACTCGTCGCCGCCGGCGCGTACGGCCGACGACACAACAACTTCACCCCCTCCGCACCCACCGGCACCGCGAAACTCACCGCGAAGTCGGCGTCCTCGGCGGTCAGCGGCTTGATGCAGGACACCAGGATCTCGTCGGCCACCGCCCCGCCCGTGGCCAGCATCTGCGCACCCCGGACCACGATGCCGTCCGGCCGCTCCGCCACCACTCCGACCTGCACGAACTCCCCCTCCCACGCGCTCGCCGTCGACGCCCGGGACACCTGCGGCGGGATGATCGCGTAGGAGACGTAGAGGCTGTGCTCGGCGATGCGGCGCTGGAACGCGGTGACGTTGGGCGCGAGGTCGTCGGCGAACGCTTCCGGGTGCGCGGCGAACGCGGCGGCGAACGCACCCACGTGATCAGGACTGCGCCCGACCCAACCGTGCGTGTGCTCCGCCCACACCGTCGCCGCAACCCGGAACGCCGCCAAGTCCTCCCGACTGCGCGGCGTGGTGAACAGGCGGTTCACCCCGTCCACCGCGAACCGGTCGTCGGCGGCGGCGAGGTCGAACAGCTCGCCGATGGTCCGCGCGATCGGCGCGAACGCCGGGTGGTGCGCGACGTCCTCCACCACCGCGCCGTCCACGTACACCCGCCGGCCGTCCTTCAACGAGGCCAGGTACTCCGCTCCGGTGCGCATCACGTGCCCCTCGTCTCGGACAGGTGCAGCGCGGCCAGCGTGCTCGCCAGGTGGGCGGCGACCGCGCGGCCCGCCTCCTCCGGGTCGCCGGAGCGCAGGGCGGCCACTATCGCGGCGTGCTCGTCGAGCACCCGGCGGGACCGGTCGGCGCTGGTGGACACCGCGCGCAGGCCCATCCGGACCTGGCGCTCGCGCAGCGTCTCGTAGAAGTCGGCCAGCACCGGGTTGCCCGCGCGCCGGACGATCGTGCGGTGGAAGACCCGGTCCCGCTCGATGAAGCCGAGCGGGTCGGCGATCGCGGCCTCCTGGTCGGCCACGAGCCGGTCGAGCTCGGCGGTGAACGACTCGTCGGCGGGCACCGCGCGGCGCACGCACCAGTCCTCCACCAGCGCCCGCGCCTCCATCACCGCCCGCACCTCGCCGTCGGAGATCGGCGGCACGAACGCGCCCTTCTTGGGCATGATCCGCAGGAAGCCCTCGGCCTCCAGGCGCAGCAGCGCCTCGCGCACCGGCGTCCGCGACGTGCCCGCCGCCTGCGCGACGCCGGACTCGGTGAGGAAGGTGCCGTCGTCCGGCGGCAACGTGGCGATGTGCTGCTTGAGCCAGCGGTAGGTCGTGTCCTGAGCCGACGCCCCCGGCAGTGGTGAACTGCTCATGGCCCAGATGTATACAAGCCGTGGACAAGGAGCACAAGAGGTCGTGACCGCATTGCCGCCGACCCCGCGCGCAGGGCGGCGACCAGCGGCGGGAGGTCCCCGGGACCCCCGCCGGGCCCCGCGCCCGGGCGGCCGGCGACGCCCGGCGCGCGCTCACCCCCGCCGGGCGACCCGATCCGGACAATGACCGACAACGGACGGAACACCCCTCGCGAATCCGATCCGGACAATTCCGTGCGACCGTTCGGCGGTATATCCGAAAGCCATAAACCACCTCGTATGACCAGCCCGGCGGCTGGTCCTGGGATATTGCCCCGAACAGTCCAGCACAACGCCTCTGGCAACGGTTAATACTCGATGGGTTACGCCATGCGCGTTACACAGGGACGTGTTTTATCGAGGTCGCCACTTCTGACTCCGGACATTCTCGTCCGAGTCCTCGGTATTCCCTGCGTGCCTGAGGAGCTGGCATGAAACGCAGTATCGGCGTCTACCTGGCCGCGTGCCTGGCCGCGCTGTCGGTCCAGACCGCGGCGAGCGTCGCGCAAGCGGCGCCGGCCACGCCGGCCGGCAGTCCGATCACCCTGGCCACCGCCGCGGCCGACCGGGCCGCCGCGTCCGGTCTGGACGCCCTGGCCAAGGGCCCCGACGAGCAGTTCCACCGCAAGGCGGTCTACACCGGAGGCGTGCCCGGCCGCAAGGACCTGTTCTACGTCTCCTACGACCGCACCTACAAGGGCCTGCCGGTCATCGGCGGCGACGCGGTGGTCGCCACCGACGCGGCGGGCAAGGTCCTGGAGACCGTCGCCGCCAACGAGGGCGGCCTGGCCGTCGACACCAGGGCGCGGATCGGTGTCGACCGGGCCAAGCAGATCGCCCGCGCCCAGTTGCCCACCGTGGACGGCGTCGAGGGCGGCGCCCTGTCCGTGCTGGCCGACGGGCACGGCAAGCTCGTGTACGAGGTGCTCGTCACCGGCAAGCGCGACGGCGAGCCGAGCCGCCTGCACGTCTACGTCAACGCCCAGAACGGCGTGGTCGAAGACCTGGTGGACGACGTGAAGGCGGGCACGGGCAACAGCGAGTGGAACGGCCCCAACCCGCTGAACATCGACACCAGCAACAACAGCACGGTCGACGACACCCGGCCCGGCCTGCGGTGCGTCGACTACTCGACCAACCAGCCGTTCAGCAAGCCGTCCAACTCCTTCGGCACCGGCAAGGCGACCAGCAAGGAGACCGGCTGCGCCGACGTCCTGTGGTCGACCCAGAAGCAGTGGGACATGCTGAAGAACTGGCTGGGCCGCAACGGCATCGACGGCAACGGCCGCGGCGTCACGGTGAAGGTCGGCCTGGACCGCGTCAACGCGTACTGGACCGGCCAGCACATCGAGATCGGCCGCAACAACGCCAACCAGTGGATCGCGTCCATGGACGTGGTCGGCCACGAGCACGGGCACGCCATCGACCAGTACACGCCCGGCGGCGCCGGTCGCGAGGCCGGCCTCGGCGAGGCCACCGGCGACATCATGGGCGCGCTGACCGAGGCGTACGCCGCCGAGCCCGCGCCGTTCGACACCCCGGACTACCTGGTCGGCGAGTCGGTCAACCTGGTGGGCCAGGGCCCGATCCGCAACATGTACAACCCGAAGGCCGTCGGCAACCACCCGAACTGCTGGTCCAGCGCCATCCCGGGCACCGAGGTGCACGCGGCGGCCGGTCCGCTGAACCACTGGTTCTACCTGCTCGCCGAGGGCTCCAACCCGGGCGGCGGCAAGCCAGCCAGCCCGACCTGCGACGGCTCGTCCGTGACCGGCATCGGCATCCAGGCGGCGGGTCGCGTGTTCTACAACGCGATGCTGCTCAAGACGTCGAACATGACGCACTTCAAGTACCGCGTCGCGACGCTGACCGCGGCCAAGGCGCTCGACCCGACCTGCGCGCAGTACAACACCGTCAAGGCGGCGTGGCAGGCCATCAGCGTCCCGGCCCAGGCCGGCGAGCCGACCTGCACGGCCGTCCCGGTCGACGACTTCAGCCTGCAGCTGAACCCGGCCTCGGGCAGCGTCCAGCCGGGCGGCACGGTCACCTCGACCCTCGGCACCACCACCGTGTCCGGCAGCCCGCACGCGGTGGCGCTCAGCGCGTCCGGCCAGCCGGCCGGCGTGAGCGTCAAGTTCAGCCCGGAGTCGGTCACCTCGGGCCAGTCGGCCACGATCACCGTGCAGGCCACGGCCGGCGTGGCGCCGGGCACCTACCCGATCACCATCCAGGGCAAGGGCTCCACCACGCACACCGTCACCTACAACCTGACGGTCGGCAGCGCGCCTCCGGTGAACGACTTCGCCCTCGCGCTGGACCCGAGCAGCGGCGACACCAACCCGGGCGGCGCGGTGACGACGACCGTCGGCACCAAGGTCACCTCCGGTGAGTCGCAGAAGGTCGTGCTGTCGGCGACCGGCCTGCCCGCGGGCACGACGGCCACCTTCACCCCGGCCAGCATCGCGTCCGGCGAGTCGGCCAGGCTCAGCCTGGCCACGTCCGGGTCGACGCCCGCCGGCACCCACACCGTGACCGTCACGGGCGCCGGCGCCGACGCGTCGCACTCGGCGACGTACACGCTGCGGGTCGGCGGCGAGCCGCCGGCGAACGACTTCTCGCTGGCGCTGAACCCGACCAGCGGCAGCGTCGAGGCGGGCGCCGCGGCCACGACCACGGTCGAGACCAGGACCACCGCCGGTTCGCCGCACAAGGTGTACTTCACGGCGACGGGCCTGCCCGAGGGCGCGACGGCGACGTTCACGCCGCTGTCGGTGGAGTCCGGTGAGTCCTCGCGGCTGACGATCGCCACCTCGGCGACCACGCCCGAGGGCACCTACACCATCACGGTGACGGGCACCGGCACGGACACCAGCCACACCGCCACCTACACCCTGACGGTCACCAGCGGCTCCCCGGGCGGCTGCGGCGACCTGCCGGCGTGGGAGGCGGCGAGGGCTTACGTGCCCAACGACGAGGTCTCGCACAACGGCCACAAGTGGAAGTCCACCTGGTACTCCACGGGGGCCGAGCCGGGCCACCCGAACTCGTGGGCCGTGTGGCAGGACCTGGGCGCCTGCTGACCGCTTGACGGACCGCACCGCCTGACGGGGGCGGCTGCCCGCTCACCCGAGCGGGCAGCCGCCCCCGCGCCGCGTCGGCGGTCAGCCGGCCACCTCGTAGGTGAACGACGCGCCGTCGCCGAGCACCACCCGGGAGCCGGGCGCGAGGGGGGTCGGGACGAGGCCGGCGAGCGCCTGCGGCGACCAGCCGGGCGCGATCACCGCGGTGCCGTTCCTGGAGCCGAGGTCGACGACGAGGGCGTCCCAGCCGTCGAGGCGGACCTCGACGTGGTTGCGGGAGATGTCGTTGCCGCGGTTGGCGAAGCGGACGGCGCGCGGCCGGGCCGGGCCGCGGTCGGCCACCTGCGGGTCGCGGCCGAGGACGACGCCGCGGTCCAGCAGGACCGCCTCGCCCGTGGACAGCCGCAGGACGCCCAGCGGCGGTCGCGGGACGACGAGCGCGTCCTGCGCCGCGAGCCGCCGACCGCACACCCGGCAGGCGACGGCGCGCTCGGGGTTGAGGTGCCGCGCGGGGCAGGCGACCGCTCGCACCCGCGGCACGCCGCCCGGGTCCCCGTGCCGGGCGTCGCCGGGCGAGGGGCCGCCGGGCGAGGGGCCGCCGGGCGAGGGGCCGCGGCGCGGCCAGGTCCCCGGTGAAGGCGGGTCCGGGGTGGGCGCGGACCCCGGCGCCGCGGCGCCGACCGGCGGCAGCGACGCGACCGCGGTCGGCAGCTCCGCCACCGCGCTGCGCACCACCCCCTCCGCGAGCACCTGCGTCGGGGCCTCCGCGGACCTGTCCGGGAACTGCGCGGGCGCTTGCACCGGGGCCTGCGCGGGCGCGCCTGGGACCTGAGCAGGCACCTGCGTCAGGGCCTGCGCGGGCGCGCCCAAGGACTGCACAGGCGCGCTCTGGACCTGCGCGGACATGCCCTGGGGGTGCACTGGCACGCCCAGGGACTGCGCGGACACGCCCAGGGCTTGCGCAGGCGCGCCCAAGGGCTGCGCGGGCACGCCCGGGACCTGCGCAGGCATCTGCGCCGGGGCCTCCGCGGACGCGCCCGGGACCTCCGCGGGTAGGTCCGGGGGCTGCGCGGGCGCGCCCAGGACCAGGTCGGCGGCCCGCGCCACCAGCCGGGACGCCGGCACCACACCGCGCTCCACCGGCAGTTCGACCGGCGGCTCGACGCCGTCGCCGGCCGCCAGCCGGATCTCCAGCACCTCGTGCGGCAGGCCGGTGTCCACCCACGGCCCCGCGCCGTCGTCGTGCAGCTCCAGCGCCACCCCGTCGGGCCCGACCACGCCCACCACGGCGTCACCCCGCACGACGACCCGCCGCTCGTCGTCGGCCCACCGCACGAGCGCGAAGCCGCCCACCCCCCGCGGCCCGTCGTGCGCCAGCGCGCCCAGCACGTCGTCCAGACCGGACCCGGCGCGCGCCAGCTCCCAGCACCGGCGGACCACCGCGGAGCCCGGCGCGACGCCGATCAGCAGCCACGTCCCGTCCGCCACCACGGCGATCGCGGAGCCCGGCACGTAGCCGGTCACGGCGCGCTCCCGGGCGGGGCCCCTCCGTCCTCGGGAGTGTCGTCGGGGACGTGGTCCACGACCACGACCGTGACGTTGTCCCGCCCGCCGGCCGCCACCGCCTGCCGCACCAGCTCCTCGGCGGCGGCGCCCGGGTCGGGCGTGGCGCGCAGCACGGCGGCGATCCGGTCGTCGTCCAGCTCGCCGTTCAGCCCGTCGGAGCACAGCAGGAACCGCTCGCCGGCGACCGCCGGGATCACCAGGTGGTCGGGGTCGACCCCGTGGTGGACGCCCAGCGCCCGGGTGATCACGTTGCGGAACGGCGAGGTCCGCGCCTGCTCGGGGGTGAGCCGCCCGGCCGCCACCAGCTCGGCCGCCTCCGAGTGGTCCGCCGTCAGCAGCTCCAGCACGCCGCCGGCGTACCGGTACACGCGCGAGTCGCCGAGGTTGAACACCACCCAGTGCGGTGACCCGGCCTGCGCCACCAGCGCCAGCCCGGTGACCGTCGAGCCCATCCCGGTCCGCTCCGGGTCCGCCTGCCCGGCCGCCCGGATGGCGGTGTTCGCCGCGGCCAGCGCGTCCCGGATGTCGTCCGGTCGCAGGTCGTCCCGCCCGTCCAGCGCCCGCAGGTGCTCGACGGCCATCGCGGAGGCCACCTCGCCGGCGGCGTGCCCGCCCATCCCGTCGGCCACGGCGAACACCGCCGAACCGACCAGCAGGCTGTCCTCATTGGACTCGCGCACCAACCCGATGTCGGACGCGGCACCAGTCCGCACGCCCATGCATGGCCTCCTACCAGGGCAGTCGCACCGAAGACGACCGCCTCACTCGCGTCTCACATCGCCGGCCGCTGCGAGATCGTTGCACGCACAGGGTGGAGCACCGGCCGCGGACGCGCGCACCCGGTGCCGGAACACCCCGGCCCGGACCACCCCCGCACCCTGACGAAAGTCAGGGCGGCGCCGTGCCCTTCGGGTCGTGCTCCGCGCCGCCGCGCTTCCTAGCGTCACCGGCGTTGATCCGGAACGACGGGGAGCGCGCAGTGGACAGTGGCAGGAGCCGAACGGTCACGGTCGCCGTGCTGGCCGTGCTGGCGGCGGTGTCGGCGGCGGTGTCGGCGCCCGGAACGGCGGTCGGCGCGCCGGGCGGGCCCGACCTCGCGGCGATCGACCGCTTCGTCGCGGACTACGCCGAGGACGCCGCCTACCCCGGCGTCGCGGTCGCGATCACCAGGGGCGACCGGGTGGTGCACGTCACCGGCCACGGCCGGGGGTCGTCGGGCGCGGCCGTGACGGGGTCGACGCCGATGCCCGTGGCGTCGGTCAGCAAGTCGTTCACGGCGCTGGCCGTGCTGCAGCTGGTGGAGCGGGGCAGGCTCGGGCTGGACGACCCGGTGGCCCGCCACCTGCCCGGCTTCCGCCTCGCGGACCCGCGCGGGGCCGCGATCACCGTCCGCCACCTGCTCAGCCAGACCTCCGGCATCACCGACGGGACGCTGCCGGAGAAGAGCCTGCCGCAACCGCGCTCGCCCGCGGACGCCGTCACCCGCGCCAACGCCGCGACCCTCGCCACCGACCCGGGCACGCGGCACACCTACACCAACACCAACTTCCACCTGGCCGGGCGGCTGGTCGAGGCCGTGAGCGGCGAGCGCTACGCCGACTACCTCCGGCGCCACGTGTTCGGGCCCGCCGGCATGACGTCCACCACCGCCATCACCCTCACCCCCCGCGACCTGCCCGCCGGCGTCGAGAAGGGGCACGTTCACGCGTACGGGGCGTCGATCGCGGTGGCGGAGCCGGAGCGCTTCGTGGCGGGCTCCGACGACGTGGTCACCACGGCCGAGGACATGGCGCGGTGGCTGGTCGTGCAGTCCAACGGCGGCCGGACCGCCGAGGGCGTGCGGCTGGTCTCGGCGGAGGGCGTCGAGGCGATGCACACGGCGGCGGACCCGCGCTGGACGTACGGCATGGGCTGGGACACCTACGGCGGGCGCGTGCGGCACGGCGGCATCTGGTTCACCTACGCGGCGGGCCAGGTCCTGCTGCCCTCCGGCTACGGCATCGCCGTGATGGCCAACAGCGGTGTCGCCCTGGGCAACGAGGGGACCGGCGGGTTGGAGGACGGCCTGGCGGTGCTGCTGGAGGGCGGGGTCCCGGAGACCCGCTCGCGGTGGGCCGTCGACCTGGTCCTGGCCGCCCTGACCGCGTCGAGCGCGGTGCTGGGCGTCCGCGCCCTCCGGCGCACCGCCGCGTGGGCGCCGCGCCGCCCGTGGTGGCGGCAGGCGCTGCGGCAGGCGCACCGGCTCGTGCCGATCGCCGCCCTGGTCGCGTTGCCGGACCTCGCGGGGCTGCTGTACCCGGGCGGCCGGGACATCACGCACGCCCAGCTCGCCCACTACTCGCCCGCCCTGGTCGCCTGGCTGGTGGTGGCGAGCGCCGTGAACGCCGCCGTGCTGGTCACCCGGGCCGTGGCGCTGGTGCGGCTGCGCCGAGTGGCCGCGGGGTAGCGTCGGTGGCCGTGAGGATCCCGCGGACCCGGTGGGCGCACGTGCCGCCGTGGGCGGTGGCCGTGCTGGTGGCGCTGCTGACCGCCATCGCCCTGTCCGCGGACGGGCCGACCGGGTGGGCCTTCGCGGGGGCCGTCCTCGCGCCGGCGGTCGCGGCGGCGCTGCTCGGCCCGCGCCCGGCGGTGGCGCTGGGCGTGTGCGCGGCCACCGCCTCGGCGCTGGCGGCGGCGGTGGACGACGCGGTGCCGCCGTGGAGCGTGGCCCTGGCCGCCGCCCTGGGCGTGCTCGCGTTCCTGGCCGGTCGCCGGTCGCCCCGCCCGGGACCGGCCCTCGCGGCGTTCGGGGTCGGCCTCCTCCCGCCGGTCCTCGTCGGCGCGGGCGCGTGGGCCGCGGGGCTGTTCCTGCTGTCCGCCGCCGTGGCGCTGCCCTGGCTGATCGGCCGCTCGGCCCGGCAGCAGGCCGACCTGGCGGCGGCGGCAGCGGCGCACGTCCACCTCCGGGAGCGCGCGCGGATCGCGCACGACGTGCACGACACCCTCGGGCACGAGCTGAGCCTGCTGGCGCTGCGGGCCGGGGCGCTGGAACTGGCGCCCGACCTGGCCGAGGGCCACCGGGCGGCCGTGGCGGACCTGCGCGCCGCCGCCGCCACCGCCACCGAGCGGCTGGCCGAGCTGGTGGCCCTGCTGCGCGCCGGCGAGCCGCCGCCGGTGGACCCGGCCCCCGAGGACGTGGAGACCCTGGTGGCCCGGGCGGTGGCGGCGGGCGTGCCGGCCACCGTGGACTGGGCGGGCCCGCGGTCGCTGCCCCACCTCGCCGACCGCACCGCGCGGCACGTGGTGCGGGAGGCGCTGACCAACGCCGCGAAGCACGCACCCGGCTCCCCGGTCCGCGTCCGGGTGGTGAACACCGGCTCGGCGACGACGGTGTCGGTGACCAACGCCGTGCCGGCGGCGGCGCGGCGGGGACCGGGCGGGCGCGCGGGCCTGACCGCGCTGCGGGAGCGCGTCCGGCTGGTCGGCGGCACGTTCGAGGCGGGCCGGGGCGACGGCGGCTTCCGGGTGGTCGCCACCCTGCCGCACGAGGGGGGACCGTGATCCGGGTGCTGCTGGCCGACGACGAGGCCATGATCCGGGCCGGCGTGCGGGCCATCCTGGCCGCCGACCCGGCCGTGGCGGTGGTCGCCGAGGCCGCCGACGGCCGGGAGGCGGTGGAGCTGGCCCTGGCGCACCGGCCGGACGTGGCGCTGCTGGACGTCCGGATGCCCGTGCTGGACGGCCTGACCGCGGCGGCCGAGATCGCCCGCGCCGCGCCGGCGGTCGCGGTGGCCATCCTGACCACCTTCGGCGACGACGAGTACCTGGCGCGGGCGCTGGACGGCGGCGCGCAGGGCTTCCTGCTCAAGTCCGGCGACCCGCGCGAGCTGCTGGCGGGCGTGCACGCGGTGGCGGGCGGCGGCGCCTACCTGGCCCCGGCGGTGGCGGCACGGGTGATCGCCGGCCTGCGCACCACCCGCCTGACCCGCGCGGCGACCGCCCGGACCAGGACCGACGCGCTGACCCGGCGCGAGCGGGAGGTCCTGGCGCTGCTGGCGGCGGGCCTGTCCAACGCCGCGATCGCCGCCCGCCTGGACCTGGTGGAGGGCACGGTGAAGGGCCACGTGAGCACCATCCTGACCCGCCTGGGCCTGGCCAACCGCGTCCAGGCCGCGATCCTGGCCCACGAAGCGGGGCTCACCGCCGACTGAGCGGCCGGGCCCGGTCGCGCCCGCGCCGGGGCGGGGTGGCGGCCTACCCGGCCTCCCCCTCGGCCTCCCGGGCCTTGCGCCGCTGCTCCTCGGCACGCGCGCGGCACCGGCGGAGGAACTCCGCGTCCGACTCGGAGTCGGACGCGGCGAACCGGCCGGGGCGGTCGTACTCGGGGAAGGCGGGCGCGCCGCGCTCGTAGGCCCGCGGCGCGCGGACCACCCCCGCCGGCCGGCCCGCGACCAGCCAGGCGATCGACCCCACCAGCGGGAAGAACAGCACGATCAGCAACCAGCCGAACTTCGGCAGGTTGCGGGCGTCGCCGTCGTCGGTCGTGATGACGTCGACCAGGCAGAACAGCCACAGGCCCAGCGTGAGCACGCCGAAGAGGCCCCCGAAGTAGAACATCGCCAACAACCCCCAAAGTCGTTGACGCAGAGTAGCGCAGAGCGCACAACCGGCATACGCGGAATACGGGTGAGGGACCGCTATTCGTGGTGAGGTCGACAGATCCCGCTCACGAGTCCTCGTCGGCGCGACTACCCGGCGTGGTCACGGGTGGAACCGGACCGAGGCGACCGCGGACCTCACAGCAGGACGTTGAGCAGCACGGTGAGCAGGATCGACGCCACGATCGAGATGACCAGCATCGTCAGGCAGCCCGCCCGCCCACCCAGGAACTCGACCCGGGTGTTGCCGAAGCGCATGACCAGCCTCCCCGTCCGCCCAGGTCCCGCCCTGCGCCGTAGACGACACGGGTACCGCCGGGGCGCCCGCTCATGTGCGCACCGCCGCGGATCACCCGTTCGGTGCAAGCGATCCGGCGCGGGGGCAGGGCGCCCGACCGTCAGCCGGACCCGTCCCGGAAGTGGCGGACCTCCTCGTCGGTCTGCCGCGTGGCGGTCTCCACGAACCGCAGCAGGGCCGCCAACTCGCCGTCGTCGAGGCTTGCCAGGGCCTGGCGGTGGCGGTCGTTCAGGCTGTCGTAGAGGCGGCCGACGCGCTCCACCGCGCTGTCGACCGGCTCGATGAGCACCTTGCGCCGGTCGTGCTCGTCGGGCACCCGGCGCGCGTACCCGGCGCGCACGAGGCGTTCGATCATCCGCGACGCCGAACCGCTGGTCAGGTTGACGCGGCGGGCCAGCTCGCCCGGGGTGGCCGGGCCGTGGTTGGCCAGCACGTACAGCGCCTGGAGGTCGGTCCAGGTCATGCCCAGCCGCTCGGCGATCAGCCCGTTGAGCTGGACGACCGGGATCTGCCACCGGGCGATGGCCCGCAGGACCTCCGACCGCCGGCCCTCCGGCGACCGGTCCGCCACGACTTCCTCCACCGGCTCAGCGTACTGCACCGCACAGCCACTGCATAGGACAGCATCTGCTTCACACAGTATCTGCGTGACGCAGCTATATTGGGGCGACTCCCGGCTCCCGAAAGGCACACCATGTCGGACGCACCCGTCGTCAGCTGCCCGTTCTCCGCGTGGACCCGCCGGCTCGACGACCCGGAGCCGCCCCGGACCGGACCGCGGGAAGCCCCCGTGGTCCGGGCCACGGCCCCGGCGGGCGGACCGGTCTGGATCGTCACCGACGCCGACCTCGCCCGCGAGGTCCTGGCCGACCCCCGGTTCGCCAAGGACCCCGCGCTGGCGCCCGCGCACTGGGACCCCCGCACGGCCGGCCTGGAACCCACCGCCGCCGAGCAGCTCTCGGTGACCACGCTCGACGGCGCGGCGCACGTCCGGCTGCGGCGGGCGTTCGCGCCGCTGTTCGGGCCGGCGCGGCTGCGGGCGGCCTACCCCCGGGTGCTCGCCACCGCGCGGCGGCTGCTCGCGCGCCTCGGCCCCGACGAGGTCGACCTCGTCCAGGACTTCACCACCCGCTACCCCCTGGCCGTCCTGTGCGACCTCCTCGGGGTCGGGCCCGAGCACGTCGACGCGGCGATCGACGCCTGCCGCCTATTGCACGCCGACTACCCGGCCCACGTCGGCGAGGCCATGGCCGGCTTCGCGGACCTGGCGACCGCCGCGCTCGCCGGCGGCGGAGCGGTCGCCGGACTGGCCGCGCGGATGCCCCCGGGCAGCACGCCGCGGGACCTCCACTACCAGGTCTTCACGCTCCTGTTCGCCGGGCAGCTCACGACCGACCTCACCGCCGGGTTCCTCGTGGCGCGCCTGCTCGGCGACCCGACCGCCCCCGGCGACGACGACGACCTCGTCCGGGACACCCTCCGCGAGCACCCGCCGGCGCCCTTCACCCTGTGGCGCTTCACCTCGACCGGGGTCGACCTCGCCGGGACGCGCCTGCCCGCCCGCTCGCCCGTCCTCGTCGACATCCGGACCGCCGGCCGGGGTCTCGGGCGCGACGCCGCCGACCTCGTCTTCGGCGCGGGCCCGCACCACTGCCCCGGCGCCCGGTTGGCCCACCTCGAACTGCGCGCGCTCGCCGGGGCGATCCGGGCCCACCACCCCCGCGCCCGGCTGGCCGTGCCGTACCGGGACCTGCGCCACAGCTCGCCGGGCGGCATCGCGGGCAGCCGCCTGCGCGAACTCCCCGTTCGGCTGCGGTGAGCGCTCCCCCGCCCGCCGGCGGTGTGACGCCGGCGGGCTGGGGAACCCCAGTCGGGCCCGACCGACGGAGGGGTCGCCATGAACACCGCCGCGCAGACGTCGCCGGTCCGCCACGGGACCGGCGCGCCGACCCGGTTCGTCACCGGTTTGGTCAGGGTGGGCGCCGCGCTCCGCGGCAAGCGCCTGTTCCACCCGCACGGCGTGGTGTTCGACGCCGTGTTCACCGTGTCGCGGGCGCAGCGCTTCGGCGTGCCGCTGCTCGACCGGCCCGCGGAGCACCGGGCGCTGGTGCGCCTGTCCAAGGCCGTCTCCACCCCGCGCGCCCTGCCGGACGTGCTCGGCCTGGCCGTCCGCGTGGTCGACGCCGACGGCGAGGGCTCCCCGCTGGACCTGGCGCTGGCCACGACCGGCAGCCGCCCCGTGCTCCGCCACCTGCTGACGCCCCGCCGCGACTTCGCCACCACCTTCACGTCGCTGCTGCCCTACCGGGTCGGCGGGCGGACCCGGCTCCTGGCCGCGATCCCCGCCGACCCGGACCGCCGCCTCCCCGTCGACCTGGCCGCGCTGGCGCGCACGACCCGACCGATCACCTACCGCGTCGCGGTGGCCGGGCCGGTCGGCCGCTGGCAACCGGTCGCCACCCTCACCCTGCTCGGGCCGTGCCGGGGCGGCGAGGACCCCGCCTTCGACGTCGTGGCCCACGCGCTGGACCGGCTCCACCCGCACGGCCGGCTCAACCGGCTCCGCGGCCCGACCTACCGCGCCTCCCAGCGCGCCCGGGGCGCGGCCGGGCACCGCTGAGCGGCCCGCCGCTCAGGCGGGTGACGGGCGGGCGGCCCACGCCGTGCGGCTGCCGCGGACGGCCAGGTCGCCGCGGCGCGACAGGGACTCCGGGGTGTCGTCGGCCAGCAGGCGGTCGAGGGCGTCGCGGTCGTCCGCCGCCAGCCGGTCGCCGTGGGCGGAGCGCAGGGCGCCCAGCAGGGTGCGCGCGTAGCGCGCGGCGGCGCGCGGCGCCGGGTCCACCTCGACGGGGAAGCCGCGCTGCCCGACGACCTCGAACCCCGCCCGCTCCAGGTGGGGGCGCCAGTCCGGGTGCGCGTTCCACCCCGCCCGCGCGGCCACCTCGTGGCAGCGCGCCTCCAAACCGGGCCGGCCGACGCCGACGTCGTCGGGGAGGAAGCGCGGCAGCCCGTCCATCTCGACGACCACGACCAGGCCGTCCGGCCCCAGCGCCGCGCGGAGGTCGCCGAGCAGCCGGTCGGGGTGCTCGACGTGGTGCAGCGACGAGGACGCCCACACCAGGTCCACCGGGCCGATCGGGGGCCAGGCGGCGTCCAGGTCCGCCGCCACGACCCGCAGCCGGTCGGTCAGGCCCTGCCGGAGCGCCGCGGCCCTGAGCCGGTCGAGCACCACCGGCGACCGGTCGATCGCGACGAGCCGCGCGTGCTCGAAGCGCCGGGCCAGGGCCACCGTGCCGACCCCGGTGCCCGCGCCTGCGTCGGCGATGGTCCGCGGGTCGCCGGGCACGTGCCCGGCGACCCACCCGGTCAGCTCGTCCAGGTACGGGCCGAACACCTCGGCGTCCAGGTCGAGCACGTCGGCCATCCCCGACTCGTCGTGGTGGTGGTGGTGTGCGTGGTGTTGGTGCATGACTCCAAGCTAGGCGCTTCCTGCGTGACTGGCATACACTCTTGCGCGTGGAGCAAGAATGGGAAGCCGTGATCCGCCGGCGCATCCGCGGCCTGCGGTTGGCCCGCGGGTGGACGCTGGACGCGCTGGCCACCCGCAGCCACCTCAGCCCGTCCACCCTGAGCCGCATCGAGACCGGGCACCGCAGGATCGCCCTCGACCAGCTCGTGCCCATCGCGCGGGCCCTCGGCACCACCCTCGACCGGCTGGTCGAGTCCCACGACGACGAGGACGTGGTGATCCGCCCGGAGCCCTGCCACACGCCGGGGCTGACGAGCTGGCTGCTGTCCGGGGAGCGCTCCGCGCACGGCGTGGCGGTGGCGAAGATGCGCATCACCCCCGACCGGCCGACCGGCTCGGACCACCTCAAGGTGCACCCCGGCCGCGAGTGGTTCACCGTCCTGTCCGGCACCGCCCGCCTGCACCTGGGCGAGCGGGTCGTCCTGGTCCAGGAGGGCAACGCGGCCGAGTTCTCCACCATGACCCCGCACGCCGTCGGCGCGCACGGCGGCCCGGTGGAGATCCTGACCATCCTCGACCACGAGGGCGAGCGCACCCACCTGCACGGGGCGTGACGCGCCCGCGGTCCGTCCGGCGTGGACGGTCCGGTGTGGACGGTCCGCCCGTCAGCGGACGACGTCGTAGACCAGCTTCACGATCCCGTTGGAGTAGGTCTCGCTCTCGACGAGCCTCAGGTTCTGCTTGTCCTTGTCGGTGTCGCTGAACAGCCGCTTGCCCGCGCCGAGCAGCACCGGGAAGACCAGCAGGTGGTAGCGGTCGACCAGGCCGGCGTCGGACAGGCCGCGGTTGAGGGTGGCGCTGCCGTGGACGATGATCGGCCCGCCCTCGCCCCCCTTGAGCGCCGCGACCTCGTCCAGGGAGCGCAGGACGGTGGTCTCACCCCAGTTCCCGACCAGGTCCTCCTCCCGCAGCGTCGTGGACACCACGTACTTCGGCATCGCGTTGTAGCGGGGGAACTCCTCGGTCATCCCCGGCCACACCGGGGAGAACGCCTGGTAGCTGACCCGGCCCATCAGCACGGCGGCGGCCTCGTCCTGCTCGCGGCCCTTGATCCCGTAGGCGGCCTCGTCGAACTCGAGGTCGTTGAAGGTCCAGCCGGTGTTGCGGTAGCCCGGTTCTCCGCCAGGGGCCTCCACGACGCCGTCGAGCGAGACGAAAGCGGTGGTGATCAGGGTGCGCATCGGGTGCTCCTCGGTCCGTTCTCGGGTGCTGTCACCGGTGCGTCGAACGGGGACCTCCGGTTTCGACACATCGCACCGGGGAGTGTGACCCCACCCCGGTCCTAGACCGCGCACGGCTCACCCCTCGCGCCGCCGCTCCGCCAGCGGGATGACCAACGCGGCCAAGGGCGCCCCCACGGACATGATCAGGGAGGACCTGAGCATCCCGTCGTGCCACGCCCAGCCGTGCAGCGCCGACCGGACCAGCAGGTTGGCCCCGACCGCGAGGACGTAGGCGACCAGCGCGCCGAGCACCCACACCGACCGCCGATTGCGCGCCGCCCAGGACCGCAGCGAATCCTCCGTCTTGTTCCCCATGTCCGCACGGCTACCACCGTGGATCACGCGAAAAACCGACTACTCCTTGCGATCACCCATTCCGAGGATCGTGCCCCCGACCAGGGCGCAGACCACCACCGTCGTCATCGCCGACACGTCGGCGGTGAAACTCCCGCTCCGCACGCTGGGCAGGACGACACCCGATGCGAGCAGGACGAGCAAAGTCACACCCGAAAACACCTTCATCCTGCGACTCATGGCTCCCCTCCCACTCGCGGTTACCCCGCCGCACCCCGGCGGTAACCGCGTTGTCGAACGCGGACGCGTTCGCCGACAGACCCGTAACCCATGCGGAGCAACAACTTCGACGCCGTCCGGGCACTCGGGCTGCACTCCCGGGGCGCCAGGCGCTAGATTGGCGCCCGACACCGATTCACCCCCCGGGCACGACTCGGCCCACCGGTCCCGACACGCAGGACAGGCGTTGAGCGAATACCAGTACTACGAGTTCCTCGCGGAAGACCGACCACTGGACGAACAAGCGCAAGCCGAAGTGCGCGCGCTGTCGACCCGCGCGGAGATCACCGATACGAGTTTCGTCAACGAATACCACTGGGGCGACTTCCGCGGCGACCCCGACGAACTGGTGGAGCGCTATTACGACGCCCACCTCCACCTGACCGACTGGGGCACGCGGCGCGTCCTGCTCCGCCTCCCGCTCACCCTGCTCGACCCGGCCGCGGTCGAGCCGTACCGCGTCGACGACCAGGTCGAGTGGTGGACCACCGACGAGCACCTCGTCCTCGACCTGGCGAACGACGACGCGGAGGCCGAGGACGGCGACTACGACCCGACGGGGGCGCTGTCCGCCATCATCGGCGTCCGGCACGAGCTGGCCACCGGCGACCACCGCGCGCTGTACCTGGCGTGGCTGGCCGCGTACGGCACGTGGGAACGCGACGAGTGCGCCTTCGACCGCGAGGCCGACAACGACGTCGAACCGCCCGTGCCGCCCGGGTTGCGCGCGCTCACCGCACCGCAACGCGCGTTGGCCGGGTTCCTGCGCCTCGACGACGACCTGCTGGCGGTGGCGGCCGAGGCGAGCCCTCCGCGCGACAGGACCGCCGAAGACCCCGAGCGCCTGGCGACCTGGCTGACGGGACTGCCCGCCGCCGAGAAGGACCGGCTGCTCCTGCGCGTCGTCCGCAACGAGGCCGCGGCGGTGCGAACCGAACTGCTGCACCGCTTCCACCGCGAAGCCGCGCCCGCCGGCACCACCGCCCCGCCTGGCCGCACCGTGGCCGACCTCCTGGACGAAACGGCCCGCAGGCGCACCGCGCGGCACGACCGGGAGGCCGCCGAGCTCGCCGAGGAGGAAGCCCGCCGCGAAGCCGCCAGGGCCGCTGCCCACGAGCGACGCCTGGACAGGCTGGCCGAGGACCGGGCGGGCGCCTGGGAGCGCGTCCATGCCCTGATCGCCACCTACAAACCCGCCGACTACGACACCGCCGTCGAACTCCTCGCCGACCTGCGGGCCCTGGCCCGCCGCGACGGCCGCACCGCCGAGTTCACCCGGCGCTGCGCGACCCTGCGGGACGACTACGCACGCCGCCCCAGCCTCGTCGAACGCCTGAACCGCGCCAACCTGTGACCGCGGCGCGCCGGGGACCGGCGCGTCCCGACGGCGACCCCCGCGCACCGCCGGTCAGCGCGGCGCGGGCGGACCGGGCTCGGGTCGCGCGGCCAGCCGGTGCTGCAGCGCCAGGTGGCGGAACTGGTGGGTGCTGCCGAACTGGCGCAGCACCTCCAGCCGGCAGGCGTCGACGAGGAAGACCTCCAGCCGCCACGGCAGCCTGCCGCGCAGCGACAGGCACTCGGCCAGGGACAGCGCCAACAGCGCCACGCCGAGCAGGGCGAGCAGGAAGTCCAGCCGCAGCACGGCGGCGATCAGCACCACCCACCCCGCGCCGGGCAGCAGCACGGTCAGCGCCGACCTCACCAGCGCCCGCCCCGGCCGCACCCGCCGCGCGCCGTCCACCGGCTCCACCGACAACGAGACCAGCGCCTTGCCGAGGGTGCGGCCCAGCCAGGCGTGGGCGACGAAGTCGTACAGCGCCACGGCCGACACCTGCACCGCCGCGGTCGCAATCACCGTCGAGCTGACCGAACCCCACACCTCGGACGCACCGGCGTACGCGCTGTCACCGACATCGCCCCAGCGCAGGGACAACGCGCAGCACACCGTCGTCGGCGAAGGAGGTGGCGGTGAGCGCGGCGCTGTGCTTGAGGTGGCCGACCGCCACCCCCCCACACCGGCGAGGTGACCACCAGCACCAGCAGCCAGTCGACCAGCCGCGCGATCCAGCGGCGACCGAGGTTCCTCGGGGGCGAAGGCGCGGGCTGCACGGTCCCTCCTCGTTCCCGTCGGGGCCAACGTACTGCCGCGGCGGAGCGCGCTCCCCGTGGAACTACGGCTCGACGACCGCTCCCGGACCGGGCGGGGCGGCGGGTGGCCGTGTCGACCCCGGCTCGGCGGACCACCGCCCGGCGGCTGGTGCCGTCGGGCCTCACGCGGACGGGTGATCGGCGTCGGACGGATGGCCGCCGAATAACGGAATAGCGCCGCGGGCGCACCTGCCGGACAACCGGCCCGAAGCCCTGGAATCGGTGCCGGAATTACTCCGCACACGGCAACCCATGACCACGGGCGAAGATTATCCACGACAGCGTGACACCCGTTCGGGCCAGCACGAAGATACAGTTGCACGCGGCGTGAAAACCCTCCGAAGCATCGCAGAAGACCTGGTAGAAGGCTCGAAGCGGACGCAGGAACACCTCCACCACCGCAGAAGTGCGGACCTGTGGCGACAGGCGCCCGTTAACCTCGAACCACCGCATGAACGATTTGTCGCACCGCATGTGCACCGCATAACCTATTCGCCGTCCGTGTCGAATACCGGGAGGCCCGATGAGTCGTCCCTGGGAAGCCGATCCCGTGGCGCAGTTCGCCCGGCGGCTCGGCAGGTCCGCCGTCCAGCTGGGCGTCACGAACGACGACCCGACCTGCCCGGACATCTGGGAGCTGTCCAACGGCGACGTGGCGGTGATCGGCCGCGACCTCACCTCCGACTACGCGGCGCGCCTGCCCGAGGGCGTGCACATCGGCACGGACGAGCGGCTGGTCGTCATCCCCGGCGTCATGCTCCGCTCCGCCAAGGCGGAGATACCCGATGGCTGACGACGGCGTCGTCCTCACCGGCGACCGGCTGGGCGTGGACGAGTACCTGCGGGACTTCGGCGACAACTTCTGGCACGGCAACAGCGGGGTCAACTGGAAGCTGGAACGCCGGCAGGAGTTCGTCGAGTCCGCGAACGAGAGCTGGGAGGCTTCCCGCCGCGACGACTGGGCGAAGTCCCTGGACCTGCTGGAGCGCAACCGCGCCGAGGTGGCGGACTACGAGCGCAGGCTCGGCCGCAACGGGCTGGAGGTGCGGCGGGTCCGCGTGGTCGAGCACCCGATCAGCCCCTACCTGCTCTGGGAGCTGACGTCGCTGCACGTCCGCCAGCAGGAGGGCGGGAAGATCCGCGTGGTCGGCCCCGGCCCGGTCGCCGCGTGGGAGACCGGCGGCGCGGTGCTGCCGGAGCTGTTCCTGCTCGGGCGGGCAGTCGCCTACCAGGTCCTGTACGACGACGGGGGCGCCGTCAGCGGCGCGGTGAAGTGCGTGGCCGAGGACGAGGTCCGGTACTGGACGAGCGTCGTGGCCGCCCTCTACGACCGGGGCGAGGAGCTGGGCTCGTTCTTCGATCGCGAGGTCGCGTGGCGGTTGCCGACGGCCGGCTGACCGGTCATGACACCTCCCGAGGCGCGTGGCGACGACGAGACGCACAACGAGTTCGGCGGTGGCGGGCGGGAAGTCGTCCAGGCCCGTGACGTGACCGGTGGTGTGCACTTCCACCGCCCCGGGCGGCCCGAGCCCCCGGTGCCGAGGCAGCTCCCGGCGGACGTGCGCGGTTTCGTCAACCGCTCGGCGGACCTCCGCTCCCTCACCCGGGCCTCCGGCGAGTCGGCGAACCGCGTGGTGGTGTGCGTCGTGGTGGGCACCGCCGGGGTGGGCAAGACCTCCCTGGCCCTGCGCTGGGCGCACCAGGTCTCCGCCGCGTTCCCGGACGGCCAGCTCTACGTGAACCTGCGCGGTTACGACGCGGGGCCGCCGATGGGCCCGGACGAGGCGCTGGACCGCTTCCTGCGCGCGCTGGGCGTCCCGGGGAGCCGGGTGCCCGCCGACGTGGACGCGCGCTCCGCGCTGCTCAGGACGCTGCTCGCGGGCCGCAGGTTCCTGATCCTGCTGGACAACGCCGCGTCACCGGCCCAGATCCGGCCGCTCCTGCCCGGCACCGCGGGTTCCCTGGTGCTGGTGACCAGCCGCGACCGGCTTGCCGGCCTGGTGGCCCGGGACGGGGCGCACCGCCTGCGCCTGGACGTCCTGCCGCTCGACGAAGCGGTGTCGCTCCTGCGCGACCTGATCGGGCCGTACCGCTCCCGGGACGACGACGGCGACCTGGCGGAGCTGGCCCGGCTGTGCGCACGCCTGCCGCTGGCCCTGCGCATCGCCGCGGAACGGGCCATCGGCAGGCCGTGGACGCCGCTGCGGGACCTGGTCGCCGAACTGCGCGACGAGTCGAGCCTGTGGACCGCGCTGGGATCGGACGACGACGCGGACGCCGTGCGGACGGTCTTCGCGTGGTCGTACCGGGCGCTGTCGGAGGGGGCGAGCCGGCTCTTCCGCCTGCTGGGGGTGTACCCGGGCGACGACTTCGGCCCCGCGGCGGTCGCGGCGCTGCTCGGCGAGCCGGTGCCGACCGCCCGCCGCCTGCTGGACGACCTGGCGGGCGCGCACCTGGTGGAGAACACCGCGCCGGACCGCTACGAGTTCCACGACCTGCTCCGGCTCTACGCGAACGACCAGGCCCGGACGGGCGAACCGGCCGAGTCGGCGTCGGCGGCCCTGGAACGCCTGGCGCTGTGGTGCCTGCACACGGCGTGGAACGCGGTCCGGCTGCTCGTGCCCGAGGCCCGCGACCGCGACCTGCCGGTCCTGCCACCCGACGTGCCCGGCCAGGCGTTCGCGGACCACGACGCCGCGCTGACCTGGTACGAGCGCGAACGCCGCAACGTGATCTCCCTGGTCCGCGCCCTCGGCGAGCAGGGGCGGGACGACGTCGTGCCGCTGCTGTCGGACGTCCTGCGCGAGGTCTACGCCCGCCACAACCACTTCGACGACTGGATCGCCACCGGCACGGCCGGGCTGGACGCGGTGCGCCGCCGCGGTGACCGCGCGGCCGAGGCCGCCGCGCTGGAGAGCCTCGGCAAGGCGCACACCCAGCGGGGCGACCGCGCGGAGGGGATCGGGTTCCAGGAGGCGGCGCTGGCGATCCGGCGGGGGATCGGCGACCGACGCGGCGAGGTCGCGTCGGTCAACGCCCTCGGCCTGGCGCACCTGCGCGACCACCGGCCGGCGGCGGCACTGCGGCACTTCCGGCTGTGCGAGGCCATCGCGGACGAACTGGACGACGGCTACTGGAAGGCCGTCGCGGCCAACAACGTCGCCAACGCCCTCATCGACCTGGACCGGCCGGACGAGGCCGTGCCGCTGCTCGACAAGGCGCTCGACGGCTACCGGGAGCTGTCGATCCCCGGCGGCGAGGGCGACGCGCTGCGCGGCTTGAGCCACGCGCACCGCCTCCTCGGCGACCCGTCGGCGGCCCGCCGGTTCATCGAGGGCGCGCTGTCGATCGCCGCGCAGCGCCGGAACCGGGCCTGGGACGCGTTCTGGTCGCTGGAGGCCGGGCGGGTGTTCCTGGCCCTGGGCGCCCCGGAGCAGGCCCTGGTCCACTACCAGCGCGCCGCGTCGCTGCAACGCCAGTTGGACGACCAGGTGCGGGAAGCCGCCGTGCTCGACGCCACGGGCGAGGCGTACCAGGAGTCGGCCCGGCCCGGTGACGCGGTCGGGTTCCACAGGTACGCGGTGGAGGTGTTCCGCCGGTTCGGCGAGCGGTGGCGGTTGGCGGTCGCCCTGCGCAACCTCGGCGTCGCGCTGGCGGCGGCCGAGGACCCGCGGGCCGCGGCGGAAGCGCTCGAGGAGGCGGCCGACCTGTTCGCCGCCCACGACGACCCGACCGCCCGCCGCCACCTCGCCGAGGTCGAATCCCTCCGCCCGCCGCCCTGACCGAGCCTCCCGGCGGTGCTGCGCACCCGGTCACGGGGCGACTTGCCGGGGCAGCGCCTCTCCGGGCGGGAACGGCTCACTCCCGCCGGTGCGGGAACAACCGGCCGCTGTGCTTCAGGGCTGTTCGACGGCACCGGACCCGGGACTCCCGCCCAGGACCTTCCGCAGGCGCACGAGGGCGCGGTGCTGGGCCACGCGGACCGCGCCCGGCGTGGACCCGACCGCCTCGGCGGTCTCCTCCGCGGACAGCCCGACCACGACGCGCAGCACCAGGATTTCGCGCTGCCGCTCGGGCAGGGCGTTCAACGACTGCCCCGTGCTCCCGGACAACACCTCAGCCAGGGCCCTCCGCACCGCCTCCCACTCGTCGCCCGCGCCGTCGGCCCGGTCGGGCGCGGACCGCGCCCGGCCGCGCGCCGACGAGTGGCGGGCGTCGGCGATCCTGTGCGCGGCAACGCCGTAGGCGAGCGCCAGGAACGAGCCGTGCTGGTGGCGTTGGGCCGGCAACGCCACCAGCACGGCCCGGCACACCTCGTCGGCCACCTCCTCGGGCGACAGCCGAAGCCGCTCACCACGCCCCATCCGCGCTCGGCAGTACCTCAGCAACAGCGGCCGGATGGCGGAGACCAGCGCCTCGCCGGCCCCGACCTCGCCCCGGCTCGCCGCCTCGACCAACTCCTCGAGGTCATCGGCGCCGGGTCGGGTCGGGCCCGGACCGCTCGGCGTGGTCGTGGGCGGGGGGAGCGGGCTCCGCCGCAGGACGTCGTCGATCTCGGCGGGGCTGGACAGCAGGCGGTTGGTCTGCGCCTGGTCGGTGCCCAGCGACGAGCTCTCGATCAGGCGCAGGTAGTCGACCAGACCTTCCAGGGCCGGGTCGAGCGCGGTTCGCTCCGCCTCGTGCGGGTCGGCGCCGCGGGCGACCTCGTCCCGCAGCGGTCGCAGGCGCTCGATGACGACCTGCCGCTGCGGATCGGGATCGGTCTCCTGGCGTTGCCGCAGCAGGCTGTACAGGCGCAGCAGGAGCATGGCCCGGTTGCGCTGCGACAACCGCTGCGCCCCCGTGCCGGTTCCACCGGTCATCGGGACTCCCCTCCCCTTCGCCGTCGTCGGCGTTCGGCGCGGAACCGGTACAGCCGAGCCTCCACCGAGCGGGGGGTGACCCCCAGTTCGGCGGCGACCTCTTCGTGGCTGCTGCCGTGCCAGACGATCGGCTCGGCCACCTCGCGCACCTTGGGGTCCATGCGCTGCAGCTCGGCGACGACGCGTTCACGACTGACAACCCGGTCGGCGTGGTCGCGCGTCCGCAGCGCGGCGGGGTCGACGTCGTCCATGCGGACGCCCGAGACCTGGTCCCACCGGTTGCGGGTGCGCTGCCAGGCGCGGAACACACCGGGGAAGACCGCCACGCACGCTCCGACGAAGAACGTGGTCAACGCCGCACCCCCGTCAAGGGACCAGCCCGTGCCCGCCACCGCCCGTCGGTGGAACAGGACCAGCGCCATGGCCACGGTCTCGTGGGCCAAGCCGATGCGCTCGTCGACGTCCTCCAGCCCGGCGCGGTCGTGGTCGGTCACCCGCAGCGGGCGGCCCTGCCGGTGCGTGAGGTCGAAGATCCGACCGCGGCGCAGCCAGGACCGCACCACCGGCAGCGCGTAGGCGGCCATCTCCCCGCGGAAGATCTCGTACTTCGCCCCGCTGAACCCCGCCACGACGAACTCCTCGTAGAGCAACTGGTCCTGCTCGTGCCGCAGGTAGCGAGCCTGGCGCTCGGCGACGGCGGCGGCGGCGTGCTCGTCGGCGTCGAACTGCGGTTCCCACTCCTGCTGCCCGAACCCGGCCGGCAGTCCGGTGACCTCGGCTCCGTCCGCGAGCGCCTCGTCCCCGGCGAAGCCCACGCCGTGCGCGCCGGCGCGGTCGTCCGGTTGTAGGTCTGTAACGCGACGCGGCGGCACCCCGCCGAACCGCTCGCCACCGCCTGCCAACCCGCTCTCCCCGACTCTGCGCCACCTCACCCCGGAGGGGCATCGGCGGCCCGTTCCCCTCCGCTGCGCTCCGGGAACGAACGACGACCACTTCTATGACCGGTCGGAAACGGCGCCCCACGACTTTTTCCGAGGTTTTCCGCCGGTGATCGCAATCGGTTTTCCGTGGGTCGGCCGGGGCCGGCGAACCTACAGCCCCGACATGATCGGGGCCATGCCGGGCACCACCGCGCACCACGACGAGGAGATCGCGATGACCACTTCCGACCCCGCCCCCTGCGACCCCGCTCCCCTGGTGGGGCTGCGCGCCGCGCTGATCATGACCCTTGCCGTGCTCGCCGGCATCGGCGCCGGTGTGCTCGCCGCCCTGGCCCGCTACCACCCGGCCGAGGCCGTCCTCGTCGGGTGCACCGCCACCGCCGCGGCAGCCGCCCTGTTCAACTGGGTCATCGCCCGCAGGTGACCGGTCGACGCCGGCGCCGGGAGCGGACGACGCCACCGGCGCCGGCCGTCAGGCCCCGCGCCCGTCGGCGGCGCCCCGGGCCCGCGCCAGGACTTCCTCCTCCGTCAACGCCGTGGACGGGTGGTGGCTCAGGCACATCGGCACCCGGACCCTGGTCAACCCGGTTCCCTCGGTGGCGCCGTAGAACTGGCCGGCGGGCAGCCGGGAGACGTCGTCGACGCGCCCGCCCTTGGCGCGAGCCAGGTCGGTGGCCGCCTGGATCTGGACCGGCGCGTTGAGCAGGCCGAAGAACTGGGTCGCGGCGTTGCCGGTGACCACGTTGTGCAGCGCCTTGGGCGCCTGCGTCGCGTAGACCATGCCCAGCCCGTACTTGCGCGCCTGCGACGCCAGGGTCAGCGTGCTCTGGGTGGAGGCGGTCGTGGCGCGGGAGGACACGAACGTCTGGGCCTCGTCCAGCACGAACAGCCCGCCGAGGGGCCGGTCCCCGGCCGGGTTGCGCCTGACCCAGGAGAACAGGGCGAGCTGGAGCCGGCTGACGAAGGTCTGGCGCTGGTCGTCGTTGGGCAGGCCGATGCAGCTGATCACCGACACCCTGGCCCGCTTGCCGGGGGGAGGGGTCAGCAGCACGCCGGGGTCCAGGCGTTCGCCCGCGCCGCCGAACACCGGATCGTTGATCATCTCGGCGTTGAGGCCGTCCGCCAGGTCGGAGGCCAGGCGCGGGGCGTCCCGCACGGTGCTGACCCCGGGCGGGAGGTCGGCCAGGAACGCCAGGAAGTCGCGCAGGTCGCCGCCCCCGCCGTGGGCGAAGTGCGCCAGGGCCTGGGTGAGGACGGCCCGCCCGGTGACGGCCCGGCGCCCGCCGAGGTTGGCGCGCGGCGCCAACCCCGCCACGGCGGCGTCGATCGCGGCGCGGAACTCGTCGGGGTCGTCGGGCTCGCGGTCGAAGCCGGGCAGCGGGTCGAGGGCGAGCGGCCTGCCCGCCTCGCGCCGGGGCGTCCAGACCACGACGTCGGTGTCGCGCAGGTAGCGGTCGGCGCGCTCGGCGTCGCCGGGTTCCCAGAGGGCGGGCGCGGCGGGCCAGGGGTCGCCCAGGCGGGCGAGGTCGTTGTTGGTGTCGACGAGGATCGAGGAGACGCCGTGCAGGGCGACCTCCTCCACCAGGCGGCGCAGCAGCACGGTCTTGCCCGAGCCGCTGCCGGCGAAGACGGCGGTGTGCTTGCGCAGCAGGGCGAGCGGGACGGTGAACGGCTTGCCGGTCACCGTCCCGACGCCCAGGCGCACGACCGGCTCGTCATCGGCGGCGGGCACTCCCGGCCCGGCGGGTTGGTCGGTGTCGGACAGCGTGCCGCTGACCCCCGGCCACTCCGGCTCCGGGTCGGGGTCGTCGTGGCGGGCCTGCGGCACGGGCGTCGCCGCGCGGTGGTCGAGGTCGGCCAGCGCCCTGGCCAGCAACGGCGAGGAGCTCGCGGGGCGGCGGGCCAGCAGCCACGGCAGGAAACCCGGCGGTGACCGGTCGAGCATCTTCTCCAGGGCGCCGAACAGGCGCAGGTCGCTCTCGGCGATCGGCAGGACCACACCGCCGTCGGAGCGGAACGCGGCCAACGCCGCGGTGGTGGCCGGTCCGCCGGAGAAGGGCGCGTTGCGCAGCACGACCAGGTGCCGGGTGTCGTTGCCCTGGTGCAGTTCCGCCTCCAGGTGGGCGGACTTGAGCCGGGCGAGCGCGGCGCGCGGGTGGGGGTGGGCGATGGCGCGGAAGCACCAGTGGACCTCGCCCTCGCCGGCCTCGTCGACGGTGAGGCGCAGCCGGGCGTGCAGGGGCGGGTTGCCGCCGCGTGACGCGTCGATGGTCAGCGCGGGACCGTCGGCGCCCCGTTCGAGCACGAAGCAGTGCAGGGCGGCGCCGAGCAGCGCCGGCACGCGCTCGTCCTCCCGGTGGTGGTCCAGGGCAGCCGTGACGTCGGCGGTGTCGCGCAGGTGGGCGAACAGGGCGTCGAGTTCCTCCGCCTCCCGCGAGAGCACCGCGGGCCGGCCCGCGGGCTCGGGTGCGGGGGCCGCGAAGTCCCGCAGCTCCTCGACCGCGTCGTGGGTGAGGCACCAGCGGATGTGCTCGTCGACGCGTTGCAGGAGCCGTCGGGGTGTCCAGTGGGCCACGTCGCGCCCTCCGAACGCCGACGGGTGGACGGGCCAGGTGGCGTGGGGCGGGGTGAAGCCGATCTCGCCGTAGCGGCTGCCCAGGTGCCGCTCCACGATGGCGGTGGCCACGGCCGCGCTCGGCATGGCCGTGCGCAGGTCGAGCACGCGGAACCGGTCCGCCGCGGAGTTGACGGCGTGGTGCTCGATGAGGTCCCACGAGCGCGGCAGGCAGGCCACCACCACGATGGTGCGCCTGGTCTCCTCGCGCACCCGCATGAGCCCGTCGGCCAGGCGGTCGGCCAGGGTCCCCTCCCCCGGCACGTCGGCGGACCCGGTGATGACGCCGTCGACCTGGTCGACGGCCATGACGACCGGGCCCACCAGGGCGAAGATCCTGGACAGGTCGCCGAGCAGCAGCTGCGGCGCCCGGGCCGGGGCGCGGAACCCCCACTCCGCCCGGTCGGCCTCCTCGACGCCGTCGGGCAGGACCAGGTAGGCGTTGCCGGCTTCCCGCGCCCTCCCCTTGGCCCGGTACAGGACCAGGGCCCGCAGGGTGTCCTGGCACTCGACGGCGACCTGGGGGTCGAGGGGGAACAGCCCGTCGAGCAGGGCGTCGACGTCCTGCCTGCGCACCGGCAGGGTGCCGGTCAGGCGCAGGCCCGTCTCCCGGTCCTGACCGGTGAGGCGGGCGAGTTCGCCGAGCAGGTGCCCCAGCTGCCCGCCCTGGCGGTCGAGCAGGCCGCCGACCACGCCGTGGACCGCACCGGTCCAGAAGGAGTGGCCGTCGAGGAGCTTGAGCAGGAAGAACGACCCGCCCTGCTGCTGCACGTGCTGCCTGAGCCAACCGAGCATGTGCGTCTTGCCCACGCCGCGCTCCCCGCGCAGCACGACGCCCATCGGGCCGGCCTGCGGGCGCCGCCGGGCCGAGGCGACCGCGTGGGTGACGGCCTCGACGGCGCGCGGGTGCAGGCCGTCGACGTGGTGGTCCATGGGGCTCCAGATGTCGTCCGGGGTCACCGCCCAGCCGAACTGGACCGACGACAGCGCGTGGCGCTGCTCCTCGTTCACCCGGCCGCCTCGACCAGCAGGGTGTGGCGGGGGCTGCCGCCGAGCACCAGCGCGGCCCGCCGGTCCTGCTCGGTGAGCGACTTCTGGTCGGCCTCGGCCCGCAGGTGGACGTCGGGGCGGTCGGCGAGGGCCGTCAGCGCCCGGTCGAGCCGGTCGGTCGGCACGTCGTCGAGGTGCTCGCGCAGCGCGCGGAGGGGCACCGCGTCGCCGGGGCGGGGCGCCAGCGCGCGGTACGCGCTTTCGACCCGGTGGGCCAGGTCGGGGGTGAAGATCTCACCGAGGGCGCCGCCGGTGGCGTCCAGGTGGCGTCGCAGGCCGGCCAGGAGCGCGTAGAGGGCCCCACCGGCGTAACCGGCTCGGGGCGGCCGTCGGCCGGACAGCTCGGCCCGGCACCGCACGGCGCCGTCGTCGGTGAGGTCGTGCACGTAGGCGCGGCCGGTCTTGGTGCTGACGACCAGCCCGAGGTCGTTGAGGCGACGGCGGCACGCGCCGTCGAGGGTGAAGCCGGCGAGTTCCCGCAACTCGGCGTTGGTCAACTCGCGCGCTTCCGCCATCAGCACCAGCAGTGCGGCGCGCTCACGCATGGTCAGCCGTTCCTCGGACATCCCCGTTCCCGTTCCCGCGGTCATCCGCGTCCTCGACCGACGACTGTAAAGCCACCCGGCACCACCACGGCGCAGTGCTTCGCGCCGGTGCCTCCGACCCCGGGCGAGGAGCCCGGCTCGGGGAGTACCGGGACGGCGGTGAGGCAGGTCCGCCGGTGGTCCACCCGCGCGCGAACGGCACGCTGCCGGCCGACCGGGCGTCAGTCCAGCACGAGCACCGCCCGGGTCGTGACCGGACAGCGCGAACCGCGGCAGGCCGGGCACGTCACCCGGCCCCGGAGGGCGCTCCCGTGCTGTCGGGCCCGAAGCCCCCGGTGAGGTGACCGACAACCCGGACCCGTACCGGGAACGGCATTTCCGGCTCTTCGGTCGGCGGCTTCCGGCGGCCGGCGAACCGCGTCGCGCCTCCGAGCGGTGCGCAGCCCACCACGGGCGCACGGACGGCCGGAAGCCGCTCGCGCTGTCAGCTCAGCCTGGCAGCGCGGACACGCCGCGCGGTGACGATCACGGTGACGAGGCTGATCGCCATGCCGATCACGGCGAACGCCACGCTCGCGACGGCAGGCGCGACCGGCACCTCCAGGATCGCCGCGCCGCTTCGGCAGACGACGGCCGGGGCGGCGTCGAGGCGCAGCTCCGCCACCGCCTCGGCCGACGCCGGTCGCCCCGCCACGTCCTGCCCGCACCACTGGTACGTCGACGCGACCTGGGCGAGGCCGAGCACCGCGACCCCGAGGAGGGTCGCGAAGACCAGCGCGCACGCCAACGCGAGACCGCGGTCGTTCACGAGGAGGCGCGGCATGTCAGCGCAGGTGGCTGCGGTTCTCGAACGGCTCGTCGTCATCGGGGCGGTGCGCGCCGCCGGGCCGCCCGACCGGCGGGGCCTCGGGCGCGGCGGTGACGCGCTGCTTCAACCGCAGCGCGTCGTCGAGTTCACGCGCCAGGTCGGCCATGTCGAAGTCGAGCACCTCGGCAGCCCGCTTGGCGGCCCCGTGCGCCGCCACGACCTCCTCGGCCAACCAGGGCTCCCCGCCTTCGTAGAGGGTGCCGGGCGCGATGCGCACCCGGACGAGCCTGCCCATCATGTCCACCCAGACCGTGACCGCACCGCTGGGCGACACACCCTTGTACTGGCTGAACAAAGCCTTCTCGGGATCGTTCCTGATCCTGGCGAACCGCTCCTGCGCCTGCGCGACCATCTCCTGCGGGTCCACGGCCCCTCCTAGGGCTGAATCCTGCCCAGCGACTCCATCGCCCCGACGGCGTCGGCGGACGCCCCGGCGCACTTGGCGATCTGCTCGTCGGCCTTGAACTTCTGCGAGTGCCACCACGCGGCCAGGCCCGCCAGGACGCCGAGGATGCCCAGGACCAGCCCCACGACCGCGCCGACCCCGGTCAGGCCGACGACGATGCCGGCGATGACACCGATGATCCCGAGCGCGAAACCGACGGCGCTCCAGATGTTGTTCCACATGTCCGAAGCCTTGAACTCGAAGCCGTCGGCGAGGTCGACCAGCGCCTGGCCGACGTCGTGGGCCGGCTTGCGCATCCCGCCCAGCGCCTGCTTCATCCGGTTGACGCGCTCGGTGTAGGCGTTGCTCGCCTCGCCGGTCCACGCCGAAGCCTGGTTGGCCGCCGTCTCCAGGCCCTTGACGCACGCGTCGATCGCGCGACCCAGCTCGTCCGCGCCGTCGGACTGCCCCGTGCCCCACACGTCCCGCCCGATCCTGCGGAACGACTCCGGGTCGATCTCCCTGACGACCCTCAAGGTGGCCTCGACCGAGGGCAGCCCGGGGGCGTAGCGGGCGGTGAACCCGTCGATCTCCCCCGCGTCCGACAGCAACGAGTCCGTGATCACCGACTGCAGGAAGCCCACGCGTTCCCCCTCCTGGTCACCCCGGGTGGACCCGGCGCAGACCGTCCCCGACCGACTGCTCGGTCGCCAGGTACTCCTGTTGCGTCCGGTGGACGCCGTCGACCGCGGTCCCGATCGCGGTGTGCACCCGGTCGATGAAGTCCTGCACGACCCGGACGGTCCGGGCGTAGTCCTGGTCGACGAACTTCGTCAACGCCCGGACCACCTCGTCGACGGTCTCCTCGACGTTCTCGTGGGGGCTCACCGACTGCACCGTCAGGCTGCCCTCGAGGCCGGCCCTCGTGCGGAAGTCCCGCAGGCCCAGCGCCTCCCCCGCGGACTCGAGCGTTGCCTTCAAGCGATCGAGTTCGGCCGGGTCGAGCGCGTACCCCCGCCCTGGAGTCCCCATACCACGTCACCCCCTGCGATCAACTCGTGCCGCAATGTAACAGCAGCAATCCCCTCCGAAGCCGCGAACAGGCGGACGAGCGGGGCACATCAGCCTTCTGGGCGAGTCAGCCGACGCTTCCCCACCGGCGACTCGACCGCCGACCACCGCCCGGCCCGGAGCCGGCAGGCCGGCCCGCACCTCCCGCGCCGACCACGGGAAGCACCGACTACCCGGCTACCGGTCACGCACCGGGCCGTGCATCCGGTGAAACCCTTCGGAGCCTTCCTGCGATATGCCGTCAGCAGGAACCTCGTATGCCCTGAAAGGCCCACGATCATGAGCCTTGCCCGACGCGCACCCGGCACGTGGTACTTCGTCGTGGTGATCGCGAGCGCCGGCATCTTCGCCGCCGTGCCCTTCGCCCACGCCGCCCACCGCCTGCGGAGGCCATCGCTCCGGTGGTGGACCGCGCTCTACGCAGCAGCGGCTATCGCGCTGCTGTTCATCATGCCGCCTTCGCAGGACCAGTCCGCAGCATCGACCACGGACTTGCGCAGCACGATCGGCGGCATCGGCGCCATCGCGGTCATCGTCGCGGCCTGCATCCAGCTCAGCAGCATCCGGCGCGACGTCTACGGGCTGCCCCAACCCGCCCGGCCGCCGCAGCCACCGCAACCCTGGGCCGCGGACCCCGCCGTCGCCGCCGCACTGGCCCTGCGGGCCAAGCGAGAGGAAGCCCGCACACTCGTCGCGCGCGACCCGGCACTCGCACGGGACCTCCGCATCGGCCGACCGGACCTGCCACGGCAGTACGACGACGGCGGCCTGGTCGACATCAACACCGCACCACCGTCCGTCATCGCGCAGTGCTGCGGACTCGACGCCCACGCCGCCGAGCAGATCAACCGCGCCCGCCGGCAGCACCCCGTCCCCTTCCAGTCGGTCGACGAACTGCTCGTCCTCGCCGAGCTGGACGTCACCGCGTGGGACCTGATCCGCGAACGAGCGGTTGTCTACTCCTGATACGGCATCCCTGCCCAAGATCCGCCGGCGCCTTCGAGCGCGCCACTCGCTCTCGCGCGCCGCCGACCACTCCACCGCGCCGCACCCGCGGGAACCGCGGACGACGTCGCTCTTCACGCCCCAGCACCGTTTCCTTCCGGCACCTCTGCTCGCACGGGTGCACCCGACGGATTCGGCTGCCCGCAAGGCGTTGAGCCGTAGACTTCGGCAGCCGACGCCGACGAGGTCCGGCCGTTGCGCGCGCTTGCGGGGAGGAGATCGCATGCAGGACCCTGCGGACTCGATGGAGATCGCCGAGCCTGAGGAGAACGGCCGGAGCGATACCACCGACTCGCCTGTTGCCGACGATCCGACGTCCGACTCGGACATCGACCCGGCGACGACGTCGACGGTCCTGGTGGAGGTGCTCCCGGGAGTGGCTGTCGTCGCCGGTGAGGTCCCGCCGGAGCTGAAGCCCGATCTGGTCGACTTCGGGATCGTGCCGGCTGCCGACCGCAAGCAGATCTCGGCGATCCTCGCCTCGATCGGGAACGCGGCGACCGTGGCCGGCAACCTCGGGAACGCGTTCGCCGGCGTGCAGGGGCTCTACAGGATCGGCCACACGGCACAGGCCCTGCTGAACAACGGCGCGACGCTCGCCGCCAAGGACGGCGGGAACCTCGGAGCGGTGATGGTGTCCGGTCGCGTCGTGCACCAGGCCCGCTTCTACCCCGTGAATGCGGTGAGCAAGGCGCAGACCGCGGCCTCGGTGGGGCCGGCGCTGGCCATGCTCGCCCTCCAGATGATGCTGAGCGAGGTCTCGGGCCTCGTCAGGACCAACCTCTCGGTGACGAGCCAGGTCCTCACCGCCATCCGCAAGGATCAGTGGGCCGAGCTGACAGGGCTCGTCGCCGCCATCGATCGCGCGGTCGACCAGGCGCGGGAGATCGAGTCGGTCCCGACGTCCCTGTGGGAGGACGTCGCGGGCAGTGGAGCGCTGCTGCAGAAGCAGCTCGAGCTCTACGAGGGGAACGTCCGCGACCACGTCAGGCGGATCGGTGAGGCCGACGCACGCAGCCACCGCGAGTACCTGCAGACGAACGCCGAGGTCATCGCCTTCGACGTCAACGCCCTTCTGTCCGCCCTCAAGGCGTGGACCGGGTATCACGCGCTTCACGCCGCAAGGGCGAGAGCCGCTGGACGGGAAGACGCCGCCGAGGCGCACTACGCCGAGGTCATCGCGCGCGACACCCGGGCGGAGTTCGACTCCGCCCTCGCCGGGACGACGAGCCTCGTCGACGCGCTGGCGCGGGAGCTGCGGATCACCGCCGAGCTCCGCGGCCCCGACGCGTGGCCGCTGCCGGGGAAGCGGAAGGACGTGAAGGCGGCCCGCGAGGTCTCCGCCCGGCTCCTGGAGGCGATCGGTCCTCTCGCCGACGCCCTCCGCCCGCCGGTCCCTCCGCTCGAGGCCCCGGACGTCGTCTGCGCATCCGGGTCGCTGGACCCAGGGCCGTACCTCCGCGTTCTGCGATGGCTCTTCGAGGACGGTGAGGTCCTGCGCGTCCTCGGCTTCCCCGACCAGCTCGACCCCCTCGGCCCCATTTCCGCGATCGTCGGCGGAGCGAAGGAGAAGTTGGCCGCAGCGAGGGACAAGGCCACGGTGAACACCCTGATCGCCGTCACGAACCGCCGCATCATCACGGCCAAGGCGAACGCATTCCTCGAGCAAGCGGAGATCCGTCAGAGCATCCCGATCGACCAGGTTCGATACGTCCGATCAACAACCGCGCAGGACAGAAGCTCTCGCTTGGCGATCGACCTCATCACGCGCGACGAGAACATCCGGTGGCTCTTCCACGCCGATATCGACAACACTCGAGTGGACGCGCTCGCCGCCGTGCTCGCCGAGTCGATGGCGATCCCGGACGCTGAACGCGATGAGCTCCAACGGCGGCGCCACATCTCCATCGAGGCGGACGAGAAGAGCGAGAGTGCCGGCACGAGGACTCCCGAACCGACTGGGCCTGAAGCCACGACCTGACCACCACTCCGCAAACCAGCGTGCGCGGTCCAGGACACCTACCAGGTCTGGTCCCACCGGACGATCCGCGCCGCAGCCACACCCGAGACGCACCGACCACACCACATCAACGAACCGCGCCCGACAACCGCCGATACACGCCAACTGCGACGAAGCGCAGTCACAAGCCGAACCGCACTCCGCACAGGACGGCCGCGACTGCGACTTGCGCGCGGACGTGCCGCCTCCCCCGATACATTGCCGGTGGCCACTGCCGTGCAACCGGGGAGTCACGTTGGTGAAGGCGATGTTCCGAGAGGTCAGCTACCGGCTGTCCAAGCTGCTCGACGAGATCGAGGACGGCGACATCGGCCTCCCCGACATCCAGCGGCCGTTCGTGTGGTCCCGCACGAAGGTCCGCGACCTGTTCGACTCGATGTACCGCGGGTTCCCCGTGGGTTACTTCCTGTTCTGGGAGAATCCCGCGGTGCCCGCCGGCACCCGCCAGATCGGTGTCAACGACAAGCAGCAGGTCGCCCGACGCCTGATCGTGGACGGGCAGCAGCGGCTCACCTCGCTGTACTCGGTGATCAAGAACCGACCTGTGGTGGACGACGAGTACCGGCAGTCGCACCTGGCCATCGCGTTCCGCCCGCGCGACCAGCGGTTCGCCGTGGCCGACGCGGCCACCCACCAGGACCCCGAGTTCATCGGCGACGTGTCGCAGCTGTGGGCGGGGGCGACGACCAGGCGCCGCTTCCAGACCGAGTTCATCGAGCGCCTGCGCGCCGCTCGGGACGTGGACGACGTCGAAGAAGACCAGATCATGGATGCGATCGACCGCCTCTACGACCTGCGCGACTACCCGTTCACCGCACTGGAGATCTCCGCGAACGCCTCCGAGGAGGAAGTCGCGGACATCTTCGTGCGGATCAACTCCGAAGGCGTCGAGCTGAAGCAGGCGGACTTCATCCTGACCCTCATGTCGGTGCACTGGGACACCGGTCGCCGGGACCTGGAGGACTTCTGCCGCGTCGCCCGGTTCCCGTCGCTGGGCGAGGCGTCGCCCTTCAACCACTTCATCATGCCGAGCCCCGACGAGCTGCTGCGGGTGACCGTCGGCCTCGGGCTGCGGCGCGCCCGCCTGCAGGCCGTCTACCCCGTGCTGCGCGGCAAGGACGTGGAGACCGGCAGGTTCTCCGAGGAGGCGCGGCTGCGCCAGTTCGACGTCCTGCGCACCGCGCAGCAGCACGTCCTCGACCTGGACAACTGGCACGGGTTCCTGGGCGCCCTCCGGCAGGCGGGGTACCGCAGCGGATCGATGATCACATCCCGTTTCACCATCGTGTTCTGCTACATCGCGTTCCTCGTCGGACGACGCGACTTCGGGATGGGCCTCCACGAGCTGAGGCCGGTGATCGCCCGCTGGTTCTTCATGTGCGTCATCACCGGCCGGTACACGGGCTCCTCGGAAAGCCGGATGGAGCAGGACCTCCGCCGGTTCACCGAAGCGACGAACGCCGCCGCGTTCGTCGATGTCCTCGACTCCGTGATCGGCACCCAGCTGACCAACGACTTCTGGGAGGTGACGATGCCCGACCTCCTCGCCACCTCGGCCGGCTACTCGCCGAGCCTGTTCGCCTACCACGCAGCGCTCGTGCTGCTCGACGCGGACGTGCTCTTCGCCCCGGTGAAGGTGGGCGACGCCCTCGACCCGACGTCGGGGCAGCGCAGCGCGGCGGACCGGGACCACCTGTTTCGGCGCAAGCACCTGGAGTCGTTGGGCATCAAGTCCGTGAGCCGGCGAAACCAACTGGCCAACTACGTGTTCGTCGAGTGGCCGACGGGCGGCAAGCCCGCCCACGAGGCGCCCGCCGAGTACTTCCCCAAGCTGTGGGAGGCGCACGTCCCGGCGGACCAGCGCGACCGCGTCCGCTTCCTGCACGCGCTGCCGGAGGGGTGGGAGCAGCTGGAGTACGAGGAGTTCCTGGAGCGGCGGCGCAAGCACATCGCGCTCGTCATCAGGACGGCGTTCGACAAGCTGCGGACCGGCGCCGCCGCGGTGCCCGGCGCGACCGGCGGCAGCGCGTGGGCCGGGCCGTCGGTCGCGGAGCTGCTGGCCGGCGAGGAGTCGTCCGAGTTGGAGTTCAAGCAGACCGGGGTGGGGCACCGCCCACAATCCGGCAAGCCCCAGTTCCCGAGCGACGCCGTGGTCAAGAGCGTGGCCGCGTTCCTCAACAGCGGCACAGGAGGGACCCTGGGCATCGGCATCTCCGACGACAAGCAGGTAGTCGGGTTGGACGACGACTTCCGGCTGTGCGGCATGGACATCGACAAGTACGTCAACGCGATCACCTCCGGTCTCATCTCCGCCTGCGGCGCCGGCCCCGTCACCCTGCACACCAGGGCACGGCCCGAGCAGGTCGACGGGCGCTGGGTCGTGCTGGTGGACGTCACCCCCTCGTCCAAACCGGTCTACACCCGAACCAGCCGCGGCGACGAGGCGTTCTTCGTACGGGCGAACAACACCACACGGCAACTGGGCATCGGCGAGGCTCACGAGTACATCAGCACCCGCTGGCCGTCCTGATGGGTGGCGCACTACGGCGAAGTACAGCCAACAAGCTGAGCATCACTCTGTCAGCGCGGCCCACCAAGTGCCCTGATCAGCACAAGTGGAGAAAATCCCGTCAGCCGATGCCGTTCAGAGCCGTCGCACGTCGTTCAACTCCACCGCCTACTCCAGATCTGCTCCGCCCACCGCAGCATGAATAGCCGAAGAGGCCGGACCAGACCGTCGAACACGCGTTTTCCTCGTGCAGCACGGAACTCGGCCCGCAGTCGACCGCTCGCCCCACTCATGCCACACCGCCGTGGCCGCCTCGTCGGAGGAGGTTGCCCGTTACTTCCACTCGGTTGACGAACTGCTCGTCTCCGGCCCTGCGCACCCGCTCCTACGTCACCTCGAGGTCGCGCCACGGCTGCTCGAGTGTCTTCACTGCCGTGGAGGCAGGCCGTGCCGGAACCGACGACAGTGCCCGATGCGGATGGCGCGACGGCAGTGGCAGGCCGGCCGCCTATCTGGTGTGAACGGGCCGTGCGGCCCAGTCCTCACGGTCGAGACATGCGTCGAGGGTTTCAGTGTTCTGGTACCCGCATAAACCAGGACACAGTCTGCGACAGCACTGATACCCTGAGTCATGTCCGGGGAGGGGCAGATGACCGGGTTCGATGTCGATCCGAAAGCGCTGCGCGCCGCGGCCGATGCCGCGAAGCAGGCCGCAGGGGTCGTGCGCAAGTTGGAGCTGGGCCGGGTGGCGGAGCTCGCCACCGCACTGCCGGGCACGGAGTCCGCCGGGACCGCCGGCGAGCTCGGTCCGCACTGGGAGGCCACCACCGGCAAGTGGGCCCGAGGTGTGGACTCCTACGCGGACGCGCTGACTGCGGCCGCCGAAGACTACGAGGCGCAGGACGACGACGCCGAGCGGGGGTTCGGCGGGGTAGGAGGCCGTTGATGGCCACGTGGTCCGAGGTCAGGCAGTGGCTGCCGGATGTCATCGGACAGGTCGGCGACCACCTCTCTGCACAGAAGAGACAGGTGATCGGCCTGCAGGACGAACTCGACGGCGCCAAGCCTGCCGAGTGGACCGGGAAGGCATCAGAAGCGGCGGCCGACGATCTCCGCGCCCGTCGTCAGGAACTCGAGGAACTCGCCGCGCGACTGTCCGCGGCGGGGAAGGTCGTCGACGACTCCGAGCAGTCCGCGCGGGACCTGGTCCGCAGCGTCGAGGCGACCGAGCAGTTCGCCGCGCAGAACGGCTACCGCATCGAGAACGGCACCGTCGTGAGGACCTCGGACGTCGGCGGATTCCTGGACATCGCGATCCTCCAAGCCGAGGTGCAGGGCATCCTGGCCCGCGCAGCCGAGATCGACACGGAGTTGAACTCCGTGCTCAAGCGCATCCTGTCCGACGGGATCGGCGACGCGGGGGCCACCACGTTGGCGGCGGCCGCGACGGCGGGCGAAGACCGCGTGGTCGATGAGCGGCGGCACCGCGAGCTGCTGGAGAAGTACCAGGTCAAGACCGATGGCACAACGATCTGGCCGAGCGGTCTGACCGGTTGGCTCGCGGAACGCAGAGGCATCAGGAAGGAGCGCGTCACCCAGGCCGAGGCGGAGATGCTCGACGACCTGCAGATGCGCAAGGGACTGCTCGGCCTCAAGGAGTTCGGCGACATCCGGCAGGACGCGCTGCACGTCGCTGAGGGCAAGTTCGACGGCAAGGGCGGGACCGACGGGCACGCGGACGCCTTCCGGCACGCCTACTGGAACGCGCTGATGACGCAGCGGTACGGTGAGGAGTGGGCCCGCGAGTTCGCCACCGCCCACGAGCGCAATCCGTCGAGCCACCACATCCCGGTGGGCATGGATCTGCACAACAACGAGGTCGGCCGCAGCATCGCGCAGGCCAACCCGGACGCGAGTCCCCAGCAGTTGGCGAAACTGGTCGAACAGGCGGTCAAGGACGGCAAGATGGTGGTCATCGACAAGAACGACACCCTCGTGCCCTCCAACGAGGTGCCACCCGGCGAGACTCGCGAGACCAAGAAAGCACCGTGGCCCACGGACAACCCCGGGCGCAACGACGACCACGACCCCGGCAAGCCGTCGGCCACTCCGGACCAGTACTGATCATGCGCTCGATACTGACCCTCATCGCACTGCTCGCCCTGCTGGCAGGATGCAGCGAGACCGCTTCGGGAGTGACGGTGGAATTCGACGAGAACCTCGAAAAGGCGATCGGCGAGCTGGCCCGCTCGGACGACTCCAGACAACTCAAAGAGTTGGCACCCGGCGATTGGACCTCAGTGCGCGTCCTCACCGGGCCCGCAACCGGCACGCGGATCGAGCAGGAGTTGGGTCGGCCCGTCGAACTGGACGGCGACGGCACCTACGACGGCGATTACGTCCAGGACGGCAACCTGCTGGTGTTCCAGCGTGGTGGCGAGACCGTGCGGATGGTCAGCCTCGGTCAACTCGCCGCGCTCGCCGACGGCGAGTACCGCGCGGACGTGGTCCTGCAAGCGCGCGATGGCGCCATAACCATGACCGGCCCGGACGGGCACCCCGCAGGCCGCTGACCCCGTCAGAACGAACCGCGTCCAACAACCGCCAATCCATGCCAACTGCGGCGAAGTGCAGCCTACAAGCTGAGCCTCGCTCCGCCTGATCTGGATGTGTTGCCGTGCAAGGGGCGTCGACCACAAATCGGCGGTGGTCGGCGAGCCGGCGCCCGGACATGGCGAAGCCCCTGGTAGCAGAACTCTCGACCAAAATCGTCCAGCACACTCAGGGGCTTCACGTGCTGTTCTACCGCGCCGCGCTGCCGTTGAGCGTTATTCAGTTCGGTGTGGGTTCGTATAGGACAACAGCTCCGTTCCGGTAGGATCGTTTTCCTCTCACAGAACACGACCACCGGGCGGAGCTGTTGCGTTACGAGTCTACAACCGGGCTGTCCCAGGAGCTGATCCGGGAGTTGGTGGCCAGGATCGCGCAGGTCCTGCCGCCGCGCCGGGGGCGACCACCGCTGCCGGGGGTCTACCGCAGCGTGCTGCTGACGCTGATCGCGCTGCGCACGAACATGCCCCAGACGGTGCTCGCGGACCTGTTCGGCATCAGTCAGCCCACCGTCCCCCGCGTGCTGCGCCGGTTCCTGCCGCTGATCGGCCAGGTGCTGTGCCTGCACACCCCACCGGTTCCCGAGGTGCTGCGCGGGCGACCGGCGCTGGTCGACGGAACCCTGGTCCCCACCGGCAACCGCGCCGGGCAGCGGGGCAACTATTCCGGCAAACGCCGCCGCCAGGGATTGTCGATCCAGGTCCTGTCCGACACCGACGGCGCGCTGTTGGCGGTGTCGACGCCCTGCCGGGGCGGCACCCACGACCGCACCGCCCTGGCCGAGACCGGCTGGGAGACCCTGCTCGAAGGCACCCCCACCCCGGGCGACCACGCCTACCGCGGCACCACCGTCATCGTCCCCACCCGCCGCGCCCACGGCGGCGGCGAGCACTCGCCCACCGACCGCAACGCCAACCGCGAACACTCCGCCCTGCGCGGCGTAGCCGATGCACCGTTGACTCCGGAGCTGACCTTGGGTGAACCACCGGTCGTGGGGCTTCAGGAGACGGCTCGGTGCCGTGGCGTGTGCTGGTCAGAGCGACCCGGCCTTGGACGTTCGACCGCCCACCCGCACGGCAGGGGCGGAGGTGAACCGGACGTCGGTGCCCTCCCCCGTCACCGTGACCGACACCCGCTCCCCTGCCGGTACCTGCTCGACCCCGAGGGGCAGCTGGTAACTCCAGCCGCGCACCTCCACGTCGTCAACCGCGGCGAACCTGAGGTGGAACCGGATCCAGTCGTGCTCGGGCGGCGCCTCCCACGTCCGGCGGGCGGCCTCGTCCAGCGGCCCTTCGAAGGACGCGGTGATCGCTTGGTCGCGTTCGTCCCAGTGCAGGGCGTAGAGCGCGAACGCCGACAGGTCAGATGTGCTCATGGTAGGTGTCGATCTCCGGTCCGGGGACGGCCGCGTACAGCCGCTGGTCCAGCTTGCTCGCGAACTCGTGCGGCCCGTCGCCCACCGCGTCCGGGGGTGAGTTGTGGGTGCTGATCCTGCCGAAGCGGAACTGTTCGGCGCACGTCAGCGTCAGGCGCAGCGACTCACCGGTCACCGACACGGCCGGCCTCGCCCTCGGCCGTTCCTCGAACTCGATCGAGACGGTGGCGGGCAGCGTGGCACCGGACAGCCGGACGTCCTCGACCGCCAGGAAACCCAGGTGCGCCTGCACGCGGCTGTGGCCGGGCACGTCCGAGGCGACCGGCAGGTCGACGCGCAGCGTGCAGCCTGGCCCGCGGCGCTCGAAACGGATCGATCGCAGGACCAGGCCGGTGAAGTCCGGTCCCTGTGGGTAGAACCGGGCCAGCAGCTTGGCGTCATCGGGCAGGAGTCGGTCTGCCCAGCTCGGGGTTGTGATAGTAGTGCTCCTGCGCTCCGGGGACCTGGCCGTTGCGGGTGTTCTCGTAGGGTCGCACTGGACGTGCGGGGGCTGGTCGCCGACTCCACCCTCATCGAACTGGTGACCGGTGTAGTGGTCCTGGAACACGATCAGCTCGTCCCGGTTGTTGAGGTAGATCTCCTCGGGGAAGTAGACGGGCTGGTAGTCCTCGTCCAGGATCTGCCTGCCGCTCGGCGTGGTGGACGGCACCATGCGGCTGTCGAGGGGCTCGGAACCCGGCGGGACGCCGGCGTCGGCGAGGGCCTGCTGCTTGGCCTCGTCACCGCTGACGTCGCAGCCCTGCAGGCCGAGCGGGTCGATCTGCCGGGTGGGGCTGGGCACGTAGGCGCCGGGCTCGACCGACGGCACGAGTCCCAGCGGGTCGGGTGGGGCGTACCGGCCGGTTTCCGGGTCGTAGTAGCGGAAGTGGTTGTAGTGCCAGCCGGTCTCCGGCCTGCCGCATCGACTCGTACCGCGCGGCCTTCTCCTCGGCGTTGCGCTCCCAGTCATCGACCAGGCGCTGCACGTTGGCCAACGGATCGGTCATCGGCTCCCGCTCCCGCGACGTGGAAATCGCGCCACGCTATCCCGTGTGGGACGGCGCCTGAGGCGGCTTCGTTCCCGAGGTGTCGGTTCGGACGATCCGATCAGAGTGCCACCGGTTGCCTTGCCCAGCCCCGGGTGCCGAAGGTGGCCGCGGCGCGGTAGCCCTGGATGCCGGCGGCCGGGTAGTCGATGAGCCGGTCGGGCAGGTTGTCGAGGGGGAACCAGCAGACCGCGGAGCACTTGTCGGGTTCACGGTTGGTCGGGGTGCCGGTCCAGCGGCGGGCTTCGAAGAAGAGACCGAGGCGGGGTTCGGGGCCCGAGCCGTTGACGTGGAGGGTGTGGACCAGGCGCAGGTCGGTGGCGTCGAGTCGGACGCCGACTTCTTCCTCGGCTTCGCGGACGGCGGCGTCGAGGACCGACTCCCCCGCGTCGAGCTTGCCGGAGGGCAGGTGCCACAGGCCGTCGAAGAGCGCATTGGTGTCACGGCGGCGGGTGAGCAGGACGTCGTCGTCGCGGACGAGGAGGACGTGGACGTCGATCAGGTGACGGTCGGCCATGGGTCCTCGTCGGTTGCTCACGCGGTTCGGGACCCGGCGCAGCTTACGCGGTGCGTGGTTCGCCGGGCGGACCGGCCGACAATTGCGCAATTCGTTGGGTGATCGTGCTGACGACCTGCTCTGTTGTGCTTTTCGTCGTATCGATTGCGAGTATCGGGTAGTTGAGTCGGGCCAGGCGGTGGGCGGTGTCCGCGTACAGCTCGGCTTCCGTCCGGCTGGTGGTGATGCCGGCTTCGAAGCGGCTGTGCGCGCCGCGCTCGTGAATGCGTCGGGCGGTGACTTCCGGGTCGGCGGTGAGGATGACGGCGAGGTCGGGGATGTCGGTGGCGGCGTTGAGGGCTTCGATGAAGTCGATCAGCACGCCGTCCATGCGTTGCAGCACGTAGGAGGAGGCGACGTAGCGGTCGCACAGCACGATCCTGCCCGCGGCGAGTTGTGGGCGGATTTCGGCGGCCAGGTGGTGGTAGCGGTCGGCTGCCACCAGGCAGGCCAGGGCGTGTCCGGAGTAGGTGTCGGTGCCGTGGCGGGCGATCTCGCCGAGTTGGTCGCGGGACGGCTCGGTGGTGGTGTGGGCGGTGTAGCCCTGGTTGGTGAGTCGATGGTGCAGGTGGCGGGTGATGGTGCTCTTGCCCGCGCCGCCCGAGCCGTCGATGCTCACGAAGAGCCCGCGGTGGCCGGTCATGCCGCTGCGGCTTTCCGTGCGTGCTGTTCACGAGTCAGGGCGACGAGTTGGGCTCGGACGTGGTCGATCGGCGCTTCGGAGAGTTGGAGGTTGACCGAGAAGTTGAACTCGTCGCGTTCGCGCAGGGACTCGTCGACTCCGGCGTCGGTGAGGTCGACCGCGCTGTAGTCGAGCAACTGGCCGGCGGTGTAGCGGCCGATGGCCAGGAGGCGGTGCCAGTCGGGTGTGCCGGGGTAGGGGCGGTATTCGAAGGCCGAGGCGCGGAACCGCCCCGGCAGCGGATCGGTGCGGTCCCACAGGTCGCGTACCAGGAGGACGGTGGCCGCGATCTCGGCCGGGGTTTCGGTGGGGAAGCCGAGGATGAAGTAGCCCTTGACGTCGATGCCACGTTCGGTCAGGCGACGAACGACGGTTTTGGTCATGTCGGGGTCGATGCGCTTGTCGATCAACGTGAGCATGCGTTCGCTGCCCGACTCGATGCCCAGCGCCACTTCGCGCAGGCCGTTGCAGGCGAGGGTGTCCAAGGTGGTGTCGCTCGCGCGGTGCAGGACGTTGATCCGGCCGGTGGCGTCCCAGACGGCCCAATCACCGACGCGCTCGGTGGTGAATGCGCTCATCATGTGGTCGATGACCCGTCGTGCGCCGAGGAACAGGTCGTCGACGAACCGGAACGCGGTCACGCCGGTGTCTCGCAGCCGGTGCATCTCGGCGATGATGTTGTGCGGGTCGCGGGTGCGGATGGTGATGTCCGGGTTGGCCGAGACCGCCGCTCCGCAGAACGAGCAGTCGTAGGGGCAGCCGCGGGCGCCGACCATGTTGGCCTCCCACCGGCCTGCCTCGTGGTGCGGGTCCTGGGCCAGGTAGCGGCGGTCGACGAAGGGCAGCGCGTCGACGTCCGGTGCGAGGTGGTGGGAGTTGCCGGGGATGCCGCCGGTGACCGGGGTCTTCAGGATGGGGTCCAGCCACATGACGCCGGGCAGCTCGGTGCGCGATCGGCGGTCGGCCGGCAGGGCGGCCACTCGTGTCTCGCCTTCGCCGAGGACGAGGGCTTCGCAGCGGGACATGCGGGGGTCGGTGAGGATCTCGACGGGCATCGCCTTGGCTTGGTGACCGCCCAGCATGACCTTGATTCCCGTGCCCCGACCGTCTCGGCCTTGGCTCCGAGCAGGGCGAAGATCGCCGACATCGGGATGAGCTGGCTGCCGTAGGGCAGGAACCGGGTGTCGAAGATGTGCTGCGAGTACAAGAACCGGGCGGCCGACTTGAGGCCGTCGGTCACGGCGAACGCCCACTTGCGGTACTCCGGCAAGGTGAGGGTGAGCATGTCGGCGCGCCGACAGCCGATGCGCGGGGCGGCGACCTCGTCCCGACCGGCTTCCACGGCGGCCCGGTGGCGCTCGTGCGTGGCCGGCAGCGTCACCGCCTGGAGAAAGTCGGTGTTGGCGACCTCGGAGAGGATCCGGTACTGCTGCCGGCTCACTGCGCCTCGCGGAACAGCGACTGGTGGAGCGAGGTCAACCGCTGCTGACCGTCCAGGATCAGCCGGTCGGGCGCGGCACTGGCGCAGGGCCCCTTCGACCGACCTGGTCTTGAAGCGGACGTCACCGCCCTGCTTCGACATCATCACGGTGCCCGCCGGGTAACCCAGCGAGATCGAGGCGATCAGGCCGGCGATGGTGCGATCGGGCCACACCCAGCCGCGCTGGAACTCGGGGAGCTGCGCTTCACCCCTGTCCACCTGGGTGAGCAGGTCCTTCAGGACCGGACCATCCTGGGCCATTGCACCGGTGCCGAACATTGACAGCGGTCACGGCGACTGAAAAGTCCCCAGGCAGATCCACCAGCCGGGCCAGTGGGACTTGGAGCACACACCTGACAACATTTCGTGCGGAGCGACCGCCTGCTCCGACTCGGCCGCCACAAACCACAGCGGGTCCAAAAGCAAGACCGCCCGCCACCTGCGTCACAGCAGGTCAGCGGGCGGATCCGGTCATAACATTCACTTGTGGAGCTGAGGGGACTCGAACCCCTGACCCTCACACTGCCAGTGTGATGCGCTACCAGCTGCGCCACAGCCCCGTGCAGTCACGTTCCCCGGTGGTTACCCGCCGTTCCCGTGTGGCAATACCGTACAGCACCGGCCCCGCTGGATGGAAATCGGGGGTACCCCGAGCACGTTCCGGCTGCTAGACCGGGGTGCATGGGTGGCTTGCCGTTGGTCGACCCGGATGCCGAGGGCGTCCGGCCGGAGGTTCGTCGGGGTGTCCAGGAGCGCCGGCTGCGGGGGCTGGTGGGGCGGTTGTTGGCTGCCGGTGGGGTGCAGGCGGAGCGGTTGCGGGCGGTCGGGGTCGAGGACGGGCGGGAGGTGTCGCTCTCGGAGTTGTGGCGGTTGCCGTTCGTGACCAAGCAGGACCTGTGGGAGCACTACCCGACGGGCTTCCAGGTCGACGACCGGATCGTGTGCGTCCACGGCTCGTCCGGTACCGGCGGGCGGCCCACCCTGGTGTCCTACACGGCGCACGACGTCGACGTCTGGGCCTCGGTGATGGCCCGCGCGCTCGGCGGGGCGGGCGCCACCTCCAAGAGCCGCATCCACAACGCGTACGGGTACGGGTTGTTCACCGGCGGGCTGGGCGTGCACCACGGCGGTATGCGGTTGGGGGCCGCGGTGGTGCCACTGTCGGGCGGGATGACCGAGCGGCAGGTCCGCCTGATCGCCGACCTCCGCCCGGACGTCCTGTGCTGCACGCCTTCCTACGCCGTCCACCTCGGTGAAGCGCTGCGGCGCAGCGGGGTCGAGCCCGCCTTCCGGGTCGGGGTGTTCGGCGCCGAGCCGTGGACCGACGGGATGCGCGAGCAGCTCCAGGGGCTGCTGGGCCTCCGGGCGCTGGACATCTACGGGCTCTCCGAGGTCATCGGGCCCGGTGTGGCGTGCGAGTCGCTCGACTCCGAGGGGATGCTCAACGTCGCCGAGGACCACTTCCTGGTGGAGGCCGTCGACGAGGAGGGCCGACCGGTGCCCGACGGCACGCCGGGCGAGCTGGTGTTCACCACGGTGACCAAGACCGGCATGCCGCTGCTGCGCTACCGCAGCGGTGACGTGGCGACGTTGGCCCCGCCCGTGCCGGACAGCCCGCGCACGCTGCGCCGGATGAGCAAGGTGCTGGGGCGCCGGGACGACATGCTGGTCGTGCGCGGGGTCAACGTGTTCCCCACCGAGATCGAGGCCGTGCTGCTCGCCGACCCGAGGGTCGGCCCGCACTACCTGGTCGTCGAGGACCGCCGGGCGCGCCCCGAGCTGTGGGCGGTGGTCGAGAGCACCCACGGCGAGGCGCTGCGCCAGGACCTCGTGGCGGCCCTGCGCGAACGCCTGGGCATCGCGTGCCGGGTCGTCGTCGCGCCCGTCGGGACCGTGCCCCGCGCCGAGACCGGCAAGGCCCGGCGGCTGGTCCGCTGGGACGCGGGCCGGCCGCCGGTCGCGGGGCTGGGGTGAGGGTTACCCGACCAGCTTCTTCAGCCAGTCGGCGTCGCGCAGGTCGACCTTCTGGTCGCCGACGGCCACCGTCGGCGTGCCCTCGAAGTAGGAGGTGCCGCGGGCCTTGTCCATCTCCGCCTGCGCCTCCTTCTCGTGGGCGCCGCTCTCGACGCACGTCTTGAACTCGTCGCCGGTGATGCCCAGGTCGGTCCCGAGCTTCACCAGCTCCTGCTTGGTGTAGCCGGGGCCGCCCTCCTCGGGCTGCTTGGCGAACAGCGCCTCGTGGAGCTCCCAGAACTTGCCCTGGTCCGCGGCGCACAGCGCGGCGTTGGCGGAGTCGCGCGAGTAGCCCTCGGGTTCGGACATCCGCACCAGGAACGGCAGCGCGTGGTAGCGCACGCGCAGCGTGCCCTTTTCGATCTCGTGCTTGATCTGGTCGCCGTAGATCTTCTTGAACTGCCCGCACGCCGGGCACAGGAAGTCCTCGTAGACGTCGATCGTCGCCTTGGCGCCGTCCTTGCCGACGACGACGACCCCGCCCTCGCGCGTGATCGGAGCGGCCACGCCGGCCACGTCCGTCGGCGGGGTGAGCGAGCCGCTCGCGGAGTCGGACTTGGTCCAGATCACGCCGCCGATCACGACCAGCGCCAGCACGATGACGACGACGACGCCGACGACCACCTTGGTCCGGTCGCCCTTGGCGCCGCGCGCCGCGGCCACCGCCCTCGCCGCCTGCTGTTCCTGCTTCTTCTTCCGAGCGTTGCGCTCCGCGCCACCCACGTCGCCGATTCCTTCCCGGTCACCTGCGGGCGCAGGCTACCGAGAGATGCTGAGCGGAACCTGAGCGCTCACGCGTCCGGCTGACGCGGTCGACCGGCGAGCCGCTCCCCGGTGGGCACCTCGGGACCCTCGTCCAGGCAGCCCGACTCGCTCGCGACCCCTTCCGCGACGTGCGACGACGGCTCCTTCGGCAGGGTCTCGGGCGCGACCGCCCAGAACACCAGGGCCAACACCATCATCGCACCCGTCAGGGTGAACGCCGCGCTGTAGGACACGTGGTCGACCAGCACGCCGGCCAGCAGCGGCCCGATGATCGCGCCGCAGTCGGCGACCATCTGGAACGCCGCGAGCACCGGCCCGCCCTTGGCCTTGGCGCCGATGACGTCCGCGACGACGGCGTTCTGCGGCGGGTTGAGCAGGCCCGCGCCGATGCCCGCGACCAGGGACGCCGCCATGAACATCGGCACGTCGGTGGTGAAGCCCAGCCAGATGGTCCCGACCGCCGACACGGCGAGCCCGGACATCGCCATCGGCTTGCGCCCGATGCTGTCGGACAGCTTGCCGGAGATCATCAGCACGGCCGCGTTGCCCAGCGCGAACACCGACAGCGAGAGGCCCGCCAGGGCGGGTCCGCCGCGCAGCGCCTCCACGACGAACAGCGGCACCAGCGAGATCCGCACGCCGAACACGGCCCAGCCGTTGGCGAACCCGGACGCCAGCGCCGCCCGGTAGGCGGGCGACCCGAGGGCCTGGGTGACGCTCAGCGCCGCCTGCGGCGCGCTCGTGTCCAGCGCGGTGAGCGTGGACCGGCGCAGGAACCACCAGACGACGAGCGCGGCGAGCACCAGCGCGGCGGCGTAGGTGACGAACGGCACGCGGATGGAGATCTCGGCGAGGGCCGCGCCGACGATCGGCCCGGCGATGTTGCCCAGCAGGAAGCCCGTCGCCCACAGCCCGGACGCCCGCCCGCGCATGGGCGGCGGCGTGATCCGGATGAGCAGGCCCACGGCGGCGACGGTGAACATGGTGGAGCCCACGCCGGCGAACGACCGGAAGACGATCAGCTGCCAGTACGCGGTGGCGAAGCCGCACGCGCCGGTGCCCAGGGCCACGATGAGGATGCCGACGATGTAGGTCCGGGTCTCCCCGAACCGGCTGACCAACCGCCCGCTCACCGGCGCGAACAGCAGCCTGACCAGCGCGAAGGCGCTGACGACGGCGGACACGGCGAAGGTGCCGACGTCGAAGCCCTTGGCGTAGGCCGGCAGCACGGGCGCGACGATGCCGAAGCCGATGGCGATGATGAAACTGGCCACCACCAGCACCCAGACCTCGCCGGGCAGCCGGGGCTTGGACCGCACGTCGTTCCCCGGCACAGCGCCCTCCGATCTCCGTTAGCTGTGCTAAGGATATGCGGTGGGGCAACCGGGGGTTCAACCGAGCAGCTCGTCCACCCTGCGTGCGTACGCCGTCACGGGGTACGCCGCCTCGAACCCGCACCTGTCCGCGAACCGCTCGCCGGCCCCGCCCTCGGCGACGTGCGCGGCCACCAGCTGCGCCCCGAGGTCGCGCAGCGCCGCCACCGCGCCGTCCACCAACGCCGACCCGACGCCGCGCCGCCGCCGCGCGGGGCGCACCACGACGTGCTCGAGCAGCCCCACCCCGCGCTCGGCGAACCCGGCGGCGAACCCGCCCAGCCGGTCGCCGTCGTCCACCGCGACGAACGCGCAGCGCGGGTCGTCCAGCCGCTGCCCGAGGTGGCGGGCCAGGCGCGCCGGGTCCGCGCCCAGGTCGTCGGCCAGCAGCGCGGCCATGCCGTCGAGGTCCGCGTCCGCGGCGGCCCGCACCGCCGAGCCCCGGACCGGGCCCCGGTGCACGACGGCGAGCGACTCCTCCACGGCGTACCAGCCGGCGTCGTCCGCGATGCCCTCGATCTCGGCGACCGTCGTCGGCGACGCGTACACCACCGCCTCCGCGCGCCCCGCGTCGGCGAAGGTCCGCTCCAGCCGCAGCAGCGCGCCCGCGACCTCCGCCGACGAGCCGTCCAGCGCGCAGGCGTGGTTGCCCAGCGGCAGCGGGTCGTCCCGGTTCACCACGACGTGGGCGCACCCGACCCGCCCGACCTTGCCGTACCGGACCGCGCCGGAGGCCAGCCGGGCCGCCTCCACCAGGCCGGCCAGCTCGCGGGCGCGGTACGGGTCGAGCAGTTCGGGGTCGTCGGGGTCGCGCAGCGGGTCAACCACCCGACCAGCCTCGCACGCCGTGCCCCCGCCGGCGCGGCCCGCGTCCGGCGATCGCCGGGCCGGGGTCCACACTGCCCACCGTGGAACTGCCGATCGCGGGGGTGCTGGACGAACTGGTGCGCACGCTGGCGGCGCACGGCTCGGCGGTGCTCGTCGCGCCGCCGGGCACCGGCAAGACGACCCTCGTGCCGCTCGCCCTGGAGGGCCGCGTCGTGGTCGCCGAACCCCGCCGCGTCGCCGCCCGCGCCGCCGCCGCGCGGATGGCGAGCCTGCTGGGCGAACCGGTGGGCCGCACCGTCGGCTACGCGGTGCGCGGCGACCGCCGGACGTCCCGGGACACCCGCGTCGAGGTGGTGACCTCGGGGCTGCTGGTGCGGCGGCTGCAGCGCGACCCCGAGCTCGCCGGCGTCGGCACCGTGCTGCTCGACGAGTGCCACGAGCGGCACCTGGACGCGGACCTCCTGCTCGCCCTGCTGCTCGACGCGCGCGCCGGGCTGCGGCCGGACCTGCGGCTGCTGGCGACCTCGGCGACCGTCGCGGCCGACCGCCTGGCGGTGCTGCTCGGCGACGCCCCGGTGATCCGGGTGGACGCCCGGACCCACCCGGTCGAGGTGGCGCACGTGCCGCCCGCGCGGTCCGAGCGCGTCGAGGCGACCGCCGTGCGGGCGGTCCGCCGCGCGCTGTCCGAAGTGGACGGCGACGTGCTGGTGTTCCTGCCCGGCGTCGCGGAGATCCGGCGCTGCGCGGCCCAGCTGGGCGGGGTGGACGTGGTGCCGCTGCACGGCCGGCTCGCCGCCGGCGCGCAGGACTCGGCGCTGGAGCCCGGCCCGCGGCGGCGGGTCGTGCTGGCCACCGCGATCGCGGAGTCGAGCCTGACGGTGCCCGGGGTGCGGGCGGTGGTCGACTCGGGGCTGTCCCGCGTGCCGCGCGTGGACCACCGGCGCGGGCTGGCCGGGCTGGCGACGGTGCGGGTGAGCGCGGCGGTGGCCGACCAGCGCGCCGGCCGCGCCGGGCGGGAGGCCCCCGGCCGGGTGTACCGGTGCTGGCCCGAGCACGAGCACGGCACGCTGCCCCGCTACCCCGAGCCGGAGATCCGCACCGCCGACCTGACCCGGCTGGCGCTGGAGCTGGCCTGCTGGGGCGTGCCCTCGGGCGAGGGCCTGAGCTGGTGGGACGCCCCGCCGCCGGGCGCGCTGGCGGCGGGGCGCGCCGTGCTGGCGGCGCTGGGCGCGCTCGACGGCGACGGCGGCGCGACCGACCGCGGTCGCCGGATGGCCGGCCTGGGCCTGCACCCGCGGCTGGCCCGGGCGCTGCTGGACGGCGCCGCGCTGGTCGGCGCGCGCACGGCGGCCGAGGTCGTGGCCGTGCTGGACGACGAGCGCTCCGGCGACGGCGTGGAGCTGTCCTCGCGCCGCGCCGACCCGCGCGAGGTGCGGCGGTTGGCGGCGCTGGTCGACGGCCCCGGTCCGGCGACCCCGCCCGCCGACGCCGGGGCGCTGGTCGTCGCGCTGGCCCACCCGGAGCGCCTGGCGCGCAGGCGGTCGCCGGGCTCGTCGACCTACCTGATGGCCGGCGGCACGGCCGTCGAGCTGCCGCCGGGCAGCGGCCTGGCCGACGCGCGGTGGCTGGCGGTCGCCGTCGCGGACCGGGAGCCCGGCCGCAGCCACGGCCGCGTCCGCCTGGCCGCCCGCGCCACCGAGGAGCTGGCCCGCCAGGCCGCGCCCGCCCTGCTCACCGAGGAGGACGACGTCCGGTGGGACGGCGACGTGGTCGCCGAGCGCGTCCGCAGGCTGGGCGCGATCACGCTGTCGGCCACGCCGCTGCGCACCCCCTCGGCGCTCCGGGCGGCGCTGCTGGCCGGGCTGCGCGCCGAGGGCCTGCACCTGCTGCGCTGGGACGCCGACGGCGTCCGCACCCGCGAGCGCATGGCGTTCCTGCACCGCGCGCTGGGCGACCCGTGGCCCGCCGTGGACGACGAGGCCCTGCTCGCCGTGATCGACCTCGGCGACGCGCGCCGGCGCGCCGACCTGGCGAGGATCAGCGGCGGGCAGGTGACCCGGCTGCTGCTGCCCTGGCCCGCCGCCGCGCGGTTCGACGCGCTCGCGCCCGACCGGCTGGAGGTGCCCTCGGGCTCCCGCGTCCGGGTCGACTACTCGGGCCCGGAGCCGGTCCTGCCGGTGAAGGTGCAGGAGGTCTTCGGGTGGACCGACACGCCCAGGGTGGCCGACGGACGCGTGCCGGTGGTGCTGCACCTGCTCTCCCCCGCCGGCCGCCCGACCGCCGTGACCGGGGACCTGGCGTCGTTCTGGCGCACCGGCTACCCGCGGGTGCGGGCCGAGCTGCGCGGCCGGTACCCGAAGCACCGCTGGCCGGAGGACCCGCTGACCGCGCCGCCCGCCCGCCGCTGACCGGGCGCACCCGATCGGGCGCATCGCGAAACCGGCTCGGCCCGCTGGTGCGGGCCGGGCCGGTCGGGTGGTGGAGGTGCCGGGAATCGAACCCGGGTCCTCTGCCGCTTCATCAAGGCTTCTCCGTGCGCAGTCCGCTGTGCCTCTGCTCGGCCCCGGCGATCACGCGGACAAGTCGCCGTGGCGGGCCCAGTCACTGTGAGTGTCCCTAGCGCTCCCCGTGACCGGGAACGAAGGTCAGCCCCCTAGCTGATGCCAGCATCCGGAGCGGAGGCACCTCCGGGCTGACAGCTCACTCTCCTAGCCTCAGGCGGCGAGGGAGTAAGCGGCCTGGTCGTTAGACTCGGCGCTTATTGGTTTGCGATGACGCTTGCGGTGGTCTCTCGCCTGCACCGGCACGCTTCCCTTGAATCAACGCACAAAGTCGAAACCGTTCACCCCCTGGTCCGGGTACTGCGTCCGCCCATCATAACGCGTCCGGGCCCCCGGCTCATTCCCGATACCGCGCGCGGACGCCGGTAGGGCTGTCCCCACCCCGCGAACGGCGGACGACCTGATGGTTCCCGCCCGGGGGACGGGCGATGCTGGTCGCGTACATCGGGTGCGAAGGTGGGGAACATGACTGTGCGGGACATCCCGGGCATCGCGCGGACCAGCGGGTACTTCCTGCTCAACCTGGTCACCGGGCTCTTCTGGTTCAGCCTGCTGGTGCCGCTGCTCGTGGTCAGCATCGGCACGATGGTGGTGTGGGTCGGCTTCCCGCTGCTGGTGCTGACGCTGGTGCTGGCCCGGGGCGCGGCGACCGCCGAGCGGGCGTGGCTGCGCGCGACGCTGGGGGTGGACATCCCCCGCCCGTACCGGCCGCTGCCGGCGGGCCCGCCGCTCCAGCGGGCGAAGGCGCTGGTCACCGACCCGGCGACGTGGCGCGACTTCGGCTACTGGCTGCTGATGCTGCCGCTGGGCATGGTGGAGTTCACACTGGCCGTCGGCCTGTGGTCGGCCGTGCTGGGCCTGGCGCTCTTCCCCTTCTACTTCCAGTGGCTGCCCGCCGACCTCGAGGTCACGGTCGGCAGCGCGGTGTGGCCGGTGGACTCGATGGCCGACGCCCTGCCCCTCACCGTCGCCGGCATCCTGCTCGGCCTGGTCTCCCTCCCCCTGTTCCGGGCCCTGGGCCGGGGCCACGCGGCGCTGGCGCGCGCCGTCCTCGGGCCGTCCCGGACGAGCCTGCTGGAGGCCAGGGCCGACCACCTCAGCGCCAGCCGGGCGCGGGGCGTGGAAGCCGCGGAGGCCGAGCGCCGGCGCATCGAGCGCGACCTGCACGACGGCGCCCAGCAGCGCCTGGTCGCGGTCGCCATGGGCCTGGGCCGGGCGCGCGGCAAGCTGGACAGCGACCCGGACGGCGCGGCCGAGCTGATCGCCGAGGCGCACGCCGACGCCAAGCTCGCCATCTCGGAGCTGCGCGACCTCGCCCGCGGCATCTACCCGTCGGTGCTGGGCGACCGGGGCCTGGACGCGGCCCTGTCGTCGCTGGCCGCCAGGTGCCCGATCCCGGTGGACGTCTCGGTGGACGTCGAGCCGCGCCCGTCGACGGCCGTGGAGAGCACCGCGTACTTCACCGTCGCCGAGGCGCTGACCAACATCGCCAAGCACTCGGGCGCCACGCGGGCGCAGGTGCGGGTGGCGCGGACGGGGAACTCGGTGGTGGTCGAGGTGACCGACGACGGCCGCGGCGGCGCGGAGGTGCGCCCGGGAGGTGGCCTGGCGGGCCTGGCGGACCGGGCTGCGACCATTGACGGCGTGGTCGTGGTGGTCAGCCCCGCCGGGGGGCCGACCGTGATCCGGACGGAGCTGCCGTGCGCGTGGTCATAGCCGAGGACTCGGTGCTGCTCAGGGTGGGCGTGCAACGCCTGCTCGCCGACGAGGGCATCGAGACCGCGGCGGCGGTGGAGGACGGCGAGGCCCTGCTCGCCGCCGTCGACGAGCACCGGCCGGACCTGGCCATCGTCGACGTGCGGATGCCGCCGACGTTCACCGACGAGGGCCTGCGGGCGGCGATCGCGGCGCGCAAGCGGATCCCGGACCTGCCGGTCCTCGTGCTGTCGCAGTACGTGGAGGAGCGCTACGCCGTCGAACTGCTGGCGGGCGGGGCGAACGGCGTCGGCTACCTGCTCAAGGAGCGGGTGGCCGACGTCTCGGAGTTCGTGGCGGCGGTCCGCCGCGTCGCCGCGGGCGGCACCAGCATCGACCACGAGGTCATCACCCAGCTGATGGTGCGCAGCAAGCGCAACCCGGTCGACTCCCTGACCCAGCGCGAGCGCGAGGTCCTGGGGCTGATGGCGGAGGGCCTGTCCAACACGGCCATCGCCAGGTCCCTGGTCGTCTCCGACGGCGCGGTGGAGAAGCACGTGGGCAACATCTTCGCGAAGCTCGGCCTGGAGCCGAGCACCTCGGAGCACCGCCGGGTGCGCGCCGTCCTGGCCTTCCTGAACCTGGGCTGACCCCGCCCCGGTCGGGTCGCGCGCGAGGACGCCGACCGGGCTGCGCCGGGGGGGCTCCGCGCGAAGGGGCAGGCCCGCGCGGTGGCGGCGGCGGTCGACGCGCTGGGCCGGGGGGCTCCGCGCGAAGGGGCAGGCCGCTCGTAGCCCGAGTACGGCTCGACCTTGCGCGAGCGGGCCCCGCGCGGGGCTTCGCGCGTAGGGGCAGGCCGCCCTCGACCGGGTGACGTGCGGGACTCTGCGCCCTCTCGGGACGGGCCGGCGCGTGGCCTCCGGCCCCCGGCACCAGTATCCCACGTCACACCGACACCCCGGCGCGCGAAAGCTGAGAGCCCCCTCGGACGCCGCAGCGGCGCCGGCCTGGGCGAAAGCCCCGGCCGACGCCGCGCACCGGCTCGGCGGAACCTCAGTAACGGCCCTTCAGCGCACGCCCGTGCGCCTTCTGGATCTCCCGCTGGGCGTCCCGCTTGGCGATGTCCTGCCGCTTGTCGTAAGCCTTCTTGCCGCGCGCCAGCGCCAGCTCGACCTTGACGTACCCGTCCTTGAAGTACATCTGCAGCGGGATCAGCGACAGACCGCTCTCCTTGGTCTTGCCGATCAACCGCTCGATCTCCTTGCGGTGCAGCAGGAGCTTGCGCTTGCGGCGCACCTCGTGGTTGGTCCACGTCCCGGCGACGTACTCCGGGATGTGCAGCGCGTGCAGCCAGACCTCGCCGTCGTCGACCTGGCCGAACGCGTCCACCAGCGACGCCCGGCCCATGCGCAGGCTCTTGACCTCCGTGCCGACGAGCACGACACCCGCTTCGAAGGTGTCCAGGATGGTGTAGTCGTGCCGAGCCTTGCGGTTCGACGCGATCACCTTCTGACCGCGTTCCTTGACCATGTCGAAAACCTTACGTGAGCACGCCAGTCCTTATGCGGCGGCGAGTCACAGCCGAACGTAGAGCCGCAGCGTCACGTAGCCGGTCAGCGCGGAGATGAAGACCGCCACGCCGAGCAGGATCGGCGAGATGATCACGACGTCCAGCATCCCCATCGGCGGCAGGATCTGCGAGGTGAACAGGTCCCCGGAGACCTTGGTCGCGCCGAACACCATCAGCGCCAGGCCGCCCACGCCGACGATCGCGCCGATGACGCCGGCGACCACCGCCTCGATGAGGAACGGCAGCTGGGTGTACCAGCGGGTGGCGCCCACCAGGCGCATGATGCCCACCTCGGTGCGCCGCGTGAACGCCGACACCTGGATGGTGTTGGAGATCAGCAGCAGCGCCGCCAGCGCCTGGACCAGCGCCAGCACGAGCACCATGTTGCGCAGCCCGTTGAACACGTCCAGCAGCCGGCTCAGGAACTCGCCCTGGTCGTTGACCGCCTTCACGCCGGCCTTGCCGGAGAACGCCTGCACGATCACGCCCGCCCGCTCCGGGTTCTCCAGCTTCACCCGGAACGTGGCGGGGATGGCCTCGGGCCGCGCGAGCTTCACCAGCTCGGGCTGGGCCTCGAAGATCTGCTTGAACCGCTCGAAGCCCTTCTCGCGGTTCTCGTAGACGACCGCGTCCACCCCGGACGTCGCCTCCAGCGCGTTGCGCAGGCCCGCGCACGGCTGCTGCGCGCAGTCCTTGTCGCTCGCGCTGACGTCGTTGGTGAGCAGGACCGACACCTCGAGCTTGCTCTGGTAGTTGTCCTGCATCTTGTCGACCATGCGGACGATGAGCAGACCACCGCCGAGCAGGCCGAGCGAGATCGCGGTCGTGAGGATCATCGCGATGGTCATCGTGACGTTCCGGCGCAGGCCGGTGACGACCTCGCTGAACACGAAGCTGGTACGCATCGGGGGGAACGTTCCTCAGGGGTCGGGGGTTGAGGGTGGTCTCTAGCGGCCCACGCCGTAAACACCCCGCGCGTCGTCGCGGATGATGCGGCCGTGGTCCAGCTCGACCACACGGCGGCGCATGGAGTCGACGATGGAGTGGTCGTGGGTGGCCATCAGCACGGTCGTGCCGGTGCGGTTGATCCGCTCCAGCAACAGCATGATGTCCTGACTGGTGTCGGGGTCCAGGTTGCCGGTCGGCTCGTCGGCGAGCAGCACCAGCGGCCGGTTGACGAACGCGCGGGCGATCGCCACCCGCTGCTGCTCGCCGCCGGACAGCTCGTGCGGCATCCGGTCGGCCTTGCCGTCCAGGCCGACCAGCTGGAGCACCTCCGGGACCACCTTGACGATGGTGTTCCGCGGCTTGCCGATGACCTCCAGCGCGAACGCCACGTTCTCGGCGACCGTCTTGTTGGTGAGCAGCCGGAAGTCCTGGAACACGCAGCCGATGGACTGGCGCAGGCGGGGGACCCGGCGCCGGGACATCTTGGCCACGTCGAAGTTCGACACGTACACACGACCCTTGCTCGGCACTTCCTCGCGGAGCAGAAGTCGTAGGAACGTGGATTTTCCGGACCCGGACGGTCCGATCAGGAACACGAACTCACCCTTGTCCATCTCGACCGAGACGTTGTCGAGCGCGGGGCGCGTGGAGGTCTTGTAGACCTTGGACACGTGTTCGAGGCGAATCACGACGGGGGAGTCTACCCGTGAGCCGGGTAAAGCCTCCGCTTCGCCCGTCCGGCGGCGGGGAAACGGGGGCTTTACCGATCCGGGAGCCCTATGAAGCCTGCTGCTGCTTGCGCCAGCGGATGCCCGCTTCGAGGAAGTCGTCGATCTCGCCGTCGAGCACCGCGGAGGGGTTCCCGACCTCGTGCTCGGTGCGCAGGTCCTTGACCATCTGGTACGGGTGCAGGACGTAGGAGCGCATCTGGTTGCCCCAGCTGGAGCCCGAGTCCTTCAGGGCGTCCATCCTGGCCTGCTCCTCCTGCCGCTGGCGCTCCAGCAGCTTCGCCTGCAGGACCGCCATGGCGGTGGCCTTGTTCTGCAGCTGGGAGCGCTCGTTCTGGCAGGACACCACGATGCCGGTCGGGATGTGGGTCAGCCGGACGGCCGAGTCGGTGGTGTTCACGCCCTGGCCGCCGGGGCCGGACGAGCGGTAGACGTCGACCCGCAGGTCCTTCTCGTCGATGTCGACGTGGTCGGTCTGCTCGACCACCGGCACGACCTCGACGCCCGCGAACGACGTCTGGCGGCGCCCCTGGTTGTCGAACGGCGAGATGCGCACCAGCCGGTGCGTGCCCTGCTCGACGCTCAGCGTGCCGTACGCGTACGGCGCGGTGACGCGGAACGTCGCGGACTTGATGCCCGCCTCCTCCGCGTAGGAGGTGTCGAAGACGTCCACGGCGTAGCCGTGGCGCTCGGCCCACCGCGAGTACATGCGCAGCAGCATCTCGGCGAAGTCCGCCGCGTCCACGCCGCCCGCCTCGGCCCGGATGGTGACCAGCGCGTTGCGCTCGTCGTACTCCCCGGACAGCAGCGTGCGGACCTCCAGCGAGGAGATCTCCTCGCGCAGCTTGGCGCGCTCGGCGTCGGCCTCGGCCAGGCTGCCCGCGTCGCCCTCGTCCTCGGCCAGCTCGTAGAGCACGCCGAGGTCGTCCAGGCGGTCGCGCAGGCCGACGACGCGGCGCAGCTCGCCCTGCTTGTGCGACAGCTGGCTGGTGACCCGCTGCGCCTTCTCCTGGTCGTCCCACAGGTCGGGCCGGGCCGCGGCCTCCTCCAGCTCCGCGACCTGGGCGCGCAGCGAAGCGAGGTCCATCACCGCCTCGATGCTCGCGAGGGTGGCGGAGAGGTCCTTGATGTCTGCTTCGACGTCCGGGTTCACGGCAGAAGATTACGCCAGGACCGGTCGCGCAGCGCGACCGGTCGGCGCCCCTCAGGCCGTCGGGATGGCGTCGAGCAGCTTGAGCACGGCCTTGGCGTGGGCCAGGCCGAACTCGGCGACCGCCTTGGCGTAGGCGTCCTCCGCGGTCTTCACCGCCGTCCGGGCGGCCTCCTGGTCGGCGGTGTAGCCGGCGCGCGCCGCGTCCACCAGCGATTGGCGCTGCTTGGCGGTGAGCGAGCCGGCGTGCACCAGCCGGAGGATCAGCGGGCTGCGCAGGTGGTCCGGGCCGGGCTCGGACAGCAGCCAGTTCTTGAAGGCCCGCTTGCCCGCGGCCGTCAGGACGTACTGCTGGCTGGAGCGGGGCCCCTGCTTCCCGAGGCGCAGCAGGCCCGCGTCAGCCAACGCGGGCAGCTCGCGGTAGACCTGGCTGCGGGTGACGCTGAAGAACGCACCGAAGCGCTCCCCGGCCTCAGCCACGAGCTGGCCACCGGTCTTGGGTCCGTCGTGCAGCAGCCCGAGGAGGGCGGCGGCAGTAGCGTTCAGGTCCGACACGACACCAACGGTGCCACTTCCGGGTGCAGCTGTCCACAATGGTCAACCGTTCTGTCCACAGTGGCTGATCACGGGCTAGCGGAGTTGGGCCAAGCGGAGCAACGAGAAGCTCCGTTGCGTGACGGCCCGTTGATCAACGCCACGCTTTCGGCCGCTTGACCGGAATTTCCCACCTCGGCTGGAAAGACCTTGCCGCACAACGGGAACCGCACTTTTGCGTTCACCCGAACGGCCGGCGGGAGGTGACTGGCCGCGCTGTTGGTCTTGGTCGGAGCGGCCCCGCTTAGCACAACTCGGTGATGTCGGGCCTCTGATCTGGCGGATACCGCCGGTGGTGGGATCATCACTCATCGTAGGCAGTTCTCTGGGAGGTGCGTGGTGGGCATCAAGTGGATGGAGAACAAGGTCGTCAAGAACGCGAAGGCGTGGGCGAGCGGCTCGGTGCCGAACCCGGCCGGCAAGGACGAGTGCATGGTGTGCGGCAAGCAGATCCGCCGCCACCGCACGGTCACCGGCGAGGGCCGGGTGTGCTCGCTGGTCTGCGCGCAGTACTGGGCGGAGAACATGAGCTGACCCCGCACGAGCGAAAGGCCCCCCTCTCCGGTCGGAGAGGGGGGCCTTTCGCGCAGTAGCGGGGACAGGATTTGAACCTGCGACCTCTGGGTTATGAGCCCAGCGAGCTACCGAGCTGCTCCACCCCGCGTCGTAGGACCAACTATACACACCCCCGCACCCCCCTTTTCACCACCCCCCTGATTCCCGGTTCCCCCAGCTCCGGACCCCCACGCGCAAACGCCCGACCGCACCACACACGAAACACACCCGACCGCACCCACACACGCAAACACGCCCGACCGCCCCTCCTCCCCCCGGTGCATGCAAACGCGCCCAGCCGGCCGGGGGTGCAGGGGGCGAAGCCCTCCTGCGCGGGGTTCGGGGGCCGCGCCCCCGATGTGAAATGCGAAAAAGCCCTGCCTGCGAACTCCACAGGCAAGGCTTTCCCACTTTGTAGCGGGGACAGGATTTGAACCTGCGACCTCTGGGTTATGAGCCCAGCGAGCTACCGAGCTGCTCCACCCCGCGTTGGTAAACCGAACTCTACGCGCTGTTCGCCCCGATGTGCAAATCGGGTGGCCCGGACGTGCTCCGGGCCACCCGATCCACCGCTGCGCCGCAGGTCAGCCCGTCGGCGTCGGTGACGGGGTCACCGACGACGGCGGCGCCTGCGAGGCCGCCGCGCTGGCGGCCTCGAACCGCTTGGTCGCGTCGTCCAGCGCCTTGTAGGCGTTGCCCAGCGCGGCGAAGTCACCGCTGCCCTGGGCGGTCCGGATGGCGGCCAGGGCGGACTGGATGTCCTTCACGGCCTGCTGCAGCTCGGGCGTCTGCCCGGTGCCGTTGCCCGGCGGCGTCGTGCTGGTGGGCGGTGTCGTGCTGGTCGGCGGCGTGGTGCCGGTCTGGTCGGGCAGCTGCGCCGCCGCGCCGGTCAGCACCTCCTCCAGCGCGTCCTTCAGCGTCGGCGCGTACCCGACCTTGTCCCCGAAGCTGACCAGGACCTTGAACAGCTGCGGGAACTGGGTGTTCTGGCTGGCCCGTTCGATGTAGATGGGCTCCACGTAGAGCAGCCCGCCACCGACCGGGAGGGTCAGCAGGTTGCCGTAGACGACGTTGGTCTGCCGCTGGGTCAGCAGGTTCAGCTCACCGCTGACCTCGCCCGAGGTCAGGAACTGGGTCTGGATCTGCTGCGGGCCCTTGGCCTCGTTGTTCAACGTCAGTACGCTTATCCGGCCGTAGTCGTCCGGGTCCGACCGCACGCTGACGTACGAGGCCATGAACTCGCGGTTCTGCCGCACCAGGGCGCTGGTGAGCTGGAAGCTGACCTTGTTCGGGTCGCCGGTCGGATCACCCGCCAGGACGTAGAACGGCGGTTGCTGGGCGCGGGCCTGCTGGCTGTTCTGCTGCTGCTGCTCGACCGACGTCACGTTGTCGATGGTCGGGTCGGACGGCACGCCCCAGAACGAGACGCCGGAGTAGAAGTCGCGCGGCTGGTCGACGTGGTAGCGCGCCAGCGTGTCGCGCTGCACCTTGAACAGGTCCTCCGGGTACCGCAGGTGCTCGCGCAGCGACTGCGACATGGCGCTGTTCGGCTGCACGGTGTTGGGGAAGACGCCCATCCACGCCTTCAGGACGGGGTCCTTCTCGTCCATCGCGTACAGCGTCACCGTGCCGTCGTAGGCGTCCACAGTGGCCTTGACGGAGTTGCGGATGTAGCTGATCTCCCGGTTGGGCTGCTGGGCGACGCCGGGCAGCGAGTCGTTCGTCGCCGAGGCCAGCGACGTGCGGCGCGCGTAGGGGTAGTTCTCCAGCGTCGTGTAGCCGTCGACGATCCACGTGATCCGGCCGTCCACCACCGCCGGGTACGGGTCGGCGTCCACGGTCAGCCACGGCGCCACCTGCGAGACGCGGTCGCGCGGGTGGCGGTTGAAGATGATCCGCGAGTCGTCGCCGATGGCCGAGTTGAACAGGATGTTCCGCTCGCCGTAGGCGGCGGCGAAGACCAGCTTGTTGAACAGGCCGCCGATCCGCACACCGCCCTTGCCGTCGTAGGTGTACTGCGTGCGGTCGGTGTCGTACTCGCCCGGCGCGCCCTCGCCGCGCCCGCCGACGATCGCGTAGTCCGACTGGCTGCCCAGCTCGCCGAAGTAGGTGCGCGGCTGCTGCACGCCGAACGGGCCGGGCTTGACCTTGCCGTCCCCGTTCGGGTCGACCTCGGCCACCTGGAACACCGGGTAGCCGCCGTTGCCGCCGTCGTCGGCGGGCGAGTTGACCTGGCTGGCCTCGGCGAAGACCATGCCGTTGCCGTGCGTGTAGATCAGGTGCTGGTTGATCCAGTCGCGCTGGCCCTGCGGGATGCCCGAGGTCTGGAGCTCGCGGACGGCGACGATGTAGTCCTTCAGCTCCCCGTCCACTTTGTACCGGTCGACGTCGAGCTTCTCCGGGAACGCGTAGAACGGCCGGAGCTGCTGGAACTGGGTGAACGTCTTGGAGACCACGGCCGGGTCGAGCAGCCGGACGTTGCCCAGCGTCGCCTGGTCGCTCTTCAGCTCCTCCAGCGAGACGTTCTGCTTGCCCTCGTAGGGTTTCGTCTCGACCTTGTCGTCGGTGAGCCCGAACGCCTCCTTGGTGGCGGCGATGTTCCGGCTTATCGACTCGGCTTCCTTCTCGTTGGCGTTCGGCTTGACCGAGAACTGCTCCAGCACCGCGGGCCACGCCGCGCCGACCAGGATGCTGGACAGCACCAGCAGGACGGTGGCGATGGCGGGCAGCTGGAGGTTGCGCAGCACCGCGCCGACGAAGAACGCGACCGCGCAGAACACCGCGATGCACAGCAGGATCAGCTTGGCCGGCAGCACCGCGTTCAGGTCGGTGTAGGTGGCGCCGTTGAACTTCTCGTTCCGGTCGGAGAACAGCAGCTGGTACCGGTCGAAGAAGTAGGCCGCCGCCTTGAGCAGCACGAACACGCCCGCCACGATCGACAGGTGGGTGCGCGCGGGCCCGGAGAGCTGCCCGCCGCGGCCGGCCAGCCGGATGCCGCCGAACAGGTAGTGCGCCACCACCGCGCCGACGAACGACACCGCCGTGGCGATGAACAGCCACGACAGCAGCCAGGTGTAGAAGGGCAGCTGGAAGGCGTAGAACCCGATGTTGTGGCCGAACTGGGCGTCGACCTGGTCGAACGACGTGGCGTTGAGGAACAGCTGCAGCTTCTGCCACTCGCCCTGCGCCGAGGTGCCCGCGATCACGCCGACCAGCACCGGCAGGCCGATCCCGAACAGCTTCATCCGCCGGGTCACCACGGCGCGGTAGCGCGCCACCGGGTCGTCCGGCCCCGACACCGGCACGAACACCGGCCGGGTGCGGTAGGCGAGGAACAGGTTGAGCGCGACGAGGCCGCCCACCAGCAGGCCCACGGCGACGAACAACCCGAACCGGGTCGCCAGCATGGTGCCGTAGACGCTGCGGAAGCCGACCTCGCCGAACCACAGCCAGTTGACGTAGGTGCCGAGCAACCTGGAGCCGGTGATCAGACCGACCAGGACCACCGCACCGACGATGAGCAGAATCCGGCTTCGACGGGACAGCCTGGGCAGTCCGACCGGGGGCCGAGTGGCCACGGGGCACGCTCCTGGATCGCGGTAATGGCTTTCGTACGTTCTGTCCAACTGTACGGAGGCCGCCCAGGGTTCCCCGTCCGGTCGCCCGATTCGAGTGGATGCGACGATGGCGGGCGTGTCAGCCAGTCAAACGCCGCCCGTGGTGCTGCCCGCCGTCGCCCGCGAGGTCGAGGAGTTCGTGTCCACCGCCGGCTGGGACCAGGCGCCGCAGCTGTTCGCCCTGGTCCCGACGGCCGAGCTGGTCGCCCAGCAGCCGGAGCTCGCCGGCCAGCTGGACCCGGGGTCCTCGCCGCTGACCCCGATCGCGCAGGACGAGCTGCCCGGCGCCGAGCTGGACGAGGCGCTGGCCAACATCGCCTGGCCGGACGTGGTGCGCGGGTGCGCGCTCGCGCAGGAGATCGTCGTGCTGCCGCCGGACGCCGAGCAGGAGCTGTCCCCCGACCTGGACGACGAGGCGGCGCGCCGCTTCGCGGCCGAGCACCCGCAGCGCCGGGAGGCCCGGCTGGTGGCGGCCGTGCTGCGGGACGGCTCGGCGGCCTGCGTGCTGCGGCTGCGCGGCACGACGGAGATGCCCGAGGAGGTCGTCGAGCACCCCGAACTGGCCCCCAACCTGACCCGGGCCCTGTTGGAGACGTTGAAGCCCTAGGGCCGCCCCAGGCAGCCGTGCTCGCGGTCCGCGCTCCGCAACTCTGACGCGCGCGGACCGCGCTCCGCGCTGCGGCGCTCCAGTTCTCGCCTCAAGCCGCGCTCCGCGCGGCGGCGCTGTTCAGCGCAGCCGTGTGCCTCGTGTTCTCCCCGTACGGCCTGGGCGCAGCCCAATCATCTTTGTCGGGGGGTGTCAAGCACGCTTCACCGCTTGACACCCCCCGACAAAGATGATTGCCTCCGGCAGGCCGTACGGGGAGAACACGACGCACTTCCCTCCTCCTTGGGGGCCTCCCGGCCGCCCTTCATACCTCTGACCTGCACTGATCCGGGTGAGATTCGGTGCTGTACCGCCCGAGGCTGAAGGGATTAAAAGAGTCCTCGCCGGACGGGCAGGCCGCCAAGGAGGAGGAAAAGAAAGAGCGGTCGTGTTCCCCCCGCATGACCTGTCAAAGACGACCATGCTTTTCGTGGGGGTGCAAGCGAAAAGCGTGCTTGCACCCCCACGAAAAGCATGGTAGCCCTCCGGGCAGGCCATACGGGGAGAACACGAAGCCACCGGTCTGCACGGGGTGTGCGAGAGCCACGAGCGGAGGGGTGGGTGTGCCGGGGGTGGACGGCGGCCCGCTCGGGCTGCTGTCGGGTCAGCAGCTGGGTGCGTCCCTGCCCTCGCTGATCGCCTTCAGCGATTCCACGGCGTCGGCCAACTTCTCCACCCGGACCAGCCGCAGGCCCTCCGGCGCGTGCTGCTTGGCCTCGTCGCAGTTGCCCGCGGGCACCAGGAAGGTGGTCGCGCCGCTCTCGCGGGCGGCGACCATCTTGAAGTTGATGCCGCCGATCCGGCCGACCTCGCCCAGGTCGTTGATCTCGCCGGTGCCGGCGACGGCCTGGCCGCCGTTCAGCTCGCCGGGCGTCAGCTTGTCCACGATGGACAGCGCGAACAGCAGGCCGGCCGACGGGCCGCCGACGTCGGCCAGGCTGATCTTGATGTCGAACGGCACGTCGGCGCGGTCCACCGGCAGGATGCCGAGGAACCCGGTGGGCCGGTCGGGGGTCGAGCCGAGGGTGATGCGGGCGGTCTGCCGGGCGGACTCGCGCTGGAAGGTGATGTCGACCTGGTCGCCCGGCCTGGTGTTCTCCAGGGCGGCGCGGACGTCCTCGTAGCTGCCGATCTCCTTGCCGTTGACGGCGAGCAGCCGGTCGTCGGGCTGGATGACGTCGTCCGCCGCGCTGTTCTCGGTGATCTCGGCGGCGACGACCTTCATCGGGTAGCCCAGGTAGCGCAGGGCGGCGACCTCGGCGCTGGTCTGCGAGTCCTGGAACGCCTTGACGTTCTGGTCGCGGACCTGCTGCTCGGACTCGCCTGGCCGGAAGAACTCGTCGCGCGGCGCGAGGGCGTACCGGCCGCTGACCCACAGCCCCAGCGCGCCGAACAGCGACACGTCGTCGGTGAGCGACACCGTGGTCATGGTGAGCGAGCCCTTGGTCGGGAACGTCTCCTGGCCGTCGACCTGCACCACGTCCGCGCCGTCGACGCGGCCCAGCGTGTCGTAGGTCGGGCCCGGTCCCAGCGCCACGTACGGCACCCGCGCGAACCCGCCGAGCAGGCCGAGCGCGAGGACCACCACCAGGCTGATCACGAGCGTCCACGTGCGCCTGGTCAGCCCGCGCCGGGGCCGGGCCGGTCGGACCGTCGGCTGGTCCGCGGCGGTGTCGGTGCCTTCGCTCACGCCCGACAGGGTACGACCAAGCCCTCACGCCGTCGGCGAACCGGTCCCGCGCGCGGCACCCGGCCCGCGTACCGTGGTGGCATGAGTGACGTGCCCTTCGGGTTCGGCCCGCAGGACCCAGACGATCGCGGCCGCAAGCCGGAGGAGCCTGCGGGCAACCCGTTCGACTTCAACCAGCTCGGCGCGATGCTGAGCCAGCTCGGCGCGATGTTCAGCAACGCGGGCACGTCGTCCGGTCCGGTCAACTACGACCTGGCGAAGCAGATCGCCTTGCAGCAGTTGACGGGCAAGGGCGGCGTCGGCTTCACGCCCGACCAGAGCGGCGCGGTGCGCGACGCGGTGCACCTCGCGGAGATGTGGCTGGACCCGGTGACGTCGCTGCCCACCGGCACGGCGAAGGCCGAGGGCTGGAGCGCGCGCGACTGGGTGGAGCGCACGCTGCCGACGTGGCAGCGGCTGTGCGACCCGGTGGCGCGGCGCGTCTCCGGCGCGTGGGTGGACGCGATGCCCGCCGAGGCGAAGGAGGCCGCGGGCCCGCTGCTGTCCATGCTCGGCCAGATGGGCGGCATGGCGTTCGGCTCGCAGCTGGGCGGCGCGCTGGCGCAGCTCGGCTCCGAGGTGCTGACCTCGACCGAGGTCGGCCTGCCGCTGGGCCCCGAGGGCACGGCGGCGCTGCTGCCCGTGAACATCGAGAAGTTCACCGAGGGCCTGGAGCGGCCGGCCGGCGAGGTGCTGGTGTTCCTCGCCGCGCGCGAGGCCGCGCACCAGCGGCTGTTCAGCCACGTGCCGTGGCTGCGGCAGCGCCTGCTCGACACGGTGGAGGAGTTCGCGCAGGGCATCAAGGTCGACACCTCGGCGCTGGAGGAGCTGGCCGGCCAGGTCGACCCGGCGAACCCGGCCTCCATCGAGGAGGCCATGAAGTCGGGGATGCTCGAACCGCAGACCACGCCCGAGCAGAAGGCCGCGCTGACCCGCCTGGAGACGCTGCTGGCGCTGGTCGAGGGCTGGGTGGACGTCGTGGTGGCCGAGGCCGTCGGCGAGCGGCTGCCCGGCGCCGAGGCGCTGCGGGAGACGCTGCGGCGCAGGCGCGCGTCGGGCGGCCCGGCCGAGCAGACCTTCGCGACGCTGGTGGGCCTGGAGCTGCGGCCCCGCCGGCACCGGTCGGCGGCGGCGCTGTGGAAGCTGCTGGGCGACCAGCACGGCGTCGGGCAGCGGGACGGCCTGTGGGACCACCCGGACCTGGTGCCCTCGTCGGAGGACCTGGACGACCCGATGGAGTTCGTGGAGCGGTTCGGCCGGACGCGCAAGGCGCTGGACGACCCGATGGCGGAGCTGGAGCGGACGCTGCGCGAGGAGAAGGACGAGGACTGAGGTCTCCCCGCCGGGGTCTTCCGCCGAGGTCTCCCGCCGGGGACTCCGCTGTGACCTCGGCGAGGCCGGCGCGCGGTGCGGCCGGCCTCGCGGTGCGGCGCGCGCCCGGCTCCGGACCGGGTCGGGCCGTCAGTCCTCCTCAGTGATGCCGAGACCGGCCGCCGCCGACAGCCCCTCCAGGTACCCGATGGCCCGCTCGGCCCTCGGGTAGCGGTGCACGAGCGCCCAGAAGTCCTTGCCGTGGCCCGGCATGCGCAGGTGCGCCAGCTCGTGCACCAGCACGTAGTCCAGCACCCACGCGGGGACGTCGCGCAGCCGCTCGCTGATCCGGATGGTGCCCTCGGCCGGGGTGCAGGACGCCCACCTCGTGCGCATCGGCGGCACCCAGCGCACGCTGCTGGGCTGCACGCCGTCGAGGTGGCGGTCGGCCAGCTCCGCGCAGCGCGCGAGCAGCGCCGCGTCCGACGTGCGGGTGGGCGACCGCCGGCGGGTCTCGCTGCGCTGCAGGCGGCTGAGCATCTCGGCCACCCAGTGCTTCTCCTCGCTCTTGCTCATGCGCGCCGGCAGCAGGACGACGACCGTGTCCCCCTCCCGGTACGCGCTCACCATCCGACGGCGCCGAGCGCTGCGCCTTACCTCCACCTGCGGTTCGGGCATGGCGTTCACGGTAAGGCCCCGCACCGACAGTTCGCGGCGGCCAAGCGGCGGCGCGTGGGGGTACGGCCCAGCAGATTCGCCCGAACGACGGCTGGACACGCTGGACGCGGCGTGCAGCGGTTGTCCGTCTGCGGAGGTAGCGTGCTGCGCAGCCCCCGAGTGTGGCGCAGATCGCTCCGCACTCCCGAAACAAGGGAGGAAGCCGTGGCCGAGACCTACAACGGCTACTGCGTCAAGTGCCGTGAGAAGCGCGACTTCACGGGCGAGGTGCACGAGAGCAACAACCGCAGGATGGCCAAGGGCAAGTGCCCGGTCTGCGGTACCACGGTGACCAGGATCCTCGGCAAGGCGAAGGTCTGAGCGGGCGGGTGGCCGGGTGCGAGCCCGGCCACCTGTCAAGGAGGCGGTCGTCCGCCTGTGGACAGGTGGTCGACCTGTGGACAACCGTTTCGCCCCAGGTCACGGGTGCGGGCACGCTGCACGACGTGAACCTGCCCCACCGCCCCCGAGTGCTGCCGGGCCTGCCGGTGCTGCGCCGCCGGCCCGACGCCGTGCAGATCGGCACCGACGCGCGGCACTCGCTGCTGATCGAGGACGTCCCGTCGCCGATGGACGCCGCGCTGCTCGGCCTGTCCGGTCGGCACACCCTCTCCGAGCTGCGCGAACAGCTCGCCGACCACGGCGACCAAGCCGCCGAGCTGGTGCGCCTGCTGCACGGCCTGGCCGACGCGGGGCTGGTCGAGGAGGCCGTTCCCCCGCCGCACGGCCGGCTGGTGCCCGAGGCGACCGCGTGGGCGCTGCGCACCGGCCGGCCGGCGCCCCACCTGGCGGGCGCGCGCTCGGCGCGGTCGGTCGTCGTCCACGGCGACGGGCGCCTGACCATCGCCGTCGCGACGCACCTGGCGGCCGCGGGCGTGGGGCACGTCCGGGTGGTCGCCCGCGGTCGCGTGAGCCCGGAGGACACCGGGTCGGGCTACACCGAGGCCGACGTGGGCCGGCTGCGCGCCGAGGCCGCCGGCGAGGCGCTGCGGCGCGCTTCGGGCGCCGTCCGGACGTCGACCAGCGGGAAGGCCCCGGACCTGGTGGTGCTCGCCGACGCGCTGGTGCCGCCGCCGGAGCTGCTGCGCGCCCTGCTGCTGGAGGGCACGCCGCACCTGGCCGTGCGGGCGGGCGAGGGGCTCGGCGTGGTCGGGCCGCTGGTCGTGCCCGGCCGCAGCAGCTGCCTGCGGTGCGCCGACCTGCACCGGACCGACGCGGACCGGGCCTGGCCGGTGCTCGCCGCCCAGCTGGTCGACCGGCCGCAGCAGGCCGACCTGGCGACCGTGACGACCACGGCCGGGCTCGCGGCCGGCCAGGCGCTGCTGGCCCTGGACCACCAGGCGGCCCGCACCCGGCCGCCGACCTGGGACGCGACCCTGGAGGTGGAGGTCTACGCGGGGCTGGTCGAGCACCGGATCGCGCCGGTGCACCCCCGCTGTGAATGCCGCTCTCTCGTGTGAGTCGGTCCTCAGGCTGGGCTGTGTAGGTTCGGAAGAGGCGTACACCACTGCTACCGCGCCGTCGGGCGGGGGGAGAATCTTCGGGTGAGTGAGATCCCGCGCAAGGCCGTGCAGCGCACCGCCAAGCTGGCCAGCCTGCCCCTCGGGGTGGCCGGCCGGGTGGTGGGCGGCTGGGGCAAGCGGTTGGCCGGCCGCAGCTCCGAGGAGGTCAGCGCCGAGGTGTCGGCGAAGACCGCGGAGCAGGTCTTCGCCGTGCTGGGCCAGCTCAAGGGCGGCGCGATGAAGTTCGGGCAGGCCCTGAGCGTGTTCGAGGCGGCCGTGCCGGACGAGCTGGCCGAGCCGTACCGGGAGGCGCTGACCAAGCTCCAGACCGCCGCGCCGCCGATGCCCGCGCGCACCACGCGCCGGGTGCTGGCCGAGCAGCTCGGGTCGGGCTGGGCGAAGCGGTTCACGGCGTTCGACGACGAGCCGGCCGCGTCCGCGTCGATCGGGCAGGTGCACCGCGCGGTGTGGCACGACGGCCGCGACGTGGCGGTGAAGGTGCAGTACCCGGGCGCGGACGAGGCGTTGCAGGCGGACCTGAAGCAGCTGCTGCGGTTCAGCCGGCTGCTGCAGGCGATCATGCCCGGCACGGAGGTGAAACCGCTGCTGGAGGAGCTGCGGGACCGGTACCTGGAGGAGCTGGACTACCGGACCGAGGCCGACAACCAGCGGGCGTTCGCCAAGGCGTTCGAGGGCGACGGGAACGTGCTCGTGCCGCGCGTGGTGGCCAGCTCGCCGAAGGTGATGGTGACCGAGTGGACCGACGGCACCCCGCTGTCCGCCATCATTCGTTCGGGTGAACGTGACGAGCGCGACCTGGCGGGCCGGCTGCTGTCGGAGTTCCACTTCTCGGCGCCGAGCCGGGCGGGCCTGCTGCACGCCGACCCGCACCCGGGCAACTTCATGCTGGGCGCGGACGGCCGGCTGCGGGTGCTCGACTTCGGGGCGGTCGCCCGCCTGCCCGGCGGCCTGCCCAGGACGCTGGGGCTGATGACGAGGCTGGCGCTGGACGGCCGCTCGCGGGACCTGGTGGACCTGCTGCGCTCGGAGCACTTCATCCGGCCGGGCACGGAGCTGCGCGAGGAGGACGTGCTCAACTACCTGAGCCCGTTCGTGGAGCCGCTGCGCGCGGAGACGTTCCACTTCAACCGCAAGTGGCTGCAGATGCAGGCCGAGCGGGTCGGCGACCTGCGCAGCCCCGACTCGCAGACAGGCCGGTCGCTGAACCTGCCGCCGCAGTACCTGCTGATCCACCGGGTGACGCTGGGCGCGACCGGGATCCTGTGCCAGCTGGACGCGAACGTCCCGGCCCGCGCCATCGTCGCCCGCTGGCAAGCCGGCTTCGACGACTGAGCCGCGCGCCGGGCCGCGTCAGCCCGGGCCGCGTCTGGCCAGGTCGCGTCAGTCCGAGCCGCGCCCGGCCAGGCCGCGCCCGCCCGAATCGCGCCCACCCGGGTCGCACCGGACCGGGTCGCACCGGACCGGGTCGCACCGGACCGGGTCGCACCGGACCGGGTGGGGCCGGGTGGCGCCGGCTCCAGTCACGCCGGCCGGGGTCGCTCCGGCTGAAGTCGGGTGGGCCGAGGCCAGGTCGGCCGAAGTCCGGTCGGCCGAGATCCGGTTGGCCGAGGCCACGTGGGCCGAGATCGGGTCGGTCTGCTCCGGGCTGCTCCGGGCCATCCGGCGCCGAGTTGTCCACAGCCCCGGAAGTTGTCCACAGATCGCGAACAGCCCCTCGCGCCCCCTCCCACCCCGGCCGATGATCGCTACATGACCCGAGTGATCAGGACCACCGACCTCGAAGCCGCGGGAGTCCCCCGCTACGCGATCGCCCTGCGCTGCCGCCCGGGCGGGCCCTGGCAGCGCATCCTGCCGGGCGTGCTGCTGCTCGCCGCCGGCCCGCCGACCAGGGCGCAGCGCGTCCGGGCGGCCCTGGCCTACGCCGGTCCGGAAGCCGTGCTGACCGGTGTCGACGCCCTGCGCGAGCAGGGCTTCCCCGACCTGCCGCTCCCGCCCCGCGTCCACCTCCTGCAGCCCGCCGCCCGCCGGAAGACCGGCGACCACCACCTGCTGCTGGAGCGCACCACCCGCCTGCCCGAAGTGGTGGTGAAGGACGGCCTGCCCCTGGCGCCGCCCGTCCGCGCCGTCCTGGACGCCGTCCGCCACGAGGCGCACCCCCATCAGCAGCGCACGATGATCGACGCCGTGCTGCGACGCGGCGTGTGCACCGTGGAGACGCTCCTGCGCGAGCTCGACGCGGGCAGCCAACGAGGTGCCGGCACACCCCGCACGACCCTGCGCAGGCTCGCCCGCGACCACCGGGCCGCCTTCACCTGACCTCCGCCGGCGCGCCCCTTCGCATCTCGGAGCCGCCGCACGCCGCCAACCGGAGACTCGACCTGCCCTCGTCCCACACCAACCGGCGACCCGACCCACCTTCGTCCTACACCAACCGGCGACCCGACCCGCCCTCGCCCTGCACCAACCGGCGACCCGACCCACCTTCGTCCCGCACCGACTGGCGACCACCTGGCCGCACCTCGTGCCAGGCGTTGCCCCGCACTCGTGAAAGGAGCCGCCTCACCAGTACTCAGCAGGCAGTTTGCCCTCGATATCGCGCACGTGGGCCCGTGCGCACTCGTGGCACAGCCAGCGCTCGACGCCGTCCTCCCGCTCCCGCACCCACGCCAGCAGCAGGGTCGGGTCGGCGACCGAAGCACGGGTCCTCCCGCAGCGCGCGCACGCTTCGGTCACGACTTGCGGCCGAGGTGCACGGTGCCGGCGGCGAGCAGGAACACGTCGTCCCGCAGCCCGACGTACGCGGGGTCCTGCGGGTCGAGCAGGCGGGCCACGGTGTGGCGGTCGGCCGGGTGCAGGCGGTCGCGGGTGACTTCGGCCAGCCAGGCCAGGCGCGCGGCGGCCGATTCGCGGACGGCCTGCTCGGCGGGCGCGGGGTGGTCGATGAGGTAGCTGAACGCCGTCACGTCGACCAGACCGGCCTCGGCCAGCACGATGTTCCACCCAACCGGGAGGCGGACGGAGCCGGCCATCGACTCGCGCATCCGCACGTACCACTCGGCGCGGGCGGCGGAGAGCCGGTCCGCCAGGCCGGGTTCGCCCACGCCGAGGTCCCACGGCAGGAACCGGCTCTCGAGGCCGCCCTCGCCCAGCGCCAGCCAGCCGCCGGGTGCCAGGGCGTCGACCAGGTCGGTGACGGCTTTGCGCTGGTCGGGCACGTGGTGGACGACGCCGGCAGCCCACACGAGGTGCGCGGTGCCGACGATGTCGACCGGGCGTTCGGTGGCGAGGTCGGCGAGCACCGGCCGCACGCGGACGGACGGCGGGCCGGCGGGTCGGGCAGCGGTCGGGTCGGCAGTCGACCCGGCGGGCGGAGCAGCGGGCGGGCCGGCGAACGGAACGGTCCTCGGCCGCGTGTCATCGGGCCGAGCGCTGCCCGGCCGCCCGGAAGCCGGGCGCACACCGCCCGGTCCGGCGCCGCCCGGTCCGATGCCGCCCGGTCCGGTGCCGCCCGGTCCGGTGCCGCCCGGCCCGGTGCCGCCCGGTCCCGTGCTGGCGAATCCGGCGCTGTTCAGTCCGGCGCTTCCGTGCCCGGCGCTGCCCGGTCCGGCGCTGCCCGGTCCGGCGCTGCCCGGTCCGGCGCTGCCCGGTCCGGCGCTGCCCGGTCCGGCGCTTCCGGGTCCGACGCTGCCCGGTCCGGCGCTGCCCGGTCCGGCGCTGCCGGGAGGGGTGGTGCCGGTGTACGGCGGTGCGTTCGTCGCGGCGGCTCGGGCGGCGGAGGTGGCGGCGTCGAGCAGTTCCGGCACGGCGTCGACCAGGACGACCGTGCCGCCGCCCCGGGCGGCCAGGGCTTCGACGAGGGCGGCGGCCATGCCGCCGGTGCCGGAGCCGACGTCGACCACGGTCGGGTTGTCCGGCAGTGGGCGCACGAGTCTGCGCGCGACCACGCGTCGCGTCTCGGCGTCCAACTCGTCGGCCCGCCGCATCGCGGTCAAGCGGGCTGTCCAGTCGATTCCGTCATGGGTGTGAGCGGCCACGTGGAAACCGTACCCACGAGTCGGCCCGCCCTCCGCTCGGTTTCGAGCGGAGGGCGGGCCGGGTCCTCACTTCGTCGCGGCGGTGCTCCCACTCGCCTTCGACCACGAACCCCTACCGTGAAATCCCTGCTGCGCAGCCTCGCGGATGAGTTCTTGACGGGCGAGGCTTCGGCGGACGGGATGGCAGCGGACGGGATGGCAGCGGGCAGGCGGCTCGGCGGGTGGAGGCGGTGGGGTGAGGTCCCACCCGCGCCTGGCGGGTGGGACCTCGCCCGGGGGTCGCCGTCAGAGCTCGACGCCGGGGTCGGGCGTCAGAGCGCACAAGCCTTCTGCCGCGCTCTGCGCTCGGCCCAACCGGCCAGTCGGCGCCACCTCCGGGCGGCGATGAGGCGGTGGGCCACCCGTTGCCTTCGGGCGAATGCCTCCGCATCATGCATTCGGGATCTGGCCAGGTTTTCTTCGATCAACATGGGGTTGCCTCGCAGGTTGAGTTCAGTGGTCAGTGCGTCGTCGGTGGTGGTGCGGTACGTGGTCACGCGGCGGCCTCCTGGTCGGTAGCCCCCCGGACGACGGTTGCGGCGGGCGCCGCGGGAACAGCGGGTGCGGCGTCCTTGCGCGGGCGCCCGCGGGGGCGCTTGCGCGCGATCACCGCTCCGCGCTCGAAGATCTCGCCGCCCCAGACCCCCCAGGGCTCGTGCCGGGCGAGCGCGCCCGCCAGGCACTCGGCGATCACCGGACAGGCGGCGCAGAACTTCTTCGCCTCCTCCAGCTCGGCCGGTGCGTCGGCGAACCAGAGGTCGGGGTTGTTGGTGCGGCAGGGCAGTTCCAAGCCGGCGTCGGGCGCGGTGTCGATCAGGGAAGCGACCCCGGCTCCGGCCAGGTCCGGCTCGGTGGACAGCGTTCCGGCTATCGGAACGGTCGCGGTCAACATCAGGTGGACTCCTGTCAAGGGTCTTGCGATGGGGTTTTTCCTGCTTGAACTGGTCGAACAAACACGAAGGCCGCGGATCCGGTTACGGGTCCGCGGCCTTCGTGAGCCTCAGTGTCCTGACGGGTCGGTCAGGTACTTCGCTCCTGCGCGGACGGCGCAACGTTCTGGGTCGGGACAGCGGTGGTCACGTGGGCGACTGGCGCCTGGATCAGCTGAACTCGCGCGACACCCCACTTCGAGGCGTGGCGATCGCGGGCAGACTTCTCCCCCGCAACACGAGCGGTGCCGGACACGGCGTCAACGCCGATCACGAGGCGAGCCGGCGTCTCGAAGCACATGTGGGTGTTCACACCGGTCACCTCCTCGGGCAGCTAGTCTTGGAGCAACGCTCCATCTCAATCCCCAGCGGGCGCTTCGCGCCCGGCCTCAGCAGGTTATGGCCCGGTCCCCGACCGCCGCAACCGCTTTTTCCAAATACCTGACGATCGTGTGAAGCTTCAGCGTTTGCCCTGCACAAGGGCCAGGACGTCGGCCCCGTAGCGGTCGAGCTTGGCCGCGCCGATGCCGGCGATCGAGACCAGGCCGGCGACGTCCTCGGGGCGCTGCTCGGCGATGGCCACCAGGGTCGCGTCGGTGAGCACGACGTAGGCGGGCACCCTCAGCTCCCGCGCCCGGCCGGCCCGCCAGGCCCGCAGCCGGTGCAGCAGGTCCTCGTCCACGTCGGAGGGGCAGCTGCCGCACCGGCTGAGCTTGATCGCCCGCGCGTCGTTCAGCACCGTGCCGCACAGCCGGCACAGCGCTTCGGAGCGGCGCTGCGCGGGCTCGCGCCGGGCGGTGCGCGAGGCGGGGTGGTCCTCGGGGACCAGCCCGTAGAGGAACCGGCTGCGCCGCCGGTAGCGGCGCCCGCCCGCGGCGCGGGCCAGCGCCCACGACAGCCACAGGTGCACGCGGGCCCGCGTCACCCCGACGTACAGGAGCCTGCGCTCCTCCTCGATGGCCGCGTCGTCGCCGTCGGCGTGCGTGATCGGCAGGGTGCCCTCGACCAGGCCGACGAGGAACACCGCGTCCCACTCCAGGCCCTTGGCCGCGTGCAGGGACGCCAGCGTGACGCCCTCCACGGTCGGCGGGTGCTGGGCCTCGGCGCGCATGTCCAGCTCGACGGTGAACTTCGCCAGGTCCGCGCCCTCGACCGTCGCCGCCAGCTCCTCGGCCAGCTCGACCAGGGCGAGCAGCGACTCCCACCGCTCCCGCGCGGAGCCGCCGGCGGGGGGCTCGTCGGTCAGGCCGATGCCGGTCAGCACCCCGCGCACGACCTCGGGCAGTTCGCCGGGCAGCCGCTGCGCGGCGGCCGAGCGCAGCGCGACCATCGCCTGCCGCACCTCCGCGCGCTGGAAGAAGCGCTCGCCGCCGCGCACCTGGTAGGGGATGCCCAGCTCGGCCAGCGCCTGCTCGAAGACCTCCGACTGCGCGTTGATGCGGTAGAGGACGGCGATCCCGCTGGCGGCCACGCCGTCGTCCAGCAGCGCCTTCACCCGCTGCGCGACCGCCGCGGCCTCGGCGGGCTCGTCGTCGAACTCGGTGAACCGGGGCTGGGGACCCTCCGGCCGCTGCCCGACCAACCGCAGCCGCGACCCGGCGGGGCGACCGCGCGCCCACTTGATCACCTCGTTGGCCAGGGCCACGACCTGCGGTGTCGACCGGTAGTCCCGTTCCAGCCGCACCACGGCGGCCCCCGGGAACCGGCGCGGGAAGTCCAGCAGCGGGCGCGGCGAGGCGCCCGCGAACGAGTAGATGGTCTGGTTCGCGTCGCCGACGACGGTCAGGTCGTCCCGCGCGCCCAGCCACGCGTCGAGCACCCGCTGCTGCAGCGGCGTGACGTCCTGGTACTCGTCCACCACGAAGCACCGGTAGCGGTCGCGGAACTCCTCGGCGACGTCGCCGTGCTCCTCCAGCGCGGCGGCGGTGTGCAGGAGCAGGTCGTCGAAGTCGAGCAGCTGCGCCTCGTTCTTGAGCTGCTCGTAGGTCCGGTAGACCTGCACGACCTGCTCGGCCGGCGCGGGCGCGTCCCGCTGCGCGCGGCCGGCCGCGACCGGGTACTCGTCGGGCGTGACGAGGGACGCCTTGGCCCACTCGATCTCGCTCGCGAGGTCGCGCAGCGAGTCCGACTCGGTGGACAGCCCGACCCGGTTGGCGGCCTGCGCGACGATCCGCAGCTTGTTGCGGTCGATCAGGTCCCACTGCGGCCCGCCCACGACCCGCGGCCAGAAGTACCGGAGCTGCCGCAGCGACGCGGCGTGGAACGTCCGGGCCTGCGCGCCGGGCACGCCCAGCGCCCGCAGCCGCGTCCGCATCTCCCCGGCCGCCCGCGCCGTGAACGTCACGGCGAGCACCTGGCCGGCGGCGACGTGGCCGCGTTGCACCAGGTGGGCGATGCGGTGGGTGATGGTCCGGGTCTTGCCGGTGCCAGCGCCCGCGAGCACGCAGACCGGGCCGCGCGGCGCCTCGACCGCGGCGCGCTGTTCCGGGTCGAGTCCGTCCAGCAGCCCGTCCATGCGCTGCATCCTCGCATTGCGCGCGGGCCGCGCTGTGTGGGGGCGATCCGGCGCGCCGTATCCTGGTGGGTATGGCTGGAAAGCAGGACAAGGCCGCCGCCAAGGAAGCGGCGAAGGCGCGGCGCGCGGCTTCGAAGGCGCGGCGCGGTCAGATCCTCGAGGCGTTCAAGGTGCAGCGCCGCGAGGACAAGGCGCTGGTGCCGCTGATGGTGGCGTGCGTGCTGGGCGCGGCGGCGGTGGCGTTCCTGCTGGGCCTGATCTGGGACATGCAGTGGGTGCTGCTGCCGCTGGGCATCGCGGTCGGCGCGCTCCTGGCGGTGATCGTCTTCGGCCGCCGCGTGCAGCGCACCGTGTACGCCAAGGCCGACGGCCAGCCGGGCGCGGCGGGCTGGGCGCTGGACAACCTGCGCGGTCGCTGGCGCGTGACGCAGGCCGTGGCCGGCACGACGAGCGGCGACATGGTCCACCGCGTGATCGGCCGCCCCGGCGTGGTGCTGGTGGCGGAGGGCGCGCCGCACCGCGTGAAGGGCCTGCTGGCCCAGGAGAAGAAGCGCGTGGCCCGCGTGATCGGCGAGACCCCGATCTACGACGTCATCGTCGGCAAGGACGAGGGCCAGGTCGCCCTGCGCAAGCTCCAGGGCCACCTCATGAAGCTGCCGCGCAACATCTCGGCGGCCCAGGTGGACACGCTGGAGAACCGCCTGGCGGCCCTGGCGAGCCGCGGCACGGCGATGCCGAAGGGCCCGCTGCCGCAGGGCGCGAAGATGCGCAACATCCAGCGGGCCATGCGCCGCCGCTGACCCGCGGGGAGCGCCGGAAGCGGTCACTTCGCCGCCCCGGCCGCCGGTGTCCCGTGGGACACTGGGGGCCGGGCCGGAAGGCCACGCCCCGCGGTCGGGGCGCCTCGGTCGACGGCCGCGCCGCGCTCGGCCCGGCGTGCCCGGAGCCGGGTTCCCCGAGGTCGCGCCGACACCGGAGGCCGGATGCCGCGTCACGCCCGAGGTCAGGCGCCGGTCCCGTCGCGGGCCGGTCGGCCGGGCGACGCCGGGCCCCCGGCCGCGAACCGCGCAGGCCCGACCGCGAAACCGGCCGCGAACCCCGCAGGTCCGGCCGCGCGCCCGCCCGGCCCGGACCGCGGGTCCCGACCCGGCTCACCGCACGCGGATGACCACCGTGCCGACCACCTTGTCGTGCAGGCCCCGGCCGTCGGCGTCCCACACCACCGCCGGGATGACCGGGAAGATCAGCGCGGTGCGCAGCGCCGCCCGGGGCAGGCCCACCAGGCCCGCCCCGTCCAGGCGCGCCACCCGCAGCCCGAACAGCGCGTGACCAGGGGTGAAGCCGAAGAAGGCCACCGCGACCACGGTGATCGAGAACCACGCCAGCAGGCTCCAGTTGCGCGGCAGCTCGGGGTGGGTGAACACGCCGGCCACCCCCATGGCCAGCGCGAAGTCCACCAGGATCGCGATCGCCCGCCGCCCCGTCGACGCCACCGAGCCGGGCCCGGCCTGCGGCAGGCCGAGTCGCTCGCCCCGCCACCGCTGGCCGGAGCCGTCACCGGAGTCGGCGCCCGGCTCCAGGGCCGAACGGGGTCCAGACAGCCACGAACCGGTCCACTTGCTCACCCCTCCAGAGTAAGGCCGTGCTCAGCGGGTGAGGGCCGGCAGGTCCGGTTGCCCACCCGGGAGGGCCCGTTAACACTGGCGAAACACCAGGGTGACTGCTGGGCAACACCGCCGCCATAGCGTCGCCGACGATGGCAGGCCGCGCCCGGACGCGGCGGACAACCACGCCCCCACCGCAGTGAAGGAGTCGACGAGGGTGTTCAAGAATCCCGACGAGGTCCTGAAGTTCATCTCCGACGAGGGCGTGAAGTTCATCGACGTCCGGTTCAGCGACCTGCCCGGTGTCATGCAGCACTTCACCGTCCCGGCCGCGGCGTTCGACGCGGAAGCGATCGAGGAGGGCCTCGCGTTCGACGGCTCGTCGGTGCGCGGCTTCCAGTCGATCCACGAGTCGGACATGCTGCTGCTGCCCGACCTGTACACGGCGCGCCTCGACCCGTTCCGGATCGAGAAGACGCTGATCGTCAACTTCTTCGTGCACGACCCGTTCACCCGCGAGGCGTACAGCCGCGACCCGCGCAACGTCGCCCGCAAGGCCGAGCAGTACATCACCGAGTCGGGCATCGCGGACACCGCCTACTTCGGCGCCGAGGCGGAGTTCTACATCTTCGACTCGATCCGCTTCGACACCACGCCGAACGCGTCGTTCTACGAGATCGACTCGATCTCCGGCGCGTGGAACACCGGCCGCGAGGAAGAGGGCGGCAACCGCGGCTACAAGGTCAAGTACAAGGGCGGCTACTTCCCCGTCACGCCGACCGACCACTACGCGGACCTGCGCGACAAGATGGCCCTCACCATGGAGGCCAGCGGCTTCACCGTCGAGCGCGCGCACCACGAGGTCGGCACCGCGGGCCAGTCCGAGATCAACTACCGGTTCAACACGCTGCTGCACGCCGCCGACGACCTGATGCTGTTCAAGTACATCATCAAGAACACCGCGTGGCAGGCCGGCAAGACCGTCACGTTCATGCCGAAGCCGCTGGTCGGCGACAACGGCTCCGGCATGCACGCCCACCAGTCGCTGTGGAAGGACGGCGCGCCGCTGTTCCACGACGAGTCCGGCTACGCGGGCCTGTCCGACATGGCGCGCCACTACATCGGCGGCATCCTGCACCACGCGCCGTCGCTGCTGGCGTTCACCAACCCGACGGTGAACTCCTACCACCGCCTGGTGCCGGGCTACGAGGCGCCGGTCAGCCTGGTCTACAGCCAGCGCAACCGCTCGGCGTGCGTGCGCATCCCGATCACCGGCGACAACGCCAAGGCCAAGCGCATCGAGTTCCGCTGCCCCGACTCGTCGGGCAACCCGTACCTGGCGTTCTCGGCGATGGTGATGGCCGGCCTGGACGGCGTGAAGAACAAGATCGAGCCGCCGGCCCCGGTCGACAAGGACCTCTACGAGCTGCCGCCCGAGGAGGCCCTCAACGTCAAGCAGGTCCCGTCCAGCCTGGAGGCCGTCCTGGACAACCTGGAGGCGGACCACGAGTTCCTGCTGGAGGGCGGCGTCTTCACCCCGGACCTCATCGACACCTGGATCTCGTTCAAGCGCCAGCAGGAGATCGACCCGCTGCGCCTGCGCCCGAACCCCTACGAGTTCGCGCTGTACTACGACGTGTGATCGTCGCTCCGAGCCGAAGGCCCGGCGCCCCCGTGGGGCGCCGGGCCTTCGGCTCGTCCGCGGCTACCGGGGGATCGGGATGCCGGTGACCGCCACGGAGCCGCCGGTGGGGGCGAGTTGGCCGATGATGCCGGAGAACGTCAACGTCAGCGTGGTCCCCGCGGTCGCCCCGGGGTCCAGTTCCAGGTAGCCCGAAGCGCTGCCGTTCTTCGCGACGCCCACCGGCCACCTGCTGGTCGACAGCGACGCGCTGTAGTTGCGCCCGGTGTCGTCCGCGGCCGTCACCGACGCCACCGGCAGGTCCATCTTCGACGTGCTCGCGTTCACCGCCGTCACGTGCAACCGCAGCCGCCCACCGGCGTTCTCCACCCGGGTCACCTCGACGGTGAGCAGGCCGCGCGACTGCTTCCACGACCCGACGCCCACCTTCGTCTCCGGGCTCGCCGTCGTGGTCCCCCCGGATGTGGTCCCCCCGGCCGTGGTCCCCTCGGTCGTCGTCCCGAGCGCGCCGTCCAGCGAACCGGTCGCGACCGCCGGCGTGGTGGCGGGGGCGTCCGAGCCGAACGTCACGCTGAGCGCGCCGAAGCCCACGCTGCCCGCCGTCGCCGCCTGGACCGCGCCCAGCAGCACCAGCACGCCGAGCGCGACCAGGCCGATCTTCAGGGCGGCGCGGTTCTTCCTGCGGTGGTGATCGGCCATGACGTCCTTCATCCGGGCGCACGCGGGCGAACGTGGATTCCCCCTGAACACCCGCCAGTCTCCGCACTTCGGAGGTCCGCAGTCAATGCGCGGGACCGGAGAACGGCCCCTTGCCGACGCTGCGTGAACGCGTGCGGACGCCCGGTGGACCTCCGAGGGGCTGCCCGTCCCACCATCGTGGCGGGCGGTTAGGGTCGCGCCGTGTCTGATGACGTCGCTACCACCGCCCAGGTGCTGTCCACCACCATCTTCGACTCCGCCACCGAGGCCATCGAGGCCATCGCCGCGGCCGACGTGCTCGGTCTCGGCGTGAAGGTCGCCAACCGGCTGGTGCCCGACGAGGACTCCGACGACACCCTCGTGGAGGAGTGGGTCGTGGAGGTCCTCGCCTCGGTCCCCACCGCCGACGAGGACTGAGCGCGCGCAGGGGCCTCCCGCCGCGGAGGCCCCCCGCTCACACCGTCAGCACGACCTTGCCGCGCACGTGCCTGCCCTCCAGCAGCCGGTGCGCCTCCGCGGCCTCGGCCAGCGGGAACGTCTGCTGCACCGCCACCTTCAACGCGCCGGACCCGGCGTGCTCGGCCAGCCAGTCCAGGTCCGCCCGCACCGGCTTCGCGTAGCAGTACCGGCCGCCCAGCGCCAGCACGTTGACGTCCACGATGGACACGATCCTGGCCGGGTCGCGGACCAGCGCGGGCGAGTCGTTCAGCGCCGCGCCGCCGGCGCAGTCGAACGCCACGTCCACCCGGCCGTCCCCGCCGACCAGCTCGGCCACGTTGTCCACCAGCGCGTCCCCGTACGCGACCGGCTCCGCGCCCAGCCCGCGCAGGAAGTCGTGGTTGCGCGGCGACGCCGTCCCGATCACGCGGGACGCGCCCAGGATGCGCGCGACCTGCACCGCCAGGTGCCCGACGCCGCCGGCGGCGGCGTGCACCAGCACCGCGTCGCCCTCCGACACCCCCACCCGGCGCAACGACTGCAGCGCGGTCAGCCCGGCCAGCGCCAGCCCGCCGGCCTCGGCGAACGACAGCGCCGCGGGCTTGTGCGCGAGCCCCCGCTCGGTCGCGGCGATCAGCTCCGCGTAGGCGCCGTGCTGCACGTGGTCCTTGCGCTGGTAGCCGAACACCTCGTCGCCGGGCGCGAAGCCCTCGACGGCCGGGCCGACCTCCCGCACGACCCCCGCCACGTCCCAGCCCGGGACCAGCGGGAAGTGGTGCGGGGCCAGGTCCTTGACGTGGCCCATGCGCACCAGCAGGTCGACCGGGTTCACCCCGGCCGCCCGCACCTCGACCAAGACCCCGTCGAGGTTGATCCGCGGGTCGGGCAGCTCCTGCACCCGGAGCACGTCCGCGTCACCGAACTCGTCCTGCGCGATCGCCTTCACGCGTCCCAGTGTTCACGAGCCGCGCGGGACGCGCCGGTTCACGAGCCGTAGAAGACGCGCTCGACCACGGCCCGCGCCCGCCGCGTGGTGCGCCGGTAGGAGTCGAGGAACTCGCCGGGGTCGCCCGGGTGCCCCATCACCCCGGCCACGGCCGCCAGGTCGCGCCCGGCCGTCGGCAGCTGGTCGCCCGGCTTGCCGCGCACCAGGACGACGGCGTTGCGGGCCCGCGTCGCCATCACCCACGACTCCATCAGCGCCGACGCGTCCTCCTCCGCCACCAGCCCCGCCTCGCACGCCGCGCGCATCCCCCGCACCGTCGACGGGGTGCGCAGCGACGGCACCTCATGGGCGTGCTGCAGCTGCAGCAGCTGCACCGTCCACTCCACGTCGGCCAGCCCGCCGCGCCCGAGCTTGGTGTGCGTGGACGGGTCCGCGCCGCGCGGCAGCCGCTCCGCCTCGACGCGCGCCTTGATCCGCCGGACCTCCCGCACCGACGCCGCGTCCAGCCCGTCCGCCGGGTACCGCACCGGCTCCACCAGCTCGATGAACCGCGCCCCCAGGTCGGCGTCGCCGGCGACCACCCGCGCCCGCAGCAGCGCCTGCGCCTCCCACAGCTCCGACCACTGCGCGTAGTACGTCCGATAGGACTCCAGCGTGCGCACCAGCGGACCCTGCCTGCCCTCGGGCCGCAGGTCGGCGTCCACCTGCAGCGCCGGGTCCTGGCTCGGCGCGCTCAGCAGCCGCCGCACCTTCTCCACCACCGCGGCGGCGTACCGGACGGCGTCGGCGTCGGCCACCCCCGGCGCGGCCTCGCACACGAACAGCACGTCCGCGTCCGAGCCGTACCCCAGCTCGCGCCCGCCGAGCCGCCCCATGCCGATGACCGCGATCGACGCGAGCCGCTCGCCGGCGGTGCGCACCACGGCGTCCAGGGCGGCCTGCAGCACCGCCACCCACACCTCCGACAGCGACACGCACACCGTCCGCAGCGACGCCAGCCCCAGCAGGTCCGCCGACGCCACCCGCAGCAGCTCGTGCCGCCGCAGCGACCGGGCCGCCGTCACCGCGCGCTCCAGGTCGTTGTACCGCGACACGGTGCTGCGCAGGGGGTTGCCGATGGTCATCGGGTCCAGGCCGACCAGCGCGGAGGTGTCCGCCAGCAGCCGGAGCACCTCCGGCGCGCGCACCAGCAGGTCCGGCACCAGCTTCGAGGTGCCCAGCAGCGCCGCCAGCCGGTCCACGACCGTGCCCTCGTCCCGCAGCAGCCGCAGGTACCAGGGCGTCTCGGCCAGCGCCTCGGACACCCTCCGGTAGGCCAGCAGCCCGCCGTCCGGGTCGGGCGTGGCGGCCAGCAGGTCCAGCAGCACGGGCAGCAGCGCGGTCTGGATGCGCGCCCGCCGCGACACCCCGCGCGTCAGCGCCTCGATGTGCCGCAGCGCGCCGTCCGGCGCGGCGTAGCCCAGCGCGGCCAGCCGGGCGGCGGCCTCGGCGGTGGTCAGCCGCAGCGCCTCGGTCGGCACGTTCGCCACGGCCTGCAGCAGCGGCCGGTAGAACAGCTTCTCGTGCAGCCGCCGCACCTGGTTGGCGCGCTTGCGGAACTCCGCGAGCAGCACCTGCGCCTCGGACAGCCCGCCCCGGGCCGACAGCCCCGCGGCCCGCGCCAGCCGGCGCAGCGCCGGGAAGTCGTCCTCCGCCGGGAACAGGTGGGTGCGCAGCAGCCGCTGCAGCTGCAACCGGTGCTCCAGCGTGCGCAGGAACCGGTAGGCGCGACCGAAGTCGGCGGCGTCCGTGCGCCCCACGTACCCGCCGCGGCCCAGCGCCGCCAGCGCGGCCGTCGTGGCCGCGATGCGCAGCTCCTCGTCACCGCGCCCGTGCACCAGCTGCAGCAGCTGGACGGCGAACTCCACGTCGCGCAGGCCGCCCGGCCCCAGCTTCAGCTCCCGGTCGGCCAGCCCCACCGGCACGTGGTCCTCGACGCGGCGGCGCATCGCCTGCACGTCGGGCACGAAGTCCTCCCGCTCGGCGGCGGTCCACACCAGGGGGCCCACCACCTCCAGGTACCGCCTGCCCAGCTCGGCGTCGCCGGCCACCGGGCGGGCCTTGAGCAGCGCCTGGAACTCCCAGGTCCGCGCCCACCGCCGGTAGTAGGCGGCGTGCCCCTCCAGCGTCCGCACCAGCGCGCCCGCCTTGCCCTCGGGCCGCAGCGCCGCGTCGACCTCGAAGCACGCCTGCCCCGCCACCTGCATCATCGCGCCGGCCAGCCGGGTCGCCACGGCGGTGTCGCCCTCGCCGACGAACACCACGTCCACGTCGCTGACGTAGTTCAGCTCCCGCGCGCCGCACTTGCCCATCGCGATCACGGCCAGCGTGCAGTCCCCGGCGCGCGCCACCTGCCGGGACGCCACGTCCAGCGCCGCCCGCAGCGCCGCCACCGCCAGGTCCGACAGCAGCCCGGCCACCTCGTCGTAGGGCACGTGCGCGAGGTCGGGCTCGACGACGCGGGCCAGGTCCTCGGCCGCGATCCGGCACAGCAGCGCCCGGTACTCCGAGCGCAGCGCGCGCACCGCCGCGGACCCGGTCAGCTCCCGCACGGCCTCGACCAGCACCGGCGCGAACACCTCCGCGGACACCGGCTCGGCCTCGGCCAGCGCCGCCCACCGGTCGGGGTTGGCGACCAGGAAGTCCGACAGCGCGGTGGACGACCCGAGCACCGCCAGCAGCCGGCCGCGCAGCACCGCGCTCGACCGCAGCACGCCGTCCAGCTCCGCCCACCCGTCGCCGAGCGCCTCGCGCAGCCGGTCGACGCCGAGCAGCGCGAGGTCGGGGTCGGGGCTGCGCGACAGCGCCCACAGGACCGGCTCGCTGCCCGCGGTCGGCCGGCGGTCGTCCCACCACCCGGCCGCGCGCAGGAGTTCGCCGCTGCGGGCCTCGGTCAGGCCGAACCGGGCGGGGGAGGTCGGGGTGCGGGCTGGATCGGTCATCGCGATTACCGTAGTCCGTGGCGCGCCGGGCCCCGGCGGGGAGCGTCGGTCGGGGCGCCGCCGTCAGGGCGCCACGATCAGGGCGCCACGATCAGGTAGATCCCGAACAGCACCACGAGCACGCACGCCACGAGGCAGGCCGCCGCCGCGACCGCGGGCACGGCCACCGACCCGCCGCGCTCCCGCGCCTCCTCCCGCGCCGACAGCGCGCGCAGCCCGGCCGAGAACAGCACCACCAGCCCCAGCACCACGGCCAGGCTCACCCCGAACACCGTGCCCAGCGCCGCCCAGTCGACCTTCACACCGCCACCTTGTGCGTCTCGGCCTGCGCCGCGATCTCGTCCACCACGTGCTCCGGCCGCACCGGCTCGCGCCGCGACAGCAGCCAGATCCCCAGCGACACGACCACCGCCGCGCCCGCCACGACCACCACGCCGACCGTCCCCGACGACGCGACCTTGCCCGCCACCGCGCCCACGACCCCGGCCGCGGGCAGGGTGAACAGCCAGGCCAGGGCCATCCGCCCGGCCACGCCCCACCGCACGCCGTCCCGCTGCCGCCCCAGGCCGGACCCCATGATGCCGCCGGACGCGACGTGCGTGGTGGACAGCGCGAAACCCAGGTGCGAGGACGCCATGATCACCGTCGCCGCGCTGGTCTGCGCCGCGAAGCCCTGCGGCGCCTCGATCGTGGTCAGGCCCTTGCCGAGGGTGTGCGTGATGCGCCAACCGCCCAGGTAGGTGCCCAGCGCGATGGCCACCGCGGCGCTCAGGACCACCCACATGGGCGGTTCGGAGCCCGGTGCGAGGGTGCCGGCGGTGATCAGGGTCAGCGTGATGATGCCCATCGTCTTCTGGGCGTCGTTGGTGCCGTGCGCGAGCGACATCAGGGCCGCCGACGCCACCTGGCCGGCCCTGAACCCCTTGCGGGCGACCGACTCGCGGGCCCGGCGGGTGAGCCGGTAGGTGAGGAACGTGGCCAGCAGCGCCACGACCCCGGCCACCAGCGGCGCGGCGACCGAGGGCACCACCACCTTGTCGACCACCTTGGCGAAGTGCACGGCGTCCGCGCCCGACGCGATCCAGGTCGCCCCGATCAGCCCGCCGAACAGCGCGTGCGACGAGCTCGACGGCAGGCCCACGTACCAGGTGATCAGGTTCCAGACGATCGCCCCGACCAGGCCGCCGAACACCACGGCGGGCGTGATGCGGGCGTCGTCGACGATGCCGCCGGAGATGGTCTTGGCGACCTCCACCGACAGCAGCGCCCCCACCAGGTTCAGCACCGCGGAGAACGCCACGGCCGTGCGCGGCTTCAGCGCGCCGGTGGCGATCGAGGTGGCCATCGAGTTCGCCGTGTCGTGGAAGCCGTTGGTGAAGTCGAACGCCAACGCGGTGACGACCACGATGATGACGAGGAGCGAGGCGTCCACGCTGATTCCTCCGGCTGAACCGACACAGTCGTGGGTGAACGCTACCCGTCCAGTCGATGAACTCTCACATGGACCGGGATTCGTCACACCAGGGGCAGGGTCCTCCGCCCCTCCGACCGGGCCGGCAGCTCGCCCGCCGCCAGCCGGACGAAGCGCTCCGCGAACGGCTGCCACGCCTCGCGGATGTCCTCGTGGCCCCGCTCCAACCGGTCCGGCTCGAACTCGCCGGGCCGCGCGCAGGCGGCCGTGTCGGGGGCGTGGCGCGCCCAGGACGCCACCACCTCCGGCGTGGTCTCGATGTGGAACTGCACCCCGTAGGCGTTCTCGCCGACCCGGAACGCCTGGTTCGGGTACTTCGGGGAGGACGCGAGCAGCTCGGCGCCGGGCGGCAGCAGCGCGATCTCGTCGACGTGGAACTGGAGCACGTCCGGCGTCCACGGCAGGTCGGCGAACAGCGGGTCGGCGGTCGCCGCGTCCCGCTTGGCGACCAGCAGCACGCCGACCTCCGGCCCGTGCGGCGCCCGGCGGAGCTGCCCGCCGGTGGCCGCCGCGAGCAGCTGGCCGCCCAGGCACACCCCCAGCGTCGGCACCCGCCGGGTGACGGCGTGCGCCAGCAGCGCGCGCACGTCGGCGAGCCACGGGTGGTCCGCGTCGTCCAGCGCGCTCATCGCGCCGCCCAGGACCACCAGGCCCTGGTAGCCGTCGAGCGTCGCGGGCAGCGGGCGCTCGCCGGGCCCGACCACGTCGAGCACCGCCCCGGCGCCGGTCAGCCAGTCGCCGAGGCGGGCGACCGGGTCGAGGTCGTCGGGCTGCACAACGAGCAGTCGCGTCACCCCTCCGAGGGTAGATCAGCAGGCACAACCGGCTCCGTGCAGGCCATCGCCCCCACCCGCCCGGTCGCCTCCCACCGGGCCGCCTCCCACCGGGCTGTCCCCCACCGGACCGCTCTCCACCGGGTAGCCGGCCGCCTGCCAGGCCCGGATGCCGCCGGCCAGCCGCTTGACCCGGAAGCCGAGCCGGGACAGCCGGAGCGCGCCCTTGGTGGCCGCGTTGCACTCGGCGCTCTCGCAGTAGCAGACGTAGACCAGGTCGCGGTCCCAGCCCGCGGTGGCGTCCTCGTCCACCTCCCAGTGCGGCAGGTGCAGCGCCCCCGGGATGCGGGCCCGCGCGAACGCCTCGGCGCCGCGCGTCTCCACCAGCCGGAACCCGGCGGTGTCACCCGCCCCGAGGTCGCGCACGACGTCGTCCGGGTCGGCCTCGGAGGACAGCTCCGCGGCGAAGCGCGCGGCGGCGACGGCCGGGTCGGCGGGCGGGAAGCGCAGCGTGTTCGTCATGGTCGTCATCCTGGTCGAGCCGCGCCGTCGGGGGCAGGCGGAAGTCCAGGTCTCGGGCCGGTCCTGCCTACGATTCCACGGTGGAACTGGACGACCTGGACTGGCGGCTGGTGGACCTGCTCCAGCGGGACGGGCGGATGACGTTCACCGAGCTGGCCAAGCGCGTGTCGCTGTCCGCACCCGCCACCACCGAGCGGGTGCGGCGGCTGGAGCAGGCCGGGGTGATCACCGGGTACGCGGCCGTCGTGTCGCCGCGCCGGCTCGGGCTGCCGATCGAGGCGATCGTGCGGGTGCGCGTGCGCAGCCTGGACACGCCCCGCTTCCGGGAGCGGGTGGTGACCGTGCCGCAGGTGCTCGACGCCGACCACGTCACCGGGGACGACTGCTGGCTGCTGCGCGTGGTGTGCCGGTCGACGGCGGAGCTGGAGGAGTTCGTGGAGCTGGCCCAGCGGTACGGCGACACCACCACGTCGCTGGTGTTCTCGTCGGCCGTGCGCAACCGACCCGTGACGCGCGACGTCCTGGACGGGATCGACTCGCCGTGACGCACCCGGGCCGGCGCGCTCAGGGGCGCTCGTGGTCGGGCGGGGTGAAGACGAACTCCGCCGCGTCGCACACCGGCCGGAAGCCGATCCGCTGGTAGATCGAGTTGGACGTCGGGTTGGCCAGGTCGGTGAACAGCACCACGTGCTCGACGCCCCGGTCCAGCGCCCACCGCGCGCAGGCCGCGGTGGCCGCCGCGGCGTAGCCGTTGCGGCGGTGCTCCGCGGGTGTGAAGACCGGGCCGATGCGGCACATGCCCGAGGCCGGCACGCCCGAGGCCGCCCACGCCACCGGCTGATCGCCGTCGACCCAGAGCACGTGCCCCGAGCCCGCCGCCAGGCTGGGCCGGACGAAGGCGGCCGCCGCCTCCTCGGTCGAGTCGTGCGGTGTCGACTCGTCCACGAAGTCCCGGTACCACCGGATGAGCAGCTCGGCGTCGTCCTCCGTCGCCCGGCGCGAGGCGCCCGGCACAGCGGCCGGCGGCTCCAGCTCGTCCAGCCGGTACAGGCGCAGGGCGGTGACCTCCCGCGCGTCGCACCCGGTGCGGGCGGCCCAGGCCCGGGCGAACGCCTCGACGGCCGGGCGCGGCCCGTTGACGCCGGGCACCTCGACGCCCACCAGGTGCTCGGCGACCGCGTCCGCCCACTTCTCCGGGACACCGCTCAGCGTCAGCGGCCACGGCGGGGTGCGCAGCGCCGCGGCGACGAGTTCGCCGCCCTCCGACACGGTGAGCAGCGTCGGCTGCTCGTCGGTCGGGTGGGGGTGGTCGAGGCGCCGCGCGACAGCCGCGATCGGGATTGTATGGAACACCGGGTCCGCGTTGAAGAATTCCCTGGTCAGGTCCCAGAAGTCGGCCAGGTCGTCATGCCGCTGCACGTCCACGAGCGAGACCGTAACGCAAAACGCCCGCAGGGGGCACCGGATATACCAGGTGCCCCCTGCGGGGAAGGAATGTTCGGCGGCGTCCTACTCTCCCACACCCTCACGAGTGCAGTACCATCGGCGCTGGAAGGCTTAACTACCGGGTTCGGAATGGGACCGGGTGTTCCCCCTCCGCCATGACCACCGAAACACTATGAAATTACCACCACAGCCACCCCACAACCCACACCCGACACCAACCGTGTCAGGGGGTCGCCCGGGGTGGGCCCGGTGGTTCTTTCAGAACCGCACAGTGGATGCGTAGCGTCTTCGTAGCAAGTCCTCGGCCTATTAGTACCGGTCAACTCCAGCCGTTACCGACCTTCCATCTCCGGCCTATCAACCCAATAGTCTCTTGGGGGCCTTACCCCACAAAGGGTGGGATACCTCATCTAGGAACGAGCTTCCCGCTTAGATGCTTTCAGCGGTTATCCCTTCCGAACGTAGCCAACCAGCAATGCCCTTGGCAGGACAACTGGCACACCAGAGGTCCGTCCGTCCCGGTCCTCTCGTACTAGGGACAGCCTTCCGCAAGTATCCTACGCGCGCGGCGGATAGGGACCGAACTGTCTCACGACGTTCTAAACCCAGCTCGCGTACCGCTTTAATGGGCGAACA
>NZ_JAFBCL010000001.1:2390000-6878582 GCF_016907655.1 Saccharothrix algeriensis
GGTGTCAACCGCTCGTTCCGGGGTCTTGCTGGCGACTCGGCAAAAGTTACTCATGAGCCGCCGACAAGTCAAATCGCCTGGTCAGCGGGCTGCCGGAGGGGCACGGCCACCTGCGGGCCGGGCGCCGGGGCCTGGACCGGGCGCGGTCGCAGCCACAGCGAGATCGACCGCATCCCCTCCATCGCGGTCACGATCTGCTCCGGCGACGCCGGCTCGCGGGTCGGCACCGGCACCAGGTCGTAGCCCCAGATCCGGAACTCCTTGAGGACCGTGACCGGATCGTCGCCGAATCCCGCCGTGGCCGACGCCGAGAACTCCAGGAACACGTGCGGGCGGTCCCGGCGCAGCAGGCGCACCAGCCCGGCCAGCGCGCGGTGGCCCCGGCCCGGCGCGTCCACCCGGACGACCGACAACCGCTTGCCCTGCAGCGCGGGCACCGCCTCCAGCTCCTTGTCCAACCGCGCCGCGCGCACCGAGGTGACGCCCTCACCGGCGTCCGCGGGCAGCGGCGCGACCGACACGCCGCCGGTCAGCGCGGGCTGCGCCGCCAGCTCGCCGATGCTCTCCCACGCGGCGGCGTCGACCAGCACCAGCCGCTCGGCGACCCGTTCCGGCAGGTTGACCTCGACGTTGTGGCGCAGCAGCTCGCGCGCCGACGGGCACGGCTCCACCGCGACCACCGCGCCGCCCGTGCCGAACCGGCTCAGCACCCGCACCGCCTGGTAGCCCACGTACGCGCCGACGTCGAGGAAGATCCCGTCCGGCTCGACCACGGAGTCGATCAGCTCGGACAGCTCCGGCTCCCACACCCCGTTGCTGGACAGGATGGGCAGCATCAGCGGGTCGTCCGAGGGCAGCCGCAGCAGGCCGACGTCGGTCAGCACGAGCGAGCTGCGCACGCCCGGGACGGCGCCGTTGCGCCGCTCGTGCTCGCGCACCACGACCCGGCGCAGCGCGTCGGCGGTCTGCTGCGCCTGGTTGGCCGCGCGCGTCCCGGCGTCGAGCCTGGTGTCGCGCTCCCGCAGCACCTCCACGACCTTGGACTCCAGCGTGTCGATCCGGTCGAGCGTGCGCTCCAGCGCGACGGCGAGCTTGTCGATCCGCTGCGCGAGCGCGTCGCGCTGCTTGGACCGCTTGGCGGCCTCGGCGACGACGGCGTCCTCGATCTCGCGCAGCCGCCTGCCCTGGCCCGCCATGTCGGCGCGGACCCGGACCACGCCGTCGTCCAGGCCCAGGACCTGGTCGGCGAGCTGGTCCTGGCGCTCGAGGTGGTGCTCGACCGCCGAGCGCAGCACCTCCAGCTCGCCGAGGCCGATGCCGGTGGTCAGCTCGTCCTGCCGGCGCACCAGGTCGGACACCGTGCGCTCGACCCCGTCCACGAGGGAGCCGAGGACGTCGCGCATGTGGTTGTCGTAGTGGTCGAGCACGCGCAGGACCACCTTGCGCAGCTGCGGCGCCATCGGCGTGCGGCTGGCGGTGCCCACGTCGGGTTGCCTCAGCAGCGCGTGCTTGGCCGAGTGCAGCGCCTTGAGCGGGTCGACGGCGGGGCTCGGGTTCGCCGCCGCGCGACGCGCGCGCCACGCGCGGTAGGCGTGCTCGACGCGCTCCCGCATCAGGTCGCCGATCGCGGCGGCGCCGCGGGTGGCGAGCCGTTCGCGGCCCTTCGCGCCGATGGCGCGCGCCGCGGGCAGGTCGTCGGCCAGCGCGCGCAGCAGCTTCACGGCCGCCTGCACGTCCGGTTCGACGCCGGTGCGGCACGGCACGAAGATCACCGACTGCTTGTCGAACAGCTCGGCGACCGGGCCCTGGTCGGAGGTGAGCACGGGCACGCCGCGGGCCGCGTGCTCGGCCAGGGCGGCGGCGACCCGGTCGCCCCGGCCGCGGTGCAGGGAGATCAGGCAGTCCACCGGCCCGAGGTCGGCGACCAGCTCGACGCGCGGGTCGGCGGCGGTGGCCAGGCGGAGCCGCTCGGCGGCCTCGGGGTGGTCGGCCGCGCCGGTCACGGCGATCCGCAGCGCCACGTCCGCGCGCTCGGTGAACGCGCCGAGGAACGCCGACACCGCTCCCAGGACGTTGCCGTCGCGGTCGATGGCGTGGTCGGCGAGCGCCCCGAAGATCACCCCTTCGTGGTCGTCGGGTTCGTGCGCGTCCCGCTCCGGGACCGGCAGCGGCAGGACGCGGACCGCGGGGCCGCCGGGACGCTCGACGGCGGCCCGGGTCGCCTCGGAGGGCACCCACAGCTCGTCGGCGTCCGGTGCGGCGCCCTCGTCGAGCCGGTAGTCGACGACGAACCGGCCACCCGGCACCGGGGTGTCGGAGTCGACGCGCACGACGACCGGGTAGCCGGCGGTCGTGGCCGTGGGCAGGCCGGACGCGCGGGCGGCGGCCTGCAGGAGCGCGGCGGCCGGGCCGTCGCCGACGACGGAGACGCCGAGCTGGTCGTGCAGCACCGGGGCGTCGGCGTGCGGGTAGGGCACGGCCGGGACCGGCAGGCGGCCGGTGGCGACGCCCGAGCCCGCGCACCAGTCGCGGAACGCCGTGCCGTCCGCGCCGAACGGGTCGGGGAACTGCGCGCGCAGGGCCGGGTCGCCGCGCCACAGGGCGGCGGCCCAGCGGGTGCTGCCGGGCAGGCCGGGCACGGGTTCGCAGGCCCACTCGACGAAGCCCGCGCCACCGTCCGGCCCGAACGCGGGCGGCGGGGTGGAGCCGCCGGCGGGCGTGCCGTTGACCTGGCCCTCCGCGCCGGCTCGCCGGCCGGCCGGGTCGAACACCGAGCCCGGGTGGGCGCGGGCGGCCTCGCGGTAGTCGGCGCGCAGCTCGTCGGGGATGGGCGTGCCGTCGGCGAGCTGCCCGTAGCCGTAGCGGACGGGCACGGGCGTGTGGCCGCGCCGGACCAGCTCGGCGCGGTAGGCCGTGCACAGCTCGGCCAGGTGCGGGTGCTCGGACAGCAGCACGCGCGGCCGGTCGGCGAACGCCGCCGACAGCAGCCACGGCCGGCCGGGGTCGAAGCCCTCGAAGTGCACCGAGCGCAGCGGTTCGCCCAGGACGGTCAGCGTGCCGTCGTCCAGCCGGTGCAGGTCGCGCTGGCCCGCGTTCCAGACCGACAGGTTGATCGTCGCGTCCCGCAGCACGTCCAGGCTGACCAGCGCGGGAGCGGTGTCCAGCACGGCCTTCGCCGCGTCCGGCGTGCGGCGCAGCTGCTCCTCCAGCGACCGCAGGAACGGCTCCGCGCCGGGTGCGACGGCCAGGAAGCCCGGGTCGAAGACGCCGGTCTGCAGCAGTTCCGCCGGTGACGGGCGCAGGCCGTCGTCCGGCAGCGGTCGCAGCGCCCTGGGCAGCAGCACCAGCGGGCCGCGGTCCACGGCGTCGAGCACCCGGTCCGACAGCGGGGCGAGCACCTGCACCCACGGGTCCAGGTACAGCACCGGGATGCGCTGGCCGAGCAGCTGCTCCAGCAGCCGGGGCCGCAGCAGGCCGCACAGCTGGCGGGCCGTGCAGCCGGTGGCGAGGCGGGCCAGCTCCTCCGGGCCGATGCCCAGGTCGGCGGGTGTCACCAGGCCCGGCCCGGAGTTCTCCGGCGGGGCGTCGACCACCAGGGCGGCGAACCGCGCCTCGGGGTGGTTGGCCAGGAACGAGTTCGACAGCACCTTCACCGCGGGCAGTTCGGCGGCGGTGGCCACCGTGCACGCGATCAGGGTGGGACGGGCTTCGGAACCCGCGGGCACCTCGGTCACGGTCTGCAAACCTAGCTTCTCCGAGTGCCCGGTGTGGATCACCCGCACGGTTCGTCCCTTCACAGGACCGGCAGCAGGGTCCGGAGCTCGTACGGCGTGACGCTGCGCCGGTACGCGTCCCACTCCGTGCGCTTGTTGCGCAGGAAGAAGTCGTACACGTGTTCGCCCAGCGCTTCGGGCAGCAGCTCCGAGTTCTCCATCTCGACCAGCGCCTCGCCGAGGTTCTGCGGCAGGTTGTCGTAGCCGGCGGCCCGGCGCTCGCGGTCGGTCAGCGACCACACGTCGTCCTCGGCGGGCGGTGGCAGCTCGTAGCCCTTCTCCACGCCCCTGAGGCCGGCGGCGATGATCACCGCGTACGCCAGGTACGGGTTGCACGCCGAGTCCAGGCTCCGGATCTCGACCCGGCGCGACGAGGACTTGCCCGGCGAGTACATCGGCACGCGCACGAGCGCGGAGCGGTTGGCGTGGCCCCAGCACACGGCCGTGGGCGCCTCGCCGCCGACGATGAGCCGCTTGTAGGAGTTGACCCACTGGTTGGTGACCCCGGAGATCTCGCGCGCGTGCCGGAGCAGGCCCGCGACGAACGCCTTGCCGGTGTCGGAGAGCTGGTAGGGGTCCTCGGCGTCGTAGAACGCGTTGCGGTCGCCCTCGAACAGGCTGACGTGGGTGTGCATCCCCGAGCCGGGCTGGTCGGTGAACGGCTTGGGCATGAAGCTCGCGCGCACCCCCTGGGTGATCGCGACCTCCTTCACCACGTAGCGGAAGGTCATCACGTTGTCCGCCATGGTCAGGGCGTCGGCGTAGCGCAGGTCGATCTCCTGCTGGCCGGGCGCGCCCTCGTGGTGGCTGAACTCCACGGAGATGCCCATGGCCTCCAGCGCCTCGATGGCGTGGCGGCGGAAGTGGGTCGCGGTCTCGTGGCTGGTCTGGTCGAAGAAGCCGCCGTTGTCCGCCGGCGCGGGTTCGCTGCCGTCGTCGGGGAGGTTCTTGAGCAGGAAGAACTCCATCTCCGGGTGCACGTAGCAGGTGAACCCGGCCTCACTGGCCTTGGCGAGCACGCGGCGCAGGACGTGGCGCGGGTCGGCCCACGACGGCGAGCCGTCGGGCATCGCGATGTCGCAGAACATGCGGGCCGAGTAGTTGCTCTTGTCCGGTGTCTGCCAGGGCAGGACCTGGAAGGTGGACGGGTCGGGCTTGGCCACCATGTCCGATTCGTAGACGCGCGCGAAACCCTCGATCGCCGAGCCGTCGAAGCCGATGCCCTCGCTGAAGGCGCCCTCCAGCTCGGCGGGCGCCACCGCGACGGACTTCAGGAAGCCCAGCACGTCGGTGAACCAGAGCCGGACGAACCGGATGTCCCGTTCCTCAAGGGTGCGGAGCACGAACTCCTGCTGGCGGTTCATGGGACGCAGCCTAGGTAAAGCCGGTCCGCCGCGCGCCGCCGACTCGCGCGAAGCCCGCGCCCCGCGCCGGCCGGCCGGTCGACCCGCAGGTCAGCCGGCCGGCGCCCCGGATCGGCGGCCCGCCGGCCGCGGGTCGCGCCCGGCGGCGGGGTGGGATCCGGCCGTGCTCCCGGCCGGGTGGATCTACGATCCCCGGTATGTCCCGTCGCCGCGCCCTGGTAGGCGCGCTCGCTCTCCTGCTGGCCGGCTGCACCTCCTCCTCAGGCGACCTGCCCGCGGGTCCGGAGCTGGTCGACCGGTCGGCCGCCGCCATGCGCTCGGTGAACAGCACCCACTTCACCATCAAGGTCGACGGCGAGCTGCCGAACGTCCCGGTGAAGGACGCCGAGGGCGACCTCAACTCCGCCGGCGAGTCCCGGGGCCGCGCCCGGGTCGAGCAGTTCGGCCAGCTGGTCGAGGTGGAGTACGTCCTGGTCGGCAAGGACCTCTACGTCAAGGGCCCGACCGGCGGGTTCACCGAGGTGCCCGCCGCGCTGGCCGGTCAGCTCTACGACCCGACGGCGATCCTGGACCCGGACCGGGGCGTCGCCAGGGTCCTGGGCGACGCGCGGGACGCCCGGACCGTCAGCTCCGGCGGCGGCGTGGACGTGGTGGAGGCGACCGTCCCGCGGGACGTCGTGGCGGGGCTCGTGCCGGGGATCGACTCCGACGTCAAGGGCCGGTTCTCGCTGACCGGCGACAAGCTGACCGAGGCGGCCTTCGAGCTGCCCGCCGGCGCGAAGGTCCTGATCTCGCTGTCCGACTTCGGCAAGTCGTTCACCGTCGCGCCGCCGACGTGAGGTCCCGTCGGCTGGCGATGGGCGCGGGGGCGCTGGCCGTCCTGCTCGGCGCGCTCGACGCGTACGTGGTGGTCGGCGTCCTGGTGGACATGGTGCGCGACCTGGGCATCCCGGTGAACCACCTGGAGCGCGCGACGCCCGTGGTGACCGGGTACCTGCTCGGGTACGTGGCCGGGATGCCGCTGCTCGGGCAGCTGTCGGACCGGTTCGGGCGGCGGCCGGTGCTCCAGCTGTGCCTGGTCGGGTTCGCGGTCGGGTCGGTCGTCACGGCGCTGGCGGGCGAGCTGCCGCTGCTGGTGGCCGGGCGGGTGGTGCAGGGGCTCGCCGGCGGCGCGCTGCTGCCGGTGACGATGGCCCTGGTGGGCGACCTGTGGGACGCGCGGCGGCGGGCCGGCGCGCTGGGCGTGGTCGGCGCGGCGCAGGAGCTGGGCAGCGTGCTGGGCACCCTCTACGGCGTCGGGGTGGCCTCGCTGTTCAACGCGTGGTCGGTGTTCGAGTCGCTGGAGCCGCAGAGCTGGCGGTGGGTGTTCTGGGTGAACCTGCCGCTGGCGCTGGTCGCGATGGCGGTCGTGCAGCGGACCGTGCCGGGCGGGGCGGGTCGGCCGGTGCGCGTCGACGTGGTGGGCGGCGCGCTGCTGGCGCTGTCGCTGTCGCTGCTGGTGGTCGGGCTCTACAACCCCGACCCGGAGCACGCCGTGCTGCCGCCGTGGGGCCTGCCGGCGCTGGGCGGCGCGCTGGTGGCGCTGGTGGCGTTCGCGTGGTGGGAGAAGCGGTCGGCGGTGCGGTTGCTGGACCCGACCGGCGTGGCGGTGCGGCCGTTCCTGGCGGCGCTGGCCGTGTCGCTGGCAGCCGGCGCGGCGCTGATGGTGACCCTGGTGGACGTCGAGCTGTTCGCGCAGACGGTGCTGCGGCTGGACTCGGCGCAGGCGGTGGCGCTGCTGGCCCGGTTCCTGGTCGCGCTGCCGGTCGGCGCGCTGGTCGGCGGGTGGCTGGCGGGGCGCGCGGGCGACCGGTGGGTGTCGGTGGCCGGGATGGCCGTGGCGGCGGTGGCGTACGCGCTGATCGCCCGGTGGCCGGCGGACGTGTCGCCCGCGGTGCTGGACCGCGACCTGGTGGTGGCCGGGTTCGGGCTCGGGCTGGTGATCGCCCCGGTGTCGGCGGCGGCGCTGCGGGTGGTGCCGGACGCCCAGCACGGGGTGGCGTCGGCGGCGGTGGTCGTGGCGCGGATGACCGGGATGCTGGTGGGGGTGGCGGCGCTGTCGGCGTGGGGCCTGCACCGGTTCCGGGAGCTGACCGCCGACCTGGACACCCCGCTGCCGTTCGGCGTGCCGCCCGAGGAGTTCCGCCGGCGGGCCGAGGTCTACCAGCGGGCGCTGTCCGACGCGCTGCTGACCGAGTACCACGAGATCTTCCTGATCACCGCCGTGATCTGCGGGGTCGGCGCGGTGGCGGCGCTGTTCCTGCCGACCGCGGCGCGCGTCCACCGGAACGGGTGATACACCGGCTCGGCCCTGCGGTGGCCGGCGCGGGGGCGCACCCTGGTCGCCATGGCGCACCACGAGGCTGACGCGAATGGTCCGGCCGGCCCGACGCGGCTGCTCGGCCGGTCCAAGGCGCTGCGGATCACGTTCGGCGTCGTCACGGTCGCGATCGGGCTGCTGGTGCTGGTCTGGCCGGGCATCACGATCCTCACCGCGGCGGTGCTGTTCGGGGTCCAGCTGCTGATCACCGGCGTGTTCTGGCTGGTCAGCTCGTTCACCCAGGGCGGCTCCTCCGGCGGGTACCGGGTGCTGCTCGCGGTCGCCGGGCTGCTGGCGCTGGTGGCGGGCATCCTCAGCCTGCGCTCCCCGTTCCAGACCGTCGCGGTGCTGGCGCTGCTGCTCGGCGCCACCTGGGTGGTGGGCGGGGTCGCGGAGGTCTTCCACGGGTTCGGCACCAGCGGGTGGGCGGTGCTCTCCGGGGTCGTGACGCTGGTCGCCGGGGTCGTCGTGCTGGTGATGCCGCTGTCCGGCCTGGTCGCGCTGGCGTGGCTGCTGGGCATCGCGCTGCTGGTGCTGGGCGTGCTCAGCGTCGTGGCGGCGGTGACCGAGGGCCGCGCGCCGGCCGCGGCGTCCTCCGGCACGGGCGCGGCCGGGCGCGCCGCCACCGCCTGAGCGCGCGGGCGCTCACCGGCGGCGGGCGCCCGGGACCGACCCGCTACCCCTCGCGCCAGCCGCTGGTGACGGGCAGGCGGCGGTCGCGGCCGAACGCCTTGAACGTGATCTTCGTGCCCGGCGGGTACTGGCGGCGCTTGTACTCGGCCCGGTCGACCATGCGCAGGACCCGGTCCACCAGCTCGGGCGCGAAGCCCGCCGCGATCAGGTCGCGGTAGCCCTTGTCGCCCTCGACGTAGTCGTCCAGCACCGCGTCGAGCAGCTCGTAGTCCGGCAGCGAGTCGGTGTCCACCTGGCCCGGCCGCAGCTCGGCCGACGGCGGCTTGGCGATCGAGTTCTCCGGGATCGGCGGCAGCTCGCCCAGCTTCTCGGCCTGCGCGTTGCGCCACCTGGCCAGGTCCCACACCAGGGTCTTGAGCACGTCCTTGATCGGCGCGAACCCGCCGACCGCGTCGCCGTAGATGGTCGAGTAGCCGACCGCCAGCTCGGACTTGTTGCCGGGGGCCAGGACCAGGTGGCCGTGCTGGTTGGACAGGCCCATCAGGGTCACGCCGCGGCAGCGGGCCTGCACGTTCTCCTCGGCCAGCCCGGTCAGGCCGAGCTGGTCGACGAACACGCGGACCATGTCGGCGATGGGCTGCACCTCGTAGTGCGCGCCGGTGCGCCGCGCCAGCTCCCGGGCGTCGGACTTCGAGTGCTCCGACGAGTAGACCGACGGCATCGAGACGCAGTGCACGGCGTCCCCGCCGAGGGCGTCCACCGCCAGCGCGGCGACCACCGCCGAGTCGATGCCGCCGGACAGGCCCAGCACGACCGAGCGGAAGCCGTTCTTGCGCACGTAGTCGCGCAGGCCGGTGACCAGCGCGTGCCACACCTCCGCCTCGTCGGACAGCGGCTCGGCCGGCGCGGGCGCGGGCAGCGGCGGGTAGGCGGGCAGCGGGTCGTCCGACAGCGTCCTGCGGCGCACGGTGAAGCCGTCGACCGGGCCCTCGGTGCGCGCCGCGCCGCCGGGCAGGTCCAGGTCGAGCACGACCAGGTGCTCCACGAACTGCGGGGCGCGGGTCAGCAGGTCACCCGTCCCGGTGACGACCATCGAATCGCCGTCGAACACCAGCTCGTCCTGGCCGCCGACGAGGTTGACGTAGGCCAGCGGCGCCTTCGCCTCGGCCGCGCGGCGCGCCACCAGCGGCAGGCGGGCGTCGTCCTTCTTCCGCTCGTACGGCGAGGCGTTCGGCGAGACCACCAGGTCCACGCCGGCCGCGCCGAGGGCGGCGATCGGGCCGCCGTCCTGCCACAGGTCCTCGCAGACGACCATGCCGATCTCGACGCCGTGCAGCCGCACGACGTCCAGCTCGTCACCGGGCGTGAAGTAGCGGCGCTCGTCGAACACGCCGTAGTTGGGCAGGTGGTGCTTGTACTGCCGCGCCACGACCTCGCCGCCGTGCAGCACGGCCGCCGCGTTGCGCATCCCGCGCTCGTCGCGGTCCAGGTAGCCGACGAACACCGGCAGCCCGCCGCAGCCCGCCTCCGCGAGCCGCCGGGCGAGGTCGGTCAGCGCCCGCTTGGACGCCTCGGCGAACGACACGCGCAGCGCCAGGTCCTCCACCGGGTAGCCGGTGAGCACCATCTCGGGGAAGACCGCCAGGTGCGCGCCCGCCTCCACGGCCTTGCGCGTCCACTCCAGGACGAGTTCGGTGTTGCCGGCCAGGTCGCCGACACACGCGTTGACCTGGGCGAGGGCGAGTCGGAGCTGTGGCATGGGGGCATTCTCGCTCACCGGCGGGGGCCTCGGCGCGCGTTGTGGCCGACGAGTCACACCTACGATCGGGGTGTGCGCCGTTGTCTCCTGCTGCTCCTCGTCCTGCCCGTGCTGGCGTCGTGCACGTCCGTCGTCGCCGGCTCGCCGACCCCCGGGACGGTGCTCGAACAGCGCGGGCCCGCCGGGGCCGTGCCCGCCGGGCTGGAGCGGTTCTACGGGCAGCAGCTGGGCTGGGAGGACTGCGCCGAGTACGCCACCACCGGCACCACCCGCGCCCAGTTCCGGAACAGGAAGTCGATCGAGTGCGCCCGGCTGGAGGTGCCGCTGGACTACGCCGAGCCCGGCGGCCGGACGGTCCGGCTCGGCCTGCTGCGGCAGAAGGCGACCGGTGAGCGGATCGGGTCGCTGCTGCTCAACCCCGGCGGGCCGGGCGGTTCGGGCATGTCGGCGGCGGCGAGCCTGGGCGCGCAGGTGGGCAGGACCGAGCTGGGCAGGCGGTTCGACCTGGTGGGCTTCGACCCGCGCGGCGTCGGGGCCAGCCAGCCGCAGGTGCGGTGCCTGAGCGACCAGGAGCGCGACGCGGACCGCCTCGACGTGGACGTCGACACCTCGCCCGCCGGGGTGGCGCAGACCGAGGCGGAGAACAAGGCGTTCGCCGAGAAGTGCGCCGCGGCCAGCGGGGTGGAGTTCCTGGCGCACGTGGGCACGCGGGACGTCGTGCGCGACCTCGACGTCATGCGGTCGGCGCTGGGCGACGAGAAGCTGACCTACCTGGGGTACTCGTACGGGACGCACATCGGCGCCGGGTACGCGGCGGCGTTCCCCGGCAACGTGCGGGCGCTGGTGCTCGACGGCGCGGTCGACCCGACGCAGGGCCAGACCGAGTCGCTGGTCGCACAGGCCGCCGGGTTCCAGAAGGCGTTCGACGCGTTCGCCGCGTGGTGCGCCCGGCGCCAGGACTGCGCGCTGGGCGCCGACCCGGCGGGGGCGAACAAGGCGTTCCGGGACCTGACGCTGCCGCTGGTGCAGCGGCCGGTGGACGTGGGCTCGCGCAAGCTGTCCTACAACGACGCGATCACCGGGGCCATCCAGGCGATGTACACCGAGGAGCTGTGGGCGCCGCTGAACGCGGGGCTGGCGGAGCTGAAGAACGACCGGGGCGAGGTCCTGCTGACGCTGGCCGACAGCTACTTCGACCGCGACCAGGACGGGAAGTACTCCACCATCACCGACGCCTTCACGGCCGTGAAGTGCGTCGACGAGCCCCGCGTGACCGACCGCGCGGTGCTGGACGACCTGGCCCGGCGGTACAAGGCGGCGGCCCCGTTCCTGGACGACGGCAACCCGGCGGTGGGCGCGCTGGACTCGTGCGCGTTCTGGCCCGTGCCGCCGACGGCGCAGGAGGCGAAGGCCGTCGCGGGCCTGCCCCCGGTGCTGGTCATCTCCACCACCGGCGACCCGGCCACGCCGTACCAGGCGGGGGTGAACCTGGCGAAGTCGCTGGGCGGCGGGCTGCTGACCTACGAGGGCAACCAGCACACCGTGTACCTGCAGGGCAACGAGTGCGTCGACCCGGCCACCGACGAGTACCTGATCGACCTGGAGCTGCCGCCCGCGGGGAAGGTCTGCTCCTAGCGCCCCGGGTCCACGCCGGCGACCGGGCAGCGGCGACGGCGTGCCGGTGGGGCGGCAACAGCGGCGGGGAGTGCGTCGAGCTTCGGGCCGGGTTGGGGGCGGTGCGGGACTCGAAGAGACCGGGTGTGGTGCTGGAATTCCCGCCGGTTCGGGTGGCTGCGTTCCTGCGTGCGGTGCGGCGGGGTGAGGCGGGGTCCGCGGCGGCCGTGTGAGGCTACTCGCACACCGCGCACAACCGGCTCCTCCGGTGTCACGCTGGGCGGGTAACCGTGCAACGACGCCCGGAGACCCGCGACGAGGCGGGCTTCGAGGGAGGACGGTCCGCGATGACTTCTGCACCCGAGGTGGCCGCGCCCTACGGCAGCGGCGCCGGCGCCCCCGCACCGGCCAGGAAAGTCCGCATCCACCACCTGCGCGAGCTGAAGGAACGCGGCGAGCCGTGGCCCATGCTCACCGCGTACGACATGTACACCGCCGAGCTGTTCGACGAGGCCGGCATCCCGGTCCTGCTGGTCGGCGACTCGGCGTCGAACAACGTCTACGGCTACGACACGTCCCTGCCGGTGACCGTGGACGAGCTGCTCCCGCTGGTGCGCAGCGTGACGCGGTCGGCGAAGCGGGCCCTGGTCGTGGCCGACCTGCCGTTCGGCTCCTACCAGGTGTCGGTCGAGCAGGCCGTCGCGACGGCCGTGCGGTTCATGAAGGAGGGCCGCGCGCACGCCGTGAAGCTGGAGGGCGGCCGGCACTTCGCGCCGCACGTCGCGGCGATCGTGAACGCGGGCATCCCGGTCATGGGCCACGTCGGCTTCACCCCGCAGAGCGAGCACCAGCTCGGCGGCTACCGCGTGCAGGGCCGCGACGACGCCTCCGACGCCGTGGTGGCCGACGCGCACGCCGTGCAGGAGGCGGGCGCGTTCGCCGTGGTGCTGGAGATGGTGACCGGCGAGGTCGCCAAGCGGATCACCCACGACCTGCGCATCCCGACCGTCGGCATCGGCGCGGGCCCGGACACCGACGCGCAGGTGCTGGTGTGGCAGGACATGCTGGGCCTGCGGCGCGGCAAGGGCCCGCGGTTCGTCAAGCGGTACGCGGACCTGGCCGGCGTCGTGCTGGGCGCGGCGCGGGAGTTCGCGGACGACGTCCGCGGGCGCGGGTTCCCCGGCCCGGAGCACACGTTCCACTGATCGGGCGCGGTGGCGCCGGGGCCGTCGGACCCGTCCGGCGGCCCCGTCGGGGCGACGGGGTCAGGACTGGTCGCGGAAGGCGCGCTCCAGCGCGGCCCTGGCCTCCACCAGCGACGGGCCGTACCAGGTGAGGTGCCTGCCGGAGACGAACACCGGGCGCAGGCCCGGGAAGAACTGCGGGCCGTCGTCCGGGGTGAACAGGTAGGGCTCGTCGGACAGCACCACGAGGTCGGCCGCCCGCTCCCGCAGCTCCGCCAGGGGCGGGCGCGGGTAGCGGTCGGGGTGGTCCGCGTAGGCGTTGACCACGCCCAGCCGGCGCAGGACGTCCCCGGCGAAGGTGTCGCGGCCCACCACGACCCAGGGCTTGCGCCACACCGGGACCAGCGCCGTCGCCCGCGGGGGCAGGACCTCCCGCCACAGCCGCTCGGCCTCGACCAGCCAGGCCGGCTCCGCGTCCCACGCCGTGGCCAGCAGCCGGCGCAGGGAACCCAGCGCCGCGGGCACCGTCGCGGGCGCGGCCGTCACCCACACCGGGACGCCGTCGGCGCGCAGGCGCTCCACGTCCTGCGGGCGGTTCTCCTCGCTGTTGGCCAGGACCAGGTCCGGGCGCAGCGCGAGCACCCGGTCCACCGCGGGGTACTTCGAGCCGCCCACCCGCTCCACGGCCAGGTCCGGCGGGTGGGTGCAGTAGTCCGTCGCGCCGACGAGCACCGCCGGGTCCACCGCCTCGGTCAGCGACGGCACCAGGCTCACCACCCGGCGGGGCGGCGCCGGCAGCGGCACCGGCTCGCCGAGGTCGTCGACCGGCAGCATCAGGACCCGACCTCCGTGAACGCGACCTTGCGGCGCCGCGGGTCGGCCTCGGTGAGCCGCACCCGGACGCGTTCGCCCTCCGGCAGGTCCGTCCCCGTGCAGCGGCCCATGACCGGCGGCTGCGCGACGAACACGTCCGCCCCGCCGCCCTCGGCGCGCAGCACCACGGCGTCGAACTCCTGGCCCACCCGGTCGGCCAGCACCCAAGCCTCCACCTGGTCCAGGCAGGCGCGGTCGACCTTGGCGGCCAGCGCGTCCGAGCCGCCCATCAGGCCCGGCAGCCGCGGCAGCGCCCGGCGCAGCCAGTCCGGGACCTCGCGGCCGGCGGTGACCGCCAGGCACACCTCGGTGGCGAACCGGTCCACCAGGCGCCGCAGCGGCGCGGTGACGTGCGCGTACGGGGCGGCGACGCCGGCGTGCGTGACCACCGCCGGGATCGTGCCGTCGAACGCCGTGTAGCCCGCGCCGCGCAGCAGGCGGGTGGCGTCCACGAACAGCGCCAGCGACTCCGGCCGGGCCGGGTCGAGGCCGGCCAGGAAGCGCGCGGGGGTCGCCCCGGCCGGCCAGGGCACGCCCAGCGCGTGCGCGGACCGCCGCAGGGCGTCGACCGCGCCGTCGTCGGCGTCGGGCAGGGTGCGCAGGACGCCCACCCCGGCGTCCAGCATGACCCGCGCCGCCGCCATGCCGGTGAGCAGCGAGACCTCCGCGTTCCACGCCTCGACGTCCGCGCGGGGGCGGACCGCGAGCTTCCAGTCGCCGTCGCCGTTGGGGACGATCTCCTGCTCCGGCAGGCGCAGCTCCACCGCGCCGCGCTCGGCGGCCCGCTCGCGGCGCAGCCGGCCGAACCCGGGCAGGGCCGCGACCGACGGGTGCGGCGTGCCCGCGTCGATGGACGCCTGCACGGTCTCGTAGTCGAACCGGGCCGTCGAGCGGACCACCGCGCGCCGCACGCGCACGTCGGTCGGCTCGCCGTCCGCGTCGCACTCCAGGGTCCACAGCACGGCCGGCCGGGTCTGCTCCGGCAGCAGGCTGGCCGCGCCCTCGGACAGCACCGCCGGGTGCAGCGGCACGTTGCCGTCGGGCAGGTACAGCGTCTGGCCGCGCCCGCGCACCTCCGCGTCCAGCGCGCCGTCGGGCACGACGAACGCGCCGAGGTCGGCGATCGCGTACTGCACGCGGAAACCGCGCCCGACCCGCTGCACGCACAGCGCCTGGTCGAGGTCCTGCGCGCCCGGCGGGTCGATCGTCACCAGCGGCAGGGCGGTGGCGTCCTCCCGGTCACCGGCGGCGCCGCGGTCCACCGCCTGCCGCGCCTCCGCCAGCGCGGCGGCCGGGAAGTCGGCGGGCAGCCCGAACTCCGTCCGGATCCCGCTGAAGTCCAGGTCCGCGCGCCCGGTACGGATCACCATCGAGGCCACGACTGCACCTTAGCCCGACGCGCGGCCCGAACGGGTCAACCGCGCTCCTCCCACTCCCGGTCGGCCTCGTTCTCGGCCTCGGTGCGCTGCCGGGCCAGCTCCAGCGCCCGCCGGGCCGTCGCCTCGTCCGGGTAGGGGCCCATCCGGTCGCCGCCGCGGCAGCCGACGCCCTTCTCGGCCTTCTGGTGGGCCAGGCAGTAGTACCAGGCATTCGGATCACCCATGCGTCAAGGCTGGCACGCGCGGGCCCGCGTGTCATGTCCGGCCGCGGGCCGGGCCCGGGGCGCGCTCGGCCCGGCGGGCGCGCGCGGCGCGCCGACCGGGCCGACCACCGCCACCCGTGATCGGGTCACCGCTGGTGCGGGGCCTGCACGGGCAGCGGTCCGGACTGCGGGTAGGGCTGCACGGGCAGCGGGCCCGACTGCGGGTGGGACTGCTGCGGCAGCGGGCCCGAGGGCGGGAAGGGCTGCTGCGGCACCGGGAAGCCCCGCGCCGGGGTGCTCTGGTTGGCGTTGGCGTAGTCGCCCGGGATCGGGTCCAGGACCGACACCAGCACCACCCGCTGCTCCGGGTCCTCGATGCGGGTGCCCGAGCGGTCCCGGTAGACCAGCTCGCCGTCCGCGTCGATCTCCACGATCGCGCCCACCTCGGCGAGCTGGTCCTCGTCGAGGTCCACCAGCCGCTCCCGCCGCGACGGCACGACCCGGTAGACCGGCCAGCCCAGGTGCGCGAACGAGCGGTGGAACTCGGCGAGCAGGTGGGTCATCTGCTGCTGCCACGGCAGCGGCATCGCCTCCACCAGCGACCGGGGCAGCACGGCGTAGGAGCCGTCCACGCCGGGCGGCTGCGAGGTCAGGTAGTCCCGCAGCGGTGTGCTGGACGCCGGCGGCCCTGCGTGGCGCTGGATGGGGTCGGGGGTGAACATCGGACGTGCCTCCCTCGCACGATCACACGCCCGGCCGGACGGCCAGTGGCATCAACTCGTGGTAGTCCCAGTTGAGCTTGCTGATCTTCACCACGTCCCCGGTCTGCGGGGCGTGGATGTACTCGTCGTCGCCCAGGTACATGGCGACGTGGTGCACGGTGACCGGGTCGGCCGGGTTGGTGGCCCAGAAGATCAGGTCGCCCGGTTGCGCCTCGCGCACCGGCAGGTGCGCGCCGCCCGCCACGTACTGGTCGTTGGCCACGCGCGGGATCTTCACGCCCGCCGCCGCGAACGCCTTGACCAGGATGCCGGAGCAGTCCCACTGGTCGGGGCCGTTGCCGCCCCACAGGTAGGGCTCGCCCAGCTGCTGCTTGGTGAACTCGATGGCCGTGCCCGCCACCGAGGAGGCCAGCAGCAGGTCGCCCGCGCCCGCGCCGCAGCCGGCCGGGTCGGGCACGCTGCCCAGCTCGCCGATCAGGAACGCCGCCATGGCCTCCCAGTTGTGGTACCGGTCCGGGAACGCCGAGCGCTCCACCGCCTGCGCCGAGTCGCCGGGGCGGCGGTCCTCCCAGTTCGGCACGTTGACCAGCACGTCGTAGAACTTGTTGATCGCGTACACCGGGTCGATCACCTGGGCCTCGGTGCCCCAGCCCATCGACGGGCGCATCTGGAAGATGCCCAGCGAGTCCCGGTCGCCGTAGTCCAGCGGGCGCAGGCCGGACTCGGTCATGCCCGCCTGGATGGCGATCTGCCACGCCAGCGGCGGCAGCTGCCGCTCCTGGCCGATGGAGATGATCTTGGCGACGGTGCCGCGCTGCTCGTCGTTGAGGCGGCTCGCGTCGTTGCGGCCCTTCTCCTCGCCGCCACCCTCCCACGGTCCGATCGAGGCGTTGCAGCCGACGTTGCGGATGCCGGCGACGCCCTCTTCCGACGTGGCGTTGTTGACCACGGTCGAGACACCGTTGGTCACCGTGACGGTGACCACCGCGACCACCGCCACGACCGCCAGCACGATCTTCAGCATCTCAGCCCACCCTGCTGTACTTGTGCACGCGCCAGCCCTCGGGCAGCTTCGCCACGGTCAGCACGAGCTTGCCGGTTTCCAGGTCGGCTTCGAAATCGACCGAATCGGTGGTGGACCGACTCGCCGTCACCCTGCCCTTGATCTCCTTCGGCACGTTCGCCGGGTCGACCGACCGCAGCGTCGGCAGCAGCTCGTCCGACGTCCACGGTTCGAGCCCCTCCAGCCACTTGGCGTTGGTGACGCCCGCCGGGTGGTCGAGCCACGCCTCGATCCAGCTCTCCGCGACCAGTTGCGCGTCCGGCGTGACCGGGGCCGACGAGGGCGCGGCCGTGGGGCTGGGCGCCTTCGTCGGCAGCGGCGAGGTCGTGCCCGCCGAGGGCAGCACGCCGACCTGGTTGCCGCCGGGCGCGACGGGCGCGGTCGTCGTGGTGGGCCCCGCGGCGGTGGAGCGCGCGCCCACCACCCGGTCCGCCACGACGCCGATCGTCGTGATCGCGGCGACCAGCAGGACGATCGTCATCACGAGGTGCCGCGGCGAGCGCAGCGGCCACCCCCACAGCCGGCGGTACACCGCCGTGCGGCCCCGGTTCGTCCTGATCGGCATCAGCTGTCCCTGACCTCGAGCCCACGCGAGGGCCGGTAGATCACGTGGACCTGCCGCCCCGCCACCACCTCGGTCTCGGCCCGCCGCGGCCCCGGCACGACGGGGCCGTCGGAGACCCGCGCGAACCCGTTGCCCGCCCGCGACGGCACCAGCACCGCGTCGTCCACCCGGTCCCAGTTCCGGTCGGCCACCGGGGGCGCGTCCACCAGGCGCGAGCGCCCGACCGGCAGCGCCGCCTGCCCGCCGCCGGCGCCCGCGGGCAGGGCCGCGACACCACCGCCGCCACCGCCGCCACCGCCGGCCGCGGCGGCGACCGCGCGCACCGGGTCGACCCCGGCGTCGGAGCGGTCGAGCCGGTGCGCCGTGGCCACCACCGGGTTCGCGGCCTCGGGCCGCACCCGGCCCCGGCCGCGCTGCGGCGCCTCGGGGCCGTCCGGGTCCGCGTCGCGCACGGTGTCCCAGAACTCCTCCTGCGGCGACGGCCCGGTGTCCTTCTTGCGGCGCAGCATGGACAGCAGGCCACCGCGCATGGGCAGCGCCCCGCTCGCCGAGCCGACCGACATCTCGACCATCTGCCACATCCGGCGCATCGGCTTGCCGATCATGAAGCACACCAGGGTGAGCATCAGCCCCAGCAGCGTCCGGGTCAGCAGCGACAGGCCGGTGGCGTTGAAGATCGCCTGGAGCAGCAGCGCGTGCGTGCCCGCCAGCACCGCCAGCACCAGCACGTTGAACACCGTCACCGCGACCGCGCGGCCGACCTTGCGCAGCAGGTCGTGGTGCAGCAGCGCGGCCAGGCCGATCAGCGGCCCGGCCAGCGTCAGCACCCGCAGCAGCAGCTGCGCCAGCAGCACGGCGGCCTTGGCGAACAGCTGGAACAGCGAGAACGCGATCGCCTGGAGCAGCGAGAGGAACCCGGCGCCGGTGCGCCCGCCCGCCGCGCCGCTGAAGTAGCCCTGGGCGGGGCCGAGCTGCTTGTAGAGGGCCGCGAACTCGTTGCGCTTGGCGTCGAGCGCGGTCTGGTCGCCGTCCTTGTGCTCGCCGATCTCCTGCACCGTCCAAGCCTGCAGGCCCAGCAGCCGCGGCCCGAACTCGGTGGACTGCGGCGCCTCCGGCGAGCCGAACTCGCCGCGCAGCCAGCTCTGGTAGACCACCGAGTCGTGCAGCCGCGACGGCAGCACGTCCAGGTTGTCCTTGCCCTCCTCCACGTCCACGAAACCCGCCTGGATCTCGGAGGTCTTGGTGACCAGGGTGCTGTCCAGCAGGTCGTAGAACTGCGGCAGCGCCAGGGTCGAGGTCGCCAGCCACATCGCGGCCAGCGCCCACATCCCGCGCTTGCTGATGGTGGCCAGGTCGCCGTTCCAGATCTGGCGGAACATCAGCACCGCCAGGATCAGCGCGACCAGCCCGAACCAGCGCAGGTAGACGTTGTCGTAGACCTTCTGCACGCCCTCCTTGACCGCGTCGTCCAGCGGCTGGAGCAGGCCCTGGCCGACGACGGTGTAGTGCAGGGCGTTGGTCGCGCCGACGATGTTCTTGGCGACGTTGAACAGCTGGTTGCCCATCCAGGTGTCCAGCACCGGGGACGCGTCGGGCAGCCCGCACTTCTCCTGGTAGGTGTGCCAGACCATGCCCGCGTACCCGTAGGTCAGGTAGGGCGAGTCCTTCACGCCGTTGCCGATGGGCGGGTCGATCGCGCCGACCATGCCCGAACCCGGCCGCTCGGGGGCCGGCGCCTCACCGCAGGGCGCCGCGTGCGCGGGCGCCGCGCCGATCACGGCCTGGAGGCCGACGAAGGCGACCACGACCGCCACCGCCCGCCACCGCGAACCGCCGCGCGGGGCCGCGCCGAGCACCCGCGCGGCACGTCTGAACCGCCGCCGCGCGTACAGCGCGACGGCGATCGCCACCACCAGCAGGAGGGTGCTCATGCCGCACCTTCCCGACCGGAGCGGCGGTTTCCTCCCTCACCGTGGCCCGACTCGACCAGCTCGTCCGCGAGGCCGACCTCCAGGTCGGCGGCCAGCTCGTCGTCGTAGTCGTCGTGGTCCTCCGCGTAGGCGAACGGGTCCTGCGGCTCGGAGGCGAGTTCCACCTCGGCCGGCTCCGGGCCGTCGCGCATCGCGTCGGGCGTGGTGTCCAGCGCGTTGCGCAGGTGCTCCAGGTGCGGCCCGGAGAAGTCGATGCGGATGCGCTCCACGCCGCCCGCGCCGTCGCCGAAGATGAACTGCCGGGGCGCGCGGTCGCGCTCGGTGCTGTTGCGGACCCCGCCGGGGCGGCGGCCCAGCGACGCCACCACCTGCTCGTAGCCCGCGCCGACCGGGACCTTCAGCAGCCGCAGGGCGTCGGCCTGCGCCTGGTCGTCGTCCAGGCGGCCCACGAAGACCGAGTCGAGCAGCGCCACGAAGCCCTGGATCTTCAGGAAGTCCGCCGGGATCTGCGACGACAGCAGGACGCGGACGTTCCACTTGCGCGAGTCGCGCGCGAAGCGGTTCATCAGCACCCGGCCGGTGGGCACCTCGGACAGGAAGAACGCCTCGTCGATCCACACGCCCTTGCGGAGGTCCTTGGGCCGCTCGTAGATCGAGCGCTGGGTCAGCCAGGCCGCCAGGTTGAGCATCTCGACGCCCAGGGCCTCGGCGTCGGTCCAGTGCTCGCGCCCGACGCCGTCCTTGGGCAGGTTCAGCCCCGCCATGGTCAGCACGGTCAGGCGGTCGTCGCGCGCCTCGTTGTACGGGTCGGCGTCCTTCTCCGGGATGAGCAGCGACATGCGCTCGCGCATCTCGTCGAGGAAGTCGGCCACCACGACGGCGTGCTCGTGGTGCTCGGAGGCGTCGCGGCGCAGCGCCTCGAAGACCTGCCCGGGGTGGGCGTCGGGCCGGCCGCCGACCGTGCGGACCGCGCGCAGCAGCACGATCCGGGTCTGCGGCAGCCGCGCGACCTCGAACGGCAGCAGGCCGGTCAGCACGTCCAGCACGAGGCGGCGGCGGGTGGCCGCGGCCAGCGCGCGCTCGCGCCGCCACGCCCGCTCCGCGTCCTCCTCGTCCAGGAAGTGGTCCAGCAGCGGCTCGGCCACCACCCGGTACGGGTTGAGGATGCCGGGCTGGGCGTTGAGCAGGTTGATCGGCCGCGCGTAGGGCCGCAGCTCGGGCAGCTCGCACAGCGCCGTCAGCGGCCCGGACGGGTCCAGCAGCGTCCAGTGCGCGCCGGACCGCAGCGTCTTGTAGACGATGCCGCCGCCGAGGAAGGACTTGCCCGCGCCCAGGCCGGCGACCAGCGCCGTCAGGCCGGACGAGTCGCGCAGCTCCTGCGCCATCCACGGGTCCCACGCCACCGGGCGGCGGGTGGCCGTCACAGTCTCGCCGAGCAGGATGCCGCGCCGGTCGCCGACCTCGGCGGTCGCGGTGGGCACGGCCGAGGCCGCCCACAGCACCGAGCCGCGCCGCAGGTAGGCCGAGGACGACAGGGACTCGCCGGGGATGAACTCGCGGGCGATCGCGTACTGCGCCTCGGGGTGCTCGATGGCGACCTTGGGCTTGTAGAGGTCCAGCAGCGACTGGGCCAGCCGCAGCGCCTCGCGCTCGGTCGGGCCGGACACCGCGAGCCGCCACCACGAGCGCACCCGGGTGCCCAGCGCGGTGAAGCCCGACGTCATCTCGTCGTCGATCTCCAGCACCCGCGAAGCCTGCCGGGCCAGCGACTGCGGCGGCTCCAGCTCGTGCTCGTCGGTGTAGTGGCGCACCTGCGAGCGGACCTTGTTCATCTGCCGCTGCAGCTCGCCCGCGACCTCCTCGGGCCGCCGCACGTAGATCCGGGCCGACCACTCGACGGAGGCGGGCAGCCGGTCCGAGCGCTGCACCCACGGGTCGTCGATCTCGGGGATCTGCAGGCCGTGCATGAGGCCGACGGTGAGGACGGCGACGTGCCGCTTGATGCCCGCGTTCGACCCGGTGCGGCCCCGCACCGTCACGGTCGGCGCGTAGGGCTCCTGGTGGAAGTCCGCCGCGTCGGTGAACGACGCCAGGTCCTCCGGCTCCCACGGCGCGCCGGGCACGGCCGGCAGGTTGCGCGGCGCGGGCAGGCCCAGCGAGCACGACCGGTGCATCAGCCAGGACATCTCCTCGGCCGTGACCGGGCGGCCCTCCAGGCCGGCGGAGCCGATCACCTGGTCCAGGTGGTCGACCTCGGACTCGATCGCGACCAGCTCGGCGTCCACTGCGTCCGGGAACACCTTGCGCAGCACGGGGGCGGCCCGCTCGACGGCGCGGTCCATCATGTTGCGGGTCTGCACCTGGACGCCGAGGTAGACCTCCTTCTCCGCCATCGAGCGGCCCATCAGCTGCTGCTGCTCGCCGACCATGTAGTCGTCGAAGCTCAGCGTCCCGGGCGTGTCCGGCAGCCGGCGCACCGCGTTGTGCACGTGCGCCTCGGCCCACATGCGGATCGGGTACGGGCGCGTGGTCACGCGCAGGTGCATCCAGCGGCCCTGCAGCTCGGCGTACTGGCCCGCGATGGCCGCGATCAGGTCCTGGCGCTGCGAGTCCGAGCGGAACGACCAGCGCTGCGGCGCGAGCTTGTACCAGGCGTAGACCTCCTGGCCGGTGCGCAGCAGGTGGCCGTCGATGCTGCGGGCGGAGATCGACGGTGTGTAGCTGGGCACGGCCTGCTCGCCCGGCAGGCGGCGACCGCGCTTGCTGTAGACCTTCCGGTCGTCCCGCGCGGCAGCCGCGTGCTGGGCCACGTGCTGCGCTGCGGAGCGCCGGTTCCGGTCACGCCGGCGTCCGAACACCGCGATCCTCCTTCTTACGGCGGTCTGCCTGCCTGCGGTGCTGGGATCGGGCCGCGCGGTCCCGGCGTTCCGCCGCCCGGTCGCGGCGGGTGCGCCGGCGCGGTCGCTGCCGGTTGACCCGGATGCGGGCCGCGCTGGCCGCGCCGCCGCGCCCCGAGGTCTTCTCGCGCGGGGAGTTCAGCTCGCGCACCCACATCGCCACCACGGCCGACAGCGGGCGCTCGTGGCTGATGCGCGTGCAGATGAACCGGGTCAGCGCGATCGTGATCACGAAGCCCCAGCCGGTGTTGATGAAGTCGAACCCGAAGCCGACCTGCCGCTGCACGGCGGTGACCACCAGGAACACCACGATGCCGACGCCCCAGGCCACGTAGCGCGCCCGCCACGGGAAGGTCGCCTTCGGCGGGCCGAGCCAGACGGCGTCGACCCGGTAGACCTCGTCGTCAGTGCGCACCCGCAAGGGTCACCCGCCGGTGAAGAGGCCGGCGATCCACTGGCCGATGTTCGCACCGGCGTTCGTGGTCACGGCGAGGCCGATGATCGCCAACGCGATGATCACGCCGCCCAGCCTGCGCATGACGCCGGCGTTGTCGCCCTTGCCGCCACCCAGCCAGAGCAGGAGGACGGCGACGGTCAGCAGGAGCAGCGGGACCAGGTTGTCGAGGATCCACTGGCGCACGCCGCCTGTGCCCAGGGCGGGCGGTGTCTGCTGCGCGAGTGTTACCAGGGTCATGGCGGTCATCTCGTACTCCTGAGTACGCAGGACTTCGCCGGGCGGGCCGAGGGGTGCCCGTCCGGTTCGTGCGCTATCGAGTAGAACACGTCTTCGTCACGAGGTGTGTCGGTCGACTGGCGGTGGGTAGATCACGAGCCGTTCCCCTGGAGGTCGATTACGTCTAATCTGGCCACAGACATCATGGTTCCGGGGGAGCCGGCGGAGAACCGGTGACACCGGATTCTCCCGATTGCTGAGACAGTTCACCCGGCTGCGGACTCCCTGGTCACGCACTGTGTGCACGACCTTGATCCCCCCGTCCACCCCGCCGCGCCGGTGACCCGTTCGGCCTCCGGGATTGGCCCGAACGGACTCCATCCCGGAGTGACGACGTCGAGGAGGCTCGCAGATGGTCCAGCCGCCCGTAGCCGAGCCCGAACCAGCCGACGGAGTGAACGAAATCACCGTCTCCGTGACCGTCTCGGGCGAAGATCAGGCTACCGGCTCGGACGGGCGCCCGGGGCGGCGGGTGCAGCGGACGGTCAACTTCGACCGGGAGGTGCTGGAGCGGGCCCGCGCGGCGGCCACCTACCTGGCGGCCTACGTGCCGGCGGCGACCGTGCGCAGCCTCGCCGACATCGTCAACCCGGCGGTGGAAGCCTACGTGGCGGAGCTGGAGCGCCGGTACAACGGCGGCGAGGCGTTCCGCCCGGTGCACCGGATGCCGCCGGGCCGCCCGGCCCGCCGCTGATCCCATCCGCACATGAGGAGGACTCGCACGGCGGGCGCCGTGCGAGTCCCGGGTCGGGCGCGGCCGGCGCCCTTCCGCCCCCAGTGCGACGGAAGGGCGCCGGCGTCACGCGATCAGCTGGTGCCGGACAGCCGCCAGTAGCCGCCGGTCGGCAGGATGTCCGGGCCCACCGGGCCCTTGCCCCAGAAGTAGTCGTTGTAGGTGGCCGTCCACGACGGGCCGATCGGGCCCATGGTCGCCCAGCGCACCCACGAGGGCTGGGTGTCGATCGACGCCTGCGCCCACGCGTCGCGGACCTTCATCGGCTTGTTCCACCACAGGAAGGGCTTGCGCAGCAGGTAGTTGCCGAACCGGCTGCCGTGCGCCTTGCTGTGCACGGACGCGGTGTCGAAGCTGTTGATCTGGTGCAGCCCGCGGAACGCCCGGCCCCAGCGCTGCGCCCAGCTCTGGCCACCGGCGCTGCCCTGGAGGATCGAGCTGGTGAACAGGCTCATCCACTCGACGTCCCGGTTGCCCCAGCGGGCCTCGGTGTTGGCCAGGAACGTGTCGGTGTTGTTGCTGCACCCGGCGAAGGAGAACCCGGTCGGCGCGCCGCGGCCCTGCCAGTAGGTCATGTCCACGTCGTCGGCGTACACCTGGTCGTTGCCGCCGGCGTACGCCGGGTCCTTGAAGTCCCGCTCCCAGGCGTTGGCGTTGAGCCAGCTGAACTGCACCGGGATGCCCCGGCTGGTGAACTGGCCGTTGAACCCGTTGACGTTGGTCGCCGTCCAGGGCAGGCCGGCGCACGGGCCGGTGCCCTCGCTGCCGACGTCGACCCGGTTGGTCCACTGTGGAGCGAGGCCGCCCGCCTCGGCGCGCGGCGGCTGGTCGGGACCGGGCTCGGGCAGGGCGGCGTCCACCGCGGCGGGCACGGTGACCGGCTGCGCGGCGGCGCCGTCCGGGCCGACGCCCGAGCACCGGATGCCGGGCTCCAGCCTGGCCACCTTCTCCGCCAGCGCCGGGGCCTCGTAGACGTAGGAGACGTCGGTCAGCCGGACGTCGCCGGTCAGCACCTTGGCGCAGCGCCCGCGGGCCTCGGTCAGGTCCAGCACCGGCACGGTGCCCGCCTCGGCCACCTCGCGCGTGCTGTGGGTCAGGCCCGTGACCGCGCCGCGGCCGTCGTACGCGACGCGGATCTTGGCGCCCGCGCCCTCCAGCGGCACGCCGCCGAGGGTGAAGGCGAACGACACCGCGGTGTCCAGCGGGGCGGACGCGACCACCCTGCTGTTGGCGTCCACGACCTCGAACGTCGTGTGCGCGGCGTGCGCGGTCGCGTTGCCCGGCAGCAGGCCGATGCCGCGCAGCGCCTCCTGGGCGCGCTTGGCGGCGGAGTCGGTCGGGATGGCCCGCACCTGCTTGAGGGCTTCGAGGTCGAGCTGGGACCGGGTGGTCGGCAACCCGTCCTCGTCGACCTCGCCGGTGCCGTGGTCCAGGCCCGGCACCCTCAGGTAGGTGGCCTCGTCGGCGAAGGAGACCGAGCCGTCCTCGGCCCTCTCGACGCCGCGGAGCCCGAAAGCCTTCTGCAGGGCCGCCGCCTGCTCCGGGCTGAGCCCGGCGCTCTTGACCTCGTAGACCGGCAGTTCGGTGGTCGCCGCCCCGGCGGTGACCGGGCTGCCGACGGCTGCCGCGCCGACCAGCCCGGTCAGGGCGAGCCAGGTGGCCGCCCTCTTGGTGGTGGACATGGGAACCCTCCTCGTGACGACCGCGGGGCAGGGCCCGCGGTTCGGCAGGAGGACACCCCGGCGGGCGGCCTGATACGAAGGATCACTCGAACGGCCCCACGGGGGGTGGCGCCTTCCCCCGCGCCGCGGACGCACCGGCGCGTGCCCGCGGGAGGGCGAGCCGGTTGCCGGGCACGGGTGGGGGTCCCGGACGGGCGCGGCGCCCCGGTCGGGTGACCGGGGCGCCGCGCGGGCCCGAAGGGGACGAGCCGGCCGTAAGCCGGATTCTGTTCGCGGGCGCCTCGCGGCGACACCGCTCGGCGGCCATCCATCTCGGCCTGCCGTCACCGGCAGGCTCTTGCGGCCTACCCGCAGGCATCGGGCGGGCAGCCCTCGATCGCCTGCGCAGGCGCCGAAGCGCCCTCTTGGCCTTGCTCCGGGTGGGGTTTACCTAGCCGCCCCCGTCACCGGGGGCGCTGGTGGTCTCTTACACCACCGTTTCACCCTTACCCCGGCTCGCGCCGGGGCGGTCTGTTCTCTGTGGCACTGTCCCGAGGGTCGCCCCTGGTTGCCGTTGACAACCACCCTGCCCTGCGGAGTCCGGACTTTCCTCGGCGGCAGACGTTGATCTGCCGACGCGGCCGCCCTGCCGACTCGTCCGGGGACAGGGTAACCGGTCATGTCCCAGGCTGTGGAACCAGACCCCCGGAAAGCTTGTCGCGATGTGGAACTTGCGCTCTACTCGGCACATGGCAGAAATCGCGGTGCTCACCCGTCGTCGGCACGTGGACTTCGGCCGGACCGCCGCCGCGATCTGTTGGCGCTGACACATTTACCTCGTAGTCCGAGCCTTTTCGGAAAGGTGTTCAGCGAGCCATGTCCTCCATTCTGGTGATTTCCGGCAGTCCCTCCCCCGCGTCCCGCACCGGCATCGTGGTGGCGCACGCCGAAGACCTGCTGCGCGAGGCCGGGTACGGGGTGCGCACCCTGCACGTGCGGCAGTTGCCGACGTTGTCCCTGCTCACCGAGGACCTGCACGACCCCGAGGTCGCCGAGGCGGTCGGCGCCGTGCTGCGCGCGGACGGCATCGTGGTCGCGAGCCCGGTCTACCGGGCGGCCTACAGCGGCCTGGTGAAAGCGCTGCTCGACCTGCTGCCGAAACGGGGGCTGCGGGGCCGGGTGATCCTGCCGCTGGCCACCGGCGGCAGCCAGGGTTTTCTCGTCGCGATGGACTACGCGCTGAATCCGCTGCTCACCGGCAAGGGCGCGGACAACGTGCTGCGCGGCGAATTCGTGCTCGACCCCGACATCGTCGGCGACACCATCGCGCCCGCCGCGGCGGCGGCGATCCGCGCCGCCGTCGACCGCTTCGCGCTGGCCGTCGAGGACGTCCGGTTCCGCCGCCGCCCGCAGTTGCGGCCGGCGGTGTGACCGCCCGGCTCAGCCCAGGTGGGAGGTGTCGTTGACCAGGCGGACGGACGCGAGCCCGTCGGGGTAGAACTCGACCACCGACAGCGACGCCAGGTCCAGGTGCAGCCGGAACAGCAGCGAGGGCCCGACGTCCAGGCCCAGCCGCAGCAGCGACTTGATCGGCGTGACGTGGCTGACCACCACCACGTTCCCGCCGCCGTGCCGGGCGACCAGCTCGTCCCGCGCCGCGCGCACCCGCCGGTGCACCAGGTCGAAGCTCTCCCCGCCGGGCGGCGGCACCGAGGGGTCGCCCAGCCACCGCCGGTGCACCTCCGGGTCGCGCTCGGCGGCCTCGGTGAAGGTCAGCCCCTCCCACGCGCCGAAGTCCGCCTCGACCAGCCCGTCGAGCGCGGTCGCGCCGACGCCGACCGCGCGCGCGACGGCCTCCGCCGTCTGCCGGGCCCGGTCCAGCGGCGAGGACACCACGGCCGAGATCCCGCCGACCTCGGCCAGTCGCGCCGCCGCCGCCTCGGCCTGCCGCCGCCCCGCCCCGGTCAGCGGCGGGTTGCCCCGACCCGAGTAGCGGCGCGCGACCGACAGCTCGGTCTGCCCGTGCCGCAGCAGGTACAGCCGCGTCGGCTCGCCCACCGCGCCCGTCCAGGAGGCCGGTGCGGCGCGGTGCCCGCCCGCCTCGGGCTGCTCGGGGTGCGCGGGCGGCCCGTCCGCCTCGGGCGGCCCGGGGCGGTCCGGGCGCGCGGACGGGCTCGTTCGCGCGGGCCGTTCCGGGCTGCTGGGCGGGTCGGGGGGCTCGGGCTGCCCGGTCCGGCGCGGCCGCGCGCCGGCCTGCTCGTCCATCGCCTCGTTGGCCAGCCGGTCCGCGTCCTTGTTGCGCTCGCGCGGGATCCACTCGTAGGTCACCCGGGCGAAGGCGCTCGCCGCCTCGCGCGCCTCCCGGGCCAGCGGCTGCATCGCCGGGTGCTTGACCTGCCAGCGCCCGGACATCTGCTCGACGACCAGCTTCGAGTCCATCCGCACGGCCACCGCCGAGGCGCCCGCCCCGGCCGCCGCCCGCAGGCCCGCGATCAGCCCCCGGTACTCGGCGACGTTGTTGGTGGCGACGCCGATGCCGGCCGAGCACTCGGCCAGCACCCGCCCGGTCGCCGCCTCCCGCACCACCGCGCCGTAGCCGGCCGGACCGGGGTTGCCCCGCGAACCGCCGTCCGCCTCGACGACGACCTCCACCGCTACAGCCCGGACTCGCCGGTGCGCACCATGATCGCGCCGCACTCCTCGCACTGCACGACCTCGTCCGCGGCGGCCTCCTTGACCTTGGACAGCGCGCTGCGGTCCAGCTCGATCCGGCAGGCCCCGCAGCGCCGCGACCGGAGCAGCGCGGCGCCGATGCCCTTGTGCGCCCGCACCCGGTCGTAGAGCGCCAGCAGCGGCTCGGGGAACTGCGTGGCGGCGAGTCCGCGCTCCGCGGTGCGCTTGGCCTCGGTGGACTCCAGGTCGGCCAGCGCGGCGTCCCGGCGGCGGGCGGCGTCGGCCAGCGACTCCTGCGCCTTGTCCAGCTCGACGCGGGCGTGCTGCACGTCGGCCTCGACCGCCTCGCGGCGCTCCATCAGCTCCAGCAGGTCATCCTCCAGCGCGGCCTGCCGGCGCCGCAGGGTGGCCAGCTCGTGCTCCAGGTCGGTCAGCTGCTTGGCGCCCACCGAACCGGACTGCATCAGCGAGCGGTCCCGCTCCTGGCGGGCGCGCACCTGGTCGATCTCGGTCTCCTGGCGCTTGAGGTCCCGCGTCAGGTCGCCGAGGGTGGTCTCGACGGTGGTCAGGGCGTCCTGCTTGGCCCGCGCCGACTTCTCCGCCTCCGCGATCTCGGCGATCTCCGGCAGCGTGCGGCGGCGGTGGGTGACGCGCGCCAGCTCCGCGTCCACCTGTGCCAGGTCGAGCAGCCTGCGCTGCACGGCAGGATCGGCTTTCACTTCAGCGGCCTCCATCTTCAGTCGTCACGCCGACGGTCCACGGGTCGGTCCGGCGGGTCGAGACGAGGACGTCGACGGTACCCCCGAGCGCGTCCCGCACGATGCCCGCCGCCTGACCGCACCAGGGCCACTCACCGGCCCAGTGCGCCACGTCCACCAGCGCGGGCCCGCCCCGCGCCAGGTGCTCGCCCGCCGGGTGGTGCCGGAGGTCGGAGGTGACGTAGGCGTCGACCCCCGCCTGCACGGCCGCGGACAGGTAGCCGTCACCGGCGCCGCCGCACACCGCCACCCGGCGGACCGGCCGCTCCGGGTCACCGGCCGCGCGCACACCCCACGCCGTCGCGGGCAGCGCGTCGGCCACCCGCTGGGCGAACACCCGCAGCGGCTCGGCCTCGGCCAGTTCGCCGACGCGGCCGATGCCGGTCCGGGACGGCACGTCGGCGATCTCGTTGAGGTTGAACGCGACCTCCTCGTACGGGTGCGCGGCGCGCAGCGCGGCCACCACGTCGGCGCGGCGGCGGCGGTCGAGCACCACCTCCAGCCGCGTCTCCGGCAACCGCTCCAGCGACCCGACCTCCCCGACGGCCGGGTTCGCGCCCCCGACCGGCCGGAACTGCCCGACGCCGTCCACCAGCCACGCGGCGTCGCGGTAGTCGCCGATCGCCCCGGCGCCGGCCGCGTGCAGGGCGGCCAGCACCCGCTGGGCCCGCTCGACCGGCACGTAGGTCGCGAGCACGTCCAGCTCCCGCGCGGGAGCGGGGCTCAGCGGCCCGGTCACCACCAGCCCGAGGGCCGCGGCCAGCGCGTCGGACACGCCCGGGTCGGCCGCGTCGGCGTTCGTGTGCGCGGTGAACAGCGCGACACCGCCGCGGATGAGCCGGTGCACCAGCGCGCCCTTGGGGTGGTCGGCCGGGACCCCGGTCACCCCGCGCAGCAGCAGCGGGTGGTGCGCCACCAGCAGCTGGGCGCCGACCTCGAGCGCTTCGTCCACAGTGGACTCGTCGGGGTCGACGCAGAACAGCACCCGGCTCACCGCCTCCCGGCGGTCGCCGCACACCAGTCCCACCGCGTCCCAGGACTCGGCGGTGGCGGGCGGGTAGGCGGCCTCCAGGACGGCCAGCACATCACCAACCGAAACGGTCACCGCTCCTCCAGCACTACCCGCAGCGCGTCGACCAGCAAGCCGAACTCCCCCGGCGCGCGCACCGCCACCCGCAGGTGGTCGGCGGTCAACCCGGGGAAGGTGTCCCCGCGCCGCACCGCGATCCCCTTGTCCCGCAACGCCGCGCGCACCCGCTCGCCGTCCGGGACGCGCAGCAGCGCGAAGGGCGCTGCCGGCGGCGTGACCACCAGGTCGCCCAACTCGCGCACCGCGTGCGCGGTGTGCTCCCGGGACAGCCGGGCCCACTCCGCCGCCTCGGCCACCGCCGCCGGCTCGCAGCAGGCCGTCACGGCCTCCAGCACGAAACTGCTGACCGGCCACTGCGGGCGGTGGCGCGCGAGCCGGGCGAGCAGGTCGGGGGCGCCCAGCGCGTACCCGGCGCGCAGCCCGGCCAGGCCCCACGTCTTGGTCAGGCTCCGCAGCACCAGCAGGCCGGGGGCGTCGCGCCCGGCCAGCGACTGCGGCTCACCGGGGATCGTGTCGGCGAACGCCTCGTCGACGACCAGCACCCGCCCCGGCCGGCCCAGCGCGGCGACCGCCTCGGCCGGGTGCAGCACGGAGGTGGGGTTGGTCGGGTTGCCCAGCACCACGAGGTCGGCCTCCTCCGGCACCGCGCCCGGCCGCAGCCGGTAGCCGTCCTCGGCGGACAGCAGGACCCGGTGGACCGGGACGCCGGCGTCGCGCAGGGCGACCTCGGGCTCGGTGAACGACGGGTGCACCACCGCCGCCAGCGCCGGGCGCAGCGAGGGCAGCAGCGCGAACCCCTCGGCGGCCCCGGCGAGCACCAGCACCTCGTCCGCCCGCCGCCCGTGGCGCGCCGCGGCGGCCTCCCGCGCGCGCAGGTCGGCGGCGGCCGACGGGTAGCCGCCCAGCCCGTCCAGCACCCCGGCCAGCCGGGCCCGCAGCCACGCCGGCGGGGCGGGCAGCCGCACGTTCACGGCGAAGTCGACGAGGCCGGGAGCGGCATCGACGTCCCCGTGGTGACGCAACAACGCCCGGCCGGAATCCTGGCTGGTCATCGCGGGGAGTCTAGGCGATCGCCCGACCACCCCGAACCACCCGCGCCACCGGCAGCCCCGCCGCTCTCCGCCCGCCGACCCCTCCCCCCGACCCCTTCCTGCGTTTCTCCCGGCCCGCGCCTCCCCTGCCCCGTGCTTCCTGCCCCCTGCCCCCTCACCCCTGCTTCCCCCTGCCCCTCGCCCCTACCCCCTCACCCCTGCTTCACCCGACCTGCCCTCCTGGCCCCTCCTCCCGCAGCCTGCCCAACTTCTTCCCCGGCAGGGCCGCCCGGCTCCCCCTCCGCCCGACCCACTCGCCAACCCCGGCCGAACGCTCCCCCTGCGAGCCTGCGCACCCGGACTCACCCGCCCGCCCCATCCCGCCCCTCCGGTCCACCTCGGCACCACCTCCGACCGCCCCCGGAACCGTTCCCGACCGTCTCGCGAACCGCTCCCGACCAGAGCCGGAACCCCTCCCGACGGAACCGGCGCCGTTCCCAACCGGAGCCGGTGCCATCCCCGACCGGAACCGGTGCCACTACCAGCCGGAGCCGGCACCAGAACCAGTGCCGGAACCAGTGCCGGAACCAGTGCCGGAACCAGTGCCGGAGCCGGCACCGGAACCAGCGCCGGTGCCGGTGCCGGTGCCGGAACCAATGCCGGTGTCGAAACCAGCGCCGATGCCGAAACCGGTACCGGAACCGGAGCCACTGCCGGTACCGGAACCGGAGCCACTGCCGGTGCCGGAACCGGGACTCACAGCGCCCCGCACCGACCTCGACCTCGGCACCGCCCTCGGCACCGCCCTCGTCACCGCCCTCGGCACCGGCTCACCCGATCTGCGAGCGCGCCCACTCCAGGTACGCCCCCGGCAGCTCCCGCAGCACGCCCAGCGCGTCGGACTCGGGCATCTCCGGCAGCGCCTGCACCGTCTGCGCCGCCAACCCGCCGCAGTAGGCCAGCGTGTCCTCCACCAGACCGCCGGCCCGCACCTCCGCCAGCAGCCCGGCCAGCTCCGCCTCCCCCAGCTCCCGCCCCCGCGCCGCCAGCAGCTCGCGCTGCCGCTCGGTGAGCACCCGCAGCAGCGGGAACGTGTAGACGCCCTGCCTCAGGTCGTTGCCCGCCGGCTTGCCCAACCGCTCGGCGGTCGACGCCAGGTCCAGCAGGTCGTCCAGGACCTGGAACAGCAGCCCGAAGTGCGCCCCGTACTCCGACAGCCGGACGGTCGCCTCCTCGGAAGCCCCGGCGCAGTGCGCGGCCAGCACGCACCCCACCCGGAACAGCGCGCCGGTCTTCAGCGCGACCGACCGCAGGGCGCCCTCCGGCGAGCGGTGCGCGTCGAACAGGTCGAGCACCTCCAGCACCTGGCCCTCGACCAGGTCGGCCACCGCGGCGGCCAGCTTGCTCGCGGCGAACGGCGAGACCGAGTCCAGCGCGGCCTGGCTGGCACGGGCCAGCATGAAGTCGCCGACCAGCACCGCGGGCCCGGCGCCCCACTCGGCGTTGACGGTGCGCACGCCGCGCCGCTCCACCGCGCCGTCCATCAGGTCGTCGTGCACCAGCGACCCGGCGTGCAGCAGCTCCACGCACGCCGCCGAGGTGACCGCCTTCCCGGTGATCCGGCCGGACAGCGCCAGCGAACCCGCCAGCAGCACCACCGACCGCAGGCGCTTGCCGCCCGCGGCGGTGATCCGCCCGGAGAACCGGTTGACGGCGGGCAGGGTCGAGGACGTGGCCAGCGCCCGGATCTCGGCTTCGACCCGGGTCAGCGCGTCGGCCAGGGCTGGGATGGTGGGCACTGTGGTGGTCGGCACGGGACGATCGTCGCGCGGCGCGGCTGAGAGGCCGCTGAGACGCTGAGAGGGCGCTGAGAGCGCGGCACGGGCAGCACCGGGCGCGCCCCGCCGGTCCTTCAGAGGAACGACAGGGCGACCGCGAGCAGCACCAGCGCGCCGCACGCCATCCAATGCCACCGCACCGGTGGGCGCGCGTCACCGGCGGCGAAGTCCCGGAATAGGGGGTCGCTCATGTCCGTCTCCCCTTGATTTCCCTGCGCCAATACCGTCGCGCGGAAAGCCGGAAACGTTACTAAACGCCGGCACCTTACTCGTGGTCGTGTTTGCGGAGGTTCTCGTCCACTTCGGACAGCAACCGCGCCCGATCACGTCTGGCCTGGTCACGGCGCTCCCGGTCGCGCACCGCGGCCAGCACGTCGGACTCCTGCAGACCCGCCGATTCGCGGTAGAAACCCTCCTCGAACCACCACCACGACCGCAGCCCCACCCGCGCGACGCGCACCGGCCGTCCCCGCCTGCGCACGTCGAGTGACGGGAAGTCCGCGATGCGCACCGGCGGGCAGCCGGTGGCGACGAAGAAATGGCGCCGGCGGAACAGGAACCCGCGGTCGACGAAGAACCCGGCGTTCGGGTCGGGCCGCAGCCCGCCGCTGGGCACCGACGGCCGGGGCCGGGCGAACGCGGGCGTCTCCGGCCACGCCCGCCGCCACCGCGCGAGCCCCGCCACTGCCACCACCGCGGCCACCCCCGCCGCGACGAGCAGCACCGGCACGCCGACCACGCCTGACATGGACTCCCCCACCCGGGCCGGCCGATCGGGTGGTCGAGCGCCCGCGGCTCCCGGCGCCCCCGCCCGGACCGCGCGGCCTGGCAGACTCACCTGCCGTGACGCTCCACGTGACCTTCATCTGCACCGGCAACATCTGCCGTTCCCCCGTGGCGGCGATCATATTCCGCGAGCACCTGTCCCGCGCGGGCCTGGGCGACCTGGTCCGGGTGAGCAGCGCCGGCACCGGCGGGTGGCACGTGGGCGAGCCGGCCGACCACCGGGCGGCCGAGTCGCTGGCGGACCGCGGCTACCCCTGCGACCACGTGGCCGCGCAGCTGTCGGCCGAGCACCTGGACGCGGACCTGCTGGTCGCCCTGGACTCCGGGCACGCGCGGGAGCTGCGCCGGGTCGCCGACCCGGACCGGGTCCGCCTGCTGCGCTCGTTCGACCCGGAGGCCGGCACGGGCGGCACGGGCGGCACGGACGTCCCCGACCCCTACTACGGCGACCGGGAGGGCTTCGACCTGGTGATCTCCCAGGTGGAGGCCGCCGTACCGGGCCTGCTGGCCTGGGTTCGGGAGCGGCTGTGACGCCGGAGGAGGCCGCCGCGGAGCTGACCGGCGCGGCGGTGCTCGGCGCCCGACCGCTCAGCGGCGGCGCCCACGCGGTCGACCTCGGCGCCGGCGGGCGGGTCGTGGCCAAGGAGCACCCGCGCCCGGAGGCCGCGCTCGCCGAAGCGGCGTCGCTGGAGTGGCTGGCCGTGCCCGGAGGGCCGCCCGTGCCCCGCGTGCGCGGGGTGCGCGACCGCTGGCTGGTGGTGGACCTGGTCGAGGCGGGCGAGCCGGGCCCGCGCGCCGCCGAGGAGCTGGGCCGGCGGTTGGCGGCCCTCCACGCGACCGGCGCGCCGGCCTTCGGCGCGCCACCGCCGGGCGGGCCGGAGCGCGCGGCGATCGGCACCGCCCCGATGGCCAACACCCCGCACCCCACCTGGGCGGACTGGTTCGCCGAGCACCGGATCGCCCGCTACGCCAGGCTGGCCGTGGACGCCGGGACCCTGACCGCCGCCGAGGCCCGCGCCGTCGAGGGCGTCCGGGTGGCAGCGCCGGAGGAGCCGCCCGCCCGCCTGCACGGCGACCTGTGGAGCGGCAACGTGGTGTGGGCGGCCGACGGCCGCGCGTGGCTGATCGACCCGGCGGCGCACGGCGGCCACCGCGAGTCCGACCTCGCCATGCTCGCCCTGTTCGGCTGCCCGCACCTGGACCGCGTCCTGGCCGCCTACGACGAGGCCGCGCCGCTGGCGGACGGCTGGCGCGCCAGGGCACCGCTGCACCAGCTGTTCCCCCTGCTGGTGCACACCGTGCTGTTCGGCCGGTCCTACGCGGAACGCGCCCTGGCCGCCGCGCGGGCGCTGCCATGATGGCCCGATGGGGATCACGGCGTTCGACCGCGACGACTGGCAGTGGCTCAACGAACCGGCCTCCTGGTCGGCCGAGGGCGGACTGAGCCTCACCGCCGACCCGGGCACCGACTTCTGGCGCACCACGCACTACGGCTTCGACCGCGACACCGGCCACGTGCTGGGCGTGCCGCTGGCCGGCGACTTCACCCTGGTCGCCTCCTTCACCGCCGACTACGCCGCCCAGTACGACCAGGCGGGCGTGGCGCTGCGCGTGGACGACCGGAACTGGGTCAAGGCCGGGGTGGAGCTGGTGGACGACGAGTTCCAGGTCGGCGCCGTGATCACCCGCGACTTCTCGGACTGGTCGGTGGTGCCGGTCGGCCGGGTCTCCCGCGTCACCGTCTCGGCGGCCCGCGAGGGCGACACCGTGACCGTGCGGTACGGCCTGGCCGACGACGAGCCGACGACCATGCTGCGGCTGGGCTACTTCCCGCCGGGCGCCACGGCGCTCGCGGGGGTCATGGCGGCGGCGCCGACCGGCCCCGGGTTCGCGGCGAGGTTCGACCGGGTGCGGGTCACGACGGCCTAGGGCTTACCGTGGACACGTGCGGTTGAGGTTTCTCTTGCGGCCCGGCTGGCTGGCGCTGACGCTGGCCGTCTGGGTGTTCGCGGGCGCGTGCTTCACCCTCCTCGCCCCCTGGCAGTTCAGCCGCGACGACGAGCGCCGGGCGCAGAACGACGCCGTCACCTCGTCCGCGCGGACCGACCCGGTCGCGGTCGCGACCGTCCTGGACCGGCCCAACTCCGACAACGAGTGGCGCCTCGTCACGATGACCGGCCGCTACCTGCCCGAGGGGCAGGCGATCGCCCGCCTGCGCACCGTCCAGGGCGAGGCCGCCTCCGAGGTGCTGACGCCGTTCGCGCTGGTGGACGGTCCGACGGTGCTGGTCGACCGCGGTTACGTCCGCCCGGTCGACGGCCTGCGGGTGCCCGACCTCAAGCCCCTGCCCGAAGGCGTGGTCACCATCACCGCGCGGGTTCGGTCGGGCGAGTCCGACAACCGCGACGCCATCGAGCGCGACGGCCACCGCGAGGTCTACGCGATCAACCCGGCCGTGGTCGGCCGGGCCGCGGGCCTGGACCTGCGCCCCGGCTACTTCCAGCTCACCGAGGGCCAGCCGGGCGTCGAGGAGGCCCTGCCGCTGCCGAAGCTGGACGCCGGCCCGTTCTTCTCCTACGCGCTGCAGTGGATCGCGTTCGGCGTGATGGCGCTGGGCGGCTGGCTGTACTTCACCGTCCGCGAGGTCCGCCCCGGCGGCGCGCTGAGCGAGTCGGGGGGCGAGCCGAAGGTCAGGCGGAAGTCCGTCGCCGAGCTGCTCGCCGAGGACGAAGCAGAGGGCGAAGCAGCGCCAGCACCGCGGTGACGGCGGCGGCCGACCCGCCGACCACCCGCGACAGCTCCACGGCCCTGGTCACGTGGCCGGCGTCCGGGTTGCGCCCGTGGCCGAGCACCGGGCGGTCCTCCGCGCCGTGCGCGTACACCGTCCGCCCGCCGAGCCGGATCTCCAGCGCCCCCGCGAACGCGGCCTCCACCTGCCCCGCGTTCGGGCTCGGGTGGGCCGCGGCGTCGCGCCGCCAGGTCCGCCACGCCTCGCCCGAGGACCCGCCGACGACCGGCGCGCCCACCGCCGTCAGCAGCGCCGCCAGCCGGGAGGGCACCAGGTTCGCCACGTCGTCCAGCCGGGCCGAGGCCCAGCCGAACCGGCGGTAGCGGTCGTTGCGGTGCCCGACCATGGCGTCCAGGGTGTTCACCGCGCGGTAGCCCAGCAGCCCCGGCACGCCCGCGACGGCGCCCCAGAACAGCGGCGCGACCACCGCGTCGGACGTGTTCTCCGCCACGGACTCCACGGTCGCCTTGGCCAGCCCCATGGTGTCCAGGCGGGCGGGCTCGCGACCGCACAGGTTGGGCAGCCGCCGGCGCGCGGCGGCCAGGTCGCCCCCGTTGAGCTCGTGGCCCATCGCGGTGCCCTCGCCGGCCAGCGACGACCCGCCGAGCACGGCCCACGTCGCGGCGGCCGTCGTCAGGGCCTGGAGCACCCGGCTGCGCCCCGCCAGCCGCTCGGCGGCCACCCCGGCCAGCACCGCGCCGCCGACCAGCACCGCGGTGTGCGCCGCGCCCGCCGCCCGGTGGTCGCGGTAGACCCCGCGCTCCACCGCGGCGGCCACCCGCCCGAAACCCGCCACCGGGTGATACCTCCGCGGGTCGCCGAGCACCGCGTCCGCGGCCACCCCCAGCACCAACCCGACCGCGCGTCCCACGCTCACACCGGCACGGTATCCCGGGCCTGTCGGTGGCCCGCACTAGGGTGGCCTCCCGTGGAACCGGCCCGCTTGAAGCTCTACGCGTACCTGGACGCGCGCGACCACCAGCGCACGTACCTGGCGATCATGCGGCTGTTCACGGCCACGCTGCTGGCCGACCTGTCGGCGGGCGAGGTGGCGGGCGCGCTGGCCGGCGCGGAGCGGGAGGGCCGGGTCGAGCCGGGCGAGTCGCGCATCGAGAACGTGCTCAGCCGGCTGCGGCAGCTGGTCGAGTGGGGCAACCTGGTGCAGGGCAGGCGCGAGGTGGTGGCCTCCAGCATCGCCGAGTTCCAGCACGGCAGCGTGCGCTACCAGGTGTCGAAGCTCGCCGTGCGCGTCCAGCGCGACGTGGACGAGCTGCTGCGCGTGCCGGAGGGCGCCCGCGAGGTGTCGCGGGAGCTGCTGCCCGCCGTGGAGCGCGGCCTGGGGCAGCTCGGGCGGTCGCTGGCCGAGGCGCTGGCCGGCGGGGCGCGCCGGCCGCGCGAGGCGCTGGCCGAGCAGGTCACCACGCTGTTCCTGCAGCACGCCGAGCTGGCCGCGACGGTCCGCGACTTCTACGCCTACCTGGGCCAGGTCGTGACCAGGCACCACCTGGCGCCCGAGGAGATCTCCGGGTTCCGCAACCTGCTGGTCGAGTACATCCAGATGGTCGTGGAGGACGTCCTGCGGCACACGCCGGCGATCGCCGCGGCCCTGGCCCGGCTGACCGCGGCCCGGGGCGAGCTGCTGCGCCTGCTGGGCCGCGCCGACCTCGGCGAGCGGGTGGAGCGGGCGCGCGGGCGCTCGGCGGAGGACTGGCAGGAGCTGACCGACTGGTTCGTGGACCGGCCCGGCCGCCCCAGCCAGGTGACGGCGCTGCGGGACGCGACGGCGCGGGCCATCGGCTCGCTGCTGGCCAGCGTGAAGCGCGCCACCTCCGGCGGCGGCCTGCTGCCCGGCCGGCGCGCCGAGCTGCTCAAGCTCGCGGCGTGGTTCGACGCCGGCGACCGGGCCGAGGGCCACCGGCTGTACGCGGCGGCGTTCGGCCTGTACTCGGCGCGGCACCTCTCGCCCGCCCCGGAGCACGACGGCGACGACGAGCGCACCCCGTGGCGGGACGGCCCGGTGCACGAGGTGGCGGTCAGCGTGCGCGGCCGGGCCGACCGGGGCGCGCGCGGCCGGGCGTCGCGGATCCTGGACGACCCGCTGACCGAGCAGTCCCTGCTCGCCGAGGCCCGGGAGGCCGACGAGCGCCGGGCCGCCTCGGTCGCCGAGCTGGCCGCCGCCGCGCCGGACCTGGCGACGACCACGCTGTCCGGCGAGGCCCTGGGCGTGCTGTGCGAGCTGCTGACGCTGGCGATGGCGCAGCGGGACTCGGCGACCGACCCGGGCTCGGCGACCGACCCGGTGCGCGGCCTGCGGGTGACCGTGGCGCACGCCGCCGGCCGGGCCACGCGCATCCGCTCGCGCGCGGGCACGCTGACCCTGCACGACTCGGCGCTGGTGCTCGACTGATGCTCGACGGGCTCTCCGAGATCGACGCGGCCGACGTGGTGCGCTGCGCGCGCACCCTGCTGCGGCGCCCGCTGCTGCGCGCCGACGGGCCGGACGGCGAGCTGCTGACCCTGGTGTACCGGCACCGGTTCGCGCTGCAGGACCTGTTCGCGCGCCTGCTGGGCTACCGGCTGGTGGTCGAGCGGCGGTTCGCGCGCCTGTACAAGGCCGGTCCGGGGGCGGACGACACGCGCGGCGTGCCGGGCATGTCGCCGCGCGGCTACGCGTACCTGGCGCTGACCATGGCGGTGCTGACCGGCATCGGCCGCCAGGCCCTGCTGTCCCGCCTGGTCTCCGACATCCGCGCGGCGGCCGTGGAGGCGGGGATCGGGGTCGTGGACGACGTGGCCGACCGGCGGGCGCTGACGGCCGCGCTGCGGCACCTGGTGTCGCTGGGCGTGCTGCACGAGACCGAGGGCACGGTCGACGTGCAGGCCGAGGCGCTGATCACCGTCGACACGGACCTGCTCGGCCGGCTGCTGACCGGGCCGGTGGCGGAGGCCGACACGCCGCAGCGGCTGGTGGAGCTGGCCGCCCGGCCGGGACCGCGCGGCGTGGAGCACGCCGTGCGGCGCAGGCTGGTGGAGGACCCGGTGGTGCTGCACGCGGACCTGCCCGCCGAGCAGTCGGAGTGGCTGCGGCGCCACCAGCGCAGGGAGTCCGCGCTGCTGGAGACCTCGTTCGGGCTGCGCACCGAGTGCCGCGCGGAGGGCGTGCTGGCGGCCGACCCGGAGGACTACCTGACCGACCTGCACTTCCCCGGCGCCTCCACGGTGGCGCGGATCGCGCTGCTGGCGCTGCCGGAGCTGCTCGCGGGCGAGCCGGTCGCGGGCGGGCGCCCGGTCGACCGCGCGGAGCTGGTCGCGGTGTGCGCGCGGCTGGTGCGCGACCACCCGTCGGCGTGGTCCAAGCAGTTCACCGACGACCTGGAGCGCCTGGCCGACGAGGTGCTGGAGCTGCTGCGGCGCGCCGGCGCGGCGACGCCGACCGACCGGGGCTGGCAGCTGACGGCGGTGGCGCACCGCTGGCGCCCCCGACCCGACGGCGACCCGGAGCACGCGGTCGAGCCGCCGCCCCCGCCCCCGGCGGAGCCCGGCTGGTCGCTGTTCGACGCACCGGACGTCCCGCGTGATGAGGAGAAGGCGTGAACAGGTGGCGGCTGCACCGCGGCGGCATCGTCAACATCTGGCAGTACACCGAGCAGACGTTCGACTTCTCCGGCGGGCGGGCGATCTTCCAGGGCACCAACGGGTCCGGCAAGTCGCGCACGCTGGAACTGCTGCTGCCGCTGTGCCTGGACGGCGACCTGCGCCAGGTGGGCTCCAAGGGCTTCGACACGGTCAGCCTGCGCCGGCTGATGCTGGACGACTACGAGGGCGGGCCCAACCGCATCGGGTACGCGTGGGTCGAGCTGGTCCGCGGCGAGGAGCACCTGACCTGCGGGCTGGGCGTGAAGGCGTCCAGGACCTCCCAGGCGATCACCGACTCGTGGCGGTTCGTCACCCCGCGGCGGGTGGGCCACGACCTGTCCCTGGTCGGCGCCGAGCGCACCCCCCTGGGCCCGGCGCAGCTGCGCGAGCTGGTCGGCGCGGACTGCGTGCTGGAGGAGGCCGCGTTCCGGGCGAGGATCGCCGAGGTGGTGTACGGCGTGCCGGCCGCGCGCTACGGCGACCTGCTGCACCTCCAGCGCACCCTGCGCAACCCGGACGTCGGGCTGAAGGTGCTGGAGGGGCAGCTGGAGCAGATCCTGTCCGACGCGCTGCCGCCGCTGGACCAGGCGATGGTGGAGCAGCTCGCGACGTCGTTCGACGACCTGGAGTCGATCCGGGAGAACATCGCCCGGCTGTCGTCGGCGGACGCGGCGCTGGGCACGTTCCTCAAGACCTACGCGGACTACGCGCTGGGCGGGCTGCGGGCGTCGGCGGACCGGCTGGGCGCGGCCGAGGACGCGGTGCGCAAGCTGGAGCGCTCGTCGGCGAAGCTGTCGGCGGCGCTGGCGGAGGCGGTGGCGCAGCGGGCCTCGGCGGAGCACTCGCTGGAGTCGCTGGAGGCGGGTGAGCAGCGGGCCGAGGAGACCATCGGGGCGTTGCGGCAGCTGCCGGCGTTCCGCGACCTCCAGGACCTGCGGAACCGCGAGAAGCTGGTCGAGGAGAAGCGCTCGTCGGCGGTCGCGGCGCTGGACGTGGCGGGCAAGCAGCGGGCGCAGGAGGACGGCGCGGTCGACGGGGTGCTGCGGCTGCTGCGCCGCCTGGCCGACGACCTGGGCGCCGCCGAGGAGCTGGTCGAGCCGCTGCGCGGGCAGCTGCGGGCGGCCGGGCTGGACGCGTCGCCGGTGCCGGAGGTGCCGCGGGTGGCCGCGGTGGACGCGCAGGTGCGCACGGAGACCGCCCGCGCCAAGCCCGACCCCGAGGCCGACCCCCTGCCCGTCGAGCGCCGCGTGCCGCCCGCGCCGGCGGACCTGGACCTGGAGCCGGCGGCGGCCGGCGCGGCGGAGGTCGCGGCGCTGGCCCGGCGGCGCGGCGCGCTGGCGCTCGCGCTGCACCAGCGGGCGAGCGAGCTGGAGGCGGCGCAGCGCGAGGTGGACGCCCTCCGGCAGACCGCGCAGGACGCCCGGCAGGCGGCGACCGAGTCGGCCGCGCTGCGCGACCGGGAGGCGCGGGAGCTGGCCGAGGTCGCGCAGCGGTGGCTGGACGATGTGCGGGCGTGGCGGGGCGCGGGCCCCGGCCGGCCGGCGGCGGACCTCGCGCTGCCCGCGTCGGTCGACCCGGCGGTGGCCCGCGAACTGGCGTCGACCGCCCGCGAGTGGGTCGGGCCGCTGGTGGCGTCGGCCCGGGAGGCCGCGCACGCCGCCGCCGCCCGGCGGGGCGACCTGCGCGCGGCGATCGGCGCGCTGGACGCGGAGCTGGCGGCGCTGCGCTCGGGCACCGCCCGCGCGCCCGAGCGGGCCCGCCACGCGGTGGCCGAGCGGGACCCGGCCGCGGGGTCGCCGTTCTACCGGCTGGTGGACTTCCGGGCGGAGGTGGACCAGGCGCGGCGCGCGGGTCTGGAAGCGGCCCTGGAGGCGTCCGGGCTGCTCGACGCCTGGGTGACGGCGTCGGGGCGGGTCGAGGGCGGGCGGCAGGACGTGCTGGCGGCCCCGGGCGAGCCGGCGGCCGAGCCGACCCTGGCCTCGCTGCTGGTCCCGGCCGTGGAGCCGACCTCGCCGGTGCCGGCCGAGGTCGTGGCGGCCCTGCTGGCGTCGGTCTCGGCGGCCGACGGCCCGTTCGCGGTCGCCCCGGACGGACGCTGGCGGGCGGGCGTCCTGACCGGCGCGTGGCACAAGGGCGCCGCCGAGTTCATCGGCGCGGGCGCCCGCGAGGCCGCCCGCCACCGCCGCATCGCCGAACTGGCGGACGAACTGGCCGCCCTGCGCGCCGACCTGGGCACGGCCGAAGCCGACCTCGCCACCGCCCACGACCTGGTCGAGCGGTGGGAGTCCCACCTGGCCGGCTTCCCGGCCGACCGCGAGCTGGTCGCCAGGCACGGCCGCCTCCAGGCCGCGCAGGAGTCCGCCGACCGCGCGGCCCGCCGCGCCGAGGAGCTGGGCGCCGAGCTGGAGCGGGCCCGGTCCCGCGGCGAGGCGGCGCGGGCCGAGGTCGTGCGCCAGGCGGGCGACGCGGGCCTGCCCGCCACCGCCGAGGGCCTGCGCCAGGCCCAGGGCGCCGCCGCCGAGGCGCAGCGCACGGCCGACCGCCTCGGCGACGTGCTGCGCCGCCAGTGCCGGTCGACGGTCGCCGACCTGGCCGACGCCGCCCACCGCTACCGCTCGGCGGTGGCCGACCGGGTGGCCGCCGAGTCCGACGCCGAGGCGCGGTGCCAGGACTACGCGGCGCAGGCGGGCGCGCTGGCCGAGCTGGCCGACGCCATCGGCGGCGAGGCGCGGGAGGTCGCGGACCGGTTGTCCGCCGCCGAGCGCGAGCGGCTGGAGCTGCGGGGTGAGCTGAAGGGCGTCCGCGAGCGCGTCGCCACGGCCCGCGAGCAGGCCGCGAAGCTGTCGGCGCAGCTGGACACCGCCGCCGAGCAGCTGGGCGCGGCGCAGGGCGCGCGGGCGGCGGCGGCCGAGCGGTTCCGGGCCACCGTCCAGGCGCCCGGCGTGCTGGTCGCGGCGCTGCCGGAGGTGCCGGAGGACGTCGAGTCGGTGCGCGCGGCCCTCGCGGCGACCGACCGGCGCGGCGCGGGCGAGACGACGGTGATCACGAAGCTCCAGGCGCTCCAGACGTCGCTGGCCGGCAGCCACGACATCGCCGCCGAGCAGCACGAGGGTCTGCTGACGGTGACGGTGACCGGGGAGGAGGGCGCGCGCCCGGTCGCGGTCGCGGCGCGGCGGGTCGGCGAGCGGCTGGCCGAGCAGCGCGGGTTCCTGGACGAGCGGTACCAGGCCATCTTCGCCGACTACCTGATCCGGGACCTGGCGGAGTGGCTGCGCGGGCAGGTGGCCGTGGCCGAGGACCTGTGCAAGCGCATGAACGAGGTGCTGGGCCGGGCGCGGTCCAGCCAGGGCGTGCACGTGAAGCTGGCGTGGAAGCCCTCGGCGGCGCTGGAGGAGGAGACGCGCGACGCGCTCGCCCTGGTCCGCCTGCCCTACGCCGACCGCGACCCCGAGCAGGACGCGGTGCTGCGCCGGGTCTTCACCGAGCGCATCGAGGCCGAGCGCGACGCGCACACCGGCAGCTACGCGGAGATCCTGTCGAGGGCCCTGGACTACCGGACGTGGCACCAGTTCACGGTGACGGTCGCCGACACGGGCCCGGACGGCAACCCGCGCGAGCGGCGGCTGCGGCAGCTGTCGTCGGGCGAGACGCGGCTGATCTCGTACGTGACGCTGTTCGCGGCGGCGGCGTCGTTCTACGACGCGGTGAGCGGCGAGTTCTCGCCGCTGCGGCTGGTGCTGCTGGACGAGGCGTTCGAGCGGCTGGACGACCCGACGATCGCGCGGATGCTGGGGCTGCTGGTGGACCTGGACATGGACTGGGTCATCACGTGGCCGAGCGGCTGGGGCGTGTCCGACAGGATCCCGAGGATGCACATCTACGACGTCCTGCGCCCCAAGAACGGCCGGGGCGTGGCCTGCACCCGGACGACGTGGGACGGCGCGGCCCTGGACCGGGTCGACCCCTGACCGCCGCTCGCCCGACCGGGCCCGGCTGATCCGCTCCAGCCGGGCCCGTCACGCGGCCCGCGCCCGGACCGGATCACGAACCGGACCACGAGCCGCCCGGACCCACCGCCGGGACCGAACCCCGAGCCGCCCGGACCTACCGACAGGGCCGGGCCACGCCGGCCGGATCCGCCGACGGGGCCGGACCACGAGCCGTCCGGACCTACCGACAGGGCCGGGCCACGCCAGTTGGACCCGGCGACGGGACCGGACCACGCCAGTCGGACCCGGCGACGGGGCCGGACCACGCCGGCCGGACCCGCCGCCGCGGGGGCCGGATCACGAACCGGCGGGATCCGTCGTCGCCCAGGAGTGGATCATCCGGTACGCGATCGACGCGCCCGGTGCGAGCAGCAGGTCCGGCACGCTGCCCGGCTCCGCCAACGCCCGCCGCACGTCCGCCCGGCCGACCCACTTGGCCTGCGCGATCTCGCCGTCGGCCAGGCGCAGCGGCTCGGCCGGGTCGGCCACGGCCCGGAACCCGATCATCAGCGACCGGGGGAACGGCCACGGCTGGCTGCCGAGGTAGCGGATGTCGCCGACCCGGACGCCGACCTCCTCCTCGATCTCCCGCGCGACGCACGCCTCCAGCGACTCGCCCGCCTCGACGAACCCGGCCAGCACCGAGTACCGCCCCTCGGGCCAGCCCTCGCCCCGCGCGAGCAGCACCCGGTCGGCGCCGTCGTGCACCAGGCAGATCACCGCCGCGTCGGTGCGCGGGTACTCCTCGCGCCCGCACCGCGTGCACACCCGCACCCAGCCGGACTTGGCCGACCGGGTCTCGCCGCCGCACGCGGTGCAGAACTTCGCCGACCGGTGCCAGTGGAACAGCGCCACCGCGGAGGTGAGCAGCCCGGCGCCGGTGTCGTCGAGCAACGCGCCGCTCGCCCGCAGGTCGAGCCACTGCGGCTGGTCGGTCAGCTCCGGCTGCGGCCACACCCGGCCCGACGGCGCGACGACCTCGCTCTCGTCGCCGACCGCCGGGACGGCCCAGTAGGCGACGCCGTGCTGCTCGCCGAGCAGCACGGCTTCCTCCGGCGGCTCGTCGCCGAACTCCGTCGCGGGCCGGTCGACCAGCCGCGACCCCCGGTCGGCCACCAGCGCCCGCCCGCGCCCGTCGACGAGGACGACCCGCGCCTTCGGCCACAGCTGGGCGAGCCGCTCCGCGTCACCGCGCAGCGGCTCCCGCCGGTCGACCGTGAACCGGGAGAGCGCCGGCAGCCCCACCAGTTCGAAGCTCACGGCAGCGCGACCCCGCCCAACGCCCGCAGCTGCGGGGCGAGCAGCTCCGCGTCGCCGACCAGGACCCCGGTGAAGGCGCTGGGCGCGAAGAACTCCAGCGCCGCCTCGGCGACCTGCTCCACGGTGACCGCCGCCAGCCGCTCCGGGTGCCCGGTGAACCACTCCAGCCCCAGCCCGAGCCCGGCGAGGCCCACCAGGAACGACGCCAGCCCGCCCTGCGACGACGTCGCGGTCAGCAGCGACCCGACGGCGTAGCGGCGCGCGGTGCCCACCTCGTCCTCCGTCGGCGGGACCAGCGCGAGCCGCCCCAGCTCGTACCGGGTCTCCAGCAGCGCGGCGGCCGTGACCTCGCTCGCCGTGTCGGCGTCCACCAGCAGCGACGCGCCGCCCGGCGTGAACTCCGGGTGCGACCGCGCGCTGTAGGTGTAGCCCTTGTCCTCGCGGATGTTCTCCACCAGCCGGGAGGAGAAGAACCCGCCGAACACCAGGTTGGCGATCTGCAGCGCCGGGTAGCGCGGGTCGGTGCGCACCACGCCGCGCCCGGCCAGCCGGATCTGCGACTGCACCGCGCCCGGCCGGTGCACCAGCAGCACGTCCCCGCCCCGCACCACCGGCAGCGGCGACAGGGACACCGCGCTGCCCTCACCGGTCCACCCGCCGAGCGCGCCCTCCACGGCCCGCACGGCGGCGTCCGGTTCCAGGTCGCCGACGACCACCAGCACCGAACCGCGCGGCAGCACGGCCGCGGCGTGCAGCGCGAGCACCTCGTCCCGCGTGACGGCCGCGACCTCCTCGGCCTCGGGCATCTCCTTGGCGAACGGGTGGTCGCCGTACAGGTGCCGCTGCAGCGCCTCCCGGGCGATCACGCTCGGCTGCGACCGCGCCAGCCGGATCCGCTCCACCAGCCGCGCCCGCTCCCGCTCGACCTCCTCGGCCGGGTAGGTCGCGCCGGTCAGCACGTCCCGCAGCACGTCCAGCACCGTGTCCAACCCGGTCACCAGCGCGTTGCCGGAGAGCGCCAGCCGCTCCGGGTCGACCACCGCGTCCAGCTCGCCGCCGACCAGCGCCAGCTCGGTGTCCACGTCCACCCGGCTGCGCGTGGCGGTGCCGGTGAGGACCGTGCTGGCCAGCACCTCGGCCCGCGCCGCGTGCGCCGACCCCGCGCTGGAGGCCGCCGGGTCCGCGAAGGGGACCCGCAGCCGCACCTCCACCAGCGGCACCGACGACCGGCGCACCGCGATCACCCGCAGGCCGTTGGCCAGCACCGTGTCCACCGAGGACAGGTCCGCGGTGGCCCGCTGCTCGCCCAGCTCCGGGAGCGGGCGCGGCCCCGGCCCCGTGCGGCCGATCTCCTCGGCGCTGCGGTGCGTCGTCGGGGCGCTCACTCGGTACCTCCGTTGTCAGAAGCGGCGCCGGCCGCGGTGTCGGGAGTGGTCTGGTCGGCAGCGCCGGTCGCGGCGTCGGCGCCGGCCGCAGGGGCGGTGCCGGCCGCGGTGGTCGCGTCGGCCGCCGGGTCAGCCGCGGCGCCGGTCTCCGCGTCGGCCGCCGGCGCGCCGGCGGGGTTGAGCAGCAGGACGGCCCGGGAGTCCGGTCGCAGCGCCTTGGCGGCCGCGGCGACCACGTCGGTGGTGATCCCGGCCAGCTTGTCCGGCAGCTCGTACAGCAGCTCGGCACGCCCGAACAGCAGCTCCGCCGAACCCAGCCCGAGCGTCCGGCTGGTGAGCCGGTCGTGCTCCCGGTGCATGGTCGACACCCAGCGAGCGGTGACCTTCGCCAGCTCCTGCTCCGTCGGGCCCTCCTCGGCCAGCCGCAGCAGCTCCTCGTCCACCGCCGCGATCACCCGGTCGGCCGCGATGTCCGGCGGGTGGATCGCGGTGATGCTGAACGTGTCCGGGTCGCGCGCCTCCAGCGGGCCGAACAGCCCGCACCCGGCGCCCACGTCGACCACGAGCGCGTCCCGGTGCACCAGCCGCTGCTGGAGCCGCGAGCCGTCGCCGTCGGTCAGCACGCCCGCGAGCACCAGGTAGGACAGGTACCCCTCCACCTCGCTCACCGGGTCCGGGATGCGGTAACCCAGCGCGACGGCGGGCATCGGGGCGTGCTTGTCCGTGTGCTCGGCGCGCACCTCACCCTTCGGCGGCGCCTCGGCGAACGACGGCCGCACGGGCACGGGCCGTGCGGGCACGTCGCCGAAGTGCTTCTCCACCAGCGCCTTGGCGGTCTCGGGCGCGAAGTCGCCCGCGACGGTCAGCACCGCGTTCCCCGGCGCGTAGTACGTGTCGAAGAACGCCGCGCAGTCGTCGACCGTCGCGTTCTCCAGGTCGGTGAAGTCGCCGTAGCCGTTGTGGGCGTTCGGGAAGGTCTGGAACAGGACCGGCGGCAGCAGGATCCAGGGGAACCCGCCGTACGGCCGGTTGAGCACGTTGAGTCGGATCTCCTCCTTCACCACGTCGATCTGGTTGCGCAGGTTCTCTTCGGTGATCTTCGGCGCCCGCATGCGGTCCGCCTCCAGGAACAGCGCCCGCTCCAGCGCAGCGGACGGCAGCACCTGGTAGTAGTCGGTGTAATCGGGGTGGGTCGACCCGTTGAACGTGCCGCCCGAGGACTGCACGTGCCGGAAGTGCGCGAGCTTCTCCAAGCTCTCGCTGCCCTGGAACATCAGGTGCTCGAACAGGTGCGCGAACCCTGTCCGACCCTCCGGCTCCGAACGGAAACCCACGTCGTAGTGCACGCTCACCCCGACGACCGGGGCGCTCGGGTCTGGGGCGAGCACCACCCGCAGGCCGTTGGGAAGCGTGAACCTGTGCAGCTCGGGTAGCGCCATGGAAAGCAGCCTACGGGTTTCCCGCTCCGAGAGGACCGCAGGTCGGCGCGCCCGGACCGACGCCCCCGCCCGCTCGGACCGGACCGGACCGGCGCCGCGTCCGCCCACCCGCCCCGCTGCCCTGCGGGGCGGTGATCGGACGGGTCAATTGTCGAACAGGGGTTCGAGCTGGGGCAAGGTCACGATCGGGTGGTCGTCACGGGCGCAGCGACCTCAGGTGCCCCGCCTGGGCCAGCACGCCGTCCACCGCGCCCAGGAACGCCGGGAACCGCTGGGCGAATCGCCGCAGGTCACCGGCCTGCTCGGACTCCCCGAACCAGTACAGCCCGGACCGGCCGGCGGCGAACGCGCCCAACCACCGCTCCGCCTCCCCCAGCACCACCGCGTAGGGCAGTGACCGGGAGAACACCATCTCCCGGTCGGCTTCCGGGATGTCACCGGGCGTCGCCGAGACCAGGTACCCGCGCAGCCCGCGCACGTGCTCCAGCAGGGCGCTGCCCCGCTTGGTGCGGGCCGGCATCGACCGCGACCCCCACGCCAGCGCGGCGCCGGCGACCACGACCACCAGGCCGAACAGCGCCGGCCCGGTCACCAGGGCGAGGACGGCGGTCAGCGCGGCGCCCGCCAGGGCCAGCCCGATCCCGGCCCACCACCACAGGTCGCGCTCGGCGTCCGGCCGCCGCGCGAACCAGTTCCTCGCCACCACGTCGGCGTACAGCTCGTCGCGGACCCGGCCCAGGTCGATCCGCCGGCCGCGCAGCTCCGACAGCAGGACCGAGTCCACCCCGTCGGGCAGCAGCGCCGAGCACACCGCGCGCTCGTAGCCGGACAGCGCGGTGTCCACCGGGTTGCGCCGGACGAACCGCCAGTCCAGCCCGCCGACCTCCTCGATCCACAGGTAGTTGCGCACCGCGAGGTCCACGATCGTGGCGGTCACGTCCACGACGTCGACGTGCTCGTCCACCACGGTGCCCACCTGGCCCGGCAGCACCCCGTCGGGCGAAGCGAACGCCACTCGTCCGTGGCCGTCGGTCACCAGCACGTCCACCGGCCCGACGTCGCCGGCCAGCGCCCGCTGGTCCCGGCCCCGCAGGTACCACAGCAGCAGCACGCCACCCAGCAGCAGCAGGGCCAGCCCGCCCAGCGCCACCCCGGTCACGGGCGTCAGCGCGAACGCCGCCGCCAGCCCCGAGGTCTCCTCGACGCGGGCGTTCGCGGGCGCCGCGCCGTCCTGCAGCCCGACCGCCACGTCGATACGCTCACCTGCGGGAAGGCCGATCTCGGACGCCCGCACACCGCGCCCGTCGCCCAGTTCGGCGGTCGTGCACGGCTTGGCGGTGCCCGGCGGGCCGGCCAGGCAGTTGACCGACTTGGGGGCGTCCGGCGTGATCACCGAGACCCGCACCGAGTCGAGCGCGGTGTCCCAGCCGCTCGCCGGCTGCCAGCGCAGCTCCAGCGCGTCACCGATCTTGGCGACCGCGCCGACCACCGAGTACGTGACGGTCGAGGTGCCCGGCTCCAGCGCGATGACCAGCTCGTCGGCGGACGCCGTGGCGGTCCCCCCGCCGGCGACGGACGCGTCGTCGACCTCGAACACCCGGTCCCGGGTGTCGCTGACCGCGATCCGCAGCGGGATCACCCGCTTGACGGACCTGCCGTCGGGGACGCTGACGACTTCCGTCACGCTCAGCCTGCCGTCGCGCTCCAGCTTGAGGCGCACGTCGGCGGCGACCGTGCCGGGCAGCCCGGCCGGGCTGCTCGGCTGCGCCGACGCCGCGCCCGCGACCGAGCACAGCGCGACGGCGCAGGTGACCGCGGCTCCCCAGTTTTTCAACACGGCCGCGGAGAATAGCGGAGTCCGCCTATGCTTCAGTGCTGATTCGGGCATCCGCGATATGGGGGATCACCAGCGATGACGCAACCACCGCCGCCGGGTGGGTGGCCGCCGCCACGACCGGTCGGGCCGCCGCCCGTGCCCGCCCCGCTGAGCCCCCGGCAGGCCGGTCCGCTGCCCCCGCGGCAGCCCCACGGGAACGTCCCCCCGATGCCGCCCGCGCAGCCCTGGCCGCAGCAGGCGCCGCCACCCGGGATGCCGCCGATGGCGCCTCCCCAGCCGCCGCCCGCGCACTGGGGGCCGCAGCCCGGCTGGCCCCAGCCGTACCCCCCGATGCCCCGCAAGAAGAGCAACGGTCCGCTCATCGCGGGCGTCATCATCGGCGTCGTCGTCCTCGGTATCGCGACCATCGGGATCGTCGCGGCGACCAGCACGCGCAAAAGCGTCAACGACTCGGCCTATTCGGGCTATTCGAGCTACACGTACTCGTACGAGCCGACGACCACCACGACCGAACCGACCACGAGGACCACCACAGCTTCCAGCAGTCCCAGGTCGACGGCGGCCAGCACGTCCAAGGCCGGCCCCAAGGCCGTCATCACCTTGGGTGACAACCCGATCCACGGCGCCGGCCTCGGGGCGTTCAACATCGACGGCTGCCCGCTGCCGGGCATGGACTACTCGCCCGGCGGCCAGGACCAGTACCTGCGCGCGGCGCTGCCGTGCATCGAGGCGATGTGGAAGCCGTCGTTCCAGAAGGCGAACCTGCCCTACCAACCGGTGGAGCTGGTCATGGTGACGTCGCAGATCACCAACACGTGCGGCTCCATGGGCCCCGACCGCACCGCCATGTACTGCGAAGGGACGATCTACTGGACGCCGAACCACTACGCGAACGAGCAGGGCTCGGCCAACCCCAACCACCCCGGCAAGTACCTGGGGCAGCTCGCGCACGAGTACGGCCACCACATCCAGTGGCTGTCCGGCATCCTGCGCGCCTCCAGCCAGGCCCAGTACGAGAAGGGCGGCTGGGACACCGAGGCGGGCCTCGACCTCAACCGGCGCAAGGAGCTCCAGGCCACCTGCTTCGGCGGGATGACGCTGGCGCCCCTGTCGCACGGCGCGGTGCCCGAGGACGTCATCTCGGTGGCGCTGACCGACGCCGGCAACCGCGGTGACTACCCGATCTACCCCAACCGGGACCACGGCGCGCCGGAACGTAACGCGGCGTGGGTGAACCACGGCTTCAAGAGCAATGAGACGAGCGCGTGCAACACTTGGGTAGCGAGCGCGGCGGACGTCAGCTGACCCGACTGGAGGACCGTGCACACGCCCGAAGAGCCCAAGAACAACCCGATCGTGCTCATCGGCGTGTTCTCGTTGATCGTCCTGTGCGTGCTGGGCCTCGGGCTGGCCACCCAGTTGGACCTCAGCCGGCGGATCGACGGTCGTCCCGTGGCCGCGGCGCAGGGGCCCGTGGCCTCCACGCCCGCTCAAGCGCCCCGACCGCGCGCCGTGCACCGGCTGGCCGACCACCCGCTGCTCACCTCCCCCGTCCGGTTGACCGGCGCCACGTGCGCGCTGCCGGCGTTCGGGGTGTCCGACACCGAGCTGGCCGCGTACTACAAGGCCGGCGTGGCGTGCCTCGACCGGGCGTGGCGGCCCGCGCTGGAGCAGGCGAACCTGCCGTTCGAGGAGCCGGCGCTGAACACGTCACCCGACCTCGAAGACGGCCCGTGCGGTGCCGCGCCCTCCGAGGAGGAGGCGGTCGCGTACTACTGCGGGCGCAACCAGACCATCTACATGCCCACCTCCCGGATGCGCGACAACGGCGGCGGTGACCGCGCCGGCACGCACCTGGCGACGTTGGCGCACGAGTACGGGCACCACGTGCAGGCGCTGACCGGTCTGCTGCGCGCGGCGGACAGCAAGATCGTCGACGCGGGCGAGGACACCCCGGCGGGCTTGGAGATGTCGCGCCGGATCGAGTTGCAGGCGAACTGCTTCGCCGGGATGTTCCTCACGGCCACGTCCGACTCCATCGGCGCGGAACTGGCGCAGGAGGCGTCGGAGGACTTCCAGTACGCCGTGGAGGAGCCCGCCGACAAGAACGCCCACGGCAGCCCGGACAACCAGGCCGAGTGGGCGTCTTACGGGTTCACGTCGGGCGTGACCACGTCGTGCAACACCTACGCGGCTTCGGCGGAGGCCGTCGGCTGAGCCCGCCTGGCCAGCAGGTGGGCGTAGAGCCCGCCCGCCAGGCCGCTCAGGCACGTCAGCATGGCGGCCAGGCGGGTGCGCAACGGCGTGCTCACCGGGGCGCTGTCCGCGACCTGCACCACCAGGTCGCCGTTGGTGTCGGCGGGGACGACGACCTCGACGACCTCGTTCTCGCGGTGGCCGCAGCCGTCGAGCTTGGCGGTCCTGGTCTGGCCGCCGATGGTGAGCTCGACGCGGTCGTGGGCGTCGGGGCCGCCGCAGGACGCCGGGGTGACCACGGTCGCCTCGACCCTCCTGACCTCGGCGGAGCGGCTCCCCGGCAGCCAGAGCGCGACCGCCACCGCGATCCCGGCCAGTCCGACGACCAGCAGGACCAGGGCCCACCGGACTGGGCTCAGCCGAACCGCCACGGGGTGGATGGTCGCAGACCGGGCGTGGCGCTGTCGCAGGGGTGGGCGCCGGGTTGGACGCCGGGTTGGACGCCGGGTTGGACGCGGCGGAGGCGCTCTGTCCACATCACCCGATCGTGATCTTGACCCCTGTCGAACGCCAGTTCGAGGATGTACCCATGACGAGAACCGCCCACAGTCCACTCCGGACGCGCCGCTTCGCCGCCGCCCGCCCCCCGTCCGCCCTCGGACCTGCTCTTCCGCCCGCCCACGGCCCCTGACCGCCCCGCCGCCGGCCGACCGGGCCGCCCACCCGGTCGGGCGCCGCGCCGTCGGTGAGCCCGGCGCGCTCACCCCACCGCTCCACCGCCGCCCGGCGGCTCGCCTGAGCGCGAGCTGAAGGCGCGGGCGGGGGTCCGCCCCCACCGCCCAGAATGAGGAGGTGTCCACTGCGGCCAGAGTGCTGGTGATCGAAGACGCGGAAGCCATCGGCGCCGCGGTGAGTTCGGCCCTGCGGGATGCGGGCTACCAGGTCCAGGTCCGTCCGGACGGCCGGGACCTCGAGGTCGAACTCGCGCGGTTCCGCCCCGACCTGGTGGTGCTGGACGTGATGCTGCCGGGCCGGGACGGGTTCCTGCTGCTGGAGGTCGTCCGGCGGACCAGCGGGGCGGGCGTGGTCATGCTGACGGCCCGTGACGGTGTGCCGGACCGGCTGCGCGGTCTCGACGCGGGCGCGGACGACTACGTGGTGAAGCCGTTCGTGCTGGCCGAGCTGGTGGCGCGGGTCAGCGCGGTGCTCCGCAGGCTGGGGCGGACGCCGTCGACCGTGCAGATCGGTGACCTGGTCGTGGACGCCGACTCGGCGGTGGTGCTGCGCGGGGGCGCGCCCGTGGAGCTGACCGCGACCGAGCTGCGGCTGCTGCGCTACCTGGCCGCCCAGCGCGGGCGGGTGGTCGGCAAGACGCAGATCCTCACGGCGGTGTGGGGTTACGAGGACTACGACCCGAACCTGGTCGAGGTGCACGTCAGCGCGCTGCGCCGGAAGCTGGAGGAGCACGGCCCCCGGTTGCTGCACACGGTCCGGGGCCTGGGGTACGTGCTGCGGGCGGAGGACTCGTGAGCCTGCGGACCGTGTCCCTGCGGCGCCGGGTCACCGTCTCGGCGATCGCGGTGCTGGGCGTCGTGCTGGTCGGCCTGGTGCTGGTGGTGGACGCGATGTTCGCGGCGCAGTCCGAGCGGGACGTCGACACGGCGTTGCTGGAGAAGTCCCGCAACGCCCACGCGCTGGTCAAGCAGCGGGTGCGCGGGGCGGAGCTGGTGGACCGGTTGGAGAACCGGGGGGTGCAGGCGCAGCTGGTGATGCCGGACGGCGCGGTGTTCGGTCACGTCCCGGACGAGGAGGTGACCAACAAGGTCACGCGCGACCTCCCGGACGGGTCGACGATCACGCTCTACGCCGAGTCGTCGGTGATGACCGTCGCGCAGACGCGACTGCGCCGGTTGCTGCTGCTGGTCGGCTTCGGCTCGCTGGCCGTGACCGCGGTGGCGTTGGTGTTGGTGGTGCGCCGGGCGTTGGCGCCCCTCGACACGATGACCACGCTGGCCCGGTCCATCGCACGGGGCGACCGGGGCCACCGGCTGAGCCCGACCCGGACGGACAACGAACTCGGCCGGACGGCCGCCGCGTTCGACGACATGCTGGACTCACTGGAAGGAGAAGAGGAGCGGACCAAGAGATTCGTCGCGGACGCGGCGCATGAGCTGAGGACGCCGATCGCGGGCGTGCAGGCGGTGGCCGAGGCGCTGATGCAGACCGGCAGCGCGGAGGAGCGGGAGCGCCTGAACCTGCTGCTGGTGCGGGAGTCCCGGCGGGCCGGGCGGCTGGTGGACGACCTGCTGGCGTTGGCCAGGATCGACGCGGGCCTGGAGCTGCACCGGGAGCGGGTGGACCTCCTGGCGTTGGCGGAGGCGGAGGTGAGCCGCACCCGGCTGCTCGCACCCGGCTTCGACATCGCCGCCGAGGGCACGTCGGCCCGCGTGTCGGGTGATCCGCAGCGCCTGGCCCAGGTGCTGGTGAACCTGGCCGACAACGCCCGGCACGCCACCGGTCCGGCCGGCCGGGTGCGGTTGCGGGTGTCCAGCGTCGGCGGCGACGCGCGGATCGTGGTCTCCGACAACGGTCCGGGGGTCCCGCCCGACGACCGGGACCGCATCTTCGACCGCCTGGTCCGGCTGGACGAGGCCCGCGACCGCCGTTCCGGTGGCTCGGGGCTCGGCCTGTCCATCGCTCGCGGCGTGGTCCAGGCCCACGGCGGCGAACTGTCCTACGTGGAGCCCGACGGTCCGGGCGCGGCCTTCGAGGTCCGGATCCCGCTGGCGGACGACGACGTGCCGGTCGCCTGACCACGTGGCGGTCGCCTGACCACGTGGCGCGAGTCGGACGACCGGCCGCCCGGACCGGCTCGGTGGCCGAGTGCGCGACTCGGTCCGGTTGCTCGGCACGCGGCGCACGCCAGGAGCCGCACGCCAGGCAGCTCAGATCAGGCGGTCCTGGTCCACCCCGGACCGGGGCACACCGCGGACCTGGACCGGGGTGGACCAGGCCCGGGGTGCGCCCGGACCTGGACTCGGAGGGACCGGGACGGGAGTGGTCCAGGGCTGGCGGCGGGCTGGGCCGGGATCGGGCTGGGCCGGGATCGGGCTGGGCCGGGGTCCAGGCTGAGGCGGGCCGGGTGGGCGGTTCGGGGTTGGTTCGGGTGGGTTTGGTGTGGCGTCAGGATTCCTTGGCGGGGGTCACCTTCTTGACGTAGAGGAGGCGGTCGCCGGCTTCCACCGCGTCGGCTTCCGGGGCGTCCACCCGGTACAGGGTTCCGGCTCGGACCACGCCCAGCACGATGTCGGGGAGGTGCCGCGGGGAGCCGCCGATCTCGGACGGTTCGACGTCGCGTTCCGCGATGGACAGGCCGGCGTCCGGGGTGAGCAGGTCTTCGACCATGTCCACCACCGACGGGGTGGCGGTGGCCATGCCCAGGAGCCTGCCCGCCGTCTCGCTCGACACCACGACCGAGTCGGCGCCGGACTGGCGGAGGAGGTGCTCGTTCTCGCGTTCGCGCACGGACGCCACGACCTGCGCCTTGGGCGCCAGTTCGCGGGCGGTCAGGGTGACCAGGACGGCCGTGTCGTCGCGGTTCGCGGCGACGACGATGGCCCTCGCCCGGGGCGCGCCGGCCACGCGCAGCACGTCGTTGCTGGTGCCCGAGCCGTGCACGGTGACCAGGCCGATCGCGGAGGCCGCGTCCAGGGCCTCCTGGGCGGTGTCGACCACGACGATCGAGCCCGGCACCATCCCGTCACCGAGCAGGGCGCTGACCGCGGACCGGCCCTTCGTCCCGTACCCGACGACGACCACGTGGTCGCGCACTTTGGTCCTCCACTTCTGGATCCGCAGCGCCTGCCGCGAGCGTTCGGTGAGCACTTCGAGGGTGGTGCCGACCAGGACGATCAGGAACAGCACCCGGAGGGGGGTGATCACCAGGACGTTGACCAGCCTGGCCGACGAGCTGACGGGCGTGATGTCGCCGTAGCCGGTGGTGGACAGCGACACCGTCGCGTAGTACACCGCGTCGAGGAACGACAGGCCGTCCTCGTTGACGTCGCGGTAGCCGTCCCGGTCGAAGTACACGATGAACACGGCCGCCAGCAGCGCGGTCAGCGCGCCGACGACCCGCTTCAGGATCGCGCCGACCGGGCTCTGGACGCTGTCCGGCATCCTGACGACGCCGACGAGCGAGTGACCGGGCCGCTCGCTGAGCGGTTCGCCCTGGTGGAACCGGCGGATCATGACAACCTCTCCGGGAGGGTCCGCCACAGGTGGGCGGCGGCTTCGGCGCCGCGGAGCAGCAGCGGCACGACGACGCGCTCGTCGGGCGCGTGGATGCGATCATCCGGCAACGTCGCGCCGAGGTACACGACCGGCACGCCGAGCGCGCCGTGCAGCAGGGCCGCCGGGCCGCTGCCGCCGGTGCGGCTGAACCGGACCGGCCGGTCGAACGCGGTCTCCACCGCGTCCCGCACCGCGCCCACGGCCGGGTGCGCCACGTCCACCGCGTAGGGCGGCGCGCCGTCGCCGCACGGGATCACCTCGGCGCGCAGGCCGGGCGGCGTGTGGTCGGCGACGAACTCGCGCAGCGCCTCGGCGACGCGTTCCGGGCGCTGGTCGGGCACCAGGCGGAACGACAGCTTCACCGACGCCGAGGCGGGCACGATCGTCTTCAGGCCGGGGCCGGTGTAGCCGCCGTGGATGCCGTTCACCTCTGCGGTGGGCCGTACCCAGACCCGCTCCAGGGTGGACCAGCCCTCCTCGCCGGCCGTCGCCCGCGCGCCGCCGGAGTCGGCCAGCCAGCCGCCCTCGTCGAACGGGAGGGCGGCGTAGTCGGCGCGCTCGGCCTCGGTGGGCTCCACGACGTCGGTGTAGAAGTCGCGCAGCCGCACGCGGCCCCGGTCGTCGTGCAGCGCGGCGACGAGGCGGGCGATCGCCGTGGCCGGGTTCGGCACGCCGCCGCCCGCGCGGCCCGAGTGCACGTCGGAGGCGCCGCCGGTGAACACGACCTCCGCGCCGTAGACGCCGCGCTGCCCCGTGCAGACCGTCGGGGCGTCGCGCGCGTAGAGCGGGGTGTCGGTGAACACGACCAGGTCGGCCGCGAGGTCGTCGCGGTGCTCGTCCAGCAGGCGGGTGAGGTGGGGCGAGCCGGATTCCTCCTCGCCCTCCACGAACAGCTTGACCGTCACGGCCGGGTGGGTGGCGCCCGTGGCCGCGAGGTGGGCCTTGACCCCGAGCAGGTGCATCGCGACCTGGCCCTTGTCGTCGCTCGCGCCGCGCCCGAACAGCTCCTCGCCCACGAGCGTCGGCTCGAACGGCGGGTGGGCCCACGCCTCCACCGGGTCGACCGGCTGCACGTCGTGGTGCCCGTAGACGAGCACCACGGGCGCGTCGGGATCGGCGGCGGGCCGGCACGCGTACACGGCGGGCAGCGCCGGGCCGGTGTCCCACACCCGGACGTCGGACCAGCCGTCGCGGCGCAGCGCGTCCGCCAGCCACCGCGCCGACCGGGCCACGTCGGGGTGGTGCGCCGGGTCCGTGCCGATCGACGGGATGGACAGCCACTCGCGCAGCCCGGCCAGGAAGTCGTCGGCGAGCGCGGTCACCGCCGCGCGCTCGGGATGTTCGGGATTTTCGGGATCACCGCTCACGGTGCGGGAGGATAACCCTGACAGCGCCACCGGACGGGGGACATGACAGGGTGGACCCCATGGAACCCACTCGTTCCCGATCGCGGTCGGCGCGGGCGCTGGCCGGGCTGCTCGGCGCGGCGGGCGCCCTGCACTTCGCCCGGCCCCGGCCCTACGACGCGATCGTCCCGCGATCGCTGCCGGGCAAGCCGCGGACCTGGACCTACGCCTCCGGTGTGGCGGAGGTGGCGGTGGCCGCGCCCCGCACCCGCAGGCTCGGCGGGCTGCTGGCGGCGGGTTTCTTCGCCGCCGTGTTCCCGGCGAACGTCAAGATGGCCTGGGACCTCCGCTCGAAGTCGCCCCGGACCAGGGTGATCGCCTTCGGCCGGCTGCCGCTGCAGGTGCCGCTGGTCCTGTGGGCGCTGCGGGTGCGCCGCTCGGCCCGCTGATCACGCTGCGCGCCGGGTCCGACACCCAGCGCTGCCGAGGTCTGTCATTGTCACCTCAACCAGCCCTAGGATGCCCGAGTGCAACCGCTCCTCCACCGCGCCGCATCGGCACTCGGTTGGCGCGGCGTCGTCGTGCCCGACGTCGCCGTGCTGGGTCACCAGGTGTCGGCCGTCGTGCGCGTCCGTGCCGACGTGCACGAGTGGCGCACCACGAACGGCTGGCCTCCCCAGGCGGACCCGTCGTGGTTCCGCTCGTGGTTCGAACCTGCCGAGCACGACCGCCTGCCGGTCCCCGCGGTGGAACTGGTCGGCGTGCTGGTGGGCGAGTCGGCGGTGGACCGCGCGTTGCAGTCGTGCGGCACGCTGATGACGCTCGCGCCGTGCTCGGTGGTGCTGCCCGCGCCGCAGGGCGACCAGTCGTGGCCGTTGATCGAGCTGGACTACTACGGCATCGGCGTGGTGGCCGCGGACGACGCGGGCACGGCCGAGCTGCTCGTGCCGCCGGAGGACCGGTCGACGGAGTTCGGCCCGTCGCTGTTCGGCCGGTGGCTGCTGGAGGTCCTCTACGACCGGGTGCTCAAGGACACCCCGGACCACGCGCGGGTGAGCAGCTAGCGCCCTAGGAGGGGACCGAGCGGACCAGGGCGCGCAGGCCGTCGGCGTCCAGCAGGTCCGCCGGGCGCAGGGTGCGGTCGTGCCGGACGTAGTGGAACGCCGCCCGCACCCGCTCGACCGGTGTGCCCGACAGCGCCGCCCACGCCAGCCGGTAGGCCGCCAGCTGCACCGACAGGGCGGGCAGCCGCTCCTCCGCCGGCACCGCGCCGGTCTTCCAGTCGACCACCGTCCAGCCGCCGTCGGGGTCGGCGAACACCGCGTCCATGCGCCCGCGCACGGACAGGCCGTCGATCTCGGTTTCGAACGACACCTCGACGTCGTGCGGCGTCCGGTCGGCCCAGCTGCCGGCCAGGAACGCCTCCTGGAGGCGGGACAGGTCGCCGTCCGGGGCCGCGCCCTCGTCGGCGGCGCCGGGCAGCTCGTCCAGGTCGAGCAGCCTGCTCGCGCCGAACCGCTGCTCCAGCCAGGTGTGGAACGCCGTGCCGCGGCGGGCCGACGGGTTGGGCGGGAACGGCAGGGGGCGGCGCAGGCGGCGGGCCAGCCGGTCCGGGTCGGCGGCCAGTTCGACCAGCTGGCTCACCGAGAGGTGCTCGGGCAGGACGACCCGCTCGCGGCGGTCCGCGGCGGCGGCCCGTTCGGCGAGGAGGACGTCCACGTCCCGCGCCCAGCCCTCCGGGTCGTCGGCCTCCTCGTCCGGGGGCGCGGGGAAGTCCTCGTCCGGAGGGGCCGCGAACTCCTCGTCCGGGGGTGCGAGGTCGTCCTCCGGGGGCTCCGGCGGCAGGTCCTCCGCAGGGTCCGACGGGGCGTCCACGGGCTCCGGCAGGTCGTCCTCGGGCTCGGGCGACAGGTCCTCCTCGGGCTCGGGCGGCAGGTCGTGGTCCGCGGGCTCGGGCGGCAGGTCCGGTTGCGGCGACGGGTCGGGCCGGCGCCCAGGGGAAGCGGGTGCGGTCGCGGGCGCGGTCAGGTGGCGCCGCAGGGCGGCCAAAACCAGGTCCGCGCCCTCGGCCACGGCCGCGCGGCGCCTGCCCAGGGGGTCGGCGGGCCAGGCGGCCGTCTTCACCTGGGAGGCCAGCGGGTTGGGCTCGTCCTCCGCGGGGGGCTCGGCCCAGTGGACGACGTCGGCCGGCGGGTGGTCGGCGGCCCGGACCGCGTCGCGCAGCTCGCCGAGGAACACCGACGGGCCCTTGGGCTTGTCGCCCGTCTCGGCCCACCAGTGGCCGGAGACCAGCAGGCTGTGCTCGGACCTGGTCAGCGCCACGTAGAGCAGCCGGCGCTCCTCCACCAGGCGCCGGTCCTCGAAGTCGTCGGCGTGGCGGTCCAGCGCGTCCTGGACCTCCTTGCGGTCGCTGCCGCCCGGGATGCGCAGGGTGGGCAGGTCCTCGGCGTCGCCCCGCAGGTCGGCGGGCAGCTCGGTGACCGACTTGAGCCAGCAGGAGGACTTCTTCCGGCCGGGGAACACGTCCTTCACCACGTGCGGCACGGCGACGATGTGCCACTCCAGGCCCTTGGCCGAGTGCATGGTCAGCACCTGCACGCGGTTCTCGGCGACCTCCACCTCGCCGGGTTCGAGCCCGTCCTCGGCCTGCTCGGCCGTGTAGAGGTAGTCCAGCAGCGCGGGCAGCGTGGCCGACGGGCTGGCCGCCGCGAAGTCGGCGACCACGTCGGCGAACGCGTCCAGGTGCGCGCGGCCCACCCCGCCCGGCCGGGCCATGGCCTCGATGTCGAGCAGGAGGGTCCGCTCCACGTCGGCGACCAGCTCGGGCAGCGGCTGGTCCAGCCGCCGGCGCAGCGCGGACAGCTCGCCGCCGAACCGGCGGATGCGGCGGTAGCCCTCGGCCGAGTAGGCGGTCGGGTCGCCGGGGTCGTCCAGCGCGTCGGCCAGGCCCGCCTGCTCGGCGTGCTCGCCGGGCAGGGCGTCGGCGATGACGGACAGCGGGTTGTCGGCGGCGGCCTGGCGGCTGGGCGCGCCCGCCAGCTCGCGGGCGCGCTGCCACAGCGCCGCCAGGTCGACCGCGGCCACCCGCCAGCGCGACCCGGTCAGCAGGCGGGCCGCCGCCGTGCCGGCCAGCGGGTCCACCAGGACGCGCAGGGCGCTGGTCAGGTCGCGGACCTCGGGTTCGTCCAGCAGGCCGCCCAGGCCCACCACCTCGGCGGGCAGGCCCCGGTCGCGCAGGGCCGCGGCGATGGCGGCCATGTCCGAGCGCCGGCGCACCAGCACGGCGGCGGTCGGCGGCTCGTCGCTGGAGTCCAGGTGGTCCTCCCACTGCGCCGCGACGGTGTCGGCCACCCAGGCCAGCTCGGCGCGGACGTCCTCGAACAGTCCCAGGCGCACGTCGCCGGGCCCTGCCCCGGGGCGGGCGCGCAGCTCCTCCACGTCCAGGCCCGCGGCGCGCAGGGGCGCGGAGACGGCGTTGGCCAGCGCCAGCACCTCCGGCGGGTTGCGGAAGCTGGTCAGCAGGCCGTACTTGCGGGCGGGCGGGAAGTCGTGGACGAAGCGGGGCAGGTTGGCCGCCGACGCGCCGCGCCAGCCGTAGATGGCCTGCGCCGGGTCGCCCACCGAGGTGACCGACATCGGCTCGCCCCGGCCGAACAGGGACCTCAGCAGCACGCGCTGCGCGTGGCCGGTGTCCTGGTACTCGTCCAGCAGGACCGCGCCGTAGCGCTCGCGCTCGCCGCGCACGACCTCCGGGTGCTCGTCGGCCAGGCGGGCGGCCAGGGACATCTGGTCGGCGAAGTCCATGGCCGCCTCGCGGCGCTTGCGGGCCTGGTAAGCCTCCAGCAGGGGCAGCAGGTTCACGCGCAGGCGCTGGGCGTCGACGACGTCCTTCAGCTTCTCCGGCAGCGCGTCGCGCTGGCGCGGGGTCCTGGGCGCGGACTCGATCAGCGTGGTCAGCCACTCGGCGTGCTTGCGCAGCGCGGTCGGCTCGACCAGGTGCTCGCCCAGCTCGCCGGCCAGCGCCAGCAGGTAGCCGGTGACCGTCGCGGGGACCTTGTCGGTGTCGATGTCCTCGGTCCACGTCGACACCACGCGGTGCGCGAGCTGCCACGCCGCCGTCTCGGTGAGCAGCCGGACACCGGGTTCGACGGGCAGGCGCAGGCCGTGCTCGGCGACCAGGCGGCCCGCGTAGGCGTGGTAGGTCAGGATCACCGGCTCGGTGGTGAGGACGGCGGCCCTGCGCTCGCCGCTCGGGTCCAGGCGGTCCAGCAGCGGCGAGCCGCCCAGGCGGCGCAGGCGGGCGCGGACGCGGTCGGCCAGCTGCCGGGCGGCCTTGCGGGTGAACGTCAGGCCGAGGACGCGGTCGGGGGTGACGAAGCCGTTGGCGACCAGGTAGACGACCCGCGCGGCCATCGTCTCGGTCTTGCCCGCGCCCGCGCCGGCGACGACCAGGGCGGGCGCGGTGGGCGCGGCGACGACCGCCGCCTGCTCGGGGGTCGGTCTGGGCAGGCCGAGGGCTTCGGCGACCTCGAACGGGCTGGCCGGCTGCTCCAGCTCCCCCACCCGCCCTCGCTCGTCACCCGGCACCGCCACGACCCCGCCCGCGCGGCGCTGCGGCGACCCGCAGCGCGCTGATCGAGACCTCGGGGGCGGCCAACGACTGTGTCAGAGACGGCCGGCGGACGCCACCCGCGGTGGTTGACGCCACTCGATCACGCGAGCACCCGTCACGCGGCGCAGCGAGCCGTGCGCGGACCGGCGGTCCGGGCCCCGGTCTACTGGCTGACCTGCCGGCCGGAGGCGTGCACGGGGCAGGAGGTGCGGGCCGGGCAGCGGTCGCAGTCCGCGGTCTCCGTGGCCGGGTAGGTGGGGCCCACGCTGGAGCCCGCGGCGGCCTGGACCGCCTCCAGCCAGGCCCGCACGCCCTGCTCGTCCAGCGGGGCCTGCTCCAGCTCCGTCGCGCCGGTCTTCCGGTTCTCCTTCGCCACGTAGAGCAGGCGGGCGCCGCCCGGGTCGGTGCCCAGGCCGAGGTGGGTGAAGCCGCCCAGGGCGGAGGCCAGCTGGTAGACCGCCAGCTGCGGGTGCCGGCGGGCTTCCTCCCGGGTCACCGGGGACTTGCCGGTCTTCAGGTCGACCACCACCGGGCGGCCGTCGCGGTCGGTCTCCAGGCGGTCGACGCGGCCCTTGACGCGCAGCCACGGGCCGCCCGCCTTCTTCGGCACCTCCACCGCGATCTCCTGCTCCACCGCGACCTGGGTGAGCTGGGAGCGGCTGGCGGCCAGCCAGGTCAGGAAGGTGTCCAGCATCCGCTCCACGCGCAGGCGCTCGCGGCGGGAGAACCACGGCGCGCCGGCGTCCACCGCCGCCCACGCCTCGGCCAGCTTGGCGCGCAGCTCCTCCTCCTGCGCGCCGGTGGCGGCGGCCTGGGCCAGGGCGTGGACGAGCGTCCCGGTGATCGACGCCAGCTCGGCCGGGTCCTGGCCGCCGTGGCGCTCCACCACCCAGCGCAGCGGGCACTTGGCCAGCACCTCCACCGTGGACGGCGAGACGCTCACCGTGTGCTCCTCGGTCCACAGCGGGGCCTCCGAGGTCACCGGGGCCAGGCCGTACCAGGAGTCGGGGTGCGCGCCCGGCACGCCCTCGGCCGCCAGCCTGGCCAGCTGCACCGCCGCGCGACCGCGGCGCTCCTCCGGCTCGTCCGCGGAGCAGACCACGCGGCGCAGCTCGCCGACCAGCTCGGCCAGCACCAGGCCGCGCTCGGGGGTGCTGGTGGGCCGCTCGGGCTCGTCGGTGGACAGCTCCTCCAGCTCGTCGAGGAAGCGGGAGGGCTGCTCGTCCTCGCCGCGGACGGCGCTGACCAGCAGCGTCCGCCGCGCCCGGCTGGCGGCCACCAGCAGCAGCCGGCGCTCCTCGGCCAGCAGCGGCGCGAGGGCGGAGACCTGCTCGCCCACGCCGGCCACCACGTCGACCATGCGCTCCACGCCCAGCAGGGACCCGCGCAGCCGCAGGTCGGGCCACACGCCCTCCTGCACGCCCGGCACGGCCACCACCGTCCACTCCCGACCGGCGGCGGCGTGCGCGGTCAGCACCGCCACCGCCTCGCCCACCGGGGCCGACTCGGCCAGCGTGTCACCGACGATCTGCTGCGCGGCCAGGTAGTCCGCGAAGCCGTCCGCCCCCGCGCCGGGCAGCCGGTCGACGTACTTCGCCGCGGCCTCGAACAGGCCGACGATCGCGTCCAGGTCCCGGTCGGCCTGCAGCCCGGCGGTGCCGTGCCGGGCGGACTGGGCGACCCAGCGGTTCTCCAGCCCGGTCGCCCGCCACAGCTCCCACAGGACCTGCTCGACGCTCAGGCCGGCGGCGATGTCCTCGCGCGCCTTGCGCAGCAGGCCGGCGACGCGCCGCGCGGGCTGGGCCTCGGCGTCCTCCAGGGCGGCCAGGCGGTCGTCGGACTCGATCACCTCGACCAGCAGCTCGCCGCTGGGGCGGTCGCCGCCGGCGGCCATCTCCAGGCGGCGCAGGCCGCGGCGCAACCGCCGCAGCGCCAACGGGTCCGCCCCGCCCAGCGGGGACGACAGGAGCATCGCCGCGGTGTCCTCGTCGAGGGCGCCGGGCGAGGCGGCGCACCGCACCAGCGCCAGGAACGGGGCCACGGCGGGCTGTTGGGCCGGCGGGACCCCGTCGGTCGGGACCGCGACGGGCACGCCCGCCGCCAGCAGCGCCCGCTGGAGCGCGGGCAGGACCAGGGTCGCCGAGCGCGCCACCACCGCCATCTCCGACCACGGCACGCCGTCGATCAGGTGCGCGCGCCGCAACTGGTCGGCCACCCAGCCCGCCTCCTGCGCGCCGGAGGCGAACAGGCGCACCCGAACGCTGCCCGCGGCGCCCGTCGCGCTCACCTCGCGGGCGGGGGACGCGCCCGGCAGCCGGCCGGCGAGGCGGCGCACGGCCGCGCGGATCTCCGGGGCCATCCGGTGGCCCTCGCGCAGCACGACGGTCGGGGCGTCCGCGTCGGACAGCAGCGCCGGCTCCGCGCCCCGGAACGAGAACACGGCCTGGTCCGGGTCGCCGGCGAGGACGAACTCGTGCGCGGACCCGCCCAGCCGCGACACCAGCGCGTGCTGCAGCGGGTCCAGGTGCTGCGCGTCGTCCACCAGCAGGTGCCGCACGCGGGCGCGCTCGGCGTGCAGGACGTCCGGCTCGGTGTCGAACGCCAGCAGGGCGCTGCCCACCAGCTCGGCGGCGTCGTAGGACGGCGCGATGCCCTGGCCCTCCCCGGCCAGCAGGTTGACCTGCTCGTACTGCACGCCGAACAGGCCGGCCGCGACCCACTCGTCCCGCCCGTGCGCCCGGCCCAGCTCGACCAGGTCCTCCGGGCCCAGGCCGCGCTCGGTGGCGCGCAGCAGCAGGTCGCGCAGCTCCTGGGCGAACCCGGGCAGCGACAGGGCGGGGCGCAGGCGCTCCGGCCACTTCCGCGCGCCCATGCTCACGTCACCCGCCAGCAGCTCGCGCACCACCGCGTCCTGCTCGGGGCCGGACAGCAGGCGGGGCGCCGGCCCGCCCGCCCGGACGGCCTGCGCGCGCAGCACCGCGAACGCGTACGAGTGCACCGTGCGGACCAGGGGCTCCCGCGTCGTCGGCAGCGCCGCGCCCTCGGCGGGGCCGGTGAGCAGCCGGGTGATGTGCGCGCGCATCGCCGCCGCCGCCCGCCGGTTCGGCGTCAGCACCAGCACGCTCTCCGGGTGCGCGCCGCCGCGCAGCACCCGGTCCGCCACGACCTCGGCCAGCAGCGTCGTCTTGCCCGTGCCCGGTCCGCCCAGCACGCGCAGCGGCCCGCCCGCGTGGTCGAGGACCGCTCGCGCGGGCTCGCTCCAGTCGCGCCGGGGGCGCTCCTGCCGCGCCCGGCGCACCAGCAACGGCGCTCGGTTGCCTGCCACGCGGGTGATCGAACCACGCGCCACCGACAGCGCCCGGCCGGGGATGCCCGGTGCGTCCCCGGCCGGGCCGGCGCGACGTGGAAAGCTGTGCCGGGTGGATGAGCAGTTGCACGAGATGGTCCGCGAGGTCGTGCGGTCGATCCCCCGCGGCCGGGTCGCCACCTACGGGGACGTGGCGGAGCTGTCCCGCGCCCCGTCGCCCCGGCTGGTCGGCCAGGTCCTGAACCAGGACGGGCACGACCTGCCGTGGCACCGGGTGCTGCGGGCCAACGGCACGTGCGCGCCGCACATCGCCGACACGCAGCTGCAGCTGCTGCGCGAGGAGGGCGTGGCCGTCGTCGACGGCAGGGTCGACCTGCGCGCGCACCGCTGGGAGCGGGCGGTCAGGGAGAAGGCCGAGGAGCCGCCCGGTCTGTGGTGACCCGCTCCCGCACGCGGGCCACCTCGGCCTCGACCGCCGGGTCGCGGGTCAGCGCGGCGGCCAGGCGCAGCTGCGGCAGCGCCTCCGCGTGCCTGCTCTGCCGGCTGAGCGTGCGCCCGAGCAGCAGCCGGGCGTAGCCGTCGGACGGGTCGAGGTCGACCAGCTCCCGCAGCACGCCCTCGGCCCTGCCCAGCGCGGCGGACTGGAAGTGCGCCAGCGCCAGCTCGGTCAGCACGGTCCGGTCGGCGGGCGCGTGCGACGCGGCCTGCGCCAGGAACCGCGCGGCGGTGCTCGGGTCGCCCGCGGCCCGGAACTCCCGACCGTGGTCCAGCAGTTGGCGGATGTCGGTCATGTCGGCTCCTCCTCCACCGCGTCGGGGATCTCCCGACGCGGGTTCACCGCGAACGGCCCCGTGGCGCCCGTGCGGCGCGTGGGACCGGGACGGCGAGGTCGGGGCGGGTGCCCCTCCGCCGGGGTCCGGGGTCGTTCACCCCCGTCAACGTTGTTGAAATCTCAACTATTCCGGGACGGGGGTGCGCCGCCCCGCGCGGGCCGGCGGGGGGTCAGAGCAGGTCGAGCACCTTCGTGGCCGTGCGCTCCAGCCCGACCAGGGACCGCGGGCCGGACAGCGGGTGCAGGGCGTGCACGGCCAGGCGGAACAGCGCGGCGCGCAGCACCACCTGCGGCCACTCGGCCAGGTGCGACCACCGCCGCAGCAGGCCGTCGTCCGCGCCGCCCCAGGACAGGGCGTCCACGACGACGATCGCGGCGCCGTACTCGGCGGGCCGCCAGAACGCGGCGAAGTCGATGACCGCCGGGGCCGCGTCACCGGCGAACAGCACGTTGCCGAACAGGTCGCCGTGCACGACCTGGGGCCGCAGCGACACCGGACCGCGGTGCGCGGCGAGCACGTCGAACAGCCGGCCGCCCAGGTCCGGGTCCAGCTCGGCCGACTCCTCGCCCCAGGCGCACCGGTCGGCCACCGCGAACACGTCCGCGCGGGAGTCCAGGAACCGGGGCCGGGGCAGGTCGCGGGTCGCCCGGTGCAGGCGGACGGCGACCTCCACGATCTCGTCGTGCCGGGGCTCCGCCCGACCGGACAGGTACCTCGTGGCCGCCCACCCGCCCACGACGTACCGGCCGTCGGTCGAGCGCAGGGGTCTGCCCACCCGCAGGTTCTCCACGTCCAGCACGTCGAGCGTGCGGGCCACCCACGTCGCCTCGGCGGGGTTGCCGGCCGGCCGGATCGCCGCGTCGCCGCAGCGCCACACCGGGCCGGCGTCGATCAGCTCCGGTTCGGCGTCGCGCGCGCCGAACGCGGCGCGCACGTGCGACGGCGGCGGCTCCGGGGATGGGGTCACGCCGGCACGCTACCTGCCCGAAGGCCGGGTGTGGTGGAGGCTGTGGCGGATTGCGCCACCCGCCGACCGCGCCGCCCGACCGCCGGGGAGCCGGCGGGCGGGCCCCGCCTCCCCGCGGTCGAACGGCGTGGTCTGCGGGGCCGCCCCGGCGGGGGCGGCCCCGGTGGGTCAGTAGGTGGGCAGGCTCTGGTCCACCTCGCGGGCCCAGGCCAGCACGCCGCCGCCCACGTGCACGGCGTCCTTGAAGCCGGCCCGGTGCAGGGCGGCCAGGGCCTCGGCCGAGCGCGCGCCCGACTTGCAGTGCAGCACGACCTGCTTGTCCTGCGGCAGGTCGGCGAACGCCTCGCCGGACAGGATGCGGTCCTTGGGGATCAGCACCGAGCCCGGGATGCGCACGATCTCGAACTCGTGCGGCTCGCGGACGTCCACCAGCAGGAAGTCCTCGCCGGCGTCCTGCTTCTGCTTGAGCTCCAGCGGCGTGATGGTGTTGCCGGCCGCCGCCTGCTGGGCGTCGTCGGACACCACGCCGCAGAACGCCTCGTAGTCGATCAACTCGGTGATCTTGGGGCTGTTCGGGTCCTTGCGGATCCGGATCGTGCGGTAGGTCATCTCCAGGGCGTCGTAGACCATGAGCCGGCCGAGCAGCGTCTCGCCGATGCCGGTCAGCAGCTTGATCGCCTCGGTGACCATGATCGAGCCGATCGACGCGCACAGCACGCCCAGGACGCCGCCCTCGGCGCACGAGGGGACCATGCCGGGCGGCGGCGGCTCCGGGTACAGGTCGCGGTAGTTCAGGCCCGCGCCGTCCGGCGCGTCCTCCCAGAACACGCTGACCTGGCCCTCGAACCGGAAGATCGAACCCCAGACGTACGGCTTGCCCAGCAGCACCGCCGCGTCGTTGACCAGGTACCGGGTGGCGAAGTTGTCCGTGCCGTCCAGGATCAGGTCGTAGTCGCGGAAGATGTCGAGCACGTTCTCCGAGTTCAGGTGGACCTGGTGCAGGACCACCTTCACGAACGGGTTGATCTCGGCCACCGAGTCGCGCGCGGACTCCGCCTTCGGCTTGCCGATGTCGGACTGCCCGTGGATCACCTGACGCTGGAGGTTCGACTCGTCCACCACGTCGAAGTCGACGATCCCGAGCGTGCCCACCCCGGCGGCGGCGAGGTAGAGCAGCGCCGGCGAGCCCAACCCGCCCGCGCCCACCACCAGGACCTTCGCGTTCTTCAGCCGCTTCTGCCCGTCAACCCCGACGTCCGGGATGATCAGGTGCCGGCTGTACCGCGCGACTTCTTCCTTGGTCAGCTCCGCTGCGGGCTCAACGAGCGGCGGAAGCGCCATCTGATCCTCCTCGACGAAACATGTCCTGTACCGACGGACAACACCAGACTGCTCCACCGTCTTCCCCGATGGGAAGCCGTCCCAGTGCGTGGACACGAAGCAACCGGGCCGCCGCGGCGGCGCCCAGGGCGGCCGGGCGCCCCCGACCCGCAGCCGCCGGCAGGGCGCCCGCTCAGGGCAGCGGGACGCCTAGCGGGGCGCGACCGGGAACGCGTTGGCGGTGCAGACCTTGCCGTCGGCGGGCACGACACCGCGGTTCGAGGCGTCCACCTCGTTGAGCAGCGCCACGTAGTCGTTGGCCACGCCGAACGTCTGCTGCATCATCACCGGGGCGGGCTGGCCGTTCTCCTTGCAGCCCTCGTGCCGGTTCTCCAGGGCGTGACCGACCTCGTGGTTGATGGCGTACGCCCGATAAGTCGACAAATCGTTGCTGAACGCCTTGGCGCCGCGCACCCACCGGGCCACGTTGATGATGACCCGCTCGGTCGGCGGGTGCCAGCACGACGACTCGTACTGGATCTGGAAACCGCACAGGCTGTGCGTGGTGCTGGTGGTGGTGAGGCTGACGATGAAGTCGGCCGACGCCTCGTCCGCCACCCGCTGCAGCGCCACCCGGCCCGTGCCGACCCAGCTGCGGGGGTCGGCCAGGATGCCGTCGACCGACCGCGCGAACGCGTCGCGGTCGCCGCCGAAGTCGGCCGCGTCGACGCCGTCCTCGACCGAGATCGCGTACCGGTAGAGCCTGCCCTGCCCGACCTGCGCCGTCGTGCCGGCCACGGCCTGCCACGTGCCGGCGCCCTGCTCGGAGTACTTCGGCCCGTCCGGCAGCTCGGCCGTGGGGATGGTGACCAGGTCCACCTTCACCGGCGGCGTCTCGCTGGCGACGGGCGGACCCACCGAGGACGGCGCCGGGGCGGCCTGGGTGTCCCCGCCCGCCGAGCCGGGCGGCGCGGGCGCGGCGGTGTCCAGCACCACCAGCGCGGTCAGCACCAGCAGCACGGGCACGGCGTAGATCCGCCACCCGTAGTTCGCGGCCAGGCCCTTCAACCCCCGACGGCGCCGGCGCGGGTGGGGGGCGGCCGGCTCCCAGGACGCGGTCAGCGGTTCGGCGCCGGTCCGGCGCGCGCCGCGGCGGTAGCGGTCGTCGGGAGGGGTCGGCCGGGCACCCGAGGAAGGCGCCGTGCCACGCCCATCCTGCGATGTCCGGTTCACGGCGACCAGGGTGCCACAACGCCCCGGCCCGGTGGATCTCGGTCCACCGCCCCGGCGCGGGCCGGTCTACCAGGTCTCACCGGTCTCCCACATGCCCAGCACGGCCCGCGCCACCGACTCCGGGCGCTCCATCTGCGCCACGTGCCCCGTCCGGGGCAGCACCAGCAGCCGGCCGCGGGGCAGCAGCCGCGCCACCCGGGGCGCCTTGCGCACGCTGACCAGCCGGTCCTCCGCGCCCCAGACCACCAGCGCCGGCGCCGCCACCCGCGGCAGCAGCAGCCACAGCGACCGCGACCGCGGCACCAGCCACGCCCGGATCAGCTCGACCGTGCTGCGGCCCAGCGCCATCCCGGCCCACGGCTGCCCGGAGCGCTCCGCGTACTCCTCCTCCGACTGCTCGATCCGGCAGTCCGGCACCAGCGACGGGTCGGCGAAGCACAGCCGCAGCATCTGCTGGGCGCGCTCGCGCGGGCTGACCGCGGCCAGCCGCTGCCGCACGCGGGCGCCCACCACCGGCAGGAACGCCAGCGGCAGCCGCGGGTCGGACACCCGGCGCAGGCTGGGCCGCAGGTCCGGCACCGCGGGCGAGACCAGCGTCAGCGTCCGCACCAGCTCCGGGCGGGTCGCGGCGACGATCAGCGCGATCGCGCCGCCCATCGAGTTGCCGAACAGGTGCACGGGACCGACCCCGAGCGATTCCACGTACCCGGCGACCACCTCGGCGTGGGTGGTCAGGCTGAACGTGTAGCCGGGGATCGGCTCCGAGCGCCCGAACCCGGGCAGGTCCAGCGCGTGGCCGTCCACGTGCCCGGACAGCTGGGCCGCCAGGTCCGTCCAGTTCGTCGCCGAACCGCCCAGGCCGTGCACGTAGACGGCCGTCGCCGACCCCGGCCCGGGGGTCCGCCGGACGTGCACCCGGTGCCCGGCCACCTCGACGTGGTCACCGGGCCACGGCCGGCTCGTCGCGTCCAGCGGTGGCAGCGGCGCGGTGGACAGGGGCACGCGGGTGATGGCGGTCCTGCTCGCCTCCAGGGTGTCGGTCACGACTCCAGGATGCCTGCCGGGACGTCCTACGAAACGGGAAGGTTTTCCCGCACCGCTGCTACCAGCGAGTAAGGTTGCCGACGAGCCGGCGGGGCAACCCCTACCCGGTTCCGCGACGCACAGGTTGGCTGGAGGCACCATGACGGAGACGGCCCAGACCGCGGTCGGGCACAACGGCGGTGCGGGGCGGGGGGTCCGCCTCCCACGCACCGCCCGGCGTGCCCAGTTGCTGGCCGCGGCGCAGGACGTGTTCGTGACCAACGGCTACCACGCCGCCGCGATGGACGAGATCGCCGAGCGCGCGGGCGTCAGCAAGCCGGTGCTGTACCAGCACTTCCCCGGCAAGCTGGAGCTGTACATGGCGCTGCTGGAGGCCCACGTCGACGAGCTGGTCGACCGCGTGCGCGGCGCGCTGGCCTCCACCACGGACAACAAGCAGCGCGTGAAGGCGACGGTCGGGGCGTTCTACGACTTCGTCGACGGCGAGGGCCAGGCGTTCCGCATGGTCTTCGAGTCCGACCTGCGCAGCGAGCCCGCCGTGGCGCGGGCCGTGGAGCGGGCCACCGCGGAGAGCGTGGACGCCATCACCCGGACCATCACCGCGGACACCGGCCTGGACGAGCACCGGGCGCGGCTGCTGGCCGTCGGCCTCGTCGGCCTGAGCCAGGTCACCGCCCGCGCGTGGCTCGCCGACAACCGCCAGGTCCCCAAGGAGGACGCCGTGGCCCTCATCTCGAACCTCGCGTGGCGGGGCATCGGGGGAGGGTTCCCGCTGCGCTGAATTGCCGCGACTGTGTTGGATTGCCGCGACTTCGTCGCGGCGGCTCGGCCGCCTGGAAGTCGGCAGTTCACGCCCGATTTTCGGCGATCGAAGAGCGTGATCGCCGAAAATCGGGCGCGACCTACCGACGCGGCCTCGCGTGTGGGCACCGAGGGCGAAGTGGGTGGTGAGCGGGGTGTGGCTGCGTGAGGCTTCCTGCGGTTCGCGTTGCCCGGGCGAGTAGGTGTGACTTTGGGTAACTGTTACTTCTGGTAGCGTGTGTTGCATGGCTCCGACTGACAAGGGCGGGACGGACGCGCGCCGCGAGCGCTGGAAGGGGCACCGGGAGGCGCGCCGGGCGGAGTTCGTCGAGGCGACGATCCGCGCGGTGGCCGAGCACGGCCCCGACGTCGGCATGGACGAGATCGCCGCCGAGGCGGGCGTCAGCAAGCCCGTGCTCTACCGGCACTTCGCCGACAAGTCCGACCTGTACCTGGCGGTCGGCACGCGCGGCACCGAGCTGCTGATGGAGCGGGTGGTCCCGGCGATCGGCGCCGGGGGCCCGATCCGGGCGCGCATCCGCGGCGTCGTGGACGCCTACCTGTCGGTCATCGAGGAGAACCCGAACCTGTACCGGTTCGTCGTGCGCAAGTCGTTCGCCGACCGCCCCGTCGAGCAGGACGTCGTCGCCGAGGACAAGCAGCTCATCGCCACCGCCCTGGCCCGGCTGCTCGGCGACCACCTGCGGGCGTTCGGCATGGACCCCGGCGGCGCGGAGCCGTGGGCGCACGCCCTGGTCGGCATGGTGCAGAACGCCGGCGACTGGTGGCTGGACCGCCGGTCCCTGTCGCGCTCCGGCCTCGGCGACTACCTGACCACGATCATCTGGCACGCCGTCGACGGGCTGCTCCGCTCCGCGGGCGTCGAGCTCGACCCGGACGCGCCGCTGCCCGCCGACCTCTCCCGGGAGCCCGCGCTGGTGCGGCTCGTCGGCGGCGGGGAGGCGTGACGCCCGAGGACCGCGAGCGCGGCCGCACCGCCGGTGCACGACCGGAACGCGACGGAGGAGGGGCGCCCCGGCCGGGGCGCCCCTCCTCCGTCGCGTTCCGGTGCGCCCGGACCCCGCGTGCCGCCTGCGCGGCAGCGGCGGTCTACGCGCTGGCGAAGCCCACCCGGCGCGAGTCGCTCGGGCCGATCTCCACGTAGGCGATGCGCGCCGCGGGCACCACGTAGCGGGCGCCCTTCTGGTCAACCAGCGTGAGGTGCCCGCTGCCCGCCTTCAGCGCGTCCGCGACCTGCGACTCCACCTCGTCCGGGGAGAGCGAGCTCGACACCACGAGCTCGCGCGGGCTGTCCGCGACGCCGACCCTGACCTCCACGCTGACCTCCGTACACGCGTTGACCGCCGGCGGTGGCGGTCAGACAACTGTCGAAATCAACCCTAGCCGAGCCCGAGCGCCGCCATGCGCCGCGTGTGGCTTTGCTGGAGCCGCCGGAACAGCGCCGCGATGCCCGCCAGGTCGCCGGACCCCCGCACGATCAGCTCGGCCAGCCCGTCCCGCTCGGCCACCACGTACTGGGCCTGCGTCAACGCCTCGCCCAGCAGCCTCCTGCCCCACAGGGTGAGCCGGTCCTTCAACTTCGGGTCGGCCTCGCACGCCGCCCGGACTTCGCGCTCGGCGAACGCCGAGTGCCCCGTGTCGGCCAGCACGGCGAGCACCAGCTGCTTGGTCGGCTCGTCCAGCCACTCCGCGACCTCGCGGTGGAAATCCGCCGCCAGCCCGTCGCCGACGTACGCCTTGACCAGGGATTCCAGCCAGGACCGCGGCGCCGTGGAGGTGTGGAACGCGTCGAAGCCCGCCACGAACGGGTGCATCGCCTGTTCGACCGAGTGACCGTGGTCGTCGAGGTAGCGCTCGATCAGCGCGTAGTGGCCGATCTCGGCGGCGGCCATCGCGGACAGGTCGGCGCGCCCGGCCAGCGTGGGCGCGGTGCGCGCGTCCTCCGCCAACCGGTCGAACGCCGACAGCTCGCCGTAGGCCAGCGCGCCGAGCAGGTCGACCACGCCCTCCGGGACCCCTCCCGCGGCCTCCGCCTGCGCGAACACCGCCGTCCCACCCGTCGCCGACTCCACCTCTGGCTCACCCATGCCCGCGAGCCTAGCCGGGTGTTCTCCGCTACACCCCGGGCACGAGAGTCCGCAGCGAGCGCCCTCGTTCCACCCCGATCGGCCTAAGCGGGAGGTAGAGTTGCGTTCCGACGCCCGGCGCGGCGCGGCCCAGCAGGGGCCCGCAGCGGTGCCGACGGCGGACTACGGCGGCACCGTGCCGCCAGGAGAGGGTGCGCGCACATACCTCGCAGGCCCTCCCGCGCCACGCCCGGCCGCCCCCTCGGCCGAGAGGCGGTGGGCGCGGTCGAGCGGCCCGTACAGGCCGTGCGCGCTGGTACGAGAGAGGCGATCACCCTGACCGCGACGAACGAGAAGACCCATCTGGACCCGGTGACGCTGGAGCACAGCGAGGCGGGACTCCCTGGGGAGGACACCTCCCACCCGCTGGCCGCCGACGCGCCGGTCCACAACGACGCCCCCACGTTCGCCGAGCTGGGCGTGCGCGCCGAGATCGTGCGCGCGCTGGGCGAGGCGGGCATCGAGCGGACCTTCGCCATCCAGGAGCTGACGCTGCCGCTGGCGCTGGCCGGTGACGACGTCATCGGGCAGGCCCGCACCGGCACCGGCAAGACCCTGGGCTTCGGCATCCCGCTGCTGCAGCGCATCACCGTCCCGGGCGACGGCACGCCGCAGGCGCTGGTCGTCGTCCCGACCCGCGAGCTGTGCCTCCAGGTCACCCACGACCTGACCGACGCGGCCAAGCACCTGGGCGTGCGCGTGCTGGCCATCTACGGCGGCCGGCCGTACGAGCCGCAGATCGCGGCCCTGCGCAAGGGCGTGGACGTGGTCGTCGGCACGCCGGGCCGCCTGCTGGACCTCGCCGAGCAGCGCCACCTGGTGCTGGGCAAGGTGCGCGGGCTGGTGCTGGACGAGGCCGACGAGATGCTCGACCTGGGCTTCCTGCCCGACATCGAGCGCATCCTGCGCATGGTGCCCGACGAGCGGCAGACCATGCTGTTCTCCGCCACCATGCCGGGGCCGATCATCACGCTGGCCCGGACGTTCCTCAACCAGCCCACGCACGTGCGGGCCGAGGAGAACGACGCGGGCGCGGTGCACGAGCGCACCGAGCAGTTCGTCTACCGCGCGCACGCGCTGGACAAGACCGAGCTGCTGGCGCGGGCGCTCCAGGCCCGCGAGCGCGGCCTGTCGATGATCTTCACCCGCACCAAGCGCACCGCGCAGAAGGTCGCCGACGAGCTGGTGGAGCGCGGTTTCGCGGCGGCGGCCGTGCACGGCGACCTGGGGCAGGGCGCGCGCGAGCAGGCGCTGCGGGCCTTCCGCAGCGGCAAGATCGACGTGCTGGTGGCGACCGACGTGGCCGCGCGCGGCATCGACGTCGAAGGCGTCACGCACGTCATCAACTACCAGTGCCCGGAGGACGAGAAGACCTACGTGCACCGCATCGGCCGCACCGGCCGCGCGGGCCGCACCGGTGTCGCCGTCACGCTGGTGGACTGGGACGAGACGCCGCGCTGGAAGATGATCAGCGACACGCTCGACCTGGGCAAGCCGGACCCGGTGGAGACGTACTCGACGTCGGACCACCTGTTCAGCGACCTGGACATCCCGGCGGGCTCCACCGGGCGGCTGCCGCTGGGCCTGCGCACCCGCGCCGGCCTGGGCGCGGAGCCGGAGGAGGACCTCAAGGGCGAGCGCAAGTCCCGCGGTCGCCGCCGCGGCAAGGGCGCGTCGCCGCGCGGTGACGCCCCCGCCGAGGGCGCGACCGCGGAGAGCGGCTCGCGGACCCCCCGCCGCCGCCGGCGCAGCCGGGGTGGCGTGGTGGACGCCGCCGAGGCGACCGAGGTGGCCGGGGCCGCGGCCGACGTCGCGGAGGCCCCGGTCGGGACGACCGAGGCCGCGGTCGAGGGCGGCGCGCCCAAGCGCACCCGCCGCCGCAAGCCGGCCGGAGCGGGCGCGCAGGCCGCGGCGGAACCGGCGGCCGAGCAGGCCGCCGAGGCGGTGGCCGGACCGGCGGCCGAGGGGTCGACCGAGCCCGCCGGCCGCACCCGCACGCGCCGCCGCAAGGCCGACGCGACCGCCGACGTGCCGGCCGAGGGCACGACCGGGCCCGCGACCGCCGAAGGCACCGCCGAAGCCGCGTCCGGGGCCACGGGCGACGAGGGGTCGACCGGGTCCGCCGGCCGCACCCGCACCCGCCGCCGCAAGGCCGCGACGACCCCCGAGGCGACCCCTGAGGTGGCTGCCGAGGTGAACGCCGAGGTGACGGCCGGTGCGGCGGAGGTCGCAGCCGAGAGCACCCCGGAAGGCGCCCAGGAGGGCCCGGCCAAGCGCACGCGCCGCCGCAAGCCCGCCGAGCCGCCGGCCGAGGGGGCCGAGGCCGCCGAGCGACCCCGCCGCCGCAAGGCCGCGGAGGCGTCCCCGGAAGCCGGCGCCGAGCGCCCGCCGAGCCGCAAGGCCGACGCGCCCGACGCGGAGGACTCCGACGAGCGACCCCGCCGCCGGCGCCGTCGCCGCACGGGCGCGGAGGCCGAAGGTTCCGCTGACGCCCTCCCGTCGGCAGACTGACTCCTTACACGGATCACCGGCCACGTGCGGCAGCATGTGGCCGGACAGATCACCGAACCATCGGGGAGCCGGGCAGTGGGCCAGCCGGAACAGGCGGAGTCGAACGGTCGGGTCGTGCTGGGCGCCGACGGGCAGCCGACCGCCGAGACCGACCACCAGGTCGCCGTGGACACCGAACCCGACCACCAGGCCGCCGGTGCGGAACCCGACGACCGGGCCGCGGGCACGGGTCCCGACGACCGGGCCGCCGACGCGGAGGACGTCCTGGCGGAGCCGGGCTCCGCGCCCCCGGAGGAGCCGGTCGGCCCGGTCCGCACCTGGCGGACCCGGGGCGACTACCTCGCCCTGGCGCTGGTGGTGGTGGCGGTGCTGGTGGGCAGCCTGCTGGTGTGGCTGAACAGCGACATCCGCAACACCGTCTCGCAGACCGGCCCGAGCCCGGCCACCCCGCTGCCGCCGGTGACCGTGCTGCCGCCGTCGCTGGGCGAGGTGTGGCGCGCGCCCAGCGCCGCCACGCCGGTGCCGGTGGCGGTGGACTCGGTGGTCGTGACCGGTGACGGCGGCGAGGTCACCGGCCGCGACGCGCTGACCGGCGAGGTCCGCTGGCGCTACAGCCGGGACTGGCCGCTGTGCACGGTGGGCACCGCCTGGGGCCGGGTCGCCGCGCTGTACCGCAAGGACGTCAACTGCTCCGAGCTGACCACGCTGGACTCCGCGTCCGGCCGGCGCGGCCCGCAGCGCAACGGCGACGCCGCCCTGGACACCCGCCTGCTCGACGAGGGCTCGCACCTGGTCACCACGGGTGAGACCTACTTCGAGGTCTACCGGCGCGACGACCTGGTGCGGTCGCTGGAGTACGGCACGCTGCGCGCCATCGTCAACGCGAACAAGCAGCCCCGGCCGGGCTGCCAGTACGGCTCCACCGCGGTGACCAGCGGCAAGGTGGCGGTGGTCGAGCGCTGCTACCACCAGGACCCCTCCGACCGGATCACGGTCCTCAAGCCCAACCCGGAGAAGCACGACGAGCCGCAGGTGCTCAGCAGCGCGCTCATCGGCGAGAAGGGCAGCCGGGTCGTCGCGGTGACCGCCACGCGGGTCGCGGTGGCCGTGCCGGGCAAGCTGCTCGTGTTCGACGCCGAGACCGGCGGCCTGATGCAGGAGCACCCGGTCGAGGTGACCGCCGACGAGCTGCGCGGCGACCCGCCGGGCCGGGTGGCGGCGACCTCGGTCAGCACCGCGAACGTCTACTGGTTCACCGGGTCGCGCACGATCGCGCTGTCCCCGGTCGAGCTGAACCCGGTGTGGTCGACCCCGTCGCAGGGCCCGGGGACGACCCTCGCGGGCCGCGCGCTCATCCCGGTCGAGAACGCCCTGAAGGTCGTCGACCAGGTCACCGGCCAGGAGATCGGCCGCATCCCGGTCGACCGCGAGGGCTACGACGGCCCGGTGCGGATGGCCACCGAGGGCCCGATCGTGCTGGAGCAGCGCGGCGACACGCTGGTCGCGCTGCGGTAGGGCGGCGGTCGCGGGCCCGGCCCGTCCGGGCACGCGCGACCCCGCCGGGTGCGGCACACTTCGAGACGTGCACTCGCAGCTCAGCCCGCACCGCGCGGAGCGCGTGGACCTGCCCGGCCGGTTCGGCCACGTCGCCGCGCTGCGCGCCCCCGCCGCGGGTGTCGACCTGGGCGCGACGGCGCTGCTGGTGCCGGGGTACACCGGGTCCAAGGAGGACTTCGCGCCCCTGCTCGACCCGATCTCGGACGCGGGCCTGGAGGTCGTGGCCGTCGACCTGCCCGGCCAGCACGAGTCGCCCGGCCCGGCCGCCGAGGCCGACTACCGGCCGGCCGCGCTCGGCGCGGGGCTCGCGGAGCTGGTGGCGAAGCTGGCGGCGGACGGCCGGCGGGTGCTGCTGCTCGGCCACTCCTACGGCGGGCTGGTGGTCCGCGGCGCGGTGCTGGCGGGCGCGCCGGTCACCGGCCTGACCCTGCTGTCGTCCGGCCCGGCGGAGCTGCCGCCCGGCGAGCGCCGCACCGCGCTGGACCACGGCGAGATCACCCTCCGCGCAGAGGGCCCGGAGACCGCCCAGCGGCTCAACGAGGCGCGCGCGGCCCTGCACCCGGCCTGGGCCCTGCTCCCGCGGGAGCTGAAGGACTTCCACCGCGAGCGCTTCCTGCGCTCGTCGCCGGTGGGGCTGCTCGGCATGGGCGACTCGCTGCGCACCGAACCGGACCTGGTGGCGAAGCTGGCCCGCGTCCTGCGCTCCGGGGGCGTGCCGTGCCTGGTGGTGTGCGGCGAGCTGGACGACGCGTGGCCGGCCGCCTGCCAGCGCGACATGGCCGAGCGCCTCGACGCCGACTTCGCCGTCCTCAAGGGCGTCGCGCACTCACCCAACACCGAGGCGCCCGAGGCGCTGCTGTCGACGCTCCTGCCCACCTGGCGGGCCTGGCTCGCCCCCTGAAGCGGGCGGCGCCGCTCAGGCCCACCAGTACAGCCACAGGGTCGTCGCGCCGGCGACGATCACGGCCAGGCTGCACGCCGCCGCCACCCACCGGGTCCGGCGGTCGGCGACGACCTGGGCCGCCACGGCGATCACCGACGCCACCACGTGACCGACGACCACGTCGATCCCCGGGCCCGGCAGGCCGTGGCTGCCGGCGTAGACCTGCACGCCGATGAGCGCCAGAGCCAGCAGCGCGAGGCCCACGGCCACGGCGCCGCTCGCGCCGCGCCAGGCCCGCAGCACCCGCGGCTCGGTCTCCACCATCGTCACGGCTCCCCCTACGGCGCGAGCAGGGCCCACGGGTCGAGTGTCGGTGCCGCCTGCTGCCCCTCCGGGCAGCTGCGGCGGAAGTCGCACCACGTGCACTGCCTCCCGGTGCGGGGTGGGAACAGGACCTCCGGGTCGCCGCCCGCCGCGAGGGTGTCGCCGGCCAGGCCCAGCTCGTCGGCCGCCTCCTCCGCCCGCGACACGTGCCGCGCGAGGCTCTCCTCGGTGTGCTCCCACACCGCGACCGAGCCGGTGGGCAGGTGGTGCAGCTCGACCCGGTGGCACGGCTTGCGCAGGGTGCGCCGCGCCGCGAGCGCGTACAGGGCCAGCGCCTGGGAACCCCTCGCGTCGTCGACGGTCAGCGCGTGCCGGCCGGTCTTGTAGTCGACGATCACCAGTTCGCCGTCGCGCAGGTCGATGCGGTCGACCCGGCCCTCGGCGACGATCCTCGACGTGGGCGTGGACACCCAGCGCTCGATGCCGACCGGCTCGATCGACGTGTCCAGCTCGCCGACGTAGTCCCGCAGCCAGCCCTCGGCCCGGCCCCGGTACTCGGCGGCCTGCCCGGCGTCGCGGAAGCCGTCGTCCTTCCACAGCCGGTGCAGCAGGAGCACGGCCTGCTCCGGCGTGCGCCGGGCGGCGGGCAGGTCGAACAGCGCCTTGAGCGCGTTGTGCACCACCGCGCCGAGCGTGTTGTGCGCCCAGGCCCCGCCGCGCGGCGGCGTCGGCCGGTCGAGGTAGGACATGCGGAAGCGGCGCGGGCAGTCCGCCCACGTGGCGAGCTTCGCCGGGGTCACCCGCACGAGCTTCCTCGGCGCGGCCCCGAAGTCGAACCCCAACTGCTCCTGCACGCCACCACGCTACCGAGGCGCCCCGACAGCGCGGCCACTGCCTGCAACCGGCCGAGCGCCGCCGGCCCGAGTGGCCCAGTCCCCGCGGTCCGCGGGCCTCAGCCGACCAGCACCTTGCAGCCGGTCGCGCGGTCGGCGATCGCGTCCAGCACCTCCGGGGCGGTCGACTCGGCTCCCAGCCGCACGGTCTTGTTGGTGCCGTGGTAGTCCGAGGAGCCGGTGACCAGCAGCCCCAGGTCGGCCGCGAGCCCGCGCAGCCGGGCGCGGGTCGGCGCGTCGTGGTCGGGGTGGTCGACCTCGACGCCGGCCAGGCCCAGCCCCGCCAGGTCGGCCAGCACGGCGTCGGACACGATCGGCCCGCGCGAGGCCGCGAACGGGTGCGCCAGCACCGTCACGCCGCCGGCCTCGGCGATCATGCCGATCGCCCGCGCCACCGGCGTGTCGGTGCGCGGCACGTAGTACCGCCCGCCGGTCAGGTACCGGGCGAACGCCTCGTCGACGCTGGCCACCACCCCGGCCCGGATCAGCGCCATGGCGAGGTGGGGCCGCCCGGCCGGCGCGTCGGCGGGCATGGCCGCCATCAGCTCGTCCGGGTCGATGGGGAACCCGTCCTCGACCATGCGCACCGCCATCTTGCGCAGCCGCTGGCGCCGTTCCAGGCGCAGCCGCAGCTGCTCCTCGACCAGCGCGGGCGAGGTCGGGTCGTAGAGGTAGGCCAGCAGGTGGACGGTGATGACCCTGCCCCGGCCGTCGTCGGAGGCGCACGACAGCTCCGCGCCGCGCACCAGCCGCAGGCCGGCGGGCAGCGCTTCGGCCGCCTCCGCCCAGCCGGCGGCGGTGTCGTGGTCGGTCAGCGCGACGGCAGACAGCCCGGTGGCCGCCGCGGCGGCCACCAGCTCCGCCGGGGTGTCGGTGCCGTCGGACTCGGTCGAGTGGGTGTGCAGGTCGATGCGCACCCGCCCAGTCTGACCTACGGGACCATCTTCTTCCCGCGCGCCGCCCGTTGCGCCTTGATCATCGAGAAGCGCTCCGCCTGCGCCTTCTTGTCGCCGAAGGTCAGCTCCGAGATGGCGTCGTAGACCTCCTCGGGGTTGGGCAGGTACTCGATCCGGTTGAGGGCCTGGATCTGACCCGCCGACTCCACGACCAGGGTGCCGAAGCCGAACATGCGCCCGAGCACCGTGCGCTCGTAGGTCAGGTCGGTGACCTTGCTGATCGGCATCATCGCGACCTTGGTCTCGAAGACCCCCGAGGAGATCATGAACCGCTTGTCCGTGACGACGATGCGCTCCACCCACCACTCCATGACGAAGTAGGCGAGCCTGAGCAGCACGAACAGCGCCGCGTACCAGAGGATGTTCTGGACCACGCCCAGGTTCGGGGGCAGCAGGTACGAGATCATCATGGCGCCGGCGAGCAGCGCCGCCGCCTCCAGGAGATCCCAGAGCAGGCTGCTCCAGTGCCTGCGGACCCGGATGACCCGTCGCTCCGTGGGGAGCAGGTACTCGTCGGGGTCGCGTGGTGCGAACATGCCTTCGACCTCTCGCCGTCGGGAGGAGCCGGGCGACTCAGAACAATTGTTTCACGAAGGTGATGAGCGCCTCAGCAGCTTCCCGCAGCGTGCCCAGGATGTTCTGCACCAGCTGAGCCGCCTGCTGCGGCTCCGCGATGAGGAAGAACAGGAGCAAGCCGACCCCGGCGAAAGTGAGAATCTTCTTCAGATTCACGGTGATCAACCCCGTTCGCTACCCGCACCCGTTTGGCGCCAGTGAGGACCGTTGTACCGCACCACGCGGCACCTTGGGAGTTTTGTACCGCACCTGGGGTAGCCGGCTGCACCGCCGTTCCGGTGTGACTACGCTCGGTCAGCATGACGGCCGAACGCGCCCGCTTGATCCGCTGTGTCGGCGGCGTCGTCCATGACACCACCGGGCGACTACTGCTCGTGCGTAGGGCGAATCCCCCAGGTGAGGGACGGTGGTCGATACCGGGTGGACGAGTGGAGCCCGGCGAGGGGGACGCGGCGGCGCTGACCCGCGAGATCCTGGAGGAGACGGGACTCTCCGTGACGGTGGGCGCCCTGATCGGCAGCGTCACCCGTCCGGCGGCAGACGGGCTCTACGACATCCGCGACTACGCCTGCCAGGTGCGATCCGGTGTGCTCCGAGCGGGCGACGACGCTTCGGAGGTCCGGTGGGCGTCCGCTGCGATCTTGGCCACACTTCCGCTGACGGACGGCCTCCACGAGACCCTCCGGGAGTGGGGCCAACTACCCCGGGTCTGATCGATTTCGCCCGAACGGGGCAGGTGACACCCCTTCGGAACGGGCGGGTGCCGGAACCGGGAGCCGCCGGAGCGCCGTCACGGCAGCCAAACCAGCCGCTGGCCGTGCGGTGCGGTCCGCGCCAGCGCCTTGGCCGACCGCACCTGGCCGCCCTCGAACCGCACCAGCCCGAGCACCCCGCCGTCGGCGAGGTCGTCCCGGCCGGGCAGCACGTGCGCCAGGCCCTCGGCGTACGCGTCCTGGGTGACCCACCACGCCGGGCGGTCCAGCCCGGCCAGCGCCCGCGTGAACTCCGCGCCGGGCGCGGACGACAGCACGCCGCTCGTGATCACCACCAGCGGCAGGTCGGCGGGCACCCGCGCGGCGGCCTCGCCCAGGTCGGCCACGGCGTCGCCGGTGACGAACGCGGGCGGCGACTTGCGCTGCGCCGCCGCCGCCACGCCGAACAGCCGCAGCCGCTCGGGCTGGTCGGCCCAGACGCAGGCTTCCAGCCACGCGTAGGTGTCCTCGTCGGTCAGGTCGGCGGGCACGCGGTCCAGCCCGACCCTCGCCGCCACCTTGACCGCCTTGGGGATCCGGGGCAGCACCGCGCCGGGCGCCGGCTCCAGCGCGCAGTGCAGCCCCACCGCCGCCTTGGCCGGCCCGGCGACCACCTGCCCGGCCTGCTCGGTCTGGTAGCGGTAGCCGTACCGGTCCAGCCCCAGCAGCAGCCCCGCCGAGCAGCCCACCTCCAGCAGCCCGACCGGCCCCTTCACCATCGCCACCGCCGGGTAGAGCAGGGCGGCCCGGCGCACCTCGTTCACCCGGGCGGAGCGGGTCGAGATCAGCGCCCGCATCCGCTCCGCGCGCTCCAGGGCGAACGAGCGGAACAGCGGCCACGTGCCGTCGTCCACGCCGTACGTGCCGCCCAGCGACGGGTAGTAGTTCGACAGCTCGTGGAACGGCTCGGCCTGGACCAGCCGGTGCGCCGCCGCCAGGAGCAGGGTCGCGTGCGCGAACCGCTCCGGGGCCGCGGTCAGCAGCCCGGCGACCTCCGGGTCGGCCGCGGCGCGCGCCGCCAGGTGCCCGTAGAGCGGGGAGCTCCGGGCCTCCCGCCGCGCGAACCGGGCCAACCGCTCCCGCACCAGATCCAGAGACGTCAACGCCACTCCTCCGCCCGATCCACCGCTCAGCCGACCCCGCCCGATTCGCCGCTCAGCCGACCCCGCCCGATTCGCCGCTCAGCCGGCGGAAGGCACCGGCCTGCCCGGCTGCTCACCACCGCGGCTGTCGCCGTAGGACCGCTTGGGCACCATGACCTTCCGGCGGAACACGCAGACCACGGTGCCGTCCTGCTTGTAGCCGCGCGTCTCGACGTGGACGACGCCGCGGTCGTCCTTCGACTTCGACGGGGTCTTGCCGAGCACCTCGGTCTCACCGTAGATGGTGTCGCCGTGGAAGGTGGGCTTGGTGTGCCGCAGCGACTCCACCTCCAGGTTGGCGATCGCCTTGCCCGACACGTCCGGCACGGACATGCCCAGCAGCAGCGAGTAGACGTAGTTGCCGACCACCACGTTCCTGCCGAAGTCGGTGGTCTCCGCCGCGTAGTGCGCGTCCAGGTGCAGCGGGTGGTGGTTCATGGTCAGCAGGCAGAACAGGTGGTCGTCGTACTCGGTCACCGTCTTGCCGGGCCAGTGCTTGTAGATCGCGCCGACCTCGAACTCCTCGTAGTAACGCCCGAACTGCACCGCACGCCTCCGTTGGCTCAGTGACCGGTGGCCGGCCCTCGGGACCGGGACGACAGTGTGAGCGCGGGAGGAGTACCCTCGGCAACCGGTCTGTGAGCGACTCCACCGCCGCGGACGACCGACCCGAGGAGGTGAGGACCGCCGATGAGCAACGATCCCCATCCTGCGAGTACCTCGCGCGTCCTCCCCGGAGGGTCGGCCCACCACAGCTAGGCCCAGTGCTCTCCGGTCGGGGACGTGCCGTCGTCATCAAGTCCGCAAGTCGACGCCACCCCGTCTGGAGGACTCGTGCCCAGCTTGCCCTCGCTCGGCGGCCGCAGAGGCCGCGGGCCCGCCCGACCCGGCATCCCGGTCCCCGTCCCGCTGTCGGCGTACGTGGTCGACTGCGGCGTGTACGTCGACGGCGCGCGCCTGACCGGCCGCTGGTCGCACACCGACGCGGTGGAGGAGGTCCGCCGGCGCGGCGACGGGTTCGTCTGGATCGGCCTGCACGAGCCGGACGAGGAGCAGATCCAGGGCGTCGCGGACACGTTCGGGCTGCACGAGCTGGCCGTCGAGGACGCCGTGCACGCCCACCAGCGGCCCAAGCTGGAGCGCTACGACAACACGCTGTTCATGGTGCTCAAGACCGTCCGGTACGTGCAGAACGCCTCGCCGGACACGGCCAACGAGATCGTCGAGAGCGGCGAGATCATGGTCTTCCTGGGCCGGGACTTCGTGGTCACGGTCCGGCACGGCAACCACTCCGGCCTCGCCGCCGTCCGGCGCGAGCTGGAGGAGGACCCGGAGAAGCTGCGCGTCGGCCCGGCCGCGGTGCTGTACTCGATCGCCGACCACGTGGTGGACAACTACCTCGACGTGACCGACCACATCGAGGACGACATCGACCAGATGGAAGCGCTGGTGTTCGCGCCGCGCAGCGGGGTCAGCGCCGACCAGATCTACCTGATGAAGCGCGAGGTGCTGGAGCTGCGCCGCGCGGTGATGCCGCTGGCCGTGCCGCTGCGCCGGCTGGCCGAGGGCTACACGCCGCTGATCCCCGAGCAGGTGCGCTCCTACTTCCGCGACGTCGACGACCACCTCACCGAGGTGTCCGAGCGGGTGATGAACTTCGACGAGCTGCTGACCACGCTGGTCAACGCGACGCTGGCGAAGATCACGCTCCAGCAGAACTCGGACATGCGCAAGATCTCGTCCTGGGTGGCGATCATCTCCGTGCCCACCATGGTGGTCGGCGTGTACGGCATGAACTTCGACCACATGCCCGAGACGCACTGGAAGTACGGCTACCCCATGGTGCTCGCCGTCATCCTGGTCGCCTGCCTGACGCTGTACCGAATATTCCGTCGGAACCGCTGGCTGTAGCCCCCCAGTCCACCCGACCCGACGGGATGCCCGACATGACCAGAATGCTGACCAACCTGCGCTTTTGGATCCTGGCCTTCCTCATCGGCTGGCTCACCGCGGTGACGCTGCTGATCGCCACCGGCCACTAGTGCGTCCACTGTGGACCGACCCGGCTAGTCCCAGGGCCGGGTCGCCCAGGTGAACGGGATGCCGTGGCCGGCGCCCACGCCCAGCCGCAGCGAGGCGCCGCGGGGCCAGAGCCTGAGCAGCAGCTGGAACTCGTGGGAGGTCGCCCCCGGCACCCGGCGCGGTTCGAAGACCAGCAGGGCCAGCGGCGCCGCGGGCGTGGCGCGGGCCGCCGCGTCGGCCAGGACCGCGCGGCCCCGGGCGCGGTCGGCGGGCGAGGCGTACTGCCACACCACCGAGTGCCACACGACGGTGAGCACGTCGCGCTCCGGCCGCGCCAGCTGGTCGGCCAGCCACTCCGGCCCGGTGGCCCGCCGGACCGGCACCGGGTCCAGCCGGGCGAGGGCCAGGGCGGCCTGCAGGCGCTCCCACCGCCACGTCTGGTCCGCCCACACGAACGACGACAGGTGCAGCCGGCCCTCTTCGGTGGACACGTCCACCGGGTCGAGGTCGCAGCCCGCCCGCCGCACCAGCCGCAGGTTGTGCGACAGGTCCGCGGGCGGGCGGCCGGTCCACCGCACGTCGAGCGCGAACGGGCTGCCGGGGTCGCCGAACACCTCGTCCCCGGCCCGGTAGGCGATCCGGTGCGGGCGCAGGTTGAGGCCGCCGGAGGCCCCGACCTCCAGCAGCCGCACCGGGAACGGGGTGCGCCTGCCCGCCGCGCCCGCCGCGAGCCGGGTGGCGGTCTGCAGCCCGCCGAACAGCGGCGCGCTGCGGCCCGGCTCGTTGGTCTGCACGACGGTCGCGTCGACCACCGCCCGCAGCTCGTCGGCGTGCTCGTGCAGGACGGGCAGCGCGTCCTCCCACAGCGAGGCCAAGTGCGGCCGGCCGCCGGCGGTCGGGTAGTGCCGGGCCAGCCGCGGCGCGCGGCCCTCCAGCACCAGGCGGTGCAGCGCGCCGGCGAACCGCAGGCCGGGCACGGTGCCCTTGCGGTCGCACCGCGCGCCGGCCATCACCCGCGCGGTGACGCCGCCGCGCGCCAGGTCCTCCGCCGCCGCGACCAGCAGGGCGTGCGTGAGCGGGCTGGAGTCCCGGCAGCCGCGGGCCGCGTCGAGGAACAGCTCGGCGAGCACACCACCGGACGCTAGTACGGAACCGCGCCCGCGCGGCGGGCCGGCCGGGCGATTCACCCTTTCACCGACGAGGTGTCGCGAGGGCCCGCCGGCCGTAGGCTCGGTGGGTGCCGAGGGTGCTGGCGGTGGCGGACGAGGTGGTCGAGGGGTTGTGGACCGACCGGGTGCGGCGGCACGGCGTCGACCTGGTCCTCGCCGCGGGCGACCTGCCGTTCGACTACCTGGAGTTCCTGTCCTCGGCGCTGGACCGGCCGTGCGTGTTCGTGCCCGGCAACCACGACCCCGACCTGTCCGGCTACGCCAACGTGCGCGGCCTGTGGACGAAGGCGGGCATCCCGTCCCGGTGGCCGGGCCCGGCGGGCGGGGTGAACGCCGACGGGCGGGTGGTGGACGTGGCCGGCCTGCGCATCGCCGGGCTGGGCGGCTCGATCCGCTACCGCGCCGGGCCCAACCAGTGGACCGAGCGGCAGCAGGCGCGGCGGCTGCGCCGGGTGCTGCGGCTGGCGGCGTGGCGGCGACTGCGCGACGGTCGCGGCGTCGACGTCCTGCTGACCCACTCGCCGCCGCTGGGCTGCGGCGACGAGCCGGACCCGCCGCACCGCGGCTTCGCCTGCCTGCACGACGCCGTGCGCCGGCTGCGCCCGCCGCTGCTGCTGCACGGGCACGTCCACCCGCACGGCGTGCCCCGGCCGGACCGGCGGCTCGACCGGACGCGACTGGTCAACGTGGTGGGGTACCAGGTGCTCGACGTGCCCGAGCGAGCCCCGGACCGACCGGGGCGGGAGGAGGACCGCGATGCCCCGTGACACCGGCTTCCCCGCCGCCGACGCGGAGAACGACTTCCTGCGCGCCCGCCGCCGCCAGGTGCTCTCCCGCCTGGCGGCGTGGCTGCGCCGGGAACCCGACGACGTCAACATCATGCTGCCGTTCCACGAGGTCGTGGAGGCGCTGGGGTACCGCGGCGAGCGGCGGCTGGGCCTGCGCTCGGTCCGGTTGGACTCGATCGTGGGCAGCGTCGACCGCACCCGCGACTTCGACCGGCGCTTCCGGCCCACCTCGGCGCGGGTGCGCGCGCGGTGGCAGCGGTTGGCGCTGGCCGCGCGCCGGGGCGAGGCCGTGCCGCCGATCGAGGTGTACCGGGTCGGCGAGCTGCACTTCGTGCAGGACGGCCACCACCGCGTGTCCGTCGCGCACGCCCTGGGGCTCGCGGTCATCGACGCGTACGTGACCGAGGTCGTCACCCGCATCGACGCGCGGGGCATCCGCCACCGGGGCGACCTGATCGTCAAGGACTACCGGCGGCTGTTCCTGGAGCGCGTCCCGCTGCCCGGCGAGGCCCGCGCGGCGGTGCTGCTGTCGGACCCGTGGGACTACGCCCGGCTCGGCGAGCACGTCGAGGCTTGGGGCTTTCGCCTGATGCAGGACGAGGGCGCGTTCCTGGACCGCGCGGCGGTCGCCCTGCGCTGGTACCGGGAGGAGTACGTCCCGGTCGTCGACCTGCTGCGCCAGGCCGACCTGATCGGCGACCGCACCGACACCGAGACCTACATGTGGGTGGCCGCGGAGCGCTACCGCCTGATCCGCACGCACCGCTGGGACGCCGACGTGATCGACGCCATCCGCAGCTCCCGCCGCGCCTGACGGCTCCGCCGGGGCCACCGGCCGGACGACCCCGACCGAGGACCACCGACCGAGGACCACCGACCGGGCGCCACCCGACCGGGGACCGTCGGCCGACGCCCGCCGACCGCTCGCCCCCGCGGGCGCCGGCGGCCGGGCGGGGCGCGTCCCCGGTGATCACCCGTCGGGGTGATCGGGTGCGGGATCGGCCGGCCGGTGCGCGCGGTTCACCGGCCCGGCCGCGCCGTTCACCGACGGCCGCGGGGCCCGCCCGGAACCCCGACCGCTCCCCTCAGGCGGTCGGGATCACCCCTCGGGAGCGCCGCGCGCGGCGCTCCCCCTCAGGCCGTCCGCCCCGGCTCCACCAGCTCGCGCAGCCGGGGCGGCATCCGCTTCTCCAGCCCGAACGGCTCCAGGTGGGCCTGCAGGACGCCGTCGAAGGCGCGCTTGACCGACGAGGTGTCCCAGGTGTCGCTCTCCAGGACCGGCTGCTTGAAGTGCGGGTGGCCGACCAGGTGCAGCTGCCGGCCGTTGCACCGGACGACCTGCCCGGTGATGCCGGCGGAGGCGTCGCTGAGCAGGAACAGCACCAGCGGCGCGACCTTGCCGGGCGTGCGGTCGGCGGGGATCGCCCGCAGCGAGCGCTCGGACTTCCACACCATGCGGGTGTGGGCGACCGGGCAGACGGCGTTGACGCGGACGCCCTCGCCCTCCAGGTCCAGCGCCCACGACGCGCTCAACGACACCACCGCGCCCTTGGTGGCCGCGTAGGTCGCCAGTTTGCGCTGCCCGAAGAACGCGCCGGACGAAATGTTCACGATGGACCCGCGACCCTGTTCGCGCATCACGCGCATGGCCGCGATTCCGGTGTATATGACACCCAGCAGGTTGACGTCGACCGTCCGGCGCACCGATTCCGGGTCGTCCTCCCACGGCAGCGTCTCGTAGTTCAGCCCCGCGTTGTTCACCAAGCCGTCCAGGCGGCCGAACTCGGTGAGGCACATTCCGACGATCTTCTCCGCTTCGGAGGGATCGGTGACCGTGTGCGTGCTGGCCACCGCCCGCCCGCCGTACCCCCGGATGTGCCCGGCGACCTGTTCCGCCAGGTCGGCGTCCACGTCGTTGACCACCACCGCGGCCCCGGACTGCGCCGCGTGCATCGCGTAGGCTTCGCCCAACCCCCGCCCCGCACCGGTGATCACGACCGCTTTTCCGTCAAGAATCCCCATCGCGCGCTCTCTTCTCTGATCGGCGGTCTCCCCTGCCCCGACGCCGCTGGTCGGGGTTGTCCCCGCCTTCGACCAGAGTGGGGAGCGACCGGAGTGAAAGCTGCGCGAAAGCGGCGAACTGCGCCTTTGCTGCGCTGAATGGCCCACGGAGTTCGTCCGGGCCGATGGCCCCGACCGATCGGTGACGCACGGTGACGCCCGACAAAGGGCCACCCGCGCCGGCGCGGGTGGCCCCGGAACCGCTCAATCCCCGGAATAGGTGAGGTTGCGCCCGCTGCCCGGGTCGAACAGCTGCACCTTGTCGGCGTCGAACCAGATCTCGGCCGGCTCACCCTCGGCCGCCGAGGACGCCGCGGACAGCCGCGTCACCAGCGACACGCCCTCGCCGGGCACGTCGGCCGACCCCGCGTCGGCGGCCAGCTCGGCCAGCTCCGCCGACGTGGCCTGCGCGCCGGAGAGGCTGAAGTAGGCGAACTTGTCCGAGCCCATCGACTCCAGCACGTCCACGTGGCTGGTGAAGGTGACCCCGTGCCGGCCCGCCGCCTCGTCCACCAGCCGGGCGTCCTCGAAGTGCTCGGGCCGCAGGCCCATGATCACCTCGCGCGGCGCGTCGGCGCCCTCCAGCAGCCCGCGCACCCGGTCGGTGAGCGGGACGTCGCCCAGCGGCGAGCGCAGCACCCCGTCCTCCAGCGCGGCGGGCACGAAGTTCATCGACGGCGAGCCGATGAACCCCGCCACGAACAGGTTCGCCGGGTGGTCGTAGAGGTACTGCGGCGCGCCGACCTGCTGCACCGCGCCGCCGCGCATCACCACGACCCGGTCGCCGAGGGTCATCGCCTCGGTCTGGTCGTGCGTCACGTACACCGTGGTGGTGCCCAGCTGCTTCTGCAGCCGCGACACCGAGGTGCGCATCTGCACGCGCAGCTTGGCGTCCAGGTTGGACAGCGGCTCGTCCATCAGGAACGCCTTGGGGCTGCGCACGATCGCCCGCCCCATCGCCACCCGCTGCCGCTGCCCGCCGGACAGGTTGGACGGCTTGCGGTCCAGGTGCTGCGTCAGGTCGAGGATCTCGGCGGCGTGCCGGACCTTCTTCTCCACCGTCGCGTTGTCGACCTTCGCCAGCCGCAGCGGGAAGGCCATGTTCTCCTTCACCGTCATGTGCGGGTACAGCGCGTAGGACTGGAACACCATCGCGATGTCCCGGTCCTTGGGCGCGCGCTCGTTGACGCGCTCGCCGCCGATGCGCAGCTCGCCGGAGGTGATGTCCTCCAGCCCCGCGATCATGTTCAGCGTCGTGGACTTCCCGCAGCCCGACGGGCCCACCAGGATGATGAACTCGCCGTCGGCGATCTGCAGGTCCACGTCCCGCACGGCCACTGCGCCATCGGGGTACTGCTTGCTCACCTTGTCGAGCACGATCTCGGCCATTGCTTCACCCCTTGACGGCGCCGGAGGTCAACCCGGCGACGATACGACGCTGGAAGAACAACACGAACAGGATGATCGGGATGGTGATCACCACCGCGGCGGCGGCGATCGACCCGGTCGGGTCCTCGAACTGGGAGCTGCCGGTGAAGAACGACAGCGCCACCGGGACGGTGCGCGACCGCTCGGTGGAGGTCAGCGAGATCGCGAACAGGAAGTCGTTCCAGCAGAAGATGAACACCAGGATCGCCGTGGTGAACACCCCCGGCGCGGCCAGCGGCGCGATGACCCGGCGGAACGCCTGGCCGGGCGTCGCGCCGTCCATCTTCGCCGCCTTCTCCAGCTCCCACGGGATCTCCCGGAAGAACGCCGACAGCGTGTAGATCGCCAGCGGCAGCCCGAAGGTGATGTAGGGCAGGATCAGGCCCGGCCAGGTGTCGAACAGCCCGAGCGTCCGCTCGATCTCGAACAGCGGCGAGATCAGCGAGATCTGCGGGAACATCGACACCAGCAGGGAGATCCCGACCAGCACCCGCTTGCCGGGGAAGTCCAGCCGGGCGATCGCGTACGCGGCCATCGTCCCGAGCACCACGGCGACGGCGGTGGCGATGAGCGCGATGCCGATCGAGTTCACCAGCGCCCGCACGAACTCCGTGGTGGCGAAGATCGCCTTGTAGTTGTCCAGCGTCCACTCGCGCGGGATGAAGTTGCCGTCCGCCAGGGTCGCCTTGGACTTGAACGACAGCGACACGATCCACAGCACCGGGAACAGCGCGTAGGCCACGACCAGGACGTTGAGCACCGCCCACCGGGCTTTGCGGCCCGTGGTCTCGGCGCCGCCGATACCCGCCATCAGCGCTTCCCCCCGTCGTCGCTGCCGGGGGCAGCGGTGCCGAACAGCTTGATGAACACGAACGCGATCAGGGCCACCATCAGGAAGATCAGCACCGACATGGTGGAGCCGATGCCCAGGTTCAGGCCCTTGATCAGGTTGTTGTAGGTCACCATCGACACCGACGTCGTGCCCTGCGAGCCGCCGGTCAGCACGAACAGGTTGTCGAAGATGCGGAACGCGTCCAGCGTGCGGAACAGCAGCGCCACCAGGATCGCCGGCTTCATCACCGGCAGCATCACCCTGGTGAACCGCTGCCACGCGTTCGCGCCGTCCATCGCCGCGGCCCGGAGCAGGTCGTCGGGCACCAGCGCGAGGCCCGCCATCAGCAGCAGCGCCATGAACGGCGTCGTCTTCCAGATCTCCGCCAGGACGACCACCAGCAGCGCCGGGATCTTCTGCGTCAGCACCGGTTCGCCGCCGGCGACCGTCTCGGCCAGGTAGCCGGTCCCCGGTGTCCACGCGTACCGCCAGGAGAACGCGGCGACGACGGTGACGATGCCGTACGGGATGAGCGTCGAGGTGCGCACGATCCCGCGGCCCACCAGCGTGCGGTGCATGACCAGGGCCAGCGCCATGCCGAGCACCAGCTCGATCACGACCGACACCACGGTGATCACGACGGTGATCCACACCGCGTTCCACCAGTACGCGTTGCCCAGCACGGTGACGTAGTTGTCCAGGCCGACGAACTCCCGGCGGTCCGGGAACTTCAGGTCGTAGCGCTGCAGCGACAACCAGATCGAGTAGATGATCGGCCAGCCCGCGACCGCCGCCATCACGACGACCGCCGGCGCGCACAGCAGCAGCCCCAGCCGCCGCTCGGCCCTCTTGCCCTCGCTGATCGCCGCCTTGGCCTTCGGCGACGGCCGGACCTGCCCGGAGTCCGCGGTCGGCGCGTGGCTCACGGCAGCACCCCCTTCGAGTCGAGCGCGTCCTGCAGCTCCCGGCGCAGCCGGTCGGCGGTGGCCGCCGGGTCGATGGCCGAGGGCGGCGACAGGACCGTGGAGATCACGGTCGAGACGTTCTGGTACGCCGGGGTGCGCGGGCGGACGCTCGCGTTCTTCAGCGTCTCCAGGATCGCCTCCCGCATCGGGTACGGCTCGGCCATCTCCGGGTCCCGGTAGACCGACTCGATGCTGGGCGGCACGCCGTCGTTGATGGCCGCGAACTTCTGGCTCTCCGCGTCGCGCAGGCAGGTGACCGCGTCGAACGACTGCTCGGGGTGCGGCGAGAACGCGCTCACCGCGAAGTTGACCCCGCCGACGGTGACCCGGGCGTCCCCGCCGTCGATGGACGGGAAGGGCGCCCACTTGAAGTTCGCCGCGAACTCCGGGCCCTTGTCCTGCGCCGCCGCGTAGACGAACGGCCAGTTGAGCTGGAACGCGGCCTTGCCGTTCTCCATGGCCAGCCGGGCGTCGTCCTCGGCGAAGTTCGCGAACGAGGGGTCCACGACCTCGGACGTGGCGAACCCCTTCAGCACCTCCAGGGCCTTGACGGCGCCGTCGTCGACGACGGCCCTGGTGCCGTCCTCGTCGAGGATCCGCCCGCCGGCGGAGTTGACCAGGGTGTTGAACAGCACGACCAGGCCCTCGTACTGCTTGCCCTGCGCCTCGACCAGGCCGGGTTTGCCCTCGCGCTGGAGCTGCGCCCCCATCTCGATCATCTCGTCCCACGTCTTCGGCGGCGTGGGCACGAGGTCGCTCCGGTACCACAGGAGCTGGACGTTGGTGTTGTCCGGCGCCGCGTAGAGCCTGCCCTCGTAGCGGGCGGTGTCCAGCGGCGTCTTCAGCGTCCCGGCCTCGACCGCGGCCTTGGCCGGGCCGGTGAACTCCCGGATCCACCCGGCCTCGGCCAGCTCGGCGGTCCAGGTGATGTCGAGCCCGAGGACGTCCATGCCCGGGTCCTCGGCCGCCAGCCTGCGGACCAGCTGCTCGCGCTGCCCGTCGGCCTCGCGCGGCAGCTTGTGGTAGACGATCCGGTACCCGTCGGCCCGGTCGTTGCACCGGTCGACGATCTTCTGGAAGTTCTCCTGCGGGTACTTGTAGACGTTGATGGTGACCCCGCCGTCACCCGAGCCGCACCCCGCCAGCACGGACGCCGCGACCAGCGCGGCGCTCCCGACAGCGGCCAACCGATGACCTGCGCGCTCCACCGGCCCTGCCTCCCTTCCCGACAACGGAGGGCCAGACCGCAGCGCCCGGCACCTCGTCGTGCCCCGCCGGTCGGCCGAGGCCGGCCGGTGGAACGAACCTAGGCCCGGTGATCAGGTGCCGCAACCACCCGTGCCCGCAACGGCTCTACCCGGTGATCGGGAAGGCGAAACCCGCTACTCCTTGGGCGCGTCACCCGGTCGCATGGCGAGCTTGGCCAGCAGGTCGCGCCCGCGCTCGGCGTTGCGCGGCTGGCACAGCACGTCGTAGCGCCCGGCCACCAGCTGGCTGGCCGACTGGAAGTCGCGCTTGCCGCGCGCCGAGCCGTAGCCGACCGCCGCGAAGATCAGCCCGAACGCGATGCCGACGACCAGGCCGACCAGGATGGGCCCGAAGCCCGCCTCGGCGGTGGTGCTGAACAGCGACAGCAGCACGCCGACGAACAGGCCGAACCAGGCGCCGGAGGCGGCTCCGGTGCCCAGCACGCGGCCCCAGGTGAGCCGGCCGGTGACCCGCTCCACCAGCATGAGGTCCACCCCGACGATGGTCACCTCCTGCACGGGGAAGTCGCTGTCGGCGAGGAAGTCGACGGCGCGCTGCGCCTCCTCGTAGGTGCTGTACGACCCGATCGGCCACCCGGTGGGCGGCGTGGGCAGGCGCGGCGGCGCACCGGGTCGGTTCTGGCCGGAGAAGGAACTCGTCACGGGAACCACCTCTTCTGCTGATCACCCCCATCCTGCCAACTAGGGGCGAACAGCGCGAAACGGATGGCCGGGAACGCCACGCTTCCGTGACCTGGGCGGCGGCGCCCGCGCCCCGCGGGGCGGTGTCAGCCGCGCGACCGGTAGTCCCGCAGCAGCCCGCGGCTGATGATCGTCTTCTGGATCTCGCTGGTGCCCTCGCCGATGAGCAGGAACGGCGCCTCGCGCATCAGCCGCTCGATCTCGTACTCCTTGGAGTACCCGTAGCCGCCGTGGATGCGGAACGCCTCCTGGGTGACCTCGGCGCAGTACTCCGAGGCGATCAGCTTGGCCATGCCCGCCTCGACGTCGTTGCGGGCGCCGGAGTCCTTGAGCCGGGCGGCGTTGACCATCATCAGGTGGGCGGCCTCGACCTTGGTGGCCATCTCCGCCAGCTTGAACGCGACGGCCTGGTGGTCGGCGATGGCCTTGCCGAACGCCCGGCGCTGCTGGGCGTACCCGACGGCCAGCTCGAACGCGCGCAGCGCGATGCCGCACGCGCGGGCGGCCACGTTGACCCGGCCGACCTCGACGCCGTCCATCATCTGCCGGAAGCCCTGCCCGGGGACGCCGCCGAGCACGCGGTCGGCGGGCAGCCGGAAGCCGTCGAACACCATCTCGGTGGTGTCGACGCCCTTGTAGCCCATCTTGTCGATCCTGCCGGGGATGGTCAGGCCGGGCAGCACCTCGCCGTAGCCCTCGGGCTTGTCCACCAGGAGCGCGGTGAGGTTGCGGTGCGGCTTCTCCGCGCCCTCGTCGGTGCGGACCAGCACGGCGGTGAGGTTGGACGTGCCGCCGTTGGTCAGCCACATCTTCTGGCCGTCCACCACGTACTCGTCGCCCTCGCGCGCGGCCCGCGTGCGGATCGCCGCCACGTCGGAGCCCAGCTCGGGCTCGGACATGGAGAACGAGCCGCGCACCTCGCCGGTGGCCATCCGGGGCAGGTAGTGCCGCTGCTGCTCGGGCGTGCCGTGCTGCCTGAGCATGTGCGCGACGATGAAGTGGGTGTTGATCACCCCGGAGACCGACATCCAGCCGCGGGCGACCTGCTCGACCACCAGCGCGTAGGTCAGCAGCGACTCGCCGAGCCCGCCGAACTCCTCCGGGATGGTGAGCCCGAACAGGCCCATCTCCTTCATGCCCTCGACGATGTCGGCCGGGTAGGCGTCGGCGTGCTCCAGCGCCTGGGCGTGCGGGATGATCTCCTTGTCCACGAAGGAGCGGACGGTGGCGAGGATCTCCTCCTGGACTTCGGTGAGGCCGGCGGTCCGGGCCAGGCGCGCCATCGCGGGTTCCCTTCGTCGTCCGGGGTTACCGGCGAGTATGGACCGGTGGGCGGCCGTTCGCGGCCGGAAGGTGCTCCGCGCCACGCCCTGAACCGAGACAGCGCCGGCCCGCCCCGCGGCGGGGCCGCCGACCCGCCCGTCACGCCTCCGGCGGCGTCCACGCGCGGGTGCGGGACATGCCCGCCGCGCGGCCCTTGGCGGCGATCACCAGCGCCATCTTCCGCGACGCCTCGTCGATCATCTCGTCGCCGAGCATCACCGCGCCGCGCTTCCCGCCCGCCTCCGAGGTGTAGTGGTCGTAGGCGTCGAGGATGTCCTCGGCGTGGTCGTAGTCCTCCTGCTTCGGGCTGAACACCTCGTTCGCCGCGTCGATCTGGCCGGGGTGCAGCACCCACTTGCCGTCGAAGCCCAGCGCGGCCGACCGGCCGGCCACCCGCTTGAACCCCTCCACGTCGCGGATCTGGAGGTACGGGCCGTCGACGGCCTGCTTGCCGTGCGCCCGCGCCGCCATCAGGATCTGCATCAGGATGTAGTGGTAGGCGTCGCCGACGTCGTAGCCGGGCGGCTGCTCGCCGACCACCAGCGACTTCATGTTGATCGACGCCATGAAGTCGGCCGGGCCGAAGATGATGGTCTCCACCCGCGGCGACGCGGCGGCGATCGCGTTGACGTTGGTCAGGCCGAGGGCGTTCTCGATCTGGGCCTCGATGCCGATCCGGCCGACCTGGAGGCCCGTGGCCTTCTCGACCTGGGTCAGCAGCAGGTCCAGCGCGTGCACCTGCTCCGCGGTCTGCACCTTGGGCAGCATGAGGCAGTCCAGGTTCGCGCCCGCGCCCTCCACGACCTCGGTGACGTCGCGGTAGGTCCACTCGGTGGTCCAGTCGTTGACGCGGACCACGCGGGTGCGCGAGCCCCAGCCGCCCTCGTTGAGCGCCGCGACGACGGCCTCGCGCGCGGCCGGCTTGGCCAGCGGCGCGCAGGCGTCCTCCAGGTCGAGGAAGACCTGGTCGGCGGGCAGGGTGCGGGCCTTGTCCAGCATCTTCTGGCTGGAACCGGGAACAGCCAGGCACGAGCGACGGGGACGCTGCTGGTCGACCACGGGGTACCTCCTCGTACCGGCCGGTAGCTCTGGTGCTGCGAAGAGTGGCACGCGGGGTGGTCGGCCGCTATTTCGTGAGTCCCGATTCACACCGGGCGTGGCAGGCTGGGCCCGTGGAGATCACCCGCGTGCTGGACAACGCGCTGCGCAAGGCCGCCGCCGTGTGGGTCGCGCCGGAGGGGCACGGGCCCCGCCTGGTGTGGGCGCTGTGGCGGGACGACGCGGTGCTGGTGGCCGTCGGCGGCACGGAGCAGGAGGTGCCCGGACTGGCCGACGGCGTGCCGTGCCTGCTGACCGTGCGCTCGCCGTCGACCCACTCGCACCTGGTCGACGTCGCCGCGACCGCCCGGCTGGTGGAGGTCGACGAGGGCGCCGCGGCGGCGCTGCGGTCCGCGCGGCTGAACGCGACGCCGCGCTGGGACCGCGTCTACCGCCTGGAGGTCGCGTGATCACCGTGCCGCCCGACTTCGCCGTCGAGCTCGGCGAGGAGGCCCTCGCCTGGCGCGCCGCGCTACCCGCCCTGGCGGCGGAGTTCTGCGCCCGCTGGGGCCTCGCGCCCGACGGCGACCTGCTCCACGGCTTCGTGGCCGTCGTGCTGCCGGTGCGCCGGGCCGACGGCCACCCGGCCGCGCTCAAGCTGACCTGGCTGGACACCGAGACCCGGCAGGAACCGCTGGCCCTGCGGGCCTGGGACGGCGACGGCGTGGTGCGGCTGCTGGCCGACGACGCCGAGCGCGGCGCCCTGCTGCTGGAGCGGCTGGACCACACCCGCTCGCTGCTCGACGCACCCGCCGGGGAGGCGCTGGAGGTCGCCGGCGGCCTCCTGCGGCGGCTGCGCCTGCCCGCCGACCCGGCGTTCCGCCGCGTCGAGCCCGAGGACCTCGTCGGGCTCAACGAGGAGCTGGGCCGGCCGGTGCCGGACCGCTTCGTCGCGCCGGCCGCCGAGCTGGGCGCCGAGCTGGCGGCCACCGCCGGGGACACCCTGGTCAACGAGGACCTGCACTACGCCAACGTGCTGCGGGGCACGCGCGAGCCGTGGTTGATGATCGACCCGAAGCCGGTCGCCGGCGACCGCGAGTACGGCGTCGTCCCGCTGCTGTGGAACCGGTACGGCGAGGTGGCCGGCGAGAGGGGGCTGCGCGACCGGTTCGCGGCGCTGTGCGACATCGGGGAGCTGGACGCGGACCGGGCGCGCGGGTGGGCGGTGTACCGGGCGGTGGCCAACTGGCTGTGGTCCACCGACGCGGAGCTGCCCGAGCTGGCCGGGAAGTGCGAGGGCATCGCCCGCGCGCTGACCGCTGGGGGACTCTGATCCGGCCTCCGGCCACCGGCTCCACCCGATCGCCGACGGTCACGTGCGTAGCCACCCCGCCCGCCACGGTGGCCGAGCAGTCCGGGGTGGACGGTCGGCCCGGTTCCGCGCCCTGGCGCACGGTGAAGGCGTGCTCGCCCTCGGGCGAGCACGCCCCGGTCCGCCGGCCACGCGCCCGGGGCCGGCGCGGCGGACCCGGTGGCCGGGTCCTCGCCGCCGGTCGCGCGGAACACCCGGACGCGCGCGACGCCCGCCGCGAACGCCACGGCCACCAGGCCCCGGCCGGTGACGACCTGCGCCAGGTCCGCGACCGGCCGCGCCCGCGCGAGGGCGTCCGCGCGCACCGGCAGGAAGGTGAAGCCCAGGCCCGCGCCGGCGACACCGGCCTCCGCGTGCCCGTCCACATCGGACAGGAACAGGCCGGGCGCGGACGCCGGCGGCGCCGGGTCGAGGTAGTCGCCGACCGAGGGGGTGTCGCCCGCGAGGGTGGCGCGCTCGGCGTCGACCACGACCCGGTGCAGGCCGCGCGCGGTCTGCCGGGTCGCCGCGCCGGGCGGCAGCGCGCCGGCGCGGCCGAGCAGCCACGCCGTGCCGACGCCGGGGCGCCCGGCGAACGGCATCTCCCCCAGCGGCGAGAAGATGCGCAGCCGGTAGTCGGCGGCGGGGTCGGTCGGCGGCAGCGGGAAGGCCGTCCCGGAGTAGCCGAACTCGCGCGCGAGGGCCGGCAGCCGCGCGTCGGGCAGGTCGTCGCAGCCGTGCACGACGGCCGGCGGGTTGCCCTCGAAGGCCCGCTCGGCGAACACGTCCACCGCGTCGTGGTCCAGCGCGTGGCCGACCCTGGCGCCGTCCGCCACCGTGGACCCCGTGGACGAGGTGGAGGTGCGCCCCGCCGGGCCGGGGGACGTGGCGGCGGCCGGCTCGTCGACGCCGCGCCGGCCCTGGCGCGCGACCCGGGGCCGGAGCGGGTGACCGTGCACTCCGGCGAACGGGCGGTGTCGGCCTGCGAGCGCGGCGGGTTCGCGGTCTCCCCCGTGCTGCGCCAGGCCGAGGCCGGCCGCGGGGGCTGAGCGCGGCGGCGCGCCCGCTCGTTGACTAGCCTTGCGGCGTGGTCGCCGTGAACCGGGTCTTCGCCGCTCAACTCGCCGGACTGCCCGTGTTCGGGCCCGACGGCGAGTCCATCGGCAAGGTCCGCGACCTGGTCATCGGCCTGCGGGTGGACCGCCAGCCGCCGCGCGTGCTCGGCCTGGTGCTGGAGCTGGCCACCCGGCGGCGGATCTTCGTGCCGATGCTGCGGGTCACCGCCATCGAGCCCAACGCCGTGACGCTCGCCACGGGCTCGGTCAACCTGCGGCACTTCCACCAGCGCGCCAACGAGGTGCTGGTCGTCGGCCAACTGCTGGACGCCCGCGTGCGGCTCGACTCCGACCAGGCGGCCGTGCTGGTCGACGCCGCCATGGAGCCCACCCGCACCCGCGACTGGCGGATGACGCGGGTCGCCGTGCGGGTGCGGACCGGGCGGCTCGGGCGGCGCGGGCCGGTGCAGGTGCTGCGCTGGGAGGAGCTGGCCGGCCTGTCCGTGGCCGAGCTCGCGGGCCAGCCGCAGGGCGCGCAGCACCTGGTGGCGGTCTTCGAGACGATGCGGGCGGCGGACGTCGCGCTGGCGCTGCACAGCCTGCCGGTCAAGCGGCGCTACGAGGTGGCCGAGGCCCTCGACGACGAGCGGCTCGCCGACGTGATCGAGGAGCTGGGCGAGGAGGACCAGAAGGACCTGCTGGCGCACCTGGACGACGAGCGGGCCGCCGACGTGCTGGGCGCCATGGACCCCGACGACGCCGCCGACCTGCTGGCCGAGCTGCCCGAGGCGGACAAGGACCGGCTGCTGGGGCTGATGGAGCCGGCCGAGTCCGAGCCGGTCAAGCGGCTGCTGGAGTACAGCTTCGACACGGCGGGCGGGCTGATGACGCCCGAGCCGGTGGTGCTGGCCCCGGACGCGACGGTGGCCGAGGCGCTGGCGCACGTGCGCAACCCGGACCTCACGCCCGCGCTGGCCAGCATGGTGTTCGTGTGCCGGCCGCCGACCGCGACGCCCACCGGGCGCTACCTCGGGTGCGTGCACATCCAGCGGCTGCTGCGGGAGCCGCCCTCCGACCTGGTGGCGGGCGTGCTCGACACCGACCTGGCCAAGCTGGGGCCCGACGCGTCGCTGGGCGACGTGACCCGGTACTTCGCCGCCTACAACCTGGTCTGCGGCCCGGTCGTGGACGAGGCCGACCACCTGCTCGGCGCGGTGACCGTGGACGACGTGCTGGACCACCTGCTGCCGGCCAACTGGCGGGAGACGGGGCTGACCCATGCCTGAGCTGCCGCGCCGCCGGCTCGACCAGCCGCGCCCACCCGGCCGGTTCCGGCTGCAGCTCGACCCGGAGGCGTTCGGGCGGTTCTCCGAGCGGCTGGCCCGGTTCCTCGGCACCGGCAAGTTCCTGTTCTGGCAGACGCTGGTCGTGATCGTGTGGATCACGCTGAACCTGGCCGCCGTCTCGCTGCGGTGGGACCCGTACCCGTTCATCCTGCTCAACCTGGCGTTCTCCACCCAGGCCGCGTACGCCGCGCCGCTGATCCTGCTGGCCCAGAACCGGCAGGACGACCGGGACCGGGTGTCGCTGGAGGAGGACCGCGCGCGGGCCGCGCAGACCAAGGCCGACACCGAGTACCTCGCCCGGGAGCTGGCCGCGCTGCGGATCGCCGTCGGCGAGGTCGCCACGCGCGACTTCCTGCGCGGCGAGCTCGACCGGGTGTTCCGGGAGCAGCGCCGCAAGGCCCTGCGGGACGACCCGCGGTGGGACGACGTGCCGTCCTAGGGGCGCCCGCTTCAGGCGTCGTCGGCCGCCAGCCGCTCGCAGGACCGCCCGAACGCCTCCAGCTCGGCCGACCCGAACACCTCGGCGAAGTGCCGGGTCACCCCGGTCAGGTGGGTGCTCGACGCGATGCGCAGGCGGTCCAGGCCCAGCGCGGTGAGCACCGCGACCACCCCCCGGCCGTCGCCGTCGGCGCGCTCGCGCAGCACGAGGCCGGCGCGTTCCAGCCGGTCGACGAGCCTGGTCACGCCGGAGCGCGACAGCAGGACGGCGTCCGCCAGCTCCGTCATCCGCAGCCGGTGCTGCGGCGCCTCGGCGAGCTGCACGAGGACGTCGTAGGCCGCGAGCGACAGGCGTTGCTCGGCGATCAGTTCGGCTTCCAGGATCCGAGTGAGCCGCGCATGGGCCCGGAGGAAGGATCGCCACACGCCGAGCTCGGTTCGGGTGGGCAACCGGGCACTTCCGGTTTCCGGCACGGACGACGATGTTACGGAAAGCACTCGACCGGCTTCGCGCTGGCCCCGAATTCCCGGTGACCGCCCGGTAGCTTGGAGGTGCGCCGCGCCGCCGTAGCATGGCGTCCACCCCCTGAAAGCCCGGCGATCGAAGGCGATCCAGTGACGCAGACCGCTCCCACCGTTGACGACGTGCGCAAGGCGCTGGCCGGCGTGCAGGACCCGGAGATCCGGCGGCCCATCACCGACCTCGGCATGGTGAAGTCGGTGTCGGTCGAGGACGGGGTCGTGGCCGTCGGGGTCTACCTGACCGTGGCCGGCTGCCCCATGCGCGACCGGATCACCGCCGACGTGACGGCGGCCGTCTCCGCGCTCGACGGCGTGTCGTCGGTGCGGGTCGAGCTGGACGTGATGAGCGACGCGCAGCGCACCGAGCTGCGCAAGTCTCTGCGCGGCGGGGTGGACGAGCCGGTCATCCCGTTCGCCCAGCCCGGCTCGCTGACCCGGGTCTACTGCGTGGCCTCCGGCAAGGGCGGCGTCGGCAAGTCCAGCGTGACGGCGAACCTGGCCGTGGCGATGGCGGCGCGCGGCCTGTCGGTGGGCGTCGTGGACGCCGACATCTACGGCCACTCGATCCCCCGGATGCTGGGCACCGAGGCCCGGCCGACGCAGGTCGAGAAGATGATCATGCCGCCGCAGTCGCACGGCGTGAAGCTGATCTCCATCGGCATGTTCACCCCCGGCAACACCCCGGTCGTGTGGCGCGGCCCGATGCTGCACCGCGCCCTCCAGCAGTTCCTGGCCGACGTCTTCTGGGGCGACCTGGACGTGCTGCTGCTCGACCTCCCGCCGGGCACCGGCGACGTGGCCATCTCGGTGGCCCAGCTGGTGCCGAACGCGGAGATCCTGGTCGTGACCACCCCGCAGCAGGCGGCGGCCGAGGTCGCCGAGCGCGCGGGCGCGATCGCGCTGCAGACCCGTCAGCGGGTGGCCGGCGTCGTCGAGAACATGTCGTGGCTGGAGCTGCCCGGCGGCGAGCGGATGGAGCTGTTCGGGTCCGGCGGCGGCGAGGCGGTCGCGGCCTCCCTGTCCCAGGCGGTCGGCGCGGAGGTGCCGCTGCTCGGCCAGGTGCCGCTGGACCAGCGGCTGCGGGAGCAGGGCGACGCGGGCACGCCGATCGTGCTGGCCGAGCCGACCTCGACGGCCGCGCAGGTGCTGACCTCGGTGGCCGCCAAGCTCTCGGTGCGCTCCCGCGGCCTGGCCGGCCGCCTGCTCGACGTCTCGCCCGCCGGCCGCTGACCGCGCCCCGCCGGCCCGCGCCGCGGGACTGCGGGACCGCGCACCGACCCCGCGGGGTCGACCGGGCGGGTCGGTCAGGTGGCGTCCGGGTCGTACGGGGGGCGCTCGCCCTGCTGGAGCGGGCGTTCCCGCTCCCGCTCCCGGGCCCCGGTCGGCCCCTGGTCCTGCGCCGAGGCCGTCGTGTGCAGCCCCGGGCCGGCGTAGCCGTTCGGCTTGCGCCCGCCGTTGGGCACGTCGTCCCACAGGTGCTTGGTGATGGCCCGCTTCGGGTCGAAGTTGCGCAGCTCCCGGAGGTCCTCCAGCGGCTTGCGCAGCTGGTCGAACTCGGGGCCCATCTCCTGCCGCAGCTGCTCGCGGGCGCCGGTCGCGTAGTCGCGCACCTGGCGGATGGTCCTGCCGAGCCAGGCCGCGGCCGAGGGCAGGCGTTCCGGCCCCAGGATGAACAAGCCCGCCACGATGATGACCAGTAGCTCTACCCAACCGACGCTGTCAAACACCCGGTGCCACCTCCGCCGACCGCCCGCCCGCTGCCAGAGTAGCCGTCAGTCGGACCGGAGCGTCACCTGCAGGGTCAGCTCCCGGCCCTGCCTGGCCAGCACCACCGGCACCGTCTCGCCGATCTCGTGGTCGCGGACGGCGACGGTCAGCTCCGCCGCGTTGCGGACCACCCGGTCCCCCACGCGCGTGATCACGTCGCCCTCCTGGATGCCGGCCGCCGCGGCGGCGCCGCCCTCCGGGACGTTCTGCACCTGGGCGCCCTCGGCGGTCTCGGCGGACGCGGAGCGGACGTTGACGTTCATGTCCGCGTGCTTGACCTGGCCGTCGCGGATGAGGGCCTGGGAGACCTTGCGGGCGTAGTTGCCCGAGATCGCGAACCCGAGGCCGACCGAGCCGCCGGTCTCGGTGCGGATCGACGAGTTGATGCCGACCAGCGCGCCCGACGAGTCGACCAGCGCGCCGCCGGAGTTGCCCGGGTTGATCGCCGCGTCGGTCTGGATGGCGTCGTAGGTGACCTGCGGGCCGCCGTTCTCGCCGGCCGCCGTCACGGGGCGGTGCAGGGCGCTGACGATGCCCTCGGTCACCGTGTTGGACAGCGACAGCGGGGAGCCGATCGCCAGCACCGCGTCGCCCACCTCCAGGTCGTCGGAGTTGCCGAACCGGAGCACGGTGGGGTTCTCCACCTCGACCTTGATCACGGCCAGGTCGGTCTTGGCGTCCCGGCCGACGATCCGGGCGACCGCGCGCTTGCCGTCGGTGAAGACCACGGTCAGCTTCGCGGAGGTGTCCTGCACGGCCGGCGCGACCACGTGGTCGTTGGTCAGGACGTAGCCGCCGCCGTCGATGACCACGCCCGAGCCGACGCCCGCCACGTTCGCGCCCTTGAACTCGATGGACACGACGCTGGGCGTCACGCGCTGGGCGATGTCGGCCACCGAGCCCACCGGGCGCTCCTTGCCGGGCTGCACCTCGGCCAGCGTCACGCCGCCGTCGGTCAGCGGGTTGCCCATCCGGCCGAGCAGCCACCCGACGACACCGCCCGCCGCGCCGACGAGCAGCGCCGCGACCATGAGCAGCGCCAGCGCCGAGGGCTTGACGCGGCGGCCGAAGAGCAGCTCGGGGACGCTGAGCTGCGGGCCGGGGCCGGGCGCGGTGGCCGCGCCGTCCTTCGCCGGCTCCTCGGTCACGGCGGGCGGGCCGATGACCGCGCTCGCGCCCGGGTCGCGCCAGGGGTCGCCGGCGGCCCGGCCCTCCCAGAGGGGCGGCTCGGCCTCCGGCTCGCCGTGCGGGCCGTCGCCCGGCGGGCGCTGGAGCAGTTCGGAGGTGCCCTGCGGGCGGCCGAACGCCGTGCTGAGGGCCTCGGGCGGCGGTGGCGAGAGCCGGACGCCGCCGTTGGCGTTGCCGCCGGCCGGCCGGTCGGCCGAGAACGCGCCGGGGACGCCCCAGGGGCGGCCGAAGACGGCGGCCTGGGCCGGGTCGACGCCGGGGCGGTCGAGGGGGCGGGGCGCGAGCCTGCGGTGTGCCCCGTCGTCCACGCCGGACTTGGGGGTTCCGTTGCCCTGCTCTGGCTCGCTCATCGCTCCCCGCACGTCGTCTTCCCGGTGTTGCGGGCCTCATCGTGCCCGGTGAGCGGTGAAGTTGTCGTCAGCACCCCCCGGGAACGGGGGCGGCGCCCGGTGTCGGCTCCGGCCGCGGTGCGGCGGGGCCGGGCGTGGATCACCGCAGGGGTGCGGGGCGGGTGCCTGACGGGCGAGCGCCGGGCGTCCGGCGCGGTCCGGCTCCCGGGGTGGCAGGTGTCGGCTCCGGGGTGTCAGTGCCCGGTTCTCGGTGCCCGGTTCTCGGTGCCCGGTTCTCGGTGCCCGGTTCTCGGCGCCCGGTTCTCGGCACCCGGGTGGCTCCGGGCCTTCAGCGGCCCGACGAGAGCTCCGCGCCCACGGCCGTGGGCGTCGGCGCGGCGTGGCCGACCGGTTTGAGCACGCGCTGGTCGCCCGCCTGCTGCGGAGCGACGACGGGGGACGGGGGCGTGGTCGGGCCCTGCGCGGGGATCGGGGTCGAGTCCTCGCCGCCGGGCGCCACGAGGGCCAGCGCGCCCAGCATCAGGCCGGAGACGACCACCCCCGCGCCGTGCCGCGCGCGACGGCCGCCGAACCGGCTGCCGGTGCCGAACGGGCGGCTCTGCCCCAGGACCGGACCCGAGCCGAAGGTCGCCCGGTCGGGGCGCTGGACGGCGACGAGCGTGCCGTCCTCGGTGACCGCGAGGCCGTCGGGCGCGCTGGGGAGGTCGACCTCCTGCGGGATCGCGCCCAGCCTGGCCAGCAGGCCGGCGGGCGCGCACGGCGTCTCGGCCGCCCGGACGGCGGAGCGGGCCTGCTGCTGGGAGTAGGCTTCCGCGGCGCAGAACGGGCAGCGGGCCAGGTGCGCGGACACCCGGCCGTGGGCCGAGGCCGACAGCTCGCCGTCGACGAAGGCGACGACCGCGTCGGGCAGCAGGTGCTGCTCGGGCAGTCCCCAACCTCGCAGAGCGGTCATGCAGAGTCCTCCTGAACCAGACCCCGACGGCGTTCCAGTGCGGCGCGCAGGGCCTGGCGGCCCCGGTGGATCCTGCTCCTCACCGTACCCAGCTTCACGCCGAGGGTCGCACCGATCTCCTCGTAGGACAGGCCCTCCACGTCGCACAACACTACTGCGGCGCGGAAGTCCGGCGGCAACTCGTCCAGCGCGGCCTGCAGGTCCGGGTCGAGGTGGGTGTCGCTGTAGACCTGCTCGGGGCTCGGGTCGTCGCCCGCCAGGCGCTCGGCGTCCTCGGGCAGCCCCTCCATGCGGAACTTGGAGCGGCGGCGGACCATGTCCAGGAACAGGTTCGTGGTGATGCGGTGCAGCCAGCCCTCGAACGTGCCAGGCTGGTACGACGCGAGCGACCGGAACACCCGGACGAACGTCTCCTGGGTGAGGTCCTCGGCGTCGTGCTGGTTACCGCTCAGGCGGTAGGCCAGGCGGTACACCCGGTCGGCGTGGTCGCGGACGACCTGGTCCCACGTCGGCACGACCCACTCGGTGTCGTCGACGATGGGCGCGGTGGCGGTGTGCGGCTGCGTTGGCATCGGGCGGTGAAGCACCTCCAGTGGGCTGGTTGCCCTGCTGCACGGGTCAACGCTCGCCGCGGCTCGCGTGTTCCCGTGGGTCTTGCGGTCTTGCGGTGGTACCAGGGTGCGGGGTCCGCTTATAACCATCGTGAGAGTCGGCTGAGAGCAGGCTGAGAATTCCGCTGCGCGGGAGGTTCACCCGATCCGCCGCGTCCGGCGTTAACCTCTCGCTGTGGATGCGCCGCTGCGCGAGTACGTGGAGCGCTACCAGCCCGAGGACGCCGTCATCGCCGCCGCCCGGGCGCGTGGCGCCGGCCTGGGCTGCGCGCCGATCGGCGCGGGCGGCGGCGCGGCGCTGCGCTTCCTGGCGACCGCGCTCCAGGCCAGGGCCGTGGTGGAGATCGGGACGGGCGCGGGCGTCGGCGCGCTCTACCTGCTCGGCGGGATGCCGGCGGCGGGCGTGCTGACGTCGATCGACGTGGAGCCGGAGCACCAGCGCGCGGCGCGGGTGGCCTTCGCCGAGGCGGGCATCGCGGTGTCGCGGACACGGCTGATCATGGGCCGAGCGCTGGACGTGCTGCCCCGGCTGACCGACGGCGCGTACGACCTCGTGTTCGTGGACGCGGCCAAGGCCGAGTACCCGAGGTACCTGGACGAGGGCGTGCGACTGCTGCGGCCGGGCGGGGTGATCGCGTTCGACAACGTGCTGTGGAACGGCAAGGTGGTCGACCAGGCGCACCGCGACCCGGTCACGGTGGCGATGCGGGACGTGGTGCGCGCGGTGCGCGACGACGACCGACTCGTGCCGGTGCTCCTGCCGCTGGGCGACGGCCTGCTGGTGGCGGCCAAGACTCCTTGAGACGGGCCGCCCGGGAAGGGCGGGCCGCCCGGCTTTGGGGTTTTCGGCACGCCCCGTGCAGACCGGTCTCTTCGTGTTCTCCCCGTATGGCCTGCCCGGAGGGCTACCATGCTTTTCCTGGGGGTGCAAGCACGCTTTTCGCTTGCACCCCCAGGAAAAGCATGGTCGTCTTTAGACAGGCCATGCGGGGAGAACACGACCGCTCTTGCTCTTCCTCCTCCTTGGCGGCCTGCCCGTCCGGCGAGGACTCTTTTCATCTTTTCAGCTTAGATCCATACGGCCCCGAATCTCACCCAGATCCGTGCAGGTCAGAGGTATGAAGGGCGGCCGAGAGGCCCCCAAGGAGGAGGAAAAGAAAGAGCGGTCGTGTTCCCCTCCCCGCACGGCCTGCCGAAGGCAATCACGTTTGTCGGGGGGCGTCAAGCGAAGAGCGTGCTTGACACCCCCCGACAAACGTGATCGGGCTGCGCCCAGGCCGTACGGGGAGGGGAACACGAAGGCACCGGTATGTGCACGAGGTGCAGCACGGCTGCGTGAAGCGTGCCGGGTGCGGTGCTCCCGCGTGAACCGCGAAAAAGGGCGGTGGTCGTTCGTGCGCGGGCGAGCGCTCAGAACGCTGTGACGCCCTTCCCGAGCACGGTGACACCGCCGGCGGACACGGTGTAGCGCTGTCGGTCCGTGGCCGGGTCGACGCCGATCAGCGCGCCGTCGGGGACGACCACGTTCTTGTCCAGGATGGCCCGGCGCACCACCGCGCCGCGCCCGATGCGCACACCGGGCAGCAGCACGCTGCCCTGCACCACGGACCCGGTCTCCACCACCACGTCGGAGGAGACGACCGAGCCGTGGACGGTGCCCGAGATGATCGAGCCGGGGCCCACCATGGAGTCCTCCGCGCTGCCGCCCGCGATGAACTTCGCGGGCGGCAGCGGCGGGGTCGCGGTGCGGATGGGCCAAGCCTGGTTGTAGAGGTTGAACACCGGGTTCACCGACACCAGGTCCATGTGCGCTTCGTAGTACGCGTCGATGGTCCCCACGTCGCGCCAGTAACCGCGGTCCCGGTCGGTCTCGCCGGGGACCGCGTTGTCGGCGAAGTCGTAGACGTGCGCGCGGCCCTGGTCGACCAGCATGGGGATGATGTCGCCGCCCATGTCGTGGTCGGAGTCGGGGTTGGCGGCGTCCGCCCGCAGCGCCTCCAGCAGGGCTTCGGTGGTGAACACGTAGTTGCCCATGGAGGCGAACGTGACCTCCGGGTCGTCCGGCACGTGCGGCGGGTCGGCGGGCTTCTCCAGGAACCGGGTGATCAGCCCGGACTCGTCGGAGTCGATGCAGCCGAACGCCCTGGCCTCCGCGCGCGGCACCCGGATGCCCGCGACGGTGACGCCCGCGCCGCCGGCGGCGTGCTGGTCGACCATGCGGCCCGGGTCCATCCGGTACACGTGGTCCGCGCCGAAGACGATCACGTGGTCCGGCTTCTCGTCGTTGACGAGGTTGAGCGACTGGAAGATCGCGTCGGCGCTGCCGGTGTACCAGCGCGGCCCCAGGCGCTGCTGCGCGGGCACCGGCGTGACGTACTGGCCCAGGACGTTGGACAGCCGCCACGTGGTGGAGATGTGCCGGTCCAGCGAGTGCGACTTGTACTGCGTCAGCACGCAGAGCCGGACGAAGCCCGCGTTGACGAGGTTGGACAGCACGAAGTCGACCAGCCGGTAGTTGCCGCCGAAGGGCACCGCGGGCTTCGCGCGGTCGGCGGTCAACGGCCACAGCCGCTTGCCCTCGCCGCCGGCGAGGACAATTCCCAGAATGTGCGGTTGCCCTTTCACGACAACGACCCTAACCGTGCGGGCACCGGCCCACCATCGGCGCGGCGGGCTTGATCGGCGAGTGTTCACCGGACCGTCGACCGCGGCGGGGTTACGGTGGGCGGCGTGCGAATCGGACTGCTGACACGGGAGTACCCGCCGGAGGTCTACGGCGGGGCCGGGGTGCACGTCGGCTTCCTGGCCCCGGAGCTGCGCCGGCTGGTGGAGGTCGAGGTGCACGCCTTCGGCGACCCGCGCCCGGACGCCGCGGCGTACCGGCCGGTCGCGGCGCTGGCCGAGGTGAACCCGGCGCTCGGCGTGCTGTCGGCGGACCTGGCGATGGCCGCCGCGCTGGGCGGGGTGCAGCTCGCGCACTCGCACACCTGGTACGCCAACCTGGCCGGGCACCTGGCGAAGCTGCTGCACGGCGTGCCGCACGTGGTCACCGCGCACTCGCTGGAGCCGCGCCGGCCGTGGAAGGCCGAGCAGCTGGGCGGCGGGTACCGCGTCTCGTCGTGGGTCGAGCGCGCCTCCTACGAGGCGGCGGACGCGATCATCGCGGTGAGCGAGGGGATGCGGGCCGACGTGCTGGACTGCTACCCGGCGCTGGACCCGGCCCGCGTGCACGTGGTGCGCAACGGCATCGACACGTCGGTCTACCACCCGGTGGTCGAGGCGGACGCGCTGGCGCGGCACGGGATCGACCCGGACCGGCCGATCGTGTCGTTCGTGGGGCGGATCACGCGGCAGAAGGGCCTCGCCCACCTCGTCGCGGCGGCGCACCGGATCTCGCCGGACGCGCAGGTGGTGCTGTGCGCGGGCGCGCCGGACACCCCGGAGATCGCCGAGGAGACCCGGCTGGCGGTCGCGGAGCTGGCCGAGGCGCGGCCCGGTGTGGTGTGGATCCGGCAGATGCTGCGGACCGACGAGGTGCGGCAGGTCCTGAGCCGGTCGGCGGTGTTCGTGTGCCCCTCGGTGTACGAGCCGCTGGGGATCGTGAACCTGGAGGCGATGGCCTGCGGGACGGCCGTCGTGGCGTCGGACGTGGGCGGCATCCCGGAGGTGGTGGAGCACGGCCGGACCGGGTTGCTGGTGCACTACGACGAGGCGGACCCCGAGGCGTTCCGGACCGGGCTGGCCGACGCCGTGAACGAGGTGCTGGCCGATCCCGACCGGGCTCGGGCGTTCGGGCGGGCGGGGCGGGAGCGAGCCGTGCGGGACTTCTCCTGGGCGAGCGTCGCCACCCGGACGGTGGACGTCTACCGCAGCGTCCTCGACCAGCGCTGAGTAGCCATTGACCTACTCTATGTGACACGCGCCACACCCATTCGAGGGAACCTCGCACGCGGGTGACCGCCTTTAACCAGTAGGGGATCAACTACTGGGGGTCACATGCGGTGGCTTGCGCTGGTCGTGGCCGTGATTCCGCTGGCCGGGTGCGGAGCGGGGACGGAGCTGTCGGCCGCACCGGAACTCACGATCGAGGGTCGCTCGATCGTGGATCCGCAGGGGCTCCAGATGCGGGCCGAGGCGGAGCTGAGCTACACCCTGAACTTCGGCTACGTGGCGCGCGCCGGCCGCGAGGACGTCAACTGCTGGTTCGCCCGCACCGGCGCGAAGTCCGAGGTCGACACCCGGTTGTGGTGCGGCCCGGTGCAGGTGCCGGGCACCGCGGCGGCGACGGACTGGGTGCCCGTGCCGCTGAAGGAGGTCGAGCGCGGCGACGGCGGCGTGCGGCTGGAGGTGCAGCCGCCGCAGGTGCCGGAGCTGGGCACCCGCAGCACTCCGGTGGGCAGGCTGGTGCGCACCGACGGGCGGGAGACCGAGGCCGACCAGGGCGTCGGCGAGGCGGGCCCGGACTTCCTGGCCGTGCTGCCCGACGACGGCCGGCCGCTGGACGGGGCGACCGGGATGATCCGCGACGACCAGCTCTCGGCCCGGATCACCGGCTACGGGACCCCGGAGTCGTGGCGGACCGAGCAGGGCGAGCTGCGGGCCGAGCACGGCGTGCGGCTGCGGGTGCTGCGGCTGGCGGTGGAGCGGCTGACCGAGACCGACTCGGCGTTCCGGCAGACGCCCTGGGCCGGCTGGCGGCCCCAGCCGCCGGAGCTGGCGCTGCAGGTGCCCGGCCGGCGGCACCGGCTGCCGATCGAGCGGCTGCCCGAGAACGGGTCGGTGTTCGTCGTCTACACGGTGCCGGAGTCGGGTGGCGGCGAGGAGCTGGTGCTCCACACCGTCGGGGCGAAGTCGTTGGAGCAGCGGGTGGAGGTGCCCTCGGGCCGGCCGCTGGCGGACGCGCCCGCGGTGCTGCGGCGGCCGGGCGGGCCGGCCGAGCCCGCGCCGGTCGAGCACCGGCTCCGGGTGGGCGGGCAGGACGGCGCGCTGGAGGTCCAGCAGGTGCGGCTGGGCAGGCAGCGGCCGGTGAGCGCCGGGGCGCAGTTCTCGCTGGCGACGGCGTCCGCGCCGGACCGGGCGCTGCTGGAGCTGCGGCTGCTGGGCAAGGGCCTGCCGCAGACCGCCGCGGGGCCGATCACCCAGCACCTGGTCGCGGTGACGCTGCCGGACGGGTCGCGGGCGCCGCTGGTGGGCGCGCGCCACGGCGGCGACACGTTCCCGGTGGCGCTGGTGGTCGAGGTGCCGGCCGACGTCCGCTCGGTCGACGTGTCCGTGACGTCGGGATCGGTGGCGCTGCCCGTGCTGGGCGGGACGGCGGTGGAGGCGGGGCCGCCGGTGACCGTGCCGCTGGACTTCTGAGCCGCCCGCGCCGCCGACCGGCCGCGCGACCCGGACCCGACCGGCGCCGGGCCGACCGGGGTCACGAGCCGTAGTGCTCCACCAGGCTGACCAGGGTGCGCGCGGCGAACCCGGAGGCGCCCGGGACGACCTCGGCGTAGTTCTTGTCCGACCGCGCCGGGCCCGCGATGTCCAGGTGCGCCCACGGCAGGCCGCCGGCGAACTCGCGCAGGAACAGCGCCGCCGTGATGCCGCCCGGACCGGGCGGGCACTGGCGCAGGTCGGCGACGTCGCTGGCCACCTCCTCGGCCAGGTACTCCGGCAGCGGCATCCGCCACCAGGTCTCGCCGGTCCGCTCCCCCGCCGCCACGACCGCCGCGGCCAGGGCGTCGTCGGAGGCGAACAGGCCGCCGGTCCGCACGCCCAGGCTGACCTTCATGGCGCCGGTCAGGGTCGCCACGTCGACCAGGGCGTCGGCGTCGAGCGCGCGCACCGCGTACGCCATGGCGTCGGCCAGCACCAGCCGGCCCTCCGCGTCGGTGTTGGTCACCTCGGTGGTCGTGCCGCCGTAGTGGCGCACCACGTCGCCGGGGCGGTAGGCGGTGCCCGACACGTGGTTCTCCGCGCACGGCACCAGGCCGGTCACCCGGACCGGCAGGCCGCGGCGGGCGACGGCGACCAGCGCCGCGATCACCGCCGCGCCGCCCGCCATGTCGGTGCGCATCAGGTGCATCCCCTCGGCGGGCTTGATCGAGATGCCGCCGGTGTCGAAGGTGATGCCCTTGCCGACCAGCACCAGGTGGGGGCCGGTGGCCGCGCCGTTCCAGGTCAGCTGCACCAAGCGGGGCGGGCGGGCCGAGCCGCCGCCGACCGCGAGCACGCCGCCGAAGCCCTCGGCGGCCAACCACCGCTCGTCGCGGACCGCCACCTCCAGGCCCGGCGCGGTCCGGGCGAGCCTGGCGGCGGTCGACGCGAGCCAGGCCGGGTCCTTCAGGTTGGCCGGGGCGTTGGCCAGGTCGCGGGTCAGGGCGGTCGCCGCGGCCAGGTCGACGGCCTCGCGGACCTCGTCCGCCGCCGCGTCGCCCACCAGGCGCACCGCCTTCGGGCGGGGCGGGGCGGGCTCGCCGGTCACCCGGAACCGGTAGCCGCCCAGGACCAGCCCCAGGACGAACGACCGCACGTCGGCGCCGGGGGTCAGCAGCACGTCGAACGCCGTGCCGCCGTCCCGCTCCGCCTCCGCCTGGAGCGCCCGGGCCAGCGACGCGCCCGCCGTGCGCCAGTCCGCGGGCGCGCCCTCGCCGACGCCGAGCACCCAGTGCCCGTCCTGCCGGTGGGTCGCGCCCGCCTGCCCGCTGACCTGCCCGGTCAGCACCAGGTCCGCGCCGCCGGGCCCGAGCACGGGCGGCTCGCCGGGCCGGGCCAGCACCACCCGCCCGGCGCCGCGCCGAGGGGTGCCGGCCGCCTCGACGGCCACGAGCGGGGAGGGGACGGGCAGGCGCACTGGGACTCCTCGGCTGGACTGGCGGTGGTCAGGACGAAGCGATGCCCCGGTTCCACTGTGGAAACCGGGGCCCGACGACTTCTCGCTCCGGCTGGGTCAGCCAGCGGCTGCCTTGAGGGCGTCGCCCAGGGCGTTGGCCTCTTCCGCCGACATCTCGACGACGAGTCGACCACCACCCTCGAGCGGAACGCGCATCACGATGCCACGCCCCTCCTTGGTGACCTCAAGGGGACCGTCGCCGGTCCGGGGCTTCATGGCCGCCATCGCGTGCTCCCTCCGTCAACATCTTCCCCGTCCGACCAGGGCCGGATACTCCGACCCATTCTCCCCTATGCGGACTCGCCGGCGAAACCGAACCGATCTTTCCAACCGATCCGTGCTGTGCCGGCGATCTTCGCCAACGCGCACTTCAGCGCCAGGATCGCCGCGCCCCAACGATTTCCGGCCGGCGATTTCACCGTCACCTGGTCGTGACCGATTCCGGCGCTGTGGCGTGTCGCGGGGTCGCCCTGACAGACTCCGATCCCGTGCGAGCACGTTCCGCGCTCTTCGACGTCTACGGCGGCCACCTCCGCGAGCGGGGTGGCGCGGCGACCATCGCCGCCCTGGTCCGGCTGCTGGAGCCGCTGGGCTTCGCCGCGCCCGCCGTGCGCACCGCGGTGTCCCGCACGGTGCGCCAGGGCTGGTTGGAGCCGGTGCGGCTGCCCTCCGGGCCGGGCTACGCGATGACACCGCGCGCGGAGCGCCGGCTGGACGAGGCCGCCGCCCGCATCTACCGGACCCGCCCGTCCACCTGGGACGGTCGCTGGCACGTCGTCGTGCTGGAGGAACTGCCCGCGCGGGAGCCGCGGGACCGGCTCGCCTCCTCCCTGCAACTGCTCGGCTACGGCGCGCTCGGCCCCGTGACGTGGATCGCACCGCGGCCGTCGCCGGAGCTGGCCGACGTGCTCGCCGGCGAGGGCGTGGCGGCGAGCACCTTCCACGGCGAGCACGAGGGCGCGGCCGGGGCGCTGGCGGCGCGGGCCTGGGACCTGGCCACCCTGGGCGCGGACTACGCGCGGTTCGTCGCCGAGTGGGAGCCGGTGGTGTCCGCAGTGGACGGTGCGTCGCCGGCCGGCGCGTTCGCCGCGTCCCAGCGGTTCCTGCACGCGTGGCGGAAGTTCCTGTTCCGCGACCCCGGGCTGCCCCGCGAGCTGCTGCCGGAGGGCTGGGCGGGCCGGGCGGCGGCGGAGTTCTTCGACCGGCACACCGCCCGCCTCGCGCCGGCCGCCCGCGAGTTCGTCGACGACTGCCTGGGAACCGACTAGACCGGAGGTCCTGCCCGTGTCCGACCTGCTCATCGAGGACGCCGACCGCGTCCGCACGATCACGCTCAACCGGCCGGAGTCGTTCAACTCGTTCACCGTCGCGCTGAAGGAGCGGCTGCTGGAGGTGGTGCGCGAGACGTCGGCAGACGACGCGGTGCGCGCGGTGGTGATCACCGGGGCGGGGCGCGCGTTCTGCGCGGGCCAGGACCTCAAGGAGCACGTCGCGCTGCTCCAGGCGGGCGACCCGGCCCCGCTGCGCACCGTCGAGGAGCACTACAACCCGCTGGTCGAGGCGGTGGTGGCGATGCCGAAGCCGGTCATCGCGGCGGTCAACGGCACGGCGGCCGGCGCGGGCGCGTCCCTCGCCTACGCCTGCGACCTGCGGGTGGCGGCGGCGTCGGCGAAGTTCCTGATGGCCTTCGCGAACGTGGGCCTGACGGCCGACTCGGGCGCGTCCTGGACACTGCCGCGGCTGATCGGGCACGGCCGCGCGATGGAGATGCTGCTGCTGGCGGAGCCGGTCGGCGCGGAGGAGGCGCTGCGCACCGGCATGGTCAACCGGGTGGTGGCCGACGGCCGGGCGCTGCCCGCCGCGCGGGAGCTGGCCGCCCGGCTCGCCGCCGGGCCGACCACCGCCTACGCCAAGATCAAGGAGGCGATGGCGTTCTCCGGCGCGCTGTCCGCCGCGCTGGAGGTCGAGGCGCGCACCCAGGCCGAGGCGGGCGCCACCGCGGACCACCGGGAGGCGGTCGCGGCGTTCGTGGCCAAGCGGCCGGCGCGGTTCACCGGGCGGTAGCGGCCCCGGTGGCGCGGAAGCAGGTCTCGATGTGGTCGTCGACCATGCCGGTGGCCTGCATCAGCGCGTAGCAGGTGGTGGGGCCGAGGAAGGTGAAGCCCCGCCGCTTCAGCTCCTTGGCCATCGCCGTGGACTCGGGTGTGACGGCCGGCACGTCCTGGGCGGTCCGGGGCCGCCGGTGGCGGCGCGGCGCGAACGACCACAGCAGCTCGTCCAGCCCGACGTCGAGGCGGGCGACGGCGCGGGCGTTGCCGATCGTCGCGTTGATCTTGGCGCGGTTGCGGACGATGCCCGCGTCGGCCATCAGGCGGTCGAAGTCCTCCGGCCCGTACCCGGCGACGACCTCCGGCCGGAAGCCGGCGAAGGCGCGGCGGAAGTTCTCCCGCTTGCGCAGGATGGTGATCCAGGACAGCCCGGACTGGAAGGACTCCAGGCTCATCCGCTCGAACATGGCCACGTCGCCGTGCAGCTCGACGCCCCACTCGGTGTCGTGGTACTCGGCGTAGTCCGGCGTGCTGTCGCCCCACGGGCAGCGGATCACCGGTGGTACCCCCGGGCGAACTCGGCGAACCTGCGCAGCGACCACCGCACCCCCGGCGCGAGCACCAGGCCCAGCGGCTTCGGGATGTCCTCGGCCCAGGTGAACCGGCTGCCCGCGCCGCGCGGCTCGACCAGGAACTCGGCGGTCCCGCGCACCAGCCGGCCGGTGTGCCGGACGGCGCAGCGGCGCGGCGGCTCCCAGGCCGTGACGCGCATGGTGTCGGTGAACCCGATCGGGCCGACGCCGGTGAACGCGGTCAGCCCGGTGCCGACGCCCCGGCCGTCGCCCGCGGTCACCCGGACCTCGGTGGCGAGCATCCACTCGCCCTGCCGGGCCCAGTCGGTGACCGCCGCCCAGGTCACCTCGACCGGCGCGGCGACGTCGACCCCCAGCTCAAGCCTGGTCACGCGCGGTCTCCAGCTCGGCGACCCGCGCCCGCAGCCGCTCGACCTCGCCGGCGAGCCGGTCCAGCGCCCAGTCGACCTCGGTCATCTTGTAGCCGCGGAAGACCTGCTGGAACCGCAGGTCGCGCACGTCGTCCTCGGTCAGCTCGTCGGCGGGCAGCCGGGTCGGCGACGCGCCGGGCGGCAGCGGCGCCAGTTCCTCCCCGCGTCCGAAGACGAGGGCGGCCAGCAGGAACACCACGGCCGCCACGAGGACCATGACGACGAGGTAGATGAGCGCGGTGGTCACGGGACGATCGTGGCACACGCCGCGCTTGCGGGCCGTGAGGAAGCGGCGGAAGACCGGTCCGCGGGCCCGAACCGACCGCGGGCGGCTGATCCCGGCGACAGCCGCGGGCGGCGGGTCCGACGACAGCCGCGGGCGGCTGGTCAGACGACAGCCGCGGGCGGCGGGTCAGACGACAGCCACGGGCGGCGGGTCAGACCGCGGAGAAGACCAGGCAGCGGCGGGCGAGGACGAGCAGCCGCAGCAGGACCGCCAGCAGCACCGCGCTGGCGGCGGTGACCGGCAGGGGCATCAGCAGGCGGGTGGCGTCCAGGTGGGCCGTGGCGACCACGATCGCCAGGGTGCCGAGCAGGCTGACGCCGACCGCGCCGACCGCCACCGCGCCGGCCAGGCGCGCCAGGGTGTGCGCGCCGGCGCCCCGCCGGGCCAGCCGGCGGCCCGCGAGCACGGCGCACAGCGCCGCGCCGGCGAGGACCCAGCCGGTCGAGTCGTTGGCCCGCGCCACCGCGAGGTACCAGTCCGGCGGCGGGCCGGCGTCGTCGAACGCGGACCACGGGCCCACCCAGTACTGCCGGTTCAGCTCCCACAGCACGTGGCCGAGCGGGAGGACCAGGACGAGCGTCCACAGCGTGCGCACGCCGTGCGCGAGGGCCAGCAGGCCCTGGTAGTCGCGGGCGATCCGGTGGACCGGGCCGAACTCGGCGACCGCCCGGCGCCGGGCGTCCGCCGCCGGCAGGCCGCCCGCGCGGTGGGCGGCCACCGCGTCGTCGAGGCTGTCGCGGGCCTCCGCGAGCAGGTCGCCCTTCACCTGCGCCGGTCCCCGCAGCCTGCGCTCCAGGTCGGTCAGGTACTCGTCGATCACGTCTGCGCCGGCCACGGCCCGCCCCCCAGCACGCCCTCGATCACGGCGGTGAACTCGCGCCACGCCGTCCGCTCGGCGGCCAGCGCCCGCCGCCCCGCCTTGGTGAGCCGGTAGGTGCGCCGCTGCCGGCCGCCGACGGTGCTCCACTCGCTGGCGACCAGGCCCGCGGTCTCCAGCCGGCGCAGCGCCGGGTAGACGGTGCCGGTCGGCAGGTCCAGCGCGCCGCCGCTGCGCAGCTGCAGCGCCTCGATGATCGCGTAGCCGTGCAGTTGGCCGCCGTCGAGCGTGGCCAGCAGCAGGGCGTCGAGGTGCCCGCGCAGCGCATCCGACTTCACGGGCGCCGACTCTACGGGGTCGCGGGTTCCGGGGGGCATCCGGGAAAACCCCGATCACATGTAGGTTGCCTACATATAAGGTGGCTACTCATGGACGCACTCGGACTCGCCCGGCTCCAGTTCGCCGTGACCACGTCGTTCCACTTCCTGTTCGTGCTGCTGACGCTCGGCCTGGTCACCGTGGTGGCGGTCGCGCAGACCCGCGCGGCGTTCTCCGCCAACCCCGTGCACGCGCGGATGACGCGGTTCTGGGGCCGGCTCTACGTGGTGAACTACGCGCTGGGCATCGCCACCGGCATCGTCATGGAGTTCCAGTTCGGGCTGAACTGGTCGGGGCTGTCGCACTACGCGGGCGACGTGTTCGGCGCGCCGCTGGCGATGGAGACGCTGGTGGCGTTCTTCCTGGAGTCCACCTTCCTCGGGTTGTGGATCTTCGGGTGGGACCGGCTGAACAGGTGGGCGCACCTGGCGCTGATCTGGCTGGTGGCGCTGACCGCCTACGCGTCCGCGTTCTGGATCATGGTGGCCAACGCGTTCCTGCAGCACCCGGTGGGCCACGAGGAGCGCGCCGGCGTGCTGCGCCTGGTGGACTTCCCGGCGCTGCTGGCCAACCCGCTGTTCGGCACGGCCTTCGGGCACGTCGTGCTGGCCGCGCTGACCGTCGGCGGGGTGTTCGTGACCGGCGTGAGCGCCTACCACTTCATCAAGCGCACCACCGAGGTCGAGTTCTTCCGGCGGTCGCTGCGGCTGGGCGTCGGGCTGACCGCCGTCGTCACGCCGCCGCTGGTCGCCCTCGGCCTCGGGCAGTTCCCGATCATCGACCGGTTCCAGCCCGGCAAGGTGGAGCACGTGGCGCCGGCCGGCGCGGCCGGGCTCGGGCTGATGGTGCAGATCGGGCTGGTGCTGGTGCTGGTCAGCTGGCTGACGGTGCCGCTGCTGTTCCGCGACCTGGTGGTGCGGCTGAGGTTCCCGCTGTACCTGATGGTGCTCGGGATCCCGCTGCCGTTCGCGGCGGCCGTCGGCGGGTGGCTGTTCCGCGAGCTGGGCCGGCAGCCGTGGCTGGTCCACGGGCTGCTGCGCACCGAGGACGCGCTGTCGGACGTCGGCCGGGACTCGGTGCTGCTGTCGTTCATCGCGTTCACGGCCGTGTTCACCGCGCTGGCGGTCGCCGACTGGCTGCTCATCGCGCGACTGGTCCGGCGGGGCCCGGTCGACGCGCCCGCTCCCGTGTCCCCGCTCGTGCCGGCCCTCTGAGCCGGCCCCTCGATCGACCGGTGAAGGGGTGTGACCGTGGAAGTCCTGTGGGTCGTCCTGCTCGGGCTGCTGACGGCGGGGTACTTCGCGCTGGCGGGCTTCGACTACGGCGTCGGGCTGCTGTTCCGGTTCGTCGGCCGGGACGAGGCCGAGCGGGCGCGCGTGCTGCGCGCGGTGACGCCGTTCGTCCTGGGCAACGAGGTGTGGCTGGTCGCGGCGGTCGGCGTGCTGTTCGGCGCCTTCCCCCGGCTGGAGGGGGAGCTGCTGTCCGCGCACCACGGCGGGTTCGTCGCGGTGCTGGTGGGCCTGGTGGCCTTCACCGCGGCCGTCCAGCTGCGCTCGCACCCGTGGTGGGACGTGGTCCTGGTGGGCGGCGCCGCGGTGGTGGCGGTGGGCTGGGGCCTGGTGCTGGGCGGCGTGCTCGGCGGGCCGGCGGCGCTGTGGGCGGTCGGGGTGGCGACGCTGTTCCTGTTGCACGGGGCCGTTTTCCTGGCCTGGCGGCTGTCCGGGCCGCCGCGCGCGCGGGCGGTGGCGGCGGCCCGCGCGCTGGTCGCGCCGGCCGGCGCGTTCGCGGTGGCGGCGGTGCTGTCGAGCGGCCCGGTGCGGGCGCCCGCGGTCGGGTGGGCGGGCGCCGCCACCGCGGCGGCGCTGCTGGCCGGCGCCTGGTCGGCGTTGCGGCTCAAGGCTTATCGGCCGGCCCTGCTCTGCACCGCGGCGCTGTGCGCCGTGCCGGTGCTCGCGGTGTTCGGGGCGCAGTCGGTGGTGGAGGTCGCGGCGATGGCGCACGCCCCGACGCTGCGGGTGTTGAGCTGGGCCGCCGCGGCGGTGCTGCCGCTGGTGCTGGTCTTCCAGTGGGCCACCTGGTGGATGTCCCGTGCGGCACGCTGACCGCGGGTACGTGGTCGCGCTCGCCGCCCTGGGCGTGGCGACCGCGGCCCTCGTGCTGGCGCAGGCGGAACTGCTGGCGTCGGTGCTCGCCGGTGGCGGCGGCCTGGGCCTGCTCGCCGGGGTGGTGGCCGCCCGCGCCGGGCTCGGCTGGGCCGGGCGCGCGGTGACGCAGCGGGAAGCGGCCTCGGTCAAGGCCGCGCTGCGCGCGCGGGTGCTGCGCGAGCAGGTGGTGCGCGGGAGGTCCGGCCCCGCAGGCGGGGTCGTCACGCTGGTGGTGAAGGGGCTGGACGCCGTCGAGCCCTACTTCGCGGGCTACCTGCCCCAGTTGGCGGTGGCCGCGGTGGTCCCGGTGGCGGTGCTGGCCCGGCTGGCGTTCGCGGACCCGGGCTCGGCGGTGACGATCGCGCTGACCCTGCCGCTGGTGCCGGTGTTCGCGGCGCTGGTCGGGATGCACACCCGCGACCGGACGCGGCGGCAGTGGGCCGCGACGGCGGACGTCGGCGGGCACTTCCTGGACGTGGTGCGCGGGCTGGGCACGTTGCGGCTGTTCGGGCGCGCGCAGGCGCAGGCGCGGGCGGTGCGCGCGGTGGCCGCGGCGCACGCGGAGGAGACGATGCGGACGCTGCGGGTGGCGTTCCTGTCGGCGCTGGTGCTGGAGCTGGTGGCGACGCTGTCGGTGGCGCTGGTGGCGGTGCCGGTGGGGCTGCGGCTGCTGCACGGCGGGGTGACGCCGCAGGTGGCGCTGCTGGTGCTGCTGCTCGCGCCGGAGGCGTACCTGCCGCTGCGGGCGGCCGGCGCGCAGTTCCACGCCGGCGCCGAGGGGCTCGCGGTCCTGGAGCAGGTGTCGGCGGCCCGGCCCGAGCCCGCCGCGGTGCGCCGCCGCCCGCCCGACCTGCGGGTGGCGTCCCTGGTGTGCGAGGGGGTCGAGGTGCGCTACCCCGGCCGCGCCGAGCCCGCGCTGAGCGCGTTCGACCTGCGGGTCGCGCCGGGCGAGCGGATCGCGCTGGTGGGGCCGAGCGGCGCGGGGAAGAGCACGCTGCTGGCCGTGCTGCTGGGCGAGGTCGTGCCGTCGGCCGGGCGGGTCCTGGTGGGCGGGGTGGACCTGCGCGAGCTGGACCGGGAGCGGTGGCTGCGGCAGCTGGCGTGGGTGCCGCAGCGGCCGACGCTGTTCCCGGGGACGGTCGGGGAGAACATCGCGCTGGGCGCGCCCGGCCCGGCCGCGCGGGCGGACGTGCGGGCGGCGGCGCGGGCCGTGGGGCTGGCCGGGCTGGTGGACGTCGAGCGCCCGCTGTCCTCGGGCGAGCGCCAGCGGGTCGCGGTGGCGCGGGCGCTGGTGCGCGCCGAGGCGCGGCTCCTGCTGCTGGACGAGCCCACGTCGCGGCTGGACGGCCGGACCGAGGACGTCGTGCTGCGGGCGGCGCGGGAGTGGGCGCGGGGGCGGACGGCGCTGGTGGTCGCGCACCGGCCGGCGCTGCTGGGCGAGGTCGACCGGGTGGTGGAGGTGCGGTGAGGCGGCTGGTGGCGGCGGTCGTCGCGGGCGCGGCGGCCGAGCTGGCGGGTGTCGGGCTGATGGCCACGGCGGTGTGGTTGGTCGTGCGGGCGGCCGGGCAGCCGCCGCTGTCGGCGCTGGCCGTGGCGATCGTGGCCGTGCGCGCGCTGGCGATCGCCCGCGGCGGGCTGCGCTACGTCGAGCGGCTGGCCGGGCACGGCGCGGTGCTGCGCGGGATGGCCGAGGTCCGGGGCCGGGTCTACGACTCGCTGCTGCGGCGGCCCCTGCCCGGCGGCGACGCGTTGACCCGGCTGGTGTCGGACGTGGACGCCGTGCAGGACGCGGTGCTGCGGTGCCTGCTGCCGGCGTGCGTGGCGGGCGTGGTGGGCGTCGTCGCGGTGGTGGCCGCGGGGTTCGCCTGGCCGCTGGTCGTCGGGCTGCTGCTGGGCGGGCTGGTGCTCCCGTCGGCCGCGTGCGCGTCGGCCCACCGGCACCTCCGGTCGCTCGCGCCGCTGCGCGCGGAGCTGGCCGAGCGGGTGGTGACCCTGCGGGACGGCGCGGCCGAGCTGACCGCCTTCGGGGCCGCGGAGCGGGAGCTGGACCGGGCGGGCGCGGTCGTCGACGAGCTGGCGGCGCGGGAGCGGCGGGGGTCGGCGGCCGCCGCGGCGTCGGTCGGGCTCGCGGTGGCGGTGCAGTTCGGGACGGCCCTCGCGCTGCTGGTGACCGGCCACCCGGCGCACGTCGTGCTGGGCGCGGTGGCGGTGCTGGAGGTGACGGCGCCGCTGGCCGACGCCGGCCGGCGGTGGGCCGAGGTGCGCGGTTCGGTGGCGCGGGTCCGGGAGGTGCTCGCCGCGCCGGAAGGGCCGGCAGCGGGAGGACCGGCGGCGGGAGGACCGGGGGCCGGGTGGCCGCCGGTGGACGTGGCGGGCGGGCGGCGGATCGGCGTCGTCGGGCCGAGCGGGGCCGGGAAGAGCACGCTGCTGCGCGACCTCGCGGCGGCGCACCCCGGTGCGGCCAAGGGCGCGCTGGCCGACGCGCACGTGTTCCACCGGACCGTCCGCGCCAACGTGCTGCTGGCCCGGCCCGGCGCGACGCAGCGGGAGCTGGACCGGGTCGCGCGGATCGCGGACCTCGACGTCGGCTGGGACACCGTCGTCGGCGAGCGCGGCGAGGAGCTGTCCGGCGGCCAGCGGCAGCGGCTGCTGCTGGCCCGCGCCCTGCTCGCCGACCCGGAGGTCCTGCTGCTGGACGAACCGGTCGAGGGTCTCGCGACCCGGCACGGCGACGAGGTGCTCGGCCGCGTCCTGCGCGCCGCGCGCGGCGCGGTCGTGCTGGTCACGCACCGCCTGGCGCCGCTGGTGGACTTCGACGAGGTCCTGGTCGTCGAGGACGGGCGGATCACCCGGCGCGGGACGCACGCCGAACTGGTCGGCGCCCCGGGCTACTACCGGGACCGGTGGCGCGCCGAGCACCCCGGCGACCGGACCCGCGCCTGACCGTCCACACCGGACTCAGGCGAGCGCCCGCAGCACCCGCGCGGGCGGACGGGTGCCGGCGATGCCGGCGACCATCTCCAGCACCTTGCGCGTCTGCCGCACCTGGTGCGCCCGGAACACCTTCGCGCCCTGCCACGCCGCCACGGAGGTCGCCGCGAGCGTCCCGTCCACCCGGTCGTCCAGCCGCGCGCCCAGCGTCTCGCCGATGAAGTCCTTGTTGGACAGCGCCATCAGCACCGGCCACCCGGTGCCGACCAGCTCGCCCAGGCGCCGCAGCAGCTCCAGCCCGTGCCAGGTGTTCTTGCCGAAGTCGTGCGTGGGGTCGATGAGCACGCCGGCCCGCGGCACGCCGAGCGCGACCATCCGCTCCGCGCGCTCCACCAGCTCCGCCACCACGGCGGCCACGACGTCGTCGTAGCGCACCCGGTGGGGGTCGGTGCGCGGCGGCAGGCCGCCGGTGTGCGAGCACACGATGCCGACGCCGAACTCGGCCGCGACCTCGGCCAGCGCCGGGTCCGCGCCCGCCCAGGTGTCGTTGATCAGGTCCGCGCCGGCCTCGCACACCGCGCGCCCCACCTCGTGCCGCCAGGTGTCGACGCTGATCACCAGCGACGGGTGGCGCTCCCGCACGGCCGCGACGAACGGCACGACCCGGCGCGCCTCCTCGGCCGCGTCGACCCGCTCGCCCTTGGAGCCGGCCTTCACCCCGCCGATGTCGACGATGTCCGCGCCGTCCGCCACCGCCCGGTCGACGGCGGCCATCGCCGCGTCGTCGGAGAAGGTCGCGCCCCGGTCGTAGAACGAGTCGCGCGTCCGGTTGACGATCGCCATCACCAGGGCGCGGTCCTGGGCCACGTCGCGCTCACCGAACCGCATGACGGCCATCGTGCCACGCCCGAGTCGGGCGACCCGCGTCACGCAGCGTTGCTACTCATGAGTAACCCTCTGCTCCCGGGTGACAACCGGGTGATCCGGGTCGCCCGCGGAGGAGGGCCGCGCACGCCGGGCGCTTGCCCGGCGGCACGAGCGCTCCCGGCTCGTCGGCCGCGTTCGGCGCGGACTCCCACCCGGAGTTCCCGCAAAGCTGACACCGGCTGTCAGGGGGGTTTGTCAGGATGGCCCGCATGGAATTGCAATCGCCCTTCACCATCACCCGCTGGGACGAGAAGTCCACCGACGGGACGGAGCCGCAGTTCGGCCGCGTCCAGGTCGACAAGACCTACACCGGGGTGATGGACGGCACGAGCACCGCCGAGCTGACCACCTGCCAGCCGGTGGAGGGCTCGGCCGGGTACGTGGCCATCGAGAAGTTCCGGGGCACGCTGGAGGGCCGCTCGGGCGCCTTCGCGTTCCAGCACGGCGCGACCATCTCGCCCGCCGGGCCCGACTTCTACGGCCGGATCATCCCCGGCTCGGGCACCGGCGAGCTGGTCGGCATCACCGGCACGGTCAAGCTGGAGCACGAGCTGATCACGCTGGACTACAGCCTCGGCTGACGGCCCACCGGGTGGCGGCGGGCCCGTGGCCGCTCGGCGACGGGCCCGCCGGGACCACCGGACCGGGGTGGCGGGGCCGGGCCTCAGTGCGCGTCCGCCCAGGCCCGGTGCGCCTCGTTGACCACGCGCACCGCGTCGTCGATGTCGTCGGTCAGGTGCAGCAGCGCCAGGTCCTGGTCGCCCACCTTGCCGCTGGCCAGCACCGAGCCGCGCACCCAGTCGTACAGGCCCTGCCAGTAGTCCTTGCCGAACAGCACCACCGGGAACTTGGTGACCTTCTTCGTCTGCACCAGGGTCAGCGCCTCGAACAGCTCGTCCAGCGTGCCGAACCCGCCCGGCAGGCAGATGAACGCCTGGGAGTACTTGATGAACATGGTCTTGCGCACGAAGAAGTAGCGGAAGTTCACGCCCAGGTCGACCCACGGGTTCAGGCCCTGCTCGAAGGGCAGCTCGATGCCCAGCCCCACGGAGAACCCGCCCGCCTCCGAGCAGCCCCGGTTGACCGCCTCCATCGCGCCCGGACCGCCGCCGGTGATGACGGCGAACCCGGCCTCGGCCAGCGCGCCGCCCAGCTTGCGGCCCACCTCGTACTCGGGGTGGTCGCGGCCGGTGCGCGCGGAGCCGAACACCGTCACCGCGCCGGGCAGCTCGGCCAGCGCGCCGAAGCCCTCCACGAACTCGGCCTGGATGCGCAGCACCCGCCACGGGTCGGTGTGCACCCAGTCGCTCGGACCGCGCGAGTCCAGCAGCCGCTGGTCGGTGGTGGTCCGCTCGTCGCGGTGGCCGCGCCGCAGCACGACCGGGCCGCGCTGCTTCTCCCTGGGGTGCTCGTCGACGCCGTTCTGGTCGCTCATTGGCGCGAGTCTATCCCGCCCTCAGCCCTGGTTGAGGAAGCGGTGCAGCACTTCACGGCAGCGTCGGACCTGGTTCACCGGGACGTGTTCCCCGCGGGTGTGCGCGAGCGTCGGGTCGCCCGGCCCGAAGTTCACCGCCGGCATGCCCAGCGCCGCGAACCGCGCCACGTCGGTCCAGCCCAGCTTGGCCACGGGCGTGCCGCCCGCGGCGGCGACCAGCTCCTGCGCGGCCGGGGCGCCCAGGCCGGGCAGCGCGCCCGCCGAGACGTCGGTCACGGTGACGTCGAAGCCCTCGAACAGCTCGCGCAGGTGCTGCTCGGCCTGCTCCGGCGTCCGGTCCGGCGCGAACCGGTGGTTGACCGCGAGCACGCACTCGTCGGGCACGACGTTGCCCGCGACGCCGCCGGCGATCCGCACCGCCTGCAGGCCCTCCCGGTACGTGCAGCCGTCGATGTCGACCGTGCGGGCCCGGTAGCCCTCCAGCCGCCGCAGCGCCTCGCCGACGGCGTGGATCGCGTTCACGCCCATCCACCCGCGGGCGGTGTGCGCCCGGACTCCGGTCGTGCGGACGTCGACCCGCATGGTGCCCTGGCAGCCGGCCTCGATCGCGGCGTTCGACGGCTCGCAGACGATCGCCAGGTCGGCGGCCAGCCAGTCCCGCAGCTCGCGCTCGACGCGGCCGAGGCCGTTGCGCACCGCCTCGACCTCCTCGCAGTCGTAGAACACGAAGGTCAGGTCGTGGCGGGGCCGGTCGGTGGTCGCGGCGATGTTGAGCATCACCGCGTCGCCGCCCTTCATGTCGCAGGCGCCCAGGCCGTGCAGGACGCCGCCCTCCAGCCGCGACGGCAGGTTGTCGTTCACCGGCACCGTGTCCAGGTGGCCGGCGAGGAGCACCCGCGTGGGCAGCCCGAGGTTCGTGCGGGCCAGCACGGCGTTGCCGGAGCGGACCACCTCCAGCGCCGTCTGCTCGCGCAGGGAGCGCTCGACCAGGTCCGCGAGTTCCGCCTCCTCCCCCGAGACGCTGGGGACGTCCACCAGCGCGGCGGTCAGCTCGACGGGATCGGCGGCTAGGTGCAAGGTGTCGGCCACGTGCTGCACGTTACCGTTGGCACCCGTGAGCACCCCAGATTCCACCGGCTCGGTTCCCACCGGCTCGGGTCCCACCGGCGCGCACGGCGTCGGACTCGCCACCGTCACGTCCTCCGGCACCGTGCTGGACACCTGGTTCCCGTCGCCGAAGCTGGGCGCGACCGACGCCGGCACGGTCCGGCTGTCGGCCCCCGAGGTGGCCGCCGAGCTGGGCGAGGCCGCGGCGAAGCAGCTCGGCGCCGACGCCGACCGCGACGTGGAGGTCGTGGGCGTGCGCGTGGGCATCGCCTCGCTGGCGGACGCCCCGGCCGACACCTACGACATCTACCTGCGCCTGCACCTGCTGTCCGCCCGCCTGGTCCGGCCGCACGGCCAGAACCTCGACGGCGTCTTCGGCCTGCTGGCCAACGTCGTGTGGACCAACCACGGCCCGTGCGCGGTCGAGGGCTTCGAGGAGACCCGCGCCCGGCTGCGCGCCCGCGGCCCGGTGACCGTGCACGGCGTGGACAAGTTCCCGCGCATGGTCGACTACGTGGTGCCGTCCGGCGTGCGCATCGCCGACGCCGACCGCGTCCGGCTGGGCGCCCACCTGGCCGCCGGCACGACCGTGATGCACGAGGGCTTCGTCAACTTCAACGCGGGCACGCTGGGCGCGTCCATGGTCGAGGGCCGCGTCTCGGCGGGCGTCCTGGTCGGCGACGGCTCCGACATCGGCGGCGGCGCGTCGGTGATGGGCACCCTGTCCGGCGGCGGCAAGCAGGTCATCTCGATCGGCGAGCGCTGCCTGATCGGCGCGAACGGCGGCATCGGCATCTCGCTCGGCGACGACTGCGTGGTGGAGGCGGGCCTGTACCTGACGGCCGGCACGAAGGTCACCGCCGAGGACGGGTCGGTGGTCAAGGCCGCTGCCCTGTCGGGCGTGCCGAACCTGCTGTTCCTGCGCGACTCGACCACCGGCGCGGTCCGGGTCCGGCCCCGCAAGGGCACCGGGGTCGAGCTGAACGCGGCGCTGCACTCCAACGACTGACCCGGGTGGGGGCGCTCACGGGCGCCCCCACCGCGCCCGGTCCCGGTGGGCCGCGCCCGCCGGGGTCAGCCGGCCAGGCGCCGCGCCGCGGCGGCCACCCGCTCGTCGGTCGCGGTCAGCGCGATGCGCACGTGGCGGTCGCCGGTGGGGCCGTAGAAGGTGCCGGGAGCGGCCAGGATGCCCCGCTCCGCCAGCCACCCGACGGTGTCCCAGGCGTCCTCGCCGCGCGTGGACCACAGGTACAGCCCGGCCTCCGAGTGGTCGACCGAGAACCCCGCCGCCCGCAGCGCGGGCAGCAGCACCGCCCGCCGGCGCCGGTAGCGCTCGCGCTGCTCGGCCACGTGCCCGTCGTCCTCCAGCGCCGCCGTCATCGCCGCCTGCACCGGCCGGGGCACGATCATCCCGGCGTGCTTGCGGACCTCCAGCAGGGCCGCGACCAGGCTCGGGTCGCCGGTGACGAACCCCGCCCGGTACCCGGCCAGGCAGGAGGACTTGGACAGCGAGTGCACGGCCAGCAGGCCGTCGGGCGAACCGCCGCTGACCTCGTCCCGCAGCACCGACACCGGCTCGGCCTCCCACGGCAGCGCCAGGTAGCACTCGTCCGAGGCGACCACCGCGCCCACCGCGCGGGCGTCGGCCACGGCCCGCGCCAGCGCCGCCGCGCCCTGCACCCGACCCGTCGGGTTGGACGGCGAGTTCAGCCACACCAGCCTGGTGCCCTCGGGTGGCGGCTCGCCGTCGGCCAGCCGCACCACGGACGCCCCCGCGAGCTTCGCGCCCACCTCGTAGGTCGGGTAGGCCAGCGCGGGGATCGCCACGACGTCGCCGGGGCCGACCCCCAGCAGCGTGGGCAGCCAGGCGACCAGCTCCTTGGAGCCGATGGTGGGCAGCACGGCCGCCGGGTCGACGCCCGGCACGCCGTGCCGCCGCGCCAGCGCGCCCGCCACGGCCTCGCGCAGCCGGGGGAACCCGTGGGTGGTCGGGTAGCCGGGCTGCTCCGCGACGCCGGCCAGGGCGTGCCGGATGAGCTCGGGGACGTCGTCCACCGGCGTGCCGACGGACAGGTCGACCACGCCACCGGGGTGCTCGCGCGCCTTGGCGGCGTGGTCGGCCAGGGTGTCCCAGGGGAAGTCCGGGAGCCGCTTGGTCACTCGTGCGACGCCTGCGGGGGGAGAGCCTTCACGAACGCCGGGTCCGCGCTGACCTTGCCCACCTTCGAGGCGCCGCCGGGGGAACCCAGCTCGTCGAAGAAGTCCACGTTCGCCTTCGTGTACTCCTTCCACTCGTCCGGGACGTCGTCCTCGTAGTAGATGGCCTCGACGGGGCACACCGGCTCGCAAGCACCACAGTCGACGCACTCATCCGGGTGGATGTAGAGCATCCGGTCGCCTTCGTAGATGCAGTCGACGGGGCACTCTTCGATGCACGCCTTGTCGAGCACGTCCACGCACGGCTGGGCGATCACATAGGTCACTGCGCTCTCCTGCTCTTGTTCTGGTCCACACCGCGCAAGCCGGAGAGTACGCGGCGGAGTCGATTGTCCAACGCTCAGGCTTGCCTTATCAGCACCGTGCTTCAGCTCACAGGAAACCGTTTACCAGGGCGGAGGACGATGCGCGGGCGGATCCGGCCGACGAGGTGGGGCAACTCCGCGCGGACGCGCGGCCCGCAGGGGCGGGCGGGCCGCCGGGCCGGTGGCGACAGTGGCGGCCGGCGGCTTCGCCGGGCGCGCGGACAGCGCCCTGACCACGGGCGATGCCCGTGCGCCGAGCCCCGGGGCGCTGCCCGCGGTGGTCGGTTCCGCGGCCCGGGGCGCGCTCCGGCCCGCCGCGCGCGCCGTGGTCGGGGCGCGTTCGGAGCAGGGCGTTGCGACGGTCGGGTGGCGGGTCGACGTCGATCACCCGAGCGGTGCGGAGCCGCCGGTCCTGCCCGGTCCGTTGGAATCCTTCGCCTCCCCGAAGGGTGGGGAAGCGGGCATTTCGGGGGTCCCGGTGTCCGGATGGTGGGATTCGACGGCGCGGGAGCGCCCGACGGCGCGTGCCCGGCAGCGGGGACGTGGTCGGCTCCGGGGCCGCGACGCGCGACGGCGTGGCCGTCGGGCGGCGTGCTGCACGTCGCGCGGCCGGCGGTGCGCCCGCGGGCGGGCCGGTCCGGGTCGGCACCGTGGGGCCGGAGCGCGGGGGCGGTCCACGTGCGCGCTCCAGGTGGCCGCGCACGACACGCCCGCGCTGCGGCTGTACGCGTCCCTGAGTCGCGCGGAGCGCCACCCCCACAGGTACACCAGGGTCCTCCGGGACAGCGCCCCTCGGCCCGCACCGGGGCCCTTCCGGGGCAGCCCTACTGCCGGTCGAACCACTCGTCGGCGGCCTTGCGGAGCCGGCGCTGCGCCGAGCGCTCACCGAAGTAGTCCCCCACCACGCCCACCACCGGCAGCATCCCCAGCGCCTGGTGGTAGAACCGCCCCTGCGGGCGCTTATCCAGCTCGTCCTCCAGCGCCCACAGCACCTTCGCGAGCTTCCACACCGTCCGCCCGATCGACCGGATCGTGGACCGCCCGCCCAGCTCCGCCGTCAGCTCCTCGGTGGCCCGCTGCTCGGCGTCGGCGTCCACCGCCCGCCCGTCGACCTCCCGCCCGAACAGCACGTGGGCCAGCAGCCGCACCCGGTCCTCGGTGGAGGTGAACCCGTGCTCGCCCGCCATCGCCGACAGCAGCAGCCCCTGCCCCGCCGCGCCCAGCGCCGACTGCACGGGCAGCCGGTCCGCCAGCGCGCCGCCGACCCCCGGCAGGGCCGCCAGCAGCGACACCAGCCGCCCGACCCGGCCGAACCACCACTCGTCGCGCCGCGCGACGCCCATGGCGGCCCACGCGGCCGTGCCCGGCACCTCCACCTTGGCCAGCCGCTCCCACAGCCGGTCCACCAGCGCGCGGTCCGCGCCGCCCTCGGCGGTCCGGTCCCGCAGGCCCGGCAGGTCGGCCTCGCGCAGCGAGTCCAGCAGCGGCCCGGTCGCGCGCACGAAGGGCCGCAGCGCCCGCACCACGTCGCGGTCAGTGATCGCCGGCACGGGCCTGCCTCCCCAGGGCCGCGCCCACCGCGACGGCGCCGGGCAGCGCCCCGCCGGCGAACAGCAGCAGCGAGCGCCAGTCGTAGGCCAGCACCGCGTCGCCGCCCGGCCCGAACAGGCCGAAGAGCACCAGCGTCCCCAGCCACACCAGCAGCGGCGCGGCGGTGGGCAGGGCGCGGCGGGAGTGGTGCGAGGCCCACCGCACCAGCAGCGGGGTGGTGACGGCCGCGACCGGGACCGCGACCGGGAAGGGCAGGTCGCCGACGCGGGGCAGCGTCGTGCCGTCCAGGCGCAGCGGCAGGAAGAACAGCTCCAGCACCGCGAGCACGAACGCCTGGGCCATCAGCGCCCCGATCGCCAACCGCTGCCTCAATCCAGCCCCCCGAACAGGTCCGTCCCCGCCCCGTCCGCCGGCCCGCGCGCCAGCACGTAGTACTCCGCCGGCACGACGGGCTGGGCGATGCCGTTGGACAGCGCGTACGCCGCGCCGCCCTGCCACACGCTGATCTGGGTGGAGTGGGCGCGCAGCGCGCGGACCTTCGCCACCAGGTGCTCGGAGACGTCGACGGTGGTCGTGATGAGGTCGTCGTCGGTGACCGGCAGCTCACCGGGCTCCGGCAGCCGCCACGGCAGGTCCTCGTGGGCGGCCAGGGCGGCGACGCCCGCCTCGGTGGCGGCCCGCGAGGTCACCGCGAAGAACACCCGGTCGACCCCGCCCGCCGCCGCCATGGTGATCTCGTGCGCCCGGATGTGGTCCGGGTGGCCGTACCCGCCGAACGCGTCGTAGGTGACCACCACCTGCGGCTTCACCGAGGAGATGATCGCGGCCAGCTCGGCGGCCTGCTCGTCGGCCGAGCCCCGCACGAACGCGCGCGGGTGTTCGTTGGCCGCGACCCCGGCCATCCCGGAGTCGCGCCACCGGCCGATGCCGCCCAGGAAGCGGTGGTCGGTCACGCCCAGCGCGGCGCAGGCGGACCTCAGCTCCGCCACCCGGTAGCCGCCCAGCTGGTCGGCGGCGTCGGCGCTCAGCTCGCGCAGCGCGGGCGGGATGATCTCGCCCTCCTCGCCGAGGGTGCAGGTGACCACGGTGACGTGCGCGCCGCTCGCCGCGTAGCGGGCGATGGTGCCCCCCGTCCACAGGCTCTCGTCGTCGGGGTGTGCGTGTACCAGCAGCAACCGTGGTGGAGCAGTCAGCGTCACCGGATCAGCGTAGAGACCTGGCCCGACAACGGGTTCCGGGGCCACCGCTTCGCGGTGGCCCCGGCCCGCCGTCAGCCCACCAGCAGCGGCTTCACCTCGGCGAAGTGGCACGCGGACAGCGTGCCACCGGCGTCGCCGCGGCGCTCCAGCCTGGGTTCCTCCACGGCGCAGATGTCCTGCGCCTTCCAGCAGCGGGTGCGGAACCGGCAGCCCGAGGGCGGGTTCACCGGCGAGGGCACGTCGCCGGACAGCACGATCCGCTGGCGCCGGCGCTCCAGCTTCGGGTCCGGCACCGGCACCGCGGACAGCAGGGCCTGCGTGTACGGGTGCATCGGCCGGGAGTAGATGTCCTCGCGCTCGCCGATCTCGATGATCTTGCCGAGGTACATCACGGCGACCCGGTCGGAGATGTGCCGGACGACCGAGAGGTCGTGCGCCACGAACAGGTAGGCCAGGCCCAGCCGCTCCTGCAGCTCCTCCAGCAGGTTCACCACGCCGGCCTGCACCGACACGTCCAGCGCCGACACCGGCTCGTCGAGCACGACGAGCTTGGGGTTCAGCGCCAGCGCGCGGGCGATGCCGATGCGCTGGCGCTGGCCGCCGGAGAACTCGTGGGCGTACCGGTTGCGGTGCTCCGGGTTCAGGCCGACCAGTTCCATCAGCTCGTTGACCCGCTGCTGGACGTTGCCGCCCGGCTCGATGCCGTGGATCCTGAACGGCTCCGAGATCAGCTCGTTGATCTGCCAGCGCGGGTTCAGCGACGCGTACGGGTCCTGGAACACGATCTGCATGTCCCGCCGCACGTCGCGCAGGCCCCGGCCGCGCAGCGTGGTCAGCTCGCGGCCCTGGAACCGCACCGAGCCGGACGTCGGCTTGTGCAGCTGGAGGATGGCGCGCCCGGTCGTGGACTTGCCGCAGCCGGACTCGCCGACCAGGCCCAGCGTCTCGCCCGCCTGGAGGTTGAACGTCACGCCGGACACGGCCTGCACCTGCCCGACGGTGCGCGGGATGATCCCGCCACCGCGCACCGGGAAGGACTTGACCAGGTCCTTGACCTCCAGCAGGGGCGCGGGCCCGCCGCCCGCGGCGGCGCCGCCCGCCTGCGGGTTCGCGTCAGTCGTGGTGGTCATGAGGTCGAGCTCCCCTCTTCGTGCAGCCGCGCCTCCACGTCGTCGAGGTCCTCGGCGACGGGGATGTCCGGGTTGGCCATGGTGAGCGCCGCGGGGTTCTCCACCACGCCGATCTCCTCGTGCGCGAACAGCCGCTGCGGCTGCTCGATGGTGGCGAGGTGCCCGGACCGGTGGCAGCGCGCGAAGTGGCCCGCCCGGTCGGTCTCCAGCAGCGCCGGCTCGGTCGCCCGGCACTCGTCGATCACCAGCGGGCACCGCGGGGAGAACGTGCAGCCCTGCGGCAGGTTCATCAGCGAGGGCGGCGCGCCCTTGATCGGCGTGAGCCGCTTGCCCAGCATCTGCGGGTTCGGGATGGACCCGATCAGGCCCACCGTGTAGGGCATCCGCTGCGCCTCGAAGACCTCGTCCACGGCGCCCTGCTCGACGACCGTGCCGCCGTACATGACCTGCACGCGGTCCACCATGCCCGCCACGACGCCGAGGTCGTGGGTGATGATCATGATGCCCGCGCTCGTCTCGTCCCGGATGCGCAGCAGCGTGTCCAGGATCTGCGCCTGCACGGTCACGTCCAGCGCCGTGGTCGGCTCGTCGGCGATGATCACGTCCGGGTCGTTGATGATCGCCATGGCGATCATCGCGCGCTGCCGCATGCCGCCGGAGAACTCGTGCGGGTACTGCGCCGCGCGGCGGTCCGGCTGCGGGATGCCCACCAGCTCCAGCGACTCGACGGCCTTGGCCATCGCGGCCTTCTTCGACACGTCGTGGTGCGCCCGGTAAGCCTCGGCGAGCTGCCACCCCACCGTGTAGACGGGGTTCAGCGACGTCATCGGGTCCTGGAAGATCATCGAGACGCCGTTGCCGCGGACCGGCTGCATCTCCTTGTAGGACAGGCCGACCAGCTCGCGGTCCTTGAACTTGATGGACCCGCCGATCCGGGCGGTCTTGGGCAGCAGGCCCATGATCGCCATGGACGAGACCGACTTGCCGGAGCCGGACTCGCCGACGATGCCCAGCACCTCGCCCGCGCCGAGCGTGAACGACACGTCCCGCACGGCGTGCACGGTGCCGTCGTCGGTCGGGAATTCCACCGACAGGTCCTGCACCCGCAGCAGCTTCTCCCCGCCGCGGTCCGCCGTCACCGGCCCGGGTTCGTTCATAACGTCCAACTCACTCATGCCTTCACCCTCTTCTGGCGCGGGTCGAAGGCGTCCCGGAGACCGTCACCGATGAAGTTGACCGACAGCGAGATCAGCACGATGAACGCGAACGGCGTGAAGAACAGCCACGGGTTCAGCGCCAGCTCGTTCTTGTTCAGGCTGATCATCAGGCCCAGGGAGGTGTCCGGGCTCTGGACGCCGAGGCCGATGTAGGACAGCGCGGCCTCCAGCAGCACCGCCTGCGCGATGGCCAGCGTCGCGTTGACGATGATCACGTCCACGGTGTTGGGCAGGATGTGCCGGAACACGATCCGCGAGGTCGACGCGCCCAGCGCGCGGGCTGCCTCCACGAACTCCTTCTCGCGCAGCGACAGGACCATGCCGCGGATGACCCGCGCGATGGACAGCCACATGATCAGGCCCAGGTACAGGGCCACGACCAGCCAGTTGCTGCCGCCACCGCCGGCCACCGACGCCACGAAGCTGTTGCGCACCAGCACGGCGGCGATGACCAGGCTCGGGATCACCAGGATCAGGTCGATGAGCCGGCTGATCACCGCGTCCACCCAGCCGCGCAGGTAGCCCGCGAGCGCGCCGAGGACGACGCCGATGATCGTGGACAGCACGGCGACGAAGATCGCGATCTGGAGGGAGAACTGGGTGCCGCGGATGATCAGCGCCACCATGTCGAAGCCCAGGCGGTCGGTGCCGAAGGGGTGGTCGGCGCTGGGCGGCAGGTACCGGCGGGCGGTCTCCGTGTAGGGGTGCTTCCAGAGCATTCCGCCGAAGAACGCGAACAGCACCAGCAGCGTGAACATCACCAGGCCGAACACCGCCGCCTTGTGGCGGGTGAACCGCTTGAGGATGACCTGCCACTGCTTGCGCGCCGCGGTGTTGTCGAACTGGCTCGGCTCGCCGCCGGAGGTCGGCGCGGCGGGCGTGGCCACGGGGGAACCGATCTCAGTCAAGGCGGATCCTCGGGTCCAGGACCGCGTACATCACGTCCGCGATCAGGTTGAACACGATGATGAACACGGCCGTCACCATCATGAAGCCGAGCACCTCGTAGGGCTCGATCTTCGTGATCGCCTCGATGAGGTACTTGCCCATTCCGGACCAGCCGAAGACGGTTTCGGTGATCACCGCGCCGCCGAAGTTGGCCCCGATGTTGAGCGAGGACACCGTGATGATCGGGATCAGGGCGTTGCGGAAGGCGTGCTTGAAGATGGCGCGCCCCTGCGAGATGCCCTTGGCCTGCGCGGTGCGCACGTAGTCGGCGTTCAGCGTGTCCAGCATCGACGCGCGCTGGAAGCGGCTGTAGAGCGCGAACTGGATGACCACCAGGCAGATGGTCGGGAGGATGTAGGCGCCCGAGTACTGGAAGAGCTGCTCGCCGATGGAGCCGCTGAAGCCCTCGCCGGGCGGTCCGGCCGTGATGATCCACCGGTCCGCGCCGAGCGATTCCAGCCAGTTGTTCAACTGGATACCGCCCGCCTTCAGCACGAGCGCGACGCAGAACAGCGGCATCGAGAACATCGTGAACGATATCCCGGTCGCTATGTAGTCGAATATCGAATACTGTCTCACCGCGCCGATCACGCCGACGGCGATGCCGAGGGCCAGGGCGATGATCTCGGCGCCGAGGATCAGCCGGAGCGTGACCCCGAAGGCGTCGAGGACGTTCTCCTTCACCGGCTTGCCCGCGTTGCCCGGGACGACGGACTTGCCCCAGTCGCCGGTCACGAAGTTGCCGGCCCAGTCGACGTAGCGCTCGAAGAACGGCTTGTTGTAGCCGGTCTGCTCGTAGGCGAGCTCGATCTCGGCCTGCGTCCGGGGCTTTTGCAGCTTCCACTCGCCCAGGGGGTCACCCATGGCGTTCACGAGTCCGAAGCAGAGGAACGACGCGACGATCAACAGCGGAATGGAGATCAACAACCGCCGGATTATGTAACGGAACATGACAAGTCTCTAGTCTCCCTAGGCGCCCCCGCTACAAGCGGGCCAGCCTACCGGACGCGGACGCCGGCCGGGGGGCCGGTGCTTGTGGCACCGGCCCCCCGGTCGGATGAACATCAAAAGCGTCGGAGCTGGTGGCAGCTCGACTTACTTCTTGATCTGCCAGGCGTACAGGTTCCAGGTCACGCCGCCACCGACACCGATGTAGGAGATCGGGCCGATGTCCGCCGTGGAGGCGGCGAAGTCGGTCAGCTGGAACAGCGGAACGCTGTGCAGGTCGTCACGCATCAGCTTGTCGATCTCGTTCATCGCGTCGATGCGCTTCTGGAAATCGAGCAGGCCGTTGGCGGCCTTCCACTTCTCGGTCACCTCGGCCGAGTCGTAGAGGTTGTAGTTGCCCGAGCCGCCCTTGTCCTTCTGGGCGTAGTTGCCGTACGCGCCGGCCTTGACCGGCTGGCCGACCCACGCGAACAGGGCCGCGTCGAACTCCGACGCCGGGAGGCGCTTGTCGTTGAAGTCGACGGCCTGGTCGGCGATGATCTCGATGCCGGCCTGGCGGCACTTGTCCTGCAGGATGCGGACGGTGTCGGAGCGGCGCTGGACGACCTTGTGGCCGAGCTTGAACGACGCCCGGAACTCGCCCTTGGTGTAGATGCCGTCGGCGCCCTGCTTCCAGCCGGCGTCCTCCAGCGTCTTCTTGGCCGCCGCGACGTCACCCTTGCCGATGTCGCTGTAGTGGTCCTCGTAGCCGACCTCGTTCGGCATGAACACCAGCGAGCCGAGCGGCTTGGCGTTGCGGTCGACGTCCTTGATCAGCTTCTCGACCACGTCCTCGCGGTCGAAGCACTGGGCGATCGCCGTGCGCAGCTCCTTGTTCTGCTTGAACAGGGGGCGGCTCATGTTGAAGTCGACGTGCTCGAAGGTCTGGCCACCGGCCGCGAAGACCTTGAACGAGCTGTCGCCGTACAGCTGCTGGGCCACCGCCGGGTCGGCCTGCGGCGCGATCACGACGACTTCCTTGTTCTGCAGCTGCTGGGCCGCCGACTGGGCGTCGGTGTTGGTCTTGAGGATGACCTTCGACGCGGCGGGCTTCTCACCCCACCACTTCGGGTTGCGGACCAGGACCGTCTGGTCCCGCAGGTCCGACGACTCGATCATGTAGGGGCCACCCGACAGGGCGACGGCGGGGTCGAAGCCCAGCCAGCCCTTGGTGTAGAACTCGGCGACCTTCTTGACCGTCTCGTCGTTCTGCTCCGGCTTCACCTGGGTGACGTCGGCGACGCCGCTCTTCTCCTCCAGGACGTGCGCCGGCAGCAGGTTGTCACTGCCCACCTGGGAGAACAGCGAGCGGTAGTCCGCGAACGGCTTGTCCTTGAAGAAGGTGGTCGTGATCGTCTTGTCCTCGTCCGAGCACTCGAGCTTCTCGATGTCCTCGTAGCCCGTGCGCGACGAGTCGAAGATGGACGCCTCGGAGCCGTCGTCGCCCTTGATCGACGCCTTGCTCGCGCCGGCCAGCCACTTGAGGTGGAAGTCGTCGCAGTCGATCGGCTTGCCGTCCGACCAGACCGCGGCCTTGTTGACCTTCCACTCGATGACCTGCGGGTCGGTCGAGGTGACCTTGATCGACTCCATCAGGTCGCCGTCGATCTTGATGATGACCTTGCCGTCGGACGACAGGTCGGTGATGTAGGGCGAGGGCTGCACGTTGGACAGCGCGATGGTGCTGGAGAAGTTGTTCGTCGCGCCGATGGTGTTGTTGTAGTTGTGGAAGCCCTCTTCGACCGCGACCGCGATCTCACCGATGTCGTCCACCTTGGGACGCTTGAACAGCTCGTCCTGACCGCCGATCTTGCCCGGGTCGGCGTTCTGCTGACCACCCTGGTCGCCCTCACCGGTGCCACCGCCGCCGCACGCGCTCAGCACGAGCGCGGAGCTGGTCAGCAGCGCGAGCGCCGAGACAGCCTTTGATCTCCTCATCGACACGTGCCCTCCTAGCACTGGGTTGGAGCGCCCGTTCGAGCCGAACTCCACCCATAACCGTGATGTGCCAAACGCGCCCCGAACCGACACACCGTTGCAGCACGATAAGAAGCTGCCGCAACCAGGGTCACTCCCCCTCGGCCGATCGTGACCAAAGGGTGACACGCTGGTAGCAGCAAGCTACTCCACCGTTACCGCGCGGGAGCGTTCGTTAACCGGACCACCGGAATACTGTCAATATTCACCCGGGAACGCGACCCCAGACCTCCGGTAACTCGCGCAAACACGCGCGGTCAACCGTCAACGGCCTTCCCGGCGCCACGTCGCGGCCTCGCTCAGCGGCCCCGCGAAGGGGGCGCCCGCGGTCACGTTCTGCGCCTGCGGCAGGACCACCAACAGGTCGGCTACCTGGAACAACGGCAGCGCGACGGCCTGCTGCCAGAGCACCGGCTCGACCCGCGCGAGGGCGTCGGACAGCAGCACCCGACCGGTCAGCGCGTCCTCGATCGTGGTCTGCACCGACTGATCGCAGAAACCGGTGGGATTCCCCGGAATGGGCGTACCGGTGCCTCTCGACGAGGTGCGGCAGCCGAATGCGGAAGCGAGGGTCGCGGCCGGATCACCGGTGTCCACGCGCGGCACGACCGCAATGTCGACCACGTCCGCGTTCGTTGTCGCCGGAGTCGAAAGATCACGGCCGAACAACTGATCGGGCGGCGTTGTAAGGACCCGTCCGGCGATTCCGGACAATGACAGTTGACGTTGGACCTGGCTCGCGACGGTCACGTACGGCTCCACCCCGGCCGGTGCGGCGATGGTGAGCGCGAGCTGCTTGCCGTCCCGCTCCCACTGGCCGTCGCGCAGGGCGTAGCCGGCCTCGGTGAGCAGTTGGGCCACCGGCGTCGGGTTCGGCTGGTACGTCGGCAGGTACCCGGCCCCGGTGGGCGGCACCACCTGCGAGTCCGCCCTGAGGGTGGAGCCGGGCCCGCTGCGGCTGCCGATGGCGATCAGCTCGTCCCGGTTGAGCGCGTTGAACACGGCCTGGCGGACCCGGACGTCGGCCAGCTGCGGCGCGGCCGGCCTGGCCAGCACCTGGACGACCTCCGGCCGGGGGACGGCGACCGTTGTCAGGGGCGTTGTCCGGCCGAGTTCACCGATGTCTTTCAACGCGATCGCGTCCGCCCGGATGAGCGCGACCTGGTCGTCGCCGTTCTTGAGCGCCTCGACCGTCTCGTGCTGGCTCGCCCGGCGCAGCACGACCCGGTCCAGCGCGGTGGGCTGCGCCCAGAACCGGTCGTTGCGCTCCAGGACGATCTCACCGCGCGGCTGGTCGAGCGTGCGCACGGCGAACGGGCCGGCGGTCGCCGGGAAGCTGTCGGTGAGCGCGGCGGCCCACCCGCCCGGCGCGTCCTTGAGCAGGTGGGCGGGCAGCAGGTCCGCGAACAGGCTGCGCCAGCCGGGGTAGGGCGCGCTGAAGACGACCTCCACCACCTTGCCGCCCTCGCGGGAGGTGATGTCGGAGATCAGCCGGTAGCCGGCGGGGTCGACCACACCCGGCTCCTCGCGCATCCGCTCCCACAGGTAGACGAAGTCCTCGGCGGCGATCGGCGCGCTGTCCGACCACGAGGCGTCCCGCCGGATGGTGTAGGTGACGGTGTACGGCTCGGCCCTGGTCACCTCGGCGCCGACCAGCAGGTCGCGGTCCATCCGCGGGCTGCCGTCGGTGTCGTTGCGGAAGGTGCTCGGCAGCAGCAGCGAGGACAGCGCGGTGGTGACCGTCGACTGCCCGGCCGTGGTGTGCGGGTTGTAGCTGCCCTTGACCTCGTCGACGCCGACGACGATCTCGTTCAGCTTCTCCTTCGGCACGACGGTCATGCCCGGTGTGGACGGCACCAGCGGGGGCGGCGGCGTGACCGAGCACGCCGACAGCGCCAACAGCGCGACCACCGCCGCGACGGCCGCGCGCGCGCGAGTCCCCCCAGACCGAGTCATGCGCACGAGCGTGCCAGACAGGCCGGCGGGTGGACCGAGGACCCCGGACTTCACCCCGGTAGGACGGGCGCGGGCCGGTCCGGGTTGGCCGCTGTGGGCGGTCACACGCCGGCGGTCGCCACCTTATTAATGGGGTGCGCTGCGCACCGGAACGCGAACGCGCCCCCCGGCGGGGGTGCCGGGGGGCGCGTCGTCGCAGGTCGTCAGCCGCGCAGCTTGGCGCGGTTGCGCTCCCGGCCGCGCTGGTTGGCGTCCAGGGTGACCTTGCGGACCCGGACGACCTCGGGCGCGACCTCCACGCACTCGTCGGCGGCGCAGAACTCCAGCGCCTCCTCCAGCGACAGCTTGCGCGGGCGGGCCAGCGTCTCCATCACGTCGGCGGTGGAGGTGCGCATGTTCGTCAGCTTCTTCTCGCGGCAGACGTTCACGTCCAGGTCCTCGGCGCGCGGGTTCTCGCCGACGACCATGCCCTCGTAGGCGTCCGCGCCCGGCTCGACGAAGAACGTGCCGCGGTCGGCGAGCTGGATCATCGCGTACGCGGTGATCGAGCCGGACCGGTCGGCGACCAGCGAGCCGTTGTGCCTGGTCCGGATCTCCCCGGCCCACGGGCCGTAGCCCTCGGACACGGCGTTGGCGATGCCGGTGCCGCGGGTCTCGGTGAGGAACTCGGTGCGGAACCCGATCAGGCCGCGGGACGGCACGACGTAGTCCAGCTTGATCCGGCCGGAGCCGTGGCCGGACATGTTCTCCATCCGGCCCTTGCGGTTGGCCAGCAGCTGGGTGATCGAGCCGAGGTGCTCCTCGGGCGCGTCGATGGTCAGCCGCTCGAACGGCTCGTGCAGCTTGCCGTCGACGGTCTTGGTGACCACCTGCGGCTTGCCGACGGTCAGCTCGAAGCCCTCGCGGCGCATCTGCTCGACCAGGATGGCCAGCGCCAGCTCGCCGCGGCCCTGCACCTCCCAGGTGTCCGGCCGCTCGGTGGGCAGCACGCGGACCGACACGTTGCCGACCAGCTCGGAGTCCAGCCGGGCCTTGAGCAGGCGCGCGGTCAGCTTGGTGCCGCCGCCGCGACCGGCCAGCGGCGAGGTGTTCACGCCGATGGTCATCGAGATCGCGGGCTCGTCCACGGTGATCCGGGGCAGCGGCTCCGGGTTGTCCACGTCGGCCAGCGTGTCGCCGATGGTGATCTCCGGGATGCCGGCGATGGCGACCAGGTCGCCCGCCCGCGCCTCCTCGGCCGGGACGCGCTCCAGCGCCTCGGTGATCAGCAGCTCGGTGATGCGCACCTTCTGCACCGAGCCGTCCTCGCGGCACCACGACACCGTCTCGCCCTTGCGGATGCGGCCGGCCTCGATGCGGCACAGCGCGATGCGGCCCAGGAACGTCGACGCGTCCAGGTTCGTCACCAGCGCGCGCAGCGGGGCGTCCGCGTCACCGGTCGGCGCGGGGATGTGGTTGAGCAGCACCTCGAACAGCGAGTCGAGGTTCTCCTCGTCCGGCAGGCCGCCGTCGGCGGGCTGGGTGAGCGACGCGCGGCCGGCCCGCGCCGAGGCGTAGACGACCGGCAGGTCCAGCACGGAGTCGTCCGCGCCGACCTCGGTCGCCAGGTCCAGCAGCAGGTCGTGGGCCTCGTCGACGACCTCGGAGATCCGGGCGTCGGGGCGGTCGACCTTGTTCACCACCAGGATCACCGGCAGGCCGGCGGCCAGCGTCTTGCGCAGCACGAACCGGGTCTGCGGCAGCGGCCCCTCCGAGGCGTCGACCAGCAGCACCACGCCGTCGACCATGGACAGGCCGCGCTCGACCTCGCCGCCGAAGTCGGCGTGGCCCGGGGTGTCCACCACGTTGATGGTGACCACGCCGTCGGCGGTGTGCCGGCGCACGGCCGTGTTCTTGGCGAGGATCGTGATCCCCTTCTCGCGCTCCAGCTCGCCGGAGTCCATCACCCGGTCGACCGGTTCGGCCCGTTCCGAGAAGGCGCCGGACTGGCGGAGCATGGCGTCGACCAGGGTGGTCTTGCCGTGGTCAACGTGCGCGACGATCGCGACGTTGCGCAGGTCGTTGCGGACCAGCGTTTCCTTGATCGACGCGGTGGCCGTGGGCACGCGGAACTCCTAGAGCTGTCTGTCGAGGATGGGCAGGCGCCGGGACGTGAGAACGCGCGAGCCATCGGACAGCCTACCCGCACGGCTGCAATTACCACACACGAGCGCGGGGTGAGGTCAACCACCTACTGTGGGTGGTCGCGACCGGGCGGGAGGCGGCAGGTGGGCAAGCACAAGGTGAAGAAGAAGTGCTGCCGGTCGGAACCGCGCTGCAAGAGGTGCCCGGTGACCGCGCTGGCCGAACAGCGCCGGAAAGCGATCAAGAAAGCGGAGCGGGCCGCGCGCGGGAAACCGAAGAAGGCGGACTGATCCGCGCCACCCGGTGCGGGCCGGGTGGCGGGGTCGGCGCGGCGCTCAGGTCAGCGCGGCTTCGTTGAGCTTGTCCAGTTCCGGGGCGGTCCTGGTGGCCTGGAACTCCACCACCCGGTAACGGGCCAGCTTGTTGACGGCGAAGGGGTCGGTGGCCAGCAGCGCGTCCAGCCTGCCGCGCGGCATCGGCCGGGCGATGATCACGCCGCCGACGCGGGGCACCTGGCGCCCGGAGACGAGGAAGTGACCGGCTTCGTACTGCTTGTTCAGCCAGTCCACGTGATCCGGTAGCGAGTAGTCGACTTCGTCCAGCGGCTTGATGTACTCCAGCAGCACGACGTACATGGGAAAATGGTAGTCCCGCGACACCCGGGTGAACCCGCTATGATCGGGCCGTGCGCACTCTTTACCCGTTCTGGTGGTCCGCTTCGAGGCGGCCCTGAGAACTGCGCGTTGACGAGAACGCAGGCCGCCCGCTGGGGCGGCCTCCACGTGTCTCGAGGCCGGTCGGGCGGGCACACCCGAGAGGAAGCCACCCATGATCCGGCTGTCCGCGATCACCCCGTCCGGCCCCGTCCAACTGGGCAACTACCTCGGCGCGATCCGGCGGTGGGCCGCCGAGGGCACCGACGAGGACGTCTACTTCATCAGCGACCTGCACGCCATGACCACGTCGCACAACCCGGCCCGGTTGCGGTCGCTGGCGCGGGAGCAGCTGGCGGTGCTCATCGCCGCCGGCGTCGACCCCCACTCCGTGTCGGTGCAGTCCGACCTGGTGCGCGAGCTGGGCGCGCTCACCTGGGTCCTGGAGTGCACCTGCACGTACGGCGAGGCCGCGCGGATGATCCAGTTCAAGGAGAAGTCCGCCGGCCGGTCGTCGGTGCGGTTGAGCCTGCTCACCTACCCGGTGCTGATGGCGGCCGACATCCTGCTGCAGGGCGCGCACGAGGTGCCGGTCGGTGACGACCAGGCGCAGCACGTCGAACTGGCCCGCGTGCTGGCCCGGCGGTTCAACGGCACGTACGGCGAGGTGTTCACGATGCCGAAGTCCGTGGTCCCGCCCACCGCGGCGCGGGTGCGCGACCTGGCGGACCCGTCCCGCAAGATGGCGAAGTCCGCGAAGGACGCGGCGGGCACCGTCTTCGTGCTCGACCCACCGGACCTGATCCGCCGCAAGGTCAAGCGGGCCGTGACCGACGACCTCGGGGTCGTGCGGTACGCGCCCACCACCCAGCCGGGCGTGGCGAACCTGCTGGAGATCCTGGCCGCCTGCACGGCGAAGGACCCGGAGGAGTTGGCGTCCACGATGCCCGACTACGCGCAGTTGAAGGAGGCGACGGCGGAGGCGGTCATCGAGGAGTTGCGCGGCGTCCGGGAGAAGACGCAGGCCCTGCTGGACGACCCGGCCGAGCTGGACCGGGTCCGGGCCCACGGCGCCGAGCGCTCCCGTGAGCGGTGCGGTCACCGCTTGGACGCCGCCCTGCGCGTGTCCGGCCTGGGCTGAGCCCCACGCGATCCGGGGAGCCGGGCCCCGCACGACAGCCCGGCTCCCTGGACACCGACCTCCAGGACACCCCGGAAGCCCAGGCACCTCGAAGCCTCGAAGCCTCGAAGCCAGGGCATCGCAACGGGAGCCACCGACGCGACTCCACCCACCGATCAGATTTCGTGGTTTTCTGAGCAGCGGGACCACCGCAGAGGGACCACGACGCAAGGCGAACGATCGGTACGCAGGTCCGGGCTCAAGTCGGGAACGCTAAGCAGAGGGACCACATCATCGCTTGTACACAAATCCGCTGGATGAGATCCCCCTTCTGTTGCCCTCGATCGCGAAGAGCCCTCATGAGTGCCTCCTCATCAGCGGCTCGACACGGTGACGCGTGCGCGCACGAGGACGACAGATGGGGGATCCCGGCAGCGGATTTGTTTTTACCGAAAGTGTGGTCCCTTTGCTCAGCGTTCCCGACTTGAGTGGAGACCTGCGTAGCCGACGTTGCGTTGCTTCGTGGTCCCTCTGCGGTGGTCCCGCTGCTTAGAACGACTTCAAAAGATTTCAAGCTTCAAAGCGAAAAGCACAAAAGCCAAGGACGCCAAGGACGCCAAGGACGCCAAGGACGCCAAGGACGCCAAGGACATCGAACCCGTGTCGGTGGAGGCGCGGGAGTGGCGGGGGCTGGGGCTAGTGGGGTGGTTGCAGGAGGGCGTGCAGGGCGGGCAGCAGGGCCCGGTCGGCGGGCAGCCAGTCGAGGCCGTCGAGTTCGGCCCGGCTCACCCAGCGCACCGCGGGGTGGTCCAGCGCCCGCGGTTCCCCGCGCGTCAGGTCGGCCCGGTACACGCGGAGCAGGTGGTCCACCCGCAGGGGGATGTCCGGGCCGACCTGGTCACCTGGTGCGACCGTCACGCCCAGTTCCTCTTCGCACTCCCGGACCACCGCGGTGTGGTCGTCCTCCCCCGGCTCGACCCGCCCGCCGGGCAGTTCCCAGCCGCCCGCCACGTCCTGCGGGTAGCCGCGTTGCTGGGCGAGCAGCAGGCCGTCCCGCACGACCGCCGCGCCGACGACGACCTTCGCCACCGCCAGCTGCCCGCTGCGCTCGGCCACGGCCCGCACCCGGGCCCGCAGCACCTTCAGCGCCAGGCCGCGCCCCACGACCGCGTCGGCCAGTCGGCCCAGCGGTCCGCCGGGGCTCGTCCACTCCACCGAGTCGGCCACCAGGGTGCCGCCCTCCGCGGGCGCCAGGTCCGTGACCAGCGCGAGCTTGGGCAGCGGGCCGTTGACCAGGGTCGCCGAGACGCCGGTCCCGTCCGCCCTGGTGATCAGGAGCCCGCCCCTGACCGGCCCCACCGAGCCGGTCAGCTCCGCCCCCGCGTGCAGGACCGGGCCACCCGGGTCGACGCGCACGCCCAGGCCGCGGACGGACCGGGCCAGGAGCCGGGCGTCGAGCAGCGCCGCCGCGACCGTTCGCGGTGGCGCGGGGACCAGCGTGGTCGCTCGGAGCTGCGGCACGGGTGCGATCCTGCCATCACCGGTAGGCGGGCCAGCGCACCTCCAGGCGTGCGCCGCCCTCGGGCGACTCCGCGGCCCGGACCGTGCCCCTGCGGCGGCGCACGAGGTGCGCGACGAGCGCCAGGCCGAGCCCGAAGCCGCCGGTGGCCCGGCCCCGGTCCGACTCCACGCGGTAGAAGCGGTCGAACACCTTCTCCCGGTGCTCGGGCGGGATGCCGTGGCCGTCGTCGTCCACCAGCAGCCGGATCTCCCGGGGCGCGGGCAGCACCGAGATCCGGATGAACGTCCGCGCGTAGCGGGCGGCGTTGCGGAGCAGGTTGTCCAGCACCAGCTCCACCTCCGTGCGGGCGGCCTGGATGAGGCACGCGCCGATCGGGGCGTGGATCGACACCAGCAGCCCCGTCGTGGCCATCCGCTCCACCGCGGCCTGGGACTGGAGCACCAGGTCCACCGGTTCGGCGCGGGGCAGCTCGCCGGTGTCGGCGCGGGCCAGCAGGAGCAGGGCGTCGACCAGGTTGGACAGCCGCTCGGACTCCTCCACCACGGACTCCAGGACCTCGATGGAGAAGTCCGGGTCCGGGTGGGCCACCGCCACCTCCGCCTGCGCGCGCACGGACGTGACCGGGGAGCGCAGCTCGTGCGCGGCGTCCCCGGTGAACCGGCGCAACCGCTCGGTGGCCTCGTCGCGCCTGGCCAGCAGCGCGTTGAGGGCCTCGGCGAGGGCCTGCAGCTCGTCCCGCGCGGCCGGCACGGGCAGCCGCTCGCCCCCCGGCAGCCGGCCCGCCGCGACCCGCATCCGCTCCACCGGGCGCAGCGACGAGCGCACCGACAGCCAGGTCGCGATGCCCACCAGGCCCGCGACCAGCACCGCCGCCACCGCCAGCCACCGCGTGCCCAGGTCGTTGGCCTCCCGGTAGCCGACCAGGGTGTCGCCCACGACGTGCAGCTCCGGGGTGCCGTCGGCGGCGAACACCACCCGGCCGAGCCAGCGGTGCGCGCTGGCGCCGTCGACGCGCAGCACCCGCTCGCCCGCCTTGAGCTGCCGGATGTCCGCCGCGGTCAGGTCGGGCCTGGGCCCGCCGTCCAGCGGGTTGCCGGCGGTGTCCAGCACGCGCACCGACCCCGAGCGCTCCAGCTCGGCGTCCACCGCGCTGACCTGCACCCGCCCGATCAGGTCCGGGGCGAGCAGGGTCAGCGCCAGCAGGCACAGCAGCGCCACGCCGGTCGACACGACCGTGATCCGGAACCGCAGCGTGCGCCGCAGCCACCAGCGGCGCGGGTTCACCTGCGCCTGGCGGCCGACGAGTCGAGCGCCGCGTCCAGGTCGGGCGTCGAGGCCAGGTACCCGTGGCCCCGCACGGTGCGCACCACCTCCCCCGCGCCCATCGCGTCCAGCTTGCGCCGCAGGTAGCCGACGTAGACCTCCACCGCGTTGCGGGTCGCCGCCTGCTCGTCGCCCCACACCGTGCGCAGCAGCTCGTCCTTGGTCACCACCGAGCCCGCGCGACCGGCCAGCACGTCCAGCACGGCGTACTCGCGCGGCGACAGGTTCACCGGCTCGCCCGCCCAGCTCACCTCGCGCACCGCGCGGTCCACCACGAGGTCGCCCAGCTTGAGCTTGCGCCGGGCCAGGTCCGCCTGGTTGCGCCGGAGCAGCGCCCGCACCTGCGCGACCAGGACCACGAAGCTGAACGGCTTGACCAGGTAGCCGTCGGCGCCCAGGTCGAGGCCGTCGGCCTGGTCGACCTCGCCGTCCTTGGCCGACACCATGAGGACCGGCGTGCGCACGCCCTCGGCGCGCATCCGCTGGAGCACCCGGTAGCCGCTCAGGCCGGGCAGCATGATGTCCAGCAGCACCACGTCGAAGGCGCCGGTCAGCGCCACGCGCAGCGCGTTCGGCCCGTCGGCCGCGGTGACCACCTCCATGCCCTCGGCGGACAGGCCCCGCTCCAGCGCGCGCCGCACGCCCACCTCGTCGTCAACTACCAGCACCCGTGGCCTCACGCTCCTCAGGATGCCCGCTGGGGGTGACAATCGGCTCGGGATCCTCAGTCGGTTCTCAGCGTCGGGGCGACTCTCAGCGTGATCTCAGCCCCACCCGAGGAAGGTCTGGGTTGTCGGACCGGCGCCCGGTCGGCCGACGCCCTTGGAGGAGGGGACATGAACCGGAGAAGGGTGACCGTGGCCGCCGCGGCGGTCGGCGTGGTCGCCGGAGCCGCGGGTCTGGGGGTGCTCGCGATGCCCGCCGGTGCGGGGCCCGCCCCCGTCCTGCCGGACGTGAGCGCGGAGGCCCTGGTCGAATCGGTGCTCACCGCCGAGCCCACCGCGTTCGGCGGCTCGGTGGAGGTGTCCAACGACCTGGGTGTCCCGGGCATCGCGGGCCTGCCCCAGCTGTCCGACGGCGACTCCAGGCTGCGGATGTGGACCGACGGCGAGGGCCGCGTGCGGGTCCAGCTCCCGGCGGGCGACTCCGAGCGGACGTTCGTCGACGACGGGCGGACGGGCTGGCTGTGGAACTCGGCCGACCAGACGGTGACGCAGCTGCCGCACGGCGAGCTGTCCGAGCCGACCCTGGAGCTGGACCCGCAGGCGCAGAAGTCCGTCCCGCCGGACCCGGTGTCGCTGTCCCGCGAGGTCGTGGCGAAGGTCAAGGAGTTCAGCGACGTCAGCGTGGACGGCACGGCCCGCGTCGCGGGCCGGTCGGTCTACGAGCTGGTGCTGACCCCGAAGCCGACGGAGCGGACGGTGCTGCGCGAGGTCCGCGTCGCCGTCGACTCGGAGCTGCGGGTGCCGCTGCGGGTGGCGGTGCTGACCAACGGCACCGACGCGCCGGCCGTGCAGGTCGGCTTCGCGGAGCTGACCGTGGGCCCGCAGGACGCGAGCCTGTTCACCTTCACGCCGCCGGCGGGCGCCAAGGTCAAGCAGTTCGAGCAGGGCGGCCCGACCGAGGAGGAGAAGGCCGCGGTCCAGGGCGCGCTCGAAGCGGCGAAGCCCGAGGTCCTCGGTGAGGGCTGGGACGTCGTGCTGACGGTGAAGGTCTCGCCCGACGCCCTGACGACCCTGTCCGAGCAGCAGTCCCGCCGGGACCGCGGGGAGGGCCGTGACCGGGCGGAGGACGTCGACGTGCAGGGCATGCTCAAGCAGCTGGGCAAGCAGGTCAGCGGCCCGTGGGGCAGCGGCACCCTGATCACCACGAAGGTGGGCGGCGTCCTGCTGGCCGACGACGGCCGGGTGGCGGCCGGCGCGGTGCCGGAGCAGGTGCTCACCGAGGCCATCGCCCAGGTCGAGTAACCGCACCGGCCGGCGCCGGGTCCAATCCCCGGCGCCGGCCGCTACTGGCACCTCGGCGCGGCTGCCGCACTCCGGCACTTCAGCACTTCAGCACTTCAGCACTTCAGCACTTCAGCACTTCAGCACTTCAGCACTTCAGCACTTCAGCACTTCAGCACTTCAGCACTTCAGCACTTCAGCACTTCAGCACCGACGATGGGAGAGGAGGTCCGCGATGCCACGCCACCCCTTGACCCACACCACCCCTGGGCGCCACCCACACCGCGCACAACCCGGCCACCGGCCGCGCGTCGCCGGGCCTCACCCCGCGAGGTGCCTCGCGGGCCGCCCGACCAGGGCCGGTTCCCAAGCCTGCTCCACCGCACTCCCGGGTCCGGAGCCCCGTCGCCGGGGGTCGACCAGCCCGGCTCATCCGCTCCGCCCGACACCCGGGCCGATCGGCGCACGCGACGACGCACCCGGCCACGATCCAGCCGGACCACGATCCACCCGGACCACCGCCCGCACCGCCGGGCCACCCGGCCTCCGCTCGCCCAGCGGTCCGCCAGCCACCTCTGCTCTGCCGCAACCCACCTTCCCGACCTGCGCGGATCCGGTACGAGGGTTCCGCGTGGCGGGCGTGCTCCCGTCTCGGAAGCCCGAGCCGTCGGCCACGAGCGGGCGGGCGGGGGTGGGCGGGGTGTCGGTCCGGTGGGCGGGGTGTCGGTGGTCGTCGCGGGCCGGTGGGCCGGCCGGCGGCGGACGGACCTCATGACTCGCCGGAACAGGCGAACACGCACCGCGGCACGCCGCGGACGAACCACAGGAGAAGACGGTATGACCACCTCGACCAGCGCGCGGGCGGAGCCGGCCGACGCCGGTGACGCCCCGCCCCTCGTGGCCCGGACGCGAGGGCTGCGCAAGGTGTACGGGCGCACCGTCGCGGTGGACCGGGTGGACCTCGACGTGCCGGAGGGCGCGGTGCTGGGGATGCTCGGGCCCAACGGGTCGGGCAAGACCACCACGATCCGGATGCTGCTCGGGCTCGTGCGGCCGACCGCGGGGGAGGTGGAGCTGCTCGGGCAGGCGCTGCCCGACGGGGCCGCGGCGGCGTTGCCGCACGTCGGCGCGCTGGTCGAGGGGCCGGGGTTCCACCCGTTCCTGTCCGGGCGGGAGAACCTCCGGCGGATCGCGGCGTTCGAGCCGCTGCTCGCCACCGGTTCGATCAAGCAGGCCGTGGAGGAGGCCCTGGAGCGGGTCGGGCTCGGCGCCGCCGCGCACCGCCGGTACCGGGGCTACTCGCTGGGCATGAAGCAGCGGCTCGGGCTGGCCTCCGCGCTGCTGGTGGAGCGCAAGCTGATCGTGCTCGACGAGCCGACCAACGGCCTGGACCCGGCGGGCACGCGGGAGGTGCGCAACGTCATCGCCGAGCTGCGCAACGGCAGCACCACGGTGGTGGTGTCGTCGCACCTGCTCAGCGAGATCGAGGCGACCTGCTCGCACGTGGCCGTGCTGCACCGGGGCACGGTGGTGGCCCAGGGCGACCTGGCCGAGCTGCTCCAGGCCGAGAGCAGCGCGCTGCTGGTGGTCACCCCGGAGTGGATGGAGGCCCTGAACGTCCTGCGCGAGGGGCGGATCTCGGCGCGGGCGACCAACGACGGGCTGCGGGTCGAGCTGATCGGCACGACCCCGCCCGCCGTGCTGGAGACGCTGGTCAAGGCCGGCATCCCGGTGTGCGAGGCGCGGCGGCAGCGGACGGGGCTGGAGGAGCTGTTCGCGCGGCTGACCGAGGCCGAGGAGACCGACGAGGGGCTGTCCGCGGTGGACACGATCGAGGAGGACGCGTGATGGGCACGCTGGTCGCGACCCGCGCTCCGCTGGGCCGCCAGCTGCGGTCGGAGCTGCGGTGGATCGTGCGTCGGCCGCGGACGGTGATCGGGCTGTCGGCGCTGTGCCTGGTGCCGGTGCTGGCCGGGGTCGGGATGTGGTTCGCGGTGGACGGCGACGAGGGCGGCGGCGCGGGGCCGGGGCTCGCCGCGATCATCGCGGGCAACGGCCTGGTGCTGCCGATCTTCACCCTCTTCCTGGCGCTGCCGCTGCTGCTGCCCCTGGTCGGGGCGATCTGGGCGGCGGACGGGCTGGCCGGCGAGTCGCAGCACGGCACGCTGCGCGGGCTGCTGCTGTCCCCGGTGGGGCGGTTGCGGCTGCTGGCGGTCAAGGCGTTCGGCGTGGCCACGATGACGTTGTTCGCGGTGCTGCTGCTCGCGTTCGTCGGGGCCGTCACCGGCGTGGTCCTGTTCGGCGGGCAGGGGTTGCTGACGCTGTCCGGCAACACGCTGCCGTTCCTCGACGCCCTGGGCCGGATCGCGCTGACCGCCGTGCTGGTCACGGTGCAGGTGTGGGGTGTGGCGGCGATCGCGCTGGCGATCTCGGCGTGCACCGAGCACCCGCTGGTGGTGATGGCGGCGACCATGGCGGGCGTGACCGTGTTCAACGTGCTGGGCCTGTTCAGCGCGCTGGACTGGCTGCACCCGTACCTGATCACCTCCGGCTGGCCGGGGCTGATCGACGTGATGCGCGACCCGCTGCCGGGCGACGAGCTGTGGAACAGCACAGCGCTGGCGGGCTGCTACATCCTGATCGGGCTGTCGCTGGCGGCAATGCGGTTGGCGACCAAGGACGTCTGAGGCATCTTCGACCCGTGTTCCTGGAAACCGAGCGCGTGGTGCTGCGGGACTTCACGCCGTCCGACGTGGACGCCCTGGCCGACCTGCACGCCGATCCGGCGGTGATGCGGTACCTGGAGGCCGGCCGGCCGCTCGACCGCGAAGCGGTGGCGCGGGACCTGCTCCCGCGCTTCCTCGCGGGCGCCGGCTGGTGGGCCGGGGTCGACAGGGGGACCGGCCGGGTCATCGGAGCTTTCGAGTTCCGCGAGACCGAGCCGGGCGTGCGCGAGCTGGGCTACCGGCTGCACAGCCGGCACTGGGGCGTGGGCTACGCGACCGAGGTGTCCGCGGCGCTGGTGGCGAAGGGCTTCCGCGAGCTGGGGGTGCGCCGGGTGGTCGCCACGACGATGGCGGTGAACGCCGGTTCGCGCCGGGTGATGGAGAAGGTGGGGCTCCGCTTCGCGCGGGCCTTCCACCAGGACTGGCCCGACACGATCCCCGGCTCCGAGCACGGCGAGGTCGAGTACGCGCTCGACCGGGAGGAGTGGGCCGCTACCCGATGACGGCGACGCCGTCCGGGTCGACGGCCAGCCGGACGCGGTCGCCGGGTGCGGGAGGGTCGGCGATCGGGGCCACCGCCTCGAACTCGTCCGCCTCCCCGCCGGCGCCCGAGCCACCCCCACCCGCCGCCGGGCCACCCGCCGCCGCGCCACCCGACCCGCCGTCGACCGCCGCCCCACCCGATGCCGCGCCACCCACCCCCACGCCGTCTGATGCCGGGCCACCCGCCGCCGGGCCACCCGACCCGGCGATGCCCGCCGCCGCGCCACCCGACCCGGCGGTGCCGGCACCCGGTTCGACGCGGCCCGGTTCGACGCGGCCCGGTCCGGTGCGTCCCGGTGCGGCGTGGTCCGGTGCGGCGTGGTCCGGTGCGGCGTGGTCCGGTGCGGCGTGGTCCGGTTCGGCGTGGTCCGGTTCGGCACCACCGCTCCCCGCGTCGCTGCTCCCGGCGCCGCCGCTGCCAGGACCACCCGTCCCGCCGTCGACCGCCGCCCCACCGCTCAGCACGCCCCCGGCGTCCACCAGGCGGACCAGCAGCCGGACGTGGTCGCGGCGGTGGACGCGTTCCAGGACCTCCGCCTCCAGCGGGCCGTCGGGGGTCACGCGCAGCGCCGTCGACCGCAGGCCCACCCGTGCCGGCACGCCGACCAGCCGTTCCGCCACGCCGGCCGGCAGCACCTTCCCGCACCCCAGGAACCGCGCCACCGCCACGTCCACCGGCGACCGCCACACCTGCGCGGGCGGCCCGACCTGGCGGATGCGCCCCGCGCGCATCACCGCCACCCGGTCCGCCAGCGTGAACGCCTCGTCGTGGTCGTGCGTCACCACCAGCGCCGTCGCCCCCGCCTCGCGCAGCAGCCGCGCCAGGTCCACCGCCAGCGACTCCCGCAGCGCCCGGTCCAGCGCCGACAGCGGCTCGTCCAGCAGCAGCAGGCGCGGCCGGGGCGCGAGGGCGCGGGCCAGCGCCACCCGTTGCTGCTCGCCGCCGGACAGCTCGGTCACCCGGCGCCCCCGGTAGCCGGCGAGCCCGACCAGCTCCAGCAGCTCGTCGACCCGCTTGCGCCGCGCCTCCCGCTCGACACCGCGCATCCGCAGCCCGAACGCGACGTTCCCGGCCACGTCCCGGTGCGGGAACAGCTGCCCGTCCTGGAACACCAGCCCGAACCCGCGCCGGTGCACCGGCGTGCCGGCCAGGTCCACCCCGTCCCACGCCACGGTCCCCGCCGAGGGCGCCTCCAGCCCCGCGACCGCCCGCAGCAGCGTCGACTTCCCGCAGCCGGACGGCCCGAGCAGGGCCACGACCTCGCCGTCCCCGACCGACAGGTCCACCCCGGCCACCGCCTCGACGGCCCCGTACCGGACGGTGATCCCGCTCAGCTCCAACGACACCTAGAACTCCCCGCCGGCCGGCACCCGCAGCCGCTCGATCAACAGCACCGCCGCCGTGGTCACCACCATCAGCAGCGCGCACGCCGCGTACGCCATCTGGCTGTTCAACTCGCCCGGCCGCGACATCAGCCGCGCGATCACCACCGGCAGCGTCGGCGCGTCCGGCCGGGCCAGGAAGCTGGTCGCCCCGAACTCGCCCAGCGCCACCACGAACCCGAACCCGGCCGCCGCCAGCAGCGACCGCGACGCCAGCGGCAGGTCCACCTCCCGCCACACCCGCCACGGGCTCGCGCCCAGCGTCGCGGCGGCCTGCCGCAACCGCTCGTCGACCGCCCGCAGCACCGGCAGCACGATCCGCACCACCAGCGGCGTCACCACCAGGGCCTGCGCCAGCGGCACCAGCAGCGGCGAGGTGCGGAAGTCGCCCGGCAGGGCGTCCATGGTGATCAGGTAGCCGAACCCGACCGTCACCGCCGACACGCCCAGCGGCAGCATCAGCGCGGTGTCCAGGGTCTCGGCGAACCACGACCCGTGCCGCCGCAGCCCGACCAGCACCACCGCCGAGACCACCCCGACGACCAGCGCGACCAGCGTCGCGTCCGTGGCCACGCGCAGCGAGTTCACCGCCGCGCCCCAGCCGGTGACGGCGAGCGTGCCGCGCTCCCCCGTCCCGGCCAGCGCCCGGTACCCGGCCAGGCTCCACCCGTCCTCGGCGGCCACCGACCGCACCAGCAGGCCCACCACGGGCAGCAGCAGCGCGCCGACCACCAGCCAGGCCGCGCCCACGACCGCCCACTCGCCGCCGACCGGCCGCCGCACCGGCTCGACCCGCAGCGCCTGCGACCGCTCCCGCCGCCGCCGCGCCGCGCCGCCCACCAGCAGCACCGCCAGCACCGCCGCGAACTGCACCAGCGACAGCGCCGCCGCGCCGGGCAGGTCGAACAGCTCGACCGTGCGCAGGTAGATCTCCGTCTCCAGGGTCCGGTGCCGCGCGCCGCCGAGCACCAGCACCACGCCGAAGCTCGTCGCGCAGAACAGGAACACCACCGACGCGGCCGAGCCGATCGCGGGCGCCAGCGCGGGCAGCACCACGGACGTGAACGCCCGCAGCCGCGACGCGCCCAGCGCCCGCGCCGCGTCCTCGGCCCTCCGGTCCACCCGCGCCCACAGCCCGCCGACGGTCCGCGCCACCACGGCGACGTTGAAGAACGCGTTGGCCAGCACGATCGGCAGCACCCCGCCGTCGGGCCACAGCGCCCGGAACGCCAGCCCGACCACCACGGTCGGCAGCACGAACGGCACCACCACCGCCGCGCGCACCACGCCCGCGCCCCGCACCCGGCACCGGGCCAGCAGGAACGCCACCGGCAGCCCGGCGGCCAGGGCGAGCGCCGTCGCCCCCGCCGCCTGCCCGAGGGTGAAGCCGACCAGGTCCCAGGTGCGCCGGTCCACCAGCGCCGGCCACACCCCGCCCTCGCCCAGGCCGAGGCCGACGATCGCGACCACCGGCCAGGCGAAGAACACCCCCAGGAACGCCAGGGGCAGCAGCGCGGCCAGCGACCAGGTCAGCCTTGGACCAGCGAGCGCCACTGCGCGACCCACTGCTCGCGGTTGGCGTCGACCCGGTCGGCGGGCAGGGTCCGCGCCTCTTCCGGCAGCGGCGCGGCCTTGGTCCACGCCTCGGGCAGCGCCACGCCCTCGCGCGAGGGGTAGACGTACATCTGCTCGGGCACGTCGGCCTGGAACCGCTCCGACAGCAGGAAGTCCACCACCTTGCGGGCGTCCTCCGGGTTCTTCGCGCCGTTCAGCACGCCGGCGTACTCCACCTGCCGGTAGCAGGTGTCCAGCAGCGCCTTGGTGCGCGGGGCGCCGTCGTCACCGATCTCGGCGGACGGCGAGGAGGCGTAGGACACCACGATCGGCCGCGAGCCCTTGCCGCTGGAGCCGGAGAAGTCCTGCGTGTAAGCCTCCTCCCAGCCGCTGACGACCTTGACGCCGTTGGCCTTGAGCTTCGTCCAGTACTCCTGCCAGCCGGATTCGCCGAACTCGGCGATCGTGCCCAGCAGGAACGCCAGACCGGGCGAGGAGGTGGCCGGGTCCTGCACGACCAGCAGGTCCCGGTACTTCGGGTCGGTCAGGTCGGCGTAGGTCCGCGGCTCGCCCTCGTCCTGCAGCGCGGCCACGTCGACGTTCACGCACACGTCGCCGACGTCGACCGCGTGCAGCCGGTTCGGCGGGTCCAGCCGGTAGCGCTGCGCGCCCTTGTCCGCCTCGGCGCTCGCGTGCTCGGCGAACACGTCCTCCGCCAACGCCCGCGAGGCGAACGTCGAGTCGACGCCGAAGGCCACGTCGCCGATCGGGTTGCCCTTGGTGAGCACCAGCTTGTTGGTCAGCTCGCCCGCGTCGCCACTGGCCAGCGGCTTGACCGTGATCCCGGTCTCGGCCTTGAAAGCCTCCAGCAGCTCGGGCTTCACGGTGAACGAGTCGTGGGTCACCAGCGTGACGACCCGCTCCTGCGGCGGGGACTGGTTGGCGGTCACCGAGCACGCGGTCAGCGCGATCCCGGCGACGGCGGCGGTCAGCACTCGTCGAAGCATCATCTCTCCCTACACCGGCATGACCCGGATCAGGTGTGGACGGTCGAGGGCTGGCGCGCCCTCCTCTCAGCCCGGCGCAGCACCGGACTCCCGTGGCAACCGCGCAGCCTACGCCATGCGGTGGGAACATCCCGGTATGGCCGAACTGCTGACCGACGACCAGGTGACCAACGCGCTGTCCACCCTGCCGGGGTGGCGCGCCCGGGACGCGGCGCTGGTGCGCACCGTGGAGCTGGCGAGCTTCGCCCAGGCGATCCAGGTGGTGAACCGGGTGGCGGAGATCGCCGAGAACGACGACCACCACCCCGACATCGACATCCGCTGGCGCACGCTGACGTTCCGGTGCAGCACGCACTCCACCGGCGGGATCACCGCCCTGGACGTGTCACTGGCGCAGGAGATCGACGGAGTGGTCGACGCCCTGGCGTGAGCGCTGCCCCAGCACCACGGCGACCGCGACGAGCGTGAGCAGGCCCACCGCCGGGTACACCCAGCCGAGCAGCGAGAGGTACCACGGGCGCGGGATGATCCAGATGGACGGCTGCGCGATCAGCAGGAACGAGATGAGGTAGCTGCCGATCGCCAGCAGCCACGCCCAGGCGGTGACCGCCGCGAGCCGGTGGCGCACGCCGTGGACCAGCCACATGAGCGCGGGCACGGCCCAGACCCAGTGGTGGCTCCACGAGATCGGCGACACCAGCAGGCCGAGGAACTGGACGGTGACGATCATCGCCAGCGCGTCCCGCGCCCGCGCCGCGGAGCGCAGCGCCCACGCGGCCAGCGCCACCGCGACCGCGACCGCGGCCAGGTAGAGCGGGCCGGTCTGCACGTCGTGGCCGACGGTGCGGGACAGCGCGCCGCGCAGCGACTGGTTGATCGCCGACCCGACCGGGCCGACCCGCGTGGCGTCGCCGAGCAGCTGGAACCAGAACTGGTGGGACTGGCTCGCGGAGACCAGGTAGCCCAGGCCGACCGTGCCCGCGAACGCGGCGACCGACCAGGCCGCCGCCCGGAAGTTCCGCGTGACGAGGAAGTACAGCCCCGTGATGGCGGGCGTCAGCTTGATGCCCGCCGCGACGCCGACACCCGCGCCGCCCACCCAGGGCCGCGCGCTGACCACCGCGCCCAGCAGCAGCGCGGCGAGCACGAGGTTGACCTGCCCGTAGTTGAGCGTGGTCCGCACCGGCTCGACCCACACGAACAGGCCGGTCCACAGCAGCGCGCGGCGGGGGTCGCGGCTGCCCGCCAGCTCCAGCGATTTGCGCACCAGGAACCACAGGCACGCCAGGCTCAGCAGCTGCCAGAACCAGCGCGCCACCCCCCACGAGACCCAGTGCAGCGGCAGGAACAGCAGCGCCGCGAACGGCGGGTAGGTGAACGGCAGCGCGAACTTGTCGGAGAACTCCGTCAGCCGCCACTGGTACAGCTCGCCGGTGAACAGCTCGGGCGAGCCCGAGCGGTAGACCATCAGGTCTACCATGGTCATCTGCGTCTGGAAGGCCACCATCGTCAGGTGACCGACCAGGGAGAGCCCGAACAGCCAGGGGGCGAGGGCGAGCACGCGGGCCTCGATCGCTCGCAGGTTCACTCCACTACCTCCACGTCCGTGTGAATTGCACGACTGTCGGGCCACGAAACGGGGTACTCGTTCGTCAAGACGAGTGGGAGATCAACGCAAGGGGATTCGCATGACCGCCGACATCGTCGTGTTCACCGTCGCAGCGCTCGGGATGCTGGCCACCGCCGGGGGCGTGTTCGCCCTCGCGCGGCACGAACGCAACCACGTGCGCTGACGCCGTGATCCGCTGACGCGCCCGACGGGGCCTCCTGCCGAGGGCGGGAGGCCCCGTTCCACGTCCTGCGTCACACGTTGAACCGGAACTCCACGACGTCGCCGTCGACCATCACGTAGTCCTTGCCCTCCATGCGGACCTTGCCCGCGGCCTTCGCCGCGGCCATCGAGCCCGCCGCCACCAGGTCGTCGAACGAGACGACCTCGGCCTTGATGAAGCCGCGCTCGAAGTCCGTGTGGATCACGCCGGCCGCCTGCGGCGCCGTCGCGCCCTTCGGGATCGTCCAGGCCCGGGACTCCTTGGGGCCGGCCGTCAGGTAGGTCTGCAGGCCCAGGGTGTGGAACCCCGCGCGGGCGAGGGCGTGCAGGCCGGGCTCGTGCTGGCCGATCGACTCCAGCAGCTCGGCGGCCGACTCCTCGTCCAGCTCCAGCAGCTCCGCCTCCACCTTGGCGTCGAGGAACACCGCGTCCGCCGGCGCGACCAGCTCCCGCAGCTCCCCGAGCCGGGCCTCGTCGGTGAGGACGGCCTCGTCGGCGTTGAAGACGTAGAGGAACGGCTTGGCCGTGAGCAGGCTCAGCTCGCGCAGCAGCTCACCGTCCACTTCGGACTGCGCCGCGAACAGCGTGCGGCCGGAGTCGAGCACCTCGCGGGCCTTGACCGCGGCCTCCAGCGCCGGGCGGCGGTCCTTCTGCGTCCGGGCCTCCTTCTCCAGCCGGGGCACGGCCTTCTCCAGGGTCTGGAGGTCGGCGAGGATCAGCTCCGTGTTGATCGTCTCGATGTCGCCCGCCGGGTCGACGCGGCCGTCCACGTGCACCACGTCCGAGTCGTCGAAGACCCGGATCACCTGGCAGATGGCGTTGGCCTCGCGGATGTTGGCGAGGAACTTGTTGCCCAGGCCCGCGCCTTCGGACGCGCCCTTGACGATGCCCGCGATGTCGACGAACGACACCACGGCGGGCACCTCGCGCTCCGAGCCGAAGATCGCCGCCAGCTCGCCGAGCCGGGCGTCCGGCAACGGCACCACGCCGACGTTGGGCTCGATGGTCGCGAACGGGTAGTTCGCCGCGAGCACGTCGTTGCGCGTGAGGGCGTTGAACAGGGTGGACTTGCCGACGTTGGGCAGGCCGACGATACCGAGGGTCAAACTCACGGGAGGTGAGTCTACGCGCCGGGCCGCCGTGTCCGATTCCCGCGAGACGCCTGGTGCCGGCGATGGCAGAGTGACCACCATGCCGGTCGACGCCGAACGCGCCTACCGGGCCGTCGCCGCCCGCGACGCCCGGTTCGACGGGTGCTTCATCCTCGCGGTGCGGACCACCCGCATCTACTGCCGCCCGTCCTGCCCGGCGATCACGCCGAAGCGGCGCAACGCCGAGTTCTACCCGACGGCCGCCGCCGCGCAGTCGGCCGGCTACCGGGCGTGCCGGCGGTGCCTGCCGGACGCGGTGCCGGGCTCGCCGGAGTGGAACCTGCGGGCCGACCTCGCCGCGCGGGCCATGCGGCTGATCTCCGACGGCGTCGTCGAGCGCGACGGCGTGCCCGGCCTCGCCGCCCGGCTCGGCTACTCGGAGCGGCACCTGACCAGGGTGCTGACCGCGGAGCTGGGCGCCGGGCCGCTGGCGCTGGCGCGGGCGCACCGGGCGCACTCGGCGCGGCTGCTGATCGAGACGACCGACCTGTCGTTCACCGACGTCGCCTTCGCCGCCGGGTTCGCCAGCGTGCGGCAGTTCAACGACACGATCCGGGCGGTGTTCGCGGCCACGCCGTCGGCGCTGCGGGCGAAGCGCCGGGTCGCCGGCAACGCGGGCCGCATCGCGCTGCGGCTGCCCTACCGGCCGCCGTTCGACGCCGCCGGGCTGCTGGCCCACTTCCGGGCGTCGGCGATCCCGGGCGTCGAGCACGTGACGGACACCTCCTACGCCCGGTCTCTGCGCCTGCCGCACGGGCAGGCGACGGTGCTGCTGGAGCCGGCCGCCGGCCACGTGGCGTGCTCGCTGCGCCTGACCGACCTGCGCGACCTGGGCAGCGCGGTGAGCCGCGTGCGGCGGCTGCTGGACCTCGACGCCGACCCGCAGGCCGTCGACGGGTTCCTCGGCGAGGACCCGGTGCTGCGCCCCCTGGTGCGCGACCGGCCGGGCGTGCGGGTGCCGGGCAGCGTCGACGGCGCCGAGACGCTGCTGCGGGCGCTGGGCCACCGGTCGCCCGGCGAGCCGCTGGACGTCCCCGACGGCCCGGTCACCCACCTCTACCCCGCGCCCGCGGCGGTCGACTCGCCGGTGGCCGCGGCGCTGGCCGACGGCAGCCTCGTCGTGGACGTCGGCCGGGACGCCGACGAGCTGCACGCCGAGCTGGCCGCGTTCCCCGGCGTCGGGCCGGACGTCGCCCGCTACGTCGTGATGCGCGTGCTCGGCGCGCCCGACGTTCCCCTGACCACCGACAACGCGGCCTGGCGCCCTTGGCGCTCCTACGCCGCGATGCACCTGAGGAGGACCGCGTGAGCACCGGATTCACGTCCACCGTGGACACCCCGATCGGGCCTTTCACGGCCGTCGTCGCCACCGACGGCGCCGTGCTGGCCAGCGGCTGGACCGCGTCGACCGACGACCTGCTGCCCCAGGTCGCGACCGCGCTGCGCCCGTCGACCCTGACCCCGCGCCGCGACCTGGGCGCGGTGACCAGGGCGGTGCGCGACTACCACGCGGGCGCGCTGGACGCGATCGCCGACGTGCCGGTGCGGCAGCGCTCGGGCGCGTTCGTGGAGCACGCCTGGACGGCGCTGCGCGCGGTGCCGGCGGGCAAGCCGGTCAGCTACGCGGACTACGCCCTGCTGGCCGGCCGCCCCTCGGCCGTCCGGGCCGCCGCCGCGGCCTGCGCGCGCAACGCGGCCACCCTGTTCGTGCCGTGCCACCGGGTGATCCGCAGCGGTGGCGCGATCGGCAACTTCCGGTGGGGCGTGGACGTGAAGCGCTGGCTGCTCGGCCACGAGGACCGGGGCTGAGCTGCCCGACCGGCGCGGGCGCCCGCGCCGGTCAGGCCACGACCTCCAGCGAGGAACCGCCGCGCGCCTTGCGCACCCGCAGCCTGGTCGGGATGCGCTGGCGCAGCTCCTCCACGTGCGACACCAGGCCCACCACGCGCCCGCCCGCGCGCAGTTCGTCCAAAGTGGACATCACCAGCTCCAGGGTGTCCGCGTCGAGCGTCCCGAAGCCCTCGTCGATGAACAGCGTGTCGAGCACCGCCCCGGCCGCCACGACGTCGGCCAGGCCCAGCGCCAGCGCCAGCGAGGCCAGGAACGACTCGCCGCCGGACAGCGTCTTGGCGGGCCGCTGCTGCCCCGAGTAGTCGTCCAGCACGTCGAGCCCCAGCCCGCCCCTGGTGCCCCGCGGACCGGCCTCGACCGAGTGCACGAACCGGTAGCGGCCCTGGCTCATGCGCTCCAGCCGGGCGCTCGCGGCGACCGCCACCTCCTCCAGCCGGGCCGCCAGGACGTACGTGCGCAGGGTCATGCTCATGGTGTTCTGCCCCTGGCCGTTGATCACGTCGGTCAGCGCGTCCAGCTCGGCGTACTCCGCCTCCACCGGCTCCAGCCCGGCCCACGCGGCGGTCAGCCGGCCGGCCAGCTCGCCCGCCCGGCGCGCCCGCTCCCGGGCCGCGGCCAGCGCCGACGCCGCCCGCTGCGCCCGCTCGTGCAGGTCGCGGTGGCGGGCCTCGGCCCCGGCCAGGTCCACCTGCGCGTCCGGGTCCACGTCCGGCAGCTCCGCCAGCACCGCCTCGGCGGCGGCCCGCGCGCGCTCCACCTCGCCGACGCGCGCCTCCAGGTCGGCGACGGCCTCCTCGGACCGGACCGCCGCCAGCGCCTCCGCCACGTCGGCGAACCCCGCGTCGGCCGCCAGGCGGGACACCTCGACGCGCTGCTCGGCCAGCCGCTCGGCGTGCTCGGCGACGGCGGCGCGGCGGTCGGCCAGCGCGGTCAGCGCGTCGGCGAGGTCGAGCAGGTGGGCGCGGCGCGCGGTCACGTCGGGGAAGTCGCCGCGCGCCTGCTCCAGGCGGGCCGCGCGCTCCCCGACCGCGTCGAGCAGCTCGCGCCGCCGCGCGGTCAGCTCGGCGACCTCGCGCTCCAGGGCCGCGCGCTCCCGCGCGGCGGCCTCGACCCTGCCCTCCAGGGTGGTCAGCGCGGTCGCGCGCTCGGCCCGCCGGGCGGCCAGGTCCCGCACCTCGCGGTGCGCCGCGACCAGGGCCTCCGGGTCCTCGTCGCCGACCGCCTCGCGCAGCGCGGCCACGCGGGCCGTCGCGTCCTGCGCGACCTGCTCGGCCGCACCCCGCCGCTCCAGCGCGGCCTGCTCCGCCGCCGCGGCGCGCTCCTCGTCGGCGGCGGTCACCGCGTCGCGCACCGGCGGCGCGGGTCGCGGGTGCTCGGCCGAGCCGCACACCGGGCAGTCCCGACCGGCGCGCAGCGACGCCGCCAGCTCGACGGCCATGCCGTCCAGGCGCCGCTGCCGCACCCGCAGCAGCACCTCCTTGGCCTCCTGGTGGGCGTCGACCGCGGCCCGGCGCGCCTCCTCGGCCGCCCGCAGCGCCCGGTCGGCGGCGGGCAGCTCCCGCGCGGCCGACGCCTTCGCCGCCACCGCGTCGAGCCGGGCCGCGGCCAGCGCGGACTCCTCGGCCGCCGACCGGGCGGCGGCCAGCCGGTCGGGCACCTCGGCCAGCGCCGCCACCAGCTTCGCCAGCCGGGCGCCCGCGTCCTGCGAGCGCCGCGCCAGCTCGTCCGCGCGGCGCCGGTCCTCGTGCTGCCGCCGCGCCTCGGCGGCCAGCTGCGTCAGGCCGCCCGCCTCCTCGCGGAACCGCTCGCCGTCGGCGCGCAGCTCCTCGCCCCGGTAGCCGAACGAGGCCACGGCCCGCGCCGCCGCGCCCTCCTGCGCCGTCACCGCGTCGAGCGCCTGCCCCAGCCGCCGCACGGCCTCGTGCGCGGGCGCCACGACCGACGCGCGCCGCGCCGCGTCCCGCTCGCGCACCCACGCCGCCCGCCGGGGCTCGGCCTCGGCGCAGCGCGCCAGCCCGGCCCGCGCGCCGCGCACCCGGCGCACCCGCTCGGCCAGCTCCCGGGCCCGCTGCCGGTCCCGCTCGGCGGCGGACCGCAGCTCCGCACCGGCCGCCGCGGCCCGGTCGGCCTCCCGCTCCGCCTCGTCCAGGCGCTTGAGCAGCGAGCTGAGCCACTCGCGGTCCCCGCCGCCCTCCGGCGGCTCCTCGCCCGCGACCTCGGCCACCCGCTGCACCAGGTCGCGGGCGGCCCGGCCGAGCGCCTCCAGCTCCCGCCGCTTGACCAGCCGCCGGTCCCGGAACCAGCGCTCCACGTCGAGGAACCGCTCGGTGCCGAACAGCCGCTCCAGCAGCTTCTCCCGCTCGGCGGTCTCCGCCCGCAGGAACCGCGCGAACTCGCCCTGCGGCAGCAGCACGACCTGGAAGAACTGCTCGGCGGTCATCCCGAGCAGCGACTCCACCTCGCGCGCCACGTCGTCGATGCGGGTGTGGCCCTCGCCGCGCCACCCGCTGATCCAGGTCAGCGACACCCGCGCGGGCTGCCGGGTGAACCCGTCGCCGCGCTTCTTGGGCCGGTCGTACTCGGGGCTGCGCACCACCCGGAACCGGCGGCCCCGCACCGTCAGCTCCAGGGCCACCTCCGTCGGCGCGTCCCGGTCGGCGTAGTCGCAGCGCAGCCGCTTGACGTCGCCGCGCGCGCCGGGCACCCGACCGAACAGCGCGAACGCCACCGCGTCGAGCAGCGTGGTCTTGCCCGCGCCCGTGTCGCCGTGCAGCAGGAACAGCCCGTCCGCGCCGAGCAGGTCGAAGTCCACTTCCTCGCGCCCCGCGTAGGGCCCGAACGCGCGGACCTCCAGCCGGTGCAGCTTCACGAATCCCCCTCGCGCGCTGCGGTGGCGAGCGCCTCCCGCAGCAGCCCCAGCTCCCGCTCCGCCGGGAGGCTGCCCCGGACGTCCTCCAGGAAGCAGCAGGCGACCTCCTCGTCGGTGCGACCCCGGACGCGCTCGGCGAAGCGCAGCTCCCCGGTCCGGCCGCCCTCCGGCCGCCACTCGACGTGCACCGCGTGCGGGAACCGGACCTGCAGGCGGCGCAGCGCGTCCAGCGGCCGGACCCGGTCGGTCAGCACCACCGACAGGAAGTGCTCCTCCACCGGCCGGTGCTCCGGCGCGGCCAGCAGCCGCTCCAGCTCGCCGCTCAGCGTGGACAGCCGCCGGGGCACCGGCAGCGCGCGGTGCTCCACCCCGGCCAGGCCGCCCGCGTCCAGCTCGGCCAGCCACACCGACTTGCTGTGCCGCGCCTCGGAGAACGAGTACGCCACCGGGCTGCCCGAGTAGCGCAGGTGCTCGGCCAGCACCTGCCGGCCGTGCAGGTGCCCCAGCGCCACGTAGTCCACGCCGTCGAACACCGCGCCCGGCACGTCCTGCACGCCGCCCACCGCGATCGTCCGCTCCGACTCGCACGGCTCGCCGCCGGTCACGAACGCGTGCGCCAGCACCACCGCCCGCCCGCCGCGCGCCGCGCGGTCCGCGCCGACCCGGCGCATCGCCTCGGTCAGCACCGCCGCGTGGCCCCGGCCCTCGACGCCGAGCGCGTGCCGCGCCGTCTCCGGCTCCAGGAACGGGATGCCGTACACGGCGACCGGCCCGTGCGCGTCCGCGAACAGCACCGGCTCGTGCAGCGCCGCGATCCGGGTGCGCAGGTGCAGCCCGCCCGCCGCCGCGAACCCGCCGAACAGGCCCAGCCGCGCGGCCGAGTCGTGGTTGCCCGGCGTGATCACCACCCGCGCGCCGGCCGCCCGGATGCGCTCCAGCACCCGCGCGCACACCGCGACCGCCTCCGCGTTGGGCACCGCGCGGTCGAACAGGTCGCCGGCCACCAGCACCACGTCGACCCGCTCGTCGACCACCAGGTCGGCCAGCGCGCCCAGCACCGACTCCTGCTCGGCCAGCAGGTCGCGGCCGTGGAACGTCCGCCCCACGTGCCAGTCGGACGTGTGCAGCAACCTCATGCCGGCCAACGTAGGGGCGGGCACCGGCACAACCGCGCCATCCGACTCGGCGTGTCGCTCGAACGTGTGATCGGAACGGTGTGCGCGATGATCGGGGCCATGACAGCGGTCCTCAGCACGGCGGCGGTGGTCGTGGCACTCCTGCTCGCCGGTGCGCTGGTGTTCCTGTGGCGGCTCTACCAGGACGGGGTCCGGCGGGTGGACGCCGCCCTCGCGGCCGTGCAGCGGGAGCGGGAGCGCGGCGACGCCACCCGCGCCGCGCTCCAGCGCTACGAGGTGGCGTTCTCGTCGGTCAGCGGGCGCGGCGAGCTGGGCGAGCGGGTCCTGGTGGAGACCGCGCGGGCGCTGGGCCTGCGCGAGGGCGTGCACTTCCGGCTCCAGGTCGACGTGGCGGGCGGCGGCGCGGTGCGGCCCGACCTGGTGCTCGACGTGGGCGGCGGCCGGCAGGTGCCGGTCGACGCCAAGATGAGCATGGCGACGTGGGCCGAGGCGGTGGAGACCGACGACCCGGCGGAGCGGGCCGACGCGCTGCGCGTGCACGTGCGCAACATCCGGGCCCGCGCGGCCGAGCTGGCGGGCAAGGGCTACCAGCGCTGGGCGGACGCCATCTACGGGACGATCATGTTCGTGCCCAACGACGGCGCGGTGGTCGCGGCCCTGGACACCGACCCGGAGCTGCTGCGCTGGCTGCTGGACCGGCGGGTCTTCCTGTGCGGGCCGACCGGCTTCGCGGTCATCGCGTCGGCGGCGATGTTCGCCGTCACCGACCGCGCGCTGGCCGACGACGTGGAGCAGGTGCGCGCGCAGGCGTCCCGGGCGCACCGGGCCGCCGACGGCGCGATCGACGCGGTCAACCTGTCCAGCACGCACCTCCAGCGGTTCCTGTCGGCGCGCCGGCGCGAGCTGGACGCGCTGGAGAGCTTCCGGGCGGCGGTGGAGCCGCTGACCGCCGCGTCGGCCAGCCCCAGCCCGCCGGCGCTCGTGCGCCGGACCGACGAAGGCGTCAGTGCACCCTTGGACGCCCGCGAGGCGTAATAGAGTGTGGGACCCGGAGCCGAAGCCGAACGAGGAGTGGGCGTGACCGCTGCAACGCGCGAGCCGGAGGACGAGGAACTCGACCCCGTCCGCTGGAACGACCGCGCCCTCTTCGGCACCTTCCGGGGCCTGCCCTGGTGGGCGGCCGTGCTCGGGACGTTCGTGCTGGCCGTCGTCGGCACCTACGTCGACGTCAGCTCGTCGGCGAAGACCGTGGGGTGGGTGTTCGCCGTCACGTTCTTCGTCGGGGCCGTCGGCGCGGTGGTGTTCGTGGAGCGGCGGTCGATGTTCGGCCCGGTCGTCCAGCCGCCGCTGGTGCTGGCCATCGTCGTGCCGCTGATGGTGGTGCTGACCGGCGGCCTGCCCTCGGGCGGGCTGCCGGCGATCGGCCTGGGCCTGGGCAAACCGCTGATCGACGGCTTCCCGGCGATGGCGATCACGACGGCGTGCACGGTGATCATCGGCCTGGTGCGGGTCACCACGCAGAAGGACCCGAACCGCCCCACCCGGGAGGAGGTCCGCGAGGCCGAGGGCGAGCCGGCGCGGTCCGCCGAGGACCGCCCGAAGCGCCCCCGCGAGTCCGCGCCCGCCCGGGAGGCCGCTCGCGACGCCGAGGACCGGCCGCGCCGCAAGGCGCCCAAGGGCGACGAGCCCCGCCGCAAGCCCGCCGACGGCGACGAGCCCCGCCCCAAGCGCCCGCGCCCGCAGTCCGACGAGGACCGCCCGCGCCGGCCCCGCGAGCAGGGCTCCCGCTCGCCGCAGCGCCGCCCGCGCCGGCGCGACGAGGACTGACACCGACGCGAACCGGCGCCGGAGCCAGCCGGCACCGGAGCCCGCGGCCCGTTCACAGCAGCGGGTCGGGGCAACCGCCCGCAGAGCCCTTCACCGACGTCCCGCAGAGCCCTTCACCGACGTGAGGGGCTTCGCGGCAGCCGTCCCGCGCCCGCGTCCCGGGAGGGGTCCACTCCGGACCGGGGGTTCCCGGACGGCCCGGGATCCCGGCACGGGGTCCTCGGCCCGGTGTCCCGGCGCGGGACCCCCGGCGCGCTGCTCAGCGCACCATGTCCTTGCGCAGCTCGCGGGGCAGGGCGAAGGCGATCTTCTCGTTGGCCGTGGTGATCTCCTCGACGTCCCCGTACCCGCGCTCGGCCAGGAACTCGAGCAGCTCCATCACCAGGATGTCCGGCACGGAAGCGCCGGAGGTCACCCCGACGGTGGTCACGCCGTCGAGCCACGCCGGGTCGACCTCGCGCGCGTAGTCGACCAGGTGCGCCGCCCGCGCGCCCGCCTGGAGCGCCACCTCGACCAGCCGCACCGAGTTGGACGAGTTCCGGGAGCCCACCACCAGCACGAGGTCGCACTCGGGGGCCATGGTCTTCACCGCCGTCTGGCGGTTGGACGTCGCGTAGCAGATGTCGTCCGACGGCGGCTCCTGGAGGTCCGGGAACCGCTCCTGCAACTGCCGCACCCGGATCATCGTCTCGTCCACCGACAGCGTGGTCTGCGACAGCCACACCACCTTGGACGGGTCGCGCACGACGACCTTGTCCACGTCCTCGGCCGTGTCCACGAGCTGGATGTGCTCCGGGGCCTCGCCCGCGGTGCCCTCGACCTCCTCGTGCCCCTCGTGGCCGATGAGCAGGATGTCGTAGTCCTCGCGCGCGAACCGGCGCGCTTCGTTGTGGACCTTGGTCACCAGCGGGCAGGTGGCGTCGATGGTGCGCAGCCGGCGGGCCGCGGCCTCCTCGTGCACCGCGGGCGACACGCCGTGCGCCGAGAACACCACGAGCGCGCCCTCGGGCACCTGGTCGGTCTCGTCGACGAAGATCGCGCCACGCCTGGACAACGTCTCGACCACGTGCTTGTTGTGGACGATCTCCTTGCGCACGTACACCGGCGCGCCGTACTGCTCCAGCGCCTTCTCGACGGTGACGACCGCGCGGTCCACGCCGGCGCAGTAGCCGCGCGGCTTGGCCAGGAGCACTCGCTTGTCCATGCCCCAAGGGTACGGGCTGCCCGGGGGCGCGGACCGCCCCAGGGGCACGGGCGCGGAAGGTGGGCATCCGCGGCCCGACTGCGGCAGGCTAGGGGGCATGAAGCCACTGCCGCTGCCCGTCCGCCTCGCCGCGGGACTGGCGGTCACCGCCGTCGAGCAGGCCCGGAAGCTCCCGCACCAGCTCGTGGGGCTGCCGGTGACCGTGGTCAGCGAGGCGCTGCAACTGTCGATGCGGGTCCAGCAGCGGGTGACGGAACTCGCAATCAAGGGCGACGACGCCCTGGCCGGGTTGCGCCCCGCGGAAGCCGAGCCGGAGTGGGCCACGTTCGACGAGGACGACGACACCGCCGCGGGCGCCCCGGCGCCGGAGGGGTTCGCGGACCCCGGGGCCGCCGGCGCGCCGGTCGACGACCCGTGGGAGGCCGAGGAGCAGGCGCTGGCCGCCGAGCCGCCCGCCGCGCTGCCGAACTACGACGAGCTGACGCTGCCGCAGCTGCGCGCGCGGCTGCGGGGGCTGTCGATCGCGGACCTGGAGCAGCTGCTCGACCACGAGCGCACCCACGCGGCCCGCCCGGAGTTCACCGGGATGCTGACGCGCCGGATCGCCAACCTCCGCCCGGCCGCGAGCCCCGACCAGCGGTGACCGACCAGAAGTCCAGCCCCGAGCACCCCTGGCCGGTCCGCACGGTCGCGCGCAAGGTCTTCGAGTGGATCAACCGGCTCGGCGACGTGTGGGTGGAGGGCCAGGTGACGCAGCTCAGCGCGCGCCCCGGCACGGCCACCGCGTTCCTCACGCTGCGCGACCCGTCGGTCGACATGTCGATGACGCTGACCGCGCCCGTGGCCATGGTCCGCGAGCTGCAGCTGACCGAGGGCAGCCGCGTCGTGGTGCACGGCAAGCCCCACTACTTCCCGAACCGGGGGACGTTGAGCCTGCGCGTGGACGAGATCCGCGCGGTCGGCGTCGGCGAGCTGCTGGCGCGCGTCGAGCGGCTCAAGAAGCTGCTCGCCGCCGAGGGCCTGTTCGACCCGCGCCGCAAGCGCCGGCCGCCGTTCCTGCCCAACCGGATCGGGCTCATCACCGGCCGCGCGTCGGCCGCCGAGCGGGACGTGGTGACCAACGCGCACGCCCGCTGGCCCAACGCCCGCTTCCGCGTGATCAACGTCGCGGTGCAGGGGGCGTCGGCCGTCCCGCAGATCCTCACGGCGCTGGCGACCCTGGACCGCGACCCCGAGGTCGACGTGATCGTGCTGGCGCGCGGCGGCGGCAGCGTGGAGGACCTGCTGCCGTTCTCCGACGAGGCGCTGTGCCGGGCGGTGGCGCAGGCCCGCACGCCCGTGCTGTCCGCGATCGGGCACGAGCCGGACAGCCCGCTGGTCGACCACGTGGCCGACCTGCGGTGCTCGACGCCGACCGACGCGGGCAAGCGCGTGGTGCCCGACGTCGCCGAGGAGGCCGAGCGGATCCGGCAGGCGCGCGACCGCAGCAGGCGCGCGCTGCACGGCTGGGTGGACCGGGAGCGCGAGCTGCTCGCCTCGCTGCGCAGCAGGCCGGCGCTGGCCGACCCGCACGGGCCGCTGGAGCGGCGCGCCCAGGACGTGGCGCAGTGGCGGGAGCGCTCCCGGCGGGCGATCCGCCACCGGCTCGACAAGGAGGCCGCGGGGCTGGCCGCGACCACCGCGCGCTTGACGACCCTCGGACCGGCCGCCACGCTGGCCCGTGGGTACGCCGTGGTGCAGTTGGTCACGCCCGACGGGGTCGTCGGCGTGGTCAGGTCGGTCGAGGACGCGCCGGCGGGGGCCCGGCTCCGGGTGCGGGTGGCGGACGGGGCCGTGCGCGCGGTCGTCCAGGACGCCGAGGAAGGAGGCGGTGGTGCCCACTCCGGCAGGTGAGCCCACGTTCCTGCCCCTGACGACGGCCGCCGCCGACGGCGCCGACGACGAGGGCTCCCGCGCGGTGCGCGACCGCGTCGAGGCCGCCGACCGCGCGGCGGCCGACTGCTGGCTGTCGCTGGTGGCGGGCTGCGCGTCCGGCCGGTCGGCGCTGGCCGACCGGCTGCACGACCTGTCCTCGGCGACCTCCGACTACGCCGGGGAGCGCTGGTGGCTGTCCGGCGGCTCGGTGCACCGCCGGCGGGTCGCGGAGGCCGAGCACCGCATCGACGACGCGGTGCGAGAGGGTGACGGCGCCGAGTTCGCGGAGGCGTTCGTCGGCTACGACCAGGCGGTGGCGACCGTCGTGGTGCACGTCCGCAACCGATTGGGGAAGTTGTCCACGTGAGCGAGCCGGGCTACGAGGAGGCCAGGGACGAACTGGTGGAGGTGGTCCGCCGGCTGGAGGCGGGCGGCCTGTCGCTGGAGGAGTCGCTGGCGCTGTGGGAACGCGGCGAGGCCCTCGCCAAGACCTGCGAACAGCGGCTCGCGGGCGCCCGCGAGCGGATCGATCAAGCGCTCGCTGTGACCGAGGAGGACGTCGCGCAGGGCTGACGACGTGCGAGGATTGGTCTACCGGCCGGTAATCGCAGGAGGAACTCCATGGTGTCCAGCAGCAGCCCGTCCGAGCGTCGTCGCGAAGCACCCGACCGGAACCTCGCGCTCGAACTCGTCCGCGTCACCGAGGCCGCGGCGATGGCCGCCGGCCGCTGGGTGGGGCGCGGCGACAAGAACGGCGGCGACGGCGCGGCGGTCGACGCCATGCGCAAGCTGATCGGCACCGTCTCGATGCGCGGCGTGGTCGTGATCGGCGAGGGCGAGAAGGACGAGGCGCCCATGCTGTTCAACGGCGAGGAGGTCGGCAACGGCGACGGCCCGGACTGCGACGTCGCCGTGGACCCGATCGACGGGACCACGTTGATGTCCAAGGGGATGCCCAACGCGCTGGCGGTGCTCGCGGTGGCCGAGCGGGGCGCGATGTTCGACCCGTCCGCGGTGTTCTACATGGAGAAGCTGGCCGTGGGGCCGGAGGCGGCGGACGTCATCGACATCACGGCGCCGATCGCGGAGAACATCCGCCGGGTGGCCAGGGCCAAGCACAGCGACGTCTCCGACGTGACGGTGTGCGTCCTGGACCGCCCGCGGCACGAGTCGATCGTGGCCGACGTCCGGAAAGCGGGCGCCCGCATCCACTTCATCTCCGACGGCGACGTGGCGGGAGCGATCTCGGCGGCCCGCCCGAACACCGGCATCGACCTCCTGGTGGGCATCGGCGGCACGCCCGAGGGGATCATCGCGGCGGCGGCGCTGAAGTGCATGGGCGGCGCGATCCAGGGGCGGCTGTGGCCCAAGGACGACGAGGAGCGGCAGAGGGCCCTCGACGCCGGGCACGACCTGGACCGGGTGCTCGGCACGGACGACCTGGTGCGCGGCGACAACGTGTTCTTCTGCGCCACCGGCGTCACCGACGGGGACCTGGTGCGGGGCGTGCACTACCGGGCGGGCGGCTGCACGACGCAGTCGATCGTGATGCGGTCGAAGTCCGGCACGGTGCGCATGATCGACGGCTTCCACCGGCTGACGAAGCTGCGCGAGTACTCCTCGGTCGACTTCGACCCGCGACCCGGCGACGAGCCGGTCCTGCCGCCGCTGCCGTGAGCCGTGTCAACGGTCAACAGGGTGTTACCGGCCGAACGGCTGTAGTCACGGAGTGTCGTACGTCCCTAGTTTCCGATTCGTGCCTGGCCCCCTGCGTCGGGCACGGAGAGGAAATGATGAAGGTTCGTACCCTGTTCACCGCCTTCGCGGTCGCGGTCGGGGCAGCGCTCGCCACCGCGGGCGGGGCGGCGGCGTCCCCGGCGGCGGACGGCGAGGTCACGCCGTACATCGTGGGCGGCGGCAACGCCACCCAGGTCTACTCGTTCATGGTCTCCCTGCAGAGCACCTCGGGTAGCCACTTCTGCGGCGGCTCGCTGATCAAGGCCAACTGGGTCGTGACGGCCAAGCACTGCGTGCAGGGCCGCTCGGCGTCCTCGGTCCGCGTCCGGGTCGGCTCGACCAACCGCTCCAGCGGTGGGACGGTCGCCTCCGGCGCGCAGATCGTGAACCACCCCAGCTACGACATCGCCCTGCTGCGCCTGTCCACGAACGTGAGCCAGACGCCGATCAGGGTGTCGTCGTCCTCCGGTGCGACCGGCACCGCCACCCGCATCATCGGGTGGGGCCAGACCTGCGCCCCGCGCGGCTGCGGCGGCGCGCCGGTGACCCTGCAGGAGCTGAACACCTCGATCGTGGCGGACGGCAGCTGCCAGGGCATCTCCGGCGCCTACGAGATCTGCACCAACAACCCCGGTGGTCGCGCGGGCGCCTGCTACGGCGACTCGGGCGGTCCGCAGATCAAGTCCGTCGGCGGCACGTGGGAGCTGATCGGCGCCACCAGCCGGGCCGGCAACAGCAGCTCCACCTGCGCGACCGGTCCGTCGATCTACATGGACGTCCCGGCCTTCCGCTCGTGGATCACCACCTACGCGGGCGCGGTCTGACCAGACCACCCGCACCCGGGTGTCCCGCGGTGAAGGGCCGCTCCGCTCCGGCGGGGCGGCCCTTCCCCCGTTCCGGGGCCGGACCCCCACCGGCGCGTGCTCCCGGTGCCGCCGAGTGGGTGAACAGTCCCCGGTCCCCGCCCGGACCGGTGAATCACGTCCTCGATCGGGTAACCCCTGATCGAGGAGTGATTCGAGATGAAGAAGCTCGGCACCGGACTGGCCGCGCTGGCCCTCGCTTTCTCCGGCCTCGCGGCGCCCGCACACGCTTCGACCGGCGCCCCCTGCTCCATCCGGGACGGGGCCTGCCTGAAGCTGTCCACCAACGAGGCGTGGCTCGTGTACCGGGGATCGGCCAGCTACGGCCCCGTCCCCGTCACGCACGGCCGCCCCGGCTACGAGACGCCCACCGGCACGTACCCGGTGTTGCGCAAGGTGCGCGACGACTGGAGCGTGCCGTACAACGCGCCGATGCCCTTCGCGGTGTACTTCACCACCAGCGGCATCGCGTTCCACGAAGGCAGCCTGACCGAGCAGTCGCACGGCTGCATCCACCTGTCGCGCGACGCGGCGGCCACCTTCTTCGACAACCTGTTCGTCGGCGAGCAGGTCCAGGTGGTCCCGTGAGTCACTCCGCGCTGCTGGAGTGACCCGGGAACAGGTGCGCTCCGGGGTCGAGCCGCACGGCGATGTTGTTGACCGCCGTCGCGGCCTCCCCGAAGCCGGTCGCGATGAGCTTGACCTTGCCGGGGTACTGCGCGACGTCGCCCGCCGCGTAGACGCGGTCCCGCGCGGTCCTCATCGTGCTGTCCACGACGATCGCGCGGTGGTCCAGCTCCACGCCCCACGTCCCGATGGGACCCAGGTCGGCGGTGAAGCCCAGGGCCGCCACGACGGTCTGCGCGGGCAGCACCGCGCGGTCGCCGCCCTTGACGGCGACCTCCACCTCGGCCACCCTGCCGTCGCCGCGCAGCTCCAGCACCTCGGCGTCGGTGATGATCGGCACGCCCAGCTCGCGCACCTGCCGCACGGTCGGCGGGTGGGCGCGGAACGTGGCGCGGCGGTGCACGACGGTCACGCTGGCCGCGATCGGGTGCAGGGCCAGGGCCCAGTCGAACGCCGAGTCGCCGCCGCCCACCACGACGACGTCCTGCCCGGCGTGGGCGCCCAGGGCGGGCACGAAGTGCACGACGCCCCGGCCCAGCCAGCCGTCGCCGGCGGGCAGCGGGCGGGGCCGGAACTCGCCGATGCCCGCCGTGACCAGCACCGCGCGGGTGCGCACCACGCCGCCGTCGGCGAGCCCGACCTCCAGCCCGTCGTCCACAGTGGACAGCGTGCGCGCCTGCCTGCCGAGCAGGTAGGTCGGCTGCCACCGGTCCGCCTGCCGGACCAGGGCGGCGACCAGGTCCCGACCGCGCACGGCGGGGAACCCGGCCACGTCGAAGATCAGCTTTTCCGGGTACATCGCGGTGATCTGCCCGCCCGCCTCCGGCAGCGAGTCGACCAGCGCCACGGACAGGTCCCGGAAGCCCGCGTAGTAGGCCGCGAACAGCCCGGTGGGTCCGGCTCCGACGACGAGCACGTCGACCTCGAGGTCCATGCACCGACCATAGGTGTTCCGCACCACTCTGCCCATCCATTCCGCCCCGGTGGGCCCGCGGGGGGCAGACTCGGTGGTATGGCAGAACAGGACTACCGCGTCGAGCACGACACCATGGGCGAGGTCAGGGTGCCGGTCGACGCGCTGTGGCGGGCGCAGACGCAGCGCGCGGTGGAGAACTTCCCGGTGTCGGGACGGGGGCTGGAGCGGTCCCAGATCCGGGCGCTCGGCCTGCTCAAGGCCGCCGCCGCCCGGGTGAACCAGCGGTTGGGCGTGCTGCCCGACGACGTGGCCGGCGCGATCGCCGGGGCCGCGGACGAGGTCGCCGGGGGCGCGCACGACGCGCACTTCCCGGTGGACGTGTTCCAGACCGGTTCCGGGACGTCGTCGAACATGAACGCCAACGAGGTCATCGCGACCCTGGCGTCCCGGGCGCTGGGCCGCGACGTGCACCCGAACGACCACGTCAACGCCTCGCAGTCGTCCAACGACACGTTCCCGACGACGCTGCGGGTCGCCGCGGCGGAGGCCGTGGCCACCGACGTGGTGCCGGCCCTGGAGCACCTGGCCGGGGTGCTCCGGCGGCGGGCCGCCGAGTGGTCGGACCTGGTGAAGTCCGGTCGGACGCACCTGATGGACGCGGTCCCGATCACGCTGGGCCAGGAGGCCGGCGCGTGGGCCGCGCAGGTCGACCACGGCGTCGAGCGGCTGACCGCGAGCCTGCCCCGGCTGGCGGAGCTGCCGATCGGCGGCACGGCCGTCGGCAGCGGCCTGAACGCGCCCGAGGGCTTCGGCGCGGCGGTCGCGGCGGAGCTGGCGCGGGTCACCGGCCTGCCGCTGACCGAGGCCCGCGACCACTTCGAGGCGCAGGCCACGCAGGACGGCGTGGTCGAGGTCTCCGGCCAGCTCCGGGCGACGGCGATCGGCCTGTTCAAGATCGCCAACGACCTGCGCTGGCTGGGCTCCGGACCGCGCACCGGGCTGGGCGAGCTGGCCCTGCCCGACCTCCAGCCGGGCTCGTCGATCATGCCCGGCAAGGTCAACCCGGTGATCCCCGAGGCCACGATGATGGTGGTGGCGCAGGTGATCGGCAACGACGCGGCGGTGGCGTTCGCGGGCTCGCAGGGCAACTTCCAGCTCAACGTGATGCTCCCGGTGATCGCCCGCAACGTGCTGGAGTCCGCGCGCCTGGTCGCCGCGGTGTCCCGCCTGCTGGCCGACAAGGTCCTGGCCGGCGTCGAGCCGCAGGCCGACCGGATGCGCGAGTTCGCCGAGTCGTCCCCGTCGATCGTGACGCCCCTCAACCGCTACCTCGGCTACGAGGAGGCGGCGGCGATCGCCAAGCAGTCGCTGAAGGAGCGCAAGACGATCCGCCAGGTCGTGCTGGAGCGCGGCCACGTGCCGGACCGGCTCACCGAGGCGCAGCTGGACGAGGCGCTGGACGTGCTGCGGATGGCGCGCGGCGGGCGCTGACCCGGCCGCGCAGCCCGATCGCGCAGCCCAGGGCGACCGCCGTCGCGCCGAGCAGCGCGACGGCGGTCATCGCCTGCGCGCCCAGCGCCACCGACGCCGCCAGCCCGGCGACCGGCATCAGCCCGATCAGCACCCCGGCCCGGTCCGCGCCCAGCCGCGCCACCGCGAAGTACCACAGCCCGAACGCCACGGCGGTGACCACGACCCCGAGCACCACCAGCGCCGCGCCCTCCCGCGGGCCCGGCGCCCGCCAGCCGCCGGCGAAGGTGCCGACCACCCCGCCCACCGCCGCCGCGAGGAAGCAGCACCAGGTGGCCACCGCGACGCCGCCCAGCCGCCGCACCACGCCCACCGCGAACAGCGTGAACGACACCTCGCCGAGCATCGTCGCCACCGCCAGCACCAGCCCGGGGCCGTGCCAGGCGCCGCCCCCGGACAGCAGCACGACCCCGCCCGCCACCACGACCGCGCCCGCCACCGCGCCCGCGGCGGGCCGCCGCCCGGCCGCCAACGGCGCCGCCAGCGCCAGCACCAGCGGGCTCGCGCCCAGCACCGCGGCCACGAAACCGGGCTCCGCGTAGCGCTGGGCGTGCAGGAGGAAGGCGTTGAAGCCGAGCATCCCGGTGGCGACCAGCGCGCACAGCGCCGCCCAGTCGCCCCGCCGGGGCACGACCAGCCGCCCGCCGCGCGCCAGCGTCCACCCGAGCAGCACGACGCCGCCCAGCGCGTAGCGCACGGCCTGACCGGTGAGCAGCGGGTAGTCCTGGAGCATCCCGGTCACCGGGACGGCCGCGCCCACGATGACCGAGGCCAGGGCGCCGGCGGCGATGGCGGTTCTCATGCCGATCACCCTCGCCCATCGGTGGTCCAGGATTAAGCTCCATTTCCGTGACCTCCGACTGGACCACTTACCGCGAGCTGCTGCTGCCCGGCGCCACCGGCCGCCGGGGCGTGGAGTCGGAGCTGCGCCGCGCGGTCCGGGACGGGCGGCTCGGGCCGGGCACGCGGCTGCCGTCCAGCCGCGACCTGGCCGCCCAGCTCGGGGTCGCCCGCGGCACCGTCACCTCGGCGTACGCCCAGCTCGTCGGGGAGGGCTACCTGGTCGCCCGGCGCGGCTCGGGCACCACCGTCGCGGCCACCGCCGCCCCGCCGCGCGCGGTCGCCGAGGAGCCCCGCGCGCGGCCGAGCCGGCGGTTCGACCTGAGGCCGGGCGTGCCCGCGCTCGGCGCGTTCCCGCGCGAGGAGTGGTTGCAGGCGCAGAAGACCGCGCTGCTCGCCCTGCCCGCCGACGACCTCGGCTACCCCGACCCGGCGGGTTTCCCGCCGCTGCGCCGCGAACTCGCCGACTACCTGGGCCGCGTGCGCGCCGTCGTGGCCGGGCCGGCCGAGGTGGTCGTCGTGAACGGGGCCGCCGAGGGCACCTCGCTGACGGGGCGGGTGCTGGCGGCCGCCGGGCACACCAGCGTCGCGGTCGAGGAGCCGAGCCACCCCGGCGCGGCGGACGTGCTGGCCTCCCACGGCCTCGCGGTGCGCCCCGTCCCGGTGGACGACAAGGGGATCCGCGTGGACGTCCTGGCCACGACGGACTGCCGGGCGGTGCTCGTCACGGCCGCGCACCAGTTCCCGCTGGGCGTCGTGCTGCACCCCGAGCGCAGGCGCGCGCTCCTGGACTGGGCGCGCGCCCGCGACGGCGTGGTCATCGAGGACGACTACGACGCCGAGCACCGCTACGACCGCCCCGCGCTGGGCGCGATGCAGGCCCTGGACCCCGCGCGGGTGGTCTACCAGGGCAGCGCCAGCAAGGTCCTCGCACCCGCGCTGCGCCTCGGCTGGCTGGTCCTGCCGCCCGGCCTGCGCGACCCGGTCGTGCGGCGCAAGCGGCTGGACGACCTCGGCACCGGCACCCTCCACCAGGCGGCGTTCGCGCAGCTCCTGCGGACCGGCGGCTACGACCGCCACCTGCGCCGCACCCGCCGGCTCTACCGCGCCCGCCGGGACGCCCTGCTCGACGAGCTGGCCCGGCGGCTGCCCGCGTGGACACCGATCGGCGTGGCGGCGGGCCTGCACGTGGTCGTGCGGCTGCCCGACGGGACCGACGACCTCGCGCTGCAGGAGCGCCTGGCCGGGCACGGGGTCCACGCGCCGGCGCTGGCGAACTACGCGCGCACGCCGACGTTCCCCGGGCTGGTGCTCGGCTACGCCGCCACCACCCCGGACCGCCTGCGGCTGGCCGTGCGGGAGCTGAGCCGGGTCGTGGGCGACCGGCCCTGACCGCGGCCGACCGGACATTGTCGGTGGTGGGGTGCACCATGGTCGGCGTGCTGTTCACCGAGGTCGTAGAGACGTCCGCCGCCGTCGCGGCGACGCGCTCCCGCCTGGCCAAGGTCGCCGCCCTGGCCGAGCCGGTGCGCCGGATGAGCACGCCCGCGGTGGTGTCGTTCCTGGTCGGCGTGCCCAGCCAGGGGCGCATCGGGGCGGGCTACCGCACCGTCCAGGCGATCGCGCCACCGCCCGCCGAGCGGCCGCAGCTCACGGTGTCCGAGGTGGACGAGGCGCTGGGCGGGTACGCCGCGATCAGCGGCAGGGGCGCGGCCCGGCGGCGGGTCGAGGCGCTGACCGCCCTGTTCGGCCGGGCGACGGAGGCCGAGCAGGACTTCCTGCGCCGGCTGCTGACCGGCGAGCTGCGCCAGGGCGCCCTGGAGGGGGTGATGCTGGACGCCATCGCGCGGGCGGCCGAGGTGCCCGGCGAGGTGGTCCGGCGGGCGTTCATGCTGTCCGGGAGCCTGCCGGGGACGGCGGTGGCGGCGCTGGCGGGCGAGGCGGCGCTGGCGGCGTTCCGGCTGGAGGTGGGTCGCCCGGTGCGGCCGATGCTGGCCTCGCCCGCCGAGTCGCTGCCCGCCGCGCTGGCCGAGCTGGGCCCGTGCGTGGTGGAGCACAAGCTCGACGGCGCGCGCATCCAGGTGCACCGCTCCGGCGACGAGGTCCGCGTGTTCACCCGCACCCTGCGCGAGATCACCGCGACCGTCCCCGAGCTGGTGGAGCTGGTGCGCGGGCTGCCCTGCACGTCCGCGGTGCTCGACGGCGAGACGCTGGCGCTGGACGACGACGGCAAGCCGCGGCCGTTCCAGGAGACGATGAGCAGGTTCGGCGCGCTGCTCGAGGCCACCCCCGCCGGCCCGCGCACGTCGGTGGGCGGCGCCCGCGAGCTGCTGCTGAGCCCGTTCTTCTTCGACTGCCTGCACCTGGACGGCGTCGACCTGCTCGACGAGCCGCTGCGCGTGCGCCTGGCCGCGCTGCGCGAGGCCGCCGGCGACCACGTCATCCCCGGCGCCGTGGAGCCCGACGAGCCGCGGGCCGCGCAGGTGCTGGCGGCGGCGCTGGCGGCGGGCCAGGAGGGGGTGGTGGTCAAGTCGCTGGAGTCGGTGTACGCGGCGGGCCGGCGCGGGCGCTCCTGGCAGAAGGTGAAGCCGGTCCACGCCCTGGACCTGGTGGTGCTGGGCGTCGAGTGGGGCAGCGGGCGGCGGCAGGGCCTGCTGTCGAACCTGCACCTGGGCGCGCGCGACCCGGACGGCGGGCCGCCGGTCATGGTCGGCAAGACGTTCAAGGGCCTGACCGACGAGCTGCTGGCGTGGCAGACCCGCGAGCTGCTCGCGCGGGCGACCGACCGGGGCGACTGGCTGGTCACCGTGCGCCCCGAGCTGGTGGTCGAGGTCGAGCTGGACGGGGTCCAGGTGTCGCCGCGCTACCCGGGCGGCGTGGCGCTGCGCTTCGCCCGCGTGGTGCGGTACCGGCCGGACAAGGGCCCGGCCGAGGCCGACACGATCGACGCGGTGCGGGCGCTGCTGCCGAAGGGGGGCGACCCCTCGGCGGGCGCCACGCCTGATCCCGCGCCCTGATCCCGCGCCCTGATCCCGCGCCCTGATCCCGGGCCCCGGCTCCTGGTCCTGGTCCCGGGTCCCGGCCGCGCGCCCGGTCCCGCGGTCCGGTCCCGCGGGCAGGGGCGGAACGGCCCGATCGCGAGTAGTGTCGAAGTCTCGTGCGATTCATCGAAGGGCATCGGCCCAGCTATGACCTGACCTACGACGACGTCTTCCTGGTGCCCGGCCGCTCGGCCGTGGAGTCCCGGTTCGGCGTCGACCTGTCGACCTCCGACGGCACGGGGGCGACCATCCCGGTCGTGGTCGCGAACATGACCGCGGTCGCCGGGCGCCGGATGGCCGAGACCGTGGCCCGGCGCGGCGGGCTCGTGGTGCTGCCGCAGGACGTCGCCCCGGAGGCGGTGGCCGGGATCGTGGCCTGGGTGAAGCAGCGGCACCCGGTCTGGGACACGCCGCTCACCCTCTCCCCCGGCGACTCGGTGGCCGACGCCCACAACCTGATCCACAAGCGGGCGCACGACGCCGTGGTCGTCGTCGACGAGGCCGGGCGGCCGGTGGGCGTGGTGGACGAGGCCGCGTGCGGCGGGGTCGACCGGTTCACCCGGCTGCACGAGGTCGCGGACGAGCGGATCGCCACGCTGCCGATGGACACCCCGCCGCGCGAGGTGTTCGACCGGCTGCACGGCGGCACGCAGAAGGTCGTGCTCGGCGTGGACGCCGAAGGTCGCCTGCGGGGCATCATGACGGCGCTGGGCGCGCTGCGCGCGGACGTGTACGCGCCGGCGGTGGACGCCGAGGGCAGGCTGCGGGTCGCGGCGGCGACGGGGGTCAACGGCGACGTGCGGGCCAAGGCCGAAGAGCTGCTCAAGGCGGGCGTGGACACGTTGGTCGTGGACACCGCGCACGGGCACCAGGAGAAGATGCTGTCGGCGCTGAAGGCCGTGCGCGACGCGTCGCCGACGGTGCCGGTGGTCGCGGGCAACGTGGTCACCGCCGAGGGCGTGCGCGACCTGGTCGAGGCGGGCGCGGACGTGGTCAAGGTCGGCGTGGGGCCGGGCGCCATGTGCACCACCCGGATGATGACCGGCGTCGGCCGGCCGCAGTTCTCGGCGGTCGCCGAGTGCGCGGCCCAGGCCCGCGCGCTGGGCAAGCACGTGTGGGCGGACGGCGGCGTGCGGCACCCGCGCGACGTGGCGCTCGCGCTCGCCGCCGGGGCCAGCGCGGCCATGGTCGGGTCCTGGTTCGCGGGCACCTACGAGTCGCCCGGCGACCTGCACCAGGACGAGTCGGGCCGGCTGTACAAGGAGTCGTTCGGCATGGCGTCCAAGCGCGCCGTCAGCGCGCGGACCCGCTCCGACAACGCGTTCGAGCGCGCCAAGAAGGGCCTGTTCGAGGAGGGCATCTCGACCTCCCGGATGCGCCTGGACCCGACGCGCCCCGGTGTGGAGGACCTGCTGGACTCCATCACGGCGGGCGTGCGGTCGGCGTGCTCCTACGCGGGCGCGGCGACGCTGGAGGAGTTCCACGAACGGGCGACGCTGGGCATCCAGTCGGCGGCCGGCTTCGCGGAGGGCCGCCCGCTGCCCGGCGGCTGGTGACCGACCGGCCCGGCCGACGGCCCTGACCGGCGCGAGCCCGACCGGCACGACCCGACCGGCGCAACTCCGACCGGCACGACTCCGACCGGCACGAGCCCGGCCGGCTCAGCCCCGACCGGCTCAGCCCCGATCGGCGGGTCGACCGGTTCGACCGGCCGGCGGACCGGTCCGATCGCGACGGCCGATGTGGACGGTCCGCCGACTCCGCGGGAGTCGACCCGGCCGGGTGGCGATTCCCGCGGCGGCAAGGGGTTCCCGGCCGGCGGACCGTCCACAGTGGCCCGATGATCGGGCCATGACCACGGCGGGGCGGGCTGCTTGGCGCGTCGGCTCGCGCGTGTGGCACGGCGCGGTGGCGGCCATCGCCGCGCTGTCGCTGATCGCGCAGGTCGCGATGCTGTTCGCCGGCGGGCCGGACGCCGACGACGGGCGGGGCGGGGAGGCCCTCGGCGTCCGGCTGCTGCGGCTGTTCAGCTACTTCACCGTGCAGAGCAACGTCCTGGTCCTGGCCGCGGCGCTGTCCCTGGCGCTGCGGCCCGACCGGGACGGCCGGTGGTGGCGGGTGCTGCGGCTGGACGCCCTGCTCGGCATCGCCGTCACCGGGGTGGTCTTCGGGACGGTGCTGGCGGCGCTGTCCCACCCGGTCGGGGTGGCGTGGTGGGTGAACCTCGGGTTCCACTACCTCACGCCGTGGCTGAGCGTCCTGGGCTGGCTGCTGTTCGGCCCGCGCCCGCGCGTCGACCCCGCGACCGCGGCGCGGGCGGCCATCTGGCCCGTGCTGTGGGTCGCCCACACCTTCGCGCACGGCGCGATCACCGGCTTCTACCCGTACCCCTTCCTGGACGTCACCGGGATCGGTTACGCCGCCGCGCTGCGCAACACCCTGCTGGTGCTGGCGCTCGCGGTCGCGCTGGTGCTGGTCGCCGCGGTCGTGGACAACCGGCTGCGGCCCACCGTCCGGTAGGCGGGCCGGCCGCGCGGCGGCGAGGGGGCTCCCCGGGCGGGGAACCCCCTCGCCGGCGCGTCGTCAGGAGGCGTAGTCCTCCAGCATCTCGGTCACCAGCGCCGCGATCGGCGAGCGCTCCGACCGGGTCAGCGTGACGTGCGCGAACAGCGGGTGGCCCTTCAGCTTCTCGATCACCGCCGCGACGCCGTCGTGCCGCCCCACCCGCAGGTTGTCCCGCTGCGCGACGTCGTGGGTGAGCACCACCCGCGAGTTCGCGCCCAGCCGGGACAGCACGGTCAGCAGCACGTTGCGCTCCAGCGACTGCGCCTCGTCCACGATCACGAACGAGTCGTGCAGCGACCGGCCCCGGATGTGGGTCAGCGGCAGGACCTCCAGCATCCCGCGGTCCATGACCTCCTCCACCACGTCCTGGCTGACCAGCGCGCCGAGGGTGTCGAACACCGCCTGCGCCCACGGCTGCATCTTCTCGGTCTCGGAGCCCGGCAGGTAGCCCAGTTCCTGCCCGCCCACGGCGTACAGCGGCCGGAACACCACGACCTTGCGGTGCTGGCGGCGCTCCATCACCGCCTCCAGGCCCGCGCACAGCGCGAGCGCCGACTTGCCGGTGCCGGCCCGTCCACCCAGCGAGACGATGCCGACCTCGGTGTCCAGCAGCAGGTCCAGGGCGACGCGCTGCTCGGCGGACCGGCCGTGCAGCCCGAACGCCTCCCGGTCGCCGCGCACCAGCCTGATCCGCTTGTCCGGCGTGACCCGGCCCAGCGCGCTGGAGGTGCCCGCGAGCAGGCGCAACCCGCTGTGGCACGGCAGCTCCGCGACGTGGCCGAGGTCGTGCTCCGCCGGGTCGACGTCGCCCTCCCGGTAGAGCGCGTCCACGACGGACTGGTCCACGTCCACGTCGGACATCCCGGTGTACCCGGACAGCGTCACGTCGTGGGCGCGGTACTCCTCCGCCGCCAGGCCCACCGCGCCGGCCTTGACCCGCAGCGGCATGTCCTTGGTGATCAGCGTGACGGCGTGGCCGTCGGCCGCGAGGTTGAGCGCGCAGGCCAGGATCCGGGCGTCGTTGGAGTCCGTGCGGAAACCCGCGGGCAGCACCTCCGGGTCGGAGTGGTTCAGCTCGACGCGCAGGGTGCCGCCGACCTCTCCGATCGGCACCGGGGCGTCCAGGCGGCCGTGGCGCAGCCGCAGGTCGTCGAGCAGGCGCAGCGCCTCCCTGGCGAACCAGCCCAGCTCCGGGTGGTGCCGCTTGCCCTCCAGCTCGCTGATCACCACGAGCGGCAGCACGACCTCGTGCTCGGCGAACCGCGTCGTGGCCAGTGGGTCGGAGAGCAGCACGGACGTGTCCACCACGTACGTCTGGCCGGTCGGCGCGCCGCGGCGCCGGGAAGTGCTGCGCGATGAGCCTGAGGAACGGCTCGCGGGTCGTCGTGCGTTCACGGCAACTCCCTCACGAACGCGGCACCCGCGTCCGCTCCTCGCTGGGCCAGGCAACCACCCCGATCGGTCGGCACGGCCTCAGCCGCGTCGACCACGAGGGCCGGGTGCCGGCCCCCTCGCGCTCATCGCCGCCGGCGACGCCGGCACTTCGACAACAGCCACGATCAGGGCCCTCCCTGCGCGGTCCGCAGTGGACGCGGCCCGCCAATTCGGAAGTTACCTCCGCAGGCACCCGGTTTGCAGGCAGCCACACAGGTGATTCCCCCATTGGTCACGTCCCGGCCAACCGCGGGGGGATCCGCGGCCACGCCGCGGACGTCCGGTGACCGACCGCGGGCGCCCCGTTCCGCGGCGTCGTCCACGCAGCTCAGCACCGGTACGCCGGACGGCTAGCCACCGCCGCGCGGCAGCCGGGGCACCTCCCGGTGGAGGTCGGCCGCCAGCGCGGCCGGGACGAGCGGCTCATCCAGAAGTCTCAGGTAACGCTCAGGTAACGTCTCACCCAGTGGACGCAGGTCCAACCACGCCCGCACCAGCCGCGCGCCCTCGACGTAGGTCGTGGTGTAGGCCCGCCACAGCGGGTCCGCCAGGAAGCCGAGCATGTGCCGGGCCCGGCGCTCGGGCACCAGCAGCCAGCGCCGCAGGAACGCCACCACCTCGTCCGGCGGGGTCCTCCGGTCGTGCAGCATCAGCGCCGCGTCCTGCCGCACGGTGAGCAGGCCCGCGACCGCGGCCTCCACCCGCTCGCAGTGGTCGCCGTCCATGCGCAGGCCCGCGTCCCGCAGCACGTCCTGCGCCCACCGGCCCCAGCCCGGCCCCACCGCCGCGTGCAGGCCCAGCTCCGCCGCGCCCTCCGCCATCAGGCACTGCGGGGTGTTGATCAGGAAGATCGACTGCTCGGCGTGCCCGCTCCCGCCCACCAGGCCCGCGTCCTTGCGGCAGTGCTCGGTGTGGTGCCCGGGGTAGGACTCGTGGGCGAGCAGGTGCGGCAGGTTCGACGCGCGATGGCCGAGGTCGGCGTTGATCGAGACGCGGGACCGGAAGTCGCCGAGGTAGTGGTTGAACCCGCTCCACGGCTTGTTCCCGACGACCTCGTACTCCACCGCCTCGCGCTCGGGCAGCGGGAACCGCCGCCGCACCAGGTCCCGCAGGGCGCCGGACAGGGCCCGCACGGCGGCGTCGAGCCGGCGCGGGGGCACCGCGTCGCCCGCGCGGTGGTCGGCCAGCCGCTCGGCCAGCGGCCCGCGGCCGGGCAGCACCTCGGCCAGCCGGCGGTGCGCCTCGCGGTAGGCGTCGGGGCTGCCCAGCCGGACGTCGACCTGGAAGTAGGCCCGCACCTCCGCCGCGAAGCCGACGCGCACGCCGGCGAGCCTGCGGGCCGTGCACTCCAGCGCGACCAGGTGGGCGTCCAGGAACCGGCGGCGCGGCGGCGCCAGGTCGTCGGCGGCGGCCAGCTCGCGGCGCAGCAGCGCGGCGCGCTCGGCCAGGGCGGCCGGGTGCCACCGGGGCTCGTCGTCGACCTCGCGGCGCAGGGCGCGGTCGCCGGTGAAGGAATCCACCAGTCCCGGCGCCAGCTCCCCGAGCCGCAGCCCGAGGAGTTGGTACTCCCGCACGATCCGCACGCCGTCCACGGACTGAAGAGGGTACGAGAAGGGCTCCCGGTCTACCACAGCGGCGCACCGCCAACCAATCAGCCGGAAAGAAGTGACCGCAACGGGGGATGGGACCCGTTCCGGGGATCACACAATAGTGTTATCGACAGCGGCCGACGCTCTGATGTTCGGTAGTTTGCCCGCGACGAACCCACTTCCGTGGCTTCCGATCAGCGCTGGATCGACGGGGAAACCCACGAAGAGGAGAGCAGAAGTGCTGAAGAAGGCAAGCACCGTCACCGCAGTCGTGGCCGGACTCATGATGCTCGGCGCTCCGGCTTTCGCACTGGCCGGCGAACCCCACGACGACAACGGCCACGGCGACCACGGCCACGGCACCGCCATCGGCCAGTGGTTCACGCACCACGAGGGCGGCGAGGGCGGCGACGTCTACGACCAGTTCGGCCTGCTGAACCTGGCCGGCGACTCGGACGTCGCGAGCAACATCAACCTCTGCGAGACCGAGCTCAACATCATCGGCGTCCCGGTCCTCGCGCAGAACGACGAGAGCCTCTGCATCAACTCGGACAACGACGACAACGACGACAACGACGACAACGACGACAACGACCAGGGCTGATCCGGCACGTCACCGGCCGCGGCGGCGCGCGGCGCCCGCGCGCCGCCGCCGCTCCCGCCCCTCCGGGGCCGGGTGCGCGGGCCGGTGGGCCGGCTCCCCGCGACGGACCGGCGCCTGCGGGTCGACCGCCGGCGGCCGGCGGCGCGGGAGCCGCGGCCGGGGCTGGACCACCGCGGGCGCGCCCCGTGCGCGGGCTCGCGGGAAGTCGTGGTGTCGACCCGCTCGGGTGCAACACCGCAAGAGGGCAGTGACGCGCAATACCCGCGGAATCCGCTGTTCACCGGAGGGCGGTTCCACAGCGGGATGGCACCACCGAATAACTGCACCACGGAATAATTCACACGATGGTGTCAGCCGGCTGCAATCCACACCGGTGCCGGGTAAATTACCGAGGCGAAGGCGTTACCGCCTGAGCCGCCAGACCCCCCGAATGCTCGGCTGAGATTCCGGGTGTCACCACGAATCACTAGAGGAGTGTGTTCCATATGCTGAAGAAGGCTGGCGCCGTCGCCATCGCCGCGGCTGGTCTCATGATGCTGGGTTCCCCCGCCTTCGCGACGCCGCATTCCGGCCACGGCGACTGGGGCAGCACCACCGCGATCGGCGAGCTCTACTCGTACTACGAGGAGGGCGAGGAGGGCGACACCACGGACCAGTTCGGTCTGATCAACTTCGCCGGTGACTCGGACCTGCTGAGCAACCTCAACGTCTGCGAGACCGAGGTCAACGTCATCGCGATCCCGATCCTCGCGCAGAACGACGAGAGCCTCTGCATCAACACGGACAACGACGACAACGACGACAACGACGACAACGACAGCGACTGATCCCGCGCGCTGACGTCGGCCGAGGGCGGCACTCCCGGACGGGGGGTGCCGCCCTTCGGCTGTGCCGTCCCACCGGTCGGGACCGGTGGGACGGCGCGGTGGACCGGGGGGCTCGCGGCGACCACGTGATCGGCGGGGGCCCGGCGAGCGGGGTGCTCGGCGAGGTGCAAGGCGCGGAGAGCAGGGGTGCGGCGGGCTGGGTCGCTCGGCGGAACAGAAGGCGCGGCAGGCAGGGGCGCTCGGCGTGTAGGGGCGCCCGGCGAACTGGGGCAGCCGGCGAACAGGGGCAGCCGGCGGGCAGGGGCGCCCGGCGAACAGGGGCGCTCGGAAGGCCGGGCGCTCGGCGGGCGGGCGGAGGGGCCGCGCCGGGCGTCAGGAGCCGAAGCGGCGGTGGCGGATCGCGTAGTCGCGCAGGGCGCGCAGGAAGTCGGTGCGGCGGAACTCCGGCCAGTACGCCTCGCAGAACCAGAACTCGGAGTGCGCCGACTGCCACAGCATGAACCCGGACAGCCGCTGCTCGCCCGAGGTGCGGATGAGCAGGTCCGGGTCCGGCTGGCCGGAGGTGTAGAGGTGCTCGGCGATGTGGTCGACGTCCAGGACCTCGGCCAGTTCCTCGATCGTGCCGCCGGACTCGGCGTGCTTCTGCAGCAGCTTGCGCACCGCGTCGGCGATCTCCTGCCGCCCGCCGTAGCCGACGGCGACGTTGACCTCCAGGCCGGTGCGGTCCCTGGTGCGCAGGGAGGCGGCGGACAGCCGGGCCGCGGTCTCGGTGGGCAGCATGTCCAGCGCGCCGACGTGCCGGACCCGCCACGGGTTACCGGGCTCGGCGATCTCGTCCACGATGTCGGCGATGATGTCCAGCAGCGGCCCCAGCTCCTCGGGCGCCCGGTTCAGGTTGTCGGTGGACAGCATCCACAGCGTGACGACCTCGACCTCGGCCTCGCGGCACCAGGTGAGCAGCTCCAGGATCTTCCGCGCGCCCACGCGGTGGCCGTGCGCGACGTCGGTGAACCCGGCCTCCTTCGCCCACCTCCGGTTGCCGTCCAGCACGACCCCGACGTGCCGCGGCCGCTGCTTGCCGTCGAGCCATCGGTTGAGGCGGAACTCGTAACCCTTGAGGAGGACGCTCTTGACCCGTTCGCGTAGACCCACGCTGGAAGAGCGTACGCCGGGTGGGCTCGGTCACGCCGTCGCGTGCTGACCCGCTTCCCTACGCTCCCGTAACCTCGGGGTGGTGACCACGTCTGCTCACCCCCGACCGCCGGCACCCGCCCTGCGCCCGCGGATGCGCGGCTGGCTGCACTTCTGGTCGTTCGTGGTGTCGGTCGCCACGGGCGCCGCGCTGATCGCCCTCGCGGCGGCCACGGTGTCCGGCAAGGCGGCCCTGGCGACCTCGGTCTACGGCGCCACCGTCGTGGGCCTGTTCGGCGTCAGCGCCCTGTACCACCGCGTGAACTGGGCCAGCGCGCGGGCGCGCACGTGGATGAAGCGCCTGGACCACTCGATGATCTTCGTGTTCATCGCCGGCACGTACACCCCGTTCGCGCTGCTGGCGATGCCACCGGCCACGGGCCACGTCGTGCTGCTCGTGGTGTGGCTGGGCGCGCTGGGCGGGGTGACGCTGAAGCTCGCCTGGCCGCACGCGCCGAGGTGGCTGGGCGTGCCGATCTACATCGCCCTGGGCTGGGTGGCGGTCTTCGTCCTGCCCGACCTGCTGCACCACGTGGGCGTGGCGGCGCTGGTGCTGCTCCTGGTCGGCGGCCTGCTCTACACCGCGGGCGCGATCTTCTACGCGTCCCGCTGGCCGGACCCCTGGCCGCAGGTCTTCGGCTACCACGAGTTCTTCCACGCCGCGACCGTGCTGGCGGCGCTGTGCCACTACGTCGCGATCTGGTTCGCGATCTACGCCTGACCGCGGTTCACCTGCGCCAGCACGACCGGAGGTGCGCCCAGGACGCGGTGGTGTGGGCGAAGCGCCGGAAGTACCTGCCCAGGCCGTCCAGGAGGGCGGTGCGGCCGATGGCCTCCTCCACGGCCGCGATGCGGGCCAGGTGGGCGGCGTAGGGGCGGTCGGGCAGCGGGGCGGCGTCCGGTTCCGACCACGGGCGGCTGCCGGGCAGCAGCTCCTCGGTGGCCAGGCGGCTCAGGTAGGTGGCCAGGCCCTCGACCAGCCACGGTTCGGCGTCGACCAGGTTGCCCGCCCACTGGTGCGCGACCTCGTGGCTGACGACGGTCGTCGCGTACCGCGGCTCGCGGGTCGACAGGGCGTTGAGTGCGCCGTCGTCGAACATGATCAGGCCGGGTGAGGAGAAGGCCAGGATCGGGATGTCGGGGACGAAGACCACCTCGCACCCGCGGTACGGGAAGGGCACGCCCAGCAGGTGCTCGAAGCAGGCGACGGACCGCTTGACCAGGTCGGCGACGGCCTGTCCGCGGGCGTGTTCGGCGGCGCGCGTGCGCACCGCGTGCACGTGCTCGCCGATCTCCGCCCACGGGCCCGCCGCCACCGCGAGGGCGTAGGGCACGATCGGGGCCTCGGTGCTGCTGACGAGGACCCGGCCGGGCGCGTTCACGGTCACGGTGAACGCGCCGCGCTCCTGGGCCAGCGAGCAGAAGCTGCGCTTGGACCACTGCGGGTAGTGCAGCGCGTAGAGGTACGTGTCGCCGTCCGCGGTCACCCTGCGGAACCCGCGTTCCGGCTCGTAGGCGAAGACCGCGTCGACCTCCAGCACGTTGTCCTCGGCCGCGCCCAGGGCCAGGCGCTCGCCGTCCCACGGCACGGCGCGCCCGTTGTGGCTCGCCCGGGTGACCTCCACCGCCTCGACGTCGGCGTGGGGGCGCGCTCCCCGGAACCGGGCGGACGTCCGGCTCCGGAACGTCGGCGCCGACGGGTCGAGATCCCACGTGATGTCGTACGAGATGGTCATGATCCCCCCGCCCCGAACGTACCGGAGGCGGGAGTGGCCGTCACCGGACTTGAGCGGGGCGCCGCTCCCCGCGCCCGGTCACCGGCGAAGGGCCTGCGCCAGCTCCTGCTCGGTGGTCACCGGCCGGTCGCACACGTAGCCCCGGCACACGTACGCGGCGGGCTCGCCGCCGACCAGCGGCCGGTCGGCGAGCAGGGGCGCGGAGCCCGGCTCGCCGGCCACGACGACACCGCCGCCGTGCACGCCCCGCCGCGCGGCCGACTCCAGGCCCGGCGCGCCGCCGACGACGGCGACCTGCACCGGTCCGAGCGCCAGCGCTTCCGCGACGGCCAGCCAGTGGCCGGCGAAGCGCGGCTCGCGGGCGGCCAGCAGCCCGGCGCGGGCCAGTGCGGCCTCGGCGGCGGCGCGGTACTCCGCCCGGCGGGGCGCGCCCAGCACCGACGCGGTCAGCAGCGCGGACGCCAGCGACGACGCGCCGGACGGCGTGGCGTTGTCGGCGGGGTCGGAGGGCCGCTGCACCAGCGCCTCCGCGTCGTCGGCCGTGTCGTGGTACGCGCCGGGCGCGGAGCCGGCGAACCGGGCGAGCGCGGTGTCGAGCAGGTCGCACGCGGCGGTCAGCCACCGCTGTTCGCCGGTCGCCTGGTGCAGGGACAGCAGGCCGTCGGCGAAGCAGCCGTAGTCCTCCAGCACCCCGGCGGCGGCCCCGGCCACGCCGTCGCGGGAGGCGCGCAGCAGCCGGCCGTCGACCAGGTGCACGGCCAGCACCAGGTCGGCCGCCCGCACCGCCGCCGCGACCCAGCGCGGCTCGCCGAGCGCGGCGCCGGCCTCGACCAGGGCGGTGATCGCCAGCCCGTTCCAGGCCGTCACGACCTTGTCGTCCCGGGCCGGCTGCGGGCGCAGCTCCCGGGCCGCCAGCAGCCGCGCCGCTATTCCCGGGTCCGGTTCGCCGAGCATCCGCAGGGTCGACGCGCCGTGCTCGAACGTCCCCTCCTCGGTCACGCCGTGCAGCGCGGCGGCGCGCGCGCCGTCCGCCGCGCCCAGCACCTCGGTCAGCTGCCCGGGCGTCCACACGTAGGTCAGGCCCTCGACGCCCTCGGTGTCGGCGTCCAGCGACGCGGCGAACCCGCCTTCGGCGGTGCCCAGCGACCGCAGCAGGAACTCGGCCGTACCGCGCGCCACGCGCCGGTGCCGTTCGGCCGGGTCGAGGCGGCTCAGGTGCGCGTAGGCGCGCAGCAGCAAGGCGTTGTCGTACAACATCTTCTCGAAGTGCGGGACCACCCAGGACGCGTCGACGCCGTACCGCGCGAAGCCGCCGGCGAGCTGGTCGTGGAGCCCGCCGGCGGCCATCGCGTCGCAGGTGGCCCGCACCATCGACAGCGCCTCCACCGACCCGGTCCGCTCGTGGTCGCGCAGCAGGAACTCCAGCACCAGCGACGGCGGGAACTTCGGCGCGCCACCGAACCCGCCGTTGGCGCGGTCGAAGTGCCCGAGCAGCGACACGACCGCGCCGTCCAGCACGTCCTCGTCCACAGTGGACACCGGTAGCGGCTCGAACGCCAACCGGGAAGCGATGCCCGCGGCCGACGCGCGCACCTCGTCGCCCTGCTCGCGCCAGGCGCGCGTGATCGCCTCCAGCACCTGCCGGAACGACGGGAGTCCCGGCGCCGGCACGGGCGGGTAGTAGGTGCCCGCGTAGAACGGCTCGCCGCCGGGCGTGAGGAAGCACGTCATCGGCCAGCCGCCCTGACCGCTCAGCGCCTGGGTCACCGCCAGGTAGACGGCGTCGACGTCCGGCCGCTCCTCGCGGTCGACCTTCACGCACACGAAGTGCTCGTTCAGGTAGGCGGCGGTGGCTTCGTCCTCGAACGACTCGTGCGCCATCACGTGGCACCAGTGGCAGGCCGCGTAGCCCACCGACAGCAGCACCGGGACGTCGCGCTCCCGCGCCTCCGCGAACGCCTCCGGCGACCACGGGTGCCAGTCCACCGGGTTGTCGGCGTGCTGGAGGAGGTACGGGCTGATCGCGGACGCGAGCCGGTTGGTCATGGTCCCACGGTAGGTCCGCCCCGCCGCGCCGACCGGTCGGCCGGACCGGGCGCGGGGACACCGCCGCGCCGCCGCCCGGCGACCTGCGCCACGAGACCGGGCCGGACGGCCCCGCGCTACCCGGAACGCCTGCTGGTCCCGTCCCGGCCCTCCGCACCCGGTACGAGCACCGGCGCCCGGCCGGCGGGGCGTCCGGCTAGCCGGACGCCTTCTTCCCGGGCGCCTTCTTCTTCGAAGCCTGCCCGGACCCGGCGCCCTTGGCGCCGACGGCCTTCGCACCGGCGCTCTCGGGACCGGCGCCCTCGGCACCGACGGCCTCGGGACCAGCGGCCCCGGACCCGGTGGCCTGTCCGGTCCGGTCGGCCTCCGCGGACTGGTCGAAGGAGGCGGGCAGCTTCCTCAGGTGCTTGTTCATCGACTTGACCAGGAAGAACACCGCGATGAAGAACAGCACCAGGATGAGCAGGCCCAGCGGGGAGGACTTGCCGAAGTCCTCCTGCTGACCGCCCGGGTCCTTGGTGGTCGAGGGCTGCACCAGCACCATCGCCGTCGTCTGGTCCCAAGGGACCGGGTTCACGCCGTCACCTTCTCCCTCACGCCGGCGAACAGGTCGTCCTCGGGCAGCGTGCTGTCGACCAGCGACCGCGCCAGCTCGTACTCCTCGGTGGGCCACACGGCGCGCTGCATCTCCAGCGGCACGGCGAACCAGCGGCTCTCCGGGTCGATCTGGGTCGCGTGGGCCTTGAGGGCCTCGTCGCGCTGCGGGAAGTAGTCGGCGCACTCGACGCGCGTGGTGACGCGCTCGATCACGTCCGGCTTGTCCTCACCCCAGCCGGCCAGCCACTCGGCGTACGGGGACTCCTCGCCCTTCGCGAGCAGCGCCTCGTGGAACGCCAGCAGCTTGGCGCGGGAGAAGCCGTGCGAGTAGTACAGCTTCAGCGGCTGCCACGGCTCGCCCGCCTCCGGGTAGCGCTCCGGGTCGCCGGCCGCCTCGAACGCCGCCACCGACACCTCGTGGCAGCGGATGTGGTCGGGGTGCGGGTAGCCGCCGTTCTCGTCGTAGGTGACGATCACGTGCGGGCGGAACTCCCGGATCGCCTCGACCAGCGGCGGGACCGACTCCTCCAGCGGCACGAGCGCGAAGCAGCCCTCGGGCAGCGGCGGCAGCGGGTCCCCCTCGGGCAGTCCCGAGTCGACGAAGCCCAGCCAGCGGTGCCGCACCCCCAGGATCTCGGCGGCCCTGGCCATCTCGGCACGGCGGATCTCCGCCATGTTCTCCAACACTTCGGGACGGTCCATGGCGGGGTTCAGGATGCTCCCCGCCTCTCCCCCGGTGCACGTCACGACCATCACCTCGTGGCCCTCGGCCACGTAGCGGGCCATCGTGGCCGCGCCCTTGCTCGACTCGTCGTCGGGGTGCGCGTGCACCGCCATCAGCCGCAGCTTGTCAACCATGACGGTGGTGGTCCTCCTTGGCCCCTGCCGGACAGAGCCCCCTCGGCCCCTGCGACACTTAACGTGGTGGTCAAGGGTCATTGTTCCCCACGGGCTGGAAGGCGTTGACAGGTGGCACTGCCCGAGGGTCGGTACGGCAAACCCCAACGCGCCCTGCCCCGCTGGGCGAGGTGGTCACTCCCCGTGATCGCCGTGCTGGTCGGCGCGCTGGTCGCCTGGGTGGGCTACCGCAACCTGGGCACCAAGCCTGTAGAAGGCAAGCAGACCGCGTTCCAGGTGCTGGACGAGCGGTCGGTGGAGATCACCTTCGAGGTGGTCCGGGAGACGCCGGAGCGAGCCGTCGTGTGCATCGTCCGGGCGCGCTCCGACGACGGCGACGAGGCGGGCCGGCGCGAGGTGCTCGTCCCGCCCGGCCCCGGCACGGCGTACGGGACGACGGTCCTGCGGACCTCGAAGCCCCCCGTGACCGGAGAGGTGTTCGGCTGCTCTTACCAGGTTCCGGCCTACCTGTCCACGACCTAGCGGCCAAGCGGGTGATCTGCGGGTTTAACGGCTGTCCCGGGAACAAAACGCCGTCGCCGAACGTTGTGGGCGTGTTACTCTGGCCTTTCAGCACGGCCCCGACGCGGGCCGTGTTTTTCCGTTCCGGGCGCGTGCGCCCGGGAACTGCCAGCCCACGCCGTGGGCCGGAGCAAGACGAGGAGTTGGTGACCGTGAGCGACACTGAGGTGACCTGGCTGACGCAGGAAGCCTACGACCGGCTCAAGGGAGAGCTGGACGAGATGATCGAGAATCGCCCGGTCATCGCTGCGGAGATCAACGCGCGTCGCGAGGAGGGCGACCTCCGCGAGAACGGCGGCTACCACGCGGCCCGCGAGGAGCAGGGCAAGCAGGAGGCCCGCATCCGCCAGCTCCAGGAGTTGCTGAGGGTCGCCAAGGTCGGCGAGGCGCCCACCGTGGCCGGTGTGGCCGCCCCCGGCATGGTGCTCACGGTGCGTTACGAAGGTGACGACGAGACCGAGGAGTTCCTGCTCGCCACCCGCGAGGAGGGCGCGCACGGCTCGCTGGAGGTCTACTCCCCCTCGTCGCCGCTGGGCAAGGCGCTCAACGGCGCGAAGGACGGCGAGACCCGCGAGTACGAGCTGCCCAACGGCAGCACCATGAAGGTGACGCTGATCAAGGCCGTGCCGTACGCGGGCTGATCCCACGGACACCGGGAGGGGCGGCCACCGAAACCGGGTGGCCGCCCCTCCTGCTGCCCGGGTCCCCGCTGCCCGGAGGGGCGCCGAGCCCCAGGGCCGGCCTCAGCGGATCCGCTCCAGCAGCGGGCGCACGCGGGGCGGCACGGGCGTGGACAGCGCGATGGACGTCGACAGCCGCTGCACGCCCGGCACGTCCACGATCGAGTCGATGACGCGTTGCAGGTCGGCGTTGGACCGGGCCACCACGCGCACGAACAGGTCGCCCTGGCCGGTGGTCGCGTGCACCTCGCACACCTCGTTGATCGCCGCGAGCCCGTCCGACACCTCCTGCCGGCGCCCCTGCGCGATCTCCAGGACCGCGAACGCCGTCAGGCCGTACCCCATCGCCGCCAGGTCCAGCGCCGGCGGGAAGCCGGTCAGCACCCCGCGCGCCACCAGGCGGTCCAGCCTCGCCTGAACGGTCCCCCGCGCCACGCCCAGCCGGCGGGAGCACTCCAGCACGCCCAGCCGGGGCTCGTCGGTCAGCAGCAGGAGCAGGCGCGCGTCCAGACCGTCGACGACCTGGTCAGAGTGTTCAGCTTGTCCCTCGGAAGGCATGAACCACTGTACAACCTGACCAGTGGAAAGAGAGACTGTTGCTCATCCTGCATAACCGACACATGCTGTGAGCCATGACGCAGCAGCTTGACGACGTGAGCTACGACCAGCTCCGCCAGCTCGTGGGCTTGGTCGACTACGACGGGACGCGGGACCCGTTCCCCGTCCGTTCCATGGACGCCGTGGTCTTCGTGGTCGGCAACGCGACCCAGACCGCGTGGTTCTACCAGGTCGCCTTCGGGATGCAGCTCGTCGCGTACGCCGGGCCGGAGACCGGGCAGCGGGACCACAAGTCCTTCGTGCTCAAGTCCGGGTCGGCGCGGTTCGTGATCAACGGCGGCGTCCAGCCGGACAGCCCGCTGCTCGACCACCACCGCAAGCACGGCGACGGCGTGGTCGACCTCGCGCTGGAGGTCGCCGACGTCGACAAGTGCGTCGAGCACGCCCGGCAGCAGGGGGCCACCGTCCTCGAGGAGCCGCACGACGTCGAGGACGAGCACGGCGTCGTGCGCCGGGCCGCGATCGCGACCTACGGCGAGACCCGCCACACGCTGATCGACCGCTCCCGCTACACCGGTCCCTACCTCCCGGGCTACGTGGCCAGGGAGAGCACGGTCGTCCGCCCCGAGGGCGCGCCGAAGCGGTTGTTCCAGGCGGTCGACCACTGCGTGGGCAACGTCGAACTCGGCAAGATGGACTACTGGGTCGAGTGGTACAACCGCGTCATGGGCTTCGTGAACATGGCGGAGTTCATCGGCGACGACATCGCCACCGACTACTCGGCCCTCATGAGCAAGGTGGTGTCCAACGGCAACCACCGGGTGAAGTTCCCGCTCAACGAGCCGGCGATCGCCAAGCGCAAGTCGCAGATCGACGAGTACCTGGAGTTCTACACCGGCGCCGGCGTGCAGCACATCGCGCTGGCCACCAATGACATCGTCGCCACGCTGACCGCCATGCGCGCGGCCGGCGTCGAGTTCCTGGAGACCCCGGACTCGTACTACGACGACCCGGAACTGCGGGCCCGCATCGGCGAGGTGCGCATCCCGATCGAGGTGCTGAAGGAGCACCGGATCCTGGTCGACCGGGACGAGGACGGCTACCTGCTGCAGATCTTCACCAAGCCGATCGGCGACCGGCCGACCGTCTTCTACGAGCTGATCGAGCGGCACGGGTCGCTCGGCTTCGGCAAGGGCAACTTCAAGGCCCTGTTCGAGGCGATCGAGCGCGAGCAGGAGCGCCGGGGCAACCTCTGACGTCGGGGGCGACCCCCCGACGTCGCGACGGCGGAAGCCGGTCCGGGCACCCCCGGGCCGGCTTTTCCCGTTCGGGAGCTCCGATGGTGCTCACCTGGGCGGGCCGGACCGGTACGCTCGGTGTGGGCACTTCACGCAGCATTCACCCGGGGAGGTGGCATGGCGCTCGCGCGACGGGTCACCGCGGTGGTCCCGCTCGTCGGGGCGGTGGCCACGGCCGTGGCGTTGACCGGTGCGGCCTTCTTCACCGTGGCCCACGCCGGCTGCTCCGACACCGGCCGGTTCGTGGAGCGGGACGGCGCGGTGGAGTTCGTCGGCGGCTGCGTGGACGGGCACGAGCTGCCCGCCGTGCCGAAGGTCGGGACGCTCCGCTTCGACGTCAAACCCTGACACCCCGACGGCGAAACCCCGACGGCGGAGGGCCGGCGTCGGCGATAGTGGAGCCATGTGCCGAAACATCCGGGTGCTCCACAACTTCGAGCCGCCCGCCTCCGAGGACGAGATCCACGCGGCGGCCGTGCAGTACGTCCGCAAGGTCAGCGGCTCCACCCACCCCTCCGCGGCCAACCAGGAAGCCTTCGACGCGGCGGTGGCCGCGGTGACCGAAGCCACGCGCACCCTGCTGGAATCACTGGTGACCAAAGCCCCACCCCGCGATCGCGAGGTGGAGGCGGCAAAGGCCAAGGAACGCTCCGCCGCCCGCTTCGGCCGCTAAGGCCGCTCCCCGCCGGCCCCACCGCCAGCCCCACCGGCCACTCGCAGCTTGCGACTTGCGTTTTCAGGCTCGCACGCCCCGTGCAGTCCGGTGTCTTCGTGTTCTCCCCGTATGGCCTGCCCGGAGGGCTACCATGCTTTCTTGGGGGGTGCAAGCACGCTTTTCGCTTGCACCCCCCAAGAAAGCATGGTTGTCTTTGACAGGTCATGCGGGGGGAACACGACCGCTGTTTCTTTTCCTTCTCCTTGGCGGCCTGCCTGTCCGGCGAGGACTCTTTAAAGCTCTTCAGCTTGGATCCGTACCGCGCCTAATATTTCCTGGATCGGTGCGGGATCTCAGTATGAAAAGCGGCCGGGAGGCCCCCAAGGAGGAGGGAAGTGCGTCGTGTTCTCCCCGTACGGCCTGCCGGAGGCAATCACGTTTGATCAGGGGTGTCAAGCGAAAAGCGTGCTTGACACCCCTGATCAAACGTGATTGGGCTGCGCCCAGGCCGTACGGGGAGAACACGAGGCACACGGCTGCGCTGAACAGCGCCGCCGCGCGAGGCGCGGCCTGCGACGAGAGCTGAGCGCCACCGCGCGGAGCGCGGCCTGTGGCGAGAGCGAAGCGTCGCCGCGTAGAGCGCGGCCCACGCGCACCGGAGCCGGCGCATGGGACCACGGCCCACCACCCCGCCGATCGGGGGTCGGTTCGGGTGTCGGCGCACGACGCCCGATCGGCGAGGCGGAACCTCAGCCCAGCGCTGCCAGCAGGTCGGCCACCAGGTCGTCACCGGACTCGATGCCGACCGACACGCGGACCAGGTCGGCCGGCACCTGGAGCAGGGACCCGGCCGTGCTCGCGTGGGTCATCCGGCCGGGGTGCTCGATCAGGGATTCCACGCCGCCCAGCGACTCGGCCAGCGTGAACAGCCGGGTGCGCGCGCAGACCGCCAGCGCGGCCTCCTCGCCCCCCTCGACGGTGAACGAGACCATCCCGCCGAACCTGCGCATCTGCTTCGCCGCGACCTCGTGGCCGGGGTGGTCGGGCAGGCCGGGGTAGAACACCTTCGTCACGCGCGGGTGGCGCAGCAGGGCCTGGGCGACCAGCTCGGCGTTGTCCGAGTGCTTCTCCATGCGCAGCGCGAGCGTCTTGATGCCGCGCAGCGTCAGCCACGCGTCGAACGGGCCGGGCACCGCGCCCGCGCCGTTCTGGAGGAACCCGAACGCGGCGTCCAGCTCGTCGTCGGAGGTGATCAGCGCGCCGCCGACGACGTCGGAGTGCCCGCCCACGTACTTGGTCGTGGAGTGCAGCACGACGTCCGCGCCGAGCGCGAGCGGGCTCTGCAGGTAGGGCGAGGCGAACGTGTTGTCCACGACGAGCTTCGCGCCCGCCGAGTGCGCGACCTGCGCCAGCAGCGCGATGTCGGAGATGTTGAGCAGCGGGTTGGTGGGCGTCTCCACCCAGATCGCCTTGGTGTTGGGCCGGATCGCGGCGCGGACCGCGTCCACGTCGGACAGCGCGACCGGCGTGTGCTCGACGCCCCAGTGCCGGAACACCTTGTCGATCAGGCGGAACGTGCCGCCGTAGGCGTCGTTCGGGATGAGCACGTGGTCGCCGGGACGGCACAGGGCCCGCAGCGCGGTGTCGGTCGCGCCCATGCCCGAGGAGAACGCGCGGCCGTGCCGCCCGCCCTCCAGCGCGGCCAGGCACTCCTCCAGCGCGGCCCGGGTCGGGTTGCCGGTGCGGGAGTACTCGAAGCCGCCGCGCAGCCCGCCGACGCCGTCCTGGGCGTAGGTGGAGGTGGCGTGGATGGGCACGATCACCGAACCCGTGGTGGGGTCCGGGTCCTGTCCGGCGTGGATAGCCCTGGTCGCGAAACCGTAGTGGCCGGTGTCCGTCATGGATCCAGCGTAGGCCCACCGCGGGCCGGGCCGCCCGCACCGCGGACCGACCCGCCCGAAACCACCCGGGAAGTGCGGAACGGCAGGTCGGGACCGGTTCCCGGGCGATCCCCGAGGGGGGTCGCGGGGAACCGGTCCCGACCTGCCGTCGTCGTCTCCGCCGTCACCGGCCGCCGGGGACCGGGTCCGACCTGCCGCCGTGACCTCGGCCACCGGCCCGCGGGCTACCGCCGGGGCCGGTGGCTCACCACTGCTGCGGCGGCTGCTGGCCGTACGGGTTGGGCTGCTGCGGCTGGCCGTACGGGTTGGACTGCGGCTGCCCGTAGCCCGGCTGCTGGCCGTAGCCGGGCTGCTGCCCGTAACCCGGCTGCTCGCCGTAGCCCGGCTGCTGGCCGTACGGGTTGGCCTGCTGGCCGGGGTAGCCGCCGGCGGCGCCACCGGGCGCGCCGGTCTCCGGGGCGTTCACCACGACCGTGCCCATGATCTTGTCCGCCCAGGTCTGCTTCTTGACCTCCCACAGCGGCGCGAAGTAGCCCGCGCCGCAGGGCAGCCCGTCGACGAAGTGGCACAGGTGCCGGACGAACGCGTTGCCGAAGCCGATCGGCTGCCCGGTCTCCTCCTTGATCAGCTTGATCTTCGCCATCTTCTTGCCGTAGGACTGCCCGGTGGTGCCGGCGAGGTAGAACGAGTTGTAGATGATCCAGCCGAGCCACGCCAGGTAGCTGACGCCGCTGAGGATGAAGGCGATCGTCACGTCGCCGGACACCGTGCCGATGATCACCAGGATGGCCACGACGACACCCGGCGCGACGTAGTCGACCAGGGCGCCCATGGCGCGCGAGCCCCACTCGGCGTAGCCGCCGGCGGGCGGCGGGAACGCGGGCCGGCCGTAGCCGGGCTGCCCGCCCCACGCCTGCTGCTGCGGCTGGCCGTACGGGTTGGGCTGGCCGTACGGGGCGGCCTGCGGCTGGCCGTAGGTCTGCTGCTGCGCCTGCGCGTACGGGTTGGCCTGGGGCTGCCCGTAGGCGGGCGGCTGCTGGGGCTGGCCGTACTGGGCCGGCTGCTGCCCGTAGGCGGGCGGCTGCTGCGCCGGGAACCCGCCCGACGGGGGCTGCGCGCCGAACCCGCCGGTCTGCGGCGGCTGCTGCGCGCCGAACCCGCCCGGCTGCGCCGGCTGGGCCGGGAAGCCGCCCGACTGCGGCTGCTGGCCGAAGGCCGGCTGCTGCTGCGTCGCGCCCGGCGTGACGACCTGTGTCGCCTCCGGGTTCGCGCCCGGGTTCGCCACCTGCTGGCCGGGGGTCACGACCTGGGTCGCCTCCGGCGGCGGGAACGCCGGGGGCTGGCCACCGCCCGGCACGACCTGGGTCGCGTCGGTGCTCGGGGGCTGCGCGCCCTGCCCCTGCTCCTGCTGGTGTTGGCCGCCGAACTGCTGGTTCTCTGGCGGCTGCGGGGCGTTCATCGGAGTTTCCAACCCCCTTGGCGTGGGCGGTAGGCGGACGGGTCGGGGGCCAACGCTAGCGGATGGGACCCCGCGGGCGGCCGGCAACCGGGCGATCGGCCTGCTCAGCGCCCGGCGAGGAAACCCAGGATGTCCTGCCGGGTGACGACGCCCGCGGGCTTGCCGTCGTCGAGCACCATCGCACCGTCCGCCGAGGACAGGGCCTGCATGGCGGCGGTGATCGACTCGCCCGACCCGATGGTCGGCAGCTTCAGCGACATGTGCGCCTCCAGCCGGTCGGTGAGCTGCGCCTTGCCGGTGAACAGCGCGTCGAGCAGGTCGCGCTCGTTGACCGCGCCGGCGATCTCCGCGGCCATCACCGGCGGCTCGGCGTTGACCACCGGCATCTGCGAGACGCCGTACTCGCGCATGATCGCGACCGCCTCGGCGACCGTCTCGTTGGGATGGCCGTGCACCAGGTCCGGCATCGTGCCGTCCTTGCGCCGCAACACGTCCCCGACCGTCGCGCCGGACGTGTCGGGCGACAGGAAGCCGTACTGCGCCATCCACTTGTCGTTGAAGACGCTCGCCAGGTAGCCGCGCCCGCCGTCGGGCAGCAGCACCACCACGACGTCGTCCGGGCCGCACCGCTGCGCGACCCGCAGCGCCGCCGCGGCGGCCATCCCGCAGGAACCGCCGACCAGCAGGCCCTCCTCGCGGGCGAGCCGGCGGGTCAGGTCGAACGAGTCCTTGTCCGACACGGCCACGATCTCGTCGCAGACGTCCCGGTCGTAGGCGTCGGGCCAGAAGTCCTCGCCGACGCCCTCCACGAGGTACGGCCGCCCGCTGCCCCCGGAGTACACCGAGCCCTCCGGGTCCGCCCCGATGACCTTCACCCGGCCGCCGGAGACCTCCTTGAGGTACCGGCCGGTGCCCGAGATCGTGCCGCCGGTGCCCACGCCCGCCACGAAGTGCGTGATGCGCCCGCCGGTCTGCCGCCACAACTCCGGCCCGGTGCCGTGGTAGTGGCTGGCCGGGTTCTCCGGGTTGGCGTACTGGTTGGGCTTCCACGCGCCGGGGATCTCGGCGACCAGCCGGTCGGAGACGTTGTAGTAGGAGTCGGGGTGCTCGGGCGCGACGGCCGTCGGGCACACCACCACCTCGGCGCCGTACGCCTTGAGCACGTTGCGCTTGTCCACGCTGACCTTGTCCGGGCAGACGAAGACGCACTTGTAGCCCTTCCGCTGGGCCACCAGCGCCAGGCCGACGCCCGTGTTGCCCGAGGTGGGCTCCACGATCGTGCCGCCCGGCTTCAGCTCGCCGGACCGCTCGGCCGCCTCCACCATGCGCAGGGCGATGCGGTCCTTCACGCTGCCGCCGGGGTTGAGGTACTCGACCTTGGCCAGGATCAGCGGCCGGAGCCCTTCGGCGACCGCGTTCAGCTTCACGAGCGGCGTGTTGCCTACCAGGTCGACGACGCTCTCGACGTACTCCACCGGGGGTCCCTTCCCACTGCGCGAGATGACCTGGAAAGCGTACTTCCTGCACCCCCTCCGGCGGGTCACGCGCGGATCGCGGGCCGTCCGCGCACCCTCGTGGTCGACCGGCGGGTGCGGTCCACCGCGCGGTCGGGTGGTCGGCGCGCCCCGGCGCGCCGCCATCGCCGAGCGGCGCCGCGGGTCGCCAGCGGTGGCCGCGCTGAACGGGCGTTAACTAGTGTTCGAGCAACGTTGCGGCGAAACGAAGGAGTCCCGTAATGCCTGAAGCCGTGATCGTCTCCGCGGCGCGGTCGCCCATCGGGCGCGCGCACAAGGGATCGCTGAAGGACGTCCGCGCGGACGACCTGACCGTGCAGGTGCTGAAGGCGGCCCTGGCGAAGGTGCCGCAGCTGGACCCGGCCGACATCGACGACCTGATGCTGGGCTGCGGCCTGCCCGGCGGTGAGCAGGGCTTCAACATGGCGCGCGTGGTGGCCGTGCTGGCGGGCCACGACGAGCTGCCCGGCACCACCGTGACCAGGTACTGCGCGTCCAGCGTGCAGACGACCCGGATGGCGCTGCACGCGATCCGGGCGGGCGAGGGCGACGTGTTCGTCAGCGCCGGCGTGGAGACCGTGTCGAGCTTCGCGCGCGGCAGCTCCGACAGCTGGCCGGACACCCACAACCCGGTGTTCGCCGAGGCCGAGGCCCGCACGGCGGCCGTGGCCGGGCAGGGCGCCTCCGCGTGGACCGACCCGCGCGCCGCCGGCGGCGTCCCCGACGTCTACATCGCGATGGGGCAGACGGCGGAGAACCTCGCGCTGGCGAAGGGCGTGACGCGGGAGGAGATGGACCACTTCGGCGTCCGGTCGCAGAACCTGGCGGAGAAGGCCCTCTCGAACGGCTTCTGGGCCCGCGAGATCACCCCCGTGACCCTGCCGGACGGCACCGTCGTGTCCGCCGACGACGGCCCCCGCCCCGGCGTGACCTACGAGGGCGTGGCCGGGCTGAAGCCGGTCTTCCGCCCCGACGGGCGGGTCACGGCGGGCAACTGCTGCCCGCTCAACGACGGGGCGGCGGCCCTGGTGATCATGAGCGACGCGAAGGCGGCGGAGCTGGGCATCACACCGCTGGCCCGCGTGGTGTCCACCGGCGTGTCCGCCCTGTCGCCGGAGATCATGGGCCTGGGGCCGGTCGAGGCGTCCAGGCGGGCGCTGGCGCTGGCCGGCATGTCGATCGGCGACATCGACCTGGTGGAGATCAACGAGGCGTTCGCCGCGCAGGTCATCCCGTCCTACCGGGAGCTGGGCATCGACCTCGACCGGCTGAACGTCAACGGCGGCGCGATCGCCGTCGGCCACCCCTTCGGCATGACCGGCGCGCGCATCACGACCACGCTGATCAACTCGCTCCAGTTCCACGACAAGCAGTTCGGCCTGGAGACCATGTGCGTGGGCGGCGGGCAGGGCATGGCGATGGTGCTCGAACGCCTGAGCTGACGCCCAGCCCCCAGGGCCGCAGGAGCCTCGGGCCGCGGGAGCCTCCGGGGCTGCGGGGCCTGCGCCCCGCACACCTCTGCCCCTGCGTCTCATCCCCGTATGGCCTGCCCGCAGGGGACCACGCTTGTCCGGGGAGCGCAAGCACGCTTTTCGCTTGCGCTCCCCGGACAAGCGTGGTGGTCTTCGACCAGGCCATACGGGGATGGGACGCAGCGCCCTTCCCTCATCCTTGGCGGCCAGCCCGTCCGGCGAGGACTCTTTCGCCCTTCAACCCTTCCCTCACCGCCCCCGCTCCCCGGCTTGGCCCTCGCTCCCCAGCGCACCCTCGCTCTCCGGCGCAGCCTCACTCCTCGCGGGCCCGGCCGACTCTCCTCGCCCAGCCTCGCCCGGTTCAGCGTCCCGCCACCGGGGCCTCCCGTCCGATTACGCAGCGCAACCACACATGCCCTCGGCCAGCGGACCCGACACCTGACGCAGTGGTTCTCGCCTCACCGGCACCCGGGCGTGGCGGCACCTAGTGCGCCGTACCCCGCCGCACCGCCGCGACCGTGCCGCGCCCCAAGCGCGCTCCCACCACGACCGTGCCACCGCCCCAAGCGCGCTCCCGCAGGGGTGCCCTCGAAGTGAACGCCCCCGACGCACACCCAACCAGAGAGGTACGACACTTCCGCCGAGCCGAGCTGAGAACCCCCGGCCAACCGGCGCACCCACCCCGAACAGCGCGAAGGGTGCCCGGCCACCGGCCGGACACCCTCCACATCGGACGACCCCGCTCACCCGCCGAACCGAGCCCCGGAGCGCTGATCGCGCGCCGCGGACCCGGGCGCCGATCGCGCCGCGAGCCCGGGAGCGCTAGTCGCGCTGCAGGTAGGACAGCAGGCGCAGGATCTCCAGGTACAGCCACACCAGGGTGGTCATCAGGCCGAACGCGGCCCACCACGCCCACTTCGCCGGCACGCCCGAGCGGATCATCTCGTTGGCCGCCTCGAAGTCCAGCAGGAAGTTGAACGCCGCGATGCCGATGACCACGAGGCTGAACACGATGGCGAGCGTGCCGCCGTCCCGCAGGCCCGAGTTCACGCCGAACAGGCCCAGGACCAGGTTGCCGAGCATCAGCACGACGACGCCGACGGTCGCGCCGATGATCCACTTGGTCAGGCGCGGGGTGACGCGGATCGCGCCGGTCTTGTAGACCACGAGCATCGCGCCGAACACGCCGAACGTGCCCAGGATCGCCTGCCACGCGATACCGCTGTACAGCGCCTCGAACACACCGGTGATCGCGCCGAGGAACACGCCCTCGGCCACCGCGTAGGTCATGACCAGCGGCGCGCTCGGGGTGCGCTTGAAGATGATGATCAGGGACACCACGAGGCCGACGATCAGGCCCGGCAGCATCAGCGCGAACGGCGCGACCTGGCCGGAGAGCACCAGCCACGCCGAGACGAGCCCGACGAGCAGCGTCGTGGCCAGGGTGATCGCGGTCTTGGTGACCACGTCGTCGATGGTGATGGGACGCTCGCCGGTGGTCGGCGGAGCGCCCTGGTAGCCGCCGTACTGCTGCGCCTCGTACGGCTGGCCGAAACCTGCGTAGCTCCCGGAACCGCCGCCGGTCGGCAGGTTCCGGAACGCGGGGTTGCTGGTGGTACGCACCTCGTCCTCCTGTGGCGTTTTGACGCCGTCACGGGTTTCAACGACCACACGAGTCGATCGGTTCCCGTCGGGTAAAAGCGACTTTACTCGGGCTGTCGATCTCGGATCCACACCCCACGCTGCGGAGCGTAGTCGCCGACCCCCACCCCCCTGGTGGCTTGTCCGCACCCGAGACGACGCGTAAGGCTCACCCAGGCCGCTCGTCCGGACCGGCGCACGCGGCACACCGACACCCGAGGGGTCAGGTTTGAACATGGGGTGGAGACGACTCACCGGCGCGGCGCTCGCGGCCGGTGTGGCCCTGCTCGCCGTTCCCGCAGCTTCCGAGGCCCAGGTCCAGGAGGGCATCGGCCACTGGGTCCCCCCGCAGGCGTACCTGGACAAACCGGCCGGCGACGACTGGCTCGGTTCGTACGTCTGGCAGGGCAAACACGTCTGGTGCGTCCAGTACGCGCTGCTCGCGCCCGACGGCAAGGAGGAGTACAAGGACCGCGACAAGCTCAGGACCAAGGCGGGTGAGCCGCTCTCCCCCGAGAGCGCGGCGAACATCTCCTACCTGCTGCTGCGCTACACCACCGATCCCACCGCCGACGAGGCCGCGGCGCTGGCGCACCTGCTGCACTCGTGGACCGCTTACCCGCACGGTTCGCTGTCGCTGGACCCGGGAAGCGATTTCCAACACATCGCCTACGACGAGCAGTTCCACTACGCCCACCTCCCCCAGCCGGCCAAGGAAGCGGTCGAGCGGCTGCGCAAGGACGCGGAGAGCAACCGCGGCCCGTGGACGGCGAAGGTCACCGCCCCGGAGCAGGAGCAGCTGATCGGGTCGCCGGGCGCCTGGGCGGTGGACATCGCCAAGGCGGGCGGCGCGCTCGTCGGCGACGTCCCGGTGACCGTGGAGCTGGAGCAGGCCACGCTGGAGGACGGCCGGACGACCGCGGAGCTGCGGACGCCCGCCGACGGCAAGCCGCTGACGGTGCGGGTCGTGCCGACCGGGGTGGAGCCGACCCTCCGGGTGAAGCTGGACAGCCCGGCCGACGAGCCGATCGTGCACGTCCCCGCGGACACGCGGATGCAGCGGATCGTCACCACCGGTGGCGAGAAGGAGCTGGGCGCCGAGGCTTCCGCGGTCGCCCGGACGCAGCCCGGTGTGGTGAAGGTCGCCAAGACCGACACCGAGACCGGCAAGGCCATCGCCGGCGTCGCGCTGCGCGTCACGGCCGCCGACGGCGCGTCGCCTGCGCTCAAGCAGGACGACGCGCCGCTGACCGGGCCGGACGGCAAGCCGATCGTGCTGCAGACGGCCGCGGACGGCACGGCGACGGTGCCCGACCTGCGCACGCCGCAGGAGGTCTGCGTGGTCGAGGTGGCCGCGGCCAAGGGCTACGAGGAGCACTTCGACCCGAACGCGCCGCCCAAGGCGTGCGGGAAGGTCGAAGCTGCGCAAACGCTTGCACTGGCGCTGGCCAACAAGCCGAACAAACCGGTGGTGCCGATCACCATCCCGGCCGGCGCGGACGGCGCGGGGGTCGTGGCGAAGGCGGCCACCACCACCGAGGTCCGCACCGGGGCGCTGGTCGGGTTCGGCGGCGCCGTGCTCGCGGGCGCGGTGCTGCTGGGCCTGGTCGCGCGCGGCAGGGCGGCTGCCCGGTCGTGAGAGCGCTGCTGACCGGCGCGGTGGTGGCGGGCGTGCTCGCCACCGCCGCGCTGGCGTTCACCCCCGACACCCCCGAGGTGGTGGCCGGCCTGCCCCGACCGGGCGACGCGGTCGTCCCTCACCCGCTGGGTGACAGCATGAGGTCCGGGCGCGGCGCCGACCTGGCCGGGATGCCCGCCGGGGCCGCCACCCCGGAGAGCCCGACGACGCCGCCGCCCGCGACGACGACACCGGCGCCGCCGACGGCGCCGCCACCCGCGGCCCAGGTGCCCGGCACGGTGCGGCTGCCCGAGGGCGGGCTCGCCACGCTGGTGCGCGCGGAGGTCACCGCCGACGGCGTGCTGCCGGTGCCCGAGGGCGTCGGCGAAGCCACCTGGTGGGGCGTCGAGCTGGGCGCCGCCGAGGGCGCGACGGTGCTGGCCGGGCACGTGAACTGGAAGGGCGTCACCGGGCCGTTCGACGAGCTGTGGCGGGCCGAGGCCGGCCGGGACGTGACGGTGGTGGACACCGCGGGCACGTCGTTCCGGTACCGGGTCGACCGCGTCGTGACGGTCCGCAAGGAGGAGCTGCCGCAGCGCGCGGTGGAGCTGTTCGGGCCGCGCGGCGGGCACCGGCTGGTGCTGGTGACGTGCGGCGGCCGGTGGGTCGGCGGCGGCACCGGCTACGAGGAGAACCGGGTCGTGGTGGCGGTGCCGGCCGGCTAGTCGGTCACGCTCGGGCAACCCGCGAGCACTTCCCGTCGTCTCCTGTTGCGTGAAGCGTTGGGGTTGGTCCACCACGGGCGTCGCGCTGGCGCTGGTCCTGGCGGTGCTGGCGGTGCTGGGCGCGCGGGAACCGCTGCCCGGCGGCTCGCCGGGCGAGGTCGCCGCGCCGCTGCCGATCGCGCCCCGCGCCCCGTCCAGCGAGAGCGGGCCGACGCCCACCGTCCCCGCCGCGGCCACCGCGCCGAAGTGGCTGCGCAAGCTCCAGCCCGGCGAGAAGCCGCCGCAGTTCGTGCTGTTCTCGTTCGACGGCGCGGCGTCCAAGGCGCACTGGGACCGGGTGATGCCGCTGGCGCAGCGGGTCGGGGCCCACGTGACCGGCCTGCTGTCGGGGGTGTACCTGGTCGCCGACGCCGACGCGGCCTCCTACCGCGGGCCGGGGCACCGCGCCGGGTACTCGTCGATCGGGTTCGGCGGCACGCGCGCGGAGGTCGCGGCCCGGATCGCCTACCTCAACGACGCCCTGGCCGCCGGGCACGAGATCGGCACCCACTACAACGGCCACTACTGCCAGGGCGACGAGCCGAGCGTGGGGCGGTGGACCACCGCCGAGTGGGACCGCGAGCTGGACCAGTTCTTCGACATCCTGGCCAAGGCCCGCGAGCAGGGGTTCCGGCTGGACCCGGCGGCGGTGCGCGGCGGCCGGACGCCCTGCCTGGAGGGCGACTGGGCCCAGGCGTTCCCCGCCATGCGCGGGCACGGCCTGGTCTACGACACCAGCCACGTGAGCCTGGGCGTGGCGTGGCCGTCGGTGCGCGACGGCATCTGGGAGTTCCCGATGCCCGAGGTCCGGGTGCCCGCGCTGGGCAAGCAGGTCGTGATGATGGACTTCAACCTCTGGTACGCCCTGAACGGGGCCGAGGACGACCCCGGCCCTCCCGGCGAGTTCACCCGGGTCGTGCTGGACACCTACCGCTCGGTCTACACCGCCGCGTTCAACGGCAACCGCGCGCCGATGGTGGTGGGCAACCACTTCAACGACTGGGCGGGCGGCGCGTTCAGCCAGGCCGTCGAGGACTTCATGGGTGAGGTCTGCGTCCGGGAGGACACGGTCTGCGCCACCTACACCGAGGTCCTCCAGTGGATGCAGCTGCAGGACCCCGTGGTGCTCGACCAGCTCCGCCGGATGCCGGCGGCGCGGAACTGACCCGCGCCGCCGGCGGCGGGCGGCGCCGACCCGCGCGGGGTCAGCCGTCGGTGCTGAGGATCCGGTCGTCCTCGGCCGCCGGCCTGCCGCGGCCGTCCTGGTTCGAGGTGCCCAGCCAGAGGGTGCCGTCGGGCGCCGCCGCGGCCGAGCGCACCCGGCCGTAGTCGGTGAACACCGCCTGCGGGGTGCCCAGCTCCGTGCCGGTCACCGGGATCTTCCACACCCGGCGGCCGGTGACGGCGGCGAGGTAGAGGGCGCCCTTGTGGAACGCGATGCCGGACGGGCCCGCCTGGCTGGTCGGCCAGGACTTCACCGGGTTGACGTACCTGGTGTCGTTGCACGGGCCTTCGCAGGTGGGCCAGCCGTAGTTCCGGCCCGACTGGATCTGGTTCAGCTCGTCCGTCCGGTTGTTGCCGAACTCCGTCGCGTAGGCGCGGCCGTTGGCCCAGGTGATGCCCTGCGGGTTGCGGTGGCCGTACGAGTAGACCCGGTTGTTGAACGGGTTGTCCCGCGCCGGCGCGCCGGTGGTGGTGAAGCGGAGCACCTTGCCCGCCAAGGAGTTCCGGTCCTGCGCGAGGGCGCTGTTGCCCGCGTCGCCGGTGGTCGCCCACAGCAGGCCGTCCGGCCCGAACTCCAGGCCGCCGCCGTTGTGGAAGCGGTTCTTGGGTATCCCGGTGACGATCGGCTCGGCGGCCCCGCCCAGCCGGACCTTGACGACCCGGTTGTCGGTGGCGGCGGTGTAGTGGACGTAGACGGTGTTGTCGGTGGCGAAGGTCGGCGACACGGCGATGCCCATCAGGCCGCCCTCGCCGCCGGGCACCGCGTCGGCCACGGTGTGCAGGGTCGTGACGGTCGTGCCGGTGATCTTCTTGATCAGCTTGGTGTCGCGCTCGGTGAAGATGCCGCTGCCGTCGGGCAGGAAGGCGATGTCCCAGGGGACGTCCTGGCCGGTGGCGAGCGTCCTGACGGCGAGCGCCTGTGGTTCGGCCTGGGCCGGGGCCGCGACTGCCGCACCCGACAGCACCAGGGCCAGAACCGCGCTTGCACGAGCACGCATGTGCGCTCCTCGTTGTCCGCACTGTGACGGCGGCGGAAGCGGCGGCTGCCCCGATGCAACCACACCCCGCGCGGCGCGGGCAACAACTCATCGGAGGACAGACCACCCCCGCATTGGGCAACGTTCTTTACGATCTAGCGCGCCGCCCCCTCGACGCTCTACCGTTGGTGCTCCGCCGCCGACCCACGGACAGCCACGACAATCCGAGGAGTCGCGACATGCCAGCCGAGAAGACGCCGAAGCGCACCTGGGTCGAGCCGGACTTCCGGGACATCGACACCCCGATGGAAGTCACCGCCTACGCCGCGCGCGGCTGACCCCCGCCCACCGTCGTGGCTCCGGCACCGCCCCGGGGTCACGACGCCGCCGCGCGCCGCGCGGGCGGCAGCCGCCGACCGGGCGGGAGTGGCGGATCGCGCGCGACCCAGGGAGGCGCTGCATGTCCGAGCCGTTGACCGACGCGGAGTTCACCGCGCGGCTGCGGGCGCTGTCCGCCCGCTACTGGGACGGCCACCCGTTCCACCTCCGGCTGCACGCGGGCGAGCTGGCCAAGGACGAGCTCCAGCTGTGGGCGGCGAACCGGTGGTACTACCAGCGCAGCATCCCGCGCAAGGACGCCGCGATCCTGGCCAACTGCCCCGATCCCGACGTGCGGCGGCAGTGGCTGGAGCGGATCGTCTGGCACGACGGGCGGCGCGCGGGCGAGGGCGGCGCGGAGAACTGGTTGCGGATGGCCGAAGCCCTCGGGCTGACCCGCGAGGAGGTGCTCGACGAGCGGCACGTGCTGCCCGGCACCAGGTTCGCGGTGGACGCGTACGTGAACTTCGCCCGCGCCAGGCCCTGGGTCGAGGCCGTCGCGTCCGGGCTCACCGAGATGTTCTCGCGCGGCCTGATGACCCGGCGGTTGGCGGCCATGCGCGCGCGGTACCCGTGGATCGCCGAGGAGGGGTTCGCCTACTTCACCACCCGGCTGCGGGTGGTCGAGGGCGAAGGTCGGTCCACTTTGGACCTGGTGGTGCGCAACTGCGCCACGCGCGAGCAGCAGGAGGCGGCGGTGGCCGCACTGGCGTTCAAATGCGACGTGCTGCGGGCGATCCTCGACGCCGTCGACTACCACTCGGGGCGATCATGACCGACCTGGCTGCCACACCCCGCCTCGCCCGGGGCGTGAAGACGACCTACGACGAGACCCGGCGCAGCCACGTGGTGCTGTTCCCGGAGGGCGTGCTGGTGCTCAACGAGACCGCCGCGGCGATCGTCGGGCTGTGCGACGGGCGGACGACCGTCGCCGCCATCACCGCGCGGCTGGGCGAGCGGTTCGACGGCGTGCCGGCGCGGGACGTGGCCGGCCTGGTGGCGCGGCTCGCGGCGCGCGGGGTGGTCGAGACCGATGGTTGAGCCGCCGTTCGGGCTGCTGGCCGAGCTGACCCACCGGTGCCCGCTGCGGTGCGGGTACTGCTCGAACCCGCTGGAACTCGTCCGGCGCGACGCCGAGCTGGGTACCGGGCAGTGGCGCTCGGTGTTCGACCAGGCCCGCGCGCTGGGCGTGCTCCAGTTCCACCTGTCGGGCGGCGAGCCGCTGGCGCGCCGGGACCTGCCCGAGCTGGTGGCGCACGCGAGCGGGCTCGGCGCGTACGTGAACCTGGTGACCAGCGGGCTGGGGCTGACCGCCGAGCGGCTGGCCGACCTGCGGGACCGGGGCGTCGACCACGTGCAGCTGTCGGTGCAGGACGCGCAGCGCGCCGGCGCCGACCTGATCGCCGGCGTGAAGTCGTTCGGGCACAAGCTCGCCGCGGCGCGGGCGGTCCGCGACGCCGGGCTGCCGCTGACGGTCAACGCGGTGCTGCACCGGCTGAACCTCGACCACGTGGGCGACATCATCGCGCTCGCCGAGCGGATGGGCGCGGACCGGCTGGAGCTGGCCAACACCCAGTACTACGGCTGGGCGCTGCGCAACCGGGCCGCGCTGCTGCCCTCGCGCGAGCAGCTGCGGCGGGCGGGCCTGGTCGTGGAGCGGGCCCGGTCCCGGACGGCCATGGAGATCGTCTACGTGATCGCGGACTACCACGAGGCGCACCCCAAGCCCTGCATGCACGGCTGGGGCGCGCGGCAGCTGACCGTCGCGCCGAACGGCGACGTGCTGCCGTGCCCGGCCGCGACGGTGATCGAGCACCTGCCCGTCGAGAACGCGCGCGACCGCCCGCTGCGCGACATCTGGTACGACTCCCGCTCGTTCAACGCGTTCCGGGGGTTCGACTGGATGCGCGAGCCCTGCCGCTCGTGCGCCCGCAAGGAGCTGGACTTCGGCGGGTGCCGCTGCCAGGCGTTCCAGCTGACCGGCGACGCGGCCAACACCGACCCGGTGTGCTCGCTGTCCCCCGAGCGCGGGCGGGTCGACGCCCTCCTGGCGGCCGAGGGGGCGCCCCCGCCGCTGGTGCAGCGGAGGGCGGAGCCGTGAGGGTCGTGCTGCTCGGGACGGCCGCCGGCGGCGGCGTGCCGCAGTGGGACTGCGCGTGCGGGCCGTGCGCGAAGGCGCGGGCCGGCGAGCTGCCCGCGCGCACCCAGGACTGCCTGGCGGTCAGCGGCGACGGCGCGAACTGGTGGCTGCTCAACGCCTCCCCCGACATCCGGGCCCAGATCACCACCACGCCGGAGCTGGCGCCCGGACCGGGCCCGCGGGACACCCCGGTGCGCGGGGTGCTGCTCACCGACGCCGAGGTGGACCACGCGCTCGGGCTGCTGACGCTGCGCGGCGCGCCGGGCCTGCGGGTGCACGCGCCCGCGACCGTCCTGCACGCCCTGGCCGGGACGCGGGCGGCGCTGGACCGCTACGCCGAGTGGACGTGGCGGCAGGTCGAGCCGGAGCAGGCGTTCCCGCTGGCCGGCGGGCTGGTGGTGACCGCGTTCCCGATCAGCGGCAAGCGGCCCCGCTACGCGGCCGGGTCGCCGGTGGAGGGCCACTGGGTGGTGGCCTACCGGCTGTTCGACCCCCGGACCGGCGGGATCGTGCTGTACGCGCCCTGCCTGGCCGACTGGCCGCCGGGGTTCGACGACCTGGTCGCGGAGGCGGACGTGGTGCTGCTGGACGGCACGTTCCACGCGCCGGCCGAGATGGGCGCGGCCACCGGCCGGGGCGGCGGGCAGTCCGCGATGGGCCACCTGCCGATCACCCGGAGCCTGCCCGAGCTGCGCCGCCACCCGCGCGTGCGGAGGGTCTACACGCACCTGAACAACACCAACCCGGTGCTCGACCCGGCATCCGCGGAGCACGCCGAGCTCCGGGAGGCGGGCGTGGAGGTGCTGCCGGACGGGGCCTGCCTCGACGTCTGATCGGGGGGTTAGGCCCACTGCTCCCGGTGGGGCTGCCCGGAAGAATCACCCGCATGACGGACCACGACCTCGTGCGCGGCGCGGGAACCCGGCTCAGGACCGCGGCGCTGGCCTTGGCGCGGGTGCCGCTGTGCGTGCTCGGCCTGCCCCTGATCCCGCTCCAGCTCTACACCTACCCGCTGGTGCTGGTGACGGTCGGCGTGCCGCTGCTGCTGCTGACCACCGCGCTCACCCGCCGCTACCTGGCCGTGCACCGGTGGTGGGCGGGCCGGGTGCTGGGCGAGGTGATCGAGCCGCCCTACCGCAAGCCGGCCAACCGGGGGCCGATGACGCGGGTCCGCACCGTCGCCACCGACCCGGCCACCTGGCGGGACCTGGGTTTCCTGCCGCTGAACGCGGTCGTGGGCGTGCTGTGCGGCGTGCTGCCGGCAGCGCTGTGGCTGGGCGGCGCCCTGGGGTTCGCCATGCCGCTGCTGTGGGCGCTGGGCGCGGACGGCGCGGACTTCAGCGGCATCGGCTCGGGCACGCCGGGCAACTTCGTGCTCTCGCCGCTGCTGGGCCTGCTGTACCTGCTGCTCGCGTGGTGGGCCACGCCCCGGGTCGTGCGGGCGCACGCGCTGTTCGTGCGGTGGCTGCTGGCGACCGGCGCCCGCGCCGCGCTGACCGACCGGGTGCGGGAGCTGGCCGACTCGCGGGCCGACACGGTCGACGCGCAGGCCGCCGAGCTGCGCCGGATCGAGCGCGACCTGCACGACGGCGCGCAGGCCCGGCTGGTGGCGCTGGGCATGAGCCTGGGCATGGCGGAGGAGCTGCTGGCCCGCGACCCGGGCGCGGTGCGCGAGCTGCTGGCCGAGGCGCGGCAGACCTCGTCGCAGGCGCTGTCCGAGCTGCGCGACCTGGTGCGCGGCATCCACCCGCCGGTGCTGGCCGACCGCGGCCTGGACGGCGCGCTGCGGGCGCTGGCGCTGGCCGGCCCGCTGCCGGTGGAGGTGGACCTGGAGCTGGCCGGGCGGCCGGAGGCGCCGGTCGAGTCGGCGGCGTACTTCGCGGTGGCCGAGACGCTGGCGAACGTGGCCAAGCACAGCGGCGCGACCAGCGCGTGGGTGCGGGTGCGGCACGAGCGCGGCAGGCTCGCGCTGATGATCGGCGACAACGGGCGCGGCGGCGCGGAGCCGACCGAGGGCGGCGGGCTGCGCGGGATCGAGCGCAGGCTCGGCGCGTTCGACGGGACGCTGGGCATCGCCAGCCCGGTGGGCGGGCCGACGATCGTGACCATGGAGCTGCCCTGCGCGCTGTTGCCGGTCGAGGCCACCGCCTGACCCCGCCCCGGCGCGCACCGCCGCGCCCGCGAGCGCGGCCCCGGACCGCGACCACCACCCCGGCCACCACCGGGTCCCGCGCCGGGACCCGGACGGTGGTCGGACACCCGCCCCGGCCACCGGGACCGCCGAGCACCGCACCGGCCGTCCCGGCGCGGGCGGTCCCGCGCGGGCCGCCGGGATTCGGCCGAACGCGCACCACCACCCGGTCGGCGCGGGCAGACTCGGTGCCGCGGGGCCCGAGGGCCGGGCCCGTCCGTCACCGTGGAGCTGCCGTGCGCGTCGTGCTGGGTGAAGACCTCGTCCTCCTCCGGGACGGCCTGATCCGGCTGCTCCGGGCCTACGGCTTCGAGGTCGTGGAGGCGGTCGACACCGGCCCGGCGCTGCTCAAGGCCATGGTCGACCACCGGCCCGACGTGGCCGTGGTGGACGTGCGGCTGCCGCCGACGTTCACCGACGAGGGGCTGCGGGCCGCGATCGAGGCGCGCAAGCGGGTGCCGGGGCTGCCGGTGCTGGTGCTCTCCCAGTACGTCGAGCAGCTCTACGCGCGCGAGCTGCTGTCCGACCGGGCAGGTGGCGTGGGCTACCTGCTCAAGGACCGGGTCTCGGACGTGAAGCAGTTCGTCGACGCCATCCGGCGGGTGGCTGCCGGCGGCACCGCCATGGACCCGGAGGTCATCACCCAGCTGCTCGCGCGCAGCGGGCGCGACCGGCCCCTGGCCACGCTGACGCCGCGCGAGCGCGAGGTGCTGGCCCTGATGGCGGAGGGGCGGTCGAACGGGGCGATCGCCGCCCGGCTGTTCGTCACCGAGAAAGCCGTCGGCAAACACACCGCGAACATCTTCGGCAAGCTGGGCCTGCCGTTGTCGGAGGACGACAACCGGCGGGTGCTGGCGGTGCTGGCCTATTTGGACCGCCTGTAATCGTTATTTAGGCTAAGTACCGTTCCTTTCCCACCGACGCACGGGGGTCCCGGATGACCACGACGGCCGCGCTCGCGGAAGAACTGCTCGACCTGATGTCCCGGCTCTCGCCGCTGGGCGCGACCACGTGGGGCCTGCCCGGTTACGACCACCTGCTGCCCGACCACCGGCTGGAAGCCGAGGAATCCGCGGGCGCCGCCGCCCGCCGGATCGCCGAGCGCGCCCGGGAACTGCCCGACGACGACGATCCGGTGACCCGCGCGGTGATCGTCCAGCAGGCCGAATCGACCGTGGACCTGCTGGCCGCCCGATCGGTGGAGTACACCGTCACCGATTCCTTCTTCACACCGGCGGGCGAACTGCTCGCGATCCTGCCGATGACGGCGCCCGCCACCGAGGAGCAGGAGCGCGACTACCTGGCGCGGCTGGCCGGCGTCCCGGAGTTCCTGCGCGCGGTCGGCGAGCGGCAGGTCGCCGGCTCGGCGGCGGGCCGCACGCCGGTGCGGCACCTGGTGGCGGCGTGCGTCGCCCACCTGGACCGGTACCTGGCCGCCGAGGAGGACCCGTTCGCCCGGCCGGCCGGCGGCGCGGCGTTCACCGCCGAGCGGGACCGGCTGATCGCCGAGGGCGTGCGGCCGGCGTTCGCCGCCTACCGGGAGGTCGTCGCCGGGCTCGACGGGCGGCCGGCGGACCGGGCGGGGCTGTGCTGGCTGCCCGGCGGCGACACCGCCTACGCGGGCCTGGCGCGCGCGCAGACCACCACGGACCGGACGCCGGAGGAGCTGCACCGGACCGGGCTGGAGGTGGTGGCCGCGCTCGCCGAGGAGTACGCCGAGCTGGGCGGGCGGGTGTTCGGCACGCGGGACACCGCCGAGGTCCTCGACCGGCTGCGCACCGACCCGGCGCTGCGCTGGGAGTCCGCGGACGAGCTGCTGGCCACCGCGCGCGAGGCCGTGGCGCGCGCCGAGGAGGCCGCGCCGCGCTGGTTCGGCGCGGTGCCGGACAAGCGGTGCGGGGTGGAGCCGGTGCCCGCCGTGGACGCGCCCGGCGCGCCGCTGGCCTTCTACGCGCCGCCGTCGATGGACGGGACGCGGCCGGGCACCTACTACGCCAACACCCACCGCGCGCGGGAGCGCTTCCGGTACCAGGCCGAGGCGATCGCCTTCCACGAGGCCGTGCCGGGGCACCACTTCCAGATCGCGCTGGCGCAGGGGCTGACCGGGCTGCCGGCGCTGCGCCGGGTCGCCACCGTCACCGGGTACCTGGAGGGCTGGGGCCTGTACTGCGAGCGGCTGGCCGACGAGATGGGCCTGTACTCCGACGACGTGGCGCGGCTGGGGATGCTGGCCATGGACTCGCTGCGCGCCGGGCGGCTGGTGGTCGACACCGGGCTGCACGCGCACGGCTGGAGCCGCGACCGGGCGATCGGCTACCTGCGGGACAACACGCCGCTGGCGCTGGTGGAGGTCGAGTCCGAGGTCGACCGCTACATCGCCGCGCCGGGGCAGGCCCTGGCGTACATGGTGGGGCGGCTGGAGATCCAGCGGGTGCGGGCGGAGGCGGAGCGCGCGCTGGGCGACCGGTTCGACATCCGGGCGTTCCACGACCTGGTGCTCGGCGGCGGGCCGCTGCCGCTGGCCGTGCTGGACGGGGTCGTGCGGGACTGGGTGGCCGCTCGGGCGTGACGCCGGGCCGGCGGGGTCCGGGGGCACCCCGGACCCCGCCGCCGGCGGCTCAGCGCGCGTTCCAGGGGCCCGGACGGGGCCGGCGCCGGCGACGTGCCCGAGCGCCGACAAACGCTCTTTCAGGGCATTGACAGCTGGAACCGCTGAAATGTGAATAGCCATCACAAGTAGCCAGTGTTGGCTAACTCCACCGCCCGTTCGTGATCACTCGACCGGCGAGTGACGACGAAGGTCGCGGTGCCGTGCCCCCGACGGGATTCGAACCCGTACTGTGACTCTTTTAAGGAGCCTGCCTCTACCGATTGGGCTACGGGGGCAGCGTGGAGCCTAAGCCGTTACCGAGCGTTCGTGGGGCCGGTTCGGCACAAGTCCCCCGCACGGCTCAATGCGATCCGCTATTGCGCTCATTGAGGTAATGGACCCAGCACGCTCAACCCGAGTACGACTTCGTGATAAGCGTCACAGCCGAGAGCGACTTCGAGGAGTTCATCCCGCAATGCTGCGGTGAAGCCGATACCGAAACCCTGAGCGGTAGCCACCAGATATGCGGTTTGCGACAGGTGGCCGACGTCCATTTGCACGACCCGATAAGCCCGTGACGTGTCGTAACGCCACCTGGTCCGGTCGAGGACGGCGGTGTACGCGAGGACCAGCGGCGCCGGGCCGACCCAGTCCTGGCCGCCCGCCGCCTCCACCAGCTGCGCGGGCGACCACGCCACGCCCAGCGGCTCCAGCGCGTGCGCGAGCCCGTCGTAGTGGTGCCAGCCGTCGGGCAGCCCGTCGACGCCGCGCGCGTGCGCGTAGATCTCCACCGGGTGCCGCCCGCCGCCCGACGGGCTGGTCTTGAACACCGTGCCGGTGCGCCCGACCCGCGGCCGGGCCGGCGACGGGCCGCCCAGCACGCCGAGCAGCTCGCCCACCTGCCCCAGGTCCACCCGCCCCGGCCCGAACTCCCGGGTCGTGCGGCGGGACAGCAGCACGTCCAGCAGGCCGCGCGAGCCCCAGGCCGGGTCCCGCGGCAGCGGCGGGAGCGGCACGGCCGGGCCGCCGAGCGCGCGGAACGGCGGGGGCGGCGGCTCCTGCGCCAGCTTCTCGTCCAGCAGGGCGTCGTGCTCGTCGGCGCGCTGGTACGGCGCGTCGGCCAGGGTGCGGGTGGCGAAGTGGAAGTGCCGCGCCGACGCGCCCCACGCGCCCCAGCCCGCGAGCACCCGGCGCTCCGCCTCGTGCTGCGGCGACCCCTCCACCAGCAGCACGCCGGCGTCGAGCAGCTCGTCCAGCACCCCGCGCAGCGCGGCCCGGTCGGCCTCGCCGAGGGGCGCGAGCAGCGCGTCCACGTCGGTGAACTCGGTGAACTTGCGGCACAGCAGCTCGGCCGTCTCGCTGATCGCGAACTGCCGGTGGTGGAGGTAGTCGTCCCACACCACCGCGCCGCCCTGGTAGTACAACGTCGCGTGCTCAGCGACCTTTACCCGCACGGAGAAGCTCCTCGAAACGCGCCGCCACCCACTCGTGCACGGCGTCGGACACCCGCTCGTCCCGGGCCCGGTGCTCGAACCATCGCCAGTCGCAGTTGACGTTGACCTCGAGGAACACGTGGTCGCCGCCCGCGACGAGCAGGTCGAACGCCGCGACCTGCAACCGCCAGTGCCGCGCTAAGGCGAGCAGCCGGTCCGTCAGCCCGGCCGGCGCCTCCACCGGGGTGACCCGGACGGCCTCCGGGTCCACCCACAGCTGCGCCGGGTCGAGCTTGTCGACCTGGTAGGACAGCACCCGGTCGCCCACCACGAACACCCTCAGCTCGGTGTCCGACGGGACGTACTCCTGGACGATGACCGGCGCGGGCTCCGGGACGTCACCCGAGCGGCTGGTCTCCAGCGGGCGGGGGAACAGGCCGTGCTGCGTCCCCGGGCGCGGCTCCAGCAGGTGCCGACCGGTGGTCTTGACGATGCACCGCGCCCCGCCCGGCCTGGTGCGGCCCGGTCGGGTGGTGACGGCGGTGCGCGGGACGCGCAGCCCGAACGCGGACGCGTCGGACAGCTGCGTGAGCCGGTCCAGGTGGGAGCTGGACCGGGCGGGGTTGACGTGCGCCCAGTCGGCCCGGGTGGTCAGCCAGTTGGCGACCGAGCCCCACTGGTCCACGGCGTAGGCGGCGGCCAGGGTGCCCGGCTCGACCTGGAGCGCGGCCAGCTCGAAGTGCCTGCGCCACACCAGCAGCGGGCGCAGCAGCCAGCGGTCCAGCTCCAGCAGGGGCGCTTCGGTGTAGACGGTGAGGGGCAGCTCGACGCAGCGGTCGGCGTCGATGCGGGCCATCCGGATGCCGCGCTCGGCCAGGGCGACCGAGAGCGCGTTCATCTCCATGTCGGCGGCGCGGGCGAGCACCAGCACGCAGGGCACGGGACCGCCGTCGCCCTCGTCGACCATCCCGAGGCGGTGCACCTGCTCCTGGAAGTCCAGGTTCCTGGCCGGTGACCGGAAGACGTAGTCCTGGCCTTGCAGCAGCAGCGGGGTGGGCCGGACGGGCCGGACGGCCTCGGGTGGGGGAACCAACTCGTTCCCCCACCCGGGAGCGGTCATGCTCAGTCGTCTTTCTTGCTTCGGAAAATCTTTCCGGCGGTGGCGTACTCGGCGGCGTACTCCGCCAGGGCACGGTCCTCGATCTCACCGCGGCGAAGCTGTGCGGCCAGCTCCTCAAGCGACATCGCGGTCACCTCTCTCCCCACTGGCGCGTCACACTTTTGGTGGCGCACCAGCAGTAGTCTCGGGTTCACGTTACGCAATGTCAAGGTGACTCGCTGCCCATTACTCCCATTGGGGGCTCAAGTTACGGCGCTGAGCCAGACGGGTGCTTGCGCGTGCCCGCCCGCGGCGACCGGTCGGCGCAGCGGGCGGGCCCCGTTCAGCTCTTGGTCGCGCGGTCGAACTCGGCCTTGGGGTCGTGGATCTGACCGAGCGCGACGATCTCCCGGCCCGAGAACAGCGCCTGCGTCCAGTCCACGAACACGCGGAACTTGCGGTTGACCGTGGGCATGAACATCACGTGGTAGCTGCGGTGCATGAACCAGGCGACGACGCCCTTGAACCGCAGGCCGAACACGTCGGCCACGCCCTTGTAGAGGCCCAGGCCGGCCACCGAGCCCAGGTACTTGTGGTAGTAGTCCTTCGGCTTGCGCCCGCGCAGCGCGGCCACGATGTTCTTGGCCAGCAGCTTCGACTGCCGGATCGCGTGCTGGGCGTTGGGCACGCAGGTCGCCGTCGGGTCGTCCTCGGTGCGCGAGAGGTCCGGCACGGCGGAGCAGTCGCCCGCCGCCCACACGCCCGGCAGGCCGACGACCTGCATGGCGGCGGTGCACTGCACCCGGCCGCGCGCGTCCAGCGGGAGGTCGGTGTTGCGCAGCATCGGGTTGGCCTTCATGCCGGCCGTCCAGATGATGGTGTCCGAGTCGAACTCGGTGCCGTCGTCCAGGACGACGTGGCCGCCCTCCATCGACTTGACCCGCGTGTCGAGGTAGCACTTGATGCCGCGCTTCTCCAGCTGCTCGACCGTGTAGACGCCGAGCCGGGCGCTGACCTCGGGCATGATCCGGCCGGTGGCCTCGACCAGCACCCAGTTCACGTCCTCCTGCTTGAGGCCCTCGTAGTAGCGCAGCGCGTAGCGCGTCATGTCCTCCAGCTCGGCCAGCGTCTCGATGCCCGCGAAGCCGCCGCCGATGACGACGAAGCTCAGCAGCCGCCTGCGCAGCTCCGGGTCGTCGGTGCTGGCCGCCTGGTCGAGCCGCGACAGCACGTGGTTGCGCAGGTAGATGGCCTCGCCGATGGTCTTCATGCCGATGCCGACCTCGGGCAGGCCGGGGATCGGCAGGGTGCGCGAGATCGCGCCCAGGGCCGACACGAGCACGTCGTACTCGTACTCCGCGACGTGGCCGTCGGCCAGCTCGACCGTGACGGCCTTGCGGGCGTGCTCGATCTTCGTCGCGCGGCCGGTGACGACGTGGCAGCGCTTGAGGACCCGGCGCAGCGGCACGACGACGTGGCGCGGTTCGATGGAGCCGGCCGCCGCCTCGGGGAGGAACGGCTGGTAGGTCATGTGGGGCTGCGGGTCGATGACCGTGACCGACGCCTCACCGGAACGCAGCTTCTTCTGCAATCCCAGCGCGGTGTACATGCCGACGTACCCACCGCCGACAATCACGATCCGTGTGGGTTGCGACTTCACAGCAGCCATACGCCTATGGTCGCACCGGACCCGCGTTTCCGACGGCTTCGCAGGCCCCGTTGTGACCACGGTCGCCGGGTGATGAGGGACACGCAGCGCCCTGACCAGGGCCGAAAGTGCGGTAGTGGACGAAACTGCTGAGAGGAACGATCCAGATGCTCAGCCGGAGCTGAGTTTTCCGGCCCCTTTCCTCAGCCCCGCCGGCGCAGCAGCGCCACCGCCCCGGCCACCAGCCCGACCGCGCCCGCGACGCCGAGCACCTCGACCACCGCGTCCGTTCGGCCGCCCGGCAGGAGGAGCACCAGCACCGCCAGGAGGAGTACCCCGGCTTGCACCAGCAGGAACCGGAGCGCCGGCGCGCGTAGCGCGTCCAGGTGAACGCGCGCGTGGGTCGGGATGAGCGCAGCGTAAGCGCACAGCAGGTGCAGGAGGTGCAGCAGCGCGACGAGCACCAGGACGCCGGGCCGCACCGGCGCGCCGCCCTGCACCGCCATCGCCACGGCCGGGTAGCCGATGAGGAGCAGGACCGCGGCCGACGCCGGGATGGCGACCGTGATGCCGACCAGCGCCACGTACAGCGCCAACGGGGTGAAGCTCACCCCTTCGGCGTAGAGGACGGCGGCGACGGCCAGGCCGACGACCCCGACCGCGGCCCGCAACACCCACCCGGGCACCCCGCCCCGCAACCGGACAGCCGTCACCGGTCCACCCCGCTCCCGCTCGTCGCGCCCCGGTCGGCGGTGGGCTCGTCGCGGGTCGCCGACGACCCGGAGCGGGTCGCCGGGGCGCGGTGCGCGAGCGGGGCGGTCACCGGCGCCGCCCCGGCTTGGCCGCCTCGCGCAGCACGCCGGCGATCGCCGCGGCCTTCGCGTCCCACCGCACGACCGCCACCCCGTGCCGCCGCATCGCCTCCACCCGCACCTCGTGCTCCAGCTCCAGCACCCGCAGCGCCGCGGCGCCCCACGGCGCCTCCCGGTCCGGCCGCAGGCCCTCGGGCAGCACGTCGACCGCCAGCACCACGTTTCCCCTCCGCGCGGCGTGCACCGCCTGCTCCACGACCTCGGCGTCCAGGAACGGCGACAGCACCACCACCAGCGCGCCCTGCGGCACCTGCTCCGGCCGCAGCACGGGCTTGTGCGCCCACCCCGCCGACCGCGCGCACGCCACCAGCTGGTTGCGCAGCCGCAGCAGCTGCCGCCGCCCGGTGCCCGCGCGCAGGCCCAGCAGCGGGCGCCCCAGGTGGACCAGGCTCACCCGGTCGCCCTGCCGCAGGTACCCGGCGCCCAGCGACGCCGCCGCGCGCACCGCCAGGTCGAGGCTGCCGCCGGGGCGCACCGTGCCCCGGTCGGCCACCGCCCAGTCGCCGACCTCGCGGCCCACGTCGAAGCGGGTGTCCAGGGCCAGCACCACGTCCGCGTCGGCCTCGGCGTGGTGCTCCCGGACGTGCAGCGACCCCGCCCGCAGCGAGACCCGCCAGTCGACCCGGCGCAACCGGTCGCCCGGCTGGAACGCCCGGATGTCGCGCAGCTCCACCGAGTCGCCCGGCCGCTGCGCCCGGTGCGCGCCCACCAGCCCCCTGGCCCGCGCGGGCAGCAGGCCGGAGGGCAGCTGGTGCACCGGGGGCAGGATCACGCGGCCCCGCTCGGGCGCGGACACCGGCCCGTGCACGAGCAGCCCGTCCGGGCCCGCGACGAGGTGGTCCGGGCGCAGGTCGACGCCCTCGCCCCACGCGTCGCGGCGCAGCTCGACCGCCACCGACCGCACCGACGCGGGCAGCAGGTGCACCGGTCCCGCCCCCGGCCGCCCGACGGGCAGCCGGATCGCCAGGACCTCCGCGCCCACCCCCGGGTCGACGTCCACGACGGACCCCGCCACGCCGACCTCGCCGGTGCGGGGCAGGCCGCGCACCCGCACGTCCGGCCGGCCGCCGACGGTGGTCACCAGGGCGACCAGCGTCGAGACCAGCAGGGGCGCGCCGAACAGCACCAGCTCCACCCGGTGGAACAGGCCGCCGGCCACGACCAGGCCCACGCCCAGCACCACGCCGCGCACCAGGGCGTCCGTCGGGTGCCAGTGCGCGCCCCGGCCGCCGGTCAGCGCGTCGCGGATGCGCTGCCCCCGGTTCACGACCGGGCGGCGGCCGGGCCCGGCACCCGGCCCAGCAGCTCGGTCACGACCTCCACGCCGGTCGTGCCGGACGTCCAGGTCTCCGGGCGCAGCGTGAGCCGGTGCGCCAGTGCCGGCACCGCGCACTCCTTGACGTCCTCGGGCAGCACGAAGTCCCGCCCGTCCAGCACCGCCAGGGCCCGCCCGACCAGCACCAGGGCCTGCGCGCCGCGCGGTGACGCGCCGACCTCCACGGCCTGGTGCGAGCGCGTCGACGCGGCGAGGTCGACGCAGTACCGCAGGACGTCGTCCACGGCGACCTGCTCCACGCCCCGCTGGAGCGCGGCCAGCCGGTCGGCGCCCAGCACCGCCTCGACCTCGGTCTCCTCCTGCCGGCGCGCGAGCCTGCGCCGCAGCACCTCGACCTCCTCCTCGGCGGGCGGGTAGCCGATGTCCACCCGCAGCAGGAACCGGTCGAGCTGCGCCTCGGGCAGCGGGTAGGTGCCCTCGTACTCCACGGGGTTGGCGGTGGCCAGCACGTGGAACGGCCGGGGCAGCGGGAACGTGCGGCCCTCCACCGTGACCTGCCGCTCCTGCATGGCCTCCAGCAGCGCGGACTGCGTCTTGGGCGGCGTCCGGTTGACCTCGTCGGCCAGCAGCAGGCCGGTGAACACCGGGCCCGCGCGGAAGGTGAACTCGCGCTCGCCCGGGTCGTAGATGAACGAGCCGGTGACGTCGGCCGGCAGCAGGTCGGGCGTGCACTGCAGGCGCTTGAAGTCCAGCCGCAGCGCCTGCGCCAGCGAGCGGGCCATCAGCGTCTTGCCCAGGCCGGGCACGTCCTCCAGCAGCACGTGGCCGCCGGCCAGGATCGCCGCCAGCGCCAGCCGCAGCGACCGCTGCCTGCCGACGACGACCGCGCCGACGGCGTCCAGCACGGTCCTGGCCTCGGCGCCGATGAGGTTCGCAGACGTCACAGGTTCTCCAACAGCTCGGCGAGCACGCGCGGTTCGGGCAGGGTCGCCGCCGGGTCGGTGACCAGGCGGTGCAGTTCGGGGCCCAGCAGCTCGGCGGCGCGCGGGTCGTCCGCGTCGGGCACGCCGTGCCGCTGGCGCAGCCGGGCGTCGACCAGCCGGCGCAGCCGGGGCTGGACGCGCAGGGTGAAGCGGTCGTGGTCGACGGCGGCCTCGGCGAGCCGCCCCGCGAGGGTGCTCGCCTGGGCGGTCGTGACCGTGGAGAAGGTCGCGGGCGGGGTGACCCACAGGACGTCGGTGGCGCGCGGCAGGCGGGCGACGAGCACGGCCAGCGCGACCACCGGCAGCGCGACCAGCGCCGCCCAGTGGACCGGCGCGCCCGCCCGGTAGGCGGTGAAGGTCGTGGCGACGGCCGCGACCGCGCCGACGCCGATCGCGCCGCCCACGCCCACGAGGGGCTTGATCCCCTCGTCCGGCCCGGTCGTCACCGCGCCTCCCGGACGCGCGTCAGGTCGTGCACGATCCGCTGGAGGGCGTCCTGCGCCGCGCGGGCGTCCTCGTCGGTGACCTCGGCGACGCCGAACCGGGCCCGCTGGTAGACCTGCCGCAGCCCGGCGGTCGCGGCCCCGTCGACGTGGTGGCGGGCGAGCAGGGCGCCGGTGAACTCGGTGGGCGTCTCGTGCGGCTCGCGGGCCGCGCCGCTCTCGGCCGCCGCCTGCTCCAGCCGCAGCCACGCGAGGACCACGGCGTCCCGGGGCGGTCCGCCGGTGCGGTCCCGCAGCCCCGCCAGCGCCTGGCGCGCGCCCCGCACCAGCTCGCCGGGCGCGGTGAGGTCGCCCGGGTCGGCCGCCGCGGCCACCGGGCCGACGCCGCGCGGGCGCCTGCGCGTCCAGCGCAGGGCCGAGACGAGCAGGGTGGCGAACAGGACCAGGGCCACGACGCCGAGCACGGCCAGCAGCACGACCAGGAACCCGCCGGCGGGCGACGGGCCGATCCCCGGTTCGGCCACCGCGGCGGTCGTCGCGACCGCCGTCGGGGTCGTCTCGTCCGCGGGGTCGCGCGACTCGTAGGGCACCGGCGACGCCCCGTTCGCCGCGACGGCGACCACGACCAGCGCGATCCCCACCAGCAGTGCGAGCGCGAGCCGGGGTCTCATGCGGCAAGGATGCCCGTTGCTCCCCTCCCGCGCCCCTGATTTGCCGGAAGCCGGGCGGTCGGGGCGCGGTGGCCCGAACCCCCGGGGGAGGTCAGGGCACGGGCAGCCCGGCGGTCCGGGCGGCCCGGCGCAGGACGTCCTGGAGCATGTCGGGCGTCAGGCGGCCGGTGTAGGTGTTGTGCGGGCTGACGTGGTAGGCGCCGAAGACGGTCAGCGGCGCGCCGCCGTCCAGGGCGGGCAGCTCGACCGACGCGCCGTGGCCGAACTTCGGCGCGGGCCGGGGCACCTCCCAGCCCGCCGCGAGCACCGGCAGCAGCGCCTGCCAGCCGAAACCGCCCAGCACCACGACCGCGCGCAGGGTCGGGCGCAGCAGCTCCAGCTCGCCGACCAGCCACGGCCGGCAGGTGTCCCGCTCCCGCGCGGTCGGCTTGTTCTCCGGCGGCGCGCACTTGACCGGTGCGGTGATCCGCGTGCCGTGCAGCTCCAGGCCGTCGCCCGCGCGCACCGACGTCGGCTGCGACGCCAGGCCCACCGCGTGCAGCGCGGCGTACAGGAAGTCACCCGACGGGTCCCCGGTGAACATGCGGCCGGTGCGGTTCCCGCCGTGCGCGGCGGGCGCCAGCCCGACCAGGGCCAGCCGGGCGTCGGCCGGCCCGAAACCGGGCACCGGGCGGGCCCAGTAGGTCTGGTCGGCGAAGGCCGCCCGCTTGACCCGCGCCACCTCCTCGCGCCACGCCACCAGCCGCGGGCAGGCCCGGCAGTCCACGACCCGGGAGTCCAACTCCTCCAGCGAGCGCATGCCCTCCCCACCCCGAACGTAGAGTTCCGACCATGACCGACAAGGACACCGGGGAAGACAAGGTTCCCGACACCGACGTCCGGGAAACCCCCACCGACGACCTCGTCACCACCCAGCACGGCATCACCGTCAAGCGGCGCAAGCTGAACTACACGACGACCACCGGTCGGGTGGTGCTGCGCAAGGAGGTGCTGACCGACGGCAAGTTCGACGGCCACCTGGCCAAGGCCGAGGTGTTCCTCACCGCCTACACCCTCGACGGCGCGGACGCGGCCAAGCGGCCGGTGACCTTCGCGTTCAACGGCGGCCCCGGCTCGTCGAGCGTGTGGCTGCACCTGGGGCTGCTCGGGCCGCGCCGGGTGGTGTCCGGCGACGTGGGCGAGCTGGCGCCGCCGCCGTACGACCTGGTGGACAACCCGGAGACGCTGCTCGCGCACAGCGACCTGGTGTTCATCGACCCGGTCTCGACCGGGTTCTCCCGGGCGGTCAAGGGCGGGAAGCCGGGCGAGTTCCACGGGTTCCAGGGCGACCTGGAGTCGGTCGGCGAGGTGATCCGCCTGTGGACCTCGCGCAACGGCCGGTGGCTGTCGCCGAAGTTCCTCGCCGGCGAGTCCTACGGCACGACCCGCGCGGCGGCGCTGGCCGAGCACCTCCAGGTCCGCTACGGCATGTACCTCAACGGGCTGATGCTCATCTCGTCGGTGCTGGACTTCGCGACCCTGGACTTCAGCGAGGGCAACGACCTGCCGCACGCGCTGTTCCTGCCCACGTACGCGGCGATCGCGCACTACCACGGCCTGCACGGCGACCGGCCGCTGGAGGACGTGCTCGCCGAGGCCGAGGAGTTCGCGTCCCGCGACTACCCGTGGGCGCTGGCGCGCGGCCACCGGCTGACCGCCGAGGAGCGCGCTTCGGCGGTGTCCCGGTACGCGGCGCTGACCGGGCTGTCGGAGGACTACGTCGACCGGGTCGACCTGCGGGTGGAGCACGTCCGGTTCTTCACCGAGGTGCTGCGGTCGCAGCGCAAGGTGGTCGGCCGGCTGGACTCCCGGTTCACCGGCGCGGACGTCGACTACGGCCGCGAGCTGTTCAGCGAGGACCCGTCGTACTCGGCCATCATGGGGCCGTACACCGCCGCGCTGAACCACTACCTGCGGGTGGAGCTGGAGTACGAGAACGACCTGCCCTACGAGATCCTGACCCGGTCCGTGCACCCCTGGTCCTACAAGGAGTTCGAGGGGACGCACGTCACCGTGGCGAACAAGCTCTCGGCGGCGATGCGCGCCAACCCGGACCTGAAGGTGCACATCGCGTACGGCCACTACGACGGCGCGACGCCGTACTACGCGGCCGAGCACGTGGTGGCGCACCTGCGGATCCCGGCCGAGCTGCACGACAACATCGAGTCGGCCTACTACCCCGCCGGGCACATGATGTACGTGCACGAGCCTTCGCGGGTGCAGCAGTCGAAGGACCTCGCCGCGTTCGTGCAGTCCGCGTCGAACCGCTGAGGCGCGCGAGTCGAGGCGGGTGGCGCGCGCCGGTCCCCGGCGCGCGCCACCCGGTCCTGTTCGGACTGTCCTGTTCAGTCAGTTGATCAGCCGGTTCAGGGCGGCCAGGTTCGCCGCCGCGCCCGCGTCGCCCAGCGCCGCCGCCGCGCCGTACCAGCGCCGGGCGAGGTCGGTGTCACCGAGGAAGTCGTGGACGTCGCCCAGCACGGCCATCGCCCCCGCGTCACCCCCGTCCGCGGCCCTCGTGAGCCACGGCAGCGCCGCCTGCTCGTCCTGCCGCACGTGCCACAGGAACGCGCCCAGCTCCGCCACGCCGCGCAGGTTGCCGGCACGGGCCGCCTGCCCGAGCCAGCGCTCGACCTCCGCGTGCGGGTCGCCGTCCTCCTCGTCGCCGGTGATGCCACCCTCCAGCAGCAGGGCCAGCTCGACCATCGCGTCGGCGTCCCCGCCGCGGGCGGCGGCGTGCAGTGCGGTGCGGTCGGTCATCGGGTGTCCTCCCGGTCACGGCGCGGTCGGGCGCCCTCGCGCTCACGGCACAACGGAGCGCTCCTCCGCGAAGTGGCAGGCGCTGGGGTGGCCGCCCCGGTCCACCAGCGCCGGCTCCTCCCGCGCGCAGATGTCCTGCGCCTTCCAGCACCTCGTGCGGAACCGGCAGCCCGACGGCGGGTCGATCGGCGAGGGCACGTCGCCGGTCAGCCGGATCACGTCCCGCTGCCCGCGCAGCTCCGGGTCGGCCACCGGCACGGCCGACAGCAGCGCCTGGGTGTACGGGTGGGTGGGGTGGCGGTAGATCTCCTCCTCGGTGCCGATCTCCACGATCTTGCCGAGGTACATCACGGCCACCCGGTCGGACAGGTGCCGCACCACCGACAGGTCGTGCGCGATGAACACGTACGCGAGGCCGAACTCGGCCTGCAGCTCCCGCAGCAGGTTCATCACCTGCGCCTGGATCGACACGTCCAGCGCGGACACCGGCTCGTCGCACACGATCACCTTGGGCCGCAGCGCGAGCGCCCGCGCGATCCCGACGCGCTGCCGCTGGCCGCCCGAGAACTGGTGCGGGTAGCGGTTGATGTGCTCGGGGTTGAGCCCGACCACGTCGAGCAGCTCGCGGACCCGCGCGGCGCGCGACCCCCTGGGCGCGACCTCCGGGTGGATCTCGAACGGCTCGCCCACGATGTCGCCCACCGTCATGCGCGGGTTCAGCGACGTGTACGGGTCCTGGAGCACGATCTGCATGTTGCGCCGCAGGTCGCGCAAGGCGTTGCCGCGCAAGGAGAACATCGGCTCGCCCTCGAAGAGGGCATCCCCCGAGGTCGGCGGCTCCAGCCGCATCAGCACCTGCGCCAGGGTGGACTTCCCGCAGCCCGACTCGCCCACGACGCCGAGCGTCTCGCCCGCCGAGAGCGTGAACGACACGCCGTCCACCGCCCGCACGTGGCCGATGGTCCGCTTGAACAGCACGCCCCGGGTCACCGGGAAGTGCTTGACCAGGTCCCGGACCTCCAGCAGTTCAGCCATGGAGCACCTCCGCCGCGAAGTGGCACGCGCTGACCCGCCCCGGCCCCAGCGGGACCTCGGCGGGCACGTCCACCGAGCACACGTCCCGGGCGCGCGGGCAGCGCGGGTGGAACGGGCAGCCCGGCGGGATGCGCAGCAGGTTGGGCGGCAGCCCCTTGATCGTGTCCAGCGCCGCCCCCTTGCCGTCCAGCCGCGGCAGCGACCTCATCAGCGCCTCCGTGTACGGGTGGCCCGGCGCGCGGAACAGCGACCGCGCGTCGGCCTGCTCGACGATGCGGCCCGCGTACATGACGACGATCCGGTCCGCGACCTCCGCGACCACGCCCAGGTCGTGCGTGATCAGCACCAGGCCCATCCGCCGCTCCCGCTGGATCTCCGCCAGCAGGTCCATGATCTGCGCCTGCACCGTCACGTCCAGCGCCGTGGTCGGCTCGTCCGCGATCAGCACCTCCGGGTCCAGCGCGAGCGACATCGCGATCATCGCCCGCTGCCGCATCCCGCCGGAGAACTGGTGCGGGTACTCGCGCACCCGCTGCCGCGCGTGCGGGATGCGCACCAGGTCCAGCAGCTCCACGGCCCGCTTGCGCGCGTCGGCGCGGCTCATCCCCCGCCGCAGCCGCAGCTGCTCCTCGATCTGGAACCCCACGGTGAACACCGGGTTCAACGCCGACAGCGCGTCCTGGAAGATCATCGCGATGCCCTCGGCGCGCACCTCCCGCCGCCGCTGCTCGCTCGCCGCCAGCAGGTCCTCGCCGTGGAACCGCACCGCACCGCGCGTCACGAAGGCGGGCGGGGTGTCCAGGATGCCCATGACCGCCTGCGCGGTCACGCTCTTGCCGGAGCCGGACTCGCCCAGCACCGCCAGGGTCTCCCCCGCGTCGACGTGGTAGCCCACCCCGTTGAGCACCCGCGCCACGCCGTCGCGCGTGCGGAACTCGACGTGCAGGTCCTCGACCTCCAACAACGCCGTCACCAGCAGCCTCCTACCGGAGTTTCGGGTCGAGGGCTTCGCGCACCGCGTCGCCCAGCATCACGAACGCGAGCACCGTGGCGGTCAGGAAACCCGCCGGGAACAGCAGGGCGTGCGGCGCGACCCGCAGGTAGTCCTTGGCGCTGTTGATCATCACACCCCACGACACGACCGGCTGCCGCAGCCCGATGCCCAGGTAGGACAGCGTCGCCTCGGCCCCGATGAACGCCCCCAGCGCGATCGTGGAGTACACCAGCACGGGCGCGATGCAGTTGGGCAGCATGTGCTTGGTGATGATCCGCCGCGGCGAGGCGCCCAGCGCCCGCGCCGCCTTCACGTAGTCCTGCTGCTTGGCCGCGATCGCCGTGGACCGCATGATGCGCATCGACACCGGCCACGACAGCACCGCCAGGGACAGCACGACCTGCGCCACGATCCGCACCGGGCCGGGGTCGCCGTCCGCGTTCAGCGTGGTCAGGATGACGATCGCGCCGAGCACGAACGGCACGCCGACGAAGACGTCCGCGATCCGCGACACCACCGCGTCCAGCCAGCCGCCGTAGAACCCGGCCAGCAGCCCGATCGTCGCGCCCACCAGAACCACGCCGCCCGTCGCCAGCACGCCGACCACGATGGACGCCCGCGCGCCGTGGACCACCCGCGCGTAGACGTCGTAGCCCTGGTTGTCGTAGCCGAACCACGCCTTGGCCGAGGGCGGCTCGTAGTTGCGCGACAGCAGCCCCTGCGTCGGGTCGGCGGAGGTGAACAGCCCCGGGAACAGGGCCATCAGCACCACCAGCAGGATGATCGACGTCGACACCCAGAACAGCGGCCGGGCGCGCAGCACGTGCCACGCGTCGCCGACCAGGCCGCGGGGCTTGTCCGGCGCCAGCACCGCGATGTGCTCAGTCATAGCGAATCCTCGGGTCGAGCACGGCGTAGAGCAGGTCCACCAGCAGCGTCATCAGCAGGTAGACCAGCACCAGGATGGTGACCACGCCGGTCACCATCGCGCCGTCCTTGGCTAGGATCGAGCGGAACACCAACCCGCCCACGCCGGGCACGTTGAAGATGCCCTCGGTGACGATCGCCCCGCCCAGGAACGCGCCCAGGTCGGTGCCCAGGAACGTGATCACCGGGATCAGCGAGTTGCGCAGCAGGTGCACGCCCACCACCCGCTTGGTGGGCAACCCCTTGGCCAGCGCGGTCCGCACGTAGTCGGCCCGCCGGTTCTCGGCGATGCCGGCGCGCGCGAGCCGGGCCACGTAGGCCATCGACAGCGACGCCAGCACGAACCCGGGCACCACGAGGTTGCCGAACGTCGGTGACGTGACCGTCGGCGAGATCAGGCCCAGTTGCAGGCCGAACACCAGCTGCACCACGTACCCGGTGACGAACACCGGCACGGAGATCAGGAACAGCGTCGACACCAGCACCAGGGTGTCCAGGAACCCCCGGTTGCGCAGCCCGCTCACCACGCCGGCCGTGATGCCGATGACCGCCTCGACCAGCAGCGCCACCAGCGCCAGCCGCAGCGTCACCGGGAACGCGGTGGCGATCTGGTCGCCCACCGACAGACCGGACGAGGTCACGCCGAAATCGCCCCGCACCAGCATCCACAGGTACTTCCCGTACTGCACGAGCAGCGGGTCGTCCAGGTTGAACTTCTCCCGCATCATGGCGATGTAGGTCTCCGGGCAGTCCCGCTCGCCGCACTTGCCCGCGAACGGGTCGCCCGGCACCGCCCACACCATCGCGTAGATCAGGAACGTGGTCCCCAGGAACACCGGGACCATCTGCAACAGCCTGCGCAGGACGTAGAAGCCCACCGCCAGCCCCTTCGATCTCTCCAGCGGCGGGCCGCGCCGGGGCCGGGCCCCGCGCCGCGGTCACCCGCGCGCGGGGCCCGACCCGCCGGTCGCCGACCCGCCGAAGCCGGTTCGGCCCGCTACTGCGCGACTTCCACCGAGGCGAGGTCGAGCTTGCGGAACGCGTGCAGGTTCGCGACCTTGAGGCGGCTGGACTTGCCCGCGATGGTCGTCTGGGTCCACAGCGGGATGGACGGCATGTCCGGCGCGAGCATCCGCTCCGCCTCCAGGTAGAGCTCGATCGCCTGCTCCTCGCTGGGCGCCTTGTCCGCCTCCGCCAGCTTCGCGTCGAACGCCGGGTTGCTGTAGAGGCCGTCGTTGGACGACGCGCCGGTGCGGAACAGCGGGGTCAGCCAGTTCTCGATCGACGGGTAGTCCGCGATCCAGCCCGACCGGTACATGCCGGTCATCTCGTGCGCGTTCACCTTCTGCCGGAACTCGCCGAAGCTGGTCGTCGGCACGAACCGGGCCTCGACGCCGAGGGTGCTCTTGATGCTGTTGGCGACCGCCTCGGCCCACTCCTGGTGCCCGCTGTCGGTGTTGGACAGCAGCACGATCTCCCCGGTGTAGCCGGACTTCGCGAACTCCGCCTTGGCCTTGTCCGGGTCGAACCGGCAGTAGTCGCCGCACTGCCCCGGCTGGTAGCCCTTGATCAGCGGGTGCACCCAGCCGTCGGCGGGCTTGCGCGTGCCGGCGTAGATCCGCTCGGTGATCTCCTCGCGGTTGATCGCCATGGAGATCGCGCGGCGCAGCGAGGCGTTGTCGTAGGGCGCGGTGTAGAACGGGAACGCGATCGTCTGGTTGTTCAGCGTCTCCCGCTTCACCACCCGGTCGCCGAGGTCGCCCTCGTACTTGCGCCCCGCCAGGGCGTTGGGCGGCAGCTCCTCCATGAAGTCCAGGTTGCCCGAGACGATGTCGGCGTAGGCCGACTCGCGGCTCTGGTAGACCTTCAGCGTCAGGTCCTTGAACTTCGGCTTGTCCGCGCCCTGGTAGTCGTCGTAGCGGGTCAGCTTGATGTCGGTGCCGACCGTGCGCGAGACGAACCTGAACGGCCCGTTGCCGACCGGGTTGGCCTCGAACGCCGCGCGGTCCTTGAAGAACGCCTCCGGCAGCGGCGCGAAGACCTCGTAGCCGACGGTGACCGGGAACACCGCGAACGGCTCGGACAGCGTGACGGTGAACGTGTGGTCGTCCACGACCGCCAGGCCGGACATCTTGTCGGTGGCGGGCGCCGGCGCCTTCTGGGGGCCGTCCGCGCCGTCGGGGTCGGCGGGGTGGACGTCCGCGTAGCCCTGGACCTGGGAGAAGAAGGAGGCGCCCTGCGTGGCGTTGGGCCCGTAGGCGGTCCAGTTCCAGGCGTCCACGAAGCTCTTCGCGGTCACCGCGCTGCCGTCGTGGAACTTCCAGTCCTTCTTGATCTTCACGGTGAACACCTTCGAGTCGGTCGTCTCGATCGACTCGGCCATCGCGTTCTCCGGCTGCGCGTCCTCGCTGCGGTACTCCACCAGCCCGGTGAACATGGCGTCCAGCACGCGGCTGCCGCCCACCTCGGTGGTGTTGCCCGGCACCAGCGGGTTCTCCGGCTCGGTGTTGAAGATGCTGATCCCGGCGTCGGCGTTCGTGCCGGATGAGGTCTCCGTGGCCCCGCAGCCCGCCGCGACCAGGGCCGTCGCGATCGCAGCCGGAACCAGTAATGCTCGTGACATGCGTTCTCCCACCTCCGGGGTGACCGAGCAGAGCCGCCCGCCTCCACAGCGTGTCGGTGACGCTATTAGGGCAGTGCTGCACGCCACATGGGTGATGGGGTCACAACCTCGTCACGAACAATCCCAGTTGACGTTCGAATAAGGTGTGAAGGCCGGTGGGCACCCGCTCCCACCTGCGGTTCAGCTCAGGGCGAAGGCGATGCCGTCGAGGATGTCGTGCTCGCTCGCGACCAGCTCGGTGATCCCCTGAGCCGCCAGGTGCTCGGCCAGGGTCCGCACGACGAGCGCGCCGCCGTTGATGACATCCACCCGTCCGGGGTGCATCGGGCCCAAAGCCGCCCGCTCGTCGTGACTCATGGTGAGCAACCGCGCGGTGACCTCCCGGATGTCGTCGACGCCCAGCCGCGCCAGGTGGATCCGCTCGGAGTCGTACTCCGGCAGCCCCTTCGCCAGCGCCACGAGGGTGGTCACCGTGCCGGCGACGCCGATCCAGGTGCTCGCCCCGGCGGTCGGCACCGCGGCGAACGCCTCGGCCAGCACCTCCGAGGCGACCGCGACGGCGTCGGCCACCTCGGCCTCGGTCGGCGGGTCCGAGCGCAGGCAGCGCTCGGTCAGCCGCACGCAGCCGATGTCCACCGACCGCGCGGCGGTCACCTCGCCCCGCACGCCGTCCCACGTGCCCAGCACCAGCTCGGTCGACCCGCCGCCCACGTCGGAGACCAGGAACGGCCCGTCGGCCGCGTCCAGGTCCGCCACGGCCCCGGTGAACGACAGCCGGGCCTCCTCGTCGCCGGAGATCACCTCGGCCTCGACGCCCAGCACGGCGCGGGTCATGGCGAAGAACTCGTCGCGGTTCGCGGCGTCGCGGGTCGCCGAGGTCGCGACCATCCGCACCCGCTCGGCCCCCTTGCGGCGCAGGACGTTCGCGTAGTCGGCCAGCGCCGCCCGGGTCCGCTCCAGCGCCTCGGCGCCCAGCACGCCCGTCGCGTCCACGCCCGCGCCCAGCCGCACGACCCGCATCTCCCGGTGCACGTCCCGCAACCACCGCGAGCCGTCGTCGGCCGCGGTCACGTCGGCCACCAGCAGGCGGATCGAGTTGGTCCCGCAGTCGATCGCGGCCACGCGCGCCATGACACCCCTCCCGTAGCGGCGACGGCGGGGCCGCCGTCGCCGGAGGAAGAAGCTACGCCGGCGGGTTACCGGGGCTTCATCGAGGACGTGGGCTGGACGACCGTGGCCGGCCGCGACTCGGGCGCGGACCGCTCCGGCGTCCCGGTGGTGACCTGGGCGGGCGTCCCGGTGGCGGCCTGGTCGCCGCTCCCGGTCGCGCAGTCGTCCGGCGCCTCGGAGGGCGGCGTGGTCGGCGGCGTCGTCGTCGGCGTGGTGGTGGTCGGCGTCGTCGTGGTGGTCGGCGGCGTTGTGGGGCAGTTCGGCGACGGCGGCTGCGACGACGTCGTGGTGGTCGTCGGCGTGGTGGTCGTCGGCGTGGTCGTGGTGGTGGTGGTGGTCGTCGTCGTCGTGGTGGTCGTCGTGGTGGTGCTGGACGACGTGGTCGGCACCACCGTGAACGTCGCGGACCGCGACCGCGTCGTGCTGGGGGCCGGGGACGACGGCGGGGTGGAGGACGGCGGGTTCGACGACGGGGGGTTGGGCGCGGGCGGGTTCGTCGTGGCGCCCGGCGGGGTGGTGCCGCCGTCGTGCGGCGGGTACGTGCCGCCGGTCGGCTCCTCGTCCCCCACCGGGAGGAAGTCCTCGTCCGAGCCGGTCAGGCCGGGCATCGGCGTCACGCCGTCGGCGTAGGCGTCGGCCCAGAACAGGACCGTCCGCACGTACTCGTCGGAGTGGTTGTAGCGGAACACCGCCTTCGCCCGCTGCTCCGGGTCCGACAGGTCACCGCCGCCCGCGCACAGGTAGTTGCCCGCGCCCGCGGTCGCGTCGTAGACGTTGTTCGGGTTGGCCTGGCCGTCGCCGTTGCCGTCCGCGGCGTACCCGGCCCAGGTGGACGGGATGAACTGCATCGGACCGACCGCGCGGTCCCACGTGGTGTCGGAGTCGTACCGGCCGCCGTCGGTGTCGCGGATCGCGGCGATGCCCGGACCGCCGTTGAGCACCGGGCCCAGGATCGGGTGCACCGTGTCGCCTCGGGCGTCGACCCGGCCGCCGCGCGCGTGCCCGGACTCGATGCGCCCGATGCCCGCCAGCAGCGACCAGTGCAGGTTGCAGCCCGGGGTGGTCGCGGCGAGCCGGTCGGCGGCCTTCATGTACGCGTCCAGCATCACGCCCGGGATGCCCAGCTGCCCCGCGACCAGGTCGCCGTCGACCCCGTCGAACGGCGGCAGGTCGTCGCCGAAGTCCGACGGGTCGTCGGCCTCCGCCAGCAGGCCCGCGCTCAGCTCGTCGGTCTCCGGCAGCCGGCCGGACACGCCCAGCGCGCCCGAGTCCCGCAGGTGCAGGGTGCCCAGCACGTCGCCGGCGCCCGGCGGGAACGCCTCCAGGTCCGAGCTGCCCGCGACGTTGACCCAGTCGACGCCGCCGGTCGCGTGCAGCAGGGTCGGGACGAGCATCGCGCACGTCGCCGTCGCCGCCAGGCCCCACTGCCGCGGGGTCAGCGTCGGCCGCCGCGTCGCCTTGCGCTTGCGTCCACGTCGCTTCGGCACAGCCACGAACTCCACTCCTCGGCGAATCCCGCTTCGGCCCCCGGACAAGCCTGCCTGATCCCCAGCGCCGTGTCACGGCCGCGGGGGACTTCCGCACCGGGAACTGCCCCGAAGGTCAGTCGTTCACCTTTGACGCGCAGTCCCCGCTGGGCCACCACTGCGCGAGCAGCTCCAGCGCCTCGTCGCCGAACGGGTTGACGCCCGGCCCGGCGGCCAGCGCGTGCGCCACGTGGACGTGCAGGCACTTGACCCGCGTCGGCATCCCGCCCGCGGTGACCTGCGTGCCCAGCGGCTCGATCGCGTCCCGCTCGGCCAGGTACGACTCGTGCGCCCGCAGGTAGCGCCGCGCCAGCTCCTCGTCCTGCGCCAGCCGGTCGGTCATCTCCTTCATCAGGCCGGCGCCCTCCAGCCTGCTGACGAAGGAGTTCAGGCGCGGGCACGTCAGGTAGTACAGCGTCGGGAACGGCGTGCCGTCCTCCAGCCGCGGGCTGGTCTGCACGACCGCCGGGTGCCCGCTCGGGCACCGCGCCGCCACCGCCCTCATGCCGCGCGGGGCGCGCCCCAGCTGCTCGGCGACGACCGCCGAGTCCCTCTCGTCCACCGTCATCGCGCCGCCACCGAATCCCACAGCTGCTCGTACCAAGCCTTGTCCGCCGCCGGCGCCGTCGCCGGCCGCTCCTCCTCCGGGGTCCGCTCCGCGTCACCGGGCAGTTGGACCACGTACGGCGTCTCGCCGGGCCGCACGTAGTGCAGCCGCCGGCGCGCCTCCGCCTCCAGGTGCGCGGGATCGGCCAGCTCCCTCTTGCGCTGCTCCAGCTGCCCGACCTCGGCGCGCAGCTCCTCCTGCGAGGCGGTGACCTCGCGCAGCTCCTCGCGCTGGGCCAGGTAGGTGCGCAGCGGCACGGCGATGCTCAGCGCCAGCGCGCACACCACCATCGCCAGCAGGGCCGCCCGCCGCGTGCCGGTCATGCCGAACGCGCCGCCGGTGCCCTCCCGCGACCGGGCCCTGGACTGCGGCCGGCCCGCGCGCGCCGCCCGGGCCGCCCGCGCGGCCCTGGCGTGCTCGGCCACCCGCGCCGAGCGCTCCCGCCGCGACTCCGCCGGCCGCGCGCCGCCGCGCTCGCCGCCGGACCGGGCGAACCGCCCGAGCCGCCCCGAGCCGCTCGCGCCCGCCTTGCCCGCCTTGCCCGACGCGCCCGCCTTGCCCGACGCGCCGGACCTGCCGCCGCCCGGCTTCCCGGACGAACCCGCCTTGCCCGGCGCACCCGACTTCCCCGACGCGCCCGACTTGCCGGCCGCACCCGACTTCCCCGACGCGCCCGACTTGCCGGCCGCACCCGACTTGCCCGGCGCACCCGACTTGCCGGCCGCGCCGGACTTGCCGGAACCGCCGGCGCCGGCCGCCCGACCGGGCGCACCCGCGCCGGACCCGCCCGCGCCGGCCGCGCGGCCCGACCTGCCCGCGCGCCCGGAGCGGTCAGGCCGGGACCCCGGCACGGCCTTGCCGCCGCGCCGGGAGCCCCGCTCCCGGTCCGCCATCAGCCCTCCGGCGTGTACCGCGGGAAGGCCAGCTCGCCCGCGTAGCGCGCCGCGTCGCCCAGCGCCTCTTCGATGCGCAGCAGCTGGTTGTACTTCGCCGTGCGCTCGCCGCGCGCGGGCGCGCCGGTCTTGATCTGGCCCGCGCCGGTCGCCACCGCCAGGTCGGCGATGGTGGTGTCCTCGGTCTCGCCGGACCGGTGCGACATCATCGACTTGTAGCCGTAGGAGGTGGCCAGCGCGACCGCGTCCAGCGTCTCCGACAGCGTGCCGATCTGGTTGACCTTCACCAGCAGCGCGTTGGCCGCGCGGCGGGAGATGCCCTCCTCCAGGCGCTCCGGGTTGGTGACGAACAGGTCGTCGCCGACGATCTGCACCTTCTCGCCCAGCTCGGCGGTCAGCTGCACCCAGCCGTCCCAGTCGTCCTCCGACAGCGGGTCCTCGATGGACACCAGCGGGTAGGAGTTCACCAGCTCGGCGTAGTAGCCGGTCATCTGCTCGGCGCTGCGCTTGGTCTTCTCGAACGTGTAGGCGCCGTCGGAGAAGAACTCGGTGGCCGCCACGTCCAGGGCCAGCGCGATGTCGCGGCCGGGCGCGTAGCCCGCCTTCTCGATGGCCTGGAGGATCAGGTCCAGCGCGTCGCGGTTGCTCGACAGCGCCGGCGCGAAGCCGCCCTCGTCGCCCAGGCCGGTGCCCAGGCCCTTGCCCTTGAGCACGGACTTGAGCGAGTGGTAGACCTCCGCGCCCCAGCGCAGGGCCTCGCGGAAGGAGTCCGCGCCGATCGGCGCGATCATGAACTCCTGGATGTCGACGTCGGTGTCGGCGTGCGCGCCGCCGTTGAGGATGTTGAGCATCGGCACCGGCAGCACGTGCGCGTTGGGGCCGCCGACGTACCGGAACAGCTCCAGGCCGCTGGACGCCGCCGCCGCCTTCGCCACGGCCAGCGACACGCCGAGGATGGCGTTCGCGCCCAGGCGGGACTTGTCCGGCGTGCCGTCCAGGTCGACCAGCTTCTGGTCGACCACCCGCTGCTCGACGGCCTCGATGCCGACCAGCTCGGGACCGATCTCGTCGAGCACGGCGGTGACCGCCCGCTCGACGCCCTTGCCCAGGTACCGCTTCGCGTCGCCGTCGCGGAGTTCGACCGCCTCGTGCTCACCCGTCGACGCGCCCGAGGGCACGGCCGCGCGCTCCAGCGTGCCGTCGTCCAGCGCCACCTCGACCTCAACGGTGGGGTTGCCTCGCGAGTCCAGGATCTCGCGGGCGCCGACCTGCTCGATGACCGCCACGTGCGCTCCCTAGTCAGACCATCGTCGTATCGCCGACGAGCCTAGTTGGTGGCGCACGGCCGGGCTCCCGACCCCGTTCCGGAAGTCCGACCGGAGTCGGGCCGGGCGCGCGTCGAGGCGGGGCGCGCGTCCGGGCGGAGCGCGGGCCGCGGCCGAATGGCCGGTGCCCGCCCGCCGCGCGTGACGTTCGGACCGGTGCGGGTCGGCGGGCGCGCGCTCGTCGCGGTCGGGGGGCGCCGGCGCGCGGTCGCCGCGCGGGACCCCGAAGACCTCGGCCGGCAGCGGCAGGTCGGCGACCGCGGGACCGACCGCACGCCCACGGCGCCGTCCGCGCGGACCACCTCCCTGTCCCGCGAGCGGGTGAACGCGGCGTGGGCACACCCCGGGCACACGTGCCCGGGTCGACGATGTCCTGGACGTCACCGGCACGAGGGGGTTCCGGCGTGATCCACGTGGAGCGCGGCGGCGAGGGGCCGCTCCTGGTCCTCCTGCACGGCCTGGGCGCGACGGCCGAGGTGTGGCGGGGCGTCGTGCCGCACTGGCCGGGCTCGTGGCTGGCGGTGGACCTGCCCGGCCACGGCCGCTCGGACCCGCTGGAGCGCTACTCGTTCGGCGCGTTCGCGGCGGCGGTCGCCCCGGTCGTGCCGCCCGGCCCGGTGGCGGTGCTGGGGCACTCGCTGGGCGGCGTGGTGGCGCTGGCGCTGGCCTCCGGCTGGTTCGGGGTGCAGGTCCGGGTGGCGGCGGGCGTCGGCGTCAAGCTGCGGTGGTCCGCCGACGACCTGGCGCGGGTGCGGGCCCTGGCCGACAAGCCCGCGCGGGTCCACCCGACCCGCGAGGAGGCCGCGGAGCGCGCCGCGAGGCTGGCGGGCGTGCCGCTGGAGCACGGCGTCGTCGCGGCGCCCGGCGGGTGGCGCGCGGCGCTGGACCCGGCCGCGTTCGGGATCGGCGCGCCCGACGTGCCGGGCCTGCTGGCGGCGGCCCGCGCGCCGGTCGTCCTGGCCGTGGGCGAGGTCGACCCGATGTGCTCGCGCGAGGACCTGCTCGCCGCCTGCCCGGGTGGAATGGTGCTGGCAGGCGTGGGCCACAACCCCCACGTGGAGCGGCCCGGGTCGATCAAGCCGGTGCTCGACCGGCTGATCACCGGGTGGGGCACGTCCCGTCATCCGGTCGGCTGCTGATGAACCGCCGGTCGCGGAGGTAGCGTTGATCGGACCATGACCGACAGCACCTTCGAGGCGTTCCGCCGAGCCGAGGCGCTGCTCGCCGAGCGCCGCCCCCTGGAGGCGCTCCGCGAGCTGCGGGTCGTGCTCGAGGCAGCGCCGAACGAGCCGAGCGTCCAACTGCTGGCCGGCCGGGCCTACCTGGGCTCGGCGCAGCTCAAGAGAGCCGAGGAAGCGTTCCGCAAGGTGCTGGAGCTGGACCCGAGCGACTACTACGCCCGCTTCGCCCTCGGCCGGACCCTGCAGCGCCAGAGCCGCCTGCCCGAGGCCCTGGCCCAGCTGCGCATGGCGGCGGCGATGAACCCGACCCCCGAGTACCAGGAAGCGCTGGGCGAGGTGAGCGCCCGCCTGGCGGTGGAACGCGACCGCTGAGCCCGGTCGCCGGGTTGGGCGTTCAGCCCTGGCCGGCCCGCGCGTAGGCGTCCGCCCCGCTGTAGACGTCCTGGCCGTACTTCACCGAGTTGTTGTACGCCAGCACGGCCGCCCACCACCCCTGCCCGGTGCCCAGGTCGCCGCCGGACGAGCACAGGTACCGCGCGGCGGCCAGCGCCGCGTCGTCGATGTCCTGCGGGTCGGGCGGGTTGCCGTCGCCGTTCGCGCGGGAGGCGTAGCGCGCCCACGTCGTCGGGATGAACTGCATCGGCCCCACGGCCCGGTCCCAGGTCGGGTCGCCGTCGAGCGCGCCGCCGTCGCTGTCCGCGATGGCCCGCACCCCCGGTTTGCCGTCCAGCGGGATGCCGATGATCGGCTTGGACGGCCGGCCGTCCTCGCCCAGCCGCAGGCCGCCCAGGGTGCCGTGGTGCGACTCGACGCGCCCGATGCCCGCCAGCGTCGCCCACGACACCCGGCACGAGGGCTGCGCGGCCTGCATGGCCAGGTCGGCGGTGGCGTACGCGTGCAGGGCGCGGGCCGGGACGTCGGTCTTCTCCGACAACGCCTGCGCCCACGCCGCCAGCGGCTCGGCGGCCGGGTCCTGGCCGGGGGACGCCTGCGGCGGCACCCGGCCCGCCGAGCCGGGAGCGGCCGAACCGGGCTCGACCGCCTGGAACGGCACGGGGAACGGCGGGTCGCCGCCGTCGCGGCGGTTGACGACGCTCAACGCCCAGGCGCCGCCCGCCACGACGGCGAGCAGGAGGGCGACGAGCGCCAGCCGGCCGACGAGGTTGCCGACGCGACCGGGCGCCGGCGGGCGGGGTCTCGTGGTGGGGGGCGGCGGGACGACCACGCACCCAGGCTACGTGCTCACCGCGGTTTCCCGGCCGGAACGCGGGGAACCACCCGGCCCGCTGGCCGCTCGACCGCAGGTCCGCCGCTGTCAGGGGCGCTGTCGGGGCCACTGCCGGGCCACTGCCGGGGCCACTGCCGGGCCACTGCCGGGGGCGGTCGCGCGACCGCCCCTGGGCGCACCCGCGATCACCTGTCCGGCTTGCCGTCCGCACCGCCGGACGGGGCGTCCCGCCGGCGCCGCGGCGAGGCCGCCGACCGGTCGAGCCGGCGGAACCGCCGCGGTGCCGCCGACCGGCTCGACCCGCCGGCGCCGCCACCGGCCGGGCCGGCGGCACGGCGCTCCCGACCGGGTCAGCCCAGCGGCGGCAGCTGCGGCGGCACGGCCGCCGGGCGCTGCGCCAGCGCCTCCAGCGCCAGCTTCACCGCCGTGTCCAGCTGCGGGTCGCGGCCGGCCACCCGGTCCTGCGGCGTCATCACCACCTCGACATCCGGGTCCACGCCGTGGTTCTCCACGCCCCACCCGTGCCCGGCGAACCACATCGCGTACCGGGGCTGGGTGACCACCGTGCCGTCGACCAGGTCGAACTGCATGTCGATCCCGATGACGCCGCCCCACGTCCGCACGCCGACCACCGGCCCGATGCCCATCTCCTTGATCGCCACGTTGACGATGTCGCCGTCCGACCCGGCGAACTCGTCCGCGATCGCCACCACCGGGCCGCGCGGCGCGTCCGCCGGGTAGCTGTCGGGCGTGGTGTAGCCGCGCGCCACCGACCACCCGATGATCCGGCGCGCCAGCTTCTCCACCACCAGCTGCGAGGTGTGCCCGCCGCCGTTCTCCCGCACGTCCAGCACCACGGCCTCGCGCGCCAGCTCCACCCGCAGGTCGCGGTGCAGCTGCGCCCAGCCCGCGCCCATCATGTCCGGCACGTGCAGGTAGCCCACCCGGCCGTCGGACAGCTCGTGCGTCCGCGCCCGCCGGTCCGCCACCCACGCGTGGTAGCGCAGCGGCTCGTCGTCCTCCAGCGGCACCACCACGACCCGGCGGGGCTCGCCGCCGCCGCCCGGCCGCACGGTCAGCTCCACCGGCTTCCCGGCCGTGCCGACCAGCAGCGGCGCGGGGCCGGTCAGCGGGTCGACCTGGCGGCCGTCGACGGCGACGATCGCGTCGCCGGCGCGCACCGCCACGCCCGGCGCGGCCAGCGGGGACCGGGCCGCCGGGTCGGAGGTCTCGCCGGGGATCACCCGCGTCACCCGCCACGCGCCCGAGGGGTCCCGCTCCAGGTCCGCGCCCAGCAGGCCCACCGGGCGCCCGCGCCAACCGCTGGAGGGGATCACGTAGGCGTGCGAGGTCCCCAGCTCGCCCTGCACCTCCCACAGCAGGTCCACCAGGTCCGAGTAGCTGCCCAGCCGGTCCACCAGCGGCCGGTACCGGTCCAGCACGCCCGCCCAGTCGACACCGCCCATGTCGGTGCGCCAGAACAGGTCCCGCATCAGCCGCCCGGCCTCGGCGTAGGACTGCCGCCACTCGGCGGCCCGGTCCACCACGACCCGCAGGCGGGACAGGTCCACCTCGACGGAGTCCTGGTCGTCGGCGTCGACCTTCCGGTCCGCCGGCACGACCCTCAGGTCGCTGCCGTCGAGCACCACGACGCGCTGCCCGTCACCGGTCACCGCGAACCCGTCCAGGCCGTCCACCAGCACGTCCGTCCGCGACTTCGCCAGGTCGAAGCGCTCCAGCACCGGCCGGGGCGCCCGCGCGGACGGCGTCGGCAGGGTGTCGCCCAGGACGCCGCTGACCGCGCTGCGCAGCCACAGCAGCCCGCCCTTCGCGGCGGTCAGCGACGAGTAGCCCGCCGCCGCGACCGGCACCGGCACCACCCGGTCGGCCAGGCCGTCCAGGTCGACCACGGTGATCGGGTTCTCGTCGTCCTTCTCCTTGTCCTTGTCCTTGTCGTCGTCGCCGACCGGGCGGCCCAGCCGCAGCGGATCGAACGGCGAGGGCGTCGTCGCCGCCAGCGGCAGCAGGAACGGCCGGCAGCCGGTGGGGAAGGACAGGTCGAACACGTGCGCGTCGTACACCGGGTCGAACGTGCGGACCGACAGGAACGCCAGGAAGCGGCCGTCCTCGGTGAACGTCGGCGCGAAGTCCGCGAACCGCAGCGGCGTCACGTCCACCAGGGACAGGTCGGTCGTGTTCGTCATCCGGATGTGCCGCAGCGGGCTCGGCCCGGGGTGCGACCAGGCCAGCCAGTTCGAGTCCGGGGAGAACGCCAGGTCGGACACGTGCGGGTTCGCCTCCCGCAGCACCTCCCGGACCTCGCCGGACTCCACGTCGACCAGCAGCAGCCGCCCGTCGTGCGTGGCGACGGCCAGCCGCCGCCCGTCGGGCGCGACCGCCAGCTCCAGCACCCGGCCCAGCCTGCCGACGGCGACCCGGCGCGGCGCGTTGCCCGGCTCGACCCCGCCCGCCGGGGCGAACTCCAGGCCCTCCTCGCCGTCCGCGTCGGTCACCCACACGACCCCGTCGCCCACCACGCGCGGCAGCCGGGCGCGGACGCCGGGCTGCTCGGCCAGGGCGCGCACCGGGCCGTCCCGGTGGGTCACCCAGTGCACCGTGCCGCGCACCTCGACCACGCTGGCGCGGCCGGTCCGGTCCGGGTGCACGTCGTCGGGGCGCGGGGCCACCGGGCGCGGGCGGGTCGCGGAGCGGGGGCCGCCGAGCGCGATCTCCAGCCGGCGCGGCTCGGCGTCCAGGCCGTCGAGCAGCCACACCTCGCCCGCGAGCTGGTAGACGACGCGCCGGCCGTCCGTGGTGGCGCAGCGGGCGTAGAAGTCCTGCTCGGTGTGCCGGCGCAGGTCGGAGCCGTCCGGCCGCACCGAGTACACGCTGCCGACGCCGTCGTGGTCGGACAGGAACGCGATGCGCCCGCCCACCCACATCGGCGCGTGCAGGGACGAGGTCAGCTCGGACAGGATGCGGGAGAACTCGCCGTCGCCCGTCGGGTCGACCCACAGCTGCCCCGCCGAGCCGCCCCGGTAGCGCTTCCAGTAGGCCGGGTCCTTGCCGTACATGGAGGTCACGACGACCTCGCCGGACGGCCCGTGCTCGACGTCGCCGACCCAGCCGTAGGGCAGGCGGCGCGACGGACCGCCGTCGACCGGCAGCGCGTGCGCCCACCGGCGCATCCGGGTCGCCTCGCCGGCGGAGGTGACGGCGACGACCTCGCCCTGCGGCGTCCACCCCCGCACGGTGGTGTTCGCGCAGCCCCAGTGGGTGAGCCGGGTGGCCTCGCCGCCGGCGACCGGCGCGAGGTGCACCTCGGGCGCGCCGTCGCGCCGGCTGGCCCACGCCAGCCGCGTACCGGACGGGTCGAACCTGGGCGAGAACACCGGCACCTGGTCCGCGGTGACCCGCCAGGCCCGGCCACCGGCGAGGGGAGCGAGCCACACGTCGTCCTCTGCCACGAAGGTGACCAGGTCGCCGTGCAGGTGGGGGAAACGAAGGTAGGCGTGGTCCGTCACGTGATCGACGTTAGCGCGACCCCACCGCGCCCGGGATCAAGCTCGCCCAACCCGTCGGAGGAAACTGCCGGCCGACGCGACGGGGAAAGCCAACACCGGCCCACCGGGGTTCTTCGAGTCCCGAACCGCCACCCGGTCCGCCGAACGCGCCACCTCGACGCAGTTCGACTCGGTCGTGCTCCAACTCGACTTCCGCCACGTGATCACCGCTCACGTCCTCCCTCGGCATACTCCGAAATCGGGCATCTGCCCCGCCGAACCACCAGGGCGCCGAGCGAGCAGAGGCGTGCCCGCCGCGTGTCGGGGTCAGCGCACCCCTGCGACACCCGCGCCCGGGATCAAGCCCGTCCGACCCGCCGGAGGAAACTGCCGGTCGACGCGACGGGGAATGCCAACACCGGCCCACCGGGGTTCTTCGAGTCCCGAACCGCCACCCGGTCCGCCGAACGCGCCACCTCGACGCAGTTCGACGTCGTGTTGCTCCGGCTCGACTTCCGCCATGTCGTCACTTCTGCCGCCCTTCACGCACCTGGTGGGCTTCACGCTCACGGAGTCCTGATGCCGTCCGGCCGCACGCCTTGCCCGCTCCATCCGGCAGCTTCACCGACGCCAGGGAAGTCAACCCCGCTTGAGGCGGGCGAGGAAGCTCGCGGCGGATGCAGCGGGGAACGCCAGCACCACCCCTGACCGGTTCTTCGAGTCGCGAACGGCCACCCGGCCCTCGACCGCCAAGTGCGCCACCTCGACGCAGTTCGACTCGGTGTTGCTGCGACTGGACTTCCGCCAGGTCGTCACTTCGGGCGCCCTTCCATCTCCTCGGCGCACCGCAGGATCAGCTCCATCGAGTCCTCGGCACTGACCGCGGCGGCCAACAGGCTCGGCTTGAGATCAGTGTAAGCCTGCACGTCCTCCCGCCTGTCCAGGAACAGATAGGTCCTCAGGTTCTCCAGGTGGACCACGGGCGTCGTCCGGGGCGACTCCAGCACCACGAAGGACCCGTAGAGCCCGAGGTGGTAGCCGCGCTCCCGCGGGATTACCCGGATGGTCACGTTGGGGCGCTGCGCCGAGTCGTGCAGGTGGCGCAGTTGCGCCGCCATCACCGCCCGCCCGCCGACGGGGCGGTGGAGCACGAACTCGTCGATGATCGCCAGGTAGGGCACCGGGTTCTCCCGGGTCAGCACCGACTGGCGCGCGAGGCGGTGCTTCACCCGCTCGTCGGCGTCCGCGTTGGGCACACCGCCCTCGATCATGATCGTCCGGGCGTAGTCGGCCGTCTGCAGGAGGCCCGGTACGAGCAAGGCCGTCACATCGGTGATGGAAGTGGCCAACTGCTCGTACTCAATCAGCCCCTTCAACTGCTGCGGCAGGCCGAGTCCGGTGGCCAGCCAGTTTGCCTTCGCGGCTTCCCGCGCCAGCGCGAGCAGTTCGCGCCGCTTCGCCCCCACGACGCCCAGCGCGCCGAGGATGGTGGCCACCTCGGTCTCACCGGCCAGCCGCTCGCCGCGCTCGATCCGGCTCAACATGCTCTTGCTGATGCCGACCTGCTGCTCCAGCTGAACCATCCGCACCCGCTTGGCCTTGCGCAGGTCCCGCAGCTCGGCGCCCAGCGTCCGGGCCCGCGCGTTGCTCTCCATGCCGATCAGCCTAGGTCTTCACCCAAACGTGGACTGTTGAGAATTCTTAATCCTTGTCAAGATTGTCTCAAGAAACCGAGGAGGCAGTCGTGGTGGAGATGCAGGCTTGGGTGGGGGTCCGGGAGGACAGCAGGATCGAGTGGACCGTGCACCCGCACGAGGTCGTGCTCGCGATCGGGAACCTGCCCGAGTTCGAGATCGTCGGCACGCCACAGGCGCTGCGCCGACTGGCGGACAGCGTGACCGAGGCGGTGCAGGCGTTCGACGCGGCTCAGGCTCAGGCGGGCCAGTAGGCGCGCCAGTCCTGCGCCGTCAGGGAGGTCACGCCGGCGGCGCGGGCCGCCTGCTCCGCCGCCCGCACCCGCGCGGCGAACGCCCGCGCCACCGCGCGCAGCTCCGCCTCCGGGTCCTCGCCGGCCAGCTTCGCCAGCGCCGCCACCGCGAACAGCGCGGTCCCGGCGTCGTCGCCCTCGGGCAGCAGGTCCACCGGCAGGCCGGCGCGCGCGGTCCGCTGGGCCAGCTTGCCCGCCAGCGCCACGGCCGGCTGCCCGGTCGCGACACCGTCCACGCTGGACTCCCGCTGCTTCTCGGCCTGCTTCAGCTCCTCCCACCGGTGCTGCTGGGAGGTCGCGTCGCGCACCGCCGGGTCGCCCCCCTCGAACACGTGCGGGTGCCGGCCGACGAGCTTGCGGACCAGGTCGCCCGCCACCTCGTCCACGCCGAACGGCTCGGCGTCCTCGGCGGCGACCCGCGCGTGGAACAGCACCTGCAGCAGCACGTCGCCCAGTTCCTCGCGCAGCGCGGCCCGGTCGCCGTCCTCGATGGCCTCCAGCAGCTCGTAGGTCTCCTCGACCAGGTACTGCCGCAGCGACCGGTGGTCCTGCTCGGCGTCCCACGGGCAGCCGCCGGGCGAGCGCAGGCGGTCCATCACCGAGACCGCGTCGAGCAGCAGCGTGCCCGTCGGGTTGCGCAGCACGGCCGCGCCGCCGGCGACCAGCTCGCGGGCGTGCGGGTCCTCCGGGTCGGCCGTCAGGTAGACGACCGGCCCGGCGGTCCCGGCCACCGGGGTCGTGCCCAGGGCCACCCAGTAGTTCCGGTCCAGCTCGGCCGAGGCGAACACCGCCGCCGCGGCCCGCAGGGCGGGCAGCGCGGCGGCGGGCAGCACCTGGTCGTGCGGGGAGTTGAGCACCACGACGGTGTCGGTCACGGCGCTCCCGTCACTGCCGGGTCTGCCGGGCGGTCGCCTGGAAGCCGGTCAGCTCGTCGTCGCTGGGCGCGAGGGCGATCGCGGTCCGGTCCCACACGCCGTAGCGCGGGTTCACCCGGATCTCCGGGTCGCCCGCCAGCCGCTGCACCAGCCGCAGCCCGATCTGCTCCAGCAGCTGCGGCGTGAGCTGCTCGGTGGACGACGCCTCGCCGCTGCGGCGGGCGTCGTCGTCGCGCTCGGTCACGTACGCCACGAGCCACTGCGCGCTGCCCGGGTCCGGCGCGAAGGCGACCACGGTGCCCGGCTGCACGCCGAACAGCGGCGAGCCCGCCGCCTGCGGCGACTCCGCGGAGCTGACCTTCTGCCCCATCTTGGCCAGCTGCTGCCCCTCCGGGCCCTGCGGCCCGGAGCGCACGAAGCCGGCCATCTTCGACGGGTCCTTGGCGACCTGCTCGGCCTTCTCGACGGCGTCCTTGTTGTCCTTGGTGAAGAAGTAGTCGAAGGTGACTTCCATCCGGTCCACGTACTTGCGCGCCAGCTCGACCAGCAGCAGCTGGTCCCTGGCCCGCTCGCGGAACGTGGCCGCGTCGTAGACCGTGTTCTGCGAGGCCGCCTCGGCGCCGCCCGCGTTCTCCACGGACTCGGTCACCGCCTCCTCGGACACGGTGACGCCCTCGCGCTGCGCGGCCCGCTCGATCAGCTCGTGCTGCACGCCCAGGGTCACCAGCTGGCGGGACACCTGGTCGAGCTTGCGCTGCTCCTGGAGCTTCTGGGCCTCGGGCTCCTTCTTGAGCACCGCGTCCAGCCGCTGCTGGACGCGCTCCAGCGGGATCGCGGTGTCGCCGATGATGGCGGCCGAGCCCACCTGGCTGGGGCCGGCGCCACCGCAGCCCGCCACCAGCAGTGCGACCGCCGCGCCGACCAGGGTGAAGCGCCTCTGCACAGTCCTCACGGCCGTTACCCTCTCACGAACCCGTGACCGGGCTCACGGGAGTACCCGCCAATGATCCCAGGAAGTGCGCGCACCAATCCAGCAGCTCCTGGTCGCGCAGCAGCGGTGCGCCCATCCGGCCGCCGGCCGCTCCCTCCGTCGGCCTAGGCACCGACACCGTGCGGGTGGCCGGCTTGTGGACGGCCTTCGGGTGCAGCCGGCGCAGCCGCACCAGCTGGGAGTCCTTCAGCTCCAGCGGGGAGAACCGGATGGTCGCGCCCTGCACCACCACCTCGGTCACGCCGTGCGCCCGGCAGGTCTGCCGGAACCGGGCCACCGCGAGCAGCCGCTCGACCGGCAGCGGCGGCGCGCCGTAGCGGTCCTTCAGCTCGTCCCGCACCGCCTGCAGCGCCGCCTCGTCGCCCGCCGCCGCGATCTTCCGGTAAGCCTCCAGCCGCAGCCGCTCGCCGGGCACGTAGTCGTGCGGGATGTGCGCGTCCACCGGCAGGTCGACGCGGACCTCGGCCAGCTCCTCGTCGCCCTCGACCTCCGCGCCCGCGTGCCGCCGGAACGCCTCCACGGCCTCGCCGACCAGCCGGACGTAGAGGTCGAAGCCGACGCCCGCGATGTGGCCGGACTGCTCGGCGCCCAGGATGTTGCCCGCGCCCCGGATCTCCAGGTCCTTCATCGCGACCGCCATGCCCGCGCCCAGCTCGGTGTTCTGCGCGATGGTGGCGAGCCGGTCGTGCGCGGTCTCGGTCAGCGGGGCCTCCGGCGGGTACAGGAAGTAGGCGTAGCCGCGGTCCCGGCCGCGCCCGACCCGGCCGCGCAGCTGGTGCAGCTGCGCCAGGCCGAGCAGGTCGCCGCGCTCCACGATGAGCGTGTTCGCGTTGGAGATGTCCAGGCCGGTCTCCACGATCGTCGTGCACACCAGCACGTCGAACTCGCGCTCCCAGAAGCCCTGGATGACCTTCTCCAGCTTGTCCTCGTTCATCTGGCCGTGCGCGGTGACCACGCGGGCCTCGGGCACCAGCTCGCGGATGCGGCGGGCGGCCTTCTCGATCGTGGAGACCCGGTTGTGCACGTAGAACACCTGGCCGTCGCGCAGCAGCTCGCGGCGGACGGCCGCGGCGACCTGCTTGTCGTCGTACGCGCCGACGTAGGTCAGGATCGGGTGCCGCTCCTCGGGCGGGGTGAGGATGGTGGACATCTCCCGGATGCCCGCCAGGGACATCTCCAGCGTGCGCGGGATGGGCGTGGCCGACATCGTCAGCACGTCCACGTGCGTGCGCAGCGCCTTGATGTGCTCCTTGTGCTCGACGCCGAACCGCTGCTCCTCGTCGACGATCACCAGCCCCAGGTCCTTGTAGCGCAGGCCCTTCTGCAGCAGCCGGTGCGTGCCGATGACGACGTCCACGTCGCCGTCCGCGAGCCCGGCGACGACCTGCTCGGCCTCCTGCGGGTCGGTGAAGCGGGACAGGCCCCTGACCTTGACCGGGAACGCGCGCATCCGCTCGGTGAACGTGTTGAGGTGCTGCTGCGCCAGCAGCGTGGTCGGCACCAGCACCACGACCTGCTTGCCGTCCTGCACCGCCTTGAACGCCGCGCGCACCGCGATCTCGGTCTTGCCGTAGCCCACGTCGCCGCAGATCACCCGGTCCATCGGGACCGTGCGCTCCATGTCGGCCTTCACCTCGTCGATCGCCGCCATCTGGTCGACGGTCTCGGTGAACGGGAAGGCGTCCTCCAGCTCCCGCTGCCACGGGGTGTCCGGGGCGAACGCGTGGCCGGGCGCGGCCTGGCGGGCGGCGTAGAGCTGCACCAGCTCGGCCGCGATCTGCTTGACCGCCTTGCGCGCCTTGGCCTTGGTGGACTTCCAGTCGCTGCCGCCCAGCTTGTTCAGGGTGGGCAGCTCGCCGCCGACGTAGCGGGACACCTCGTCGAGCTGGTCGGTGGGCACGAACAGCCGGTCGCCGGGCTGGCCGCGCTTGGACGAGGCGTACTCCAGCACCAGGTACTCGCGGGTGGTGGTCGAGCCGGTGGTGTCCCTGGTGGTGCGCTGCACCATCTCGACGTACTTGCCGATGCCGTGCTGCTCGTGGACCACGAAGTCGCCCGCCTTGAGCGCGAGCGGGTCCACCGCGTTGCGCCGGCGCGAGGGCATCCGCCGCATGTCCTTGGTGGACGTGCCGCCGCGCCCGCCGGTCAGGTCGGTCTCGGTCAGCACCACCAGGGCCGGCTCCGGCAGCGCGAAGCCGTCCTCCAGCGCGCCGCGGACCACCGTGACCGAACCGGCCGGCGGCGGCTCCTCCAGCGCCGGCCGCAGCACGGCGGGCACCTCGGCGTCGACCAGCTGCTCCACCGCGCGCTGCGCCGTGCCCGCGCCGGGCACCACCAGGACGGCCGTGCCGCCGGACGCGGTGTGCGCGCGCAGGTCGGCGAACGCCCGGTCGACGTCGCCCTGGTAAGCCTCGACGTGCTTGAACTCCAGCCGCACCACGTCGGTGCTCTCGGTGGTCAGCTGGCTCAGCGTCCACCAGGGCCTGCCCGCGGCCCGCGCGGCGTCGGCCACCTCGGCCAGGCTGCGGTAGGCCGACGCGCCCAGGTCGATCGGGGCCCGGCCGCCGCCGGCCGCCGCCATCCACGAGGCTTCCAGGAACTCCTGGCCGGTGCGGACGAGGTCGTGGGCCCGGGCGCGGATCTTCTCCGGGTCGTTGAGCAGCACGTGCGTGCCGTCGGGCACCACGTCGGTGAGCAGCTGCAGCTCGCCCTCGCACAGCGCCGGGATCAGCGCCTCCATGCCCTCGGCGGGGATGCCGTTGGCGAGCTTCTCCAGCATCTCGACCAGCTGCGCGTCCGACTCGTGGGCGCGGGCCAGCTCGACGGCCCGCTCCCGGACCCGCTCGGTGAGCAGCAGCTCCCGGCACGGCGGCGCGGTGAACCGCCGCACCTCCTGCGGCAGCGAGCGCTGGTCGGCCACCGAGAACGGCCGGATCTCGCTGACCTCGTCGCCCCAGAACTCGACCCGCAGCGGGTGCTCGGCGGTCGGCGGGAAGACGTCGAGGATGCCGCCGCGGACGGCGAACTCGCCGCGCTTCTCCACCATGTCGACGCGGCTGTAGGCCAGCTCGGCCAGGTCGGTGAGCAGCCGCTCGAAGTCGTGCTCGCCGCCGACCTCCAGGTCGACCAGCGCGAGGTCGCCCAGGCCGGGCGCCATCGGCTGGATAACGCTGCGGATGGTGGCGACCACGACCCGCAGCGGGCGGTCGCCGGGGTGGCGCAGCCGGCGGAGCACCTCCAGCCGCGCGCCCACGGTGTCGGCCCGCGGCGACAGGCGCTCGTGCGGCAGCGTCTCCCAGCTCGGGAAGATCGCGACCGCGTCGTGGCCGATCAGGTCGCACAGCACGCGGGTCAGCTCGTCGGCCTCCCGCCCGGTGGCGGTGACGGCGAGGACCGGCGCCCGGCGCGCCAGGGCGGCGACCACCATCGGCCGGGCGGCGGGCGCGCCCTCCAGCTCCAGCGACGGCGCGCCGAGGGAGTCGACCACGGCGCCGAGGGCCTTGTCGGACAGGACAGCGGTCAGCAGGCCGGAAAGAGGGCCGGGCTGGGGCATTGGCGTGGCTCCCGGGGGGAAACGAGGACAGACCCCTGCCCGGGACCTGTGCCCTCCGGTAGGGGTGCTCGCCACCAGCCTACGTGCCGGCCGCACCGCCGCGCGCGCCGATTTCGGTCGCTTGACCGGGTGGGGCGCCGCCCCGGCGATCCGCGCGGCGCCGCCGCCGGGGGTGCGCCCCGGTAGGCGGCGCGGCGACCCGCACGCCGTCGAAGCGGGTCGGCGCGGCGCCGGCGGGCACGTCCGGGCGGGTGTGCGCGCCGTAGCGCGAGCACACACCCGCGTTGGCATCCTGGGCGTCATGCGCCGGGTCGTCGCGTTCGCTGCCGTGCTGCTGCTGGTCGGGTGTTCGGACGCGTCCGGGGGCAGCGCCCCCGGCACGCCGGCGCCCGGCGGGATCGAGGTGGAGGTCGTCGCGAGCGGGTTCACCCACCCGTGGGAGATCGGCTTCCTGCCCGACGGCCGGATGCTGGTCACCGAGCGGCCGGGCCGGCTCGCCCTGGTCGACCGGGGCACGCGCACGCAGGTCGAGGCCGACCTCGGCGACGTGGTGGCGCGCGGCGAGGGCGGCCTGATGGGGCTGGTGGTGCACCCGGACTTCGCGACGACGAACCGCTTCACCACGTGCGCCGCCACCGCGAGCGACATCCGGCTGGTGACCTGGGAGCTGACCGGCAACCGCGCCACGCGGGTGGTGGACCCGCTGCGGGGCGGGCTGCCGGTCAACCCCAGCGGGCGGCACTCGGGCTGCCGGCTCGCCCTGGACCACGACGGCAGGCTGCTGGTCGGCACCGGCGACACCGCCCGCGCGCCGGTCGCCCAGGACCTCGGCAGCCTCGGCGGCAAGGTGCTCGGCCTGGACCTGGCGACCGGCGAGGGCGGGCCGATCACCCGCGGCCACCGCAACGTGCAGGGCATCGCCGTCCGCGAGGACGGGCTGGTGCTCACCGCCGAGCACGGGCCGGACGTGGACGACGAGCTGAACGTCCTGCAACCCGGTGCGAACTACGGCTGGGACCCGTCGCGGGGCGGCTCGGTCGAGGGCTACGACGAGGGCGTCCCGATGACCGACCTGGAGCGCTTCCCCGACGCCGTGCCCGCCGCGTGGTCGTCCGGCAGCCCGACGGAGGCGATCTGCGACGCCGTCTTCCTCGCCGGCGAGCGGTGGGGCGACCTGGCCGGCGCCCTGGCCGTCACCGCGCTCAAGGGCTCCAAGCTGCTGCTGTTCACCGTCACCGCGGAGGGCGGGGTGCACTCGGTCTCGATCCCCGAGCAGCTCGACGGCGCCCACGGCCGGCTGCGCGGCGCGGCCCTGGGCCCGGACCAGGCCCTCTACCTGACCACGTCCAACGGGTCGGACGACAAGGTCCTGAGGGTGACGCGGGGCTGACCACCGCCTTCAGCGCCGGGTGCGCAGACGGGGCTTGTGGTCCATGTGCGACAGGCCCTTCCAGGCCAGGTTGACCAGGTGCGCGGCCACCTCGTCCTTCTTCGGCTTGCGCACCTCCAGCCACCACTGGCCGGTCAGCGCGACCATCCCGACCAGGGCCTGGCTGTAGAGGGCCGCGAGCTTGCGGTCGTAGCCCTGCCGGGAGAAGTGCAGCCCGAGGATCGACTCGACCTGCGAGGCTATGTCGTTGAGCAGCGAGGAGAACGTCCCGGTCGAGGAGGCCACCGGCGAGTCGCGCACCAGGATGCGGAAGCCGTCGGTCGAGCCCTCGATGTAGTCCAGCAGCGCGCACGCGGCCTGTTCGAGCAGCTCCCGGGGGTGGCCCCCGGACAGGGCGTTGACGATGTGGTCCATCAGGTACTGCATCTCGCGGTCCACCACGACCGCGTAGATGCCTTCCTTGCCGCCGAAGTGCTCGTACACCACGGGCTTGGAGACGCCCGCCCGGTGGGCGATCTCCTCGATCGAGGTGACCTCGAAGCCCTTCTCGGCGAACAACGCCCGAGCGACGTCGAGCAACTGCTCGCGCCGCTCCTTCCCGGTCATCCGCACGCGCGGGACCGGGGTGTCGCCTTCGCGCCGTCTGCCCGCCACCCCGGTCACCCTAAACACCCGCCCCCCGCCGCGTGGGCGAGGGGCGGGTGGAGTCGTCACTTCTTGACGCTGATCCGGGCCAGCCGCTGCTGGTTGGGCCAGCGCACGTCGCGCGCCCAGCCGAACTTCTCGAACAGCCAGATGAGCCGGGCGGAGGTGTCGATCTGGCCGCGCTTGACGCCGTGCCGCGCGCAGGTCGGGTCGGCGTGGTGCAGGTTGTGCCACGACTCGCCGAAGGACAGGATCGCCAGCGCCCACACGTTGGCGGAGCGGTCGCGGGCGGCGAACGGGCGGTCGCCGACCATGTGGCAGATCGAGTTGACCGACCACGTCACGTGGTGCAGGAACGCGACGCGCACCAGGCCCGCCCAGAAGAACGCCGACAGCGCGCCGGCCCACGACATGGTGATCAGGCCGCCCAGCACGCCGGGGGCGAGCAGGCTGATCGTGGTCCACAGCCAGAATAGCTTGTCGATCTTCACCAGGTCCTGGTCGGCCAGCAGGTCCGGCGCGAAGCGCTGCGCGTTGGTCTTGTCCCGCTCGAACAGCCAGCCCATGTGGGCGTGCCAGAAGCCCTTGGCCAGCGCGACCGGGCCGGAGCCGAACAGCCACGGCGAGTGCGGGTCGCCCTCGCGGTCGGAGAAGGCGTGGTGGCGGCGGTGGTCGGCCACCCAGACGATGACCGGGCCCTGCAGCGCCATGCTGCCCGCGATGGCCAGGGCGATCTTGAGCGGCCGGTTGGCCTTGAACGAGCCGTGCGTGAAGAACCGGTGGTAGCCGATGGTGACGCCCAGACCGGCCAGGTAGTAGAAGGCGACGAACAGCGCCACGTCCACCCAGCCAAGCCCCCAGCCCCAGGCGAACGGCACCGCCGCGAGCAGAGCCAGGAACGGCACGATGACGAACACGTAGACGCTCAACTGCTCCACGTGGCCGCGACGGCCGTCGATCATCGGCTTGGGCCCCTTGTCGGGGCTCGGCGGCGTGGACCTGCTCTCAAGGGTGCTGGTCATGCGGGTACCTCTTGCTCGTCGGGGGTGTTACCTACGGAACCGTAACTTACGGAAGCGTAAGTTAGGCCAGGCTGGTCCCGCCACACCGGTGGCGAAACTCTCGGCGTGTTCTCAGGTTCTCGGGCGTGTCGTGCGCGCGCCGCGCGACTCGCGCCGGGGAGGTCCCCGGGCGCCCGCCGCGCGGACCCGACCCGGGCCTCCGCACCGCCGCCCGCCGGGCCGTCGACGCCGGTGGCGCCGGTCGGCGGCCGTCGCCGCGGCGGGTCGGGGCGGTCCTTCCCCGGCCGCGGTGCGGGCTTCGCTCGAAGTGGTGAATTCACGGTCGGGTCGACGGGGTTCCGGGCCGCTGTGCCCATCGGCACACGCGCGCCGGGACCGCCCGGTGGCGGCCGGGCGGCGCGCACCCGCGCCACGGGGGCCGGCCCGGCCGCGAAGCGGTGGGTGCCGTGCACCACACCGGGTTACCCGCTCCGGCCGCCGGCAACCGGGCCGGCGGGGAGTGCCCCGCACCGGCGGATTCCGCACCCCCGCGGTGACGCGCAGTGGCGGACTGCCGAAGCGCCCGACGCCGCCCGACGGCCCGCCCGGCGCTGGTCGGCGGTCGCCCGGCCGCCCGCCGCCGGCCGGGCCACGCCCGGAACGACCAGTCCAAGCGCCCGGACGGAAGCGGCGTGACCTGCCGGAACACGCAGGGTCATGATCAGGTGACCGACGGATTTCGGCCAGTTGAGTGGTGGTGCTGACCTCCGGGGACCAGTCGTGACAACATGTGTTCGCGCGGCAGAGGGCAACCTCCGCCCGTTCCGCCATGGTGTAAAGGCAGCACCTCGGATTTTGGTTCCGATGGTCCAGGTTCGAATCCTGGTGGCGGAGCGAGAACGGCCGAGCCCGCACCCGGTCCCGGCCACCCTGCGTCCGCGTCTGCATGGGGGGTGTGAGCCGCTGCGCGAGGAAGCGGTCGACGAGCAGGACACCGTGGCGCCGGGGCTCCACGAGATGTCCGACGCCTGGCTGGTCGGCCGCGCGAGCGAACTCGTGGCCGTTGCCCAGAGCAGCCACCTCGCCGACCAGCTCGAAGCCTGCCGCGAGGTGGACGAGCTGCTCGGCGAGGCGCAGGCGCGGGGCGAGCCCCGGATCGTCGGCCAGCTCCTGCGCGCGGCGGCCGTGGTGCGGCTGGTCACCCCCCCGCTGGTGAACCGCTCGGACACCATGCTGGACGAGCTGCTGACGCACACCCGGCGGCACGGCCTGGTCGTGCTGGAGGCCGAGGCGCACGCGCTGCGCGGCCGGCGCTACCTGCTCGGCGGGTTCGAGGACAAGGCGCTGACCGAGGTCGCCAGCGGCCTGGCCATGCTGGAGGAGGACCTCACCCCGGACCCGCTGCTGGACAAGCGCACCTGGGACCGGCTGCTGGCCAACGCCCTGCAGACCACCGGGCTGGTGCTCACCCAGCTGGGCGTCTACGAGATGGCCGACGCGGTGCTGGCCAGGGCGCACAACGCGATCCGGGACAGCGCGGGGCCGCACCTGATCTACATCCACCTGTCCAACCGGGCCCGCATGCTGATCGGCTGGGGCCTGCGGCTGGAGCGGGTGGGCAACGTCGAGGAGGCGGCGGTCAAGTTCTCGACCGCCGCCGCCATCTCCGAGGCCGTCGAGGGGCCCTTCCGGGAGTCGCTGCACCCCGGCCGCCGGGACCGGTCGGCCGCCGAGCAGGTGCCGATCATCGGCGCGGCGCACGCGCTGGCCAAGCCCGGCCCGCAGCACATCGCCCCGCTGTGGCGGCTGCGCGAGCTGGCCATGTACGCCCGCGAGCTGATCATCGTGTCCATCGCGCTGTCCCGGTGCCTGGAGCAGGAGGAGCTGCCGCAGCAGGCGCTGCAGGTGCTCGCCGACGCCCGCACCCGGCTGGAGCGGGACACCTCCGAGCCGACGCTGATGCTGTGCCTGGTGCGCGAGTACGCGAAGCTGTCCGGCCCGCACGGCGAGCACACCATCTCCGCGCTCCAGACCTACGCCGACGCGCTGGAGGTCGAGCTGTGGCAGATGCAGGAGGCCCGCACCGCCACCCTGGTCACCCGGCGCGACCACGAGCGGCTGGCGCGGGCGCACGGCGCCATCGCCCAGCAGGCGCTGCAGGACCCGCTGACCGGGCTGCCCAACCGGCGCGCGCTCGACGACCGGCTCGGCGCCCTGATCAGCGCGCAGACCCACCCCACGGCGATCGCGCTGGTCGACCTGGACGGGTTCAAGGTCGTCAACGACAAGCACTCGCACGCGGAGGGTGACGACGTCCTGCGCGTGATTGCGGGCACACTCCGGCAGGCCCTGCGCACCGACGACCTGGTGGCCCGGTACGGGGGCGACGAGTTCGTGGTCCTGCTGCCCGGTGCGCCGCTGTCCTCCGCCGAGGCCGCCCTCGCGCGGGCCGTGGATGCGGTGGCGGACTTGCCATCCGACCTGTCCAGGGGCGTCACGCTGTCGGTCGGGGTGATCTCGGTGCGGCCCCGCGAGACGGCCAACCAGGCGCTCGCCCGAGCCGACTCGGCGATGTACTTGGCGAAACGCAGGGGTGGCTGCCAGGTTGCCGCCGTGGAAGGCGAGACCTCCTCGGAGGCTTAGTATCAACACCTGGCGGGAGCCAGGCTTTCCCGCTGGCAGGCACGCACTTTCAGTCAGCTAGGGAGAGCGCTGATGCTCGAGGGTGTCCCCACCCCAATCAGCACGATCGTCCTCGCGGCGGGCGAAGGCACCCGCATGCGCTCAGCCACCCCCAAGGTGCTGCACCGGATCGGCGGTCGCTCCCTCGTGGAGCACGCGGTCCGGGCCGCCGCGGGGACCGAACCGGACCACCTGGCCGTCGTCGTCGGGCACGGCCGCGCCGCGGTGGCGCAGCACCTGGACGGCCTGTCCGCCGCGCTGGACCGCAAGGTCGTCGTCGCGGTGCAGGAGGAGCAGAAGGGCACCGGGCACGCGGTGGGCTGCGGCCTCGCCGAGCTGCCCGCGGACCTGGGCGGCACCGTCGTGGTGACCTACGGCGACACGCCGCTGCTGGACTCGGCGACGTTGACCGAGCTGCTGCACGCCCACGGCGCCGCGGGCAACGCCGTGACCGTGCTGACCGCCCTGCTGGACGACCCGACCGGGTACGGGCGGATCGTGCGCTCGGCGTCCGGGCAGGTCGAGGCGATCGTCGAGCAGAAGGACGCCACGGCCGACCAGCGGGCCATCCGGGAGATCAACTCGGGCGTGTACGCGTTCGACGCGGCGGTGCTGCGCGACGCGCTGGCGCGGATCTCGACCGACAACGCGCAGGGCGAGCTGTACCTGACCGACGTGCTGGCCGTCGCGCGGTCGGACGGCCGGGGCGTGGGCGCGGTCGTGACGGCCGACCCGTGGCTGGTGGAGGGCGTCAACGACCGGGTGCAGCTGGCCCGGCTCGGCGCGGAGCTGAACCGCCGGACCGTCGAGCGGTGGATGCACGAGGGCGTGACCGTGGTCGACCCGGCGACCACCTGGCTGGACGTGGACGTGCGGCTGGCGCGGGACGTGCTGGTCGAGCCGGGCGTGCAGCTGCGCGGGGGCACGGTCGTCGGCGAGGGCGCGGTCGTCGGGCCGGACACGACGCTCAGCGCGTGCTCGGTCGGCGCGGGCGCGAGCGTCGTGCGCACCCACGGCACCGGCGCGGAGATCGGGCCCGGCGCGTCCGTCGGCCCGTTCGCCTACCTGCGGCCCGGCGCCCGGCTGGGCAACGGCGGCAAGATCGGCACGTTCGTCGAGGTGAAGAACTCCGACATCGGCGCCGGCAGCAAGGTGCCGCACCTGAGCTACATCGGCGACGCCACCATCGGCGAGAACTCCAACATCGGCGCGGCCAGCGTCACCGTGAACTACGACGGGGTGAACAAGCACCGCACCGTCATCGGTTCGCACGCCAAGACCGGCTCCGACAACATGTTCGTCGCACCCGTGACGGTCGGTGACGGCGCTTACACCGGCGCGGGCACCGTCGTGCGCCGCGACGTCCCACCGGGCGCGCTGGCCGTGTCCGGCGGTCCGCAGCGCAACCTGGAGGGCTGGGTCGTCCAGCGCAGGCCGGGCACACCGGCCGCCGACGCGGCGCAGCGGGCGCTGGCGGCGCAGAATGCCGAAACGACAGAGGAAGGGCGCCGACCGTGAACCTCACCATGCCCGGAACGCCGAAGAAGAACCTGATGCTGTTCGGTGGGCGCGCCTACCCGGAGCTGACCGAGCAGGTGGCCAAGCACCTGAACGTGTCGGTCACCCCGCAGTCGGCCTACGACTTCGCCAACGGCGAGATCTTCGTCCGGTTCGAGGAGTCGGTGCGCGGCTGCGACGCGTTCGTCATCCAGTCGCACTGCGCGCCCATCAACCAGTGGCTGATGGAGCAGCTGATCATGGTCGACGCGCTGAAGCGGGCCTCCGCCAAGCGCATCACGGTGATCATGCCGTTCTACCCCTACGCCCGGCAGGACAAGAAGCACCGCGGTCGCGAGCCGATCTCGGCCCGCCTGGTGGCCGACCTGTTCAAGACCGCGGGCGCGGACCGGCTGGTGGCCGTCGACCTGCACACGGCGCAGATCCAGGGCTTCTTCGACGGCCCGGTGGACCACCTGTGGGCGATGCCGCTGCTGGCCGACCACATCCGCAACAAGTACGCGGGCCAGGAGCTGACGGTGGTCTCCCCCGACGCCGGCCGCACCAAGCTGGCGGAGAAGTGGGCCGACACCCTGGGCGGCACGCCGATCGCGTTCATCCACAAGACGCGCGACCCGCTGCGGCCGAACGAGGTCGTGGCGAACCGGGTGGTCGGCCAGGTCCGGGACCGGCTGTGCGTGGTGATCGACGACATGATCGACACCGGCGGCACGATCACCAAGGCCGTGGACCAGCTGCTGGCCGAGGGCGCGTCGGACGTGGTCATCGCGGCCACCCACCCGGTGCTGTCCGGCCCGGCGGTGGACCGGCTGCGCGACTGCGGGGCCCGCGAGGTCGTCTTCACCGACACCCTGCCGATCCCGGCGGACAAGCGGTTCGACGCCATGACCGTGCTGCCGATCGCGCCCCTGCTGGCCCGCGTGATCCAGGAGGTGTTCGAGGACGGCTCGGTCACGAGCCTGTTCGACGGCAACGCCTGACCCCCGCGGGTCGACCGGCGGGACCGCCGCGGCCGGCGCGTCGTCACCCGACGGCGCGCCGGCCGCGCCCGTTCCGGGCGACCGACCGCGCCGGGCACCTCGCGGCCGGGACCTCGCGAGCGGGGCCGCCGGTGATCGGCCGGGCGCCCGTCGCCCACCCCCGATTAGGCCCCCACCCGCGGACCGGCCTACACTGTTCAGGTTGCCTCGGCGAGGGCGAGCATCACGCTCGGCGTGATCGACGCGGCGGTTGTGATGCCGCGCGTGTCCACCCTCCGCGCCGCCCGCCGCCGCAGGCCAGCACCCCGCTCAGCCCCGCCCGACGTATCAAGGCCAGACCGTTAGGAGAGCCCCACCGTGTCCGAGGTCCGTCTCGCCGCAGAGGAGCGCACCGAGTTCGGCAAGGGCGCAGCCCGCCGCACCCGTCGTGCCGGCAAGATCCCCGCGGTGCTCTACGGCCACGGTTCCGACCCGAAGCACCTGGCCCTGCCGGCGCTCGAGTTCGCCCGTGTCGTCCGCGAGCACGGTCACAACGCAGTTCTGACGCTGGACATCGACTCCACCAGCGAACTCGCGCTGACCAAGACCGTCACCACCCACCCCATCAAGAACTACATCGAGCACGTCGACCTGCTGCTGGTGCAGCGGGGCGAGAAGGTCACCGTCGACGTGCCCGTGCTCGTCGTCGGCGAGCCCGCGCCCGGCGTCCTGGTCACCCAGGACCTGACCACCATCCAGGTCGAGGCCGAGGCGCTGCACATCCCCGAGCAGGTCGAGGTGTCGATCTCCGGTGTCGAGGCCGGCACCCAGATCCACGCCTCGGACCTCGCGCTGCCGACGGGCGCCTCCCTGGTGACCGACGCCGACGCCCTGGTCGTGGCCGTCAACGCCGCTCCCACCGCCGCCGAGATGGACGGCGGCGAGGGCGAGGGCGCCGGCGCCGAGGCCGCCGAAGAGAGCTGAGCCCTATCACGTCGGGCTGGTCGAACGGCACGCCTCCCCCGCCTCCGGGCTGGGGTGGCGTGCCTTCGTCGTCCCTGAGCCCGGCGGAGGTCCGCCGGGCGGCGCTGCCCCGCAGGCGCAGCGGCAAGGGCTACGACCCGGCGCAGGTCGACGCGTTCCTGCTCAGGATCGCGGACGCGCTGGCCGGGCGCACCCGGATGCACCCCGACGAGGTGCGCAACGCGGTGTTCCACGAGGTGCCCGGCGGGTACGACCAGCGCGCCGTGGACGACCTCCTCACCCGCCTGGAGTGGCAGCTGCGGGCCGGGTCGGTGCCGCCGACGTCGCTGCGGTCCGGCGCGGACCTGCTGGCGGTGAAGCTGCCGCGGTCCTCGAACGGCTACGATCCCCGCGAGGTCGACGCCTTCCTCGCGCGGGCCGCCACGTCGCTGGACGGGCGCGGGCGGATGACGTCGAGCGAGGTCCGCCACACGCGGTTCAGCACCACGTCGGGTCTGCGGCGCGGTTACCGGACCCGTGCGGTGGACGCCCTGTTGGACGAGCTTGAGCAGGAGTTCCGGTCCCGTGGCCGATGACGTGAGCCTGGTCGTGGGACTGGGCAACCCCGGACCCAGGTACGAGGGCAACCGCCACAACGTCGGGTTCCTGGTCCTGGACGTGCTGGCCGAGCGGGTCGGCGGCCGGTTCAAGGCCCACCGGGGCGGCGCCGAGGTGCTGGAGGGCCGGCTCGGCTCCCGGCGCGTCGTGCTGGCCAAGCCGCGCGGCTACATGAACACCTCGGGCGGGCCGGTGGCCGGCACCGCCAACTTCTACAAGGTCCCGCCGGCGAACATCGTCGTCGTGCACGACGAGCTGGACCTGCCGTTCGCGACGGTGCGGATGAAGCTGGGCGGCGGCGAGAACGGCCACAACGGGCTGCGGTCGATCACCAAGTCGCTGGGCACGAAGGACTACCACCGCGTGCGCTTCGGCGTGGACCGCCCGCCGGGCCGGATGGACCCGGCGGACTACGTGCTGCGGGACTTCTCGCCGGTGGAGCGCAAGGAACTGGCTTTCGAGCTGGACCGGGCGGCGGACGCGGTGGAGGCGTTGCTGGAGCTGGGCCTGGAAGCCGCCCAGAACAAATTCCACTGAGCACAAGTTCCACTGAGAACAAATTCCACTGAGCACGCGTTCCGCAGGCCCTCCGATCACGACGCCAGCAGGTCGAACTGGAAGCCGACCACGAACAGGGCGAAGGCGGCCAGGCGGATCCGGTAGTCGGCGCGGCGACCGCCGAACGCGGAGGCGAGCGCGGTCGCCAGGATCGTGACCAGCAGGCCGTAGGCGATGCGCGCCACGACCACGACCAGCAGCACGCCCTGTTCCAGCCAGGAGGCCGCCGTCGGCCTCCTGACGACCTGCACCACCAGCAGCAGGCCGGCGAACAGGCCGAGCCCCTCCGCCGCGTCCGCCCACCCGGCCCGCCCGCCGTCCCCGGTCAGGACGGCCCACAGCAGCGCGCCGAGCCACAGCGCGATCGCCGCCAGGGCGACCCACCCCCACCACCGCGAGGGCCGGTCCGCGCCCGGGGCCGAAGCCGCCTCCCGAGCCGCTGCCGACTCCGCGCGGGCCTCCTGCCGCCGCGCCTCCCGTTCCGGGTCCACCGGGCGGGCCGACGAGCCCCGGTGGCCGGGCAACTCCCAGTCCCCGCCCACGAGCGGGCCGAGCCTGTCGCGGCGGACGTCGTCCTCCGCCTCCCCGAGCACCGCCTCCGCCCGGTCGACGGCGACGCGGGCCGCGATCAGCCGCCGGCGCCGGCGGTACTCGGCGTTGTGGGCGCGGACCCGCTCGACGCCGTCGGCCCAGCGGTGGCCGCCCAGGGCCCGGGCCACCGCGTGGATGCGGCGCGCCCCGACGAGGTCCAGGACCACGACCAGCCCGGCCGCGAACTGCAGCAGCTTGCCCAGCCGGCCCCAGTGCAGGATCGGCCGGCCCCACAACCGGAGGCCGTCGACCCGCTGACCGTCCAGCCAGCGGGCCCAAGCCTCCAGTAATTCGACGTCCACCTCAGCGCGGCACCAGGGACGACGCGGCCGAGCGGCGCAGCTTGCCCGACGGCGTCTTGGGCAGGCTGCCCGGCCCGAGCACCACGACCGAGTAGGGGCGCAGGCCGACCGCGTCCACGACCCGCGCGCTGACCCTCCTGCCCAGCTCCCGCGCCGCCTCGTCCTCGCCGGCGAGCTTGGACTCCACGACCACCGCGAACCGCTCGCGGCGCGTCCCGGCGTCCAGCCGCACGGCGACCGCGTTGCCCGCGCGGACGCCCTCCACGGAGGCCGCGGCGCGCTCGATGTCGGTCGGGTAGATGTTGCGGCCACCCATGATGATCACGTCCTTGCGCCGCCCGCAGACGACGACCTGGCCGCCCACGACGTAGCCCTCGTCGCCGGTGTCGAGCCAGCCCTCGGCGTCCCGGGTGGCGCGCGGGCCGTCGACGGTCAGGTAGCCGGGCGTCACGGCCTCGCCGCGCACCCGCAGGTGGCCGACCTCGCGCTCGCCGCGCACCGCGCCCGAGTCGTCCACCACCTGCACCTCCAGCCCGGGCAGCGGCGGGCCGAGCAGCGGGAACGCCCGCGCGTTCGGGCTGCCCGCCGCCACCGGCACGGCCCGCCGGCCCGCTTCCAGCTCGTCCGGGTCCACGACGTCGACGCTGATCCCGGTGGACACGGGCGCGAACGCCACGCCCAGCGTCGTCTCCGCCATGCCGTACGCGCAGAGCACGCACTCCGCCGGCATCCCGAACCGCGCGCCCGCGTCGGTGAACGCCTTCACCGCGGTCGGGTCGATGGGTTCCGCGCCGTTCAGCGCGATCCGCAGCCGCGACAGGTCCCACGTGCCGTCCGCGACGCCGCCCATGCGGCGGGCGGCGATGGCGTAGGCGAAGTTCGGCGCGGCGGTGATCGTGCCCCGGTAGCGGCTGATCAGGTCCGGCCACAGGGTCGGGCGGGCGAGGAAGTCCACCGGGGTGACCTTGACCAGGTCGATGCCGAACAGCATCGGCACGGTCAGGAAGCCGACCATCCCCATGTCGTGGAACAGCGGCAGCCACGACACCATGCGGTCGGCCTCCGGGTCCAGGCGGGCGGCCACCTCCATCGCCCTGGCGTTGGACCACAGGTTGCCGTGCGTGATCCGGACGGCCTTCGGGTCGGCCGTGGAGCCGCTGGTGAGCTGGAGCAGCGCCGTGGCGGACTCGTCCACCCCGACCGGTTCCGCGAGCGGTTCACCGGTCAGGTCGGTCAGCCTGCGGTAGGCGACGCCGTGCTCGTCCAGCACGGCGGACAGCGCGTCGAACGGGCTGCCCAGCAGCACCAGGCGCGCGTCGATCATGGCCAGGACGCGCAGCGTGTCCGCGGCCCACTCGGCGAGGTCGGTGCGGGCCGTCGGCTGGTGCAGCATGGTGGTGCTGCCGCCGGAGAGCCACACGGCCTGCACGGCGGGCGCGATCTCGGCCGGGTCGCCCGCCAGCACGGCGATCGACGCGCCCGGCCCGACGCCGCCGGAGACCAGCGCGCCGGCCATCCGCGCGGCCCGCTCGTGCACCTCGGCCCAGGTCCGGTGGACCGGCGCGGCCGGTTCCCCGGTCGTCATGCCACGGCTCCCGGAGTTCGCCGCGGTCGCCACCATCGTGTCCACGAACCGGCTCATGGTCGACAGGGTAGAGCGCCTCCGGGCGCATTGAGCCGATAGGGCGAAACATCTTCACCACCGTGCGGCGATACTCCCCGGTATACGACCGAAGGAGGTATCGGGGTGGCCGGGTTCCCAACGCGTCAGCACACACCGGCACATCCGGCGCCGCTGTTGAGCGCGCAGGATCTGCGCCAGGTCGCGTTCCACCGCCCGCCGCCCGGCCTGCCCGGCTACGACGAGCAGCAGGTGGACGACTTCCTGGACCGCATCGAGGCCACCCTGCTCGGCCGCGACGACGTCGGCGAGCAGGAGGTGCGCCGGATGCGCTTCCGCCCGGCCAGGCCCGGCTACCACGCGGCCGAGGTCGACGTGTTCATGGACCTGGTGGCGGAGACCCTGCGCTCCACGCCCCAGCGCAGGCAGGCGGTGGCGCCGGCGCAGGGCGCGCACGCCACGTCCACGAAGATGCGCCCCGCGCCCCGGCTCACGCCGCAGGACGTGCGGGGCGTGCGCTTCCACAAGCCCCGCCCCGGCAACCGTGGCTACCACGAGGGCGAGGTCGACGCCTTCCTGGACCGCGTCGAGGCCACCCTGGCGGGCCGCGACCACCTGACCGCCACCGAGGTGCAGGAGGTCGAGTTCCCCTTCGCCCCGCCCGGCCGGGTCGGCTACGACGAGGACGACGTGGACACGTTCCTGGACCTCGTCGTGGTGACCCTGGAGCGCGCCCCCGCTCCCCCGCCGCGCCCGCGCCCCGTCCCGGACGACGCCACCGCCCCGGTCCGCCCGATCCGCGACGCGGTACCCGCCGAGGCCGCGCCGGCCCCCGCCGAGGCCGCGCCGCCGGCCCGCGACGACGCCGGCGCCCGCCCGCTGACGGCCCGCGACGTCCGGACCGCCGCCTTCGGCAAACCGCCCCGCGGCCGGCGCGGCTACCAGGAGTCCCAGGTGGACAGGTTCCTCGACCGCGTGGAGAACACGCTGCTGGGCCAGGACGACCTGACCGCGCAGGAGGTCCGCGAGGTCAGGTTCAGCCGCCCCGTCTTCGGCCGCCGCGGCTACGACGAGACCGAGGTGGACACCTTCCTGGCGAGGGTGGAGAAGCAGCTGCGCGACAGCCCGCCGGGCCCGGGCGCGATCCCGCCGATCACGACGTGGCAGCAGCTGCGCGCGCTCCGGATCCCCCAGGCCGGCCCGAACCAGCGCGGCTACCGGACCTCCCAGGTGGACCGCGTGCTGGAGGAGGTCGGCATCGCCCTGGACGGCATGATCGGCGCGTCGTCGGAAGAGGTCGCCAACACCAGGTTCGCCCTCGCGCTGATGAACGGCCAGGGCTACGACCGCGCCTACCTGGACGAGCTGATGCCCCTCCTGGTCACCGCCCTGCGCCGCCGAGGCCGATGACCCGAGCGCCCCCAACGCGCCGATCCCCCCGTACCGCTCCCAATGCGCTCCACGGGGTTTGAGAGCAGCGGGACCACCGCAGAGGGACCACGACGCAAGGCGAACGCTCCGCACGCAGGCCCCCGCTCAAGCCGGGAACGCTGCGCAGAACGACCACACCACCGCTCGTAGACCAATCCGCCGGTGAGATCCCCTTCTCCCCTGCAGCCAAGGGGGACCCGCCCCGACAGCCCGACCTCCCCAGCCAACGGATCAACCCGCAGCCCTCGACCGGCCGGCGGATCAGCCCTCGGCCGTCTCCGCCGCCACCAGCCACTGCCCCTCGACCTCGGCCGCCTCCGCCAGCACGGCGCGCAGCTGGGCGTCCAGCCCCATCAACCGCTCCGGATCCGTGGCCGCCTCCGCCAGGGCGGCGTGCAGCTCCGCCTCCTTCTTCTGCAGCACCTCCAACCGGCGCTCCAGCCGGGCCAGCTCCTTGCGCGCCGCGCGCTGGTCGGCCGCCGAGGTCTGCACCCGGGCCCTCGGCGCGGCCGGCGCGGCGGCGGCGTCGCGCTGGAGGTCGCGGCGGCGGAGGTACTCCTCGATGCCGCCCGGCAGGTCGGTCAGGCCGCCGTCGCCGAGCAGGGCCACCACGCGGTCGCACACGCGCTCCACCAGGTAGCGGTCGTGGGAGATGACGACCAGGGTGCCCGGCCACGAGTCGAGCAGGTCCTCCAGCTGCTGGAGGGTGTCGATGTCGAGGTCGTTGGTCGGCTCGTCGAGCAGCAGCACGTTCGGCTCGGCCATCAGCAGCCGGCACAGCTGGAGCCGCCGCCGCTCGCCGCCGGACAGGTCGCCGACCGGCGTCCACTGCTTCTGCGACGAGAAGCCGAAGCGCTCGGCGAGCTGGGAGGCCGACAGCTCCTGCTTGCCCAGCACCACCCGCCGCGCGACCTCCTCCACGGCCTCCAGCACGCGCAGCGAGCCGTCCAGGTCGTGCAGCTCCTGGCTCAGGTGCGCCAGTTTCACCGTCTGGCCCTGGACGCGCCTGCCCGCGTCCGGCTCGCGCTCCCCGGCCAGCACCTTGAGCAGCGTCGTCTTGCCCGAGCCGTTGACGCCGACGATGCCGACCCGGTCGCCGGGCCCGATGCGCCAGGTCAGGTCCCGCACCAGGGTGCGGTCGCCGACGGTCAGGGTGACGTCCTCCAGCTCCACCACCGTGCGGCCCAGGCGGCGCTTGGCGAACGCCAGCAGCTCGACGCTGTCGCGCGGCGCGGGCACGTCGGAGATCAGCGCCTCCGCCGCCTCGATGCGGTAGCGCGGCTTGGACGTCCGGGCCGGCGCGCCCCGGCGCAGCCAGGCCAGCTCCTTGCGGGCCAGGTTGCGGCGCTTCTCCTCGATCGCGTCGGCCAGCCGGGCGCGCTCGGCGCGGGCGAAGACCCAGTCCGCGTAGCCGCCCTCGTACTGCTCGACGCGGCCGTTGACGACCTCCCACGTGCGGGAGCAGACCGTGTCCAGGAACCACCGGTCGTGGGTCACCACGACCAGGGCCGTGCGGCGGGCCAGCAGGTGCTCCGCGAGCCAGCGCACGCCCTCGACGTCCAGGTGGTTGGTGGGCTCGTCCAGCACCACCAGGTCCAGTTCGCGCACCAGCGCGGCGGCCAGCGCGACGCGGCGGCGCTCGCCACCGGACATCGTGCCGACCGGCGAGTCCAGCCCGAGCGCCGTGATGCCCAGCCCGTCCAGGATCGAGCGGACCCGCGCGTCGGCGGCCCACTCGTGCTCGGCGTCGAACCCGAGCGGGTCGATCACGGCGTTGCGCACCGTCGAGCCCTCGGGCAGCTCGGTCCGCTGCGTGACCACCGCCATCCGCAGGTCGCGGTTGCGGCTGACCCGCCCCTCGTCCGGCTCGGCGACGCCCGCCAGGACCTCCAGCAGCGTCGTCTTGCCGCCGCCGTTGAGGCCGACGACGCCGATCCGGTCGCCCTCCCCCACGCCGAGGGACACCTCGGCCAGCAGCGGACGCACACCGAACGACTTGGAGACCGACTCCAAGTTGACCAAGTTGGCCATCAACACACCTTCGTCGAGGGTTAAGCGTGGACCTCGGGCGGCGTCGGGCGAGGGGCCTCCTCGGCGCCGACGACCCGCGCCCCGTGCACCGGCCCCTGCGCGACCCGGACCGTCCGGCAGACGCCCGCGCCCGCCAGCTCGGCCGCGACCCGGACCGCCGAGTCGCCGTCCGTGCAGAGGAACGCGCAGGTGGGGCCGGAGCCGGACACCATGCCCGCGAGCGCCCCCGCGTCGACGCCCGCTCGCAGGGTGCGGCGCAGGTTGGGCCGCAGCGACACGGCGGCGGCCTGCAGGTCGTTGCCGAGCAGCAGGGCCAGCTGCCGGGGGTCCCCCGACGCCAGGCCCTCCAGCACGGCCTCCGCCGGGCCCACCCGGGGCGGGTCGCCGTCGGCGCGCAGCCGGTCCAGCTCGTCGAACACCTCGGGCGTGGACAGGCCGCGCCGGTCGAAGGCCAGCACCCAGTGGAACGTGTGCCGGGCGAGCACGGGCACGATCTGGTCGCCCCGGTCGGTGCCCAGGGCCGTGCCACCGTACAGGGCGAACGGCACGTCGGCGCCGATCCGCCCGGCCAGCGCGGCCAGCTCGTCGCGCCCGACCTCCAGCCGCCACAGCGAGGCCAGCCCGACCAGCGTGGCGGCGGCGTCGGCGCTGCCGCCCGCCATGCCGCCCGCGACCGGGATGCTCTTGCGGATCACCACGCGCACCTTGGGGTCGTCGGGGTCGCGCCCGACGTGCTCGGCCAGCGCCCGCACCGCGCGCCAGGCGAGGTTGGACGGCCCGGTGGGCACGGAGTCCGCGCCCTCGCCGTGCACCTCGACGCCCGGGTCGTCGGCGACGGCGACCGTCACCTCGTCGGTGAGGGACAGCGCCTGGAAGATCGTCACCAGGTCGTGGTAGCCGTCCGCGCGCGGGTCGCCGACCGCCAGGTGCAGGTTGACCTTGGCCGGGACGCGGACGGTGACCGGGGGTGGGACTACGGCGAGCACGTCATGAAGCCTACGGGCGTCCGAGGGGTGCTCGCTCCCACCCGTCCCGGACCGGCGGCGGAAGCGGTGCGGGAACCCGGCGGACCGGAGCCGGCCGGGCGACCGCGCCGCGGCGGACCTCCCGACGCGGGACGTGCCCCCCGCCCCCGGGAGGACCGGGGGCGGGGGGCACGCCGAACGGGCCGCGCGGCCCCTCGCGAACGGTCACACGGCCAGCACGGACCCCGCGAACGTCTCCTTGATGTAGTCCTTCACCTGCTGCGACTGCAGCAGCGCCAGCAGGTCCTTGATCCGCTTGTCGTCCTTCAGCTCGGCCCGGGTCACCAGGCCGTTGGCGTTCGGGTTGCCCTCGGCCTTCTCCAGCGCCAGCGCGTCCTCCGCCGGCTTGAGCTGCGCGTCGATGGCGTAGTTGCCGTTCACCACGGACGCGTCGGTGTCGTCCAGCGAGCGCGGCAGCTGCGCCGCCTCCAGCTCGATGAACTCCAGGTTCTTCGGGTTCTCCGCGATGTCCCGGACGGTCGCCGTCTCGCCGGCGCCCGACTTGAGCTTGATCAGGCCGTTGTCCTGGAGCAGGCGCAGGCCGCGCGCCTCGTTGGTGGCGTCGTTGGCGACCGCGACCTTGGCGCCGTCCGGCAGGTCGGCGAGCTTCTTGTGCTTCTTGGAGTACACGCCCAGCGGCTCGACGTGGACCGGGCCGATCCACTCCAGCGTCGCGCCGCTGTCGGCCTTGAACGTCTCCAGGTACGGCACGGTCTGGAAGTAGTTCGCGTCCAGCGAGCCGTCCACCAGGGCGGTGTTGGGCTGCACGTAGTCGGTGAACTCCACGACCTCGACCTTGAGGCCCTTCTCGGCGGCCAGGTTGTCCGCGACGTACTTGAGCACCTGGGCGTGCGGGACGGGGCTGACGCCCACCTTAAGGGGGGCGTCCGGGTCGGACGCGGCCCCTCCGGTCTGGCCGCTTCCGCAGCCGACCGCGATCAGCAGCACGGCGACGAGGGCAGCACGAATGCGCATGGGTCTTCCTTCACTCACGGGTGGAACGAAAGGCGGAGGTCACACGGTGGCGTGGCGACGGCGGTCCACGGCGCGCGCCACGCGGTTCGCGGTGAACTGGATCAGGGTGGCGATGACCGCCAGCACGGCCACCGTCGCCAGCATGTAGCGGTCGTCGAACCGCTGGTAGCCCTGGCGCACCGCGAGGTCGCCGAGGCCGCCGCCGCCGACGACGCCGGCCATCGCCGAGTAGCCGAGCAGGGCGATCGCGGTCACGCCGATGGCGTTGACCAGCGCGGGGAACGACTCGCGGAGCAGCACGCTGCGCACGATCCGCAGGATGGAGGCGCCGGTCGTGACCGCCGCCTCCACCGCCGCCACGTGCACTTCCGACAGGACGTTCTGGACGAGCCTGCCGACGAACGGGATGGCCCCGATCGCGAGCGGCACGACGGCCGCCGAGGGACCGGCGGTGGTGCCGACCAGCAGCCTCGTCACCGAGGTCAGCAGGACCAGCAGCACCAGGAACGGCATGGAGCGGCCGAGGTCGACCACGAAGCCGACCAGTTTGTGCACCACGGGGCTGGGCCGCAGCCCACCGGGGGCGGTGAGCTGCAACCAGACGCCGAGGGGGGTGCCGAGCAGAACGGCTATCAGGGTGGAGACGCCCACCATGTACAACGTCCCGCCGGTGGCGACCAGCGTGTCGTCGAGCACGGTGGACCAGGGTGTTGCAGACCTCACGCAGCTACTCCTTGGGGACCGGCAAGTGTTCGGCGCACCGCGCCGCCCGCTTCCGCGATCCACTCCAACGCCGAATCGGCGCGCTCACCGGTCAGACCGACCCGGAACCGCGCCACGGGGGTTTCGCCGAGCCGCGTCAGGCCGCCGCCCAGCAGGTTCAGCTCGACGCCGAACCGGCTCGTCGCCTCGGGCAGCAGCGCGCCGACGGCGGCGAAGCCGACCAGCACGACGTCCGCGACCCGGTCGAACGAGCCCTCCAGCGCCGGGTTCTGGTCCACGGCGGGCAGCAGCGAGGCGGCCGTGCGCGAGGACGCGTCCGAGACCAGGTCGAGCACCTTGCCGTGCTCCACGACGCGACCGCCGTCGAGCACCGCCACGTCGTCGCAGATCCGGCGGACCACGCCCATGTCGTGGGTCACCACGAGCACCGTCACGCCCAGCTCGGAGCGCGCGCGGTCCAGCACGGTGAGCACCGAGCCGGTCGTGTCCGGGTCCAGGGCCGAGGTCGGCTCGTCGGCCAGCAGCACCGACGGGCTGGCCGCCAGGGCGCGCGCGACGGCGATCCGCTGGCGCTGGCCGCCGGAGAGCTGGTCGGGGTAGGTGCCCGCCTTGTCGGTCAGGCCCACGAGGTCGAGCAGCTCGGCGACGCGGGTGCGCCGCTGCGGTCCGGGCACGCCCGCCGACTCCAGCGGCAGGGCCACGTTGCCCGCGGCGGTGCGCTGGCGCAGCAGCGAGTCGCCCTGCGGCACGACGCCGATCTGCCGGCGGGCGGCGCGCAGCGCGGGGCCGCCGAGCGAGACCAGGTCGGTGCCGTCGACGCGGATGGCGCCGCTGTCGGGCCGCTCCAGGAGCGCGACGCACCGCGCCAGGGTGGACTTGCCCGCCCCGCTGGGGCCGACGACGCCGAGGACGGTGCCCGCGGCGACGTCCAGGTTCACGCCGTCCAGCGCGCGAACCTGACCGGTACTCCCGGGGAAGGTCTTGGTGAGGTTCTCAACAGTGATCACGTTTCGCTCCACGACTGCACGCGACCGCGCACGCTCGTGGCGTGCGCGTACGGAGGCCGGCTCAAGGGTGTTCGTCCGCGGGCGGACTGCGAGGACTCGGGGGTGCGCCTAAGCTCAGCGGTGGCTGCGACAGCCCGATACCGTGCGGCGGCCGTGGTCGACGACTCGCCGGCGAGTGAGCAGCATCCTGGGCACGTGATCCTCCATCGCTCCTGGCTGAAGCACCTGCCTCCGGGTGGAGGTGGTTGCTGCGGCGTCGTGGAGCCAGGTCTCTCGGCCGCTCGGGATGGCAGCACGAGTACACCGGAGAGCGTGGCTTGAACGCAAGCTCCGATGAGGATCGTTCGTCAAATCACACCGTCGGCCGACTGCTCACGGGCCTCTAACCTGCGGAAACCTCCGCGATCCGGAGGAATTCCCCGATCCGCAGTTGCTCACCCCGGGCGCCCGGGTCGACCCCCGCGGCCAGCAGCAGCCGCTCGGCCCGCGCGGCCGAACCGGCCCACCCGGCCAGCGCGCCGCGCAGGGTCTTGCGCCGCTGGGCGAACGCCGCGTCCACCAGTGCGAACAACGCCTCCCGGGGCACGCCGGCCGGCTCCGGGTGGCGGGTGAACGCCACCAGCGCGGAGTCCACGTTCGGCACCGGCCAGAACACCGAGCGGGGCACCGGGCCGGCCCGGCGGGCGTCGGCGTACCAGGCGAGCTTCACGCTCGGCACCCCGTAGACCTTGCTGCCCGGCCCGGCGGCCATCCGGTCGGCCACCTCCGACTGCACCATCACCAGGCCGGTGCGCAGCGACGGCAGCTCGGCCAGCAGGTGCAGCACCACCGGCACCGCGACGTTGTACGGGAGGTTGGCCACCAGGGCGGTCGGCGGCGCGGGGAACCGGTCGGCCGTGACGCGCAGGGCGTCGGCCTCGACCACCGCCAGCCGGTCGGCGAGGCCGGGCGCGCGCTCGGCCGCGGTCCGCGGGAGCCGGCCCGCCAGCACCGGGTCGATCTCCACCGCCACCAGCCGCCGGCACGCCGGGAGCAGCGCCAGCGTCAGCGACCCCAGCCCCGGCCCCACTTCGAGCACCACGTCGTCGGGGCCCAGCTCGGCCGCCGCCACGATCCTGCGCACCGTGTTCGGGTCGTGCACGAAGTTCTGGCCGAGCTTCTTGGTGGGCCGGATGTCCAGCTCGGCGGCCAGCCGACGGACGTCGGCAGGGCCCAGGAGCGCGCTCACGGGCTCAGCCGCCGACGAAGCCTCAGTCACGCCCACATTCTCCCCCAGCCCGCCCCCGCGCCCCCAACCGGTGCCACGGGCTCCCGATCCCCACCACGCCAGGGATGCGCCCGGCGGGGCCGCGTCGGCGCCTGGACTGAGCCAATCCGCCGACGCGGAGCCTGCGGAGCGTCAGCGGATTCGCGAGGGAAGGCGCCGACTCCAAGCGCCCCGCCCGCCCCGATGAAGTCGGGGCAATCCAACACCGCGCACCGATGCCAGGGGCTCCCGATCCCCACGCCTCGGATGCGCCCGGCGGGGCCGCGTCGACGCCTGGACTGAGCCAATCCGCCGACGCGGAGCCTGCGGAGCGTCAGCGGATTCGCGAGGGAAGGCGCCGACTCCAAGCGGCCCCGCCCGCCCCGACGGAGTCGGGGCAATCCAACACAGCCGGGGCAATCAATTACGGCAAGCCGAGCTTCTGCTGGCAGTGGGGCCAGGCGGAGTAGCCGCCGCGGGCGTCGCGCAGCTTGGTGGCCACCGCGATCTGCTGCTCGCGGGTCGCCTGGTGCGGGTACGCGGCGTACTGGCCGCCGCCGTAGGCGTCCCAGGTGCCCTTGTTGAACTGCAGGCCGCCGTAGTAGCCGTTGCCGGTGTTGATCGCCCAGTTGCCGGTCGCCTCGCACTGCGCCAGCCGGTCCCACACCGCGCCGTCCGGCGGGACCTTGGTGCCGACCTTGACCTTCTTGGCCTTGGGCTCCTTGGTGACCTTCGCGCCCAGCTTCTCGCGGGCGGTCTCCTTGCCGTTCTTGATGGTCACGCGGTAGGTGACGATCTGCTCACCGGGCACGCCCGGCTCGACGACCTCTTTCTGGCCCTTCAGCAGCGAGTCGTCCGGGACCTCCTCGACGCCCGGCTCCACGGCCTCCGTCGCGTTGATCACCGACACGCCCGTGCGGCTGATGTGGACCTCGGCGCCGTTGGTGATGCGCAGGTCCGCGGCGGTCTCGAGCTTGTCGTCCGGGCCGAGGGCGAGGTTCTCGGCCTTCATCAGCTCGTCGACGGTCACGGCGGTCGTGCGGACCTGCCTGGCCGCGTTGCCGCCGTCGAAGACGGTGACGGTCTTGAGGCTCTTGACCTCCAGCTCCAGACCGCCGAGGGGGACGGCCATGCCGCGGTCGTGGGAGACCCACGCGCCCTCGTCGTCGACCTTCAGCTGCTCCAGCGCCTCGTCCACGGTGACCGAGCGGACCCAGCCCTCGCGCTGCTCGCCGTCGACGGTCAGCTTCACCTGGCGGCCGCGGTCCAGCGAGATCTTCCCGCCGTCGCCGACCTTCGCCTGGGGCGACGGGCTGAGCGCGTCGTGCTCGCCGACCGCGATGCCCTCGTCGGCCAGGATCTCGCCGACGGTGGACTCGTAGGTGCGGACGGTCTTGGCCTCGCCGTCGACGTCGACCGTGACGGACTTGTCCATCGCGATCGCGGTGGCCCCGCCGCCGGAGAGGGTCACCAGCACGGTGGCGACCGCGGCCTTGAGGAAGCGGCGCTTCCACTTCCCGGCGGCTTCGACCAGGGCGGCCGGCGGGGTGCCGGGCTGCTCGGCAGCCAGGGCGCCCGCGGCCCGGTCCTGGGAGACCTCGTCCGGGATGATGATGGGCGGCAGGAGCGTGGTCTCGGCGTTGATCAGCCGGATCAGCTCGTCGACGTCGACGTCGGCGTTCGCCAGCAGCTCGTCCGCGTCGGGTCCGAGGACCTCCAGGACGTCGTCCGGCGTGATGCTGAAAACCGCGGTGTCCCCATCGGACCAACCGGGCTCCGGTCTGTCCAGGACGTCCACCGAGGTGGACTTCACGGGGGTAAACCAGTCGGTGTCCTCGTTGAACGAGTTCACGGGGTTCCATACCTCCTGAAGGCGCGAAGCTAGCGCACACGTTCGGTGTCGGCGGTCAGCTCGTGATCTCCGGCAACTCCCGTGCGTGCTCGTCTTCTCGCTTCTGGCGCGTAAACCCGCCCCGACTGCGGGCTGTGCCCGAGGACTGAACGCGGGGCACGGTCACGGGACCGTAACGGGTGCGCCGGGGTTGTGCAAACACCCCTGTCCGGGTTGTGAGGTCAGTCACCCCGTCGGGGGAGCAAGCCGGTCGGCCATTCGTCGTAAAGAGCACTAGCTTTGCACCGCGTCACCGAGTTTGAAGACCCGCTCGGCGTTCCGGGTGACAGTTGACGCCAGCTCGGCCAATTCCACGTGACGCAGCGTCGCAAGATCACGGAGCGTGTAGTTCGCGCAGTACGGCTCGTTCGGGCGCCCCCGGAAGGGGTGCGGGGTGAGGAACGGCGCGTCGGTCTCCACGAGCACGTGGTCCGCCGGGACCCAGGCCGCCGCCTCGCGCAGCGCGTGCGCGTTGCGGAAGGTCGCGGTGCCCGCGAAGGACAGCACGAACCCCCGCTCCACGCACGCGCGCGCGAAGGCGAGGTCGCCGGAGAAGCAGTGGAAGACCACTGTGGACGGTGGTCCCTCCTCGTCCAGGATGCGCAGGACGTCGTCGTGCGCGTCCCGGTCGTGGATCATCAACGCCTTGCCGACGCGCTTGGAAAGCTCGATGTGCCAGCGGAAAGCCTCGTGCTGCGCGGCCGGCGGCGAGTAGTCCCAGTAGTAGTCCAACCCGGTCTCCCCGACCGCGACCACCCGCGGCCGCGCGGCCAGGCGGGTCAGCTCCGCGCGGTCGGCGTCGGAGAAGGCGGCCGTGCGGGTCGGGTGCAGGGCCACCGCCGCGAAGACCCGCTCGTCCCACGTGGCGGCCTCGGCCGCCCACCGGGCGGACGCGAGGTCGTCCGCGACGGTGATCACGCGGTCCACGCCCGCCGCGTTCGCCCGGTCGAGCAATTCTCTTACCTGGTCGGGTGTTTCCGCCCCGCAGGCGTCGAGGTGGGTGTGCGCGTCGACCACCGGCGCCGGCAGCGCGTCCGGCACCGGCGGTCGTTCGCCCCGGCGTCCGCTCACCGCGCGATCGGGGCCCACTCGGGGCCGGTCTCGCCCAGTTCCGGGTCGAGCTTGGCGAACAGCGGCGCGGGCTTGGCCAGCGGTCGGCCGACCTCGATCGGCGTGGAACCCCAGCGCGCTTGCTCGGCCGCGTAGTCACCGGTCAGCACCGGGTACTCGCGGTCGGGGACGTCCAGGTCGGACACCTCGGTCAGCCGCGGCTGCGCCGACCACACGCCCGTGCCGCCCAGCGCCTCGTGCACCTGCTGCGCCGAGTGCGGCAGGAACGGCGTCAGCAGCGTGTTCGCGTCCTGGACGACCTGGAGCGCGGTGTGCAGGACGGTGTCCCGGCGCTCCGGGTCGTCCTTGAGCTTCCACGGCTCCTGCTCGGACAGGTAGCGGTTGGCCGCGCCGACGACCTTCATCGCCTCGCCGGAAGCCTGCTTGAACCGCGACCGGCGCAGGTGCCCGCCCACCACGTCGAACGCCCTGCGGGACAGCTCCAGCAGCTCGTGGTCGGCCTGCGCCGGCGCGGTCGGCCGCGGGACCGCGCCCACGTTCTTGTGCGCCATCGAGATGGACCGGTTGACCAGGTTGCCCCACTCGTTGGCCAGCTCGAAGTTCGTGCGGCGCACGAACTCGTCCCAGGTGAAGTCGGTGTCCTGGTTCTCCGGGCCGGCGACGGAGATGAAGTAGCGCAGGGCGTCGGGCCCGAACTCGCGCAGGAAGTCGGTCACGTAGATGACGGTGCCGCGCGAGGTGGAGAACTTGGACCCGCTCATGGTCAGGAACTCGCTGGAGACGACCTCCGTGGGCAGGTTCAGCGTGCCGAACGCGCCCGGCTCGCCGCCCTTCGCGCCCTGGCCGTTCTGGCCGAGCAGCAGCGACGGCCAGATCAGCGAGTGGAAGACGATGTTGTCCTTGCCCATGAAGTAGTAGCCCAGGGCGTCGCCGGTCCAGAACTCCTTCCAGGCGTCGTCGTCGCCGCTGCGGCGGGCCCACTCGACCGACGCGCTGAGGTACCCGATGACCGCGTCGAACCACACGTAGAACCGCTTGAGCGGCTGGTCGCGCCACCCGTCGAGGGGGATCGGCACGCCCCAGTCCAGGTCGCGCGTGATGGCCCGCGGCCGAAGGTCGTCGAGCAGGTTCTGGCTGAACTTGAGGACGTTCGGCCGCCACTCCGTGCGGGTCCGCAGCCAGCCGCCGAGCGCGTCGATGAACTGCGGGAGGTCCAGGAACAGGTGCTCGGTCTCGACGAACCGCGGCACCTCGCCGTTGATCCGCGACCGCGGGTTCTTCAGGTCGATCGGGTCGAGCTGGTTGCCGCAGTTGTCGCACTGGTCGCCGCGCGCGCCGTCGTAGCCGCAGATCGGGCAGGTGCCCTCGATGTAGCGGTCGGGCAGCGTCCGGCCGGTGGACGGGCTGATCGCGCCCATCTCGGTCCGGGGCACCACGTAGCCGTTGCGCCACAGGGCGAGGAACAGCTCCTGCACGACCTTGTAGTGGTTGCCGGTGGTGGTCCGCGTGAACAGGTCGTAGGACAGGCCGAGGCCCTGGAGGTCCTCGGCGATGACGCGGTTGTACTTGTCCGCGAGCTGCCGCTCGGTCAGGCCCTCCTTCTCGGCCTGGACCGAGATGGGCGTGCCGTGCTCGTCCGTGCCGGAGACCATCAGCACCCGGTTCCCCGACATCCGCATGAAGCGCGAGAACACGTCGGAGGGGACACCGAACCCTGATACGTGACCGATGTGGCGGGGCCCGTTCGCATACGGCCACGCCACCGCGGTCAACACGGAGGCACTCATGTGCTAAGCCTACGGAGGTGCCACCACCTGGTTTCCGGCGGCTGCCGGTTGCGCGCCCGGTGCGCGCAACCGCGGGTCCGACCGGCCTCCGGGGCCGGCGCGTGATCGTCGATCTCGAACTTTCATGACAGTGAGCGCTGGTACGATCACGCAGTGTCAACACTGGCCGCGGTGGCTACCGAGGCGTACGAGGCGCTCGACCGGTCGGCAGCAGCGAGGTCGCACCTCGAACTGGCCGCCGAACTCCTGGGTGAGGTGGCCGAGGTGCTGGCGCGCGCGTTGTCGGGTGCCGGCGGCTCGGAGCCCGCGCAGGTCATCGGGGAGTTCAGCAGGTTCCACCGCACGGCCGTGGAGCTGGCGGTGTGCCTCGACACCGGAGACCGCCGCATCCGGGCCTGGATCGCCCGGGAAGTCGGCAGCGGTCCCGGCGCCTTCCCGGTGCCACCCGGTCTGCCGCCGCGGCAGTGGAGGGGGCTCGACGCGGTCGGGCACGCGCGCCAGGCCGGCAGGGCGATCGGCCGAGCCCCCCGCGGCAACAAGAAGCAGCCGATCAGGGAGGTGCGGTCGCTGCGCGAACTGGACGGGTTGTTCTCCGTCCTGGCGGTCGGCGCCGTGCCCGTCGAGAAGCCGACCTACGTCGGCTGGCTGTACGAGTTCCCCGACCGGAGCACGATCGGCTATCGGACCAGGGTGAAGACCACGGTGGAGCCGACCATCGAGATCGTGACCCCGGACGGCGTCCGGTTGAAGATCCACGTCAACGCGGAAGGGTGGGACCAGCCCCGTGCCTGAGGACCTGATCGCCTACGTCAGCGAGGAGCTGGAGACCGACTGGATCGGCTTCGCCGAGTTCCCCGCGATCATCCGCGAGACCACCGGGACCGCCGACGACCTGCTGCGCCGCGCGGGCGAAGCGGCGGCAGGGCTGGTCCGGGACGGAGTGCTCGTGGCGGGCGTGGTGACCGAACGGGGCTTCGCCCCGTGGGCGGGCGGCGCCGAGGAATCGGCGCGACGCATCGAACGGGCTACGGCGGAGATGCTGGACAACGGTGTGCTGCCCGGTGTCGGGGACGTGTGCTGGTTCGACCTCCCGTCCCACGCCGCGCAGTGGGCCGAACCCGTTCGGTAGCTCCCGCCACGCAGCCGGTGAAGGCGCGCCGACCGGCGGGGCGCGGTCGCGGGCCGGCGCGGTCGCGCGGCCCGGCTCGCGGCTCCCGGGTCAGCCGCCGCTGACCACGGCGTCGTACAGGGCCTTCTTGCTCACCCCCGCCGCCTCCGCGACCTCCGCCGCCGCCGACTTGAGCCGCTCCCCGTCGGCCACCCGCTGTTTCACCTCCGCCACCAGCGACCCCATCGACGGCCCCGCCGCGGGCTCGCCCGGCGCGAGCACGACCGTGACCTCGCCCTTCACGCCCCCGGCCGCCCACTCGGCCAGCTCGCCCAGGCCACCGCGCCGCACCTCCTCGTAGGTCTTGGTCAGCTCCCGGCACACCGCCGCGCGCCGGTCGGCCCCGAGCACGGCGGCGGCGTCGGCCAGGGTCGCGGCCAGCCGGTGCGGCGACTCGAAGAAGACGCACGTGCGCGGTTCCGAAGCCAGCGCCGCGAACCAGCGCTGCCGCTCGCCCTGCTTGCGCGGCGGGAAGCCGTCGAAGCAGAACCGGTCCGACGGCAGCCCCGACACGGCCAGCGCCGTCGTCACGGCGGACGGGCCGGGCAGGCAGGTGACCGCGATGCCCTCCGCCACGCACGCCGCCACCAGCCGGTAGCCCGGGTCGGACACGCTGGGCATCCCGGCGTCGGTCACCAGCAGCACGGTCCGCCCCGCGTGCAGGGCCTCGACCAGACCGGGCAGCCGGGTGGTCTCCACCTGGTCGTAGAAGCTGACCACGCGGCCGGTCGGCGCCACGTCCAGGGCGTTGGCCAGGTTGCGCAGCCGGCGCGTGTCCTCCGCCGCCACCACGTCGGCGGTGGCCAGGGCCTCCACCAGGCGCGGCGAGGCGTCGCGGACGTCTCCGAGCGGGGTGGCGGCGAGCACCAGGCGGCCCGATCCCGATACAGGTCTCACACCGTTCACCCTACGATCGGGTCCGTGAGCCTGATCGCACCGCAGTCCGCAGACGACGTGGTCGGCGTCGGGGAGCTGCCCCCGACCAGCCCGCCTCCGGGCAACGACCGCGAGCAGCGGGCCCGGCAACTCGAACCGGGACCGCTGTCCGGCGCCCTGCGCGGGTGGCTGGTCACGCTGGCCGTGGCGCTCGTCGGCGGCGTGGTGCGGTTCTGGAACCTGGGGTTCCCGACCGACAAGGGCACGCCCCTGTTCGACGAGAAGCACTACGTGCCCCATGCCGCACAGGTGCTGCGCAACGGCGGGTACGAGGACAACCCCGGCTACGAGCTGATCGTCCACCCGCCGCTGGGCAAGCAGCTCATCGCGATCGGCCAGTGGCTGTTCGGGTACGACGCCGTGGGCTGGCGGTTCGCCTCGGCGCTGGCCGGCGCCCTCACGATCCTGCTGGTGGTGCGGATCGCGCGGCGGCTCACGCGGTCCGACCTGCTCGCCGCGATCGCCGGCGTGCTGCTCATCGCGGACGGCATGAGCCACGTGCAGTCCCGGATGGGGATGCTGGACGTCTTCCTGACGTTCTTCGTGGTGGTCGCGTTCGCGTGCCTGCTGGTGGACCGGGACCAGATGCGGTCGCGGCTGGCCGTGGCGGTGCGCGAGGGCTGGGTGGGCAACTCGGCGTTCGGCCCGTCCCTCGGGTTCCGCTGGTGGCGGTTCGGCGCCGGCGTGGCCCTGGGCCTGGCCTGCGGCGTCAAGTGGTCGGGCGCCTGGTACATCGCGTTCTTCGGCGTGCTGTCGGTGCTGTGGGGCGCGACCGCGCGGCGTTCGGCGGGTGTCCGGCGGCCGTGGCTGGGCGCGTTCGCCAAGGACCTGCTGCCGTCGCTGTTCGCCCTGGCCCTGATCCCGGTCCTGACCTACCTGGCGACGTGGTGGGCGTGGTTCGCCAGCGAGACGGCCATCGACCGGCACGTGGCGGGCGTGAAGATCCCCGAGGACTCGTGGATCCCGGCCCCGTTGCGGGCGCTGTGGTACTACAGCGGCAACGTGCTGGACTTCCACACCAAGCTGGTGACGTCGGAGACCAACAACCACCCGTGGGAGTCCAAGCCCTGGACGTGGCCCATGGGCCTGCGCCCGATGCTCTACTACTACGAGGGCGCGGTGACCGGCTGCGGCGCGGCGACGTGCATCGGGGCGACCATGCTCCTGGGCACGCCGGCGCTGTGGTGGGTGGCGTTCCCGGTGCTGGCCTGGGCGCTGTGGCAGTCGATCGCGAAGCTGGACTGGCGCTACGCGGCCGTGCTGGTCGGCTACGGCGCGGGCTTCCTGCCGTGGTTCACCAACGTGGAACGGCAGATGTACTTCTTCTACGCGATGCCCCTGGCGCCGTTCCTGGTGCTCGGCATCGTGCTGGTGCTGGGCGAGGTGCTGGGGTCGGCGTCGGCGGGCAAGGAGCGCCGGGGCACCGGGATGCTCGCGGTGGCCCTGTACGTGGGCCTGGTGGTGGCGAACTTCGTGTGGCTGTGGCCGATCCTCAACGGCATACCGATCACGCCGGAGATGTGGGAGGCGCAGCGCTGGCTGCCGTCCTGGCGCTAGGCCGGGCGGTTCGGCGCGCGGCCACCTTTCCCGGGCACGCGGGCGATCTCGGGCGCGTCCCACCGCTCGGGTGAGCGGAACGCCGTGCCGCCCACCGAGCCGGCCCCGCCCTGCGTCCGGCCCACCGCCTGACCCGACGCCGACGCCGAGCAGCCCAGGGCCCCGCACCGGGCCGAGGGCGTCACGGCGGTCGGCTTCACCGAGGTCGCCCGCCGGGCGCGGACCTGCGACGCCTGCCTGGCGGCCCTGGCCGCGGCCGGGCGGCCGGAGTTCGTCGCCATCGCTCCCACGGCCCGCGCCACCGCCGCCAGGCCGACCCGCAGGCTCCCCCCTGATGTCCTGAGCGGCTGTCCTGGGCGGCCGGCTCAGCGCGCCGGCCGGGTCGGCGGCTCGGGCCGGTCGATCAGCCGGGTGACCGGGCCCTCCTTGCTCACCCCCGCCTGCGACAGCCACGCGCCCAGCTCGGACCGGATCGACGCCAGCGACGGGCGGCGGGCCGGGTCGGCGTCCAGCGCGCTGGTCAGCAGCCGGTGGTGGGCGCTGTGCTGGGGCAGCTTCACGCACGGCGCGCCTTGGGCGGCGGCCATCAGCGACGAGATCGGGTTCTCCCGCGTCCCGCGCGGCGGGTGGCCGGTCAGCGCGTAGCTCACCGTGGCGGCCAGCTGCCAGGCGTCCGACGCCGGGCTGGCCGCCTCGCCGCGCGCGGTCTCCGGGGCGAGGAAGTCGGGCGTGCCGACCATCATCCCGGTGGCGGTGAGCGTGCTGTCGCCCTTGGAACGGGCGATGCCGAAGTCGATCAGGTGGGCCGTGCCGCCGCCGTCGACGATCACGTTGGACGGCTTCACGTCCCGGTGCAGCACGCCCTGCTCGTGCGCGGCGGCGAGGGCGTCGGCCATGTTGACCCACAGCCGCGCGGCCAGGGTGTCCTGGAGCAGCCCGTTGCCGAGCACCACGTCCGACAGCGGCTGCCCGTCGATGTACTCCATGACGATGGCCAGCCCGTCCGGGTCCTGCACGATGTCGAACACCCGCACGCAGTTCGGGTGCCGCACCGCGGCCAGCGCCCGCGCCTCGCGCAGCATCCGCTGCTCGGTGTCGTTGTCCGGGGCGTGCGCGAGCTTGACCGCCACCGTGCGGTCGAGCTGGGTGTCCACGGCGAGCCACACGGTGCCGAACCCGCCCCGCCCCAGCTGCCGGACGCGCCGGAACCGCCCGCTCGCCGGGTTCCACACCTTGCCGGAGTCCGCGGGCGCGGGCGCCGGCGCGCTCGCGCCGGGGCCGAAGGGCAGCGGTCCGGGCGTGTCGGCGAGCTGCGCGGGCTGCTCCTCCACGCGCGTCGGCCGCGGCTGCGCGGGCTCCACCGGCGGCTCGGCGACCCGCGTCGGCGGGTACTGCCGGGCGGGCGGCTTGACCGGCGCCGGCGTCGGGGCCGGTTTCTGGACGGGGTTCTGGACCGGTTTCCGGGGCGGGTTCGGGTTGTACGGCGGCACCGGGCGGTACGGCGGGACCTGCGCGGGCTGGTACGGCGGCGGCTTCGGCGGCCCCTGGTACGGCGGCGGGTTGTTGCGCGCGGACGCGGCGGGCTGCGGGGTGGCGTGCGACGACGCGGCGGGCTGCGACGCGGCGGGCTGCGGTTGTGACGGGGACGGCGTGCCGCGGTCCCGGCCGGGGCGGTTCAGCATGGCGGTAGTCAACCCGAAGACCCGCACGACCAGCGAGCCCACCAGCGCGACCGGGAAGAACCCGAGCAGCAGGTGGCCGACCAGCGTCACGGGCAGTGCCGAGGTGGCCACCAGCAGCACCGCGAAGGGCGGCCAGAACACCCGGCGCGGCCAGTTCGGGCCCAGCCGGAACGCCGACCCCGCCTGGAGCACCACGAACAGCAGGCTCAGCAGGGCCAGCACGGCGGTCGCGACGCCCGCGTAGAACGGCCACGAGGCGGGGCCGCCCTCGAACGCCTCGATGATCGACGGGGTGCCCACCAGGTACGTGCCCTGGGTGAACGCGGAGCACGGCGACCAGGTGAGCGAGTCCGCGCCGGCCAGCGAGCCGCTGCGCAGGGCGTTGACCGAGCCGGAGAACAGGACCCACGGCAGCACCAGCGTGCTCGTCACGCCCAGCACCGCGAACACCGCCCCGGTCACCGGGCCGTAGGAGTTGCCGACGACCCGGCGGACCGTGATCGCCAGCAGCGCGGCTGCTGTCGGCAGCAGGCCGATGACCGCGCCCAGCGCCGTCGTGGTCCACGCCCAGTCGCCGGGGCAGAGCGGGACGGCGGTCCACCCGTGCAGCCACGCCAGCAGGGCCTTGGCCAGCTCCACGCCCTCCACCACCCCTTCTCGTCGCCTCTCAGGGTACGGGTGCGGGCCAGGCCGACATGGCCGCACGCGCGACGTGGTCGAGTTCCTCGCGGGTGGCGCCGTCGCGGGCGAGGCCGGACATCCCGCCCAGGGTCGCGGCGACGAACACGGCCAGGCCGTGCGGGTCCGCGTCCGCCGGGAGCGCGCCGGCCACGACGTCGCGGCGGATCCTCGCCTCCAGCGCGGCGACGGCGGCGCGGCGGAGATCACCGAGTTCGGGGGAGCTGAAGACCAGGCAGCCGCGCGGGTGGTCCGGGTCGGTGTACCGGGCGGCGGCCTCGCGCAGGACCCGCTCGACGGCGGCGCGCGCGGTGGGCTCCTCCTCGGCGGCGCGGGCGGCGAACGCGCCGCGGGTCCGCGCGTACCGCTCGACGACCTCGGCGAACAGCGCCTTCTTCGCGCCGAACGCCGCGTACAGGCTGGGCGGGTTGACGCCGGTCAGCTCGGTCAGGTCGGCGACGGAGGTCGCGTCGTAGCCCTTCCGCCAGAAGGCGCGCATCACCTGGTCGAGCACTTCTTCCCGGTCGAACCCCCGCCTGCGCCCCGCCACGGCCTCATTTTATAACGACCGCTACACAGACCTGTCCGGTGACCGGCGCGGAGCACGGGGCCCGCTGCGGACTGCGGGACGCCGGAGGCGGTGTCGACGGCGGTGGGCATCGCGGTGGTGACGGCGGTGGGGCTCCGTGACGGGCGACGCCCGCCGGAGCCGGTCCCCGGGACGACCGGCGGCTCGGGCCTCCGGCGCACCCGGCCCGCACACGTGTGCGCCGGGTGGCCTCCCGACGGGCATCGCGACCCCGCGATCCGCCGGACGACCACCCGGCACACGACCACCCGGCTGCGCGCCGGGAGGGTTAGTGGGGGCGGGGCGCCTCCGCAAACGCCCCGTCATCCCCGGTGAGCGCGTGGAAGGGGGGCCCGACGCGAGTCGGGCCCCTCCCCCGCGCGCGAAGCTTGCCGCTAGTTCGCGCGCGCCCACAGGGCGGGCACCGAAGGCGGATCCCAGCCGGTTTGGGACGTGTGCCCCTGCAAGCACCTGTACCCGACGCCGTCGTACGTCACGGTCGTGCCGATCGAGTACGCGACGCCTGGCTGCCAGGTCGTGCCGCCGGGGTTGCTGGAAGTCGTGGTCGGCGAGGTGGTGCTGGTTGGAGGCGTGCCGCCATCGAGGACCAACTGGAGCCCGTAGACCTGGAGGATCTCGTTCACCGGCTGGTAGTACGTCGTGCCGCCGGACGAACAGTTCCCGGAACCGCCGGAGGTGACGCCCTGGGCCTGGTCACCGGTGAGCCACGAGCCGCCCGAGTCGCCGGGCTCGGCGCAGGCGTTCGTGCGGACCACTCCGGTGATCGTGCCTTCAGGGTAGGTCACGGAGGTGTTCTTCTGCTGGATCGTGCCGCAGTGCCAACCGGTCGTGGAGCCGGACCGGCAGACCGACGCGCCGACGGGGGACTCGGTGGAGCCCTTCACCGGGACGGTGCCGGGGTACCGGTTGACCAGGCCGCGCATGGTGTTGCCCGCGCCGACCCGGACCCAGGCGTAGTCGTTGCCCGGGAAGCTGGAACCCGCGAAGGTGCCGGTGGGCTGGGTGGTCCCGGACCCGGTCCGGCCGCAGTGGCCGGCGGTCACGAAGCCGCCGTTGACCGAGAAGCCCACCGAGCAGCGGCCGCCGCCGCTCATGTAGTACGCGTTGCCGCCGATGACGTCGATCAGCGGCCGGGGGCTCTCGGAGGACTGCTCGATGCGGACGTCGGCCACGTCGACCCCGCTGGCCTCGGCGAACGCCTTGGCGCTCTCGGGGTTGTGGGCGAGCATGACGACCGAGTTGGCCTTCACGTCGACGTACCAGACCGGCACGTCCTTGGGCGCGTTCTTGTTCGCGTCCAGCTTGGCCTTCAGCTCGTCGAGCCGGGCCTGGCTGCGCTTGACCACCTTCGGCGTCGCGCCGGCGGCCTTGACCGCCTGGATCTGCGCCGCGTCGGTGACCGCGACGACCAGCTCGGTGGCGTCGTCGTTCAGCCACGAGCCGCCGTAGCCCTGGCCGAGCCGGGACTTGAGGCCGAACTCGGTGGTCGCCGCCTTGGCTTCCCTCGCCAGCCGGGCGCGGGCCTGGTCGGGCGTGATCTTGAAGTCGCGGGCCATGGCCGCGACCAGACCGCTCTCCTCTTGTTGCAGCGTCGGTGGGCCGGCCGTCGCGGTGGAGGTCAGAGCCACTGCCACGCCGGCAGCGCTCAGGACCGCCACGGCGACAGCAGCCGTGATGCGTCGAGTCATCCGTTGTCTCCTTGCAGGGGTGGTGACACGGGATGCGGGGCCGTGCGGAAGACGCTAGCCGGCGGAAGCGGACGGCGGATATGCCAGTCCGGTCATACCGCGGGCTTATGGTCCAGTCCACTTGTGATCTTGGGAGGACGGTTGGAGCAGGCTGAGCTGCGTCCCCCGCCTGCGCCGCTTCGGCTGGGCGTCGCCGATCCGCGTGAACTCCCGCAGCGACGCCAGGAACGGCGAGGGCGGTCGGTCTGCGGTGCGGCTGAGGAACAGCAGCCGCTGGGCGCGGGTCATGCCCACGAACAGCAGCCGCCGCTCCTCGTCCACCTCGTCACCGTCCTCTGTGGAGCCGGGCCGGCGCAGCGGGAGCAGCCCGTCCGCGCAGCCGACGACGAACACGACGGGGAACTCCAACCCCTTGGAGGCGTGCAGGGTCAGCAGCGAGATGCGGTCCGCCCGGGGGTCCCACGCGTCCACCTCCACGCCCAGCGCCAGCTCGGCGCGGAAGCGCCCGAAGTCCGGACCGCACTCCTCGGCGAGCGGCTTGAGCAGCTCGTACGCGGAGTGGTCGGAGCCGGCCGCCGCGCGCACCCGCTCCACCACCGAGCCGCCCGGCGCGGCACCGGCCTCCCGCACGATCCGGGCCACGCCGGGCCGGTCGGCCAGCCGGTCGTGGGAGCGCTTCTGGAACGGCAGCCCCGACCGGGTCAGCGCGTCGACCAGGGCCCGCGACTGCCGGTCCGTCCGGTACAGCACGGCGAAGTCCGAGAAGCCCAGCCCCGACACGCCTTCGGACACCGACACCCGACCGCTGTCGAACGCGTGGAACGACGTGCCGCCGAGCACCTGCTCCACCGTCCGCGCCACGAACGCCGCCTCGGCCTGCTCCGACGCCGCGTGGTGCACGCCGATCGGCGCGTCGCCGTGCGCGCCCACGGCCCGCAGCTCGCGCCCCGGCACCAGCGTCGACGGCGAGATGACCTGCAGCGCACCGGTCACGACCGGCTCGCTGGACCGGTAGTTGCGGGTCAGGTGCACCAGCCGGGCGCCGGGGAAGTCCTCGCGGAACCGCAGGAAGAACCCGACGTCCGCGCCGCGGAACCGGTAGATCGCCTGGTCCGGGTCGCCGATCGCGGTGAGGTTGCCGTCCGCCGGCGCGAGCAGCCGCAGCAGCCGGTACTGCCGCTCGTCGACGTCCTGGTACTCGTCCACCGAGATCCACCGGTACCGGTCGCGGTAGGCCGCGACCAGCCCGGGGTCGCCCTCCAGCAGCGCCGGCGGCAGCGCGACCAGGTCGTCGAAGTCCACGAGGTCCTGCGCCCGCAGGGCTTCCCGGTACCGCTCGCCGCCCTCGGCGACCAGCCGGCGGGCCGGCTCGCCCTCGCCCACCACGGACGCGGCGACCTCCAGCTGCCGCTGGGGGTCGGCGATGCCGAACGACGCCGACAGCCCGAACCGCGCGTGGTGCTCGCGCAGGATCCGCAGGCCCAGCGAGTGGAACGTCGCCACGGTCAGCCGGTCGGCGTGCCCGGGCGCCAGCGCGGCCAGCCGCTCCGCCAGCTCGCCGGCGGCGCGCCGGGTGAACGTGATGGCCAGGCACTCCTCCGGCGCGACACCGCGCTCGGTGACCAGGTGGGCGATGCGGTGGGTCAGCGTCCGGGTCTTGCCGGTGCCGGGCCCGGCGATGATCAGCAGCGGCCCGCCCTCCGCCGCGGCGGCGGCCCGCTGGTCCGGGTCCAGCCCGTCCAGCAGGGACCGCGCCGGCGCGGCGGCCACCGGCGCGGCTTCGTCCACAGTGGACACCGCCGGCGCGGCGGGTGCGCGGGCCGGCGCCGGGGCGGGTTCGGCGGGGGCGCACTCGAACAGCGCCGGCGACGCGCGGCGGCGGTCCAGCTCGCCCGGCTCGAACAGCCGGATCACGCCGTACTCGCCGTCGAACCCGGCCTCGCGCACCACCTGCCCGCGCCGCAGCCGCGCCACGGCCTCGCCCAGCAGCGCCGAGCGCGCCGCCAGGTCGTCCACCGGGACGTCCTGGAGGATCCCCAGCTCGGGCCCGAACGCGGCGGTCAGCCGGTCGACCTCGCCCAGCACCTTCTTGCTCTTCGGGCCGGTGCCGACGATCTCGCTCACGATCTCCGGCAGCGGCACCAGGTTGCGGAACCCGGCGGCGCCGGCCGGCCGGAACCCCTCGGCGCGGTCGGCCAGCTCCTCCACCCGGCTGAGCACGCCGACGGTCAGCGGCTTGCCGCACTCCGGGCAGGTCCCGCCGTGCGCCAGCGTCTCCCGCGGCTGCATCCGGACGCCGCACTTGCGGTGCCCGTCGACGTGGTACTTGCCCTCCTCGGGGAAGAACTCGATGGAGCCCGCGTGCCCGTCGCCGGTCTCCAGCGCCCGCTTCACCGAGTGGTAGTCCAGGCCGGTGTCGAACACGGTCGCCTCCCGCCCCAGCATCGGCGGCGAGTGCGCGTCGGAGTTGCTGACCAGCCGGTACCGGTCGAGGCCGGACACCCGCCAGTTCATCTCGGGGTCGCTGGACAGCCCCGTCTCCACCGCGAAGACGTGGTCGGCCAGGTCGGCGTAGCAGTCGGCGATCGCGTCGAACCCGGATTTCGAGCCCAGCACGGCGAACCACGGCGTCCAGACGTGGGCGGGCACCAGGTAGCCGCCGCACTCCAGGGTGATCTCCAGCAGGTCGCGGGAGTCCAGGCCCAGGATCGGCCGCCCGTCCGAGGCGATGTTGCCGATCCGGGCGAGCCTGCGGTTGAACCCCGCCGCCGAGTCCAGGTCCGGCATGTACACCAGGTGGTGCACCTTGCGGGTGCGGTCGTCGCGCTTGTAGATCGTGGAGATCTCCACCGACAGCATGAACCGCACCGGCGCGGCGGCCAGCGAGGGCGGCAGCGTGCGGTCGATGTCCCGGTCCAGCTCGGCGCGCAGCCGGAACAGCCCCGGCTCGGCGGGCACCAGGTTCTCCCGCAGGTGGTCGTGCCAGGCGGGGTGGGTGAAGTCGCCGGTGCCCAGCAGCGAGATCCCCTTGCGCCGCGCCCACCAGGTCAGGTGTTCCAGGTCGCAGTCCCGGCTGCACGCCCGGGAGTACTTGGAGTGGATGTGGAGGTCGGCCACGAAGCGCACCGGGACGATGCTAGCCGCGCTCCCCCGGGACTCGGCCCACGAGGCCCGGGAGCACCCGGGCCAGCTCCTGGGAGTGCTGCGGGCCGAGCCGGGCCCAGGGGCCGCACACCGAAAATGCGACGAAGCGAGCCCTCCACCCGACGCAACCACGGCACCGGGAGTCCGGGGGCGAAGCCCGCCGGGCGGGGCGTGGGGGTTGCACCCCCACAAAGCACAACGGGCGAGATGGTTCGCGCTTTCCGCGAACACACCTCACCCGAGCCCGTGGAGCTGAGGGGAATCGAACCCCTGACCTACTCGATGCGAACGAGTCGCGCTACCAACTGCGCTACAGCCCCGTGTTCTTTTGTCGCTCTCGCGTCGTGCGGGGGAAGCATATCAGTAGTCGGGGGGTGGTTCCGCCACCCCCCTCTACTCGCCCACCGCCCGCCGGTACGGGAGGGTCTCCGGGCCGTCCAGCTCGACGAACACCGGGTCCTCGTCGTCCGCGTCGACCACGACGGTGCCGGGGCGGACGTGGTGCTGGAAGCGCGGCTGCGGCGCCAGGCCGGACTCCTCGTGCTCCTCGTCCTCGGCGGCGCGCTCGTCCGCGACCGGGCGCGCGGGCCGGCGGCGGGCCTGGGCGAGCCGGGCCTGCCGGCGCGCGCGGACCTCCTCCTCGATGCGGACCTGGCGGCGCAGGTAGCCGAGGTAGCCGACGAGGGCCAGGTCGACCGCCGCGTGACCCCACCACACCAGCGAGTACAGCGCGCCCGCGACGACGCCCGTGACGATCGCCACCAGCAGCAGCGTGCCGACGACGCGGCGGCGGAACGCGTACTTCGCCTGCGCGACGATGGCGGCGCTCTCCGGGTCGTACCCGCCGCGGCCGGGGCGGTAGGGCCGGTGGGCCCACTCCTCCTCGAAGTCCGGGGCGTGGTCGGCGAAGTCCTCGTAGTCGTCGTACTCGGCATCAGGCATGGCGTCGTACTCCTCCTCCATGCTGCTCCGCGCGTCGGCGCGCTTGCGCGCGACCATCGGGACGAGGACGACCAGCCAGGCCACCACCAGTCCCACGACGATCAGCGAGCTCGGCATCCCCGTCACCTCCCCCTGCCCCGTGGCACGCGAACCGCGTACGCCACGCTAGCCACAACAGTCACACCTGTCTCGGAGGCTCGCCGACCGGCGTACGTACCAAAGTGTGGTCTATCACCCACTTTCGGGTGAGCGAACTGCGCTGCTCGGCCCTGTGATCAGGCAGTTCGGACGTACCCCTGAGCAACCAATCGGCGTACCAAACCCTCCGGTGAGGTCTCCTCGGCGGTCAGCGCGAAGCACAGGTGGTCCCGCCAGTCGCCGGCCACGTCGAGGTAGCGCCGGAACAGCCCCTCCTCGCGGAACCCGGCCTTGGTCAGCACCCGCACGCTCGGCGCGTTCTCCGGCCGCACGGTGGCCTCCAGCCGGTGCAGCCCGCCCTCGCCGAAGCAGTGGTCCACGACCAGCGCGAGCGCCGCGGTGGCGACGCCGCCCCCGGCCCGGTCCGCGGCCACCCAGTAGCCGACCCAGGCCGACCGCAGCGACCCGCGCACGACGTTGCCCACGGTGATCTGCCCGGCCAGCTCGCCGTCCACGGTGATCACGAACGGCAGCGCCTGGCCGCGCCGGGCCAGCGCCTTCAGCGACGACCACTGCGGCGGCCACGACAGCGCCGAGTTGCGCTCCGACCAGCCGTCGACCGCGGTGGGCTCCCAGTTCTCCAGGTAGACCTGGTCGCGCAGCCGGAGGCGGGACCACGCGGAGGCGTCGAACAGCTTCGGCGGGCGCAGCGCGACGACGCCGGCGTCCACCCGCAGCGGACCGAGCCGCGCGGGCCAGCCGGGGTGCCTGCCGCCCTCCCACGCCGGACCCGAAGCCATCCGTCCCTCTGCCCCTCCGCCGCGACCCGCACCCGGCTCCACCGGGCGCGGCCCTTCCGAGACCGGCCCACCCCGGGTCCGCGCCCGACCCGGCTCCTCCCAGCCCAGCCCACCAGAGATCGACCCCGTCGGGTTCGACCCTGCCGGGTTCAACTCTTCTGGGCCAGGAAGCTGACCGTCACCTCCTCGCCCACGGAGACGTCGGTCACGTCCTCGTCGACCATGATCAGGCAGTTCGCCTCGGCCAGCGACGCCAGCAGGTGCGAGCCGGAGATGCCCAGCGGCTGCACCAGGTACTCCCCGCTCTCCGCGTCGCGCAGCAACTGGCCCCGCAGGTAGCCGCGCCGGCCCTTGGTGGAGGTCAGCGGCGACAGCAGCCGGGCGCCCACCGCCCGCCGGTACGGGTTGCGCTTGCCCAGCGCGGCCCGGATCAGCGGGCGGACCAGCACCTCGAACACCACCAGGGCGCTCATCGGGTTGGCGGGCAGCAGGAACGTCGGCACCGCGTCCGGCCCGAGCCGGCCGAAGCCCTGCACGGAGCCGGGGTGCATGGCCACCCGCGTGACGTCCACGTCGCCGAGGTCGGCCAGCGCGGCCCGCACCTCGTCGCCCACCACGCCGCCGACGCCGCCCGCGACGACCACGACCTCCGACAGCAGCAGCCGGCCCTCGACGACCTCGCGCAGCCGGCGCGGGTCGGCGGAGAGGATGCCGACCCGGCTGACCTCGGCGCCGGCGTCCCGCGCGGCGGCGGCCAGCGCGTAGGAGTTGACGTCGTAGACCTGGCCCTGGCCGGGCGCGCGGTCGACGTCGACCAGCTCCTCGCCGACCGAGATCACCGAGACCCGCGGCCTCGGGTGGACGAGCACCTTGTTGCGCCCGACCGCGGCGAGCAGCCCCACCTGGGCCGCGCCGATGGTCGCGCCGCGGCGCACCGCGACGTCACCGGTCTGCACGTCCTCGCCGGTCCGCCGCACGAACCCGGCGGAGGGCACGGGCCGCTGCACGGTCACCTTGGCCGCGTGCCCGTCGGTGAAGCCGACGGGCACCACGGCGTCGGCCAGGGTCGGCAGCGGCGCGCCGGTGGCCACCCGGACGGCCTGGCCGGGCTGCAGCCGTCTGGGCTGGCGCGACCCCGCGGGGATCTCGCCGACCACCGGCAGCTGCACCGGTTCCTCGCTCGCGGCCTGCACGTCCACGCTGCGCACCGCGTAGCCGTCCACCGCCGCCTGGTCGAAACCGGGCAACGCCCGTTCCGCGACGACCTCCTCGGCGCAGAGCAGGCCCTGCGACTCGGAGATCGCCACGCGCACCGGCGCCGGCCGCACGGCGGCGGCGATCACCTTGGCTAGCTGCTCGTCCACTGACCTCATGTGTCGACCCTCGTTCAGGAGTTGCCGAGGCGTTCCCGCAACCACTCCCCCAGCTCGGGCCCGTAGTCCGGGTGCTCGAGTGCGAAGTCAACCGCAGCTTTGAGGAATCCCGCCGGATTGCCCAAGTCGTGTCGCCCACCCCGGTGCACGACGACGTGCACCGGGTGACCCTCGTTGATCAGCAGCGCGATGGCGTCGGTGAGCTGGAGCTCGCCGCCCGCGCCGGGCGTGATGCGCTTGAGCGCGTCGAAGACCGCCCGATCGAGCAGGTACCGGCCGGCCGCCGCGTACGTGGACGGCGCGTCCTCCGGCTTGGGCTTCTCGACCATGCCGACGACCCGCTTGACGTCGTCGTCGTCCGTCTCGTGGACGTCGAACACGCCGTAGGCGGAGATCTGCTCCTTGGGGATGTCGAACGCGCACAGCACGCTGCCCCCGAACCGCTCGCGCACGGCCGCCATGCGGGACAGCACGCCCGTGGGCAGCACCAGGTCGTCCGGCAGCAGCACGGCCACGGCCTCGTCGTCACCCGTCAGGTTGCCCTCCGCGCAGCCGACCGCGTGGCCGAGGCCCAGGGCCTTCTCCTGCAGGGCGGTCTCGACCCGGAGCAGGCCGGGCGCGCGCCGGACCTTCTCCACCAGGTCGGACTTGCCGCGGGCCTCGAGCGTCTGTTCCAGTTCGGGCTGCGGCCGGAAGTACTCGGCCACCGCGTCCTTGCCGGGGGAGGTGACGATCACCAGCCGGGTGGCGCCCGCCTGCGCGGCCTCGGTGGCGACCAGTTCGATACCGGGGGTGTCGACGACCGGCAGCAGCTCCTTGGGCACCGCTTTGGTGGTCGGGAGGAAGCGCGTGCCCAGTCCCGCCGCGGGCACGATTGCTGTCTGGAAGGCGCTCATGGGAAATGAGCGTAACGGCGTTCATAAGGTTACTCGGCATGACGTCCGATCAACGTAATCGGAAGAACACCCTGCGCACCCGGCTGCGGGCCGCACGGCGCACAGCGGCGCCCGCGCCGTTGTCGTCCGAGGTGCTGCAGGCCGTTGCTGCTTTTGACGTCGTTCCCGGTCGGACGGTGTGCGCGTACCTCGCCATCGGGGGCGAACCGGGGTCGGCGGCGATGCTGGAGTCGCTGCGCTCGGCCGGCTACCGCGTGCTGCTGCCGGTCGTGGTCGGGGACGCGCCGCTGGACTGGGCCGTGCACGACGGCGAGCTGCGCCCCGGGCCGCACGGCCTCCGGGAGCCGGCGGGGCCGCGGCTGGGCGCGGCGGCGATCACGGGAGCGGCGTTGGTGCTGGTCCCGGCGCTGGCGGTGGATCACCGGGGGGTGCGGTTGGGGCAGGGCGGCGGCCACTACGACCGGTCGTTGCCGCTGGCCGCCTGCCCGCTGGTGGCCCTGGTGCGCGACGAGGAGTTCGTGCCGGACCTGCCCGCCGAACCGCACGACGTCCGGATGAACGCGGTGCTGACGCCGCGGGCCGGCGTGGTCCGCCTGCCGCTGTGACGTTGACCAGCCATGTTTGCGCGGCGTATACCAGCCGGCGCATCATCGTGTTGGCACTCGTGATGTCCGAGTGCCAACGAGAACCCGCGGAGGGGCGAACCGTGCCGACCTACCAGTACGCCTGCACCGAGTGCGACCACCGGTTCGAAGCGGTGCAGTCCTTCTCCGACTCGGCGTTGACCGAGTGCCCGGAGTGCAAGGGCAAGCTGCGCAAGCTCTACGGGGCCGTGGGCGTGGTGTTCAAGGGCAGCGGCTTCTACCGCACCGACAACCGCGCGTCCTCGGGCTCGTCGTCGAAGAGCGAGTCGTCCAAGAGCGAGTCGTCCTCCTCGTCTTCCTCGTCCTCGGATTCCTCCGGGTCCTCGGCGAAGAAGAGCGAGACCTCGTCGGCGCCGGCGGCAGCCGCTTCCTGACCCGAGTTGTCCACAGGCCCCCGAGTTGTCCACAACTCGGGGGTTCGTGCTTCCCGCCCTCCGCCGGCCTTCCCTACCGTCGACCCCGTGAACCTCACCCGCAAGCTCGCAGCCCTGGCGTTGGTCCTGCTGGCAGCCCTGGTAGCGGCCTGGCCGCCCCCGCCGGCGGTGTCGCTGGCGGTCGCCGCGCGCGACCTGCCCGCGGGCGTCCCGCTGGCCGCCGAAGACGTCCGGACGGTCCAGGTGCCGCCCGAGTTATCCCCAGGCGGAGCCGTCAGCCGCGAGCAGGCGACGGGCCGCGCCCTGGCGGCGGCGGCGCGGTCCGGCGAGCCCCTGACCGACGCCCGCCTGCTCCCCGCCGACCCGGGCACGGCCTCGGTCGCCGTGCGTCTGGCCGACAACGCGGTGGCCGCCCTGCTGAGGACCGGCAGCCGGGTGGACGTGGTCGGCCCGGAGCAGGCCGTGCTGGCCGACGACGCTTCGGTGGTGGCGGTCCGGGGCGCCGAGGTGGTGCTCCTGTCGATGCCGCGCGAAGCCGCGACCCGGGTCGCCTCGGAATCCCTGGCCCAACCCCTGGCGGTGACCTTGCGCCGGCTGTGACGACTGATGGGGGTGCTGACGGCGCGTCGGGTCGAACACGGAGGACTTCCGGGCGGAGTGAGCGTGTCCCACGCACCCCATCGGCACGCGAAGGTCCTCGCGTGCGCAGCGACACCCGTACGACGGTCCACGTCCACAGGCCGACCGCGGCCCGCCGGGCGGTCGGGTGGCCGGGTGGCCAAGCGGTCGGGCGGCCAGGCGGTCGGGCGGCCAGGCGGTCGGGCGGCCAGGCGGTCGGGCGGCCAGGCGGTCGGGCGGCTGGGCGGCCGGACGGCTGGGCGGCTGGGCGGCTGGGCGGCCGGATAGCAGGGCCGTCGGGCGGCTTGCACCGCCGCGCAGCCGGGGCGTTCCTGGCCACGGCGCGCAGGTGGCCGTCTGGTGTCGGCGCAGGGGCCGGTATCGGTGCGAGGCCGGTATCGGTGCGGGGGCCGGTCGGGTCTGCTCGACCGTTCCTCACGCCCACATCGCAGCTCCCGTCGCCTCCCGGTCCAGGTGGAGCAGCGCACCCCCGCCTCCCTGCGGGCGGTGCGACGAGGCCCGGAGCACCCGGCGAGCGGCGCGATTGGCCCGGAGCACCCGGCGAGCAGTGCGGCGGGTCCGGAGCACCCGGCCGGGTTGTCCGGTCTGCCGCGAGCGGATGTGCGCCAGCGCCCTGGTGGGCTCGGGGGCTGCCGGCTCGTCGGCAAGGTGCCCCTGGCGACGCTGCGCCGGATCAACAGCGTCCTGGGCGCGGACTTCATCACCGGGTACGGCGCCAGGCAGGGGATCACCTTGTTCGGTCGGGTGGTCCCGTTCGACATCGGCGCGGTGATCGGCGGCGGCGCCAACACCGCCGGGGACACCGCTGGAGTCCACTCAGGAGCCCACGCAGAAGACACCACCAGAACCCACACCGTCGCCACCCTGACCGGAGCCCACGCCGGAAACCCTTCAGGACACCCCCCCGGGACACCCCAGGAGACACCGCCGGAAGAGGTGCCGAGGATGGTGCCGGAGTCCGCACCGGAGTCGAACCCGGGACCGAGGCCGCGGACCGGCTGAGGCCCCGTCCGAGCGATGCGGTCGTGCGGTCGGTGCGGTCGGTGCGGTCGGTGAGCGGTCCGGGTCTACTCGGCGGGGCCGGAGCGCCGGCGGCCTGCGGCCGGCACCGGCCCGGAATCCGGTCGTGTCCTGTTCGGACCGGACGGGAAGGGGACACGCCGGCTCGTGCCGCAACGGGGGTCCACCGGAGCCGTTACCCTCCGCTGGCCCCCACTCTCCCCCCGAACGGAGGAACCGGCTGTGATCAAGGGCTTCAAGGACTTCCTCATGCGCGGCAACGTGGTCGACCTCGCGGTGGCCGTCGTCATCGGCGCGGCGTTCAGCGCGATCGTCAGCGCGTTCACGAACAACCTGATCAACCCGATCATCGCGCTGTTCGGCGGTCACAACGTCCACGGCCTGGCGGTCCAGCTCGGCGACAACGAGAAGACCGTCATGGACTTCGGCGCGATCATCACCGCGGTGATCAACTTCCTGATCGTGGCGGCGGTCGTCTACTTCGTCTTCGTGCTGCCCATGAACAAGCTCAAGGAACGCCGCGAGAGGGGCAGGGAGCCCGGCCCCTCCGAGCCGACGGACGTGGAGCTGCTCAAGGAGATCCGCGACCTGCTGGCCGCCCGGCAGCGCCACGACGACACCCGGCCCTGACCCCCGCGGCCCCGGGCGGCCGGGTGCGCGCCGGCGTGGTCGGGCGGGGGCGGCTACTCGTGGTGGGGCGGGCGGTTCTCCAGGTACCACCGGTCGTCGCGGCGTTCGGCGGCGGGTTCGTCGGGGGTCTCCGGCAGGACCTCGCCGAACACCTCGGCCAGCCGACGACGCCGCTCCGCCTCCTTCGCGGCAGCGGCAGCGGCGTCGTCACCGGGCTCGCTCATGCCTCGTCGAGCCCGGACAGCTGCTCGATGACGTAGGGCACCAGCGCCGACAGCGTGGCCATCCCGTCCCGCACCGCCGAGCGCGAGCCCGCCAGGTTCACCACGAGGGTGCTGCCCGACACGCCGACGAGACCGCGCGAGATCCCCGCGTCGACCGCTCCCGCGGCCAGCCCCGAGGCGCGGAGCGCCTCGGCGATGCCCGCGATCGGCCGGTCCAGCACGCCCTGCGTGGCGTCCGGCGTGACGTCGCGCGGCGACACGCCGGTGCCGCCGACGGTGACGACCAGGTCCACGCCGCCGATGACCGCGGTGTTGAGCGCGGCGCGGATGCCCACGACCTCGCCCTCCACCGCGACGGTGCCGTCGACGATGAACCCGGCTTCCTCCAGCAGCTCGGTGACCAGCGGTCCCGTGCTGTCGTCGTGCTCGCCGTGCGCCACCCGGTCGTCCACGATCACGACGAGGGCGCGTCCGAGGCGCTGAGCGCTGCGTTCCATGCGGGTCACCGTAGCCAATCGGAGGAGTGGGCGGTTCTGCGACGTCGCGCTGCCACCGCCCGTGGGACAACGCCGTTCTTCACCGGATCCGGTGACGTGCGGATTCACCCGCCCGGTACCCGCCACGAGCACCCGACCGCACCTCCACCGGCCACGCCTGTGGCGCACCTGACAGCCGCACCTGACAGCCGCACCTGACAGCCGCACCTGACAGCCGCCCCTGACAGCCGCACCGGCCGGCGCCCCGCCGGCGGGCACGACGAGGCCGCACACCGGGGGGCGAGGGGACACCCGCCGGGATGCGGCCTCTGCACCGGCTCGGGGCACGTGAGCCGGGGTCTCTCGGGCGAGGGTTACTTCACCTCGACGGGCTGGCTGCCCAGGGTCACGTCGACCGTGCGGCTGCCGCCGACCGTGAGCTGCACCCTCTCCCCCGGCGCACGGGAGCGGACGGCCGCCACCAGGGCGTCCGAGCTGTCGATCGGCCGGTCGCCGAACTTGGTGATCACGTCACCCGTCCGGAGGCCGGACTGCTCGGCCGCGCCGCCCGGCGTCACCTCGCGGACCTGCGCGCCGCCGTCGGGGCCGTCGGTCACCTGGACGCCGAGCACGGTCTGCGTGGCCCGGCCGGTCTCGCTCAGCTCGGTGGCCGTGCGCCGGGCCTGGTCGATGGGGATGGCGAAGCCGATGCCCACCGAGCCGCCCTGCGACGACTGGGTGCGGTTGGGGCTGTAGATCGCCGAGTTGATGCCGACGACCTGGCCCTGCATGTTCACCAGCGGCCCGCCGGAGTTGCCGGGGTTGATCGCCGCGTCGGTCTGGATGGCGTTGAGCACGGTCGCCTGGCTGCCGCCCTCGCCGCCCGCCCGCACGGGGCGGTTGAGCGAGCTGACGATGCCCGAGGTCACCGTGCCGTTGAGGTCGAAGGGCGAGCCGACGGCGACCACCTGCTGGCCGATCCGCAGGTCGCCGGAGTTGCCGAGTTCGGCGGTGGGCAGGCCGGAGACGCCCTCGGCCCGCACCACGGCCAGGTCCGACGACGGGTCGCGGCCGATGATCCGCGCGCTCGCCGACCGGCCGTCCTGGAACTGCACCTTGATCGCGCCGCCGTTCGCGGCCGACTCCACCACGTGGTTGTTGGTCAGCACCAACCCGTCCGAGCTGAGCACGAAGCCCGACCCGGCGCCACCGCTGACCTGCACCTGCACCACCGTGGGCAGCACCTTTTGCGCCACCTGCTCGGTGGACCCGGCGGGCGCGTCGCCGGTCCGCTGGGCGGGCGGCGGGGCGTTGAGCGCGTTGGTGACCGGCGCGGAGCGCTCGGCCGCCTGGTAGCCGACGTAGCCGCCGAGCCCGCCCGCGACACCGCCGACGGCGAGCACGAGCGCGGTGACCCCCGCCAGGAGCTTGCCGCGGCCCTTGGCGCGCGGGGCGGCCGGCGCTTGGCCGGGCGCCGCGTAGTACGGACCGGGCGGGGGCTGGTGCGCCCCCTGGTGCGCTCCCTGATGCACACCCTGGTGCGCACCCTGGTGTGCACCGCCCCAGCCGTCCTCCGGCCGCGCGGCGCCCGGGAACCAGGCGCCGGACGAGCCGGTGTCGGGGGTCCCGGGGCTCCCCTGCGGAGCACCCGGCACCCCGACACCCGATGACGCGGCGCTCCCCTGCGAAGCGCCCGGCATCCCACTCACCGGTGGCGCGGCGCTCCCCTGCGAAGCACCCGCCACCCCGTACTCCGACGGCGCGGCGCTCCCCTGCGAAGCACCTCGCGCGTCGGTCACCGGAGGCGTGGCGCTCCCCTGCGGAGCACCCGCCTCACCGGTGCGCGGCGGCACGGCGTCTCCCTGCGAAACGCCCTGCGCGCCACCCGGTGGAACGGGGTCGCCCTGCCCGACCCCGTGCCCTCCGGTGTCCGGCCCACCAGCACCCTGCTGCCGGTGCCCGGCGTCCTCACGACCGGCGCTGCCCCTCGCCCAAGGGCTCGGCTGCGGCTCGGGCTGCGGCTCGTTCTCGGTCATGTCCACCACTCTGGGGTGTGCGCCTGAGAGCAGCCTTAAACAGACCTGGGCATCAGTTGTGAGTCCGCCGCCGGCCACCCGGCGCCGGCCGCCCTCCGCCGGTCACCCGGCGGCGCGCAGCCGTTCGGCGATCCGCTCGGGCGTCGCGTCGTTGATCCAGACGCCCATGCCGGACTCCGAGCCGGCCAGGTACTTGAGCTTGTCGGCGGACCGCAGCACGGAGAACACCTCCAGGCGCAGCCACGCCAGGTCGCGCCCGGTGCGCACGGGGGCCTGGTGCCACGCCGCGATGTAGGGCAGCGGTCGCCGGTAGAGGCCGTCGAGCCGGCGCAGGACCTCCAGGTAGAGGTGCGCGAAGTCGTCGCGCTCGGCGTCGGTCAGCGCGGGCAGGTCGGGCACCTGGCGGTGCGGCACGACGTGCACCTCCACCGGCCAGCGGGCGGCGGCGGGCACGAACGCCGTCCAGTGCTCGGACGCGCCGACCACGCGCGTGCCGGCGGCCCGCTCGGCGGCCAGCACGTCGCCCAGCAGCGGACGGCCGTGCCGGGCCCGGTAGTCGGCGGCGGCGGCGAGCACCCGCTCGGTCCTGGGCGTCACGAACGGGTAGCCGTAGACCTGGCCGTGCGGGTGGTGCAGGGTGACGCCGATCTCCTCGCCCCGGTTCTCGAACGGGAAGACCTGCTCCACGCCCGGCATCGCGCCCAGCGCGGCGGTGCGGTCCGCCCAGACGTCCACGACGGTCCGCACGCGCGAGGGCGGCAGCTCGCCGAACGACTTGTCGTGGTCGGGGGTGAAGCACACCACCTCGCAGTAGCCCCGGCCGGGCGCCCGCGCCACCATCGGCATCCCCTCCACGGTGGGCGGCAGTTCCGGCACCCCCTGGGCGAACGAGGGGAACCGGTTCTCGAACACCACCACGTCGTAGTCCGGCTCGGGGATCTCGGTGGGCCGGCCCGGCGCCGACGGGCACAGCGGGCACAGGTCCGCGGGCGGTTTGTAGGTGCGGGTCTGCCGGTGCGCGGCGATGGCCACCCACTCGCCGGTCAGCGGGTCGCGGCGCACCTCGGAGAGCGGCTGCGCCCGCGGCAGGTCCCTGGTGTCCACCGCCGTCCGCGGCGGCGCGCCCGGCGTGTCGTCGAAGTAGATGATCTCCCGGCCGTCGGCGAGCCTCCGCGCCGTGCGCTTCACCCGAGCCCTCCCTCTCCCCGTCCCGGCACGCGCGCCAGGACCAGTTCCCCGACCTGCTCCGCCAGCGCGGCGCGCGCCTGCTCGGCCAGGCCCTCGTCGGTGACCAGGACGTCCGCCCGGTCGAGGCCGACGATGGTGGAGATGCCGACCGTGCCCCACTTGGTGTGGTCGGCGACCACGACGACCCGCCCGGCCGCGTCGACCAGCGCCCGGTCGGTCTCGCCCTCGTCCAGGTTGGGCGTGGTGAAGCCGGAGCGCTCGGCCATGCCGTGCACGCCGAGGAACACCACGTCCAGGTGCAGCGACCGCAGCGCCCGCACGGCGACCGGGCCGACCAGCGCGTCCGACGGCGTGCGCACCCCGCCGGTCAGCACGACCGCCCGGTCGGCGCGCCCGCTGCGCTGCAGCACGTCCGCCACGCGGACCGAGTTGGTGACCGCGGTCAGGTCCGGGACGTCGTCGAGGAACCGCGCCAGCGTCCACGTGGTGGTGCCGGCGGACAGCCCGATCGCGGTGCCCGGCCGGACCAGCCGGGCGGCCCGCGCGGCGATGGCCTCCTTCTCCGGCAGCTGGCGCACCGACTTGGCCTCGAACCCCGGCTCGTCGGTGCTGCGGCCGACCACGGAGGTGGCGCCGCCGTAGACCTTCTCCACCAGCCCGCGCGCGGCCAGCACGTCCAGGTCCCGGCGCACGGTCATGTCCGAGACGCCCAGGCGCACGACCAGGTCGCCGACCCGCACCGCGCCCGTGCGCCGCACCTCCTCCAGGATCACCGCTTGCCGTTGCCGCGCCAGCACCGCCACACCTCTTCCCCGAGGACAGCCCCGCACCCGGCGGGCGGCCCGGCGCCCGCGTGGTCGATCAAGCCACGATACGGGCGTCGCCCCGACCGCGGCACGTCCTCCGGTCACGCCCCCAGGGTCGCCACCGGGTTCCCGCGAGTCAACACGAGCAAACAAAACCGATCGTTCGGGTTGTTCTCCACCACCCCGCTGCCACACAGCGTCGACGGGCCGGGCACGGGCGAGGGTCGGTGTCGCGGCACGGGCCGGGCGTGTGCGTTCTTGTTGGGCCCCGGACCCGGCTACGGGCGGCCGGGCAGGCGGAGGACGAACAGCGCGCCGCCCTCCGGCGCGCGCCCCGCGTAGGCCGCGCCGCCGTGCCGCTCGGCCGCCTGCTTGACGATCGCGAGCCCCAGCCCCGAGCCGGGCAGCGTGCGCGCCTCCGACGAGCGGTAGAAGCGCTCGAACACGTGCGGCAGGTCGTCGTCGGCGATGCCGGGCCCGGAGTCCGCCACCTCCAGCACCGCGCTCCCGTCGCCGAGCTGGCGCAGCTCCAGCCGCACCACGCCGTCGGACGGGCTGAACTTCACCGCGTTGTCCAGCAGGTTGAGCACGGCCCGCTCCAGGGCGCTGGAGTCGCCCAGCAGCGACCACGGCTGCAACCGCACGTCGAACCGCACGTCCGCGGGGGCCCGCCGGCGCGCGCGGTCCAGGGCGCGCTCGACCACCTCGACGAGGTCCACCGGCTCGTGCACCACCTGCGGCGCGTCCTCGCGGGCCAGCTCCACCAGGTCGCCGATCAGCGTGGTCAGCTCGTCCAGCTGCGCCCGCACGTCGGCGTTGATCTCCGCCTTGTCCTGGTCGGACAGCGTCGGCGCGTCCGGCCGCTCGGAGGCCAGCAGCAGCTCCAGGTTGGTGCGCATGGACGTCAGCGGGGTGCGCAGCTCGTGGCCCGCGTCGGCGACCAGCCGCCGCTGCCGCTCCTGCGAGTCGGCCACCGCGGCGAGCATCGCGTTGAACCGCTGGGTCAGCCGGGCCAGCTCGTCGTCACCGGTCACCGGGATCGGCCGCAGGTCGCCGGTCATCGCGACCCGCTCGGTGGCCTCGGTCAGCCGCTGCACGGGCCGCAGCCCGGTGCGCGCCACGGCCGTGCCCGCCGCCGCCGCGACCAGCACGCCGATGCCGCTGATCACGAACAGCACCACGGACAGCTTGCCCAGCGTCGTGTTCAGCGGCCCCAGGGACTGGGCGATCACCATCGCCCGGCCGTCGTCGTAGGGCACGGAGATCACCCGGAACCCGCTGCGGGTGTCGTCCCACAGGTTCTCGGCCAGGACGCCGCGCGCCACCTCCAGGTCGTCCGGCTGCCACGACGGCGCGGTCGTCCCCTTGGGGTAGTACATCTGGCCGCTGACCTCCAGCAGGCCGATGCGCACGTCGCCGGCCGCCAGGAACGCGCCGGGCACCTCGGTGACGTCGGTGTTCACCCGGGGCGCGGTCACCGCCGCCTTGGCCCGCTCCCGCAGGCTCAGGTCGAACTGCTCGTCCAGGTTGCTGCTGACGGTCATGTAGGCGCCCAGCGAGACCACGCCCACCACGCCCGCCACGCAGAACGCGGCCAGGAGGGTGACCCGGGCCCGCAGGGAGACCCGCTGCAGCCGCTCGCCGGCGGCGTTGATCACGGAGGCGTCTCCCGCAGCACGTACCCGACGCCGCGCACCGTGTGCAGCAGGCGCGGCTCGCCCTCCGCCTCCGTCTTGCGGCGCAGGTAGCCCACGTACACCTCCAGCGCGTTGCCGGAGGTCGGGAAGTCGTAGCCCCAGACGTCCTCCAGGATGCGACCGCGCGTGAGCACCTGCTTCGGGTGCGCCAGGAACAGCTCCAGCAGCGCGAACTCGGTGCGGGTGAGGCTGATCGGCCGCTCGCCGCGCCGCACGTCCCGCGTGCCCGGGTCCAGCTCCAGGTCGGCGAACCGCAGCACCGCGCCCGAGGGCTCGGCCGCGTCCGAGGCCGCCCGCCGCAGCAGCGCCCGCAGCCTGGCCAGCAGCTCCTCCAGGGCGAACGGCTTGGGCAGGTAGTCGTCGGCGCCCGCGTCCAGCCCGGACACCCGGTCGGACACCGCGTCCCGCGCGGTGAGCACGAGGATCGGCAGGTCGTCGCCGGTGCTGCGCAGCCGGCGGCACACCTCCAGCCCGTCCAGCCGGGGCATCATGACGTCCAGGACCATCGCATCCGGACGCTGGGCGACGACCGATTCGAGGGCCTGCCGGCCGTCGCCGGCCAGGTCCACCTGGTAGCCGTTGAACTGCAGTGAGCGGCGAAGCGACTCACGCACGGCCCGGTCGTCGTCGACAACGAGGATGCGCATGGGGGTCAGTCTCGCTCGTGGTCCTGAGAGCCGCCTGAGAAGGTGGTGTGAGCGGGCCGTCATGTCGCGCCGGGGCGCCCCCGGGCCTCACGCGCCGTCGGTCCTGCGCGCGATCGGCGCGTTCCACTTGCGCCACAGCGCCAGCACCCGCACCGCCACGATCAGCGCGGACGCCACGACCGCCACCGGGCCGGCGGGCAGGCCCAGCCAGTGCCCCACCGCCACGGTCACCGCGCCGCCCAGCGCCGCCACCGCGTAGATCTCCCGGCGCAGCACGAGCGGGATCTCGCGCAGCAGCACGTCCCGCACCGCGCCGCCGCCGATGCCCGTGGTCATCCCGACCAGGCACGCGGCGTACGGCGGCGCGCCCAGGTGCAGCGCCGTGGACGTGCCCGAGGTCACGAACAGCCCGAGCCCGACGGCGTCCAGCAGCAGCACCGACCGGCGCAGCTTCTCCACGGTCGGGTGAAACCAGAACACGATCAGCCCGGTGCCGCCGGCGACCGCGAGGTAGGGCCACGTCACCAGGGCGCTGGGCGGACGCACCCCGAGCAGGATGTCCCGGATCAGCCCGCCGCCCAGCGCCGTGGTCATGGCCAGCACGATCACGCCGAACAGGTCCAGCCTGGCGCGGACCGCCGCCACCGCGCCGGAGGCGGCGAACGCGGCGATGCCGATCAGTTCCAGGGCGGTGAGCACCCGCCGAGGCTAGAAGAAGTCCGCCAACCGGGGCACTCCCGGCGCGCCGACGAGCCGGTCCAGCAGCGCCGCGTCGCCGTCGAGCAGCCCGGCGCGGCGCAGCGCGTGGCTGTCCTGCATCCCGCTGAACCACGGGCCCAGCGCCCTGGCGCGCAGCCGCACCGCGCCGCTGCCGCCCGGCTCGACCCGCACCGCGCCGTCCTCCACGACCAGCCGCTGCCTGCCCGCGTGCCACGGCGCGTGCTCGTCCTGCACGTCCAGGTCCACCGCGGCGGGCTTGAGCGCCGCCGCCGCGGGCCAGCCCCGCGCCGCGACGGCCGCCGGCAGGTCGACCACCCGCAGCAGCCACGCCGAGGTGGTGACGGTGTGCCGGATGCCCTGGTTGGTCAGCAGGCCGGTCACCGCCGGGTCGACCACCCGCAGCGACACCCGGTCCAGCAGGCCCGCCCAGGTCGTCAGCTCGCGCAGCAGGCCGAGCTGGGTGGCCGCGTCCCGCCCGACCAGGTCGAGCACCCGCAGGCCCTCCCGGTCGCGCTCGGCGGTGAGGTACCCGCGCAGCTCGCCGTCGTGGCCGGGCACGACGGAGGCCACGTCCAGCCCGAGCACGTCGGCGACGTCGATCGCGGGCGGGGTCCGGTCGAGCAGCCCGTCCACGGTGGAGGCCACGTCGGTGTAGCAGGCGTGCAGGGCCGCCAGGTCGCCCCGCTCCACCGCCCGGGCCGCCACCCTCGGCGCGGCGGGCAGCCGGTCGATCGGGACGTCCAGCCACTCGAACACGCCGGCGCGCTCCCAGCCGCGCGACCGGTACAGCGCGGGCACCGTCGCGTACAGCGCCGACAGCGGCTGCCCGTGCTCGCGCAGGTCCCGCAGCGCGCGGTCGAGCAGGCCGCCGGCCAGGCCCCGGCCCCGCGCGTACTGGTCGACGGCGACGCCGCCGATGCCGCCCATGGGCACCGGCGCGCCGCCGTAGAACTGGTGGAACCCGTGGACGGTCAGCACCGCGGCCGGGCGGCCCGCCAGCTCGGCGACCAGCCCGCGCCTGCCCGGCCGCAGCGGGTCCTCCTCGGACGTGCCGCCGAACGCGACCTTGCGCAGCCTGCGCACGTCGTCGGCGTCGTCGTGGGTCAGCTCCCTGATCAGCACGCCGTCCTGCTTACCAGGTGAAGAAGCCCCGACCGCTCTTGCGACCCAGTTCGCCGCGCGCGACCTTGTCCCGCAGCAGCGCCGGCGGCGCGAAGCGCGGCCCTAGCTCGGCGGCCAGGTGCTCGGCGATGGCCAGCCGCACGTCCAGGCCGACCAGGTCGGTCAGCCGCAGCGGGCCCATCGGCCAGCCGTAGCCCAGCCGCATCCCCGTGTCGACGTCCTCGGCGGTGGCGACGCCCTCCTCCAGCATCCGGATCGCCTCCAGGCCGACCGCGACGCCGAGCCGGGAGGTCGCGAACCCCGGCGAGTCCCGCACCTCGACCACGGTCTTGCCCAGCTGCTCGGCCCACGCGCGGGCCCTGGCCAGGACAGCGGGCGCCAGGCCGTCGTGGCGGACCAGCTCCACCAGCTCCTGCACCGGCACGGGGTTGAAGAAGTGCATCCCGACGACCCGCTCGCCGGGCAGCCCCTCGGCCAGCGCGCCGATGGACAGCGACGACGTGTTGGAGGCCAGGACGGCGTCCGGGCAGGCGCTCGCGGCCGCGGCGAGCACCCGCCGCTTGAGGTCGAGGTCCTCCGGCACGGCCTCCACGACCAGGTCGGCGGGCACCCGCGCCAGCCGCCCGACCACGGTCAGGTTCACCAGCAGGTCGGCGGGGTCGCGATCCAGCCGGCCCCGGGCGGCGGCCTTGGCCAGCGACGCCTCCACGGCCCGCCGGGCGGCGGCGACCCGCTCCGCCCCGGCCTCGGCGAGCACCACCTCGTGCCCGCCGGCGAGCAGCAGGTGCGCGATGCCCGCGCCCATCGTGCCGCCGCCGATCACCACCGCGATCATGCTCCGACGACCTCCGCGGCGAACATGGCGACCAGGTCCAGGCCGCCGATCCCGGACAGGTTCGCGCCGGCCGCCTGCCACTGCGGCGAGGCGAACGCGGCCTTCATGGCGGCGGCGGACTCGAAGTACATCTCGGCCACGAGGTGCGGCTCGTGCTCGCCGAGGAAGCCGGGCACGAACACCCGCTCGACCTTCGCCACCTCGGCGCGCAGCAGGCCGGGGGTCTGCGCGACCAGGGGCAGGTGGGAGGAGAAGTAAGCCTCGTCGAACTCCTCGGCGTTCTCCGGTTTCCGGTACAGCGCGATGTACTTGATCATGTGACACCTTCCGTCCGGTTACGCCGCCGGACTGTAACACCGGCACGATGTCGGGGTGCGGATCATCCTGCTGCGCCACGGGCAGAGCCTGGGCAACGTCGACGAGCTGGCGTACTGCCGGGTACCCGACCACGCGCTGCCCCTCACGCCGCGCGGCGAGCGGGAGGCCGCCGAGGCCGGGCCGCGGGTGAAGGCCCTGCTCGGCGACGAGCCGGTGGCCGTCTACGTCAGCCCGTACGTCCGCACCCGCGCCACCCTGCGCGCCCTGGACCTCGGGGCGCGGGCCGAGCGCGTGGTCGCCGAGCCGCGGCTGCGGGAGCAGGACTGGGGCAACCTCCAGGACCCGGTGCGGCAGGAGGTGCTCAAGCACCAGCGGCACGCGTTCGGGCACTTCTTCTTCCGCCTGCCCAACGGCGAGTCCGGTGCGGACGTGGACGACCGGCTGGCCGCGTTCCTCACCGACCTGGAGGCCCGGGCGGAGCGGCCCGACCACCCGGACTCGGTCCTGGTGGTGTCGCACGGCCTGACCATCCGCCTGCTGTGCCGGCGGCTGTTCGGGTGGAGCGTCGAGCTGTTCGAGTCGCTGTCGAACCTGCGGACCTGCGAGCACCGGGTGCTGACCCGCGACGGCGGGCGCTGGACCCTGGACCGCCCGTTCGCCCAGTGGCGGGACTCCCCCGACGGCGACACCCAGTGCTGACGCCTCGACCCGGTCGGCCGACGGGGTCACGGCGACCGCCTCCGGTTGCGGGGCGCGGCGGACGGCGGTGAGCTACGGGTGTGCCCGCGAGCCCGGCCCGGTAGGAGGAAGCACGTGCCCAGGATCGAACGGCCGCCCAAGCGCCGGGTCAACCTCCTGCGCAAGGAGGGCGTGACCACTGTGGACTGGAAGGACGTCAACCTGCTGCGCAAGTTCATCTCCGACCGCGGCAAGATCCGCTCGCGCCGCGTGACCGGGCTGACGCCGCAGCAGCAGCGGCAGGTCGCGACCGCGATCAAGAACGCGCGGGAGATGGCGCTGCTGCCCTACCCCTCCCAGGGCCGCTGAACGTCGCGGCGCCGGCCGCCGCCAGCACCGCCAGCGCGGACCAGTCCGGCACCAGCAGGCCCGCCGAGCCGACCACGAAGCTGCCGTACAGGCCCCAGCACTGCGCGGCGGTCAGCGCGGCGCCCACCGGTGTCGTGACCAGCGACACCGCCGCCACCACCCCCGCCAGCAGGACCAGGGCGACCGGAGGCCACTGGTGCGCGACCACCGTCACCCCCACCCCACCGGCGAAACCGAGCGCGGACCCGTGCACACCGCCGACCCTGGACATGGCGGACCATTCAACGCCGGGTTGAGACCGACGCCACCGCCCGCACGCGAAGATCACCGGATCGCGTGAGGCACGATCGTCCGAATGAGCTTCTACGACGTGCTGCACCGCCGCCGGGACACCAGGGGCGAGTTCACCGGCGCCCCCATCCCGCCGGACGTGCTGCGCCGGGTGCTCTGCGCCGCGCACGCGGCCCCCAGCGTGGGCCTGTCCCAGCCGTGGGACTTCATCGTCGTGCGCGACGAGCACACCCGGCGCGCCTTCCGCGACCACGTCCAGGCCGAGCGCAGCGTGTTCGCCTCCGGGCTGGACGGCGAGCGCGCCGGGACGTTCGCCCGGATCAAGGTGGAGGGCATTCTCGAGTCGACCCTGGGCGTGGTCGTGACCTACGACCCGGAGCGCGGCGCGCCCGCCGTCCTGGGCAGGCACGCGATCGCCGACGCCGGCCTGTACTCGGTGTGCCTGGCGATCCAGAACCTGTGGCTCGCCGCCACCGCCGAGGGCCTGGGCGTCGGCTGGGTGAGCTTCTACCGCGAGGACGCGCTGCGCCGCCTGCTGGGCATCCCGCCGGCCGTGCGGCCGGTGGCGTGGCTGTGCGTGGGCCCGGTGGACGCCCTGCCCGACACCCCCGACCTGGAGCGCCACGGGTGGCGCAACCGGCTCCCGTTGGAGGACGTGCTGCACGAGGAGCGGTACACGCGGCGTCCGTCCCGGTAGCCTGTTGGGGCCGTACCGCTGGTGGGCGGGCCCGCGTACCCGCCCACCGAGTCGGAATGGAGTGTCGAGCACGGGTGGAGCAACGAGATCCGCTGGTAGCGGTGCCCCAAGAGGACCTCGAGGTCAAGGCGTTGCTGAACGCCGGCCGCCTGCCGGAGGCCAACACGCTGTTCGACGAGGTCGTGAGCCGCGTCCCGCCCGGCGCGGACCGGTGGTCGCGCTCCGCGGTGCTGGTCTACCGGGCCAAGCTGGCGTGGCGGCTGGGCCGCATCCCGCTCGCGCTGGAGCTGGCCGCCGAGGGCTGGACCGACCTGGACGCCGAGCACGCCGACAACCCGGCCGCGGCGCAGGCCATGCACGCCCTCGCGTACCTGCTGGAGGGCATCGGCGACCGCCGGGCCGCGGTCGACATGCTGCGGCTGTCGGTGCAGGTGGCGCGCCGCGCGGGCATCTCCGAGGTGCTCGGCCACTGCCTGCAGGGCCTGGGCGGCACGCTGAACTTCCGCGCGATCTCCTCGCCGCCGGACCTCGCCCCGGGCATCTTCGCCGAGGCCGCGGACCACCTGCGCGAGGGCTTGGAGCTGGTGCGCGACCAGCAGATGCGCCGCGCGCTGCTGGGCGCGTACAGCCGCTCGCTGGCGGGCGTCGGCGAGCTGGCGGCGGCGGAGGAGGCCGCCCTGGAGACCCTGCGCCAGGCGACCGGGGCCGACGACAAGTGGGCCCAGGCGGTGGCCAACTGGGTGCTCGCCGTGGTGCGCCGCGACCAGGGCGAGCTGACCGGGGCGCGCACCCTGGCCAGCCGCGCGGTCGCGGCGGCCCAGGCGATCAACGACACGTCGCTGCTGCTGCGGTTCTCCCTGGACCTGGCCGACATCTGCGCCCGGATGAACGACCCGGTCGGCGAGTCGGCCGCGCTGCGCTGCTCGGTCGCGGCGGGCCGGACGGCCACCGAGACCCTCCAGGAGGGCCTCGCGCAGGCGTTGGAGCAGCGCCGGGTCGCCGTGCAGGCCCAGCGCCTGGCCGTGGCCGCCCAGGAAGCCGCCGCCCGGGACCCGCTGACCGGCCTGGCGAACCGCCTCGGCCTGGAGCGCGCGGCGGCCGGCCTGCTGGAGGCCGCCGCCGCCCGCGGCCGGGTGCCGTGGCTGGTCCTGGTCGACGTCGACTGGTTCAAGGGCGTCAACGACGACGCCGGCCACGCGGCGGGCGACGCGGCGCTGCGCGAGATCGCGCGGCTGCTGCGCCGGGAGTGCCGGGCGGGCGACCTGGTGGCCCGGTGGGCGGGCGACGAGTTCGTGGTCCTGCTCGGCGACGCCGACGGCAATCCGCTCGACGTGGGGCCGACCGTCGCCGAGCGGATCCGCGCGGCGGTGGACGGCCACGACTGGACGGTGGTCCTGGGCGCCACCCGCCGCCCCACCGTCAGCATCGGGGTGGCGGCGGGCCCGGCGAAGCTGGACCAGCTGTTCGCCGCCGCCGACATGGCCCTGTACCGGGCCAAGCGGCACGGCCGCAACCGCGTCGAGGTCGAGCCGCCGGTCGGCCTGCCGGGCATCCGCAGCGGCTGACCGGCCCGGCGGTCAGGCGATCAGGCCGCCCCGGAAGGCCACCAGCGCCGCCTGCACCCGGTTCACCGCGCCGATCTTGCCCAGCACCGACGACACGTAGCCCTTCACGGTGGCCTCCGACAGGTGCAGCGTCCCGCCGATCTCGGCGTTGGACATGCCCTGTCCGATCAGGACCAGCACCTCGCGCTCCCGTTCGGACAGCGAGGCCAGCAGGCGCCGCGCGGGCTCCGCGGCCCGCTCGCCGTCCGCCACGGCGGTCAGCACGCGCGCGGCCACGCCGGGGTCGAGCACGGCGCCGCCGACGGCGAGGTCGCGGACCGCGCGCACCAGCTGCTCGGGCTCGGTGTCCTTGAGCAGGAAGCCCGACGCGCCCAGGCGCAGCGCCTCCGACACGTACTCGTCCACGTCGAACGTGGTCAGCATGGCGATCCGCGGCGGGTCCGGTATCGAGCGCAGCCGCCGCAGCGCCATGAGCCCGTCCGAGGACCTCATGCGGATGTCCAGCAGCACCACGTGCGGGCGGTGCTGGCGGGCCAGGTCGGCCACCAGGTGCCCGTCGTCGCACTCGGCCACGACCTCGATGTCACCCGCGCTGCTGAGGATCATGCGAAGGCCGGACCGGACGAGGTCTTCGTCGTCGGCCAGCATCACCTTGATCACGACGCCTCCCCGCTTTGGCGTTTCGTGCTCGTACCCGCCCAGCATCGCGCACGAACACGCAAGCTGACGTTAATTCACCGTTATCTCACCACGGAACCGCGTGAGGTCGTCCTTTTCACAGTTGCCAGGAAATCGGTCGGGCCGGCCGAGTGCCCGCGCAACTTCCTGGCGCGGACGCGGCAACAGGGCGTAGAGCTTGTCGCCCGGGTAGAGGGTGTCGCGGTGGTCGCGGTGGCCGAAAATCGCGCTGGGCGGGATGTCGTATCGCGCGGGCGCAAACGCGGAACGACGCCGGGGTTGCGCCGTCGGTTCGGCGGGCGGCCGGGCGCCCTCGCCCCCGGTGCCGACCGCCCCGGTGTTCCGCCCCGGGCAGTGCGCGCCGACGACCACGCGGTCGGCCGCGGGGCGTCGGGGTCGCCGTGCCCGCCTTCCAGCAGGAACCCGCTGCGACTGCCGGTGAAACGCGCCGGCCGGAACCGATCCGGCCGTTCCGGTCCACGTGCGGGCCCCGGACCCACCGCGCGAGGGCGCGGGCCCGCTCCGGGGCGCGGTCGGCGGTGTTCCCGGTGGCGGTGGTGGACCAGGATGCGCACCGCCCGACGGTGAACGACGGCCGGCGGTTCGGCGGGCGGTCGCGCCGACCGGTCGGCGCAGGTGCGGATCGGCGGGACGGGGGACGCGGGTGCGGCGGGCGCCGCCGCGAGGCCCGCCGCGGAGCCGGTCGTGGAACTCGTTGTGACGAGGCCGGCCGGCGGCCGTTCGGCGACACGTCGCGGAAGTCGTTTACCCGCGTCCTCGGCACGCGGACGAGCACTGCCACTGCGCCGGGCGAGCCACCAAAGAACGCGAATAGCTTTCGCAATTCTCTACCTGTCAGTAACGTGTGTTACGGCAGCCCAGCCTGGAGAGGGCTTCGCGCCCTGCGGAGCGCCACCCGAACCCTGACCGCGGTCCCGCTCCTCCACCGCCGCAGCCCTCTCCGCCGACTCGCGGGGCGTGGGCGCTGCCGGACGGCGCCGTGACCCCGAGCCGGTGGTCCACGACCTGGAGACCTTCGCACGGTCCATAGTGGAGGCACCGGACGACCTCGATGCGGTGCGGGGCTCTTCGCCGACGACGTGCTGCCCGCCGGCCTGCTGACCGGCAAGCGCGGGATGTCCGGCGCGCACACCGACACCGGCCGTCGCGCGCCGCACCGCACCGAGCCGGCCGGGAGGCGGCCCGCGCCAGGGCGTACCGGGCCGAGGTGTCGACGGACGGGGCGCGGTGGTGCGAGGTCCACGCGACGACGGCGGCCGGGACGTCGCGCCGTTCCCGCCGACGCAGGCGCGATTCGTACGAATGACGGGTATCCAACGGGCCACCGGGTACGGATACTCGCTGTACGAGCTCAAGGTCTACGACACGTAGGCCCATCCACAGGAAGACCCCGGTCCACCCCCAGGGACCGGGGTCTTCCTCATGCCCCCGTCAGGCCAGGAACAGGTAGTTGCGCACGTCGGGGCGCACGCGCTCGACGTGCTGCCAGGCGTCGCCGCGCCACGCGTGCATCCGGTAGCCGCGCTCGGCGAGCCAGTCGGCGACGTCCTGGGCGCGGTAGCCGAACCGCCGCACGTGGCGCTCCTCGATCTCCAGCAGGAGCTTGGGGCGCAACCGCTCGATGGTCTCCTCGCCGCCCTGCAGCACGCGCAGCTCTGCGCCCTCGACGTCGGCCTTCACGAAGTCCAGCCGGTCGATCCCGTTGGCCGCGCAGAACCGGTCCAGGGTGTCGGTCCGGACCACGACCTCCAGGTGCTCGTCGAACTCCGCGTTGGACCCCAGCCCGTCCGCGCCGGCGGTGAGGAACGACCGCCCGGTGACCGGCACCCCGTGCCGCACCGGCACGCTCATCACGTCCCGGCCCTCGCGGGCGCCCAGCGCCACGGAGTGCCGCACGACGTTGCGCCCCTCCCTGGGGCGCAGCAGGTAGGACAGGGCCGGGTGGGCGAACACCAGAGGTTCGACGCTGTGCACCGTCCCTTGTGGACCGACCAGGCGGGCCAGCGACACGGTGTAGAGCCCGAGCGCGGCGCCGATGTCGACGCACACGTCACCGGGCGCCACCACCTCGCGCAGGCCGATCAACTCCGGTTCGACGAACGGGGTCACCCGGGCCAGCACGCGCAGGGCGCCGGCCACGGCCGCACCCCGCACCTCGGTCAGATTGTGGTTCACCACGCCTACAGTAGAGAAATCACGGCAGCGGCTTCGCCCCGTTCTGGTGGGGCAGCCCGACCTGCTCGGCGAACTCGCCGGCCACCGCGGCGCCGCCGTAGATGCCCAGCGCCTTGGCCAGGTGCGCCCGCAGGTCCTGCCGGTGCCCGTCGGTCAGCCGGGGCAGCGCGCTCTCGAAGCTGCTCACCAGCGTGTCGGCCCAGTGCCGGTCGCGCCGCTGGGCGGCGATCCGCACCAGCTCGCCGAGCTGCTGCGCCAGCGCGACCGCCTGCTCGACCTGGTAGCCGTTGCGGTACAGCCACCAGATCGTGGCGGTGGAGACGTCGGTCAGCACCTCGTCCCGCAGGTACCGGATCTCGGCCCGCTCGGCGTCCCGCTCGGCCTGCCGGACGGTGGTGGTCCGCAGCAGCTCGATGTGCTTGCGGGCCATCTCCAGGTCGGCCTCGTCGACGGACAGCTCCAGCCCCTCCGCCCGCGCCCAGACGTGCGTGCCCTCGACCTGCCGCTCGGCCGCCAGCTCGTCGCCGAGCTGGTGCTGCAGCGGCGCGTGGTGCACCAGCATGGCCCGCTCGGTGACCACCCGCGCCCGCCGGACGATGTCGTTGATGGCGGCGCTGCGGGGCACGTTGTGCCGGGCGCCGGTGGTCAGGTCCAACCGCCAGTGCACGGTGAACCGCGCCCGGAAGTCCAGCCCGTACACGGCGCTGGGCAGCGGGGTCTCGAACGGGTGCTGGTGCGAGGAGGAGGGTGGCTCGAAGGTGAACTCCTCCCCACCCCGAACCCTCCGCCGCCGCCACCAGACCCCGAAGGCCCCCAGGGGGCCGGGCCGGAAGTCAGGCCAAGGTCTACCGCTCATCGAAGGTCTTCCGCCGAAGTCGCAAAGCCGCCTCCGTCTCTACCCGACCAGCCCACCACTTTGAAGGTGACCGCGACCACTTCCCCCCAACAGCGGAACCCCGCGCCCGCGAACCGGGCGGACCCGGTACAGCCGGCAACCCCCACCCGCCACCCGGGTGACCGACGGCCACCCAACCCACCCGACACCGGCCCGCGGCGGCCCGGTACGCTGCCCGGTGCGCCCTCGTAGCTCAGGGGATAGAGCATCGGTTTCCTAAACCGTGTGTCGCAGGTTCGAATCCTGCCGGGGGCACTCACCTTTCGCCGGGTGAATCAGGCCCTGAGCTGCGGCAACGCGGCCGGGGCCTGATCTTTGCCGTCAGTCGCCGTCAGCCGGAATCCGCCCCTGTTTGCCGGGGTCCACGGACTCACCACGGACTGGATCCGCCCACTGCCTGCCCAAGCCGAAGGCCCCCGGAGGGCATCCGAGGGCCTTCCCGACGGCTTGGCAGGTCACTTCCCGAACAATCCCTCGATGGTCCTGTTCACCGTCTCGCGCTGCCCGTCGATGCACTTCGCGTAGACCTTGAGCAGCACGTCCACCGAGTGCCCGGCACGCTCCGCTACCTCCGGGGCCGGAACGCCTCCGTTCAGCCAGAGCGATACTGCGGCGTGCCGAAGGTCGTACGGCCGCCCGGCCAGCGGAGAGGCCACCTGGGAGGGCGTCAGGGCGTACCGGCGCGCCTCCTCCCACACCCGGAAGTAGGTGGACGAGGACACCACCCCGCCGTTCGGCGAGCGGAACAGCCTGCCCTCCGGCCCGACGCCGTACCGGTCGAGGTGGTCTCGCAGGATGCCGACCAGAACCGGCGGAATCGGCACCTGCCGGACCTCCTTCCGCCCCCGGTGCTTGAGGCCCCGCCGGTCGTGAACCTCCCCCGAGTCCGTCCACCGCTTCCCCGCCGCCGGCCGCGACTCACCGAGCATGAGCACGCCCCACCCCTCCTCGGGCAGGGCGCAGTCGTCCTCCCGGAGCGCCAGGCCCTCAGCCGGCCGAGCCGCCGCGTAGTAGCCGACCGCGAAGAACGCCGCCGCCGCTGTTACCAGTGCCTCCACCATGCTCCCGGAGTCGTGGTCGCCGCATCGGGCCACTTCACATCCACATAGGACTGTGCGAACTCCAGGAAGGACAAGGAGTTGCGCTGCTTCAGCTCCAGCATCGAACGGCTCGCCCCGCCGAAGCGCCTGCGCCAACTCCGACCACCAACTGTTGGCCAGCGCCTTCGTCGCGAACCACTCCGAGTGCTGCTTCGTGCCAGTCACCCACCGCACGCCGTACGGTCGTGTCTTCTTCCTACCGTCCTTGGTCTTCCGCTTGGACCACGGCAACCCGCTGACGACCACATTCCGCAGGGTGCCGACCAAGTCACCGCCCCTCACGGCTACCCCTCCCAGCCCATTCGTTCGGGGACGGACCCACCGCACTCGTCGTCGGCCGCGATCGCCTCCGCCAGGGCGCGCTCACGGGTGACCCAGTACAGCGCCTCGTGGTGGTGCTGATCCACCTCTGCAATCCGCTCATAGACCTTCGCGCTGCGTAGGTAGAACTCCCGAGACACCGCCGGCGCGGCATCCGGCGCAGGCACCAACCTCCCCAACGCCTCGTGTGCGTCCTTCAACGTCCGGCTCGCCAACGCCCAGAGGTCAGGCTTGCTCTTGGCCACCACCGCTCCCTCCGTCATCACGTGACGCCCGGCCCGGCCTTCCAGGTGATCAACCACTTTGGCTGCCTCCCGCGCCAGCTCACAACAGAACCGCGGCAGCACTGATCACCGCCCGCAGCGTCCAAGGCCGCCAACCCCTCGGCAATCGCCGCAGCCAACCGGGGCAACGCCTCGTGGTCCACGACCAGCACCGTCGGAAACGCGTTGCCGAACCGCACCTCCACCCGCCCCGCGAACGCCAACGGCGCAACCCGGATGGGCAGGCTCGCGGTCACGTGCAACCGCACCAAGTCCTGCGCCACGGCTCACGCGGCCTTGGGGGCCGACTTGGCGACCACCGGCTTCATCGCCGAGGCCCGCAGGCTGTACCCGAGCTTGGCCCGGCACCGGTGCCTCTCACCCCCGTGCGTGCCCCGGCACGCCTTGTCGTCGATCCACGGCGTCACGGTCAACCCCTCGAACACCACCGGCCGCACGTCCGTCCCCGGAATCGCCTCCGGCGGAACCGGCTGCTGAGGAGCCGCGATCTTCACCGTCACCACCGCGTCGGCCTTGCGCTCCGCCGCCTGGTCGATCACCAGCACCAACCACACCAACAGCCCGGACTCCTTGCCACCGCCACATCATCGCGTCGATGGTCCACGAGACCGAGAACTACCTCTGACCCGACGCAGTGACCACCTAGCACAAAGCTGAGATCGCAAAGTCCGAAGTCGTCAAGGTCTACCCTCACCGCAACAATATCCCCGCGGACTTTTGGGACCGCCCCCTCAACAACGCCACCAAGCACATCGAGGTCTTGTCCCTGGTAGCCCTGTTCCTGGTCGAACGCCCGGCCTTCACCAGGGAGCTGCGCCACAAGGCCGAGAACGGCATCCGAATTCGCTTCCCGTTCGGCGACCCCACTGCCCGCGAGGCAGCCCGCCGCAGCAAGGGGGAACAGCTAGGCAAGGGCACAGTCGCAGCCCGCATCCGCAACGCCCTGGCGTTCGTCCGCCCGCTGACCGAGGTCCCCGGCATTGAGGTCCGCCTACACAAGACACCCCTCTACAACTCGGTATTCTGCTTCGATGACGGGATGATCGCCAATACCCACGGAAGTCCTCTGGGTAGAACCCAACCGTCTACCCGACCTAGGCATCCACCCGTTAACTCTCCTATGCATCGAATACGGCCTAGGCAACCGCGTCGAGCCCTACTTCACCTGACCTCAACCCAGCGGCCTCCAACCGAGCCTCCATACGCTCCACCGCTGCCACCAACTCGGGCTCCCCTAACGGATGAAGAACGTGAACAGATCTTCCGGCTCATATCGCGCCTGGGTCTCCGCAATCTACCCATGCACACCTGTAGCGCTCCCATTCAACCCGGTTGTCATGCCCGCCCACCACAGCGCATCCCGCAGCGGTGTCTCCTCATCCACTCAACGCGACAACTCGGCCGAATACCCTCAACCCCACCTCCCTATAAGCGCAGGAATGGTGTCCGATGAGAACACGCAAACGGACTGAAAAACCATGCCGTTCGAGGCACCGAGCCCCATCGAGCGAATGAAACCCTGCAACTATTACACCTGGCGAATAACCGATACCGTGTGGATAGCAAGAGATTCAACTCGTCGTGCGCTCAAGAACGCTGCAACAATCCCACCCCTACTCTATACTTTAACTTGTAGCCGCCTTTTCAAGGTGACGAGAGAGAAGGCCAGCCGCGAATTTTTAGGCATATGAGGCAACTTCCGCAATGTTCGTCATATACATGCAACCCGCACAAGACTACGCGACGACCGTTACTCCGTTCGGGGGAAGTATCGCAGCTTCGGTAACGATCCCGCATTCGTTAACGATTCTTCACCTAAAAGACTTTAGTGTTTACCCTGCCAAGATCAATGCTTGAAGCCTTGCGCTTAAGGACATCCGCCAGTGAGCAAAAATCACGTCATCCTTCTCAACCAAGCACTCGAGGAGTACCAACAGCGTAGCGATCCGCCTCTGGCTATTGATGTAGCTTTCGAACTGTTCGCAGCAGAACAGGTTCTTAAAGACTACGACCTGTCGCCCGATGAAGTGGAAGCAGGCAGGGTAGGCGGAGGCGGTGACGGAGGGCTTGATGGGATCTACGTTTTCCTCAACGACACGCTGCTGGTCGAAGACGATGACATATTCTCGGAAACAAAATCTCCAAGCGACTTTAGCCGCAACTCCCAATTGACCCTCTGGCTGATCCAAGCTAAGAACAAAGAGTCTTTCGAGGAAACGCCATTCGATAAGGCTCAAGCATCGCTCCGAAAGCTGCTGGAGATCGACACTGCGGAACAATTGCTACTGACGCAGTATTCGCCCGAAGTGGTGACACGTATTCGCATGTTCACGCAGGCATGGCGCAAGCTTGCAACGCGCAAGCCACGCGTTCGCGTGCTATTCACCTATGCGACTAAGGGCGATCGCGATAAAGTTAGCGGCAACGTGACACTCAAGACCGAAGAACTGCGGCAGGCAATCGCAGAGAAGGTCTATGGAGCAGACATTAGCGTCACGCTAGTAGGTGCAGAGCAGCTTTGGAATCTATACAACACGACCCCGTCATACAGCCTACGCTTGCGCTTCCAAGAGAACGCCAGCCCTGGACCGAGCCACGTAGCACTTGTTCACCTTAGCGACTACTGGAACTTTTTGGTCGACGAAAAGGGCGAACTGCGTAAACACATATTCGATTCCAACGTCCGTGACTATCAAGGCGACGTCGAGGTAAACAAAGAGATCCGAAGCTCTCTCGAAAATACCGCTAGCCCCGAGTTCTGGTGGATGAACAACGGGGCCACCATCATCTGTTCAAGCGCCACGATTAACGGAAAAGAGTTCGTACTCGACGATGTCCAAGTTGTGAACGGCCTTCAAACTTCTTACACGATCTTCGAAGTTCTTCGTAAAATTACGCCCGAAGAGCGCAGTAAGCAGACCAAGTCCGTCCTTGTTAGAATATTGGTAACGTCAGATGAAGCAACAAGCGACAAAGTAATCCGCGCCACGAATAGGCAGACTAGCGTTCCGGACGCTTCACTCAGGGCAACTGACGAAGTCCAGCGCAAGATTGAAGCTCATTTCGCATCAGCAGGTTGGTATTACGATCGTAGGAAAAACTACTATCGTAATATTGGAAAGAGCCCGGATCGCATCATCTCCATCCCGCTTCTCGGGCAGGCGGTGATGGGCGTCGCACTGAGCCAACCCAACGACTCTCGTGCTCGCCCTTCGTCGTTGCTCAAAAAGGATGAAGAGTACAAAAGGATATTTTCGGATGATATTCCCCTACCCACTTACCTGTGGATTGCACAATTGCAGAAGACGGTAGACAGCTATCTTATGTCCGGGGCAATTCCCGTAACTGCGAGCCAAAGAACAAATCTACGGTTCCATGTTTCGATGCTTGCAGTCGCACGTAAGATGAAGAAGAGGGTTCACTCGCCGCACCAGCTCAGGGAACTTGTCGAGTCCGGCACCGGAGTTAGCAAAAAAGATATAGAGGAAGCCTTCAACAGTGTCAATAGTTGGGCCGATGAACTGGTGAAGGGCAAGGGCTGGGCACTAGACCGAGTCGCAAAAAGCAAGAACCTCGTTGAGCACATCTTCGAGCAAGAGTTCGAAAAAGCAAAGCCAGCAACTAAGAAGACCTAGCCCTCAACATTCCGCTTGCCGAGTTCGGCTCTACGGCACCAAGGCGCGCCGCCTGCGGCGGTGCGCGGCCGGGCCGGGGGTCACGTTGGCACCGACTCCCCGCATTACGGCGCGCCGGGCTCCCGCTCCGCTCCGCCCGGCGGCCGTGCGCGGAGTCGGTGCACGTGGTCCGGAGGCGGCGCGTGGGAACTGCGGCTTACCCGCCCTCCGTACCGGCTTGGCAGCTTCCCCGGTCGGGACGATCGCGCGGTCACGCGGCTAGGGTGGGCTGGGCGCGGCGATCGGTGCCGCGACGGCTTCGCCGTCTTGCCGACGAGCCAGGTGCCCGGCTGCCGACGAGCAGCAGGCCGACGAGACACCGTCGCGCGGACTGCGGACTCCTCGCGGACTGGTGTCACCGCGCACAGGGCCGAGCGATCGGGTCTGAGCAGGTCAGCGAGCGTGGAGCGTTGTTCGCGCCACGCGCCTTCCTAACCGTGTGTCGCAGGTTCGAATCCTGCCGGGGCACTCACCTTTCGCCGGGTGATGCAGAGCCTCTGACCTGCTCATACAGGTCAGAGGCTCTCGCTTTCGGCAGGTACGCCCACCGCGGCCGTAGGGCCGCACGTGGTGTGAGGCCGGCGTAGTGGTTCACGGGCCCACCGCAGAAATGTCGTGAGCGGGACCTCTGCGCCCCGGACGCGGTCCGACGCGGGCAGCTCCGCGTCGGACCGCGTCCGGGTGACCCGACCCCTGCGCGCGAGCGGGTCCGGTGCGTGCGGAGGTGAGGGCCGGGTCCGGGCGACCCGGCACCGTCACGTCCGGGGCTGGTGGTTTTCCAGTTCGGCGGCCAGGGCCTCGATCTGGGCTGTGTGCTCGCGCTTGCGCCGGGCCTTGGTGGTCCGCTCCTCGTCGTCCAGGTCCCCGGTCTTGTTGCGCAGCTTCTGCTCCAGGCGTTGCGCCCGGATCTCCAGGTCGACGGTGTCCTGGCGTTCGTGGAGCTGGACGTGCTTGGCGTGCAAGCGCTTCGTCGACTCCAACTGGCGGGCGACCTTGGCGTCGTAGGCCGTCGCGCCGCTCATCACCTTGGTCAGCACGGGCATGCAGTCCACGGCTATCAGCAGCAGCCGCAGCAACCAGCTCGCGACCGCGACCACCGAACTGCTCCCGGCCAGCCGGTGCAGCGCGTCGAACTGGTCGAGCAGGCCCTGGTCGGTCAGGTTGCGGCGCTTCTCCGCCACCTTGTCCGCGATCGCCCGGCCGACCTGCTCGCCGCCGCGGTCGCGGGCCGCGCCGAGCTCCCGGTTCAGCTCGGTGAGGCGGGCGTCGAGCCCGACCAGGGCGTCCTGCTTCGCGTCGAGCTGGTTGTCGGCGCGGAACTGGTCGGCCTTCTCCCGGTTCCGCCGGCACTCGCCGCCCTCGCCCGCCTGCCCGGTCAGCCCCGGCCCGGCCCGCCCGGCGCACTCGTCGCGGGCGAGTCGCTCCAGCTCCTCCAGGCGGCCCTGCAACCCGTCCAGCTCGGTCCGGGCGGTGTCGCGCAGCCCGGTCGTCTCGGCCAGCTCCTGCTCCAGCGGGCGGACGCCGCCGACGTTGACCAGGTACCCGGCGCAGTCGAGCCCGGCGGGCGGTGCGCCCGTGACCGGGTTGCACTCCTTGAGCCGCCCCTCGTACCCCTCGACCTCCCGCTTGCGGTGCTCGGCGATCTCGTTGGACACGGACTGGTGGAACACCAGCAGGACCAGCGGCTCCGCGATGGTGGCCCCGAGCACCAGCGAGATCAGGAGCCTGGGCACGACCAGCCACGCCTTCGCGCCGTGCACGACGCCGTGCATGCTGGCGATCAGCCAGCTGTCCAGGGTGACGATCAGGTAGGCCCACAGCAGGCCGACCGGGACGAAGATCCACCAGGCGCCGCCGGACACGGTGCTCACCGCGACCATCATGGACAGCGCCGCCATGATCCCGGTGTTGACCACGATCGCGCCGAGCTTGGTGTACCGCGGTCGCTCCTCCGGCGCCCAGTCGAGGATGTCCTCCTTGACCCCGACCAGGCCGCGCAACCACCGCCCGACGCCGTACGCCGGCGCCACCGGCCGGTACAACCCGACGGGGGCGTCGTTGGGCAACGACGAGCGCACCGGCAACCGCTCGTCGACCGCGGTGGAGCCGCGGGGGCCGCCGACCTCAGTGGTCATCTTCCTCCCTCACCCCCGCGTCGAGCCCGTCCTCCTCCGCCTGCGCCGCCGCCGTCGGCCCGGCCTCGATCCCGTCCGGCGCGCCGGCCCCCGCGGTGATCGGCTCCGGCACGACGTCGAACACCGTTTCGAGCAGCCGGTCCAGGTTGAGGTTGACCATGTCCAGGTGGCCGCGCTCGGCCACCGCGCGCACGACCTCCAACTTGGCGTTGAGCCGCCGCCGCTGGTCCTCGCGGTCGTGCGAGGCGTCCTCGCGCTGCCACTCCCGGTCGCGGAGGCGCTCCGCGTGCTCCAGTTCCAGCCGCTGCCGGTCGAGCAGCGCCCGTTCCGACCGGACCTCGCGGTAAGCCTCCCAGCGCCGCCGGCCGACCTCCCGGTCCCACTCGCGCCTCTCGCGCGCGTCCTCCCGCTCCCACTCGCGGCGCTGCCGGTCGTCCGCGCGGTCCTCCGCGCGCCGGTCGGCTTCCCGCTGCCGCAGCTGCTCGACGAGTTCCGCCGAGGTGACGTCGCCGACCGCGTGCGCGTAGACGAGGCTGCTGACCGCGTCGGCGGGCACCGCGCCGGAGTGCTGCTCGAACTGGTAGCGCTCGTACTCGCGCCGGTCGGCGTCGAGGTCGAGCCGGTGCCGCTGCGCTTGGGTGGCGATGGCCTGCTCGTGCTCGACCTCGTCCCTGCGCAGGGTCTGCCTGCCGCGCTGGCGGGTGACGTCCGTCTCCGTCTGCCAGTGCTCCTCGCGCAGCGACTGCAGGAACCGGGCCAGCTCCTCCGGCGTGCGGACCTCCACGCTGGCCAGTTCCGCGGTCATGCCGAGGAACGCCGGCGGGCACACCGTGACGAACGCCTTGACCTGGGCGTTGAGCTTGCGGCGCGCCTCGTTGATGTCGGCGAGCGCGTAGTCCAGGCCCAGTTCGAAGAGGCGGCCGTGCCCCTTGAGGTAGGCGCGCAACGCGGCGGTGGCGTCCGGCACGCCCTCCCGGACGACCGCGATGGGGTCGATCACCGTGCAGGTGAAGGTGGCCTGCACGGTGAAGGTGTCCGCGTCCTTGGACGGGATGTCCAGGTCCACCAGGACCTCGACGTCGCGGGACACGTCGACCAGGCTCACGTGCGACGCCTCGACGACCTCGGCGGAGTCGAGCGGCCGTTCGGAGTTGTCGAGCACGTACTCGCCGTGCACCCGGTAGACCAGGCGGTGGTGGGCGTGCCCCTGCGGGATCTCCTCGGTGGTCCGGGTCCTGCGCGGGCCGAACAGCTTGCGGTTCGGGACCCGGTCCAGGCTCCGCTTGTCGACGATCGGGTAGGGCGTGGTCATCCGGTCTTCTCCCCTTGATCGGCTTCGAGGGCGGTGAACAGCGCGGTCAGCAGAGCGGCGACGGTCCGGTCGTCGAGCCCGTCCGAGCGCGCGACGAACCCGCGCAGGTCGACCTCCAGGCGGACCAGCTCGTCCGCCGCCAGCTCCGCCGCGAGCGCGGCGCCGAGCCGGCCGACCAGCCCGGCCGCCTGGTCGTCGTGGTCGGCGATGTCCTTGACGGCGCCGTGCAGCGACTGGATCCCGCGCAGGCGCGTGGGCCGGTTGCGCAGCACCGAGGCCCACAGCCGGGCGACCTCGCCGATGCGGTCCGGGTAGCGCTCCAGGTAGTGCAGGAAGGAGCGGCGGCCGGAGACGGGGTCGAGGTTCGACAGCACCGCGAGCGTGGCCGAGAGCGCCACCGCGCGCATCGCGGCGTCACCGCCCGGACCGCTGTGCCGGGCCGTCTTCCCGATCAGCGTCCGGACCACGATGCCCGCGTCGGGCGTCTCCCTGGCCAGGGTCCCGAAGAGCTCGGCCAGCGCCGCCTCGAAGTGCCCGCCCGCGCGGTGCGTCTGCGCGCACAGGTGCCACAGCCGCCTGGTCGCCTCGTGCGGGTAGCGGACGCCGAGGCCGGCGCAGAACGCCATGGCCGCGGTCCACCGCCGGGCCGTGTCGGACCCCGAGATCCACCGGGTCGTGGTCTGCAGCGCGGCCGGCGCCACGTCGTCGAGGTAGGCCGTCGTCCAGAGCACGATGAGCGCCGCCTGCTGGCCCTTCCAGCCGCGCGAGCCGGAGGACCACGACTCGAGCAGCGCGGCCACCTCCCCGTAGGCGAACTCGGCCAGGATCGCCAGCCCGAGCGCGACCTGCTCGTGGGAGTCCGCGACCACGTCGTCGAGCCAGGCCCGGACCGCGTCCCAGAAGGCGCGGTCCATGCGCTTGCTGAGCTGGCACAGGACGTGCCGGTGGTGCAGGTCGGAGCGGAACGCCAGCTCCGACCGTGGGCCGAGGTCGGAGGGGACGGTGCGGCGGACGATCAGGGAGCCCGGCCCGGTCACGCCGTGCCGCCGCTGCGGGAGGCTGCGCTCGGCCGGGACCTCGTCGGTGCTGTCGGGCTCGGGCATGTGGACCTCGAGGTGGCGTTCGAAGGCCGCCAGCATCGACTCGAACGGGCGCTCGGCCGTGCCGAGGCCGAACGCGAGCGTCGTCACCTCCGCGATCCGCCGCCGGCTGGGCTCCGCCTCGAACCACTCGGCGACCTCGGTCCACGACGTCGCGTCCAGGTGCCCGATCGCGGCGTCCGGCGATTCGCCCCGGTCGAGGCGGCGGGCGAGCTCGACCACGTCCCGCATCGGCGTCGTCGCGGTCAGCACCTCCGCGACCACGGCGAGGTGCTCGGCGGACAGGGGTTCGGTCAGCCGGGCGCGGAGGACCTCGACCGGGTCCGGCCGGGTCCACCGCACGTGCCGGACGGACTCGACGGCGGAGCTCGGCGTGACGGTGGTCGTGACCACCAGGTGGGCGTCCGCCTCCGCCAGCCGGTCGCGCAGCACCTGCCACTTGAAGTCGCCGTCCTCGGCGCTGTGCGGCCTGATGTGGTCCACGACGACGTAACCGGTCCGCGCCTCGTACTTGCGCTCGGCGAGGTCCGCCAGCGCGACCTGGGGCGACAGGAGGACCACGCGCCCGCCGGTCACCTCGCGCAGCAGGGCGAACGAGCCCGCCCGCTTGCCCGTGCCCGACGGCGCGTGCAGGACCACGACGCGGTCGTTCGCGAGCGCCGACTCGGCCTCCTGGAAGCACCGCGGGCGCAGGTAGCCGGTCAGCGCGTCCGCGATCTCGTGGTCGGCCACCCGGCCGGTCATGCGCGCGTGGCTCACCGCGGTGGGCGAGTTGACGCCGAACATCGCCGTTTGGATCGTCGTCGGCGAGGTGAACTGGGCGTAGACGCCGTTGAACGCCTCCGGGCCCATCGTCGTGAACGCCGGTTTCCCGGTCGCCTCCGCGGCGGCCGGCGGCCCTTCCGGCGCGCCTTCTTCCGCGCTCACCCTCAGCCTCCGAGGTTGGTGCCGAACACCACCGTCCCGGTGGTGAGCTGCGAATGGATGTAGTTGACGTTCTGCGCGTTCCACCGGTGCCCGGGAGCCGCCTCAGGAGCGCTTTCCGGAGCGCTTTCCGGAGCAGGGTCGAGGTGTTCTCCGGCGTCCTCCCCCGGGCTTCGGGACTCTGGCGCCGGCGGGCCGCCCAGGAAGAACTCGGCGTGTGGGCTCAAATCGGACGCTCCTCTGCGGATGCTGGTGTAGAGCGATTTCAGGCGGCCGTCCACGTAATCCCCGCCGAGGCTTTCCTCGTGCTGGTCGTAGGCGGACGCCAGGTAGCCGCGCTGCCCGGTCGCGTGCAGCGCGCACAGGTAGAGGCCGGTGATCGTCGTGTCGCCCGGCTGCTCCCGGAAGGCCCGCTCCAGGCGGGGCAGGGCCTTCCGGCTGCGACCGTTGCGGACGTCGATCTGCCGGGCCTGCACCTCGACCGCGAGCTGGAGGCGGCTCAGCTCGGCGCGGTAGCCGTCGACCTCGACGCCGTCCAGGTCGACGAGGGGTTCGCCGCGCCACAGCCCCAGCGCCTCGTCGAGCAGGGCGAGCCGCTGCTCCTCGTCGCACCCCTCGGCACGGCCGACCAGCTGGGCGAACCGGTGCACGTCGACGCACTCGGCGGGCACGTCCAGCCGGTAGGAGCCGCTCCGGGGGACCAGGGCGTCGCCGAGGTCGACCACGCGCAGGTAGCGGCGCAGGTGGCTGACCACCTCGTAGAGCGCCTCGTTCTCGTTCGGGGGCGGCGCGTCCCAGACCCAGTCGACCAGCCGGGCGCGGGAGACCTGCCTGCCCGGCTCGCGCAGCAGCGCGGTGAGCAGGCGGCGCTCCCGCCTGCCGCCGAGGCTCAGCGGGCGGTCGCCCGCGTAGAGCGACACCGGGCCGGTCAGGTGGAACCGCGCTTTCGGCGGTGCGTACCGCGCGATTTCCGTCATCGGTCTTCCTCTCCGTTCACGTGCGCGCCGGCGGTTCGCCGGCTTTTCACCCAGAGCTGTGCCGGCGACTGACCCCGGGCCGCGCCGGCCGGTCCGCACAACATGGACCACGAACGGCGACAAGAGATCGCCCGGAGCTCCTGGAGAATTCATGGACAGCATTGACGTGTCGATTTCCGCCACCGACCCGGTCGGTTTCCGGAAGAGCAGCTACTGCGAGGCCAACGGGTCGTGCGTCGAGGTCGCCGAGTACCGCGGGTGGATCGTGGTGGGCGACTCCAAGTGCCCGTCCTGCCCGGTGCTGTGGTTCACGCCGGACGAGTGGGAGGTGTTCGTGGCGGGCGTGCTCGCGGGTGAGTTCGCCTTCGGCCGGAAGTTCGACCGGGTGAAGCGCCTGGTCGGCCTGCTGTTCCGGCTGTTCGCCTGATCCGCGCCCCCCGGTGGGGTGGCGTCGCGCCCGCGGCGCCACCCCACCGGGTCACCGGGTCAGCGCGACCCGCCGCCCTGTTCGCGGATCCCCGTCGCGAGGTCGGCGAGGAAGCCGCGGGCGTCTTCGCCGAACAGCGCCATGCGGCGCAGCGCGGACCACCGCTCCTCGTACAGGTCGAGGCCCTCCTGCTCGCGGACGGCGAGCTTCGCGTGGACGGTCTCCACGGCCACCTCGGTCGACCGGTCCTCGTCCGCCAGGTCGTAGATCACGAACCCGTGCGAGTAGAACGTCACCGCCGGGGCGGAGTGCGGGATCAGTCCGATCGAGACGTTGGTCAGCGTGCCGACCGACATGATCCGGTCCAGTTGCGCAAGCAGGAGCCGCGGCGGGCCCGGCCGCCACCTCAGCGCCGCCTCCGTGATCAGGAACTCGAAGTCGCGCCCCTCCTCGAACAGCACCTCCTGCCGGCGCAGCCGGCCCATCAGCGCCGCCGAGAGGTCCGCCTCCGAGGTCGCGTTCCCGCCGAGCGAGAACACCGTCCGCGCGTACTCGGCGGTCTGCAGCAGGCCGGGCACCACGGAGGGCTGGTAGACCCGCACCTTCAGGGCGAGGTGCTCCAACTCCCGGATGTCGTCCTGGATGTGCCCCTTGGACCGCAGGACGGCCCCCCACGGGCGCACCTCCGTGCGCACGGCCTCGGTCAAGGCCAACAGCCGGTCCCGCATGTCCGCCGAAACCTCCAGTGCGGTGCTCCACCCCTTCACCTCCCGCGTCGTCGGCACCGTGGTCCCCGACTCGATCCGCGACACCTTGGACTGGCTGATCCCGATGCGCTGCGCCAGTTCCCGCCCCGACACGCCGGCCAGGTCGCGCACCCGTCGCAGCTCCGCCGCCAGCACTTCGCGATCCGTCGGCTCCGACTCGTCCGCGGCGTCCATCAACCCCGACTCTCCTGTCGCCCACGAACCCCAGTGACCCATGGTGATTCGTAGTGATGTGAAGTGAAGCGCTCGCGGGTTGACTCTGTCAAGGCTAGCAAGGTGCCCATCGCGGCTACACCTAGGGGTTGGTCCCCCACAAGGGGAAGGTGCTTGACGGACCGTACACGGTTTGATTCACTATGATTCATATTGACCCAAGGATGGCGACATGGTGATGCTCGTTCGGTCGTTGCCGCTGGTGGTGGCATGGCTGCTGTCCTGTCTCGTCTCGGCGCGGTCGGACGTGGTCCGGGGCCGGCCGCGCGGCCGGCCCCGGCGCCCGGGTCGCCGAAGGCTTCCCCCGCCGGGTCCACGGGCGTCGGTGACACCCACCGGCCGCCACCGGCGTCCGGCTGTCCTCGGTGGAGCACGCCGAACAGTGTTGTCGAGAGGGATGTCATGCGCGTGATCTGCGGGGTGTCGACCGTCGGCAAGCTGGTCCTGGCCGGGTTCGTCGCCGGGTTGGTGATCGGGCTCTTCCTGGCGCTGTGAGGCGGGGAGCACGTCCGATCAGGCGTGACCGGTCGCTCCGGGACGGACCGGCTCGCCTCCGGAGAGGACGGTCGGGCGCGGCACTGCGCTTCTCGGCACGGCTTTTCTCAGCGCTGCGCTCCTCGGCGCTGCATTCCGGGCGGCGCAACCCGGGCAGGCGGCTGTGCCGCGTCCGCGCGACGGGGTCCGGCCGACAGCGGGGTCTCCGCCCGCGCACCGGGTTCCCCACCCGGGCAGGCGCGTCCTATGTGGATGTTCCGGGCCACCGGACCGGTCGGGGGCGACCGCGGGGCTCGTCGCCGCCGGAACCGGCACGGCCACCGACGGGCCGCCGGCGCCGGGGGCCGGCCGCGGAGCGCGACGCCCGTGCTCGTGGGTCGCGGCGGATCACGCGCGTCAGCGGGCCGGCTCGGCCTCCTCCGCCGTCCGGCCCGCGTCGCCCGCGGTCGCGGTCACTCGCAGGCGAAGCCGTCCTTGTCGTGGTCCAGGCGGTAGACGTCGGTGCCGATGACGCGGATCGGGCCGGTCACGTAGGCGGGGCCGTCGCCGCTGCCGCCCTGGCAGTCCACGTCACTGGCGACGGGCACGCAGCCGCTGTAGTTCGGGTCGCAGGCGGACTGCGGGGCCGGCTCGGCGGGAGGCGGGGGCGGGGCCTGGGTGGTCTGCCGGGTGGTGGTCGTCGTCGGCGCCGCGGGCTGGACGGCTTGAGGGGACGGGACTGCCGCCAACGTGGTGGTGGTCGTCGTCGTGGTGGTGGTCGTCGTGGTGGTGGAAGTGGTCGTCGTCGTCGGAGAAGTGGCGGTGAGGGTCGTGGTGAGAGGGCTTGCCGCCCGGTCGTCCGGGGTGTTGCCGTTGGCCACCGCGGCGATGAAGACCACGGCCACGGCCGCGCCCGCCGCGATCCACACCGGGCGCCTCGTCCGCGGCGGGGACCTGCGCTGCGGCGGCACCGGGGGCAGCGCCTGGTAGGTGGGGTGCGGGGCCTGGTGGGCGGGGGCCGGGGCCGGCAGGGGGATGGTCCCGCTGCCGTCCTTGGGCAGGCGCAGGGTCACCTCCGTGCCCCGGACGCCCGCCTGGAGCACCGCCCGGCACCCCGGCCTGCTCCCCCGCGCGGTCAGCTGCACGACGAGCGGGGCGTAGCGCTGGGACATCAGGTGGGTCAGCTCGCCGACCCGGCGGCCGTCCAGGCGGACCTCGACGGCCCGCTCACCCCGGTGCCTGCCCGACTCGACGGTGCACCAGGCCAGCTCGACCGCGACGTGGCGCTGCATCCCCGGAGCCACCGGGTAACCCGCTAACTCCGCCTGGTGGTCCTCCTCGCGGGTCACCGTGACCGTTGTCTCGGCGTTCAGCAGCACCAGGTCTGCGGACGAGTTCTCGATCACGACTGTCCTCCGGGGCGCTCGCGGCGGCGTATGCCTGACCCATCGCCGCCACCCCGCGCGACCGTTACCGGCACGCGCCCGCGCCGACCGGGATCCGGTGTGGGCGCGGTGGTCCACACCGGACCGCCGGAAAAGCCGGGAAGGCCCCCGAACCGGTGTTCGGGGGCCTTCCGGTCGTACTGGGAGCGTGCACCGCGCGGCGCCGGGACTGCTGCCGAAGGCAGGGTGGGCGCGATCGGTGACCGGGGCCGCGGGTCGCCGGCGCTCGCTCAGCCGACGCGCCACAGGGCGGGCACGTTCGGCGGCTCCCAGCCGGGCTGGGCGGTGTGCGCCTGCTGGCAGACGTAGGTCACGTCGCCGTAGGTGACCGACGTGCCGGCCGTGTACTGCGTGCCGACCGCCCACGTGCCGCCGGGGACACCGGTGGTGGTCGTGGTCGGACCGGTCGTGTCGGTCGGCCGGGTCGTCGAGGTCGGCGTCTGCCGCACGTTGAGCACGAAGTCGTACTCGCCGATGCGGGTGGTGCCGCTGTTCGACATCGTCATCAGCAGGCGCGGGTCGTAGATCGTGTCGGTGTTGTTGCGCGGCTCACCCGGGAAGTACAGCTGGGTGGTCAGGATCCGCCCGCCGGGCGCCTGGACCTTCACGTGGATGTGCCGCGTGCGGCCCGGGTACAGGCCGGGCACGATCGTGCTCAGCGTGAACTTGCCCGCCGCGTCGGTGAACTGGTGCCCGCGGAACTTGAAGCCGGTGTTGTCGTAGACACCGTTGTTGTCCGCCTGCCAGAAGTCCAGCAGCGCGTTCGCGATCGGCTGGCAGGCCAGGCCGAACACGTACCCGGTGACGGTGAGCCGGGTGCCCACGGTGCCGGCGTCCACCAGGGACGTGCGGCGGGGCGAGTTGGGCTTGAAGTACGGGCCCTCGGTCTGCGCCGGCGTCGGGTCGTCGCCGTCGTCGCACTCCGGGGTCAGTTCGAGCGTTCCGCCGGTGCTGGGCACGGTGCGGGCCAGCGCCGGAACACCCATCAGCGCGGCGGGCACCGCCACGCCGGCGGCCAGGGCCGCGCGCAGGACGGGCCTGCGGCTGATGCTGCGGGAATCGGTCGATTCCTCGTCGGTGCTGTGATCGCCGTCCATGGGCGTGTCCATGACTGCTCCTCGTGGGGTGGCGGTCTCGGGAATTCATAACGAACCTATGGAGACCCCCTGGCGCGGACGATGGACTGAAGGGGCAGGTCGTGGTGAATCTCGTGGTCGGTCATAACTGTGAACGGCGTCACCCCCGGTGACGTCCCCCGTCCGGCGGAAGTCCCCCGGGCTCACCCCCGTCTCGCGGCGGAAGAACCGGCAGAAGTAGGCCGGATCGGCGAAGCCGACCCGCCCGGCGATCTGCCGCACCGTCAGGTCCGTCCGGGCCAGCAGCCGCTTCGCCTCGCTCGCCCGCGCCTCCCGGACCAGCTCCGAGGGCGTGCGCCCGGTCGCGGCCTTGACCGCCTCGGTGAGGTAGCCCGGCGTCACGCCGATCCGCTCCGCGTAGGCGCGCACCGACCACAGCTCCACGTCGGGCCTGCCCGCCAGCCGGGCGAACTCCTCGGCCACCGCCCCGGTCCGGGCGGGCGGCGGGGCGGCCGGGGTCTCCGGCAGCCGGGCCGCGCGCACGATGAGCACGTGCAGCAGGGAGCGCAGCACGGACTCGACGCCGTCCGCCCGGTTCCGGTACTCCTCGTCCAGCTCGGCGATCAGGGCGGACATGCCGGCGTGGGCGGGCGGGTCCAGGGTCAGCCAGGGCCGCTCGCTCAGCCGCCGCAGCAGCTCCCGGTCGCCGGGGTGGTCGATCAGGAAGTCGTCGGTGAACAGGACGACGTACCCCTCCAGCTGCCGCGTGTCGACCCAGTGGTGCACCTGGCCCGGCGCGATCGCGCACAGGTGCGGCGGGCGCAGTTCCCAGCGGGCCAGGTCGACCACGTGGGTCCCGGTCCCGCCCGTGACGTACACGATCTCGTGAAACGTGTGCCGGTGCGGGAAATCCGCCTGGGACATGGGGCCGATCGCCTGGAACGTGCCCACCGCGAACGGCAGGGCGTTCGGGACCGGCACCTCCAGCCGGTGCATCGGCAGCTCTCCCACGCGCGGTGCCTGGCAGGGCGTGCCTGGTAACACCGTGGTGCCGCGCATCGTCGCCATCCTTTCACTGCCGGACCTAAGGTCCAGACCAATCGTTGGTGAAAACACCATGACACGGACGAGCCCCGCGGGGAACAGAACGCGGCCACGAGGTGACGCCGGGTGTCCGCGCGATCGGCGCCCCCGGCGCCGGCCGCGCCCTCACCGGCGGAGCCTGCGCCGCAGCTCGGCGATCAGCTCCTCGTCGCCCAACCGGGCCGGATCCGGCTGCTCGGCGCGCAGCGCGGCCTCCTCCCGGCTGAGCAGGCCGGCCGCCACCATCACCTCCAGCGGGCTCACGCCGAACAGCGCCGCGACCGCCCGCGCGGACTCCACCGACGCCTTCCCGCCGCGCTTCCAGTCGGTCAGGCGGCTCCGGTCGACGCCCGCGCCGCGTGCCAAGTCCCCGGTCGACAGGCCGCGGCGCGCCAGATTGGCCTGGAGGTACGCCCACCACTGCGAGGGGGTGCTCTCGTCTTCGGTCATGCCACCCGATGCTAGTCGTGCGCGCGCAACGCCCGCAATGACCCCACAACGCGAACACCTCGTCCTTTCCACCCGACCTGTGTTCCGCGCGCGCAACCGAGCTACTGTTCCGGTGACAGAACCGAACGTTTTGCGCGCACAACACGGGGTGGCCATGTCGAAGACGATCAGGCTCCGCACCGAGGCATTCGCCAAGGCCGCGCTGCTGGCGGGCTACACCTCGGACTACGCGCTGGCCAAGGCCATGCAGGTGAACCGGTCGACGGTCGGGCGCGTGCTCAACGGCGACCTCCGGCCCGGCCCCGCGTTCATCGGCGGCGCGCTCACCGCGCTGGCGCCGATGCAGTTCCACGACCTCTTCGAGGTGGTGCCGGCAAGCGGCGGGGATGACTGACTGTCACCTGGCAACGCGGCAGAACGGCGTTTTGGCGGTGTCCCCAACTCACCCGATCGGTGGACACTGAATGATCATCGGAGACGGACCGGCGGCTTGCCCCGATGTGACCAGTGGCCGCGCAGGACGGCCCGGGGAAGCCCGCGCAGCGGACCGGGAAGGACGGCGGCAGGTGAGCGACCAGGCCAGGCAGTTGCTGCGGGACGTGCTGCGCGCGCGCCGCCTCCTCGGCCACGACGTCGAGGACCCGGGCCCGGCCGGACCGGGCGACGCCGACGACGTGCGCCGGTGGTTCGCCACGCGGCGCGACGAGGTGGTGGCCGCGGTGCGGGAGGCGGACGGGACCGCCGTCGCGCTGCTGGCGAACACCTGGCGCGCGCTGCCGCCGGACGCCGACGGGGCCTGGTGCCGGCAGCTCTACGACTGCGCGGAGCCGCTGGCCGCCGCGCTGCCCGGGTCGCGGGAGCTCGCGGCGGCGTTCCGGGCGGGCGCGGAGGCGCTGCGGGAGCGGGGGTGGCTCCGGCACGCCGCCGCCCTGGGGATGCGCGAGCTGGCGATCTGGCGGCTGCTGGACGAACCGGACCCGGCCGCCGGCGCGCTGGCCGACCTGGCCGCCACGTACCGCGCGCAGGGCCGCCTGCACCGGGTGGTCAACTGCGCGGACGAGGCGCTGGAGCTCTACGTCGCGCACGGGCGGCCGGACGGCATCGCGCGGTCGCTGGCCCACCTCGGCGCGCTGATGGTCGAGGCGGGCCGGCTCGACGCGGCGGTCAACTACCTGACCCGCGCGGACAGGGTGTTCGACGGGCTGGCGCGCGGGCAGGACCGGGCGCGGGCGCAGGTGCTGCTCGCGCGCGCCCTGTGGCTGTCCGGCGACGAGGCCGCCGCCCGCCGCCGGCTGCACCGCGTGCTGCCGGACCTGGCGGGCGACGACGCCCGGGAGGCCCGCGCGCTGCTGGACCTGCCGACCGGGGCGGGACCGGGCGCGGCGGGACCGAGTGCGACAAGACCGGGCACGGCGGGGCCGGGCGCGGCGGACCGGGCCGCCACGAGACCGACCCGACCGCCGGGCCCCTCAGCCGCGGAGCAGCACCAGGACCACCTGGATCAGCAGCCAGAGGGCTGACCGGACCCGCGGCGCGGTCCCGCGGCGGGGCGCGCGGCGGTGCCGGCCGCGACGGGGCGGGGTGCTCATGGGCCTTCTCCCGGGTGGTGGGGCGGGGCGGTGGTGTCCGGGTGGTCGGACAGCAGGCGCAGCACGTCCCGGCAGACGAACATCCGCCGGTAGTCCCGGTGGTCCCACGGGACGAGGATGCGGCGCTCGACCAGCCGCCGGGTGAGGTCGGTGGCGGCCTTCGTGGTCACCCCGTGCCGGTCGCGCAGGGCGCGGTGGTCGACCACGGGGAAGCCGATCAGCCCGGCGGCGACCTCCGGCAGCCGGCCCGTCCTGGGCAGCAGCCGGGCGTAGGAGCCGGCGAGGGCCTCCAGGTGGCCGATCAGCCGCAGCTGCGCCAGCGCCTGGTCGCGGACGGCGGTGGCGAAGAACGCGACCCAGCGGTGGATGCGCCCGGTGTCGACCACCGCGCGGATCTCCTCCTGGTACCGGGGCAGGGTGTCGTCCAGCCACACCGACAGCGGGAGGACCTGGTCGCGCAGCAGGCCGCAGCGCACCACCTCCAGCATCGAGAAGACCCGCGCCACGTGCCCGTTGGCCGTCGGGAACGGTTGCAGCACCTCGAGCTGGTAGTGCGCGAGCGCGATCTTGGCCAGCCGCGGCTGCTCGTCCTCCTCGCGCACCCACGTGGACCACTGCTCCAGCAGCGCCACGAGGTGCGCGCCGGTCGCGGTCAGCAGGTAGGCGCGCCGGGGGTCGGCGCCGAGCGCGCCGGGCTCCCGGCGCAGCAGGTCGCGCAGGCGCCGGCCCGGGTCGCCGGTCATGATCGCCGTCAGCTCGCCGACCAGCTCGGCGTCGACCACCGCGCCGGCCCGCACGCGCGCGAGGCCGTGGTCGTAGGCGGCCAGGTAGGGCGCGAGCAGCTGCTCGGGCGCGGACCGGTCCGACGGCGGGTCGCCGCGCGCGGCCAGGAGGTCCGCGGCGAGCGCCTCGCGCAGCCCGACGACCGCGCCGGTGAGGCCGGCCGAGCTCTGCGCGTCGCGCACCTGGGTGGCCCGGACCAGCCCGGACCGCACGCGCAGGCGCTCGGCGGCCTCGTCGAGCCGGCCGAGGGCGTGCTCGGCCTCGGCGACCAGCCGGTAGGTGGCCACCGGCAGCGGGAGGTCCGACGGCAGCGGCGGCGGCAGGTAGGCCCCTTCGCGCAGGCGGGCCGCGGGGATGCCGGGGAGGTGGGGTACCGGAGCCCACTGCCCTGGAGGCAGGGGAGGGACGTTCATGGGGAGCAGCATCCACCAGGTGAAGTGAAAGCGCAATGCACTTCACCTCTCCTTTCCCAATCAAGCAGTGGAATTCACCGATTCGCCGACGCGGCCGACCGGACGCATTCCCCGGCTGCCCCGGTTATAGCACCGACGGCCGACCGGACGTACCGCCGAGCAATTTCCGCAAATCTGCGGACAGTGGCCGCGAGCTGCGTCGATTCCACCCGGTCGGCACTCGGGCCGAGTATTCCACCCGACTGTCGGCGGTACGGCCGCGGCCGATCGGGCGCGGCGGAATGGCCGGGCAATGCGCCCGCCCGGCGCGGGGCCGAAACGGGCGCGCGGGGAAACGGGGGCGGGCCACCGGCCGGGTGCGGTCGTTTCGGCCGTGATGACCAGCGCGGACGCTACGATCACCGGGTGCGACCACGGGCATTCGGGCGGGGCGGCGGCGGACGGGCCCGCCGCGGGCGGGGCGGTCCACCGCGCGGGCGCACCGGCGGATGACCCCCCTGGAGCGGGACCGCGAGCTGGCGCGGATCGCGGGCGCGCTGGACTCGGCGGTGCGCGGCGAGGGCCGCGTCGTGGTGGTCGAGGGGCGCGCGGGCATCGGCAAGACCCGGCTCGTCGAGGCGACCCGCGAGCTGGCCAAGGCCCGCGGGTTCGGCCGCCTGCAGGCGGTGGGCGACGCGCTGGAGTCCGCGATGGCGTGGGGCGTCGTGCGGCAGCTGGTGGAGCGCTCGGTGTCCCGCTACCGCGGCGGGACCAGGGCGGCGATCCTGGCCGGGCCGGCCGGGGACGCGCTGCGGGCGCTGGACGCCGCGGCCGACGACCCGGGCGAGGCCGGACCGGCCCGCACCCTGCACGCGCTGTGGTGGGTGGCGGTCGACCTGTCCGCCACCCGGCCGCTGCTGATCACCGTGGACGACGCGCACTGGGCGGACCCGTCGTCGCTGCACTTCCTGGTCTACCTGGCCCGCCGGATCGCGGACCTGCCGATCGCGCTGGTGGTGGCGACCCGCCCGCCGGAGGCCAACACCGGGCCGCTCGCGCAGCTGTGCGACGCGCGCCGGGCCGAGCGCCTGCTGCCCCGGCCGCTCACCCCCGGCGCGCTGGCCGACCTGGTCGCGGCCCGGGGCGCGCGGCCGGCCGCCGACGTGGTCGCCGCGCTGCACGAGGCCAGCGCGGGCAACCCGTTCCTGGCCGGCGTCCTGGTGGACGAGCTGGAATCGCTCGGCCTGCCGCTGGACGCGCCGGCGACCGCCGACCGGGTGGGCGGGCTCGGGCCCGCCGCGGTGTTCCGGGCCGTGCTGGGCCGGTTGCCCGACGACGCGGTCCGGCTGGCGGGCGCGGTGGCCGTGCTGGGCTCGGGCGGCGACCCGTGGCTGGCGGGCGCGGTCGCGGGCCTGCCCCCGGCCGCGCTGCCCGACGCGGTCGGCGCGCTGGTCGGCGCGCACGTCCTGACCGGGCAGGACGACCACCTGGTGTTCGCGCACCCGGTGGTGCGCGAGGCGGTGCTGACCGAGCTGGGGCCGGTGGCGCGGGCCGCGCTGCACGCCGAGGCCGCGACCCGGCTGCGGGCGGCGCAGGCGCCCGCCGACCGGATCGCCGCCCACCTGGCCCGCGCGCCGCGGGGCGCCCTCCCGGACGCGGCGGACGTGCTGCGCCGGGCCGCCGCCGCGCTGCTGGCCGCCGGTGACGCCGGGACCGCCGCCGCGCACCTGGCCCGCGCCGTCGAGGAGCGCCCGGACGACGCCGGGCTGCGGGCCGAGTGGGGCCGGGCGCTGCTGCGCACCGGGGCCGCGGCCGAGGCGCAGCACCAGCTCCGGGCCGCCGCGCGGGACCTGCCCAACGCCGAGCTGGTCGCCGCCGCCGCGTCCGCGACCGCCGTCGTGGAGGGGCCGGAGGCCGCGATCGCCGAGCTGTCGCAGGCCGTGCGCGCGCTGCCCGGCGGCGACGGCCGGCTGCACCTGGAGGCCCGGCTGGCGGTCACCCGGTCGTTCCTGCGCGACCAGCGGCACGTCGCGTCCGAGCACCTCGGCCGGTACGCCGCGCTGCGCGGCGGCACGCCCGACGAGCGCACCCTGCTGGGGCTGCTGGCCCAGATGGGCCGCTACGAGGTGCGGCCCTCCCGGCAGGTGGCCGACACGGCGCTGCGCGCGCTGTCCAACGGCGCGTACTTCGACGACGCCACCGGCAGCACGGACGCGATGGTCGCGTGGGTCGTCGCGGTGATCGCGCTGGTGTCGGCCGACGGCGTGGAGGAGGCGCGCCGGGAGGTCGACCGGGCCCGGCTGCGGGTCCGGCGGCACGGGTCGCCGGTGGAGTTCGCGATGGTCGCCAACGCCGCGCTGTTCCTGAACTGGCGGCTGGGCAACGCGGACTTCGTGGAGGCCGAGGCGGAGGGCGCGCTGGCGGCGGTCAAGGACGAGGACCCGGTGCAGCACGTCGTCGCGCTGCGGGCGACGGCGACGCACTTCGCCGCGTACGCGGCGCTGGAGCACGACGACGTGGCGGGCGCGCGGCGCGCGCTGGCCCGGTTCGACGCCGAGCACCCCGACCCGCCGAGGATGATGCCGACGCTGTGGCTGCGCGAGCCGCGGGCGCTGGTCGCGCTGGCGGGCGGCGACCCGGTGGAGGCGCGGGCGCAGGCGCTCCTCCTGCGCGACGAGATGCTGGCCGCCGGGGTCGACCCGCCGACCGTCCCGTGGCGGGACCCGGCCGCGCGGGCGGCGATGCTGCTCGGCGCCGAGGCGGAGGCGCCGGCGCTGGGCGAGCAGCAGCTGGCCATCGCGCGGAAGTGGGGCGCGGCAACGGAAGTGGGCGCCGCGCTGCGGTTGCTCGCGCACGTCGACGCCACCCGCCGCGTCGAGCTGCTGGCGGAATCCGTCGCGGTGCTGGAGACCTCGCCCGCCCGCCTGCAGCTGGCCCGGTCGCTGGTGGACCTCGGGGAGGCGTTGCGGGTGGCCCGCCGCCGCACCGACGCGCGCGCGCCGCTGCTGCGGGGCATCGACCTGGCGGCCGAGTGCGGGTCGCCGGCGCTGCGCGCGCGGGCCGCGGAGGCGTTGGAGGCGTTGGGCGACCGGCCGCGCCGGCTGCCGGCCGCGGGCACGGCGGCGCTGACCGCGAGCGAGCGGCGGGTGGCGGACCTCGCCGCGGTCGGCCGGGCGAACCGGGAGATCGCGCAGGAGTTGTTCGTGACGCCCAAGACGGTGGAGAACCACCTCAGCCGCATCTACACCAAGCTCGGCATCAACGGCCGCCGCGAGCTGGCGCGCGTGCTCGCCCGGAAATCCGCCTGAGAAGATCGAGGAGCGGGTCTGGGGGGTGGTGGATACACCCAACTTCCGCGCGCCCGAGGTTGGGTGGCGACCCCTCATGCCCTCGCGGCTCCCGGGGCCCAGTCTTGTCCTACCGCACCACGACAGCCCTTCACGGGGGCTCGTCCACAGGAGGTAGGACCCATGATGCGCAAGGCTTTCGCCCTGACCGCCGCCGTCGCCGCCGGCACCGTCGCGTTCACCGGTGTCGCCGCCGCCGACAAGATCGGCACGCCGGCGCCGTGCACCCGCACCGGCGACGTGTCCGGCCCGGACTTCGACGTCAGGCTGTGCGGCGTGAGCGACGTCGACCAGCAGCGAGCCGGCCTGCACAGAGACGGCAACGCCTATTGCGGCCCCGCGTCGCTCTACAACGTGCTGCACTACTGGGGCCACGTGAAGGGCGCGCCGGTCGGCTGGCTCACCACCAAGGTCAAGGAGCTGGACCCGCGGGACCAGGCCGACTACACCGTGGTCACCAACTCGATCTGGCGCATCGGCGTGGACGCCGGGTACGACGGCAAGACCACCATGACGAACCTCCAGACCGCGTGGAACGTCGCCACCAAGCCCGCCCGCGACGCGTACTGGAAGACCGACGTGGGCAACGTCAACTCCGCCACCTCGCCCGACTTCTCCGGTGAGCTGGCCCGGAAGCTCGACGCGGGTCCCGTGCAGCTGGTCTACGGCCGCTACTCGGCGGGCCCGCAGGCGGGCAGCCTGCAGCGGGGCGGCGGGCACATCGTCACCGTCGTCGCGGCCAAGGGCTCGTTCGGCGGGGACACCGTGCAGCTCAAGCTGGCCGACCCGGGCCGGGCGGCCGACAAGTCCGACCCCGACCACCTCTACACCCAGTCGGACTACCAGTCGTTGGACGTGACGCTGACCAGGCGCACGGTCAACGAGTACCGGCCGGTCACCGACGACGAGGACACCGAGGTCGACGAGAGCCTCCAGCCCGGCACCTACCGGACCGTCGAGCGCTGGGAGCTGACCGGCCCGCAGTACGTCGGGACGACCCGGCAGATGGTGGAGACGTTCAACTGGTTCACCCTGCGCGCGCCCGGCGGCCACTCCGGCCACTGATCCCGAGGCGGACGCCGTCGCGCCGCCTCGTGATCGGGCCGCCGCTCCGGTCGAACAGATGTTCGATGCATCCACAGCTGTGGACAAGCCTGTGGACAACCGCCGCGAGGGCGCCCGGCCGCCCACCGGCGTAGGGGTTGGGCGGCGCGGAGGTCAGATGCGGCTGACCTCCGCGCCACCGGCGACGAACACGGAGTTCCGCTCGAGCGTCACGGAACCGGCAAGGGCGCGGAGCCGGTTCCCGCTGCGTCTCCAGGTCAGGTTCGTCGATGAGGGGGCGCGCCCCCTCCCCGCCCACCCGGGCGGGCAGCCTCAGCAGAGCCGGTCGTCGGGCAGTTCGAGCAGCTCGTCCAGCACGCTCGTCGCCGACCCGTGCCGGCGCCACGAGAACCGGCTCGGCGCCAGCACGTTCATCTCGTCCGCGGGCATCCGCACGGCCACCACGTCGTCCTCGGTGTGCAGGCGAACCACGTCGATCACCGCGTCGTGGGCGCGCACGCCGACCACCGCGGCCAGCTCGCCGCGCGCGTCGCGCGGGTGCAGGAACTGGAAGCCGCGCTCGATCAGCTGCCGCAGCTGGAAGGTCGTGCGGAAGGTCTGGTCAGTCGACGAGGTCATCGAACTCCCCGCCCCGGACGCCGGCCGCGAAAGCCTCGATCCCCGCTCGCGCGTAGACGAGGGCGGGGCCGTCCGGGAATCGGGAGTTGCGCACCGCGACGGCGCCGCCGTCGAGGCAGGCCAGTTCCACGCAGTTGCCCACAGCACCGCTGCGGGCGCTCTTGCGCCAGGTCGCATCCGGCAATTCGGCCGCGGACATGCCGTTGCGGGCCACGATGGCCATCGACATCACCAATCCACTCGCGACGGGGGGGTGCATCTGCACGTGCATCCGGCTGTGCACGGACGGTAGCACTCCGTGTTCCACTGGTAAATGCACGTGCAGATGCAGAGTCGCAATCTCCCCCGGACGGAGGAGCCCTACAGGTCCGCTCGGATTTTCATGAGCATCTGTCGACTTCTGTCGGGCGTCTCCGCGTCGACCGTCAATCGGTCGAAAACGCGGCTGTAGATTTCCAATTCCTCCAGTTTGTCCAGGTAGAGCGCGCCCGCCAGGTGTTCCAGGTACACGATGTCCGGCAGGTCCGGCTCACCGAACCGCAGCATCGTGAACGGTCCTTCCGCCGCGTAACCGCTCAACTGGTAAGGAACGATCTGCAGGGTGATGGGCGCGACCTTGGTCACGGAGAGCAAGTGGTCGATCTGGTCCAGCAGCACCTTCCGCCCGCCGATGGGCCGGTGCAGCACCGACTCGTCGACGACCGCCCACAGCCTCGGCGCGCCCGACCGGAACATGATCTTCTGCCGCCGCATCCGCAGCTTCACCCGCCGCTCGACCGGCGGACCGGCCAGCTCGGGCCGGCCGTGGCTCGCGATCGCCATCGCGTACTCCTCGGTCTGGAGCAGACCGGGCACGAACTGCGTCTCGTAGGTCAGGATCCGGGTCGCCGCCTCCTCCAGGCCGACGTAGTCCTGGAACCAGTCCGGCATCAGGTCGGTGTAGCGGTGCCACCAGCCCGGCTCGTTCGACCGCCGGACCATCGACAGGAACTTGTCCCGCGCGTCCGCGTCGGTCATCCCGTACATCGTCAGCAGGTCCGAGACGTCGCGCTCCTTCAGCCCGACGCGGCCCAGCTCCATCCGGCTGATCTTCGACTCGGAGCCGCGGATCGCGTACCCCGCGTCCGCCCGGGTGATCTCGACCGCCTCGCGCAGCCGGCGCAACTGCGAGCCGAGCACGATCCGGAGCGCGGTGGGACCGCTTTCCCGCTCGACCGGCGAACCTCCCGGGTCAACAGTCGTCATCGCTGATCCTCCCGGCAGTTCTCACTCGTGCGACGCCCCTCCACCCGAACAGCGGTTGTGCCCGAACGGGGCGAACTCGCATCGTCACCGAACGTACACCCTCGATCTCCGTCCATCCGCCGCGCACCTTCCGCTCACGCGTTAGAGCCATGCGCTTACGCTGAGTGGAGCACGATGTGGTGCGCAGCCACCGCCCCCCTGATCCCCATTGCGAGGTCATCCATGCCGAGCACGTCCTCGGGCATCACCGCACCGATCTACATCGACACCACCAAGGCCAGCATCGCCAGGGTCTACGACGCCTTCCTCAACGGCAAGGACAACTACGAGATCGACCGGGAAGTGCTGCGCCGCGTGCAGCAGGTCGCGCCGGAGGCCGCGACGCTGGCCGTGGACAACCGGTCCTTCCTCATCCGCGCCACCCGGTTCGTCGCCGGGCAGACCGGCATCACCCAGTTCCTCGACTGCGGCTCCGGCCTGCCCACCGCCGAGAACACCCACCAGGTGGCGCAGCGGATCCAGCCGGACTCGCGGGTCGTCTACGTCGACAACGACCCCGTGGTGCTGGCGCACGGCCGCGCGCTGCTGGAGGAGAACGACCGGACGCACTTCTCCGCGGCCGACATCTTCAAGCCCCGGGAAGTCCTGCGGGACGAGGTGGTGCGCAAGCACCTCGACTTCGACGAGCCGATCGCGCTGTTCCAGCTCGGCACCCTGCACCACTACAACGGCGAGTCGCCCACCACGGCCGAGATCATGGCCGAGTACGTCGAGGCGCTGCCGTCCGGTTCGTACGTGGCGATCAGCCACTTCCTCGACCCCGGGACCGAGGAGCACTCGGCGATCGCGCGGCGCATGGAGGAGACCTTCCTGCACTCCCCCATGGGCTCGGGCAGGTTCGCCACCCGCGCCGAGCTGCTGGCCCTGTTCGACGGCCTGGAGCTGGTCGAGCCCGGTCTGGTGATCTGCGCCGACTGGTGGCCGGACGGCCCGCGCCTGCGGAAGCTCGACGCGGTGTCGCACTGCATCGCGGGAGCGATCGCGCGCAAGCCGTAGCGGGCGCCGCGAGCGGGCGGCGACCACGCGTCGAGCGCCGTGCCATGTGCGGATGGCACGGCGCTTCTCGTCGCGGTGGGTCCCGGCGGACCGGGACGGCGCCTCAGCGGCGGAAGAACTCGACGAGCACGGGCGCGGTCACCGCCGGCTTGACCAGGTGGGTCTGTCCACTGAGGACTTTCAGCTCCGCGTCGGGCAGCGCGCGGGCCAGGCTCGCCTGCGCGTTGCGCAGGTACTCCGGGCTCTTGCCGCCGGCGATGACCAGGCCGGGCGCCTTCGCGCCGGCCCAGCGGTCGGCGGACGGCTGCCGGCCGTGCTGGAACTCGCCCACCAGCGCGAGGTCGTGCGGCAGGGTGTGCGCGACCGACTTCAGCTTCCGCCACGGCGGCAGGAGCCGCATCAGCAGCGTGAAGACCTTCGGCGTGCCCACGTAGTCCATGAACAGCTTCACCGCGTCGCCGCGCCGCCCCTCGGCCACCGCCCGGTCCACCCGCGCCGGGAAGTCGGCGGCCATCGGCCGGTGCGTGCCGTCGACGATCATCGGCGACTCGTAGACGGCGAACCGGTCGACGGCGACGCCCCGGTGCACGGCCTCGGCGACCAGCGTGCCGCCCGACGACATGCCGAACAGGTGCGCCCGGCCACCCGCCCGCCCGATCAGCGCGGCGATGTCCTCGACCTCGCGCTGCACGTCGTACGGCCCGCCGCCGCCGCTCCCGCCCCGCCCCCGGCGGTCGTAGGTCCAGACCGTGAAGTGCGGCGCCAGCGCCTCGGCCAACCGCTCGGCCGGGCCGAAGCCGCGGTGGCACAGCGCTCCGTCCACGATGATCAGTGCCGGCCCGGAACCCCTTGCGCTGCAAGCGATCCTCGTGCCGTCCTCGGACGTGACCACGGCCGTCCCCACCGCTGCGCCGGCCTTCGGCGCGCTGCTCGGCTGCGACTTCGTCATGCCAGTTCCCCCATCCACGCGGACCACGTGGTCTCGTCCCGGTCGTCGTCGGCGAAAACGGCGTGCATTGCGACCAAGGCGCCGGCGAACCCCTGGAAGAACCGGTACAGGGCGTCGGGGGTGCGAATGCCGATCGTCTGCGCGTTGGCGTAGTAGACGACGCCCGCCAGGCCGTCGACGTCCACCGCGTCGCCCGGCCGCGGCGCCCGGTCGAGCCCGAGCCGGCGGTGCAGCGCGGCCCACAGGGCGGGCCAGTCGGCCACCGCGGGGCCGAACGCGGTCACCGGCCTGGCGGTGCGCCCGGCGAAGTGCCGCAGGTACTCGACCAGCGTGCGCCGGAACATCGCGCCGCCCGCCACCATGGCCTCGAACTCGTCCTGCCAGTCGTCGCCGGGCAGGAAGCCGCTGGTCACCACGCGCACCACGGTGCTGCCCCGGTCGCGGCCCCCGATCAGGAACTCGTAGGCCACGAACCGGCCGTCGGGCCCCTTCTCGCCGCCGTACGCGAGGTGCTTGCCGGGCTCCCACGCCGTGATGCCGTGCCGGGGCCGGTAGCCGCCGAACGCGCCCCTGACCGCTTCGCCGGGCTCGACCTCGTTGTTGCCCATGAACCACGAGTCGATGCCGGGGCCGGTCGCGATGGCCTCCCAGACCTGCTCGGTCGTCACGCCTTCCAGCATGACCTCGTCGACCTCTTCGAACGCGTGCCCCATCAGGACTCCTTCGGGATGCTGGGGTGGACCGCGACGACGACGCGGTGCGCGCGCCCGCCCTCGGCGGTCTCGTCGTGGTACTTGGCGACCAGGTCGGTCACGGTGGCGGCCAGCTCCTCGGCGAACGCCGCGCGGTCCCGCGCGGTCGCGAACCTGACCTCGCCGTCGAGGGCGAAGGTGGCGACCCGCTTGCCGGCCTTGGCGCCGCCGGTGACCAGGTTGCCGACGTCGCGCACCAGCCGCGCGGCGACGGCCAGCAGCCACCGGGCGGACAACCGGTCCGGCGCCCGCGCCGGGTCGGGCTGCACGGCGGCCAGCGCCACCGGCGAGATGACGTAGGACGCCGCGGTGGCCCGCATGACCCGCTCGGTCATGTTGCCCTTGCGGCGCTCCTCGGCCAGCTCGACCAGCCCGTGCCGCTCCAGCGCGCGCAGGTGGTAGTTGACCTTCTGCCGGGGCAGCCCCACCTTGGCCGCCAGCGTGGTCGCCGAGCCCGGCTCGGCCAGTTCGGCCAGCAGCCGCGCCCGCACCGGGTCCAGCGAGACTTCGGCTGTCGCCGCGTCCTCGATCACCGCCACATCAAGCATGGGACAACCCTCGCACCGACAACTGGAATTGTCAAGACAACTAGATTTTTCGGAGACGCCGGTCCGGGCGCACCGGGCGCGCCCCCGCCCGCACCGCGCCGTCAGCGCTTCGTGCGCGGCCGGTCAGCGCCCGCCGCCAGAGTTCACCGCATGGTGGAGACACAGGTCAGGGTGAGCTGGTGGCGGCGGCCGTGGGTGCTGCCGCTGGGGGTGCTGGTGCTGGCGTTCGTGGCGTTCTCGCTGCCGCCGTACCTGACGCTGGACAGCGCGCAGTCGCGCGTCCCGCAGCCGGCGGGCCACGCGTGGCACTACCCCGTGCTGGCGGCGCACGTCGTCTTCGGGTCGATCGCGATGCTCACGTGCGTGCTGCAGATCTGGCCGGCCTTCCGGCGCAAGCACCCGCACTGGCACCGCCGGGCGGGCCGGGTCTACGTGTTCGGCGGTGTGCTGCCGGGCGGTGTGCTGGCGGTGGCGGTGGGCGCGGTCAGCCCGTTCGGCCCGGCGCTGCAGTTCAGCAACGTGCTCATGGGCCTGCTGTGGCTGGCGTTCACCGTCGCCGGGTACCGGGCGGGGCGGCGCAAGCGGTACGCCGAGCACCGGCGGTGGATGCTGCGCAGCAGCGCGCTGACGCTGTCGGTGATCACCAACCGGTTCTGGGCGGTGGGGCTGGGCCTGACCCTGCCCGCGCAGCTGGACACGACGTTCGGCGGCAGCGAGGTGGCGCTGACCCAGACCGTCGCCGGCACCTCGGCCTGGATGGGCTGGGTCGTGCCGCTGCTGCTGGTGGAGTGGTGGCTGGAGCGGGGCGACGCCCGCAAGCGCCGCACCCGCCGCGCGCAGCGTCAGGTGGACAGGACCGAGGTCGGCGTCTGAGCCTCGAAGTCCAGCAGCTGCCGCTTGCGGTCGACGCCGCCGCCGTAGCCGGTCAGGCCGCCGGTCGACCCGACGACCCGGTGGCACGGCACGATGATCCCGACCGGGTTGCGCCCGTTGGCCGCGCCGACCGCCCGCGCGGCGGCCGGCCGGCCCAGCGCCGCCGCCAGCTCGCCGTAGGACACCGTCCGCCCGTACGGGACGGTGAGCAGCGCGGACCACACCGCCCGCTGGAACGGCGTGCCGCGCAGGTCCAGCGGCAGGTCGAACACCGTCCGGCGGCGCGCGAAGTACTCCTCGAGCTGCTCGACGACCTCGCCGAACGGCCCGGCGTCGGCCGGGCCGAAGCTCTCCTGGGCCGGCCGGTGGCGCTGGTCGGTCATGTAGAGCCCGGACAGCACCCCGTCCGTGGCCACCAGCGTCAACGGGCCGACGGGGCTGTCGACCTCGGTGTGCGCCCGCACGGCGACCCCCTTCACGCGGGCAGCCGGTTGACCGCGTGGTCACCGGTGGCCCAGAGGTGTTGGACGGCGTAGGCCCGCCAGGGGCGCCACACCCGCGCGCGCCGCACCAGCGCGCCGGGGGTGTCGGGCAGCCCCAGGGCCCGCGCGGCGGCCCGGACGCCCAGGTCGCCGGGCAGGAACGCGTCCGGGTCGCCGAGCGCCCGCATCGCGATCACCTCGACGGTCCACGGGCCGAACCCGGGCAGCGCCGCCAGGTCCGCCCGCGCCTTGGCCCAGTCCGCGCCCACGCCCAGGTCGAGCGAGCCGGACGCCAGCGCGCCCACCAGCGCCGCCAGCGCCGCCTTCCGCGACTGCGGCAGGGCCAGCGCGGACGGGTCCAGCTCGACCAGCTCGGCGGGGGTGGGGAACAGGTGGGTCAGGCCGTGGTCGGTGATCGGCGTGCCGGCCGCCGCCACCAGCCGCCCCGCGTGCGTGCGCGCGGCGGCCGTCGAGACCTGCTGCCCCAGCACGGCCCGCACCGCGAACTCGGCGGCGTCCACGGTCCCCGGCACGCGGCGGCCGGGGTCCTTGTCCACCAGCGGTCTCAGCTCCGGGTCGGCGCGCAGCCGCTCGTCCACCGCCGTCGGGTCGGCGTCCAGGTCCAGCATCCGCCGGCACCGCGCGATGGCGATCGACAGGTCGCGCAGGTCGGTCAGCGCCAGCCGGCACGCCACGTGGTCGGGCTGCGGCCTCAGCGCGACCACGGCGTGCCCGTGCGGCAGCCGCAGCGTCCGCCGGTACGCGCCGTCCCGCCACTCCTCCACGCCCGGCACGGCCGTCGCGGCCAGGTGCCCGAACAGGTTGTCCGGGCACAGCGGCGCGCGGAACGGCAGGCGCAGCGACAGCACGCCGGGCGTGTCCGCCACCGCGCCGCGGCGCGACCGCAGGTCGGTGGGCGCCAGCGCGAACACCGACCGCACGGTCTCGTTGAACGCCCGGATGCTGGCGAACCCGGCGGCCATCGCCACGTCGGCCATCGGCAGCGAGGTGGTCTCGATCAGCAGCCGGGCGGTCTGGGCGCGCTGGGCGCGGGCCAGCGCGAGCGGTCCCGCGCCCAGCTCGGCCAGCAGCCGGCGCTCGACCTGCCGCACGCTGTAGCCCAGCCGCGCGGCCAGCCCCGGAACGCCTTCGCGGTCCACCACGCCGTCGGCGATCAACCGCATCGCCTTCGCGACCGAATCCGCGCGGTGGTCCCACAGCGGGGAACCGGGGCTGGCGTCGGGCCGGCACCTCTTGCAAGCGCGGAACCCCGCTTGCTGCGCCGCCGCCGCGCTCGGGTAGAACCGCATGTTCTCGGCCTTGGGCGGCGCCACCGGACAACTCGGGCGGCAATAGATGCGGGTGGTCAGCACCGCCGTGAAGAACCACCCGTCGAACCGCGCGTCCTTGGACCGCACGGCTCGAACACAACGTTCCGCGTCTTCGTGCACACCACCCAGCATCGGTCAACACCGGTCCTCGGGCCGGCAGGAACGCGACGTCGACGTCGACGCGACACGCCCGGCCGGTCGCACCACGCTGTGCGCGCCCCACATCGGGCGGTCACCGGTCCCGGGCGTGCAGCGGGCCCGCGAGCCGGGCGAGCAGCGCCAGCCCCACCTCCGCCCGGTCCCGGGCGTGCGCGTCGAGCACGGTCAGCAGGATCGGGCAGACCGGCGCCGGGCCGGAGCCGCCGTGATCCTCACGGAACGTGATCGCCGCCCGGTGACCCGAGCCCGGCTCAACCGCGGCCGGCATGGCAGGTCGCCGCGCCGTTCCACCGGCCGGGCCGGTTCGGTGCGCACCGCTGAGAAGACCCCCAGGACCCCTCAGCGGCGAACGGTCCACCACTGGTGGTAGTTGCTTGCGAAACCACTTCGACCGGTCCCTTCGCAGAACCCGAGACGTCCGCGCCAACGTCCCGGCCAGCTTGGCAGCGCCAGTCGTTAGGGTGGACTGGCCAAGGCCGCACCGGTCCACAAACGACCTGTTCACGCGCTCAAACCCGGTTTTCCGGTCCGGAACACCGGACCCTAGGAGGTCAGCCGCGGATGGCTGGTTCTGGTCAGGGGTCGGGGCCCCGCGCCGTCTTCGCGGAGCGGTTCGCGCTGCTGTACGCCGAGGCGGGCGACCCGCCCCTGAAGCGGGTGACCGAGTCGGTCGGCCGGGCCCGGCGCACCGACGAGCGGGGCCGCCCGATCCGGGCCACCGCCCAGCGGGTCAGCGACTGGCGGCGGGGGCGCAACGTGCCAGCCCGCTTCTCGGCACTGTCGGTAGTCCTCGAGGTGCTCATCGGCGAGGCGCGCAAGACCCGGCCCCAGCCGCCGGCCGGCGGCCTGTACGACCTGGGCGCGTGGCGCGAGCTGTGGGAGGAGGCCCTCGCCAGCCCCGCGACCGCGCCCCAGGACGAGGAGCCGCCCAGCTCCGACGAAATCGGCGTGTGCCCTTATCGGGGGTTGGCCGCTTTCCAGCCCGAGGATTCCTCGTGGTTCTTCGGCCGGGAGCGCAGCACCGCCGCCCTGGTCTCCCGGCTGGGCGCGACGGCGGAGTCCGGCGGAATCGTCATGCTGGTCGGCGCCTCGGGCGCCGGCAAATCGTCGCTGCTGCGCGCCGGGGTCATTCCGGCGATTCGGCGCGGCGCCCTCGCGGTGCCCGGTTCGGAGCACTGGCCGGCCGTCGTGCTGACCCCCGGCGGCGACCCGGTGAAAGAACTCGTGCGGCAGGTCCCGGAATTGTCCGACGTCCTCGACCTGGCGGTGCGCGCGGAGGCCGAACCCGCGGACGGGCCCGATCCGGAGACGCTGCTGGGGCAGGCCGTGGTCGGCGTGCACCGGTTCGCGGCGCGGATCCGGGCCGCGGTCACCACCCACGCCGCCCGCGGCGGCGGCGAGCGCGTGGTCCTCGTCGTCGACCAGTTCGAGGAGGCGTTCACGCTGTGCGGCGACGAGGACCTGGTGCGGGTGTTCGTGCAGGCCCTGCACGTGGCGTGCACGCCGGCGTTCCCGGGCGGCCCGGTGCCCGCGCTGGTCGTGCTGGGCGTCCGGGCCGACTTCTACGGCCGGTGCCTGGCGATCCCGGAACTGGCCGAGGCGCTGCAGGAGCGCCAGATGGTGCTGGGCCCGATGACGTCGGCCGAGCTGCGCGAAGCCGTGTCCCGGCCGGCCAGGGCCGCCGGCCTGCAGCTGGAGCCGGGGCTGATCGAGCTGATGCTGCGCGACCTGGGCGTGCGCGGCGGGCGCGGGCAGGGGCGGGCGGGCCGGGGCGCGTACGACGCGGGCGCGCTGCCGCTGCTCTCGCACGCCCTGCTGGCCACCTGGCAGCGCCGGGCGGCGGGCAAGCTCACCATCGCCGGCTACCGGGCGGCGGGCGGCATCCAGGGCGCGGTCGCCGCCACCGCCGAGCGGGCCTGGGCCGACCTCGCGCCGCAGGCGCAGCTCGCCGCCCGCCCGCTGCTGCTGCGCCTGGTGCGGGTCGGCGAGGACACCCAGGACACCCGCCGCCGCTCCACCCGGCACGAGCTGGTCGACCAGGCCGCGAACCGGGCCGCGGGCGAGGAGGCGCTGGAGGTGCTGGCCCGCGCCCGGCTGGTGACGCTCGACTCGGGCTCGGTGGAGATCACGCACGAGGCGCTGCTCCAGGCGTGGCCCCGGCTGCGCAGCTGGATCGACCAGGACCGCGAGGGCCAGCTGCTGCGGCAGCGCCTGGAGGAGGACGCGGGGACGTGGGCCCACCAGGACCGCGACCCGTCCCTGCTCTACCGGGGCGCGCGGCTGGAGACGGCGCGGCACTGGGCCGACGCCGCGGGGCCGGGCGGCCTGACCGCGGTGGGGCGGGACTTCCTCGCCGTGTCGATGCAGCACCGCAGGCGCGCGCTGTGGGGCAGGCGCAGCGCGGTGGCGGTCGTGGTGGTCCTGGCGGTCATCGCGGTCACCGCCGCCGTGCTGGCCGTGCGGCAGCGCGACGACGCGGTGTTCCGGCAGGTCGTCGCGGAGGCCGACCGGCTGCAGGAGACCGACGCCTCGCTGTCCGCCCAGCTCGGCCTGGTCGCGCAGCGGATGCGCCCGGGGGACAAGGAGTTCTACACCCGCATCCTGTCCACCCAGGGCACGCCGCTGGCCACCCCGCTCGTCGGGCACGAGGGCGCGGTCTACCTGGCGTCGTTCTCCGGCGACGGCAACACCCTGGCCACCGCGTCCTACGACTCGACCGTGCGGCTGTGGGACCTGCGCGACCGCGACGACCCCAAGCCGCTGGGCCCGCCGCTGCGCGGGCACAGGAGCTGGGTCAGCTCGGCGGTGTTCAGCCCGGACAGCCGGACCCTGGCCACGGCGGGCGACGACGGCAAGGTCCGGCTGTGGGACGTGAGCGACCCCGGCCGGCCGCGCGCGCTGGGCCAGCCGCTGGCCGGCAACAACGGCACCATCTACCTGGTCGCGTTCACCCCGGACAGCCGCACGCTGGTCACCGCCAACGAGGACCACACGGCGCGGCTGTGGGACGTCGCCGACCCCGCCGCGCCCCAGCCGCTCGGCGAGCCGCTGGGCCTGCACACCGGGCAGGTGCGCTCGGTCGCGTTCAGCCCGGACGGCAGGCTGCTCGCGGTCGGCGGCGACGACCGGACCGTGGTCCTGTGGAACGTGGCCGACCGCACCCGGCCCCAGCCGGTGGGCAGCCCGCTGACCGGCTTCGACGGCACCGTGCGCTCGGTGGCGTTCAGCCCGGACAGCCGGGTGCTGGCCACCGGCAGCGAGGACCGGACCGTCCGCCTGTGGGACGTGGCGGACCCGGCCGCGGCCACCCCGCTGGGGCTCCCGCTGGCCGACCACAACGGCGCGGTGTGGTCGGTGGCGTTCAACCGGGACGGGCGGGTGCTCGCGTCGGCGGGCGCGGACGGCGCCGCGCGGCTGTGGAACGTCACCGACCCGGCCCACCCGCTGGCCATCGGCCAGCCGCTGACCGGCCGCAACGGGACGGTCTACACCGTGGCGTTCAGCCCGGACGGCTACCGGCTGGCCACCGGCAGCCAGGACACCGCGGTGCGGCTGTGGTCCCTGCCGGGCACCGTCCTGGTCGGCCACTCGGCGCGCACCGCGGGCCCGGTGCTCACCCCGGACGGCAAGCGGCTGGTCACCGGTGGCCGCGACCGGGTGATCCGGGTGTGGGACCTGGCCGACCCGCACCACCCGCGCAGCGCGCTGCAGACCACGATCGCCGACGACGCCGGCGTGTGGGGCCTGGCGCTCAGCGAGGACGGCAGGACGCTGGCCGGTGTCAGCGACAAGGTGCTGCAGCTGTGGGACCTGTCCGACCCCGGGCGGATCCACCCGCTGGGGCCGCCGGTCGGGCTGGACACCCGGTACAACGCGCCGGTCGCGTTCAGCCCCGACGGCGCCGTGCTGGTGACCGGGTCGCGGGACGACTCGGTGCAGCTGTGGGACGTCCGGGACCGGACCGCGCCGCGGCGGCTGGGCAAGCCGCTGGTCGGGCACAGCGGCTACGTGCACTTCGCGGCGTTCACCCCGGACGGCCGCAGCCTGATCACCGGCAGCGCCGACCAGACCGTGCGGCTGTGGAACGTCACCGACCCGTCGGCGGCGCAGCCGCTGGGCCAGCCGCTGACCGGCCACGCGGGCCCCGTGCGGGCGGGCGCGATCAGCCGGGACGGCCGGACCCTGGCCACGGCGGGCGACGACAAGACCATCCGCCTGTGGGACCTGGCGGCGCCGACCAGGGTCCGGCAGCTCGGCGCGCCGGTGACCGGGCACGTGGAGGCGGTCGCGGCGGTCGCCTTCAGCCCCGACGGGAAGACCCTGGCCAGCGGCGGCGACGACCGGGCGATCCGCCTGTGGGACGTGCACGACCCGCTGCGGCCGGAAGCCCTGGGGCACGCGCTGACCGGCCACAACTCGGGGCTGCAGGGCATCCGGTTCACGCCGGACGGGCGGATGGTCGCGTCCACGAGCACGGACAGCACCGTCCGCCTGTGGGACCTCGACCAGCAGCGGACGGTCACCCGGATCTGCGCGAAGACGAAGGGCGTGCTGTCGGAGGAGGTGTGGCGCAAGCACCTGCCGCAGCTCGACTACCGGCCGCCCTGCCCGTGACACCCGCCCGCGGCGCCCGCCCGTCACGCCCGCCCGCGACGCCCGCCCGTGACACCCGCCCGCGGCGCCCGCCCGCGACCCCGCCGCCTGGGGCCGGTGCGGACCCCGAACCCGCGTCGGGCCGGGACCGTACGCGGCGGGGCCGTCGGGCACTCGTCGCCGTGGACTCGCCGCGGTTCGTGAGTAGGTTTCCCACCATGCGTCTACTCGATCGGGTGGGGAGTCCGCAGGCGGCGGTCGCGGTGCTCACGGCGATCAGCGCCGGCTACCTGGTTCTCGTCGTGCTGGGCAACATCACCGACTACGGGACCAACCACGCGTTCGTCCGGCACGTGCTCGCGATGGACACCACGTTCCGGTCGCCGGGCACGGCGTACCGCGCGATCACCAACCCGACCGCCGTGACCGCCGCCTACGTGCTGATCATCGCGTGGGAGGCGGCCACCGCGCTCGTGCTGTCCGCCGCGCTGGTCGCATGGGTGCGCGGGAAGGCCGCGGCGAGGCGGTTGTCGTCGCTGGGGTGGGTCATGCAGGCGCTGCTGTTCGGCGGCGGGTTCGTCGTCATCGGCGGCGAGTGGTTCCAGATGTGGCAGTCGCAGGACTGGAACGGGCTCGCGGCGGCGTACCGGAACCTCGCGGTCGCCGTCCTCGGCCTGGTCCTGCTCCACTCGTCCACGCGCCCCGGGGACCGGCCCGACGCCGAGCGCTGACCGGCGCGGGTCCTACCCGTCCTCCCGGGTCGCCAGGGTCCGGCGGAGCTGGTCCAGCAGCTCCGCCCGGCTCGCGCAGCCCAGCCGCTGCCGCATCCGGGCCACGTGGTGCTCCACCGTCTTCGCCGAGATGAACAGCCGGTCGCCGACCTGCTTGTAGGTCATCCCGGCGACGACCAGCTCGGCCACCTCGCGCTCCCGGTCGCTGAGCCTGCCCGCCGCCGCCACCGGTTCGGCGGCGGGCTTGCGGCCCGCGGCGGCCGGCCGGCCCTGCAGCAGCCGCGCGCAGTCCAGCAGCCGCACCATCGCCTGCCGGTCGGAGGTCCGGATCGCCGCCTGACCGGCCAGGCGCGCCGCGTCCCACCACTGCCCGGCCGCGTGCAGCCCGCGCGCCGCCGCCTCGACCCGGTCCGCGTCGACCTCGCCCGCCAGGACGTCCAGCCAGCTCTCCGCCGCCGTCGAGATCGCGGCGGCGTACCGGCTCCGGTCGCGGCAGGACGCCAGCGCCGCCGCGTGCTCCTCGGCCTCGGCCGCCTCCTCGGCGGTGATCGCCGCGTGCAGCCCGCTCCAGTGCAGCGGGACGGCCCACAGCGGCGGGTCGCCCAGCCGCCGCAGCAGGTCCCGGGCCGCCGCCAGGTGCGGCGCCAGGCGCTGCTGGTCGCGCAGCCGCGCCGCCGCCGCCGCGAACTCGCCCAGCGGCAGGAACGTGTAGAGGTCCACCGGGTGCCGCAGCACGGCCTCGCACGCCTGCTCCCAGGTCCGCTTCAACGTCGCCAGGTCGCTGGTGCGCCGCGCGATCCCCACCTCCAGCGCCACCGCGAAGACCCAGTCGCGCGGCTCCAGCGGGCGGCCCGCCTTCCGCAGCGCCACGAGGGTTTCCCGCGCTCGCCCGAGGTCGCCGCGCACCATCGCGACCCACGCCCGCAGCAGCCGGTGCCGCACCGCCATCAGCGCACCGCCCAGCGACGTCGACAGGGCCCGCTCCAGCACCGACTCCGCCACCGGCAGCTCACCGCCGTGCAGCGCCACCAGCGCCGCCAGCGCGGCCGGCGAGTCGGGCAGCAGCAGGGCCCGCCCGGCGGGTTCGAGCAGGCCGGTGGCGCTGACCAGGGTGGACAGCGCGGTGGTGGGCGAGCCGGTGACGGACTCCAGCACGCCGTGCGCCATCAGCGAAGCGCCGCCGTCGAGCATGGTCGGCGGCGCGTCGGGCAGCGTCCCGGCCGGCAGCCGCCCGGTGCCGACCCGGCCGACCACCGCGAACGCCGCGGACGTCGCGCTCGGCGACCACCGGTGCAGCTCGGTGCTGCGCGCCAGCTGGCCCCGGTGCGCCAGCGCGATCGCGGCGACCTCCGCCGCCGCGCCGCGGTGCTCGGCGTCGCCGCCGGAGAGCACCTGGTCGGCCAGCCGCAGCGCCGCGTCCAGGTCGCCCGACATGGCCGACGCCGCCGCCCGGCGGACGGCCAGCGAGGCGGTGGGCGTGCCGACGGCGGCGAGCAGCCGCGCCGACAGCGCGGGGTCGGTCGGCAGCGCTTCCCGCGCCGCCGCCTGGAAGGCGGCCGACACCGCGGGCCCGCCGGCGCCCGTGCCCAGCAGGGGCCGCACCAGCTCCAGCACCGGGCCGCCGGACCGCAGCTGCAGCTCCGCCAGCCGCTGCCGCACGGCGATCCGCCGGTCGGTCCGGATCAGCGCGGCCACCGCGGTCCGCACGACCGGCGGCAGCGTCCCGTCCGCGGCCGGCAGCCCGGTCGCCCGGCCGGCCTCGATCACCTCGCCGACGGCGTCGACGTCCCGGTCCAGCAGCGCCGCCAGCAGGTCCAGCCGCAGCGCCGCACCCGCCTCGGCGGCGAGCAGGTACTTCTGCACGTCCGGCTCCAGCCAGTCCAGGTCGGCCCGGAACGACGCGATCACCTCGGGGGGCACCTCCGGCGAGGTCAGCCCGGCCAGCCGCGCCACGAACCGGGGCACTCCCCCGGTCTGGTGGTGCACGAAGTCGGCCACCGCCCGCCCGGCCGGCGGCAGCACGGCCCGCACCTGCTCGCGCGTGAACGCCGAGGGCATCAGCGGCGGGCGCACCCGCCCCAGCGACTCCGCCAGCGCGGCCAGCGCCCGCGACCGGGGCCACGGCCGGTACGCGACGACGACGGTGCTCCCGCCCCGCTCGACCAGGGAGCGCAGGGCCAGCAGCTCGGCGTCGCCCAGCAGGTGGGCGTCGTCCACGACGGTGGCCTCGACGCCCGCGTCCCGGCAGGCGCGCTCGACCTCCCGCAGCACCGTCGTCTTGCCGTACCCGCCGGGCGCCAGGACGCCCAGCCGCAGCGCGGCGTCCGGTGCGGCGGCGATGCCCGCCAGCACCTGGCGGGTCGCGGCGTCCAGCAGCGGGCGGTCCGTGGTCATGCGCAGGCTCAACGGCCGTCCTCGGCGTTGCGGGAGCGCCCGATCGGCGCGAGCCCCCGCACGACGCGCCGGACCGAGCGCCGCCCCGGCAGGTCCAGCGGCGTGATGTCGATCGGGGGGCGCGGCGGCGGCGCGGTGAAGTCGGCGTCGGAGGGGACCGCGGTGGACCCGCCCACGGGGAAGCGCAGCAGCGGGTCGTCGTCCCGCACCAGCACCGAGGTCTCGCCGTCCTCCGGCTCGTCCAGCCCGAGCAGCAGGTTCCGCCCGGCCAGCGCCGCGCCGCGGGCCGCGGCCGTCTCCGGCGCGGCCTCGACCACGACCCGCCCCGGCAGCAGCGACGGGATGAGCGGGATCCGGGCGCTGCCGCCGACCGGCACGGTGGCCTCCAGGGCGGCGCCGCGCGCGACCCGCTCGAACACCGCCACGGCCTGCTCGACGGCCGGCCGGATCAGCTCCTCGAACCGCGCCCGGCTCAGCGGCACCTCCACCGGGCCGTCGGGCAGGTGCACGGGGATCGCGGTGCCGACCGTGCCGGACAGGACGCGCTTCGCGGCCTCGCAGTCGCGCCGCAGCCGCCCGTGCAGCCCGCGCGTGCGGGGGTCCTCGGGGTCCAGCTCGCGCAGCGCGCGCCCCAGCGTCGCCCGGACGTGCTCGAACACCAGGTCGTCGAAGTCGGCGCCGGCCGCCTGGTCGACGCCCTCGGCCCACGCCACCACCTCGCCCGAGCGCACGACCGCCGCGCTGAACGCGTGGCTGCCCAGGCTGAAGACGCCGACCGGCCCCCTGCCGAACGGGTGGTTCGCCGCGGCGGCCAGCGGTTCGGCGAGCAGGGTGACCTCCGCCAGGCCCACCGCGCGCAGCGCCCGGCGCAGCAGGCCCTTGGCGTGCGGCCCCCACCCCGGCGGGTGCGCGAGCACGACGTGCGAGGCGGGTTCGCCCTCGCGCTCGGCGACCTGCCCGGCCACCCACACCACCATGAGCGCGGTCAGCTCCTCGGCGGCGCACCGCTCGGTCCCCAGCACGACGGGCACGTCGTCGCCGACCCGGCGGGCGAACCCGACGGCCGTCCAGCGCGGGTCGCCCGGCTCGCCCACCGCGAACGCGCCGTCCGCGGTGAGCTGCAGCGACGTCGCGACACCGCCGCCCGGCCCGCCGAGCCCCACCACTTCGGGCTCCGCGCGGCCGGCGCCGCCGAGGCGGCAGACGGCGGCGGCCGTGCGGGTCGTGCCCACGTCGACCCCGAGGACGTACGGCAACTCCGGGAGCCTCCTCGTCTCAGTAGCGGGTCCCAGTTGGTACACGGACCTGCCGAAGGGTCACAAGCGCATCCCCTAATCCCCTAGGGAGTGAACGAGAACCACCCCTTCGTGGTTGCGGCATCTACAGGGAGTTATCCCCGATGGCCTCGCATCCCCCGGTCAATACCGTGATCGCAGGCCGGACCTCCCCTGCCGGTCCAGCTCCCGCACACCGAGATCCCGACCAGGAGACACCCACCATGGGCACCAGCCCCACCACGCTGCACGACTTCGTCCTCGACCTGCTGAGCAACCCCGCCGCGCTGGCCGACTTCCAGGCCGACGCCGAGGGGACCTTGGCCGCCGCGGGCCTGAGCGACATCAGCGCTCTGGACGTGCAGGAGGTCCTGCCGCTGGTCCTGGACTACGTGCCCGCCGGGAGCCTGCCCGCTCTCGACGGCGCGGTGCTCACCGACCTGCCGCTGGACCCGGAGGACGCCAACGGCGCCATCGGCCAGCTCCAGGCCGTGGCCCAGCAGCTGTCCCTCCCGGGCGTGGCCGGCACGTCCGACGTGAACCTGGCGGCGGCGGGCGCGCTGAGCGCCGACGCCAACGGCGTGGACGTCTTCGGCGGCTTCGCCGGCTGGGGCGTGGCCGACGCCGTCGGGTCCGTCGACGCCTCCGTGGCGGGCGACTTCTCCGCGGTGGGCGACGTGGCGGACACCCTGGACGTCGCGCTGCCCCCCACCGCGGGCACCGTCGCCGGTCCGGTCGACGGGTCGGCCGGCACCCTCGACGGCGCCCTCGCCGGCGGGGTCACCGGCGCGGTGCCGAGCGCGGACGGCCTGACCAGCCCCGTGTTCGGCGCGGTCGACACGCTCGACGGCGTGGTCGGCACCGTGTCCGGTGGCCTCGCCGGCACCCTCCCGGCGAACCTGGCCGGCGGGCTGGAGCCCTCCCAGCTCGGCGAGACGCTGAACCTGGACGGCCTGGGCGCGCTGCCCGAGCGCGACCTGACCCCGGAGACCGCGGTCGACGTGGCCGAGGACACCGCGGGCCGGCTGTCCTACCACTCCGGCGTGAGCAACGTCACCGACCACGTCGGGGCGGTCGACGTGCCGGGGCTCGGCATCGGCCTGAACGACCTGCCGCTCGTCGGCGGCGAGGACATCAGCGACGCGCTGTTCTAGGCGATCGCCCACCGCGCCGGGGGCCGGTCCCGCCGACGGGCGGGGCCGGCCCTGTCTTCCACGTCACCGGGTGAACACGGCACACTCTGCCGCGTGATGTCCGCACCCTGGCTCGACGTGCTCGACGACACGATCCGGTCCTGCGCCGCCCACCACCGCCCCGACCTGGCCGAGCGGCTGCGCGAGCAGCGCGCCCGGCAGCTGGACCCGAAGCTGCGGGTGCTCGTGCTGGGCGAGCCCAAGCAGGGCAAGAGCCAGCTCGTCAACGCCATGGTCAACGCCCCGGTGTGCGCGGTCGGGGACGACGTCACGACCACCGTGCCCACGTTCGTGCAGCACGCCGAGACGCCCAGCGCGGCCCTGGTGCGGACCATCGCGAACACGCCGACCGAGCGCGTCCCGGTGCCGCTGGACCAGCTCGCCGACCAGGTCGGCGCGGCCCGCACCGGCGAGCTGGTGCGCGCGGAGGTCGGCCTCCCGCGCGCCCTGCTCACCTCCGGCCTGGTGCTGATCGACACCCCGGGCGTCGGCGACCTGCGGCCCGCGCACACCGCCAGCACGTTCGCCGCGCTGCTGCAGGCCGACGCCGTGCTGATGGTCTCCGACGCCACGGCCGAGCTGACCGCGTCCGAGCTGGAGCTGCTGCGGCAGGTCATGACCTGCTGCCCGAACGTCACCGTGGTGCTCACCAAGATCGACATCACCGCGCAGTGGCGGCGGGTCGTCGAGCGCAACCGCGCGCACCTCGCGCGGGCGGGCGTGGCGGCCAAGCTCATCCCGGTCTCGGCGGCGCTGCGGCTGCGGGCCGCGCGGACCGGCGACCCGGCCCTCAACGCCGAGTCCGGGTTCCCCGAGCTGCTGGCGTGCGTGCAGCACGACATCGTGGCCGCCGCCGACGTGCTGGCCCGCCGCACGGTCGCGGTGACCGCCGCGTCCGCGATCAGGCAGCTGGTCGCGCCGGTCGCCGAGGAGCTCAACGGCCGCGGCTCGCACGGCGCGCAGGCCACCATCGCCGCGCTGAACGAGGCGCAGCGCCGCGTCGACGAGCTGCGCCGCCGGTCCGCCCGCTGGCAGGCCGTGCTGGCCGACGAGATGGCCGACCTGGTCTCCGACCTCGAGTACGACCTGCGCGACCGGACCCGGCGCATCCTGCGCGAGGTGGACCGGACGTTCGAGACCGCCGACCCGGCGCTGGGCTGGGAGGCGTTCGAGGACTGGCTGGAGGCCAACCTCACCGAGGCAGCCGCCACGAACTTCGCCTGGCTGCTGGACCGCTCGGCGTGGGTGGCGGAGAAGGTGGCCCGCAGCTTCCCGGTGCACCGCGACGACCTGCTGCCCGAGTCGGTGTTCCCGGCCGACGTGCTGGACCGGGTGTCCAAGATGGACAGACCGGTGATAGAGAAGTTCGGCGCGGGGCAGAAGGTGTTCACCGGCCTGCGCGGCTCCTACGGCGGCGTGCTGATGTTCGGCCTGGTCACCAGCCTGGCCGGGATGCCGCTGATCAACGCGATCTCGCTGGGCGCGGGCGCGCTGTTCGGCGGCAAGTCCGTCCTGGACGAGAGCCGGCAGCGGCTGCGCCGCCGCCAGGCCGCGGCCCGCGCCGCCGCGCAGCGGCACGTGGACGACTTCTTCCTCAAGTTCGGCAAGGACTTCCGGGACGCGGCCCGGCACATCCAGCGCAGCCTGCGCAACCACTTCAGCACGCTGGCCGACGAGCTGCAGGAGACGCTGCTGGAATCGGCGCGCAGCGCCCGGCGGGCCGTGCAGGACGACACCACCGAGCGGGAGCGCCGCACCCGCGAGGCGCGGCGGGAGCTGGACCGGCTGGTCCAGCTCCACCAGCGGGCCCAGGCGCTGGTGGGCGGCCAGGCGCCGCCGCTGGGCATCAGCGCGTGACGCTCGCCGCCGGGGTCCTGGCGCTGCTGGACGAGGCGCTGGCGGTCTACCGGGACAGCCCCCGCGCCGTGGCGTGGCTGCGCGGCCACCGGGCGCGGTTCGCCGAACCGGTCCGGGTGGCGGTCGCGGGCGCGCCGCGCAGCGGGAAGTCGACGCTGGTCGGCGCGCTGATCGGCGAGGAGTTCGCGCCCACCGGCACGACCACCTGGTACCGGGACGGCCCGCGGCCCCGGGCCGCGGTCGGCGCGCACGAGGTGCCGATCGCGCGGCGCGACGGGCGGGCGTTCGTGGACGCCCCCGACGCGGACCGGGTCACCGTCGAGTGGCCCTCGCGGTCGCTGCGCGACCTGACGCTGATCGACACCCCGCCGGACGCGCCGGTGGAGCAGGTCTACGGCGAGGCGGACGCCGTGCTCTACCTGACCCGGCACGTGCACAGCACCGACCTGCGCTACCTGCGGGCCGCGCACGACCACCCGGTCGCGCGGGCCGCCCCGGTGGGCACCGTGCTGGTGCTGGCGCGGGCCGACGAGATCGGCGGCGGCCGGATCGACGCGCTGACCTCGGCCAAGCAGATCGCCCGCCGCTACCGCCGCGAGGCGCAGGTCGTGCCGCTGTGCCAGAACGTGGTCGCGGTCGCCGGCCTGCTCGCCGCGGCGGCCCGGACCCTGCGGGCGGAGGAGTTCGCCGCGCTGTCGTCGCTCGCGTCGCTGGCCCGCACCGAGCTGGAGGACCACCTGCTGTCGGCGGACCGGTTCGTCGGCGAGGACTTCCCGGTCCGGCTGGAGCCCGCGGTCCGGCGGCGGCTGGTGGAGCGGTTCGGGATCTTCGGCGTGCGGCTGACCACGACGCTGATCCGCCAGGGCTTCGACACGCAGGTCAAGCTGACCGGGCAGCTGGTGCAGCGCAGCGGCCTGGGCGAGCTGCGCGAGTCGGTCGGCGCCTACTTCACCGAGCGCCACGACGTGCTCAAGGCGCGCTCGGCGCTGCTGGGCCTGGACGTCGTGCTGCGCAACGAACCCCGGCCCGACTCGGTCGGGCTGGCGGCCGGCGCGGAGCGCCTCCTGGCCTCCGCGCACGACTTCCGGGAGCTGCGGCTGCTCGCGGCGCTGCAGGGCGGGCGCGCGAAGCTGCCCGACGGGCTGGCCGCCGAGGCGAGCAGGCTGGTCGGCGGGCTCGGCACGGACCCGTTGGCGCGCCTGGGGATGGAGTACGAGCCGACCGCGGACGAGCTGCGGCACGTCGTGCTGGACGCCCTGGGCCGGTGGCGGGAGCAGGCCGCGAACCCCGCGCTGGACCACGGGCAGCGCCGGGCGGCGGCCGTGGTCGTGCGCAGCTGCGAGGGGATGCTGGTCGACCTGGGCTGAACCGCCGGCGCCTCAGCCGACGGCCCCGGCGGCCCCGACGGCCCCGGCGACCACCCGGGCCGCGGCCGACGGCGTCCGGCGCGGGTCGGTGAGCAGGAACAGCGTGCTGCCGGGCAGCTCCCGCACGCGGCGCAGCGCGCCCGCGTCGAGCTGCTCGGCGACGGCGACGCGCGGCAGCACCGCCCGGCCCAGGCCCGCCACCACGCACGAGCGCACGGCCTCGATGCTGCCGAACCGGGTGATGGTGGGCGTCGCGGTCAGCTCGCGGACGAACCGGTCGGTGTAGGAGCAGCCCTCCTCCAGCAGGAAGTACCGCTCGTCGGCGCCCGGCGCGCCGGGCGCGGCGACGAGTTCGATCGGCTCCGCGCCGACGACGTCGACCGCCAGGCCGGGAGCCACCACGGCCTCCTCCAGCACCAGGCCGAGGTCGAGGTCGCCACCGCGCACGCCCGCGATCGCGTCCCGCGTGCCGACCGGCGTCAGGTGCACGGTGATGCCCGGCCACCGCAGCGCCACGTCCGCGATCCGCTGCGGCAGCCGGTACGCGCACACCGACTCGGGCGCGCCGACCCGGACGTCGCCCTCGACGGCCGTGCCGCCCCGGACGGCGTCGCGCAGCCGCTGCTCGGCGGCCAGGACCTCCCGCGCGTGCTCGACGGCCCGGCGGCCCGCCTCGGTCAGCCGCGCGCCGGTGGGCAGCCGGTCGAACAGCCGCGCGCCCAGCTGCCGTTCCAGGGCCTTGACCTGGCTGGTCACCGTGGACTGCACCAGGTGCAGCTGCGCCGCGGCGGCGGTGAAGCTGCCCGTGCGCGCCAGCACCAGGAGCGTGCGCAGGAGGCGGGTGTCCATGCCATCGACAATAGCGATCGAGGTCATCACGCAGGATCGTTGGATTCGATGGCGGTGGTGGGGGAGGCTGGCCGCATGACCGACGTGCTGCGCTACACCGCCTTCACCACCGAGCCGACCGGCGGCAACCCGGCCGGGGTCGTGCTCGACGCCACCGGGCTGGACGACGCCGCGATGCTCGCGATCGCCGCCGAGGTGGGCTACTCCGAGACGGCGTTCGCGACGCCCCGCGCCGAGGCCGGCTCGTTCGACGTGCGCTACTTCAGCCCGGAGGTGGAGATCCCGTTCTGCGGGCACGCCACCGTGGCCACCGCGGTGGCGCTGGGCACGACGGGCGCGCTGCGCTTCCACACCCCGGCCGGGCTCGTGGAGGTCGAGGCCGGGGCGGGCACGGCGACGCTGGTCAGCGTGCCCGCGTCGTCCTCCCCCGCGCCGGCGCAGGACGTGCGGGCGGCGTTGCGGGCGCTGCGGTGGTCGGCCGACGACCTGGACCCGGGGCACCCCGCGCACTGGTCGTCCGCCGGGGCCCGGCACCTGGTGCTGGGCGTGCGGACGCGGGAGCGGCTGGCCGACCTGGACTACGACTTCCAGGCCCTCGGCGACCTGCTGCGGGCGAACGGCGCCGTGACCGCGCACCTGTTCCACGCGCGGTCGCGCGACGTCTTCGACGCCCGCGACCCGTTCCCGGTCGGCGGCGTGGTGGAGGACCCGGCCACGGGGGCCGCCGCGGCGGCGTTCGGCGGCTACCTGCGGGCGCTCGGGCGCGTCACCGAGCCGCGCGAGCTGACCATCCACCAGGGCGTCGACCTGGGCCGGCCCAGCGTGCTGGGCGTCGCCGTGCGACCCGACGACGACCGCGTGCGGGTCACCGGCGCGGCGGTGCCGATCCCGGTGGGTGCGTAGGGCGCAGGGCGCGGGCCTAGGCCGGGTCGAGGACCACGACCGGGATCTCGCGATCGGTCCTGGTCTGGTACTCGGCGTAGTCCGGCCAGACCTCGTTCATCAGGTCCCACAGCCGGGCCCGCTCCTCGCCGGTCGCGGTGCGGGCCGTCACGGCGAACTCCCGGGGGCCGACCCGCACCCGCGCGGCGGGGTCGGCCTGGAGGTTCCTGTACCAGGCCGGGTGCTCCGGCGCGCCGCCGTGGGAGGCCACGACCACGTGCGCGTCGCCGTACGGCTGGTAGATCAGCGCGGTGCGGCGGGGGTTGCCCGACTTCCGGCCCGTGGTGGTCAGCAGGAGCGTGTAGACGCCGGGCTGCCACTCGTGGCCCTTCGCGCCGTCGGACTCGACGTAGTCGCGGATGTGCTTGTTCACCCAGTCGACGGGGCTGTCCACTACTGCCATGCACCCGACGCTACCCAGAACGCGGCGGGGCCGCCGGTCGCTACTCCGCAGTCACGACCGGCGGCCCGCAGCGGGGTGGGGACGTCCGCCTCGCACCCCCTTGGCTCGCCTCCGGCTCCCCGGCGCCTCCCGGGACATCCGCCCGCGTAAACGGTGTCCGGGTCGCTCGACCACGCCCGCGTTGCAGCGTGGTGTGGGACGGGACGGCCACAGGTGTGTGGTGCCCGCACTCAGTAGATCTGGCTGGCGCTGCGCATCTCTTCCTCTCCACTGCACGGGGACTCCGCCAACTATGGCGGCCGTGAGGGGTGGCGGCTCATTCAAAAGGGGGATAGAAGAGCGTTATGCCCGAGCTTGAACTCCGCCACCTCCGCGCGGTGTGCGCGATCGCCGAAGAGGGCAGCCTCACGAAGGCCGCGAGCAGGCTCGGCCTGACGCAGCCGGCGATGAGCGCCCAGCTCCGGACGGTCGAGCGCATCGTGGGCGGACAGCTGTTCGACCGCACACCGGGCGGCAGCGCCCCCACCGACCTGGGCAAGCAGGTCGTGGGCACGGCGCGCCTGGTCCTGGACGAAGTGGAGCAACTGGTCAGCCTGGCCAAGGGGAGGACTCGCGACGGAACACCCGGGCCGCTCATCGTCGGCGGCGTGCCCACCCTGTTCTTCGGCCACTTCGTGGAGGAGCTGCGCCGGGCCATCCCCTGTTCGGAGGTCCGCACCCAGATCATGCCCGGTGGCTCGGACCTGCTGGAACTGCTGGTCAACGGCCAGGTCCACCTGGGCGTGCTGGACCGGTTCGAGGGCATGGAGCGGCGCGAGCTGCGCGGCCTGGAGATCCGCAGGCTGATCAGCGAACCGCAGTTCGTGGCCCTGCCGGACTGGGACCCGCTGGGCGGGCAGGAGGAGGTGGACCTGGCCCAGCTGGCCGACCGGGACTGGGTGTCGCCGCCGGACGAGCTGGTCGGCAACCGCCTCCAGATCTTCTCGGTGTGCGCGGAGGCGGGCTTCACCCCCCGCCTGACCCACCACGTCAACGAGGCGTCCACGGCCCGCAGCCTGGTCGCCAACGGCGCGGTGTCCTTCGCCCTGCCCCAGTCCCGCAGCGGCGACGGGATCGTCATCCGCCCGCTGCGCGGCGCCCCGCTGATGGTCGACCTGATGCTGGCCACCCGGCGGGAGGGCCCGGCGGCGGGCCGGGCGCACGACGTGTTCGCGTGCGCGGCCCGCGCCTACCGGGCCGTGCTGCCCCGCAACCCCGGCTACGCCCGGTGGTGGGAGGACAACCCGCAGGCCCACCCCGAAATCGACGCCGCGCTCATCCTGACCGGCCGCTGAAACCGGCGGCGCCCGCGATCGGGGGCTCCGGGGGGATTGTTCCGCACCCCCCGAGAGCCCTCTTTCCCCGGCGGCGTTCCGCGGTGCGCGTGCCCCCCGCGGCCGGCGGCCGGGCGGGACGGGCCTGGTCGGAGCCGCTTCGGTACCGCGCAACAGGTGCGAACGTGTGACAGATCACGTCGAGACCTCCGATCTGAATCGGTCGCGAACAGCGGCCACACGCGCAACTCACCAGCCGACAGCTGGAAAGGTCCGACCTCTTCCGTGACGAAAAAACCAACATCGGGTGAATTCGGTGTGCGCTGCGCCAGAATGGGGGGTATGACGCAACCGTTCACGGACGATAGCCACCCGGCCGAGCCCTACCCGGGCGCTCGGCCGGGACACTGCTTCGTGCACCTCGACGGCGCGGGCTGGCCGGTCGCCCCGGACCCCGCGGCCGACTCCGGGTGGCGGGTCGCGCCCGACGGCCGAGACCTCGACGACTGGCTCGCCGACCACGGCGAGCCGCCCCTGACGGGCCGGATGCCCGTGCTCGCCTACGGCTCCAACGCCAACCCCGCCAAGGTCACCTGGCTGCGGGAGGAGCTGGGCCTGACCGGGCCCGCCGTCGTCCTGCGGGCCCGCTGCGAGGGCCTCACCGCCGTGTGGGCGGCCGGGCTGCGCGCCACCGACGGGCAGCGCCCGGCGACGCTGGCCGCCGCGCCCGGCGTCGAGGAGGAGCACGCGGTGTGGTTCGCCACCGCCGAGCAGCTGCGCGTGCTCGACCGCTGCGAGGGCCGCGGCCTGCGCTACCGGCTGGTCCGCGTGCACACCGGGCGCGTCACCCTGTTCAACGGCGCCGTGGTCGACTCGGTCCTGGCCTACACCGGGGCGGGCAAGCGGCGGATGCCCCTGCTCGCCGGCGGCGGGCCCGTGCGGTGCGCCGACGTCGACCAGCGCGGCGCGCGCACCCTCGGCGGCCGGCCCGCCGACAGCGACGGCCTGGACGTGACCCCCGTGCTCGGCGACCCGTCGCCCGACGACTGGCCCGACCGCCTGTTCGTCTACGGCACCCTCCAGCCCGGCCTGAGCGCGTGGCGCCTGGTGGAGCCGTTCACGACCGGTGACGCCCCGGTGCCCGCGCGGCTGCCCGGCACGCTGCACGACACCGGCCGGGGCTACCCCGCGCTGCGCCCCGGCGACGGTCCGGGCGTCCCGGGGCACGTCCTGCGGCTGGAGTCGCCGGAGGTGGCGCTGCCGGTGCTGGACGAGTACGAGGGCGGGGACTACCGGCGGGTCCGCGTGGTCCTGGCGGACGGCCGGGTGTGCTGGACCTACCTGTGGACGGCGGCCGTGCACGACATGCCCGTGCTCGCCGACGGCTGGGTCGAGAAGCAACTGTGACGGGCACGATACGGTGAATTCTTCCCCGACCGACCCGACCGCCCGCCCGCTGGGTACGTCCCCCTGGTAGGACCAGGACCCAGGAGGTGGACATGAGGCGATTCGCCGTCTGCGGCGCCCTGTTGGCGCTCACCGCGTGCGGAAGCCCCCGGCCGGCGGCCGACCAGCAGGCGCTCCCGAGCGGTCCGCCGCCCTCCGCGAGCAGCGCGTCGTCCACCGCCACCACCACCCTCACCTCCCCCGTCTCCCCCGTGCCGCCCCCGCCCCCGACCTCGCCGACGCCCGACTCCACGAGGTGCACCGCGGCGACCCTGAGCGGGCGGGTCGAGCCGACCGAGGCGGCGGCGGGCAACCGCGGCGGCAAGCTGGTCGTGACGAACACCGGCCCGGCCCCGTGCACGCTCAACGGCTACAGCGGCTTCCAGCTGCTCGACGCCTCCGGGCAGCCGGTGGCCACCGACCTGCGGCGCACCCGGGACCCGGGCCCGTCGCCGGTCACCCTGGCGCCGCAGTCGTCCGCCGCGGCCAACCTGCACTGGACCGTCGTGCCGACCGGTGACGAGCCCGTGGAGCAGCCGTGCCGGCCGGAGGCCGCCGACGCCGCCGCCATCCCGCCCGACGAGACGCAGCCGCTGACCGTGCCGTGGGGCCTGGGCCCGGTGTGCGGTGGCGGGAAGATCGAGATCAGCGCGTTCTACGCTGCGTAGGTGATCGAGTCGAACATCCCCGGCCACGCCGGCGAACTCGTGGTGCGGACCTGGCCGAACCTGGAGGCCACCTGGCTGGCGGTCCTCGTGCACGGGTACGGCGAGCACGGCGGCCGGTACGGGCACGTGGCCGAACGCCTGGTGGAGGCCGGCGCCCTGGTCGTGGCGGCCGACCACCTCGGCCACGGCGGTTCGGCCGGTGAACGGGCCCTGATCACGTCGTTCGACGGCGTGGTGGAGGACGTCGGCGCCGCGATCTCCTCGGCGGCGACCGACCTCCCCACCGTCCTCGTCGGCCACTCGATGGGCGGCCTGATCGCCACCCGCCGCGCGCAGCTGCACCGACCCGCCGCCCTGGTCCTGTCCGCGCCGATGCTGGGCACCTGGCAGGGACTGGACGTGCTGGGGTCGGCCGAGATCCCGGACACCCCCGTCGACCCGGACGTGCTGTCCCGCGACCCGGAGGTCGGCAAGCGGTACGCTGCCGACCCGCTGGTGTGGCACGGGCCGTTCCGACGGGAGACCCTGGAGGCGCTGGAGCGGGCGCTGGACGAGGTGAACTACGGACCGACCCTGGAGGACCTGCCGACGCTGTGGCTGCACGGCGACGCCGACGAGCTGGTGCCGTTGGCGGACACCAGGACGGGCACGGACCGGATCCGGGGGCTGCTGTTCGAGGAACGCGTCTACCCCGGCGCGCGACACGAGGTCTTCAACGAGACCAACCGCGACGAGGTCTTGGACGACGTGGTGTCCTTCGTGCGCCGGGCGCTGAAGCTGAACTAGCAGGACAGCACCGCCCCCAGTGCGCTTCGCACGCAGCGGCGCCGCACCCAGTGCGCTTTGCACGCAGCGATGCTGCACCTAGTGCACACACCGGTCGCTTCGTGTTCTCCTCCCCGTACGGCCTGGGCGCAGCCCGATCGCATTTGTCGGGGGGTGTCAAGCACGCTCTTCGCTTGACACCCCCCGACAAATGCGATTGCCTCCGGCAGGCCGTGCGGGGAGGAGAACACGACCGCCCTTTCTTTTCCTCCTCCTTGGGGGCCTCTCGGCCGCTCTTCATACCTGGGTCGCGCACCGATCTGGGTGAGATTTGGTGCGGTACGGATCTAATCAGTTCGGTAGCGCTTGAAGCTGAAAATATTAAAAGAGTCCTCGCCGGACAGGCAGGCCGCCAAGGAGAAGGAAAAGAAACAGCGGTCGTGTTCCCCCCGCATGACCTGTCAAAGACGACCATGCTTTCTTGGGGGGTGCAAGCGAAAAGCGTGCTTGCACCCCCCAAGAAAGCATGGTAGCCCTCCGGGCAGGCCATACGGGGAGAACACGAAGGCACCGGACTGCACGGGGCGTGCTGCCCTAACTGCACTGGGCGTGCTGGCCTGACAGCACGGGGCGTGCCGGTGCCGAGCTGGGCGAAAAGGGATTTGCCGTCGGTCAGTAGACCTGGTCGGTGGGGCGCACCATGATTTCGTTGACCGCCACGTGCTCGGGCTGCGTCACCGCGTAGCGCACGGCCTCCGCGACGTCCTCGGGCGTGAGTTGCCGCATTCCCGCGATCCGCCCCTCGATGCTCTCCCGCGCCCGCGCGTCGGTGATGTGCTCGCGCAGTTCGGTTTCCACGACGCCCGGCTCGACCACGATCACCCGCACGCCGCGCCCGGTGACCTCCTGGCGCAGGGCCTCGCTGAAAGCGTTGAGCGCGAACTTCGTCGCGTTGTAGACACCGGCCCCGCCGCGCGCGACCCGCCCGGCCGTGGAGGACACCTGGACGACCGACCCGCGCCGGTCCAGCAGGTGGGGCAGGGCGGCGTGGGTGAGGAACAGGGGGCCGAGGACGTTGGTCGAGACCATGCGGGTCCAGTCGGTGGTGTCCGCGCCCTCGATCTCGCCCAGCAGCATCACGCCGGCGTTGTTGACCAGGACGTCGAGCGCGCCGAACGCCTCGACCGCGCGCTCCACCGCCCGCCGGCAGGCCGCCTCGTCGGTCACGTCGAGTTCCACGGCCAGCGCCTTGACCCCTTCGGCCGCCAGCCGCTCCTCCAGCGCGGCCAGCCGCTCCACCCGCCGCGCGGCCACGACGACCGAAGCGCCCGCACGGCCCAGCGCGACCGCCGTCGCCTCGCCGATGCCCGACGAGGCTCCGGTGACCAGCGCGACCTTGCCTTCGAGGTTGTTCGTCATGGCTCCAGCCAACACGGTGGGGCGCACCCCGGGTCAAGCCGGGGGAGACTCGCGGGCCGCGTTCGTGGACAATCTGCCCCGCGATGGTGGGTGAAGAGCTGGAGCTGCTGATCACCGTGGTGGTCGGGGCGCAGGACGAGCGGCAGGCCCGCACGGCCTGCGCCGGGTTGCTGCGCCGCGTCGGCGGGCGGGTCGTGCAGGCCGACGACTGCTCCGACGAGGAACCGGGCTGCTGGTCGGTCACCGTCAGCCTGGTCAGCGGCGAGCGCGCGACGCAGAACGTCGCCGGCGCGCTGGCTCGCGCCGTCCGGGCGTTCGTCCGGTCGCTGGGCGACGAGTTCCCGATGCCGCGCGTGTCCTGCGAGCCGCCGACGGCCTGGACGGTGCTGGAGGACCCGCCCCGGCTGGACGGGCTCGTGCCGGGCGCCGAACGGCTGCTGGTGGAGGCGTGGGCGGGCGGCGACCCGCAACGCCGGCCGGCCCGCCCGGAGCCCGCCGCGCAGGAGCGCCCCGAACCCGCGGCGCGGACCCACCCCGAACCCGCGACGCGAACCCACCCGGAAGGCGCGGCGCAGGCCCGCCCGGGGGCCGCGGCGCGGGTCGACGCGGAGCCCCCACCCGACACCCGTCCGGCGCCCTCGCCCGGGGCCGGCGCGGAGCCGGCCCCGGACACCCGGCTGCTGCTGCGGGTCGACGTGGCGGCCGACCGGTCGGCCGGGGCCGAGTGGCAGGCGCGGGCGGTGGCCAGTCGGGTCGCGCGCGATGGCAAGATCACCCGAGTGGCTCCGCAGGGGGATCTACTGAGCGTGCACGTCGACCTCGGTTCGAGCGCCGAACCGCCCGAGGCCGCGCTGCGCGGCGCCGTCTCGTCGTTGGGCCGTTCGGGGTGGACCCCCGTGCGGTGGGCCGGCCCGTCGGCGGTGATCCGCTGGTCAGCGGCCCCCGTCCCGCCCAGTGGGATCGCCGCCCTGGAACTCACCGCGACGCCGGCCTCGGCATTCGTGTGGACGGTGCCCGACTGACCTCGGAAGCGCTCATCCGATCGAGTGGAGTTCCGCTACCACCCGGTCAGCCGATCTTGCTTGTGGAACGTCCGATCACGGGTACTACTTTCAACAACAGGAACTTCCAGCGCTGTGGGAGGGGTCGGGGATAGACATGGCCAGCATCGAAGAGGTCCGCGCTGCGATCGCCCAGGCCGTCGACAAGGCGGGCCAGAGCGCACAGGCCCTGCAACAGGCCGCCGACCTGGCCGAGGACGCCCAGGCGCTGCTGAGCACCGCGACCCAGGGCAGCGTCCAGGCCGACGTGGAGCAGGCCAACGCGCAGTTCGCGGAGGTGGTGAGCGGGGTGACCGACCTGCAGAAGTTCCTCGGCGCGGGCATCTCGCAGGCCGAGAGCATCAACGGCCGGCTGTGAGCGCGAAGGCTGCGACGTGACGTCGGTCGGGGAGGTCAGGCTCGCGCTCGAGCAGAGCTGCGAGCTGCTCCGCGACGCCTACCGCAGCGTCCGCGAGGCGCAGGCCGCGCTGGACGAGGCGGTGGACGTCCTGGTCGACGCGAGCGCGAACCACCACGAGTCCCTGGTCCCCGCCGGGTTCCTCAAGGCCAGGGAGCGGTTCGCCGACGAGCTGGAGCTGATCGTCGGCAGCCTGGACCTGGTCCAGCGGCTGGCCGTGGAGCTGTGACGTGAGCAGGCGCGACGAGCGCCGGAGGCGGATCGAGGACTCCTTCGAGGAGTTCCGCCGGGCGGTGGCCGCCACCCTCGGCAACGCCTCGCGCGAGCTGCGCCGGCTCGCCGACGACCGCGCGCGCGACATGTTCGAGGTGATGGTGCGCGGCCAGGGCGTCGACCGGGCGCTGGCCGACCCGCTGCTGGCGAGGGCGCTGAAGAAGGAGGAGTTCGAGCAGCGCCTCGCGGCCACGCTGGTCGACCGCGTGGAGGCGTTCCGCGAGTGGTCCGAGCGCGGCCCCGGCCGGCTGACCGCCCTGGTCGACGCGGTCTCCCCCGGTCCGGCGTCGTGGCCGCCGGAGCGGTGGCTGGGCACGCCCGGCACGGCCGACGGCAGCGAGGGCGTGCCGGAGCTGTGGCGCATCGGCACGGGCGTGGTGCGCAGCGCGCCGGAGCCGCAGTCGTTCCCGGTGGCCGTGCCGCTGCTGGACCACGCGCACCTGCACGTGACCTCCACGCCCGAGAGCAGGCAGACCGCCGACGCGGTGGTGGAGAACCTGCTGCTGCGGCTGGTCAGCTACTTCCAGCCGGGGCTGGTGCACGTCCACGTGTGGGACGTCGACCAGCTCACCGGCTCGCTGCCCGGCCTGTACCCGCTGACCAGGGCGGGCCTGCTGACCGTGCACGACCCGGCGCGGCTGCACGAGCTGCTCGACGAGCTGTCCGACCACATCCGCCGCGTGCACACCGGCGTGCTGGTCGAGGGCCACCAGTCGGTGCGGGCGGTCGGCGGCAGGCGCACCGAGCCGTGGCGGGTGGCCGTGCTGTTCGGCAACCGCCGGGCGCTGCGGGAGGAGCACCAGCAGCAGCTGCAGCGCGTGGCGCGCAACGGCCTGGCCTGCGGCGTGCAGCTGATCATCGTGGACATCCCGGTCACCGTGAACTCGCCGATCGAGACCGTGGCGATCGCGGCCGACCGGACGGCGACCACGACCATGACCGGCAAGCACGTCGCGGTCGCGCTCGACCCGCCGTTCCCGCCGAACCAGGTGCCGCGCGCGTGCGCCGCCATCGCGGACAAGCGCGAGGAGCGCCGCCTGCGGCTGAGCGCGTTCGCCGACCTGCTGCCCGAGCGCCTGTGGCAGGACAGCTCCGCCGCCGGCGTGGTGGCCCCGGTCGGCTACGACGAGGGCGAGCCGGTGCACGTGGCGCTGGGCGACACCTCGCCGCACGCGCTGATCGGCGGGCCGAGCGGGTCGGGCAAGACGAACTTCCTGTACGCGATGCTGGGCAGCCTGGCGGCCCGCTACCACCCGGACGAGCTGGAGCTGTACCTGCTGGACTTCAAGGAGGGCGTGTCGTTCGCGCAGTTCGCGCCGGGCCGCAAGGACCCGACGTGGCTGCCGCACGCCCGCCTGGTCGGCGTCAACGTCAACACCGACCGCGAGTTCGGCGTGGCGCTGCTGCGGTTCCTCGCCGACGAGATGCGCCGGCGGGCCGACGCGGCCAAGCAGCACGAGGTCGTGAAGCTGGAGCAGCTGCGCGAGGAGGACCCGGGGGGCCACTGGCCGCGCATCATCGCGGTGATCGACGAGTTCCAGTACCTGTTCGGCGAGCGCGACCAGGTCACCGCGCAGGCCACCGCGCTGCTGGAGGACGTGGCCCGGCGCGGCCGGTCGCAGGGCATCCACCTGGTGCTGTCCAGCCAGGACGTGTCCGGCATCGAGGGCTTCTGGGGCAAGTCGGCGATCTTCGAGCAGTTCACCCTGCGCATCGCGCTGCCCAAGGCCCGGCGGGTGCTGGCCGAGCCGCAGAACGACGCCGCCGTGGAGCTGCCGCGCTGGCACGCGGTGGTCAACCACGAGTCGGGCGTGCGGCCGGGCAACGAGATCGCGCGCATCCCGGACGCGACCGGCCGGGGCACGTTCGACAAGCTCCAGGCCGAGCTGCACGCCCGCCGCCCGCCGGAGCTGGCCGAGCCGATCCTGTTCGACGGCAGCCGGGTGCCCGACCTCCGGGCGCTGCCGGACTTCCGGTCGCTGGGGCCGGTCGACGGCAGCCCGACCGTGCTGCTGGGCCAGGTCATCGACGTGGCGGGCAGCGCGGCCAGGGTGCGGTTCGCGCGCACGCCGGGGCGCAACATCGCGGTGCTCGGGTCGCTCGCCGAGGACGCGGCGGCGGTGCTGGGCAGCGCGGCGCTGTCGCTGGCCCGGCAGCACGAGCCGGCACGGGCGCGGTTCAGCCTGGCCTGTCTGGCCGAGGACGCCTGGCCGCACGCGGAGAAGCTGTGCAAGCGGCTGCAGGACGCGGGCCACACCGCCGACCTGCTGCGGCTGGACGGCGTGGCGGGCCTGCTGTCGGAGGTGGCGGGGGAGCTCACCGAGTCCGTCACCGGCGAGCGCGAGCTGCCGCTGGACCCCCATTACCTGGTGGTGTACGCCGTCGACGCCGCGCACACCCTGCTGGAGCAGCAGAAGGGGCCGGGCCGGGTGTCCGGGCTCGACCACCTGCGCACGGTGCTCAAGCACGGCCCGGAGAACCGCACCCACCTGCTCGGCTGGTGGCGCGGCGTGCAGCGGCTGAAGAACAGCCTGCCGCCCGGCGTGTACGACGACATCGGCGCGTGGCTGGCCTTCGACGTCCAGGGCAAGGAGCTGCTGTCGTTCGGTCCGGAGCAGGTGATGGCGTGGTCGCCCAGGCCGCGCCGGGCGCTGTTCTTCGACCGGTTCGAGCACTCCCGGCCGCAGGTGGTCATCCCGTTCGACACCGGGGAGGAAACATGATCGGCAACGCCTCGGTGGTGCCCGCGCAGCGCGCCGGCGCCGCACCGGAAGCCCCGCCGGCCCAGGGGACCCCGCCGGTTCCGGGGTTCTCGGGGGGCTCGGCGGTCGAGCGGTACAAGGAGGTCGTCGCGCTGGCCGGGGAGTCGGTGCGGCGGATGCGCGAGCGGGACCGCGAGCGGGTGGCCGAGCTGCTGGCGCGGCTGGCCGCCTCGCAGGACCGGGTGGCCGACCTCCTGGAGCAGGAGAAGATGGCCCGGGTCGGCGTCCGGCTGCTGTGGGAGGCGGCGGTGGAGGCGCTGTGGGAGGAGCGGTGGATGCGGATGAAGCCGGTCCCCGAGCCGGACGAGTCGGTGCCGCCCCGCGACCAGGACGACTACCTCATCGCGATGGACACGGCCTACCAGGCGCTGGAGGACACCCTCCAGAAGCGCGGCCTGCTGCGCCGCAAGGGCTTCTAGCGCCGCACGGGCCCCACGGCCGCGGGACCTCCGCGTCGGGCGGGGCCGGCCCGTCGGCGATGATGCGGGTATGCGAGTTCTGCGCACCCCGCACGAGGTGGCGGCGGCGAACCCGGACCCGCTCGTGCGCTGGGCGGCCCAGTGCCTCGCGCCCGGCCGGGGCGGCGCGGCCTGGGGGCACGGCGGCGCGGTGGGCGTGCTGGCCCCCGCGCTGAACCGGTACGACCGGCTCGTGCTCGCCGGCCCCGCCGAGGACGTCGCCGCGATCCTGCGCGCCCGGCTGCGCCCCGGCCTGCGACCGCTGGTCCCCGCGGAGGTGGCCGCCGGGCTGCCGGACTTCCCGGCGGCGGCGACGTTCGGGTGGATGGAGCGCACCGGTTCGCTGGCGGCCCCCGACCACGTGCGCTGGCTGGGCCGGGACGAGTGGGACGACGTGGGTGCGCTGCTGCGCGAGGCGAGCCCGAATTCCTACGTCCGGCCCCACGAGCCGGGGCCGCGCCGCTGGGCGGGCCTGCGCGCGGCCGACGGCGCGCTCGTCGCGGTGGGCGCCGACGCCTGGTCGGCCGCGGACCTCGGGTTCATCGCGGGCGTCGCGACGCGCCCCGACCACCGCGGGCGCGGCCTCTCCACCCGCGTCTGCGCGTTCCTGGCCGGCGCGCTGCTGGCGGAGACGGGCGGGTGCGCGCTGATGGTGGACCGGGAGAACCCCGCCGCCATCAGGGTCTACGAGCGGCTGGGGTTCGCCTACCGGAGCGTGTCCGCGCTCCGCGCCGCCGGCTAGACCAGCTCCCCGCCGGCCGCGACCACCCGCCCCGCGCGCACCACCAGGGTGCGCGGGGCGCGGTCCATCACGGCGGCGGTCACGGTGTCCCCCGGCACCACCACCAGGTCCGCGGGCGAGCCCTCGGTCAGCCCGTGCGGCACGCCCAGCACCGACGCCCCGCCGCGGGTCGCGATGTCGACGCACATCCCGACCAGCTCGTCCTGCCGGAACCCGCTGCGGTAGGCGAGCTGCCACGCCCGGTCGAGCATGTCGCCGTTGCCGTACGGCGACCAGTAGTCCCGCATCCCGTCCTGGCCCAGCCCCAGCCGCACGCCCTCCCGGCGCAGCCGCCGCAGCGGCAGCGGCTCGCGCGCGCCGGGCGCCACCGTCGTCACCGCCACGTCGTGCGCCGCCAGCAGCTCCACCAGCTCCCGCTGCCGATCGGAGTCCACAGTGGATAGTGCGAAGGCGTGGCTCACCGTCACCCTGCCGCGCATGTCCAGCGCCGCCACCCGCTCGCAGATCAGCTCGACCTGGAACGCCCCGAGCGAGCCCGCGTCGTGCAGGTGCACGTCCACCCCGCGCTGGTGCTTGTCCGCCAACCCGAAGACCACGTCCAGGTGCCGCACCGGGTCGCGGTCGTAGCCCGCCGGGTCCAGCCCGCCGACCAGGTCCGCCCCGGCCAGCAGCGCCGCCTCCAGCAGGTCGGCGGTGCCCTTCTCGCGCAGGACGCCGCACTGCGGGAACGCCACGACCTCCACCGCGGCGCGGTCGGCGTGCGCCTCGCGCGCCGCCAGCACGCCCTCCAGCCGGTCCAGCCCGGAGTCCACGTCCACCTGCGCGTGGCTGCGGACCAGGGTCGCGCCGGCCGCGATGGTCCGCCCCAGCGCGTGCGTCGCCCGCTCGGCGACGCCCCGCTCAGCCGTGCGCCAGTGCCGGCGGTCGTTCTCGACCAGGTCGGCCAGCCCTGGGCCGGCGGTGTGCGGCCGGAACGGCAGGCCGAGCCGGTTCGAGTCCAGGTGCGCGTGGACGTCGGCGAACGACGGCAGCAGGACGCCGCCGCGGCCGTCCACGACGGGCACGCCCGGCGGCGCCTGCAGGGCGGGGCCGAACGACGCCAGCGCGCCGTCGGCGCACAGGACGTCCACGGCCGGCGCGTCGGGGCTGTCGGGCCACGGCCGCACGGAGCGGATCAGCAGGTCACCGGTCACGCCGGTCAAGCTAGCCCGCCCGGGAGCAGCTTGCCAGGGTTGAGCACCCCGGTGGGGTCGAGCGTCCGCTTGACCGCCGCCAGCACCTCGACGCCCAGGCCGCCGATCTCGGCCTCCAGGTACGGCGCGTGGTCCACGCCGACCGCGTGGTGGTGGCTGATCGTGCCCAGGCCGCCGATCGCCTCGCTCGCCGCGGCCTTGGCCACCTGCCACTGCCCGACCGGGTCCTCGGCGTCCCGCGCCGCCAGCACCGTGAAGTACAGGGACGCCCCGGTCTCGTAGACGTGCGAGATGTGGCACATCACCACGCAGTCGCCCAGCGCGTCGGTCAGCGCGCGGCGGACGGCGGCGCGCAGCTCGGGCACCCGCGACCAGCGCGTCGCCGTCTCCAGCGTCTCGACGCACACGCCGACGTCCATCAGCGCGTCCCGCTGACGGGGTCCGCCGAACCGCCCGTGCCGCCAGGCTTCGCCGAGGGCGCGGCCCAGCGGCGCCACCCGCTCGCCCCGCAGGGCCTCCCCGCGCCGCCGCCGCACCTCGTCCTCGGACGCGCCGTGCCACCCGAGGACCAGCAGGCACGGCCGGGCGATCCCGCGTGCGCGCAGCAGGGCCTTGAGCGCCTTGGTCTTCCACCCGCCGGCCAGGGCCAGCGAGACCTCCGTCTCGTCCTCGTCGGACAGGCGCGTCACGTCGGCCGGCACGCGGCGCTGGGCCAGCGAGCGCACGACCGCCGACCCGCGGTCGAAGCCGTCGACCGCGAAACCCTCGTAGCGCTCGACCGCGGGCCGTGGCCGCACGCGCACGGCGACCTCCGTGATGACCCCGAGAACGCCTTCGCTGCCCACCACGAGCTGCTTCAGGTCCGGCCCCGCCGCCGAGGCGGGCGCGGCGCCCAGCCGCCACTGCCCGACCGGCGTCGCCAGCCGGACGCCCTCCACCAGGTCCTCGAACCGCCCGTAGCCCGCCGACGCCTGCCCCGCCGACCGCGTGGCGGCGAACCCGCCGATGGTGGCGCGCTCGTAGGACTGCGGCACGTGCCCGATGGTCAGCCCGTGCGGCGCCAGCAGGCGGTCGGCCTCCGGCGCGGGCAGGCCGGCCTGGAGCACCGCGACCCGGGACACCGGGTCGACCGACACCAGCCGGTCCAACCGGGACAGGTCCAGCGCGATCACCGCCGCCTTGTCCCCGCGCAGCGCCGCCACTCCCCCGACCACCGACGTCCCGCCGCCGAACGGCACCACGGCCACGTCGTGCTCGACGCACGCGCGCAGCACGTCCAGGACCTGCTCCGGCGTCCCCGGCAGCACGACGGCGTCCGGCACGGCCGGCCCGCCCGAGCCGCGCCGCCCGAGCAGGTCCACGTAGGACAGACCGCCGGCCCGCCCGAGCCGCGAGTCCCGGTCCACGCGGGCGAAGCCCGGTCCCACGACCGCGGCCAGGGCGTCGCGCGCGTCGTCGGACAGGGCGGAGCCGGGCACGTCCGGCACGCGCGCCGGCGTCCTGACCGCCGCGAGCCCCGTCCGCCGCCGGAGCCACCGGAGGGCGTGCGGCGGCAGCGCGCCCGGGGTGGGGGCCCACCTGTCGCGCAGGGTGTGGTCGATGCGCTCGGTCACCGCTACAGTGTGACACATGACGTCTCAACGTCACAGCGACGACGCGCTCCTCGACGCGGCCCGCGACCGCGTGGTCGAGGTCGGCGTCCGCCGCACCACGCTGACCGACATCGCCAAGCGCGCCGGCGTCAGCCGGATGACGCTCTACCGCCGGTTCCCGGACGTCCGCACCCTCGTGCGGGCGCTGATGACCCGGGAGTTCGGCGCCCTCCTGCGCCGCGCCGACGAGGCCGGGCCCGCCGGCGGCAACGCCCGGGAGCGGCTGGTCGGCCGCGCCGTCGCGGGCATCCGGCTGCTGGCCGCCGACCCGCTGCTGCGGCGCGTGCTCGACCTGGACGCCGAGCTGCTGCTGCCCTACCTCGTGCAGCGGCTGGGCGGCACGCAGCGGCTGGTGGAGGCGTTCCTGCTGGACCAGGTCGAGGCGGGCCACGCGGACGGCTCGATCCGGCCCGGCGACCCCGCCGCGCAGGCCCGCCTGGTGCTGCTGACCACCCAGTCGCTGGTCCTGTCGATCCGGCCCGCCACCACCGACCTGGAGTTCGACGGGCTGCTCGCCGAGCTGGCCCGCTTCCTGGACGCGGCGCTGTCGTGAGCACGTCCCTGAACGCCGCCCGCCGCCGCCGCGACCTCGCCGCGGTCGCCGACGCGACCGTGGACCTGCTGGTCGTGGGCGGCGGCGTCACCGGCGCGGGCGTCGCCCTGGACGCCGCCTCGCGCGGCCTGGACGTGTGCCTGGTGGAGGCCCGCGACCTGGCGTTCGGCACGTCCCGCTGGTCGAGCAAGCTGGTCCACGGCGGCCTGCGCTACCTGGCGCGGGGCGAGGTCGGGCTCGCCCACGAGAGCGCGGTCGAGCGGGGCGTGCTGATGACCCGCACCGCGCCGCACCTGGTCCGCGCGCTGCCGCAGCTCGTCCCGCTGCACGGCCGGGCCCACGACCCCCTGGTGCTGGCCGGCCTGCGCGCGGGCGACGTGCTGCGCCGCCTCGCGGGCACCCCGTCCCGCGTCCTGCCCGGCCCCCGCCGGGTGCCCGCCGCCGAGGCCCTCGCCCTCGTGCCCGGCCTGCGGTCCCGCGACCTGCGCGGCGGCCTGCTCGGCTTCGACGGGCAGCTGGTCGACGACGCCCGGCTGGTCGTCGCCCTGGCCCGCACGGCGGCCGGGTTCGGCGCGCGGGTCATCACCCGGGCCGAGGTCACCGCGCTCACCGGCCGCGCGGCGCACGTGCGCGACGGCCTGACCGGCGAGACCTTCACCATCCGCGCGCGGGCCGCGGTGAACGCGGCCGGCGTCTGGGCGGGGAACCTGGTCGACGTGAAGCTGCGCCCGTCGCGGGGCTCGCACCTGGTGCTGCGGGCGGACGCCCTCGGGGTGGGCCGGACCGCGCTGACCGTGCCGGTGCCCGGCCGGCGCGACCGCTTCGCGCTGGTGCTGCCCCAGCTGGACGACCGCGTCCACGTGGGGCTGACCGACGAGCCGGTGGCCGGCCCGATCCCGGACGTGCCGCGGGTGCCGGAGTCCGATGTGGACTTCCTGCTCGGCGTCGCCTCCTCGGTGCTGGAGCGGGAGCTGACGCGCGCGGACGTGCTGGGCGGCTTCGCGGGCCTGCGCCCGCTGCTGGACACCGGCGACGGGCCGAGCGCCGACCTGTCCCGGCGGCACGCCGTGCTCACCGACGGCGGCGTCACGACGGTCGTCGGCGGCAAGCTCACCACCTACCGGCGGATGGCGGCCGACGCCGTGGACGCGACCGGCCTGACCCGGGTCCGGTCGCGCACGAAGTGGTTGCCGCTCGTCGGTTCCGGACCCGCGCGCGGCCCGGCGCGCCTGGTCGCCCGCTACGGGTCGGAGGCGCACCGGGTGGCCGAGGTCGGCGAGTTCGCGTGGGCGGTGCGGCACGAGGGGGCGCTGGACGCGGACGACGTGCTCGACCGCCGGACCCGCATCGGCCTGGTGGCCGCGGACCGGCGGGCCGCCGAGGACGAGGCGCGCCGGCGGGTCGCGGAGGAACTCGCCGCCCTCGCCTGACACCCCGGCCCGGACGGCCGTGAGGGGGCCTCCCGCCCGGGAGGCCCCCTCACGGACCCGCTCGCCTACTCGCCGATGATCGGCTTGGCCGCCTTCGGCGCCTCTTCGATCAGCGGCTCGCCCTCCAGCCGCACCTTGCGCTGGTGGTCCTTGGCGTCGCCCTGGCCGGGCTGCCCGGCCATGGGCGGCACCATGCCGCCCATCATGCCGCCGCCGACACCGCCCCGGCCGCCGGCCGCGCCGCCGGCGCCACCACCGGCCGCGCCGCCGGGCGCACCGGAGCCCGCGGGCAGCACGCCGGACGAGCCGCCCGCCTGGAGCGTCTGCCCGGCCCCGCCGGCGCCACCGGCGCCCGCGCCGCCACCACCGCCGCCGACGAAGCCACCGCCGCCGCCCGCGAAGCCGCCGCCGACACCACCGCCGCCACCGCCGCCGGAGAACCCGCCGCCACCGCCGCCACCGCCGCCACCACCGGTCGAACCCGGCAGGTCGGTCGTGGAGAACGGGCGCACGGTCGGCACGTGGGGAGTACCGGGCGTGGTGGTGTTCGTGGCGTGCGTGACGTCACGGGTCCCGGCCGGATACGTGATCGGGTTGACGCGCGGGACGGAGGGCGAACCGCTGCCCGCCGGCACCCAGCGCCCCGGCTCCCAGTGCCCGCCGCTGCCCCCGCGGCCGCCCGAACCGGAGCCGGACCCCGAACCCGAGCCCGTGCCCACCTGCGGCGGGCGGTTCACCACGGGACCGCCGGTGCTCACGCCGCCGGGGTAGGTGCCGCCGCCGGGGCCGCCGACGCCGTCCGCGCCGGTCTGCCCGCCGAACGACGGCGGGCGGCTGACCACGGGGCCGGCGCTGTGCGAGCCGCCGCTGCTGGGGTTGGTGTTCCCGCCGCCGCCACCGCCGGACGCGTACTGGTCGCGCGCGTTGCGGTCCATGTCCGCCAACTGCTCCTGGGTGAGCCCCAGCCCGCCCTGCGTGTTGCGCGGGCCCGCCCCGCCGCCGCCGCTCGCGCCCCTGTTGGAGTGCGTCATGGCGGTGATCGCCTGGAGGATCTGCTTGGCGGTGGCCGCGATCTGCTGCACCGACTTGATCAGGTCGATCAGCTTCTTGAGCGAGTTGCCGAGCTTCTTGAGGAAGTCCGCCAGCTTCTTGGCGTAGTTCACGGCCATCTGCACGATGTCCGAGATCGCCGCCGCGATCGCCGCGCCGAAGGTCAGGAACGACGCCGCCAGCCACTGGATGATCTTCATGACCATGTCGGACACGGCCTGGCTGATCAGGTCCATGATGGTCTTGCGGACCTGCGCCACCAGCTCGCCCGCGCCCTTGGCCGCGCCGGAGATGCCCTGCGCCGCCTTGGCGAGCGTCTCCAGGCCGCTGGCGTGCTTCTTGCTGGCCGCGCGGTAGCCGTCGGCGGAGCGGCCCTGCCAGCCCCGGGTCTCCTCGACCGACGTGCGCCGGTAGTCGGCGACGATGCCCTCGATCTGCTTGGCCGCCGACGCCCAGTTGTCGGACATCCGCTGGATGGCCTGCGGGCTGCCCAGCAGCGCGTCGAACGGCTCGCGCAGGAAGTCCACGTGCTGGATGGCCCAGCTGAACCCGGCGGACAGGAAGCCCGACAGCGGGTTGGTCGCGAGTCCCACGATGCCCATGGCCGTGTTCGCCATGCCCAGCCCGGCCTGCACCCAGTCGCCGCGCTCGACGGCCGCGACGGTGCCCTGCACGTCACCGATCAGGTAGGACGGGTCGCGCCCCTGCGTGGTCGCCTGGGTCGTCATCCGCGCGCCTTCCCGGTGAACCCGAACGCGTTGTCCAGGTCGACGTTCTCGTACAGCTCGGCGACCTCTTTGAGGCCCTGGCACATGTCGGCGACGGTCTCGGTCGCCTGGCCGAGGATGTCCTGGGAGGCGCCGGCCGTCTTGAGCAGGAACGAGGCCAGGAAGGAGCCGAAGACCCCGAAGGCGTCGGTGGACAGCGACGGGTCGGCGGTCTGCGTGGCCGAGAGCATCCTCTGCGTCAGCTGGTCGACCGTGCCGGCGTGGGCCCGGATCTGCTCCGGGCTCACGTGGAACGACACGAACATGGACATCTACCCCCTGCTCAGGCCATCACGTCTGGTGGATTGGTGAAGTAGTCGTCGTCGGGCCTGGTGTCTCGACGCTGGATCTCCGGCTCCGGTTCCACCGGGTCGGAGCCGTCACCCGAATAGCCGTTGGGCATGTTCGCCTTGACGAAGTCCAGGGCCGGACCCTCCCCGACGAAGTCGTTCATGATCTGCACGACCTGGCCGGCGGCGGCGCGCTGGGCCTGGCCGACCGCCGTCATGATCGCGCCGGAGACGCGCTCCGGGTCCTCACCGCGCAGGGCGGGCCGCAGGATCAGGTTGGTCAGCGCGCCCGACGCGTTGACCGTCACGGTGATCAACCCGTCCGGGGACGTGGCGCTGCCGCCGACCTCGCCCAGCCGGCCCTGCGCCTGCTCGGCGTTCTGCTTGGCCTGCTCGATCTTCCGGCCGTACTGCGCGAGCCACTGGTCCGGCTCCATCGGCTCCATAGAGTCACCCCTCCAGGCAACGGGGCCCGCGGCCCACGACGCGTTCGACCGGTCGTCGGTCGATTCGGTTCCCGGCCCCGTATCGTTTCACCGAATCGTGATTTCCGGGTCCGCCGGACCTGGATACCGCCGTTCGGCCTATTGTGTGAATAGTTTACTTGCCGTTCTGTTGGGTTTTCGCAACACTTCGTAACATGAGTCCGGCACGCCGGGGACCCGCCCAGCGGATCCACAACCGGATCCAGGTGCTGCGGGTCGAACGGGGTATGACGAGGGTGGTGCTGGCACGGGCGGTGGGGGTGAACCCCCAGACGATCGGGGCGCTGGAGCGGGGCGACCACTACCCCGGCCTGGACCTGGCGATGCGGATCTGCGAGGTGTTCGGCCTGCCGGTCGAGGCCGTGTTCAGCCGCGAGCCGTTCGAGCCGCTGTCGAAGCAGGTCTACGGTGCTTGACCGAGAAGGGGAGGCGGGGCGTGGCACAGGGCGTGCTGGAGGTCGACCGGGTCTCCAAGCGCTACGGCGAGGTCGTCGCGTTGCGGGAGATGACGTTCGACGTCCGGGCGGGTGAGCTGTTCGGGTTCGTCGGCAGCAACGGGGCGGGCAAGACCACGACCATGCGGATCGCCCTGGGCGTGCTCGCCGCCGACTCGGGGGAGGTGCGCTGGAACGGCGAGCCGGTGACGCTGGAGACCCGGCGGCGCATCGGCTACATGCCGGAGGAGCGCGGCCTCTACCCGAAGATGAAGGTGCTCGACCAGCTCGTGTACCTGGCCGAGCTGCACGGCCTGTCCACCAACGAGGCGCTGCGCTCGGCGGAGACCTGGGTGGCCCGGCTGGGCCTGCGCGACCGGCGCGGCGACGAGGTGCAGCGGCTCAGCCTGGGCAACCAGCAGCGCGTGCAGCTGGCGGCGGCGCTGGTGCACGAGCCGGACGTGCTGGTGCTGGACGAGCCGTTCTCCGGGCTGGACCCGGTGGCGGTGGACGTGATGAGCACCGTGCTGCGGGAGAAGGCCGCCACCGGCGTGCCGGTGGTGTTCTCCAGCCACCAGCTCGACCTGGTGGAGCGCCTGTGCGACCGGGTGGGCATCGTCCGCAGCGGTTCGCTGGTCGCCTCCGGCACGGTCGACGAGCTGCGCGCGGGCGGCGCGGTGCGGCTGGTGGTGGACGCGCCCGGGGCGCGGGCGGGCTGGGCCGACGCGCTGCCCGGCACGCGCGTCGTGGCGGCGGAGGGCACCCGCGTCGTCCTGGAGCTGGCGCCCGGCGCCGACGACCAGGCCGTCCTGCACGCGGCGCTGGCCACCGGGCCGGTCCGCGAGTTCAGCCGGCAGCGGCCGTCGCTGGCCGAGCTGTTCCGCAGCGTGGTCACCGAGGAGCGCGGCGCATGAGCACCCTGACCCCGGGCCGGGCGGTGTTCCTGGTGGCGCGCCGGGAGTTCCTGGCCAAGGTGCGCACCAGGTCGTTCCTGTGGGGGACGCTGGTCGTCGTCGCCGTGCTGGCCGGCTACGTGCTGCTGCAGACCGCCCTGTTCGACCGCTCGGGTCGGGACGCGGTGGCGCTCAGCGGCCAGGCGACCGTCCTGGCGCAACCGCTGGAGCAGACGGCGAGGTCCTTCGGCCGCGAGGTCGACGTCGTCGACGTGACCGACGTCGCCGCCGCCGAGGAGCAGGTCCGCGCGGGTGAGCTGGACGCCCTGGTGACCGGCGCGCCGGACGCCCTGCGCGTGGTGGTGAAGGACCGGCTCGACGACGGCCTGCGCAACTCGATCGACCTCATCGTCAAGCAGCAGGTGCTCAACGCCCAGCTCGCCGAGGCCGACCTGGACCCGGAGGTCGTGGCGCGCAACGTGGAGGCGGCGAAGGTCGACGTGGTCGCGCTCGACCCCGAGGACTCCCAACGGGGGCAGCGGCTCGCCATCGGCCTGGTGATCGCCGTGCTGCTGTACTACTCGCTGCTGGTGTACGGGACGATGGTCGCGCAGGGCGTGGTGGAGGAGAAGTCCAGCCGCGTCGTGGAGATCCTGCTGGCGACCCTGCGGCCGTGGCAGTTGTTGCTGGGCAAGGTGATCGGCCTCGGGCTGGTCGGCCTGGTCCAGCTGGTGCTGATCGGCGGCATCGGCCTGGTGCTGTCGTCGGTGTCCGGGGTGATCGACGTGACGGGCGTGGCGGGCGGCGCGCTGGCCACCGGTGTGCTCTGGTACCTGCTCGGCTTCTTCCTGTACGCCACCATCTTCGCCGCTGCCGCTTCGCTGGTGTCGCGGCAGGAGGAGCTCCAGTCCGTGCTGACGCCGATCAGCATGGCGATCGTGATCGCCTTCGTGGTCGGCATCAACCTGATGATCCAGGACGCGTCGGACACCTTGGTGGCGGTCCTGTCGGTGCTGCCGCCTTTCGCGCCGATCCTGATGCCGGGCCGAATGGCGATGGGCGTCGCGCCGACCTGGCAGGTGCTGCTGGCCATCGTGCTGGCCATCGGCACGGCGGCGGCGATCACGTGGCTGGGCGGCAAGGTCTACTCGAACGCCGTGCTGAAAACCGGTGCCCGCGTGAAACTCCGGGACGCCCTCCGCTGACCCGCTGAAGCTCTTGGCTTGTGGCACGCCCCGTGCAGTCAGGGCGGCACACGCTTGGGGCAGCACGCCCCGTGCAGTCAGGGCGACACGCTTAGGGCAGCACGCCCCGTGCAGTCCGGTGCCTTCGTGTTCTCCCCGTATGGCCTGCCCGGAGGGCTACCATGCTTTCTTGGGGGGTGCAAGCACGCTTTTCTCTTGCACCCCCCAAGAAAGCATGGTCGTCTTTGACAGGCCATGCGGGGAGAACACGACCGCTCTTTCTTTTCCTTCTCCTTGGCGGCCTGCCTGTCCGGCGAGGACTCTTTAATCCCTTCAGCTTCGCGCTCTACCGCACCAATGAGATCGGCACAGCACCGAATCTCACCCGGATCGGTGCGCGATCCTAGTAAGAAGAGCGGCCGAGAGGCCCCCAAGGAGGAGGAAAAGAAAGGGCGGTCGTGTTCTCCTCCCCGTACGGCCTGCCGGAGGCAATCATGTCGAGCAGGGGGTGTCAAGCGGTGAAGCGTGCTTGACACCCCCTGCTCGACATGATTGGGCTGCGCCCAGGCCGTACGGGGAGGAGAACACGAAGACACCGGTATGTGCACTAGGTGCAGCACCGCTTCGGGCAAAGCGCACCAGGTGCAGTACCGCTGCGTGCAACGCGAAGAGGGGTGGTGATCCTCTGTGGAGGGAGCGGAGGTGTGGCCGTCCTCTATGGATTCCCCGTGGTGCTCTGTGGACGCGACGAGGCCCGCGCTCCCGGTGGGGGGCGCGGGCCTCGCGGGTGGTGTGCGTCAGCGCTGTTCGAGGGGCACGAACTCGCGCTCCGGGGAGCCGACGTAGATCTGCCGCGGGCGGCCGATCTTGGTGGCCGGGTCCTTGATCATCTCGCGCCAGTGCGCGATCCAGCCGGGGAGGCGGCCCAGTGCGAACAGGACGGTGAAGAACTTCGTCGGGAAGCCCATCGCCCGGTAGATCAGGCCGGTGTAGAAGTCCACGTTGGGGTAGAGCTTGCGCGAGACGAAGTAGTCGTCCGCGAGCGCGGTCTCCTCCAGCTTCTTGGCGATGTCGAGCAGCTGGTCGTCCGCGCCGAGCTTGCCGAGGATCTCGTCGGCCGTCTTCTTGATGATCGCGGCGCGCGGGTCGTAGTTCTTGTAGACCCGGTGGCCGAAGCCCATCAGGCGGACGCCGTCCTCCTTGTCCTTGACCTTGCGGACGAACGCGTCGACGTTGCCGCCGTCGGCCTTGATCTTCTCCAGCATCTCCAGCACCGCGCTGTTCGCGCCGCCGTGCAGCGGGCCGAACAGGGCGTTGATGCCGGCCGAGATGGACGCGAACAGGTTGGCCTCGGACGAGCCGACCAGGCGGACCGTCGAGGTGGAGCAGTTCTGCTCGTGGTCGGCGTGCAGCACGAACAGCAGGTCCAGCGCGCGGACCAGGTCCGGGTCCACGTCGTAGGGCTCGGCCGGGAAGCCGAACGTCATGCGCAGGAAGTTCTCCACCAGGCCCAGCGAGTTGTCCGGGTAAAGGAACGGCTGGCCGACCGACTTCTTGTACGCGTACGCCGCGATGGTCGGCACCTTGGCCAGCAGGCGGATGGTCGAGATCTCCACCTGGTGGGCGTCGAACGGGCTGAGGCTGTCCTGGTAGAACGTGGACAGCGCGGACACCGCGGAGGACAGCACCGGCATCGGGTGCGCGTCGCGCGGGAAGCCGTCGAAGAACCGTTTCAGGTCCTCGTGCAGCAGGGTGTGTCGGCTGATCTTGGACGAGAACTCGTCCAGTTGCGCCTGCGTCGGCAGCTCGCCGTAGATGAGCAGGTAGCTGACCTCGATGAAGTTCGAGCGCTGGGCGAGCTGTTCGATCGGGTAGCCGCGGTAGCGCAGGATCCCCGCGTCACCGTCGATGTAGGTGATCTCGGACGAGCAGGACGCGGTGTTGACGAAACCGCTGTCCAGGGTGACCAGGCCGGTGGTGGCCAGGAGCTTGCCGAGATCGATACCGGGCGCACCCTCGGTGGCCGGTACTACCTTCATCTCGTGCTCTCCGCCCTGATGGCGCAGCGCGACGGTACGGGTGTCGTTCGGCGCAGTCGTCGCGTCGGGCATTCAGAGTCCCTCTCACGCTAGGGCGGGGTGGACTCGTGCGGTCGGTCGCACGCGCGGGCGCGCGGACGTGGGGCGTCCCGCACCACAGCACCACCCCGTTGGGGTCCTGTCAGTTGTGCCACGCTAGTCGGCGGCCAACCCGCTCCACAGCCGCGGCATGGAACCGATTCTGCGAGGTGGGACCGGCATCACACTCGGATGCACGGGTGCCTAGCGTGCATCCACCACCGTAGCCCGTCGGCCGTGTTTCTCCACCTCACAGCGGGTGAGAGCTAGGTCATCTCCAGCTCGCGTTTGAACGGCGGTTCCGCTCCGGCCCTCGAACAGGTAATGGCCGCCGCCGCGCCGGCGTGGCCCAGCGCCTCGGTCCAGCGCGCCGCGTCCATACCGCGAACGGCCTCGGTGGACAGCGCGTCGTGGTCGTGCAGCCACGCCAGCAGGGCGCCCTGCACGGTGTCGCCCGCACCGATCGTGTCGACCACCGCGACGGGGACGGGTGGGACGCGGATCACTTCACCCGCGCCGGTGAGCACGGCCAGCCCGTCGCCACCGAGGGTGAGCACGACCGCCGCCGGCCCGGCGTCGCGCCAGTCGCGCACGACGTCGAGCACGTCCTCCTCGGGCGCGTCCCCGGGCAGCCCGGCCAGCCAGCGGGCGTCGTCCGCGGAGACCTTGAGCAGGCCCACGTGCGCCAGCCACGAGTCGTAGCGGTCGCGGTAGGCCGACGGGTCGCGGATGAGGCCCGCGCGGACGTTCGGATCGAGCACGGTCAGCGCGCCGCGCTCGGCCTCCCGCCACAGCACGCGCTCGTAGGTGCTCGCACCCGGCTCCAGGACCAGCGACAACGTGCCGAACGACACCGCGCGCACGGCGGCCGGGAGCGGTCCCGGGTCGGTGACCCGGCGGTCGGCGGTGCCCTCCACGTAGAACGAGTAGCGCGCCGAGCCGTCCTCGCCCAGGCCCACCACGGCCAGCGTGGTCGGCTCCGGGCCGCGCTGCACCAGGTCGGTGCCCACGCCGGCGGCGTGCAGCCGCTCGACCAGGCGGTCGCCGAACAGGTCGGTGGACAGCCGGGACAGGAAGCCGACCGGCGCGCCCAGCCGGCCCGCGGCGACCGCCGCGTTGTACGGCCCGCCGCCCATCCGGGGCGCGAGGTGGCCCTCGGCCGTCGGCACGAGGTCGACCAGGGCCTCACCGGCCACGACGATCACGACTGGCTCCGTTCCCGGCGCAACCCGTCCAGCAGCAGTTCGCCCAGCGCGGTGAACGCCTCGGCGTCGGACACCCCGGCCCGGCTGGTCAGCACACCGGTCTGGATGCCCTCGATGAGCAGCCCCGCCATCTCCGCCACCAGGGTGGCGTGGACCTCGCGGAACACGCCCTCCTTGACACCCTCCTGGATGAACGAGCGGATGCGCTCGGCCGCCGCTCGGGCGTTGCGCTCGTAGGTGGACCGCGTCGGCGCGAACGCCGACACGTCCGCGATGAACTGGGCGGACGCCCGGCGCAGCTCGTCGGCCGCGCCGGCGAGGTAGGCGCCCACCCGCACCCGCACGTCCCCGATCCCGGACACCCGCCGCTCGATGCGCTCGGCGGCGCCCATGAAGTACCGGCCGACGACGCGGACGGCGAGCTGCTCCTTGCTGGCCGCGAGCGCGTACAGGGTGGACTTGGAGCAGCGCAGGCGCGCGGCGAGGTCGTCCAGCGTGAAGTGCGCGAACCCCTCGGCGAGCACCAGCGACTCCAGCCGCCCGAGCAGGTCCACCTGCCGGGGCGTGAGCGGTCGGCGAGCTGGCGCGGTCATGGGCGGACTCTGTCACACTCCCTGGCGGCAGTACTGGCGTACGTCCTACAGTACTGCCAACAGTACGCCGCCTGACTGACGGCCCTGCCGTCCCGGAGGTCGACGATGCCCGCCGAGCGCCTGCTGCCCACCACCGAGGCCGAGGACCTGCTCGCCCTGGTCCGCGAGATCGCCCGCGAGGAGCTCGCGCCGCGCGCGGCGGAGGCCGAGGAGCAGGGGCGGTTCCCCCGGGACGCGTTCCGCCTGCTCGGCAAGAGCGGGCTGCTGGGCCTGCCGTACCCGGAGCGGTTCGGCGGCGGCGAGCAGCCCTACGAGGTCTACCTCCAGGCGCTGGAGGAGGTCGCGTCCGCGTGGATGTCGGTCGGCGTGGGCCTCTCGGTGCACGTGATGTCCAGCCACGCGCTGGCGGCCTTCGGCACGGACGTCCAGCAGAACCGCTGGCTGCCGGAGATGCTGGAGGGCGACCTGCTCGGCGGCTACGCCCTGTCGGAGTCGCACGCGGGCTCGGACGCGGGCGCGCTGTCCACCCGCGCGGTGCGCGACGGCGACCGGTACGTGGTCAACGGCACCAAGGCGTGGATCACGCACGCCGGCGTGGCCGACTTCTACACCCTCATGGCCCGCACGGCGGACACCGGCGGCAAGGGCATCAGCTGCTTCCTCGCCCCCGGCCACGTCGACGGCCTGACCGCCGCCGCACCGGAGCGGAAGATGGGCCTCACCGGCTCCGTCACCGCCCAGCTGCGGTTCGAGGACGTCGCGCTCGACCACGACCGCCTGATCGGCGCCGAGGGCGACGGGCTGAAGATCGCGCTGTCCGCCCTGGACTCCGGCCGGCTGGGCATCTCGGCCTGCGCGGTCGGGCTGGCCCAGGCCGCCCTGGACCAGGCGGTGGACTACGCCAAGCAGCGCACCCAGTTCGGCCGCGCGATCATCGACTTCCAGGGCCTGGAGTTCCTGCTGGCCGACCTGGCGGCGGCCGTCGAGTCGGCCCGCGCCACCTACCTGGCGGCGGCCCGCCGCCGCGACCGGGGGTTGCCGTTCACCCGCCAGGCGGCCATCGCGAAGCTGGTCTGCACCGACGCGGCCATGAAGGTCACCACCGACGCCGTGCAGGTGCTCGGCGGGGCCGGCTACACGCGCGACTTCCCGGTGGAGCGCTACATGCGCGAGGCGAAGGTGCTCCAGATCTTCGAGGGCACCAACCAGATCCAGCGCGTGGTGATCGGTCGCGAGCTGCGCCGCTGACCGGCGGTCGGGGCTCCCGGTGGGACGGGAGGTCGATCGGCGCCACCGGGTGGTCGGCCACGAGGTGGCCCCGGCGCCGGACCGGCTCACCGGCCACCGGGACGACGCGGCCACCCGTGATCGCGACGCGCACAGCCGGCGACGCCGACGACCTACGCCAGCGGGCGCAACCCCCACCGACCCGACCAGGACCGGCCGGGGTCGAGCCACAGCAGGTCCACGCCCGAGTTCAGCGCGTCCGGCGGGCACGTCATGGGCTCGACCGCCACCGCGCGACCGCGGCCGGGGAAGTCCGCCGGCGTGTAGACCTGCACCCACTTGAAGTCCGGGTCGCCCCACACCTCCACGGCGCCGGCCGGCCCGCGCAGCACGTGCCGCACCAGGCCGTCGACCGGCTCGCAGCCGCCGAACGGGGTGTCCAGGTCCACGCCCGCCAGCAACCGCGCGGTGCGGAAGTCGTGGTCGCCGCCGACCGGGACCGCCGGCCCCGACGGGACCATCGTCGCCGGGTCCAGCGGCAGCACCGTGGTGGCCGCCAGCGACAGCGACGTCTCGTCGGTGGCGGACAGCCCCGCACGCGGGTACGGGTGCGCCCCGACCCCGAACGGCGTCCGCCCGGAACCGGTGTTGTGCACCGCGTGGGACACGCTCAGGCCGTCGTCGTCCAGGGCGTAGGTGATCGACGTCCGCAGCTCCACCGGCCACCCGGCCCCGGCGACGCGCGCCTCCAGCGTCACCCGCGAACCGGCGTGCTCCACGACGTCCCACGGGATCCGCCGCACCAGGCCGTGGATCGCGTTGCCGCGGGCGGGTTCGGTGACGTCCAGCCGCTGCTCCGCGCCGTCGAGCACCCACCGCCCGCCGGCGGTGCGGTTGGGCCACGGCACCAGCACCGCGCCGCACCCCATCGGCGGCTCGTCCTCGTAGGTCTCGACGTACGGCACACCGCCGACCTCGAACGACTTGAGCCCTGCGCCTTCCGCGACGATGCCGGCGCGCGCCGCGCCGTACGCGATCTCCAGCATGGCCGCCATCCTCCCACCGCGAGGCGCCCGGTGCCGATCACGTCCACCCCGGTGCGGGCGGACCCGATGCGGGCGGACCCGGTGCGAGCAGGCCCTGCGCGGGCGGTCCGGTCGGTACAGTGGCGGCCGGCCCGCGCGCGTCGCGACCCGCCCCCGCCCCACGCCGCCGGCGCGCGCCCCGGCGCCCCGCTCGGAAGGCCCACCGGATGAAGGTCCACCACCTCAACTGCGGCACCATGCGCCCGTTCGGCGGCCGGCTGCTCGACGGCTCGGGCCCGCTGCTCGGCGCCGCGACGATGGTCTGCCACTGCCTGCTGCTGGAGACCGACGACGGCCTGGTGCTGGTCGACAGCGGGCTGGGCCTGGCCGACGTGCGCCACCCCGGGCGCACCCTCGCCAAGCCCTGGCGGCTGCTGTGCCGCCCGGTCCTGGACGAGGCCGAGACGGCGGTCCGCCAGGTCGAGGCCCTGGGGCACCGCGCGCAGGACGTGCGGCACGTCGTGCTGACCCACCTCGACCTGGACCACGGCGGCGGCCTGCGCGACTTCCCGCACGCCGAGGTGCACGTCCTGGCCGAGGAACTGGCGGACGCCCTGCGTCCGGGCAAGTCCGCCAACGAGCGCATCCGCTACCCGGACCGGCAGTGGGCGCACGGCCCGAAGTGGGTCACCCACGAACCGACGGGCGAGCGGTGGTTCGGCTTCGCCGGCGTCCGCGAGTTCCGGCCGGACGTCCTGCTGGTGCCGCTCATCGGCCACACGCGCGGCCACACCGGCGTCGCCGTCGACACCGGGGACGGCTGGCTGCTGCACGCCGGCGACTCCTACTTCCACCACGGGGAGATGGCCGCGCCGCCGCACTGCCCGCCAGGGCTGAAGTTCCTGCAGGGCCGCATGGACACCGTGCGCGAGCTGCGACTGTCCAACCAGGACCGGTTGCGCGAGCTGGTGCGGGACCACGGCGACCGCGTCGACGTCTTCAGCGCGCACGACGCGGCGGAGCTGCGCCGCCACCGGATCCGGGCCGCCGGGTAGCCCTACTTGGCGAGCTTCTCCGCGTCGAACTCGACCTTGCCGTGGGCGACCCGGTTGATCAGCCACAGCACGAGCCCGGCGCCGAGCAGGTAGAGCGCGATCACGTAGTCCTCGGCCGGCCGCCCGGACAGCGGGCTGGCCAGGTAGGCGCAGGTGAGCGCGCCGAGCACCGGCACCCAGGTGGGCGCCCGGAAGTGCCGGTGCCCCACCGGGTCCTTGCGCAGCACCAGGACCGCGACGTTGACGATGGTGAACACCACCAGCAGCAGCAGCGCGGTCGTGCCGCCGAGCTTGGCGATGTCGGTGGTGGACACCAGGACGATCGCGACACCGCTGGTGAAGACGATCGCGGTCCACGGCGTCCGCCGGAACGGGTGCACGGCCCCGAACACCTTCGGGATGATGCGCTCGCGCGACATCCCGTAGACCAGCCGGCTCGCCATCAGCATGTTGATCAGGGCCGAGTTGATGACCGCGAACAGGCCGATCAGCGAGAACACCCACAGCGGGAAGCCGGGCGCGCCGACCTGCACCACCCGCAGCAGGGCGGAGCTGCCCGCGCCGGCCAGCTCGTCGGCCGGGATCAGCAGCGAGGACGTGACCGCCACCAGGACGTAGACCAGCGCCGCGATGCCCATGCCCCACAGCACGGCGCGCGGGAAGATCCGCACCGGGTCGCGGCACTCCTCCGCCATGTTGACGGAGTCCTCGAACCCGACCATCGCGAAGAACGCCAGCGCGGTGGCCGAGGTGACCGCGACCAGGGCCGACTGGCCGGGCGCGGGGTCGACCTGCGTCAGCCGGCCCGCGTCGCCGTCCCCGCTCACGACGGCGTAGACCCCGATCGCGATCACGATCACCAGCCCGGACAGCTCGATGCAGGTCAGGACGACGTTGGCCTTGACCGACTCCGACACGCCCCGGAAGTTCACGACCGCGAGCCCGGCGATGAACAGCACCGCGACCAGCGTCGCCGACACCGTGAACGCGTCGGAGAGGAACTCGTCCACGAGCGCCTGGAGGTAGGCGCGGCCGAACGCGAGCGCGGCCGACGAGGCCGAGGTGATGCCCGAGCTCATCACCGCGAACGCCACCATGAAGGTGAGGAACTGGACCTTGAACGCCCGGTTGGCGTAGAGCGCCGCGCCGGCCGCGCGCGGGTACTTGCCGACCAGTTCGAGGTAGCTGAACGCGGTCAGGAACGCGACCAGGAACGCGATCAGGAACGGCAGCCAGAGCGCGCCGCCGACCTTGCCCGCGACGTTGCCCGTCAACGCGTAGATGCCGGTGCCGAGGATGTCACCGACCACGAAGAACAGCAGCAACTTGGGGCCGATGGCCCTCTTCAGCTCCGGTTGCGCCGGTGCGCTCGTCGCCTCCGCCATGCCGGTGGGGTGTGCCCGATCACACCGCTTTCAAACAGCGGAGCACGCGCGACTTCGGCGAGCCCCGGCGTTCAGCCCGCCCCGCACCCCTCGCGGAGGTCCGCCTCGGCCCGTTCGACGGCCTCGTCCAAGGCCGCCCGGAAGGCGACGGCCTGCCCCGGTTCGAGCCGGATGCAGTCGACGTCGACCGGCAGGTGGACCTCCACCGTCCCCAGGCTCACCCCCAGCTCGAACACCTTGCCGGCGGCGCCCTCGCACCGCAGCACCCAGTCGCGCTTCTGCTCGTTGATCTGTTCTTGGGTCATGCGAATAGATTGCAGCGCTTCAAAATTTGCAGCAATGCCACGATAGAGTGAACACCCTAGCCTGCTCACCTGCATTAGTTCTAACGTCGCTCCCATGGCACGCCGCGCCGGACGCTCCGTCCGCTCCCGACGACTCGCCCACATCCTCCGGAAGCTCCGCAGCGCCACGGGGTTGAGCACCGATGCCACCGGTGAGGCGGTGGGCATGTCCGGCAGCAAGATCAGCCGCATCGAGACCTCCGAGATCGGCATCTACATGGACGACCTCGAAAAGCTGCTCGATTTCTACGGCGTGACCAAGAAGGAGCGGGTCTACCTGCTCGATCTCGCACGGCACGCCGAACAGCGCGGTCTGCTGCGCATGAACAACGCCCACCTGCCGGAGGACTGGCAAGCCTGGACCGACTTCGAGGACGAGGCGAGCACCCTCCTCAACTACGAGCCGCTGGTGATCCCCGGCCTGCTCCAGACCGCGGAGTACGCCCGAGCACTCATCCGCGCCACCGGGCACGCCCTTTCCGAGGAGGAAGTCGACGCGCTGGTGGCGAGCCGACGCGTTCGACAGGGCTTGCTCACCCGCAGCAGGCCGGTGAGGTTGCACGCGGTCATCGAACAAGGTGTGCTCGATCGGCCCTTCGGCGCTCCCGGGACCAACGCCCGTCAGATGCGGCACCTCGCGGATGCCGCGCAACTGCCCAACATCACGGTCCAGGTGCTGCCGACCACTGCGGCCTTGCACCCTGGCCTGAACGGCCCCTTCGTGATCCTCGAATACGATGACGACCCGAGCCTGGTCCTGCTCGAGAACAAGGTCGCGAGCCTCTTCCTCGACGACGACGATCAGATCGAGGTGTTCGAGAAGACCTGGTCCACGCTGGTGGGACTGGCGTACACCGTCGAGGAGACGGCGGAGTTGCTGCGCAGCCTCGCGTGACACCATGGGCGCATGACCTTGTGGCGCAAGAGTTCCCGCAGCAACAGCACCGCCAACTGCGTGGAGGTGGCGCACCACGCCGACCGAGTGGCGGCACGGGACTCCAAGAACCCCCAACCGGTGATCAGCCTACCCACCAACTCCTGGGAACGGTTCCTCCAGCAGCACCGCTAGCAGCACCTCACCCCAGATGCTTGACGCCCTCGATCCTGGCCCACGACGTCGCGAGACGGCGGGTTCTTGCAGCACTTGGCGTGACACCATGGCGGCATGACCTTGTGGCGCAAGAGTTCCCGCAGTGCCAGTTCCGCCAACTGCGTCGAGGTGGCGCACCACGCCGACCGAGTGGCGGCACGGGACTCCAAGAACCCCCAACCGGTGATCAACCTGCCCACCAACTCCTGGGAACGGTTCCTCCAGCAGCACCGCTAGCAGCACCTCACCCCAGATGCTTGACGCCCTCGATCCTGGCCTACGACGTCGGCGAGACGGCGGAGTTCTTGCAGCGCCTGGCGTGACACCATGGCGGCATGACCTTGTGGCGCAAGAGTTCCCGCAGTGCGAGCACCGCCAACTGCGTCGAGGTGGCGCACCACGCCGACCGAGTGGCGGCACGGGACTCCAAGAACCCCCAACCGGTGATCAGCCTGTCCGCCGACTCCTGGGAGCGGTTCCTCCGACAGCACCGCCGGCAGGACCTCACCGCGGGTGCTTGATGCTCTCGATGATGCGGGCGAAGCCCTCCTTGCCGTGCCCCGCGTCGACCTGGCGGCGGATGAGGGTCTGCACCGCGTCGACCACCTCGGTGCTGATGCCCTGGGCCGCGCCGGCGTCGATGATGTCGCGCAGGTCGGAGAACTCCAGGCTCTGCTGCCCCGCGACGGTGTAGTCCCCGCCGTCGATGACCTCGGCGAACCCGGCCAGCTCACCGGTCATGGCGGTCAGCCAGGACGCGGCCCGCCCGGCGAACTCGCCGGCCGTCACCCCGGCCCCGGCGACCATGGCCGCGCCGTGCGCGAAACCGGCGAACATGACGTACATGGCGGACAGCAGGGCCAGGTCGTACAGCGACGCGACGCCGGCGTCCTCGCCCAGGTAGGCGCTCTCGCCCCACAGGTCCAGCAGGGGCCGGTGCTGCTCGAACACCGCCGCCGACCCGCTGTAGAGGACCGACGACCCGGGCTCGCCGATCATCGACGGCACGGCCATGATGCCGCCGTCGAGGTGTGCCACGCCGTGCCCGGCCGCCCAGGCGGCGATCTCCCGGGACTGCTCCGGGGAGGTGGTCGTGACGTTGACCAGCACCCGGCCGGCGAGCCGGTCCACCACCGGGTCCAGCACCTCGTGCACCGAGGCCGCGTCGAGCAGGCACGCGACCACCACGTCGCCGGCCGCGACCGCCTCCCCCGCCGTGCCGACGGCGGTCGCGCCCAGGGCGACCAGGCCCTCGGCCCTGCCCGCCGTCCGGTTCCACACCGCGGTGGTGTGCCCGGCCTCCACCAGGGCGGTCGCGAGGGCCGTCCCCATCGCGCCCAACCCGAGGACGCTCACCCGGACACCGTTGCCGCCACTCATGATCCCCACCCCTCCGCTCGACTGGTGCGTCGATCATCACCCACGCCGGTAAGGTCGACCAGTACCGACTAATTAGTGCACTACTTACCTTTTGGTAAGCGGGTTCGAGGAGGGCGGATGGCGACGAAGGCGCGACGCGGCCCCTACTTCTGCGGCATCGACGCAGCGATGGACGTGGTCTCCGGCAAGTGGAAGTCGCTGATCCTGTGGGAGCTGCAGGAGCACGGCGTCCGCCGGTTCGCCGAGCTGCGCCGCGGCCTGCCCGGCGTGAGCGAGAAGATGCTGATCCAGCACCTGCGGGAGATGGAGGAGGACGGGCTGGTGCACCGCGAGGTCTACCGGGAGGTGCCGCCCAGGGTGGAGTACTCGCTGACCGAGCACGGCCGGTCGCTCAACCGGGCCCTGGACGCGCTGGGCGAGTGGGGCGTCGAGCGGATGCGGCGGATCGGGGCCGGGAAGGTGGTGCCCACCGCGCCCTGACGCGCGCCGGACCGGCCGTCAGTCCGCCGGCCGGGTGCCGGGAGCGGGCGCCTCGACCGGGGCGGAAGTGAAGCGGTAGCGCCAGAACGACGGGATCGCGACCACCGCGAGCGCCGTCGCCACGACCACCGCGAGGCCGCCCCAGGCGGTGGCGGGGCCGGCCCCGATGGCCGCGCCGGTCGTGCCGTGCAGCAGGTCCGCCAACCGCGGGCCGCCCGCGACCACCACGACGAACACGCCCTGCATCCGGCCGCGCATCTCGTCGGTGGCGGCGGACTGGAGGATCGCGCTGCGGAACACCATGCTGATCATGTCCGCCGCACCGCCGATCGCGAGGAACACCACCGCGAGCCACAGCGCGTGGGACAGGCCGAAACCGATCATCGCCAGCCCCCACGCGACGACCGACAGCACCACGCCGACACCGTGCCGGGGCACCCGCGACGTCCAGCCCGACACCAGGCCGCACAGCATCGCGCCCAGCGGGATCGCCGCGAACAGCCACCCGAGCGCCAAGCCGCCGCCCGCCGGGTCGCCGAACGTCTCCTCGGCCATCTCCGGGAACAGCGCGCGCGGCATCCCGAACACCATCGCGATGACGTCGAGCAGGAAGGAGGCGAGCAGGACCTTCTGCAGCGCCAGGTACCGGAACCCGTCCAGCACGTCGCGCAGCGCGGGCCGGCGGGACACCCCGTCCAGCGGCGGCATCGGCGGCAGCTTCCACACCGCCCGGATGGTCAGCGTCAGCGCGACCGCGTCCACCAGGTAGAGCGTCGACACGCCGACCACCGGCATCAGCGCGCCGGCCAGCATCGGGCCGAACACCCCGCCGAAGGTCATCACCGTGGAGCCCAGCGCGGCGGCGGCCGGGAGCTGGTCCGCCGGCACCAGCCGGGCGATCGACGCCGAGCGGGCGGGCGCGTTGGCCGCGAAGAACACCTGTTGCAGGCCCAGCAGCGCGATGACGACCCACACCGACCGCACCTCGAACGCGGCCTGCAACCACAGCAGCACGGAGGTCGCCGCGATGCCGGTGTTGGTCCACACCAGCAGCTTGCGCCGGTCCACCAGGTCGGCGACGGCGCCGCCCCACAGCCCGAACACCAGCAGGGGCACGAGCGCGACGCCCGCCGCGACCCCGACCCAGCCGGACGAGCCGGTCATGTCGTACACCTGCTTGGGCACCGCGACGGCGGTCAGCTGGCTGCCGACGGCGGTCACGACGGTCGAGTACCAGAGCCTCCGGTACGCCGGCACCTTCAGCGGGCGGGTGTCGATCGCGACCTTGCCGAGCAAGCTCCTCACTCTGGTTAGCGTACGACAACTAACAACCGGTTAACCGAGACGTGGGACACGGCGCACCGCTCCGGTCACCCCGGCGCACGGGGGCGCGGCGGTGCGGACGGGGACCGGGGGAACCCGGTCCCCGTCGAGCGCCTCGGGTCGGAGGGACCCGGGGGCAGGAGGACCTGAGGGCAGGAGGACCCGAGGGCAGGAGGACCCGGGGCCGGGGGCTCGGGTCAGGGGGCGATGCGCTGGAGCTCCCAGCCGTCGCGGCCGAGGCGGAAGCGCAGGCGGTCGTGCATCCGGTCGCGGCGGCCCTGCCAGAACTCGACCTCCTCGGGCCGGATGCGCCAGCCGCCCCAGTGCGGCGGCACCGGGACCGCGTCGGCGTCGGCGAACTGGCGCTCGATCTTGTTCAACGCGCTCTCCAGGGTGGGCCGACCGGTCACCACCCGGGACTGCGGCGACGCCCACGCGCCGATCTGCGAGCCGCGCGGCCGGCTCGCCCAGTAGCGGGCGGTCTCCTCCGCGCCGACCTTCTCCACCGTGCCGCGCACGTGCGCCTGGCGCTGCATCGCGAACCACGGGAACGTCGCGGACGCGTACCGGGTGGCCATCAGGTCGTGGCTCTTGGCGGAGGTGTAGTTGGTGAAGAACACGAGCCCGCGCGCGTCCAGGCCCTTCGCCAGGACCGTCCGGGACGACGGCCGGCCCTCGGTGTCCGAGGTCGCCAGCACCATCGCGTTGGGCTCGGGCAGGCCCGCGCCGGTGGCCTGGTCCAGCCACAGCTGCAGCTGCTCGTGCCAGGTGGCGGCGAGATCGCCTTCCGTCAGCGAACCGTGTTCGTAAGACACGCGCATCGACGGCAACGCGATGTTCGTCGTCTCCGACATCCCGACCTCCTGAACAGGTTTTACCAGGCACGGCCCTTGTGGCACCCAACGATCCCGCGACCGTACGGGTTTCCGGGCGCGCGCGAAACCGCCTGCGCGGTGATGAGCACCACCCGACCCGTGACGGACGGTGCGACCTCCTATTCGGAATCGAGCACGTGATCGAGTCAGATGGTCACTCGATCCGGGGCGGTTTCGCCGCGTGCGGTCGGGAACGCGCTCCGCTGTCACCGCGCGGGGCGCCGAGGTGGTGCCCTGGGTCACGCCCCCTGCCAGCGCAACGGGGGACGACCGGACGTGTGAACGGGCCTGGTCCACCCCTCTCCGCACCGCATCCGCCGCACCACGCGCCCCGGAACCGGCCCCCGCCGGCAGCGCCCGCGCACAGGGCCCGCCCACGGCTCCCGTTCACAGATCCCGTTCACGGGCCGCCGCTCGCGCCGGAATGCGGGAAATGCGCCCGGCGCCGCGACACCACCGGGTTCCGTTTATTTCGGCGCGGCCCGGCGCGCGCGGTCAATTCCGGCCCCCTTGCGCGCCGGGCCGAATCTGTGGGTTCATCGGGTGCCGCCCGGTGGCAGGCGTCACACCGCGGGGCGGGAATTCGGCTCGTGAATCCCGGGGGAGATCGTGATGAGGAGATTTTTCACCGTTGCCGCGGTCGTCGCGGCAACGCTGTTCACCGGCGGGGCCGCGGTCGCGCACCCGGTCGGCGACCACGCCGCCCGGCCGCAGGCGGGCACGTGCCGGTCGGTCGACCTGGGCGTCGCGTTCGGGCGCGTCGAAGGGGCGGCGGGGACGGTGTACCGCGAAGTGCTGCTCACCAACCGGGGCATCGCCCCGTGCGCCCTGCGCGGCCACCCGGGTGTGTCCTACGTGGACCCGGGCGGGGAGCAGGTCGGCGCGGCGGCGGTGCGGAGCGGCGACCGGGGGTCGCTGCTCACCCTGCCGCACGGGGCGACGGCCGTCTCCGACGTGGGGTTCGCCCGGGTCGACAACTTCGACCCGGACCTGTGCCGCAAGACTCCCGTGTGGGGGATCAAGGTGTTCCCGCCGGATGAGACCACGCCGCTGTACCTGCCGATGAGCGACCAGCACGGCTGCGCGGGCGACGTCAGCCCGTTCGGCGACCAGCTGACCGTCACCGGCCTGCGCGGCTGAGCCCGCGCCGGGCGCCGGCCGCCACCACGGGGCCGGCGCCGCGGGGCGCGGCGGCGCGGGGCGACCTCGCCGCCGGGCGCGGGAGCCGCCCCTGCTGAATCGGTTCCTGGATCGTGACCGACGCCACGGATTCACGTCGTTGCGGCCGGGTCTGCGGGGGAGCAAGGTTTTCCCCACTTCTGACTCTCGCGGACGAGGAGCGCACAGCGTGGTGCAGCAGACCGAGCAGGACGGGTTCCGGCCGGGGTTGGAGGGCGTGGTCGCCTTCCGCACCGAGATCGCGGAGCCCGATCGCGACGGTGGCGCGCTGCGCTACCGCGGGGTGGACATCGAGGACCTGGCCGGCAAGGTCACCTTCGGCGACGTGTGGGCGCTGCTGGTGGACGGCCGCTTCGGGCAGGGCCTGCCGCCCGCCGAGCCGTTCCCCATCCCGGTGCACACCGGCGACGTGCGGGTGGACGTGCAGGCCGCGCTCGCCATGGTCGCGCCGATCTGGGACTACCAGCCGCTGCTGGACATCACCGACGAGGAGGCCCGCGCGCAGCTCGCGCGGGCGTCGGTGATGGCGCTGTCGTACGCGGCGCAGTCCGCCCGCGGCATCGGGCGGCCCGCCGTGCCGCAGCGGCGGATCGACCAGTGCCGCACCATCACCGAGCGCTTCCTCACCCGCTGGCGCGGCGAGCCCGACCCGGCGCACGTGAAGGCGCTGGACGCGTACTGGGTGTCGGCCGCCGAGCACGGGCTCAACGCCTCGACGTTCACCGCGCGCGTGATCGCGTCGACCGGCGCGGACGTCGCGGCGTCGCTGTCGGGCGCGATCGGCGCCATGTCCGGCCCGCTGCACGGCGGCGCGCCGGCGCGGGTGCTGCCGATGATCGAGGAGGTCGAGCGGACCGGCGACGCGCACGCCGTGGTGAAGGGCATCCTCGACCGGGGCGAGCGCCTGATGGGCTTCGGCCACCGCGTGTACCGGGCGGAGGACCCGCGGGCGCGGGTGCTGCGGCGCACCTGCCGCGAGCTGGGCGCGGCCCGCTACGAGGTGGCGGCGGCGCTGGAGACCGCGGCGCTGGAGACCCTCCGCGAGCGCCGGCCGGACCGGGCCATCGAGACCAACGTCGAGTTCTGGGCCGCGGTGGTCCTGGACTTCGCCCAGGTCCCGCCGCACATGATGCCCGCGATGTTCACCTGCGCCCGGACGGCCGGGTGGTCGGCGCACATCCTGGAGCAGAAGCGCACCGGCCGGCTCGTGCGGCCGTCGGCGACCTACGTGGGCCCCGGCCCGCGCGTGCCGTCGGAGGTGGAGGGCTGGGCGGAGATCGCCTGACCGGCGCTCCCCCGCACCGGCGCGCCCGGCGGACGACCGCGGTGCGCCCCGCCGCCCCGCACCGCAGACCGCACCGCCGGGCCGCACCGCCGACCGCGCCGCCGACCCGCCCCCGCAGACCGCACTGCCGGGCCGCACCGCCGGGCCGCACCGCCGGGCCACCGCCCGCGCCGCCGGACCGCGGCACCCCGCGGCTCGGTGACCCCGCGACCCCGCGACCCCGCGACCCCGCCCGGCGAGCGCGGCGGACCTCCGCACCGCCGCGCGACGGCATCCCGCACCGCCGGCGGGGCGACTTCCCGCCCCGCCTCGCCCGACCGCGGCCGGCGCGCCCGCGGCGACCCCGCCCGGCGCGCCCGGAGGGCCAGGTCACGTCCGCCCGGACCAGGGCGGACGTGAGCAGCGACACCCGGCCGTCACCGCTGCGCCACCCGGCTGCAACACTGGTGCCCCCGGCAACGGCGCCGGTCAGGCTGTCCCCCTCCCCCGTCACCGGAGGCTTCGCGATGACCCAGACCGCCGACCCGTCCACCCTGGTGCTCCCCGACGACCTGCTGCCGTCCGACGGCCGCTTCGGCTGCGGCCCGTCCAAGGTCCGCCCGGAGGCCCTCGCGGCCCTGGCGTCCGAGGGCGCCGCCCTGATGGGCACCTCCCACCGGCAGAAGCCGGTGAAGTCCCTGGTCGGCTCGGTCCGCGCCGGTCTGCGGGACCTGTTCTCGCTGCCCGAGGGCTACGAGGTCGTCCTCGGCAACGGCGGCACCACGGCGTTCTGGGACGCCGCCGCGTTCGGCCTGGTCCGCGAGCGCGCGCAGCACTTCACCTATGGCGAGTTCTCCTCGAAGTTCGCGAAGGTCACCTCGGACGCGCCGTTCCTCGGCGACTCGATCGTGGTCAAGGCCGAGCCGGGCACGGCGCCGGAGATCGCCTACGCCGAGGGCGCCGACCTGGTGGGCTGGGCGCACAACGAGACCTCGACCGGCGTCGCGGTGCCGGTGTCCCGGCCGGAGGGCTCCGACGGCGCGCTGGTCGCGATCGACGCCACGTCCGGCGCGGGCGGCCTGCCGGTGGTGGCGGAGGACTTCGACGTCTACTACTTCGCGCCCCAGAAGTGCTTCGCCTCCGACGGCGGCCTGTGGATCGCCCTGATGTCGCCGGCCGCGCTGGAGCGGGTCGCCGAGATCGGCGCGTCGGGCCGGTGGGTGCCGGAGTTCCTGTCGCTGACCACCGCGCTGGACAACTCGACCAAGGACCAGACCTACAACACGCCGTCGCTGGCCACGCTGTTCCTGCTCAACGACCAGATCGAGTGGCTGCTGGCCAACGGCGGCCTGCCCTGGGCGGTCGACCGCACGGCGGACTCGGCGTCGCGGCTGTACACGTGGGCGGAGGCGACCTCCTACACCTCGCCGTACGTGGCCGACCCGGCGCACCGGTCGCAGGTCGTCGGCACCGTCGACTTCGACGAGTCGGTGGACGCCTCCGCGGTGGCCAAGGTGCTGCGCGCCAACGGCATCGTGGACGTCGAGCCCTACCGCAAGCTCGGCCGCAACCAGCTGCGGGTCGCCATGTTCCCGGCCGTCGAGCCCACCGACGTCAGCACGCTGACCAAGGCGGTGGACTGGGTCGTCGGCAAGCTCTGAGCACCTACCACGGCGAGGCCCCCACCGCCCGCGCGGTGGGGGCCTCGCCGTCGTGGAGGTGAACCTTCCCGTAACGGGCGTGCAGACGCCGCCGACATGGGGCAAGATCACACGAAGATATCGGTGACCACGGCGAGCCTCCCCCGTCAAGGCGGCACGCCGGATTAACGTCGGCACCTGGCGAGGTGAAGTCATACGGGAGGCCATGATGCGAGCGCTGCGGGTCATCGGGCTCGACGACGACGGCAAATCCGTCATCCTCGAAGACCCGGATCGCGGCGAGCGCTTCGTGCTCCCCGCCGACGAACGCCTGCGCGCCGCGGCGCGGGGCGACCTCACCCGGCTCGGCCAGATCGAGATCGAGGCGGAGAGCCAGATGCGCCCGCGGGAGATCCAGGCGCGCATCCGCGCCGGCGAGTCGGTGGAGCAGGTGGCCGCGGCGGCGGGCATCCCGGCCAGCCGGGTGGAGCGGTACGCCTACCCGGTGCTGCTGGAGCGGTCCCGCACGGCCGAGCTGGCCCAGCGCGCCCACCCGGTGCGCGAGGACGGCCCGGACGTGCAGACCCTCGGCGAGGTCGTCGCGCACTCCTTCGGCCTGCGCGGCCAGGAGTACGCCGACGTCGCCTGGGACTCGTGGCGCGGTGAGGACGGCCGCTGGATCGTGCAGCTCCAGTGGACGGCCGGCCGCTCGGACAACCGGGCGCACTGGGCGTTCCACCCCGGCGCGCGGGGCGGCACGGTGACCGCGCTGGACGACGGGGCCGTCGAGCTGATGGACCCGAACCCCAACCGGACGCTGCGCACCGTCCGACCGGTCACCCAGCTGGCCAGGCAGGCGCTGGCGCTGGAGAAGCAGGCGGAACCGGAGATCCTTGTCCGCGAGGAGCCGCCGGCGCCGCCGGTCGCGCCGGAGCCCGCGCCGGAGCCGGAGCCCGTCGCGGCGCCGTCCGCGCCGATCGCCGAGGAGCCCCCGGGCCCCCCGGCGCAGCAGCCCTCGCCCGCGAAGAAGGAGCCGCCCAAGCGCGGCGGCAAGAAGAACCACCCGATCGTGCCGTCGTGGGAGGACGTCCTGCTGGGCGTCCGCTCGAACCGCGGCTGATCCGCTCGTGACGTGAAGGGGCCCGCGCCGGACCGGCGCGGGCCCCTTCACGCGCGGGCCCCTTCACGCGCGGGGTTGTCGGCGCGGGGGGTTGCCGGCGCGCGGGTCGGAGCCCGTCGTGCGGCCGGGGCGGCCGGCTTTGCACGGCTCGGGGGGCGGGGCTGCGCGCGGCTGTCGGTGTCGGTGGAACTGCTCACCACGATGGGGACGAGCGCTCACTGCTCATCGCGATGGAGATGAGCGCCTACCGCCCATCGCGGCGGAGACGAGCGCCCACCGCCCACCGCGACGCGGATCGACCTCAGACCCCCTGGTCCGGGACCGGCACCTCGTCCAGCAGGCGCGGGTCCCAGCCCTCGTGGTCGCACCAGTCCTCCGCCTCCGCCCGGGTGATCGGGCGGGCGTGCTCGGCCCGGCCGCCGACCGCGTCCCAGCCGTCGGGCGCCAGCACGACGAGCCGGCCGCCGCGCACCGCCAGCAGCCGGCCGCGCGGGAACGCCATGGTCGGCTCCGCGCGCAGGTAGCGCACCTCCATCTTGACCTCCACCTGAGTCGAGCGTGCACGTTGGTCGGGGGGGGAAAACCGGATGCCCCGGGGGGAAGGGCTTCGTACGGTGGGTGCTGAATCGAGGGGGACGAACCTGTGGCAGCGGAGTCACCATCCAACACCGATGACCGCCGTGTCTCCACGGCCGCGACCGTGCGCCGGCTGTGGCCGTACTTCCGGCCCGAGCGCACACCGATGCTGCTGAGCATGGCGGCGGCGCTGCTGGCGATGCTCTGCGGCCTGGGCATCCCGCTCATCACCCAACGCATCGTGGACGGCCCGATCGCCGCCCGCGACCTGGGCGCGCTGCCGCCGCTGGTGGGCCTGGTGCTGCTGCTGGGCATCGCCGAGGCGGGCTTCTTCTGGGCGCGCCGCCGGTTCATCGCGCGGCCGGCGTCCGAGGTCGAGGCGCGGATGCGCGCGGACGTGTACGACCACCTCCAGCGCCTGCCGGTGGCCTTCCACGACCGCTGGCAGTCCGGGCAGCTGCTGTCGCGGGCCACCACCGACCTGAACACGGTGCGGCGGTTCGTCGCGTTCGTCATCACGTTCCTGGTGGTGAACACGCTGGTGGTGCTGATCGGCCTGGGCGTGCTGTTCCGGCTCTCGCCCGTGCTGGGCGCGATCGTGCTGGGCTGCACGCTGCCGCTGGTGGTGCTGTCCTACCTGTTCGAGTCGAAGTTCAAGGTGGTGGCGCGCCGGGCGCAGGACCAGGTGGGTGACCTGACCACGGTGGTCGAGGAGTCGGTGCTGGGCATCCGGGTGCTCAAGGCGTTCGGCCGGGGCCCGCACCTGACCAGGCGCTTCCTCCGGCAGGCCCGCGAGCTGCGGGACACCGAGCTGGCCAAGGTCCGGGTGTTCGCGCTGCTGTGGGCGGTGCTGATCGTGCTGCCGGAGCTGGCCATCGCCGGTCAGCTCGCGTTCGGCGCGGTGGGCATCGCCGACGGCACCGTGACGGTGGGCACGCTGGTCGCGGCCGTGACGGTCAGCGCCTACCTGCGGTGGCCGATCGACTCGATCGGGTGGCTGCTGGCGGAGACGAACCAGACCGCGGCGGCGTCCGAGCGGTACTTCGAGGTGCTGGACGCGCCGGTCGCCATCACCGACCCGGAGCAGCCGCGGCGGCTGCCCGAGCGGGTCGGCGGCCACGTGCGGTTCGAGGACGTGCGCTTCACCCACCCCGGTGGCGACCGGGAGGTGCTGCGCGGCGTCGACCTGGACATCCGGCCGGGCGAGACGGTCGCGCTGGTCGGCGCCACCGGCTCGGGCAAGACGACGGTCACGGCGCTGGTGCCGCGGCTGGCCGACGTGACCTCGGGCCGGGTCACCATCGACGGCGTGGACGTGCGGGACCTGGAGCTGGGCGAGCTGCGCGCGGTCGTCGGCACGGCGTTCGAGGAGCCGATCCTGTTCTCCGCGAGCGTCACCGAGAACGTCGCCCTGGGCAGCCGGGACGTGGACGAGGAGCGGGTGCGCGAGGCGCTGCGGGTGGCGCGGGCGGAGGAGTTCGTGGACGCGCTGCCGTGGGGCCTGGACACCCGGATCGGCGAGCAGGGCCTGTCGCTGTCGGGCGGGCAGCGGCAGCGGCTGGCGCTGGCCCGCGCGGTCGTCGGGCGCCCGGCGGTGCTGGTGCTGGACGACCCGCTGTCCGCCCTGGACGTGCACACGGAGGCCGAGGTGGAGGCCGCGCTGCACCGCGTGCTCAAGGGCGTGACGGCGCTCGTGGTGGCGCACCGGCCGAGCACCGTGCAGCTGGCCGACCGGGTGGCGATGCTCGTGGACGGGCGGGTCGCGGCCGTGGGCCTGCACCGGGACCTGCTGGCGGGCAACGCGCAGTACCGCCACCTGCTGTCCACGATGGAGGACGAGGGGGTGGCGGTGTGACCGCCGACGCGCAGACCGGGGGCCTGACCGCCGATGGGCAGGCCGAGGAGGGGTGGCGCGGCGTCGCCGCCGAGGACGTCGAGGAGCTGGACCGCGCGACGGGGGTCAAGCTGCAGGCCCGGTCGCGCCGGCTGCTCGGCTCGCTGCTGCGCCCGCACACCGGGGCGGCGCTGCTGGCGCTGGCCATCGTGGTCGCGGAGAACCTGGCGAACCTGGCCGGCCCGCTGCTGATCGCGGCGGCCATCGACCGGGGCGTGCCGGCGGCGCTGGACGGCAGGCCGGACGTGCTGGTGTGGTGCGTCGGCGGGTACGTCGGCACGGCGCTGGCGGCGACGGTGCTGCGGTGGTCGTTCGTCCGGCTGACCGGGCGGATCGGCCAGGACCTGCTGCTGGACCTGCGCGAGCGGATCTTCCGGCACGTGCAGCGGCTGTCGGTCGCGTTCCACGAGAAGTACACCTCCGGCAAGGTCATCTCGCGGTTGACCAGCGACGTCGACTCGCTGCAGGACCTGCTGGAGCAGGGCCTGGACGGGTTCTTCACGTCGCTGCTGTCGCTGATCGGCATCTCGGTCGTGATGCTCGCCCTGGACCCGCCGCTGGCGCTGGTCGTGCTGTTCGGGTTCCTGCCGCTGCTGGTGCTGATCCGCTGGTTCCAGCGGCGCTCCGGCAAGGCTTACCGGGGCACCCGGGGCGCGATCGCGAAGATCATCGTGCAGTTCGTGGAGACCATGAACGGCATCCGCGCGGTGCAGGCGTTCCGCCGCGAGGGGCGCAACCGCCGGATCATGGGCGAGCTGAACGACCGGTTCCGGGACGCGAACACCGAGGCGTTCAAGGTGATGGCGGCGTTCACGTCGCTGGTGCGGGTGATCGGCAACGTGTCGCTCGCGGTGATCATCGCCTGGGGCGCGTGGCGGGTCGCGGGCGGGCAGCTGGAGCTGGGCGTGCTGGCGGCGTTCACGCTGTACGTGCGGCGCTTCTACGACCCGTTCGACGAGATCGCGATGTTCGCCAACTCCTACGCGTCGGCCACGGCGGCGCTGGAGAAGATCTCCGGCCTGCTGGAGGAGGAGCCGACCGTGGCGGAGCCGGACGACCCGGCGCCGCTGCGGGACGTGCGCGGGCAGGTGGCGTTCGACGGGGTGGAGTTCCGGTACTCGCCGACGACGCCGGTGGTGCTGCCGGAGTTCGACCTGCACGTGCCGGCCGGGCAGACGGTCGCGCTGGTGGGCGCGACGGGCGCGGGCAAGACGACGCTGGCGAAGCTGGTGGCGCGGTTCTACGACGCGTCCGACGGGGCGGTGCTGCTCGACGGCGTGGACCTGCGGTCGGTGGCGGACGCCGACCTGCGGCGCGCCGTGGTGATGGTGACCCAGGAGAACTTCCTGTTCGACGGGTCGGTGGCGGACAACATCGCGCTCGGGCGGCCGGAGGCCACCCGCGAGGAGGTGGAGGCCGCCGCCCGCGCCGTGGGCGCGCACGGGTTCATCAGCGCCCTGCCGGACGGGTACGACACGGACGTGCGCAAGCGCGGCGGGCGGCTGTCGGCCGGGCAGCGGCAGATGGTGGCGTTCGCGCGGGCGTTCCTGGCCGACCCGGCGGTGCTGGTGCTCGACGAGGCCACCTCCAGCCTGGACGTGCCCTCGGAGCGGCTGGTGCAGGGCGCCCTGGAGACCGTGCTGGCCGACCGGACCGCCCTGATCATCGCCCACCGGCTGTCGACCGTGCTGATCGCGGACCGGGTGCTGGTGCTGGACGCGGGGCGGATCGTGGAGGACGGCACGCCGGGGGAGCTGATCGGCGGGAACGGGCGGTTCGCCGCCCTGCACAGCGCCTGGCGGGACTCGTTGGCCTGAGGCGGGGGTTCTAGGGGCGGAAGTTCCAGGGGCGCTGGGGGGAAGAGTTGTTCGTTGCGGTGCGGGGTTGAGGTGAAGAGCGGCCGGGAGGCCCCCAAGGAGGAGGAAGTGCGTCGTGTCCTCCCCGTACGGCCTGCCGGAGGCAACCACGCTCGATGAGGGGGGTCAAGCGGTGAAGCGTGCTTGACCCCCCTCATCGAGCGTGGTCGGGCTGCGCCCAGGCCGTACGGGGAGGACACGAGGCACGTGGCTGCGCAAGGTGCGCCGGGGCCGAGGGCTGGGGGCGCTAGAGGAGGGTGAGGAGCAGGGAGAGCCAGGCCAGGAGGACGCCGGCGACCACGCCGTAGGCGACCCAGCGCCAGATCGGCACGTTGCGGGCCAGCCACACCGACGGGGTCAGGCCGCCGACCACCAGGACGTTGGCCAGCAGGGCCAGCCACCAGTTGGTCTCGCCGAGGCCGCGGGACAGCGTGACCACCATGAACGTCACCACGGCGGTGGTGAACGCGGTGACGGTCAGGCCGGTGCCCCAGGGGGTCGGCTCCGGCTCCGGTTCGGGCTCGGGCGGTTCGGGGGCGGGGTCGGGGTCGGTCACCGCTTCGGGCGAGGGGTCGGGGGCGGCTTCCACGACGTGCTGCTCGCCGGTGACCGGGTCGGTGTAGGCGACGGGGGCGCCCATGTCGGCGGCCACGCGGCCGGCCAGTTGGCGGCCCCGCCTGGCCACCAGGGCGCCGGCGGCGCCGTCGGCGGGCGGGTCCGTGCGCAGCACGGCTTCCGCCACCTTCGCCCACTCGTGCAGCGCTTCCGCGAGACCCGCGCCGAGCGGCAGGGTGTGCGGGTCGACTTCCCGCTCCCCCTCGTCATCGCGGCCCGCGAGCACGGCTCGGCCGTCCTGGACCCGCAGTTCCACGAAAGTCCTCCTCACCGGGTGCTGTGTCGACCGTAGTCGGTCAGGCGATCGCGTAGAAGGCGATGGCCGCGGCAGTCGCGACGTTCAGGGAGTCGACACCGCCCGCCATGGGGATGCGGACGGCCACGTCGGCGGCGGCGATCGCCTCCTCGGTGAGGCCCGGCCCCTCCGAACCGAGCAGCACGGCGACGCGCCGGCACCGCAGGCCGGCGTCGGCGAGGCCGACGGCGCTCTCCCTCGGGGTCAGGGCGGCCACGGTGAAACCGTTGTGCCGCAGCATGTCCAGGCTCCCGGTGAGGTCCGGCGCCGACGCGAACGGCACGCGCAGCACGTGGCCCATCGAGACGCGGACGCTGCGCCGGTACAGCGGGTCGCTGCAGCCGGGGCCGAGCAGGACGCCGTCGACGCCCAGCGCGGCGGCGTTGCGGAACAGCGAACCCAGGTTCTCGTGGTCGCCCACGCCTTCCAGGACGGCGAGCCTGCGCGCGCCGCGGGCGAGGTCCTCGGCGGCGGGCTGCGGCGCCCGGTCGGCCGCGGCCAGCACGCCCCGGTTGAGGTGGAAGCCCACCACCTCGGCCATCACCTCGGCGGAGGTCACGTAGGCGGGCGCCGGCAGGTCGCCCAGGGCCTCGACGCGGCGGCGCACCCCGAGCAGCGCCCGCACGGGGTAGGGCGAGGCGAGCAGCCGCTCGACCACGACGACGCCCTCGGCGATCACCAGGCCCCGGCCACCGGGGCGGTCGGGGCGGCGGTCGACCGCCGACAGGTCCCGGAAGTCGTCCAGCCGCGGGTCCGCCGGGTCGTCGATCTCGATCACCCGGGCAGTGTCCCACTTTCCGACAGGTGAACACCCCTCGTAGTCCAGAGGGCTCAACGGCAGGCTTCCCACCTGCGAATTCTCGCTCATTGTTACCGGCATGTGACAGAGAGCACCGATTTGGGCGCTGGCGGCCGGGTGCCCGCTGTGTCACGGTTGGCCTCCGCTGAGCCCGCCGGAGCAGCCCTACCGATTGGGAGGCGGCATGGGTAGCAATGTGTCCAGTCGGACGTTCACCAGGGAGGACCGCCGGCACTACCGCGAGCGGGTGCAGCGGTGCCTGGACGCGCTGGGCGCCATGTTGGCCGAGGACAGCTTCTCCTTCCCCCGCCAGCAGATGGGCCTGGAGATCGAGCTGAACCTGGTCGACGGCGACTGCCGGCCCGCCATGGCCAACGCCGAGGTGCTGGAGAAGATCGGCAACCCGTCCTTCACGCTGGAGCTCGGGCAGCACAACCTGGAGGTCAACGTCCCGCCGCGGGAACTCGCGGGCGACGAGACGCTGGACCTGGAGAAGGAGTTGCGGGAGACGCTGGCGTCGGCGGACGACAAGGCCCAGGACGCGGGCACGTCGATCGTGATGATCGGCGTGCTGCCCACGCTGCGGCACGAGCACTTCGACCGGCGCTGGCTGTCGGACAGCCCGCGCTACGGGGTGCTCAACGACCGGATCCTCGCCGCGCGCGGCGAGGAGACCGTGCTGTCGATGGAGGGCGCGCCCATGCCGGGCTGCGCCTTCTCCGAGAAGCTGTCGAGCTACGCGGAGTCCATCGTGCCGGAGGCCGCCTGCACGTCGGTGCAGCTGCACCTGCAGGTGGCGCCGGACGACTTCGCGGCCCACTGGAACGCCGCGCAGGCGCTGGCGGGCGTGCAGGTCGCGATCGCGGCCAACTCGCCGTTCCTGCTGGGCAAGGCGCTGTGGCACGAGACGCGCATCCCGCTGTTCCTCCAGGCCACGGACACGCGCACGGTGGAGCTGAAGAACCAGGGCGTGCGGCCGAGGGTGTGGTTCGGGGAGCGGTGGATCACCTCGATCTTCGACCTGTTCGAGGAGAACGTGCGGTACTTCCCGGCGCTGCTGCCGGAGACCGGCGACGAGGACCCGCTGGACGTGCTGGGCGCCGGCGGCACGCCGTCGCTGACGGAACTGCGGCTGCACAACGGAACCGTGTGGCGGTGGAACCGGCCCGTGTACGACGTGGTGGACGGGGTGCCGCACCTGCGGGTGGAGAACCGGGTGCTGCCGGCCGGCCCGACGGTGCTCGACACGATGGCGAACGCGGCGTTCTTCTACGGCGCGCAGCGGGCGCTGACCACGTTGGAGCGTCCACTGTGGACGCAGATGTCGTTCCACGCGGCCGAGGAGAACCTGTACGCCGGGTCCCGGCTGGGGATGGGCGCGCAGCTGTACTGGCCCGGCATCGGGTGGGTGCCGCCCGACGAGCTGGTGCTGCGCAGGCTGCTCCCGCTGGCGCACGAGGGCTTGCGGGACTGCGGCGTCTCGGACTCGGCCCGCGAGCGGTACCTCGGGGTGATCGAGGCCCGCTGCCTGTCGCGGCGCACGGGGTCGCAGTGGCAGCGGGACACCGTGGCGCTGCTGGAGTCCCGCGGGGTCGACCGGGAGGGCGCGCTCAGCGCCATGCTGGAGCAGTACGTGGGCCTCATGCACGCCGGGGAGCCCGTGCACACCTGGCCGGTGGGGCTGTAGCCGGCCGCCCGGGGTGGTGCGGGTCGCGGCGCCCGCACCGCGCCGCCCCGGGCGGGCCGGTCAGCGGCGGCGGTTGGCCTTGAGCGGGGCGACGTCCGCCCCGTCGTGGGAGCTGCGGCACTCCTCGGGCGTCACGGCCTCCACCGCGAGGGTCAGCATCCCCTTCACGCCGGTGTAGATCGACTCGCCCGCCGACGCGATGGACGTGTGCACCCGGTTCGAGTCGGAGAAGTCGCGGTCGTCCTTGCTGCGCTTCTTGCCCGCCTCCTCCGGCTTGGTGGCGCTGCGGAGGTTGACCTCCAGCCACGCCGCCACCTCCGTCGGGGAGGTCAGCACCTCTTCCGGGGTGCGCTCCAGGCGTTCCTGGCGCGCGGAGGCGTGGTCGAGGGAGGTGTGCTCCACGTAGGCGTGCCAGTGCGTGTTGCGCAGTGACCACGTCTGCTCGACCGGCCAGTCCTCCTCGGTGCCCATGCGGTCATCTTGCCAGGGTCCGCGCGCCGGGCGTGTGGTCAACCCCCACCGCGTCGGCGAGCCGCCGGGCCCGGACCCGTTCGGCGGCCGGCGCGGGGAGGGGGCGGGCGGCCCGGCCGCGCGGGGCGGCGCCCCCGGCGCCCGGTCCACAGTGGACTCGCCGACCCCGTTCGGGTCGATCGGGCCGACCGGGCCCGCCGCCCCGGGAGGGCCCGTATCGCGAGGTCGCGGCGGTGGGGCCGGGACATTCCCGATTCCCGCAGGTGGGCCTGTGATCAGCACCCCAGTTTCCGGCCGCGGTAGTTGCAAGTAGATTGCAGGTACTAGAGAGTTGCGACGAGGGGATTGTCATGGCCCAGTACGTGCTGCCGGATCTCGACTACGACTACGGCGCACTCGAACCGGCGATCATCGGCGAGATCAACGAGCTGCACCACAGCAAGCACCACGCCTCCTACGTCAAGGGCGCGAACGACACGATCGAGCAGATCGCCGAAGCGCGGGACAAGAACTCCTACGGCTCGATGGTGGGCCTGGAGACCACGCTCGCGTTCCACCTGGCCGGCCACGCGCTGCACCAGGTGTGGTGGAAGAACCTGTCCCCCAACGGCGGCGACAAGCCGGTGGGCGAGCTGGCGGCGGCGGTGGACGAGCACTTCGGCTCGTTCGACAAGCTGCGCGCCCAGCTCAGCGCCGCCGCGTCGTCCATCCAGGGCTCCGGGTGGGGCATCCTGGCGTGGGAGCCGGTCGGGCAGCGGCTGATCACCCAGCAGCTCAAGGACCACCACTCGAACCTGTCGATCGCGACGACGCCGCTGCTGGTGTTCGACATCTGGGAGCACGCGTACTACCTGCAGTACCGCAACCTGAAGGCGGACTACATCTCCGCCCTGTGGAACGTCGTGAACTGGGACGACGTGAACGCCCGGTTCGAGGCGGCGCGGGCCGGTCGCAACGGCCTCCAGCTCCCGGCCCAGTGACCCCCGCCTGACGCCCGGCGGCACGGACTCGGCGGTGGGTGCTCCGACAAGCCTCCCCGCTGACACGACGAGGCCCCGCTCCCCGGTCGGACGACCGGGAGGCGGGGCCTCGTCTGTTCCCGAACTGACTGCCGCTCCCACCACGAAGCGACGCGCTTAGGTTAGCCTAACTTTGCTCGCCGGGGAAGCCCCGCCGGCACGACGACCACACCGACGGGTGATCCGGTCGGGTCGGCGTCAGAGGCGGGCGCGGCGGCGCAGGCCCAGGCGGTGGCCGGGCAGGGCCAGGCCGCCCCGCCTGGCCAGGACGACCCCGCCGACCAGGGCCGCCACGATGGACACCGCACCGCCGAACACGAGCGGCGCGCGGGCGGTGAAGTGCTCGGCCAGCCAGCCCATCACCGGGCCGCCCACCGGGTTGCCGCCCAGGAAGACCAGCATGTACAGGCCCATCACCCGGCCGCGCATGGCGGGGCTCACGGCCAGCTGCACGGTCGCGTTCGCGGTGGTCGTGAAGGTCATCATCGCGATGCCCACCGGGATCAGCGCCGCGCCGGTCAGCCAGATCGAGGGCATGAGGCCGGCCGCGATCTCCAGCACGCCGAACGCCAGCGCGCCCAGGATCAGCAGGCGCAGGCGCGGCTTGCCCCTGGCGCTGCGCTTGGCCGCCAGCGTCGCGCCCGCCAGCGTGCCGACGGCCAGCAGCGTCGACAGCAGCCCGTAGGCGTCCGCGTCGCCGCCGAAGGTGTTGCGGGCGAGCACGGCCAGCGTCACGTAGAAGTTCAGGCCGAACGTGCTGATGAAGAACACCAGGCACAGCAGGATCACCAGGTCGGCGCGGCGGCGCACGTAGCGCAGGCCCTCGCGGAGCTGGCCCTTCTCGCGCGGCACCGGGTCGTCCCGGTGCAGCTCCCCCGCGTTCATCAGCAGCAGGCCCGCGATCACGCCGGCGAAGCTGACGGCGTTGACCAGGAACACCCAGCCGGTGCCCACCACGATGATCAGGCCGCCGGCCACCGCCGGGCCGACCATGCGGGCCAGGTTGAACGTCATCGAGTTCAGCGCGACGGCGTTGGTCAGCTGGTCGCGCCCGACCATCTCCACCACGAACGACTGCCGCACGGGCGTCTCCACCGCCGACACCGCGCCCAGCAGCAGGCACAGCAGGTACACGTGCCACAGCTGCGCCACGCCCGTGACGTCCAGCAGGCCCAGGGTCAGCGCGCAGAGGCCGAGGCCGGTCTCCAGGCCGAGGAGCAGCTTGCGCTTGTCCATGCGGTCGGCCAGGACGCCCGCCCACAGCGACAGGAACAGGGTCGGTGCGAACTGGAGGGCGGCGGCGACGCCCAGGGCCACCGGCGAGCCGTCGGACAGCTCCAGCACCAGCCAGTCCTGCGCGACGCGCTGCATCCACAGGCCGACCAGCGACACCACCTGGCCCGAGGCGTACAGGCGGTAGTTGCGCACGCGCAGCGAGCCGAACATCCGGTTCCCGCGCGGCGCGGGATCGGCCTCCGGTCGGTCGGCCGGCTCGGGCCCCGACGGCGTGGCGCCGGGCCGCCCCTGCTCCGATGCGGGGTCCGGCGCGGGGTCCGACGCCGCCCGGCGGCGGTCGGTCGACGGGGCGCCGGGCGGTGGCGGTGACTGCGGCGGTGCGGGTAGGGCCTTGCCGTGACCGAGCTGATCGGACTCTCCACCACCCGCGTACGCCGGCACCCGCTACTGCCCCGCCATCCTGTCGATTATCTCGGCGGCGCGCGACAGCACGCCCCGTTCCTCCGGCGTCAGCTCGGCGAGCCGCTTGTCCAGCCACGCCTCGCGCGCCGACACCTCTTCGTTGATGTAGCTCACGCCCGTCTCGCTCAGCTCCACGATGGCCTGCCGACCGTCGGTGGGGTGCGGGCGGCGGGTGGCGAACCCGTACTCCTCCAGCGCCGCGATCACCCTCGTCATCGACGGGGGCTGCACGCCCTCCTTGGCGGCCAGCTCCCCCGGCGTCAGCGGCCCGCACTTGTGCAGCGTGGACAGCGCGGACACCTGGGTGAGCGAGATCGCGGAGTTCACCCGCTGGGCGCGGAGCCGCCGGGTCAGGCGGACCACGGCCAGCCGCAGCCGCCCGGCCAGCGCCTGGTCCGCGTCGGTCTCCGCCACGTAGTTAGCATACCTCACGATCTGTGCACCCATCGTGTGAACTTCCCCATTTCAGCCGACCAGAGCGGCCCGGATGGGCTCCGCGGCGAAGTAGACGACGAACGCGGCCGACACCACCCACATCAGCGGGTGGACGCTGCGGGCCCGCCCGGTCAGCGCCCGCAGCAGCACGTAGGTGACGAAACCGGCGCCGATGCCGTTGGCGATCGAGTAGGTGAACGGCATCACGACGATGGTCAGGAACGCCGGCAGCGCCACCGAGAAGTCACCGAAGTCGATCTCCCTGACCTGGGCGATCATCAGCGCGCCGACGATCACCAGCGCGGGGGCCGCCGCCTCCACCGGCACCACCGAGTACAGCGGCGTCAGGAACATCGCCGCGAGGAACAGCAGCCCGGTCACGACGTTCGCCAGGCCCGTCCGCGCGCCCTCCGCGATGCCCGCCGCCGACTCGACGTAGACGGTGTTGGACGACGACGAGGCCGCGCCGCCCGCGATCGCGCCCACGCCGTCGACGAACAGCGCCTTGCTGACGCCCGGCAGCTGCCCGTCCGCGCCGATCAGCCCGGCCTCCTTGCCCAGGCCGGTCATCGTGCCCACGGTGTCGAAGAAGTCCGTCAGCACCAGCGTGAACACCACCAGCGCGGCGGTCAGCGCGGGCACCCGCGTCCACGCGCCGAGCGACACGTCGCCCAGCAGCGACAGGTCCGGCAGGCCGAACACCCGCTCGGGCAGCGCCGGGTAGCCCAGGTTCCAGCCCTCCGGGTGGACGCCCTTCGACGGCCCGGCCTCGACCAGCGCCTCGATCGCGATGGCCAGCGCGGTCGACGCGAGCACGCCGATCAGGATCGCGCCGCGCACCCGGCGCGCCACCAGGATGCCGGTGAGCACCAGGCCGATGACGAACACCAGCGTCGGCCACGAGGCGATCGCGCCGTTGATGCCCAGCCCGACCGGGACGGTCGTGCCCGCCGCGTCCGGGACCCGCCGCACGAAACCCGCGTCCACCAGGCCGATGAAGCAGATGAACAGGCCGATGCCGACCGCGATGGCCGCCTTCAGCTCCGGCGGCACGGCGTTGAACACCGCCGTGCGGACCCCCGTGACGACCAGGAGGAGCACCACGACGCCGTTCACCACGACCAGGCCCATCGCCTCCGGCCAGGTCATCTGGGGCACCAGGGTCACGGCCACGAAGGAGTTGATGCCCAGCCCGGTGGCCAGCGCGAACGGGTAGTTGGCCACCAGCCCGAACAGGATGGTCATCACGCCCGCCACCAGCGCCGTCACGGCGGCGACCTGGTCGACGGGCAGGATCGCGCCGAGGACGTCGGTCTTCGCCGACGGGTCGTCGGCCGCGAAGCTGCCCAGGACCAGCGGGTTCAGGACGATGATGTAGGCCATGGTCACGAACGTGACCAGGCCGCCGCGCACCTCCCGGCCGATCGTGGAGCCGCGCTCGGAGATCCGGAAGAAGCCGTCCAGGCCGCCGGCCTTCGTGGCCATGTCGTCTCCTCTACCCAGTCGGAGGTCGTCGGTGGGCGCCGGCGGAGTGCGCCGCGCGCGGGTTTCCGCCAGGTAGCCTGCCTGACGTGGCCGAACAGACCCAATCGACGCCCGCTCCGCCGCCGCTGCCGGCCCGGCTGGCGGACCCGGCGCCCGCCATCGCCGCGGGCACCGCGCTGTGGCTGCTGGCGTTCGCGGTGGTCCTGGTCTTCTACCGGGAGGAGACCACGCTGCTGTGGACGTGCCTGGCCGGCGGCGTGCTCGGGGTGATCGGCTACGGGATCTTCCGGTGGCAGCGCTCGGCGGCCCGCCGGGGCTCCCGCACGGCCCAGCAGGGGCTGGTCGAGTAGCCCGGCGCGCCGGGCGACCCGTCAGCCGAGCAGCACCGCCGGCGTCGGGTCGGCGATCAGGGCCGCGAACGCGTGGCGGTCGGCCCACCGGCCGGTCGACCACGCCAGCGCGCGGGCCAGGCCCTCCGGGGTGTCGGCGGCGTGCGGCACGGAGCCGTCGACCCACCAGGGCACCTCGTGGTGCTCGCCGTCGGCGGCCACCACCAGCTCGTCGTGCACCACGACCGGCGTCGCCGGCAGGTCCACGCCCAGCAGGTCGCAGGCCAGCCGGACCGCGCCCAGCTCCGCCCACACGACCTCGTCGCCCTCGCCGACGACCTCCCCCGCGACCTCCTCCGAGGCCAGGGGCAGGGCCAGCAGCTCGGCCAGCGCCTCCGCCGCGCCGCCGGCGGCGTCGGCGGCCAGCACCTGCGCGGCGGGCAGCACGCCGATCAGCCACGGCAGGTCGAGCACCACCACGTCGTCCGCCGGCACCGCCGCACCGGTCAGCACCCTTACCCGGTCGGGTGGTTCCGCGTCCACCGAGTCGGCGACCTCCGCCAGCGCCGCGTGCACGCGCAGCACCAGGGCGTCGGGCACCGCGCGCTCCGGGTCGCCCAAGCGGGCCAGCAGGTCGGCGACATCGTCCTCGTCCAGGACCTCCAGGGACGACCGCACCCCGGCCGCTGCCAACACGTGCGGCGGCAGGCCGACGTCGGGGACCTCGTCGTAGAGGCCGGCCAGGCCGACCGCACCCGGCAGCCGCCACGCCGACGGCGGCGCGCCGCCGAGCGAGGCGTACCGGGCCAGCCACCAGCCGGTGTAGCCGTCGGGCTCGGCCACCGCCCGCCACGTGGTCGGGTCGGCGGCCATCAGGCGCAGCGCGTCGGGCCACCGGTCGCGGGCCACCAGGTCCAGGTCGCGGATGCCCCGGACGCGCGCGGGCGGCTCGTCCGCCGCGTCCCACCAGCCGCCCTCGTCGGCCAGGTCGTGGTCGGGCCCGGTCGGCTCGTCGTCCACCACGACCGTGAAGCCGTCCAGCACGCCCACGCCGGTCAGCACCGCGCGCGGCCACTCGGCGGCCACCGCCGCGTCGAGGACGCCGATCGGGGCGTCCTCGACCAGGACCGGCAGCAGCGCCGAGTCGGGCAGGGCCAGCTCGTCGGCCCGGCGCCACTCCCCGGTGGAGTCCGGCAGCGCCAGCTCGGCCAGCCACGGGCGCCCGCCGGCGCGCTCCACCAGGGACAGGACGGTGCGGACCAGGTCCGGGCCCTCCACCGCCGGGTCGTCCAGGCTCCGGTGCACGGCCTCGCGCACCGCGTCGGAGTCCAGCAGCTCGGCCGGGCCCGCCTCGGTCGCGCCCAGGCGCAGCAGCAGCGGATGGGCCGCCGCCGGGTGGGCGACGCGCATCCCCGACAGCTCCACCGGGAGGTCCGACGACAGCAGCAGCACGCCGCGCGGCGAGCCGACCAGGCGGCCGTCGGCCAGCGGCACGGGCAGGGCGGCCAGCTCCTCGCGGACCGCCGAGTCGACGTCCGCCAGCGGCGCCAGCGCCGCGTAGACCCGGTGCCACCACTCCGGGTCGCCGCCCACCCCGGCCAGGGCCTCGACGACCTCGCCGACCGACATCCGGGGCACCTCCAGGGCGGCCAGGGCCCTGGCGTGCTCGGGCAGCGTCAGCTCGGCGTCGAGCAGGCCGGGCACGACGTCCTCCAGCAGCTCGACCAGGTCCTCCGACGGCGCGTCCAGCACGCGGGCCGCCGCGGGCGCCGCCCACTCGCCGTCGGCCAGCGGCAGCCAGGCGGCCGAGCGCAGCGCGGACAGCACGCCGGCGCGCAGCAGGCCGTCCACCTCGGACAGCGGGAAGCCGGGCAGCGGCACCAGCGCGGTGCGCTCCACCGCGGGCAGCGCGGCCACCAGGTCCGGGTAGGCGCGCGCGGCCCGGTCGAGCACGTGGGAGGCCGCCGGGCCCACCAGCACCCGCCGCCGGGACGGCTCCACCGGCAGCGACGCGATCAGGCGCGCGGGCAGGGACAGCTTCTCGTCGGTCGGCGTCGGCGCGTGCAGGACGTCGCCGGTCAGCGGCTCGTCCATCGGCCACGCCCAGCAGGCCGCCCAGTGCGGGCGGGACTCGACGCCCTGCACCAGCTCCGCCGGCAGCTCACCGCCGACCCGGTGCACCCGCCAGCGCGCCCGCCCGGCCGGCCCGGTCAGCACGACGACGCCGTCGTCCTCGGTGCGCTCCCAGGCGTCCGCGCCGACCTCCACCCGGCGCAGGCCGGGCAGCGCCAGCAGCAGGTCGGGCACCTGGTCGGCGAACTCGGCCAGCAGCGCCGGGCCGTCGACCTCCAGCGGCAGCCGCACCTCGGTGTCGAAGCCGGCCGGCAGGTCGGCCTCGTCGGTCGGCCACACCAGCCGCAGCACGGGCACGTCGCCACCGCGCGCGGACGCCAGCTCCGGCACGGCCTGGCGGGTGCGGGACGCGGAGAACAGCACGCCGCCGGACCGGGAGACGACGCGGGGCGCGTCGGTCACCGCCAGCACGGCGGCGAAGCCGACGCCGAACCGGCCGACGGCCGCCGCGGACTTCGCGGAGGCCCGCAGCGACGCCAGCGCCGCCACGCCCTCGGCGGTCAGCGGCGCGCCGGTGTTCGCGGCCCGCAGCTCACCGTCCACGAGGGACAGCCGCAGGACGCCGGGCTCGTCGCCGGCGGCGTCGGAGGCGTTCTGCGCCAGCTCCACCAGCAGGCGGTCGCGGTAGCCGCCGAGCCTCAGGTCCTCCTCGGCGTTGGCGTCCTCGCGGAAGCGGGTGGGCGAACCGCGCCACGCCGCGAGCACCGACTCGCGCAGGGCCTCGGTGCCGAACGGGTCGCGGCTCACCGACCGGGCTCGGGCGCCGCGTCGGCGCCGGCGGGGCTCTCGTCGGTCGGGCTCGCGTCAGCCTGGTTCGCGTCGGCGGCGATCGCGGCCTCGGCGGTCGCGGCCTTCGCCGGCTCGGCGGTCGCACCGCCCCGGGCGGGGACCGGGTTCGCCTCGACGTCGAGCACCGCGTCGTCGTACACGAGGTCGGCCACCGGCACGGCCGGGACGTTCTCGACCTCGACCTCGGAGTGCGCGCCGCAGCCGTACTCGACGTGCACCACGTGGCCGTCGGCGGGCGTCAGCTCGTTCGCGCACACGCCGAACGCCGCGCCCAGGGAGCCGGCGACCCGGAGGTAGAAGCCGCACGTGCCGCACTTCGCGGGCGCGCTGCGGGCCATGTCGCTGCGCGGGCCGAAGTCGCCGCCCTGCCAGCGGGACGCCGCGTCGAGCACGCCCTCGCGGGAGAGCACCCGCACGCGGCCGAGCCCGACCTCCAGCGCGACCTCCTCGACCGCCGGGTCGTCGGAGCCGACGTAGCCGGGGGCGAGCCGCGGGTCGTCCTCCTGCGGCGGGAGCAGGTCGCCCACGCCGAGGTCGCCGGCGCGCACCCGCTCGTGCCACGGCACCCAGTCCGGCGCGACCAGCGCGTCCCGGCCGGGCAGCAGCACGACCTCGGAGACCGAGGCGGGCGTGCCGGGGCCGGCGAACGCGACGGTCACCGCCCAGTTCCAGCCCCGGTAGCCGGCATGCTCGGCCTCGAACAGGTGGGTGACCGAAGCCTCGTCCTCGGCGAGCACCCCCACGTGGTCGCCGACCGGTTCGGCGCCGGCCTCCTCCTGCGCGGCGGCGCGGGCGAGCGACACCGCCCCGGAGTCGACGAGCACCGGGTCGGCGAGCACTGGGTCGGGCTGCTGGGTCGGCGTGGCGGTCACGGGTGAATTGTGCCGCACGTCGGCGCGGGCCCGCGCACACGTGCCACCCTTTTCGACGTGCGGTGGCTTCCGGTGGTCCCGGTCCTCGTCCTGGCGGCGGCGTGCACGAGCGCGCCCGGCGAGCCGGAGCGGCCTGCGCCGGGCGTGGAGGTGCTGGGCTCGATCCCGCACGACACCTCGGCGTTCACGCAGGGCTTCGAGCTGGCCGACGGCGTGCTCTACGAGGGCACGGGCCTGGTGGGGCAGTCGTCGCTGCGCGCCCTGGACCCGGCCACCGGCGAGGTCCGCGACCGGGTGGACCTGCCGCCGCCGCTGTTTGGCGAGGGGGTGACGGTGGTCGGCGACCACATCTGGCAGCTCACCTGGCGCGACGGCATCGCCATCCAGTGGGACCGCAGAACACTCGAAGAGGTGAAGCGCGTCACGTACGAGGGCGAGGGCTGGGGCCTCTGCCGGGACGGCGGCCGGCTGGTGATGAGCGACGGCACCGAGGAGCTGCGGTTCCTCGACCCGGTGACGTTCGCCGAGACCGGCCGGGTGACCGTGCGGCGCAACGGCATCCCGCTGGTGCGGATCAACGAGCTGGAGTGCGTCGACGGCCGGGTGTGGGCCAACCTCTGGCAGCTCGACGAGGTGGTGCGGATCGACCCGGGCACCGGCGACGTGCTGGACACCGTCGACCTCGGTTCGCTGCGCCCGGCGGACGTGCCCGCGAGCGACGTGCTCAACGGCATCGCGGCCGTGCCCGGCACCGACGAGTTCCTGGTGACCGGCAAGAACTGGCCGAAGGTCTTCCGCGTCCGCCTCCGGACGGGCTGAGCGCCGGCGGGCCTCCCCGGCGGCGTGCTCCGGACGGGTCACGACCGTGCTAACCGGGCGCAATGCCTGAGACAGCGCGGTGCCCGTGAGGCAGGATTGTCACCGTGACGCGTCCACGGCCGGAAGACCAGTCGCGGCGGTACCCGTGGGAAGACGACGAGTACAAGCCGCGCACCCGGCCCTACCCGACGCCGGGCGCGCCGCCCCCGCAGGGGCCGCCCCGGCAGGGACCGCCACAGGGCCCACCGCGGCAGGGGCCGCCGCACGGCCCACCACCCCAGGGACCACCACCGCAAGGCCCACCACCGCAAGGCCCACCGCCCGACGAGCGCCCGACCGCGCCGGCCGCGCCGAAGAAGCTCACCGTCACCCGCGTGGCGCTGTGGCGGACGAGGCAGCTCGGCGGCCAGGCGGTCGCGGCGTTCCGGAAGGCGGCCCACGCGGACGGCGCGAAGCAGTCGGGCCTGTCCTCCCTCACCTACGCGGTGATGCTGAACTACGCCGCCGACGCGGCGATGGCGGTGGCCCTGGCCAACACCCTGTTCTTCTCCGCGGCGGCCGGGGAGAGCAAGGGCAAGGTCGCGCTCTACCTGCTGATCACGGTCGCCCCGTTCGCCCTGGTGGCCCCGGTGATCGGCCCGGCGCTGGACCGCGTCCAGCACGGCAGGCGGTTCGCCCTGGCCGCGTCCTGCCTGCTCCGCGTGGTGCTGTCGATCGTCATGGCGACGAACTTCGACAACTGGGGCCTGTACCCGGCGGCCCTGGGCAGCATGGTGCTGTCCAAGTCGTTCACCGTGCTCAAGGCCGCCATCACGCCGCGGGTCCTGCCGCGCGACATCACGCTGTCCAAGACCAACGCCCGCATGACGATCTTCGGCCTCGCGGCGGGCGGCGTCTTCGGCCTGGTCGCGGCGGGCCTGGCCAACGTCTTCGGCTCGCCCGGCGCGCTGTGGTTCACCGCCGCGGTGAGCCTGGCCAACGCCTGGCTGTGCCTGCGCATCCCGTCGTGGGTGGAGGTCACCGAGGGCGAGGTGCCGACGTCCCTGCGGGCCCGGCCGCACAAGCCCAGGCGCCAGGCCCTCGGCCGCACCGTCGTGGTGGCGCTGTGGGGCAACGGCGCGATCCGGATGCTCACCGGCTTCCTGATGCTGTTCGCCGCGTTCGTGGTCCGCGCGCAGACCGAGGGCGACGCGTTCCTGCAGCTGCTCCTGCTCGGCGTGATCGCGGGCGCGGCGGGCGCGGGCAGCTTCCTCGGCAACGCCGTGGGCGCGCGGCTGCACTTCGGCGCGCCGGACCAGGTGGTGATCGGCTGCCTGGGCGCGGCGCTGGCGGTGACGGTCCTCGCCGCCGTCCTCCCGGGCCTGCTCACCGCCGCGGCCGTGGGCCTGGTCGGCGCGACCGCCAGCTCCCTGGCCAAGGTAAGCCTGGACGCGGTGATCCAGGACGACCTGCCCGAGGAGTCGCGGGCGTCGGCGTTCGGGCGCTCGGAGACCATCCTGCAGCTGGGCTGGGTCTTCGGCGGCGCGGTGGGCGTCCTGCTGCCGACCGAGTACTGGATCGGCTTCACGGTGCTGTCCGGCCTGCTGGCCTGCGGCCTGGTCCAGACGATCCTGTCCCGGCGGGGCAGCACGCTCATCCCGGGCCTGGGCGGCGACCGCCCGATCCGGCCCACGGCGGTGACGCCGTAGGCTGCCTGCCCGTGCGCCGAGTTCTGCCGTTCCTGCTGCTGCCGGTCGTCGCGGCCTGCGCCGCGCCCGCGGACCCCGAGGTCACCTTCCACGCGGACGGGAGGACCGTCACCGTGCGGCCGACCCAGTACTGCGACCTGAAGTCGGAGAACTGCGCGGTGGACCCCCGCGCGGCCGGGGTGCTGCGCGTCCGGCCGGGCAAGCCGGTGCAGATCTCCGTGCCCGGCGAGCTGGCCGGGACCGCCTGGTCGGTGAAGTTCACCTACCGCAACGCGCGGGGGGAACCGCAGGAACCGCTGCGCAGCAGGCTCTTCACCGACCGGGACCCGCGCTACGCCTACACGCTGGTCCTGCCCGAGCGGGACGACCAGCTGGAGAGCGTCGAGGTGCAGCAGTACGGCTCGCGGATCGAGGCCGGCTCGACCGGGGCCTTCGACTTCGTGGCCAGGGGCACCTGGGTGCTGTCGGTGGACGACCGGGGCTGAAGCCGCGCCCGGTCGCGGGCCGGCGGGCCTACGGGTCCAGCTCCCGCGCGACCGCCCGGACGACGTCGGCGATCAGCTTGGTGTTCTTGCGGTCCGGGTACCGCCCCCGCCGCAGCTCGGGCTGCACCTTCAGCTCCAGCAGCTTGATCATGTCCTCGACCAGCCCGTGCAGCTCCTCGGCGGGCCGCCGCCGGGCCTCCGCCACCGACGGCGCGGGGTCGATCAGCCGCACGGACAGGGCCTGCGGACCCCGCCGCCCCTCGGCCATGCCGAACTCGATGCGCTGCCCGGCCTTCAGGCCCTCGACGCCCGGGGGCAGGGCGGACTTCCGCACGTAGACGTCCTCGCCACCGTCCTGGGTGACGAAGCCGAAGCCCTTCTCCGAGTCGTACCACTTGACCTTGCCGGTCGGCACCGCGCTCACCAATCCCTCTGCAACCACACGACGAACGCGCCCCGGGCGTGCCCAGGACGCGTCCCACCAGGGTATCGGGAAGGCGCCCGCCGGGGCACCTCCGATTGCGCGACCGCACCCGCGACTACGCTCACCCCCATGTCGAGTCCGAAGCTGATGCCGCTGGCAGTCGCCCTGTTCGCGCTGGGCGTGGTGGCGATCGCGGCGATGTTCATCGCGGGCGAACCGGGCCTGCCGGCCTGGGTGTTCGCGGCGGGGTGGCTGCTCGCGCCCGCCGGGCTGGCGCTGGGCGTCTTCGGGGCCGTGCGCAACTCCCGCCGGCAGGGCTGACCCCGCGCGGGTCCCGGACCCGCCCGCCCGGTCGGCGGCGCGGGCCGTGCGCGCGGCCGGCGGCGCGGACCGGCGCGCGTGATCGGCGGCGCGGGCCGCCGCGCGTGATCGGCGGGCGGTTCAGGGGCGGGCGCGTTCCCCGGCGGTCAGCGCCCCCGCGTTCGCCCGCAGCCACGCCGGGAATTCGGCCAGCGACGCGAGCACCACGTCGGCGCCCTCGGCGGCCAGCTCCGCGGCGGAGCACGGCCCGCTCGGCACCGCGACGGCCACCGCGCCCGCCGCCCGCGCCCCGCGCACGTCGCCGACGTGGTCGCCCACGTAGGCGGCGGCCCCGAGCGCCTTGAGCGCCTCGGCCTTGCCGGTGGACCACAGCTCGCCGAAGAGGTGGTCCACCTCCCAGCCGAACGCGGCCAGGTGCAGCGCCGCGTTGGCGCGGTACTTGCCGGTCACCACGGCCGTCCTGCCGCCCAGCTCGCCCACCGCGGCAAGCGCTTGCGCGGCGCCCGGCAGGGCCACCGTCGCCGGGATGACGATGTCCGGGTAGAGCTGCCGGAACCGGGCGACGAGGTCGGGGACCTCCTCCTCCGGCACGCCGAAGTCGCGGTAGACCATGTCCAGCGGCGGGCCGAGGTTCGCCGCGAAGCGGGCGCCGTCGAGCCGGTGCCCCGACTCGGCCGCCACCGCGTCCATCACCGCCGCCATGCCGGGCCTGGGGTCGATGAGCGTCATGTCCAGGTCGAACCCCACGGTCAGCGGCACACCCCGAACAGTACGGGGGTTTGCGAAAACCGCTTCTGTGCCAAGCTGGGCGCCGTGACCGAACTCACCCGCCCGCTGCTCGAGGCGGCAGCGGAACTGTTGGCGCGGCACGGCTTCCGCGGTCTGCGCGTGGCCGACGTCGCCACCCGGGCGGGGGTGAGCAGGCAGACCGTCTACAACGAGTTCCGCAACAAGAACGGCATCGTCGAGGCGGTCACCCGGTACAAGACCGAGGAGTTCCTGGACGGCGTGCGGCAGCGCCTCGCCGACGCCCCGGACCCGGTGACCGGCCTGCGCGAGGCCGTGGAGTTCGTCTTCCGCCTCGCCGCGAAGGACCCGCTGACCGGCTCCGTGCTGGGCGGCACGCACGCCGAGGACATGCTCCCGCTGATCACCACCAAGGGCCACCCGGTGCTGGCGTCGGCCACCGACGTGTTCCTGGAGCACATCCGGCGGCACTGGCCGCTGCTGCCGCCCGAGCGCGCCGAGCTGGCCGCGGAGACCATCGTGCGGGTGGTGCTGAGCCACCTGCTCACCCCGGGCCGGGACGCGGTGCGCACCGTCGAGGCGGTGACCGCCGCGCTGCTCCCGCTGCCCTGACCGCCGGAAACCCGCCCCCACGGCGCCTCCGGCCTCTGGCAGCATTCGAGCCGTGACAGCTCTGGATCGGGTCCGCAGCGGCGCCGCCCTGCTGGGTCCGGCGTTCGTCGCCGCCATCGCGTACGTCGACCCGGGCAACGTCGCCACCAACACCTCCGCCGGCGCCCGCTACGGCTACCTGCTGCTGTGGGTCCTGGTCGCGGCCAACGCGATGGCCGGCCTCGTGCAGTACCTGTCCGCGAAGCTGGGCCTGGTCACCGGCCAGTCCCTGCCCGAGGCGGTGCGCGACCGCCTGCCGCGCCCGCTGCGGCTGGCCTACTGGGGGCAGGCCGAGGTGGTCGCCATGGCCACCGACCTGGCCGAGGTGCTGGGTGGCGCGATCGCGCTGAACCTGCTGTTCGGGCTGCCCCTGACGGTCGGCGGGCTGATCACCGGCGTGGTGTCGACGGCGCTGCTGCTCGTCCAGGACCGGCGCGGCCAGAAGCCCTTCGAGCGGGTGATCACCACGCTGCTGGTCGTGATCGCGGTCGGGTTCACCGCGGGCCTGTTCGTCGCGCCCGCCCCGGTCGGCGCCGCGCACGGCCTGGTGCCGCGGTTCGACGGCGCGGACAGCGTGCTGCTGGCCGCCGGGATGCTGGGCGCGACCGTGATGCCGCACGCCGTCTACCTGCACTCGGCGCTGACCCGCGACCGCCACGGCAGGGCGCCGCACCTGCTGGCGTCGACCCGGGTGGACGTCACCGTCGCGATGCTCCTCGCGGGCGCAGTGAACGTGGCGATGCTGCTGCTGGCGGCGACGGCGCTGGGCGGCTCGCCGGACGTGGACACGCTCGCCGGCGTCCACCGCGCCATCGACGCCGAGCTGGGCGGCGGCGTGGCGCTGCTGTTCGCCGTCGGGCTGCTCGCGTCCGGGCTCGCCTCCACCGCCGTCGGCTGCTACTCGGGCGCGGTGGTCCTGGACGGGCTGCTGCGCGTCCGCGTGCCGTTGCTCACCCGGCGCGTGGTGACCCTGGTCCCGGCGCTGGCCGTCCTGGCGCTCGGCGCGGACCCGACGCGCGCGCTGGTGCTGTCGCAGGTGGTGCTGTCCTTCGGCATCCCGTTCGCGCTGGTCCCGCTGGTGTGGCTGACCGCGCGGCGGTCGGTCATGGGCGAGCACGCCAACCACCGCGCGGTGACCGCGACGGCGGTCGGCGTCGCGGCGGCGGTGGTCGCGCTCAACGCCGCGCTGATCTGGTTGACGGCGTCGTCGTAGGCGGTGATCGGGCAAGATGGTGGCGTGCGGATCCTCCTGAACCTGATATGGCTGGTGCTGAGCGGGTTCTGGCTCGCCATCGGGTACGTGCTGACCGGCGTCATCTGCTGCGTCCTGGTCATCACCATCCCGTGGGGCCTGGCGTCGTTCCGCATCGCCAACTACGCGCTGTGGCCGTTCGGCCGGACCGTGGTCGACCGGCCGGGCGCGGGCGCGCCGTCGCTGGTCGGCAACGTGATCTGGGTCGTCGTCGCCGGGATCTGGCTCGCCCTGGGCCACCTGGTGAGCGGGGTGCTGCTGTGCGCCACGATCATCGGCATCCCGCTGGGCGTCGCGAACTTCAAGATGATCCCGGTGTCGCTGATGCCGCTGGGCAAGGAGATCGTCCCCGCGCCCTGACCCGGGCCCCGTCCCGGGTGGAGCGCGCCGGCCGCTACGCGCCGTCGTCCAGCCGCACCACCAGGCACGGCCCACCGCTGTAGAGCCCGGCGTCCACGGCCAGCACCCTGCCGTCCGCGTACCGCAGCGGCCCGTCGACCTCCGCGGGCGCGACGCCGAGCTGGTCGGCGATCACGCTGTGCCCGTGCACCACCTCGGTCCCGCCCAGCGCGTCGAGCAGCCCGGCGGCCACCGCGCCCCCGTCGGCGCCCCGGAACGCGTACCGGGTGGTCATCCTGCGCCAGCACTCCCACCAGGCGGCCAGGTCGTCGCCGCGCAGCACCTCGCGCACGGCGGCGTTGACCTCGTCGACGGACGAACCCCACTCCAGGTACGCCAGCGTGTCGGAGTGCATCAGCAGGTGGTCGTCCTCCAGGCGCAGCACCGGCCGGCTGGTGAGCCACTCGACGTGCTCGTCGGTCAGCCGGTCCTGGTCGCTGCGCAGGCCGCCGTTGAGCAGCCAGCTGCGGGCGAAGCTGCGCGGGGTCGGCGCGCCGGGCACGTCCTCGTCGCCGAACCGGCGCATCCCCAGCAGCAGGACCTCGTGGTTGCCGACCAGCGCGTCCACCTGCCCGCCCGCCTGCGCGGCGAGGCGCATCACGAACTCGATGACGCCCACGCCGTCGGGCCCCCGGTCCACGAAGTCGCCGAGGAACCACAGCCGGGCGTCGCCGCCCGCCCAGTCTCCCCCCTCGTCCACGAGCCCCCGGGCGTGCAGGGCGCGGGTCAGCTCGGCGAGGTGCCCGTGCACGTCGCCCACCACGAACAGCGGTCGGTCCACCCCTGCGACGATAAGCGACGTCGCCGCGCGGTGCGCGCAAGTCGATCACCCGGCGCCGCCGGCGGGCCGCGTGACCGGCCCGGACGCGCGCGCCGCCGGATTCACCGGCCTCCCCCGGCCGGGTGAACCCGGCGGCGGGGCGGGTCAGGGCTGGTCGGGGAACGGGTCCGCCGAGTGGCCGACCAGGTCGGCGATGGACCCGACGACCCGCGTCGGCCGGAACGGGTACAGCTCGGTGGTGGTCCCGGCCGAGATGCCGGTCAGCACCAGGACGGTGCGCAGCCCCGCCTCCAGCCCGGCCCGCACGTCGGTGTCCATCCGGTCGCCGATCATCAGGGTGTTCTCCGAGTGCGCGCCCAGCGCCCGCAGGGCGGACCGCATCATCAGCGGGTTGGGCTTGCCCACGTAGTACGGCTCGCGCCCGGTGGCGCGCTCGATCAGCGCGGCGACGGCCCCGGTCGCGGGCAGCGAGCCCTCCCGGGACGGGCCGGTCGCGTCGGGGTTGGTGGCGATGAACCTCGCGCCCTCCTCCACCAGCCGGATCGCCTTGGTGATGGCCGTGAAGCTGTAGGTGCGGGTCTCGCCGAGCACGACGTAGTCGGGGTCGCGGTCGGTCAGGACGTACCCGATCTCGTGCAGCGCCGTGGTCAGGCCGGCCTCGCCGATCACGAACGCCGACCCGCCCGGCCGCTGGGAGTCCAGGAACTTCGCGGTCGCCAGGGCGGAGGTCCAGATCGCCGCCTCGGGCACCTCCAGGCCGGTGCGGGACAGCCGGGCCCGCAGGTCGCGCGGCGTGTAGATGGAGTTGTTGGTGAGCACGAGGAACGGGGTGCCGCTCGCGGTCAGCTCGGCCACGAACTCGCTCGAACCCGGGATCGGGTGCTCCTCGTGCACGAGCACGCCGTCCATGTCCATCAGGTAGTTCCACCGCACGGCCATGCCGGCCATGCTGCCGGCTCACCCCCCGGCGACGCGCTCCCGGAAGACCTCGATCAGCGCCCGGTTGTAGCGCTCCAGCACCTCCCACTCGTCCGGGGTGAACCGGGACAGCACCTCGCGGAGGGTCTCCCGCGCGCCGATGAACAGGTGGGCGGACTCCTCGTCCGACGCGGTGACCTCGACCAGCACCTTGCGGCGGTCGTGCGGGTCGCGCACCCGGCGGACGTACCCGGCCCGCTCCAGCCGGTCGATCACGCCCGTCACCGCGCCGGTGGACAGCCCGGACAGCTCGGCGATCCGGCCCGCGGTGATCGGCTCCTCGGCGCGCACGGCCAGGTCGAGGCACTTCCCGTCGGTCGGCGACAGGCCCATCCGCTCGGCCGCGCGGCTGTGGAACAGGGTGGTGAGCGCGCTCGACTCCCGGGTGTAGGAGCCGAACCGCTCCACCACGTCGGCCGGGACGTCGTGCTCGCTCGTCATGCCGGACAACTTAGCCGCCGAGAGGTCGCCCCCGGCGCTCGTCCGGCCGGGCCCCGCCCCTCGTGGCGCCACCCCCGGTGCGGCGGAGCACTACCCTGGCGGAGGTGACGGCAGTCGACTTGGGACTACCCTCCGCGCGCGGCGCGCCCGGGGTGTCCGCCCGGCCGGACTCCCCCCTGCTGGTCGACCGGTTCGGGCGGGTGGCGACCGACCTGCGCGTATCGCTCACCGACCGCTGCAACCTGCGGTGCACCTACTGCATGCCCGCCGAGGGCCTCGACTGGCTGCCGAAGCCGGACGTGCTCACCGACGCCGAGCTGACGCGCCTGCTGGCCGTCGCGGTGACCCGGCTGGGCGTCACCGACCTCCGGTTCACCGGCGGCGAGCCGCTGCTGCGGCCGGGCCTGGAGGGCGTGATCGCGGCGGCGGCGGCGCTGGAGCCCCGGCCGCGGATCTCGATGACCACGAACGGCATCGGCCTGGCCCGGCGCGCCGGCGGGCTGGTGGCGGCGGGGCTGGACCGGGTGAACGTCTCGCTGGACACCCTGGACCCGGTCCGCTTCCGCGACCTGACCAGGCGCGACCGCCTCGACGACGTGCTCGCGGGCCTGGCCGGCGCGCGGGCCGCGGGCCTGGCGCCGGTGAAGGTCAACGCGGTGCTGATGCGCGGCGTGAACGAGGACGAGGCCGTGCCGCTGCTGCGGTTCTGCCTGGAGCACGGCTACCAGCTGCGGTTCATCGAGCAGATGCCGCTGGACCCCCAGCACGGCTGGGACCGCGCGGGCATGGTGACCGCGGAGGAGGTCCTGGCGGCGCTGCGGGGGGCGTTCGAGCTGGCGCCCGAGCCCGGCGAGCGCGGCGGCGCGCCGGCCGAGCGGTGGCTGGTCGACGGCGGGCCCGCCACCGTGGGTGTGATCGCGTCGGTGACCAGGCCGTTCTGCGCGGCCTGCGACCGGACCCGGCTGACCGCCGACGGCCAGGTGCGCAACTGCCTGTTCAGCCGGTCGGAGACGGACCTGCGCGCGCTGCTGCGCGGTGGGGCCTCCGACGAGGAGCTCGCCGACCGGTGGCGGGCGAACTCGTGGGCGAAGGCCGCCGGGCACGGGATCAACGACGCCGGGTTCCACCAGCCGGACCGGCCGATGAGCGCGATCGGGGGCTGAGGTGGTCCGGTTGACGGTGCGGTACTTCGCCGGCGCGCGGGCGGCGGCCGGGGTGCCGGACGAGAGCGTGGAGCTGCCCGGCGCGCCGACGGTGGCGCACGTGCTGGACGCGGTGCGCGCCCGGCACGGCGACGGGCTGGGGCGCGTGCTGGCGGCGTGCAGCTTCCTGCTGGACGGCGTGGCGGTGCGGGACCACGGCGCGCCGGTGGCCCCCGGCGCGCGGCTGGACGTGCTGCCGCCCTTCGCCGGGGGCTGACGAGGCTTATGCCACGTGTGAGTGAATACGTGAGCCAGACCTCACTGAACGTGATTTATCTCGGCGCATCTCGGAACGGAAACGGGACGGTAACGGCCCTCTGAGCTGGCTAAACGCTCAGCTCGCACGATCACCACGTATTGTTACAGTGATGCGCATCACGGCGGAGAACGTTTGGACTCCCGGACGCGGTTACGTACCGTCGCTCTCTGGTTGGCCCCGAACCGACCGAAAGCATGATCCGGGACCCGCACACCGCACCCCGTCCAGCGGTCCCGGCACCGAACCCCGAGCGAGGAAATTCCGCCGGACGGGGGCAGATCGACATCCCGGGCCCGAACCCGAGTCGGTCCCGCAGGTGTGGTGGGCGAGAGGCACATGGCTTCTTACCGAGGCAAGCACCGTCCCGCCGTCAGCGCCGCCGCCCGCACCGTCGCGAAGGTCGCCGTCGCCGGCGTCATCGTCGGCGCCCCGCTGGGCCTGGCCGCCGGCACCGCCAACGCCCAGGGCTCCGGCGTCAACTGGGACACGGTCGCCGCGTGTGAGAGCGGCGGCAACTGGAGCATCAACACCGGCAACGGCTACTACGGCGGGCTGCAGTTCCTGCCCAGCACGTGGCAGGCCAACGGCGGTTCCGGGATGCCCCACCAGGCGTCCCGCGAGGAGCAGATCCGCGTGGCCGAGAACGTCCTGCAGACGCAGGGCATCGGCGCGTGGCCGGTCTGCGGCCCGAAGGGCCTGGGCGGCGCCGCGGCCCCCGCCGCCGCCCCGCAGCGCTCCGCGCCCGCCCCGGCGCAGCCGCGCCCGGTGCAGCAGCAGCCGCAGCAGCAGCAGAAGCCGCAGCAGGCGCCGGTCAAGCAGGCCGCGCCGGCCCCGGCCCCCGTGGCCCTGCCCAGCACCAACCCGGCCGGCGACTACGAGATCAAGGCGGGCGACACCCTGTCCAAGATCGCGTCGGAGCTGAAGGTCGAGGGCGGCTGGGCGAAGCTGCACGAGCTGAACAAGCAGTTCATCCCGAACCCGGACCTGATCCTGCCGGGTCACAAGATCGCGACCAAGTGATCCCGGGGTCGGCCACGGCCGACCCGCCGGACCAGAGACCCCGCCGTTCCCCCCGACGGCGGGGTCTCTGCTTCGTCCGGGCCCCGCGCCCGGGCGGCGTCGCCGTCGACGGGAGGCGGGGGCCCGCGCCGCGTGGGATGATCGAACCGGGCCGGGCGCCCGACGCAGGAGCGGGCAGCGCCGGACCCGGCAGCGCGCCGCGGCACCCGACCACCACCGAACCGCCCGACTGCCGAACCGCCCAGCCGCCGGCCGGCAAGCCCGACCACCGGCCCACCAGAGCCATCCGAGCCGCCGGACCACCCGAGCCGCCGGACCACCCGAGCCGCCCGACCACCGGCCCGCCGCCCGACCACCCGAGCCATCCGAACCGCCGGACCACCCAAGTCGCCGGACCACCCGGCCACCGCTGGACCAACGGCCGCCGCTGACCACGCGAGCCGTTGAACCACTCGGTCACCGCCGAACCGCCGGGCGGCCGAAACCACCGGGCCACCTGAACCACCGGGCGCCCGAAGCGCCGGACCACCTGAACCGCCGGGCCGCCCGGATCACCGGGCCACCTGGGCCGCCGAACCACCGGACCGGTGGCCGCCGGGGATCAGGGGCAGTTGACCCACTCGTCGCTGCCGTCCGCGAACACCTGCCGCTTCCACACCGGCAGCCGCCGCTTCACCTCGTCCACCAGCTCCGAGCACACCGCGAACGCCTCCGCCCGGTGCTCCGCCGACACCGCGCACGCCAGCGCCACGTCGCCGATCCCCAGCCGCCCCACCCGGTGCGACACGGCCACCGCGCGCACCCCGGCGAACCGCCCGGCCACGTCGCCCGCGACCTCCGCCACGACCTCCGCCGCCGACGGGTGCCCCACGTACTCCAGCTCGCGGACCGACCGCCCGTGGTCGTGGTCGCGCACCACCCCGGCGAACGTCACCACCGCCCCGGCGGCGGGGTCGTCCACCAACTCCGCGTGCTCCGCCACCGACAGCGGCTCGTCGCTGACGGTCGCGCGCAGGACTCCGGTCATGCGTGGTCACCTCCGGCCAGTTGGTCCACCGCGTGCTCCAGCAGCGCGCCGAGCACCTCCAGCCCGTCGCGCACGCCACCGGTCGAGCCGGGCAGGTTCACCACGAGCGTGTGGCCCGCCACCCCGGCCACCCCGCGCGACAGCACGGCGGTGGGCACGCGCGGCCAGCCCGCCCCCCGGATGGCGTCCGCCACGCCCGGCACCTCGTAGTCGAGCACCGCCCGCGTCGCCTCCGGCGTGCGGTCGGTGGGGCTGATCCCGGTCCCCCCGGTCGTGATCACCACCGCCACCCCGGCGGCCACCGCCTCCCGCAGCGCCGCCTCGACCGGCTCGCCGTCGGGCACCACCGCGGCGTCCGGCACGTCGAACCCGCGGTCGCGCAGCCACGCCACGATGATCGGCCCGCCCCGGTCCTCGTACACCCCGGCGGCGGCCCGGTTGGACGCGGTGATCACCCGCGCCGCGCTCACGGGCGCTCCCACAGGCCGGTCTTGCCGCCCTCCTTGCGCTCGACCCGCACCGCGTCCATCGACGCCGCCGGGTCGACCGCCTTCACCATGTCGTGCAGCGCCAGGCCCGCCACGGCCACGGCGGTCAGCGCCTCCATCTCCACCCCGGTCCGGTCGGTGGTCCGCACGGTCGCGGTGACCCGCACCTCGGCGTCGCCCAGCTCCAGCTCCAGCTCCACGCCGGACAGCGAGATGGGGTGGCACAGCGGCACCAGCTCGGACGTGCGCTTGGCCGCCATGATCCCGGCGATGCGCGCCGTGGCCAGGGCGTCGCCCTTGGGCAGGCCGTCGCTGCGCAGCAGCGCCACCACCTCGCCCGTGGTCCGCAGCACGCCGGACGCGACCGCCGTGCGGGCCGTCGGCTGCTTGGCGGACACGTCCACCATGTGCGCCGCGCCGCTCCCGTCGAGGTGGGTGAACCGCTTGGTCATGCCGCCGATGCTAAGCCCGCTCGACGGCGGCCTTCCGGACGGCTTCGGCGACGGCGGGCGCCACGGAGCTGTCGAACACGCTGGGCACGATGAAGGACGCGTTGAGCTTCTCGCCGTCCACGACGTCCGCGATGGCGTTGGCCGCGGCCGTCATCATGGCGTCGGTGATGGAGCGGGCGTGCGCGTCGAGCAGCCCGCGGAACACGCCGGGGAACGCCAGCACGTTGTTGATCTGGTTCGGGAAGTCCGACCGGCCGGTGGCGACCACGGCGGCGTGCTTCTGCGCCTCCATCGGGTCGATCTCCGGGTCCGGGTTGGCCAGGGCGAACACGATCGCGTCCTGGTTCATGGTCGCGACCTGCTCCGCGCCGAACAGGTTCGGGGCGGACACGCCGATGAACACGTCCGCGCCCACCAGGGCGTCGTGCAGGCGCCCGCTGACGTTGTCGCGGTTGGTGACGGCCGCGATGGACTTCAGGTTGTCGTCCAGGCCCGGCCGGTCGCGGTGGACGATGCCGTCCACGTCGACCGCGACCACGTCGGCGGGCGACTGCTTGAGCAGCAGCCGGATGATCGCCGAGCCGGCCGCGCCCACGCCGCAGACCACGATCTTGCAGTCCGCCGGCTTCTTGCCCACCACCCGCAGGGCGTTGCGCAGCGCGCCGACGACGACGATCGCGGTGCCGTGCTGGTCGTCGTGGAAGACCGGGATGTCGAGCTTCTCGCGCAGCCGGGCCTCGATCTCGAAGCAGCGCGGCGCGGCGATGTCCTCCAGGTTGATGCCGCCGTAGACGGGGGCGATCAGCTCCACCGCGCGGATGATCTCCTCGGTGTCCTGGGTGTCCAGGCACACCGGCCAGGCGTCCACGCCGGCGAACTTCTTGAACAGCGCCGCCTTGCCCTCCATCACCGGCAGCGCCGCCGCCGGGCCGAGGTTGCCCAGCCCGAGCACCGCCGACCCGTCGGTGACGACCGCGACCGTGTTGCGCTTGATGGTCAGGCGGCGGGCGTCGTCCGGGTTCTCGGCGATCGCCTGGCAGACCCGCGCGACACCGGGGGTGTAGGCGCGGGAGAGGTCGTCGCGGTTGCGCAGCGGCACCTTGGAGGAGATCTCGATCTTGCCGCCGAGGTGGACCAGGAACGTGCGGTCGGAGACCTTGCGGACGACGATGCCCGGCAGCAGGCCCAGGGTGTCGGTGATGTCCTTCGCGTGGTTCGCGGACAGGGCGTTGCAGGTGAGGTCGATGATCACCCGGTCGGTGTGGGACTCGACCACGTCGAACGCCGTGATCACGCCGCCGGCCCGGCCGACGGCCGAGGTCAGGTCGCCGGCCGCGCTCGCCGACGGCGGCGCCTCCAAGCGGACGGTGATGGAGTAACCAGGGCCGGGGACCGGCATCGAACCTCCCAGAACGGCGCGCTCTCGCGGAGGGCGAGCCTAGTCCGCACGGATTAACGGAACGCGTGCGGCTCCGGGATGCCCGCCGACCGGCGGGAGGTGGGGTGCGGCCGGTCCGCGGGCCGCACCGGGCGTGCCGGCGGGCACCGCGCCGGGGCGGCACGCGGGCCCCTCACGGGCCCTGCGGGCGGAACCGCCCCCGCACCCGCCGACCGGCCGGCTGCCGGTCCGGGTCGGCGGGTGGTCCGGGTCAGCGGTTGATCTCGGTCTCCGGGTGGTGGTAGCCGAGGTCCTCCACCGGCAGGGGGAAGGTGACCTTGCCGAACGGGGACAGGGCGCCCTGGACGTCGCTGGCGAGCTCGCTCACCGCGTACTTGCCGTCCGCGGGCGGCTCCGGCCAGTGGGGGTCGATGCGCTCGGGGCGGGCCTTGGCCACGGTTCCTCCTCGGTGGTGCTGCACGTCGAGGTCAAGTGTGCCTCACCGGCTCGGGCGCGCGTGCGGCCCTATACCGTGGTGGGGATGTCCGGCACCACATTGGCCGAGTGGCTGCGCGCGCAGGACGACACCGCGCTCGTGGCGCTGTTGCGCGCGCGCCCCGACCTGGCCACCCCGCCGCCCGCCGACACGGTGGTGCTCGCCACCCGCGTCGGGTCGCGGGCCTCGGTCGCGCGGGCCTGCGAGGACCTGGACACGCTGACCCTGACGGTCCTCGAAGCGCTGCTGGTGCTCGACGCCGACCAGCGGCCGGTGCCGCTGGCGGACCTCGACCGGCTGTTCGACGTGGACGTGCGGCCGGCGGTCGACGCCCTGCGCGGCCGGGCTCTGGTGTGGGGCGACGACGGGGCCCTGGCCACGCCGCCCGCCACGCGCGACGCGGTCAACCCGTTCCCGTGCGGGCTCGGGCGGTCCGTGCCGGCCCTGGCCGACGCCGACCTCGACGTGCTCGGCGACGACGAGCGGCGCGTGCTGTCCGCGCTGGCGGCCGGCCCGCCGCTCGGGCAGACGAAGGACGCGGCGCACGTCGTGTCGCTGGCCGGCGCCCGGACGCCCATCCAGAAGCTGCTGGCCAGGGGTCTGCTGGTGCGGCGGGACGCGATGACCGTCGAGCTGCCGCGCGAGATCGGCCTCAAGGTCCGCGGGGACCGGCCGCTGGGCGAGGTCCGGGTGGCCGAGCCGCCGCTGACCACCGCCGAGCGCGACCCGGCCACGGTCGACAGCACCGCGGGCGGCGCGGCGCTGGAGCTGTCCCGGCACGTGGAGGGGCTGCTGACCGGCTGGTCCGAGGAGCCGCCGGCCGTGCTGCGGTCCGGTGGCGTCGGCGTCCGGGAGCTGCGCAGGGCCGCCAAGGACCTCGACGTCGACGAGCGGCGGGCCGCGCTGCTGGTCGAGCTGGTGGTCAACGCCGGCCTGCTGGCCGACACGGAGGGCGCCGAGCCGGAGTGGGTGCCCACCACGCAGGCCGACGCGTGGCTGGCCGCCGCGCCCGAGCACCGCTGGGCGACGCTCGCGCAGGCGTGGCTGGACCTGCCCCGGCTGCCGGGCCTGATCGGGCGGCGCGACGACCGCGACCGGCTGCTCACCGCGCTGGCCCCGGAGCTGAACCGGCCCGCCGCGCCGCGCGACCGCAGGCGGGTCCTGGAGGCGCTGGCCGCCCTGCCGCACGGCACGGCGGCGCCCGACCCCGACGAGCTGGCCGCCGTGCTGGCGTGGCGGGCGCCCCGGCGGGGCGGCCGGCTGCGCGACGACCTGGTGCGGTGGACCGTCGAGGAGGGCACCGCGGTCGGGGTGCTGGCGCTCGACGCGCTCACCGCGCAGGGCCGGACGCTGCTGACCGAGGGGCCCGGCGCGGCGGCGAAGCGGCTCGGCGACGCGCTGCCCGCGCCCGTCGACCACGTGCTGGTGCAGGCCGACCTGACCGTGGTCGCGCCGGGGCGCCTGGAGCCGGAGCTGGCGGAGGACATCGCGCTGGTCGCGGACGTCGAGTCGGCGGGCGGCGCGACGGTGTACCGGGTGCACGAGAACTCGGTGCGGCGCGCGTTCGACGCCGGGCGCACGGCCGCCGACCTGCACGAGCTGTTCCGCGCGCGGTCCCGCACGCCGGTGCCGCAGTCGCTGACGTACCTGATCGACGACGCGGCGCGGCGGCACGGCCGGCTGCGTGGCGGGGCGGCGGGGTCGTTCCTGCGCTGCGACGACCCGGTGCTGGTCACCGAGGTGACGGCCCACCCGGCGGCGGAGCGGCTGGAGCTGCGCAGGATCGCCCCGACCGTGCTGATCAGCCCCTACCCCCTGGCCGAGGTGCTGGACGGCCTGCGCGCGGCCGGTTTCGCGCCCGCCGCCGAGGGCCCGGACGGGCGGGTGCTCGACCTGCGGGCGGCCGGCCGGCGGACGGCGGGCAAGGGCCGGCGCAGGCAGGCGTCCCCCGCGCCGCCGTCGGAGGAGCAGCTGGGCGAGCTGGTGCGCCTGGTGCGGGCGGGCGACCAGGCGGCGACGACCGCGGGCGGCGCGCGGGTGTCCGTGCCGGGCCACCTGGGCGCCGGGCCGTCGGCCACGCTGGCGCTGCTGCAGCGGGCGGCGCGGGAGGGGCGCTCGGTGCTCGTGGACTTCGTCGACGGGCACGGCACGGCGGCGCGGCGCGTCATCACGCCGCAGTCCGTGGGCGGTGGCGTGCTGGAGGGCGTGGACGTCAGCTACGGCGAGGTGCGCCGCTTCCCCCTGCACCGCATCACGTCGGCGGCACTGGTCGAGGACAACCCGGCATAACGCCCGCTCAGGCGAAACAACCACCCGGTGGTGTGCCACCGCCGCGCACCTGTCACCGCCCTCCTACGGGTTCGTCGCGGGCGGTTCCGACGACCAAGCCGCACCACGTCGCCGTCCTCGCCCGACCACGCCGACAGCCAGCACAGCACGACAGGCGAACCGGATCCGCCCCGGGCCGAACCCGCGCAGGCCGCAGGGCGGTCCCTCCCCGACAGGAGGAACCGCCCCGGCACAACCCCGACCTCAGCCCGCCCGCACCGACATCCACTGGCGCATCGCGTGCTCCACCAGCGTGATCAGCGTCTGCTTCGTCGACTGCCGGTTGCGCGCGTCGCACGTCACGATCGGCACCGACTGGTCGATCGTCAACGCCTCCCGCACGTCCTCGATCCGGTGGTGCAGCAGACCGTCGAAGCAGTTCACGCCCACCACGTACGGCAGCTGCCGGTCGTCGAAGAAGTCGATCGACGCGAACGCGTCGGCCAACCGCCGCGTGTCCACCAGCACGATCGCACCGATCGCACCCCGCACCAGGTCGTCCCACATGAACCAGAACCGGTGCTGACCCGGTGTACCGAACAGGTACAGGATCAGGTCCTGGTCGAGCGACACCCGGCCGAAGTCCATGGCCACCGTGGTCGTGACCTTGTTCGGCGTCGCCGAGAGGTCGTCGACCCCCGCGCTCGCCTCGGTCATCACCGCTTCGGTGGTCAGCGGCACGATCTCCGACACGGAACCGACGAACGTCGTCTTGCCCACGCCGAAGCCACCGGCCACCACGATCTTCGCGGAGGTCGTCGGCTTCCGTGCGCCTTCGGCCGCGTCGGGGCTAGAGCCTGCGAAGCCCACTGAGCACCCTCTCAAGGAATTCAATGGACGGCCGGTCCCCCACGACCAAGCCACCCTGGTGAATCAAAACCAAACCCATGCTCGCCATGTCGCCGATCAGCACCCGCACGACGCCCAGCGGCAGCCGCAGCAGGGCCGCCACCTCCGCCACCGACCTGGTGTCGGTGCACAGCCCGCAGATCGAGCGGTGCTCGGGGAGCACCGCCGCGTCCCGCTCCTGACCCCGCTCGCTGGTGGACACCAGCGCCTCGATCGCGAGGTCGTAGTCCGGCCGGGTGCGGCCACCGGTCCGGGTGTACGGGCGGACCAGCGAGCCGGACTCGGCCGCCGGGTTCTCCTCCCGCCGCACGACCGGCTGCGGACCGGTCGTGTAGGGGAGCTGCTCGGGCACGCTGTCGGGCAAGCCGTGGGCGCCGAACAGGTCGGCGCCCGGACCTCCGAACAGCCCGCTGCCGTACCCGTCGATGTCGAACCGGTTGGGGACGTCGTCGTAGTCGTACGACGAGTCGTCAACCTCACGCTGAGACATATCGCCTTGCCCCTGCCCTGTGCCTTCGACCCGTGGAGGACCGGCCGCCCGACCGGCCCACGGGTTGGGTGCGTCCTCGGCTTCCTCGTCTGCTGAGGGGTCGGCATCCGGCTCGTCGAATCGGAAGCCCCCGACCGCCCACTCCTGGTAGTTGAAGTTCCTACCGAAGCGACGTCCGCCGGCGCCAGATCGTTCAGCCATTTACCGCTCACCCCCACGATCTCATGAGGACCTACCGCCGGACCGCGCCCTGGAGCTGTGCGCGCAGCTCCGGGGTCAGCTGCTGGCCGACGCGCTCGACCAGGAGGGTCATCTCGTAGGCCACGAGACCGATGTCGCAGTTCGGGGCCGCGAGCACCGCGAGGCACGACCCGTCGCTGATCGACATCAGGAACAGGTAGCCCCGTTCCATCTCGACCACGGTCTGGTTCACGGTGCCCGCCTCGAAGCACCGGGCGGCGCCGGCTGTGAGGCTGACCAGGCCGGACGCCACGGCGGAGAGCTGTTCGGCGCGGTCGCGGGGCAGGCCCTGCGAGCCGGCGAGCAACAGCCCGTCCGCCGACACGACCACGGAATGTGCCACACCGGGAACCCGGCGCACGAAGTCGGTGATAAGCCAACCAAAGCTGCCTGGCTGAGCTGCGGTCGTCACTCCTGCTCCTCGTCTTGCCGGCTCGACATGTCACCAGCGTAAGCGTCGATCAAAGCGTGTCGCCCTCGGCGGACGCCCTGCTGAAGACTCGACATGCGTCCACGGATCGCGTCAGCCGATCGTGGTGGCAGCGGGGGCCGCTGCGGTTGCCGCTCCGCGGCCTGGGGCTTGGGAGCGGCCGATCCCGGCACAAGCTGAGCCTTGGGCACCCGCTTGGGCAACCCCGCCTGTGTCGTGGTCTCTGGGGCCTTGCCGAGCAGTGCCTGCGCGGCCTGCCAGCCCTCGTCGGCGGGCGAGTGCCAGGCGGGCTCGGCCGAGTCCGCGAGGTCGCCGTGCGCGACGGGCCCCGGCTCGGCGACCGGGTCGAACTCGGTCACGCGGGGCACCTCCGGAGTGCGCTTGGGCAGGTTCTCGGGCGAGCCGGGCTGCCGCTTGGGCAGCCCGCCGTCGGTGAACGGCCGGCCGCGGTCGACCTCGCGGGCGGGCGTCGGCCCCGCCTCCGGGGTCGGCGCGACCGGTGGCGCGGGTTCGGGCTCGCGGGTCGACAGGACCGCCTCCTCCCGCGCGGCGGGCTCCGCGTCCGGTTCGGGCGCCGGCGGCACCGCCTGGGCCGCCGCCGCCGAGGTCTCGCTGCCCACGGCCTGGAACCACTGCGAGAGGACCGCCTCGTAGATCGGCAGCCGCTCGGTCGGGGCGTCGAGGTCGTGGTCGATCCGCTTGGCGACCGGCGCGTGCGGCGCGGAGCCGTTGCGCCGCACCGGTTCGGGCTCGTCGAACGGCTCGGGCTCGGCGAACGGGCCGGGCCGCGCGTGGGCGGCGGGCTCCACCGGGGCCGCGTCCGCGAACGGCTCGGAGTCCTCCGCCGGGCCGCCGTCGACGGCCGGCGCGAACTGCGTCGTCTGGAAGCCGTGCAGGTCCGGGTCGTCCTCGTGCCGGTCCTCGTAGGCGGTGAACAGCGTCGGTTCGCCGAACGAGCCCGACGGCTCGTGCTCGGCGTCCCGCTCGCCGAGGTCGTCGCCCAGCGGCAGCCACGGCTGCGAGATCTCGCCGGAGCGCTCCGCGGGCGCCTCCCCGAGCACGGGGAGGCCGGTCGCGTCCGCTTCCCGGTCGCTGTGCACGAAGCTCACCGGGAAGCCCGGCTCGTCGTCCTGGCTCGGCGGGCCGGCGTGCGCGGGCTCGTCGTCCAGGCGCGGCACGTTGCCGGTGAACGCGCCCGCGATGCCGCTCGCGCGCTCGGCCTGGTTGGGCGCCTGGTAGGTGGCCGGCGTGCCGAACACGGACTCGGCGGGCAGGGCCGAGCCGGCCGCGCCGGGCTCGGCGACCAGCGTCTCGGGCACGACGACGAGCGCGGTGGTGCCGCCCTCGATGTCCTCGTTGGCGCGCAGCCGGACCTTGATGTCGTGCCGCTTGGCCAGCCGCGCGACCACGTACAGGCCCATCCGGCGGGACACCGCGACGTCCACGTCCGGCGGGTCGGCCAGCCGCTCGTTGGCGTCGGCGATCTCCTGCTCGACCATGCCGACGCCGCGGTCCTGGATCTCGATGGCCAGCTCGCCCTTGCGGGTGCGGGCCGTGCGCACGGTGACCTTGGTGACCGGGTCGGAGAACGCGGTGGCGTTGTCCAGCAGCTCGGCGATCAGGTGCACGAGGTCGTTGACCGCGCGGCCCTGGACGGTCAGCTCCGGGGTCTGCCCGACCTGCACGCGGGCGTACTGCTCGACCTCGGACACCGCGGCGCCGAGCACCTCGGCGGCCGGCACCGGGCGGGTGAGCCGGCGGGACAGGTCGGTGCCGGACAGGACCAGCAGGTTCTCCGAGTTGCGCCGCATCCGGGTCGCCAGGTGGTCCAGCTCGAACAGGCTGGCCAGCTGGTCGGGGTCCTGCTCGTCCTGCTCCAGCCGGTCGATCAGGTTCAGCTGGCGCTCGACCAGGGCCTGCGAGCGGCGGGAGAGGTTGACGAACATCGCGTTGACGTTGTCGCGCAGCAGCGCCTGCTCGGCGGCCAGCCGGACCGCCTCGCCGTGCACCGCGTCGAAGGCCCGCGCGACCTGGCCGACCTCCTCCTTGGTGGTGATCGGCACCGGCTCGACGGCGGTCTTCGCCGCCTCGTGCGGGTTCGGGTCCACCAGGATCCGGCTGACCGCGTCCGGCAGGCCGTGGTCGGCGACCTCCAGGGCGGTGCGGCGCAGCGTGCGCAGCGGGTTGAGGATCGACCGCGCCACGAACAGCGCCATGATCAGCGCCAGCAGCAGCGCGCCGAGCACGATGCCCGAGTCGCGCAGGGCCGCCGCGCGCGCCGTGCCGGTCAGCTCGTCGGTGCGCGTCTGGAGCTGCTCCAGCAGCAGGTTCTCCACGTCGCGGGTGAGGTTCACGGTCAGCGTCGAGGCGATGTCCCAGCGCTCCGGGCGCAGCGAGGCCAGGCTCTTGCCGCCGGCCGCCAGGTTCAGCGCCGACTCCTGCATGTCGTTCGCGGTGTCGACGATGAGACCGGTGACGGTGTCGTCGTAGATCTTGGCCTGGTCCGGCGTCGCCGACTTGCGGAAGTCGTTGCGGGCGGCGTCCAGCTCGGCGTTCGCGGCGAGCAGCGCGCGCTCCTGGCCGGGGCCGAAGCCGCCGCGCTGGAACACGTCGAGCATGATGCCGCGCTTGCGCGACTCCTGCTCCTTGATGCGCGCGATCGCGTTGGTGGCCAGGTGCAGCCGCACCAGCTCGGGGTGGTTGATCCCGGCGATGGCCTGCTCGCCCAGGTCCAGGAGGCTCTCCACGGACTCGGAGTAGGTCCGCAGCACGGCGTCGGACGGGTACGCGGTGTCGCGCACCGCGTTGCGCAGGCTGTTGAGGCGCGTGAGCTGGTCGGCCGCGCGGCCGAACCGGGCCGCGACGTCCTCGTCCAGGTCGCCGCCCAGCTCGATGATCTTGTTCTTGAACGCGTCGGTGGTGTCGTTGACCCGGCGCAGCTGGCGGTCGAGCACCACGCGGTCGAGGCTCTTGCCCGAAGCCACGTGGCTCGTGCTCAGGTCGCGCTCGCGCTGGAGCTGCTGGACCAGGTCGGCGACGGCCGCCTCCAGCTGGATCTGGTTCGCCAACCGGTTGAACTCGGTCGCGTCGCCGAGGTCGGACTGCACCCGCAGGCTGCCGAGCGCCAGCGCGGCCACGGTCGGGATCAGCAGGACGGCGGCGAGCTTGGTGGGCAGGCGCCAGTTGCGGAGCCGCCACGGGGCGGTACCGGCGTTCTGCTTCTCGCGCACCTCGGTCGTCGGCCCGGCGCCCGTTGACTCGGTCACAGTTCCATCACGCAACGCAGCCAGCCCGTCACCCGTTCCGGGGCTGTCGGGGCGCGGTGGATTCTCCGCGCCCGACTGGCTGGGACCTCTCTCTCGTCGGGCCACCCTGGGCTTCCTCTTCCGGCAGCAGTGTTCCCCGGCCTCTCCCCACGGACCGAAGCATGGACTCGCAAATCGGGCCGAATTGCAGCACAGTTGTGGTAGCGCCGGCTAGGCACCCCACCTCCGCACGGCGACACAACGCCGCGACTCGGACCTTGTGCCACCCGGGCGGGAGCGTAGTGCCGCACCCCTGCCCCAGGGAAGGGTCCGGAAGCACTCACCGTATCGGCCGGGGCTGTCGTTTCATACCTCCGGGTGGTTACCATCCCCCGCATCGACGACAACTGCGTCGAGAATTAGGTTGATCAAAAAGACCCGGTCGAGCGGTCATCGCGGCGAGAGGTGCCATGCCAACCCCAGCGCGTGTTCTGCGACGTGCGGCAGCGTTGTTCGCGTGTGCCGCGACCCTGACGGCGTGCGGCCTGCTGCCGGGCTCCGAGGGCACGGGCCAGCCCGAGGTGGAGCGCACCACGCTGCGCATCGGCGTCATGCCGGTGGTCGACGTGGCCCCGCTGAAGCTGGCCCTCAACGAGAAGGTGTTCGAGAAGGCCGGCCTGTCGGTGCAGCTGGTGACGCTGAGCAGCGAGGCCGAGGGCATCAAGCAGCTCGACACCACGCTGGACATCACCTGGGCCAGCCACGTCAACCTGTTCCGCGCCGCCGCCGAGGGCACCCAGCTGCAGCTGCAGGGCGAGGCTTACCAGGCGGGTTCGAACACGATGGCCCTGGTCACGATCGACCCGGAGTACGACAGCCCGGCGAAGCTGGCCTCGCCGCGGATCGCGGTGAACAGCGCGACCGACCTCGGGGCGCTGACCACGAAGGCCGTGCTGGACACCGCCGGCGTCGAGCGGCAGCAGATCACCCTGAGCGAGATGCCGTTCGACCGCATGGTCGACGCGATGCGGTCCGAGCAGGTCGACGCGGCGTGGATGACCGAACCGTTCATCACCAAGGCGCAGAAGGACGTCGGCGCGCGGATCGTGACCGACACGGCGACCGGCCCGACCAAGGACTTCCCCATGTCGGGGTACGCGTCGAGCAAGAAGTTCGCCGAGGCCAACCCCCGCACGCTGGCCCTGTTCCGGCAGGTCCTGCGGGACGTCCAGCAGCTCGCGACGAACAGCAAGCTGTCCGTGCAGGACGCCCTGACCGGCTACGTCGACGTGGACCAGCAGACCGCCGCGCTGGTGTCAGTGGGCACGTTCCCGCTGTCGCTCAACCCGATCCGGCTCCAGCGGGTCTCCGACATGATGGACGCCGAGAACGCCCTGCCGAGCCGGCTGGACGTGCAGGACCTCCTTCCGCCGGGCACCACGAACTAGCCCGGCGCGCGGCGCGGCCGGGCGCCAGGGAACAACCCGGCGCGACCGGTCCGTTGCTGCCGGTGATTCTTTAGGGGGGCCTTCCGCGATCGCGCGGAAGGCCCCGGTTTTTGTTATTCAGTCTTGACCATGCAGATCGTGGTAGCGGGCTGTGAGTAAACGAACACGGTCTCGCCGCCCTCGCACGCGTTCTCGTCCTCGACCGACGCGACCTTGGTCACCTTGTGGGTGGCCGACGAATCGCAGGTCACCTTGGTGGTTTTGCCCGCGACAATCGTGCCCTCCTGCTTGAAGCAGTCGCCCTCCCGGGCGTTGTAGACCAGGCACAGCTTGAAGCCGTTGCTGCGCCGGCCGCCGCGGCTGCTGTACTCGGAGTAGTCGCCGGACGGGCACGCGGCGGTGCTGCGGTCCAGGTTGACGGCCACCTTGAAGGCGGCCTCCGGCGACCCGCAGTCGACCGTCGCCACGTCGGCCCTGCTCGCGCTCGCCGACTCGACCTTGACGCAGTCGCCGATCGCGGCGCGGCCGGGGCTGTCGGAGCCGGCGACGAAGCCGGCCACCACGATGCCCGCGATGCCCAGGACCACCACGGCGATCAGCGCCTTGGCCCCGCTCGACGTCTTCTTGGCGGCCGGCGGCGGGAAGCCCTGCGGCTGACCGGGGAAACCGGGCGGGCCGGCGGGCGGCGGGTAGCCGGGCGGCGGGTAGCCGGGCTGCTGGGCGTGACCGGGCTGGGGCGGGTAGCCGGGCTGCGGGTGGGCGGCCTGCGGGTAGCCGGCCTGCTGGGCGTAACCGGGGTGCTGCGGGTACGCCTGACCGGGCCCCTGGTAGGCGGGCGGGTAGCCCTGCGGCGGGCCGGGCTGGACCGGGTGGGCCTGCGGCTGGGCCGGGAAGCCCGGCGGCGGGGACGGCTGTCCCCAACCCGGCGCGGGCGGTTGGCCACCGGGCGGCGTGCCGTGGGGCGGTGGGGCGGGGGGCGTGGTCACGCTGCGTTCCTCTCGGGTCGGACGAGCGGAACGTACCGCCGCGAGCCCGCCGGGCGCAGTCGTTTCGGCGCATCCCGGTTCCGCGCGGGAACCCGGGCCCCGGGGAGTCGGGGCTCCCCGGGGTCGGCGTGCCGGGCCGCGTCGGGCCCGGGACCGGGGTGACCGGCGGCGGGGGCCGCCGGGGGCCGGGATGACCGGCGGCCGGGGCCGCCCGGGGTCAGGGCGCTTCGGCGGCGCGGGTGACGCAGTAGGTGACCGACGGCTCCGGGTAGACCAGCTTGCGGTGCTCGCCGCAGTCCGCGGTGCCCTGGGCGGCCTTGAGGACCTTGATGGCGTCGGTGGCCGCGCAGTCGGCCTTGTGCAGGCCGGTCTCCCGGTCCTGCTGGTAGCAGGCGCCCTCGACGAAGTTCGGGATCAGGCACAGCGTCATCGGCCCGATGAAGGTCGAGTACGGCGAGCCGCCCTTGGGGCACCGCGCCGAGTCGTCCACCACCTTGGCGACCTTGACGTTGGCCTGGTCGGACCCGCAGTCCAGCGGCTGGTAGCGGCGCTGGTCGTCCTGCTTCGAGACGTTCGCGCAGTCACCGGGCGCGGGCTTGGGCGCCTCGTCACCGCCGCCGGCCATGGTGAGCGCGAACAAGCCCAGGACCACGACGACGGCCGCACCGACGCCCCATCCGATCTTCCGCATGGTCAGGGTCATCGGCACGGCCGCGCGCCGGGTTGACCGGGTTCACCTCATGTGGTTACAAGTCCGCCGGTGCGACGCAGTACGTGACCGCGGGCTCCGGGTAAGCCATGCCAGCGCTGTCCGGGCACCGACCGAGGTCGTTGGAGCCCTTGATGACCTGGGTGACCTTCAGCGCGTCGGGGCTGGTGCAGTCGCCCTTGACGAACCCCATGCCGTCGTCGGACACGTAGCAGGCGCCCTCGGCCATGTTCGGCAGCAGGCACAGCTTGTAGCCGTCGCCGACGCTGGACGACGGGGACACCTCGGTGTAGAGACCTTCCTCCGGGCAGACCGCCTCGGCGTTGTCGAGCACCTTGCCGACCTGGTAGGACGCCTTGTCGTCGTCGCAGTCCAGGGTCTTGACGTCGGCGCGGTCGTCGCTCTGCTCGGTGAGGCTCACGCAGTCGCCGGCCGCGGCGGTCGCGTTGTTGGTCACGAAGTAGCGGACGGCGAAGAAGCCGGCGACGATCAGGACCAGGGCGAGCACGCCGAACAGGACCGGCTTGGCCCGGTTGCCCGCCTTGGCGGGCTCGTCGCGCTCCTCGTCGTCGGGCGAGACCAGGTAGCGCTGCTGCCCGGCGCCGCCCGCGGGCGCGGCGGGCGGGGTGGCGGCGGACCGGCCGGCGAGCAGGTCGGCGGCGGTCGCGGCCTCGTCGGCGTGCGTCGCCGCGGGCGTCGCGGGGTTCGCCGGGGCCGCGGGGTTCACGGGGTTCGCCGGGGTCGCGGGGTCGGCGGCCTTGCCGGCGGTCGCCGGGTCCGCGGGCGTGGCGGGGTTCGCCGGGGAGGTGGGGGCGGGGGTCGCGGGAGCCGCGGGCGATGCGCCGCCCGGCTCGGCCGCCGGCTCCCCGGCTCCGGCCTGACCCGCGGTGGCCGCGGCCCCCGGCTCGGGCACGTCCTGGGCGGGCTGCTTCGGCTCGTTGCTCATGATCATCCTCGCTGGACGGGTGCGCGTGACGCCCCAGAAGGTAGCGCCCGCGCACCCGCCCCCGCGCTCAGGCGCTCTCGCCGGGTGCGAAGCAGAACACCTGCTTCGGCTCCGGGAAGGCCATCGGCGCGTTGTCCTCGCACGCGGTCTCGTCGTCGGAGTCCTTGACGTGCTTGACCAGCTTGAGCGCGCCGGACTGGCCGCAGTCGACGGCCGGGCGGCCCATCCGGTTGAGGTCGCCGTTCAGCTCGTAGCAGGAGCCCTCCTGGAACACCGGGATCAGGCACAGCTTCGAGTCCGGGCCGCGGCGCGCGGTCTCGGTGTACTCGTCGTAGGTGCCGCCGCAGGACTCCCCGGTGGAGCCGAGCACCTTGGCGATGGAGTAGTTGGCTTCGGCCGTGCCGCAGTCCACGGTCTTGAACTCGGGCTTGGTCGACGTGCCGGTCAGGCTGGCGCAGTCGCCGGCCTTCGACTGGGCGGCGTCGCTGGTGAAGTAGTTGATGCCGTAGACGACCAAGCCCGCCACGATCAAGCCGGCCACCGCGGACAGGATGCGGACCGGCAGGCTCTTCTTCTTCGGCGCCGCCGGCTCCTGGTGCTGCTGCGGGGCCGGTGGGGTGTTGGGGGTGGGCGCGGGCGCGTCCGTGCTCATGATGACCTTCGTTCGGTTCAGGGACCCCGCTGGTTCCGCGCGATTCCGCGCGAGCGGGAACGAGGGGCAAGCTACCCACTGACCCATCCGGGTGTACGGGGATTTATCGAACCGAGTCCGTGAACACCGCGTGTGACCGTGCCCACGCGCGGTCACCGACTTGCACCTGGTTGGAACACTGGGGGGTACGCCAACGACAGGAGTGCGCTCTCGTGACCGACGGCCCTTTGATCGTCCAGTCGGACAAGACCCTGCTGCTGGAGGTCGACCACCCGCTGTCCGACGACGCGCGCACCGCCATCGCGCCGTTCGCCGAGCTGGAGCGCGCCCCCGAGCACGTCCACACCTACCGGGTCACCCCGCTCGCGCTGTGGAACGCGCGCGCCGCCGGCCACGACGCCGAGCAGGTGGTCGACGCCCTGGTCCGGTTCTCCCGCTACCCCGTGCCGCAGCCGCTGCTGGTGGACGTGGTCGACACGATGGGCCGGTTCGGCCGGCTCCAGCTGAGCAACCACCCGGCGCACGGCCTGGTGCTCGCCTCGCTGGACCGCGCGGTGCTGGAGGAGGTGCTCCGGCACAAGAAGGTCAAGCCGATGCTGGGCGCGCGCATCGACGACGACACCGTGGTCGTGCACCCCAGCGAGCGCGGCCGGCTCAAGCAGCTGCTGCTCAAGGTCGGCTGGCCCGCCGAGGACCTGGCCGGGTACGTCGACGGCGAGGCGCACCCGATCGAGCTGGTGGAGGACGGCTGGCGGCTGCGCGACTACCAGCGGCTCGCGGCGCAGGCGTTCTGGGCGGGCGGCTCGGGGGTCGTGGTGCTGCCCTGCGGCGCGGGCAAGACGCTGGTCGGCGCGGCGGCGATGGCCGAGGCAGGCGCGACCACCCTGATCCTGGTGACGAACACCGTCGCGGGCAGGCAGTGGAAGCGGGAGCTGGTGGCGCGGACGTCGCTGACCGAGGACGAGGTCGGCGAGTACTCCGGCGAGCGCAAGGAGATCCGCCCGGTCACCATCGCCACCTACCAGGTGATCACCCGCAAGTCGAAGGGCGAGTACAAGCACCTGGAGCTGTTCGACTCGCGCGACTGGGGCCTCATCGTCTACGACGAGGTGCACCTGCTGCCCGCGCCGGTGTTCCGGATGACGGCCGACCTCCAGTCCCGGCGGCGGCTGGGCCTGACCGCGACCCTGGTCCGCGAGGACGGCCAGGAGGGCGACGTGTTCTCGCTGATCGGCCCGAAGCGGTACGACGTGCCGTGGCGCGACATCGAGGCGCAGGGCTGGATCGCCCCGGCGGAGTGCACCGAGGTCCGCGTGACGCTGACCGACGGCGAACGCCTGGAGTACGCGACCGCCGAGCCGGAGGAGCGCTACAAGCTGTGCTCGACGGCCCGCACGAAGCTGCCCGTGGTGCGCGCCGTCCTGGACCGGCACGCCGGTGAGCCGACGCTGGTGATCGGCGCCTACCTGGACCAGCTGGAGGCGCTGGGCGAGGCGCTGGGCGCGCCGGTCATCCAGGGTTCGACGAAGAACAAGGAGCGCGAGCAGCTGTTCGACGCGTTCCGGCGCGGCGAGCTGCGCACGCTCGTGGTGTCCAAGGTGGCGAACTTCTCGATCGACCTGCCGGAAGCCTCCGTCGCCGTGCAGGTGTCGGGGACGTTCGGGTCGCGCCAGGAGGAGGCCCAGCGGCTGGGCCGGCTGCTGCGCCCCAAGGGCGACGGCCGCCAGGCGCACTTCTACTCGGTGGTCTCGCGCGACACCCTCGACACCGACTACGCGGCGCACCGGCAGCGGTTCCTCGCCGAGCAGGGGTACGCGTACCGGATCGTCGACGCCGACGACCTGCTCGGGCCCGAGCTGCCCGAGGTCGGCTGACCGGGGTTCGCCGGACCGGGCGAACCCCCGCGCCCCCTCCGGCGACCTGCCCGGGTCGGGCCGCCCGGCGGCGCTGCCGCCGGACCGCCCGCCGCGCTAGGTTGGCCACCGGACTTCGGCCCGACGATCGGGTGGTGCATGACTGTGGTGGTGCGGCTCCGGCCGGCGCCGTGCTGGTGGGTGTGGCGACCGGGCGCCGACCGGGGGCCCGCGACGCGCCTGGCCGCGCGGCGGACCGGGCGGGCCAGGTCGCGGGCGCTGGCGGCGGTGGCCGTGCCGACGGCGTGCGCGGCGGCGCTGCTCGCGCCGGAGCTGTGGTCGGCCGCCCTGCTCGCGAGCGCGCCGCTGCTGTTCGCGGGCGGGGCGCTGCTGCTGCGCCGCGTCCCGGAGGGGGAGGCGGTGCGGGCGGCGAGCCCGCGGGACGTCGTGCACTGCGAGCAGTTCGCCGACGCGGTCCAGCAGCGGCGCGCGCAGCGGCTGTGCGAGGACTTCCACGTGGTGCGGAAGGGCGCGGACCCGGCCCGGCTGCCCCACGTCGAGCTGCTGCTGTGGCAGGCGCTGGTGGCGCTGCGGGACAGCCAGGAGGTGCGGGAGACCCTCGCCCGGACCACCAACCGGCCCGGCCGGGCCGCCGCCGTCGCCGAGCCGGCCCGCGCGCTGGCCGACCTCGACCGCCGGGTGGACCGGTTCGCCGCCGCGCTGCGCATCGCGGGCGAGGAGCAGGACCCGCGGCTGGCGGCGAGCGCGCTCCGCCGCGCCGCCGCGCTGGGCCCGATCTAGGCTCTCCCCCGTGCTCGTCTACTCGATCCCCCTGCGCAACCGGTTCCGCGGCATCACCGTCCGGGAGGGCGTGCTGCTGGAGGGCCCGCGCGGGTGGGGCGAGTTCTGCGCGTTCCTCGACTACTCGGACGCCGAGTGCGCGCCGTGGCTGGCGTGCGCGGTCGAGTCGGCCACCGAGGGGTGGCCCGCCCCGGTGCGCGACCGGGTCCCGGTCAACTGCACGGTGCCGGTGGTGTCGCCGGAGCGGGCGCACCGGATCGTCGCGGAGTCGGGGTGCTCGACGGCGAAGGTCAAGGTGGCCGACCTGGGCTCGTCGCTGTCCGACGACCTGGAGCGCGTGGCGGCGGTGCGGGACGCGCTCGGGCCCTCCGGCGCGGTGCGGGTGGACGCGAACACCGCGTGGGACGTCGACACGGCGGTCCGCGCGATCCGCGAGCTGGACCGGGCGGCGGGCGGCCTGGAGTACGCGGAGCAGCCGTGCCCCTCGATCGAGGAGCTGGCGGCCGTGCGGCGGCGGGTGGACGTGCGGATCGCGGCCGACGAGTCGATCCGGCGGGCCGAGGACCCGCTGCGGGTGGCCGTGGCCGGGGCCGCGGACATCGCGGTGGTCAAGGTCGCGCCGCTGGGCGGGGTGCGGCGGGCGCTGGAGGTCGCCGAGGCGTGCGGGCTGCCGTGCGTGGTGTCGTCGGCGGTGGAGACGTCGGTGGGCATGGCGGCGGGGCTGGCGCTGGCCGGCGCGCTGCCGGAGCTGGACTTCGCGTGCGGGCTCGGCACGCTGTCGCTGCTGGACGGCGACGTGGCGCACGAGTCGCTGCGCCCGGTGGGCGGCCTGCTGCCGGTGCCGGTGGCGGCGCCCGCGCCGGACCGGTTCGCGGAGTTCGCGGCCGACCCGGCCACGACGCGCCGCTGGGAGGACCGCGTGGCCCGCGTGGCCGCCGCGTCGCCGGCCGCCCTCACCTGGTGAGCGGAGCGGTCACGGCTTCTTGCGCAGCACGGTGCCCGAAGTGCTCGGCAGGGTCACCTCGGTCACCTTGTTCTTCTTCTCGTCGTAGTACGTCCCGCCGAGCTGCACCTTCACCGGTTTGTTCTTCGAGTCCTTCGGGTCTTTCGGGTTGACGATCACCAAGCCGTTCTTGAACCTCCGGCAGTACAGCCCCTGGTAGTCCTTCATCTTCTCGTACGAGCCTTCGGCCGCACCGAGGTCCCACTTGTAGAAGTCCCGCTCCGGCGGCAGTTTGTTGTGCTCGTCCATCTTGTCGATTTCGGTGATCGCCGCCTCGCCTTGCACCGCCAGGAAGTAGCTGGCCACGGCGTACCAGAGCGGTTGGGCCTTGTTCCTGGCGAAGTGCGGCTGCACCCAGGTGATCTTGCCCGCCTGCTCGTTGTCCTTGATCTCCGCCACCTGCCGCGGCCACCCCTTCCCGTAGTCGTGCAGCAGGACGGGCTTCCCCTCCTTGTCCTCGCCGAGCGCGATCCACCACTCGTCGAACCCGCCGTCCAGGTGCTTCATGTAGCGGTTCCACACCCCCGTGTGCTCCCGTGCGCCGGACATGTTCGCGACCACCTTGAGGCCGGTCCCGTCGAACTTCTTCCTCAAATCGACCAGGGCCGTTTCGTAGACCTTGTGCATGTCCGGGTGCTTCGGGTACTTCGTCGGGAACTTCCCGGGGTGGTAGGCGTCGGCGGCGACCAGGGCGTTGTCCATGTAGATGCCGTCGAACTTGACGTCACTCTTCCGGAATTCTTTGATCTCCTTGAGGACGTTGTCGAACCAGCACTCCCGGTAAGCATCGATACCGACGTCCATCTGCCAGTGCTCGTCGTAGTCCTCGTACTTGAGGTATTCCTCGCCGGCGCGCAGGAACCAGTCCCGGTGCTTCTTCCAGGCGAACCAGTACCCCACACCGGCAGGCAGGTGCTTGTGATCCACCTCCCCGTTGCTCGCTTTCTTGCGCGTGGAGGAGAGGTCCTTGTAGACGAAGAACAAGGCTTTCGGGTTGGCTTCCCTCAGATCCTTCACCAGTTTGTGCTCCATGGCGTTCAGCACGATGTACCGGTGCCGCTTGGCCTCTTTCTTGAGGTCTTCCACGTTCTTGCCGTGCGGTTGCAGGCAGAGCCAGAACGAGTGCGCTTTGCCAACACCTGCCGCTTTGTTCCCAGCATCGGTCATGCACCTTGTCCTACCGCACCCGCGCGCGCCCGGCGCGTGGTCGGTGCGGCCGTCACCCCAACGGGACCGTCACGGGCCGTCGAGACCTTCGACGCCGAGGCTGCGGACCACGCCGGTGGTCCGGTTCAGCGCCTCGGTGCGGCGCGGGGTGGCCGGGGAGCGGGTCAGGTCGACCACCCGGATCGGCGGGCCGAACTCGATCATCGTCGGGACGTGCTCGGCGTGCTCCACCGCCCAGCCGCCGGGCCCCTTGACGAACCTGAAGCGCGTCACGACGCCCTCCTCGGTGATGCCGCGCGGCTCGGAGTGGCGGGCCACCTCGTTGCCCATGCCGTACACGACCCACTTGCCGCCGACCCGGTCGATCGGCTGCACGGCGTGCACGTGCGTCCCGATGATCAGGTCCACCGCCGGGTCGGCCAGGACCGCCGCCGCCACCTCGCGCTGCTCCGGGGTCGGCTCGTGCTGGTACTCCGCGCCCCAGTGCAGGCTGGCCACGACGACCTCCGCCCCGGCCGCCCGCGCCGCGCGGGCCGCTTCGAGCACACCCTCGGCGGAGAGCCGGTTGGCCATCCACGGCTGCGGCAGCGGGATGCCGTTGAACCCGTAGGTGAACGCGACGTGTCCGACCCGCACGCCCTTCACGTCCAGCAGCAGCGGCGTCGCGGACTCCTCCGGCGTGCGGAACGAGCCGGTGTGCCGCAGGCCGACCGCGTCCAGCGCGTCCAGGGTCGTCCCGATCGCGCCGGGGCCGCGGTCGAGCGTGTGGTTGGACGCCGTGGAGCAGCTGTCGTAGCCGAGGCCCTTCAGCGCCGCGGCCACCTCGGGCGGCGCGCTGAACGCCGGGTAGCCGTAGGTGGGCGCGCCCGGCGCGGACAGCGGCGTCTCCAGGTGGCAGATCGACAGGTCCGCGTCGACCGCCGCCCGCAGGCCCTCCAGCAGCGGCCCGAAGTCGCGGTCGCCGTCCCGGTCGGCCTGCTCGGTCAGCAGCGGGTGGACCAGGATGTCGCCGCCCGCCGCCAGCGTGAACGACGGCGGCGGTGGCGGCGCGGAGGAGGCTGGCGGCGGTGGCAGCCGGGACGACGTGGCCACCACCGGCGACCCGGTGCACGCCGCGGCGAGGCAGGCGACCAGCGCGAGGAGCGCCGGCCGCCTGCCGCGGGTGTTCAGCGGTGCCGCCTGCGGCGCAGCACCAGCAGCAGCACGAGCAGGGCCGCCGCGAACGGCAGCACCCGCTTGAGCACCGGCCCGCCCGCCTTGGCCAGCAGGTCGACCGGCTCGTCGGGCACGGCCCGCAAGCGCGGTCGGGCCGAGGGCTCGGAAGAGGTCACCTCCTCAGCCTCCCCCGCCGCGAGCGCGGTCGCCAGGCATTCGGCGAACTCGGCGGCGATCCGCCCGCCGACCTCGTCGAGCAGACCCCGGCCGAGCTGCGCGGGACGCCCGGTGACGGTGAGGTCCGTGACGACCGACACGGCGGTGCCGCCGCGGGCGTCGGCCGACAGGGCCACCGTCACGGTCGCCGACGCGGTGCCGTTGCCCCTGGTGTCCTTGCCGGTCGCCTTGAGCACCGTCGCGTGCGCCTCCTCGGACACCGACGTGAACTGCCCGCTCCCCTGGTAGAGCAGGCTCACCGGCCCGAGCTTGACCTGCACGGTCCCGGTGAACTTCGGCCCGTCCACGCCGGTGAGGGTCGCGCCGGGCAGGCAGGCCGCGACCCGCTCGGGGTCCAGCAGGGCCGCCCACACCCGCGGCACGGGCGCGGGGACGGTGAACCGGTGTTCGAGTTTCATGCGCTCACCGCGGTGGTCAGGGCCCGCTCGGTCAGCACGCGGGCCAGGTGGGTGCGGTACTCGGCGTCGGCGCCGGCGTCCTCGCCGGGCGCGGTGCCCTCGGCGGCGCGGGCCGCCGCCGCGGCGAAGGTCCCGGCCGTGGCCGGTCGCCCGACCAGCGCCTGCTCCACGCCGCGCGCCCGCACGGGCGTCGGCCCCATGTTGGTCAGGCCGACCCGCGCCCCCTCGACGACGCCGGCGGAGACCTCCAGCGCGACCGCCACCGCCACGATCGACCAGGATTGCGCGACCCGGTTGAACTTCTCGTAGTGCGCGCCCCAGCCGGTCAGCTTGGGCACGCGCACGTGGGTGAGCAGCTCGTCGGGCGCCAGGGCGGTGGTGAAGTGGCCGAGGAAGAAGTCCGCCGCCGGCACCTCCCGCACGCCGCCCGGCCCCCGGCACACCAGCACCGCGTCCAGCGCCAGCGCGGGCGCGAGCAGGTCGCCCGCCGGGTCGGCGTGGGCCAGCGCGCCGCCGAAGGTGCCCCGGTGCCGGATCTGCGGGTCGGCGACGGTGTCCGCGGCCAGGCGCAGCAGCGGGGCGTGCTCGCGGACCAGGCGGTCGCGCTGCACCTCGTAGTGCGTGGTCATCGCGCCGATGAGCAGCGAGTCGCCCTCGTCGTGGACGCCGGTCAGCTCGGTGAGGCCGGTCAGGTCCACCACGAGGGCGGGCGCGGCCAGTCTCAGCCGCAGCACCGGCAGCAGGCTCTGGCCGCCGGCGAGCACCTTGGCGTCCTCACCGCCCGCCGCCAGCGCGCGCACCGCTTCATCCACTGTGGACGGTGCCAGGTAGTCGAACGCGGCCGGGATCACTGCGCGCCTCCTCGGGTGTCGGTCGAACCGAGCCCGCCGCCCGCGCCGGGCGTGGTGGGGACGTCGGCTCTCCTGCCCTGCAACGCCTTCCACACGCGCATGGGCGTGCACGGCATCTCGACGTCGGTGACGCCCAGGTGCCGCACGGCGTCCACGACCGCGTTCACCACCGCCGGCGTGGACGCGATGGCGCCCGCCTCGCCGACGCCCTTGACGCCCAGCGGGTTGGAGACCGCGGGCGTCTCGGTGCGGTCGGTGGTGAACGCGGGCAGGTCCGCCGCCGAGGGCAGCAGGTAGTCGGCGAACGTGGCGGTGGTCAGCGTGCCGTTCTCGTCGTGCAGGGCCTCCTCGTACAGCGCCTGCGCGATGCCCTGGGCCAGGCCGCCGTGCACCTGGCCCTCCACGATCACCGGGTTCACCACCTTGCCGACGTCGTCCACGCACACGTACGACCGGATGCGCACGCGGCCGGTCCGCGTGTCGACCTCCACCGCGCACAGGTGCGTCCCGTGCGGGTAGGAGAAGTCCGACGGGTCGAACGTGGCCTCGGCGTCCAGGCCCGGCTCCACCCCGTCCGGCAGGTCGTGCGCGACGTGCGCGGCGACCACGACCTCGGCCAGGGTCATCGTGGTCGACGTGCCGCGCACCGAGAACGTGCCGGCGGCGAACTCCACGTCGTCCGCGGAGCACTCCATCAGGTGCGCGGCCACGGTGCGGGCCTTGGCGACCACCTTGTCGGCGGCCAGCACCACGGCCGTGCCGCCGACGGCGAGCGACCGCGACCCGTAGCTGTCCATGCCGCGGTGGGCGACCCGCGTGTCGCCGTGCAGCACCGCCACGTCCTCGAACGGCACGCCGAGCCGGTCGGCCACGATCTGGCTCCACGCCGTCTCGTGCCCCTGCCCGTGCGGCGAGGTGCCGGTGACCACCTCGACCTTGCCGGTGGGCAGCAGCCGGATCGCCGCGTGCTCCCAGCCGCCCGCCCCGAAGCGCAGGGCGCCCAGCACCCGCGACGGCGCGAGGCCGCACATCTCGGTGTAGGTGGAGATCCCGATGCCGAGCTGCACCTCGTCGCCGCCCGCCCGCCGCCGGCGCTGCTCGGCGCGCAGCGCGTCGTAGCCGAACAGCTCCACGGCCCGCGCGGTCGCCGCCTCGTAGTCGCCGCTGTCGTAGGTGAGGCCCGAGACGGTGGTGAACGGGAACTCGTCGTGCCCGATCCAGTTGCGCCGCCGCAGCTCCAGCGGGTCCACGCCCAGCTCGGCGGCCAGCTCGTCCATCATCCGCTCGATGGCGAACGTCGCCTCGGGCCGCCCGGCCCCGCGGTAGGCGTCGGTGGGCGTCTTGTTCGTGAACACCGTCGTGCAGGTGAACCGGTAGGCGGGGAACTTGTAGATGGCGTTGAACATGAACGCGCCCAGGATCGGCACGCCCGGCGACAGCAGCCGCAGGTACGCGCCCATGTCGGCGAGCAGCTCGACCTTCAGCCCGGTGACGGTGCCGTCCCGCCGCGCCGCCAGGGTGACCCGCTGGAGCTGGTCGCGGCCGTGGTGCGCGCTGAGCATCGACTCGGTGCGCGACTCGGTCCACTTCACCGGTTTGCCCAGCCGGCGCGCGACCAGCAGCGCCAGCACCTCCTCCGGCGTGACCTGGAGCTTGCCGCCGAACCCGCCGCCGACGTCCGGGGCGACGACCCGCAGCTCGTGCTCGGGGATGCCCAGCACGGCCGACAGCATCCACCGCAGGACGTGCGGGACCTGCGTCGCCGACCACAGGGTGACCGAACCCGGGGTCGGGTCGACCACCACCGAGCGGGGCTCCAGGAACGCCGGGATGAGCCGCTGCTGCCGGAAGGACCGCTCGACCACCACCTCGGCGTCGGCGAGGGCCCGGTCCACGTCGGAGCCGGTGCCCGCCTCGGCCGAGTCGAACGCCCACGTGGCGCTGGCGTTCGTGCCCAGGTCGGGGTGCACGAGGTCGGCGCCCGGCTCCACCGCCGCCGCCGGGTCCAGCACCACCGGCAGGTCCTCGTAGTCCACGTCGATCGCGGCCAGCGCGTCGTGCGCCTCGTGCGGGGTGCGCGCGACCACCAGCGCCACGGCCTCGCCCGCGAAGTTCACCTCGTCCACCGCGATGGACGGCGCGGGCGGGGCGAGCATGTCCTCGGTGATCGGCCACGCGCACGGCAGGCTGCCCTGCTCGGCGGCCAGGTCGGCACCGGTCAGCACGGCCAGGACGCCCGGCATCCGGGTGGCCCCGGCGACGTCGACGGAGGTGATGCGCGCGTGCGCGACCGGGCTGCGCAGCACGGCCATGTGCACCATGCCGGTGAGCCGGAGGTTGTCGGTCCACCTGGTCGCGCCGGTGAGCAGCCGCGCGTCCTCCTTGCGCCGCCTGCCCCGGCCGACCTCGGGTTCGGCCGCGGTGGTCACTCCCCACCGCCGGCGTGCAGGGGCGCGCGCCCCAGGACGGCCTGCTCGTCGACGCGCTCGGCGTCCGGGCCCGCGCCGGGGCTCATCCGCCGCGCCGCGTCGCGCACCGCGCGCACGATGTTCTGGTAGCCGGTGCAGCGGCAGAGGTTGCCCTCCAGGCCGCGCCGGACGGCGTCCTCGTCCGGGTCGGGGTCGTCCGCGAGCAGGTCGACGGCCTGCATGACCATGCCCGGGGTGCAGAACCCGCACTGGAGCGCGTGGTTGTCGTGGAACGCCTGCTGCACCGGGTGCAGCCGCCCGTCCCGGGCCAGCCCCTCGACCGTGGTGACCTCGCGGCCGTCGGCCTGCACGGCGAGCACGGAGCAGGACTTCACGCTGTGGCCGTCGAGGTGGACGGTGCACGCCCCGCAGTTGCTGGTGTCGCAGCCCACGACGGTGCCGGTCTTGCCGAGTCGTTCGCGGAGGTGGTGGACCAGCAGCGTGCGGGGTTCGACCTCGTCGCTGTAGCTCACCCCGTCCACGGTGACGGTGATCCGCATGAACCCTCCAAGCCTGTGGTGATGGGGGTCACGTCGAGCCTGCTACCGGTGGCCGCGATCGACAACCCCCGGCGCTCCGGCCGGTCCGCGGGTCATCCATCGCGGTGAATGGCCCCGTCCGTCCGGGTGAGGCGCTCACCTCCCCCGCCCCAGCGCAGCGCGATGATCTCGGCGGCGATCGACACGGCGGTCTCCTCGGGCGTGCGCGCGCCCAGGTCCAGGCCGATGGGCGAGGCCAGGCGGGCCAGCTCGTCCCCGGTCAGCCCCGCCTCCCGCAGCCGGCGCACCCGGTCGTCGTGCGTGCGGCGCGACCCCATCGCGCCCACGTAGCCCAGCCCGAGCCGGAGCGCGACCTCCAGCAGCGGCACGTCGAACTTCGGGTCGTGGGTCAGCACGGTGACGACCGTGCGCCCGTCCACCTCCCCCGCGTCGGCCTGCGCCCGGAGGTACCGGTGCGGCCAGTCCACGACCACCTCGGCCGCGTCCGGGAAGCGGCTGCGCGTCGCGAACACCGGCCGCGCGTCGCACACCGTGACCCGGTAGCCCAGGAACGCGCCCAGCCGCGCCACCGCGGCGGCGAAGTCGATCGCGCCGAACACCAGCAGCCGGGGCGGCGGCTCGAACGAGTTGACGAACACGGCCAGGCCCTCGCCGCGGCGCTGCCCGTCCGGGCCGTAGCGCAGCGTCCCGCTCCGGCCGGCGGCCAGCAGGCCGCGCGCGTCGTCGGCGATCGCGTCCCGGGCCCGCGCCGACGGCACGTCGCCCGCGGTCCGGTCCGGCCACACCACCAGCCGCCGGCCCACCCACCGGGTGTGCTCGACGACGGTGGCGACGGCGACCGGCCGGTGCGCGCGGACCTCGGCCAGCACCTCGGGCAGCTGCGGGAACGAGGCCCGGTCGACCGCCTCCACGTAGACGTCGATGATCCCGCCGCAGGTCAGGCCCACCGCGAACGCGTCGTCGTCGGTCACGCCGTAGCGCTGGAGCACCGGCCGGCCCGACGCCACGACCTCGCGCGCCAGCTCGTAGACCGCGCCCTCCACGCAGCCGCCGGAGACCGAGCCCACCACCGCGCCGTCGGCGCCGACCAGCATCGCCGCGCCCGGTGGCCGCGGCGCCGAGCTGAACGTCGCGACGACCGTGCCGACGCCGACCGCCTCGCCGCCCTCGACGCGCCGGGCCAGCTCGTCGAGGACGTCACGCACGGGCGACCTCCCGCAGCAGGTGGCGCAGGGTGTCCAGGCTGTGCCCGGCGAGCAGCCGGTCCAGGTGCGGCGCCGCGGCGGCGATCCCGGACTGCACCGGCTCGTACCCGTCCTTGCCGGCGTGCGGGTTGACCCAGAAGAGCTTGTGCGCCAACCGCTTGAGCCGCGCGAGCTGCTCGCCGAGCAGCACCGGGTCACCCCGCTCCCACCCGTCGGAGAACACCACCACCACGGCGCCGCGGGCCGTGCCGCGCTGCCCCCAGCGGTCCAGGAACGCCCGCAGCGACTCCCCCAGCCGCGTGCCGCCCTCGAAGTCGGGCACCGCCCGCGCGGCGGCGGCCAGCGCCCGCTCCGGGTCGCGGACCCGCAGCTGCCGGGTGACCCGGGTCAGCCGCGTGCCGAGCGTGAACACCTCCACCGGGAGCCGCCGGGCGACGACGTGCGCGAACCGCAGCAGCGCGTCCGCGTAGGGCTTCATCGACCCGGAGACGTCCACCAGCAGCACGACCCGCCGCGCCCGCACGACCCGCCGCCGGTGGAGCGGCCGGACCGGCTCGCCGGAGGACACCATCGCCCGCAACGTCCGCCGGGCGTCCAGCGCGCCCCGGCGGGCGGGCCGCCGCCGCAACCCCCGGCGCACCGGCGGCACGGGCCGCAACGCCGCCAGCAGCTCCCGCAGGTGCTCCCGCTCGCCGGGGGTCAGCGAGGCGATGTCCTTGCGCCGCAGCACTTCCACCTCGGAGGCCGCCACCGCCAACCGCCGCGCGCGCCCCTCGCCCGCCGCGCCACCGCCCAACGGGGCCGCCACCGACCGGCGCACCCCGGCCGCGGGCCGGGGTGCCCGCACGTCGACCCCGCCGAACCAGGCGACGAAGGCGGCGTCGTACCGCGGCAGGTCGTCGACCTCACCGCACAACGCCACCCGCCCGGCCCAGTACACCCCGGAAGCCCCGGAAACCCCCAACACCTCGACCGCGCGCAGGAACGCACCCACCCGCTCCACCCCGCACCCCACACCGGCCCGCCGCAGCACGCGGGCGAACCCCACGAGCCCCACGAGCGACCCGGTGTCGGTCATCCTGCGATTGTGCCCTCGGGGGACCCGGCCAGCACACCGGCGGACAGGGCGCGTCGGGCGTCTTCCCGGTACTTCAGGACCGCGCCGAGCGTGACGGCGGCGGTCTCCGCGTCCAGCTCGGTCCGGCCCAGGGTGAGCAGGGCCTCGGCCCAGTCCACGGTCTCCGCGACGCCGGGCGGCTTGAGCAGGTCCAGCTCGCGCAGCCGCCGCACGGCCGACGCGACCTGCGTCGCCAGCCGCTCGGCGATGCCGGGCAGCCGCCGGCGCAGGATGGCCACCTCGCGGGACAGGTCGGGGTGGTCCAGCCAGTGGTAGAGGCAGCGGCGCTTCAGGGCGTCGTGGACCTCGCGGGTGCGGTTGGAGGTGAGCACGACCAGCGGCGGCGTGGTGGCGCGCACCTCGCCCAGCTCGGGGACGGTCACCGCGTTCTCGCCCAGGACCTCCAGCAGGAACGCCTCGAACTCGTCGTCGGCCCGGTCCACCTCGTCGACCAGCAGCACGCAGGGCGCTTCCTCCAGCGCGCGCAGCAGCGGCCGGGCGAGCAGGAAGCGGCGGGTGTAGAGGGAGGCTTCCGCCAGGTCCGGGTCGACCGGCCCGGCGGCCTCCAGCGCGCGCAGGTGCAGCAGCTGGCGCGGGAAGTCCCAGTCGTACAGGGCCTGCGTCGCGTCGATGCCCTCGTGGCACTGCAACCGGATCAGCGGCAGCTCCAGCGCGCGGGCGAGCGCCAGGGCCAGGGCCGTCTTCCCGGTGCCCGGCTCGCCCTCGCAGAACAGCGGCCGGTGCATCCGCCAGGCCAGGAACGCGGCCGTGGCGACGCCCGCGTCGGGCAGGTAGCCGACGCGGTCCAGCGCCGTGGCCAGGTCCTCGGGCGTCACGCCCCGAACATAGCGCGGCGGGGACGTCGGGGACGGACCCCGAGAGGGGTTTCAGGGTCCGTCCCCGATGTGCCGCACGGCCGCGACCAGCACCATCGAGTCATGACGAACGACGTGCTCGGCCAGGCCACCGACAAGGTCAAGAAGCTCCGCCGCAGCCGGGACGACCGGATGGTCGCCGGTGTGTGCGGCGGCGTCGCCCGGCTCCTGGGCGTGGACGCCGCGCTGCTGCGCATCCTGCTGGTCGCCGCGACCCTGGTCGGGTTCGGCGCCGGCGCGGTGCTCTACCTCGCGGCGTGGTTCCTCGTGCCCGAGGAGGGCTGAGCGCGGGGGTCGCTCACCGGGGGAAGCCGGGCACGCCGGGGAGCTGCTGCCAGGGCAGGGGACCGGACAGGGGCCGGTACTCGACGCCCAGGGCGGCCAGCCTCGGCAGGTGGTGCTCGACCAGCCGGGTCCGGAACTCCGCGACGTCCCGGGGCCCGGCGGGGCTCCAGACCACTTCGGCGAAGGCGCTCAGCCGGGGGAAGGCGGCGTAGTCCAGCCGCCGCGGCGAGTCGAGGTGCTCGGTCCACAGGTTCGCCTGCGCGCCGAGCACCCGCCCGGCCGCCGCCGGCTCGTAGGAGTAGACGTCCTCCCAGGTCAGCACGGTCCCGACCGGGATGGGCTCGGCCGGGTCGCCGGACTGGCGGTAGTCCAGGTAGACGTGCGCCTCGGGGCACATGACCACGTCGTGCCCGCGGTCCAGCGCCGCCAGCCCGGCCTCCTCGCCGCGCCACGACGCGATGACCGTGGACTCCGGCAGCGGTCCCACGCCCAGCACCTCGTCCCAGCCGTACGGCCGCCGGCCGCGCTGCACCAGGTGCTGCGCGAGCCGCCGCACGACCCGGCCGTCGCCGGCCTCCGCCTCGTCGCCGCCGAGCCCGACGACCTCCGACGGGAAGACGTCGAGCAGTTCGTCGAACACGTCCCGGTAGAAGTCCACGGTGGACTCGTCGGACTTGAGCACGTTCGGGTTGACGCCCCAGTCGGTCCACACGCCACCGCCGGACACGCCCAGTTCCGGGTACGCCGCGATGGCCGCCTGGCTGTGCCCCGGCACGTCGATCTCCGGCACCACCGTGATGTGCCGCCGCGCCGCGTAGGCCACGACCTCGCGCAGGTCGTCCTGCGTGTAGTAGCCGCCGTGCGGTCGCCCGGTCTGCCCGCCGCTGCGCCGGTCGCCGTGGCGCGACGACGGGCGCCACCCGCCGACCTCGTGCAGCTTCGGGTGCTTGCGGCACTCGAACCGCCAGCCCTGGTCGTCGGTCAGGTGCAGGTGCAGGACGTTCAGCTTGTGCACGGCCAGCAGGTCGACGTAGCGCAGCAGGTCGTGCTTGGGCAGGAAGTGCCGCGCCACGTCGAGCATCACGCCGCGCCACGCGAACCGCGGCGCGTCCTCCACGACGCACACCGGCAGCCTGACCGGTCCACTGCGGATGGGCGCGGCGCGGAAGGAGTCCGGGCCCGCCAGCTGCTTCACCGTCTGCCGGGCGTGGGAGCAGCCCGCGTCGTCGGCCGCCACCACCCGCACGACCGGCCCGCCGGGCTCGTCCGGCGGACCGATCACCAGGCGGTAGGACCCCGCGGGCCCCTCCCCCGTGACCCGCTCGTCCACCGCGCCGTCCCACTCGACTTCCCCGTCACCGCGGGTGAAGGACACCGGCCTGGGAAGAATCACGATTTCACCGCTCCCGCCAGTCCTGCGACCAGACGTCGCTGCACCAGGATGAAGAACACCAGCACCGGGATCGTCATCAGCGTCGACCCCGCCATGATCGCGCCCCAGTCGTTCTGGTCCGGTTTGACGAACACCTGCAGCGCCAGCGGCAGCGTCTGGTTCTCCGCCGCCGAGATGATGAAGGTCTTGGCGAACAGGAAGTCGTTCCACGCGTGGATGAACGACAGCACGCTGGTCGCCACCAGCCCGGGCGCCACCAGCGGGAACAGCACCTGCCACAGGAACCGGAACCGGGACGCGCCGTCGAGGGTCGCGGCCTCCTCCAGCTCCACCGGCACGGCCGCGACGAACCCGCGCAGCATCCAGATCGCGAACGGCAGGCTGAACGCCAGGTGCACCAGCACCAGCGAGCCCAGGTGGTTCAGGCCGAACACCGGCACCACGTCCCGCACCGACTTCATCATGAAGAACAGCGGGATCGTCAGCGCCTCCACCGGCACCATCTGCACCACCAGCAGCATGACCAGCAGCGTCGTCCGGCTGCGGAACCGGAAGCGGGTCAGCGCCGTGGCCGCGAGGAACGAGATCAGCAGGCTCAGCAGCACCACCGCGACGGCCACCACGAGGCTGTTGACCAGGTAGCGGCCGAAGCTCTGCACGGTCAGCGCGCGCACGAAGCTGTCGAACGTCGGCGCCAGCGTCCACGGCCGGGGCTCGGCGGAGATGACCTCGGACTCCGGCTTCAGCGCCGTGAGCACCATCCAGTACAGCGGGAACGCCACCACGCCGGCGATCAGCACGGTGACGACCTCGGCGATGCGCCGCTTCACAGCACCTCCCCCGACTTCTTCAGCGCCCGCAGGTACCCGAGCGTGACCAGCAGCAGCAACGCGGTCGTGACCACGCCGATGCTCGCGCCCAGCCCGTACTCCGACGCGGCGAACGCCTGCTGGTAGGCGTAGACGTTGAGCACGAGGTTGCGCCCGGCGATGCCGCCGCCGTTGGTCATGATGTAGACCTGGGTGAACACCTTGAAGTCCCAGATGATCGACTGGATGGTCACGACGATCAGCAGCGGGCGCAGCAGCGGCAGCATCACCGACCGCGCGGTGCGCAGCGCCGACGCGCCGTCCAGCGCGGCGGCCTCCAGCACCTCGCCCGGGATCGCCTTGATGCCCGCGTACAGCGTCACCATGACGAACGGGAACGAGCACCAGATCACCTGGCCCGCCACCAGCCCGAACGCCAGCCACCGGTCGTAGGTCCAGGAGAACCCGGTGGTGCCCAGCAGCTCGTTGACGAACCCGAAGTTCGCGTCGAACAGGAACAGCCAGATCGTCGACCCGGCGACGGCCGGCGTGGCCCACGCGCCGAGCGCGGCCAGGAACAGCACCGTCCGCGCCCAGGTGCGGACCCTGGTGGCCAGCACGGCGAGCGCCGCGCCGACCACCAGGGTCCCGATCACGCACACCGCCGCGAACCCGACCGTCTGCCCGAGCACCGACCAGAACTTGGCGTCGGACAGCAGGGTCGCGTAGTTCCCCAGGCCGAGGAAGTCCAGCGCGGCGCCGCCGCTGACCTGCTCCTGGCCGTAGTCGAACAGCGAGATCAGCACGAGCTGGTAGATCGGGTAGCCCATCAGCCCGATCAGCACCAGCAGCGCCGGGGCGAGGTAGGCGAACGCGATCCGCCCGTCGCCCCTGGTGGAACGCATCATGAACTGAACGCCGCGTTCATCGCGTCGGCCGCCTTCTTGGCCGCGGCGTCCAGGTCGTTGCCCGCCGCCGCGACCTCCTGCAGCAGGTTGGGCAGCACGGCCTGGGCGTCGATCTTGGCCCAGTTCGGCGTCACCGGCACGAACCTGGTGCCGGCTTCGAGCGTCTTGATGAACGGCTCCACGGCCGGGTTCGCCTTGGCCACGTCCGCCTGCACGTCGCCGAAGGTCGGCATGTTGCCCATGGCGTCGAACATCTTGCGCTGGTACTGCTTGCCGCCCAGCAGCTGGACGAACTGGTTGGCCAGCGTCTTGCGCTCCGAGCCCTTCATGACGCCGAGCAGGTTGCCGCCCGCGAACGCCGGCGCGATCGAGCCCTCGGTCTTGCCCGGCAGCGGCACGACGGCGTACTTGCCCGCCACGCTGGACGCGTCGACCGACTTGCGGTTGAAGTCGCCGCCGACGACCATCGCCGCCTTGCCCGCGCGGAACGCCTCGACGCTCGCGTCGCCGCCGTTGCCGGCGCACTGGGCGGGCGGGCAGATGTCGTCGGCGATCAGCTCGGTGTACTGGCGCAGGCCGGTCTTGGCCTCGGCGCTGTCGATGGCCGCGACGAACTTGTCGCCCTCCTTGCGCGCGATGTCGCCGCCGTTGGCCCACACGAACGGCATCGCGGCGTAGGTGTACTTGCCGCCGGCCGAGATGCCGAGCAGGTCGGGCTTGGCCGCGCGGATCTGCCTGGCCAGCGGCGCGATCTCCGCCAGCTCCGCCGGCGGCTTCAGGCCCAGCTCGGAGAACACGTCCGTGCGGTAGTACAGGGCGCGGATGCCCACGTACCACGGCACGCCGTAGACCTTGCCGTCCACCTTGCCGGTGTCCAGCACCGTCGGCAGCAGGTCCTTCGCCTCGTCCCACGACCCCAGGTCCAGCTCGGCGAAGCCGCCGCCCGCCACGTAGCCCGCGAGGTCGGTGTTGCCGAACTCGGCGACGTCCGGCGCGCTCTTCGGGTCGCTGAACGCCGCCTTGAACCGCTCGGCGCGCGACTGCACCTGGATGTACTGCACGTCCACCGTCACGCCCTGGTGGGCGTTCTGGAACTCGGTCACCGCCTCCTTCACGACGGCCTCCTTGGGCCCCCGGTTGACCTCGTCGAACAGCCAGACGCGGAGCTGACCGGTCTCCTGGTCGGTTCCGGTCGCCGCCGGACCGGACTGGACCGGGGCGCACCCGGAAAGCCCGGCCGCGGCGAGCACTGCGACGGCGAGCCCCGCCGCCGCCGTGGCCACCCTCTTGGCTACCAGCACCATCCGAACCCCCTCCAGTACGTGTTGCGTTATGTGCAACGGCTATTTCATGGGAAGCAACGGGGATGCTAGTGTCCGAATCGGCAAGCGGTCTAGACCAGATCCGCCCAGGTCCGGACGGCGTCGGCGGAGAGCGGCGCGTCCCACCCGCCGGGTCGCACCGCGCTCCCGACGTGGAAGCCGGCCGCCCCGACCGCCTTCAGCGGGGCCACCTGCCCGGCCTGGAGGCCACCGCCGACCAGCAGCGCCACCTCGTCCTGCCGGGCGGCCAGCCGCTCCAGGACGGCGAACCCGTCCGCGACGCCGCGCGGCGAGCCGGCCGCGAGCACCGCGTCGCAGCCCAGCGCGGCCACCGCGCCCCACGCCGCCTCGGGGTCGGCGGAGTGGTCCAGCGCCCGGTGGAAGGTCCAGCGGCAGCCGTCCAGCTCGGCGAGCACGGCCCGGCAGGCGTCCTCGTCCACCCGGCCGTCGGGGCGCAGGAAGCCGAGCACGAACTCCGTCGCGCCCGCCTCGCGCAGGGCCGCCGCCTCCCGGCGCAGCCCGTCGACCGAGCCGGGCGCGAAGCCCGGCGCGTCGCGCAGCATGACCCGCACCGGCAGGTCGGTGGCGGCCAGCACGCTGCGCACCAGCGCGGGGGACGGCGACAGGCCGTCGGCGGCCATGTCGGTGACGAGTTCGAGCCGGTGCGCTCCACCGGCCTGGGCGGCGACGGCGTCGGCCGCGTCGAGAGCGATGACCTCAAGCATGGTCTGGACCATAACGGCCCGAGCGCGCCGCCGGGCGCGGCCCGCCCCCGGGCCGCGCGGTCGGGGGGCGGGCCGAGCGGCATCACCCGGGCGGGGGAGGTTCGGCCGGGCGCACACTGTGGAAGCGCCGCGGGCGGTGCCGTTGAGCTGGGGCGATGCCGGCTTTTCTCGCCGACCGTGAACTGTTAACGACGGGCTGTGTATCCACCGTAGAACTACTCACTCCTTATCCATGACCGGACCTCGACCCACCAGGAGGCACCTCGTGAGAGCCGACCCGGGCGCTCCGACACCCGCCGGGGGTCGTCGCCCCACCGACCACTAGGGGGAGGGGGCGGCTCCCGGTCGGCTTCGAGGGGTGTCGACCGGTGGTCGCCAGTGGTGAGTGGCGGTCCGCGGTGCGAGGGGGGCATCGCGGACCGCCGCCGCGGTTTGGCGGCGGGTGTGTGACGATCAGCTGCGGCTGGGGGATGTCGAGGAGGAGGTGACGACGTGGGAGATCTGCGCACGGCCGGTGAGCGCCCACCGTGGGAGGGCCTGGACGGGACGGATCGGCACGCGGCCTGCGTCGTCGCCGCCCGCAACGGCGACCGCAGGGCGCTGGACGTGCTGGTGGCGGATCTGACGCCCCTGGTGTGGCACGTGGCGAGGGGGAACGGGCTGGACCGCAGCACCGCGGAGGACGTGGTGCAGACGGTCTGGCTCGCGCTGCTGCGCCACCTGGACCGGTTGAACGAACCCCGGGCGCTGGCGGGGTGGCTCGTCGTGGCGACGCGCCGCGAGGCCCAGCGCACCTGGACGCCGGCACGTCGGGAAGCGGCGCTGTCCGACGAGCTGGCGGAGCAGCTGGAGAGCGAGTACGGGTTGCCCGAGGACGCCGCCCTGGTCGACGACCGGGACCACCGGTTGTGGCGGGCCTTCGGCCGCCTGTCGCAGAAGTGCCAGGAACTCCTGCGGCTCACCGTGCTGGCCGGGCGGGCGGAGTACCGCGCGGTCGCCGAAGCACTGTCCATGCCGCGCGGCAGCATCGGCCCGACCAGGGGCCGGTGCCTGACGACGCTGCGCACACATCTCGACGCGGAAGGAGGATCGCGGTGAACGACATCGACCCGCGCGATGACCGCAGAGGCCAAGAGGACACCGCTGTCCTCACCGAGCTCAACCGGTTGGTGCACGAACTCGACGCACCGCCGGCGGGCCTGGTCGAACGGATCCAGTTCGCGGTGGCCCTGGAAGACCTCGACGTGGAGGTCGCGCGCTGGGAACGGGCGGGCTCGTTCGCCGGCGTGCGCGGCGGCAACCCCGGCACCATCACGTTCACGGTGGACAACCTGACCCTCATGGTCAACTTCACACCCAGCGGGGCGCGGCACCGCATCGACGGCTGGCTGGTGCCCGCGGGCGAGCACACCGTCGAGGTGCGGGTGGCCGAGCACGAGTCGAGCACCACCAAGGCCGACGACGGCGGCCGGTTCGTGCTGGCGGACGTGCCCACGGGCACGACGCAGATCGTGGTGCACCTGGTGGACTCGCGCGGAGAACGCGGTCGCACAGTGGTGACACCGACGATCATGCTGTAGGCGCGCGCCGACGCCTCGGCAGGCGTTTCGGCAGGCGTTCGGCAGGCGTCTCGGCCGGTGCACGACGGCGTTGAGAACACAGCGCCGACAGCACGGCGCCCAGGACATCGCACCGACGACACAGCACCGACGACACAGCGCCCGACCGCGCTGATCCCGGCTCATCCGCATCGCAGGCAGTCCGCCCTCTGCCGCAGCACGACCCCGGCCTCGTGCCCGCCCCGTCCCGGTCACTCCGCAGGACCGGACGGGGAGCGCACGGGGCGTCGTGCTGTTCGGCTCGGGATGAGCGGTGACCCACTCGTAGGCGAGCTTGCGGCGCAATGCACAACTCCAGCACATGAGCCGCGCTCCGCGCGGCGGCGCTTCAGCGCAGCCGTGTGCCTCGTGTTCTCCCCGTACGGCCTGGGCGCAGCCCAATCATCTTTGTCGGGGGGTGTCAAGCACGCTCTTCGCTTGACACCCCCCGACAAAGATGATTGCCTCCGGCAGGCCGTACGGGGAGAACACGACGCACTTCCCTCCTCCTTGGGGGCCTCCCGGCCGCTCTTCATACTTGTGTCGCGCACCGATCCAGGAAATATTTGGTGCGGTACCGCCCGAGGCTGAAGAGCTTTAAAGAGTCCTCGCCGGACAGGCAGGCCGCCAAGGAGAATGAAAAGAAACAGCGGTCGTGTTCTCCCCGCATGGCCTGTCAAAGACAACCATGCTTTCTTGGGGGGTGCAAGCGAAAAGCGTGCTTGCACCCCCCAGAAAAGCATGGTAGCCCTCCGGGCAGGCCATACTGATCTTCAATTGTTGGGGTCTGTGGTGGCTTGTGTCGGTGGGTGGGGCTGTCCCGGGGGTACCCGTGGGGTATGCGCTATCCCGATGGTGGTGGCCTGACCGGACGGGAACGGGCCCGACGTGAGGCGGTGCGGATGCAGGCCGCCGACTGGTTCGAGCGTGGTGTGGGCGCCTGCGAGGTCGCTCGTGGTCTGCGGGTGTCGACCAAGTCCGCCTATGCCTGGCGGCGTTTGTGGCGTGCCGGGGGCCGGCAGGCCCTGCGCTCCAGGGGGCCGGGCGGGCCGGACTGCCGTCTGGACCGGGCCCGGCTCGACCGGCTGGTCCAGGCCCTGGAGCAGGGGCCGGCCGCCCACGGGTACACCGAGGATCGACGCTGGACCCTGGCCAGGGTCGCGGAGCTGGTCGCGCGGTTGTTCGCGGTGCGCTACACCCCGGCCGGGATGTCGCTGGTGCTGCACCGCATCGGTTACAGCCCCCAGGTGCCGGCCCGGCGGGCCGACCGCCGTGACGAGGCCGCGGTCACCGCCTGGCGGCGGGAGTCGTGGGCGCGGGGAAAACCCTAGCCGCGGACCTGGGCGCCTGGTTGTGCTTCGAGGACGAGACCGGCTGCAACACCCGCCCGCACAAGGCCCGCACCTGGGCAAGGCGCGGCCACACCCCGGTCCTGCCCTACTGGGCCGGTTCCCAGGGTCGGATCTCGGTGGCCGGCCTGCTCTGCGTCAAACCCGGCGAACGCACCCGGCTGCTGCACCGGGTGCTCGTGCACCACCGCCGCCGCAGCCCGCCGGCCCCGCGCAGCTTCCTCGAGCGGCACTACCTCGCGCTGCTGGACGACGCCCACCGTCGCCTGGGCGGCCCGATCGTGCTGATCTGGGACAACCTCGACCGGCACATCAGCGCCCGGATACGGCCCGCCCTCGCCGCCCGGGACTGGCTGCACGTGATCCGACTACCCGCCTACGCCCCGGAACTCAACCCGGTGGAAGGGGTGTGGTCACACCTCAAACGCGGTCTGGCCAACCTCGCCCCCGTCGGTCTGAACGACCTGGTCCCGATCGTGCGCCGCCGACTCCGCCTCATCCGGAACCGGCCCGACCTGCTCGACGGATTCCTCGCCCACACCGGCCTGACCCTCACCCCCGAACCAACCTGACCCCAACAATTGAAGATCAGTACGGGGAGAACACGAGGCCACCGGACTGCACGGGGCGTGCAGGGAGCCTGAAGAGCAAAAGTGGTAAGTGCCCTGAAAAACCGGAAGGCCCGGTCCTGGTGGACCGGGCCTCGCGGAGTGGTGCGACTCAGAAGTCCATGCCACCGGCGTCCGGGACGGCAGGCGCGGCGCCGGCCTTCTCGGGCTTGTCGGCCACGACGGCCTCGGTGGTCAGGAACAGGGCCGCGATCGACGCGGCGTTCTGGAGCGCCGACCGGGTCACCTTGGTCGGGTCCGGCACGCCGGCGGCGAGCAGGTCCTCGTAGACACCGGTCGCGGCGTTGAGGCCGTGGCCGACGGGCAGGCCCTTGACCTTCTCCACCACGACGCCGCCCTCGAGGCCGGCGTTGACGGCGATCTGCTTCAGGGGGGCCTCGACGGCGACCTTGACGATGTTGGCGCCGGTCGCCTCGTCGCCCTCCAGCTTCAGGCCCGCGAAGGCGGCCTCGGCGGCCTGGAGCAGGGCCACGCCGCCACCGGCGACGATGCCCTCTTCCACGGCGGCCTTGGCGTTGCGCACCGCGTCCTCGATGCGGTGCTTGCGCTCCTTCAGCTCGACCTCGGTGGCCGCGCCGGCCTTGATGACCGCGACGCCGCCGGCGAGCTTGGCCAGGCGCTCCTGGAGCTTCTCGCGGTCGTAGTCGGAGTCGGACTTCTCGATCTCGGCCCGGATCTGGTTGACGCGGCCCTGGATCTGCTCCGCGTCGCCCGCGCCCTCGACGACCGTGGTCTCGTCCTTGGTGACGACGATCTTGCGCGCCTTGCCCAGCAGCGACAGGTCGGCGTTCTCCAGCTTGAGGCCGACGTCCTCGGTGATGACCTGGCCACCGGTCAGGATCGCGATGTCCTGCAGGATCGCCTTGCGGCGGTCGCCGAAGCCGGGGGCCTTGACCGCGACGGACTTGAAGGTGCCGCGGATCTTGTTGACCACCAGGGTCGCCAGGGCCTCGCCCTCGACGTCCTCGGAGATGATCAGCAGCGGCTTGCCGCCCTGCATGACCTTCTCCAGCAGCGGGAGCAGGTCCTTGACCGAGGAGATCTTGGAGCCGTAGAGCAGGATGTACGGGTCCTCCAGGACCGTCTCCTGGCGCTCCGGGTCGGTCACGAAGTAAGCCGAGATGTAGCCCTTGTCGAAGCGCATACCCTCGGTCAGCTCCAGCTCGAGGCCGAGCGCGTTGCTCTCCTCGACGGTGATGACGCCTTCCTTGCCGACCTTGTCCATGGCCTCGGCGATCAGCTCGCCGATGGTCGAGTCGCCCGCGGAGATGGACGCCGTGGCGGCGATCTGCTCCTTGGTCTCGACCTCCTTGGCGGTCTTGAGCAGCTGCTCGGTCACGGCCTCGACGGCCTTCTCGATGCCGCGCTTGAGGCCCAGCGGGTTCGCGCCGGCGGCCACGTTGCGCAGGCCCTCGCGGACCAGGGCCTGGGCGAGCACGGTGGCGGTCGTCGTGCCGTCACCGGCGACGTCGTCGGTCTTCTTCGCCACTTCCTTGACGAGCTCGGCCCCGATCTTCTCCCACGGGTCCTCGAGCTCGATCTCCTTGGCGATGGAGACGCCGTCGTTGGTGATGGTCGGCGCGCCCCACTTCTTCTCGAGCACGACGTTGCGGCCCTTGGGGCCGAGCGTCACCTTGACGGCATCCGCGAGGGTGTTCATGCCGCGCTCAAGACCACGGCGGGCGTCCTCGTCGAACGCGATCATCTTGGCCATTGCGGTGTGTTCCTCCGCCTGTGAACGACTTATGGGGCCACTGCGGACGCGGTCCGCAGCGGAACACGGTGCTTGGCCAGGCTCGGTGCCCGCGACGGACGACCTGCCCCGACGAACCGGGGCCTGCCTCACCGTCCCAGCCTGCGTGCTGGCACTCAGGGGGTCCGAGTGCCAGGTCCGTGTTTAGCACTCAACCCGGGCGAGTGCAAGAACCGCAGGTCAGCGTGGCGTCTTCACGGGCACACTGTTGGGTAGCGGCCGGTTGCTCCCGGTGCCGTCGCCGACGTCGATGGACTGGTTCGTGCCGGTGAGCGCCGGCACGCGGGGCTCCTCGGACTTGGGCATGAGGATGATCACCAGGACGACGACGGCGATGATCGCCACCACGCCGACGACGACCGGCGCGACCCACGCGGGCCGGGACCTGGCGGTCGTGGTGAACGCGGACGCGCTGCCGACCTGGGTCGGCGGGCGCAGCCGCACCGGCTCGGCCAGGAAGCCGGGCTGCTGGGTGAACCCGCCCGACGGCGTCCCGGCCGGCGGCTGCCCCTGCGCGGGCTGCTGGTAGCGCTGCTGCTGCGGCTGCGCGGGTTGCTGCTGCTGCGCCTGCTGCGGGCCGGGCACGGGCGTCGGCCCGGACACCGGGGCGTCGGTCCGGCGCGGCGGCGTGGTCACGGTGGCCGCGCCGCCCAGCGCGGCGCGGGCGGCCGAGATCAGCTCCTGGCACGTCCCGTACCGCTGGTTGGGGTCCTTGGCGGTGCCCTTGCGCAGCACGTCGTCGATGCCCGGCGGCAGCGCCACCAGCGAGGTCAGGGCGGGCACCTCGGCGCCCAGGTGGCCCTGGATGACGTCCTGCACGCCGCCCTGGAACGGCGGGCGGCCGGACAGGCACGCGAACACCATGCAGGCCAGCGCGTACTGGTCGGTGCGGCCGTCCAGCGGCTCGCCGCGCAGGTGCTCGGGCGCGGCGTAGGTGGGCGAGCCGAGGAAGTCCCCGGTCCGGGTGCGGTGGCCGGTCGCGCCGCGCCGGGTCAGGCCGAAGTCCGCGAGGTAGACGTGCTCGCGGGCCGCCTCCTTGGTGGTGACCAGCACGTTCGCCGGCTTCACGTCCAGGTGCACGAGGCCCTTGCCGTGCAGCATGTCCAGCGCCTCGGCGACCTGGCCGAGCAGCGTGAGGGTGCGCGCGGGCGAGATCGGGCCGTCCTTGATGTGGCTGGCCAGGTCCTGCCCGTCGACCAGCCGCATGGCGATGTAGAGCAGGCCGTCGACCTCGTCGAAGTCGTACAGCGGCACGATGTTCGCGTGGTCGATCGCCGAGGTGTTGCGCGCCTCGTCGACGAACCGCTCGCGGAACTCGGCGTCCGCGGTGAGGTGCTCGCCGATGACCTTCAGCGCCACCTTGCGGCCGAGCCTGACGTCCGTGGCCCGGTAGGTCACGCTCATGCCACCGCGGCCGAGCACCCCGTCGATCCGGTAGTGGCCCAGCCGTCGCCCGCTCAGGTCCTCCGACACGCGGGTCAGCCTAACGTCCGGGTGAACCGGCGTGCGCCGGGTTCCGGGTAAGACCACCCGGGCCGGGACCGCCCGGCGCGGGGCCGATCGGCCGCGAGCCGTTCGGGGCACGCCCGCCCGCGGACCGGGCGGCGCGGGGGTCGCGGGCCGGGCGGGACCGGCCTCACCGGCCCGGCCGCGCCGGTGCGCGCAGGTTCGGCCCGCTCCGGGCCCCGCTGCCCCGGGCCGGGCGCGGGGCGGGGCCCGACGGGTGGGGCGGCCCGACCCGCCGCGCGGCGGGCCGGGCGGGTGTCACGACGCCTTCCGGACGTCCGATGCCTGGCTGCGGCCGTCGCGGCCGGCCTGGATCTCGAACTCCACGCGGTCGCCCTCGGCCAGCGTGCGGAAGCCCTCCATCTGGATCGCCGAGTAGTGCACGAAGACATCGGGCCCGCCGTCGGCGGCGATGAAGCCGTACCCCTTCTCCGAGTTGAACCACTTGACCGTGCCGACAGCCAAGACGTCCTCCTTTGAGAAATACCTGAGCAAACCGCCACGCTAGAGGCACGAGGGGGTTCGCCGATACCTCCTTATGGAGTCATGCGCGCACGCTGAATCCGTTGTCGCGCAACCAACTGACGAGACCCCGCGGGCTGCGGGTCCGGGTCAGCACGAGGCCGGGGCCCGCGAAGTCGAGGACCAGGCCGTCGCCATTGCGCACGGATTGGGGCGTATCGGGGGAAACGGCGCGCAACCGGCACTGGAGGGTGTCGGCGAATCCGACGACGTGACCGCTGTGCAGGGTGACCAGCTCACCCGCGTCCAGGGTCACGACGTCCAGGGTGCCGTAGCAGGCCAGCACGACCGAGCCGGCGCCGTAGACGTAGGTGAGGAACCCGCTGTCGCCGCCGTGCAGCGCCCGCAGCGGCGGCGCGGACGGGTCCATGGCGACCGAGCCGGACGCGGCGAGCCAGCCGTTGCGGGCGACGCACCAGCCGGTCTTGCCGTCCAGCTCCAGCACGTGCAGGTCGCCGGGCAGCGGCGGGGCGACGTCCACCCAGCCGCCCTCCGGGCCCGCCGTGCACAGCGCGGCCTTGACGCCGGGCGCCTTGCCCCTGGTGTCGTGGCTGACGCCGTAGCTGGTCGCGAACAGCGAGGAGCGTTCGACGAGGACCGGTTCGGCGGGCGCGAGGACCAGCCTGGCCACTCCGAAGGTCGGCGTGTGTCGCGTGCGGACCTGCACCGGACGTTCCCCTCCCGCGGTTGCTCGGCGGCCGGTCGGGGCAGTCTCGCACGAGGGCGGCAGGATGGTGCCCGTGTCGAACTCCTTGACCCGGGTGGCGGACCACCGGGAGCGGGTCGCCGGCCTGCTCGGGCCGATGCCGGCGGGCCCGCTGCCGATCGCGGACTGCCTCGGCCTGGCGCTGGCCGAGGACCTGGTCGCGCCGGTGGCGCTGCCGCCGTTCGACAACTCGGCGATGGACGGCTACGCCGTGCGGGCGGCGGACGTGGCGGCGACCCCGGTGGTGCTGCCGGTGACCGACGACATCCCGGCGGGGCGCACGGCGCTGACGCCGCTGGGCCCGGGCACCGCGCAGCGCATCATGACCGGCGCTCCGCTGCCCGCCGGCGCGGACGCCGTCGTGCAGGTCGAGTGGACCGACGGCGGCACCGGGTCGGTGCGGGTGGACCGGGGCGTCGCGGAGGGCGCGAACGTGCGGCGCGCCGCGGACGACGTGGCCGCGGGCACGACCGTGCTGCGCGCGGGCACGCCGCTGGGGCCCGCGCAGCTGGGGCTGGCGGCGGCGCTGGGGTTCGGCGCGCTGCCGGTGCGCAGGCGGCCGAGGGTGCTCGTGCTGTCGACCGGTTCGGAGCTGGTCGCGCCGGGCGTGCCGCTGGAGCCGGGGCAGATCTACGAGTCGAACGGCGTGATGCTGGCGGCGGCCGTGCGCGAGGCCGGTGGCGAGGCGGAGCTGCTGCGGTTCGTGCCGGACGACGTGGCGGTCTTCCACGAGGCCGTGGGGGCGCGGCTGGCGGGTTTCGACCTGCTGCTGACCTCGGGCGGGGTGAGCGCGGGCGCGTACGAGGTGGTCAAGGACGCGTTCACCGGGCGGGGCGTGGAGTTCACCAAGGTCGCCATGCAGCCCGGGGGTCCGCAGGGCGCCGGGCGGTACCTCGGCGTGGCGGTGGCGACGCTGCCGGGGAACCCGGTGAGCGCGCAGGTGTCGTTCGAGGTGTTCATCCGACCGGCGCTGCGCGCTTCGATGGGCCTGCCGGACGCGGAGCGGCCGGTCGTGCGGGCCCGGCTGAGCGCTCCCCTGACGTCCCCGGCGGGCCGCACCCAGTTCCGGCGCGGGAAGTACGACCCGGTGTCGGGGCGGGTGGTGACGCCGGTCGGCGGGCCCGGGTCGCACCTGCTGTCGGCGCTGGCCTTGAGCGACTGCCTGATCGAGGTGCCCGAGGACGTCACGGAGCTGGCGGCGGGGGCGGACGTGGCCGTGCGACTGCTGCGCTGAGGCTCCCGGCGGGGCTCCCGGCGGGGCTCCCGGCGGGGCTTTTGGTGGGGCTTTTGGTGGGCTTCCGGCGGGGCCGGGGTCGTGGCGGGAACGCGGGACGGCCGGCTCCGAGTCAAGCCGCGCTCGGCGCGGCCCTGACGCACGGGCCGCGCCCCGCGCGGCGGCGCTTCAGCTCTCGCCTCAAGCCGCGCCCCGCGCGGCGGCGCTGTTCAGCGCAGCCGTGTGCCTCGTGTTCTCCCCGTACGGCCTGGGCGCAGCCCGATCATGTTTTCCGGGGGGCGTCAAGCACGCTCTTCGCTTGACGCCCCCCGGAAAACATGATTGCCTCCGGCAGGCCGTGCGGGGAGAACACGACGCACTTCCCTTCTCCTTGGGGGCCTCTCGGCCGCTCTTCATACTTGGGTCGCGCACCGATCCAGGAAATATTTGGTGCTGTACCGCCCGAGGCTGAAGGGATTAAAAGAGTCCTCGCCGGACAGGCAGGCCGCCAAGGAGAATGAAAAGAAACAGCGGTCGTGTTCCCCCCGCATGACCTGTCAAAGACAACCATGCTTTCTTGGGGGGTGCAAGCGAAAAGCGTGCTTGCACCCCCCAAGAAAGCATGGTAGCCCTCCGGGCAGGCCATACGGGGAGAACACGAGAGCACCGGACTGCACGGGGCGTGCTGAGAGCCGAAAGCAAAAGTTGGGCGGGGCTGGAGGTGGTCGGCTGGGGGACGGTGTGACTGGGGGTCGGTTCGGTTTTTGCGCGAGTGTCGTTGGGGTGCGACTGTGCGGGGCTCTCCTCGGCTCCGCAAACCGCGTCGGCCGGGTCGAGCGGGTCTTCGACGGGGGCTCGTGAACCGTGTCGGCCGGTGCCGCCGAGAGCGCGGCCCGCGTCGAGCGACCCGGTCCGAGCCCGGGGCCATCACTGGGGAGATCGACCGAACCGAATCGTTCGAGTACAGTGAGTCATCCGGCCTTCACTCAATGCCATTGATTACGCCATGTGACCCGGATTACACTCTCGGCACGCCCGCCCGGTGGGCGCGTGCGTTCGTCGGGGGACGCACGGGCACACCGGGCGGGATCCGGCGTACCGCCGGCGTAGCGTGGGGCCGGCCGGAAGCACTGCCCCGACACGGAAGAGCCATGAGCGTCGATCGCGACAAGCACAGCGGTGCCGTATCCCACCTCCTCGACCTCGCGCGGGGGATCGTCCCCCCGATGCACCCCGCCGGCCGCCCGTTCGTGGCGGTCGCGGCGGTCGTCGCCCTCCTGCTGCGCCGGTTCTCGCGGCGCGCCGGTGTGGCCGGCGGCCTGCTGACCGCGTGGGTGGCCTGGTTCTTCCGGGAACCCGCGCGCACCACCCCGGTCCGCCCCAACATCGCCGTGGCGCCCGCCGACGGCACCGTCTCGCACGTGGTAGAAGCCGTGCCGCCGGCCGAACTCGGCCTCGGCGACGTGCCGATGACCCGCGTCAGCGTCTTCCTGTCGGTGTTCGACGTGCACGTCCAGCGCGTGCCGGTGTCCGGCGAGGTCCGCCGCGTGGCCTACCGGCCGGGCAAGTTCCTGTCCGCCGACCTGGACAAGGCCAGCGACGACAACGAGCGCAACGCGGTGCTGCTGACTTCCACCGAGGGCCACGACATCGTCGTGGTGCAGATCGCCGGCCTGGTGGCGCGGCGGATCGTGTGCGACGCGGCCGAGGGCGACCGGCTCACCGTCGGCCGGACCTACGGCCTGATCCGGTTCGGCTCGCGGGTCGACCTGTACGTGCCGCGGGGCAGCCGGGTGCTGGTCGAGCCGGGCCAGCGCACCATCGGCGCGGAGACCGTGCTCGCCGAACTGCCGGAGCTCTGATCCGATGGCGCCCAGCGGCCCGGGCGTCCGGCTGCTGCCCAACGCGATCACGGTCCTGGCGATGTGCGCCGGGCTGTCGACCGTGTACTTCGCCATCAACGGCTTCTACGGCGCCGCCATCGCGTCCCTCGCGGTGGCGGCGGTGTTCGACGGGCTGGACGGCCGCATCGCGCGGCTGCTCGACGCCACCAGCAAGATGGGCGCGGAGCTGGACTCGCTGGCCGACGCGGTGTCGTTCGGCGTCGCGCCGGCCCTGGTCGTCTACGTGTGGAAGTTCGAGCCCCACCGCGAGGGCTGGGTGGTGGCGCTGATCTTCGCGGTCTGCATGGTGCTGCGGCTGGCCCGGTTCAACACGCTGCTGGAGACCGAGCAGCCGCCGTTCGCCAAGGAGTTCTTCGTCGGGGTGCCCGCCCCGGCCGGCGGCATGCTGCTGCTGCTGCCGCTGATCCTGGACGAGCAGGTGGGCCGCCCCGGCTGGTGGTCGCAGCCGTGGGTGGTGGCCCTCTGGACGGTGGCCATCGCGCTGCTGCTGGTCAGCCGCATCCCGACGCTGTCGGTGAAGACGATCAAGGTCCAGCCGCGGGCCGTCGCGCCGCTGCTGGTGCTGGTCGGGCTGCTGGCGGCGGCCGTGATCACGTTCCCGCTGGCGGCGCTGGGCGCGGCGATGCTGCTCTACCTGGCCCACCTGCCGTACTCGGTGCGCCGGTACCGCTGGCTGGCCAGGCACCCGGAGGCGTGGTCGGTGCCGGCCGCCGACCGCCGGGCCATCAAGCGCGCGCACGGCGTGGCCGCGCGGAGGCTGGGCCTGCGGAGGCCCTTGGGCGGCCGGGTGGCGGGCGCGGCGATGCGCGCCGTGCGCCGGCCGCGCCGCGCCGTGGACCCGACGCAGGTGGCCGCCGAGGCGGCCGGGCAGCCGAGGCCGGACAAGCGCCGCGGCTGGCGGCAGATCGGGCTGCGCCGGCACCACCGGCCCTGACGCCGCGGCGTCAGGCGGGGCGTCCGGCGGGGCGTCCGGGCCGGCCGCCGGTTACCCCGGCGTCCGGCTCCGGCGGAGCGGTCGGGCGGGCCGGTGACGCCGCGCCCACCCGCCCGGACGTCGGAGGACGGGCCCGGTGGGCCGGTCCGGGCCGGGGCGGTGGCCTAGGCTCGCCGGTGTGATCACGCTGACCGCCCGCCTCTCCCCCTCCGCCCTCGACACCCGGCGCGGGGTCGTCCGGCTGCACCCCGAGGTGCTGGACGCGCTGGGGCTGCGCGCGTGGGACGCGGTGCGGCTGACCGGCGCGCGGGTCAGCTCCGCGCTGGCCGCCGCCGGCGACGGCGCGCCCGGCGTGGTCTTCGTGGATGACGTGACGCTGTCCAACATCGGCGTCACCGAGGGGGCGGAGGTCGTGGTCGCCCCGGTCGAGGTGTCGGGCGCGCGGTCGGTCACCGTCGCCGGCTCCCGGCTGGCCAGCACGTCGCTGACACCCGAGACGCTGCGCATGGCGCTGACCGGCAAGGTGCTCACCGTCGGCGACGCGGTGTCCCTGCTCCCGCAGGACCTCGCGCCGCCGCCGGGCGCGGACGTCAGCGCCACGCGCCGGAAGCTGTCCAACGCCATCGGCATGACGTGGACCAACGAGCTGCTGACCGTCACCCACGTGGAACCCGCCGGCGGTCCGGTCGCGGTGCAGCCGTCCACGGTCGTCGGCTGGCGGGACGGCGCGCGCACCGGTGACGCCGCGCCCGCTGCGCCGCCGGCGACCGGGGCCGCCGACGCGCCCGCCGCGGTCGACGCGCCGGAGCCCGAGCCGGTCCCGATCGCCGACCTGGTCGGCCGCAAGGAGGCGGCCCGCCGCCTCGGCGAGTGGCTCGACCTGACCTTCAGCCACCCCGAGCTGCTGACCCGCCTCGGCGCGGCGCCCCGGCTGGCCGCGCTGGTCAGCGGGCCCGAGGGGGTCGGCAAGGCGACGCTGGTGCGGGCCGTCGCGCACAGCGTCGGCGCGCGGGTCGTCGAACTCGCCGCGCCGAGCGTCGCGGTGCTGGAGGCCAACGCGGCGGCCCGGCGGCTGGCCGACGCCATCGCCTCCGCCGCGTCGCCCGCCGTGCTGCTGCTGACCGACGTGGAGGCGCTGCTGCCGGCGAGCGACCCGCCGCCGGTCGCCACGGTGGTGCTGGACGCGTTGCGCGCGGCGGCGCGGCAGGCGGGTTTCGCGCTCGTCGTGACCAGCGCGCACCCGGAGGCGATCGACCCCCGGCTGCGCGTGCCCGAGCTGGTGGACCGGGAGCTGGTGCTGCCGCTGCCCGACGGCGCGGCGCGGACCGACCTGCTGCGCGTGCTGCTGCGGGACGTGCCGCTGGAGCCGGACGTCGACCTGGGCGCGGTCGCCGACCGGACGCCGGGGTTCGTCGCGGCCGACCTGGTGGCGCTGCGCCGCGAGGCGGCCGTGCGGTCGGCGCTGCGCCAGCGCGACGCCACCGAGCCGCGCGTGGCGCAGCAGGACCTGCTGGGCGCGCTGGACACGGTCCGGCCGATCTCGATGTCGACCTCGGACACCCTGCGCACCGGCGGGCTGACGCTGGCCGACGTGGGCGACATGGTCGAGGTGAAGCAGGCGCTCACCGAGGCCGCGCTGTGGCCGCTGCAGTACCCGGACTCGTTCGCCCGGCTCGGCGTGGCCCCGCCGCGCGGCCTGCTGCTGTACGGCCCGCCGGGGTGCGGCAAGACGTTCCTGGTGCGGGCGCTGGCGGGCACCGGGCGGCTGAACGTGCTGTCGGTCAAGGGCGCGGAGCTGATGGACAAGTTCGTCGGCGAGTCCGAGCGCGCGGTGCGCGAGCTGTTCCGGCGGGCCGCCGAGGCGTCACCCGCGCTGGTCTTCCTCGACGAGGTGGACGCGCTCGCGCCCCGCCGCGGCCAGTCCGCCGACTCGGGCGTGGCCGACCGCGTGGTGGCGGCGCTGCTGACCGAGCTGGACGGCGTCGAGCCGCTGCGGGACGTGGTCGTGCTGGGCGCGACCAACCGGCCGGAGCTGATCGACCCGGCGCTGCTGCGGCCGGGCCGCCTGGAGCGCCTGGTCTACGTGCCGCCGCCGGACACCGAGGCGCGGGCGGAGATCCTGCGGGCCTCGTCGCGCAACACGCCGCTGGCGGCGGACGTGGACCTGGCGGCGCTGGCCGAGGAGCTGGAGGGGTACTCGGCGGCGGACTGCGCGGCGCTGGTCCGCGAGGCGGCGCTGACCGCGATGCGGGAGTCGCTGGCGGCGGCCGAGGTGACGAAGGCCCACCTGGCGGCGGCGCGCTCGGCGGTGCGGCCCTCGCTGGACCCGGCGCAGCTGGCCGCCCTGGCGGCCTACGCGGAGTCCCGCGGCGGCTGAGCGCCCCGCGCCCGGCCGGGCGCGCCGTACCGGCCGGGCCCCCGCTGATCGGGCTCTCCCGGCCGGGCTCCTCCCGGCCGGCCCCTTCGGACCGGCCCGGAGCCGCGCGCTGCCCGCTCCCCGCGAACCCCGCCCGAACGGCGGTCGCGGGCGGTCAGACCTTGCCGTGCCGGCTCTGGTAGGAGTCGGTCACGATCACGATGATGCCCGCGTGTGCCTGTTCGATGCCGTCGAAGCGGGGCTTGACCTCCACCCCGAGCGCCTCGCCGAGCTGCCGCGCGGACGCCTCCTCGTCGGTGCCCGGCCGGTAGTAGACCGTGGTCGTCGGGATCAGGCCCTGCGAGTAGTTGGCGACGTCGGCGACCTCCCAGCCGGCGCGGCGGACGTCCTCCGCCGCGGTGGCCGCCAACCCGCCGATGGTGCCGTTGTTGTAGACCCGCACCGGGGGCTTGCCCTGGCCCTGCACCGGCGGCGGGGGGACCGCGGTGGTGCCGGCCGCCGGGGTGGTGGTGGCGCCGGGCGCGGTCGTGCCGCCGGGTGCGGTCGTGGCCGGCGGTGGCGTCGTCTGCTCGGGGCCCGGGGTCGGGCTCTGCCCGGCGTCCGAGGTGGGGCCCGGCGACTCGGACGGCGTCCCGGCCGCCTGGCTGGACGACGGCGCGTCGGTGGGCTGCGCGCCCGCCTCGCCGTCGTCGCCGCCGGTGAACAGGCTGACCACGCCGACGACGAGGGCGACGGCCGCCACCGCGATCAGCGCGAGGCCGGCGGCGCGGGCGGGGTGCGCGGGGCCGGTCGACTCGGGGTTGCTCATCGGCCCTCGACACCGAGCTGCTTGGCCGCCCTGGCCCTCGCCCTGCCCGAACGCGACCGCCTCAGCCGCTTGACCAGCATCGGATCCGCCGCCAAAGCCTCTTCCTTCTCCAGCAACGCGTTGAGCAATTGGTAGTACCTGGTGGGCGAGAGGTCGAACAGCTCCCGGATCGCCCGCTCCTTGGCGCCCGCGTACTTCCACCACTGGCGTTCGAAGGCCAGGATCTCGCGCTCCCGGTCGTCCAAACCGTCGGCCGGCTCCTCCGCCGGCGCCAGTGCCTCTGCGGCGTCCACTCTGGCTCCTCAGCCGTGTGCCTCGTGCGTGGGTGCCATTACACCACGTGATCTTGGTCCGGGTGGGTTCATCGGTCGGCGCGTCACCGCCGGCTCGTGGATAGGCTTGGGGTCATGGCAGTTCACCCCATCGTCATCGCCGGCGAGCCCGTGCTCCACCACCCGACCCGCCCGGTCGAGGTGTACGACGAAGCCCTGCGCACGCTGATCGACGACATGTTCGAGACCATGGCGGCGGCGCGCGGGGTCGGCCTCGCGGCCAACCAGATCGGCGTCGACCTGCGGGTGTTCGTCTACGACTGCCCCGACGACGAGGGCAACCGGTTCCGCGGGGTGGTGGCGAACCCCGTGCTGGAGACCTCGGAGATCCCGCTCGGGATGCCCGACCCGGACGACGACTTCGAGGGCTGCCTGTCCGCGCCCGGCGAGTCCTACCCGACGGGCCGCGCCTCCTGGGCGAAGGTGACCGGCTTCGACGGCGACGGCAAGCCGGTCGAGGTCGAGGGCACGGGCTTCTTCGCGCGCTGCCTCCAGCACGAGACCGACCACCTCGACGGGGTCATCTACCTGGACCGGCTGGTGGGGCGGCACAAGCGCGCGTCGAAGAAGATGCTGCGGGCCCACGGCTGGGGCGTGCCCGGCCTGACCTGGGACCCGGCGAACTCGGCCGACCCGTTCGCCGACCCGGACGACGAGTAGCAGGCCGCGGGCGCGCCGCCGGGCCGCACCCGCCCCGGCGGCGCGCGGGCAGGACGGCGCGCCCGCGGCCGGTGCCGCCCCGCGGCCGGTGCTGCCCGGCGGCCGGTGCCGCCCCGCAGCGGGTGCCGCCCCGCAGCGGGCACTGCCCGGGGCGAGCGCCGCCCGGCGGCGGGCGGACGGGCGAAAACCGCTGGACGCGCCGGTCACGATGGGCTCGTGTGGAGCAGCCTCGCCGCTCTCGTCGCGGCGTCCTTCCTGATCGCGCTGTCGCCCGGACCCGGCACGGCGCTGGTCCTGCGGCAGTCGATCCGGGGCCGTCGCGGCGCGCTGGCCACGGTGTTCGGCATGGAGGTCGGGGTCGCCGCGTGGGCGGTGTCGGCCGCCCTCGGGCTGTCGGTGCTGCTCACCGCGTCCGAGGTGGCCTACCACGTGCTGCGCGTCGCGGGCGCGCTGTTCCTCGTCCACCTGGGGGTGCGGGCGTTCCGGTCGGCCGGGGCGCCGCTGCCCGGAGCGCCCCCGGCGGGCCGGGCGTTCCGCGCGGGCCTGCTGGTGAACCTGGCCAACCCGAAGCTCGGCGTGTTCGCGGTCTCGTTCCTGCCGCAGTTCCTGCCCGCGGGCGCCGGCCGGGGCGCCCTGCTGCTGTTCGCGCTGGTCTGGGTGGCCGTCGACGCGCTGTGGTACCTGGCCGTGGTGGGCGTCCTAGACCGGGTCCGCGGCCGGCTGTCCCGGTCGGGGGTGCGCCGGGCGCTGGAGCGCGTGTCCGGCGGCGTCCTGGTCGCGCTGGGCCTCCGGCTGGTGCTCGACCCGGGCTGAGCGCCGCCACGGCAGCTCGGGGAAGCCGGCCAGCTCGACGTGCGAGGTGCAGCCGGCCAGGTCGGCGTAGCCGCCCGCGATGACGTGGGCGCGGATGCGCCGCACCTGGCCCACCGTGGGCAGCTCCCCGACCAGCAGGAACGGCAGCAGCAGCCGCCACGCGCGCACGACGGCGGGCCGCCGCCGGTGGGGTGCGCGCAGCACCGCCCGCGCGACCCGCAGGGCGTGCTCGCCGGCCGTCATGGCGGTCGGGTAGCCGGCGTGGTCCCACGACCACCGCAGCCCGTCGGCCATCGCGCAGCGCAGGCAGTCGTCCGGCCCCGCGCCCAGCTCGGCGCCGCACTGGGAGCACGAGACGAGCGTCATGGCCCAGTCGGTGCAGGTCCACGGGTGCCTGCCGACCTCGTCGGCGAGGACCAGCTCGGCCAGCTCGCGCTCGCCCGCGCCGCCCTCGGCGAGCTTCTCGGCGGCCAGCAGCTCCTGCCAGTCCAGCAGCCAGTACTGGTCGACCAGCTCGGCGCAGAAGCGGCAGCCGGGGTAGCCGCGGCCCGCCAGGTCGCCGCACGACGGGCACGGCGAGACCGCCGCGGGGCGGGCCACGCGGCGGGCGCCGGGCGGGAAGGGCTGGTGATCAGCCACGCGGAGAAAGGTACGCGCAAACCGGTCCCCTTGGCATCCGCACCGCGGCCTGGCTATGGTCGGGCGGACAACTCAACACCGCGGGAGCTCGCACCTGAAGCGGGCTGAGAGGGCGGCTGGAGCGATCCGGCGCCGCCGACCGCCTGAACCTGACCGGGTAATGCCGGCGTAGGGAGGAATGTCGTGACGGCACTAGACGACCGTTCGGTGAAGCCCAGCGTCACCACCGGGCCGATCTCCGGCTCGCGCAAGGTCTACCGCGAGGTGGCCGACGGGGTGCGGGTCCCGTTCCGCAGGGTGGGGCTGACCAACGGCGAGCACGTCGACCTCTACGACACTTCCGGTCCGTATACCGACTCCGAAGCGACCATCGACGTCCACAGTGGACTGCCCGCGCTGCGCGCGGGCTGGGTCGCCGCGCGCGAGCCGATCGGCGGGGCGGTGACCCAGTTGGCCTACGCCAAGGCGGGTGTCGTCACGCCGGAGATGGCGTTCATCGCGGCGCGCGAGAACATGAGCCCCGAGTTCGTGCGCGACGAGGTGGCCGCCGGCCGCGCCGTCATCCCGCTCAACCGGCGGCACCCCGAGGCCGAGCCGATGGTCATCGGCAAGAAGTTCCTGGTGAAGGTCAACGCCAACATCGGCAACTCGGCGGTCTCCTCCTCGATCGAGGAGGAGGTGGAGAAGATGGTGTGGGCGGCCCGCTGGGGCGCCGACACGATCATGGACCTGTCGACCGGCAAGCGGATCCACGAGACGCGCGAGTGGATCATGCGCAACTCGCCGGTCCCGGTCGGGACGGTGCCGATCTACCAGGCGCTGGAGAAGGTCGACGGCGACCCGGCGAAGCTGTCCTGGGAGGTCTACCGGGACACCGTGGTCGAGCAGGCCGAGCAGGGCGTCGACTACATGACCGTGCACGCGGGCGTGCTGCTGCGCTACGTGCCGCTGACGGCCCGCCGGGTGACCGGCATCGTCTCGCGCGGCGGGTCGATCATGGCGGCGTGGTGCCTGGCGCACCACCGGGAGAGCTTCCTCTACACGCACTTCGAGGAGCTGTGCGAGATCCTGCGCACCTACGACGTGACGTTCTCGCTGGGCGACGGCCTGCGGCCGGGTTCCATCGCGGACGCCAACGACGAGGCCCAGTTCGCCGAGCTGAGGACGCTGGGCGAGCTGACGCACGTCGCGCGGTCGCACGACGTGCAGGTGATGATCGAGGGCCCCGGCCACGTGCCGCTGCACAAGATCGCGGAGAACGTGCGGCTGGAGGAGGAGTGGTGCGGCGAGGCGCCGTTCTACACCCTCGGGCCGCTGGCGACGGACATCGCGCCCGCCTACGACCACATCACCTCGGCGATCGGCGCGGCGCAGATCGGCTGGCTGGGCACGGCGATGCTCTGCTACGTGACGCCGAAGGAGCACCTGGGCCTGCCCAACCGGGACGACGTGAAGACCGGCGTGATCACCTACAAGATCGCGGCGCACTCGGCGGACCTCGCCAAGGGCCACCCCGGCGCGCAGGACTGGGACGACGCGCTGTCCAAGGCGCGCTTCGAGTTCCGCTGGGAGGACCAGTTCAACCTGTCGCTGGACCCGGACACGGCGCGCTCGTTCCACGATGAGACGCTGCCCGCGGCGCCGGCCAAGACGGCGCACTTCTGCTCGATGTGCGGGCCGAAGTTCTGCTCGATGAAGATCACCCAGGACGTCCGGCGGTACGCGGAGGAGCGCGGTTTGTCCACAGTGGAAGCGATCGAGGCGGGGATGGCGGAGAAGTCCGACGAGTTCTCCGGCCGGGGCAACAAGGTCTACCTCCCGGTGGTCGACTGATGGCGGTCGCACCGCCCACGGTCCTCACCATCGCCGGTTCCGACTCCGGCGGTGGTGCGGGCCTGCAGGCGGACCTGCGGACGCTGTTCGCGTGCGGGGTGCACGGGCTGGTGGCGGTGACCGCGGTGACCGTGCAGAACACGCTCGGCGTCACCGGGTACACCGAGATCCCGGCGGAGGTGGTGGCCGCCCAGGTCGAGGCGGTGGCGACCGACATCGGCGTGGGCGCGGCGAAGACCGGGATGCTGGCGTCGGCCGCGATCATCGAGGCGGTGGCGGGGGCGTGCGACCGCACCGGGATCGGGCGCGCGATCCCGTTCGTGGTCGACCCGGTGGCGGCGTCCATGCACGGCCAGCAGCTGCTGGCCGACTCGGCGCTGGACGCCCTGCGCGGCAGCCTCTTCCCGCGCGCGACGCTGATCACGCCGAACCTGGACGAGGTGCGGCTGCTGACCGGCATCGAGGTGCGCGACCACGCGGGCCAGCGCAAGGCCGCCGAGGCGCTGTCGGAGTTCGGGTCGCAGTGGGTGCTGGTGAAGGGCGGGCACCTGTGGGACGACCCGGGCTGCCTCGACGTCCTCTACGACGGCTCGTCGTTCATCGAGCTGCCGGGGCCGCGGTACGACGTGAAGCACACCCACGGCAGCGGCGACACGCTCGCCTCGGCCATCGCCTCGCGGCTGGCGCGGGGCGAGGACGTGCCCACGGCGGTGCGGTTCGGCAAGGAGTTCGTCGTGCGGTCGGTGGCCTCGGCCTACCCGCTGGGCGCCGGGGTCGGCCCGGTCTCCCCGCTGTGGCGGCTGGGGTTCGGGTCGTTGGAGGACATGGGGCCCGACAACCGGATCGAGCCCTGAAGAACGAGCCCTGAACGACGAACCGCGAAGACCCGGGCCCGCGGATCGGGCCCGGGGCGGTCCGCCGGACGACCGGTCGAACCGCGGTGGGCCAACCGGATCAGCGCTCGTGCGTCTTGTAAGGCATGAGCGCGCAACAGGACGCGTACATCGCGGAGTTGGTGTTGAGCCGACCCGCGGTGGTCGCGGCGGTCTTTCTGGGCTGCGTGGTGTTCGGGACGTCGGCGCTGGCGGTCGCGCGGTGGCGCGGGTGGCGGCCGGCGCCCTCGGTGCTGGCCGGGTGCGGCCTGGCGCTGGCGCTGGCGGTGACCCTGGCCAGGCCGGGGGTGCTGGACGTGGCCGTGCTGACCGCCGACCCGGTCGGCACGTGCCTCGACAACGACTTCTCGCTCACCGGGTCGCTGGAGCGGCTGAACCTGGTGATGCTCGTGCCGTTCGCGTTCTTCGCGACCCTGGCGACGCGCCGCCCGCTGGTGGTGGCGCTGCTGTCGGCGGGGTTCAGCGGTGCGGTGGAGGTCGTGCAGTCCGCCACCGGTGTGGGCGTGTGCGAAGCGCAGGACTTCTACAACAACACCGTCGGCGCGGTCGCGGGTGTGCTGGCGGGGTGGCTGGTCGCGGTCGTGGCGGGCGGTTCGCGCGGGGACCGCGGGCGCGGCGGGCCGACCGCCCCTGATCGGACCGCCCCTGGCCGGACCGCCCCTGATCGGACCGCCGAGGACGGGGCGGTGGAGGGCCGGGCGGTCGCGGGGGCGGGCTCGTCCGGGCGCGGCCCGCGGGGCTGAGCGCACAGCCGGGCACGGCACCGGAGCGCGGCGCCCCGGAGCGGGCTTCGAGGCGCGGCCTCGGCGCGCGGCACCCGAGCACGGTCCCGGGGCACGGCACCGGAGCACGGTCCCGGGGCACGGCACCGGAGCACGGTCCCGGGGCACGGCCCGGAGCGCAGCACCCGAGCACGGTCCCGGGGCACGGGGCCGGAGCGCCGCACCGGGCGGGCGCGCGGACCGGGGTCCGCGCCGGGCCGGCGGGCTCAGCCGGCCTCGCCCACCAGCTCCTCCAGGGCGCCCAGGGCGTTGACCAGGGCCGCCCGGTGCTCCGGCGAGAGGTCCTCGATCCGGCGCTGCAGCTCCCGGACCCGGGCCGAGCGGACGCCCGAGACCATGGTCTCGCCCTCCGGGGTCGGGGTCGCCAGCCAGGCGCGGCCGTCCTGCGGGTCCGGCTCCCGGCGCACGTAGCCGGCCTCCACCAGCGCCGCCACGATCCGGGACAGCGTGGGCGGCGCCACGCCCTCCTTCGCGGCCAGGTCGCCCAGCCGCATCGGGCCGCAGCGCGCCAGCGTGGCCAGCGCGGACACCGCACCGGGGCCCAGCCCGGGCGAACCGGTGCGGCGCAGCAGGCGGGACAGCCTGCCGATCGCCAGGTACAGCCGGGCGGTGGCGTCCTCCACTTGCTCGGCAGCCACGGCACCTCCTACGGGCGCGAGGACGGATCAGGGGCGTCCATCATGCCCTGTGCCCCGACCGCCGCCCGTCGGGTCGTCGTGAATCAGACGTCCGGCGCGGGGCTGGAGGCGTGCGCCCAGAAGCGCTGCGGGATCCGGCCCGCGAGCCGGGCCAGCCGGCCCGCCTCCACGGCCGAGCGCATCGCCGCGGCCATGCGCATCGGGTCCTGCGCCCGGGTCACGGCGGTGGCCAGCAGCACCGCGGAGCAGCCCAGCTCCATCGCCAGCGCCGCGTCCGACGCCGTGCCGATGCCGGCGTCGAGCACGACCGGGACGCCGGCCCGCGCCACGATCAGCTCGACGTTGTGCGGGTTTCGGATGCCCAGGCCGGTGCCGATGGGCGAGCCCAGGGGCATCACGGCGGCGCAGCCGACGTCCTCCAGGCGGCGGGCCAGCACCGGGTCGTCGTTGGTGTAGGGCAGGACGACGAAGCCGTCGGCCACCAGCTGCTCGGCGGCGTCGAGCAGCTCCACCGGGTCGGGCAGCAGGGTCTGCTCGTCGGCGACGACCTCCAGCTTGACCCAGTCGGTCTCCAGCGCCTCGCGGGCCAGCCGCGCCGTGAGCACGGCCTCGGCCGCGCCGCGGCAGCCGGCCGTGTTGGGCAGCACCGCGATCCCCAGCCGCCGCAGCAGCTCCAGCACTCCCCCGCCGGACGGGTCCAGGCGGCGCATCGCGACCGTCGTCAGCTCCGTCCCGGACGCCACCAGCGCCCGCTCCAGCACCGACAGGTTCGCCGCGCCGCCGGTGCCCATGACGAGGCGGGAGCCGAACTCGCGGCCCGCGATGACCAGCGCGTCGTCCACGTCAACCCCCCTGCACCGCGGTGAGCACCTCGACGGCGGCCCCGTCGGGCACCGGTGTGGACGACCAGGCCGCCCGGGGCACCACCTCGCCGTCCAGCGCGACGGCGACCCCGGACGCGGGGGCGCCCAGCAGGTCGAGGACGGTCGCGACGGTGGAACCGTCGGCCAGTTCCCGCACCTCGCCGTTGACCCGAGCCTTCAACTGCGTCCTCCTTCGCGGAGCAGGGTGAGCACGCGGTGTGCCGTCACCGGTGCCAGTAGCAGGCCGTTGCGGTGGTGGCCGGTCGCCGCGAGCACGCCGGGTTCCAGCCACTCGACGACCGGCGCGTTGTCGGGGCTGCCCGCCCGGAACCCGGCGGCGCACTCCGCCAGCGCGTACTCGGCGACGGCCGGCCAGACCGCCTCCGCGTCGTGCAGCAGGTCCCGCACGCCGCCGACGGTGACGCCCGGGTCGAAGCCCGCCTCGTACTGGGTCGCGCCGAGCACCAGGCCGTCGGCGCGGGGCACCAGGTAGACCGGCCGGCCGCGGACGTGGCCGCGCAGGGTGTGGCGGGGCGGCGGCAGGGCGCCGGGGCGGGTGGCCAGGCGCAGGATCTCGCCCTTGACCGGCCGGATCACCTCGCGCAGCTTCGGGTGCAGGTCGCGGCTCCACGCGCCGGCGGCGATCACCGTGACGTCCCGGTCCACTGCGGACCGGTCGGTGAACCGCACGCCGTGCTCGGCGCACGCCGCGCGCAGGGCCGCCAGCAGCGCCCGGTTGTCCACGGAGAGGTCGCCGGGCACCGACAGTCCACTCCGGACCGACGGGCTCAGCCCCGGTTCCAGGGCGCGCAGCTCCCGCCTGGTCAGCCGGGCCGCCGAGCGGCCCATCCGGACCAGGTAGGCGGCGAGCTGGTCGAGGACCTCCGCGTCGGCCGCGTCGGTCGCCACGGCCAGGGTGCCCACCGGGCTCAGCGGCACGCCCAGGTCGGCCGCGAACCGCGGCCACCGCCGCAGGGACTCCACGCCCAGCTCCAGGACGTCCTCGTCGCCCGGCCACGCCTCGGTGACCGGCGCGAGCATCCCGCCCGCGACCCAGGAGCCGCCGTGCGGCGAGGGTCGGTCGACCACCGCGACGGGGTGGCCCGCCCGCGCGGCGAACCACGCGACGGACAGGCCGATGACACCGCCGCCCAGGACGGCCACCCGACTCGCACTTGCCAAGGCACTCACGCTCCCTGCGCCGGCATGACCCGGATCAGGTTCGACGGTCGGAGCGAACCACGCTCCCTCTCAGCCCGGTGTCCTCCGGGCTCCCGTGCGGACCGCCTCCACCGTAGCGCACGCCTCCGCCCGGCGGTTACGGTGCGGCCGTGCCAGGACTCGACGGACACCGGATCAGGCGGCGGCTCGCCGACGCGCGGCTCTACCTCTGCACGCCCACCCGCCCCGACCTCGCGGAGTTCGCCGACGCCGCGCTCGCCGGCGGGGTGGACGTCGTGCAGTTGCGGGACAAGGGGTTGGAGGCGAAGCAGGAGATCGCCGCGCTGGAGGTGCTGGCCGAAGCCTGCGCCCGGCACGGCGCGCTGCTGGCCGTGAACGACCGGGCCGACGTGGCGCTGGCCGTGGACGCCGACGTGCTGCACCTCGGGCAGGACGACCTGCCGGTGGCGCTCGCGCGCCGGGTCGTCGGCGAGGAGGTCGCCGTGGGGCGGTCGACGCACGACGTGGCGCAGGCGCGGGCGGCGGCCGGCGAACCGGGGGTGGACTACTTCTGCACGGGCCCGTGCTGGCCGACGCCGACCAAGCCGGGCCGCCCCGCGCCGGGGCTGGACCTGGTGCGCGCCACCGCCGGGACGACCGGGCGGCCGTGGTTCGCGATCGGGGGCATCGACCGGGCGCGGCTGCCGGAGGTCCTGGCCGCCGGCGCGGAGCGGGTGGTGGTCGTGCGGGCGATCACCGAGGCGGAGGACCCGCGGGCCGCCGCTTCGTGGTTGAAAATTCAACTAGAGGGCGTACAGTCGTCGGCGTGATGCCTGTGCTGTACCTGGGCCACGGGGCGCCCCCGCTGGCCGACGACGAGCGGTGGACCGCCGAGCTGCGGTCGTGGTCCGCGTCGCTCCCGCGCCCGGAGTCGATCCTCATCGTGTCCGCGCACTGGGAGGAGGGCCCGCTCACGCTGGGCGCGACGACGACCGCGCCGCTGACCTACGACTTCCGGGGCTTCCCCCGGCGGTACTACGAGGTCACCTACGAGGCGCCCGGCGCGCCGGAGCTGGCCCGGGCGGTCGAGGGCCTGGTCGGCGAGCCGGTGGCGCACGACCCCGGCCGCGGCCTGGACCACGGCGCCTACGTGCCGCTGAAGGAGATGTTCCCCGAGGCGGACGTCCCGGTGCTCCAGGTGTCCATGCCGACCCTCGACCCGCGCCGGCTGTTCGACGTGGGCCGCGGGCTCGCCCCGCTGCGCGACCAGGGCGTGCTGATCATCGGCAGCGGCTTCATGACGCACAACCTGAGCTGCGTGGACATGCGCACCGGGCCGGACTACCAGCCGCCGCGGTGGTCGGCCGAGTTCGACGACTGGGCCGGGCGCGCGCTGGCGGGCAAGGACGTGGACGAGCTGCTGGACTTCCGGCGCAAGGCGCCCGCCGCCGAGGTGGCGCACCCGCGCACCGAGCACTTCGCGCCGCTGTTCGTGTCGCTGGGCGCGAGCGCCGACCAGGACGCCAGGACCACCGTCGACGGCTTCTGGTACGGGTTGTCGAAGCGCTCCGTGCAGTTCAGCTGAAGCCGGGCCGGCCCGCTCGGGCCGGGAACGGGAACACCCCCCGGGCCAGGGGGACGGGTGCGGCCCGAGGGGTGTTCACCAACCAGAGCGCGGTCCGCAGGGGAGGTCGACCGCGCGCCGCACAGCGGCTCAGCCCGTGGTCAACCGCAGGCCGTAGACGCTCAGGATCTCGTTGACCGGCTGGAAGTAGGTCGTGCCGCCGGACGAGCAGTTGCCCGACCCGCCCGAGGTCACGCCCTGGGCCTGGCCGAAGCCCGTGCCCGCGACCCACGAGCCGCCCGAGTCACCGGGCTCCGCGCACGCGGTGGTGCGGGTCAGGCCGCCCACCGAGCCCTGCGGGTAGTTGACCGTCTGGTTCTTGCCCTGGATGGTGCCGCAGCGCCACTGGGTCGTGGAGCCGGAGCGGCAGACCGACGCGCCGACCGCCGCCTCGCTGCTGCCCTTCACGACGACGTTGCTGCCGTTGTAGCGGTTGACCCACGGCCGCGAGGTCCAGTTCGAGTTCGTCGCGACCCACCCGTAGTCGTTGCCGGGGAACGACGAGCCGCGGAACGTGCCCTGGGACACGCGGTTGTAGCCCGTGGTGGTGGCGCCGGTGCGACCGCAGTGGCCGGCCGTCACGAAGCCGCCGGTGACCGCGAAGCCGACCGAGCAGCGGCTGCCGCTGCCGATGTAGTAGGCGTCGCCGCCGCGCGTGTCGTACAGCGGGGTCGGCGCGTGGTCGACCTCGACCGCGCGGACGGCCGGGCTGATCGACTTCGCCGCGGCGACGAACCGGTCGGCCGCCGCGTCGCGGGTGTGCCGGTTGACCTCCACCACGACGGTGTTGCTCGCGTCGTCCACCCGCCAGCCGGTCACCGACAGCGGCGCGGAGAGGGTGTCCAGCGCGGTCTTGGCCCCGGTCAGCTGGCGCTGCGAGTAGGTGACGACCTTGGCGTCCGCGCCCACGGCGCGCACGGCGTCGGCCTTGGCACCGTCCGTGACGGCGACCGTCATCCGGCCCGTCGACCCGTCGATCCACGCGCCGGCGAACGTGTCTCCGAGCACATTTCGCGCCTGCGCCTCGACTTCACCCGACCTGGCGTCATTCGCCAGTCGGACGCGCGCTTGCTCGGCGTTCAGGCCCAAATCGCGTTCCACCGCGTGGAGCAACCCGGCGGGGTAGCTCTCCGTGTCCGACGACGTTGCCCCGTAGGGGGCCGCGGGGTCCGCGATCGCCGGTACGCTGAGAGCCGTAGCCGCGCCGGTGGCGAGCAAGGCAGCCGCGGCAAGGCGAGCCGCACTCGTGCGGTTCATGTGGACGTCTCCCTCATCTTCGGGTGCAGGGAACCCGAGAGCCTGGTTGCAGGGACCGCTCTCGGGGGCTCTAGGGGGACGGGTGGTGGGGCGGCGGCAGGGGTCGCCCCACCCCTTTTCGCTCCGCCCCCGGATCTCTTCTCTCCGCCCTCGTGTCCGTCTCGGCACGGGCGAGTGGCGCGTGCAGCTCCCGCACCGGCGCCTCCTTCCCCGGTCCTACTGACCGGTACTCACCCGTTCGAGCGACGTTATGACCCTGTTATCTATGACGACCCGGGCCATCCGTGGGCGAAGTGTGTCACAGCTCACGACCTTTTGACTGCGCTGTGTAGCGTTTGACAGTTAACTCTCACTCAAGGTAGTGAGACGATCACCGATTTGGGCTGATTTGCCAGAAGTAAGGTTTTGCCCCCTCCCTGGACTCGAAGTGTGAACGCTGTTACTCCGAACGAGTGATACCGAAGAACTTTGCGTAACACTCCCGGTGATTGCCGACCGCGACCGCGCGACGGTCGGAGCAACCGCAGAAGCCGTGGTCAGCGTGGTGTCGATCGTGGTTGGCGTGGTGTTTTCCCCGGGACGTGGGCCGGGGGGCGGCACCGCGCCGGCGCTTCGACCGTTGGAGAGGCCCGCCGGGGGCCGGACAGGCGTTCCCCGGCCGTTAATGTGACGTTTCCCACAGCGGCAGACGGGCGTCGACGGGCCTTCGGGAGCGCGCGCCCGCGGTGGCGGAGCGGCCGGCGCGGGCGGCCCGACCGCGGACAGGATCGTCGGCATGGGACTCGTGACGATCTCCGACATCCGCACCGCCGCCGCGCTGATCGAGCCGGTGGTCGTGCGCACCCCGCTGCTGCGCTTCGACGACCGGCTGGCGGTCAAGCCGGAGAACCTGCAGCCGGTGGGCGCGTTCAAGCTCCGCGGCGCCTACCACGCGCTGGCCCGGTTGTCGGACGAGGCGCGGGCGCGCGGGGTGGTGGCGTACTCGAGCGGGAACCACGCCCAGGCGGTCGCCTTCGCGGCGCGGGCGTTCGGGGTGCCGGCGGTGATCGTCGTGCCGGACAACGCGCCGGCGGTGAAGGTCGAGGCGACCCGGGCCTGGGGCGCCACCGTGGAGCAGGTGCCGATGGCGCGGCGGGAGTCGCGGGCCCACGAGCTGGTCGCCGAGCGCGGGGCGACGCTCATCCCGCCGTTCGACCACCCCCACGTGATCGCCGGGCAGGGCACGGTGGGGCTGGAGGTCGTCGCCGACCAGCCCGAGGTGGAGGTCGTGCTGGTGCCGGTGAGCGGCGGCGGGCTGATCTCCGGGGTGGCGGCGGCGGTGAAGGCGCTGCGGCCCTCGGCGCGCGTCGTCGGGGTGGAGCCGGAGCTGGCGGCGGACGCGGCGGCCTCGCTGCGGGCGGGCGAGCTGGTGCGCTGGCCCGCCGCCGACCGGGAGCGGACCCTGGCCGACGGGCTGCGGGCGGAGCCCTCGGAGCTGACCTTCGCGCACATGCGCGCCCTCGTGGACGACGTCGTGGCGGTGTCGGAGGACATGATCGTCGAGGCGGTCCGCCGGTTGGCGCACCGGACCCGGCTGGTCGTGGAGCCGAGCGGGGCGGTCGCGGTGGCGGCGTACCTGGCGGGCGCGGGCGAGTGGCCCGAGCGCACGGTGGCGGTGGTCTCGGGCGGCAACGTCGACCGGGAGGTCTTCGCCCGGATGATCTAGCGGGCGGGCCGGGACCGCCCGGCGGCCCGCGCCGGGTTCGGCTCCCCGAAGCGACGGCGTCCCGGCGGCCGGCGGCAGAGGTCCGATGACTGCCGCGGCCGGACCGCTCCGCGGCGCCGGCCGGGCCGGCCGGCGCGCACCGCCGCGGTGACCGGCGGACCCACCGGCCCGATCGGCGCCGGGAGCGCCCGGGACCGGCGGGCCACCGGTGCCGCGACTCCGGGCACCAGGGCTTTGGCCAGCGGGAATGTTGTATCGCCGAACAATCGGAGCGGCCCGGCGCGAGCGTCGGAGCCGGGCGGGCGCGGCCCGTCCGAGGTCACCGGCGACACCCCCCGCGCCGGCCCGCGCACCCGCGCTGCGGGCCGGCGGCCCGGCGGGGCCGGCCGATCCAGAGGTCCGACTACTGGCGCCGACCGCCGGTGACCGCCCCCTCGCCCGGGGCGCCGGGCTCGGCGCCGCTCAGTCGGAGGGGCGGTTCAGGGTCGCCACGAACTTGTACCGGTCGCCGCGGTAGACCGAGCGGACCCATTCGACCGGATTGCCCTCGGTGTCGAACGAGTGGCGGGACAGCAGCAGCATCGGCAGGCCGATGTCCGCGCCCAGCAGCTCGGCCTCCTCGGGCGAGGCCAGAGCGGTCTCAATAGTCTCCTCGGCGTGACCCATCTCGACCCCGAACCGCTCGCGCAGCACCTGGTACAGCGAGGCGCCCGGCGCCAGGTAGCGGCGCAGGCCCCGGAACCTGCCCAGGGCCAGGTGCGTGGTCTCGATGGCCATCGGCTCGCCGTCGGCCAGCCGCAGGCGGTGCAGGCGGAGCACCTTCGCCCCGGCGCGCACCCCCAGCAACCTGGCCAGTTCCGCTTCGGCGGGCATCTCCGACGCCTCGATCAGGCGCGACGAGGGCTGCCTGCCCTGCGCCTTCATGTCCTCTGTGTACGACGACAGCTGGAGCCGTTGCGCCACCTTGGGTTCGGCCGCGAACGTGCCCTTGCCCTGCACGCGCAGCAACCGACCCTCGACGGTCAGCTCCGCGAGCGCCTGCCGCACGGTGGTCCGCGACACGTCGAACTCCGCCGCCAGCGACCTCTCGGTCGGGATCGGCGACCCCGGTGGCAGCGCGCGCAGCAGATCGAGCAGGTGCCGCTTGAGTCCCCAGTACTTCGGCTCGCGCTGCGCGCGAGACCTGGCGTCGACACCTGTTGCCGGGCTCGTCTCCAGCATTGCCTTCCTCCTCGACCTTGCCAGCGCTCCCAGCACAGGATGCCCTGTCCACGTCGGATCGTGGGCTCGAACCCCCGACAAGGGCCGGGAAAATGATCCGATGACTTTGCAACGTCTCGGCAACGTCCTTGACATGCCCTGTGGCGAGGCACACTCTAGGCCGCATTGGTCTACACCACTTGAACGTTCCGGTCGCTGGGACCGGGCATTGGGAAAGGGCGCACACGTGAAGGGCTGGAGAGGACTGGCCGTAGGTGCCGCCGCACTCGCGGTGGCCGTGGCCGGATGTGGCACGAGCACCAACGAGGGCAGCGGCAACTCCGGTGAACCGAAGACGCTGACGGTCTGGTTGATGGACGGCTCCGCGCCGACCACCCTGACCGACGCGCTGCACAAGGAGTTCCAGGACTCGCACTCCGGCGTCACCGTCAAGTACGAAATCCAGAAGTGGCCCGGCATCCAGGAGAAGCTGACCACCGCTCTGAGCAGCAACAACCCGCCGGACGTCATCGAGCTGGGCAACACCCAGACGGCGAAGTTCGCGGCCGAGGAGACCCTGCTCGACCTCAGCGGTGACGCGGCCGACCTCAACGGCGACCAGTGGCTCGGCGGTCTCAAGGACTCGCTGACCTGGGACGGCAAGCAGTACGGGATGCCCTTCTACGCCGCCAACCGCACGGTGGTCTACCGCACCGACCTGTTCCAGGCCGCGGGCATCCAGGACACCCCGAAGTCGCGCGACGAGTGGATCGCCGCGATCGAGAAGCTCAAGACCGCCAACGCGGCGGACCCGGAGTTCCAGTCGCTGTACCTGCCGGGCCAGTCCTGGTACAGCCTGCTCTCGTTCATCTGGGACGAGGGCGGCGACGTCGCCAAGGCGCAGGGCTCCGCGTGGGCGGGCGCGCTGAACACCCCCGAGGCGAAGGCCGGCCTGGACTTCTACAAGAAGCTCGTCGACACCTCCGCCACCAAGGCGCCCAAGGACACCGACGAGGCCACGCCGCAGCAGTACGAGATCTTCGCCAAGGGCAAGGTCGGCATGATGATCGCCCTGCCGTGGGAGCTGGCCAGCGCGATCAAGGCCGACCCGACGCTGGAGAGCAAGACCGCCGCGTTCCCCATCCCGTCCAAGACCGCGGGCAAGACCGCTCCGGTCTTCCTCGGCGGCTCGAACGTCGCGGTGCCGGCCGGCAGCAAGAACCAGGACCTCGCCAAGGAGTACCTGAAGCTGCTCAGCTCGAAGAAGTACCAGGACCAGCTGGCCGAGGGCGGCGCCGTCCCGGGCACCTCCACCGACACCGCGAAGCTGGCCACCAGCCCGCTGGGCAAGGCCCTGGCCGAGTCCGCCCCGAACGGCAAGGTCACCCCGACCGTGCCCTCGTGGGCTGCCGTCGAGGCGGGTCAGAACCCGCTCAAGGACATGCTGACCGCGTACCTGACCGGTGCGAAGTCGCTGGACCAGGCCACGTCCGACGCCAACTCCGCCCTGTCCGAGACCCTGGGCGGATGACGCGAGCATGACGGCGGTTCACACCACCGACGCCGCGGTGCCGACGAACTCGTCGGCACCGCGGCGTGCCGCACGGGGCGGCGCACCGCGCCGCCGGGGCAGCTCCTTCGACCGCTTGCTGCCCTACCTGCTGCTGGCCCCCGCGCTGATCGGCATCCTGTGGCTGATCGGGTGGCCGGTGCTGTCCCTGCTGGTGACCAGCTTCCGCAGGCTGAACCTCAGAGAGCTGACCCGCGGCGAGGTCGTCTGGGTCGGCCTGGACAACTACGCGGAGATCCTCGGCAACCCGGACTTCTGGACCATCACCGCGCGCACCATCGCGTTCACCGTGGCCGTCGTGGGTGTCTCGGTGCTGGCGGGGCTGCTGATCGCGCTGCTGATGCGGCAGGTCTCCCCGGTGGTGCGGATCCTGCTCCAGGTCGCCATGCTGCTGGCGTGGGCCATGCCGCTGCTCGCGGCGACCACGGTCTACCAGTGGATCTTCGACCAGCAGTACGGCATCCTCAACAAGACCCTGGTCAAGCTGGGCTTCGAGTCGTTCGCCGGGTTCTCCTGGTTCACCACCGGCACGTCCACGCTGTCCGTGATCGGGCTGCTGATCGTGTGGCAGGCCATCCCGTTCCTGGCGTTCTCGCTGTACGCGGGCGCCATCGGCATCCCGCGCGACCAGTACGAGGCGGCGTCGCTGGACGGCGCGACGTCGTGGCAGACGTTCCGCAACGTCACGTGGCCGGAACTGCGCCCGCTGCTGCTGATGGTGACGTTCCTGTCCCTGCTGTGGGACTTCAAGGTCTTCGCCCAGATCTGGGCGTTCAAGAAGGGCGGCCCGGACGGGGCCAGCACGACGCTGCCCGTCTACCAGTACCTGGAAGGCATCTCCAAGAGCCACTTCGGCGTGGCCGCCGCCGTGTCCGTCGTGATGATGGTGCTGCTGGGCCTGCTGACCTTCCAGTACCTGCGCCGGCTGCTCCGACAGGAGGGCACGCTGTGACCGGCAAGAAGGTGGCGGGGAACGTCGTCGCGATCGCCATCGCGCTGTTCTTCGCCTTCCCGACCTACTGGATGGTGACCTCGGCGTTCAAGCCGACCCTGGACCTGCGGTCCACCTCCTACGACCTCATCCCGCTCTCGGTGACCGCGACGAACTTCGCGACCGCGTGGACCAAGCCCGGCTTCCTCGACTCGCTGGGCAACAGCCTGCTGGTCACGCTGTCCGCCGTGTTCGGGGCCATCGTCGTCGGCCTGCTGGCGGCGCTCGCCATGGCGCGCATGAGGTTCCGGGGGCGCAAGGGCTTCGTGCTGCTGATGCTGGTGGCGCAGATGGCGCCGTTCGAGGCGCTGCTGATCCCGATGTTCCTGATGATGCGCGACCTGGACCTGCTGGACCGGCTGCCGTCGCTGGCGCTGATCTACTTCGCGGTCACGCTGCCGTTCTGCGCGTGGACGCTGCGCGGGTTCGTCAACGGCATCCCGCTGGAGCTGGAGGAGGCCGCGATGGTGGACGGCTGCGGCCGGTGGGGCGCGTTCCGCCGCGTCACGCTGCCGCTGCTGGGCCCCGGCCTGGTGGCCACGTCGGTGTTCGCGTTCGTCACCGCCTGGAACGAGTTCCTGTTCGCGCTGTCGCTGATCAAGGACCAGGGCAAGGAGACGCTGCCGGTCTGGCTGGCCGGCTTCCAGTCCAACTTCGGCGTCGACTGGGGTGGCGCGATGGCCGCGTCGGTGCTGTTCACCCTGCCGGTGCTGGTGTTCTTCCTGGTCGTGCAGCGCAAGATGGTCACCGGCGTCACCGCCGGCGCCGTGAAGGGGTAGGCCCAGATGTCCTTGCACCGGCTCGCCGCCGCCGTGCTGCTGCCCGGCTTCCACGGGACCACGGCTCCGGACTGGTTGCTCCGGCTGTTGTCCGAGGGGCTCGGCGGTGTCGTGTACTTCGGCCGCAACGTCGTGGACGACGCCCAGGTCACCGAGCTGTCGGCCGCGCTGCGCGCGGCGCGGCCGGACGTCGTGATCGGCATCGACGAGGAGGGCGGCGACGTCACCCGCCTCGACTACGGGCGCGGGTCGGAGGTGCCGGGCAACCACGCCCTGGGCGCCGCCGACGACGTGGACCTGACCCGGGCCGTGGCCGCGTCGATGGCCGCGCGCCTCGCGGCCTGCGGCGTGAACCTCGACCTCGCCCCCTCCGCGGACCTGGCGCTGACGCTGGACGACCCGGTGATCGGCGTGCGGGCCTTCGGGTCCGACCCGGTGGCCGCGGGTCGGCACGTGGCGGCGTACGTGGAGGGGATGCAGGCCGTGGGCGTCGCGGCGTGCGCCAAGCACTTCCCCGGCCACGGCGCGTCCACGGTGGACTCCCACGTGGCGCTGCCGGTCCTGCCCCGGACGGAGCAGGAGCTGCGCGACGTCGAGCTGGTGCCGTTCCGCTCGGCGGTGCGGGCCGGGGTGCGGTCGGTCATGACCGGGCACCTGGTCGTCCCGGCGTGGGGCCCGCTGCCCGCGACGCTGAACCCCAGGGCCGTCGAGGTCCTGCGGGACGAGCTGGGCTTCACCGGCGCGATCATCACCGACGCCCTGGACATGAAGGCCGTGGGCGGCGACCTCGCGCAGGGCTCCGTGCAGTCCCTCGCGGCCGGCGTCGACGCCCTGTGCCTGGGCGGCGAGCCGCTGGACGAGAAGACGCTGCGGGACCTGGTCGACCGGATCGTGGCGGCCGTGGAGCGGGGCGAGCTGTCCCGCGAGCGGCTGGAGGAGGCCGCCCGGCGCACCGCCGCCCTGGGCACGCCGCCCACCTCGGTCGACGGGCACGACCCGGAGATCGGGCTGCGGGCCGCCCGGCGGGCGCTGGAGGTCCGCGGGACGCTGGCGCTATCCGGCCCGCCGGTGGTGCTGGACCTGGCGGTCGAGCCGTCCATCGCCGTCGGCGAGGTCCCGTGGGGCCTCGGGCCGTACCTGGCGGAGCTGCTGCCCGGCACGACGGTGCTGGAGGCCCGCTCGGCCGACGAGGTCGAGGCGGCGGCCGGCGGGCGGACCGTCGTGGTCGTCACGAGAGAGGCACATCGCCACGCGTGGGCTCGCGAGCTGATCCGCGCGCTGGGTAGTATTGGTCTAGACCTTGTGCACGTCGAGACCGGCGTGCCGGGTCCGGACCTGGGCACCGCTGCCCGCGTGAACACCCATGGCGGTTCACGGGTGTGCCTGCGAGCCGCGGCAGAGCGCATCGCCGCCAGCACCTGAGAAGGGCACCTTGATGACCGACCACCAGCCCGGCAGGCACATGGCGGCCGAGATCGACCAGCAACCCGCGATCTTCGCGGACCTGGTGTCCCGGCGCGCCGCGTTCGCCGAGGTCGCCGACGCGATCCGCGCCCGGCAGCCCCGCTTCGTCCTGCTGGCCGCGCGCGGGTCGTCCGACCACGCGGCGATCTACGCGAAGTACCTGACCGAGGTGCTGCTCCAGCTGCCCGCCGGTCTGGTGTCCCCGTCCACCACGACGCTCTACGGCGCGCGGCCCGACCTCCGGGACGTGCTCGTCGTGTCGGTCAGCCAGAGCGGCGGGTCGCCCGACCTGCTGGAGGTCACCGAGGCGGCCCGGGCGCGCGGCGCGCTCACCGTGGCCGTCACCAACACCTCCGGCTCGCCGCTCGACGGCGCGGCCGAGCTGTCGGTCGACGTCGGCGCGGGCGTCGAGCAGGCCGTCGCGGCGACCAAGACCTACTCCGCCACGCTGCTCGCGCTCTACCTGCTCGTCGACGCCATCCGGGGCGGCGACGGCGCGGCCGTCGAGGGGCTGGGCGACCTGGCCCGGTCCACCCTGGACGGATCGGCCGACGCCGTGGCGGAGGCCGTCCAGCGGTACCGGTTCGTGGACCGGGTGCTCACCACCGCGCGCGGCTACTCGCTGCCCTCGGCGCTGGAGTCGGCCCTGAAGCTGGCCGAGACCAGCTACCTGGCGGCCCGCGCGTACTCCGGCGCGGACCTGCTGCACGGCCCGGTCGCGGCGGTCGACGGCGAGACGGCCGTGCTCGCCGTGACCAGCGCGGGCAGGGGCGGCGAGGCGATGCGCGACGTGCTGGACGTGGTGCAGGGGCGCGGCGCGGACGTGCTGGCCGTGGGCTCGGCGGCGGACCGGGCGCCGGCGGCGCTGCGCATCCCGATCGCCGAGACGGCCGAGGAGGTCGCGCCGATCCTGGAGATCCTGCCCGTCCAGCGGCTGGCCCACGGGCTGGCGCTGGCCCGCGGCGGCGACCCGGACAGCCCGCGCGGGCTGAACAAGGTCACCCGCACGCGGTAGCGGACCGCACGGAGCCGGGGAGGGCGCACGCCTTCCCCGGCTCCGTCGTTCCCGGCTCCGTCGTTCGTTCCCGGGCGCCCGCCCGCGGCGAGCGGCCCGGCCCGCGCCGGACGGCCCGGCGCCCCCCTCGGGCGTCGGGCCGTCCGGGCGTCGGGCTAGAGCGCGGTCGCCAGCTCGGGGCTCAGCTCGACCTGCGCGTCGAAGACGACCTCGCCGTCCACCCACACCTTGCGCGGGCGCAGGTCGTCGTCCCACCAGACCAGGTCGGCCACCGCGCCGGGCGCGAGCCGGCCCAGGGTGGGCTCCCCGATGGCGTCGGCCGGGGTGATCGTGGCCGCCGCCAGGGCGTCCGCGACGTCCACGCCGACCGACACGATGTTGCGCACGGCCCGGTCCAGGGTGAGCGCGCTGCCGGCGATGGTGCCCTCCGGGGAGCGCGGCACGCCGTCCTCGGCGAGCACCACGTCCGCGCCGCCGAGCTGGTAGCGGCCCGGCGGCATCCCGGCGGCGGCCACCGCGTCGGTGACCAGCGCCACCCGGTGGCCGGCGGCGTTGAACACCAGCCGGCACACGTCCGGGCCCACGTGGGCCAGGTCGGCGATCAGGCCGAGGGTGAACCGGTCGTCCACCAGGGCCACGCCGGGCACGCCGGGTTCGCGGTGGCCGAGCGGGCGCTGGGCGTTGAACAGGTGCGTCACCATCCGCGCGCCCGCCTCGGCGGCGGCCCTGGTCTGCTCGCCGGTCGCGTCGCTGTGGCCGACGGCGACCAGCACGCCCGCCGCGGACAGCCGCCGCACGGCCGCCAGGCCGCCGGGCCGCTCGGGGGCCAGCGTCACCAGGCGCAGCGCGGGCCGCAGGTCGTCGGCCAGCAGCAGGTCGATCTCGGCCGGTCCCGGTTCCACCATCAGCGCGGGGTCGTGCACGCCCGGGCGCTGCGGCGACAGGAACGGCCCCTCCAGGTGCACCCCGAGCGGCCGGGCGCCGGGGTTGTCGGGCAGCGCGGCCGACGCGGCCAGCACGGCGCGGGCCTGGCGCAGCGCGACCGGCACCGGCGCGGTGATCAGGGTCGGCAGGAAGCGGGTCACCCCGGTCTTCGGGAGGGACCTGGCGACGAAGCGCATCCCCTCGTCGTCCACCTCGGCGAAGTCGACCCCGACCGCCCCGTTGACCTGCACGTCCACCAGGCCCGGGGTGAGCAGCCCGTCGGTCAGCACCTCGGCGTCCTCGGGCGGTGCGCCCGTGACGACCTCGACGATCCGGCCGGCCCGCACGCGCACGCTCGCCGGACCGGTGATGGTGCGGCCGAGCAGCGCTCGTGGAGCCGCGACAACCGTGTCCAAGGTCCCTCCTCAAATGGTCCAGACCATTATGGCGGTAAACAGTGGGTGTCGTCACGTTTGGTCGGGAGATCACCGAATCTATTTGCAAACAGCAAATGTCCTCCGGAACGGGCGTGAGCACCACCCGGACCGCGTTGGTGGCCCATACTTGCCACCAGACATCCGAGGTCTGTGGAGGTTGGGCGTGGCGGTCACCGACGACGCGATCCTGCGCGTGAAGGAAATGATCACGTCCGGTGAGCTGAAGCCGGGCGACCGGCTGCCGCGCGAAGCCGACCTCGCCGACCGCCTCGGGTTGTCGCGCAACTCCCTGCGCGAGGCGGTCAAGGCGTTGTCCCTGGTCAGGGTGCTGGACGTGCGGCAGGGCGACGGCACCTACGTGTCCAGCCTGCGCGCCGACGACCTGCTGGGCGCGCTGTCGTTCGTGCTCGACCTGCACCGCGGCGAGGAGTCGGTGCTGGAGGTGCTGCAGGTGCGGCGCATCCTGGAGCCGGCCGCCGCGGCGATGGCCGCCCAGCGCGTCGAGCCGGACGAGGTGGCCGCGCTGCGGGCGCTGTGCGACGCGGGCGAGCGCGCGAAGTCGGTGGACGACCTGGTGGAGCACGACCTGGCGTTCCACCGCGCGATCGCGCGGTGCTCGGGCAACGCCTACCTGGCCCGGCTGCTCGACACCCTGGCCGGCCCGACGGCGCGGGGCCGCATCTGGCGCGGCATCACCGGGGGCGGGGCGGTGGACCGGGCGGTCGCCGAGCACCGCGCGATCGTGGACGCCCTGGCCGCGCGCGAACCGGAGCTGGCCCGCTCGTGGTCGACGGTGCACGTGGCCGGCGTCGAGCGGTGGCTGTCCGACCCGGCCTGAGGCGCGGCGCCCCGGCCCGGCGGCCGACCGGTCAGGCTTGCCCGATCCGCTGCCGCTGGCGGCCCAGCCCGTCGATCTCCAGCTCCACCACGTCGCCCGCCCGCAGGAACGGCTTCGGGTCGGGCCTGCCCTGGGCGACGCCGGCGGGCGTGCCGGTGTTGACGAGGTCGCCGGGCCGCAGGACGAGGAACCGGCTCAGGTAGCGGACCAGCCCGGCCACCGGGAAGATCATGTTCGCGGTGGAGGAGCGCTGGCGCTCCACCCCGTTGACCGACAGCCGCAGCTCCAGCGCCTGCGGGTCCGGCACGTCGGCGGCCGGCACGAAGAACGGCCCCAGCGGGTTGAACGTCTCGCAGTTCTTGCCCTTGTCCCACTGCCCGCCGCGGTCGAACTGGAACTCGCGCTCGCTCACGTCGTGGGACAGCACGTACCCGGCGACGCAGGCCAGCGCGTCGGCCTCGGTCTCCAGGTAGCGGGCGGTGCGCCCGATGACCACGCCCAGTTCCACCTCCCAGTCGGTCCTGGTCGACCCGCGCGGCACCAGCACCTCGTCGTCCGGCCCGACGACGGTGTCCGGGGCCTTGAGGAACACCACCGGCTCGGCGGGGACCGGGTGGCCGGTCTCCTCGGCGTGGTCGCGGTAGTTGAGGCCGATGCAGACGATCTTGCCGATGCCGGCCAGCGGCGGCCCGGTGCGCAGGCCCGCGGTGTCGACCGGGGCGAGGTCGCCCGCGGCGAGCGCGGCGCGGGTCCGGGCGACGCCGTCGGCGGCGAGGAACGCGCCGTCGATGTCGGCGGTCACCGGGCCCAGGTCGTACGTGGTCCCGTCGTCGGCGCGGACGGCGGGGCGTTCGGCACCCGGTGCCCCGAGGCGCAGGAACTGCACGGTGGTCCTCCTCGATCGCGGCTGGACGTCGTGGGTGACTATCGCGCACCGCGCCGGGCTCCGGGAGCGGGCCCGGTGATTCATCCGATGACTCAGCGCGTCGCCACGTGCTGTGATCAACCAAGTGCTTAAAGTGGCAGTCCCGGCGTTGCGCCGAACGGACGCAGCGCGCGCACCGACCCCGGCCGACGAGAGGTTCCGATGACACGCCACCGCGCGGTGTGGGCGGCCACCACCGCCGCCGCCGCACTGATCGCCTCGCTCGCCACGGCCGTGGCCGACGAGCGGTTCGCCGAGCCGCCGGCGCCGGGGACCGCGTGGACCGCGCGCCCGCCCCTCGCGGGGGCGACCGGCGCGGTCACCGCGTTCGTGGAGCTGGCCGGGACCCCCGCCGCCGAGGCGTTCGACGGCGAGAAGGCGCGCGGCGCGGGCGACGACCAGGCCGCGCGGGCGGCGCGGGCCGCCCGGCAGCGCACCGACGGCACGGCCGCCCGCGTCCTGGGCGCGCTGCGCGGCAGGGACCCGGACAGCCGGGAGGTGGCCCGGACGACCAACGCCGTGCCCGGCGTGCTGGTCACCGCCGACGCGGCCGACGTGCGCGCGCTGGCCGCGCTGCCCGAGGTGCGCGCCGTGCGGCCGGCCGTGCCGAAGGTCGTGCAGAACGCCGGCGCGGTGCGGCTGACCGGGGCCGCGCGGGTGTGGCAGCGGGCCGGCCGCTACGGCGACGGGATGCGCGTCGGCATCATCGACACGGGGATCGACTACACGCACGCCGACTTCGGCGGCCCCGGCACGTCCGCCGCGTACGACGCGGTCGACCGCACCGCGCCCTGGACGCCGACCGCGAAGGTCGTCGGCGGCCACGACTTCGCGGGCGACGACTACGACGCCGACGACCCGGACCGGTCCACGCCCGCGCCCGACCCGAACCCGCTGGACTGCCAGGGCCACGGCACGCACGTCGCCGGCACCGCCGCCGGGTACGGCGTCGACCGCGACGGCGCCCCGTTCACCGGGGACTACCGGGAGCTGACCGACGCGCGGCTGGACGAGCTGCGGATCGGTCCCGGCGCCGCGCCGAAGGCGTCGCTGTACGCGTTGAAGGTGTTCGGCTGCGAGGGGTCGACCAGCCTCACCGCGCAGGCGCTGGACTGGGCGCTCGACCCGAACGGCGACGGCGACTTCGCCGACCACCTCGACGTGGTCAACCTGTCCCTCGGCTCCGACTTCGCGGCCCAGGACGACCCGGACGCCCTGTTCGTGCGCAAGGCCGTGGAGCACGGCGTGCTGGTCGTGGCGTCGGCGGGCAACGGCGGCGACTTCTACGACGTGGGCGGCTCGCCCGCGAACACGCCGGAAGCGCTGGCGGTGGCCAACACGCGCGACGCGTTCGCGCTGCGCGACGGCGTCACCGTGCCCGGCGTGGGCGACCGGCCCGGCCAGTACAGCCGGGACTACACCGGGTACGGGTCGCTGGACCTCACCGCCCCGGTGGCGGCCGTCGCCGACCCGGCGAACGCGGACGGCTGCGACCCGATCGCCCAGGACCTCGCGGGCCGGGTCGTCTGGTTGGAGTGGGACGACGTCGACGCGACCCGCCGGTGCGGCTCGGGCGCCCGGGCCGACCACGCGCAGGCCGCCGGCGCGGTCGCCGCGCTGCTGTCGTCCACCAGGGACCACTTCACGGCCGGCATCGCGGGCAACGCGGGCATCCCGGTCTTCCAGTTCACCGGCACGGCGACCCGCGAGGTCCGCCCGGCGCTGGCCGCGGGCTCCCTGCGGGTGCGGATGACCGGCGCGCTGCGCGACGCGCTGCCCACCACGACACCGGGGCTGGCCGACACCGTCACGCCGTCCTCGTCGCGGGGCGCGCGCGGCCCGGTCGCGGCGAAACCGGACGTGGCGGCCCCCGGCGACACGATCACGTCGGCCGACGTGGGCACCGGCGACCGCGGCGTCGGCAAGGGCGGCACGTCGATGGCCGCGCCGCACGTGGCCGGCATCGGCGCGCTGGTCCGCGAGGCGCACCCGGACTGGACGGTCGAGGAGGTCAAGGCGGCGGTGGTGAACACCGCGGGCGGCGAGGTGCGCTCCGGCGACGACCACGCGACCGGCCTGCCCGTGGCGCCCATGAGGGTCGGCGCGGGCCGGGTCGACGCCGCCTCCGCCGTCGGCGCGGACCTGCTGGCCATGGTGGTGGAGCACCCCGGGTCGGTCGGCGTGTCCTTCGGGCCGGTCGCGGTCCCCGGCCCGGTGCGGGAGGTGCGGACGGTCCGGGTGGTCAACAAGAGCGCGGCCGTGCGGCGCGTCGACCTGTCCTACCGGGCCGCGACCGCGGTGCCCGGCACGCGGGTCGACGTGTGGCCCTCGACGCTGGTGATCGAGCCCGGCGGGACCGGGGAGGTGGACGTGGTGCTGCGCGCGTCGCCGTCGGAGCTGCGCAAGGTCGCCGACCCGACGGTGGTGAAGCGGCAGGCGGGCGCGGCCCGGCAGTTCCTCGCCGAGACCTCCGGCCGCGTGCTGCTGGAGTCGGGCGGGACGACGCTGCGGGTGCCGGTGTACGCGGCGCCGGAGCCGGTGGCCGACGTCCGGGCCGAACCGGTCCCGCCCGGCGGCGGCCCGGTGGCGGAGCTGCGCCTGCGCGGGCGCTTCCTGGACCAGGGCGACGGCGACGAGACCTACCGGTCGCGCGTCGGCGCGTTCCAGCTCCAGGGCACGTCCGACCCGCTGCCCGACTGCGGGGACGGGGTGCGGACCGGCTGCGCGGTGAACGACTCGGCCAAGGGCGGCGACCTGCGCTACGTGGGCGTGGCCTCCACCGCGCCGGTCGACCGGTCGGACGGCGCGCTGCTCGCGTTCGGCGTGGTCACCTGGCACGACTGGGTGACCCTCGGCGCCGGCAACACCCCGGAGGTCCGCCTGGACACCACCGGCGACGGCGAGGACGACTACCGCGTCCTGGTCGCCAAACCGCAGGACGCGACCGGCGCGGTGGTGGCCGACGTCTGGCTCGCGCGGACCGTGCGGCTGTCCGACGGCGAGGTGGTGGACGAGCAGCCGGTCAACGGCGCGCACGGCGACGTGGACACCAACGTCATGGACAGCGACGTGGTCGTCCTGCCGGTGCGGCTGAAGGCGCTCGGGATCGACCCGGCGGCGTCGTCGGCCCGCCTGGCGTACTCGGTGCGCACGATCGGCACCTATCCCGCGCCGGGCGACGAGGACGGCGTCGTGGACCGGATCGGGACGCCGATGTCGTTCGACCCGCTCAGGCCGGGCTACTCGGTGCGCGTGGGCGGCGCGGTCGCGGTGACCCACGTGGCCGGGCCCGGCACCCGCCTGGAGGTGCACCGCGACCGGGCCTCCCTGGCCGCCGACGGGTCCGACCGCCTCCTGCTGCTGCACCACCACAACCGGTCCGGGGCGCGGGCCGAGGTGGTCGTGCCCGGCGGCTGATCACCGACCGCGAGGTCGGGCACACCCGTACGGGTGTGCCGGGCCTCCGGCTTTGTGGGCATACTGCGTCGAATGGGCTTCGTGGTGGGACTGGACGCGGGCGGCACCTCGACCCGGGCTCTGGTGCTGGACCTGGACGGCACCCGGCTGGGAGCGGGGGTGGCGGGCGGCGCGAACCCCAACTCCCACCCGCCGGAGGAAGCGGCGGCGCACATCTGCCAGGCGCTGGTGGTCGCGCTGGACGGGCTCGACGCGGGCAAGGTCGAGTCGGGCGTCCTGGGCATGGCCGGCTCCAGCAAGCTCACCGACCCGCGCGTGGCGGGCCTGTTCGAGGCGGCCTGGGCCGACGCGGGGCTGCGCTGCCCGCTGCGCGTGATCACCGACGCGGAGGCGGCCTTCGCCACCGGTTCGGCGTCCCCGGACGGGACGGTCGTGATCGCGGGGACGGGGTCCACCTCGGCCCGCATCGCCGACCACCGGCTGGTGTCGACGGCGGGCGGCTACGGCTGGCTGCTCGGCGACGAGGGCTCGGCGTTCTGGCTGGGCCGGGAGGCCGTGCGGGCGACCCTGCGCGCCCTGGAGGGCCGCACCCCGCAGGACGCCCTGACCGCGGCCGTGCTGGCGCAGGCCGGCGTCGACCCGGACCCGCCCCGCGCGGCGTGGCGCCACCTGATCACCGAGGCCAACCGGGCGCGCCCCGTCGACCTGGCCCGCTACGCCCCGCTGGTGACCGCCCACGCCGCCGCCCCGACCGCGCACCCGATCATCGGGGCCGCGGTCGCGCACCTGACCGACCTGGCGCTGGCCGACCGCGAGGACGGCGACGACACGCCGGTCGTCCTGATGGGCAGCCTGGTCCACGCCCACCCCCTCGGCGCCCGGCTGCGCGCCGAGCTCGCCGCCCGCACCCGCGCCCCGGTGCGCATCGCGACCGAGGGGGCGGCCGGCGCGGCCTGGTTGGCGGCCGTGGCCCTGCTGGGCGACACCGCCCCCCGGCCGTCCTGAGGGCGCGGGCTTACTCGACGCGGGGCTTTCCGCGGCTTGCGGGGTTCTGCGCGGCTCTTCGCGGCTTGCGGGGCTTTCTGTGGTCTGCGGGGCTCTCCGCGGCCTGCCGCGCTCGCACAGGTGCGGCTGGGGTCGCGCGGCGCTTCCGCCCGCGCGGCGGAGCGGGGTGGCGCACTTCAGCCCCGGAGAGGGACCGGCTTCCGGGTGACGACGACCCGCCGCGGTTCCGCCGGGCTTCGGGGCGGCCGGGCCGAGCGCCGGTCAGGAGTCGCTGGGCAGGGGTCCGCCGGGCAGGGGTCACTGGGCGGAAGCCACGAGGCAGGAGTCCGCTCGGAAGCCGCGAGGCAGAAGCTCGCCGGGCAGAAGCCGCTGGGCAGAAGCCACGAGGCAAGAGCCGCGAGGCAAGAGCCGCGAAGCAGAAGCCGCGAAGCAGGGGCCGCGAGGTAGGAGTCGCAGGTCAGCGCCCGCCGCGCCGCACCGGGCGTGGCCTCCGGCCCCCGGCACCATCATCCCAGCCCACACCGACGTTCCCCGCCGCGAAAGCTGAGAACCGACTCCGCCACCGCCCCTCGGAGGCGCCGGGACGGCCGCTGCCGGAAGCCGGACCCGTCGAGGTCCGGGTGCCGACCGGTGATCGCGGGGTCGGGGTCGGGGTGATCGCGGGCCGGGGTCAGGCGGGCACGCGCGGGTGTCGCAGGCCGGGGTGGTCGGCGGGCAGCGACCGGCGCAGCACCCACCAGCTCACCGCGATGCACACCGCCTGCAGCGGCCAGGTCAGCACCGCCCGCATGACGCCCAGCGCCAGGACCTGCCCGGTCGCCCACAGGGCGCCGAAGACCAGCACCCGCAGCACGTACTGCCCCACCCAGGGCCAGCTGGCCACCCGGTAGGCGCGCATCAGGTCCGGGTCCCGCCGCCACCGGAACCTCTGCCCGGTGACCAGCCCGACCACGACCCCCAGCAGCGGCCACCGCACGACGATGCTCGCCGCCCACACCAGCGCGCTGGCCGCGTTCAGGAACACCTGCAGCAGGAAGAAGTCCTCGGCCCGCCCGGTCTGCAGCGCGACGTACGCGGCGAGCACCACCAGCGCCACGCTGACCAGCACCGCCCGCGGCCGGCCCCCGCGCGCCACGCGCACGACGCCGATGACGACGCCGCACGCCACCGCGGCCACCGCCCCGACGGCGACCGACCGCCCCGCCAGCACCCACCCCAGGGCGAACGCCAGCGGCGGCAGGGAGGCGTCCAGCGCACCCCCTCGCCCACCGAGCAGCTGGGCCAGCGAGTCACGGGTGTCGGTCATGACTCCAGATTGCCTCAGCCCTCACCCACCCAGGTAACGGACCAGTCTCGGAGCATTGACCGGGAGTGAGCGCCGTCACTACGGTGGCCGAAATCGTCTGGAAACTTAACAGACAGGAGGACCGATGCGCGCCGGGAGCCCGCGTCTGCTGCGCGAGATCAACGACCGCGCCGCGATCGAGGCGTTGCTGCGCAACGGCCCCCTGACCAGGTCCGAGCTGGAGGGGATCATCGGGCTGTCCAAGCCCGCGACCGCCCAGCTGCTCACCCGGCTGGAGACCGAGGGCACGGTCCTGCGCAACGGGTTGCGCGGCGGTGGCCGGGGCCCGCGGGCCCAGCTCTGGACGGTCAACGGCGCGCTCGCCCACGTGGCCGCCGTCGACCTGATGCCCGACACCGTCGACGTGGCCATCGCCGACATCTCCGGCGCGCTGCTCACCGAGCACAGCGCGCCCATGCCGCGCACCGGCGTGCTGGAGGCGTTCCACGGCGCGGTCGCCGAGGCCGCCGGGCAGGCCGGGCTCGCGCCGGGCGACCTGCGCCACGTCGTCGTCGGCTCCCCCGGCGCGGTCGACCCCGCCGACGGGAAGCTCAACTACGCGCCGCACATGCCCGGCTGGGCGGGCATCGACATCCCCGGCGAGCTGAACGCCCGGCTCGGCACCGCGGTCACCGTCGAGAACGACGTCAACCTCGTGGCGCTGGAGGAGATGGTCGCCGGCCGCGCCACCGGCGTGAAGGACTTCGTCCTGCTGTGGCCCGCCGACGCGGTGGGCGCCGCGGTCGTCGTCAACGGGGCCCTGCTCCGGGGCGCGACCGGCGGCGCGGGCGAGATCGACGCGATGCAGGTGCCCGACCACGCCCACGCCGACACCGGCACCGGGCGGACCGGCAGCCGCTACGGCGACCTGCTCGACAACGCCGCCATCCTCCGGCTCGCCCGCGCGCACGGCGTCCCCGCGCGCACCGGGCAGGCCGCCGTGCGCAAGGCGCTGGGCGAGGGCGCGCCCGGTCGGGCGTTCCTGGTCGACCTGGCCCGCCGGATCGCCACCGGGGTGGCCAACGTGGTCGCCGTCCTCGACCCGGAACTCGTCCTGCTCTCCGGCGGCATCGCGCAGGCGGGCGGCACGGCGCTCGCCGACCTGGTCGCCGCCGAGCTGCACGAGCTGGTGGTGCCCCGCACCCCCGTCCAACTCGCCCTGGTGACCGGGAAACCGGTGCGCTCCGGCGCGCTGCACTCCGCGCTGTCGGTCGTCAGGGAACAGGTGTTCGGCCTACCCGCCGCCACGACCGAACCCTTCCGCGGCCCCCGGGAGTCCCCGGACCGCGCAACGTCCCCGTCCGCACGTTGAGAGAAGGAGAGCACATGCGCAAGGTCCCCCGCGCAGCGCTGCTTTGCGTGGCCGCCGCGGTGTCCCTGTCCGCCTGCGCGGCAGGCGCGGGCAAATCCGACCAGTCCGGCGGCCCGGCCGCCGCGCCCGGCAAGGACGACCAGTTCTCGCTGACGGTGTGGAGCAACTTCTCCGGGCGCGAGCAGGCCGAGGTCACCAAGGCGCTGGAGAGCTTCAAGGAGAAGTACCCCAACGCCGAGATCAAGCACGAGGGCAGCCAGGACGACGACAAGATCACCGCGGGCATCCGCAGCGGCAACCCGCCGGACGTCGCGCTGTCGTTCGCCACCGACAACATCGGCCAGTTCTGCTCGTCCGGCTCGTTCCAGGACCTCAAGCCCTACATCGAGCGCGACGGGGTCGACCTCTCGCAGATCACCGACGCGGTGCGGTCCTACACCGAGTACAAGGGCACCCGCTGCGCGATGCCGCTGCTCAGCGACGTGTACGGCCTGTACTACAACAAGGACATGCTCGCGGCGGCCGGCATCAGCGAGCCGCCGAAGACCACCGCCGAGCTGCTGGACTACGCCAAGCGCACCACCAAGAAGGCGCCGGACGGCTCGATCGAGGTCGCGGGCTTCCTGCCCACCATGCTGTTCTACGCCAACCGCCCGCCGATCTGGGCGCCGAACTTCGGCGCGAAGTGGGAGGGCCCGGACGGCAAGTCGTCGCTGGCCACGCCCGAGTGGGCGGAGATGCTGAAGTTCCAGAAGGAGCTGGTGGACTTCTACGGCTACGACAACCTGGAGCGGTTCCGCGCCGGGCTCGGCCAGGAGTACTCCACCGATCACGCCTTCCACCAGAAGAAGATCGCCATGATGATGGACGGCGAGTACCGGACGGCGTTCCTGAAGGACCAGGCGCCCGACGTCAGGTTCGGCACCGCGCCGTTCCCGACCATCAAGCCCGAGCTGTACGGGATCGGCTTCACCACCGGCACCATCATGGGCGTGCCCAAGGGCGCGAAGAACGCCGGGGCGGCCTGGGAGCTGGTCAAGCACCTGTCGTTCGACACCGAGACGATCGTGGACCTGGCCAACGGGATCAAGAACATCCCGAGCACCAAGGCCGCGCTGGCCGACCCGCGGCTGGAGGTCGACGAGAACTTCAAGACGTTCATCGACCTGGCGCAGAGCGGCAAGCTCCAGGGCAACCCGGTGACGCCGATCGGCGACGCGCACATCAAGGCGATCGGCGACTTCGCGACCTCCTGGCAGGCGGGCAAGGTGCCCGACCTGATGGCCGGGTTGGCGGAGGTCGACAAGCAGGTCGACGACCGGATCGCGAAGAGCGGCAAGTAGCCGTGACGGCCACGCTCGACCGCGTGGACGCGGCGCGGACCGCCCCCGCCAGGGGGCGGTCCCGCGCCCGCGCCCGCCACCGGCTGACCGTGCTGGCGCTGATGGCGCCGGCGGCCGTCGGGTTCACCGCCTTCTTCGGCTACCCGCTGGTCGCGACGGTCGTGTTCTCGTTCACGGACTACGACCTGATCAACCCGCCGGAGTGGGTCGGGTTCGCGAACTACGCCTACATGCTCCGGGACGAGCTGTTCCTCACGGCGGTCTACAACACGCTGTGGTTCGTGGTCGCCCTGACCGTCCTGCGGGTGGTGTTCGCGCTGGGCGTGGCGTCGGTGGTCGCGCGGCTGAAGTCGGGCGTCGGGCTGGTGCGGACGCTGTGCTACCTGCCCTCGCTCGCGCCGCCGGTGGCGGCGACCCTGGTGTTCTTCCTGGTGCTGCGGCCCAACGAGGGCCCGCTGGACAAGCTGCTGGGCTGGTTCGGCGTCGAGAGCCCGCTGTGGTTCGCCGACCCGGCGTGGTCCAAGCCCGGCATCGCCGCGGTGATGCTGTGGGTGTCCGGCGACCTGATGATCATCATCCTGGCGGCGATCCTGGACGTGCCGCAGGAGCAGTACGAGGCGGCCGAGCTGGACGGCGCGGGCGTCGTGCGGCGGTGGTGGCACATCACCCTGCCGACGATCTCGCCGGTGCTGCTGTTCGGCGTGGTCAACTCGATCATCGTCGCGCTGCAGCTGTTCACGCAGGCGGTGGTGGCGGGCTCGGCGGCCAGCGGCGCGGCCGACATCACGGGCAACACCCGGTACCTCGGGTTCCCGGAGAACTCGACGCTGACGTTCCCGGTGTGGCTGTACACGCAGGGCTTCCGGTACTTCGACATGGGTTACGCCTCGGCGATGGCGACCGTGCTGTTCGTGATCTCGTTCGCCGCCACGGCGCTGCTCGTGCAGCGGATGCGCAAGGCCACGCACCAGGAGGAAGGGGGACCGGGCGCATGAGCACGGCGACGTTGACCGACACCGGGCGCCGCCCGGAACCCGACCGCAGGCCCCGCAACCCGCGGGCGGTCCTGGACTGGGTCGCCGTGCACAGCATCGGCCTTGCGCTGGCGCTGATGTTCGCGCTGCCCATCGTGTTCGTGTTCCTCACCGCCGTGATGTCCGACGGCCAGGCGTTCACCCCGGACCTGTGGCCGCGCGAGTGGCACTGGGGCAACTTCCTGGAGGTCTTCGACAAGGCCCCGCTGCTGAAGTACCTCGGCAACAGCCTGCTGTACTCGCTGCTGGCCACGGCCGGGATGCTGCTGTCCTCCATCCCGGCGGCGTACGCGCTGGCCAGGCTGAAGTGGCGGGGGCGCAACGCGGCCTTCCTGCTCGTGGTGGGCGCGATGATGCTGCCGCCGCAGGTGGTCGCCGTGCCGCTGTACGACATGTGGTCGAGCCTCGGCCTGACCGGCACCCTGTGGCCGCTGATCGCGCCCTACTTCCTGTTCGACGCGTTCAGCATCTTCCTGCTGCGCCAGTTCATCGTCACCATCCCGCAGTCCTACGTGGACGCCGCCCGGGTGGACGGCTGCTCGGAGTTCCAGGCCCTGGTGCGGATCGTCGTGCCGATGGCCCGGCCGGGCATCGCGGCGACCGCGCTGTTCTGCTTCCTCTACACCTGGAACGACTACTTCGGGCCGCTGCTCTACACCGGCGAGAAGCCGGACCAGTGGACGCTGTCGCTGGCCCTGTCGTCGTTCAAGGGCCTGCACCACGTGCAGTGGAACCTCGCGATGGCCGTGACGCTGCTGACCATGGTCCCGGCCGTGGTGCTGTTCGCCTTCGCCCAGCGCTCGTTCGTCAAGGGCATCACATTCACTGGAGTCAAAGGATGAAGCTGACCGTCGTCGGGGGCGGCTCGACCTACACGCCGGAGCTGGTGGACGGGATCGCGGGGCGGCGGACCAGCCTCGCCGTGGACGAGATCGTCCTGGTGGACCCGGACCGGCAGCGGCTGGCGGTGGTCGGCGAGTTCTCCCAGCGGCTGCTGCGGCACGCCGGCCACCACGCCGCGGTCCGCACCACCACCGACCTGGCGGAGGGCGTCGACGGCGCGTCCGCCGTCCTGCTCCAGCTCCGCGTCGGCGGCCAGCGGGCCCGCGCCCAGGACGAGACGTTCCCGCTGGCCTGCGACTGCGTGGGGCAGGAGACCACGGGCGCGGGTGGCCTCGCGAAGGCGCTGCGGACCGTGCCGGTGGTGCTGGACATCGCCGAGCAGGTGCGGCGGATCGCGGGCGAGGACACCTGGATCGTCAACTTCACCAACCCCGTCGGCATCGTGACGCGCGCGCTGCTCGAAGCCGGGCACCGCGCGGTCGGCCTGTGCAACGTCGCCATCACGTTCCAGCGCTGGACCTCCGCGCTGCTGGGCGTCGAGCCGGAGACGGTGCGGCTGGGGCACGTCGGGCTCAACCACCTCACGTGGGAGCGCGGCGTCTTCGTCGACGGCGTCGACCGCCTGCCGGAACTGCTCGACCGCCACGGTGACGCCCTCGCCGGGCACATCGGGCTGCCGGCGGACCTCATGCGCCGGCTCGGCATGGTCCCGTCGTACTACCTGAAGTACTTCTACGACCACGACGGCGTCGTCGCCGAGCAGAAGACCAGCCCGCCGCGCGCGGAAGTCGTCGCGGCGGTGGAGAAGGAGCTGCTGGACCTGTACCGCGACGTCGAGGTGGTCACCAAGCCCGAGCAGCTCGCCCAGCGCGGCGGCGCCTACTACTCCGAGGCGGCCGTGCAGCTGGTGCACGCGCTGACCGGCGGCGCGGGCGCGGAGCAGCACGTGGTGAACGTGCGCAACGGCCGCACGCTGCCGTTCCTGCCCGAGGACGCCGTCATCGAGGTGCCCGCGTCGGTCTCGCGCCAGGGCGCGAGCCCGCTGCCGGTCGAGCCGCTGCCGCCGTCGATCTCGGGGCTGATCTCGCACGTCACCGCCTACGAGCACCTGGCCCTGGACGCCGCCGTGCGCGGCGGGCGGGACCGGGTCGCGGACGCGCTGCTGGCGCACCCGCTGGTCGGGCAGCACGCGATCGCCGACCGGCTGGCCGACGAGCTGGTGGCGCGCAACCGCGACTTCCTGCCCTGGGCGGCCCGATGACCGACCGGGTGCTGGCCATCGACGGCGGCAACAGCAAGACGGCGGTGGCGCTGGTCGACGTGGCGGGGCGGGTCCTCGCCCAGGTCCGCGGCCCCGGCGCGTCGCCGCAGAACGTGGGGCTGGCGCGCAGCCTGGAGGTGTTCGAGGGGCTGGTCCGCGCGGCGGCCCGCCAGGCCGGGCTGCCCGACGACGAGCGCGTCGCCGCGCACACCGCCGCCTACCTCGCGGGCGCCGACCTGCCGAAGGAGGAGCGGGACCTGCGCGCGGCCATCGAGCGGCGCGGCTGGTCGGGCAGCACCGTCGTCGGCAACGACACGTTCGCCCTGCTGCGCGCGGGCACGTCCGACGGCATCGGCGTGGCCGTGGTGTGCGGCGCGGGCATCAACTGCGTGGCCGTCGCGCGCGACGGCCGCACCCACCGCTTCCCCGCGCTGGGCCGGATCTCCGGCGACTGGGGCGGCGGCGGGCACATCGGCGGCGAGGCGCTGTGGCTGGCCGTGCGGGCGGAGGACGGGCGGGGCGAGCCGACCGCGCTGCTGCCCGCGCTCATCGACCACTACGGGACCCGGACCATGGCCGAGGCCGTGGAGCGGCTGCACTTCGAGCAGGTCGAGTTCGACCCGCACGCGCTGTGCCCGCTGCTGTTCCGGGTCGCCGCGGCCGGCGACCCGGTGGCGCGCGCGGTGGTCGAGCGGCTGGTCGAGGAGGTGGCGCTGCTCGCGTCGGTGTCGTTGCGGCGCCTGGCGCTGCTCGACGAGCAGGTGGACGTCGTGCTCGGCGGCGGCGTGCTGACCGGCGCCCGCGACGCGGTGGTCGGCGCGGTGCGCGACCGGCTGCGGGACGCCGCCCCGCTGGCCCGGGTGCGCGTGGTCGACGTGCCGCCGGTGGTGGGCGCGGCCCTGCTGGGCCTGGACGCGCTCGGCGCGGAGCCCGGCGCGGAGCCGCGGCTGCGCGCCGCCTACGAGACCCCCGTGCCGCTGGACGTGGCGGCAGGCGGGTAGGACCCCGGTGCGGGGGAGGTCACGGCGGCGGCCCTCCCCCGCACCGGCCCAGGACACCGGTGCGCTGGAGGTTTCGGCGGCGGCCCTCCGCGCACCGGCCCGGATCCCGCTGTCCGGGGGGTGTTCGGCGGCGGCGCCACCGGACAGCGGGCCCGCCCCCGCGGCGACGTCAAGCGCCCGACGTCGCCGCGGGGCCGCCGCGCCCCTCGCGGCCGGCGTGATCTGCGCTGCAATCGCCCGCCTCCCCACCGTGGCCGCGACGGCCAACCCCGTAGACGAATCGCCCATTACCGGCACTTGATCACACCGTCCGGTGTCGTTGCCGTAACACCGTTGCCAACCGACGGTGGCGCAGGGCCGACTTCGGGGGGCATGCTGTCCTGCGCGGTCACGGGGGTGCCGCGCGAGGGGAGGGACGCGGATGGACGCGTTGGACAGCTTCGTCGCCTTGGGGGACAGCTTCACCGAGGGCATGGACGACCCGGGGCCGAACGGCAGCTACCTCGGCTGGGCCGACCGGTTGGCGGGCATGATCTCGGCGCACCGGCCCGGCCTGCGCTACGCGAACTTGGCGGTGCGGGGCCGGATGCTCCAGGAGATCGTCGAGGAGCAGATCCCGCTGGCGGTGTCGCTCCGGCCGAGGCTGGCGACGTTCTGCGGCGGCGGCAACGACCTGCTGGTGCCCGGCTCGGACCCGGACGCCCTGGCCGAGGTCTACGAGATCGCGGTCGCCGACCTGCGGGCGGCCGGCAGCGAGGTGCTGATCTTCACCGGCTTCGACCCGAAGCACACGCCGCTCCTGCGCTCGCTGCGCGGGAAGATCGCGGTCTACAACAGCCACCTGTGGTCGGTCGCCGAGCGCTACCACTGCCGGGTGGTCGACCTGTGGTCGATGTCCGTGCTGCACGACCGCCGGGCTTGGAGCGAGGACCGCCTGCACCTGTCCCCCGAGGGCCACCGCCGGGTGGCGCTGCGGGCGGCGGAGGTCCTGGGCTTCCAGCCGGAGGACGACTGGAGCACCCCGTGGCCACCGCTGGACACCGAGGACTGGATGACCCAGCGCCGCCACGACCTGAAGTGGGCCCGCGAGCACGTGGTGCCGTGGATCGCGAGGCAGCTGCGCGGCGAGTCGATGGGCGACGGCGTGGCCCCGAAGCGCCCGGAACTCCTCCCCCTCCACTCCGACTGACCACACCCGCGAGGTCGCGTCGGTGCGTTGCGCCCGGGTTTACTGCGATCACGCTTTTCGATCGCAGTAAACCCGCGCGCAACGCACCGACTACCAGGCGGCCTCGCCGCCGCCTGCGAAGCAGCGGCAATCCAACACAGCGGCAATCCAACACAGCGAGGTCGCGTCGGTGTGTTGCGCCCGGGTTTACTGCGATCACGCTTTTCGATCGCAGTAAACCCGCGCGCAACGCGCCGACTTCCAAGCGACCGAGCCGCCGCCTGCGAAGCAGCGGCAATCAGATAGAGCCAACCGGCCGGCACTCTCCCCCGAATGCCGGCCGGCCGGCGGTTGGGTGGCTTCCCCCCTGGCGTCCCCCTCCAAGAGCCACCCGGCACGCCGGACCGCATCAGCGTTGATCGGCGTGCGCAACCAAGCTCCCACGATTCGCCGGTCATGTGCTAAACACCCGCTAAACCCCGGTGGTCAACACCTCCAGGGCCGTCCGGACCAGCAGCGCGCGCGGTGAGCCCAGCCGTTCGAACAGCCGCAGCGACTCGGCCAGTTCCGCCTGCGCCGCAACGGTTTCACCCCGGGCGGCGAGCACCGAGCCGAGCACCTGGCGGCCGAACGCCTCCTCGAACTGCATCGACCCGCCGCGCGCCAGCTCCACCGCCTGCCGGGCGTTGTCCTCGGCCTCGGCCGGCAGGCCGAGTTCGGCGTACAGCTCGGCCAGGTTGGCCACCGCCAGCACGTAGGACCGCTCGTGGCCGTGCCGCTGGTGCAGCTCCATCGCCTGGAACTGGTGCTCCACCGCCGTTTCCAGCCGGCCGAGGCGCTGCTCGACCTGCGCCAGGTTGTTCAGCACGGTCGCCTCGCCGAACGCGTCGCCGTCCCGCCGGGCCACCTCGACGGCCTCGCGGTAGTGGGCGAGCGCCTCCTCGTGGCGCCCCTCCGCCGACAGCGCGCACGCCAACTGGTCCAGCGCCAGCACCAGGTAGCGCGGCTCGCCCAGCTCCTCGGCGATGCGGTGCGCCCGCTCGGCTTCGGGCAGGGCGCCGTGCAGCACGCCGGTCCACACGTTGACGGCGTGCTTGGCGTGCAGCACCAGCAGCTCGCCGAGCGGGTCGCCGGCGGCCCGCGCGGACGCGAGGCCGAACTCGGCGATCGCCTGCCACTCGCGGCTGACCAGGCGCACCAGGCAGTACGGGTGGACCAGCCGCACCAGCTGCCAGACCTGCCGGTGCAGGCCCGCCTCCGAGCCGGCGTGGACGAGGGCGATGAGGTTGGGCCACTCCTTGTCGAACCAGGACAGCGCCTGGCCGGGGGTGGCCGGCCGGGGCGCCTTCGGCTCGCACGCCCCGAGGTCCACCCCGTCGGACGCCGGCCGGATGAGCCGGCGGGCGTGGTCGCACGCCGCCAGGTAGTGGTCCATCAGCCTGCGCAGCGCTTCCCTGCGCCGGTCGGGCCGCTCGCCGGCGAGCACCTCCCGCGCGTACAGGCGGACCAGGTCGTGCAGCACGAACCCGCCGCGCCACAGCTCCACCAGCAGGTGGGCGTCGGCCAGGTCGGCCAACCGGCTCGCGGCGGTGCCCAGGTCGGTCCGGCACAGCGCGGCGACGGCGTGCGGGCTCACCCACCGCCCCGGCACCAGGCCCGCCGCCCGGAACGCCTCCGCCAGCTCCGGTGGCAGGTTGCGGTAGGACACCGCGAGGGCGCGCGCCACGCCGACGCCGGTGTCGGCGAGGTCCAGGGTGCGCAGCCGCGCGTCGTCGTCGGACAGCTGCGCCACCAGCGCCGCCACCGTCCACTCCGGACTGAACACCAGCTTGGCCGCCGCGATCCGCAGCGCCAGCGGCAGGTTGCCGCACAGCTCCACCAGCGCGCGCATGGCGCCGGGCTCCTGCTCCGACAGCGGCTTGCCGACCACCTCGTCCACCAGCCGGACGGACTCGTCCTCGCGCAGCGCGTCCAGCGTCAGCATCCGCGCGCCGTTGGACACCACCAGCGGCTCCAGCCGCCGCCGCGAGGTCACCAGCACCACCGAGCCCGCGCCGGGCGGCAGCAGGGGGCGCACCTGCTCCGGGTCGCGCGCGTCGTCCAGCACCACCAGCACCCGCCGCTTGGCCAGCACCGACCGGTACAGGCCGACCCGGTCGTCCAGGTCGCGCGGCACGCCGTCGGACGGCACGCCCAGCGCCAGCAGGAACCGCCCCAGCACCTCGGCGGGCTCCAGCGGCTCGCGGTCGGGCGCGAACCCGTTGAGCGAGGCGAACAGCAGCCCGTCGGGGAACTGCTCGGCCCGGCGGCGCCCCCAGGTGACCGCCAGCTCGCTCTTGCCGATCCCCGGCGCGCCGGTGACCACGGCCACCGTGGTCGCGTTCCGGTCGCGCCCGTCGCACAGCCGGTCCAGCCAGGCCAGCTCCTCGTCCCGGCCGATGAAGCCGCCGGCGGCGGCGGGCAGCTGCGCCGGCACGACCACCCCCGGCCGGGGCGGCGCCGGCGCCGCCGGCTCGGCCGGGCCCGGCGAGCTGAGCGCCGGGTCGTCGCGCAGCACCTGCTCGTGCAGCGCCCGCAGCTCCGGGCCGGGGTCGATGCCCAGCTCGTCCACCACCCGGCGGTGGAACCGCTGGTACGCCTCCAGCGCGTCGGCCCGCTGCCCCGACCGGTACAGCGCCCGCACCATGTGCCCGACCAGCCGCTCCCGGAACGGGAACTCGCCGACCAGCTGCCGCAGCTCCCCCACCAGCTCCAGGTGGCGGCCCAGCTCCAGCTCCGCCGCCACCCGCTCCTCCAGCGCGGCCAGCCGCAGCTCCTCCAGGTCCGTGGTGGCCGGCTCGCCCGGCACGTCGGCCAGCACCGGGCCCCGCCACAGGCCCAGCGACTCGCGCAGCAGCCGCGCCCGGATCGGCGCGGGCTTGCCGCGCGCGCCGGCCACCAGCTGCCGGGCGCGGTGGAAGTCCAGCCGCCACGGGTCGACCGCCAGCTGGTAGCCCGGCGGCGTGGTCAGGATCCGCGCCGACCCGGTCGGGTCGGCCTGCTCCAGCATCCGCCGCAGCCGCGACACGTAGCCGTGCACGATGGTCCGGGCCGTGGCCGGCGGGTCGTCGGCCCACAGGCTGTCCACTATCTCGTCGATCGGGACCACCCGGTTCGCCTCCAGGACCAGCATCGCGAGCAGGCCGCGCATCCCCCGGCGGCCGATGACGAGCTGGCGGCCGTCGGCGAGCACCTGCAACGGCCCGAGGACGCCGAACTCCAGCCCGCTCCTGCTCCGGTCGACCATGCCCCTCCCCCGCTTCGGTACGTGCTCGTTCGGTTCGGCTCGGTCACTGGATCAGGTGCGCCGCGTGGGCCGGTGGATACCTGTCGGTAGATGTTGTTTGCTCAACTAGCCGTGCTCCCATGACCGGACGACAGCGCGACGGCTAGGGTTTTGGCCCCGGACGACGCAGTGCAGGAGGGCAAGTGCCGCGCGAGCCGAAGAGCGTGGTCGACCGTGGCGCCGCCTGCCTGCTGGGCGGCGCCCTGGGTGATGCCCTGGGCGCGCCCGTCCAGTACTCGGGCTGGACGGACATCCAACGAGACCACGGCCCCGAGGGTGTTCTGGAACCGCCGCGTCCCGCTCTGGTGACCGACGACACCCAGCTCACCCTGTTCACCGCCGACGGCTACCTGCGCGCCTGGGTGCGCGGCCGGAACACCGGCGTGTGGGAGCCGGTGGAGACGGTGTGGCAGAGCTACCGGCACTGGCTGGTGACGCAGCAGGTGGCCGCGCCCGAGCCCGGGTGGACGGGGCTGGTCGCCGACGAGCGGCTGTACTCCAGCCGGTCGCCGGGCCTGACGTGCCTGCGCGCGCTCGCGGCCGACAGCCCGCCGACCCCGGAGGACCCGCACAACGAGTCGTCCGGGTGCAACGGTGTGACCAGGACCGCGCCGGCGGGTTTCGCGCCGAGCGCGGACATCGCCTACGACCTGGGCTGCCGGTTCGCCGCGCTCACCCACGGCGGCACCGGCGGCTGGGTGGCCGGGGGCGCGTTCGCGCTGCTCATCCACCTGATCGCGGTGCGCGGGCGGCCGTTGCGGGAGGCGGTGGACCAGGTCATCGGGCGGGTGCTGCGCGACGACCCGTACACGGCGAACTCGCTCAACCGGGCCGTGGTGTTCGCCGAGGAGCACCGGGCGCTGGGCTTCGAGTCGGTGCGCGTCGACCGGCTGGGCAGCGGGTGGACCGGGCCGGAGGCGCTGGCCATCGCCGTGCACACCGCGCTGGTGTACCCGCGCCGGTCGGAGTTCGTGGACGCCCTGCGGGCGGCGGCGAACCACTCCGGCGGCAGCGACGCGACGGCGGCGCTCACCGGCAACGTCCTGGGCGCGCTGCACGGGACGGCGGCGCTGCCCAGGGACTGGCTGGCGGGGCTGGAGCTGGTGGACCTGCTGACCCGGCTGGGCCACGACCTGGGGCACTCCGTGGTGGGCGAGGAGTTCGACCACCGGCGCTACGAGTGACCGGGGCGCCGCCGGGACCCGATCACCGGGCGCGGCGCCCGGGCTTGGCAGACGGCCTCGGCCGCACGATCCCGAATTCGTGCGACCGAAGCCGGCTCTCCGCGCGGTCGGCGCCGGGGTGCGCCCCGAGCGCGGCACCCGGCTGACCTGCGCAGAGCGGGTAACCCGTACCAGTAACCGTAGCAGGACGCGTGCGGGTCATCACACCCGGCCCACGTCCACGGCGACGCGGAGCGCCGGAACCGGGCGGCGGCCCGGTTCCGCACCGGGGGCGCGGCGCCGCGGCGGCGGGCCGCCGACCCGCTGGGCGCCCGCTGTCGCCCACCTGTCGACTTCCTGTGGATCGCGGCGGCCGGGGCCGGCCGGGTTCGACCGCCGGCCGGCGGGTGGCGCACCATGGGCGGGTGGACAAGGCCAATGCGGTTCGACTGCTCGTCGTGGACGACGAGCCCCACATCGCGGACCTGGTCGCGACCGTCGCCCGGTACGAGGGCTGGCAGGCCGCCACGGCGGGCAGCGGCGAGGCCGCGCTGGAGGCCGCGGCCGAGTTCCACCCGGACATCGTGGTGCTCGACCTGATGCTGCCCGACCTCGACGGGTTCACCGTGCTGGACCGGCTGCGGTCGACCGGCGCGATGGTGCCGGTGGTGTTCCTCACCGCCCGCGACGCCACGGCCGACCGCGTGGCGGGCCTCACCCGGGGCGGCGACGACTACCTGGTCAAGCCGTTCTCGGTGGAGGAGCTGATGGCGCGGCTGCGGGCCGTGCTGCGGCGCAGCACCGGGCCGCAGTGGAAGCGGTCCGTTCTCAAGGTGTCGGACCTGGCCCTGGACGAGGACACCCGCGAGGTCCGGCGGGGCGGCAGGCTGGCCACCCTCACGCCCACCGAGTACGAGCTGCTGCGCTACCTGATGCGCCGCTCGCCGGCGGTGCTGACCAAGGCCCAGATCCTCGACCACGTGTGGGAGTACGACTTCGGCGGCCGGTCCAACGTCGTGGAGCTGGTCATCTCGCACCTGCGGCGCAAGCTGGACGACGGCCACGAGCCGCTGATCCACACCGTGCGCGGCGTCGGGTACGCGCTGCGCAAGGCGCCCGACTGATGGCCGCACCGCCGATGGCGCCCGGGTCGCCGGCGCCGAGCCCGCCGGCGCCGCGGCCGGGCGCCCCCGCGCCGCGGTGGAGCGGGCTGCTCGGCCGCCGGTGGCTGCGGCTGCGGCTGGGCACGCGGCTCGCCCTGGGCCTGGGCGCGCTGGCGCTGGGCGTGTTCGCGGTGGTCGGCACGGTGATGGTGACCAACATGGAGGGTTACCTGGAGCGCAAGCTCGACGAGCAGATGAAGCTGACGCAGGTCGAGCTGGAGAAGGACATCGAGAAGTACGGCCGCCTGCACAAGGGGGTCTACGGCTGGTTCGCCGCCGTGTACGAGGTGCGGGACGGCCGGGCCACCCTCCGCCCGGCGGCCGACCTGCCGCCCGAGGGCGGCGGCCAGCTGGCCCGGGTCGCGGAGGCCGTGCGGGGCGACCAGCCGCAGTTCCGCACCGCGTACCTGGAGGGCAGCGGCACGTACCGGCTGCGCGGCTGCCCGGTCGGCGGCGGGGTGGTGCTGGTCAGCGCCGCCCCGATGGACGACATCACCACCACCGTGCGGCAGCTGGTGATGGTGGTGGTGGCGACGTTCGTGCTGGCGCTGGTCGCGTTCGTGGTGATCGGCCGGGCGGTGCTGCGGCGCGGGCTCCAGCCGCTGAGCGACATGGCGAAGACCGCGCACGACATCACCTCGCACGACCTCACCGACTCGGCCAGGCTGGCGGTGCGCGCGGAGGGCGGCAGCGGCGGCGTCGAGGTCGAGGAGCTGCGGACCGCGTTCAACACCATGCTGGAGCACATCGACTCGTCGCTGGCCGCGCGCACGGCGGCCGAGCAGCGGCTGCGGCGGTTCATCGCCGACGCCTCGCACGAGCTGCGCACCCCGCTGACGTCGATCCGGGGCTACGCCGACCTGTTCCGCTACGCGGCGGCGAACGCGCCGGAGGAGCGCGAGGCGCACCTGGAGAAGCTGCGCTCGGAGGCGGCGCGGATGAGCGTGCTGCTGGACGACCTGCTGCTGCTGGCGCGCCTGGACTCGGCCGAGACGGAGACGCCGCTGCGGCCGTCGCACGGCGACCTGGCGGAGCTGGTGCGCGAGTCGGCCGACGCGTTCCGGGCCGCCCGCCCGGACCACCCGCTGACCGTCGACACCGGCCCGGAGCCGGTGCGGCTGCGGTTCGACCCGATGCGGCTGCGGCAGGTGGTGGACAACCTGCTCGCCAACGCGGCCATCCACACCCCGCCGGGCACGCCGGTGGCGCTGTCGGTGGCCGCCGAGGGGCGGCACGCCGTCATCCGGGTGAGCGATTCCGGTCCCGGCATCCCGGCGGCCGACCAGGCGCGCATCTTCGACCGCTTCTACCGGGTGGACAACTCCCGCACCCGCGACCGGGGCGGCAGCGGCCTCGGCCTGGCCGTCGCGCACTCCCTGGTCGCCGCGCACGGCGGGACCATCGAGCTGGCCAGCCGGCCGGGTTCCACGGTGTTCACCACCCGCATCCCCAGGAGCTGACGCTTCGGCTTCCCGGCCGGCGCGATCGCCGGCCGGCGGCTAGGCGGTTCCCCCGCGCGGGGCGCCGAGCCGCCATTCGACGCAGTGGAATTCCCTGCGAACCGAGCAGTACTCGACGGGCACGTCCCGGATCCGCCACATGACCGGGCATCGGCGTCCGGTCACGCCCGGACCGCACGCCGACCCTGCGCCGGTGTGCCCGACCGAGAGAAGACACCGACGATGCATCGCACACGCAGACCGGCGCTCGCGGCGCTCGCGCTCGCGCTCGCCGCGTCCGTCACCCAGGCGGTCTCCCCTGCCACCGCCGCCCCCGTTGCCCCCGCACCGTCCAAGTGCGGCCCGATGGACGTCTCCTTCGTGGTCGACGACACCGGCAGCATGGGCGGCGCGATCGCCAACCTGAAGACCGGCATCAACCAGATCGCCCAGGTGGTCGAGGACCTGTCCGGGTTCGACTACCGGCTGAGCCTGGTGCGGTTCAAGGACAACATCACGGTCGTCAACAACTTCGCGCCCGGCAACAAGAACGCCGTCGCCGCGAGCGTGAACGCCCTCGCCGCGGGCGGCGGCAACGGCGAGCCCGAGGCGTCCGACGAGGCGCTCAACACGGTGGTCAACAACCTGCCCGCGGCGGGCCGCCCGCAGAACGCCGACTTCTCCGTCGGCTGGCGGTCGAACGCGACCAAGCTGGCGGTGCTGATCACCGACGCCCGGCCGGGCGGGTTCGACGACGTCTACGACACCACGACCAACACCGACCTGAACAACGCGGCGCTGCGGGCCAACCAGGCGCTCGGCAACGGCATCAAGATCTCGTCGGTCTACGTGCCCACGTCGACCACCTTCAACAACCCGATCATCCCGATCATGCAGAACTACGCCACCACGACCGGCGGCCTGTTCACCCAGGCGCAGGCCAACGGCTCGGGCGTGAGCACGGCGATCGTGAACTTCCTGCGCGACTGCAAGCGCAGCGACGTGTTCATCCGCGACCAGGTGGCCGACACCGGTGTCGAGCCGAACGGCAACTCGCTGTTCTGGAACAGCCCGGACATCAAGGTCTGCCCGACCACCGCGGACTGCGGGCCGGGCGGCATCCAGCCGGTCGTGGGCGCGCTGAACTACATCCACGTGCGGCTCAACAACCCCGGCCCGTACGGCGGCGGGGACTCGTCGGGCACGCTGAAGGTCTACCGCACCACGCCGGGCGGTTCCACGAACTGGCACCCGGTGACCAACGGCGACTGGACGTTCATCGGCCAGAAGAGCCTCACCGTGCCCACCGGCGGCACGACGGTGGCGAAGATCCCGTGGAAGCCCGTCCCCGGTCCGGGCCACTTCTGCCTGCTGGCGCGCTGGGTGTCGGCGAGCGACCCGATGGGCTACCCGGAGGTCTCCGACACGGCGCTCAACACCAAGCGCAACAACAACGTGGCGTGGCGCAACTTCCAGACCATCCGCGTGAAGCCGCTGAGCCCCGGCAGGTCCTGGTTCGCCGTGGGCAACGCCACCGAGCGCGAGATCAAGACCGACCTGGTCATCACCAGCCCGGACCGCCCGCTGGTCGGCAGCGGCCGGGTGGTCATCGACCTGGGCCCGCGCCTGTTCGAGCTGTGGCGCCAGTCCGGCGGCCACGCCGAGGGCATCAAGCAGGTGGGTGAGACCAGCGTCGAGGTGGCGGACCCGAAGCGGGCGGCCCTCGTCGGCCTGCCCATCAGGCCGGGCGAGCGCTTCACCACCGAACTGACCTTCGTGGGCGGCGCCGAGCCCGGTGAGTTCGTCCAGCACATCGTGCAGCACGTGGACGGCGAGGACATCGGCGGCGTCGGCTACGGCATCACCGTCGACAAGGAGTAACCCCGCGAGCCGCCGACTCCCCAGCGGCCAAGCCGCCGCCTGCGAAGCAGCGGCCATCAGACACAGCGAGGCCGCGTCGGTGGTTCGTGGCGCGGGTCTTGCCGATCACGCCCTTCGATCGGCAAGACCCGCCCCGCGAGCCGCCGACTTCCCAGCGGCCGAGCCGCCGCCTGCGAAGCAGCGGCCATCCAACACAGCGAGGCCGCGTCGGTGGTTCGTGGCGCGGTTGTCGTCGATCACGCTTTTCGATCGGCGACAACCGCCCCGCGAGCCGCCGACTCCCAGGCGGCCGAGCCGCCCGACGGAGTCGGGCCATTGAACACGAGAGCCGGTGAGGGGACTTGAACCCCTAACCTTTCGCTTACAAGGCGAGTGCTCTGCCAATTGAGCTACACCGGCGCGGCCGACGGCCGGGAACATCGTAAGCGCCCGCACCGGGTGTCACCTGCGGCGAACGGTCTGCTCACGGTGTGCCGCCACTGCTCCATCCGGAGGTGGCGAGCCCGTCCGAGTGGGCCCCGCAGAGCATAAAACCGCTGGCCAGCACTATCAACAGTGTTCAACGCAGGGTGATCGACTCATCCTTTCTAGGTACCTCCTCCAGGCGTGGCGCATGACACAGCGATGAATGTGACACCGTCGGGCGTGGCACAGGCAGGAGGACGACCACGAGGAGGGGATGCCCGTGCGGCTGGGGCGCAGGCGGTACCGAGACCCCGGGACCACACCCGGGTTCTGGCAACCGGTGGAGGGACCGTCCCTCCCGGACGACGCGACCGTCCACCTGGTACTGGACCTCGCGCTGCGGGTCGGCGAGGTCCAGCTCGCCAGCGGCGCGAGCGCGGCCGACGTCACGGCGACCGTGACCGCCGTCGCCGAGTCCTACGGGCTGCCCCGCACCGAGGTCGACGTGATCTACACGTCGATCACCGTCTCCTGCCACCGCGGCACCGAGGCCGCCCCGATCACGTCGCTGCGCGTGGTCCGCTCGCGCGGCCTGGACTACACGCGCCTCGCGGCCGTCGAGGACCTCATCCGGCGGATCGCGGACAACCGGGTCGAGGCGCCCGACGCGTACGCCGAGCTGGACCGGATCACCAAGCAGCCGCACCCGTACCCGCGCTGGGTCGCCACGGCGGCGCGGGCGGGCATGGCGGGCGGGGTGGCGTTCCTGGTCGGCGGCGGTCTGCTGCTGGCCCTGTCGGCGGCCCTGGTGACCGCGGTGATCGACCGGGTGGGCCGGGTGCTCAACCGGCGGTCGCTGCCGTTCTTCTTCCAGCAGGTGGTGGGCGGCGCGCTGGCCTCCTCCGCCGCCCTGGCCCTGTACGCGACGAACGCGCTGCCCGGCCTGCGCCCGTCGCTGCTGGTCGCCACCGGCATCGTGGTGCTGCTGTCCGGGCTGTCGCTGGTCGGCGCGGTGCAGGACGCGATCTCCGGCTACAACGTCACGGCCGCCGGCCGCACCATGGAGATCGCCCTGCTCACCGCCGGCCTGATCACCGGCATCGCGCTCACCCTGCGCGCCGGCGTGCAGTTCGGCGTGCGGACCTCCGCGGCGGACCCGCTGCCGCCGCTGATCTCCGCCGTGCCGATGCAGTTCGCGGCGGGCGCGGCGACCTCGGCGTTCTTCGCGCTGGCCGCCTACGCCCCGCTGCGCGCCCTGCCGATCGCGGCGGCGGCCGGCGCGGTCGGCACCGCCACCTTCGGCCTGCTGTCGCTCACCGGCACGAACGCCGTCGCCTGCGCCGCGGTCGCCGCCACGGTGGTCGGCTTCGGCGGCGCGGTCGTCTCCCGCCGGCTGCGCACGCCGCCGCTGGTGGTCGCCGTGGCCGGCATGGTGCCGCTGCTGCCCGGGTGGACCGCCTACCGCGGCCTCTACCAGCTCACCGTCGACGGCGACACGGCCGGCCTGTCGACCCTCGTGCTGGCCGCCGGCACCGCGCTGGCCCTGGCCAGCGGGGTGGTGCTGGGCGAGTTCCTCGGCCGGCCGGTGCGCACCGGGTTGGGCAGACTGGAGCGGAAGCTGTCGGGACCCCGGTCGTCCGGACCACCGCGCCCGGCCGGGCGACGGGACGGCCGGTCGTCCACCCGGACGTGAGATACGTCCAACCTGGTTGAACTCCGTGTGACGGGGATGACGGTAGGGCACCCGGAACGGGCGCTCCCGTTAACCTCGGGTGCGGGCGAGACGGATCCCCCTAGGAGGCGTTACCCGGTGAGCAGCATCGGCGAGAACGGCGCGGACTTCCTGGTCGTGGCCAACCGCCTGCCGGTTGACCTGGAGCGCCTGGAGGACGGCACCCAGCGCTGGAAGCACAGCCCCGGCGGCCTGGTCAGCGCGCTGGAGCCGTTCCTGCGGACGCACAGCGGCGCCTGGGTCGGCTGGCCCGGCATCGCCGACGCCGAGGTGGACGCGTTCGAGGAGGACGGCCTCCAGCTGCACCCGGTGGCGCTGAGCGCGACCGAGGTCCGCGACTACTACGAGGGCTTCTCCAACGGCACCCTGTGGCCGCTCTACCACGACGTGGTGGCGCCGCCCGCCTTCCACCGCCGGTGGTGGAACACCTACGTGCGGGTGAACCAGCGGTTCGCCGACGTGACGGCGAAGGTCGCCGCGCAGGGCGCGACCGTGTGGGTGCAGGACTACCAGCTGCAGCTGGTGCCCGCCATGCTGCGCGAGCTGCGGCCGGACCTGCGCATCGGGTTCTTCCTGCACATCCCGTTCCCGCCGGTCGAGCTGTTCATGCAGCTGCCCTGGCGCACCGAGATCATCCGCGGGCTGCTCGGCGCGGACCTGGTGGGCTTCCACCGGCCCGGCGGCGCGCAGAACTTCCTGTGGCTGGCCCGCCGGCTGGTCGGCCTGGAGCCCAGCCGGGGCGCGGTCGGCGTGCGCACCCGGCCCGGCGTGGTGCAGGTCGGCGACCGCACGGTGCGGGTGGGCGCGTTCCCGATCTCGATCGACTCGGCCGGGCTGGACGCGCTGGCCCGGACCAAGGACGTCCAGCAGCACGCGAAGCAGATCCGCGAGGACCTCGGCAACCCGAAGAAGATCCTGCTCGGCGTCGACCGCCTCGACTACACCAAGGGCATCGACGTCCGGCTGCGGGCGCTCTACGAGCTGATCGCCGACGGCCGGGTGGACCCGACCGAGGTGACCATGATCCAGCTCGCGACGCCCAGCCGCGAGCGGGTCGACCACTACAAGCAGATGCGCGGCGAGATCGAGCAGGCCGTCGGCCGCATCAACGGCGAGTTCTCCACCGTCGGCCACCCGGTCGTGCACTACCTGCACCAGTCGGTGGACCGCCGAGAGCTGACCGCGTTCATGTCCGCCGCCGACGTCATGGTGGTGACCCCGGTCCGGGACGGCATGAACCTGGTCTGCAAGGAGTACGTGGCCAGCCGCTACGACCTCGGCGGGGCGCTGGTGCTGTCGGAGTTCGCCGGCGCCGCGGCCGAGCTGACGAGCGCCTTCCTGGTCAACCCGCACGACCTCGACGGCGTCAAGAACGCCCTGGAAGCGGCCCTCACGCTCGATCCGGCCGAGGGCCGCCGTAGGATGCGCGCGCTGCGCCGCCAAGTCCTCACGCACGACGTCGACCGCTGGGCTCGTTCGTTCCTTGACGCCTTGGGTACGCAGACTTCGGTCTGAATCAGTTCAGACCACGCACCCGACCTGTCCCACCGAGTCTTGAGGAGGGGCGTTGACCGCCGAGGCCCTCCCCGCCGATCTTCGCCGTGCGATCGTCCAACTGGCGCGCACACCGCGCCTGCTGGTCGCCTGCGACTACGACGGGACACTGGCTCCGATCGTGGCCAACCCTGAGGACGCCCGCCCGCTGCCCGAGTCGGTGGGCGCGCTGCGCTCCCTGGCCGGGCTGCACGAGACCACGACGGCGGTGATCTCCGGCCGCGCCCTGCGGGACCTGGCGACGCTGTCCCGACTGCCGTCCGAGGTGCACCTGGTCGGCTCGCACGGATCCGAGTTCGACGTCGGCTTCGTGCACGCGCTCGACGCCGACGCGCGCACCCTGCACCGCCGGCTGGAAGCCGAACTGGAGGTGATCGTCGAAGGCCACGAGGGCGTCGCCCTGGAGGTCAAGCCCGCGAGCATCGCGGTGCACGTGCGGCGCGCCGAACCCACCGTGGGGGAGCGGGTTCTCGACGCCGTGCGCGGTGGTCCGTGCACCTGGGACGGCGTGCAGGTGACCGAGGGCAAGGCCGTGGTGGAGCTGGCCGTGGTGCAGACGGACAAGGGCCATGCCCTCGACGTCCTGCGCCACCGCGTGTCGGCCACGGCCGCCGTCTTCGTCGGCGACGACGTGACCGACGAGAAGGCGTTCGCCCGGCTGACCGGCCCCGACGTGGGCATCAAGGTCGGCGACGGCGAGTCGCTGGCCGGGTACCACATCGGCGACACCCTGGACGTGGCCACCGTGCTCGCGTTCCTGCTGGAGGAGCGCCGCGCGTGGCTGCACGGCGACCAGGCGGTGCCGATCGAGCGGCTGACCATGCTGGCCAACGAGCGGTCCGTCGCGCTGCTCACGCCCGACGCGCGGGTGAACTGGCTGTGCCACCCCGAGCCGGACTCGGCGGCGGTGTTCGCCGACCTGCTCGGCGGCCCGGCGGCCGGCCACTTCTCCATCAAGCCCGAGCACGGCTCGCTGCCCCTGGGCCAGCGGTACGTGCCGGGCACGATGATCGTGGAGACCCGGTGGTCGCGCCTGCTGGTGACCGACTACCTGGACCACGACCTGGCCTCGCACCGCACGGACCTGGTGCGGCGCATCTCCGGCTCGACCGACGCGGTGGTCACCTTCGCGCCGCGGCCCGAGTTCGGCCAGGTGCCGGTGCGGCTGCTGCGCGAGCGCGACGGGCTGCGGATCGTCGGCACCTCCGACCCGATGGTGCTGCGGTCGCCGGGCGTGGACTGGGAGATCACCTCCGACGGCGTCCAGGAGACCGCGACGGCCGTCGTGCGGCCCCGGGAGGGCGCGACGATCCTGCTGGAGCTGCGCTGCGGCACGGACGACCTGTCCGAGGCCACCCTCGGCGAGCCCGAGCGCCGGGCCCGCGCGGGCTCGTTCTGGTCGGACTGGGCGGCGACGCTCAAGGTCCCGCCGGTGGAGTCCGAGCTGGTGCTGCGCTCGGCGCTGACGCTCAAGGGCCTCGTGCACCACGAGACCGGCGCCATCATGGCGGCGGCCACCACCTCGCTGCCCGAGGAGCTGGGCGGCATCCGCAACTGGGACTACCGGTACTGCTGGCTGCGCGACGCGGCGCTGACCGCGCAGGCGCTGGTGTCGGTGGGGTCGCTGGGCGAGGCGGAGTCGTTCCTGCGCTGGGTGCACGGCGTGCTGGCCACGCTGCCCGGCCCGGAGCGGCTGCACCCGCTGTACACGCTGCAGGGCACCATGCTGGGCGCCGAGGCGGTCATCGACACCCTGCCGGGTTACGCGGGCTCACGGCCCGTGCGCGTCGGCAACCTCGCCAACCAGCAGGTTCAGCTGGACGTGTTCGGCCCGGTGGTGGACCTCGTCACGCAGCTCGCCGCGGCCCGCGGCACGCTGACCGACCAGGACTGGCTGATGGTGCAGGCGATGGCCGAGGCGGTCGCCCGCCGCTGGCACGAGCCCGACCACGGCATCTGGGAGGAGCGCCACGCGCCCCGGCACCACGTGTACTCCAAGGTCATGTGCTGGGTGACGCTGGACCGCGCGGTGTCGCTGGCCGAGACCTACGGCCGGGAGGTCGACCCGTCGTGGCCGGTGCTGCGCGACACGATCGCCAACGACGTGCTCAAGCACGGGTGGAGCGAGGAGGCGCAGTCGTTCACCACCGCGTACGACGGCGACGACCTGGACGCGGCCTCGCTGCACGTGGGGCTGTCCGGCCTGATCGACCCGGCCGACGACCGCTTCCAGGCCACCGTGACGGCGATCGAGGCGGAGCTGCGCTCCGGTTCGACCGTGTACCGGTACCGGCGCGACGACGGCCTGCCCGGTGACGAGGGCGGCTTCCACCTGTGCGCGGCGTGGATGATCGAGGCGTACCTGCTCACCGGGCGGCGGACGGAGGCGGAGGAGCTGTTCGCGCAGATGGTCGACGCCGCCGGCCCGACCGGCCTGCTGCCCGAGGAGTACGACCCGATCGCGGAGCGCTCCCTGGGCAACCACCCGCAGGCGTACAGCCACCTCGGCCTGATCCGCTGCGCGCAGCTGCTGGCGAGGTAGCGCCGCGTGCGGCCCCGGCGCGCGTCGGGGCCGCACGCAGCGGCGGGGGCGCCCGGCCCCCGTCCACACCGTTGTCCACACCCGTGGACAACTCGAACAAGCGTTCGATTCAGCTCATTTCCGCAGCTTGAGCAGGTGCAGCGCCTCCACGAGGTCGTGCGCCACCAGCGCCCGCGTCTCCGGCGGCAGCGGCCCGGCGTCCGGCGGCACCAGCGCCTTGGTGTAGCCCAGCCGGGCCGCCTCGGTGAGCCTGCGCCCCACGCCGTTCACCCGCCGCAGCTCGCCCGACAGCCCGACCTCGCCGACCACCACCAGGTCGTGCGGCAGCGGCTGGTCGGTCGCCGCGGAGGCCACCGCCAGCGCCACCGCCAGGTCGACCGCGGGCTCCACCAGCCGCATCCCGCCGACCGTGGCGGTGAACACGTCCTTGTTGTGCAGCGACATCCGCCCGCGCTTCTCCAGCACGGCCAGCGCCATCGCGACCCGCGCCGAGTCCAGCCCGCTGACCGCGCGCCGCGGCGACGGCAGGTTGGTCGCCGTCACCAGGGCCTGCACCTCGCCCAGCATCGGCCGCTTGCCCTCCACGACCACCGTCACGGCCGTCCCGGTGACGTCCTGGTCCCGCCGGTTGAGGAACAGCCCGGACGGGTCCGGCACGCCCACGATCCCGTCGTCGCGCAGCTCGAAGCAGCCCACCTCGTCGGCCGGGCCGTACCGGTTCTTGACGCCCCGCACCAGCCGCAGGCTGGAGTGCCGGTCCCCCTCGAACTGGAGCACCACGTCGACCAGGTGCTCCAGCACCCGCGGCCCGGCCACCGAGCCGTCCTTGGTGACGTGCCCCACCAGCACGATGGGCAGCCCGCGCTCCTTGGCCAGCGCCACCAGGCCCGTCGTCACAGCGCGGACCTGCGTCACCCCGCCCGGCGTGCCGTCCACCTCGGGCGAGGACATGGTCTGCACCGAGTCGACGATCAGCACACCGGGCCGCACCGCCTCCACCTGCCCGAGCACCGCCCCCAGGTCGCTCTCGGCGGCCAGGTACATCTGCCCGTGGATGTTGCCGGTCCGCTCGGCCCGCAGGCGCACCTGGCCCGCCGACTCCTCACCGGTGATGTAGAGCGAGGGCACCGCGCCCTTCACCGCCCACTGGTAGGCGACCTCCAGCAGCAGCGTCGACTTGCCCACGCCCGGCTCGCCGGCCAGCAGCACGACCGCGCCGGGCACCAGCCCGCCGCCCAGCACCCGGTCCAGCTCGGCGACCCCGGTGCGCCGGGCCCGCGCGGACTCGACGTCGACCTCGCCGATCGGCCGCGCCGGCGAGCTGGGCGCGCCCGCCACCAGCCGCGTGGCCGCCGACCGGCTGACGCCGCGCTCCTCGACGGTGCCCCAAGCCTGGCACTCGGGGCAGCGCCCCACCCACTTGGCCACCTCGTGCCCGCACTCGGCGCACCGGTAGCTCGTCGCCTTGGCCACCCGCCCGTTCTTCACCACCGACGCAGGCTAACCACCGCCACCGACACCGCCGCGCGGCGGTGGACGGCGAAGAACCCGCCACGCGCGGCGCGCGGCGGGTTCCCCGGTGCGGTGCGGGAGCGCGCGGTCAGTGCCCGGAGGACGGTTCCGAGCGCGGGTCGGGCGAGGCGCCGATCGGCAGCTCCAGCGTGAGCGGGCCGGCCTTCTCGAACAGGAACGTCACCCGGATGGTCTGCCCCGGCCGCAGGTCCCGGGTCAGGTCCTTGAGGACGATGGCGACCCGGCCGGGCTCGCCCGTGATGTCCGCCGAGGACGAGGGCTTGTTGCCCGGCGTCGTCGGGAACACCGAGCTGACGCCGCCCTGGCCCGCCGTGGGCGTGGACCGCGACGACGACGCGGACCCGGACTGGGACCCGGTCGTGGTGGTGGGCGTGGTCGTCGTGGTCGGGGCGCCGGAGGTCGGCGACGAGGCCGACGACGTCGACGAGGCCGAGCCGGTCGGCGACGAGGCCGAGGACTTCGGGGTCGTGGTCGACCCCTGGCCCGACTCGTCGTCCTGGTCGGAGCCGGCGGCGATCGCCGTGCCGGGCTCGAGGTCCACGTCGCCGGTGATCTCGGCGTTCCCGCGGCTGCCGTCGCTGGTCACCGACAGCAGCTTGTCGGCCTGCAGCGGGTCGTTGTTGGCGATCGCGACGATGACGGGCGCGTCGTCGCCCTCGCGGTAGTGGCCCTCGGCGACCGGGAACCGGAACTGCGCGTCGCGGACGGCGATCGCGCCGACCCCGCCGCTCGCCCCGTTGACCGCGGCCACCTGGGTGTCGGTCTGGGTGACCTGGCCAGCGCTGCAACCGGCGACGGCCAGGGCGAGGCCCGTCGCCGCTGCGGCCACGACGACCAGGCGACGAGGCGCTGGGGACTTCTGCTCTGCGCGACCCACGGCTGCTCGGATCCTTCCGGTGTGCTGGCTGGGCGGGTCGTCACCGGCCGTAGCACCGGTCGACCACCAGTCCAGGAGCCTAACCGGATCGCCGATCACCCACCTCACGTGGTGCCCCGCAGCCGATCCCGCCGCCCGGCGGCGTCCACAGTGGAGCAAGATCGACCTCGTCCGTTGCACGACGGCAGGGTGTTTGTCAACCCCCGCGCAGCCCTGACCTGCGCTAACCGATCTCCGGACGCCGAAGAGGGGATTGCTCGGCGTGTTAGGATGGGGTTAGCGAAAGGGGCAGAGGACACATGGTTTTCAAGGTCGGAGAGACCGTCGTCTACCCGCACCACGGTGCCGCTCTCATCGAAGCGATCGAGACTCGTGTGATCAGGGGCGAGGAGAAGAAGTACCTCGTCCTCAAGGTTGCCCAGGGTGACCTCACGGTCCGCGTCCCCGCCGACAACGCCGAGATCGTCGGCGTGCGCGACGTCGTCGGCCAGGAGGGTCTCGACCGGGTCTTCGAGGTCTTGCGCGCTCCTCACACCGAGGAGCCGACCAACTGGTCCCGGCGGTACAAGGCCAACCTGGAGAAGCTCGCGTCCGGTGACGTGAACAAGGTGGCCGAAGTGGTGCGCGACCTCTGGCGGCGCGAGAAGGATCGCGGTCTGTCCGCTGGTGAGAAGCGGATGCTGGCGAAGGCTCGGCAGATACTGGTCAGCGAACTGGCGCTCGCGGAGGGCACCGACGAGGACAAGGCGGAGGTCCTCCTCGACGAGGTCCTCGCCACCGCGTCCTGACCCTCGGCGCCCGTCCGAAGCAGAGATCCGCGAACATGGGTGTGGTCGCGCTCGTGCCCGCCGCGGGCCGGGGTGAGCGGCTGGGCTACGGCATGCCCAAGGCGCTCGTGCCGGTCGCCGGTGTTCCACTGCTGGTGCGCGCGGTGCGCGGCTTGTTCGAGTCGGGTTGCGTGCGGCACGTCGTGATCGCCGCGCCGCCCTCCGATGTGGACGTCGTGAACACCGTCACCGCCCCGCTGGCCCCGGCCGGCGGGGCGGTGCACGTCGTGCCCGGCGGCGCGGAGCGCTCGGACTCGGTGCGGTCGGCGCTGGTCCACGCGCTGCGCGCGATCCCGGGCACCACGGTCGTGCTGGTGCACGACGCCGCCCGCGCGTTCACGCCGCCGGAGGTGGTCCGGGCCGTGGTCGAGGCGGTGCGGGCGGGCAACCCGGCGGTCGTCCCGGTGCTGCCGGTGGTGGACACGGTCAAGGAGGTCGACGCCGGTGGCCTGGTCGTCGCCACCCCGGACCGCTCCGCCCTGCGCGTCGTGCAGACGCCCCAGGGCTTCGACGCCCGGGTGCTGCTGCGCGCGCACGAAGCGGCCTCGTCCGCGACCGACGACGCGGGCCTGGTGGAGCGCCTGGGTGTGAAGGTCGCCACGGTGCCCGGCCACCAGGACGCCATGAAGATCACCACTCCGTTCGACCTGGCGGTCGCGGAGGCACTGCTCGCGGGAGGCGGGGCGTGAGGGTCGGCATCGGCTCCGACGTGCACCGGGTGGAACCCGGCCGGGACTGCTGGCTGGCGGGCCTGCGCTGGGAGGGCGCGGACGGCTGCGCGGGCCACTCCGACGGCGACGTCGCCGCGCACGCCCTGTGCGACGCGCTGCTGTCGGCCGCCGGGCTGGGCGACCTGGGCTCCGTCTTCGGCACCAGCGACCCGCGCTGGTCCGGCGAGCACGGCGTGGAGTTCCTGGCCGAGGTGCGCCGCCTGCTCGCCGGCGCGGGCCTGCGGGTGGGCAACGCGGCCGTGCAGGTGATCGGCAACGCGCCGCGGATCGGCAAGCGCCGCGACGAGGCGCAGCGGGTGCTCTCGGCGGCCGTCGGCGGTCCCGTCTCGGTCAGCGGGACGACCACGGACGGCCTCGGCCTCACCGGGCGCGGCGAGGGCATCGCCGCCATCGCCACCGCGCTGGTCGTGCCGCTAGCCTGAGGCGCATGGCGATCACCCTCAACCCGGCCGTGCGCGCCCTGGTGGACGGCAGGAACTACGCCACCATCTCCACCCTGAACCCCGACGGCAGCCCGCAGAGCTCCGTCATGTGGATCACCAGGGACGGCGACGACCTGATCTTCTCCACGCTGCGCGACCGCCGGAAGGAGCGCAACCTGCGCCGCGACCCGCGGGCCAGCGTCAGCGTGTGGAGCAGCGAGAACCCCGAGGTCTACGCGGAGATCCGGGGCACCGTGACGATCACCGACGACACCGGCCACGCCGTGGTGGACGCCCTGTCGCACAAGTACCTCGGCAAGCCCTACCCGGAGGAGGACCCCGCCCTCGTGCGCGTGGTGCTCCGCCTGACCCCGACGAAGGTCACCGGCCACGCCGCCTAGCAACCGCCCGCACGAGCCCACCTGCACGAGCGGTGCGCCGCCGGCGCGGTCCGGTGCCCTCGTGTTCTCCCCGTATGGCCTGCCCGCAGGGCGACCGCGCTTGTCGTGGCAGGTCAAGCGCGCTTTTCGCTTGACCTGCCACGACCAGGGTGGTGGTCTTCGACAGGCCGTGCGGGGAGAACACGACCGCTCTTCCTCCTCCTTGGCGGCCTGCCCGTCCGGCGAGGACGCTTTTCGCCCTTCAGCCGGTCGCGATCGGGCCCCCGCAACGGGGCGTGTGTTGTATGTCTTGATCCTGTTCCAGCCCTTCAGCCAAGAGGTCCAGACCACGTAACGTGCCGGTGTGACGATCCGCGCCGTCCTCTTCGACTTCTCCGGGACGCTCTTCCGCCTCGAGCACGACTCGCTGGCCGAGCACGCCGACCTGATGCGCGCGCTGACCGCGCCGGTCGGCGTCGCCGAGGGCCTCGACATCGACCCGGACGAGTGGGCCCGCCGCGACCTCGACGGCGACCTGCACCGGGACCTGCACATCAAGGCCCTCACCGCCGCCGGCGCGCAGGACCCCGCCGACTTCTACGGCCGGCTGTGCAGCCCGCCGTTCTGGCAGCCCTACCCGGACACCGCGGCGGCCCTGGGCAGCGGGCTGCCGACGGCCGTGGTGAGCAACATCGCGTGGGACATCCGGGCCGTCTTCGCGCGCCACGGCGTGGAGGACCTGGTCGACGAGTTCGTCCTGTCCTACGAGGTGGGCTCGGTCAAACCGGACCCGAAGATCTTCCAGGTGGCCTGCGAGCGGCTCGGGGTTCACCCGTCCGAGGCATTGATGGTCGGCGACAGCGAGGAGGCCGACGGCGGCGCGGCGGCGATCGGCTGCCGGGTCGAGATCGTGCCGCCGCTGGAGACCGGCCAACGGCCCGACGCGCTGCTCCGGGTGCTGCGCGAGCACGCGGCATAGCGAACCGGCGCGGGGGCGACCGGCCGGTCGGCTCAACCCCGGGTGGTCGACGCCCGTACCATCTCGGGGGTGACCCTCCACCTGTACGACACCGCGAGCCGGTCCATGCGGGAGTTCGTCCCGCAGGTCTCCGGGACGGCGTCGATCTACGTGTGTGGGGCGACCGTGCAGGGTGTTCCGCACATCGGCCACGTGCGCAGCGGGTTGAACTTCGACGTGCTGCGCCGCTGGCTGGCGCGCACGCACGACGACGTCCGGCTGGTGCGCAACGTCACCGACATCGACGACAAGATCCTCGCCAAGGCCGCCGACCACGGCCGCCCGTGGTGGGAGTGGGCCTACCAGCACGAGCGCGCGTTCGAGGACGCGTACGCGGCCCTGGGCTGCCTGCCGCCCTCCTACGCGCCGCGCGCGACGGGCCACGTGACGCAGATGGTCGAGCTGATGCAGCGCCTGGTCGACCTCGGCCATGCCTACGCCGCACAGGGCGACGTGTACTTCTCCGTCGCCTCCTTCCCGGAGTACGGCGCGCTGTCGGGCCAGAAGCCGGACGAGGTGCACCAGGGCGAGTCGGCGGCGCAGGGCAAGCGCGACCCGCGCGACTTCACGCTGTGGAAGGCCGCGAAGCCGGGTGAGCCGGCGTGGCCGACGCCGTGGGGCCCGGGCCGGCCGGGCTGGCACCTGGAGTGCTCCGCGATGGCCACCGCCTACCTGGGCGGCACGTTCGACATCCACGGCGGCGGCATCGACCTGATCTTCCCGCACCACGAGAACGAGCTGGCGCAGTCCCGCGCGGCCGGCGACGGGTTCGCCCGGTACTGGCTGCACAACGCCTGGGTGACGCTCAGCGGCGAGAAGATGTCCAAGTCGCTGGGCAACACGGTCGCCATCCCGGTCCTGCTGGAGCGGGTCCGCGCGCCGGAGCTGCGCTACTACCTGGTCGGGCCGCACTACCGGTCGACCATCGAGTTCTCCCAGGAGGCCCTGGACGAGTCGGTGTCGGCCTACCGGCGCGTCGAGTCGTTCCTGCGCCGCGTGGTGGAGCGCACCGGCGCCGTCGGGGACGCCGGCGAGCTGCCGGCGGCGTTCTCCGCGGCGCTGGACGACGACCTGGGCACGCCCGGCGCGCTGGCCGCGATCCACCGCCGGGTCCGGGAGGGCAACACGGCGCTGGAGGCGGCCGACGACCTCGGCGCGCGGGCGGCGGCCGAGTCGGTGCGCGCGATGACCGGCGTGCTGGGCGTCGACCCGCTGCGCTGGGCGCAGGAGCCGGCCGACGGGGCGGGTGGCCGCAAGGCGCTGGCCGCCCTGGTCGAGCGGGTGCTGGAAGAGCGCGTGAAAGCCCGCAAGGACAGGGACTTCGCCAGGGCGGACGCGCTGCGCGACCACCTGCTCCTTGCCGGGATCGCCGTCGAGGACACCCCCGACGGTCCGCTGTGGACGTTGAAGGACGACTGACCTCGTGGCAGGGAACTCCAAGCGCCGGGGCGCGATGCGCAACCCCGGCTCCAAGAAGGGCGCGGTCGTCGGTTCCGGCGGGCAGAAGTCCAAGGGCCTGCAGGGCAAGGGACCGACGCCGAAGGCGGCGGACCGCCCCAACCACCCGGCGTACAAGCGGGCGCAGGCGGGCGCGAAGGCCGAGCAGGCCCGCGACCGGCGCCGCAAGGCCGCCGAGAACGCGCCGGAGACGGTCGCGGGCCGCAACCCGGTCGTGGAGTGCCTGCGCGCGGGCATCCCGGCGACCGCGCTGTACGTGGCGCTGGGCATCGACGCGGACGACCGGGTCGCCGAGGCCGTGCAGCTGGCGGCCGACCGCGGCATCTCGGTGCTGGAGGTGCAGCGGGGCGAGCTGGACCGCATCACCGGCGGCGCGGTGCACCAGGGGCTGGGCCTGCAGGTGCCGCCGTACGAGTACGCGCAGCCGCGCGACCTGCTCCGGATCGCCCGCGAGTCGGGCCGCCCGCCGCTGCTGGTGGCGCTGGACGGCGTGACGGACCCGCGCAACCTCGGCGCCGTGGTGCGCTCGGCGGCGGCGTTCGGCGCGCAGGGCGTGGTGCTGCCGCAGCGCCGCTCGGCGGGCATCACGGCCGTGGCCTGGCGGACCAGCGCGGGCACGGCGGCGCGGATGCCGATCGCGGTGGCCACCAACCTGACCCGGCAGCTGCGCGAGTGGGCCGACGAGGGCCTGATGGTCGTGGGCCTGGACGCGGACGGCACGGTCGACGTGGACGGGCTGGAGCTGGCCACCGGGCCGCTGGTGGTGGTCGTCGGCTCGGAGGGCCGCGGCCTGTCCCGGCTGGTGCGGGAGACCTGCGACCAGACCGTGTCGATCCCGATGGCGGCGGGCGTGGAGTCGCTGAACGCGTCGGTCGCGGCCGGCGTGGTGCTGGCGGAGGTCGCGCGGCGGCGGCGGCTGGACGTGGCCAAGCCCTGACGGTCGGTGCGGTGGGGCCGCCGGGCGGACCCCACCGCCGACCGGTGTGGTGACGGCTCCCGCCCGATGCGGTGATCCGGCCGGTCCGGGGCCGTCGGCGCGGTGACGGCCGGTGCGGTGCAGGCCGGTGTGACCCCGACCGGTTTGTCACCCGATCGGCCACTTCGGCGACGGCGGCCGGATAAAGTTCCCCGCGATGTCCTTCGCCACCCCGCTGTTCCTGTGGTTCTTCCTGCCGGTCGTGCTCGCGGCCGTCCTCGTGGCACCCAGGAAGCGGCGCAACGTCGTGGTGGCGGTGGCCAGCCTCTTCTTCTACTTCACCGGCGCGGGCGGCACGACGCTGCTGCTGCTCGGCGCGATGGTGGTGAACTACTTCGCGGGCCTGCGGCTGGAGCCGGGCAGGCCGGGCGACCGCCGGCTGGTGCTGGTCGGCGCGATCTGCGTCAACCTGGGCGTGCTGCTGGTCTGGAAGTACCTCGGCTTCGCCACCGAGCAGCTGCGCGCCATCGCGTCGCTGGTCGGCGCGGACCTGCCGGTGGTGCACCTGGCGCTGCCCATCGGCATCTCGTTCTACACGTTCCACCACATCTCCTACGTGGTGGACGTCCACCGGGGCGAGCGGCCCGCGCTGCGGGACCCGGTCGCGTTCGTCACCTACATCGCGATGTTCCCGCAGCTCGTGGCGGGCCCCATCGTCCGGTTCCGGGAGATCGCCGACCAGCTGCCGCAGCCCCGGCTGCACCGCTGGGACGACATCGCGGCGGGCTTCCCGCGGTTCGCGCTGGGCCTGTGCAAGAAGGTGGTCATCGCCGACTCGCTGGCCCCGCTGGTGGACGCCTGCTTCGCCACGCCCGACGACGAGATGACCTTCGCGATCGCCTGGCTGGGGGCCGTCGGCTACGCGCTCCAGCTGTACTTCGACTTCTCCGGGTACTCGGACATGGCGATCGGCCTGGGCCGGATGCTGGGCTTCCGGCTGCCGGAGAACTTCGCCCGCCCGTACTCGTCGGTGACGATCACCGAGTTCTGGCGGCGCTGGCACATGTCGCTGTCGCGCTGGTTCCGGGACTACGTCTACATCCCGCTCGGCGGGAACCGCACCGGCGTGCTGCGCACCTACCGGAACCTCGGGATCGTCTTCGTGCTCACCGGGTTCTGGCACGGCGCGAACTGGACGTTCCTGGTGTGGGGTTTGTTCCACGGCGCGCTGCTGATCGTCGAGCGCCGTTTCGGGTGGGATTCCGCACCGATCACCACGCGTGCGCGAATCGCCCGCCGAGCGCTCACGATGGTGTTAGTGGTGATCGGTTGGGTGTTTTTCCGGTCGGCCGACCTGGGTGCCGCGTTCACCATGATCGGGCACCTGCTGACCCCGGATTTCGGCGGTCTCGGCGAGGCCGTCGCGGCCGCCGCCACGAATCAGCGGATCGTGCTGCTGGTGATCGCGCTGGTCGTCGTCGCATTGCCCGACCACCCGGTGACGGGTCCGTACCTGGAGTCCTCGCGGGATCGGGTGGCGGTGGCCGCGCGGGCTTCGCTGATGACGGTGGGCGTGGCTTATGCGGCGCTGCTGGTCGCCGGCGGAACGTTCAGCCCGTTCCTGTACTACCAGTTCTGAAGATCCCCCGAGCGGGCAGCCGCACAATTGCCGAACAGCGGCGCGGCGCGGGCTCGCCGGGCCGCCGGAACGGGCTGCACCGGTCGGTCGAGCGGGTCGGCGACCAATGGGCGTCACCTTGACGTAGGGTAGGCGCGCTTTGCCCGACCCTGGTCCGCTACGGTCAACTGTCAAGAATAGGTACGGGACTTTTCGCCATTGTAACTACTTTATGTAACCGGCCTGGTCCGTTCGGGTACACACTGTGGTAGGACAGAGATTGCACAACCAGCAGCTTCTACCGTGCTGACCGAGATAATTGTTACTTCGGGTGGGGGTTACGTGACTCACTCAGTGGGGCCGACGAACCTGGAGGAGTGGTGACTTCCGGGGGAACCCTGCGCGCGCTCGTGGGCAACCGCGAGTTCCGCGGCATGTGGGTCGGCTCCACGGTGTCCACCGTGGGCGACCAGCTCGCGGCCGTGGCGCTGTCGCTCCTGGTCTACGAGCGCACCGGTTCCCCCGCGTGGACCGCCCTCACCTGGTCGCTGACGCTGCTCCCGTCCCTGGTCTCCGGACCGCTGCTGGCCTGGGTCGCCGACCGCTTCCCGCGGCGCACGGTCATGATCTGCTGCGCCTGGCTCCAGGCGGCGCTGCTCGGGCTGATGGCGCTGCCCGGCGTGCCGTTGTGGATCATGGTAGTCCTGCTCGTCCTCGTGCTGATGATCGCCTCGCCGTTCCTGGCCGCCCAGGAGGCGAGCCTGCCCTCCGTGCTGCCCGACGAGCGCTACGACGACGGCGTGGCGCTGTTCGGGACGTCGGTGGACGTGGCCCAGATGGCCGGCCTGGCGGCGGCGGGCTTCCTGGTGACCACCGCGGGCCCGAACGTGGCCCTGGCGATCGACGCGGTGACGTTCGTGCTGGTGGCGGTGCTGGTGCAGACGTCGGTGCGGTTCCGGCCGGCCGCCGACCCGCTCGGCGCGGCACATCGGGAAGCCGAAGGCGGCAAGGGAGCTTTCGCGCTGCTCGTCACTGAACCGCGATTGCGCTCTCTTATGGGTATGCGCCTTCTGGCCGGCATCGCGATGGTGCCCGAGGGGCTCGCCGTGCCGCTGGCCGCGAGCCTGGACGCGGTGTGGGCCGTCGGCCTCATCCTGGCCGTCGAACCGGCCGCGAACGTGCTGGGGGTGGCCGTGCTGTTCCGCCTGGTGCGCGACCCGGCGAAGCGCGAGCGGCTCATCGGCCCGCTGGCCATCCTGTCGCTGGCGCCGCTGGTGATGTTCGCGCTGAACCCCAACCTGACCTGGACCATCGCGCTGCTCGTGCTGGCCGGCATGGCCGGGGCCTACCACACGCCGGCCCGCTCGGCGTGGATGCGGATCCTGCCGGACGCCTACCGCGGGCGGGCCTACGGCATCGCGCGCACGGCGCTGAGGTCCAGCCAGGGCGGCGGGATGGCGTTGGCGGGGGTCGTCGCGCACGCGATCGGCTCGGTGACGGCGACGCTGGCGGGCGCCGGGGCCATCGGGCTGCTCCTCGCCGGGCAGGCGACCGTAGCCTGGAACCGCGCACGAGCCAGGACCGACCCGAACACGGTGGCCACATGAAACAGACTCACCACGAATGGCGATTCCCATGACGAGGCGCGTTCGTGCGCGCACCGCGAGAACGCACGCACGTACGGTGAAGATTCCGGACCGGGGCTCAAGGAGAGCGATGGGGTCACCACTCGCGGTTACGCATGGCGGACACTCCTCTACGCACGACTCGGGTACCGATGGGGGCCGTAAAGCCGCCGCTGCTCCGGCGAGTGGCCGCGCGGCGGCGGCATGAGTGTAGGGGGGACGTGGTGAAGAACAGTTTGCCTGACCACGCGCCGTCCGCGACAGCCAAGTGGCGCCCGAGTCGGAACTGGGACCTGTGGTCGCTGCGCCGCACCGCGATCGCCTACGTGCTTTCCGTCGAAGTGGTGGTGGCATTCGCCGCCATTTGGCTGTTGACCACGCTCGGTTCCGCGGCGCCCGCGGATTGGCTGCGGTTCGGCGCACTGGTGCTGGCGGTCACCGTCCACCTGACGATCGTCCGACGGGCCGAGGAATCGCGCCGGGACGAATCCGCGGGCCCGTACTTCGACCTCACTTCGGTGTGGACGTTCGCCGCGGCGATCGTGCTGCCCGCCGCCATGGGCGTCCTGGTGGTCGTGTGGCTGCGGGTGGTGCTGTGGCCGATCGCCCGGCGGCAGCCGTACCGGTTCGTGTTCACCTCCGCGCACATCGTGGCGAGCACCGCGCTCGCCGGCGCGGCCGTCCGGCTGTCGGGGTTCTCGCTGTCGTCCTCCGGCCGGGTCCTGACGGACCTCGCGCTGCTGGGCGTGCTGGTCCTCGTCGCCGCGCTGTACTGGTTCGTGCAGGTGCTGCTGATGACGGTGGCGCTCAAGATCGTCAACCCGCAGACCCGGTTCGTGGACTCGCTGGGCACGCGCCACGACAACATGCTGGAGATGACCACGCTCGGCGTCGGCGCGGCGCTCGGGCTGCTGGTCGCCACCCACTGGGTCGCGCCGCTGCTGCTGGCCGTGCCGGTGATCCTGGTCAACGCCCTGCTGCACCGCGCGTCGGAGCGCCACGCGCACCTGGAGCGGCTGGTCGCCGAGCAGCACAAGGCGCACCTGCAGCTGACCAAGGACGCCCACACCGACTACCGCACGGGCCTGTTCAACACCAACGGCCTGAGCGAGCACGCGGGCCGGCTCACTGAGCGCTGCCGGCACGCGGGCCAGCCGGTGACCGTGCTGGCGATCGACCTGGACCACTTCAAGCGCATCAACGACACGTGGGGCCACCCGGCGGGCAACGCCGTGCTGGCCGAGGTGGGCCGCATCCTGCGGGAGAAGCTGCGGCCGGGTGACGTGGCGGGCCGCGACGGCGGCGAGGAGTTCGTCGTCGTGCTGGCCGAGACGGGCCTGGTCCAGGGCACGGCGATCGCGGAGCGGGTGCGCGAGGCGATCGGCGAGATGACCGTCGTGACCACCGACAAGCACCGCAACACGGTGACCCTGCGCGGGCGCAACCTGCCGCTGACCGAGGACGGCCCGGAGGTGCGGGCGATCTCGGCGTCCATCGGCGTGGCGGTGGTCCCGGACAACGGCGACTGCCTGATGTCGGCGCAGCACAGCGCCGACGCGGCGCTCTACGCGGCCAAGGAGAACGGCCGCAACCAGGTGCGCGTGGCCGGCATCGACATCCACGCCCGCCGGCTGCCCGCGCCGCGGGTCGACGAGCCCGAGATCACCCGGTCCGCCTGAGCCGGCCGCGGGGCCGCCCGCGGCGCGCGGACCCCGGTGCGCACGACCTCGCCCCACCCGTGCGGCGCGTCCCGCACGGGCGAGCGCGTCAACCCGTGTCCGCATCACCCGGCGCCCGTCCCAGCGCTGCCGATCAGCCCCACCCGGTGCGGTACCCGCGCCGGCCCCCGGCCAAACCACCCGTCGCGGGCGGTCCGGTCAGGCGTCCGCCCGGGACCGCGCGCCGCCCAGCACCCGGCACACCAGGTAGATCAGGAACGACACCCCCGTGACGAACGCGCTCACCGGCACGCCGGGGGCGAGCGAGAGCAGGATGCCCAGCAGCACGGCCGCCTCGGCGAACACCACGGCCAGCGCGGTCGCCTTCACCGGTGACGCCGTGACCCGGCTCGCGGCGGCCGCGGGCGTGATCATCAGCGACAGCACGAGCAGCGCGCCGACGACCTGCACGCTCAGCGCGGTGGCCACGCCGACCAGCACCGCGAACACCACCGCCAGCGAGCGGACCGGGACGCCGCGCGCCGTGGCGACCGCCGGGTCGACCGAGGCGAAGTGCAGCGGCCGGTAGATGACCGCCAGCACCACCAGCACGGCGACCGACGAGCCGATCAGCAACCACAGGTCGGTCGAGCCGACGCTGACGATCTGCCCGGTGAGCAGCCCGAACTTGTTCGCCGACCGGCCCTTGTAGAGGTAGAGGAACAGCACGCCCAGCCCGAGGCCGAACGCCAGGATCGCGCCGATCACCGAGTCGCGGTCCGAGTCGCGCCGCGACAGCAGCCCGAGCAGCAGCGCCGCCACCACCGACCCGGCCAGCGCGCCGTAGCCGACGCCGACGCCGACCAGCAGGGCCGCCGCACCGCCGGTGAACGCCAGCTCGGAGGTGCCGTGGACGGCGAACGCCATCTTGCGGGTCACCACCAGCGGCCCGAGCAGGCCCGCCACCACGCCGAGCACCGCGCCCGCGATCAGCATCTGCCAGACGAAGTCGTAGCGCAGCAGGTCGAGCGTCAGCGACAGGTCGAAGAAGTTCTCCATCAGTCCTCATCCGCCACGTGGTGCGGCGCGTCCTCGCACACGTGCTGCGCGCCGACCACGTGGATCTGGTCGCGCACGCGGACCACCTCGACGTTGGTGCGGTACAGCTGCGACAGCGTCGCCGAGGTCATCACCTCGGCCGGGGTGCCGACCCGGAACCGACCGTCCACCAGGTACAGCACCCGGTCGACCAGCGGCAGCACCGGGTTGATCTCGTGGGTCACGAACAGCACGGCGGTGCCGGCCGTGCGCCGCCGCCGGTCGATCAGGTCGCTGACCACCCGCTGGTGCGCGAGGTCCAGCGACAGCAGCGGCTCGTCGCACAGCAGCACCTCGGGGTCGCCGACCAGCGCCTGGGCCACCCGCAGCCGCTGCTGCTCGCCGCCGGAGAGCAGCCCCACCGGCTCGTCGGCGTACCGGGTCGCGCCCACGGCGGCCAGCGCAGCGTCCACCTTGGCCGCGCGCTCGCGGCGCCCGCGCAGCCCCAGGCCCCAGTGGTGGCCGTCCACACCGAACCCGACCAGGTCGCGACCGCGCAGCGCGAGCGACGGGTCCACCGCGCGCTGCTGCGGGACGTACCCGATCCGGCGGTTGCCGCCCGAGACGTGCACGGTGCCCGCCGTCAGCGGCTGCAGGCCGAGCAGCACGCGCATGAGGCTGGTCTTGCCCGACCCGTTGGGCCCCAGCACGGCCACGAACTCGCCGGGCGCCACGTCGAGGTCCAGCCCGTCCCACAGCACCCGGTCCCCGTAGGACAGCCGTGCGCCGCGCAGGGTCACGGCGCCGCGCACGGGGGTGTCGGTCACCTGTGCCGTCATCCGCGCAGCGCCTCCGCCAGCGAGTCCACCTGCTTCGTCATCCAGTCAAGGTAGCCCGTGGCCCCCTCCGGCAGCGTCTCGGTGACCTGCACGACCGGGACGCCGGCCTGCCGGGCCCCGTCCACGACCTGCTTGACCGCCGCGTTCTCGGTCTGGACGTTGTCCACGACCGCGACGACCTGCTTCCGCCCCACCAGCTCGGTGACCTCGGCGAGCGCGGCGGCCGGGATGTCCGTCTCGCCCTCCACGGCCTCGCTGAACGTCTCGGGCGTCGCGTCCACCACGCCGGCGGCGTCGAGCAGGTAGTGCGCGACCGGCTCGGTCTCCAGCACCTTGCGGCCCTCGCCCGCGCCCGCGATCCGCTGGGACAGCTCGTCGAGCCGGCGGCCGAAGTCGGCGGCGTTGCCCTCGAAGTCGGCCCTGCGGTCCGGCGCGATCTCCGACAGGTCGGCGGCGGCCTGGTCGGCGACCTTGCGCACGCTGGCGAAGTCGTACCAGACGTGCTCGTTGACCTCGTGGTCGTGCGGCTCGGCCCCGGTCTCCGGCTCCGCGCCGGTCTCCGGCTCGGCGTGGTCGGAAGCCTTGCCCGACAGCGGGAACGCCTCGATCTTCTTCGCGCCCTCGGTCTCGGTGGTCAGCAGGGTGGCGAAGAAGTCGTCGTAGCCGCCGCCGTTGAAGATCACCAGCTTGGCGTCGCGCACGGCGGCCACGTCCGAGGGCTTGCTCTCGTAGGAGTGCGGGTCGCCCGACGGGTCGCTGATGATGGCGGTGACCTCCACCGCGTCGCCGCCGACGGCCTGCACGACGCTGCCCCACACGTTGGTGGACGCGACGACCTTGATCTTGCCGTTCGCCGCGGGCGGGGCCTGCTCACCGCCGCAGGCGGCGAGGACGGCGGCGGTCACGGCGGCCACCGCGCCGAGCATCGCGTTACGGACGGTCATGGGCTGGCTCCTCGACGGGCTGGATTTATGTGCAATGGAAACCGTTGTCGAGTTCAGTTTAGAACGCTCCGCCACCGGTGTGTCCACTGACCGGGTGTTCTGTGACTTTGCGCGCGGTCGCGGAACGCGACGAGGGCCACCTCCGCGTCGGGAGGTGGCCCTCGCAGCGCCGGGCGGGCGCGCAGCCGGTGCGGCGCGCCCGTCCCCGGTCCGGCCTCAGTCGCTCAGGCGCGCGCCCGTCTCCGGGTGGAACAGGTGGATCTCGGAGGCGTCGCGCACCGCGACCTTGACGACCTGGCCCAGGGCGGGCGGCGTGCGGCCGTCCACGCGGACCACGAACCGCTCCGAGCCGGAGCCGATCCGCACCGCGCCGTGCACCAGCGCGTCCGCGCCCAGCTCCTCGACCAGCTCGACGGTCATCTCCATGCCGGGGCCCTGCGAGCCGACCAGCGCCAGCGACTCCGGTCGGATGCCGAAGGTGACCTCGTCCAGGCCGCTCGCGCCGGCGCCGTCGAGCGCGCGGCGCTCCAGCGGCACCACGATGCCGTCCAGCTTCGCGCCCTCGGCGGTCAGCGGCACCGTCTTGAGGTTCATGGCGGGCGAGCCCATGAAGCCGGCGACGAACGCGTTGGCCGGCTTGTCGTACAGCGCGCGCGGGGTGTCGCACTGCTGGAGCAGGCCGTCCTTGAGCACGGCCACGCGGTGGCCCATGGTCATGGCCTCGACCTGGTCGTGCGTGACGTAGATCGTGGTGGTGCCCAGGCGCTGCTGGAGCGCGGCGATGTTCGCGCGGGTCTCCACGCGCAGCTTCGCGTCCAGGTTGGACAGCGGCTCGTCCATCAGGAAGACGGAGGGCTCGCGCACGATCGCGCGGCCCATCGCGACGCGCTGCCGCTGACCGCCGGACAGCGCCTTGGGCTTGCGGTCCAGGTACTTGGTCAGGTCCAGCATCCTGGCCGCCTCGGCGACCTTCTCCTTGATCCGAGCCTTGTCCACGCCGCGCAGCTTGAGCGCGAAACCCATGTTCTCGGCGACGGTCATGTGCGGGTAGAGGGCGTAGGACTGGAACACCATGGCGATGTCCCGCCCCTTGGGCGGCACGTTGGTGACGTCCTTGCCGCCGATGGTGATGGCGCCCTCGTCCACGTCCTCCAGGCCCGCGAGCATCCGCAGGGCCGTCGACTTGCCCGAGCCCGACGGGCCGACCAGCACCAGGAACTCGCCGTCGGAGACGTCGAGCGACAACTCGTCGACGGCGCGGACCGGCGGGGTGCCGGAGAAGACCCGCGATGCCTTGACGTAGGCGACCTCAGCCATGGGAACGCACCTTTCACTACCGAGCTTTGCCGCAACGGTAGGGATTGCAAGCGCTTACGGGAACGGGTGGATTGGTCCAGTCCGCGCGGCGCCCGGCGGGCTCAGCCCTTCACCGCGCCCGCCGACAGCCCGGCCACCAGGAACCGCTGGACCAGGTAGAACACCAGCACCGCCGGGACGGCGACCAGGACCGACGCCGCCGCGAGGTGCCCCCACTCGGTCCGGTTCTGCTGCACGAACACCTGCAGGCCCACCGCCAGCGTCTTGGACCGGTCCGCCGCCGAGAGGAACGCCGACGCGAACGCCACCTCGCCCCAGGCGGTCAGGAACGCGTAGAAGGCCGTCACCGCCAGGCCGGGGCGCGCCAGCGGCAGCACCAGCCGCCAGAACACCCCGAACGGCGAGAGCCCGTCGACCCGGCCCGCCTCGTCGATGTCGGTGGGGATGGTGTCGAAGTAGCCCTTGAGCAGGTAGGTGCAGAACGGCACCGCGGTCGTGCAGTACACCAGCACCAGGCCGGTGCTCGTGCCCTGCAGCCCCAGCGCCAGCAGCGCGTTGTACAGCGGCACGATCAGCACCGCGAACGGGAACATCTGCACCACCAGGAACGACAGCAGCAGCCCGCGCCTGCCCGGGAACCGGAACCGCGACGCCGCGTAGCCCGCGGTCGCCGACAGGAACACCGCGACCAGGGTGGTCAGCAGCGCGATGAGGACCGAGTTGCCGAACCACGCCAGGAAGTCGCCCTTCTCACCGGACAGGACCCGCGCGTAGTTGTCCACAGTGGACTGGTTGACCAGCTTCGGCGTCGTCTCGACGGCCCGCGCGTCCGGTTTGAACGACGTGACCAGGACCCAGAACACCGGGAACACCGCGATGGCCGACGCGACGAGCAGCGCGGCGTGCAGCCCGGCGCTCGCCAGCGGGGAGCGCTCGCGGCGCCTCCGCTTCGCCCGCGCCGCAACGGTTCCAGCGGTTCCGACCACCATCACCACACCTCGCCTCGCGCGCGCAGCGCCCGCCGGTGGACCCCCGCGAACACCAGCAGGACGGACAGGATCAGCACGCCGTAGGTCGACGCGATCGCGTAGTCCCGCGAGGCGCCGGAGAAGAACCGCTCGAACGCGTAGGTCACCAGGATCCGGGTGTTCGGGTTCGGGCCGGTGATCAGGTAGATCACCGCGAACATGTTGAAGGTCCAGATGATCCCCAGCAGCACCACGGTGCCGGACACCTCTCGCAGGCCCGGCAGCGTCACATGCCGGAACCGCTGCCACGGCGACGCGCCGTCCACCTCGGCGGCCTCGTACAGGTCGCCGGGGATGGCCTGGAGGCCGCCGAGCAGCGCCACCATCATGAACGGCACGCCCAGCCACACGTTGACGACGACGACCGCGACCAGCGCCCAGTCGGACTGGCCCAGCCACACCGGACCCGGCAGGCCGATCGCGCGCAGGGCCTGGTTGATGATCCCGTACTGGGCGTTGAACATGTACTTCCACGCGAACGCGCTGACGAACGCGGGCACGGCCCAGGGCAGGACCAGCAGCACCCGGTACGCGGCACGGCCGCGCAGCGGGCGGTTGAGCAGCACCGCCAGGCCGAGGCCGATGGCGTAGTGGCAGAACACGCAGCCGAACGTCCAGACCAGCGTGCGCGCCAGGGTCGTCCAGAACGAGCCGAAGCCCGGATCGCCGGAGAGCACGTTCAGGTAGTTGGTCAGGCCCACGCCGGTGTAGCCGGCGGCGCGGCCCAGGACCGGGTTGGCGATGTTGCCCTCGTTGATGTTCGTGAAGGTGAAGAACACGCCTTGGGCCAGCGGGTAGAGCACCAGCGCGGCGAGGACCACCACCACCGGCAGCACCATCGCGTACGCGTACCAGTGCCGGGTCAGGAACCTGCGCACGGTCGCCTCCTGGGGTCGGCGGGCGGGCCGCGCGCCAAGGGGAGGCGCGGCCCGCCGCGGGAAGGGGGGTCAGCCGATGGCGTAGTCCTCGACGACCCTGTTCCGGTAGACCTCGGCCACCTCGTCCAGCGCCGCGCGGGCGTCCTTCTTCCCCGCGAGCACGTCGGCGTAGGCGATCTTCAGCGGCTCGAACAGCTCCGCGCCCTCCGGGATCCACGGGCGGGCGTGGGCGGCGTCGACGACCTGGCGGAACGCGGAGACGACCGGGTTGCCCTTGACGCCGGCGACCTCGTAGGCGGACTTGCGGGTGGGCAGCAGGCCCAGCTCCTCGGCGATACGCGCCTGCGACTCGGCGCTGCTCATGCACGCGACGAGCTCGACCGCGGAGTCCCGGGCCGCGGTGCCCTGGCGGATGACGTAGTCGTGGCCGCCGACCGGCGCCGAGCCCTTGCCGGCCGTCTCGCCGGGCACGGGCGCGATGCCGAGGTCGGCCGCGTCCGCGAACGCCTCACCCTTGAGGTAGTCGGTCACCGACCACGGGCCGTTGATCACCATCGCGACCTCGCCGGCGGAGAACGCGGCCTGCATGTTGCCGTAGGAGTTCACCGGGTCCAGGGCGGTGGTCGCGGCCTTGGCGTCGAGCAGGCCCTTGGCGGTCTCCAGCGCCGCCACGTTCTCGGCGGAGTTGACGACGATCTTCTTCGCGGGCGCGTCCACGAGGTCGCCGCCCGCGCCGTAGATGAACGGCAGCGCGTAGTAGGCGTCGTTGTTGAGGAACAGGGTCTTCTCGCCGCCGAGCTTCGCGGCGGCGGCCTTGACCTCGTCCCAGGTCTTCGGCGGCTCCACGCCGGCGTCGGCGAGCTTGCGCTTGTTGTAGAACAGCGCCAGCGAGTCGGTGACCTGGGGCACGCCGTAGGTCCGGTCCTGGAACCTGGTGGAACCCAGCGGGGTGGCGAGGAAGTCGTCGGTGTCCCTGCCCAGCTCGGTGTCGGTGAGGTCGACGACGTAGCCGAGCTGGGCCAGCTGCGGCACCCAGGCGACCTCGGCGCGGAACACGTCGGGGCCCTGGCCGCCCTGCGCGGCGGTCTTGAAGTTGTTGAGCGCGAGGTCGAAGGCCACCACCTCGGTCCGCACCCGGTAGCCGCCCTCGGCGGCGCACTCCTGCGCGATCCGGTCGAACACCGGGCTCTCGCCGGGGCCGCTGGTGTCCCAGAAGGTGACCACGCCGCTGTCGGCGGGCGCGCCGCCGCCGCACGAGGCGAGGACGAGCGCGCCGGCCAGACCCGCCGCGGCGGTGACGAAGGTGGTGCGTCGCATCGTTGGTGCCGTCCCTCCGGTTGGCCTCATCGGGATGAGGTTCTGCAAGGACTTGCGAAATTCCTGACACAAGTTGCATAACCCCCTACCAGCGGAGGGTCAAGACACTTGCAGTAACCAAGCCGTAACGGAGGCGATCCACCGGACCGGCCGGGGACCGGCGTTGCAAAAACTTGCCGGTCCCGGCAGGCTGCACGTCACCCACGATCACCGAACGAGGAGGCGCGGTGTCCGGACTGTCCGAGATCGCGAGGGCAGCCGGGGTGAGCATGTCCACGGTCAGCCGGGTGCTCAACCGCCGGGCGGGTGTCAACGAGGAGACCCGCCAGCGCGTGCTGGCCGTGCTCGCGGAGATGCCCTACACGCCGCGCGGCCTGGGCGCGCTCCAGCGGACCGGGGTGATCGGGCTGCTCGTGCCGGAGCTGTCCAACCCGGTGTTCCCCGCGTTCGCCGAGGCGCTGGAGGTGCGCGCCGCGCGGCTGGGGTACTCGTCGCTGCTGTGCAACACGCGCGCGACCGGCAGCGCGGCCATGGGCGAGGAGGAGTACGTCCGGATGCTGCTCGCCCGCGGCGTCGAGGGCATGGTGTTCGTGTCGCCGGAGATCACCAACGCCGAGGTGCCGCTCGGCCAGGCGCCCCGGCCCAGCTACTACGCCAAGCTGCTGGCCGACGGCGTGCACATGGTGTTCCTCAACGGGGCCACGCCGTCGCTGGACGTGCCGGACGTGACGGTGGACGAGCAGCACGCGGGGTACGCGGCGACCCGGCACCTGGTGGAGCTGGGGCACCGCCGCATCGGCTTCGTGTCCGGTCCCGCGCGGTCGCTGACGTCCCGGCTGAAGCGGGCGGGCTGGTCGGCGGCGCTGGAGGAGGACGGGCTGCCCGCCGGCTCCGAGTACGTGGCGCACGCGCCGTTCGGGCCGGAGGGCGGCGCGGCGGCGACGGCCGCGCTGCTGGACGCGGTGCGGCCGACGGCGGTGATCTGCTCGTCCGACCACATGGCGATCGGCGTGCTGCGGGAGGCGCACCGGCGCGGCCTGTCGGTGCCCCGCGACCTGTCGGTGGTGGGGTTCGACGACATCCCGCTCGCGTCGTACTGCTCGCCGTCGCTGACCACGCTGGCGCAGCCGATCGAGGAGATGGCGGCAGCGGCCGTGGACGAGTTGGCGCACCGGCTGGACCCCGACCGGCGCAGGCGGCCGGCGGGCAACTACACCCGCGTGTTCCGCCCGGAGCTGGTCGTGCGGGAGTCCACGGCGCCGCCACCCACCGCCTAATTGGTCTGGACCATGTTCCACGCAGGTGACCCGGTCCCACCTGCGCGGATGCACCTTCTCAGGGATGCCCGTCACGCCTGCTTCTGTAATTGGTTCTGAACCGTTACGGTCACTTCATGGCGCGGTCGATGCATGTGCGACGCCCCGCGACGCTGGCCTCACTGGCGGCGGAGCTGGGTGTTTCCCGGACAACGGTGTCCAACGCGTACAACCGTCCCGACCAGCTCTCGCCGGAGCTGCGACGCCGGGTGTTGGAGACAGCGAGGCGGCTCGGCTACCCGGGGCCCGACCCGGTGGCGCGGTCGCTGCGGACGCGGAAGGCCGGTGCGGTGGGGCTGCTGCTCACCGAGAACCTGTCCTACGCCTTCCGCGACCCGGCGGCGATCGGGTTCCTGGAGGGCCTGGCCCTGGCGTGCGAGGACGCCGGGACCGGGCTGCTGCTGGTGCCGGCGAACCCCGAGCGCGAGGACGTGGCGGCCGTGCACCGCGCCGGCGTCGACGGGTTCGTCGTGTACTCGGTGCCCGACGACGACCCGCACCTGGCGGCGGTGCTGGAGCGGCCGGTGCCGACGGTGGTGTGCGACCAGCCGGACCTGGGCAACGTCGACCGGGTCGGCATCGACGACCGGGCCGCGATGAACTCGCTCGCCCGCCACCTCATCTCGCTCGGCCACCGGCGGGTCGGCGTGGTGTGCATGAGGCTCGCCCGCGACCGCAACGACGGCTACGTCACCGCCGAGCGGCAGCGGTCCGCGCACTTCCACGTGCAGCGGTCCCGGCTGGCGGGGCTGGCCGAGGCGTTCACCGAGGCCGGCGTCGACTGGGCGGGTGTGCCGGTGGTGGAGCGGTTCGACCACAACACCGCCTCCGGCGCGTCGGCCGCCGCCCAGGTGCTCGACCGCGACCCGCAGATCACGGCGCTGATCTGCACGTCGGACATCCTCGCGCTGGGCGCGCTGGGCGAGGCGCGCAGGCGCGGCCTCGCCGTGCCGCACGACCTCACGGTCACCGGGTTCGACGGCATCCGCGAGGCGGAGCAGGCCGGCCTCACGACCGTCCGCCAGCCCGTGCTGGAGAAGGGCCGGGCGGCGGGCAAGCTGCTGCTGGACTCGGCGGAGCGGACCAGGCCGCGCACGGTGACGCTGTCCACCGAGCTGGTCGTCGGCTCCACGGCGGCGTCGCCGCGCGGAGCGGTCGAGGAGCGCTGGTTCGGCCCGTGACGCGCGGCGGGCCGGGCGTCAGGTCATCCGGAAGGCCACCGGGTCGCTCGACCTCCCGGCCACCCGAGCGGTGAGCAGGTAGTCCCCCGGGCCCAGCCGGGTGTGCTCCGCGCAGCCCGGCTCCGAGGCCGTCCCCCGCCACTCCAGGCCGTACTCGAACAGCTCGCCGGGGCGCAGGACCCGCACCTCGGACCCGACGGTGTCGTAGCAGTCGTTGCTCGACCAGAGCCGGGCGCCCCCGTCGGCCGCGGTCACCACCAGCTCCCGCACCGCGCGGCCGATCTCCTCGGCGCACGGCTCCGGCCCGGTGTTCGACACCCGGATGCCCAGCTCCACCCGCTCCCCCGCCGGGTGGGAAGCCCTGTCCAGGGTCGCCACGACGCCCAGCTGCGCGGGCTCGCACCGCCGCGGCAGGCCCAGCGGCGACGGGGGCTGCCCCGGGAGGTGGCCGGGCGGGTGGGCGGCGGCCGGCCGGGTGGACGGGCCGGGCGGGGGCGAGGCCGACGAGGAGGCCGGCGAGGGCGGGTCGGCCTGCGGCGGCGGGTTGGAGACCACCGGGGCGACCGGGTCGGCCGGCGCGGACTCGCCGTGCCCGATGAGCGCGCCCACCAGCCACACGGCCAGCACGGTCGCGACCGCGGTGCCGGCGGCGGCCAGCGCTCGACGACGCCGGTACACCTCCGGCGGCAGTGGACCTGTGGGCACGATCACTTGGCGAAGGTAACCAAGTGACGTGGAATGGCCACGTAACTGCTTGTCATCCGATGTGATGAACGTGATTCACACCCCGGATCGGTTGCCGGTCCGCTGGAGGCGGGTTCCAATCCGGGGAGGAACAGGGAGGTGTTGGGCATGACGTCCATCGAAGAGCTGCTGCGCCGCAACGGGGAGCTGGGCAACGCCGTGCCCGGTGACCGCTCCTCGCCTCGGCCCTCCATGCAGGTTGCCATCCTGACCTGCATGGACTCCCGCATCCGGGTCTTCGAGATCTTCGGGCTCAAGCAGGGCGAGGCGCACGTGCTGCGCAACGCGGGCGGCGTGGTCACCGACGACATGATCCGGTCGCTCGCGCTGAGCCAGCGCAAGCTGGGCACCCGCGAGGTGCTGCTGGTGCACCACACCAACTGCGGGTTGCAGCTGGTCACCGAGGACGAGTTCAAGGACGAGCTGGAGTCCGACGCCGGGATGCGCCCCACCTGGGCCGTCGAAGCCTTCCGCGAGGTCAAGGACAGCGTCCGCAACTCCATGAACCGCCTCCGCCACAGCCCCTTCGTGCCGCACCGGGACAACATCCGCGGGTTCGTCTACGACGTGCACACCGGCGAGCTGACCGAGGTCGTCTAGGGGCTCTCGCCTGCGCGCGTGGTGCCCGCACGACGCGCGCAGGCCGCACGGCTCACTTTTCGCCCTCGGCTCTTGGCCCTTGGCTCTTGGCTTTTGGCACGCCCCGTGCAGACCGGTGCCTTCGTGTTCTCCCCGTATGGCCTGCCCGGAGGGCTACCATGCTTTTCTGGGGGGTGCAAGCACGCTTTTCGCTTGCACCCCCCAGAAAAGCATGGTCGTCTTTAGACAGGCCATGCGGGGAGAACACGACCGCTGTTTCTTTTCATTCTCCTTGGCGGCCTGCCCGTCCGGCGAGGACTCTTTCAAGCTCTTCAGCTGAGATCCGTACTGCACCAAATCTAACCCGGATCGGTGCAGGTCAGAGGTATGAAGGGCGGCCAGGAGGCCCCCAAGGAGGAGGGAAGTGCGTCGTGTTCTCCCCGCACGGCCTGCCGGAGGCAATCATCTTTGTCGGGGGGTGTCAAGCGAAGGGCGTGCTTGACACCCCCCGACAAAGATGATCGGGCTGCGCCCAGGCCGTACGGGGAGAACACGAGGCACACGGCTGCGCTGAAGCGCCGCCGCGCGGAGCGCGGCCTGCTGGAGCTAAGCGCCGCCGCGCGGAACACGGCTAACAGTGAGAACTGAAGCGCCGCCGCGCGGAGCGCGGCCTGCTGGAGCTAAGCGCCGCCGCGCGGAACACGGCTAACAGTGAGAACTGAAGCGCCGCCGCGTGGAACGCGGCCTGCTGGAGCTAAGCGCCGCCGCGCGGAACACGGCTAACAGTGAGAACTGAAGCGCCGCCGCGTGGAACGCGGCCTGCTGGAGCTAAGCGCCGCCGCGCGGAACACGGCTAACGCGGAACACGGCTAACAGTGAGAACCGAAGCGCCGCCGCGGAGCACAGGCCCACAAGCGTCAAAGCCGGGCGGTGCCCGGCAGCACCTCCCTCAACCGGGTCGCCGCCCTCTGGGACACTGGCCGGGCTATGAGCCTGGACGCGCAGACACTCCTCGACTGGTTCGCCGAGACCGCCCGGGACCTGCCCTGGCGGCGGCCCGACTGCACGGCCTGGGGTGTGCTCGTCAGCGAGATCATGCTCCAGCAGACGCCGGTCGCCCGGGTCGAGCCGATCTGGCGCGAGTGGTTGCGGCGCTGGCCGACGCCCTCCGCCATGGCCGCCGCGAGCCAGGGCGAGGTCCTGCGCGCCTGGGGCAAGCTCGGCTACCCCCGGCGCGCCCTGCGGCTGCACGCGGCGGCCCAGGCGATCGCGGCCGAGCACGGTGACGTGGTGCCGGACGACGTGGACACGTTGCTGGCGCTGCCGGGCATCGGCGCGTACACGGCCCGAGCGGTGGCGGCTTTCGCCTACGGGAAGCGGTGCCCGGTGGTGGACACGAACGTGCGGCGCGTGGTGGCGCGGGCCGTGCACGGCGCGGGTGACGCCGGGCCGCCGTCCACCACCCGGGACCTGAACGACGTGGCAGCGCTGCTGCCGCGGGAGGACGCGGCCGTGTTCTCGGCGGCCCTGATGGAACTCGGCGCCCTGGTCTGCGTCGCGCGCACGCCCAGGTGCGCGGACTGCCCGGTGCTCGCCACGTGCGCGTGGCAGCGCAACGGGCGCCCCGCCTACGACGGGCCGGCCAAGGCCGTGCAGAAGTTCGCCGGGACCGACCGGCAGGTGCGCGGCCTGCTGCTGGACGTCCTGCGCGGCACGCCCGAGCCGGTCGGCAAGGCCCGGTTGGACGCCGTCTGGTCCGACGCCGGGCAGCGCGACCGGTGCCTGCACTCCCTGCTGGTGGACGGCCTGGTCGAGCAGACCGCGACCGGGTTGTTCGCGCTGCCCGGGGAGCACTGACGTGCACGCGCTGGTGGTGTTCTTCGACGCCGACGCCGACGCGCGGGTCCGGGCGCTGTGGCGGCGGATCGGCGCGTCGTTCGAGCACCCGCCGCACCTGACCTACGCCGTGGCGGGCGCGATCGGGCCGAAGGTGCGCGCCGAGCTGCGCGAGGACCTGTCCCGGCTGTGGCTGCCCGACCTGTGGCTGCACACCCTCGGCGTGTTCTCCACCACCGAGAACGTGCTCCAGCTCGGCGCGGTCGTGGACGGGGAGCTGCTGGCCGTGCACTCGGCGATCCACGACGTGCTGGCGGGGCGGGTGAAGAACCCCAGCGCGTACTACCTGCCGGGCAACTGGGTGCCGCACTGCACGCTGCTGCACGGCGTCGACGACGCGGAGGTCGTCCGGGCGTTCGCCGCCCTGCACCCGGTCGAGCCGATCCGCGCCAAGGTCCGCGAGGTGTCCGTCGTGGACACTCAGACCGGCGGGATCGACCCGCTCAGGAAGGCTTCCACCGCGCCCCGGTAGACCTCGGGCGCCTCGTCGTGCACGACGTGCCCCGACTCGGGCACCAGCAGGTGCTGCCCGCCCGTGCGCCGGGCGACCTCGGCCATCTGCCCCGGCCGCAGCCCGCCCCGGCCCGCCTCGACGGTCAGCGTCGGGCACCGGACGGCGTCCACGAAGTCCCAGTAGGACCGCTCGCCCCACTCGGCCGCGATCTCGTAGAGGTCCTCCAGCCGCGCGATCAGGTGGTAGCCGTCGGCGCGCTCCTCGAACATCTCCTCGACCCGCGGCACCCGCACCACGGACCGGACGTGCGCCAGGGACTCGAACACCGGCCACGACTCGAAGTACCAGCGCCACTCGTCCACCGTGCGGCCCCGGTTGTCCGGCACGACGTCCTCCGCCACCACGGCCGCCACCAGCTCCGGGCGGGTCGCGGCCAGCGCCCACGCGTGCAGGCCGCCCATCGAGTGCCCGATCACCACGGCGGGCGCGAGGTCGTGCCGCTCGACCACGGCGGCGGCGTCGGCGACGAAGTCCTCCGTCCGGAACGGGCCGCGCTGGGAGTTGCGGCCGTGGCCCCTGGCGTCCGCCGCGACGACCCGCCCGTAGGGCTTGAGCCACTGCGCGACGGTCCACCAGGTGGAGGCCCGGCTCATCAGGCCGTGCATCAGCAGGATCCCGCGCCCCGATCCACCGAACTCCACAACGCTCATGCGTGCATCATGTCGGCATGGCAATCAGCCCCGGGGCCCGTCCCTACCTGCTCGTCGCGGCCGTCGTGCTCGTCGTGGCGGGGGTGCTGGTGGCCGAGTTGCCCGACCGGCCGGAGCAGCAGCCGCCGACCGCGTCCCCCGCGAGCGGCACTCCCCCGGTGGTCGACGCCGAGGGCGGCGACGGCGCGGGCGACCCGTACTACCCGCAGGACGGCAACACCGGCTACGACGTCGACGGCTACGACGTGGCCATCAGCTACGACCCCGGCACCCGGGAGCTGACCGGCAAGGCCCTGATCACGGCCGTCGCGACCGACGACCTGAGCCGGTTCAACCTCGACCTGTACCAGCTGCGGGTCTCCGGGGTGACCGTCGGGGACGTCGAGGCCGGCTTCAGCCAGGAGGGCGAGCACGAGCTGGTCATCACGCCCGCCGCGCCGCTGCGCGAGGACGAGCGGTTCGTCGTGGCGGTGACCTACGGCGGCCGGCCGGCCCTGTTCCAGGACCGGGCGCTGGGCCGCAGCGGCTGGCAGGTCTCGGCGGGCGGCGGCGCGTTCGCGGCGGGCGAGCCGCACTCGGCGACCACCTGGTTCCCGGCCAACGACACCCCGCGCGACAAGGCGTCGTTCAAGCTCGCCGCGCGGGTGCCGGACGGCTGGTCGGCGGTGTCCAACGGTGTGGAGGGGGAGGTCACGCACGACGCCGGCTGGACGACCTACCGGTGGGACGCGGCCGAGCCCATGGCGACCTACCTGGCCACGGTGGCGATCGACAAGTGGACCGTCGACCGGTCGACCCTGCCCGACGGGACGCCGGTGGTGAGCGCCTACGCGCCCGGCGCGCTGGGCGCGCGCGAGGACCAGCGGCGGCTGCCCGAGGTCCTGGAGTTCCTGTCCGCGAAGTACGGCCCGTACCCGTTCCGGGCGGCCGGCGGGATCTTCCTGTCCGACGACATCGGCTTCTCCCTGGAGACCCAGACCCGGCCGGTGTACGCCGGGTGGGCCGACCTGGAGACCATCGTGCACGAGAACGCCCACCAGTGGTTCGGCGACTCGGTGACGCTGCGGTCGTGGGCCGACATCTGCCTGAACGAGTGCCTCGCCAGCTACGCGCAGTGGCAGTGGGCGGAGGAGAAGGAGGGCGTCGACCTGGACGAGCGCTACCGCGCGGAGGTCGACCGGACCGACGGCTCGACGGGCTACTGGAACCGCAAGCTCTACGACATGGGGCGCGGCAACGAGTTCCGGGGCGTCTACGACAAGGGGCAGCTCGCGGTGCACGCCCTGCGCCGCCAGATCGGCGACGGGCCGTTCGACCGGGCGGTGCGGGAGTGGACCGAGCGGCACCGGGGCGGCAACGCCTCGTGGCCCGAGTTCGAGGCGCACGTCGAGCAGGTGTCCGGGCAGGACCTGGACGGCTTCTTCCAAGCCTGGTTCCGGGGCGACGAGCTGCCCCCCGACGAGCACCTGTGGCCGGGCTCCCTGCGGCGCTAGCGGTCCCTCCGCCGGCGGGCGGCCGGTGCTAACGTCGGTGCCATGGCGGTTGTGAAGATCAACGCGATCCACGTCCCCGACGGCTCGGGGCCGGAGCTGGAGAAGCGGTTCGCCGCGCGGCTCGGGGCGGTGGACTCGGCGGCCGGGTTCCTCGGCTTCCAGCTGCTGCGCCCCGTCGCGGGTGACGACCGGTACTTCGTCGTCACCCACTGGGAGACCGACGAGGACTTCAAGAACTGGCTGGGCGGCAGCGCGCGGGAAGCGCACTCGGGCGAGCGGGCCAAGCCCGTGGGCACCGGCTCGGACCTGCTGGAGTTCGAGGTCGTGCTCAGCTCCGAACCGAAGCGTGGCTGACCGGACCTCCACCGGGACGGGGCCCGACCAGGCCGGGCCCGACAGCACCGAACCCGATCGCGCCGAACTCGACAGCGCCGGGCCCGATCGTGCCGAGCCAGACAGCGCCGAACCCGACAGCTCCGGACTCGACCGCGCCGGGCTCGACAGCGCCGGACTCGACCGCGCCGCCGAGCTCATCGCGGGCGCCGGCGCGGTGCTGGTGTGCGCGGGAGCGGGCATGGGCGTCGACTCGGGCCTGCCGGACTTCCGGGGCGACCACGGGTTCTGGCGGGCCTACCCGCCCTACCGGCGGCTCGGGCTGCGGTTCGCCGAACTCGCCGACCCCGCGCACTTCGCGGCGGACCCGGCGCTGGCCTGGGGCTTCTACGGGCACCGCCTCGACCTGTACCGGCGCACCCGGCCGCACGCGGGGTTCGACGTGCTGCGGTCCTGGGGCGCGCGGGTGTTCACGTCCAACGTCGACGGGCAGTTCCAGCGCGCCGGGTTCGACGACGTCGCCGAGGTGCACGGGTCCATCCACCGCCTCCAGTGCGTCGAGCCGTGCACGGACGACGTGTGGCCGGCCGACGACGTGGAGGTCGACGTCGACCCGGGCACCATGCGGGCCGCCGCGCCGCTGCCCGCGTGCCGCAACTGCGGCGGCCTGGCACGGCCGAACATCCTGATGTTCGGCGACTGGTCGTGGGTCGCCGGGCCGAGCCGGCGGGCGCTGGACGAGCTGACCGCGTGGCGGCGCGGCGTGCGCGACCTCGTCGTGCTGGAACTGGGCGCGGGCCTGGCGGTGCCGACCGTGCGGCGGCAGGCGGAGCTGGCCGCCGCGGCGTCCGGCGCCCTGATCCGGGTCAACCCGCGCGAGCCGGAGGTGCGGCACGGGCGCGGGGTGGCGCTGCGGATGGGCGCGCTGGAAGCGCTCACCGAGCTGGCACGACGAACCGGGTGACGATCGCGCGGTGGTCGCTGCCCGGCACGTCGACCACCTGGAACGCCTCCACCGGGCACCGGTCGTCCACCAGGACGTGGTCGATGACGACCGGCGGCGGCCACACCGCGCCCGCCGGCCACGTCGCGGCCAGCCCCGCGCCGACCTGGTCGGCGGCGTCCACGTAGCCCTGGTCCAGCAGCCGGCGCAGGCCGACGTGGTCCAGCGTGGCGTTGAAGTCCCCCGCCAGGACCCGGAACGGCCCGCCCGGGTCGCGCCCCGGCAGGCCCGCCATGTCGCGCTGCCAGTGCTCCGGGCCGTCCGGGACGACCGGCGGCAGCGGGTGCACCGACAGGACCTCCAGGTCCTCGCCGGGCAGGTCGACCAGCGCGCCCGCCTGCCGCAGCGTGCTGGGCCCGGCGAGGGTGCGCGGGGTCAGCGGGTGGCGCGACGCGATGCCGGACCCGGAACCGCCCGGCTCCGCCAGGAACACGCGGTGCGGCAGCACCTCGTCGAGCCCGGCGCGCTCGAAGTCGCGGACCATGGCCGGCGTCAGCTCCTGCAGCGCCAGCACGTCGACCTCGTGGTCCCGGACGGCGTCGACCAGGGCCTCCGCTTCCGCCTTGCCCACCAGCAGGTTCGCCGACATGACGCGGACCTGCTGCCCCACCCCGGCGGGCCGCGCGTCGGGGAACGCGCGCGGCGCGACGGTCGCCACCAGCACCAGCGCGACCACCAGCGTCACCGCGCCGACCAGCCAGCGGCGCAGCAGCAGCGCGACCGCGCCGAGCAGCACGCCGGCCACCGTGAAGTAGGGGACGAGGGCGGTGGCGGCGACCATGTGCCGCGTGCCGTCGACGCCCAGCAGCCGGAGCGCGGCGGCGACGACGAACGCCGTGGCGGCGAGCACCAGGAGGGACGTCGTGGCCCTGTTCCTCGGACGGCTCTTCGGACGGCGTTCCCCGATGTCGACCACGCCCTCTAGTCTGCCCGAGTGAGAGTTGTGCTGACGGGTTTCGAGCCGTTCGGGGGCGACGACACCAACCCCTCGTGGGACGCGGTCCGCCGGGTGACCCCCGACGGGTACGAGTTGACGACGGCCGAGCTGCCGTGCGAGTTCGGGGCGTCGGTGGCGGCGCTGCGGGAGCTGGTGGTCCGCCACTCGCCGGACGTGGTGGTGTGCGCGGGTCTGGCGGGCGGGCGCGACGCGGTGACGCTGGAGCGGGTGGCGGTCAACCTGGACGACGCGCGCATCCCCGACAACGCCGGCCGGCAGCCGATCGACGTGCCGGTGGTGGAGGGCGGGCCGGCGGCCTACTTCACGACGTTGCCGGTGAAGGCGTGCGTGTCGGCGCTGCACGGGGTCGACATCCCGGCGGCCGTGTCGCACACGGCGGGCACCTTCGTGTGCAACCACGTGTTCTACGGCCTGCTGCACCTGATCGCGACCGAGTTCCCCGAGGTGCGGGGCGGCTTCGTGCACGTGCCTTACGCGCCGGAGCAGGGGTACGACAACGCGCCCAGCCTGCCCCTGCCGACCACGGCCCGCGCGCTGGACCTGATCATCCGCACGACGATCGCCCGCTCCACCGACCTGCGCACCACGGCCGGCACCCTGCACTGAGCCCTGCCTCGGGCTCCCCCGGGGAGCCCGAGCGGCGGGGTTCGTGCAGCTCTTCCCTCCACCAGGCCGCCTTCCCCCCGCAGCACTGCCTTCTCACCGCGCTCTTCCCGGCGCCTCTCCCGGGGCCTCTCTTCCTGGGGCTCTCTTCCCAGGGGCTCTCTTCCCAGGGGCTCTCTTCCTGGGGTCTTTTCCCGGGGGCTCTTCCCGGCGGGCCGCTCCGCGCCTCTGAGCACTGCCCCTCTTCACCCCGCGCGCCGCCTGCATCCCCCGAGCCACCCCACACCTGCGCGCCGCCCGCACCCCTACCGGTGCCCGCGGCGGCCTGAATCCCGCCGCCGGCAGGCCGCACCGCAGCCCTCACCCAACCGACAAGCCGCTCACCGCACAGGGCCGCCCGCGGGAAGGCTCGCGCAGGCGTACCCCCGGACAGGGAACCCCTGCGTGCATCCAAGCAGGGCGGCACGACGGGGAGCGTGGTCGGAGCTGAGAGCTGTGGACAGCGGGAGTGGGGCGAGGCGGGGTGGCTGAGCTGCGCAGATACGCAAAAGCGCCCCCTGGGGTCCCAGGGGGCGCTTCAGCTGTGGCGTCAGGCCGACTCGGAGTCCGACTCGCCGGTGTCACCACCGGACGAGGCGGCCAGGTCGACCGGCGGCGCGTCGGGCACCTGGAGGGGCTTCGACTCGCCGCGGAAGACGAAGTGGGCCTTGTCGTCCGCCTCCGACTCGCCGTCCCAGCCCTCGACGTCGGTGATGATGATCTGGCCCGGCTGGATCTCGCCGAACAGGATCTTCTCCGACAGCTGGTCCTCGATCTCGCGCTGGATCGTCCGCCGCAGCGGGCGGGCGCCCAGCACCGGGTCGAAGCCGCGCTTGGCCAGCAGCTTCTTCGCCCGGTCGGTCAGCTCGATCGCCATGTCCTTGTTCTTCAGCTGCTGCTCGACCCGCGCGATCATCAGGTCCACCATCTTGATGATCTCGTCCTGCGTCAGCTGGTGGAACACGATGATGTCGTCGATGCGGTTGAGGAACTCCGGCCGGAAGTGCTTCTTCAGCTCGTCGTTGACCTTGTTCTTCATCCGCTCGTAGTTCGACGCGGTGTCCTGGCCCGAGGTGAAGCCCAGGCCCACGGCCTTGGAGATGTCCGACGTGCCGAGGTTGGAGGTGAAGATGATCACGGTGTTCTTGAAGTCCACCGTCCGGCCCTGACCGTCGGTCAGGCGGCCGTCCTCCAGCACCTGCAGCAGCGTGTTGTACACCTCCTGGTGCGCCTTCTCGATCTCGTCGAACAGCACCACCGAGAACGGCTTGCGGCGCACCTTCTCGGTGAGCTGGCCGCCCTCCTCGTAGCCGACGTACCCGGGGGGCGCGCCGAACAGCCGCGAGGCGGTGTACCGGTCGTGGAACTCGCCCATGTCGATCTGGATCAGCGCGTCGTCCTCGCCGAACAGGAAGTTCGCCAGCGCCTTGGACAGCTCGGTCTTGCCCACGCCCGACGGGCCGGCGAAGATGAACGACCCGGACGGGCGCTTGGGGTCCTTCAGACCGGCCCGCGTGCGGCGGATCGCCTGCGACACGGCCTTGACCGCGTCGACCTGGCCGATGATCCGCTTGTGCAGCTCGTCCTCCATGCGGAGCAGACGCGTGGTCTCCTCCTCGGTGAGCTTGAACACCGGGATGCCGGTCCAGTTCGCCAGGACCTCGGCGATCTGCTCGTCGTCCACCTCGGCGACGACGTCGAGGTCGCCGTCCTTCCACTGCTTCTCCCGCTCGGCCTTCTGGCCCAGCAGCTGCTTCTCCGAGTCGCGCAGCTTGGCGGCCCGCTCGAAGTCCTGCGCGTCGATCGCGGACTCCTTCTCGCGCCGCACGTCCGCGATCTTCTCGTCGAACTCGCGCAGGTCCGGCGGGGCGGTCATCCGGCGGATCCGCATCCGCGCGCCCGCCTCGTCGATCAGGTCGATCGCCTTGTCCGGCAGGAACCGGTCGTTGATGTACCGGTCGGCCAGCGTCGCCGCCGCCACCAGCGCGGAGTCGGTGATCGAGACGCGGTGGTGCGCCTCGTACCGGTCGCGCAGGCCCTTGAGGATCTCGATCGTGTGCTCCAGCGACGGCTCGCCGACCTGGATGGGCTGGAACCGGCGCTCCAGCGCGGGGTCCTTCTCGACGTACTTGCGGTACTCGTCCAGCGTCGTCGCGCCGATGGTCTGCAGCTCGCCGCGCGCCAGCATGGGCTTGAGGATCGACGCGGCGTCGATCGCGCCCTCGGCGGCGCCCGCGCCGACCAGCGTGTGGATCTCGTCGATGAACAGGATGATGTCGCCGCGGGTGCGGATCTCCTTGAGCACCTTCTTCAGGCGCTCCTCGAAGTCACCGCGGTAGCGCGAGCCCGCCACCAGCGAGCCCAGGTCCAGGGTGTAGAGCTGCTTGTCCTTGAGCGTCTCGGGCACCTCGCCCTTGACGACCATCTGCGCCAGCCCCTCGACGACGGCGGTCTTGCCGACGCCGGGCTCGCCGATGAGGACCGGGTTGTTCTTGGTGCGGCGGGACAGCACCTGCATGACCCGCTCGATCTCCTTGGTGCGCCCGATCACCGGGTCGAGCTTGCCCTCCCGCGCGCTGGCGGTCAGGTTGCGCCCGAACTGGTCGAGGACCAGGGACGAGGACGGGGTGCCCTCACCGCGGCCACCGGACTCGGCGGGCTCCTTGCCGCCGGAGTAGCCGGACAGCAGCTGGAGCACCTGCTGGCGGACGCGGTTGAGGTCCGCGCCCAGCTTGACCAGGACCTGCGCGGCGACGCCCTCGCCCTCGCGGATCAGGCCGAGCAGGATGTGCTCCGTGCCGATGTAGTTGTGGCCGAGCTGAAGCGCTTCGCGCAGCGACAGCTCCAGCACCTTCTTCGCGCGCGGGGTGAAGGGGATGTGCCCGGACGGGGCCTGCTGGCCCTGGCCGATGATCTCCTCGACCTGCTGGCGGACGCCCTCCAGCGCGATCCCCAACGACTCCAGCGCCTTGGCGGCGACACCTTCACCCTCGTGGATCAAGCCCAGGAGGATGTGCTCGGTGCCGATGTAGTTGTGGTTGAGCATCCTGGCCTCTTCCTGGGCCAGGACAACCACCCGCCTCGCGCGGTCGGTGAACCTCTCGAACATTCGCACTCCCTGACTGCTGCGCCGGCGGTCCTCGGGCTCACCACTGGCATACCCCTGGCATGACCACGGAGAGCGCGGCACCGTGGGACCACTGTAGTCGTCAGCCCCGACGCTCTCAGTTCCCGTTCGCGTGCAGTCACCGTCGGGGATCTCTGACATCGGTACCAACGCGTGATCTGCCAGCCGGATTCCGCGGATCGGGCGGTGTCCGCTCAGCGCGAACACCTCCGGCCCGTCCGGCGGCGCGCGGCGTGACCGGTGTCACGCCCCGCCGCCGACCACGGCGACCCTCTATAAGGTTAGGCAAACCTCATACGAACCCACGCGAGGACCCTCTCACATGACCGTACCGGCGAAGGCACCCGCACGCGACGCGCACGCGCCGCTCGCCGGTTCGCTCAGCCAGGCCAACAGCCTCACCCAGTGGTGTGAAATCCGCTACGGCCTCCCGACCACGCCGCCGGTGGCGGGCGCCGCGCCCGGCACCGGCTGGCTCACCTCGGCGGCGCTGCTCGCCGCACCGGCCGGGTTCGACGCGTGGCGGGCCGCCCTCGCCGACTGGCTGCGCGCCGAGCACGGCGACGCGCCCGAGCGGACCACCGGCGGGTACGTCCTGGGCTGGTACCTCGGCGCGGTCGGCCTGCTCGGCGGCGCCCTGTTCCACCAGTCCCGGCGCGTGCCGTCGCTGCGACCGCGCGACGTGGCGATCCGCGTCGCCGAGCGGGGCCGCCCCCACGTCGTCGGCCTGGCGCTGCTGTCGGGCGGCTTCGCCTGCCTGCCCGACGACCCGGCGGCCGACCACCCGGCGGCCACCCCGGTCGCCGACGAGCAGGCCCTCGCCGCCCTCCTGCGGGCGCGGTTCGCCGACCACGCGGCCCGCTTCGCGGCCGTCTTCGGCCCCACCGTGCGGCTGGGCAGGCGGCAGCTGTGGGCAGCCGCCACCGACGCCCTGGACAGCGCCGCGTGGACGGCGGGCCGGCTCGGCGGCGACGAGGCGGCCGGGGTCGCCGACTCGGCGCTGCTGCTGCCGGCCCGGCTCGACCCGTTCACCTCCGCCTCGACGCTGCGCGCCGACGCCGGCGGCGGGTGGACCCGCCGCCGGGAGAGCTGCTGCTTCCACTTCGCGCTGCCCGGCGCGGAGGTCTGCCCGACCTGCCCGCGGGTGTCGGGCAAACGGGCCGGCGCCGCTTCCTAGATCACCCGCCCGGCGCGCGCCGCGGCTCCACCCGGCGCGTTTCGGGCGCGTTCGTCCGGCACCCGGACACATCACCCGCACGGGTGTCGGACATGATCGTTGTGAACTTCACCTTCCGACGTCCGACGTACCGCGCAGCGGCCCGACGCGCCCTTCTTGACCGATCATCCGATCACTTCGGTGTTGCGATCGCGTACCGGCCGGCGCAAATGGCCGCCGCCCCGGCGGCGGGGAAACGACGAAGGGGCGCCGGCGGCAAACCGGCGCCCCTTCGTAGATTGACGTAATTGCCCGACCCCGGGGGCCGTGCAATCACCGGACCCCATCGCGGGTCAGCCCTGCTGGTGGTAAGCCTCCAGCACCTCCGCCGGGATGCGCCCGCGATCGGAGACCTTCATCCCCTGCTTGCGGGCCCACTCCCGAATCGCCTGGTTCTGCTCGCGATCGGCCGATGCCGGACGTGCCGCCTTCACACCGGCCGGGCGACCCGGGCCGCGCTTGCGGCCGCCCGCCTTGCGAGCGCTGGCGACGAAGTCGGCGAGTGCGTCGCGGAGCCTGCCCGCATTGCTCGAAGAAAGGTCGATCTCGTAGGACACACCGTCCAAGCCGAAGCCGACCGTCTCCTCAGCCTTCCCGCCGTCCAGGTCATCGACCAGGGTCACGGTGACCTTCTGCGCCATGCGTATCCTCCTGGACTCCGAATGCGCGGTGTTCCCCGACCGCGACCAAAGCATTGTCGAGTGCAGGTTAGCGCACAAGTACCGCAATGCGCAGACCGGAGTCCGAGAAGTTACTTCATTCAGGGCGCACCAGGGGGAAGAGGATGGTCTCCCGGATACCGAGGCCGGTGATGGCCATGAGCAGTCGGTCGATGCCCATTCCGACGCCACCGCTCGGTGGCATTCCGTACTCCAGCGATCGCAGAAAGTCTTCGTCCACCGGCATGGCCTCGGCGTCGCCGGCGGCGCTCAACCGGGCCTGGGCTTCCAGCCGCTCCCGCTCCACGACCGGGTCGACCAGTTCGGAGTATCCCGTGGCCAACTCGAAACCGCGCACGTACAGGTCCCACTTTTCGGCCACGCCGGGCCGGGTGCGGTGCTGGCGGGTCAGCGGCGAGGTCTCGACCGGGAAATCCCGGACGAACGTGGGCGCGTGCAGCCGGTCGCCGACCAGGTGCTCCCACAGCTCCTCCACGAGCTTGCCGTGGCCGAGCTTCGGGTCGGTCTCCAGCCCCGCCCGGTCGGCGAGCCCGCGCAGGAGGTCCGCGGACGTCTCCGGCGTGACCTGCTCGCCGACGGCCTCCGACAGCGACTCGTACATGCCCAGCGTCGTCCACTCGCCGCCGAGGTCGTACTCCTCGCCGTCGGCGAGGGTCACCACGTGCGAGCCGGCGACCGCCATCGCGGCCTCCTGCACCAGCTCCCGGGTCATGACCGCGTTCGTCTCGTAGGTCGCGTACGCCTCGTAGTACTCCAGCATGGAGAACTCGGGCGAATGGGTCGAGTCGACGCCTTCGTTGCGGAAGTTCCGGTTGATCTCGAAGACCTTCTCGATACCGCCGACCACGCACCGCTTGAGGTACAGCTCCGGGGCGATGCGCAGGAACAGGTCGATGTCCAGCGCGTTGGAGTGCGTGACGAACGGCCGGGCCGTCGCGCCGCCCTGCAGGGTCTGCAGCATCGGGGTCTCGACTTCGACGAAACCGCGGCGGTGGAAGGACTCCCGCAGCGACCGCACCACGGCGGCCCGGCTGCGCACGGTGTCCCGGGCCTGCTCGCGCACGATGAGGTCCACGTACCGCTGCCGAATGCGGGTTTCCTCGGCCAGGTCCTTGTGCGTCACCGGGAGCGGGCGCAGGGCCTTCGCGGCGAAGCGCCACTCGTGGGCCATGACGGACAGTTCGCCGCGCCGCGACGTGATGACCTCGCCGCGCACGAATACGTGGTCGCCCAGGTCGACGTCGGACTTCCATTCCGCCAGGGCCTGCTCGCCCACCGCGTTCAGGCTCAGCATGGCCTGCAGCTCGGTGCCGTCGCCTTCGCGGAGCGTCGCGAAGCACAACTTGCCGGTGTTGCGGATGAACATCACGCGGCCGGTGACACCGACGACTTCCCCGGTGGACACATCGGGTTCGAGCCCCTGGTGCGCTTCGCGGACCTGGCGCAGCGTGTGCGTGCGGGGCAGTTCCACCGGATACGGGTCGACCCCCCGCTCCAGCAGTCGCACCCGCTTCTCCCGGCGCACCCGAAGCTGCTCGGGGAGGTCGTCATCACTGGTCGGGGCGGGGATGGCAGGCTGCTCGCTCACGGGGGAAGCCTACGGAAAGACCGCTCGGGGATTCGCACGGGTTCTCACTACGGTGGGGCCGGTGACGAGTGACGACCTGACCGCTCGCCGGGCGAACTCCTTCGGCGCGAACGCCCGCGCCTACGCCGAGCACCGGCCGGACTACCCGACCGCCGCGATCCGCTGGGCGCTGGCCCCGCTGGGCCCCGGCGCGCACCGCGTGCTGGACCTGGCCGCGGGCACCGGGAAGCTCACCGGCGGGCTGGTCGCCGAGGGCCACCACGTGACGGCGGTGGAGCCGGACGAGTCGATGCTGTCGGAGCTGGTGCGCCGGCACGGCGGGGTGCGGGCGCTGCCGGGCGCGGCGGAGCGCGTCCCCCTCCCGGACTCGGCGGTGGACGCCGTGGTGGTGGGGCAGGCGTTCCACTGGTTCGACCCGGTGCGGGCCATGGCCGAGATCGCCCGCGTGCTGCGCCCCGGCGGCGTCCTGGCCGGCCTGTGGAACCACGTCGACACCCGGGTCGGGTGGGTGGCCGAGTTCGACGAGGTGTGCCGCTCCAGCGTCCGGCCGATGGGCGCCCCCGGCGCCGCCGACGACACGATGCCGGCGCACGAGCTGTTCGAGGACGCCGAGGTCCGCGAGTTCCCGCACCGCCAACGCAGGACGGCGGAGACCCTCGTGGAGACGATCGGCACGCACTCGCACACCCTGGTGATCCCCCGCGAGGAGTGGGCGCGGCTGCGGCGGCGGATCCTCGACTTCCTCCGCTCCCGCCCGGAGACCGCCGAGGGCGGGTTCGACCTGCCGATCGTCACCCGCGGCAAGCGCGCCACCCGCCGCGCCTGACCGTCAGCGCATGTTGCGCTCGAACACCAGCCGCAGCCCCAGCAGGGTCAGGTCCGGCACGTGCCGGTGGATGCCGGCCGACTCCGCCACCACCAGCGGCGCCAGCCCGCCCGTGGCGATCACCATCACCTCGCCCGGCTCGGTCGCCTGCAGCTCGTCCACGATGCGCCGCACGAGGCCGTCGACCTGGCCCACGAACCCGTAGACGATGCCGGACTGGAGGCACTCGACGGTGTTCTTCCCGATCACCGACCGGGGTCGCACCAGCTCCACCTTGCGCAGCTGCGCGGCCCTGGCCGCCAGCGCGTCGACGGAGATCTCGATGCCCGGCGCCAGCGCGCCGCCCAGGAACTCGCCCTTGGCCGAGATGACGTCCAGGTTGGTGGACGTGCCGAAGTCGACCACCACGCAGGCGGTGCTGTAGAGGTGGTGCGCCGCCAGGGTGTTGATCACCCGGTCGGAGCCCACCTCCTTGGGGTTGTCCACCAGCAGCGGCACACCGGTGCGCACGCCGGGCTCCACGAGGACCTTCGGCACGGCCGAGTAGTAGCGGCCCAGCATGACCCGCAGCTCGCGCAGCACCGCGGGCACCGTGGACAGCGCCGAGATGCCGGTGATCTTGTCCGCGTACTCGCCCAGCAGGCCGCGCATCGTCAGCGCCAGCTCGTCGGCGGTCATCCGCGCGTCGGTGCGCATCCGCCAGTCGCGCACCAGGGCGGCCTTGTCCCCGGTGCCGTCGTACAGCCCCAGGACGATGTTGGTGTTGCCGACGTCGATGGCGAGCAGCACGGGCTTCCCTCTCTGGTTTCCCACCTCTGGCGAGCGCGGCGGCTCGGTGCACCGGCCGGTCCGGTGCGGCGCGCGGCGGGCCGGGCCGGGCGCGGCGCCCGGTCCGGCGCGCCGGCCGGTCCGGCGCTCAGCCGACCCGGTGCTCGGGCTGGAGCAGCGCGTCCAGCGCCGTGGCGTCCTCGGTCTCCGACGCGGGCTCCGCGGCCGGGGCCTGCTCGACCGCGGCGCCGCTGACCAGGCCGGACCCCTCCGGCGCGCGGGACGGGTCCGCGCCGAGCTCGACCACCCGGTTGTCCGCGTCCACGAACACGACCCTGGGCCGGTGGGCCCGCGCCTCGGCGTCGTCCATCTGCCCGTAGGCGATCAGGATGACCAGGTCGCCCGGCTTCACCAGGTGCGCCGCGGCGCCGTTGATGCCGATGACGCCCGTGCCGCGCGCGCCGGGGATGACGTAGGTCTCCAGCCGGGCGCCGTTGGTCACGTCCACGATCGCGACCTGCTCGCCCGCCAGCAGGTCGGCGGCCTCCATCAGGTCCTCGTCCACCGTCACCGAGCCCACGTAGTGCAGGTCGGCCTGCGTCACCGTCGCCCGGTGGATCTTCGACTTGAGCATGGTGCGGAACATGGCGGTCCCCCTCACTCGTCGCCGCTGCCCAGCAGCACGGCGGCGTTGTCGATCAGGCGGGTGGCGCCCACGCGGGCGGCGAGCAGCAGCCTGGCGTCGCCGTTCTCCGGCGCGGGGCCCAGGTCGGGCGCGCGCAGCTCCAGGTAGTCGACCTCGACGCCGGGCTCGGCGGCCAGCGTCGCGGACGCGGCGTCGAGCACCGCCGCCGCGCCCCGCCCGCTGACATACGCGCCGGCGACCAGCGCCGCGGACAGCGCGGTCGCGGCGGACCGCTCGGCCTCGGACAGGTACCGGTTGCGGGAGGACAGCGCCAGCCCGTCCGGCTCCCGCACGGTCGGCACGCCGACCACGTCGACCGGGAAGTCCAGGTCCCGCGCCATCCGGTGGACCAGCGTCAGCTGCTGGTAGTCCTTCTCCCCGAACACGGCGTAGGTCGGCTGCACGATGTTGAACAGCTTCGACACCACGGTCAGCACCCCGGCGAAGTGGCCGGGCCGGGACGCGCCCTCCAGCTCGTCGCCCAGCGGGCCCGGCGACACGGTCACGGTGGAGCCCGGCGGGTACACGTCCTCGGCGGAGGGCGCGAACACCAGCCCGACCCGCTCCTCGCGGCAGAGGTCCACATCGGACTCCAGCGACCGGGGGTACCGGTCGTAGTCCTCGGTCGGCCCGAACTGCGCCGGGTTCACGAAGATCGACACCACGACCACGGTGTTCTGCATGACGTGCGCTTCCCGGATCAGCTTCCGGTGCCCGGCGTGCAGCGCGCCCATCGTGGGCACGAGCGCGATGTTGCGCCCCGCGGCGCGCAGCGCGCGGACCACGCGCCGCAACCGGTCCGGGTCGCGGTGCACCGTGACGTCGTCGGGCGCGTAGTCGTCTCTGGTCAGCGGCTTGGTCATCGGTCCTCAAGGGTGGTGCGGACGTCGGCGGCCGGTCCGGGCCCGAGCAGCCCGGCGGCCTGCGCGCGGTCGACGGTGCGGCGCGCGAGAACTCGGTAGGGGGCAAGCGTCCCAGGCGCCTCGGCGGCCAGCACGCGCAGGTGCCCGGCCACGGTCCCGGCGTCGCCGCGGGCGACCGGCCCGGTCAGCGCGCGGTCGCCGTGCCGCAGCGCGTTGTCCAGCGCGGCCGACAGCAGCGGGCCGAGCACCCGCTCGGCGTTCGCGACGCCGGCCGAGCGCAGCACCTCGGCGCAGTCGCCGACCAGCGTCATGAGGTGGTTGGCGCCGTGCGCCAGCGCGGCGTGGTAGAGCGGCCGGGCGGCCTCGGTGACGCGCACCGGCTCGGCGGACATCTCCACCACCAGCGCCTCCCCGACGTTCCAGGCCGCGTCGTCGCCGTCGGCGGCGGTCACCCCGACCGAGCAGGCCGCCATCCGCTCCACGTCCTCCGGCCGGCCCGTGAACGTCATCACCGGGTGCAGCGCCACGCACAGCGCGCCCGCGGCGGCGGCCGGGGCCAGCACCTCGACGCCCTGCGCCCCGCTGGTGTGCACGACGATCTGCCCGGCCCGCAGCGACCCGGTGGCCACCAGGCCGCGCACCAGCCCGGCCAGCTCGTCGTCGGGCACGGCCAGCAGCACGAGGTCGGCCGCGGCGGCGACGTCGGGCGGCGGCAGCACCGGCACGCCCGGCAGCAGCTCCTCGGCGCGCCGCAGCGACGCGCGCGACACCGCGGACACCGAGCCGACGACGTGGCCCGCCCTGGTCAGGGCGGCGCCCAGCACCGAGCCGACCCGGCCGGCCGAGATCACCCCGACGGTCAGCCGCGCGGGGCGGGGGGTCGCGTCCATGCGACATGCTCCTTCAGTGGCGTTCCAGGCCCGTGCGGGTACCGGACGACGGCCGCGAGCGTAATCCGCGCCCGCCGGGGCCGTCGTCAACTGCGACGAACACCACCCGCCGCCTTGAGCGCGCCCGGCGCGTCCACCGCCGCCTGCCGTGCGGCGACGAGGGCCTCCAGCAGCGCGGAGTGGCGCTCCCCCGCGTCCGCGCCCGCGGTGCCCTGCTCCATGCGGTGGCGCAGGAACGCCAGTTCCGTCGCGGCCACCTGGTAGCCCGCGACGGCCCGCGCGGCCTGGTCGCCGACCTTGCGGCGCACCGCCCGCCGCCACCGCCGCCGACCCTGCAGCGAGGCCAGCAGCGTGACCTCGCTGGCGGCGATCCACCGCCGCGCGGCCATCTCCGGCAGCTGCCCGGCCACGATCCGCTGCTCGCGGCGGCGCTGCCAGACCACCAGCCACACCATGCCCGCGAACAGCGGCACCATGATCAGGAAGTACAGGTTGATGAACGTCGTCCCGGTGCCCACCGTGGTGGAGAAGTTCCACAGCGAGTGCAGCCCCGCCGCGCCCAGGTAGCCCAGCACCGGCGCGACCACCCGCAGCTTCCGGTTCGCGGTCATCGACGCGATGCCGACCCCGATCCCGGTCATCGCCGTGAACAGCGGGTGCGCGAACGGCGAGAGCACCCCGCGCAGGACGAACAGCGCCACGACCCCGCTGGACAGGTCGCCGAAGCCGCTGTCCACGAAGACCCGCGCGAAGTAGTAGATGTTCTCGGTGTAGGCGAACCCGGCGGCCGTGACGCCCGCGTAGACGATGCCGTCCACCACGCCGTCGAACTCGTCCCGGCGGCGCAGGAACAGCGCGATCACGAACGCCGCCTTGGTCGCCTCCTCCACGATCGGCGCGCCCACGACGGCGGCGAACGTCGACCCGTCGCCGTCGTTGATCAGCTCGCCCAGCACGTGCGCGGTCTGGTTGAACACCAGCGAGGTGATGGTCGCGCCGCACGCGCCCCAGGCGAAGGCCAGCAGCAGGATCTTCGCGGGCTCCGGCTCCCACCGGTCCACCCACAGGAAGGCGCTCAGCACGGCCACGACCGGCACCAGCGCCGCCACCGCGCCGACCAGGATCGGCCCGGCCCCGATCCGGCTCGTGCCCAGGCCGAGCAGCACCAGGCCGCAGACGCCCAGCCCGATCAGGCCGACGACCGGCAGCAGGACGGTCCAGCGGCGCTGGTTCGCGCGCTCGCGGGCGGGGGAGGCGGTCACAGTGGGCAACCTTAAAGGGACACTTGACCGATGCGGGACTGGGAAGCGGCGTGGCGCGGCGCGCTCTACGGCCCGGGTGGCTTCTTCCGGCGCGGCGAGGTGCCCGCGGGCCACTTCCGGACCGCGCCGCTGGTCGGTCCCGAGCTGGCCGAAGCCCTGCTGGTGCTGCTCGACCGGGTGGACCGCCTGCTCGGCCGGCCCGCGCGGCTGGACTTCGTCGACGTCGGCGCGGGCGGCGGCGAGCTGTCGGCCGCGGTCCGCCGCCTGGCGACCGGTCCCCTGGGTCGACGCCTGCACGTCACCGCGGTCGACCTCGGCCCGGCGCGCCGGCTGCCCGGCGTCCGGTGGACCGACACCCTGCCGGCGCGGGTGGAGGGCCTGCTGGTCGGCCACGAGTGGCTGGACGCCATCCCGTGCCCCCTGGTGACCGGACCGCACGACGACCCCTGGCTGGCGCGGTGGTGGCCGGTGCGGGAGGGCTGGCGGGCGGAGGTCGGCGCGCCCCGGGACGCCGCCTGGGCGGACGCCGTGGGCCGGGTGCGCGGGGCCGCGCTGGCCATCGACTACGGGCACCTGCGGGCCGACCGGGCGGCGGGCCGGTACCGCTCCGGGACCTTCGCCGCCTACCGCGGCGGTCGGCAGGTCGAGCCCGTGTTCGACGGCTCCTGCGACCTGACCGCGCACGTGGCGCTGGACGCGTGCGCCGAGGCGGCAGGCGGCGACCACGTCCTCGTGTCGCAACGGGACGCGCTCGCGGCCTTGGGCCTGACCGGGGCGGGTCCGGGCGGGGTCGTGGGCCTGGGCGGAATCGTGGGTCCGGGCGGGGTCGTGGGTCCGGGCGGGGTCGTGGGTCCGGACGGGGTCGTGGGTCCGGACGGGGTTGGCGGGATCGGCGGTCCGGACGGGGTCGGCGGCCCGCTCGGGGTGCGGAGGGGCGGCGGCATGGCGTGGCTGGAGTCGGCCGCACGGGCGTCCCGGGTGGCCGAGCTGCGGGCGGTCGGCGGGCTCGGCTCGTTCGGGTGGCTGCTCCACGGAGTCGACATCCCGGTGTCCGAACTCCTCCCCCCGCTACCACCCTGGCACCCCTGAGCCGCACCGCCCACGCACCACCCGCACTGCCCACGCAGCACACCAGCCCCGCACTTGCGGCTTTCGCTTTTTATCTTTTGGGTTTTCGGCACGCCCCGTGCAGACCGGCGCTCTCGTGTTCTCCCCGTATGGCCTGCCCGGAGGGCTACCATGCTTTTCTGGGGGGTGCAAGCACGCTTTTCGCTTGCACCCCCCAGAAAAGCATGGTTGTCTTTAGACAGGCCATGCGGGGAGAACACGACCGCTCTTGCTCTTCCTCCTCCTTGGCGGCCTGCCCGTCCGGCGAGGACTCTTTAGCTCTTCAGCCTCTGACCTGCGGCGAAGCCTCCCTCCCCACGATCAACCGACCCCATCGAGAAAGGCTGAAAATTTATTTGTTGCGGTGCGCGCCACAAGTAAGAAGAGCGGCCGGGAGGCCCCCAAGGAGGAGGGAAGTGCGTCGTGTTCTCCCCGTACGACCTGCCGGAGGCAATCATGTTTTCCGGGGGGCGTCAAGCGAAGAGCGTGCTTGACGCCCCCCGGAAAACATGATTGGGCTGCGCCCAGGCCGTACGGGGAGAACACGAGGCACACGGCTGCGCTGAAGCGCCGCCGCGCCGAGCGCGGCGCAGTTCGCCGGCGCCGCAGCCCATCGGTCTCCCGCCGGGGGCCGGCAGCAGGTCCGAAGACCGCCGGCCCCGGCCCGCCCCCACCCGGAAGCTGGTCGGCATGAGGATTCACGCATTGCCCACGGACGTGGTGGAGCGGGCCAGGAAGCTGGCCGGCACGGACGAGTTCCACGAGTTGCGCCACGAGGCGGTCGGCGCGCCGTTGCGGTGCTGCCTCCGCAAGGCCGGAGAGGGCGAGCCGGTCGTGCTGTTCCGCTACTCGCCCAGCACCGGGCGCGGCCCGTACGAGGAGCTGGGGCCGGTGTTCGTGCACCTGGAGCGCTGCGACGGCCCCGACGAGCTGCACGAGGTGCCGGAAGCGCTGCGCCACGCGCGCCGGGCGCTGCGCGCCTACGACGCCGACGGCCGGATCGTCGACGGGGGTGTCGCCCAGCCCGAGGAGCTGACCGCGCGCATCGAGGAGTGGCTCGCCGAGCCGGGGGTGGTGGAGGTGCAGGTGCGCAGCGCCACCCACGGGTGCTTCCTGTTCGCGGTGACCCCGGGCTGACGTGCGAGCATGACCGGGTGGAGATCACCGTTGGCGTAGGGGCCGGGGCACGTCACCTGGGCGTGGACCGGGTGGTCGACCTCGGCCCCCTGCACCCCTCCGCGCACGGCGCGTACCGCCTGCGCCTGACCGTCCGCGACGACGCGGTCATCACCGCCGCCGAACCGCTCGTCGGGCACCTGCACCGGGGCGCGGAGAAGCTGTTCGAGGTGCGCGACTACCGCCAGGTGCTGACCCTGGCCAACCGGCACGACTGGCTGGCCGCGTTCTGCAACGAGCTGGCCGTCGCGCTGGCGGTCGAGCGGATGACGGGCATGGACGTGCCGCCCCGCGCCCAGGCCCTCCGGGCGCTGCTGTGCGAGCTGAACCGGATCATGGCCCACCTGGTCTTCCTCACCCCGCTCACCGGCCCGACCGCCGCGCGCGGCCGGGAGGCCGTCCAGGCGGTGCTGGAGGAGGCGTCCGGCGGGCGGATCCACTTCATGTTCAACCGGATCGGGGGGCTGCGCGAGGACGTGCCGGCCGGGTGGGCCGACCGCGTCCGCGCCGCGCTGTCCGCAGTGGACGTCGACCCGGTCCCGCCCGGCCTGGCCGGGCTCGGCGTGCTGTCGAGGGAGGCCGCGCTGGCCTACGGCGTCACCGGGCCGATCGGGCGGGCGTCCGGGGTGGACCTCGACCTGCGCCGGGACGACCCGCTGCCGGGCTACCTCGGGCTGGACGTCGTCCCGGTGGTGCGGACCGAGGGCGACGCGCTGGCGCGGGTGCGGTGCCTGGTCGACGAGGTGCGGCAGTCCGTGCGGCTGGCCGGGCAGTGCCTGGACCGGCTGCCGGGCGGGCCGGTGAACCTGCGGCTGCCCAAGGCGGTCAAGGCGCCCGAGGGCTCGGTCTACACCCGGGTGGAGGCGCCGCTGGGCACCTCCGGCGTGCACCTGGCGTCGCGGGGCGAGAAGACGCCGTGGCGGCTCAAGCTCAGGACGCCGTCGTTCAACAACGTGCAGGCGCTCTCGGCGCTGCTGCCGGGCACGCGGGTGGACGACCTGCCCGCCGTGCTGGGCTCGTTCGCCGTGGTGGTCGGCGACATCGACAAGTAGGTCAGTCCTGGCCGCGCCGCCGCCGGCGGCGCGGGGACTCGCCGCCGCCGAACGCGGCCAGCAGCTCGCTCACCGACTTGCCGTCGGCGTGCGCGCCGGCCGGCTCCTCGGGCTCCGCCGCGCCGCGCCGCCCGGCGGGCCGGTCCTCGGCCCGCCGCCGGCCGCCGGCCTCGTCGGCCTCGTGGGCGGTGGACAGCTCGGCGGACGACCGCCCGGCGGGCGCGGCCGTCACCGGCAGGTACCCGCTCTGCTCGGCGGCCCGGCGCGCGGTCCCGCCCGCCTGCGCGGCGGTGGGCGCCGCGCGGTGGCCGACCGGCTCCTCGGCCGGGGTCGAACCGCCCGCCCTGGCCGCCGCGGGCGCGCTCCGGGGCCCGGCGGCCTCGGCCCGAGCCGCCTCGACCGGGCGGAAACCACCGGTCCGGGCCGCCGCGGGCGTCGTGCGGTGACCGGCGGCGGGCTCCGCGCGCGCGGGCTCCACCGGCCGGGCGCCGCCGGGCTGCGCCGCCGCGGGCGTCGTGCGGTGGCCGGCGGCGGGCTCCACCGGCCGGGAGCCGCCCGCCCTGGCCGCCGGGGTGGGCTGCTCGGCGGGCGCGGCCCGGCGGGCGTCGTCGGCGGCGACCGCGTCGCGGCTGATCATCTCGGTGCGCTCGGCGACCCGGCTGCGGCGCTGGATGGTGTGCTCGGTGCGGGACGGCTCGGGCTTGCGCGCCGGCTCCACCCGCACGGGCTCCGCGCGCGCCGGGTCCACCCGGGCCGAGTCGGTCCGGGCCGAGCCGGTGCGCACCGCGTCCGCGCGCGGCGACTCCGGGCGCGGGACCTCCGCGGCCCCGCCCCGCGCGGCGTCACCCGGCTCGGGGCCGACGGGCTCGGTGCGGCGCGTCGGCTCCGCCGCGCGGGCGGCCGTCGACGGGCTCAGCCGGCCCGCCAGGTCCACCCGGCCGGCGCGCTCGGCCGGCTCCGGCGCTCCCGGCCGCGCCACGGCGGCCGACCGCTGCCCGGTCGCGCGCGCCGGCTCGCGGCGGGCGGCCTGGGCGGGCTCGCGGCGCGCGGGCTCGGGGCGGACCGGCTCGGGCCGCCGGACCTGCTCCTTGCGCGGCGACTCGTGCGCCACGCGCTCGATCAACTCGGTGCGGTCGGCGGCGGGCTTGTCCGCCGCCTGCTTCACCGCGGTCGCCTTGGCCGGCCCCGCCGTGATGATCCGCTGGTCGCCCAGCGACATCAGCCGGGACTGGTCGGACAGGGACCGCATCCGGGTCGACTCGGCGCGCAGCGCCACCCGCTCGACCAGGACCTCGCCGCCGAGCAGGGCCTCCAGGTTCTCCCGCAGGGCGCGCAGCTCGTCGCGCAGCGCCTCCAGGTCGTCCTTCGCCTCCTCCTGCACCCGCTTGCGGGTCTCGGCCTCGACCTCCAGCTCGTACTCGCGCCGGGCCGCGACCTCGCGCTCCAGCTCCAGCTCGTAGACCGACTGCAGGTCCGCGACCTCGTCCTCCCGGTCGGTGACCTGGCGGCGGTAGCGGGCGGCGAGGAACGCCCCGACCAGCGCGGCCCACAGGGCGGCGACGACGCCCAGCCGCAGCCACCGGGCGCTGTCGCTGAGCACCAGGACCGCCGCGGCCCCCAGCGCGAGCACCAGTGCCGCCAACAGCAGCAGCCGCCCGGAGCCGAGACCGCCGGTCTGCCGCTCGTCGTCCTGCGCCGTGCCTCGCCCGGTCATGGCACCTACCGTACCGGTCAGTTACAGGATTGAGACCTCCACGTCCGCATTCAGCTCTCGCGGAGGGAGTCCTTCGGCGTCCGGCAGCAGTGCTCCAGCCACAGCCCGGCGCCGATCAGCGCCGCCGCGCAGGCGACGCCGACGACCGCGCTCACCAGGTCGTGGTCGGCGGCCTCGAACTCGCCGCGCACCGGCAGCACGTAGACCAGCACCCCGGCCCACGCGCCGGCCATGATCGCGCCGAGCAGCGACGACGCCTTCGCCAGCGCCACGGCGCGCGCGGCGGTCAGCGGCTGGACGGGCTCGGTGCCGGGTTTGCGCTGGATGCGCGCGCGCAGCGAGAAGGCGAGCACCAGGTCGACCACCGCTATGACCAGCAGGGTGAACCCGGCGAACGTGGGCAGCGGCGGCAGCGTGCCGTAGGCGAGCCGCAGCAGCAGGTGCGCGAGCAGGCCCGCGATCAGTGCCGCGGCGAGCAGGTCACGGGGCTTGGTGAACCTCACGCACCCATGGTGTCACCCGACCGGCGCGACCTCCCGGGCTCGCGAGCGGGCCGTCAGGCCAGGGGCAGGTCGTCGCGGCGGGTCACGCCGCTCACGTCGAGGCCCGCCACCAGGTCCGCCACGCGGCCGTGGCCGGGCAGCACGGCGTCCGGCTCGACGTCGAGCCACGGCACCAGCACGGTGGCGCGCTCGTGGGCCCCGGGGTGGGGCAGCAGCAGGGCCGGGTCGTCCGACGTCACCCCGGCCACGGTCACCACGTCGACGTCGAGCGTCCGCGGGCCCCACCGCAGGGTGCGGACGCGGCCCGAGGCGTTCTCCAGCTCCTGGCCGCGGCGCAGCCAGTCCCACGGCCCGGCCCCGCCGTCGACGACCAGCACGGCGTTGAGGAAGTCGTCCTGGTCGGTCACGCCCCACGGCGCGGTCTCGTAGACCGGCGACACCGCGACCAGCTCGGCGGCGAACCCGGCGACCGCGGCCCGCAGGTGCCCGAGCCGGTCGCCCAGGTTGGAGCCGATCGACAGCACCGCCCTAGCCACGGGTGCGCCTGACGGTCACCGCCACGTCCGCGAAGACCAGCGGGATCGGGGCGGAGGGCTTGTGGACGGTCACCTCGGCCGCCTTGACGCGCAGGTCGGTCATCACCTCGTCGGCGATCTTCCCGGCCACGGTCTCGATCAGGTCGTACGGGCCGCCCGCCACGATCGCCGCCGCGCGCTCGGCCAGCTCGCCGTAGTGCAGCGTCTCGCGCAGGTCGTCGGTGGCCGCCGCCCGCGACAGGTCCAGCCACGCCGTGACGTCGACCAGGAAGTCCTGGCCGTCGCGCTTCTCGTGCTCGAACACCCCGTGGAAGCCGCGCACCCGCAGGCCGCGCAGCGAGATCCGGTCACCCACGGCCGGCCGCCCACGCCCGCGCCACGGCCACCGCGTCCAGCGACCTGCCCACGTCGTGCACCCGCACGCCCCACGCACCCGCGAAGGCCGCCAGCGCCGACACCGCGGCCGTGGCGTCCTCGCGGCCCTCCGGCGGCCGGTCGCCCAGCAGGCTGCCGAGGAAGCGCTTGCGGGACGCGCCGACCAGCACCGGGAAGCCCAGCTCCAGCAGCTCGTCCAGGCGCCGCAGGAGCTGCCAGTTGTGGTCGGCGTCCTTGGCGAAGCCCAGCCCCGGGTCCAGCACGACGTCCTCCGCCGCGACGCCGGCCGCCAGCGCGGCGTCGACGCGGGCGCTCAGCTCGTCGCGCACGTCGCGCACCACGTCGTCGTACACGGCCAGCTCGTGCATCCGGCGGCTGTGCCCGCGCCAGTGCATCAGCACGTACGGCACCCCGGCGGAGGCCACCACCGACGCCATGCGCGGGTCGGCGAGGCCGCCGGAGACGTCGTTCACGATCGACGCGCCCGCCTCCAGCGCCGCCTCGGCCACCTCGGCCCGCATGGTGTCCACCGACACCGGCACGCCCTCGGCGACCAGGTCCCGCACCACCGGCGCGACCCGCGCGGCCTCCACCGCGGCCTCCACCCGCTGCGCGCCCGGCCGGGTGGACTCGCCGCCCACGTCGACCAGGGCCGCGCCGCGGCGGAACATCGCCACGCCGTGCTCGACCGCCTCGCGCCGCCCGAGGTACCGGCCGCCGTCGGAGAACGAGTCCGGGGTGACGTTCAGGACGCCCACCACCACGCAGTGCCCCGGCCTGGGCAGGCTCACCTCGTGCGCCCCCTGATCAGCTCGATGGCCTCCGCCCGCGTCGACGCCGACGAGCGCAGGATCCCGCGCACGGCGGAGGTGGTGGTCCGCGAGCCGGGCTTGCGCACGCCGCGCATCCCCATGCACAGGTGCTCGGCCTCCACGACCACGATCACACCGCGCGGTTCCAGCCGCCGCACCAGGGCGTCCGCGATCTGCGAGGTCAGGCGCTCCTGCACCTGGGGCCGCTTCGCGTACAGGTCCACCAGCCGGGCCAGCTTGGACAGGCCGGTGACCCGCCCGTGCTCGTTCGGGATGTAGCCCACGTGGGCGACGCCGTGGAACGGCAGCAGGTGGTGCTCGCAGAACGAGAACATCGGGATGTCGGTGACCAGGACGAGTTCCTCGTGGCTCTCGTCGAAGGTCTTCGCCAGCACGCTGTCCGGGTCGGTGTACAGGCCCGCGAACAGCTCCCGGTACGCCCTCGCCACGCGGGCCGGGGTGTCGCGCAGCCCCTCCCGCTCCGGGTCCTCGCCGCACGCGAGCAGCAGCTCGCGCACGGCCGCCTCGGCCCGCCGCTGGTCGAACGCCCGCCGCGTGGGACCGGCCTCCCCGCTGGGGAGGCCGGTCCGGTCGATCTCGGTCACGTGCGGTTGTCCGGATCCGCGTCGAACGACCGCTTCCCCGCGTCGGCGTCGGTGTGCTCCGGCTGCCACTGGCCGGGCTGCCCGCCGCCGCCGGGCACCGTCGCCGGGGTCCAGCCGGGCGGCGCGCCGTAGTGGGGCGGGCCGGACGACGGGTGCTGCGGCTGGGCCGGGTGCGGCGCGCCGTTGCCGTTCGGAACGGCGGGCGGCGCGGGCGCGGGCGCGGGCACCGGGTCCTGCGCGGGCGGCAGGTCCTGGTCGAGGGTGTCCTCGATGGCGGGCGGCCACGGCTCGCCGCGCTCCTTCGCCAGCTCGGCCGGGGTCTTGACCGGCGGCTTGTCCGACGGGGTGCGGTTGCCGAAGTCGTTGAACTTCGTGATCCGCGGTCGCTTCTCGACGCCGGCGAAGATCCGCTCCAGGTCCTTCTGGTGCAGGGTCTCCTTGTCGATCAGCTCCAGCGTCAGCGCGTCCAGCACGTCGCGGTAGGTGTTGAGCACCTCGTACGCCTCGGTGTGCGCGGCCTCGATCAGCTCGCGCACCTCCTCGTCGATCTCGTGCGCGACCTCCAGCGAGTAGTCGGCCTGCCGGCCCGCCGTGCGCCCGAGGAACGGCTCGCCCTGCTCCTGGCCGTACTTGACGGCGCCCAGGCGGGCGGACATGCCGTACTCGGTGACCATCGCGCGGGCGATCTTGGTCGCCTGCTCGATGTCGTTGGACGCGCCGGTGGTCGGCTCGTGGAAGACCAGCTCCTCGGCGGAGCGCCCGCCGAGCGCGAACACCAGCCGGGCGATCATCTCGGACCTGGTCATCAGGTCCTTGTCCTCCTCGGGCACGGACAGCGTGTGACCGCCGGTCCGGCCGCGGGCCAGGATGGTGACCTTGTAGACCGGGTCGATGTCCGGCATCGCCCACGCGGCCAGGGCGTGCCCGGCCTCGTGGTAGGCGGTGATCTTCTTCTCCTTCTCGGAGATGATCCGGCTCTTGCGGGCCGGGCCGCCGATCACGCGGTCCACCGACTCCTCCAGCGCGGCGCCGTCGATGACCGTGCCGTTCTGGCGGGCGGTGAGCAGGGCGGCCTCGTTGATGACGTTGGCCAGGTCCGCGCCGGAGAAGCCGACGGTGCGCTTGGCCAGGCCGTCCAGGTCCGTGTCGGGGGCCAGCGGCTTGCCCTTGGCGTGCACGCGCAGGATCTGCTTGCGGCCCTTGAGGTCCGGTGCGGACACCGGGATCTGCCGGTCGAACCGGCCGGGCCGCAGCAGCGCCGGGTCCAGGATGTCGGGCCGGTTGGTCGCCGCGATCAGGATGATGCCGCCGCGCGAGTCGAAGCCGTCCATCTCCACGAGCAGCTGGTTGAGCGTCTGCTCGCGCTCGTCGTGACCGCCGCCGAGGCCCGCGCCGCGGTGGCGGCCGACCGCGTCGATCTCGTCGACGAAGATGATGCACGGCGCGTTCTGCTTGGCCTGCTCGAACAGGTCGCGCACCCGGGAGGCGCCGACGCCGACGAACATCTCCACGAAGTCCGAGCCGGAGATGGAGTAGAACGGCACGCCGGCCTCGCCGGCGACGGCCCTGGCGAGCAGGGTCTTGCCGGTGCCGGGCGGGCCGTAGAGCAGGACGCCCTTGGGGATCTTCGCGCCCAGCGCCTGGTAGCGACCGGGGTTCTGGAGGAAGTCCTTGATCTCCTGGAGCTCCTCGACGGCCTCCTCGGCGCCCGCGACGTCCGCGAACGTCGTCTTGGGCATGTCCTTGGACAGCTGCTTGGCCTTGGACTTGCCGAAGTTCAGGACGCGGTTGCCGCCGCCCTGGGCGTTGTTCATCATCCACATCAGCAGCAGCAGCAACAGGCCGAGCGGGACCAGGTACAGCAGCATCTGCATCAGGAACGAGTCCTGGCTGACCTTGGTCTCGACGGTCGGCTTGTTGCCGGCCTGGTCGAGGATGGTGAAGACCTCGTCGGTGGAGCTCGCCGGGAACTGCGTGATCAACCGGTTGTGACCCTCGAAGGTCACCCCGTCGTTGAGAGTCAGCTTGAGGCGCTGCTCCTTGTCCTCGATCGTGGCTTCCTTGACCTTGCCGTCCCGGACTTGCTGGAGTGCCTGGGACGTCTTGACGGGGGTGTACCCCCGTGCGTCGTCGAAGAGCACGGTGAAGGCGTAGTAGAGCAGCAACACCGCCACGATCCACAGCAGCGGGTTGCGAAGCAGGCGCTTGCGGTCCATTCACTTACGGCCGGCGGGCGGCCTCGACCCTCCCTGACTTGGTGACGGGCGCGGACGGGCACGACCCGTCCGGCCAGCGTACCGCCCGGAGCGCGGGGGGAGCGCTCCGCGTGCGGGGCTGTCACGTCTCGTCCGACCAACGGATGGCGCCCGTCAAGTGTTCCCCGCGGTGACCGCGGACACCCTGCGCAGGTCAAACGGGTTCACCCGGTCGTGGAGCAGGTCGCGGGCGGGGTGGCGCAGATCGCCGTAACACCGGACGGCGGTGTGACGTTACTAGCAGGTAGCACGGAAGTGAGGAATGTTCGGGTGAACGAACCCGAGGGTGCGCGCGCGCACGACGGCCACACCCCCTCCGCAGTTGCCGAGTGTTCATCACCCACCCGAAAGGGTGAACACCGACCGAAGGTACCCACGGTATGCCTGCTCCCACCGAGCGTCCCACCGGCCGAGCCCGCCGGATCGCCCTCCCGATCGGCGCGCTGCTCGGCGTCGTCGCCGCGGCCGGCGCCACCGCCGTCGCCCTCCGGGCCACCTCCGGGCCGGACTGCGCGGGCGCCCTGCCCCTGAAGGTCGCGGTCACCCCGGCCGTCGAGGAGGTCGTGCGCGCCGCGGCCGACGACTACCAGGCCGGGCGGCCCGTGGTCGACGGCCGGTGCGTGCAGCTGCAGGTCGAGCCCCGCAGCGCGGCCGACGTCGCCCACGAGCTGCCCACCGCGCAGATCAACCCGCCCGCGCTGTGGGTGCCCGACTCGTCCATGTGGGCCGCCGAGACCCGGCGGCAGGCGGGCGACCTCGGGCCCGAGGCGCCCCGGCTGGACATCGGCGAACCGCTGGCCTCGTCACCGCTGGTGATCGCCGGCTCCGAGCGGGCGATGGGTGCGCTCGGCTGGCCCGTCACGCCGGTGAGCTGGGCGAAGGTGGTCGACCCGGCGGTCGCCGTGGCGCTGAGCAACCCCACGACGTCCACCGAGGGCCTGGCCACGCTCGCGGTCGTCCGCACCCTGCTCGGCAAGCCGGACGGCGCCGCCGACCCGGCGCTGATCGGCGCCCTGATGCGGGTCGGCCGCGACGCCCCGCCGTCCGTGCGGGACGCGTTCGGCAAGGTCGTGCAGGGCGCGGACGACGCACCGGTGTTCACCGCCGCCGAGCAGTCGGTGCTGGCCGCCAACCGGGCCGCCGGCTCGCGCCGGGTCGTGGCGTCCTACCCGGCGGAGGGCACCGTCGGGTTCGACTACCCGGTGGTGCGGGTCACCCGGGTCGGCGAGGCGGCGGGCACCGCGCAGGCCGCCGCGGACTTCACGCGGGTCCTGCGCTCCGACCGGACCGCCGAGCGGTTCGCCGGGGCGGGCTTCCGCACGCCCGCCGGCGAGGCGCCGGAAGGCTGGACCACCGAGCGGGACGGCGTGCGCGGCGACAACGTGGCGCTGACCGCCACCCCCGCCCCGGAGCAGGTCTCGGAGCTGCTGCGCACGTGGGGCGCGGTCAGCCTGGACACCCGCATCCTCGCCGTGCTGGACGTCTCCGGCTCGATGGCCGAGAGGATGCAGGGCGGCGGGCTGACGCGGGTGGTCGCGGCGAAGGAGGCGGCCCTGACGGCGCTGTCGATGCTGCCGGACACCTCGGAGATCGGCCTCTGGGCGTTCTCCACGGACAAGGGGCCGAAGGGCTACGTCGAGCTGGTGCCCGCGGGCCCGCTCGGCGAGCCGATCGACGGCGCGCCGCGCCGGGAGCAGCTGCAGCGGGGCGCGGAGCGGATCCCCGGCCTGGTCGGCGGCGGCACGTCGCTGAACGACACGGTGCTGGCCGCGTTCCGCGCCGCGCAGCGGTCGTTCGACCCGACGAAGATCAACTCGGTGACCATCATGACCGACGGCAGCAACGACGACGCCTCGTCCGTCGGGCTGCCGGAACTGCTGGCCGCGCTGGGCCGGGAGGCCGACCCGGCGCGGCCGGTGCCGCTGTTCATGGTCGGCCTGGGCCCGGACGCCGACCTGGCGGCGCTCGAGCGGATCGCCTCGGCCACCGGCGGCAAGTCCTACCAGGCGCTGCAGCCCGAGGACATCGAGACCGTGCTGCTGGACGCCATCTCGCAGCGCCGCTGCCGCCCCGACTGCTGAGCCGGGGCGCCGGTCTCAGCCGGAGTAGACCTTGGGGTCCAGGGTGCCGATGTAGGGCAGGTCGCGGTAGCGCTCGGCGTAGTCGAGGCCGTAGCCGACCACGAACTCGTTCGGGATGTCGAAGCCGACGTACTTCACCGGCACGTCCACCTTCACCGCGTCGGGCTTGCGCAGCAGCGAGCAGACCTCCAGCGAGCGCGGCTTGCGGGACGCCAGGTTCTTCAGCAGCCAGGACAGGGTCAGGCCCGAGTCGATGATGTCCTCGACGATGACCACGTCGCGGTCCACGATGTCCCGGTCGAGGTCCTTGAGGATGCGCACCACACCCGACGAGGACGTGGCCGAGCCGTAGGAGCTGACCGCCATGAACTCCAGCTGCACGGGCACCGGCAGCGCCCTGGCCAGGTCGGTCATGAACATCACCGCGCCCTTGAGCACGGTGATCAAGACGAGGTCGGACCCGCCGTCGGCCGGGTGGTCGGCCGCGACCTTCTTGGCCAGCTCCGCGACCTTGTCGCTGATTTCCTGCTCGGTGATGAGCACGGAGGCGATGTCGCCGTCGTACACGGACGATCCCCTTTTGTCATGACTGCACGGCTTCCACCCGCAGCCTGCCATGCGCCCGGCGCGCCACAAAGCCGCCGGGCAGCCAGACGCCGCCCTGCCCGCGCCAGTCGCCGACCAGCGCGTCCACCCTCCTGAGGTGGGAGTCGGACAACTCGGGCACGCCCGCGCCGAGCAGCCAGAGACGAAGAACACGCCGGCGCAGGGCCGGCGGGAGGCGCGCGAGGTCGGCCGCCGACTGGCGGTCGCCCGGGAAGCCCTCGGCGAGCGCGTCGAGCGCGTCGCCGTCCTCGCGCAGCTGCGCGGCGGTGCGGGCCAGCGCGTCGGCAACGCCCTGCTGGAGCACGTCCTCCAGCAGCGGCAGCACCTCGGTGCGCAGCCGGACGCGGGTGTAGGCCGGGTCGGCGTTGTGCGGGTCGACCCACGGCCGCAGGCCCAGCTCGGCGCACGCCGCGGCGGTCGCCGCGCGCGGGACGGCGAGCAGCGGGCGCCCCCACGGGGGGTCGTACGGGCGCATCCCGGCGATGCTGCGGGGCCCGGAGCCGCGCCCCAGGCCCAGCAGCACGGTCTCCGCCTGGTCGTCGCGGGTGTGGCCGAGCAGCACCACGCCCCGGTCGGGCCGCAGCGCCGCGTAGCGGGCCCGCCGGGCCGCCGCCTCCGGGCCGCCCGGACCGCTCACCACGACCCTGCGGACCTCCGCCCGCAGGCCCAGCTCCCGGCAGGTGCGCGCGGCCCGCTCGGCCACGTGCGCGGAGCCCTCCTGGAGCCCGTGGTCGACCACGACCGCGGCCGAGCCGGGCGCCAGCCGGGCCGTGGCGGCGGCCAGCGCGAGCGAGTCCGCGCCGCCCGACACGGCGACCGTGACGTGCTCGGGCGCGTGCTCGGCCAGGAACCGCTTCACCGCCGTGCGCACGAGGGCCAGCGGCCCGTTCACGGCGAGACGCGGCGCAGCCAGGCGGCGGGGTCGGCGATCTCGGCCCTCGTGGGCAGCGTCCCGGGGTCGGTCCACACGGCGTTGAAGCCGGCCATGCCGACCCGGTCGACGACGTGCCGCGTGAAGGCCGCGCCCTCCGCGTACTGCCGGACCTTGGCCTCCACGCCGAGCAGGGTGCGCAGCACCCGGTCGAGCACCCCGCCGCCCTTGCGGCGCGCGGTGAACCGCTCGCGGATGACCGCGACGTTCGGCACGACCTCCGGGCCCACCGCGTCCATCACGTGGTCGGCGTGCCCCTCCAGCAGCGTGGACAGGGCGATCAGGCGGTCCAGCACCGCGCGCTGGGCAGGGCTCTGCCACAGGTCGACGAACCCGCCCGCCTCGCGCAGCCGCGCGGGCAGGTCGCGCAGCCGGGGCGCGACGCCGTCGTCCATCGAACCCAGCAGCTCGGCGACCAGGCCGGCGAAGTGCCCGCCGAGCCACGGCACGGCCGTGAACTGCAGCCGGTGCGTGCCCTCGTGCAGGCACACCCACATGCCGAAGTCCGCCCCCGGCACGTCCAGCGCCCGCTGCGCGCCGACGACGTTCGGCGCGACCAGCAGCAGCCGGCCGCCGGCGGAGAACGGGTCGTACTGCCCGAGCACGCGCGCGCTGAGGAAGGCCAGGACCACGCCCGCCTGCACGCCGGCGGTGCCCGCCAGCACGCCGCCGAACGCGCCCGACTGCCGGGGCAGCGCACCGTCGGTCAGCGCGGCGAGCCCCTGGGCGGCCGCCCGCACCCAGCCCGGCCGGTCCACGACCTCGCCCGCCCGCAGCGGCAGGCCGTGCCCCAGGCCGGTCACCTCCCGGACGTGCACCTCGGCGTCGACGGCCTGCTCGCGCAGCCGCCCCACCGCGGTGTCGGCCTCGGCCCGGGGCACCGCCGGGCCCGGTCGGACGAGCCGGGCGGCGGTGGCGACGGCCAGCTCCCAGTCGACGGGGTCGCTGCCCGCGGTGCGGTGATCCTGCGCTGAGGGGTCCACACCCGCTGACGCTACCTGCGGCGGCCGGCCCGGCGACACTCCCGGCTCAGCCCCCGCAGCCACAGGTCCGCAGCGCGGCGGCCAGTTCGTCCAGCGCGTGGCGCACCACCCGGTTCTCGGCCGGGCTGAGCGACATGAACGCGAACACCAGGAGCCGCCCGTCGGTGTCCACGACCACGCCGGCCAGCGAGTTCACGCCGGTCAGCGTCCCGGTCTTGGCCCGCACCCAGCCCTTGCCCGCCGCGCCCGCCTCCTGGTAGCGCCCGGCCAGCGTCCCGCTGCCGCCCGCCACCGGCAGCGCGGTCATCAGCGGGCGCAGCTTCGCCGTCCGGGGGTCCGCGGCGCCGGGCTCGCCCGCGGCCACGAGGATGTCGGTCAGCAGCCGCGCGGGCACCTTGTCGTCCACCGACAGCCCCGACGCGTCGACGACCTCCGCGCCGGTCAGGTCGAACCCGTTCTCGGTGAGCACCGCCCGGACCGCCTGCACCGCGCCGGCGAACGTGGGCGGCATCCCCCTGGCCAGGGCGACCTCCCGGCCCAGCGTCTCGGCCAGCACGTTGTCCGAGATCTGCATCATGTTCTCGACCAGCTGGTCCACCGGCGCGGACTCGACCTCGGCCAGCACCTCCGCGCCGGGCGCGGCGGCGCCCGGACCCGCCGACGGCACGCCCAGCCGCGCCGCCAGCGCGGCGGCGGCCGCGGCGGCGGGGGTCGCCGAGCGCGGGTTGTCCATCATCGTCGGGTCCTGCCGCCCGCCGTCAGCCATCAGCGGCACGATCGGCGCGACGTAGCCGTCCGGCACGTCCTCCGGCGCCCAGCCGGGCGCCAGGCCGTCGCCCTGGTAGCGGCTGACGTCGAACAGCAGCCGGTCGACCGGGCCCCGCGCCTTCACCCGCGCGGCCAGGTCGTCCAGGGTGGCCGCGCCGGGGTAGACCGTCCGGCGGTCGGCGGGCAGCGAGGACAGCGTGGGGTCGCCGCCGCCGACCAGCACGGCGGTGCCCGGCTGGTCGCCCCGCACCACCCTGGTCGTCAGCCGGTCGGTGTGGTCGAGGGTGAGCAGCGCGGCCGCCGCGACCAGGACCTTGACCGTCGAGGCGGGGGTCAGCGGCGTCGTCTCGCCCTGCTTCCACAGCACCGCGCCGCTCGCCGGGTCGACCACGCTGCCGGTCAGCGTGCCGAGCGCGCCGTTGCCCGCCGGCCCCTTCAGCACCGCGGCGACGCCGGCGGCGGTGGGCGCGGGCGCGTCCGAGCCGACGCCCTTGATCGCCGCGGTGACGGGGGCGGGCGGCTGCGGCGCGGCCGTGGTCGGGGTGGGCGCGCCGGACAGCCAGCCGAGCTGCCAACCGGCCACCGCGCCGCCCGCGAGCAGGACGACCAGCGCCAGCGCGCCGACCACCAGCAGCGGGCGCCGGCGCCGGGGCTGCTCGGCCTCGATCTCGTCGGCCCGCCGGAACCGCTCGGGGCGGGCGGCGGGCTCGTCGGGCTCGTCGGCGGGGCGCGGCGCCGGGGTGGCCTTCGCGGCGGGCGCGTCCCGCCCCGGCTCCGCGCCGGCCCCGGACCACCCGCCGGCCGCCGCCGCGCCGGGCCGCCCGCCCGCACCCTCCACATCGGACCCGGACCGCCCGGGACCTTCCGCACCGGGTCGCTCGACGCCCTCCGCGCCCCGCGGCCCGGCACCCTCCGCACCCCGCGGCCCGGCACCCTCCGCACCCCGCGGTCCAGCGCCTTCCGCACCCCGGGCCCCGGCGCCTTCCGCACCGGGCGGCCCGCCCGCGGGCCGCGCACCGGACCACCCGCCGGCCGCCGCCGCGCCGGGCGCCCCCCGGTGCCCGGCCGGGGGCCTCTCACGGTCCGTGATCGGTTCAGCGGCGCCGGCCCGCGGCGGGCCGGCGCTCGCCGGGCCCGGCGGCGGCACGGGGATGCGCATCGTCGGCGGATCGGCCGGACCGGACCGCCTGACCTGCGGCGTCGGCGGCCCCGGGGCCGCTTCGTCGCCGTCGACGGTCGGCCACGATGGCTCGTCGGGCACGCAGTCCTCCGCTGTCGATTACAAGCAATGTCACACCCGCGACCAGCACGCGGGTGAGGGTTGACGACACCTCGTGGTCCACACTAGTGGCGTAACGAACGTCAAGGACGAGCGAGGACCGCGCAGTGGAGTTCGACGTCACCATCGAGATCCCCAAGGGTGTCCGCAACAAGTACGAGATGGACCACAAGACGGGGCGCATCCGGCTGGACCGGACCCTGTTCACGGCCACCCAGTACCCGGCGGACTACGGCTTCGTCGACGACACCCTGGGTGAGGACGGCGACCCGCTCGACGCGCTGGTCCTGGTCCAGGAGCCGACCTTCCCGGGCTGCCTGATCCGCGCCCGCGCCATCGGCATGTTCCGCATGACCGACGAGAAGGGCGGCGACGACAAGCTGCTGTGCGTGCCGGCGGAGGACCCCCGCTCGGAGCACCTGCGCGACATCCACCACCTCAGCGAGTTCTACCGCCTGGAGATCCAGCACTTCTTCGAGGTCTACAAGGACCTGGAGCCGGGCAAGAGCGTCGAGGGCGCCACCTGGGTGGGCCGGGCCGACGCCGAGGCCGAGATCGTGCGGTCCTACCAGCGCCTGAAGGACGCCGTGGCGCGCGGCGAGGACCACTGAGCCCCTGCGCGGGTGCGAGAGGAGCGGGCCACCCGGTCGGGTGACCCGCTCCTCTCGCGTCCGGGGTGGCGCCGGTCTAGTGGATCGCGACCGGCGGCTGCGCGGCGCCGTCCTCGTCGCTGACCCGCTCCAGGCCGGACCGGCTGGACAGCGGCACCTCGCGCAGGAACCACACGATGGCGAAGCCGATCAGCGCGATCCCGCTGCCGACCAGGAACACCAGGTCGATCGAGCCGGAGAAGCCGTCCAGGAACGGCCGCGCCAGCACCGGGTCCAGGGTGCCGAGGAACTCGGTGTTGTCCAGGCTCAGCCCGCCGCCGCCCTGGAGCGACGCGGCGAACTGCTGGTTCTCCGGCCGGGCGAGCGCCGCGGTGAACGCCGGGTCCACCGCCGCCGCGCGCAGGCCGTTGCCGATCTTGTCGGCGACCGTGCTGAACAGGATCGACAGGAACACCGCGGTGCCGACCGTGCCGCCGATCTGCCGGAAGAACGTGGCCGAGGCGGTCGCGACGCCCATGTCGCGGGGCTCCGCGTCGTTCTGGATGGCCACCAGCAGCGTCTGCATGCACAGGCCGAGCCCGGCGCCCAGGAAGAACATGTACACCAGCGGCTGCCAGACCGGCGTGTCGGTGCCGATCGTGCCGAACACGAGCAGCGCGGCCGTCAGCAGCCCGAACCCGATCACCGGGAACACCTTGTAGCGACCGGTCTTCGCGGTGATGTTGCCGCTGACCCCGGCGGCGGTCATGATGCCGAGCGTGAGCGGCAGCATCATCAGGCCGGACTGGGTGGCCGAGTAGCCCTTCACGATCTGCAGGTACAGCGGCAGCGACACCATGCCGCCGAACATCGCGAGGCCGAGCACGAAGTTGATCGTGTTGCCCAGCGCGAAGGTCTGCCGGCGGAACAGCCGCAGCGGCAGCAGCGCCTCGTCGCCCATCCGCCGCTCGGCCAGGACGAACCCGACCAGGCCCAGCACGCCGACCGCGTAGAGGGCGAACGAGGTCCCCGAGGCCCAGCCCCACTCGCGGCCCTGCTCGGCGACGATCAGCAGCGGCACGAGGCCGACGGTGAGCAGCGCGGCGCCGAGGTAGTCGATGCGGTGGTCGACCCGCTTGTGCGGGACGTTGAGCACGCGGGCCACCACGACCAGGGCGATCAGGGCGATCGGCACGTTGACCAGGAACACCCACCGCCAGCCGGCGGTGCCCAGGAAGCTCTCCAGGCCCGCGAACAGCCCGCCGACGACGGGGCCGGCGACGCTGGAGACGCCGAACACCGCCATGAAGTAGCCGGTGTAGCGGCTGCGCTCCCGCGGCGAGGTGATGTCCGCCAGGATGGCCATGGCCAGCGACATCAGACCGCCGGCGCCCAGGCCCTGCACCGCGCGGAACGCGGCCAGCTCGTACATCGAGTTCGCGATGCCGCACAGCAGCGAGCCCACCAGGAACAGCGAGATCGCGGTCAGGTACATCGGCTTGCGGCCGTAGATGTCGGACAGCTTGCCGTACAGCGGCGTCGAGATGGTGGCCGTGATCAGGTAGGCGGTGGTCGCCCACGCCTGGAGCGTCTGGCCGTTGAGCTCGTCCGCGATGGTCTTCATGGCGGTGGCCACGATCATCTGGTCCAGCGCGGCGAGGAACAGCCCCAGCAGCAGCCCCGACAGGATCGTCAGGATCTGCCGGTGGGTGAGCAGGGCGGCGCCGGGTGGCGGCGCGTCCGCTCGGGTCGTCGTCTCCGACATCAGCTCTCCCCTTCTGAGCGCGGCCCCAGTCCGCTCTCAGCGATGAACTCCGGTAGAGCGCGTTCGTAGTCGCCCACGAAGCGCTCGAAGTGGTCGAGGAACGCCGCGAGGTCCTCTTCGGACCAGTCGGCGAGCATTCGGGCGATGGACCGGTTGCGCATCAGCCGCCGCTCTTCGAGCAGGCGTTTCCCCGCGTCCGTCACGGCCAGCACGCTGGCCCGGCCGTCGTCGGGATCCGCCCGGCGTTCGACCCACCCCTCCTTGACGAGCGTCGCGACCTGGCGGCTGACCGTCGAGGGGTCCGAGAAGACCGCCTCCGCCAGCGCGCTCGACCGCGACGGCCCCAGGTGGCTCAGGTTGGCGAGCAGCACGAACGACGCCTTGTCCAGGCCGGCCCTGCTCAGGTGCGCGGCGACGCAGGCGTGCATCTTGTTCAGCCGCACCAGCGCCGTGCCGACCCGCTCGGCGTCGGCGAGGCGGGGATCGCCGGCAGCGTCACCCACCGAGGTCACCATGGAACACTCCGTTGCTTGCATCATCCAACTAGTTGCTGGATGCAAGCATGGTCTTCCCGAGGAGTCCTGGCAAACGAAATAAGCGGTGATCCGCGTCTCGTGCCTACCAGCCGGTAACATCCCCGGCCATGAGCACCGACCACTCGTCCGTCGCCGAGGCGATGAAGCAGGCCGTGCCGTGGGTCAGGACCAGCGGCGTGGAGTTCGTCGAGGTCACGGGCGACCGGGCGGTGGCCGCGCTGCCGGACGACCCGGCCGTGCGCAACCACGTGGCGGGCCCGCACGCGGCCATGGTCTTCGGCCTCGGGGAGACCGCGTCGGGCGCGGTCACCCTGGCCGCCTTCGGCCCGCACGTGGCCAGGGCCACACCGCTGGTCGCGCGGTCGGAGATCGCCTACCGCAAGGTGGCGCTGGGCCCGCTGCGCGCGGAGGCCGTGCTGGGGCGGCCCGCCGACGAGGTGCTGGCCGAGCTGGCCGCGGGCACGCGCCCGGAGTTCCCGGTCACCGTGACCGTGACCGACGCCGAGGGCGCGACCACCGCCGAGATGGTCGTCGTCTGGACGCTGCGGCCGAACCGCGCCTGACCCCGCGCGCCGGGAGCGCCACCCGCTAGTTTCACCGGTGTGAAGGTCGACCGCCTGGACGTCTCCGCCGACCCGCGCACCGCCCTGGCCGCCCTCCGGCGGGCCGAGGCCGACGGCTGCTCGGGCTTCTGGCTGTCCGAGACCCGGCACGACCCGTTCGTCGGCCTGGCCCGGGTCGCCGACCGCACGGGCGTCGAACTGGGCACCGCCATCGCCGTGGCGTTCGCGCGCAACCCCATGACCACCGCCGTGCAGGCCAACGACCTGCACCTGCTCTCCGGCGGCCGGTTCAACCTGGGCCTGGGCTCCCAGGTCGAGCCGCACGTCACCAACCGCTTCGGGATGCCCTGGTCGCGGCCCGCCGCCCGGATGCGCGAGTTCGTCCTGGCGCTGCGCGCCATCTGGCACACCTGGGCCACCGGCGAGCGCCTGCGGTTCCGCGGCGAGTTCTACCGGCACACCCTGATGACCCCGTTCTTCGACCCCGGCCCCAACCCGCACGGCACGCCGAAGGTGTGGCTCGCGGGGGTCGGCGAGCTGATGACCGAGGTCGCGGGCGAGGTCGCCGACGGGTTCCTGTGCCACAACTTCACCACCGAGAGGTACCTGCGGGAGGTGACGCTGCCCGCGCTGGCCAGGGGCCGGGCCAAGGCCGGCGCGACGCTCGCCGGGCTGGAGGTCAGCGGGCCGGCGCTGGTCGCGCGCGACGACCGGGAGGTGGCGGAGGTCAGGCGGCAGGTCGCGTTCTACGGCTCCACCCCGGCCTACCGGAAGGTGCTGGACCTGCACGGCTGGGGCGACCTGCACGAGGAGCTGCACCGGCTGTCCCGGCGGGGCCGGTGGGCGGACATGGCCGCCGCCGTCGACGACGAGGTGCTGCACGCCTTCGCCGTGGTCGGCTCCCCGGACGAGGTGACCGCGGAACTGGACCGGCGCTACGGCGACGTCGCGACCCGGGTGCTGCGCACCGAGTGAGCGAGGCGCCCACGAAAAAGGGGCCCACGAAAAAGGGCCAGGCCGGAAGACCGACCTGACCCTTCGTCCCACCGAGCCGCCTATCGGAATCGAACCGATGACCTGCTCATTACGAGTTCTCCAGTGATCGTGTCGAGCGCTGACAGGTGGTACCGCCCCGGTCTGATCCTTGCAGGTCAGACCGGGGCGGCTGCCGTTTCGGGACGATCCCTGTCGCTCGGTGATCATGCGTCCGAGCACCTCGGGCACACGTCGAGCACACTCGTTGACACCTAGAAGCGCAGGTCAGAGATGGTGTTCAGGTCGATGCCGTACAGGGCGTAGACCTTGATGGTGTTCTCCCCGGTCAGTTCCTCCTCGGCGTAGCCAAGCAGTCCGGCGACCCGAACGACCTCGTCCTTCGATCCGGCTTCGATCTCGACGTAGGTCGGGATGCGCGGCCACGTGTCGATCTCGACCTGTGCGCCGTCGAGGACGAAGCTCGTGCGCTTGGTCTCCTGGTACGACTTCGCGGTGAACCCGAGCACGCCGAGCAGGGCGTTGGTCGTGTCGAAGTCGCTCACGGTCACTTCGGTCTCGTGAGTGCCGTCGATGGCGTCGCTGGTGATCTGCTTGACTGTCAGCGTCACCTCGTCCCCGGTGTCCCGCAGCCTGATCCACTTCGACTGGTCGCCGGGCGTGATGTCGTAGACGTAGCGGCGCATGAACCGCTCGCCGAGCTTCTGCCCGCCCTTGTCGAGGATGAGCCGTTCCATCTCGGCGGGATCGACGTCGAGGATCTTCCCCTCGAACTCAATGGGCGCAGTGTGCTCGATCGGCACTCGCGGCCGTCCTTCCTGGTTGATCGGTGCTGGTCGACGCTATGCCGCGTGGCGGCGGGTGAGTCGGTCGTACTCGACCTCACGCAGGGCCAGCACTTCTGTCAGCACCGGCCCGGTGAGGAAGTCGTCAAGGGGCATGGTCAGGTCCATCCGTTGGATGCAGACACCGACCTGGTAACGACCGTCGCGGTCGTAGTAGAGCCGCACGCCGTAGAAGCCCTCTTGACAGTCGGTGTCGTTGTTGAACCGGCATCCGGCGCACGTCTCGGGCAGCCGGACGCGCCGAATCTGCTTGAAGTACACCCGACGTCCGTCCGGGAGGCGGTAGGCGGTGCGCGCCCCAGAGACGCCTGCGGTGATGTAGTGCGCCTCAGCGACCGCCCCGCGTTCAGCCAGGATGCGCTCGATGGCCTCGACGGAGACCGGGCCGTGGTCCAGCGAGTTGAGCAGTCGGACCGACAGGTGCGGGGAGTATTCATCGAGCAGGCGGTGCACGCGCGGCGCGTGGCTGTAGTCGATTACCACGATGTTGGCGCTGGCCTTGACCCCGTGCGCCTCACAGACGGCAATCGAGCGTTTCAGTGCGTCGATCTTGCGCTGCGCGCGTTCGGGGTCGCGGTAGCGGGCGTGCTGGGTCTGGGCGAGTTCGGCGGCCGTGGTGCCGAAGATCGAGAAGTTCACCCGGTCCAGTCCAGCGTCAGCGCAGGCGGGCAACACCTCCGCGCCGTTCTCGCCGTTGGACGTCATCCCGACTCGCAAACCCGCGTCGGTGGCGATCTTGGTCAGCCGCGCGATGGCGGGATGCTTGGAGGGTTCACCGCCGGTCAGGTGGACTTCGGTCAGGTGCAGCGCCTCGCATAACGCGATCAGCGCGCGCCCGAACTGCTCGTTCGCGGGCATCGGGGCAGGAAGGAAGGTCGCGCCGTTGGCGGCGGCGTAGATCGACATGCGCCCGCTCGGACCGGCAATCGTGAAGTCGCCAACGGGACGACGGCGGTTGTCCACTGCAACGGGTGTGCCCTCGTTGTGGCAGAACGTGCACGTCAGACCGCAGGCGTCGATCACCTTCGCGCGGGCGGTCTTGTCTTGCTCGATGTGAACGGGCAGATCCGTGGGAATCATGGGGAGCTGCTAGCCCTTCTGGTGGGTGGCGTCCGAGGACGTGCGCGCTGGTGGGGATGCCGGTCCGGATGCCGAGGTGAGGCAACGGGTTGGCGTTGACCCGGTGCACCACGCGGTGCCCGGTGAACGCTCTCCGGCCGTGCAGCCATCGGTGGTTGTCGAGGAGGTAGCCCTGTCCGGCGCTCAGGTCCAGCTCGTGCATGTGCCGGGCGATCGCCGCTCGCAGCGTCGGCAGCCACCGACTCACCTCGGGCGAGAAGTGCACGAGGTCGTCTTGGCGCAGCCTGATGGTGACCCGTCCGCCGTCGTACTCGGTGAAGATCGCGCCGAGATGACCCGACGCACCGCCGAACAGCACTGACCGGGGCGTGCACAGCGCCGTCAGCGCGTCAGGTGCGGTGTCGGCGAGCGTGTCGTACACCGCCTGTCCGTCGATCAGCACGCATTGACCGCCGCTCGTCGCGGGCTGCGAACAACCCAGGACCAGCAAGGCGGGCGGGTTGGCGACACCGGAGCGATCCGTGTGCGGCGGGAGCGCGCACGAGCTGAACCCGGCGAACGCTCCGTTCTGAGCTGATCCGAGGTCCACCAGCGTGGTGACGCCGTCCGACGCGCTGTCCCGATGCGGAACGACCGTGGCAACGGAGCGAGCGACGCGCAACAGGTGTGCCGAGTCGACGAGTCCTTCGACCAGAGCCAAGCCGTGATGCGTCAGCGCTTTCACCATGGCCACCTGATCACCGGCCGCGATCCAACCGCGCTCGAACGGGCCATCCATCGTCTCTACCTCCCGAAACACTGGTTTCGCGAGATCATGGGAGCGCGATCCGACCTGGTACGTCCAGTGACAAGCTGTCAACACAGCGTCGCCTATTGCAGGGTTGCCGGGTGCTACTTTGCCGATGAGCAGATCGCTCATGCTTTCCGGAGGTCAACGCCGATGAGCCAGCCCGTCTACCCCGTCTCGATCAAGGGCGTGGTGGTGCGCGACGACAAGGTGTTGCTGCTGAAGAACGAACGCGACGAGTGGGAGCTACCCGGAGGCCGGATCGAACCCGGCGAGACGCCCGAGGACTGTGTGGCGCGGGAGATCACCGAGGAAACGCAGTGGCAGGTGACCACCGGGCCGATCCTCGACACGTGGATGTACTACATCAACGTGGCGGAGAAGAACGTGTTCATCGTGACCTACGGCTGCTACCCGAACGGTGACGCTGAACCCGTGCTCTCCCACGAGCACAAGGAGATCGGGCTGTTCACCGAGTCCGAGGTGCGCGGGCTCAACATGCCGGACGGGTACAAGCGTTCGATCGGGAATTGGTTCGCGCGTCTGCGCGAGACCGACCGGGAACTGATCCGGTAGTCGCTCATGGCGGGTGGGCGATGCGAGGCTTGCGGGACCGAGTTGAGCAGGCTCGCGGTCGAGCCGGTCTGTCCGACGTGCCACGCGAGCGCACGTCACTCACCGCCGATCATGTCGGTTCGCCCGCTGACACCGGCAGTGTGGCTGTGGTCGGCTCCCGAGGCGGCAGCGGCGCTGAGGACTCGTGACCTGGCGACGATCCTGCGCGTCTACCGCCGGGTGAACGGCCTCAACCAGGAACGGCTCGCCGCACTGCTCGGCTACGACAAGACCTATGTGTCGATGATCGAGACCGGTCGGCGCACCATCAGCGACGTCACCACCCGACGCCACATCGCCCGTGTTCTCGGCTTGCCGATGCACGTGCTCGGCGTGACGGACAACGACGATGCCGACTTCGCCGCGATGATCCAGTTCGGTGACTCGACCATCCGACTCGCCGAGATCGCCCGCCAGTCCGGGCGCGCGGTCGACGCGGTCAACGAGCTGTGGCCGCTGGTTGCCAGGTTGGAGGCACGCGCCGCCGAGGGCCGCGCCGAGCGCGACACGATGATCCTGCTCGGGCAGGGCAGGGCGGCCTTGGGCGTCTCGCTGGGCACCGTCCTGCCCGAGGAACGCCTGGCCGCTGCCGCGCGCTGGACCGGCAAGGCCCTCGTCGTAGCCGAGCGGCTGGGAGATCCCGTGTTCCTCGCGCACGCGCTCCGGATGCACGGCAACGAGCTGCGCAAGGCGGACCACGTCGGCGCGGCGATCGCGCGCCTGAGTCGAGCTGTGGCCGTGTCCGGTGATCGGGAAGGCCAGGGCGCGGCGTTCGCCCTACTGGCGCGTGCGGCAGGGGAGCAGGGCGACGCGGACCTCTTCGACCAGGCGATCACCGGTTACCGCGACCTGCTCGACGCGGAAGCGGGGCGCGGAATGCTGTTCAACCGGTTCACGTTCCGGGAGATCGAGCTGCGCGGCCTGATCTCGACCGGCCGCGCCGCCGAGGCCGTGTGCGCGTTGCAGACCGACGTCAGCGGTCCACCCGTCGCACCCCAGTGGCACATCATCGAGCGGGTGACCGCCGGGCAAGTGCTGCTCGCTGCCCGGCATCGAGACGGCGCGACGGAGGCGTTCCGAGCGGCGCTGACCGCTGCCGAGGTCCACCGGTTGCCGCACCAGGTGCAACGGACGATCCGAGCAGCCGACGACGCCGGCCTTGCCGAGATCAGTGCAGACGGTCGCGCAGCTCTCCAACGGTTGACGGATCAACTCGCGCCGTCGTCGGCGCGGCGGTAGCCCGGAATCGCCCGAGTTTCGTACACAGCGCGAGCTGCTATGACGTACCGGTCGGGCGGAAGGCAGTCGGGGCCCTGGTCAGGGCTGCTCGCGTGCGCGCGGGGAGGCTACCGACCGGTCGCGACGGTGCTCGTCGGGATCACCATTCGGCTCATTCGGATCAGCACCCATGACGTGATCCGAACGGGCCGAATGGTGATCCGGATGACGAGTCACAAGTCGAGCGACCAGACCGACCCCTGTCCGAAGCCCTGCCGGGTGGTGGCGATACCGGCACGCTTGCGGGCACGCTTCAACGTCGCCTCGGCGATGCCGTCCGCGCGTGCGGCCTTGATGATCTCGGCTGCCTTGCCGCTGCCGCCGTGCTGGATCAGGTAGTCGCGCAGCCATCCGGCCGCCTCGTCGCGCTCCGAGCGTGCCTCGGGATCAGCGCCGGTCTCGGCGAGGATGTCGCGCACGCTGCGCTCGGTCTCGCCCACCATCACCAGCCGACCGACCTCGGCGGGTCCGTCGTCGGTCGGGATCACGGCCGACTCGATGCGGTAGCCCAGTGACGGCAGGTCCAACCGCCCGAGGTTGTTCTTGGCCTGACTGATGACACACGCGCCGTTGTCGCTCCCCTCGTCGCGAGCGACCGCCAACACGGCACGTGCCACAGCGGAGAACGCCCGACTGCGGTGATCAGGTTCAGCGGGTCCGGGCTCGCCGACTTGTTGAAGTGGGCCGGCCCGACCACCGCGCACCCGGTTCGGTCGGCCATGCGCGCCAGCGGTTCGAGGGCCTGGCGCAGCTCCCGGTCCCGATGGGTGTCGATCCCCGCCCCGATGGCGGACAGCAGCGGGTCGAGGATCAGTAGGCCGACGCTACGCGCCGTGATCTCCTCGCCCAGCGCCTCGCAGTCCCGAGGCAACGTCAGCCCCGTGACGATGCCGTCCACGTCCACCTCGGCCCGGTAGACCGCGTCGAGGTCGGCACCGGCAGCGGCCCAACTCGTCCCGCGCCGGTCCACCGGGACCGATGGGCGCACTTCGGGCACACGACACCCGAGACGGTGCCGCCCTATAGCTCGTCACCAGCCTGGGGAACGAAAAGGACCAGGTCAGACGCGCTGACCTGGTCCTTATCCCACCGAGCCGCCTATCGGAATCGAACCGATGACCTGCTCATTACGAGTGAGCCGCTCTGGCCGACTGAGCTAAGGCGGCGAGACGCGACAACTATAGCCCAAGCACCGGCCGTCATCCGACAGGGGGGCCGGTCGACGGACCAGCAGTGACGTCGCTCACACGGGCGCCGCACCCGTCGTCGCCGTCGTGGGAGGTGCGGCCTCCTGCGCCTGACGACCCTGCCCGTCGCCTCCGCGCTGGTCACCCTGCGCCCCGCCCCCGTGACGGGCCGGCCGGTGACCACGCCGACGCCCGGACCTCCGCCGCGAACCTGCCCGTGCTCGACGCTGCCCACCCCCACCGACCCGGCCGGGACGCCGCCCGCGGGGTGAGGCGCCGGATCAGCCGCGCTGGAGGGTGGTGAGCATCGCCTCCACGGCGATGCGCGGCTTGACGTTCAGCTCCAGCGCCTCCCGGCACGCCAGCACCGCCTCCAGCCGCCGCAGCGCCGACTCCGGCGACCACGACTCGGCGGCGGTCCGCGCGTCCGCCGCCCGGTCGGGGTGGTTCAGCGCGGCCGCCGCGCCGGACGCGATCACCAGCACGTCCCGGTAGAACGCCGCGAGGTCCACCAGCGCCTGGTCCAGCGAGTCCCGCTGGGTCCGGGTGGCCCGCGACTTCTGCCGCTTCTCCAGGTCCTTCAGCGCGCCCTTCGCGCCCCGCGTCGCCGCGGCGGTGCCCTTGCCGGTGCCACCGGCGCCCATGGCGGTCTCCAGCGCCTGCCGCTCGGCCTCGTCCCGCGACTCGTTGGCGGTCCGGGCGTCCTCCTCGGCCGCCTGCACCAGGCTGTCGGCGCAGGTGAAGATGTCCGCCGCGCGCCGCAGCGCCAGCGGGACGCGCAGCACGGCCTCCCGCCGCGCCCGCGCCGACCCGTCGGTCGCGAGCCGGCGCGCGCGGCCCACGTGGCCGCCGCACACCGACGCCGCCCACCGCGCCGCCTCCGCGGCCACGCCCTCCTCCACCAGCGCCGACGCGATCGACTCCGCGCGCGGCGTGCCCAGCGGCACGACCCGGCACCGCGACCGGATGGTCACCGACACGTCGTCGGGGTGCGCCGACGGCGCGCAGAGCAGGAACACGGTCCGGTCCGGCGGTTCCTCCACGGCCTTGAGCAGGGCGTTCGACGCTCCCTCGGTCAGCCGGTCGGCGTCGGCGATGATCACCACCTGCCACCGCCCGGACGTGGGCCGCCGCGCGGAGACCTGCACCAGCGACCGCATCTCGCCGACCGGGATGGACAGCCCCTCCGGCGCGATCACCCGCACGTCGGCATGCGTGCCGGCCAGCGCCGTGTGGCACCCCGCGCACGCGCCGCAGCCGGGCCGGTCGTCGACGGCCGTGCACTGGAGGGCCGCCGCGAACGCCCGCGCGGCCTCGGACCGGCCGGAGCCGGGCGGGCCGGTGAACAGCCAGGCGTGGGTCATCGCGCCGGGGGCGGGCGAACCGCCCGCCACGAGGGACGCGGCGGCCTCGGCGGCGGCGGCGAGCACCGCGACCGCGTCGGGCTGGCCGACGACCCCGCTCCACACACCCCTGTTGGCCACGGTCGACAAACCTACCGAGCGGTCACGAGCTCTCGACGACCGGTCGCACCGGGGCCCGCGCCACCAGCGGCAGCACGGCCTCCCGCACGCGCTCGGCGACCTGGTCCACCGGGCCGTCGGCGTCCACCACGACGTACCGCTCGGGGTCGGCCGACGCCATCTCGGTCAGCAGCCGCTGCACCCGCCAGTGGTGCTCCACCGCGTCCAGCGGGCCGGCGTCCCCGTCCGGGGTCCGGTCCAGCAGCACCGTCACGTCCGGCCGCAGCCGCCCGGTGGCCCAGTCGACCAGGCCCTCCACCTCGCGCGGTTCGAGCGTGCCCGCGGCGCTGAAGTGCGCCAGCGGGCTGTCCACGTACCGCTCCATCACCACCAGCGACCCGCCGGCCAGCGCGGGCCGCACCTCGCGCTCCACCACGTCGGCCCGCACCGCCGCCGCCACCAGCGCGTGCGCCCGGACGCCCGCCAGGTCGGCGGTGGACAGCAGGTCGCGCAGCCGCTGCTCGTCCAGGTCGGGGTCGGAGGCCAGCAGCACCTCGTGCCCGGCCGACCGCAGCGCCCCGGCCAGCAGCCGCGCCTGGGCGGCGGTGTCCGCCCGGCTCTCGCCCTCCACCGCGATCAGCAGGCCGCCGCCCCGCCTGCCGCGACCGCGCAGCGCGTCCAGCAGGCCGGACAGGATGGGCTCCGCCCGGCGGCTGTCCATCTGCCGGTAGGCGATCAGCCCGAGCAGCGCGGCGACCAGCGCGGCGCCGAAGAGCACCGGGCGGGTCCCGTCCACCTGCATGGGGTGGCCCAGCACCGTGACCGTCCGCCGCTGGATCACGCTGACCAGCAGCGGGGCGGCGGCGGTCGACGCGCCCAGCACGATCTTGAGCAGGGACTGCAGCAGCGCGACCGTCCGGCCGCGCATCGCGTCCTCGACCTGGGAGCCGACGATGGTCAGCCCGGTCAGGAACGCCGTGCCGGCGCAGCCGCCGACCAGCGCCACCGCGACCAGGGCGACCCACAGGTGCGGCGCGAGGGCCACGACCATCAGGCTCAGCCCCGCCAGCACGATCGTGACGCCGAACAGCCGGTCGTGCGGCAGCCGGCGGGCCATCCGCGGTGCGAGCGCCATGCCGACCGCCAGGCCGGTGAACACCGCCACGAACAGCAGGCCGAACGCCGGCGCGCCGCCCAGCAGCGACTGCGAGTACAGCGGCGCCGTGCCGATGACCGCGCCGGCGGCGGCGAACGCGCCGATCATGCCGATCACCAGGCCGCGCACCAGCGGCGTGCGGCCGGCGTAGCGCAGGCCGTCGCGCAGCATCGCGAAGAAGCCCGGCGCGGCGCCGTCCCCGCGGGTGCGCCGGGCGCTCGCGACCCGGCCGGACAGCTCCGGGATGCGGGTGGCGACCAGGACCGCCGACGTGACGTAGAGCGCGCCGTTGACCATCACGGCGATGGTGGCGACGCGGAACTCCAGGTCGGTGCTCTGCAGGTGCAGGTAGCCGGGGATGCCGGAGATCAGCGAGTACAGGCCCGCGCCGCTGATGACGGAGATGCCGTAGGTCATCACCAGGCCGAGCTGGTTGGCCGTCTCGACCTGGTCGGGGCGGCGCAGCAGGTTCGGCACGGCCGAGTCCTTGGCCGGGATCCACAGCATCGCGCAGCAGCCGACCAGGAAGTTCGCGATGAACAGCCACCACGCCGTGCCGACCAGGGCGATGGAGATGAACAGCCCGCCGCGCAGCAGGTCGCAGGCGACCATGATCTTGCGCCGGTCGAACCGGTCGGCCAGCACGCCGCCGAGCGGGGCGAACAGGATGCCGGGCAGCAGCTGGGTCAGCACCACGAGGCTGAGCGAGAAGCTCTGCCACTGGTAGCTCTCGGTCAGGTTCGTGACCAGTCCGGTCAGGGCCAGCAATGACAACCAGTCACCGACGCTGCACAGATAGGTGACGCCCCAGAGCCTGCGGAACGGCCGGATCGCCAACACACTGCGAATCCGGTGGCTGGTCGACGCCGCTGTGCCGGTGTCCTGGATGGTGCTCACCCCCGCCGTTCGTGCAGGGAAACAGCGTAGCCGGGACGATTCAGCCACATGACCGCATCCGCCAACCGGGTGGTCGGCGGGTCACCGGAACAAGTCCGCCACGAACCCGATGATCTCACGCGCGACGCCGACCAGCAGCCCGCTCGACACCGCCAGGACCAGCAGCCACCCCACCAACCCGCCCTTGCCGCCCCTGCGCTCGGGCTGGACCACCGCCGTCGGCAGGGGGACGGGCGCCATGCGCGACCCGCTCCCCGGTGGCGCGCCCTGCGCGGGCGGCACGACCTGCGCGGGCACGCGTCGGGCCGCCCTGCGCGCCGCGGGCCCGCGCACCGGCCGGGTGGGCGCGGCAGGGGGTCCGGGCGCCGCCGGGGCTGGGTCGGGCTCGTCGGCGCCCCCGGCGGGGAGCGCGTCGGGGAACGGCGCGTCCCGCGCGACCGACAACGCGTCGGGGAACACCGCGTCACCGCGCGCCGTCGACAGCGCGTCGGGGAACGCGGCGTCCCGCGCGACCGGGCCCGTCAGCGCGTCGGGCAGCGGTCGGGGCGCCGGCCCGCCGGCCGCCACCAGGCCCGCCGACGGGTCCGCGAACGCGCGAGGCGGCGGTGGCGCCTGCGTGCCGTCGAGGCCGGAGTCGTCCACCGCCGCACCACCCGTCTCAGCTCTTCGACTTGGCCGGGGCCTTCTTGCGCGCCGGCGCCTTCTTCTTCGTCACCGGGCCCTTGGCGCGCTTCTCCGCCAGCAGCTCCGCCGCCCGCTCGTCGGTCAGCCCCTCGACGCTGTCCGACTTGCGCAGCGACGCGTTGGTCTCGCCGTCGGTGACGTAGGGCCCGAACCGGCCCTCCTTGACCACCATCGGCTTGCCCGACACCGGGTCCGCCCCCAGCTCCTTCAGCGGCGGCGCGGCGGCGGCCCGACCGCGCTTCTTGGGCTCGGCGTAGATCCTGAGCGCCTCGTCCAGGGTCACCGTGAACAGCTGGTCCTCGCTGGTCAGCGACCGCGAGTCGGTGCCCTTCTTCAGGTAGGGCCCGTACCGGCCGTTCTGCGCGGTGATCTCGGCCCCGGTCTCCGGGTCCTTGCCCACCACGCGCGGCAGCGACAGCAGCCGCAGCGCGTCGTCCAGCGTCACCGTGTCCAGCGACATGCTCTTGAACAGCGACCCGGTGCGCGGCTTGGGCGCCTTCTTGCCGTCCGGCGGCTCCGGCAGGACCTCCGTCACGTACGGCCCGAACCGGCCCTCCTTGGCCACGATCTCGTGACCGGTGACCGGGTCCGCGCCCAGCGAGCGGCCTTCCTGCGGGGTCGCGAACAGCTTCTCGGCGACCTCCCGGTTCAGCTCGTCCGGCGGCAGGTCGTCCGGCAGGTTCGCGCGCTGCGAGGTCAGCCCGCCGTCCGGGCCCTCGACCTCGCGCTCCAGGTACGGCCCGTAGCGGCCGACCCGGACCACGACCGTGCGGCCCTCCAGGTCCACGAACAGCGGGATCGAGTTCACCTCGCGGGCGTCGATCTGCTCGACGCTCGACCCGACCAGCTTCTTCAGGCCGCCCGAGCGGCCCACCGACGACTCCGGGCCGACGTTGCCGCCGAAGTAGAACCCGGACAGCCAGGTCGTGCGCTCCTGGCGGCCGGCGGCGATGCCGTCCAGCTCGTCCTCCAGCGCGGCGGTGAAGTCGTAGTCCACCAGCCGCCCGAAGTGCCGCTCCAGCAGGCCCACCACCGCGAACGCCACCCAGGACGGGACCAGCGCGGAGCCCTTCTTCCACACGTAGCCGCGGTCCTGGACGGTGCTGATGATCGACGCGTAGGTGGACGGGCGGCCGATGCCCAGCTCCTCCATCGTCTTGATCAGGCTCGCCTCGGTGAAGCGCGGCGGCGGCGACGTCGCGTGCCCGTCCGCCGACAGCTCGGTCGCGACCAGCGCCTGGTCCTTCGCCAGCTGCGGCAGCCGCGACTCGGCGTCGTCGGACTCGCCGCCCGCCTCCGAGTCGACCGTCTCGACGTACGCCTTGAGGAAGCCCGCGAACGTGATCGTGCGGCCGGACGCGGCGAAGGTGACCTCCTCGCCGCCCGGACCGCTGCCGCCGGGCACCGCCCGCGTGACGCCGGAGATGCGCACGCTGGTCGTGTTGCCGCGCGCGTCGGCCATCTGCGAGGCGATCGTGCGCTGCCAGATCAGCTCGTAGAGCTTGAACTCGTCGGCCTCCAGCTCCCGCGCCACCTGGCCGGGCGTGCGGAACACCTCGCCGGCGGGGCGGATGGCCTCGTGCGCCTCCTGGGCGTTCTTGACCTTCCGGTTGTACTGGCGGGGCTCCCTGGCCACGTACTGCGCCCCGTACAGCTCGGTGGCCTGCGCGCGGGCCGCGCTGATCGCCGTCTCCGACAGGGTCGTGCTGTCGGTGCGCATGTAGGTGATGTAGCCGTTCTCGTACAGCTTCTGCGCGGTCCGCATCGTCCGGTCCGCCGAGAACCGCAGCTTGCGCCCCGCCTCCTGCTGGAGGGTCGAGGTCATGAACGGCGCGTACGGCTTGCGCGTGTACGGCTTCTCCTCCACCGAGGTGACCGCCATCGCGGCGTCGGCCAGGCCGGCGGCGATCGCGCGGGCCTGCGCCTCGTCCAGGACGCGGACCTCCGCGCCCTCCTTGAGGCGGCCGGTGGACTCGAAGTCGCGCCCGGTGGCCAGCCGCACGCCGTCCACGGCCACCAGGCGCGCGCCGAACGCGCGCGGCGAGGCGGCCTCCCCCGCGTCCACGGTCGCCGAGACGTCCCAGTAGGAGGCGGAGACGAACTTCATCCGCTCCCGCTCGCGCTCGACCACGATCCGGGTCGCCACCGACTGCACGCGGCCCGCCGAGAGCTTCGGCATGACCTTCTTCCACAGCACGGGGCTGACCTCGTAGCCGTAGAGGCGGTCCAGGATGCGCCGGGTCTCCTGCGCGTCGACCAGGTCCTGGTCGAGGTCGCGGGGGTTCGCCGCGGCGGCGAGGATCGCGGGCTCGGTGATCTCGTGGAACACCATCCGGCGGACCGGCACCTTGGGCTTGAGGGTGTCCAGGAGGTGCCAGGCGATCGCCTCGCCCTCCCGGTCGCCGTCCGTCGCGAGGTACAGCTCGTCGACGTCCTTGAGCAGCTCCTTCAGCTCCGCGACGGTCGACTTCTTGTCCGGCGTGACCACGTAGAGGGGCTCGAAGTCGTGGTCGACGTCGACCCCGAGCCGCGCCCACGGCTGGCCCTTGTACTTGGCGGGCACGTCCGCCGCGCCGCGCGGCAGGTCCCGGATGTGCCCCTTGGATGACTCCACGACGAAGTCGTTGCCGAGGTAGGACGCGATCTTCCGCGCCTTCGCGGGCGACTCGACGATCACCAACCGCCGGTTACCGCCCGCTGATCCCCCGCTGCTCTTCTTCGCCCGTGTCGATCCAGCCACGCCGTCCCGCTCTCTCCGAACACTGTGTCCCGACCCGCCAGTGTGCACTGTCCTTCGTCGCCGCATGGGCAGCCCTGGTCGGGACAGGGTGGCACAAGCGCGTCCGATCCCCCGTCAGGAGGACCGCTAGGCGGCCGGCCAGGTGCGTTCGACGACTCCGCGCGGAGCACGCCCGACCAGCTCGGCCAGCCGCTCCAGCCGGCGCCGGCCCACCACGCGCAGCGCCGGGCCGCCGGACCCGAGCAGTGTCGCCGGGAGCCCGGAGGCTGCCAACGCCTTTTGCAGCGGCTCGTGGGTGGCGGGGGCCGCCGGGTCCAGGCCGAGCACGTACGCGGACTCGGCCCAGCGGCCGGAGGCCAGCGCCCACAGCCGCAGCACGCCGCCGTGCGGGGTGAACCCCGGCGGCACCACCTTGGCCCCGCCCGCGAGCCACTGGCCCGCCAGGCCGGTCAGGTCGGTGCGGAACGCCGTGGCGACCTCCAGCCCGCGCCGCGCGGGCGGCAGCGCCCGCGCGCCCGGGTCGTCCCCCGCCCGGCCGGGCCGGGGGCGGCCGAACACCACGCCGCCCGGTTCGGCCTCGTCCTCGACCACTTCATCCGTTTGGTCGGTGATGTCCGGTTCTTCCGGGGCGGGGTCGGGCGGCTCTCCGCGCTCGTCCTGCCCGTCGCGCCCGTCCTGCTCGTCGGCGGGATCGGCCGCGCCGTCCGGGTCGGCCGGCCCCGCGGGGCGCTCGACCGCGTCGAGGCGGGCGTGCACGCCCCGCTCGGCCAGCGCCGCGACCAGCGCCAGCCCCCGCCACCGCTCGTCCAGGGGCACGGAGATGCGGGCCGCCCGGCCGCGCGCGAACCCCACCGCCCGACCGGGCCCGCACAGCAGTCCGGCCAGGTCCGCGACGCAGGGCGAGCGCGCCTCCGCCGAGAAGAAGGACAGTTGCCCCACGACCAGGCAGCGTAGAACACACGTTCGACCACGGCCAGTCTCCGACCGGGCGATCCCGCCCGGTCGGAGGTGGCGCCGCCGGTGATCGGCGGTGGTGCCGCCGGTGTCAGCCGCCGAGGTTCTTCAGCGTGTCGCTCATCGCGACGCACTCCGGGGCCTGCTTGAAGGCGGCGCCGAGCTCCGGGTCGTCCTGGAGCTTCTTGATCTGCTCCTGGAGCTTGGTCGGGTCGGCCTCGTCGCCGCCCAACTGCTCCAGCTTGGTGGCGAACTCCGGGTCGTTCGGGTCGAGCTTGGCCAGTTCTTCACTCGCCGTGTTCAACGACTTACCGGATTCAGTGAAGAACTTCACCAGTTCGTCGTGCAGCGCCTGGGCCTCCGGTGACGGCGCACCCAGCGCGTCCAGCTTCGCTCCGGCGTCCGCCATCGACTTGCCCGACTTCGTCGAGTACTCCATCAGCGCGGCCTTCTGCGCCGCCGGGTCGTTCGCCCCGCCTTCGAGCATGACCTTGAGCAGCTGCATGACGCTCTCGACGGTCGGCGCGATGCCCTCGCAGAACGTCCCGGTCCACTTCACCGGGTCCGCCGCCGCGGCAGGCGTGGTCGTGGTGGCCGCCGAAGTGCCGGTGGTCGACCCGCTGGAGCCGGCGGACCCGGACGAGCCGGAACACGCGCCCGTCAGCAGAACGGCCGCCAGCACCCCGACCAGGGCAGTGCGGTGCTTCACAGGAACCCCCCAAATTGGTCCGAACGGAAGACCGGCAACCTACTACGGGGCGCGGGCGCCGGTCCGAACGGGATGCGGGGCGCGTCCGCCGGCCCCGCGAGCGCCGTTCGGGGCCGTGCCGCGGGCGGGGTCACGTGGTGGGGGACGCCGGCGCGCTGGTGGACGCCGGCGGGCTGGAGGGCTCCGAGGAGCCGGAGGACTCCGACTCGGACGGGCGGAGGGTGCGCAGCGCCTGGCAGGACTCCGCCTGCTCGGCGGCGTCCCGCAGCTCCGGGGTGGCCTCCAGCTGCTTCAGGGGCTCCACGAACTGGTCGAGCCGGGCGATCGCCTCACCGGCGGCCTGGAGCCCTCCCACGGGGTCGTTGGCGTCCGCCTGCTCGACGGCGACCTTGGCGTCGCTGAAGGACTGGGCGATCTCGGAGAACGTCGTGGCCATCTTCGACACCTGCTCGTCGCCCCCCGCGACCGGCGACGGCCCGACCTCGCGCAACTTGCCCGCGGTCTGGTTGAAGGCGTCCGCCATCTGCCCCATGTAGGCGCTCATGTCGGCCTTCAGCTTCACGGGGTCGTTGGCGTCCAGCTTCGGCGGCGTCTTCGGCACGGACACGAAGGAGGCGGCGGCCGTGCACACCCTGTCCATGTAGGCGACGGCGTCATTGGGCGCGGCCGAGGTCGACGGGGCCGGGTCGCCACCGGACCCGCATCCGGCGGCCAGCGCCGCGGCGGCCACGAGGGCAAGGCGGATCCTCATCACGGACTCTCCTCACGAAAACACCGGAACTCCCAGTCTGCCCAAGACCGGGCCGGTCGGCTCACGCACCCGGACAAGCCGCCCGTTTCGGGTGCCCCGCCGGGGCCGCCCCCACACGTCGAGGCAGCCCGCGCACGACCCGTCAGCGGCAACCCGCGCGGATCGCGCCCGCCGTGAGGAGCCGGCCGCCCGACCCCGCACGCGCCGCGGGCGGGCGCCCCCCGGAGGGAGGACGCCCGCCCGCGGCGGTCAGCCGGTCAGACCGCGCCGTTGCTCACCGAGGTCTCCGCCGGGGAGTCCGTGATGGCGGTGCCGCGCCGCTTGGACACGACCACCGCGGCGACGATGACCGCCACCGCCACCAGGGCGATCGCGTACCGCATGCCGGGCGAGGCGGCGTCGCCGATCGTGGCCGTGATGATGGCCGGCGCGATCAGCACCGACACCAGGTTCATCACCTTGATCAGCGGGTTGATCGCCGGGCCGGCGGTGTCCTTGAACGGGTCGCCGACCGTGTCGCCGATGACCGTGGCGGCGTGGGCGTCGGAGCCCTTGCCGCCGTGGTTGCCGTCCTCCACCAGCTTCTTGGCGTTGTCCCACGCGCCGCCCGAGTTGGCCAGGAACACCGCCATCAGGGTGCCGGTCGCGATGGCGCCCGCCAGGTAGCCCGCCAGCGGGCCGACGCCCAGGCCGAAGCCCACCGCGATGGGCGCCATCACCGCCAGCAGGCCCGGGGTGGCCAGCTCGCGCAGCGAGTCCTTGGTGCAGATGTCCACGACCCGGCCGTACTCGGGCTTGACCGAGCCGTCCATGATGCCGGGGTTGTCGCGGAACTGGCGGCGCACCTCGAACACGATCGCGCCGGCGGCCCGCGTGACCGCGTTGACGGCCAGCCCGGAGAACATGAACACGACCGCCGCGCCGATGATCAGGCCGACGAGCACGTTCGGCGTGAAGGACACGAAGTCGGAGTCCTCGAACACCCCGCCGACGCCGTCCAGGGCCTTCTCGATGGCGTCCTTGTAGGAGCCGAACAGGGCGGTGGCGGCCAGCACGGCGGTCGCGATCGCGATGCCCTTGGTGATCGCCTTGGTGGTGTTGCCCACCGCGTCCAGCTCGGTGAGGATCTGCGCGCCCTCGCCGTCCACGTCGCCGGACATCTCGGCGATGCCCTGCGCGTTGTCCGAGACGGGCCCGAAGGTGTCCATGGCGACGATCACGCCGACCGTGGTCAGCAGGCCGCAGCCGGCCAGGGCCACGGCGAACAGCGCCACGACCACCGAGCCGGACAGCAGGAACGCGCCGTAGACCGCGCCGCCGATGACCAGCGCCGTGTACACGGCCGACTCGAAGCCGACCGAGATGCCGGAGAGGATCACCGTCGCCGCGCCGGTCAGCGACGTCCGGCCGACCTCCTTGACCGGCTTGTGCTCGGTGCCGGTGTAGTAGCCGGTCAGCTTCAGGATGACGCCCGCCAGCAGGATGCCGATGATCACCGCGATGGCCGCGATCAGGGCCGGGTTGCCGGGCGTGGCGCCGACCTCCTCGGACACGCCCCGCAGTTCGCCGAAGGAGCCGGGCAGGTAGACGAACGCCGCGATCGTGCACAGCACGGCCGAGATGACCGCCGAGACGTAGAACGAGCGGTTGATCGCCGACAGGCCGTTCTCGCCGGTCCGCGCCTTGGTGATGTAGACGCCGACGACCGCCGTGAGCACGCCGATCGCCGGGACGATCAGCGGGAACAGCAGGCCCTTCGCGCCGAACGCGGCGGTGCCGAGGATCAGCGAGGCGACCAGCGTCACCGCGTAGGACTCGAACAGGTCGGCGGCCATGCCCGCGCAGTCGCCCACGTTGTCGCCGACGTTGTCCGCGATGGTCGCCGCGTTGCGCGGGTCGTCCTCGGGGATGTTCTGCTCGACCTTGCCGACGAGGTCGGCGCCGACGTCGGCGGCCTTGGTGAAGATGCCGCCGCCGACCCGCATGAACATCGCCAGCAGCGCCGCGCCGAAGCCGAAGCCCTCCAGCACCTTCGGCGCCTGGCCGGTGTAGACCAGCACGACCACCGCGGCGCCGAGCAGGCCGAGGCCGACGGTGAACATGCCCACCACGCCACCGGTGCGGAAGGCGATGCGCGTGGCCTTCTCGCGGCCGTTCGACTCCCGGGCGGCGGCGGCCACGCGCACGTTCGCGCGGGTGGACAGCCACATGCCGAGGTAGCCGATGCCGGCGGAGAACGCCGCCCCGACGATGAAGAACAGCGACCTGCCGACGCGCTCCGCGATGTCGTCCGCGGGTAGCGCGAACAACAGCACGAACACGATGACGACGAAAATGCCGAGCGTGCGGAACTGCCGGTTGAGGTAGGCCGCTGCGCCCTCTTGAACCGCCTTGGCGATGTCCTGCATCTTCGGGGTGCCCTGGCCGGCGGCCAGGACCTCCCGGAGCAGGACATATCCGACGGCGAGGGCAGCCAGGGCGACCACGGCGACCACGGCCACGAGGCCCTGGTCACCTCCGGAGAGCTGTAGGCCCTCCGCGAGGAATTGCCGGGACATCCGTCCTCCTGGTGTGTTTTCCAGCCCAACGGCGGGTGCACCGCGCTCCGCCGGGACCGGCTTGCCCAACACGACCGTCAGCCCCGGCACAACGTGACGCATCCCTCATTGGATGCGATAGCGGCGGAGTCTATTCATAGCGCGCAAGAGCGCGACAGTGCGTCCCGTATCGCGTACACACCGTTATCAACGCAGGAAGCAACTGTGATGTCGGTGCGGTGTGCGAAGCTGCGCCCCGTGGCGAACCAGGGACGTCGACTGCTGGACCGGGTCCTCGCCGGGGTCCCGGCGGGCGAGTCGCCGCTGACGCACCGCGCGGACCTGCCCCGACGGGCGGCGCGGTCGGTCCCGTGGCCGTCCTGGGCGGCGGCCGGGGTGGTGTCCGCGCTGGTCGAGCGCGGTGTCGGGGAGCCGTGGCGGCACCAGGCCGAGGCGGCGGAGCACGCGTGGGCGGGGCGGCACGTGGTGGTCGCCACGGGCACCGCGTCGGGCAAGTCGCTGGCGTACCAGCTGCCGGTGCTCAGCGCCGTCCACGGTGACCCGAAGGCGACAGCCCTGTACCTCTCCCCCACCAAGGCGCTGGGCGCGGACCAGCTGCGCGCGGTGGCGGAGCTGGGGGTGCCGGGGGTTCGGGCGGCGTCGTTCGACGGCGACACGCCGATGGCCGAGCGGGACTGGGTGCGGGCGCACGCGAACTGGGTGTTCACCAACCCGGACATGCTGCACCGGGGCGTGCTGCCCCACCACGCGCGGTGGGTCAGGTTCTTCCGGCGGCTGTCGTACGTGGTGGTCGACGAGTGCCACTCGTACCGGGGCGTGTTCGGCTCGCACGTGGCGCTGCTGCTGCGCCGGCTGCGCCGGGTGGCGCGGCGCTACGGGGCGGACCCGGTGTTCGTGCTGGCGTCGGCGACGGTGGCGGATCCGGCGACTTCGGCTTCCCGCTTGGCGGGCGTGCCGTGCGAGGCGGTGACGGAGGACGGCTCGCCCCGCGCCGCGCGGACCGTGGCGCTGTGGGAACCGCCGCTGCTGGACGAGCTGGAGGGCGAGAACGGCGCGCCCGTGCGGCGGTCGGCGGGTGCAGAGACGGCGCGCATCCTGGCGGACCTGGTGGTCGAGGGCGCGCGGTCGCTGGCGTTCGTGCGGTCGCGGGTGGGCGCGGAGCTGACGGCGCTGGCGGCGCGGCGCGCGCTGGCGGAGGTCGACCCGGAGCTGGCGACGCGGGTCGCGGCCTACCGCGGCGGGTACCTGCCGGAGGAGCGGCGGGCGCTGGAGCGGGCCGTGGCGAGCGGTGACCTGCTGGGCGTGGCGACTACGAACGCGCTGGAGCTGGGCGTCGACATCGCGGGCCTGGACGCCGTGGTCGTGGCCGGGTTCCCGGGCACGCTGGCGTCGTTCTGGCAGCAGGCGGGCCGGGCGGGGCGCAGCGGCAGCTCGGACGCCCTGGTGGTCTTCGTGGCGCGCGACGACCCGCTGGACACCTACCTGGTGCACAACCCGGCGGCGGTGCTGGACAAGCCGGTGGAGGCCACCGTCCTGGACCCGGCGAACCCGTACGTCCTGGAGCCCCAGCTGGCGTGCGCGGCGGCCGAGCTGCCGCTGACGGAGGAGTCGCTGGCCGACTTCGGCGGCGACGCGGCGCTGCCGGTGCTGGCCGACCTGGTGGCGCGCAAGGTGCTGCGCCGCAGGCCCAACGGCTGGTACTGGACCTCGCACGAGCGGCCGCACGGCGACGTGGACATCCGCGGTTCGGGCGGGGAGCAGGTCGTGGTCGTGGAGGGCGACTCGGGCCGGGTGCTGGGCACGGTGGACCCGGCCGCGGCGCCCTGGACGGTGCACGACGGGGCGGTGTACCTGCACCAGGGCGAGTCCTACGTGGTCGACCGGCTGGACCTGGAGAGCGGGATCGCGCTGGTGCACGCGGAGAAGCCGGACTGGTCGACCACGGCCCGCGACACGAAGGACATCACGGTCGTGCGGACGCTCGAGGAGCGGGCGCACGGCGGCGTGACGGTGTGCCTGGGCGAGGTGGAGGTGACCTCGCAGGTCGTGGGCTACCTGCGCAAGCTGCCGTCCGGCCAGGTGATCGACTCGGTGCCGCTGGACCTGCCCGCGCAGACCCTGCGCACCAGGGCCGTCTGGTACACGGTCGGCGCGCAGCTGCTGGGTGGTGCGCCGGGGGGCGCCGGACTGGCCCCGGCGCGCGTCCCCGGCGCACTGCACGCCGCCGAGCACGCGGCGATCGGCCTGCTACCCCTGTTCGCGACCTGCGACCGCTGGGACATCGGCGGCGTGTCGACCGCGCTGCACCAGGACACCGGGGAGGCGACGGTGTTCGTGCACGACGGTCATCCGGGGGGCGCCGGATTCGCCGACCGCGGTTTCGCCGCGGTGGTCCCGTGGTTGGCCGCGACGAGGGAGGCCATCGCCGCTTGCACGTGCCCGGCCGGGTGCCCGTCCTGCGTCCAGTCGCCGAAGTGCGGGAACGGCAACGATCCGCTGGACAAGGCGGGCGGGTTGGCCGTGCTGGACGTCATGCTCGGGGCTGTCGGGGAGAGTTCCCACGACGCCCGGCACGGCCAAGTCGGTGGTGCCGCCCCCGCCGCCGACCACGGCGACGGGGACCGGTGGAACGAGGTCGGCCCGGATCACCTGGTCGGCCCCGATCATTCAGCCGATCGAGACCACCCGACCGGCGATGAGCACTCGGCCGGCCCGGACCACTCGACCGAGTAAGGCCGGGCGGCCGGAGCGGAACCGGCGGAGGGCCACCGGGCCGGCGGCGAGCCGATCGGGAGCGCCCGGCCGGCCACCGGACGAGCTGCTGCCCGATGACCGGCCGGCCGGCGGCGAGCCGGCCGACCTACCCGACGGCGAGCCGACCGGCGGTCAGCTGATCGGCGGACTCGTGCACGACGGCCTCGGCCAAGGCGTCCTGCACGACGCCGAGGCGGGGCAGCCGCCACGCGCAGATCTGCGGCTTGACCCGCCAGTGGACGACGCCGTGCTGGAAGGGCGTCGGCGGCAGCGGGACGTGCTCGCCCTGGCCGTAGTGGTGGACGTCGTGGCGGGAGCCGTGGTCGGCGACCCAGTCGGCGGACACCTGCGGCCCGGTGGCGACCAGGAACATCCAGCGGCCCGAGGGCGTCGCCGCGATCGGCACCGGGACCCCGGCCGCCCGCAGCGCCACGGCGGCCCGCCGGCCGAGGTCGGCGTCGACCTCGATGGCGTCCACGCCGTGCCCGGTGGCCAGCAGGATGCTGTAGGAGTGCCCGGCCCACCAGGTGGCGACCTCGTCCGCGCCGGTGCCGACGCGCTCCTGCCAGTCGTGGTGCACCGGGGTCGGGCCGTCGTGCTCGGCGCCTTCCCGACCGGCCCACCGCGCACCCGCCGGATAGGCGCCCGGCAGCACAGGCCACCCGTGCCACGCGAGGTTGACCGCCTCGGCGCGCAGCTCGATGCGGAAGGCCCCGCGCCAGCTATCCGACCACTCCATCTTCCGTTCGCCTCCTAGGAAACCCACGACACCGTGCCGGGTTCTTCGGCACCGCGTCGGTGCCGCCACTCGAACTAACGACATGACCGGGACTCCTGGTAAGCACCAGTCGACAACTGGTAGGTACGGAACGGCGAACGCCGGTCCGCCGGACGGCCGACAGAACCCGCGCAACCCGGCCGGCCACCGCCGGACCAGCCCCCGGCGCCCGAGTGAGCCCGCTCACCGCCGCAAGGCGACCGCTCGTCGCGTCGGAGCGGCGAAAAGCTCGGTCACCCTTCACCCGGGCCGGCCCGGGCACGCGCGCCCGGCGCACCGACCACCGAATCAGGACCGCTCACCTCGACCACCACCTCCCACCCGGAAACGTCGCAGCCCACCAACCGCACTCCCATCCGCTCGGCCACCCAGGCGGCCCTCCCGCACGCGTGCCGGCTCCCGTCGACCAGCCACCCGGCCGCCGCCACGGCCGCGAGGTCAGCCGCGGCAGCGGCGCGGTGCCGAGCGATCACCACCTCCCCGAGCCACACCCCGAACACGACGAGGGAGCACAACACCCCCATCACCGCGACCGCGACGACCGACGCCACCCCGCGGTCATCACCCACCAACGACACCAACCCGTCACCCCGCTCTCACCACCACCTCGCCCAAGCCCTCCACCCGCCCAAGCCACCGCCGGCCCGAGCCGCCTACCCGCCCAAGCCACCACCCGCCCGAGCCGCCTACTCCCTCAAGCCACCACCTGCCCGAGCCGCCTGCCCGCCCGAGCCGCCGTTCCACCTCCCCGATCACCGGCGCACCGGTTGCCGTTCCTCCTCGGCGACGCCGGGCTCCAGCACGGCGTAGGCCCGGGACCGCACGTCGACCAGGGAACGCCGCGCGGTGACCTCGACCCACGCCGTGTCGCCGTCCTGCCGGACGACCAGCTCGGCCCCCGCCGGCGCGATGGCCGCGACCACCGACGACGCCCGCGCCGCCTCACCGCGGGCGACCAGTCGAGCGGCCTCGCGGGCGGCGTCCGTGCACCGGAGCTGCCCGACCACCGCCATGACCACCTCGGCCCCGAGCACGACGAACGCGAGCACCCCGCAGATGGCCAGTGCCGCCTCCACCGTCACCGCGCCGCGGTCCCCCAGCCCCGACCGCCCGCGCGCGGACCGGTTCTCCCCGGCCACCGCGGGGGTCGGCGGATCGCCGGAGGTCACGTGCCGACCGTCAGCGCCCGCTCCACCAGCCCGCGCAGCTGTTCTGCCACCCAGTCACCGCCGAGCAGCAACAGCAGCACCGTCGCGAGCCCGGCCGCCGCCAGCGTGCCGATGGCGTACTCCGCGGTGGTCATCCCCTTGTCATCCATCAAGTTCACCCTTTCCTGTAGTCCTTTGTGGATAGTCGTCACCACTCGTGCCCGTTCTCCGCTCTCCGACCGGACGTCCACCGGTCCGTGCTTCACCACTCCGCGCCACGCGCGTTCACCACCGCCCGCCCACCTGCTCGGCCAGCCCGATCACCACCGGCAGGACGCCCAGGCACAGGAACGCGGGCAGGAAGCACAGCGCCAGCGGCCCTGCGACCAGCACGGCCGCGCGCTGGGCCCGGCTCTCCGACTGGTCGGCGGTGCGGGCCCGGAGGTCCGCCGCCAGGTCGGTCACCGCTCCCGCCAGCGCCGCACCGGACCGCGCGCTGCGCCGGGCGATGCGGGCGAGGGGCGCCGTGTCCGGGTGGCGCAGGGCAGCGGTCCACGCCGTGGCCGGGTCCGCGCCCAGTGCCAGCAGGTCACCCACCCGCCGCAGGTGCTCGGCAGGCCCCGGCGGGACACCGGCCAGCACCGCGTCGACCGCCGTCGCCACCGGCAGGCCGGCGCGGAGGGCGGCGGCCAGCAGGTCCCAGCTCGCCGGCAGCGCGAACGGGTCCGGCGGAGGCGGCTTGGTCCGGGGCGGGCGCCGGGTGGGCGCGACGAGCCTCCCGAGCACCGCCCGCCGCGGCGGGTGGACCAGCAGCGCCGCCGCCAGCAACAGCAGGATCACGTCGTCACCTGCCTGGTCAGCCGCGCGCTCCACCGCAGGCCCGCGCAGATCAGCCCGGCCCCGGCCACCAGGAGGACCTGACCGGCCGCGGTGGACGTCAGCACGCCCAGCGGCCCCGAGCCGGTCAGCTCGCCCAGCAGCACGCCGAACGCCGGCAACGCCGCCAGCACCGCCGCGCTGGCCCGCGGACCGGCCATGCGGGCGTGGAACTGCCGGGCGAACCCGAGCCGCTGCCGGAGGTCCTGCCGGACCGCCTCCAGGACGTCGGCCAGCGGCACCCCGTACTCGCTCGACAGCCGCCACGCCCGCGCCAGCCGGCGGGCGTCGGGATGGGTCAGGGCCGCCTCGACGTCACCACCGCGCGCCGCTGTCGACGCGATCGTGCGGAGGATGCCCGCCGCCGGCGGCTCGGCGTCCTCGGCCGCGCCCGCCGCGGCCTGGGCCGGGTGGGCGCCGGAGCGCAGTTCGGCCACGAACGCCGACAGCCCCTCGGCGATCGCCGTGGTCGCGGCCAGGCGGGCTCGCTCCGCACCGCGATCGCGCCAGGCGCGCCACACCGCCAGGGCCACGAGCGCGCCCGCGACCGCCCCGCCGACCCCGAGGAGCAGGCCGAGCACGGCGCCCAGGGCGACAGCGGCCGGCTGGTTCGGACGGCGCGGGCGGACCCTCCGGCACCGCCTGCCCCGCAACCGGTGCAGCCGCCCCGCCGCCGACGGCGGCAACACCAGCAGGGCAGCCGCCAGCAGCAGCGGGATCACGGCTCACCCGCCGACGCCGCGTCGATGAGGCCCCGGAGCGCTTCGCCCGCCGGCTGCCACCCGCCGGCCCGCCGCCACGCCGTCCGGACCAGCAGGGTGTCGTGCCGCCGCTCGAACACCCCGATCTCGGCGAGCCGACGCCCTCGCTCCGTGCGGCGCATGTGCAGGACCACCTTGACCGCGGCGGCCAGTTGGCTGTGCAGCGCCCGCCGGTCCAGCCCGCCCAACGCCGCCAGGGCCTCCAGGCGGGCGGGCACCTCGGCGGGCGAGTTGGCGTGCAGCGTGCCCGCGCCGCCGTCGTGGCCGGTGTTGAACGCGGTGAGGAGGTCCACCACCTCCGCGCCGCGCACCTCGCCCACGACGATCCGGTCCGGCCGCATCCGCAGCGCCTGCCGGACCAGGTCGCGCACCGTGATCCGCCCCGCGCCCTCGACGTTCGCGCCGCGCGCCAGCAGGCGGACGAACTGCGGGTGGTCGGGCTCCAGCTCGCCGGCGTCCTCCACGCAGACCACGCGCTGGTCGTGCGGCACGCAGCCGAGCAGCGCCGCGAGCAGCGTCGTCTTGCCCGAGCCCGTGCCGCCCACCACCAGGAACGCCAGCCTCGCCCGCACGATGGCGCGCAGCAGCCCGGCCGTCGCGCGGTCGAACGTCCCGCGCTCCGCCAGCGCCGCCAGGTCGTGCGCGGCGGGCCGCAGGACCCGCAGGGACAGGCAGGTCGACGGGGTGATCGGCGGCAGGACGGCGTGCAGCCGCACCGAACCCGGCAGCCAGCCGTCGACGTAGGGCATCGCGTCGTCCAGCCGCCTGCCCGCCTCGACGGCCAGCCGTTGGGCGAGGCGGCGCACGGCCTGCTCGTCCGCGAACACGACACCGGTGCGCCGCAGGCCCTCGGCGCCGTCGACCCACACCTGGTCCGGCCCCGTGACCAGCACGTCGGTCGTCCCCGGATCGCGCAGCAGCGGCTCCAGCGGGCCCGCGCCGCCGAACTCCTGCCGCACCAGGGCCAGCGCCCGCTCGAGGTCCTCCTGGCAGACCACCCCGCCGGCTTCGCTGCGCACCACCGCCGCGACCGACGCCGAGGTCAGCTCGACGCCGCCGTCCGCCATCCGCCGGCGGACCCGCTCCACGAGTTCGTTCACGACCCGCCTCCACGCCGGCCGGCGGGCTGAGGCGCGGCGCGCAAGCGGTCGCGCGCCCCGCGAGCGCGGTCACCCACGGCTCGCCCCCGCCAGCCGGGCCTCCTGCGGAGGTTGGTTCTCCCGCTCCCGCAGGGCGGCCAGCACGCTGCGGGCCGCGACCGCCAGCGGGCCCTGCCGGTGAACCGGGAACCGGCCCTGGTCCAGGGCCGTGTCCAGGCGGCGCTCCGGCCGCATGGTGGCGAGCACGGGGACGCCGACCGCCCTGGCCACCTGGCGGGCCCGGATGCCGGTCGGCGCCGGGCCGCGCACCACGGCCTGGACCGCGACGCCCCGGTCGGCCACCTGGACGGCCACGCGCCGCGCCGCCGCGCAGGCCCGCAGCCGCGCCGGGACGACCAGCACCGCCAGGTCCGAGCGGTCGAGGGCCGCGGCGGCGGCCGGCGACAGCCCGCGGGGCACGTCGCAGATCACCGTCTCCCCCGCCCGCCGGCCCGCCTCCACCACCGCCGCGACGGCCTGCGCCGTCGGGTCCGGGCCGGTGCGCGCGCACGACAGGAAGCTCAGCCGGCCCCGGCCGCGGGTGCGCGAGGGCAGCGCCGCCCGCAGCTCGGCGACCGGCACCCGGCCGCCGGTCAGGGACAGGTCGGCCCACCGCCTGCCGGGCTCGTGCTCCGCGCCGAGGGCCAGGTCGAGCCCGCCGCCCAGCGGGTCGCAGTCGACCAGCAGGCCCCGGCCGCCGGCGGCCAGCACCGCCTGGCCCACGGCGGCGGCCAGCACCGACGCTCCCGCGCCGCCGCAGCCACCCAGGACCGACAGCACCCGGCCGCCGCCGGCGGGCGACTCCACCAGGTCGGACAGGACCTCGGGCAACCGGGCGGAGGGCAGCTCGACGACCTGCTCGACGCCCAACCGCACGGCCGGCGGCCACGTCTCGGGCGGCGGCGGGCCGGTGGAGACCACGAGCACGCCGGGCCGCCGGGGCAGGGCCTCCCGGGCGCACGAGGCCGCCGCGGCGGCGTCCAGGACCACGGCGGGAGCGGCCTGCCAGCGGGCGCGCAGGGCGGGCACGTCGGGCACGCGCTCCACCTCGCAGCCGGCGACGGCCGCGGCGTGCAGCACCTCATCCAGCAGGGGGCTCTCGGACACCATGGCCAGCAGTCGGTTCACAGCTCCTCCTCGCGTCGGGTGGTGCCCACGGTCCCAAGCGGTGAGGAAGGCCACAACAGCCCATGATCAACATGTGGACAACTCAGAGGCTGTGGACAACTCGAAGCCGCGAATCGGCGGTCTCGACGGCCGAAAGGGCCCGATCGGCTGCCGCGCGGAAGGGTGAGGAGAAGGGCGCGCGAAGAGGCTCGGAGCGCGGTGGGGATCGGGGAGGGGCGCCGGCGGAAGATCACCCGAACCGGCCCCGGACATGGGACGACCCCCGCCAGGGGGGAGGGACGGGGGTCGTCATCGGTTCAGTCCCGGGGGGTCGGACTGAACCCGTCCGGTCGAGCCGGACCCGTCTACTGTATCCCCACGGGGCGGGGTCATGCGTGTCTTCCGTTAGAGGGACACGGAAAATTCGGTAGACCGCATCACTGTGAGTTCGTAAAGCGGCGAATAACGGTTGCCGACCGGCTCGCCGAACGCGCCCTTAAGCTGGCGCCGTGACCGAGCACGCCACCGAAGGCAGCAGAGTCGCCGCGTTCTTCGACCTGGACAAGACGGTCATCGCCAAGTCGAGCACGCTGGCGTTCAGCCGGCCCTTCTTCCAAGAGGGTCTGATCAACCGGCGAGCGGTGCTCAAGAGCGCCTACGCGCAGTTCGTGTTCATGCTGGCCGGCGCGGACGCCGACCAGATGGACCGGATGCGCTCGCACATCACGGCCCTGTGCGAGGGGTGGGACGTCGAGCAGGTGCGCTCGATCGTGGACGAGACCCTGCACGACATCGTGGATCCCTTGGTCTACAAGGAAGCCACGCAGCTCATCACCGACCACAAGGCGGAGGGGCACGACGTGGTCGTCGTCTCCGCGTCCGGCGAGGAGCTGGTCGCGCCCATCTCCTCCATGGTCGGCGCCACGCACAGCGTCGGCACCCGGATGGTCGTCGCCGACGGCCGTTACTCCGGCGAAGTGGGCTTCTACTGCGCGGGCGAGAACAAGGCCGTCGCGGCCAAGCAGCTCGCCGACGAGCACGAGTACGACCTGGCCCACTGCTACGCCTACTCCGACTCCATCACGGACCTGCCGCTGCTGGAGGCCGTCGGGCACCCCACCGCCGTCAACCCCGACCGCGCGCTGCGCAAGGTCGCCGTCTCGCGCGGCTGGCCGGTGCTGACGTTCTCGGACCCGGTCTCGCTGCGCGCGCGGATACCGCGGCCGTCGGGCGCGGCGGTGGCGGCCACCGCGATCGGGTTGGGCGCCGCGACCGCAGCCGGTGTCGCCTGGTACGGATTGCGCCGCCGGCGCCGCAGTTGATTCACCCGCCGCGATGCCCGGCCGGCGGTACCGGGCTCGCGGGGCGGGGGAAAACACTGTCAGACAACGACTTCCGCTACTCACGGTCGCTTGACCGGTGCACCCCATCGAGCCCTTGCTGTGACGCCGAACACGAACTACAAAGGAGGTGCGGACCTCGGGTCGGCCAGGGACGGGGCGGAGGAGAAGCGCCGTTCACCCCGACAGAGCTCCGTGCGCGGGCTTCGAGCACCCACGCGCAGCACGCCGCGGGAGGCTTGTCGTCTAGGGACTGCGTATCGGGACGCCGGACGCCGAGTCCAGGTTGGTACGACACGAGTTGCACGCTTGGTAACTCGAAAGTCCGCGCCGTCGGCCGTGCCCCCCAGTCACTGGGGGGCACGGCCTGTTTTGCGGCCCTGCCAACGAGAACCCACCGCCGGAACCACTCGAAAGGGTGACCCAGCGGGGCCCGGAATCGTCGGTGCCCGTCCGCACACTTCCCTCACGGCGCGAATCCGTTGACCCACCACTGTGACGTGGGTAACTTGCCGAATGGGTCCGCGTCGTGGTGGAAGAGTGCCAAGCAGGGAGGACACCGTGCTCCGTCAGCTCGTCGCCGCGGCCGTCGTCGTGGTGGCCTCCGCGGTGCCGCCGGCCGCCGCGCAGCCGGCGCCCGCGCCCGCGCAGCCCGCGCCCGCGCAGCCCGCGCCGCCGGAACAGCTCGCGCGGCAGTCGGCCGCCGCCCTGGCCCGGGGCATGTCGCTGGAGCAGAAGGTGGGCCAGCTGTTCGTCACCTACGTCCACGGCCAGGCCGCGCACGAGGCGCACCCCGGCAACCGGCGCGACTTCGGCGTCGACACCCCGGCCGAGGTGGTCGCCCGGTACCAGCCCGGCGGGGTCGTCTACTTCGACAACCCCAGCTACGACAACATCGACACCCCGCGGCAGGTCGCCGCGCTGTCCAACGGCCTGCAGCGCGCCGCCCGCATCCCGCTGGCCGTCTCCACCGACCAGGAGATGGGCCTGGTGACCAGGATCGGCGCGCCCGCGACCCAGTTCCCCGGCAACATGGCGCTCGGCGCGGGCCGCAGCACCCGGGACGCCGAGCGGGCCGCCGCCATCACCGCCCGCGAGCTGCGCGCCATGGGCGTCAACCAGAACTTCGCGCCGGACGCGGACGTCAACTCCAACCCGGCCAACCCGGTCATCGGCGTCCGCTCCTACTCCGGCGACCCCGGGCTGGCCGCCGGGATGACCGCCGCCCAGGTGCGCGGCTACCAGCAGCGCCCCTTCTCCCGGACCGCCGTCTCGGCCACCGCGAAGCACTTCCCCGGCCACGGCGACACCGACGAGGACAGCCACACCACCCTGCCGCGCGTGGACCGGACCGCGGAGCAGTGGCGCGAGGTCGACGCGCCGCCGTTCCGGGCCGCCATCGCCGCCGGCGTCGACTCGGTCATGACCGCGCACATCCGGATGCCGCGGATCGACCCGTCCGGTGAGCCGGCGACGCTGTCCAAGCCGGTGCTGGACCTGCTGCGCCGCGAACTGGGCTACGACGGGGTGGTGATCACCGACTCGCTGGCCATGGCGGGCGTGCGGCAGCTGCACCCGGACGCCGAGATCCCGGTGCTCGCGCTCAAGGCGGGCGTCGACCAGCTGCTGATGCCGGTCGACCTCCGGCTCGCGATCGACGGCGTGGTCGCGGCGGTGCGCAGCGGCGAGCTGACCGAGCAGCGCGTCGACCGCAGCGTGCTGCGCGTGCTGCGGATGAAGGTCCTGCGCGGCATGGTGGCCGACCCGGTCGTGGACGAGGGCGCGGTCGACTCCGTCGTCGGCGCGCCGGAGAACACCGCCGCGGCCCAGGAGATCACCGACCGCACGGTGACCGCCGTGCGCAACGAGTCCCTGCCGCTGCGGGCGAAGCCGACCGCGGCGCTGGTCACCGGCTGGGGTGAGACGACCACGCGCACGCTCGCGGGCCTGCTCGGCGGCACCGCCCTGCCCACCGGCAGCGCACCCGACGAGGCCCGGATCGCCGCCGCGGTCGACGCCGCCCGGTCCGCCGACCTGGTGGTCGTGCTGACCAACGGCCTCGCGGGGCAGCCCGCGCAGCAGGCGCTGCTGACCAGGCTGCTCGGGACGGGCGGACCGGTGGTCGCGGTGGCCGTGCAGAACCCGTACGACGTGGCCCACACCGCCGCGCCGAACTGGCTGGCCACCTACTCTTCCGGCGCGGGGTCGATGGCGTCCGTCGCGGGGGTGGTCACCGGTCGGGTGCGGCCGACCGGCCGGCTGCCGGTCACGGTGCCCGGACCGACGCCGTACCCGTTCGGCCACGGCCTGAGCTGGTGACGGCGTGGGGCCGGTGAAGCGCAGGCACCTGCTCGTCGGCGCGGCGCTGGCCGTGCCCGCCCTGACGACCCCGGCCGGTGGGCGGCTCGTGGCGGAGGGCGGGGGTGCGGCGGGGGACGGCGGGCGGCTCCCGGCCGAGGGGGGAGCGAAAGGCGGGGGCGCGGGTGGACCGGGCGCGGAAGAGGAGGTCGCGGAGGACGGCGGGCGGCGGCTCGCGACGGGGGCGGAGGTCGCGGCGGCGGGGGGCTGGCGGCTGCTCGACGGCCGCGCGGTCGGCGTGGTCACCAACCCGACCGGCGTCCTGCGGGACCAGACGCACGTCGTGGACTCGATGGTGGCGGCCGGTCGCGTGCCGAGGGCCGCGTTCGGGCCCGAGCACGGGTTCCGCGGCACCGCCCAGGCGGGCGGCTCGGAGGGCGACTACCGGGACCCGCGCACGGGCGTCCCGGTGTACGACGCGTACGGGGCGGGCAGCGCGAAGCTCGCGGGCATGTTCGCCAAGGCGGGCGTCGACACGGTGGTGTTCGACATCGCCGACGTGGGCGCGCGCTTCTACACCTACATCTGGACCATGTACACGGCGATGCAGGCCGCCGCGGCGGCCGACGCCGAGTTCGTGGTGCTGGACCGGCCGAACCCGGTCGGCGGCGGCGCGAAGGGGCCGCAGCTCGACCCGGCGCACGCCACGGGCGTGGGGCGCAAGCCGATCGTGCAGCAGCACGGCCTGACGGTCGGCGAGCTGGCGGCGCTGTTCGACGGCGAGTTCCTGCCGCACGACGGGGGGCGGGTCGCGCTGCGGGTGGTCCCGGTGCGCGGCTGGCGGCGGGACGAGCTGGACACCGGGCTGCCGTGGGTGCCGCCGAGCCCGAACATGCCGACGCGGGACACCGCGCTGGTCTACCCCGGCACCTGCCTGTTCGAGGGGACGGTGCTCTCCGAGGGGCGGGGCACCACCCGGCCGTTCGAGACGGTGGGCGCGCCGGGCATCGACTGGCGGTGGGCCGAGGACCTGAACGGCCTGGGCCTGCCGGGCGTGCGGTTCCGGGAGGCGCACTTCACGCCGACGTTCGGGAAGTTCACCGGCCAGGTGTGCGGCGGGGTCGCCCTGCACGTCACCCGTCCCGGCGAGTTCGACGCGATCCGGGCGGCGGTGGCGATGATCGTCACGGCGCGGGCCCGGTACCCGCGGGTGTTCGGGTGGCGGCCGGACCTCTGGATCGACAAGCTCTCCGGCTCCGACCGGCTGCGCCGCATGGTCGACGCGGGCGCGGGGGCCGACGAGGTGGTCGCCGCCTGGGGCCGGGAGCTGGCCGACTTCGACCGCCTCCGCCGCCCCTACCTCCGGTACCGGTGAAGGAGCGACCGTGCGCACCCTGCTGACCGCCCTGGCCCTGGCCACCACCACCGCGCTGGCCACCACCGCGCCGTCGGCGGCCGGTCCGCGGGCCGGCCCGGCCGCCGACGCCGCTGCCCGCGGGGTCGTGGTCGCCACCCACGAGGTCGGTCCCGCGGCCGACGCGATCGAGGCCACCGCCGGGGTCGGTCCTACCGCCCACGGGGTCGGGGGCGCTGCTCACGGGGTCGGGGGCGCTGTCGGTGTGGATGGCGCGGGTCGGGTGGGTGACGGCCCGACGAGCGTCCACCCGGGAGGCGCCGGGCAGGCGACCGCCCCCACGACCGCGGGTGCGGCAGAGGATGGACCGGTGGCTGAGGACGTGACGACCGAAGGCATGTCGACCGAAGGCACGACGGCCGGGGGCGCAACAACCGGGGGCGCAACGGCCGGGAGCGCGGCTGCCGGGGGCACAACAACCGAGGGCACAACAACCGAGGACACAACAACCGAGGGCACAACAACCGAGGGCACGACGGCCGGGAGCGCGGCTGCCGGGAGCACGTCGACCGAGGACGCCCCGGATCCGGAGCCGGCCGGGGGCGACGCGCAGGACCGCCGGCGGCCGGGGCGGTTCGACGTCCCGGCCCGGGGGTGGGCGGACGACGTGCTGCGACCGGGCGCGCCGGAGCACGTGGGGCTGGACCGCGGGCCGATCGACGCCGCGGTGGAGCAGGTGCGCCGCCACACCGCGCCCGACGCGACCGGCCGCCCGCTGTTCGCCGGCGCGGTGACCCTGCTCGCCCACGACGGCGTGGTCACCACCCACGAGGCCGCCGGGTGGGCGCTGCGGTACGCCGACGCCGCCGGCACCGAGCTGCCGGCGGACCGGCGGACGCCGATGCGGCCCGACACGATCTTCGACCTGGCCTCGATCAGCAAGCTGTTCACCTCGATCGTCGTCATGCGCGAGCAGGAGCGCGGCACGCTCGACCTAGCCGCGCCGGTCGCCCGGTACCTGCCGGAGTTCGGCGTCAACGGCAAGTCCTCGATCACCGTCGAGCAGCTGCTGACCCACACCTCCGGCCTCGAACCCTGGCTGCCGCTCTGGTCGCGCTACCCGGACGTCCCGGCCCGGATCAAGGCCGTGCTGGACGTCGCGCCCGAGAGCCCGCCGGGCTCCGCCTACCGCTACTCCGACCTGAACCTGATCACCCTCGGCGTGCTCGTCCACCGGGTCACCGGCAAACCGCTGGACGTCCTGGTCCGGGAGGGCATCACCGAACCGCTCGGCCTCACCGACACCGGCTACAACCCGCCGAGGGCCGTGCTCGGCCGGATCGCCGCCACCGAGTTCCAGGGCGCCCGCGGCCTGGTCCACGGTGAGGTGCACGACGAGAACGCCTGGTCGCTGGGCGGCGTCGCCGGGCACGCCGGGGTGTTCTCCACCGCCCGCGACCTCGCCACGCTCGGCCAGGCCATCCTCAACGGCGGCAGCCACCGCCACCGGCGGATCCTGCGGCCGGAGACGGTCGAGCTGATGCTGACCGACTTCAACCAGGAGTTCCCCGGCAACGCGCACGGCCTGGGCTTCGAGCTCGACCAGCGCTGGTACATGGGCGCGCTGACGTCGCCGCGGACCGCGGGCCACACCGGTTTCACGGGCACCTCGCTGGTCGTCGACCCGCTGTCGCGCTCGATCGCCGTCCTGCTCACCAACCGCGTGCACCCCGACCGCGACCGGGGTTCGGTCAACCCCGCCCGCCGCGCCGTCGCCGACGGCCTGGCCCACGCGCTGCGGGTGCAGCCCCGGCGCGGCCCGGCGGCCTGGGCCGCGACCGCGGGCGGCGGCACGCTCACCACCCGCGAGCTGGGCGGGCGGTCCGGGCGGCAGCGGCTGGAGTTCAGCGCCTTCGTGGACCTCGACCCGGCCGACCGGGTCGTGGTGCAGGCCGGCGACGACGGCTCCACCTGGCGGGACCTGACGACGCTGTCGGGTTACGGGGGGCGCCGCTGGCAGCGCGTGGAGCTGGTGACGGAGGCGGCGGCCCGGTACCGCTGGCTGTTCGTGCGGGGCGACGGGCACGGCGGTCGCGGCGCGTACGTCGACGCCGTCCGGGTGACGGATGCCCGCGGGGTGCTGGTCGACGCGGAGCACGAACCGGCCGCCCTGCGCGCCGTCGGGTGGCGTTCGGTCACCGGGTGATCGGCTTTCGGCCGAACCGGTGAGGCCACCGGAGGGGATTCGTCCACGGACGGGCGACTTCCCCACACTGTGCGTTGATTTTACGTTTAACGGTTAGTAAGTTTCCCACGTGTCCACCGACAACCCCGACGCCAGCCCCCTCGTCCGGATCCGCTCGCTGCTGCCGGGCCTCGCCCGCGCCGAGCAGCGGGTCGCCCGGGTCGTGCTGGACAGCCCGGCGACGGTCGCCCACCGCAGCATCACCGAGGTCGCCGAGGCCGCCGGCACCAGCGAGACCACGGTGACCCGGTTCTGCAAGGCCATCGGCGTCGGCGGCTACCCGGAGCTGCGCATCGCGCTGGCGGCCGACACGGCCCGCACGGCCGCCCGCACCGACCGCGACCTGGGCGGCGACATCGGCCTGGCCGACGACCTGCGCCAGGTCGTCGGCAAGGTCGCGTTCGCCGACGCCCGCGCGGTCGAGGAGACGGCCGAGCAGCTGAACGTCGACACGCTCCAGCGGGTGGTCGAGGCGGTCGCGGGCGCGCGGCGGGTGGACGTCTACGGGTTCGGCGCGAGCGCCTTCGTCGCCTTCGACCTCCAGCAGAAGCTCCACCGGATCGGGCGAACCTGCTTCGCCTGGAACGACACCCACATCGCCCTCACCTCGGCCGCCGTGCTCACCGGCGCCGACGTGGCGGTGGCCATCTCGCACACCGGGTCCACCGCCGAGACGGTGGAGGCGCTGCGGGTGGCCAAGGACCACGGCGCGACCACGGTGGCGCTGACGAACTTCCCGCGCTCGCCGATCAGCGAGGTCGCCGACCACGTGCTCACCACCGCCGCGCGCGAGACCACGTTCCGCTCCGGCGCGATGGCCAGCCGGATCGCGCAGCTGACCGTGATCGACTGCCTGTTCATCGGCGTCGCGCAGAAGCACGTGGACAGCGCCAAGACCGCCCTCGAAGCCACCTACGACGCGGTGTCGGGCCACCGCCTCGGCGCCCGGCCCGACGGCCGGCGCCGGCGGGAGACCGGTAAATGACGCGGCCCCGGCACGGTGTCGCGATCCGGGTGGAGTCGCCGACGGAGGCCCGCAACCCCCGCACCGAGGACATCGACCGGCTGTCCACGCTGGACGTGCTGCGGCTGATCAACTCCGAGGACCACCAGGTGCCCGACGCCGTCGCGGCCGTGCTCCCGGACCTCGCGCGGGCGGCCGACCTGGCGGTGGGCGCCCTGCGCGCGGGCAACCGGGTGCACTACGTGGGCGCGGGCACGTCCGGCCGGCTGGCCACGCTGGACGCCGCCGAGCTGGCGCCGACGTTCAACGCGCCGCCGGACTGGTTCCTCGCCCACCACGCCGGCGGGCCGGAAGCGCTGGTCAAGGCGGTCGAGGACGTGGAGGACGAGGCGGCGGGCGGCGCCGCGCAGATCCGCCGGCACGCGGTGGCGGGCGACGTCGTGGTCGGTCTGACTGCCTCGGGCCGCACGCCGTTCGTGGTCGCCGCGCTGGCGGAGGCCCGCGCGCTGGGCGCGAGCACGGTCCTGGTGTCGAACAACCCGACGGCGCACCCGGTCGACGTGGACGTGCTGATCGCGGTCGACACCGGCCCGGAGGCCATCGCCGGCTCCACCCGGATGAAGGCGGGCACGTCCCAGAAGCTGGTGCTCACGTCGTTCTCGACGGCCGTGATGGTGCGGCTGGGCCGCACCTACTCCAACCTCATGGTCTCCATGCGCGCCACCAACGCCAAGCTGCGCGGCCGGACGGTCCGCATCCTGCGCGACGCCACGGGCCTGGCCGAGGCCGAGTGCACCACCGCCCTGGCCGCGGCGGGCGGTGACCTGAAGGTGGCGCTGGTGCACCTGCTGGCCGACGTGCCGACCGCGCGGGCCGCCGAGGCGCTGGACGCCGCGCAGGGCCACGTCCGGCAGGCGCTCACCCTGCTGTCACCGGGCGCCACGGGATAGGCGTCGACAGCACCATCGAGGACGACGTCTCGCCGTACCCGCCCAGCCGCACCAGCAACCGCTCCAGCTCGACGATCGAGCTGGTCACGACCTTGACGACCGAGCAGATGTCCCCGGTCAGCCGCACCACCTCCACGACCTCGGGGCAGTCGTCGAGCAGCTCGGGGTGCACGGTGATGCACCGCGCCCCGTAGCACTTCATCCGCACCAGGGCGACGACCGACCGCCCCACCGCCGTCGGGTCGACGGTCGCCCGGTACCCGGTGATCACCCCGGCGTTCTCCAGCCTCCGCACCCGCTGCGCCGCGGTCGGCGGCGACACGTGCACGCGTCGGGCCAGCTCGTTGTACGAGAGCCGCGCGTCCTCCTGCAACGCCTCCAGCAGCGCCCAGTCGACGCGGTCCAACTCCGTGCTCATGAACCGAAAGCTATACCGGGAAACAGTTTTTGACCATGAGAACTTCCTCGGAGAACGGCACGCGACGCCCATTCAGATCAGGAGAACGCACCTTCATGATGAAGTCATGGAATGCCCGGTCGCACCCAAGCTGGACTTCGGCGGCACGACGCCTTACGAGGAGTACGTGCACGCTTCGGTGCTGCACTCGTTGCAGCGGCAGTGGTCCCAGGACCCGCGTGAGATGTCGTTCCTGGTGATCACCCAGGTCATGGAGCTGTACTTCGGCCTGCTCTGCTTCGAGTGGCGGCAGGCGCAGCGCGAGCTGCGCGCCGACGACCTGCGCGCCGCCGTCCGCACGCTCAAGCGCAGCGACCTGCACATGCAGGCGCTCAACGCCGCGTGGCGGCCGATCGCCCGGATGACCCCGACCGAGTTCAACTCCTTCCGCGACGCCCTCGGCGAGGGTTCGGGCTTCCAGTCCGGCCGCTACCGCGAGGTGGAGTTCCTGCTCGGCGAGAAGTCCCGGTCCATGCTGGTCCCGCACCGCTCGGTGCCCGAGCAGCACGACGCCCTCGAAGCGCTGCTGCACGAGCCGAGCCTGTACGACGACGTGCTCGCCGCCCTGCGCCGCCAGGGGCTGCCGATCCCCGACGAGGTGCTCGAACGCGACCTCTGCGAGCCCTACGAGCCGCACGACGACGTCGAGCGCGCCTGGGTGGACATCTACCGCGACGGCTCCCGCGACCTGCTGGAGCTGGGCGAGGCGCTGACCGACGTCGCCGAGGAGTTCACCCGCTGGCGGCACGACCACCTGCTGGCGACCCGGCGCTCGATGGGCTCGAAGGTCGGCACCGGCGGCTCCGCCGGCGTGGCCTGGCTGGAGAAGCGCGCCCGGCGCTCGGTCTTCCCGGAGCTCTGGACCGCGCGGAGCCACGTGTGACCGCCGACCCGACCACCGACCCCCTCGCCCACGTCCGGGACCTGTTCGACCTGGACGACGACGTCGTCTACCTGGACGGCAACTCGTTGGGCGCACCGCCGAAGAACGTGGCCGCGCGCGTCCAGGAGGTCATCACCCACCAGTGGGGCAGACGGCTGATCCGCGGCTGGTCGGAGGGCTGGTGGGAGGCGCCGGAACGGGTCGGCGACCGCATCGGCCGGCTGATCGGCGCGGCGCCCGGCCAGGTGGTCGTGGGCGACTCGACCAGCGTGAACGTGTTCAAGGCGCTGATGGCGGCGGTCCGCGGCACCGACCGCGCGGAGATCGTCGTGGACGCCGGCACGTTCCCCACCGACGGCTACCTCGCCCGCTCGGTGGCGGAGCTGACCGGGCTGGAGCTGCGGCCGGCCGACCCGCGCGAGCCGGGCCTGTCCGAGCGGACGGCGGTCGTGCTGCTCAACCACGTCGACTACCTGACCGGCCGCCTGCTGGACATGGCGGAGCTGACCGCGCGGGCGCACGAGGTGGGCGCGAAGGTCGTCTGGGACCTCTGCCACAGCGCGGGCGTGCTGCCGATCGAGCTGGACGCCCTGGGCGTGGACCTCGCCGTCGGCTGCACGTACAAGTTCCTCAACGGCGGCCCCGGCTCGCCCTCGTTCCTCTACGTGCCGACCGCGGCGCAGCCGGGGTTCCACCAGCCGCTGACCGGGTGGACGGGGCACCGGGCGCCGTTCGCAATGGCACCCGACTACGTGCCCGGCCCCGGCGTCTCGCGCGCCCGCGTGGGCACCCCGGACATCCTCTCGATGCTGGCCCTGGACGCGGCGCTGGACGTCTGGGACCGGGTCGAGCTGGCCGACGTGCGCGCCAAGGGCCTGGCCCTCACCGCGCACTTCCGCGCCCTGGTCGAGGACCTGCCCGGCGTCGGGGTGCTGACCCCGGCCGACGAGTGGCGCGGCCACCAGGTCTCGCTGCGCCACCCGGACGCCGAGGGGATCATGCGGCGGCTGGTCGACCGGCAGGTCATCGGCGACTTCCGCCCGCCGGACGTGCTCCGGTTCGGCTTCGCGCCGCTGTACAACTCCTTCCGGGACGCGGAGCGCGCCGCGGCCGCCCTCCGGCAGGTGCTCTAGGCGGAGGCGGCGTCCGCGATGCCGCGCGCCTCGCGGGCGCCCGCCTCCAGCGCCCGGCAGCAGAACAGCAGCCACCGGGCCACCCCGGCCGGCTCCCCGGTGGAGAAGCCGTGCAGCGCGGCGGCGTAGTCGTCGCGCCGGCGCAGGCACCACACCTCGGGCACGCCCAGCGACTTGGGGTCCAGGCCGGTCGCGATGGACGTCAGCCGGGCGGCGGCCCGCGCGACGACGCCGTTGGCGGTCGGGAACGGCGCCAGCGACATCAGCTCGCCGTGGACCACGGCGACCACCAGCGGTCCGGGCACGGCGGTGCCGCCGGTGACCAGGCCGGCCAGCAGGTCCAGCCGCTCGGAGATCCCCGGCGCCGGGCGCGGGCGGCCCGGTTCCGCGCCCAGGTCCGCGCCGGCCAGCACGTGCAGCCGGGCCAGCGCCTGCAGCGGCGCCCGCTGCCAGGTGGGCAGCACCGCGCCCAGCGACTCGGCGACCCGCAGCGCGCCCGCCAGCACGGGGTCGGTCACCGCCCCGTCCTCGGGGATCCCGCTCGGGCCGCCGTCCAGGGCCGCCGACGCGCGCGCGGCCCGCACCGAAGCCTCCGCGGCGGTGGTGGCCCAGCCGCGCAGGTTGACCCGGTGCCGGTGGACCCCGAACACGGCGTCGCGGGCGGACTGGACGGCGTCGGCCACACCGGGCAGGTCCAGCAGCGGGGCGAGCGGATCGGTCACGCCCGAGAACACTACCCGCTGGTAAGTGGATTCCTCGATCAGCACGGAATTGGCCATTCAGGATGGCCACTGCCGAGCACTACCGTCCCCGGCATGAGCTGGTACGACCGCCCCACCCTCATCGGCGAGCACGTGCGCCTCGAACCGCTGACCCTCGACCACGCCGAGGGCCTGCTGGAGGCGGGCAAGGACCCGGACGTCTGGACGTGGCTCAGCGTCCGGCAGCCCACCACCGTCAACGAGGCCCGCACGATGGTCGAGGAGGTGCTCGCCGACCCGGACCGCCGCGCCTGGGCGCAGATCGACCCGCGCACCGGCGAGGTCGCCGGCACCACCTCCTACTACGAGATCGACCCGCGCAACCGCGGCCTCTACATCGGCTACACCTGGATCGGCACGCGCTGGCAGCGCACCGCGCTCAACCGCGACGCCAAGCTCCTGCTGCTCACCCGGGCGTTCGAGGACCTGGGGGCGCACCGCGTCGGCTGGCACACCGACGGCTGCAACACGCGGTCGCAGCGCGCCATCGAACGGCTCGGCGCGACCCGCGAGGGCGTCCTGCGGGTGCACCGGGTCCGGCCGGACGGGTCGCTGCGCGACACGGTCGTCTACTCGATGACCGCCGACGAGTGGCCGGGCGTCAAAGCGGCCCTGCGGGCGTGAGACTGGTCACGAACAGGGCCTCCGGTCGCGTCAGGGGGTGTCACCCAGCGGGATCGCCATGGTCAGCGGGGGCCGGCGCGGGTTACACAGTTACCCACGTGTTTCGAGCGTGCTCGAAATTGGTCTGAACCTTTTTGGTGCGCAGTGAACCGGATCGCACTACCGTCAGTGCGCACCCGACGGATTTTCAGGAGGTCCGCCCACCATGACCCAGCCGCAAGCCCAGGGACCCGCCCTGGACAACCTGCTGACCGAGAACCGGACCTTCCCGCCCGGTGAGGAGTTCGCCGCGCAGGCGAACGCGACGCCCGCGCTGTACGAGGAGGCGAGTGCCGACCGCGAGGCGTTCTGGGCGAAGCAGGCCGAGCGGCTGGCGTGGGAGACCGGGTGGACGCAGGTCCTGGACTGGTCGAACGCCCCGTTCGCCCGGTGGTTCGTCGGCGGCCGGCTCAACGTCGCCTACAACTGCGTCGACCGGCACGTCGAGTCCGGCCACGGCGACCAGGTCGCCATCCACTGGGAGGGCGAGCCCGGCGACAGCCGCGCCATCACCTACGCCGACCTCCAGCGCGAGGTGTCCAAGGCGGCGAACGCGCTGGTCGAACTCGGTGTCGGGGCCGAGGACCGGGTCGCCATCTACATGCCGATGGTGCCCGAGGCGATCTTCGCGATGCTGGCGTGCGCGCGGCTGGGCGCGCTGCACAGCGTCGTGTTCGGCGGCTTCTCCGCCGAGGCGCTGCGCACCCGCATCGAGGACTCGCAGGCCAAGCTGGTGATCACCACCGACGGCCAGTACCGGCGCGGCAACCCCGCGCCGCTCAAGCCCGCCGTGGACGAGGCCGTGGCCAAGGCCGCGAGCGTCGAGCACGTGCTGGTCGTCAAGCGCACCGACACCGACGTGGCCTGGACCGAGGGCCGCGACATCTGGTGGCACGACCTGGTCGACCGGCAGTCCGACCGGCACACGCCGGAGGCGTTCGACTCCGAGCACCCGCTGTTCATCCTCTACACGTCCGGCACCACGGGGAACCCGAAGGGCATCCTGCACACGTCCGGCGGTTACCTGACCCAGGCGTCGTACACGCACTACAACGTGTTCGACCTCAAGCCGGACACCGACGTGTACTGGTGCACCGCCGACATCGGCTGGGTCACCGGCCACAGCTACATCGTGTACGGCCCGCTGTCCAACCGCGTCACGCAGGTCGTCTACGAGGGCACGCCGAATACCCCGCACGAGGGCCGGCACTGGGAGATCGTGCAGAAGTACGGCGTGTCGATCTACTACACCGCGCCGACGCTGATCCGCACGTTCATGAAGTGGGGCGCGGACATCCCCGCCAAGTACGACCTGTCGTCGCTGCGCGTGCTGGGCAGCGTCGGCGAGCCGATCAACCCGGAAGCCTGGATCTGGTACCGGGAGAACGTCGGCGGCGGCCGGACGCCCATCGTGGACACCTGGTGGCAGACCGAGACCGGCGCGATCATGATCTCGCCGCTGCCCGGCGCGACGGCCACCAAGCCCGGTTCGGCGCAGCGCCCGCTGCCCGGCATCGGCGCCAAGGTGGTCGACGACCAGGGCGTCGAGGTCGAGCACGGCGGCGGTGGCTACCTGGTGCTGGACGAGCCGTGGCCGTCGATGCTGCGCGGCATCTGGGGCGACGAGGCCCGCTACCGCGACACCTACTGGTCCCGGTTCGCCGAGCAGGGCTTCTACTTCGCGGGCGACGGCGCGAAGTACGACGCCGACGGCGACATCTGGCTGCTCGGCCGGGTGGACGACGTGATGAACGTGTCCGGCCACCGGATCTCCACCACCGAGGTGGAGTCGGCGCTGGTCTCGCACCCGACCGTGGCGGAGGCGGCGGTCGTGGGCGCGAGCGACCCGACCACCGGCCAGGGCATCGTCGCGTTCGTCATCCTGCGCGGCGGGGTGGCCGACGAGGCGTCCGGCGCGGAGGCGATCAAGGCGCTGCGCGAGCACGTGGCCCGGGAGATCGGCCCGATCGCGAAGCCGCGGCAGATCATGGTCGTGCCGGAGCTGCCCAAGACCCGCTCGGGCAAGATCATGCGCCGCCTGCTGCGCGACGTGGCGGAGAACCGGCAGGTCGGCGACGTCACCACGCTGGCCGACTCGTCCGTGATGGACCTCATCTCCAACGGCCTCAAGTCGGGCTCCGCGGAGGACTGAGCACGGCGCCGCGGGTGCCGCCGCGCTGCGGGCGGCACCCGCGGGCACGACCGCCGCGACGAGGTGGGCCGGGGAGCCCGGCCGGCGCGGGACCGCCGCCGGCGGCCTCGCCGCCCACCGCGGCGCCGCCGGTCCGGCGTGGTCGGGCGCACCGGCGCGCCGGCGGGTGGGCGGAAGGCGACACGTGATCCGCCGGTCGCACGGCCCCGAGCGCGCGTGCATGGCACGATGAGCGGCGTGACCACCGCTCGGGAGAACACCAACGGCAGCGGGCTGCCACCTGTTCCGTCCATCCCGTTGACCGCGGAGAGCGCGGCGAAGATCGCGGAGGAGACGTCCATCGGCGGTCTGGTGCGCGATGCGACCGCCCACCTGTCCACGCTGGTCAGGGCCGAGGTCGAACTCGCCAAGTCGGAGATCGCCGGCGAGGTGCGCAAGGGCGTCAAGGGCAGCGTCTACTTCATCGTGGCACTGACCGTGCTGCTGTTCAGCTCCTTCTTCTTCTTCCTCTTCGGCGCCGAGCTGCTGGACGTGTGGCTGCCGCGGTGGGCCGCGTTCCTGATCGTGTTCGGCCTGATGCTGGTGGCCGCCGCCGGGTTCGCGCTGCTGGGCTACCGCAAGGTGCGCAAGCTGCGCGCGCCCCGGCGGACCATCGACTCGGCCAGGGACACCGTCGCGGTGCTGCGCCACCGCGGCGACGGGTCCTGAGCCGCACCGCGCGGTTGCCGCCGGACCCGTCCACCGCCCGGGTCGCCGGACCCTGGGCGCACCGGGACGTGTCCGCCAACGGCATCCGCCTGCACGTGGCCGAGCTGGGCGACGGCCCGCTCGTGCTGCTGCTGCACGGGTTCCCGGAGTTCTGGTGGTCCTGGCGGCACCAGCTCGTCGCGCTGGCCGAGGCCGGCTACCGGGCGGTGGCGGTCGACCTGCGCGGCTACGGCGACTCGGACAAACCCCCGCGCGGTTACGACGGCTTCACGCTGGCGGGTGATGTCGCCGGCCTGGTGAAGGCGCTCGGCGCGTCCCGCGCGCACGTCGTCGGGCACGCGTGGGGCGGGATGCTCGCGTGGACGGTCGCGGCCATGCACCCCCGGCTGGTGCGCTCGGTCACCGCCGTGTCCGCGCCGCACCCGCTGGCGCTGCGCCGGGCCGTCCGGCGGCACCCGCGCGGCCAGGGGCGCGCCGCCGGGCACCTGTTCCGCTTCCAGCTGCCGGTGTACCCGGAGCGCCGGCTGACCGCCGACGGCGGCGCGGCGGTGGGCCGGCTGCTCGCCGCGTGGTCCGGTCCCAAGTGGACCGTCGCGCCGGAGTTCGACGAGGTCGTGCGGCGCAACCGGGAGGCGATGCTCGTGCCGGGCGTCGCGCACTCGGCGCTGGAGTACTACCGCTGGGCGGTCCGCTCGCAGCTGCGCGGCGACGGCCGCCGCTTCGCCGAGGCCGTCGACCGCCGGCTGGACGTGCCGGTGCTGCAGCTGCACGGCGCGCTGGACCCGGTGATGCTGGAGTCCACCGCGGTCGACTCCGGCCGCTGGACCGGGCCGGGCGCCCGGTTCCACAGCCTGCCCGAGGTGGGCCACTTCCCGCACCAGGAGGCGCCGCACACCTCCTCCCGGCTGATCACGGGGTTCCTGGCGGCGCGCTGAGCGGCGCCGGAACCCGACCGCGCCGCGGCTCGGCCGCCCGCGGGGCGCAGCACGGCCGTGAACAGCGTGGAGATCGCCAGGAAGAGCCCGGACCGCAGGTCGGCCGGCCACCGGGCCGCCGCCCCGGCGTCCGGCCGGCCGGCGCGCACGGCCCGCTCGGCGTTGCGCCCGAGCCCCAGGGTGTCGTCGGCGGGCCCGAAGTCCCGGAACACCGGTGCGGTGATCCGCAGCTCCACGTCGAACCCGGCCTCCTCCGCCGGCCGGGCCACCCACCGGCCCGCGGTCGCGTCGGCCGGCCCCGACAGGTCCGTCCCCGGCCCGCACCCCACGTCGAGCACGGTGTGCCGCGCGCACGTCCAGCAGCCGTGACTTGCAGTCCTCGGCGGTCTCGTTCGCCGCCACCGCGTCGAGGTACCCGATCGCGCCCACGGGACCGGGCACCCAGTCGACCACCGGGCGCGGTGCTCAGGACGCGCAGGTCTGGGTGGAGGTCCGCCGCACCAGGGACGGCGCGCTCGCCACCTCGTCGGCGACCTCCTGCGCGGTCAGCACGAAACCCGTCTCCTGGTCGTCCACGGCCGCGCCGAACACCACGCCCATCACCCGGCCCTGCGGGTCGACCAGCGGGCCGCCGGAGTTGCCGCTGCGCACCTTCGCCCGCACGGTGTAAACGTCCCGCGTGACGGTCGCCGCGTCGTAGATGTCCGGCCCGCGCAGCATCGGGATGCGCTCGCGCACGCGCGCCTCGGACGCCGTGTACGGGCCGTCCAGCGGGTACCCGAGCACGATCCCGTCCTCGCCCTGCTCGATCTCGTCGGTCCGGAACTCCAGCGGGGCCGCGCTCAGGTCCGGCACGGCCAGGATCGCGATGTCGGTCTGCGCGTCGTAGTGCACCACCGTCGCGTCGAACTGCCCGCGCCCGACCTCGACCGCCACCTCGGTGGTGCCGGCGACGACGTGCGCGTTGGTCATCACCCGCTCCGGCGAGATGACGAACCCGGTGCCCTCCAGCGCCCGCGAGCACGACGGCGCGCGCCCGCGCACCTTCAGCACCGACGGCCGCAGCTCCTGCACGACCGGGCTCGCCGACAGCGCCGGGTCGGGCGGCCCGACCTCCTTCAGCGGGGTCCGGTCGAACGGGTCGACCGCCGCCGGGAAGCCCGACACGTCGAACAGGTCCTGCAGCTCCTCCGACAGCGTCCGGGCGGCCTGCGGCATGGTGTCGTCGACCGTCGACAGGATCACCGACTGGTTGAGCGCCTTCGCCAGCGACGGCAGCCCCGCCACCACGGTCAGCGGCAGCGCGATCATCCACGCCACCACGAACACCACCGCGCCCTGCACGATCGCGCCCAGCGCGTTGTCCGCGCCGCGCAGCGGGCTGGAGTTCACCCGCGGCTTGATGATCCGCCCCACGTACACGCCCAGCGTCTCGCCGAGCGCCACCAGCAGGACGACGATCCCGACCGCGAACACGACCTTGGTCACGACGTTGTCGAACCGGGCGACCACCAGCGGCGCGAGCTGCGTGCCCAGCACCAGCCCGACCAGCACGCCCACGAACGCGGGCAGCGCGACGACCATGCCCTGCCGGGCGCCCGAGACCGCGGCGAAGGCGGCCAGCGCCAGCACCAGCAGGTCAACCCAGTTCACGCCGCCCAACCCTCCGCCGTCACGTAGCGCGCAACGCTAGCTCAAGGTCGCGCACGTCGGTGGTGTCCCACGGGCGCTCCCAACCGCCCAGCGCGAGCATCCGGTCGAGCAGGCCCGCGGTGAAGCCCCACACCAACATGCCAGGCGCGGAGAACGCGGGCCCGACGTAACCCGACGAGTGGGCCACCCGGAACCGGTTCGCCGGATCGGCCAGGTGCGAAACCGGGACCCTCGCCACGGCGGCGGTCTCGGCCGGGTCGACCGGCGCGACCGGCGACGGCGCGGCCCAGTGCGCGAGCACGGGCGTGACCAGGAACCGGGACACCGGCACGTACAGCTCGGGCAGCGCCGCCACCGGGCGGACGCCGGAGCGCACCACCCCGGTCTCCTCGAACGCCTCGCGCAGCGCCGTGTCCACCGGCCCGTCGTCGGTCGGGTCGGCCGCCCCGCCGGGGAACGCGACCTGGCCCGGGTGCGACCCGAGGGTGTCCGAGCGCCGCAGCAGCAGCACGTCCGGCCCGTCCGGGCCGTCGCCGAACAGCATCAGCACGGCCGCCCGCCGGCCCGAGCCGTCCGGCGGCGGCGTGATCCTGGTCAGCGCCCGGGCGTCGACCTCGGCGGCGGCCTTGACCAGCCCGGCCATCCACTCGGGGACGTCCTGCGGGCTCGCCAGGGCGGTCACCCGACCACCTCGCGCACCTGGTCGACGCTGGTCAGCACGATGGGATCGGTCACCTCGACCAGCGACCCGCCCCCGTCCACCACGTAGGTCACCGGCAGCCGCGGCGGCGTGCGCACCGCCCGGCGCACCGCGTCCTGCTCGCTGAACACCGCGGGCAGGCGGACGCCGAGCTTCGCCAGCAGCTCCAGCCCGTCCCCCTCCTTGCTCCCCACCAGCACCGTCAGCACGGGGACCGCGCCCGGCTGGGCGGCGTACTCGTCGAGCACGCGCAGCTCGTCGTGGCAGGGGAGGCACCAGGTCGCCCAGAAGTTCACCACCGCGCGGCCGGGCGGCAGCGAGCCCACGTCGACCTGCTCGCCGTCGCCGAGGCAGGTCGCGGACACCCCGCGCAGCACCTGCGGACCGCCCTCGCCGCGCGGGCACGCCCGCAGCGCGGCCCGCTCGCGCAGCAGCCCCAGGTCCTGCGGCGGCGGCCCCACCCGCTCGACCGCGCCCTCCTGCACCGCGTCCGGCGTGCGCGGCCAGAGGGCCACCGCCCCGGCGACGGCCAGCACCAGCACGACGACCGCCCAGCGCGCTCCCCGGCTCACGCCAGCCTCTCCCCCGCCCGCACGCGCTCGGCCAGCGCGATCAGGTGCGGCGCCTCCTCGCCCTTGACCAGCTTCTCGGCCTTCGCCGGGTCCACCTGGCCGATGCCGTAGGACGGGCACTGCGGCGCCAGCAGGCACGCGCCGCACGCCGGTGTGCGGGCGTGGCAGACGCGCCGGCCGTGGAAGATCGTGCGGTGCGACAGGAGCGTCCAGTCCTTGCGCTCGACCAGCTTGCCGACGGCGTGCTCGACCTTGACCGGGTCCTCCTCCGCGGTCCAGCCCCAGCGGCGGACCAGGCGGCCGAAGTGGGTGTCCACCGTGATGCCGGGCACGCCGAACGCGTCGCCGAGCACCACGTTCGCCGTCTTCCGCCCGACACCGGGCAGCGTGACCAGGTCCGCCTGCCGACCGGGCACCTCGCCGCCGAACCGCTCGACCAGCGCCGCGCCCAGGCCGATCAGCGAAGCGGCCTTGTTGCGGTAGAAGCCGGTGGAGTGGATCAGTTCCTCCAGCTCGGCGCGGTCGGCGGAGGCGTAGTCGGCGGCCTTGCGGTAGCGCCGGAACAGCGCCGGCGTGACCTGGTTGACCCGGACGTCCGTGGTCTGCGCGGACAGCACGACCGCGACCAGCAGCTCCAGCGGGTTCGCGAAGTCCAGTTCGCAGTGCGCGTCGGGGTACCCCAGCTGGAGGATCCGCACCATCCGCCGCGCCCGCCGGGTGAGGCCGAGCGGAGTCTCCGGCTTTTTCACCGTGCTGCGAGCCGCCATGCCACTTACGTTACTGCGTCTAATTGCCGCTGCTCCGCAGACTGTGTCATGGCCGCTGCTCCGCAGACGGCGGCGAGGTCGCTCGAAAGTCGGCGCGTTGCGCGCGAGCCTCGCGACGATCGAAAAGCGTGATCGTCACGAGGCTCGGGCACAACACACCGACGCGACCTCGCGGGGCGTCCTAAGTGGGCGTCAGGTGCGATCTTGGGTGGCGGAGGCGGGTCTGGGGTTGGGCCGAGCGGGAGGGAGTCGGGATGGGGTGGGTGGAGTCGGTTCGAGGGGGTTGACGCGGGTACTCACGGGACGGCGAGCAACCGGCGGGCGGGATGCGCGTCCCTCCATACAAGACGACTCCCGCACGCCGGTCGAGACCCCCTCGGATGCGCCACCCAAGGTGATGCGCAAGGATCGGAGCCATCATGACTGCCTGGTTCGTCATCGCCGTTCCGATCGTGATCATGTTCTTCGCGCTCTTCATGGAGCGCGTCGAAGCTCGTCTCCGCCACGTCGCCGTCCAGGAGGACGAGGTCGAGGAGTTCCTGGAGTCGGCGCGCCCCGACGAGGTCAGGGCGCTCTACGGGCACGGCATCGGCCGCGCGCTGGAGCTGTTCCGGTTGCGCAGGCTGGGCGGTCGTGCCAGGAACCTGCGTCAGCGGCGCGCCCGCCGCTAGCGGGGCAAGGAACCGGCGAGGCCCACGGGGGCAACCCGGCGGGCCTCATCGGGCTGTCCGGGGCTGGGTCGACGGCGCGCCGAAAGGCGATCCATCGCACAGCGCTTAGACTGCACTCAGTGATCGACGGCAAGGCGCTGATCCGCCAGAAGGCGGAACGCGCTCGACCAGCCGTCGCGTCTCGACAGGAGGGACGAGGTGGACGAGACCCTGGCCCGCGCGGGCATTTTCCAGGGGGTTGAACCGGCGGCAGCGGAGGCACTGGCGCAGACGCTGGAGTCCGTTGAATTCCCGCGCGGCCACGTGATCTTCGCGGAGGGCGAGCCGGGCGACCGGCTCTACATCATCCAGTCCGGCAAGGTGAAGATCGGTCGCAAGTCGCCGGACGGCCGCGAGAACCTGTTGGGGATCTTCGGGCCCTCCGACATGTTCGGCGAGCTGTCGATCTTCGACCCCGGGCCGCGCACGTCGACGGCGACCACGGTGACCGAGGTGCGCGCGGTGAGCATGGACCGCCCGGCCCTGCGGCAGTGGATCACCAACCGGCCGGAGATCGCGGAGCAGCTGCTCCGGGCGCTGGCGCGCAGGCTGCGCCGGACGAACTCCATGCTGGCGGACCTGATCTTCACCGACGTGCCCGGCCGCGTCGCCAAGGCGCTGTTGCAGCTCGCGCAGCGCTTCGGCAGCCAGGAGGCCGGCCTGCTGCGGGTCACGCACGACCTGACGCAGGAGGAGATCGCCCAGTTCGTGGGCGCTTCGCGGGAAACGGTGAACAAGGCCCTGGCCGACTTCGCCCACCGGGGCTGGCTGCGCCTGGAGGGCAAGAGCGTCCTGATCCTGGACCCGGAGCGCCTGGCCCGCCGAGCCCGCTGACCAACCCGCACAGCAATCCCGCACCCGCGAGGCTCATACCCCGCACCCGCGAGGTCGCGTCGGTGTGTTGTGCCCGAGCTTGCCTGCGATCACGCTTTTCGATCGCAGGCAAGCTCGCGCGCAACGCGCCGACTTTCGAGCGACCTCGCCGCCGTCTGCGAAGCAGCGGCCATGACACAGTCGCGTCGGTGTGTTGTGCCCGAGCTTGCCTGCGATCACGCTTTTCGATCGCAGGCAAGCTCGCGCGCAACGCGCCGACTTCCAGGCGACCGAGCCGCCGTCTGCGGAGCAGCGGCCATCCAACACAGCAGCGGCAATCCAACACAGCAGCGGCAATCCAACACAACAGCGGCAATCCAACACAACAACAAGGCCGGGCGCCGCCCCCGACGCGGCGCACCGGCCTTGTTGTTCGCGCAGCCCATCCCCCGACAGACCGCGCTTCTCCCACACCTCCGGCGCCTGCAGGCCCCGACCCTCGAGCGCCGGAAGGAGGTCTGGTTACCCCGTCTGACCTCGCGGGAAACGGGTCGGCGTGGTGCTTCCACCATCGCACGGCCCCTACCCCGCAACTCAAGCCCGTTCACCCTCAAGGACCTTCTGTGCAGCGCTTTCGCTGCCCGGTTTCACCCGGTCATCCCAATGTTGTGACCGAATCGCAACACCGGTTCCGGGTGATGGACGTCGCCGGCAAAGCACTGGTACGCCCGTACCAGTGCCCTGCATACTGGTACGCATGTCCCAGTCTGCCCGCCTCTCCGACTACCGCGCTGCCCTGACCACCCCCGGGATGCGCGGTCCGGTCGTCGCGTCCCTGCTCGCCCGGCTGCCGATCGCCATGGTCGGCCTCTCGCTGCTGCTCTACGTGCAGCGCGAGACGGGCTCGTTCGCGGCGGCCGGTCTGGTGTCGGCGTCGTCGCTGGTCGGCGTCGCGGTGGGTTCGATCGTGCAGGGCAGGCTGATGGACCGCCTCGGCCCGACCCGGCCGCTGCTCGTCGCGGTGTCGTCGTTCGCGCTGTTCGTCGCGCTCGCGGTGGCCGCCGTCGAGGCGCGCGCCGCGCTGCCGGTGCTGGTGCCGGTCGCGTTCGCGGTCGGCATCAGCGAGCCGATGGTCGGCTCCGCCTCCCGCGCGCTGTGGGCCCGGGTGCTGCCGCCCGGCTCGACCCGCCACGCCGGGTTCGCCTACGAGGCGATCAGCATGGAGGTCTTCTTCATCCTCGGCCCCGGCCTGGCCGGCCTGCTGGTCACCGCCCCGTGGGCGGGCACGGGCGTGGTGCTCGCCGCGGCCTCGATGGTCGTCGGCGCGCTGTGGTTCGCCCTGAACCCGACGGTCCGGGGCGTGCAGCCCGAGCAGACCCACCGCAACCTGCTGGGCGCGCTCGCGTCGCCCGGGATGCGCACGGTCGCGCTGGCCGCGCTCGGCTTCGGCGTGACGATCGGCTTCATCGAGGTCGCGGTGCCGGCCGCCGCCGCCGAGGCGGGCCACGTCGGCCTGGGCGGGCTGCTGCTGAGCCTGTGGTCGGTCAGCTCCGTGCTGTTCGGCGTGCTGTACGCGATGCGGCCGTTCCCCAAGGCCATGCACCTGCGCCTGCCGGTGCTGCTGGGCGGGTTCGCGCTGCTGTCGCTGCTGCTGGCGATCCCGACGACGCTGATCGGCCTGGGCGCGGCGCTGCTCGTGGTCGGCACCCTGATCACGCCGCAGTCCACCACCCACTCCGCCGCGATCGAGCAGGTCGCGCCCGCGGGCACGGCGACCGAGGCGTTCGGCTGGGTCGTCACGGCGGTGACCGTCGGCCTGGCGCTGGGCCAGTCGCTCAGCGGCCACCTGGTCGAGGCGCACGGCACGCCGACGGCGTTCGTGGCCGCCGCCGCGTCCGGCCTGGTGATCGCCGCGCTGGTCTGGGTGTTCCGCGGCACGGTCGCGGCCGGCGTGCCGCAGCCGCACCGGGACGAGGTCGCCCTGGTCTCCCGCTGACACGGGCGGTGCACGGCGGGTGCCTGAAGGTTCCCTGAACGTCCGAGCGCGGACCGCGCCAACGGGTGACGACTCGCGCCGTGCGCACCACACTGTCGTCACCATTCGCGCGGACGGGGTCCGCACCGCCCCGTCGCGGCCGGGCGGCAGCGCCGGGACGACCTCCCGGTGACGCCGCCCCACCCGCCGACCGGGCCCGAGAACCGCTGGAGGCGGACATCGACAGCACCGTGGTGGTGGAGGCGGACGCCCTGGCCTGGGCCGTGCGCCGGGCGACGCCGTGCTCAGGCCCGCACGGCTCCGTGACGCTCCGGGTCGAGGGCGGTGAGCTGCGGGTGCGCGGCAGCGGCCCGCGGGACGGGGAGTGCGAGGAGTCGGTCCGGGCGGTCGTCGGGGGCGACCGCATCACCAAGACGTTCCAGGCGGGGTACCTGGCGGACGCGCTGAAGGCGTTCAGCGGCCGGCAGGTGGAACTCCGCATCCAGGACGGCCTGCGCTCGACCGTCCTCACCGGCCGGCCCGGTGACGACGGCGTCGAGCTGAAGTACCTGGTGGCGCCGCTGCGCACGGTGGCCTGACCACCGCCGGCGGGCGACGCGACCGCACCGGCGCCCCGACCACCTCCGCAGGTCCGGGGCGCGCACCGGAGGACACGTGCCGACCGCCCGCGCCGGGACCGCTCCGCAGGTCCCCGACGCGGGCGTCGGCCCCGGGCGGGTCAGGGCTCGGCCAGGTAGTCCAGCTGCGCCCGCACGGACCACTCCGCCGCCGACCACAGCGCCGGGTCCACGTCCGCGTAGACCACCTCCACCACCTGCCGCGCCGAGGGCGACCCGCCCAGCTCCGCCACCGCCGCGCGCACCTGCTCCAACCGCTGTTCCCGGTGCGCCAGGTAGGTGCGGGCGACCGAGGCGGCGTCGGGCAGCTCCGGCCCGTGCCCCGGCAGCACCACCGTGCCCGGCGGCAGGCCGGCCAGGGCCTCCAGCGACCCCAGGTAGTCCCGCAGCCGGCCGTCGAGCACGGTGGTGCCGCGGCCGAGCACGGTGTCGCCGGTCAGCACCGCGTCCTCCACCAGGAAGCTCAGCGAGTCGTCGGTGTGCCCCGGCGTCGCGAGCACCCGGATCTCCAGCCCGCCCGCCACCACGACGTCCCCGCCGGCCAGGCCCTCCGACCCGAGCCGGAACCGCGGGTCGAGCGCCCGCACCGGCGCGCCGACCAGCGCGCCGAACTCCGCCGCGCCCTCCGAGTGGTCGTGGTGGCCGTGCGTCAGCAGCACGACGTCCACCGGCCCGGCCGCCGCCACCCGCTCCAGGTGCCCGCGGTCCAGCGGCCCGGGGTCGACCACCGCGCACGACGGCGACCCCGGCGCGCGGAGCAGCCAGGTGTTGGTGCCCTCCAGCGTCATCACCGAGGGGTTCTCCGCGAGCACCACCGACGCGAACGGCGTGACCTCGCGCAACCGCCCGTACGCCGGGCTCACGGCAGGACCACCCGGACCTCGTCGCCGTCCCGCACGACCTTCGGGATGATCTTGTCCACCACCCGCTCCGCCACCAGCACGTCCGCCACCCCCCGGAACCCGGCCAACTCCGACAACGCCACCCAGGTCGGCGGCATGAGCATCCGCCGGCCGTCCCGCCAGTCCGCGAGCGCCTGCGCGGGGGTCTGCCACACCGCGTCGGACGCCTCCGTGGTCCACCCGTCCGCCCGCTGGCCGCCCGGCAGCACGGCGACGAAGAAGCGCGTGTCGTACCGGCGGGGCTCCTCGGGCGGCGTCACCCAGTTCGCCCACGGCCGCAGCAGGTCCGCCCGCAGCACCAGCCCCCGGTCGGCGAGGAACCCCGCCAGCGACAGCTCCCGGGCCACCAGCGCCGCCCGCGCCGCGGTGAACGGCGCGGTGTCCGCCACCGCGGAGTCGGCGGACGGCCCGGCCAGCAGCACCCCGGACTCCTCGAACGTCTCCCGCACCGCCGCGCACACCAGCGCCCGCGCCAGCTCCGGCGAGCACGCGAACCGCTCGGCCCACCACTCCGGCGGCGGCCCGGCCCACGCGACGGACGCGTCGGCGTCGCGCGGGTCGACCCCGCCGCCGGGGAAGACCGTCATCCCGCCGGCGAACGCCATGCCCAGCACGCGGCGCTGGAGGAAGACCTCGACGCCCGCGTCGCCGTCGCGCAGCAGCATCACGGTCGCCGCGTCCCGCGGGGTCGCCGGGACGGCCGGGGCGACGTCGGGCACCAGGCCGGGCGGCAGGAGCAGTTCCTGGGGGAGTTCGCGCACGGTCCCGAGCCTACGACGAGGATCACCGCCCGTGGACACCGCGAAAAAGGGCTGCCTGGTCAACGTGATGATGTTCGTCGTCGGCGCGTTCGCGGCCACGGGGCTGACCACCGCCCTGGCGCTGATCGCCTTCCTGCCCCTCACCAGCACCGTCGGCTCCGACCCGGGCACGCCCGGGGTGTGGGTGAAGAAGTCCGAGGCCCTGGTCGGCGCGCCTGAGTACGAGGTGCTGCTCGGTTCGACCGAGGACTACGGGCACGTGGTCGGGATCCCGCGCGGCTGGGGCCACACCCCGCAGGTCGTCCGCCACCCGGACCGCGTCGAGCTGCGCTTCGACAACGGGGGGCTGATCTCCGTCCCCGCCTCGACGTACTCCGGTGGCCGCTGAAGGATGGACCCCGTGAAGATGGACCCCGTGGACGAACAGCTGCGCGTCGGGCTCGTCGGAGCCGGCCCGTGGGCCGGGAGGGTGCACGCGCCGAGCCTGGCCGACCACCCCGGCACCCGCCTGACCTCGGTCTGGGCCCGTCGGCCCGAGGCCGCCGCCGCCCTGGCCGAACCGCACGGCGCGCAAGTCGCCGCGGACCTGGACGAACTGCTGTCCGCGGTGGACGCCGTGGCGTTCGCCGTGCCGCCGGAGGTCCAGGCCGGGATCGCGACCAGGGCCGCGGGGCTGGGCAAGCACCTGATCCTGGAGAAGCCGATCGCGGCCGCGGTGGCGGAGGCCGAGCGCCTGGCGGAGGCCGTCGACCGGGCCGGCGTGGCGTCCCTGGTGGTGCTCACCAGGCGGTTCGCCCCGGAGACCGAGGAGCAGCTGCGCCAGCTGCGCGAGGTGGGCGGCTGGGTGGGCGGCGCCGCCCGCTGGCTGAACGGCGCGCTGCTGGGCGGCCCGTACGCCGACTCGCCCTGGCGGCACGACCGCGGCCCGCTGCACGACGTCGGCCCGCACGCGTTCGACCTGCTCGACGCGGCGCTGGGCCGCATCACCGACGTGATCGCCGCCCACCGCTCGGAGAGCGGCCTGTGGCAGCTGGTGCTGGCCCACGAGGGCGGCGCCACCAGCAGCGCCTCGCTGAGCATGGCGGTGCCGCTGAACCCGGGCGTCTCCGAGGTCAGCGTCTACGGCGACCACGGCTACCGCGTCCTCGCCGACCGCGGCACCACCGCCCAGCAGTGCTACACCAACCTGCTGGACGACTTCGTGGCCATGGTGGACAGCGGCACCACGACCCACCGCTGCGACGTCCACCGGGGCCTGCACCTGCAGCGGATCATCGACCAGGCCCAGCGCAAGGCGGAGTCCGCCGCCGCTCACCTCCGCGGCGCCCCGCCGGCGGAGTGAGTGAGGTCACACGGGAAAGCGCCGGTCGTCCCGTCGCGGTGGCGGAACGGCCGGCGCTCCCGGTCCCGGGCGGTCAGCCGGGGTACTTGCCGTTGTTCGGCTTGGGCACGCCGTTCACGAACTCGACGGGCCACGACTGCTGCTCGCGCTGGGCCAGCTCCTCGTGCAGCTGCTGGAGCAGCGCCCGCTCGCGGTCGCTGAGCTTGGCGTCCACGGTCGGCGACACGTGCACCGCCGACGGCGGCTGACCCTCCGCCAGCGCCGCCTGGAGGGCCGCCAGGTCGTCCGGGCGCAGCTCGGTCGTCACCTCGGACCGCGACAGCGGGGACTCCCCCGGCAGCGACGGCGGGAGCTCCTCGGACCGCGACGCCGGCTCCTCGGACCGCGGTGGCACCGGCTCCCCGGACCGCGGCGGCGTCGGCTCCTCGTCGGGCGGCAGCGCCGGCTCCTCGCTGAGCGACCGGGGCGGCTCCTCCACGAGGGACCGCGGCGGCTCGTCGGCGAGCGACCGGGGCTGCTCGTCGGCGGGCGCCTGGAACGACCCGTCGCCGGGCGGCCGGTGGGCCTCCACGTCGTGCGGGCCCCGGTGCGCGCCGTCGTGCGAGCGGTCGCCGCGGGAGCCGGCCGAGAGGTCGTCGCCCGGCCCGTCGTCCTGCGGGCGGTCCTCGTGCGGGGCGCCGTCGCGGAAGCGGTCGCGGCCGGCGCGGGCGCCGTTGGAGCGGTCGCCCGAACGGCCGCGCCGGGACTCGGGCGCCGACGGCTCCTCCGCCTGCTCCCGCACCGGCAACCGCTTCACCGGCTTGGGCGGGAAGGGCTGCGCCCCCTCGAACGGGTCGGACCGCGCGCGACGGGGCTCGGAGCCGGTTTCGGGGTGGTCCGCGGGCACCGGTTCCGGCTCGACCACCGGTGCCTCGTCCCGGACCTCGACCCCGTCGAACCAGGCCGGCCGGTCCGGCGGCGCGGTCGCCGCCGACGCCGTCCGGAAGAACACCTCGCGGGCCGTCGTCACCGCCGCCGCGTGGTACTCGCCCAGCGGCGTGCCGACCGTCAGCACCTCGACCACGGCCCGGATGCCGGCCTTCCGCAGCACCGTGTCGACCCGGTACGCGGTCGCGGGCGCGAAACCGGCCGGGCCGATGTCCACCAGCACCACGCGCTGCGGCAGCGGGCCGGGCGTCGCGCCGGCCGGGGTGGACCGCCACGTCGCCCGCACGGACCGGACGTCGGGCAGCACCGCGGCCGTCCTGCCCAGCACCTCGGCCAGCCCCTCGGCCGGGTCGGACTCGTCGGTGAACCGGTGGCGCGGCACGGGGACCGACTCGACGGCGAACAACCGGTCGGCCAGCGCCGGGTCGGACCGCACCTCGCCGAGCAGCCGGCCGATCTCGTGGCGCTCGTCCACCGACACCGGGACGCGCCCCGCCAGCAGGCAGCCGACCAGCAACTCGACCGCGCGGTCGAGTTCGGCCACCGCCAGCAGCTCCCGGGCCTGGGTCAGCGCGTCGTCGTCGACGCGTCCGGCCAACGCCAACAGGAGGTCGTGTAAACGGACGGGAAGTCCCACTCCGTCGTTCGTCACGCCTGCTCTCCTTCCGGCCCGCGCGGCAGCGACGAGCTCTACACGGGCACCAGGTGCCCGTCGGCCTCGGCCCCGGTGCACACCAGTTCCGACGCCGCCAACGCCGCCCGGTGGTAGGGCGGCAGGTCTCCCCCGGCGGGCAGGACCTCCACGCGGGGGTCGTGCTCGCCGAGCGCCCGCAGCACCCGCTGGAGCTCGCCCGCCAGGCGGGCGTGCCCGGACGTGGCCGTGACCAGGACGACCTTCCCGGCCCCGTCCCCGCCGTGCCGCCACGTGGTCCGGACTTCGCCGACTCCCGGGCGACCGCGCAGGGTCGCCCCCAGCACTGCGGTCGCGGAATCGCCCATCAACACCCGTTCGGGTGATTCCGGGGTGAATGTGTAACCGGGTTCGGGCTCCTCGTCCAGTCCCTTGACGGAACTGATCGCGGAAAGGTCGCCGCCGTGCGGCACCAGGCCGTCGGCCAGCAGGCGCTGCTCGTGGTCGGTCAACCCGATCCGGTCGTGCAGCAGGGTCCGGGGCAGCGCCCGCGCGAGCACCGCGATCGCGTCCGTGGCGGCCCAGTCGCGGAACCGCCACAGCACGTCGTCGGGCAGCCGGCCGGCCAGCCGCAGCAGCAGCTCGTGCAGGGTGTCGGACATCTCACTCCCCGATCTCGACGACCAGGTCCACCTCGACCGGCGCGCCCAGCGGCAGCTCCGCGACGCCGACCGCCGCGCGGGCGTGCCTGCCGGCCTCGCCGAAGACCTCGCCCAGCAGCTCGGAGGCGCCGTTGAGCACGGCGGGCTGCCCGGTGAACCCGTCGGCGGAGGCCACGTAGCCGGTGACCTTCACCACCCGCACGATCGCGTCGACGCCGACCAGCGCCTCGACCGCGGCCAGCGCGTTGAGCGCGCAGGTCCGCGCGTGCGCCTTGGCCTCCTCGGGGCTGACGTCCGCGCCGACCTTGCCGGTGGCGGCGAGCGCGCCCCCGACGAACGGCAGCTGGCCCGACGTGTAGACCAGCGACCCGGAGCGCACGGCCGGCACGTACGCGGCGACGGGGGCCGCGACGGCGGGCAGCTCGACGCCCAGCTCCGCCAGGCGGGACTTCCAGCTCATGCCTTCGGCCGCTTCAGGTAGGCGACGTGCTGCTCGCCGCTGGGGTTGGGCAGGACGGTGACGAGCTCCCAGCCGTCATCGCCCCACTGGTCCAGGATCGCCTTGGTGGCGTGGATCAGCAGCGGGACGGTGGCGTACTCCCACTTGGTCATGTCGCGCAGCCTAGCCGCACGAGGAAGGGGGGCACCCGACCGAGTACCCCCCTTGGTGTAGAGCGCGCGGACCGGCGGTCAGCGGCCCGCCTTCACCTCGGCGACGAACGCGCGGAACGCCCGCGCCGGGAAGACCAGCGTGCCGCCGTCGCGGTTCTTGGTGTCCCGCACACCGGTCGCGCTGCCCGTCACCGCCAGCTCGACGCACTGCGCGGCGGAAGCGCTGCGGCTGCTCTTGCGCCAGGTCTGCTCGTTCATCGGTCTCCTAGTGTGTCTCGAACGGCCTTGATGAACTCAAGGGATTCCGCTGGAGTCAGCGCGGAAGCCGCCGCGTCGCGCCAGATGCCGTCCAACGGCTCCACCTCCTCCTGCTCCTCCAGCATCGCAAGACCCGAGATTTCTTCGGTATAGGCCGCGCAGGGAGCGTCCTGCTCCGGGAAGTCCAGCAGCAACAGCAGCGCCGTCGGCTGGGGCCCGTACGCGCCGACGTCGAAGGGCAGGACCTGGACGGTCACGTTCGGCCGCTGGGCCGACTCGACCAGGTGGTCGAGCTGCCCGCGCATGACCTCGGGGCCGCCGACCACCCGCCGCAGCGCGGCCTCGTCGATCAGGGTGTGCAGCTCGAAGGGCTCCTCGCGGTCCAGCAGCTGCTGGCGCGTCAGGCGTTCGGCCGCGGCGGTCCGGTCCCAGCTGTCGCCGATGACCAACCGGTGCGAGGCGCGGGCGACCGCCTCGGCGTAGGCCGCGGTCTGGAGCATCCCCGGCACGTAGACGACGTCGAGCGTCCGCTCCCGGTGGGCCTCCAGCTCGTCCATCCGGAACCGCCGGTACTTGACCGGCAGGGCCGCCGCGTGCTCGATCGTCGCGTTGTCGACGTCCGCGACCTCCCACATCTGGAGCAGGAACGTCTTCTGCTCGGGCGCGGCGCCCAGCTCGTCCAGGATCACCGACACGGACGGCCACCGCGCCAGGTGTGTGCCCGCGAGCAACCGGGTGACCGTCGGCCGGGAGACCCGCGTCCGCCGGGCGATCTCCTCGGCCGTCAGCCCGGACTTCTCCTGGAGCTGCTTGATGAACCGCGCCAGCCTGCGCTTGCCGCGAGTAGTGCCATCCGCCATCCGACTCAACCTTCTCACTCTGCGTAGTGGTTCGTCGCGCGACATCACCCGACTGAACACCAAGGACGTGAACAGTACAGATGTTAGGGTCCTCACGTCGGTGGGGCAATCCGGGGACGGGGCGGGATGGATCGCGACGAGTTGGAGATGGCCGCGGGGGCCGGTCGGGCGCTGGACGAGTGCAAGCGGTTCATCGCGCGGGTGCTGGACGAGTCCGGTGGCCGGAGCACCACCGACTACACCGAGACCGTCGAGCAGTGGGCGCGCCGGCTGGGCGTGGTGCTGCTCGACGTGGGTTGGCAGGCCGTGCGGTGGGCCGAGGCGAGGGAGCGCGGCGTGGTCGAGGGCCGCGTCGAGACCAGGGAGGACGAGGACGGATGACCGGCATCGACGTGGCGCGGCACGCGCCCCGGCTGTTCGCGGTGGTGCAGCAGGACGACGAGGAGGACTGGATCGCCGCCTGGGGCATGGCGTTCGAGGACCGCGCCGAGGTCGCCTCGACCGCGGGGGACCTGAGGATGCTGACCACCAGCCCGGAGGGCGCGCTGCGCTACTTCGAGGAGGGCGAGGACGTCCGCACCAGCCTCGTCTGGGTGAACCCTGCCGAACCCGGCGCCCCGGCGCTACGTTGATCGCGTGGAGACGTGGCGGGTCGTCGCGACGGGCGCGTTCGTCCTCGGCGGGCTGGTGATGGTGCTCGTCGGGATGGCGCAGGCGCGCGACCGCAGGCACTCCCGGGCCGCCGACGTGTGGCGCGCGGGCCTGGTCGGGCTGGCGGCGGTGGGCGTCGTGGCCGTGCTCATCGCGTACCTGCTGCCGTCGGTGGCGGCCTGGGGCGTGGTCGCGGCGACGGCCATCGCGGTGGTCTTCGTCACCATGGCGGATTGACCGCGTCCAGCGGCTCTCAGCCGGGCGCGCCTAGGCTGACCTGGTGATGAACGGCTGGACCGACGAACTCACCCGCGCCCGGCTGCACGTGGTCACCGGCAAGGGCGGCACCGGCAAGACGACCGTGGCCGCCGCCCTCGCCCTCGCGCTGGCGACCGGCGGGCGGCGGGTGCTGCTGGTCGAGGTCGAGAACCGGCAGGGCATCGCGCAGCTGTTCGACCGCGCGCCGCTGCCGTACTCCGAGGAGCGCATCGCCTCCGCGCCCGGCGGCGGCGAGGTGCGCGCGCTGGCCGTCGACCCGGAGGCGGCGCTGCTGGAGTACCTGGACATGTTCTACAACCTGGGCTTCGCGGGCCGGACGCTGCGCCGGATGGGCGCGATCGAGTTCGCCACGACGCTCGCGCCCGGGCTGCGCGACGTGCTGCTCACCGGCAAGGTCAAGGAGTGCGTGCGGCGGGCGGGCCGGGCCGGGCGGCACGAGTACGACGCCGTGGTGCTCGACGCCCCGCCCACCGGCCGGGTGGTGCGGTTCTTGGACGTGACCCGGGCGATGGCGGACCTGGCGAAGGTCGGGCCGATCAAGGGCCAGAGCGAGGGCGTGGTGACGCTGCTGCACTCGGGCGACACGGCCGTGCACCTGGTCGCGCTGCTGGAGGAGATGCCGGTCCGCGAGACGCTGGACGCGGTCGCCGAGCTGGACGCCGCCGACCTGCGGCCCGGCGCGGTGTTCGTCAACCGGGTCCGGCCGCCCCGGCTGCCCGCCCGCTCGATCGCCTCCGCCGCGGCCGGGCGGGTCGACGCCGAGCGGCTGCGCGCCGGGCTGGCGTCCGCCGGGCTGGAGGTGGCCGACGAGGTGCTCGGCGGGCTGGTCGACCAGACCGTGGAGCACGCCGTCCGGGTCCGGATGGAGGAGCAGGCCAAGGACCTGCTGGCCGAGGCGGACCTGCCGACGCTGGAGCTGCCCGAGCTGACCGACGGGGTGGACGTGGCCGCGCTCTACGAGCTGGCCGAGGTGCTGGTCGGACGGGGTGTGCGATGAACCGCCTGGACGTGGACAACCTGCTGGACGACCCGGCCACCCGGGTGCTGGTGTGCTGCGGGTCGGGCGGCGTCGGCAAGACGACGACGGCCGCCGCGCTGGCCGTGCGGGCCGCCGAGCGGGGCCGCCGGGCCGTCGTGCTGACCATCGACCCCGCGCGCCGGCTGGCCCAGTCGCTGGGCCTGCGCGAGCTGGGCAACCACCCGCGCCGGGTCGAGGTCGACGGGTTCGAGCCCGCGGGCGAGCTGCACGCGATGATGCTGGACATGCGCCGCACGTTCGACGACATGGTGTGGCAGCACGCGGGCCGCGAGCGGGCGGAGCAGATCCTCCAGAACCCCTTCTACCAGACGATCTCCACGTCGTTCTCCGGCACGCAGGAGTACATGGCGATGGAGAAGCTGGGCCAGCTCGTCGCGCAGGGCGAGTGGGACCTGATCGTGGTGGACACCCCGCCGAGCCGCAGCGCGCTGGACTTCCTGGACGCGCCGCAGCGGCTGTCGACGGTGCTGGACGGCCGGCTGATCCGGATGCTGTCCGCGCCGGCGCGGGCGGGCGGGCGCGGCATCCGCAAGATCGTCGGCGCGGGCTTCGGCCTGTTCACCAAGGCCGTGTCGACCATCGTCGGCGGCCAGCTGCTCCAGGACGCCTCCACGTTCGTGCAGGCGTTCGACAGCATGTTCGGCGGCTTCCGGCAGCGCGCCCAGGCCACCTACGACCTGCTGCGCTCGCCCGGCACCGGGTTCCTGGTGGTCGCCGCGGCCGAGCCGGACGCGCTGCGCGAGGCCAGCTACTTCGTGGAGCGCCTGTCGGCGGAGGGCATGCCGATCAACGGACTGGTCGCCAACCGGACGCACCCGGTGCTGGCCCCCCTGCCCGCACCGGGCGCGCTGGCCGCGGCGGACCGGCTGGAGCGCTCCGGGGACGCCCCGCTGGCCGCCGCCGTGCTGCGGGTGCACGCGGACCGCGCGGCCGTCGCCGATCGGGAGAGGCGACTGCTCGCGCGGTTCACCCGCGCGCACCCCGACGTGCCCCTGGTCGGTGTGCCCGCGCTGCCGGCCGACGTGCACGACCTGGCCGGCCTGCACGAGATCGGCCGGCGGCTCGCGGGCGAGTGACTACCCGACCTTCTCCTCGTGGTGCTCCTGGCGCGCGGTGTCCAGGAGCTCGTGCCAGGACGTGACGTCGGGCCGCCGGCGCAGCAGCGCGCGCCGCTCCCGCTCGGTCATGCCGCCCCAGACGCCGAACTCGATCCGGTTGTCCAGTGCCTCGGCGAGGCACTCGGTGCGCACCGGGCAACCCAGGCACACCACCTTCGCCTTGCGCTGCTCCGCGCCCCGGACGAAGAGCTGGTCCGGCTCCTCATCACGGCACGAAGCCTTGATCCGCCAATCCCCCTGCTGCATAACCCCCACCTCGGTTCACACAGTGCCCAGACTCTTTTAAATCCGCCACACCCCTGCCGCGGATGCCGTAGGCTTCCCCACATCGAGTGGTCGTGCCGTCGGCTGCTGTCTTGGACAGTGACGGACTGTAGAGCCTTCCGGTTCCACCTCCAACCCTGGGTTGCGCACCTGTTACCTGTCTTGAGTACGAGTACTCATCCTGTGTAATGAAGGCTGCGCGAGTTCCGATGACCTGGTCAGAGGCGGCGTACGCTGACCTGTCATGCGAGCCAGGAACGGCGTGCTGAAACTGCTCGGCCTGTGTCTGCTAGCCGGCGTGTTGCTGGCAGGCATGATGTTCCCTGTCGCCGGCTCGCTGGGGCTGGTCTCCAACCGCGCCAGCGACACCGTGGACAGCATCTCGGCGGACCTGGTGACGACCGACCCCCCGTTGATCACCACGATCACGGACAAGGACGGCGCGCCGATCGCGTACCTGTACGACCAGTACCGGGTGCTGGTCCCGCCCGAGAAGATCTCCCCGGCGATGAAGGCGGCGCTGATCTCCGTCGAGGACCGGCGCTTCTACGAGCACCAGGGCGTGGACTGGCGCGGCACGATCCGCGCCGGGCTGACCAACCAGTTGGGCGGCTCGGTCACGCAGGGTGCCTCCACGCTCACGCAGCAATACGTGAAGAACTACCTCGTACACGTCGTCGCGCGGAATAACCGGGTCGAGCAGCAGAAGGCGCAAGAGCAGACAATCGCTCGCAAAGCACGGGAAGCGCGCATCTCCCTGCAACTGGAACGCAAACTCGGCAAGGAGGAGATCCTCGCCCGCTACCTCAACGTGGTGCCGTTCGGCTCGACGATCTACGGCATCTCGGCGGCGTCCCAGGCGTACTTCAACACCACGCCGGAAGCGCTGACCGTGCCGCAGGCGGCGATGCTCGCGGGCATGGTCAACAGCCCGTCGTCGCTCAACCCGGAGGCGTTCCCGGAGAAGGCGCTGGAGCGCCGCAACCAGGTGATCGACAAGATGGTCGAGAACGACAAGCTGTCCCGCGACGCCGCCGAGGCCGCCAAGAAGGAGCCGCTCGGCCTCGCGGACCCGGTGCGCACCCCGCCCAACGGCTGCGTCGGCGCGGGCCCGGAGCACGGCTTCTTCTGCTCGTACGCCGTGACCTACCTGGAGCGCAACGGGTTCAGCCTGGAGCAGCTGAAGAACGGCGGCTACACCGTCCGGACCACGTTGGACCGCGACATCACCCGCAAGGCCAAGGAGTCCGCCGAGGCGCAGGTCGCCAAGACCACCGACGGCATCGCGAACACGATGGCGGTCGTCCGGCCGGGCAAGGAGCGGCACGAGGTCGTGGCGCTGGTGGCCAACCGGGACTACGGCCTGAAGGCCGACGAGTTCCAGACCACCTACGACCTGCCGTCCGGTGTGGAGAACAAGTTCGGCGCGGGCAGCATCTACAAGGTGTTCACGGCCGCTGCGGCGCTGGAGAAGGGGATGGGCATCGAGAACACGATCGCCACGCCCAACTTCTACGAGTCGCGGGTGTTCAAGGGCGGCGGCGCGCGGTGCGGGTCGACCGGCGAGCAGGGCACCCGGTGGTACTGCCTGGGCAACCACGACGACACCTACCCGCCGCAGATGTCGCTGCAGACGGCGCTGCAGACCTCGCCCAACACCGGGTTCGTGATCCTGGAGGAGCAGCTGGGCATGGACCCGGTGGTGGACATGGCGTCGCGGCTGGGGATGCGGGAGACGATGGCGACCAACATCGCCGGCGTCCGCCCGGACCCGAAGGCGAAGGACAAGAACCTGCGCATGTCGCAGACCGAGTACTACAAGGCCAACGGCGGCAACGCCTCGTTCACCCTGAGCCCCGCGCCGGTCAGCACGCTGGAGCTGGCCAACGTCGCGGCGACCATCGTCAGCGGCGGCGTCTGGTGCCCGCCGTCGCCGGTCGCGGAGGTGCGCGACCGCAGCGGGCAGGTGGTGCCGGTCAACGAGGCGCCGTGCGAGCAGGTCGTGGCCGAGGGGCTCGCCAACGGCCTGGCCGTCGGCATGAGCAAGGACGACGAGGAGCGCGGCACCGCGGCGGCGGCGGCGAAGGAGTTCAAGTGGGAGCGGCCGATGATCGGCAAGACGGGCACCACCGAGGAGTACAAGTCGGCGGCGTTCATCGGGGCCACCATGGACTACGCGGCGTCGGTGCAGACCTTCAACGACGGGACGACCCCGCGCGGCATCTGCGTGAAGACCGGCGCGCCGCGGCTGTGCGGCGAGGGTGACATCTACGGCGGCACCGTGCCCGCGAAGACCTGGTTCGACACCATGGTGAAGGTCCACGAGGGGCTGCCCGTCCGCGACCTGCCGCCGGTGGACGAGCGCTACCTCCGCGGCGGCGAGGAGATCCAGGTCCCGGAGGTCGTCGGCAAGGACGTCGGCGAGGCCACGCACGTCCTGGAGGAGGCCGGCTACCGGGTCACCACGTCGAACCGCAACTCGGGGAAGCCGAAGGGGACCGTGGTCAGCCAGACGCCGCGCGGCAGCGCCCTGCACGGCACCATCGTGACGCTGATGGTCTCGACGGGCTACGTCCCGCCGCCGCAGCCGGCCGACACGACGACCGCGCCGCCGCCCGGCCTGCCCAGCGAGCCCGAGCAGCCCGGTGAGCAGCCGGAGCCCGGCCGGCCCACCGACCCGCCCAGGGTGACGATCCCCGTCCTGCCGACGGACCGCTGAGCCCGCCCGGGGCCGGGCCGGCTGCCGGGCGGTCCGGGCCGGTTCCGCCGGGGCGGTTCAGGCCAGCTTCGCCTTGACCGCCGCCGCGACCCGGCCGCCCTCGGCGCGACCGGCCACCCGCGCGTTGACGATCTTCATGACCTGGCCCATCTGCCGCTGGCCGGGCTGCTCGCCCAGCTGCTGCGCGACCTCGGCGACCGCCGCGGCCACCAGCTCGGCGAGCCCGGCGTCGTCGAGCTGGGCGGGCAGGTAAGCCTCCAGCACCGCGGACTCGGCCCGCTCCAGCTCGGCCTGCTCGGCGCGGCCGGCGCCCGCGAACGCCTCGGCCGCCTCGCGGCGCTTCTTCACCTCGCGGGTGATCACCTTCAGCACCTCGTCGTCGGTCAGCTCCCGCGCGGCCTTGCCGGAGACCTCCTCCGTGGTGATCGCGGCCAGCGCCATGCGCAGCGCGCCCGCCCGGACCGTCTCCCGGCCCTTGATCGCCGCCGTCAGGTCCGCCTGCAACCGCGCCTTCAGCTCCGCCATGAGGGCGAACGTTACCGGGCACCGCGCTGAGCCCCGAATCGGTCAACCCCCTACCCTCGGGTGCGTGAACACGTTCGGCCGCACCCTGCTCGCCACCACCGCCCTCGGCACGGCCGCGCTCGCCTACGCGGCGGGCGTCGAGCGCAGGCACTGGACGCTGCGCCAGGCCACCGTGCCGGTGCTCGCGCCCGGTTCCGCGCCGCTGCGCGTGCTGCACGTCTCGGACCTGCACATGCTGCCCGGGCAGAAGTCCAAGCAGCGGTGGGTCGCGGCGCTGGACGAGCTGGAACCGGACCTCGTCGTGAACACCGGCGACAACCTCGCGCACAAGCAGGCCGTGCCCGCGGTGGTCCGGGCACTGGGGCCCCTGCTGGACCGGCCGGGCGTGTTCGTGTTCGGCAGCAACGACTACTACGCGCCCCGGCCGAAGAACCCGGCCCGCTACCTGCTGCCGTCGGCGAAGACCAAGCGCATCCACGGCATCCCGCTGCCGTGGCGGGACCTGCGGGCGGCGATGGTCGAGCGCGGGTGGCTCGACCTGACCCACGTGCGCCGGGCGTTCACGGTGGCGGGCCAGGAGGTCTTCGCGGCCGGCCTGGACGACCCGCACCTCAAGCGCGACCGCTACGAGGACATCGCGGGCCCGGTGCCGTCGGCGGCCCTGCGGTTGGGCGTCACGCACTCCCCGGAACCCCGCGTCCTGGACCCGTTCGCGGCCGACGGCTACGACCTCGTCCTGGCCGGCCACACCCACGGCGGCCAGCTCCGCGTGCCCGGCTACGGCGCCCTGGTGACGAACTGCGACCTGGACCGCTCCCGCGCCCGCGGGGTGTCCCGCTGGGGGTCGCACACGTGGCTGAACGTCTCCGCCGGCCTGGGCACCTCGCCCTACGCGCCGGTCCGCTTCGCGTGCCCGCCGGAGGCGAGCCTGCTCACCCTCGTGCCGCGGCCCGTCGACGCAGGTCAGGGCGCTTCGGACGCGGAAAGGGGCACCCGGTTCGGAGTGGGCGGGAACGTCAGGTAGAGTTCTCCTCGTTCCACCGCAAGACGGGGTGTGGCGCAGTTTGGTAGCGCGCTTCGTTCGGGACGAAGAGGTCGCAGGTTCAAATCCTGTCACCCCGACACAGGTCAGGGCCTGTCCGAGAAGGTTTCGGGCAGGCCCTGAGTCGTCTGTACAGCAGCGAAGTACAGCAGCTAGCCGGCCAGACTGTCGTTGAGCTTCTGCAGCGCCTGGCGGGCGACGTCTGTCGACACCTGGGTGTAGATCTCCATCGTCACGTCCATCTGGGCGTGCCTCAGGATCTTCATGATCACCCGAGGGTGCACGTCCAGCTCGACGAGCAACGACCCGCAGCTCCGCCGACCGTCGTGCACGGTGATCTTCGGCACGCCGGCCTTCCGACACCGGGCGTCCCAAGCCCGGTTGAAGTTCCGCGGCTCGATCGGGCCGCCGAACCGAGTCCCGAACAACAGGCCGGTCTCCTGCCACACCTCACCGGCTCGCGACCTGTCGCGCTTGCGCCGTTCCTTGCGCGCCCTGAGCGCGTCCACGGCCATCGAGGGCAGCGGAAGGGTGTCGTCGGATGCCTCGGTCTTCGTCTCGCGGTGCAGGAGCCTCCTGCCGACGCGTTGGAGCTGCCTGTTGATGTCGAGCTGTCCCAGCTCGAAGTCGGGGGCGCCCACCGGCACGCCCAGCGCCTCTCCCTTGCGCATGGCCATCAGCACGACCAGGACGTAGGCAGCGTAGAGCGGATCATCGTCCGCCTTCGCCGAGGCGAGGAACGCCTTCGCCTGTTCATTCGTCCACCGCTGCCGCTTGCGCCCACGTCCCCGTTTCTCCAGTTTCGGGATCTTTATCAATGAGGCAACGTTTCGACCGACCAGCTCTTCCCGCATGGCCTGGGAAAGCGCGTTGCGCAGGCACCCCCGGATGTCGGACAGTGTCCGCATACTGAGCAACTGCCCACAGCACTCCCCCACCGCGCAACAACGCTGCTTCCTCTTATCCCGAGCCGCATCTTTACCCTGTGCGCAACACTGGCACGTAACGGCTATCTTGTTCATCCACTGTTGCGCTTTCACCACCGTCAGCTTGGGAAGGGTCACTTCTCCCAGATGCGGCAGGATGTGCAGCCGGATGAACGTCTCGTTCGTCGCGTACGTGAGTGGAGCCGAGTTCGGCTTGACCACGTCAGCGAGCCAGCGGAGCAGGAACGGCCCCAGCTTGGGCGTCTTCGTCGCCACCGGCCCGTTTGCCGCGACGCCCATGAGCTTGACCCACTTGGCATGGACATCGTCCCTCGTCTTCCCGTAGACGTACTTCCGAGTCCTCTTGCCCTCGGGCGTCACGACCCAGGCGTACGCGGCATAGCCGTTCTTGTAGGGATAGATGGACCCTTCGCCGTTCTCACGCGATTTCCCGCCCATATCAGGCCGCCTCTCCCTCAACTCGCCGCTTCACGTAGGCGTCCACCCACTCCGGCAGAATGCGACGGTTCCCGCCGTCCTTGATTGATCGGATCTCACCGGAGGCAACGAGCATCTTGGTTTTGGACAGGCCGTAACCGAGCATCTTCGCCACTTCGGCGACCGTGTGCCACTTGGGTGTTATAGGCACAGTCATATTGTTACCTCCTCCGTGTACTTTCGCTGACGTTGTGAACGGAGCCGTTCGGCAATTCCGGCCGCTAGTTCACGTTCCGCGTCGTTGGCGTGGCCCGACCCCGAGTAGGCCCAGTCGTTGACGACGATCACGTCCTCGGCCTGGAGGTCGAGGCGTTCGAGGACTTCGGCCGCGCGGAAGGCCCGCCGGTCGTCCCGGATGCGCTTGAACGTGGTGCTGTAGTGCTTGGACTTGGTCAGGAAGTGACCCCGGAAGCCGAGCATGTGCGCCCACTTGCGCAGGTTCAGATCGGCGTAGAAGCCCAGTTCACCAAGGTTCCACGCGGTTTGGATCATGCGTCGGTGGTGAGCCGGGACCCGCAGGTGGTCGATGTCGAGCTGCGACCGGATCGGCCGGTCGGGGGTGTCCCGCGCCCCGGTGCCCTTCGTGGCGTACTTGGCCACATACGCGGCCAGCCGGGTATCGCTGACCGCGCCACCCAGGTCTTCCACTTCTCCGGCAATCCCCGCACGGATGGGGCGTACGTCGACCTGTTCGCCCCAGACCAGGTCCAGCACGGTCCCATCCGGGCGGAACGACCGGACCAGCACCGACCGCGCTGCGACCCGCACCGCCTGGTCCACCAACTCGACGGTCGCCCAGGCCGGTGCGGGATCGGCCGATCCTTCGGGTCCGTCGAGACGGACGACGGCGTGGAAGTGCACCAGGCCGCGTCGCTGGTACTCGGCGACCTTGGCGTACGAGACCCGCGCGTGGTCCTTGAACTCGCTCACCGTCAGCCCCGCGCTGCGGGCGATCACACGCCGCAGGGCGATGGTGAACCGGTGCCACAGCTTGCCCGCGTGCGCCTGCCAGAGCACCGCGGCTTCGTAGTCGTAACCCTCTGCGTCGACCGCGCTCCCGAGTCGTGGATCGTCAACGTGGTGGAACCCGCCGCAACCGGTGCACGGCCGCGCCTTGCCGGATCGGGCGGTAGGCCGGTTGTGGACCGCACCGAACGATGGAGCGGTCAAGGTCGCGAACACCCGCGGTTTCTCGGCGACCGCGGGCGTTACGCCCTTGCTGCCGCCGGCCAGTCCAGCGCGCATGAGGTGGAAAGCATCGGCCGCGTACCGGTCCGAGCAGGCCGGGCACACCGAGGCCCGCCGGTTGCCGCAAGGCGCCAACACGTCCCCGCCGAAGTGGGCCAGGACGCTTGTGCCGTCGCAGGTGCGGAGTTGCCAGCTCCCGCGCAGGTGGATCGGCGCGGCACAGCCGCCTGTAGCGGTGACCTTGTCGCGCCAGTCCTGGTAGTCCGCACGACGGACCTTGCCGGTGATGCGTTGTTCGAGTGTCAGAACCAAGTTGTCCCCCTCCAGTAGTGGCGCGGGCATCGGGCCAATCGGCTTCTCCGGCCATGACCGCGCTCAGAAACCCAGACGTGTCAAGGAAAATTTCAGGACAAGGCATCGTGTCCACTGTGGAGTTAACAAAGATCAATCACCCACGGGCCGACGAGGTGACAGACCCGAAGGGACGCCCTTCTAACCCTATCAGTATAACTAGTAGAGCTAGAGGTACAACTAGACCAAACGAGTGAGTATCAGTAGTACTAGCTTTGCCACTACAGTTCAGTCATGGCGCTAGACACGACGGACCCCAGACCCGCCTACCAGCAGATCGCCGATGACCTGCGCCGTCACATCGCATCCGGCGAAGTCCAAGTCGGGGACAAGCTCCCTTCGCTCGCCGAGTTGCAGACCAGGTATGGCCGCGCCCTGATGACGCTTCAGAAGGCCCTCGACGTGCTGCGCGGTGAAGGTTTGGTGATCTCCCGCCAGGGCGAGGGGACGATCATCGTCAGGAAGCCCGATGCCCCAGCGGAAGAGGATGCCCCCTCACCGCAGGAGCTTCGGAAGTTGTTCGAGCGCATCAACAGCGCCCTGGACGACCTTGGCCGGCGAGTGTCCGCCGTCGAGGCCGAACTCTTCGGCTCCACCGCGAAGGACCCTGACCCGAAGGTAACCGATAGCTGACGTCGTCCCCGATCACGACTCCGTCAACGGCTCACACCGCTCAGCGAACTCCGCTGCCGCCGCGGCCAACTGCCGTGCGAACCGAGCCGCCAGTTTCGCCCCGTCCTCGTGTCCGGCGATCTGCACGGTCACGCGCGCGTCGCCGGATGAGACCACCAGCGACGGGTGTCCAAGCGGACGGTCCACCACTTCCACGTCCGCGTCCGCCTCCGGGTGGAAGAGCACATACAGCCCCATCGTCCCCACCCTCGCGCCCATCAGGACCTGACTCGACCAGGCTCGCACCCAACGAAGGCCGACTCCATACAGATCACCGCTCGACCATCGGACGCACCACTAACCGCAGGTGAGCGCTGTAACCGGCGAGTTACACTCCGAAGTAGTCCAAGCAACAGGGGGTGGACAGGAAGTGAGCACGTCCAAACGGCGCTGTCGCACGTGTGACACCTGGTTGGCCGGCGACAACCAGGGCGCGCAGTGCGGTCCCTGTGCTGCCGTCTCCAAGGTCAGCGCCCCCAAGCTGCCGCCGGAGTTCTGGAACCGCGACACCCTCCGGGAAGCGTTCGAGTCCCGCAGCATCGGCCAGCTCTTCCGCGCATACCGCCAGGCCCAGAACCCCGCCGTCTCCCAGACGACCCTCGCCACCTGGCTCGACCTCACACAGGGCCGCGTGAGCGAGATCGAACGGACCCGCCGCCCGGTAACCGACCTCGAACGCCTCGAACGCTGGTGCGACGCGCTCAACGTGCCGCACCACCTGCGTTGGTTCAACGGCGGCGTTCGCGAGGCTCGCAATGGCCAGACGCAACGTGGCACACCGACCCCCGCCTACGTCCCTCCTCAAGCATGGGCGCCGGTCGACCAAGGCTCGCCCCAACCAGCACACGAGCTGGACATCGTCCACGTGGGCATTCCGCGCCTACGGCGTTCGCTCGACATCCTCGACCTCCCCGAGGATGGCCCCACGCGAAGCCTGTCCGACCTGCGCGCCGACGTGGCCAGGATGACCGAGCACCGCCTGGAAGCCCGCTACGGCGACCTGGTGCGCCACCTACCCGACCTGCTCGGCGAACTGGCCCGAGCCCGCCAACTCCTTACCGCCAGCGAACGCCGCCAGGCCGCCACCCTGCTCACGCTGGCCCTGCGCGCCGCGGACGGCGTGGCCTACAAGTACCGTTACTTCGACCTGTCAGCCCGCCTCATCGACTTCATGCACAGGACCGCCGAGGAGTCCGACGACCCACTGCTGCCAGCGGCGGTGTCCTACGTCCGCACCGAAACGTTCTTCGCCAGCGGCGACCTCCACACAGCCGCCCGCACGCTGGACCAAGCCGCGGACCAGGTCCCCACCCGAGCCCTGAAGCAGGCCACGACCGCAGCGGCGTTCGGATCACTCCACATGCGCGCCGCAGTGGTCGCCGCCCGAGCGGGCAAGGCCGACATAGCCGCCGACCACCTGCTCACCGCCCGATACGCCGTCCACGCCACACCTGAAGGCGTCTACCACGGCACCGCGTTCGGTCCGGCCTCGCTGCGCATCCACGAACTAGCCGTGGCCGCCGAACTCCGCGACCCTGCCGGTATCCAACGAGCGGCTACCTGGCAACCGCCACACCAGCTCCCAGCCGAACGCCGCTCGCACTACTACATCGACCTGGCCCGTGCCCAGCTCGACCTCGGACACCACGAAGAAGCCCATGCGTGCCTCCAGGTTGCCCGCCAAGCGGCCCCCGAGCACGTCCGCACGCACCCGCAGGTACGGCAGGCCCTATCGGCGTTGCTGCGCACCCACCCGTCGCTCAGTTCGGATTTGCTCGACCTGGCCGTGTGGGCCGGCGCTCACTGACCCACCAGACGCCTACGCCGCCGCGAGCAGTTCCGGTAGGTCGTGCAGGGAGTTGATCACCCAGTCAGCATTGCGGCGCACCAGCGGGTCATCCGCCCACAGGTACCCCCAAGGCCCTCGCCGGATGAGCGCGGTCTGCAGCCCGGCCGCCTTCCCCGCGACCACGTCGTTGTCCCGATGATCACCGACGTAGAGCACTTCCCCAGCGACACCCGCAGGCGTCATCCTCACGACCCGCTCGAAGAACCCAGGCGCAGGCTTGGCCACGCCCCACTCCCCGGACGTGGCGATCCCGTCCACCGGCAGGTTCAACCCACGCAACAGCTCGCCCGTACGAGCAGTCTGGTTCCCCGCGACACCAACCCACAGCCCCAGATCCTTCAGCCGCGCCAGTCCGCTCCGTACATCCGGGTACAGGTCCTTGTCCTCAATGGACTCTCCCTGTCCGGCTTCCTCTCGCAACTGCCGCTCGTGGGCCACGTCGAACCCGGGCCGGAAGTACTGGAACGTCTCAGCGTTGTCCCGCCCCGCAGCAGTGACCGCCCCGAGCACGGTGGAGAAGGTGTGCCGGGGCACGCCGATCCAGTCGGCCCACGCACCCCACTCCCGTGAGTCATCCAGCAACGTCTCACCCACGTCGAACACCACCGCAGAGACCATGCCTTACTCCTACGTCATCAGACCCGACCACGCGACAATGCCTCAGCCTCGGCGCTCCATGCACCAGCCCTGACCTCGGTGTTCAGAGTTTCTTTTCTCCATCCAGCCCTGACCTCGGTGTTCAGAGTTTCTTTTCTCCATCAAGGCGGCCCCCTGCGGGGGCCGCTGGCCGTTCGTGCTTGTTCAGGCTGTTGCGGGCGGGCTCCGGCGGTGTTGTCGGTCGCGCCAACGTGGGCCTGGCGGCCCACGGGCGCGACACGCGAGGCACCGGCGCCCGCCCGCAACAGCCCGAGGCCACGACCAGCAGCCCCCACAGGGAACTGCGTGATCGGGCCGTGCTTGTGCTAGAGAGCTGCTTCCGGCGACTGGGCTGGGACGAGCGCCGAGGTGTTGGCTTGGTCGGGCTGGTCTTGGCGCTCGGCTGCCGCACCTGTGGACTGCTCGACGCCTTGACGGCATCGACCAGCCCACAGCCTTGCCCTCGGACTATGAGTTGCGTGGGCTGCCGCTTGCGGCACAGCGTGGAGCTGTCAGGAGTCGTTGGTCGGTGGTTCCTCTGTCAGTCGTTTGCGCAGCGCCTCCGCACGTTGACGGGTTGGAAGTGCATCGGGATTGCCGAGTTCGTCTAGCAGCAGTGCGAGGTTGTTCAGGGACAGGGCGAGGTTGGGCAGGTAGGCATCGGGGTTGACCTCCGCCAGGCGTTCCCAGATGTCGACGGATCGCTGCGCTGGTTCCAGCGCCTGTTGCGGCTGTCCCACCTCAGCCAACCGGTTGGCAAAGTTGTTCAGGGACAGGGCGAGGTTGGGCAGGTAGGCATCGGGGTTGACCTCCGCCAGGCGTTCCCAGATGTCGACGGATCGCTGCGCTGGTTCCAGCGCCTGTTGCGGCTGTCCCACCTCAGCCAACCGGTTGGCAAAGTTGTTCAGGGACAGGGCGAGGTTGGGCAGGTAGGCATCGGGGTTGACCTCCGCCAAGCCCTCCCGGATGTCGACGGATCGCTGCGCTGGTTCCAGCGCCTGTTGCGGCTGTCCCACCTCAGCCAACCGGTTGGCAAAGTTGTTCAGGGACAGGGCGAGGTCGGGCAGGTAGGCATCGGGGTTGACCTCCGCCAGGCGTTCCCAGATGTCGACGGATCGCTGCGCTGGTTCCAGCGCCTGTTGCGGCTGTCCCACCTCAGCCAACCGGTTGGCAAAGTTGTTCAGGGACGTGGCAAGGTCGGACAGGTAGGCACCAGGGTTAACCTCCGCCAAGCCCTCCCGGATGTCGACGGATCGCTGCGCCGGTCCCAATGCCTGCTCACGCCGACCCACATCTGTCAACCGGTTGGCAAAGTTGTTCAGGGACGTGGCAAGGTCGGACAGGTACGCACCAGGGTTAACCTCCGCCAGATCAGAGTAGATGTCGACGACATGTCGCGCGATGCCCAGCGATTCCTCCCGCCGACCCAACTCCGCCAACCGAACAGCGAGGTTATTCAACGACATCGCAAGATTAGGCAGATAGGCAGCCGAGTTAACCTCAGCCAGCCCCTCATAAATTTCGACGACATGTCGCGCGATGCCCAGCGATTCCTCCCGCCGACCCAACTCCGCCAACCGAACAGCGAGGTTATTCAACGACATCGCAAGATTAGGCAGATAGGCAGCCGAGTTAACCTCAGCCAGCCCCTCATAAATTTCGACGACATGTCGCGCGATGCCCAGCGATTCCTCCCGCCGACCCAACTCCGCCAACCGAACAGCGAGGTTATTCAACGACATCGCAAGATTAGGCAGATAGGCAGCCGAGTTAACCTCAGCCAGCCCCTCATAAATTTCGACGACATGTCGCGCGATGCCCAGCGATTCCTCCCGCCGACCCAACTCCGCCAACCGAACAGCGAGGTTATTCAACGACATCGCAAGGTTGGGAAGGTAAGCGTCAGGGTTAGCCTGCGCCAGGTCGGAGTAGATGTCGACGGCGTGCTGCGCGGGACCCAATGACTCCTCCCGCCGACCCAACTCCGCCAACCGAACAGCGAGGTTATTCAACGACATCGCAAGGTCGGGAAGGTAAGCGTCAGGGTTGGCCCGCGCCAGACCTTCTCGGATATCGACGGCATACTGCGCGGGACCCAATGACTCCTCCCGCCGACCCAACTCCGCCAACCGAACAGCGAGGTTATTCAACGACATCGCAAGGTCGGGAAGGTAAGCGTCAGGGTTGGCCCGCGCCAGACCTTCTCGGATATCGACGGCATACTGCGCGGGACCCAATGACTCCTCCCGCCGACCCAACTCCGCCAACCGAACAGCGAGGTTATTCAACGACATCGCAAGGTCGGGAAGGTAAGCGTCAGGGTTAGCCTGCGCCAGGTCGGAGTAGATGTCGACGGCGTGCTGCGCGGGACCCAATGACTCCTCCCGCCGACCCAACTCCGCCAACCGAACAGCGAGGTTATTCAACGACATCGCAAGGTCGGGAAGGTAAGCGTCAGGGTTAGCCTGCGCCAGGTCGGAGTAGATGTCGACGGCGTGCTGCGCGGGACCCAATGACTCCTCCCGCCGACCCAACTCCGCCAAAAGGGTGGCAAAGTTGTTTGATGCGCCCGCCAGGTCCGGAAGTAGTTTCCCTTGATTCTTTTCGATCAAACCATAGTAAAGATCAACAGCGCGCTCCGCAGCCGCCAGAGCGTCAACCCTGCGACCTGATTGATGCAACAACGCAGCCAAGTTGCTGAATGACATCGCAAGGTTTTGCAGATGTTGACTAGGGTCACTCTCCGAAAGTTGTAGATAAATCGAATTAGCCTCCGTCATTGCGGCGAGCGCTTCCTCAACCCGTCCTATCTCCAACGACGCAAAGGCGAAATTATTTAGACTTATGGCGAGGCCATGAGTTTCCGAATCAGGATTTTGCAAGGCGAGCTGACGGCGGATTATTACCGCCTCCCGCATCGAGGTGTAGGCATCTCCACGCCGACCCAAGCTTGAAAGTGCCCGACTTTGCCCGTCGAGCAACTCGGCGCGCATATTAGTGTCGCCTTCGGACACTTCCGCAAGAGCCTGTCGATAATACTTCACCGATTTATCGAGATCTTCAACTACACCATTTAGGAAGAATCTGCCGCGCAGGGCGTCCCCGAGGTCCGCCAAAAGTCGAATACGTGTCCCGCTGTCCACACCAATAGGCCGTGCAAGTACGTCTTCACCAGTGCGAATTGAAGCATTTAGCCGGCTGGTTTCGCCAGCTGACGCAGAGTGCAGGTCGCCAGTGAGGGGACTTACCGATTCTTGAACATTTTTCGCCTTAGTGGGTTCACTCATCGGATCCTCCACCCTTGACGATACGCTTTGCTATCTCACGGTCATACACATCTATAAAACCCACTTTTGATTGCCAGCGAATAAACAGTTTGGACTCGCTCGAGTCGGACTGCATGTCAAAGCTGCCGCTGCTCGCTTGAGAACTATTGTCACTAAATGCGGCAATCTCGACAGATGAGCCATTCCGCCGAGAAGTAAACTGTTCGACATGCGGCACGACGACGTGAGGACTTCCGCTCACGGTCCGTCCATTTGCTGCAATCCAAAGTCGATGAATACCTGCAAAGCTCCCATCCGGGTCGACCTGAATTGCCGACCAGTGCAGCAATTGAAGTGCCACACTCGCCACTTTCGACCATCGGGCTTTTTTACCAACAAGAATTCCGCGTACCGCTTCATGGCTGACGGTGTCGGGCAGATCATCCCTTGCCCTAATCGCGTTACTGATAGTGCGAGTTCCTGGCATACCAGCATTCGCGTACAACACGTGAATCGCAACCGTTAAGTCTCGTTGACCCCCAGGAGGCAAGTCTCCCTCATCGGGCAGGTCCACGGCCAAGGCTTACTCCCCGGCTTGGGTGTCAATAAGTGTCAAGTTGCGTCATAAGATACTACCGCCTCATGGCAGCCCACGACAGTTCGGGTCAACCTTGGCCACGGCCCGACATGGTTAGACTTTGACATCACCGCAGGTCAGACCATTTTTCCAGAGACGCACCGGCGTACCTGGAGGGCCCGTGAAGAAGGCAATTACGGTCTTGACACTGCTATTGATCTTGATCATCCTTGCAGTGGTCGAACCTGAAGCTGTGCAGGCTGTAGCCGATCTGCTGCAGAGCCTGCGCTGGAGGCCTCGCAGCTAGGTTGTCGCAGCTGAGAACCTCGGAGCAGCGCTGAGCTCGTGCCCACCGCAGAGTCAGCGCTGCTCGGAGGACTGCTGTACAGCAGCGAAGTACAGCAACCGCCCCGACCCGAAGAGACCTCAGGTAACCGGCATCGACCGTCCGACCTCGGCAAGGGCCAGCAACGACCTTGCTGCCGACAGTTCGGGACGAAGAGGTCGCAGGTTCAAATCCTGTCACCCCGACACAGGTCAGGGCCTGTCCGAGAAGGTTTCGGACAGGCCCTGAGTCGTCTGTGCAGCAGTGGAGTACGGCAACTCCACCGCCCGGTCTCATCACCCCTCGGACTCGAGTTCTCCTTGCCGGCCCGGATCCTCTCGGCGCGTTCCAGGAGCGGCTGCGCTTCCGCGTGCCGGCCGAGGTCTTTCAGCACCAGGGCGAGGTTGCCCAGGCTGATGGCGACGAACGGGTGGTCCGGGCCGTGCGCGGCCTCGCCGATGGCCAGGGCACGCTCCAAAAGGGGCCGCGCCTGGTTGGCCATGCCTGCTGTCTGGAGGGCGGGATCAGCGCCGGGTTCTCCGCGTTGATCCACCACACCACCTCCAGACGCGCGCCGTGCCGGTGGCAGGACTCCTGCGCCAACTGCGTCTTGCCGACCCCGCCCATCCCGCGCACCGCGTGCACCGCCACCCGCGACCGCGACCGCAGCAACCGCCGCAACTCGCCCAGATCCCCGTCACGACCGGTGAAGTGCGGATTGCGACCCGGCACGTTCCACATCCCGGCCCGTCCCCCGCCGGCCACCGCGGACCGCTCGGGAACCTCCCGGGACGCCAGGAGCTGGACCACCACACCGAGCAGCACCAGCACGCCGAACACCAACCAGACCCGCGGCTGGTCCTTGAACCACTCGGGGGTCTCGTCGGAGGCGTAGTTGGTGACCACGCCGACAGCCGCGCCCAGCAGCACGACCACCACCGCGTTGATCTTCACCTGACGCGAGGCCATGACACCACTATCGGGTCCGACCCGTACCCCGTTCCAGCGACACCCCAAGGCGGACGCGGATCGATACCGCCACTCCGCGGCCAAGCACGAACAGCGTCCGGCGCACTCCGCTCGAACAGGCCGCGCCCGAGCCGGGCGCAATCCCGGGCAACGCCATCGGCGGGGGTTTCCCGGCGGGTAGCCGAAAAATTGCGGGGCGCCGACTACCGGTTCATGCCACTCTCGGGGGAAACGCGCGTGACCGGCGACGGGATCTGCAGGCCGTGGTGGCTGATCATGGGGCTCACCCGTTCCGCGCGCAGCAGCCACGCGGGACGCCGGGCGGTGAGGATGATCGCGAAGAGGGCTCCGCTGCCGATGACCGACGTCGTGACGACGGTGGGCACGCTGCCGTCCGCCCCGCCGAGCACCGCGCCGCCGACGGCCACCACCACGGCGGCCAGGGCCAGCGCCGCCGTGCGGAGCCGGGCGGTCCACACGTACCCGCGACCGGCCCTGACCTCGTCGGACAGCGCGCGCGCCCGGCCGGCCAGCCCGGGGTCGGTCGCGGGCACCCCGGCCAGCCGCCCGGCCACCCGGGCGCACTCGGCGAGCTGGGCGGCGGTCGTGATCTCCGGGAACCCGTCCCGGGTGCGCGAGCGGCAGGTGTCCGCCACGGCCAGCAGGGCGGCGACGAGGCGGTCGTCGGCCTGCGCCGACGGGGCGGCGGCCCGCTCGCGGTCGGCCTGATCCACCGCGTGCCACGCTTCCGCCACGGCGGTGACGCGTTCGTCCATCGGGATCTCCGGAATCTGTGCCAGTGAGGAATTCGTGAACGAAGTGCCCGACGGGAACGTAGCCGAAAAAACCGGTCCGCCGCACGCGAAAGCGGGCGGTGGACCGGTGGGGACGGTCCGGCTCGCCGCCTCGGCCGCGGGCGCCTGCCTGGTGCTGAGCCTCGCGACGGGGCTCGGCGTCCACTACTTCCCGCGCCTCGGGGACGCCCCGACGCCGATCGCCGCCGCGCCGACCACCCCCTCGACCACCTGGACGCACGAGGAGCCGACCACCTCGACGTCGTCCGCGCGGGGCGGCCCGGGGTCCCGGGAGTACCGCACCGACCCCACCGCGCCGGTGCCGTCGGGGTACCGGCGGGTGGCCGGGGCCGGTGTCTCGACCGTCGTGCCGGCGTACTTCCGGCTGGAGATCCCCAAGTCCGCCGTCGCGGCCGACCCCGGCGACGAGGACTTCCAGGCCAGGTTCGGCGGCGACGCGCACGGGCCGGGCAGCCTGTGGGCCGCCGTCGGCGACGGCGCGGCGCAGGTCGCCGCCACCACCACCGACTACCGGCAGGTGGCCCTGGAGGAGGCGTCCTACGACGGGTTCGACGCCGTCGAGTGGGAGTACCGCCACACCACCCGCTCCGGCACCGCCGCGCGGGCCCGCGCCCTGTACTGGCGGGAGCGGGGCGCGGAGTACGTCCTGTACGTCACCAGCCCCGAGCAGCGGTGGGACGAGGCGGTCCGCCTGTTCGACGCGCTGGTCACCCACTGCCGGATCGGCGCCTGAGGAGCGCATCGACCATGGTTTCGACCGAACGGCCCGCCACGGGGCCCGTCGCGGCGCCCGGCGCCGCCCCGGCGGGGGTCCGCGACGAAAGCACCCGCTACCTGTGCGCCGCCGCGCACCTGAGCCGCGACTTCGCCGACGCCGCCATCGGCGAGCTGCTCACCGAGCCCACCCGGCAGGCGGCCCCGGACCCGGGGGTGGACCGGGTCGCGGTGCTGACCGAGTCGCTGGCCGCCCGGCTGCGCACCGACGTGGTGGACGGCCTCGTGCTCCTGCTGCTCGTGGCGGCGGTCGTCTTCGCGCTGCCGCTGGTGGTCGCGTGGAGCCTCGTCGCGCTGCTGCTGAGCCTGCCCAGGATCGTCCGGGCGCGGCGGGCGGCGCGGGAGCGGGCCGGGGTGGGCCGCCGCGCCCGCCCGCTGCGCACGGGCGTCACCGTCGTCCTCCTCGTCTCGCCGCTGATGGGGCTCGGGACCGGGGACACCGGGACGGACGTGTTCGAGGCCGCCGCGGCGGACTGGACCAGCCCGGTGGTGCTCGCCGCCTTCTTCGCGGTGCTGCTGGCCAACCGGCTGGTGATCGAGCACCACGTCGTCCGGCGCTTCGGGCCCCGGCCGCACGCGGGCGAGGCGCCGCGACCGCTGGACCGGTTCCTGCTCCGGCTCGCCCCGGCGCTGCACGACCGCGTCCTGTCGCGGGCGGAGGAGGAGCGGCTCGGTCCGGACGTCACCCCGGGGGACGACCTCGTGCGGCTGCTGGTGCACCGCGGCTACAAGCCGTTCGTCGGCGCGGGCGACATCACCGAGCCGTGGACGGTCGCCATCCCGCTGGAGCGGGCGGGCACGTCGGCCGAGGGCGGCGCGCTGGACACCGCGGCCCTGCTCCGGGGCATCACCGACAAGGTCGCCGACCTGCGCCGGACGGGGTCGCTGGCGCCCAGCCGCAGGCTCCGCGGGCTGACCGTCGAGGACGTGGTGATCGTGTCCGCCCGGGGCCTCGTCGACCACCTGCGCGACCCGGTGAGCAGGCCGTACCTGTGGAGCAACGAGCACCGGCCCTACACCCACGTCTCCCGCCGCCACGCCGAGGAGCTGCGCGACGAGCCGCTGGAGTGGGCGCGCTTCTACCGCTGCTTCTCGGTCGAGACGTGGGACCGCGACCTGGTGCTGTCGGTGTTCGTCCACGTCGCGGTGGACGACTCGACCCTGTACCTGGAGTGGACGCCGTGCGTCCTCAAGCCGGTGAACGCCGAGCTGCGGGCGGTCGACGGCCGGCCCGACTCGCTCGGCGCGCCGATCCGGCAGGCGATCGGGGACCTGGTGCTGCTGCCGGCCAGCGTCGTCACCCGCCTGGTCCGGCTGGTGCGGCGGCCCCGGCCGCTGCCCGCGCGCTCCGGCCGCGCCGACCCCGACCGGTACGGCGCCCTGGCCGGCCTGCGCGAGATGGCCGCCGACGACGACGTCGAGTCGTACTTCCAGCAGGCCGACATCGAGCGCTACGGGCACCTCCTGCGCACGCGGGTGACGCTGGCGGTGTCGGAGCTGCTGCGCGCGGCGGACTACCGGACGGCCTCGTTCGACCAGCAGGTCCAGTCGGTGGTGAACAACACGGTCAACACGGTGACGGTGGCCGACGGCGGGACGCTCACCGGGCACGTCCTGCAAACCGGGAACCTCGACGGCGGCGTGGACATCACTGGTTGACGGCGCACCGCGCCCACCGCCGCGCCGGCGGCGGTGGGCGACCACGGACAGTGTCCCCACCGCATCGCTTCGCTCGATGTAGTGAACTTTCGTCCGCGTAGTCGAACTACGACGTAGCGTGGTCCTCAGCCGAGTGAATGTCACGTTCTGTTGATACAAACGAGTGAAGGTTGACGGTTCAACTCACGGAACGTAACGAGAGAAGAGATCGACGCGAAGACGAGGCGACCGCGTCGGTCACCGACGCCCCAGCCAGGGAGAGCCAGCCATGAGCATCGTCTCCGCGTTCAAGCCCGCCTCCGGCAGCCGGCTCGCCCTCCTCGCCTGGGCCCTCGTGGCGATCGGGGCGGCGGGCCTGGTCACCGCCCTCGCCGCGCCCGTCGCCGGGCTGGTGGCGGGCCTTGCGACAGCCCTGGTCGGGCTCGTCGTCACCGCGCTCGCCAGGGCGTCGCGCACGCTGGACCGGATCCTCGCCGAGGAGCTGGACCGGACCGGGCCCTGAGCCGGCCCCTCCCCCGTTCGGACCTCCCCCGATCGGCCTCGGGCGCGCCACCGCGGCCACCGGCACGATCGAGCCATGGCAGACGACCCGGCGCGAGCCGCCCTGCGCAGGCGCACCTACGACACCGGCGACCTCAGCGCCCTCCCCGTGTTCGCCGGCGGCTACATCAACTTCGGCTACTGGGACGGCGTGCCGCTGGACCGCGACCTCACCGCCGAGCAGCGCGTCGCCTCCCAGGAGGCCCTCTACGACGTGGTGCTCGACGCGCTGGACGTCACCGGCCGCCGGGTGCTGGAGGTGGGGTCCGGGCGCGGGGTCGGGGCGCGGCGGGTGGCGCGGCGCGGGGTCGCGCGCCTGACCGGCCTGGACCTGATGCCCCAGCAGGTCGAGCGCGCCCGGGCGGCGGCGCGGGACGAGCGCGTGGCGTTCGCGGTGGGCTCGGCGTCGGCCATGCCGTTCCCCGCCGACGCCTTCGACCGCCTGCTGTCGGTGGAGGCGGCGCAGCACTTCGAGGACCTGGCCGGCTTCGCGCGGGAGGCCGCCCGGGTGCTCGCGCCGGGCGGGCGGCTCGCCGTCACGACGTTCTTCGCCGAGCGCGACGACGCGGGACCGGCGCTGGCGGAGCTGCTGGAGACGTTCGCCTCGGGGCTCGACCTGGCGCACCCGATCGGCCGGTTCGCCGACGACCTGCGGGCCGCCGGGTTCACCGGCGTGCGGGCCGACCGCCTCGGCGCGCACGTGTGGCCCGGCCTGGACCGCTGGGTCGCGCAGGTGGGCGGGCCCTACGACTGGGGCCGCAACTGGCTCGTCGCCGCCGACCGCGGCCTGCTGGACTACTACCTGGTCACCGCGCGGCAGCCGGCAGCATGGGGGGCGTGACGACGCACCCGACCGCCGAAGTGCCCGACCCGCTGTTCGACGACGCCGAGGCCGAGGCCCGCTGGCGCGCCCGGTTCACCGCGCCGCGGGTCAGCCTGCCCGGCTGGGCGGACGACGCGCCCGACCGCGGCCTGTACCTGTCGAACACCAGCGGCGTCTGGGAGGTCTACGCCTGGGACCGCGGCGCGGGCACCCACCGCAAGGTCACCGACCGCCCGAACGGCACGTCGCACGCCGCGCTGAGCCCGGACGGCGAAGCGGTCTGGTGGTTCGCCGACAGCGACGGCGACGAGTTCGGCGTGTGGGTCAGCGAGCCGTTCGAGCCGGGCGCACCCGCCGCGCCCGCCGTCGAGGGCGTGCCCGCCGGGTACCCGGCGGGGCTGGAGATCGGGCACGGGCTCGTCGTGGTCGGCACCTCCACCGACGAGGGCACCACCGTCCACGTGTCGCGCGGCGGCGGGCCGGCCGAGGTGGTCTACGCGCACGGGAACGACGCCGGGGTCGCCGCGCTGTCCAGGGACGAGACGCTGATCGCGCTGGCGCACTCCGAGCACGGCGACAACCGGCACACGGCGCTGCGCGTGATCACCCCGGACGGCGAGCGGGTCGCGGAGAAGTGGGACGGCCCCGGCAAGGGCCTGGACGCCATCGCGTTCAGCCCGGTGCGCGGCGACAACCGGCTGCTGGTGCTGCACGAGCGGCGGGGCCGGGAGGAGCTGCTGATCTGGGACGTCGTCGCGGGCGCCGAGACCGAGGTCGCCGTCGACCTGCCCGGCGAGATCAGCGCCGACTGGTACGAGGACGCGACGGCGCTGCTCGTCGTGCACACGTTCCGGGCCCGCAACACCCTCCACCGCTACGACCTGGCGACCGGCGCCCTGACCGCCCTGGGCACCCCGCACGGGACGGTCGGCTCGGCGAACGCGCGCCCGGACGGCTCCGTGGAGTACTCGTGGTCCTCGGCCGCGCGGCCGGGCGTCGTGCGGGTGCTCGACGCGGACGGCGACGACCGGGTGCTGCTGGCGCCGCGCGGCCACGAGGCGCCGCCGTCGGTCGGGCTGCGGGACGTCTTCGTCGGCGAGGTGCACGCCCTGGTCGCGCGCCCGGACGGGGCGCCCGACGGGCCGCTGCCGACGGTGTTCAGCCTGCACGGCGGCCCGCACTCGGCCGACGAGGACCGGTTCTCCGCCTACCGGGCGGCGTGGCTGGACGCCGGGTTCGCCGTGGTGCACGTCAACTACCGCGGCTCCACCGGCTACGGCTCGCGGTGGCGGGACGCCATCGAGGGCAGGCCCGGCCTGACCGAGCTGGAGGACGTGGCCGCCCTGCACGACTGGGCGGTGGGCTCCGGGTTCGCCGACCCGGCGAGGTGCGTCGTCAACGGCGCGTCGTGGGGCGGGTACCTGGCGCTGCTCGCGCTGGGCACCCAGCCGGAGCGGTGGGCGGCGGGCGTGGCGGGCGTGCCGGTCGCCGACTACCCGGCCGCGTACGAGGACGAGATGGAGCCGCTGCGCGCGTTCGACCGGGCGCTGTTCGGCGGGTCGCCGGAGGAGGTGCCGGAGCGGTACCGGGAGAGCTCGCCGCTGACCTACGTGGACGCGGTGCGCGCGCCGGTGCTCGTGCTGGCCGGCGAGAACGACCCGCGCTGCCCGATCCGGCAGATCGACAACTACCTGGAGCGGCTGGCGGCGCGCGGCGCGGCGTACGAGGTGTACCGGTACGACGCCGGGCACGGGTCGCTGGTGGTGGCGGAGACCATCCGGCAGACGGCGGCGGAGGTGGCCTTCGCCCGCCGGGTGCTCCGGCGCGTCGGGGCCTCGCGCACCGGCGGGTGACCGCCCCGGGCGGGGGTCCGGCGCGCCGGTGACGTCGGCGGGCGCGACCGGCGGGCCGCCGGCGCGCCGCCCGGTCGGGCGGCGCGCCGGGACCGGTCAAGCCTGCTGGGCCTGCCACATCCAGTGGGCCTGCTCCAGCTGCTTGGTGATCTCGATCATCAGGTCCTGGGTGACCAGGTCGGACTTGTCGGTCTCGTCGACCCGGCTGCGCAACCGCTCGATCAGCGCGGCGAGGGCGGCCACCACCGCGGACACCACCTCGTCCTCCTTGAGCCAGTTCTCCGGGAAGTCCGGCACCCCGGAGGTCTCGGCCACGGTGCGGGCCTTGCCGTTGGGCGAGATGCCCAGGGCCGAGGCCCGTTCGGCGACCTCGTCGGTGTAGGTGCGCGCCATGGTCACCAGCTCGTCGAGCTGGAGGTGGACGCTGCGGAAGTTCTTGCCGACCACGTTCCAGTGCGCCTGCTTCGCGGCGAGCGACAGGTCGATCAGGTCGACCAGCGTGGCCTGCAACACCGCGCCGACGGATGCCTTGTCCGCGTCGGACAGCGGACTGGTGATCGGGGACTTGCCCATGGTGCTAGCGCCTCCTTCAGACGGTGGCGGTCAGAGCCACCTCGACGTTGCCGCGCATGGCGTTGGAGTACGGGCAGATGCGGTCGGCCAGGGCCACCAGCTCCTCCGCCGCGGACTGCTCGACGCCGGGGAGGTGCGCCCGCAGGTCGACGGTCAGCTGGTAGCCGCCGGCGCCGTCCGGGCCGATGCCGACCCGCGCGGCGACCGTCGTCTCGCCCAGCGGCACCTTGCTCTGGCGGCCGGCGACCCGCAGCGCGCTGTGGAAGCACGCCGCGTAGCCGGCGGCGAACAGCTGCTCCGGGTTGGTCCTGGGACCGCCGGCGCCGCCCAGCTCCTGCGGCGTGGTGAGCTGCTCGTCGAGCACACCGTCCGAGGAGCGGACCTCGCCGTTGCGGCCGTCGCCGGTCGCCGTCGCCTCCGCCGTGTAGAGCACCTGCATGAACGCTCTCCCTTGAGCTGGTGGCGGACTGCCGCCCGCCAGGGCCCCGGCCGGAGCCGGGTCACACCGGGTCGTGTGTCAGCTCGCGCCCTGACGGAGGCGTACCCCTCAAGTAGAACCGTCAACCGGCGTGTGACGCGGCGAACTCCGCCACCTGTCGCCCGATAGTGCGCAGATTGCCCGCGACCGTGTGGTCGGAGCAGCCGCCTTCGAGGTCGAAGTCGACCTCGCCGGAGTTGATCGCGGCGCCCAGCGGCGTGGGCCAGCCGCGCAGGGCGTGCACGATCGAGCGCAGCGCGGTCAGCGTCGTCACCGACGCCTGCCAGCCGCGCGCCGCGGCGACGCAGCCGACGGCCCGGCCGTCGAGGTAGGGCCGCTCGTCCCCGCGGAGGTCCTCGACGTAGTCCAGGGCGTTCTTGACCAGGCCCGACACCGTGCCGTGGTAGCCGGGCGAGACGAGCACGACGCCGTCGGCGCGGCGCAGGGCGTCGACCAGGCGGCGGGCGTTGGCCGGCCGGTCCGGGATCGACGGGTCGTAGAACGGCAGCACGAGCTCGGGCCCCGCCACCTCGATGACCTTCGCGCCCGCGTCCGCCGCTCCGGACAGCGCGATGCGCATGGCGCGCTCGGATTGCGAGTTCGAGCGCAGCGAACCGCCGATGCCCACGACCGTGACCGTCATGGTCCCGATCCTGCCACCTCCACCTAGCTGGAGGTCCATTCCGGGCCGGGTGGCTTACCCGCTAGTAGCGTGCAGCCCATGTCGAAGTTCGCCGAGTCGCTCCTCCCCGGCGCCCTGGCCGGCGCCCTGCGCTTCGCGTTCGGCCTGCCCGCGCCGCTGCGCAGGTTGATCGCGGGCCGCCCGATCACGCTCGACGGCCAGCGCCTGCACCCCGAGGCGCAGCTGCTGCTGCGGCTCGGGCAGCTCGGCGGCGGGGACCGGCGGGCGACCACGCCCGCCGCCGACCGCTCGGCGCTGGCCAGGAGCACCGCGCTGGTCTCCGGCCCGGTCATCGGGGGCGTGGCGGTCCGCGCGGTCGACATGGCCGGCGTGCGCGGCCGGTGCTACACCCCGCGCGGCCTGGCCGAGGGCTCGCCGCTGCTGGTCTTCTACCACGGCGGCGGGTGGGTCAGCGGCGACCTGGACAGCCACGACAACCTGTGCCGGTACCTGGCCGCGCAGGCCGGCGTCCGGGTGCTGTCGGCGGACTACCGGCTCGCGCCCGAGCACCCGTTCCCGGCGGCGGCCGACGACGCGGCGACCGCTTACCGGTGGGCCGTCGAGCACGCGGCGGAGCTGCGCGCCGACCCCGCGCGCGTCGCGCTCGGCGGGGACAGCGCGGGCGGCAACCTCGCGGCGGTGACGGCGCTGCACGCGGGCGCGGTGAAACCGGTGTTCCTGCTGCTGTTCTACCCGGCGGTGGACGCCACGGCGCGGCGGCGGTCGCGGGAGCTGTTCGGCGACGGGTTCTTCCTCACCGACCGGAAGATGGACTGGTTCCTGGACCACTACGCGCCCTCCCCCGACGCGCACCGCGACCCGCGGCTGTCCGTGCTGCTCGCGGAGGACCTCAGCGGGCTGCCGCCGACCTACCTGGCGACCGCGGGCTTCGACCCGCTGCGCGACGAGGGCGAGGCGTTCGCGGCGAAGCTGGCGGAGCAGGGCGTCCCGGTGGTGCTGCGGCGGCACGAGGGGCTGTTCCACGGGTACGCGAACGTCCTGGGCGTGGGCGGCGTGTTCCGGGAGGCGGTGGCGGAGGCCGTGGGCGCGCTGCGGACGGGGCTGGCGCTGGCGAACACCCGCCAGGGGGTCGGCGAGACGGCCTGACGCGCGGGCCGGTCCGGGCACGGCGGAGGGGAGGGGCGCCGGGCGCCCCTCCCCCGCGGTGTCGCCGGGTCCTACTTGTCGAAGGCGGCGGCGATCTTGTCGCCGGTCTCCTTGTCGATGTTGCGCCAGTACTCGAAGACGCGCTCCAGCACCGGGGCGGACACGCCCTTGCTCGCGTGCTGGACCACGTTGTGCACCAGGCGCGCGCGCTGCTCGTCGTTCATGACCTCGCGGACCAGCGTGCCGGCCTGGCCGAAGTCGTCGTCCTCCGCGTGCAGCTTGTACGCCGAGCGGATGACCTCGTCCTCGATGCCGTAGGTCGCCACCGTCTCACCGGCCTCCGCGGCGGAGGCGTGCGGGCCGCCGTAGGAGTTCGGGGCGTACACCGGGTCGGCGTGGTTGGTGTACCGCATCGACCCGTCCTTGCTGTACGAGTTCACCTGCGACTTCGGGCGGTTCACCGGCAGCTGGTTGTAGTTGGTGCCGATGCGGTACCGCTGGGTGTCCGGGTAGGAGAACAGGCGGCCGATCAGCATCTTGTCCGGGGACGTGCCGATGCCCGGCACCAGGTTGCTCGGCGAGAACGCCGCCTGCTCGATCTCCGCGAAGTGGTCCGACGGGTTGCGGTCCAGGACCAGCTTGCCGACGGTGATCAGCGGGTAGTCCGCGTGCGGCCACACCTTGGTCACGTCGAACGGGTTGAAGCGGTAGTCCGCCGCGTCCGCGTAGGGCATGACCTGCACCTTCAGCGTCCACGTCGGGAAGTCGCCGCGCTCGATGGCGTCCCACAGGTCGGTGCGGTGCGCGTCGACGTCCTCACCGGCGAGGCGGGCGGCCTCTTCGATGGTCAGGGTCTCGACGCCCTGGTCGGTCTTGAAGTGGTACTTGATCCAGAACTTCTCGCCGCCGGCGTTCTCCCACAGGAAGGTGTGCGAGCCGTAACCGTTCTGGTGGCGCCAGGACTTGGGGATGCCGCGGTCGCCCATCAGCCACGCCACCTGGTGCGCGGTCTCGGTCCGCAGGGTCCAGAAGTCCCACTGCATGTCGTGGTCGCGGCGGCCGGTGTCGACGCGGCGCTTCTGCGAGCGGATGAAGTCCGGGAACTTGATCGGGTCGCGCAGGAAGAAGATCGGGGTGTTGTTGCCGACCAGGTCGTAGTTGCCCTGCGGGGTGTAGAACTTCAGCGCGAAGCCGCGCGGGTCGCGCCAGGTGTCGGGCGTGCCCAGCTCGCCGGCGACGGTCGAGAAGCGCAGCAGCAGCTCGGTCTTCACACCCGGCTGGAACAGGCCGGCCTTCGTGAAGGCGCTGACGTCCTCGGTCGTCTCGAAGTACCCGAAGGCGCCGCCGCCCTTGGCGTGCACGACCCGCTCGGGGACGCGCTCGCGGTTGAACTGCGCGCTCTTCTCGATCAGGTAGTGGTCCTGCAGCAGGATCGGGCCGTTGGCGCCGGCGGTCAGCGAGTGGTCGTCACTCGCGACCGCGTTGCCGGAGTTGTTGGTCGTGTGACGCGCTTCGGTCACGCTGGTTGCTCCTTCATCGGGGTGCGGCAGTCAGGGCACAGCCCCCAGAACAGCACCTCGGCCTCGTCCACGGCGAAGCCGACCGTGTCGGAGGGCTCCAGGCAGGGCGCCGCCCCGTGGACGCAGTCCACGTCCTCGGTCCGCCCGCAGCGCCTGCACACGAGGTGGTGGTGGTTGTCGCCGGTCCGCGTCTCGAACCGCGCCGGGTGACCGGCGGGCTCGATGCGGCGCACCAGCCCGGTCCGCGAGCACGCGTGCAGCACGTCGTAGACGGCCTGCGTGGACACGGTCCCCAACCTGGCCCGGACGCCCTCGGCGACCTGGTCGGCGGTCGCGTGGGGGTGCCCGGCGAGCCACTCGAGCACCGCGAGCCGGGGCGCGGTGATCCGCAGCCCGGCGTCCTTGAGAAGCTCACGTGGTCCTGGGGTCATGGCTGCACCACTCCATCATGTTTTCTGGAACCGGTCAAGAAAACGAACGGTTAAACCTCTTGCCGGGACGAGTGAAGATGGGCTGGTGAACCTCGCGCCCTACCTCGCCGTCCTGCGCACGCCTCGGGTGCCCTCCCTGATGCTCCTGATGCTGTTCGCCCGGATACCCGCGACGGCGGCGGGCATGACCATCACCATGCACGTCCTGCTCACGCTGGACCGCGGTTACGGCGCCGCGGGCCTGGTCGGCGCCATGGCCACGGTCGGCATCGCGGTCGGCGCGCCCCTGATGGGGCGGCTCACCGACCGGCGCGGCCTGCGGACGATGCTGCTGGTCTCGATGGTGTCCGAGGGCCTGTTCTGGTTCGTCGCGCCCGCGCTGCCCTACGCGGTGCTGCTGGTCACGTGCTTCGTCTTCGGCATCTTCGTCATGCCGGTCATGCAGATCGGCCGCCAGGTCGTCACCGCGCTGGTCGGCGAGTCCGGGCGGCGCACGGCGCTGGCGATGGACTCCATGGCGGTCGAGGTGGCGTTCATGGCCGGGCCGGCGCTCGGCGTGCTGCTGACCACGCAGTGGAGCAGCCGGGTCGCGATGTGGTCGATCGGCGCGTGCATGGTGGTGTTCGGGCTGGTCCTCTACGCCGTGGACCCGCCGGTGCGCGACGAGGGCGAGCGCGGCGCGACCGTGCCGCGCTCGCGGTGGCTGACCGGTCGGCTGGTGGGCGTGCTGATCAGCGCGGGCGGCGCGACGTTCGTGCTGTCCGGCGTGGAGGTCGCGGTCGTCGCGAGCATGCGCGGCCTGGGGCTGACCGACTGGACGGGCGCGCTGATCGTCGTCATGTGCGTGGCGTCGCTGGTCGGCGGCTTCGTCTACGGCGGGCTGCACCGGGTGCCGCCGGTGTGGGCGCTGATGGGCGCGATGGGCCTGCTGGCCGTGCCGATCGGGCTGTTCGGGGCGTCGCCCTGGGTGCTGGCGGCGGCGCTGGTCCCGATGAACCTCCTGTGCGCGCCGACCATCGCGGGCACCGGCGAGGCGATCACGCAGCTGACCCCCGGCTCGGCCCGCGGCGAGGCGATGGGGTTGCAGGGGTCGGCGTTCACGCTCGGCGCGGCGGTGGGCGCGCCGCTGGCGGGCTTCGTCATCGACCACTCATCACCTGCCTGGGGTTACTTCGTCGCGGGGGTCGGCGCGGTGGTGATCGCGGCGGGTTCCCTGGTGCTGGGCTCGGCGGTCGGGGGAGCCGACCGCGCGGCAGCGGTCGTGGTGGAACGCTAGCCGCCGGCGACCCCGGAAGTCGCCGGCCCGGACGAGCGTCGACCGGATGGCGGCGCGGCCGGGAACCGCCCGGGCGCAGCGGGGCGGGGCAGGACGGGGCGGTGGCCGGGCCGAGTGGCCCAGGGACCGGCCCGGCCGAGGCCCGCTTGCGACTTCGCGGGCGAACCCGGTGGTCGCAGCGGCCGAAGCTTCAACAGTTCCTCCAACGATACGGTCGAACCCCATGAGTCAGGACATCGGGGACTTCGTGACCGCGTCGTGCGAGCTGCTGGGATTCGGCGAGCCGACGCACCGGGAACCGGCCTTCGCCCGCACCCGCAACGAACTGCTCGCCCGCCTGGTCGACCGGGGCTTCCGGTCGATCGCCCTGGAGACCGACCGCGTGGCCGCGCTCGCCGTGGACGACTTCGTCCGCGAGGGGGTGGGCGCCCTCGACGCGGTGATGGCCGAGGGGTTCTCCCACCGCTTCGGGGAGCACGCCGCCAACCGGGAACTGGTCGCCTGGCTGCGCGACCACAACGAGAACCGCCCCGCGCGGGAACGGGTGGCCTTCCACGGCTTCGACACCCCGGTGGAGATGACCAGCGCGCCCAGCCCGCGCCGCTACCTCCAGCACGCCCGCGACTACCTGGGCCCGGACCCCGGCGTCCCCGACGTCGCCGACCTGGCCGGCGCGGACGAGCGGTGGAGCCGCGCGGAGGCGGTCATGGACCCGGCCGCCTCGATCGGCGGCACCCCCGGGGCCCACGCGCTGCGGGTGGTCGCCGACGACATGCTGGTCGCGCTCCACTCGCGGGCGCCGCGACTGATCGCGGCGACGTCCCGCGCCGAGTGGTCCAGGGCGCGGACGCACCTCACCGCCGGCCTCGGCCTGCTGCGCTACCACGGGCAGTCGGCGCGGCGCGTCGACGAGGCCGACCGGCTGTCGCGGATGCTCGCCACCCGGGACGCCCTCATGGCGGGCAACCTCCTGGACATCCGGGAGGTCGAGGCCCGCCGGGGCGCGACCCTGGTCTTCGCCCACAACCGGCACCTCCAGCGCAGCCCGAGCCGGTGGCTGTGGGAGGAGCTGGACCTGCGCTGGTCCGGCGCCGGGGCGGTCGTCGGGTCCCTGCTGGGCGAGCGGTACGCCTTCGTCGCGGGCAGCCTGGGTCGCAGCGCGGCGCTGGGACTGGCCGAGCCGGCGGCGGACACCTACGAGGGCGCGCTCCAGCGCCGCGGCCCCGCCCGGGCCCTGACCCGGGCCACCGCGATCGCCCCCGCCCGCACCCGCGCCGACACCACCCCGGAGCAGGGCTACTTCCCCCTCGACCGGGAGACCCTCGACGGCGCCGACGCGGTCCTGCACATCGGCGACGGCGCGCCGGGCGCGGCCTGACCGCCACCGCGGCTCAAGCCCGGTGGAGGTCCCGCAGCGCGTGGTAGAGGCGTTCCACGGCGGGCCGCCGCTCGGCGTAGAGGCGGCGGGCCGCCTCGTCCGGGCGGATGGTCCTCGTGGGCTTGATCAGGGACGCGGCGGCGGCCAGGTCCGGCAGCTCGCCCAGCGCGCGCCAGCCGAGCAGGCCCGCGCCCACGCCCGAGCCCTCGCTGTCCTCCGCCAGCTCCAGCTCCAGGCCCAGCGCCGACGCCAGCACCGTCGCCCACAGGTCGCTGCGGAACGCGCCGCCGGTCACCCGCACCGCGTGCACGTCGGCCACGGAGCGCACCGCGTCCAGGACCAGGGCCACCTGCTGGGCCACGCCCTCCACCAGCGCCCTGGTGATCTCGGCCCGGCCGTGCTCGCGGCGCAGCCCCACCAGCGCGGAGCGCGCGTCCGGGTCCCACCACGGCGCGCGCTCGCCGAGCAGGTAGGGCAGCGCGGTGATCCCGGACGCGCCCGGCGGGACCGCGGCGGCCTCGTCGAGCAGGGTCACGACGTCGGCGCCGAACGCCTCGGCCGCCCACTGCGCGACCACGCCGCCGTTGCTGACGGCGCCGCCGAGCACCCACAGGCCGTCGGCGACGGCGTAGCAGAACACGCGGCCCGCCTCGTCGACGGCGGGGCTGTCGCGGACGACGCGCAGCGCGCCGCTGGTGCCCAGCGACACCGCCGCCACGCCGGGCGCGACCGCGCCCACCCCGAGGTTGGCCATGGGCCCGTCACCGCCGCCGAGCACCACCGGGGTGCCCGGCGCGATGCCGGGGATGGCCCGGGTGAGGGGGAACGAGTCGGTCGGCGCGTGCAGCGGCGGCAGCTGCTCGGCGGTGACGCCGGCGAACCCCAGCGCGGTCGGGTGCCAGTCCAGCGAGCGCAGGTCCATCAGGCCCGTCGCCGAGCCCGAGGAGTGCTCGGTGACCAGGTGGCCGGTCAGGCGCTGGGCGACGTAGTCCTTGAGGCCGCACCAGACGTGCGCGGTGCGGCCCCGGGAGGTGAACCAGGCCAGCTTCGCCAGCGGCGCGAACGGGTGGACCGGCGTGCCCGTCGCGCGGTGCAGGAAGATCCCCAGCGGGGTGCGGCGCAGCTCGCCGGCCACGTCGGCGGCGCGGTTGTCCGCCCAGCTCACCGACGGCGTCACCGGGTTCGCCGCGGCGTCGAGCCCCAGCAGCGTGTGCATCGCGCCGGTCAGCGACAGCGCGCGCACCCGGTGGCCCAGGGCCGCGACCTCGCGCAGCGCGTCCAGCGCCGCGGCCCACACCTGCGCCGGGTCGTGGGTCGCCTCGCCGGAGGGCGTGGTGCGCATCGGGTAGCCGTGCTCCGCCGATGCCACCACGCCCGCGTCCCGGTCGACCGCGATCACCTTGGTCGCCGTCGTGCCGAGGTCGACCGCGAGCACCACCTCCGCCATGCCGGCGAACCTACCCGCGCTCGGCCAGCTCCTCGGCGATCTCGTAGGTGTTCAGCGCCGCACCCTTGCGGAGGTTGTCCCCGCAGACGAAGAAGTCCAGGGTGTTCGGGAAGTCCAGCGCCTGGCGCACCCGGCCCACGTAGGTCGGGTCCAGCCCGACCACGTCCGCCGGCGTCGGGAACCGCTTCTCCGCCGGGTCGTCCACCAGCACGATCGTCGGCTGCTCCCCGAGGATCCCGTGCGCCTGCTCGACGGTCACCTCGCGGGCGAAGGTCGCGTGCACGGCCAGCGAGTGCGTCGTGACCACGGGCACGCGCACGCAGGTCGCCGACACCTTGAGGTCGGGGATGCCCAGGATCTTGCGGGACTCGTTGCGGACCTTCAGCTCCTCGCTGGTCCAGCCCTCGTCCTTGAGCGAACCCGCCCACGGCAGCACGTTGAGCGCCAGGGGCGCCGGGAACGGCGAGTCGGCCAGCGGCAGGCCGGCGGCCTCCAGGGTCTCCCGCACGTCGCCGGCGCGGACGCCGACCTCCTTGCCCGCCAACGCCTCCAGCTCGCCGTAGAGCCGGTCGATCGCCGCCTGGCCGCCGCCGGAGGCCGCCTGGTAGGAGGCCACCACCAGCTCGCGCAGCCCGAACTCCCGGTGCAGCGCGCCGAGCGCGGCCATCATCGACAGCGTCGTGCAGTTCGGGTTCGCGATGATCCCCTTGGGGCGCTCGGAGATCCGGTCCGCGTTCACCTCCGGCACCACCAGCGGCACGTCCGGGTCCATCCGGAACGCGCCGGAGTTGTCCACCGCCACCGCGCCGCGCTCGACGGCGACCGGCGCCCACTGCGCGGAGACCTCGTCGGGCACGTCGAACATCGCGACGTCCACGCCGTCGAAGGCTTCCGGCGACAGGGCGACCACGGTGAGTTCGGAACCCCGAACCACGATCTTCTTCCCCGCCGAGCGCGGCGAGGCGATCAGCCGGATCTCGCCCCACGGCACGGAGGGGCGGTCGTTGATGATGCCGATCATGACGGTGCCGACGGCGCCGGTCGCCCCGACCAGGGCCAGGCAGGGCTTGCGCTCGTTCCCGCTCATCGCCCGCTCCCCGCGTACACCACGGCCTCCTCGTCGCCACCCAGCTCGAAGGCGTCGTGCAGGGCGCGCACGGCGTCGTCGAGCTGCGTGTCGCGGCAGATGACCGAGATCCGGATCTCCGACGTCGAGATGATCTCGATGTTGACGCCCGCCGTCGCGAGCGCCTCGCAGAACATCGCCGTCACGCCGGGGTGCGAGCGCATCCCCGCGCCGATCAGCGACACCTTGCCCACGTGGTCGTCGTAGAGGACCTTCTCGAAGCCGATCTCCCCGCGCGCCTTCTCCAGCGCGGCCACCGCGCGCGGTCCGTCGTCCTTGGACAGCGTGAACGTCACGTCCGTCCGGCCGGACACGGCCTGCGACACGTTCTGCACCACCATGTCGATGTCGAGCTCCGCCTCGGCCACCACACGGAAGATCCGGGCCGCCACGCCGGGGTGGTCGGGCACGGCGGTCACGGTGACCTTGGCCTCCGACCGGTCGTGCGCGACGCCGGTGATCATCGCCTGTTCCACGGGAAGGTCCTCCACTGACCCGGACACGACGGTCCCGGGCTTGTTGCTGAACGAAGATCGGACGTGCACCGGGACGCCGTAGCGGCGGGCGTACTCGACGCAGCGGAGCATGAGCACCTTGGCCCCGCACGCCGCCATCTCGAGCATCTCCTCGTAGGTGATGGTCTCCAGCCGCCGGGCGTTCGGCACGATGCGCGGGTCGGCGGTGAACACGCCGTCCACGTCGGTGTAGATCTCGCAGACGTCGGCCTTGAGGGCTGCCGCCAGCGCCACCGCGGTGGTGTCGGTGCCGCCCCGGCCGAGCGTGGTGATCTCCTTGCTGTCCTGGCTGACGCCCTGGAAGCCCGCGACGATCGCGATGGCCCCGTCGGACAGCGCGTCCTGGATGCGGCTGGGCGTCACGTCGATGATGCGCGCCCGGCCGTGCACGGACGTGGTGAGCACCCCGGCCTGCGAGCCGGTGTAGGAGCGCGCCTGGGCGCCCAGCGAGTGGATCGCCATCGCCAGCAGCGACATCGAGATGCGCTCGCCGGCGGTGAGCAGCATGTCCATCTCGCGGGCGGGCGGCACCGGGGACACCTGGCGGGCGAGGTCGAGCAGCTCGTCGGTCGTGTCGCCCATCGCCGAGACGGCCACCACGACGTCGTTGCCCGCTTTGCGGGTCGCGACGATGCGCTCGGCCACCCGTTTGATCCGCTCGGCGCTCTCGACCGAGGAACCGCCGTACTTCTGGACGACGAGCGCCACAGATCCTCTCCCTCCGAGCCGATGCCTGCCAGCGGGAAACCCCAGCTTGCGGGCAGACTACCCGGCCCGGGGAGCGGAGGACGGCCACCGTGACGGGCACTACCCTCGTGTCCGTGTCAACCGCGGAGGCCGTTCACGTGGAGCCGGAGGACGCGCCGGGGTCGGTGCGGGGGCGGCCGGCGCACGCGGCCGGGCGCCGGGTGGCGCTCGCCCTGGCGCCCGGCGTGCTCTACCTGGCGGTGCGCGAGGTGGGGCTGCTGGTGCTGGCGCTGATGGCCGCGCGCTGGGACAAGGACGTCACGCGCGCGTTGACCTCGTGGGACGGGCAGTGGTTCCTGGGCATCGCCGAGGGCGGCTACGCGAACGTGCCGCCGGGGCTGGTGGACGCGTTCTCCCGGCGGACCGCGGAGACGCCCCTCGCGTTCTTCCCCGGCTACCCGGCCCTGGTGCGGTGGGTGGACGGGCTGCCGTGGGTCGACGCGGTGGACGCGGCGTTCGCGGTCAGCGCGGTCAGCGGGGTGTTCTGCGCCTACGGCCTGCACCGGCTCGGCAGCCGGGTGGCCGGCGGCTCGCGGCGGGCGGGCCTGGTCCTGGTCGTGCTGTTCGCGGCCTCGCCGATGGCCGTGGTGCTGTCGATGACCTACTCGGAGGCGACGTTCTGCGCGCTGGCCGCGTGGTCGCTGGTGGGCGTGGTGGAGCGGCGCTGGGTCCTGGCCGGGGTGTGCTGCGCGGCGGCGGGCCTGGTGCGGCCGACGGCGGCGGCGCTGGTCCTCGCGGTGTGCGCGGCGGCGCTGGTGGCGATCCTCGCCCGCCGGGACGGGGCGCGGCCGTGGGTCGGCGCGGCGATCGCCCCGCTGGGCCTGCTCGGCTACCTCGGGTACGTGGCGCTGCGCACCGGCCAGTGGGACGGGTGGTTCGCCGTGCAGCAGCGCGGCTGGGACTCCCGGTTCGACGGCGGCGCGGCGACCTGGCGGTTCGCGCTGCTGGTGCTGGGCGACCCGCGCTCGGTGCTGGAGCTGGCGACGGTGTGGTTCCTGGTGGCGGCCATCGCGCTGGTGGCGCTGAGCGTCCGGCGGCGGCTGGAGCTGCCGCTGGTCGTGTACGGCCTGGGCGTGCTGGTGATGGACCTGGGGTCCAACGGGCTGATGAACTCCAAGGCCCGGCTGCTGCTGCCCGCGTTCACCCTGCTGATTCCCGCGGCGCTGGCGCTGGCCCGGCGGCGGACCGGCACCGCGGTCGGCGTGCTGCTGGGAGTCGTAGTGTTCAGCGCGTGGTTCGGGGCGTACGCCGTCACGGCTTGGCAGTATGCGATCTGATGGAAACTCACCCGATCATCGCCCGGCGCTGGAGCCCCCGCGCCTTCGACCCCGACGCCGTGCTCGACCCCCCGGTCGCCCGGCAGCTGCTGGAGGCCGCCCGGTGGGCGCCCTCGCACGGCAACACCCAACCCGCGCGGTTCGTCCTCGGCTACCGCGGCGACGAGACCTTCCGCCGGATCTTCGACACTCTCAAACCGGGCAACCAGCTGTGGGCCGGGCGCGCGTCCGCGCTGCTGCTGGGCGTCCGGGTCACCGCCGACGAGCGCGGACCGGTGCCCAACACCGAGTACGGCCTCGGGCTGGCGGTGGCGAACCTGACCCTCCAGGCAGTGGACCTGGGCCTGGTCACGCACCAGATGGGCGGGTTCGACCACGCCGCGGCGGCGGAGGTCTTCGGGCTGCCCGAGGACGCGGTGCCCGTGGTCGTGGTGGCGGTGGGCTCGCTCGGCGACCCCTCGCTGCTGCCCGACGACCTGCGGGAGCGCGAGCAGCAGGAGCGCAAGCGCAAACCGCTGGGCGAAACGGTGTTCACCGGGAGTTGGGGGCGCAGCGCCTTCGACGAGCGGAACTGATCCGGAAATGCCCGTGACCACGACCGGCCGGCGCACCCGTGCGGGTGGCGCCGGCCGGTCGTGACCCATTTCCCTCGGTGGAGACCTTCGACTGCGGAAATCCCGGCGCGGTCCGCCGATGCGCGGGCGCGCTCGTCCCGCCGGCCGCGCCGCGGCGGCCGGGCGGTGCTGTCACCTGGCCACCGCGCGGGCCAGCACACCGGTCACGACCAGCCAGAACACCGCGGCCAGGCCGTAGTTGACGATCACGCCGAGATTCGCGTCGTCCAGCTGGAACAGGCCCGGGAAGAACAGCGCCAGGGGCTCGGCCAGTTGTTGGACGAAGCGGAAGAACGCGTTGGCCTGGTTCGCCCCGAAGAGGATCATCAGGATGTAGAGGACCTCGATGAGCGCGAACACGACGCCGACGCCGCTGATCACCCGCGCGGCCGTGAAGCCGCCGCTGCGCGTTGAGGTTCGCCATCTGGACATGGCTATTACGTGCCCTAGCCACGGACGAGTGAAACTCGACCGGGTGAAGTTCCACCATCTGGGCGCTCAGTTCCACCCCGGACCGGTCTCCGGTTAGGCTGTCGACGTGGCACGCGCCCTCCTGCTTCGCCGCCGTGACGGGGTCTGATCAGACCGGCCCCCCGTCGCGGGTCCGAGCGCTGCCGCCGGTCGTCACCCCCCCGGCCAGCAGGAGCCCCCCAGCCATGACGACCTCACCCGACGCGTACACCTCGGGCGCCAGCCGCATCCGCCCCCCGGCCCGCCCCGCGCCGCAGGACCAGCCCGGCTGGAACCCCCAGCTCGGCACCTCGATGCCCGTCCACCGCTACCGGCCGTTCCACGAGCTGGTGGAGACCGTGGACCTGCCCGACCGCACGTGGCCCGCCAAGCGGATCACCCGGGCCCCGCTGTGGTGCGCGGTGGACCTGCGGGACGGCAACCAGGCGCTGATCGACCCGATGTCCCCGGCCCGCAAGCGCAAGATGTTCGACCTGCTGGTGCGCATGGGCTACAAGGAGATCGAGGTGGGCTTCCCGGCCGCCTCGCAGACCGACTTCGACTTCGTCCGCGAGATCGTCGAGGACGGCGCGATCCCGCCGGACGTCACCATCCAGGTGCTGACGCAGTGCCGCCCCGAGCTGATCGCCCGCACCTTCGAGGCGCTGCGCGGCGCGGGCCGGGCGATCGTGCACTTCTACAACTCGACGTCGATCCTCCAGCGCCGCGTGGTGTTCAGGTCCGACCGCGAGGGCATCAAGCGGATCGCCACGGAGGCCGCCGCGTTCGCCCTGGAGGAGGCGAAGAAGTACCCGGAGACGGACTTCCGCTACGAGTACTCCCCCGAGTCCTACACCGGCACCGAGCTGGCCTACGCGCTGGAGGTGTGCGACGCGGTCTCCGCGGTCATCGCGCCGACGCCGGACAAGCCGCTGATCATCAACCTGCCGGCGACCGTCGAGATGGCCACCCCGAACGTGTACGCCGACTCGATCGAGTGGATGTCGCGCAACCTGGCCCGCCGCGACTCGATCATCCTGTCGCTGCACCCGCACAACGACCGGGGCACCGGCGTGGCCGCCGCCGAGCTGGGCTACCTGGCGGGCGCGGACCGCATCGAGGGCTGCCTGTTCGGCAACGGCGAGCGCACCGGCAACGTCTGCCTGGTGACGCTGGGCCTGAACATGCTCGGCCAGGGCGTCGACCCGCAGATCGACTTCTCCGACATCGACGAGATCCGCCGCACGGTCGAGTACTGCAACCAGCTGCCGGTCGCCGAGCGCCACCCGTACGGCGGCGACCTGGTGTTCACCGCCTTCTCCGGCTCCCACCAGGACGCGATCAAGAAGGGCTTCGAGGCCCTGGAGGACGCCGCCAAGGACGCGGGCAGGCACGTGGACGAGTTCCCGTGGGAAGTCCCGTACCTGCCGATCGACCCCAAGGACGTGGGCCGCAACTACGAGGCCGTGATCCGGGTCAACTCGCAGTCCGGCAAGGGCGGCGTGGCGTACCTGATGAAGACCGAGCACCACCTGGACCTGCCGCGCCGGCTCCAGGTCGAGTTCTCGCGGGTCGTCCAGGAGGTCACCGACACCCACGGCGGCGAGATCTCGCCGAAGGACATGTGGGACTCGTTCGCGACGGAGTACCTGGACGGCGCCGCGCCGCTGAAGCTGGTGCGCCAGAAGGTCTCCGGCGACGGCAGCGGCCACGAGACGATCAAGGCCGTGCTGGTGGTCGACGGCGAGACGACGGAGGTCACCGGCGGCGGCAACGGCCCGATCGCGGCGTTCGTGGACGCCCTGGCCACCGTCGGCTACGACGTGCGGGTGCTGGACTACTCCGAGCACGCGATGTCGTCGGGCGACGACGCCCGCGCGGCGGCGTACCTGGAGTGCGCGGTGGGCGACCGGGTGCTGTGGGGCGTGGGGATCGACTCCTCCACGGTGTCGGCGTCGTTGCGCGCCGTGGTCTCCGCCCTGAACCGGGCCCACCGCTAGGCGTCCGCGCTGCGGCCACCCGCAGGCGCGGGTGGCCGCAGCGGCGTTCAGCAGCGGCGTCTTCCAGCGGCGGTGTTCAGCGGCGGTGTTCAGCGCGCCGGCCGGGTGGCGCGGTCCAGGGCGGCGCGGACCGCCGTGCGCGCGCGGGCGTAGGCGTCGGGGTCGTCGTGCAGGACGGACCGCGCGTTGGCCAGGTCCAGGTAGGAGATCAGCTCGAACGCCAGCTGGCCGGGGTCGACCGCGAGGTCCGGGACGTCGCGGACGGTCGCGGTGACCAGGTCGTCCCAGCCCCGCGCGCACTCGGCGACGGTGTCGCGCACGCGGCCGGGCCGGGCGCCGAACTCGGCCTGCACGGCGTAGAAGAAGCACCCGCCGGGGAACGTGCGGCGCTGGGAGTAGTCCAGCCAGCCGGTGAGCAGGCGTTCCAGGCGCGCCAGGCCGGGCGGCTCGGCCGACGCCGGCTCCACCACCTCGGTGAGGAAGATCTTCGCCGCGGCCCGGACGGTGGCCAGCTGCAGCTCCTCCTTGGACCCGAAGTGCGCGAACACGCCGCTCTTGCTGATCTCCAGCTCGGCCGCCAGCCGACCGATGGACAGCCCCTCCAGCCCCTCCACCGACGCGATGCCGGCCGCGCGCAGCAGGATCTGCCGCCGCGTCTGCTCGCCCCGCTCCACCCGACCGTCGACCTTCACGGCGCCCACGCTAACCCCTTGACCCCACCCCAACTAACTGTACGATCGTTCGTACAACTTCTTGAGGGGGCCTCGTGGACCTGCTGGACCTGCACCGCGCCGCGATCGACGACCACCGGGCGCTGCTCGCCCGGCTGCGGCCGGCCGACTTCGACCTCGCCACGCCCTGCGCGGGCTGGACCGTCCGGGACCTGCTGCGCCACCAGGTGGAGGTGGCGCTCGACTACGACGCGCGCGCCCGGGACGGGCAGCGCCGCCCGTGGCCCGACGACGACCCGGTGGTGGCCTACTCGATGGCGAACGACCTGGTCGTGGCGGCGTTCCGGGCCGACGGGTTCCTCGACCGCGGCGCCGAGTTCCTGAACTTCGGCACGCAGCCGGGGCGCGTCCTGGTCGGCGCGCACTTCATCGACAACCTGGTGCACTCGTGGGACGTGCGGCGGGCGCTGGGCGTCGACAGCGCGCTGGACGACGACCTCGCGCACGCGGCCTACCGGGTGGCCGCCCGGTACCCGACCACGCCGGACGTGCGGGGGCCCGGCGCGCCGTTCGGGCCGCCGGTGGCGGTGGCCGAGGACGCCCCGATCACCGACCGGCTGGTGGCGCTGCTCGGCCGCTCGCCCGACTGGCGGGCGTGACCCGGCGCGGGGGCGCGGCCGGCGGCGGCGCCCCCGCCCGGGTCACGGGTTGAGCGCCTCGGTCACCGAGGCCGGGCCGACGAGGGGGACGTCCGGCGAGATGCCGCCCTCCTCCACCAGCACGGCGTCGACCTCGTGCGGCCGGATCCGGCCCGAGCGGATGTCCTCCGCCCAGTGGCAGGCCACCTTGTGGCCGGGCAGCACCTCGCGCAGCGCCGGCCGCTCGGTGGAGCACCTCGTCCCCTGCTTCCACGGGCAGCGGGTGTGGAAGCGGCAGCCGGTCGGCGGGTTCGCGGGCGAGGGCAGGTCGCCCTTGAGCAGGATGCGCTCCCGCCGGTCCTCCGCCACCGGGTCCGGCACCGGGATCGCCGACAGCAGCGCCCTGGTGTAGGGGTGCAGCGGCTCGGCGTAGAGGTCGTCCGAGGTCGCCTCCTCCACCAGGCCGCCCAGGTACATCACGCCCACCCGGTCGGAGATGTGCCGGACCACGGCCAGGTCGTGCGCGATCACCAGGTAGGTGAGCCCGAAGCCGTCCTGCAGCTCCTCCAGCAGGTTCACCACCTGCGCCTGCACCGACACGTCCAGCGCGGACACCGGCTCGTCGGCGATGATCAGGTCCGGTTCCACCGCCAGCGCGCGGGCGATGCCGATGCGCTGGCGCTGCCCGCCGGAGAACTCGTGCGGGTACTTGCGCAGCGCCGTCGACGGCAGGCCGACCGCCGTCAGCAGCTCGCGCAGCCGCCGGCCGGTCGACTCCTTGCCCCTGTCCAGCCCGTGCGCCCGCAGGCCCTCGACCAGGATCGACTCCACCGACTGCCGCGGGTCCAGCGACGACATGGGGTCCTGGAACACCATCTGCATCCGCCGCCGCATGGTGCGCAGCGACTCGCCCTTGAGCGTGGACAGGTCCGTGCCGTCGAACACGACCCGGCCCGCCGTCGGCTCGGTCAGCCGCAGGACCGCCCGCCCGAGGGTGGACTTGCCGCAGCCGGACTCGCCGACCAGCCCGTAGGTCTCGCCGCGCCGGACGGCCAGGTCCACCCCGTCCACGGCGTAGACGTGCCCGACCGTCCGGTCCAGCAGGACGCCCCGCTTGATCGGGAAGTGCACCTCGATGCCCTCCACCGCCACCAGGTCGTCCACAGTGGACACCGGCGTCGCGGGAGCCGGCCCCGCACCGCTGCGCTCGGTCACGCCGTCACCTCCTCGGTCACCTCGGGGCGCACCGGGTTGTGGCAGCGCAGCAGCCTGCCACCGCCGATGTCCTCCTGCGCGGGCGTCACCCGGACGCACACGTCCAGCGCGTTCGGGCACCGCGGCGCGAAGGCGCACCCGCGGTCCCACGGGATGTTGTCCGCCACCGAGCCCTCGATCGGCGACAGCTTCTCGCCGCGCGGCGCGTCCAGGCGCGGGATGGAGGCCAGCAGCCCGTGCGTGTAGGGGTGGCGCGGCGAGGCGAACAGCGGGTGCCGCTGCGCCTTCTCCACGACCCGGCCGCCGTACAGGACGTTGACCTCGTCGCACAGCCCGGCGACCACGCCGAGGTCGTGCGTGATCATCACCAGCGCGGTGCCCAGGTCCTGCACGAGTTCCTTGAGCAGGGCCAGGATCTGCGCCTGGATCGTCACGTCCAGCGCGGTGGTCGGCTCGTCCGCGATCAGCAGCCGCGGCCGACAGGCCAGCGCCATGGCGATCAGCGCGCGCTGCCGCATCCCGCCGGAGAGCTGGTGCGGGTACTCGGCCAGCCGCCGGCGCGGGTCGGGGATGCCGACCTTGTCCAGCAGGTCGGTCGCCTCCACCATCGCCTTCTTGCGCGCCATGTCCCGGTGGCGCTCCAGCACCTCCGTCACCTGCAGGCCGATCGGGATGACCGGGTTCAGCGAGGACAGCGGGTCCTGGAACACCATGCCGAGGTCCCGGCCGCGGCGGTCGCGCATCTCCTTGTCCGACAGGGACAGCAGGTTGGTGCCCTCGTACCCCACCGACCCGGTCACGCGCGCGCCGCGCCGGGGCAGCAGGCCCATGATCGCCAGCGAGGTCACGGACTTGCCGCACCCCGACTCGCCGACCAGCCCGACGGTCTGGCCGGGCTCGACGTCGAAGCTCACGTGGTCGACGGCGGTGAAGGGCTGCTCCCCCTTGCGCTCGAAAACCACGGTGAGGTCACGCACTTCCAGCAACGCCATGACTCACCGCCTGCTCTTGGGGTCGAGGGCCTCGCGCAGGGTCTCGCCCATGAGCGTGAAGCCCAGCGCCACCACGATGATGCAGCCCGCGGGCCAGAACGCCAGGTGCGGGTGCGTGTCGAACACGTTCTGCACGTCGCCCAGCATCTGGCCCCACTCCGGGACCCGGTCGTCCGGGTTGCCCAGGCCGAGGAACGACAGCGCCGCCGCGTCGATGATCGCCGTGGCCAGCACCAGCGTGGACTGCACGATCACCGGGCCCAGCGAGTTGGGCAGCATGTGCCGGAACACGATCGCGCCCGGCTTGACGCCCAGCGCGGTCGCCGCCAGCACGTGGTCGCTGTGCCGCTGCGCCAGCATCGACCCGCGCAGCAGCCGGGCGAACACCGGTATCTGCACCACCGCCACCGCGATGATCACGGTGTACTGGTTGGGGCGCGCGAACATCGCGCTGATGCTGAACGCCAGCAGCAGGCTCGGCAGCGACAGCATGACGTCGACCAGCCGCATGACGACCGAGTCGACCCAGCCGCCGAACGCGCCGGCCAGCGTGCCCAGCGTCAGCCCGCCGGCCAGCCCGATCAGGGTGGCCAGCACGCCCACGATCAGCGTCTGCTGCGAGCCGACCAGCAGGCGGGAGAAGAAGTCCCGGCCCTGGAGGTCCCCGCCGAGGACGTGCCCCGGCTGCGCGGGCGGGATCTCGTTGCGCGCCTTGACGACCTGGTCGATCAGCATCGGTTCGGACGGGTCGTGCGGCGCCAGCCACGGCGCCAGCAGCGACACCAGCACGAACAGCCCGATGATGACCGCGCCGGTGAGGAACATCGGGCTGCGCCGCAGCCGCCGCCACGCGCTCGCGGCGAGGCTGGTGCCCGCGTCGGAGTCGGCCGTCGCCGCCAGGGCGTCGATGCGGTCCTTCCGGCGCTGCCCGAGCTTCCCGGCCGGACCGCCCCCGGCGGAGGCCCCGCCCGGCTCGGGCGGGTTCTCTTGGGTGGGTGTGACCATCGCGGCTACCTCGTCCTGATCCGCGGGTCGATGAGCGCGTACGAGAGGTCGACCAGGAGGTTGACCACCACGTAGACGATCGTGGCCATGATGATCAGCAGCAGCAGGACCGGGTAGTCCCGCCGCTCGAACCCGATCGCCAGCGCCTGCCCGACGCCCGCGAACGAGAACACCTTCTCGGTGAGCACCGCCCCCGCGAGCAGCGCGCCGGTCTGGAGGCCGATCGTGGTCACCACCGGGAGCATCGCGTTGCGCAGCACGTGCCGCCGCCGGATGACCGGGGTGGTGAGGCCCTTGGACTCGGCCGTGCGCACGAAGTCCTCGTCCAGCACGTCCAGGACGGCCGCGCGGGTGATGCGGAAGACCACCGCGAACGGGATGGTGGACAGCGCGACCGCGGGCAGCACCAGGTGCTCCAGCGCGTTGAGCGCCGCGTCCCACTCCTGCGTGATCACGCCGTCGAGCACGAAGAACCCGGTCACGCGGGTCGCGTTGATCGCGTCCTGCCTGCCCTCCGTCGGCAGGCCCAGCGCGGAGGACAGCACGTCCTTGAGCACGTAGGCCAGGAAGAACACCGGGACGGCGACGCCGATCAGCGAACCGCCGACGCTGAGGTTGTCGAACCAGCCCCCGCGCCGCTTGGCCGCCAGGTACCCCAGCGGGATGCCGAACGCGATCGCGATCACGATCGCCAGGAAGCTGAGCTCGATGGTGGCCGGGAACCGCTGGAGGAAGATCTCCATCGCCGAGTCGCCGGGCTGGACGCCGATGGAGACGCCGAAGTCGCCGGAGAAGGCCCGGCCCAGGAACTTGAAGTACTGCACGAAGATCGGCTGGTCCAGGCCGAGCTGCTTGGTGAGGGCCGCCCGCGACTCGGGCGTGGAGCGCTCCCCCAGGAGGGCCGAGACCGGTCCTCCCGGGAGAGCGCGCAACCACGCGAAGAGCAGCAGGGACAGCACCAGCACCACGCCGACCAGCTGGACGAGCCGTCGGATCGTGTAGCGGAGCATGGGGCTACCCAGTCGTCTCTATCCGCAGGGGGTCAGCCCTTGGTGGCCGAGCCGAACCGCTCGTCGGTCAGCGGGCTGGGCGTGACGCCCTGGACCTCCTTCTTGAAGACCAGCGCCGGCGGGGAGTGCGACAGCGGCACGGCCGGCAGGTACTCCTCCATGATCTTCTTGTTCAGGTCCTCGTACAGCGCGGTGCGCTTGCCCGCGTCCGGCTCGGCGTTGGCCGCGGCCAGCTTGTCGGCCAGTTCCCCGCCCCACGGCGCCTTGCCGGTGTTGAACCGGTTGTCGGTGCGGCCGAAGAACGTGCCGATCCAGTTGTGCGCGGTGCCGTTGTCACCGGTCCAGCCGAGCATGAACAGGTCCGGGGCGCCCTGGTCGACGTCGGTCAGGTAGCCGCCGTTCCACGGCTTGCTCACGGCCTCCAGCGTGAAGCCCGCCTTCTCCAGGTCGCCCGCGATCGCGCCGTAGAGGTCCTTCGGGCTCGGCATGTAGGGCCGGGTGACCTCGGTGGGCCAGTAGAACTTCAGGCTCAGGCCGGTCGCGCCGGCCTCGGCCAGCAGCGCCTTGGCCTTCTCGACGTCGTACGGCGCCGCGGTCAGCGACTTGTTGTACCCGTCGACCAGCGGCGGCATGAACTGGGTGGCGACCGCGGCGCCCTCCGGGAGCTGCGACTTGACCAGCTGGTCGCGGTTGATCGCGTGCATCAGCGCCTGGCGGACCTTGAGGTCCTGGAGCTTGGGGTTGTTGAGCTGGTTGATGCCCAGGTACAGCACGTTGAACGCCGGGCGCACCTTGACGTCGAACCCGTCGGACCGCAGGCCGGCCCAGTCGGCGGCGTTGGGCAGGTCGTAGCCGTCGATGTCGCCGGCCTTGAGCGCCTGCTTGCGGGCGGTCTCGTCCGGGATGATCCGGAAGACGACCTTGTCCAGCTTGGCCTTGGTGCCGTGGTAGTCGTCGTTGCGGACGAGCTCGACGACGTTGTTGGCCTTGTCGTACTTGCCGAACTTGAACGGGCCGGTGCCGGTCGGGTGCTCGTTGGCGTAGGCCGGGTAGGTGATGCTCTCGCCGACCTGCGTGACCTTGTCCGCCTCGTACTTCTTCAGCGCCTCGGGGCTGGAGATCGAGAACGACGTGAAGCCCAGCACGGAGGGGAACTGCGAAGTCGCACTGGTCAGCTCGACCACCGCGGTCTTCGGGTCCTGGACCGCGCACGACTTGAACAGCGACGGCTTGTCCGGGGTGGTGGCGAAGCCGCCGAAGTTGTCCAACCAGTACTGCGAAACCGCTTCGCTCTGGCCGGCGCCGGTCTGGTTGTACCAGCGGTTGAAGTTGAAGCACACCGCTTCAGCGTTGAACGGAGTCCCGTCGTGGAATTTCACATTTTCCTTGAGTGTGAACGTCCACGTCTTCCCGTCGGCCGACGACTCCCACTTGGTGGCGAGCGCGGGCTCGACCTCGGCGCTGCCGGGCTTGAAGCCGACGAGGCCCTCGTACATCTGGCGGGACACGCGGAAGGTCTCGCCGTCGGTGGCGTAGAACGGGTCGAACCCCTTGGGGGCGCCCGCCGCGCCGAAGGTCAGGGTGCCGCCTTCCTTGCCGGACCCGGATTCGCCGTCCCGGTCGGATTGCGCGCAGGCGGACAGTGCGAGCGCGGCGACGCCGGTCAGGCCGATCGCGGCCGTCCAGCGGCGCCGGGCCGTTCGGGAATGAGCCATCAAACACCCCTAGTGGAAATCCGGGATCTCACGGTGTGGTCAGGGACCCTAACCCGTCACCACAACCCTTCAGAGGTAACCCAGGTCACAATACGGCCACGTGAATGGGCATTCTCGTACTTCCGGCGCACGTTCGCTGACCCAACGTGACGACGACTCGACGGGCAAACGCCCTCCTACGCTGTACAACGGACAACAGCAAACCCGCACGCGCGCGAGGGGAGGTCGGGGGTGGGCCACCGGGTCGAGTTCCGCGTCCTCGGGCCGCTGCAGGTGCTCGTCGACGGCGAGCCGGTGGTCGTCCGCGCGGGTCGGCAGCGCGCCCTGCTGGTGTCGCTGCTGATGCGGCCCGGGTCGGGCGTGTCGGTGGACGAGCTGGCCGAGCACGTCTGGGGCGCCGATCCCCCCGCGCGGGCCCGCGGCACGCTCCAGACCTACGTCATGAGGTTGCGGCAGGTCCTCGGGCCCGCGGTGCCCATCCGCACGGCGCCCGACGCCTACCTGATCGACGTGGACGAGCGGACCATCGACGTCGTCCGCTTCGAGCAGCTGGTCGAGGAGGGCGAGCAGGAGCGCGCGGCGGGCCGGCTGGAGCCCGCGTCGGCGCTGTTCACCGCCGCCCTGGCGCTGTGGCGCGGCCCGGCGATGGTGGACGTGCCGTCGGAGGTGCTGCACCGCGACGAGGTCCCGCGGCTGGGCGAGCGCCGGCTGCACGCGGAGGAGCGGCGCGTCGAGGTCGACCTCGAACTGGGGCGCCACGCCGAGCTGATCCCCGAGCTGTACCGGCTGACCAGCGAGCACCCGCTGCGGGAGCGGCTGTGGTCGCAGCTGATGGTGGCGCTGTGCCGGTCCGGGCGGCAGGCCGACGCGCTGGGCGCGTACCGCCGGGTCAGCGGGCTGCTGGCGGACGAGCTGGGCATCGACCCCGGCGACGAGCTGCGGCGCGTGCACCAGCAGGTGCTCAGCGGCGCGCCGGCGCCGGCCGTGGGCTCGCCCGCGCCGGCCCGGCGGGACCGGGTCGTGCCCTCGCAGCTGCCCGCCGACATCGGCGACTTCGTGGGGCGCGAGCAGGCCGTCGAGCTGATCGAGGCGCTGCTGCGGACCGCGCAGGGCGTGCCGGTGGTGACGCTCGCGGGCCCGCCGGGCGTGGGGAAGACGGCGCTGGCCGTGCACGCGGCGCACCGGATGCGGCAGCACTTCCCGGACGGGCAGCTCTACGTGAACCTGCGCGGCTACGCCCAGGGCCCGCCGCTCAAGGCGGTGGACGTGCTGCCGCGGTTCCTGCGGGCGCAGGGCGTGCCGCCGGAGTCGGTGCCGCTGGACCAGGACGAGCAGGAGGCGATGTTCCGGTCCCGGCTGACCGACCAGCAGGTGCTGCTGGTGCTGGACAACGCGGCCAGCGCCGAGCAGATCCGGCCGCTGCTGCCCGGCTCGCCCGGTTGCGCGGTGCTGGTGACCAGCCGGGACACCCTGCGCGGGCTGGCGGTCAGCCACGCGGCGTCCAACGTGCGGCTGGACGTGCTCGACGCCGAGGAGACCAGGGCGCTGCTGGCCGGGATGCTCGGCGCGGACGTGGTGGCCGCGCAGGCGGAGGCGGCCGACGAGCTCGCCGAGCTGTGCGCGCACCTGCCGCTGGCGCTGCGGATCGCGGCGGCGAACCTGCTGTCGCGGCCGGAGACCACCATCGCGTCCTACGTCGAGGAGCTGCGGGCGGGCAACCGGCTGGCGGCGCTGGCCGTGGAGGGCGACGAGCGGGCTGCCGTGCACGCGGCGTTCGACCTGTCCTACACCGCGCTCAAGCCCGAGCTGGCCTCGCTGTTCCGGCTGCTCAGCCTCGCGCCCGGCGACATCACGCCGGACCTGGCGGCGGCGCTGGGCGGGCTGACCACGCAGGACGCGCGGCGGCGGCTGGACCGGCTGGCGACGGCGAACCTGGTCGACAACCACGCGCCCGGCCGCTACCAGTTCCACGACCTGCTGCGCGACTACGCGGCCGAGCGGCTGGCGGTCGAGGACGACCCGGCGGAGTGCGCGCAGGCCCACCGCCGGCTGCTGGACTGGTCGATCCGCTCGGTGGACAACGCGACGGACACGGTCAAGGCGACCCTGATGCGGCTGCCGCGCGACGCGGTGGACTCCGGCGTCGCGCCGCGCCTGTTCGCCACCCCGGCCGAGGCGCTGGCCTGGCTCGACGCCGAGCGCGCGAACCTGGTCGCGCTGGTGCTGCACTCGTCGGACCGCCAGCCCGACAGCGACACCTGGCAGCTGGCCGACGCGCTGCGCCGCTACTTCTACGCCCAGGGCCTGCCGGTCGAGTGGCTGGCCACGGCGAAGGCCGGCCTGTCGGTGGCGCAGCAGATCGGCGACCCGGTCGGCGAGGTGGCGATGCTGTCGTCGCTGGGGGTGCTGTACTGGGCGATCGGCCAGCACCGGGTGGCCGTCGACTACTTCCGCCGCGCCATCCCGATCCAGCGCCGCACCGGCGCCGCGCCCGCCGCCGAGGCCGCGGTGCTGGCGAACCTGGGCGGCGTCTACATCGACCTGGGCGAGCTGGAGCAGGCCGCCGAGTGCCTGGAGCGGGCGCTGGTGATCACGCGCGGCATCGGCGCGCTGCAGCAGGAGGGCATCGCGCTGCTCAACCTCGGCGGCGTCTACCTGCAGCTGGGCCAGCTGGACCGCGCGGTGTCGTCGTTCGAGGGCTCGCTCGACGTGGGCAACCGCCTGGGCGTGTGGATCACCCAGGCCGACAGCTACCGCGCGCTGGCGGAGGTGCACCTGTTCCAGGGCAGGCCCGAGCGCGCGGCGCAGCTCTACGAGCGGGCCGGCGACCTGTACGAGCGGGCGAGCGCGCGGGGCTTCGCCCACATCCCGCACGAGGGCCTGGCGCACACCTACGTGATGCGGGGCCGGTTCGCCGACGCGATCTCCGAGGCGTCGCGGGCGCTGGGCATCGCCGAGGACCTGGGCAACCTCAAGGGCGTGTGCGACGCGAAGAACGCGCTGGGCGAGGCGCTGCACGGCACCGGCCGGCACGGGGAGGCGGTGCAGCGGCACACCGAGGCGCTGCGCATCGCGGAGGAGACGGGGTACCCGTGGGGCATCTGCGCGGCCCGCCGCGGCCTGGCCCTGGCCCACCGCGCGGCGGGCAGGCTGGACGAGGCGCGGTACTCGGCGAGCCAGGCCCTGGACAGCGCCGTGCGCTACCGGCTGCGCCTGGCCGAGGTGGAGGTGCTGGCCCTGCTGGGCCGGGTGCGGCTGGACCAGGGCGACGTGGCCGAGGCCCTGGACCACGCGCGGCGCTCGCTGGAGCTGAGCCGCTCCACCGGTCAGCGCTTCGTGCAGGCGCGCGCCGCCCACGTGGCCGGCGATGCCGCCGCCACCACCGGCGACCACGCCACCGCGCGCGCCTACTGGACGACCGCCCTGGAGTGCTTCACCGCCATCGGCTGCCCCGAGGCGGCCGGGGTCCGGGCCGCCCTGGCCCCCTGAGCGCCGACCTGCCCCGGTCCGCGCGGGTCGGGCGGCACGCGCCGCGCCGGCCGGGCGGCACCGCCGGACCGATCACCGCCCGACCGGTCGACGCCCGGCTGGTCACCGCTCGATCCGTCACCGCTCGATCGGCCACCGCCCGATCGGTCACCACTCGATCGGTCACCACTCGATCGGTCGACGCTCGACCGTCACGGTTCCACCGTCACGATGCGGTCCGCCCGCTCCCGCGTGCCGTCGACCGCGAACCAGCCCCGCTCGAACGCCTGCCAGCGCACCAGGTGCGCGCGGCTCGCCTCGCCGTCGCGCGCGACGGCCCGCTCCAGCCGCGCGCGCTCGTCGGGCAGCTCCACCCAGACCGCCTCGTCCAGCCGGGGCGCGATCGACCGCCGGGCCGCCGACACGCCCTCGATGACGAGCACCTCGGGCACCTCGACGGTCACCAGGTCGCCGGGGCGCGGCCACCCCGCGGACCAGTCCACGCGCCGGTAGGAGCCCGCGCGCCCGGCCCACAGCGGCTCCAGCACGCCGGTGACCAGGCGCGGCCACCACGACACCGGGTCGGTCCACGTCGCGAAGTGGTCGGTCGGCACCACGGTCGCGCCCAGCTCGGCGGCCAGCGCCGCCGCGTGGGTCGACTTGCCCGACCCGGACGGCCCGTCGACCGCGATCAGCCTCACATGCTGCGCCGGCCGGACAGCGCCCGGCCGAGGGTCAGCTCGTCCGCGAACTCCAGGTCGCCGCCCATCGGCAGGCCGGAGGCCAGCCGCGTCACGGTCAGGCCGGGGAAGTCGCGCAGCATCCGCACCAGGTAGGTGGCGGTCGCCTCGCCCTCGGTGTTCGGGTCGGTGGCGATGATGATCTCGTCGACGTCGGTGCCGATGCGCGTGAGCAGCTGCCGGATGCGCAGCTGGTCGGGGCCCACCCCGGACAGCGGGTCCAGCGCTCCGCCCAGCACGTGGTAGCGGCCCCGGAACTCCCGGGTCCGCTCCACCGCCAGCACGTCCTTCGGCTCCTCGACCACGCAGATCAGGCTCGGGTCGCGGCGCGGGTCGCGGCAGATGCGGCAGGTCGTCTCGGCCGAGACGTTGCCGCACACCTCGCAGAACACCACGCCGTCCTTCACCTTCTGCAGCGCGTCCTGCAGCCGGCCGATGTCGGCCGGGTCCGCCGCGAGCAGGTGGAAGGCGATGCGCTGCGCGCTCTTGGGACCGACGCCCGGCAACCGGCCGAGTTCGTCGATCAGGTCCTGGACGGGCCCCTCGTACATCAGCCGAGCAGCCCGCCGAGGCCGCCCAGGTCGTCCATGCCGCCCATGCCGGACGCCAGCGGGCCCATCTTCTGCGCCGCCAGCTCCTGCGCGGCGCGGTTCGCGTCCCGCACGGCGGCGACGACCAGGTCGGACAGCGTCTCGACGTCGTCCGGGTCGACCGCCTTCGGGTCGATGTCCAGGCTCTTGAGCTCACCGCCGCCGGACACCACGGCGGTCACCAGCCCGCCGCCCGCCGTGCCGGTCACCTCGGCTTCGGCCAGCTCCTGCTGGGCAGCGGCCAGTTGCTGCTGCATCTTCTGCGCCTGCTGGAGGATCTGCTGCATGTTCGGCCCACCGGGTTGCACCGCGGGTTCCTCTCGTCGGGGTTTGCCACCAGGGTAGCCGCGCGGATCAGCCCTTCAGCGGCCGAGCACCCAGCTCGTCGGCGAGCAGCTTCAGCACGGCCGTCTCCGGGTCGAGCGCCTCGCCCGCCTCGCCCGGACGGGCGGCCTCGGCGAGCATCTCCTCCTCGTCCACCGGCTCCGGCGGGAGGGGCTCGTCGGGATCCGGCGGCTCGGGCGGCGGCGGGACGTCGTCGACGGGCGCGGGGCGCGCCGGCGGGGCCTGCCGGGTCGGGGCGGCGGCGCGGGCGGCCTGGCTGGGCCGCGTCGGCGCGGACCGCTGCTGCCGGGCGGGCGGCGCGGAGCGGGCGGGCGCCGCGCCCGGCTCGCCGTGCACGCAGCCGACCTGCCACGTGCCGCCGAAGACCCGGGAGAACGCCGCGGCGATCGCGTCGACGTTGCGCTGCTCGGCGAGCCTGCGGGCCAGCGGCGCGGAGATGTGGGACACCGTGACCGACGTGCCGTCGACCGCGGCGACGGTGGCGCTGGTGAGCAGCGCGCCGGCGCTGGGGCCGGCGATGCCGCGCACGATGCCGCACAGCTCGGGCCACCGCTTGCGGATCTCCGCCGCGTCGGCCCCGGACACCAGCCCGGACACCGGTCCGGGCTGCTCGACCGGGCGCTCCGCACCGGACCCGCCGGCCGGGGGCGCCCCGCCGGGCGGGTTCGCCGGCGACCCGCCGCGGTGGTCCACCGAGGACGCCGCACCACCGGCCGCGGGCCCGCCGCGGTCCCCGGCGGGCGCCGCGCCGGGCCGACCGGCCGGCGACCCGTCGCGGTCCACCGGGGGCGGTCCGGGGTCGGCCTGGGCCGGCGGCCCCGGCGGGGACCCGGCCGAACCGGGGGCGCCGGCCGGAGTGGACCGCTCCGGAGTGGACTGACCCGGAGTGGACTGACCCGCAGTGGACGGCGCCGCAGTGGACGGGGCCGGAGCGGGCTGCCCAGAAGCGGGCTGCCCGGAAGCGGACGGGGCCGGAGCGGACGGGGCCGGAGCGTGCTGGACCGGGCCGGCCCCGCGTTCGGGGGCGGCCGGGGGCCGGGGACCGCCCGGCGCGGACGCCGACCGGCCCTCGCCCTCGGCGGCCGGCGCGGCGGCCCGCTGCGACGGCCGCTGGAAGGTCCGGCCGCTCTCGCCGCCCGCGACCGCACCACCCGGGGCCGCACCACCCGGGGCCGCACCACCCGGGGCCGGGCCGCCGACGGGCGCGCCGTACTTCTCCAGGCGCTCGACCCGCTGCAGCACGGCCGATTCCGCGTCGCTCGCCGAGGGCAGCAGCATCCGCGCCGCCACCAGCTCCAGCAGCAGCCGGGGCGCGGTGGAGCCGCGCATGTCGGTCAGCCCCTGGTGCAGGACCTCCGCCCACCGGGTGACCGTCGCGGGCCGGGTCGCCGCCCGCTGCTCCGCCATCCTGGCCACCACGTCGTCCGGCGCGGACACCAGGCCGCGCTCCGCCGCGTCGGGCACGGCGTGCAGCAGCACCAGGTCCCGCAGTCGGTCCAACAGGTCGGACGCGAAGCGGCGCGGGTCGTGCCCCGCGTCGACCAGCCGGTCGATGGTGCCGAACACCGCCGAGCCGTCACCGGCCGCCAGGCCGTCCACCACGTCGTCGATCAGCGCCACGTCGGTCACGCCGAGCAGCGCGATCGCCCGCTCGTAGGTGACGCCCTCGGGACCCGCGCCGGACAGCAGCTGGTCCATCACCGACTGCGTGTCCCGCGCCGAGCCGCCGCCCGCGCGGATCACCAGCGGGAACACCGAGGGCTGGACCGCCACGCCCTCGGCGGCGCAGTTGCGCTCCAGCAGCGCCCGCATCGCCGACGGCGGGATCAGCCGGAACGGGTAGTGGTGCGTCCGCGAGCGGATGGTGGGCAGCACCTTGTCCGGCTCGGTGGTCGCGAAGATGAAGATCAGGTGCTCCGGCGGCTCCTCCACGATCTTGAGCAGGGCGTTGAAGCCCTGCGTCGTGACCATGTGCGCCTCGTCGATGATGAACACCCGGTAGCGCGACTCCGCCGGCGCGAAGAACGCCTTGTCCCGCAGCTCGCGGGCGTCGTCCACGCCGCCGTGCGAGGCGGCGTCGAGCTCCACCACGTCGACGCTGCCCGCGCCGTTCGGCGCGAGCCCCACGCACGAGTTGCACTCGCCGCACGGGTCGGGCGTCGGGCCGGACGCGCAGTTCAGCGAGCGGGCCAGGATGCGCGCCGAGGACGTCTTGCCGCAGCCCCGCGGACCGGAGAACAGGTAGGCGTGGTTGACCCGCCCGGCGCCGAGCGCCGTGCGCAGCGGGTCGGTGACGTGCTCCTGCCCGACCACCTCCGCGAAGGTGGCCGGCCGGTACTTGCGATAGAGGGCGAGCGCCACGGCGGAGACCCTACCGAAGGGGACCGACGGAATGAGGGGACCCCGTGCACCCACCAGAGCCCGCTTATCCTTGCTGCCTTCCGGCCCTGGGGAGGTTCGCGAGATGTGTGCCGCACGAGGTCCGCGACAAGTGTAGCCCCCGCTCCGGGCGACCCCCGCCCCGGGGGGGGGGGGGGTGATCTCCCGCCCCCCGCCCGGCCCCGCGCTACCCCAGCACCCGCACCGCCGCGGCGTGCAGCCCCGGGCCCGCGGCCAGGAAGCTCGGCGCGCCCGCGTGCCACGGCGACCCGTCCGCCGCCGTCACGACCGCGCCCGCCTCCCGCGCCACCAGCGACGCGCCGAGCAGGTTCTCGGCGTCCTGCCCGTACTCCCAGAACAGGTCCAGCCGCCCGGCCGCCACGTCCGCGACCTGCCAGGACGTCGGGCCGAGGTTGCGCACCGCCGCGACCCGGTCGAGCACCCCGGGCAGCTTCCGCCCGGCCAGGGCGTTCGCCGCGGGCTGCGGCGGGAACGCGGGCGGCTGGCTGGTGGCGACCACGGCGGCGGACAGGTCGGTCTTGCGGGACGGCCCGACCGGGGCGCCGTCGCGCCACGCGCCCCCGCCGCGCTCCGCCGAGTACGTCTCGCCCAGCAGCGGCGAGTGCAGCACCGCGAGCACCGGCTCCCCGTCCCGGACCAGGGTCGCGGTGACGCACCACTGCGGCAGGCCCTGCAGGAACTGGACCGCGCCGTCCACCGCGTCCAGCACCCACCGCCCCTCGGGCAGCCGGGCGCGCAGCGCCCCGACCAGCGGTTCGTCGACGGCCCGGAAGACCCGGACCAGCTCGTCGAGCGTCGCCGGCGGCCGGGCCGGCCGGAGCGCCGGGATGCCGGCGGCGACGTCCTGCACGATCTCGATCACGTCGTTGCGCATGGGACGAGGATTAGGGTCGGGGTGGCAGCACGAGCCCTCCCGGGTCGGGGGATGAGCGGAACAGGACAGCGGTGATGCGGGAACTGGCGGTTCCGGACCAGCGGGTGGTCTCCGCCCTCCAGGTGGACGGGCGCGCCGGGCCGGGCCGGATCGCCGAGGTGCTGGACGTGTCGCCGCGCACCGTCGCCCGCAGCCTGGCGCGGCTGGCGCCGCTGGTCCGGGTGGTCCGCGTGCCCGACCCCGCCCACGGCCTGCGCGGCGCGGCGCTGGTGCGCGTGCGGGTCCTGCGCGGCCGGGTCGAGGTGCTGGCCGACGCGCTGGCGCGGCGCCCGGAGGTGCTGTTCGTGGACGTCCTGTCCGGCGGCGAGGAGATCAGCGCCGTGGTGCTGGGCGGCGTGCCGAAGCTGCCCGCGAACGCGATCACGTCGGTCCAGGCGCTGTCGGTGCTGCACGTGTTCTCCGACGCGGCCGACTGGCGGACCGGCCTGCTCACCGCGGCGGAGGCCGCGGCCCTCGCGCCGCGCCCGCCCACCGACGGCGTCACGCCCGACGCGCTGGACCTGGCCCTGCTCGACGTGCTCGCCGCCGACGCCCGGACCGGCCCCGGCGCGCTGGCGGCGGCCACGGGCGCGCCGGAGTCCACCGTGCGCCGCCGCGTGGACCGGCTCGCGGCGGGCGGGCACCTGCGGACCTGCGTCGTCGCCGACCCCCGGCTGTTCGGCCTGGCCGTGGACGCGAACGTCTGGATGACCGTCCCGCCCGGCCGCCTGGACGCCCTGGGCCGCGCCCTCGCCCGGCACCCGCTGGTGCACGGCGCGCTGGCGACCACCGGGCGGACCAACCTCACCGCCGCCGTGTTCTGCCGCGACCTGCCGGCCCTGTACGAGTTCGTGACCGGGCTGCACGACGTCCCGGCCGCCGAGGTCACGGTGGTCGGCTCGGCGGTCAAGCGGGCGGGGTGGCGCTGACGGCCGGGGTGCGCCGCTAGCCGCGCACCTCGTTCCACGCGCCGATCAGCTCGTCCATCGCGTTCAGGTCCAGCGGCACCGGGTCGCGCGGGTCGCCGACCCGCCAGTAGGTGACGTGGCCGTGCTCCAGGCCGAACACCAGGGCGGTCCGCGTCCCGGTGCGGGCGCCGGCCACGACGACGCAGCGGAGCTGGTCGGTGGCCGCGCCGGCGCGCTGCAGCCGGCGCAGGTCCTGCCACAGCGCCAGCAGCCGGTCGGCCTCCGCGCCGGTGAACTCCACCGGCTCCAGGGCGCTCTCCGCCAGGTAGGCCCACACGCCCCGGTCCGCCAGGGGTTTCAACCACAGGTGGAGCTGCTCGCCGGACGCCGACGAGCACAGGTAGCACTCAGCACCTTCCAGCGGCGGCACAGTCCCTCCCAGCCGTGACCCCCAAGACCTCACCGCGCCCGGTGCCGATCACCGAACCGGCGCGCGATCTCCGTCAGCAGGTCCTCGTCGGACACCGCGGACAGGTCCAATGGTCGCGCGCGCCGGCCCGGTCCGCTCGGGTCGTCGGCGGAGATCCCGACCAGCCCGAGGGCGTGCCCGACGTCCGCCCCCACGACGCGGGCCACCCGTTCCACAGTCGTCTTGGTCGTCCCGACGGCGTACTTGCGGCCGTCGCGCACGGCGTACCCGCGCTCCAACTGCCGCACCTTCGCGTGACTCACCTCCGCCAGTCGGGCGACCTCGGCCACCGACAGCCCGGCCAGCCGACGCGCCTCCCGTAAGTACGGTCCGAGCGGCCACTCCGGCAGCCGGTCCGGGCCGTCCTCCGGAAGGGTCATAGATCAAGTGTGGGCAAACAATCGCAAACCGGCAAGCCGGAGGTGCGCGCACGCTGCGTCGCGCGCGTGCGCGCAACGGTCGTCACCTGCGCAAACTCCAGCAAACGTCTTCCGAAGATTTGTTTGTTTGTCTATGGTTTGGCCATGACCGCCGTAGCGATCAACCGAACCCTGCTGAGGCGCCTCCGGGTGACCTCGCGACGGACGGTGACCGAGCTGGCCGCCGAGGTCGGGTGCACCAAGGGCGCCCTCTCCGGGATCGAGCGCGGCCACCGCACCCCGAGCCCCGCCCTGCTCGGCCGCCTCGCCGACGCGCTCGCCGTCGACCCGGAGGACCTGCTGCTCGGCGAGTGCCCGGCGACCCGGGGGTGACGTCGGGAGGACGAGATGAACCGCACCCAGGTAGCCGCCCTGCTCCGCGCCGCCTCGGCCGTCGACCCGCGCCTGCCGGCCCCCGACGCGACCGCCCTCGACGCGTGGGCCGCCCTGCTGGACGACGTGCCGCCGGAGGTCGCCGCCGACGCCCTGCGCGACCACTACCGGCGGCACACCGAGACGATCATGCCCGCCGACGTCGTGCGGCACTGGCGCGCGGCGCTGCGCGGGGCGGACCGGCCGGGCCCGCCGCGCCGGCGCTCGTACCTGCTGGTGCTGCCCGACGCCTGCCTGCCGCCCGCCGACCTGCGCGCGGCGACCGCCGACCTGGCCCGCGCCACCGGCGTCCCGCCCCTGGGCCGCTGCTCGATCCGCCTGCGGCGGACCGCGCCGGACGGCCGCGCCGGCGACCCGGAGCGCCTGGTGGCCAGCACGCGGGCGTGCGCGGAGGGGCTGGTGGACGCGGGCGTCGCGGCGCTGGTCGTGCAGCGGACGCCGGAGGCCGGCACCGGCCCGCGGCACGCCCTGGTGCTCGTGGTCAAACCCGGCGTCGGCTGCGACGCGGGGTGGCCGCTGTCGAGACCGCGCCCCTGACCAGCCGTTTTGTTCGGCCGGTCCTCCGTTGGGTAGGCTCTCCGGCGGAGGATTCGCATAGCGGCCTAGTGCGCACGATTGGAAATCGTGTTGGGTTAACCCCCTCACGGGTTCAAATCCCGTATCCTCCGCAGGTCGAAGCCCCGGTCACCAGCAGGTGACCGGGGCTTCTCCGGTTGCGGGGCCGCTCACCGCCGCCGGGTCACCGGGGCAGGCGCTCCAGGATGTCCTCCAGCAGGAACACCGCCCGGTCGACCCGGCTGCTGCCCGTGCTCGGCCGCAGCTTCACGACCTGCGGGTCGTGGTCGCTGGCCTGGTCGGCGAACTCGGCGTTGACGTGCACCACGTCGTAGCGGTACCGCTCGATGTTGGCGCTGATCAGGATGTGGTCCAGGGCCTGCGAGTTGCCCTCGAAGACGTAGCCGTACCGCTCGGCCTCCGGCAGCGTCGAGACCAGGTCGACCACCGCGCCGCCCGCCGTCAGCGTCGCGATCGCCGGCGAGAACTGGTAGTCGTTGAAGTCGCCCGCGAGCACGACGTTCGCGCCCCGGTCCACGGCCTTCACCCGGTCGACGAACGCCCGCAGGACGGCCGCCTGCTGCCCGCGCTGCACCTCGGAACCGCGCTGCGGCTCCTGGTAGCGGCCGTGCAGCGCCTGGTCGCCGCCCTTGGAGTTGAAGTGGTTCGCGACCACGAACACCGTGCGGCCCCGGAACTTGAACTCGCCCGCCAGCGGCTTGCGGCTGCTGTCCCAGGCGGGGTTGCCCGGGTCGACGCGGCCCGGCGACGCGGACAGCGCCGCGCGGCCGTGCTGCCGGACCACCGACACCGGGGTGGTCGCGTCGCCGCCCGCCCGGTCCACGAAGGACACCCGCGCGGGGTTGAACAGGAACGCCACCCGGATGTTGCCGCCCGGCTCGCCGCCGTCGGCCTTGTCCCGCGGGTCGACCTGCCGCCACTCGTAGCGCGGGCCGCCCGCGGCGGCGATCGCGTCCACGAACCTGGTGAACGTCGCGCCGGCCGTCACCGTGCCGTCGTCGGTGGCGCCGTTGTCGTCCTGGACCTCCTCCAGCACCAGCACGTCCGGCGACGCCAGGTTGCCCACCACCGCCGCGGCGAGCCGGTCGAACTTCGCCTGCGGGTTGGTCGCGGCGAGGTTCTCGACGTTGTAGGTGGCCACGGACAGCTCGTACGGGCGGGCCGGGTCGGTCTTCTCCGGGGTGGCGCCGCCGGGCACGTGCTCGCCGGTGGTCTTCGTGGCCAGCGTGTAGCCGCCGAAGTTCGTGTACTCGACGTTGCCGAGGGTCGCGCCGCGCCACACGTCGCCGACGTCGCTCGCCTCCGGGGTGGCGCTGCCGGCCTTGACCTTGATCCGGCCGCTGTTGGGCCGGTCGTACCCGAGGTAGACCGTGCCGCCCCGGGCGGTCGGGTTCTGGGTCGGCCTGGTGGTGATCCACGTCTCGCCGTAGCCGTTCGTGGGCCCGACCACGCGGGCGTCGTCGACCCGGACGTAGGTGCCCTCCAGCGACTCGTAGTAGTCCTGGCCGTAGGTCGACGGGTCCAGCTCCAGCGCCTCGACGCTGCCGCCGCCGGCGGTCGGCAGGAACCCGTCGGGCGGGCTGAGCACGACCGGCGCGGGCAGCGGGTTGCCCTTGGACACGACGGTGACGGTCACGCCGGCCAGCTCGGTGAGCGTCTGGTTGGAGTTGCCCGCGGTGTCACCGCCCGGCCGGTACTCCGCCACCGTGCCGCTGACCAGCACGGAGTCGCCCGGCTCCACGGTCGGTTCGAGGTCGGCGGTGTAGGCGAACAGGCCCTCGCTGGTGCGCGGGTCGGCGTCGGGCGAGGTGTCCTGGAACCAGAAGCCGCGGTCGCCGGTGGCGCGGGTGGCCGTGACGACGCCCGGCACCCCGCTGACCCTGGCGCCCAGCAGCGGCGAGATCCGGGTCGTGCCCTGGATGTCGCGGATCCGCTTGTCGCCGGGACCGGGCTCGGGCTCCTGGTCGCCGGGGCCCTCGCCCCCGGCGTTGACCGGCGTCGGCGCGCCCACCGCGAAGTCGGCGGAGTTGTCGTCGGTGTCGTCGAGCGCGGGCCGGGCGGCGGAGGTGGAGCTGGTCGGGTCGGCGGTCGGCGCGCCCTCGCGGACGACGGTGGACCTGCCGTAGCCGACCAGGTCGCGCACGCGCGGGTCGGCCGCGCAGTCGGCGGCGGTCTTGCAGGTGAGCGCCGCGGTGGCGGCGACGAGCGCGACCGTGCCGCCGGTGGCGGACATGGCCGTGCCGCCGGTGGCGTCGGGCGCGGGCAGCGCGACGGTGCCGGCGGCGCCCTTGGCCTGGGCCACCAGGTACCGCCCGCCGGGGGCGAGCGCGCCGGCCAGCGGCGTGACCTGCCACCGGCTCGCGGCGCTCGCGCCGGCGGGCAGGTACTGCACGCTCCAGCCGTCGAGGGGCACGGCGCCCGCGCCCCGGTTGGCCAGCTCGACGAAGTCCTGGGTGAGCGTCGCGCCCGAGTTGCCGCCGCCGCCGTAGACCTCGGCGATCAGGGCGTCCGGGCTGGGCGCGGCGGTCGCGGGCGTGACCAGGGCGAGCGACACGGCCGCGACCACCAGGCCGACGCGGGGCGGGGTGGGTCTCAACGGGTCCTCCGGGTGTGTGCGGGTCCGCGAATCCTCCCCGGACCGGGTGAACTGCGAAAGAAGCCGTCACCAACTGTCGTCAATGCGTTCGGGTGCGCTGCGCGATTGCCCGAGGCTGGATACCGCGCGCGGTGGACCACCACGATCACTCGAACGTGTGTTCGAGAATAGGGTAGGGTCGATCACGTGTCCGCCCGGTGGCCCTCCCAGCGCCGGCCCGGGCACAGCGCACACGACGGGGGCGCGGTCCGCCTGACGAGGCGGGCCGCGCCCCCAATGCGCGGGTCGGGGTTCCCGGCCGCGGGGCGCTACCGGGGCTTGTGCAGCAGGAACAGGTAGTAGCCGAGGTGGTCGCGGGTGTAGGAGCGCACCAGCCGGATCACGGGGTCCATCCCGGCGGCCAGCTCGGGCCCGTAGCGCTCGACGACCTCGTCGCGCCGGTCGGTGTAGAGCAGCCCCATCAGCTCGCCGGAGAACGCGAGGTTCTGCGTCAGGTTCTCGGCCCGGACCAGTTCCAGGCCCGCGGCGGCGGCCCGCTCCAGGGTCTTCGCCGGCGTGGTCGGGGGCGCGCAGAACCAGGTCCGCCGGAACGCGGCCGACTGCTCCGCGGAAGGCGTCCCGCGCAGGGTGAACTCGCTCACCAGCAGCCGCCCGCCCGGCCGCAGGACCCGGGCGGTCTCGTGGAACGCCCGCTGCCGGTCGGCCAGGTGCGGGTAGACGTCGATGGCCAGGGCCGCGTCGAACGACCCGTCCGCGAAGTCGAGGTCCAGGACGTTGCCGTAGCGGAACGAGACGCGGTCGGACAACCCCGCCGCCTCCGCCCGCCCGGTGGCCCGGAGGACCTGCTCGCGGCTGACGGAGATCCCGGTGACCCGCCCGCCGCTGCGCTGCGCCACCCGCAGCGCGGGCACCCCGGTCCCGGACCCGATGTCGAGCAGGTGCTCGTCGGCCCGCAGCCCCAGGGTCTCGACGTGGTGCTCGGTCTGCCGCTCCTGCGCCAGGTTGGCCAGGTCGGCGAGGGTGGTGGCGGGCGCGCGCTCGCCGGGCGGGGTCCACATGCCCACGTGCAGACCCACGTCGCCGATGGTCAGCGCGTAGAGGTCGCCGAACCGGTCGTACGCGGTCCCGACCTCCTCGGGAGTCGGCGCGGTGAGCCCATCGATGTCGTCACCCGTCGCGGTCATCGCCCACAGCCTCCTCGAAGACGCCCTGCGATGTGACCCCGATCACGATACTGATCACCCCCACTCCCCCCGACCGCATCCGCGCGGCTCCACCAGCGGCAACAGGGTGATCCCCGAGCCGGGGCGGCAGCGGTGGCCCCGAACCGCGGTGGCGGCGGGATTCACTCCACCGACTCATGATGAGCGGGGGGCGGCGCCACCCCGACGACGAGACAGCGGCGAACCGGATCAAACGGCCGACTTGGCGGGTGAAGTCCCAGTTCACAACGCGTCTTCCCCGCGCAGGCGGGGGTGGTCCCGGCTGACACGGGTAGCCGGCGCTCAGCAGGTCGTCCTCCCCGCGCAGGCGGGGGAAATGCCGCCGAACGTCGGAGCCCCGGTTGCCATGATCGGCAACCGGGGCTCTGAGCAGCGGTGGCGGTGGGGTTCGAACCCACGCGGATACGCGCGACGTCGGGCTGCCCGATGAGCTGGTGACGCTGCACAAGGCCATCCAAGACCGCGAACGGAAGACGGCCGGGCAGCTCTGGACCGAGAGCGGCGACAGCAGCTAGCCTACACGTGCTCTGAGCTGGGCTTTTTACCCTGAAAGAAGATCAGGTTTCACAGGGTGGAGGTCTCTGAAGCTTCGGGAAGTGCCATCTGGGGCATACAAGCATCCAGGTGATGGTTGCTACGTCCGTATACGGTACGTAACCATACGAGCTAGGGTGGAGGTCCGCCCTGCGCGTAGGAGTTGGAGGTGGCCATGAGCGTCTGCGTTACGCCTGAAGAGAAGGTCGCCCGCGAGGCTGCCGAGGTGCCGCTTCCTCAGCCAGCCCTGGTCAACCCCACTGACAGGCATGAGCGTCGCTTGGGTCACGACGAGGCCCTCGAGCGCATCCGCACTCGCTACAGCAACGCGATCGAACTGCTCGGCAAGATCTGATCTTGATCGAAGACGGTGGATGGCTGTACCTCGAAGCAGAGGAAGCTGTCGAGATCATGCGCTCGTTCGGAGTTCACGCCTTGCTCTGCCCTTAGTCACCTTTCTACAGCTGCGGAGATCGCAGAGGTCAGGGCAACACACGAGCAGGAGCAGCGCACAGCCCTGCGCGTTCCAACTGAGACGAAACGTCGGAGCCCCGGTTGCCATGATCGGCAACCGGGGCTCTGAGCAGCGGTGGCGGTGGGATTTGAACCCACGGAGGCTTGCACCTCACACGCTTTCGAGGCGTGCTCCTTCGGCCGCTCGGACACGCCACCGCCGAGAACAATACAAGACCGCCGGGGGTGCTCGACACCGGGGTCCGGTGGCGGCGGTGCGGTGGGGTCAGCGCCAGACCTTCATCACCTCGGCCAGGCGGACCCTCGCCCGCGCCAGGCGGCCCCGGACCGACTCCTCGCTGGCGCCCACCGCGAGCGCGATCTGCGCGTACGACAGGCCGTCCACCTCGGCCAGCAGCCACGCCGCCCGCTGCGGCTCCGGCAGCCTCCGCAGGGCCAGCCGCAGCGCCGCCACCGCCGCCACGGTCTCGGCGACGATCGACGGGTCGCGGGGCGGCTGGCCCAGGCCGACCGGGGTCGCGCCCGTGTCGGGCAGGTCGCCCACCGGGTCGGTCCGGTTGCGCCGGAGCACGCCGAGGCACTGGCGGTGGGCCACCCGGAACAGCCACGTGCGCACCGCGGCCGGGTCGCTGAGCGAGTCCAGCCGCCGCCACGCGGTCGCGAAGACCTCCTGGGTGACGTCCTCGGCCTCCGCCCGGTCGTTGAGGATGCGGAAGGCCAGCCCGAACACCCGACCGGAGTACCGGCGCACCAGGACTTCGAACGCGGCCAAGTCTCCCCTGGCGACGCCGCCTGCCAGTGCGGCGTCCGCGATCTCGACGGACACCCGTCCAATCGTGGCAGCGGCCCTGCCTGCCCGCAGATCAGCGGATACACCCGAGCGGGCTAATTACGAGGACCGCTCGCGAGCCCGGGGGCCGCGCCCGGCGCGACCCCTCTCACCGGGCGGAGAAGAACGACTCCAGCAGGGCCGCGCACTCGTCCTCCAGCACGCCGCCGACCACCTCCGGCCGGTGGTTGAGCCGGCGGTCCCGCACGACGTCCCACAGCGAGCCCGCCGCGCCGGTCTTCGGCTCCCAGGCCCCGAAGACGACCCGCGAGACCCGCGCCAGCACCAGCGCGCCGGCGCACATCGTGCACGGCTCCACGGTGACCGCCAGCGTGCAGCCGACCAGCCGCCACCCGTCGCCGAGCGCGTCCGCCGCCGCCCGCAGCGCCAGGACCTCCGCGTGCGCGGTGGGGTCGCCGAGCGCCTCGCGGGCGTTGCAGGCGCGCGCCAGCTCCGCGCCGTCCGGGCCGAGCACCACCGCGCCGATCGGGACGTCGCCGGTGCGCGGCGCCAGCGCCGCGACGTCCAGGGCCGACCGCACCAGCTCCTCGTCGGTCACGCCTGGATGCTGTCCAGGACCTTGGTGAACTCGTCGCCGAACCCGCACCGCTGGGCGATCATCTGCAGCTGCTCGTCCGGGTACAGGTCGACCTCGTCCACGACCACCTGCAGCTCGTGCGGCGGCATCCCGACGTCGGCGAGGACCGAGAGGTCGCCCTCGGGCCACAGCTCGTCGTCGTCCTCGTCGGGCGGGTCCACCCGCAGGAGGTCCAGCACGTCCGCCGCGATGTCGTAGTCCAGCGCGGCGGCGGCGTCCGAGAGCAGCAGCGACACCCCGCCGGGCACCGGTCGCAGCACTATGAAGAACTCGTCGTCCACCGCCAGCAGCCCGAAGACGGCACCGGTGGAGCGGAGTCGGCGCAGTTCCGTGATCGCCGCGTCGAGCTCGGAGAGCGCCGAGCTGTCCATCCTGCTGCACCGCCAGCGGCCGTCCTCCCGGACCACCGCGACAGCGAAGCCGTTGACCGGCTCCTGGTGTGCCATGTGCACACCGTAGGGCCACCGGAGCGCACCCGGTAGCACGGGGGCCTCGGGCCGGGCACCGGGGCTCCTCCGATGCCACTATCGAGGGATGAGCACAACTCTGCCGCACGCACAGACGACCGCACCCGAGCCCCGCTACACCGGGCTCGTGGAGGCAGCTCGTGCCCTTCAGCCCAGGACGGTGGCGCTGCGCCGCCAGGTGCACCGGCACCCGGAGCAGGGGCTCGACCTGCCCGCCACGCAGGCGGCGGTCCAGCACGCGCTGGCGGGGCTCCCGCTCGAGGTCACCACCGGGAGGTCGACCACCTCGGTCGTCGCGGTGCTGCGCGGCGCGAAGCCGGGGCCGACGGTCCTGCTGCGCGGCGACATGGACGCGCTGCCGCTGCAGGAGGAGACCGGCCTGGCGTACGCGTCCGAGGTGGCCGGCTCGATGCACGCCTGCGGCCACGACACGCACGTGGCGATGCTGGCCTCCGCCGCCCGCCTGCTGTGCTCCCGGCGGGAGGCGCTGGCCGGCCAGGTGGTGTTCATGTTCCAGCCGGGCGAGGAGGGGATGCACGGCGCCCGGCACATGCTCGACGAGGGCGTGCTGGACGCGGCGGGCACGCCGGTGGAGAAGGCGTTCGCCCTGCACGTCTCCTCGACGCTCCAGTCCGGGGTCGTGGTCTCCCGCGGCGGGCCGACCATGGCCTCGGCGGACAACTTCCGCGTCGTCGTCCGCGGGCGGGGCGGCCACGGCGGCACCCCGCACGACGCGGTCGACCCGATCCCGGCCGCCGCCGCGATGGTCGGCGCACTGCAGACCGCGGTGGCCCGCCGGGTCAACGTGCACCGGCCGGCGGTCGTGACGGTCGGCCACATCAAGGCGGGCACGACCACCAACATCATCCCGGAGACCGCCGTGCTGGAGGGCACCGTCCGCACGCTCTCCGACGAGACGCGGACCTTCGTCCTCCGGGAGCTGCGGCAGGTCTGCGAGCACGTGGCGGCCGCGCACGGCTGCACCGCCGAGGTCGAGGTCGTCCCCGGCTACCCGGTGACGGTGAACGACACCGAGGTGGGCCCGCACGTGCTCGACGTGACCTCGGCCGCCCTCGGCGCGCGCTGGGCCTCCCCCATGGAGGACCCGCTGATGGGCGCGGAGGACTTCTCGTACGTGCTGCAGCGCGTGCCCGGCGCGATGGCGTTCCTGGGCGCGTGCCCGCGGGGCGTGGAGCTGTCGCAGGCGGAGCCGAACCACTCGAACAAGGTCCTCTTCGACGAGGCGGCCATGGAGCACGGGGTGGTGGTCCACACGGCCTTCGCCCTCGACGCCCTGCGGTGAGCGCCGTCCCCGCCGCTCGCCACCCCCGCCGCTCACCGCCGGCAGGATGTGCCCCGTGCGTGACGTGTGCGTGGTCGGACTGGGGTTGATCGGCGGCTCGGTGCTGCGCGCCGCGGCGGCGGCCGGGCGGGCGGTGTGGGGCGCCACGGCCTCGGCGCGGGACGCCGACGCCGCCCGCGCGGAGGGCTACGACGTCCTGGCGCCGGACGCCGCCCTGGCGCGCGCCGCGGAGCGGGACGCGCTGGTCGTCGTCGCCGTGCCGCTGCCCGCCGTCGAGGAGGTGCTGCGGCGGGTGCCGGACGGGGTCCGGCTGACCGACGTGGTGAGCGTCAAGGGCCCCGTGGCCGAGGCGGTCGCGCGGGTGGCGCCCCGGGCCCGGTACGTCGGCGGGCACCCGATGGCGGGCACGTCGGCCTCCGGCTGGGCGGCGGGGCGGGCCGGGCTGTTCCGCGACGCCGCCTGGGTGGTCGCGGCTGAGGACGGCGCGGACGTCGAGGTGCTGGCCGACGTCGTCGGGCTCGCCCTGGACGCCGGGTCGCACGTCGTCCCGACCACCGCCGCGGAGCACGACGCGGCGGTGGCCCGGATCTCGCACCTGCCGCACGTCCTGGCGGCCGTGCTCGCCTGCGTCGGCGCGGACGGCGGGCCGCTCGCCCTCGCGCTCGCCGCCGGCTCGTTCGGCGACGGCACGCGGGTCGCCGCGAGCGATCCCGACCTGGTCCGCGCCATGTGCGAGGGCAACCGGGCCGCCCTGCTGACCGCCGTGGACGACGCGCTGGGCAGGCTGGGCGCGGCGCGCGGGTCGCTCGCGTCGACCGGCGGGCTGGCCAAGACGATCGACGCCGGGCACCGGGCGCGGCTGGCGCTGCACGAGGCCCGGGAGGCCGGGGGCTCCGGGGGCGCGGCCCTGACCGTCGACCTGGCCTCGCCGGGCGCGCTGGAGGCGCTGCGGGCGCTGGGGTCGCGCGGCGGCCGGGTCGTTGGGCTGAACGGCGGGACCCTGCTCGCGCGCGACTCGTAAAGTCGGCGGGTGGCGCCTCGCAGGCTCGTGGTGTGGCTCGGCGGGCTCGCCCTCGTGGCGGGCGCGGTCGTGGCGCTGCGCGGCGGGACCGCTCCCCCGCAGCCGCGCGGGCCCGACGGGTTCCTCGCCGACCGGGTCGAGCACGTCCCCGGCGACCGCTCGCCGCGGCGGCCCGCCGACCTGGTGCTGACCAGCCTGGACGGGACGAGCCTGCGCGCCGCCTGGACGGCCGCCGGCGGTGTCGCGCCCGGCGGGTTCGAGGTGCGCTGGGCGGGCCGCACCCGCCTGGTGCAGGCGACCGAGACCGAGCTGACCGACCTGCCCGCGGACGCCGGGACCGCCGTCGAGGTCCGCGCCGTCGACGAGCGGGGCCGCCGCTCGCCGCCGGCCGTGGCGCGCGCGACGCCGGCGCAGGCGCACGACCGGTCGTGGACCGAGCACCTGGCCCGGCCGCCCGACGCGCTCGACGGCCCCGCGGCGCTGGGCCCGCGCCGGTGGCGGGTGCTCGCCCCGGGCGACGACTGCCTGGGCCTGCGCCCGCTCAACGGCAGGCGGCTGGCCGTCACCTGCGACGCGCTGGACCTGCAGTCCAACGTCCCGCTGCGGCTGGGCGCCCCGGCCGCGGACGGCGCGGTCGGCCGGGTCGTCCTGACCACCGACGGCCCGGGCGCCGAGCACGGCGGCGAGCTGCTGGTGGCCCTGCTGCCCGAGCCGTTCCACGACCTCCCGCGCCTGGTCGAGCCCTTCCCGCCGGGTTCGGTCGTCCTGCGCGTCACCCCGCACGGCGTCAGCGTCGACGCGGGCGCGGGCGTGCCGCCCACCTCCCGGGTGGTGCCCGTCGGCGGCACCGCGCCGCCGCCGACGCCCGGCGTCCGGCACCGCTGGGAGCTGCGCGTCCTGCCCGACGCCGTGGTGGCGCTGCGGGACGGCGAGGCGCTCGCCGCGGCGGCGGTCGCCGTGCCGTGGGCGGTGGCCCGGCCGCGGTTGGCGTTCCGCGGCGCGGGCGCCGGGGTCGACGCGTTCGGCGTGGGCGGCGTGCCGGAGGAGCCCGTGCCCGCCTCGGTCGTGCGGCTCGACCCCGGTCGGGCGGGGGGCGGGGCGGTGGACCTGGGCTCCGCGGCCGCGCAGCACCTGGCCGGCGGCAGGTCGGTGCGGGTCGTCGCGTCGGTGAGCACCCCCGACTCGGCCGTCCGGGACGTCCCGGTCACGATCGGGTTCGGCGGGCGGACCGCGCCCGGCGTGCTCCTGCCGCCGGTCGGCGACGGGGCCCGGACCGGTGTGGTGCGCGCCGACTTCCCGCTGACCGACCCGGTCGCGGACACGCCGGTCCGGTTGACGGCGGCGCGCGAGGCGCTGGTCGGCGCAGCGCACCTGGTCGTGGACGAGGGCCCGGCGGCCGACCGGCGCCCGCTGCCGCGGATGACCGACCACGGGCCGCCGGCGGTCCGGCCGCCCGCGCCGGTCGTGACCGTGGTGCCCGAGACCGGCCCCGCCGACCGGGTCCCGCCCGGTGGCCGGGCGCGGGTCGTGGTGGAGCTGGCCGGGGGCGGCGAGCGCGAGGTGGCGGCGGTCGCGGCCGTCGAGGTCGACCTCGACGGGCAGCGGCTGGCGGTGCTGCCGACCGGCGGCGCGGCGGGCGGGCGGCACGAGCTCCTGGTCGACCTCGCCGGCGAGCCGGCCGGTCGGCACGCGGTGGTGGTGCGGGTGCTCCCGGTGGACCAGGGGCAAGAGGTCCGGACGGCCGAGCACCCCTTCGCGATCGGCGGGCCGTAGATCTCGGGTGCGCAACGCCCGGTGACCCAGGTCACCCCCGCCGCCTAGCTTGGTGCCGTGGACCGCCGCCGGATCGCCCTCGTCGCCGCCGGCGCGGTGCTGCTCGGCGGGGTGGTGGCGGTGCTGCGGGGTGCCGGCGGGGGCGACCCGGAACCCCGGACCGCCACGTCCGCGCCGCCGCCGACCTCGCTGGCGCCGTTCGCCGCCGACGGGGTCCTGGTCCCGAGGGCGGGCGAGCCGCCGCACCGGCCGGAGGGCCTGCGGGTGACCGCCGGGCCCCGCCGGCTCCAGGTGCGGTGGTCGGGCGAGGAGGCGCCGGGCTACGAGGTGCGCTGGGGCCGCGACGGCCGGCTGGACCGCAGCAGGCTCGTCGCGCGGACCGCCACGCAGCTCGACGGGCTCGACGACGGGGCCGCCTACCGGGTGGAGGTCCGGGCGGTCGACGCGTTCGGGCAGCGCTCCGAGCCGGCGGGCGGCGAGGGCGTCCCGCGCACGCCGGGGGTCGGCGACCTCGCGCTGGTCGACCGGTTCGACCAGCCCGACGCGCCGGACCCGGCCCGCTGGCGGTTCACGGCCGAGGACGACTGCGCCCGCGCCACCCCCGGCCGGGGCGACGACGGGGCGCGGCTGGTGATCGGCGACAACTGCGTGGCGACGGCCGCGTCGCTGCGGTCGCGCACGCCGTTCGCGCTGCGCGACGCCGACGACCTGGGCCGGGTCGTCGTGGACACCGACGCGCCCGGCGCCGACGGCGAGCTGGCCGTCGACCTGGTGCCCGGCCCGATCACCGCGGTGGGTGGCGACGGGCTGCCGCCGGGCGCGATCCGGCTGCGGGTGGCCGGCGGCAGCGGCGGGACCACCGCCGAGGTGCTGACCCCGGAGGGCACGCCGACCACGGCGACGCGCCCGCTGCCCGCGCCGGAGCCGGGCCTGACCCACCGCTGGGAGCTGGCGCTGCGCCGCGACGGCGCGCGGGTGCTGCTGGACGGCGAGGTCGTGGCGACCAGCCCGGCGACACCGGGCTGGCGGGAGGCCACCGCGCTGGTCTCGGTGTCCGGGCGGACCGGCCGGCGGGCGGCGATCAGCCTCGTGGCGTTCGACGCCGCACCGGCCACCGCGCCCGCCGCCGCGCCGCCGCCGGACGTGCGGGTCGCGGTCGCGCCCGACGCAGCGCCGGTCACCGGCACGCCCCTGCGCGGCGTGGTGGGCGGCCAGGTGCGGATGGTCCTGCGGCACACCGACCGGTCGCCGGTCGCGCCGGGGTTCGCCCTGGCCGTCGGCGACGCGCGGGTGCCGCTGCGGCCGGCCGTGCCGGGCGCGCCGTGGCGGCCGGGCGCCGGCTACCCCGTGGTGGCCGACGTGCCGGCCTCGGCGCTGGTCCTGGTCGACGGCCGGCTGCCGGTCACGGTGGTGACCGGCCTGCCGGTGCGGGCCACCCACGTCGACTTGGAGCTGACGCCCGCGCCCGGCGCGCCGCCCGCGCCGCGGCGCACCGCCGGCGACCCGCCGGCGAACGGCCCGGAGCCGGACCTCGCCCGGGTCGTGGGGACGGTGCTCGACGCCGGCGGTCGCCCGGTGCCCGAGGGCTCGCCGGTCCCGCGCGGCCGGGTGGTGTTCGACCTGACCCTGGACGGCCGGTCGGGGGAGCGCGGCGCGGGCCTGGCCGGGCTGGCCGGGTTCACCGTGCGGCTGGACGACGAGCGGATCGCGACCGTGCCGACGGACCTGGGCGGGCCGGGCGTCGCCGGGTCGTTCCGGCTGGCCCTGGACACCGGCGGGCTGTCCGCCGGGCCGCACACGATCGAGGTCCGCCTCTACGGCGCCGCCGCGGACGTCCGGCCGTCGTCGGCGTTCGTGTCGTTCTTCCTGAGCTGACTTCCCGGGCCGACTTCCCGGGCCGACGCTCCCCGGGCCGGTGCCGACGCGCCCGCGCGCCCCGCGTCAGATGCGCTGCGCGACGCCCGGGTAGTCGACCACCAGGCCGGTCTTGTCGACCGTGATGTCCTGCTGGAAGTCGCCGCTCTCGAACGACACCACGGACTGCCGCTCCCCCACCGACACCGTCCGGTACCGCTGCCGCACCAGGCGCACCGAGAGGTCCGGCAGCGTCACGTGGACGACCGGCAGCTCGTGCTCGCCCGGTTCGTCCTGGAGGCGGAGGCGGCGGATCGGGATGGCGTTGAACAGCACGGCGAACTGCACGTCCACGTCCACCGCGCCGTCGAAGTCGGCGCGCTCGGCGCCCTGGCCGTGGTCGACCAGCCAGACGCCCTCGGACGAGCGGGACACCGAGACCTGGCGCTCCTCGGACACCGTCGCCGTGCGCAGCAGCAGGCGGGTCACCGCGCCGGTCTCGCCGACGGAGACCTCGAACGACCCGCTGAACTGCTCGTCCGGGCCCGCCGTCACCAGCCGGCCGGAGGCCCGCAGCTTGCGCTCGGACAGCAGGAAGCGGACCTGCTCCAGCCGCGGCACGGAGTAGCCCTGCCACGTGACGATCTGCGCGGACGGCGAGCGGGCCTCACCGGGCCGGCCGGCCCGCTCCGCCGTGTCGGCCGAGTTCACTGCCCACCCGGGAGGATGTCCTTGACCTTCTCGGCCACCGACTCGACCTGCTCCTCGTGCCCGAACCGGCCGGCGAGGAAACCGGCCGCCGCGTCGATGCCCTGGTCCACCTTCTCGTGGTTCTCCTCCAGCAGCTCGGACGCCTTGTTCCTGATCTCGTCGAAGTTCATGGTGCTCCCTCGCGCTCCAGACGGAGGCTACCCGAACCGCCCCCGCGTCCCCAGCGGCTCACCACGCTACCCGGCGGGCCGCCCCGCGCCACCGGCACCGGACGCGCGACGGCCCCCTCGGAAGGCGTTCCGAGGGGGCCGTCGCGCGTCCGGTGCCGGCCCGGGGGCCGGTGGGATCAGGCGGTCTTCTTGCGCCGCACGACGATCATCGCCGCGACGCCGGCGCCGAGCAGGCCCAGGCCGATCAGCAGCGGCACGAAGATCGAGGCGCCGGTCGACGCCAGGTCGTCCTCACCGCCACCCGCGCCGGGGGCCGGCACGTCGTTGGTCGTCGTGGTGGTCGGCGCGGCCTCGGTCGTCGTGGTGGTGGTCGTGGTCGTGGCCGAGGCGGGGGACGAGGAGGTCGTCGGCTTGGCGCCCTCGACCCACTTGACCTTCGCCTGGTCCTTGGCGTCCATCTTCGCCGGCTTGGCGATCACGAGCGACTGGGTCTTCTTGTTGCGGTCGCTGGAGACGAACAGCCGGCCGTGGCGCACCTCGGCGGTGGCGCGGACGGTGAACTCGACCTCGGAGGGCTCGACGCCCTCGGCCACCTTGACGAAGACCTCGCTGATCTTCTGCTCGGCGGCGACCTTCACGTCACCCCGCTGCTCGACGAGGTTCAGCTCCTTGCCGTCCCGGTCGGTGAAGGTGACGCCCTCGGGCAGCTCCGCCTCGACGAAGACCTCGTCGGCCGACGTCTTGACGGTGAACGGGCCGATCAGCCTGCCGTCGGCGGCGCCCTCCAGCAGCTTCGGGTCGACCGACAGGGTCGGGGCCGGCTCCTGGTCGACGCCGACGTTGATGGCCGGGTCGGTCAGCCGCTTGTAGACGGCGACCACGTCCGCGTCGGCGCCCTCGGGCTCGATGCTGGCGTCGGCCAGGTCGAGGTCGATCCCGTCGGTGTAGTGCCAGATCGCGGCCTGCGTGCCCGCGATGAAGGCGCTCTTCTTGACACCGGCGAGGTTGAACGCCTGCTGCGCCTGCGCCAGGTCCAGCTTCGGGTAGCTGTTGTGCAGGATCCAGTTCACGTACTTGGCGTTGGCCGTGAACTTCGTGTCCGGGTTCGGGTGCTGGTCCCACGGCACCTCCTTGAGGGGGGTGTTGTCCTCAAGGGGGGTCGGCAGCTCGACGCAGTACGCCGTGGCGGTCTGGTCCTTGCCGGCCTCGTTGATGCGCAGGCCGATCAGCTCGGTGTTGAACGCCTCGCCACCCTTGTCCGTCTTGAGGCGCTTGCCGTCCTTGTTCAGGTGCAGCCCGATGCCCTGCTCGTCGGCACCGGGGTGCGGCCTGACCTCCACCGCGTCGGCGGCGGCGGGCAGGGCGGACAGGAACACGAGGGAGGCGCCGAGGACCGCAGCCCCCATGCGCTTCAGGGTCGACCGGGGTGCCATGTTTCTCCTTGAGGCTTCGCGGGTAGCCCGATGATTTAGTCCAAGGCGGCGGTCCGTGTCGAATCCGGCCGGACCGCAGGTACAGGGGGAACCGACACCGAATCGACAGGAATCGGCGGAACACTATCCGATCGGGTTACCACGGAACGGTGACGGGCGATCCGGCTGGTCACAGGCGTCGGAGCAGCCACAACGCCGTCGGACAGTCCGAAGTGGATGATCGAACCACGGCGTCACCTGGTTGCGCAGCCCGCCGAATGGCCGTTTCGACGGGCGGCGAACGGCCGCAACCGACCGGATCGACGCGGAGTTACCGCAGGTCAGAGCGGGTATGTCGCAGACAACGTCCGAATAGCGTCGGCAAACCGACGCCACACCGTTGTGAAACGGTGATCTAGGCGACCAGCTCGGCCGCCGCCACCGGGCGGATGTCCCCCACGCGCAGCGACGTCCCGGGCAGGCACAGGTCCTTCGCCGTGGGCGGCTGACCGGCCAGGATCCACTTGCACAGTGCCGCCAACTGGTAAGACACCAACGGGGGAACAGCATCACCCAGATGTCGGTAGGCATTTCCGATGATCGAGACGTCGAACCGGAACCTGCGCGGGAACCCCTGCAGCAGCGCCATCTCCCGCACCGTGCACAGCCGGTCCTGCTCGGGGTGCGCGTACCGGCCGTTGCCGACGTGCCCGCACTCCCGCTTGATGGTCCGCGCCGGCTCGTCCCACCACATGCGCCCGTAGACGTCCGGGTGCGAGCCCCACTTGCCGTCCTCGATGATCTTGCGCTGCGCCGGGTTCAGCAGCTGCTCGGCGGGCGAGCCGACCAGGTCGCCCCACGACCCGCCGTCGGCCGGTATGGCCCGCATCCGGTCCAGCGACCGGCCGTGCCGGAACGACGGCGACACGTGCATCGGGTCCTCGGCGTCGACCTCGCCCGCCACCACCGGCGGCAGCTTGCCGATGGCGCGCCGCACCGTCACCGCGCCCGGCCGCACCTCCCAGCCCGACCACAGGTCGTCCAGGGTGCGCAGCGGGACGCCCGAGTCCACCGCGACCACCACCGCGCGCTCCCGCAGCTGCGGGAGCCCGAACCGGGACAGCATGTGCGAGGAGGCGGCCACCTCGTAGCCGAGTTCGAGCAGCTGGTCGACCAGCCCCTCCAGGTGGTGCCGCTGCTTGCCCTTCACCAGCTCGCGGGCGTTCTCCAGCAGCATGACGCGGGGGCGCAGCTCCGCCACGTACGCCGCCACCCGCCCGACCAGCGAGTTGCGCGGGTCGTCGCGCAGGTGGTTCGCGGCGGTGATGCGGGTGAAGCCCGAGCACGGCGGGCACGCCACCAGCACGTCCAGCTCGCCCCGCCGCAGCCCCCACACCTCGCGCAGCACCGCCGGGTCGAGCCGGCCCAGGTCCACCTGGAGCGGGTCGACGCCGATGTTGTGCCGGTAGGTCCCGTTGCAGCGCAACGATCCCAGCCGCGACGACGGCTTGCCGATCTGCGCGTCCGCCGCGCCCACGACCGTGAAGTCCCGGTGCGCTTGGAACCCCAGGCTCATGCCGCCGGCACCGGAGAAGAGGTCGACGACCTTGTAGGTGGGTCCACGCACGCCGGTGATCGTACGAGGTCCCGCGGACCCGCCAGGACCGGCTTCGCCGCCGCGCGCGCCAGGCACGGGCCGGGTGACGTCGCGCGGTCCGCGCCGTGCCGCTGCGGCACCCGGCGGGCGCCATCCCGTAGCTTCCCCGGCATGGAGCTGCCACCCGCCTGGCAACGGCCGGATCCGTTGCGCGGCTTGGAGAAGGTGTCCTGGGCCGAACTGTCCCACGGCGCGGGCGTGGGCGACCTCCTGCGCCGGACGGCGGAGGGGGACCTGGACGCCTGCGCGCAGCTGGAGAGACGCCTGCTGGACGAGGACACGGTCTCCGAGGCGACCTGCCACGCCGTGCCGTTCCTGGCCGGGCTGGGCGCGAGCTACAAGGTGGCGGGCGCGGTGCGCGATCGGGTGATCTTCCTGCTCGCCGCGACGGCGCTGGCGAGCGCGGGCTTCACCGAGGACGGCAAGCGCACCCGCCGCCACTGGAACCCGCTGGGCCGCGAACTCCCCCGCCTCCCACCGGACTGGATCACCCACACCCGCTACGCCGTCGCCAAGAACGCGCCGAAGGTGTTCGACGCGCTGGTGGGCGCGGAGGTGGCGTGCTCGATGGCGCTGGCGATCGCCGTTCCCGAGGTCGCGCCCAAGCACGTCGTGGACGTGGCGCAGGGCATCGCTTTCGGTGGCACGCACCCGGAGGCGCTGGTGGAGGCCGCGTGCGTGGCGCTGCACCTGATGCTCGGCGAGGCGGTCGACGCGGCTTGGGTGCACGCCCTCGCCCAGGCCGATCCGGACCTGCGGCGGTCCTACGCGAACGGCGGCTACCCGACCCACCAACCACCGGTCGTGACCGCTCAGTTGATGGGTTACCACTACGCCTTCCTCGCCGCTTACGGTTAGCGCCCAGGAGGTGGACCGCAGCCAGGCCGTTCACGGTTCGCAGCTTTTGGGTTTGCACGCCCCGTGCAGAACGATCGCTTCGTGTTCTCCCCGTATGGCCTGCCCGGAGGGCTACCATGCTTTCTTGGGGGGTGCAAGCACGCTTTTCGCTTGCACCCCCCAAGAAAGCATGGTCGTCTTTGACAGGTCATGCGGGGAGAACACGACCGCTCTTGCTCTTCCTCCTCCTTGGCGGCCTGCCCGTCCGGCGAGGACTCTTTCAAGCTTTTCAGCCTCGGGCGGAACAGCACCGAATCTCACCCGGATCCGTGCGGGATACAAGTATGAAGAGCGGCCGAGAGGCCGCCAAGGATGACACAAAGACCAAGCTCAGGGCGTCGTGCCATCCCCGTATGACCTGGTCGGAGACAACCACATGTGTCAAGGGGAGATCGAACCGGGAGTGGATCAACCGGGTGTCTCGATCTCCCCTTGACACATGCGGTTCGCTGCGCGCAGGCCATACGGGGATGACACGCAGCCCACACCGGGGTGCGCGCTGCGCGCGGCTTCGAGCCGATTTCGGGGCGGTTCGGGGTGGGTTCAAAGCCAAGCCGGTTCCGAGGCGGTGCGGCGTTGTCTTGAAACCGGTGGAGGTGGTGTTCGTAGGGGTCGTCAGGCGGTGACGGCTCCCAGTTCCACCACTGGTGCGAGGACGTCGTCCTCGACCGGGATCGCGGGTTCCAGCGGGCCCAGGGCCGTGCGCCACTCCTGGTCGGCCAGCGCGAAGGCCGCCACCGTCAGCGCCACCACCGGGCGCCCGGGGGGCAGCTGGTCGGCGAGGAAGTCCAGTTCCAGCCGGGCGCCCAGCGGGGAGGGCCGGAGCCGCAGCGTGCCGTGCGGGGTCTCGTCGGGGTGCGCGAAGCGGCACGACCACTCGGCGAACACGATGGGGCGTTCCACCACCTCGGTCGGGTTGACGGCGCGGACGTTCGCGCCGACCGTGCCGTGCCGGTAGTTGTCGGCCGCCGCGACGAGCAGCTCCTCGAACTCGATGGACGACACGCCGAGGTCGTGGCCGGCGACCAGGGCCACCTGCACGAGGGCCAGCGGCAGCTGCGGCAGCGCGTCCTCGAAGCACGTCATGGCGGCGCCGTAGCGGGTGTTGATCTCGGTGGGCAGGAAGCCCTCCGCGGTGGCGATGCCGTCGAGCGTGAACGTGCCCCGGTAGTCGACGGTCTCGCGCAGCCGCTCGCCCACCCGCCGGGCCAGGTTGCGCATCTCCTCGCGGATGCGGGCGGGCGGGTCGTAGTAGGACGCGCAGCCCGCGTACAGGAACCGGGCCTGGCCCTGGCGGCGCGGCACGACCATCTCGACCGGCCGCAGCACGGCGGTGCCGTCCGGGAACACGATCCCGTGCACGCTCACCGGGATGCCCTCCAGGAACGGCATCACGCGCACGAAGTCGCACTTGGGGCGCAGCACCTCGAACGCCTCCTGCGCCTCCTGCCGGTCGCGGACCCGCCGGACGAAGTTCGCGCCGCCGTTGATCGCCGGGCCGTCACCGGACCACACGACGCCCGCGCCCCGGTCCAGCCGCAGGGTGGCGTCCCACAGGCCGTCGAAGTCCAGGCCCAGCACCGCGGCGGGCGCGCGCGGCGCGGACAGCTCGTCCCACAGCGCGTCGATCGTGGTCTTGTTCTCCAACTCCACCCATTCGGGGCGGCGCGCGTTGAGCACCGGGCGGCCCGCGAACTCGGGGGTGTGCGCGTACGGCGTGCTGATCACCAGCGCGGCGCCGGTCGGGTCGAAGTCGGCCAGGACCTCCCGGACGCGGCGGCCGGGCGAGGCCAGCAGCCTGGTCAGGCGGTTCTGCTCGGCCGCGACGAACCCGCGCGCGATGCCCAGCGGCACCCAGCGCACGACCTCCGGGTCGTGCAGCGGCGCGTGGTCGTCCGTCGACAGCACGAGCGTGTGGCGGGCGCCGAGCTGGTGCAGCTCACCGGCGCGCGTACTGAGCCGGGTACCGCCGGCGAGCACGACCAACCGGTCTCCGAACAGGGTGCCGAGGCGCGCTTGGAGCGCGGGCAGGACATGATCCATCGCCGAGGACTCGCTTTACGAGGAGCAGACGAGACGACCGGCGAGCGCCGGGGTGCCACGCACTGTAGAGGGCGGCGAGCGGCTCGGCCCAGCACGGTCCGGCAACGACCGGATGAAGCTTGCCGGAGGCGCCGGATCGGGTCCCGCGGGATCACCGAGCGGCGTCGCGCAGCACCTGGTCGACGCCGTCGAGGAAGGCCCGCCGGGCGTTCGTCCCGGGGACGGGGAGGACGAGGTCGAACAGCGCCTCGTCCGGCGATGGCGGCGCGGCGGCGACGATGGCCGCGGCGGTCTCCAGGAAGCGGTGGCGCTTGGCTTCCCTGCGGGCGTAGTCCGCGAGCACGCCCTCGATGCTGGTGTGCATGACTGGGTGCGGGTAACTCACTTGGGTTGTATCGGCGGGGAAAGACAACACCTTTAGGGTCAATTTCTACCAGCCTGTGTCAGGGACGTGGCCGGCGCCGTGCTGGGATGGGCCCATGCGCGTCCTGGTCACCGGAGCCCGCGGCTACCTGGGCCGCACCGTCGTGGAGCAGCTGCGCGCCGCCGGGCACACCCCGGTCGCGTTCGCGGGTGACATCCGGACCGCCGAGGTCCCGCCGTCCGACGGGGTGGTCCACCTGGCGGCGCTCGGGCGGGTGCGGGAGTCGTTCGAGGACCCGCTCGCCTACTACGACGTGAACGTGACGGGCACGCTGCGGCTGCTCCGGGCGGCGGCGCCGCGGTTCGTGCTGGCCTCCACCGCCGGCGTCTACGGCGCGCCGCGCCGCCCCGTGATCGCCGAGGACCACCCGCGGGCGCCCGCGAACCCCTACGCGGCGACGAAGGCCGCCGCCGAGGACGCCCTCGCGTGGACCGCCCGCGCCGGCGGGGTGGCGGCGGTGTCGCTGCGGCTGTTCAACGTGGCCGGCGGCGGCGACCGGGACGAGACCAGGGTGGTCACCCGGGCGTGCGCGGTGGCGGCGGGCCGGGTGCCGTTCCTGGACGTGTACGGCGACGGGTCGGCGGTGCGCGACTTCGTCCACGTGCGCGACGCGGCGCGGGCGTTCGTGCTCGCCCTGGAGTCCGCCGCGCCCGGTCGGCACGAGGCGTACAACGTGGGCGCGACCCCGGCGTCCGTCGCCGAGGTGGTGGCCGCCGCGGAACGGGTGACCGGGCGGCCGGTGGCCGTGCGGCGCCGGCCCGCCCACCCCGGCGAGACCCCGGAGCTGCGCGCCGACACCGCGAAGCTGCGCGCCCTGGGCTGGCGGCCCCGCGAGTCGGCGCTGGACGACCTGGTCCGCGACCAGTGGGCGGGCGCCGCCGGCTAGCGGCGCGGGGCCTCCCAGGGGATGCGGAAGAGCCGGACGCCGGCCTGGAGCTGGACGCCGAGCTTCTCGGTGAGGTGGAAGCGCTGGGCGGGCGTGGTCGGGTCGCCCTGGGCGTCGGGCGCGGCGACCGGTGGCGGCGGGTGGTGGTGCGCCTCGTCGCCCGCGTAGCCGCCGGTGAACAGGTCGTCCGCGGTGGTCGGCGGGCTCCCGCCGACCGGGCCGCCCTCGCCCGACCCGACCCGGCCGCTCCCGTCCTGCGCGTCTCCGTCCTGCGCGTCTCCGTCCTGGCCGTCCGCGCCCTGACCGCCGCCCTCCTGGCCGTCCGCGCCCTGACCGTCCGCGCCCTGACCGCCTCCGTCCTGACCGTCCCCGCCCTGGCCGCCGCCCCCGCCCCCGCCGGCGCCGGCTTGGCCGCCCGCCTCCCTGTCGGAGCCGTCCGGGTCGGCGCCGCCGCGCGAGCCCGGTTCGGGTGAGTCGGGACCGGGTTCCCCCTCGGCGGGGTCGTCGTGCTCGGGCGCGTCCTCGACGGCCACGGCGTCCAGCTCGGCCGCGCGCGCCAGCAGCTCCGCCGCCAGGGCCGCGGCGGTCCGCTGGTGCAGGTCCGCGGTGTGGCGCAGGGCGGCGGGGTTGCCGCGGTCGGCCTCCCACAGGTGCTGGAGCTGGTGGACGAACGTGCTGTAAGCCTCGACCCGGCGCACCACGGCCTCGTGCGCGTCGAGCGCGGTCCTCCACTCGCCGGCCAGCAGGTCCCGCGCGGCGGTGAAGCGCTCGCGCGCGGGGCCGCGCCAGAACGACGGCTCGACGCCCGGCAGCAGCTCGGCGCCGTCGGCGAGCGGTTCCCGCTGCGCGGTGGTCGTGCCGAGCAGCGCGCGCGTCCAGCCGGGGTTGCCCGGCGCCTGCTCCGGCGTCCCGGGCGCCTGCCCGGGGTGCGGCGCGGAGGGCGGGTCGTCGTCCCCCGGCTCAGGTGATCGCAGTGGATCCGCCATCGTGCTCACCCGCCCAGGTGTCGGCCAGGCGGGTGAACCGCGCGGCGAGGTCCTCGTCGGTGGTCCGGTACTCGGCCGCGACGGCGCGCAGGGTCTCCGCCCCGCGCTCCGCGCCGCCGCACAGCCGGTCGAGCGCCGCGTAGAGGCTGCGCTGGTAGACCGCCACCGCCTCGCGCAGCGGGTCGGACTCGGCGAGCCTGCCGGTGTCGACGCCGAACCGCCACACCACGTGCCCGCGCCCGCCGTCGGCGACGGCCAGCAGCCGCCGCGCCAGTTCGTCCAGCTCGGCCAGGTCGACCGAGAACCCTCCGGTCACGTCACCCCTCCACCGACCAGCGCCGCGCCACTTCCTCGGCGGTCCAATAGGTGCTGCCCGTCCCGCCGACCACCGGGTCCACGACGAGCCCGACGCCGGGCGTGCGGGCCACCAGGTCGAGCACCCGGCCGCCCTCGTCGCGCGCCGGCGAGCAGCCCGGCCGGCCCGTCGACCGCTGGTACTCGGCGAGCCGCTCCGCGCTGGTGAACACGCAGAGGAACTCGCCGCCCCCCGGCGTCCGGGTGGTCGCCAGGAAGCCGTCCTCGACCTCGAAGTGCAGGGTCCAGCGCTCCAGCCAGTACTCGATCTCGTCGCGCCGGGAGGTGTTCCAGGCGTCGATGAGGTTCGACAGGTGGCTGCCGTCCACCTCGACCCGCGCGCGCCCGATCCCCGTCCGGCTGTAATCCCGTTCCGCCTCGACCAGCTCGGCCAACTCGCCGGCGTGCGGCGCCGGCACGGTCAGGCGCAAATACCCGCCGACCGACGCGGTCAGCCTGCCGACCACCTTGTTCGTGGTGAACGCGGCCCATCCCCTGCCCTTCCGCCCGGCCAGCAGTTCCAACCGGTCGCCGAGCCACCGGGTGTTCAGCTCGGAGTCCCGCGGCGTGTTGTAGGCGTACCGGAGGATTTCCCGGTTCTTCTCGTCGTTGGTGACCAGTCGAATGGCGTTCTCGACCTGCCAGACGACCTTGGCGAGCACGACCCACTCGTCGTCCTCCGGGCGGACGTGCAGCCTCCGGCCCAGCTCGGTGGCCTTGACGCGGGCGAGGTCGAGCCCTCGCACGCCCACCGCCTTGTGCAGTCGGTACTCGATGGGGACCGGCACGGCGACTCCTCGGCGAAGTGCGTCGGGGTGGCGGGCGGGTGCTGGTGCCCGCGGACTCGTTACCCGATCCTGCGGCACCGCAAACGGTCGATCAACCACCTTCCCGGCGGGTCGCGGGGCAATGACCGCAAAAGGGCGGACACTTCAACCGGCGAGCTGGGGAAATGCCGAATACTTGCGGTTCGGCGGTGGGCGCCCTTGCCGAGCACTTGCCGAATCCACGGTCGTTCGCACCGCAACTTTCCGGCATATTGCCGATAGCCGGGCAGACGCCCGGCAAATTGCCGGCATGTTGCCGAACCGGTCGTTGCGGGCGGTTCCCCGGCTCATTTGACTGGACGTCGACGACCCCCTGGACGAGGAGCGACGATGGCCGCACCGCAGGACCCCCGCAGCTGGCCGGCGCTGCTGCACCGGCTGCTCACGAGCTGGCCGCCGCTGCTGCGGCTGCTGCTCCTGCTCGTGGCCACCGTCGCGATCGTCGTCGGCGCGCTGCGGCTGGTCGGGGACGTGACCCTCCACATCGGACCGATCGGCGTCGAGCACCGCGTCGAGCACGGCGCCGAGCGGTTACCGGCGCTTGGGCACGGCGACGCGGTCGAGGTCGGCCGCCACCACGACCTCGCCGCCGAACACCTCGGCGGCCTCGGCGCGGAAGGCGGCGGGGTCGGCGTAGCGCTGCGAGAAGTGGGTCAGGACGAGCTTGCGGACGCCGCACTCGGCCGCGACGCGGGCGGCCTGGGCGGCGGTGAGGTGGCCGTGCTCGGCCGCCAGGCGCTCGTCGGCGCGCAGGTACGTCGACTCGATGACCAGCAGGTCGGCCCCGTCCGCCAGCTCGAAGACCCCGTCGCACAGCCGGGTGTCCATGACGAACGCGAACCGCTGGCCGGGGCGCGGCACGCTCACCTCGTCCAGCAGCGGCGGCTCCAGCTCGCGGATCGCCGGGCCGCGGATGCCGCGCGCGGCCAGCAGCTCGGGGACCATCCGGCGGCCGTCGGGCTCGACGAGCCGGTAGCCGTAGGTCTCCAGCGAGTGGTCCAGCCGGCGGGCCTCCAGGACGCCGAACGGCCCGACCGCGATCGGCCCCGGCCCGGTCACCGGCTCCTCGCGCAGGTCGACCACGTCGTGGAACGAGCTGGCGTGCCGCAGGCGGGCGAAGAAGTGCGCGCCCGAGGCCGGGTAGTGGGCGTGCACGGGGTGCTGCGCCCGGTCCAGTGACAGCCGCTGCACGACACCGGGCACGCCGAGGCAGTGGTCGCCGTGGAAGTGGGTCAGGCAGATGCGGGTGACGGCCCGCGCGGGCACGCCCGCGAGCAGCATCTGCCGCTGCGCGCCGTCGCCGGGGTCGAACAGGAAGCCCTCGTCGTCCCACCGCAGCAGGTAGCCGTTGTGGTTGCGGGTGCGGGTGGGCACCTGGCTCGCGGTGCCGAGCACGACCAGCTCTCGTGGGGACACGTGGCAGAGTCTGCGGCATGGAGAGTCTGCGCGTGGTGTCCCGGTGGCCGGTGGGTGCGGCGGCCACGACCGTCGTCGACGCGGGTGGCCGCGTCCTGGGCGCGTACGGGCCGGTCGACCGGCGGTTCCCGCTGGCGTCGGTGACGAAGCTGCTCACGTCCTACGCCGTGCTGGTGGCGGTGGAGGAGGGCGCGGTCGAGTGGGACCAGCCCGCCGGGCCGGAGGGGTCGACGCTGCGGCACCTGATCTCGCACACGTCCGGGCTGGCGTTCGACTCCGCGGCCGTGCAGGCGGCGCCGGGCACGCGGCGGATCTACTCGAACACGGGCTTCGAGGTGCTGGCCGACGCCGTGGTGGCGGCCACCGACATCCCGTTCGCCGACTACCTGGCGGAAGCGGTGTTCGCGCCGCTGGGCATGGCGTCGTCCACCCTGGACGGTTCGCCCGCCGCGGGCGCCACCTCCACCGCGGCCGACCTGGGCCGGTTCGCCGCGGAGGTGCAGTCGCCGGAGCTGGTGTCGGCGGCACTGGTGGCCGAGGCCACCAGCGTGGTGTTCCCCGGCCTGCGCGGCGTGCTGCCCGGCTTCGGCTCGCAGCGCGAGAACGACTGGGGCCTGGGGTTCGAGATCAGGGCGCGCAAGTCGCCGCACTGGACGGGTTCCTCGTCCTCGCCGCGGACGGCCGGCCACTTCGGGCAGAGCGGCACGTTCCTGTGGGTCGACCCCGACGCGGGCGCGGCGTGCGTGGCGCTGACCGACCGCCGGTTCGGCGAGTGGGCGGCGCAGGAGTGGCCGGCGTTCACCGACGGGGTGCTGGCGGAGCTGCGCTAGGGCGGGTCTTCCCCACCGGGGGGCGCACAGCGGACGTGTCCGTCCTTTGAGGACGGTGCGGTCGCGTTGCGAGCGAAGGGTTCGGGCTGAAGCCCAGAGGGCGGCGGCCCCGCGCCGCCGCCCTCCCCCGTGCGCGGTCAGGAGCCCCCGCCGCCATGACCGCGCCTCGCCCGGCCTGCGCCTAGCCCCTGCCGCACAGCGCGACCGACGCGAGCTTCTTGTTCGCCTCGTCGAACCGCTTGGCCGCTGCCGGGTCACCGGCGTCCACGAGGCCGTGCGTGACCGAGAACTCGATCCGCTTGCCGCGATCGGCCGTGCTGTACATGTAGGACGAGGCGCTCTGCGTGCCGCCGGTGTGGCCGTACGCGGTGCAGCCCGGGGCGAACTCGTTCTGGAACAGCCCGAGGCCCACGCGCTCGGTCTCGTTCCGGAACACCGTCTTGCGCATCTCGGCCAGCAGCTCCGGCTTCAGCAGCCGCCCGCCCAGCAGCGCGGTGACGAACCTGTCGAGGTCCTCGGTGGTGGAGATGATCTCGCCGGCGGCGCCCGCCCAGGACGGGTTCATCCTGGTCACGTCGACGACCTTCTGCTGGCCCTGGTGCTGGTACAGCATGTAGCCGTGCGCGTGCCGGCCGGGGATGCCGGTCTTCGTGCCCGGCAGGCTGGTGCCGTGCAGCCCGAGCGGGCGCAGGACGCGCCGTTCGACCTGGGTGGCGTAGTCGGTGCCGGTCGCCTGCTCGATCAGCATGCCGAGCAGCGTGTAGTTGGTGTTGGAGTAGGAGTGCCGCGCGCCCGGCTCGAACCGGGCGGGCCTGCTCAGCGCCAGTCGGACGAGGTCGTCGGCCCGGTAGGTGCGGAACAGGTTGTCCACGTAGTCCTGGCCCCACAGCGGGAGGCCCGCTTCCGGCGTGCCGTCGGCCTTGACGTCGCCGGTGTAGTTGAACAGGCCGCTGGTGTGGTTGAGCAGCATCCGGACGGTGATCCGGCGGTCGAGCCCGTACCGGGGCAGGTAGCGGTCGACGGGCTCGTCCAACCGGAGCCTGCCCTCGCCGACGAGCTGCAGCACGACGGTGGCGACGAAGGTCTTCGTGATGCTGCCCACGCGGAACCGCCCCTCCGGCGACGGCTTGGCGCTGCGGTGCAGTTCCGCGACACCGGCGCTGCCGGTCCACTCGCCCCGCCGGTCGTGCACGCGCACCACCACGCCGGCCGCCCCGGCCGCCACCAGCTCGTCCATCGCCCGGCGCAGCTCACCGTGGTCCCGCGCGGCGTTCTGCTCCGCGTTCTGCTCGGCGTTCTGCTCGGCGCCCGCCCGGTCCTCCGACGCGGCGAGGGCGTTCTGCCCGGCCGTCCCGACCAGCACCGCGGCCGCCATGACCGCGACGCCGACGCGTCGCATGCTCGTTCTCATCCAGGTCCGTCCCTCTGATCGGTGTTCCGGTCGCCGGGGCCCTTCCGCCCGCGTGCCGGCGGTTCCTCGCCGCACAAGAAACCTATGGACCGCACCGAACAGCGGGAATCACGCCAACTGCCGTTCCGGGGTGGTGCTGGCGCTACCGCGCCCGCACGGGGTGGCCGGGGGTCAGCGGGCGAAGACCACCGCGGCGGGCACCGGGTCCCGGGGCCCCAGGACCAGGTGCGCCTCGACCTCGAACCCGGCGTCGCACAGCAGGTCCGCCACCTGGTCGGTCGTGCGGCGGTGGACCCGGACCTTCATCGGGTGGCCGCCGTAGCCCTCGGTCTTCCACCGCGACCCGGAGCCGTGGTGGAAGCCGAGCAGCAGCGGGCACCTCGGCCGCAGCACACGCCGGAACTGCGCGAATACCGCGGGGATCGCGTCGTCGGGGACGTGCACCAGGGACCACCACGCGAGCAGCCCGCCGACCGAGGCGTCGGCCAGGTCCGGCTCCGTCATGGAACCCACCTCGAACCGCACACCGGGGTGCTCCCGCCGGGCCACGTCGACCATCCCGGGCGACAGGTCGATGCCGAACGCGTCGACGCCGAGCCCGCGCAGGTGAGCGGTGACGTGCCCCGGCCCGCACCCCATGTCCACCACCGGGCCACCACCGGTGGAGCGCACCGACTCGGCGAACGTCCCCAGGGCCGCCCGCATGTGGGGATGCGCTTCGAGCGACCCGCGCAACCGGTCGGCGTAGCTCACCGCGACCGTGTCGTAGGAGGTCCGGGTGTCCGCCAGCCAGGTTTCGGCGCTCATGCCGGGAGACCCTAGCTCAGCGGTGGTCGTGCTCTTAACCGGTTTCCCTTGCGCCGCAAGAGAAGTCGTAGCTGCTGAAGTCGGTGACCGGCACGTAGCCGATGCGCCGGTAGAGGGCGTTGCTGGTGGGGTTGCCGGGGTCGGTGAACAGCACGACGTCCGTCGCGCCGGCGGCCAGCGCGGCCCGGCTCACCTCGGTCGTCACGGCGCCCGCGTAGCCCCGTGCCCGGAGGTGCGCCGGGGTGTAGACGGGGTCCACCCGGACCATGCCGGCGATCACCGACGTCGACCCCGCCATGGAGACGGGGGCGCCGTCCGGGGTCTCCCAGAAGGTGAAGTGCTTCTCGGCGTAGCGCGAGTCGGCCCAGGAGTCGATGGGCGGCCCACCGACGTCGGCGGTGAACTCGTCGCACCAGCGGATGACCTGCTCGCGGTCCCGCGCGCCCGCGACGCGCCCCCGCCCCGCCGGGGCCGGCCCCGGCGGGGTGAGCGTGCCGAGGCGGTGAAGGCGGACGTGCAGGTTGAACACCGGCGTCGCGCCGGTGCGCCGCTGCCACGCCTCCGCGAAGGCGGCAGCCGTGTCGTGGTCCGCGGTGACGCCGGTGAGCGGGTGGCCGAGGTCGGCCAGGTGGGCGGCGAGGCCGTCGGCCTGCTCCGGGGTGAGGGGGCTGGGGTTCAGGCGCTGGGACGGACGGCGGTGGAGGATGGCCCGGACCTCGCCTCCCCGCTCCAGCCAGCCGAGCACGGTGGCCTCGGCGCCGCGCGTGTCCACCCCGCCGGTCCGCAACCCCTCGACCACCGTCAGCGGCATGGTGTGCAGGGTGGGGCGCGAGCGCAGGAAGTCCCCGGCGCGGGCGAGGAAGTGGTCGACGTCTTCGGTGAGGTGCCAGCCGTCCGAGCGCATGCTTCATGATCCACGAGCCGCCCGGCTCCAGGACACGCGTTTTCCGGAGGGACGTGGGACCGCCCCGGTCACTGGGCCCGGTTCCGCGCCCAGTCGCGCACCCGCGGCTGGACCTCGTCCAGGAAAGCGGACTTGGCGCGCGTGTAGTCGTCGTAGTCCGGGCCGCCCGCGTGCAGCTCGGCCAGGGCGCGCTTGATCTGCTCGTAGCGACGCGCCTGGTCCGCGTGGTGGCGCAGCCAGTCGCGGAAGTCGACGACGTACCCGGCGAAGGGGGAGTCGGTTCGGCGGACGTGGAGGATGGCGGCTTCGGTGGGAGCGGAGAAGAGCCGCTTCTCGTAGAGCGCGGCGTCGGTGGGATCACCCGGCCTCGGGGTGTCCCGGTGGACGCCGGGGGAATCCGGCCGCGCACCCCGCGCGACGACGAAGGGCGTCGGCGCGAGGACGTCGGCGAGTTCGGCCAGGCCCGGCAGGGACGGCATCCGCACCTGCAGGTCCAGGAACGGCTTGGCGGCAAGACCCGGCACCGCGGTGGAGCCGATGTGCTCGTAGGCGAAGCGGTCGGACCCGGCCAGGGGCGCGAACACCGCGCCCACCTCGTCCAGGAGCCGCTGCGCCCGGACCGGCCAGGCCGGGTCGTGATCGACGATGACGGCCGGCGGCACTCGGCGACGTTATCAGCACCTTCGACCCGAAGGGCGTTGCAGCGGGATGCGGTCGGCCGCATGGGCGTGCTCTACGACGTGGACGCCGAGAGGCGAATTGCGTTCAGAGCCCCTGCGGGAAGTCCTTCATAGGGGCTCTGAACGGTGCGCAGTGGCCCCGCCGGCTGACGGACGCGAATTCGACGGCGACCATGAGCACAAAAGGCTGTGCGGGCCCCGGACCATCAGGGCCACATCAACGGGACCGCGGACCACAGCGCCCATCCGATGAGCACGGCCCAAGCGGCGATCCACACCACGCCGGGAATCCTGGTGATGTCCGCCAAGCTGTCGGCGTCGTCGCCGTCCGTTCGGCCTCGGACACGTCGCATCACCAGCACCCACACCCCGGTGGCTTCGCTGAAGAGCAGCAGCCAGGTCTCGGTGTAGGCGATCCAGTGCTGCAACCACTCGATCCCCGAGTACAGCGCCACCGCGGCGACCGCGCCCACCGCCACGACGCCGGCCAGCGTGACCAGGTCCCTGGTCACGACGAGGACCAGGGCCATGGCCGCGATCGTGAGTGCCAACAGCATCGGCGCATGTCCCCTGGCCAGGAGCGAGGCGGCTCCGAGCCCGGCGAGCGGGGGTGTCGCGTAGCCGGCCGCCGATGTGACGAAGGCGGAGAAGCGCGAGTAGTGCCAGGTGTGCGCGATGCCCGAGTGCGGGGTGTGCACCTGGATGAGGTGGACGCCGCCGCCGGTCACGACACCGCCGGCCGCGTGGCCGAATTCGTGGGCGATGGTGCCCACGACGTTGAGGGCGAACGCGATCCGACGTGTCCAGGTCACCCGCGGCAGCACCGCGGCTGCGCTGACCAACAGCGCGATCAAGCCGGTGACCAGCGATAACCACCACTGGGGTAAAGCAGTCGGAACGGTCACCCACCACACGTCGTCGCCGGACACGCACTCCCCCCTCGATCACCTTCACCAGAGCTTCTATCCAGGGGCGGGGTCCTGGTCAATCCCCGGAACGCGGGCGTCCGCGGGGTGGACCGGCCACGCCCCAGGCGGCGACGGTGGGCGGTGCGGGCTTGGGCGGGCCGGCGAGCAGGTCGAAGTCGGCGCACTGGCGCCGGGCCGGGGCGCTCGTACCCAGGTGGACGAGACCCGATCCGAAACCCGGAAGGCCGGTACCAAGCGGTACCGGCCCTCCGAACTGCGCGCTCGGCAGGATTCGAACCTGCAACCTTCTGATCCGTAGGAACCAGTCAACGCGCTGACCAGGCGTTCTTCCTCATCTGCCTTCGGTGCAGATGGTGCACGAGTAGCCCTCGATGGCATCCCGTTGCGGTCACAACTGCGGTCGGCCTCGGGCTACTGCCTCTTCTCCGTCACCTGCCCTGAGTCAGTGGTGAGCTGGCTTCGGAGCGGCGCACATCTCCCGTTGGCCGCAGGCGCGGAGCGTCGGCGGGCGTCGACCGCCGTGCCCACCAGTCCGCGGTGACCAACCACGTGATCGGCCCGAGCCGTGGTCGCTGGAAGCCCTTGGCTTAACCACCGTCGTCGGTGGCGCGCTGCCTGGTGCAGCCCAGGCCGCGCCACCCGGCCGCCGGGCGTGAGCGAAGCGGGAGCCCGGCGTACCGGGATGGATGCCGCCTCGGTGCCAGCGGGACAGGCACCGTGCGCGCCGCCGACGGCGGCGCGCACCTTGATCTTATAGAGCTGATTTCGGCAGCTACTCGGGTTGAGAGGCGTCGTTGCCATCAAGAACACGGATGGTCTCTAAGGCGTAACCCTTGTGGCTAGCACGCCTGTCTCGTCCTGAATAGGCGGTCAAGACAGCGAACCTTGCGCCCACCCGACGTCCGCGCTGCGACAAAAGCTGTGCCACTTGTTGCGCCAACTGTTCTGGCACGACCGCCCTGAAAGCTCGCCCTTGCTGCGGCTTGAAGCGCACCGTACTGGATGACCATTGCCAACCGTCAATCTCGCCGACAAGTGCTTCGTGCTCGACGCGCTCCGTCTTCTCTTTCGCGGCCCGCTCCAGACGGCTGGCCGCAGTAAGCGAGAGCCGTACGGGCGTGGACCCATAGCGGGGATCCAACCATGTTCCCGACAGTTCATATCGACCAGCTTGCGCGGAGCGCGCAAGTCGATAAACTGCCGCCCGAGCGGAAGACGTGAGGTCATACAAAGCCGCAGCGAGGTCCTGCGACAGCGGATCACTGTCACGGGCGGCGACCTCCATCAAAGCGACTATGCGTCGGAGTGCTACAGCCTCCACCCTCTCCGCCCGCTCGGTACGCAAATCGGTTTTCTCGATGTCGCCCTCCGGCGGTTCGACTACCAGTCGAACACTACCTGGACTGGGCGTCACCCGTAGCGCTCCGCTCAAACGCTGGAGGTTGAAAAGGCTTTTAGCGACAGCGTTGGCCGCAGCATCCAGCGCGCGAAGGAAGTTACCTAGCGGCTGAGCATCGGTCGTGTGTCGGTCGACACCTGGGCCACCCAGGTGCAGGTCTAATTCGGCGGATCGACCAAATGCTTCTTGGGTTAACTGAGCATGAGTCCGCCCAAGCAAGTCCTTATGCGGATAATCGACCGGAACCTTGTCAAGGAGTTCCTCGTACCTCGTCAAATCCCCGCGGGGGTCCACCGGGTTGCCAGGGCTCCTGGGCCGTGACCGTCTGTACAGGGCGGTGCGCAAGTCAGCCATCGGACCACCTCACCTCCACGAACCCCTTAGCGTCAGACACCAGTGTGCTCTCTGATACCCCCTCCAGACTAGGGTCATCCAGGCGGCACCATCTGTCGAACCAGAGCTCAAGGTCACCTTGTGTAGTCGCCCACCATCCACTCGTGGGCGGGTAGTACACCACGTAGTGGAAGTCCGTCTGGTGGTCATGAGCGGTTCCACCGTCTTCGTACTGCTCGAGACCGTTGATGTAGGCGTTACTGTCACCATGAGGTAGCAACCGGTCACGGAAAGTCGCCAACCCCTCGCCGTCGATCAGAACTAAGGCATCAATATCGCTGGGCCGCTCTTTTGCGGTCACGAAAGATCCGTTAATCCAGATGGCCGCAAGCGGCAAGCCATCATCATCCATGCGCTCGAGACGTGCCAAGGCGGTGTAGAGCAGGGCTCTCCGGTGCGTCGTCGTGCCGAAGGCAGTGGTCAGCTCCTCCCAAGTGGCGACATATGGCTGATCGGCCCAAGGCAGAACAAGTCGGCCCGACACTACATCGGAAGGTACGAGCTGTGGGATCAGGACACACCTCCGCAGGAGAGCGACGCACTACAGACGTTGATCGCTAGCGGAGCCACTTAGCGTTACAGGGTTGCAGCCACGATGGAGGCAAGTCCACCCATATCGGTGATGATCAGGTCAGGGCCATAAAGTTGAAGGTCTCTCAGTTTTGAGCGACGGCTTGCGTATCCGAGAACGCTGACACCTGCCGCTCTTGCAGCTTCAATATCTGACGGTGAGTCTCCAAGAGGAGGTGGCGGCATGACGAGCGGTACGCGGGCTGAACGTATGCGTCAGCCGATGGCGCTGGACGTGGCCAAGGGTGCGGCGGAACAGCACGGCGTGTGCGAGCGGCCGTTCACGATGGAAGTTGAAGACCGGGCAACGTACGAAGTGCGCTACGTCGCCGTGCCGTGCGGCTCCGCTGTGGAGAGCGTTTGTGCGCCATGTGCCCGGAAGGCCAAGGCGCTGCGGATGGCGCAGTGCCGTGAGGGCTGGCATATGGGCGAGGAAACCGACTTCACTCCGACCGCGCCGACTGAGGACCGGAAGGAGCTGTTGACGTTCCGGGCCGACTTGGTCAAGGCGTACCGGGAGGCGGTCGCGGCCGGGCAGGTGGGTAACGCTGACGAGCTGCGGGAGGAATCCACAGCGTCGACGCGGAACTTCGGCAACTCGGCGTCCGGGGTCGCTTCCCCTCACCCGACGCACCGGGCAGGCGGCCGGTTACCTGCTGCGGTTGCTGCGGGCGGCGCTTCAGGACGCGGCGGGAGAGGACGTGCTGGCGCGCAACGTCGCCACGCTCGTCAAGCTGCCCAACTCGGGCAAGCGGACGCACCGGGCCTGGAGCGTGAAGGAGGCCCAGCAGTTCCTCACGACGGCGAAGGAGCACCGCCTGTACGCGCTGTGGGCGGTCGGGCTCGTGCTCGGCCTGCGGCGTGGTGAGGCGCTGGGTCTGCGGTGGGAGGACGTCGACCTGGTCGAAGGCAAGCTCACGATCACGAAGGCACTGCACCGGGTGGACGGCAAGCTGACCTTGGACGACGTGAAGACCGAAGCGTCTGCGGCCACGATCCCGTTGCCCGCTCCCCTGGTCTCCGTCCTCAAGCGGCGCAGGGCAACCCAAGCTGGCGACAAGCTGGCGGCCAAACACTGGGTCGACACGGGCTTGGTCTTCACCACGCCGCACGGCACGCCGATCGAGCCGCGCAACATCAACCGGACGTTCGAGGCGCTGTGCGTCAAGGCGGGCGTCCACGTGATCCGGGTACACGACATGCGGAACACGGCGGCGACGATCCTCTTCGCCATGGGCGTGGACGCCGCAATCGTCCAGCGGATCTCGCGGCATAGCTCGATCAGTGTGACGACCGGCACGTACATCGAGGTGATCGAGAGCGTGCAGCAGGATGCGGTCAACCGGATGGGCGTGCTCTTCGACGAGGCCGCCGAGAAGTGAACTGCGGTCACAGATGCGGTCAGAGGCCCCACCGAAAGTTCTCGGTGGGGCCTCTGACCAGTGCGCGCTCGGCAGGATTCGAACCTGCAACCTTCTGATCCGTAGTCAGATGCTCTATCCGTTGAGCTACGAGCGCATCGGTTTTCAGTTGTCACCCGGCCGAGACCGGGTGTTGCGGAGGCTCCGGGATTTGAACCCGGGATGGGCGATAAACCCAAACCGCATTAGCAGTGCGGCGCCATAGACCAGACTAGGCGAAGCCTCCCGGAGCCCTCGGCTACGACGCATAGGTTACACAGGTCGGTGCCCGTGAGGCAAAACGCCCCCCTCCTACCCCTGTCCGCGCTGGTCAAAGGCAGTGAAGGGGGCGTTCACCGGGGGTTCAGGAGGGGGTTGTGTGGCGCACGTCTCCCCCCTGGTCCGCGGCCAGGTCCAGGAACGGCGCCAGGGAATCCGGGTTGCGCAGGGCGTCCCTGCTCACCGCCCGCTCCGGCGGGGCGCCTGCCAGGATCTTCTTGACCGGGACCTCGCACTTCTTGCCGTTGAGGGTCCTCGGGACCTCCGCCACCCGCACGAAGCGGTTCGGGACGTGGCGGGGGGACAGGTTGGTGCGCAGCTCCGCCTTCAGCCGCGGCTCCAGGTCGGCCAGGTCCACCCCCTCCGCCAGGACCAGGAAGCACAGCAGCTCGCCGTCGGTCCGCCCGGCGCCGGAGGTGTCGATCACCAGGGAGTCGGCGACGCCGGGCACGCCTTCCACGACCCGGTAGAACTCGCTGGTGCCCATGCGGACGCCGCCGCGGTTCAACGTCGAGTCGCTGCGGCCGTAGATGACCGCCGAGCCGCGCTCGGTGACGCGGATCCAGTCCCCGTGCCGCCACACCCCCGGGAACGTGTCGAAGTACGCCTCGCGCAGCCGTGAGCCGTCCTCGTCGCCCCAGAAGAAGACCGGCATGGACGGCATGGGCTCGGTGATGACCAGTTCGCCCACCTCGTCCACGACGGGCGCGCCGTCGTCGCTGTACGCCTGGACCGCCGCGCCCAGCGCCCGGCAGGACAGCTCGCCCAGCCACACCGGCCGGTCGGGGCTGGCCGCCACGAACGCCGTGCACAGGTCCGTGCCACCGGACACCGAGGCGATCTGCACGTCGCCGCCCACCGCGTCGGCGATCCAGCGGAAGCCCTCGGGGGTCAGCGGGGCGCCGGTCGAGCCGACCACGCGCAGGGCCGACAGGTCGTGGTGCTCCGCCGGGCGCAGGCCCTCCTTCAGGCACGACTGGATGTACGGCGCGGACGTGCCGAAGTACGTCACCCGGTGCCGCTCGGCCAGGCGCCACAGCACCGACAGGTCCGGGTGGGCCGGGCTGCCGTCGAACAGCACGACCGTCGTGCCCACCAGCAGGCCGGACACCAGGAAGTTCCACATCATCCAGCCGGTGGTGGTGAACCAGAAGAACCGGTCACCCGGTCCCAGGTCGCTGTGCAGCGCGAGCATCTTCAGGTGCTCCAGCACGATCCCGCCGTGCCCCTGCACGATGCCCTTGGGCAGGCCGGTCGTGCCCGACGAGTACAGCACCCACAGCGGGTGGTCGAACGGGACCGGCTCGTAGCGCGGTTCCGCGCCGGCGAAGCGGGTCAGCAGCGAGTCCCACGCGACCACGTCGGGCAGGGCGCCGCCCAGGTGGTCCACCAGCACCGTGGCGCGCAGCGACGGGATCTCCGAGCGCAGCCGCTCCACGGTCGGCCGCACGTCGAACCCGCGCCCGTTGTACCGGTACCCGTCCACGGCGACCAGCACGACCGGCTCGACCTGGGCGAACCGGTCGACGGCGGCCCGCGCCCCGAAGTCCGGCGAGCACGACGACCACACCGCGCCCAGCGACGCCGCCGCCAGGAACGCGATCAGCGCCTCCGGCGAGTTCGGCACGAGCGCCACCACCCGGTCGCCGCGCCCGACGCCCAGCGACTCCAGGCCGGCCCGCACCGCGGCCACGCGGCGGCGCAGCTCGGCGTAGGTCAGCTCGGCCGTCAGGCCGTCCTCGCGGTGGAACACGACCGCCGGGTCGTCGTCGCCGCCGCGGCGCAGCGCGTGCTCCGCGTAGTTGAGCGTCGCGCCGGGGAACCACTCCGCGCCCGGCATGACGCGCTCGGTCAGCACCGCCGCGGGCGCGCTGTGGAACGCGACCTCGAAGAACTCGGCGACCGCGCCCCAGAAAGCCTCCAGCTCGGTCACCGACCACTCCCACAGCTCGGGGTAGTCGGCGAAGTCCAGGCCCTTGCGCGTGGAGAGCCAGGTGCGGAACTCGGCCATGCGGCTGCCCGCGACCCGGTCGGGGTCGGGGCGCCACAGCAGCTCTGCCTCGCCGGCGGCGGTGCCGGCCTGCGTGTCGGTCATAACCACAGTTCCTAGCCCATCGGAGCGCTCGGAACCACAGCCGTCCGCTCACCGGACGGACCGCGCGGTCGCTCAGCCGCGGCCGGCCGACGCGACCAGGTCCTCCACCGCCGAGGTCAGCCGCTGGGCGTCGGCGGGCGCGACCACGAGCCAGGCGCCGTGGCGGCGCACCAGGTAGCGGCCGTCGGCGGTGTCCAGCCAGGAGACCGCCGCGCCGGTCGGGTGCAGGTAGCCGGCGCGGTTGCGCGCGATGACGCCCACCTGGCCGCCGCCGCTGCGCGTGGTCACGGCCCGCATCAGGGTGTTGGCCTCGGGCTCGTGCAGGCCCGCGGCGCGCAGGGCGTCGAGGAAGCCCTCGGTGCCGTCGGCCACGCCCGCTTCGCCGGCCGCCAGGTAGTCGTCCCACCGCACGTTCACCGAGCGGCCGCTGCCGGGCCGCGCGGGCGGCAGGGTCGACACGGTGCGGGCGGCCAGCGCGGTCGGCCGGAACCCGGTCACCTGGACCTGTTCGCCGACGCGACCGGCGAACGCGCCGTGCCACGCGGCGGTGGCCAGGCCGCGCGCCTGCTCGCCGTTGCGGGTGAACACGACCTCCAGGCCGACCTCGAACTCGGCGAGGCCGCGCAGCACGCCGTGCAGCTCCTCGTCGGGTCGCTGCACGGTGCCCAGGCCGCGGGCGGACAGGTCGCGCGACGCCGCCTCGACCAGCCGCGCGCGCTCCTGCTGCGTGTGCCCGTAGTGCCGGGTGCCGAGCGGGACGGGGTGGGCCTCGCGGTGGACCGCCTGCCACAGCAGGAAGAACTCCGGCGCGCTGAGCCGGAAGACGCGTTCGGTCACAGGCCGATCACCGGGGGTGCGGCCTTGCGATCGACGCCGAAGAGGTTCTCGTCCTCCTCCAGGTACCCGGGCCGGCTGCGCTCGTTGCCGCCGGCGGTGGTCGCGACGGGCGGCGGGGCGGCCATCGGCGCGGCGCCGATCATGCCCGAGTGCGGCGTCACGGACTTGGGCGACTGGAACTGGCTGGTGACGCTGCCGGGGTTCGCGCCGGCGGACGAGCGACCGCCGTCGGGGCCGAGCACGCCGCTGGACGAGCCGGGCGAGCCCAGCGGGGCCGGGGCGCCACCGCCACCGGACGCGCCGACCGGCACGGGCGCCCCGCCGCGGCCGGGCGCGAACCTGCCGCGCCCACCGACGCCCAGGCCACCGGCGCCGGCGCCGGCGCCGCCGCCGGCACCACCGGCACGGCCCGGCTGGTGCGGTTGCTGCTGCTGCGGGTTCGTCGTCCCGCGGTCGTTGCCGGCCGGCGGCCGGTTCGGGTTCGTCACGACCACCGGACCGCCGTCACCGGGCGGCGCGACCGGGAGCGGACCGGCGCCGGGCGGGCCCGGGACGGACGGCGGCGGGGTCGGCGCGACCGGGTTGGTGGGCGGGCTGAACGACGGCACGGTCCGGTCCACGGCGTAGGAGTTCTGCTGGAACATCGCCATCACCTCGGCCGCCTGCCGGTGCGTGGCGTCGGCCGCGAGCACCGAGTCCACGACCGGCGCGGACACCGACCCCACCCCCTGGAACGGGCTGCTCGCCCCGGTCGACGGCAGGGCGCGCCCGCCGTCGGACGGCTGGTAGACGCCGTCGGGCGCCAGGCCCGGCGTGCCGGCGTGCAGCTCGGGCTGGGTGACCAGCGGCGAGCGGACGCCGGCCGGGACCGGCTCGACCACCGGCGGCGCGGGGGCGGGCGCGGGCATCATCTCGCGCGCGGTCTGCACGTGCTGGATCTCGTCGCCGATGCACCGGGCCACGTTCTCGGCGTGGTCGCTGGTGTTGAGCGCCCACTTCTCCACCGAGACCAGCGCTTCCCGCGCCAGGTCGGCGGACTGGCCCGCCCACGCCTGCTGGGACTGCGAGATCGCCTTGGCGAGCAGCTTCTGCACATCGCCGAGCGCGGTGCCCACCGCCGCCCAGTCGGCCTGCGCGGAACCGGCGGCCCGGAGGTCGACCCCGGTGTGCACCATGTCGTAGAGCGCCTGGTGGGAGTACGTCATCCAGTCGACCTTCTGGCCGAGGTCGCTGGGGGGCGGCTCGTTGCCGTGCCCCCCGTGACCGCTCCCGTGACCCCCGCCGTGACCCCCGCCGCCGTGGTTCCCGCGACCGCCGTGGGGGCCGCCGTAGCCGACGTGGTCGCCCGGACCGCCCTGGCCGCCGCCGTACCCGCCGCGCCTGTCGTCGCTCACGAGATCCTGACCTCCTCAGCGGCCGTGTAGAAGGCTTCCGCCGCGTCGTCGTCGGCGTCTTCGAGGTTGCGCGCCGCGTCCCGGATGGTCTCCTCCACCTCGCGCAGCACCGTGCTGAAGTCCCCGATCACCCGGACCGCCGACGAGTCGTCGCCCACCGCCACCTGGCGCAGCCGGCGGCTGATCGCCTCGCCCACCCAGTTCCGGCCGAACTGCAGCTCGACGTCCAGGCTGTCCATCGCCCGGGTGTGCACGGAGTCGACCAGGCTGCGCGCCTGCCGGATGATGCCGAGCAGCTCCCGCAGCGCCTGCTTGTCCATGTCCAGGGTGACCTGCTGCTTGTCCACCGCGTCCAGCGCGGTGGTCGCCTTCGCCAGGTCGGTCTGCGCGGCGGCGGTGAAGCTCGGCGCGGTGGCGCCCGATGCGATCACCTGGGTCGTCGACGGGTCGGTCTGACCGCCGGCGGCGACGGGCTGGGGCTCAGCGACGGGCTGGGACTCGACGGCGGGCCGGGACTCGACGGCAGGCGCACCCGCGACGGGCGGCCCGGTGACGGGCGAACCAGCAACTGGCGCACCAGCAGTCGGCGGACCCGCGACCGGCGGACCCGCAGCCGGCGGACCCGCAGCCGGCGGACCCGCGACCGGCGCGCCGGAGACGGGCGGCCCGGTGACGGGCAGGCCGGTGAGGGGCGGCTCGGCGGCGGTGACCGGACCGGGGGCCACGTCGCCGGCGGCCGGCCCCACCGGAGCGGTCGGAGGAGGCGGCGCGACCGGGACCACCGGCCCCGACGGCGCCAGCCCGGCCAGCACGTCGGGCGTGATCACCTGCGTGGTCGACGCGTCCGCGGCCGTGGGAGGAACCGGGTGCGGTGCGGGCACCGGTACCGGCTTCGTCAGTGGAACGGTGTGGCCGTCGCTCATCAATTACCCCCTGCACTGCGGTCTTCGCCGCAGCCGCGCCGCGCGTTACCCAGCAGCGTCCGCATCGGCGTTCCGGACGTCCCTTAGATGTACCCGGTGGCGGGTCCGGTTCCAAGCCGCTGGAAAGACGCTCTAGCGCAGGTGCGAGTCGAACCAGTTCAGCGTCCGCTGCCAAGCCTCCGCGCCGGCGTCCGGCCGCGCGTCGAACCGGTGGTCGGTGCGCTCGAACCGCACCACGTCGGTCGCGACCGGGGCCGCCGCGGCGGCGTCGCGGAGCTTCGCCACGTGGCTCGACGGGATCTCCGCGTCGTCGTCGCCGTAGAGCCCCAGCCACGGGCAGGCCAGCTCCTCGGCCACCTCCACCAGCGACGGGAGGCCGTCGGACAGCGGTTCGAGGATCCCGCCGCCACCGACGGTGACCGCGGCGCCGATGCTTCGGCTTCCCGCAACCACCATCGCGACCGATCCGCCCAGGTCGAAGCCGATGACGCCGAGCCGGTCGGCGCTCACGCCGCGCTCCCCCAGCCAGACGAACGCCACGTCGGTGTCGGCCAGCACCGACTCGCCGGCGAGCCCGCTGGCCCGCTCCGCCGCGTCGGCCGGCTCGTCCTCGGCCCCGTGGTACAGGTGCGGCGCGACGGTCAGCCACCCCTCGGCGGCGAGCCCGCTCACCAGACCGCGGACCGCGTCGGTCACGCCGCGCGCCTCGTGCAGCACGACGAGTCCGCCGCGGACGGAGTTCTCCGGCTCCGCGACGGTCAGCCGCAGCGTGCGGCCGTCGGTGAGCGAGAGCGTCTCGGTGCGGGTAGGTGTCATGGGCCAACCCTTCCACGCCGGGGTGAACACCAGTCAACGTGAGCAACCAGACGACGGGTATGCCCCATCCGGGTCTTGAGCGGCTAACGTCCAGGTCAGAACCGGAAGGAGTCCCTGGATGACCGTGCGAACCCGCGCCGACCTCTCCGCGCTGCCCAGCTACGTGCCCGGCAAGACCGTCCCCGGCGCGATCAAGCTGGCGAGCAACGAGGTGTCCGCCGGACCGCTGCCCAGCGTGGTGCGGGCGATCGCGGACGCGGCCACCGCCGTGAACCGCTACCCCGACACCGCCGCCACCGACCTCGTGGCGCGCCTGGGCGAGAAGCTGGAGGTCCCCACCGGGCAGGTGGCCGTCGGCTGCGGCTCCGTGACGCTGTGCCAGCAGCTCGTGCAGGCCACCTGCACCGAGGCCGACGAGGTGGTGTTCGCGTGGCGCTCGTTCGAGGCGTACCCGCTCGTCACCGCCGTCGTCGGCGCGGGCCAGAACCGGGTGCCGCTGACCGCGGGCCACGGCCTGGACCTGGACGCGATGGCCGCCGCCATCACGCCGAAGACGCGCCTGGTGTTCGTGTGCAACCCGAACAACCCGACCGGCACGGCGTTGCGGCGGGCGGAGGTCGAGCGGTTCATCGAGCAGGTGCCCGCCGAGACCCTGGTCGTCATCGACGAGGCTTACAAGGAGTTCGTCGACGACCCGGACGTGCCCGACGGCGTGGAGCTGGCCAAGGCCCAGTGGGCGGCCGGGCGGGACAACGTGGCGGTGCTGCGGACGTTCTCCAAGGCGTACGGCCTGGCCGGGCTGCGGGTCGGCTACGCGGTCGGCTCGCCCGAGCTGGCGGACACGCTGCGCAAGGTCTACGTGCCGTTCAGCGTGAACGCGCTGGCGCAGGTCGCGGCGCTGGCCTCGCTGGACGCCGAGGACGAGTTGATGGCCAGGTGCCGGGCCGTGGTCGCCGAGCGGGCCAGGGTGCGCGGCGAGCTGCTCGCGGCCGGGTACGAGGTGCCGGAGTCGCAGGCGAACTTCGTGTGGCTGCCGCTGGGCGAGCGCACGGCCGCGTTCAACGAGCACTGCCTGGAGCACAAGGTGGTCGTGCGGGCGTTCCCCGGCGACGGCGCGCGGGTGACCGTCGGCGAGCCGGAGGAGAACGACGCCTTCCTGGCCGCGGCGCGCTCCTTCACGCCGTGAGCGTCGTCGGGTGAGCGCTACCGGGTGAGGATCTGGACGATGGCCACGGCTCCCACCAGCACGATCACCACGCGCAGCGCGGTGGGTGGGAGCCGGCGGCCGACCTTCGCGCCGAGCTGGCCGCCGATGACGGAGCCGACGGCGAGCGCCAGCACGGCGTCCCAGGCGACGTCGGCGATGAAGATGAACAGCACGCCCGCGATCAGGTTCACGAACGCGGTCAGGACGTTCTTCAGGGCGTTCACGCGCTGGATGTGCTCGCTCATCAGGACGCCCATCAGCCCCATGACCAGCACGCCCTGGGCGGCGCCGAAGTACCCGCCGTAGATGCCGGCCAGGAACACCCCGACCCACAGCGCGACCCCGCCGTGCTCGTGCCGCTCGCGCTCGGCGAGCTTGCGGTTGAGCCAGGGCTGGGCGATCACCAGGACCAGGGCGATCGCGATGAGCACGGGGACGATCGCGGCGAACGCGTCCTCGGGCAGCGTGATCAGCAGGATCGCGCCCACGACGCCGCCGAGGACCGAAGCGGGCAGCAGCCGCCTGATCCGGGGACCCTGGCCGGCGAGTTCGCGGCGGTAGCCCCACGCCCCGCTGAGCGAGCCGGGCACCAGGCCGAGGCTGTTGGACACGTTCGCGGTGACCGGCGGGAACCCGACGGCCAGCAGCACCGGGAACGTCACCAGGGTCCCCGAGCCGACGACGGTGTTGATGCCTCCGGCGAACACCCCGGCGAGGACGACGAGGGCCACTTCCAGCGCCGTCACGGCCACCTCTCCCCACTGCGCAGTTGGTTAGCGACGCTAACACTGTGCGCGACGGGGGGCGGTGTGGGCTCGCCGACACGGACCGGGGCGCGGCAGGCGTCCGCCAAGGCCCTGACCTGCCCCACCACCCCCTCCACGCGAGTCGTCGGCGGCAGACCGAGCGGAACGCGAGCACGGCCGGCGAATCCCGCGTCGACAGCGAGTGGTCCGCCGACCCGGTGAACACACGCGCCCTCGCAGGTCGACCAGCGGAAGCGGATGGATTTGCCCCCGGGTAGTTGCCTGTCCCCCACCTTTCAGGTGTTGACACAACACCCACGGCAGCCCGCCATCAGGTGTCGTTCCCGCGCGAATGGGGGAGGTTCCGCGAACCGTGAAGCCGCTCAGGCCGACGCGTCGTCACTTCGTACTCATGTGGGCGGCTTCGGTGGGGTCTTGCGGAGGGCTGTACCGATAGAGTGTTCCGAGGGGCAAATCAAGGCAACAGAGCGCGTGTATGTTTTTGACCAGTGTTTTCCCCGCGCAGGCGGGGGTGGTCCACCACGGCATCGGTGGCCTGGGTCACCGACATCGTCCCCGCGCGTGCGGGGGTCCCAGGTGGTGGGTGGGACCGGCGGTCCGGTACCGCCGTCCCTGGGTGTCTGCATCGGAGCGATACACGGTAGGAGACGGCGGCATGAGCGAGCCACGCACCTTCACCGCGGCTGTTCACCAGGAAGAGGACTGGTACGTGGCGCAGTGCCTGGAGGTCGATGTGGCCAGCCAAGGACTGACCATCGAAGAGGCATTGACCAACCTGCGCGAAGCGGTGGAGCTGTACCTCGAGCACACGCCGGTACCTGACATCACCTCTACTCCGCTGGTCACCTTCTTCCAGATTCCCGGTAGTGCGGCTTGACCAGCTTGGCCACCCACGGCGTCAGGCATGTGGCTCTTATCGGGTGACGGATGTCCTCGGTGAGCAGTAGCACACGGTAGGTTCATCCCTGATGAGCTGTTTCCACCCGCCTGGCAGCACCGCATGAGCCCGGCCTTGGCCGACCTGCCTGTGCGCAAGGTCGAACGCCTCTTGAAATCCCTGGGGTTCGAGCACGTGCGGACCAAGGGCAGCCACGCTGTGTGGCGACACCCCGATGGACGAACGGTTGTCCTCCCGATGCACGGCACCGTCAAGCGGGGCACGCTCGCATCCGTCGTGCGCCAGGCCGGCCTGACGGCTGCGGAGTTCCTGGCCTTGCTGTAGTCGCCGGGGGTGGCGCGAACCAGCGTTCGGGGCCGCCCCCGGCGGGTTCCGCCAGGGGTCCCCCAACCGTCACCGGAACGCGGGACGCCCGACCGCATGATCCACAAGCGGCTCGCCGACCGGGGGCCGCCTCTGCTCGTGCGGGTCAACCAGCGGAAGCGGAGGGATTTGAACCCCCGGACGGTTGCCCGTCTCCCGCTTTCAAGGCGGGTGCATTCGGCCGCTCTGCCACGCTTCCCGGTGTCGCGGTCCAGCAGGTTACCCGTTCAGGCCCCGCAGGTGCGTGATGACCCGGTCGAAGACCTTCGCCACCACCTCCTGCTCCTCGCGCGTCAACAGGTCGATCATGTGCGCCCGCACGCCCTCCACGTGGGTCGGCGCGGAGTCCTCCAGGGCCTTCACCCCCGCCTCCGTCAGCTCCGCGAACACGCCCCGGCCGTCCTCGGGGCACTCGCGCCGGCGCAGCAGGCCCTCGCGCTCCATCCGCGCGACCTGGTGGGAGACGCGGCTCTTCGACGACGCCACCTCCTCCGCCAGCTGCGACATCCGCATCCGCCGCCCGCGCTGCTCGGACAGCCGCACGAGCACCTCGTAGTCGGCCAGCGACAAGCCGTGCCGGTCCTGTAGTTCCCGGTGCAGGCGGTCCTCCAGCACGGACGCGCCGGTCACGTAGTTCCGCCACGCCCGCATCTCACCGGCGTCCAGCCACCGGGGCTCCTGCTCAGTCACGCCCCAAGGCTATGCCGCACATCTCCGTTCACGGACGATCCACGCGCATGTCTGGTGCCCGTCAGCCCCGACGGGCACACTGCCTCGCCGTGGTGCGCCCCCCTACCGGGGCGCCGTCAGGGAGGGACACCCAGATGACCTCGTTCAGGCGGGCCACCGCCGGGCTCGCGCTCGGCGCCGTGGCCGGGCTGTCGGTCGTCCTCGCGCCGGTCCCGGCGCAGGCCGACAAGCAGCCGCAGCACACGGTCGACGTCAGGCTGATCGGCATCAACGACCTGCACGGCAACATCGAACCGCCCACGGGCTCGTCCGGGCGGGTCACGCTGGCCGACGGCACCCAGGTCGAGGCCGGCGGCGCGGCGTACAACGCCACCCACATCCGCGCCCTGCAGGCCCAGGCGCGCAACTCCGTCATCGTCGGCCAGGGCGACCTGATCGGGGCGTCGCCGATCGTGTCCGCGCTGTTCCACGACGAGCCGACGGTCGAGATCCTCAACCGCGTCGGCATGGACGCGTCCGCCGCCGGCAACCACGAGTTCGACGAGGGCTACCGGGAGCTGCTGCGGGTGCAGCGCGGCGGCTGCCACCCGGCCGACGGCTGCCAGTTCCGCGACTCCTTCGCCGGCGCGCGGTTCCCGTTCCTGGGCGCCAACGTGACGCTGGCCGACCACGGCCTGCCCGCGCTGCCGCCGTTCTGGGTGGAGTTCCGCGACGGCGTCCCGATCGGCTTCATCGGGATGCCGCTCGAGGACGTCCCGATCCTGGTCGACCCGAACGGCATCAAGGAGCTGCGGTTCGGCGACGAGGTCGCGGCCGCCGACCGGTACGCCGGCCTGCTCGACCGGCTCGGCGTGAAGACCATCGTGCTGCTGGTCCACCAAGGCGACAACACCTCCGGCGGCGGCCCCGACGACTGCCGCACCACCCCGGGCGGCCCGGGCCGGGCCATCGCCGAGCGGGTGTCGCCGAAGATCGACGCCGTGTTCTCCGGCCACAGCCACCAGCACTACAACTGCACGGTCACCGACCCGGCGGGCAACCCGCGCCCGTTCATCGAGGGCCTGGCGTTCGGCCGGGAGCTGTCCGTGGTGGACCTGAAGATCGACCGGCGGACCCGGGACGTGGTGCGCTCGGCGACCGTGGCGCGCAACCACGTCGTGACCAGGGACGTCGCGCCGGACCCGGCCGTGCAGTCGGTGATCGACCTGGCGAAGTCCAAGGCGGGCCCGATCGCGAACCGCCCGGTGGGCTCCGTCGCGGCCGACGTGGTGCGCGCGCAGAACGCCGCGGGCGAGTCCCCGCTGGGCAACCTGATCGCCGACTCGCAGCTGGCCGCCACCGCGGGCAACGGCGCGGTCCTGGCGCTGATGAACCCCGGCGGCGTGCGGGCCGACCTGACCTACGCGTCGTCGCCGGCCGGCGAGGGCGACGGCGTGGTGACCTACGGCGAGGCGTTCACCGTGCAGCCGTTCGGCAACATCCTCCAGACGGTCACGCTGACCGGCGCGCAGCTCAAGGCGGCGCTGGAGCAGCAGTGGCAGGTCGTGAACGGCGCGCAGCGGCAGATCGTCCTGCAGCCCAGCGCCGGCCTGACCTACTCGTGGTCGGCGTCCGCGCCGATCGGGTCCAAGGTGTCCGACGTCGTGCTGAACGGCGCGCCGCTGGACCCGGCCAAGGGCTACCGCGTCACCATCAACTCGTTCCTGCAGGGCGGCGGTGACGGCTTCTCCGCCTTCACCGGCGGCACCGACATCACCGGCGGCGGCATCGACCTGGACGGCTTCACCGCCTACCTGGCCGCCCACCCGGGCACCGCGCCGCCGGCCCTCGGCCGGATCACGGCCAAGCCGTGACGGCCCGCGTCGCGGGCGGACGCGCGGGTCGCCCGCCCGCGGCGCGTCACGGTCCGCACTGGGCCGTTTCACCGGTTCAGGGCTGGGCCGAATGGTTGTGCGGCACGCCGATCAGGCGCATCCTGGGTGCAGGACCTGCCGCCGAGGCGACCGAGCAGAAGCCTCCGACGGCACGCCCGGAAGGGGTAGGTGGTGCGGTGCAGAGAAGTCCTCGCTGTGACGGTCCGCGTTCGGCCGCGCCCTTGCGGGCGGGATGGTGCAGATCGTCCCGGTCGCGACCGTGAGCGGTTCGCACGAGGTTTCGAGCGCGCGGCGCCTCCGGCGTGATCGACGTGCTTGACGCTGTTCGACCCGGCAATTCTGAAGGTGCCGTCTCACCCGGCGACACCGGCCGAGGTCCACGCCAACCTCGCGACGAGCCGGACCAGTCACTTCCACAAGGGAAGAACCCAGGTGCGGCACCCCGACGTCGGGTACCGCACCTGGGCTCGCTGCGCGGGCGCCGCGGCTCGCTGCGCGGGCGCCGCCGGCACGCGCATCAGCGCGGCCCTTCGCGGGTACCCGGTCCCGGCTATCGTTGTGCCGCCTTTGTGGGGCCCGGGTTGGAGGACGCGCGGTGCAGTTCAACGAGGACGCCGAACTCGACACGTCACAGGTCTCCGACCTCCGGGGCGGGGGCGGTGGCGTCGGCGGGCGGGTGGCGCTGGGCGGCGGTGGCCTGGGCATCGTCGGCCTGATCATCTACTTCGTCCTGTCCCAGCTCGGCGGCGGCGCGCAGCTGCCCACCGGCTCGGGCTTCCAGGACGTCGGCCAGAACCAGCAGGTCGGCTCGGAGGCCATCGGGGAGAAGTGCCGGACCGGCGCCGACGCCAACCGCTCGGCGGACTGCCGGGCCGTGGCCTTCATCAACTCCATCCAGAACTACTGGACCGACCAGTTCGCCCGCACGGGCCGCACCTACCAGCCGGCCCAGACGAACTTCTTCTCCGGCGGCGTCCAGACCCGCTGCGGCAACGCCACGTCGGCCGTGGGCCCCTTCTACTGCCCGGCCGACGCGCAGGTGTACATCGACCTGAACTTCTTCCAGGAGCTGCGGCAGAAGTTCGGCGCGACCGGCGGGCCGTTCGTCGAGGCGTACGTGCTGTCGCACGAGTACGGCCACCACATCCAGAACCTGCTGGGCACCTCCGAGCGCGTGCGGACGCGCAGCGGGCCGAAGTCGGACTCGGTGCGCCTGGAGCTGCAGGCCGACTGCTACGCGGGCGCCTGGGCGAACCACGCGACCACCACCCCGACGGCGTCCGGCAAGCCGCTGATCACCGGGGTGACGCAGGAGGACGTGGCGGCGGCGCTGGACGCGGCGGCGCGCATCGGCGACGACTTCATCCAGCGGGAGCTGGGCGGCGGGCGGGTCGACACGACCCAGTTCACCCACGGCACCTCGGCGCAGCGCCAGAAGTGGTACAACCTCGGCTTCGACACCGGCGACCCGGCCCGCTGCAACACGTTCGACACCGACGACCTGGGCTGATGGCGGCTGCCCCGGCTGATCGCGGTTGGCCGGGTCGGCGGCTGCCCCGGCTGATCGCAGTTGGTCGGGTCGTTCGTGATCGGCCGGGTTGATCGCGGTTGGCCGGATTGACCTCGGTTGGCCGAGTTGACCTCGGTTGGCCGAGTTGACCTCGGTTGGCCGAGTTGCTCGCGGCTACTCGGGCTGATCGCGGTTGGCCGGGTTGGCCGCGACTTGTCCCGGGTCGGCGCTCGGTCGCCTGCGCCGGCTCTCGTCTCCCGGCCGACGCTCGGCCGCCGACTGCCGCCCGGCACGTGATCGGCACCCGCCTCCGACTGCCGCCCAGCAGCGCTCGACGTCCCCGCCGACGCTCTCAGTTCCGCGGCTCTCAGCTTCAACGCCGGGAGTTGTCGGTGACGGGTGGGACAATGGTGCCGGGGGCCGGAGGCCACGCCCTGAGGCCGCCCCAGCGCCCTAGCGGGTATTCCACAGCGCTCTAGCGGGCGTTCCAGCGCCCTGGTGGGCGTCCCGCCCGGTGTCCAGCGCCTTGGCGGGCGTCTCGGCGAACTCGACGGGCGAGTGCGGGGGCGTCGGGTGGTCGGGTCCTGCGGGGTCTGCGCCTGTTCTGCGCGATCCGCTCCGCGTGGTGATCGGTTTCCGAGCGAGTGGTCGGTCCCGAGTGGTCGCGAGGGTGGTTCGCGACGGGGTGGTTCGGCCGGGTGGTTCGGCGGGGTGGTTCGACGGGGTGGTTCACGACGGAGTGGTTCGCGGCGGGCTGGTTCCGACGTGAGCCGAGTCGCCGGGAAGGTGCGTCGGAAAGGCGCGTGCCGGGAACCCGAGAAAGCTTCGCTTGAGGCGGGCGTGGCCTCCGGCCCCCGTCTCCATTGTCCCACCGGCCACCGACGGATTCGGGCGTGAGAGCTGAGATTCCACTCAGCTGCGGTCCTGGTCAGGCGGTGGCGAGCCCTGGCAGTCGCGAATTCCAGCGATGGCGACCCCGGACGGCGGCGAAACCTGGTGGTGGCGAAACCTGGCGGTCGTGAGGTCCGGTGGTGGTGAAGCCGGGCCCGCGCGGCCACGCTGGTCCGCCGGACCGGGTGCGGACCCGGCCCCGGGGCGAGCCGAGCGCCGGGAACGGACCCGGGGCGAGCCGAGCGCCGGGAACGGACCCGGGGCGGGCCGAGCGCCGGGACGGGTGCCCTGCCCGGGAGCAGGGGGCCGGTCCACCGCGGACCGGCCCCCGCCTCACACCGCCACTAGGCCACGAGGTCGTGCGAGTGGCCGTGGTCCTCGACGTGCAGGGTCCGGGCCGCCGCCGCCCGCACGGCCGCCCGCGAGGAACGCGCCGGAACGCCGTTCACGTCCTCGGTGCTGACCGCGTACGACGCGGTGACCCAGGCCAGCGCGTCCGAGTTGCGGTCCAGGGCCTTGCGGTCGACGTTGCCCAGGTTGTCGCCCGCGCCGTGGTAGTTCGGGTCGTAGGCCACGCCCGCCCGGCCGCCCCACTTGGCCACCTGCGCCGGGGTCTTGAGGACCTCCGCGCCGGTGAACAGGCCGCCGGCCGGGATGCCCTGGTTGATGAACTCGCCGTAGTCCGAGCGCCCGGTGAAGTCGGTCCCCTCGACCTGGATCCGCTTCTCCAGCGTCAGGTAGTCGACGAACGACTTCTCGATCTGCGCCGAGCCGTACGGGCCCGCGCCCGCGCCCACGCCGTCGGAGTCGTCGCCGTCGTAGACGAAGTACCCGGCGTTCGGCGACCCGATCATGTCGAAGTTCAGGTACAGCGCGATGTCGAGCTGCTGCTCGAACGACAGCGACCGCACGTACGCCGTGGAACCCAGCAGGCCCAGCTCCTCGGCGCCCCACCACCCGAACCGGACGGCGTTGTTCACCTTCGGCGAGCTGCCGAGCTGCAGCGCGGTCTCCAGCAGGCCGGCCGAGCCGGTCCCGTTGTCGTTGATGCCCGCGCCGACCTCGACGCTGTCCAGGTGCGCCCCGGCGAACACGACGTTGTCCTTGCGGCCGGTCCTGGTCTGGGCGATGACGTTGCGCGACACCCGGTCTTCCTGGTGGTAGCGCAGGTCCACGGTGACCGCCTGGCCGACCTTCCCGAACAGCGCGTCGCCGTCCGCCTGCGAGACGCCGCCGGTGGGCACGACGCCGGGCGCGCCCAGCGTCACGCCCGACAGCGGGCCGGCGATGTTGTTCGCCACGATCACGGCCACGGCGCCGGCCGCGGCGGCGTTGCGGTGCTTGACGTCGAACGTGCACGAGCCGCGCCGGACCAGCGCGATGGCGCCGGTGAAGTCCTGGCCCGCGAAGTCGGCGGCCTCGCAGCCCGGGGTGGCGTCGTCCGCGACCGCGCGCAGCGTCCCCGTGACGCCCCCGACCGGCGTCTGCGGCGAGAACGTCAGCGGGTCGTTGCGGTAGGTCGTGGCGCCCACCTTGGCGGTCGCCGCGTCCGTGACCTGCACCTGGTAGGTGAACTCCGGGGTGCTGACGTCGAAGCCCGCGCCGCGCAGCCTGCCCGCGACGTAGTCGACGCTCGCGTCGTACCCGGTGGTGCCGGCGGCGCGGTTGCCGTCGTTGCGGTCGGCGATGCGCTGGAACGCGATCAGGTGGCGGTTGACCCCTTCCAGCGTGACGTTCTTGGTGATCTTCTTGGCCAGCGCGGGCCCGTCGAGCCCGGCGGGCGCGGCGTCGGCGACCGGAGTCGCGACGAGGGCGAGGGACGCGGACGCGGCGAGGACCGCCGCGCGTCGGATCCCGGTTCTACCTGACATGATCGAGTTCCCCTTCACTCGGATGCCGAACCCTCACCTCTCGACGTGGTCCGGGGCAATCCGTCACTCGGCGGGTTCTCGCCCCGTGAGCAGCTCCAGACAGGCTGTGACACCGGTCACCGCGAGCTGCCAGGACGGCCGGGTGAAATCCTCCCGCGCCACCACCAGCCGCGTCTGGGCGGCCACCCGTCCGCGCCGGACCTGCGTGAACGTCCCGTCCGGCCGGTAGCCGAGCTTCCGGCTGACCGCCAGCGACGCCGGGTTGTCGGTGAACGCGCTCGTCCGCGCCGCGCGGGCGCCCAGGTGGTCGAACGCGAACAGCAGTACGGCCGCCCGCATCTGCGTGCCCAGGCCCGTGCCCTGGTGGCGCAGCCCGAGCCACGAGCCGGTGGTGACCTCCCGCCGCACCGCGAACGACTCCCCGAGCAGCGACTGCACGCCGATCACCCGCCCGTCCAGCCGCACCAGGAAGTTGACCGCCCACCGCCGCGGCGACAGGCTCGCGCGCGCCGACCAGTGGTGCTGCACCACGTCGAGGCCCAGGCGCTCGCGCGGGGCGTCGGTCCACTCCACGCCGAACGGCATCCGGTCCGGCGGGTGGACGCCCCGCAGCGCCTCGTCGGCCAGTTCGAGCAGCCCGGCGTCGTCGTCGGGGCGCAGTTCCAGCCGGGGTGTGCGCAGTGCGAGGTGCCGGAGGGGCCACGGGTCCATGCCGGTCGATGGTGTCGGCAGCGCGCCACCGGCGCGACCGGATTAACGTCGGGTCCCATGCACGCGATCACGATTAGTGAACCCGGCGGCCCCGACGTCCTGACCTGGGCGGAGGTCCGCGATCCCGAACCCGGTCCGGGCGAGGTGCTGCTGGAGGTCGCCGCCACCGCCGTCAACCGCGCGGACCTGCTCCAGCGCCGGGGCCACTACCCGCCGCCGCCGGGCGCCTCGGACGTGCCGGGCCTGGAGTGCTCGGGCACGGTCGCGGCGCTCGGCGAGGGCGTCACCGGCTGGCAGGTCGGCGACGAGGTGTGCGCGCTGCTGGCGGGCGGCGGGTACGGCGAGCGGGTCGCCGTCCCGGCGGCCCAGCTCCTCCCCCTGCCCGGGGGCGTGGACCTGGTCACGGCCGCCTCGCTGCCGGAGGTGGCGTGCACGGTCTGGTCCAACGTCGTGATGGTCGCCGGGCTCGCCGAGGGCGAGACCTTCCTCGTGCACGGCGGCGCGGGCGGCATCGGCACGCACGCCATCCAGGTCGCCAAGGCGCTGGGCGCGCGGGTGGCCACCACGGCGGGTTCCGACGAACGCCTCCGGCGCTGCCGCGAGCTGGGCGCGGACGTCACCGTCAACTACCGGACGCAGGACTTCGTCGCCGAGGTCGGCGAGGCCGACGTCGTCCTGGACAACATGGGCGCGGCCTACCTGGGGCGCAACGTCGACGTCCTGGCCCGCGACGGCCGCCTGGTGGTCATCGGGATGCAGGGCGGCGCGAAGGGCGAGCTGGACATCGGCAAGCTGCTGGCCAAGCGCGGCAGCGTCACCGGCACCGGCCTGCGCTCCCGGCCCGTGGACGGCCCGCACGGCAAGGCGCGCATCGTGCGGGACGTCCGCGAGCGGCTGTGGCCGCTGATCGCCTCCGGTCGCGTGCGGCCGGTCGTGCACGAGGTGCTGCCGATCCGGCGGGCCGCCGAGGCGCACCGGGCGCTGGAGGACGGCCGGGACGTGTTCGGCAAGCTGGTCCTCGCCTTCTGACCGGCCGTCAGCTCCACGACGCCCCCTGACCGGCCGTCAGCTCCACGACCGGTCCAGGGCGGTCGCGGTGGCCAGGCAGGTGCGGGCGGTCGTGCGGAAGCTCAGGGCGAACTCCTCGGCCCAGCGCACCAGGACCGCCTGCTCGCCGGGCCGCTCGGCGTCGTCCACCAGCACCGCCGCGCCGGGCGCGAGCACGCCCCGGAACACCGGCAGCGCCGGGTAGCGCGCGTCGGCCGGCAGCGGGCCGTCGACCAGCAGCAGGTCGACCAGCCCGTACCGCTCGACGTAGGCCGAGACCTCGTCGTGCACCAGCCGCGGGTCGTACCACCGGGCGTCGCGCAGCGCGGCCGGGTGCGGCGCCAGCGGCGCGTGGACGACCCGCGCCACGTGGCCCAGGCCCTCGCGGCGGAGCTGGCTGGCGACGAACGCGGCCGTGCGCTCGTCGTGCTCGACCGACAGCAGGTGGCCGAAGCCCCGGCGGGCCAGCAGGCGGGCCAGCACCACGGAGGACGCGCCGCAGCCGCACTCCACCACGACCGTCCGCGAGCCGAGCAGCACCTCGTCCACCACGGCCGCCAGGGCCGCCGGGCGCAGCTCGTGCGCGGTGGTGGGCAGGTACTCGGTCATCAGGGGGCTCAGGCGGTGCAGCGCGGCGAGGTCGGCCAGTTCCCGGGACAGAGCGTCGTCCACCACACCTCCGGCTACCCCAGCTCGGCGACCGCCCGCACGAGTTCGTCCACTTCGACCGCGTTCGTGTAGTGCGCGAGGCCGACCCGGATCGCTCCGCCCACCTCGCCCACCCCCAGCACCGAGAACACCCCGTGCTGGCCCGAGTCGGCGAAGGCGCAGACGCCCCGTTGGGACAGGTGCTCGACGCCGTCGGTCGACTTCACGCCGGCCACCGTGAACGCCAGCGCGGGCACCCGCCGCATGGCGTCGCCGATCACCATGACGTGACGGAGCGATCGCAGTTCGTTGATGAGGTTAGCCAGCAGGCCCGCCTGGTAAGCCTTCACCGAGCCGAGCGAGGTCAGCAGGCGCTCGCGGCGCGGGCCCGCGGCGGCGTCGTCCAGGCCCGCCAGGTACTCCACGGACGCCACCAGGCCGGCCAGCAGCGGGTAGGCGTGCGGGCCGAGTTCGAGCCGCTCGGGGCCGCGCGCGCCCGGCTCGACCGCGACCGAGGGCAGCAGGTCCAGGCGCGACGGGTCGCGGAAGACCAGCGCGCCCACCGGCGGGCCGCCCCAGGCGTTGGCCGAGACGGCGACCACGTCGGCGTCCATCGAGGTGATGTCCAGCGGCACGAACGGGGCGGCCGACGAGGCGTCCACCACGACCAGCGCCTCGGTGCGGCGGGCCGCCCGGGCGATCTTGGCGAGGTCGGGGCGGGAGCCCACCGAGCCGGACGCGGCGGTGACGGCGACCAGCTTGCACCTGTCGGTCACCAGCTCGTCGTACTGCCAGGCGGGCAGCTCGCAGGTCTCGATGTCGACCTCGGCCCACCGCACCACGCTGCCGGTGCGCTGGGCGGCGCGCTGCCAGGGCGCGATGTTCGACTGGTGGTCCAGCCGGGACACCACGACCTCGTCGCCGAGGAACCAGCCCTCGGACAGGGCGTCGGCGAGCCGCTGCAGCAGCACCGCGCTGCTCGGGCCCAGCACGACGCCGGCCGGGTCGGCCCCGACCAGGTCCGCGACCGCGCGCCGGGCCGCGTCGACGATGGCCTCGGCGCGTTGCGAAGCGGGGAAGATGCCACCGGGCCCGGAGACCGGTGCGCGCAGCGCGGTGGAGACGGCCGTGGCCACCTGTTCGGGGACCTGCATCCCCGCCGGCGCGTCCAGATGAACCCAGCCGTCGCCGAGCGCGGGGAACAGCCCACGGACCCGGGCGACGTCGAACGCCATGCCGCACACCGTACGGAGGACGCCGGGGCGGGCGACAGCAGGGGCCGGGGGTAGCGGCCGAAGCGTGACCCGGCGCACCGCCCGGGCGCCCGCCGCCGGGCCGGGGGCGCACCGGCGGGGCGCGGCGGAGCCGACCCGGTGCGCGGGCGGCCGGCCGATCGCGCCAGGATGGTGGTATGAGCGAGGCAGCGGAGAACGAGCGGCACGTCGTCGTGGTCGGGCCGGACGGTAAGCCGGTCGGCGCCGCGCGGGTGCCCGCCGGCGACGAGGCGAACGGGCCGGACGTCACCGACCTGGTCGAGCAGCCGGCCAAGGTGATGCGGATCGGCACGATGATCAAGCAGTTGCTGGAGGAGGTGCGGGCCGCGCCCCTGGACGAGGCCAGCCGCAACCGGCTCAAGGAGATCCACAAGCGGTCCATCGACGAGCTGGAGGACGGGCTCGCGCCGGAGCTGCGCGACGAGCTGGAGCGGCTGTCGCTGCCGTTCACCGAGGAGGGCACGCCCTCGGACGCGGAGCTGCGCATCGCGCAGGCGCAGCTGGTCGGCTGGCTGGAGGGCCTGTTCCACGGCATCCAGACCGCCCTGTTCGCCCAGCAGATGGCGGCCCGCGTCCAGCTGGAGCAGATGCGCGGTCGCGCGCTGCCCGCTGGGCCATCCGGGGAATCGGCGGAGCACCCACCCCTGCGCGGCGGTCAGTACCTGTAGAAAGCGTGGCGATCGGACAACGGCCCGGGCGGCGGCGCACCGCCGGCCGGACCGCGGTGCCGCGTCCGCGGCGGTGTGGGTGAGAGGAGAGTTCACGTGCTCGACCGAGTGCGGCACAGCCGGTTGGTGGGAGAGGCCCGCGAGAGGCTGCGCGGCAAGCTGCTGCGGGCGATCGAGGAGGTCGTCGCGCCCCACCACCGGGCCCACGCCGAGCAGCTCGACCGGCTGCGGGGCGAGCTGTCCGAGCTGCGCGAGGAGCTGCGCCACCGGACCGACCGGATCTCCGAGGACCTCCGGCGGTTCGAGATCCGGGCCCGCCGGGACATCGTGTTCGCGGGCGAGCGGGACGCCGCGACCGACAGCGCGCGGTTCGTGCGGGACCACATGACCTCCGCCCCGCACTTCGACCACCCGCACGCCACCCTCGACCACGCGCTGACGCTGGTGGAGCGGGACGGCATGGCGCTGGAGTTCGGCGTCTACGCGGGCACCACGCTGAAGATCATCGCCGCCGCCCGCGAGGGCGAGCAGGTCTACGGGTTCGACTCGTTCGAGGGCCTGCCCGAGCACTGGCGCAGCGGGTTCCCGGCCGGGATGTTCGGCGTCGACAGCCTGCCCGACGTGCCCGGAGCGGAGCTGGTGGTCGGCTGGTTCGACGAGTCGCTGCCCGGCTTCCTGGCCGAGCACCCCGGCCCGGTGGCGTTCCTGCACGTCGACTGCGACCTGTACTCGTCCACCCGGACGGTGCTGGACCTGGTCGGCCCCCGGCTGGTCCCGGGCAGCGTGGTCGTGTTCGACGAGTACTTCAACTTCCCCGGCTGGCGCGAGCACGAGCACCGGGCCTGGACGGAGTACGTCGAGCGCACCGGGACCGAGTTCCGCTACGAGGGATACACCTACGACCACGAACAGGTGATCGTGAAAATCACCGGCGTGCCGGACGCCCCGCCGGCCGAGGTGACCGCACCGTGACAGCCCGGCGACAGGCGGGCCACCCTGTCGCCGGTAGTCTCAGTACTCGTGCAACACACGAGTACGGTCGACCGACCGGCAGTCCCCCCGGCACCCGACTCGCGCACCTTCGCCCGCGCGTTCGGCGATGTGCGTGATGCGTGGCGGCAGCGCGAGCTGTGGGGCCACCTCGGTTGGCAGGACATCAAGCAGCGCTACCGCCGGTCGGTGATCGGCCCGCTGTGGATCACCATTTCGATGGGCACCACGGCGCTGGCCCTCGGCCTGCTGTACTCGACGCTGCTCGGCCAGCAGATCAGCACGTACCTCCCGTACGTGACGGTCGGTTTCATCGTGTGGAACTTCATCCTCGGCGTGGTCACCGAGGGCACCGAGGTGTTCATCGTCAACGAGGGCGTGATCAAGCACCTGCCCGCGCCGGTGACGGTGCACGTGCTGCGCATGGTGTGGCGGCAGGTGCTGTTCCTCGTGCACAACCTGCTGGTCTACGCGATCGTGCTGGCCGTGTTCTTCCCGACGCTGGCCTCGCCCTACCGGATGGAGGGTGACACGGTCGCCCAGCCCGGCCTGTCGTGGCTGGTCCTGCTCGCCATCCCGGCGTTCGCGCTGGTCATGGTGAACGCCGTGTGGGTGGCGCTGCTGTTCGGCATCATCAGCACGCGCTTCCGCGACATCCCGCCGGTCATCCACAGCTTCATCCAGCTGGTGTTCTTCATGACGCCGATCGTGTGGCACGTCGGCGTGCTCAACAAGTTCACCAACGGTGACGGCGGCTGGAAGGTCCTGATCGCCGAGTTCAACCCCATCTACCACTTCCTGGAGATCGTGCGCGCGCCCCTGCTCGGCCAGCAGCAGGACTGGCACCACTGGGTGGTCGTGGGCGCGTTCACCGTCGTCGGCTGGGCACTGGCGCTCCTCGCGCTGCGCAACTACCGTGCCCGCGTCTCCTACTGGGTCTGAGTGAGGCCGCAACCAATGGTCAGCATCGACGTCTGGAACGCCTCGGTCGACTTCCCGATCTTCGACGCCAAGTCGAGGTCGCTCAAGAAGCTCGCGCTGGGCAAGGTCGGCGGCAAGATCGGCGCGGAGGGTCGCGTCCCGATCATCGAAGCGCTGCACGACATCACCATCTCGCTGCGGCACGGCGACCGGGTCGGCCTGGTCGGGCACAACGGCGCGGGCAAGTCCACGCTGCTGCGGCTGCTCGCCGGCATCTACGAGCCCACCCGGGGCAGCTGCCGCATCGAGGGCAAGGTCGCCCCCGTCTTCGACCTCGGCGTGGGCATGGACCCGGAGATCTCCGGGTACGAGAACATCATGATCCGCGGGCTGTTCCTCGGCATGAGCCGCAAGGAGATGGAGAAGCGGGTCGACGACATCGCCGAGTTCACCGAACTGGGCGACTACCTGTCGATGCCGCTGCGCACCTACTCCACGGGTATGCGGGTGCGCCTCGCGCTCGGCGTGGTGACCTCCATCGACCCGGAGATCCTGGTCCTGGACGAGGGCATCGGCGCGGTCGACGCGGCGTTCCTGGAGAAGGCCCGCGACCGGCTCAACGACCTGGTGGCGCGGTCGGGCATCCTGGTGTTCGCCAACCACTCCGACGACATGCTGGTCGAGCTGTGCAACACGGCCATCTGGATGGACGAGGGCCAGGTGAAGATGCACGGCTCGCTGCGCGAGGTGGTGAAGGCGTACAAGGGCCGCGACCCCTACGAGCACCTCAGCCCGGACACGCTGGAGCGGATCGGCCAGTCACCGGTGCTGAGCGGGAACGGTGGCGAGTAGACCGTGAGCGCGTTGCCGAAGGGGTCCGTGGTGGGGGTCGTGGTGACCCGCCACCGGCGCGAGCTGCTGGCCCAGTCGCTGAAGGTGCTGGCCTCGCAGACCAGGGCGCTGGACCACCTCGTGGTCGTGGACAACGGCCCGGACCAGCCCGTGGACGACCTCGTCGAGCAGTGCCCGATCCCGACGACCTACCTCGCGTCGCACCGCAACCTGGGCGGCGCCGGCGGGTTCGCCCTGGGCATGCTGCACGCCCTGTCGCTGGGCGCCGACTGGCTGTGGCTGGCCGACGACGACGGGCGGCCGGCCGACGAGACGGTGCTGGAGGTGCTGCTCGCCGAGGCGCAGCGGCGGGGGCTGGCCGCGATCTCGCCCGTGGTGTCCAACATCGAGCAGCCGGAGAAGCTCGCGTTCCCGCTGCGCCGGGGCCTGACCTGGAAGCGCCGCGCGGCCGACCTGGGCTCCGACTTCCTGCCGGGCATCGCGTCGCTGTTCAACGGCGCGCTGTTCCGGGCGTCGACGGTGGACGTCATCGGCGTGCCGGACTACCGGCTGTTCTTCCGGGGCGACGAGGTGGAGATCCACCGCAGGCTGGTGCGCACCGGGCTGCCGTTCGGGACGTCGCTGAGGGTCACCTACCTGCACCCGGACGGGTCGGACGAGTTCAAGCCGATGCTCGGCGGCCGGTTCCACGCGCAGGACCCGGAGAACCCGGTGAAGCGCTACTACACCTACCGCAACCGGGGCTACCTGCTGTCCCAGCCGGGGATGCGCAAGCTCGGGCTGCTGGAGGTCTTCCGGTTCGGCCTGTACTTCATCGGCGTGCGCAAGGACCCGAAGGCTTTCCTGGAGTGGGTCAGGCTGGTGCGCCAGGGGCAGCGGGAGAAGTTCTTCCGGAAGTGAGCCCGGCGCGCGTTCGCCGTCCGCGTGATCGCCGCCGGCGAACCCGCCTTGCCCGGTCGGCGGCCGGGCGGTGAGCTGGTCCCATGCCTTCCGAAGCGCGCAAGACCAGCCTCGTCCTGTACTTGGCCGCGAACCCGAACCCGATCTCGGTGCAGGTCGACCAGGAGGTCGTCGACGACCTCGCGCCCCGCTTGGTCCAGGTCGTGCGCAACGGGCACACGCAGTCCGTCCGCACGGCCGAGGGCCGCGAGTTCGTGGTCGACTTCGCCCACGTCGCAGCCGCTTACTTCGAGTGAACGCGCCACGAACGCCGGCAGGCCGGGCCCGCTCCCCCGATCGGGGAACGGACCCGGCCTGCCGGGCTGGTTCTCCCGGGCTAGTTCTCGAAGACCTTCCGCCACGCCTCGACCGAGGTCAGCTCGGGCAGCGCGTCGCGGTAGACCCGCTTGAGCCGCGGCCACTCCTGGCCCAGCCGGCGGTAGTTGCGCACCGCCCGCGCCATGAGCTGCTTGAACTCCTTCGGGTCGCGCTTGCGGAACGCCACGCCGCTGCCGTCCGCGTTCGACACCGTCGCGCTGTCCAGGTTGCCCAGCAGGAACCACCGGGCGTTGGTGGCCGGCACGTTGATCTGCGGGCGCTCCGCGGTGGAGGCGTCCGGCGCGCGCAGGTTGTGCACCAGCGCCTTCGCCGCCTCCGCCGCGATGGTCGCCGGGTTCGTCGGCGGCCTGAGCATCGACTCCGCGCGCACCATGTCGAACGTCGGCGGCGGGAACTGGCGGGCCGAGGGCAGCACCTGGGCGTCGGAGTAGGTCTTGCGCAGCGCCTGGATCTCCGGCAGGGCCGTGCGCAGCGACTCGAACAGCTTCGACGGGCCCGCGAGGAAGTCCTCGATGGCCTTCTGCTGCACGGCCACCGTGGAGTACTCCATCGACAGCAGGTGCCGCAGCGACAGCTTCAGGCCCTGCTTGAGCAGCGTCGAGCGGATGTCGTACGGGCTGTGCAGGGCCGCCAGCACCAGCCGGTTGCGGGTGTGGAAGTAAGCCTGCCAGTCGGTCGCGTCGTTCTTGTCCGTCCACGGCATGTGCCACACCGCCGAGCCCGGCAGCGACACCGTGGGGTAGCCGTTCTCCAGGGCGCGCAGCGCGTACTCCGCGTCGTCCCACTTGATGAACAGCGGCAGCGGGTAGCCGGTGCGCTGCACCACCTCGCGCGGGAACAGGCACATCCACCAGCCGTTGTAGGTGGCGTTGATGCGCAGGTGCAGTTCCTTGGTCTCGCGCAGCGACTCCTCGCCGAAGTCGTGGTCGGTGACCGCGCCGGGCGCGGGCCGCCAGTAGCCCGAGGCCAGGTCGACGACCTCGCCCATGGTGTGCAGGCGGGCGCGGGCCTGGAGGTTGAGCATGTGGCTGCCGACGACGACCGGCTGCGCCGCCGCGCGGGCGAACGCGTTGGAGCGCAGCACCGCGTCCGGCTCCAGCCGGATGTCGTCGTCCATCAGCATGATCTGGTCGACGTCGGTGTGCTCGATCGCCTCGTACAGGCCGCGCGTGAAGCCGCCCGAGCCGCCCAGGTTCTCCTGCTCGATGACCTCGAGCTTGTCGCCGAGCAGGCGGACCGCCTCGGCGTAGCCCTCGGTGTCGCGGACCTTCACCGCGCCCTGGTCGGCGACGAACACCTTCTGCACGACGTCGAGCACGGTCGGGTCCTCGCCCAGCGCGCGCAGCGCGATCACCGCGTCGACCGGGCGCATGGTCGTCATGCCGATGGCGACCTTCTGCGCCGGGAGCACCTGGTCGGTGGTCCACGCGGCCTCGCCGATCTCCAGCGTCTGGTCGTCGGTGAACACGTCGAACCAGATCCAGCCGCCGTCCTCGAACGGCTTGAGGCCGACCCGGAACTCGACGTGCGTCCACCCCTGCGGCGACCGGATCGGCCGGCCGTCGAGGTGGATCGGGTCGCCGTTGGGCTTGGAGCGGTACACGTCGAGCCGGCCCGCGCCGCGCACCCGCAGGCGCAGCACGACCTCCTCGACGACCGTCCAGCGCTTCCAGTAGCTGGCCGGGAACGCGTTGAAGTACGAGGCGAACGACACCTTCGCCGACGCCGGGACGGTCACCGAACGGCGGGACGAGACGTGCGAGTGGACGTTGTCCGGCTCGTCCAGGTACAGCGGTCGGACGTCCAGCGGGTCCTCGTCGCGGGGCAGGATCACCCGCTGGAGCACCTTGCTCGGGTCGATGCCACCACTGGAGCTGTGCTCGGTCACGTGCTTTCCTCCGGCGAACCTGCGGAGCGGTTCGGGTTCGGGTGTCGGCGGCCACGACGTGGCTCTGCCTGGGGCGATCAGGTGATACCAGCGACCATACCGCGTCGCCCGCCGGGGCGACGCGGTGCCGGCCGGGGCGTCAGTCCAGGCTGCCGTCGAGCGGCGTGCCCTCGGTGAGGTGCGGCGCGATCCGGTTGTCGAACGCGGTCAGCGCCGACCCGATCGCCATGTGCATGTCGAGGTACTTGTAGGTGCCCAGGCGCCCGCCGAACAGCACGTTGCGCTCCGCGGCCTCCTGCTTGGCCAGCTCTCGGTAGCGCTCCAGCTTGGCGCGGTCCTCGGCCGTGTTGATCGGGTAGTACGGCTCGTCGTCCTTCTCCGCGGCGCGGGAGAACTCGCGGACGATGACCGTCTTGTCGGTCGGGTAGTCGCGCTCGGGGTGGAAGTGCCGGAACTCGTGGATGCGGGTGAACGGCACGTCCGCGTCGTTGTAGTTCATCACCGGGGTGCCCTGGAAGTCGCCGGTCGGCAGGACCTCCTGCTCGAAGTCCAGCGTGCGCCAGCCCAGCCAGCCCTCGGAGTAGTCGAAGTACCGGTCCACCGGGCCGGTGTAGACGACCGGGGTGCCCGCCGGGATCTCCTCCCGGACGTCGAAGAAGTCGGTGTTCAGCCGGACCTCGATGTTCGGGTGGTCGGCCATCTTCTCCAGCCACGCCGTGTAGCCGTCCTTGGGCAGGCCCTCGTACGTGTCGTTGAAGTACCGGTTGTCGAACGTGTAGCGGACCGGCAGCCGGCTGATGACCGCGGCCGGCAGCTCCTTCGGGTCGGTCTGCCACTGCTTCGCGGTGTAGTCGCGGACGAAAGCCTCGTAGAGGGGGCGGCCGATCAGCGAGATGGCCTTCTCCTCCAGGTTCTTCACGTCCTTGGGGTCGATCTCGGCGGCGTGCTCGGCGACCCAGGCGCGCGCCTCGTCGGGGGTGAGGTAGCGGCCCACGAACTGCGTGATCAGGCCCAGGCCCATCGGGAACTGGTACGCCGTGCCGCCGTGCATGGCGAACACGCGGTGCTGGTAGCCGGTGAACTCGGTGAACTGGTTGACGTAGTCCCAGACGCGCTTGTTGGACGTGTGGAACAGGTGGGCGCCGTAGCGGTGCACCTCGATCCCGGTCTCCGGCTCGGCCTCGGAGTAGGCGTTGCCGCCGATGTGCTCACGGCGCTCCAGCACCAGCACGCGCTTGTCCAACTGGCTGGCGGCACGCTCGGCGACGGTCAGGCCGTAGAACCCGGAACCGACCACGATCAGGTCATATCCTGCGAAGCTCACGCCGCTGCACCCTACTCGGGCCACCGGTCCCGCCCGCAGCCGACCCTCGTGTCCGTGCTGCCGCGGTGACCAGCGGTAACGCCCGCCGTTAGCAGACCCCGCCCGGCGGTCCGGCGGCGGCCACCGGGACAACCGACGAATCCTCACCCTCCGCACCCGTACCCGCACAGTGAGCACATGCGGCAACCGAGTAGCTTCGTCGCGTTCCGTGGCTCGTCGGGATCACTGTCCGTGGGGGTGGAATGCTCGACGTCGTTGCCGGCACCGAGCAGGTGACGTTGGTGGCCGTCGCGGTGACGGTCGCGCTGCTGTGGCTGCCGGGCGCGGTCGTGGCCGCCCTGGTGGGCCTGCGCGGCTGGCTGCTGGCCGGTGTCGCGCCCGCCGTGACGATGGGCCTGGTGGCGGTCGCCGCGCCGGCGGCCCCGGTGCTCGGCGCGCGCTGGGCCGCCCCCTACTTCCTGGGCTCCTGCGCGGTGGCCACGCTGCTCGCGGGCGCCGGGCTGGTGCTGGTGCGCCGGCGCGGCCTGCCGCGGTCGAGCCCGGTGGGCACGCCGTGGTCGCGCTGGGGATCGGCGGCCGTGGCCGCCGCCCTGCTGGTCGCGGCCGGGATCGCGGTGACCGTGGTCGCCTACGCCACGCACGGCCTCGGGTCGGTGCCCCAGGCGTGGGACGCGCCCTACCACGGCACGGCCATCCGCCTGATCGGCGACCGGGGCGAGTCGGGCACCCGGCTGCTGGGCTGGATCGACCGCCCGGACGAGCCGGCCGGCGCCTTCTACCCGCACGTCTACCACTGCTTCGAGGCGCTGGTCTACCAGCTGACCGGCGCGGACATCCCGCGGGTGATGAACACCGGGATGCTGGTGACCACCGCGGTGGCGGTGCCGCTGGGCGCCGTCGCCCTGGTCCGCGCGGCCGGCGGCAGCGCGGGGTTCGCGGCGGCCGCGGCCCTGGTGTCGACCTCGTTCGCGAGCTACCCCTGGGACCTCTACCAGTGGGGCCAGCTCTTCCCGTACGCGGCGGGCCTGGTGCTCGTGCTGCCGTTCCTGGCGCTGCTGCTGCACTGGCTGCGGTCCGGGGCCGACCGGGTGGGCGTGCTGGTGGCGGTGGCCGGGGCGGGCCTGACGGGCACCCACTCGGCGATGGTGTTCATCAGCGCCATCCTGGTGGTGTGCTTCGCCGTGCACCGGCTGGCCGGCGACCCGCGCCGGTTCGCGCGCGCCGACCTGCCGCGCCTGGCGCTGGTCGGCGTCGGCGTCGGCGTCCTGGCCCTGCCCTACCTGCTGGGCGCGACGACGATGGCGGGCGCCACCGCCGCCTACGACTGGCCCGCGGTGACCACCCCGTCGAAGGCGCTGGGCGACGGCGTGCTGCTGGGCAGCGACGCCGCCTGGCCGCAGTGGCTGCTGGCGGGCTTCATGCTGCTGGGCCTGTTCCTGATGCTGCGCGACGGCGTGCTGCGGTGGCTCGCGGCGGCCTACGGCATCCTGCTGGTGCTGTTCGTCGCGGCGAGCGGCATCGACTTCCCGTGGGCGCAGGCGGTCACGTCACCGTGGTGGAACGACCGGTTCCGGCTCGCCGCGGCGATGACCCTGCCCGCGACCGTCGCCGCCGGGTGGGGCCTGTGGTCGTCCGCGCGGTGGCTGGCCGGGCTGGTGTCCCGGGTGGCCCGGCTGCGCACCCCGCGGGCCGCGACCGCGGCGACGGCGGTCGCCGCCGCGCTGGTGGCGGCCGGCTACCTCGTCCAGTCCGACGGGTACGCCCGCCGCAACGCCGCCCGGCTGGAGTTCTCGTTCAACGGCCCGGTGCTGTCCCGGCTGGAGCAGGACGGGATGCGCGAGCTGGCGAGGATCGCCAAGGACGGCGGGACGGTGATGAACGACGGCGGCGACGGCACCGTGTGGACCTACGCGCTGACCGGCGTCCGCCCGCTGATCAACCACTACTTGGCCATCGCGCCGAGCCCGCGGCGGCAGCTGCTGCTGGACCGCTTCGACGAGCTGTCCACCGACGCCGAGGTCGCGGGGACCATCCGCGACCTCGACGTGCGGTACGTCGTCGTGGGCACCGGCTACATGGACCGGTTCGAGCGCGCGCCGGGGCTGCGCGACCTGGCCGGGCTGCCCGCGCTGACCCTGCGGTACGGCAACGCCGACTTCCAGCTCTACGAGATCGACCGGTCCCTGCTGGCGCCGGCGACGGAGCGGAGCCCGTGACCGGGTCGTGCGCCTGACCGGTGGTGCCCGTGACCGGGTCGTGCCCCTGACCGGGTCGTGCCCCTGACCGGTCGGCCCGGTCGCGTCAGCCCAGCTGCTCGACCACCGCGCGGTCCAGCCGGTAGACGCGCACCTCGCCGCTGCGGAACTCCTCGGTCAGCCCGGGCAGCCCGGCCAGGTCCGCCAGGCCGGGCGCGAAGGTGAACAGCCCGTTGCCCGCCCAGTTCTCCGGCGACCCCGCCGCGCCGATGGGCGGCGGCGCGCCGTCCACGTACACCCAGGTGATGTCGAGGTCGAGCACCAGCTCGCGGATCCCGTCGTCGGTCGGGTAGCGGTTGAACCGCTGGAGCAGCTGGTAGGTGTACGGCGCGCGCTCGAAGCCCATGGCGATGGTGTTCACCACGGGGATGCCCTTCTCCACGTACAGGTACGTGGAGCCGTCGTTGGCCGAGTTCATCACCCGTTCGCCCGGGCCGACCCGGCCGGCCAGGAAGTCGAACGCGGCGAAGTCGTCGCGGTCGACGCGCAGCAGGTCCGGGTCGCCGTACCGGGTGCCGAGGTAGTGGGCGTTGACCTCCAGGTACCCGCGGGCGGGGGCCAGCGCGTAGCCCGCCGCGACCACCAGCGCGAAGGCGGTGGCCAGGGCCAGGGCCGGGGTCGCCCGCCCGCGCAGCGGGCGCGTCCGGCGCAGCCGGGCCGCGACCAGGCAGCAGGCCAGCACGACGCCGACGCCGACCAGCACCGGGACGAGCAGGTAGACGTGGCTGCGGATGCGCAGCATCGCGTTGTAGAAGAAGGCGGTGATCGCCGACTCGAAACCGCTGCCGGGGCTGATCCACATGCCGACCGTGATCGCCACCCAGGCGGCGGTGGCGGTCAGCAGCCCGAGCGCGCGCCGGGTCGTCAGCAGCACCAGCGCGCCCACCACGGCCAGCAGGAACGCGGCGACCTGGGCGCGCCCCTCGTACTGCGGCAGGTAGCCGGTCAGCGGCAGGGACAGCGTCTGGCCCAGCGCGGTGGCCAGCGGCGCGGCCGGGACGTCGGCCGGGAAGCCGGAGGTCTTGCCGGACTGGCCGACCAGCTGGACCAGCAGCGGCGCGGCGACCAGGGCGGCGAGCCCGCCGGCCACCGCCAGCGGCGCGAGCTGGCCGCGCAGCCGGGCGAGGCCGCCGCGGCTCATCAGCTCGCCGAGCCACCAGGCGACGACGGTCACCCCGACGCTCATGACGGCGCTGGGGTGCAGGGCCACCAGGCCGGTGAACCCGACCGCCACGGCCACCGCGCCGGACCAGTCGCGCCGGCGCACGCTCAGCAGGACCGCGGCGAACCCCGGCGTCAGCACCAGCGCGGCGGCGTTGGGCAGCACGCCGCCCTGGGCGGTCAGGGTGATGGTCGGCGCGTTCAGGCCGACCGCGACCAGCGCGCCGAACCCGGCCGCGAGCAGCGCGGCCGGCGCGCCGAGCCGGGCCCGGCGCGCGGCCACGAAGGCCAGGGCGGCCGTGGACAGCGCCGCGCACACGCCCAGCAGCAGCACCGTGACGCCGTTGAGGCCGCGGATCGGGTCGCCGGTCAGCTCACCGACCGCGGCGGAGAGCAGGTGCATCCCCGACGGGTAGAAGTGCACCGGCCCGTTGGAGAGGAAGTCGATGGGCAGCAGCTGCCACGGCGCGCCGCGGCCGGTGTTCATGATGTAGGCGACCAGCTCCGAGTGCACGATCGTGTCGTGCTCCTGCGGCACCTTGGACAGGTCGCCCGCCATGCCGAGCATCCAGGTGCGCACGGCGTAGGCGACGCCCACCAGCAGCACCAGCAGGCCCGCCGCCGAGGACACCGCGGACCAGGCGGTCCGGCGCCGCCGGGCCGGCGCGGCGGACCGCCGGGCCCGCGCCCACCGCAGCACGCCCACGGCCGCCGCCAGCGCGGTCGCGACGCCCAGCGGGACCACGCCGAACGACAGGCCGAGCAGGCCGCAGACCATGCCCACCACGGTGGCGACGCCGACCGACACCACCGGGGAGAGCCCCGCCAGCCACAGCGCCCGCCGCACGCCGAGCATCGCCAGCACGCTCACGCCTGGCAGCAGGACCACCGCGGACGCAGCGAGCAGCGTGCCTACCTCGACTCCGGTCATGCGCTCTTCTCAGTTCACTCGGACGGGCCATCAGCAGGCGCATCCTTACAAATCCGACCACGGCGGTGCACAGCGGGTCAGGGGGTCACGAGTCCCGGTAGCACGTCCGCGGCCACCTGCTCCAGCACCTGCTCGCGTCCCGCGTACCGACCGTCATCACCCGGCCAGTGCACCACCACGTCCGAGAAACCGAGTTCGGCGGCGCGACCGACGACGTCGCGGAACCGCTCGACGCTGGTCAGCGAGTAGACCGGGCCCGCGTCCGCGCTCAGGTACCGGCCGAACCCGGCCCGGCCACCGGCCGGGAGCACCTCGTCGAACCGCTCGACCAGCCGGGCCACCCCGCGCCACCACGCGTCGTCGTCCGCCGCGGCCGGGCCCTCGGTGAGCCAGCCGGCGCCCCGCCGCGCGGCCACCGCCATCGTCGCCGGGTCGTCCGCGGCGACCACGAAGGGTAACCGGGGGCGCTGGACGCAGCCGGGCGCGCTGCGGGCGTCGTCCGCGGCGTAGAACCGGCCCCTCGCGGTCGTGCGGTCCTGGGCGAGCAGCCGGTCGAGCAGGTCCGCGAACTCGCCGAACCGGGCGGCGCGGTCGGCGGGCCCGAGCGGTTCGCCGCCCGGACCGGCCGGGCCGGCGCCCGGGCCGAGGGTCGCGGTGAGCCGCCCGTCGGACAGGTCGTCGAGGGTGAGCAGCTCCCGCGCGAAGGGCACCGGGTGGCGCAGGTCCGGGGTGGTCAGGAAGGTGCCCAGGCGGATCCGGCCGGTGACCAGCGCGGCGGCGGCGAGCGTCGGCACGGCCGCGAACCAGGGCCCCTCCGGCGACGCCGGCGGGCCGGGCCGGTCCAGCGCCCAGGCGTGCGCGAACCCGTACTCCTCGGCGGCCCGCCACTTCGGCTCGGCTGCCCACCAGCGGTCTTCGGGGAGGATCACGATGCCAACGCGCACCCCCGAACAGTAACGAGCCTCTCGTCCCCCGATGTGCGGGGCACCGCCGCCGGCAGGGCAGTATGGGCTGGTGGAGACCCCTCGCCTGGTGGCATCGGACGTGGACGGCACCCTGCTCGGCCCGGATCACCGGGTCAGCGCCCGCACGGCGGGCGTGGTCGCCGGGGTGCGGGCGGCGGGGGTCCCGTTCGTGCTGGCCACCGGCCGCCCGCCGCGCTGGGTCACCGACGTCGCCGCCCAGGCCGGCGCCACGGGGTACGCGGTGTGCGCGAACGGCGCGGTGCTCTACGACGTCGGCGCGGACCGGGTGCTGTGGCGCAGGGAGCTGGACCCGGTCCTGCTGGGCGACCTGGCCGACGCGCTGGGCCGGGCCCTGCCGGGCTGCGCGGTGGCCGCCGAGCGGGTGGGCGACTCGGTGGCGGACCCCGCGGTGGCGCCCTTCGTGGCCGAGCCCGCCTACCGCCACGCGTGGCCGGGCAGCGACCACAGCGAGCTGAGCCGGGCCGAGGTGCTCGGCGTCCCGGCGGTCAAGCTGCTGGTCCGCCACGCCGGGATGACCAGCGTCCAGCTCGCCGAGGCGGCGGAGGCCGTCTTCGGCGAGGAGGTCTGCGTCACCTACTCCAGCAACGCGGGCCTGATCGAGGTCTCGGCCGCGGGCGTCACCAAGGCGGACGGGCTCGCCGACGTGGCCGAGCGGCTGGCCGTCGAGCCGAGCGCCGTGGTCGCGTTCGGCGACATGCCCAACGACATCGCCATGCTCGGCTGGGCCGGGCACGGCGTCGCGATGGCCAACGCCCACCCCGACGTCCTCGAAGTGGCCGACGAGGTCACCGCGCCCAACAGCGAGGACGGCGTGGCCCGGCTCCTGGAGCGCTGGTTCCCGCTCCCGAACGGGGCCGCGGCGCACCCGCCGGCCCCGTGAGCCCTTCGAGCCGAGCCGCGGTTCAGACCCCCGGGGCGGTCACCGCGGGCGCCCGCCACCGCGCCGCGCCCGCCGCCGCGCCCGCGGTCAGCAGGTCGGCCACGATGAACATCACCCGCGAGGCGACCGCGAACGCGCCGGCCTGCACCGGGTCGATGCCGCTGGCCACCAGCACGCCCACCATGACCAGCTCACGCGCGCCCGCGCCGGCGGGCATGATGAAGAAGAACAGGCCGATGGTCATGGCCAGGGCCATCGCGCCGACGCAGAGCACCAGGCCGCCGACGCCGGGCGCGCCGACCGAGTTGGCCAGCAGCCACAGGTGCACGCCCTGGAACCCGAACGCCAGCACCGCGTAGCCGAACACCTTGCCGATGGTCGACCACTTCAGCCGGTGGTCCAGCGGCGGCCGGCGCAGCACCTTCAGCACCAGCGAGGTGGCCCACGTGAGGATCCTCGGGTGCAGGGCCACCAGGCCGACCGGCAGCAGGGCGAACAGCCACATCGCCTCGGGCGTCTCGTCCAGCAGCACCGGCATCGCCAGGGCGCCCAGCAGCAGCGACACCACGACCGACACGCCCACCTGCACCAGCGCCGCGGTGAACACCCGCGCCCTGGCCAGGCCCGCCTTGCGGCCCAGCTCCATCTGGAGCACGTACGCCCACAGCGAGCCCGGCACGTACTTGCCGAGCAGGCCGACCAGGTTGATCTGCGCGCCCCGCAGGATCCCGATGGGCTTGCCGAGGTCGTCGACCATGGTCTGCCAGCCGAGCACGCCGAACAGGATCGACACCACCACGGCGAGCTGGCTGAGCAGCGCGGACTGCCAGGCGATGCCGCTGAGCGTGTCCCACACCTCGGACCAGTGGACGACCAGCTGGTAGCCGGCGGCCACCACGACCGCCACCACGAGCAGCCGGCGCGCCCAGTTGACGAGCTGGGCTTTCCTGGTCCGCGTCGGCTGGCTGACCTGCGTCGGGTCGGCTTCGACGGTCGTCATGGGTTCCTCGCGATGGGCGCTGTTGGGCATGGGTGTGGGTCCGGTCAGAGCGCTACGGTGGTGAGCCTGCTGAACTCGGCCACCAGGTCGTAGCCGTCCCAGGTGGCGGCGAAGCTCAGCGCGGACCCGAAGGGGACGATCCGGTCGATGCCGCGCCCGCCCAGCAGGCGGGCCAGGTCGAGCAGTTCCGCGCGGTCGAAGCCGAAGGTGCTCAGGGTCTGGTCCTTGCGCCGCACGACGGCCGCGAACTCGGCCAGGTCGGCCAGCCCCGCCTGCGGGAACGTGCCGACGCCCAGCCACTCGCGCGGCACGGCGGCGGGCTCGACCAGGTCCAGGGTGGCGACCGCGTTGCCGTCGAACCGGATGGCGGTGGCCTGGCCCTCCGCCGCGACGCCGTAGGCGGAGACCCGCTTCTGCACGGCCATCGCGGGCTCCACGACGAAGCGCTTGGCGGCGACGACCTCGGCCAGCAGCGCGCGGAACTCGTCCTGCGCCGCCCGCGCCGCCGCCTGGTCGCCGACCCAGAACAGCGTCCGGGGCGAGGAGCAGGCCGCCTGGTCGAACCAGTACGAGTCGTTGTAGAACCCGGTCACCGCCTCGCGCCGGCGCTCCGGCGACGCGGCCCGCCAGCCCTCGACCGAGATCGCGGCGAACGACGCCCGGTCCGGGAAGGTCAGGTCGCGGGCCTGCGGCGCGAGCGGGTGCTTGCGCAGCTCGGCGACCGACCGGTCGCCGCCCCACACGACCCGCAGCTCGCAGGCGGCCGACAGCGCCGCCGTCACGGCGTCGTCGCGGCCGTAGGTGATCATCCGCTGGGTCCGCGCGATGACCGGGTCCGCCTCGGCGAGGGCCGCGTCGAGCTCCTGCAGCACGGTGGAGGCCGCGCCCGCCGACCGGGACGAGATCCGGACCACGTTCGGGTTGCCCGCCAGCGCGGACAGCGCCCACGAGTACACGAAGATGGTGTCGACGTTGGCCGGCGGCACGTGGAACACCAGGCCGCGCGGGAACCTCAGCGCGTCCTCGGCGGTGCGCGCGTTGGCCAGCGCCTTGGCGATCTCGCCGCGCCGCAGGAAGAACCCGAGCGAGGCCAGCTCCGGGAACCGCCGCGCCACGGCGGGCGCGAGCAGCCTGCGGGCGAAGCGGACCAGGAAGTCGACGACCCGCTCGTCGCCGAACTCCAGCCGGTCGGCCGCGGCGACGTCGGCCAGCAGCTCGTCCACCTCGACGTCGGCGCCGGCCGGGAAACGCTGCTGGACCTTCACGCCGCCGCCCCCCCGCTGAACGTGTCCGAGCACCCCCGCGCCTCGGCGCGGGGCAGCCTGCCCAGCACCGAGAACCGCTTGCCCGGCCAGTCGCCGTCGTCGATCCCGTGCACCACGCCCAGGTCCTCGGTCAGCAGCACGTGGCCGGGGTAGGAGCGCGGCACGGTGCTGACCACCTCGATGACGCCCGGCACGCCCACCGGCTGCTCGGCCCACGTCTCGGGGTCGCGGATCACCACGTCGGCGAAGTCCGGGCAGTACAGCGAGTTGCCGGAGGGCCCCTCGACGAACACGGTGCCCAGCTGCTCGACCATGCCGTAGTAGTTGTGGATCCGGGTCAGGCCGGTGTCGGCCGCGAACCGGCGGCGGAACTCGGCGTTGTCCACCGCCCGGTCGACCAGCTTCTTCCAGCCGCCGGAGTGGATCAGCACGCCGTTGGACAGGTCCAGCCGGTGCTCGCGGGCGACCTCGTAGAGGTACTGCCACACCATGAAGGTGAAGCCGAAGATCAGGAACGGCTGGTCGCCGTGGGCGGCGAGGAAGCCCTTGATCGCCTCGACGTCCGGTCGGTCCTGCTCGTCGAGCGCGTAGACGTGCTTGCGGCCGAAGTTGGCCATGCCGAGCACGCCCGCGCCGCGCGCGGAGAACGAGCGCCGGTTCTTGACGATGCCGACGGTGTCGACCATCAGCATCGGCAGCCGCTGGTCGCCCAGCACCGCCCGCAGCGTGCGGCCCAGGTGGCGCGGCTGGTCGCCGGCGGCCTCCCGGTCCAGGTAGATGCGCGACACCTCGGCCCCGGTGGTGCCCGAGGAGGTCAGGACCTTGAACACCTCGTCGTCCGGCACGCTCTTGAGGACGTGGTGCTTGAACATCCGCACCGGCAGCCACGGCAGGCGCTCGACCGAGTCGAACACCCGGGGCACGTCCATCGCGGCGAGGATGCGGTCGTAGGGCTCGCACCGGGCGCGGTGGTGCTCGGTCAACTCGGTGAGCGCGGGCAGCAGCGCCGCCTCCCGCTCCGCCTGGCCGAGCCGGAACACGTCTTCGGCTGTCGCGGTCACGCCCGATCCTCCAGTGCGCGGTAGTCCACCTTGCCGCTGGCCAGCAGCGGCAGCGCCTCGACCGCCCGCACGTCGAACCCGGTCACGTGCAGGCGCAGCTTCTCCGACAGCGCCCGCGCGACCGCCTTGCGGTCGGCCCCGCGGTCGTCGCCCGCGGCGGTCTCCAGCCAGACGACCACCTTGTCGCCGGCGGGCACGGCGGCGAGGGAGCCGGGCCACGCGGCGCGGGCGAACCGCTCCACGTCGTCGAGGCTGACCCGGTTGCCGAACACCTTGCCGATGCGCTTGAGCCGCCCGGTGATGAACAGGTAGCCCTCGGCGTCCAGCCGGCCGAGGTCGCCGGTCTCCAGCACGCCGCCGGTCACGTCGCCGAGCGCCAGCTCCGCCTCGCCCTCGGCGTAGCCCATCATCACGTTCGGGCCGCGGTAGAGCACCTCGCCGACCACGTCGGGCGCGGTGGTCTCGACGCCGTCCGCCGACCGGATCGCGAACGCGCCGCCGGGCAGCGCCGGGCCGGCGGAGCCGACCTTGTCGGCCAGCCGCTCGGCGGGCACGGTGGCCATCCGGGGCGCGGCCTCGGTCTGGCCGTACATCACGAACATCCGGCCGCCGACGGCCGTCATCAGGTCGTTGAACCCGACCACCAGCTCGTCGCGCAGCTTGCCGCCCGCCTGGGTGATGGTGCGCAGCGTCGGGTACTTGGCCGGGTCGAACCGGAGCCTGCGCAGCATCTCGTAGTGGTAGGGCACGCCCGCCAGCGAGGTGATCTTGTGCTCCTCGACGGCCTGCCAGAACGGCCGCCCCATCACCCCGGTCGGCTCGACCACCACGGTCGCGCCGCGCAGCAGGTGGCTGTTGAGCACCGACATCCCGTAGCTGTAGTGCAGCGGCAGGCTGGTGGGCGCGACCTCGGCGCCGTCGATGCCCAGCACGTCCGCGATCGCGCCGGCGTTGGCCAGCACCGCGGCCCGCGACAGCCGGACGAACTTGGGGTTGCCGGTGGAGCCGCTGGTCGGCAGCAGCACCGCCAGGTCGGGGTGCGGCACGACGCCCGCCGGGTCGGCGCGCACCCACGCGGGGCCGGCGACGTCGCCCGCGCGGTAGCCGGCGGGCGGCTCGCCCGCCGCGCCCAGCACGGCCGCGGGCCGGAACCGGCCGACCAGGTCCAGCAGCACGCCGGCGTCCTGGCCCGCGTCCAGCAGCGCCACCGCGCGACCGGACTCGAACGCGGCCAGGTAGCGCAGCACGCTGGGCACGTCGATCGCGGTGAGCGCGAACAGCACCCCCTCGGGCACGCCGTCGAACGAGACCGCGGCCACCTCCGCGCGCAGCGCGGCGCCGTCCAGCGACCGGCCGCCCGCCGCGTCGACCAGGCGCGCGCCGGGGTGGAGCAGGTCGTGACCGGTCACAGCACCAGTCCGCCGTCCACGCCGAGGATCTGCCCGGTCACGAACGACGCCTCGTCGCTGACCAGGAAGCGGATGGCGCGGGCCACCTCGTCGGCGCGGCCGAGCCTGCCCAGCGGCGTGTCCGCGATCCGGCCCCGGATGATCTCGTCGCCCAGGTGGGAGGTCATCGCGGTCTCGATCACGCCGGGCGCGACGCCGTTGACCCGGATGCCGTAGCGGCCCAGCTCCTTGGCGGTGGAGCGGGCGACGTTGCCGACCGCGGCCTTGGACGCCGCGTAGGCGGTCTGCCCCGCGCTGCCCCGCTCGCCCACGATCGAGGCCAGCACGACGATCGCGCCGCGCTTGTGGCGCATCATCGCGCGCGCGGCGGCCTGCACCGTGTGGATCGTGCCCGCCACGTTCGTGCTCAGCATCCGGTCGACCAGCTCGTCGCTGATCATGCCGACCAGGGCGTCCTCCAGGACGCCCGCGTTGGCCACCACGATGTCCAGCCGGCCGCGCTCCTTGGCCACGCCCCGGATGACCGCGCCGACCGCCTTGCCGTCCGTGACGTCCAGGGCGGCGCCGGTCACGTCGGCGTCGAACTCGGCCGCGATCGCCGCCGCGCGCTCCTTGGCCTGCGCCTCGTCGCGCCCGGTGACCACGACCGCGCTCCCGGCCTCGGCGAGCGCGCGCGCGGTCGCCAGCCCGATACCCCGTGTGCCGCCGGTCACCACGGCGACCTTGCCGGTCAGGTCAATCACTACGTCATCAGTCCCGTACACAGTCGACACGTCGGATGCGCCCGCACGGACGGGCCGCGGTCCGGTGGCACACCGGACCCGCTAGGAGACTACCCGGCGTCCCGCGGCGGTAGTCGTCGGCAACCGTCCAGGGCAACCGCCGTGAGCCATCCGGGTGGCCCGCCCCCGGAGGGCGGAACGCCCCCGCCGCCCCCGGCGACGCCACCGGTAGGAGGACAACGAGGTCCGAGTGCTCGGGGGATGGCATGAGCATCGATCCGGAACAATCGCAACTCCGCATGGTCCCCGGTGGGGACGGCGTCTTCTACAGCGTCCAGGCCGACGGGCGGCTGCTGTTCTACCGGCACCACGGCTGGCAGACCGGCCTCGTCGACTGGGCCGACGGGGGCATGGGCGTCGAGATCGACGCCGGCTGGCACATGTTCACCACCGTGCTCGCCGCCGCCGACGGCCAGCTGTTCGGCTTCGGCGCGGACGGCACCGTCCGCTGGTACCGGTACCTGGTGGCGAGCGGCACCTGGGCGCCGCGCGGCGGGACGGTCGTCGGCACGGGCTTCGACCGCTACGCACGGGTGTCCGGCGGCTGGGACGGCGTCTTCTACGCCGTGGACCGCGACGGCGCGATGCACTGGTTCCGCTACCTCGCGGGCGACGGCAGCAGCGGGCCCGACGCCTGGGCGAACGCCGGGCGGCCCCTGCTCGTCAAGCCGGACGTCCGGTTCTACCAGCAGTTCGTCGCGGACCAGGGCGGTGTGCTGTACGGCGTCTTCCACGCCGCGGAGCTGCACTGGTTCCGCCACGACGGCGGCGGCCGGTGGGCCAACGACGGCGTCCCGGTGCCCATCGGCACCGGGTGGACCGGCGAGTTCCAGCGCGAGTTCACCGCGCAGGGCGGCTCGCTCTACTCGGTCTTCGTCGACCGCGCCTCGCCACCCGGGCCGGACCACGAGCTGAACTGGTTCCGCCTGGCCAACTGGCGCGACATCCCGGTCGGCGGCAGGCCGGACTGGTCCCACGGCGGCGCGGGGAAGGCCGTGGGCACCGGCTGGACCACCTGCCGGACGGCGAACCTCCAGGGCTACGCGAGCGCGTGGTCCGCGCCCGCCGGCGGCAGCCTGGGCGTGAAGGTCTCGGCCACGGTCGGCGAGTTCCAGGCCGCCGTGCAGCGGCTGGACGGCCCGCTGCCGGCCGGCGGCACGACCGTCTGGGGACCGGTGACCCTGCCCGCGCGGCTCCAGCCGGTGCAGCCCGGCTACCGGCGGCAGGGCTGCGGCTGGAGCGACGACTTCACCGTGCCGGTCGACGCGGCCTGGCCCAGCGGGCTGCACGCGGTCACCCTGACCGGCCCGCTGGGGATGCGCAGGCACGTGCCGTTCGTGGTGCGGCCGGCCGCGCCGGTCAACCGGCTCGCCGTGCTGCTGCCCACGCTCACCCACAACGCGTACAACTCGTGGGGCGGGCACAGCCAGTACACCTGGGACGCGGTGCCGACCAACCGGTACGTCACCCTGCGCCGGCCGTTCGCCAACGCGGACCTGGAAGGGCCCGGCCACGCGGACGTGCGCTGGCACGGCGACCTGCTGCTGCTGCGCTGGCTGAAGGACAACGCGTTCGCCTACGACTGCTACCAGGACCTCGACCTGCACACCGGCGACTGGCTGGGGCGGTACCGGGCGGTGCTGCTGGGCTCGCACCCCGAGTACTGGACGCTGACGATGCGCGGCAAGCTGGCCGACTACCTGTCCGGCGGCGGCCGGGTCGTCTCACCCGGCGGCAACGTCCTGTACGAGCCGGTGGACCTCGCGGACGGCGGCGCGACCGCCGTGCACCGCGACCCGTTCGGCAACCGCATCCCCTACGCCGCCCACGGGCTGCCGCCGCACGAGGTCGTCGGCAACTCCTACGTCGAGGCGTCGTTCCTGACCTTCGGGCCGTACGAGGTCCTCGCCGAGCACCCGTTCCTGGCCGGCACCGGCCTGACCGCCGGCTCGCGGTTCGGCCACACCGGGCGCAACGGCCCGGCGAGCGGCTGGGAGGTGGACGCCACGCCGCCCGGCCTGCCCGGCGCCCGGGTCGTCGCGAGCGGCGTGCAGGAGGGCGGCGCCGACATGGTGCACTTCACCAGGGGCAGCGGCTGGGCGTTCGCGGTGGGCTCGCTGACCTACGTCGGCGCGCTGGACGACCCGGTGGTGTCGCGGGTGCTGCGCAACGCCCTCACCGCCGCGCTCGCCTGAGCGCCCGACGACCGCGCCGGCCCGGTCCCCCGGGCCGCGCGGTCCGGTCAGCCCTCGACGCCGAACCCGCGCAGCATGTCGAGGGCGACCTTGAAGCTGCTCATGTCGATGACCTGGTCGGTCTCGAACTGCACGTCGAACTCGTCCTCGATGGCCGCGACGAGGGCCATGTGGCCGACCGAGTCCCACTCGTCGATGTCGCGGTACTTCAGGTTCTCGACGTCCGCGCCCTCGGGCAGGGACAGGGACTCGACGAAGACGTCACGCAAGCGGTCAGACAGCGCCATGGACTCTCGATCTCCGTTTCGCGGGGTCAGCGGGGTCAGTGGTCGAGCGGGGCGCGCTCGGCCCACGCCTTCAGCATGGCCGACAGGTCGGCGGGCAGCGCGTCCGCGGGCAGTTCGCCCTTGCCCTTGAGGAAGGGCTCCAGCGCCGCGATGGTCCGCTCGTCACAGCCCCGGCGGCTCAGCCCGACGGTGTTGATGCCCGCCGCGCGGGCCGGGTTGCCGACGGTGATGGTGAACGCGTCGACCTCCTTGCGCACGGCGGAGCCCATCCCGATCATCGCGCCGGGGCCGATCCGGCCGTGCTGGTGCACCACCGTGCTCATGCCGACGTTCACGTGCGACCACACCTCGGTGTGGCCGCCCAGCTGCACCGAGCAGGCCAGCACCACGTTGTCGCCGAGGGTCACGTCGTGCCCGACGTGGCTGCGCACCAGCAGGTAGCAGTCGTCGCCGACGGTGCTGGCGCGGTGGGTGCCCTGGTGCACGGTCACGTACTCGCGGATCCGGTTGCGGTCGCCGATCACCACGCCCTCGCCGGCCGACTCGCCCTCCCAGGCGACCGGGTGCGGCCCGCCCCGGTCCTCGGCGGGCGTGCCGATCGTGACGTGCGGGCCGATCCAGTTCCCGTCGCCGATCCGGCAGGGGCCGACGACGACCGAGTACGGGCCGATGACGTTGTCGTCGCCGAGCTCGACACCGTCGCCGATGATCGCGGTGGGGTGAATGCGGTTGGCCACGTGGTCCGTTCCTGCTGCGAGCGGTGGGTATCCGGTCCGCCACCCGGCGAGGGCCGGCCGCAGGCTCGGCGGGGGTCGGCGGGTAACGTGTGGCCCGCGTCAGGGCGGGACGACCAGTCACTGTACCCGACGCCGCCCAACGTCTCCGGAGCGAAAGACTGCCGCATGATCCCCATCACTGTCGTCGATGTAGCCGACGCGGAGCGCCTCGTCGTCGAGGTCCTGCGGTCGGGCTCCATCGCACAGGGCCCGATGGTCAAGCGCCTTGAGGACGCTTTCGCCGCCGTCACCGGCGTGCCGCACGCGATCGCCGTCAACAACGGCACGACCGCGCTGGTCGCGTCCCTCCAGGCCCTCGACCTCCAGCCCGGCGACGAGGTCATCACCTCGCCGTTCACCTTCGTCGCGACGCTCAACGCGATCCTCGAAGCCGGGGCCACGGCGCGGTTCGCCGACATCCGGTCGGACGACTTCAACCTCGACCCGGACTCCGTGGCGGCGCGGCTCACCGACCGGACCAAGGTCCTGATGCCGGTGCACCTGTACGGGCAGACCGCGGACATGGGCCGGCTGGAGCCGTTCGCGCGGGAGCACGGCCTGGCGCTGGTCGAGGACGCGGCGCAGGCCGTCGGCGCCACCTTCGAGGGCCGGGCGGCGGGCAGCTTCGGCACCGGTTGCTTCTCGCTGTACGCGACCAAGAACGTCACCACGGCCGAGGGCGGGATGATCACCACCTCGGACGACGCGCTGGCGGACCGGCTGCGGGTGCTGCGCAACCAGGGGATGCGCGCCCGCTACCAGTACGAGATGGCCGGCCACAACTACCGGCTGACCGACCTGCACGCGGCCGTGGGCATCCCGCAGCTGGAGAAGCTGGACAAGCGCACCGAGGCGCGGCAGCGCAACGCCGAGGCGCTGTCCCGGGGCCTGTCCGGCGTGGCGGGCCTCACCGTCCCGACCGTGCTGCCCGGCCGCACCCACGTGTGGCACCAGTACACCGTGCTGGTCGGCGACGACGCCCCGGTCACCCGGGACGAGCTGGCCGCGCGGCTGACCGAGCGGGGCATCGGCAACGGGATCTACTACCCGCGGGTCGTGTTCGACTACGACTGCTACCGCGACCACCCCGGGGTCGTCGCGGACGAGGCGCCGGTCGCCGAGCGGGTCGCCCGGCAGGCGCTGTCGCTGCCGGTGCACCCCAAGCTGACCGAGGGCGACGTGGACACCATCGTGGCGCAGGTGCGGGAGGTGTTCGGCGCGTGACGGCGAAGCACCGGGTCGCCCTGATCGGGACCGGCTCGATGGGCTCCCTGCACGCCAGGGTGCTGTCCCAGTCCGACCGCGCCGAGCTGGTCCGGGTGGTCGACCCGCGCGAGGACGCCGGCCGGGCGGTCGCCGAGCGGTTCGGCGCGGCGTGGACGCCGGAGATCGACTCGCTCGCGGACGTGGACGCCGTCGTCCTCGCGGCGGCCACCGAGGCGCACCACAAGCTCGCCCTGGAGGTGCTCGACCAGGCGACCCCGCTGCTGGTGGAGAAGCCGGTGTGCGACGACCTGGCGGCCAGCGAGGAGGTCGTCGCGCTGTCCGAGCGCCGGGACGTCCCGCTGATGTGCGGGCTGCTGGAGCGCTACAACCCGGCCGTGATGACGGCGCTGCAGCTGATCAGCGAACCGGTGCACGTGATGGCCCGGCGGCACGGCCCGTACGCGCCGCGGATCCGGACCGGGGTGTCCTGGGACCTGCTGGTGCACGACGTGGACATCGCGATCCAGTGCTTCAGCGGCGTCGAGCCGACCAGGGTCGCCTCCGGCGTGGGCTACTTCCACCCCGACTCGGTGCCGGGCGCGGAGGACAACGTCGAGACGGTGCTGACCTTCCCGACCGGGCTGGCCACGGTGTCGGCCAGCCGCATCGGCCAGCGCAAGGTGCGGTCGCTGGTGGTCTCGGAGATCGACCGCCTGATCGAGATCGACCTGCTGCGCCGGGACGTGACGATCTACCGGCACGTCTCGCACGACGCGGTCACGCCGGACGGCCTGGGCTACCGGCAGCAGACGGTGATCGAGATCCCGGAGCTGGTGTCGGCCCGCGAGCCCCTGGCCACCCAGCTCGACCGGTTCCTCGACCTGGTGGAGGGCCGGGTGGACGCGGCGCAGGAGCGCCGGTCGATCCTGCCCGCGCACCGCGTGGTCGCCCGCGTGCTGGAGACGGCCGCCGGCTGAGGGCCCGCGTGGCGCGAGAAGGGGGCGGGGCCGTCGCGGCCCCGCCCCCTCGCGTTCGTCCCCGACGCGTCAGCTGATCACGTCGTTGGTCTGCCAGCCCCAGCCCAGCAGGACCGGCGCCTGCAGGGTGGCCAGCGGGTTGGCCGGGTTCCACGTCGGCGCGTGCGGGTAGACCACCAGGTCGCCGTTGTGCCGGCGGCCCATCACGTCGGGGCGGCCGTCACCGTTGACCTCGGTCACGGTCACCGCGTTGAGGGTGTCCCAGCCGTAGCCCAGGTCCCACTGGTCGCCGAGCGGGTAGCCGTTCTCGTCCGGCGGGCCGTCCATGAACGAGAACACGCCGAGGGTGTCGGCGGGCTCCAGGTAGACGAGGTCCGGGACGCCGTCGAGGGTGATGTCGGCCAGGTTCATCTCGACCGTGTTGCGGACGCCCTCCAGGAGGGTGATCGGCGCCTTGAACGTGCTCACGCCGTTGTACGCGCCCGAGTGCTCGTACAGGTAGGCGTAGTTGCCGCCCCGGCCGCGCGCCACGATGTCGTCGTAGCCGTCACCGGTGAGGTCGCCGAACGCCACCAGGTCGTTGACGTTCCAGCCGTAGCCGACGACCGTGGGCGGCGCGAGCGTGGCGGTGCCGTTGAACACCCCGCTGTGCGGGTAGACCCGCATCGTGCCCTGCTGGTCGATGGAGACCACGTCGGCGTTGGTGTCGGCGTTGATCCGGCCCTGGCCGACCCAGCGGAACCCGCTCCAGCCGTAGTTGATCGCCACGGCCGGCTGGTAGGTGTAGATGCCCTGGAACGAGCGGCTGTGCGGGTACACCTTCAGCGTGCCGTCGTTGCCCTGGCGGGCCATGATGTCCGGCACGTAGTCGGTGGTGAAGTCGCCGCTGCGACCACCGCTGGTGGCCGACCGGTGGCCGACCTCGCCCGGCGCGGCCTTCGCCGGCCGGAAGTCGCCGACGACCCGGATGCCCTCCCCGGTGCCCGCCGGCTCCGCCGCGGCGGACGCGCCGGCCGACACCAGCGAGCCGGCCAGGGCCGCCGCCGTCGCGACGGCGAACAGGCGCAGCTTGTGCTGCATCAACAGTTCTCCTGCTTCTCTTCGCGCAGAGAAGGGTGCCGCCGCCGCGGGTGCGGCTGCGACAGTCAGGCCCCCCAAGACACCGCTTGGATAGTGCGACGCGAGATCATCCCCGCCCCCCGTGATCTATATAGCCGCGGGCCGCCTGATCGTTTCGCGAGCACTGCACATTTCTCCGGGGCGTGAGAACAACACGGTGGGTGACGAAATCCGCCACCCACCGTGTCCGCGAAGAAAACGGGTTTTCAGGGCTTGCGCTGCTCCGCCAGCCCGGCCAGTACTTCCAGGTGCTTGTTCAGCACGGCCTCCATGGTGAAGCACCGGTCGACGAGTTCCACCGCCGCCGCGGAGATGTGCTTCGACTCCTCGGGGTCGGTGATCGTCTCGATCAGCCGGTCCGCGATCGCCTTCGTGTCGCCGAGCGGCACGAGGTGCACGGTGTGCCGGTCGACCAGCTTGATGTCGAGGAAGTTGTCCTCGCGCACCGCGGCGACCACCGGCACGCCCGCCGCCATGCTCTCCAGGCTGGCCGTGCCGAAGCCGTAGCCCTGCATCTCGTGGCACTCGACCTGGGAGGCCGCCAGGTAGTGCGGGATGTCCGACTTGGGCACGGCGCCGGTGGTGATCACCGACTTCTCCACGCCCAGCTCGGCCGCGCGCTTGAGGAACGCGTCGAAGTACACCCCGCCCACGACCAGCAGCTTCGCGTCGGGCACCGCGCGCAGCACGGCCGGCATCGCCTCGACCAGCGCGAGCCGGTCGCGCAGCGGGATGACGTGCCCGGTCGAGAGGATGACCGGGTCGTCGCCCAGGCCGTGCCGCTCCCGGACCAGCCGGCCGTCGCCGCCGCGCACCCACTCCGGCTCGACGCCGACCGGGATCGGCACCATCCCGGAGATCGCCCGCTTGTACTTGCGCTTGATGTACTCGTCCATCTGGACGTCCATCACCACGTACGTGGGCTTGAACCGCCGCAGGAACGGGGCCACCACGAACCGGTCGAGCTGGTTGAACACCAGCTGGTAGAGCTTGCGCGGGCTCTGGAGCCGGGTGTGCACCGACAGCAGCGTGGGCACCTTGCGCTTGCGCGCCCACAGGCCGCTGAACCAGGTCAGGTCGAAGAACTGCCCGTGCTGGTGGATCACGTCGGGCTGGAACTCGTCCAGCACCCGGCCCAGCCGGCGCGGCAGCGACGGGCGCATGGTGAACGCGATGTCGAAGTTGATCGCCAGCCGGGTCTCCGGGAGCCGGAAGGCCGGGAAGCGGACCACCCGGACACCCTCGTGCACGGTGTCCATCGGCTCCTCGGCGTGCTCGGCGGTGAGCACCAGCACCTCGTGCCCCGCCGCCGCGTAGCCCTTCGCCAGCGCCTCCGACAGGTGCGCGCTGCCGCCGACGCGCGGCGGGTAGAAGTTGTTGACGACCGCAATCCTCATGCGCGTTCCCCAGCCTCGTGCCGAATGCGGACGTCCGGTCCGTCGATGTCCACCGTGCCGATCGGGCGGGCCGGCACCCCCGCCACCACCGTGCGTGCCGGCACGTCCCTCGTGACGACGGCGCCGGCCGCGACCACGGCCTCGTCACCGATCGTCACGCCCATCATGACCACCGCGTTCGCGCCGAGGAAGACCCGGTCCCCGATGGTGACCGGCGCCCGGTCCACGTTCGGGTAGGCCCGCCCCGACACGCAGCGCTTCATCGAGCTGTGCGTGTAGACCTGCACACCGCTGCTCACGTCGCACCCCGCGCCGATGCGCAGCCCACCGGACCCGTCGAGCACGGTGAACGCGCCGATCCAGGTGCCCGGCCCGATCTCCGGCTCACCGCCGATCCACGCGTGCCGGTTGTACGGGTTCGGCGGCAGCCCGTGCCACTCGTCGAGCCCGTCGGGCGCGGCCCCGGTCACGGTGCCGACGCGCGGACCAGCTCCGCCATGCCCTGCTCGACGGTGATGGTCGGCTCCCAGCCCAGCACCTCGCGGGCCCGGGTGATGTCCGCCGCCCGCCGCGAGACCAGCACGTCGCGCGGGTTGAACTGCGGCTCCACGTCCACGCCCACCGCGTCGATGAGGATCTTCGCGAGCTGCGCGACCGAGGTGTCCACCCCGGTGCCGATGTTGATCGGCAGGTTGGCCTGCTCGCTCTCCAGGGCCAGCACCACGGCCAGCGCCAGGTCGTGCACGTGCACGAAGTCCATCGACTGCTCGCCCTTGCCGTCGATGATCGGCGGCTGGCCCTTGCGCAGGCGCTGGATGAAGTGGTTGATCACCGAGGTGTAGTACGCCTCGATCTTCTGGCCGGGGCCGTACACGTTGAAGAACCGCAGCGCGTTCCAGGACAGGCCCTTCTGGCGCTGGTAGAAGCCCAGCAGGTCCTCGCCCGCCCGCTTGGTGATGCAGTACGGCGTCAGCGGCTGCAGCCGGTCGTCCTCGTGCATCGGCAGCCGCTCGGGCTCGCCGTAGACCGACGCGGTGGAGGCGAACACCAGGCGCTGCACGCCCTCGTCCGCGGCGGCGGCGAACACGTTGTGGTTGCCGGTCATGTTGATGTCGACCGACTCGTGCGGGTCGGCGACGCTCTTGTTGATCGACACGGTGGCGAAGTGGATCACGTGGGTGCAGCCGCGCATGGCCTCGCGGACCGCGCCGCCGTAGCGGACGTCCTTCTCGACCAGCTCGACGTTGCCGCCCGCGACCAGCTCGTTGACGCGCTCCCGGTCGCCGCGCGACATGTTGTCGAACAGGCGCACCTTGTAGCCGCGCTCCAGCAGCAGCGGGATGACGTGCATACCGATGAACCCGGCGCCACCGGTGAAGAGCACGGTGCGGTCGGACATGGCGGTTACTCCTTGAGCTAGGGGGACCTGGCTGCGGTGTCAGGCCAGTTCGGCGACGACCTCGCGGACCGCCTCGGCGGCCCGCTCGACCTGCTCGTCGGTGAGGTTCGCGTGCATCGGGATGGCCAGGTGCCGGCGGAAGACGTCCGCGGACACCGGGCAGGGCTCGGTGGCCCCGTAGATCGGCTGGACGTGCGAGGCGTACGTGCCGAAGTTGCACTGGACGCCGCGCTCGCGCAGCCGGAGCGCGACCTGGTCGCGGCTGATCGACGGGTCGATCGTGATGATGTAAGCCTGCCAGGGGTGCGTGCGGTCCGGCAGCACCACCGGCAGCTCGATGCCCTCGACGTCCTTGAGCAGCTCGCCGTAGCGCTCGGCGACGCGCGTGCGGGCCGCCAGCAGGTCGGGCAGCCGGTCGAGCTGGACGTTCATGATCGCCGCCTGCACGTCGGACAGCCGGTAGTTCCAGCCCAGCTCGTGGAACGACGGGATCGGCAGGGTGTTGCTGCCCTCCCGGCCGAGCGCGGGCTCGATGCCGTAGGTGTGCAGCTTGCGCGCCCGCGCGTCCCACTCGGCGTTGTCGGTGGTCAGCGCGCCGCCCTCGCCGGCGGTGATGCCCTTGCGCCCGTGGAAGCTGAAGGTGGCGATGTCGGCCAGGCTGCCCGCCGGGCGGCCCTGGTAGGTCGCGCCCGCCGAGCAGGCCGCGTCCTCGACCAGGAACAGGCCGTGCTTGTCGGCGATGGCCCGCAGCTCGGCGTAGTCGGCCGGCTGGCCCGCGAGGTCCACGGCCACGATGCCCTTGGTCCGCGGGGTGATGGCGGCCTCGACCGCGGCCGGGTCGACCGTCCAGGTGTCCGGGCGCACGTCGGCGAACACCGGCTTCGCGCCGGTGTAGAGCACCGCGTGGCCGGTGGCCGGGAACGTGTAGTCGCCAACGACGACCTCGTCGCCCGCCTGCGCGCCGAGCACGTGCAGCGCCAGGTGCAGCGCCGAGCCGCAGCTGCTGGTGGTCAGGGCGTGCGCGGTGCCGACCGCGCCGGCGAACCGCTCCTCGAACCGACGGCAGGTCGGTCCGGCGCCTGCCAGCCACCCGGACTTGAAGACCTCTGCGATGGCTGCCAGCTCCTCGTCGCCGACGGTGGGCTGACCAAGGATGATGGGCTCAGACATGACTCTCCCTGCGTGGACCGCGAACGAGTCTAATAGGTGCGTTTACCGGTCACGCCCACGGCCCCGTACGCTTCCGGCGACGAACCACCGGCTGGAGAAGACGAGGACGGCACGTGCGGCACATCGTGGTCATCGGCGGAGGCATCATCGGTCTGGCGACCGCCCACGAGCTGGCCGCGCGGGGTGATCGCGTCACGGTGCTGGAGAAGGAGTCCCGCTGGGGCGCCCACCAGACCGGGCACAACAGCAACGTCGTGCACGCCGGCCTCTACTACAAGCCGGGCTCGCTGAAGGCGCGGATGTCGGTGGCGGGCAACGCCTCGATCGTCGACTTCGCGCGGGAGAACGACGTCCCCGTCGAGGTCTGCGGCAAGCTCGTGGTCGCCACCTCCGAGGACGAGGTCCCGCGCCTGGAGGTGCTCGCCGAGCGCGCCGCGGCCAACGGCGTGCCGGCCAAGCGGATCACGCCGGAGGAGGCGCGCGAGCACGAGCCGGAGGTCGCCTGCGTCGCGGCCCTGCGGGTGGAGAGCACCGGCATCATCGACTTCCCGGCGGTGTGCGCGGCGCTGGTCCGCAAGCTCACCGCGCACGGGGCCGACCTGCGGCTGGACACCCCGGCGCTGGCCATCCGCGACGCGCGGACCGGCGGCGGCGTGGAGGTCGCCACCCCGCGGGGCGTCGTCCGGGCCGACGCGCTGGTGAACTGCGCGGGCCTGCACAGCGACCGGGTGGCCCGGCTGGCGGGCCTGCGGCCGAAGGCGACCATCGTCCCGTTCCGCGGCGAGTACTACGAGCTGCGGCCGGAGCGCGCGCACCTGGTGCGCGGCCTCATCTACCCGGTGCCCGACCCCACGCTGCCGTTCCTGGGCGTCCACCTGACCCGGATGCTCGACGGGAGCGTGCACGCGGGCCCCAACGCGGTCCTCGCGCTGCGCCGGGAGGGCTACCGGTGGCGGGACGTGTCGGCGGCCGACCTGGCCGAGGTCGCCCGCTTCCCCGGCTCCTGGAAGCTGGCCCGCCGGTTCGCCCGGACCGGTGTGGAGGAGGTGCTGCGCTCGTTCTCCCGCAAGCGGTTCGCCGCGAGCCTGGCCCGGCTCGTGCCCGCGGTGCGCGAGGAGGACCTGGTGCGCTCCGGGGCGGGCGTGCGGGCGCAGGCGATGCTGCCGGACGGCTCGCTGGTCGACGACTTCCTGATCGAGCACGCGCACCGGCAGGTGCACGTGCTCAACGCGCCGTCGCCGGCGGCGACCTGCTCGCTGGAGATCGGCAAGCAGGTCGCCGACCGGGTCGCCGAGCAGTTCTGAACCGGGCGGTCCTGAACGGGGCGGTCCTGAGTCGGGCGGTCCTGAACGGGGCGGCTCCGGGCCGGGCGGTCCGCGGCGGCGGGGCGGTGGCGACCACCCCGCCGCCGCGCCCCTAGCGCGGGGTCAGCACGTCCAGGCCCAGGAACGGGCGCAGCGCCTCCGGGACGGCGACCGACCCGTCCGCGCGCTGGTGGTTCTCCAGGATCGCGACGAGCCAGCGGGTGGTGGCCAGCGTGCCGTTGAGCGTGGCGGCGGTCTGCGGCCTGCCGTTGTCGTCCCGGTAGCGCACGTTCAGCCGGCGCGCCTGGAACGTGGTGCAGTTCGACGTGGAGGTCAGCTCCCGGTACGCCCGCTGGGTGGGGATCCACGCCTCGCAGTCGAACTTGCGGGCGGCGCTGGTGCCCAGGTCGCCGGCGGCGGTGTCGATCACCCGGTAGGGGACGTCGACCGCGGCGAGCATCTCCTCCTCCCAGGCCAGCAGCCGCGCGTGCTCGGCCTCGGCGTCCTCGGGGCGGACGTAGGAGAACATCTCCACCTTGTTGAACTGGTGGACGCGGATGATGCCGCGGGTGTCCTTGCCGTACGAGCCCGCCTCGCGGCGGTAGCACGACGACCAGCCCGCGTACCGGCGCTCGCCGTCGAGGATCTCGTCGGCGTGGTAGCCCGCCAGCGGCACCTCCGACGTGCCGACCAGGTACAGGTCGTCGTCGCGCAGCCGGTAGACCTCGCTCGCGTGCGCGCCGAGGAAGCCGGTGCCGGCCATGACCTCCGGCCGGACCAGCGTGGGCGTGATCATCAGCGTGAAGCCGGCGGCCGTCGCGCGGGCGACCGCCATGTTCAGCAGCGCCAGCTCCAGCTGCGCCAGCACGCCGGTGAGGAAGTAGAACCGCGAGCCGGACACCTTCGCGCCGCGCTCCATGTCGATGCCGCGCAGCCGCGTGCCCAGGTCCAGGTGGTCCAGCGGCTCGAAGTCGAACTCGCGCGGCTCGCCGACGTGCTTGAGCACGACGAAGTCGTCCTCGCCGCCGGGGGGCGCGTCGGGGTGCACCACGTTCGGCACGGCCCGGTGCAGCTCGTCCAGCTCGGCCTCGGTCCGCGCCTGCTCGGCCTCGGCCGCCTTGACCTCGGCGGCCAGCTCCTTGCCCTGGGCCAGCAGCGCGTCCCGCTCATGCCCGCGGGCCCGGCCGACCTGCTTGCCGAACGCCTTCTGCTCGCCGCGCAGCGCGTCCGCCCGCGCGATCGCCGCCCGGCGCCGCTCGTCGGCGGACAGCAGCGCGTCGACCACGGCCTCGTCCTCGCCACGCGCGCGCTGCGACGCGCGGACGGCTTCCGGGTTCTCGCGCAGGGCCTTGAGGTCAATCACGGGGCAAGAGCCTACCCATGCCGGTGCGCCCGCCCGCACGCGCGCGCACGGACCGGCCGGACGCGGCGGGGCCCCGACCCGGGCGCGACCGCCCGGACCGGGGCCCCGGTCGGTCAGCTGATCGCGACCGCGACCACCAGGCCGAGCGCGACGTGCGCGCTGGCGACCACGACGCTGGCCGGCGCGAACCGGTCCGACTCGATCAGCGAACCGATGTCCAGCCGGGTCACCCACTCCAGCAGCCGGACCGCCAGCACCTGCACGACGATGCCCGCGAAGCCGAAGATGAGCGCCGTCAGCAGGCCCTCGTCCAGCTTGCCCGCCGCGTTGTAGATCGCCACCACGACGATCAGCGCCATGCTGACCAGGCCGGCCGACGTCACGATGACCGCGTTCGGAGCACCCGCCCGCACCAGGCCCGACAGCTTGCCGGGCGTGGTGAAGTCGATGGCGTAGAAGCCGACGACCATCAGCACGAGGCCGACCACGGCGTACAGGGCGATCGCGCCGACGCCCCGGCCGATCGCGGAGCCGAAGCCCGGGTCCAACGCGAGTTCGCTGATCACTGCCACTCCATTCATTCGACAATCCGATGCGGGACGAACGCCGCGCCATCGTCGGTCACCAGGCCGACCGTCTCGCGGATGCCGAGCCCGGCCGCCGCGTCACCGACGACCCACGCGCCCAGCGCGGGCCGGTAGCCGTCGAACTCGGGCAGCGGGTCGAACAGCTGGTAGACGAAGCCTTCCTTGCCGTACACGCCGCCGGTCTGCGTCTCGTAGCCCGGCGCCACGATCTGGATGTTCGCGCCCTCGCGGCCCAGCCGGGGCTTGCGCACGTACTCGGTGAGCAGGCCGGGGTCGTCCAGGAAGGCGGGCAGCAGGTTCGGGTGCCCGGGGTACATCTCCCACAGCACCGCCAGCAGCGCCTTGTTGGACAGCAGCATCTTCCACAGCGGCTCGATCCAGAGCGTGCCGGGCAGGCTCTCCACCGCGAAGCGGCCGAACTGCTCGTCGGTCACCCACTCCCACGGGTAGAGCTTCACGACCGTGCCCATCGGGGCCTCTTCGAGGTCGACGAACCGCTTGAGCAGCGAGTCCCAGCCGATCTCCTCGATCGCGAGCCCGACCGTGTCCATGCCCGCCTCGGCCGCCGTCTCCTGCAGGTAGGCCACCGTGACGTGGTCCTCGCCCGACGGGTCGGCCGCCGACCAGGTGAAGTGCAGCTCGTTGGACGGCAGCCGGTCGCCGACCTCGGCCCACCGCTCGACCAGCTTCTCGTGGATCGAGTTCCACTGGTCGTCGTCCGGGTGGACGTCGGTCTTCCAGTTCCACTGGACGACCGACGCCTCCAGCAGCGACGTGGGGGTGTCGGCGTTGTACTCCAGCATCTTCGCCGGGCCGCGCCCGTCGTAGCGCAGGTCGAACCGCCCGTAGACGTGCGGGTCGCGCCGCTTCCACGACTCGGCGATCGCGGGCCACAGCCACTCCTGGATGCCGAAGTCGCGGTAGCGCTCGGTGAGCACCACGTTGTCGACGGCCTCCAGGCACATGCTGTGCAGCAGTTCGACGTCCGCCTCCAGGGACAGCACGTCGCTCATGTCGAACACGTAGTGCGCCGACTCGTCCCAGTACGGGCGGGGGCTGCCGTCGGCGGCCCTGGCCGGCGCGCCGAACACGAGCCCCTGCTCGGACACGGTGCGCTGCCAGTTCGGCCGGGGCGCGGAGGTCTCGCGACGCATCAGCCGCCCACGCCCTTGCTGTTGGAGACGCCGAAGCCGCCGCGCTGGATCGTCGTGCCGGACTTGGTGGTGACGTTTGCGCCCTTGGGGATCGTGTAGCTGCCGCCGCTGACCTTCTGGCCGACGGGCACGCTCGACCCGCCGTAGTGGTAGCGGTAGGAGGTGCCGCCGATGTAGATGAACCCGCCGCTGCTGTACCCGCCGTGGGAGCGCGCGTAGTTCTCGTCGCAGTACTGGTCGTCGACCACGACGCCGTCCTGCGTGCACTGGGCCTCGACGTCGTCGGGGCTGGCCGCGGCGTACCAGATGGCCACCACGCCCACGACGCCGACGGTGACGCCACCGCCGATCAGCAGCCGCTTGCGGAGCTTCCTCCGGCGGGCCTCCTCGGCCTCCTGCTCGAGCCGCTCCTGCCGCTTGCGCTCGGCGGCGGCCGTCCGCGCGCGCTGCTCGGCCAGGCTCGGCGGCCGGGGCTGCGTGACGCCCGGCTCCTGCCGCCGGATCTGCCCGCGCCTGCCACCGGCCTGCCCCGGCTGGTCGGGCCGCGCCGGTTCCCCGGCCCCGCCCGGCGCGCCCTGCGGTGGCGCGGGCGGCGGCGCGTACGGCGGCGGGGTCGCGCCCCCGCCGGGCGTCGGTCCACCGGCCCCGGCGGGGCCGCCGGTCCGGTCGTCACGGTCGTTTCGGTCGTTCTCAGTCATCAGCCACTCCCGGCGGGGACGGTACAGAGGTCGGCCGCCATTTGGGTGACGAGTGTCCCAAAAGCAACAGTCTCCACCCGCCCGAAGGGTTCCGGCGTCGGCCCAGGCATCATGGAGTGGATGTCGACGAGCGCCCGATGGTTTCGCCGTGGTGACCAACTGGTCATGCTCGGCGCGTTCGCCGGTGCCTTCGCACTGCTCGCGCTGAGCGCGTTCACGTCGTGGCCGATGGGCTCCAGCCCGGCCCCCTCGACCACGTCCGAGCAGGTCAACCCGGCTTACGAGGTGCAGGCGGGCGACTGCCTGGACTGGTCGGAGCGCGACCTCTCGGATGTGACGAAGGTCGACTGTGCCGCTCAGCACATGTTCGAGGTGACGGGCGCGGTGGACATCGGCGCGGCGTTCGGCCCGCAGGCGCCGTTCCCGACCGACGAGCAGTGGCAGGAGATCAGCCAGGAGCGCTGCGCGCAGCCCTCGCTGGACTACCTCGGGGGCCGGTTCGACCCGTTCGGCAAGTACACGGTCGGCCCGCTCAACCCCGGCGAGCGCCTGTGGGGCCGGGGCGAGCGGACCCTGCGCTGCGGGTTGCAGGTGGCGGGCCCGGCGGGCGGGCTGCTGCCCGCGTACGGGACGGCCCGCACCCAGGACCAGTCCGACGTCTACGACCCGGGCGTGTGCCTGGGCATCACCGAGGCGCGCGGCGTGGGCGACCCGGTGGACTGCGCGCAGCCGCACACGTTCGAGATCGTCGGGGTCGTCACCCTGCCGGCCGGCCCGTTCCCGGCGGTGGAGAAGCAGGACGAGGTCATGTCCGTCGAGTGCGCGCGGCTCGCGGCCGAGTACAGCGGCGGCGTTGACTTCCGGGCCAGGGGCCTGATCGTGGCCTGGGACACCAGGGCGCCGGAGAGCTGGGCGGCCGGCTCGCACCGGGCGAACTGCAAGGTGGGCGCCACCCCGGCCCCGGACAACACCGGGCTGACGGCGTGGGAGAAGAGCGTCCGCAACCCGAACGCGCCGCCCCTGACGACGGTCAACCCGCCCCAGACGACGGCCGTGCAGCAGGACGAGCCGACCGGGGCGCCGCTGCACTCGGCGTCCAACTCCGGCACGAGCCCGGCCACGACGTCGGCGTCGGTGTCGGGGACGACCACGACGACCACCACCGCCGCCGAGCCCCCGCCTTCGAGGTGATCCCGTGCCGGTGGAGATGTCCCGACAGCGGTTCGACGAACTCGTGGGCGAAGCCCTGGACCTGATACCGCCGGAGTTCGCAGCGGCGATGGACAACGTGGTGGTGCTGGTCGAGGACCGCCACCCGGAGGAGCCGGACCTGCTGGGCCTGTACCACGGGATCGCGCTGACCAGGCGGACGTCGGACTACGGCGGCGTCCTGCCGGACCGGGTGACGATCTACCGGGAGGCCATCCTGGACATCTGCCTGACGGAGGACGACGTGGTGGAGGAGGTCGCCATCACCGTCATCCACGAGGTCGCGCACCACTTCGGCATCGACGACGCGAAGCTGCACGAGCTGGGCTGGGGCTGAGCGGCGCGGGCCGCCCGCCTCCGAGCCGCCCGCCTCCGAGCCGCCCGCGCCGGTCCCGCCCGCGCCGGTCCCGCCCGCGCCGGTCCCGCCCGCCGGTCAGGCGAGCGCGTCCACCCTGGTCCACGACGTGCAGACCCAGCCGGTCCCGGGGTTCTCCAGCACCACCCGGCCGGTGTTGGGCAGCAGGCCCGCCTCGGCCAGCGCCGGCTGCACGTTGGTCGCCAGCGCCAGCGCCGCCATCCGCAGCGCGCCGCCGTGGCTGACCAGCACGAAGGTGTCCCCCGTCGCGTGGCGCGCGGCCACCCCGTCCACCGCGGCCACGAACCGGTCGACCACCTGCCGGCCGGTCTCCCCGCCGGGGATGGCGACGTCCAGGTCGCCCTCCGCCCACGACCGCACCACCGCGAGGAAGACCTCGAACGCCTCCCGGTCGTGCCGGCCCTCCAGGTCGCCGCAGAAGATCTCCTGGACCCCGTCCAGCACCTCGACGCCGAGCCCGAACGCGCGGGCCACCGGCGCGGCGGTCTGCTGCGCCCGCACGGCCGTGCTCGCGTACACCGCGCCCACCGCCTCGGCCTCGGCCAGCGCCGCCGCCAGCGCCGCCGCCTGCGCCTGCCCCGCCTCGGTCAGCGGCGGTCCCGGCGGCAGCGAGTCGAGCGCCATCTTCAGGTTCGACGCGGTCTCGCCGTGCCGCACCATGATCAGCTTCACGCCCCGCGCCCCTCCCGCACCGAGGCCACCCACTCGGCGGCGGCCACGAACCCCTCGTTGCCCGTCTGCGCGCCGCCCGCCTCCGCCTTGGGGTAGGAGCCCAGGAACCGGGTGTCCGGCGAGTGCCTGCGCAGCGCCGCCAGCGCGTCGGCCACGCGCGGTTCGGCGACGTGGCCGTCCAGGTCGACGTAGAACCGGTACTCGCCCAGCCGCCCCTTGGTGGGCCGCGACTCGATGCGCGTCAGGTTGATCCGCCGCAGCGCCAGCTCGGCCAGCAGCTCCGACAGCGCGCCCACCCGGTCGACCGCCGTCACCACGACCGACGTCCGGTCCTGGCCGGTGGGCGCCGGCAGCGGGCCCGGGCGGCGCAGCAGCAGGAAGCGGGTCTTGGCGTCGCGCACGTCGGCCACGTCGGTCGCCAGCACCTCCAGCGGGTAGTGCCGCACGGCGACCGGCGCGCTCACGGCCGCGTCGAACTCGCCCGCCAGCACGGACCGGGCCGCGGCGGCGGTGGACGTCGTCGCGACGACGTCGGCGGACGGCAGGTGCTCGGCGAGCCAGCGCCGCACCTGCGCGAGGGCGTGGGGGTGGCTGGCGACGGTCTTCGGCTCGGTCCCGCCGGGCCGCACCAGGACGCTGAACCGCACCGGCAGCACCGCCTCGGCGACGGCGACGAGCGGCCCGTCCTCGGCCAGCGCGTCCATGGTGGCGGGCACCGCGCCCTCGACCGAGTTCTCCACCGGCACGCACGCCGCGTCGGCCGCACCGCTCCTGGTCGCGGCCAGGGCGGCCGGCACGGTGTCGAACGGGACGAGGTCCTCCGCGCCGGCGAGCGAGCGCGCGGCCTGCTCGGTGAACGTTCCCTGCGGTCCGAAGTAGGCGAGCACGGCCGCAACGATACGAGGACCCCGCCGGCGGCCTTCCGCTGAGGCGAGGATCACCCGACGGACGGGTGCCCGCCCCCGTTCCACCGGACCCCCGTGTCCTGGAATGCTTGCGGGCGTGTCCGCCGATACGGAGGGTGGGATCAGCGCTCCGGCCGCTGTTCCGCGTCTGGTGCTCTGCGCCGTCGACGAGCCGCTCGCGACGGCCTGGCTGGGTGTCGCGGCCGGCCGGCACGGTGTCGAGGTGCACCGGGGCTCGGTGCTCGACATCGTGGCCGAGGCCGTGGTGAGCCCGGCGAACTCCTCGGGGTGGATGCGCGGGGGGATCGACGCCGTGTACGCCCGCGCGTTCCCGAACGTCGAGGCGCACGTGCGCAGCGCGGTCCTGGCGCTGCACGGCGGCGAGCTGCCGGTCGGCGAGGCGCTGGTCGTGCCGACCGGCGAGGTGCAGCCCGAGTGGCTGATCAGCGCGCCGACGATGCGCCGGCCCGGCGAGCACCTGCCGTCGGACACCGTGCACCCCTACCTGGCGGCGCGCGCCGTGCTGCGGCTGTGGCGGGACGGGCGGCTGGACGACGGGCGGCCGGTGCGCGAGGTGGTCCGCACGGTGGCCATGCCGGGGTTGGGGACGGGTGTGGGCGGCGTCGCTCCGGGGACCTGCGCCCGGCAGGTCGCCGCCGCCTGGGACGAGGTCTTCAGCTCGCTGCCCCGCCGGTGACCGCACTGGCGCGGAGAAAGTCCGTTATCCGGATCACACAGGTTGTGCACAGCTCTGTGGACAACCTGCCCGGTCCCTGTGGACAACTACCTCGGCGCGATCCATCGTTCCAGGTCCAGCTCGTCGGTGATGGGGATGCCGTACTCCCCGACGGACGGGATCTCCGGCTTGAGCCGGCGTGACTCGCGCACCGCGTCCGGCCGCAGCGCGGTGAGCCGGAACCCGCGCCGCTGGTAGAAGCGCAGGGCGTCGAGGTTGTCGTTCGTGGTGGTCAGCCGGACCCGGGAGCAGCCCAGCTGCCGGGCGCGCTGCACGGCCGCGTCGACCAGGGAGGTGCCGACGCCCCTGCCTCTTCGCAGCGCGTCGACCGTGACGATCTCCAGCAGGCCGTCGGAAGCGGCGTAGGTGAGCAGGCCGACGATCTGCTCCTGGTGCTCCACCAGGAAGCCGGGCAGGCTCGCGGGGAAGAACACCTGCCCGTGGGCGACGGCGGTGTGCGCGCCCCACAGCTCCAGCACCAGCCGGCCGACGACGATGCGGTCGGCTTCCTCGATCACGCGTACGAGCATGCCTTGCACTGTCTTGGCGTCCACGTGCGGCCGGTACCGGCATTCGCCCTATGGTTGGTTCGTGCCCGTGCGCGTGTTGCTGGTAGACGACCACGAAGTGGTCCGCAGGGGACTGCGCGAACTGCTCGACGACGAGGACGACATCACCGTGGTCGCCGAGGCGGGCGGGGTGGACGAGGCGTTCGTGCGGGCGACCGCGACGGGGCCCGACGTGGCGGTGGTGGACGTCCGGCTGCCCGACGGGACGGGCGTGGAGCTGTGCCGGCGGCTGCGGGACCTCGGTGTCCGGTGCCTGGTGCTGACCGCGTTCGACGACGAGGAGGCCCTGGTCGGGGCGATCATGGCGGGCGCGTCGGGCTACCTGCTCAAGCAGGTGCGCGGCCAGGACCTGGTGGTGGCGGTGCGGGAGGTCGCGGCGGGCCGGTCGCTGCTGGACCCGCAGACGACGGCCCGCGTGCTGGACCGGATGCGCCGCCCGCCGGAGGTGGACGTGCTCGACGCGCTGACCGAGCAGGAGCGGCGGGTGCTGGACCTGATCGGCGAGGGCATGACCAACCGGCAGATCGCGGAGCGGCTGTTCCTGGCGGAGAAGACGGTCAAGAACTACGTGACGTCGGTGCTGGCGAAGCTCGGCATGGAACGCCGCACCCAGGCCGCGGCCTGGGTGGCCCGCCGCTCCCGCTGACCGGCGCCGCTCCCGGCGGGCACCGCGCCGACCGGACACCGCTCCCGGTGGGCACCCGCGCCGACCGCCCGTGCCCCGGACCGCCCCTGCGTCACCCGCCCCGCGCCCCGACCACCGCCCTGCGCCGACCGCCTCGCACCGCCCGCCTCACACCGCCCGCCTCACGAGCGGGCCGCCTCGTGAGGTGGGCCGCCCGGTCCCCTGCGCCCGGTCCCCTGCGCCCGCTCCCCGGGCCCGTCACCGCAACGGCACGTGCCAGGTGATCGTCGTCCCCGTGCGCGGCGACGACGCCACCTCGCACCCGCCGCCGGCCGCGAGCGCCCGCTCCTCCAGGTGCCGCAGCCCGCGCCGCGCGACACCGCGCGGGATGCCGCACCCGTCGTCGGCGACCCGCAGCACCAGCCGCGCGGCGTCCTTCGCCACCCCGATCTCGACCTGCCGGGCCCCGGAGTGCCGCACCACGTTGGACAGCGCTTCCCGCAGCGCCGCCCGCGCGTGGTCGGCCAGCTCCGGCGGCACCTGGCCCAGGTCGCCGTCGATCCGCACCTCGGGCTCGAAGCCGAGCAGCTCCCCGGCGGTGTGCGCCTCGGCCAGCACCGAGCCGCGCAGGTCGGCGTCGCCCGGCTTGCCGGGGTCGGCGCTGCGCAGCGCCCGGACCGTCGCCCGCACCTCCGCCATGGTCTGGTCGAGCTGGTCGACCACGTCGGCCAGCCGCCTGGCCTCCCGGCCCTCCAGCCGCAGCCGCCGGTCCAGCAGGTCGAGCTGGACCCCGGTCGCGTAGAGCCGCTGGATGATCACGTCGTGCAGGTCGCGGGCGATCCGCTCGCGCTCCTCGTACACGGCGATCCGCTGCCGCGCGGTGAACCCCTCGGCGAGCACCACGGCGAGCCCGGCCTGCGCGGCGAACGCGGTCAGCACGTCCACGGTGTCCGGGCTGAACGGCGCGGCCCCCTTGCGCCGGTAGACGGCCAGCGCGCCGATCCGGCGCTCCCTCGTGCCGAACGGCGCGACCGCGAACGGCCCGTAGCCGCGCAGCGCCTTGGGCACGAACGGCGCGGTGCGCGGGTCGGTGGTGAAGTCGTCGGCGACCACCGGCACGCCGGTCCGGGCCGCGCGGGCGGCGGAGGAGCGGTCGGACAGCACGATCCCCACCGGGTCGTCGCCGCCGGAGGAGGCTTCGACGGTGAGCGTCCCGTCGTCGCCGGTGACCATGGCGAGCCCGAGGTCGGCCTCGGCCAGGGACACCGCGCGGCACACGACGAGCGGCAGCACGGCGTCCGGGTCGTCACCGGCCAGGGCGGCGGTGGTGATCTCGGTCGACGCGGCGAGCACCAGGGCGGGGTCCACGGCCGTCAACGGTAGGCCCCGACCCCGACCCCCCGCCGGGACACCTCCAGCACCAGGTCGGCCCGGGCGGCCTCGTCGGGCCGGTGGGTGATGTGCAGGACGGTCCGGTCCAGGCCGTCGACCAGGTCGAGCAGGTCGCGGGCGGAGGTCTCGTCCAGGTGGGCGGTCACCTCGTCGAGCAGGAGGAGGTCGGCGTCGTGCAGCAGCGCCCGGGCCAGCGCCACGCGCTGCGCCTCGCCGCCGCTGAGCAGCGACGGCCCGACCACCGCGGCCGGGTCGAGCGCCAGCCCGACCTGCGCGAGCACCTCGCGCATCCGGGCGTCGGTGGCGCGCGGGTCGCCGATGCGCAGGTTCTCGCGCAGCGTCGTGGAGACCAGCACCGGCTCCTGGGGGCACCAGGCGATCCGCCCCGGCCGCCGGACGACGCCGGCGGAGTGGTCGACGAAGCCCAGCAGCAGCGCGAACAGCGTCGACTTGCCCGCTCCGGACGGCCCGACGAGCGCGACCTTGGCCCCCGGCGGAACGCTCAGGCTGACGTCCTCCAGCACGGGCGCCGCCGCTCCCGGCCACCCGACCGTCACGTGCTCCAACTCCACCGCGCCCGCCGGCTCGGCCGGCGCCACGCCCACCGGGCCGCCACCCACCGGAACCCGCTCGGCCACCGCACCGGGCCGCGCCCCGCTCCTCTCAGCTCCACCGACCGAAATCGTCGGTGCCCTGTGCTTGGCTGGAATCGGGGGGTCCCCAGGCCCGGACGACCCCACGACCACCACCGCCCCGGACCCCGGAACACCCCTCTCAGCTCCACCGGCCGAAACCGTCGGTGCCTCGTGGTTGGCTGGAATCGGGGGGTCCCCAGGCCCGGACGAGGTGGCGCCGGGCGTGCTCGCGGAAGGCGCCGCGATGGCCGCGATCCGCCCGTGGGCCTCCCGCAGCGCCCCCCAGTGCTGCGCCGCCGCGGGCAGCGCGCCCAGCGACTCCGCCAGCGCCAGCGGCACCAGGCCGAGCAGCGGCACCAGCAGCGGGTCGACGCCGGCCGCCACCGCGGTGCACGCCACGACCGCCGCGCCCAGCGCCAGGTGCACGACCCCGGTCGCCGCGCCCGCGCCGAACGCCTGCCGCCGCGCCAGCCGGGCCAGCTCGGCGTCGTGCCGGGCCAGCTCGGCGCGCACCTCCCGGTCCGCCCCGAACGCGATCAGGTCCGGCGCGGCGGTGAGCAGCGTCAGCACCTCCTCGGACACCTCCCGCCGACCGCGGGCCAGGGCGGTGCTCGCCCGGCGTTCCGCCACGACCGCGACGAGCGGCGCGAGCGCCCCGCCGACCACCACCGCCACCCCCAGCGCGAGCCCCGCCCACGGCGACACCAGCGCCAGCAGCACGACGGCCGCCGCGGCGGTGCCGGCCGCGACCAGCGGCGGCTGCAGCACGCGCGGCACGAGGTCGCGGACGGTGTCCACGTCGTCCACCAGGCTGGTCAGGTCGGCGCGCCCCGGCCGCAGGCCGCGCCACAGCCGCACCCGCAGGCCCTCCGCGAACCGGAACGCCGCGTCGTGCGACACCAGCCGCTCCAGGTACCTCAGCACGCCCTTGGCCAGCGCGAACGTCCGCACCCCGACCACCAGCACGGACAGCGTGAGGATCGGCGGCTGGGTGGCGGCCTTCGCGATCAGCAGCGCCGCGAGCGCGGTCAGCGCGACACCGGCGGCCGAGGCGGCGACTCCCAGCGCCGCCCCGGCCACCACCCGGGCGGTCGGCCGGGGCGTCCGAGGCGCAGCCACCCCACCGACCTCCTGGTCCACGGTCACCGCCGGGACGGCGGTGTCGTCGGCCTCCGCGACGGTCCGGTGCGTGGCCAGCAGGACGCTCGCACCGCCGTCGGCGGCCCGCCGCACGGCGGCCATGACCTTGGCGGCGGTCGCGGGGTCCAGGTGGGCCGTGGGCTCGTCCAGCAGCAGGACCGTCGCGCCGTCCGCCACGCGGGTCAGCGCCCGCGCGACGGCCACCCGCTGGCGCTCGCCGGTGGACAGCTCCGCGACGGGCCGGTGCACCAGCCGGTCGGCGGCGACCGAGGCCAGCACCGCCAGGTCGACCCGGCCGGTGGTCAGCTCCAGCTCGTCGGCGACGGTCCGCCCGGCGAACGCGGGGCGCTGCGGCACCCACGCGATGGCGTCGCGGTCGACCACGACCTCCCCGCCGTCGGGTTCCACGAAGCCGAGCAGCACGTCGAACAGCGTCGACTTGCCCGCCCCGCTGGGCGCGTCGAGCCGGTGCACCTCGCCGGGCCGCACGAGCAGGCTGATGCCGTCGGGGGCGAACCGGCCGCGCCGCCGCACCCGCAGGTTGCGCACCTCGACGCCGACGATCCCCCCGGCGCCGCCCGCCGCGCCCGGCGTCCGGATGGTCATGCGCCCGATCGCCCGCGCACCGGCCGGCCGGGCCCCGCCGGGCCGGCGCGGCGCGGGCACCGGGACCTCCGCGACCCGCCGCACGGCCTCCACGCCGTCCTCGGACGCGTGGTGCGCCGCGCCCGCCGCCCGCAGCGGCAGGTAGCACTCGGGCGCGAGGATCAGCACGACCAGCCCGGCCAGCAGGGTCATCTCGCCCGACACCAGCCGCAGGCCGATGCCCACGGCGATCAGCGCCACCGACAGCGACGCCGCGATCTCCAGCACCAGCGCCGACAGGAACGCCACCCGCAGCGTCCCCATGGTCGCCCGGCGGTAGCGCTCGCCGAGGTCGCGCACCACCGCGGCCTGGCCCGCGGCCCGCCCGAACGCCGTCAGCACCGGCAGCGCCCGCACCAGCTCCGCCAGCCGCCCGGAGAGCCGCTCCAGCGCCGTGGCCGCCGCCGCGACCCGCGCCGAGGTGAACTTCCCGATCAGCACCGCGAACACCGGGATCAGCGGCAGGGTCACCGCGACCAGCACGGCCGAGGTCGGGTCGGTGACGAGGATCCACGCGCCGACCAGCACCGGCACGACGGCCGTCGTCACCAGCGCGGGCAGGTAGCGGGTGAAGTAGGCGTCCAGGGCGTCCAGGCCCCGGGTCGCGAGGACCGCCAGCTCGGCGGGCCCCCGCGCGGTGATCCACGCCGGGCCGAGGCCGAGCGCCCGGTCGAGGACGGCGGCGCGCAGCTCCTCCTTGGCGCCCGCCGCCGCGCGGGCCGCGACGGTCTCGGTGGCCCACGCCAGCGCCGCCCGCGCGCACACGGCGGCGGCCAGCGACCACAGCGGGCCGTCGGCCACCAGCGCGGACGCCAGGGCCACGGCCTGCCACACCAGCGCGCCCGCCGACAGCGCGGCGAGCCCGCCGCACAGGGTCAACGCCCGGCGCGCCGAAGGCGAGAGCGCCGGCAGCGCGCCGAGCGGACCCCTCCCCGGCTTCTTGGCGGAAGGGGCTCCGGGGACGTCCACGAGACGACAGTAGGTCCCGGCTACCCGCCCCGATCAGGTACGACGGTCCCGTCCGCGGCAGGACCTAGGTCCCGCACCGCCGTGGACCGTCCGGACGCGCGCGAAAGCCCCCGTGCGCGAAAGCCCCAGCGCGCCGAAGCCCCAGCGCGCCGAAGCCCCGTGCGCCAAAGCCCCCGTGCGCCGGAGACCCGGCACACGGGGGCACGCGCGGGCAACGCGCCTAAGGCACGTGCACCGACGGGATGTGCCGCGTGCCGATCCGCTTGCGGAACACCCAGTAGGTCCACCCCTGGTAGACCAGCACCGCCGGGGTGCCGAACGCCGCCACCCACGTCATCACGGTCAGCGTGTACGGGCTGGAGGCGGTGTTCGCCACGGTCAGCGTGAAAGCGGGGTCCAGGGTGGACGGCAGGACGTTCGGGTACAGCGCGCCGAACAGCGCCACCACCGAGCACGCCACCGCCACGCCCATCAGGGCGAACGCCTGCCCCTCGCGCCGCAGCGCCAGCCGCGCGTACGCGCCGAACGCCGCCAGCGCCACGCCGATCGCCGCCGCGTACGTCCAGGTCGTGCCGAACCGCAGCTGCACCAGCAGGAGCAGCACCACCAGCGGCAGCAGCGCGACCGGCGCGGCCCGCAGCGCCAGCGCGCGCGCCCGCTCCCGCACCTCGCCCTCGGTCTTCAGCGACAGGAACACCGCGCCGTGCACGAGCGCGTACCCGGCGATCGCCAGCGCCCCGAGCAGGCTCTCCGGCGTGACCGCCGCGAACGGCGACCCGACGCGGTCGCCGGCGGCGTCCAGCGGCAGCCCGAACACGGTCGTGGTCAGCACCAGCCCGACGCCGAGCGCCGCCACCCACGACCCGGTGAAGATCACCGCGTCCCACACCCGGCGCCACCGCGCCGAGTCCACCTTGCCGCGGTACTCGAACGCCACCCCGCGCCCGATCAGGGCCAGCAGGAACAGCGTCAGCGGCAGGTAGGCGGAGCTGAACAGCGAGGCGTACCAGCCGGGGAACGCGGCGAACGTCGCACCGCCCGCGACCAGCAGCCACACCTCGTTGCCGTCCCACACGGGGCCGATGGTGTTGATCAGCACCCGCCGCTCGGCCTCGTCCCGGCCGAGCACCGGCAGCAGCATCCCGACGCCGAAGTCGAACCCCTCCAGGAACAGGTAGCCCAGCCACAGCAGGGCGATCACGCAGAACCAGAACGTCTCCACGGCTCCCCCTCTCAGTAGGCGAACGACAGGACGTCGTCGTCGGTCCTGGCCTTGCCACCGGATCCACCGCCGGATCCACCGCCGGGCCCGTCACCGTGCCCGTCACCGGGCCCGTCCGGCCCCCGATCCGGCAGCACGCCCGCGACGCCGCCGCGGACGTACCGCCGGAGCAGGAACACCTCGACACCGGCCAGCACCCCGTAGACCAGCGTCAAGGCGACCAGCGACGTCAGCACCTCGCCCGGCGTCGAGTTCGAGACGGCCCGCGCGGTGAACATCCACACCCCGTCGACGCCGCTCGGGTTCGGCACCACCACGAAGGGCTGCCGCCCCATCTCGGTGAAGATCCAGCCGAAGCTGTTGCCCAGGAAGGGGGTCGCGATGCTGCCCAGCGCGAGCAGGCGGAACCACCGGCCGCGCGGCGTGCGCCCGCCCCGCGTCAGCCACAGCACCAGCACCCCGACCCCCGCCGAGATCGCGCCGAAGCCGATCATCAGCCGGAAGCCCCAGTAGGTGACCGGCAGCACCGGCACGTAGTCGATCGGCTTGCCCGACAGCTCGCCCAGCCGCTCGTCCACCGGGTAGTTGGTCCCGTACTTCTCCTGGTACAGCGGGACGAGGTCCTCGACGCCCTTGACCTCGGAGGTGAAGTCGTTGTGCGCCAGGAACGACAGCAGCGCGGGCACGGTGACGCTCTTGACGTTCTCGCAGTCCGGCCGCGACACGTCCCCGATCGCGAACACCGAGAAGCTCGCCGGCGACTCGGTGTGGCACAGGGCCTCGGCGGCGGCCATCTTCATCGGCTGCTGCTCGAACATCAGCTTGCCCTGGAGGTCGCCGCTGATCGCCAGCCCGGTGAACGCGACCACGCCCACCCACGTGCCCAGCTTCACCGACGCGCGCCACACCGGCTCCTCGGCCGACCGCCGCCACAGCTGCCAGGCGGCGAGGCCCACCAGGAACCCGGCGGCCACCGCGAACGCGCCGAAGATCGTGTGCGGGAAGGCGGCCAGCACGGTGCTGTTCCCCAGCACCGCCCAGATCGAGGTCAACCGCGGCCGGCCGTCGACCATCTCCACGCCCACCGGGTGCTGCATCCACGAGTTGGCGGCCAGGATGAAGTAGGCCGACGCGATGGTGGCCAGCGAGAACGCCCACGCGCACGCCAGGTGCACGCGGCGCGGCAGCCGGTCCCACCCGAAGATCCACAGGCCGAGGAACGTCGACTCGACGAAGAACGCGACCAGGCCCTCCATCGCGAGCGGCGCGCCGAACACGTCGCCGACGAACCGCGAGTAGGCGCTCCACGTCATGCCGAACTGGAACTCCTGCACGATGCCGGTGACCACGCCCATGGCGAAGTTGATCAGCAGCAGCTTGCCCCAGAACCTGGTCATCGCCAGGTACTTGCGGTCGCCCGTGCGCACCCAGGCCGTCTGCATCCCGGCGACCAGCAGCGACAGGCCGATCGTCAGCGGCACCATCAGGAAGTGGTAGACGGTGGTGATGCCGAACTGCCACCGCGCCAGGTCGAGGACGTCCACGGCACGAAGGTAGGTCCGGGCGCCCGCCCCGGCTCAGGTACGACGGTCCCGTGGGGCCCGGGACCAAGGTCCCCTCCCGGTCCGGCGGCGCGGGCCGGGGGCGCCCGCGGCGCGCGCCGCCCGCGGCGCTTCGGCGACCCGGAGCACGGGGCCTGCTCCGATCGGCCCCGCCCGCTGCGGCCGGCGTCACGTCGACCTGCGCCGATCCCGTCCACTAGCATCGGTCCCGCCAGAGGGGAGTAGTTCCCGCGACCGCGTCGTGCCGAGCGGTCCGGCGAGGTGATCGACATACTGATCCGCCCACGAGCGGATCCGGTCCCTCACCCGTCCCAGCGACGGGCGAACGAGACCTCCGGCCGGGCAGCGCGACACGCCCGGTCGGGGTCGTGCTGCCTCCGTCCGGGTTTCACGGACGTGGAGGTACCCCGTGGCACCGGAACTCATCGCCCTGGCAACGGCCTTCGGCGTCATCTTCCTGGCCGAACTGCCGGACAAGACGATGGTCGCCACCCTCGTCCTCACCACCCGCTACCGCGCCTGGCCGGTGTTCGCGGGCGTGACCGCCGCGTTCGCCGTGCAGTGCGTGGTGGCGGCGACGTTCGGCGGCGTGCTGACCCTCCTGCCCGACCGCCTGGTGGCGGGCGTGGTGGCCGTGCTGTTCGGCGTCGGCGCGTTCCTGCTGCTCAAGGAGAGCTTCGGGGGCGATGGCGACGCCGGCGGCACGGCCGCCGCGGCGACGGCGGTGTCGTTCCGGCGGGCGGCCCTGACCTCGTTCGGGGTCCTGTTCGCGGCCGAGTGGGGCGACGCGTCGCAGCTGGCCACCGCCGCCCTGTCCGCCCGCTACGGCGCCCCGGTGGCCGTGGGCCTGGGCGCGTTCCTGGCGCTGGTGGCGGTCGCCGGCATCGCGGTGCTGGTGGGCCGCAAGGTGGCCGGCCGCATCCCGACGCACCTGATCCAGCGGATCAGCGGGACGATCTTCGCGGTGTTCGCCGCGGTCGCGGCGTGGCAGGCGGTCGCCTAGCGACCGGCGACCCCGACCGCCCGCAGCACCCACCGGCCGGCACCCGCCCGCCGGCACCCCGCCGCCGGCGACCGCCCGCAGCGCCCACCCACAACACCCGCCGCCGGCGCCCACCCGCAGCACCGACCGCCGGCGCCCCGCCCGCAGCGCCGCCCGTCAGCACCGCCCGCAGCGCCGGCCGTCAGCACCGGCCGTCAGCGCAACGCCTCGGCGACCTCCTGAGCCGCCCGCAGCACCTGGGGCCCGACCACGTCACCGTCGAGCTTCTCCAGGGCCACCACGCCCACGCTGGCCCGCAGTCCGGGCACCCCGCGCACCGGCGCGGCGACGCCGAACGCGCCCGGCTGCAGCTCACCGGTCGAGTGGACCCACTGCCGGCCCTCCGCGGACAGCCCGATGGCCTTGCCCGCCGCGCCCCGGTGCACCGGGTGGCGCGAACCCACCCGGTAGGCGACGTGGTAGGCCGTCCAGGACGGCTCGACCACCGCCACGGCCTGCGCCTCCGCGCCGTCGGCCACGGTCAGGTGCGCGGTCGCGCCCACCTGCTCGGCCAGCGTCCGCAGGGCCGGCTGGGCGGCCAGGCGCAGCTGCGGCAGCACGTTGGCGGCCAGGCGCAGCACGCCCAGCCCCAACCGCACCTTCGACCCCTCGCGCCGCACGAGCCCGCGCGACTGCAGCGGCACGAGCAGCCGGTACACCGCCGCGCGCGACGCGCCGATCGCCGCCGCCAGCTCGCTGATCGACGGCGCCTCCGACTCCGCGTCCGCCACCGCCTGGAGCAGGGCCAGCCCCCGCTCCAGGGTCAGCGAGCTCTCCTTCGACCCGGCGGGCAGCGGGACTCGGCCGCGCGGGTCCGGTCTGGCCACCGGCGTCCCTACCTTTCCGACTCGGCGGGCGCGACCGTGCCGACCACCTCGGCCAGGCCGACGAGCGAGCCGTTCTCCCCGGGGGCGGTCGCGGTGATGCGCACCGTGTCGCCGTCCTCCAGGAACGCCCGCTCCTCGCCCGCCACCACGACCGGCTCCTTCCCGCCCCAGCTCAGCTCCAGGAACGAGCCGCGCTCGCGGGGGGACGGTCCGGACACGGTGCCCGAGGCGATCAGGTCGCCGGGTCGAACGGTAGCGCCGTTCGCCGACAGGTGCGCGAGTTGCTGCGCGAACGTCCACGACATCTCGCGGAACGGCGGCCGGGACACGACCTCGCCGTTCCACTCGACCTCGATCCGGACGTCGAGGCCCCACGGCTGCTCCTCGGCCAGGTAGGGCAGCACGTCGTTGCCCAGCGGCGGCGGCGTCACGCGGGCCACCGCGAACGCCTCCAGCGGCGTGATCCAGGCCGCGATCGAGGTCGCGAACGACTTGCCCAGGAACGGGCCCAGCGGCTGGTACTCCCACGCCTGGATGTCGCGCGCCGACCAGTCGTTGACCAGCGCCACGCCGAACACGTGGTCCACCGCCTGCGACGGGCTCAGCCGGGAGGCCACCGGGCCGCCGCACACGAAGCCGACCTCGGCCTCGATGTCCAGCCGCTGGGACGGCCCGAACACCGGGCCCGCCGAGGACCGCCGCTGCCCGTGCGGGCGCACGACGGGCGTGCCGGAGACGACGACCGTGCCCGCGCGGCCGTGGTAGCCGATCGGGATGTGGGTCCAGTTGGGCAGCAGCGGCTCGCCGTCGGGGCGGAAGATCCGGCCGACGTTCTCCGCGTGGTGGCGCGACGAGTAGAAGTCCACGTAGTCGGCCACCTCGAAGGGCAGCACCGCGCCGGCCGGCGACACCAGCGCCGCGCCGCGCGGCGCGGAGGTCGCGGTGACCAGCTCGAACAGCCGCGCCCGCAGCTCGCTCCACGCCGTGTGCCCGGCCGCCAGCAGCGGGTTCAGCGTCGGCGCGGACACCAGGTCGGCCAGCCGGCCGAAGTGGTCGGCGATCGGGCGCAGCGGCAGCGCCCGGTCGCCCACCCGCACCGCGATGCCCTCCGGCAGCACGCCGTAGGGCAGGGTCTGCGGCCCGAAGGGCGCGTCGGCGGTGAACGCCGGGTCATCGATCCAGGTCACAGCAGGCCCAGCTCTTCCAGGTCGGTGATGGGGTCGTCCAGCGAGCACGAGCCGTAGGAGGCGAACACCCCGCGCACGGCGTGCGAGGCTTGGTCGGACAGGCCGTCGGCCTCGGCGGCCAGCGCCTCGGCGTCGGAGGACGACAGCGCGCCGCGCACGTCGCCGCCGGACAGCGCCCGCGCGGTGGCCACGAGCAGGTTCAGGAACCCGTGGTGGGTGAACCCGGTCTCGGTGTCGGTGTAGCGGACGGCGTGGTGCAGCCCGGCGGTGGCCTTGAAGGCGACGCCGCCGCCCGAGACCACCGACAGGAAGTCGGCGACCTCGTCCACGCTCGGGAAGTTCTCCCTGGAGAGGCCGCCGCAGCGCAGCTTGGGCCAGCTGCCGTGCTCGATGACGCGGCGCACGCCGTCGAGCCACTCGGCCCCGCCGCGGCGCGGTTCCACGACGCGGATCACGTCCTCGGGCACGAACTCGGAGACGCGTTCCAGCCACACCTCGTCCACGTCGGACGGCGCGGGCATCTCGACCATGCGCAGCGCGAGCAGCTCGCTGCGTGATTCGACGATCGACACGGCTTTGGGCACACCACCCAGGCCGGTGTCGATGACCAGCGAGAGGGCGATCGGCTTGACCGGCTTCACCTTGATCAGCTCGGTGATCAGCTCGGCGAGACGGGACGCGGGGCACAGGAACAACCCCACCGCACCCGCCCAGTCCCCGACGCGTGCGTCGAGGTGACCGCGAACCGCGTCGGGCATCGTCGCGTTGCCCGGCGGGAACAGCGCGGCGTCGTCGACGAGCCTCGCGAGCAGGGGCGGAGTGCCGCGTGGACCGGGCGCACGGAGTTCGAAGGCGCTTGACACGGCTGACACGCTAGTGGCGTACCGGTCAATGAACAAAGATGTCCGACTACCGAACGCCCGGAGTGAACGATGGCGTACTACCGCCAGGTGGGTGAGATCCCCCGAAAGCGCCACACCCAGTTCCGCACCCCGGAAGGCGGGTTGTACGCGGAGGAGCTGATGGGCGTGGAGGGCTTCTCGGCCGACTCGGCCCTGCTCTACCACCGCCACCTGCCCACGGCGATCGTCGACGCCGTGACCGTCGAGGACACCAGGGGCGCCCTGACGCCGAACCTGCCGCTGAAGCCGCGCGCCTTCAAGACCCAGGACCTGACCTGGTCGGGCGACGTGGACGCGGTCACCGGCCGCCGCCGGCTGTTCGGCAACGCGGACGTGACGATCGGCTTCGTCGCCGCGAACGCGCCCAGCCCGCTCTACCGCAACGCCGCCGGCGACGAGCTGCTGTACGTGCAGACGGGCGAGGGCGTCGTGGAGACCATCTACGGCGCGCTCGCGGTCGGCGAGGGCGACTACGTGGTGCTGCCGACGTCCTGCACCTACCGCGTGGTGCCGTCCCGGCCGATGAACATCCTCGTGCTGGAGGCCACCGGGCACATCGGACCGCCGAAGCGCTACCTGTCGGCCAAGGGCCAGTTCCTGGAGCACTCGCCGTACTGCGAGCGCGACATCCGCGGGCCGTCCGAGCCGCTGCTGGTCGACGGGGAGGACGTCGAGGTCCTCGTGCGGCACCGCGCGGGCCTGACCAGGTTCACCTACGCCAACCACCCGTTCGACGTCGTGGGCTGGGACGGCTGCCTGTACCCGTGGGTGTTCCACATCCGCGACTTCGAGCCGATCACCGGCCGCGTGCACCAGCCGCCGCCGGTGCACCAGACGTTCGAGGGCCCCAACTTCGTGGTGTGCTCCTTCATGCCGCGCAAGGTCGACTACCACCCGCTGGCCGTGCCGGTGCCGTACAACCACGCCAACGTCGACTCCGACGAGCTGATGTTCTACGTGGGCGGCAACTACGAGGCCCGCAAGGGCTCCGGCATCGGCGTCGGGTCGCTGTCGCTGCACCCGTCGGGCTGCACGCACGGGCCGCAGCCGGGCGCGGTGGAGGCGTCGCTGGGCGCGGAAGCCTTCGACGAGACGGCGGTCATGGTCGACACGTTCCGCCCGCTGGACCTGGGCGAGGCCGCGCTCGCGGCGGAGGACCGCCGCTACGCGTGGTCGTGGGCCCGCAGGGGTCCCGACCTGGGGTGATCCGCTCCTTGTCGGTGCTCGCCGCTACCTTCGGCGGTCATGGACGCACAGGCGGTTCTGGGACTGGCCCCGGACGACCGGGTGGCGAGCAGCGCCGCCCGGTTGGCGGGGTCGTCCGGCTGGTCGGGGTCCGGCCGCAGCGCCGCGGCCCTGTGGGGGCTGTGCGCGGGCAGCGGCCGGACCCCTTATCGCGTCTGCGTCGACCTGGCCGACCGGGCGACGAAGTGCTCCTGCCCGTCCCGGAAGTTCCCGTGCAAGCACGCGCTGGCGCTGCAGCTGCGTGACGCGCGCGAGCCGCTGGCCCCCGGCGAGCCGCCCGACTGGGTGGCCGAGTGGCTGGGGCGGCGGCAGCGGGCCGAGGCGCCGGCCGACGCGTCGCCGGAGGCCGGGCTGCGCCGGGCCCGCGCGAAGGAGAAGACGGCCCGCGACCGGGCGGAGGCGGTGCGCGGCGGCGTGGCCGGCCTGGGCGACTGGCTGGCCGACGTCGCGGGCGCGGGCATCGCCGGGCTGCCCGCGCGGGACGCGGCCTGGTGGCGCGCCATCGGCGCGCGGATGGTCGACGCGCAGGCCAAGGGCCTGGCGTCGGCGGTGGAGGAGCTGCGGTCGGCGGTCGCCGCGGGCGGCCCGGGGTGGGCGCACGAGGCGGCCGACCGGCTGGGCGGGCTGCACCTGCTGGTGCGGCTGGCCGGCGGCGAGCCGGCCGCCGCGTCGGAGGTGGTGCGCCGTCGGCTCGGGTTCTCCGTCGCCGAGGAGGAGGTGCGGTCCGGGCCGGGCTGGTCGGACCGCTGGCTGCCGCTGCTGCGCCTGGAGACCGACGACGGCCTGGTGCGCACGGTCCGGCAGTGGGTGTGGGGCCGGGCGCACGGCTGGGTCGTGGCGGTGCGGCACGCGGGCGGCGGCGCGCGGCCCGTCCCGCCGCTGCCGCACGGCGTGGAGGTGCGGGGCGTGCTGCACCCGTACCCCGGCGCCGCGCCGCTCCGGGTGGCGGTGGGCGAGCCGGTGGCCGAGGTCCCGGCCGAGCCGGTGGCCGCGCCCGCGGACTGGCGGTCGGCGCTGGCGGGCGCGGCGGAGCGCCTGGTCGCCGACCCGTGGCTGCGCCTGCACCCGCTGGGGTGCGGTCCGGTGCGGCTGACGGCGGGCGCGGAGCACCTGGTGGACGGGACGGGGCGCGGCCTGCCGGTGCGCGCCGACCCGGCGCTGGACCAGGCGATCGCGATGACCGGCGGCGAGCCGTTCGACGCCTGGGGGCTGTGGGACGGCCGCGCGCTGCGGCTGGGCGCGGTCGCCGAGCCGGGCCACCCGCCGGAGGTCGTGGGATGACCACCCGCCGCACCGCTCCGGGCGCCACCCGCACCGGTCGGGGGGCCGCTCCCGCACACCACCGGGCCTGCCGGCCCACCGCGCCGGGCGCCGCCGCCGACCACCGCGAGGCAGCTCCGACGCGCCACCCCGCGCACCGGCCCACCACTCCGGGCGCCGCCGCCGCACACCACCGCACGACCACACCGGCGCACCACCACCCCCGCGCCACCACGCACCCCGACCCGCGCCACCCCCGACCCGACGCGCCGGTCACCGCGCACCACCGCCCGCACCACCCCCGACCCACCTCGCCAGGCACCACGCACCACCACCCGCGCCGCCCCCGACCTGCCGCGCCGGTCACCGCGCACCATTACCCCCGCACCGCCACGCCGGTCGCCACCCGCCCCGGAGGCGGCGCGCCGGCCACCGGGACCACCCCCGCCGACCACCGGGAGGCAGCGCCGTGAGCACCAGGACCGAGTGGGACGAGGCGGTGCAGGCCCTGCTCCTCGGCGCGCACCGCTCGGGCGTCGAGCCGGCCGAGCTGCTGGACCGCTGCGCGGCCCTGGGCGTCGCCGCGCACGCCGCCCGCCTGCCGCCCGTCGTCGACGCGCCGCCGCTGGCCCCGGCCCCCGCGGCCGCGGACCGGGTGGCCGACCGACCGGCCCGCGCCGTGCTGGCGCAGGTCCTCGCCCTGGACGACCAGATCCTGCTGACCGAGTGGTGCGGCGCGGCGGCCCGCGCGGGCCTGGTCGCCGCCCCCCGGGAGCTGCCGACCCTCCTCGGCCTCGCCACCACCCACCCCGGCCTGCGCCAGGCGGTCGCCGGGGTCCTCGGCGCGCGGGGCCGCTGGCTGGCCTCCGTGCGCCCCGGCTGGGCGTGGGCGGCCGAGGCCGCGGTCGCCGACCGCGTCGACCTGGAGGCGGCGCTGGACCTGCCCGGGGCGAGCCGGCTCGCCGCCCTGCGCCGCGCCCGCCTCGCCGACCCGGACGCCACCCGGCGCTTCCTCGCCGGGCAGTTCGCCGCCCAGCGCCGCGCGACCGACCGCCAGGCCCTGGTCGGCGCCCTGGAGGCCGGGCTGTCCCCGGCCGACGAGCCGCTGCTCGAACAGGCCCTGGACGACCGCGCGATCGGCGTGCACGACGAGGCGCTGCGGCTGCTGCGCGCGCTGCCCGGCTCCGGCCTCGCCGCGCGGGCCGCCGAGCGCCTGCACCGCGGCCTGTGGCTGACCGCCGACGGCTTCGACGTGCAGGACGACGAGCTGTGGACCGAGCCGGCCCCGGAGCCGGACGAGGCGCGCGACCTGATGCGCGACGGCTCGGAGACCGGCGTGGCCGGGCGGCTGCGGGGCGCGGCGGCCAGCGTCCCGCCCGCCCACTGGACGACCCGCCTGGGCGTCGACGACCGCGGCGCGGCCCGCGAGCTGGAGCGCGGCCCGTGGGCGTCGGCCCTGCTGCGGGGCGTGGCGCAGCGGCTGCGCTCGGCGGTGGACGCCACGCCGTGGGCGGTGGCCGCGACCCGCGCGCTGACCGGCATGGAGCAGCTGGACATGCTGGCCGCGCTGCCGCCGGACCTGGCCGCCCGGACCATCGCCGAGGTCTCCCGCGACTGGAACTACGACCTGCTCGACCACGCCTGCTCGCAGCTGCCGGGCCCGTGGTCCGCGCGGGCGACCGAGGACCTGCTGGACCGCTACGCCCGGACCCGCGACCCGAGGTGGCGGGCGGGCCGTCCGCCCGCCGTGCTGCTGGCGCGCGGCGACGCGGAGGTGCTGGGCGCGCACTGGTCCCGCATCACCGGGCGCTGGCCCGAGCACACCTCGGACCTCGACGTGCTCCGCCTGCGGATGCAGCTGCGCGACGCCTTCGCCACCCGACCGGAAGGACCACGACCGTGACCACCGAGACCGTGCTGCGCCCCGCCGCGGAGCAGCAGTACGCCGCCGAACTGGCGGCCCTGGCCGAGGCGGACGACCGCCCGCGCCCGCCGCGCTGGCGGATGTCGCCGCAGGCGGTGGTCCGCTACGTGCTGGGCGGCGCGCTCCCGGACGGCACCGTGATCACGCCCAAGTACGTGGGCGACCGCCGCCTGGTGGAGATCGCCGTCGGCACGCTGGTCACCGACCGCGCCCTGCTGCTGATCGGCGTGCCGGGCACCGCGAAGTCGTGGCTGTCGGAGCACATCGCGGCGGCGGTGAGCGGCGACTCGACGCGGGTCGTCCAGGGCACGGCGGGCACCGGCGAGGACGCCGTCCGCTACGGCTGGAACTACGCCCGGCTGATCGCGGAGGGCCCGAGCGAGGACGCGATCGTCCCCAGCCCGGTGATGACGGCGATGCGGCTGGGCGCGGTGGCCCGCGTCGAGGAGCTGACCCGGATGCCCGCCGAGGTGCAGGACTCGTTCATCACGATCCTGTCGGAGAAGGCGCTGCCGGTGCCGGAGCTGGGCATCCAGGTGCAGGCCGTGCCGGGCTTCACGGTCATCGCGACCGCCAACGACCGGGACCGGGGCGTCAACCAGATGTCCTCCGCCCTGGCCCGCCGGTTCAACACCGTCGTCCTGCCGCCGCCCGCCAGCGAGGACGACGAGGTGCGCATCGTCTCGACCCGCGCCGCGCAGCTGGGCCGCGCCCTGGAGCTGCCGGCCGAGCCGCCCGCGCTGGAGGAGGTGCGCCGGGTGGTGCGGATCTTCCGCGAGCTGCGCACCGGGACCACCGCCGACGGCCGCACCCAGCTCAAGCGGCCCAGCGGCAGCCTGTCCACGGCCGAGGCGATCTCCGTGATCACCAGCGGCATGGCGCTGGCCGGCCACTTCGGCGACGGCACGATCACCGCCGACGAGCTGGCGTCCGGGCTGCTCGGCGCGGTGGTCAAGGACCGCGTCTCGGACGCCGCCGCGTGGCAGGAGTACCTGGAGGCGGTCGTGAAGGAGCGCGCCGACTGGCGCGACCTGTACCGCGCGTGCCAGGACCGCTGATGGCCCGGGACCTGCCCGGGCGGGTGACGCTGCTCGGCATCCGCCACCACGGCCCCGGTTCGGCCCGCATGGTCGAGGCGACCCTGCGCCGCACCGCGCCGCGGCTGGTCCTGGTCGAGGGTCCGCCCGAGGGCGACGCGCTGCTGGCCCACGTCCCCGACCTGACGCCGCCCGTGGCGCTGCTGCTGCACGACGAGGCGGAGCCGGCGAGCGCGGCGTTCTGGCCGTTCGCCGCCTTCTCCCCGGAGTGGCGGGCGGTGGTGTGGGCGCACGCGAACGGGGTGCCGGTCCGGTTCTTCGACCTGGCCGCCGCCGCGACCCTGGCCGAGGAGCCGGGCGGGCGCGGCCGGGCGTCGCTGGACCCGCTGGGCACGCTCGCCGAGGCCGCGGGCTTCGACGACCCTGAGCGCTGGTGGGAGGACGTGGTCGAGCACCACACCGACCCGGCGGACCTGGCGGAGGCGGTCGCGGAGGCGATGACGGCGCTGCGCGAGGAGTTCGCCGACGAGGTGGACGACCGGACGCTGCTGCGCGAGGCGGCGATGCGGCAGAACCTGCGGCGGGCGCTCAAGGACACCGACGGGCCGATCGCGGTGGTCTGCGGCGCGTGGCACGTGCCCGCGCTGCGCGCCCTGCCGCCCGCGTCGGCCGACGCCGCGCTGCTGAGGGGCCTGCCGCGCAGGAAGGTCTCCGGCACCTGGGTGCCGTGGAGCCACGGCAAGCTGGCGACCGCGTCCGGCTACGGCGCGGGCGTCGCCTCGCCCGGCTGGTACGAGCACCTGTGGGAGTGCGCCGAGCGGGGCGACGCGGTGGCGCGCTGGTTCTCCCGCGCGTGCGCCGTGCTGCGCGCCGAGGACCTCCCGGCCTCCACCGCGAGCGCGGTGGAGGCGGTGCGCCTGGCCGACGCCCTGGCCGCCCTGCGCGGCCGGCCGTCGCCCGGCCTGTCGGAGGTGCTGGAGGCGGCGCGCGCCGTGCTGTGCGACGGCGGCCAGGCGCCGCTGGACCTCGTGCACGACCGGCTGGTGGTCGGCGAACGCCTCGGCGAGGTCGGCGCGGACGTCCCGACCTCCCCGCTGGCCGCGGACCTCGCCCGGCTGACCAGGCGGCTGCGGCTGCCGCCGAGCGCGACGCCCCGGCAGGTCCGCCTCGACCTGCGCAAGGACACCGACCGCGAGCGCTCCCGGCTCCTGCGCCGGCTGGAGGTCCTGGACGTCCCCTGGGGCACGCCGGACACCACCAGGACGATCGGCACGTTCGCCGAGGCGTGGCAGCTGCACTGGCGGCCGGAGTTCGCGGTCGCCCTGGCCTCCGCCGCCCGCCACGGCACCACGGTGGAGGCCGCGGCGGGGCGGGTCCTGGAGCTGCGCGCGGCCGGCGCGACGCGGGTGGTCGACGCCGCCGGGGCCCTGGGCCGCGCGGTGGGCTGCGAGATCCCGTCGGCCGTCGCCGCGGCCCGCGCGGCCCTGGACCGCTGCGCCGCGGCGGCGACCGACGCGCTGGAGCTGCTGTCCGCGCTGCCGGACCTGGCGACCACCGTCCGCTACGGGTCGGTGCGGGGCACCGACCCGGAGCTGCTGCGGGTGGCGCTGCACGGCCTGCTGAACCGGGGCGCGGTGGGCCTGCCGACGGCGTGCCGGAACGTGGACGACGACACGGCCGAACGCGCCGTCGCGGTCGTGGACGGCGCGGACGAGGCGGTGCGCCTGGCCGCCGACGACGCGCACCGCGAGACCTGGCGCCGGGCCCTGGAGTCGCTGGTGGCCATGCCGGGGGCGCACGGCCTGCCGACCGGCCGCGCGACCAGGCTGCTGTGGGAGTCCGGCGCGCTGGACTCCGACGCGGTGGCCGCCCGGCTGCACCGGGCGGTCGCCCCGACCGCCGGCGCGACCGCGTTCGTGGCGGGCTTCCTCCGGGGCTCGGCCGCGCTGCTCACCGCCGACCCGAAGCTGTTCGGCGTGGTGGACGACTGGCTGAGCGGCCTGCCCGCACCGGACTTCGAGGCCGCGCTCCCGCTGCTGCGCAAGGCGGTCGCGGAGTTCAGCCCACCGGAACGCCGGATGCTCGGCGACCGCGTCCGGGGCGCCGCCCGGGGCGCGGTCGCCGACGCCGACTGGGACGAGGACCTGGCCACCCGCCTGGCCGACCACGTCCGGGCCCTCCTGGCGGGCGCCCGCCCATGACCCGCCACCCGCCGCCCGGCCGGCGCGCCGCACCCCGGCGCCCGGCGCCGGGCCCGCCGGCCCGGCCCCACGCGACGCGCGAACACCCGACCATGCCCCACGCGACGCACGAGCACCCGGCTCGACCTCACACAACGCGCGAACACCCGACCGGGTCCCACGCGACGCGCGAACACCCGACCAGGCCGCAGGCGACGCGCGAACACCCGGCCCGCCCCCACACGACGCGCGAACACCCGACCGGGTCGCGGGCGACGCGCCGGCCCGCACCGCGGGCCCCGGGCCGGGGGCGCGGAGCCCCACCCCCGCCCGCCGGCCCCCGACCCCGACCGCGCCCCGGTGCGCGGACGAGCGCCGGGGGCTCCCCCGCCCCCACCCGCCACCGGACCGAGGAGACGCCGTGACCGAAGACCTCGAACGCCTCCGCCGCTGGCGCCTGCTGCTCGGCGGGGCGGCCGGCGACCTGGGCGGCCCCCTCGGTGAGGACGACCGCCGCCGCGACGCCGCCCTCACCGGCCTCTACGGCGGCGGCGCGCCGTCGGACGCCCCGGACGCCGGCGGCAAGCGCGGCGCCGGCCTCGGCGGCTCCTCGCCGGTCCTGCACCGGTGGCTGGGCGACATCCGCGCGTACTTCCCGACCTCCGTCGTCCAGGTCATGCAGCGCGACGCCGTCGACCGCCTGGGCCTGCGGCAGCTCCTGCTCGAACCGGAGCTGCTGGCCGGCGTCGAACCGGACATCGGCCTGGTGGGCACGCTGGTGTCGCTGTCCTCCGCCATCCCCGCCCGCACCAGGGAGACCGCGCGGGCGGTGGTGCGCAAGGTCGTGGAGGACATCGAGCGCAGGCTCGCCGACCGCCTCCTGGCCGCCGTGCACGGCGCGGTCGACCGCTCCCGGCGCACCAGCCGCCCCCGCCCGGCCGACGTGGACTGGGCCCGCACGATCCGCGCGAACCTCCGGCACTACCAGCCCGAGCAGCGCACGGTCGTCGTCCAGGACCTGGTCGGCAACACCCGCCGCAGCCGCGCCGCCGCGCTCAAGGACGTGGTCCTGCTGGTCGACCAGTCGGGGTCGATGGCCGAGTCGGTGGTCTACTCGGCGGTCCTGGGCGCGAGCCTCGCGTCGCTGCGCTCCGTCGACACCAGGCTGGTCGTGTTCGACACCGAGGTGGTCGACCTGACCGAGCAGCTGAAGGACCCGGTGGACCTGCTGTTCTCGACCCAGCTCGGCGGCGGCACGGACATCAACCGCGCGGTCGCGTACGGGCAGTCGCTGGTGCGCCGCCCGTCGGACACGGTCATGGTGCTGATCAGCGACCTGTACGAGGGCGGCGTGGCGCAGGAGCTGCAGCGGCGGGTCCGCGAGCTGGTGCGGAGCGGGGTCGCGGTCGTGGTCCTGCTGGCCCTGTCGGACAGCGGCACGCCCGCCTACGACCACGAGCTGGCGGCGAAGCTGTCCGAGCTGGGCGCGCCGGCGTTCGCGTGCACCCCGGACCGCTTCCCGGACCTGCTGGCGACGGCGCTGCGCAAGGAGGACGTCGCCGCCTGGGCGGAGCGCAACGACATCCCGGTCGGCCGCTGACCCGCGCCGGGCGCGCCGACGCCCGGTCCGCCGATCACCGCCGCCGGATCAGGACCACCGGATCAGGACCGCCGGGTCACCGCCGCCGGATCAGGACTGCCGGATCACCGCGCGGCGCCGCCCGGCCACCGCTACCGGATCACGACGCGGCCGAGGGTCAGGAACGGCGTGCCGCGGGTCAGCACGGCGGTCCGGCCGCGGTCGTCCGGCCCGGCCAGCCACAGCCGCCCGGTGCGCCGCACCTGCTCGCGCACGCGCTCGGGCATCTCCGGCAGCCGCAGGAACGTCCGGTCCGAGTCGGCGGTCTCCAGGAAAGCCTGCCGGCCCACCCGCGTCCTGCCGGGGACGAACGACACCGCCACCTGGTGCCAGGGGAACGCCCCGGCGAGGCGGCGCACCGCGCGCCTGCTGAAGAAGTGCCGCAGCCCCGGCGCCGCGAGTTCGACGCACAGCGGGGACAGCACGAACACCCAGTGGGAGCCGATCCGGAGCGACACCAGCCACAGCACGACGAACGACAGCAGCGCGAGCCCGATGAACCCCGCCGCGCGCTGGTCGGCGCGGGTAAGGCAGCGCTTGGTCCACTCCTCGCCCACCACTGCTCCCACACAACCAGAAGTTCCCGTCACCGACCCGGGTAGCCGGAGAGATGATCACCAAAACCGATCGGGGGGAATCTCACCCTCACCGCCGCCGCACCCGCGCCGGGAACAGCCGCGGCACGCCCCGGAACGTCACCACCGTGTTGCCCGCCCGGTCCGGCGCGACCAGCCACGCCCGCCGGTGCCGGCTGATCCGGCCGCGCACCAGCGGTCCGGCGCTGACGTCCAGCACCGCGGGCCGGGCGCCGTGCACGACGAGCAGCCCGTTGCGCCAGTGCACCCGCGCGTACTGCCACTCGCGGTCGGCCATCACCCGCGCGAGCGGTTGCCGGCGGGTCGACGCGAGCACCAGCACGGCGACCGACAGCACCAGCAGCACCGCGGGCAGCTCGGACGACACGTCGGCCAGGAACACCAGCGCCAGCTGGCCGAAGAACGCGAGCACGCCGAGGAGGACCCAGCCGAACGCCCGTCGACCCGCGGTCTCCAGGCAGTGCAGGGTCCACTCGTCGTCGAGAGCCGCTCCTCCGGTGGACGGCTCGTCGGGCACGGCCACGGCCACCTCCGCCCAGGCGGCACCCAGATTAGGACCGCGGGGGCCGCGCCGTCAGCGGGCGGGGGCGAACCGGTCCGTCGATCGTGGGACTTCCGCCCGTGCCCGCTCCAAGTTAGGCTCGCCTAACTAGAGGAGGTGAGCGGTGACCGAGAACCGTCGACCGCCCGCCCCGCACCCCGCGGAGCGCGCGCGCACCATCGCCGCCAGGGGCGGGCGCGCGGCCCTGCTGCCGTCGGACGGCACGGACGACCGGGTCGTCCCGGTGCTGCACCACGTGCACGCCGCGGGCGAGGTGACGCTGCTGCTGCCCGAGGAGCACCCGCTGGCCGCGGCGGCGGGCGGCGCCGAGATCACCGTCATGCTGGAGGTCGCCGACCACGCGCCCGTGCCGCTGCGCGAGCCGGTGCGCGGCCTGCTGTGGATCACCGGCTGGCTGCGCACCCTGAACGCGCGCGAAGCCCGCGCCGCGAGCCTGGAGGTGGCCGACGAGCGCCCGGACCCGCGCCTGCTGGACGTGGGCCACGGCGCGGCCGTGCTCCGGCTGTCCCCGGCGTCGCTGGTGGTGGCCGACGCCGAGGGCACGACGTCGCTGCGCCCGGAGCTGTTCGCCCAGGCCGACCCGGACCCGTTCCACCACCACGAGGACCACTGGCTGCGGCACCTGGAGCTGTCGCACCGGGACGTCGTGGGCCTGCTCGCCCAGCACCTGCCGGACGGGCTGCGCGGCGGCCACGTCCGGCCGCTGGGGCTGGACCGGTTCGGCCTGCGGCTGCGGGTGGAGACCGCCGACGAGGACCACGACGTGCGGATCGCGTTCTCCCACCCGGTGGCGACGCCGGGCGAACTGGCCGTGGAGCTGCGCCGGCTGATGGGCTGCCCGTTCCTCGCGCAGCGCTGACCCGGCGCCGCCCCGACCCACCGCCCACCCACGCCACCGCCCCGCGCCACCGCCGCCCCGACCCACCGTCCGTCGCGCGGCCGGCGCGGTTAACCTGCGCGAGTGATCGAGGAACCGGCCCACCGCGGGTACGTCGAGGGACCGGCCCGCCGCGGGTACCAGGTCGAGGTCCTGCTCGTCTTCGCCGTCACGCTGGGCCTGTCGGGGCTGCGCAGCCTGGTGCGGCTGCTGGACAGCCTGCTCAGGCCGCAGCCGCTGAACCAGCAGTCGGTGGCGATCAACGTGCCGCAGGCCCGGTTCGACCTGCTGGACCTGCTCGCGCAGCTGCTCGGGGTGGTGCAGCTGGCCGCGTGGGGCGGCCTGGGCCTGTACCTGCTGTGGCGCAGCGGCACGCGGCTGCGGGCGCTGGGCCTGGACCGGGCGCGGATCGGCCCCGACGCGCTGGGCAGCCTCGGGCTGGCCGCGGTGATCGGCATCCCCGGGCTGGCCTTCTACCTCGTCGCCTGGAAGCTGGGCCTCAACCTGGCCGTGCAGCCGTCCACCCTGGACGAGTCGTGGTGGCGCAGCGTCGTGCTGGTCCTGTCCGCCGCGGGCAACGCGTGGGCGGAGGAGGTGCTGGTCGTCGGTTACCTGATCACGCGCCTGCGGCAGCTCGGCTGGCGGGACGACACGGCCCTGGTCGCCAGCGCTGTCCTGCGCGGCTCCTACCACCTGTACCAGGGCTTCGGCGGGTTCGTCGGCAACGTCGTCATGGGCCTGGTGTTCGGCAAGGTCTGGCAGCGCACCAACCGGTTGTGGGTGCTCGTGATCGCGCACGCCCTGCTCGACGTGGTCGCGTTCGTCGGCTACACCGCGCTGCGCGGGACGGTGTCCTGGCTCCCCTGATCCTCCTCGCGGAGGACCACGGCTCAACCGACAGGCCGACGCGCGCGCGGACCTCCCCTTGCCAGCATGGGGCGCGCCGCCACGAAGAGGGGATCCACCGTGTCCACAACGCACAGACGCGTGCTCGGCCTGACCGCGGGCATCGCGGTCGCCGCAGCCCTGCTCGCCCCACCGGCCTCCGCCGGGACCACCGGGGTGCAGCTCACCACGCCGCCGCTGAGCGGCCGGCACCCGGTCGGGACGGTCGACCTGCACCTGGTGGACAGCCGCCAGGACCCGTGGCGGCCGGCCGACAAGCGCGAGCTGATGGTCACCGTCACCTACCCCGCCCACCGCGACGGGCCGCGGGCCACCTGGATGACGCCGGGCGTCGCGGGCGTGATCGACGGGGTGGCCTCCAGCCCCGACCTGCTCGACGTGCCGCGCGGCTCCGTCGACTGGGGTTCGGCCAAGCGCCGAGCCCGCACCGGCGCCACCGCCGAGCGCACCCGCGGCGGTTGGCCGGTCGTGCTGTTCTCGCACGGCCTCGGCGGTTCCAAGGAGCTGAACGCGGGCCTGACCGACGACCTGGCCAGCCGCGGCTACGTCGTCGCGTCCCTCTCGCACACGCACGAGGCCGCCGCCGTGGAGTTCCCCGACGGGCGCGTGGCGGTCGGCAGCGTCGACCCGGAGGACGCGGCGGCCCGCAAGACCGCGATCGACGCCAGGGTCGCCGACAGCCGGTTCGTGCTGGACCAGCTGACCCGGCTCGACCGGGGCGACAACCCCGACGCCGAGCGCGACCCGCTGCCGCGCGGGCTGGCGGGCTCGCTGGACCTGTCGCGGGTCGGCATGGCGGGCCACTCCTACGGCGGCTACACCGCGGGCGAGACGATGCACCACGACCGCCGGTTCGACGCGGGGGTCAACATCGACGGCGCGATGGGCTGGGGCGAGGTCGGCGAGGTGGTGGAGCACGGCCTGGACCGGCCGTTCATGCTGGTGGGCGGTGACTTCGTGGACCCGGGGACCGGCGGGAAGCTGGAGCACTCGCACGTCGACACCCGGCTGGACCCGACCTGGGGGCAGTTCTGGCCCAACCAGCGCGCCTGGAAGCGCGACCTGCACTTCGACCGGTCCACGCACTACAGCTTCACCGACCTGCAGTTCATCACCCCGCAGGTGCGGGCGCTGCTCAAGCCCGGCCGGGAGGAGGAGCTGGTCGGCCGAGTCGACGCGCGCCGCTCGCTGGCCGCGCAGCACGACTACCTCGCCGGTTTCTTCGACCTGCACCTGAAGCGCCGCGACCGCGGCCTGTTCGACCGCGGGCCCGCGCGGCACCCGGACACGAGGTTCATCGCCTGACCTGCGGCCCACCTAGGGTGGACCCATGCTGACCCTCGCCGACGAGCTGGCCCTGCTGGCCCACGACGACGACGGCGCCCGCCGGCTGGGCCGTCCAGCCCTGGACTACGGCCTGGCCGGCGCGGTGCTGGTCGAGCTGGCCATCGCGGGCCGGATCGACGTGGTCGACCGGCGGGTGGCGGCGCTGAGCACCGCGCGGATCGGCCACGACGTGCTGGACGAGGCGCTGACCCGGATCGCGGACGACCGGCTGCGCAAGCCCGAGGAGTGGGTCGAGCGGCTCGCCAAGGGCCTGGTCGACCGGGTGCTCGACGGCCTGGCCGAGGACGAGGTGCTGCGCCGGGAGCAGGACCGCGTGCTGTGGGTGTTCCCGCGCACCCGCTTCCCGTCGCCGGGCGGCGTCGAACCGCCGCTGGAGACCGAGGTGCGCCGCCGGCTGGTGGCGGCCGTCGCGACCGACGCCCCGGTGGACCCGCGCACGGCGGCCCTGTGCGGGCTGATCAAGGCGGTGCGGTTCGACCGCGAGGTGTTCGCCGGCCGGCCCCGCGACCGCGTGAAGGCCCGGCTGGAGGCCGTCACCGGGGGCGAGTGGGCCGCCGACGCGATCCGCGAGGCGATCGACCGGCTCCAGGCGGCCCTGACCACCGTCATGGTCACCGCGGTGGAGCCGACGGCCTCCGGCTAGGCCACCAGCAGGAAGCGCTCGGCCGTCCGCGCGGCGGCGGCGACCACGGCGCGGGCCGTCCCCGCCGAGTCGATCAGCCCCGGGTCGAGGTCGCGCGGCTCCACCGCCGAGTTCCCGGCGATCCGGCGGGACGGCTCGGCCAGCGCGCCGGCCAGCGCGCGCCACCCCGCCGCCTCGGCGGGCGGCCCGGTCGCCGCGCCCGCGAGCCGCTCGCCCAGCTCCCGCAGCCCGACGCCCGCGCCGCGCAGCACCCCGTCCCGCGCCGCGCTGCGCACCGCCCGCACGGTCCGCCGCACCCGTGGCACGTCCGCCGCCGGCGCGCGGATGATCCCGGCCGCGGCGACGCCCTCCCCGGCGCCGGCCGTCCCGATCACCGTCGTGTCCCCCTCGGTCACCACGACCCGCGCCGCGTGCCCGAACGAGCCCTCGTCCGCCCCGTGGAGCGTGTCGGAGTCCTGCACCCGGCAGCCGACCACGGCCGGCAGCCCCGCCGGCACCCCGCCGGCCACCACGACCACCCGACCGCCCAGCCGCGACAGCAGCCGCGCCGACACCGGGTCGGGCACCTCGGCGCACACCACGAGCAGGGCGAGGTCGTCCCCGTTCCCGAGCCGGTCCAGCGCCTCCAGCACCCGCTGCGGCAGCACGCCCGCGAACAGCAGCACCCGCGCGTCGGACAGCACCGCCTCCCGCCGCGCGCGGTCGGTCGCGAACCACGCGGAGGCGTAGCCCTGCTCGAACCGCAGCCCGGCGGTGAACTCGTGGTGCAGCCCGGGCCGCGGGTTCTCCCCGACCAGCACCGCGCCGCGCCACCCGGTCACCGCCACCACCCGGTCCACCACGTCGCCGATCTCCGCGCTCCCGGCGGCGGCCGACGCCAGCCGCGCCACGTCGGCCGGCTCCAGCGGGGCGGCCGCCCGGAGCAGCGCGTCCGCCGCGCCCGCCGCCGCTCGCACGCCGTGCAACAGCCGGACGGGGTCGTGCCCGTCCCGCATCGCCCCGATCAGCCGCGTGATCGCGCCCTGCGCCACCGCGACCGCCGACGCGCCGCCGTCCCCGCACGCCAGGTGCACCTCGGAGACCAGCTCGCGCACGTAGGCGGCGCCCAGCGAGTCGCGCGGGTCGTCCGGCCGGAACGCGGCGGCGATCGCGGCGGCGTCGGCCAGCTCCACCGGCCGCCCGTCCACCAGCACGACCGACCGCCTGCCCCACGGCCCGAGCGTCCGGCACACCGGCTCGGCCGCCGCCCGGAACCCGCGCGCCACCAGCAGCTGGCCGGGGGTGTAGGAGGCCGAGCGGCGCACCGCCGCGGGCGCCGACCCGCCCGCGCGGGCCAGCCGCAGCGGCGGGCCCGCGGACTGCGCGAAGAACTGCGGGGTCTGGTCCGAGCGGCGGGCGCGGACCTCCCGGAACGCGTACGAGAACAGCTCGTTGACGTCGACCCACCCGTCGCCGTCGAGGTCGGCCGCGCCGCCGGCCAGCCCCTCGATCACCACGTCGGTGAACAGCGACGCCCGCGGGGCCTCCAGCGACAGGGTGTCCTCCTCGAAGGCGTACTCGTAGGCGTTGGACGCGGTGAGCACCACGTAGCCCTCGCCCACGTCGTCCAGCACCGCCGACGAGGCGTCCTTGAACCCCTCCACGTACGCGCCGCTGAAGCAGCAGTCCAGCACCAGCACGCGCCCCGCCGCCCGGCAGTCCTCCAGCTGCTCGTTGAGGAACGACCGCGAGACCGCCGTCCCGGCGGGCCGGTCCTGCACGGTGTTGGTCGCCGCGAAGTACAGCCGCCGCGACGCCGTGGTCAGCCCGTGGCAGGAGAAGTACAGCAGCACCAGGTCGTCCGGCGCGCGCGCCGCCAGCACGTCCTCCACCGCCCGGCGGATCTCGTGGTCGGCGGCGTCGCGCAGCACCCGCACCCCGGCGAACCCGCCGACCTCCGGGTCCTCCAGCAGCGCCGCCAGCCGCTCCACGTCCTGCGACGGCGCGCGCAGCCGGTTCAGCCGGACGTCCTCGTACTCCCCGGTCGCGACCAGCAGCGCGTACCGGCCCACCTCACCCCTCGCCGGTCGGCGCGCCGTGCTTGGCCAGCCAGTCCGCGACCAGCGCGCGCTGGGTCCGGGCGTCACCGCCCTGCACGGTGATCGACTCCTCGCCGGACCTGATCACGACTTTGCGGGCGCTGCCGCGCTGCACGAACGCCGTGACCACGGACGCCACCGCCGCCGCGACGGCCGCGGGCACCGCGCCGTTGAGCAGCAGCTCCGAGATCGCCATGCCGGCGCCGCTCTTCGCGCCGGGCGGCGGCGCGGCGGGCGCGCGCCGGGCGTCCACCCGCGCGCCCCGCACCAGTTCCCCGATCAGCATGTCCGTCGCGACCGCGCCGTCCGGCGCGTCGACCGTCAAGTGGAACAAGCAGCCCTCCCCGGTAGGACTCCGATCATCCCAGCAGCGGCAAGGCCAGTCCACGCCACGACGCAACGTTTGACCGCCTGAACCCCCTTCTCCCTTAACGATTTACCGCATTAGGCCGTTCATGCGATCGAGTTGTGCTGAGCTAGGCCACTCAGAGCTGCATGTTTCGCTGAGCACGGGTTACCCTCGTTCACGTGACAGCGCACATCACCCGGACGGAGTCCCGCGACGGAGCGCCGGAGCCGGCGCCCCGCGTCGACAGCGAGGTCGGCCCCCTGCGCACGGTGCTGCTGCACCGGCCGGGCGCCGAGTTGAAGCGCCTGACGCCGCGCAACAACGACCAGCTGCTGTTCGACGGCGTGCCCTGGGTGGACCGGGCCCAGGAGGAGCACGACGCGTTCGCCGAGGTGCTCCGCGGCCGGGGCGTCGAGGTGCTGCTGCTGTCGGACCTGCTGGTGGCGGCCCTGGCGGACGACCGGGCGCGGATCGCCGGCGTCCACAGCGCGGTCAACGAGCGCCGGCTGGGCATCGACCTGGCCGACGTGCTGCGGTCGCACCTGTCGTCCATCGGCCCCGACCAGCTCGCGACCGCGCTGATGACCGGCATGACGTTCGAGGAGCTGCCGGCCGCCGAGGGCGCGTCGCTGGTGCGCAAGATGCACCACCCGCACGACTTCGCCGTCGACCCGCTGCCCAACCTGCTGTTCACCCGCGACTCGTCGGTCTGGGTGGGCGACCGGGTGGCGATCACCTCGCTCGCCCTGCCCGCCCGCGACCGCGAGACGGCCCTGACCGACCTCATCTACGCCTACCACCCGAGGTTCCGCAAGACCGGCCGCGCCTACGGCGCCCACTCCGCGCCCGTCGAGGGCGGCGACGTCCTGCTGCTCGCGCCCGGCGTGCTGGCGATCGGCGTCGGCGAGCGCACCACCCCGGCCGGCGCGGAGTCCTTCGCCCGCTCGGCCCTCAGCGACGGCCTGGCGCACACCGTCCTGGCGGTGCCGATCACCCAGGAGCGCGCCACCATGCACCTGGACACGGTGTGCACGATGGTCGACCGCGACGCGGTGGTGATGTACCCGGCGGTGCGCGACAACCTGTTCGCCTTCCCGGTCCGCTCGGACGGCGACGGCGGCGTCGTGGTGGCCGACCGCGCCCCGTTCCTGGACGCGGCGGCCGAGGCCATGGGCATCGACAAGCTGCGCGTGATCGACACCGGCCTGGACCCGGTCACCGCCGAGCGCGAGCAGTGGGACGACGGCAACAACACCCTCGCCGTCGGGCCCGGCCTCGTCGTCGCCTACGAGCGCAACGTCGAGACCAACGCGCGCCTGGAGGACGCCGGCGTCGAGGTGCTGCGGATCAGCGGCTCGGAACTGGGTTCCGGCCGGGGCGGCCCGCGGTGCATGTCGTGCCCGATCGACCGCGCCGCGCTGGTGTGACAGGAAAGGTTTGCCTCAACGCAGCTTAGGCAAACCATGCCATTATTAGCCTTACCTGCGGTGCATTCAGCAGCACTTCCGACTAATGTCCACGACATGGCCATCAACCTCAAGAAGATCCCTGCCCGCACGTCCAAGTTCCACGACCTGCTCCAGGCCCAGGTCCGGAACGAGCTGACCGCGTCCCAGCAGTACTTGGCCATCGCGGTGTGGTTCGACGGCAACGACCTGCCGCGCCTGGCGGCGCACTTCTACAAGCAGTCGCTGGAAGAGCGCAACCACGCCATGATGATCGTCCAGTACCTGATGGACAACGACCTGAAGGTCGCGATCCCGGGCGTGGACGAGGTCCGCAACGACTTCACCACCGCCCGCGAGCCGGTGGAGCTGGCCCTGGGCCAGGAGAAGGCCGTCACCGAGCAGGTCGTCGAGCTGGCCCGGACCGCCCGCGACGAGGGCGACTACCTCGGCGAGCAGTTCCTCCAGTGGTTCCTCAAGGAGCAGGTGGAGGAGGTGGCGTCGATGACCACGCTGCTGACCGTGATCGACCGCGCGGACGGCAACCTGTTCCACGTGGAGAACTTCCTCGTGCGCGAGGCCGTGGGCGAGGACGCCGACCCGACCGCGCCGCGCGCCGCCGGCGGCGCGCTGTAGGGCACCGCGCGCACGGGGGGCGGGCCGGTCGCCGGCCCGCCCCCCGGCGCATTCACCGGGCGGCGCCGGGAACGGCTCCCGGGCGATTCCTCAGAGCGCGCACGACAACTCCCGGCTGATTCCCATGCTCGTCAGCGTGTCCCCGGCGTTCATGAAGTGGAATTTGTACCGCACGTCACCGCCGACCGCCGCCGTGAATCCGTGCTGGTTCCACTCCACCCCGGGGTGCAGCCGCCGCATCCGGTCGCGGGAATCGCCGATGCGCAACCCGGCCGGGGTCCGCGCGCCCGCCTCGACCCGGATCTCGGCGGCCACGCCGCCGTCCACGCCGACCCACCCGCGGACGCGTTCCAGGGAGCGCACCGGGCACGAGGCCGTGGGCAGCTCGACGGCGCCCCCGACCTCCCCGGTGGCCTCCAGCTCGGCCAGGGTCATCCCCAGCCGGACGCGCCCGACGCCCTCCGGTCCCAGCACGGGCACGTCGTCCACCACCACGGTCTCCACCACGGTGGTCGGCGTCGGGCGCGGCAGGTCCTGCACCCGCCCCGCCGTGCACCCCGCCACGGCGGAGCACCCGGCCACCACCGTCAGGAGCACCGCGGGGACCACCCTCACGAACCTTCGGGACCGCACTCGCTCCCCACCCGCTCGATCCGCACCGCCGTCACCGACCCGCCCGCCACCGGGAACACGTACCGCCAGTCCTCGCCCATGAGCACCACCGCCCGGTCGCCCTCGACCGCCACGCCCGGGTAAGCCCGCCGCACCTCCTGGAGCGAGGACCCCGCGCCGATCCCCGAGGGCGTGTAGCCCAGCGGCGGCAACGTGATCCGCACGACGCCCGATCGGGGCGACACGATGACGGCGTCCCCGGCGTTGTCCTTGGTCGAGTAGGCGACGCACTTCCCCGCGTGGCCGGGCAGCACCAGGGCCCCGGTGGCCCGCGCCTCGGCGTCGGTCATCCCCAGCCGGAAGTTCGCGTGGGCCGGCGGCTCCAGCGCCTGCGGCCCCACCGACACGGTCACCGTCGCCGGGCCGGGCGGCGCGCCCGCCTCGGAGCCGGGGAGGCGCAGGCCGGCCGCCCCGACCGCGCCGCCGAGCAGCACCACCGCCGCCGCCGCGCCCGCCACCCCGACCCGGACCTGCCGCCGACGCCGCGCGCCGGCCACGATCCGGGTGTCCGCGCCGGGCCGCACCGGGAGGTCGAGCCGGTCGTCCCGGAACAGCTCCCGCAGCCGGTCATCCAAGTCCACCCGGCTCACCCCCCGCCTCCAGCCGCCGCCGCAAGGTCGCCATGGCCTTGCTGTTCTGGCTCTTCACCGTCCCGGTCGAGACGCCGAGCGCGTCGGCGATCTCCCGCTCGGAGAGCCCCTCGTAGAACCGGAGCACGACCACCGCGCGCTGCCGCGGCGGCAGCGCGCGCAGCGCCTGCCACAGCGGCTCGTGGTCCAGCCGGTCCTGGCCCGCCGCCGCGACGACGTCCGGGAGGTCGGCGACGAGGTGCTCGCGGCGGTGCCGCCGCCACCGGCTGATGTGGGCGTTGGCCATCGCCCGCCGCGCGTACGCGAGCGGGTCGACGCCCCGGCGCAGCACCGCGGCCCACCGGGCGCCGACCTTCTCCAGCACGGCCTGCACCAGGTCGGCCGCGTCGTGGGGGTTGCCGGTCAGCGCGTGGCCGTAGCGCAACAGGCCCGGCAGCGACATCCGGACGAACTCCCCGAAGTCGTCCCGCACATCCGCCCACCCGGCCGGCAAGACCGCCGTCACCCCGCTCCCCTTCCCGACGGGCCCCCGCGCGCCGTCGGTGGGTTCACGCCCGGAGCGGCCCCCCGGTTGCCCGGCCGGACATCACGGAACGGACAACGACCGGTCGCGCCGGTCCGGCGGCGTCACCGGCCCGGCGCCGCCGGGCGGTCAGAGCACGGGCAGCGGCCGGAACACCCCGTCGGCGTCGGGGGTGAACTCCTGCACCGCCACCACCGCGTCGGCCGGCACCGGGCCGTAGACGTGCGGGAACCAGGGCCCGGACTCGTCGCCGTCGCCCGGTTCCCACAGCACCGGCAGCCCCTCGGGGTCGATCATCAGCACCACCAGGTCGTGCCGCCCCGGGTAGAAGCGGTTCGCCGGCAGGTGCACGGTCCCGGGGTCCGAGCAGTGCACGAACCCGTCCGGGTCGAGCGGGATCGAACCCGACTCCCGGGCGCGGGCCCACTCTTCCCTGGACGAGATCCGGAACAGCATCTGCCACTCCCTGGGGACACGACGGCCGAGTTATCCACAGCCTCCTGTGGACAGACTGGGGGAAAATTGTGGACAACTCACCGCAGGGTGATCTGCCGCCCGCGCAGGCCGTCCCGGGACCGCCGCTCCGCCTCGGTCAGCGGCTCGTCGTCCAGGCTGCCCAGCGCGTCCAGCAGGCGCTTGCCCAGCGCCTCCGCCGGCCCGGCCCACTCGCTGGAGTGCTGCTCCCGGTCCAGGTCCCACACCGGCACCAGCAGCCCGTGCGCCCGGAACGACCCGGCGTAGCGCGAGCCCTCGCCCAGGTCCAGCTCACCGCGGACCGACAGCCGGGCCAGCGCCGCCAGCAGCGTCTCCTCGGGCTCCGGCCGCACCCACCGCAGGTGCGCCTTGTCGCCCGCGTCCACCCAGTACGCGGCCCGCACGCCGGGCGCGGACACCCGCTCGGTGGGCAGGATGGCGGCGTTCGCCCGCTCCAGGGACAGCGCCACGTCGCCGGTGGCCTCGTTCTCCGGCGGCATCCACCACGCGAAGTCGGTGTGCAGCTCGGGCTCGATGTCCGCGTCGACGTCCAGCAGGTCCTGCAGCCGACCCGGGTTCGCGCCGTCGTCGGGGCCCACCACGGGCAGCGCGTCACCGGTCTCCGCGGTCAGCGCCCACTGCACCGCCCGCGCCAGGTCCCGGCTGAGATCACCCGACCGGGTCTGCACCTGGAGCCCGACGAACGCCGTGCCGTCGGCCCGGACCAGCCCGGCGGCGGCCATCGGCAGCACCGAGGCGAGGGTGATCTCGCGCGGCGCGTCCTCCAGCGGCAGCCGGACCGTTGCCGACGGGACGAACTCGCGCAGCGCGATCAGCTCCGCCTCGGCGGCGAGCCCCTGGAACGGGCGGGAGACGATGACGTCCGCCGCTCCGCCGGCCGCGCCGTGGCAGGCTTTGTAGCGCTTGCCGGAGCCACACGGGCACGGCCGGCGCGGGTTGACGCCGTCGGTGGGCTTGTTCTTCACGGCCGTCCGCTTCGCCACCGCCGCCTCCTTCAAGTCAGGGCTGGTCGGGCGTCAAGTTAGCCCCCAGCACCCCGCGCGCCTGCGCCGGGTTGTTGGTCGCGAGGTAGCGCACGCCGCGCTCGGCGCACAGCGCGATGTCGGCGGGCTCGTCCACCGTCCAGCAGTAGGCGCCCGCGCCGCGCCCCGGGTGCCGCTTGAGCAGGCGCAGCCCCGGCCCGGCGAGGTCGGCGAACGGCGGCAGCCGCTCGGGCCAGGAGCGGCCGAGCAGCAGCACCGTCGGGACCCGCGGGGCCAGTGCCTTGAACCGGCGGACCGCCGACGCGGAGAACGACATCATCACCGCGTCCACGCCGCGCCCGGCCAGCGCGGCGGCCAGCCGCCGCTCCACCTCCGCACCCTGCCGCACGGGGTGCTTGGTCTCCACGAACAGCCGCACCCCGCTGCCGGCGACCAGCTCCAGCAGCTCGTCGAGGGTCAGCACCGGCGCGGGCACGCCGCCGTGCCAGCTGCCGAAGTCGTGCCGGCGCAGCTCGGCCAGGGTCAGCGCGCCGACCGCGCCGCTGCCGTCGCTGGTGCGGTCGACGGTGCGGTCGTGGACGCACACCAGGTGCCCGTCCCGGGTCAGCCGGACGTCGCACTCCACCCCGTCCGCGCCCTGGGCGATCGCCAGCTCGTACGCGGCGAGGGTGTGTTCGGGTCGGGCGTGCGACGCCCCGCGGTGAGCGACGAGTTCCGGTGGCACAAGGGGGGATGCTCCTGGTGGAGCACCGAACGGGTCAACCCGGCCACTCGTGGTCACGGCTCGTCCGACCCTTGCCGGAACAACACCGCGGCATTGGACGCGAGCCCTGCTCACCACCTACGGTCCGTGGCCGTGGCCCCCTTCGACCAGCACGACCCGGCCTTCGTCGCCGACCCGTACCCCACCTTCGCGGCGCTGCGCGCCGAGGCCGAGGTGCACCGGCACGAGGAGATGGGCGTCGCCCTGGCGGTGTCCCACGCGGCGGCCTCCGCCGTCCTGCGGCACCGCTCCCTGGGCCGCCTCTGGATCGACGCGCGGCCCGTCGAGCAGTTCACCGGCTTCAACCTCCTGCACCGCAACTCCCTGCTGGAGAACGAGCCGCCCACCCACGGCCGGCTGCGCCGCCTGGTCGCCGCCGCGTTCGGCCGCGGCCACGTCGAGCGCCTGCGCCCGTGGGTCGCCGCCCTGGCCGACCGGCTGGTCGACGGGCTGGTGGAGCGGGTCCGCGCCGAGGGCCGGGCCGACCTGCTCGCCCACGTGGCCGCGCCGCTGCCGGTGGAGGTCATCGCGGAGCTGCTGGGCGTGCCCGCCGGCGACCGCGCGCTGCTGCAGCCGTGGTCCAACGCCATCGTGAAGATGTACGAGTACGACCTCGCGCCGGACAAGCGGGCGGCGGCCGAGCGGGCGTCCACCGAGTTCGTCGCCTACCTGCGCGAGCTGGTCGCGCTGCGGCGCGCGGCGCCCGGCGACGACCTGGTGTCGGACCTGGTGGCCGTCACCGACACCGACGGCGGCAGGCTCAGCGAGGACGAGCTGGTCGCCACCGCGGTCCTGCTGCTCATGGCCGGCCACGAGGCGACGGTCAACGTCATCGGCAACGGCGTGAACGCCCTGCTGACCCACCGCGAGCAGTGGCAGCGCCTGGTGGCGGACCGGTCCCTCCTCCCCACGGCGGTCGAGGAGCTGATCCGCTTCGACTCACCCCTCCAGCTGTTCGAGCGCACCGCCACCGCGCCGGTGGAGATCGCGGGCTTCCGCGTCGAGCCGGGGCAGAGGATCGCCGCCCTGCTCGGCTCGGCCGCCCGCGACCCGCTCGCGTTCGAGCGGCCGGACGACCTGGACGTGGGCCGCGCCCCCAACCCGCACCTGGGGTTCGGCATGGGCATCCACTACTGCCTGGGCGCGCCCCTGGCCCGCATCGAGGTGCAGGCCGCCCTGTCGGCCCTGACGCGCAAGCTGCCCGGCGCCCACCTGGCCGCGCCGGCGCGCCGCCGCGCCGAGTTCGTCATCCGGGGCCTGCACGAGCTGCCGCTGACGGGCTGAACCCGCGCCCGGTCAGCGGTGGGCCCGGTACTTCCGGGGCAGCGGGAGGCCGCGCTCGGCCAGCACGGCGCGCAGCCGGTCCGGGTAGTCGGTGATGATCCCGTCCACGCCGTCGTCGATGAGCTTGCGCATGGTGGCGGGGTCGTTGACCGTCCACGGCACCACCTCGATCCCGCGCGCGTGCGCCTCGTCCACCAGGGCCTTGGTGGTGAAGGGCACGTAGCCGGGGTCGCCCACCGCGCCGTTCTGCGGGTTGCCGTGCACCGGCGAGAGCGCCGACGCGCCGAAGCTGCGCACCGCCTCGACGACGCTGCCCCCGAAGTCCGCCAGGTCCAGCCCGCCGGTCCACGGCGAGCCGGGGCGCAGGAACTCGGGCTGGGTCAGCGCGACCAGCGGCAGGCGGGGCTCCACCCGCCGCCACAGCATGAGCGTGCCCCAGTCGAACGACTGGATGGTCACGTTGCGGGCGAAGCCGGACCTGCGGACCTCCCGCGCGGTGACCGCCACGAACTGCTCGCGCGGCGCGGTCTCGTGCGGGGCGGCGGCCTCGACCTTGGTCTCGATGTTGAACCGCACGTCGTGCGCCCGGTACCGCCGGGCGAGCGCGAACACCTCGGCGAGCGTCGGCATCCGGGCGCCCGGCGACAGGGCCTGGTCCGGGTACTGCGCCCACCGCCGCGACCCGCAGTCCAGGGTGCGGACCTGGGCGAAGGTCAGGTCCTTGACGTAGCGGCCCGCGTAGGGGAAGGCCGGGTCGCCGGGGAACGCCGGGGCCGTGTCGACGCACTTGGCGGGGTTGGTCCGGCGGTCGTGGGTGACGACCTCGCGGCCGTCCCTGGTGATCTGCACGTCCAGTTCGAGCGTGGTCACCCCGACTTCCAGCGCCCTGGCGAACGCGGCGAGCGTGCTCTCGACCGTGAGCCCGATCCCGCCCCGGTGCGCCTGGAGGTCGAACCCGCGCTTCGGGCGCGCCTGCGCGACACCGGACGCCAGCAACGACAGCACGACAACCGCGACGAGTGCCCGCATGGCACCCCAGGCTGTCAGACCGCCCGGCCCGCCCCCAGCCCCGACGGGGGTACGCGAGGTGAACAGCCGGCGATCAGGAACCCAGGCCGCGCAGGAAGAGCGACCACCGGGCGGCCGGGAACGCGAGGAGGCCGGCGCCCGGGTTCTTGGAGTCCCGCACCGCCACGGCCGACCCGGCGACGGCGACCTCGACGCAGTTGGCGTTGCTCGCGCCGTTGCTCCGGCTGCTCTTGCGCCAAGTCGCACCGGAGAGGTCCACAATGGACACAGCCATCGCCTCTTTCACTCGGCCGGAATCCGCTCGATCAGGGCCACCGACCGCTCAGGGCCCAACGCCCGCGAGGCCAGGTGCTCGAACGTCAGTCTAGCTTCCTTGACCTCCGGCTCGTCCTCGATGTGCAGCGCACCGGTCAGGTACTCGATGTAGAGCACATCCGGCTCGGGAGCCTCGAAGGCCAACCGGGTGAAGGCGGTGACCATGCCGTCCAGGATCCCGGCTTCGTTGGGCACCACCTGCAAGGTCACGTTGGGCAGCTCGACCATCTCGCGCAGGTGCGCTAGTTGCTCGCGCATCACACCCGGGCTGCCCACCGCTGTGCGCAGCGCGGCCTCGTGGACGATCGCGTGCAGTCGTAGCGGGTGCTCCGGCTCGGTGAGCCGCTTCTGCCGGATCCGCCGGACCTTTATGTCGTTCTCCAGCCAACGCTTCGTGCGCTTCAGGCGGTGCGCCTCGAACATGGCGCGCATGTACGCCGTCGTCTGGAGCAGGCCGGGAATGATCATCGGCGACAGGTCGTAGACGTGGGTCGCCTCGGTTTCGACGTCGATGTAGCCCTGGTTCTCGATGCCGAAGGTGGTCCACCACCCCTTCTCCCGCGCCTTGATGGTCTGCTCGATCAAATCCGGGTCGAAGCAGTCGTAGACATCCATCATCGACTTGACCAGGTGGACGTCGACCAGCGTCTCACCCCTCTCCATCCGGTGGAGGGCGGACCTGGTCTTGAACAGCGCAGTGGCTGCCTCTTGGAGCGTCATGTGGGCGTCGGCGCGCATCTTCGCCAACTTCCGCCCCAGGCGGCGTCGGCGGAACGGTGGTTGTGTGGGCACAACACCATGATGCCAGTGGAAAATCGAAATGGGGGATTCCCGAGGTTGATCACCTCAAAGTGTGTACGTCCCGCCCGCACAGTGGGCGGCATGGAAGCGAACCTGTTCTCCCTCGTGTCCCAGGCGGACCCGTCGCGGGTCTTCGCGTGGGGCATGGAAGTCCTGGACGACGACCGCACCGCGGCCGTGATCTACCGCCGCGACCCCGACACCGGGCGCAGCCTCGTCGGCCGGCACGACTCCGCCGAAGCCGCCCTCCGCCGCTGGGGCCGGCGCGTGCCGCTGCGCCTCGTCTGGGAGTTCGACGGCGACCTCGGCGACCTCGGCGACGACCGCGACGACGTGTCACCCGTCACTTGAGCAACAGAACGGCGCCGGGCCGCGTGTAGTCAGTGCGCGCGGGCATGACGAGGAGCGGAGACCGGGATTGGGCGACACGGCGTCGTTCGACCAGTTCGTCCACGAGCACCAGCAGGCGCTGATCCGGTACGCCGTGCTGCTCTCGGGCAGCCGGGCGGACGCCGAGGACCTGGTGCAGGAGGTGCTGGTGCGGATCTACCAGCGGTGGGGCGAGCTGGCGGCTTCCACCGGGTCGCCGTACGCCTACGTCCGCCGGGCCGTCACCAACGAGCACCTGTCGTGGCGGCGGCGGTGGAGCACCCGGCACATCCGGTCGGTCGGGACCGACCTGCCCGAGGGCGAGCACCTCGACCGGCGGGACGAGCGCGACGAGCGGCTGTGGCGGCTGCTGGCGCAGCTGCCCCGGCAGCAGCGCGCGGCCGTGGTGCTGCGCTACTACGAGGACCTCACCGACGCGGAGATCGCCGAGGTCCTGGGCTGCCGGCTGCCGACGGTGCGGTCGCACGTCAGCCGCGGGCTGGCGGCCCTGAGGTCGGCGATCGGGATGCCGGAACGCGCGTGGAGGAGCCATGGGTGACTTCGAGGACGACCTGCGCCGCCTGCTCGCCGCCCGCGCCGACCGCGTCCACTCCCACCTGACGGGCCCGGCGATCCGGGCGCGCGCGGCGGCCCGCCCGCGGCGGGGCGCGCTGCGCCGGGGCGCGCCGCTGGTGTCGGCCGCCGCGGTGCTGGCGGTCGTGGCGGTGAGCCTGCTGCTGATCCCCCACGGCCCGCGTTCCTCCGAGCCGGGCCGGCCCGCGACGTCCGGCACGCCCACCACCACCGTGCCGGTCACGCCGACGACCGGCTCGCCGCCGGTGCTGTCGAGCACGACCAAACCGTCCATTCCGGACACCACGACCCTGGCCCCCACCACGACGCCGACCGGAGCGCGCCGCCCCGGCGCCGCCACGACGACCGAAGCGCACCGCAGCAGCACCTCCACGACGACCACCACGTGGCCCGGCGCGGAGTCGGCCGACATGTCGTCGTCGGTGCGCCGGAGCACCACGGGCGGCGGCGTGCCGACCACCACGCCGCGCGGCGGTGGCTGAGCCCCGGCGCGGTGCAACAGATCCGCGCCGGGCCGCGTGGGAATGGCGTGGAACCGCCGGGGTCGGCACGACCGCCGGCGGTCGTCAACGAGGAGGACCCCCATGCGTTTCCCCACCGTGCCGCGCTCCCGCCGCGGGCTCGTCGCAGCCGCCCTGTCGGTCGGCGTCCTGGCGGCGGGCGGCGTCACGATGACCGCCCTCGCCGCCCCGTCGACCGGCACGCCCGCCGTCGGCGGCAGCGTCGCGACGAGCCCGGACCGCGAGCCGAGCAGCACCGTGACGGGACCGCCGTCGACCACGAGGTCGAAGCCGCACGGCGGCACGACGACCAGCAGGCCGAGCAGCCCGGCGCCCAGCAGCACCGTCACGGGCAGCCCGGCGCCGAGCAGCACCGTGACGAGCAGCCCGGCGCCCAGCAGCACCGTGACGAGCAGCCCGGCGCCCAGCAGCACCGTGGCGACCAGCCCGGCGCCGAGCACCTCGGTCGAGGTGACGCGCACGACCCGGCCCGGCATCCCGTCCACCACGAGGACCGCGATCCCGACGACCCCGTCGGCGACCTCCACGACGTGGTCCCGGCCGAACGCGTGACCGACCCGGCGTGACACCGGTCCCCGGCGGCCGGGCGGCTGCCGGGGACGGCCCCGGCCGGCGGGGCCCCGGCTAGCGGGGCGAGGCGTGGGCGCGGACGGCGCGCAGCGCCGGTTCCGGCGCGTCCTTCACGCCCACCACCCGCATCCGCCGCAGCGCCTGCGCGGGCATCGGCAGCAGCGCGGCGGTGAGGCGGCGGACCAGCACGGCGGTCGTGAACGCCACGGCGGCGGCCAGCAGGTCCGACACGGCGTGCAGCAGGACGCCGTCGGCCAGGGCCTGCACGCCGGAGCGGAACGACCAGGCGAAGGTGAACAGCCCGAACAGCCCGGCCACCACCCACAGCCCCCACCACCACCGCACCAGGCGGGACGGCGACGGGCGGGCGTCGGCGGGCAGGCGCAGGGCCGCGTGCTCCAGCTCGGCCGCGACCGAGCCGGGCACCACCAGGTTCAGGCCCGGCACCAGCACGCCGACCAGCACCTCGGTGTCGGACCGGGACGGGGCGTAGCCGGCGGCCGATGCGGCGGCGGCGCGGGCGCGGCGCAGCCACAGCAGCGTCAGCACCAGGGCCGTGGCGGCGGCGACCAGCGCGACGGCCGACGACGAGCCCACCATGGCGTCGGAGACGTCCACGGTGCCCGCCGACAGCGCCCCGTAGCGGCTCGTCGCGAGCAGGGCGTAGCGCCAGACCTCGCTGCCCGCGGCCCACAGCGCCGTCAGGCCCGCGAGCCCCAGGGCGTGCGACGCGGCGCGGGCCTGGCGCTGGACCCGGTCGACGGCGTCGGCGGGCGCGCCGTCGGTCGCCACCGACGTCGGCCAGCGCCACGCCAGCAGCGGGAAGCCCCACCGCGGCGGCACCGGGTAGGACGGCGGGCCGGCGTACGGGCGGCGCGGGGCGGGCGGACGGGGGCGCGGCTGCGCCCCGGGCGGCGGGGACGCCACCCAGTCCACGCCCATCGGCCGCGGCGCCACGTCAGATGACCTCCGGCTCCGCGCCGTCGACCCCGCCGACCAGCGGCCGGCCGGCCGCGGCCCACACCTGCATCCCGCCGTCGACGTTCGTCGCGTCCCAGCCGTTGGCGTTGAGGTACTGCGTCACCCGCGCCGAGCGCCCGCCCGCCCGGCACACGACGTAGAACTCGCTGTCGCCGGGCAGCTCCTCCAGCCGCTGGGCCAGCTCGCTCATCGGGACGTGCAGCGCGCCCGGCGCGTGGCCGGCCGCCCACTCGTCGGCTTCGCGCACGTCGAGCAGGACTTTTCCGGCGGGCAGCTCCGCGGGCACCGCTGACACTTCAACGCTGGGAACGGTCACGCCCCCATGCTGCCACGCACCCCCGTGAGCGGGGGATGAAGGCCGGGCCGCCTCCCCCGGTCGACGGACGGGGAGGCGGCCCGGGCGGGGTGGCGCGACTAGTGCGCCGTGGCCTTCTCCGCGCCCACGCCGGTCAGGGCGCGGACCTCCATCTCGGCGTACTTGGCGTCGTCGCGCTCCTTGGACAGCACCGTGCCGAGGTAGCCCAGCAGGAACGACAGCGGGATGGACACGATGCCGGGGTTGTCCAGCGGGAACCAGTGGAAGTCGACGCCCTGGATCATCGACGGGCTCTTGCCGGTGGCGTCCACCGGCTTGCCGGACACCACCGGGGAGAACACGATCAGCACGATCGTGGACGCCAGGCCGCCGTAGATGCTCCACAGCGCGCCGGAGGTGTTGAACCGCTTCCAGAACAGCGAGTACAGGATGGTCGGCAGGTTCGCCGACGCCGCCACCGCGAACGCCAGCGCGACCAGGAAGGCGATGTTCTGGCCGTTGGCGAGGATGCCGCCGAGGATCGCCACGACGCCGATCACCACGGCCGTGATGCGGGCGACCCGCACCTCCTGCGCCTTGTCGTCCACCGCGCCCTTCTTGATCACGTTGGCGTAGATGTCGTGCGCGAAGGAGGCCGACGCGGTGATCGTCAGGCCGGCCACCACGGCGAGGATCGTCGCGAACGCCACCGCCGCGATGATGCCCAGCAGCACGGTGCCGCCCAGCGCGTAGGCCAGCGCGGGCGCGGCCGAGTTGACGCCGCCGGGCAGGCCCTTGATCACGTCCGGGCCGACCAGCGCGCCCGCGCCGTAGCCCAGGACCAGCGTGAACAGGTAGAAGATGCCGATCAGCCAGATCGCCCACACGACGGAGCGACGGGCCTCCTTCGCGGTCGGCACGGTGTAGAAGCGCATCAGGATGTGCGGCAGGCCCGCGGTGCCCAGGACCAGCGCGAGGGCGAGCGAGATGAAGTCGACCTTGCCCAGGCCCGTCTTGCCGTACTGCAGGCCGGGGTTGAGGATCGCCTCGCCGGTCCGGCCCGCCTTGGACACGGCGCTGTCGAGCAGCGAGGACAGGTTGAAGCCGAACTTGCCGAGCACCCAGGCGGTCATCAGCGCGGCGCCCGCGATGAGCAGCACGGCCTTGATGATCTGCACCCAGGTGGTGCCCTTCATGCCGCCGACCAGCACGTAGAAGATCATCAGCAGCCCGACGACGGCGATGACCAGCGCCTGGCCGGTCTTGTCCTTGATGTCGAGCAGCAGGGCGATCAGGCCGCCCGCGCCGGCCATCTGCGCCAGGAGGTAGAAGAACGACACGGCGAGCGTGGACGTGGCCGCCGCCGCGCGCACCGGGCGCTGCCGCATCCGGAAGCTCAGCACGTCGCCCATCGTGTACTTGCCGGTGTTCCGCAGCAGCTCGGCGACCAGCAGCAGCGCCACCAGCCAGGCCACCAGGAAGCCGATCGAGTACAGGAAGCCGTCGTAGCCGTTGACCGCGATGGCGCCCGCGATGCCCAGGAAGGACGCGGCGGACAGGTAGTCGCCGGAGATGGCGACGCCGTTCTGCGGGCCGGTGAACGCGTGGCCGGCGGCGTAGTAGTCGGAGGCCGTCCGGGTGTTGCGGCTGGCGCGGAACACCACGACCAGCGTCACGACGACGAACAGGGCGAAGATGCCGATGTTGAGCAGGGGGTTGCTGTTCACCGGTCGGCCCCCTCGACCTCGTGGCGGATGCGGTCGGCGATCGGGTCGAGCTTCCGGTTCGCGTGCCGGACGTACAGGGTGGTGATGACGAACGTCGACGCGAACTGGAGCAGGCCCAGCAGCAGGCCGACGTTGACGCTGCCGAACACCTTCGTGGACATGAAGCCGCGGGCGTAGTCCGCGAGGAGGACGTAGAGCACGTACCAGGCCAGGAAGAGCCCGGCCATGGGGAACACGAAGGTCCGCAGCCGGCGGCGCAGCTCGACGAAGTCGGGACCGGCCTGTACTTCAACCCAATCGGGGGTCGCTCCAACGGGGGTGGCGCCCCCTGACGCGTCTTCGGCAGTGCTCACGTTCCCCTCCTCGGACTTGTCGACGGTGTGAACGCCACGTAATCCCTCCTGGTGCGTTCGATACGCGCAGCACCGTAAGGAGACGTAGGTCACCCCTGAAAGACCCCGTCCGTGGACTTGCGCTCAACAGTCGGGTGATGCGATGAGCGGTAGGAATACTGAGACGAGCAGTCACCCGCTTGAGGTAGTGCGCCGTTCACCGGATCGAATGGTTTTCTGCCACACCTTCTTGTGCTGTCCTACCGCTCGCGGTCGGGGCGCGGGGCTGAACGGGTGGAGCGGGCCGCACCCGCGCCACCCGGCAGGGGCAGCGGGGTCACCGACCACCGGGCGCGACCGCGGCGATGGGCCGTGGCGAAGAACACACCGCGGGCGCGCGGATCGCCTTTCTTCCGCAGGAGGCGGGAAAGTTCCATCGCCGATCCATGGAATGCGCGCCGACCGCGGGTGATCCCGCGCGACGCCCGGTCAGGACCGCGGCTGGTCGCGCCGCTCGGCGAGCCGGGCCTTCTCCTCGGCGGTGCCGAACCGCTGCACGTCGCGGTCCCGCATGAACCCCAGCGGGTCGGGCGCGTGCAGGCGCAGCAGGATCCGGCTCACGTCCTCCGGCCGCCGCCGGGCGGTCAGCTTGCTGATCAGCACCATGGTCAGGAACGCCACCGGCACCGTGACCAGCGCGGGCTGCGCGAACACCGAGGGCGCCCACCACCCGGTGTAGGAGCTGACCACGGTCACCGCCTGCGACCCGATCACCAGCCCGCCGCCCACCACCAGCCCGGCGATCGCGCCCACCCAGGTCAGGCCGCGCCACCAGATCCCCAGCACCAGCAGCGGGCAGAACGTGGACGCCGCCAGCGCGAACGACATCGCCACCGTCAGCGAGGCGTCCGAGCGGGGCAGCACCAGCGCCAGCCCGATCGCCACCGCGCCGGTCAGCACCGTCGCCCACCGGAAGTCCCGGACCTTGCCCGGCAGGATGTCCGTCGACACCACCCCGGCGACGCTCACCAGCAGCCCCGACGACGTGGACAGGAACGCCGCGAACGCGCCGGCCGCCACGATCGCCCCCAGCACCTGCCCGAGCACGTTCGGCTGCATCGTGCTCGGCAGCAGCAGCACCGCCGCGTCCGTCTTGCCGGTCACCAGCAGCTCCGGCAGGTACTGGCGGGAGATGATGCCCAGCACCGTCGGGAAGATGTAGAACAGGCCCAGCAGGTACAGCACGTGCAGCGCCGTGCGGCGGGCCGCCTTGCCGTCCGGGTTCGTGTAGAACCGCACCAGCACGTGCGGCAGTCCCATGGTGCCCAGGAACGTCGCGAAGATCAGCGAGTAGGTCTCGAACAGCCCGCCGAGCCCGCCGGTCTGGGGTTCGAGCCACCGCTCGTTGTCCGTCGGCGAACCCTCCACCACCGGCACCGGCGACCCGGCCCCGAACCGCAGCTCGGTGTCCTTGGCGACGGTGTACGTGCCGGGCGTCCAGTACACCGCGCCGTCCGCGCGGGCGCCGTTGACCCGGCCGTCCGCCGTCAGCTCCATCGGCAGCGCGACCTGCACCCGCACCTCGTCCACCGTGGTGACGGCGACGTCCTCGTGGAACCGCAGCACGCCCTCGGCGTCCACCGCCGGACCCCGGTCCCCCGGGCCGGTCAGGAACACCGCGAACAGCACGAACGTCGGCGCGGCGATCGCGAACAGCTTGCCCCAGTACTGGAACGCCTGCACCAGCGTGATGGCGCGCATCCCGCCGCCCAGCACGTTCACCACGACGATCACCGTCACCGCCGCGCCGCCCAGCCACGCGGGCAGCCCGGTGATCGTGTTCAGCGTCAGGCCGGCCGACTGCAGCTGCGGCACCAGGTAGAGCACGCCGATGCAGATCACGAAGAACGTGCAGACCCGGCGCAGGTTCGTCGACCCCAGCCGCGCCTCGGCGAAGTCCGGCAGCGTGTACGCGCCCGACCGGCGCAGCGGCGCGGCCACGAACAGCATCATCGCCAGGTAGCCCGCGGTGAAGCCGATCGGGTACCAGAGCGCGTCGATGCCGTCCTTGAGCACCAGGCCCGCGACGCCCAGGAACGACGCGGCCGACAGGTACTCCCCGGAGATCGCCGCCGCGTTGCGGGTCGCCGGGATCGCCCGGCGCGCCACCAGGAAGTCCGGCGTGGTGTTGGCCCGGCGCGAACCCACGTAGCCCAGCAGGAACGTCATCGCCGCGACGACGACGACCAACCCCAGGCTCCAGAGGTTCTGGATCACCGGTCCACCGTGCTGACGAAGTCGTGCTCGTGGCGCTCCGCGAGTCTTCGGTAGGCGTAGCCCACGCCGTAGCACAGCGGGAACGGCAGGATGCCCAGCAGCAGCCACGGCAGCCGCACGCCCAGCAGCTCCACCTCGCCCAGCCCCGGCGCCAGGAAGAAGACCACCGGCAGCAGGGCGAGCAGCAGCAGCGTGCCGCCGCCGAGCAGGAACGCCGTGCGCAGCTGCTGCCGGATCAGGTCGCGGATCAGCTTCTCGCCGACGCTGGTCTGCTCCTCCAGCTCGATGATCGTGCGCAGCACCCGGCCCCGGCCGCGCGGGTCGGCCAGCACGACCCGGCGGCGGCGGTTCTTGCGCGTCGCCGCCGCCGGCCAGGCGTCCCGCTCCCCTGGCTGCGGCTGGTCGGGCTGCCCCGGCGGGCCGGAGTGCTTGCTCATCCCCAGCTGCTCTTGGGCGGGCGCACGATCCGCTCCTTCAGCTCGCGGGTGTGCCGCCGGCTGACCGGCAGCTCCTTCGCCGCCTCGCCCGAGCCGATCACCACCGCGTAGCCGTTCGACGTCATCCGCAGCTCGGTCACCAGCGGCAGCGCCACCAGGAACGAGCGGTGGATGCGCACGAAGCCCGCGTTCTCCCAGCGCTCCTCCAGCTGGGCCAGCGGGATGCGCACCAGGTGGCTCTGGCCGTCGCCGGTGTGCAGGCGCGCGTAGTCGCCCTGCGCCTCGACGTACCGGACGCTGGCCCTGGGCACGAGCTTGATGGTGCCACCCAGCTCGACCGGGATGACCTCGTCGTCGGTCGGCTCCTGCGGCGCGGGCTCCGGTGTCGCGGCGGGCGCCGCCGCGACCCGCTCGACCACGCGCGAGATCGCCTTGTTGATGCGGTCCTCGTTGATCGGCTTGGTCACGAAGTCCAGCGCGCCGACCTCGAAGGCCACGACGGCCTCGGAGTGCTCGACGCCGGTGACGAAGACCAGCGCGGGCGGGGCGCGGAAGGCGCCGAGCACGCGGGCGAGGTCCGTGCCGCTGAGCCCCGGCATGTTGATGTCGGCGAACACCGCGTCCACCGGCGGCAGGCCCGCGCGGGTGCGCTCCATGACGTCGGGGTCGTAGTCGCCCCGCAGGACGCGCAGGGCCTCCGCGGCGTCGAAGGCGGTGAGCACGCGGCGGATGTGCGGGCTGCTCTCGAGCAGGTACTTGATCTCGCTGAGACCGGGCGCCTCGTCGTCCACCGCCAGGACGAGGAGGCCGGTGTTGTCCTGGATACTCACTGTGCCGCGCATCTTGCCCATTTACGCCGGTCCGTGTCTACGCGGACCGGCCGGTGTCGACGCGACCGTGACCTCGACCGGGTGTCACAAGCCGAATCGCGACCAGCGCGCCCGCTCCTCCAGCGCCGCCAGCGCGGCCGGCAGGAAGTCGCCTGAACGGGTGGAACTCCCGGCGAGCCCGAGGCGGGCGAGCAGCGGTCGGCGGGGCTCGGCGACGGTGATCTCGGCGTCCGGGTACCGCTTGGCGACGACGGACCGCACCGTGCCGATCGCGTCCACCAGCCCGAGCTCGACGGCCCGCGCCCCGGTCCAGACCTCGCCGCTGAACAGGTCGGCGTCGGCGTGCAGCCGGTCGCCGCGCCGCTCCCGCACCCAGTCGACGAACTGCGCGTGCAGGTCGCCGTGCAGGCCCTTGAGCCACTCGACGTCCTCGGGCTTCTCGGGCTTGAACGGGTCGAGCCGGACCTTGTGCTCGCCGGCGGTGTAGACGCGGCGCTCGACGCCGTGGCGCTCCAGCAGCCCGTTGAGCCCGAACCCGGCGCTGACGACGCCGATCGAGCCGACCAGCGAGGTGCCGTGGGCGTAGATCTCGTCGGCGGCGCAGGCCAGCCAGTAGCCGCCGGACGCGGCGACGTCCTCGCAGAAGGCCAGCACCGGGACGCGCTTGCGGGCGGCCAGCTCGCGGACGCGCTCGGCGATCAGCGCGGACTGCGTCGGCGCGCCGCCCGGCGAGTTGACCAGGAGGGCGACGGCGACCAGGCGGTCGTGGTCGAACGCGCGGGTGAGGGCGCTCTCGACGTTCTGCGCGTTGATGGTGTTGCGGGCCATCGGCGTCGGCGTCGGCGTGATCACGCCGTGCAGGCGCACCGCCGCCACCACGGGCCCGCGCTCGGCGCGGTCGCTGACGATCTTGGGCAGGCGGGCCGCGATCTTGTCCGTCACGCTCATGGGTCGACCTTACGTGTGCCCGCGGGAACGGCGTGGCGGAGCTAACATCGGCCGGTGACGTTCAACCCGATCCGGTGGCTCGAACGCTACGTCGAGTGGTGGGACGACCGGGGCAGGCAGAACGCCGACGGCCCCGGCCCCATGCACGTCTACTGGATGTGGATCGTCTGGTCGATGTGCGCGGTGATGATCGTGGCGGTGCTGGCCATCGCCGCCGGCTGATCCCCGGCGCCAACCGACCCCCTGCTGCCCTGCGCTCCCGACTCCCCCACGTCACACCTCGGGCCGAACCCCACACCTCAGACCCCACCTCACGCCTCAGGCCGATCCCCGCACCTCGGGCCGACCCCACACCTCGAGCCGACCCCGCACCTCGAGCCGATCCCCACACTTCGGGCCCCACCACACGCCTCGGGCGAACCCCACACCCCCACACCTCGGGCCAATCCCGCACCTCGGGCCAATCCCGCACCTCAGGCGAACCCGTACCACGGGCGGATCCCGCACCCAGGGCTTCCGCTTCGCACCTCGGAACTCCTCAAGCCCCCGGCGCCGATCCCCGCCGTCCGGTCCCCCGGCTCTCAAGCCCCCGCCGCAGCCACCGCCGCCCGGCGGCTCCCCGATCCAAGCTCCACCCCGGCCCAGGCTCCTCGATTCGATCGCCGGCGGCTCTCCGAGCCTCGCTCGCCCCTCAGGGACCCGCTCGTCAGGGACCCGCTCGCCCTCGCCGCGGACGCCCAGCAGATCCCGATCGCCCCGCAGGCACCCGGCTTTCTCCGCTCAGCGCCCCCGCGTCCGTGTCCGGGTCCGCCGCCCCGCATGTTCGCCGCGCGCACCGCACCCTCCGCGCACCGCACCCACCGCATCCGACCGCCACGCACCATGCCCGCCGCACCTGTCCACCGCGCCGCGCCCGCCCCGCCATGCCGCCACGCGCCATGCCCGTCGCACCCGACCGCCACGCACCGCGCCCGTCCGCGACCGCGGATGCCCACCGCGCCCGTCCACCGCGCCGCGCCTGTCCACCGCGCCGCGCCCGCCCACGCCCGTCATGCCCGCCGCGCGCGGCACCCGTCCGCCGCGCACCATCACCAACCGCGCGCACGCCGCCACCAGCGCGCCCGAGTGCCTTGGCGCCTCGCCGTGGGGGCCGCTTCCTTACGTTTACGGCAACGAAGTCCCCGGCGGAAAAGTGCCGGGGCACACGTACCTCGATCAAGTGATCGCCCAGGGCGGTCAGGTGCGGATCGCGGGTTGTTCCGCCGTCTCCTCCAGCCTGGGCGGCACGAGGGGCAGGTTGGTGCGCACGCCCGGCGAGTACTTGGGCACCTTCAGGATGATCTTCATCCCGGCGTCCGGCGCGGTTTCGACGACCAGGGCGTAGTCGTCGCCGAACACCGCCCTCATCCGGTGGTTGATGTTGCCCAGGCCCACGTGCGCCCCGGTCTGGTGGGCGTCCTTCAAGTCCTCGAACAGCCGGTCCGGGTCCATGCCGACGCCGTCGTCCTCCACCGAGATCAGGGCCTCCGCCCCGTTGTCCTCGGCGAGGATCGTCAGCAGCCCGCCGCCCGGCTTCTTGGCCAGCCCGTGCCGCACCGCGTTCTCCACCAGCGGCTGCAGGACCAGGAACGGCAGCACCACCTGCAGCACCTCGGGCGCGATCTTCAGCCGCACGTTCAACCGGGGCCCGTAGCGGGCCTGCTCGATGGTCAGGTAGCGGTGGATGTTGGTCAGCTCGTCGGCCAGCGTCGTGAAGAACCCGTCGGTCCGGAACGAGTAGCGCGTGAACTCCGCGAACTCCTGCAGCAGCTCCCGCGCGTGCGACGGGTCGGTCCGGATGAGGGACGAGATCGTGTTCAGCGCGTTGTACACGAAGTGCGGCGAGATCTGCGCCCGCAGCGCCCGCACCTCCGCCTGCGCCAGGGCCTGCCGCGACTTCTGGAGCACCTCCAGCTCCAGCTGCGTCGAGACGAAGCGGGCGGTCTCCTCGGCCATCCGGATCTGCCGCTTGTTCGCCACCCCGCTCACCACGATCAGCGTCCCGGCGACCTCGGACTCGACCAGCAGCGGCACGATCACCGCCGAGTGCAGCGCGCACGGGCCGGGCAGCTCGCAGTCCAGCTTCCGGTGCTCGACGTGCTCCTTGTGGAACTCGCCGATGGCCCGCTCGATGTACGGGCGCAGGAATTCGTAGTGGTCGTTGGCGCCGCCGTCCCACGACAGCAGCGTCCCCTCGTGGTCGGTGATGCCCACCGCGACGCACCGCAGCATCTCGCGCAGGTGCGGTGTGGCCTTGTCCGCCGCGTCCTGCGTGAGCCCCTCCCGCAGGTCCGCCGACGCCTTGGACATCCGGTGCAGCATGTCCATCACGGCGTCTTCGACCGATGTGCTCACCCTGCGGGCGCGGCAGAGCATCACGAAGAGGCCGAGCACGGCCAGGGTCGCGATGACGCCGAGGACCGCGCGCTCGGTCAGAAGGTCACGCACGGCGTCCATGCTGTGCCGTGCGGTGCTCTCTCGGCAAGGGGTGGTCCTGGATCGGGTAGACATCCGATGAATTTGGGCGCAGAGTGTGCGCCGTGGAGAAGGTCGCGCTGTTCGCCACCTGCCTGACGGACACGCTGCACCCCGCCACGGCCCGCGCCACCACGCGGTTGCTGGAACGGCTCGGGTGCGGCGTCGACTTCCCGATGGACCAGACGTGCTGCGGACAGGCGCACTTCAACACCGGTTACCGCCAACACGCCACTGACCTGGCCAAACGCTTCCAGCGGGTGTTCCGGGGCTACGACGCGGTGGTGACGCCCTCGGGGTCGTGCGCGGCCATGGTGCGCGACGTCCACCCCCGGTTGGGCGCGGGGACGCCGCGCACCTACGAGCTGTCGGAGTTCCTGGTCGACGTCCTGAACTTGACCGATGTGGGTGCATACTTCCCCCATCGGGTGACTTATCACCCGACCTGCCACTCGCTGCGCGCGCTGGGCGTGGGCGGGAAGCCGCTGCAGCTGCTCCGGGCGGTGCGCGGGATCGACCTGGTCGAGCTGCCCCGCGCGGCCGAGTGCTGTGGTTTCGGCGGCACGTTCGCGCTCAAGAACGCCGACACCTCCACGGCGATGCTGGCCGACAAGATGCACTGCGTGCTCGGCACGGGCGCGGAGGTCCTCACCGCCGGCGACAACTCGTGCCTGATGCACATCGGCGGCGGCCTGTCCCGGCTGCGCGCCGGGGTGCGCCCGGTGCACCTGGCGGAGATCCTGGCGAGCACGGAGGAGGAGCCTTGGGCGCCCGCAACCCGGTGACCTGGCTGGGCAGCCCGGCGTTCCCGGAGGCGGCCCGCGCCGCGCTGGCCGACACCCAGCTGCGCCGCAACCTGCGCAACGCCACCACGACGATCCGGGGCCGCCGCGCCGAGGCCGTCGGCGAGCTGCCCGACTGGGAGGAGCTGCGCCGGGCCGGCGAGGCGATCAAGGACGAGGTGCTGCACCACCTGGACACCTACCTGGAACGGCTGGAGGCGGCCGTCGTGGCGCGCGGCGGCGTGGTGCACTGGGCCCGCGACGCCGCCGAGGCCAACGCGGTCGTGCGCGACCTCGTCGGGGACGCCGAGGAGGTCGTGAAGGTCAAGTCGATGGCCACCGCCGAGATCGGCCTGAACGAGGCCCTGGAGGCGGCCGGCGTGCGCGCGGTGGAGACCGACCTCGCCGAGCTGATCGTGCAGCTGGGCCACGACCGCCCGTCGCACATCCTGGTGCCCGCGATCCACCGCAACCGCGCGGAGATCCGCGCGATCTTCCGCTCGGCGGGCATCGAGGCCGACAGCGACGACCCGCGCGCCCTGGCCGAGGCGGCGCGGGCGCACCTGCGGCGCAAGTTCCTGTCCTGCGACGTGGCGATCTCCGGCGCGAACTTCGCCGTCGCCGACACCGGCTCGGTGGTGGTGCTGGAGTCCGAGGGCAACGGCCGGATGTGCCTGACGCTGCCCAAGAGGCTGATCACCGTGATGGGCATCGAGAAGGTCGTGCCCACCTGGCAGGACCTGGAGGTCTTCCTGCAGCTGCTGCCCCGCTCGTCCACGGCGGAGCGCATGAACCCCTACACCTCGGTGTGGACGGGGGTCGCGCCCGGCGACGGGCCGCAGGAGTTCCACCTGGTCCTGCTCGACAACGGGCGCTCCAGGACCCTCGCCGACCCGGTCGGCCGGCAGGCGCTGCGCTGCATCCGCTGCTCGGCGTGCCTGAACGCCTGCCCCGTCTACGAGCGGACCGGCGGCCGGTCCTACGGGTCGGTCTACCCGGGCCCGATCGGCGCCATCCTCACCCCGCAGCTGGTGGCCGACCCGCACGACGAGCAGGCCGCGTCGCTGCCCTTCGCGTCGTCGCTGTGCGGGGCGTGCTTCGAGGTGTGCCCGGTGCGGATCGACATCCCCGAGGTCCTGACGCACCTGCGCGCCGAGGTCGTGGCGGCCAGGGGCCGGGACGCCGAGTCGGTCGCGATGGCCGCCGCCGCGTGGGTCTTCGCCTCGCCCGAGCGCTACGAGCGCGCCCAGCGGCTCGGCTCGCTGGTCCGCTTCCTGGCCCGCGACGGCCGGCTGTCGCGGCTGCCCGGCCCCGGCGCGGCCTGGACGTCGTCCCGCGACGCCCCGGTGCCCGCCCGCGAGTCGTTCCGCCAGTGGTGGCGGAGGAACCGTGGCTGACGCCCGCGCGCGCATCCTGGCCGACGTCCGCGCGGCGCTGGCGGACCGCCCGCCGACGCCGCCCGTGCCGCGCGGCTACCGCCGGACCGGCGCCGCGTCGGTGGAGCTGCTGGCCGACCGGGTCGCGCACTACCGGGCCGCGGTGCGCGTCGTGGAGCCGGCCGGGCTGCTCCCGCTGCTCGGGGACGTGCTGGCGGGCAAGCGGGTGGTCGCGCCGGCGGACCTGCCGTGGGACGTGCCGGGCGTGACCTGGCTGCGCGACGACCCGCCGCTGGACGTGCGGCAGCTGGACGGGTCCGACGGCGTGCTGACCGGGTGCGCGGTGGCGATCGCCCAGACCGGGACGATCGTGCTGGACGCCGGGGCGGCGCAGGGCAGGCGCGCGCTGACCCTCCTGCCGGACCTGCACGTGTGCGTGGTGCGCGAGGACCAGGTCGTGGGCACGGTCCCGGAGGCCCTGGCCCGCCTGGACCCGACGCGCCCGCTCACGTTCGTCAGCGGCCCGTCGGCCACCAGCGACATCGAACTCGACCGCGTGGAGGGCGTGCACGGCCCGCGCTCGCTGGTCGTGGTGATCGTGCGGGCCGGCTGAGCCGCCGGGCCGGGCTACTTGAGCAGCCGCGACATCCGGCGGTCGGCGAGCGGCCGGCCGCCGGTCTGGCAGGTCGGGCAGTACTGGAGCGCCTTGTCCGCGAACGACACCTCGCGGACCGCGTCACCGCACACCGGGCACGGCAGGCCGGTGCGGCCGTGCACGCGCAGCCCCGACCGCTTCTCGCCCTTCAGCCGCGCCGCCGACTGGCCGACCGACCGCGCCACCGCGTCGGTCAGCACGCCGACCAGAGCCTCGTGCAGCCGGTCCAGCGCCTCGTCGGACAGCCTGCCGGCGGTCGCGTAGGGCGAGAGCCGGGCGGTGTGCAGGATCTCGTCGGAGTAGGCGTTCCCGATGCCCGCCACCAGGCCCTGGTCGGTCAGCGCCGTCTTTAGCCGCTCCGCGCGGCCCGCGAGCAGCCCGCCCAGCCGCTCCCGCGTCAGCGACAGCGCGTCCGGGCCCAGCCGGGCGATGCCCGGCACCTCGGCCGGGTCCGCGACGACCCACGCGGCGAGCCCCTTCCGGGTGCCCGCCTCGGTCAGGTCGAACCCCGGGCCCCCGCCGGGCGGGCCGAGGTGGACGCGCAGCGCCAGCGGGCCCCGGCCGGGCCTGGGCGGCGCGGCGGCGAGGGTGTCCGACCAGCGCAGCCAGCCCGCCCGCGCCAGGTGCACCACCAGGTGCAGCCCGTCGCAGTCCAGGTCCAGGTGCTTGCCGAACCGGGCGGCGGCCGTCACCGGGCGGCCCCGGAGGTCGGTCCACGGCGGTGTGAACGTCTTGAGGACCTGCGGCGACGCCACGTCGACCCGGTGCACGACACGTCCGACGGCGTGCGCGCGCAGGTGGTCGACCAGCGCCTCGACTTCGGGTAGCTCCGGCACCGGACCAGTGTCACCCGCGGCGGCGAACCGGTCGACCTCCGCCACCGCGCGCGACCACCCGGGCGGCGCACCGCGAGCCGTCGACCGGCGCCGGTTCAGTCGACCGGCTGCAGCGGCCCGTCGAGGTCCGGCAGCGAGTACATCTCGATCTTGCGCGCCACGTTGGCCACCTCGTTGCGCACGGTCAGGAACCCGCGCACCGAGCCGACCCACCGCTCCGGCGGCAGCTCGTCGGTCTTTTTCGACTCCGCCGCGACCAGCCACGGCCGGCGCACCGCCCACCGCGCCGGGAAGAACAGGAACACCAGCACCAGGGCGATGATCAGCCAGCCGGGCACGACGACCTGCTCGGGCGTCCACGCCACCAGGATCACGGCCATCGCGATGACGATGGCGAGCATCAGCACGCCGGGGCCCTGCCCGCCGCTCACGTCGTGCTCGAAGTCGGCGTCGGCCGACGGGTTGCGCCACTCGATCTGGCTGCGCACCGTCCACATCCGGCCGTCCGCGCCGCGCACCAGCCGCGTCATCACCGTCTCCTCAAGGCGTCGAGCGATCACTCCGCGCCTGCAACGCTACCGGCAAACCCCTGCGACCAGCGGGTGAACCCGCCGGTAGCGGGCGGTGATCAGGCGGGGTCCATGCAGGGCGGCGTCGGCCGCAGCGTCACCGTGGTGGGCGTGATCGTCGGCGTCGGCGCGACCGTGGTGCTGACCAGGGCGGTGTGCGACGGGGAGGTCGTCGCGGTGGTGGTCGCCGACGGCTCCTCCGCCGGGTCCCGCAGCGCCCGGTAGTCACCGGTGCGCGGGACCCCCGCGAACGACGGCGCGGACGAAGACGCGGACGAAGACGGCACGGCGGGCGGGGTCGGGACGACGGTCCGAGGGGGCTGCGCGACCACCGGGGGCCGCGCGCCGGTGAGGTGCACGTGCTGCGCCGGGGGCGGGGTCGGCGACGTCTCGCTGGTCGCCGTGCCGGTCGCGGTCGGCTCGGTGGAGCGCAGCGCCAGCACGGTCCCGCCGCGCGGCGCGTTCGGGTCGGGCTGGATCAGCCCGGGGCCGGGCCCGCCGGTGAACGTCCCGGCCAGCACCCCGAACAGGCCCACGGCCGCGGCGGACGCGGTGGCGGCGAACACCAGCTTCACCCGGCCGGACAGCCACGCGGCCTTGCCCAGCGCGGCCGGCGCGACCAGCGCGGTCGCGACCACCGGCACGGCGATGCCCGCCGCGTGCGCCCGCAGCGTCGAGCAGACCTCGGCCAGCTCGGCGTGCAGGGAGTTGCAGGACGAGCAGGTCCGCAGGTGCTTGCGGATGCGGCGGTGCTCCGCGCCCTGCACGCCGCCCGCCGTGTAGGTGCCCAGCTTGGCCACCACGGAGCTGCACGCGCGCGGCCCGGCGTCCTCCGCCAGGTGCGCCTGGAGGTAGGCGGCCCGCAGGCCCTCGCGGGCGCGGCGGGCCAGCGCGGCCATCGCGTTCGGGCTCAGGCCGAAGCTCGGCGCGACGGCGGCGGGCCGCTCGCCCTCCACCTCCACCTGCCACAGCACGCTGCGCCAGCGCTCCGGCAGGCTGGTGAACGCCCGCGAGATCAGCGCGTGCTCGGGGCGCGAGGCCGTCACGTCGGGGAACGGCTCGACCCGGCGGGACAGCTCCTCGTCCTCCACCGGCACGTCGCGCCGCCGCCCGCTCCACTCCCACGCCACCCGGCGCGCGACGGTCAGCAGGTAGGTCCGCACGTGGTCGGTCGGGCCGGTGCCGCGGCGGATGGCCTGCAGGACGCGGAAGAAGGCTTCGGCGGTGAGGTCGTCGGCCTCGGCGTGCTCGCGCACGTGCCGCAGGGCGAACCTGCGGACGGCGTCCGCGTGGCGGGAGAACAGCTCCCCGAACGCCGAGTCGTCGCCGGACCTGACCCTGGCGAGCAGTTCCCGGTCGAAATCGGCATCTCCGGCCATCCCGCCCGGCACCTCCCGCCCCGCCTCGTGGTCCGAGGTCAAGATGCCACAGCTGGATCGAACCGCCCCGAAGCGATAGCGACCCGATACCGAAGACCCTACGGACGGCGTGGGCCGTTCGGCGCAGCCGGGCGCGGTGCGCGCGGGGCCGGTCGCCGGCGCCGCCGGGTGACGGGGCGGTCACGGGAGGGCGTCGGCTGGTGGCGGTGGGCGCCCCGTTGGACCGTTCGACCGGTAGTGTCCTGGCACGTGGGCGATTGGCGCACAAGGGCTTCCGCCCTCCTCCCCGAGCTCGGCGCGGTCCTCGAGCGCGAGTCGTGGTCGTGCCACGTCTTCCTGTCGGAGCTGTGGCAGCTCGCCCTGGAGGCGCACCGGGACGGCGCGGAGGAGGTGCTGCGGCGGGTGTACGGGTTCGCGCACTGGTGCTTCCGGCAGCCCGAGCAGTTCCTGTCCAACGCCTCCGTCGTGAGCTTCTACGAGCACGTGTTCGACGAGTGGGAGCTGCGCGACGCGGTGGCGCCGTGGCTGCCCGCCGAGGTCGTGGACCGGGTGCGCCCGCTGTGGGAGTGGCGGTGGCCGGCGGAGCGGTTGTCCGAGGTCGACCGGCTGTTGGCGGGATCACCACCCCCCGGTCGCAACGCGGTTTGAGGCATCGGCTATAGTTCTTCGTGTCAGGCGGATGTAGCGCAGTTGGTAGCGCATCACCTTGCCAAGGTGAGGGTCGCGAGTTCGAGTCTCGTCATCCGCTCGGTGAAGAGGCCCCGGTGCACACCGGGGCCTTTTCGCATGTCAGGGATCCCACGTCGACATGGAGATTTCGCACATGGCCACCACCCGCAAGGCGACCACGCACTGGGAAGGCAACCTCCTGGAGGGCAGCGGCACCGTGTCGCTGGAGTCGTCCGGCATCGGCACGTACGCGGTGTCCTGGCCCTCCCGCGCAGAGGAGGCGAACGGCAAGACCAGCCCCGAGGAGCTGATCGCGGCGGCGCACTCGTCCTGCTACTCGATGGCGCTGTCGCACGGCCTGGCCCAGGCGGGCAACCCGCCCCAGCAGGTCGACACCTCCGCCGAGGTGACCTTCCAGCCGGGCACCGGCATCACCGGCATCCACCTCACCGTGCGGGCCGTCGTGCCGGGCCTGGACGAGGCGGGCTTCGCCGAGGCCGCCGAGAACGCCAAGCGGAACTGCCCGGTCAGCCAGGCGCTGGCGGGCACGACCATCACCCTCACCGCCGAGCTCGCGGGCGCGTGAACCCCGCGGGTGCCGGCCCGGCGGCGCGAGCGCCGGGCCGGCACCCGTGCCACGGCGGTCGCCGCGACCGCGAATCGGCGGCCTACCACGGCGGCGCGCACGACGACAACCACGACGACTCGGCCATGTGGGCTCATTTTCCGCCGATTCACCTGCCGATGACTTACGCTGCGTGGTTTGGCAAGATCAAGCCGTGACGTTCAGCCAGGAGCCTGACCAGCCCCCGCAGAGCAAGTTCCAGCCGAGCAACGACGCACCCACCCTCCGCATCAAGCCCGCCGGGTCCCCGGTGATCGCCCCCGCGAGCGCGGCACCGGCCGCGATCTCGGGAATCCTGACCACCGCGGCCATGCCGGTCCTCGCCGCGACCCCCGCCCTCTCCCCCGCCGCCACCGCGCTGAAGCCCGCACCCATCTCCGGACCCATTTCCGCGCCCATCTCCGGCGTCCTCGCCACCGCCGCCCCCGCCACCGCGGCCAAGCGCACCACGGCGGGCGACGTCCGCACCGCCCCGGCGGCCACCGTCCCGGCCCAGGCCCAGGCGCCCGCCCCGGCGGCGCCGAAGACGCCCGCGGACACGTCACCGGCCACGCCCGCCACCCCGGCCGCCGCACCGCCGACCACCGGCCGACCGGCCACCCTCGCGGCACCCGCGGACCCGGCGGCGCCCGCCACCCCCGCGGCACCCGCCGTCCCCGCGCCGTCCGCCACCCTCGCGCCGTCCGCCCTCCTCGCGGCGCCGGCGAGCCCGGCGGCGCCCACGTCCCTCACGGCGCCCACGTCCCTCACGGCGCCCACGGTCCTCACGGCGCCCACGGTCCTCACGGCGCCCACGGTCCTCACGGCGCCCGCGCCCTTCGCGGCACCCGCGAACCCGGCCGCACCGACCGTCATCGCGGCACCGGCGAACCCCGCCACCGCCGCACCGGCGATCCAGGACGCGCTCTCCCCGGCGTCCACCGCGGACGAGGCGACCAGGCCGGCGTTCCCCCCGGCCCCCTTCCACCCCGCGCCGGCCCCGACGACGGCGGTTCAGCCCACCCCGGCCCCGGCCGCGCCGCTCCAGCCCACGCCGACTCCGGCAGCCGCACCGGCACCGGCGGAACCGACGGGCGCGCAGCCGACCCCGCCCCGGCAGAAGAGCCGGCTGCGCCGCATCGCGCGCAGGATCGTCGGCCCGACGATCCTGACCAAGAGGAACTGACAGGCGGCCCCGCGCCGGGGGCCGCCCCCGGTCGCAAGTCGTCCGCCCGCCGCGGCCACTGCGGGAAGTGACGGCGCCGGTCACTTCACGGTGAACAGGACCACGTCGCCCGTTTCGGTCCGGGTCAGCGGGTAGCCGGTGGTCGGGCGGGCGGTGGTGGAGGCCCACGGGGTGCCCGCCGCGGCGGACTTCACCACCACGAGGGCGCGGATGCCGTGGCGGTCCAGCACGTCGATGCTGTGCGAGTCGGGGAAGCGCTTGGTCGCCTCGACCAGTTCCGCGTGGGCCGGGGGGAAGTTGCCGGAGTTGCCGTTCGCCAGCGTCGGCCACCCCCGCGTCGACCACAGCAGGTGGCGGAACTCGGCGGCCAGGTCCATCGGCACGACCACCATCGGCACGCGGACCTGCTCGAACACCTCCGCCAACCCCGGCGGCACGTCCGGCACGCGCGGGTGCGGTCGCACGGGCAGACCTTCGAGCAGGGTGAACGCCGCGGGCACGACCAGCGCCGCCGCCACCGGCGCCCGACGCCGCCCGCCCACCCGCCGGCCCAGCCCGGTCACCGCCCCTGCCGCCAGGAGCGACAGCAGCAGCACCGTCCACAGGACCAGCCGCCCCGGCGCGCGCAGCGCGTCCCAGCCCGGCAGGAACTCCCACAGCGGCCGGTACGTGTACGCGCCGCCCAGGACGCCCGCGCCGAGCGCCGGCACGGTCACCGCGACCGCCGCCACCGCGAGCACCACCCGCACCCGCACCGGCCACGCGCTGACGAACAGCCCGACGAACGCCGTCACCAGCAACGCCAACCCCGGGAACAGCAGGTTCTCCCACGGCGCGACCGGCGACAGGCCCGCCTGGTCGTCCAGCGCCGACCCGCCCCACAGCCACGACGAACCCGGCACGGCGAGCAGCCCGGCCGGCGGCGCGGACAGCGCCGACACCTCGCTCCACGGCCGGGTGAAGCCGTAGCGCTCGACCACCCGCAGGTACGGGACCGCCATCAGGGCCGTCACGGCCAGGAACACCGCGCCGCCGACCGCGTTCGCCAGGACGACCCGCCGACCGGACTCCCCCCGCCGCCGCAGCAGGAACAGGCAGACAACCGCCCCGACCCCCGCCATCAGGTAGAAGAACGGGATCCCGACGGCGAAGCCGAGGGTGATCTGCCACGCGCCGATCAGCCAGCCCGCCAGCACCCAACCGGGCCGGGCCGCCCGCGGTCGCGCGCCGGGGCGCAACGCGTACCCGTGGCCCCGGGCCAGGGCGAACAGGGCGAGCGCGATGCCGCCGGTGGACAGGACGTTGAGGTGCCCGCCGTGCGCCAGCCGCCACGGCGCCCACGCGGCCGCCGCGCCGGCCAGCGCCGCCGCCTGCCAGTTCCCGCCCAGCTGCCGGACCAGGAAGTACGCGCCGATGAACGCCAGCGCGCAGGCGAGGAGGTAGGCCGTGTTGTACCGCAGCACGGCCGCGTGCGGGCCGTCGCCGAACAGCAGGGCCAGCGGGGAGTAGCCGAGCAGCGAGTCGGAGAACGCGAAGGCGTCCTGCGCCGGGAAGAAGCTGTTCGCCGTCCAGAAGTCGCCGCCCCGGGTCAGGAAGCGGCGGTGCCAGGCGAGCTGCCAGGTCTGCAGCAGCGGGTCGCCCAGGTCGGCGGCGACGGTCGTCCGGGGGTGGCGGATCAGCGGCAGGTTGAACGCGGCGGCCAACGCGAACCCGAGCAGCACGACCAGGACGGGCTCCCGGCGCCACCACCGCGGGCGGGCGGGCGCGGCGGGCGCGGACCGCGCGGGGAGGGACTCGGTGATCAACGTTTCCTCCCCGGCGGGCCACGCCCGACGACCGGCGCTGCGGCGCAGCACGATACCCCGCAGCGATCATCAGGCGTTAGTCCGACCAGCCGTGCGCATTGCTCCACATGCAGCAGGAAACCGCACTGGTGCCGGGAGGGTGCGGAGGGGTGACGGCAACGACAGCATCACAAGTGCCGGATGCCCGAAACCCCCGCCGGGGCATAGGCCACAATGGCGGTCGCGTGCGACTTTGGAGGGGCGGATGGCCTGGCAAGAGGACCTGGCGGAGCTGGACAGGACGTTGGCGGAGGGTCGGATCAGCGCCGACGAGTACCGCAAGCGTCGTGACGAGCTCCTGGCTTCCGCCTCGGGCGCCGGCCCGCAGCAGCAGCAGCAGCAGCCCCAGCAGGGCAACGGCCCGTTCGGCGCGCCGTTCCGGTGGGAGGCGTCCCAGCCCGGACCGCCGAACCCGGAGGCGACGCAGGTCGTGAACACCGGCCAGCCGCCGGCGCCGCAGAACCCGAACCCGGACGCCACCCAGGTGGTCCCCGGCCGGCGCGGCGGCGACGCCGACCGCACCCAGTACGTGCGCCCGGTCGCGCCCCCGCCGAACCCGAACCCGAACCAGCTGCCGCCGCCGCCCCAGCAGGGCGGCTGGGGCGGCGGCCCGCCGGTCAACACGCCGCCGTGGGGCAACGACCAGGGCTTCGGCGTGGTCGGCGAGCAGTCGCCGAGCTGGATCGCCCAGGGTCCCGAGGTGTTCGACGAGAGCGGTGGCGGCGGCGGCAAGAAGTGGCTGGCGATCGTCGGCATCGTGGTGGTGCTGGCCCTGGTCGGCGGCGGCATCTGGTTCTTCACCGCCGGTTCGGGTGGCGGGCAGGCCGCGCAGACCACCGGTCAGACCGCCAGCGCCGCGCCGACCACGACGACCACCAAGCCCAAGGACGGCCTGGAGGTCGCGAAGCTGCCCGGCGTGTCGCAGGACCAGTCGGGCGTGAAGAACTTCGCCGACGTCGTGTCCGCGAAGCTCCTCACCGCCGACGAGAACGCGGCCTTCGAGGCGGCCGGCGCGGGGCGCTGCCGGCTCGGCGGCTCCGTGGTGACCGGCGGCTCGATCTTCACCCAGGTCCTGACGGTGCGCACGAACGGCGCGGTCGAGGCCAAGACCGCCCGGGACGCGCTGGGCGTGCTGCAGTCGAAGTTCAAGATGGAGCCCTACACCGGCACCGTGCCGACGGGCGTGACGGCGTTCCAGGTCGCCCCGAACGGCGAGAACCTCGGCGCGGTGCGCGCGCACTACGTGTCGAAGGACGTCGTGGTCCGCGTGCAGGTGGCGGGCAAGGACGCGGCGCAGATCGCGAAGACCTTCGACCAGGTGCTCAAGGACCAGCTCGAACAACTCGCCGCGGATGCCTGACCGGCGGGTCGCGGCGAGCACGGTAGTAGTCGGCGGCGGGCCGGGCGCGGCGAGCGCCCTGGCCCGCTCCTACCTGGACCACCACCCCGACCACGCCTTCGTCGTCCTGGTCGCGGACGCCTGGACCGCGCCCGGAGGGCCCGGGGGCGCGACCCCCGGCGCCGGACCGGTCGCACCGGGCCCGACGCCCGACGCCGCGCGCGAGCCGCGCTTCGCGCCGGGGCGGGTCACCGTCCTGGCCGCGGGCGACCTCGGGACGCCGGCCGACGAGTACTTCCTGATGGCGACCTGCGGCACCGCCGCCGAGCTGGTCCGGGCCGCCGCGCCGCTGCTGGTCCGCCGCCTGCTCGGCGCCCACGACCTCGTCGTGCACCTCGCGGCCGGCACCGCGGTCCGCGGGCCGCTGCCCGACTTCGGCGCCGGCCTCACGCTCGTGCCCCGGCTGCTGGCCCCGCTGCCCGACGACGGCCGCCACCCGCGGCACGTCGGCGGGTTCACCGAGAACTTCGTCGCGGTCGGCCGGGACGCCGCCGGGTTCGTCGACTTCTGGGCCGACCGCACCCGCGCCGACCTGCTCGCCGAGACCCCGCGGGGCTGGGCCGCCGACGCCGCCGCCCTGTTCGCCCACCACGTCGCGCGCGACCCCGGGCTCGGCGTGGCCGCCTGGAACCTGCACGAGCGCGAGCCCTCCGCCGCCCGGCTGGTCGACTTCACCGGCCACGACCCCGAGCAGCCCTGGCTGGCCGCCCGCGGCCACGACCGCGTCCTGCTGTCCGAGCACCCCGGCTGGCGGGAGGTCTACGCCGCCGCGCCGCGCACCGCCGCCCGCTCGGCGTTCGACGCGTTCGGGGCGGACGCCGAGCCGATCACCCCGGTGATGCGCGCGGTGGTCAGGGACGCCCTGCGCACCGCCGCCGAACCGGACCCGCTGGGCGCCCGCCCGGTGGACCCGCCGCCGCACCCGTTCGACGGCGACGGCGGCGCGTTCCGGGCCTGGCTCACCAGCCCGGCCACCCCCGCCGAGCGCGCCTCCGGGATGAACCGCCTGCTGCACGGCCTGTGGCGGTCCCGCGTCGACCTGCGCGTCGCGTTCCCCCACCCGCTCGACGCCGCCGACCCCGGTTTCCGCGACTGGTGCGCGCGGCACGGCGTCCACGAGGGCGTGCCGACCTGGGCGCTGCCCGCGCCGCCCCGCGGGGTCGCGCCGCCCACCGCCGCGTTCGGCGTCAACGTCGCCGGCTACCACACCGCCGAGCTGGGCATCGGCGAGATGGGCCGGGTCCTGCTCGGCGTGGTGGCGGCGGCCGGCATCCCGCACGTGTCGGTGGTGGAGGAGCAGTCGGTCCTGGGCACCGCCCGCACCGGGGTCGCCGCGCCGGCCTCGGTGGGCCGCCCGGTGCACCCGATCAGCCTGATCACGGTGAACGGCGACTTCACCCGCGCCCTGCTGGAGGCCGACCCGGAGGTGGGCCACGGCCGGTACCGGATCGGCCTGTGGGCGTGGGAGCTGGCGGAGTTCCCGCCCGCCATGCACCACTTCGACCAGGTCGACGAGGTGTGGACGGTCAGCGACTTCGTCCGCCGCGCCGTCGAGCCGCACTCGCCGGTGCCGGTGCGGACCGTGCCCGTGCCCGTGGTCGAGCGCGCCGCGGCGCACGACCGCCCCCGACGGCCGGGCGAGCCGACCGGCTTCCTGTTCGCGTTCGACTTCAACAGCACCGCCGGGCGCAAGAACCCGTACGGCGCGGTGACCGCGTTCCAGCGGGCGTTCCCCGGCCGGACCGACGTCGAGCTGGTCGTCAAGTCGACGAACGCCCACCTCCACACGGCCGCCGCCGAGCGGCTGCGGCTGATGGCCGCCGACGACCCGCGCATCACGCTGGTCGAGCGCTACCTGGGCGCGGACGAGCTGGCCGCGTTGTACGCGCGCAGCCACGCCTACGTGTCCCTGCACCGCAGCGAGGGCTTCGGGCTGACCGTGGCCGAGGCGATGATGCGGGGCCTCGCGGTGGTGTCCACCGACTACGGCGGCACCACCGAGTTCGTCACCGCCGACGTCGGCTGGCCAGTGCCGCACACCACGACCCGAGTCGGTCCGGGCTGGCCGCCGTACCAGCCGGACGCCCACTGGGCCGACCCCGACCTGGACGCCGCCGCGACCGCGCTGCGGGAGATCGCCGACGACCCGGTCGAGGCCCACCGCCGCGGCCTCGCCGCCCGCGAGCACCTGCTGCGCACGCGGTCGCCCGAGGCCACCGCCGCGTGGCTGCGCGAGCGGCTGGCCGAAGCCCACCGCACGTGGCTCGCGCGCACCGCGCCGCCGCGCCGGCCCCCGCTGGTCCGCGCCGCGCGCCGGGTGCTGGGCCCGGCGGCCGGCCCGATCCGCCACGCGCTGGGCCGGGTGGAAGCCATACTGGACCGGCGATGACCGCCCACGAGGAGCACCGCCCGGAGGCGGCCCGGCCCGTCCTCCCCCCGGTGCACGAGTCCCTGCTGCCCTCCGAGCACGCCCTGCACCGCCCCCGGCACGGTGCGACGCAGCGCCTCTCGCTGGTCTGCGCGGTGGTGTTCCTCACGCTGCCCGCCGTCGCGTTCGCGCTCGGCGTGCGCCCGCGCGAGTTCGAGAACCGGGCGCTGACGGAGTTCCCGGGCATCACGGAGATCAGCCGGCTCCAGGGCTGGGCCAGCGACCACCTGCCGCTGCGGGAGCAGGCGATCGCGCTCTACGACGGCATCAGCCGCGCCGTGTTCGGCGAGCCGCCCGCGCGGCCGAAGGCCGACCAGGGCGGGCCGCCGATCCCGACCGAGACGAGCAGGCAGCCCGGGCCCAAGCGCCCGCCGGTGCCGTTCCCGGACGTCGTGGAGGGCACGAGCAGCTGGCTGTACCTGGGCGAGGAGCTGTCCAGCCACTGCAACCAGGCGGTGCCCACCGACGAGGTGGTGCGGCGGCTGCGCGCCCTGCGCGACGGGGTGACCGCGTCCGGCCGCCGGTTCGTCGTGGTCGTCGCGCCGGACAAGGCGACGCTGTACCCCGAGCACCTGCCCGCCGACCTGCCCGGCCGGGAGTGCCACCGCGAGGTCGTCGACGAGTTCTGGGCGGCCGTGTCCGGCGAGGACTACGTGCTCGACGTGCGCGAGGACCTGGAGGACTGGGGCGAGCGGCTGGGCGCCCCCGTGTACGGGCCGGTCGACGCGCACTGGGGCGAGGAAGGCGGCGTGGTGATGGCCCGCCGGGTCGCCGAGGCGCTCCAGCCCGGCATCACCGCGTCGTGGCGGGTGGACGAGGGCCCGGCGTGGCAGGCGGCGGCCGACCTCCCGCCGCTGATCGGTCGCACCGGCACCACCACCGGCCTGTCCTACGCGATCCGCCCCGACGGCAGGACCAACCAGACCCGGGACGCGCCGCGCGAGTTCACCACCCCGGTGCGGCTGACCACGGCCACCGGGCCCGGCACCTACCAGCCCCGGGTGGGCTTGCTCGGCGACTCCTTCACCATCCGCAGCACCAAGTACCTGGGCAGCGCGTTCCGCGACGTGACGATCGCGCACCTGAGCGGGCTGGCGCCGGACCGCGGCCGGTCGCTGGGCCGGGTGCTGGGCGAGAACTCCGCCGTCGTGGTCGAGGTCGCCGAGCGCAGCCTGGTCAACGGGACCCTGGGCCTGCTCAACCCGGTCATCGTGGACAACCTGGTCGCGGAGCTGAAGGCCAGGCCGATCCGCTGAACGGCCGGTTGCGGCGATCGGCGCCGAGCGGTACCGCGCCTGCCCTAGACTTCGACCAGCCGCTCTGCCGGCGCCCCCGCCCGCACCCCTGTCGTTGGACGGTCCATGTCGCAAGCACGCCTGGCCGATGCCATCATCCGCCTGGAGAAGCACCGCAACCTCAACCTGCCGCTGCGCTCGCGGGACCTGCTCGGCAGGTTCCTGCTGCGCCTGCTGTGGAAGCGCCAGCTCAAGTGGCAGGTGGACTTCAACCTCGCGGTGCGCGACGCGGTCGACGCCCTCAGCCAGGGCGGCGGCAGCGCGGGCGGCGGCAGCGCGGGCGGGCGGGACGACGACCTGGCCGGCGAGGTGGAGAAGCTGCGCGCCGCCGACCAGAACATCATGGCCGGCCTCAACCAGCGGCTGTACGCGGCGATCGGCGGCATCCGCACCGAGGTGACCGACCTGCGGCTGCGGCTGGTCGACCGGGAGACGGCGGCCGACGACGTCGCGGACCGGCTGGACCGGATCGAGCGGCGGCTGGCCGAGCTGGACTCGGCCGCGCTGGACACCCGGCTGCGGCACGCGCAGCTCGACCTGTTCCTGGACCAGGCGCGGGCCACCGCGCCGCAGGTGGAGGTCACCGCCGCGCCGGACCGCTCGGCGGCGCTGGAGCTGCCGGTGGCGCACCTGCTCGACGGGCCGGTGGACCGCACGCGCACCGCGCGCGCCGCCCACCTGCCGGTGGTGCGGGCCGCGCACGGGCCGGTGCTGGACGTGGCGCCGGGCCGCGGCGAGTGGCTGGAGGTGCTGCGGTCGGCGGACGTGCCCGCGTCCGGCGCGTCGCCCAACCCGTTCGTCGTGAAGCACTGCGCCGAGCTGGGCCTGGCCGTGGCGGAGGCGGACCCGCTGGACGTGCTGGCGCGCACCGACAAGCGGTCGCTGGGCGCGGTGACGGCGTTCCGGTTCGCCGAGCGGCGGGACGCGGCGGCGCTGTCCCGGTTCTTCGACCTGGCGGGCCAGGCCCTCAAGCCGGGCGGCGTGCTGCTGCTGGAGACCGTCGACCCGGACGGGCCGGGCATGGCCGACTTTCACGTCGACCCGTTCGCGCGCCGGCCGGTGCACCCGACGTTCCTGCGGTTCCTGGCCGAGGTCGCCGGGTTCTCCCGGGTCGAGGTCCGCCACCCCGAGGCCGGCCCGCTGGACGGCGGGTCCGCGGCGTCGGGCGCGGACCCGGCGCGCGCCGGCCGGTACTACCTGCTCGCGTGGGTGTGACGATGCGGGTCGGCATGTGGAGCCCCCTGCCGCCCGAGCGCAGCGGGATCGCGGACTACACCTACGAGCTGCTCGGGCCGCTGGCCGACGAGGTGGCCGTGACGGCGGTGACCCGCTCGGCGCGGGCCACCGCGCCGGTGCCGCTGGTGGGCCCGGCCGAGGCGAGCGGGCTGCCGGTCTACCAGATGGGCAACCACGCGGGGGTCCACTCGTGGATCTACCGGCAGGCGCTGGCCGTGCCGGGCGTGGTCGTGCTGCACGACACCTCGCTGCTGGACTTCGCCCAGGGCTACCACGGCGGGCTGGGCTCGCCGGAGTTCTACGCGGAGGTCGCCTTCGCGCACGGCCCGATGTGGGGCGACCCGCAGGACCCGGCGCTGCTCGGCGGGTGGCCCGCGGTCGAGGCCGACGGGCCGCGGCACCTGGACGCGATGACGCTGACCATGGAGCGGCGGCTGGTGTCGGCCAGCCGCGGCGTCATCGTGCACGACCCGTACTCGGCCGACCGGCTGCGCGCGCGCTACCCCGGGCTGCCGGTGTCGGTGGTCAACTCCGGCGCGCCGGTCCGCGACGACGCCGACCGGGCCGCGGTGCGCTCCCGCTTCGGGTGGACCGACGACCACGTGGTGTTCGGCGTGTTCGGCGGCTTCAACCGGATCAAGCGCATCCTGGTCGTGGTGCTGGCGTTCGCGCAGGTCCGGCGGCGGTGGCCGAACGCCCGGCTGCTGATCGCGGGGCACGTGGACTACCCGGACGTGCTGGCCGACGTGGAGCTGGCGCTGGAGCAGTACGGGCTGCGGCACTCGGTGCGCATGGAGCTGAGCCCGGCCAAGGGCGACTTCGAGCGGCTGATCGGCGCGACCGACGCGGTGGTGAACCTGCGCTGGCCGACGGCGGGCGAGACCAGCGCGGTGATGATGCGGGCGTTCGGCGCGGGCCGGCCGGTGATCACCAGCGACCTGCCGCAGAACCGGCACTACGACGAGGCGTTCTGCTGGCGCGTGCCGACCGAGCCGCGCGCCGAGGCCGAGGCCCTGGCGGCGCTGCTGGAGCGGGTCGTCACCGAGCCGGGGGTGGCGCGGACGGCGGGCGGGCTGGCCCGCGACTGGGTGGCCCGGGCCGCGTCCTGGCCGGAGGTCGCCCGCCAGTACCGGGAAGCGCTGGAGGCCGCCGCCGACGGGGCCCACGCGCCGGAGGCCGTCGACGGGCCCGCGCGCAAGCCGGTGGAGGTGGTCGAGCGCTCGGCGCCGGGGGTGAACCTGTTCGCCGACACGCGGGCCACGACCGGGCTGTCCGAGTCGTTCCGGCGGGCCGGCACGGCGCTGCTGGGCACCGACGTGGGCCTGACCTACACGGAGTTCAACTCGCGGGCGCCGGTGCGGACCGTCACGCCGCCGCGCGCGCTGACCGAGCTGCGGGGCGGCAAGGACTACCCGGTCGACCTGTGGATGGTCAACCTCAACGAGTTCCAGCTGATCCCGGACGGCTCGCTCGACCGGTACACGATCGCGCTGTGGGCGTGGGAGCTGCCCGAGATCCTGGACTACACCCTGGTGCAGCTGCCCCGCCTGGACGAGCTGTGGGTGGTGTCGTCGTTCGTCGGCGACGCGTTCCGGACCGTCACCGACATCCCGATCACCGTGGTGCCCAACGTGGTGCCCGAGGTCGACGCCGCGCCGGACCGGGCGCGGTTCGGGCTGGCGGAGGACGCGTTCGTGGTCCTGTTCACGTTCAGCTCCTCCTCCAGCGACGCGCGGAAGAACCCGTGGGGCGTGATCGAGGCGTTCCGCCGGGCGTTCCCGCCGCACGAGCGCGGCGCCCGCGCGCACCTGGTGATCAAGGCGGTCGACCTGGACATCTTCCCGCTGATGGCGACGGCGCTGGCGGACGCGGTGGCGGCCGTCGGCGGCACGCTCATCGCCGAGGACCTGACCCGGTCGGAGATGGACTCGCTGCTCGCGTCGTGCGACGTCTACGCCTCGCTGCACCGCTCCGAGGGCTACGGGCTCGGCATGGCCGAGGCGATGGTGCTCGGCAAGCCGGTGGTGGCCACCGGCTACGGCGGCAACACCGACTTCATGCCGCCCGGCGCGGCGGCGACCGTCGGGTACGACATCAGGCCGATCACCGCACGGGACCACCGGTACGACAACCGGTTCGCCGACTGGTACCGGCCCGGCCAGCTGTGGGCGGAACCGGACGTGGCGCAGGCCGCCGCCTGGCTGCGCAGGCTGGCCGACAGCCCGGGGCTGCGGGCGCGGATGGGCGCGCGGGCCCGGGAGGCGATCCGCGCGCACAGCGGCGAGGAGGCGGTCGGCGCGGTGATGCGCGACCGCGTGCACCGGATCTACCGCGAGGGCCTGCACCTCGGCGGCGTCCACCGCAAGTAGTCGCACCTGGCGCGGGGGCGCCTCCCGTGAGGGGGGCGCCCCCGCGTTCCCGGTCGACGGCGTCCCGCGCACGGGCGAAGACGGCCCCGGATCAGCGGCGTCCCCGCACGGGCGAAGACGGCTCCCGGTCAGCGGCGTCCCGCGCACGGCGGCCCCGACCGGGCGGCCCCGACCGGGCGGCGACGGGCGCGCCGGCGGCGGTCCGCCGGGCGCGGCGTCCCGCGCTCAGCCGTGCTCCAGCTCCACCAGGCGCGCTTCCAGCGCCGCCACCCGGCGGTGGGCCCGGCCGAGCCGGCCCTGCGCCTCGTGCAGCGCGCCCCGCAGCTCCTCCAGGTGCGCGGCGTCCTTGACCCGCGCCTCCTGCGCCTCGCGCACCGCGTCCTCCAGCCGCCGGATGTAGCCGATCTCGGCCACCCGCACCGCGTGCCGGTCGGCGAACTCCGCCCGCACGTACTGGTCGAACACGTTCGCGGGCGCGGCGAGCACCGCCAGCGCCTCCGCGTCGTCGGCCGACGCGTAGAACCGGTTCAGCCCGTCGAACAGCGCGCACCGGTAGCCCGCCGCGAGCATCAGCGGCTCCCAGCCCTCGTGCGCCGGGGTCGGCGAGCCGGGCGCGGTGGCCTCCACCACGACGACGCGCGGCCGGTGGCGCGCCCAGTCCGCGCCCTCCAGGACGGCCTGCTCGCCGCCCTCCACGTCGACCTTGAGGAAGTCGACCGGCCCGGGGTGCTCGTCGAGGACGTCGGCGAGCGTGCGCACCTCGACCTCGACCTCCTCGACGGCCAGCTCCGCCCGGTAGGCGGCGGCGAGCGAGGCGTCCAGGGTGGACCAGCCGGACCGCTCCGGGACCAGGTGCAGCGTGGCGGAGCCGGCCCGCGCGCCGAGGGCGACGGCGAGCGTCACGTCCTGCGGCCTGGCCTCGCGCAGCCGGCGCGCCTGGTCCGGGATCGGCTCGACGTTGACGCCGCGCCAGCCCAGGTCGTAGAAGTGCTTGGTGACCGAGTCGTGGACCGCGTCGGCCGCGCCGACGTCCACGTACCGGCCGGTGGTCCGCCCGTGGAACAGCCGGGCCAGCACGACGTCCTCGCCGTTCTGCGCGTAGGAGATCACGACAGGCCGGCCTTGCGGGCTTCCGCCGCCAGGTCGCTGTCGACCATCATCGCGACCAGGCCCGCGAAGTCGACCTCCGGCTTCCAGCCGAGCTTCTCGCGCGCCTTGGAGGCGTCGCCGACCAGCAGGTCCACCTCGGCGGGGCGGAAGAACCTCGGGTCCTGGGTGACGTGGCGCTCCCAGTCCTCGATGCCCGCGTGGGCGAACGCGGCGGCCACGAAGTCGCGCACCCGGTGCGTCCGGCCGGTCGCGATGACGTAGTCGTCCGGCTCGTCCTGCTGCAGCATCTGCCACATGGCCTGCACGTAGTCGCCGGCGAAGCCCCAGTCGCGGCGCGGCTCCAGGTCGCCGAGCACCAGCGAGTCCTGCAGGCCGAGCTTGATCCGCGCCACCGCGTTGGTGATCTTGCGGGTGACGAACTCCATCCCGCGGCGCGGCGACTCGTGGTTGAACAGGATGCCCGAGCAGGCGTACAGGCCGTAGCTGTCGCGGTAGTTGACCGTGATGTCGTGGCCGAACACCTTGGCCACGCCGTAGGGCGAGCGCGGGTAGAACGGGGTGGTCTCGCGCTGCGGCGTCTCCCGGACCTTGCCGAACATCTCCGAGCTGGACGCCTGGTAGAACCGGATCGGGTTGTCGGTGCTGCCGCCCGCCATGCGGATGGCCTCCAACATGCGCAGCACGCCCAGGCCGGTGACGTTCGACGTCAGCTCGGCCTGCTTGAAGCTCAGCGCCACGAAGGAGATGGCCGCGAGGTTGTACACCTCGTCCGGTTGCGTCTGCTCGACCGCGCCGATCAGGCTCGTCAGGTCCTGGAGGTCGGCGGAGACCACCTCGACGAACGGCAGCTCCTGCTGCACCAGCTCCGCTCGCGGGTTGTGCTGGCCCTTGACCAGGCCGAAGACCTCGTAGCCCTTGCCGTGCAGGAGTTCGGCCAGGTACCGGCCGTCCTGCCCGGTGATACCGGTGATCAATGCACGCGCCACCGCGCAAGGATAGCCGCGGGGACGTGCCCGGCCTCACCCGATCCGGCAAGGCCGCCCCCGCCGGCGGTTGGTCCGGGCGATCACGGGCAACCCGTCGGCCGTGCGACGCGTCCTCCCCGATGACTTCCCGCCCCGACCGAGTGGAGACCCGGATGTGGCTTGCTGTGAGCCTGGTCACCTTGGGAGCGGTCGCATTTTCACTGCGCACCGTTCAGGTCCTGCGGTGCGCATCAAAAACACCCCGGGATCGCCGTTGCTTTGGCACAACGACTTCCACCTAGACCCTATGGGGGATTGTGCGGTTGCCGTACGATCCTTTTCGGGTCGCATGGGCGACCGGTACCTGCTAGGGGACCTCACAACAGAGGTAGGTGCGTCATGGATCTCGCACTGAGCAAGGTCATCGAGCTCCGCGAGAGCGGTTTCCAGTTCCTCCACCTGCGGGACGAGGGCGGGCAGCTCGACCGGATCATGGCCTTCAAGCAGCGCCGGGGCTTCATCGACTCGATCCTGTTCTGGTCCGAGACGGAGGCCCGCGCGGGGCGCCTGCCCGCGGTGCGGGACAGCACGCGGGCCGCGCAGGCGGTCTGGATCTACGAGGGCCCGCTCGTCGAGGCGGTCGACCGGCTGCTCGACCTGCCCGAGCCGGGCGCCCGCAACGCGCCGACGCTGATGAAGCGGACGGCCTCCGACCTGGCCGTCGTGACGACGCTGCCGTTCAAGCTGAAGCTGCCGCCGGGCGCCATCGCCTGACCTCCCCCGGCACCACCCCAGCCCCGCGCGAGTGCGCGGGGCTCGTCCGCGTGATCACCCTCCGTGCCATTCTTCGGGCCCTTCCTCGCTTTCCGTGACGAGAATATGCACCCTTGTCGAGGCCCCGGATAATGTGCGACCAATACCCGCAATACCACCCGTGGCCGGGGCTATAACAATTGCCCATACAGTCGGGTTATGGGCGTCGCGGGCGCATCGAACCCGATTCGCGAGCGAGCGCCACCGGTTGTGCCCGGTTCTGCACGGCCCGTTTCGCCATCACCCGGCTCACGCGCGCGGCGGCGGGGCCGACGGGCGGACGGGGGGCGGTCCCCGCCCGCGGCCGGCCGCCGCGTGACGCCCGGCGCGAGCCGCGTCGCCCCGCCCGGGGTGGGCGGCGGCCCCACCGGATCGGCGCCCTCGACCAGGAGCCGCCGCGCGCCGGCGCGCGGCGGCTCGACCACGTGCGCGACCGCCCCGCAGGCGGGCGGTCCCAGGCCGCCGGATCACCGGGCCGCAGGACCCGACGGCACGACACGGCCGAGCCACCGGGCCGGGTGAAGAACTCCACCCGGAGGGATTGACCGGCTTGATCCGGAGGCCGAACCGCGAAAGTTTCCGCCCATGCACTTCACGGACGACCGGCCCGCGGGCCGCCCGCCCCGGCGACGGGGCCGCGCCGGGTCCGGCTAGCGCACCGGGCGCGGCGCCCGCGCGAGCGGGCAGCGCCCCCACGATCCGGAACGGTCCCGGCCCCCTCCCCCTCGGGCCGGGGCCGTTCCAACCCCCGTCCGCGAGGTCCGGTCGCGCTCCGCGGGCGGCGCGCCGCGACTCGGCACGACCGGTCCGAGCGTGCCCTTGAGCGCCGCGACTCGGCACGACCGGCTCGGTCCCGCCCCGCTCGCCCCGGCGACGCGCCACGGCCTCGCGCGACCGGTCCGGCCCCACCTCGCGCAACCAGCCCGGCTCCGCTCCACGCGACCGGCCTGGCTCCACCTCACGCGACCAACCCGGCTCCGTCCCGCGCGACCGCCGGGATCAGCGGCCGACGGCGTAGCCCTGGTTCCCGCGCGGGTTGGCCGCGCCGCGCAGCAGGCCGTCCCGCGCGTCGCGGGCCACCGCCGACATCCGCCCCAGCGCCCACGGCCCGGGGACGAGCACCGAGTGCCCGCGCTCCCGCAGGTCCGCGATCGCCGCCTCGCCCAGCCGCGACTCCACCACCAGCTCGCCGGGCGTCCACCCGCGCGGGTAGAACGAGCTGGGGAACGCGTTGCTGTGCCACATCGGCGAGTCGATCGCCTCCTGGAGGTTCAGCCCGCCGACGGTGTGCGCCAGCCAGAACCCGAGCTGCCACTGGTCCTGCTGGTCGCCGCCGGGCGTGCCGAACGCCACCGCCGGCTGCCCGTCGCGCAGCGCCAGCGACGGCGACAGCGTGATCCGGGGCCGCTTGCCCGGCGCGAGCGAGTTGGGCAGGTCCTCGTCCAGCCAGAACATCTGCGCCCGGCTGCCCAGGCAGAACCCGAGCGACGGGATGGTCGGCGACGACTGCAGCCAGCCGCCCGACGGCGTGGCCGACACGAGGTTGCCCCAGCGGTCCACGACGTCGACGTGCACCGTGTCGCCCTTGACCGCGCCGGTCCGCGAGACGGTCGGTTCGCCGAGGGCGCCGCCGCCGCTGAGGTCGCCGGTGCGCGGACCGCCCGCGAGCACGTGCCGGGCCAGCCGCGGCGCCCGGCCGCCGGGCGAGCCCGGCCGCAGCTCCGCCGACGCCGTCGCGCCCACCAGCCCGCGCCTGGCCTCGGCGTACTCGCGCGACAGCAGCGCGTCCAGCGGCACGTCGCCGTCGGACGTGCCGCTGTCGCCGTACCAGGCTTCGCGGTCGGCGAACGCCAGCTTGGCGCACTCCACGGCCAGGTGGACGGTCTCCGCGGTCGGCACGCCGTCCGCGTAGGACAGCCGGTCCGCGAAGCCCTCCAGCAGCCGCAGCTGCTGCAGCAGCACCGGGCCCTGCGACCAGGCGCCGACCTTGGCGAGGGTCCAGTCGCCGAAGTCGGCGGTGACCGCGTCCTCGTAGGTCGCCCGCCAGTCGGCCATGTCCTGCCCGGTCAGCACGCCCGCGTGGGTGCGGCCCGAGTCGTCCCGGAACCCGGTCCGGCAGAACTGGTCCACCTGCGCGGCCACGAACCCCTGCGACCACGCCCGGCGCGCGGCCTCGATCTGCGCCTCGCGGTCGGCCCCGGCGGCCTCGCCGGCGGCCAGCAGCCACTCCCAGGTGTCGGCGAGCTTGGGGTTGCGGAACCGGGAGCCCTGCCGGGGCGCCCGGCCGCCCGGCAGCCACAGCGCCGCCGACGACGCCCAGTGCTCGCGGAACAGGTCGGCGACCGTCTCGATGGTCGCGGTCACCCGGTCCAGCACCGGGAAGCCGTCGCGGGCGTACCCGATGGCGAAGCCGAGGACGTCCCGCAGCGACTTGGTGCCGTGGTCGCGCAGGAGGGTCAGCCAGGCGTCCCACGCGCCGGGGACGGTCGCCGCCAGCAGCCCGCTGCCGGGCACCAGGTCCAGGCCGAGGTCCCGGTAGTGCGCGGTGGTCGCCCCGGCCGGCGCGACGCCCTGCCCGCACAGCACGCGCGGCGCGGCCCCGCCGGCGGTCGCGAACACGACGGGCACCTCGCCGCCGGGCCCGTTGAGGTGCGGTTCCACCACTTGCAGCACGAAGCCCGCCGCGACGGCGGCGTCGAAGGCGTTGCCGCCGTCCTCCAGCACCGCCATGCCCGCGCCGGAGGCGAGCCAGTGCGTGGAAGCGACCATCCCGTGGGTGCCGACGAGTTCCGGACGGGTAGTGAACACGCGGACAACCTACGTGGACGTCCCACCTTTCGTTAACCCGGCTAAGTGAATCGTGTCCTGATGGGCGGCGGCCCGCTCAGGCCGTCGGGGCGGCTTCCCGGCGCCCCGTGCCGCGCAGCTCCAGACCGGCCCGGCGCAGGGCGTCGGGATCCAGGTGGTTGCGGGTGTCGAGCACCACCGCGCCCGCCATCGCCCGCGCGACCCGCGCCCAGTCCAGGGTCCGGAACTCGGGCCACTCGGTGAGCACCACGACCGCATCGGCATCCCGAACCGCGGACAGCGCGTCGTCCACCACGGCCACGCCCACCAGCGGCTGCCGGACCTCGGGGTCGTAGGCGACCAGCTCCGCGCCCTCCAGCGCCAGCAGCTCGGCCACGGCCAGCGCGGGCGAGTCGCGCAGGTCGTTCGTCCCCGCCTTGAACGCCAGCCCGAGGACGCCGACGCGCGCGCCGGCCAGCGTCCCGCCGACCGCGTCCCGGACCTTGCCCACGACCCGCAGCTGCTGCCGCCGGTTGGTCTCGATGGTGGACTTCACCAGCGCGAAGTCCACGCCGACCGACTCCGCGATGCGCACCATGGCGTGGGTGTCCTTGGGCAGGCAGGACCCGCCCCAGCCCGGCCCCGGCCGCAGGAACGACTGGCCGATGCGCCGGTCGTGGCCCATGCCGGCGGTGACCGCCGACACGTCCGCGCCGACCAGCTCGCACAGCTCGGCGACCGCGTTGACGTAGGACAGCTTCATCGCCAGGAAGCAGTTGGCCGCGTACTTGACCATCTCGGCGCTCGCCGCGTCCATCAGCACGGTCGGCGCGCCCAGCTTCGCGAACAGCGCCGCGACCCGCTCGGCGGCCTGCGGCGAGTCCGCCCCGACCACGATCCGGTCCGGGTGCAGGAAGTCGCGCACGGCGCTGCCCTCGCGCAGGAACTCCGGGTTCGACACGACGGCGACGTCCTCGCGCCCGAGCAGCACCGCCACCCGCGCGGACGTGCCCACCGGGACGGTCGACTTGCACACCACGACCGTCCCGTAGGGCAGCACCTCGCGCAGGTCGCGGGCCACGGACTCGACCGCCGAGAGGTCGGCCGCGCCGCCCGCGCCCATCGGCGTCGGCAGGCACAGGAACACGACCTCGGCGTCCGCCACCGCCGCCCGCGCGCCCTCCACGAACGCCAGCCGCCCGGCCGCCTGGCCCTCCGCGACCAGCTCGGTCAGGCCGGGTTCGAGGATGTCGACCTGCCCGGCGCGCAGCCGGGCGACCTTCAGCGCGTCCACGTCCGCGCACACGACCCGGTGACCGAGCGAGGCCAGGCACGCCCCCGTCGTCAGGCCCACGTACCCCGTTCCCACGACCGCGATCCGTCGGACGAACATGACGCCACGGTCGCAGCCGAAGTTGGCCGCGGGTGGAACGGGAGTTGTATGCGGAGAGTGAGGAAGGTAGTCCCCTGGGGGGAGGCGGGAACACCACTCGCGGCGGACGCGGGACCACCGCCCGCACCGGCATCGTGGGGGGCGTGGAACTCGTCCTGATCATGCTGCTGTTCGCGGGTCTGGCCCTGCTGGCGGCCGTGCCGTTGGTCGCACTGCTGCACTTCTCCGACCACCGGTAGCTGAACGACCGTTAACCTCCTGACCCGGCAGTGTCGCTGGGCGATGGAGGGTGTGGCATGCAGATCGAGGGAACCGCGGCGATCGTCACCGGTGGCGCGTCCGGGCTGGGCAACGCGACCGCGCGGGCGCTGGCCGCCCGCGGCGCGGCGGTGTTCGCCCTGGACATCCGCGTGGACGACGCGGAGCCCGTGGCCGGTGTGACGTACCTGGCCGCCGACGTGACCTCCGAGGAGGACGTGCGGGCCGCGGTCGACGCCGCCGCCGCCGACCGGCCGCTGCGGATCGCCGTCAACTGCGCCGGCATCGGCCCGTCCGCCCGGACCGTCGGCAAGTCCGGCCCGCACCCGCTGGACCTGTACCGCAAGGTGATCGACGTCAACCTGGTCGGCACGTTCAACGTGCTGCGGCTCGCGGCGGCGGCGATGGGCCGCACCGAGCCGCTGGAGCACGGCCAGCGCGGGGTCGTGGTCAACACGGCGTCCATCGCCGCCTACGACGGCCAGATCGGCCAGGTCGCCTACGCCGCGTCCAAGGCGGCGGTCGTCGGCATGACGCTGCCGGCGGCGCGCGACCTGTCCTCGGTGGGCGTGCGGGTGATGACCATCGCCCCGGGCATCGTGGACACCCCGATGCTGGCCACCGTGTCCGAGGAGTTCCGGGCCGGGCTGGCGGCCGGCGTGCCGTTCCCCAAGCGCCTCGCGCTGCCCGACGAGTACGCGCGGCTCGCCGTGGCCGTCGTCGAGCACGACTACCTCAACGGCGAGGTCATCCGCATGGACGGCGCGCTGCGCATGGCCCCGCGCTGACCCCCGGCGGCGGGGGCCGCGCCGGCCCCGGCTAGAGGTCGCCGGCGAACGGCAGGGCGGCCATGGCGTCCGAGGTCATCCACTCGCGCAGCGCGTGGGTGGCCCGGACGTCGTCCTCGTTGTACTCCAGCAGCCGCCGCCGCTGCCCGGCCTCGGGCGGCGCGCCGTCCGCCCCGACCGCGTCGCGGTACCAGCGCATCGAGTTCTCGCCGCCCGCCTCCGGGTCGCGCCAGGTGAACCCGGCCACCGGCGCGATCGTCTTCAGGCCCTTGCCGTGGGCGCACAGGAACTGCTCCTGCACGATCCCGAACAGGTCGACCCACGAGTCCGACGAGATGAACTCCCGCACCTGCGCCGCGGTCGGGATGCCCGGCCGGCCCTTGAACCGCTCCGCCGAGCCGAGCAGCCACCGGTTCTCCGCCAGCTCGTTGTAGCAGTAGGCGCGGAAGGTCAGGCCGCGCTCCCCCGCCCGCCGCCGCACGCCGGACAGCCAGCCCCAGAACTCGGCGAACGACCGCGCCTCGTCGTCGCACGGCAGCGGGTCCCAGGTCGCGAACGCCCGGTAGCCGGGCTCCTCGCCGACGTCGGCCCCGGACAGCAGGCAGCCCCACAGGTACGCGCCGAGGTCGCCGAAGCTCTCCATGTCGACGTCGACCTCGACGTCGGCGCGCGGCACGTCCAGGCGCGGCGCGCGCCGCACCACCGCCAGGTCGCGCAGCCAGGCCCGCGCCAGGACCACCGCGTCGGGGTACGGCATCCCCACCAGCGGGAGCACCGGCTCCCCGAACGGCTCCAGCGCCGCCAGGTCGTCCACGGTGGCCACGCCCGCCTTGCGCAGCGCCACCGCGTCCTCGCCGCGCACCACCAGGCTCACGTCCCGCGCCGAGCGCAGGTCCACCTCGCACACCGGCCACCACGGGCAGCTGCGGCACTCGACGATCCGGGACGGCCGGGCCAGCGGGTCCGCGCCGGTCGCCGCCGCCGACGCCACCGCGAGCCGGTCGGAGAACCGCGAGTCGTACTCGCCCAGGGCGGTGCGCCCGCCGGGCCAGGTGGGCGCGTCCAGGTCGTGCCACACCACCACGTCGCCGTCCATCCCGACGACGCCGCCGTAGGAGCGGCCGGCGGCGGCGAGCCCGGCCGCCTGCAGCTGCCGCTGGGCGTGCGCCAGGCGCAGCTGGTCGCGCGGCTGGGGCCGCACCTTGCGCAGCGGGTCCACCCGCGCGCCGCCGGGCAGCGGGTCCGCCAGCGGCGACGTGCGCGCGCCCGCGCCCGGGTCGGTGACCTTGTGCCGCACCACCAGCACCGGCACGTACCCGGTGTCGGCCCGGACCAGCAGGTCGATCCCGCCGCGCCGCCCGCCGCGCTCGTCGCGGGGCAGCGCCGCGCCCCAGATGAACCGCGCGCCGGCCCGCATCGCGGCGGCCGTGGCGCGCTCCCGGTCCGCGCCGGGCACGTCCTGCGGCACCTCCAGCAGCTCCGAGCCGACGGCCCGCCCGAGGGCCGCCGCGACCGCGCGGCGGTGGTCGGTGGCGTCGGCCTTGCGCAGCCGGCCGGTCGGGTCCGGGGTCGCCTTCGGGGCGTCCCGCATGGCTGGATCGTGTTCGAGGTGCACCCGCCGCCGGCAACGAGTGACCACGCCGGCGTCCAGCTGCACCTGGGAAGTCACGGCAGAAGGGTATGCCGCCGCACCGGCGCTTGTGCCGGCAACCTGATGCACTGGAGTGGATCACCCGTGCAGGACCCCGCGCCGACCTCTAGGGTGCGGGCAGGAGGTGGCGCGACGATGGCACGCGAACGGGGCAAGCGCTTCACGCCGGGCAGGGCGAGGAACCTGGTGGGCGTGGCCAAGGTCGTCGCACCCGCGCTGATCCCGGTGGTCGCGCCGCTGGCGGCGCGCGCGGCGGCGCTGGTCGGCGACCGCTACGACCACTACCGGGCGCGCCGGCTGGGCGTGCCGGTGGACGAGCTGACGCGGTACTCGGGCCGGGGCGCCCGCCTGCACGCCCGCATCGTCGGGTTCGCCCAGGCGCTGGAGGAGCTGCGCGCGCAGGACCGCGCCTACGTGGAGGCCACCGAGTCCCGGCTCGGCAAGCTGGCGGCGGCGGTGCGCGCGTCCGAGCGGATGCCCACCGCCCGCCGCAAAGCCGCCCACCGCGCCGTGAGCACCGACCTGGACACCCTGGAAGCCGACTTGCTCTCCCGCCTGGGCGTCCCCCGCCCACCCCGGTAACCCCCACCCCACCCCCAGTACCCCCCACGGCCACCCCACCCCCACGGCCCCACTCCCCACGACCCCCACCCTCGGGCCACTCCAGTAGGCCCACCCGCGAGGCCGCGTCGGTAGGTCGCGACTCATTTTTTCGCGATCACGCTCTTCGATCGCGAAAAAATCAGTCGCGACCTACCGACTCCCCGGCGGCCGAGCCGCCGTCTGCGGAGCAGCGGCCATAAGTATTGAGTTCGCGAGCCAGCGCCACGCACAGGCCGACCATGACCAGCGCGAACGGCAGGGCGGCGATGATCGTCAGGTTCTGCAGCCCGGTCAGCGCGTCCGACCCGCCCACCAGCAGCATCACCGCCGCCATCGCGCCGGTCAGCACGCCCCAGAACACGACCACGCCCTTCGCGGGCACGATGGACCCGCGCTGCGACAGCGTGCCCATCACCACCGACGCCGCGTCCGCCCCGGACACGAAGAAGATCGCCACCAGCAGGATCACCACCACGCCGGCGACCGCCGCGAGCGGGAACCGGTCGAGCAGCGCGAACAGCTGGCCCTCCGGCGTGGACCGGCCGGCCAGGTCGGCCCCGTCGCGCTGCGCCTGGATCGCCGCGCCGCCGAACACGCAGAACCAGACCAGGCTCACCGCGCTGGGCACGCCGATCACCCCGGCCACGAACTGCCGGATGGTGCGGCCCCGGCTGATCCGGGCGATGAACATGCCGACGAACGGCGTCCACGAGATCCACCACGCCCAGTAGAAGATGGTCCACCCGGACAGCCACGCCTCCGCCGCGTCGCCGCCGGAGGCCGCGGTGCGCCCCGCCATGTCGGCCAGGTCGCGGAAGTAGTCGCCGATCGCGGCGGGCACGAGGTTGAGCACGAACACCGTCGGGCCGACCACGAACACGAACGCCGCGAGCACCACGGCCAGCACCATGTTGGTGTTGGACAGCCACTGGATGCCCCTGGCCACCCCGGACACGGCCGACGCGACGAACACCGCGGTCAGCACGGCGATGATCCCCACCAGGACGGCTTCGCCGGCGCTCCAGCCCACGGCCGACAGGCCGCTGCCGATCTGGAGCGCGCCGAGCCCGAGCGACGCGGCCGAGCCGAACAGGGTCGCGAAGATCGCCAGCACGTCGATCGCCCGGCCCGCGGGCCCGGCGGCGTGCCTGCCGAGCAGCGGCGCGAACGCCGCGCTGATGAGCTGGCTGCGCCCGCGCCGGAAGCTGCCGTAGGCGATGGCGAGCCCGACGACGGCGTAGATCGCCCACGGGTGCACGGTCCAGTGGAACAGGGTGGTGGCCATGGCGGTCTGGAGCGCCTCGTCGGTGCCGCCCGGCGCGGTGCCCGGCGGCGGCTCGACGAAGTGGGACAGCGGCTCGTTGACGCCGTAGAACATCAGGCCGATGCCCATGCCCGCGCTGAACATCATCGCGACCCAGGACACCGTCCGGAACTCGGGCCGCTCGTCGTCGCGGCCGAGCCGGACGCGGCCGTGGCGGCCGAGCCCGAGCCACAGCGCGAAGACCACGAACCCGGACGCGAGCAGCACGAACAGCCAGCCCAGGTTGGTGATGACCCAGCCCAGGGCGGTGCGGGAGGCGGCGGCGAGGGAGTCGGTCCCGAGCACGCCCCAGACGACGAAGACCAGCGCGACCACCGCCGCGACGCCGAAGACGTACGGGTCGGTGCGCCTCGCGAGATCGGCGTCCACCCCGTCGGAGCCCGGCTGCGGCTCGCCTGGCAGGGGCTGTTCGATGCGCCGGTGAGGGGTCGTCACGCCTAACCCTTACCTCCGTCCGGAGTAGGGCAAACCCCACTTCACCGACGGTGTCTCACACCTTCGGGCAAGGGTCTCCTACGCTGCGTGCATGACCAGACGTCCGGCGCCGACCCGCCTCGCGCGGGCCGCGCTGCTGGCCGTGACGTCCGCGGCGCTCAGCGTGGCCGCGCACGGGGCCGCCGGTGGCGACCCGACGGAGTTCGCGCCCGCGCTGCCGCTGACCGCGCTGACCGCCCTGGTCGGCACCGCCCTGGCCGACCGGGGGCGCAGCCCGTGGGCGATCCTGGCCGTGCTCGGCGCGGCGCAGGTCGGCCAGCACGCGCTGCTCAGCCTGGGCGACCACGTGGCCGACGGGCCGGGGCTGGGCTTCAGCCCGGTCGCCATGACCGCCGCCCACGTGGTGGCGGCGCTGCTCACCGGGCTGCTGCTGGCCCGCGCCGACAGCGCCCTGACGGTCGTGTCCACCGCGGTGTCGACCGCCGTGTCCCGACTGGTGCCGGTCCTGTGCGCCTTCGTCCCCACCGCGCACGCGACCCCCCCGCCGACGGCGCCACCGGGCCCGGACGCGCCGACCGCCGTGCTCCTGCGGCGGGTGAACGGTCGAAGGGGCCCGCCCCCGGTCCTGATCACCTGAAGGCAAGGCGACCCACACCCCCTCTGGTAGTTCAGGAGCGACAATTCCATGTCGACAAATCGTTTTGGCGTGCGCACCCTCGCCAAGGGCGGCGCCGTGCTGGCCGCCGCCGCGGTCCTCGCGCTGGGCACGGCGGGCCCGGCGTCCGCGCACGTCACCGCGTCCACCCCGAAGGACGCCGTGCAGGGCGGCTACACCAAGGTCACCCTGCGGGTGCCCAACGAGCGGCCCGAGAACGGCACCGTGAAGCTGGAGCTGACCCTGCCCGCGGAGTACCCGCTCGCGTCGGTCAGCACCCGGCCGACGCCCGGCTGGAAGGTCGAGGCGATCAAGGGCAAGCTCGACACCCCCGTGCAGGTCCACGGCCGCGAGGTCACCGAGGCGGTCCGCTCGGTCGTGTGGACGGCGGATCCCGGCGTCCGCATCGAGCCCGGCCAGTTCAACGAGTTCGACCTGTCCATCGGCCCGCTGCCGGACAACACCGACAAGCTGGTCCTGCCGACCAAGCAGACCTACGACAGCGGCGAGGTCGTCGACTGGAACACCCCGCCGCCCGCCGAGGGCGCCGAGGAGCCGCAGCACCCCGCGCCGGTGCTCAACCTGGTCCCGAAGAAGGACGGCGACGACCACCACGGCGAGAGCTCCGGCGCCGCGGAGGGCTCCGACGACCACGCGGCCCCGGCCGCGACCGACGACACCGCCCGCTGGCTGGGCGGCGCCGGGCTGGCCGTCGGCGCGCTCGGCCTCGGCCTCGCCGTCGGCGCGGTCCTGCGGTCGCGCCGCGCGACCGGCAAGCCGTCGGCATGAGGCGCGCGCTCACGCTCCTGCTGGCCTGCCTCCTGGCGGGCGGCGCGGCACTGGTCGCGGCCGGTCCCGCCCTGGCCCACAACGTGCTGGTCAGCAGCGACCCGAAGGACGGGCAGACCCTGGAGACGGGGCCGGCGCAGATCACGCTGACCTTCGACCAGCCGGTGCAGGCCGGTGAGAAGTTCAACACCATCACCGTCAAGGGCCCGGAGGACACCCGCTGGGAGGCCGACGGCGAGCCCACCGTCAAGGACAACTCGGTGACCTTCGCCGTGCGCCCCCTGGGACCGGCGGCCGAGTACAGCGTCGGCTACCGCATCCTGTCGGCGGACGGCCACTCCGTGACCGGGAACCTGAAGTTCACCACCACGAAGGCCGGCACCGGCACCCCGGCGCCGCCCACCACCGCCGCGCAGGCGTCCACCGACGGGGACGGCGGCGGGGTGCCGATCTGGGTCTGGATCGCGGGCGCGGTGGTGCTGCTCGGCGGCGGCGTGTACTTCGCGCTGCGCGGCGGGACCAAGGAGGCCGGCGGGCGATGACCGCGCACCCGACCACCACCCCCACCTCCCGGCCCTGGGTCGCCGGCGTCCTGCTCGCGGGCGGGGCGGCCGGCGTGTTCCTGGGCCTGGGGCTGTCGACCACGCCGGAAGCGGTCGGCGTGACCGAACCGGGTGTGGTGGTCGGGTTCGCCCAACCCCTGGTGCGGACCCTGCTCGACCTGTCCGCGACGGCGGTGGTGGGCCTGAGCCTGCTGCCCAAGCTGCTGGGCTTCGACCGGCCGCACCTGACCGAGCCGGTGCTGCGCCTCGCGCGGCCCGCCGCGGTGGTCGCCGCGGCGGTCTGGGCCCTCACCGCGCTGCTGTCGATCGTCATCCGGGCGTACGAGACGCGCCCGGACGTGGCCGTCACCCCGGGCTCGGTGGTCGACTACGTGCAGCGGGTCGGCGCGGGCCAGGGGCTGCTGTTCAGCGCGGTGTGCGCCCTGGCCTACCTGGGGATCGGCGCCCTGGCCGTCCGCCGGGGCGAGTCCGTGCCCGCCGAGCTGCGCGTCCTGGTCTCCATGTTCGGCCTGCTCCCGCTGCCGGTGACGGGCCACGCCTCGAACTGGGAGTACCACGACTACTCCATGATCTCGATGGAGCTGCACGTGCTGGGCGCGGCGGCGTGGACGGGCGGCCTGGGCGCGCTGGTCGTGCTGGTGGCCCACCGGCGCGGGCTGCTGGCGGAGGCGCTGCCGAAGTTCTCCCGGCTGGCGACGATCAGCCTGGTCCTGGTGTCGGTCACCGGCCTGTTCAACGGCGTGCTGGAACTGGCCCTCAACCCCGTGGTCGGGCTGCCCGGCTCGCTGTTCACCACGTCCTACGGGCTGATCCTGCTGGGCAAGGTCGGCTGCGCCGGGCTGCTGGCGCTGCTGGGCGCCGCCATCCGCTGGCGGCTGCTGCCGCACATCGCGCGGCACCGGGCGACGGCGATCGTGGGGTGGGCGGCGTTCGAGCTGGCCGTCATGGGGGTGGCCTTCGGCCTGGCGGTCGTCCTGTCCCGGGCCCCCGTCGCCTGAGCCGGCGCGGTGCGCCGCGGGCCGCCGACGCGAGGTGGTTCACCCGTTGGAGGAACACCGGCCGACTTGAGGCCCTGTCGGTGAGCGGACCGTCCGGTGCGGTGAACTGCGCCGAACGGATCAGTCGTTGATCAGCCTCGCCGTCGGGTCCGCGCGGAGCGCGGCCAGCCTGGCCACCGCCGCTCGACCGCGGCGGTCCAGCTCCTGCGCGTCGATCCAGCCGCGCGCGAAGCAGCGGTAGTCCCGGGCGAGCCCGACCAGCTCGGCCAGGTGGTCGGCGGAGCGCCGGCGGCGCTCCTCGCCGAGGGCCGCCAGCAGGGGCAGCCCGGCGTCCACGATCCCGTCCAGCACCCGCGCGGCCTCCAGCGCGCGCTTCGCGCGCCGACGCCGGGCGCCCACCAGCCGACCGATCACGCGCACCTCACCGCACCCCCGTGCACCCCGTCACCCCGTGAGTCGCGCCCGGCGGTCCGGGCGTTACCCGTTCGTTCCCCCACCGCACCGGGATCAGCGGTATGGGGTCCACGGCGTCGTGGTGTCGCCGGCGCGCAGGGCGGCCAGCCGTCGGCGCAGCTCACCGCGCACGTCGGGGTGGCTGCGCAGGATCGGCAGCACGCTGGTCGTCAGCTTCAGCTCCCGCACGTCCCGCAGCACCGCGAAGCCCGGCCACCGCGTGACGTCGAACCCGTACACCCGCGCCAGCTGCCGGTACCAGCGCACCGGGTGGCCGAAGCGCGCCACGCCCACCGGCAGGGTGCTCAGGTCCCACTCGCGGGGCCCGATGCTGGTCGAGTCGAAGTCGCAGAGCACCGGCCCGTCGGGGCTGGGGATCAGGTTGCCCAGGTGCGCGTCGCCGTGCAGCACGCCCTCCGGCAGGTCGGTCGGCAGGTCGGTCAGCCGCCGCTCCGCGGCGGCCACCCGCTCCTCCAGGAACTCGCGGTCCGAAGTGGACAGCTCCTCGGCGTCGGCGATGCGCCGGCGCACGTCGTCCAGCGGCGACCAGCGCGGCAGCTCGAACGGGGGCGGGGGCAGGGAGTGCAGGCGGCGCAGCAGCAGGCCCAGGTCGCGGCCGTCGACCGGCGGGCCGCCGGAGTCCACGGTGTGCCAGACCGTCGCCAGGTGCCCGCCCACGGCGAGCGGCTGCGGGAACCGCTCGACCAACCGCACCGCGGGCACCTCGTGGTCGGCCAGCCAGCGGGCGACCCGGACCACCTTCTCGGCCCGGTGCCCCAGGGCCATCGACCCGACGATCCGCACGACGACCCGGTCGGCCGGGAGGTCGAACACGGCGTTCGAGGTGAACTTCACCAGCCGGGCGCCGCGGTGCGTCAGGCCCAGCGGGGCGCACAGCCGCTCCAGCACGGCGGTCAGCGCGGCGGGGGTGAACCGGCCGTCCAGCGCGACTCCCGTGATCAGGCCGCGCTGTCGTTGCCGGTGAACTTGGCGACCCGTTCGGCCAGCTCACGCGCGTCGGGGTTGTTGCGGCGCTTCTCCGCCTCGTGCTGCAGCGGTCGCATCCGGTCCTTGGTGCGCACCGACTTCAGGCCCTCGGACAGGTCGATCGCCTGCCGGCCGACCTTCGCGCCGTGGTCGATGTCGCCCTCCAGCAGGTGGTTGATCGACAGCGAGGTCAGGTTGAACGACCGGCTGCGGCTCATGTCCTCGCCGTAGCCGCCGATGGCCTTGGACAGCGCCGGGATCGCGATCCGGGTGTACTTCGCGTCCACGGTCTGCGCCAGCTCGGTGTGGACCGTGCCGATCATCGCCGACAGGTCGTTGAGGTCGAAGAACTTGGCCCACGCCGGGGCCTCGGCGATGTTGGCCCGCGCGAACTCGTCGCGCGCCCGGCCGAGCAGCTTGAGCGCCTGGTTGTCGGAGCCCATCTTCGCGTAGGCCCAAGCCTCGTTCGCGCACAGGATGCCGACCGCCAGCTCCGAGCCGGAGTTCTGCGCGGCCAGCTGGCCCAGCTGGAACACCTTGAGCGCGTCGTCCGGCGCGTTCTGGTGCAGGTACACGCGGCCCATCCGGTACAGGATGTTCGCCACGAGCTCTTCCTTGCGGCCCTGCTTCGCGAGCCCCAGCGCCTGGCCGAAGTGGTTGCGCGCCGAGTCGTACAGGCCGGTGTCGAAGGAGGTCCAGCCGGCCAGGTTGTGCAGGTCCGCGAGGGCGACGTAGAGCCGCTCCTTCACCAGGTCCGTGGCGTTCGCGCCGAGCATCTGCTGCCCCCACGACAGCTGCGCGACGACGGCGTCGCGGCACGAGCCGCCGCCGTACTGGTAGTCCAGGGTGCGCAGCGCCCTGGTGGCCGCTTCGACCTGGCGGACGTCGGTCATGCCGATCCGGCCGGGGGCCGGTGTCTGCGCGGGCGACGAGGCCCAAGACCCGGAGTCCGTGCCGAACACGGCCGCGCCGACGGTGATGGCGGCGGCGTGCGCGAGGAACTTCCTTCGCTTCACCGACTCGTCCTCCTCAGACTGGGGTGCCTCCGCGGTCGCGGCCACCCGCACTGCCGTGGCCTCGTCGTAGGCGAGGCCCATGTATCCCCTGGGGACACCCAAGCCGGCGGCGATCCGGGCCAGGACGTCGTAGGCCATGACCTGACGACCCTTGAGGATCTCCGACACTTCGGACTGCGACTGGCCCGTGAGCGCCGCTATCTGGCGCTGGGACACGCCGTGGCGGCGGAGCAGCCGGTACACCGAGCTGATCTCCCGCTTGGCCAGCGCGTCCCGCATCTCCTGCTGGTCCCAGACGTCCGGCGTAACAGGAGAGCCTTGCGAACCGATGGTGTTCAATTGCGCCCCCTCACAGTCCCTTGGGCGTCAACCGCAGAGTAGGGGCACTCCCCCAAGTGCAGGAAGTGTCGATCGGCGAGGCTGATCGGCCCTGCCGAACTCCGCTGACCGCTTACCGTGGAACGACCACCGGCTAGCGCTATGACGTCCCGATCCGGGTTGAATCATCGCAATCTGGGATCCGGTAAGCGAGTGAGCACGGAGAGGAAATCGGAAGTGGACCTGATCGAGCGGGCGGTGACCACCACGGGTGGGTCGGCAGCGCGCGCCGTCGCCACGACCGCGCCCTCCCCGGCTCCGACGACTGTCCGGGAGTCGACCGACCTCGACTCCGGATGGCGCGGCTCTACCGGGCAGCGACGCTGGTGGCGGATCCGCTGCAGCGACGTGGTCGACCGGGAGCGCTGCCTCACCGTGCTGGTCGACCGGGGCCGCGTGGTCCTGGTCGGCCCGCCGGGTGAGACCGCGGTGCTCTCGGCGGACCAGCTCGGCCAACTCAGGTCCGCGCTACGCGAAGCCGCCGAGCAGGCGGAAAGGTGACGGTGACGTTTCGGTGGACGAGATCCTCGGACAAGTTCTTCGCAACGCGGTGTGGGAGCGGCTCGACCTGCTCACCGAGCTGGCCAACGAGGCCGACGCCCCGTCCCTGCTGTCGGTGGCCCGCTCCGAGCTGCCCCGGCTGACCGAGGGGTGGCGGGCGCTGCTGGCCGCGCACGAACCGGACGAGAAGGGCAACTGCCCCGAGTGCTCCGGTCGGTGGCGGCAGCAGAAGAGCCCGTGCTCGGTGTGGCGCGCCGCGTACGAACACCTGGTCGCGGGTGGTCTGGCCCCGCGCCCGGCTCGGCACCTGCGCTCGGCCCCGGTGACCCCTCCGGTCACCCGGACGCGCCGGGCGGCGGTGGCCAGAGCCCGCTGACGGGCGGTCCCGACCTGTCGTTCCCCCGACGCGACACGGTCGAGCACCCGCCTACTGGCCGGCGGTCCGGGACGTGCGAACCCCCGACCGCGACGAACGGACCGCCGGCCGGCTGACAACTCCATCCCCGAGACATCCGCGGGCCGGTGCTGTGCACCTTCCCTCCCCGACCGGCACCGGTCCGCGGGCACCACGTCGGCTCCCGATGCCTGCACCTCCCGCGCAGGCATCGGGAGCCGGTTCCACTCCCGGCCGTCGGCGGCGCACATCGGCAGCGCACTTCAGGGGCGCACGTCAGGGGAACACTTCGGCAGCGCACGTCAGCGGTGCACCCCGGTGCGCCAGGTCAGCCGGCCGGTCAGGCCCGGGAACAGCCGGCCCGCCACCTCGAAGACCTTGAGCTGCCAGGGGAACACCCGCTCGTCCCGGTCGTGCTCGACGACGTGCGCGATCTCGCGGGCCACCCGCTCCGGCGCGACGGTGGGGATCAGCCGGGCGATGCGCGGGATGCGCTCCTCCGCGCCCGGGTTGTTGGCGAAGTACCGGCTGCTCACCTTCCCGGGCACGACCTCGCTGACGCCCACGCCCGTGCCGCGCAGGTCCAGCCGCAGCGCGGCGGTCAGCCCGCGCAGCGCGTAGCGGGAGGCCGTGTACCCGGTCGCGCCGGGCCACGGCAGGCGGGACGCCGGCGAGTTCACGTTGACCACCCGCCCGGTGCCGCGGGCCCGCATGGCGGGCAGGAGCTCCCTGGTCAGGTGCAGCGCCGCGGTGAACGGCAGGGCCGTCATCGCCACCAGCTCGTCGGTCGGGGTGTCGTCCAGGAACAGCCACCGCCCCGCGCCGGCGTTGTTGACCAGCACGTCCGGCGGCCCGTGCTCCGCCAGCACCCGTGCGGCCAGCGCGCGGACCCCGTCGACGTCCGAGAGGTCGGCGGGCAGCGCGACCGAACGGCCGCCGGAACGCGAGGACCGCTCGACGAGCGCTCCGAGCGCTTCACCGCTGCGCGCCACGAGCAGGACAACCGCCCCGCGCCGGGCCAGTTCCAGCGCCGTCGCGGCGCCGATGCCCTGCGACGCGCCCGTGATCAAGACCGTCCGCCCTGCCAACCGCACGAGAACACCCTCCCGGACACCGATCGGATCGTCGTCGGCGCGAAGCGCCACGAACAGCGTCGCCGCCGCGGGGATGATCGCCAAGTCGCCTCCCACGATCGGCGAGCGGTCGACCGGGCCACCGGGGTGGCGGCCGACCGGCGAACGGCCGGTTGTCCCGGGGTGAACAGGCGATGGCGGCCCCGACCGACCCCCTCGGGGGCGCGGACGTCGGAGCGCCCCGGGGGACCGGTCGGACGGGGTCACGCGAGCCTCCCAGAACGTGAAATCTATTCGGATCCTAGGCGTGTTGCGCCGCCACCGGAAGTGGAGCGGTCCGGGAGCGGGCACTATGGAACTCCGCAACCCACCTCGCAGGAGTCGCCGTGACCAGTACGACCCCCCTGCGCCGCCAGCCGGTGCAGCAGCGCAGCGCCAAGCGCGTCGAGCGGATGCTCGAAGCGTGTGCCTCGCTCATCGAGGAGGTCGGCTACGACGGGGTGACAACGACGCTGATCGCGGAACGGGCGGGGGTCGCGGTCGGGTCGCTGTACCAGTTCTTCCCCGACAAGCGGGCCGTCGTCCAGGCGCTGACCCTGCGCAACCTGGAGAAGTTCATCCAGGCGGTGGACGCCCGCTTCTCCTCCACCACCCTGGACCACTGGTGGGACGCCGTGGACGTGATCTTCGACGTCTACGTGTCCATGCACCGCGAGGTGCCCGGCTTCAGCAAGCTGCACTTCGGCGACGTGGTCGACATGCGCCTGCTGGACGACCGCCGGGACAACAACACCGTCATCTCCGACCGCATCGCGGAGATGATCTCGTCCAGGTTCGACATCGCGCTGGACGACCTGCGGCTGCCCATCTCGATCGCCGTCGAGGCGGCGGACGGCGTGCTCAACCTGGCGTTCCGCCGCGACCCGGCGGGCGACCGGGAGATCCTGGCCGAGGCCGAGAACCTGGTCCGCGGCTACCTGTCCGCGCGCCTGCCCGGCTAGCCGAAGGACTTCCCCTCGCCCCGGTACGTGGGCACGGTCCGCACCACCGCGTCGCCCCGGACGAGGTGGTAGTGCGAGAACCGCTCGGCCGGCTCGCCGGCCTTGGCGTGGCGCAGCCACACCCGGTCGCCCAGCCGCAGCGCGTCGGCGGCGCGGCCCGCGACCGGCGTCTGCACCTCGCCCGCGCCCTCCAGCGGCAGCAGCCGCAGCCCCGCCGGCAGGTGCGGCGTCGGCCGGCGGTCGGGGGACGAGGGGCCGGACGCGACGTACCCGCCGGCGAACAGCGTCGCCACCCCCCGGCCCGGCCGGCGCACCACGGGCAGCGCGAACAGCACCGCGGGCCGGGGCCGGAACGCCCGGTACCCGTCGAACAGGGTCGGCCCGATCAGCCCCGACCCGGCCGCCAGCTCGGTGACCGACGGGTCCGCCCCGGTGCCCTCCAGGCTGCCGGTCCCGCCGCCGTTGACGAACTCGAGGTCGGCCACCCGCCGCACGGCGGCCACGGCGGCGCCCCGGCGCTCGACCAGCTCGGCCGCCGACCGCCGCTGCACCCACCGCAGCACGGCGCCGCGCACCGGCCGGCCGGGCGGCGCGTCGCCCAGCCCCGCGATCTGCCCCTCGTAGGCCATCACCCCGACGAGCCGGAACCCCGGCCGGTCGGCGATCCGCCCGGCCAGCGCGCGGGCGTCCCGCTCGGTGCGCACCGGCGAGCGGCGGGGGCCGACGTGCAGGCCGGGCACGGGCCGCCACGACACGTCCAGCTCCAGGCACACCCGCACCTCGGGGTGCCCGGCGCCCATGGCCGCCTCGATCAGCTCCAGGTGCGCCGGCGAGTCGACCACGACCGTGACCCGCCGCAGCGCCACCTCGTCCCGGGCGAGCGCCCGCAGCGCCCCGAAGTCCACCGTCGGGTAGGCCACCAGCAGGTCCTCGGACACGTCGGCCGAGGACAGCCACAGCGCCTCGGCCAGCGAGTAGCACATCACCCCGGCGTACCCGGGCCGCGCCAGGACGTCCTCCAGCAGGGCGCGGACCCGCACCGACTTGCTCGCCACCCGCACCGGCTTGCCGCCGGCCCGGCGCACGAGGTCGGCCGCGTTGTGGTCGAACGCGTCCAGGTCGACGATCGCGAGCGGAGGATCGAGGTCCTTCGTCGCGCCGTCGAGGCGGGCAAGGGGGTGCATGGCCTCACCGTACTTGAAAGGTGAAAGCGATTCACCTAACGTGCGTGGATCCCGTCACACCGGAGGTGGGCATGGGGACGTCGTGGACGAACTGGGCGCGCACCGCGTCCGCCGCCCCGCACCGGGTCGAGCACCCGACGAGCGCCGACGCGATCGCGGAGGCCGTCGCCGCCGCGCACCGCGTGCGACCGCGCGGCAGCGGCCACTCGTTCACCGACATCGCCGCCGCACCGCACGTCGCCCTCGACCTGGACGCGTGGACCGGCATCGCGGAGGTCTCCGGCCCACTGGTCACCGTCCGCGCCGGCACGACCCTGCGCAACCTCAACGCCCTGCTCGACGGCCTGGGCCTGGCGCTGCCCAACCTGGGCGACATCGACGCGCAGACGATCGCCGGGGCGATCTCCACCGGCACCCACGGCACCGGGGCCGGGCTCGGCGGCCTGCCCACCGCGGTGGTGGCCGTCGAGCTGGTCCTCGCCGACGGCGAGCTGGTCCGCTGCTCGGCCGAGGAGCGCCCGGAGCTGTTCGCCGCGGCCCGCGTCGGCCTGGGCGCGCTCGGCGTCATCAGCACCGTCACCCTGCGCTGCGTCCCCGCGTTCGTGCTGCACGCCCGCGAGTCGCCGGCCCGGCTGGACCGGGTGCTGGAGGAGTTCGACCACCTCGCGGCCGTCGACGACCACGTCGAGTTCCACTGGTTCCCGCACGGCGACCACGTGCTGCTCAAGCGCAACAACCGGGTGGACGACCGGCCCGCGCCGCTGTCGCGCCTGCGCCGCTTCTACGAGTACGAGGTCGTGGAGAACGGCGCGTTCGGCCTGGTCTGCCACCTCGCCCGCGCCGTGCCGCGCACCACCAGGGCGCTCAACCGGGTGTGCGGCACGCTCGTCTCCGAGCGCGTCTACCGGGACGTCTCGCACAGGGTCTTCGTCACGCCCCGCCGCGTCCGCTTCGTGGAGTCCGAGTACGCCGTGCCCCGCGCCGCGCTGCACGACGTGCTGCGCGAGCTGCGGGCGGTCGTCGGGCGGCTGGACCACGGCGTGATCGTCCCGGTGGAGGTCCGGGTCGCGCGGGGCGACGACATCTGGCTGTCCACCGCGCACGGCCGCGACACCGCCTACGTCGCGGTGCACCAGTACCTGGGGATGCCCTACCGGCGGTACTTCGACGCGTTCGAGCGGATCGCGGACGCCGTCGGCGGCCGGCCGCACTGGGGCAAGCTGCACGGGCAGGGCGCCGCCACCCTCGCGCCGCGCTACCCGCGCTTCGCCGACTTCCGCCGGGTGCGCGCCGAGGTCGACCCGACCGGCAAGTTCACCAACGACTACCTGGACCGGGTGCTCGGGCCGAACACCTCGGCGACCGGCGTGGACCCCGAGACCAGCTCGTAAGTTCGCCCGATCGTGGTCGGGTGGTCGAACAGCGCCACCACCACCGCCGCCACGTCGGCGCGGGGCACCGACCCGCGCAGCGGCGCCTCCGCCACGGTCACCAGCCCGGTGCCGGGCTCGTCGAGCAGCCGGCCGGGCCGCAGGACCGTCCAGTCCAGCGGGCGCGCCCGCAGGTCCTCCTCGGCCGCGCCCTTGGCGGCCAGGTAGGCGTCGAACACCTCGTCACCGGTCACCCGGCCGATGCCGCCCGAGCTGATCTGCACGAACCGGGACACGCCCGCGGCCTCGGCCGCCGCGGCGAACAGCGCCGACGCGCCCCGGTCCACGGTGTCCTTGCGGGCCGCGCCGCTGCCCGCACCCGCGCCGGCGGCGAACAGGGCGGCGTCCGCCCCGGCCACCGCCGCGGCGACCCGGTCGACGTCCGCCGACTCCAGGTCGCACAGCACCGGCTCGCCGCCCGCCGCGCGGACGTCGTCGAACTGGCCGGGGTCGCGCACCAGCGAGGTCACCCGGTCACCCCGGTCCGCCAGCAGCCCCGTCACCAGCAACGCGATCCTGCCGTGCCCACCCGCCACCGCCACTCGCATGGCACGACGGTAGTTCAGGACGCGGTGATCAGCAGCTGCTCGTAGACCAGCTCGTTCACCCAACGGGTGGTGGCGGTGTCCTCCACCGGCACGGTCTCGTTGCGGCCGGCGACGTCCGTGGACAGCTCGCGCTCCTCGTCGGCCAGCAGCACCGACACGCCGTACCGCCGCACGCGGGGCAGGCAGTTGGCCAGGTAGTCGTGGGTGAACGCGACCGACGACGGCAGCACGGCCGCCGCGTTGCCGAACCGGGCGAACGGCACCGCCGACGCCAGGGCGGTCCGCCAGTGCCGGGCCACCGCCAGCACGCCGACGATCCGCACGGCCGACGGCGGAACCCGGCCGTCCATCTCCGGCCACACCCAGGTCGACACGGTGGCGCGGTCGGGCTCGGGGCCCGCGCCCAGGCACACCCGCTCGGCGTGCGCGTCGGCCAGGAGCTCGGCGACCACGATGACCTTGCGGCCCATCAGCGACATCTCCGGGAGCACCACGCCGTGCCAACCGAGGCGGACGGCCGCGGCTGCCGCCAGCTCCTCCGCGGAGCCGGGCAGTTCCGGAACCGGGATCGCGATGGCCGACAGCGCCCGCGCGTGGCCGGTGTCCGCGATCCGTGCTGGTGTGCTGCTCACGCCAGGGCCTCCTCGGCAACCACGGCGGTGGGACCCGCCGCGTTTCGACTCGTGCTCTGCATAAGGCGTACCACCCGGGCACCTCGGCACCCCCCGGCTCAACCGCCCCCTGCGATCGGCGGCGCGGAGCGATCGGTGACCGGTCGATACGCGCTGCCAGGAATTCGGCCCGGCGATGCTGCCGTCCGGGTGACGCGCCGGGGCCCGGACACCTCGAAACCGTGCGCTGCGTGCTCAACCGACGCCTGCGCCGGCCCTGTGAGTGACCTGCGCCACCGCAAGACCCCCCACCGCACCGACCGCTCACCGCCCCAAACCGACCGACCGCCCACCGGTCGCCGCGCCACGGCGACCGATCGCCCGGCCGCCGGCGCGCGGACGGACGCGCGGTCGGGACCCGCGGCAGGGATCCACAGGGGACGCGGCGCGGGGAGGGGAGCCCCCGCCGCCGCACCGGAGCCGTCGACACCCCTGGCGCCGACGGGCCCACCGGCAACTGCGCAGGCCCGGCGGCCCGACCGGAATCGCCGCGCGTGGTCAGGTGCGGCCCTCCGCCGGGCAAGCCGGGCGGTTGCGGCGCGCACCGCTCCTCCGGGTGACGCCCGCACCGGCTGCGACGAAGCTCACCGCGCGCCGCCTGCCGCGTCACCGGACGAGGTGATGCGCGTCACCCGGTCGTCGGTGCGGCTCGGCCCGATCCGCGTTCGAGGCCGTCGAGCTGGTCGCGGACGCGCCGGGCGTCGGCGTCGCGACCCTGCTGCCGGTACAGCTCCAGCGCCTCCCGCCACGCCGCGCGGGCCCGGTCGGGCCGGCCCAGGGCGACGTGGGGGTGGCCGATCCGGTCGAGGGTGTCGGACAGCTCGTAGGTGTGGCCGACGGCGCGGACCAGGGCGATGGCGGGTTCGTAGCAGTCCCGCACGGCCCGCTCGTGGTGGCCGGTGAGGTGGTCGATCAGGCCCAGGCTGTCCAGGGTGGCCGCCTCGCCGGCGGGGTCCCGGTGCTCCCGGTACCGGGCGAGGGCGGCCTCGCAGTGCTCGCGGGCGGTGTCGTACCGGCGCAGGCGGGTGGCGTGCCAGCCCACGGCGTTGAGCGCCCAGGCTTCCCACACCGGGTTGTCGCCCAGGGCGCGGATGAGCTCCAGCGCCCGCAGGGCGTGCGCCAGGGCCTCGTCGTCCTGCCCCAGCCGCTCCCGGACCTCCGCGAGGGCGTGGTGGTTGTGGGCCAGGTGGAGGGTGTCGCCGTGGTGCTCGGCCAGGGCGATGGCCCGGTCCAGGTGCGCGACGGCCTCCTCGTGCCGCCCCAGGGCGGACTGCACGCCGCCGACGTTGCGGTGTGCCTGGATGCGGGCGGCGGGGTCCGGCAGGTGGGCGGCGGCCTCCAGCGCGGCCTGCCACACGCCCAGGCTCTCGCGCAGGTGCCCCCGCCGCAGGTGGAACCAGGTGAGGACGCGGGCGAAGTGCCAGGCGGCGCGGTGGCGGCCCACGTCGGCGGCGGTGTGCTGGGCGGCGAGCAGGTGCCGGTGCTCGGCGTCCAGCCAGGCCAGCGCGGCGGGCCGGTCGGGCAGCGGGAGGGGGGACGCGCCGGACGCGGGCGGTTCCGGCAGGACCGGCGGGGCGTGGGCGTTGAGCAGGCGGTCGGCGGCGTGGGCGGTGTGCAGGTAGAAGTCGACCACCCGCTCCGCCGCCGCCCGCCGCACCGGTTCGGGCAGGTCGCGGGCGAGCCCGGCGGCGTAGGCGCGGACCAGGTCGTGCAGGGCGCAGCGCCCGTCGGGCGAGCGGTCGAGCAGGGAGGCGTCGGCCAGCGCGCGCAGCACCGCGCGGGCCCGCCCCGCCGGCAGGCCGAGGAGTCCGGCGGCGGCCGGGAGGCCGGTGTCGGGTCCGGGCGCGGTGCCCAGCAGCGCGAAGGCGGTGCGCTGGGTGTCGGTGAGCCGGCGCAGGGACCAGGACAGCACGGCGGGCAGGCTCGCGGCGGGGTCGTCGTCGTCCAGGGCGTCCGGGCCCGACTCGCGCAGCTCGGCGACGGCCTCGGCCGGGGGCAGCCCCTGCTGGACGCGGGCGGCGACCAGGCCGAGCGCGAGCGGGAACCCGCCGCACAGCGCGATCAGGTCGGCGACGGCGGCCTCGTCGGCCGCGACCAGCTCCGCGCCGAGGGCGGCGACCAGCAGGGCGCGGGCCTCGGTGTCGGGCAGCACCCCGAGGGGCAGCGGCCGGGCGCCGTGGCGGGCGCCCAGGCCGTGCAGCCGGTTGCGGCTGGTGACCAGCACGGTGCACGAGGCGGTGCCGGGCAGCAGCGGCACGACCTGGTCGGTGGTGGCGGCGTTGTCCAGCACGACCAGCACCCGCCGGTCGGCGACCAGGCTGCGGAACAGCGCGGCCTGGGCGTCCGGGTCGGCGGGGACGCGGTCGGGCGCGACGCCGAGGGCGGCGAGGAACCCGCGCAGCGCGTCCCCCGGGGTCTTCGGCCGGCCGGTGGGGCTGAACCCGTGCAGGTCCACGAAGAGCTGCCCGTCGGGGAACCGGTCCAGGTGGTGGTGGGCCCAGTGCAGCGCCAGCCAGGTCTTGCCGATCCCGCCGGCCCCGGCCAGCGCCGAGATCACCACCGTCGCGGGCCGCCCCGCCGCGGAGTCCAGGGCCTTGGTCAGCACGGCCAGCTCCTCGGCGCGGCCGGTGAACAGCCGGGGCGGGGCCGGCAGCTGGCGGGGCGCCGGGGGCGCGCCGGGCGTGGGCGCGGCCGGCCCGGCCAGCTCCGGGTCCGCGGCCAGGATCTGCTGGTGGAGGCGCTGGAGCCCGGGGCCGGGGTCGGCGCCCAGCTCGTCGACCAGCCGGGCGCGCACCCGCCGGTGGTGCTCCAGCGCGTCGGCCTGGCGACCGCTGCGGTACAGGGCCAGCACCAGCTGGGCGGCGACCCGCTCGTCCAGCGGGTGGCGCTGCGCGCGCTCGGCCAGGTCGGGCAGCAGCTCCGCGTGCCGGCCGCGGCGCAGCGCGGCGTCGGCGTGGTCCAGCTCGGCGGCCAGGCGCTCCCGCTCCAGGGTGGCGCGCAGGCCGTGCGCCCACGGCGTCTCCAGGTCGGCCACCGGCTCGCCCCGCCACAGCCCCAGCGCCCGCTCGAACAGCTCGACCGCCCGCTCGTCGTCCGCGGCGCGGGCGTCGGCGACCAGGCCGCGGAACCGGTGCAGGTCGACCTCCCGCTCGTCCGCGGTGAGCCGGTAGCCGCCGGAGTGGCGGACCAGGTGCACCCCGTCGAGCGCGGACAGCGCCCCGCGCAGCCCGGAGACGTAGGTGTGCAGCGAGTTCCGGGCCCGCGGCGGGACCCGCTCGCCCCACACGCACCCGAGCAGGCGGTCGATCGCGACCAGGTGGTTGACCTCGACCAGCAGCACCGCCAGCACCGCGCGCTGCTTGGCCGACCCGAGGCGCGCCGGCGCGCCGCCGACCTCGGCTTCGACGCCGCCCAACAACCGGAACCGCACCACCATGACGCCCCCCGGTCCGCCCGTCGGCCGGCAACGGAATACCAGGGCGTGACCATATCGTCACAATCGCCTCGCCCGGTTGGTGCGGGCGGGTCAACAACCCGCTGCCGAACGCGGGCACGACCGCTGCGGCGCCGGTCGGCACCGGCCCGCGAGCCCGGTCGGGAGCGGTCGCCGGGCGCCCTGCCAAGCACTACCCTGCGCGTTCCCGAAGTGGAGTAACGGATATCACACGCTCCGCAACGGCGTGGGCGGCGCGCACGACCGCTCCCGGAAACCGCACCGAGGACCCCGCGACCGGCCGCGAACCGGGCGCCACCGCCGGTGGGCCGGCCCGACGGGATTCCACCCCACGACACCCGACGTGGGAAAACGCGGCACGTGCCCCGGGCGAGCCCGGCACGCCCGCCCGGCGGGCGGCACAGCGCCGCGCGGCCGGACGGCCGCACCGCCCCCGGCAACCGCCATTAGCCCGAACGAGTGGTCTACGACACAGGGGCGGGCGGAGCCCGACTCACCCCGAACAGCACAGGGGCCCCGCGATTGCGGGGCCCCTGTGCGGACTTCCTGCTCCGAACCGCGTACCGCCGGTTCGAGCCAGCTGATTCCCGATCAGCCTTCTGTGGGCGAGGGGGGAGTTGAACCCCCACGTCCTTTCGGACACACGGACCTGAACCGTGCGCGTCTGCCATTCCGCCACTCGCCCGGAGCGACGTGGAGAACACTAGCACGGTCCACGTCCGGGTTACCAATTGCCCCGTGTACCCGTACGGCGCCCCGGATACGATCGGCGGTGGAAGTCGACCGAGTCGGAGGGTTGCCGTGGGCCTCGTACAGCGCTTCGAGCGCCGTCTCGAAGGCATCGTGGGCAACACCTTCGCCCGCGTGTTCGGCGGCAACGTCGTCCCGCAGGAAGTCGCGCAGGCCCTCGCCCGGGAGGCCGAGGTCAACATCCGCGAGCTCGCGGGTGGCAGGCTGCTGGCCCCGAACCACTACCTGGTCCTGCTGGGCCCCCAGGACCACGACCGGCTTGCCGGTGACGGCCAGGATGAACTACGCATCACCCAGCTTCTCGGTGACTCCATCCGGGAGCACCTCGAAGAGAGCGGATGGGATACCTATGGTGACGTCGTAGTCTCCCTGGAGCGCTCCGACGCGCTGCACACCGGACAGTTCCGAACCAGCTCGTCCGTCGACCCCGACGTGAAAGTTGCCAGCCGACGGTCAGCACCACCTCGCACTGCAGGAGACGGATCCATGAGCCAGCCTCCCGGCTACGGACAAGGACAGGGCCAGCCCGGCTACGACCCCTACGCGCAGGGCGGCTACGGCCAACAGCAGGGCTACGACCAGGGCTACGGCCAGCAGGGGTACGACCAGGGTTACGGCCAGCAGCCCCAGGGGTACGACCAGGGCTACGGCCAGCAGCAGGGCTACGACCAGGGTTACGGCCAGCAACAGCAGCAGGGCTACGACCAGGGCTACGGCCAGCAGCAGCAGGGCTACGGCCAGGGCTACGACCAGGGTTACGGCCAGCAGCAGCAGGGCTACGACCAGGGTTACGGCCAGCAGGGCTACGACCAGGGCTACGGCCAGCAGCAGCAGGGCTACGGCCAGGGCTACGACCAGGGTTACGGCCAGGGCGGCTACCCGGACCCGTCGCAGGGCTACGCCCCGCCGGCGGTGCAGTCCGGCGCTCGCCAGCTGAGCGCGACGCTGCACCTGGACGACGGCTCCAACCGGACCTACAACCTCAAGCAGGGCGGCAACGTGGTCGGTCGCGGCCAGGAGGCGGACTTCCGGCTGCCCGACACCGGGGTGTCCAGGAGGCACCTGGAGATCACCTGGGACGGGCACAGTGCCATGCTCGCTGATCTCGGTTCGACCAACGGGACCACGGTGAACGGCACTCCGGTGCAGACTTGGCAGCTCGCGGAAGGCGACGTCGTCCGCATCGGCCACTCCTCGCTGGTCTTCCGCACCCAGGGCTAGCGCGGTCGGGACGGGTGAAGGCGTGACGGCACTCAAGGCAGGAGCGGTTACAACCGGTGCCAGAGCTGGTGATGCAGCTGACCAGAGCGGGTTTCCTCATCCTGCTCTGGTTGTTCGTGTTTGCTGCGCTGAAGGTGGTCCGGTCCGACCTGTACGCGGCGTCGGGACTGCGCGTTCCGACGCCCGGCCTGCGTAGGGGGGCCAAGAAGGCCGCGAAGGGCGGCAAGGCGCCCCGGCAGCTCGTCGTCACGCACGGCGCGCTGGCGGGCACGCGCATCTCCCTGGACGGCAGGCCGATCCTGATCGGCCGCGCGGACGACTCCACGCTCGTGCTGGACGACGACTTCGCGTCGACCAGGCACGCGCGGCTGTCCATGCGCGGCGCCGACTGGTACGTGGAGGACCTCGGCTCCACGAACGGCACGTACCTCGACCGGGCGAAGGTCACGGCCCCACTCCGGGTCCCGCTCGGCTCCCCGATCCGAATCGGCAAAACGGTGATCGAGCTGCGCTCATGACCCTCGTCCTTCGATACGCGGCCCGCAGCGACCGGGGCCTGGTGCGCTCCAACAACCAGGACTCCGTGTACGCGGGCCCCCGCTTGCTCGCGCTGGCCGACGGCATGGGCGGCCACGCCGCGGGCGAGGTCGCCAGCAAGGTGGTCATCGCCGCCCTGGCCCCGCTCGACGACGACGAGCCGGGCGACGACCTGCTCGGCCAGCTCCGCGAGGCGGTGATCGCCGGCAACGGCGCGATCTCCGAGCTGGTGCAGTCCGACCCGGACCTGGACGGCATGGGCACCACGCTCACCGCCGTGCTGTTCGCGGGCAGCCGGCTCGGCATGGTGCACATCGGCGACTCGCGGGCGTACATGGCCCGCAACGGCGCGTTCACGCAGATCACGCACGACGACACGTTCGTGCAGTCGCTGATCGACGAGGGCCGGATCACCGAGGAGGAGGCGGCGACGCACCCGCAGCGCTCGCTGCTGCTGCGCGCGCTGACCGGGCACGAGGTGGAGCCGCGCCTGATGGTGCGCGAGGCCCGGCCCGGCGACCGCTACCTGCTCTGCTCCGACGGCCTGTCCGGCGTGGTGAGCCAGGAGACGCTGGAGGAGGCCATCCGCATCCCGGACCCGCAGGCGTGCGCGGACCGGATGATCGAGCTGGCGCTCAAGGGCGGCGGGCCGGACAACGTGACGGTCGTCGTCGCCGACGTCGTGGACGTGGACTTCGGGGAGGACGCCCCGATAGTGGGCGGCGCGGCCGGTGACGGCAGCGAGGACCCGCCTCCCCCCGACTCGCCCGCCTCGCGGGCGAGTTCGATCACCGGCCCGCGGCCGGCGCCGCCGCGGCCCGAGCCGCCGCAGCCGCAGGTCGACCCGCGCCGGGCGCGCGGCAACCGCCTCAAGGCGCTGGGCCTGGTGGTGTTCCTGCTCCTGCTGCTGACCGCGGCCGGCCTGGGCACCCGCTGGTACGTGCTGCGGCAGTACTACGTGGGCGCCGCGCCGGACGGCCAGGTCTCGGTGTTCCGCGGTGTCACCGGCAGCGTCTTCGGGTTCGACCTGCACACCCGGGTGGAGGGCTCCTGCCCGCCGGGCGCGCAAGCCTGCGAGCCGATCACCGTGGACGACCTGAAGGTCGCGACCAGGGACGTGGTGCGCAACGGCATCACCGACGTGGACGGCCTGGAGGGCGCGCGCGAGGCGATCCGCCGCCTGCGCACGGAGCAGACGCTGCCGCTCTGCCCCAAGGACCAGTCGTCCAGCGCGACCGGGCCGACGACGACCACCGCACCGGTGGACCCGTCGGCGGCCTCGACCGCGCCGACGACGACCACCACGCTGGAGGGCATCCCGCTGCCCTCGCCCGTGCAACAGCCGGGCACGGACTGCCGGAAAGGTCAGTAGACGCCATGGGTTCGCCGGTCCCCGGCGCGGGAGGACCACCGCCCGCGGCGGCGGGGGGCAGTTCACCGCACGCGGCGGCGAGCACGTCGCCCGGGATGCGCCCGCCCACGAAGCGGTCCGTCGAACTGTTCCTGCTCGCCTTCGCCGCACTGCTCGTGACGATCGCCCTGATCCTGGTGGAGGCCAACCAGGAGCAGGAGCTGACCATGCGGATCGTGTGGCTCGGCCTGGCCTACCTGGGCGTGCTGTCCGTGGCGCACCTGGCGGTGCGCCGCTGGGCGCCGTACGCGGACCCGGTGATCCTGCCCTGCGTGGCGCTGCTCAACGGCCTGGGCCTGGTCATGATCCACCGGATCGACCTGGCCATGGAGGACGTGAAGCTGCCCAACAACCAGGTCTGGTCGGCCGCCGCGCCGAAGCAGCTGCTGTGGACGGCGATCGCCCTCGTGCTGTTCTGCACCGCCCTGAAGGTGCTCTCCGACCACCGCACGCTGGCCAAGTACGGCTACACGTGCGGCTTCCTGGGGCTGGTGGCGCTGGTCCTGCCCGGCGTGCTGCCGAGCTTCATCGCGCCGGAGATCAACGGCGCGAAGATCTGGCTGGCGTTCGGCGCGTTCTCCATCCAGCCGGGTGAGTTCGCGAAGATCCTGCTGATGGTGTTCTTCGCGGCGTTCCTGGTGTCCAAGCGCGACCTGTTCACCACGGCCGGGCGCCGGGTGCTGAACCTGGACCTGCCGCGGGCGCGCGACCTGGGCCCGCTGATCGCGGCGTGGCTGGTCGGCGTGAGCATCATGGTGCTCCAGAAGGACCTGGGCTCGTCGCTGCTGTTCTTCGGCATCGTGCTGGTGCTGCTGTACGTGGCGACCGAGCGCGCGGCCTGGGTGGTGCTCGGCGTGGTGCTGTTCTGCATCGGCGCGTTCGTGGCGTGGAAGCTGTTCGGCCACGTCCAGATCCGCGTGCAGAACTGGCTGGACCCGTTCGCCGACGCGAACGAGCGCGGCTACCAGATCGTCCAGTCGCTGTTCGGCCTGGGCACCGGCGCGCTGTTCGGCGCGGGGCTCGGCGGCGGGCGGCCGGACCAGATCCCGGAGGCCAACACCGACTTCATCACCGCCGTGATCGGCGAGGAGCTGGGCTTCGTCGGGCTGTCCGCGGTGCTGCTGGTCTACACGGTCCTGGCCATGCGCGGCCTGCGCGCCGCGCTGTCGGTGCGCGACACGTTCGGCAAGCTGCTGGGCGGCGGCCTGGCGTTCGCGATGGCGTTCCAGATCTTCATCATCGTCGGCGGCGTCACGAAGCTGATCCCGATGACCGGCATCACCGCGCCGTTCCTGTCCAAGGGCGGTTCGTCGCTGCTGGCGAACTACATCCTGGTGGCGCTGCTGCTGCGCATCTCCGACGCGGCGCGCGCGCCGAAGGCCGCGCCGAAGCCCCGCCAGCAGCAGCCCGCGATCGCCGACCAGTACACAGTCATGGTGGAGCGTCCCAAATGAACACACCGCTCCGCCGGATCGGCGTCGCCATGATGGCGATGATGGTGCTGCTGCTGGCCAACGCCACCTACGTGCAGGTCATCAAGGCCGACGACTACCGCAAGAACCCGCTGAACCGGCGGGTGGTGCTCGACCAGTACTCGCGCGAGCGCGGCCAGATCATCGCCTCCGGCGGCGAGCCGCTGGCGACCGTGGAGCGGACCACGGACCGGCTGCGCTACCTGCGCAAGTACGCGGGTCCGGCGTTCGCGCCGGTGACCGGCTACTTCTCCACCGTGTACGGGGCGAGCGGCCTGGAGCGGGCCGAGGACGACCTGCTCAACGGCTCGGACGACCGGCTGTTCGCCCGCCGCGTGTCGGACCTGATCACCGGTCGCGACCCGAAGGGCGGCAGCCTCCAGCTGACCATCGACGCGGCGCTCCAGCAGGTCGCCTACGACCAGCTCCAGGGCGTCGCCGGCTCGGTGGTGGCGATCCGCCCGCAGACCGGCGAGATCCTGGCGATGGCGTCCACGCCGACCTACGACCCCAACGCGCTGGCCAGCCACGACGTGGCCGAGCAGCAGGCGGCGTGGAAGCAGCTGATCGCGCCGGAGAGCAACCTGCCGATGCTCAACCGCTCGGTCGCGGGCCTCTACGCGCCCGGGTCGACGTTCAAGCTGATCGTGGCCGCCGCCGCGCTGGCCGAGGGGAAGACCAAGGAGAGCGAGGTCGACGGCCGGCCGGTCATCACGCTGCCCGGCACCCAGGTCCCGCTGCCCAACTTCAACGACACCATCTGCGGCAACGGCGTCACCGCCACCCTGGAGGAGGCGCTGGCGAAGTCGTGCAACACCGCGTTCGCCGTGCTGGCCGACCAGCTCGGCCCGGACAAGCTGCGCAAGGCGGCGGCGAAGTTCGGCTTCGACGACGCGGACCTGCGGATCCCGCTGGCGGTGGAGACCTCCACGCTGGGCCCGATGGACGAGCGGCCTGCGGTGTACCAGACCGGCATCGGGCAGCGGGACGTGCTGGTCACCCCGCTGCAGAACGCCATGATGACCGCGGCCATCGCCAACGGCGGCGTCCGGATGCGGCCCCACCTGGTGCAGAAGGTCCTGGCGCCCGACCTGCAGGTGATCAGCGAGGACGAGGGCGACGAGGTCGCCGACGCGATGGAGCCCGAGCACGCCGCCGCGCTGCGCGACATGATGGTCAGGTCGGAGGCGAACACCGCGCCCAACGGCCGGCTGTCCGGCGTGACCGTCGCGTCCAAGACCGGCACCGCCGAGCACGGCGAGGACGTGAAGGACACCAGGCCGCACGCCTGGTACGTGGCGTTCGCGCCGGCCGAGAAGCCGGAGATCGCGATCGCGGTCATCGTGGAGAACGGCGGCACCGCCGGCCTGTCCGCGACCGGCGGCAAGGTGGCCGCCCCGATCGGCCGCGCGGTCATCGGCGCCTACCTCGGGGGCCGCTGATGCTGACCTCCGGCCAGTTGCTCGCCGAGCGGTACCGCCTGTCCCGGCGGATCGCGGTGGGCGGCATGGGCGAGGTCTGGGAGGCGGCCGACACCCGGTTGGACCGCAAGGTCGCGGTGAAGGTGCTCAAGGCGGAGCTGTCCGGCGACCCGGAGTTCCTCAACCGGTTCCGCATCGAGGCGCGCACCACGGCGTCGCTGAACCACCCGGGCATCGCCGCCGTGCACGACTACGGCGAGACCGCGTCGGCGCCCGACGGGCCGGAGGACACCGCCTACCTGGTGATGGAGCTGGTGGAGGGCGAGCCGCTGGCGGCGATCATCGCGCGCGGCCGGCTGGGCGCGGACCGCACGCTGGACGTGCTGGAGCAGGCGGGCAACGCGCTGCAGGCCGCCCACGAGCGCGGGCTGGTGCACCGGGACGTGAAGCCGGGCAACATCCTGGTCACCCCGAACGGCCAGGTGAAGATCACCGACTTCGGCATCGCGAAGGCGGCCGACGCCGCGCCCGTGACCCACACCGGCATGGTGATGGGCACCGCCCACTACATCGCGCCCGAGCAGGCCCTCGGCCACGCGGCCGAACCCGCCAGCGACGTGTACGCGCTGGCCGTGTGCGGCTACGAGTGCCTGGCCGGGCACCGGCCGTTCCTGTCGGAGAACGCGGTGACCGTGGCGATGATGCACATCCGCGACATCGCGCCGCCGCTGCCGCCGGACGTGCCGCCGGGTCCGCGCGCGCTGATCGAGGCGACGATGGTGAAGGACCCCCGCCAGCGCTACCGCAACGGCGGCGAGTTCGCGGCGGCGGTGGGCGCGGTGCGGGCCGGCCAACCGCTGCCCACGCCCACCGGCCTGGCCATGGCGGTCGGCTCCGCCCCCCTGCCCCAGCTCACCCACCCGGCCGTCCCGGCGGGGCACCCGGGCTCCCTCCCTGGGATGCCGCCGGTGCCGCCGCAGGTGAGCACTCCGCGCACGGGCGCCTTCGGTCCGCTGTCGGTCCCGCCGCGGCCACCGGGGCGCAACCGCGCCGTGCTGTGGGTTATGGTCGCTGTGCTGGTGGCCGCGCTGGTCGTGCTCGGCGTGGTGGTCCTGCGCGGGATGGGCGAGGACGGGACACCCGGCGGGACACCGGGCGGGACCAGCCCGCAAGGCACCACGAGCACCCGCACGTCCCCGCCCGACCCGACCGATCGTCTCCCCGGCACGCCGAAGGTCACGATCACCGAGTCGGACTTCGTCGACCTGCCGGCCGACGAGGTCGCGAAGAGGCTCTCCGGGCACGGCCTGGAGCCCGAGGTGAGCACCGACCGGGGCGGTGAGCCGCAGGACCGGGAGCAGTGCCTGGTGTCGGACCTGAGCCCGACCGGCGAGGTTGCGATCGGCTCACGGGTGACGGTGACGTGTGTACCGACGTGACGCCCGAGCGGTACGAAGGCGGACGCAAGCGATGGCAGGACCGTTGACGAGGAGCGGGACGAAGCACTGATGAGCACTCCGCGACTGCTCTCCAACCGCTACGAACTGGGTGAGACCCTCGGCTACGGCGGTATGTCGGAGGTCCACAAGGGCCGCGACGTGCGGCTCGGCCGGGACGTGGCGATCAAGGTGCTCCGTGCCGACCTCGCCCGCGACACCCAGTTCCAGGAGCGGTTCCGGCGGGAGGCCCAGAACTCCGCGGCGCTGAACCACCCCGCCATCGTCGCCGTCTACGACACCGGTGAGACGAACACCGAGTACGGCCCGCTGCCCTACATCGTGATGGAGTTCGTCGACGGCCGGACGCTGCGCGACATCGTGAAGACGCAGGGGCCGCTGACCGGCAAGCGCGCCATGGAGATCATGGCCGACGTGTCCGCGGCGCTGGACTTCAGCCACCGGCACGGCATCGTGCACCGGGACGTGAAGCCCGCGAACGTGATGATCACCCGTTCCGGCGCGGTGAAGGTGATGGACTTCGGCATCGCGCGGGCCGTGCACGACGGCCAGGCCGCGGTGACCCAGACGGCCGCGGTGATCGGCACCGCGCAGTACCTGTCGCCGGAGCAGGCGCGCGGCGAGGCCGTGGACGCCCGGTCGGACGTGTACGCGTCGGGCTGCGTGCTGTTCGAGCTGCTGACCGGCGAGCCGCCGTTCACCGGCGACTCCCCGGTGGCGGTGGCCTACCAGCACGTGCGGGAGGACCCGAAGCCGCCGTCGTCGCTGAACCCGAAGGTGACGCCCGCGCTGGACGCGATCGTGCTCAAGGCGATGGCGAAGGGCCCGGCGAACCGCTACCAGTCGGCCGCCGAGATGCGCGCGGACCTGGTGCGCGTGCTGTCCGGCCAGCGCCCGTCCGCGCCCGCGGTGATGACGGCCGAGGACCGCACGGCGGTGCTCAACCAGTCGCCGCGCGCCGAGGTGTCCACCGGCGGGCGGCACCGCACGTCCGCGCAGCGCGACGACCCCGCCGACCACGACCCGCTCGACGGGGAAGAGGAGGAGCGGCGCGCCCGGCGCAAGCGGACGATCATGATCGCCCTGGTCGTCCTGCTGTGCGTCGTGGTCCTCGGCCTCGCCGTGTGGATCACCAAGTCGCTGCTGGACGGCAACACCGGCAACACCGGCGCCGAGAAGCCGAAGGTCCCCGACGTGCGCGGGCAGCTCACGGCGGCGGCGGAGCAGCAGCTGCGCGCGGTCGACCTCACCCCGCAGGTGGTGCCCCACCCGTGCCAGCCGAACTCCCCGCCGCCGGTGTGCGGCGCCGAGCAGGTCGGCCAGGTCCTGGACGTCGACCCGGCGGTCGGCCGCGAGGTGGACCGGTACTCGGTGGTCCGCCTGGTCGTCGGCGCGCCGCCGGAGCAGGTCGAGGTGCCGGACCTGACCGGGCTCTCCGCGGCCGAGGCGCAGCAGAAGCTGGAGGCCGACGGGTGGGTGTTCAAGCAGGCGCCCGACCTGACCGAGGTCGAGGACTCCAAGCTGGTCAACAAGGTGGCCCTGCAGAGCCCGTCGCCCGGCACGAAGGCGGCCAAGGGCAGCCCGGTCACCATCACCCTGGGCAAGGGCCCGGACAACGTCCAGCTGCCCGACGTGACCGGTCAGACGCTCCAGCGCGCGAAGGACACCCTGGAGGGCAACGGCTTCAAGGTGCAGACCAAGGAGGTCGACAGCGCCGAGGACCAGGGCGTGGTGGTCGCGCAGAACCCGGACCCGGGCCGCGTCCAGAAGGGCTCCCTGGTCACCCTCAGCGTGTCGAAGGGCAACCAGTTCCTGATGCCCGACCTGCGCGGGATGACCGAGGGCCAGGCGCGCGCGAAGCTGGGCCAGCTCGGCTGGACCGGCGACCTGAACGTCGAGCGGACGGCCACCAACGACATGTCCCAGGACAGGAAGATCTCCGAGACGGAGACCAAGCCGAACGCGCCGGTCGCGAAGAACGCCCGGATCAACGTGACGATCCAGGAGTTCAGGATCGGGTCGACCAGCACCACGAGGTAGCCGGCGCCGCGCGACGGCCCCCCGCCCCGGTCCGGGTGGGGGGCCGTCGGCGCGCCGGGGTCAGCGGGACGCGGCCGCCGCGAGCTGCCGCATCCCGGCCTCCAGGTGGGCGACGGTCTCCTCGGGCGCCTCGAAGCCGCACACCCGCAGCCAGTTCGCCAGCATCCGGTGCCCGCCCTCGGTGAGCACGGACTCGGGGTGGAACTGCACGCCCTCGACGGGCAGCTCCCGGTGCCGCATCGCCATCACCACGCCCGTGTCGGTGCGGCCGGTGACCTCGAACTCGTCCGGGATGGTGTCGGGCAGCACGGTCAGCGAGTGGTACCGGGTCGCCGTGAACGGGCTGGGCACGCCGGCCAGGACGCCCGCGCCCTCGTGGTGCACGACGCTGGTCTTGCCGTGCAGCAGCTCCGGGGCGAGGTCCACGGTGCCGCCCCACACCGCGCCGATCGCCTGGTGGCCGAGGCACACCCCGAGCACCGGGACGCCGGTGTCCGCGCAGCGGCGGATGACGTCCATGCTCCGGCCCGCCCGGTCGGGCGTGCTCGGGCCGGGGCTGACGAGCACCCCGCCGACGTCGCCCACCTCGTCCGGGTCGACGGCGTCGTTGCGCCGGACCACGCACTCGACCCCGAGTTGAGCCAGGTACTGGACGAGGTTGTAGACGAAGCTGTCGTAGTTGTCGACCACGAGCACGCGCATGGGGCCAGGGTAGCCGTGACCAACCTCTCGCCGGAATTGAGCTTAGGCTCTCCTAACCTGGAACCATGACACGTTCACTGCGCGTCGCCGTCATCGGCGCGGGCCCGGCCGGCACCTACACCGCCGACACCCTGATCAAGTCGGCGGCCGACGTCTCGGTCGACCTGTTCGAGCGGATGCCCGCCCCGTACGGCCTCATCCGCTACGGCGTCGCGCCCGACCACCCGCGCATCAAGGGCATCGTCACCGCCCTGCAGCGCGTGCTGGACCGCCCGGAAGTGCGGTTCTTCGGCAACGTCGAGTACGGCGTGGACGTGAAGCTCGACGACCTCCGCCAGTTCTACGACGCGGTGGTCTTCGCCACCGGCGCCGAGAAGGACCGGCCGCTGGACATCCCCGGCATCGACCTGGCCGGCTCGTACGGCGCGGCCGACTTCGTCTCCTGGTACGACGGCCACCCCGACGTGCCGCGCACCTGGCCGCTGGACGCGTCCCGGGTCGCCGTGCTCGGCGTCGGCAACGTGGCGCTCGACGTCGCCCGCGTGCTCGCCAAGACCGCCGACGAGCTGCTCACCACCGAGATCCCGGACAACGTCTACCGGGGCCTCAAGGCCAGCCCGGTCACCGACGTGCACGTGTTCGGCCGCCGCGGGCCGGCCCAGGCCAAGTTCACGCCGCTGGAGCTGCGCGAACTCGACCACTCGCCGAACGTCGAGGTGATCGTGCACCCCGAGGGCATCGACTTCTGCGCGGCCAGCATGGCGGCCATCCGGTCCAGCAAGCAGGTCGAGATGGTGGTCAAGACGCTCCAGGAGTGGGCGCTGCGCGACGTCGGCGACCGGCCGCGCCGGCTGCACCTGCACTTCCTGGAGGCCCCGGTCGAGGTGCTGGGCGCCGACGGCGCGGTCACCGGCCTGCGCACCGAGCGGATGCGGCTCGTCGGCGACGGCAGCGCGGAGGGCACCGGCGAGTTCACCGACTGGCCCGTCCAGGCCGTGTACCGGGCGGTCGGCTACCTGTCCACGCACCTGCCGGACCTGCCGTTCGACCACGCCTCGGGCACCGTGCCGCACCGGGCGGGCCGCGTGCTCGGCCTGGACGACCGGGCGCTGACCGGCGTGTACGTCACCGGCTGGATCAAGCGCGGCCCGGTCGGGCTGATCGGGCACACCAAGGGCGACGCGCTGGAGACGGTGACCAGCCTGCTCGCCGACGCGCCGGCGCTGCCGGCCGCGCCGGTGGCCGACCGGGACGCCGTCGTGCGGTTCCTGGAGCAGCGCGCGGTGCCGTTCACCACCGTCGACGGCTGGCGGCGGCTGGACGCCCACGAGCTCGCGCTCGGCGCGGCCCGGGGCCGCGAGCGGGTCAAGGTCGTGGACCGGGCCGAGATGACCGCCATCTCCCGGTCCTGACCCGCGCCGCCCGGCGGCGGGCGGGGCCCGCTACTGGGTGGTCGTCACGTTGTTGAACGGCAGCTTCGGCTCCGCCCACGGGAACACGACGAACATCAGCAGGGCCACCACCCCGGCCACCAGCACGAGGGCCTGGAGGACGCGCACCGGCAGGGGGCCGGGGAGGTGGCGCCAGATCCAGCCGTACATCACTGCTCCTTCAGCTCTTCGGGCACGAAGCCGGGCGCCTTGGGGTAGCCCTGCGCCAGCACCGCGTGCACGATCAGCCGCTGCTTGTCGGAGAACCGGGGGTGGCAGGTGGTCAGCGTCATCAGCGACGCCTGCTGCGCCTCCGGCCCGGCGCCGGTGACGTGCGGGATGGGGTTGATCACCTCGCCCTGGGAGGGCAGCACGATCTCCTGGCCGACCGTCTTGGCGTAGGAGCCGCCCAGCGGGGCGACCTTCGCGCACCTCGGGTCCCGGGCCTTCGGGTTCTGCGCCCAGCCCGCGACCTCGCCGGCCTTGGGCAGCATCCGGTAGACGAACCACTGCGTCTGCGTCTCGACCACGATCGCGTCGCAGGAGTCCATCAGGTCGAGGTCGTTGAACGGCGCGCCCTTGCCGACCCGGTGCCCGGCGACCGAGAAGTTGCCCGGGTCGCCCGGCAGCGCGGTGTTGACGTAGTGGCCCGGCCCGATCTCCAGGTGCTTGTCGGTGGTGCCCTCGACGATGGAGAACTTGTAGTCCGGCCCGAACACCGGGATGTACATCTTGGCGAACGCCTGGCCCTCGACCAGGTCGTACCTGGCCTCGCGCTGCGGTTCGGCGCCCTGGACGGTGTTGGCGCCCCACTGCTCGTCCAGTGCCTGCGTGGCGTCGTCCTGCTTGCCGGCGGAGATGAGGTCGGTGACGTAGACCTCGTAGACCACGAACAGCAGGACCACCAGGCCGGCGGTGATCAGCAGCTCGCCGACCGCGCGGACGGCCTTGCGGGCCCCGCCCTCCGGCGGCGGTGGCGGGGGCCCCCCGTGGTCGTCCGCCGCGCCGTTCCGCGCACCTCTCCGCGCGCCGCCCGACGCGTCGTCCTCCGCGTCGTCGTAGTAGCCGTCCTCGGCGTAGTTCCCGGCGTAGTCGTCGGCGTGGTCGTCCGCCACCGGCTCGATGACCTCGGTGGGCGGGTCGGGGGGTCGGGGGCGCGGCGGGATGCGGCGGGGCGGGGCGATCCGGGGCGGGGGCGGCGGCGGGAGGCTGCCGGAGAACGCGCTGGTGTAGCGGGTGGCCTCGGGCGACGGCTCGGGGTCGAGCCGGGCGGTGCCGCGGAAGCCCCGGTCGGGCTCGCCGTTCGGGCGGCCGTCGGGGGCGGAGGGGTCGGCGGCCCGCGCACCGGGGTCCGGCCGGTGGAACCCGCGCGGCCCGGTGTCCGGCCCCGGGCGGCCGACGGACCCCCGGACGGGTGGTTCCGCGTACCCGCGGTCCGGTGCTCCCGGGTACCCGCGGTCCGGCGGCCCCGCGGTCCGGCGGTCCGGCGGTCCGGCGTGCGCGCGGTCGAGCGAGCCGGCGTGCGCGCGGTCGAGCAGGTCGGGCTGCCCGTGGTCGAGCGAGCCCGAGCGCCCCTGGTCGAGCGAGCCCGAGTGCCCGCGGTCGAGCGGGCCGGGGTGGTCGCGGTCGAACGGGCCGGCGGGCGCGCGGTCGGAGGGGCCGGGGTACGGGTGTTCGGACGGGGCGTGGCGCCGGGGCGGGAGCCGTTCCGCGGGGCCGGGGGTGAACGGGTCGGCGTGCCGGGGGGCGTCCGCGCGGTGCGCGCCCGCGTGGCGCGGGTCGACCGGCCGGGGCTGCCCGCGCGGCGGTGTCGGCGGGCGGGCCGAAGCCTCGTCCCCACCGCCCGGCGAGGTCCGCACGACCTCGCCCGGCGCCGGCGGCGGGGGTCCGGGCCTGGGGCGGGGCGGCCGTCCCGGCGGCGGGCCCGACGGGCCGCCTTGCGGCGGGGGCGGGTCGTAGCTCACCGAAAAACCTCCCGGTCCGAACGTTCCAGAACTAAGCAGTGCTTCAGCGACCTGCTCGGTTACGTTAACGTGTTCATCCAGCAGTGGACGTGAACCCGCGCCACTGGAGGCTCATCCACCCCGTCAGGCGAGGACAGAATGCCCAAGTCCAAGGTCCGCAAGAAGGCCGTCTACACGGCGCCGGCCGATCGCCGCACCCCGGTGAAGGTGAAGGCCGCAGGCCCGTCGCACCCGGTGTACATCGCCGTGATGCTCGGCGTGATGCTGCTCGGCCTGGCGTGGCTGGTGGTCAACTACATCGCGGGCGAGAAGGTGCCCGTGATGATGGACCTCGGGAGCTGGAACTTCGGCATCGGGTTCGCCCTGATGATCATCGGATTGCTGATGACCATGCGGTGGCGCTGACCACTCGCTACGCCACGTGGCCGACGGCCCGGACGTCCACACGTCCGGGCCGTCGCACGTCAACCGGTCGTTCAAGCCGTTCACCACCCGGTCACCGAAGCACAGGGATGTAAGTCATCCCCAATGGGGACAACTCCTGTGGACAACTTTGCGCCAAATTGCACAAGCGTCGGTAGGGGCCACTGGTCGCCCCATGCGGAAGACTCCCCGACGTGACCCCACTCCGATCCTGGGCGCCCCGGCCGGCCGTCGCGGTCGTCGCCTGGGCCACGGCCGCAGCCGCGCTCGTCGCCGCCCTCCTGGGCGGTGAACCCGCCGAGGTGGTCTTCCTGGGCACCGCCGCGGCCCTGCTGCTCGCCATCGCCGCGTACAGCACGTTCCTGCGGCCCAGGCTGGCCGCCGACGACACCGGCCTGACCGTCCGCACCGTCACCGGGGCCCGCCACCTGCCGTGGCACGAGGTGCAGGTCAAGCTCGTCCGCACCCGCCGGCTCGGCCGCGAGGTCGCCACCCTGGAGCTGGACTGGCGGCGGGGCGAGGACGAGCAGCTGTTCGTGCTCACCCCGCTCGACCTCGGCGCCGACCCGCACGACGTGGCCGACGTGCTGCACGCCCTGCGGCCGTAGCGCGCCGCTAGCCCAGCTGCCCGGTGCGGACGAACGCCATCACGACCAGCAGCGCGAACGCCGCCGCCACGACGCCCGCCTGCCACACCTCGCGGCGTTCCCGCGGCGCGTGGACCAGGCCGGCGGCCACCGCCGCGCCCACCACCAGGCCACCGAGGTGGCCGAGCAGGGAGATACCCGGGAGGGTGAAGCTCAGCACGAGGTTGAGGCCGATGACGCCGAGCGCCGAGCCCGGGTTGAGCTTGAGCCGCAGCACCGCCACCAGCATCGCGCCCATCAGGCCGTACACCGCGCCCGAGGCGCCCGCGACCGGCGTGTTCACCCCGCCGAACAGGTACACCGCGACCCCGCCGCCCAGCAGCGACACCAGGTAGACGGCCAGGAACCGGACCTTGCCGAACACCGGCTCCAGGTCCCGCCCCAGCACGTACAGGGCGATCATGTTCAGCGCCAGGTGCGCCGGGCCGAAGTGCAGGAACCCGGACGTGGCCAGCCGCCACCACTCGCCGTAGTAGACGGCCGCCGGCCACAGGTAGTAGTCCAGGAACAGCTCGGACCGGTTGTTGCCCACGACGCTGCCGGCCTGCACCGCCGTCAGGGCGAACACCAGCGCGTTCAGCGCGATCAGCACCGGCGTCACCACCAGGCGCCGGGAGAACCGCGCCCCGACGAACGTGCGCGCCGGGCGGACCGCCCGGCTGCCCTCGGCCACGCAGTCGACGCACTGGTAGCCGACCGAAGCCTCGCGCAGGCACTCGGGGCAGGCCGGCCGCTCGCACCGGGTGCACCTCAGGCCCGTGGCCCGGTCGGGGTGCCGCGCGCAGGCGGCGCCGACCGGGTCGCCGGGGGTGACAGGCTGGTCCACCGCGTCAGTGTCGCTCGATCGAGACCTTCTCGATCACCACGTCGGTGACCGGGCGGTCGCCCGCGCCGGTGGGCCCGTTGCCGATGGCGTTCACGACGTTGATCGAGTCCTGGTCGGCCACCTCGCCGAAGATCGTGTGCTTGAAGTTCAGCCACGTGGTCGGCGCGACGGTGATGAAGAACTGCGAGCCGTTCGAGTTGGGGCCGGAGTTCGCCATCGCCAGCAGGTAGGGCTTGTTGAACTGGAGTTCCGGGTGGAACTCGTCGGCGAACTTGTAGCCGGGGCCGCCGCGGCCGGTGCCGGTCGGGTCACCGCCCTGGAGCATGAAGCCCGCGATCACGCGGTGGAAGATCGCGCCGTCGTAGAACGGCCCGGTGGCCTCCCCGCGGGCGTTGGACTCGGAGTATTCCTTGGTGCCCTCCGCCAGGCCGACGAAGTTCGCCACCGTCTTGGGAGCGTGGTCGGGGAAGAGGTTGATGCGGATGTCGCCCTGCGAGGTGTGCAGGGTCGCCGTCACCTTGGTCCCGACGAGGGAGTCGTTGCTGTCTGCCACGCACCCATCGTGCCATCCGGGAGCCCGGGGGTTCGGGAAGGGGCGGGGTGGGTATAGCCACTGGTGTGACTGACCGACAGCTTGTGGAGCGCGATATGGATGAGGTTGACGCCATGACCCGAGCCGGCGAGTCCGTTGGCAAGGCGGTCGGCACGGGTCTGCGCGCCGTCCGTCGTGGCGCTGTCCGCGCAGGTCAGGTGAGTGCGGACGCCGCGGTCACGTGGGCGGAGCGCGCGGAGGGCAAGCTCGCCGAGCGCGGCGTCACGGCCGACCACCTGCGTGGCGTCGTGGCGGATCGCGCGGGCGCGCTGGTGGAGAGGGCCGAGCAGGTGGAGAAGTCCACCCGCAAGCGGCGCAAGCAGCTCGCGAAGAAGGCCCGGCTCGTCCGCAAGGACGTCGCGAAGGCCACCGAGCGGGCCCGCAAGGAGGCCCGGTCGCGCGCGAAGGACGTGCGCAAGGCCGCCAAGCAGGCGCGCAAGGACTACGCGGCGTCCCAGCGGCCCCAGCGCAGCCGGTGGCCCTGGGTGCTCGGCGTCCTCGCGGCCGGTGCGGTCGCCGCCTACGTGGCGCTGACCCGCAGGCCCCAGGAGGTGCGCCTGGAGGAGATCGAGGAGACCACCGAGTCGACCCCGCGCGGCAACACCACGCCGGGCGGCGCCTCGTCCGCGGACACCGCTCCGGGCAGCACCACCCCCGGCAACACCACCCCCGGCAACACCACCCCCGGCAACACCACCTCGGGCGGCACCACGCCGACGAGCGCCAAGCCGGGCGAGGCCAAGCCGAGTGACATCGCCCCCGCCGGCAGCACGCCGGGCAAGGGCGGCGCCACGCCCGGCGACCACGCCGCCCGCAACGGCCGGGTCGCCGACGAGAGCGTGGCCGACCGGAAGTAGCCGCACCCGCGAGCGCCCGCCACCGAGGACCTGGTGGCGGGCGCGGAGTGCTGCCCAGAAGTCCTACCCGGAAGCGCTACCCGGAAGTGGCCGGGAGTGCCGGCCGGCCCCTGCTCAGAGCCCCAGGTTGCCGATGACCGTCCCGGCGATCCGCCTGGCCTTGACGGTCTGCTTCTGGTTGCTGGTCACGACCACCGCGTCGCCGCCCTTGGCGACCGCGTAGACCGCGCCCCCGCCGCCGACCAGCGACCCGCCCGCCCACCCCTCGGGTGTGCTCTCGGGGCTGGAATCGGCGACCGGCGCGGCCCGGTCGACCACCGCCTTCGCGGTCCCGGCGTCGCCGTGGAACACCCACACCGACAACTGGACCTCGGTCGCGTCGGCGTAGAAGAAACAGGCCGGGTCCGGTTCGTCCGCGGACAGCCGGACATCGCGCACGAGTTGCCCGTTGGCCTCGGCGACGACCTCCGACGCCAAATACGGACACGTCCCATCGGCGGACGGCTCCGGGACGGGCGGCGGGCCGGCCGGGGCGGCGGCGGATTGCGCGCTCGGCGCGCTCGACGGGACGGGCGGTGTCGTCGCGGTGGTCGGTCCCGCGGTGCCGCACGCGGTCAGCGCGCCGAGGACCAGCAAGGACGGCAGGGCATTGCGCAGTGCTCGGTTCATAGGACGGCCAGTCAATCAGAATTCCAACAGCTAATCGACAGGGTGATGACCTAGGCACCCACGGTCATGACGGTTAGGTTGACCTTACCTGCCAGGCCGCCCTGCAATGTGAGGACTGACCCAAGATGAACGTCTTAGACCGCGGACGCGATCACGCGCTGGCGCTGTTCCGAATCGTCGTCGGCGTGTTGTTCATGTGCCACGGAGTGCAGAAGCTGTTCGGCGTCCTGGGCGCCCAGAACCCGGTGTCGCTCACCGCCTGGCCATCCGGCCCGGCCGCGGTGATCGAGCTGGTCTGCGGTGCGCTGCTCGTCCTGGGCCTGGGCACGCGGGCCGCCGCCCTGCTGGCGTCCGGTGCGATGGCCTACGCGTACTTCGTGGTGCACCAGCCGATGGGCCTGCTGCCGATCGAGAACAAGGGTGAGCTCGCCGCGGTGTACTCGTGGGCTTTCCTGCTCCTGGCCTTCACCGGCCCCGGCGCCTGGGCGCTGGACAGGGTGATCGCATCCCGCAAGCAGCACGACACATCGGCCTCACTGGCCAACGCGTGACCAGCCGCCGGCCCGTGCCCCCTGCCACCCGGGCAGGGGGCACGGGCCGCCCCACGAACGAGCCGAAAACCTGAAAATCCCACGCAAACCCGCGCACCACGCTCACGGCAAAGCCCCGCGCACAACTCCCGCGGGCAGAAGAAGCCAACACCAGGACGCGCGCAGGCAAAGCCCGCGTCACCACTCCTGCGCGTGAAACGCCACACTGATCCCCAGGGGCGGGCAAAGCCTCGCCCCCAACGCGACCACCCGGGCCAGGGGGTCCGGGGGGCGGAGCCCCGCCGGGCGGGGCCCGGGGGTCGCACCCCCGGAAAACACGAAGAGCGAGGCAGGCCCGCGCTTCCCGCGGGCACACCTCGCCCAGAGCTCGTGGAGACGAGGGGAATCGAACCCCTAACCCCCGCCTTGCAAAGGCGGTGCTCTGCCAATTGAGCTACGTCCCCCTCACGAGGGGCGGCAGACCTCCGCCCTCGCGGGTTCAGTCGGTCGGAGCGGTGGCCTCGCGCCACAGGTCCGCGTCGGCCTTCGCCGAGCGGTTGCGCTTGACGAAGAACAGGACCGCACCGGCGACGGCGACAAGTGCGATGATCTTCTTCACAGCAGTTCCCCTCTGCAATCCTGCGAAACTTCCGGTGGGCCTAGGAGGACTTGAACCTCCGACCTCTTCATTATCAGTGAAGCGCTCTAACCGCCTGAGCTATAGGCCCTCGGGGCAACGACGGCAACAGTACACGATCCGCAGTCGTGGCCCCAAATCAGGGGGGTCCTCGCGTCCCCCCGGTCGGTCACTCCCGCTCGGACAGGGTCACTTCCAGCCCGCCGGCGAGGTCCGCCGACACGTTGTAGACGAACGCGCCGACCGTGGCCAGGGCGGTGAACAGCACGATGTTCACCGCGCCGACGATCGCCGCGACGCCGAACACGCGCCCGGCGCTGATCAGCGGGTCGCCGGCCGACTCGTTGCCCTGGAGCAGGTCGTTGGCGGTGTTGTTGATCTTGTCCCACACGCCCATGCCGTTCAGCACGCCGTACAGCACGCCGACCGCCACCAGCCACACGAAGAACAGCGCCACGCTGAGCACCAGCGCCAGCTTCAGCACCGACCACGGGTCGACCCGCTTGACCTGGAGGCTCGCCCGCCGCGGACCCCGACCGGGCCGCCGCGGCGACGACGCCGCGCCCGTGCGGCCGTTCGCGGCGCCCAGGTTCACCGAGGTGCGCGACGACCCCGCCTGCTGCTCCCCGCCCGAACCGGCCCCGACCACCGGGCGCGCCACCGCCACCGTGTCCGGGTCGGAGGCCGGGTACGCGGGCTGCGCCCCGGCCTCCCCCGCCGGCTGCTCCGGGGCCGGGTCGCCCGGCCCGACCTGCTGCGCCTCGCCGTACCCCGCGTCGCTCGACACCCGCTGCCAGGGCGGCGGCGCGGCGGACGGCTCCGGCTCGACAGCCGCGTCGGCACCCGATGAGGTCTGCGCCGTCGGCTGCTCAGGTGTCGACTCGGCACCGGGCCGGGTGATCACCGCGGTCTTGTCCTCTGGCTTCTCGGGTGAAGTCACGGGCTGTCCTCAACCTCTCGTTCGCGCTAGTTGGCAGGCTCGGCCTCGGCCGGGTCCCCGCCGTCACCATGGGGGACGTCCCCGGCCTCGTCGGCGTTGCGCGCCACCGCGATCAGGGTGGTCCCTTCGCCGAGGTTCATCAACCGGACGCCCTTCGTCTGCCTGCCCGCTTTGCGCACTTCCACCGCGCTGGTCCGGATGACCCCGCCGGAGGAGGTGATGGCGTACAGCTCGTCGTCGACGTCGACGATGAGCGCGCCGACAAGCCTCCCACGCCGGCGGTCGTGTTGGATGGTCAGCACACCCTTGCCACCACGCCCCTGCACCGGGTAGTCCTCGATCGGCGTGCGCTTGGCGTACCCCCCGTCGGTGGCCACCAAAACAAACAGCCCCTCCTGGACGACACCCATCGACAGCAGCTCGTCACCGCTGTTGAACCGCATCCCCAGCACGCCGGACGTGGCCCGGCCCATCGGCCGCAGCGCCTCGTCGCTCGCGTGGAACCGGATGGACTGCCCGTCGGCCGACACCAGCAGCAGGTCGTCCTGCGCCGAGCAGAGCACCGCGCCCACCAGCTCGTCGTCGTCGCGCAGGTTGATGCCGATCAGGCCACCCGAGCGGTTGGAGTCGAAGTCCGACAGCTTGGACTTCTTGACCAGGCCCCGCTTGGTGGCCAGCACCAGGTACGGCGCGACGTCGTAGTTCTTGATCTGGATGACCTGGGCGATCTCCTCCTCCGGCTGGAACGCCAGGAGGTTCGCCACGTGCTGGCCGCGCGCGTTGCGGTTGGCCTCGGGCAGCTCGTACGCCTTGGCCCGGTACACCCGGCCCTTGTTGGTGAAGAACAGGATCCAGTCGTGCGTGGAGCACACGAAGAAGTGCTGCACGATGTCGTCCTGCTTGAGCTGCGCGCCCTGCACGCCCTTGCCGCCGCGCTTCTGCGAGCGGTACAGGTCCGTCTTGGTGCGCTTCGCGTAACCCGTCCGAGTGATGGTGACGACGACGTCCTCGACCGCGATCAGGTCTTCCATCGACACGTCGCCGTCGAACGGCACGATCTTCGTCCGCCGGTCGTCGCCGTGCTTGTCGACGATCGCCGTCAGCTCCTCGCGCACGATCGCGCGCTGCCGCTCCGGCTTGTCCAGGATGTCCCGGTAGTCCGCGATCTCCAGCTCGATCTCGGCCAGCTGGTCGATGATCTTCTGCCGCTCCAGGGCCGCCAGGCGGCGCAGCTGCATCTCCAGGATCGCGTTGGCCTGGATCTCGTCGACGTCCAGCAGCTCCATCAGGCCGGTGCGCGCCACGTCCGGCGTGTCCGACCGGCGGATCAGGGCGATGACCTCGTCCAGGTGGTCCAGCGCCTTGACCAGGCCGCGCAGGACGTGCGCCCGCTCCTCGGCCTTGCGCAGCCGGAAGCGCGTGCGCCGGACGATGACCTCGACCTGGTGCTTCACGTAGTGCCGGATCATCTGGTCCAGGCGCAGCGTGCGCGGCACGCCGTCGACCAGGGCCAGCATGTTCACGCCGAACGAGTACTGGAGCTGGGTGTGCTTGTAGAGGTTGTTCAGCACGACCTTGGCCACCGCGTCCCGCTTCAGGGTGACCACGATCCGCATCCCGGAACGCCGGTTGGACTCGTCGGCGATGTTCGCGATGCCGGTCAGCTTCTGGTCCCGCACCAGGTTGGCGATGTTCTCCACCAGGTTGTCCGGGTTCACCTGGTAGGGCAGCTCGCTGACGACCAGGATCGTGCGGCCCTTGCCGTCCTCGTCCACGTCCACGACGGCGCGCATCTTCACCGACCCGCGCCCGGTCCGGTAGGCGTCCTCGATGCCCGCCGTGCCGAGGATCTGCCCGTGGGTCGGGAAGTCCGGGCCCTTGATGCGGGCGATCATCGCCTCGAGGGTTTCCTCGTCGGAGGCTTCGGGGTTGTCCAGCGCCCACACCACGCCCTCCGCGACCTCGCGCAGGTTGTGCGGCGGGATGTTGGTCGCCATGCCGACCGCGATGCCCGAGGACCCGTTGATCAGCAGGTTCGGCACGCGCGACGGCAGCACCGTCGGCTCCTGGATGCGACCGTCGTAGTTGTCGCGGAAGTCGACGGTCTCTTCCTCGATGTCGGCCAGCATCTGCATGGCCAGCGGCGTGAGCCGGCACTCGGTGTTGTGGCTGACGAAGCCGTCCGTGATGAACGAGTGGTCCTCGGTGTCGACCCGGAGGCCGTACACCGGCTGGACGCCCGCGTCGGTGACGGACTCGACCGCCGCGTAGTAGAACCGGCCGTCCACCAGGGGCTCGACCACGTCGAGCACCTCGCGCTCGGTGATCCGGGCGGCGATCTCGTCGCGGTCGCGCTCCCACCGCTCCACGCGGTCGACGTTGTGCCGGCGCAGCCAGTCCCGCTCGGTCCACCGGCTCGCGCCGTGCGCGCGGACGTACGCGCCGACGAGCGGCACGTGGTCGCTGCTCATCGCCCGGCTCTCCACCGGGATGGCGTCGAGGATCGCGACCAGCTTGTCCTGCTTCGCGCCGAGGAACCCGACGTTCCGGGCGAACAGCCGGGCGTCGCGCCGGTTGGTGATGACGACCTTGATCTCACCGTCGGAGTAGTCGACCAGCGCGCTGACGACGCCGAACTCCAGCAGCAGCTGCTGGACCTCGCGGGCCAGCCGGGGGCTCCGGGTCGAGTACGAGACCTGCACGCTGCTGCGCGGCAGCGCGGAGGCCGAACCGTCGCCGGTGAACAGCGACGCGAGGAACACCTTCTTGGTCGCGGCGCCGCCCTGCCAGACGAACTCGGGCACCTCCTTGGCCGCGCTGCGCAGGCCGACCATCGGGCCGAGCACGCTCCGGCGGAGCTGCGCCGGGTTCTGCACGTCCAGCTCGTGGAGCAGCGAGCCGGACTTGATCGTGCGGGAGTAGGCGTACCGGGGCCCGCCCACCACCAGGTCGTACGCCGCGAGCACGCTGCCGAAGTAGTCGGCGTCGACGTTGCTGAACCCGGCCCGGTTCTCGGTGACGAACCCCTCGCTGACGAACGCCCCCGCCAGCAGCGCGGCCGCGTGCTGCTCCGGCGCCGGCTCCGCCACCTCGTCCTGCGGCGTGCGCTGGAGGACCACCCGGTCCCCCGGCCGCACCTCCTCCAGCAGCTTCCACAGGAGGGTCGGCACACCGCCCACGCCCACCAGGCAGAGCACCGGGTGGTTGTGCGTGCCGGTCAGCTCGTACCCGTTGCGGGTGCGCAGCCTCAGCGTCGGGTGCTCACCGGAGTGGAACAGCGCGTCGGCCCGCACCGGGTCGCCGTTGCGGTCCAGCACCTTGAGGTCGATCGGGTTGTCGCTGTTCGGCAGCGCGCCCGGCACGATGTCGCCGATGCGCGGCGTGGAGCCGTCGGCGAGCCGGACGCGCGTGCCGGGCACCACGCAGTACCGCATGGCGGCTGCCGGGTCGTTGCCCTGGGAGCCGAAGTTGCCCTGGCCGTCGATCAGCGGGTAGCGCATGGCCCAGGGCTGGGCGAGGCGGACCAGCGCGTCGTAGATCGCCGAGTCGCCGTGCGGGTGGTAGTTGCCCATCACGTCGCCGACCACGCGCGCGCACTTGTTGTAGCCGCGGTCGGGGCGGAAGCCGGAGTCGTACATCGAGTACAGGACGCGGACGTGGACGGGCTTGAGGCCGTCGCGCACGTCGGGCAGGGCTCGTCCGACGATCACGCTCATCGCGTAGTCGATGTACGAGTTCTGCATCTCCTGCTGGATGTCGCGCGGCTCGGTGCGATCACCACCGCTGGGAGGCAGCGTCGTCTCAGTCACGGTTCTTCTTTCCTGTTCGCCGGCCGGGGTGGACTAGTCGGGACGCTCAGACGTCCAGGAACCGCACGCCCTTGGCGTTGCGGGTGATGAACGAGCGGCGTGCCTCGACGTCCTCGCCCATCAGCACGCTGAACAGCTCGTCGGCCGTCGCCGCGTCGTCCATGGTCACCTGGAGCAGCACCCGGTTCGCCGGGTCCATCGTGGTCTCCCACAGCTCCTCGGCGTTCATCTCGCCGAGGCCCTTGTACCGCTGGATGTTGTCGTCCTTGCCGATCTTCTTGCCCGCCGCCAGGCCCTGCTGGATCAGGCCGTCGCGCTCGCGGTCGCTGTAGGCGTACTCCGGCTCCTGCCGCTGCCACTTGATCTTGTAGAGCGGCGGCTGCGCGAGGTACACGTGCCCGTGCTCGATCAGCGGGCGCATGAAGCGGAACAGCAGGGTGAGCAGCAGGGTGCGGATGTGCTGGCCGTCGACGTCGGCGTCGGCCATCAGCACGATCTTGTGGTACCGCAGCTTGGTCAGGTCGAACTCGTCGTGGATGCCGGTGCCCAGGGCGGTGATCAGCGCCTGGACCTCGTTGTTCTTCAGGACGCGGTCGATGCGCGCCTTCTCCACGTTGATGATCTTGCCCCGGATCGGCAGGATCGCCTGGAACATGGAGTCCCGGCCCTCCTTGGCCGAGCCGCCCGCGGAGTCGCCCTCCACGACGTAGATCTCGCACTCCTCCGGGTTGGTGGAGCGGCAGTCCTTGAGCTTGCCGGGCAGGCCGCCGATGTCCAGCGCGCCCTTGCGGCGCACCAGCTCGCGGGCCTTGCGCGCGGCGATGCGGGCCTGCGCGGAGGAGACCGCCTTGGTGACGATGGCCTTGGTCTCGTTCGGGTGGCGCTCGAACCAGTCCGCGAGGTGCTCGTTGGTGGACTTCTGCACGAACGACTTGGCCTCGCTGTTGCCCAGCTTGGTCTTCGTCTGCCCCTCGAACTGGGGCTCCTTGAGCTTGACCGAGATGATCGCGGCCAGGCCCTCGCGGATGTCGTCGCCGGTGAGGTTGGTGTCCTTCTCCTTGAGCAGCTTCTTCTCGCGCGCGTACTCGTTGACCACGCGGGTCAGCGCGGCGCGGAAGCCCTCCTCGTGCGTGCCGCCCTCGTGGGTGTTGATCGTGTTGGCGAACGTGTACACCGAAGGCGTGTAGCCGGTGTTCCACTGCATCGCCACCTCGACCTCGAGGTCGTCGCCCTTGGCCTCGAAGGCGATGACCTTCTGGTGCACGGCCTCGCGCGTGTGGTTGATGTGGCGGACGAAGTCCTCCAGGCCGCCCGGGTAGTGGAACGTGCGCTCGCGCACGGCCGCCACGTGGCCCTCGGCGTCGGCCTCGGCGTCCTGCTCCTCCACGCGCTCGTCGCGCAGGATGATCGTCAGGCCCTTGTTGAGGAACGCCATCTCCTGCAGGCGGCGGGCGATGGTCTCGATGTTGTACTCGGTGGTCTCGAAGATCTCCGGGTCCGCCCAGTACGTGATGGTCGTGCCGGTCTCGTCGGTCGGCTCGCCGCGGCGCAGGTCGTGCGCGGGCTTGCTGGCCTCGAAGCGCTGGTTCCACGTGAAACCCTCGCGCTTGACCTCCACGTCGACGGCCGTCGACAGCGCGTTCACCACGGAGATGCCGACGCCGTGCAGGCCGCCGGACACCGCGTAGGAGTCGCTGTCGAACTTGCCGCCGGCGTGCAGCTTCGTCAGGACCACCTCCAGGGTGGGCCGCTGCTCGACGGGGTGCATCTCGACCGGGATGCCGCGGCCGTCGTCGATGACCCGGACGCCGCCGTTGGCCAGCAGCGTCACGTCCACCAGGGACGCGTGGCCGGCCATCGCCTCGTCGACGGAGTTGTCCACGACCTCCTGGATCAGGTGGTGCAGGCCGCGCTCGCCGGTGGACCCGATGTACATGCCGGGCCGCTTCCGGACCGCCTCCAGGCCCTCCAGGACGGTGATCGAAGACGCGCTGTACTCATTCTTCTTGGCTGCCACGGGCTTGGTGTCTCCTCGGACGTCGAGCGACTCGCCACCGGAGGGTGCGACGCTGCGGTCACGCTGTACCCCTCGATTCTACTGGGCGAGACGTCCAGAAACCCATCGAGGACACCTCTGATTTGCTCACAGACGGCCGGAAGTGAAGGCGGACGGGGCCGGATGGCCGCCCGAGGGGCGCAAATCGGCTGGTGAGCGCTCACCGGGCCGCAGGATCGCCGCTGACGCCCTCGCGCAGCTCACCCATAGGTGTCACGGGGGCCGCGGCCGGGGACGTGCCTGGGGCCGTAGCGCCAGCTCGGGGCCGCCGGGCCCTGCACCTTGAGCCGCAGGACGACCCCGTGGCCGACCCCGGCGGCGATGCGCTGGAGCAGTTCGCGCTGCAGCAGCCGCAGCTGGGTCGCCCACGCCGTCGAGTCGGCCTGCACGGTCAGCTCGCCGTCGGCGAAGGCGACCGGCTGCGCGTGCTCGGCCAGCTCCTCGCCGACCAGCCGGCCCCACCGCGCGAACACCTGCCCGCCCGCCAGCCGCTCGGTCCAGCCCCGGTCCGCGGCGACCCGGGAGGCGAGCCGGCCCAGCGGCTGGGGGTCGCGGTCGTCGGGGCCCGGACCGGACCAGCGGCGCCGGCGCCGGCGCGCCCCGGCGCCCGGCGCACTCCGGCGGACGGCGCGCGAGCCGCGCTCCCGGGCCGACGCCCGCGCCGCCTCGAGGGCCGCACGGGCCAGGTCCGCTCCACGCGGCCCGTCCCCTGCCACCGCTTCGGGTGTGGATATGTCCCCTTCAGGGGACGAGTTATCCACACCATCCACAGGGTTGTCCCCAGTTGTGCGTGGAGTTACACCCGATTGGGGGGTTTCATCAGGCACGGTGGACCTCCCCGTCACGGACCTCGAACCGGGCGCCCGACAGTTCCTCGGGCACGTCCTCGGCGACCGCCGCGGTGATGAGCACCTGCTCCGCGCCCGCCGCCACCTTCGCCAGCTGCCGCCGCCGGCCGCGGTCCAGCTCGGCGAACACGTCGTCGAGCACGAGCACCGGCTCGGCGCCCTCCGCGCGCAGCATCTCGTAGCCGCCGAGGCGCAGCGCCAGGGCGAACGACCACGACTCCCCGTGGCTGGCGTAGCCCTTCGCCGGCAGGTCGCCCAGCGCCAGTTCGAGGTCGTCGCGGTGCGGGCCGACCAGGCACACGCCCCGCTCGATCTCCTGCCCGCGCACCCGCCGCAGCTCCGCCAGCAGCGCCTCCTCCAGCGCCGCCCGGTCGGGCACGCCCCGGTCGGGCACGCCGGGAGCGGGCTCGCCGGCGGGAACCCCGTCCGGAGAAGCCCCGCCCAGGGAGGCCCCACCCGGGGAGGGCTCGCCGGCGGGGGGCCCGCCCGGGAAGGCTTCGCCCAGGCTCGACCGGTACGCCAGCCGGGCCGGCCGCGACTCGGGGGCGACGTCGGCGTAGGACCGGGCCACGTGCGGCGCGATGTCCGCCACCAGCTCCAGCCGGCCCGCCAGCAGCTCCGCGCCGTGCCGGGCCAGGTGCCCGTCCCACACCTCCAGCGTGCCCAGGTCCGCCGAGCGCACCGACCGCAGGCTCTTCAGCAGCGCGCCGCGCTGCCTGAGCACCCGGTCGTAGTCGCCGCGCACCCCCGCGAACCGCGGGTACCGGCTGGTCAGCAGCTCGTCGAGGAACCGGCGCCGCTCACCGGGGTCACCGCGCACCAGGGCCAGGTCCTCCGGCGCGAACAGCACCGTCCGCAGGATGCCCAGCACGTCGCGCGGGCGCGGCACCGGGCCGCGGTTGACCCGCGCCCGGTTCGCCCGGCCCGCGGTGATCTCCAGCTCGACCAGCAGCTCGCGGCCCTCGTTGACCACCGCCGCGCGCACCACCGCGCGCGGCGCGCCGTGCCGGATCAGCGGCGCGTCGGTGGCGACCCGGTGCGAGCCGAGGGTGGCCACGTAGCCGAGCGCCTCGACCAGGTTCGTCTTGCCCTGCCCGTTGCGGCCGACCAGCACGCTCACCCCCGGCTCGAAGGCCAGGTCCGCCTGCTCCCACGACCTGAAGTCCGCGACTTGCAGGTGCCGGACGTACAACGCTCAGCTCTGCGTGCTGCCGGAACCGGAAGAGGGACCGGCAGCCTGCACGGCGTGGCCGCCGAACTGGTTGCGCAGCGCGGCGACCGCGCGCATCGCGGGCGAGTCCTCCTGGCGCGAGGCGAACCGGGCGAACAGCGCCGCGGAGATCACCGGCGCGGGCACCGCGTGGTTGATCGCCTCCTCGACGGTCCACCGGCCCTCGCCCGAGTCCTCCACGTGGCCGCGCAGGTCGTCCAGCTCCGGGTCCGACTCCAGCGCGCGCACCAGCAGGTCCAGCAGCCAGGACCGGACGACCGTGCCGCGCTGCCACGCCTTGATCGTCGCCGGCACGTCGGCCACCAGCTCCGAGGCTTCCAGCAGCTCGAAGCCCTCGGCGTAAGCCTGCATCAGGCCGTACTCGATGCCGTTGTGGACCATCTTCGCGAAGTGGCCCGCGCCGACCTTGCCCGCGTGCGCGAAGCCCTCCGCGCGCGGGCCCTCCGGCCGCAGCGCGTCGAAGATCGGCATCGCGCGCTCGACGTCCTCGGGCGCGCCGCCGACCATCAGGCCGTAGCCGTTCTCCAGGCCCCACACCCCGCCGGACACGCCGGCGTCGACGTAGGAGATCCCCTTCGCGCCCAGCGCCTCGGCGTTCCTCGCGTCGTCGGTGAACCGCGAGTTGCCGCCGTCGATCACCAGGTCGCCCGCGTCGAGCAGCTCCCCCAGCTCGGCGACGGTCTGCCGGGTGATCTCACCGGCCGGCACCATCACCCACACCACGCGCGGCGCGGCGAGCCTGCCCACCATGTCGGCGAGCGAGCCGGCGTCGGTCACGTCCGGGTTGCGGTCGTAGCCGACGACCTCGTGACCGGCGCGGCGGATCCGCTCGCGCATGTTGAAGCCCATCTTGCCGAGACCGACGAGTCCGAGCTGCACGGTCGTTCTCTCCCCTGGTTCGTGGTTGATCAGCCGGGCAGGCGCACGGGCATGAGCAGGTAGAGGTAGCCCGGCGCCACGTTTCCATCCTCGTCCACCGGCTTGAGCAGCGCCGGTCGGCTGGGCGTGGTGAAGGACAGGTGCGCCCTCGGGGTGCGCACGGCCTGGAGGCCCTCCAGGAGGTAGGTCGGGTTGAACGCGATGGTGACCGGGTCGCCCGTGTAGTCGACCTGGAGCTCCTCCTCCGCGCTGCCCTCGTCGTCGCCGCCGGCGGACAGCCGCAGCGCCGAGTCGACGAACTCCAGCCGGACCTGCGTGCCGCGCTCGGCGACCAGCGACACGCGCTTGATCGCCTGCACCAGCGAGTCGACCTCGATCACGGCCGCGGCCGAGTGCTCGGTCGGCAGCAGCTGGCGGTACTTCGGGAAGTCCGCGTCGAGCAGCCGGGTGGTGGTCCGGCGGCCGGTGCCGGACAGGCCCAGCAGCCCGTCGTTGGCCGCCAGCGACAGCTCGACCTGCGCGCCGGACGCGCCGAGCGTCTTGGCGGAGTCGTTGAGGGTCTTGGCCGGGACGAGGACGGCGACCTCGCCCAGCGTCTCGTCGGGCTCCCACGGGAACTCGCGCATCGCCAGCCGGAACCGGTCGGTCGCGACGAGGGTCAGCCTGCCCTCGCCGATCTCCAGCCGGACGCCGGTCAGCATCGGCAGCGTGTCGTCCCGGCCGGCCGCGACGGCGACCTGCGAGACGGCCTCGCCGAACACCTCGCCGGGCAGCCGGCCCGCGAGCTGCGGCATGGCCGGCAGCTGGGGGTAGTCCTCCACCGGCATGGTGGGCAGGGAGAAGCGCGCCGAGCCGCAGCTGATCGTCATGCGGGAGCCGTCGACCGCGATCTCGACGGGGTGGTTGGGCAGCGCCTTGGTGATGTCGGCGAGCAGCCGCCCGGAGACCAGCGCCTTGCCGCCGTCCGCGATCGTGGCCGGCACGCCGCACTGGGCGGACACCTCGTAGTCGAAGCCGGACACGGTGAGCGCCTCGCCGGACCCGTCCTCCGCACCGGCATCGAGCAGCACACCACCGAGCACCGGCACCGGCGGCCGGGACGGCAGGCTGCGCGCGACCCAGGCGACGGCGTCGGCCAGGCCGTCGCGCTCGACGCGGATCTTCATGAGGCGTCCTCTCTCATTCCTCAAGTCGGCACGAGCCGCAACAGCGGGCGTTGCGGTGGGGTTCGGGGAGCCGCGGCCCTCGCCGGATCGCTTCGACCGGCCCGACCCTCGGCACGAGGGCTCCACCGTAGAGCGTCGGGGAGCACTTCGTCACGTCGGGGCCACCCCTGGGCGCCGCCCGGGGCGGAGCCCTGTCCCCGGGCTCGACCCCCGCCTGTTTTTTCTTTGTTCATCTCTTCAAGGGAAGACAACAGCAACAGCAGTAGGGGCTGTGGACAGTGTGGACAACCGCCGTTCCCGCTGCTCGCCGCCCGTCCGGAGGTGTGGATGGACAGGGGGGCGCACCCGGGGACAACTCGGCGTCCCCGGGGAGAACTACCGAGGTGCTCCGTTCGGTCCACAGATCGGCCGAGTTGTCCCCGGGTGCATCCCCGGGTGTGGGCCGAGTTGTACCCGGGTGTTGCACAGGCTGATCGTGGCCTGGATCTCCCCCGATCGGCGACTTCGCGACGCCTGTGGACGGGTTCGTCGCCCCCGGTTCACCTGGGGCCCGACCCGCGGCGCCGGGGTTCGCGGACCGCGCGGCGGCGTTCCGGGCGGCGGTCGGGCGGTGTCCCGCGGGTGGTCGGCGCCGGTGCCGCGCGGGCCTGGTCGAGGGCGATCAAAGGCCCCCGGCGGTGGAATCGCGGGGTCGGCCGGCGGTCCTCGGCGGCCCGCCCGCCGGTCGGGGGCCGCCGCGCGCGCCCGGGTGCGGACGCCGGTCGCACCCGGGTGTCGGCGCGGCACCCGGGTGCGGGCGACGGCCCCCGGGTGCGCGGAGGAGTCCCCGGGTGCGTCAGGCCCGGCGGCAGCCCGCGCGACACCGCGGAGCCGACGGCGACGGCATCGCCGGCGCGGGCGGTGGCGCGGAGGTGGCGGCGCGGGCGGTGGCGTGGGCGGTGGCGTGAAGGTGGCAGTGCGGGGGTGGCGGTGCGGGCGTCGCCGGTGCGGGGGTGGTGGTGCGGGGTGGCGGTGGCGACGTGCGCGTCGGCGCGGCTCGGGCCGGCGGGCGGCCCGCGGGTGTCGGGGCGGGCCGAGGAGCGGCGCGTCCGGCGGGGCACAGGGCCGCCGCCCGCTCGAACGGGGTGCTCGCCGGGCCCGCCGCGGCTCGGGCGGGGGCGATCGAGTGCCCGGCGCGGGCCGGGCGAGGGTCGGACGGGGACCCGGCGCACTCCGGGTGAGGGCCGGGCGCACTCCGGGTGAGGGCCGGGCGCACTCCGGGTGAGGGCCGGGCGCACTCCGGGTGAGGGCCGGGCGCACTCCGGGCGCACTCCGGGTGAGGGCCGGGTGAGGGTCGGGCGAGGGGCGAGGGGCGAGGGGCGAGGGGCGAGGGGCGAGGGGCGAGGGGCGAGGGGCGAGGGTCAGGGGGTGTGGCGGGCCCGCTGCTTGATCCGCGACGTCAGCTCCTGCACCTGCTCGTACACGCGCCGCCGCTCGGCCATCTCCTTGCGGATCTTCTTGTCCGCGTGCATGACCGTCGTGTGGTCGCGACCGCCGAAGGTCTGCCCGATCTTGGGCAGCGACAGGTCCGTCAGCTCCCGGCACAGGTACATCGAGATCTGCCGCGCCTGGGCCAGCACCTTCGTCTTGCCCGGCCCGCACAGGTCGTCGATGGTGACGCTGAAGAACTCCGCCGTCACCGCCATGATGGTCGGGGCGGTGATCTCCGGCGCGTGCGAGTCCGGGATGAGGTCCCGGAGCACTATCTCCGCCAGCTGCACGTCGACCGGCTGGCGGTTGAGGGACGCGAACGCCGTCACGCGGATGAGGGCGCCCTCCAGCTCGCGGATGTTGCGCTCGATCCGCGCCGCGATGAACTCCAGCACCTCGGCGGGCGCGGCCAGGCGGTCCTGGGCGGCCTTCTTGCGCAGGATCGCGATGCGCGTCTCCAGCTCCGGCGGCTGGATGTCGGTGATCAGGCCCCACTCGAACCGGGTGCGCAGCCGGTCCTCCAGCGTCTCCAGCCGCTTGGGCGGTCGGTCGGAGGACACGACGATCTGCTTGTTGGAGTTGTGGAGGGTGTTGAACGTGTGGAAGAACTCCTCCTGCGTCCCCTCCTTGCCCTCCAGGAACTGGATGTCGTCCACCAGCAGCACGTCGATGTCCCGGTACCGCCGCTGGAACGCGACCTTGCGGTCGTCGCGCAGGGAGTTGATGAAGTCGTTCGTGAACTCCTCCGTCGACACGTACCGCACCCGCATCCCGGGGAACAGCCGCTGCGCGTAGTGCCCCACCGCGTGCAGCAGGTGCGTCTTGCCCAGCCCGGACTCGCCCCAGATGAACAGGGGGTTGTAGGCGCGGGCCGGCGCCTCGGCGACCGCCACCGCCGCCGCGTGGGCGAAGCGGTTGGACGCGCCGATGACGAAGGTGTCGAAGTTGTACTTCTCGTTCAGCCTGGTCTGGGAGGACGCCGGGTTCGCGGGCCGGGTGAACGGCGTCCCGCTCGGCGCGCCGCCGCCGAAGGTCGGCCAGATCTCGGTGACGGCGGCGAGCGCGTCGCCCTCCTCGTCGACCTCTTCGTCGGTCTCCTGCTCCTCGCCGACCAGCGGCAGCTCCGGCGCGGCGCCGTTGGCGACGACGGCCACCGGGACCGGCGGGACGGCGGGCACCGGGATGGGCGTGGTCGGCGGGCCGTTGAGCGGCTCCGGCGAGTCGACCTTCACGGCCAGCGACACGGCGCGCCCGAGCCGGCGGGACAGCGCGGCCGTGATCGGCTCGCGCAGCGCCCGCTCGATCGCCTCCTTGGCGAAGTCGGACGGCGCGGCCAGCAGCGCGGTGCCGTCGAGCAGGCCGATGGGGCGGGTCACGCGCATCCAGGCGCGTTGCTGCGGTGACAGCGTGCTGGCGGCCAGCTCCTGCACGACCTGCTCCCACACTCGGCCCAGGTCGACCTGGTGGTCGGACACCTCTGCGCTCCCCTCCCCTCGGTGTGACTCCCCCGCGGCCCGTTCCCCCTGGGGGGAACCACCGCGCGTGGACACGGAGAATAGAGGCATCCACAGAGTTATCCACAACTGTGCACGAATGCGCGTCGGAGTGCAGCGGCTCCCCTCCACCGCTCCCCGAGCGCCGGCGCGGCGGGTGGCGACCTCGGCGCCGGCCACGGCAGCCGCGAGGGCAGCACGCTAACAAGGTGCGGGCCGGGCCACAAGGCGCGGGTCGCCGCAAGCGCTTTCCCCGCCCGGCCACCGCCGCAGGCCACCCCGATTTGAGTCCGGCGCCCGGGGCTGCGTACCCTGGACCGGTCTCCGCTTGCGAGGCGTGCTCTTGGCGCGCGCCCATGGACCCGCCGGGGACGACCACAGACGTTAACCACCGGGAGTCCGACCGTGAGCAAGGGTAAGCGCACCTTCCAGCCCAACAACCGCCGCCGCGCGAAGACGCACGGCTTCCGGCTGCGTATGCGCACCCGTGCCGGTCGCGCCATCCTGGCCGCGCGCCGCAGCAAGGGCCGCAAGCAGCTGTCCGCCTGATCGCCGCAGCGCCGTGCTCCCGCCGGCCAACCGGCTGACCCGCAGCCAGGACTTCGGCCTGGTGGTCCGCCGAGGCCGCCGGGCCGGCCGGCCCAGGCTGGTCGTGCACGCCCTGCTGCCGTCCCCGGCCCTGCCCCAGGGCGCCGAGGGCGGCCGAGCCCCGTCGGCACAGCCCACCTTGGACCCGTCCAAGGTGGGCTTCGTCGTGAGCAAGGCCGTGGGGAACTCGGTGGTCCGGCACCGGGTGAGCCGCCGGCTGCGGCACGTGGTGCGCGACCGGCTCGCCGCGCTCCCCGCCGGCACGTCGCTCGTCGTGCGCGCGCTCGCGCCGGCGGCGGCGGCCTCCAGCGCCGAACTGGGCGAGGACCTCGACGCCGCGCTGCGCAGGCTGCTGCGATGACCGACCGCGTGAGCCCCGTGACGCGGGTGCTGCTGCTGCCGATCCGCTTCTACCGGCGGTTCATCTCCCCCGCGTTGCCCCCGACCTGCCGTTTCCACCCGAGTTGCAGCACCTACGCGGTGGAGGCGCTGACCGTCCACGGTCCGCTGCGCGGCTCCTGGCTGGCCATCCGCCGGCTGGGCCGCTGCGGGCCCTGGCACCCTGGTGGCCTGGACCCCGTTCCGCCGAGGCGGACCACGGTCCCCGACCTTCCTGCCGAGGAGTAGCCAGTGCTCAACTTCATCTACTACCCGGTGTCCTTCATCCTGTGGTGTTGGCACTGGGTGTTCGGCCACATCTTCGGCGAGGCGAGCGGGTTCGCGTGGGCGCTGTCGGTGGTGTTCCTCGTCTTCACGCTGCGGGCCCTGCTCTTCAAGCCGTTCGTCGGCCAGGTGCGCTCGATGCGCAAGATGCAGGAGTTCGCGCCCGAGCTCCAGAAGATCAAGAAGAAGTACGCGAACGACCGCCAGCGCCAGGCTCAGGAGATGCAGAAGCTCCAGGCCGAGCACGGCGTGAACCCGCTCGGCGGCTGCCTGCCGATGCTGGTGCAGATCCCGGTGTTCATCGGCCTGTTCCACGTGCTGCGCTCGTTCAAGCCCGGCTGGGGCGAGGTGTACTTCTTCGACGCGCAGGGCGTCGAGTCGTTCGTCAACGCCAAGCTGTTCGGCGCGAACCTGTCGACGTTCATCACGATGCCCGCGCAGGAGCTGGCGGATTTCGCGACCGACCGCAACGCGGTGCTGCTGGTCGCCATCCCCATGATGATCGTGGCCTCGATCGCCACGCACTTCACCGCGCGGCACTCGGTGGCGCGGCAGACGCAGGCCGCGGCGGACAACCCGCAGACCGCGATCATGAACAAGCTGACGCTCTACATCTTCCCGCTGGGCGTCCTGGTCGGCGGTCTGTTCTTCCCCATCGCGATCCTGCTCTACTGGCTGAGCAACAACGCGTGGACGCTGGCGCAGCAGTACTTCGTCTACCACCGCATCGACCGCGAGGAAGCGGAGAAGAAGGAAGCCGCCACGCAGCAGCGCCAGGCGCTCGCGCCGCGGCCGGGTGCGAAGCCGAAGCCGGGCGCCAAGCCCGCGCCGGGCGCCAAGCCGGCCGCCGGTGCCAAGCCCGCCGCCGGTGCCAAGCCCGCCGGCGCGACCCCCGCGGCGAAGGAGCAGGACGCGTCACCCACGGACGAGCCCGCCGCGAACGGCAAGCCGTCCACCGAGATCCCCGGTCTGAGCCCAGACCGATCCCCGGGCAAGAAGCAGGGCAACAAGAAGCGTCGTTGACCCTGGAGAGGAGACATCGTGTCGGAGACGTTGCAGGCTGCCGACGTGGACACGCCGGAGGCTGAGGAAGCCCCACCGGCGCGGTCGGGGAGTTCGGAGGACCTGCTCGTCCAGGAGGGCGACATCGCGGGTGACTACCTCGAGCGGTTGCTCGACCTCCTCGACTACGACGGCGACATCGACCTCGACGTGGAGGCGGGTCGGGCCATCGTGAGCATCGACGGCGGTGACGACCTGGAGAAGCTGGTCGGCCCGCGCGGCACCGTGCTGGAGTCGCTGCAGGAGCTGACCCGCCTGGCCGTGCAGCAGGAGACCGGCGTGCGCAGCCGGCTCATGCTGGACATCGCCGGCTGGCGGGCGGGCCGGCGGGCCGAGCTCGCGGAGCTGGGCAAGACCACCGCGGAGAAGGTGCTCGCCTCGGGCGAGAAGGTGCGGCTGCACCCGATGACGCCGTTCGAGCGCAAGGTCGTGCACGACGCCGTCGCGGCGGTGGCCGGCGTGCACAGCGAGAGCGAGGGCGAGGAGCCGCAGCGCCGCGTCGTGGTGCTGCCCAAGCCCTGAGCGCGTTCCGGACAGCGGCCCCGTGTTCCACGTGGAACACGGGGCCGCTGTCTTGTGCGGACCGGTGACTGGGTGGCCCTGTTCACCGGTTCCGCCCAGGGGCTCCCCCTCGTCGCATTCCACGTGAAACCTGCCCAGGAGCTCCCCTGCCGCGTTTCACGTGAAACGCGCCCAAAGGCTTCCCCTTGCCGCGTTTCACGTGAAACGGTCCGGGGATGACTGAGATCATCCGGAAGCTGCGCGTCGCCGCGTACGCGGTGATCGTCGACGACGGGCGCATCCTCCTGTCGCGGTGGCTGGGGCCGGAGCGGCCGAGGTGGATCCTGCCCGGCGGCGGGGTGGACCACGGGGAGGACCCGTACGACGCCGTGGTGCGCGAGGTGTTCGAGGAGACCGGCTACCGCGCCGAGGTGCAGCGGCTGCTCGGCATCCAGAGCGTCCACGGACCGCTCAACAAGGACGGCGTGGACGTGGACTACCACCGCATCCGCATCCTCTACGAGGCGAAGGTCGTCGGCGGTGAGCTGACCTACGAGGTGGGCGGGACGACCGACCAGGCGGCGTGGTTCCCGCTGTCGGAGGTGCCGGACCTCGACCACGTCGAGTCGGTGGACGTCGGGTTGGAGATGTACCGCAACCACCCGCCGGACGGTCGGATTCCGCGTTTCACGTGAAACGCGGTCGATCTCGTCACGTCGGTTTGGCGTGTCGCCGGGGTGATCCGTCATAGTGGGCATCGGCACATCGCGGGCCCACGCGGCCCCCGTGGACGCCCCCATCAACCCCACCGGCTGGACCACCGCCGCGTGGTTTCACGTGAAACGACGGAGACATGGCCGCAGCTCTGGAGGACCGCGCGAAGCGGGTGTTCGGTGACCACTACCCGCAGGCGGTCACCTTCACGGACCTGCTCGCCGAGCACGGGGTCGAGCGCGGGCTCATCGGCCCCCACGAGGTCGACCGGCTCTGGGAGCGCCACGTCCTGAACTCGGCCGTGGTCGCGGAGCTGCTGCCCGACGGGAGCCGCGTCGTGGACGTCGGGTCGGGCGCGGGCCTGCCGGGCGTCCCGCTCGCCATCGCCCGGCCCGACCTCCGGCTGACCCTCCTGGAGCCGATGGCGCGCCGGGTCGCGTGGCTGACCGAGGTGGTCGACGCGCTCGGGCTCGACGTCGAGGTGCTCCGCGGTCGGGCCGAGGACGCGGCGGTGCGCGAGCGGCTGGCGGGTAGCGACGTCGTGACCGCTCGCGCGGTCGCCCCGCTGGAGCGGCTGGCCCGGTGGTGCCTGCCGCTCCTGCGGTCCGGCGGGTGCCTCGTGGCCCTCAAGGGCGAGAGCGCCGCGGAGGAGTTGGAGCGCGACGCCGAGGCGGTTCGGCGGGCCGGCGGCGCCGCGTCCCGCGTGACCACCTGCGGCGGCGAGGTGCTCGAACTGCCGACGACGGTCGTGCTCGTGGAACGCGCGGAGCAGGCGAGCCGCCGTGACGGCGGGCGTCGCAGGAGGAAGGATCGGTGACCGTGTACCCCGACCCCCTCCAGCCGGTGTTCCAAGCGGCCGGTGTTCCACGTGAAACCGGGCCGGTGGGTGCGGGTGAAGCGCTCCGCCCCGACGACGCCCCGCACCGCGCACAGCACCACGCTCCGCACCGCCCACCGCAGGACCGCCACCACCGCGGACCGACCCCGAACGGATCAACTGCCCACGGCTCGGACGACAACGCAGGAGACAGCACCGTGTGGACCCCCATCGCGGAGGAAGCAGCACGCGCCACCCGCGTTCTGCACCCCGACTCCTCCCAGCTCCCCAAGCCCGCCCGCCGCCGCGTCTTCACCGTGGCGAACCAGAAGGGCGGCGTCGGCAAGACCACCAGCACGGTGAACCTCGCCGCGGCCCTCGCGATCCACGGCCTCAAGGTCCTGGTGATCGACCTCGACCCGCAGGGCAACGCGAGCACCGCGCTGGCCGTCGACCACCGCTCCGGCACGCCGTCGGTGTACGAGGTGCTGCTCGGCGAGCTGTCGGTCGCCGAGGCCGCCCAGGTCAGCAACCAGTCCCCCAACCTCTACTGCGTGCCCGCCACGATCGACCTCGCCGGCGCGGAGATCGAGCTGGTCTCGATGGTCGCCCGCGAGTCGCGGCTCAAGGAGGCGCTCAGCCCCGAGGCGCTGGACCCGATCCGCCCGGACTACGTGTTCATCGACTGCCCGCCGTCGCTGGGCCTGCTGACCGTCAACGCGATGGTCGCCGCCCAGGAGGTGCTGATCCCGATCCAGTGCGAGTACTACGCGCTGGAGGGCCTGGGGCAGCTGCTGCGCAACATCGAGCTGGTCCAGGCGCACCTCAACCCGACGCTGCTGGTGTCCACGATCCTGCTCACCATGTACGACGGCCGCACCAAGCTGGCCGACCAGGTGACCAGCGAGGTGCGCGGCCACTTCGGCGACACGGTGCTCAGGACGGTGATCCCGCGCAGCGTGAAGGTTTCGGAGGCACCCGGGTACGGCCAGACGGTGCTCACCTACGATCCCGGCTCACGGGGCGCGATGAGCTACCTGGACGCGGCACGGGAGATCGCCGAACACGGCGCGGAGATGGGGACGGCATGACGGAGCAGCGCAAGGGTGGCCTCGGTCGCGGCCTGGCGGCCCTGATCCCGAGCGGCCCGCCGGTGGGCGCGCCGGCTCAGGTCCGGGTGGTCGCCCACGGCGCCACCCCTGCGCCCTCCCCCGACCCGTCGCCGACGGGCGAGGTGGCCGGCGCGGTGTACCAGGAGCTGCCGGTCACCGCGATCCGCACGAACCCGAAGCAGCCGCGGCAGGTGTTCGACGAGGAGGCGCTCCGCGAGCTGGAGCACTCCATCCGCGAGTTCGGGCTGATGCAGCCGATCGTGGTCCGGGCGGCCGGTCCGGGCGCCTACGAGCTGGTGATGGGCGAGCGGCGGTGGCGCGCCACCCAGCTCGCGGGCCTGAAGACGATCCCGGCGATCGTGCGGCGGACCGCCGACGACGTGATGCTGCGCGACGCCCTGCTGGAGAACATCCACCGCGTCCAGCTCAACCCGCTGGAGGAGGCGGCGGCCTACCAGCAGCTGCTGGAGGAGTTCGGCGTCACGCACGAGCAGCTGGCCGACCGCATCGGCCGCAGCCGGCCGGTCGTGACGAACACGATCCGGCTGCTGCGGCTCCCCCTTCCCGTGCAGCGGCGGGTGGCGGCGGGCGTGCTGTCGGCGGGCCACGCGCGGGCGCTGCTGGGCCTGGAGGACCCGGGCGTGCAGGAGGAGCTGGCGACCCGGATCGTGGCCGAGGGAATGTCGGTGCGGGCGACGGAGGAGGCGGTGACGCTGGCGAAGTCGGCGGAGCCCGCCAAGGCCAAGCAGGTGCGGCGCAAGCAGGTCCAGGCGCCGGGGTTGGCGGAGCTGGCCGAGCGCCTGTCGGACAACTTCGACACCCGGGTGAAGGTCGAGCTGGGTCAGCGCAAGGGCCGGATCGTGGTCGAGTTCGGCTCCGTGGACGACTTGGAGCGGATCATCGACCTCATGGCGCCGGAAGCGACAAATCGGACACGAACCAGCGACGTGTGATCACCCGCGGGTCTTATGTCACGGTGATGAATACGGGGCGCATCCGGTCGGATGCGCCCCGTATTCGCAAGGTCGGTGTCGGATCAGCGGGAGACGGCGCGCTCCACGAGCCCGGCGTAGATCTCCCCCAGCGACAGGCCGGCCGCCTCGACGGCCATCGGCAGCAGCGAGGTCTCGGTCAGCCCCGGCGACACGTTCACCTCCAGGAAGTGCACCGTGCCGTCGGCCGCCACGACCGCGTCCGTCCGGGACACGTCCCGCAGCCCCAGCAGCCGGTGCGCCGCGACGGCCAGCTCCCCCACCGCCCGCGCCGACCCCTCGTCCAGCCGGGCCGGCGCGTGGAAGTCGGTCAGCCCGGCGGTGTACCGCGCGGTGTAGTCGTAGATGCCGCTCTCCGGCACGATCTCGACCGGGGGCAGGGCGTAGGGGCCCTCCGGCCCGTCGACGACCGCCACGGCCACCTCGACGCCCTCGACGTACCGCTCGGCGAGCACGGTGTTCCCGTAGGCCAGGCACCCGACCATCGCCGCCGGCAGGTCCGCCGCGTCCCGCACGACCTGGGCGCCCAGCGCCGACCCGCCCTGGTCCGGCTTCAGCATCAGCGGCAGGCCGAGCCGCTCCACCATCGCGTCCAGCACGGGCTGCGCGCCCAGCTCCCGGAACGTCGCGTGCGGCAGCACGGTCCACTCCGGCGTCGCGAGCCCGGCGCGCGCCAGCTCCGCCTTCGCGGTCGGCTTGTCCCACGCCCGGCGGCACGCCCGCGAGTCCGCGCCCACGAACGGCACCCCGACCAGCTCCAGGACGGTCTGCACCGAGCCGTTCTCGCCCTCGCCGCCGTGCAGCGCCACCACTACGGCGTCGGGCCGGTGCTCGCGCAGCCGGGTCAGGAGCCGGTCGTCGGCGTCCCACTCCTCCACGACCAGGCCCGTCGAACGCAGCGCGGCGGAGAGCCTGCGGCCGGACCGCAGGCTCACCTCCCGCTCGTGCGACAGACCACCGGACAGCACTGCGACCCAGCGGTCAGACAACTTCTCTTCTCCTGATCAGGCGGTGTCGGGCGAGGGGGTCTGCGGGCCGGAGAGCGCTCGCGAGGCCGTGGGCCCGAACGTCTCGTGCAGCTCCATCTCGTCCTTGATGACGTTGGCCAGCCGGCGCACGCCCTCGCGGATGCGCTCCGGCGTCGGGTAGCAGTACGAGATGCGCAGCTGCCTGCTGCCCAGCCCGTCCGCGTAGAACCCGGTGCCGGACGCGTACGCCACGCGCTGCGTGATGGCGCGCGGCAGCATGGCCTTGGTGTCGATGCCCTCGGGCACGGTCAGCCACACGTAGAACCCGCCGGCGGGCTTGTTCCACGTGGAACCGGCCGGCATGTGCTGCTCCAGCGCCGAGATCGCGGCGTCGCGGCGCTCCCGGTAAGCCTCGCGGTAGGTCTTGACCTGGCCCTTCCAGTCGTGCGTCGACAGGTAGCGCGACACGATCAGCTGGTTGAGGGTGGGCGGGCACAGCGTGGCCGACTCGGCGGCCAGCACCAGCTTCTCCCGCACGGCGTGCGGCGCGAGCACCCAGCCCACGCGCAGGCCCGCCGCGAACGTCTTGGAGAACGAGCCCAGGTAGACCACGTTGTCCGGGTCGGTCGACCGCAGCGCCGGGTAGGTCACGCCGTCGAAGCCGAGCAGCCCGTACGGGTTGTCCTCCACGACCAGGATGCCGTGCGCCCGGCAGATCTCCAGCACCTCGGCCCGGCGCTGCACGGCCAGCGTCACGCCGGCCGGGTTGTGGAAGTTCGGGATCGTGTAGAGGAACTTGACCCGCCGGCCGCTGCGCTCGACGGCCGCGACCGCCTCGCGCAGCGCGGTGGGCTCCAGGCCGTCGGCGTCCATCGCGACGTGCACGACCTGCGCCTGGTAGGCCGCGAACGACCCCAGCGCGCCCACGTACGACGGGCCCTCGGCCAGCACGACGTCACCGGGGTCGCAGAAGATCCGGGTGACCATGTCCAGGCCCATCTGGGAGCCGACGGTCACCACGACGTCGTCCGGGTGGGCCCTGATGCCCTCCAGCGCCATCACGTCGCAGATCTGCTCGCGCAGCTCCGGCACGCCGTGCGCGGAGCCGTACTGCAGCGCGACCAGGCCGTCCGCCGCGATCAGCTCGCCGATCTCGGCCGAGAGGGAGTCCAGCGGCAGCGCCGCCAGGTGGGGCATCCCCCCCGCCAGGGACACCACCTCGGGCCGGCTCGCCACCGCGAACAGCGCCCGGATCTCCGATGCCGTCATGCCCGCCGTGCGCGCCGCGTACCGGCGCAGGTGCGGGTCGAGGCTTCGGGGGCCCTGCTGGGGGGGCTGTTCGGGCAGGTTCACGGGAAACTCCGACGTGGTATCGGTTACCGGCGGGTTCGTTCCCGGCTGAGTGTAACCGCCGTCCCGTTCGGGGCATCTGCCTTCCAGCCGGGGGTCACCTCCGCCTATCCTTCGAAGGGGTAGTTCTCGGGGGTTGGGAGGTCGGGGTGTCGCGACGCGTTGTGGGCGTCACTCTGGACAACCTGGAGCACCTCTCCAAGCACAGTCGGACCTGCGTGTTCTGGGAGCTGGCGCCCCACCTGAAGGAGCAGGCCGAGGAGTACGGGGACACCGAGTTCGAGAAGGAGGCTTGGGTCTCCAGCGTCCTGCTCGAGTGGGGCTCCTGCGGCCGGATCATCTACTGCGACGGCATCCCGGCCGGTTCGGTGTTCTACGCGCCGCCGGCGGCCGTGCCGCGGTCGCTGGCCTTCCCCACCTCCCCCGCCAGCCCCGACGCGGTGCTGATGACGGGCCTGGAGGTGCTGCCGGAGTTCCGCGGCGGCGGGCTCGGGCGCGTGCTGGTGCAGGCGGTGGCCAAGGACCTGACCCGGCGCGGCGTGAAGGCCGTCGAGGCGTTCGGGGACAACCGGCCGCCCGGCGAGGGCGACGAGCGCTCGTGCGTGACGCCGGCCGACTTCCTGCTCCAGGTGGGCTTCAAGACCGTGCGACCGCACCCCCGCTGGCCCCGGCTACGGCTGGAGCTGCGCAGCGCGTCCTCGTGGAAGGAAGACGTGGAGGCGGCGTTGGAGCGGCTGCTCAACTCCGTGACCGTGTCGACGGCCGAGCCGAGCTTCCGTCCCGTCTGAATTCCCGCTCCGACCTGCGGCTCCTTTCGCGCGGGTTGACATGCAGGCATTTGCCTGCGTTACTGTGCGTGTGGACAAGGTGTTCAAGGCGCTGGCCGACGAGACCCGCCGCCTCCTGCTCGACCGGCTGCGCGAGGAGAACGGCCAGACGCTCGGCGAGCTGTGCGCCCGGCTGGGCATGACCCGCCAGTCCGCGTCCCAGCACCTGAGGGTGCTGGAAGCCGCGAACCTGATCACCACCGCCCGCCGGGGGCGGGAGAAGCTGCACTACCTCAACCCGGTGCCGCTGAACGAGGTCCAGGAGCGGTGGATCGAGCGGTTCGAACAGCCCCGGCTGCGGGCGCTGAGTGCGATCAAACGACAGGCGGAGGCCGCGATGAAGCCCGGTTTCGTGTACGTGACCTACATCGGGAGCACCCCGGAGGAGGTCTGGAAGGCGCTCACCGACGCCGACCTGACCGCCGCCTACTGGGGCCACCACAACATCTCGGACTGGCAGGCCGGTTCGACCTGGGCGCACCGCCGCGCGGACGGCTCGGGGGTGGACGACGTCGTGGGCGAGGTGCTGGAGGCCGACCCGCCGCACCGGCTGGTGACGACGTGGCGCGACCCGGCGGACCCGGCCGCGGCGTCCACCGTGACCTTCCTGGTCCAGGCCCACGGCGACGTCGTCCGGCTCACGGTGACCCACGAGGGCCTGGAGGGCGCCGAGCGGGCCCAGGTCGCCGCCGGCTGGCCGGCCGTGCTGTCCAACCTGAAGTCGCTGCTGGAGACCGGTCGCGCCCTGCCCCTGCCGCCGTGGGAGATGCCGGACGCGTGACCCCGATCGAGTGACCGGCGAAGAATCCCCGATCGGATTACCTTGTCGTCGTGCTCTACGCGATCGCCGCCGTGGTGTCGGCCGTCTTCTTCGCCCTCGGCGTGCGCCGCGACCGGCGTCGGGTGGCCAACGCCGTGTGGCTGGGCCTGACCCTGGTGTCCGGGTTCCTGTGGGTGGTGTCGCGCGACGACCTGCCGGAGTGGCTCGACGACGCCATCGGGGCCGCGGTCCTGGTGGCGCTGCTGCTCGCGGGCCTGGTGCTGCCGGTCGCGCTGGTCGTCAACGGCGTGGTGATGCTCCGCCGCGAGGGCCGCGGCCTGGCGAACCTGCTGTCGCTGCTCACGGGCCTGGCGATCCTCGCGCTGGTGGTGGTGTTCGGGTTCGCCCTGGCCGACGACCGGACGTGGGTGCACGCCGTGGTCGGGTCGCTGGTGATCGTGGCGGCCTACGTGGCGTTCCTGTTCGTCAGCCTGCTGCTGTACTCGGTCTTCTACGGCAAGACGGGCCGCCGCACCGGCTTCGACGCCGTGATCGTCCTCGGCGCGGGCCTCCGCGGCGACCGCGTCCCGCCCCTGCTGGCCGCCCGCCTGGACCGGGCCGCTGCCGTCTTCCACCGGGAGGCGGCGGCGGGCCACACCCCGCTGGTCGTGGTGTCCGGCGGCCAGGGCGCGGACGAGGACGTGACCGAGGCGGCGGCGATGCGCCGCTACCTGCTGGGCAGCGGCGTGCCGGAGGACCGGATCGCCCTGGAGGACCGGGCGACCACCACCGAGGAGAACCTGATCTACAGCCGCGCCCTGCTGGCCGACCGGGGCCACACGGGGCGGGTGGTGGCGGTGACCAACAACTACCACGTGTTCCGGACGGCCGTGCTCGCGCGCCGGCTGCGGATGCGCCTGGAGGTCATCGGCTCGCACACCGCGTGGTACTTCCTGCCCAGCGCCTTCCTGCGCGAGTTCGTGGCCCTGCTGGCGCGCCGCCCGGTCGTGCACGCGCTGGTGTGCGGGACGTTCGTGGGGCTGTACCTGGCCGTGCTGTCGCTGATCACCTAGGCGGAGCGGTGGGCTGCCACGAACGCCTGCCAGTCGACCAAGGAGGAGCGATCACCGGACCGGTGGGGTTCCCGGAGACGCGGACGGCTACGGCCCGCCCGGACGAGGCGGTCCGGCGAGCGGGACAGCCCGGCGGCGTCGAGGTCGACCCGGGTGCGGCTTCGCGGAGTTCCGCACCCGGCTCACGTCTGCGGGCGGTGGTGGGGCGCCCCGGGTCCCGCGGCGGCCGGCGCCGGTCGCCCGACCGGTGCGCGAGAGCCGGCCGAGGGGTGCTCCCACCCCGGGGGATCAGCCGGTGGGGCGGACTTGCCCGATGGTCAGCTCGTGGCGCATCAGGTCGTCCAGGGTGAACGTCCCGGTCGGCTGGTCGTTCTGCCCCAGCAGGTACAGGCGCTTGACCGCCACCAGGATGCCCTCGGCCACCACGTCCCGGAACGACGGGTTGGCCAGGCGCGCCCGGTCGCCCGCGTTGGTCAGGTAGCCGACCTCGACGCGGACCGCCGTGCACCGCGTCATGCGGAGCATGTCCCACGTCTTGGGGTGCGTGCGGCAGTCCGGCATCCCCGTGCGCGCCACGATCTCGCGCTGGATGAACCCCGCCAGCGCCTCGCCGACCGTGGACGACGTGCCGTTGCCGGTGCCGAAGTGGAAGCTCGCCACGCCCGACGCCAGCGGCGACGGGTTGGCGTCGGTGTGCAGGGACAGGATGAGGTCCGCGCCCGCCTCGTTGGCGAACTTGGCGCGCTCGCCCTCGTCCGGGCAGTGGTGGGGGCCGCGGGTGAGCAGGGCCTCCATGCCGGTCGCCGCCATCTTGCCCTCGAGCAGCCGCGCGAGGTCGAGCATGACGTCGGCCTCGGCGACCCCGCCGACCACGACGCCGCGGTCCGCGCCGCCGTGCCCCGGGTCGATGATGATGCGCTTGCCCGACAGCCTCGGCCCGGCCCGGCGGACCCGCTCCTGCTCGCGCAGGAACACCGGCCGGCCGCCGCGCACCTTCGGCTGGAGCTGCCGCAGGGCGCGCACCGTGTCGGGACCGCACATCCCGTCCGCGATCAGGCCGTAGTCGCGCTGGAAGCTGCGCAGCGCCAGCTCGGTCTGCTGGCCGAACTCGCCGTTCGGCCGGCCGGCGTCGTAGCCCAGCTCCAGCAGGCGCTCCTGGAGCGCGAAGACGTCGTCACCCGTCACCGGCTGGGACATCAGGTACGCCAGTGGGCGGTCGCCCAGTCGGAACGTCGCGTCGCGCAGGGCGCGGTAGGTGGCCGGACCGACGACACCGTCGGTGATCAGACCCCGCTGCTGCTGGAAGGCGCGCACGGCGTGCTCGACCGGCAGGTCGAACACCTGCGACGGCTGCGGGTCGGACAGCAGCCCGATCCTCGTCAGCGTGGCCCTGACCTCGGCGACGTCCGGACCGAAGTCCCCGCGGCGGAGAAGCGGCATGTACCCCTCGTTCGCTTAGGCGCCGGCCTGTGCCGACGCTGAACCTGACGCCCTATTGTGCCTTGCTCGCAACCGTGGCCCGCGCAGGGCTACAACGAGTGGTTACCCACCTACAAAAGTGTGACCCGTCCGCCTTTAGTTTGACGGACGGGCCACGATTCGGCTCGTTCAGCCGGGTGGGTCAGCCGAGGACGCCGGCCAGGTCGTTGAGCAGAGCCGCCTTCGGCTTGGCGCCGACGATCTGCTTCACCGGCTTGCCGCCCTGGAACAGGATCATGGTCGGCACCGACATGATCTGGTAGTCGCGGGCGACCGACGGCTCGGCGTCGATGTCCACCTTAACGATCTTGATCTTGTCGGTGTTCTCGGCCGCGATCTCCTCCAGGACCGGGGAGACCATCTTGCACGGGCCGCACCAGGTCGCCCAGAACTGGACCAGGACGGGCTTCTCGCTGAGCAGCACGTTGTCGGTGAAGGTGGACTTCGTCACCGGCATGGTGGCGCCTGCCATGTTGTTCTCCTCTGTCGAAAGGTTCTTCAGCTGGTGGTCACGGGCTCGCCGTAGCCGCCGCCGACGTGCTCAGCGGTCACCGCGGCTTCCGCGGTGCCGTGCTCTGCCAGCCAGCGCTCGGCGTCGATCGCGGCGGAGCAGCCCGAGCCGGCGGCGGTGATCGCCTGCCGGTAGGTGTGGTCCACCAGGTCGCCGGCGGCGAAGACGCCGGCCACGTTCGTGTAGGTGCTCTGCCCCTTGACCTTGACGTAGCCCAGGTCGTCCACGTCGACCTGACCGCGCACCAGCTCGCTGCGCGGGTCGTGGCCGATGGAGACGAAGAAGCCGGTGAACGGGTGGTCGGTGACCTCACCGGTGCGGGTGTCGCGGGTCTTGAGGCCGGACATGGTGCCCTCGCCGGCGATCTCGACGACCTCGGCGTTGAGCAGCCACTTGATCTTCTCGTTGGCGCGGGCGCGCTCCAGCATGATCCGGGAGGCACGGAAGTCCTCCCGTCGGTGGATGATCGTCACCGAACGGGCGAAGCGGGTCAGGAAGGTGGCCTCCTCCATCGCCGAGTCGCCGCCGCCGACCACCGCGATGTCCTGGTCGCGGAAGAAGAAGCCGTCGCAGGTCGCGCAGGCCGACACGCCGCGGCCCAGCAGCTCCTGCTCGCCGGGGACGTGCAGGTAGCGCGGCGCCGCGCCCATGGCGAGGACCACGGCCTTGGCGGCGTAGCGGGAGCCGTTGGCGGTGACGTACTTGACGTCGCCCTCCAGCTCGACCTCTTCCACGTCCTCGGCGCGCAGCTCGGCGCCGAAGCGCTTGGCCTGCTCCCGCATCTGCTCCATCAGCTCGGGACCGTTGATCCCGTCGCGGAAGCCGGGGTAGTTCTCGACTTCGGTCGTGGTCATGAGCGCGCCGCCGTACTGCGAGCCCTCGAACACCAGGGGTTCGAGCTGGGCACGCGCCGCGTAGACCGCCGCGGTGTAACCGGCGGGCCCCGATCCCACGATGATCAGGTTCCGAACGTCCGACACCCTCGACCTCCGTTAGTCGTGACAGGCATGGGCCTGCACTGCCTTCAACGGATCGTAGGATGCCGTGATTCCACGGCCTTCGGGTGAGGTGGGCTACTCCGGGGTGATGTTGCTCTTCGCCAGTACGCCGTTCGGGTTATCGGGACCACACGTCTCGGGGTCGAGCACGACGATCTGGAACGCACCGGGCCGGCCGCCGGGCAGGATCGCCATCACCGCGTCGCGGTCGTCCAGCGCGATCGGGCTGACGCCCAGCGGCTTGGAGCCGACGATGTCCCCGCCCCTCAGGCAGCCCGCCAGCTTGTCCTGGTTCTCCAGCGGGCCGTAGTTCTGCGCCTTGAGCACGTCGCCGAAGACCGGTCCGAAGTCGTTGCCCTTCACGGCGAGCCGCGGCGCGGTGACCGGCGTGTCGCCGGGGGTCGGCAGCGCCTGGTCGTCACCGGGGGCCGACCTGGTGTCCGGCTGCGTCGACACGACCACCACGCCGACCGCGACGGCCGCGGCGGCGAGCAGCCCCGCGCCCCAGCCCAGGTGCTTGCGCCGGCGCCGGGCGGCGAGGTCGACCACGGGCGCGGCGGGCCGGGCCTCCTCCGCGAGGGCCGCGTCGATCCGGTCCGCGACCTCGCGCGGCATCGGGATCGGGGGCAGTCCCCGCAGGTCCTCCAGCGTGGCGTCGAGCGCGGCCAGGACCTGCCGGGCCTCGGGGTCGTTCGCGACGACCTCCCGCAGCTCGGCCTCGGTCCGCGGGTCCAACGCGCCCGCGTGCAGTTCCGCCAGCAGGTCGACGGACCACGGCGGCCCGGAGCGCCGCGCATTGCCGGTCATCGTTCCTCCAACTGACGTCCCTGTTGCACCTGCACATCGGTCACTGGGACGTTCGCATCTGCACTCCGGTTCCGGAGGTGACCCAGAATCTTGGCCAGCTTCGCGCGACCGCGGGCGCACCGCGACTTCACCGTGCCCTCGGCGATCCCCAGCAGCGCGGCCGTCTCGGCGACCGAGTAGCCCTCCACGTCGACCAGCACGATGGGCGCCCGCTGCTCCTCCGGCAGCTCCGCCAGCGCGTCCTGGACGACCAGCCGCGTCTCCCGCTCGGCCATCGCGTCGCGCGGCGCGACCGGCTCGCCCGGCCCGGCCTCCGGCAGCGGCACGGTGGGCCGGGTCTGCCGCCTGCGCATCCGGTCCAGGCAGGCGTTGACCACTATTCGGTGCAGCCAGGTGGTCACCTGCGACTCGGCGCGGAAGCTCCCGGCGGCCCGGAAGGCGGAGATGAACGCCTCCTGCAGGGCGTCCGCCGCCTCTTCGGGATCGCGCAGCGTCCGGAGCGCCACCGCCCACAACCGGTCCCGGTGCCGTTTCACCAACTCCGAGAACGCGTGCGGGTCGCCCGCGGCATGAGCCGCGATGAGGTCTGCGTCCGAGCTGGCTGCGGCGGTCACGGTGAGAGGGTATCGGCACCGGCCAGGGATACGCCGATCACCCGTTCAGGCTATGAGCAGGCACGGTCCGCCACCGTCCGGCGCGGGCCGCCACTCCCCCGGACCGACTTCGGGCCGCCTGCGGGTCGCTTCCGGGCAGCCCCCGGTCACCCCTCGGCCACTCCCCCGGGACGGCCCCGCTACTGCGCCCGCGTGTAGACCAGTTCGGCGATCTCCGACTTGTTGTTCCGCTCGCCGCCCGCCAGCTTCGTCACCCAGACGAGGACGTGCCCGGTCGGCTCGTGGTCGTCCAGCTGGATCTGCGTCTGCCCGCCCGTCAGGGTCGCGGTCGCGACGACCTTCGTCTCCTCCAGCGGCGCGCCGTCCGAGGCGGCCACCCGCACCTCCACGACGGTGCCCTCGCTCGGCGACGTGACGGTGATCGACGCCAGCTTCACCGGCTCGGCGAAGGACGCCATCAGCCCGATGCCCGGCTTGAGCGCCGGGAACGGCTGGAAGTAGTTCTCCGTCTGCCAGACCGTCGTCGGGTCGTTGTCGACCGCCCGGCTCGCCCGGTTGGCGTTGTCCGGCTGGTTCGTCACGTCGTAGACGCCGACCTGCGCCGGCTGCACCGGACCCGCCGGCGCGGTCGCGGGCGGCGCGGGCTGGCCGGAGGCCGCCGGTTGGCTGGACTGGCCGATGACCACCGTCGGACCGCCGCCCTTGGTCGGCTCGTCGCTGAAGAAGCTCACGATCTGCACGCCCAGCCAGGCGACGACGGCCAGCGTCGCGACCGCCAGCACCGCCACGCTGATCATCAGCTTGCGCCGGTGGCCCCGGCCGCTCTCCGGCCGCTGCGTCGTCCACACCGCGCCGTCGTCGGCCGCCTCGGTCACCGGCTTGATCAGCGCCGTCTGCGCCTCGGACTCGGCGATCCGGTCGAGCACCTGCAGGATCGCCGCCGAGGTCCGGATGCCGCCGACGCTGGTGTCCTCCAGCGAGCGCACCGCCACCGACGACAGCTCGTGCGGCACGTGCGGGTGCAGCGCGCTCGGCGCGACCACCGCGCCGTCCGGCCCCGTCGGCGCCACCGGCACGTCCGGCGGGCCGCCGGGCAGCGCCCACCGCCCGGTCAGCAGCAGGTAGAGGATCGCGCCCAGGCCCTTGACGTCGTCGCGCGCGATCGCGTCCGGCCGGGGGCCCGGGAAGGCCAGCCGCAGCCTGCCGTCGGACGTGACCCGGATGCGCAGCGGGTGGTCGGCGCCCAGCACCAGGCCCGCGTGGTGCGCGCCCTCGATGGCCGCGCCCAGCGGCTCCAGCAGCCGGGTCGCCGCGCCCGCCGGCAGCGGGCCCTCGGCGACCAGGTCCATCAGGTCCGTGCCCTGGGTCCACTCGGCGACGACCATGCCGAGGATGCCCTCCTCGAACCTGATCCCCGAGCCCGGCGTCAGCACGTCGATCACCCGGGCCACGCCGGGGTGCGTGAAGCTGGCCGCGTGCATCGCCCGCTCGACGGTCCGCTTGGCCCGCGTCAGCGCCGCCGGGTCGGCCGGGTTGCCGACCAGGACCGTCAGCGCCACGTCGCGGTTGAGCTGCCCGTCGCGCGCGCGCCACAGGTGGGCGTCGCAGCGCCGGTCGACGCCGGACCGCGCGAGCAGCCGGTAGCGGCCGTCGCCGATGACCCCGCCGGGCACCAGCGAGGTGTTCTGGATCGGGCCGCCGCTCACGCGCCCGAGCGTACGGGAATCCGCTCCGCGGGCGCGCTCATCGGCGTCGCACCAGACGGCTGATCTTGTTCATCACCGGCTTCACCTCGGGTACGCGGAACACGGCCATCATCACGAAACTCAGCGGCAGGCCCACGACCGTGAGCACCACCATCTCCACCCAGGCCGTGGCGACCGGGCCGTCGGTCCCGATCAGGTGGACGGCGAGCCGGGACGCCCCGGCCGCGACCGCGAAACCGATGGCCGAGGCCACCACGGTGAGGCAGATCGTCCACGCCGTGTACCCCGTGCGCAGCCGCCCCAACCGGATCCGCAGCCACAGCTGCCCGATCAGGGCGCCGACGACGAAGCTCAGCGACATGGCGATCGACACGCCGACGGCGATCTTGTCCGGCGGCGAGAACGCGAGGACCGCGTACAGCAGCGCGATCCGGACCGCGACGATGACCGCCTGGACGAGCGTCGGCGTCCGGGCGTCCTTCAGCGCGTAGAACACCCGCAGCTGCAGCAGCGTGATCGCGTAGGGCACCAGGCCGAAGGCCGACAGCGCCAGCGCGGTGCCGATGCGCTCGCCGCCCTCGACCCCGGACTCGCCCCACGAGAACACCGCGAGGCCGATCGCCACGCCGGCCACGGTCATCAGCGCGCTGAACGGCATCAGCAGGATGGACGACATCCGGTTGCCGAACGCGAGGTCGCCGACCAGCGCGCCGGTGTCGTTCGCCGCCGCCGCGCGGGACATCTTCGGCATCAGCGCCGTCAGCAGCGACACGCCCAGCACGCCGTAGGGCACCTGGGCGACGAGCCACTGGTAGTTGTAGACGGTGATCGCGCCGTGGTCGTAGGCCGTGACGCGGGTCAGCACCACCATGCTCGCGAACCCGAGCGCCACGTACAGCAGCACCCAGAACGCCAGCCCGCCGAACTCGGCCAGCCGCCGGTCCCAGCCCCACCGCCAGCGGAACCGGAAGCCCGTCCGCCGCATCGCCGGGACCATCACCGCCGCCTGCACGCCGACGCCCAGCATCGTGCCCAGGCCCAGCACCAGCAGCTTCGGCTCGCCCATCCGCACCGGGTCGAGCGAGATCTCGCCCGGCACCAGCCAGTACACGACCAGGACCACGATCACCACGAGGTTGTTCAGCACCGGCGCCCAGGTGGGCAGGCCGAACACGTGGCGCGTGTTGAGGATCGCGCCCAGCATCGCCGACAGGCCGTAGAAGACGATGCCCGGCAGCACGAGGTAGGCGAACGCCGTCACCAGCTCCGGGTTGGCCTCGGTCGCGTTGCCGATGAACAGCGAGGTGAGCAGCGGCGCGCACACGACGGCGACCACCGTGCCCACGCCGAGCAGCGTGACCGACATGGTGACCAACCACTGCGCGTAGGACTCACCGCCGTCGTCGTCCTCCTTCTCGGCGCGCACCAGCAGCGGGATCGCCACCGACGTGAGCACGCCGCCGAGCAGCAGCTCGTTGATCATCGTCGGCAGCGTCGTCGCGACCTGGTACGAGTCGTTGAGGACGGTCGTGCCGACCAGCGTGACCAGCAGCAGCTTCGAGAGCAGGCCGGAGGCCCGGCTGACGACGGTGGCGATGGCCATCGAGCCGGAGGCCCGCGCCACCGACGGGGGCTTCGGCTGTTCGACCACCTTGGTTGTTCCGCTCAACTCGTGCTCGACTTCTCCGGTGTGACGCCCGAGGCGTCGTTCGGCACCGCCGCCGCGGCGGCCCGCGAAGCGCGCGCCCGCCGGTAGATGCGCCGGGCGGACAGCAGCACCAGCAGGGCGCCGGCGAGGGCGGTGATGACGATGGTGATGGTCCCGTACGCCGAGGAGGACACCTCGAGCCGGGCCCGCTCACCGAGTTCCACGCCGTCCGGCGTGGTCAGCCGGACGTGCACCGGGAACCGCCCGGACCGCAGCACGTCCACCGGCACGGTGAGCTGCCGGTCGCCGCGCGCGGGCAGCACCTGGTCGCCGAGCTGCTGGGCGACGATGCCGGGGGTGTCCTCGACCACGACCCGCACGGTGATCCGCACGTCCAGCCGGTTGCGGATGGTCACCGGGATGGGGCTGTCGCCGGACGCGAGCAGGATCGGGCTGTTCGGCTCGCTGACCGTGACCTGGCCGCGCAGCGCCGCGAGCTGCTCCTCGGCGATGGCCAGCGCGGCGCGCGCGCCCGCCTCGTCGCCCCGCCACGCGCCGGACACCGCCCGCAGCAGGCTCAGCCGCAGCGGCGACACCAGGTCCGCGGGCTTGGTGGCGAGGGCGTCCTCCTGGCTCATCGACTCGGCCAGCCGCCCCAGCTCCTGCCAGGACCGCCCCACTTCGGCGGTCACCGCGGGCGGCACCTCCTGCGCGCCCGCCTCGACCGGGTAGCTCAGCGCCGCGACCTGCTCGGGCGGCGCCGCGCCCAGCAGCGCCTCGACCCCGACCGTCGTGGCGAACCCGCCGGCGACCAGCGACTTGGTGATCTGCAGGAACGTGTTGACCTCGCCCGTGGGCGCGTTCCAGCGCCGCGGCGGGCTGATCACCACGTTCTGCCCGTTGCCCTGGAAGCCGGTGCGGAAGGCGAGCGCGGCCAGCGCGTTCTGCACCGACACCGGGCGCGTCTCGGCGGGGGTGGTGATGCCGGTCACCGTGCGGCCGGCGGCCGGGCCGCGCAGCGCGTCGGACACCATGCCGTCGATCCGGACCGCGGTGAGCGGCTTGCCCGCCGGCGGGTCCAGCCGCACCGGGCCGGTGCCGGGCGTGCCGGCGACGGCGGACTGGTCGAGCACCAGCGACGTGACGCCGCGGGCGGCCAGGTCGCTGAGCGCCTGCTGGTCGAGCACGCCGTCCTCCGGCCACGCCAGGCCGGGCAGCGCCTGCACGTCGAGCACCTGGCGGACGACCTCCGCGCCCTGGCCCGCGAGCGCGGACAGCTCGGTGAGCTTGGCCCGCGACAGCGCGACCAGGTCGGCGTCGGCGTCGGGCAGCGCCACCACGCACCGGCCGCTCGCCAGCAGCTTGAGCCGCGCGAGCCACAGCTCGGCGTCGTTGCGGCCCTTGCCCGGGCCCCGGCCGCGGACCTGGTAGCCCTTGCCCATCGCCTGCACGGTGCGCAGCAGGTCCGGGTCGACGGCCAGGCACACGGCGGGGCTCAGCGGGCCGTCCAGCGCCGACTCGTAGGCCATGAGCAGGCTGTGCAGCCGCCCGCCCAGCGCCAGCGAGGTCGCCAGCTCGTCGTCGGTGAGCACCGGCTCCTGGCCGCCGGACACCATGCGGGGGCGGTCGGCCAGCGGCCACAGCACGGTGAGCTTGGCCGGGTTCGCCGGCGGGCTCAGCGCCGCGCCGCCGGGCACCGCGAGCACCGGCAGCAGGGTGCTCAGCGCGGCGAGCCGGGCGCGGTCGCCGTAGTCGGGGCGGCCGTTGATGTTGGCCAGCACGGGGTAGACGCCGGGCTGCTCGACGCGCAGCGACGTGTTGCCCGTCCCGGTCACCGGCACGGTCAGGGCGAACGGCCTGCTCTGGCCCACCCGCAGCTCGTCGACGATCCGGGTGAACCAGGGCTGCCGGACCCCCGCGTCGGCCGGCTCGCGCAGCGCGCCCCGCAGGGCCTCCTCGTCGGTCAGCGCCTCGCCGCGCTCCAGGCGCAGGTCGATGTCGAAGATGTCGCGGTCGCCGACGTTGACGACCTTGCCGGTGATGGTGACCGAGTCCGCGCCGGCGGTGACCACCCGCGGCGCCAGCTCCTCGATGTCCAGCCGCAGCAGCGGCTGGGCGTTGCTGCCGGGTTGGAGGGACGCCGGTCGGGTCGCCCACACCTGGGTGGCGGGCGCCGGCTTGACCGGGATCCGGCCGCCGTCGGCGGGAGCCGCCGACGCCGGTGTGCCGGCGAGCAGGAACCCAGCCGCCGCGAGCGCGGACAGCAGCCGTTTCACGCCTACTCCGCTCCGTCCACGTTGGCGTCGGCCAGGTCGGAACCGGCCGGGTCTGATTCGGCAAGGAGTTCGACGGCGCGGCGCACGAGGCGCCGCTCGTCCGCGTAGGCGAGCCGTTCGTCCAGTTCGCCAAGGGGCACCCACGCCACCTCGGTGACCTCCACGTCTTCGTCGGAAAGCTCGCCGCCCAGCGCTTCGAGGAGGAAGTGGTGGACGGTCTTGTGCACCCGGCGGTCCTCGGCGACGAACCAGTAGTCGATCGAACCGAGGGGCCGCAGCACCCTGCTATGAATACCGGTCTCCTCCGCGACCTCGCGCACCGCGGTCTGTTCCGCGGTCTCGCCGGCCTCGATGTGGCCCTTGGGCAGTGACCAGAGCAGCCTGCCACGCCGGTCCAACCGCCCGATGATCGCGGCGGCCCGGTGGCGGGTGTCCAGCACCAACCCGCCCGCCGAGGTCTCGTCGACGGTCTTCAGCCGGCGGCCCCGGCGCCGGTTCCGGCGCCTCGGCTTGGGACCGCCGGAGCGACCGGACGAGTGGGGCATGACCTGATGGTAGTGCCGAGCAGCGGTGACGGGCCGTGCCCGGCAGGTCGCCGACGGTGATCAACCGGCCGGTGGGCCGGGCGGCCGGAAAAGTGTGGGAGTTGCCACAGCCCGCGGACCAGTACGCTGGCTCCTCGTGTCCGGATCCGACGTTCCCACCGACGTGGTCGAGTTGCTGAGCGCCTTCCCCGTGGCCGACGAGCTGGCGCGGCGGTTCGCCGCGGCCGGCCACCGGCTCTACCTGGTCGGGGGCAGCGTCCGCGACGCCCTGCTGGGGCGGCTGTCCGGCGACCTCGACTTCACCACCGACGCCCGCCCGCCCGCCGTGCAGGCGCTGCTGGCCGGGTGGGCGGACGCGGTCTGGGACACCGGCATCGCGTTCGGCACGGTCGGCGCGACCAAGCGCGGGCAGACGGTGGAGATCACCACCTTCCGCGCGGACTCCTACGACGGGGTGACCCGCAACCCCGAGGTGACCTTCGGCGACACCGTCGAGGGCGACCTCGCGCGGCGCGACTTCACCGTGAACGCGATGGCGTTCGACCTGGTGGAGCGGGTGCTGGTGGACCCGACCGGCGGGCGGGCCGCGCTGGCGGCGAAGGTGCTGGACACGCCGGCGACGCCGCAGGAGTCGTTCTCCGACGACCCGCTGCGGATGCTGCGCGCGACCCGGTTCGTGTCGCAGCTGGGCTTCACGCCCGCGCCGCGCGTGGTGGAGGCGATGGCGGACATGGCGGGCGAGCTGGCCCGGATCACCCCCGAGCGGGTCCAGGTCGAGCTGTCCAAGCTGCTCACCGGCTCCTGCCCGCGCGCCGGCGTCGAGCTGATGGTGTCGACCGGGCTGGCGGACGTCGTGCTGCCCGAGCTGCCCGCGATGAAGCTGGAGATCGACGAGCACCACCAGCACAAGGACGTGTTCCACCACTCGCTGGTGGTGCTGGAGCAGGCCGTCGACCTGGAGGAGGGCGGCCCCGACCTGGTGCTCCGGATCGCCGCGCTGCTGCACGACATCGGCAAGCCCGACACCCGGCGGTTCGAGGAGGGCGGCGGCGTCTCGTTCCACCACCACGAGGTGGTCGGCGCGAAGATGGTCCGCAAGCGCTTGCGGGCGTTGCGGTACTCGAAGGAGGTCGTGGAGGACGTCGCCCAGCTCGTGTACCTCCACCTGCGGTTCCACGGCTACGGCTCCGGGGGGTGGACGGACTCGGCGGTCCGCCGGTACGTGACCGACGCGGGCCACCTGCTGCCCCGCCTGCACAAGCTCGTGCGGGCCGACTGCACCACGCGCAACAAGCGCAAGGCCAACGCGCTGCAGCGCACCTACGACGAGCTGGAGCGCCGGATCGAGCGGATCGCCGCCGAGGAGGACCTGCGGCGCGTGCGGCCCGACCTCGACGGCAACGAGATCATGCGGCTGCTCGGCCTGCCGCCCGGCCCGCAGGTCGGCCGGGCGTGGAAGTTCCTCAAGGAGCTGCGCCTGGACCGGGGGCCGCTGGAGCACGACGAAGCGGTGGCGGAGCTGTTCGCGTGGGCGCGGTCGGAGGGCATCGAGCCGCCGGCGTGACCCCGCGGCGCCGCGATGTGCCGGCGGAATCACCCGCTTCCCGTTAGCCGAGTGACAGCCGGTTGCGAGACCATGACTGTGTGCGCTGAACGCACACTGGGGGTGGTGTCGCATGAACGCCTGGGGACTGTCCGGCGAAGGGAGTGGTCCGGCGCGGCGGCTGTCCGCGCTGGACGACCGGCAGCGCGCCGTGCTGCGGTGCCTGGCCAGGGGGCTGGCCGACCACGAGATCGCGTGCGTGCTCGCGGTGAGCCGGTGGGAGGTCGAGTCGGTCGTGGCGGAGATCCTGCGGGTGCTCGACCTGCGGGACCGGATGGCGGCGGTGGTGTTCGCCCACGAGACGGGGCTGATCCGGCTGCCGGTGCCTGTGCTGGATTGCCGCGACTCCGTCGCGGCGGGCTCGGCCGCCTTTGGTCGGCAGTTCGAGCCTGATTCCCCTCCAATCGGGTCTGTGTCCGATGGCCGCGACTCCGTCGCGGCGGGCTCGGCCGCCTTTGGTCGGCAGTTCGAGCCTGATTCCCCTCCAATCGGGCCTTCGGCTCGGTTGGAGGGGAATCAGGCTCGACCTACCGACGCGGCCTCGCGGGGGGCGCGGTACTGGTGAGCCTCGCGAGGGGCGGTACCGGTGAGGGTCAGGGGCGGTGGGGTCTGGGGGCCAGGAGCAGGTAGGCGGCTATGCCCACCAGGTAGGCCGCGGACGCCGTGATGATCAGGCCCGGTGAGCGGCCGTCCAGGGGCACCACGGCGGCGGCGGTGGTCACGGCCGCCACCTGGGTGGCGTTGAACAGGGTGTCGTAGAGGGCGAACACGCGGCCTCGGACCTCGTCGCCGATGTCGCCCTGCACGGCCGCGTCCACGCACAGCTTGACCACCTGGCCCGCGAAGGTCAGGACGAACGACGCGGCCAGGGTGGTCGGCAGCAGCATCGGCAGGCCCAGGCCGAGCTGGGCGGCGGCGGCCAGGCCGAGCGCTCCGCACACCGCGCCCCGGCGGCCGAGCACGTCCACGACCCGGTCCGTGAGCAGGCCGGCGAGCAGGATGCCCGCGCCGCCCGCGACGGCGACCTCGCCGAGCCCGGCCAGACCCGCCTTGAACGGCCCGACGTCGGTGAACGTGTGGCGCATCAGCAGCAGCGTGATCAGCAGCGACGCCCCGAACGCGGCCCGGTGCGCCAGCAGCGCCAGCAGCGCGGCGGCCACGCTCGGCGTCCGCCACGCGGCCCGGCCGCCGTCCAGCAGGCCGCGCGCCACGGCGGTGAGGGTGCGGCTGGGCTCGTCCACCTCGTCCGGGCCGAGCGCGCCCCGGGCGAACCGGGACGCCAGGAACGCGGCGACCAGCGACCCGACGACGGCGAACGCCGTGGTGCCCGCCGAGCCGCCGTCCCCGGAGCCCAGCACCTCCCGCAGCCCGACCGCGCAGCCCGCGCCGACCACGGCGGTGAGCGCGCCGGCGGTGGTGGCGAACGCGTTGGCCTCGACCAGGTGGTCCGGCCCGACGACGTGCGGCAGCGAGGCGGACAGGCCCGAGCCCGCGAACCGGCTCACGCCCGTGACGAACAGCGCCGCCGCGTACAGCGGGACGCCGTCCAGGCCGGCCCCGACGGCGGCGGCGGTGAGCAGGATGAACACGGCGCGGACGAGGTTGGCGGCGACCAGGACCCGGCGGCGGTCCCACCGGTCCAGTAGCGCGCCCGCGAACGGCCCGACGACCGAGTACGGCAGCAGCAGCACGGCGAAGCCGGCCGCGACCGCGAGCGGGTCGGCGTGCCGCTCCGGGTTGAACAGCACCGCGCCGGCCAGGCCCGCCTGGAACAGCCCGTCGCCCCACTGCGCCGCCAGCCGGGAGGCGAACAGCCTGCGGAAGCCCGCTGTCGCGAGGAGCCTCCGGATGCCGAGGTGGTGCTGTGCCGTGGCCGTCCCGGCGGTGTTCACCCGACGAGCCTATGCCCAGCTGCCACGGAGGCCGGACCCGCAGTGGGTCCGGCCTCCGTGGCGCCAGGCGCCCGGTCGCCTCTCGGCGGGTTGCGCTTCGCGGCTCCAGCCGGACGGTATTCCGCGAAGGCGGTTTGTGTTGGGCCCGGGGGACTCGATGGCGCCTGGCGGTCGGTACAACGGACACGGTAGCCCGGATGTTCCGCTCCCGGTGTGACGTGCGCCGTCTGGGATCATGTCCCCGTGCGACCTGACGCCGAAGTCGAACCGGGTTCCCTGCTGGTCGCGGCACCGAGCCTGACCGACTCGAACTTCCGCCGCACGGTGGTCTACGTCATCGACCACCGGGGCGAGGGCACGCTGGGCGTGGTGCTCAACCGGCCCAGCGAGGTCGCCGTGCACGACGTCCTGCCGGCCTGGGGCCCGCACGTGAGCCGGCCCCGGGCCGTCTACATCGGCGGCCCGGTCGAGCAGAAGACCGCGTTGTGCCTGGCCGCGCTGCGCACGGGCGAGGACCACCGGTCGATCGAGGGCGTGGTGAACGTCCACGGCCCGGTCGCGCTGATCGACCTGGACTCCGACCCGGACGCCCTGGTCGCCAGGGTGCGCGGCCTGCGGGTGTTCGCGGGCTACTCGGGGTGGGGCGAGGACCAGCTCGCGGGCGAGATCGAGCGCGGCGACTGGATCGTGGTGCCGGGGCTGCCCGACGACGTCCTCACCCCGCCGAACACCGACCTGTGGGGCCGGGTGCTGCGGCGGCAGGGGATGCCGACCGCGCTGCTGGCCACGTTCCCGCTGGACGTGCGGCGCAACTAGCCGTCAGGCGCGCTGGAGGACGCCGCAGGCCCCGGCGCAGGCGCAGCCGCCGCACCCGGAGGGGGCGGGCTCCGGCATGGCGTCGGCCGCGCGGTGGCCCAGGACGCCGCCGGCGGCGGCGATCACCAGGGCGCCGACCAGGCCGATCAGGCCCACGACCAGCGCGGTGCCCGGGTTGGCGGCCACCGCGGCGGCGCTGGCCAGCGCGATCGCACCGGCCACCAGGGTCGGCACCCCGGCGATCCGGTTGGCCAGCGCGAACGCCTCGTCGTCGCGCAGCGTCGCCTTGGTCCGCACGCCGAAGAAGCGGTTGCGCCCGAGTCGGCCGCGCGTCCCCAGGGCGCCGACGGCCACGAACGCCACGCCCACCAGCCCCAGCACCACGAGCAGCACGATGTTCACGCCATCGAGGGTAAGCGCGCGCCCCGATCAAGGCCGCACCAGGTCCGCCCAACGCGGTCACCCGGAAGTGCGATGACGTCCTCGCGACCGGTGGAATTCACCCCGCTGCGGCCCCTGGTGGACCTGCGACACCCGGTCGGGCGACTCGGTTCGTGCCATGCTCAAGGCGCAGCGGCATCCGGTCGATCAGGGGTGGGTGGTGATGGCCATGAGCAGCACAGCACATCGTTACGAGGGTTACACCTTGGACGACTGGGAAGCACTTGAGCCGCGCGAAGGACGTCGCATTGAACTCGTCAACGGCCGGTTCCGCGTGAGCGCGGCACCGGCGACCCCTCACCAGCGGGTGGCGGATCGGCTGTGCCGGTTCCTCGACGCGGCGGTGGAGCCGCTGGGGTTGGAAGCCATCAGCGCGATCGGCGTTCGGGTGGGTCGGATGGGCTACATCCCGGATCTGGTCGTGTGCGAACCCCAGGACGCCACCAGCATCTCCTCCGACACGGTCCGGCTGGTGGTGGAGGTGCTCTCCCCGTCCACGGCCACGATCGACCGGTTGGAGAAGGCCGCTGCCTACGCGGCGGTCGGCGTCCCGGCGTACTGGCTGGTGGAGCTGCCGAGGGAAGGGCTGCCGGTGATCCGGTGCAACGCGCTGGACCGGAACGCCTACACCGAGATCGCCGTCGCCGCGCCGGGAGGGCCGGTCGACGTGGAGGTGGTCGCGGGCGTCCCGGTGAAGCTGGACGTGGACGTGCTGTTCGCGCCCCGGCGGTGACCGACCGCGCCGCGCCCCGGGTCACCCGCTTCGTCGGGCTTGTGGTCCGCTGATACCGTGAACGCCATGAGCACGGCCCGCCTGCTCCTTATCTAGCCGCGCGGACCCTCGTAGACGGGGTCGGCGCGGCAACCCCTCATGCCCGTCTGGGCTGGGGGGTTTCGTCATGTCAGGGGCCGGCAATCGAAAGGGACAACCGGAGATGAGCCCGGAGATGAGCACCGACGCGGCGGCCGAGACGCCCGCCTTCCGCTACACCGCCGAACTGGCCGGTGAGATCGAGCAGCGGTGGCAACGGGAGTGGGAGGAGCGCGGCACGTTCCACGCGCCCAACCCGGTCGGCCCGCTCCGGGGCGACGTGCCGGCCGACAAGCTGTTCGTGCAGGACATGTTCCCCTACCCGTCGGGCTCGGGGCTGCACGTCGGGCACCCGCTGGGCTTCATCGGCACCGACGTGTTCGCCCGGTACCACCGGATGACCGGCCGCAACGTGCTGCACACCATGGGCTTCGACGCGTTCGGCCTGCCCGCCGAGCAGTACGCCGTGCAGACCGGGAAGCACCCGCGCGAGACCACCGAGGAGAACATCCGGACCTACCTGCGGCAGATCCGCCGGGTGGGCCTGGGCCACGACGAGCGCCGCCGGATCTCCACGATCGACCCCGGCTACTACAAGTGGACCCAGTGGATCTTCCTGCAGGTCTTCGACTCCTGGTACGACGAGCGGGCCGGCCGGGCGCGGCCGATCGCCGAGCTGGAGGCCGAGTTCGCGCGGGGCGCGCGGCCCACGCCGGACGGCCGAGCCTGGGACGCGCTGTCCCCGGCCGAGCGGCAGGGGGTGCTGGGCGAGCACCGGCTGGCCTACCTGTCCGAGGCGCCGGTGAACTGGTGCCCCGGCCTGGGCACGGTGCTGGCGAACGAGGAGGTCACCGCCGACGGCCGCAGCGAGCGCGGCAACTTCCCGGTGTTCCGCCGGTCGCTGCGCCAGTGGATGATGCGGATCACCGCGTACGCGGACCGCCTGATCGACGACCTGGACCGGCTGGACTGGCCGGAGAAGGTCAAGTCGATGCAGCGCAACTGGATCGGCCGGTCGCACGGCGCGCGGGTCCGGTTCGCCGTCGGCGACCGGGACGTCGAGGTGTTCACCACGCGGCCGGACACGCTGTTCGGCGCGACGTACCTGGTGCTGGCCCCGGAGCACCCGCTGGTCGACGCGATCGCGACGCCGGAGCACGCCGACGCGATCGCCGCCTACCGCCGCGAGGTCTCCCGCAAGTCGGAGCTGGACCGCCAGGAGAACAAGGACAAGACCGGCGTCTTCACCGGCGCGCGCGCCGTGAACCCGGTGAACGGCGCGGAGATCCCGGTCTACGTCGCCGACTACGTGCTGATGGGCTACGGCACGGGCGCGATCATGGCGGTGCCCGGCCAGGACCAGCGGGACTGGGACTTCGCCAAGGCGTTCGACCTGCCGATCATCCGGACCGTGCAGCCGGCCGAGGGCTTCGAGGGCGAGGCGTACACCGGCGCCGGCCCGGCGATCAACTCGGGCTTCCTGGACGGCCTGGACGTCGACGAGGCCAAGAAGGCGATCATCGCGTGGCTGGAGGAGCACGGCCGCGGCGAGGGCACCGTGCAGTTCAAGCTGCGCGACTGGCTGTTCTCCCGCCAGCGGTACTGGGGCGAGCCGTTCCCGATCGTCTACGACGAGGACGGCACGCCGGTCGCCGTGCCCGAGTCGATGCTGCCGATCGAGCTGCCCGACGTGGACGACTACTCGCCGCGGACGTTCGACCCCGACGACGCGAACTCCGAGCCGTCGCCTCCGCTGTCCCGCGCCGCCGACTGGGTGGAGGTGGAGCTGGACCTGGGCGACGGGCGGAAGAAGTACCGCCGCGAGACCAACACGATGCCCAACTGGGCCGGTTCCTGCTGGTACCAGCTGCGCTACGTCGACCCGACGGAGACCGAGCGGTTCGTCAACGCCGAGAACGAGCGCTACTGGCTGGGGCCGCGCACGGCCGAGCACGGCGCGAACGACCCCGGCGGCGTCGACCTGTACATCGGCGGTGTCGAGCACGCGGTGCTGCACCTGCTGTACGCGCGGTTCTGGCAGAAGGTGCTGTTCGACCTGGGCCACGTGTCCGGCGACGAGCCGTACCGGCGGCTGTTCAACCAGGGCTACATCGAGGCTTACGCCTACAGCGACGCGCGCGGCGCGTACGTCCCCGCCGAGGGGGTCGAGGAGCGCGACGGCAAGTTCTTCTTCGAGGGCGAGGAGGTGCGGCGCGAGTACGGCAAGATGGGCAAGAGCCTGAAGAACGTCGTGACGCCGGACGAGATGTGCGCCCGCTACGGCGCGGACACGTTCCGCCTGTACGAGATGTCCATGGGCCCGATGGACGTGTCGCGCCCGTGGGCGACGAAGGACGTCGTCGGCGCGCAGCGGTTCCTGCAGCGCCTGTGGCGCAACCTGGTCGACGAGGAGACCGGCGAGCTGCGGGTGGTGGACGAGGAGCCGTCGGAGGAAGCGCTGCGGCTGCTGCACAGGACGATCGCCGGCGTGCACGACGACTACGGCAACCTGCGCTACAACACGGCGGGCGCGAAGCTGATCGAGCTGAACAACTTCGTCACCAAGCACCACGCCGGCGGTGCGCCGCGGGCGCTGGCCGAGCCGATGGTGCTGCTGCTGGCCCCGCTGGCGCCGCACGTGGCCGAGGAGCTGTGGGCGAAGCTGGGCCACGCCGAGTCGCTGGCCCACGGCCCGTTCCCGCGGGCCGACGAGAAGTACCTGGTGGAGGACTCGGTGGAGTACCCGATCCAGGTCAACGGCAAGGTGAAGGCCCGCGTGGTGGTGGCCGCGTCGGCGTCGCAGGACGAGGTGAAGGCGGCGGCGCTCGCCGAGGGGAAGGTCGCCGAGCTGCTGGGCGGCGCCGCGCCGCGGAAGGTGATCGTCGTGCCGGGCCGCCTGGTCAACGTGGTGCTGTAGCGGTCGGCGGGGCCGCCCCGGCGCGGGGCGGCCCCACCGGGCTCACGGGTCGGCGAGGCCGAGGCCGCCCATGATCTCGGCGAGCATCGAGTCGAACATCGGCTCGGGGTTGGACACGGCGAACGGGAAGCGGCCGAACACCTCCAGCGCCACGTGCCCGTAGAGCCGCACCCACGACTGGGTGATGTGGTAGACCGCGCTGAGCGGCAGCCGGTCGACGTCGGCGTGGCCGCCGCGCGCGCCGACCGTGTCGACCAGGATGCGCCGGAACGCCTCCAGGTCGGCGTGCAGGCCCTCCGGCACGTCCTGCTCCTGCGCCCCGGTCATCGGGTGGCTCGCGATGAGCCGGCCCGCGACCTCCAGGAACACCCGCCCGAACTGGTCGCCGACCTGCTGGTCGGCGTCGGGCGCGCACGTGCCGAGGGTGTCCTCGGTGGAGGCGAACACCAGGGCGAACTCCTGCGGGTGCGCCAGCGCCCAGCGGCGGAAGCCCCGGCACACGGCGTGGACCTGCGCGGTGACGTCGTCGTCCGGGATGGCGGCGAGGTCGTCGTCGAGTTCGCTCGCGAGGTCGGTGCAGATGTCGTCGGCGAGGTGGTGGAGCAGGTCCTCGCGCGAGTCGTAGTACCGGTAGAGCGCCGGCGCGGTGATGCCCATCTCCCGGGCGATGGCGCGCAGGGTGACCGCGTCCCGGCCGTTCGCCACGAGGAGGGCACGTGCCTGCCGACGGATGTCACGCTCCGTCTCGGCGCGCAGCCGCTCGCGGCGGGTGGCCTGCGTCATATGTCACCCCATCGGGTTGTAAACGGTGTTCACCGCGCGTACGGTCGGGCACAACCAGTGAACGGTGTTCACAACAGTTGACGCCTTTCACGTCACCGTAACGCATCAGCCTGGGAGGACGCGTGTTCGCGAACTGGGGATCGCTGGCGTACCGCCGCCGATGGGTGGTGTTGATCGCGACGGTGGTGCTGGCGGTGGCCGGTGGTGTGTGGGGCCTCGGCGTGTTCGACAAGCTCAGCCAAGGCGGCTACGACGCGCCGGCCAGCGAGTCGGCGCGCGCGAACCAGGCGGCGCAGGACGCGTTCGGCCGTCAGGGCGGCGACGTGGTCGTCGTCTACGACACCGTCGACCCCGAGCAGCTGCGCAGGATCGGCGACCGGCTCTCCGGCCTGCCCTCCGACGCGGTGCTCCAGGTGCAGCCGCCGTTCCCGTCGCCCGAGGCCGGCAAGTCGCTGGTCTCGATCACGCTGCGCGGCAGCGACTCGAACACGCACGTCAAGCAGTACGAGCGGATCGCCGACCAGCTCTCCGTGGACGGGGTGGCCGACCAGGTCGGCGGGCTCGTGCCGACCCAGAAGGCCATCAACGACATGTCGTCGTCGGACCTGACCAAGGCCGAGGCGGTGTCGCTGCCGATCGTGCTGGTGCTGCTGGTGATCATCTTCGGCGGCCTGGTCGCGGCGTCCCTGCCGGTCCTGGTCGGCGGCCTCGCCATCGCGGGCTCGCTGGGCGTGCTGCACGCCATCTCGTTCGGCGCTGAGGTCAACTCGTTCGCCGTCAACGTCGCCAGCCTGCTCGGCCTGGGCATGGCGATCGACTACGGGCTGTTCATGGTCGGGCGCTTCCGGGAGGAGCTGGCGGCCGGCCGCGGCACCGAGGACGCGGTGCGGCGGACCGTCATGTCCGCCGGCCGCACCGTCGTGTTCTCCGCGACGCTGCTGGTCATCGCGCTGTCCGGGCTGCTGCTGTTCCCGCACGGGTTCCTCAAGTCCCTCAGCTACGGCGGCATGTCGGCGGTCGCGATCGCCGCGGTGGTGTCGCTGACCCTGCTGCCCGCGCTGCTGGGCGTCCTCGGGCACCGCGTCGACAAGCTCGCCCTGCCGTGGCGCAAGCGCCGCGGCGCGCCGTCGGAGGAGGGCTGGCGGCGGCTGGCGGGCCGGGTGATGCGGCGGCCGGTGCTGTTCGCGGTGCCGATCGTGGCCGTGCTGGTGGCGCTCGGCGCGCCGTTCCTGGGCGTGCGGTTCGGCGAGGTCACCGAGAAGGTGCTGCCCGAGGGCAACCCCGTGCGGGTGGCCGCCGAGACGATCAACGAGGACTTCTCCGGCGTCGCGACCGGTGGGCTCAGGATCGTGCTCACCGGCGACCCGTCGAGCGCCGACGTGCAGGCGTTCGCGGCGCGGGTCGCCGACGTGCCCGGTGTCGGCGAGGCGCGGGTCGCGGCCGAGCCGAAGGGCGGCGCGTGGCTGCTCAACGCGGGCTTGGAGCAGGACGCGCTGAGCGAGGAGTCCAAGCGGGCGCTGCGGGAGGTCCGGGAGCTGGACGGGCCGGGGTCGGCCGAGGTGCTGGTCGGCGGCAGCACGGCGGTGGTGTCCGACAGCCTCGACGCGATCAAGGACAAGCTGCCCTGGATGGTGCTGCTCCTGGTCGGCGCGACGTTCGTGCTGATGTTCCTGGCGTTCGGGTCGGTCCTGCTGCCGATCAAGGCGGTCGTGGTCAGCGCGCTGTCGCTGTCGGCCACGTTCGGCGTGCTGGTGTGGGTGTTCCAGGAGGGCCACGGCGCGTCGCTGCTGGGCGTGACGCCCGCGCCGCTCGAATCCGGGATCGTGGTGCTGATGGCGGCCATGGTGTTCGGGCTGTCCACCGACTACGAGGTGTTCCTGCTGTCGCGCATGGTCGAGGCGCGCGGGCGCGGCGCGACCACCGAGGAGGCCGTGACGGCGGGCCTGGCCAAGACCGGCCGGGTGATCACCGCGGCGGCGCTGCTGCTGATCGTGGTGACCGGCGCGTTCGCGTTCTCGCAGATCACGATGATGCGGTTCGTCGGCGTCGGCATGATCCTGGCGCTGGCGCTGGACGCGACCGTGGTGCGGATGCTGCTGGTGCCGGCCGTGCTGAAGCTGCTGGGCGACGCGGCGTGGTGGGCGCCCGGCCCGCTGCGCCGGATCCAGCAGCGGATGGCGATTCACGAGGACGCGCCGCCGGCGGAGGAGGAGAAGGTGCCGGCCCGGGTTTAGGGGCGGGCGCCGGGGTCCGCTTTCGCGGCTTCGACTCGTGGGTGCGGCACCTTTGCGCTTCGCGCGGGGGTGCCGCACTTTTTGCGCTTCGCACGCGGGGCGGTGCACCTCGCGCGCTCCTCACCCGGGGCGGTGCACCTCGCGCGCCCGCACGCGGCGATGGCGCACCTCGTGCGCTTTGCGCACAGCGGTGGTGCACCTCGTGCGCACACCGGTGTCTTCGTGTTCTCCTCCCCGTACGGCCTGGGCGCAGCCCGATCGCATTTGTCGGGGGGTGTCAAGCACGCTCTTCGCTTGACACCCCCCGACAAATGCGATTGCCTTCGGCAGGCCGTGCGGGGAGAAGAACACGACCGCTCTTGCTTTTTCTCCTCCTTGGGGGCCTCTCGGCCGCTCTTCATACTTGGGTCGCGCACCGAGCCGGGTAAGAACTGGTGCGGTACGGATCCAATTGGTGCTGTACCGATCGAGGCTGAAGAGCTTTAAAGAGTCCTCGCCGGACAGGCAGGCCGCCAAGGAGAAGGAAAAGAAACAGCGGTCGTGTTCCCCCCGCATGACCTGTCAAAGACGACCATGCTTTTCTGGGGGGTGCAAGCGAAAAGCGTGCTTGCACCCCCCAGAAAAGCATGGTAGCCCTCCGGGCAGGCCATACGGGGAGAACACGAAGGCACCGGTCTGCACGGGGGCGTGCCGAAAACCCGGAGCCGGGTGTGCGGCCCGAGAGTGGAAAGCGTGAGCCGGTTCGGGGTGGGTCAGGGCTCGAAGGCCACGGCTGTGGCGTCGAAGTCCTGGCCGTCGGTGTCCAGGCCGCTGAGGTGGAACGTGGCCAGTTCCGAGTCGTCGGCGCTGTCCAGCACGACGGCCTTGCCACCGGCGGCCAGGAAGACCCGGCGGTCGCCTGGCGGCACGGCCAGGCCGCGTGCTCGGAAGTCCACCTCCCGGGTGGTGCGGGTGGTGGTGTCCAGCACGGCGACGCCCCGGTCCAGGGCCACGTAGACGCGCCTGCCGTCCGGGGTGACGGCGACGGCCCCCGCGCCCTTGCCGATCGGGGCGGTCCAGCGGACCCGCCTGGTCGTGGTGTCGATCGCGGTCACCGAGCCCTCCTCGTCGGGCAGGGTGAGGGAGCTGACGTAGACCTCCCGCCCGTTCGGGGCGACGGCGACGTGCTGCGGCAGGCCGCCCACCGCCACCGTCGTGATCGCGGTGGCCGACCTGGTGTCCAGGACGCTGACCGTGCCGTCCTGGGTGTTGGCGACGTAGAGCTCCCGGCCGTCCGGGGTGACCGCGATGCCCTGCGGCTGCCTGCCCACCGGGATGGTGGCGATCAACCGGAACTGCTCCGGGTCGACCACCCCGACGACGTTGCCGCCCGTGACGTACAGGCGCTCGCCGTCCGGCCGGAGGACGACCTGCGCGAGCTGCGCGCCGGTCCGGATGCGGCCGACCACGCCCTTGCCCGGGTCGACCGCCGTGATCACACCGGACCAGCCGTTGACCACGTAGACCCGCCCGCCCCCCGGCTCGACGGCCGCGCCGGTGGCCCACGCCCCGGTGTCCGCGCGGGCCACGACCGTGCCGTCGGAGGTGTCGAGCACCTGGAGCTGCCCGCTGCGGCCGACCACGTAGGCGCGCGGGGCCGCCCGGCCGGCGGCGGTCAGCACGGCCGGGCCGGGGACCTGCGTGGTGATCAGCGAGCAGACGAGCAGGGCCGCGACACCGAGGACCACTCGCCTTGGGGACATGCGCGAATAGCAACACCCCTGGCGGCGGCCTTCCACTTCACAGCCACCGGCGGGTGATTTCTTCGCCGGACCGGGTGATTCTCCGGGGATCGGGTGAGTCGTCTGCCGCCCGCGACGGCGGAGCGGGCGGCAGCCCGCCTGTGTGCCCGGCGCCGGTCGCTCGGGGGGCGAAACGACCGACGCCGGACCCCTGCCGGTGCGTTGCACCGGTGGTCTGCGCCCCGACGACGTAGAACTACCACCAGGTTGACGCAAAGCGGGTGGTTTTGGATCCCGACAGCTACGAATTGGCCGAAATTCGTCGTGTTGCCACCAACTTGGCGTAACGGGTGCCCGCCGTCAGGAGGACCAGGCCCGCGCCGATGAACGCCAGGACGCGGGCGATGCCGTCCAGCGCGGCCAGGTCGAACAGCAGCAGCTTCGCCACCGCGGCCCCGACCAGCACCAACCCGGCCACCCGCAGCGACCGCACGTCGATGCCCCGCACCAGCAGGACCAGCGCGGCCACCGCCCAGGAGACGGTCACGACGGAGTGGCCGAACACGAAACCGGTCACGCTCTGCGATACCAACAGGGCGCCGCACAGGACCACCCCGGCCGCCGCGTAGAGCACGACGAGCGCGAGCACCACCCACGGCAGCGGGGTCCGGCCGAGGACGCCGAGCCGCACCGCCGCCCACGGCAGCGCGATCGCCACCAGGCCGAGGACGAGCGCGGTCAGCAGGCCGGCCACCAGCGCGCCGTCGGTGACCGGCCGCCACGGGCCGTCCAGCAGCAGGCGGGGCGGCACGGCGTCGGCGACCGCCAGGACGAACCCGACCGCGCCGAACGCGGTGGCCCCGACCAGTGGCCCCCGCGAGCGCAGCCGCCGGGCCAGGAGCGCGAGGACCAGCGCCTCGGCCAGCACCACCGCGGCCCGCGCGCTGCCGTCGAGGGCGATGGCCGTGCCGACGAACAGCGCGAACACGCCGACGGAGCCGACGCCCGCCGTGAACGGCGCCGGCAGGCCGCGCCGCCCGAACGCCCACAGGGCCAGCAGCACCACCGCGAGGACGCCCGCCAGCCCGGCGCCCCACTGCCGGTCGAGCACGGCCGTGGTCAGCAGCGCCGGCATCGGCGAGCCGACGGCGAGGCCCAACGCGGTGAGGTCGTCGGGCCGGACGCGCGCGGTCAGCACCGCCGCCGCCACGCCCACCAGGGCGGCGACCAGCGCGACGCCGGACAGCACCAGCGGGTCGTCGGTCCGGCCGATGGTCAGGACCGCGGCCAGCAGCGGCGGGACACCGGCGGTGACGGCGAGCGGCGGCCAGTCCCGCTTGAGGTGGACCGGGCTCGCGGCGATCTTGAGGACCAGCAGGAACGCCACCAGCAGCGGCGTGAAGCCGGCCGTCAGGATCGGCGCGCACACCGCGCACGCGGCCACGACCCCGATCGCGAACGGGGCCGAGTCCCAGCGCATCGCCAGGAGCAGTCCCGCGGCGGCCACGGCGAGCCCGGCGGCCAGCCCGCCGCCCTCGGGCAGGTAGGCGTAGATCGAGGTCGCGGCGACGACGTCCAGGTAGAGCACGGCGAACCCGGTGGCGGCGACCGCGAACGCGCCGGTGCGGGAGGTCTCGGTGCGGTGCAGGCGCAGGGCGACGCCGACCAGGGCCGCGCCGAGCACCGCGCCGCCGACCACCCGCGGCAGGGGGCCCAGGTAGCCGCGCTGCACGGCGAGGATCAGGAGCAGGACGACGCCGAGCAGCGTGATCGCGCCACCGACCCAGGCGAGCAGCTTGCTGCCCGCGCCGGGCCGGCTGAGCCGGTCGAACAGCGAGGGGCCCGGAGGCGGCGGTGGCGGCGGCTGGTGGGCCGTCCACGGGGCCTGCGGTGGTGGCGGGGCGCTCCAGGCGTGCCACGGCTGCGCCGGCGGCTCGGCCGGCGCCTGCCGCCGGCCCGGCGGCGGAGTGGTCGGGCCGGGCGCGGTCGGCTGCCCGTGGGTCGGAGCGGCGGGCGCGGTCGGCTGCCAGTGGGGCGGGACGGCGGACGCGGTCGGTTGCCCGTGGGGCGGGGTGGTGGGCGCGGTCGACTGGCCGCGCGGCGGGATGATCGGGCCGGTGCGCCCGTCGGTCGGGCCGGTCGGGGCCGAGCCGGCCGCGGTCGGGCCGGTCGGGGTCGAGCCGGCCGCGGTCGGGCCGGTCGGGGTCGAGCCGGCCGCGGTCGGGCCGGTCGGGGTCGAGCCGGTCGCGGTCGGGCCGGTCGGGGTCGAGCTGGTTGCGGTCGCCGCGGCGGACGCGGGTTCGGCGGCCGGGGCGGATCGGGTCGGCTGCGCGGTCGGTCCGGAGGCCGTCGGGGTCGTCGGAGTCGGCTGCCCGGTCGGCTGTGCGGTGGGCTGTGCGGTCGGCTGCCCGGTCGGCTGTGCGGTCGGTGCCGGTGCGGTCGGAGCGGTGTCGGCGGGACGCGGCGCCGTGGTGGTGGCCGTGCCGCCGACGTTCCGCAGCTCCAGCCCCACCGCCTCCAGGCGGCGGCCGAGGTGGCCGAGTTCGTCCGCCAGCCGCATCAGGGGGTCCGGTCCAGTCATGCGACCAGGGTCGCCCGGACCGGGCGTGCCCGAATCCGTACCTCTACTCAAAGCCGCGTACCGAAGAGGTCACGGGTGCTGAATCGAGCAACTTGACGGCAATCCCCGTGAAAACGATTAACTGCCTCCTGCAATCGTTAACGCGTAACCGAGGGGGCGCTCAGCGTGACTACGATCAAGGATGTGGCGCAGCACGCCGGGGTTTCGACCGCGACCGTCTCCAGGGTCCTCAACGGCCACGCCGCGCCCACCCCGCGGACCCGCGCCCGCGTCCTCGCGGCCGTCGACGAGCTCGGCTACCGCCCCAACGCCCTGGCCCGCTCGCTGCGCACCACCTCCACCCGGACCCTCGGCCTGATCGTCGGAGACCTGGCCAACCCGTTCTTCGCCGAGGTCGCCCGCGCGGTGGAGGAGGAGGCGCGCGCCCACGGGTTCTGCGTGGTCGTCGCCGGCACCGACGAGAGCGCCGACCGGCAGGCCGCCCACGTCCGCACGCTGCTCGACCGCCGCGTCGACGGCCTCCTGGTCTGCCCCGCGACCGACGACCCCGACCGGCTCGCCGAGGTGGCGGCGCGCGGCGTCCCGCTGGTCCTGCTCGACCGCGCGGTGCGGGGCACGACCTGCCCGGTGGTGCGCGCCGACGGGGCCCGCGCCCTCGCCGACCTCGCCGACGCGCTCAGGTCCGCCGGCCACCGCCGCGTCGGCGTGATCGCGGGCCCCGCCGGTGCCGGCCGGGAGCGGCTGGAGCAGTTCGCCCGCGGCGGCCTGGAGCCGGTCGTCGTGCACGGCGACCTCCGCCGCGACAGCGGCGCGCGGGCCGCCGCCGACCTCCTCGACCGCCCCGACCGCCCCACCGCCCTGGTCGCGATGGACGACCTGATGGGCCTGGGCGCGCTGGAGGAGCTGCGCCGGCGGGGGCTGCGGGTCCCCGCCGACGTGGGCCTCGCGGTCTACGGCGACCAGCCGTGGTTCCCGCTGCTCGACCCGCCGATCACGGTGGTCGCCCAGCCCACCGCCGAACTGGGCCGGGAAGCCGCGCGGAGCCTGCTCGCGCTGGTCGCGGGCGAGCGGCCGGCCGACGTCCGGCTCACCGCGCGCCTCGTGGCGCGCGGTTCCTGCGGGGAGGCGACCGGTGCTGCTTAGCGCCCGGAACATCACCAAGAGCTTCACCGGGGTCAAGGCGCTCGACGGCGTGGACTTCGACGTGCGGTCCGGCGAGGTGCACGTCCTGCTCGGCGAGAACGGTGCGGGCAAGTCGACGATGGTCAAGGTGCTGGCCGGGGTGCACGCCCCGGACGGCGGGACCGTCGAGCGGTCCCCCGGCGTCCGCCTCGCGGTGATCCACCAGGAGCTCGCGCTGGTCCCGCGGCTCTCGGTGGCCGAGAACCTGTTCCTGGGCCGCCCGCCCCGCCGGTTCGGGCTCGTCGACCGGGCGCGGATGCGGCAGCGGGCCGCCGGGCTGCTGGAGCGCGTGGGCCTGGCCGTCGACCCGGACACACCGGTCGCCGACCTCGGCGTCGCGCAGCGGCAGATGGTCGGGATCGCCCGCGCCCTGGACCTCGACGCGCAGGTCCTGGTGCTGGACGAGCCCACCGCCGTGCTCACCGGCGCCGAGACCGACCGGCTCCTGGGCATCATGGCCGGGTTGCGCCGGCAGGGCGTGGGCCTGGTGTTCATCACCCACCACCTGGACGAGGTCCGCCGCATCGCCGACCGCGTGACGGTCCTGCGCGACGGTCGCGGCGTCGGCGTGCTGCCCGGCAACGCGAGCGTCGGGCGGATGGTCGAGCTGATGGTCGGCCGCGCCATCGCCGAGCAGTACCCGCGCCGACGCCGGGACCTCGGCGAGGTCCTGCTCCGGGTCGACGGCCTGACCCGCGCCGGCGCGTTCCGCGACGTGTCGTTCCAGGTCCGCGCGGGCGAGGTGGTGGGCGTGGCCGGCCTGGTCGGCGCGGGCCGCACCGAGGTCGTGCGCGCGGTGTTCGGCGCGGACCGCTACGACTCCGGCCGGGTCGAGGTCGCCGGGCGGGCGCTGCCCCGGCACGACGTGCGCGCGGCGCTGCGCGCCGGCCTCGGGCTCGTCCCCGAGGACCGCAAGGGCCAGGGCCTGGTGCTGCCCTCGACCGTCGGGGACAACCTCGGCCTGGTCACGCTGCGCGGGACCGCGCGCGCCGGCCTGGTCGACCGCGCCGGCCAGCGCCGGCGGGCCCGGGACATCGCGGACCGGCTCCGGATCCGGTCCGCCGGCCTCGACCAGGGGGTCCGCGAGCTGTCCGGCGGCAACCAGCAGAAGGTCGTCATCGGCAAGTGGCTGCTCGCCGACCCGAAGGTGCTGGTGCTCGACGAGCCGACGCGCGGCGTGGACGTCGGCGCGAAGGTCGAGATCTACGAACTGGTCAACCGGGTGACCGCGGCCGGCCGGGCGGTGCTGCTGGTGTCGTCCGACCTGCCCGAGGTGATCGGGATGAGCGACCGGGTCGTCGTGATGGCGCACGGCCGGGTCGTGGGCGAACTGCCCGCGGGCACGACCCAGGACGAGGTGATGGCGTTGGCGGTCCGGGAGCCCGCGGCATGAGCGCGGTGGCGGGCGGCAGGCGGCGGGGGTCGGCGCGCAGGGTGCTGGCCGACAACGGCGCGCTGGCCGGCCTGCTGGTGCTGGTGGTGGCGCTGTCGGTGCTCGCGCCCGCGTTCCTCGGCGCCCGGAACCTGCTCAACGTCGGCGTGCAGGCCGCCGTGGTGGCGGTGCTGGCGTTCGGGTCGACGTTCGTCATCGTCTCCGGCGGCATCGACCTGTCGGTGGGCAGCGTGGCCGCGCTGTCCGCGGTGGTCGGCGCGTGGTCGTCGGCCGGGGCCGGCCTGCCCGGCCCGGTCGCCCTGCTGCTGGGCCTGCTGACCGGCGTGGTCGCGGGCCTGGTCAACGGCGCGCTGGTGGCCTGGGGCCGGCTGCCCGCGTTCATCGCGACGCTGGCCGTGCTCAGCGTCGCGCGCGGCCTGACCCTCGTGGTGTCGCGGGGCAGCCCGCTCGCCACGCCGGACGTCGTCAGCTCCCTCGGCGCCGACCTCGCGCCGTACCTGCCGGCGCCGCTGCTGGTGATGCTGGTCTTCTACGGCCTCACCGGGTTCGTGCTCACGCGCACCTACCCCGGCCGCGCGATGTACGCCATCGGCGGCAACGAGGAGGCGGCGCGGCTGTCCGGCATCGACGTGCGGCGGCAGAAGCTCGTCGTCTACGCGCTGTCCGGGCTGTTCGCGGCCGTCGCCGGGATGCTGCTGGCCGGCCGCCTGTCCTCGGCCGGGCCGCAGGCCGCCGTCGGCTACGAGCTGGACGCCATCGCGGCCGTCGTCATCGGCGGCGCGTCGCTGTCCGGCGGCGTCGGCCGCGCCACCGGCACGCTGGTCGGCGCGCTGGTCCTGGCCGTCCTGCGCAACGGGCTCAACCAGCTGCAGGTCTCCCCGTTCTGGCAGCAGGTCGCGATCGGCGCCGTGATCGCGCTGGCCGTCCTGCTGGACACGCTCCGCCGCCGCACCCGATGAAAGGAAGCAGACAGATGGAGTTCCGCGGTGTCGCCGCGCTGTCAGCCCTCACCCTGGCGCTGACCGCGTGCGGTTCGGGGACGACGACCGGGGGCGGTGGTGGTGACATCACCATCGGCCTGGCCATCTCCACCCTGGACAACCCGTACTTCGTGGCCCTGAAGGAGGGCGCCGAGAAGGCCGCCGCCGAGCTCGGCGTGCGGCTCACCGTGGTGGACGCGCAGAACGACGCCACCAACCAGGTCGACCAGGTGCAGGCGTTCACCACCCGGGGCGTCAAGGCGGTCGTGATCAACCCGGTCGACTCCGAGCAGGCCGCGCCCGCCGCGAAGGCCGCCGCGAACGCGGGCGTCCCGCTGGTCGCGGTGGACCGCACGGTGGACGAGGGCGAGGTCGCCTCCGAGGTGACGTCGGACAACGTGCAGGGCGGCACCCTGGCCGCGATCGAGCTGGGCCGCGCGGTCGGCGGCGACGTCGTGCACCTGCAGGGCATCCCCGGCGCCTCGGCCACGCGCGACCGCGGCCGGGGCTTCGAGCAGGGGCTGAACTCGGGCGGCATCAAGGTCGTCGCCAGCCAGCCGGCGGACTTCAACCGGGCCAAGGGCCTGGACGTCATGACCAACCTGCTCCAGGCCAACCCCGGCATCAGGGGCGTGTTCGCCGACAACGACGAGATGGCGCTGGGCGCGATCAAGGCGCTGGGCGACCGGGCCGGCAAGGACGTCCAGGTGGTCGGCTTCGACGGCACGCCGGACGCCCTGCAGGCCGTCGAGGACGGCACGATGGTCGCGACCGTCGCGCAGCAGCCCGACGTGCTCGGCCGCAAGGCCGTCGAGCAGGCGGTGAAGGCCGCGCGCGGCGAGGGCGTCCAGGAGGTCGTGGACGTCGAGGTGAAGGTCGTGACCAAGCAGAACCTGGCAGAGTTCAGGAAGTGACGGTGCTGGTGCTGGGCTCGGCCAACGCGGACCTCGTCGTGGCGGTGCCCCGCCGCCCCGGTGGCGGGGAGACGGTGCTGGGCGGTGACACGGTGGTCATGCCCGGCGGCAAGGGCGCGAACACGGCCGTCGCCGCCGGGCGGCTGGGGTGCGACGTGGCGCTGGTCGGCGCGGTCGGCCCGGACCGGTACGGGGAACTGCTGCGGGCTTCGCTGGCCGCGGCCGGGGTGCGCACCTCCCGCGTGCGCACCTCGGCCCGGCCGACCGGCCTGGCGTACATCACGGTGACGCCGGACGGGGAGAACTCGATCGTCGTCGCGCCGGGCGCCAACGCGGACGTGTCGGTGTCCGACGTGGACGCGCTGGCGTGGGACGGCGTGGAGGTGCTGGTGTGCTCGCTGGAGGTGCCGCTGGACACCGTCGTGCACGCCGTCGCGGCGGCGGCCTCCCGCGGGGTGCGGCCGGTGCTGAACCTGTCCCCGGTGACGCCGGTCCCGGCGGCCACGCTGGCGCTGCTGGACCCGCTGGTCGTCAACGAGCACGAGGCGCTGGAGCTGGCCGGGTCGTTCGCGGGGCTGCTCGACCTGGGTCCGCGCTCGGCCGTCGTGACGCTGGGCGCGCGCGGCGCGGCGGTGGTCACGCCGGCCGGTGTGGTCGAGGTGCCGGCGCCGGCCGTGCGGCCGGTCGACACGACCGGGGCGGGCGACGCGTTCGCCGGCGCGCTGGCCGCCGGCCTGGCCGCGGGCCGGTCGCTGGAGGCGGCGGCGGGCTACGCGGCGCGCGTGGCGGCGGTGTCGGTGACCAGGCGGGGCGCCCAGCCGTCCTACCCGACACCGGACGAGGTGCCGTCGTGAAGCGGTCGGGCTCCTGCGCCCCGGGCTGAGCGCCGAGCCGGTCGGGCCGGGGCACGCCGACGAGGTGGTGGTCGCGGGCTGCGGCCTGCCGATCCCGCCGGGAGCGGCGGTGGCGGACCCGGCGTTCCCGTTCGGCGTGCCGGCGTTCCCGCGGGTGCCTGCCGGGCTGTTGGACGGGCTGCTGGGCGGGGCGGGCGGTGTAGTCGGATGACCGCGATCCGGCTTGTGCGGGGGTGTTGGTGGTTGCCGTTGATCGGCCGGGCCGGACAGGAGGAGCTGAGGGCGCGGCGGGTCGTGCGGTGGTGGCAGTGGAGTCGGCTGACCGCAATCCGGTCTGTGTGGGGTGGTTGCGCTGATCGACCGGATCGGGCACGAGGAGCTGGGAGCGCGGGTGAGGGCGCGGCTGGTCGTGCGGACCGGTGAGGTGACGCCCTGCGCGAACGTGCTGCTGCGCCGCGGCGTGCCGTTCGGAGGCCCCCGGCCCGTGGTTGCTGCGCTGTCCTGAGCGGGATTCGCGTTGTGCGCTGCCCCCGGCTTCGATCCTGCCGGCGGGCACCGACAGGGCCGGGGTGCCGATCACGCGCTTGTGGACGGTTCGGCGGCAGGGGTCGACCTGTGGACAACTCCCGTCGTCGCGCCGAAATCGTCGTACCTTCCTGGAAGGATTGAACTCGGGGGCTGCTCAGAACCGGACCGGGGAGTGTTCCCATGCCCGCACTGCACGACAACCCGCCCGCACCCCAGGACACCCGGCAACCGCGCGCCGCCGCACCGAACCCGCCCGCGCCTGCCACCGCCGCGCCTGCCACCACCACACCGAGTCCGCCTGCGCCCGGCACTGCCGCGTCGAGCCCGCCCGCCACTGCCGCGCCGAACCCGTCCGCGCCCGGCACTGCCGCACCGTGTCTGCCCGCGCCCGGTATTGCCGCGTCGGGTCTGCCCGCGTCCGGCACTGCCACACCGAGTCCGCCCGCGCCTGCCACCGCCGCACCGAGCCTGCCCGCGCCCGGCACTGCCACACCGAACCCGCCCGCGCCCGGCACTGCCACACCGAACCCGCCCGCGCCTACCGCTGCCGCACCGAACCTGCCCGCGCCCGGCACTGCCGCGCCGAGCCCGTCCTCGCCCGGCACCGCAACACCCGACACCGCCGCACCTTGCTCCGCCGCGCCCGAACGCCCCCACGACTGGCTGATCGAAGAGGTCGAGTACGCCCGCCACGAGGCGCGCCGCGGCAGGAGGTTCGCCTTCGAGCGGGTCGTGCCGGCCCGGACCGCGCTGGTCGTGATCGACATGGTGCCGTTCTTCGTCGCGGCCAACCCCCGCTGCCGCGGCATCGTGCCCAACATCAACCGCCTCGCCACCGCGCTGCGCACCGCCGGCGGCACGGTCGCCTGGGTGCTCCCCGCCGCCGGACCGCCGAACCCGTGGGCGCAGGAGTTCTACGGGCACGCGACCGCCGAGGTCTTCCGCACCGCCGGCGGCTCCGGCCCGCTGCCCGGCCGGCTCTGGCCCGCCCTCGCCCACCACCGCGACGACCTGCTGGTCGAGAAGCACGCGCCCAGCGCCTTCTTCCCCGGCCGCTGCCCCCTGCCCGCCCTGCTCGACCGGCGCGGCGTCGACACCGTCCTGATCACCGGCACGGTCACCAACGTGTGCTGCGAGTCCTCCGCCCGGGACGCCGCCACCCTGGGCCTGCGGGTGGTGATGGTCGCCGACGCCAACGCCGCCAAGCGCGACCGGGACCACAACGCCACGCTGCACACCGTCTACCGGTCGTTCGGCGACGTCCGCCCGACCGCCGACGTGCTCGCCCTGCTCGACCGGTCCGGGTGAACCGGGGGTCCGGGTGGACCGGGCGCCCGCCGCGCAGCCGGTGTCCGCCGTTCCCACCGCCGGGCGCCCCACCGCCGGGCGCCCCACCGCTCCGGCCGCCCCTCGCCGGACCCGCGCGCCGCAGCCCCCGGCTGCGGTAGCGGACCGGTGGGAAGTGGCGTTGGCTGTTCACGTCCCGTCGACCCGAAGGGTATGGTCTAGACCATGTCGAGCGCGCGGCTGAGCGGTGTCGGTGTCAGTTCCGGTCGGGCTTCCGGGCCGGTGGTCCGGGTCGCCGAACCGTTGGGGGAACCGCCCGCCACACCCGCGCCGGCCGACGTCGCGCAGGAGGCCGCGCGCATCCGCCCCGCCGCCGACCTCGTCGCCGAGCGGCTGTTCGCGCGCGCCGCCCAGGCGACCGGCGACGCGAAGGCCGTCCTGGAGACCACCGCCGCCATGGCCGCCGACCCGGCGCTGCTCGCCCAGGCCGAGAAGCTCGTCGCGGACCGGGGGCTGCCCGCCGCGCGCGCCGTCCACCAGGCCGCCGCCGGGTTCATCACCGCCCTGGAAGCCGCCGGCGGGTACATGGCCGAACGCGCCCGCGACGTCCAGGACGTCCGCGACCGCCTGGTCGCCGAACTGCTCGGCGTGCCCGCGCCCGGCGTGCCCGAGCTGGCCTCCCCCAGCGTCCTGGTGGCCCGCGACCTGGCGCCCGCCGACACCGCCGGGCTCGACCCGGCGAAGGTGCTCGCCCTGGTCACCGAGGAGGGCGGCCCCACCTCGCACACCGCGATCCTCGCCCGCTCCCTGGGCATCCCGGCCGTCGTCGCGTGCCGGGGCGTGCTGGCGCTGGAGGTCGGCGCGCTGCTCGTGGACGGCGACACCGGCGAGGTCGAGGAGTCCGACGGCACGGTCCTCGCCGCGCACCCGGCCGGCGCGGCCGAGTGGAACGGCGTCGGCGTGCTCCGCGACGGCCACCGGGTGAAGGTGCTGGGCAACGTGGGCTCGCCCGCCGACGCCGTGGCCGCCGCGGCCGCCGGCGCCGAGGGCGTCGGGCTGTTCCGCACCGAGTTCTGCTTCCTGTCGGCCACGGAGGAACCCACCGTGGACGAGCAGCGCCGGGCCTATGCGGCCGTCCTCGCGCCGTTCGCCGGCAAGCCCGTGGTGGTGCGCACCCTGGACGCGGGCGCCGACAAGCCGCTGGCCTTCCTCGAACCCGAGCCCGAGCCGAACCCGGCGCTCGGCGTGCGCGGCGTGCGGGTGGCGTTCGACCGGCCGGAGCTGCTGGACCGCCAGCTGGAGGCGATCGCGCTGGCCGCCGGGGACACCGGCGCGGAGGTGTCGGTCATGGCCCCGATGGTCGCGACCGCCGCCGAGGCCGCGTGGTTCGTCGAGCGCGCCCGCGCGGCGGGGATCGAGCGGGCCGGCGTGATGATCGAGATCCCGGCCGCCGCGCTGGTCGCCCGCGAGATCCTCCAGGTCGTGGACTTCGCGTCGCTGGGCACGAACGACCTCGCGCAGTACGTGTTCGCCGCCGACCGCCAGGTGGGCGCGGTGGCCGCGCTGAACGACCCGTGGCAGCCCGCCCTGCTCCGCCTGGTCCGGCTCGTCGGCGACGCGGGCACCGAGCTGGGCAAGCCGGTCGGCGTGTGCGGCGAGGCGGCGGCCGACCCGCTGCTGGCCTGCGTGCTCACCGGGCTGGGCGTGACCAGCCTGTCCATGAACCACACCGCGCTGGCCGGCGTCGGGTCGAAGCTCGCGTCCACCAGCTTCGACCTGTGCCAGCTGGCGGCCCGGGGCGCGCTGTCGGCGGCGGACCCGGCAGCGGCCCGGCTCGCCGCCCGTGCGCCGCACTGACCCCGGGACCCGCGCGCCGGACGCCCGCGGCGCCGGGCGTCAGGGGTGGGCGGCGGCGGTGAGGGCCTCCCGGATCAGGCTGATCAGCGGGTGGTCCTCGCTGCCCTTCCGCACGGCCGCGAACACCCGGCGCAGCGGTGCGGTGCCCTGCACGGGGGTGCCCGGCAGCGCGTGCCGCGGCACGAGCGCCGCGCCCGCCCCCGCGCCGACCAGCGCGCCGATCGCCCGGAAGTCGTTGGACGTGTGCGTGATGCGGGGCGCGAACCCGGCCTGGCCGCACGCCAGCTCGACCACGTCGCGCACCGGGTTGCCCGGCGGCGTGGCCACCCAGTCGTCCTCGGCCAGCGCCCGCAGGTCCACCGCCCGCGCGCCGGCCAGCGGGTGGTCCGGCGGCAGCACCACGTCGAACGGCTCGGTGTAGAGCGGGAACCGGGTCAACCGGCCGTCGTCGCGGCGCGGCCGGTACTCCTCGGTGATCGCCAGGTCGATCTCGCCGTCGAGCAGCAGCGGGACGCTCGCGTGCCCCTCCACGTCCCGCACCCGCACGGTGACCGCCGGGGCGCGGCGGCGCAGCGCCGCCATCGCGGGCGCGACCACCTGGGTGATCGCCGAGGCGAAGCTGCCCACCTCCACCCGCCCGGCCGCGCCCGCCGCCAGGCCCGCCAGCGTGGCCTGCGCGCGCTCCAGCTCGGCGGCCACCGCGTTCGCGTGCCGCACCAGCAGCTCGCCGGCGGAGGTCAGCGACACCCGCCGGCCGCGCCGGCGCAGCAGTTCCTGCCCGACCTCCGACTCCAGCGCCGCCAGCTGCTGCGACACCGCCGACGGCGTCAGGTGCAGCGCCTGGGCCGCCGCCGTCACGGTGCCGTGGTCGGCCAGTGCCCGCAGCACGCGCAGCCGTCGAGGGTCGATCACGCGCCCATTCTCCGGCCCGTGGCCGACCTCGCCGCCCACGGGCCGGACGCGGCGGAGGGCCCGTGCGCCCCCGACGCGCACGGGCCCTCCGGGCTCACCGCCCCCCGGGTCAGCCGGCGGGCTTGGCCCCGATGGTGTCCACGACCCCCGTCGTCACCGAGGTGAACGCCAGGACGGTGCCGGCCTTGAAGAGGTCCATGTCGGCGCCGGCGACCTGGCGCTCGCCGATGAACTGCCCGGTCTCCGGGTCGATGATGATGTCCTGGCGCTCCTTGCCGTCGTCGACGCCGAGCGCGGTGCCGGTGCGGCCGTCCAGGTTGGCCTGCTGCTCGGTCACCTGCAGGCCCGGCAGCTTGGCCAGCGCCTTGTAGATGTTGGCGCGCACGTCCTTGCGGACCAACCCGCTGCGCAGCGCGTCGGCGGCGTAGACCAGCAGTTCGGCGTCGGAGTCGCCCGGCGCGTCGGCGGCGAGCCGCTCGAACAGCGCGTCCGGGTCGGTGGGCAGGCCCGCCTGCCACTCCGGGGTCGGGTTCTGCCAGCTACCGCGGTCGGTGCACCACTGCTCCGGGGACCGCGCGTAGAAGTCGCCGCACGGCGCGCGCCACTCGCCCTCGGGCCAGCCGCCGTCGGTCGACACCCCGGCCGCCCTCGCCTGCTCCTCGGTGCCCACGACCCACCGCTGGTTGCCGGTGACGTCGCGGCGCAGCAGCCACTCGTCGCGCGGGTTCGCCGGCGCCCACGTCTCCAGCACGTTCTCCGCGAGCCGGGCGAAATCGCGGCCTTCGCCGCCGTGGGCGGACGCCATCCACCACGCCCGCGTGGCGACGTACCGGTACTGGCCGGGCCCGACCTCCTCGTCCAGCACGCCGATCGAACTCGTCGCCGCCCGGTCCAGCGTCGCCACCGCCTCGGCGCCGGCCGGCGCCGGGTTGCGGCCGAACGACACGGTCTGCACCACCTGGCCCCCCGCCACCAGCACGGCCACCGCCGCCGCGCCGGCCAGCCACCGCCACCCGGAGCGGCGCCGCCGGGCTTCCCGCGTCGTGGTCACTTCGGTCTCCCCCTGTTCCCCGGTGGCCGCGATCAGCGCCACCCTGGCGCCGGCGATCACCCGTTCGTCGGTGCGGGTGTCGGCGTTGAGCGCGTCCAGCGCGGCGTCCAGCTCGTCGTCGGTCCAGATGCGGAGGATGTTGTCGTCACTCATCGCCGGTCCTCGCGTGTTCGGTGTTCGACGCGTGCCCGCGGAGTTTGCGCCGCACGCGGTGCAGCCGGGACCGGACGGTGCCGACCGGGACGCCCAGCGCCTCGGCCACCTCGTTCGTGTCCAACCCGGCCCAGCTGGTCAGCAGCAGGACGTCCCGGTCGCCCGGCTCCAGCCCGGCCAGCGCGCCGGCCAGGTGCCGGGTCCGCGCCGCGGCGTCGACCCGGGCGGCCACCCGGTTCTCGTGGCCCTCGTCCCCGGCGGCGGAGCCCGCGGCCCGCGCGGCGGCGCGCAGGCCGCGCACCTCCTGCCGGTGGTGCCGGCGCAGCAGGTTCGTGGCGATGCCGTAGAGCCAGGCGCGGGCGGTCCCGCGGTCCGGCCGGTAGGCGGCCCGGGTCTGGAAGGCCACCAGGAACGTCTCGCCGACCAGGTCGTCGGCGAGGTCGCCGACCCGCCGCGCGAGGTAGCGGTGCAGCGGGCGGGCGTGCCGGTCGAACAGCTGCCCGAAGACCCGGCCCGGGTGGGGGCCGGACAGGTCGGGCCGGTCGTCCGCGGCGGGCGCCGGGGAACCGGCTGTCACGCACTCGGTCATCGTCCTCACACCAGGTATTGCCCGCGGGCCCCGGCCGCGTTCACGGTCTGCCAACGACCCGGCCCGCGAACGGCCCCGGCCCGCGAACGACCCCGGCCCGCCACCCGGCGCGAGCCGGGTGGCGGGCCGGGAGGTCGACCGCCGGGGTGCGCGCCGCTAGCCGGCGTCCCGCATCCTCGCCCGAGCCGCCACGAACGCGTCCACCGCCCGGTTCACCTCGTCGGTCGAGTGCGCCGCCGACATCTGGGTGCGGATGCGCGCCTTGCCGTGCGGCACCACCGGGTAGGAGAAGCCGATGACGTAGACGCCCTGCTCCAGCAGCAGGTCGGCCATCCGGGACGCCTCCGCCGCGTCGCCGATCATGACCGGGATGATCGGGTGCTCGCCGGGCAGCAGGTCGAAGCCCTCCTCGGTCATCCGCCGCCGGAACAGCGCCGAGTTCTCCCGCAGCCGGGTGAGCAGCTCGCCGGACGAGCTGAGCAGGTCCAGCGCGGCCACCGCCGCGGCCGTGACGGCCGGCGCGAGCGAGTTGGAGAACAGGTACGGCCGGGACCGCTGCCGCAGCATCGCCACGATCTCCGCGCGGCCCGAGGTGTAGCCGCCGCTCGCGCCGCCCAGCGCCTTGCCGAGCGTGCCGGTGACGATGTCCACCCGGTCCTGCACGCCGAACAGCTCCGGCGTGCCGCGCCCGGTCGGGCCGGTGAAGCCGACGGCGTGCGAGTCGTCCACCATGACCAGCGCGTCGTAGCGCTCGGCCAGCTCGCAGATGTCGTCCAGCGGGGCCAGGTAGCCGTCCATGGAGAACACGCCGTCGGTCGCGATCAGCCGGTAGCGCGCGTCGGCGCAGTCCTTGAGCTGCCGCTCCAGGTCGTCCAGGTCGCGGTTGCGGTAGCGGTGGCGGCGCGCCTTCGACAGCCGCACGCCGTCGATGATCGACGCGTGGTTCAGCTCGTCGGAGATGACCGCGTCCTGCGCGCCGAGCAGCGTCTCGAACAGCCCGCCGTTGGCGTCGAAGCACGAGCTGTAGAGGATGGTGTCCTCGGTGCCCAGGAACTCGGACAGGCGCCGCTCCAGCTCCTTGTGCGGCTCCTGGGTGCCGCAGATGAACCGGACCGACGCCATGCCGAAGCCCCAGCGGTCCAGCGCCCGGTGCGCCGCCTCGACCAGCGCCGGGTGGTCGGCCAGGCCCAGGTAGTTGTTGGCGCAGAAGTTCAGCACCTCCTCGCCGGCGACCCGGACCGACGAGTTCTGCGGGCTGCCGATCACCCGCTCGGCCTTGTGCAGGCCCGCCGCGCGGATCTCGGCCAACCCGGACAGCAGGTCCTCGCGCATCGCGCCGTACATCGTCAGTGTGCTCCCGTCCAGTCGAGGATGACCTTGCCGCACTTGCCCTCGCGCGCGGTGGCGAACGCCTCTTCGTGCGCCGTGTGGTCGAACCGGTGCGTGATCACCGGGGCGAGGTCCAGGCCCCGCTGGAGCAGCACCGACATCGAGTACCAGGTCTCGAACATCTCCCGGCCGTAGATGCCCTTGAGGTGCAGCATCTTCAGCACGACGCTGCTCCAGTCGACGGCGAACCCCTCGGCGGGCAGCCCCAGCATGGCGATCCGCCCGCCGTGCGCCATGTTGCCGATCATCTCCTGGAGGGCCTGCGGCTTGCCGGACATCTCCATGCCGACGTCGAAGCCCTCGGACATGCCCAGCTCGGCCTGCGCCTCGGCGATGGCGCGCCCCGCGACGTTGAGGGCCAGGTCGACGCCGACCTTGCGGGCGATGTCCAGCCGGTGGTCGCTGACGTCGGTGATCACGACGTTGCGCGCGCCCGCGTGCTTGGCGACGGCGGCGGCCATGATGCCGATGGGCCCCGCGCCGGTGATCAGCACGTCCTCGCCGATGACCGGGAACGACAGGGCGGTGTGCACCGCGTTGCCGAACGGGTCGAAGATCGCGGCCACGTCCAGGTCGACCGGCGACCGGTGCACCCACGCGTTCTGCTCGGGCAGCGCGACGTACTGCGCGAACGCGCCGTCGCTGTGCACGCCCAGGCCCCGCGTGTGCGCGCACAGGTGGCGGCGGCCGGCCTTGCAGTTGCGGCACGTGCCGCACACCAGGTGGCCCTCGCCGCTGACCAGGTCGCCGACCGCCACCCCGCTGACCGACGCGCCGGTCTCCACGACCTCGCCGACGAACTCGTGGCCCAGCACGAGCGGCGCGCTGATGTTGTGCGCGGCCCACTCGTCCCACGAGTCGATGTGCAGGTCGGTGCCGCAGATGCCGGTGCGCAGCACCCGCACGACCACGTCGGTGGGGCCGGGGGTGGGGTCGGGGACGTCGGTGAGCGACAGCCCCGGCCCGGCGGCCGTCTTGACCAGAGCCTTCATGGCGGCAGTGTGCTCCCGTCCCGCTTGTGCAGTCCATCAGGACTTTCTGAACTCGCTTGTAAGCTCCGCTTCACTGGCGATGTTGCGCACCATCCCGCCGAACACCAGCCCGTGGAACGGCCAGACCAGCCACCAGTAGACGTGCCCGGCCAGCCCGCGCGGCACGAACACGGCGCGCTGGCGGTAGGTGGACCCGCCCCCGGGCCGGTCCGCCACCCGCAGCTCCAGCCAGGCCAGGCCCGGCACGCGCATCTCCGCCCGCAGCCGCAGCAGCCGGCCGCGCTCGATCTCCTCCACCCGCCACCAGTCCAGCGCCTCGCCGACCTGCAGCCGCCGCGGGTCCCGCCGGCCCCGCCGGAGGCCGACCCCGCCGACCAGGCGGTCCAGCCACCCGCGCACCGCCCACGCGAGCGGGAACGAGTACCAGCCGTGCTCGCCGCCGATGCCCTCCACGACGGCCCACAGCCGCTGCGGGGATGCCCTCGTCGGGCGTTCCCGCAGGTCCACGTAGCGGGACCCGCCGGCCCAGGCGGGGTCGGTCGGCAGCGGGTCGCTCGGCGCGCCCGGCACCGACGCGCCGGACCACCGGGTCTCCACGTCCGCGTCCCGGACCCTGGCCAGCGCCAGCTCCACCGCCCGGTCGTAACCGGTCACCGGGCCGGGCAGCAGGCGGCGGGCGTCGTCCTCGCGGCACACGACCTCGTGCACCAGCGAGCCGATCAGCGGCGTGGCGATCGACCGGGGCACCGGCGTCACCAGGTTCACCCAGTGGGCGGACAGCTTCGGCGTCAGCAGCGGGACGCCGACCACCCGGCGCGGCGGCAGCCCGGCGACCCGCGCGTAGCGCAGCATCATCTCCTGGTAGGTCAGCACGTCCGGCCCGCCGATGTCGAACGACCGGTTCACCCCCTCCGGCAGCCCGACCGCCTCCACCAGGTAGCGCAGGACGTCCCGCACGGCGATCGGCTGGACGCGGTTGTGCACCCACCGGGGCGTGAGCATCACCGGCAGGCGCTCGGTGAGGTGGCGCAGCATCTCGAAGCTCGCCGACCCGGACCCGATGACCACGGCCGCCTGGAAGACCACCGCCGGCACGCCGGAGGCGAGGAAGACGTCCCCGACCTCCTTGCGGGAGGCCAGGTGCGGCGACAGCGCGACGCCCGGCGGGTGCAGCCCGCCGAGGTACACGACCCGCCGGACGCGGGCCCGCTCGGCGGCGCGCGCGGTGTTCTCGGCGGCCCGCCGGTCGGCGTCGGTGAACCGGGGGTTGTGCAGGGAGTGGACCAGGTAGTGCACGACGTCGACGCCGGCCATCGCGGGGTCGAGCGTCGAGGCGTCCAGCACGTCGCCCCGGACGACCTCGACCCGATCCGCCCACGGCACGTCCCGCAGCTTGCCCGGGTCGCGGACCAGGCAGCGGACCTGGTGCCCGTCGGCCAGCAGGCGCGGCACCAGCCGCCCGCCGAGGTAACCGGTCGCTCCGGTGACGAGGCAGCGCATACCCCGATCCTGGCCGGCCCGGTGGCATCGCGCACGGCGGGGGCGCGACTCGCCGGGCGGCGCGGGTGGCGACGCCCGGCCCAAGTCGTGACCGGGTCGGGCGCCGGTCGTTGACGTGCGAGGTCACCTTCCGCGCACAATCCGGTGCGGAACACGGACAGGGGGTGACGGAGATGCGCGGAGACGCCTCGGCGCGCACCGTGCTGGGCCTGCTCATCAAGCAGCGTCGGCTCAGCCTCGAGGAATTCGCGGAACAGCTCGAGTCCTTCTCCCGCGACCACCGCGAAGTCGGCACGCTGAGCGTCCGGCACGTGCAGCGCCTCGCAGCCGGGCAGCTGACGTCGGAGCAGTTGCGGCCGGCGACCGTTCGGCTGCTGGAGCGGTTCCTGGGCCGGCCCGTCGAAGAGCTGCTCGCCCGGCCGGACGCCCCGCGGTCGGTTCCGGCGGCGGGTGGCCGGGGGAGCGCGCGGTCGGCCCGCCGGGTCGCCGCCAGCCGGGAGGAGTGGCTGACGACCCGCCGCGCGCCCGGGGCGCGGGGTCGGGAGCTGACCGAACTCGCGGCGTGGCTGTACCCAGAGTCCGAGCGCGCGCCCGGCGGGCACGTGCTGGCGGCGCCGCACTGGCCGCTCGGGGAGCCGGTCGACCTGGCCGCCGTCGAGCTGGCGTGGGCGGACGACCTCCCGGCGCACGCCCTCCCGGGGACCGACGCCCTGGACGACCTCCTGCCGCTCACCGACGAGGGCGTCCGGTACGCGGACTACAGCCGCGCGGTGCGCGACCTGGTCCGACCGCGGTTGCTCGAGAACCGCCCGAGCTACCGGCTCACCGGGGTCCGCGCCGGCGGTCCCGCCGGCTTCCGGCTGGAGTTCGGCCTCACGACGTTCTTCGAGGTGTTCAACCTCAAGCAGCTGCTCGCCCACGAGTTCAAGCGGGCCTGGCTGCGCTCGGGCGGGGCGATCCCCCGGATCGGGGACCTCCCGCTGCGCGCCGCGGTGGGCAGCCCGTTCGACCCCCGGGCCGTGCTCATGTCACCGGGCATCAGCACGTTGACCATCCGCCGCGGCGACGCGGGCGAGGGGCCGGGTTTCGTCCTGCACGAACGGGACGGCGGCAAGGTGGCCGACGGGGGCGGGCTGTGCCACACGATGCCCGCCGGCGAGTTCCAGCCGTCCTCCGGCGCGCCGGAGGACGTCCGCAACGACTTCTCGTTGTGGCGGAACATCATGCGTGAGTACTCGGAGGAGTTCCTGGGGACCCCGGAGCACGACGGGTGCGACTCGCGGCCGATCGACTACGCGCTGGACGAGCCGTTCGCGCGCTTCGAGGAGGCGCGGGAGCGGGGGGACTTCCGGGTGTTCCACTACGGCCTCGTGGTGGAACCGCTGGAGCTAGGGGTGCAGCAGCTCACCGTGGCCGTCATAGCCGCCCCCACCTACGACCGGCTGTTCGGGGACATGGTCGCGGTCAACGACGAAGGGCGCGTCGTGGCACGCGACGGCGTCAAGCGCGTCCCGTTCACCTCGGAAGCCGTCGACCGCCTCGAACCGCGGCTGTCCGCGAGCGCGCTGACCCTGCTGCGGATGGCGTGGAACGACCGGCGCGCGCTCCTCGGCGACTGACGCCGGCCCGTGCCGGGGCGGCACGGGCCGGCGTCAGGCCGGGCGGACCGGCTCGAACGGGTGGGTGGCCGCGAACTCCGCCGCGGTCAGGCCCAGCAGCACCACGTCGTGGTGGCGGCCGGCGAAGAACTCGTGGTCGCGGAGCAGGCCCTCGCGGCGGAAGCCGAGCCCGTCGTGCAGCCCGAGCGAGGCCCCGTTGAACGCGTGGACCGACACCTCGCACTTGTGGAAGCGCCGCTCGCCGAACATGAACGCCGGCAGCAGCACGACCGCCTCGGTCGCGTACCCCCGCCGCCGGTGCTCGCGCCCGATGCCGATCCCGTACGAGAAGCGCCCGGCCCGCGGGTCGACCGCCGCCGTGGACAGCGACCCGACCAGCTGCCCGCCGGCCACCTCCTCGATCGCCAGGCGGAACTCGTCGGAGCCCTCCCGCAGCGACTCGGCCTCCGCCCACGCCCGGTAGCCCGCGGCCGAGCGGGGCGGGTGCACGACGTCCACGTCGCGCATGTCAGCCACGTGCGCGTCGAACCCCATGAACGACCGCCAGTCGCCCGGCTCGACCCCGCGCAGCCGGACCCGGTCCCCCACCCACCTCACGCGCTGCGCAACCAGCTCTTCTTGCGCTTGATCTCCAGCGAGCCCAGCGTCACGGTGCCGCGCAGCACGAGGTGCGGCCGGCCCGAGCCGTCGCCCACCTTGTCCTTGATCGACCCCATCGAGACGTGCACGCCGTCGGTGTTGACCGTCATGCCGTCGGGCACGACCAGCCGCACCGTCCCGCACGTCACGTCCAGCTCGACGTCCACGACGGGGTGCGGGACGGTCGCGTCCCGGAAGTCCAGGTCGGTCGTCCCCATCCGGTTCTGCACGACCACCGTCCGCGGCACCACCCAGCCGCCCTTGCGGCTGACGGTGGACATGTTCGCCCGCAGCTGCACCGTCGTCCCCTCCTGCCCCGGCACGGCGGTGTCCCGGTCGCCGTGCACCAGGCCCGGCAGGTCCAGCAGCACCGGGTTCAGCTCCTCCCGCGTGCGCGCCGCCAGCGCCGCGTCGGTCCGCTCGGTGAACTCGTCCAGCGTGATGAGCCCCCGGCCGATGGCCTTCTGGAGCACCCCCACCACGTGCTCGCGCTCGGCGTCGGACACCCGCCACTGCCTCGGATCGGTCATGTTCCCTCCGGTTCTACGTCCAAGCCGTGCTCGATGGCGTACCGGGCCAGCTCGACCCGGTTGTGCAGCTGCAGCTTCCGCAGGGTCGACTGCACGTGGTTCTCGACCGTCCGGTGGGAGATCACCAGGCGGGTGGCGATCTGGCGGGCGGTCAGGCCCTTCGCCACCAGCCGCAGCACCTCGGTCTCCCGGTCGGTCAGCTGGGGCTTGTCCTCGTCGGGCGTCGCGGCCATCCGCCGGTACTCGCCGAGCACCAGCCCCGCCAGGCCGGCGGTGAACACGGCGTCCCCCGCCGCCGTCCGGTTGACCGCCTCCACCAGCTCCTCCGCCGACGCCGACTTCACCAGGTAGCCCGACGCGCCCGCCTTCACCGCCTCCAGCACGTCGTCGTGCTCGCCGCTGGCGGACAGCACCAGCACCCGCGTGGCGGTCAGCGAACCGGTGATCATGGTCGTCGCCTCCACCCCCGACGGGCCGCCCAGGTTGAGGTCCATCAGCACCACGTCCGGCCGCACGGCGCGGGCGATGCGCACCGCCGAGGCCGCGTCACCCGCCGTGGCGACCACCTGGAACCCGCGCTCGGCGAGGTCGCGCGCGACGCCGTCGCGCCACAGCGGGTGGTCGTCGACCACCATCACGGAAACGCTCATCGGTAGACCCGCACCTCCCACTCCGTGCCCTCCCCCGGCCCGGTCTGCAGCTCCAGCGTCCCACGCAACGCCTCGACCCGGCCCCGGATCGACTGCGCGACCCCCATGCGCCCCTCGGCCTCGGCCGACGCCAGCCGCCCCTCCGGGATGCCGGGGCCGTCGTCGCGCACGCTGAGCACGACCTCTTCCCCCAAGTCCTCCAACAACACCCACGCCCTGGCGCCCGCGGCGTGCTTGTCCACGTTGGACAGCGCCTCGCGCACCACCGCGGTCAGCTCGGCAGCCGTGGCAGTGGGCAGCATCACCTGAGTGGCCGGTGTGGACACCTGCACGCGCGAGGTCGCCAGCAGCTGCAGCGCCGGGCGCAGGTCCGCCTCACCGTCCATCGTCGACTCCGCGGGCGCGGCGGCGACCAGCGACCGCAGCGCGACCTCCTGCTCGCCCGCCAGCTCCGCCAGCTCCGCGGCCTCGCCGCCCAGCTCCGAGCCGCGCTTGCGCACCCGGGCCAGCACCTGCAGCACGCCGTCGTGGATGGACCGCGCGAGGCGCTCGCGCTCCGCGGTGGCCGCCTCGGCGCGCAGCGCCTGCGCCAGCCGCACCGCCGAGCGGCGCGCGGTCGTCGACGCCATGCCCACGACCAGGCCCGCGCCCGCGAGCAGCACCACGTCCCGCACCAGGTCGACGCTCAGCTCGCGCCGGTTGAGGTAGGTGCTCAGCCCGACCGCCAGGCCCGCCAGCGCGCCCGCGACCTGGCCGCCGAGCGCGCCCGCCGCCACCGCCGGCACGCACGCCCAGATGGTCGTGATCAGCGGGACGTTGTAGAGGAACTGGGTGTCGGTCATGATCAGCTGCGACAGGGACATCAGCCCGCACGCGACGACCAGGTCCGCGACCACCACCCACGGGCGGCGACCGCCCCGGCGGCTGTACGCCTGGACGGTGAACACCGACCAGGCCGCCATGGCCCCGATCGCGGCCCACGCGATCCACGGGCGCTCGTACTCGCCGTGGTGCACGACCGCGTTGCCCAGGGCGAACAGGAACGTCACGATGCGTAGCGCTACGGTTCCCCGCCAGAGGTGCGCAACCGGGTCCTCGGTCACCGATGGACCCGTCCGAGCCGGTTTCGTGTGCACGGTGTGCTCCCTTCACCGCCAATCTTGCCGTGTCGGAGTGGGCCGGCTAACCCCCAGGTGGACGTCTGTTCCCCCGCCGGCGGGTGTGGAAGGCTGGCCGGTAGCACCGGGTTGACTTCCGGGTTGGCTCCCGGGGGACCGCGCCGTTCGGCTCCTACGACTCCGGGGGGTGGGCTGGGCGTGCGCGACTGGCCACTGTGGACGCTGAAGCGCTCCGCCCTGGCCTACTGGCTGCTCGTCGACGCCCTCGCGCTCGCGGTGGTCGTGCACGTGATCGCCTCCTCCACCCCGCCCGACCCCGGCGAGGTGGCCCGGTTCGGCGCCATCGCCGGCACGGCCGGCGCCGTGGTCATCGGCAGCTCGATCCACAGCCACCGGATCGGCGAGACCGAGCGCAACCCGTGGGCCGCGCACCTGTGCTACCTGGTGGCCGGGGTGGTCGCGCTGCCGTGCAACCTGCTGGTGCTGCTGCTGTTCGGCCCGGCGCTGCACGGCGTGCTCGGGCAGCGCCCCGAGTCGCACCGCTGGCTGTTCACGCTGTCGGCGACCGCGCTGTCGGTGTTCGCCACCCGGTTCCTGATCGGCTGGGAGGAGCCCGACCCGGCCCTGCCGGTGATGGCGCTCGGCTCGGCGGTGCTGCTGGTGGTCCGGGCGGCGCTGATCGCGCTGGGCCTGAAGCTGCGCAGCCCGGCCGCGACGGTGGAGGAGGTCGTCGGCGAGCCGATCGACGCGGTGCTCGGCGTCGTCGCGGTCAGCATCGGCGGCCTGATGGGCTTCGCGGCGACGACGACGCCGGTGCACGCGCTGCTGGCCGCCGCCCCGCTGGCGCTGCTGGAGCGCGCCGCGCAGCTGCCGCACTGGCGGCGGTCGGCGCAGCGCGACGCGAAGACCGGCCTGGCGAACGCCGTGCACTGGGACGGGCGCGCCCGCTACGAGCTGGCCAAGGCGCGCTCGCGCGAGCGGCCGATGGCCGTGCTGCTGCTGGACCTGGACCACTTCAAGCGGGTCAACGACCGGGTCGGCCACCTCGCGGGCGACGCGGCGCTGAGCGCGGTCGCCGTGCTGCTGTCCGGCACCGTCCGGCGCGGCGACCTGGTGGGTCGGTTCGGCGGCGAGGAGTTCGTCGTGCTGCTGCCCGACGCCGAGCCCGCGGTCGCGCGGTCGGTCGCCCAGCGGGTGCGGCACGCCGTGGCGGACCTGGCCGTGGCGACGGTCGGCACCGACGGCCGCGAGCACCTGCTCACCGGGCTGACCGTGAGCATCGGCGTGGCGACGACGCAGCGGTTCGGCTACGAGCTGCCGGACCTGCTGGTCGCCGCCGACGCGGCGCTGCTCGCGGCCAAGGGCTACGGCCGCAACCTGGTGGAGATGGCCTAGCCCCGCCGGTCCGCCCCGCCGGGGTCCGCGGTCCCGGTCGGCGCGTCGCCGGGCACCGGCCGCGTCCGGCCGTCGAGGTCCTCGACGCGGTCGCCGCCGGTGTCGGGCGGGCCGGTCTCCTGCGGCTCGTGCACGTCCACGTCCCGCGGCTCGACCGCCCGGTCCGAGTCCGACAGCAGCGACCGGATGCCCGAGTTCAGCACCGCCAGCAGCGGCACCGACAGCAGGGCGCCCGAGATGCCGCCCACCACCAGGCCCGCCGTGATCGCCAGCACCACGGCCAGCGGGTGCAGCTTCACCGCGCGGCCCAGCAGCAGCGGCTGGAGCACGTGGCTCTCCAGCTGCATCACGCCGATCAGGACGGCCAGCACGATCAGCGCCGCCACCGGGCCCTCCGCCACCAGCGCCACCAGCACGGCCACCGCGCCGGTGATCACCGCGCCGATGATCGGGATGAACGCGCCCAGGAACACCAGCGTGGACAGCGGCACGACCAGCGGCACGCCCACGATCCACAGCCCGATGCCGACGCCGACCGCGTCCACCACGGCCACCAGCGCCGTCGCCCGCACGTAGGACACCAGGGACGCGAACCCGCGCCGCCCGGCGACGTCCGCCCGGTCCCGCACGTCCGCCGGCACCGCCCGGACCAGGAACCGCCAGATGCCGTCGCCGTCGTGCAGGAAGAAGATCAGCGTGAACAGCGCCAGCAGCAGGCCGGTCAGCAGCTCGCCCACGGTCGCCGCCGTGGTCAGCGCGCTGGAGGTGATCTCGGCCTGGTTGTCCTTCACCGTCTGGAACGCGCGGTCCAGGTACTGCTGGAGCTGCAGGTCGCTCAGGTGCAGCGGCCCGTCCCGCAGCCAGCCCCGGATCGTGTCCAGGCTGGCGCCCACCTGCTTCTGCAGCTCCGGCAGGCCGTTGGAGAACTCGGTGATGACGAACGTCAGCACGCCGCCGACCACGGCGATGCCGCCGACCAGCACCAGCCCGGTCGCCAGCCCGCGCGGCACCCCGACGCGCGCCAGCTGCGACACGGCCGGTGACAGCAGCGCCGCGAGCAGCAGCGCGATCCCGGTCGGGATCACGATCGTGGTCAGGTACCCGACCACCTCGCCCACCACGTACAGCGCGGCGACGACCGCGACGAACCGCCAGCTCAGCGCGGCGCTGACCCGCAGCAGCCGCGGCACCCGCGCACTGATCTCCCGCTCACTCCCCGTCACGGGATCACCGTAGCCCGCGCGCCGCGCGCGCGAGCCGAACACGGGGCGGACAGCGGGCGGAGAGTTCCCCACGTCACGGTCGCGGGGGCCTTCGCGGTCGCCGGTCCGGCGAGTCGGCACGTCATGCCACCGGGTATCCCCCGTCACGGTTGCGCCGAACCCCCCTCGCCGACGCCGCCGGGGTGGTCGGATCGTCGCGTGACCGACGCCGAGGAGACCGTCCGGGCCGCCTACGCCGCCGGCCGCCGGGTCGAGTTCGACCGCGCCGCGCCCCGGCGCGACCGCGCGGTGCGCGGCGAGACCCTCTCGGCGCTGCTGGCCGAGCCCGTCCCCGGCGCGGCGCTGCGGCTGGTCGGCGCGCACGTCACCGGCCTGTTCGGGCTGGAGGGCGCCCGGGTCGACCACGTGGTCGACTTCCTGGGCTGCACCTTCGAGCAGCCGCCGGACCTGCGGATGGCGCGCCTGGTCGGGCTGCGGCTGCGCGGCTGCGGGGTGCCCGGCCTGCTGGGGCGCAACCTGCGGGTGGGCAGCGACCTGGTGCTGGAGGCCGGGTTCACCAGCGACGGCGTGGTGGACCTGACCGACGCGGTGGTCGAGGGCACCGCCCGGCTCGCGGGCGCGGTGCTGCGCGGCGGCGGCGGCCACGCGCTGCTGGCCGCGCGCATCCGGCTGTCGGGCTCGCTGCAGGCCGTCGCGCTGCGGGCGACCGGCGAGGTGCGGCTGCGCGGCGCGGACATCGGCGGCTCGGTGCACCTGGGCGGCGCGCGGCTGACCGACCCCGGCCGCAACGCCCTGGACGCGTCCGGCGTCGCCATCGCGGGGAACCTGTTCTGCGACGCCGAGGGCGGCCGGTTCACCGCCGAGGGCCGCGTGCTGCTGGACGGGGCCCGGGTCGGCGGCAACGTCGTGCTCTCCGGCGCCCGGCTGCGCGCGGGCGTGGTGGACCACCCGGTCCTGGTGATCCCGCACGGCACCGCGGACGAGGCGGCGGCGCTGGTCGCCGACCGCATCCGGGTCGAGGGCAACGTCGAGCTGGGCGACGGCCTCACCGCCGACGGCGCCGTGCGGCTGCCCAACGCGGAGATCGGCGGCTACCTGCGGCTGTCCGGGGCGGTCATCGGCCGGCGGGACCCCGCGGCCGGGCCGGGCGACGGGGCGGCCGTCGACCACGTCCCGGTGGCGCTGCACGCGGACGGCATCCGGGTGCGCGGCGACCTCGAAGCGCGCGGTCCCGGGGCCGAGACCGCGCTGCGCGCCCACGGGCAGGTGCGGCTGGTGGACGCGCACGTGCGGGGCAGCGCGAGCCTGTCCGGCGCCCACCTGCGCGGTCCGGGCATCGACGTCCTGTTCGCCGACCGGCTGCGGGTGGGCGGCACCCTGTTCCTGCGCGACCTGCGCGCGGAGGGCTCGCTGCGGCTGCAGAACGCCGAGATCGGGTCCACCGTGGACTGCTCGGGCGCGGTCCTGCTCAGCCCGCGCCGCCGGTCCGACGGCTCGGTCAAGCCGTCGCTGGACGCCCGGGTGGCCACGGTCGGCAAGGACCTGCTGTGCAGCCGCGGCTTCACCGCCGCCGGCGGGGTGCGGATCAGGATGGCCGAGGTCGGCAAGATGGCCACGTTCGCCGGCGCCCGGCTGGGCGGTCCGGGCGGCGACATCGCGCTGAACGCCTACGGGCTGACCGTCCAGCAGCTCGTGCTGCGGCCGGCGGAGGACCGCGTCCCGGTGGGCCGGGTGGTGCTGCGCAGGGTGGCCGCGACGACCGTGCTGGACGGCCCGGGGCTGTGGGCGGCCACGGGCGGCGTGGACGTGGAGGACTTCACGTTCGAGTCGATCTCGTCCGCGCCGGAGGTGGGCGTGCGCACGCGGCTGCGGTGGCTGCGCGAGGTGCAGCCGGACTTCGCGCCGGGCCCCTACGAGCAGCTGGCCAACGTCTACCGGGACGGCGGCGAGGAGGAGCTGGCGCAGCGCGTGCAGCTGGAGAAGCAGCACCGCCGGTACTCGGAGCTGGGCCCGGCCGGGCGGGTGTGGGGCTCCCTGCAGCGCTGGACGGTCGGCTACGGCTACCGGCCGTGGCTCGCGATCGCCTGGCTCTCGGCGTTCTGGCTGGCGGGGGCGCTGTGGTTCCTCGGCCACGAGATGCCCAGGCTGAACGAGGACGAGTCGCCGACGTGGAACCCGTGGCTGCTGTCGGTGGACCTGCTGGTCCCCATCGTGGACCTGGGCCAGGACGGCAAGTGGAAGTTCGGCGGGGCGTCGCAGTGGATCTCCAGCTCGCTGATCGCGGTCGGCTGGATCCTGGCCTCGACCGCGGCGGCCGGCGCGGCGCGGGTGCTGAAGCGGGTCTGACCCGGCCCCGGACCGGCCCTGACCACCTACGGTCACTAGGAGTGAGAACCGGCAACACTCTGTGTCGATCACACGATCCGGCGAACCGGGTGTGGAAGGGGTGCGCGGCGGGCACCGCGACTGGCACGCTCGACGGCGTCGGCTTGATCACCTCCGATCGACCGTGCCGGCGAAACCCAGCGTTCAGGTGGAGGTACCAGTGCTGTCGTCGGTCGACCAGCGAGCGGGTGCGGGGGTGAGCCGCGTCAGGCGGCTGCTCTCCCGTGCCCTGCTGGTCGCCGGCGGCGCGCTGGCCGGCACCGCCGCCGCGTGGGCGCTCTCCGCGGCCCCGGCCTCCGCCCAGGCGGCCGGCCTCGACCTCGGTGACGAGGGCGCGGTCGCGGCCGTCACGCGCGTCGTGGCGGACCGGGAGCCCGTCGGCGAGGCCGTCGCGCCGGTCCGCGAGGCCGTGCGCGGCCTCGACGCCGCGCTGCCCGCCCGCCGGGCGGCCGACGCGGCGCCGCCCGAGCTGGACCGGATCGCCGAGGGCCTGCGCGGCGCGTTCGGCCAGGCGGGCGCGGGTCTCAACCCCGGCGCGGCCACGCTCGACCCCCGCCCGACCGGCCTCGCCTCCGCCGGCCTCCTCCGCTCCACCGCGCCCGCCGGGCGCGCCGCGGAGGCCCGGCCCGCCGAGACCGCCCCGACGGCCGAGGCCGTCCCGGCCGTCGACCCGGTGGTGACCGGCGCGGCGGTGGTGCGCGGCCCGTTCGGCAAGCTCAGCGAGAGCTGGGCGGCGTCGCCCGCGCCGCTGCCCGCCGACGCGCTCGACCCCGGGCCCGCGGGCCCGGCCGGCCCGCCGTTCGCCCCGGCCACCCCGCCGTTCGGGGTGCCCGCCCACTGCACGTGCGCGGGCGACGGCTCCGGCTCCGCCGGCGGCGGCACCGGCCCGTTCACGGGCGTGTCCGCCGACGGCACCGACACCGCCGTGGCGCGGGCGCTGCTGCCCGCCACCGAGCGGAACACCGTGGCGCCCGGCAAGCAGCCCGGCACCACCCCCGACTGATCCCCGCGCGCGGTCCGCGACGGCCCCCGGCCGTCCGGTGATCGACCGACGCGCGTCTTCGCGCACCTGAACCGCACCCGGTCGACCAACCGCGCCGCCACCCCCGATCCGGGTGGTCCGCCTGACGCGCAACCGCGTCCGACCACCCTTCACCTCCCGCAAGGGACACTGGAAGAAGGAGAACCCATGCAAACCTGGGCCAAGCGCGGTATCCAGTCCGCACTTGTCACGGGTGGTCTGCTGATGCTCGGCACGGGCATCGCTTCAGCCCAGGAGAACGTCAGCCCCGACACCCCGCCTTCGCCGCTGGACTCGAAGGTGCGCGTGCCGATCGAGGTCGACAAGAACAACCTGGGCACTCCGGTCGGCAACCACGACCTGCCGTCGATCCGCCAGGAGCTCGGCACCGAGAGCCTCCGCGCCACCGTCCCCGCCAACCCGCTGTTCCGCGGCCTGCAGGACCGCGCGGGCGGGGTCGACACCTCGCACGTGACGCGTGGCAACACCGTCGACGGCGACGTGGTCGTGCCGGTGATGGCCTGCGGCAACGCCGTCGCGGCCGGCGGCGACGCGCAGTCCGTCGAGTCGTGCGACCAGTCTGCGCGCACCACCGACACCGGCCGGGTGCTCCGGACCGACGGCTCGAACAGCGCGCTGGCGGGCAACGCCGTCGCCGCCCACAGCGCGACCCCCGTCCTGGTCAGCGGCAACGCGGTGGCCGCGGGCGCCGACGCCTACTCCGAGACCGCCGCCCGCCAGGACGCCGCCGCCGGCGGCGACGTCGAGACCGCCGGCTCCGACGGCGCGCTGGCGGGCAACGTCGTGGCCGCCCAGCAGGCGACGCCGGTCCAGCTCGCCAACAACGGCGTCGCGGCGGCCGGCGTCGCGAACAGCACGTCCACCGCCGACAGCACCGCCCGCTCGGGCGGCGCGCTCAGCACCGACGGCGACCGCAGCTCCGTCGGCGGCAACGTCGTCGGCGTCCCGCTGGCCCCCGCCGCGGCCGTCGACGGCAACGCCGTCTCGGGCGTGGGCAACGCCGACACCCTCAGCCGCACCAGCACCGGCTCCACCGCGGGCCGCGAGCGGGTCGCGCCCAACGGCGCGACCCGGTACGCCAACACCAGCGGCGAGGACGCCACCGCCGCGGGCGGCGTGGTCCAGCCGCAGTTCGCCGGCCCGATCGCGACGAACGGCAACGCCGTCGCGGGCCTCGGCAACGCCGACACGGTCAACACGACGAAGGGCGTCGCGAAGGCCGGCGGGGTCACCGACACCAGCGGCGACGACTCGACGGTGTCCGGCACGATCGCCGACGCGCCGATCGCGCTGCCCTCCACCACCGGCGGCAACGCGGTCACCGCCGTGGGCAACGGCTCGGCCGCCCACCGCAACCAGACCGCCGCCGACGCGGGCGGCGAGACGCTGACCAACGGCGACCGCTCGGTGCTGTCGGGCAACTCGGCGAACACGCCGCCGGCGGGCGCCTTCGACCTGTGCGGTAACGGCGTGTCCGGCGGCGGCATCGCCGACGGCGAGTGCGACAACGTCGTCGAGTCCGAGGCCGGCGGCTACAACGGCACCACGGGCAACGACAGCGTCCTGTCCGGCAACATCGGCCAGGCCCCGCTGGGCGTGCCCGCCGAGGGCTTCGGCAACGGCGCGGCCGCGGCGGGCACCGCGTCCGGGGCGGCGGCGGAGGACAAGGTGATCCGCTCCGGCGGCACGCCCAACAGCCGCGACGACGACGGCACGGTGTCCAGCAACGTGGTCACCGCGCCCACGGCGGTCGGCGGCCAGGTGTTCGGCGACGCGGCCGGCGTGGTGGCGAACCCCACGAGCCGCAGCGACAGCGACACCACGATCGTGACCGGCGGGCCCGCCCAGGCCACCGGCCAGCACGGCTCGGCGTCGGGCAACATCGTCGAGGCGCCCACCTCCAACCCGGCGCAGGCGTTCGGCCTCACCGCCGTGGGCGTCGGCAACGGCTCCTCCGACGTGTCGAACCGGCTGCGCTCCCGCTCCGGCGGGTCGGCCGCGTCGACCGGTGACGAGGGCTCGGTCGCGGGCAACGTCGTGTCGCTGCCCGAGGCCACGTCCCCGCAGGTGTTCGGCAGCGCGGTCGGCGTGGGCGGCAACACCGAGAGCCGCGCCGGCAACGACTTCACGTCGTTCTCCGGCGGCGACGTCGCGACCTCGGGCAACCGCGGGTCGCTGGCGGGCAACGGCGTCACCGCCCAGCCGGCCGTGCCGTTCCAGGCGTTCTCCGACACCGTCTCGGCCGTCGGCAACGGCCGGTCGGACGTCGACAACAACTCCGCCGTGGTCGCCGGCGGCGGCCACAGCACCGAGGCGTGGGACTCCTCGGTGTCGGGCAACCTGGTCTCCGCCCCCGTGAACGCGGGCCCCGGGGCCTTCGGCGACGCGCTGGCGGCGGTCGGCCGGGCCGAGTCCGAGACCGACAACACCACCCTGTCCCAGTCCGGTGGCGCGACCGCCACCAAGGGCCGCGGCTCGGTGGCCGCGCAGGAGCTGGCGCTGCCCAACGAGGCCCGGCCCATCGTGCACGACGTGCCCGGCGAGGTGCTCGGCACGGCGACCACCGCCACGCGGGACGACTCCCGGCAGCGCACCGGGGACGACGACGTCGACGGCAACCCCGTCCGCAACTCCGCCGACCAGGGCATCCACCTGCCCCTCGGGATCGACAGCCTGATGGGACCGACGGAGGTGCCCAGCCTGAGCAGCCTGGACCGCTTGGCCTCGTTCGGCAGCCTGGACCTGCTGTCCGACCTGCACGCGCCGCGCGAGCTGGCGCTCGACGGCGCGCGCCTGCTGACCGTGCCCCCCGTGCTCGTCGACGAGGACCGGCCGCTCACCACGCCGGTCCTGGCCGTGCCGCCGCACCGCCCCACCGAGATGACCCCGCCGCGCCTGGGCGCGCCGGTCATCGCGGCGGAGTCCGGTGAGGCGCGGGCGGAGACCGTCCGCGTCAGCCAGGTGCGGGAGGTGCGCGAGCACGCCCGCCTGCCCCGGTCCGCCCGCAAGGCGCCCGGCCTGGACCAGCTGACCGGCGGCCTGAGCGTGGCCGGCCTGGGCGAGGGCAGCCCGCTGTCGGGCCTGGCCGGGGGCTTCACCCCGGCCCGCCTGGTGGAGGGGCTGACCCGGGCGGCGTCGACCGTCGGCGGCGCCACCCGGCACGCCGACGCCGAGGAGCGGTCGTTCACCGGCACCCTGCCGCTGGTCGACCAGGACGCGCCCACCCTGCCGACCCTGCCGGCCGTGCAGCGCGAGCTGCCGGGCCTGCCGGTCGCGTCCCCCGCGCCGCTGCCCTTCGTGGTGCCGGTGCCGGGCGTCGCGCAGCCGCGCACGCAGGCCGCCCCGGCCCTGCCGGCCCTGGACGGCCTGGCCGACGCCGAGGTGACGCGTCCGCTGGCCCCGATCACCCAGCGCGTGCACGCCCCGGCCCTGGCCGGCCTGGACGCCCGCACCGTGTTCGGCGCGCTGGAGGACACCACCGTCCTGCCCCGCATCTGACCGAACCCGTCCGCTGAGCCCCCGGCACACCCCGTGCCGGGGGCTCAGCCCTGTTCCGCCCCCCGAGCCGCGGCGAGCGCTCCGGGGTAGGTCATCTCAGGGCAGGTCGTCCCCATGCCGGTCGTCTCCGGCCGGTCCTTTCCGGACAGATCTTGTCAGGGCCGGTCTTGTCCGGGCCGGTCCTGCCTGGGCAGGTCGCGCGGTCCGGTGTGGCGCAGGCGCTCCTCCACGTAGGCGAGCACCGAGTGCAGCGGCGCGTCCCCGTCGCTGGTCACCCAGCACACCCGCACCCCGGGCCGCACCCGCGACCCCGCGATCCGCACCGCCCGCCCGGCCAGCTCGCGCACCCGCGCCGCCACCGCCTCGCCGCTGCCGTTCGGGTGCTCCGCCACCACCGCGAACCGGTCCCCGCCGTACCGCGCCACGGTGTAGTCCGCCCGCAGGCCCTGCCGCAGCCGCCCCGCGATCGCGGTCAGCAGCTCGTCGCCCCGCCGGAACCCGTGCTCCCGGTTCACCTCGGCCATCCGGTGCACGTCCGCCAGCACCAGCGACGCCAGGGTCCCGTGCGTGCGCGCCCTGGTCAGCGCCTGGCCGAGCCGGTCGAGCAGCAGGGCGCGGCCGGGCAGCCCGGTCAGCCCGTCGAGCAGGCGCGCGGAGTGCGGCACGTCCGCCTGCACCGGCCACAGCACCACGAGCACCTGCCCGCGCGGCTCCAGCGGGTGGTACTCGGCCCACACGTGCGCGTGCGGCAGCACCATCGGGATCGTCAGCGGCGCCCCGGTGCGCAGCACCTGCGCGGCCAGCTCCGCGCCCGAGGGCAGCGGCGCGCCGGACGCGTCCCGCCCCGGCGGCCGGCGCAGGCCGGGCAGCTCCGCCGAGGGCACGCCCAGCAGCGACGCGGCGAGCCGGTTGCCCGCGAGCACCGCACCGGCGCCGTCCTGGAGCAGCACCCCGACCGGCAGCTCGGAGACGAGCTCGTCCCACACCGCACGGGAAGCCGTTGTCTGCACGGTACTCATAGGACTGGTGCCCTCCGCCGGGTGCAACCCTGTCCGTCAAGAGCCTCCCCGCGGGTCGCGGGCATTTCAAGGGCACGCCCACCACTCGGTCCGGTGATCTTTGGTCAGCCGTGTAACGCCCCGACCAGCGCGCCGAACTCCCGTTCGGCCACGATCGGCACCCGGTACGCGCGGGCCCGCCGCGCCTTGCCGGACAGCGTGAACGGGTCAGCCGCGACCAGCACCCGGGTGGACCGGGTCACGTGGTCCCGGCTCACCAACCCGGCCGCGTGCGCGCGGGAGACCCACACGTCGCGCGGCTCGCTCAGCTGCCCGGTGAACACCACCAGGTCGCCCGCGCGCAACGCCACGTGCCCGGTCGGCGCGCTCGGCGCCGCGTGCCCCCGGCGCACCTCGCGCACGTCGTCGCCGGGCAGGTGCGGCCACGGCGCGGTCGGGGCGTCCAGCGGGCCGTGCCGCAGGTAGTGCGCGAGCAGCCGCCCGGTGGCCCGCGCGTCGTGCAGCGCGGAGTGCGCCTCGCCCAGCGGGATGCCGGCCGCGTCGCAGCAGGCCCGCAGGGACCGCCCGCCACCGGGCAGGAACCGGGCGGCGAGCCGCATCGTGCACAGCCCGTCGAGCGCCGGGTCGACGCCCAGCCGCCCGAACTCGGCCGCCAGGAACCGCGCGTCGAACGCCAGGTTGTGCGCGACCAGCACCCGCCCGGCCAGCCGCCGCGCCAGCGCCCCGGCGGCCTGCGCGAAGGTGGGCGCGTCCCACACGTCGGCGGCGGAGATCCGGTGCACGTGCTGCGGGCCCAGGTCGCGGCCGGGGTTCAGCAGCGTGCACCACTCGCCGGTCTGCCGGCCGTCGTCGTCCAGTAGCACCACGGCGACCTCGACGACGCGGTCGGACCGGCCCGCCGCGAACCCGGTCGTCTCCACGTCGACCACGGCGTACCCCATGACGGTCACAGCCTACCGACCGCGCTCACCCCAGCAGCGCCCGCAGCGCGAGGTCGACCACCCGGTCGGAGAACGCGCCCGTCAACGGGCCCGTTCGCAGCAACCACCGCTGGTACACCGGGCCCAGCAGCAGTTCCGCGGCGGCGGCCACGTCCACGTCGCCCCGGACGTCCCCGTCGCGCTGCGCCGCCGCCAACCGCTGCTCCAGCACCACCCGCCGGGGCGTCAGCAGCAGGGCCACCAGGTCGGTCCGGGCCTCGTGCACCAGCGCCCGGCACACCTGGTCGAACCGCCGCTCGCCCACCTCGGCGATGGCCTCGCGCAGCTCCAGCTTGAGGTCCGCGCCCAGCTCGCCCCACGGCCGGACCTCCCACCCCACCGCCCTGGACTCGATGAACGCGTCGAACAGCAGCGGCCCCTTGGCCTGCCACCACCGGTAGATGGTCTGCTTGCCCACGCCCGCGCGGGCGGCGACCGCCTCGACGGTCACCTTCGCGTAGCCCCGCTCCTCCAGCAGTTCCAGGGCGGCGGCGAGGATGGCCCGCCTCGAACGGTCGCTGCGCCGCGCCGCGTCGGGTGGCATCCCTTGATCGTATGCGCGTTTTTGCGGTTGTTCACAGTTCCCGGCGGTCGCGCCCACCGAGCGCGACCGCCGGGAACCGCGCCACTGCGCCACCCGCCGCTACCAGTACCGGTGCTGCTCCCCGTCGGTGTCGGCGATGAAGACGACGGCGTCGGCGCCGGCCACCCCCGCCGGGGTCAGCGGGAGGTGGCCGCGCGCGATCGGCTCGCCCACGCCGGTCGACGGGGGGAGCGCGGCGCTCAGCGCCCGCGCCGGGAACAGGGCGCGGCGGGTGGTCGCCCCGGCCATCGCGTGCTGGAGGGTGCCCGGTGCGCCGCAGGGGCCGCCGTCGGTCGCCACGAACACGTAGCGCTCGCCGAGGGTGAGCGCCGCGAGCGCGCCGGCGCTCGACCAGCTCACCTCGCCGTCCCAGGTCGCCATGCGGGACGGCATGCGCTGGAGGTGCACGTTGTGCGCGAACACCAGGCTCGGCCCGCGGCGCCGCTCCCGGTCGACGATCGCGAGCAGGTTCTCGGCCATCATCTCGGTGCGCAGGCTGAGCAGGGCCTCGATGCGGTCGGGCCCGGGGGTGGCCATCGCGGCGTGGTAGCGCAGCAGGCCCAGGGCGGTGCGCGCGTGCGCGACGGCGTGGGCGTGGCCGACCGGGTCGGCGGCGTGCAGGCCGGGCGCCGCGCGGCGCAGCGCGCTCGCCAGGTCGTCCGCGACGACGCGCAGCGCGCGGGCGCGGTCGGAGTCGCCGATCGACGCCGCCGGGTCGAACATGGCCGCCTCGTTCGCCCAGTCCGCGTCCTCGCCCAGCAGCGCGTCGAGGTCCCGGGTTGATCGGGGCCGCAGCGCCGCGGGCAGGAAGTCGACGACCGAGGACAGCGCGCGCCGCGGGCTCGGCGCGGCGGAGAACTCCACCGGGGCGTCGAAGCCGTGGAAGCGGACCTGGTCGCGCGGCGCGCGGCCGGCGTTGTGCGCGCGGAGCCACTCGACCAGCTCGCGGTTGCCGGGCAGGGCGCCGAACCGGTGGCTGAACCCGGTCGCGAGCACGGCGTCCACCTCTGCGTCCACCTCTGCTCCGGCGCCTGCCGCTCCCCCGGTCACGTACTCGTCGACGACGGACGCGGCGAACGCGTCGATCTCCAGCGCGATCGACCGGAACCCCCGCTCGACCAGGTGACCGAGCACCTCGTTGCGCAGCTCCGGGAACGCCGCGACCCCGTGCACCGGCTCCCCGAGGGCGAGCACGGCCGGCGGCTCGGCCCGCCCGGCGAGCAGTTCGTCGATCGCGCGGCCCAGGTCGGCCGGGTCGTCGAGTCGGCGGCCGATCGCGCGCAGTGCTGCGGCAGTGGACATGAGCACCCCTTCGGAAGAAGAACTCCCCACAACGCTATCGTTGAACGATCGGTTGGCACTTCCGCGGAGCCGACCGGGGAGTACCGGTCGAAACCCTCAATCGGAGGTGTGAGCTGCGACCCGTCGACCTCGCCCGGGAGCACGGGCTGTCCGCCCAGGCGATCCGCAACTACGAGGAGGCCGGCGCCCTCCCGGCGGCCGAGCGCGGCGAGACCGGCTACCGGCGCTACACGCCCCTGCACGCGCAGGCCCTGCGCGCCTTCCTCGCGCTGCGCGGCGGCCACGGGCACCAGCCGGCGCTGGAGATCATGCGCGCGACCAACCGGGGCGACACCGAGTCCGCCTACCGGCTCATCGACGCCGCGCACGTCGCGCTGCTCGCCGAGCGCAACACCCGGGCCGAGGTCGCGACGGCCCTCGGCGGCCTGTCCACCACGGCGCCCGCCCCCGTCCACGGCCGGCCGCTGACCGTGGGCGAACTCGCGCGCCGGCTGGGCGTGCACCCGGCGACGCTGCGCACCTGGGAGGCCGAGGGCATCCTGCGCCCCGAGCGCGACCCGGCGACGGGCTACCGCCACTACGGGCCCGACTGCGTGCGCGACGCCGAGATCGCCCGGCAGCTGCGCCGGGGCGGGTACCTGCTGCGCCAGGTCGCGCAGTTCACCGGATCGCTGCGCGCGGCGGGCGGGGCGGAGGCGCTGGGCGCCTTCCTCGACTCCTGGCAGGACCGGCTGACCACGCGCAGCCGCACCCTCCTCTCCGGCGCGGCCCAGCTCGACGCCTACCTCGCCCTCCGCGGCGCGTAGCGGGGCCGGCCGGAGCCGCCGGCGCGCCCCGCGGCCCCGGAGCGGTCCCCCCGGGGGGACCGCCGCCCCGACCGGACCGCGCTAGCCCTGCGCGAGGTCGGCGAAGCGGCTGTAGTGCAGCTGGTGGGCGACCGTGATCGTGGCGGTGGGGCCGGCGCGGTGCTTGGCGATGATCAGGTCGGCCTCGCCCGCCCGCGGGTCGTCGCGCTCCCACGCGTCCGGTCGGTTGATCAGGATGACCATGTCGGCGTCCTGCTCCAGCGAGCCCGACTCGCGCAGGTCCGACAGCTGCGGGCGCTTGTCGGTGCGCTGCTCGGGGCCGCGGTTGAGCTGGCTGATCGCGATGACCGGGACCTCCAGCTCCTTCGCGATCAGCTTCAGGTTCCGGGAGAACTCCGAGACCTCCTGCTGGCGGGACTCGCTGCGCTTGCCCGACGACATCAGCTGGAGGTAGTCGACCACCACCAGGCGCAGGTCGTGCCGCTGCTTGAGCCGCCGCGCCTTGGCCCGGATCTCCATCATCGTCAGGTTCGGCGAGTCGTCGACGAACAGCGGCGCCTCGCTGATCTCGCTCATCCGCCTGGCCAGCCTGGTCCAGTCGTCGTCGCTCATCCGGCCGCCGCGCATGTCGCCCAGGCGGATCCTCGCCTCGGCGGACAGCATCCGCATGACGATCTCCGTGCGGCTCATCTCCAGCGAGAAGATCGCGCTGGTCAGGCCGTGCTTGACCGAGCAGGACCGGGCGAAGTCCAGGCCCAGGGTCGACTTGCCGACGCCGGGGCGGGCCGCCACGATGATCATCTGGCCGGGGTGCAGGCCGTTGGTCAGCTCGTCGAGGTCCGCGAAGCCCGTCGGGATGCCCAGGGACGAGCCGCCGCGCGACGCGATGGCGTCGATCTCGTCCATCGTCGGCTGGAGCAGCTCCTCCAGCACCACGTAGTCCTCGGTCGTGCGGCGCTCGGTGACCTCGTAGATGGCCGCCTGCGCGCGGTCGACGACCTCGTCCACGTCGGCGCCCTCCGCGCCGTTGTAGCCGAGCTGGACGATCCGCGTGCCGGCCTCGACCAGCCGCCGCAGCACCGCCTTCTCCGCCACGATCTCGGCGTAGTAGGAGGCGTTCGCGGCGGTCGGCACGGTCGCGATCAGCGTGTGCAGGTAGGGCGCGCCGCCGACGCGCAGCAGCTCGCCCCGGCGCTCCAGCTCCGCCGACACCGTGATCGGGTCGGCCGGCTCGCCGCGCCCGTACAGGTCCAGGACGCAGTCGTACACCGCCTGGTGCGCGGGCCGGTAGAAGTCGTTGGGCGCGAGCACCTCGACGACGTCGGCGATGGCGTCCTTGCTCAGCAGCATCCCGCCCAGCACGGACTGCTCCGCCGCCAGGTCCTGCGGCGGCTGCCGTTCGAAACCGGGCTCGGCCATGCCCCGGTCGTCCACCAGCGCCACCGCGCACTCACCCCACTCCGCTCGTGTCCCCTGTTCTACCCCGCGGGTACGACAATTCCCGCGGGCGACGCCCTGTGACCCGGCGGACGGTAGAGGCCCCCGGATGGCGCAGGCAACCGACCCTGGGGACAGACCGGTGGACAGCTTGGGGATGGTTCGCGCCGGTTGGCCACATCGTCGTGGAAACCTGTGGACAACCTGGGTACAACTCTGGCCGTGACAGAAGTTTTCGCAGGTCAAGCCCTGTGGATAAGTATGTGGAAAAGTACTTCGTCACACCCTCGGCGTGTCGCGTGTAACCGCCTCCACGGCGTGTCGCGGTCGGCCCGTCACACGGGTTGTCCACAGCCGGACGTGCGAGAGCGCCGCCCGTCCGGAGTATCCGGTCGGACGGCGCTCCCGGCGTCGTTCGCGGGCGCCCGGCGCCCTCAGTTCGCGGCGGCGACCTCGACGGCCAGCGACACCGTGACCTCCGGGTGCAGGCGCACCGAGACGGTGTGCCTGCCCAGGGTCTTGATGTGGCCGGCGATGTCGACGGCGCGCTTGTCCAGCGTCGGGCCGCCGGCGCTGCGCACCGCGGACACGACGTCGGACGAGGTGACCGAGCCGAACAGCTTCTTGGAGCCGACGGCGGCCTTCGCCTTGAGCGTCACGGAGCCGAGGCCCTCCAGCGAAGCCTTGATCTCCTTGGCGTGGTCCAGGTCGCGGACCCGGCGGGTCTCCTGCGCGCGGCGGATGACCTCGACCTGCTTGGCCGCGCCCTTGGTGGCGAGGATCGCCAGGCCGCGGGGCAGCAGGTAGTTGCGGCCGTAGCCGTCCTTGACCTCGACGATGTCGCCGGGGCCACCGAGGCCGCTGACGTCAGCGGTGAGGATGAGCTTCACGGTGTTCTCCCCTTTCTCTAGCGAGCGGTCGAGGTGTAGGGCAGCAGCGCCATCTCGCGGGCGTTCTTGACCGCGACGGCGACGTCGCGCTGGTGCTGGCTGCAGTTGCCGGTCACCCGGCGGGCGCGGATCTTGCCCCGGTCCGAGATGTACTTCCGGAGCAGGGTGGTGTCCTTGTAGTCGATCGCGTGCGCGTTGCGGTCCTTGCAGAACGCGCAGACCTTCTTCTTGGGCTTGCGCACAGGCGGCTTGGCCATGTGGGTCACTCCTGGGATGACGCGGTGAAGTGGAGGGGGTGCGGTCTAGAAGGGGGGCTCGTCGGAGAAGCCGCCGCCGGAGCCGGCCGGGGGCGCGGAGCCCCACGGGTCGTCGGCCGGGGGCGTGGAGCCACCGCCGCGGGACTGGCCGCCGCCGCCGAAGCCGCCGCCGCCGTCACCCCGGCTCACCTTGTTGACCTTCGCGGTCGCGTACCGCAGCGAGGGGCCGACCTCGTCGACCTCCAGCTCGATGACGGTGCGCTTCTCGCCCTCCTTCGTCTCGAAGGAGCGCTGGCGCAGCCGCCCGCTCACGAGCACGCGCGAACCGCGCGTGAGCGACTCGGCCACGTTCTCCGCGACCTGCCGCCACACGTTGCACCGCAGGAACAGGGCTTCCCCGTCCTTCCACTCGCCGGTCTGGCGGTCGAAGGTCCGGGGCGTGGAGGCGACCGTGAAGCTCGCCACCGCGGCGCCGGACTGGGTGAAGCGCAGCTCGGGGTCGGCGGTCAGGTTGCCGACCACCGTGATCGTCGTCTCGCCTGCCATGTCGGGGAACCCCTAGACCTTGGCGGGCTGGACCTTGGCGGCCTTGGCCGCCTTGGCGGGCTCGCGGCGCAGGACCTTGGTGCGCAGCACCGTCTCCTGCAGCCCGAGCTGGCGGTCGAGCTCCTTCACCGCCTCCGGGGTCGACGTCAGGTCGAGCACCGCGTAGATGCCCTCGGAGTTCTTGTTGATCTCGAAGCTCAACCGGCGCTTGCCCCACACCTCGACCTTCTCGACGTTGCCGCCCGTGGTGCGGATGACGTTGAGGAACGTGTCGAGCGAGGGCGCGATGGTGCGCTCGTCGAGACTGGGGTCCAGGATGACCATGACTTCGTAATGACGCATGAAGACCACTCACCTCCTGTGGACTCGGCGGCCACGGACTTTCCGTGGCAGGAGGGTCGTCGCGTCAGCAACCCGGAGAGGCTAGCAAAGGGCGGTGCGGAACACCGCACCCGGGTGGTGGCGGGGCCGCGCTCAGCCGGCCGCGCGGCGCCGCGCCCAGGTGCGGGCCAGCGCGCCGGCCACGCAGGACAGCGCCAGCACGGCCGGCAGCACGGGGGCCGCCACGCCGCCCCCGGCGCCGGGCAGGGCGGTGGCGCGGCCCGCGGTCTGCGTGCCGTCCGCGCCGAGCAGGCCGTAGCCGGGGACGTCGCCGCCGTGGCGCGCGCCCGGCGGGGAGAGCCGCCCGAGCGCCGCGGACGGCAGCGCGCCGTGGCCGAACAGCGGCACGCGGCCGAACGGGTTCGAGCCGTGCGGCGGCAGGTCGGTCCCGCCCACGCCGCCGACCGGGGCGGAGCCGCCCGCCAGGCCGCCGCCGGGCCGGTCGGCGCCGGGGGTGCCGGCGCCCGGGTCGCCGGTGCCCGGGGTGCCGCCGGGCTGCCCGCCGCCCGGTCGGTCGGTCGGCGGTGCGCCGGGGTCGGGCGCCGGCTCGTCCCCCGGCAGGCCCGGCACCCGGCCGGTGGCCTGCTCGGCGGCGTCGGCGATCGCCTTCGAGCCGTCCCGGACGGGCGCGGCGGCGGTGTTCACGCCGGTCACGGCCACGCCGCAGAGCGCCGACAGGGTGGTCCGCACGTCGTGGGCCAGGGTGGCGGCGACCGGGCCGAGCAGTGCGATCCCGTCCAGCTCCGCCACGACCGCGTCGGCGATCCGGCCGCCGGTGATGACGCCGGATCCGGTGGGGATCGAGCCGACCGGGATGGGCGGCAGCGCCGTGAACGCCCGGCGGAAGGGCTCGGCCAGCGGCGGCCCGAGCAGCGGGACGGCCCGGACCAGGTCGGTCACCGGCTGCACGACCGCCGCGGGGCTCAGCGCCACCGGGGTGCCGGGCGCGCCCCGGACGGTGGTCGCGCACTCGCCGACCACCACCGGTTCGGCCGCGTCGGCGGTGCCGGACCCGGCGGCGCCGACCGCGAGCGCCACGGCCGCCGCGGCCACCGGGCGGGTGAGTCGGGTCCGCATGTCCGGCCTCCCTGAGCCTGCCCCGAACCGGGCGTCCGCACCGTCCCCTACTTACGGGTAACGAGCGTAGGGCCTCGTGGTGACGTGCGTCGCGCCCGGTGCGAACACTTTTCGTATCGGCGGTCCCGGCCACTTCGTCACCCCTCCCGACTACTCTGCACTGTCATGCGCATCGGAGCCCACGTCCGGGACGACGACCCGCTGGGCGCCGCAGCCGCTCGCGGGGCCGAGGTCGTCCAGTTCTTCCTGGCCGACCCGCAGGGGTGGAAGGCGCCGCAGCCGCACCCCCGGGCGGACGCGCTGCTGGCCTCCGACCTGGACGTCTTCGTCCACGCCCCGTACGTCGCGAACGTGGCGTCGCTGAACAACCGCATCCGCATCCCGTCCCGCAAGCTGGTCCTCCAGCACGCCACCGCCGCGGCCGGGGTCGGCGCCAAGGGCCTGGTCGTGCACGGCGGCCACGTCGCCAAGGGCGACGACCCGGCCGACGGCATCGCGAACTGGCGCAAGATGTTCGAGCGGCAGGCCGCCGACGGCGGCTTCGCGGTCCCGGTCCTGATCGAGAACACCGCGGGCGGCGACAACGCGATGGCCCGCTCGTTCGACGTGCTGGCCCGGCTGTGGGACGCGGTGGGCGGGTTCGGCGCCGGGTTCTGCCTGGACACCTGCCACGCGTTCGCCGCCGGCGAGGACCTGGTCGGCGTCGTGGACCGGGTCAAGGCCATCACCGGGCGCATCGACCTGGTGCACCTGAACAGCTCGCGGGACCCGTTCGGCTCCGCCCGCGACCGGCACGCCAACATCGCGACGGGCACCGTCGACCCCGGTCAGCTGGTCGCGGTGGCCGCCGCGGCGGGCGCGCCGGTGCTGGTCGAGACCCCGGACGAGGGGCAGGCGGAGGACATCGCGTTCCTCCGCGAGCACCTGGGTCGATGAGCGCGGCGCGAGAGGCGGCGGTCGCGCCCGGGCGGGTGGGCGGGCGGGCGCGGCGGCTGGGCCGGTCCGCGCTGGCCGCGCTGGTCCTCCTGTGCGGGGTGACCCTGCTGCTCGGCTTCGCCAACAAGGACCGCTGCACGGGGCCCGAGTTCGACCAGTGGGGCCGCAGCCAGCCCGACTACAACGAGCGCAACAAGGGCGAGGTCTGCTACTCCGACATCCAGCACCTGTGGATCGGCCGGGACGTCGACCGGCACGTCTTCCCCTACGTCAACGGCGGCATCGACGCCGGCGGCGCGCTGGTCGGCGGCACGGTCGAGTACCCGGTGCTGACCGGCCTGCTGATCTGGGCCGGCGCGGCCTTCGCGCACACCGACGCGTCCTTCCTGCTGTTCTCCGCGCTGCTGATGGCGCCCTTCGGGCTGGCGACGGCGTGGCTGCTGGGCAGGCTGAGCGGGTGGCGGGCGCTGCTGTGGGCGATCGGGCCGCCGATGGTGCTCTACGCGTTCCACAACTGGGACCTGCCGGTCGCGTTCTGCGCGGTGGCGGCGGTGTACGTCGTGCACCGGGGCTGGGGCCGCGCGCCGCGGCCGCTGGCCGACCGCGCGGTGGTCGCGGCGGTGCTGCTCGGGCTCGGGTTCGCGTTCAAGATCTACCCGGCGGCGTTCGTGCTGCCGCTGTGCCTGTACGTGCTGACCGGCGGGCGGGGCGGGCGGGAGGGGCCGCGCTACGACTGGGCGGGCGTGGTCCGGGTGCTCACCGCCGCGGCGGTCACCGTGGTGCTGGTCAACCTGCCGTTCGCGCTGATCGGGTTCGAGGGCTGGCGGGCCTCGTTCACGTTCCAGCAGCTGCGCCGCGTGGACATCACCACGAACTCGGTCTGGTTCTGGTCGCTGCGGCCGTTCATGCCCGACGAGTCGATGCAGGCGCTGGTGGGCGTCCTGTCGCCGCTGAGCGTCCTGGCGTCGTTCGCGCTGGCCTGCTGGATCGGCTGGCGGCGGTTCCGGCGCGAGGGCGCCTACCCGTGGGTGCAGGTGTCGGCGGCCATGCTGTGCGGGTTCCTGCTGCTGCACAAGGTGCACTCGCCGCAGTACACGCTGTGGCTGGTGCCGATGTTCGTGCTGCTGCGCATCCCGCTCGGGTGGGTGTTCGCCTACTTCGCGGCGGACCTCGCCATGGGCATCGGCATCTTCCGCTGGTACTACGCCATCGAGTTCGGGCAGCCCTCCGGCATCTACGACGGCTTCTCGGCGCAGGCCGTGGTGATCGGCGTGTGGGGCCGGGCCGCGCTGCTGGCGGCGCTGTTCTTCGTGTTCCTCGGGTCGCGGGTGTCGTTCCGGGACCGCCCGCCGGACCGGGAACCCGCGGCGGAGGTGGGCGCGACGTGACCGATCCGGACTTCCTGGCCACGACCCGGACCGCTTACGACGTGGTGGCCGCGGACTACGAGGAGCTGCTGCGCGACCACCTGGCCGGCTGCCCGGCGGACCGGGCGGTGCTCGGCGCGTTCGCCGAGCTGGTCACCGGCGAGGTCGCCGACGTGGGCTGCGGCCCCGGCCGGATCACCGCGCACCTCGCGGCGCTCGGCCTGGCCGCCTTCGGCGTCGACCTGTCGCCGCGGATGGTCGCCGTCGCCCGCTCCCGCCACCCGGGCCTGCGGTTCGAGGTCGGCTCGATGACGGGGCTGGACCTGCCCGACGCCGGCCTGGGCGGGGTCGTGGCGTGGTACTCGGTGATCCACGTCCCGCCGGAGCACCACCCGGGCGTGTTCGCCGGGTTCCACCGCGTGCTGCGGCCCGGCGGCCACCTGCTGCTGGCGTTCCAGGCGGGCGACGAGCGCCGCGACATCACCGAGGGGTACGGCCACGAGATCACCATGAGCGCCTACCGGCTGCCGCCGGAGCGGGTCGCCGCGCAGCTCGTCGAGGCCGGCTTCAAGGTGCGCGCCACGCTGGTGCGCGCCCCGGAGCCGCAGGAGAAGACCCCGCAGGCTTACCTGCTGGCCCGCAGGCCGCAGGCCGGCTGACCCGCCGCCCCGGCCCCGGGAACCCGGTCCCGGGACCGCCGGCCCCGGGAGCCCGGTCCCGGCGGTCCCGCTCCGGCGGTCCCGCCTCAGGAGCCCGGCAGCGCCGGGGGCTGCACCGGCTTCCCGTTGTGCACACCGCCCGTGCACTGCCAGGTGGCGCCGTCCTGGCCCGGCAGCGGCAGCCCGCCGCCCAGGAAGCACTGCAGCGGCGTCAGCTCGGCCTGCTGCGCCACCGCGGGCGCGGCGGCCCCGACCGCCACGCCGAACGCCAGCGCGGCCGCCGCCGCCATCGTCGTCACCCGTCGCACCATGATCGCTCCCGTCCCCGGCCGCGTGTCGGCGGACCCCGGCTACCCGCTCCGGCGGGACAACTGCGCGACTTCACCCGCACGTGTGACGCCCGAGCACGCCGGCGCGGGGAGCCCCCCGGTCAGACCGGGACGGGGGCCTCGCGCCGCGGCCGCAGGCGCAGCACCCGCTCGTCCGGCGCGCCGTCGAGGAACCCGCCGCACGGGTCGTCGTCGCCGGCCCGCCGCACCAGGTCCCGCGACGGCCGGTAGACCTCCCGCACGACCAGCACGCACAGCGCGACCACCGCGACGTCCCGCACCACCACCGCGCCCAGGAACCAGTCGATCGGCAGGCCCTTGTTGTCCGTGCCCAGGTAGAAGAACATCCGCGGCACCCAGACCAGCGCGTCCACCACCATCCACGCCAGCAGCAGCCGCCAGCGCGGCAGCGCCAGCACCGCCAGGGGCACCAGCCACAGCGAGTACTGCGGGCTCCACACCTTGTTCGTCAGCAGGAACGCCGCGACCACCAGGAACCCGAGCTGCGCCAGCCGGGGCCGGGTGGGCGCGGACAGCGCCACGTACCCGATCGCCGCGCAGCACAGCAGGAACAGCACCGCGCTGACCGTGTTGAGCACCTCCGGCGCCTGGCCCTGGACCAGGCCGGGGTCGAAGCCCTCCCAGCCGGTCCACTGCGCCACCACGTTGTACAGCGAGTCCGGGTCGACCCCGCGCTCGGTGTTGAGCCGGAAGAACTCCCGCCACCCGTCGGGGTAGAGGTAGGCGATCGGCGCGTTCACCGCCGCCCACGTCGCCAGCGCGGTGCCCAGCGCCGTCAGCCCCGCGCGCATCCGGCCGGCCCGCCAGCACAGCAGCAGCAGCGGCCCGAGCAGGAACAGCGGGTACAGCTTCGCCGCGCCGCCCAGCCCGAGCAGCACACCGGCCAGCACGGGCTTGCGGCGCGCCCACGCCAGCAGGCCCGCCGTCGCGAACGCCGTCGCCAGCGTGTCGAAGTTGGTGAACGCGTGCACCACCACCAGCGGCGACACGGCCACCATCGCGGCGTCCCACGGCCTGCGCCGGGCCAGCCGCAGCACCGCCCAGGTGGTCACCAGCCACGCCAGCGCCAGCCACAGCGCGGTGATGTCGAAGTACACCACCACGGTCATCGGGTTGGGCAGCCAGCCGGACTCGGCGATCCGGGTCCAGCCCTGCGCCATCCGCGCGTTGAACCACTGGAACACGCCGGTCAGCACCGGGTACTCCATGTACCGGACGTGCGCGGTCGGCTTGCCCTCGTCGTCGATCCAGGACGTCTTGTAGGGGAACGTCTCCGGCTTGTCCAGGCGCTCGGCCGTGTACAGCGGCACGGTGTCCGAGTAGCACATGGCGGTGAACTGCTTGCTGCCCCGCCAGTCCAGCTGCACGACCCCGTTCTGGTCGACGTACTGCTGGATGCACGGCGACTTCTGCACCCACGCGAACGCCAGCGTCACCACCGCCAGCAGCAGCACCACCCGCAGCGGCGTCCAGAACCACTGCCTGCCGACCGAGGCGTGCCTGCCGACCGGCCCGCCGAACGGCTTGGCCGCCGCCCGGGCCAACGGCTCGGTCCAGGTGGGGCGGACGCGCTCTGCGGGGCTGAGCGAATCGGTGTCGTCGTCGTTCGCCGTCTGCTGCGAAGGGCTGGCCACCTGCCGGATGCTACGGGCCGGGGCGGACAGCCGCGGTGAAGCCGCTCGGGTCGCGCCGGCGCCGGGTTCGGGGCGGAACGGGACGAGGCGCGCACCCCGGGGGTGCGCGCCTCGCCGTCATCGGTCGACCGGGGCTATCTGGTCGGTGGACCGCCGCCGCCGATCGGGTCGGGATCCGGGTCGGGCACCGTCGTCGTCTGGCACAGCCGGCCGATGCACGTCGGCGGCGTCGGCCGCGTCGTCGTCGGGGGCGTCGTCGTCTCCTCGGTGGTCGGCCGCGTCGACGTGGTCGTGGTCGGCTTCTGCTCTTCTTCCTTCTTGGGCGTGGTCGTCGGGACGGTGGTGACGACCCGGCGCTTCTCGTACTCGCCCATCGGGTTGGCCTTCGGGAACTTCTCCGGCTGCGTCCCCTCCAGCGCCCGGTCCATGAACTTCCGCCAGATCTCGCCCGGCAGGTCCGAACCGAAGATCGCCTTGCCGTTGGCGTCCACCAGCGCCTCGTTGCCCTGGTCGCGTCCCATCCAGACCGCCGTGGACAGCGACGGGGTGTACCCGACCATCCACGCCTTCGAGTTCTGCTCGGCCGAGCCCGGCAGCTCGTGGGTGCCGGTCTTGCCCGCGCACTCGCGCCGGCCCGCGCAGTCCAGCTCCGAGTACTTGATGACGGGCTTGAGCGACTCCGTCACGTTGTCGGCGATGTCCCGGCTCTTCTGCTGGTCGTCGCCGAACGCGCTGCGCGTCACGTCCTCGTGCTGCTTGAGCGGCTCGCCGTCGGCGCTGGTGATCTTCTTGATGAAGTACGGCTCGTGGTAGACGCCGCGCGCCGCGAACGACGCGTAGGCCGAGGCCATGTCGAACGGCCGCACCTGCGCCTCGCCACCACCGATGGCGATACCGGTGCCGGGAGGGCCGCCGTTCTCGCCGACCAGGAGCTGCTTCTCCCGGCCGTCGACCTTCACCGTGCGCGGGATGCCCGCCTGGAACGCCGCCTCGGCCACTGCCTGCGGGCCGATCTCGTTGGCGACCAGGTCGTAGAACACCGTGTTCAGCGACATCTCCATCGCCTCGCGCAACGAGCACTGCTTGCCGCAGGAGTTGTTGCGGTCCGACGAGTTGCGGATGACCACGTCGTCGGCCGGACCGGGCCCGCCCGGGAAGGTCTTCGGGGAGACGCCGTCGTAGGTCGAGCCGAGGCCCTTGCCCCGTTGCAGCGCGGCCACCAGGTCGAACGGCTTGAACGACGACCCGGCCTCCTGGACGATGCCGCGCGCGTAGTCGATCCCGTTGCCGTCCATGCCCGCGTGGTAGGCCCTGACCGCGCCCGTGTGCGGGTCGATCGCGGTCAGCGACTGGCGCAGGCCCTCCGTCTGGCCCTCCATCACCTCTTTGATGACTTCTTCCGCGGCGGTCTGCATCTCCGGGTCGATGGTGGTGTGGATCGTGATGCCGGACTGGTGGGCCTGCTTCATGTCCCAGCCCAGGCCGTTCTCCTTGTCCTCCAGCTCGGCGAGGACCTGGTTCTGGATCAGCAGCCGCGGGCCCTCCAGGCCGCTCTGCTGCACCTCGGCCAGCGGTCGCAGCGGCGGCGGGGTCCGCTCCGCCTCCCGGTACTCCTTGGTGATCCAGTTGAACCGCAGCAGCTGGTCCATCGCGTGGTTCCAGCGGAAGGTGACGTACTCGGTGTCCTCGGACAGGCTGGGGCTCTGGATCATGCCCGCGAGCAGGGCGCACTCGGACGGCGTGAGGTCGTTCAGGTTCTCCTTGTTGAAGTAGACCTTCGCGGCCTCCTTCACGCCGTACGCGGAGCGGCCGAGGTAGATGGTGTTCAGGTAGGCGGTGAGGATGTCCCTCTTGTCCTGCTGCTCGGACATCTTGTACGCCTTGACCAGCTCGGTGAACTTCCGGCTCAGCGTGTTGTCGTCCTGCTGGCTGGCCTGCTTCACGTACTGCTGGGTGAGGCCCGAGCCACCGCTGTTCCGGTCGGTCACCTGGTACCAGACGGCGCGCGCGATGGCGGTGAAGTCGAAGCCCGGGTTGGTCTCGAAGGTCGGGTCCTCGACCGCGAACACGGCCCGCTTGAGCTGTTCGGGCAGGTCCTCGTACTTGACCAGGGTCCGGTTCGCGCCCGACGGCGCGATCTTGGTCATCACGGACTCGTCGTCGTAGAGGATGGTGACGACCTTGGCCTGCTCGGCCGCGACCTGCTCCGGGTTCGGGACGATCACCAGCTGGTAGGCGATGGCGAACGCGACGATCGGCCCGAGGATCAGCAGGAACAGGCCGACGTAGCCGATGCGGCGCACCCGGCGCCAGACCTTGCGCCGGCGGAGGGCCTTGGCCTCCTCCGGGGTCGGCTCGTCGTCGTACTCGTCCTCGTAGAACGGCTCGATCGCGATCTCGTCCTCGCGGTGCGTGAGGAGTTCGGGCTCGCGGGCGACGGTCTGGTGCACCGGGGGGAGCAGGTCGGTCGGCTCCTCGCCGGGCCGGCGGGGGCCGCCGGGCACGGCCGGGCCGCCCATCGGGGGGCGGCCGGGCGGGACGGGGCCGTGGGGCCGGCGGATGCCGCCGGGGGGCGTGCCGGCGCGCCCGGCGCCCCTGGGCACCTGCCGCGTCGCGTTGGGGTCGGCGCCCGCCGCGCCGGGCGGCGGGGTGTTCGGGCCGCCGGGGCGGGCCGGGCCGCCGGGCCTGCCGCCCGGCGCGCCGGGGCCGCCCTGCTCGGGGCGACGACCGGGGCCGCCCTGGGGGATGCCGCCCGGCGGGGTGCCCGCGCCGCGGGGACCGCCGCCCTGCGGGATCCCGCCCGGCGGGGTGCCCGGCGGGCGACCGCCCTGCGGACCGCCGGGGGGCGGGGTCCGGGGGATGCCGCCGGGGGGCGTGCCGGGGCGGGGACCGCCCTGCGGGCGCGCGAAACCACCTGGTGGGGTGTTCGGACGCTCCGGCTGATCCCCGGCTCCGCGGCGTGGTGCGTGCGCTCCGCCGTCCGGGTCCTCCCCGGTCGGCCACTGCGGCTCGCCGCCACGTTGCCTGTCGTCATGCTGGTCGTTCACGAAAAAGCCTCCCAGACCGGCGTGCCGTCGCACGCGGTTCGGTGGTCGTACGCCGTCGCCCTGGTGGACGACGCCCGGGGTCGGGAGTGGTTCACTCCGCCGCGGTCCTCCTCCGTGGCTTCCGAGAGCTCACGCCACGCGTTCCCAGGACGTATGACTGCACCAGGTGGTTCCAACTGCATGTGCGGCAAACTTCCACGACGTACACGGTGAACTCCTCGAAGAGGCTCGCCATGCGCGTCAGCTCGTCGACGGTGCGCGCGGAGCCGGCCGCGTGCTTGAGCTCGTCGCCGTAGACCCAGGACACCAGGGTCAGGGGTTCCTTGCGGCACACCGGGCAGGTCACGTCGCTCGGCCGGCCGTGGAACTTCGCAGCTCGCAGCAGGTACGGGCTCGCGTCGCAGACCTCCATGGTGCCCACTCGGCCCGCGTAGACCTCCGCCAGCAGCGCTCGGCGCTGCAGCGCGTAGTCCACGACCTGCCGTTGGGTCAGCACGGGACCAGAGTACGTGGCGGCCCGTCACCTTCGTTGGGCCGTTCAGGGCAGTGGCCGTGATCACGGTGTGACCTGGTGCGATGCGCCACTTCTCGAGTCGTGGGCGGATGTATCGCACCGATATAGTCGGGACACCCATCGGCGGTGCGTGCGAGGAGGTGTGCGTGCTGGAGTTCGCGATCCTCGGCCTGTTGCACGAGGCGCCGATGCACGGCTACGAGCTGCGCAAGCGCTTGCACGAGCTGTTGGGCGCGTTCCGCGCGTTCTCCTACGGGACGCTCTACCCCACGCTGCGCCGGTTGCAGCGCGAGGGGTGGATCGCCGAGGAGGCGCCTCAGGAGGCCCGTTCCTGGGGTCGCCGCGCGCGCAAGGTGTACGAGCTGACCGCCGAGGGCAAGGAGCGGTTCGGTGACCTGCTGGTCAACGCGGGGCCCCAGACCTGGGACGACGACTCGTTCGGCGTCCACCTGGCGTTCTTCTCCCGCACGCCCGCGGAGATCCGGGTGCGGATCCTCGAAGGCAGGCGCAGGCGGGTCGAGGAGCGCCGGGAAGGGCTGCGGACGGCCTTAACGGGCGCGAGCGAGCGGATCGACCGCTACACGCGCGAGCTGCACCGCATGGGGCTGGACAGCACCGAGCGCGAGGTGCGGTGGCTCAACGAGCTGATCGCGCACGAACAGGCAGAACTGCGCGAGCGGGACGAATAGCCCACTGGGCACTGACGTAGAGAACAAGAAGGAGGACTCGGCATGGGCGACAACCGCCGCACTGTTCGAGTGGCCATCGTCGGGGTCGGCAACTGCGCGGCGTCGCTGGTGCAGGGCGTCCACTACTACCGCGATGCCGACCCGAGCGGTCGGGTGCCCGGCCTGATGCACGTGGAGTTCGGCGACTACCACGTGCGCGACGTGGAGTTCGTGGCCGCGTTCGACGTCGACGCCAAGAAGGTCGGCGTCGACCTGTCCGAGGCGATCGGCGCGAGCGAGAACAACACGATCAAGATCGCCGACGTGCCGCCGCTGGGCGTCACGGTGCAGCGCGGGCACACGCTCGACGGGCTGGGCCGGTTCTACCGGGAGACCATCGAGGAGTCCGACGAGCCGCCGGTCGACGTGGCCCGGGCGCTGCGGGACGCCGAGGTCGACGTGCTGGTGTCCTACCTGCCGGTGGGCTCGGAGGAGGCGGACCGGTACTACGCGCAGGCGGCCATCGACGCGCGGGTGGCGTTCGTCAACGCGCTGCCGGTGTTCATCGCGTCCGACCCGGAGTGGGCGCGCAAGTTCGAGGAGGCCGGCGTCCCGATCGTCGGCGACGACATCAAGTCCCAGGTCGGCGCGACCATCACGCACCGCGTGCTGGCCAAGCTGTTCGAGGACCGGGGCGTCCAGCTCGACCGCACCATGCAGCTCAACGTGGGCGGCAACATGGACTTCCTGAACATGAAGGAGCTGGAGCGCCTGGAGTCCAAGAAGGTCTCCAAGACGCAGGCGGTCACCTCCCAGGTGGACCGGGACATGGGCAAGCGGAACGTGCACATCGGCCCGTCGGACTACGTGTCCTGGCTGGACGACCGCAAGTGGGCCTACGTGCGGCTGGAGGGCCGGGCGTTCGGCGACGTGCCGCTGAACCTGGAGTACAAGCTGGAGGTGTGGGACTCGCCGAACTCGGCGGGGATCATCATCGACGCGGTGCGGGCGGCGAAGATCGCGCTGGACCGCGGCGTGGGCGGCCCGATCCTGTCGGCGTCGTCGTACTTCATGAAGTCGCCGCCGGTGCAGTACTCGGACTCCGAGGCGCACGAGGCCGTCGAGGCGTTCATCCGCGGCGACGCGGAGCGCTGACCCGGCGCCGACGCGTTCCGGGCGCGTCCCCCGCACCCGGCCCGCCGCCGGCCGGCCACCCCACCGGACCCCCTCGTCCCCGCGCGCCGAGGGGGTCCGGTCGTCCCCGGGGTCACCCCGCCGTCGCGGCGCGCGGTGTTCCACCCGATCGGCGGGTGTGCGGTTGGACGGGGCACGCGCGGGCACCCCGGCGCCACCGGTGCCGTCCCTCACACGCGTGGTGCCGGTACCACTCACAGCGGTGGGTGGGTCCGAGGTGGGTGGCGGGCGCCGTCACGGGCCGCAGCACACCGGGCATGATCGGCATTTGTGCTGGTCAGCGCGTTTTTCCACCGAGCGGTAGACACAGCGGGTGCCGGAGCACCCGATGGCTCCGGGTTGTCCGTCCCTCCGCTCGGAAGGGGTTTGCCCCATGGTTTCCACCGCTCTGCGCCTGGCCCTGGTGGCGCCGGTGCTCGCCTTGGCCGCGGTGCTGCTGCCCGTCGTGACCGCGCAGGCCGCCCAGCCGCCCGGCGCGGCCGACCCCGGCCCCCCGACGCCCGCGATCACCCGCTGCGACGCCCCGAACGTCTGCGCCTGGACCAAGCCCAAGGGCCTGGGCACCGGGTGGCAGCGCAGCCAGTCCGGCTGCCACAACACACCGTGGGCGGCGTTCTCGGTGAGCAACCAGTCGAACAAGTACGTCACCTTCTACGAGGGCAAGAACTGCAACCCCGCGACCAACTACTTCGGGCTGAACGCCCGCACGTACAGCGACTACGCCGGTGGCCTCAAGACCGGCGTCAAGAGCTTCTACATCCCGTAGCGAGCCCCGGGGAACCCCCCGGTGCGCCGTCCCACGGCCGCGCACCGGGGGGTTCGCCGCATCCGGGCGCCGCCCCCCGAAGTCCGACGCCGGGAGGTTCACCTCATCGGGCGCGGCACGGCCCCGTGCGCGGGGCGTCGCCCGGCGGGTCGGCGGAGAGGGTCCCCCGCGGGGGCGGCGTCCGCGCCACTCACAGCGGTGGGTGTCCGCCGAGCGGGGCAGCGGGCGTCGTCACGGGCCGCAGCGCTGCCGCTGCCGGCACATCGGCGCTGGTGAGCGGTCCGCACGGGCGGGCGGTAGACACAGGGGCGCCGGGGTCCCGTCGGCTCCGGGAGTCCTGTCGCCACTCTGAGGAAGGGTTCTCCGATGACCTCCACCGCCCTCCGCTCGGCCCTGCTGCTGCCGGTGGCCGCGCTCGCGGTCGTGCTCGCCCCCGCCGCGCAGGCGCAGTCCGCCTCCCCGCCGGAGACGACACCCGGACGGGTCGTGCCCTGGCCGCCCAACGCCTGCGAGAGCGGCTACACCTGCGTCTGGTCCGGCACCTACGGCTCGGGGAAGAAGTGGAAGACCGGCGCGGCGGGTGATCACCACGTGGCGCTCGCCGACCGGCTCGGGAAGGACGTCCCCGCGCGCTCGGTCTACAACAACTTCCCGAAGAGCACGAAGAAGGTCGTCACCTTCTTCGCGGGCTACGACGCCAAGGCCAAGAAGTGCAGGGGCAGCAGCTTCACCCTGGGCCCGGGGCACGGCAGCGGCGAGGCCGGCGGCGCGCCGATGGGCTCGAAGGTGCTGTGCTTCCGCGTCCCGTGACGGGGACGACCGTGTGAGCACACTTACTTAGCTACCCTAATCAAATTCTGTTAGGGTGGCTAAGTGAATTTCCTCGACCAACCCCGTCAGGTGTGGGTCACGGCGTTCGCCGCGGTCATCGCGTTCATGGGCATCGGGCTCGTCGACCCGATCCTGCTGTCGATCGCGGAGGGCCTGCACGCCACCCCGTCCGAAGTCACCCTCCTGTTCTCCTCCTACCTCGGCGTCCAGGTGCTGGCCATGCTGTTCACCGGGGCGGCGAGCGCGCGGTTCGGCGCGAAGCGCACGCTGGTCGCCGGCCTGGCGCTGATCGTCGTCGCGACCGCCCTGTGCGCGCTCGCGTCGGACATCACCCAGCTCGTCGGCCTGCGCGCCGTCTGGGGCCTGGGCAACGCCTTCTTCATCGCCACCGCGCTGAGCGTCATCGTCGGCGCCGCCACCGGCGGCCAGGGCAGGGCGATCCTGCTCTACGAGGCCGCCCTCGGCCTCGGCCTCTCCGTCGGGCCGCTGCTCGGCGCGCTGCTGGGCAGCTTCTCGTGGCGCGGGCCGTTCATCGGCACCGCCGTCCTGATGGCCGTCGCGTTCGTCCTGTGCTCGGTCTTCCTCGCCGGCGACGGGCCGCGGAGCCCGATCGGCCTGCTCGACCCGCTGCGCGCGCTGCGGCACCCCGGCCTGCTGCGCACGGCCCTCGGCTCCGCCCTCTACACCGCCGCCTTCTTCACCGTCCTGGCCTGGTCGCCGTTCGTGCTGCGCTGGGGCGCGGTGGCGATCGGGCTGGTCTTCTTCGGCTGGGGCGTGGGCGTCGCGGTCTCCAGCGTGTGGCTCGCGCCGAAGCTGGCCGACCGGTGGGGCGAGCGCCGCGCGACCATCGCCGCCGTCCTCGCGTTCGCCGCCCTCATGCTGGTCATGGCGGTGCCGAGCAAGCCGCTGCTGGTGGTCGCGGTCATCGTCAGCGGTGTGGTGAGCGGTCTGCTCAACACCCTGTTCACCGGCACGGCGATGAGCGTCAGCCCGGCGCCCCGCCCGGTCGCGAGCGCCGGCTACAACTTCCTGCGCTGGCTCGGCGGCGCGCTGGCGGCGACGTTCGTCAGCCACCTCGCCCAGCCGTTCGCGGTCGCCGCGGTCGCGTGCGCGCTGGCCGCCGCCCTGCTGGCGGTCGGGCGCACCCGCGAGCGGCCGATCACCGCGCAGGACGTGCTCGTCGGCGAGGACGTGGTGGGCTGACGGCGCCGCCCCCGCCGCGGGACCCGGCCCCGGCACGTGCCGTGACCAGCCGGTTCCGGGCGGCAAGGCGGTGAGGTGTTCGCCTGCCGTTCACCTCGCCGTCCGCTGGACGAGGCGTTGCCGACCTACGGTCGCCGGGTTCCCACCGAGCGACCCCGGAGGTCCGCGTGTCCTCATCCACCGAACGGGGGCGGCGCCTGCTGCCCCTGCTGACCGACCACCCCCTCGGGCGGTCGGCGATCACCTGCAAGTACCGGTGCGGCGACGCCTGCGCGCACGAGGCGCCCAACACCTCCGACAACGCCTACTTCGGCGACGTCGTGAGCGAGGTCGTGCGCCGGCGCGGGCTGCTCAAGGCGGGCGCGGTGCTCGCCGTCGCGGGCGCGGGCGTCGGGCTCGCGGGTGCGGGCACGGCCGCCGCGGCCCCCGAGGTCGAGGCGGACCGCGACCTCGGCGGCGGTCGCCGGCGGGACGGCCTGAACTTCGCCCCGGTCGCGCCGAACACCGAGGACCGCGTCGTCACGCCGGAGGGCTACGAGTCGGCCGTCGTGATCCGCTGGGGCGACCCGGTGCTGCCGGGCGCGCCCGCGTTCGACTTCGACGCGCAGACCCCGGCCGCGCAGGCCCGGCAGTTCGGCTACAACAACGACTTCTGCGGCCTGGTCCCGCTGGACCACTGGAACCGCTGGCTCATGGTGAGCAACCACGAGTACACGACCGAGGAGTTCCTGTTCCGCGGCTGGGACCCGGACAACCCCACCCGCGAGCAGACCGAGATCGCGTGGGCCGCCCACGGCCTGTCCGTGGTGGTGGTCGAGCGCGACCGCCGCAGCGGCAGGCTGACGCCGAAGGTGGACCGCCACTTCAACCGCCGGATCACCGCCACCTCGGAGTTCCGGGTGACCGGACCGGCGGCCGGCTCGCAGCACCTGAGGACCTCGGCCGACCCGACCGGCACGAAGGTGCTGGGCACGCTGAACAACTGCGCGGGCGGCGTCACGCCGTGGGGCACGATCCTGTCCGGCGAGGAGAACTTCAACCAGTACTTCGCCAACGCCGGCAGCATCACCGACCCGGTGCAGAAGGCCCGGCTCGCCCGCTACGGCCTGTCCGGCGCGGCGACGACCCGCAAGTGGGAGCGGTTCGACAAGCGCTTCGACGTGGCGCAGGAGCCCAACGAGCCCAACCGCTTCGGCTGGGTCGTCGAGATCGACCCGCTGGACCCGAAGTCGACGCCGGTCAAGCACACCGCGCTGGGCCGCTTCAAGCACGAGGGCGCCAACGTCATCGTCGCCCGCGACGGCCGGGTCGTCGCGTACATGGGCGACGACGAGCGGTTCGACTACATGTACAAGTTCGTCTCCGACGAGCGGTACAAGCCGGGCAACAGCCGCCACGCCCGCGAGCACAACAAGAAGCTGCTCGACAAGGGCACCCTGTACGTCGCGAAGTTCACCGGCGACAGCCCGGCGGCCGAGGTCGACGGCAGCGGCAGGCTCCCGGCGGACGGCGAGTTCGACGGCTCGGGCCAGTGGATCCCGCTCGCCTCCGGCGACAAGTCCTTCGTGGACGGCTTCACGGCCGAGGAGGTCTACGTCTTCACCCGCCTGGCGGCGGACAAGGTCGGCGCCACCAAGATGGACCGCCCGGAGGACGTGGAGCCCAACCCGCGCAACCGCCGCGTGTACGCCGCCCTGACCAACAACACCGACCGCGGCAAGGCCGGCAAGGAGGGCGCGACCGAGCCCAACCCGCGCCTGAACAACCGGCACGGCCACGTGCTGGAGCTGGAGGAGCGGCGCGGCGACAACACCGCGCTGACGTTCTCGTGGAAGCTGCTGCTGGTGTGCGGCGACCCGGCCTCCCCGGACACGTACTTCGGCGGCTACGACAAGACCCAGGTGTCGCCGATCTCGTGCCCGGACAACGTGGCGTTCGACCCGCAGGGCAACCTGTGGATCTCCACCGACGGCAACGCCCTGAAGTCCAACGACGGCCTGTTCGCCGTCCCGGTGGAGGGCCGCTACCGGGGCCGCGTGAAGCAGTTCCTGACCGTGCCGAAGGGCGCGGAGACCTGCGGCCCGGTGGTCCAGGACGACTTCGTGCTGGTCTCCGTGCAGCACCCCGGCGAGATCGACGGCGCGTCGGCGGACAACCCGCTGTCCCACTGGCCCGACGGCGGGACCACCCAGCCCCGGCCCGCCGTGGTCGTGGCGTGGAAGAAGGACCGGGGCCGCATCTGTGGCTGACCGCCCGGAGCCGGGGCCGGTGGCGGGAGGGGGCGCCGCCGGCCCCGGCGGCGGTTGGCGCGGGGCCCGGGTCGGCTCTTAAAGTCCAGCCATGAGCGATCGACCCGTTGCCCTGATCACCGGCGCCTCCCGGGGGATCGGCCTGGCCGTCGCCCGGCGGCTCGCGGACACCCACGACCTGCTGGTGGGCGGTCGCAGCGCGGCGGCGCTCGCCGAGGCCGCCGCGCTGCCCGGGGCGCGGGCGTGGCCGGTCGAGCTGACCGACGGGCGGGCGCTGGCCGCGGCGGCGGGGGCGCTCACCCGCCTCGACGTCCTGGTCCACAGCGCGGGGATCGCCGAGCTGGGGCCGCTGGCCGAGGTGGACGCCGACGCCTGGCGGCGGGTGCTCGAGGTCAACGTCGTCGCCGTCGCCGAGCTGACCCGGCTGGTGCTCCCGCTGCTGCGCGCCGCCGCGGGGCACGTGGTGCTGATCAACTCCGGCGCCGGGCTGCGGGTCAACCCCGGCTGGGGCGCCTACGCCGCGAGCAAGTTCGCCCTGCGGGCCTACGGCGACGCCCTGCGCGCCGAGGAGCCGGACCTGCGCGTCACGTCCGTGCACCCCGGCCGCGTGGACACCGACATGCAGCGCGGCGTCCGCGCCCACGAGGACGGCGACTACCAGCCCGACCGGTACCTGACCGCCGACTCGGTGGCCAAGGCCGTCCTCGCCGCCGTCCTGGCCGACGAGGACGCCCACGTCACCGACGTCGTGCTCCGCCCGCGCCCGCGCTAGCCGCGCAGCCGCCGCGACACCGCCGCGACCCCCGCCTGGGCCGCGCGCCGGTCCACGCGGGTGGTCTCGCCGTCCGCCACGACCTGCTCGCCGGCCACCCACACGTCCTTGACCCGGCGCGTGCCCGACGCCCACACGAGGTTCGCCAGCACCTGGTCGTCCGGCGCGTCCAGGCCGGTGGCGAAGGCCGGGTCGTCGACGTCCACGTGCACCACGTCGCCCCAGCGACCCACCTCCAGCGCGCCCAGGTCGTCCCGGCCCAGCGCCGCGGCCCCGCCGCGGGTGGCCAGCAGCAGGGCGTCCGCCGCGCGCAGGGCCGTCGCGTCCATCGACGTCACCCGCGCCAGCAGCGCCGCCAGCCGCGCCTCCTCGAACAGGTCGAGGTCGTCGTTCGAGGCGGGCCCGTCGGTGCCCAGCCCGACCGGCACGCCGGCGTCCAGGTACGCGCGCAGCGGCGCGATCCCGGACGCCAGCTTGGTGTTCGAGCCTGGGCAGTGCGCGACGCCGACCCGGTGCTCGGCGTAGAGCGCGACGTCCTCCGCCGACAGGTGCACCGAGTGGGCCGACAGCACCCGCCCGCCGAGCACCCCGGCCTCCGCCAGCAGCCGGGGCACGGAACCGTGCGAGGCCCGCTGCGCCCGGTCCTCCTCGGGCGACTCGGCCACGTGGACCTGCAGCAGCGCGCCCCGCTCCCGCGCCTCGCCCGCGACCGCGGCCAGGGCGTCGGGCGACAGCAGGTACGCCGAGTGCGGGCCGTAGGACAGCTCGACCCGCTCGTGCGGCCCGAAGCGGAGGCCGTCGGCGTCGATCCAGCGCGAGACCTCGTCGGTCATCGGCCGCCACGGCATCCCCGGCAGGTCCATGATCGCCGCGCCGAACAGCACGCGGGAGCCCGCCCGCAGCACCGCGTCGACCAGCTGCGGGCCGTGGAAGTACATCTCCGCGCTGGTGGTCACGCCGTTGCGCAGCATCTCCACCGCGCCGAGCAGCATCCCCGCGCCGATGTCCGACGGCGTCATCCTCGCCTCGGCCGGCCACATCGCCTCCCGCAGCCAGCGCAGCAGCGGCAGGTCGCCGCCCAGCCCGCGCAGCACCACCATGGGGCTGTGGGCGTGGGCGTTGACCAGGCCCGGCAGCAGGATGCCGCCCAGCTCGCGGACTTCGCCGGCGAACTCCGGCGCGTCGGCGGCGGCGCCCACGTGGGCCACCCGGCCGTCGACGACGTCGACCACCGCGTCCCGCAGCACGGTGCAGGACGGGTCGCACGGCAGGACGACGGGGGCGTGCAGGCGCAGTGGCATGATCCGATCCTGCCGCACCGGGCGCGCCCGCGGCACCCCGCGGTGGCCGGGCCCGCTCACCGCGCCGGCGGGCTCACCGCGTCTCGGCGACGGGCAGCTCGGCCCGCACCTCCCAGCCGCCCGCCTCCCGCCGCCCGGCGGAGAACCGGCCGCCCAGCAGCTCCACCCGTTCCCGCATCCCGACCAGGCCGAACCCGCCGGAGCCGCCGACCGGCGCGGCCTTCGGGGCGCGGCCGTCGTCGGTGACCACGACGTGCACCACGTCCGAGGCCGCCGACACCGAGACCTCCACCCGGGTGACCCCCTCGGCGTGCTTGCGGGTGTTGGTCAGGGACTCCTGCACCAGCCGCAGCACCGAGCGCCCCAGCGCCGGCGGCACGCCGGAGGGCAGGTCCAGGCTCAGCCGCACCGGCTGGCCGGACTGCGCGACCACCTGCCGCACGTCGTCGGCCAGGTCGCTGGACGCGGCGGGCGCGTCGGTCTCCGAGCCGCGCAGCGTGCCCACCAGCCGCCGCATCGCGGTCAGCGCCTCGGCGCCGCTGCGCGCGATGACCGGCAGCACCTCCCCGGCGGCGCCCGGGACGGCCTGCGCCGCCTGGGCGTGCACGACGATGCCGGTCACGTAGTGCGCCACCACGTCGTGCAGCTCGCGGGCCAGCGCCATCCGCTCGGCGTGCTGCGCCGCCGCCACCTCGGACCGCAGCAGGGTGGCGCGCTCGCGGTCGCGCGCCCGGAAGTACAGGCCGGTGCCGACGGAGAGCAGCAGCAGGAACCCGCCGGCGATCAGCTGGCCCCACGTGGTGGGCCCGTCGTAGCCGAGGTCCCGGTAGTGCCGCTCCCAGTACGACGGCCGGACGACCTGCGTCACCGCCGACGACGCGACCAGCGCCGCGGTGCCGGCGACCGCCCGCCAGGCCGGCTCCTGCCGCACGACGACCGCCACGACCGCCATCACCGCGGCGGCCTCGGACAGCGCCAGCCCGGCCACCATGGGCACGGTCGGCGGCTGGTCGGCCAGCCGCAGCAGCACCGAACCCGCCAGCACGGCGGTCGCGCCGGCCAGCGCCGCGTCCAGCGGCCGGCGCGGCGCGAGGACCGCCAGCGCGCCGAGCACGACCGTGCCGGGCGCCTGCCACCACGTCTCCGCGGCGAGCGCTTCGGTGCCGATCAGGAAGAGCAGGGCGCAGGCCAGCGGCCACTGGCGGCGGGTCAGGGTGCGCCAGCCGAGGTGAGTGCTCTCCACGGGAGGTCACGGTATGTCCTCGGGGCTGATCCCGCGTCGTTCCGCGGTAGTGGGGCGCGTCATCCGGGGGACTGACCCGATCGCTACCGGAAATACCCCGCTGGCCGATGTCGGATGACCTTTTCGGGGGTGACTCTGAAGTGGTAGTCGGGGAACGGAGGAACGTGATGTTCAGCGTGGTGGCGACGTGGGCCGGAGCGGTGCTCGGCCTGGTGGTGCTGGCCCTGATGGCGCTGGCCGGGGTGCTGGTCGATTCGCAGCGGTGACGGCGGGCGCCCGGCGCGGCCGGCGGCGCGGTCGCGCGCGGTGGGTCGGGGAATGCGGCCGGGGGGTTTCCGCCGGCGGCGCCGGAAAAGCGCGGCGGGCCCGATCGGCGGCGTGGTCGCGGCCGGCGGGGCGGTCCGGCGGGTCCGGTCAGGCGGGGCGGTCCGGCGGGTCCGGTCAGGCGGGTCCGACCCGCTCGAAGACCAGGTCGTGGCTGGCCCGGTCCTCCTCGACCGCGCGCTGCTCGAACTTGGTGACCGGCCGCCAGTCCGGTCGCGGCGCCCAGCCGGCGTGCCGGTTGCGCAGCAGCGGTTCGGCCGAGCAGACCGCCAGCATCTGCTCGGCGTAGTTCTCCCAGTCGGTGGCCAGGTGGAGGGTGCCGCCGGGGGCCAGGCGGGTGGCGAGCAGGCCGACGAAGGCGGGCTGGACCAGCCGGCGCTTGTGGTGCTTCTTCTTGGGCCACGGGTCGGGGAAGAAGATGCGCACGCCCGCCAGGGAGCCCGGGGCCACGTGCTCGGTGAGCAGGTCGACGGCGTCGCCGCGCAGCACGCGCAGGTTGTCGACGCCCAGCGCCTCGGCGCGCATCAGCAGCTGCGCCAGGCCCGGCTTGTAGACCTCGACGGCCACGTAGTTCAGCTCGGGCGCGGCGGCGACCAGTCGCGCGGTCGTCTCGCCCATGCCCGAGCCGATCTCCAGCAGCACGGGGGCCTCGCGGCCGAACCACGCGGCGAAGTCCACGGGACCGGCCGGGAGCGCCTTGACCTCGCGGCCCAAGCGCTCCCAGTGGCGGTCCCACGCCCGCTGCTGGCCCACCGTCATGCGCTCACCGCGTTGCACGTAGCTCACGACGGACCGGTGGTGCGGCGGGTGCTGGCTGGACGTCGTCACGGGCGTACAGCCTAAGCGGTCGGTCAGGCGGGGTTCTCCAGGTCCTCGATCCGCTCGCGCAGCCCCGAGGGGGTCAGCTCGACCGGTCGGGGCAGACCGGGGCCCCGGTGCGCGGGCAGCAGGTCGACCCAGCCGGGGTGGCGGTCGGTGAACTGCACGGTGGTGGGTTCGGCGGGGCCGTACACGCCGCTCTCCGACGGCACGAACTCCCAGTAGCCGACCTCGCCCTCCTCCGCCCAGGGCACGAACACCCAGCCGGGTCGGGCGGCGAGCAGGTCGGTCACCTCGTCCTCGACGGCGAAACCGGCCGCGCGGGAGGGCAGCCGACCCCGGTCGAGGGCCCTGAGCCACCAGGGAGCGGGTGCGCCGCCGCCGACGGCGCGGTAGAGGGTGAGCACCTGCTGCTCGTCGGCCCGGTGGATCCAGGCGCGGCGGGCGTGGGCGGGTGCGGTGGCGATGCCGGCGGAGCCGGCGGGTTCGATCGCGTGCGACCACTCCAGCGCCATCATCGGTACGACGCGAAGGGTGTGGTCGCGTTGCCGTGGCAGTTCCGGGGACCGGGTCGCCGGGAAGCCGGTGTTCAGGTTCGGATCGAGCACCGTCACGGGTTCACCTCCGGTGGGTTCCTTGACGGGGGTATCCGAATTCACGTGCGACGCGGCGCCGCCTCGCGATTCGGTGCTTTCCATCTGACCTGGTTCGGCGCGGTTTGTCATGGAGCTGTGCGAGAGTTCACGGGGTTGTGACGAACCCCCTGCTCCGATTGCCACATCGCACGCCGTTGAAACATGAATGATACACGGAATATTTGTGACGTCAACCACAGGGGGATTTCCGTGGCGCTTCGAACGGGTATCGCCGCGATCGCTTCGGCGATATTCCTGTCGACCTCGGCGATGGGGCCGGGAGTGGCGCACGGGCAGCCGACCGCGGAACAGCGGTGGCATTTGGCGGAGTTGGGCGTGCCCGCGGCGCACCGGGTCGCGCGCGGCGAGGGGGTGGTGGTCGCCGTGGTCGACTCCGGGGTGGACGACGCGGTCCCGGACCTGGCCGGCGCGCTGCTGCCGGGCGCCGGGTTCGGCTCGGCGGAGGGCACCGACGGCACCCGGGACGCCGGCGGGCACGGCACCGCGATGGCCGCGCTGATCGCCGGGCGCGGGGTGCCGGGCGGGGTGCTGGGCGTCGCGCCGGCGGCCCGCGTCCTGCCGGTCTCGGTGGGCGCGGACGGCGCGCGGTTCACCACCGAGGCGGTCGCGGCGGGCATCACCTGGGCCGTCGACCAGGGGGCCGACGTGGTCAACCTGTCCCTGACCACGGAGGCGGCGCAGGCCCCCGAACTGGTGCGGGCGGTCGACCACGCGTTCGAGCACGACGTCGTGGTGGTCGCCGGCACCGGCAACGCCGGCGTGCCGCGCATCGGCGCGCCGGCGAACGTCCGCGGCGTGGTCGCGGTGGCCGGGACCCGACCGGGCGGGCTGCCGTGGCCGTCGTCCAACACCGGTCCGGAGACCGTCCTCGCCGCGCCCGCCGAGGGCGTCGTGACGGCGCTGCCGCGGTCGGTCCCCGGCTCCGGGTTCGCGGCGGTGGACGGCACCTCCGCCGCCGCCGCGCTGGTTTCCGGGGTGGCCGCGCTGGTCCGTTCGCGCTATCCGGGAATGGACGCCGGGAACGTCGTGAACCGGTTGATCGCCACGGCGGTCGACCTCGGCGGAACCGGTCGCGACGACACCACCGGTTTCGGTCTGGTGGACGCCGCGGCGGCGGTCGATTCCGCGGTGGCCCCGGTGGAGCGGAATCCGCTGGCGCCGCCGCCCCGCACCACGACCCCGCCGGCCGCTTCCGCGCCGCCGCCCGCCGGCGATTCGCGCGCGACCGGGCCGGGACCGGTCGCGGGCGACGGGATCCGGGTCGCGGTGGCGCTCGGCGGCCTGTTCCTGGGGGTGGTCTCGGCCGTGGTGGCGGGTGTCCTGCCGGCGCGCCGGAAACGGCCCCCGGCGACCCGCCCACCGCCCGCCGACGGGTCCCGGCGGCGGTGAGCGGCGCGCCCGGTCACTCGTGCGCGTGGTACTCGACGGATTCCCGGGTCAGCTGCATGAAAGCCTCCTCCAGCGAGCCCAGCTGGGGGCTCAGCTCGTGGAGGGTGATGCCGTTGGCCGCCGCCAGCTCGCCGATGCCGGCGGCCGCCACGCCGTGCACGACCAGGGCGCTGTCGGCGGCCGAGTCCTCGACCCGGGCCGACCGGGCGGTCAGCAGGTCGCGCAGCCGGTCCAGCTGCGGGGACCGCACCTTCACCGCGTCCTCGGTGGCGTCCTTGATGAACCGCTCGGTGCCGGTCTGGGCGATGAGCCTGCCCTTGCCGATGACGACCAGCTCCTGCGCCGTCTGCGCCATCTCCGACAGCAGGTGGCTGGAGACGAGGACGGTGCGGCCCTCGTCGGCCAGGCGGTGCATGAACCGGCGGATCCAGAGGATGCCCTCCGGGTCCAGGCCGTTGACCGGCTCGTCGAACAGCAGCACCTTCGGGTCACCCAGCAGCGTCCCGGCGATGCCGAGGCGCTGGGACATGCCCAGCGAGAACCCGCCGGCGCGGCGCTTGGCGACCTTGGTCAGGCCGACCAGGTCGAGCACCTCGTCCACCCGCCGGTCGGGGATGCCGTTGGACCTGGCCAGCCACTGCAGGTGCGCGCGCGCCGAGCGGTTGGGGTGCACCCACTTGGCGTCCAGCAGCGCGCCCACGGTCAGCAGCGGGCGGCGCAGGTCCTGGTAGCGCCGGCCGTCGACCAGCACCGAGCCGCCGGTCGGCCGGTCGAGGCCGAGGATCATCCGCATGGTGGTGGACTTGCCCGCGCCGTTGGGGCCGAGGAAGCCGGTGACCCGGCCCGGCTCCACGGTGAACGACAAGTCGTCCACGGCGACGGTCCGGCCGTAGTGCTTGGTGAGCCCGGTCGCTTCGATCATGTCCGCTCCCGTCTGGTCCCGCCTTGCCCGAACGTGGACGACGGGAGCTCGGGCCACCCCCCGAAGGTGACCCGAGCTCCCCTCCTCTCCCCCTGTTCGCCCGCGGGGTCGGCCCCGACCCCGGCCCCGCGGGCGGACGACCTAGGCGTCGCGGCGCTTCACGACCACCAGCGAGATGACGTAGACCGCGATCGCGACACCCGCGAAGTAGGCGAACGAGCCCCACGGCGACAGCTCGCCGATGGCCGGCGGCCCCGCGCCCTCCGGGATGGCGCTCGCGTCCGGCTCGCCGAAGATGAACTTGGCGACCACGGTGAACGGCATCCACTTCTGGATGTCGTCGCCGATGTTCGGGATGAACCCGACGACGCTCTCCAGGACCAGCGCGAACACCAGGATGATCGACACCGCGCCCGCGGTCTGGCGGACCAGCGCGCCGACGCCCAGCGCGAGCACCGCGCCCGCCGCGTAGACCAGGCCGACGCCGGCGACGTGCCGCCAGTCGTTCGCCGTGGTCAGGCCCAGCTGCGAGGTGTCGTCGGCCAGCAGCAGGCTGATGCCCCACGACCCGAACGACGACGCCAGGCCCACCAGGCCGGCCAGCGCGGTCACCACGACCGCCTTCGCCACCAGCGGCGAGATGCGGTCGGGCGCCGCCTGGAAGGTGGACTTGATCGTCCCGAACCGGTACTCGGTGGTGACCGCGAGCGCCGCCATCACCATGACCACGTAGAGCCCGAACGTGTGGGTGAACACCGCCGCGATCACCGGCATCGGGGCGTTGTCCCAGTTGGCCGCGATGATCGCGGTGATGCCGACCGTCAGGCCCAGCGCGAGCAACATGCACCACCACGGCGACCGCGTGGTGAAGAGCTTGATCCGTTCAACAGCGAGCAGAGTCATGTCACTTTCCCGTCTCGGCCGCGTGGTACTCGACAGAATCACCGGTGAGCTGCATGAACGCCTCTTCGAGCGAACCGCGCTGGGGGCTCAGCTCGTGCAGCACCACGCCGCTGGCGGCTGCGATGTCACCGATCTGGTCACTGGTGGCACCCGACACGGTCAACGACGAGTCGGCGTCCTCACGGACGGTGAAGCCCTTGTGGGCCAGCAGCGCGCCCAGCTTGTCCGCGTGCGGGCTGCGCACCCGCACGGTGTTCTCCGTCGACCGCTCCACGAACTCGCTGGTGGTGGACTGCGAGATCAGCCTGCCCCGGCCGATGACGACCAGGTCACTGGCGGTGAGCGCCATCTCCGACAGCAGGTGGCTCGACACCAGCACGGTGCGGCCCTCGGCGGCCAGGCCCTGCATGAACCGGCGGATCCAGAGGATGCCCTCCGGGTCCAGGCCGTTGACCGGCTCGTCGAACAGCAGCACCTTCGGGTCGCCCAGCAGGGCGCCCGCGATGCCCAGGCGCTGGGACATGCCCAGCGAGAACCCGCCGGCGCGGCGCTTGGCGACCTTGGTCAGGCCGACCAGGTCGAGCACCTCGTCCACGCGGCTGCCGGGCAGCCCGTTGGACTTGGCCAGCCACTGCAGGTGCGCGCGGGCCGAGCGGTTGGGGTGCACCCACTTGGCGTCCAGCAGCGCGCCGACCGTCCGCAGGGGGCGGTCGAGCTGCGCGTACGGCCTGCCGTCGATGAGCACCTTGCCGGACGTCGGCCGGTCGAGGCCGAGGATCATCCGCATGGTGGTGGACTTGCCCGCGCCGTTGGGGCCGAGGAAGCCGGTGACGCGACCCGGCGCGATGGTGAACGTCAGGTTGTCCACCGCCACCGTGTTCCCGTAGCGCTTGGTGAGGCCGATCGCCTCGATCATTGGTTTCTCTCCCCTGGACGGCGCATCCCCCGATGTCGACGACCACTGTCCCGCGTGGAAGGGGTCGACCACATCGTTCTGTAGTTGACTGGACGGTGCGACTTCAGTCTGATCGTGTCAGCTACCTCGGGTGCAGTAATCCGTGATCACCCTGAGTCGCACCCCCGGGGTGAGGTCCGGGGTCCTCGGGGTGCGACCGGCCCCGCGGTGGTGCCACGGGTCGCGCCGAAGCCCTGAGGGGCGTCCCGGTCACCCCGGCGCGCACCGGGCCGAGCGCAACGGCGGGTCGGGCTCAGGCGCCGAACCAGCGGTCGAGCTCGCGGGCCGCGCCGTCCTCCAGCACGGTCCCCGTCACGTCGTCCGCGACCGCCCGCACGGTCGCGGGCGCCTGCCCCATGGCGACGCCGCGCGCGGCCCACCGGAGCATCTCGACGTCGTTGTGCCCGTCGCCGAGGGCCAGCGTGTCCTCCGCCGGCACGTCGAGCAGCTGCCGCAGCTCCTCCAGCGCCGCCCCCTTGGACACCCCCGACGGCGAGACGGTCAACCACGGCTCCACGTTGTCCACCCACCACATCACGCCCGGCAGCTCCACGTCGGCCACCCGCAGCGCGACCTCCTCGGGGGTGTGGTCCACCCACCGCATGACCAGCCGCGACGTGGGCTCGGCGGTCAGCTCGGCGGCGGACACCTCGCGCACCTCGCCCCACAGGTCGCCCTCGGGGAACCGGCCGAGCGACAGGTTGCCCCGCCCGGTGACCTCGACGGCGAACACCGCGCCGGGGAACAGCTCGCGCAGCGCGGCGACCGTCGCGCCGGTGTCGAACCCGGTCCAGCGGACCACCTCGCGACTGGTCGTGTCCCACCAGACCGCTCCGTTGGAGCAGATCGCGGTGGTGCCGCGCAGGCCGAGGTCGTCGGCGATCGGGCGGGTGCCGATGAGGCTGCGGCCGGTGGAGAGCACCACGTGGGCGCCGTGGTCGACCGCCCGGTGGATGGCCGCCCGCACGGCCGGCGCGACGCCCTCCTCGCCGACGCGGGTGATGGTTCCGTCGATGTCCAGGGCGACGAGGCGCGGTCTCCAACTCACTGGCCTCACCCTAATGGACGACATTAGTGAATCGTGGTTCACTAACGTCGTGGCACGACCGAGGACCATCGCCGACGAGCGCCTGCTGGCGGCGGCGGGCCGGGCCATCGGCCGCCGGGGGCCCGGGTTCACCATCGCCGACGTGGCTGCCGAGGCCGGGGTCGCGGTGGGCAGCGTCGCGCGGCGGTTCGGCTCGAAGAGCGGCCTGCTCCAGGCGCTGACCAGGCAGGCGACGGCCGACGTCGAGCGCCGGATGCGGGCGGCGGCCGAGGGCCTCCCGCCGCCGGCGGGGTTGCGCGCCGCGCTGCTGACGTGGTTCGCCGACGTGGCCGACCCGGCGGAGGCGGCCAACCACCTCGCCCAGCTCGGCGTCGACCTGGTCGACCCCGCGCTGCGCGCGCTGCTCGCCGGGCACTTCGCGGCGACCGAGCAGGTGGTGCTCGACCTCGTGCGGCGGGTCGACCTGCCGCGCGCGCCCGTTCCGGAGCGCGCGGCGCGGGTGCTGGTGGGCCTGCTGCTCGGCGTGTCGCTGGACTGGTCGGTCCGGCCGCGCGCCGCGCTGGCCGACCGGCTGGAGCAGGACGTGGACGCGGTGCTGACCGCGTGGAAGGGGAGTTGAATGTCGTTGCAGGGCAAGGTGGCCGCGGTCACGGGGGCGACGCGGGGCGCGGGTCGGGCCATCGCGGTGGAGCTGGGCGCGGCGGGCGCGACGGTGTTCGTCGGCGGGCGCTCGACGCGGGAGCGGCGCTCGCCCATCGGGCGCGCCGAGACGATCGAGGAGACCGCCGAGCTGGTCACCGCCGCGGGTGGCCGGGGCATCCCGGTGCGGTGCGACTTCACCGTCCCGGCGGACGTGGACGCGTTCCGGGCGCGCATCGAGGCCGAGGCGGACGGCCGGCTCGACGTGCTGGTGGACGACGTGTGGGGCGGCGAGGAGGCCGCCGACTTCAAGGTGTTCTGGGAGCAGGACCTGGAGCAGCAGCTGGGGATGTGGCGCAACAGCGTCCAGGCGCACCTGGTGGCGCTGCACCGCCTGGTCCCGCTGGTGATCCGGCGGCCGGGCGGGCTGGTGGTGGAGGTGACCGACGGCGACGACGAGGCGCCGTACTCCGGGATGCTGGCCTACGACTCGGTGAAGGTCGCCATCCGGCGGTTCGGCGTGGTCCTGGCGCAGGACCTGGCCGGGCACGGCGCGACGTCGGTCTCCGTCACGCCGGGGTTCCTGCGGTCGGAGCAGATGCTGGAGCACTTCGGCGTGACGGAGGACAACTGGCGGGACGCCATCGCGCAGGAGCCGCACTACGCGATGTCCGAGACGCCCCGGTACGTGGGGCGCGCGGTGGCCGCGCTCGCCGCGGACCCGGAGCGCGGGCGGTTCGGCGGGCGGGCGCTGGCGTCGTGGACCCTCATGCGGGAGTACGGCTTCACCGACGTGGACGGCTCGCGGCCGGACTGGGGCCGCTGGTACGACGAGGTGGTCAAGCCGGGCCTGGACCCGACGGCGGTGGACGCGTCGCGGTACCGCTGAGCCGGCGCGGGTGACTACCGAGGGTGGCCGGGCGGGGCCCGGCCACCCGTTCCGTTTGCCCGTACCGCTCACGCGCGCCGCCGACCCGCCCTGGTCGCCCCGCCGGCCGCCACGCCTGCCCAGGCGTGGCGGCCGGCGGTTCCCATTCACTTTGCTGAAACACTTTCGCGCTAATCGACCGTACCGACGAGGGCATTCCTCCCCGGTCGACCGGCGGCACTTCTAGGGGTTCATTACCGTGGAGGTCGGGCGGTGGTCGCGCGACTCGGAAGAGTCCGCAGCACCGCCCTCCACGCCGTGAGCGGAGACGCGAACGGGCAGGTCAAGCGGCTGCTCTTCTGCCTGTTCGTGGCGCTGGGCATGTCGGTGGCCGAGTGGTGCAGACCCGATGACCAAGGGAAGTCGACGATGGCGCTCTCCAACTCCCCGCGATTCCGCGCGCGATTGTTCCCGCACCTCTCCGAACGCTCGGGTGTCGCCCGGAGAGGCGTCATCGCAATAGTGGTGCTGATTCTCCTCGGGCCCGCTCCGGCATCGGCCGACGACCGCTACCCGGCGCGCGTCCAGGTGTTCGTGGCGAACAGCGGCGGTGACTCGGTGACGGTGTACGACACGCGGATGGGCGTCGTGCGGGGCACCATCCCGGTCGGCCGCACACCGGTGGGCGTGGGCGCGGCCCCGGACGGTGACCGGGTGTACGTGACCAACGAGCAGTCCGACACCGTGTCGGTGATCGACCCGCGCACCCTCGCCGTGGTCGCCACCGTGCCGGTCGGGCGGCACCCGTTCGGCGTCGCGGTGACCCGGTCGCACGCCTACGTGACGAACTTCGGCTCGAACACGGTCACCGTCATCGACGTCGCGACCAACACGCCCGTCCTCCAGGTCCCGGTCGGCCGGTTCCCGCACACGCCCGTGGTGAGCCCGGACGGCCTGCTGGTCTACGTCACCAACAACGGCGGGCGCAGCGTGACGGTGATCGAGACCGCGGGCCACCGGCCGGTCGCGACGATCCCCGTCGGCCTCTTCCCGGCCGGCATCGGCATCGGCCCGGACGGCGAGCGGGCCTACGTGGCCAACACCGGCGACAACTCGGTGACCGTGGTCGACGCCCGCGCCTTCCGGCCGATCCGGACCACGGCGGTCGGCCGGGCGCCGATCGGCGTGGCGGTCACGCCCGGCTACCGGGTGCACGTGGCCAACGCGGGCTCGAACACCGTCTCGGTGCTCGACCGGGCCGGCCTGCCGGTCGACCCCGCGGTGCCCGTCCCGCCGCTGCCGGAGGGCGCCGCCGCCGCGCCCGACGACAGCTTCGTCTACGTCACCAACACCGCGGTCGACACCATGTCCATCCTGGACGCCCGGGTGGCCCGCCTGGTCGGGACCGTGCCGGTGGGGCGGGAGCCGGAAGGGCTCGCGGTCACGTCCTAGGTCGCGCGCCGGTCCGGACGCCGAGCCCGGCCCGGACGCCGAGCCCGGCCCGGACGTCGTGCCGGTTCGGGCGTCGGCCGGTTCAGACGTCGCCGGGCCGGACCAGCCCGGTCTCGTAGGCCAGCACCACGGCCTGCACCCGGTCCCGCAGCTCCAGCTTCGCCAGGATGCGCCCGACGTGCGTCTTCACCGTCGCCTCGGACAGGAACAGCTTCCGCGCGATCTCGGTGTTCGACAGCCCCTTGGCGATCAGCACGAGCACCTCGCGCTCCCGCTCGGTCAGCGCCTCCAGCACGGAGGCGTCGCGCAGCTCGCCGCCGCTCTCCCCGAGGAACCGGCTCAGCAGCCGCTTGGTCACCGAGGGCGAGACGACCGCGTCCCCGGACGCGACCGCCCGCAGCGCCGACACCAGGTCGCCCGGCGGCGTGTCCTTGAGCAGGAAGCCCGACGCCCCGTTGCGCAGCGCCGACAGCGCGTACTCGTCCATGTCGAAGGTGGTCATGACCAGCACCTTCGCCGTGCCGGCCGAGGTGATCCGCTTGGTGGCCTCCACGCCGTCCAGCACCGGCATCCGGACGTCCATCAGCACCACGTCCGGCCGCAGCGAGGCCGCCAGGTGCACGGCGTCGAGCCCGTCGCCGGCCTCGCCCACCACGTCGACGTCCTCCTGGGCGCCGAGCACCATCCGGAAGCCCATCCGCATGAGTTCCTGGTCGTCCACCAGCAGCACTCGGATCACGTCGACCACCCTATGACGGCGCCAGCGGCAGCACGGCGCGAACCCGCCAGCCGCCGCCGGGGTTCGGCCCGGCCTCCAGCGCGCCGCCCAGCACGCCGGCCCGCTCGCGCATCCCGATAAGACCGTTCCCGCCGGACACCGCGACCAGGTCGTGCGGCGTGCCGAACCCGTCGTCGGCCACCTCCAGCTCCACCTGCTCGCCCACCTGCGCGACCCGGACCACCGCCGAGGCGCCCGAGCCGGCGTGCTTGAGGGTGTTGGTCAGCGCCTCCTGCACGATCCGGTAGACGCCCAGGCCCAGCCCGGTGGGCAGCGCGGAGAGGTCGCCGGCCACCTCCAGCCGCACCGGCAGGCCCGCCACCCGGAGGTTCTCCACGAGGTCGGTCAGGTCGGCGGCGCCGGGCTGCGGCGCCCACTGCGTGCCCGACCGGTCCTCCGACCGCAGCACGCCCAGCAGCCGCCGCAGCTCGGTCAGCGCCTGCCGGCCGGTGTCGGCGATGGTCCGCATGGCGGCCTCGGCCATCGCCGGGTTCGACTTGATCGCGTACCCCGCGCCGTCGGCCTGCACGACCATCACCGACACGGCGTGCGCGACGACGTCGTGCAGCTCCCGCGCGATCCGCGACCGCTCCTCGCCCACCGCCAGCCGCGCCTGCTGGTCGCGCTCGATCTCCAGCAGCCGCAGCCGCTGCTCCAGCTCCTGCTGGTAGGCCCGGCGCGCGCCGACGAACTCGCCGAGCGCCCAGCTGAACCCGAAGGTCACGGCGATGAGGAACAGCAGGAAGGCGGCCTCGACGGTGGACCCGATCCGCCACCCCGCCCAGAGCGCGGTGCCCAGCGCCAGCCAGCCCGCGTAGACCAGGGCCCGCCGCCGGCCGACGAACGCGACCATCGTGTAGAGCGCGACGGCCAGGGAGAGGTCGGCCGGCCGGATGGGGAGGCCGCCGCTGATGTCGCCGTGCGTGAACAGCTGGACGACGCCGCCGAACAGGATCGCGTAGCTGCTGGCGACCGGGTGCTTGCGGCGGAACACCAGCGGGGCGATCAGCAGGAAGAACACCAGGAACACGGCGGAGGGCGCCACGTACCCGATGGCGGTGACCAGCGCGCCGAAGTCGAACAGCGCGAGCAACCCGGCGATCAGGGAGTCCCCGAACACCGGGTGGGCTCGCATCCACAGGCTCAGCCGCCGCACGTGGCCAGGGTAGGCAGGGGGACTCCCGCCGCGCGTCGCGCCACGGTCTGACCCGGACCTAGTCCTCCAGGCGGATGGCCCCTCAGCGGGTCGTCTTGATCTGCGACGGCAGCGTCCGGGCCGGCTCGACGGGCGGCTCGGCGCGGGGCGCCTGCGGGGGCACGGCGTGCTCCCGCTCGAACTGCCGGTGCTCCTCGGCCATCTCGTCGGCGAGCTGCTGCTGGAGCTGGCGGTCCCGGATGCGGCCGAGGATCATCATGGTCACGCCGTGCACCAGGGCCAGCAGCAGCAGCACGAGGCCGAGCTTGAGCACCACGTCCTTCACCGCGTCGCCGGTGTCGACCCGGACGATCGAGACGATCGCCAGCAGGCCCAGCACCACGAGGTGGAACAGCACGGTGGCGAGGGCGGTCATGGACTTGGCCGCCTCCGGGTCGCCGTACGCGCGGTTCATGTAGGCCCGCCCGCTCCGGTAGATCAACTGGCCGTCGATCAGCACCAGCACCACGCCGAGCAGCAGGAAAACGGCATAACCCTGTTCCATGACGTGACCTCCCTCTCGGCCCGTGGAATACCCCGCGGCCGTGTTCCGAAACCGCCGCCGGGCCCGGCGTGGCACCATCTCCGACGTGACCGCCCCGGCCCCGCAGCTGCCCGGCCCGCTCTCGGCCGCCGTGGCGGACCTGTGCGCCGGGCTGCGGGCGCAGGTGTCGCCGGGCACCGCCGCGGGCTTCCGCGAGGTGCTGCGCCGGCTGTCCGCGCCGCTGCAGGTCGCCGTCGCGGGCCGGATCAAGTCCGGCAAGTCCACCCTGGTCAACGCCCTGATCGGCCGCCGGGTGGCGCCGACCGACGTCGGTGAGTGCACCCGCCTGGTGACCCGGTTCCAGTACGGCACGGTGGACCGGGTCGAGGTCGTGTTCACCGACGGGCGCAAGCAGGTGCTGCCGTTCGACGCCGGCGGGAGCATCCCGGCCGACCTGGGCGTGGCCGTGGACGAGGTCTCCCACATCGAGGCGTACCTGACCAACGCCGTGCTGCGCGACCTGACCGTGATCGACACCCCCGGCCTCGGCTCGCTGGACGCCGCGTCGGTGGCCCGCACCGAGGCCCTGCTCGGGGCCGAGCTGGACCCGGTGTCGCGCAACGCCGTGGCGGGCGCGGAGGCCGTGCTCTACGTGGTGACCCAGGGCGTGCGCCACGACGACCAGCAGGCGCTGGCCGCGTTCACCGCCGCCACCGCGAGCCGCGAGGCGGGCCCGGTCAACGCGATCGCGGTGCTGAACAAGGCCGACACGATCGCCGCCGAGACCGTCGAGGGCGCGGACGGCGACACGTGGAAGGCGGCGGTGCTGCTGGCCGAGCGCCAGGCCCACACCCTCAAGCCGCGGGTCGCCGACGTGCTGCCGGTGATCGGCCTGGTCGCCGAGTCGGTCGAGACCGGCGGCTTCACCTCCGCCGACGCCGACGCCCTGCGCCGGCTCGCCGAGCTGGACGAGGCGACCCGCGAGACGATGCTGATCTCGGCGGACCTGTTCGTCACCTGGGAGTGCGACGTCCCGGTGGGCGTGCGCACCCGCCTGCTGGAGAAGCTGGACCTCTACGGCGTCCGCTGCGCGCTGGCGGCGCTGGACGCCGAGCCGGCGATCACGGCGGGCGCGCTGCGCCGCAGGCTGCTGGACTCCTCCGGCCTGGACGGCGTGCGCGGCAAGCTCAACGCCGTGTTCCGGTCGCGCGCGGACGGGATCAAGGCCGCCGCCGCGCTCGCCTCGGTCACCGCGCTGGCCGCCGCCTCCGGCGACCCGGACGAGCGCCGGCGCGTCCACGACGCCATCGAGGTGCTGCTCGCCAAGCCCGAGGCCCACCAGCTGCGGCTGCTGGAGGCGCTGACCCTGGTGGCGTCCGGCGCGGTGGCGATGCCGGCCGACCTGGCCGAGGAGGTGCTGCGGTTCGGCACGTCCCCCGACGTGGCCGAGCAGCTGGGCCTGGTGGGCCGGCCGCCGCAGGAGCTGGTCGCGCACGCCCTGGAGCGCGCGGGCTGGTGGCGGTCGTTCGCCTCGTTCGGCGCCACCCCCGCGCAGAGCCGGGTCGCGCACGTGGTGCACCGGGCTTACTTCCTGATCTGGCAACAACTGCGGGGGCGGCGATGACGGACGGAACGGAACTGCACCGGCAGGCGTCGGATGCCGACGTGGACACCATCGTGGGCGGGCTGCTGGACCAGGCCCTGGCGGAGCGGCGCGCCCTGGTGCAGCTCTGCCTGTACGCGCTGGACCGCGCCCGCAGCTCCGGCGTGGTCGAGCGCCTGGAGGAGGGCCTGGCCGGGATCGGCGTGACGGCGCTGCGCCCGGACGGCGAGCGGTTCGACCCGGCGGTGCACGAGGCGGGCGGCACGGTGCCGACCGACGACCCGGCGCTGGCCGGCCTGGTCGCCGAGACCGAGGTGGTCGGGTTCGTGGACCGGGGGCGGACGCTGCGGGCGCCGATCGTGACCGTGTACACGACCCGATGAGCACCCTGCCGCAGACCGTCCGGCAGACGCGGGAGCGCCTGACCGCGCTGGTGCGGGGCATCGACCCGCGGGCGGCGGCGTTCGTGGAGACCCGGCGCGGCGGCCCGGCGTCGGTCGTCGTCGTGGGCGAGACGAACCGCGGCAAGAGCTCGCTGGTCAACGCCCTGCTCGCGACACCGGGCCTGTCGCCGGTGGACGCCGAGGTCGCCACCGCGACCTACCTGGTGTTCCGGCACGGTGAGCAGTGGGCGGCGCGCGCCTGCTACCCGGGGTCGGTGTCGCCGGTGCCGTTCGACCGCTCGGAGCTGGTCAACTGGGTGTCGGCCGCGCACGAGCTGCCCGAGGGGATGCTGCCGCCCCGCTACGTCGAGGTCGACGCCCCGATCCCGCTGCTGGAGCGGCTGTCCGTGGTGGACACGCCGGGCGTCGGCGGGCTGGACGCCGCGCACGGCGAGCTGGCGGCCGAGGCGGCGGCGTCCGCCACGGCCCTGCTGTTCGTGGTCGACGCGTCCGCGCCGTTCACCCGCGGCGAGCTGGACTTCCTGGCCTCGGTGGGCGAGCGCGTCGAGACCGTGGTGTTCGCGCTGACCAAGGTCGACCAGTACCGGGGCTGGCGCGCGGTGCTCGAAGCCGACCGGGCGCTGCTGGCCGAGCACGCGCCGAGGTTCGCGGGCGCGACGTTCCACCCGGTGTCGTCGCGGGTGTTCGAGCTGGCCGCGAAGGCGCCCAACCCGGACGCCGCCGCCATGCTGCGCGAGCGCTCCGGCATCGGCGAGCTACAGGCCGCGGTGCAGGAGCTGGTGGTCGGCCGGGCCGCGATGCTCGGCGAGGCCAACGCGCTGCGCGCCCTGGCGACCGTGCTGGACGAGCTGGTGGCGCGCGGCGAGGCCGACAAGCGGGCGCTGTCCGCCGGCGAGGAGGAGGCCGAGGCGCTGCGCGAGCGGCGCGACGAGCTGAACGCCCTGCGCCGCTCGTCCACCCGCAGCTGGCAGGTGCGGCTGCGCGGCGAGGTGCAGCGGGCGCGCGTCGAGGGCGGCCACGAGGTCAGCCGGCAGATGCGCGACGTGCAGGCGTGGTTCCGCTCGGCGATCGAGGCGGCGGGCCGCGAGCAGCTCGCGGCGCTGCCGCAGCAGGTGGACGCCGCGCTCCAGGCCGTGTCCGGGCGGATCAGCGCCGGGCTGGCGGTGCGGCTCTCGCGCGTCGCCGACGCGGCGCTGGCCGACCTGTTCCCGCCCGAGGAGCTGGCCGTGATCCGGGGCCAGTTCGCCCGCGGCGCGACGCCGCCGATCGTGCTGCGCCCGCCGGAGAAGCGCGCGCCGACGGCCGAGGACAAGCTGCTGGTGTTCATGGGCGTCTCCGGCGGCCTGGGCGCCGGGCGGCTGGCCGCGATGCCGCTGGCGGGCCTGGGGGTGGCCGCGCTCAACCCGGTCGTGCTGCCGGTGACGATCGTGCTCGGGCTGGGCGCGGGCTGGTGGATGGCCCGCACGCGCAAGCACTCGGCCGACAAGCAGCACCTCAAGCAGTGGCTGTCGGACGCGATCGCCGACGCCCGGTCCACTGTGGACCAACTGGTGGCCGAGCAGCTGATCGAGGCGGAGCAGCAGCTGTCGCTGGCGCTGGACGACGCGCTGGGCAAGCGCGTGGACGCCATCGAGGCCGAGCTGCGCGAGGTCGACAAGGCGTTGCGGATGGGGGCGGGCGAGCGGTCCAAGGCCCTGGGCGCGGTCACCCGCAGGCTGGCCGAGCTGACGGCCGGGCGGGCGAAGGTGGACGACCTGCTGGCCCGCATCCGCGCCCTCCGGGACCGGGCCTGAAGGCCCGGACCGGCCCGCGGTAGTCGTGTCCTGACAAAGGGTGACGCGGGTTCCGCGAGGGAACCGAATCGGCATAACGTGAGTCCTACGGGTACTTGAGCGCAGGAGGTGGGGACCCGGTGTACGTCGATGAGACAGGCGCTACCGACGGCGAGCTGAAGGTCACCGTCGAGGACGAGGAGTACACCGCCGAGGCGACGTACGACCTGGACGACGACGGCGTCGACGAGAGCGCCGTGGTCGAGACCGACGACGGTGGCCACCTGGCGTTCAGCGACACCGACGGCGACGGCGACGCGGACCTGATGAGCACGTTCGACAAGGACGGCGAACTGGTCGGGCAGGCGCGCTTCGACGAGGGCTCCGGCGAGTGGGTCGCCGTCGACCCGTCGGACGACGACGACCGGAAGACCGGCACCAGCGCCTCCAAGTCGATCGTGGTGGACGTCGACGGCGGTGCGGACCAGAACGTCGGGCCGGCCACCGAGGACACCGACGGCGACGGCCGGGCCGACACGGCGGTGGTGAAGGACGAGCAGGGCGACACCTGGCTGTTCACCGACTCGGACGGCGACGGCCGGGCCGACCTCGCGACCGAGATCACCGCCGAGGGCGAGGTCACGATGTCCAGGCACACCGGCGAGGACGAGTGGACCGAGGTGGAGCGCGGGCGGATCGACGAGAACGGCAAGTACGTGCCGGACGGCCGCACCGGGCTGGACAGCGACGAGGTGTGGGCGGGCTCGGAGTCCTCGGGGGCCGGTGAGTCCGGCGGCTTCAGCGGGTCCGGTGGGTCCGGTGGGTCCGGCGAGAAGGTGACGGTGTCGGGCGTCGTGCGCATCGACTCCGTGACCGGCCAGTGGATCAGCCCCAACTGACCGCTTGCTCCGGTCGGCCGCGAAGTCGTCGGAGGTCGTGCCCGCCTCGGGCCGATGGTCTGCTCTGCAGGGCTGTCACGCCCTTGTGAGTCATCCCGAGTGGCGTTCTCTCGCACCGGATTCACCTCGATCCACAGGGTTGTCCACACCTGTGGAAGGTCGAACAAGCGTTCGATACGCGTGGTTCCCGGTGGGTCGGCGCCGAGGCAGGGGCGCCCCGGTTGACACCGCTGGGAGGGCGGTTGGCTGCCGGGCGTGGCGTTGGCTGCCGTCCCCGGCGCGGTGGGGTTGACGTCGATGTGGGCGCGTTGCGTGCTGTTCCCGGCTGTGTCCAGGACTTCGGTGGTCCGGTCGCCTTGGGTCGTGGTCCCTCTTCGGCCGGTCGCTTTGCGTTCGGGCTGCGGGTTCGTGCGTCGGCCGGCGGGAGCTGGTGGTCTAGCGGCGGGCGGTCGAGGCGAGGAACGAGTGCCAGGCCCGGGTGGTGAGGGTGAACTGCGGTCCGGTGGGGTTCTTGGAGTCGCGGATGTACGCGGTGGTGTCGGTCAACCGCACCTCCACGCAGCCGTTGCTGCCGCCTGAACTGTGGCTGCTCTTGAACCACCCGGTGTCGTGGGTCATCTCCTGCCCTCCTCGATCCTGTTGATCAGCAGCGCACGGGTGTCATCACGGCTCAACGCCAGCTCTTCGACGCGTCGGAACAGTCGCTGCATCGGCTCGATGTCCCTCGGCTGATCGTAGAAGGTGTACGGGCCGTGCAGAACCGCGGCAAAGGTCACCGGTGTCGCGTGGGGGAAGTTCAGCACCACCAGACCACCGCCGAGCGCCGGGTTGTCCACCGCCGTGGTCGGCACGATCCGGATGCTCAACGTCGGATGGCGCTCGGCCAGTTGGAGCAGGTGCAGCACCTGACCTCGCATGACCGAAGGGCCGCCGATGACGTGGTCCAGCGAGTCCTCGGTGAACACCACGCTGATGTCCTTGGGTTCGCTCGCCTCCAGCACCCGGCGCTGGTGCTCCTGCCGGTAGGCGATGCGCTCGCCGGTCTCTTCCGCGGAGTCTTCCCAGTGGATCGAGTTCGACAGCGCCATGATCGCGCGGACGTAGTCGGGTGACTGGACCAGCCCCGGGATGACGCCGCACTCGTACCAGTCGATTTCCCGTGCGGCGGCTTGGAGTTCGCTCAGCCGCTGGAACGGCTCGGGCAGGTTGTCCACGTACGCCCGCCTGGGCGCTCGCCGTCGGGCCGCCGCCCCCAGCGCCAGGATCGTCTCGCGCTCCGGCCCTCGCACCCCGTAGAAGTCGAGCAACTTGATCAGCTCATCCGGGCCGAGGCCACCCTTGCCGTTCTCGACCTGGCTCAGCCGCCCACCGCTGCGCCCGATCGCTTCCGCCGCTTCGCCTTGCGACCGGTTCGCGCCGGTGCGGAGGCGGGTGAGGGCGAGACCGAGTTGCAGGCGCTCGATAGTCGGCCTCGCGGTACCCATGATCGCTCCACTCCATCGGGTTATCGCTCACAGCTCGCCCGAAGTCTAAAGTCATAGACATAACGCACTGTGGTCGATCACATACAACCAGGTAGGGAGTTCATCGTGGGCAACGAGGCGTCCGAGCGTCGTGAGTGGTTGGTCCGCTGTGCCACCGATCGGGGTGGGCCGGCGGTGTGTTCGATCGAGGTGTCGCGAGGTGTGATCGAGGTGTTCGGGCCGGGGGACGGCTTCTGCTTCGGGCTGGACGGGGAGCTGATCGCGGAGTTCCGCGCTTCGCTGGACGAGGCGGTCCGCCGGGTCGAGGCGGACATCGCCCTCGCCTGACCGCCCACCTTCCTCGCTGCGGGTTCGTGCGTCGGCCGGCGGGAGCTGGTGGTCTAGCGGCGGCTGGCCGAGGCAAGGAACGAGTGCCAGGCCCGGGTGGTGAGGGTGAACTGCGGCCCGGTGGGGTTCTTGGAATCGCGGATGTACGCGGTGGTGTCGGTCAACCGCACCTCCACGCAGCCGTTGCTGCCGGCCGTGCTTCGGCTGCTCTTGAACCAACCGGTGTCGTGTTCCACAGCCCCACTCCTCATGGCATTCCGACCAGCAGGGAGCGGGTGTCCTCCGCGCTCAGCGCCAACTGGCGGACCCGCTCGAAGATCCGGCGTATCGGTTCGGCGTCCGAAGGCTGATGGTAGTAGGTGTGCGCCCCGTACAGCGACGACACGAAGGCCACCGGAGCCCTCTGCGGGAAGTCCAGCACCACCAAGCCCCGCCCAGCGTCGGGTTGTCCGGCACGGAGTTCGGCACACCCGCACGTCCAAGGCCGGGTGGTCCGGTCGCCTTGGGTCGTGGTCCCTCTTCGGCCGGTCGCTTTGCGTTCGGGCTGCGGGTTCGTGCGTCGGCCGGCGGGAGCTGGTGGTCTAGCGGCGGGCGGTCGAGGCGAGGAACGAGTGCCAGGCCCGGGTGGTGAGGGTGAACTGCGGTCCGGTGGGGTTCTTGGAGTCGCGGATGTACGCGGTGGTGTCGGTCAACCGCACCTCCACGCAGCCGTTGCTGCCGGCCGTGCTTCGGCTGCTCTTGAACCACCCGGTGTCGTGGGTCATCTCCTGCCCTCCTCGATCCTGTTGATCAGCAGGGAGCGTGTCCTCGGCGCTCAACGCCAAATCCTTGACCTGCTTGAACATCCTGCGCATCGGGTCAAGACCGTGGGGTTGATCGTAGTAGGTCGACGTAGACCCGACGGGGTTGTCGCTCGCGATCCACCGTCGCCAGGGCGAAGACACGGTAGCCCGCTCCTCGGCCGGCACCCCGTGGAAGTCGAGCAGCTCGGCCGGCTCCTCGTGCGCCAGGGAGCCCCGACCGTGCTTCACCAGGCCGATTCGACCGGTGGTGCGACCGGTTGGGGTGTTCGGGCCGGGGGACGGCTTCCGCTTCGGGCTGGACGGGGAGCTGTCGCGGAGTTCCGCGCTTCGCTGGACGAGGCGGTCCGCCGGGTGGAGGCGGACATCGCCCTCGCCTGACCCCGCCCCGCTGTGCGATCCTTTGTAACAAGGGGTCGGTACAAAGAAGGGGGCAGGGCATGGGGACGGCGCTGTTACACGGGCTGATCGGGCTGGCGGTCCTGCTCGTCCTCTGGCCGACCCGGTCCGCCGCCGCCCGGTTCCTCCGGTCCTGGGGCGTCGCGAACCCCACCGAGGCGCAGGCGGAGCACGCCGTCCGCTACCTCCGCCACCGGCGCCTGCTCTACCCGCCGCTCTTCCTGCTCGTCCCGTCCGCCGGGGCCGGCATCTCCTCCCTGCTCCGCCTCCCGGAACCGGCCGACAACTTCCTCGCGCCGGTCATCGTCGCCCTGCTGATCGCGGAAGCCGTGGCGGCGTTGCGGCCGGTGCGCGGGCCCCGGGTGGCGGCGCTGACCCGTCGGCGGTGGCGCGACCTGGTGCCGCGGTGGGCGATCGGGCTCCTGCTGGGGTTCGCCGGCGCCGCCGCCCTGCTCGCCGGCGTCGGGCTGACCGCGCGGTCCTGGGCGTTGCGGGCGGTGGCTGCGGAGGGGCACACCCACGAGCACCGCGCCGGGATCGCCCAGCCGGTCGAGGTCGTGGTGCTGGTCGGGGCGGTGCTCGGGCTGGCCGCCGTGCTGGGGGTCGTCCGCTTGGCGGTGCGGCGGGGCTCGGTGGCCGACCCGGTGGCGGACGCGGCGCTGCGGACGCGCAGCGCGCGGGTGGCCGTCGGCATCGGCATGGCCTGGCAGGCTTGGATGGTCAACATCGCCTTCAACCGGCTCGTCACGCTGAGCGGCCTCACCCACCGCCGGGGCGACGGGCCCGGCTGGCTCGCCCTCGTCCCGCCTTCGGGCCTGGTCAACGTCGCGCTGCTGCTCGTCGCCGTCGTGGGGTGGATCTGGGTGGCGAACGCCTCGGGCCGCGTGCCCTACGTCGCCGCCGCGGAGCCGCGCCGATGACGTGGATCTCCGTCGACCCGGACAGCGGCGTCGCGCCGTGGCGGCAGGTGCGCGACCAGCTCGTCCACCTGATCCGGGCCGGTGAGCTGCCGGCCGGCTCGGCCCTGCCGCCGATCCGCCAGCTGGCCCGCGACCTCGGGCTGTCCGCCGGGACGGTGGCGCGCGTCTACCGGGAGCTGGAGACCGCCGGCCTCCTGAGCACCGCGCGCCGCCGGGGCACCGTCGTGGCCGCCGCGCCGCCGCCGAGCACCGCGGCGGACGTCCCGGCCGCGCTCGCCGCCGCCGCCGAGCGGTACGCCGCCGAGGCGCGCGCCCTGGGCGTCGACCCGGACCGGGCGGTGCGGGCCGTGCGCGACGCCTGCGCGCCCCGGTGAAATCCGGACATTTTCCACGCAATTCTTGCGCTCGTCCATGAGAGCGCTCTCACATCGTTGCGAAGTCGCAACCTCGCCGTGTGGCGGTCGACGCACCGCTCAGGTCTTGCATTCCGCCCACTAAAGCCCAGGTCACAGCGGGGTTTGTGATGATCGGGTGCTGAATCGATTCCAGAATCGGTTTTGTGAGAGAGCCGACAGGTCAGACGTGCGTTACCGAGGATTAACCCGGCTAACCTCCGTCTATCCCTTAAACGGCACGCCCTCCTCCGGGGCGGGCGGAGCCATTCCCGAGGACGTCCCACCCGGACAACGGCGTCCACCGTGGGCTGGCGCTCAGCTAGGAGACGAGACGAGATGACGGCAGTGACCATTCCCGGTCTCGACCAGGCACCGACCAACCACGCGCGGCTGCTCTCCTGGGTGCGCGAGGTTGCCGAGCTGACCTGCCCCGACGAGGTCGTCTGGGCCGACGGTTCCCAGGACGAGTGGGACCGCCTCACCGCCAAGCTCGTGGCCGCCGGAACCTTCGTCCCGCTGAAGAAGAAACCCAACTCGTTCTGGGCCGCCTCGGACCCCACCGACGTGGCGCGGGTGGAGGAGCGCACGTTCATCTGTTCCGTGGACGAGGCCGACGCCGGCCCCACGAACAACTGGATGGACCCCGCCGAGATGAAGGCGATCATGACCGAGCTGTACCGCGGCTCGATGCGCGGTCGCACGATGTACGTGATCCCCTTCTGCATGGGCCCGCTGGACGCCGAGAAGCCCATGCTCGGCGTGGAGATCACCGACTCCGAGTACGTCGTCGTCTCGATGCACATCATGACCCGCATGGGCGCCAAGGCCCTCAACCGGTTCGGCGAGGACGCCGACTTCGTCAAGGCGCTGCACTCGATCGGCGCGCCGCTGGAGCCGGGCCAGGCCGACGTCGCGTGGCCGTGCAACGAGACCAAGTACATCACCCAGTTCCCCGAGGAGCGGACGATCTGGTCGTTCGGCTCGGGCTACGGCGGCAACGCGCTGCTGGGCAAGAAGTGCTACTCGCTGCGCATCGCCTCGGTGATGGCGCGCGACGAGGGCTGGCTCGCCGAGCACATGCTGATCCTCAAGCTCACCTCGCCGGAGGGCAAGGCGTACTACATCGCCGCCGCGTTCCCGAGCGCCTGCGGCAAGACCAACCTCGCCATGCTGGAGCCGACCATCCCCGGCTGGAAGGTCGAGACCCTCGGCGACGACATCGCGTGGATGCGCTTCGGCGCGGACGGCCGCCTCTACGCGGTCAACCCGGAGAACGGCTTCTTCGGCGTCGCGCCCGGCACGGACTACCACACCAACCCGAACGCCATGCGCACCATCGAGAAGGGCAACTCGCTCTTCACCAACGTGGCGCTGACCGACGACGGCGACGTGTGGTGGGAGGGCATGGGCGAGCCGCCCGCGCACCTCACCTCGTGGAAGAAGCAGGACTGGACGCCGGACAGCGAGGAGCTGTCCTCGCACCCGAACTCGCGCTACTGCACGCCCATCGCGCAGTGCGACATCAAGGCGCCCGAGTGGGAGGACCCCAACGGCGTCCCGATCTCGGCGATCTTCTTCGGCGGTCGCCGGGCCACCACGATCCCGCTGATCACCGAGTCGCGCGACTGGCAGCACGGCGTGTTCATGGGCGCCACGCTGTCCAGCGAGACGACCGCCGCCGCCGTCGGCCAGGTCGGCGTCGTGCGCCGCGACCCGATGGCGATGCTGCCGTTCATCGGCTACCACGCCGGCGACTACTTCCAGCACTGGATCGACACCGGCAAGTCGGCCGACGCGGACAAGCTGCCGAAGGTCTTCTACGTCAACTGGTTCCGCCGGGGCGAGGACAAGCGCTTCCTGTGGCCCGGGTTCGGCGAGAACGCGCGCGTGCTGAAGTGGGCCATCGAGCGCATCGAGGGCAAGGCCGCCGCGCAGGAGACGCCGATCGGGCACGTGCCGACCGCCGACGAGCTGGACCTGACGGACCTGGACGCGGCGCGCGAGGACGTCGAGGCCGCCCTGCGGTTCGACGCCGACGAGTGGCGCGCCGAGATCCCGATGATCGAGGAGTGGTTCGCCAAGATCGGTGACAAGGTGCCGACCTCGCTGCGCGACGAGCTGGAGTCGCTGAAGCAGCGCCTGGGCTGAGCCCACCCCGCACGACCAGGGGCCCGGTGGACGATGACGTCCACCGGGTCTCTTTTTGATCACCCTCGGTGACACCGGCCGGGGTGGCGGGTACCAAGGAGGGGTGACCCAGCGGGACGACTTCCTGGGGGGCCTGAAGTTCGACGGCCCCCGCGACGCGCAGGTCGGACCGCAGACCGGGATCGTGCGGTACTACCCGGTCGGCCCGCCGCCGGAGCCGCGCGCCTCGCCGTGGTGGCGCCTGCTGGGCGCGGTGGCGGGCGCGGCCGGGGTGGTCGTCGCCGCCTTCGCGTGGGGCCACGGGCTCGACCGGCTGGTGGACGACCGGGCGCGCGGGCTGGTGCTGCTGGGACTGGCGGGCCTCGTGGTGGGTCTGGTGATCTCGGGTCGGCTGTCCCCAGCCGCGCCGCTGGCGGCCGGCTCCGTGGCGGTGGCCGCCGCCGTGGCCTACGAACTGGGCGCGCTCCCGGTCTTTCCCGTGCTCAAGGCGGTGTTCGACAGCGGTGTCCCGATCGGGGCGGGGGTGCTGCTGATCGTGCTCGGCCTGCGCCGGCAGTAGTTGTCCACAGGTTGTGGATGAAGCTGTGCACAGGCTGTGGACCCTGTGGATGACCGTCAGGCCGGCAGGTCCTGCGTGCCCAGGCCCCACAGCCGGCCGGTGAACGGGCGGGTCGCCTCGGCGTAGCAGACGACCGTCGTGTAGCCCTCGGACCAGGCTTGGCTGCCGAACGCGCGCCAGGAGGCGAACACGTCCTGCCGCCGCGCGCCGACGTACCCGGCGACGGCGGTCGCGCAGTGCTCCCCCGCGCGGGCGTCGACCTGCTCCCCGGACGGCGTCGGCTCGCCCGGCTCGCCCAGGTCCAGCACGCCCGGCACGGCCTCGGCGAGGTGCGGGCCGTCGCAGGCGGTGATGCCCGGGTCGGCCTCCTCGGCGGGCGAGCGCTGCGCGCACAGCTGCACCTGGGCGAACCCGGCGGCCTTGAGCAGGTCCTTCACCGGGCCGGTGCGCTTGCGGCGCTGTCCGTCCGGGGCCAGTTCGACCACCGTGCACAGCCGCCAGCGGTCGCCCCTGGCCCACCCGTCGAGGCTGGGCCAGAGCACCCTGGCCTGGAGCCGGGTGGCGTCGTGGTCGCCGCTGCCCAGGTAGCCCGCCATCGCCGCCCGGCAGGCGGGCAGCGCCTGGCGGCGCAGGTCGCGCTCACCCGGGTGGGCACCGCCCATCCCGGTGAACTGGCCGATGCCGACGACCTCGCCCTCGTGCGGCTGGGCGCAGTCGACCACGCCCAGGGCGCCGTCCGTGCACTGGCCGGTCCCGGGCAGGTCGTCGGCGCGGGGCAGGATCGAGGGCCGGACGACCTCCGCGTCCGGCACGCCGGCGACGGACGCCGTGCAGCCGGTGAGCAGGGCGAGCGACAACCCGAGCACCCCGACCGCCGCCCGCCTGCGCCGCACGGGGATCAGCCTACTGCGACGGGTGCGGCGGCCCGCCCGGGTGATCGACCGCCGCCCGGCCGGGTGCGCGGAGCCGAGGGCGCGCCGGTCGGGCGCGGGGTGACCGGCCCGCGCGGTGCGCGGGGAAGGGTCACGATTCAACTACGCCACCGGTCCACGGACCACCGGACCCGGTGACGACCCTCCCCCTACGGGCCTAGCATCGCGCGACACCCAGTCACCAGGTCCACACGGAGGGCACCGATGCCTCGACCACCCAGCCTGCGCTGGAGCAACTGGAACCTGCTGCTGCTCGTTCCCCTGCTGATGCTCGTCACGCCGTGGTTCAACTCCGACGAACCCCGGCTGTTCGGGCTGCCGTTCTTCTACTGGTTCCAGTTCGCCTGGGTGCCGGTCGGCGTCGTGTGCGTCGGCCTCGTCCACGTCAAGACCAGGGACGAGCCCGTCACCAGGGGCAGACCGGACCTGATCGGCGTGGACGACCTGGACGAGGGGGCGAAGTAGATGCGGTGGACCGAACTGATCGTCTTCAGCGCGCTGTTCCTCCTGGTCACCGTGCTGGGGTTCGTCGCGGCGCGGTGGCGGGCCGGCTCCACGCTCGACCACCTCGACGAGTGGGGGCTGGGCGGCCGCAAGTTCGGCTCGTGGATCACCTGGTTCCTGGTCGGCGGCGACCTCTACACCGCCTACACGTTCGTCGCGGTGCCCGCCCTGGTGTTCGGCGCGGGCGCGACGGGCTTCTTCGCCCTGCCGTACACGGTGGTCCTGTACCCGATCGTCTTCCTGCCGCTGGTGCGGATGTGGTCGGTGTCCCGCGTGCACGGCTACGTGACACCCGCCGACTTCGTGCGCGGCCGGTACGGCTCGCACTGGCTGGCGCTGCTGATCGCGGTCACCGGCATCGTCGCGACCATGCCCTACATCGCGCTGCAGCTGGTCGGCCTGGAGGCCGTGCTGCGCACCATGGGGCTCAACGGGGCCGGCGTGCTCGGCCACCTGCCGCTGCTGATCGCGTTCGTGATCCTCGCGCTGTACACCTACCAGTCGGGCCTGCGCGCGCCGGCGCTGATCGCGTTCGTCAAGGACACCCTGATCTACCTGGTGATCCTGGTCGCCGTCGTCTACCTGCCCGCCAAGTTCGGCGGCTGGGGCGCCATCTTCGACACCGCGCAGGCGAAGTACGACGCGTCGCCGCAGAAGTCCGACGGCATCGTGCTCAACGGCAACAACCAGCTGCAGTACGCGACGCTCGCGCTGGGCTCCGCGCTGGCGCTGTTCCTCTACCCGCACTCGCTGACCGGCATCCTCGCCTCGCGGGGCCGCAACGTCATCAAGCGCAACATGGTCGCCCTGCCCGCGTACTCGCTGCTGCTGGGCCTGCTGGCGATGCTGGGCTTCGTGGCGATCAGCGCGGGCGTCGTGCCGATCACCAACCAGGCCACCGGCCGCGGCGACACCAACACCATCATCCCGGTGCTGTTCGGCGCGGAGTTCCCGGCCTGGTTCGCGGGGATCGCCTTCGCGGCCATCGGGATCGGCGCCCTGGTGCCCGCCGCCATCATGTCCATCGCGGCGGCGAACCTGTGGACCCGCAACATCTACAAGGAGTACCTGAAGAAGGGCGCAACGCCGAAGCAGGAGGCGAAGCAGGCCAAGATCGCCTCGCTGGTGGTGAAGTTCGGCGCGGTCGCGTTCATCGTGTTCATCGACCCGCAGTTCTCCATCGACCTCCAGCTCATCGGCGGCGTCATGATCCTCCAGACGCTGCCCGCCGTCGCGATCGCCCTGTACACCAGGTGGTTCCACGTCTACGGGCTGGTCGCCGGGTGGGTCGTCGGCATGGGCTGGGGCATGTGGCTGCTCTACCACATCAGCACGCCGGACGTGCGCGACCAGGCCACCGGCAAGCTCGTCACGGCGGGCCGCCCGCACTTCGCCGGTTCCGCGCTGGCGCTGGACGAGCTGTCGCTGTTCGGCTGGCAGCCGTTCGCCGGCTCGACCGTGCAGGTCTACGTCGGCGTGGTCGCCGTCGTGGCCAACCTGCTGGTCGCCGTCGTCGTGACGCTGGTCGCCAAGCAGCTGCGCGTCTTCAACGGCACCGACGAGACCTCCGCCGACGACTACCACGTGGACGAGGACAGCAAGCGGGTCAAGCCGGTCGCCGCGCACTGACGCGCCGCGCCGCACCGGTCGCGCGGCCGGTGCGGTGCGGTGCGGCCGGTGCGGTGCGGCCGGCGGGACCGGCCGCGCGGTACGTCCCGGTGGGCGCGGGCCCGGTCGGGCCGCCCCCCGGCGGGCGGCCCGACCGGGCCCCGGCGGTCACCCGGGCCGCAGCACCAGCGCCGCCGCGCCGACCAGCCCCGCGAGCCCGCCGAGCCGGGCCGGCTCCACCCGCAGACCGCCCAGGTAGGACAGCCCGCAGTGCTCGGCGACGGTCCGGCGGACCGGGCCCAGCAGCAGGTCGCCCGCCTGCGCCACACCACCGCCGACCACCGCCAGGTCCAGGTCGCACAGCGCCGCCGCCGCCGCGATCGCCAGCCCCACCGCGCGCCCGGCGCGCTCGAACGCCGCCCTCGGCAGCTCCTCGCCGACCGACGCCGCCGCCGCGAGGTGCGCCGCGTCCGCGTTCTCCGGGCCCTGCCACCCCTGCCGCCGCGCCCACGCCACCAGGCGCGGCCCGCCCGCGACGGTCTCCGCGCAGCCCCGGCCGCCGCACGAGCAGGGCTCGCCGCCCGGCTCCACGACGACGTGCCCGATGTGCCCGGCGTTGCCCGAGCGCCCGCCGAACGGCCGCCCGTCCAGCACCAGCCCGCCGCCGACCCCGGTCGACACCACCAGCCCGACCATGAACCGGCTGCCCCGGCCCGCGCCCAGCCAGTGCTCGCCCAGGGCCATGCACGCCCCGTCGCCCGCCAGCTCCACCGGCACGCCGGGCAGCAGCTCGCAGACCCGGTCGCGCAGCGGGAACCCGCGCCACGCCGGGACGTTGATCGGGCTCGCGGTGCCCGCCGCGGCGTCCACCGGCCCCGCGCACGCGATGCCGACGCCCGCGACCGGCTCGCCCCGCAGCACCTGCTCGACGACGTCGACCACCGCCCGCCACGTCCGCTCGGGGTGGTCGGTGGGCGTCGCCACCCGGACCTCCCGCCGCACCGCGCCGCCGCGGTCCACCAGCGCGCCGGCGATCTTGGTGCCGCCGATGTCCACTGCCAGCACCAGGTCCGTCACACCAGCACCCTAAGCCGTGCCCGGCCGATCGCGAAGCGGCGCGGGACCGGGCCGGAGCGCCCCGGTCAGCGCTTGAGCATCCGGGTCAGGCCCGCCGCGACCGTCGTCGCCAGCACCCACCCGGTGACGATCAGCGACGCCGCGATCCACTGCGACGGGCCGCCGGTCTGCCACCGGTTCTTGTTGCCCAGGTCGACGATCGGCACCACCAGGTCGATGGTGTAGAGCCACGCGTTCCAGGACAGCCGGTCGTCGGAGTTGATCACCTCCAGCGGCCCGGCGGTGGTGAACCACAGGCTGCCCAGCACCCACGACACCACCAGCCACGCCAGCGCGCGCGCCGGCCGGTAGCCGTAGCCCACCATGGACCGCTGGAGCCAGCTCCACAGCAGCACCAGCGGGCGCAGCCAGCGCCGCCCCTCGGCCACCGCCCGGTACCGCAGCCGCTGCTTCTCCACCAGCACGGTCGCCGCGTGCTCGTCGGTGCCGCTGGCCCGCAGCATCTCGGCGAACTGGTCGTAGGGCCCCGGCCGGTAGGTGCGCCGCATGGCCTGCCGCAGCCACCGCAGGCGGCGGTCGACCTCCTCGTCGTCGCGCAGGTCGATCGGGTGCCGCAGCGAGTCGTAGCGGAACTCCTCCAGGTCGATGTACCCGGTGGCCGACCAGAACGCCTCGTTGTCCTCCAGCGAGGTGCAGCGCACCTGCCGCAGCGTCACGTCGCCGCGCGGCGGGCTGACCGGGGTGAGCACCAGCTCCTGCACCTGCATCCCGAGCAGGTTCAGCGCGTGGCTGTCGAGCTTGTCGCCGAGCACCGCGCCCGCGAAGGTCGCCATCCGCCCCACCTGCGCCCGGCGGGCCCGCACGCCGCCGTGCGCGACGAACTCCTTCGCGCCGCGCGCGCAGATCAGGTCCCGGCCGATCACCGCGCCGCCGACGTCCAGCGACGGCTTGCCCGCCGGCATGTGCCGGTAGCGGCCGGGCCGGGTGACGCGGCTGCCGCGCAGGTCGAGGTTGGCGCCCACGTGCACGCCGCGCAGCTCCACCCCGCCCGCGACCTCCACCTCGCGCAGGGTGAGGTTGCTGCCGACCTGCGACCGGTTGCCGAGCACGGCGTCCGCCCGCGGGTTGTCCAGCGCGGACCCGTCGAGCGTCAGGCTGCCCTTCACCCGCAGGTCCACCATCCGCACCTGGCCGCGCACCCGGGCCCGGCGGCCGATGACGTCGCCGCCGACCTGCGCGCCGTCCAGGTGCAGCGCCCGCCCGTGCCCGGTCGGGTCGGTGCCGCCGGGCGCCTGGAGGGCGTCGAACCGGCCGTCGGACAGCGAGAGCGTCCCGCCGAGCGAGGCGTTGACCATGCGGACGGTGCCCGCGCTGCCGAAGCCGCGGTCCAGGTGCACGTCGCCGGTCACCGCGCCGCGGTCCAGCACGAGGGTGGACGTGGGGTCCGCGTGCGGGTCGAGCGCGGTCTCCTCGTCCTCCCGGCCGTCGGACAGCGCGGCCCCGCGCAGCGTCAGCTCCGACTCGACCCGCACGCCGGCCAGCAGCACCGTGCCGCGGATCGCGGCGTCGTTCAGCAGCAGGCTGCCGCCGACGTGGGCGTTGGTGGCCTGCACCGCGTGGCCCGCCGGGTTGTCCAGCACGGCGTTCGCGAAGTTGCAGTAGCCGCCGACCTGCGCGCTGGCCAGCCGCAGCTCGCCGGCCACCACCACCCGCTGCGCCAGCAGCGCGCCCGCGAGCTTGACCCGGTCCGCCTGCACGGCCACCCCGCCCGGCACGCGCAGGGTGCAGTCCCGCAGCGACAGCGACGCGGCGATGTCGGCGTCGGTGAGGTCCACCAGCCCCTCGACCGTGCTGCCCGCCAGGGAGACCTCGTTGGCGCTGCCGAGGTTGCGCGCCGACAGGCCGGGCAGCCGGCAGTCGGCGAACTCCACGCCGGCGAGCTTGGCCTGCCGCAGGTCCGGTGGCTCCTGGAACCGGCAGCGCACGAACTCCAGCAGGTAGTTCAGCTCGACCGCCCGCAGGTCCAGCGGCCCGGTCAGGAACTTGTCGGCCACCCGGACCACCGGCGTCGCGTTCGGCCTGCGCCGGGGCAGCAGCCGCCCGCCGTCGGCCTCGGTCAACCCCCGCAGCACCTCCGCCGCGGGCATCCAGTGGGCGCGCGGCGGATCGGGGTCGAACACGTCCAGCCCCTGCCCGCCCGTCCCGGTCATGTGATCGACAATGCGGGTTGATCAGCCCACCCGCAAGGAAAACCGGCGGAACGACGGCGGCGCCGGCGGCGGAAGATTCCGCCGCCGGCGCCGCGGCCGGCCGTCGGGCCCCGTCGTCGGGCCCCGTCGTCGGGCCCCGTCCCCGGCCGTCAGGCCGCGGGGCCCTGGTGGGTCGGGTCGAGCACGCGGGCCAGGAACGACCGGGTCCGCTCGTGCCGCGGCTCGCCGATGACCTGCGCCGCCGGGCCCTCCTCCACCACGTACCCGCCGTCCATGAACAGCACCCGGTCGGCCACCTCCCGGGCGAACTGCATCTCGTGCGTCACCACGAGCATCGTCATGCCCTCGTCGGCGAGCTGCCGCATCACGCCCAGCACGTCGCCCACCAGCTCCGGGTCCAGTGCCGAGGTCGGCTCGTCGAACAGCATCACCGACGGGTCCATGGACAGCGCCCGCGCGATCGCCACCCGCTGCTGCTGCCCGCCGGACAGCTGCGCCGGCATGGCGTTCGCCTTCTCCGACAGGCCCACCCGCTCCAGGTTGCGCAGGGCGATCCGCTGCGCCTCCTCGGGCGGGCGCTTGAGCACCTTGCGCTGCGCGACCGTCAGGTTGTTCAGCACGTTGAGGTGGGAGAACAGGTTGAACCCCTGGAACACCATCCCGATGCCGGTCCGCGCCCGGTCGATGTCGACGTCCGGGTCGGTCAGCTCGACGCCGTTGACGGTGATCCGGCCGTCGGTCGGCTCCTCCAGCAGGTTCACGCACCGCAGCAGCGTGGACTTGCCCGAGCCGGACGGCCCGATGACGCACACCACGTCGCCGCGCCGGACGGAGACGTCGATGCCCTTGAGCACCTCCAGCGCCCCGAACGACTTCTTCAGGCCCGTGATCCGCACGGCGAGGTCGTCGGGGACCTCGGGAACTGCGGTCATCGCACTACACCCCCGTCGATTCCGGCGTGCTGATCTTCCGTCCGCCCGTCCGCCGCTCCAGGTGGCGCGACAGGTGGCCCAGCGGCAGCGTGATGATCAGGTAGCACAGGCCCACCACCAGGATCGGGGTCAACGACGGCGACCGGCTCAGCGTCTCGCGGCCGAACTTGGTCAGCTCGTACTGCTCGCGCGCCAAGCCGATGATGTAGATCAGCGACGAGTCCTTGGTGAGCAGGATCAGCTCGTTGGTCAGCGGCGGCAGGATGATCCGGAACGCCTGCGGGATCACCACCGTGAGCAGCGTGCGGCTGTGCGACATGCCCAGCGACCGGGCCGCCTCGACCTGGCCCTTGGGCACCGCCTGGATGCCCGCGCGGATCGTCTCCGCCATGTACGCCGCGCCGACGATGCCCAGCGCCAGCATCACCGTGGAGTAGATGTCGAACTGGATCTGGAACGCCAGCGGCACGCCGAAGCTGAGCGCGATGAACACCAGCAGCGCGGGCACGCCGCGGAAGAACTCGATGTAGATCGTGGCCAGCCACCGGTAGGGCGCGACCGACGACAGCTTCATCAGCGCCAGCACCAGGCCGAGCACGAGGCCGAACGCGAAACCCAGCGCGGTGTAGACGATCGTGTTCTTCAGCGCCACCGTGATGACGCCGGGGAACATCGACGCCGCGATGTCCAGGTTGAAGAACGCGCGCTTGATCTCGCCCCAGTCGGCGACCAGCGCCAGGACGGCGATGACCACGACCAGCAGCGCGTACTGGCCGACGCGGAACACCTTCGCGCGCTGTCGCTTGGAGAGTGCCATGTGGATTCCTCGCGGGGAGTGGGGACAAGGGGCGGGGCCGGCCCCGTGTCGGGTGCCGGCCCCGCGTCAGCCGACTACTTCTTCTCCGGCTTCTTGCCGAACCACTTCTCGTACAGCTCGTCGTACTTGCCGCTGTCCCGGGCCTTCTTGAGCACCTCGTCGACCTTCGCCTTGAGGGCGGTGTTGCCCTTCTTCAGGCCGATCCCGTACTGCTCCTCGGTGTCGAACTCGGCGACCACCGCGGTGTCGGGGAACTCCTTGGCGTAGTCCAGCAGCACGCCGTTGTCGTTGATCGCCGCGTCCACCGCGCCGGTCCGGACGGCGGTCTCCATCAGCGGCAGGTCCTCGAACTGCACGACCGTGTAGCCGAACTCGGCGGCCTTCTCGTTGGCGTAGATCTCGCCCGTGGTCTCCAGTTGGACGCCGATCTTCTTGTCCCGCAGGTCCGTGAGACCCTTGACCGGGGAGTCCTTCTTCACCAGCAGCGCCTGCTGGGCGTCGAAGTACGGCTCGGAGAAGTCGATGACCTCCGCTCGGTCGGGCTTGATGGTCATGCCGGCCGCCGCGAGGTCGCACTTGTTGGTGTTGAAGACCTCGCCGGAGGTGATGGTCTCGAACGGCGTGTCGAAGATTTCCTGTTCGACGTTCAGCTCCGCGGCGACCAGGTCCACCAGGTCGACGTCGAAGCCGACGGTCTTGTCGCCCTCGCTGTACTGGAACGGCTTGTAGGAAAGGTGCGTGCAGGTGACCAGCTTGCCGCTCTTGACCAGGGTGATGCCGGACCCGCTGTCCTGCGAGCCGGTGTTGACCTTGGTAGCGCACGCCGTCATCGCCAGCGCGAGCGCCGGGAGCAGGGCGAGCACTGCGTGCCTGGTAGGGGCCACGGCGCGTCACTCCTCGTAACTGTGTAGGTCGAGTTCCCGGCATACTGCCACCTGGGTGACGTGGTGCACAGCACGTGAGTGTTACAGCGCGACCTGGCGCACGAATCTTGCGTTACAAACGCCATTCGGGCGCAAGATGTTCGGATCTTTGGGTTAAATCACACAATAGATGCACCCAGAGCGCCGGTTTGGCGACGATCTGTCAGCAGGCTGGCCACCAGCGCCGTCCACCCGGTCTGGTGCGTCGCGCCCAGCCCTTCGCCGGTGTCGCCGTCGAAGTACTCGCTGAAGGTGACGTGCTCGCGCCACAGCGCCGAGTCGGTCGACTCGATCCGCTTGCCGTCGGCCGGCCGGCGGCCGTCGTGGTCGGGCAGGAACAGCGACACCAGCCGCCGGACCAGCTCGTCCGCCGCCTGGCCGGCGGTGACGTGGCGCTGCGAGCGGGTGGGGAGTTCCACGTGGAACCGACCGCCGTGGAACGACCCGATCGTCCGCAGCGCCTCCACCAGCAGCGCGTTCGTGGGGAACCAGACCGGGCCGCGCCAGTTCGAGTTGCCGCCGAACATGGGCGTGCGGGACTCGCCCGGCTCGTAGCCCATCCGGTGCTCCTGGTCGGCGACCTGCACCTCCAGGCCCTCGCGGTGCGCGGCGGACAGGCTGCGGATGCCGTGCGGCGAGAGGAACTCGCCCTCGTCCAGCATCCGGCGCAGCACGCGGCGCAGCTTGGGCTCGTCCAGCATGGACAGCAGCACGCGGCCGTCCCGCCGGGTCAGGAACTGGGCCAGCTCGGGGCGCCGGGCCAGCAGGTGCTCCAGCCGCCGGCCGAAGCCGGGCAGCTCCTCGAACACCCACGGCTCGAGCACCGCGCACGCCAGCACGGGGATCAGGCCGACCATCGACCGCACCCGCACCGGCTTGGACTCCACCGAGCCGTCCGGCAGCCGCCGCGACACCACGTCGTAGCAGAAGCCGTCGGTCTCGTCCCACAGCCCGCGCCCGCCCGAGCCGAACCGGGTGGACGCCTCGGCGATGCTCAGGAAGTGCTCCACGAACTTCGTGGCCACGTCCTCGTACGACTCGTCGTGCCGCGCCAGCTCCAGCGCCATCCGCATCAGGTGCAGGCTGTAGGCCGCCATCCACGACGTCGCGTCGGACTGCTCCAGCCGCCACGTCCCGAGCATCGGCTCGGACCGGTTGACCGGGCCGATGTTGTCCATGCCGAGGAACCCGCCCTCGAACAGGTAGCTGCCGTCGGCGTCCTTGCGGTTGACCCACCAGGAGAAGTTCAGCAGCAGCTTGTGGAACACCTTCGCCAGGAACTTCCGGTCGTGGTCGACCTGGAAGACCTGCAGCGCGGCCCACGCGTGCACCGGCGGGTTGACGTCGCCGAACTCCCACTCGTAGGCGGGCAGCTGGCCGTTGGGGTGCATCATCCACTCGCGGCACAGCAGCAGCAGCTGCTCCTTGGCGAACGCCGGGTCCACCATCGCGAACGGCACGGTGTGGAACGCCAGGTCCCAGGCCGCGAACCAGGGGTACTCCCACTCGTCGGGCATGGAGATCACGTCGGCGACGTCGAAGTGCCGCCAGTGCGCGTTGCGGGCGTGCGGCGACCGCCGCGACTTCGGGGCCGCCGGCTGCGCCGGGTCGCCGTCCAGCCACTCCCTGGTGTGGAACCGGTAGTGCTGCTTGGTCCACATCAGGCCCGCCAGCGCGCGCCGGACGACCTTGGCGCGCATCGGGTCCAGGTCGGTGCGGTGGAAGGCGTCGGCCTCCTCGCGGCGGTCGTCCAGCGTGGCCTGGAACGTCGGCCCGAACGCGTCGACGTGCCCGTCGCCCTCGACCAGCCGCAGCCGCACGGTGACCGACTCGCCCGGCTCCACCGGGTCGTAGGAGTACCAGGCCGCGGCCTTCGTGCCCGGCGCGCTCTCGTCGTCCGGACCGGTGACCTGGCAGGCCGGGGTGTCGCGCCGGACCACGTACCGGTCGATGCCGTCCTTGGTGTAGCGGGTCGGGTTGCGCACGGCGCCGAACAGCTCGACCTCGTTGGTCTCGTTGTCGGTGACCAGCAGCGTCGGCGAGCCCTCGACGTGCAGCGTGTAGCGGCCCAGGGCGCCGTGCTCGGCCGTGACGCGCCGCCAGCCGTCCCGGGTGGAGGCGACCAGGGCGGGCCGCCGGTCGTCCCGGCCCCACGCCCACGTGTTGCGGAACCACAGCTGGGGCAGCAGGTGCAGGGGCGCGGGGTCCGGGCCGTGGTTGGTGGCGGTCAGCTCGACGCAGATGTCGGTGGGCGAAGCCTTGGCGTAGGTCACCCGGACGTCGAAGAACCGGTTGCCGTCCAGGACCCCGGTGTCGGACAGCTCCGGCTCACGGGCCTGCCGGCCCGCCTGGGCGGCCATCCGGCGCAGCTCGCGGTAGGGGAACTCGGCCTGCGGGTACCGGTAGACGACCTGCATCCACGAGTGGGTCGGCGTGCCGTCGGTCACCCACCAGTGCTCCTTGACGTCCTCGCCGTGGTTGCCCTCGTTGTTGGTCAGGCCGAAGTACCGCTCCTTGAGGATCGGGTCGCGGCCGTTCCACAGCGCGATGCCCAGGTTGAGGAAGCCGTGCACGTCGCAGATGCCGGCGATGCCGTCCTCGCCCCACCGGTAGGCCCGCGACCGCGCGTGGTCGAAGGGGAAGGAGGTCCAGGCGTCACCGCCGGCCGAGTAGTCCTCGCGCACGGTGCCCCACTGGCGCCCGGCCAGGTAGGGCCCCCACAGGCGCCAGGGCGAGGTGGGGGAGCCCGCCTCCCCCAACCGCGCCCGCTCCGCCTGCTGCCGATGCTCGTTCACTGGGCCAGTGTGCGGCATCGGTTCAGTAAACCGGTTACCGGCGGGTTGGCCGCACACCCCGCCGGGTACGGCTCACTTCCGGGTGTGCGCGTCCAGCACGAGGGCCACGGCCTCGGTGACCCGCGCGGCGTGCGCCAGGTGCAGCCACTCGTCGGGCACGTGGCAGTTGCTGTCCGGCCCCACCACGCCCGTGACCAGGAACTGCGCGTCCGGGTACGCCTCGTGCAGCAGGCTCATGAACGGGATCGAGCCGCCCAGCGACACGGTCCGCCACGGCGCGCCGAACACCTCCTCGCCGACGCGGTCCAGCGTGGCCCGCAGCCACGGCGCGAGGTCCGGCGCGTTCCAGCCGTCGGCGTGCTCGACGCGGCTCAGCTCGACCACCGCGCCGTACGGCACGTCCGTCGTGACCAGGCGCCGCACCGCCTCGACGGCCGCCGCGGCGTCGGCGGTCGGCGGCAGCCGGAAGCTGAGCACCAGGGTGGTGAACGGCCGCAGCACGTTGCCCGCGTCGTCCGGGGCGGGCAGGCCGTCCGCGCCGGTCACCGACAGCGTGGGGCGCCAGCCCGCGTTCAGCGCCAGCTCGACCTCGTCGTCGGCCACCGGCCGCACGCCCGGCGCCCACGGCACCGGGTCGGTCAGCGCGCCCGGCGCGCTGGCCACGGCCGCGCGCACCTCGGCGAGCCGGTTCGCCGGCACCTCGACGTGCATCTCGGGCACCAGCAGCTCGCCGGTCGCGGAGTCCTCCAGCCGGTCCAGCAGCTGCCGCGCGACCCGGAACGAGCTGGGCACGATCCCGCTGGACATGCCCGAGTGCAGGCCGCTGCCCAGCACCCGGACGGTCATCGTGACCTGCGCCAGGCCGCGCAGCGACGTGGTCAGCCACATCCGGTCGTAGTCGCTGCCGCCCGAGTCCAGGCACACCACCAGCGACACCTCGCCCAGCCGGGGCCGCAGGTGCTCCAGGTAGGCGGGCAGGTCGGGGCTGCCGGACTCCTCGCCGGTCTCCAGCAGCACGACGCACCGGGCGTGCTCGCCGCCCGCCGCGCGCACGGCCTCGACGGCGGCGACGGCCGCGTACCCCGAGTAGCCGTCGTCGGCCGCCCCCCGGCCGTAGAGCCGCCCGTCGCGCACGACCGGCGTCCACGGGCCCAGGCCCTCCGACCAGTTCGCCACCGGCGGCTGCTTGTCCAGGTGGCCGTAGAGCAGCACGGTGTCCCCGGTCGCCGCGGTGGCGGGCACGTCCACCAGCAGCAGCGGCGTGCGGCCGGGCAACCGGACGACCTCGATCGCGACGCCGGGCAGGTCGCGGGTGGCGAGCCAGGCGCGCACGTGCTCGACGGCGGCGGCGAGGTGCCCGTGCTCCGCCCACGCCGGGTCGAACGCGGGGGAGACGGCGGGCAGGGCGACGAGGTCGGACAGGCTCGGGAGGATGTCGTCGTCCCACAGCCCTCGGACGGTACGGGTCAGCGCTGAACGGTCCATGGGGGCAACTTAATTGCCCGCGCCGGTCATCACGCCGTCGGAGTGGGTACCGGGTCGTGGGCACCGGCGGTGGGGCCGACAGTCGGGCGTCCACGGGTGAGCGGGGACCCGGCCGGGGGAACCAGGCTGGTCGGCCGAGCGGCCCCGCGTCGACCGACCGTGCCCGGAGGCGCACGGACAGTCGTTAACGATCGGTAACCGGGACACGGCCGTTCGGACGTCGAACGTCTCGCTCGGACTGCCGAAGATTGGCCTTCCTACCGTTGTCGCTGTTCAGGAGGGTGCGCGCTCGATTACAAAGTGGGACGGGGCTCACCATGTCGGGTGAGCGCGTGTCAGGATGTGGATGAGAACACCGTCAGCGCCGACGGTTGTCCGACCTCCCTCACCAGGGCGGCGGCGACTGGCGGTGCCGCCGCGCATGGTCGTCACGAGCGACTTGGCGGCCTCGAAGACGAGGAGTAAGGCGCAATGTCGTCCCCAGAGAAATGGACGCAACCGGGGCCGGACAGCCCGCCGGCCACCGCCGCCAAACCGACCGCGGAACAGGTGATCGCAGGCTTGCGAGCGACCGACGAGGGCGGCGCCGACCTGGTGCAGCTGCTCACCCCCGAGGGTGAGCGGGTCCAGCACCCGGACTTCGACATCGACATCACGCCCGAAGAGCTGCGCGGGCTGTACCGCGACATGGTCCTGGTGCGCCGGATCGACCGCGAGGCCAACGCCCTGCAGCGCAAGGGCGAGCTGGGCCTGTGGGTGCCGCTGCTGGGCCAGGAGGCCGCGCAGATCGGCGCCGGCCGGGCGCTCAAGCCGATGGACATGGCCTTCCCCAGCTACCGCGAGCACGGCGTGGCCTGGTGCCGGGGCGTCCAGCCGGGCCAGATCCTGAGCATGTTCCGGGGCACCGACAACGGCTCGTGGGACCCGGTGGAGCACCGGTTCCACCCGTACACGATCGTCATCGGCAACCAGGTGCTCAACGCGGCCGGGTACGCGATGGGCCAGCGGTTCGACGGCAAGGTGGGCGACGCGGACAGCGAGGCCACCATGGTCTTCTTCGGCGACGGCGCGACCAGCCAGGGCGACGTGCACGAGGGCTTCGTGTGGGCGGCGGTCTACGACGCGCCCCTCGTCTTCTTCTGCCAGAACAACCAGTGGGCCATCTCCGAGCCCACCGAGCGCCAGTCCCGCCTGCCGCTGTACCAGCGGGCGCGCGGCTACGGCTTCCCCGGCATCCGGGTCGACGGCAACGACGTGCTCGCCTCGCTCGCCGTGTCGCGCTGGGCGCTGGAGGAGTGCCGCCAGGGCAACGGCCCCATCCTCATCGAGGCTTTCACCTACCGGATGGACGCCCACACCACCTCCGACGACCCGTCCCGCTACCGGCTCTCCGACGAGCTGGAGCTGTGGAAGCTGAAGGACCCGATCGAGCGGGTGAAGGTGCACCTGGTCAAGCAGCAGTGGGCCGACCAGGCGTTCTTCGACTCCGTGGAGGCCGAGGCCGAGGAGATCGCCGTCGAGCTGCGCGAGCACTGCGTCACCCTGCCCACCCCGCCCGCCTCGCGGATCTTCAGCGAGGTCTACGCGGAGGGCAACCCCGTGCTGGAAGCCCAGCGCGACGAGTTCCTGGCCTACCACGCGGGTTTCGCCGGAGGTGAGCACTGATGGCCGCTCCGACCGTGGACCGGTCCGCACCCGCCGCGCCGGCGGCCGTGCAGACGATGACCATCGCCAAGGCCATCAACAACGGCCTGCGCGCGGCGATGGAGGCCAACCCCAAGGTCCTCGTGATGGGCGAGGACGTCGGCAAGCTCGGCGGCGTCTTCCGGATCACCGACGGCCTCCAGAAGGACTTCGGCGAGCAGCGCGTGCTCGACACGCCGCTGTCGGAGTCCGGCATCATCGGCACGGCGGTGGGCCTGGCCATCCGCGGCTACCGGCCGGTGTGCGAGATCCAGTTCGAGGGCTTCATCTTCCCCGGCTTCGACCAGATCGTCAGCCAGGTCGCGAAGCTGCACTTCCGCACCCAGGGCCGGATCAAGCTGCCCATGGTGATCCGCGTGCCGTTCGGCGGCGGCATCGGCGCGGTCGAGCACCACTCGGAGTCGCCCGAGTCGTACTTCGCGCACACCGCCGGCCTGAAGGTCGTGTCGTGCTCGAACCCGGCCGACGCGTACTGGATGATCCAGCAGGCGATCGACTCCGACGACCCGGTGCTGTTCTTCGAGCCCAAGCGCCGCTACTACGAGAAGGGCCAGGTCGACACGACGGCCGCGCCCGGCCCGCTGTACGCGTCGCGCGTGCTGCGCACCGGCACGGACGCCACCCTGGTGTCCTACGGCCCGATGGTGCGCACCGCCCTGGACGCCGCCGCGGCGGCCGAGGACGAGGGCCGCTCGCTGGAGGTCGTGGACCTGCGCGCGCTGTCCCCGCTGGACCTCGGCCCGGTGTACGAGTCGGTGCGGCGCACCGGGCGGCTGGTCGTGGTGACCGAGGCGCCCAGCGAGTCGTCCATCTCCAGCGAGATCGCGGCCAAGGTGCAGCAGGAGTGCTTCTACTCGCTGGAGGCGCCGGTGCTGCGGGTGACCGGTTTCGACACGCCGTACCCGCCGTCGAAGCTGGAGGAGGAGTTCCTCCCCGACCTCGACCGGGTGCTGCACGCCGTAGACCGCTCACTGGCCTGGTAAGGGGACACCGGGAATGCCGCAGTTCAAGCAATTCCCCCTGCCGGACACGGCGGAGGGGCTGACCGAGGCCGAGATCCTGACCTGGCACGTGCGGCCGGGCGACGCGGTCAAGGTCAACGACATCATCGTGGAGATCGAGACCGCCAAGGCGGCGGTCGAGCTGCCGTGCCCGTGGGACGGCGTGGTGACCGAGCTGCTGGCCGAGGTGGGGCAGACGGTCGAGGTCGGCGTGCCGATCATCACCATCGACGTGGACCCGTCGGGGGCCGCCGTCGCCGCGCCGGAGACCAACGGCGCGGCGGCCCCGGCCGCCGAGGAGGAGGGCCGGGTCGCGAACCTGGTCGGCTACGGGCCGAAGTCCGGTTCGGCCAAGCGCCGGGCCCGCCGGGACGCGCCCGCGCCGGTCCCGGTGACCGCCACCCCGACCCCGGCGGCCCCGCCCGCACCCGCGGTCGCCCCGCCCGCACCCGCGGCCGCCCCGGTCTCCGCCCCGGCCCCGGGCGGTTACGTGCCGCTGGCCAAGCCGCCGGTCCGCAAGCTGGCCAAGGACCTGGGCGTGGACCTGCACGGGCTGTCCGGCAGCGGTCCCGGCGGCGTGATCACCCGCGAGGACGTGGAGCAGGCCCTCGCCGCCCCGGCCGCCCCGGCCGCCGCGGCGCCCGCCTCCTCCGGGGCGCGGGAGCGGCGGGTGCCCATCAAGGGCGTCCGCAAGGCGACCGCGCAGGCGATGGTGGACAGCGCGTTCACCGCGCCGCACGTCACGGAGTTCCTGACCGTCGACGTGACCCCGATGATGGAGCTGCGGGCGCGGCTGAAGGGCACGCCGCAGTTCCGCGACGTCAAGCTCACGCCGCTGGCGTTCGCGGCCAAGGCCGTGGTCCTGGCGACCCGCCGCACCCCCGACGTGAACGCGACGTGGGACGCGGCGGCCGGCGAGATCGTCTACAAGGACTACGTGCACCTGGGCATCGCGGCGGCCACGCCGCGCGGCCTGGTGGTGCCGAAGGTCCGCGACGCGGACCGCCTGTCGCTGCGCGACCTGGCGGTGGCGCTGGACGACCTGGCCACGGTCGCCCGCGAGGGCCGCACGACGCCGGCGGACATGCTCAACGGGACCATCACCATCACCAACGTCGGCGTGTTCGGCGTCGACACGGGGACGCCGATCATCAACCCCGGCGAGTCCGCGATCCTCGCCCTGGGCGCGATCCGCGACCTGCCGTGGGTGGTCGACGGCCAGGTGGTGCCCCGCAAGGTGTGCCAGCTGGCGCTGAGCTTCGACCACCGCGTGGTCGACGGCCAGCAGGGCTCGCAGTTCCTGGCCGACGTCGGCGCCCTCCTGGCCGACCCCGGGGTGGCGATGACGTACTGATCCGCGCACCGGATCGCGACGGGTGGGAGCCGACCCCGGCCCCCACCCGTCGCCGTTCTCCCCGCCCGCCGGAAAAGGGCTTGAAGTTCCAGTCACTGGAGAGTCGAAGGTGGTTCCCGTGACGCACTACTCGATCGGCGAACTGGCGCGGTTGGCCGGCCTGTCCACCAGGACGGTCCGGTTCTACTCCGACTCCGGTCTGGTCCCCGTCGCGGGGCGGACCGCGGGCGGGTTCCGCACCTACGACGTCGACGGGTTGGCGCGGCTGAAGCTCGTGCGGACCCTGCGCGACCTGGGCGTGGACCTGCCCACGGCGCAGCGGGTGCTCGCGCACGAGGTGTCCGTCGCCGAGGTGGCGCGGGCGCACGCGGAAGCCATCGACGCGCAGCTGCGCACGCTCCGGCTGCGCCGGGCCGTGCTGCGGGTCGTGGCGCGGAACGGGGAGGTGGAGATGGTGCACGAGTTGGCGCGGCTGTCGGAGGAGGAGCGGCAGGCGATCCTCGACGACTTCTTCGACGAGGTCTTCGGCGGGTTGGACCTGGAGCCGGGCTTCGACCAGCGGATGCGGTCGGTGCGGGTGGAACTGCCCGACGACCCGTCGACCGAGCAGTTGGAGGCGTGGATCGAACTGGTGAACCTGGTGCGGGACCCGGACTTCCGCGCGTCGATCCGGCGGATGTCCGAGCGGCACCAGGAGATGCGCGCCGAGGGCGTCGACATGTCCGGCGGCAGCACGCCGGAGCACCTGCAGGCGTTCCAGGGCGCGATCGCCGAGGCGCGCAAGGCGCTCGACGCCGGGGTCGCGCCGGGTTCCGCCGAGGCGCGGGAGGTCGTCCGGCAGCTCAACGAGCGGTGGGGCGGGGTCTTCGGCGTCCCGGTGGGGCCGGAGCTGACGCGCCGGCTGGAGGAGTTCGGCGACCCCAGGGCCGAGCGCTACTGGGCGCTGCTGGCGAGGATCAACGGCTGGCCCCCGGTGCCGGACACCACCGCGGAGCGGGCCTGGCTCGCCGAAGCGGGCCGCTGACCCTCACTCCCGGACCAGGCAGAAGGGGTGGCCCGCCGGGTCGGCGAACACCCACCACGCCTCGTGGGAGTCGTCCAGCAGGGCGCCGCCGAGCCGCAGGACCTCGACCTTGCCGAGGTCGAGGTCCTGCACGGCGATGTCGAGGTGCAGCTGCCGGGGCCGGGCCGGGTCGGGCCACCGGGGCGCGACGTGCCCGGCGACCCGCTGGAAGCACAGCACACCGCGCGCGGTGTGCAGCGTCGACCAGTCCTCGTCCAGCGACCACTGCCGGTCGGGCCGGTCGACGTCCCCGCCCAGCAGCCCCCGGTAGAACTCGGCCAGCGCGCGGGGCTCCGGGCAGTCGAGCACGACGCACTGCAAACTCCCGATCATGCCCCGCACCCTAGGCCGGCTCGCACTCCCCCGCGGCCGGACGGGACCGCCGAGGACCCGTCCGGTGCAAGCCGGTCACCTGACGAGCCGCTCTGTCCACCAACGACCACTGAACTTGCTCGCCCCTTCCACGAGGGTGTCATGAGTTAGGTTGACCGCAAGTCAGCGCCACGGCGACGGACACGGGCGGGGCGCAGGTCGCAGGTCTGTCACCGTCTCCAACCCTTAGGGTGGGCCCATGCTTACTCGGCTGGAAGTCCGAGGGTTCAAGAACCTGCTGGATGTCGACGTGGAGTTCGGTCCCTTCACGTGCATCGCGGGCGCCAACGGAATCGGTAAGTCGAACATATTCGATGCGATCGAATTCCTCTCCCACCTGGCCGGTGAGACGTTGATGGAGGCTTCCCAGCGCGTCCGCGGTTCGACCGGACTCCGGGGCGGGGACCCTCGGGACCTGTTCTGGGATGGTTACCGCGACCACCAGCGGCAGATCGACCTGGCCGCGGAGATGATCGTTCCGGCCGAGGTGGAGGACGACCTGGGGGCGCCGGCCAACGCGCGAACGACTTTCCTGCGCTATGAGCTCACCCTCGGCTACCTCCCGCCCCGGGGCGAAGGGAGCATCGGCCGGCTGACCCTGCTGAAGGAGCAGCTCCGGCACATCACCAGAGGTGACGCGCCGAAGCACCTCCGCTTCCCGCACAGTGCGAAGCACTTCCGAGCGGCGGTCGTGAAGGGCGAACGGCGGGGCGGCCCCTTCCTCTCCACCGAGGATCGCGAAGGCGGCATCGTGATCAACGTCCACGGTGACGGCGGCAGCCACGGCAAACCCCAGCCCCGCGCTGCCGGTCGGGCCGGGCGCACGGTGTTGAGCACGGTCACGACGAATGACTACCCGACCGTCCTCGCGGCCCGGCGCGAGATGCAGAGCTGGAAGCGGCTGGCGCTCGAGCCGAGCGCACTGCGCGCCCCTGACGGCTTCGCCGACCCCAAGGCCCTGGACACCGACGGTCGCCACCTCGCGTCCACCCTCTACAGGATAGCGAACGAGAACGCGAGAGACTTGTCGGCACCGGACCCGGACGCCGTCTACGCGCGAGTGGCGGGGCGCCTCTCGGACCTGTCGGGTGTCAGCGTGGAAGGCTTGACGGTCGAACTCGACCAAGTACGGGAAGTGTTCACCCTCTTCCTCCAGGAACGCGGTGATCTCCGACTTCCCGCACGTGCCCTGTCCGAAGGCACGTTGCGCTTCCTGGCGCTGTGCGTCCTCCTCGAGGATCCGACGTTCAAAGGTCTCATCTGCATGGAGGAGCCGGAGAACGGCATCCACCCCGCGAACCTCCCGGCGATGCTGAAACTGGTCGAAGACCTCGCCGTCGACCCGTCCGCCGCTCCGGACAACGGGAACACCTTTCGGCAGGTGATCGTCAACACGCATGCGCCCGGAGTGGTGCAGTTGTGCGATCCGCAGGACCTGCTGCTCGCCGAGGTCCGGCCACACCGGACGCCGGACGGCGAAGTCACCCGAGGTCTTTCACTACTTCCGTTCAAAAATTCCTGGCGGGTCGGCGGGACGGGCTCGCCTTCCTTCTCGGAGGCGGATGTGGTGGCTTACCTGACGGCGCCGGCAGGAGCGCAGCTCCGACTTCCCTGGGACCTGGTGGGATGACTGATCCATCTTTTACCGGATTGTTCGTGGCGGAGGGGACCTCGGATGCGCCGCTGGCCGGCATAGTCGAATCCCTCTTCTTCGAACGCGGGGTCTCGCTCCGGCTGAGCAAGCCGGAATACGCGATGCTCGGCGCGCGGGTCAAGAAGGACGTGGAGTCGCGGATCCGGGCCGGTGTGGCGCTGATCGGGAGCGCTCCGCGGGTCATCGTGGTGCACCGCGACTCGGACAACGTCGACCCGTTCGAAAGGCGGGTCGAGGTGGAGTCCGCCGTCCGTGCCGCATCCTCGGGATCCCACCCCGTGCCGGTCATCCCGGTCAAGATGACCGAAGCTTGGCTCCTCCTGGACGAGCAGGCGATCCGGACGGTCGCCGGGAATCCGAGAGGAAAACTTCCGCTGGGCTTGCCGAAGACGCACGAAGTCGAATCCCGAGCTGACCCGAAAGCGATCCTCGCCGACTGCATCCTTCGTGCTTCCGAGCTGACCGGGAGAAGGCGTGAGAGGCTCTCCAAGCGTTTCTCGGACAACAGGAGGCAACTCCTGGAGAGACTCGACCACCTCGGCCCGGTGGCATCGTTGGCGTCCTGGCAGGCTCTCGTCGACGATGTCGACGAAGCTGTGCTCGAACTCGGTGGTCCGGACGGTCCGACTCGGCCGAGCGCGCGCAGGTGATGGAACGACCCACCCCTGAGATGCGCTGATGCGACCACGGCAGCGGATGTGCACCTCGGAGATCGCCCGGCCGCCCGCCGCTGAACCTCCTCCGCGAGTCCATCCGGGCTGGGTTCCAGCGCCGGGTCGACCCGCCGCAGCGTCGAGGCAGGCTTCTGCGGGTGAGCTTCGCCATTGCCTCGTCAGTGAGGTCGGTGGCCATGCACGTCACCCTCGCTACCTGCTCGTCGGTGACATTACTGACGAGTAGGTAGCGGGGTGGGGAGTCCGATAGCCTTGACCGGGCCTTGAGGGGGGTGACATGCACGCAGACCAACCGGTCCGCACCGGTCGGGCCAAGCGGCTGCCGCGCGCGGTGCGCGAGCGGCAGATCACGGACGCCGCGGTGGAGGTCTTCTCGCGCCGGGGCTTCCACGCCGCGTCCATGGACGAGATCTCCGAGGTCGCGGGCATCTCCAAGCCGATGCTGTACGCGTACCTGGGCTCGAAGGAGGAGCTGTTCGCGACCTGCATCCGCCGCGAGGCGACCCGGATGGTGGAGGCCGTCGCGACCGGGGTCGAGCGCGACCAGCCGCCGGACGTGCAGCTGTGGAGCGGGCTGCGGGCGTTCTTCGGCTTCGTCGGCGGCAACCGGGCGAGCTGGCAGGTCCTGCACCGCCAGGCGTCGTCCCAGGGCGGCCCGCTCGCCGAGGAGTCGGCCGACCTGCGCGGCCGGGCGATCGGCCTCGTGGCGGGGTTGCTGGTCGGCTCCTCCGGCTTCCCGGACGTGCCGCGCCCCGGCGACAAGGAGGCGGAGTCGCTGGCCGCCGCCCTGGTCGGCGCGGGCGAGTCGCTGGCCGACTGGTGGCTGGACAACCCCGAGGAGCCGGCGGGGGTCGTCGCGGCGCGCCTGATGAACCTGGTCTGGATGGGGTTCGGCGACCTGGTCGGCGGCCACACCTGGCGCCCGCCGTCCCGGCGCGCAGCCGACCCCGATGCGCCCGACCCTGATGCGCCCGACCCCGATGCAGCCGACCCCGATGCAGCCGACCCCGGCGCACCCGCGCCGGAGGCGCCCGCGGCGGGCGGTCCGGCCGACGGCAGTCCCTAGGCGGAACCCCTAGGCGAGCGCGGTCTTCAGGGTGGCGACGGCCTGCGCGATCGCGGCCCCGGCGGCGTGCGTCGGGCGCAGCGCGTCGAGCATCACGAAGTCGTGGATCACGCCCTGGTACCGGACCGCGACCACGGGCACCCCCGCCTCGCGCAACCGGCTCGCGTACGCCTCGCCCTCGTCGCGCAGCACGTCCGCCTCGGCGGTGATCACCAGCGCCGGCGGCAGGCCCGCCAGGTCGTCCAGCGACGCGCGCAGCGGTGACGCGGTGATCTCCGCGCGCTGCGCCTCGTCGGTCGTGTACTGGTCCCAGAACCAGACCATCGCGTCCCGGCGCAGGAAGTAGCCCTCGGCGAACTCGTGGTAGGACGGCGTGTCGAAGGACGCGTCGGTGACCGGGTAGAACAGCACCTGCTGCCGGAACGCCACGTCGCCGCGCCGCTTGGCCAGCAGGGTCAGCGCGGCGGACATGTTGCCGCCCACCGAGTCGCCCGCGACCGCGAGCCGGGACGCGTCGAGGCCGTGGTCCGCGCCGGAGTCGGTGATCCACCGCGCCACGGCGTAGCCCTCCTCCAGCGCGACGGGGTAGCGCGCCTCGGGCGAGAGGCTGTAGTCGGGGAACACGACGGCCGCGCCGACGCCGACCGCCAGTTCGCGCACGAGCCGGTCGTGCGTGCGGGCGTTGCCGAACACCCAGCCCGCGCCGTGGACGTAGAGCACGACGGGCAGCGGGCCGGTGGCGTCGACCGGGCGGACGACGCGGACGGGCACCTCGCCCACGGTCACCCACTCCTCGGCGACCTCGGGCTTGGCGACCTCGCCCGACTGCACCTCGTCCACGGCCTTGCGCCCCTCGGTCGGACCCAGGTCGTACAGGTACGGCGGGTTGGCGGTGGCGGCGGCGAACTCCGCGGCGGCGGGTTCCAGGACGGTCATCTCGAACTCCTCGGGTCGTGGTTGCGACGCTCGATAACCTAGTGCGCGATTACATCGTGCACAATCTAAATGGCCGCAGGGGTAGTGTGGACCCAGTCACGGGGGAGGGTCACATGGACCACACGCTGGCGCTCGACGACCAGCTCTGCTTCGCGCTCTACGCCGCATCGCGCGCCGTCACGGCCCGTTACCGCCCGCTGCTGGAGGACCTGGGCCTGACCTACCCGCAGTACCTGGTCCTGCTGGTGCTGTGGGAACGCGGCGACGTGCCCGTCAAGGACCTCGGCGCCGCGCTCCAGCTCGACTACGGCACCTTGTCGCCGCTGCTCAAGCGGTTGGAGGCGGCCGGGCTGGTGCGGCGCGAGCGCCGGGCCGACGACGAGCGCTCGGTGCGGGTCGCGCTCACCGGGCAGGGCGTCGCGCTGCGCGGGCGGGCGGAGCGGGTGCCCCCGGCGATGGGCGCGGCGATGGACCTCGACGCGGCGGACGCCGAGCGGTTGCGCGCCCTGCTGCGGACGCTCGCCGCCAACGTCAGCCGCTGATCGCGCCCTCCGGTCCGGGGCGCCGCGACCACGGCGCGAACCACCTGCCGGCCACCCCGTCCGCGGTGACCGGCGCGCGGGTCGTCGTGCCGCCGAAGGGGGCCCGATTTCTGTCCGCGCGACGGGAGGCCGGGCGTGACGGCGAGCCCGGAGCGTTGACCCGGGCCCCAGGGCGCTAGTCCAGCAGCGTCCACGTGGCGGTGCAGCGGACCGTCACGACGATCTGCTGCGCCTCCAGGTTCAGCTCGTCCATCTTCGGCGCCTGGCCGACCGACCCGCCGTACGCGGCCATCGCCCGGCCGGGGGAAGCCTCGGCGGCCCACACCTCGCCGTCGCCGTCGGAGAGTCGCTGCAGCGTGCCCAGGCGCGCACCCAGGGCCTCGGCGTACCCCTCGGCGCGCCGCCGCGCGTCGAGCACGGCCTCGCGCTGCGCCTCGCGGACCGCCTCGGCGTCCGCCGCGAGCTGCCACTGCGGGCCGTTGAGCCAGGTCGGCTCGGCGGCGACCAGGGTCGACAGCAGGTCGTCCAGCCGCGCCAGGTCGTCGACCCGCAGCACGTACTGCTGCGCCGCCCGGCTGCCCGCGCGCTGCTGCCCGTCCCAGTTGTCGTGCACGGACAACTGCCGCGACCGCACCTGCACACCCGCCCGCCCCAGCGCCGGCTCCACCGCCGCCATCCGCCGGTTGAGCAGGTCGACCGCCTCGTTGCGGGTCGCGCCCACGGTCTCGAAACTCGCCTGCACCTCGGCGCGGTCGGCGGTGCGCTCGACCTTGCCGGTGCCCTTGGTCACGACTTCAGCCACGGGTCCAGCCAACTCGGCCGCCGGCCCGTGCGCAACAACCCGGTCGTCCGGTGTTCCCGGGCGCCCCCCGCCGGAACGGGGGTCCGGGGGGTGCTCGCCGCGCGGTGCCCGGGACCGGTCCGCGGCGCTCGCCGGGCGGCCTGCGGGGCTCGGGAGTGGCGTCCGGCACAGGTGGGTGTCTGCCAGGCGAATCGTAGGGGCCACTCAGGTGGACGCCGGTGATTCGTCGGCCTGTGCGCCAACTCACCGGATAATCGGGTGATTTCGCTGCCCGGAGGGTGCATACTTGAGGCACACCACCGAGGAACCGTTGAGAGGGATGAAACCCCGATGAACTTCACTGCGAAGCTCCGCGCTCGTCGTGTCGAGGCTCGCAACCGCAAGGCTGTCGCCCGCGCGATCGACATGGCGCCCACCCCGGCGATGCGCCACGAGCTGATGGCGATCGCCCAGGCCCAGGTCTCCACCCTCCGCTGACGTCCCGCGCGGGGCGACTCACCCGATCGACACCGGGTGCGCGCCCCGTCGTCCCGCGCGGCCGGCGAAGGGGGAAACGTCGAAAGCCCTGCCGCACCTCCCGCGCGACAGGGCTTTCGACATTCGAGCTGACATCGCAACGTGATCTCCGTCACACTCATTAGAGGATGTAACGGACCACGATCGTGTATCGATGTTCCTGGTGACCCCGCGATGCTGTCGGACCCCCGACCTGGCAGCACCGCGGGGTTTCCCATGTCCCCGACTGCTCAGGACCACCCCGGCTCGACGAGCCAGGGCCTCCCCCGGACTACTTGGACGTGGCGGAGCCGGTCCAGGTGTCCTCGTCCTGTCTGCAGGCGTGCTCCATCATCACTATCCCCCTGAATGTGTTCTTGTCCCCCTTGGACACCTCCATGGTGCCATCGGAGTGCGACAGTTTTTTGAGGGTTTGCTGAGAGCATGGGGCGATGACCCGCCCACTCGTTGTCGTTGACGCGGCAAATGTCATCGGATCCGTGCCCGACGGCTGGTGGCGCGACCGCGCCGCGGCGGCGACGAGATTGCGGAATTCGCTGGTAGGAGTGGGTGAGCGGGGCTTGGCGGGGTTCGCCGAGGGACCGGTCGAGGTCGTCCTCGTGGTGGAGGGTGAGGCCCGCCACGTGCAGTCCGTGCCGGGCGTCCGTGTGGTCTCCGCCACTGCGTCGGGTGATGACGCGATCGTCGCAGTGGTCCGCGCCGAATCCGCTGACCGCCAATGTGCGGTGATCACCGCCGACCGCGACCTGCGCCGCCGGGTAACCGCCCTGGGCGCCACCACCCTCGGCCCGCGCACCGTCCGCTGACGGTGCGACTTCGAGCGCGGGAATACCCGCAACCGCCAATTGCGCCGACTTCTCGCGGAACGCAGGGTGCATGTTCACCGTTGCCGACTCCGCGGACCCCGGAATGCCGCGCCCGCCACGTCGTGTCGACTTCCTCCGCGTCGACTGCGCCGCGCCCGAGTTCGCGCCTCCGAACCGGTCGGTCGAGGTGACGGGGACAAGGCCGGCTCGACGCACTTCGACGGGCCCGGTCGGTGGAAGCGGTCCGCCGGTCGAGCTCACACCTTCCGGTGCACCTCGCGTCGATGCGCCACCCGCACGACCGTCACCAGGACCTTGGCGTCCTCCACCTGGTAGATCACCCGGTGGTCACCGACCCGGATGCGCATCACGCCTGCCGGTCGGCCGGTGAGCGCCCGGCACCCCGGCGGGCGGGGGTCGTCCCCCAGGGCCGTCACCGCCAGCACGACCCTGCGTCCGGTCTGCTTGTCGAGCTCGCGAAGCTCCCGCAGGGCGGAAGCCGTCCATTCGATCTCGTAGGGCACGGGTCAGACGTCACCGAACTCGGCGAGCACGTCGTGGTGGGCAACCCGTGGCTCGGCGGCGGCCAGCGCCTCCCGTGCCGCGGCGAGATCGGCTTCGTCCTCTGCCGCTTCGAGCCGCCGGAGGTCGTCGATGGAGACGACCGCGGCAACCGGTCGACCGTGCCTGGTCAGCACGGCTCGTTCATGCGCGTGCTCGACCTTGGAGACGAGTTCGCCGAGCTGGTCCCGCGCCACGCTGATCGGCAACTCGAACATGCCCCAAATTGTACAAAACGGGGACCCTTCCGGGAAGACGCCCACACCACGCCCTGCTGGACGTTCCGGGTTGGCTCGACTCAAGCACTGCTCGCGAAGCGGGTGTCGACGCAGAGGAGTGACCAGGCACTCGCGGACAGCTCGTGCAACTTGGCTCCTGTCCCTGGTGACACCGCTTTGGCGGGGCATCCACGTCCGCATCGTGGGCGTGGAAATACTGTGCCTTGGACGTCGTGTTGACTCACTGCGTGACGACTGTGCCACGCCGCCGCGCCCGAGTCCGCGCCCCCGAACTGGTCGGTCGGGGGTGGCTCAACACCGGTGACCGGGAGGTCCGGCTCGCCGACCTGCGCGGCAAGGTCGTGCTGCTGGACTTCTGGACCTTCTGCTGCATCAACTGCCTGCACGTGCTGGACGAGCTGCGCCCCCTCGAAGCCGAGTTCCCGGACGTCCTGGTCACCATCGGCGTGCACTCCCCGAAGTTCGTGCACGAAGCCGACGCCGAAGCGCTCGAGGCCGCCGTCGAGCGCTACGAGGTCCACCACCCCGTCCTGGACGACCCCGAGCTGACCACGTGGCAGAACTACGCCGTCAAGGCGTGGCCCACGCTGGTCCTGGTGGACCCCGAGGGGTACGTCGTGCACGTCGCCGCCGGCGAGGGGCACGTCGACGCGCTGCGCCGGATCGTCACCGAGGTCGTCGCCGAGCACGAGGCCAAGGGCACGCTGCACCGCGGCGACGGGCCGTACGTCCCGCCGGCCCCCGCCGACACCGAGCTGCGCTTCCCGGCCAAGGCGCTGCGCACCCCGCGCGGCACCCTGCTGGTCAGCGACTCCGCCCACCACCGCCTGGTCGAGCTGGAACCCGACGGCGAGACCGTCGTCCGCCGCGTCGGCACCGGCGAGCGCGGCCGGCGCGACGGGCTCGAACCGACGTTCTCCGAGCCCGCCGGGCTGGCGCTGCTGCCGCCCGACGTCGCCGCCGAGGTCGGCTACCACGTGGTCGTCGCCGACACGGTCAACCACCTGCTGCGCGGCCTCGACCTGGACACCGGCGAGGTGACCACCGTCGCCGGCACGGGCGAGCAGTGGCGCGACGGCGCGACCGACGGGCCGGCCGACGCGGTCGACCTCACCAGCCCGTGGGACGTGGCCTGGTGGGAACCCGCCGGCGGCGTCGTGATCGCGTTGGCGGGCAACCACACCCTCGGCCTGTTCAAGCCCGTCGAGCGCCGCCTCGAACGCCTGGCCGGCACCACCGTCGAGGGCCTGGGCGACGGACCGGCCGCCGACGCCTTCTTCGCCCAGACCTCGGGCCTGGCCGCCGACGGCGACCGGCTCTGGCTGGTCGACTCCGAGACCTCCGCCCTGCGCTACCTGGAGGGCGGCGAGGTGCGCACCGCCGTCGGCAGGGGCCTGTTCGACTTCGGCCACCGCGACGGGCCGGCCGACCAGGCGCTGCTCCAGCACCCGCTGGGCGTGGCCGTCCTGCCCGACGGCGGGATCGCCGTCGCCGACACCTACAACGGCGCGGTCCGCCGCTACGACCCGGCCACGGGCGAGGTGTCCACGCTCGCCACCGACGTCGCCGAACCGTCCGACGTCCTCTACGTCGACGGCGAGCTGGTCGTCGTGGCCTCCGCCGCGCACCGCCTGGAGCGCCCCGTCGCGCCCGGCGCCAAGGTGTTCGGTGAGGCCCACCGGGTCCGCCGCCCGCCGACCGTCCTGGCGCCCGGCGACGTCGAGCTGAGCGTCATCTTCACGCCGCCCGCGGGCACCGTGCTCGACGACCGCTACGGCCCGTCGACCCGCCTGGAGGTCACCAGCTCGCCGCCGGAGCTGCTGGCGGGCGGTGTGGGCGTGGGCACGGACCTGACCCGCGCCCTGCGCATCGCCGAAGGCTTCACCGAGGGCGTGCTGCACGTCGTCGCGCAGGCCGCGAGCTGCACCGACGACCCCGCGGTCGAGCACCCGGCCTGCAAGCTGACCCGGCAGGACTGGGGCGTGCCGATCCGCGTGGAGGCGGGCGGGCCGCACCGGCTGCCCCTGGTGATGGGCGGCCTGGACGAGGAGCCCCGGAGCGCCACGTAGACTCTGCTGGTGCCCGATGTCAAGCTTGAGATCCAGATGCTGCATGACCGCGTCATGGTGCGGATCTCCCCGGAGGACGGTGAGCGCCGCAGCAGCGGCGGCATCGTGATCCCGGCGACCGCTCAGATGGCGAAACGCCTGGCCTGGGGCGACGTCCTCGGCGTCGGGACGAACGTCCGGCACGTCAAGGTGGGCGACCGGGTCCTGTTCAACCCGGAGGACCAGTTCGAGGTCGAGGTGCAGGGCACGACCTACCTGGTGATGCGGGAGCGGGACGTGCACGCGACCGCCACCGAGCGGTCGGACCACGGGACCGGTCTTTACCTCTGAACCACCGAGAAGTGATCGGCGCGTGACGGCGGTCGGGTAAGCAGTCCCAGGAACTTGCGAGAGGCAAGAGGGGGAGCGGGTGCCGGAGAACCAGCGACCGGAGTACGACGCTGAGCGGACCAGGGCGTTCGAGCCCGTCCGCCCGTCGGGCACCGCTTCGGAGCGCACGACGCAGATCCCGGCGTCATCGGTGCGGGAGGCCGCGTGGCCGGCGGAGGACGCCTGGCCGCAGGAGGAGCCCGACGAGCCGTCGGCCGCCCCGACCGTGCGCACCGTCCCGCCCTCGGACGCGGCGCGGGCCGTGCCCGGCGAGCCGGCGCGCGACACCGCGCCGCCCGCGGACGCGGCGGCGCCCGGGTCGAACCCGCCCGCGGACGAGGTGACGCACAAGCTGAACCCGCCTGCGGGCGCGGTCACGCACAAGCTGAACCCGCCCGCCGAGCAGTCGCCGGCCGAGGAGACCCGGGCCGTCGCGCCCGACCGCGGCGCCGCGCCCGACGCGACCCGGGCGTTCCCGCCGGCGGGCGACCCGCGCGGGCCGTCCCCGGCCGAGGCCACGACGGTCTTCGCCACCCCCGTGCCGCCGCCCGAGGCCGTCGTCCACGGCCCGCTGCCGGTGGACGACGACAGGACCGCCGCGGAGGAGGGCGACGAGCGGCGCAAGCGGCGCCGCCGGGTCCTCCTCGTCGCCGCGGGCGTGCTGGGCCTGCTGGTCGTGCTCTACGGCGCGGACATCCTGATCTCCGGCGGCAACGTGCCGCGCGGCGTGACGGTCGCGGGCGTCGACGTGGGCGGGCTGAGCCACCCCGCCGCCGAGCAGAAGCTGCGCGAGACCATCGGCCCGCGCCTGGCGCAGCCGGTGCAGGCGCGGGCGGGCGACGTGACCACCGGGATCGACCCGAAGGCCGCGGGCCTGGAGCTGGACTGGGCCGCCACCCTGGACCGGGCGGGCGACCAGCCGCTGTCGCCGATCACCCGGATCACCTCGTTCTTCACCTCCCGCGAGGTCGGCTTCGCCACCCGCAGCGACGACGCGAAGCTCACCGCCGCCCTGGAGGCCCTGCGCGCCCAGACCGACCACGAGCCGGCCGAGGGCACCATCCGGTTCGAGGGCGCGACCCCGGTCGCGGTCGACCCGAAGCAGGGCCAGAAGCTGGACGTGCCGGGCGCGTCGGAGAAGCTGCTCGCCGACTGGGCCGACGGCGGCACGGTCGAGCTGCCGGTCGCGGTCACGCCCGTGAAGACCACGAAGGAAGGCGTGCAGAAGGCCCTGGCGGAGTTCGCCGAGCCGGCCACCTCCGCCCCGGTCGTCGTCAAGGGCGAGGGCAAGGACGCGACGCTCACGCCCGAGCAGCTGGGCGCCACCCTGGTGTTCGAGCCCGTCGACGGCGGCGGCCTGGCGGCCAGGGTCGACAACAACAAGGTCGTCGAGGCCGCCGGCCCGCAGCTCGAGGAGACCGAGAAGGAGGGCAAGGACGCCGAGATCGTCTTCGAGGGCGGCAAGCCGACGGTCAAGGAGTCGGTGGACGGCCTGGCCATCGACTGGGAGAAGTCCCTGGCGACCTTCATGGACGTGCTCAAGAGCACGGACAAGCGGGAGATCAAGGCGGAGTACAAGCACACGCCCGCGGAGGTCACCACCGAGCAGGCGAACAAGATGGGCATCAAGGAGGTCATCGGCGAGTTCCAGACCGGTAACTTCGCCGCCGACTCGGGCGTCAACATCCGCGTGGTGGCCGAGGAGGTCAACGGCGCGATCGTCAAGCCCCACGAGACGTTCTCGCTCAACGGCCACACCGGCCCGCGCGGCCTGGCGCAGGGCTACGTCGAGGCGGGCATCATCGAGAACGGCGCGCCCGGCCGCGCGGTCGGCGGCGGCATCTCGCAGTTCGCGACCACGCTCTACAACGCGGCGTACACCGCGGGCATGAAGGACGCGGGCCACAAGGAGCACAGCTACTGGATCTCGCGCTACCCGGCGGGCCGCGAGGCCACGGTGTTCATGGACAACGCGGGCAACAGCCTGATCGACATCGCGTTCACCAACCCGGACGACACGGGCGTCGCGATCCAGACCATCTGGACGCCGAGCTCGATCCGGATCGTCCTGTGGGGCACGAAGAACTACGACGTGACCGGGTCGACCAGTGAGCGGACCGACTTCACCGAGCCGAACGAGGTCAAGAAGACCACGCAGCCGTGCGTGAACAGCCCCGGCGCCCAGGGCTTCACGGTCACCGACACCCGCACCATCAAGGACCGCCGCACCGGCCAGACCCGCTCCGAGTCGCGCACGGTGCGCTACGACCCGTCGCCGAAGATCGTCTGCGAGGCGCCGCCCGCGGGGTGACGCGCCCGCGGGCCCGAGCCGGGCGCCGCGCCCGGCGCCCCGGTGGTCGGGGCGTAGAACCTCGCGAAACGGGTACTCACCCTTCGTGAGCGTTCACGCGGTAAGACGTCACCCGGCCGTGCAGTTGCTCGGCCGCGGTGGGATGGTGTGCTACGGGTTGGTGCACGTGCTGCTCGCCGTCCTCACCGCCCAGGTGGTGTTCGGCGACACCGGTGAGCGCACCGACCAGAAGGGCGCGGTCGGCGCCCTGGCCGAGACCGGCTTCGGGCCGGTCCTGCTGTGGGTCCTCGCCCTCGGCCTGTTCGCGTTCGCGGTCTGGCAGGCCGCCATGGCGGCCTCCGGCTACAACTGGGTCACCCCCGAGCGCAAGCGGGCCATCCGCCGGCTCGGCTCGGTCGGCCGCGCGATCACGGCGACGGCCATCGGCGTCGCGGCGGTCAAGTACGCGGTCGGCAGCGGGCAGTCCAGCTCCACCGAGCAGTCCCAGACCTGGACGGCGCGCCTGCTCGCCCTGCCGCTGGGCCAGTTCCTGGTCGGCGCGGTGGCGCTGTTCGTCATCGGGCTCGGCGTCGCGGTGGCGCGCAAGGGCTTCAAGAAGTCCTTCGAGGACGACCTGGACATGTCCGAGCTGCCCGCCGCCTCCCGGAAGTGGGTCGAGCGGGTCGGCCGCATCGGGTGGATCGGCAAGGGCATCTCCTACGTCCTGATCGGCGTCCTGGTCGGCTTCGCGGCGATCAACGCCAACCCGTCGGAGTCCGGCGGTCTCGACAAGGCGCTGCACACGCTCGCCGCCCAGCCCTACGGGGTCTTCCTGCTCGCCGTCATCGCCCTGGGGTTCCTGGGCTTCGGCGGCTACTGCTTCGCCGCTGCGCGTGCGCACAAGGACTGACGCCGGCGGTGGCGAGCACCGCCGGCGTCAGGCCCCGCTCCTGTGAGCGTCCAGCAGAACCCGTCCCGGACACCGGGGCGCGCACGACGAGAGGGCGGCCCCCCTGTGCGGGGGGCCGCCCTCTCGTCGTGCGTCGCCGTACCGGCTCAGAACGCGGCTTCGTCCACGTCCATCAGCGAGTTGTCGGTGTTCTCGGCGATCCTGCGGCGGGCCGACAGCTCCGGCAGGACCGTCTTCGCGAAGAACGACGCGACCGCGACCTTGCCCTCGTAGAACGCCTTGTCGCGCGCCGACACCTGGCCGTCGAGCCTGCCCAGCGCCACCTCGGCCTGGCGCAGCAGCAGCCAGCCGACGAGCAGGTCGCCCGCCGTCATCAGCAGCCGGACGCTGTTCTGGCCGACCTTGTACAGGTTGCGGGCGTCCTCCTGGGAGACGGTCAGGAAGCCGACCATCGCGCCGAGCATCCCCTGCAGGTCCTCCAGGGCCTGCTTGAGCAGCGCGCGCTCCTCCTTCAGCCGGCCGTTGCCGCCCTCGTTGTCCAGGAACGCCTGGATCTCGCCGTTGACGAACCCGAGCGCCTGCCCCTTGTCCCGGACGATCTTGCGGAAGAAGAAGTCCAGGGACTGGATCGCGGTGGTGCCCTCGTACAGGGAGTCGATCTTGGAGTCCCGGATGTACTGCTCGATCGGGTACTCCTGGAGGAAGCCCGACCCGCCCAGCGTCTGGAGCGACTGCGCCAGCTGCTCGTACGCCCGCTCCGAGCCGACGCCCTTGACCACCGGCAGCAGCAGGTCGTTGACCTTCTCGGCCAGCTCCCGGTCCTCGCCGCCGAGCGCGATCCGGTCCTGGAACGTCGCCGCGTAGAGGTACACCGCGCGCAGGCCCTCGGTGTAAGCCTTCTGCAGCATCAGCGAGCGCCGCACGTCCGGGTGGCTGGTGATGGCCACGCGGGGCGCGGTCTTGTCCGTCATGCGGGTCAGGTCGGCGCTCTGGACGCGCTCCTTGGCGTAGGCCAGGGCGTTGAGGTAGCCGGTCGACAGGGTGGCGATGGCCTTGGTGCCGACCATCATCCGGGCGTACTCGATGACCTGGAACATCTGCGCGATGCCGTCGTGCACCTCGCCCAGCAGCCAGCCCTTGGCGGGCACGCCGTGCTGGCCGAAGGTCAGCTCGCAGGTCGTCGAGACCTTCAGGCCCATCTTGTGCTCGACGTTGGTGACGAAGGCGCCGTTGCGCTCGCCGGGCTCGCCGGTCTCCTGGTCGAAGTGGAACTTGGGCACCAGGAACAGCGACAGGCCCTTGGTGCCGGGCTTCGCCTCGATGCCGGGGCCCTCGGGCCGCGCCAGCACCAGGTGCATGATGTTCTCGGTCAGGTCCTGGTCGCCCGAGGTGATGAAGCGCTTCACGCCGTCGAGGTGCCAGGAGCCGTCCTCCTGGAGCACGGCCCTGGTGCGGCCCGCGCCCACGTCGGAGCCGGCGTCGGGCTCGGTGAGCACCATGGTGGCGCCCCAGCCGCGCTCGATCATCAGCTCGGCCCACCTCTTCTGCCGCTCGGTGCCGTTGCGGTGGACCACCGTCGCGAAGCTGGGGCCGGCCAGGTACATGTAGATGGCCGGGTTCGCGCCCAGGATCAGCTCGGAGGCCGCCCACTGCACCGACGGCGGGATGCCGAAGCCGCCCAGCTCGACGGGCAGCGACAGGCGGTACCACTCACCGTCCCAGACGGCCCGGTAGGACTTCTTGAACGACTCGGGCAGCGTCGCCGAGTGCGTCCCGGCGTCGAAGACCGGCGGGTTGCGGTCGGCGTCGGCGAAGGACTCGGCCAGCGGGCCGACGGCCAGGTTGTTCAGCTCGGCCAGCACGCCGCGCGCGGTGTCCTCGTCGGACTGCTCGAACGGCCCCGTGCCGAGGTGGTCCTGCACGTTGAAGACCTCGAACAGGTTGAACTCGAGGTCCCGGACGTTGCTCTTGTAGTGACCCATCTCGTCTCACTCCATGAAGGTCGGGGCGGTGCCCTACTGACCGGTAATAACAGGATATTACCTGTCAGTAACACCGGCAAGGCCGGCCCGCTCGCCGCGGCCGGGAACCCTCACCCCGGGTCGCCGCCGAGCAACCCCGTCCGGTAGGCCAGCGAGACGGCGTGCGTGCGGTCCCGCGCGCGGAGCTTGCGCAGGATGTTCTTCACGTGCGTGCGGACGGTCTCCACCGAGACGTACAGCTGGTCGGCGACCGCCTGGTTCTCCAGCCCGTCCGCGACCAGCCGGAGCACCTCGTGCTCCCGGCGGGACAGCGCGCGGTGGGGACCGGCCTCGGCGGCGGGCGTGAAGCCGGCGGCCAGCGGCGCGAGCGTCGGGTCGAGGTAGAGCCGCTCCCGGTGGCCGCGCACGATGGCCTGGAGCACCTCGCCGACCTCCCCGGCCCGGGGCACCAGGCCGCGCACGCCGGCGGCCAGCGCGGTGCGCACGTACTTCGCCGTCCGGTGCGGCTCGCGGACCAGGGAGATCACCACGAGCCGCGGGTCGCTGCCGGTCAGCAGCGTCGCCAGGTCGCCCTGCGGGTCGAGCACCGAGTCGACCAGCAGCACGTCCGGCCGCAGGCGCTCCTGCAGGCGCACGGCGGTGTCGAGGTGGCCCGTCGAGCCGAGCCAGTGCAGCCCCGGTGTCCGGCGGACGACCGCCGAGAGGCCCTCGCGGAACAGCGGGACGGGGTCGACCAGCGCAATCCCCGGCCCCGTGGCAGGCCGATCGGCGCCGGTCGGGGACGGTGGGCGCGCGTTGACACCGGTTCGCATGGTGGTAGGAGTCGCGAGGGCGCCGGGCATGACGGTGGTTCGCGAAAATTCTTCGCGCGGTTCGCCGTGGTGTGACGCACCCCATGGCGCGCCCCGATCGGTCGTGGGCGGCGGTGGCCCTGTGCGCGGTTTCACGGGGTCGATCCGGCGGACCCGCCGCACAGTGGGTGCATGGGGACGTGGCAGCCGCGGGACGAGCACGAGTCGGCCGCGGGGTGGCGGTTGTGGTTGGCGCTGAGCGGGCGGCTGTGGCCGGACGGGTCGTGGGACGGCACGCCGGCGGCGGCCGTGGCCGGGCTGCGCGGGATCGCCTCGGCGTGCGCGGAGATCAGGTCGGCCTGCCCGGGCGACGCGCCCGTGCTGCGGCTGGTGGACTCGGTGGTGTTCGTGGTCAGCCTGCCGCTGGAGCTGTGGCGCGACGACCACGTGCCGGTCGACGCGGACCGCGCGGCGCTGCTGCACGGCGACCTGGCCGGGGTGGTGGAGCACGCGGCGGGGGTGCGGGCGGTGCTGGCGTCCGGCGGGGGGTGGGCGGAGCTGGAGGCGCGGTAGTAGTATGCACCCTAATGGTTAACGCACGAACTATCGGGGGCGACCCGCAGGCGGACCCGCTGGCCCTGGAGCGGCAGGTCTGCTTCGCCCTGTCCATCGCGTCCAGGAACGTGGTGGCCCTCTACCGGCCGCTGCTGGAGCCCATGGGCCTGACCCACCCGCAGTACCTCGTGATGCTGGCCCTGTGGGGCCGGACGCCGTTGTCGGTGAAGGAGTTGAGCCGCTTGCTGGCCCAGGAGCCGGCCACCCTGTCGCCGCTGCTCAAGCGACTGGAGGCGATCGGCTACATCACCCGGCCGCGCGCGGAGGCCGACGAGCGGCAGTTGGCCGTCGGGCTCACGCCGGAGGGCGCGGCCCTGCGCGAGCGGGCCCTCGCCATCCCGCCCGCGGTGGTCGAGCGCCTCGGCATGTCCCTCGCGGAACTGCAGGACCTGCACACCGTGCTGACCCGCGTCATCGCCGCGACGGACCGCGCATGACCCGGCCGCCCCTCCCGCTGCGCGCCTGGTACCTGATCGGCGGTCGCCTCCCGCTGGGCTACCGCGACTGGGTGTTCCACCAGGCGACGAAGCCGACCTGGCTGGCGTGGTTCGTGGTGCGCGCGCTGCTCCAGGTCCTGCCGCTGACGATCGTGATCACCCTGGCCCTGGTCTGGGGCCTGGGCTCACCGCTGCCGCTGGCGGTGGCCTGCGGCTCGCTCGGCCTGGTGGTCGGCGTGTACTTCGCGGTCTCCTACGCGATCGAGAGCACCGACCACCGCATGACCAAGTACGGCTACCCGCGAGCAGCGGCGAGCACGTACCGCAAGGAGCAGACCTCGGACACCGACCGGGAACGGGAACGCCGGTACAACGAGGCTTGGCGCACACCGGACCCGGGCCCCTGACACCGGCCGTCCCGCCGGTCGCCGGCCCACCCGCACCCCGGCGACCGGTTCCGCGCGCAGTGGCTCGCGCTGTGCCCCACCTTTTGCGGGACGGTCGGAGGCGGTATCGGCCCCGTCATTCCCAAAAGGCGGGCACGAGCGCGCGACATGCCGATCGAGTCAATACCGCACAATCCACCCGGGTGTGGTGGAGCGGTTTGCGCCGCGCTAGGATGTCCCGGTGTCCACCGCCTGGAGCATCTTTGCGGCCTGTCAGCGTGCCGTGGCCGGGAAAATTCCTACATCGCGACCTGCGAACGACAAGGAATTCCATTTCCAGAACTGGGTGTACGACCGCATCAGGGAAGCGGGCCACCACTCGTCGAGCGTCGGGAGGAATACCTACCCCGATTTCTCCATCGACGGGACGGATGAAGCGTACGAAGTGAAGGGGATCACGGTCGGCAGCCGCGAGCGCGACTTCGATTCCAACAGCGCCCTGCCTTCGGGGGCGCACCAGGGCAAGCAGGTCTTCTACGTCTTCGGGCGCTACGACAACGACCGGACCGGCGGGACGAACCCGACCGTCCACGACATCGCGATCGTGCACGGGTCGTTCCTCAACGCCGGGCAGGGCTTCGTGGCGGCCAACAGGAGCCTCCGCGTGCTGGGCAGCTACGGGGACATCCTGCTGCGCGACAGGAAGATGTACGCGCCTTACACGCCCTACAAGCTGCTCAGCGGCGTAAAAGGCGAATGCACCCTGGTCCTCCCGGCGAGCGAGGCGATGCCCGCGGGGTTCGTCGAGGTGGGGCACTTCGATCGGGTCGAAACCGATCTGATCCCCGTCGGGTACAAGGCCGACCTGAAAGCCGACACGCTCGTGGGCGAGTTCGAGCCGAACCCCTCCTCCGGTGTCGTGCACTCGTTCGTCGCCTACCGCACGCAGGAAAGCGGTTCGACGACCCCGGTCCACCTGGTGACACCATGAGCTACACGGTCCTGGGGATGTTCAGCGGAGCCGGAGGGCTCGACCTCGGCTTCGAACAGGCCGGATTCGACCACGTCGGCGCCGTGGAATGGGACCCCTGGGCGGTCGCGACCCTCCGGAGGAACCGGCCGGCGTGGCACGTCGACCAGGCCGATGCCAGGGAGTGGGACTTCGGGGAGCGAGCGGACGTCCTCGTCGCCGGACCTCCCTGCCAGGGCTACAGCCTGGGTGGGCACCGCAGGGCGGCGGACAAGAGGAACGACCTCTACGAACAGGTGCTGCGGATCGCCGCGACCACCCGGCCCAGAGCGGTGGTCATCGAGAACGTCCTGAACCTGCGGACCCTGGTGCACCCCGAAACGGGGAGGTTCTTCAACGACCAGATCGCGCACGACCTGACCCGGCTGGGTTACGAAGTCTTCCACGACGTCTTCCGGATGGATGGTTTCGGCGTTCCCCAGACGCGCCGCCGCTGGGTTTTCGTGGCTTTCCGCGGATCGGCTCCCGCCGGCTACGGCCTGCCTCGGGCGACCGGTACCGAGACGGTGCGGAAGTGGCTCTGGGACCTCGGCCAGGGCGGCGGAGCCGGGTTGCCGAACCACCACCCGAAGTGGGGTTTCCAGAGTTCCGTCCACGTCGCCACCGGAAACGGGTTCGATGCGTCGGAGGCGGCCGTGATAGTGCGGTTCTCGCGCACCGCCAGCGACGGCAACCCCGTGCGGTCCTTCGACCTCCCCTTCCCGGCGGTGGACACCGGAACGATTTGGGGGTGGGCGCAGGGAGCGGTGTCGGCCGCGCGGTTCGAGGTCGACCGGAGCTCCGCGAAGAACGTCCGGAACCCCGAGTCCACGGTGAAGCTCTGGCGCATCCAGGCCAGTCGCCTGCGCGCGATGACGCATCGCGAACTCGCCCGGCTCCAGACGTTCCCCGACGACTGGGAGTTCGTGGGCGGCTCCGCGAACCGGGACGTGCAGATGCAGGTCGGCAACGCGGTCCCCGTCGAGTTCGCCCGGCGGTTGGGCAGCAACGTCCGCGCAGCGCTCTCATGCCTCGACCGGGGCCGGGCGTTCGACAACGCCGATCAGCCGGTCCAACTGGCACTCCAATAGGGGACCGGCATTCCTGTGGACATCCGGACGGTGGTTCCGGAAGACGTTCGCACCGGTCGCTCCCGGGGAGGCGGCGGACGGCGCAAACCCGACCCACCCTGACAACCGAGCCGGTGGCGCCCGCGTCGCTGTCGAACGGCGGTTGCACGGCTTCGTGAACCGGCGCTCCGGATCGGGGTCTGCGACGCCGCTCCACCAGCACGCGCCGGCGAGGCGGCACGGGAGGTCGCGGATGGGCTCGACAGGCCGGTGGAGCGAGCGGTCCGGCGGTGACGACGACGTCCCGGTCCCGGCCTGCTGACCGCACGCGGGCGGCCCGGCGAGGCCCCCGGGCCCGAGCGCGGCGAAGGCCCAGGCGAGGCGGCGAACCGGCTCTCACCTGGGCCTTCGTCGTACCGAGCGGGTGACGGGAATCGAACCCGCCTCTACAGCTTGGGAAGCTGTCGTTCTACCAATGAACTACACCCGCGTGCTGCGCGTCCGATCATACACATAGGCTGTCCCCGTGTTGCTGAGTGACCGCGATCTGCGCAAAGAAGTCGACTCCGGTCGCCTGGTGCTGGAGCCGTTCGACGACGTCCTGGTGCAGCCGTCCAGCATCGACGTCCGCCTCGACCGGTTCTTCCGGGTGTTCAACAACACCCGGTACACCCACATCGACCCCTCGATCCAGCAGGACGACCTGACCTCCCTCGTGGAGACCCCGGACGACGAGCCGTTCGTCCTGCACCCCGGCGAGTTCGTGCTCGGCTCGACGTTCGAGCTGGTGACGCTGCCCGACGACCTCGCGGGCCGGCTGGAGGGCAAGTCGTCGCTCGGCCGGCTCGGCCTGCTGACCCACTCGACCGCCGGGTTCATCGACCCCGGGTTCTCCGGGCACATCACCCTGGAGCTGTCCAACGTCGCCAACCTGCCGATCACGCTCTGGCCGGGCATGAAGATCGGGCAGCTGTGCCTGTTCCGGCTGAGCAGCTCCGCCGAGTTCCCCTACGGCTCGGCGCAGGCCGGCTCGCGGTACCAGGGGCAGCGCGGGCCCACGCCCTCGCGGGCGTACCTCAACTTCCACCGCTCGGAGACCCGCCGCTAGCGGCAGGCCGCCCGCCGCAGGTCGCGAGAGCAGGTCACCGGAGCAGGTCGCTAGAGCAGGTCGCCGTACCGGGCCAGCACGCGGGAGCGCAGTTCGCGGTCGGTGCGCGGCACGGGTTCGAGGAACACCTCGTCCAGGTCCGACCACCGCTCGCGCAGTTCGGCGTCGATGCGCACGCAGGCGCGTTCCAGGTCCGCCGCGGACAGCGCGTCGTCGAAGTCCAGGCGAGCGCACAGCAGCACGCGGTCGGTGCCCACCGCCATCGTGAGCAGGTCGACCACCTGCTCCACCTCCGGCACCTCGCGCAGGTAGCCCCACACCGCCCGCACCAGCCTGGGGTCGGCCTGCCTGCCGATGAGCAGCCCCCGGTTGGTCCCCGCCAGCACGTACGCCGCGATCGCCAGCAGCAGGCCGATCAGCAGCGAGGCCACCCCGTCCCACACCGCCGACCCGGTCAGGTGGTGCAGCCCCAGGCCGCCGAACGCCAGCAGCAGCCCGACCAGCGCCGCCGAGTCCTCGAAGAACACCGTCTTCAGCGTCGGGTCGTCGGACACCCGCAGGAACGCGAGCACCGACCGCCCCTCCTCCCGCGCCCCCCGCCGCACCTGGCGCAGGGCCTGGGCGAACGACACCGACTCCAGCGCGAACGCGATCGCCAGCACCGCGTAGCCCACCCCGGGGCTGGTCTGCTCGGCCGACTCGCCGAACACCGTGCGGAAGCCCTCGTAGAACGCGAACACCGCACCGGACACGAAGATCGACACGGCCGCCAGCAGGGACCAGAAGTACCGGTCCTTGCCGTACCCGAACGGGTGGCGGCGGTCGGCCGGGCGGTCCGAGCGGCGCAGGGCGGTGAGCAGCAGGCCCTCGGTGAACGTGTCCGCGACCGAGTGCGCGGCCTCGGCCATCATCGCCGCCGACCCGGTGATCACGCCCGCGATCGCCTTCATGATCGCGATGGCCAGGTTCACCGCGAGCGCGAGCAGCACGGTGAGGGTGCTCTCGCCACCTGCCTTGGAACTCATGGACCGACGGTAGTTTCCCGCGCGGCGCCCCGCGCGTCGCGCGGGCGGCCGGGCGGGCAGCGGCGCGGCCTACCCCGTTCGGAGCACCGCCGGCGCTAGCCTGCGCGCCATGGGCATTCTGGTGCGCGTGCTGCTGACCGCGGTGGCGGTCTGGGTCTCCACGGTCATCCCCGGCATCGACCTCGGCGAGGCCCCCACACCCGCCAAGGTCGGCACCCTGATCGGCGTCGCGCTGCTGTTCGGCCTGGTGAACGCGGTCGTGAAACCGGTGGTGAAGTTCCTCGGCTGCGTCTTCTACCTGGTCACGCTCGGCCTGATCGGCCTGGTGGTCAACGCCCTGCTGTTCTGGCTCACCGGCCGGCTGGCGAGCGGGCTCGGCCTGCCGTTCGAGGTCACCGGCTTCTGGCCGGCCTTCTGGGGCGCGATCGTCGTCGCCCTGACCAGCTGGGTCCTGGACCTGGTCTACGACCGCGTCACCGCCGGCGACCGGCCGACCCGCTGACCGACCCCGACCCGCTGACCGGCCCCGAAGCGGAACCGGCCCCGAAGCGGAACCGGCCCCGAAGCGGAACCGGCCCCGACGGGGAACGGCCCGGTCCGCGGACCGGGCCGTTCGACGTCGCGCCGGGTGATCAGCCCTGGGTCGGGGCCTTGTCCTCGTCGGGCAGCGGGGTGCCGGTCGGGGTCTCGTCGGTGGGCACGTCCTGCCGCTCGGAGCCCCGCCGCACGGCCGTGAGCAGCAGCTGCGCCACGTCCACGACCTCCACGTGCGACCCGGCCTGCCCCTCGTTCTGGCGGGCCGTCACGCCGTCGGTGAGCATCACGCGGCAGAACGGGCAGCCCGTCGCGATCTTCGACGGGGCAGTGCCCAGCGCCTCGTCCACGCGGTCGACGTTGATGCGCTTGCCGATCCGCTCCTCCATCCACATCCGCGCGCCGCCCGCGCCGCAGCACATGGAGCGGTCGCCGTGGCGGGGCATCTCGCGCAGCGTCGCGCCGGACGCGCCGACCAGCTCGCGCGGCGCCTCGTAGACCTTGTTGTGGCGGCCCAGGTAGCACGGGTCGTGGTAGGTGACGTCCTCCGCCACCTCGGCGACCGGCACCAGGCGGCGCTCGCGCACCAGGCGGTTGAGCAGCTGGGTGTGGTGCACGACCTCGAACTGCCCGCCGACCTGCGGGTACTCGTTGGCCAGGGTGTTGAAGCAGTGCGCGCACGACACCACGATCTTGCGCTGCCCCGCCTCGCGGCCCTCGAAGACCGTGTTGAGCACCTCGACGTTCTGCTGGGCGAGCATCTGGAACAGGAACTCGTTGCCCGCGCGCCGCGCCGGGTCGCCGGTGCAGCTCTCCTCCGGGCCGAGCACCGTGTACTTCACGCCCGCGGTGTGCAGCAGCTCCGCCACGGCCCGCGTCGTCTTCTTCGCCCGGTCCTCGAACGCGCCCGCGCAGCCGACCCAGAACAGGTACTCGGTGTCGCCCAGCTCGCCGTCGAACACCGGCACCTCGAAGTCCAGGCCCTCGGTCCACGCCAGGCGGTCCTTGGCGTTCTGGCCCCAGGGGTTGCCCTTGTTCTCCAGGTTCTTGAACATGCCGCCCAGCTCGGACGGGAAGTTCGACTCGATCAGCACCTGGTAGCGGCGCATGTCGACGATGTGGTCGACGTGCTCGATGTCGACCGGGCACTGCTCGACGCACGCGCCGCAGGTCGTGCAGGACCACAGGACCTCGGGGTCGATGACGCCCAGCTCGGCCGCGCCGCCGACGAGGGGTCGCTCGGACTCGGCCATCGCCAGCACGTCGATGGACTCCAGGCGCTTCTGGTAGTCCTGGTACTTGTCCTCGGTCAGGCCGACCTCGTCACCCGCCACGTCGCGGCTGCCGCCGGCCAGCAGGTAGGGCGCCTTGGCGAAGGCGTGGTCGCGCAGCTGGGTGATGACCAGCTTGGGGGACAGCGGCTTGCCGGTGTTCCAGGCCGGGCACTGGGACTGGCAGCGACCGCACTCGGTGCAGGTGCTGAAGTCCAGCCAGCCCTTCCAGGAGAAGTCCTCCACCTTGCCGACGCCGAACACGTCCTCGTCCGGGTCGGCCTCCTCCAGGTCGAGCACCTGCCCGTTGCTCATCATCGGCTTGAGCGCGCCGAGGGCGACGCCGCCGTCGTCCTCGCGCTTGAAGTAGATGTTGAAGAACGCGCTGAACCGGTGCCACGCGACGCCCATGGTCAGGTTCCGGGACAGCACGATCAGCCAGATCATCCCGGACAGCAGCTTGACCACCGCCATCACCGAGACCCAGTCGGGGTTCGCCGGGAGGAGGTGGCTCAGCGGCAGCGTCACGAAGGACGACCAGAGCGGCATGTCCTCCAGCCCGGAGGACAGCTTGAACGCCTTCACCCCGAGGATGCCCAGGCCCTCGATGATCACGACCGCCTCGACGAAGTAGGCGAACGCGAAGTTCGACCCCGCGAAGCGGGACAGGCGGTCGGCGCGGCGCGGGTGGTTGAGCTGGCGGATCACCGCCAGCGCGACGCCGCCGACGACCGTGCCGATGCCGAGCAGCTCGACGAGCAGGCCCCAGACCGGCCACGCCCCGATGACCGGCCAGTGGAAGGCCGGGTGGAAGACCTCGCCGTAGGCTTCGAACAGCACCGCGGAGCCGATGAGGAAGCCCCACATCACCATCCAGTGCCACGGGGCGACGCTGCGGAACTTCGCCATCCGGGTGTGCGCGACGAACTCCACGACGAGCTGGCGCAGCCGCGGCACGAACGGGCCGTTGCGCGTCGCGTCGGGCTGGCCCAGGCGGATGGTCCTGATCATCCGGACCACGCCGGCGGCGAACAGACCCCAGGCGAACACGCTGACGGCGACGCCGATGGCGCCGAGGGTGAGCTGGAGGGCTCCCATGGGTGGCGGCCTTTCTCGTCCGTTCTCCTGGCTGGGCAGCCTACGCCCGACTACTGGCGGGTAACCACCTGAGCGTGGCCGATCACATAAACTAGTGGGACAGGTGTTCAGGTTGTTGGAGGCTCGCTGTGGTGTACCTGCTGCTCGCCCTGGCGATCGCGGGCGAGGTGGCGGCGACCGTGTCGCTGAAGCTGTCGGACGGTTTCACCAGGCCCTGGCCGGTGGTCGCCGTCGTCGTCGGCTACCTGGTCGCGTTCACCTCGCTCGGGTTCGTCCTGAAGGCGGGGGTGCCGATCGGGGTGGCGTACGCGATCTGGTGCGCGTTCGGCATCGCCGCGGTCGCGGCGGCCGGCGTGGTGCTGTTCGGGGAGCGGCTCACCCCCACCACCGTCGTCGGGCTCGTGCTGGTCGTGCTCGGCGTGGTGGCGATCGAGCTGGGCAGCGGTGCGACCCCCGGCTGATGGGCGCCGGGCGCGCGGGGAGCGCCGCCGGCGGGCGCTGCTCGCGGCGACGCTGCGGGTGGTCGAGCGCGACGGCGTGGCGGGGGTGTCGCACCGGTCGGTGGCGCGCGAGGCCGACCTGCCGGTGTCCTCGTCCACCTACTACTACGCGACCCTGGACGACCTGCTGGTCGCGACCCTGACCTGGTCGGCCAGGGAGATGGCGCTGGGCTTCGGCGCGGTCAAGCCGACGCCCGGTTCGGTGGCGCGGTTCCTGGCCGACGCCGTCGGCCCGAACCGCGGGCGGACGCTGGCCGAGTACGAGCTGTACCTGCTGGCGGCGCGGCGGCCCGAGCTGAGGCCGGCGGCGCGGCGGTGGATCACCCTGCTGTCGTCGGTGTTCGGCACGATGGAGCCGGCGGCGTTCCTCGGGTTCGCCGCGGCGCTGGACGGCCTGCTGATCCAGGGCCTGATCGCGGAATTCCCCCCAACGGCCGAGCAGTTGGAACCGGTCGTGTCCCTTCTGATGCCCTCCCGATGACCTCCGCGCGGGACACTGGGCGCATGAGGTTCGCGGGACGCGAGTCGTGGCAGGTGTCGCACGGGACGAACCAGACGGTCAACACCGCCCTGTTCGTGCGCGACACCCTGGCGCTGTCGGTCGACACCGTGCCCGAGCTGCCGGGCCTGGACCCCTCGGTGCCCGTCCTCGTGCCGCCGGGGGTGGACCGCGCGGGCGCGGCGGAGGAGTGGCTCGGCTGGTGGGCCGACGTCCTCGACCACGCCCGGACCGACTCGCCCGCCGGCCTGCCGATCGACCCGTCCGGGCCGTCCCTGGCCATCCGGCCCTGCCTGCGCGCGGCCGTCCTGGCGCTGCGCGGCGCGGCGGCGGAGCACGAGCGGCTGTACTCGGGCCGCTCGCCGGGCGCGCTGCCGATCGGCGAGGTGGTGCGCGGCGTGGAGAGCCGGTTGGGCCGCTACGTCAAGCCGTTCCGGCTGGTGATCACCGTGGTGTCGGTGCAGGGGCTGGTGTGGGAGCGGATGACCGACTCGCACGTGATCGCCTCGGAGCGCTACCTCGGCGACCCGGCGCGGTGCGCGCCCGCGTTGCGCGCCGTGGTCGAGTCGCTCGCCTGAGCCACCGCCCCCGCCCGCGGCCCCGGCGACCCGCCGGGGAGGTAGGGCCAGCCCTACCTGCGGGTCGGGGGTTCCCCCGGTGTCGAGGAGGTGGGGCCGACCTTAGGTTTGGGGCCGTAGTCCTTGACGGCGAGGGGGCAGTGGTGGTGAAGCGGATCGCGTTGGCGGCCGTCGTGGTGGTGGCCGCGGCGGGTGCGCTGTCGTCCTGCGTGCGACTGGTGCAGCACAGGTTCGAAGACCGGCACGAGGTGACCGGGGCGGTGGTCGCCGTGCGCATCCAGAACGGCTCCGGTGACGTCACCCTGCGCAGCAGGGACGGCGGTGGCGGCGCGGTCGAGGTCCGGCGGACCGTCCACCACACCAGGGACGACCGGCCCGACGGCGTCACGCACCGGCTGGAGGGCGACACGCTCGTGCTCGACGGGTGCGGCGACCGGTGCTCGGTGGACTACCACGTCACCGTGCCCTCCGAGGACGTGAAGGTGGTGGGCCACAACGACTCCGGTGACGTGACGGTGGAGCGGGTCGCCGCCGTGGAGGTCAGCATCGGCTCCGGCGACGCCGTCGTGCGCGAGATCGGCGGCGCCGTGCGGCTGGAGAACGGCTCGGGCGACGTGACCGCCTCGGACGTCGGCGGCGAGTTCACCGGCCGGATCGGGTCGGGCAACGCCCGGCTGACCCGGATGAGCGGGCCCGTGCTGGTGGACGACAGCTCCGGCGACATCGAGGTCGAGATGGCCGCCGCGCAGCGGGTGCACGCCGAGTCCGGCTCGGGCAACGTCACCGTCCGCGTGCCCAGGGGCTCCTACCGCGTGCGGACCGACGCGGGCAGCGGCGAGGAGGCCGTCGAGGTGCCCCACGACCCGAACGCCACCGTCGAACTCGTCCTGCGCTCCGGCAGCGGCGACCTGGCGCTGAGCGCCTCCTGAGCACCCGCCCCCGGTCCCGGCCGGCGGCCCCCGCGAGGGGTCGCCCGCCGGGACCGCGCGCGTCCGGGACCGGGTCGGGTGTCGGGGATCACCCCGCGCCGGGAACACCGCGGGGCCGCCGGTCGTTGGACGAGCAGGAAGGTTGAGCCCAGTGGACTCAAGTCCCGCCGGCCTGGCAAACTTGAGCGCACACCGCTCAACGCGGGGCTCTCACACACGTATCACCAGGAGGAATCCAAATGGCGCGAGCGGTCGGCATCGACCTGGGGACGACCAACTCCGTCGTCGCGGTACTCGAAGGTGGCGAGCCGACGGTGATCGCCAACTCCGAGGGTTCGCGGACGACCCCGTCCATCGTCGCCTTCGCCAAGAACGGCGAGGTGCTCGTCGGTCAGCCCGCCAAGAACCAGGCGGTGACCAACGTCGACCGGACCATCCGGTCGGTCAAGCGGCACATCGGCACGAACTGGACGACCGAAGAGGTCGACGGCAAGAAGTACACCCCGCAGGAGATCAGCGCGCGCGTGCTGATGAAGCTCAAGCGCGACGCGGAAGCCTACCTGGGCGAGGAGATCACCGACGCGGTGATCACCGTCCCCGCCTACTTCGAGGACGCGCAGCGCCAGGCCACCAAGGAGGCCGGCCAGATCGCGGGCCTCAACGTGCTGCGCATCGTCAACGAGCCCACCTCCGCCGCCCTGGCCTACGGCCTGGACAAGGGCGAGAAGGAGCAGACCATCCTGGTCTTCGACCTCGGTGGCGGCACGTTCGACGTCTCGCTGCTGGAGCTGGGCGACGGCGTCGTGGAGGTCCGCGCGACCTCCGGTGACAACCACCTCGGCGGCGACGACTGGGACCAGCGCATCGTCGACTGGCTGGTCGAGCGCTTCAAGCAGGGCAACGGCATCGACCTGACCAAGGACAAGATGGCGCTGCAGCGCATCCGCGAGGCCGCGGAGAAGGCGAAGATCGAGCTGTCCAGCTCGAACAACGCCACCATCAACCTGCCCTACATCACGGTCGACGCGGACAAGAACCCGCTGTTCCTGGACGAGACGCTGTCCCGCGCCGAGTTCCAGCGCATCACCAACGACCTGCTGGAGCGCACCCGCGCCCCGTTCAACAACGTGATCAAGGACGCCGGCATCTCCGTCGGCGACATCGACCACGTGGTGCTGGTCGGCGGTTCCACCCGCATGCCCGCCGTCGCCGAGCTGGTCAAGGAGCTGACCGGCGGCCGGGAGCCGAACAAGGGCGTGAACCCGGACGAGGTCGTCGCGGTCGGCGCGGCGCTGCAGGCCGGTGTGCTGAAGGGCGAGGTCAAGGACGTCCTGCTGCTCGACGTCACCCCGCTGTCCCTGGGCATCGAGACCAAGGGCGGCGTGATGACCAAGCTGATCGAGCGCAACACGACCATCCCGACCAAGCGCTCGGAGATCTTCACGACGGCCGACGACAACCAGCCCTCGGTGCAGATCCAGGTCTACCAGGGCGAGCGCGACTTCGCGGCGGACAACAAGAAGCTCGGCATGTTCGAGCTGACCGGCCTGCCGCCCGCGCCGCGCGGCGTCCCGCAGATCGAGGTCACCTTCGACATCGACGCGAACGGCATCGTGCACGTGTCCGCGAAGGACATGGGCACGGGCAAGGAGCAGCGGATGACGATCACCGGCGGCTCGGCGCTGCCGAAGGACGACATCGACCGGATGATCAAGGACGCCGAGGCCCACGCCGAGGAGGACAAGCGCCGCCGCGAGGAGGCCGAGGTCCGCAACCAGGCCGAGACGCTGGTCTACCAGACCGAGAAGGTCGTCAAGGAGAACGACGACAAGATCCCGGCCGACGTCAAGGAGAAGGTCAAGGCCGCGCTGGAGGAGACCAACGAGGCGCTCAAGGGCACGGACATCGCCAAGGTGCGGTCCGCGGTGGAGAAGCTGGCCACCGAGTCCCAGGCCATCGGCCAGTCCCTCTACGCCAACACGGGCGCCAACCCGGCCGACGCGCCGACCGGTGACGCCGGTGCGCCGGGCGCGGCGCCCGGTGGCGCCAAGGCCGACGACGTGGTGGACGCCGAGATCGTGGACGAGGACGAGAAGAAGTGACCCAGCCGGAAGAGCAGCCCCACGTGGTGGTGCACGACCGCCGGCGGATCGACCCGGAGACCGGCGAGGTGCGCCCGCCGGTCCCCGAGGCCGCCCCGGACGCGCAGGCGACGCCCGGAGCGGAGTCCGCCGCGGCGACCTCCGAGGTCCCGGCGGACGACGCGGTCGGCCGCCACGCCGCCCCCTCGAACGACCCCGCCGGCGCCGACCCGGCCGCCGAGCTGAAGGCGCAGCTGGACGAGCGCACCGCGGACCTCCAGCGGCTCACCGCCGAGTACGCCAACTACCGCAAGCGCGTCGAGCGCGACCGGGAGCTGGTGATCAGCAACGCCAAGGCGCAGGTGGCGGGCGAGCTGCTGGCCGTCCTGGACGACCTGGAGCGGGCCGGCGCGCACGGCGACCTGACCGGCGCGTTCAAGGCGGTGGCGGACAAGCTGGTCGGCGCGCTGCGCGGCGTCGGGCTGGAGCCGTTCGGGCACGAGGGCGAGGGCTTCGACCCCGCCGTGCACGAGGCGGTGCAGCACGGCACGTCCCCGGACGTGAGCGGCCCGACGGTGACCGCCGTGCTGCGGCGCGGCTACCGGTTCGGCGAGCGCGTGCTGCGGCCCGCGCTGGTCGCGGTGACCGACCACGAGCCGGCGGCGGAGCAGCCGGCCGAACAGCAGCAGGACTGAGGGAAGGGGGGACGTCCGGGTGAGCGCTCGGGACTGGATCGACAAGGACTTCTACCGGGAGTTGGGCGTCTCCTCCGACGCCTCGGCCGACGAGATCAGGAAGGCGTACCGGAAGCTGGCGCGGGAGCTGCACCCCGACGCCAACCCCGGCAACGCCCAGGCCGAGGCGCGGTTCAAGTCCGTGTCCGAGGCGTACGGCGTGCTGTCGGACGCCGCGAAGCGCAAGCAGTACGACGAGGCCCGCCGCCTGTTCGCGGGCGGCGGGGGCTTCCCCGGCGGCTTCGGCCAGGGCGGCGGGTTCGACGTCGGCGACCTGTTCAACCGGCAGCAGGCGGGTGGCATGGGCGGTCTGGGCGACCTGCTCGGCGGCCTGTTCAACCGGCGGGGCGGCACGTCGACGTCGACCACCCGGCCGCGCCGGGGCGAGGACGTCGAGACCGACGTGCGGATCGACTTCTCCGAGGCCGTGCGGGGCGCGACGGTGCCGATGAGGCTGTCCAGCCCGGCGACCTGCGCCACGTGCTCGGGGTCGGGCGCGCGGCCGGGCACCTCGCCGCGCACCTGCCCGACCTGCTCCGGCGCGGGGCTGGTCACCCGCAGCCAGGGCGCGTTCGCGTTCTCCGAGCCGTGCGGCGACTGCCGCGGCACGGGGCGCATCGTGGACGACCCGTGCCCGGAGTGCGGCGGCGACGGGGTCAGCACCAGGACCCGCACGCTGACCATCCGCATCCCGGCGGGCGTGGACGACGGCCAGCGGATCAGGCTGGCCGGGCAGGGCGAGCCGGGGCGCAACAACGGGCCCAACGGCGACCTGTTCGTCCGCGTGCACGTCAACCCGGACCCGGTGTTCGGCCGGCAGGGCGACCACCTGACGGTGACGGTGCCGGTGACGTTCCCCGAACTGGCGCTGGGCACCACGCTGACCGTGCCCACGCTGGACGGCAAGGTGACGTTGAAGGTGCCCGCGGGCACGGCCTCCGGCCGCGTGCTGCGGGCCAGGGGCAAGGGCATCGCCAAGCGCGACGGCCAGGTCGGCGACCTGCTGATCACGCTCCAGGTGGCGGTGCCGAACAACATGGACGCCACCGCGCGCGAGGCGCTGGAGGCGTACGCGGCGGCGACCGCCCGGCACGACCCGAGGGCGGACCTCAACGCCCTGGTGGAGAAGAGGTCGACATGACGTTCCCGTTCCCACCGGGGACGGACGAGGACACCCCGTTCTTCGTGATCTCGGTGGCGGCGCAGCTGTCCGGCCTGCACGCCCAGACCCTCCGGTCCTACGACCGGCTGGGCCTGGTGTCGCCGGGCCGCACGTCCGGCGGCGGCCGGCGGTACTCGATGCGCGACATCGTGCTGCTGCGGGAGGTGCAGCGCCTCTCGCAGGAGGAGGGCGTGAACCTGGCCGGGATCAAGCGGATCATCGAGCTGGAGAACGAGGTGGGCGCGCTGCGCACCCGCGTGGCGGAGCTGACCGAGGAGCTGGCCTCCGCCCTGGCCGCGGCCGAGCACGCGGCGGCGTCCGTGCACGCCTCGCTGCGCCGCGACCTCGTGCCGGTGCGCCACGAGACGGCCCTGGTGGTCTGGAAGCCGAACGGCAGGCGCTGACGCGCCGCTCCCCGGAGCGGACCGCGGCCGGGCCGGTCGACGCCCGAGCGCGCCGACCGGCCCGGCCGCGGTACTGCCCGGCGGGCTCCCGCGCCGGCCGCTAGTCCAGCGTGAACGGGTCGTACTTGATCCGGTCCAGCGGCGTGCCGGCGACCAGCATCCGCGACACGGTGGCCCGGATCATCGACGGCGAACCGCAGATCAGCACGTCCCGGTCCTCCCACGCCCCGTAGCGGGTGACGGCGTCGGCCAGCGTGCCGCGCTCGATCCCCCGCGCGCCGGGGTCGGACTCCAGCACCGGCACGACGGTCAGCCACGGGTTGGTCATCGCGAACCGCTGCAGGTTGTCCAGGTCGTAGAGGTCCTCGCGGGTGCGCCCGCCGACGAACAGGTGCACGCGGGGGTTCTCGCCCCACTGCGCCATCCCGTCGATGATGGCGTGCATGGGCGCGACGCCCGTCCCGCCCGCGATCATGAGCACGTCGCGGCCCGCCCGGCGGTCGACGTGCAGGCGGCCCATGGGCGGCCCGAGGCGCCACACGTCACCGGCCTGGGTGTGCCCGACGATGGACCGGCTCACCCAGCCGCCCTCGACCGAGCGGATGTGGAACTCGATGATGCCGTCCTCGCGCGGCGCGTTCGCGGGCGAGAAGTAGCGCCACATCCGCGCGCGCTGGGGCGTCTCGACGCTGACGTACTGGCCGGCGCGGTAGCCGATCGGGTGGTCGGGCTGGAGCCGGACCACGGCGAGGTCCCAGCTCACCCGCTGGTGCTCCAGGACGGTGGCGTGCCAGTAGGCGGGCCCGTCGTCGGCCGCCGCCGCCTCCTGCATGGCGCGGGCCATGATCGTGTACGCCTCGGCCCAGGCCAGTTCGACCTGGGGCGTCCAGACCGGGCCGGCGTACTTCTTCACGGCCGCGAGCAGCGCGGTGCCCACCGACTCGTAGTGCACGCTGACCACGCCGAACTTGCGGTGGTCGCGGCCGAGCTGGCGCAGGAACGGGATCAGGTCGTCCGGGCGGTCCACCATCTGCACGACGTGGACCAGTGCCCGCAGCAGCCTGCTGCGCTGCACCTCCATGTTCGCGGGGAACATCTCGCGGGTGGCCGGCGCGAGGCTGAAGAGCATTCCGTAGAAGAACTTCGCGACCTCGTCGGAGCGCGGCTCGACCACCGCGAAGCTCTCCCGGATCATCCGCACCATCGCGGTGACGCCCGGAGGGGGCTCTCGGTGGGGAGGGGGGCTCGGGATGGGGCTCAACACGGCGTTCGCAGTCATGGTCCGGGCGCAGTCTCCACGTTTCTGGCGGCGCCGGCAAGGCGCTACGTCCTCGTCAAGCTTCCATCCCCGACGGTGGGAGGCTAACCCGTCAACTGGCCGGCCGACGCCTTGATGCCACCTTCGAGTGCAGCCTGATCACAGCTGGTCGCGGCGTGTGGGCCTACCGGGTGAACGTCCCCCACCACTTGTACCGGGTCTGCGGATTGTGGTCCACCGACCGGCGATCATCGGCGCCCACCTCGCGTCCCGGCGTCGGCCGCGGTCCGCCCCGTCCGGTCGACGGGGCGGGGAACCACCCGTGGCAGCCGGTGCCCGCACCGGTGCGGTGCGCGCCGCCGGCCTGTGGATTCACACCTGCGGATTGTGGACAACTGTACGCGTGGTGTGGACAACCGGCTGCGACGTGCGGGTGACGCGGCTAGGAGGCGGCCCGCTCCGCCGGGCTGCGCTCGACGCAGAACTCGTTGCCCTCCGGGTCGGCCAGCACGACCCAGCCGCTCCCGTCCGGCCGGCGCCGGTCGTCCACCAGGGTGGCGCCGATGCCGAGCAGGCGCTCGACCTCCTGGTCCCGCGTGGAGTCGGGCACGAGGTCGAGGTGGATCCGGTTCTTCACGGCCTTGCCCTCGGGGACGCCGATGAACAGCAGGCGCGGCCCCTCCGGCAGCTCGATCACCGCCGCCGGGTCGCCGGGGTGGTCGTCGTCGGCCAGCGGCCGGCCGGTCACCCGGCTCCACCAGCTGCCCAGCGCGTAGGCGTCGGCGCAGTCGACCGTGATGCTGTGCACGAGTGAGCTCATGCGGTGATCATCACGGGTGCCGAGGGGGCGCCGCACCCCGATTAACCCCCGTAGGGCACCGTGATGATCTCCAGCTTGTGGCCGTTGGGGTCCTCGAAGTAGACGCCGCGCCCGCCGTCGTTGGTGTTGATCCGGCCGGGCTCCCGGCCGAACGGGTCGGCCCAGTAGGTCAGGCCGCGCTCCCGGACCCGGCCGAAGATGTCGTCGAACTCGGCGTCGGAGACGATGAACGCGTAGTGCTGCGAGGTGATGTCCCCCGGCACCGACATGACGTCGAGGGTCACCTCGTTGTCGGTCTCGACGGAGAGGAACGGGCCGAACGGGACGGCGGGCGCGAACCCGAACACCTCCACGAGGAAGTCCGCGGTGGCCCGGGCGTCATGGGCGGAGACGATCGTGTGGTTCAGCTTGACGGTCATGTCACCGAACGTAGGACCTCGATCACGCTGGAGGTCAAGCGTGGTCGACGCCACAGTCCGTCCGGTAGGTTGAGCGGAACCGGCTCAACTTTTCTGACGTTGACGGTGCGACGGCCGCTGAGGCCGCGCACGACACGCCGACCGAGGTGAGGAATGGACGCTTTCAACCCGACCACGAAGACCCAGCAGGCGGTGTCCGCCGCGGTGCAGGCGGCGACCGTCGCCGGCAACCCCGACGTCACCTCCGTCCACCTCCTCGGCGCGCTGCTGGCCCAGGGCGACGGGCTCACCGCGCCGCTGCTGTCCGCCGTGGGGGCCGACCCCAAGCAGGTGCACAAGGAGCTGGAGCAGCTGTCCCGCGCGCTGCCGGCGGCCAGCGGCTCCTCGGTGTCCGCGCCCCAGCTGTCGCGCGACGCGGTCCGCGTGCTGGGCAAGGCGCAGGAGCTGGCCACGGAGATGGGCGACGAGTACGTCTCCACCGAGCACCTCCTGGTGGGCCTGGCGCAGCACGGCGGCCAGGTCGCCGACCTGCTCACCCGGCACGGCGCGACGCCCGACGCGCTCAAGGAGGCGTTCGGCCGGGTGCGCGGCTCGGCGCGGGTGACCAGCCCGGACCCGGAGGGCACCTACCAGGCGCTGGAGAAGTACGGCGTCGACCTGACCGAGCGCGCCCGCAAGGGCGAGCTGGACCCGGTGATCGGCCGCGACGCCGAGATCCGCCGGGTCGTGCAGGTGCTCAGCCGGCGCACCAAGAACAACCCCGTCCTGATCGGCGAGCCCGGCGTCGGCAAGACCGCCATCGTCGAGGGCCTGGCGCAGCGCATCGTCGCGGGCGACGTGCCGGAGAGCCTGCGCGGCAAGCGGGTCGTGGCGCTGGACCTGGGCGCGATGGTGGCGGGCGCCAAGTACCGGGGCGAGTTCGAGGAGCGGCTCAAGGCCGTGCTCAAGGAGATCACCGACTCGGCCGGCCGGGTCGTCACCTTCATCGACGAGCTGCACACCATCGTGGGCGCGGGCGCGACCGGCGAGTCCGCCATGGACGCGGGCAACATGATCAAGCCGATGCTCGCGCGCGGCGAGCTGCGCATGGTCGGCGCGACCACGCTGGACGAGTACCGCGAGCACGTGGAGAAGGACCCGGCCCTGGAGCGCCGCTTCCAGCAGGTCCTGGTGGGCGAGCCGACCGTGGAGGACACCATCGGCATCCTGCGCGGCCTCAAGGACCGCTACGAGGTGCACCACGGCGTGCGCATCACCGACGCGGCCCTGGTCGCGGCGGCCACGCTGTCCGACCGGTACATCACCGCCCGGTTCCTGCCGGACAAGGCGATCGACCTGGTCGACGAGTCGGCCTCCCGGCTGCGCATGGAGATCGACTCCCGCCCGGTCGAGATCGACGAGGTGGAGCGGGCCGTCCGCCGGCTGGAGATCGAGGAGATGGCGCTGGCCAAGGAGTCCGACGCCGCCTCCGTGGAGCGGCTGGCCGCGCTGCGCGCCGAGGTGGCCGAGAAGCGCGAGGCGCTGGCCGCGCTGACCGCGCGCTGGCAGAACGAGAAGGGCTCCATCGAGAAGGTCCGCGACCTGAAGGAGCAGCTGGAGCAGCTGCGCGGCGAGTCCGAGCGCGCCGAGCGCGACGGCGACCTGGGCCGGGCCGCCGAGCTGCGCTACGGCCGCATCCCGGCGCTGGAGAAGGAGCTGGAGGCCGCGACCCGCACCACCCAGGACGCCGCGGTGATGCTGAAGGAGGAGGTCGGGCCGGACGACGTCGCCGACGTCGTCAGCGCGTGGACCGGCATCCCGGCGGGCCGCCTGCTGGAGGGCGAGACGGCGAAGCTGCTGCGAATGGAGGACGAGCTGGCCAAGCGCGTCGTCGGCCAGGCCGAGGCGGTGCGGGTGGTCTCCGACGCCGTGCGGCGCACCCGCGCGGGCGTGGCCGACCCGGACCGGCCGACCGGCAGCTTCCTGTTCCTGGGCCCCACCGGCGTGGGCAAGACCGAGCTGGCCAAGGCGCTGGCGGAGTTCCTGTTCGACGACGAGCGGGCGATGATCCGCATCGACATGAGCGAGTACTCCGAGAAGCACTCGGTGGCCCGCCTGGTCGGCGCTCCCCCCGGCTACGTCGGCTACGACCAGGGCGGGCAGCTCACCGAGAGCGTGCGGCGGCGCCCGTACAGCGTGGTGCTCCTCGATGAGGTGGAAAAAGCTCACCCGGACGTGTTCGACGTGCTGCTCCAGGTCCTCGACGACGGCCGGCTGACCGACGGCCAGGGCCGCACGGTCGACTTCCGCAACACCATCCTGGTGCTGACCTCGAACCTCGGCTCGCAGGCCATCGCGGACCCCGCCCTGGACGAGCGGCAGCGCACCGACGCGGTCATGTCGGTGGTCCGGGCGCACTTCAAGCCGGAGTTCCTCAACCGGCTCGACGACGTGGTCGTGTTCCGCGCGCTGGCCACCGAGGAGCTGACCTCCATCGTGGACATCCAGGTCGACCGGCTGGCCCGGCGGCTGGCCCAGCGGCGGCTGTCGCTGCAGGTCACGCCCGCCGCGCGGGAGTGGCTGGCGATCAACGGCTTCGACCCGGTCTACGGCGCGCGGCCGCTGCGGCGGCTGGTCCAGTCCGCCATCGGCGACCAGCTGGCCAAGGAGCTGCTGGCCGGCGAGGTGCGCGACGGGGACGCGGTGCGGGTGGACGTGCTGGAGGACCAGTCGGGGCTGATCGTCGGAAGGCCCTGAGGGCCCGTCGGTCCGACGGGTTGAGCCGAACGCCGGGGGGCGCGCCCCCCGGCGCCGGCGGGTAACGGGTTGGTCCGATCACGCGAACCGCCCCGCGCGTGATCTTCGTTCTGCCCGCCCGGCCCGCTACCCTCGCACCCGTGGGCATACCGGCGTGGGTCTGGTTCACCGTCGCCGCGGTCGCGGGTGTGGCGGGGTTCGTCCTGCTCGCCACCGACCGGGCGCAGCGCACCGCGCGCAACCGCGAGCGGCGTCGGTGGGCGGCGTTGCGCGGGTGGCAGTTCGAGGAGACCGACCACGTGCTGCCCACCCGCTGGGAGAGCGGCGCGATCGCGTACTACGGCACGGGCGTGGCGAAGGACGTGGTGGCGGGCTCGACGTTCACCGCGGACGGCCGCCGCCAGGTCTACGTGCTCGACCACGAGACCGGCGGCAAGGTCAACTCGGTGCTGGTCGGCGTGCGCTGCCGGCGCGCGATCGGCGTGGTGGTCGAGCTGTGGCTGCCCAGCGTGCCGTTCCAGCGCGACCAGATGCCCGACCTGCTGGGCCCGGTCGGCTCGCGGTACGCGTTCGTCGGCGAGCTGCCCGCCGCGCGCAGGCTGATCACCCCGGACCTGGTGGACGCCGCCGAGGAGATCGGCGGGGACGTGACCGTGGTGTGGCTGGAGAACGACTGGGTGCTGGCCGCCGCGCCGCCCAACTCGACGCCCGCCCGGCTGGAACGACTGCTGCGAGACCTGGGGGAGCTGGCCGACGTGGTGGACCCGTTCGACGCCGACCCGGAGGCCGAGACCGGTGGCGAGGTCCACCGCCCGCAGTTCGGCCGCAAGTCGTGACGCCGCCGCTGGCCCTGGTCACCGGCGCGACGGCCGGGTTGGGGGCCGCGTTCGCGCGCCGGCTCGCCGCCGAGGGCGACGACCTGGTGCTGGTCGCCCGCACGGCCGACCGCCTGGAGGCGACCGCGGCGGCGCTGCGCGACCGGCACGGCGTCCGGGTGGACGCGCTGCCCGCCGACCTGGCCACCGCCGAGGGCCGCGCGCAGGTGGAGGCGGTGCTGGCCGCCCGGCCGTTCGACCTCCTGGTGAACAACGCGGGCTTCGCCATCTCGGGCGAGTTCCCCACCGCCGACGCGGCCGAGCTGCAGGCCCAGCTCGACGTGAACGTGACCAGCGTGCTGCGGCTGACCCGGGCCGCCCTGCCCGGCATGGTGGAGCGCCGCCGGGGCGCGGTGGTCAACGTGTCCAGCGTCGCCGGCTTCCTGCCCGGCCGCGGCTCGACCTACAGCGCGGACAAGGCGTGGGTGACGTCGTTCTCCGAGGGCATGGCGCAGGCGACGGCGGGCACGGGCGTGCGCGTGCTGGCCCTGTGCCCCGGTTTCGTGCGCACCGAGTTCCACCGGCGCGCGCGCATCGACATGTCCGGCACGCCGGAGTTCCTCTGGCTGGACGCCGACCGCGTGGTGCGCGACTGCCTCGCCGACCTGCGCGCCGGGCGGCTGCTGTCGGTCCCGGGCGCGCAGTACAAGGCGATCCTGGCGCTGAGCAGGCTGCTCCCGCGCGGCGTGCTGCGCGCGCTGGCCTCCCGCGCGGCGGGCGCCCGCGGTCGCACCTGACGGCCGGTCCGCGATCGGCGGGAACCCGGCGGCCATCCGGACCGTCCCACTCCCCGAAGTGGAGGAGGAGGGATCCGCCCATGGGTGAGGGCTTCAAGGTCGAGCCTGCCGAGTTGCACGGGTACGGCGAGCTGCTGACCCGCAACGCGCAGCACTTCCTGACCATCAAGGACCACGCGGTGACCAGGGGCGGTGACACCGCGGGCTTCACCGGGCTGCTCGCGCTGCTCCACCCCGTCGTGACCGGTGTCGCGAACCTCTACGGCGAGACGCTGGACTTCGCCAACCGGATGATGGTCAAGGAGGCCGAGGGCCTGACCAAGGCCGCCGACCTCTACGCACAGGGCGAGCAGGCCGCGCTGGGCGTCCTGGACCAGGTGCTCGCCCAGCTGGCCGAGGCCGCGCAGGCGCCCGCGCTCGGAGGTGGCCGGTGACCGCCTACGCCGACGTCGAGGACCCCTCCGTCGCCCTGCGCGCCGCCGCCGAGGACCGGCCGGGCAGGCAGACCACCAGGGAGCTGATCGAGAAGGCCGGCTGGAAGATCCAGGGCGTCAACTGGATCTACGAGCAGGTCACCGGCGAGAACCTGGTCGAGTCGCTGATCAGCCCGCTGCTGGGCGACTTCGAGAAGATCGACGCCAACGCCAACGCGTGGGACCAGGTCGCGAAGGCCCTGGACTCGGTGCGGCACAACGTCGGCGCGGGCGTCGAGCAGCTGGGGCCGCACTGGGAGGGCGACGCGGCGCAGGCGTTCGAGCTGCGCATGAGCACCATGTGGGTGCTCGCCATCGAGGCGGACTCGCAGGTGGCGCGGATCATCGGCAACAAGTTCCAGTCGATGGCCTCGACCTGCCGCACGGCCACCGGCCTCGCGCTGACCCTGCTGGACAAGCTGGTCACCAAGCTGATGGAAGCCGTGCTCATGGCGCCCATCCCGGTGGTCGGCTGGGGCCGCGCGGTGTGGATGGTCTACGACGCGATCCAGATCGTGGACGCCATCCGCAAGATCATCCTGTCCATCCAGACGATCATCGAGGGCGTGCGGGGCATGGTGGACGGCATCGTCGCCATGGGCACGGCGCTGTCGAAGCTCAAGGACGTGCGCGACGTCAACGACCTGCTCGACGTGGTCGACGGGGTCCAGGACGGCAAGCAGAAGTTCGACAACGGCAAGTCGGCCGTGAAGTCCGGCGCGTTCAGCCTGGCGCTGGACGGCTACGGGCTGAAGAGCGCCGTCGGCGGCACCGGCCGGTACAGCGCCGGCGCGTCCGGTGGCGGCGCCGGCGGTGGGACCGGTGGCGGTGGTGGGACGGGCGGCGGTGGAGCGCCCGCCCCGGCCGCGAGCGGCGCCGGTGGCGGCGGGGGTGGGCAGTGACCTTCCCCTACGACCGGGCGCGGCTGGACGCGCTGGTGGCCGACGTGGACCGGCGGCTGTCCGAGGCGGAGCGGACCTCCCGCGAGGCCACCGGGGTGCAGCTGCGGTCCCGCGGGCTGTCCGAAGCGGACTACGCGGAGATCTCCCGGTTCGCCCGCAGCGCCGCCGCGCCGCGCGAGCTGCGCGACCTGGCCCGGCGGGTCGACTCGGGCGAGCTGTCCTGGCGGGACGTCGCGTCCGGTGAGCGCGCGGGCGACGAGGGCGTGCAGCGCGCGGTGCAGGCGGGCGTGCCCGAGCTCCGGCGCGCCTACGCGGCCCTGCGGGAGGGCGACGACCCCGAGGACGTCGCCGCCGCCGGCGCACCGCGCCCGGCCCGCCGCGATGACGACGACGAGCCGGGGCAGTTCACCGAGGACGCCTGGTGACGCCGGTCGGGTGACGCCAGCCTGGCGACGCGGGTCGGGTGGCGTGGGCCTGGAGACGCCGGTCGGGTGGCGCGGGTCAGGTGACGTCGGTCGGTGGCGCGGACCGGTGGCGCCGGTCGGGTGGCGCCGGTCAGGCGGCGGGGAAGTCGAACCCGTCGCCCCCGGTGTGGTTGGTGCCCACGCCGCGGACCACGTCGAACGCGAGGCCGACCGCGACGGCCAGCGACCGCGCCGGTTCGGGCGCGTCGGGGCGCACCCGCAGCACGTCGCGGCGCACCCGCCGGCCATCCCGCTCGGCGATCGCGCCCCGGGTGAACCCGGCGACGTCGCCGAAGTAGCAGATCCGCTGCCCGGCGGGGTCGAGCAGCGCGTAGTGGGTGCGGCTCTCGCGGCGCACCGAGCCGAGCGCCACGCCGTCCGCTCGGGTCACCCGGGTCGGTGGTTTGCCCGGTCCTTTCCGGATCAGCAGCAGCGGCCGGCCCGGACCCGGCGCCGCGAGGCCGGGCGCCACCGGGCCGGGACCCGCGAGGTCGGACACCACGAGGTCGAACACCGTGCGGCCGGAGAAACCCGTGGTGCGCAAGAGCCTGCGCACCGGGCCGAGCCGGCCGCGGTCCGCCACCGCCGCGACCGGCGCGCCGTGCTCGGTGTAGGCGCGGACCTCGTAGCGGGTGCCGAACAGGTGCCGGGCGGCGCCCCACGGCTGCTCGATGACCAGGGTGTCGGGAAGCGTCACGGTGTGCCAGCGTACGGGCGTATGACAGGCTTGGTCCCCGTGCGAACTGAAGTGGTTCTGGACTCCGGCGCCAAGGCGGAACTGGCGCGGCTGGTGAGCGAGTTGGCCGTCGTGCACGGCAAGGTGACGTTGTCCTCGGGCGCCGAGGCCGACTACTACATCGACCTGCGCCGCGCGACGCTGCACCACGCCGCCGCCCCGCTGATCGGCAGGCTGCTGCGGCAGCTCACCGCCGACTGGGACTACGTCGCGGCGGGCGGCCTGACCCTGGGCGCGGACCCGGTGGCCTGCGCGATGATGCACGCCGCGGCGGCGGCCGGGGAGGTGCTGGACGCGTTCGTGGTGCGCAAGGCGGCCAAGCAGCACGGGATGCAGCGCCGCATCGAGGGCATCGAGGTCGCGGGGCAGCGGGTGCTGGCGGTCGAGGACACCTCCACCACGGGCGGCAGCGTGCTGACCGCGGTCGAGGCCCTGCGCGAGGCGGGCGCCCACGTCGTCGGCGTCGCGACGGTCGTGGACCGGGGCACCGTCGCCCGCGAGGTGATCGAGGCGCAGGGGTTGGCCTACCGCTACCTGCTGGACCTCGCGGACCTCGGATTGGCCTGATGGCGGGCGTCGTCCTGCTGCTGGTGGTCGTGGCGGTCCTCGGGGTGGGGGTCGCCGTGGGGTTGGCGCGCCGCAGGCGCGACCCGTTCGCGGACCAGCGGTTCGCGAACCAGTGGGAGCAGCGGATGCGGGCGCTGGAGACCTCCCTGGGCTGGCGGTTCGTCGCCGAGGACCAGGGCTTCCCGGAACGCGTGCCGCAGCTCGGCCGGATGCTGGAGGCCGACCGCAGCCGGGTGAAGTGCCAGCTGGTCGGCCACTGGCGGGGCGTCCCCGTGCTGGCCGTCGAGGTGGTGCTGCGCGCGGACAACGTGGTGGCCGCGGAGTACCGGACGTACTCCGTGGTCGTCGTGCCCCGCCCGATGCCGGGGCCGTGGGTGCTGATCAGCCCGCGCAACGACAGCGTGTGGGGCCTGTTCGAGGAGTTCTCGGCGACCGGCGACCCGGCGTTCGACGGCCGCTACGAGGTGCGCCGGAAGAACCCGGCGTTCGCCGCGGCGCTGCTGGGCTCCGGGCTGGCCCAGGCGCTGCTGCAGGACCCGCGCGCGATCGGCGTGGCGATCGCGTTCGACGAGCACAACCTCGCGGCGGCGGCGCCGGGCCCGCTGCCGCAGGCGCCGCTGGGCGCCCTCGCCGACCTGCTGCTGGACGTCGCTTCGCGGGTGCCCTGGCAGGCGCTGCCCCGCGGGTGACGTGCGCTATATGCCGCGCACGGCCCCCCGGCCCGGCCTACCCTGGGTGGCAGGGAGGTCGCTATGGTCGCGCGCGCGTTCGCCGAACTGGTGATGGTGCTCCACTTCGGGGTGCTGATCTTCCTGGTGGTGGGCGGCTTCCTGGCGTGGCGCTGGCCCCGGCTGATCTACCCGCACCTGGCGATGGCGGCGTGGGGGCTGCTGGTGGTGACCTTCCCCCTGGCCTGCCCGCTGACGTGGCTGGAGAACGAGTTCCGCGCCGCCGCCGGCGGGCCGGAGCTGTCCACCGGCTTCATCGACACCTACATCGACGGCGTGCTGTACCCGGAGTCCGCCGCGCAGACCGTCCAGCTGGTGGTGGGGTTCGCGGTCGTCGTGTCGTGGGTCGGTTTCCACCTGCGGCGGCGGGCCGAGGCGGGGTCGTCGCCGGGGCACTCCGGGGTGTGCCGCTGAGCCGCGCGGTTACGATCCCCCGCGAGGTCGGTCTGGTGCGGGGAGCGGCGTGGTAGGACGAGTGGTCCTGGAAGGCTTTCACGCGGTCAAGCACGCGTTGCGGTTCGGCGCGGAGGTGGACCCGATCGTCGTGCTCGACCGGGAGCGGGCGGCGGCGCTCGCGCGGTCCCACGCCCCCGACCTGCTGGCGGTGTTCCGGGAGCGGGCGCGGGAGGTCGACGCCGCCGGGTTCGCCGCGGTGGTCGGGCGGGGGCACCCGACCGGGGTGGGCGCGCTGGCCGCGCGGCCGGCGGAGGTCGGGCCGGTGACCCGGACCGCGCCGCTGGTGCTGCTGGACAACCCCCGCAACCCGGGCAACTTCGGCGCGGTGGTCCGGGTCGCCGCCGGGCTGGGCGCGGGCGGCGTGGTCTCCACCGGGGACGTCGACCCGTGGCACCCCGCGGTGCTGCGGGGCAGCGCCGGGCTGCACTACGCGCTGCCGGTGGGGCGGTTGGCCGCGCTGGACGACCTCGCGGGCGAGGTGGTCGCCTTCGACGCCGACGGGTCGGACCTGCGGGACGCCGCGCTGCCCGACGACGCGGTGCTCGCGTTCGGGTCGGAGCGGCACGGCCTGTCCGACGCGGTGCGCCGACGCGCCGACCGGGTGGTGTCGCTGCCGATGCGGCCGAAGGTCTCCAGCTACAACCTGACCACCAGCGTCGCCATGGCGCTGTACCACTGGGCGCTGTTCCGGCGCGCTTCTTGACCGGTCGAGGGCGCAGGCTGGTGCCGTGACGACGACGAAGATCCTCGCCACCCGCGCGGGTGTCGCCGAACGCGCGGTCGAGAACCGCCACCTGCGGCGGGTCTGGGGGTTGCCGGGCACCGCGCTGGGTGCGACCGGGTGGCCGGTGGACTGGCCGGCGCGGGTGCACGTGCGGTTCAGCTACTGGTGGCAGGCGCACCTGCTCGACTGCTTCCTCGACGCCCAGCTCCGCTCGCCCACCGACGCGCGCCTGGGCGTGATCCGGCGGCTGGTGCGCGGCATCCGCGTGCGCAACCTCGTGGGGTGGACGAACGAGTACTACGACGACATCGCGTGGCTGGGCCTGGCGCTGCAGCGCGCCGCGCGAGCGGGGGTGGCGAAGCCGAAGGCCGTCGCCGCCATCGCGCGCCGGCTGCGGGCCGGGTGGACCGACGACGCCGGCGGCGGCATCTGGTGGCGGCGCGACGACGACTTCAAGAACGTGCCCGCCAACGGCCCGGCGGCGATCTTCTTCGCCCGGCTCGCGGCGGCCGGCGGCGACCGGGCCGACCTCGACCGCGCCCGGTCCACTGTGGACTGGTTGGAGGAGCGCCTGCTGGACCGGGGGACCGGTCTGTTCTGGGACGGCCTGCACGTCCACCCGGACGGGTCGGTCCGGGAGGTCGAGACGACCGTCTACACCTACTGCCAGGGCGTCGTGCTCGGCGCGTGCGTCGAACTCGGCGACGACTACGCCGACCGGGCGGCGGCCGTCATCGCGGCGGTGGACGACTCCCTGGCCGCCGACGGCGTGCTGCGCGGCCACGGCGGCGGCGACGGCGGGCTGTTCGGCGGGATCCTGGCGCGCTACCTCGCGCTGGCGGCGCTGCGGCTGGACCGGCCGGAGGCGGTCCGGGCCGCCGAGATCGTGCACCGGTCGGCGGAAGCGGTGTGGGCGAACCGGGTGACGGTGCTCGGCGAACCGCTGTTCGGTCCGGAGTGGACGGAGCGGGCGGAGCGGCCGGCCGCCGGGCGCGCGGAGCGGGACCTCTCGGTGCAGCTCGGCGGGTGGATGGCGTTGGAGGCGGCGGCTTCGTTGGAGCGCAACGGGATCATGCCGTCGTCGCGCGGCTGATCGGTGCCGGTCCGGTCGCGTTGTCGCCGGGGTGGTCGCGTTGTCGTTGGGCTGGCCGCGTTGTGGTGGAGCGGTGTCGGTTTGATCGCGCTGTGGTGGAACGGTCGCGCCGGCGCGGTGGTCAGGCCGAGTGCGGGCAACCGCAGGACTGGCGGTGCCGGAGCGCGGGGGGCAGCCGGATCGTCTCCGGGGCGCGGTCGGGGTCCGCGATGCGCGCCAGCAGCAGCCGCACGGCGGTCCGCCCGATCTCCTCCACCGGCTGCGCCATGGTGGTCAGCGGCGGGTCGACCAGCTCCGCCCACTCCACCTCGTCGTAGGTCACCAGCGCCAGGTCCGCGCCGATCCGCACGCCCCGCGCGCGAGCGGTGCGCAGCACGTCGACCAGCGCCTGGTGGTCGCCGACCACGACCGCGGTCGCCCGGCCCAGCAACGGGTCGAGCGAGCCCGCGACCAGGTCCTCGTCCCAGGCCAGCCCGGCGCGGCCCAGGCCCAGCCGGTAGCCCAGCACGCGCTCGTCGGTGGTCGCGAGGCCGGGCGTGCCGGTGACCAGGCCGATCCTGCGGTGGCCCAGCTCGGCGACGTGGCGCACCAGCGCGGAGGTCGCCTGCACGTTCTCCGGCCCCACCTGGTCCAGGTCCCGGGCCACGGTCAGCCGGTCCACCAGCACCGTCGGGACGCCCAGCCGGCGCAGCTCCGGCAGCGCCGCCGACCCGGACGTGGGCGTGAGCAGCACGCCGTCGACCCGCCGCGACCGCAGCATCCGCACCGCCGCCTGCTCGGACTCGGCGGAACCCCGCGTGTCGATCAGCACCAGCGTGTACCCGGCGTCGGTGGCCTCGGCCTCGATCGCCGCGATCAGCTCCGCGAAGTACGGGTGCGACACCAGCGACACCGCGAGGCCCAGCGACTTCGTGCCGCCGGTGACCAGGGAGCGGGCGATGGCGTCCCCGGTGTACCCGGTCTCCTCGATCGCCTTCAGGACCCGTTCCCTGGTGTCCGGCGCGACCGACCTGGTCTCGTTGACCACGTGCGAAACCGTGGTGATGGAGACGCCGGCCAGTGCGGCGACCTCCTTCATGGTGACCATGGACCCGTCCCCGTTGAGCCGGCGCAAGCGATTGCGGATGAGCCTACCCGCGCTCCTGCGCCACTGCTCCGCAGGCGGCGGGAGGGGGGAGGATGGGGGTGTGCGGTTCGGAGAGCTGGTCGAGCGGGCCCAGGAGTTGGCGGCGGGTGGCGGGCGACGGGTGCTGGGCATCGCGGGCGCGCCCGGCTCCGGCAAGTCCACCCTCGCGCGGCGGTTGGTCGAGGCGCTGGGCGGCTCGGCGGCGCTGGTCGGGATGGACGGGTTCCACTTGGCGCAGAAGGAGCTGGAGCGGCTCGGGATCGCCGGGCGCAAGGGCGCGCCGGACACCTTCGACGCGGCCGGGTACGCGGAGCTGCTCGCCCGGCTGAGGGCCGCCGGGCCGGACGTGGTGTACGCGCCGGAGTTCCGGCGGGAGATCGAGGAGCCGGTGGCGTGCGCCGTGCCGGTGCCGCCGGAGGTCCCGCTGGTGGTGACGGAGGGCAACTACCTGCTGCTGGGGCAGGGGCCGTGGGAGCGGGTGCGGGGGCTGCTGGACGAGGTGTGGTTCCTGCGGGTGGCGGAGGAGGTGCGGGTCGCCAGGCTGGTGGACCGGCACGTGCGCTACGGGCGTCCGGTCGGGGAGGCGCGGGAGCGGGTGCTGCGGGGGACGGACCACGTGAACGCCCTGCTCGTGGACGCGTCGGCGGGGGGTGCTGACCTGGTGATCGGAGAGGTGTGCTGAGGGTTTGCGCTCGGTGCGGTGCGGATCCCGGTGGAAGAGCTGAAAGAGCCCTCGCCGGACGGGCAGGCCGCCAAGGAGGAGGAAAAGGAACAGCGGTCGTGTTCTCCCCGCATGGCCTGTCTAAAGACGACCATGCTTTTCCCGGGGGTGCAAGCGAAAAGCGTGCTTGCACCCCCGGGAAAAGCATGGTAGCCCTCCGGGCAGGCCATACGGGGAGAACACGAGGGCACCGGGCTGCACGGGGCGTGCGGAGCCCTGGGCGGGAGTGCGGTGCTACTGGTTCTCGGAGGTGCCCGGGTTGCCGCCGGAGGTGGTGATCTCCTCCTCGACCGGCTTCCGCATTTCCTGGCGGTACCGGTAGAGGCCGTAGGCGGTGCCGACGACGAAGAACGCGACGCTCGCGATCACGGCTGCCGTCTGGAGCCAGGGGACGGCCGTCAGCAGGCCCGCGCCGTAGTAGCCGGCCAGGACCAGGGTCGGCACCCACGCCAGGGCGCCGATGGTGGTCGCCAGCATGAACCTGCGCGGGTCCATGTGGGCCGCGCCGGCGATCATCGGGGCCAGCGTGCGCACCCACGGGATCCAGCGGGCCAGGACGATGGCCCAGAAGCCGCGGCGGTCGAGGAAGTCGCGGGCCTTGGCCAGGTTCTCCTTGTTCAGGACCTTGCCGCCGCGCCGGGCCAGGAGCCGGGTGCCGGTGTGCCTGCCGATGTAGTAGCCGATCTGGTTGCCGACCACGGCCACGACCATGGCGGCGATCGAGAGCAGCCACGCGCTCAGCTCGCCGTCGTGCTGCGCGAGCACCACGCCGGCCGCGAACAGCAGCGAGTCGCCGGGCAGGAACAGGCCGAAGATGAACGCGCACTCGAAGAAGACGAAGCTCAGCGTGATGAGCCACACGGCCAACGGGCCTGCGGTCTCCAACGGGGCGAACGCGACTGCTTCGGACGTTGCGGACAACACCACGGTGCCACCCTACGTGGCCGGTGCGCGCCGGCAGGACGACTCCGGGCGAACACCGGTCGAAAGCTCGGCTCCGGGTTCCGCTGCGCTACCACTCGAACACCGAGGGTGCAGGGGGCTAGCGTGGACGGGGTGGAGGCCCTGCTCACCGAACTGCGCGCGGCCCTCGGACGGGACGCGGTGCTGACCGACGCCGACGTGACGGCCGCCTACCGGCACGACATGATGCCGCTGGCGCCGCACGGGCAGCCCCTGGCGGTGGTGCTGCCGACCTCGACCGGGCAGGTGCAGGCGGTGGTGCGGGCGTGCGCGGCGCACCGGGCGCCGATCGTGCCGCGCGGCGCGGGCAGCGGGTTGTCCGGCGCGGCCAACGCCGTCGACGGGTGCGTGGTGCTGGTCACCACCAGGATGAACGCGATCGTGGAGGTCGACGCGGACAACCGGCTGGCCGTCGTGGAGCCGGGGGTGGTGAACCTGGACCTGCGCGCCGCGGTGGAGAAGCACGGGCTGTTCTACCCGCCGGACCCGTCCAGCTACGACTGGTGCACGATCGGGGGAAACCTGGCCACCAACGCGGGCGGGCTGTGCTGCGTGAAGTACGGCGTCACCACGGACTCGGTGCTGGGGCTGGAGGTGGTGCTGGCCGACGGCTCGCTGCTGCGGACGGGCCGGCGCACGGTCAAGGGCGTGGCCGGGTACGACCTGACGAAGCTGTTCGTGGGCAGCGAGGGCACGCTCGGCGTCATCACGCGGGCGACGCTGGCGCTGCGCCCGCTGCCGCAGGCGCCCGCGACGCTGGTGGCGACCTTCGACAGCACGGTCGAGGCGGGCGCGGCGGTGGCGCGGGTGGTGCGCGAGGGCGTCGTGCCGTCGCTGATGGAGATCATGGACCGGACCTCGATCGAGGCGGTCGAGCGGTACCTGAGGACGGACCTGGACGCGGGCGCGGCGCTGCTGATCTGCCAGTCCGACTCGGGCGGCGAGGCGGCCCGGCGGGAGCTGGCGGTGGTCGAGCAGGCGTGCGCCGACGCCGGCGCGGGCCTCACCTACGTCACCGAGGACCTGGCGGAGGGCCGCGAGCTGCTGACCGCGCGCCGGTCGGTGCTGATGGCGCTGGAGGTCTACGGCGCCTGGCTGACCGACGACGTGTGCGTGCCCCGGACCCGGATCGCCGAGCTGATCACCGCGTGCGAGCGGATCGCGGCCGAGTTGGGCCTGCGGATCGCGGTCGTCGGGCACGCCGGCGACGGCAACATGCACCCGACGATCGTGTACGACCCGGGGTCGGCGGACGAGCTGGCGCGGGCGCGCAGGGCGTTCGAGGAGATCCTCGCGGTGGGGCTGGCGCTGGGCGGGACGGTGACCGGCGAGCACGGCGTCGGCAAGGTCAAGCAGGAGTGGCTGGCCACCGAGATCGGCCCGGTGGGGCTGCGGGTCCACCGCGGGATCAAGCGCGCGCTGGACCCAGGGAACCTGTTCAACCCCGGGTCGATGTTCAGCTGCTGAGCGGTCGCGGGGCCCGCGGTCAGCGGAAGGGCTCGGCCATCGCTTCGAGGAGGCTGTGCCGCGCGTCGTCGTGGCCCAGCTCCCACATGAACGCCCCGAGCAGCCCGCGGCGCTTGGCGTAGCCCGCGCGGATGCCGATGGAGCGCGGGTCCTCGAAGCTGACGAACTTGCGCTCGGCCGCGTTGTACAGCCAGGGGCTCTGCGCCACGGGGTGCCAGTGCTCGCGCCAGCCGGGCGTCGCGCGCAGGCGCTGCACCTCGTCGAACCCGTCGACCCAGAACGCGCTCTCGTACGGCTGGTACAGGCCGTGGTCCGGGCCCTCCTGGCGGACCTGGAAGCCGCGGCCGTAGAACGGGGTGCCCAGGACGAGCTTGCGCGGCGGGACGCCGTGCCGCACGTAGTACTCGACGGCGCCGGTCACGTTGTTCCAGCGGCGGTCGGCGGCGGGCATCGGGTCCTCGCGCACCTCCCGCATCGGCGCGTTGAACGTCGCCACCGGGGAGAAGCCGGTGCCCATGTCGTAGGTCATGAGGGTGATGAAGTCCAGCTCCCGCCCCAGCGCGCCCAGCTCGAAGCTGCGCGCCGGGTCGTACGGGCCGTCGGTCTGCAGCCGCCCGGTGGGCAGGGCGGCGGTGACCAGCGCGCCCCGCGGCAGCTGCCGGCGGAACTCCCGCACCAGCAGGGTCATGTTGCGCCGGTCCTCGGGGCGGTCGGTGATCTCGGTCGGCCCGCCGTAGACCGGGAACTCCCAGTCGACGTCCACGCCGTCGAAGACGCCCCCGTGCCGCTCGAAGAACAGCTCGGCGCAGGACGCCACGAACGCCCTTCGGGAGTCGCGGGTCAGCGCCGCGTCGGAGAAGCCGCCCGCGCCCCAGCCGCCGATGGAGATGAGCGCCTTCAGGGAAGGCTTGCGGCGCTTGAGGTCCGCGATGTCGGCGAAGTCCTTGGCCGCGGTGGGCGCGTTGAGCGCGCACCGGCCGCCCTCGATCGTGGAGAACGCGTAGAACAGGTGCGTGATCGGGGTGTCGCCGGGGATCGCCGAGATCGGTTTCGACCCGCTGAACCAGTTGCCGTAGTACGCGCCGATCACGGCCCGCCCGCCCGCGGCCGTCGCCGGGGCGGCGGTCGCGGGGGTCGTCGTGCCGGTCACCAGCAGCAGGAGGGCCGCGCAGGCGGCCAGCGCGTTCCGGAGCACCCCTCAACTGGTACAGACCACTGAGGGGTGCGGTCAACCGCTGATCAGCGGCTAGTCGATGCGCCCGAACTGCTGGGTGATGTCGTCGGCCTCCTGCACCAGCAGGGCCTTCTTCTCCCGGCGCGCCTTGACGACCTCGATGATGATCGGGACCACCGAGATCAGCACGATCAGGATCAGCATCATCTCCAGGTTGTCGCGCACGAACTGGATCTGACCCAGGAAGTAGCCCAGCACGGTCAGCCCGGCCGCCCAGGCCACACCGCCGACGAACGAGTAGGTGAAGTACTTGCGCGCGTCCATCCGGCCGACGCCCGCCATCGCGGTGATGAAGGTCCGCACGATCGGCACGAACCGGGCCATCACGATCGCGCGGGCGCCGTACTTCTCGAAGAACTCGTGCGTCTTGTCGACGTACTCCTTCTTGAAGATCTTCGACTCCGGTTTGGCGAACAGCGCGGGTCCGGCGCGGTGGCCGATCCAGTAGCCCACCGCGTTGCCCAGCATGGCGCAGGCCGTGAGCAGCACGCAGACCAGCCACAGCGGGTAGTCCATGACGCCGTTGGCGACGAACAGACCCGCCGTGAACAGCAGCGAGTCACCGGGCAGGAAGAACCCGATCAGCAGGCCGCACTCGGCGAAGACGATGAAGCACAGGCCGAACAGCATGTACGGCCCGAGTCCCTCGAGCAGCTTCTGCGGGTCCAGCCAGTCCGGGCCGAGGGCGAGCGGGGAGGAGGCGAGCGCGACCGTCACCCGGACCACGGTACAGGCTCAACGGAGCGTGATCACCGCCACGACCGTCCCGGCCGCGAGCCCGAGCAGCACGGCGAGCAGCAGCACCCACCCCGCGCCCGGCGCCGGACCGGCCGGCCGGGGCGCCGGGGCGGGCACGCCGCCGGTGCTGGTGGCCTGCGCGCGCAGCGCGTCGGCCACCAGCCGCTCCTGGTCGTCGGGCACCAGGTCAGTCTTTCACCCACTCGCCCCGGCTCATCACCTCGTGGGGCCTGAACTCCTCGTCCAGCACCACCAGGTCGGCGTCCAGGCCCGCCTTGATCTCGCCGGTGCGGCCCTCCAGCCCCAGCAGGCGCGCGGGCCGGGTCGCGGTGGCGACGACCGCCTCCTGGACGGTCATCCCGCACGACTGCACCGCGTTGCGGAACGCCGCGTCCATCGTGAGCGTGCTGCCCGCCAGCGAGGCGCCGCCGGCGAGCGTCGGCACGCCGTCCACGACGCGCACCTCCAGCCCGCCCACGTCGTACACGCCGTCGCCCACGCCGGCCGCCGCGATCGCGTCGGTGACCAGGACGGTGCGGCCGACGCCCGCGTGCCGGGCGGCCAGCCGGACCGCCGTCGGGTGCAGGTGCACCAGGTCGCAGATCAGCTCCACGGTGACCCGCTCGTCGTCCAGCAGCGCGCCGATCGGACCGGGCTCCCGGTGGTGCAGCGGGCGCATCCCGTTGAACAGGTGCGTCGCCACCGTCGCTCCGGCCTCCACGGCGGGCCGGATCTGGGCCTCGGTCGCGTCCGTGTGGCCGATCGCGGCCAGGACATCGTTGTCGACCAACTGGCGCACCGCCTCCACGCCGTGCTCCAGCTCCGGCGCGACGGTCACCATGCGGACCGCCCCGCGCCCGGCGATGAGCAGCTGGTTGACCGACGCGCGGTCCGGCGGGCACAGGATGGCGGGGTCGTGCGCGCCGCAGCGGGCCGCCGACAGGAACGGGCCCTCCAGGTGGATGCCCGAGACCACGCCGTCCTGCACCAGCTCGGCCAGCGCCGCCACCTGGTCGGCGAGCTCCGGGATCGGGCGGGAGACCAGGCTCGCGAGCAGCGTCGTCGTGCCGTGCCTGCGGTGCGCGGCGGCGGCCCGGCGCACCCGCTCCGGGTCGGCGCTGGTGAACGCCTCACCCCCACCGCCGTGGCAGTGGATGTCCACGAAGCCCGGCACCAGCCAGTTGCCGCTGACGTCGGTCGTGGGCCCCTCCGGCGGCGCGCCCTCGCCCACGGCGGCGATCGCGCCGTCCCGCACCGCCACCCACCCGTCGTCGAGCACTCCGTCGGGCGTGACGACCCGACCACCGGTCAGGGTCACGTCCACCGGTCCACCCCACGTGCTCATCTCTCCTCCAGCATGTCGATGGCCAGCAGCGCGGCGCCGAGGCATCCGGCCTCGTCACCCAGCGCGGCCAGCCGCAGTTCCGGACGCCGCTGGAAGGTGATCAACCCGTCCAGCCGGTCCCGCAACGGGTCCGTGAGCAGCGGCCCGGCCAGGGCGAGACCGCCGCCCAGGACCACCGCCTCCGGGCCCAGTAGAGCCGCTACCAGCAGGATGCCCCTCGCGAGGGCGTCCACCGCCTCCTGCCACACCACCACCGCGTCCGGCTCGCCCGCTCGGACCAGCTCCGCGACGTCGGCGGCGCCGTTGACCGGCCGGCCGGTCCGCTCGGCGTACCGGCGCGCGATGGCCGCGGACGAGGCCCTGGCCTCGACGCAACCCGATTGGCCGCAGCCGCACGGGTCGCCGTGGCCGACGTCGACGTGGCCGATCTCGCCGACGCAGCCGTCGCCCCGGTAGATCCTGCCGTCCAGCACCAGCGCCGCGGCGATGCCCGTGCCGATCGGCATGATCACCGCGTTGCCGAGCCCGCGGGCGCTGCCGATGCGGAACTCGGCCAGCCCGCCCGCCCGGACGTCGTGCCCGAACGAGGTGCGCAACCCGGTGCGCGCCTCGACCTGCTTGACGAACGGGAAGTCCTGCCAGCCGAGGTTGGCCGAGTACACGCCGATGCCGCCGTCCTCGTCCACGACGCCGGGCACGACCAGGCCGACCGCCTCCACGTCGGCGTCCGCGCGCAGGTCCTCGACCAGCGAGGCCACCTCGTCGACCACGGCCTCGGCGTCCTTGGGGGTAGCCCGTCGCCGCTGCCGCACCGCCCGCACGTCGCCGGTGGTGCCGGCCACCAGGGCAGCCTTGGTCTCAGTACCGCCGACATCGACGGCTATCACGTGTCTAGTGCGCGCCACGAGGACCGATACTGCGGCATCGCCCCACCATTGGTCTATACCAAGTGCCCGATTCCCCCACCCGGTACACCTCGGCCGACCCCGGCACGCCCGCGCCGGCGGCCCCGCCGGGTTCTGTGGACCCCAGGGCGCCCCCGCCCGTCCGGCGGTGCTCCCGCGGGGCGCGCGTGGGCGCCTTCAGGGCGAGCCCGGTGTTCCCGGCCGGCCGGGCGGGCGAATCCGGTCGTCGGTTTTCCCGCGCGCGCCGGAAACCGCCCACCGGTGATCGGGGCGGTGCGGGCGAAAAGCGCCGAGCGATTCCCACCGGGCCCGTGGGCCACCGGGGTGACCCGCGGTCCGCGGGGGATGTGCGCTGCGTGCAGCCGTGGACGGGGTGCGCGCGAGGCGGAGCGGAACGGCCCCGGCGGGCGCCGGGAATTCGACCCGGGAAAGGGTCAGCGGGCCGCCATGATCTTCTGCAGGGCGTCCAGGGCGCGGCTCGCCGTGCTTTTCACGGTGCCCTTGGAGATGCCGGTCGCCTCGGCGATCTCGGCTTCCGACAGGTCGCCGTAATAGCGCAGCACGAGCACCTCGCGCTGCCGGGGCGGCAGCTGGGACAGCGCCGCCACGACCGCCTGGTGCTCGGCCGTCAGCATGGCCAGGCTCTCCGCCGAACGGGCGTTCGCCACGTGCGGCGGGGTGTAGTCGCGGGCGGTCTTGCGGCGGCGCAGGACGCTGCGCGAGCCGTTGACCACCGCCGTGCGCAGGTAGCCGACGGCCGCCTGGGCGTCCCGCAGGTTGGACCAGTTGCGGTGCAGGCCGGTGAAAGCCTCCTGGACCACGTCCTCCGCGGTGGCCGGTTCGTCGACCAGGAGCAGGGCCAACCGGACCAGCCGCATCCGGTGCTGGCGGTAGAGGTCCTCCAGGGTGAGCGGACCGGTGGGGGGCGGGGCCGCGCCGTCCTGGATCCGCAGGTTCGTCAGCGTGTCCTGGACACGTGCGATGCCGCCGCTGTTGCGCTCCGAGCCGACCACGGAAAAGACCGTACCTCCTGTGCCGGTAGCTTCGGTCGTCAGCGTTGGTCTCTCGCGGAGGTGGGCTGTGGCCAGGTTCGTGGTCGAGTTGGAGTTCGGGGACGACCAGGAGGGGCGGCTCGCCGTCCGACCCGCGCACCGGGAGTACCTGGCGACCCTGGTCGACCGGGGGAAGCTGCTGGTGGCCGGGCCGTACGCCGACCAGACGGGCGCGGTGCTGGTCTACGAGGCCGAGGACGAGGAGGAGCTGCGCGCCCTGCTCGCCGCCGACCCGTACACGCCCGCCGGCGTGGTGGCCGGCACCCGCGTGCACGAGTGGGAGCCGGGCCTGGGGGTCTGGCTCTAGCGCCCGCCGGCCCGTGGTCGGCGGCGGGCGCCCGGCTCGCCGCCGACCGGTCCGCGGCCTGGGGGAACCGCGGGCCGCCGACCCGGCCGGGCACGTGCCCGGCCCCGGGGCGCCGCTCGACGGCGCGCCCGACGCCCCGGCCGACGCCGGGCGCCGCCCGGCCCGCCGGGCGCCCCTCCGCCCGGCGGACACCGCGACGCGCCCGGCCGCCGGCAGGCCGCACCGCCGGGCCGGGTCGGCCGCGAGCGGCCCGTCACCCGGCGGTCGGCTCGCTCGCCGCGCTCAACCGGGCGACCTCCTCCGCCTTCAGCTCCAGCTCCAGGACGGGCAGCAGGTCGGCCAGCTGCTCCACCGTCCGCGCGCTGGCGATCGGCGCGGCCACGGTCGGCTGGGCCGCGAGCCACGCCAGCGCCACGGCGGCGACGGTCGTGTCGTGCGCGGCGGCGACCTCGTCCAGCGCCGCCAGCACCCGCAGGCCGCGCTCGTCGAGGTACCCCGAGGCCGCCGAGGCGCGGGCGCTGGCCACCTCGACCCCCGGCCGGTACTTGCCGGTCAGGAAGCCCCGCGCCAGCCCGAAGTACGGCACGGCGGACAGGCCCGCGCCCGCCACGGCCGCCGCCAGGTCCTCCTCGTAGGACCGCTCGACCAGGTTGTAGTGCGGCTGGAGCGCCACGAACGGGGCGAAGCCCTCGCGCTCGGCGATCGCCAGCGCCGAGGCCAGCCGCTCGGCGGTGAAGTTCGACGCGGCGACGTGGCGGACCTTGCCCGCCCGCACCAGCGCGTCGAACGCCGCCAGCGTCTCCTCCTGCGGCGTCGCCGGGTCGTCCTGGTGGGCGTAGTACAGGTCGATGTGGTCCACGCCCAGCCGCCGCAGCGAGGCTTCCGCGGCGGTGGCGACGGTGTCGGCGCGCAGGTTGTCCAGGCCGCCCTCGCCGAGCATCCCGACCTTCGTGGCCACGACCACCCGGTCCCGGTTGCCGCGCGCCCGCAGCCACCGGCCGATGACCGCCTCGGACTCGCCGCCGGTGTGGCCCTCGGCCCACGCCGAGTACACGTCGGCGGTGTCCACGAAGTCGCCGCCCGCCTCCGCGTACGCGTCGAGCACGGCGAACGACGCCGCCTCGTCGGCGGTCCACCCGAACACGTTGCCGCCCAGGCACAGGCGGGCCACGTCGAGGTCACTGGTTCCCAGAGTCGTCATGGTGTGGACTCAACCGCACGGGGCGCGACCGCGCCGAACGTCACAGCCAGGACTAAAACGGTGGGGAGTTCCGGTTGCCCCGGACGACCCCCCCGACCGAGAGGAGTCGAGATGACGGTGGAGCTGGGCAGGTTCGGCGTGTGGGCGCTCGCGACCCGCTACGACGGGCGTGCGGAGGCCGCGGCCGGGCTGGAGGAGCTCGGGTTCGGCACGCTGTGGCTGGGCGGCGCGCCCGACGGCGGTGTCCTGGGGCTGGTGGCCGAACTGCTCGACGCCACCGACCGGCTCATCGTCGCGACCGGCATCCTCAACGTCTGGACCACGCCCTCGGCGCAGGTCAACGCGGGCTACCGGGAGCTGGCGCAGACCGACCGGTTCCTGGTCGGCGTCGGGGCCGGCCACCGGGAGAGCGTGGGTGAGGCTTACCACAGCCCGTACCAGAAGCTGGTGCACTACCTGGACGAGCTGGACGTCCCGCGCGACCGCCTGGCCCTGGCCGCCCTCGGCCCGCGCGTGCTGCGGCTGGCCGCCGCGCGCACCAGCGTCGTGCACCCCTACCTGGTGACGCCCGAGTACACCGCGCGGGCCCGCGAGACCATCGGCTCGGGCCCGCTGCTCGCGCCCGAGCAGCACGTCGTGCTGGAGGAGGACCCGGCCGCGGCGCGGGCCGTCGGCCGCGAGAACCTCGCCTACTACCTCGGGCTGGAGAACTACGCCAGGAACTGGCTGCGCAGCGGCTTCACCGAGGACGACCTGCGCGACGGCGGCAGCGACCGGCTGGTGGACGCGCTGGTGGCGTGGGGGTCGGTGGACCGGGTCGCGCGCCGGCTGCGCGAGCACCACGAGGCCGGGGCCGACCACGTGTCCGTGCAGCTGCTGGGCGAGCAGCAGGACACCTCGCCGCGGTTCCGCGAGCTGGCCGCCGCGCTGGCCGAGTAGGGGCGGTGGCGCGGGGGCGGGCGACCGCCCCCACCGCCGGTCGGTCAGTCGGAGACCTCGACACCCCGCCAGAACGCGACGCGCCCCTTGATGTCGGCCGCCGCCTCCTTGGGTTCCGCGTAGTACCACGCGGCGTCGGCGTTCTCCTCGCCGTTCACCCGGAGCGTGTAGTAGTTCGCCGTGCCCTTCCACGGGCACACCGTCGTGGTGTCGGAAGGCCGCAGGTACCCGGCGTGCACCGACTCCAGGGGGAAGTAGTGGTTCCCCTCCACCAGCTCGGTCTGGTCGCTCTCGGCGATGATCTCGCCGTTCCACCGTGCGATCGCCATGGCACCACTATGCCGGTGATCGACTTCTCTTGCCGGGCGGTGCCCGTAGGATGCTGCCGACACCGCGTTCCGGGCACCCGAGGAGGACCACCGATGCCCATCGCAACCCCCGAGGTCTACGCCGAGATGCTCGACCGCGCCAAGGCGAACGAGTTCGCCTACCCCGCGATCAACGTCACCTCGTCCGAGACCCTCAACGCGGCCCTGCGCGGCTTCGCGGAGGCCGAGAGCGACGGCATCATCCAGGTCTCGACCGGCGGGGCCGAGTTCGCCTCCGGCACCAAGGTCAAGGACATGGTCACCGGCGCGGTGGCGCTGGCGGAGTTCGCGCACGTGGTCGCCGAGAAGTACCCGGTGAACATCGCGCTGCACACCGACCACTGCCCCAAGGACAAGCTGGACGGCTACGTCCGGCCGCTGGTCGCGATCAGCCAGGAGCGGGTGGACCGCGGGCAGAACCCGCTGTTCCAGTCGCACATGTGGGACGGCTCGGCCGTGCCGCTGGACGAGAACCTGAAGATCGCCGCGGAGCTGCTCGACGCCACCGCCAAGGCGCGGATCATCCTGGAGATCGAGGTCGGCGTCGTCGGCGGCGAGGAGGACGGCGTCGCCAACGAGATCAACGACAAGCTCTACACCACCCCCGAGGACTACCTGAAGACGGTGGACGCCCTCGGCACCGGTGAGAAGGGCCGCTACCTGGTGGCCGCGACCTTCGGCAACGTGCACGGCGTGTACAAGCCGGGCAACGTCAAGCTGCGCCCGGAGATCCTCAAGCAGGGCCAGGACGTGGTGGCCGAGAAGCTGGGCCTGGCGCCCGGCTCGAAGCCGTTCGACCTGGTCTTCCACGGCGGCTCCGGCTCGCTGCTGGAGGAGATCCACGAGGCGGTCTCGTACGGCGTGATCAAGATGAACATCGACACCGACACGCAGTACGCGTTCACCCGCCCGATCGTGGGCCACTTCTTCACCAACTACGACGGCGTGCTCAAGGTGGACGGCGAGGTCGGCAACAAGAAGGCTTACGACCCGCGCAGCTACCTGAAGGCGGCCGAGCAGGGCATGGCGGCCCGCATCGCGCAGGCGTGCGAGCACCTGAAGTCCTCCGGCCGGATGATCGCCGGCTGACCCCGGTCGCGTTGCGCGACGGCCCCCCTCCGCGTCCGGAGGGGGGCCGTCGTCGTACCGGGGCGGTCGGGCTCAGAGCGGGGCCGTGCCCGCCCACGGGAACCGCCCGGCCACCGGCCACCGGCGCCGCGCCACCGCGTCCCCGACCGCCCACAGCGCGGCCAGCAGGGCGAACGCCACCGCCGCGGAGGGGAAGTCGATCGGCGGGGCCGCGTCCAGCGCCTGCTGCGCCCAGATGCCCCCGTAGCCCAACCCGGTGACCGCCGCCGCGCCCAGCACCGCCGCGACCGGCGCGGGCACCCGGCCCAGGTGCGCCACGTCCACCGCCAGGCCGACCAGCACCAGGAACACCGGCACCGCCGACAGCGGGAAGTCCGCGCCCGCCAGCAGCGGCCAGATCAGGCAGCGGTAGGCCACGTACCCGGCCGCCACCGCCGTCGCCGACCACCGCCCGCCGATCGTCCGCCGCGCCACGACCAGCACCAGCGCCGCCACCACCAGCCCCCACACCGGGTAGACCCAGTCGGGGATCGGCAGCGAGAACCGCACCATCGACTCGCGGTCCACCGGCCGCCCGATCTGGTCGGCCGCGAACTGCAGCAGGATCGGCTCCGCGTACGGGTCCCCCCGGTCCCACGACGCGATCTCCAGCACGCCGTACTCCTGGTGCTGGTTGGGGAACCAGGCGTTCTCCAGGAAGAAGAACCACAGCGCCGCCAGCCCCGGCAGCCGCCACCGCGACGCCGGGAACAGCCGCAGCCACCCGCGCAGCGCGCCCGCGAGCATGATCGCCGTGCCCAGGTACAGCAGGGCGTGCGACCCGCTCCACGAGGTGATGTCCAGGCCGTTCACCCGGTGGTTGATCAGGTCGATCGGCAGCGCCACCAGGAACACCCCGGTGCCCCACTGCATCAGCCGCAGCGCGCGGCGGTCCGCGCCGTACCCGGTGTAGGTGTGGAACAGGGTGAGGCCGACCACGACCACCGTGCCGACGGTGTTGATCAGGTGCGGCGGCGCCAGCTCGTCGCGCAGCCACTTGAAGTGCCACGCGACGTCCCACGACGACCCGAGCAGCTTCAGCAGCAGGCCCAGCAGCCACAGCCGGTACAGGCCCGAGACCAGCTCGGGCGGCGTCGCCCGCCCCGGCTCGCCCCGCTCCCAGTACCGGTCGCGCCACCGCGCGACGCGCTCGCCAACCCCCGTCTTCACCCGCCCATGATGCGTCCCGGGCCGACGGCCCGGAAGGGTGCCCAGCCCTGGTCTTCCCCCGGAAAACCCCTAGGGGGAAGTGGTGACCGGGGAAAACGGCGCGGTGTCGACGCGAAAGGGTGACCAACGTTGCTCCACCGGGCGCAGCGCGGCAAGGTGCGGGCCGGAGAGTCCGCCGAGGCACCGAGGAGCGCAGCAGCATGGGCAAGAAGGTCGTCGCGGGGCTCGTCGTGTCCGTGCTGCTCCTGGCACTGGTCGCAGCCGCCGCCCGCGCCTTCCTATCCTGAGCACATGGAGAACCTGCTCGGTCCCGACCCGACGCTGCTGCCCGACCGGCCGGAGGCGCAGTCCGCCGCCGAGGCCGGCACCGACCCGGCGAAGATCGTCCGCGCCTACCCCGACTTCAGCGAAGCCTGGGCGCTGCTCGCCGAACGCGCGCTGCAGACCGGCGACCCGGTCGCCGCCTACGCCTACGCCCGCACCGGCTACCACCGCGGCCTCGACCAGCTCCGCCGCGCCGGCTGGAAGGGCTTCGGCCCCGTCCCGTGGTCCCACCGCCCCAACCAGGGCTTCCTGCGCGCGCTCGCCGCGCTGGCGCGCGCCGCCGACGGGATCGGCGAGGCCGACGAGCACGAGCGCTGCCGCAAGTTCCTCGCCGACAGCGACCCCGCCGCCCCCGCCGCGCTCGGCCTGGGCTGATCCGTGGGGGCCGTGCGCGACGAGCTGGTGCGCAGGCTGAAGCGGTGGCGCAGCACGGCCCTGCCGATCGGCCAGGCCGCGCTCGCCGCCGGCCTGTCCTGGCTCGTCGCGACCGCCGTCGTCGGCCACACCCGCCCGTTCTTCGCGCCCATCGCCGCCGTGGTGTGCCTGGGCGTGTCGCTCGGGCAGCGGCTGCGGCGGGTGGTCGAACTGGTCGTCGGCGTGGCCGTCGGCGTCGGCGTCGGCGACGTGCTCATCTCGGTGATCGGCTCCGGCACCTGGCAGATCGCGCTGGTCGTGGCCCTGGCCATGTCCACCGCGGTGCTGCTGGACGGCGGCGCCGTCATCGCCCTGCAGTCCGGCTCCTCGGCCGTGCTCGTCGCCACCCTGCTGCCGCCCAGCGCGGGCGGCGGCCTCGACCGCATGGTCGACGCCCTGGTCGGGGGGCTGGTGGGGCTCGCGGTGACGGCGCTGCTGCCGGCGAACCCGCTGACCGTGGCGCACCGGCAGGCCAAGGTCGTGTTCGGCGAGCTGACCACCGCGCTGCGCGGCGTGGCCAAGGCGGTGGAGGAGCACGACGCCGTGCGGGCCGCCGGGGTGCTCGCGCGGCTGCGCGACAGCCAGGAGGCGATGGACGAGTTCCGCAACGCGCTGCAGACCGGCGGCGAGATCGCCACCATCGCCCCGATCCGCTGGCGGCGGCGCAACGAGCTGGGGCGCTACCGGGCGACCGCCGCGCCGGTGGACTACGCGCTGCGCAACATGCGGGTGCTCGCGCGGCGGGCGCTGTCCGCGCTGCACGACGGCGAGCAGCTGCCCGACGTCCTGCCCGAGGTGCTGCGGCAGTACTCCGACGCGGTGGACCTGCTGCGCACCGAACTGGCCCGCGGCGAAGACCCCGACCAGGCCCGCGCGGCAGTCCGCGACGCCGTCCGCGCGGCCACCGCGCACCGGCTGGGAGGGGAGGGCCTGTCCCCCAAGGTGGTGCTGGCCCAGGTGCGGTCGGTGGCCGTGGACCTGCTCCAGGCCACCGGCCTGACCCGAGCGGAGGCGGCAAGCGCCCTGCCGCCCCTGATGCACAAGGGCGACTCCACCCCCTGACCCTCTCCCGCCGGCTTCCCTTCTGTTGGGTTTCTCTCCGACCGGGCAGCCTTGCGGCGGGCAACACGTCCGGGTGAAAGCAAGCCAATCCTGTACGAAAACACCGTCACCAACACTCGGTGAGATATCGAACCCGCGCGAACCACCCACCCGCCATGCCGAAAACACCGGCACCCCCACCCACAAGAACAACTTGCCCCCACCACTCCCTCCCCCACCACCTACCGACCTACCGCCCTCTGTCAACAGACCGCCCGCCGAACGACTGCCGCCCGCCGAACGACTGCCGCCGACAGCCACCAACCGCCACCGATGGCCGCCCGATGGCCGGCCATCGGGCGGCCATCAACTCGGTGACCGCCGGCCGGCAAACCGCCGAGACGATCCCGACCGCGGGAAAGACCCCGCTGGAAAGCCCGACCGCAGGACAGGCGCCGCTGGAAGCCAGACCCGCAGGACAGGTACCGCTGGATGGACAGGTGACGGGACGGGTGCCGCTGCAAGGACAGACCACGGGACGGGTGCCGCTGCAGGACAAGTGCCGCTGGAAGGGCGGACCACAGGCGGAACCAGCCCTCGCTGGGTCGCTGGATCACTGGGACAGGCTGCCGCTGTGCCGCTATCACTGGGACAGGCAGCCGCTGCTGCCGCTGAAGGTGGGCCACCGGAACGGGCCTTGCCGGTGGTCGGGGTGGTGCTAGCCCGTCGGGCGGTGGAGTACGCCGAGGAGCACTTGGTGCACCGCGGCGTGGTCGCGGGGGTCTGCGACTCGGCAGGCGGCGCCGGTGACGGCGTACCACTCGTCCGCGCCCTCGTAGCGCACCTTCGCCCGCAGCACGCCGTCGGCCAGCGTGGTGCGCAGTTCCAGGTCGCCGGTCACGACGCCGACCTCGTCGGTCATCACGCCACCCGGTCCGGCTACGAGGGGGGACGAGTAGTCGGCCATCAGCACCTTCCGAGCATCGACTGCAGCGCGGACTTCTCGGTCGAGTTCACCTTGAGGCCCCACCGGTACTTCGTGTGTACCCACATCTTGGCGTAGGTGCACCAGTAGGAGGTCAGCGGCGGCTTCCACAGCGCCGGGTCCTGGTCGCCCTTCGCCTGGTTGACGTTGTCGGTCACGGCGATCAGCTGCGGGCCGCTGAGGTCGTTGGCGAAGGACTGGCGGCGGGAGGTGGTCCACGACGACGCGCCGGACCGCCACGCCTCGGCCAGCGGCACGACGTGGTCGATGTCCACGTCGGACGCGGCGCCCCAGGTCGCGCCGTCGTACGGGCTGTACCAGCGGCCCGAGGTGGCGGCGCAGCTGGAGTCCGTCACGACGGACGTGCCGTCGCGCTTGAGCACCGTCTCGCGGGTGTTGCAGGCCCCGGAGACGGTGCTCCAGTGCGGGAACTGCTCGCGCGAGTAGCCCGCCATCGAGCCCTCCGCCGCGACGGTCAGCGCCGCCAGCTCGGAGTTCGCCGTGGCGGCGCTGGGGATGCCGGGCGGCGTGGCCGCGGCGGGGGCGGTCAGGCCGAGGGTGAGCGCACCAGCCAGGAGCAGGGGGATCGAAAAACGCGCGGCTTTGTTGACCGTTGTCATGATTTCGACCTTCCTAGTTGGAAGCTGTCGGAATCACCTTGGGTCAATTTTCCTGCCCGCTCAACACCTCCGGGTGACGCTCGTGTGGATTGTGGATAAACGATTCGTCACTGCAATCCGCGCACCAGCCGGAAATCCTCCGTGTGGCGGTACCACGTCCACTTGCCCATCGGACGGGGGTGGGCGACACCGTCCAGCGTCACCTGGACGGGCAGGCAGCCGAGTTGGAACGCGCGCCCCTCCGTCGTCTTCACCTTTCGCGTCAGGAGTCGTTTGTGAATAACGCTCACCAAAAGCCCCAACCCCCGCTCCGGGTCGGGCGTCACCTCGATCCGACTGGCCTGACCGCGCAGCACGACCGTGTCGTCCGCGTACCCGACGCCGCGCACCGGCCCGAGCGAACCCAGCCCGACCAGCACGCCCCCCACGTCGTCCCGCACGAGCGGCACCCGGTCGGGGTCACCCGACAGGGCGAGGTCGAGGGCGCGGCCCCGGTCCGTCGGCAGGCCCCAGATCCGGGCCACCTCCGAACCCGCCTCGGCCGGCACGTACCCGACCGCCACCTCGGCCAGCCGCTCGGTCCGCAGCAGCCGCAGCACCACCGCGTTCAGGTCGGAGTCGGCGCCGTGGACGATGAGACGTCGGTCACCCAGTTCCGCCAGGACCGGGTCCACCTCGGCCTTCCCCGGTCGCGAGGGCACCGGCCGCACCTCGAACCGGTCACCGTCAGTGATCACCGGCGACTGCGGGTTTCCGCAGGCCAACACGATTCCGCGCACTCTCATCTCCTGGTCTACCCTCAACCACCGGCAAGTGACGGCTGCGCCGTCGTAGGCTCCGCTCTTACCCGTCGAACCGCTTGGAGTTTCACATGCCGGCCGTAGTGCTGATCGGCGCCCAGTGGGGCGACGAGGGCAAGGGCAAGGCCACCGACCTGCTCGGTGAGCGCGTCCAGTGGGTGGTCCGCTACCAGGGTGGCAACAACGCCGGGCACACCGTCGTGCTGCCCGACGGGCAGAAGTTCGCCCTGCACCTGATCCCCTCGGGCATCCTCACCCCCGGCGTCACCAGCGTCATCGGCAACGGCGTCGTGGTGGACCCCGGCGTGCTGCTGGAGGAGCTGGCCGGCCTGGAGGAGCAGGGCGTGGACACGTCCAGCCTGCTCATCTCGGCCGACGCGCACCTGATCATGCCCTACCACGTGGCGATGGATAAGGTCACCGAGCGGTACCTCGGCAAGGCCAAGATCGGCACCACCGGCCGCGGCATCGGGCCGTGCTACCAGGACAAGATCGCCCGCGTCGGCGTGCGCGCGCAGGACGTGCTGGACGAGAAGATCCTGCGGCAGAAGGTCGAAGCCGCCCTGGACTACAAGAACCAGGTGCTGGTCAAGGTCTACAACCGCAAGGCGCTCGACCCCGAGCAGGTCGTCGACAGCGTGCTGGAGCACGGCGCGAAGTTCGCCTCCCGCATCGCCGACACGCGGCTGCTGCTCAACCAGGCGCTGGAGCGCGGCGAGACCGTGCTGCTGGAGGGCTCGCAGGGCACCCTGCTGGACGTCGACCACGGCACCTACCCGTTCGTCACCTCGTCCAACCCGACCTCCGGCGGCGCCAGCGCGGGCTCGGGCATCGGGCCGACCCGGATCACCACCGTGATCGGCATCCTCAAGGCTTACACCACGCGCGTGGGCTCCGGTCCGTTCCCGACCGAGCTGAACGACGACATGGGCGAGCACCTGCGCAAGACCGGCGGCGAGTTCGGCGTCACCACCGGGCGCTCCCGGCGCACCGGCTGGTTCGACGCGGTGATCGCGCGGTACGCGTCGCGGGTCAACGGCATCACCGACTACTTCCTGACCAAGCTGGACGTGCTGTCGGGCCTGGAGAAGGTGCCGGTGTGCGTCGGGTACACGGTCGACGGCGAGCGCGTCGACGAGATGCCGATGACGCAGACCGACGTGCACCACGCCGTCCCGGTGTACGAGGAGCTGCCGGGCTGGTTCGAGGACGTCAGCCACTGCCGGGCGTTCGAGGAGCTGCCCGCGAACGCCCGCTCGTACGTGGAGCACCTGGAGTCCATCTCCGGCGCGCGGATCTCGGCGATCGGCGTCGGCCCCGGCCGCGACCAGACCATCGTCCGGCACGACATCATCTGACCCGACCGCGGGGAGCGCCCCCGGCCCCGGGATCACCGGGACCGGGGGCGCTCCCACCACCGGGGTCGCGATCGCGCTCCCCGGCGGCCGACCGCTCGGCGCGGCCGACCGCTCAGCGCGTCGGGCGCGCCTCCGCGGCGGTGTCGGGGTTGTCGGCGAACACGCCGTCCAGCCCGGTGGCGTAGAACCTGGCGTACTCGTCGAAGGCCCGGCCGTACGCGGCCGGGTCGGCCGAGGTGCGGAAGTCCGCCGGCAGGAACGCGTTCTCGTTGCGGAACGTCCAGGCGTGCACGACCAGGCCGCGCGCGTGCGCGTCCCGCACCAGGCCGGTCGGGGCCTGGAGGAAGCCGTTGGCGTCGCGCGGGATGACGCGGTCCTTGGCCGCGCCGACACCGGCGGCGTAGGTGCGGATCTCGCGCAGCCCCTCCGGCGTCACCAGGTCGTCGTAGGTGCGCTTGTCGCTGGCCTTGACGAAGTCGTACGGCGCGCCGGAGGAGTTCACCAGCTGCACCAGGGGCACCCGCAGCCGCTTCTTGAGCGCCTTGAGGTTGGCCACCTCGAACGACTGCACGTACACCTTGGCGCCGGGCCGGTTCAGGCGGTTGCGCTCGAGCACGTCGACCAGCCGGGGCTCCAGGGCCAGGCCGATGTCCTGGAAGTAGGTGGGGTGCTTGGTCTCCGGGTAGATGCCGATCTCCCGGCCCAGCTCGCGGGACAGCCGGCGGGAGAGGTCGACGACCTCCTGGAGGGTGGGCACCTCGTAGCGGCCGTCGTAGAGGGTGTTGCGCGGCCGGACGTCCGGGATGCGCTCCTCGGCGCGCAACGTCTTCAGCTCGGCGAGCGTGAAGTCCTCGGTGAACCAGCCGGTGACGGTCGCGCCGTCGACCACCTTGGTGGTCCTGCGCCCCGCGAACTCGGGCTTGGTGGCGACGTCGGTCGTGCCGCCGATCTCGTTCTCGTGCCGGGCGACCAACTGTCCGTCCTTCGTGGACACCAGGTCGGGCTCGACGTAGTCCGCGCCCATGCGCGCCGCCAGCTCGTACGCGGCGAGCGTGTGCTCGGGCCGGTAGCCCGACGCGCCCCGGTGGCCGATGACGACCGGGCCCCTCGGCCGGTGCGCGGCGGCGGCCTCGTCCCGCGCCGCCGCCGACGGCACGGTCACCGCCCCGGCCACCGCGAGCGCCGCCAGCGCCGCTCCGACGATCCTCGTCCGCACCATCGCCGACCTCCCTGTTCCGCGAACCAGACGCGCCGCAGCCTCGTTGCGCCCCGCGACCACCGGGTCACGGGCGGGTGAAGTGCGGGCCATGGCGCGGTGAACGGGTGGTGGGGCGGTCACTCCCGGGACAGCGCCGCCTCCTCCAGGTCGAGTTCCCGCAGGACCCGGAACAGCACCTCGTCGTCGATGCGGCCCTCGTCGCGCGCCTCGACGAACACCCGGCGCTCGGCCTCCAGCATGGTGCGCCGCAGCCTGCGGTAGGACGCGGCGGGGCTCTCGGCGCCCTGGCGGCCCAGGCGCTCCCAGGCGGCGTTGCCGCGGTGCTCGGCCAGGGCGCGCAGGCGTTCCACGACGTGCTCGGGCGTCGGGTCGCCGCGGCCGACCACCTCGTCCAGCCGGTCGACCGCGGCCCGCGCGGCGGCGTGCTGCACCTGCGCCTCGGCCAGGGCGTCCCCCCGCGCCTCGTCGCCCCTGACGCCGAGCCTGCCGATCAGCCAGGGCAGCGTCAGGCCCTGCAGGAGCAGGGTGCCGACGGTGACGGCGAACGCGCAGAACACGATCACGTCCCGGCCGGGCAGGTCCAGCGGGAGCGCGCTGGCGGCGGCCAGCGAGACCACGCCGCGCATCCCGGCCCACGACAGCACGGTGACGCCCCGCCGGCCGGGCGCCGGCTCCCGCTCCCGGACTCGCCGGGACAGCAGGCGCGGGAGGTAGGCCGCCGGGTACATCCACGCGAACCGGATCGCGATCGTGGCCGCGAGCACCGCGAGGGCCGCCACGACGAGGTCGCCGGAGACCTCCGCGTCGAGCACGATGCTCCTCAGCTGCAGGCCGATGAGGGCGAACACGAAGGACTCCAGCAGGACGTCCACCGACCGCCACACCGCCGTGTCCTGCAGGCGGGTGTAGTAGGAGCTGTCCGGGGCGTGGTGGCCGATGTAGAGGCCGGCGACCACCACCGCCAGGACGCCCGAGGAGCCCAGTTCCTCGGCGAACAGGTAGGCGCCGAACGGCACCAGCATCCCGAGCGCGCTCTCCACCACGCCGTCGTCCAGGCGGACGCGGACCCACCGCACGGCGACCCCGATGGCCAGGCCGACGGCGACGCCGCCACCGGCGCCGACGGCGAACGTCCGCACGCCGTCGACCCAGGAGGCCGTGACGCCGAGGGTGGCCGCGATGGCGACCTTGTAGACCGTGAGGGCCGTCGCGTCGTTGATCAGGCTCTCGCCGGTGAGCAGGGTCATCGTGCGGCGGGGCAGGTCGAGCCGCCGGCCGATGGCCACCGCGGCGACCGCGTCCGGCGGCGCCACCACCGCGCCCAGCACCAGGGCGGCCGGGATCGACAGGCCGGGCAGCACGAGGTGGGCGACCCAGCCCACGCCGACCGTGGTCGCGATGACCAGCCCGACCGCGAGCAACCCGATCGGGCGAAGGTTGGCCCGGATGTTGTGGTAGGAGCTGTCCAGCGCCGCCGAGTAGAGCAGCGGCGGCAGGACCAGCACCAGGACCAGTTCCGGCTCCAGCGCGAACTCCGGCAGGCCGGGCAGGAAGCTGACCGCGAGGCCGGTCGCGACCAGGACGAGCGGCGCCGGGGCGGACAGCCGCCTCGCGACGGCGGTGACCAGCAGGGCGCCGACGAGCAGCAGCAGCAGTTCCGGTCCGTGCATGGCCCAATCCTGCGTGATGATGGCGGGTATGACCTGTCCTCACGTCGCCGACCTGCCCGGGTCGGTCACCCCGGACGCCACCGGGGGGTGCGCCGACTGCCTGGCCCTCGGCGAGCGCACCTGGGCGCACCTGCGGCTGTGCCTGGTCTGCGGGCACGTGGCCTGCTGCGACTCCAGCCCCCGCCGGCACGCGACCGCGCACTTCCACGCCTCCGGGCACCCGGTGGTGCGCTCGTTCGAGCCCGGTGAGCGGTGGCGGTGGTGCTACGCGGACGGCCGGGTCGTCTGACGGCCGGGTCGTCTGAGGCCCCGCGTTCTTTACAGTCCCTTTGGACGATCGGTCTGTGGCTGTGACCGACCGCACAAGTAGCTTCGGTCGCGCAGGTTCCGAGCGCGGCGCGGGGGGTGCGCGTGTCGATCACACCGCAGGCGGGGGTCGCCGGACTGATCGCCGAGCACGACGGGGAACGCCCGTCGCGGGCCCTGTCCCGGCGGTGGGACCTGGGGGTCCGGGCGGCCGCGCTGGCGATCGCGCTGCTGGTGCTCGAGCAGGTGTTCCGGCCGTTCGCCCAGGGCGGGCAGTTCTACCTGGTGGTGTTCCTGGCCGCGACGCTGCCGCTGGTGTTCCTGGCCTACCGGGGGCGCCGGGGCGGCCGGGAGGACCCCGGCCCGCTGGACCGGGCCCTGGCCGCCGCCGCCCTCGTCGTGGCGGCCTACCCGCTGCTCGGCGGGTTCGACGCCTTCCTGGACCGCCAGGGGCAGCTCACCGACCTGGACGTGGCGGCGGGCGCGGTCCTGCTGCTGCTGGTCCTGGAGGCGTGCCGGCGGACGACCGGGTGGGTGCTGCCGGTGGTGTGCCTGGCGTTCATCGCGTTCGCCTACTACGGCGGGTACCTGCCGCCCTCCTGGGCGGTGTCCCACGCCGGTGTGGACTTCGGGCAGATCATCAACGGGCTGTACAACGACGCCACCGGGTTCTACGGGACGCCGCTGGACGTGGCCGCCACCTACATCGTGCTGTTCGCGATCTACGGCGCGGTGCTCAACGCGTCCGGGGCCGGGGCGTTCTTCGTGGACATCAGCTTCTCGGCGTTCCGCAGGTCGCGGACCGCGCCGGGGCGCACCGCGGCCGCGGCCGGGTTCCTGCTGGGCACGGTGTCCGGGTCGGGGACCGCCACGACGGTGTCGCTGGGCGCGGTGACGTGGCCGGTGCTGCGCCGGGCCGGCTACCCCCGGGAGAGCGCGGGCGGGCTGCTGGCCGCGTCGGGCATCGGGGCGATCCTGTCCCCGCCCACGCTGGGCGCGGCGGCGTTCATCATCGCCGAGTACCTGGAGACCTCCTACCTGCAGGTGCTGGTCTGGGCGGTCCTGCCCACCCTGCTGTACTACCTGGGGATCGCGCTGGCCGTCGAGATCGACGCGCGCCGCTTCGGCGCGAAACCGGTCGACGTCGACGTGCCGGGCGCCTGGGCGCTGCTCAAGCGCGGCGGGTACCACTTCCTGTCGCTGGGCGTGATCATCGCCTTCCTCGCGCTGGACGTCCCGGTGTACTCGGCGGTGGTGTACGCGACCGGCGTCGCCGCGGTGTTCGCGCTCGTGGCGCGGCGGGGCGACGTGCGGGGCTGGGCGCGGGCGATGGCGGACTCGCTGGCGCTGGGCGTGCGCGGCGCGCTGCCCGTGGTCGCCGTGTGCGCGGCGGCCGGGGTGATCACCTCCACGATCACCAAGACCGGGCTGGGCCAGGAGCTGGCCTCGGCGCTGGTCGACCTGGCCGGGCTGCTGACCTCCGACCCGACCGCCGTGCTGGTCGTGACCGCGGTGCTGGCGGCGGTCGCGGTGAGCCTGCTCGGGCTGGCCGTGCCGGTCACCGCGTCGTTCATCATCTCGTGGGTCGTGATCGGGCCCGCGCTGTTCGAGCTCGGCGTGGCGCGCGAAGAGGCCGCGATGTTCATCTTCTACTACGCGGTGCTGTCCGAGGTGACGCCGCCGACCGCGCTCGCCGCCGTGGCCGCCGCGGCCATCACCGGCGGCGACGTGGTGAAGACGATGTGGCGGACCTGGAAGTACACGCTGCCCGCGTTCCTCGTGCCGCTGGCGTTCGTGCTCACCGACAACGGCGCCGCCCTGCTGCTGCGGTCGTCGCCGGTCGACTCGGCGTGGGTGTTCGCGGTCTCGGCCGTGGGGGTGGCGGCGCTCGCCGCGCTCACCGGCGGCTGGCTGCTCGGCCCCGCGCGGTGGCCGGAGCGGGTCCTGTGCCTGCCCGCGGCCGTCGCCCTGCTCTACCTGCAACCGGTCACCGTCGCCGTCGGCCTCGGGTTCCTGCTGGCGGCGGTGGCCGTGCACGTGCTCGTGCCCAGGTTCGTCCCACGGGGAGAGGAACGAGATGCGTAGCTGGAAGGTCCCTGCCGCCGTGCTGGCGGTCGTGCTGGTCGCGGCCGGGTGCGGCGGGAAGCGGGACGCGGCCGGGAGCACCTCCGGCGCGGCCTGCGAGGCCGGCGAGGGCCGGATCACCATAGCCACCGGCAACTCCGGCGGCGTCTACTACGTCGTCGGCGGCGGGCTGGCCAAGCTGATCAGCGAGCACACCGCGCTCAAGGCGACCGCCGCCGAGACCGGCGCGTCCGTGCAGAACGTCCAGCAGCTGGTCGCCGGCGACTACGACGTGGCGTTCTCGCTGGCCGACACGGCGGCGGACGCGGTGAACGGCGAGGGCGCGTTCGAGGGCGCCCCGCAGCGGGTGCGGGCGCTGGCCCGGCTGTACCCGAACCACACGCAGGTGCTGGTGCGCAAGTCCAGCGGCATCAGGTCGATCGCCGACATGCGGGGCAAGCGCATCTCCACCGGGTCGCCCAAGTCGGGCACCGAGGTCATCGCGCACCGGCTGCTCGCCGCCGCCGGGCTCGACCCGGAGCGGGACGTGCAGGCGCAGCGGCTGGACCTGGCCAAGACCGCCGACGGCATGAAGGACGGCAGCCTGGACGGCCTGGTGTGGTCCGGCGGCCTGCCCACGGCGCAGATCACCGACCTCACCACGTCGCTGGGCGACCAGGTGGAGTTCCTGGACGTCACGCCGCAGCTGCCGAAGCTGAAGGAGGTCAACCGGGTCTACGACGAGGGCGTGATCCCGGCCGCCGCCTACGGGCAGCCGGCCGACGTGCCGACCGTCGTCGTGCCCAACGTCCTGCTGGTCGCGGAGAGCTTCCCGGCGGGCGACGCGTGCGCCGTCACCAGGCTGCTGTTCGACCGGAAGGACGAGCTGGAGAAGATCCACCCGGCCGCGCGGGACATCGTCGAGGAGCAGGGCGCGCTGACCGACCCGGTGCCGCTGCACCCCGGTTCGCTGGACGCGTTCGGCAACTGACCGGAGGGGTCCTCTAGGCTTCCCCACCGTGCGTGTCCTGGTCATCGGGTCTGGCGCCCGTGAACATGCCCTTGTCCTCGCGTTGTCGCGCGACCCCTCGGTGATCGCCCTGGCCTGCGCACCCGGCAACGCCGGCGTGGCGGGCCTGGCGGAGGTCTACGGGGTCGACGCGGGCGACCCGGCCGCGGTCGTCGCGCTGGCCAAGGAGTGGAACGCCGACCTCGTCGTCGTCGGGCCGGAGCAGCCGCTGGTGGCGGGCGCGGCGGACGCCGTGCGCGCGGCCGGCGTCCCCTGCTTCGGCCCGTCCGCCGCGGCGGCCCGCATCGAGGGCTCCAAGGCGTTCGCGAAGGACGTCATGACCGCCGCGGGCGTGCCGACGGCCACCTCGGAGGTCGTGGACAACCCGGCCCGCCTGGACGCGGCGCTGACCCGCTTCGGGCCCCGGTGGGTCGTGAAGGACGACGGGCTGGCGGCGGGCAAGGGCGTCGTCGTCACCGCCGACCGCGCCGTGGCGCGCTCCCACGCGATGACCCTGCTCGACCACGGCCACCCGGTGCTGCTGGAGTCGTTCCTGGACGGGCCCGAGGTGTCGCTGTTCTGCCTGGTGGACGGCTCGGTGGTGGTGCCGCTGCTGCCCGCGCAGGACTTCAAGCGGGTGGGTGACAACGACACGGGCCCGAACACGGGCGGCATGGGCGCCTACGCGCCGCTGCCGTGGGCGCCGGCCGACCTGGTTCCCACGATCGTGTCGACGTGCGTGCAGCCGGTGGTGGACGAGCTGGCCGCGCGCGGGACGCCGTTCACCGGCCTGCTGTACGCGGGGCTGGCGCTGACGTCCTCGGGGCCGCAGGTCATCGAGTTCAACTGCCGGTTCGGCGACCCGGAGACGCAGGCGGTCCTCGCGCTGCTGCGCACGCCCCTGGCGGGGCTGCTGCTGGCGGCGGCGACCGGCGGGCTGGGCGCGGTCGAGCCGCTGGACTGGTCCGACGGCTACGCGGTGACGGTCGTCGTGGCCGCCGAGGGCTACCCGGGCCGCCCCCGCACGGGTGACGTCGTGACCGGTGGTGACGCCGAGGGGGTGCTGCACGCGGGCACCCGGCGGCGCGAGGACGGCGCCGTGGTGTCCACCGGCGGCCGGGTCCTGGCCGTGGTCGGCACGGGCGCGACGCTGACCGAGGCGCGCGCCGAGGCGTACCGGCGGGTCGGGTCGGTCCACCTGACCGGTTCCCACCACCGCACCGACATCGCGCTGCGCGCGGCGGACGGCGAGGTCGTGATCTGAGCCGGGTGACCCGCCGAGCCCCGCGCGTCCTCGCGCCCGTGCTGGTGGTCGGCGCGGTGCTGGCTTCGTGCACCGACAAGGAGAGCGGGACGGCCGGCCCGGCGACCACCACCGCGCCCGACACCGCGACCACCACCACGCCCGCCGGCCGGTCGGCGGAAGCCCGGCGTCCGCGCGAGTTGAAGGTCGACGGCGTCGATCCGTGCAAGCTGCTCACGGCGGAGCAGATGGCGCGGTTGGGGGTCACCAGGTCGAGCCGCAACGACAGCGACATCGTCAAGACCGGTGACGTGCCGACCTGCGAGTTCCGCGGTGACCTGAGCACCAACTACGGCGTCGCGGTCATCGCCGGCAAGGGCGTCGACTACTGGACGGGCAAGGGCAACACCGACGTGAGCGAGGTGCGGGTCGCCGGGTTCGCCGCCAAGCAGATCAGCCTTAGCGGCGTCGAGGCGGACTGCGCGATCGCGGTCGACGTCGCCGATGGCCAGCAGCTCTACGTCGACTACATCCCGGTCGGCAGCAGGAGACCGGCGAAGGACGAGATGTGCCGGAACGTGGTCCTGGGCGCCGAACTCGCGCTCACGACGTTGCAGGACCCGGGATGAGGCGCTGAGACCCGCGGCGGGAGGCCGAGGTCCGGCCCGTTTCGGGTGAATGTCCTCAGAGGACGGTCGTCGGACGTCCCGACATCGGGTGATCCGCTCTCCGGCGGGTGATCGGGATCACCCGCGCTTACGACATCCGTGCGAGGCCGGAACCGCTCCGGGCTCGAGTTCGTCCAACCTCAGACCCGGCTCACGCGGTCGTTGGTAGCCTGCGAACCGGGACCAATCCGTTACCGACCGTACGGGGGATGGGCGTCGTGGCAGAGGAGAACGGCCTACTGGGAGCCGTCGCCGGCGTGGGCGGGGCCATCGGGCGTGCGGTCGGCGACATGTTCGCGGCGGAGAAGCGCCTGCAGGAGACGACGGCGTCGGGGCCGGGAACGGGCCGGAAGTTCGCCGTCACCAAGGAGACGGTCCTCCAAGCCGCCAAGATCATCCAGGACCAGGCGGACGACCTCCGGAGGTCGTACGGGGACGCGCTGACCGGGATGCGCATCGCCCTCGACGGCCTGGACGAGGTGAACCAGGACATCGCCGCGGCCTGGAACGAGCGCCTGCTGGACCACCCGGACTCCTACGCCGAGCGCGTCGTGGCGTACGTCGACAGCCTGACGGGGCTGGCTTCGCAGCTGCGCGCGGCAGCCCACCAGTACGGGTTCACCGACGGTGAGATCGAGGCTGCGTTGGGAGCGGTCGGTGCGTCCAGTTAAGTCCGCGGCGGTCGCCTGCGCCGCGTTCGCCGTGCTCGTCGGCTGCTCGAGCGGGGAGAAGGGCAACCCCACCCCGGACCCCTCCGCGGTCGGTGCGTCGGAGAGCGGCGCCACCGAGACCGCGGCGCCTTCCCCGCAGCGCCCGAAGGAGATCAAGCTCGAGGGTGTCGACCCCTGCTCCCTGGTGTCGAAGGAGCAGCGGGAGCAGTGGGGCGCGCCCAGGGTCGAGAACCGGCCCACCGAAGTGGTCAAGGGGGCGGGGGCGTCCCCCTCCTGCAGCTTCGTGACGGGCGCGGGAGTGCAGCCCTCGTTCTCCTACAACCTGTCGCTGATCACGGGCAAGGGCGTCGAGTACTGGACTTCGACGGGCAACCTCGACGTGGCCGAGAAGGAGGTCGGGGGCTACCCGGCCAAGCAGGTCAACTTCAAGGGCACGAGCAAGACCGACTGCTTCGTGGCGGTCGACGTGGCGGACGGCCAGCAGTTGTACGTGCAGTTCCTCCCGATCAGCCGGATCTTCAGCCAGGACCAGATGTGCCAGAACGCCGCGAAGGGCGCCGAAACGGCGCTCGCGACCTTGCAGACCTTGAAGTGAGGGGGGAGTCGTGACCGACTTCAGGCAGCTCAAGGACCACCGGTTCGAGGGGCGCGACAACGGCGCGCTGGCGCAGCTGCTGCAGCAGTTCACCGGCAGCGACGCCGCCCAGCGCTTCAGCGACGCCTCGCACGCGCTGCGGGCGTTGGCCGCCAGTCTGGAAGCGGTCGACGGGACGCTCCGCGACGAGCTCCGCAAGCTCGACATCGACTGGCAGGGCGCCGCCGGCGAGAACTCCGGCAAGGCGGTGACGGTCTCGGCCGAGGTCGCGTCCTCGGGCACCGAAGCCGGGCAGCAGAACTCCCAGGCGACCGCCATCCAGGGCTCGAACTACAGCCACTCCCGGAACGGGATGCCGGACCCGCAGGCGCTGCGCGGCGACACCGAGACCAGCTTCTGGGACGAGGCCGGCGGCTTCTTCGGCTACGAGACCGACCACGCCAAGGAGGTCAAGCAGACGCAGGCCGCGCGCGAGCAGGTGATCCGCGGGTTCGACCAGTACGTCGACGCCAGCCGGGACTCCCTCGACCGGTACCAGGGCATGACCAGGCCGTCGAGCTTCGACGTCACCACCACCTCCGCGGTCAGCACGCCGGTCGCGGCCGTGCCGCAGTTCAGCGGCGGTATCAGCGGCGCGACCGGAGGGGTGCCCGGGGTGGCGCCCGGTGGGGGTGGCACGCCCGGGTTCGTGCCCGGGAGCCCCGGGTTGGTCCCCGGCACGCCCGGCGCGCCGGGGTTCGCGCAGCAGCTGCCCGGTGGCGGGTTGACCGGTGTCACGCCGCCGGGGCTGCCCAACGCGGTCGGCACCCCGCCCACCGGGCCGGTGCTGCCCGCCAAGGCCGGCGGTTCCCCCGGGCTCGGCCTCGGGCTCGGGCTGGGGCTCGCCGGGGGGACGGCGCTGGGGCTCGCGGCCGGCACCGCGCGCGGCGGGCAGGTGGTCCGCGGTGGCAAGTCCGCCGGTGACGGGTCGCCCGGCGGCGCGAAGGGCGCCCCCGGCGTTCCCGGCTCACCCGGCTCGGGCCGGGGCGCGGCCGTCCCGGGCGCCGCCGCGCTGTCCGGCAAGGCCGGCGTCTCCGCCACGATCGGCGCCATCGACCCCGACGAGCGCGTCCCCGGCCGGTCCGGCGCGGCGGGCTCCGCGGCCGGCAAGGCCGGCGCCGGGTCGATGCTGCACCCCGCCGCCTCCGCCCGCAGCGGCGAGGGCGAGGAGGACGGCGAGCACGTCCGCAAGTACGGGGTGGACTCCGACGACGTCTTCGGCGACGAGCGCATGGTGGTGCACTCCGTCATCGGCGACGAGCACGAGCAGAAGTGACCGCGGCCGGCACCGTCGTGCTGTCCACGCTGGAGTTCGACGTCGCGTGGGAGGCCGAGCGGCTCACCCGGCGCAACGTCGCGCTGGACGTACCCAGCCCCGGTGTGACGCACACCGAGCGGGCGCGGTTCGTCGAGGGGGCCTGGGGTTCGCTGGAGGAGCGGGGGTTCGCCAACGGGCGGAGGCTGGTCCCGGAGCTGGCCGACTCCTTCGCCCTGCTGGCCAACCCGCAGGTGTCGGTGGACCTCTGGATCTGGGTGGACCGGCGCAAGATCAAGGGCCTGGCGGCGGCGGCCGGCGAGGACGCGGTGCTCGCCGTGGTCGACGGCGACGAGGTGTGGCTGATCGAGGCGCGGGCCAGTGCGCTCGCCGAGGCCGCCGTGTCGGTCGCCGGCGAGGCGCCGGCGGGCTACGGGCGGTCGATCAGCCTGCCCAACGACGTGCTGCGCGCCGCGTCCCGGGAGTCCGGCCACGACGCCGAGAAGCTCGTGCTGGCCCTGGAGCGGCACGGGCTGCCGCTGAGCGAGGCGCAGGAGCTGGCCGGCATGTGCGACGGGATGGGCACCAGGGGCCAGTTCGGCGCCGAGCGCGCCCGGCCCGGCGGCCCGCCGGCGCGGGCCGGCCGCGTGGTGGCGTGGCACGACACCCCGTCCGGCCGCTACCTGCACCAGGTGCGGCCCAGCTCGGACGGCCGCAACTGGAGCACCATCACGCCCATCGACAACGCCCGGCTCGCGTCGTGCGTGCGGGAGCTGCTCCAAGAGGTGTGAATTCCCACGTGCTTCCCGGCCGTTACGGGGGTGCGCGCGGGCCGGGAACCCTAGGATCCGGGGAATGGCGGTCGCGAAGTTCAACGCCGAGGCGATGGAGCAGTGCCGGAGCACGATGGGCGCGCAGGCGGGGCGGTTCGGCGCGGTGGGTGACGGGTTCTCCGGTGTGCACGCCGAACCGGGCATCTTCGGCGAACTGGCGGATTCGGGCGGCCTTTCCGCGGCCGCCGCCGAACTCGACCGGAAGGCCGGCGCGGAGTTCGCGGCGGCCGAATCGCTGCTGGGCCGGGTGGAACGCGCGCTGGACGCCGTCCAGGGCGCCGTGGTCGACACCGAGGACGCGAACGCGGCCTCCTTCCGGGCGGTGTGAGCGGATGAGCGCGGTGGACGAGGTCGCGGCGCTGCCCGGCGGGCAGGCGCTCGCGCAGTCGGCGCGGAAGGTCGAGCCGGCCCGGCTGGAGGCGGTCCGGGAGATCGCGAACCGGTGGCGGCAGGCGGCTACCGGTGGCGGCGAGGCCGGCAACGCGGTCCAGCGGTCGGTCGGGCAGCTGGACGGCGCGTGGGAGGGCGGGTCGGCCGACGGGTTCGTCGCGTACATGGGCGAGTTCGCCAAGGGCGGCAACGCGCTGAACGACGCCCTGAACGCGGCGGCGGGCGACCTGGAGGCGGTCGCGGCGGCGCTGGAGGCGGCGAAGTCGTCGATGACGCGCATCTGCGAGACCCTGCTCGGCCGCGTGCGCGCGTTGCGCGCGCAGAACCAGGGCCTGCCACAGGCGTTCGTCGACAACGCGATCCGCGGGCTGTGCGCCGAGGCGGCGGGCGACGCGCAGCCGGTGGTCGAGCAGGCCGAGCAGGCGCTGAGCACCGCGCTGGGCGCGCTGCGGGGCCGGGCCGGGTCGATCACGCCCGCGTTCTCCGCGATGGCCGACCCGGGCGTCCAAGCCTTCGTGCCCGCCCCCGGCCGGGCGATCACGTGGACCCCGACGCCCGAACCCGAGACCAGGCCGTCGTCGGCCGACCCCGAACCCCGGCCCGCGGACACCCAGGGGGGCGGCCCTGGCTCGGGCGGCGGTCCCGGCAGCGGAGGCGGTTCCGGTGGTTCCGGCGGCGGCAGCGGTGGTGGTTCCGGTGGCGGCTTCGGCGGTGGTGGCGGCGGCATAGGTGGCCTCGGCCCCAGCGGCGGCCCGCCCAGCAGCGGCCCGCCGCCCGGCAACGTCGAGCAGTGGATCCGCGAGGCGATCAGGATCCTGCAGGCCAACGGCATCCCGGTGACCGAGGAGAACATCGACGAGATCTGGACCATCATCGAGAAGGAGTCCGGCGGCAACCCGCACGCGCTCAACGACTGGGACTCCAACGCCGCCAAGGGCACCCCGTCCAAGGGCCTGATGCAGTGCATCGACCCGACGTTCCAGGCGCACAAGCTGCCCGGCCACGACGACATCTGGAACCCGGTCGACAACATCATCGCGGGCGTCCGCTACACCTTCTCCCGCTACGGCGGCTTCGACGGCCACCCCGGCCTCAAGTCGATGGCCGGAGGCGGCGGCTACCAGGGCTATTAGCCCCGGAGCCCGTCACCGGGCGGGTGGCCGGGAGCGGTCCGGAACGGCCGGGTCGGCAAGGCGAAGGCGCCGGGGGCGCGGTGGTCCGGCGGCTGGTCCCGCGCGGTCGGGCCGCACTAGCCTGGCGTCATGCTGGGTGTAGCCGCACGGGCCGATGTGCCGCCGTTCCACGTCATGGAGATCGTGTCCGCCGCCGCGCACCGCCGGCGCACGCACGGCGACGTCGTCTCGCTCGCCGCCGGCCAGCCGTCGAGCCCCGCGCCGGAGCCGGTGCTGCGCGCGGCCGAGCGGGCGCTGCGCGAGCAGCCGCTCGGGTACACCGAGCAGCTGGGCACCGCCGAGTTGCGCGCGGCACTGGCCGGGCACTACGGGCGCCGGTACGGGCTGGCCGTCGCACCCGACGACGTGGTGGTCACGACGGGCTCGTCCGGTGCGTTCCTGCTGGCGTTCCTGGCCGCCTTCGACGCGGGAGACCGGGTCGCGCTGGCCCGGCCCGGGTACCCCGCCTACCGCAACATCCTGCGCGCCCTCGGCTGCGAGGTGGTCGAGCTGCCGTGCGGGCCGGACACCCGGTTCCAGCCGACCACGGCCATGCTGGACGAGGCCGGGCCGCTGGCCGGCCTGGTGGTGGCCAGCCCCGCCAACCCCACCGGCACCGTGCTGCACCCGCACGAGCTGAAGGACCTCGCCGAGTGGTGCGCCGCGCGCGGCACCCGGCTGGTCAGCGACGAGATCTACCACGGCATCAGCTACGGCACGCCGCTGGCGTGCGCCTGGGAGACCTCGCGGGAGGCCGTCGTCGTCAACTCGTTCTCCAAGGCTTTCGCCATGACCGGCTGGCGGCTGGGCTGGATGCTGCTCCCACCGGACCTCCGCCGCGCCGCCGACCGCCTGACCGGCAACTTCACCCTGTGCCCGCCGGCGCTGGCGCAGCACGCGGCGGTCGCGGCGTTCGAGCCGGAGTCCTACGAGCAGACCGCCCGCCTGGTCGACGGCTACCGCCACAACCGGGACCTGCTGCTGAACGGGCTCAGGGAGCTGGGCATCGACAAGGTCGCCCCGGCGGAGGGCGCGTTCTACGCCTACGCCGACGTCTCCCACCTGACCGACGACTCCATGGCGTTCTGCCGGAAGCTGCTGGACGACACCGGTGTGGCGATCGTCCCGGGGATCGACTTCGACCCGGTGCACGGCCACGAGTTCATCCGCCTGTCGTTCGCCGGGTCGGCCGACGACGTGGAGGAGGCGCTGCGCCGGCTGAAGACCTGGCTCTGACCTCGCCGGCCCGGTCCCGGCCTCGGCTCCGGGCACGAACCCGCACGTCACGGCGTACGTTGGGGGCTAGGAGGTGCCATGTTCAAGATAATCCTGTGGCTGCTCGCGGCCTGGCTGGTGCTGTCGGTGGTGGGTGCGGTCGTCAAGGGCCTGTTCTGGCTCGCGATCGTCGGCGGTGTGCTGTTCCTCGGCACCGCCGCTTACGGCGCGATCAAGAGCAACGGCCGGAAGGGCATCAAGGGGCCCCGGTAGCGAACGAACAGGTCGTGCGCCGCGCGGCCTCGCAACGCAGGCCGCGCCCCGCGCGGCGGCGCTTCGCTCTCGTCGCAGGCCGCGCCTCGCGCGGCGGCGCTGTTCAGCGCAGCGGTGTGCCTCGTGTTCTCCCCGTACGGCCTGGGCGCAGCCCGATCACAGTTGTCGAGGGGGGTCAAGCACGCTCTTCGCTTGACCCCCCTCGACAACTGTGATTGCCTCCGGCAGGCCGTGCGGGGGGAACACGACGCACTTCCCTCCTCCTTGGGGGCCTCCCGGCCGCTCTTCATACTTGGGTCGCGCACCGATCCGGGTGAGATTTGGTGCGGTAGAGCCCGAAGCTGAAAAGATAAAAGAGTCCTCGCCGGACAGGCAGGCCGCCAAGGAGAATGAAAAGAAACAGCGGTCGTGTTCCCCCCGCATGGCCTGTCAAAGACGACCATGCTTTTCTGGGGGGTGCAAGCGAAAAGCGTGCTTGCACCCCCCAGAAAAGCATGGTAGCCCTCCGGGCAGGCCATACGGGGAGAACACGAAGACACCGGTCTGCACGGGGCGTGCCGAAAATCCAAAAGCGAAAAGCGCAAGCGGACGTCGGATTTCACGAGCTGTGTGGCGGTTGCGGCGGGGGCGGCTGCGCCTGCGAGCCCGCTCAGCTGTCGGGCGCGTCTGCGGCGGGCAGCACGCCGAGTCGGGCGAGTTGTTCGCGGGCGTGTGCCGCGCCCTGCCAGCACACGCCGACCAGTCCCGCCTCCGTCGCGCCGGCCACGTTCTCCGGTCGGTCGTCGAAGAACACGCAGTCCCGCGTCCCCAGCAGGTCCGCCAGCGCCGCCCAGATCCCGGGCGCGGGTTTGGCGACGCCCAGGTCGCCGGAGAACAGCAGGTGCCGGAAGTGCCCGGTCCACGGTTGCCGCGACACGACGCGCCCGAAGGACGACGGCGCGTTGGACAGCAGGGCCAGGGGCACGCCGGCCGCCGCCAGCTCCACCACCAGCTCCACCGCGGTCGCGGACGGGGTCAGCCAGCCGGTCGTGTCGAGCTCGGTCAGCTCGCGCGACAGCTCCTCGGGGACCGGCACGCCCAGCGCGCCGCCCACCGCCCGCCAGTACTCCAGGTCGGTGAGCCCGCGGTCGTAGTCGTGCCGCGCGCCCCAGTAGGCGGGCGCGAACCGGTCCTCGGGCACGCCCAGCCGCGCCGCCAGCTCGCCCAGGGTGGACACCGGCTCGCTGATCACCATGCCGTAGTCGAACACCACCCAGCCGCCCATCAGCTCACCGACTGGATGCGCCGCAGGGCCTCGGCCACGTCCGCCGCGGTGACGTCGCGGTGCGTCACGAAGCGGACCTTCCCGGCCATGGGCCCGGCGTAGACGCCGAGGTGCCGCAGGCCGTTCAGGGTGACCTCCAGGTCGGGCACGCCGGCCAGCACGATGTTCGTCTCCGGCTCGTCGACCTGCCAGCCCAGCTCCCCCAGGCCCCGGGCGAGCGCCTTCGCGTTGGCGTGGTCGACGGCCAGGTCGTCCAGCCGGTCCAGGCCGACCAGGCCCGCCGCGGCCAGCACGCCGCCCTGCCGCACGCCGCCGCCGAGCATCTTCCGCACCCGCCGCGCCTCCTCGACGAACCCCGACGAGCCGGCGACGACGGAGCCGACGGGCGCGCCCAGGCCCTTGCTCAGGCACACCTGCACGGTGTCCACGCCCACGGTCAGCGCCGCCGGCGGCACGCCCAGCGCCACGGCCGCGTTCCACAGCCGCGCCCCGTCCAGGTGGACGCGCAGGCCGGTCTCGCGGGCGGCCGACGCCAGCAGCGCGTGCTCGTCGGGCGGGGTCACGGAGCCGCCCGCCGAGTTGTGCGTGTTCTCCAGGCACAGCAGCGTGGTGCGCAGCGTGTAGTACGGGCCGTCGGCGCCTGCTGCCGCGCGCACGGCGTCCGCCGAGATCCGGCCGGGCGCCCCCGCCCACTCCAGCGGGTGCGGCATCCCGCCCGCGATCCACGCGGCCGTGCCGAGTTCGCTGTCGAGCACGTGCGCGCCGCGCGCGGCCAGGAAGCGGTCGCCGCGGCGCAGGTGCACGGTGAGCGCGATCAGGTTGCCCATCGACCCCGAGGGCACCCACAGGGCGGCCTCGACGCCGAGCAGGTCGGCCACGCGCTCCTCCAGCGCGCGCATCGTCGGGTCGTGTTCGAGCACGTCATCGGCCACCTCGGCGCCCGACATGGCCAACAGCATGGCCTGGTCCGGGCGGGTGACGGTGTCGGAGCGGAAGTCCAGGGGCGCGTGCCGGGTCACGAATGGATCACATCACACTCGGCAAGCCCTTACCCATTCGCGCCGGTCGTACCACGATGGGGGTGACGCAAGTCTCCGGGAAGGGGCGTGCAACCGTGGAGCGGTCCGGTTCCGTCCGGTAGGTGCAAGCACGACGAGCGGAGAGAGTCCGCGTGGACCAGCACGACGAGCAGGAGTTCGCGGAGTACTTCGCAGCTCGCCGGGAGGCCGTGCGCCGAACGGCGTTCCTGCTCTGTGGTGACTGGCACCGGGCGGACGACCTCGCGCAGACCGCGTTCGTCGCGCTGCACCGCAGGTGGCGCAAGGTCCGGGACAAGCAGGCCCTGGACGCCTACGTCCGCCGGACCCTGGTGCGCGCGGTGATCGACGAGTCGCGGCGGCCGTGGCGGCGGGAGCGCTTCGTGGACGAGGTCCCGGAGACGCCCTCCCGCGACGCGGAGGTCGCCGACTCGGTGGTGACGCGCGAGGCACTGGTCGCGGGCTTGAAGCGGGTCCCGCCCCGGCAGCGGGCGGTGCTCGTGCTGCGGTTCCTGGAGGGCTTGGACGTGTCGGCCGCCGCCGAGGCGCTCGGGTGCTCGGAGGGGACCGTGAAGAGCCAGACCTCCCGGGGCCTGGAGGCCCTGCGCGAGGCGCTGGGCGACACGATCGACGACTTGCGGCCGGCGTGAGAGGGAGGCGGGGGCGGGTGGACGAGCGCAGGATCGCGGAGGTGTTCCGCACGGCGGCCGGTGACGCCCCGCCCGCGTCCTTCGACGTGGACAGCGTCCGGTCGGCGTCGGCGCGGGCCACCGCGCGCCACCGGACGCGCGTGGCGCTGGGCTCGGCGCTGGCCGCGGTGCTGGTGTTCGGCGGTGCGGCGGTGACCGGGGGCCTGCTGTCGCAGTCCACCCCCGGGAACACGACCTCCGCGGGTTCCGCTGGGGACGCCCCGTCCAATAACCTGCCGTTTGCGGTTCCCGAACCGCAGGAGGGCGAGGAGCGCGTCGAGCCCCGCATGTCCGGCGGGCTGCCGCCCAAGAGCATCCCCGACGACCCGTCTACGCAGGGGGACGGAACGTCGGGGACGACCGGTCGTCCGCCGACGACCGGTGGCGCCTCAGGGTGCCAGGAGGTGGACCGGGAGCTCGCCGTCGCCCTCGCCGACGAGCTCCCGGCCGCCGAAGGGCTCCAGCCCTCCCACGCCGCGGCCAACTGCCCGTCCGGCGCGCGCGGCGCCGGCTACCTGGTGCGCGACCGGCTCGGCGTGCACGGCGTGGTGTCGGTCGTGCTGGTGCCGCCGGGCCGGCAGCCGCTCACGTCGACCTCGACCGCCGAGGGGCGCAGCGAGGCCCGCAGCGGCGCGGGCACGGTCTACGTGCTCACCGAACCGGCCCAGGGCGCGGCGGTGGGGCCGTTCGAGGCGGAGCTGCCGGCGCTGGCCGCGGGGGTGGCGGAGCACCTCTGAGCCGGCGGGCCGGTGAGCCCTGCCGCACTCTGGAACAGACGTACCACTAATTTGGTACGTTCGTGCCAGATTGTGGAGGTGGTCGCTGTGGCCTGGGTCGTGCTCATCGTGTCCGGCTTCTTCGAGGCGGGCTGGGCGGTCGCCCTGAAGCTGTCCGACGGGTTCGGCAAGCTGTGGTGGTCCGTCGTGTTCGCCGTGTGCGCCCTGATCAGCTTCGCCGGCCTGGCGTGGGCGATGAAGCAGCTGCCCGCCGGGCCGGCGTACGCGGTGTGGACCGGCATCGGCGCCGCGCTCACCGCCGTGATCGGCATGGTGTGGCTCGGCGACGGGGTCAGCACGCTCAAGCTGGTGTCCCTCGGGCTCATCGTCAGCGGTGTCATCGGCCTGAACCTGGCCGGTGGCGGGCACTAGTACCTTTCCCCGAATGACAGCCGCAACGCCGAAGGGCGAGCGCCGCCGCCAGGCGCTGGTCGAAGCCGCCGCGGGTCTGCTGGCCGACGGCGGCTTCGACGCGGTCCGGCACCGCGCCGTCGCCGAGCGCGCGGGTCTGCCGCTGGCGTCCACCACGTACTACTTCGACTCGCTGGACGAGCTGGTCGGGGCCGCGCTGGAGTTCCACGGCCGCGCGGAGCTGGCCTACGGCGAGGCGCGGCTCGCCGAGCTGGAGCCCGGCGAGTGCGGCGGCGAGGCGTTCATCGACCTGGTGCTGGACCTGCTGCTCGGCCCGCCGGCGGGCGACCGGGACGCCGAGGCCGTGCTGCTGCGCTACGAGCGGCTGGTCGCCACCGGCCGGCGGCCCTACCTGCGACCGCTGATGCGCGAGCTCAGCGGCGAGCTGCACGGCCTGCTGGTCGACATCTTCGCCCGCGCGGGCCGGCCGGTCGGCCGGGAGCGGGTGGCGGAGCTGATCGCCCTGGTCGACGGGTCCGTGGTGAACGCGCTGATCGAGATCAGCCCCGACCCGCGGGCGGCGGCCCGCCGGATGCTGGCCAAGGCGATGCAACCCCGCTGACCCCGGCCGCGTGTAGTGGGGTGAGGGTGGGGAGGGGTGTCCGGTGCGCGAGGCCGACGAGCGGGCGTTCCGCGACTTCGCGGCGGGCCACGCCGCGTCGTTGCGGCGCACGGCGTACCTGTTCTGCGGCGACTGGCACACGGCCGAGGACCTGATGCAGGCCAGCCTGCTCAAGCTCTACCAGGCTTGGCACCGGGTGCAGTGGCGCGACAACCCCTCCGCGTACGCGCGCAAGGTGCTGCTGCGGACCTGGCTGGACGAGAAGCGCAGGCCGTGGCGGCGGGCCGAGCAGCGCGACGGCGAGGTGCCCGACGTGGCCGACTCGTCGGTCGACCCCGAGGCGGCGAGCGAGCAGCTGTGGGCCCGCGACCTCGTGCACGCCGCCCTGCTGCACGTGCCGCCCCGGCAGCGGGCCGCGCTGGTGCTGCGGTACTTCGAGGACCTGCCGGTCAGCGAGGTCGCGGTCGCCATGGGGTGCAGCGAGGGGACGGTCAAGAGCCAGACCGCCCGCGGCCTGGCGGCCCTGCGGGCGGCGGTCGTGGCGCTGGACCGGGGGGCGGTGCTGGTGTCGTGAGCGAGGAGGAGCTGCGGGCACGGCTGCGCGCGGCGGTGGCCGGCGAGCCGCCCCTCCGGTTCGACGCGGACGCCCTGATCCGGCGCGCCCAGGCGGTGCGCAAGAGGCGGCGCGCGCTGACCGCGGTCGCGGTGGCCACGGCGGCGCTGACCGCCACGGTGCTGTCGCTGCCCGGCGCGCTGAGCGCCGCGCGCGGGCCGACCGGCGTCGACGCGCTCGACCAGGTCCTGACCACGACGGCCACCTCGGCGGCGCCCGCCCCGGCCCCGGCCCCGGTCTCGGCCGTGCCCGTCGGGCGCCTGGCGGACTACCTGGCGGCGCGCTTCGGCCAGGTAGTCCCCGGAGCCCTCAAGGTGCACGCCGAGTTCACCGACACCCGGCGCGAGCAGGTCTCCGGCTACGTCACCGGGTTCGTGCGCTTCGTCGACCGGGACGGGACCGGCGGGGTCGCGGTGCAGCTCAGCGCGCCGCCCTTCCTGGTCACCCGGGACGACTTCTGCGCCGGCGTGCGGTGCGACGCGCCCCGGCGGCAGCCGGACGGCAGCTACCTGGAGTTCGCCACCTCCAGCAGCTCCGGGCACGACCGGGTGAGCTACTCGGTGGCCCACTTCCGGACCGACGGCTCGGTGGTGCAGGTCAGCGCCTACAACTACGACCCCGCCGGGGGCAAGGAGGTCCGGCCCACCGTCCCGCTGACCACGGACCAGCTGGTGGCCCTGGCCACCGACCCGAACCTCGACGCCGGCTGACCCCGGCGTCGGTCCCCGGACGGCGGGCGCGGCCGGTCGCCGTGCCCGCCGTCCGCGTCCCGGCCGCCGACTATCCTGTGGCGGTGACGAGCAAGCCGCGCATCGCCAACGTCCTCGCAGGTCGCTACGCCTCCGCCGAACTGGCCACGCTGTGGTCCGCCGAGCACAAGATCGTGCTGGAGCGGCAGTTGTGGCTGGCGGTCCTGCGCGCCCAGGCCGAGCTGGGCGTCACCGTCCCGGACGGGGCCGTGGCCGACTACGAGCGGGTGGTGGACCAGGTGGACCTGGCCTCCATCGCCGCGCGCGAGCGCGTGACGCGGCACGACGTGAAGGCCCGGATCGAGGAGTTCAACGCCCTCGCCGGCCACGAGCACGTGCACAAGGGCATGACCTCCCGGGACCTGACCGAGAACGTGGAGCAGCTGCAGGTCCTGCGGTCCCTCGACCACGTCCGCGGCAAGGTGGCGGCGGTGCTGGCCAGGCTGGCGCGGCTCGCCGTCGAGCACACCGACCTGGTGGTGGCCGGGCGCTCGCACAACGTCGCCGCGCAGGCGACCACCCTCGGCAAGCGGTTCGCGTCCGCCGCCGACGAGGTGCTGGTCGCGTTCCGGCGGCTGGACGAGCTGATCGCCCGCTACCCGCTGCGCGGCGTCAAGGGCCCGGTCGGCACGGCGCAGGACATGCTCGACCTGCTCGGCGGCGACGAGCGGCGGCTGGCCGAGCTGGAGCGCTCCGTCGCCGGCCACCTCGGCTTCGAGCGCGTGCTGACCAGCGTCGGCCAGGTGTACCCGCGCTCGCTGGACTTCGACGTGCTGTCCTGCCTGGTCCAGCTGGCCGCCGGACCGTCGAGCCTGGCCAGGACGATCCGGCTGATGGCGGGCCACGAGCTGGTCACCGAGGGCTTCAAGGAGGGCCAGGTCGGGTCCAGCGCCATGCCGCACAAGATGAACACCCGGTCCTGCGAGCGGGTCAACGGCCTCGCCGTCGTCCTGCGCGGCCACCTGTCGATGGTCGGCGAGCTGGCGGGCGACCAGTGGAACGAGGGCGACGTCTCCTGCTCGGTGGTGCGGCGGGTCGCGCTGCCCGACGCGTTCTTCGCGCTCGACGGCCTGCTGGAGACGTTCCTGACCGTGCTGGACGAGTTCGGCGCGTACCCGGCGGTCGTCGCCCGCGAGCTGGACCGCTACCTGCCGTTCCTGGCCACGACGAAGGTGCTGATGGCGGCGGTGCGCCAGGGCGTCGGGCGGGAGACCGCGCACGAGGCGATCAAGGAGAACGCGGTCGCCGTCGCGCTGGCCATGCGCGAGCGCGGCGCGGACAACGACCTGCTGGACCGGCTGGCCGCCGACGAGCGGATCCCGCTCGACCGGGCCGGGCTGGACGCCCTGCTGGCCGACCGGCTGTCCTTCACCGGCGTGGCCGGGCAGCAGGTCGCCGCGGTGGCCGCGCAGGTGGCGGACGTGCTCGCGAAGTACCCGGCCGCCGCCGGGTACGTGCCGGAGCCGATCCTCTAGGGGCGCGGGGGGCCGGCCGGACCCGGGCGGGTCAGGGCCGGTCCCAGTGCAGCCGGCCGCGCCGGTTCTGCTCGCAGACCAGCGGGCGCCCGGCGGGGTCGACGGCGGTCGCGCCCTCCTGCTCGCACGGGAAGCCCCGGAGCGCCACGTCGGGGCGCTCGGTGGTCGGCGCGGTGGTGGTGGTCGGCGGTGGCGTGGTCGTCGGCCGGGTCGTGGGCGGCGGCTCGACGGGCGGTGGCGGCGGCGGTTCCTCGGTGGTGACCGCCGCGGTGGGCGGCGGTGCGGTGGTCGTCGGCCGCACCGAGATCGACACCACCGCGGGCACCGACCTGGGCGTGGCCGAGGTCGTCGTGGCGGGTGGCGGCGCGGGGGTGGGCGGCGACGCCTGCGGCTCGCCGCACCCGCCCAGCAGCAGCCCGAGGCCGACGCTCGCCGCGCTGAGCGCGACGGGCGCTCGGGACGCCTTCCGAGCCATCACGGGTAGCAGGGTAGGGCTCGCCGTCGGCGCTGCCCAATCACGCCCGGCCCGTCACCCGCCCGGGGTGTCCGGTGAACCGCCCCGGGAGCCGCCCGGCCCGCTGCCCGTGCCGGGCCCGCCGCTCGCACCCGGCCCGCTCGACGTTCGCCGGACCGCGGCTCGCCCGCTGGACCGCGGCCTGCCCGCCGGGCTTCACGCCCACCCGTCGGCGAGGCGACCCGCCCGCCGGGAGCCGCGTCGCCCACCCGTCGGCGAGGCGACCGCCCGCCGCGGGGCCGCAGCCCACCCGCCGAGCCCCGTCACAGCCGGCCCGCGTCGATGATCCGCCGGAGGAACTGCCTGGTCCGCTCCTGCTCCGGCGCGCCGAGCACCTGCTCGGGCGGCCCGGACTCGACCACGCGCCCGCCGTCCAGGAAGCACACCCGGTCGGCCACCTGGCGGGCGAAGCCCATCTCGTGGGTCGCCATCAGGATGGTCCGGCCCTGCCCGGCCAGCTCGCGGACCAGGGCCAGCACCTCGCCCACCAGCTCCGGGTCCAGCGCGCTGGTGATCTCGTCGAGCAGCAGCAGCCGCGGCGAGTACGCGAGCGCCCGCGCGATCGCGACCCGCTGCTGCTGGCCGCCGGACAGGCGGTCGGGGTAGCTGCCGGCGCGGTCGGCGAGGCCCACCCGGTCCAGCAGCTCGCCCGCCCGCCGCTCCGCCTCGTCGCGCGGGACGCCGTGCACCACGCGCGGCGCGAGGGTGATGTTGTCCAGCACGCTCATGTGCGGGAACAGGTTGAACGACTGGAAGACGATGCCCATGCCGCGCCGCGCCACGTCGGCGTCGACGCGCGGGTCCGAGACGTCCTCGCCGTCGAGCAGGATGCGGCCGTCGTCCAGCTCCTCCAGCAGGTTCACGCACCGCAGCAGGGTCGACTTCCCCGAGCCGGACGACCCGATGAGGGCCACCACCTCGTGCTCGCGCACGTCCAGGTCGACACCGCCCAGCACGGTGTTCGCGCCGTACCGCTTGACCACGCCCCGGACGCTCAGCACCGGTGACGTCATCGGCCCCCCTGACGAAGTTCCACCCGCCTGGACAGCGCGTCGGCCAACCGCCCCGACGGCACCGAGAGCAGCACGAACAGCAACCCCGCCACCACCAGCGGGGTGAAGTTGTACGACCGCGCCTGCTCGATCTGCGCGGCCCGCACCGCGTCGACCGCGCCCAGGACGGAGATCAGCCCGCAGTCCTTCTGCAGCGCCACGAAGTCGTTCAGCAGCGCCGGCGTCACCCGCCGGACGGCCTGTGGCAGCACCACCAGCCGCAGGGTCTTGCGCGGGCCCAGGCCCAGCGACCGGGCCGCCGCCACCTGGGACGGGTGCACCGACTCGATGCCCGCGCGGAACACCTCGGCCACGTACGCCGTGTAGGCCAGCACCAGCGCCGCGCCGCCCAGGACGACGTGGTCGTTGGGCACGCCGGCCAGCCGCAGCGCGGGCAGGCCGAAGCCGACCAGGTAGAGCAGGATGATCAGCGGGAAGCCGCGGAACAGGTCGACGTAGGCCGTGGCCAGCACGCGCAGCGGGAACCACACCGGGCCGCGCAGCGTGCGCACGGTGGCGATCCCCAGCGCGAGCAGCAGGATCAGGGTTCCGCACACCAGCAGCACGCGTAAGTTGAGCCACAGGCCCTCCAGCACGGCGGGCAGCGCCCGCCACGCCGTCTCGGCGTCGAAGAACGACTCCCGCACCCGCGGCCACCCGGGCGAGCCGGTCACGGTGAAGTAGGCGGCGACGGCGAACACCGCGGTCGACAGCAGCGCGACCAGGGTGGACCGCCGCGACCGGGAGCGCTTGTAGGCCAAGCGCTCCCGTTGCAGCGCGCTGACCGTCACTTCAGCTCGGGTGCGTTACCCGCGGTCGACAGCCAGTCCTGCTCCAGCCGCGCCAGCGTGCCCTTCGAGCGCAGGGCCTCGACGGCGTTGGACACGCAGCCGGTCAGCGGGCTGCCCTTGTCCAGCACGATGCCGAACTGCTCGGGCCGGCCGTCGCCGGCGGGCACCTGGCCGATGATGTGGCCGTCCTCCAGGTCGGTGGCCGTGATGGCGAAGGCGGTCGGCAGGTCCACCACCACCGCGTCGATCTGCCCGGCCCGCAGGGCGGCCTTGGCGTCGTCGTTGGTGTTGTAGACGGCGACGTCCTGCTCGGTGGACAGCCGCTCGGCGGCCTCGAACGACGTGGTGCCCACCTGCGCGCCGATCTTGACCTGCTTCAGCTCCGCTAGGGTCTTCACCGAGGCGGCCTTCGAGGACTTGAGCGTGATCACCGCCTGGGCCACGTCGTAGTACGGCGCGGAGAAGTCGACGGCCTGCCGGCGCTCCTCGGTGATGGAGAACTCGTTGATGTCGGCGTCGTAGGTCTTCTTGCCGGGTTGGATGGCCGCGTTGAACGGCACCCGCGTCCAGACGACGTCGGCCTGGGCGTAGCCGAGTTCCCCGGCGACCGCGTAGGCGACGGCGGACTCGAAGCCCTTGCCGTTGGTCGGGTCGTCGTCGACGAACCAGGGCGCGTAGGCCGGCTGGTCGGTGCCGAAGGTGATCTTGCCCGGCGTCAGGGTCGCCAGCTTGTCCTTCGTGCAGGCGACGCCGTCGACCGCGGTCGGCGTGGCCGAGGTCGGGTCGGCGGGGGCGCAGGCGACCGCGACGAGGGCGGTCGCGGCGAGGAGCAGTCCGGGTGCGCGCATGGGAGAATCTTGCCGCAGGTGGGAAGCCCTTCCCACGATGTGGCGGCAAGTAGGCTTCGGGCCGTGCCCACACTCGCCGACTACCGGCAGATCGCCGCAGGCAAGGTCCGCCACCTGTACCGGGTGGACGACGAGCTGCTCCTCCTGGTGGCCTCGGACCGGATCTCCGCGTTCGACCACGTGCTGACCACCGAGATCCCCGACAAGGGCCGCGTGCTCACGGCGATGAGCGTGTTCTGGTTCGAGAAGTTCGCGGACCTGGTGCCCAACCACGTCGTGGCCTGGGAGGACGAGCGGATCCCGGACGAGGTGCGCGGCCGGGCGCTGCTGGTGCGCCGGCTGGACATGGTGCAGGTGGAGTGCGTGGCGCGCGGCTACCTGACCGGTTCCGGGATGGCCGAGTACCGCGCGTCGGGCGCGGTGTGCGGCGTCGAGCTGCCGGCGGGCCTGGTGGAAGCCTCGGAGCTGGCGGAACCGATCTTCACGCCCGCGACGAAGGCCGAGCTGGGCGAGCACGACGAGAACGTGTCGTTCGAGCACGTGGTGTCGCAGGTCGGCGCCGAGCCGGCCGGGCGGCTGCGGGACGCCACGCTGCTGGTGTACGGGGCGGCGCGGGAGTTCGCGCGGTCGCGCGGGGTGATCCTGGCGGACACCAAGTTCGAGTTCGGCCTGGACCGGACGGGGCAGCTGGTGCTGGGCGACGAGGTGCTGACGCCGGACTCGTCGCGCTACTGGCCCGCGGACGGGTACCGGGCGGGGCGGGTGCAGCCGTCGTTCGACAAGCAGTACGTGCGCGACTGGCTGACGTCCCCGGCCTCGGGCTGGGACCGCGCGTCGGACACCCCTCCGCCGCCGCTGCCGGACGATGTCGTCGCCGCCACGCGGTCGCGGTACGTCGAGGCTTACGAGCGGATCACCGGGCTGTCGTTCGCCGACTGGATCGGGGCGCGTTAGCGGGTATTGGCGGGGCGTTGCCCGTGGCGCGGTCTCCTGCGCTTTTCACGCAGCGATGCCGCACCTCGTGCGCTTTGAGCGCGGTGGTGGTGCACCTCATGCGCTTTGCATGAAGTGGTGCTGCACCTCGTGCGCACACCGGTTGCTTCGTGTTCTCCTCCCCGTACGGCCTGGGCGCAGCCCGATCATGTTTGTCGGGGGGTGTCAAGCACGCTTTTCGCTTGACGCCCCCCGACAAACATGATTGCCTTCGGCAGGCCGTGCGGGGAGGAGAACACGACCGCTCTTTCTTTTCCTCCTCCTTGGGGGCCTCTCGGCCGCTCTTCTTACTTGGGCCGCGCACCGATCCGGGTAAGAATCGGTGCGGTACGGATCTAATTGGTGCTGTGCGGATCTAAGCTGAAGAGCTAAAAGAGTCCTCGCCGGACAGGCAGGCCGCCAAGGAGAAGGAAAAGAAAGAGCGGTCGTGTTCCCCCCGCATGACCTGTCAAAGACGACCATGCTTTTCCTGGGGGTGCAAGCGAAAAGCGTGCTTGCACCCCCAGGAAAAGCATGGTAGCCCTCCGGGCAGGCCATACGGGGAGAACACGAAGGCACCGGTCTGCACTGGGCGTGCCGAAAACCTTCAAAGCTGCTAGCCGCGGTCGGATTGTGCGGGCTGTGTGAATTGCGCGAGTCGGGCCGTGCGGGTGGGGCCGGGGCCTGGACCGGGGTCGGGTCTCAAGTGGGGTTGGGTGGTCGTTCGCGCGATCGGTTCCGGGGTGTCATCTGGTGGCCAAGCGGGCGACACGCCGGTGCGGCGCACTGGAGGGCATGGTCGCGACCCTGGTGGTTTCGCTGTCCGGTATCGGGCCGAGCACGCTCGGTCGGTGCGTCGACCTGGCGCGGGAGCTGGACGGGCGGCGGGTGCCGTTGTCGCTGTTGCTGGCGCCGCGCAAGGCGGTGCCGGGCGAGGCGCTGGACTGGGTGTCGGAGCGGGTGCGCGGGCGGGACGTGCTGGTGCTGCACGGCTTCGACCACAGCGCCGACCCGTGCCACCGGCCCGTGTCGTTGCGGCGGAGGGCCGAGTTCTCGGCCCTGCCGGCGCACGAGGCGGGTCTGCGGTTGGTCGCGGCCCGGGCCGCGCTGCACCGGCTGGGGCTGGTGACCGACGTGTTCGCGCCGCCGGGGTGGCTCGCGTCGCCCGGCACGGTGGTGGCGCTGCGCCGGCACCGGTTCGCGGTGTGCGCGGACATGGCGGGCGTGCGGGACCTGCGGACCGGGGACGTGCGGACCGGCCGGGTGCGGGTGGTGGGCGAGCACTGGAGCCACCTGCTCGGCGTGGGGCGGGCGGCCCGGCGCGGCGGGTTCGTGCGGATCGGCGTGGACGCGGCCGACCTGGAGCGGGCCGGTGTGCGGGACGTGCTGCTGGAGTCGATCGACCTCGCCCTGCACCACGGCGCCGAGGCCGCGACCTACAGCTCGGCCGACTCGCCGCGCGGCAGCACCCGGAACTCCACGCCCTCGGGCGCGGTGCCCGCCAGGACGCGGTAGTACAGCTCGGTGCGGGCGAGGATCGCCTCGTGGACCGGCACCGCGACCCGCGGGCCGACGGCGGCCAGGAAGTCGGCCGCGTCGGACAGCTTCATCCAGGGCGCGGCGGCGGGCAGGGCCAGGACGTCGACCCGCTGCCCGGGCGCGGTCAGCGAGTCGCCGGGGTGGTAGAACGCGCCGTGGTCGACCAGGTAGCCGACGTTGACCGGCACCTCGACCGCGGGGTGGATCCGCTCGTGCGGCGCGTCGACCACGTGCACGTGCGCGCCGCCGACGGCCAGCACGTCCCCCGGCCGCGCGGGCGTGGCGCCGGCCAGTTCCTCGGCCGCGTAGAGGGTCGCGCCAGGGTTGGCGGCGAGCAGGTCGGGCAGGCGGTCGACGTCCAGGTGGTCGGGGTGCGAGTGGGTGACCAGCACGGCGTCGAGCCCGGTGACCTCCTCGAACCCGGTCGACCAGGCGCCCGGGTCGAACAGCAGCCGCGCCGCGCCGGTGTCCACGAGCAGGCACGAGTGTCCGAAGTGGACTATCCGCATGGTTCGCTCCCTCCGGCGGCGGGCAGGCCGCGCGCCATCGTGCCACGCCCCGGCGGCGACGGCCCGGCCGCTCGGGTACCCGCTCGGGGCGCGCTCAGCCCACCGCGGTGAGCAGGGCCTCCTCGGCGTCCGCCGGGAGGCCGGCGCGGCGCGGCCGGTCGAGGCCCAGGGCGCGCTCGTGCGCCAGCGAGTCGACCGCCGTTTCGGCCGTCGACCGGACCCGCAGGCCGGCCGCCAGGGCGGGCCCGGCGTCGCGGAACATCAGGGAGCGGTGCGTGGCGGGCAGCCACAGCGGCAGGCTGCGCGGACCGGACCACGGCGCGACCTCGTGCCGGTGCAGGACCTCCTCGGGGACGCGCACGAGCTCGGTGCCCTGCGGCGCGACCGCGCCGGCGACCTCCCCGAGCACCAGGCTCAGCGGGTTGGCCGGCCCGATGGCGTCGAACGTGCCGGTGGTGCGGTGCTCGGCGGAGTCGACGACCCACGCGGCCAGGTCGCGCACGTCGACGTGCTGGGCGGGCTGGTCCGGCACGTCCGGGACGGCGACCCGCCCGCCCCGCGACAGCCGGTTGGCCCAGTAACCGAACCGGTCACTCCTGTCACCGGGTCCGGTGATCAGCCCGGCCCGCACGATGAACGCGTCGTCACCGCGGACCTCGCGGACCGCGTCCTCGCTGGCGACCTTGACCGACCCGTACCGCTCGGGCGTCATCGGCGCGCCCGGCTCGTCCTCCAGCGGCGGCAGCGTCTCCGTGCGCCCCGGTGTGGCGTGGTCGGCGTAGACCGAGCAGCTGGACACGAACGCCCAGTGCCCGGCGCGCAGGGAGCGCACCGCCTCGCGGACCCAGGTGACCGACATCGTGGCGAGGTCGACCACCGCGTCGAACGACTCCCCGGCCAGCGCGCCGAGCCCCTGGTCCCGGTCGACGGGCACGTGCGCGGCGCCCTCCGGGACCTGCCCGGACCGGCCGCGGACCGCGCAGAGCACCTCGTGACCCCGCCGCACCGCCTCGGCGGCCACCGCCCTGCCGAGGAAGACCGTCCCGCCCAGCACCAGGATCCGCATGGTGCCCACCCTGGAGACAGGGCGGTCCGCCCGCCAGCCCGTCCGCCCAGGGCGAACAACGCGAACACCCGTTCGGGCGGAGCCGTTCCAGCCGGACCGGGTGGCTGCCGATGCACGGTCGTGACAGTGCACGTGTTCGTCGACGAATCCCGCCGCAACGACACCTACTACCTGGCGGCGGCCGTCATCCAGCCGAAGGATCTGGCCCCCCTGCGCAAGCGGCTGCGCGCCCTGCTGTTCCCCGGCCAGCGCGAGCTGCACTTCTACAAGGAGAAGCCCGCCCGGCGGCGCTCCATCCTCGCGGCGCTGGCCGGGGCGGACCTCCGGGTCGACCTCTACCGCGCGGGCTGCCGCGGGGGCGAGGAGGAGGGCCGGCAGCGGTGCCTGGCGAGGCTGGTGGACGACGTGCTGGACCTCGACGGCCACCGGCTCGTCCTCGACAGCCGCCAGGAGCGCGACGCGCACGACAAGCTCACCATCCGCCGCGCGCTGGGCAAGCGCCCGCGCGAGACGGGCGTGGTCTACGAGCACTTGGACAGCGCGGTGGAGCCGCTGCTGTGGCCGGCGGACATCGCGGGCTGGTGCCACGGCGCGGGTGGCGACTGGGCGCGCCGGGCCGCTCCGCTGATCGGCTCGGTGATCGGCCTGGACTGAGCCGGACTCCGGACCGGGCCCGGACAGCGCGAAGCGCGGCCGCCGACCGTCCGGAGGGGGACCGCGCTCACTTCCTCGGCTTACGGGCCGAAGCTGGGACCAGGTTAGCAGCCGGCCGGGCCGCCCGGCGCGCCTCGACCGGGTGAACTCGGGTGAACGTGTGCCGCCCGCCACCTGTGAAGTGGATGAACACCCAGCTCAGGTAGGCTCTGCCAGTACCGCCAGCCCTCCTACCAGGGAGCAGCCTGTCGTGGCCCGAGTCGTCGTCGACGTCATGCCGAAGCCCGAAATCCTCGACCCGCAAGGACAGGCGGTGGCCAACGCGCTGCCGCGCCTCGGTTTCGACGGAATCACCACTGTCCGCCAGGGCAAGCACTTCGAGCTGGAGGTCGCCGACGACGTCGACGACGCCGCGCTCGCCAGGATCGCCGAGACCTTCCTCGCCAACCCCGTGATCGAGGACTGGGTCGTCAGGCGGGTCGACGCATGAGGGTCGGGGTCATCACGTTCCCCGGCACGCTGGACGACGTCGACGCCGCCCGCGCCGTCCGGTACGCCGACGGCGAGGCCGTGGCGCTGTGGCACGCCGACCACGACCTCAAGGGCGTGGACGCCGTGGTCGTGCCCGGCGGGTTCTCCTACGGGGACTACCTGCGGGCCGGGGCCATCGCCCGGTTCGCGCCGGTCATGCGCGAGGTCGTCGACGCGGCGGCCAAGGGGATGCCGGTGCTGGGCATCTGCAACGGCTTCCAGGTCCTCTGCGAGGCCCACCTGCTGCCCGGCGCCCTGACGCGCAACGACAAGCTGCACTTCGTGTGCCGCGACCAGTGGCTGCGGGTGGAGAACAACGAGACCGCCTGGACCTCCCGGTACGACCGGGGCGCCGAGGTCCTCGTGCCGCTGAAGTCCGGCGAGGGCGGCTACCAGGCCGACGCGGAGACCCTCGCGGAGCTGGAGGGCGAGGGCCGGGTCGTGTTCCGCTACGCCGGCGGCAACCCGAACGGCTCCCGCAACGACATCGCGGGCATCGCCAGCGCCAACGGCCGGGTCGTCGGCCTGATGCCGCACCCCGAGCACGCGATCGACGCCCTCACCGGCCCGAGCGACGACGGCCTGGGTATCTTCCTGTCCCTGCTGGACGCGGTGGTGAGCGCGTGAGCACCGACACCGTCGGCAACGCCGAGGCCACGCCCGACCAGGAGCAGCCCTACAAGGAGCTGGGCCTCAAGGACGACGAGTACGCCCGCATCCGCGAGATCCTCGGCCGCCGCCCCACCGACGCCGAGCTGGCCATGTACTCGGTGATGTGGAGCGAGCACTGCTCCTACAAGTCGTCCAAGGTGCACCTGAAGTACTTCAGCGACACCACCACGGACGAGATGCGCGCCAGGATGCTCGCGGGCATCGGCGAGAACGCCGGCGTGGTCGACATCGGCGACGGCTGGGCGATCACGTTCAAGGCCGAGAGCCACAACCACCCGTCCTACGTCGAGCCCTACCAGGGCGCGGCCACCGGGGTCGGCGGCATCGTGCGCGACATCCTGGCGATGGGCGCCCGGCCGCTGGCCGTGATGGACCCGCTGCGGTTCGGCCCGGCCGACGCGCCGGACACCCGCCGGGTGCTGCCCGGCATCGTCGCGGGCGTCGGCGGCTACGGCAACTGCCTCGGCCTGCCCAACATCGGCGGCGAGGTGGTCTTCGACGCGACCTACGCGGGCAACCCGCTGGTCAACGCCCTGTGCGTGGGCGCGATGCGGGTCGAGGACCTGCACCTGGCGCACGCCAGCGGCACCGGCAACAAGATCATCCTCTACGGCGCGCGCACCGGGCTCGACGGCATCGGCGGCGTCAGCGTGCTGGCGAGCGAGACGTTCGACGACACGGCGGGCAAGCGCAAGAAGCTGCCCAGCGTCCAGGTCGGCGACCCGTTCACCGAGAAGGTGCTGATCGAGTGCTCGCTGGAGCTGTTCCGCGAGAAGCTCGTCGTCGGCATCCAGGACCTCGGCGGCGCCGGCCTGTCCTGCGCCACGAGCGAGCTGGCCAGCGCGGGTGACGGCGGGATGCGCGTGCACCTCGACCGGGTCCCGCTGCGCGCCACCGGCATGACGCCGGCCGAGGTGCTCTCCAGCGAGTCGCAGGAGCGCATGTGCGCGGTCGTGCGGCCGGAGGACGTGGACGCGTTCATGGCGGTCTGCGCCAAGTGGGACGTCATCGCCACCGAGATCGGCGAGGTCACCGAGGGCGACCGGCTGGTCATCACCTGGCACGACGAGGTCGTGGTGGACGTCCCGCCGCGCACCGTCGCGCACGAGGGCCCGGTCTACCGGCGGCCGGTCGAGCGCCCGGCGGACCAGGACGCGCTGCAGGCCGACACCCCCGACGCGCTGCCCAGGCCCGCGAAGGAGGAGCTGCTCGACCTGGTCAAGACCATGGCCGCGTCGCCCAACCTGGCGTCCAAGCGGTGGGTCACCCAGCAGTACGACCGGTACGTGCGCGGCGGCACGGTGCTCGCGCAGCCGGCCGACTCGGGCATGATCCGGATCGACGAGTCGACCAACCGGGGCGTCGCGCTGTCCACGGACTGCAACGGCCGCTACACCCGGCTCGACCCGTACGCGGGCGCGCAGCTCGCGCTGGCCGAGGCTTACCGGAACGTGGCCACCAGCGGCGCGACCCCGGTGGCGGTGACGAACTGCCTGAACTTCGGCTCGCCCGAGGACCCGGGCGTGATGTGGCAGTTCGAGCAGGCCGTGAAGGGCCTCGCGGACGGCTGCGTCGCGCTGGGCATCCCGGTGACCGGCGGCAACGTCAGCTTCTACAACCAGACCGGCGCGACGGCGATCCTGCCGACGCCGGTGGTGGGCGTGCTGGGCGTGATCGACGACGTCCGCCGCCGCATCCCGACCGGCATCGGCGCGGAGGCGGGCGAGACGCTGCTGCTGCTCGGCGAGACCCGGGCGGAGTTCGGCGGCTCGGAGTGGGCGCACGTGGTGCACGGCCACCTGGGCGGCCTGCCGCCGGCGGTGGACCTGGCCCGCGAGAAGCTGCTCGGCGAGGTGCTGGTGGCCGGGTCGCGGGACGGGATGCTGTCGGCCGCGCACGACCTGGCCGAGGGCGGCCTGGCGCAGGCGCTGGTGGAGACCTGCCTGATCGGCGAGACCGGCGCGCGGGTGTTCCTGGGGGGCGACCTGTTCACCGAGCTGTTCAGCGAGTCCGCCGGCCGGGTGCTGGTGGCCGTGCCGCGCACCGAGGAGCTGCGGTTCACCGACATGTGCACCGCGCGCGGCCTGCCGTGGCGCAAGGTCGGCGTGGTGGACCCGGAGTCGGACTCGCTGGAGATCCAGGAGCTGGGCCGGCTCGGGCTGGCCGAGCTGCGCGCCGCGTGGGAGGGCACCCTCCCGGCGCTGTTCGACTGAAGCCGGCGGTGCGGTGGCCGGGGGCGTGCGGCGCCCCCGGCCACCGCTCGCGCGGGCGTCAGCCGTCGGCCAGCGCTCGGAGCCGGTCGTAGGACCCGTTGAACAGGTTCTGGTCGATCGGCGTGGACGTGTACTGCCAGAACGTGTGGATGCCCCACCCGTGCGGCAGGGTCCCGACGGTGGACGCGTAGCGCGCCACCCACAGCGGGCTGGTCGAGCCGAAGTCGCCCGCCGCGCACTGGTTCCACCAGCTGGTGGACGTGTAGATCACCGGCCGGCGGCCGGTGCGGTCCTGGTAGCGGTCGCTGAACGCCCGGACCCAGGACACCATCGCCTCCCGGGACAGCCCGTAGCAGGTCGGGCCGTAGGGGTTGTACTCCATGTCCAGCGCGCCGGGCAGGGTCCGGCCGTCGGGCGACCACCCGCCGCCGTGGTCGACGAAGTAGTCGGCCTGGGCGTTGCCGGACGAGCGGTCGGGCAGGGCGAAGTGGTAGGCGCCGCGGATCATGCCGACCCGGTAGGAGCCGTTGTACTGCTGGGCGAAGTCCGGGTTGCGGTACCCGGTCCCCTCGGTCGCCTTGACGTAGGCGAACCGCTTGCCCTGGCCCCACCAGTGCACCCAGTCGACGTCGCCCTGGTGGCTGCTGACGTCGATGCCGTGCACGACCTCCCGCGTGCCGGGGTCGACGACGGCCCGCGGGTCGCCGCGACCCTCGTGCCTGGCGATCTGCGAGCCCATCGCGTGGTCCTCCGCGGGTGGGGTGGCCGCGGGCGCGGCGACCGCCGGGGCGACCGCCCAGGCCACGACCAGGGACGTGCAGGTGGCCAGCACCGCCGCGCCGGTCAGGAGTGCTCTCATCGCGAGTACCTTTCGAGCCAGTGCGGCGGCGACTCGTCGGGCAGTGTGCCGCCGACCCCACCGGATGACCAGGGTCCGCGCCACCGGTCACGGGGACGGAGCAACCCCCGTCAGCCCAGCGCGTTCCCGCGCAGCTGCTCCGAGTCGCCGTAGGGGCTGTGCTCCGGGTCCACCGCGCCGGGCGGGGTCCGGCCGCCGGGCGACCACCCGCCGCCGCGGTCGACGGAGGGGTCGGCCGACCCCTCCGGCAGCGCCCGGCCCGGCGCGGCCGGCGCGAGCGCCGGCGCGGGCGACCGCGCGGACCGGTCGCGGGGACGAGTCGCCACCGACTCCTCCAATGGGCCTAGGCGTGTGCTGCTTCCGGCCTAGATCCTCGGGCCTGCCGTCGGGTTCCGCATTCCGGCGTCACCCGTCCAGCCGCACCAGCTCGTCGGCGGACAGCTCCAGGTGCGCGGCGGCGGCGGAGTCGCGGGCGCTCTCCGGGCGCGACGCGCCGGGGATCGGCACCACCACCGGCGCCTTGGCCAGCAGCCACGCCAGGCAGACCTGCTGCGGGCTCGCGCCGTGCGCGGCGCCGACCTCGGCGAAGGCCGCGAACCGCGCGCCCAGCTCGCCGGCCGCGCTCATGCCGCCCAGCGGGCTCCACGGCAGGAAGGCGACGCCTAGCTCCGCGCACAGCTCCAGTTCGGGCTCGGAGGACCGGTACGCGGGCGAGAACTGGTTCTGCACCGCCGCCAGCCGCCCGCCGAGCACCTCGTCCGCCTCGCGGATCTGCGCGGCGTCGAAGTTGGACACGCCCGCGAGCCGGATCTTGCCCTCGTCCAGCAGCTCGGCCAGCGCGCCGACGGACTCGGCGGTCGGCACCTCCGGGTCGGGCCGGTGGAACTGGTACAGGTCGATCGCGTCGACCCGCAGCCGGCGCAGCGACGCCTCGCACGCCGCCTTCAGGTGCTCGGGCCGCCCGTCCAGCGCCCAGCCGCCGCCGGGCGTGCGGACGTGGCCGCCCTTGGTGGCCACCAGGACGCCGGAGACACCCCTCAGCGCCTCGGCGACCAGCTCCTCGTTGTGCCCGAAGTCGGTGTCGTCGACCGAGTAGGCGTCCGCCGTGTCGATCAGCGTGACACCCGCCTCGACGGCCGCGCGGATGGTCGCGAGGGACCGCTCGCGGGGCGGGCCGCCCGCCACCGACATGGGCATCGCGCCCAGGCCGACGGCGCCGACCTCGACGTCCGCGATCCGGCGCTGCTGCATGTCCTGTCCTCCGGGGTCGGCGTCGGCTGCGCCCCCAGCCTGCGCCGGCCGCGCCGGGCTGTCCACCGGAGGGCGCCGATCCGTCCACTGTGGACCGGTCGGCGCGGCTCCCTCCCGGCGCGGCGGTCGCGGACCGGGTCAGCCGTCCTCGTCGGTGGTCCCCGGCTCGGGGCGGTGCTCGAAGGTCGCGTGCTCGGCGCCGACCAGCGCCCAGCCCGCCGGGTCCGCCTTCACCCGCGTCCCCTTCTCCAGCCCGAGCGCGCCGACCTGCGCCGGCGGGGTGGGCGGCAGGTGCAGGAAGCGGCCCACCACCGCCCCGCGCACGTCCAGCTCGCCCGCGAACTCCGCGTCCTGGAACGAGATGCCGCCCGCGAACCGGCCGTCGCTGAAGTCGACCCGGCCGTGGAAGGTCGCGCCGGAGAACAGCGCGGGCTTGGCGAACCGCACCTCGTGGAACGCCGTGATCCCGTGGAACCGGGTCCGCCGCGCGGTGAGCCAGCCGATCCGCCTGCCCTCCAGCCGCAGGTACTCGACGTTCGCCCCGGTCAGGTCCAGGTGGTACCGCCGCTCGTCGGTGTCCCGGCCCCACGGCAGCAGGTCGGTGATCAGCCGCTGCGCCGTCAGCCGGACCGTCCGCTCCTGGTCCTCCTCGGCGGTCGGCGCGCGGCCCGGCCCGTTCCGACCCGGCCCGGCCCGGCCGGACCCGGCCCGGCGGTGGAACGCCTGGTCCGGGTCCTCCGGCAGGTGCTCGAACGCCGGGTGCTCGAACGGGCGGCGCAGGTACGCGCACAGCACGTCCAGCACGGTCTGCTTGTACCGGGGCGTGGCCTGCGCCAGCCCGGCCAGCGCGTGCATCGCGCCCACCCGCACCTGGTCGGCGTCGTTGCCGAGCATCTCCACGGCCCGCGCGAACCGCTCGTCGGCGACCTTCTCGCTCTCCATCCGGTGCCGCTGCGTCTCGATCTGCTGCCGCTCCTCGTCGGTGCGCCGCCGCCGGTCGTTGAGCCACAGCGCGTACAGCGCCACGACCGCGCCGCCGGCCAGCCCGCCGGTCTTGACCGCCTCGGCCGCGGAGGTCCTCGGCTCGGCCCACAGCAGCGCGGCCGTGGTGGCCACCGTCACCAGGATCGCCGTGACCACGCCGGCCACGAGCAGCAACCGCCCCCGCACGTCAGCTCCTCACCAGTCCGGTCGTGCCGTCCCGCCGGTCGACCACCCAGCCGGCCGGCAGCAGGTTCTCGTGCTCCAGCGACACCTTCATCCCGTGCGTGCGGGCGACCGCCCCCCGGGCGAGCCGCAGGTCCACCCCGGCCCGGAACTCGGCGCCGGTGAAGTCGATCGGCTCGGCGAACTCGCACCCCTCGAACGTCACCGGCCCGGTGCACACCACCCCGGCCAGCTTGTTCGGGCCGAGGAACCGGGTGTGGGCGGCGTCGACGGAGTCGTGCGCCCGGAACCGGCTGAACCAGCCCTTGCCGTGGAACACCACGTGGTGCAGGTGGAGCCGCCCGAAGCTCTCCGAGTCGGTGAACCACGCGCCGCGGTGCACGACGGCGTGGTGGAACGAGTTCGACCGGTGCAGCCGGGCCGCCCGGACCATCAGCACGCCGACCTGGCGGTGCGAGATGTCGAAGTACTGCAGGTGCGCCCTGGTCAGGTCGAGGTCGTAGTGGGCGGCGCCGGCCTCGGAGACCGGCGGCAGGAGGTCGGCGATCAGGCGCTGCGCGGTGAACCGGACCTCCTGCTCGCGCTCGCTGTCCGTCGTCGGCTCGGCGAAGCCGCCGGCGGTCCCGTCGGCGTCGGCGAGGACCGGTTCGAACGGGCGGCGCAGGTACGCGCACAGCACGTCCAGCACGGTCTGCGTGTACTCCGGGCGCGACCGCGCCAGCCCGGCCAGCGCGTGCATCGCGCCCACCCGCACCTGTTCGGTGTCGTGCCCCAGGAGTTCGACCGACCGGGCGAACCTCTCGTCGGCGACCCGGGCCCGGTCGTGCTCGGCGCGCGCGTTCTCCAGCTCGTGCCGCTGCGCCTCGATCCGCTGGCGGTCCTCGTCGGTGCGCCGCCGCCGGTCGTTGAGCCACAGCGCGTACAGCGCCACGACCGCGCCGCCCGCCAGCCCGCCGGTCTTGACCGCCTCGTTCCTGGGCGCGGTCGGCTCCGCCGCCATCAACCACCCGGCGACCAGCAGGAAAGCCCCGATCGACGCCACCAGGGCGGGCGCCAGGAAGTTCGGCTCGCCCCCCGCGCCGGCGCGCCTGCGGCGGACCGGCAGCAACACGGCGGCGACGACGAGGGCCACCGCCCCCGCGATCCAGAGGTGCTCCACAAGGCCGGCATTCTTCCCGGTGACCGGACGCGCGGTGACCGGAACGGCGCGAACGGCAACGCGGCGGTGTGCCATCTCACCGCTTTGGCCCATGATGTCGGGGCCACCGCGACGGCGCGGGGCCGACGGCGCGGAACCGGAGGAGGACGCGTGGACGGGGTGGAGCGGCCCGCCTGGGCGCCGGGCGACATCGACCTGAGCCGCCCGAGCATCGCGCGGGTCTACGACTACTGGCTGGGCGGCGCGCACAACTTCGCCGTCGACCGGGCCGTGGGCGACCGGGTGCTCGCCGACGTGCCGGTGCTCAGGGAGGTCATCCTGAACCACCGCGCCTTCCTGCGCCGCGCCGTGCGCCACCTGCTGGCGCGGGGCGTCCGGCAGTTCCTGGACCTCGGCTCGGGCATCCCGACCGTCGGCAACGTGCACGAGATCGCCCAGGCGGTGGACCCGACGGCCAGGGTGGTCTACGTCGACGTCGACCCGGTGGCGGTCGCGCACAGCCGGGCCATCCTGACCGGCAACGAGCTGGTCGGCGTGCTCCGGACCGACGTGCGGGACGCGCCGGCCGTGCTGGGCTCGCCCGAGGTCCGCGGGCTGCTCGACCTCGACCGGCCGGTCGGCGTGCTGATGGTCGCCCTGCTGCACTTCGTGCCCGACGAGGAGGACCCGCCGGGCCTGGTCGCCGCCTACCGGGACGCCGTCCCGCCCGGCAGCTACCTCGCGCTCTCGCACGCCGGGTACGAGGACGGCGAGTGGGACCCGGCGTGGGACGAGGCCAAGCGGGCCTACGACCGGGGGGTGAGCCGGATGACCTACCGGCGCAAGCAGGACGTGGAAGCCCTGCTCAAGGGGTTCGACCTGGTGGCGCCGGGGGTCGAGCGGCTGCCGCTGTGGCGCCCGGAGTCGCCCGACGACGTGGCCGGCGGCGCCGAGCACTTCCTCGGTTTCGGCGCGGTGGGGCGCAAGCCGTGATGGTGTCGTGCGAAATGGTCTGTACCTCGCCTGTCGACCCCGCGCCGCGACCGGCCGTATCCTCTGCGTTGTGCTCTGCGTTGTGGCGGTTGGCCGGCGGACATGACGGAACAGGTTGACCATCGGGTGGCGCCTCCGAACCGATCGAACCCCGACCCCGCCGTACTGGCCGGGGCGGAGTCGTTCGCGCGGACCTGGGCCACGGCGGTGATCGGCAGCAGTTACGTCCCCATGACCAGGGCCGAGGTCGCCGAGCACCTCCGGGCGCTGACCGAGGTGCTGGTGCACGCGCTGCACGCGAGCCCCTTCCGCACCGCGCCCGGCTACGAGATCGGGGCGCGGCTGGTGGAGGCCCACTTCACCGGCACCGACACCCTCGGGCGCACGGTGCAGCTGCTGGGCGACGACCTGCTCGACGAGCTGGGCATCGCGCCGGACGAGCTGATGCGGTCGCGGCTGGCCGCGCTGCAGGGCGCGCTGGCCGCCGGGTACGCCCGCGCGCTGCGGGAGCGGACGCTGTCCGAGCAGGAGGCCATCCGGGCGGCCGTGCTGGACGCCCGGGACCAGGCCGAGGCCGCCCTGCGGGCGTCCGAGGCGCGGTTCCGCGCGATGTTCACCGAGGCCGCCATCGGCATCGGCATCGCCGACATCGAGGGCCGCATCCTGGACGTCAACCAGGCGCTGCAGGACATGCTCGGGTTCGGCGTCGAGGAGATGCGGCAGTACAACATCCGCGACCTGATGCACCCGGAAGACGGCTCCAGCGTGTGGCGGCTGTACGACCAGCTCACCGCCGGCGAGTGCGACCACTACCGGGCGGAGAAGCGGTTCCGCCGCGCCGACGGCGAGCAGGTGTGGACGCACCTGACGCTGTCGCTGGTGCGCGACGACCACGGCGACCCGCAGTACCAGGTGGCGATGGTCGAGGACGTCACCGACCGCCACCTGCTGCAGAACCGGCTGCGCTACCAGGCGCTGCACGACCCGCTGACCGGCCTGCCCAACCGGGCGCTGTTCCTGGAGCGGCTCGGCCGGGTGTTCAACAACCGGGCGCGGCGGCGGGTCGGCCTGTGCTACCTGGACCTGGACGGGTTCAAGGTGATCAATGACAGCCTCGGCCACGACATCGGCGACCAGCTGCTGGTCGAGGTCGGGCGGCGGCTGGACCACTCGGTGTCCGGCGACGGCAAGCTGGTCGCGCGGATGGGCGGCGACGAGTTCGTGATCCTGGTGGAGGGCTCGCGGGACACCCAGGACATCGTGAACGTCGCCGACCGCGTCTTACGGGAGCTGGAGTCGCCGATCCGCATCGGCGGGCACGAGCTGACCGTGTCGGCGTCCATCGGGATCGTGGAGCGGGCGCTGACCGGCACCACGGCCGCCGACCTGATGCGGGACGCCGACATCACGCTGTACTGGGCGAAGGCCGACGGCAAGTCGCGCTGGGCGCTGTACGACCCGGAGCGCAACGCCAAGGAGGTCGCCCGGTTCACCCTGTCCGCGACCATGCCCGCGGCGCTGGAGCGCGACGAGTTCTACGTCGACTACCAGCCGCTGGTGCGGCTGGAGGACAGCACGGTGGTCGGCGTCGAGGCGCTGGTGCGCTGGCAGCACCCGGAGTTCGGGCGGCTGGCGCCGGACCGGTTCATCGAGCTGGCCGAGGAGACCGGCCTGATCGTCCCGCTGGGCCGCTGGGTGCTGCGCCGCGCCTGCGAGCAGGCCCGGCGGTGGCGGGAGGAGTTCGGCGACGCCGCGCCGTTCGTCAGCGTGAACCTGGCGGTGCGGCAGTCGCGCGACCCGGAGCTGGTGCGCGACGTCAAGCGCATCCTCGACGAGTGCTCCCTGCCGCCCCACCACCTGCAGCTGGAGCTGACCGAGAGCGCCATCATGGGCACCGCCGACGAGCCGCTGGAGGCGCTGCGGGCGCTGTCGGAGATGGGCGTGCGCATCGCGATCGACGACTTCGGCACCGGCTACTCCAACCTGGCCTACCTCAAGCACCTGCCGGTGCACGAGCTGAAGATCGCGGGCTCGTTCATGGAGGGCCTGCGCGCGGCCGACGAGGAGGACCCGGTCGACGCCCAGATCGTGTCCACGCTCGTGCAGCTGGCGCACGCCCTGGGCCTGGGGGTGACGGCGGAGGGCGTGGAGACCCCGGCGCAGGCCAAGCGCCTGCACCGGATCGGCTGCGACACCGGCCAGGGCTGGTTCTTCGCCAAGCCGATGAAACCCGGCGACGTCGACGAGCTGCTCCGCGGCTGAGGGGTCGGGCCGCCCCACCGCCGGGCGACCGGCGCCTGGGCCGCCGCCGGGCCATCGGCGCCTGGGCCGCTGCCGGGCGACCGGCGCCGGGGCCGGCCGCACCCCGACCTCCGCGGGCCGGTGCGGCTAGGACAGGTCCACGACGACCTTCACGTCGTCCGCCGCGCGGTCCAGGGCCTCGGTGAAGCGGTCCAGCGGCACCCGCCGGGTGATGAGGCCGGCCAGCCACCGCCGGTCCGCCCCGGCCAGCGCCTCCGCGCCGTCCCGGTAGTCGGCCAACCCGGCGTTGACGGTGCCGACCACGGCCTTGTTGTGCAGCACGACCTGGTCGAACACGCTCGGGTCCAGGGCCACGGGGTCGTCCTCGCCCGCCAGGCCCGCCAGCACGGTGACCGACGCGCGCCGCACCGACTCCCAGATCAGCGGCGCCACGCCCGTGCACTCGACCGCCACGTCGACCTCGGCGGTCACGCGGTCCAGGCTCGGGTAGTAGGCCGCGCCGAGGGCGCGCACCAGGTCGGGCTTCGGGCCGTCCGCGGCCCGGTCGACCACGTGCACGGCGAAGCCCCGCTGCACGCCCAGCAGCGCCGCCAGCAGGCCGATCGGGCCCGCGCCGGTGACCAGCACGGACCGCGCGGGCACGTGGGCGCGCTCCCACGCCGAGCGGGCCAGGGTCCACGCCTTCGCGACGACCGACGCGGGCTCGGCCAGCACGCCGAGGTCGCCCAGCGCCGGGTCCAGGCGGATCGCGAACTTCGGCGGCACGCCCCACCGCTGCGCCCCGTAGCCGTCCAGGCCCTTGATGCCGCGCTCGGTGTACCGACCGTTGCGGCAGAAGTCCCAGGCGTCCACCGCGCAGGCCGGGCACGGTTCGGGGTCCGGCCGCCGCACGACGCCGGCGATCAGGTCGCCCGCCTCGAACCCGGACCCCGCCGGCGCGCTGATCACCCGCCCCAGGGACTCGTGGAACGGCACGACGGCCTCCTGCCCCGGCGGCGGCTCGCCGAAGCCGTCGTGGACGATCTCCGCGTCCGTCCCGCACACCCCGGCGAGCAGCCCCTCGGCCACCACCTCGTCGGGCCGTTCGTCGAACGTGCGCTCGACCACGCCCGCCCGCCCCGGTTCACCGGGAACGACCTGCGCCGCCTTGATGGTCCTTCGCCCCGTGTCGCCCACGAGGCGAGGCTACGGTCCTTCGGCCCCGTGCACGATCCGAGCGACGTCGTGCCCGATGGCCTCCGCCGGCGGCGGGCGATGCCGCTGACGAGTCGGGCGATGCCGCTGACGGGTGACGTGACTGCTGTCGATCGCCACGCTGCGTGCCCGGCGATCCGATACGTTGACCCCATGCGCCGTGCCGTGCCGATCATCGCCGCCGTCCTGCTGCTCGCGGGCTGCTCGCAGACCACGACCGGCTCGCCGACCTCGGGCTCCACCGGGACTTCCGACGGGACCCCCGGCGCCTCCCCCGGGACCACGGCGTCGGACCGCCCGGGCTCCACCGCGAAGGAGCCGAAGAAGCGGCCGAAGACGATCGACGTCGAGGGCGTCGACCCGTGCACGCTGCTCACCGAGGCGCAGCGCGCCCAGTTCGGCGCCGACCAGCCGCCGCAGAAGAGCACCGTGCCGGAGCTGAACTGGTCGGTCTGCTACTTCAACCGCGGCGACCACAAGTACATCGTCGGCGCGACGGTGATCACCACCGACGGCATCGAGTTCTACACCGAGGGCCCCAAGAGCGCCGAGGCGGAGCGGCTGGAGGTCGGCGGCTTCCCGGCGGTCCTGGTCAAGGCGACCGGCCGCGCCCCCAGCTGCACGGTCGCGGTCGACGTGTCCGACGGCCAGATGGTGAACGCCAACATCGGCAGCTTCGGCGAGACCCCCGTCGAGGAGCTGTGCCGGCTGGCCCCCCAGGCGGCCGGAGCCGTCGTGGCCAACCTCATGGCCGAGTAGGACCGGTCCAACTGCTCCCCTTGCGCGGGAACCGGTCACGCGGCCGGCGCATCAGAGCTAAAGTCGTCCCGAATGCACACGCCGGGATATGTGCAGCACTGAGGAGGGTGTGCCGTGTTCATCGCGGATGGTGGCGGGAGGTCCTCGTCGACCCCGCCGGAGTACAGCGGGAAGCAGCAGAAGCTCAGCGTCGACCCCACGGCGATCCCCGAGGCGCGCGCGGTCTTCACCGAGGCGCTGAACCGGCTGGACCCGCAGATCCGCAACGCGATGACCGCCGTCGAGGCGCGCCCCTGGGCGGGTGACCCGGTCAGCCGGGAGACCGCGGACGCGTTCAACCGCGACACCTTCGAGGCGGGCGACACCGCGGCGCTGAACGCCATCCTGGCCTACCGGGAGCAGCTGCAGGGCGTGGTCGACCAGTTGACCGCGATCGAGGCGGACTACCGCCGGGTCGAGGGCGACAACGTGGCGTCCTGGGGACGCATCCACAACCAGTGACCGTGACGGACCACGCACCCGAGGGGGGCGAGCACGATGGGTGACCACCGCTGGCGCGGGTATACCCACCCCGATCTGCACCGCATGATCAACGAAGGGCCCGGCGTCGCCGCCTCCCGCCCCGTGGAGGACGGCTGGAAGGGCCTGTCCGACGCGCTGGCCGAGGTCGACGAGTCGATCCACACCGCGCTGGCCAGGCTCGGCGCGAAGTGGGAGGGCTCCACCGCCGAGGAGACCCAGGCGGTGCTCTCGCCGCTGGGCATGTGGGCGGGCGACGCCAAGCAGGGTTCGGACACCATGAAGACCTCCGCGCAGCTGCAGGGCGAGTACATCGCGGACGCCCGCAAGAAGATGCCCGAGCCGGTGCCGGTCACCACCGAGGCGCCCTCCACCGGGGACAAGGTCCTCGGGGCGCTGGGCGGCCCGTTCGGCATGATGCACGTCATCAAGCAGCAGCAGGACCACGAGGCCCAGGAAGCGGCGCAGGACAACGCCGAGGCCAAGGCCGTCGAGGTGATGAACGACTACCAGGCCAGCAGCGAGTGGAACAGCAGCACGCTGGGCGAGTTCGTCCCGCCGCCGCAGGTCGTGATCGACACCCCGCCGCCCGGCGGTCCCGGCAGCTACAACCAGAGCAGCGCGAACTACGTCAGCTCGCAGACGTGGACCCCGCCGGGTGACGGCGGCGCCACGCGGCCGTCCTACGCGCCGCCCACCACGCCCGCGCCGCCCGTCGCGCCGCCGCCGGCCGTCGTCCCGCCGGGCGGCAACACCACCCCGTCGTGGGCGCCGCCGACGCCCCCGCCGCCCCCGCCGGTCCACGTCCCGCCGCCCGGTCCGGGCCCCACGCCGCCGCCCGGCGGCAACCCGCCGCCGCCCGGCCTGTGGCGCCCGCCGGCCGGTCCGGGCGTGCCGCCCAGGGGCGGCTCGCACGGCCCGACCAACCCCGTGCGCCCCGGCCTGCCGCCCGGCGCCCGCCCGCCCGGCGGCCCCGGCGCGGGCCGCGGCTTCGGCCCGGGTGCGCCCGGGATGCCCGGTGGTCCCGGGATGCCCGGTGGTCCGGGCGCGCCCGGCGGCCCCGGTGGGTCCGCCGGTGGCCCCGGCGCCGCCAACCCGAGCGGCGCGCCCGGTCGCGGCGGCCTGTCCGGCGTCGGCGGCTTCGGCCCCGGCGGCCCCGGCGGGCACGGTCCCGTCGGCGGTCCGGGCGCCGGTCGCCCCGGCGGTCCGGGCGCGGGCGGCGTGGGCGCCGGTCACGGCGCGGGGCAGGGCGAGGACGACGTCGAGCACAAGACCGCCGACTACCTGGTCGAGACGGACGACGTGTTCGGCGACGACCGCCTCGTCGCGCCGCCGGTGATCGGGGAGACCCCGCGGTAGCCGCCCGGCGGGCACGCGCGTGACGTCCGGGCCGGGTCCCCTCGCGGGGCCTGGCCCGGACCGGCAAGTGGCCCCGTCGTGGGGACGGGGCCGGTCCTCGGTCGACCGGGAGCAGCAGTGACCTATTTCGGGGGGCAGGCGGAGCGGGAGCCGATCACCCTCTCCGCCGAGGAGTTCGACGTCCTGTGGGAGCGGCTCGACCTGGGCCCGATGCCGTTGGTGATCAAGGTCCCGTCCCCCGGCAGGACCCACCGGGAGCGGGCCGAGCTGGAGCGCCGGGTGTGGCAGGGCGTCGGCGCGCGCGGCCTGGGCGGGCCGACCGGCCTGCACCCGGAGCTGGACCACCTGCTGCGGATGTTCTTCCGGCCGGAGCGCGAGGTCGACGGCCGGGTGTGGGTGGGCCGGAGCGTGCGCGTGCTGGCCGTGGCGAACGGCGACCGCGGCGCGGTGGCGACGCTGGCCGACGACCGGCTGGCGTTCCGCCGCACCGCGGGCAGCGGGCTGCCGTCGGCGGTCCTGGCCGCGCTCCCGGCGCACCCGGCGGGCACCGGGCACTCGGTGACGATGCCCAGCGCCGACCTGGAGGCCGCGGTCCGCGACTCCGACGGCTCGCCGAAGGGCCTGGAGAACTCGCTGCGCTCCTACGGCGTGCGGCAGGAGGACGCGGCGGCGCTGGTGAAGATGTTCACCGGCCTCGTGCACACCGGCAACTTCGGCGCGGCGGCCCGCGACAAGTACGGCAAGCGCTGCCGCCCCGACCGCGTGGTGGCCTTCTTCGACACCGAGGAGGGCCGCTACCTGCAGCAGCGCCGCACCTCCAACGGCAGCGCGCCGTGGAGCACGTTCAGCCCCACCGACTCCCGCCGGCTGGGCCACCAGGTGGCGGAGCTGCTCGGCGAGGCCGTGCGCGCGGCCGGGGCCTGACCGGCGCGGGCCGCCGCTACCCTGGTCCGGTGCCGCCCGGACCCGTCGACCCCCACGAGCTGCGCGCCGCCGTGGCCGCCGTCCTGCCGTGGCTGGAGGGCGCCGCCGACCGGCCCGGGCGCCCCGTCCTGGCCGCGGCGGTCCGCCTCAGCCTGCGCACCCTGGAGCAGGTCGCGCCGGGCCGCAGCGTGGAGGTCCGCGTCCCGCCGTTCGCCGCCGTGCAGTGCGTCGCGGGCCCCCGCCACACCCGCGGCACGCCGCCCAACGTGGTGGAGGCCGACCCGCGGACGTGGCTGCTGCTGGCGGTCGGGCGGCTGGAGTGGGCGGCGGCGGTGGACACCGGGGCGGTGACCGCGTCGGGCAGCCGGGCGGACCTGTCGGCGCTGCTGCCGGTGCTGCGGTTCTGACCACCGGGCGGGGCCGGGCCGGCTAGGCTCGACCGGGTGAAGGCGGCGAAGGCGGTCCCCGTGCTCCTCGCGGTCGGCGCGCTCCTGGTCGGGTGCGGCGGCGACGAGTGGTCGGGCGAGGTCCGGTTCCAGGTCACCCGGCTCAACCCGGCCTCCGGCGCGCAGCCGGCGTACGCGAACCTGGAGATCGACCAGGAGGAGCCGAAGTCGATCGAACCGGTGAGCACGCGCATCGCCGACCTCGACCGGCTGCCCGCGGGGGTCGCGGTCGGCGACGCCGTCGTGTGCCGGGTGCGGCAGTCCGACGAGAGCGGCTTCGACCAGCGGGGCGTGCGCACCGAGGTCGACTCCTGCCGCCGCCCCGACTAGCGCGCTAGAACCAGGACCCGATCGTCCTGTCCCACGCGCCGCGCGCGCCCTCCACGACGTCCCGGGTGCCCTCGACCACGTCGCCGACGCCGCCCGCGACGACGTCCACCGCGTCGTTCACGGCTTCCCGGCCGGTGTCGAGCAGGCCGGTGCCGGCCGCGGACCAGTCGCCGTTCCAGGCGTGGCGGCCGGCGTCGTAGAGCCCGGCGCCCGCGTCGCCGACGAGGTCCGCCGCGCCCACCGCGACACCGCCGACCGAGTCCACCACCGGGCCCACGACGGGCAGGTGCGAGCCGGGCAGCGAGGGGCCGAGCGGCGCGTCGTGCCACTTCTGCCCGGTGACCGAGCCGCCGTCGCCGGTGGCGATCCTGGCCAGGTTGTCCACCGACTCCGAGCCGGGGCGGTAGTACTGCGAGTGGGCGCCCAGGGCGGACGCGCCGTCGGCGGTGCCGAAGGTCCGCGCCCCGAACCGCTCGTCGTACGGGCCGGTCGAGGAGCCGTCCTCGGTGAACCAGGTGGAGCTGGTCCCCTGCACGACCGGGTCGTGCTCGGTCGCGCCGACGTAGACGTGCCCGGGGCCGGCCGAGAGCTGGTCGACGTGCGAGGCGCCCACGCCCGGCGACCCCACGAACGCGATGTCGTCCGCCGCGAGGCCGTTCATGCCGGCGTAGCCGACCGTCGTGGAGCCGTAGGAGTGGCCGATGACCGTCAGGTGCTGGCCGGGCGGGCCCGCCGCGCGGTAGCCGTCGACGTCGGCGACCAGGTTCGCCCCGCCCTCGCGGGCCTGCGCCGGGTCGTCCACCTCGCCGGGCGACCAGCCGGGGGCGTCGTAGCCGAGCCACTGGATGGTCGCGTTGCCCTCGGCGCCCATCGCGTGCCGCAGGTTGCCCGCCTGGTCGACGGAGAAGCCGTCCAGGGTCGAGCCGGTGCCCGGCACGCAGACCGCGAGGTTCCCCGCCGTGTCCGGGTCGCCGTAGGCGATGGCCGTCGCCCCGTCGCCGCGCGGGCCGTACGGGTCCCACGCCAGCACCCGGACGTCCGGCTCGCCGTCCGCGCCGTACCAGCCCTTCTCCCGCGCCAGCCGCTCGGCGTCGGCGATGCTCCGCTGGACCTTCTCGGCGTTCTCGGCCTTGGTGGCGGCCTCCTGCCGCTGCTCGGACAGCTCCGCGTAGCGCGGGTCGTTGAGCAGCTCGGTCAGGTCGTCGGACTTGGCCGGGTCCAGGCCCAGCTCCCGCGCGCGGGCGTCCAGCTGCTCCTGCAGCCGGTCGCGCTCGGCGGAGAAGCGCTGCCGGTCGTCCGCGATGCGCAGCCGGTTGGCCTCGTCGAGCACGTCGGACGGCAGCCCGCGCAGCCGGCCCAGCTCCTGGAAGTTCGCGCGCAGCAGCTCGTCGCGCTGCTGCTGCGACAGCGACCGCCACCACGCGGCGACCTGCCTGGGGTCGGCGCCCGGACCGGGCACGGCCGCGGTGGTGCGCGCCTGCCGCACGGCGCCCGCCCAGCCGGCGTCCCGCCCCGCGGTCTCCTCGAAGCCGGGCCGGACCCCGGCCAGGGCCGTCGCGTAGGAGCGCAGCACCTTCTCGTAGCCGTCGCGGACGTTGGACAGCTGCTCGTTCACCCGCGCCGCCAGCTCGCGGGTCCGCGCCTCGTCCAGCGCGGGCGACCGGCCGCGCCAGAACTCGATCAGCCGGTCCGCGCTGCCGCGCATCTGCGCGTACGCGCGGGAGGCGGCCTGGACGACCTCCGCGCCGGCGCCCAGCCGCTCGGCGGCCACGGCGGCCGACCGGCTCGACAGGTCCGCGCGGGCGCCGAACCGCTCCGCCGTGCCGCCCCGCCAGGACGACGCGGCGGTGCCCCCGCCGGAGGCCACGGCGTCGCCGGCCCGGCCCACCGCGCTGATCGCGCCGGTGATCGGGTCGGTGGCGGCGGCCACGCGCCCGGCGTCGCCGGACGCCAGCCGGCCGTAGAGGACCTCGGGGTCGACGTGGCTCACGCGAGGCCGCCTTCCAGGCCGCGGAACGAGCTGGTCGAGTCGTCGTCGGCGCGCTGGTAGGCGTCGGCGTTCTCGGCCAGGCCCTCGCCCGCGTCCCGGTACCAGGCCGACCCGCGGCGCAGGTCGTCGGACTGCTCGCCGGCCCACCGGGCCAGGGCGTCGGCGAACTCGGCCGCCGCGGGAACCCGGCCGAGCGCGTCCGCGTCGAGCCTGAGCATGGAGATCAGTTCCGCCCCGTCGCCGGTCGCGTCCGCGCCGTCGTGGAACTCCTTCGACGCCGCGCGCAGCGCCTCCGGTCGCACACCGAACACGATTCCCACCCTTCGTGCCGCCAGCCGCTCCGACGGTGCGACGCGCGGGCATCGGCGCCGGTTCCCCGCCCGAACGCGCCGCGGTGCGGCACGATGACCCGGACGACGAACCAGGAGGCGGCGCGTGGCCGGAGGTTGGAACACCCAGCGGTGGGTGGGGAAGTCCGCCGAGCAGGCGGCGCTGTTCCGCGCGGCGGTCGGGCGGGCCGACCCCGCCGCGGCCGTGCCCGGCTGCCCGGGCTGGACGTTCACCGAGCTGACCCTGCACGTCGGGCGGTTCCTCCAGACCTCGCTGGAGTACCTGCGCAGCGGCAGCACCGCGCGGCTGCGACCGCCACCGCCGCCGGTGGGCGCGGCGCCGCTGGAGTACCTGGACGCGCAGCTCGCGCAGGCCGCCGAGGTGCTGCCCGCGGTGCCCGGCAACCGGCCCGCCTGGACGTTCTCGCCCGCCTCCCCGGACCTGGCGTGGGTGTGGCACCGCCGCATCGCCCACGAGCTGGACCTGCGGCGGTGGGACGCCCAGGCCGCGCTGCGCGAGCTGACCCCCGGTGACGCGGACTTCGCCGTCGACGGCATCGAGGAGTCCCTCGGCACGCTGCTGGCCGCCAAGTACGCCACCGACGTGCCGCCGACCGCGAAGGGCACGGCGCTGGTGCGGCTGACCGACGTCCCGGAGGCGTGGGTGGTGGAGCTGGAGCCCGGCGCGGTGCCCGGGGTGCGCCCGGCGTGGCCCGGCGAGGCGACCGACCTCCTGATCACCGGCGAGGCGCAGGTCATGCACTACGGGCTGTGGGGGCGGGTGCCGCTGCGGGCGGAGGGCGATCGGGACGTGCTGAGCGCCCTCGAACTGGCCTGACGCCCGGACCACCCCCTCGTCGGCGGAGCGGTCCGGCGGGCCGTCGGCGTGCGTTTGGTCACTCCCCACCCCGTCCGATGGGGGTAGTGCACCCCTCGCGCGCCTTACACTCGGGGACGCAGCCCGATCTCGTCGCTAGGGAGCACTCGGTGGTCACCGACCCGTCAGCAACCGGCCGAATCGACACCGAAGAGCAGGAGCCCCGGGAGGAATGCGGGGTGTTCGGCGTCTGGGCGCCCGGTGAAGAGGTCGCCAAGCTGACCTACTACGGCCTGTACGCGTTGCAGCACCGCGGCCAGGAGGCCGCCGGCATCTCCGTCGGCGACGGCAGCCGGGTGGTGGTCTACAAGGACCTCGGCCTGGTCAGCCAGGTGTTCGACGAGCAGGTGCTGTCCTCGCTGCGCGGCCACGTCGCCGTCGGCCACTGCCGCTACTCCACCACGGGCTCCACGACGTGGGAGAACGCGCAGCCGACGTTCCGCACCACGGCCACCGGCTCCGGCCTGTCGCTGGGCCACAACGGCAACCTGGTCAACACCGCCGAGCTGCGGGAGCGGGTCCGCGAGGTGGGCGCGGACACCCGGCACGGCGCGACCACCGACTCCGACCTGGTGTGCGGGCTGCTCGCCGCCGCCGCGGCCGACATCGGCATCGAGCAGGCCGCGACGCAGCTGCTGCCGACCCTGCGCGGCGCGTTCTGCCTGGTGTTCTCCGACGAGTCGACGCTGTACGCGGCCCGCGACCCGCAGGGCGTCCGGCCGCTGGTGCTCGGCCGGCTGGAGCGCGGCTGGGTGGTGGCCAGCGAGACCGCCGCGCTGGACATCGTGGGCGCGTCGTTCGTCCGCGAGGTCGAGCCGGGCGAGCTGATCGCGATCGACGAGAACGGCCTGCGGTCGAGCCGGTTCGCCAACCCCGAGCCCAAGGGCTGCCTGTTCGAGTACGTCTACCTGGCCCGCCCGGACACGACCATCGCCGGGCGGTCGGTGCACGCCACGCGCGTCGAGATCGGCCGCCGGCTGGCCCAGGAGCACCCGGTGGAGGCCGACCTGGTCATCCCGGTGCCCGAGTCCGGCACGCCTGCCGCCATCGGCTACGCGCAGGCCAGCGGCATCCCGTACGGGTCGGGCCTGGTCAAGAACGCCTACGTGGGCCGGACGTTCATCCAGCCCTCGCAGACCATCCGCCAGCTCGGCATCCGGCTCAAGCTCAACCCGCTCAAGGACGTCATCCGCGGCAAGCGCCTGGTCGTGGTGGACGACTCGATCGTGCGCGGCAACACCCAGCGCGCCCTGGTGCGGATGCTGCGCGAGGCGGGCGCGGTCGAGGTGCACGTCCGGATCGCGTCGCCGCCGGTCAAGTGGCCGTGCTTCTACGGCATCGACTTCGCCTCCCGCGCCGAGCTGATCGCCAACGGCCTGGACGACGACGGCATCCGCCGCTCCATCGGCGCGGACTCGCTGGGCTACGTGTCGCTGGAGCAGCTCGTCGCGGCCAGCGAGCAGCCGAAGACGCGGCTGTGCGCGGCGTGCTTCGACGGCGAGTACCCGATCCCGCTGCCCGACGACGCGCTGATCGGCAAGCACCTGCTGGAGGGCATCCGAGGCGTCTCGGGCTCGGCCGCCCCGGTCCTGGCGAACGGGTACGGTGCCGAGGACGCCCTACAACGGCCCTGAAATGGATGCCAGCAGAATCATGGAAGCCAGTGACGTGACCGACACCGCCAAGGCCACCTACGCCGCCGCCGGAGTGAGCATCACCGCGGGTGACGAGGCGGTGGAGAAGCTCAAGCCGTGGGCGGCGAAGGCGCAGCGTCCCGAGGTCCTCGGCGGCATCGGCGGCTTCGCGGGCCTGTTCAAGCTGCGCCTGGACCGCTGGAAGGAGCCCGTGCTCGCGTCGTCCACCGACGGGGTCGGCACGAAGATCGCGGTCGCCCAGGCGCTGGACAAGCACGACACGATCGGCATCGACCTGGTCGCCATGGTGGTGGACGACCTGGTGGTCTGCGGCGCCGAGCCGCTGTTCCTGCAGGACTACATCGCGGTCGGCCGCGTGGTGCCGGACCGGATCGCGGCGCTGGTCAAGGGCATCTCGGAGGGCTGCGTGCTGGCCGGGTGCGCGCTGCTGGGCGGCGAGACCGCCGAGCACCCCGGCCTGATGGGCGAGGACGACTACGACGTCTCCGGCACCGGCGTGGGCGTCGTGGAGGCGGCCGGGATGCTCGGGCCCGACCGCGTGCGCGACGGCGACGTGGTGATCGCCATGGGCTCGTCCGGGCTGCACTCGAACGGGTACTCGCTGGCGCGGCACGTGCTGCTCGACATCGCCCGGATGCCGCTGTCGGGGCACGTGGAGGAGTTCGGCCGCACCCTCGGCGAGGAGCTGCTGGAGCCGACCCGCATCTACGCCAAGGACTGCCTGGCGCTGGCGGCGGAGGCCGAGGTGCGCACGTTCGCGCACGTCACCGGCGGCGGCCTGGCGGCGAACCTGGCCCGCGTGCTGCCCGCCGGCCTGCACGCCCGGCTGGACCGCGGCACGTGGTCCCCGGCCCCGGTGTTCGCGCTGATCGCGCAGCGCGGCCGGGTGGACCGCGAGGAGATGGAGAGGACGTTCAACATGGGCGTCGGCATGGTCGCCGTCGTCTCCCCGGAGGACGTCGACCGCTCCCTGGCCGTGCTGACCGCCCGCCACGTCCCGGCGTGGGTGCTGGGCGAGGTCGGCCGCTCCGACGAGCCCACCGCCCTGGTCGGCGACCACCCCAGGTTCTGACCCCGCTCCCGGCGCCGGTCGCCCGTGACGCCACGGGCGACCCGCGTCCGGTGATCCACCCCGGGTGACGGGCAACCTCCCGCGCCGGTCGGTCCGTATGTAGCGGCGACCGAGGGAGGCGAGTTGGACCGCGATCGCGAATTCGAGGAGTTCGTGGACGCCCGGACGTCGGTGCTGCGGCGGACCGCGTACCTGCTGTGCGGTGACTGGCACCGCGCCGAGGACCTGGTGCAGACGGCGCTGGCCAAGCTGTACGTCGCGTGGCCCCGCGTGCGGCGGGACGGCGCGGTCGACGCCTACGCGCGCAAGGTGCTCGTGCGGGCGGCGATCGACGAGTCGCGGCACGGGTTCCGCCGCCGGGAGACGGTGGTCGGGTCGCTGCCGGACAACCCGACGGCCGGCGACGCGCCCGCGGACCTCGACGTGCGGGGCGCGCTGGCCGCGCTCCCGCCCGGGCAGCGCGCCGTCGTGGTCCTGCGGTACTGGGAGGACCTGAGCGTCACCGAGACCGCCCGCCTCCTCGGTCGGACCGAAGGCACCGTGAAGAGCCAGGCGGCGAAGGGCCTCGCCGCGCTCCGGCGGCTTCTCGGCAGCCCCGCACTGGAGGAGCAGGTGTGACCGACATCAGGCAGGTGCTGGAAACCGCGTTCGACGACGAACCGCCGTCGAACCTCGACAAGTCCGCGATCGTCCGGGCCGGCCGCCGCCGGCTGGGCGCGCGCCGCGCCACGACGGCCGGCGCCGTGCTCGCCGCCGTGACGGCGGTGGGCGTGCCGGTCGTGCTCGCGGCGGGCGGCGGGGCGTCGGTGGCGCCGGTGGCGTCGCAGCCCGCCACCGCCGCGCCGGCGCCGGTCGGCTCGTCCGCGCGCAGGCCGCCGACCATCCAGCGCGCCGCCGAGCTGAGCGCGCTGCTGGCGAACTCCGGCGCGCTGCCGGAGATGCAGGTCCACCGGTGGTCCTTCGGCACCCGGGAGGAGGGGTACCTGGTGCGGGCGGAGCTGGGCGGCGGGCCGGCGGGTGAGCTGAACGTCCGCCTGGCCGACGAGCCGTTCGAGTGCGGCGCCGCGCCCGCGGACGACCGGGTGGACTGCGAGACCCGGCAGTACCGCGGTGTGCCGGTCGTGGTGCGGCAGTCGGGCGACGGGGCGTCGAGGTCGTTCAAGGTCTCGGCCAGGACCGCGGACGGCGGGGTGCTCTCGGCGGAGGTCGTCACCGGTGGCGCGGTCGACGGGCGGCCCGCCCCGCCGCAGCCGCTGACCTACGAGCAGGTGGCAAAGCTCGCGACAGTGCCGGGGGTGACGTTCTAACCTGGTCGCGTGGCCGAGGACCTGATCGTGACGCGGGCGCTGGTGGTGCCGGCGGCCGAGCTGAGCGAGCGCTTCTCGCGGTCCTCCGGGCCCGGCGGGCAGGGCGTCAACACGGCGGACAGCCGGGTCGAGCTGTCGTTCGACCTGGCGTCCTCGCCGTCCGTGCCGGAGTGGCTGCGGTCGCGGATGCTCGCCCGGCTCGGGCGCCGGCTGGTCGACGGCGTGCTGACCGTCGCGGCGAGCGAGCACCGCGCCCAGCTGCAGAACCGCGCGGCGGCCCGCGAGCGCCTGGCCCGCCTGCTGCGCGACGCCGCCGCGGCCCCGCCCCCGGTCCGCCGGGCCACCAAGCCCACCAGGGGTTCGCAGGAGCGCCGCATCGCCGCCAAGAAGCGCCGCGCGCAGACCAAGCAGGGCCGCCGCGGCGGTGGCTGGGACTGACCCGCGGGGCCCGCCGAACCCGGGCCCCGGGATCGGGCTGCGGGACCCGGCTGCGGGACCCGGTCGCGGGATCCGGTCGCGGGATCCGGTCGCGGTGTCCGCCGAGCCGGGGACCGGTCGGCGGGTCCGTCAACCCGCGGGCCGGTCGAGCCACACGTACCGCCGCTCGGGCCGCCCGGTGCCGCCGTACCGCAGCCGCACCTCCGCCCGGCCGGTCGCCACGAAGTGCTCCAGGTACCGGCGCGCGGACACCCGGGCCAGCTCGGTCGCCGAGGCGCACTCGCGCGCCGACACCCCGCCCGGCCGGTCCCGCAGGACCCGCTCGACCAGGCCCGCCGTCTGCGCGGTCAACCCCTTGGGCAGCGCGGTCGACGTGCGCGGCCGGGCGCCGAAGACCTCGTCCACGTCGGCCTGGCCCGCCGACGCCAACCGGCCCAGCCTGCGGTCCAGCGCGGCGAAGTGCGCGAGCCGGTCGCGCAGCGCGGCGTACTCGAACGGCTTGATCAGGTAGTGCAGGGCGCCGCCGCGCAGGGCGCTGCGCACGGTGTCGACGTCGGTCGCCGCGGTGATCACGATGACGTCCACCTCGTCGCGCACCGCCCGCAGCTCGCTCAGCACGCCCAACCCGTCCAGGTCCGGCAGGTAGACGTCCAGCAGCACCAGGTCGGGCCGCAGGGCGCGGGTCAGCCGCAGCGCCTGCGCCCCGGTGTGCGCGACGCCGACGACCTCGAAGCCGGGCGTCCGCGCCACGTACCCGCTGTGGACCTTCGCGACCATGAAGTCGTCGTCCACCACCAGGACCCGGATCACGCCGGCACCGCCACGGGCAGCCGGGCGGTGAACACCGCGCCGTCCTCGTTGTGCACCCGCACGCACCCGCCGCGCCGCAGGCAGGTCTGCCGGGTCAGCGCCAGGCCCAGCCCGCGCCGGCCCTGCTCGGCGGCCTTGGTGGTGAACCCGTGCCGGAACACCTCCTCCGCCAGCCCCGGCGCGACACCGGGGCCGGAGTCCCGCACCACCACGCGGACCTCGCCGTCGACCAGGCGCACCGAGACCTCGACCCAGCCGCGTCCGGCCAGCGCGTCCAGCGCGTTGTCCACGAGGTTGCCCAGCACCGTCACCAGGTCCGTGGACAGCACCTCGTCCACCGGCCCGAGCGCGCTGCCCGGGTCGAGCCGCAGCCCGATGCCGCGCTCGGCGGCCAGGCTCGCCTTGGCGATCAGCAGGGCCGCCACCGCCGGGTCGGCGATCCGCGTGCCCACCTCGGCGCGCCACCGGCCCTGCGCGCCGCTGATCCGGTCGATGAACCCGCGGGCCTCGTCGTACTCGCCCAGCTCGACCAGCCCGGCGATGGTGTGCAGGCGGTTGCTGAACTCGTGGGCCTGCGCGCGCAGGGTGTCGGTGGCGTGCCGGTTCGCGTCCAGCTCCTCCTGGAGCGTCATCAGCTCCGTGCGGTCGCGCAGCGTCACCACGGCGCCGTGCACGTCGAGGGGCATCCGGTTCAGGGTGAGCACCCGCCCCCGGCCCAGCACCAGCTGGTCGGCGCCGGTGGACCGCCCGGTGAGCACGTCGCGCAGCCGCCCGTCCAGGGCCAGGCCCGGGTCGTCCACGGCCCGGCCGACGACCTCGGGCGGCAGGTCGAGCAGTTCCCGGGCGTGGTCGTTGACCAGGGTGATCCGCTGGTGCGGGTCGAGCGCGACGACGCCCTCCTTGATGCCGTGCAGCAGCGCCTCCCGGTACTCCACCAGCGCGGTGATCTCGTGCGGTTCCAGGCCCAGCGTCTGGTTCTTCACCCGCCGCGCGAGCAGCAGCGACCCGGCCACGCCGATCACCAGGGCCGCGCCGAGCAGCCGCAGCGCGTCGTCCGGCGAGTCCAGCACACCCTCCCAGAACCCCGCCGCCCGCCGCCCGGCGGCGACCACGCCGAGCACCTCGCCGCCGTCGCCGATCACCGGGACGTGCGCCACCGTCGCGCCGTCCAGCTCGCCCACCCACGACCGGCCCCGCGGCGCGGTGCTGCCGCCGGTCGCCAGCGGCTCGCCGACCCGGCGCGGGTCGGGCGAGGCGAGGATGGTCCGGTCGGCCCGCGCGATGACGACGTAGCTCGCGCCGGACAGGCTCTGGGCGCTGGTGGCGAACGGGGCCAGCCGCGCGGGCAGCGCGCAGCAGGGCGCGGCCGGGTCGGCGAGCAGCGCCCGCACGCCGGGGGTGGCGGCCACGTCCTCGGCCACCGACAGCATCCGGCGCCCCTCGGTGGTGCGGAAGTTCTCCCCGGCCTGCACCACCGACAGCGCGCCCACCGCGCACAGCAGCGCCACCACGACGAAGAGCTGCCACCCGAGCAGCTGACGGGCCAGCGAACCGCGTCCACCCATCGGCACCTCCGTGACCACAACGACCAAAAGAACCTCAAGGCGCGCAAGCGGGACTTCACTGTCTACACGAGGGCACCATGTCGAACCACGCGGAGGAGAGGCGGAGGTCGCTGTGTCCCGGTGGAGCAACTGGCTGGCGGTGGCCGGCGCGCTGGCGGTGGTCGTCCTGGTGCCGCCGCTGCTGACGTCCGGCGCGGAACCCCAGGCGGGCCTGCGCGCCCTGCGGGTGCTGGTGCCCAACGCGCCCGGCGGCGGCTACGACGTCACCGCGCGCACCGCCGCGAAGGCCATGGAGGACGCGGAGCTGATCCGCACCGCCGAGGTGTTCAACCTGCCCGGCGCGGGCGGCACCGTCGGCCTGGGGCGGACGGTCGGCGAGCGCGGCAACGGCAGGCTCGTGATGTCCATGGGCCTCGGCGTGGTCGGCAGCGTCCACACCAACCGGTCCCCGTCGTCGCTGCTGGACACGACCCCGATCGCGAAGCTGATCGAGGAGCCGGACATCGTCGTGGTCGACCGGGACTCGCCGTACCGGGCGCTGGGCGAGCTGCTGGCCGCCTGGCGCGCCGCGCCGGGCTCGGTGCCGGTGGGCGGCGGGTCGTCGCCCGGCGGGCCGGACCACCTCGCGCCCATGCTGATCGCGAAGGCGGTCGGCCTGCCGCCCCGGCAGGTCAACTACGTCCCGTTCGACGGCGGCGGCGAGCTGCTGGCGTCGGTGCTGGGCGGGAAGGTCGCCTTCGGCGTGTCCGGCGTGGGCGAGTACCGCGACCAGATCGAGGCGGGCCGGCTCCGGGTGCTGGCGGTGACCGGCGGCGAGCGGCTGCCCGGGGTGGACGCCCCGACGCTGCGCGAGGCCGGGGTGGACGTGGAGTTCACCAACTGGCGCGGCGTGGTCGCGCCGCCCGGCATCACCGACGCGGACCGCGCGCGCCTGGTGGACCTCTTCACCGACCTGCACGGCAGCCCGCAGTGGCGGGAGGCCCTGGCGCGCAACGGCTGGACCGACGCCTTCACCCCCGGCGCGGAGTTCGGGTCGTTCCTGCGGGAGGAGAACGAGCGGGTGGCGACGGTGCTGAAGGACCTGGGGCTGGCATGACGGGCGGCGGAGGTGTCGAAGGGGCCGGCCTGACCGGCGGCGGCTTGACCGGTGGTGGTCGGACGAGTGGCGGCGGTCGGACGGGTGGCGGTCTGACGGGCGGAGGTCGGACGGGTGGCGGTCGGACGGGTGGCGGCGTGACCGGTGGTGGTGGCCCGAAGGGTGGCGGCGGAGCCGGCCCGGACCGGCGGTCGTGGTGGCGGGAGCACTCCGAGTTGGGGGTCTGCGCCGTCCTGGTGGCCCTGGGCGTCCTGGTGCTCGTGGACGCCGTCCGCATCCCCACCGACTTCGCCCAGCGCGGCCCGGTCGGCCCGAAGGCCGTCCCGGTCGTCGTCGGCGCGGCGCTGCTGGTCGTCGCGGCGCTGCTGGCGCGCGACGTGCTGCGCGGCGGGCGCGGCGAGGCCGAGGGCGGCGAGGACGTCGACCCGGACGCGCCCGCCGACTGGCGCACGGTCCTGCTGCTGTGCGGGGCGTTCCTCGCCAACGCCGCGCTCATCGGCGTGGTCGGCTTCCCGATCTCCGGCGCGATCCTGTTCTGGGGCGCCGCCTACGCCCTGGGCAGCCGCCACTTCGTGCGCGACCCGCTGCTCGCCGCCGGCCTGTCGGTGCTGACCTTCGCGGTGTTCGACGTGCTGCTGGGCGTCCCGCTGCCGGGCGGCCCGCTGGTGGGGGTGCTCTGACGTGGAGGCGTTCGGGAACCTGGTCGAGGGGTTCGCCACCGCGCTGACCCCGGCGCACCTCGGGCTGGCCGCGCTGGGCGTGCTGCTCGGCACGGCGATCGGCGTGCTGCCCGGCATCGGGCCGGCGATGGCGGTGGCGCTGCTGCTGCCGGTCACCTACGGCCTGGAGCCGACCGGGGCGTTCATCATGTTCGCGGGCATCTACTACGGCGGCATGTTCGGCGGCTCCACCACGTCGATCCTGCTCAACACGCCCGGCGAGAGCGCGGCGGTGGTCGCGGCGATCGACGGCAACCCGATGGCGCGCGCGGGACGCGGTGCGCAAGCGCTTGCCGCCGCCGCGATCGGGCACTTCGTCGGCGGCCTCATCGGCACCGCCCTGCTCGTCCTGCTGGCGCCGGTGGTGGCGGCGCACGCCGTGGACATCGGCGCGCCGGACTTCTTCGCGATCATGGTGCTGGCGTTCGTCGCCGTCACCTCCGTGCTCGGCGCGTCCCGCGTGCGCGGGTTCGCCTCGCTGCTGGTCGGGCTGGCCATCGGCCTGGTCGGGCTGGACGAGATGACCGGGCAGCAGCGGCTGACGTTCGGGTCGCTGCACCTGGCGGACGGCGTCGACGTGGTCGTGGTGGCGGTGGCGCTGTTCGCGGTGGGCGAGTCGCTGTGGGTGGCGGCGCACCTGCGGCGCGCGGCGGTGCGGCCCATCCCGGTCGGCCGGCCGTGGCTGCACCGCGCCGACCTGCGGCGCGCGTGGAAGCCGTGGCTGCGCGGGCCGCTCATCGGGTTCCCGTTCGGCGCGGTGCCGGCGGGCGGCGCGGAGATCCCCACGTTCCTGTCGTACGTGGCCGAGAAGCGGCTGTCCAAGCACCGCGACGAGTTCGGCCGGGGCGCGATCGAGGGCGTGGCGGGCCCGGAGGCCACGGCGTCCGCGTCGGCGGCGGGCACGCTCGTGTCGATGCTGACGCTGGGCCTGCCGACCACGGCGGTGGCGGCGGTGCTGCTGGCCGCGTTCCAGCAGTACGGCATCCAGCCGGGACCGCTGCTGTTCCAGCGGGAGCCCGCGCTGGTGTGGGGGCTGATCGCGTCGCTGTTCGTCGGCCTGTGCCTGCTGCTGGTGCTGAACCTGCCGCTGGCCCCGGTGTGGGCGAAGCTGCTGCGCATCCCCCGGCCGTACCTGTACGCGGGCATCCTGTTCTTCGCGAGCGTCGGCGCCTACGCGGTCAACGCCGACGTGTTCGACCTGCTGGTGATGTTCGTGATCGGCCTGCTGGGCTTCGCGATGCGCCGCTACGGCCTGCCGGTGCTGCCCGCGATCATCGGCGTCATCCTCGGCCCGGCCGCCGAGCAGCAGATGCGCCGGGCCCTGCAGCTGTCGGACGGCTCGCTCACGGGCCTGGTCGACACCCCCCTGGCCGTCGCGGTGCACGGCGTGGTGGCGGTCCTGCTGGTGTGGCCGCTCGCGCGCCGGGCGCTGCGCAGGCGGTCGGGCCGGGAAGCGCGGCCGGAGGTCGACGCCTGACCCCGCGGGCGGCGGCCCGGCTGCCGCCGCCCGGCGCGTTGACGGCGGCCCGCCCCGGCCAACAGCATGGGTCCCGAGTGCTCTCCCCGCCACACCTCCCGCGAGGAGCGACGATGACAGCCACCCGGAAACCGCTCACCGCCCTCGTGCCGGCCCTCGCCCTCGCCCTGGCGGCCTGCACCGGCCCCGGCGGGGCGGACCGACCCGCCGGCGGCACGGTCCTCGACCGCGCCACCGGCGACCTGCGCGTCGCGGTGATCACGCACGGCACGGCCGGCGACGCGTTCTGGAACGTCGTGAAGAACGGCGCCACCGACGCGGGCGGGCAGCTCGGCGTCGCGGTGGACTACCACTCCGACGGCGACCCCGGCCGGCAGTCCGCGCTGGTCGACAACGCGGTGTCGCAGGGGGTCGGCGGCATCGTGGTGTCGATGGCCAACCCGGACGCGCTGCGCACGTCGGTCGGCCGGGCGGTGGCGGCGGGGATCCCGGTCGTCACCATCAACTCCGGCAGCGAGCACAGCACCGCGTTCGGGGCGCTGGCGCACATCGGCCAGGAGGAGGGCATCGCGGGGGAGCAGGCGGGCGCTCGGCTGCGGGCCGCCGGGAGGACCAGGCTGGTGTGCGTGGTCCACGAGGCCGGCAACGTGGGGCTCGACCAGCGCTGCGCCGGCGCGCGGGCCGGGTTCGGCGGCTCGGTGGTCGACCTGCGGGTCGACATCAACAACCCGACCGACGTGGCGGCCCGCATCAGGGGCGCGTTGCAGGCCGACCCCGCCGTGGACGCGGTGCTGGCGCTCAACCCGCAGGTCGCGGTCGGCGCGGTGAGCGCGGTCAAGGGCCTGTCGGCCGGGACCGCCGTGGCGACGTTCGACCTCAGCCCCGACGTCACGGACGCGATCAAGGCCGGTGACGTGCTGTTCGCCGTCGACCAGCAGCAGTACGAGCAGGGCTACCTGGCGATCGTCGCGCTCAAGCTCCACCACGACAACGCCAACACCGTCGGCGGCGGCCGGCCGGTGCTCACCGGTCCGGGCTTCGTCGACCGGTCCACCGTGGACCGGGTCGCCGAGTACGCCGCGCGGGGCACCCGGTGACCTCGCCGGGGCCGCTCCACCGGCTGGCGGCCCGGCCGGAGGTCGGCGCGCTGCTCGGCGCGGTGCTGGTGTTCGCGTTCTTCTCGGTGGCGACCGAGCGGTTCCTCAGCCCCGGCGGGGTGGCGACCTGGCTGGACGACGCGTCCGCGCTGGGCATCGTGGCGGTCGCGGTGGCCCTGCTGATGATCGGCGGCGAGTTCGACCTGTCCGCCGGGGTGATGACGGCGTCCACCGCCCTGGTCACGGCCGTGCTGTCCACCCGGCTGGGCTGGAACGCCTGGCCCGCGCTGGCCGCCTCGCTGGTGTTCGCGCTGGCGGTGGGCGCGCTCAACGGGTGGCTGGTGCTGCGGACCGGGCTGCCGAGCTTCATCGTCACACTCGGCGCGTTCCTCGCCCTCCAGGGCGTGAACCTGGGCGTCACGCGGCTGGTCACCGGCACCGTGCAGGTGTCCGGGATGCGGTCGGTTCCCGGCTACGAGTCGGCGGGGTTCGTGTTCGCGTCCACCGTCCAGGTCGGCGGCACGGCGTTCCCGGTGTCGATCGCGTGGTGGGTGCTGTGCACGGCGGTCGCCGCGACGGCCCTGGCGCGCACGCCGTTCGGCAACCGGGTGTTCGCGGTCGGCGGCGCGGTGGAGGCCGCGCGCGCGGTGGGCGTCCCGGTGCGGCGCACGAAGGTGCTGCTGTTCATGGCGACGGCGGGCGCGGCGTGGCTGGTCGGGACGATCAACATCCTGCGGTTCACCAGCGTGCAGGCCAACCAGGGGATCGGGCTGGAGTTCCAGTTCATCGTCGCGGCGGTGATCGGCGGCTGCCTGCTCACCGGCGGGTTCGGCTCGGTCGTGGGCGCGGCGCTCGGCGCGCTGGTCTTCGGCATGGCCCGGCAGGGCATCGTCCACGCGAACTGGGACAGCGACTGGTTCCAGCTGTTCCTGGGCGTGCTGCTGCTGGCCGCCGTGCTGGTCAACAACGCGCTGCGGCGGCGGGTGGAGGGGGTGCGGGGATGACCGGGGCGCCGCTGCTGGAGGCCCGGGGCATCGGCAAGAGCCACGGCGGCGTCGTCGCGCTGCGCGACGTCTCGGTGGTGGTCCGCGCGGGCGAGGTGACCTGCGTGCTGGGCGACAACGGCGCGGGCAAGTCGACGCTGATCAAGGTCTTGGCGGGCGTGCACCGGCCCGACCGGGGCGTGCTGCTGGTGGCGGGCGAGGAGACCCGGTTCGCCTCGCCGCGCGAGGCGCTGGACCGGGGCATCGCCACCGTGCACCAGGACCTGGCGGTCGTGCCGCTGATGAGCGTGTGGCGCAACTTCGTCCTCGGCTCGGAGCCCACCAGGGGCTTCGGGCCGCTCCGGCTGCTCGACCGCCGCCGGGCCCGCGAGGTCACCCGGTCCGCGCTGGCCGCGCTGGGCGTCGACCTGCGGGACGTGGAGCAGCCCGTGGGCACGCTGTCCGGCGGCGAGCGGCAGTGCGTGGCCATCGCGCGGGCCGTGCACCTCGGGGCGAAGGTGCTGATCCTGGACGAGCCGACCGCCGCGCTGGGCGTCAAGCAGGCCGGGCTGGTGCTCCGGCACGTGGCCCGGGCGCGCGACCGCGGGCTGGGCGTCGTCCTGATCACCCACAACCCGCAGCACGCCTACTCGGTGGGCGACCGCTTCCTGCTGCTCGAACGCGGCCGGGTGGTGAGCAGCCACATGAAGTCGGGGATCGGCCCGGTGGGGTCGGCCGCCGGGATGGCGGGCGGCGCGGGGGCGGCGGCGCTGGAGCGCGAACTGCGGGGCGACGCCGGGTGACCGCGCGGGGTTGGCCGCGCGGGGTCGGCAGCGCCGGGTGGTTGTGCGGGGTCGGCTGTGCGGGCCGGCCGCGCGAGGTGGCTGCACGGGTGCGCGCGGGGCCACCGCGCGGGTCGGTGGTCGTGCGAGCCGGTCCGGCCGCGGCCAGGTGGGCGCGCGCGACCGCCGACCCGCGCCGCCGTCCCGACGCGCGCACCCCTCATCGCCCACCGCCTCGACCGGCGCGTCCGCGACGACGCCGGCCGGCGGCGGGCTCCGCGCCCGCTCCCCGGCTACCCGGCCTGCCCTCCCCTGCCGCCGGTCGGGCCGAAGCTCGACCCGCGCTGGTCGTTGTGGGAGAAGTACTGGACCGAGTCGGCGTGCTGCCAGATCGGCACGTGCGCGTCGGCGCCCGCCTGGACCACCGTCGAACCCCCGGTGGCAGTGGCGCTCTGGTGCACGGTGGCCCCCTGCGGCGCGGCGAGCTCCCGCGGCGCGGCCGGTGCGCCGGGCAGGTGCAGCGCGTGGACGTCGCCGTTGGGCACCCACATCCAGCCGTGGCCGCGGAAGGTCTTCTCCACCACTTCGACCCGGCGGAAGTCGGTGGGGCGCAGGGTGGTGTGCCCGGCCAGCACCAGCGTGGAATACACGATCTCCGACAGCACGACCACCAGATCGGCCTCCGGGAATTCGTCGAGGGCGATATGCGCCGGTTTGCTGTTCAACAACCGGGAGACCAACACGGAATCCTGACCGGGGAATCCGTTCGCGCCGTCGACCACCGCGCCGTGGTGGATCGCGAGGCGCAACCGGGCGCGCGCTTCGGGCACCCGGTAGCGGTTCGCCGCCGACAGCTCCGCCGCCAGCGCGCGGACGTAGTGGTCGACGACCAGGTGCTCCGGGGCGTCGGGCGGCAGCACGGCCCACTCCTCGTCGCCCTTGGCCTGGCGGTGCCACGTCGACCGGTCCAGCCCGGCCGCCCGGCCCGCCTGGTCGAGGCTGCGGACCAGGACTTCCTGCAGGTCGCGCTGGAGCTGGTCGTCAGCCGCGCCGTAGCGCCTGAGGTCGCAGCAGACCAGCAGGCTGCGCCGGAACGTGGCAGGACTCATGGACTCGGCCTTTCGGGAAGTGGCGGTGGCGTCACCGCCGGGGCTGACCGGGGTGCAGGGCCACTGTGGAGCACCGCCCGGGAGCGGATGCCGCAGAACTGCGGCCCCGCTCTCAGATGCCCGCGAATTTCCGCAGGCCCTCCAGGTCGGGCACCAGCACGTCCCGCCGGAGGTGGCTCACGACCACCCCCGCCTTGCGCAGGTCGCTGAACGCCTTCTCCGCCGTTCTCGGCTTCATCCCGGCGATGGAGGCCAGCTCGACCTTGGTGAGCGGGATCCCCAGCGTCCAGCCCGCCGGTTCCTCCCGCCCGTAGGTCTGCACCAGCTCGACGAGCACTCGGGCCACCCGTTCGGCGGCGGGGTGGGACAGGAAGTCGCGGCGGCGCTGGTTGGCCCAGCGCAGCCGGTCGTTGATCATCCCGATCAGCTCCACGAACACGTCGTTGCGCCGGTGCAGGAAGCTCATCAGCTCACCGCTGGTGATCAGCTTCGCCACCACGTCGCCGCACGTCACGACGGTGGCCGAGCGCGGCTTCTGGTCCAGCGCCGCCATCTCGCCCACCAGGTCGCCCGCGACGCGGATCGCGAGCAGGGCCGTGTCGCCCGTCTCGTCGGTGGTCTGCACCTTCACCACGCCGTCGAGCAGCAAGAGGACGTGGGTGTCGTTCGCGTCCTGCTCGATGACCTCCCGGTCGGCCGTGTAGCGCACGACCGTGCCGATGTTCAGCAGCTCTTGTCGGGTGTTGTCGCGGAGGCGACCCAGCAGGCTGTTGCTGGGCCACCCTGGATCCTGTGTCATCGTGGTCGGCATGGGCAGCATGTGGATCCTGTTACTGTCGTGACCGGCGGGAATTGGGATTCGAGCCGACCTGCGTCGGGCGGCAAGTGATGGTCTCCCCGAACGTGGTGCGGACAGTACACCCGAATGGGCGTAACTGGTCCTGACCGGCGGTGCGTTTCGAGCCGCGCCCCCCTATTCAAGATCACGTGCTAATGTACGCGCAATACCGAATCGAATGGAATTGTGCTGCTCCCGTGCGGTGGGACGGTCGTCACGCGGGGAACAACCTGTCCGATCCGGGACCTTGGACCCGTTGAGGGGTCCGAAGGACCCGTCGTCGTACCGGAACCACCCGAGGAGACGCATGTGAGTGCGCTGTTCAGCCCGCTGATCCTCCGCTCGGTCACGCTCCCGAACCGGATCGCCGTCAGCCCGATGTGCCAGTACTCCGCTCGTGACGGCTTCCCCGACGAATGGCACCTGGTGCACCTCGGCTCGCGTGCGGTCGGTGGCGCGGGGCTGGTGCTGGCGGAGGCGACCGCCGTCCAGGCGGTGGGTCGGATCTCGCCCGAGGACACCGGCCTGTGGGACGACGCCCACGTCGAGGCGTGGCGGCCGATCACCGCGTTCATCCGGGCCCAGGGCGCGGTGCCGGGGGTGCAGCTGGCCCACGCCGGCCGCAAAGCCTCCACCTACTCGCCGTTCGCGGCCGGGCACGGCGGCGTGCCCGACGCCGAGGGCGGCTGGACGCCCGTCGCGCCGAGCGCCGTGCCGTTCGACGAGTCCTACCGGGCGCCGGTCGAGCTGGACGGGGCCGGCGTCGCGCGGGTCGTGTCCGACTTCGCCGCCGCGGCGCGCCGCGCGGTCGCCGCCGGGTTCGAGGTCGTCGAGGTCCACGCCGCCCACGGCTACCTCCTGCACCAGTTCCTGTCCCCGCTGAGCAACCGGCGGACCGACCGCCACGGCGGCTCGCTGGAGAACCGCACGCGGTTGGCGCGCGAGGTGACCGCCGCGGTGCGCGCGGCGGTGGGCGAGGACGTGCCGGTGCTGGTGCGCGTCTCGGCCACGGACTGGGTCGAGGGCGGCTGGACGCCCGAGGACACCGTCGTGCTGGCGCGCGAACTGGCCGCCGCGGGCGCGGACCTGGTCGACGTGTCGACCGGCGGCAACGTGCCGAGGGCGGAGATCCCGGTCGGGCCGGGCTACCAGGTGCCGTTCGCCGAGACCGTGCGGCGGGAGGCCGACGTGCCCGTCGGGGCAGTCGGCCTGATCACCGAAGCCCGGCAGGCGGAGCGGGTCGTCGCCGACGGCTCAGCCGACCTGGTCCTGCTCGCGCGGGAGCTGCTGCGGGACCCGTACTGGCCCCGGCGCGCGGCCGGGGAGCTCGGGGCGCAGGTCACTCCGCCGAAGCAGTACGCCAGGGCGTTCTGAGGTCCGCCTCAAAGGTTGGGCTGCCGGTGCGGAACCGGCAGCCCAACCTTCGAAGCGGGTAGTGGTGTGTCAGCGACGGTAGTCGTCGTACTCGTCGTCCGACGGCTCGTCGTAGCGGTCATCGCCGCTACGGCGCCCGCCGTCGGAATCGCCGGACAGCTCGCGTTGCAAGGCGTCAAAGTCGGTGTTGTGAGAGCTGTACTTCAGCTCCCGCGCCACCTTCGTCTGCTTGGCCTTCGCTCGGCCGCGCCCCATGGCTCGACCCCCTCGCACAGGGACGGGGGCGGCCGGGGGAACGGCGGCCCCACTCGTCTCGACAACTAGTTCCTGGTAACTACCGTACCGTGTCGAAGGGGTTCCTCGCGACGCGGTAGGCGTGACACGTGCCGCCAATTCTCCGCGTGGGAGGATGCGCGGGTGCCTCGACCGTTCGTCGCCTACCTCAGGGTGTACGAACCGCTGTCGGCTCTTGACGGACCGTTGGCCGACCGGGTGCGAAAAGCCCTGGCAGCGGGCCCGTTGAGCCGAGCGGACGCCGGAGCCCGGGAACGGGAGCTGTGGCTGCGATCACAACTGGCCCGGCCGCGCCGGCTGCTGCCGGGTGAGCTGCCGGACGGGCGTGTCGCGCCCGACGCGCCGTTCGACGTGATGACCATCAGCCCGGCGGAGGTCCCCGGCGAGGTGGGCCCCGGCCCCCTGGTGTGCCCGCTGGACCTCCGGGCGCGGTCGGCGGCGGCGCTGGTGGGGTTCCTGGCGTCGGCCGGCGGGCCGCTGCAGGACGAAGCCCTGTCGGTGGGTCCGGAGGCCATCCGGGCGCGGGCCTCGGCGGTGCTGGCCGAGCTGACCGGCGGCGCGGTCCACGTCATCTCGACCACCTGGACGGTGCCGCTGCCCTGGTTCGCCCTGGTCGACCCGGACACCCGGCGCATCGTCCCGGCCCCCCGCGACGACCCCGAGCGGCAGGTGTCGTGGCGGGTGTCCATGGCGGACGCCCGGCACCGGGTGGCGCGGGCGCACAAGGTCGTGTCCCGGTCCCTGGGTGAGGAGGGGCCGGCCAAGGTGCTGGCGGACACGGCGCGCTGGCTGGACCACTTCTCGCCCGGGTCGGCGGTGGAGCTGGACTACGGCGGCCTCGTGCAGCTGATCGAGGACCAGGACCTGCTGGAGGACACCTCCGCGCAGGACGTGAACGCGATCGTGGACGCGCTCGAAGCCGAGGACGCCGAGGAGGTCGCCCTGCGCTACGAACGCCTGCGCGAGTTCTGGGGCGAACTGGCCCGCCGCGAACGCCACGGCTAGCCGCCGGGCCGGCCATCTGGCCGGCCACCCGTGCGGGGCGCTCCCCGCAGCCACGCGCAGCCCGCGCCGCACCGCCGCCTCGCCGACAGCCGGTGACCTCCGACCCGAGGCCACCCCGCGGGAACACCGCCAACCCGAGACGACCCCGGCCCGCCTGGGACGGCCCCGGCCCGCCGGCACGACCCCGCCCAGGACGGCCCGCCCGGCAAGCCCCGCGCAGGACAGCTCTGCCCAGGACAGCCCCGGGCAGGACAGCTCTGCCCAGGACAGCTCTGCGCTGCTCGGCGTGGCCCTACCCGGTACTGGCCCAGGGGTCGGCCCCGCCCGGCTCGCGGCGCCCCGACCCAGGCGGTCGTGGTCGGTGGGCTCGGCGGGCAGCTCGCCGCCGGCGCCCCCTACCCGGCCCGGCGCCCCCTACCCGGCCCGGCGCCCCCTACCCGGCCCGACGTCCCCTACCCGCCGGCCCGGGGCGGCCGGCCGGCGGCGTGGGGGCGCCGTGGCGCGGGGTGAAGGCCGGGGCGAGCAGGAGGCGGGCCGCGGTGGCCCCGGCGGCGGCCAGGAGCAGGGCCGCCGGCCACCCCAGGGCCACCACCACCCAGCCCGCCAGCGCCGGGGTGACGGTGGCGCTGAGGTAGTTCGCCGTGTTCTGCACCCCCAGCGCCGTGCCGCTGCTGCCCTCCGGGGCGAGTTCGGCGGCGGCCGTCACCGCCACGCCGTTCCAGCACAGCGCCACCGCCGCCGTCGCGACCAGGGCCGCCGCCAGCAGGCACACCGGGGCCCGGAGCAGCGCCGCGCACCCGGCGAAGGCCACCGCCACGACGACGCTCAGGGTCCTCAGCGGCCCCACCCGGTCGCGCACCCGGTCCGACCACGCGCCCACGCCCAGCCTGCCCAGGCCGCCGAGCACTTGGGCCACCGCGAACAGCCCCGCCGCCGCGCCCGCCGTCACACCGCGGTGCGCGTGGAGCAGCTCCACCATCAGCGCGGCGGCGGTGAACTGGGGCACCACCAGCAGGCCGGTGGCCGCGCTGAGGCGGATCAGGGCGCGGTCGGTCAGGACGACGCCGCGGCCGTGCGCGGCGCGGGGCGCTCCCGGTGGTTCCCGCACCAGGACCGCCACCGCCGTGGCCACGAGCGCCGTGAACCCCGCCAGCGCCAGGAAGGCCGTCGGCACGCCGGCCGCGACCGCCACCACCGGCAGCACCGCGGCCGTGAGCGCCGCGCCGAGTGGCGTCGCGGTCTGGCGGATGCCCATGGCCAGGCCCCGCCGGTCCGCCGGGAACCACGTCATCACGGCACGGCCGCTCGCCGCGTTGACGCTCGCCCCGAACAGGCCGACACCCACCAGTGCCAGCCCGGCGACCACCGGGCCGCCCAGGGCGGCCACGGCCAGGCACGCCGCCGCACCCACGCCGCCGACGGCCATCACCAGGCGTTCGCCGCGGCGATCCGCGACCGCGCCCCAGGCGACCAGGGTGAGCATCGTGCCGAGGTTGACCGCGCCCAGCAGCAGCCCGACCTGGGGCAGCGTCAGGTCGAAGTGCTCGCGCAGCTGCGGGGTGATCGCCGGGAGCCCGAGGAACACCGCCGCATTCGTGCCTTGCGCCAGCGCGCCCACGGCCAGGACGACCCAGCGGTAACCCATACCCGCACGCTAGGGCGACCGCTCAGGATCTGGGAGTGTCATCCCAGGTGTTGGTACATCGTCCAGGGCTGATCACCTCCTCCTCGCGTCCGCGCCGCCCCGAAATGTGGCCCCTGTCATTGTCGAACAGGGGTTCGAGGTGGAGCAAGGTCACGATCGGGTGATCATGCGGAAAGACCTGCTCACCGGCCGTCCAAGGCAACACTCGAAAGGAGGAGCCGGTGCGCGTGCGGAGGGCATCCGGCGGACGGACCGCACGGCCGGCGCCTGCGGAGGACGCCGACCGGGAGGAGGGGAGCGGGATCAGTCCCGGGCGCGACCGGGGTTCGTGGGCCAGCCGCGCTCGGCGGCCAGCAGCTCGTCCACCGACGCGCTGCCGCTCTGGTACCGGCCCGCGATCTCGGCGTTCAACCGGTCCACCACCACCTGCACCTCGCGCCGCCGCGCGGACACCGAAGCCTCCTCGCTCACGAACGTCCGCAGCGCCAGGTCCAGCTTGTCGTCCGACAGCGCGCTGACGTCGGACAGGTCCACGTCCGACACCAGCGCCTCGACGTGCCGCCGGTGCGCCTCGGCCCGCGACGGCTCCTGCGTCTGGTACCGGCCCAGGCCGGTCGCCGGCCCCACCGCGTTCGAGGCCAGGATCGTCGCCAGCTGGTCGACCACCGCCGAGCCGCCGTCGGTGCGCCGCGCCTGCTCGGCCCGCACGATGTCGATCCGCGCGTGCAGCAGCCGCCGCAGGTACGACAGGTCCGTCTCCTCCTGCGCCGCTTCGTCGCGCAGCGCGCGCACCTCGGCGAGCGGGAGCTGCTCGACCCCCTCCGCGTAGTCGGGGGCGAGCACCCGGTCGATACGGCGGCGCCCGCCGGGACGCACCTCGATCACGTACTCATCCTGAGGTAGATGCTGCCCACCCGCCAACACAAACCTGCTTCCAAAGTTGTTTCAAACCTGTACCGGACTGCCCGCACCCAGCAGCTCCCGGGCCTGCGCCGGGGTCAGCGGCGGGCGCTGGGCGATCTTCGCCAGCCCCGCGGCGCGCGCGACCAGCTGCGCGTTGTCCCGGACCGGTTGGCCCTTGGCGTAGCTGAGGGTGTCCTCCATCCCGACCCGGAGGTGACCGCCGGTGCTCAGCGCGGCCAGCATCACCGGCAGCGTCGTGCGGCCGATCCCGGTGGCGGAGAACGACGCGCCCTCCGGCAGCAGCCGCAGCGCCGCCACCAGCGTCTCCGCGTCGCCCGGCATCCCGCCCGGCACGCCCGTCACCAGGTCGACGTGCACCTTCCCGCCCGCCGGCAGGCCGTGCCGGTCCAGCAGCCGGCGCAGCGAGGCGAGCTGGCCGAGGTCGAAGATCTCGTACTCGGGCGCGATCCCGCGCTCCTGCATCCCCTTGTGCAGGGCGACGACGAACTCCCACCGGTTCAGGAAGACGTCGTCGCCGAAGTTCACCGTCCCCATGGTGCAGGACGCCGAGTCGGGCAGCGCGTCCAGCACGCGCAGCCGGTCGGCCTCCGGGTCGGTGACCGCGCCGCCGGTGGACAGCTGCACGACCAGCGACGTCTGCTCGCGCAGCGCCTGCACGGCGTCCTTGAGCAGGCCGAGGTCGAGCGTCGGGCGCGCGTCCGCGTCCCGGATGTGGACGTGCACCACCGCCGCGCCGACCTGCTCGCACGCCACCGCGGTGGCGACCAGCTCGTCCAGCGTGACGGGCAGCTGGGGGACGTCGGCCTTGGCGTGCTCGGCCCCGGTGGGGGCGACGGTGAGCAGCGTGCCGTGGGAACCGGGTCGGGACATGTCGTGATCCTGGCACAGAACCCGCCCCGCCCGGGCGGTCGCTACCGCCCGAGGTTGCGGGCGGCCTCCCGGCCCAGGCCGGGGGTGTCCGGCGGCACGGAGTCGGGGTCGACCGACGCCTGCACGACCCGGTCCTCCGCCCCGACCAGCAGCTCGGCCTCCACCGGCACGGACCGCTTGACCAGCGCCAGCGCGATCGGCCCCAGCTCGTGGTGCAGGGCGACGGACCCGACGCGGCCCACCACCCGGTCGCCGGCCAGCACCGGGTCGCCGGTCTCGGGCTGGACCTCGCGCGACCCGTCCAGGTGCAGCAGCAGCAGCCGCCGCGGCGGGCGGCCGACGTTGTGCACCTTCGACACCGTCTCCTGGCCCCGGTAGCAGCCCTTGTCCAGGTGGACGGCCGCGCCGATCCAGTTCGCCTCGTGCGGGATGGTCCTCCCGTCGGTGTCCACGCCCAGCCGGGGCCGCAGCGCCTCGACCCGCAGCGCCTCGAACGCCCAGCTCCCGGCCGGCCGCGCGCCGCCGTCGGTCAGCCTGCGCCACCAGTCGGCCAGCTCCGCGCGCGGCACCACCAGGTCGGCCGCGTCCGGGCCCGGCCACGGCATCCGGCGGACGAACCCGCCGGCGGGCAGCGCCGCCACGCCCAGGACGTCCGGCAGCGGCACGTCCAGCCGGGCGAGCAGCGCCGCGGTCTCCGGCCCGACCACGGACAGCACGGCCAGCTCCGGTGTCGCGTCGCGCGGCTCGACCTTGGACCAAAACACCATCTTGGTCAGGTAGGCCAGCAGCGGCCCGGCGGTGGCGGCCTCGGTGTCGAGGTAGACCGCGCCGCCGACGTTCGCGACCACGGCGTGGTGCTCGACCCGCCCCTGCACGTCCAGGACCAGCGCCTCGCTGCCCCGGCCCTCGCCCAGCCCCTCGAAGTGCTGGCTGGTCAGCGAGTGCAGCCAGGTCAGCCGGTCCTCGCCGGGCACCGCGACCACGGCCCGGTGCGACCGGTCGACCACGACGACCGACCGCGCCGCCGACCGCTGCTCCGCGAACGGGTCTCCGAAGTGCCACGGCACGCCTTGGTCGACGGCGCCCTCGAACGGCGCGACGGCTCCGGGCACGGCCAGCAGTGGTGAGCTCACGGGTTCTCCTTCAGGCAGTCGCGGCAGCGACCGGACAGCGCGAGGTGGCTCGCATCCAGTTCGAACCCGTGCTCGGCCCGCAGTGTTCCGGCGAGGGGTGAAAGGGTTTCACACGGCACCTCGTCGACGTGGCCGCACCGGTGGCACACCAGGTGCACGTGCTCGTGCTCGCCCACCGAGTAGCTCGGCGCGCCGTGGCCGAGGTGGGTGTGCCGCACCAGGCCGAGCCGGTCGAGCAGGTCGAGGGTCCGGTAGACCGTCGTGATGTTCACCGAGGGCGCCGCGGCCTGCACCCGGCGGCAGACCTGCTCCGGCGTCGCGTGGCCCAGCTCGCGCACCGCGTCCAGCACGAGCTGGCGCTGCGGCGTCATCCTCATGCCCCGGTCGTGCAGCGTCTTGCGCAGGGCCCTGGGGCCGCTCGCGGTGTCCACGAGCCCGATGGTAGAGCGTGAGTAGGCTCACCGTATGCGCGTGCTCGCCCTGCTCGACGGAACACTGGCCGACCCGGACGCCCCGCTGATCAGGGCGGACGACCTCGGCCTGCTGCGCGGTGACGGCATCTTCGAGACGGTCCTGGTCGTGGACGGCAGGCCCCGGGAGCTGGACCCGCACCTGGACCGGCTGGCCCGCTCGGCGGCCATGCTGGACCTGCCCGAGCCGGACCGGGCCGCGTTCGAGCGGGCGGTCGGCCTGGTGGTGGACAACTGGACCGGCGGGCGGGAGATCGCCCTCAAGCTCGTCTGCACGCGGGGCGCCGAGGGCGGCGACGGCACGCCCACCGGGTTCGCCCTCGGGGTGGAGGTCCCGGCGAAGGCGATCGGCCAGCGCGTCGACGGCATCGCGGCGGTCACCCTGGAGCGGGGTGTCGAGCCGGGTCTGGCCGAGCGCGCGCCGTGGCTGCTGCTGGGCGCCAAGTCGCTGTCCTACGCGGTGAACATGGCGAGCCTGCGCGAGGCGGAGCGGCGCGGCGCGGCCGAGGTCGTGTTCACCACGTCCACCGGCTCGGTGCTGGAGGGGCCGACGTCCACGCTGGTCGCGGCGCGCGGCCGGACGCTGACCACCCCGCCCGCGACGCTGGGCGTCCTGCCCGGCACGACGCAGGCCGCGCTGTTCCGGGCCGCCGCGCGCGCCGGCTGGACCACGGAGGTCGCGCCGGTCCAGGCGGACGACCTGTACGCCGCGGACGGCGTGTTCCTGGTCTCCAGCGTCCGCAAGATCACGCGCGTGCACACGCTGGACGGCAAGGCGCTGCCCGACTCCGCGCAGCTGCACGGGGAGCTGGCGGACCTGTACGAGTCGGAGTACTAGCCGGGGGCGCCGCCCCCCGGCAGGGCGGGGGGCGGCGCGCCGGGGTTACTTCAACCCGGTGTCGACGGCGCTCATCAGGGTGCCGGTGTCACCGGACATCTCCCAGATCATCGCGCCCAGCAGGCCGCGCTGCTTCATCCACGCGGTCTTCTTCTGGATCGCCCACACGTCGTCGAACGTCCACCACTGCCCGCCGTTGCCGGTGAAGCAGGACGTCGCCACCGCGGCTTCGTCGTGGTGGACCGTGCAGTTGGGCACGCTGGCCATCAGGTTCGAGTACCCGCGCGTGCCGGCCTCCTCCGCGAACTGGCCCGGCGCGGCGCCGGTCGCGGACTGCCACTCGCCCTTCTTCCCGCCGTCCTGGACGCCCTGCCAGCCGCGGCCGTAGAACGCCAGCCCGACGGTGATCTTGCGCGGGTGCACCCCCGCTTCGAGGTAGGCGTTGACCGTGTCCTCCACGCTGAAGTGGAACGGGTACGGGTCGTCCGCGTCCTTGTACAGGTTGCCCTGGTGGCCGGTGCGGTTGGGCTCCCACGAGTTGTCGCTGCCCGAGCCGTGGAAGTCGTAGCCCTGGACGTTGAAGATGTCCATCGACTTCGCGACCTCGGCCAGCTCCCAGCCGGCGTCGATCTTCGCCCGGTCGGCCGGCGTGAACGCGGTCAGCTGGTAGCGCTTGCCGGTGGTCTTGGTCAGCTCGTCCATCTGCTTGCGGAACTCCTCGATCAGGAGGGTGTTGTTCCGCTTGTCGTCCGGACCGATGTGGTTGCCCGGGTGGCCTTCCGCGCCCGGCCACTCCCAGTCGAGGTCCACGCCGTCGAAGATGCCCGCCGCGGAACCCGGGCCGCCCGCCGCGTTGTAGGTCGGCAGGTTGCCCTTGAGGTAGATGTCGATGCAGGACGACACGAACTTCTTGCGCGCCGCGTCGGTGGCCGCGACGTCGGAGAAGTACTTCGAGTACGTCCAGCCGCCCAGCGAGATCAGGACCTTCAGGTGCGGGTGCTTGGCCTTGAGCTTCCTGAGCTGGTTGTAGTTGCCGCGCAACGGCTCCCAGCCGGTGTCCGCGACGCCGTCGACGGACTGCGCCGCGCTGAACGGCCTGCTGTAGTCGGCTTCCGCGTCACCCGCGCCGTCGCCCTGGTTGGGGTCCTGCGGGTTGGGCGAGGTGCCCTTCGTGACGCCCTGCAGGCACGTCAGGTTGACCGGGTCGATGTTGCCGAACGCGTAGTTGATGTGCGTCAGCTTCGCCGCGGCGCCGTTGGTGTCCAGGTTCTTCACGAAGAACTGGCGGCCGTAGATGCCCCACTGGACGAAGTAGCCGACCTTCGCGTAGCCGCCGACGATGTCCGCGGTGGTCACCTTGACGCTGTCGCTGTGGCCGGACTCGTTGTCGTAGATGTCGCGCGCCTTCACCGTGAACGTGTACTCGGTGGACGGTGACAGGCCGTCGATCTTCGCCGTGGTCTCGGTGACCGTGGCGCGGACCGTGGAGCCCTGGTACACGTCGTAGTTCGCGACCTTGCTGTTGTCGGTGGAGGCGTTCCACGCGAGCGTGACGCTGCCCGCGTCCTTGGCGGTGCTGCGCAGGTTGGTCGGCGTGGTCGGCGGCTGGGTGTCGTCGGCCGGGTTGTTCGTGGTGACGCTGACCGCGTTGCTGGCGGCGGACTGCGTGCCCTTGGTGTCCTTGGCCTTCACCGTGAACGAGTAGGCGGTGTTCGGGGTGAGGCCGGTGACCGTGGCGGTGGTGCCGGTGACCGTGGTGGCCAGCGCCGTCCCGTTGTAGACGTCGTAGCCCGCGACCGGCAGGGAGCCGGCGGTGGAGGCGTTCCACTGGAGCGTCACGGTCTTGGTGGTCTTCACCGGCGAGCGCAGGTCGCCCGGCGCGGTCGGCGGCACGTCCGGCGAGCCGTCGCAGTTGGCGTTGTTGATCCGGCAGGTCACCGGCTCCACCGCGCGGCTGAGCGTGAACGTCGGGCTGTACGGCTCGGTCGTCTTCCGCGGGCCCACCGACTTGTTGTAGTGGACCGGCGCCACCGTGACCGTGTTGCCGCTCTGGCTGACGGTGCCGTTGTTCGCGTTGCTCGCCGTGACGCCCGCGGGCAGGGTGAAGGTGATCGCCCAGTCGGACAGGGTGGCGTCGGTGTTGTTGGCGACGATGAACTTGCCGGTGCTGCCGGACAGGCTGAAGTCGGCCGTGACCGGCGCGGGCGGCGGCGGTTCGGGGCCGGTGCCGTCGCAGTTCGCGCCGTTGAGCGTGCAGGAGGTCGGGTCGGCCTCCTGGCTGAGCGTGAACGTCGGGCTGAACGGGTCGGTGTTGCGGCCCGCCTGGATCGTGTTGATGTAGTAGGCCGGGGTGAGCGTGACCCTGGTCCCGTTCTGGGTGGTCGACGCGTTCTGCGCCCCGCTCACCGTGACGCCGGGCGGCACGTCGAACTTGATCGACCAGCCGGTGATGGCGGCCGACGTCGGGTTGGACACCACGAACTTGCCCGTGGTCCCGGTCCTGCTGAACGTCGCGGTCAGGCCCGCGGCGGCGGATGCCGGCGTGACGGTGGTGGCGATGGTGGCGAGTGCCACCAGCGCGATGGCTAGTCGGCGCATGTCGGTTGTGCCTCTCGATTGACAGGGACAGTCGAGAACCACGGCGGCCAAGTCCGAACGTAGGTCGTGCCACCTTGAATGACAATGGGTCTAGACCATTTGCGTCCGTTCAGCCCTGCGGGCGGAAGCGGACCGGTGTCCCCGGGCACGCCTGGCCCAGCAGCGGCAGCGCCGCCGGCGGCACCACGCCGACCACCGGGTAGCCGCCCGTCGTGGGGTGGTCGGCGAGGAAGACCACCGGTCGGCCGTCCGCGGGCACCTGGACGGCGCCGGTGACGAGGCCCTCGCTGGGCAGCTCCCGGCCCCGGTGGCGGTCGGTCCGGTCGAGCGCGGGGCCGGTCAGCCGGACCCCCACGCGGTTGCTCCGCTCGGACACCACCCACCGGCCGGCGCGCAGCCGGGCCGCGGGGTCGGCGAACCAGTCGTCGCGGGGGCCGAGGTGGACGGGGACGCTCAGCTCGGCCCCGACCCGCACGGGCGGCAGGACGTCCGCGCCGACCGGGATCCCGGTCGGCGGGCCGAGCGGCAGGACGTCGCCGGGCGCGAGCGGGGCCGGCCCGATGCCGGAGAGCAGGTCGGTGGCGCGGCTGCCCAGCGCCGGCGGGACGGCGATGCCGCCGGAGACGGCCAGGTAGCAGCGCAGCCCGCCGGTCGGGGCGCCGACGGCCAGCTCGTCGCCGGGCCGCAGGTGGCACGGCGAGTCGCGGTGCACGCCGTTGACCAGCACCGGCGCGCTGGGGCCGGTGACGGCCGCGGTGCACGGGGCCGAGGCGCGCACGACGAGGCCGCCGAGCAGGACCTCCAGGCCGGCGGCCCCCTCGGGGTTGCCCACCAGGCGGTTGGCCAGGCGCAGGGACGGCTGGTCGAGCGCGCCCGACGGCGGCACGCCCAGGTGCGCGTGGCCGGGCCTGCCCAGGTCCTGGACCAGCGCCTGCGGCCCGGTGCGCAGGACGGTCAGCGACCGGCGGGTCATCCCACCGCCTCGAACCGGACCCGGTCGCCGGGCGCGAGCAGGGCGGGCGCGTCCCGGGCCGGGTCGAACAGCGGGGCGTCGGTGCGGCCGATCAGCCGCCAGCCGCCGGGCGTCGACCTCGGGTACGCGGCGGTGTACTCGCCGGCCACGCCGACCGAGCCCGCCGGCACGCTGGTGCGGGGGGAGTCCAGGCGCGGCTGGCGCAGCGGTCCGGGCAGCCCCGCCAGGTAGGCGAAGCCGGGCGCGAAGCCGCAGAACGCCACCGAGTACGTCGCGCCGGAGTGCAGCCGGACCACCTCGTCGGCGGTGAGGCCCGCGGTCCGCGCGACCAGCTCCAGGTCCGGCCCGTCGTAGACGACCGGGAGCACCACCTCGTGGGACGGGACGCCCGCGCGGTGCGCCGGGTCGACGTCCTCCAGAACCCCGAGCACGGCCGGCAGCCCACCGGGGCGGGTCGCGACCAGCACCGTGCGCGCCGCCGGGACGACCTCGACCACCTCGGGCAGCGCGGCGGCCCGGACCGCCGCGCGCACGGCCTCGACCTCGCCGAGCGAGTCGACCTCGACCAGCACCGCGTCGGTACCGCAACGCCGCAGCCGCATGGCTGGAGGATAGGGGCTCGGGCGACCGCGCCGGGCGACGGCGCGCCCTCAGCCGACGACGCGCTTGAGGTGGGCCGAGGTGTGCGGCTGGAGCGGTTGGCCGACCATCGCGCGCTCCTCGACGTAGGCCAGGTCGCCGTTGTTGACGATGCCGTAGAGCCGCTGCGCGCCGGTGACCTCCTTGGCGGTCGCCGTGCGGATCACCGCGTCGGTGCCGAACTCCCAGGACGTCTGCGTGCGCGGCTTGCCGTAGTACAGCTCCACGATCCCGGTGTTGTGCGTCAGCAGCACCTCGATCGTGTCGTCCGCCTGGGGCCGCCAGAAGCCCGTCTCGCGGGCCGCCGGGCGGATCACCGCGCCGTCGGCGTCCAGCAGCCACGACCGGGCCTCGTAGTACAGGAACGGGCGGCCGTCGTGCGCGAACGTGACCTGCTGGCCGAACCGGTACGGGCCCTCGATCGTCGGGTACACGACCTCGCCCTCGCCGCGCCACACGCCGACCAGCGGCAGCAGCGCCAGGCACGCGTCGTGCAGCGACGGGCCCTCCCGCAGGTTCGCCGTGTCCGCCGGGACCGGCAGGTCGTCGAACTGCGGCAGGTTGCGGGAGCCGGTCACCCGGGCGCGCGAGGCGGCGGCCTGCACGGCCGCGTCACCGCTGCCCGGCCGGGGCGGGGTGTCGGTCATCAGCGCTGGTCGGAGTACAGCCGGTACACCACGTAGCCGGCGAACCACACCACGAGCAGCGCCACCACGACCAGGAGCCCTGTGAAGAAGTGTTCCACCCGCCGATCCTATCGCCCGGACCGCGCCCGGGCCGGGCCGCCGTGGTCAACGCCACCGAACGCGCGGAACCCCGGCGCCCGCCGGGCGCCGGGGTTCCGCGCGGGTGGCGCCGGGTCGACCCCGTGCGCCCCCGCGGTCCGTCAGGCCACCGCCACCGACACCGGGTGCACGCCCGGGCCGTCGGCGGACACCGACGCCTGGCCGTTGCCCGACCGGTGCAGCGCCCGGATCGTCCACGTGCCGGGCGCGGCGTAGAAGCGGAAGTCGCCCTCGGGCGAGGACACGACCTCGGCGGTGAACTCGCCGGTCGAGTCGAGCAGCCGCACGAACGCGCCGCCCACCGGGCCGTCGGCCGCGCTGACCTTGCCGGTCAGCACCACCTCGTCCGCGCCCACCGGGATGTCCACGCCCTGCACCGGGGCGCCGCAACCGTCGCTCATCAGTCCTCCTCGCCGTTGCCGAGCGCGATCGGCACGCCGATGAGCGAGCCGTACTCGGTCCAGGAACCGTCGTAGTTCTTCGCGTCCTCGTGCCCGAGGAGCTCGTGCAGCACGAACCAGGTGTGGGACGAGCGCTCGCCGATGCGGCAGTAGGCGATGGTCTTGCGGGAGCCGTCGAACCCGGCCTCCCGGTAGATCTCGGCCAGCTCCTCGTCGGACTTGAACGTGCCGTCCTCGTTGGCCGCCTTGCTCCACGGCACGTTGATCGCGGACGGGATGTGGCCGCCGCGCTGCGCCTGCTCCTGCGGCAGGTGCGCGGGCGCGAGCAGCTTGCCGGAGAACTCGTCGGGCGACCGGACGTCGACCAGGTTCTTGTTGCCGATCGCGTCCACGACCTCGTCGCGGAACGCGCGGATCGACAGGTCCTGCTCCTGCGCCTGGTACGACGTGGCCTCGCGGGTGACGGTCTCCTTGTCCAGCGGGCGGCCGTCGAGCTCCCACTTCTTGCGGCCACCGTCGAGCAGCTTGACCGAGTCGTGGCCGTACAGCTTGAAGTACCAGTAGGCGTAGGCGGCGAACCAGTTGTTGTTGCCGCCGTAGAGGATCACGGTGTCGTCGTTGGAGATCCCCTTGGCGGACAGGAGCTTCTCGAAGCCGGCCCGGTCCACGAAGTCGCGGCGGACCGGGTCCTGCAGCTCGGTCCTCCAGTCGATGCGCACCGCGCCGGGGATGTGGCCCCCCTCGTAGGCGGTGGTGTCCTCGTCGACCTCCACGAACACCACACCGGGGGTGCCGAGGTTCTCCTCGGACCAAGCGGCCGAGACCAGGACGTCTTCACGGCTCATCGAGCTGCTCCTGTTGGTAGTATCCGACTTACTGCGGGCGGGCGAGGGCGGGGGCGAAGCGGCGCAGGAGCAGGAACATCTCGCAGCCCAGGCACAGGCCGACCGCTGCGTTGAGCAGCGCGGCGACCAGTGCGGCGGACGTGGCGACCACTCCGAGCGCGGGGAGACCGGCGGCGTACCCGACGGTGCCCACCAGGGCGAAGACGAACCCGACGCCCTGCGCGAACCGCAGCGGGGCGGCCTCCTCGCGCTCGGCCGCGGGCTCGATCCTCGGCTGGACGGCGTGCCGGTAGAACTGCCCCCAGGGGTTGAGCCTGAGCGAGACGAAAGCGCACAGGCCGAACAGCACCGTCTGCGCCGCGAGCAACCGCCACGACCCGGTCACCAGCACGACCGCGAGGACCGCGGTGGTGAACCAGGCGCTGAAGCGCGGACCTCGCGGGTCCACGGGGGCATCTTTCGGCACGACGACCTCCTGACGGTGACATGACGGGGCAGTCCGTCTTCAGGCGGTGTTAGGGCAGCCGCGCGCGCCCGTCAAGGGCACCCGGCCGCCGGGTCGGTCCGCCCGGTCAGCTCGCCGCGCGACACAGGCTGCTGCGGACGCGGCAGAGGTCCACCGCGAGTCGCTTCGTCAGCAGCGCGTTCATGGCGTCGAGGGTAGCCGGTCGTCCCCCCTGTCGGGAGTGGTGTCCAGGAAGTGGGAGTTCCCCGATTTCACCCGTTCGGTTCCGGCAGGTGCGGGCGCAGCGCGGCCAGCAGGGCGTCCCGCCTCGGCACGCCCCCGACGCGCAGGAGCTCGGCCCCCGAGGCGTCCAGCGCGAGCGTCGTCGGGGTGCGCAGGACGCCCAGCCCGGTGGCCACCTCGGGCCGGTCCGTCACGTCCAGCTCGACGTGGCGCAGGCCCTCCGTGCGGTCCGCGAGGTCCGCCAGCAGCGCGCGGGCGTGCCGGCAGGGCGCGCAGAAGGCGGTGGACAGCTGCACCAGCGTCACCGGCGCCGGCGGGTCGAGCAGCTCGCGCACCGGCTCGGGCAGCTCGACGGCCCGGCCGGTGACCCGGACCCGGCCGGCGCGCACCCGCAGCACCACCCCGATGACCGCCGCCAGCGCGACCGAGCCCAGCAGCGCCCACGTCCCGGCCACGGCGGCTCAGCCCTCGTCGAGCGGGATGTCGTTGATCGTCCCCTCCACCGTCAGGGCGCCGCTCTCCACCCGGACGGCCGTCGGCGTCACCGTGAAGGGCAGCGCGCCGGGGTCGATGGTCACGCTCAGCGCCTGCTTCACCACGCCCAGCGCCTCGTTGAGGCCCGCCAGGGAGGTGTCGTCCAGCTCCACGTCGTTCACCGACACCAGGACCTGCCCGTCGACCAGCGCGACCGCCCCGTACGCGGCGATGCGGATCTCGCGGCCGGCCACCGTGGTCCTGCCGCTGAGCTTCACCGCGGCCCTGGTCGGGTCCGGCTTCACCAGGGCCGGGTCCGGGGTCGCCACCGGCCGGGTGTCCGGCTCGATCGCCATGTCGGTGAACGGGGTGACCGAGTTGACCAGCCGGTTCAGGTCGTTGGCCTTGATCTTGACGCTGCCGGTCACCTGGTCGATCCGCGCGTCGCGGGTGTTGCCCGCGAGCAGGTCGGACAGGCCGATGCGGGTGTGCCGCAGGTTGGCCCGGATCTCCAGGTCGCGCAGCGAGTCCCGCACCGGCACGCCGGTCGCGGCGATCTCGATGTCCCGGTAGTCCCCGGCCAGCGCCTGCGTGATGAACGGGAACCCGTTGATCCGGACCGTCGGGTCGTCGGCGAGCTGGAACTTGGCCCGCATCTTCTGCGCGACCTGGTACTCACCGGCCGCCGCGAGCCCGAAGTCGGCCGCGACCAGCAGGCCGACCACCACCAGTCCGGCGACGATCAGCTTGCGGCCCCTGGTCGGGCGGCGTTTGGCGGTCGTGGTGGTCATCGCAGTCCTCAGTGTTCGGGGCCGGTGGTCGAGCGGGTCGGCCAGGTCGCGGTCCGGTCTACCAGAGCCGGCGCCCCCGCGGGCCGCGCGGCGCGGTCCGGGTCGCGGCGACGGGGCGGTCCCGGCGCCCGGTGCGCCCCGCGCCCGCCGGGCCCCGCGGCCCGGCGCCCGCCGCGCCGGTGGGGCAGCGCCGCGGGGCCGAGTGTGACCCTGCCCTGCTGACCTGGGTCTTTCCTGGCGCCCACCGGTATCGTCTCCGTCATCCGCAGGCAACGGGGCCCGGTCACCGTACTCGCGCCCGGCTGGTCCGGTGACCCGGACACCGGCCGAACAGGAGGGCCCGCGATGAGCATCGACGTGCTGCTGCTGACCACCGACCCCGATCCCGAGGCGGTGCTGCCCGCGCTGGCGCTGCTCCCGCACGACGTCCACCCGCTGCGCCCGGAGGTCTCCGCGCTGCTCGACGCCGGCCCGCACGACGTCGTCCTGGTCGACGCCCGCACCGACCTGGCCGCCGCGCGCGGCCTGTGCCGGCTGCTGGCGGCCGGCGGCGTGGACGTGCCCGTGGTGGCGGTGGTCACCGAGGGCGGCCTGGTCGCGGTGACCGGCGACTGGAGCGTGGACGAGATCCTGCTGCCCGGGGCCGGTCCGACCGAGGTGGACGCCCGGCTGCGGCTGGTGCGGTCCCGGCGCGGCGCGACCCGGCCCGACGGCGACGGCTCGGTGCAGCTCGGCGAGCTGGTCATCGACGAGAACACCTACACCGCCCGCCTGCGCGGCCGGCCGCTCGACCTGACCTACAAGGAGTTCGAGCTGCTGAAGTACCTGGCGCAGCACGCGGGCCGGGTGTTCACCCGCGCGCAGCTGCTCCAGGAGGTCTGGGGCTACGACTTCTTCGGCGGCACCCGCACGGTGGACGTGCACGTGCGGCGCCTGCGCGCCAAGCTCGGCCCCGAGCACGAGTCCCTGATCGGCACCGTCCGCAACGTCGGCTACAAGCTCGTCCGCCCGCCCCGCCGCGTCGACCCGGCCGCGACCGCGGAGCGGTCCGACGACGACCGGCCGGCCCGCGCGGGGTCGCCCCGGTAGGGGGCCGCCGCCCCGGCGATCACCGCCCGCGCGCCCGCGACCGCGGGCGCAGTAGGTTTGCGGTGTGGAATCGACTTGGTCCGAGGAGCTGTCGCCCGAGCAGGCCGACGAAGTGAGGGCGCTGCTGTCGGCCGCCGAGGCCGCCGACGGCGTGGCCCCGGTGGGTGAGCAGGTGGTCCTGCGGCTCCGGCCGGGCGCCCGCGGCAGCGGTCACCTGCTGGCGCGCGAGGGCGGCGCGCTGGTCGGCTACCTCCACCTGGACCTGTTCGGCGACGCCGAGGACAACAAGGTGGCCGAGCTGGCCGTCCACCCCGACCACCGCCGGCGCGGCGTGGGCGCGGCGCTGGTCGAGGCCGCCGCCGGGCGCGCCGAGCCGCTGCGGATCTGGTCGCACGGCGGGCACCCCGGCGCGCGGGCGCTGGCCGCGAAGCTGGGCTACCGCAAGGTGCGCGAGCTGCTGCGGCTGCGCCGGCCGCTGGACGGGGAGCTGCCCGGTCCGCGGCTGCCCGAGGGCGTCCGGCTGCGGGCGTTCGAGCCCGGTCGCGACGAGGCGGCCGTCGTCTACGTCAACCACCGGGCGTTCTCCTGGCACCCCGAGCAGGGCGCGATGAGCATCGAGGACGTGCGGGAGAAGGAGCAGGAGCCCTGGTTCGACGCGAGCGGCTTCCTGCTCGCCGTGGACGCCGAGGAGCGGCTGCTCGGCTTCCACTGGACCAAGGTCCACACGCCCCGGCTGGGCGAGGTCTACGTCGTGGGCGTCGACCCGGACGCGCAGGGCGGCGGCCTGGGCAAGGCGCTCACCCTCGCCGGGCTGGCCCACCTGCGCGAGTCCGGTCTCTCCGAGGTGATGCTCTACGTCGAGGCCGACAACGCTGCGGCACTGGCCGTTTACACTCGGTTGGGGTTCACCCGGTGGGACTCGGACGCCCAGTACGCCAAGTAGTGACAAACCTGTCACGCCACGCAAACGTGCAGGTCACGGGATCACTCGAAGGGCGGTGTCCCTAGTCACCTCCCGTGTGGAGTTCACCCCTCGTTCACCTACTCCTGGGCACCTGTCCACCATCGCTGCCTACCGTCCGTGCCGAGCGGCGAGGTCCGTCGCGTCAATCCCGCTTCCGTTAGGTGGAGGACCCAGGTGAAGACCAAGCGGCACGGCGCCGTCGTCGGCCTGATCGCGGCCGGTGCGCTTCTGCTCACCGCATGTGGCAGCGACAACAACACCGGCTCGAACACCCCGGCGTCCAACGCGTCCGGCGTGCCCGTCGAGTGCGGCGGCAAGACCAAGCTGAACGCAGAGGGCTCCTCCGCGCAGAAGAACGCGATCGACACCTTCATCCAGGCGTACCAGCAGCGCTGCCCCGGCGTCGACGTCGCGTACAACGCGTCCGGCTCCGGCACGGGCGTGAAGAACTTCAACGCCGGCCAGGTCGACTTCGGCGGTTCGGACTCGGCGCTGTCCAAGGACAAGGGCGAGGTCGAGGCCGCCGCCAAGCGCTGCCAGACCAACCCGGCCTGGCACCTCCCGCTGGTCTTCGGCCCGGTCGCCATCGGCTACAAGCTCGAGGGCGTCGACGGCCTGGTGCTCAACGGCGACGTCACCGCCAAGATCTTCAACGGCACCGTCAAGAAGTGGAACGCCCCGGAGATCCAGGCGCTCAACTCCGGCGCCTCCCTGCCGGACAAGGACATCACGGTCGTCTACCGGTCCGACGAGTCCGGCACCACCGACAACTTCCAGAAGTACCTGAAGATCGCGTCCAAGGGCTCCTGGACCCAGGGCGACGGCAAGCAGTTCAAGGGCGGTGTCGGCGAGGGCAAGGAGAAGTCCGCCGGCGTCGCGCAGGCCACCGGCTCGGTCGACGGCGCCATCACCTACGTCGAGCTGTCGTTCGCGCAGGAGAACAAGCTGTCGCTGGCCAAGATCGACAACGGCGCCGGCCCGGTCGAGCTGACCAACGAGACCGTCGGCAAGGCCATCGACGCCGCGAAGATCAAGGGCGAGGGCAACGACCTGGTCCTCGACCTCGACTCCATCTACGGCACCACGACCGCGGGCGCCTACCCGCTGCTGCTGGCCACCTACGAGATCGTGTGCTCCAAGGGCTACGACGCCGAGACCGCGCAGGCCATCCGCGCGTTCCTGACGGTCGCGGCGACCGACGGCCAGGCCGGCCTCGCCGACGCGGGCTACGCCCCGCTGCCCAAGGCATTCCAGGACAAGCTGCTGACCGCCATCAAGGCGATCGCCTGACCCGGCCGGCCGACACCCCGCCGACGCCGTAGCAGCGATGAACGACCGCACTGTGGCCCAGCGCCCCGCGGGCACCGGAACCCCCGGCGCCCGCCGGGGCGTTCCGGCTGCTCGACCCGACTCGGAGGCTCCGATTCCCCCGACCACGGAAGCCGATCAGAAAGCACCACACGTCCGGCCGGGTGACCGGATCTTCCGCGGCCTCGCCACCGGCTCGGGCGTCTTCATCGTCGTCCTCATCGGGGCCATCGGGCTCTTCCTGCTGTTGCAGGCCGTCCCGTCCCTCGCGCTGGACCAGGTCAACTTCCTGACCAGCCGCGAGTGGTCCACCGGCGACGTGAGCAACATGCGGTACGGCATCCTCGACCTCCTCCTGGTCACCGTGGTGTCGTCCGCGTTCGCCCTGGTCATCGCGATGCCCATCGCCCTGGGCATCGCCCTGTTCCTCACCCAGTACGCGCCGCGCCGGCTCGCCCGGCCGTTCGCCTACGTCGTCGACCTGCTCTCGGCCGTGCCGTCGATCATCTACGGCCTGTGGGGCCTGCTGGTGCTCGCGCCCGTGCTGACGCCGGTCGGCGAGTGGCTGACCGGCGCGCTGGGCTTCATCCCGCTGTTCGCCGAGGGCAACGTCAGCATCGCGCTGGGCGGCACCATCTTCACCGCCGGCATCGTGCTCGCCGTGATGATCCTGCCGATCATCACCGCGGTCAGCCGCGAGGTCTTCGAGCGCACGCCGCCCGCGCACGTCGAGGGCGCCATCGCGCTGGGCGCCACCAAGTGGGAGGTCGTGCGGACCACCGTCCTGCCGTTCGGCAAGGCGGGCTACGTCAGCGCCTCCATGCTCGGCCTCGGCCGCGCCCTCGGCGAGACCATCGCGCTGATGATCATCCTGAGCGCCACCAACTCGGCGTTCGGCTGGAGCCTGTTCGACGGCGGCGCGACCTTCGCGTCCAAGATCGCGCTGGCCGCGCCGGAGTTCAACGACCCGCGCTCGGCGGGCGCGTACATCGCCGCCGGCCTGGTGCTGTTCCTGTTGACCTTCGTGGTCAACGCCATCGCCCGGGCCATCGTCGCCGGCCACAAGGAGTACGAATGAAGACGGCGACGGCGGACCTGAACCGCCTCGCGACGCCGCCGACGTTCCAGAGCGTCAGCGCCGCGCGCAAGGTCAAGAACGGCATCGCGACCGCACTGGTGTACCTGGCCTTCGCCGTCGCGATCGTGCCGCTGGCGTGGGTGCTCTACACCGTCGTGCAGCGCGGCCTGCCGGTCGCCCTGGACCTCGACTGGTGGCAGAAGTCGCTGTCCGGCCTGCTGTCCAAGCAGGAGGGCGGCGGCGTCTACCACGCCATCTACGGCACCCTGACGCAGGGCCTGGTGTGCGGCCTGATCTCCGTGCCGATCGGCCTGTTCGTGGCGATCTACCTGGTCGAGTACGGCGGCCGGTCCCGGCTGGCGAAGGCCACCACGTTCATGGTCGACATCCTGACCGGTGTGCCGTCCATCGTGGCCGCGCTGTTCGTCTACACGCTGTGGATCACCACGTTCGGCTTCGGCCGCAGCGGGTTCGCGGTGTCGCTGGCGCTGGTGCTGCTGATGGTGCCGGTGATCGTGCGCACCACCGAGGAGATGCTCAAGATCGTCCCGGACGAGCTGCGCGAGGCGTCCTACGCGCTGGGCATCCCGAAGTGGAAGACCATCGTCAAGATCGTCATCCCGACGGCGCTGTCCGGCATCCTGACCGGCGTCATGCTCGCCCTGGCCCGCGTCATGGGCGAGACCGCGCCGGTGCTGGTCCTGGCCGCGTACGCGCCGTTCATCAACTACAACCTGTTCGACGGGCCGATGGCGTCGCTCCCGCTGCTGATGGCCAACGAGCGCAACAACCCGACCCAGGCGGGTTTCGAGCGGATCTGGGGTGCGGCGATCACCCTGGTCCTGATCATCACGCTGTTCAACCTGCTGGCGACCGCGATCTCGCGGTGGCTGGCCCCGAAGACCAAGTGAGCGGGCGGTTATGGCCAAGCGCATCGACGTGAAGGACCTCAACCTGTACTACGGCAAGTTCCACGCCGTGGACGGGGTTTCGCTCGCCGTGCCGCCGAAGAACGTGACCGCGTTCATCGGCCCGTCGGGTTGCGGCAAGTCCACCGTGCTGCGGTCGCTGAACCGGATGCACGAGGTGGCGCCCGGCGCCCGCGTCGAGGGCAACGTGCTGCTGGACGGCGAGGACATCTACGCCTCCGCGGTCGACCCCGTGCAGGTGCGGCGGACCATCGGCATGGTGTTCCAGCGCCCCAACCCGTTCCCCACGATGTCCATCCGCGACAACGTGGTGGCGGGCCTGAAGCTCGCGGGTGAGCGCAGCAAGAAGAAGCTCGACGAGGTGGCCGAGCGGTCGCTGCGCGGGGCGAACCTGTGGAACGAGGTGAAGGACCGCCTCGACCGGCCCGGCGGCGGCCTGTCCGGTGGTCAGCAGCAGCGCCTGTGCATCGCGCGGGCCATCGCCGTGCAGCCCGACGTGCTGCTGATGGACGAGCCGTGCTCCGCGCTGGACCCGATCTCCACGCTGGCGATCGAGGACCTGATCACGGAGTTGAAGAAGGAGTACACGATCGTCATCGTGACCCACAACATGCAGCAGGCGGCGCGGGTCAGCGACCAGACCGCGTTCTTCAACCTGCTCGGCGTGGGCCAGCCCGGTCGGCTGATCGAGGTGGACGACACGGAGAAGATCTTCTCCAACCCCAGCCAGAAGGCCACCGAGGACTACATCTCGGGTCGTTTCGGCTGAGTCGTTGCCGGTCTTGCAGGGGCCTTCCCGCCGTGGCGGGAAGGCCCCTGTGTGTTGTGGTTCTGGTCACGTCATCACCCGGCCGGGTGTGCTGCCGCTACGTGTCGCGTGGCCGTCGAGGCACCGGTCTGATTCGGCGGCCGTCGTAGTCGAGACGGGTTCTGGGCTGCGCGGTACCGTTCTCGACTTGCCGACGCGAGGGTCGCTCTCCAGAAAGCGATCGGGAACTATCGCGAAGTTGGCGACGCGGCCGCCGGCGGTCTGAAGCGTTACTGAGGTGGGGATGCAGTTGACCAGGGATTTAGCGACCCGTTCCATCCTGCTGATCCTGGTGGCAGGGTTGGTGCTGACGGGGTGCACGACGACGGATCCAGGCAACGCCACGGCGGGTCGTGACAGCACCTTTACGACGGAGACCTCGGAGGGGACCACCACCACGTCAGCGCCTGCGGGTGGAGGGGACGAGTTGGCCAAGTTCGACGCGTGCGCCGAGTTGAACGCCGTCGCGGGCCAGTTCGCGCTGTCTCGGATCGAGAAGGTCGGCGCCAAGGGGTGCCAGGCACGCTGGGGGCAGACGACGACCGCCGTCACGATCGTCGCAGTCCCGGAGCTGCCCATCGGGGAGGCCACCGGCGGGCCCGACGCCCGGTACTCCGATGTCATGATCGGTGCGCGCAAGGCCAAGCGCGTCGAGGCCGGTCTCACCGACGTCTCGTGCCTGGTGGCGGTCGAGGTCACTGCCGAGTCCCGAGTCGACTTCTACGGTGCGGCCACCACGTCCGTCGACGAGTCCTGCGCTGCTGCGACCAAGCTCGCCGAAGCCGTCGAACCCAAGCTGCCGAAGTAGGGCTGGAGCGGAATCTGAAGCAGGTGGTCGAGGGCTACGTCTCGGGTGGTCGTTCCGGCTGAGTCGTTGCCGGTCTTGCAGGGGCCTTCCCGCCATGGTGGGAAGGCCCCTGTGTGTTGTGGTTCTGATCACGTCATCACCCGGTCAGGTGTGCTGCCGCTGCGTGGCACGTGGCCGTCGGGGAACCCGTCTGATTCGGTCGTCGTCATAGTTGGGACAGGTTCTGGGCTGCGCGGTACCGTGCTGGGCGGGAATCGCGTGATCGCGGGGGGTAGTGGTGTCGGCACAGGGAGCGTGGAGCGCGCAGTCCATGCAGGCGATGACGGCCGGCATGCAGGGGCTCAAGCAGGCGGCGGAGTCCGGCTCGTTCGCCATCAGCCAGGCCGGTGCCGAGGCTTACATCAAGGCCATCGAAGACGCCGAGGGTGAGATCAACAACCTGGACCTCAACCTCCTCGACCTCGCGCAGGAGACCAAGCTCGGCACCAGCCCTGATGCCCAGGCGATGAGTCGCTACAACATGGAGAACGTGCACGGCGGCGGGGGCACCACCGGCATCATGCCCGCGATCGACCAGCTGAAGGCCGCGCTGTCGGAGGCCAAGGCGGCGTTGCGAAAGGCGATCGAGAACTACCGCGAAGTCGACGACGCGGCGGCGAGCGGTCTCAAGAGCTACTGAGATGGGGATGCAGTTGTCCAGGAAGCTGGCGGTCCGTTCGGTCCTGCCGATCGCAGTGGTCGGCCTGGTGCTGGCGGGGTGCACGACGAAGGACCCCGGGAACCCCACGTCGAGTGGTGACAGCACCACTACCGGCGCCACGACCGGGACGTCGGAGGAGTCGACCACCACTTCGGCTCCTACCGGCGGTGGCGCGGACCTGGCGAAGTTCGATCCATGCGCGGAGATGAACGCCGTCGCGGGTCAGCTCTCGCTGACCGGCATCGAGGAGGACGGCAAGCAGGCGTGCATGGCCAAGTGGGGCAACTCGACGACCAGGGTGCGTATCAGGGTGTACCCGGAGCTCGGCATCGCCGACGTGGTGGCGAAGCCTGACGCGCAGATCACCGAGACCACCATCGGTTCGCACAAAGCCAAGATTGCCAAAGCCGCGCTGAGCAAGACCGACTGCGATGTGTCCGTCGAGATCACCGCCAAGTCCAGGGTCGACTTCTTCGGCGCGGCCACCGCCTCCGCCGACGAGGCGTGCGACGCGGCCAAGGAGCTCGCCGAAGCCGTCGAACCCAAGCTGCCGAAGTAGGACAGGAGCAGAGCCGTGGCACCGCCGGACCCGCAGAACCCCAACGCGACCAAGGTCGACTACGTCGGTCAGACCGAGGCGGAGCTGCGTGCCGAGTACGACCGGAAGGTCCAGGAGAACCCGGGCTTCGGCAACGTGGTTCCCAACTTCCTGGCCTACCTCGACTACAAGTCGGAGTCGGCGCGGCACCAGGCCCAGCAGGAGCGGCAGCTGGAGCAGGTGGTCGAGGACTACCGGCCGCCGATGTCGACGGCCGGGTCGTTCTACCTGGGCTACCCGCACGACCAGCTCAAGTCCATGGTCACCGACAACATGGCGCCCAGCACGGCCGACGAGCAGGGCGAGGCGTGGACGAAGATCGGCAACACGCTGGTCGACCTGCAGGACAACCTGACCAAGGCGACCGAGGCCAGCAAGGGCGCGTGGCAGGGCGCCGCGGCGAGCGCCGCGCAGGGCTACTTCACCGACATGGCCGCCTGGTCGGGCAACGCCGCCCAGGGCGCGCAGCTGACCGGCAACAAGCTCTACGAGCAGAGCCAGGCCGCCGAGACGGCCAAGTCGGCGATGCCCGAGCCGGTGCAGTTCAGCACGGCCGACGCCTACAAGATGTTCTTCTCCGAGCCGAACCCGTTCAAGTGGGCGGAGACGATCGACAAGATCGAGCAGAAGTTCGAGGAGAAGCAGCAGGCGCACGAGCGGGCGGCCGAGGTCATGACGACCATGTCGACCTCGTTCCAGGAGACCGGTTCCACGATGCCCGCGTTCGCGCCGCCCCCCACCATGGAGGGCTCCGGCGGCACGGGTGACTCGACCAACCCGAACCAGACCGGTGTCGGCGGCCGACCGACGGTCCCGGACGCCCCCGGCGGCGGTACGGGGGTCACCGGCATCCCCGGCCCCGGTGGTGGCGGCAAGGGCGGTGGCAACACCAACCAGTCCGGCTGGACCCCGGGCGGTGGTCCCGGTGGCGGGCCGGGCGGCATCCCCGGTCCGGGTCCCGGTCCCGGTGGCGGCGGTTGGCAACCCGGCCCCGCACCCATCCCGGGACCCGTCCCGGGACCGGGTCCCGGCCCCAGGCCCGGTCCGGGCAACCGGCCGCCCACGGGCCCGCGCCCGCCCGGCGTGCCGATCGGCCGCCCGGGCCCCGGTGGCGGTCCGGGCGGACGGGGCCTGCCCGGTGGTGGCGGCCCCGGTGGTGGCTCCGGCGGCGGTCGCGGCGGGCTGGGCGGGGGCCCTGGTGGCCTCGGTGGTCTCGGTGGCCCGGGCGGGTCGGCGGCGGCCGGTCGCGGCGGCTTCGGGCCCGGCGGGTCCTCGGGGATGCTGGGCGAGGCCGGGCGGTCCGGCGCGGGCGGCTTCGGCCCGTCCGGCAGCGGCGGTCCCGGTGGCGCGGCGGCCGGCCGCGGTGGCGCCGCCGCCGGGATGGGCATGGGCGGCATGGGCGCCGGGGCCGGTCGGGGTCAGGGCGAGGAGGACAAGGAGCACAAGGCCGCCTCGTACCTGGTCGAGACCGAGGACGTCTTCGGCGACGGCACGATGGTCGCGCCCCCGGTCATCGGCGGGTGAGCGTGTTCTCGTTCGCCCTGTCGCACGCGGCGGCCGACGTGCTCTGGGAGGACCTGGAGCTGGGCAGCAGGCCGTACCCGTTCGACTTCCCCTACCTGGGGCAGACCCTCGACGAGCGGCGCGGCATCCGCAACGCCGTCTACCAGGACCTGGAAGCCCGCGGCCTGGCCCACCGCGGGCGGGTCGCCGCGGAGGTCGAGGAGGCGCTGACCCTGCTGGTGCGCTTCGAGCACTCGTTCACCGCGATCGCCTCGCTGGACCCGAAGAACGTGGAGCGCCAGCTGCTGGTCCGCAGCGGCGCGCAGGGCGAGCTGGCGGCGGTGGCGGTGCTGGACGAGCGCCGGCTGAAGGTCGACACCGTGCGGTCGTCGGCACTGCTGCGCGCGGTGGTGGACCGGATCCCGCCGGAGCGTCCCGGTCCGGGGCAGTCGCTGACGGTGCCGGTGCCGTCGTCCGCCCCGCCACCGCCGCGCCGCGACGAGGACTTCGCCGACGCCGGCTTCACCCGGGCGATGACGCCCCGGTCGACGGCGGCCTCGCAGGTGCGCGCCCTGGAAGCGGTGTTCGAGCGGCCCCGGCTGCGCGCCGGTCAGTTCGGCGTCACGGTCCGCGGCCGGCACGGCCGGGAGCAGCGCGCGCCCCAGGTCGCCTGGTTCGACAACGACCAGGGCCGCTACATGACGCAGACGCGGCAGGGGCAGGACGGCCGGAAGTGGCTGACCCACGCCCCCGCCGACAACGCGCGCATCGCCGCGCAGCTCGCCCAGGAGCTGAACGGACTGCTCAACTAGCCGCACCGCCCGCGAACTGCTCGACCGCCGCACCCGCCCGGGCGCGGCTGGTCAGTCGTCCATTTCGGTGCTGTAGCCGGGCATCCGGCCGGTGACCACGAAGACGGTGCGCTTGGCCACCGACACGGCGTGGTCGGCGAACCGCTCGTAGAAGCGGCCCAGCAGCGTGGTGTCCACGGCCGAGGGCACGCCGTGCGGCCACTCCTTGTCCATGATCACCGTGAACAGGTGGCGGTGCAGGTCGTCCATCGCGTCGTCCGCGTCCTCCAGCGAACGCGCCCGCTCGACGTCCTGGGTGCGGATGATGTCGGTGGCCTCCCGCGCGAGCTCGACCGCGATGCGGCCCATCTCGGCGAAGTACGGCTGCACCGTGTCGGACAGCACGTGGTTGGGGTGCCTGCGCCGCGCGGCCTTCGCCACGTGCAGCGCGAGGTCGCCCATGCGCTCGACGCTCTCCGCGGCGTGGATCACCGCGAGGACGATCCGCAGGTCGGTCGCGACCGGCGCCTGCAGGGCGAGCAGCGCGTACGCCTGCTCCTCGATGCTGGCGCGGACGTCGTCGATCTTGACGTCGTCGCCGATCACCTGCTCGGCCAAGCCGAGGTCGGCTTGGAGCAGCGCGGAGGTCGCGCGCTGCATGGCCTCACCGGCCATGCCGCACATGTCGGCGAGCTGGTCGGCGAGTTGTCCGAGCTGGTCGTGGTAAGCCTCACGCATGGCAGCCAGCGTACGTGCAGGTTGTCGCCGTAGCGACATACCCCGGTGAACCCGAGGTGAACCCGTGACGGCCAGATGGCCCAACGGCTAGCTGCACGGGTCGGCGCCCGCGTTCACATAGGACAGATCCTCCGGCGGCGCCGCCTTGCCCTGCTCGGGGGCGGCCCCCTCCCCCTTCGGGGCGACGACCTGCTCGTCCCAGCCGGGCCCGATGAGCAGCGTCACCGCGCCGCCCTGGCTCGCGTCGACCTCGAGCACGGCGCCGGGAACGGCTTTCGCGAGCGTGAACGCGGCGTCCTCGCCGCCCGCGCCGTACCGGATGACGGTCTTCGCGGCGGGCGGCGCGGTGCCGCTGTTGACGACGACGAAACCCAGTTGCGACAAGGCGTTCTTGGCCCGCCCGGCCGCGCCGTCGTTGTCCGCGTCGCCGTTGAACACCTGGATCTTCAACCCCTTGGGGTCGACCACCTTGCCCTGCTTGGGTTCCGCGGCCTTGTCGGCGGTGGCGGGCGGCTGCGCCGCGTCCGCCTCCGGCGCCTCGCCCGGCAGCGGCGTGCCGTCGATGATCGCCTGGAACAGCGCCCGGGTCTCGTCGACCTTCAGCATCTCGATGTTGTCGTCGTTGGACGTCGTGGGGCCCTCGTCCGTCGCGTGCGGCACGGTGACGAAGCTGACCCGGCCGGCCTCGATGCCCTGCAGCGACTGCGCCAGCGTCAGCATGTCCTTGACGCCGATGTTCTGGCCGACGGTGGACGCGGCGAACGCGTTGAGGAAGTTGTTGAGCTTGCCCGGGTTGAGCAGCATCTCGCTGGACAGCGCCGTGCGCAGCAGGGAGGACATGAACTTCTGCTGCCGCGTGACCCGGTCGTAGTCGCCGAACTCCTCGGTCTTCACGTGCCGGGCCCGCACGTAGTCCAGCGCCTTCTGACCGTCCACGTCGTACCTGCCGGGCTTGTCGAAGATCATGCCCAGCTCGCCGTCGTCCATCACCTTCGGCACGCAGATGTTGATCTTGCCGATGGCGTCGACCATCCCCTTGAAACCGTTGAAGTCCACGGACACGAAGTGGTTGATGGTCAAGCCGGTCAGCTCGGTCATGAACGTGCTGACGCACTTGGGCCCGCCGTCGGCGTAAGCCTGGTTGGCCTTCACGCCCTTGGCGGCCGGCAGGACCTCGCCGGTGTACTCCCCGGTCTCGGAGTCCCACTTCTCGCACTCGGGCCGGGTGATCTGCAGGTCGCGCGGCACCGACACCACTACGACCCGCTTCCGGTCGGCCGGGATGTGGGCCAGCATCAGCACGTCCGACCGCGCGCCCCGCTCCTTGGCGGCGTCGCCGACGCCGTCCTCGGGCTTCGCGCCCGCGCGGGTGTCCGACCCGACGATGAGGAAGTTCTCGTCGCCCAACTGCTTCTCGGCCTCGTGCACGGCCGCCGAGTTGGTGTTCAGCGCGTCGATCTCGGTGAACTTGCTGTCCACGTAGAGCATCGCGCCCCACCCGAGGCCGGTCGCGACGAACACGATGACGGCGGCGGTCAGCGACAGCGCCTTGACGGCGCGGACGACCTGGACGTGCTTGGGCGTGCGGACCCGCCGGCGCGGGGCCTCGGGGTCGTCCCCGTCCTCGACGGCCGGGGTGAACACGGTCGCCTCTTCGTCGTGCTCGACCTTCCACGGCATGAGCTTCTGCCGGCGCTCCTTGCGCTGGCGCTCCTGCTCGGCGAGTTCGTCGTGCACCGCGGAGAACCTGGCCAGCGTGTGGTCGACCTCGCGGCGCTTCTTGACGTCGTCGCTGATGGCCTCCATCTCCGTGGTGAGGCTCGCCGGGTCGACCTGGTCGCGCCTCTCGGGCGCCGGCGCGCCGAGCCGGCCGGCGATGCCGTCCCGGCCCGCGTCGCCCCCGGCTTCCGCTGGCCGCCGGTCGACCACGGGCCGCGGTCCGCTGCCGTCGGGGCCGCCGGCCGGTCGGCGCGGCCCGTCGGGCGCGCCCTCAACCGGTCGGCGCGGGCCGTCGGGCGCCCCCTCGACCGGCCGGCGCGGCCCGTCCGGCGCGCCTTCGACCGGTCGGCGCGGGCCGTCCGGCGCGCCTTCCGCGCCGCGTCGTGGTCCGTCGGCCGGTCCGTCGGCCGGTCGCCGCGGCCCGTCCGGCGCGCCTTCGGGGTGCCGGCGCGGGCCGTCCGGTCCGCTGTCGGCCAACCGGCGCGGCCCGGAGCCGTCCGGTCCGCCTTCCGCGAGCCGGCGCGGTCCGTCCGGCGCGCCCTCGGCGAGGCGTCGTGGTCCGTCGGCCGGCCCGTCGGCGAGCCTGCGCGGTCCGCTGCCGTCCGGTCCGCCCGGCGCGAGCCTGCGCGGTCCGCCGTCGGGACCGCCGTCACCGGGGCGCCGCGCGCCGGGTCCGCCCTCGACGGGGCGCCGCGGCCCACCGGCGTTCGGCGCGCCCTCGGCGAGCCGGCGCGGCCCGGAGCCGTCCGGTCCGCCCGCGAGCCGGCGAGGTCCACCGCCGTCCACGGGACCGCGTGGTCCGCCGGGCTCCGCCGGTCCGTCCGGTGCGAGCCTGCGCGGTCCGCCGTCGGGCTCGCCGGCGAGCCGTCGGGGGCCGCTGCCGTCCGGGCCGCCCGCGGGCCGCTGCGGGCCGTCCACGTCGGGCCGGGGCCGCCGGCCGGTGGCGTCGGGCCGGCGCGGGTCGTCGGGGGCGAACCGCTGGCCGGGTGCGCCGTTCGCGGGGGGCCGGCGCCTGTCCTCGGGGGGCGCGGCCGGGTGCGGCCGTCGTCCGGTCGCGTCCGGGCCGCCCAGGCGCTGGGCGACGTCGTCGGCCGGGGGCGGGAGGGCCCGCCGACCGGTCTCCGCGGGCGGGCGGGACCTGCGACCGGCGCCCTCCGACGGCGGCCCGAACGCGTCGGCCGGCCGTGCGCGCCGACCGGCGTCCTCGGGCGGCGTCGCGCCGTTGGCGGGGTGCGGCCGTCGGCCGGTGTCCTCCGGCGCAGGCGGTCGTGCGCGGCGGCCGGTGTCCTCGTGGGAGGGAGCGCCGTCGGGTCGTGCGCGCCGACCGGCGTCCTCAGGGGCGAACGTCTCGGTCGGCACGGCCGCGGCGGCGCGTGCGCGTCGGCCGGCGTCCTCGGCGGGGGGGCGTGCGCGGCGGCCGGTGTCCTCAGGGGCGGAGTGTCCTGGGGAGCGGCCGAGGTCTTCGGGTGCGGAGGGTCGTGCGCGGCGGCCGGTCCCGTCAGGGGCGGAGTGCCCCGGGAGGCCGCCGGGGTCTTCGGGGGCGGGCGGTCGCGCTCGCCGGCCGGCGTCCTCGGGCGCGTGCGGACGCGCTCGTCGGCCGGTGTCCTCGGCGGGCGGGGCCGAGCCGTTCGGCGGGGGCGGGGCGGGGCGCGCCCGGCGGCCGGTCTCCTCGGGGGCCGGGCGCCCCGCGGACGGCGTGAAGTGGTCGGGCGGCGCGCCGTTCGGCCGGCGGACGCCCTCGGGAGGCGGCAGGCCCGGGCCGCGGTCGGCCCGGGGCTGCCGGGCGTCACCGGGTTCCGGGGCCGCGCGCCGCCCGGTCGGCTGCGGCGCGCCGGCCGGCGGACCCGACGGCTCGGGTCTGCGCTCGTCCGGCGGCACGGGCCGCGGGATGTTCGACCGGCTGTGCTGCTCCAGCAACTCGGAGACGCTCAGACCGCCGCCGCCCTCCAGCGAGCGGCGTCGGCGGCCGGTCGGCTGGTCGTCCTGCGGGGCCTGGTCACCTCGGGGTCCGGGGCCGCCACGGCGGGGCTCGTCGGGCACCCGGTCTCCCTTCAACCTTCGGTCAGTAGCGGGTCGTCATCACGAGTTGACGACATCAAGGACACATTGGTTGCACCAACGGCGTGTCACTTGCCTTGGCGATACTACGGATGACCGCCAGTCCTGACGACCACTCCCGGTGATACAGGGGTGGTGGGTACTCGATTGCGCGCAGCATGGTACGCCCGAGCGGGTGATCTACCTAGCAAATCAGTAACCAGCTACCCGCGATTCGGCTATCCCGCGCCGCCCCGCCGCCGCACCGGCCAGCCGCACCCGACCGTTCTCGCGGTAGGCGACGGCGTTGCGTCCTGACTGCTTGGCGGTGTAGAGCAGGCTGTCGGCCCGCAGCAGCTGCTGCTCCGGGGCGACCGGGGGACGCGTCGGCGAGTCCCCCGCGGGAGGTTCGTAAGCCAACCCGATGCTGACGGTCACCCGCAAACCGGGCGCCAGCGAAGCCCAGGCGTGACGCTCGACACGCGTCCGGGCCGACTCGGCGATCCCCACGCCCGCCGCCGCGTCCACTCCGGGCAGCACGAGCACGAACTCCTCCCCGCCGTACCGGGCGCAGAACCCGTTGCGCGGCAGCTCCTCCTGGAGCAGCTCGACGACGCGCTGGAGGACCCGGTCGCCCAACAGGTGCCCGAAGGTGTCATTGACCTGCTTGAACCAGTCCAGGTCGATCAACGCGATGGCCAGCCCGTCGTCGGTGTCGTGCTCCGTCACCATGTCGAGCAACCGCTGGTCCAGGTACCTGCGGTTGTAGCTGTCGGTCAGGCTGTCCCGCATGCTCTGCTCGCGCGCCTCCGCGTGCTCGCGGCGCAGCCGGTCCACCTCGCGGCGCAGCTGCTCGGGCACCTGCGGCTGGACGTCCTGGTCGGCGGAGACCAGGTCGAAGGCCGAGCGCAGGTGCTGGTAAGCCTGCCGCCACTGACCGCGGGAGGCGAGCAGCGTCGCGATCGACTCGTGCAGCTGCACCAGGCCGGCGCCCTCCGACGCGTCCCGGCCGCGGTCGCCCGGCCCGCCGTCGTGGCCGACGCCGGCGACCTCCGGTCGCAGTGCGGTCATCGCGCTCACCTCCCTCCTTGCCAAGGTGTCGTCCCCTAGGAGGCGGCGCTTGAGCCGGCGGGACGCGTCACTCCGGGATTTCCCTCTACTGGTTGACCGTGCACTGCTCCGAACCGGTGACGTTCAGAGATCGACATGGCGGAGCGTGTGCCGCACGAGGCCGCCGCACCACCGGTTCAGTTCGCGCACGGCGCGAAGCCGTACGCCTTGCCGTTGAGCAGGACGATGTGCTGGGAGCCGATCTGGCTGCCCACCTCGGCGCCCTCCTGCACGACGGTGAGCGTCACGGCGACGACCAGCACGACGCCGCGCGGGTGCGCGTCCTCGCCGGGCGGCGTCCAGTCCGGGTCCAGCCGCAGCGTGGACATGGTGGGGTGCACCTCGATGGTCCCGCCGGGCAGCTCGCAGTCGCCGTCGCGGAAGTCCGGGTGCTGCGTGTCGGCGAGCAGCTCGCGCTGCGCGGCGACGCCCTGCCCGCCCGCCTCGTTCATCGCGGTGAAGTAGCTGGCCACCAGCTCGCGGTCGAGGTCGGTGATCCGCAGCGGGCGCGCCGTGCCGGTCACCCCCGAACCGCACGCGGTCAGCGCCACCAGGCACAGGGCGGTCACCGCGGCACGTGTCACCCGCTCAGCCACCGGAGTGCATCAGGTCGGCGCCCACCGGCACGGTGGCGTCCTCCGGGTCGTCCAGCCAGCCCTCCGGCAGCACGACCTTCGCCGGCGACCCCTGCCGCCCGCGCGGGCCCTCGGCGTCGTGCGGGAACCCGGCGTCGGCGTCGAGCCGGCCGAGCAGGTCGTCGAGCTCGGCGGGCGTGGACACCATCGCCAGGGAGCGCCGCAGCTCCGCGCCGACCGGGAACCCCTTCAGGTACCAGGCCATGTGCTTGCGCAGGTCGCGCATCCCCTTGTCGGCGCCGAGGTGGTCGGCCAGCAGCCGCCCGTGCCGCCCGAGGATCTCGGCGACCCGCCCCAGCGAGGGCCCCGGCGGGATCGGCTCGCCCCGGAACGCGGCCTGCAGCTCGCCGAACAACCACGGCCGCCCCAGGCAGCCGCGGCCGACGACCACGCCGTCGCAGCCGGTCCGGGCGACCATGTCCAGCGCGTCGCCGGCGCTGAAGACGTCACCGTTGCCCAGCACCGGGATCGACGTCACCGCCTCCTTGAGCCGCGCGATCGCCGACCAGTCGGCCTGCCCGGAGTACCGCTGGGCGGCGGTGCGGGCGTGCAGGGCTACGGCCTGCGCGCCCTCGTCCTCGGCGATCCGCCCGGCGTCCAGGTAGGTGAGGTGGTCGTCGTCGATGCCGATCCGGAACTTGACGGTCACCGGCACCCCGGCGGGCTCCGCGGCGCGCACGGCGGCCCGCACGATCCGCCGGAACAGCTGCCGCTTGTACGGCAGCGCCGCCCCGCCGCCCTTGCGCGTCACCTTCGGCACCGGGCAGCCGAAGTTCATGTCGACGTGGTCGGCCCGCCCCTCGCCCACGATGATCCTGGTGGCCTCGGCCATCGAGGCGGGGTCGACGCCGTAGAGCTGGAGGGACCTCGGGTGCTCGTCCGCGCCGAAGGTGATCATCTCCATCGTCTTGGCGTCGCGCTCCACGATGGCGCGGGCGGTGATCATCTCGCACACGTAGAGCGACGTGGGGCTGCCGAACTCCCGGCAGAGCTGCCGGAAGGCCACGTTCGTGATGCCCGCCATGGGGGCGAGCACGACCGGGGGATCGACGTCGTACGGGCCAATCTTCAGCGAGGGCAGAGCAGGGGCCACGTACAACAGGCTAACCGCGCCGCGCAGCCCACCGCGCCGGTCGAACCCCCGGGAGCACTTCGACAGGTGCCGCAGCCCCGCCGGGGACCACCCCTTGCCCTCCTGCGCCTCGGCCGCCTGCGTGCGCATGGGGGAGCGACGCGCCCACGGCAACGACCAGTCACCTGCGTCACACACCACGTGCATCCCCACCATCGAACCCCGGGGCGGTCTTCCACTAGCCTTGATGGCGGGCCGCTAGCTCAACTGGCAGAGCAGCGGACTTTTAATCCGCGGGTTCAGGGTTCGATCCCCTGGCGGCCCACCAAAGCCCCAGGTCAGCGGCCTGGGGCTGCTGCATTTCAAGATCGCCGCCATACCTTTGCCGCACTTAAGGTCCCGGACTCTCCGACCTGCGGCGCCCCTCACGAGGTGGACCAGGGGCGGATCAGCCCTCGCCGTCCCCCTGGTCTTGTCCATCATCCTGTCCATCGGTCGGCTCGCCGAAGGCCCCTTCGAGCGCGCTGGCGACCCGCCGGTCAACCACCTTCCGGCCCGGGTGCAGGTCCTGGGTCATTGACAGCCGGGAGTGACCGAGCTGGTCGGCGATATCTCCACGGCTCATGAGGGCGGCGGCAACGTCCGTTCGCCGGCTTCGGTCTTGGTCGACTTCCTGATCAAACCGACGCCCTTGACCTTGATCACGGTAGTCGATGGACGTGGTCCTGATCTCCAAGTCAACGTCAACAGCATCAACGAGGGACGCCCCTGCACGTGCTCGACCAACTGCATTCGCGTCCTTCCCTAGTCGCCGCCCACCCGCAATCCAGTTCCGTAGTCGTCGGGTTACCCTCCGGAATAGGGGCAGTGTGAAGGGGGAGCGGGTGTACACGGGCAGGCGTCGCTGTCGGACGTGTGACACCTGGCTGGCCACCGACAACCGGGGTGCCCAGTGCGGGCGCTGCGCCGCAGCTCAGGCCGTGCGGGCTCCTGTGCTGCCCGCCGAGTTCTGGAACCAGCCGGCGATCCGTCAGGCGTTCGAGTCCCGCAACATCGGTCAGGTCTTCCGCGCCTACCGCCAAGCTCAGAGCCCCACGCTGCCGCAAACCACGCTCGCCGCCTGGTTGGACCTCACCCAGGGGCGCGTGAGCAAGATTGAGTGCTTCCGCCGCTCGGTCACCGACCTCGAACGCCTCGAACGGTGGTGCAACGCTCTCCATGTGCCGCACCACCTTCGGTGGTTCAACGCCGGAGCCGGCTGGATCCCCGACGCGAGAACCCAAGGGGCGCAAGAAAAGTCACTGACGGACCTCGGGCTCTCCTACGCGGCCTCGCTTTTGGTCACGGTGGAAGTGGTTGCCGAACTCGGGAGGCACGACATGGAGCGCAGGACCTTCCTGACGGGCGCGTTGTTCAGCGTCGCCGCGTCGGTCGCCCCCAGCCGTGACTGGCTGCTCGCCACGCTGGATGAGGCGGGTGCGGCCCGGAGCAAGGTCAGCAGTGAGCAGGTGGCCGCGATCCGGCGCACGTTCGGTGTGTTCCAGGAGCTGGACGTCATGCGCGGCGGTGGCCACGCCCGCGAGCAGCTCTCCGCATACCTGACCTCGCAGGTCGTTCCGCTGCTGCGCAGCAACGATCCCTCCACCGAGACCGGCCGCGCGCTGTTCGAGGCCGCCGCGGAACAGCTTTACCTGTTGGGGTGGATGGCCTTCGACAACGGTGAGCACTCCCTGGCCCAGCGCTACCTCATCCAGTCCCTGCGCCTGGCCCAGGCCGCCGGCAGCCCCGAGCTGGGCGCCCACGTGCTGGCCGGCCTGTCCGACCAGGCCACCCTCACCGGCAACCCCGACCACGCCGTACAGCTGGCCAAGGCCGGCCGTGCCGGACTCGCCCAAGGTCACTCGGATGCCTGCCTGGCCGACCTGTGGGCGTTGCAGGCCCGCGCCGAGGCCGCGATGGGCGAGGCCAAGGCCGCAGCCCGTAGCGTGCACCGGTCCGAAGCCGCGTTCGCCGCCGTCGGCCCGGACGACGAGCCCGAGTGGGCACGCTTCATCGACCCGGCCTACCTCAACGGCGAGTACGCCCACACCTTCCGCGACCTCCAACGCCCCGAGGAAGCCGCCCACTTCGCGGGTCTGTCCATCGCCGAGTCCGAACGCCAAAACCGCGCCCGCCGGGGTTCGATGGCCCAGGCCGCCCTGTCCCGCTCGGCCCTCGACAACCACGACCTGGAGGCCGCCGCCTCCGCCGGCATGGCCGCCGCCAAACTCGCCGCGACCGTCAAGTCCTCCCGCTCCGTCGAAGCCGTCGCCGACCTGCGCACCCGCCTGCGCGACCACCGCGACTCACCGGCCGTCCGCGACTTCCTGGACGTTTCCGGCGCCCTACTCCCCACCATGGGACCACGCACGTAGACGAACTGGCCTCTGGGTCCTTACCTCTTCACAGGTCCACCGGTCATGGCCAGTACATGATCAGACGGACCACCGGCTGGTCTGCGAGTAGTGGCACCTCCGATAGGTCATCGGTAATTGGTATGGAATCACCCTCCTTATGTCTACGAGTGTGATTGCACCACCCGAGGCACACACGGAGGAACTCTCTATGGAGACGCTCGCCCACACGCTCGCCCACGACGCGCCCATTGTCTACGCGGTGGTGGACGAGGAAGGGGCGGTCGCGGCCTGGATCATCGAACTGCGCCCTGATGACGTCCTAACCGCCTTCTTCGACGGGTCCACGACGTACACCACCGACAGCACGCAATGCGCACTCGAATTCGTCAACCTGACCGAGGGCATCAACGGCCAACTTATCAACGCCACCGCCGCCCGCCACTCCACCAGCGAAGACCCGACGGCGCTGTGAGCAGCCTTGGTACAGCACCCGGCAGCCACAACACCATGACGAGGTCAGGATGGCACTCACCATCAGGCTCAAGGTCGGCACCTTCCGAAGAGCCTCGGAAATGGCAGGCTTCCAAAGCGTCTACGCCTTGGCCAAGGTCATGGAAGTCAACCGGTCGACCCTCAAGCGCGTACTGGAAGGCGACCTAAGCCCAGGCTCAGCATTCATCGCAGGAGCAGTCACCGCCCTGAAGCCGTTCACCTTCGACGACCTCTTCGAGGTGGTCACACGAGCCGCCCCACAAGAACCACAGGTTCAAGCCACGCCGAAGCCACCAGCCCACAGCCACCGGCGCCGCTGAACATCGGGTCAGCCGGGACACGCTGTATGCGTGTGTTCAAAGTTTCTTTTCTTCATCAAGGCGGCCCCCTCCGGGGGCCGCTGGCCGTTGGTGTCCAACCGACGCCGAAGGACCGACGCCCCTGTGGTGCGGCACGCCCAAGCGGGCCTGGCGGCCCGCGGGCGTGCCGCGCGAGGAAGGGCGCTGGTCCCGACGTCGGCGAGGAACGGCCAGCGACCCCCGGAGGCGACCGCAAAAGGATTACAAGAAGCGCTCGCCGCGCGGCAGGCCAGCAGGATGACCGGGACGGCACCGCCGGTTCGGCTACCGACGTGGACCGGGGCTTCGTGTCATCCCGCCGACCTCCCCGAGGGCAACCACACGCGTCAAGGGGGCAGACCCAGCCCAACGTGCCGGTACTGGCGAAAGGTGCCCCCTTGACACGCGTGGTTGGGGCGAGCCAAGTCGGCGGGATGACACGAAGCCCCTCGTCTGGCGAAGATCGGGCGGTGGAGGGTTGGCGTCGTAGGGTTCCGGCCTGGGTACTTGCCCGTACTTTCCGAGACTCAAGTGAACCGAATCAAAAACGCGATGGGCGTGGGTATAGTCGCAGGTCATGAAGTGTCTTCCCCGCGCGAGCGGGGGTGTTCCGGCGGTCTTGAGCCAGATGGCCACGTCCTCCACGTCTTCCCCGCGCGAGCGGGGGTGTTCCCCGCCGGGTGCTGATCAACCCCGCGTGGACGGAGTCTTCCCCGCGCGAGCGGGGGTGTTCCGAACGCCCAGACGGACCTGGACGTGTCCGTGATGTCTTCCCCGCGCGAGCGGGGGTGTTCCGAAGGCCGCCCGCGCCGGCGAGCTTTCGGTGATGTCTTCCCCGCGCGAGCGGGGGTGTTCCTTCTGTTCCGCCGGTACACGGCCTACCGCCCAGGTCTTCCCCGCGCGAGCGGGGGTGTTCCTGGTCTCCAGGACGACCCGGTGCAGCAGCCCGTTGTCTTCCCCGCGCGAGCGGGGGTGTTCCGCCGAGATCCACGTACGCCGGATGAACCCGTCCGGTCTTCCCCGCGCGAGCGGGGGTGTTCCCCCACGCGCTGCTCCGTGTGCTGCTGCTGGCCAGTCTTCCCCGCGCGAGCGGGGGTGTTCCGGGCTCGCGCGGACTCGGGACGGTGCAGTACGAGTCTTCCCCGCGCGAGCGGGGGTGTTCCGGTCGGCACGGTCACGCAGACCGTGACCGTGTTGTCTTCCCCGCGCGAGCGGGGGTGTTCCTGCATCACGAGGTCGGGCCGATGATCGTCCGTCGTCTTCCCCGCGCGAGCGGGGGTGTTCCGCGCCGGCACAACTCCCGTAGGCGTCTATCCACGTCTTCCCCGCGCGAGCGGGGGTGTTCCGCCTGGACGGGCGCGAGGCCCCGAGGGTCAGACGTCTTCCCCGCGCGAGCGGGGGTGTTCCTTCTGCGGTGACGGGGGAGTGATGGGCCTTTCCGTCTTCCCCGCGCGAGCGGGGGTGTTCCCGTGCACCGGGGCCACGCCGGGGGTGTGGACGAGTCTTCCCCGCGCGAGCGGGGGTGTTCCCCACACCACCAGGCCCCCGACCGCGGCGGCCGCGTCTTCCCCGCGCGAGCGGGGGTGTTCCGAGGTCCCCCACGAGGACCCGAAGCCCGCGAAGGTCTTCCCCGCGCGAGCGGGGGTGTTCCTGGCGGCCACGAGTCCATGAAACGAATCCGGGGGTCTTCCCCGCGCGAGCGGGGGTGTTCCAATGCCGAGTCGCGGGTCACCCTCCCCGGTCTCGTCTTCCCCGCGCGAGCGGGGGTGTTCCGTTGCGCAGGTTCCGCAGCAGCGCCATGTACCCGTCTTCCCCGCGCGAGCGGGGGTGTTCCCACGTGGCCGCTGGAGGAGTACGAGCAGCGCGCGTCTTCCCCGCGCGAGCGGGGGTGTTCCGGCCAAGGGTCGCAAGGCGCGGCGCAAGGCCGCGTCTTCCCCGCGCGAGCGGGGTGTTCCCGTCTCGAACGTCTCACTCCGCTAGTTCGTCTTGTCTTCCTCCCGCGAGCGGGGGTGTTCCGCAGTCGACCGCCACCAGCTCGGCGCTGCCGGGGTCTTCCCCGCGCGAGCGGGGGTGTTCCATCGGGTCTCGCTAGGAACCTGGTTCCGGATACGTCTTCCCCGCGCGAGCGGGGGTGTTTCCGAGGGTGGCCTGGTCCCCAGGACCGGCCCGGAGTACTTCTTCGCACAAGCGGGGGTGTTCCGCGCAGCGCCGTGAACGCCGAGCCCATCACCGGGTCTTCCCCGCGCAAGCGGGGCAGGTTGACCGGAACCCTGACCGCAACGACCGCTACCAGCGGCACCTATCAGCACAACGCACGATGCAGGACGACCTCGACTGACGCGGACGGTGATGAGTCTGCGGGTTGCTGGCAGTGTGAGGCCCGGTGCAGACAGAGGGTCAACTGAGAGTTGTCGGTTAGGCACACACGGCAACCAGCTAACGAATTGGCAGTTGCTTGCGATACCGAACCAATTGGAGGTTGGTCCCTATGCGCGCTCGCCTTGTTCTCGCGGTTCTACTGTTGGTCTCGCTCACCGGATGTTCTGAAGGTGATCATGCCTCAGTTATCTCTTCAACTGGAACACAGACCACGACTACTGCTACAACAACCCGGACCGCGACACCATCGCCTACGGCGACTGTTCCCAAGACGAGCCTGTTCCGGTTAGCAGAGCAGGCAAGCGGCGGCTGCTCGGGGGCTGAGTGTGCCCTCAAATTCACCATCAGCAAGATGACGGACTGCACAGGTGGCTACGCGGGTGATCCACCGCCCGCCGGGACTACTCGCAAACTACTGTGGATCGAGGTCCAAACAGGTAGTGCATACGACGTCTCGGATCTGCCCTCGGGCCTCTTCACCCAGTTCACGGCGATCAGTGAGAGCGGTGTCACTAGTGGGACAATCAATCCATCCCTGTCTTGGAGGTGTGCACCGGAGGGGAGCCGTATAGGATTTGGCGACGAGGATTGGCTGCCAGGTAAGAAGTACGCTGGAGCCGTCGAGGTCTACCTTCCTGACGACGCGAACAAGGTGTCCAACGCCCAGGGTTACTGGGAGTGGCTCGTACGTTGAGCCTCTGTAGGGCTGTGGAGCTCCACGTAGCCACAGTTCGACGCTTGACGGCACCGACCAGCTCATAAACTAACTCTCGATGCAGAGGCAAGATCATCTCTATGCCTTACCCCTGGGAAACGTCGGCAAACGACCGTAGGCGACGGTTGCCGACGTTGGACCGCTACAAGCCATCAGCCCAGGCGAGGAGCGACATCCAGGGATCACGGCTGACGATGACAGGTGTCTCGCCCTAATCCCGAGGTAGCAGGTTGGAAGGAGCGCTGAGTCGCGGGCCGGGTCGGTGATTGGTGCGCTCGATTGCCGCACCTATTGGCAGCTCAATGCTCTGACGGTGTCGACCAGTCCGCAGGCTTATTGTGGAGTGAGGTGCAAGCGAACGCAGAGGGCATGGCTGATCGCAGCCCTGAGCGTCACGATCACTACAGGCGATACCAGTTACCACCTTAAACGATGAGTACTGACTCAGCCTATTTAGGTGTTCACGCAGGTGTAATGGTTACCGACGGTCGCTCAGCCAGAAATCGAGGATCGTTCCCACCGTCTCCTCAAACAAGACTGCGATTGGCTGACAGTCTCCGGCACGTCTAGAATAGCTCCCATGAAGTCAGTTGATTCGCATGCTGCAGCTCCTCAACTTGCAGCGCAGAGGGCGCTCTCTCGTGAGCAGGCCAGTTCAATACCTTCGCTTCCCGGCGGCAAGGCAGTTTGGCTTCCGCTTGTACTCGAACTCGTCCGACAAGTCGGCGACGGCCGCGCAGTTGACCTCGACGCGAACGCAGAGTTGTCATTCGATATCGGAGAGATTGAACCTCGCCAGGGTGGCGCAGCACCGAAACTGAAGCCAGCGACGTGGCGGGACTACTACAGCTTTCTAAGGGGGCTGAGACTGGCGGAGAGCACTGCGGGCAAGATTCATCTTACCGCGACCGGCTTGAAGCTCCAGTCTGATCCCACGCCAGAACGTCTCTCAGTGATCCTCGCTGATCGCATTAGGCTGTTCGCAGAGGTTCTATCATTAATATCAGAAGAGCCGCTGACCGTAGACGAGGTTAATGACCGTATTCAAACACGTTACGGGCAGTCGTGGCGAAGTAAGGGAAACACTCGCAGTCGAATGGACTGGCAGGATGTTCTCGGCTTGATTGAAGCCGTTGGGAACCGACGCTGGCAGATAACGCAGGCCGGACGCACCCTGCTTGACGGCCGCATGATTGTCACGCCGCAAGCTTTTAACGGTGAACATGAGCAGATAGTCGAGATCTCGGAGCCTCCTGTGGAGATAGCCGCGATGCTCGACGATTTTTCGACATCAAACCGCACGCATGAGTCGCGCAGCACCTACAATATCTGGGTTCCGAGTCCATCATCGGATCCCAATAAGGTTGAAAATCTAAGAACAATTATCAATGCGGCGTTTGAAAGGATCGAGCGGGACGAATTGTTCTCGTTCATTTCTCGGAGATTCAACCTGAAGCGCAGTAGTGTGGAATCTATGCTGCCATTCATGCGCGCATCGGGGGTTCTTGTTGAGGTCGGCCGTGGAGTATTCGAGGCTACACCCGCAGCAAGAGCCTGGATTGAGTCGGGGGATGATCTGAACTTCATACGGATCCTTCATGCGAATATGCGATTCGTTGGCGAGTTGATCCGGGCTGTTGAAAACGATGTTACCCGGAACGAGATGTACTCAGAAGCGGCACTATTCGGCCTAAACACTGAAAAATGCCGATGGATTGCCAGTTTCCTCCTCGATACAGGGCTTATCGAGGAACCGCGTTATGGGAGCCTGAAGGCTACGCCACGCGGAGCTGCACTGGCCGCCGAGCTTCCCCTCGCAGATGTTCCGAATTTGCAGATTGCCCATAGGGATCAGGCCGTAAGCGATCAGCCTGTCAAAGAGGAACAGCATCTAGGGCTGAGGGAGGTCTTGGTCCGGCTGTCGCGAGAACCGCTTGCTGGAGGCGAAAGTTCAGGTCGCGCATTCGAGAATGCAATCCGGGACACCTTCCTAGCGCTGGGATTCGAAGCACGTGCAGTAGGCTGGCCATATTACGCATACCGATGTCAGTGACGTGGCGATTGAAACACACAAGAACCGTCATCAGGCGAGCCTTGTGGCGATTGTGGGTCCTGCCTTCAGCGGCGACACGATCAAAAACATGGCCGAACAAAAAGGTTGGGCCCTACTAGATGCCGAACGATTGGGAGCCCTTGCTGAAGCTTCGATTGCGCTCGGGCTTCGACCTTGTGAGGTGGGGGCACTCTTTCAGGTACCTGACGGAGTCTCGGATCTTGAGGGCCTGATTGGGGCTCGAGAGAGGGAGTTGGAGATTGTTTCGTTCCTGCTCACCAAACTAGTGGAAGAAGCGAGCGAATCCGGAGAGGCGATTTCGGCGCGCGATATCTCCAGAGACGGTCGGCGGACTGAACTGTCTCCCAGCGTCGACGAAGTCGTTGTGGCAATCAATACTATCCTGCGATTGCAGGTCGAAGCACTGCGACTAGTTGATGCGGCTGACGATCCAAAATTTGCAACGTATGTCCTGGGTGATGCATTGGCTGGGGCGGGGCAACTTCTTGCACTTGCAGGGGCAATTAAACGTGGGGTGGGCTATGTCATTAGGTCTGGCCGATAGGTGGCAAACGGAGTATTGCATTGCGTGGTCCAGATTGACATCGGGCATGTTGACTGCTTTCGTCGGAGCTTGACTTCCTACGACGATCGCTCGCCCACCCATCCTCTTTTCAAAAACCTTGACTGCCCTGCGTTCCGCTGGTTCGATGGGACGTGGGGCACTGTCTAGGGCAGTTAGGCCACGCAATCAGCGTGCAATAAGTGTAGTTAGATAGCGGTTAGGGCCGGTGCTCCCTGGTGGGTTCGAGGCAAGCTCGCCGGAGAGGGCTAGGGCTGTAGGTGAACAAGATCAAACCCCCGACTTACCCCCGACAAACGACGAGAAGTGTCCAGGCCGGGTAGCTCACGACGGTCATTCGCGTTTGAGGGGTGCGCAGGTGGCGATAGGCGGCCAAAGATACTGGCAGACAATAACCAAGCAAGATCCGCGATCTGCGGGTTCAGGGTTCGATCCCCTGGTCGCCCACCAAAGCCCCAGGTCCTCCGCCTGGGGCTGTGGCGCCTCGAGGGCGGGGTGTGGTGACCGCCGGGCGGTGCGTCGTCCGGAGGGGGCGGTGGGTTGGGGTTACCGTGGCCGGATGCGGGTGGTTACGTGGAACGTCAACTCGGCCAAGCAGCGGATGGCGCGGCTGTTGCCGTGGTTGGACCAGCGGGCCCCTGACGTGGTCTGCCTGCAGGAGACGAAGCTCGCCGACGACGCGTTCGTCGCGCTGCTGGGCGATGCCCTGGCCGAGCGCGGCTACCAGGCCGCCGTCCACGGCGAAGGCCGGTGGAACGGGGTCGCGGTGTTGTCCAGGGTGGGGTTGGACGACGTGGTGACGGGGCTCGCGGGCGCGCCCGGGTTCCCGCACCCCGAAGCGCGTGCCGTGGCGGCCACCTGCGGCGGTGTTCGCGTCTACTCGGTTTACGTGCCCAACGGGCGCGAGCCCGGTTCCGACCACTACCACTACAAGCTGCGCTGGCTGGCGGCGCTCGAGGACGCCGTCGCCCGGGAAGGCGATGACGTGGTCGTCTGCGGGGACATCAACATCGCCCCCGCCGACGCCGACGTGTTCGACCCCGCCGCCTTCGCGGGCCACACCCACGTCACCGGCCCGGAGCGGGACGCGTTGGCGCGGTTGCAGGCGCTCGGGCTGCGCGACGTCGTCCGCGACCGGTGGCCCGACGAGCGGGTGTTCACCTTCTGGGACTACCGGGCCGGCATGTTCCACCAGGACCTCGGGATGCGGATCGACCTGGTGCTGGCCTCCGCGCCGGTCGCCGGGCGGGTCCGCGCCGCCTGGGTGGACCGGCACGCCCGCAAGGGCACGGGCCCCAGCGACCACGCCCCGGTCGTCGTCGACCTCGACACCGCGCCGGACGGGGACATCGGGCCCGTGGTGCCGCCGCCGTCCGCTCCCCGCGCCCGGCGGGCCGCCGGGGTGCCCCGCTAGCCCGCCTGCTCGGGGTCGGCGCTCCGCGACTCCCCGCGGCCCGGTCGCGGGGCCAGGGCGAGGGCGACCCGCAGGGCGGTGTCCCGCACGCCGGTGAGGCGCCTCGTCCTCGCCAGGCGGTTGAGCAGCAGGGACCGCCGCGCCATGCGCTGGGTCTTCCGGCGGCGCAGCCGGTCGTAGGCGGCCAGGCCGCCGGGGACGTCGTGGGTCTTCAGGCACCCGGCCAGGGTCACGGCGTCGATGATCGCCTGGCAGGCGCCCTGCCCCAGGTCCGGTGTCATGGCGTGCGCGGCGTCGCCCAGCAGCACCACCCGGCCCCGGTGGTAGGCGGGCAGCGGGGGCAGGTGGTCCAGCGAGTGGCGCAGGACCTCGCCGGCTTCGGCCAGCACGCGCGGGATCGGGTCGTGCCAGCCCCCGAACGCCTCGCGCAGGTCCGCGTCCGGCCCGGTCATGGCGTACCAGTTGGTGCGCCCGTCGGCCCGCGGGGTCAGGCCGAACTTCACGCCCCTGCCCCACGTCTCGCCGCCGGCCCCGACCGCGAAGTCCGCGGTGCCCCGCCAGGCGATCGCCCCCGAGGGGCGGGCCCGCACGCCGAACAGCGAGAGCCTGGCGCCGCTGTGGACGCCGTCCGCCGCCACGACGAGGTCGTGGTCGCAGTCCTGCCACGCCACCGGCGCGCCGAACCGGATCGCGCCGTCCGGCAGGGCGTCGGCCAGCAGGCCCAGCAGCGCCGGCCTGGTCAGCAGGTGCACGTCCGCCCTGAGCACGCCCAGCAGCGAGCCGTCCGGCCGGCGCAGGGCGCCGTCCGGCTGCCTGCGCCCGGCGCGCCGGGCGGCCTCGCCCAGCCCCAGTTCGTCCAGCGCGCCGAGGGCGTCGCGCCAGATGCCCAGCCCGGTGCCGGTGCGGGGCAGGGCCGGCGACCGCTCGAAGACGGTGACGTCCCAACCCGACGCGCGCAGGCCGATGGCCGCGGTGAGCCCGCCGACCCCTCCGCCGATCACCGCTGCTCTCATGCCGGCGAGCGTACTACGGATGTAGTGCCGAGCACTACGGGTGTAGTGTGATCGGCGTGACGAGGCGGCAGCGGGTGCTCGACGCGGCGATCGGCGTGCTGGGCACGGCGGGGCCGCGCGGCCTCACGCACCGCGCCGTGGACGCCGCCGCCGGGCTGCCGCAGGGGTCCACCTCCAACCACTTCCGCACGCGCGACGCCCTGGTCGACGGGGTGGTGGACCGGCTGCTGGAACGCGAGGCCGAGCTGTGGGGCCGGCTGGCCGGCGACGTGTCGACACCCGACGCCCTGGCCGACGCCGTGGGGAGGGTGGTGGCGGAGCTGGCCCGCGAGCGGCTGCTCACCCTGGCCCGCCACGCGGTCTTCGTGGAAGCCTCCGTCCGCCCCGGGCTGGGCGGGCGGATCGCGGACGCCCACCGGCGGATCGCCGGGTGGGCCGTGCCGCTGGTGGCCGCGCTGGGGTCGCGCGACCCGGTGCGGGACTTCTGGTTGCTGCTGGCCGTGATCGACGGGCTGCTGACCAACCAGCTGGCCGACCCGCAGCCCGATTTCGCGCCCACCGAAGCGATTCGCACCGTTCTGCGAGGGATGCTCGGAACGCGGGACGGCTGACGGCGCGGGGGTCCGCCGGTCGCGTCGACGGGCAGCCGAAACTCCGCAACCGCTCGTCCACTTGCGCGACGACCGCGATGCGTTCGGTCATTTCCCAGGTACGGAGCTATTTCGCCGGTTACAGTCCTTCTCGACACGAGGGGGGTGCATGGGGGAGTTCTTCACAGCCGCGCTCGCTTTCCCGACTGTCGTCCTGACCATCCTCTTGGCCGCCGTGGTGCTGTTCTGGGTCCTCGCGGCGTTCGGCGTCGACCTCGACGCCGGTGTGGAACTCGCCTACGGGCTCGGCGGTGTGCCGTTCAGCGTGGTGCTCTCCCTGCTGGTGCCCATCGCGTGGTTCCTGTGCCTGTCCGCCGCCAGCCTCGTCGACGGGTTCGACGTCGCGATCCTCGTCGGGTCGCTGGTGGTCGGCTACCTCGCCGCGCGGGTGGCCGTGCTCCCGCTGCGGCGCCTGTACCCCACGTTGCCGCCCGCGTCGCGCAACGACTTCGTCGGCCGGGTCTGCGTGATCCGCACCGGCACGGTGACCGCGCACTTCGGGCAGGCCGAGGTCACCGCCGACGACGGCTCGTCGGCGATCGTGCAGGTCCGCCAGGCGGGCCGGGACGACCTCACCGTGGGCACCACCGCGCTGATCTTCGACTACGACCGGGACGGCGAGTTCTTCTGGGTCGCACCGATCCCCACCTACCCGCTGCGGGAGCACTGATGGATGTCATCACCACCGGCTTCGGCATTCTCATCGCCGTCGCCCTCGTCGTCCTGGTCGCGTTGCTGATCATGATCAGCCGGTTGTTCCGCAAGATCGAGCAGGGCAAGGCGCTGATCATCTCCAAGGTGCGCAAGGTGGACGTGACGTTCACCGGCGCGATCGTGCTGCCGGTGCTGCACCGGGCCGAGATCATGGACATCTCGGTGAAGACGATCGAGATCCGCCGCTCCGGGGTCGAGGGCCTGATCTGCCGGGACAACATCCGCGCCGACATCCGCATCACGTTCTTCGTGCGGGTCAACAAGACCGTCGAGGACGTCATCAAGGTCGCCCAGGCCATCGGCACCGCGCGCGCCAGCGACGAGGCGACGCTGCAGGAGCTGTTCAACGCCAAGTTCTCCGAGGCGCTCAAGACCGTCGGCAAGCAGCTCGACTTCGTCGACCTCTACACCAAGCGCAACGAGTTCCGCGACCAGATCATCGAGGTGATCGGCACCGACCTCAACGGCTACAGCCTGGAGGACGCGGCGATCGACTACCTGGAGCAGACGCCGATGGCGCAGCTCAACCCGTCGAACATCCTGGACGCGCAGGGCATCCGCAAGATCACCGAGCTGACCGCCATCGAGCACGTGCGCACCAACGAGTACCAGCGCGGCGAGGAGAAGGAGATCACGCGCCAGAACGTGGAGGCGCGCGAGGCGATCCTGGAGCTGGAGCGCCGCCGGGCCGACGCGGAGATCAAGCAGAAGCGCGAGGTCGAGACCATGCGCGCCCGCGAGGAGGCCGAGATCGCCAAGGTGCAGGCGGAGGAGCGGCTCAAGGCCCACACCGCCAACATCCGCACCGACGAGCAGCTGGGCATCCAGCACGAGAACAAGAACCGCGAGATCGCGGTGGCGGAGAAGAACCGCGAGCGCGTGATCGCGATCGAGACCGAGCGCATCGAGAAGGACCGCCAGCTGGAGGTCATCGGCCGCGAGCGGGAGACCGAGCTGTCCCGCATCTCCGCCGACAAGGAGGTCGAGGGCGAGAAGCGGGCCATCGCCGAGGTCGTCCGCGAGCGCATCGCGGTGGAGAAGACCGTGGCCGAGCAGGAGGAGAACATCAAGCGGCTGCGGGCGGTCGAGGAGGCCGAGCGGCTGCGCCAGACCACCGTCATCGCGGCCGAGGCCGAGGCGCAGGAGGGCCTGGTCAAGGACATCAAGGCGGCCGAGGCCGCGGAGGCCGCGGCGAAGTTCAAGGCCCGCGAGGAGCTGCTGCTCGCCGAGGCGCGCCAGCAGGCCGCCGAGCTGGACACCCGGGCGATGATCCGGCTGGCCGAGGGCAAGCAGGCCGACGCGGCGGCGGCCGGCCTGGCCGACGTGCAGGTTCGGGAGCGCGACGCCGAGGCCGTCGAGAAGGTCGGCCGCGCGGAAGCCGTGGTGCAGCGGGAGAAGGCGCTGGTCGCCGCCGAGGCGATCCGCGAGAAGCTCAAGGGCGAGGCGGAGGGCCTGGCGGACAAGGCGAACGCCATGGCCGCGTTGGACGGCGCGACCCGCGAGCACGAGGAGTACCGGCTGCGCCTGGAGGCCGAGAAGGAGGTCCGGCTGGCCGGCATCGACGTGCAGCGGCAGGTGGCCGAGGCGCAGGCCCGCGTGCTGGCGACGGGGCTGGAGAACGCCGACATCGACATCGTGGGCGGCGACGGCATGTTCTTCGACCGGGTTGTCGGCGCGATCTCGGCCGGCAAGAGCCTCGACGGGTTCGTCGACCACTCCGACGTCGCGCGGACCCTCGGCGCCTCGTGGTTGAACGGCTCGGCCGACTTCACCCAGGACATCAGCCGCGTCCTGGGCTCGTTCGGCACCGGCGACCTGAAGGACCTCACCGTGTCGGCGCTGCTGCTCAAGCTGATCAACTCGGGCGGCCCGGACCAGGACAAGCTGCGCGAGCTGCTGGCCGCCGCGCAACGCCTCGGTGTCGCCGAGCGGCCGGTGGCCGCGCTCGCCACCCAGTCGTGACCGCTTCCGTGACCGCTTCAGCGACCACTCCCGCGACCGCTCCGGCGCCCGCGACCGCGGCAGCGACCGGGCCGGCGCCCGTCGCGCTGGACGCGGGCACCTACGAGGTGCTCCGGGCCCGGCTCGCCGACCAGGCGGCCGGGCTCGCCCGGCGGGCCGAGGCCCTCAACGCGCGCCGGCTGGAGGTGTTCGGCAGCGCCGAGCTGACCCTCGTCGGCACGGAGCGGATCCGCACCGCCGACAACTGCGTCCCGCGCGACTGCGTGCCGGTCTCCGCCACCCGGACGAGCGGGTCGCGGGTCTCGGGGCTGATGCTGTTCGGCTACAACGCCCTCGCCGGCCTCAAGCCGGGGACGACGGTCGACGACGTGTTCTCGCTGCACCGCTTCACGCGCGACGGCGACGCGTTCCGGTTCGAGGACGCCGGCGACGAGCTGCCCGGCCTGCTGCGGGACCCGCAGTTCCTGCGCGACTTCGCCGAGCTGTACCGGTACTACCGCGACACCCGGCTGGTGCGGCTGCGGCGGGTGGAGGGCAGGCTGCTCGCGGTGTTCCAGACCGGCGCGGGCGTCGGGGACACCAGGGTGCTGCGCTGGCAGGTCGGGCCCGACGGGACCGTGCGGTACCTGGACAACCGGGGCGAGCGCGACCACGCCTTCCCGCCCTCGCACGACTTCGAGTGGACGCCGGTCGGCCGCGAGCACCACGTGCTGGGCCGCCACCCGCACATCTCCGTCGAGGGCGAGGTCTTCGTCGAGACGGTCGGCGGCGACCTGACCGTCAAGGTGGAGAACGACACCGAGACCGGCGAGGGGATCTACCGCGAGCCGGTGGACGAGCCGCTGCAGTCGCTGGCCGACGCGGACGTGCAGTACGCGCGGGTCGGTCCGCTGGTCCTGCTGCGCATCCGCCCGTACAACGAGACCGCGTGGCGGCACCTGGTGTTCAACACCCGCACCAAGGACGTGGTGCGGCTGGACGGCATCGGCCAGGCGTGCCAACGGCTCCCCGAGGACCAGGGCCTGATCTTCCCCGGCGGCTACCACCTCGCCACCGGGGCGGGCCGGACGTTCGACACCGAGGTGGACGAGCTGGAGTTCGAGCGGGTCATCCGCTCCACCAACGGCGAGGACGTGCTCTACGTCTTCCACGCCCGCCGGGACGGCCGCTCGCTCCTGCTGCCCTACAACGTGATCCGCAAGGAGGTCGCGACCCCGCTGACGTGCCACGGGTACTCGCTGTTCGACGACGGCACGATGGTGGTCTTCCGCGTGCTCGGCGACGAGCCGACCCGCGTGCACCCGATGCAGGTGTGGCAGACGCCGTACCTGTCCGACGCCTACGCCGCCGCGCAGCCGGTCGGCACCGGGCCGCTGGAGCGGGTCGGCAACGCCGACCTGGTGCGCGGCATCTCGGACTGCCTGTCGGTGAGCCGGCTGGCCGGCGGGATGACGCCCTCCGCGCCCGTCTTCGAGGACCTGATCGCCTCGTGCGCCAGGGTGTTCGACTCCTACCACTGGCTGGGCGACCCGGAGCTGGGCGACCTGCGCACCCCGCTGACCGAGGTGCGCGCGACCGCCGAGCAGGTGCTCGACGAGTTCGAGACCGTCCAGGCGCTGACCGACCAGGCCGCGGCGGAGCTGGCCGAGGCGGCGGAGCGGATCGCGTCGACCGTCCGCCTCGCCCGCGGCGAGGCGCCCGCCGGCGCGGACGGGTGGGTGCGGCTGCTGGCCGACCTCCGCGCCGAGCAGGGCCACCTGGTCACCCTCCGGGAGCTGCGCTACGCCGACCTGGCCCGCATCGACGCGCTGGCGGACGAGCTGGCCGCCGAACTCGGCTCCGCGGCCCGGCGCGCGGTCGAGCACCTGCGGCGGGACGACGCGTTCGCCGGCTACCACGAGCAGGTGGCGGCGCTGGTGGACCGGGCCGGGGCGATCCGCACGGTCGCCGAGGCCGAGCCGGTCACCGCGGAACTGGCCGAGCGCCAGCGGGGGATCGAGGTGCTGGCCGAGGTCGTCGGCACGCTCGACATCGCCGACGCCACCGTGCGCACGTCGATCCTGGAGCGCATCGGCGAGGTCCTGGGCGGGTTCAACCGCGCACGGGCCACTGTGGACGGTCGGCGGCGCGACCTCGCGGCCACCGAGGGCCGCGCCGAGTTCGCCGCCGAGTTCGCGCTGCTGGGGCAGGCCGTCACGGGCGCGCTCGCGGTCGCCGACACCCCCCAGCGCTGCGACGAGCAGCTCGGCCGGTTGCTGCTGCACCTGGAGGGCCTGGAGACGCGGTTCGGGGAGTTCGACGACTTCCTGGCGCGGCTGGTGGACCGGCGGGCCGACGTCTACGAGGCGTTCTCCTCGCGCAAGCAGGCGCTGCTGGACGACCGCGCCCGCCGCGCGGACCGGCTCGCCGAGTCGGCCGAGCGCATCCTGGCCGGCATCGCGCGGCGGGCCGCGGCGCTCGGGTCGCTGGACGAGGTCAACACCTACTTCGCGTCCGACCCGATGGTCGTCAAGGTCCGGGCCGTGGCCGGGGAGCTGCGCGACCTGGGCGACCAGGTGCGCGCCGAGGAGCTGGACGGGCGGGTGCTGGCCGCCCGGCAGGAGGCGGGCCGCGCGCTGCGCGACCGGCTCGACCTGTTCGACGGCGAGACGATCAGGCTGGGCAGGCACCGGTTCGCGGTCAACACCCAGCCGCTGGACCTGACCCTCGTGCCGGGGGGCGACGGGCTGTCGTTCGCCATCACCGGCACGGACTTCCGCGCCCCGGTGCAGGACCCGGGTTTCGCGGCCACCAGGCCGTTCTGGGACCAGCTGCTGGTGTCCGAGACCGCCGAGGTCTACCGGGCGGAGCACCTGGCCGCGGCGGTCCTCGCCGAGCGGCCGGCGGCCGAGCTGCACGCCGCCGCGGCCGGGGGCACGCTGCCCGACCTGGTCCGCCGGGCCGCCGAGGCCCGGCTCGACGAGGGCTACGAGCGCGGCGTGCACGACCACGACGCCGCGAGGATCCTCGACGCGCTGCTGCCCCTGCACGCGGGCGCGGGCGTGCTGCGCTACCCGCCGTCCGCGCGGGCCGCCGCGCAGCTGCTGTGGGCGCGGTCCGACGAGGGGACCAGGGCCCGCTGGTCGCGCCGGGCCGCGTCGCTGGGCCGCGCGCGGGCGAAGTTCGGGCACACCGCGGCGATCGACGGGCTGTGCGCGGAACTGGCCGGGCACGCCGGCGACCCGCTGGCCGGCGAGTACCTGTTCGAGGAGCTGTGCGGCACGCCGTTCGGGTTCGCCACCAGCGCCGCCGCGCGGGCGCTGACCGGGGCGTTCCACCGGGCCCTGGGCGACCGCGCGGAGTTCGAGGAGGACCTGCGCGCGTTCCCGGACCTGGACGACCGCCGCGCGCTGGTGGAGGGCTGGTACGAGGCGTTCCTGGCCGGCCGCGACGACCCGGACCTGCCCGAGGCGGTCGCCCTCGAGCTGTGCGGCGACCTGCCGCGGCGCGAGTCGTCCGCGCAGCTGCGGGCCACTGTGGACGGTCTGCTCGGCGCGCACCCCCGGATCACCGACCGCCGGCTGGACTTCCGGCTGGACGAGCTGCTGGCCCGCACCCGGCGGTTCCGCGAGGAGCGCGCACCCGCGTTCCGCGCCTACCAGAAGCTGCGCAACGACCTGGTGGCGCGGGAGAGGCAGCGGCTGCGGCTGGACGAGTACCGGCCGCGGGTGATGAGCGCGTTCGTGCGCAACCGGTTGCTCGACGAGGTCTACCTGCCGCTGATCGGCGACAACCTGGCCAAGCAGCTCGGCGCGGCGGGCGAGGGCAAGCGCACCGACCAGATGGGCCTGCTGCTGCTGATCTCCCCGCCCGGCTACGGCAAGACGACGCTGGTGGAGTACGTCGCCAACCGGCTCGGGCTGGTGTTCGTCAAGGTCAACGGACCGGCGCTGGGCCACGACGTGACCAGCGTCGACCCGGCCGACGCGCCGAACGCCACCGCGCGGCAGGAGGTGGAGAAGATCTCCTTCGCCCTGGAGAGCGGCAACAACGTGCTGCTCTACCTGGACGACATCCAGCACACGTCGCCGGAGCTGCTCCAGAAGTTCATCTCCCTGTGCGACGCCCAGCGCCGCATGGAAGGCGTGTGGAACGGCCGCACCCGCACCTACGACCTGCGCGGCAAGCGGTTCGCGGTGTGCATGGCGGGCAACCCGTACACCGAGTCGGGGCAGCGGTTCCGGGTGCCCGACATGCTGGCCAACCGCGCCGACGTGTGGAACCTGGGCGACGTGCTGTCCGGCCGCGAGGACCTGTTCGCGCTGAGCTACGTCGAGAACGCGCTGACCTCCAACGCCGTGCTGGCCCCGCTGTCCACCAGGGACCGGGGCGACGTGGAGCTGCTGGTCCGGATGGCCCGGGGCGAGCAGGTCCGCGCGGACCTGCTGAGCCACCCGTACACCCCGGTCGAGCTGGAGCAGGTGCTCTCCGTGCTGCGCAAGCTGCTGCGCGTGCAGGAGGTCGTGCTGGCCAACAACCAGGCTTACATCGCCTCCGCCGCGCAGTCGGAGGAGTCCCGCGTCGAACCGCCGTTCCGCCTCCAGGGCTCCTACCGCAACATGAACAAGCTGGCGGAGAGGATCGTGCCGGTGATGAACGACGCGGAGCTGGCGGCCGTCGTCGACGACCACTACCTCGGCGAGGCGCAGGCGCTGACGACCGGCGCGGAGGCGAACCTGTTGAAGCTGGCCGAGTTGCGCGGCACGCTGACCGCCGAGCAGGCCCGGCGGTGGGACGAGGTCAAGGCCGCCTACCGGCGCGCCCGGGCCCTGGGCGGCGCGGACGGCGACCCGGTGAGCCGGGCCGTGGGCGCGGTGGGGCTGCTGGCGGACCGGGTGGGCGGGGCGATCGACCGCCTGGCGCAGCGCTAGGAGCGCTGCCGGGGGCCGGGGCCGGCGCGGTGCCGTGACCGGCTCGTGCGCGGCGCCGGTATCCGGTTCCGGTGCGGTGTCGGTTCCGGGGACCGGCGCTAGGACCGACCCCGGCCGCGGCGGGGCCGGTCCTCGTCCGGCTCGCAGGCGATGCCGTCCCGGTCCGGGTCCAGCCGGTGCCGGTCCCGGCCGCGGACCTCGATGCGGGTCAGGCCGTGCTCGCGCAGCCACTCGCAGGCTTGCCGGACGCCCAGCGGGAGCAGCCACGGGACGCAGCCGCCGTCGGTGGCGTAGTTGCGGTCGCAGTGGTCCGGGCGCGGGCGGGTCGGCGGCGCGCTCGGCCTGCCCGGCGCGGCGGGCGTCGTCGTCACCTGCGGTGGACCGGGCGGCGGGTCGGCCGACGTCGCCGTGCCGGTCGCGACCTGCTGCGCGGGTGGCGGCGGCGGTGGCGGCGCCAGGACCGCCGTCGTGGACTGGTGGATCCCGATGGTGGTCGTGTGGGTGGCGCTCAGCTCACCCGGCGGCGCGGGGGCCAGGTCCACCCGCCGCACGTCCACCGGGCGCGGTCCGCCCATCGTGAGCACCATCGCCAGCGAAGCGCCGAGCACCAGCACCCCTGCCATCCCGGCTAACGTGACACGCCTGCCCCTGCTCATCCCTGCACCCGCTCCAGACGGCACACCACGGTGGTCACGTGGAATCGCTCCACCGCCCGAAGGCGTTACGCGCCATGGTGTTCGGGCAGGTGAGCGATCTCCGTCCACTCTTCACACCACACCCACCGGCGGTGGAATCCCCGGCCTGCCAAGGTGATCCGCCGACTCGACCGCCCGACGGCGGAGGGGGAGCCGGAGACCGCGGCACCGGGCCCGCGGGCGCCGCGGGGGACCCCGGTATAGGCGATCGCCCGACATCACACCCGTCGTTGCTCCGTTCGGAACGCGCGGTTGGGCCGATGAGACCTTTGTCGCATCGGGGACGCCGATGGCGGTGCCTAGCATGAGGAACGTTCGGTGCGTCGATCCGCACCGCGTACCCGAGCACCGAGAGGTTCACAGCCCATGCTGTTGCGACGACTGCTGCCCGCGACCGCGGTGGTGGCAGCGCTCACGCTCGTCTCCGCCTGCGGTGGAGCCGGCGACGACACGCTCGAAGGCAAGGCCGACGACGGCAACCTGACCATCGGCATCCGGTTCGACCAGCCCGGCATGGCGCAGCGCAGGCTCGACGGCAAGTACGTCGGGTTCGACGTGGACGTCGCCAAGTACGTGGCGGAGCAGCTCGGCGTGCCCGAGTCCGGCATCACCTGGAAGGAAGCCCGCTCCGCCAACCGGGAGGACATGATCACCAGCGGCGACGTGGACTTCGTCGTCGCCACCTACTCGATCACCGACAAGCGCAAGGAGCAGGTCTCCTTCGCCGGGCCGTACTTCCAGACCGGCCAGGGCCTGCTGGTGCGCTACACCGAGGCCGACATCACCGGCCCGCAGACGTTGAACGGCAAGAAGCTCTGCTCGGTGACCGCCTCGACGTCCGCGCAGAAGGTCAAGACGGAGTTCGCGCAGGGCGTGCAGCTGGTGGAGTACGGCCAGTACTCCGACTGCGTCACGGGGCTGCTGGCGGGCAACGTCGACGCCGTCACGACCGACGAGGCGATCCTCGCGGGCTACGTCGCGGAGAACCCGGAGCTGCTGAAGCTGGTGGGCGAGGCGTTCACCACCGAGCGGTACGGCGTGGGCCTGGCCAAGGCCGACTCCGAGGGGCGGGCGAAGGTCAACGCCGCCCTGGAGAAGATGGTCCGGTCCGGCGAGTGGCGCCGGGCGCTGGAGCGCAACATCGGCCGCTCCGGCGTGAAGCTGCCGGAACCCCCGCAGGTCACCGAGAAGTAGGGGCGGGGGCCGTTCACCGGCCGGTGTTCGGTGGTAGTGCTGGGCGTGGCCAACCGTTACGCTCGCCAGCGCAGGCCGTGGTTTCTGTGTTCGTGTCTCACGCTCGCGGAACGACGCGCGGGCGTGCGCTCCCCGCTCCTCCGGGGCGGGGTGGACGCCCCGGGACGGCCGGGGCTGCACGGTGCAGCCCCAAGCTTTCCTGCGATGGAGGCAGGTACATGGCACTGGGCACTGTCAAGTGGTTCAACTCCGAGAAGGGCTTCGGCTTCATCGCCCAGGAGAACGGCGGGCCGGACGTGTTCGTCCACTACTCGGAGATCCAGGGTCAGGGGTTCCGGACGCTGGAGGAGAACGAGCGGGTCGAGTTCGAGATCGGCCAGGGCACCAAGGGTCCGCAGGCCCAGAACGTGCGGAAGGTCTGATCCCCTTCACGACGACAGGCCCCCGACCGGTTCCCCGGTCGGGGGCCTGTCGCGTGATCGGGCGCCGCGACCGGGGTCGGCGAGGACCTCCGGGGCCGGCGGCGGTCACAGGCCGCGCTGGCGGGCCTCCCACTCCAGGCGCTGCATGACCCACTCCGTGGCCAGCGCCTGCGGCGAGGTCTGCCGCTCGGCGGCCAGCTCCTTCAGCTGCTCGTTCGCCACCAGCTGGAGGCGGAGCTGGTAGACCTGCGCGTTGCCGAAGCTGTTGCCGGTCGTCGTCTCGGCGTCCGCGGTCTCCGGCGCGAGCGCCGCCAGGTACGAGGTCAGCTCCTCGTCGGGCAGGAGTTCCTCCTGCTCCTTGGCCGGCGGGCGGTGGCGGCCGGACCTGTTGCGTCCTAGCGATCCAAGTGGCACCGCGCCACGATAACGGTTGCGTTGCGGAACGGTCCGAACTGTGGCTCTGCTCACAGGTCTGTGCCTGGAGAGGCCCCCGCGCCAGGGGGAGGAACGCGGGGGCCGGAGGGGATCTCCACAGGCGCTGACCGGGGGTGTGTCAGCAATTCGGATTGTTGCACGTGCACGTGGGCCTGGGGAGTGGGTTGACCGTAAATCTTCAGCTTGTCGATGGCTGGAACCCGCGCAGCCGCAGGCTGTTGGTCACCACGAAGATGCTCGAACCGGCCATCGCGGCCCCCGCGAGCATGGGATTCAACAATCCCAGCGCCGCGAGCGGCAAACCCGCCACGTTGTAGGCGAACGCCCAGAAAAGATTTCCCTTGATGGTGCGCAGGGTCCGGCGGGACAGCCGGATCGCGTCCGCCGCCGCCCGCAGGTCGCCCCGCACCAGGGTCAGGTCGCCCGCCTCGATCGCGACGTCCGTGCCGGTGCCCATCGCCAGCCCGAGGTCGGCCGCCGCCAGCGCCGGCGCGTCGTTCACCCCGTCGCCGACCATCGCCACCACGCGGCCCTCCGCCTGCAGGTGCCGCACCACGTCCACCTTCCCGGCGGGCAGCACGCCGGCGATCACCTCGTCGACGCCCACCTCGGCCGCCACGGCGCGGGCGACGACCTCGTGGTCGCCGGTCAGCAACACCGGGCGCAGGCCCAGCGCCCGCAGCTCGCGCACCGCCCGCGCGCTGGTGGGCTTCACGCCGTCGGTGACCGACAGCAGCCCCAGCGGCTCGTCGTCGGCGGCCACCGCGACCACCGTGCGCCCCAGCTCCCGCAACCGCTCGGCCTCGGCCAGCAGCGCGTCCGGCAGCTCGACCAGGCTCGGCCGCCCGGCGGTCACCCGGCGGCCGGCCAGCACCGCCGTGACGCCCAGGCCCTCGCGGTTGGCGAAGTCGGAGACCTCGGGCAGCCGGTCGACCTCGGCCAGCGCGCCGCGCACGACCGCCGCCGCGATGGGGTGCTCCGAGCCGTGCTCGACCGCGCCCGCGGCGGTCAGCAGCTCCTCGCGCGTGACGCCGTCCGCCGGCACCACGTCGACCAGCTCCAGCCGGCCCGTGGTCACCGTGCCGGTCTTGTCCAGCACCACGGTGTCCACCCGCCGGGTCGACTCCAGCACCTCCGGGCCCTTCACCAGGATGCCCAGCTGCGCGCCCCGGCCCGTGCCGACCAGCAGCGCCGTCGGCGTCGCCAGGCCCAGCGCGCACGGGCACGCGATGACCAGCACCGCGACCGCCGCCGTGACCGCGAACTCCAGCGGGCGCCCGGCCAGCAGCCACCCGGCCAGCGTCAGCACCGCGATGCCCAGGACGACCGGCACGAACACCGCCGAGACCCGGTCGGCCAGCCGCTGCACCCGCGCCTTGCCCGACTGCGCCTGCTCGACCATCCGCGCCATGCGGGCCAGCTGGGTGCCCTGGCCGACCTCGGTGGCCTCCACGACCAGCCGCCCGCCCGCGTTGACCGTGCCGCCGACCACCGGGTCGCCCGCGCGGACCTCCTCGGGCACCGACTCGCCGGTCACCATCGAGCGGTCCACCGCCGAGGAGCCCTCGACCACCACGCCGTCGGTGGCGATGCGCTCGCCCGGGCGGACGACGAACCGCCGGCCCACCCCGAGCCGCGCGATCGGGACGCGGGTCTCGCGGCCGTCCTCCAGGACGCTGACGTCCTTGGCGCCCAGCTCCAGCAGCGCGCGCAGCGCCGAGCCCGCCCGGCGCTTGGACCGCGCCTCCAGCCACCGGCCGAGCAGCAGGAACACCGTGACGCCGACCGCGACCTCCAGGTAGATGTCCCCGGTCGTGGACGGGCGCGGCACGAGGCTGAACCCGTGCCGCATCCCCAGGGCGCCCGCCTCCCCGAACACCAGCGCGTAGAGCGACCACAGGAAGGCCACGACCACGCCCATCGACACCAGCGTGTCCATGGTGCTCGCGCCGTGCCGGGCGTTGACGGCCGCGGCCCGGTGGAACGGCCACCCGCACACCCACACCACGACAGCGGCCAGCGCCAGCGAGAACCACTGCCAGCCGGGGAACTGCCAGGCGGGCACCATGCTCAGGACGACGACCGGCGCGCCCAGGAGCGCCGCGATCGCGACCCGCTCGCCCAGCTCGCCCGCCTCGCCCGCCTCGTCCTGCGCGGGCTGCTCCGGGCTCGCCGCGTACCCGGCGGCCTCCACCGCGGAGACCAGGTCCGCCACCGCCGTGCCCGGCGCGAACTCGACGCTGGCCTTCTCGGTCGCGTAGTTGACCGACGCGGTGACCCCGTCGAGCTTGTTCAGCTTGCGCTCGATCCGGTTCGCGCACGACGCGCACGTCATGCCGGTGATGGCCAGCTCGACGCGGCCGGTGGTCTCCGCGGCGGTCATCAGCCGACCAGCTCGTAGCCCGCTTCGGTGACGGCCGCGCCGACCTCGTCCCTGGTCAGCTCGCGCGTGCTGGTCACGGTGACCTCGCCGCTGGCGAGCTGGACGTCGACGCCGGTGACGCCGTCCACCGCGGTCAGCTCCTCGGTGACGGAGTTCGCGCAGTGGCCGCAGGTCATGCCGCTGACGGTGTACGTGGTGGTGACGGACATGGGCCCCTCGTTCCTGTTGGCTGGTCCGCCCAGGATACCCCTAGGGGGTAGGGCTATCATCCGGTGGGGCCTCCAGCTGGGTCAGCTCGCCCTCCAGCTTCACCACCAGCTCCTCCAGGCCGGCGAGCATCCCGTCCAGCTCGGTCATCTTGTCGTTCATCATCGCGTCGATGTCGGCCTCGATCGCCGCCAGCGAGAGGCTGCCGAACAGCTCCTGGGGGTCCGCGGGGGCCGTCGGGGCGGCCTGCTCGGGCGCGGCCTGCCCGGAAGCGGCCTGTTCCGGTGCGCTCGCGGGGCGGCCCGGGTCCCCGGTCGGGTCGGGCGCGGGCGGGCCCCCGGCGGCGTCGGCCACCGCTTCGGACACTGCTTCGGGGGAGTCGTCCGGGGGGGTCGGCGTGGCGCCCGCGGGCTGCGGGCCGGGGTCCGGGTTGGTCATGGGTCCACCCTCTCGTTGTTCGCGCCAAGCACATCACGTGCTGCTTGACACTGGATCACCTGCACGGAAAGTGACACTGCGTTGCCTTGGAATCACTCTGCGGGGGGCTGCGGTGGTTCGACGGGCTCGCTTAGCCTCGCGCCAACCTCAAGTCGGGGAGGCGTCATGAGCGGGTCGCTAGAAGTACGTCAGTTCCTGTGGAACCAGGACGACATCATGTCCAGGCCGGGCGGTGGGGTGCCCGCGCAGCGAACCGGCGAACCATCGCGGATCTCGGACGAGCAGGTCCACCGCGCACGGCTGTCCGTGGCCCGCGGCGCGACCAGCGCCGAGGACTGCCGGCTGCTGCTCGACATGCTCGGGCTGTCACCGGGCGAGGACGGGGGCGCGCCACCCGTCCAGCGGTAGGACCCGTCGGGTGGGCGGCCCGCCCGCGGCGCGCTCCCCGGGGTGCGTCGCGGGCCGGCCGCGAGGGGGTGCGCGCACCGGCCCCGGTGACCGTGAACGGGCGTGGAATCGCAGGTCAAACACTTGTGCCACCCCCGTTTTGGAGTAGATGGCACTCGTGCCCTATGCTTACGATGCTTCCACCGGACAGCGTGGAGGGCCTGGGACGAAGGTGGCCCAAGAGGCTTCCGGAGGAACCGGGTCCCCATCGTCTAGCGGCCTAGGACCCCGCCCTTTCAAGGCGGTAGCGCGGGTTCGAATCCCGTTGGGGGCACGTAGTAGAGCAAGGCCCAGTGGCGCAGTTGGTTAGCGCGTCGCCCTGTCACGGCGAAGGTCGCGGGTTCGAGTCCCGTCTGGGTCGCAAGGCTGTTCGGCTGCATGGCCGGGCCGCTACCTGGCCAGGTAGCTCAGTTGGTACGAGCGACCGCCTGAAAAGCGGTAGGTCGGCGGTTCGACCCCGCCCCTGGCCACCACGCTTGGAGACGCCGAAAAGGCCCCCGTCGTCGACGGGGGCCTTTCGCGTTCCGGTCCCCGATTCCCGTCCGGCGCCGCGCGGGCCACCGCGTTCCGCCGGGCTTCACTCACCCGGTCGGGGAAACCGGCGCCGGTGTGCGTTCCGCCACGGGGGAAAAATCCCGGCGATCCGGGTCTCACCGGCGCGCGTCGCGGAATCGCAGCACGGCCAGCGCCTGGTCGTCGTGCACCTTGGGCCGCGGCCACCGGACGCGGTCCGGGTCGTCGGCCTCCGCCGCCCGGATCCGGTCCAGCACGGCCTCCGGGCCTTCCCCGGTCGTGATGTCCAACACGCTTCGCCAATCCGCGAAGAGCCCGTACTCGTCCACCCCGCACGAGACGCCGTCGGTGGCGATCAGGGCGGTGTGGACGGCGTCGCGCGGCCACGACCGCCGCACCGCCCGGTACGCGGCGGCCGGGTCGGCCTCGGCGACCCAGAAGCCGCCCTCGCGGTTGCGCCAGTCGGTCACCCGGTCGACCCGGCCGCGCAGGTCCCGCAGCCGGTCGTCGGACACCACCTCCACCGCCGGGTCCCCGAACACCACCACGGGGCTGTCCGCGAGCACCAGGGCGTCGACCGAGTCCCCGGTCCAGCGCACGATCGCGACCGTGCTGGACGGCGAGTCGCCGGGCGCCAGACCGTGCCCGGTCGCGAGCCGGTCGATGGCGCCGGCCAGCTCGTCGGCCAGGTCGCCGCGCAGGCCCCGGGACCCGCCGGCCAGGAACTCGGCGGCCAGGGCGCGCGAGTGCCAGCCGCCGTCGCGCTCCCTCGGTGTCGGGGAGGTGGCCCCGTCGAGCACGACCACGGCGTTGGGGAGGACGACGATCCGGTCTTCGGTGGGCCGGGGCCGGCCGTCGTTGCCGACCCCGGCGCGCTCGGCGGTGCTGATCTCGGGCATCGACTCCGAGCCTATCGTCAACCAGGGTTGACAAGGCGGCGTTTGTCAACCATGGTTGACGTCATGACGGAGGCAACGCGACTCGCCTCGGCGGCGGGCGACCAGGACCCCCGGGTCGGGCTGCGGGCGGTCAGCGCACTGCGCCGGCTGCTCGAGCAGCTCGAAGCGGCCCAGGTGCGCAACGCCCGCGTCCGGGGCTGGTCCTGGCAGGAGATCGCGGCCGAGCTGGGCGTCAGCAGGCAGGCGGTCCACAAGAAGCACGGGGGAAGCCGATGATCGGGGAGCGGTTCACCAGGGAGGCCCGCACGGCGGTGCAGGGCGCCGTCGAGGAGGCCCGGCGGGCGGCGGCGACCGAGGTCGCGCCGGAGCACCTGCTGCTGGCGGTGCTGGACGCGCCCGTGCTGGCGTCGTTCGGCGTGCGGCGGGACGAGGTCGAGGCGGACCTCCGCTCAGCCCGCCGCAGGGGCGGGCTGAGCGGGGCCGACGCGGCGGCGCTGCAGGGGCTGGGCATCGACGTCGACGAGGTCGTGGCCTCGGTCGAGCGGTCGCTCGGCGAGGGCGCGCTGGCCGCGGGCCCCGCGCCGAAGCGGCGGTGGTTCGGGCCGCCGTTCACCGCGGCGGTCAAGCGGGTGGTGGCCCGCGGCCTCGTCGAGGCCCGCGACCTCGGCCACGGCACGCTCGGCGAGGAGCACCTGGTGCTGGCGCTGCTGTCCGGGCCCGGCCTCGCGGCCGAGGTCCTCGGGGCCCGCGGCGTCGACTACCCCGGGGTCAGGCGGCGGGTCGCGGGCTCACCCAGGTGACCAGCGGCAGGAACGCCTGCGTGAGCGGGCCGATGGCCAGGGCGTACAGGACGGTGCCGACGCCGACCGTGCCGCCCAGCAGCCAGCCGCCGGCCAGCACCGCCAGCTCCACCGCGGTCCGCACCAGGCGCAGCGACGTCCCGGTCCGCGCGCAGAAACCGGTCGTGAGGCCGTCGCGCGGGCCGGGGCCGAGCCGCGCCCCGATGTAGACGGCGGCGGCCAGCCCGTTGAGCACGATGCCCGCCACCAGCAGCAGGACGCGCGGCAGCAGCTCCGCGGGGGCGGGGACGAGGGCGAGGGTCACGTCGACCGCGATGCCGATCAGGAAGACGTTGCTGACCGTGCCGACGCCGGGGCGCTGCCGCAGGGGGATCCAGCAGAGCAGGACCAGCGCGCCGACGAGGATGGTGACCGTGCCGAAGCTCAGGCCGGTGCGCCTGGTCAGGCCCTCGTGCAGCACGTCCCACGGGTCCAGGCCCAGCGTCGCGCGGATCTGCAGCGCCATGCTCGCGCCGTAGAGCCAGAGCCCCGCGAACAGCTGGGGCAGGCGGCGGACGGGGGAGACGGACACCGGGACGGGTGTGAGGGCGGCGAGCATGCGGCCATCCTGGGCGTTGATTGGCTTTGTCCTCCAGATCCAATGCTGAATAATTGGACTGGTGAACCAGGACGTCCCACCAGGTGGTCGCATATCGGGGTTCCGGCTGGCCCGCCAGCTCGGCGAGTGGCGGCGGCGCGGCGCCCGGCAGGGCTCGGCCGACCTCGCGGCGGCCATCCGGCTGCTCGTCCTCGACGGCCGCCTGCCCGCCGGCACCCGCCTGCCCGCCGAGCGCGAGCTGGCCGACGCGCTGCCCGTCAGCCGCACCATGATCACCGCGGCCCTCGACCAGCTGCGGTCCGAGGGCCTGGTGGCCAGCCGGCGGGGCGCGGGGTCCTGGATCAGCCTGCCGACCGGGGCGCTGGGCATCGTCCCCGACACCCCGCTGGTGGGCCCGAGCATGGTCGACTTCGCCCGCGCCGCGCCGCCCGCGGTCCCCGGCACGGCGGCGGCGTTCGACGCCGTCCGGCTGCGCCTGACCGAGCACCTGGGCAGCCACGGCTACTACGAGCAGGGCCTGCCCGAGCTGCGCCGGCGCATCGCGCAGCGGTACGAGGCGCGCGGCCTGCCGACGTCGCCGGACCAGATCGTCGTCACCAGCGGCGCGCAGCACGCGCTGGCCCTCGCGCTGCGCCTGCTCACCGGGCCCGGTGACCGGGTGCTGGTGGAGCAGCCGAGCTACCCCAACGCGCTGGACGCGATCAAGGCGGTGTCCGCGATCCCGGTGCCGGTGGCCATGACCCCGACCGGCTGGGACCTGCCGGGGATCGCGGCGGCCTTCCGCCAGGCCGCGCCGCGCCTGGCCTACCTGGTGCCGGACTTCCACAACCCCACCGGCCACCGGCTGGACGCCGAGGGCCGGGCGGAGCTGGTCGACACCGCCCGCCGCGCCCGCACCCCGCTGGTCGTCGACGAGACGGTGGTGGAGCTGGACCTCGACGGCGACCCGCTGGACGGCCCGCCGCCGGTGGCGTCCTACGCGGAGGACCTGGTCGTGACGCTGGGGTCGGCGAGCAAGGCGTACTGGGGCGGGCTGCGCATCGGCTGGATCCGGGCGTCGGCCGAGGTGGTGCACCGCCTGGTCTCCACGCGGACGGCGCTGGACCTCGGGTCGGCGGTGGTCGAGCAGATGGTGCTGGCCGAGCTGATGACCGACCCGGACCGCAGCCTGGCCGGGCGGCGCGCGCAGCTGGCGGCCCAGCGCGACGTGCTGATGGCCGACCTGCGCGAGCACTGCCCGCGGTGGCGGTTCCGCCGGCCGTCGGGCGGGCTGAGCGTGTGGTGCGAGCTGGACGCGCCGATCAGCACGCGGGTGGCCGTCGTGGCGCAGAACCACGGCATCCGCCTGGCCCCGGGTTCCCGCTTCGGCGCCCACGGCGGCTTCGAGCGCTGGCTGCGCCTGCCCTACGTCCTGCCGCCCGACGTGCTCCGCGACGCGGTCCGCCGCCTGGGCCTGGTGGCCGCGTCCGTCACCGGCGCCGGCCTGGCCGACCAAGCCGACACCACGCTGCCCGTCGCCTGACCCCTCCGCCCTGATCGCGACGCTCCGCATCCCGGCGGCTCCGGGACCACCTGGGTGGGGGTCGTCCGGGCGGGGGGTGGTGTCACCGTCGGGCTCCGGCGCAGCCCCTCGATGAGCCGGAGTCCGACGGTGGTCGTGGACCTGCGGCGGGGACGTTCCAGGGATGGCGTCCCCCGCCGCAGGTTCCCGTGCGACCCCGTCGGCACAGGGGCAGTGTGGCGACGGGATCATGCCCGTTCCTACCGGGGCGCGGTCGGTAGGAACGGGGAGCTTCGCGCGGGGCGGGTGCGGTGGGTCGAGAGCGGGGAGGGTGGGGATACAAGGGTCCGGGAAACGCGTTCCCGCGGTGGTGAGGAGAATTCAGGAACTCGACCGGGTCAGGGGTCGGCGCGCCTGCGGTGGGCAGACGGGTGCCGTCCTGTTCAGTCGGGTGACGTGCTCGGCAGGCCCGGGGTGCTGCCGGGGGAACGCCAGTCGTCCCGCCGCTCGACCGACCGGGCGGTCGGGGGCGTCAGGTGGTGCTGGCTCGCCGTGCACCCGGGAACGCCACCTCGGTGGCCGTTCGAGCTGTCCTGCGCACCCGAGGACGCCGTGGTCGGCGCGGCGGGCGCGGGGGCCTGGCCCGGGGTCGGCGCGGGGGCCGTCGGGCCGGGCTTCTCCCAGGTCGGACCGGTCGCGAGGAGCGCTTCCGCGGGCGCCTCGGCCGGCTCGGGAGCCGGGGGGACCGGCAGGTCGTCGGCCACCGGCGCGGGCTCGGCGGCGGGCGCCGCGACCGGTGGGGTCGCGGGTTCCGGGGCCGGCTGCCCGGTGGCCGGCGCCGCCCGGGGGGCGGCGGGCTCGGCCGCGGCCCCCGCCTCGCGCGGCTCGACCGGCGCCTTGTTCGCCACCGCGGCGGAGTGGCTGTAGCCGGTGCGCCCCGCGCCGCCGGAGTGGTGGAACTCCTCTTCCACCAGGTCGGCCATGTGCTCGCCGGTGGACGTCGCGGCCACCATCCCGACGGGGGGCACGACGGGCGCCTCCGCCGAGGTCAGCACCTCCGCCGGGACCAGCACGTCGACCGGCAGCGGGACCGCCGCGGGCAGCGCGGTCACGGCCGGCAGGCGGACCGCCTGGGAGAGGGCCGCGGGGAGCGCGATCGCGTGGTCGGGCAGCGCGGAGCCGGTGGGCATGGCCTCAGGCAGCGCGGAGCCGGTGAACGCGGAGCCGGTGGGCACGGCCTCGGGCAGCGCGGAGCCGGTGAACGCGGGGCCGGTGAGCGCGGGGCCGGTGAGCGCGGAGTCGGGCAGCGCGGCGCTCGGCAGGCCGGTCGCCGTGTGCTGCTGGTGCAGCACGACGTTCACCGGGTCGAGCGTTTTTGGCCCCTCGTCCGAGTGGTCTTGCGGTTGGGCCGAGGCCGAACCGCCGCAGCACAGCCACGCGACCGCCGCCAGACCGCCCGCGGCCAGCGCCCGGAGCAGCAGCGATCCGCTGCGGCGCACCGCGTCGGAGCCTGCCACTGGAGATCACCACCGTTCCGGTTGCGGCGAACGGGACGGACCGTTCGAGGTCTGCGTTTCGCTATGTCTAGCACTGGGCACCGCATTTGCGAACGTTTCGGCGCGGAACCCACTCGGAAGGGCGGTGTCGTGCGGCTGTCCGGGGCGTCGCGCCCGTCCGTGAACACCGTCCGTCGTGTTCAGCGCATCGGGTGACCACAACAAGCGTCCGGTGTGGACACCGGGCACTGTGTCCACCATGGACAGCGTCGACGTCATCTCACTGGCCGAACTCGCCGACCGCTGGCGGGCGGAGCACCCCGGCCTGACCGTGCACGACCCCGGCGGACCGCAGGAGTGCCTGATACGTTCGGGTGAACTCCTGATTCGGTCGGACGGCGTAACGGCGGCGGTGGACCGGTTGCGCCGTTGGGTGGACCGGGTGGAGGAGGCGCCGGAGACGAAATTCGCTCGCATCCACCTGCGGCCCGGCGAGCAGCCCGTGCGGATCGCCGCGGACTGCGGCCTGGCCGTCGCGCCGCACCACGTCCACGTCGGCAGCCCCATCATGATCGGCACCGCCCGCCCCCTGCCGCGCTCGGCCCCGCCGCCGCCCGCGCCCGCCGACGAGACGTGGTCGGTCACCGCCGCGGTGCTCGACACCGGTCTGGACCCGCACCCGTGGTTCGCCGGGCGGCCGTGGTTCGCGGCGTCGGAGCACTCGCCCGAGGTGCTCGACGCCGACGGGCGGCCCGGCCAGGACCGGCAGGCCGGGCACGGCACGTTCGTGGCCGGCGTGCTGCTGCAGCACGCGCCGGGCGTGCAGGTCCGGCACCGGCGGGTGCTGTCGTCGCTCGGGCTGACCGACGACGCCACCGTCGCGCGCGGCCTGCGGTCGGTGCGCGGGGCGGCCGACGTCGTCGTGCTCACGTCGGGCTGCCACACGGCCGACGACACCTGCCCGCCCGTGCTGCGGCACGAGGTCGAGCGGTCCGGGGCGGTGGTCGTGGCCGCCGCCGGCAACGGCGCGACGTCGCGCCCGGTGTGGCCGGCGGCGCTGCCCGGGGTGGTGGCGGTCGGCGCCGACGCGCCGTTCTCCAACCACGGGCCGTGGGTCGACGCGCTCGCGCCCGCCGTGGACGTGACCAGCAGCCACGTGCGCCTGACGCCCTCGGCGGACGCCGCGCCGGGCACCGAGACGCGCGAGTACGGCTACGCCCGGTGGAGCGGCACGTCCTTCGCCGCGCCGCGCGTCGCCGCCGACATCGCCCGCCTGCTGCACCTCGGCGTGCCGCCGGCGGAGGCGGTCCGGCAGATCACCCGGCACCCCGACGGGCCGCCGGCCGCGCTGCAGCCGACCTGACGGCCGCCGGGCCGGCGTCACCCCGCGCCGAAGCACACGAACGAGAGGTCGCCGTGCTCCAGCTGCGCCGCGGCCAGTGCCCGCGCGGGTGCGCCCAGGTCCGCGTGCAGGTCCGCCATGAGCCCGACCACCCGGTCGTCCGGCACCGCCCGCACGCCGGCGACCACCGCCCGCACCCCTCGGCGCAGCAGGGCCGGCGCGAGCCCGGAGTCGCACGCCGACAGCACGACGACCGACGGCGCGTTCCCGACGCGGTCGAAGTCGTAGCCGTGCAGCGGGCCGTCGTCCAGCACCAGGTGGGAGAACAGGGGCAGGTCGGTCCGCCGGACGCCGTGCGCGGCGATGTGGACGACGTCCGCGGTTTCCATGGCGTGCAGGGCCTCCGCCACCGTCGAGAGCCGCTGACCGCCGTGGATCCGTTGCAGCGCTTGCACTTCCTGCTCCGCACAGCGCAGCGACGGCCCGGCGAACCACACCCGCCGATCCACCGACAGCGGCCTGCGGGCGGCCGACAGCCAGCACCCCGCCGACGGCGCGACGGAGACCTCGCGACCGCGGCAGGACGGCAGCGCCGCCCACGGCACGCGTTCCAGCTCGGCGCTGGGCACGACCACCAGCGGGCGGTCGCCGGCCGGGGCGGTGAGCCGGTCCAGCGCGGCGAGCGCGCCCGGGTCGTCGGCCAGCTCCAGCCGCTCGGCCTGCCGGGCGAGGGCGGCGGCGTCGCCGAGGTCGTGCAGCCGCACCCCGCCCGCCGCCGCGCACACCGCCGCCAGCCGCCCGCCGTGGTTGGTGAAGCTGAGCATCGCCTTGTCCGCCAACGCTTCCAGCAGGTCGGGCAACGCGAACGCCGGTCGGCGCGAGGTGCCGGCGGCCAACGACAGGCGGCGGATCTCCCGCTCCAGGGACACGACCCGCCGGTGGTCGTCGCGGGCGCGGGCCAGGCGCAGCTCGGTCAGCGCCGCGGCCGTCTCCCGGGTCGGCGCCGGCGGGTCGGCGCGCCGCCGCTCGCCCCACCGCAGGGCGGCGGCGGCGTCACCGCGGCGCAGGGCGTGGCCCAGGGCGATGTCGACCAGTTCGGTGCCGGGCCACGTGGTCGGCTCGTGCAGGCGCAGCCCCGCCGAGCAGGCGGCCACCGCCGCCCGCCGGCTGGTGGCCGCCCTGGCGCGGGCCAGCCAGCCGATCGCCCGCGACCGCGTGGTCCCGCGATCGCGGCGGGCGGTGTGCGGCGCGGCCACCAGGCGCAGCTCGGCCGCGTCGTCGTGGTGGCCCTGGCGCTCGCACGCGGCGGCGATCGCGGTCGGCGAACCCGGCGCGCCCGCCCGCACCGCCACCGCCCGCGCGGCCGGGACCCAGCGCAGCCGGCGCTGCCGGCGGAACAGCGCCCCGGCGCGCTCGGCCAACCCGCGGGCCGCGGCGGGGTCGCCGTCCCGCAAGGCGCAGCGGGCGGCCAGGAGCAGCGCCTCGGGCAGCCGGGAGCCCCGGTCGCACCGGTCGAGCAGCGCCACCGCCGGGTCCAGCACGGCGCGGGCCTCCCGCACCAGGCCCGCGCCGAGCAGGGCTTCCGCCCGGTCGACCAGCGCCTCCGGGCGGCGGGTGGTGCGCAGGCCCTGCCGGGCCGCGTGCTCGTAGTGACGCAGGGCGGTCGGGAGGTCGCCCGCGAGCATGGCGACGAAACCCCTGTTGTGCAGGCACATCGCCGCGCGGTCCGGCTCGCCCAGGGAGGTCAGGGCGGTGTGCGCGGCGGCGAAGTCCGCGTCGGCCCCGGGCAGGCGCAGGGCGTAGGCGCGGGCGATCCCGCGGCCGGTCAGCGCGTTGGCGAGCCAGCGGCGGTCGTCCCGGCGGCGCAGGGCCCGGATCGTCCGGGACAGGCTGCTGATCGCCAGCCGCGGGTCGGCCTGCTGGCACAGCGCGAGGCCGCGCAGGCACCGGGCGCGGACCCGGTCCGGGCCGGTGAACGCCGTCGCGTCCAGGTGCCGCGCGCACGCCTCGGCGTCGCCCCGGTCGAGCGCGATCCACGCCAGGGTGAGCCGGAACCTCGGGTCGCCCGTCCTGGCCAGGGCGCGCTCCGCGAGGCGCCGCGCCTCGGCCAGGCGGCCCAGCTCGACCAGCGCGAGGGCGCGCTCGTGGGCGTCCCGGCCGCGGGCCGGCGTGCGGTGCGGCGCGGTGGTGGGCGTCATGCGACGAACCAGCGGGTCGCGAGGTCGGGGCGGCCCGGCCGGCGCAGCACGAACCGGACCGGTCCCGGCGGGACGCCGTCCACGTGGAACCAGCCGGCCGGGTCGATGCCGGTCGTCCTGGCGCCGCCCGGCCAGCGGGTGACGGCGTGCGTGCCGGTGCGGGCCAGGCCGGTGACGCGCAGGCCCGTCGCGGTGAGCTCCAGGCGCAGGTCGAGGTCGGCGAAGCGCAGCACGCGGACGTGGCCCGCGCCGCGCAGCCCGGGTTCGGCGGTGTGGGCGGAGTCGGTGAGCAGGCGCGACAGCTCGGCCCCGGACCGCTCGGCCAGCGCGGCCCGGGCGCGCGCGGCGAGGTCGGCCGGCGGCGGGTCCAGGCGGTCGACCAGGTCGGCCAGCGAGCGCAGGAGGTCTTCGTCGGTCATCCGGCGCTCCCCGTGACCAGGCGGCGGCGCAGGACTTCCAGGCACCGGCCGCGGGTGGGGCCCAGGCTGTTCGGCGGGATGCCCACCGCCTCGGCCACCTGCGCGAACGACAGCTCGGGCGCGAACGCGACCAGGTGCAGGATCCGGCGGCACCGCTCGGTGAGGGTGGTGTAGGCGCGCCACAGGCGGGACCGGGTGTCGCCGGCGAGGGCGCGGTCCTCGGGGGTGGGGTCCTCGGCCTCCGGCTCCCACAGGTCGAGCGGCTCCTCCCGGCCGCGCACGCGCAGCACGGCCAGCGCCTCGCGGCGGGTCGTCGTGGTCAGCCACGCGGCCAGCCGCTCGGGGCGGCGGATCCGGGTCAGGTTCTCGGCCAGGACCAGCCACGTCGCCTGGTGGACGTCCGCCGCGTCGTCGGGGCTCAGCCGGTGCGACCGGGCGACCGTCCACACCAGCCGGGAGTACCGGTGGACGATCTCCTGCCACGCGCCCCGGTCACCCCGGTGCGCCCGCGCCAGCAGCTCTGCGTTGCCTTGATCGTGCATGCCCGATGTGAGGGTCGCTCGGTCTTCCCGGCTCCCGGCGCCGCCCGATGGTGTGGCGTGGGGAACGCCGCCGCCGGTCCGCGCGTCCACTGGCGGCTACTCGGTGCGCAGCCCTCCCGGGCGGAGCGCCTGGCGCAGCGCGGGCAGCGTGCACAGGGCCAGGACCAGCACGACGACGGCGGCCGTCGCCACGGTGGTGGCCAGCTCGGTCCAGGCCACGCGGAAGCGCTCGGCCGGCACCACCAGCCACGCCGTGCCGAGGCCGACCGGGACGGCGAGCGCGATGCCCAGCGCCGTGGGGATCGCCGACTGCCACAGCGCAGCCGACGTGAGGACGTTGCGCGGGACGCCGTTCGCGGTGAGCACGGCCGTCTGCCGGCGGCGCTCCCACACCTGGTCGACGGCCGCGGCGGCGAGGCCGACCACGGCCAGCAGGGTGAGCAGCACCGAACCGCCGATCACGCCGCTGCGCAGGGACGTGAACAGCTCCACCTGCCCCGCCTGGAACGTCGACCGCAGCGCCACGCCCCGGTCGACGCGCCCGGTCGCGGCCAGCAGGCTGTCGCCGAACGCCGGGTCCGGGGCGCCGACCACGACCAGCTCGGCCGGCGGGACGGCGTCGAGCACCGGGTCGGTCCCGCTCGCGACGAACAGGCCGGGCGCGCTGCCCGGCACGGTCCGGGGCTCGGGCGCCGTCCACGGGCGCCCGCCGACGACGAGGCTCGTGCCGGCCGGCGGCACGCGGGTGCCGCCGGCCGTCCGGTAGGCCGAGCCGGGCGCGCAGTCCGTGACCCGCAGGCGCTCGGCCAGTTCCGCGCAGTCGGTGCTGACCACCAGCGCAGGCGCCGCGCCGCCCGTGCGGTGCGCCCGCACCTCGCTGACCCGCCGCACGCCGCCGACCAGCGCGATCGCCTCCTCCAGGGACCGGACCGGGGTGTGCTCGGAGACGTCGAGCACCCAGCGGTCGGCCTCGGACCGGGCGTCGAGCGCGGACTCGGCGGTGACCCGCGCGGCCACGCCCAGCACCACCTGCAGCGCCAGCGAGCCGGCCAGCACCACGACCACCCCGGACAGCACGCGCGGCACCCCCGAGTCGGACCGCAGCCCGCGCACCGCGAGCATCGGCGCGACCCCCTCCGGGTGCAGGCGGTCGGCGACCAGCCCCACCAGCCACGGCAGCACCGCGCCGGTCCCGGCGAGCACCAGCCCGATGCCCGCGCCGACCGCGAGGGCCGTGGCCGAGTCCACCATCACCCGCCAGGAACTGCCCGCCACCGAGGTCGCCACGAGGACCACCGCGCCCGCGCCGACCAGCGCGAACCGCCACCACGCCCGGCGGCGCACCGGCGCGGGGCCCGCGGTCGCCCGCCCCAGCGGCCCCGCGTCGTCGGTGCGCAGCGCGAGCAGCGCGGACACCACCGCGACCACCGGCACGCCCACCGCGATCACCGCGCCCAGCAGCGGGTCGGGCAGCAGGTCGGTGGGGAAGAACCCGACCCCCTCGACCTCGATGAACCGCGCCAGCGGGCGGGCGGCGAAGAACAGCGCCACCCCGACGAACAGCCCCAGCACCGCGCCGGTCAGCGTCTCGCCGCCGGCGATCCACCGGACCTGGGCGCGGCTCGCGCCGACGAGGCGGATCGCGGCCAGCCGCCGGCCCCGGCCGGTCGCGCCGAGCCGGGTGGCGACCAGCACGAAGATCCCGAGGGGCACCAGCAGCGCGCCGATCGCGGCCACCACCAGCAGCCGGTAGGCGGGCAGCAGCGTCGACCGGGGCTCGTCGGCGCCGAAGCCGGCGACCGGGACGGCGCCGCCGGCGTTGCGGTCGGACAGCCCCGCGTAGAACAGCAGGGACTTGGGCCTGGGCAGCCCGGCGTCGGCGATGACCCCGATGACGCGCTCGGGGAACCGCGCGCGCACCGAGTCGTCGGTCTCGATCAGGTGCAGCAGCTCCGGCGAGACCACCACCTCGCCCCGCTCGGGCAGCCGGCCGACACCGGGCGGCGCGGGCCGGTCCGCCCCGGTGGCCGCCAGCTCCACGCCGAGGATGCGGCGGCCCTGCCAGGACACGGCCACCTCGCGCGCGCGAAGCGGCCCGCCCTCCTCGGCCGGGTGCAGCGCGGCGGCCCGGACGCGCTCGGACTTGGCCTCCCGCGCCGGGCCGACCGACGCGGCGAGCAGCAGCACCACCACGCCGAGGCCGACGCCGGCGGCCGTCAGCGCCAACCTGGCCCACGAGGTCCGGCTGCCCCCGACAGCCAGTCGGACCCCGAGGACCAGGTCGGCGACCCACCTGCGGTTCACCGGAGCCCGCCCCGGACGGGACGGACCACGGCCATCACCCTCCGCGCCGCCCCGGTGGGGGCGGGGTGGAGGGAGCTTCGGTTGGGGGAGCGATCGCGGAGCACACCCCTAAAGACGCCGCAGGGGGCCGTTTCGTGGTCCCCGCGGACCAATTCGCCGGCGATCGGTTCGGCAAACCCCCGGCCGCCCGGACGACCGGCCCGTGCGCCGCGCCGCCCACCCGCCCTCGGCCGACCCGCTCCCGGCACGCCCGCCCCTGGCTCGCCCGCTCCCGGTTCGCCCGCCCCTGGCCACCCGCTCCCGGTTCGCCCGCCCCTGGCCGACCCGCTCCCGGCTCGCCCGCTCCCGGTTCGCCCGCCCTCGGCCCACCCGCTCCCGGCTTGCCCGCCCCCGGCCCACCCGCTCCCGGTTCGCCCGCTCCCGGTGCGCCTGCCCTCGGCACGCGCTGCCCGGCCCGTGCGGCGCACCGCACGCCCACCCCCGGTACGCGCTACCCGGCCCCGCGCCCACTCCCGGCACGCGCCGCCCGCCCCGCCGGTTGTGGTGTGGCTCGCTGCCGGTGGGTGTTGTCCGGTTCGTCGGTTGCGGCGGCCTGCTTTGGGTGGGTGTTGTCGGGTCTGTGCGGTTGCGGTGCGGCTTGCTCTCGGCGGGTGTTGTCGGGCCCGCGGGGAGCTGCGGCCTGCTCTCGGCGGGTGTTGTCGGGCTCGTGCGGCTGCCGGTGGCAAGCGCTCTCCGGTGCGCCGGCCGCGGACCGGGGCGGTCGTGGCCGGGCGGGCGCGGCGCGCCGCCGCCCCGGCGGGCGGCGGCGCACGCGAGCGGCACGGTCATTCCGAGCGCAGCCCCAAGGCCCCGGTCGCCCGGTGCAGCGACGGCAGGGTCAGCAGGGTCACCACCGCGACCAGGGCGGTTGCCGCCGTGCTGAGCACGGTGATGCCCGACCAGTCCAGCACGATGGGCTGCTCGACGATGCGCAGCAGCAGCACGGCCAATCCGGAGCCGACGGACACGGCCACCGCCAGGGACAGCAGCAGCGGCACGGCGTTCTGCCAGAGCAGCGAACGGCCCAGCGTCGCCCTCGGCACCCCGCTCGCGGCCAGCACCGCCAGCGGGCGCCGGCGCTCCCGCACCTGCTCCAGCGCCAGGACCAGCAGGCTGCTCCCCGCGAGCAGCAGGGTGATCAGGGAGCCCGCGAGGAGGGCTTGGCGGATGCTCCGGAACTCCTTGACGCTCTGGCTCACGTCCGCCTCGCCGTAGTTGTACGAGAACGTGCGCCAGGTCAGGGGCGCGATGGCGTTGCGCACGTGCTCGCCGACGTCCGGCCGGCCGGTGTCGACCTGGACCAGGAGGTTCGACCGGTGCAGCGGCACGTCGACGCCCTTGAGCGCCCCCGGCGTGAGGACGAGGCCGTGCTGGGTGTGCGCCGGAGCGGTGACCTCGGTGAACTCCGGGACCACCCACTGCGCGCCGAGGAGCTGCTCCTCGCCCTCCTGCTCGTAGAACACGACCCGCGTCCCGGGTCGGATCTCCTCGTCCGCAGGCGTGATCCGGTCCGAGTCGCGGACGAAGAACGCGTCGCCGTCCCGGCAGTCGGACAGGCCGGTCTGCAGGCGCAGGACCTCGCAGCCGGCCACGGTCGCGCCGTGGACGTTCTGCTCGTCGCGCATGAACTGGACGTACGACACGGGGTGGACCCCCTGGACGCCCGGCGAGCGCTCCAGCATCGCGGCGGCCCGGTCGGCGACCTCGGCGGTGGACCTGGACAGGTGCACCATCACCCGGCCCGGGTCGGACTGGCTGGGGCGGTCCACGAGCTTGGACTCCGCGCTGGCCATCACCGACTGCAGGGCGATGCCGCCGGCCAGGACGACCGCCACGCCGCCGACCACGCGGGCCGCCGTGCCGCTCTCCAGCTGCAGCCGGCGGATGGCCAGCTGCCACGACGGCGCGCCGCCGCGCAGCCTGCCGACCGCGCGCTCCACGACCCACGGCAGCAGCAGCGGGATGCCCAGCAGCACCATCAGGATGCCGCCGATGATGGCCGGCGTCGACGCGTCGTCCCTGCTGCCGCCCAGCGCGCCCGACTGCGACACCAGCGCCGGCGCGCCGATGAAGATCGGCACCGCCCGCCACCACAGCACCCGGCGCACCGGCTTGGACCGGCGCACCACGCCCAGCGGCTCGACCACCGTGCGGCGCATGGCGACCACCGACGTCACCACCGCCAGCACGGGCACCAGCACGGCGATCAGCGCCGCCAACAGCGGCGCCGGGGTCAGGTCGTCGACGAACACGCTCAGGCCCGCCAGCCGGACTTCCTCCACGAACGCCCGGGCCGCCAGGAACAGCGCCGCGCCGACGGCCAGCCCCGTCACCGCGCCGAGCAGCGCCTCGCCCGCCGCGATCAGCCGCACCCGCTGCGCGCCCGCGCCGACCAGCCGCAACGCCGCCAGCCGCCGGTCGCGCTCCGCGCCCGCCAGCCGCGTCGTGATGCCCACGAACACCAGGACGGGGAACAGCAGCGCGACCACCCCGACCAGGATCAGCAGGGTCAGCACCTGGTCGAGGACGCGCCCGGGCGCGGTCCCGCCGTAGGAGACCACGGCCGTCGTGCGGCTGCGCTCGACCGACGGGTCACCGGCGACGAAGGTCAGGTCGTGCGGGGAGGTCAGGCCCGCCTGGCTGATCACGCCCACCCGCTGCTGGGGGAAGCGCGCGCGCAGCAGCTCCCCCTCCGGGGAGTCGAGCAGGTCCGCGAGCGCGGGGGAGAGGACGATCTCGCCGGCGCCGGGCACCCCCGACAGGCCCGGCGGCACCGGCGAGCCCGGCCCGCTCGCGTGGACGAACCGGCCGGCGATCGGCCGGCCGCGGAACTCCGAGGTCCACGAGTTGGCGTAGAGCACGTCGCCGCTCGTCTCCGGGTCCGCGGTGACCGCCTGCGCGGCGGCGGTGCGCTCGGCTCGGGAGGAGATCACGGTCGGCAGCGAGGACGCCACGAGCAGCACCGCGACCCCGATGCCGATGCCCACGCCGGTCAGCGTGAGCCGGACCCACGACGTGCGACCGCCGCCCAGCGCCAGCCGGACGCCCAGGAGCAGGTCGGACAGCACGCGCTTCATCGGCCGCCCTCCGCTCCGCGCGCGCCGGGCCGGCGCGCCAGGACCCGGCGCTCGGCTCGGGCGCGACCGAGGACCGCGGCGCGGCGCCGGGTCGGCACGCCGCCCGCAGACGATCCGCGGCTCTCGGGCAGCACAGGACCCCCGTGCAGCACGTGGCCTCCGTGCAGCGCGTGGCTCCCGGTCGGCGCGTGTCCCCTGAGCGGCACGCGGCTCCCGGACAGCGTGTGTCCCCCGAGTGGCACGCGGCTCCCGGACAGCGTGTGTCCCCCGAGTGGCACGTGAGTTCCGGACAGCACGTGACCCCCGAGCGGCGCGTGGCTCCGCGGGAGCACGTGGCTTCCGGGTGGCACGGGGCCTCCTGCCCGGATCCGGTGCGCGGTCGGGGCGAGGTCGCGGAGCGAGGCGTGGCGGGCAGCCACGACCGGGCACGGGAGCGCGGTCGAGCGCGGTGAGCCGAGGTCGTGGTGGACCCGGCACCGGACCCGGCGCGGCGAACCGCCGACACGTGAACCGCCGACACGCGGCCGGCGCACGTGCCGACCGCCGACACGCGGCCGGGCCTCGTGGCGTTCGGCCGGCCCGTGGGCGGAGCCGGAGCGGGCGGCCCGCAGCGCGCCCGGCGGGGTGGTGCGAGGAGTCATCGGACCGGCTCGACTTCCCGCGAGCGGCCGTCGCGGACCACCACCTCGCGATCGGAGTAGGCCGCGACGCGCGCCTCGTGCGTCACGAGGACCACCGCGGCGTTGGTCTCCCTCGCGGCGGTGGTGAGCAGCTGCATCACGCGTTCGCCGTTCAGGGAGTCGAGCGCGCCGGTCGGCTCGTCGGCGAACACCACCCGCGGGCCCGTCACCAGGGCGCGCGCCACCGCGACCCGCTGGCCCTGGCCGCCGGAGGTCTCGCCGGGGCGCTTGTCGCGGACGTCGGAGACCTCCAGCCGCTCCAGCCAGCCGGCGGCCCGCGCCTCGGCCTCGCGGCGCTTCATGCCGCCCAGCCGCAGCGGCAGGGCCACGTTCTCCAGGCAGCTCAGCTCCGGCACCAGCTGGCCGAACTGGAACACGAACCCGAAGTCGGTGCGCCGCAGCTCGCTGCGCTCGCCGTCGGGCATCGCGCTCAGCTCGACGTCCCGGTACCGCACGGTGCCCGAGTCCGGCGTCAGGATGCCGGCCAGGCAGTGCAGCAGCGTGGACTTGCCCGAGCCGGACGGGCCCATCACCGCCACGACCTCGCCGGCGCGCACGCCCAGGCCCGCGCCGGCCAGCGCCGGGGTCGGGCCGAACGCCTTGTGCAGGTCCACGGCCTCCAGCAGGGCGCTCACCGGGCCACCTCCGCCAGCCGGGCCGACAGCTGCCCCAGGCGCGCGGCGGTCAGCTCCAGCCAGCGCAGGTCCGCCTCCAGGTGGAACAGCGCGTGGTCGCAGATCAGCTGGTCGGCCAGGTCGCCGGCGGCCTTGCGCCTGGTCAGCTCGCGCATGGTGCGCAGGTGGGCGGACCGCTGCACGTCGAGCACCTCGTCGGCGCTGCGACCGGACAGCAGCGCCAGCACGACCTTCGCGTACAGCGTGTTCTGCAGGTAGGGCTCGGGCTTCTCCGGCGTGCCCAGCCAGGTCTCGACGTCGGTCACACCCGCGTCCGTGATCGCGTACCGCTTCCGCTCCGGACCGTCACCGGCCTCGACCCCGGCCTCCTCGACGAGGCCGTTGCGCAGCAGGCGCGACAGCGTCGTGTAGACCTGCCCGTAGTGCAGCGGCCGGTCCTGGCCGAAGCGCTCGTCGTAGGCCCTCTTCAGGTCGTATCCGTGCCGGGGCCCCTTCTCCAGCAGGCCCAGCAGGGTGTGTCCGATCGACATGGGTGCGACTATACACAGGGTGTATACACCGGATGAATACCCTGATCGGGGGTCCGCTGAACGGGGAGTAGGGCTAACCCTTGAAAAGGGCTTGACGGTTACTTCGCCACATCGCGACTCTCCGACGCCTACAGTGGTGGTGTGACTGGTCTGGCGGCCGGCTGGGACCACGCGGCTCTCGCGCAGGGTCGAGCCGGCGATGCGGAACACGATGTGGAGCTGCTGCTCGCTTTCCTCAACACCCGAGACCTCGAACTCGGCACGGACGTCCTGGACAGCGCCGCCGCCTGGCGGGCGTGGGTCACCGAGCGCGGCCTAGGCGGCGTCGGCGACCTGGCCGAGGTCCGCGCCGTGCGCACCTCGCTGCGGGCCTCGCTGGGCGAGGGGCACGACGGGCCCGACCCCACCCCGGCGGCGGGGCTGATCCGCGTCGACCTCAGCCACGGGGTGCCCCTGATGTCCAGCGAGGACGCCCTGGGCGCGGTGCTGGGCGCGGCGGCCCGGCTGGCGGTGCTCGGGTCGTGGGAGCGGTTCAAGATCTGCCAGGCGGACGGCTGCCTGTGGGCGTTCTTCGACCGCTCGCGCAACCGCTCGCGCACGTGGTGCTCGATGCAGGTGTGCGGCAACCGGGAGAAGGCGCGCAACTTCCGGGAGCGGCGCGCGCTCAGCGTGTCCTGAGGCGTGCTCGGGGCGTGCCCGGGAAGCGTTCACGAGGGGCGTTCCCGGGGGCGGCTCACACCACCCACTGGCCGACCGCGTAGATCGCCAGGCCCGCCAGGGCGCCCACCACCGTGCCGTTGATCCGGATGAACTGCAGGTCGCGGCCGACCTGCAGCTCGATCTTGCGCGCGGTCTCCTCGGCGTCCCAGCGCTCGACGGTGTCGGTGATCAGCGTGGTGATCTCGTCGCGGTAGTTGCCCACGACGTGCCCCGCCGCGCCTTCGAGCCACCCGTCGACCTTGGCGCGCATGGACTCGTCGGACACCAGCCGCCGCCCGAACGAGACCAGCCCCTCGCGGATGCGCTTGCGCAGCTCGGAGGACGGGTCCTCGGCGGCGGCCAGCAGCATCCCCTTGGCCGTGCCCCACGCCGACCCGATCAGGCGCTGCACGTCCGGGTGCTCGACCACCTGCTGCTTGACCGCCTCGGCGCGCCCCATGGTCACCGGGTCGTGCTGGAGGTCGCCCGCGAACGAGATCAGGAAGTGGTCGACCGCCTGGCGCATCGGGTGGTCGGCCTCGGTCTTCACCGCCCACGCGAAGTTCAGCAGCTCGTTGTAGACCTTGTCGCCGAGCAGCGAGTCCATGAACTTCGGCGACCACACCGGCGACCGCTCGCTGACCAGCCCGGCGATCCGGTCGTGGTTGTCCCGCACCCAGTCGTAGGCGCGGTCGCACATCAGGTCCACCAGCTTGTGGTGCGCCCCGTCGGTGAGCACCTGCCCCAGCAGCCTGCCCAGCGGCGGGCCCCACGGCTGGTCGGTCAGCCGCCGCACCACCGCCTGCTCCACGATCGCCTGCACGTCGTCGTCCCGCAGCACGGTGATCGCGCCCTTGACCACGTTCGCCAGCTCGGACGTCACCCGCTCGGCGTTGTCCGGCTGGACGACCCACGCGCCGACCCGCTGCGCGATGCCGACCCGCCGCAGCTTGTCGCGCACCACGTCCTCGGACAGGAAGTTGGCGCCGACGAACGACCCCAGCGCGTCACCGAAGGTGTCCTTGCGGGTCGGGATGATCGCCGTGTGCGGGATGGGCAGCCCCAGCGGCCGGCGGAACAGCGCGGTCACGGCGAACCAGTCGGCCAGCGCGCCCACCATGCCCGCCTCCGCCGCCGCCCGCACGTACCCGACCCACGCCGGGCCGCCCTCCTCGAACGCCAGCGCCACCAGGAAGACCGCCGTCGCGGCCAGGAACAGCCCGGTGGCGACGACCTTCATCCTGCGCAGGCCCCGGCGCTTGAGCTGGTCGGCCGCCGTCAGTTGCTCCACGGGACCATTGTCCGTGAAGATTCGGAGTCGTGCGGGTACCAGCGCTTGTCCCCAGGATGCGGCCGTTCGCCTCGACGATCTTCGCGGAGATGACCGCGTTGGCGACGCGCACCGGGGCGGTGAACCTCGGTCAGGGCTTCCCGGACACCGACGGGCCGGCCGGGATGCTCGCCGTGGCCAAGGAATCCATCGACGGCGGCCTCAACCAGTACCCGCCCGGCCCCGGGATGCCGGTGCTGCGCGAGGCCGTCGCCGAGCACCGGGCGCGGTACGGGACGCGCTACGACCCGGACACCGAGATCCTCGTCACGGTGGGCGCCACCGAAGCCGTCGCGGCCACCCTGCTGGCGCTGGTCGAGCCCGGCGACGAGGTCGTGCTGATCGAGCCGTACTACGACTCGTACGCGGCGTCGGTCGCGCTGGCGGGCGCGACCCGGCGCACCGTCGGCCTGGTCGAGGAGCCCGGCACCGGCCGGCTGGGGCTGGACGCCGGGGCGCTGCGCGCCGCGATCGGCCCGCGCACCAGGGCCGTGCTGGTCAACTCGCCGCACAACCCGACCGGCACGGTGCTCACCCGCGCGGAGCTGGGCGAGATCGCCCGGCTGTGCGTCGAGCACGACCTGGTCGCGATCACCGACGAGGTCTACGAGCACCTGGTGTTCGACGGCTCCGAGCACCTGCCGCTGGCGGCGCTGCCGGGCATGGCCGAGCGCACGGTCACCATCTCCAGCGCGGGCAAGACGTTCAACTGCACCGGCTGGAAGATCGGCTGGGTGTGCGGGCCCGCCGACCTGGTCGGCGCGGTCCGGGCCGCCAAGCAGTTCCTCACCTTCGTGGGCGGCGCGCCGTTCCAGCCCGCCGTGGCGCACGCGCTGCGCGCCGAGCTGCCGTGGGTCGAGCGGCTGCGGGCGTCGTTGCAGGACAAGCGCTCCCGGCTGGCCGAGGGTCTGACCCGGGCCGGGTTCGCGGTGCGGCCCAGCGAGGGCACGTACTTCATCACCGCCGACGTCCGCCCGCTGGGCTTCGACGACGGCGAGCAGCTGTGCCGCGAGCTGCCCGGGCGGATCGGCGTGGCGGGCGTGCCGGTCCAGGTGTTCACCGACCACCCCGACCGGTGGCGGCACCTCGTGCGGTTCGCGTTCTGCAAGCGGGACGAGGTCCTGGACGAGGCGATCCGCCGGCTGCACCGGCTAGGCGCCTGACCGCACCGCCGGCCGGGCGCCCGCGAGCCGCTCCTGCACCAGCGCGTGCCGGAACTGGTGGCAGGCGCCCGCCTGGCGCAGCACGCCGAGCTTGCGCGCGTCGTCCAGGAACACCATCAGCTCCCACGGCAGCCTGCCCCGCAGCGCCAGCCAGACCCGCGCGACGGTGAACCACCACCACCGCAGGTGCAGCACCGACAGCGCGAACCCGAGCATCAGCCCGCAGGCCAGCCCCAGCCCGACCATGCCGGTCTGGTTCGGCCCGAACACCAGCCCGCCCGCCGCGCCGAACACCACGGCCAGCACCAGCGACCCGGTCCACACCGCGACCCGGTCCCGCGCCATCGTCCACTGAGGACCGGACGGGTGGCTCAGCTCGGCGTCGCTGCCCAGCGCGAACCGCAGCGCCACGGCCACGGCCAGCCCGAGGCCGACCACCAGCCCGGCGGAGAGCCCGTACAGCGCGCCGAAGACCAGCCCGACGGCCGTGCCCAGCACACCGCTGACGACCACCACGCTGCGCCACACCCCCAACCGGGGCTTGGGCTCGCGCTCCCGCGAGGCGTGCAGGGCGGCCACCGCCACGGCGACCCCGGCGACCAGCCCCGTGACGGGGGCGAACCGGGGCGTGCTCGCGTAGGCCATCAGCCACCCCACCCCGAACCCGCCGACGGACCCGAGCACCACCGCGCCCAGCACCGCCAGCCACCGCTCGCCGACCGAGCGCCGCAGCTCCCACCAGGCCAGGTCGGTGATCCCGCGGGCGCGCATCTCCCGGGCCAGGAACGCCAGCCAGCGGGCGGCCTTCTCCCGCGGCCACACCTGGCTGGCCCGCGCCTGGTGGGCGGCCCCGCGGTCGCCGAACGCGCCGGCCACCAGCGAGTCGACCAGGTGGTCCTCGACCGACCGCCGGTCCGGGAACCGGGTGCGGTCCAGCAGCTCGCTGGGCTCGCCGTACGCGTAGACGACCCCGGCCAGCCCCACCGCCAGCGGCGTGGACAGGGCGTCGGCCAGCCGCCCGTCCGGTTCGGCGCGCAGGTGCAGGAAGATCGGCTCCCAGCGGGCCGCCGCCACCGGGTCGGCGTGCGCGCGCAGGTAGCCGGCGATCTCCTCGTGGTCCAGCGGGTGCAGCCGCACGACGTCGGCGGCGACGACCTCGACGCCCGCCTCGTCGAACTCGTCCGCCCGGCAGGTGAGCACCAGCGGCACCGACGCCGGGAACGCCCGGTTGATCCGCCCGAGCGCCTCGGCGCGGTGCTCGCGGGGGATCCGGTCGAGCCCGTCCAGCACGGGGAACACGCGCCGCTGCTCCACCAGCAGGTCGCCGGCGTAGCTGCCGTACAGCTCGGTGTTGCGCAGCGCCGGGTGCTCCTCGTAGAGGCGGCGGGTCAGCCACGTGCGGACGTCCTCGGCGTGGGGGTCCCAGGTGGACAGCGAGACGGGGAACGGCACCGGCCCGCCTTCGTAGCGGTCCAGCAGGCCGATGGTGAGCAGCATGGCGATGGTGCTCTTCCCCGCGCCCGCCTCCCCGAGGAACACCATGCGGGGGTGCCGCTCGAACGCGCCCACCACGGCGTCGCTGCGCCCCGGGCGACCGCTGGAGGAACTCCAGTGCAGGTCGAGCATGTCCTCGCCGAGGCCCCGCGCCCGGCACTCCTCCGCCCACTGGCCGTGCAGGGCGACGGCCAGCGCGCGGGTGGCGGCGTCGAGGCTGTCGTCGGTGGCGAGCCCGGCCGCCCGCCGCCGCTGCAACCAGGGGTCGAACGCGGCGAGGAACGCCAGGAAGCCGACCGCGAGCCCGGACAGCCACAGGTCGGGCGGGATGCCGTAGTCGGTGACGAACAACCCGGCCACCGCGAGCAGGGCGGCCAGGACACACCCCACGAGCACGGCACGCTGACGAAAACGGGACACGAGGGCATAATGTCCCACCGATCACGCCAAGTGGTGACGCGGTCACCTTCGTGTCGTGCGTACTCTCGAGTACGTGATCTGCCCCAAGTGCCAGGACCTCATGCGCACCATCACGCGCGGAGCCGTCCACATCGAGCAGTGCGACAACTGCAAGGGCGTCTTCCTGGACGGCGGCGAACTGGACCAGATCGTCGCGGCCGAGCGCGAGCACTACGCCACCGCGCCGCCGTACGCCGACCAGCCGGCGGGCCCGCCGCCCCCCTACGCGGACCAGTCGGCCGGTTCCCCGCCGCCTTCGGCCGACCAGCCGGCGGGCTCGCCGCCGCCCTACCAGCCCCCGCCCGGCACGACGCCGCCCCCGGCCGCGTACCCGCCGGCCGCTCACCCGGCGGCCTACCCGCCGGGCGCCCCGCACCCGGCCGCCTACCCGCCGGGGCACTACGACCAGGGCTACTACGGCCGGCCGCGCAGGCGCAGCTTCCTGGAGGAGCTGTTCGACTAGCCGAGGCGCGCGGACGCGGGCGTCCCTCCGGGTTGAACGCCCCCGGCACGTACTCAACCAGCCGGGTACGACAATTCGCCCCGGCCGGTCCGGCGCCACGCTCCACCAGCCCGGCGCCAGGCCCCGGTCGGCTCGGCGCCAGGCCCCGGCCGGTCCGGTGCCAGGCCCGGCCGGCCCGGTGTCGCGTCCCGGTCGGTCCCGGCGGCCCGGCTCCACGCCCCGTCGGATCGCGCCGCCGCTCGGGGCGGTGGGGCGGGCGCTCGGAGGAGCGGCTGGGTCGGGCTGCCCGGAGCGCCGGGTCGGAGCGCCGGGTCGGAGCGGCCGGGTCAGAGCGGCCAGGTCAGCTCGGTGCCGGCCAGGCCGAAGTGCTGCCCGTCCGCCGAAGCGGTGAACGTGAAGTGCTGCCGCCGCGGCCTGCCCAGCGCGCGCCACTCCCGGTGGCCCCGCTCCACCGCCGTCCACAGCTCCCGGGGCCCGCCCTGCTCGACCACCGCGCCGAGGTGCCGCACCCAGGACCCGTCCGGGTGGACCAGGCGCACGGGGTCGAAGGCCAGGGCCGCCCCCTCCAGCACCAGCCCCGCGAAGAACTCGAACGGCGACGACGAGTCCACGACCGCCCGCGCCGGCAGCAGCGTCGTGCGGCTGCTCGCGGACGTGGCGTCCGCCGCGGCGTCCAGCGCCGCGTCGGCCCACGCCTGCCGGTGCGCCCGCAGCGGCATGAAGCGGCCGTCCTCCCGCAGCACCCGGCCGCGGGCGACGCCGTCGCGGACCACCAGCCGGACCAGCCCGGCCCCGATGACCCGGTTGAACGTGGTGACGACCAGCCCGTCCGGCTCGACCTGGCGCAGCCACGGCTCCGGGACGCGCGACACCGCGCACGTCCCGAGGATCCGCGAGTACGGCGCCCGCGGCGGGTGGCCCCGCTCGCCGTCGCCCGCCACGCAGTGCGGCGCGTACCCGGCCGAGCGCAGCAGCCGCACGGCGCGCGCGTGGACGCCCGGGTCGACGTCGACCGACGTCACCGCCCGCTCGCCGAGCACGTGGCTGAGCAGGGCCGCGTTGTACCCGGTGCCCGTGCCGACCTCCAGCACCGTCGAGCCGGGGCGCGCGTCGAGCGCCTCCAGCATGATCGCCATGATCGTCGGCATGCTCGACGAGCTGGTGGGCACCCCGTGCACCGGACCGGTGGTGAGTGCTTGCTGCCAGGCGTCGTCGGACCCGTTCAGCTGGGTCACGCACACCTGGTTGCGGTAGACGGTCGACAGGTGGTCGGGGTGGTCGGACGTGATCGCCGCCCACCGGCCGTCCTCCTGCTGCACGAAGCAGCCCGGTACGAAGACGTGGCGCGGGACCTGGCGAAACGCCTCCACCCACCGCGGGTCGGCGAGCACGCCCGAGGCCCGCAGCGAGTCGGCCAGCTGCGCGCGCAGGTCGGTGGCGGGGTCCACACCCCCACCGTAGCGCTGTGGGCGGGCCCACGTCCGGGTTGCTAGCACAGCGCTTGCAGGAGCTAGCACCCGCGCGTACCGTCGGAGGTGCCCGGACCGGTGACCGAGGAGGTGCCCCGCCGGTGGACAAGTCCCTCGACGAAGCGGTGGCCGACCTCGGCCGCGGCATCGGCGACTACATCCGCCAGCAGCGCAACACCGCGAAGATCTCGCTGCGCCAGCTGGCCAGGCTCGCCGGGGTCTCCAACCCCTACCTGAGCCAGATCGAGCGGGGCCTGCGCAAGCCCAGCGCGGAGATCCTCCAGCAGATCGCCAGGGGGCTGCGGATCTCGGCGGAGGCGCTGTACGTCGAGGCCGGGATCCTGGAGCAGCGCGAGGGCGGCGCGCTGGCCGACGCCATCGTCGCCGCGCCCGACCTGACCGAGCGGCAGAAGCAGGTGCTGCTCGACGTCTACGAGTCGTTCCGGCGGGAGAACACCGCCGACCGCAACACCGCCGACCAACCCGAGCCCGAGGAGTGATCCGCATGCCGAACCTGCCCACCACCGAGGAGCTGCGCAAGGCGGGCGAGCAGGTCGCCGCCGCCGCCCGCACGCCGCTGCTGGCCGCCCTGGGCGCCGGCGACCTGGCCGCCAAGGCCGTGGTCGAGGCGCTGAACAAGGCCCGGGAGCGGGCCGAGGCCGCCAGGTCCGCCGCCGAGTCGGCCGACCTCAAGGACCTCCGCGACCGGTTCGACCCGGCCGAGCTGCGCAAGGTCGTGGACGCCTACACCCAGTCCGCGCTGAACCTCTACCAGTTCCTGGCCGAGCACGGCCAGGAGGCGCTGGACAAGCTCAAGTCCCAGCCGCACGTCCAGAAGGCCCTGCACCAGGTCGAGGAGGCCGTCGAGACCGCGCAGAAGCGCACCGAGGCCGCCGCGGGCGACGCCCGCGACCTGGCCGACGACGTGCTCGGCAAGGTCAGCCGCCGCACCCGCGCGACCGGGGAGAAGGTGGCCCGCGGCCTGGACGACGTGAGCGAGGAGCTGGCCGGCGCCGTCGTCGAGGCCGGCGGCGAAGCGGCGCACGAGGTGCGCAGCACCACGCGCAAGGCCGCCGACCGCGCCGCCTCCGCCCGCTCGACCGGCGCCGCGCGCAAGCCGGCCGCGTCCCGCGGCGCCACGGCGAAGAAGCCGGCCGACTCCGCCGAGTGAGGCGGTCGTCACGGGGCGTCCCGCGGGGGCGCCCCGTTCCGGGTATCCCCGGGGCGCGGTCCGCACGTACTCTGGTGGGGTGTTCCTTCCGTTCCCGTCCCCGGACCTGATCCGCCTCGACGAGTGGATCTTGTTCCTGGCGTACTGCGTCGGGCTGATCATGGGGGTCTTCGCCTTCGCACACGCCCTGTCGCAGCGCGCCGACGCCTACACCGCGGCGGAGCGGCTCACCAAGCCCGCCTGGCTGGGCATCACCGGCGGTGGCGCGTTCGCGCTGCTGCTGTTCAGCCTCTCCGGCCCCGGCGGGATGTTCTGGCTCGCGGGGCTGGTCGCCGTCACCGTCTACCTGGTCGACGTGCGGCCCCGCCTGATCGAGGTCCAGCGCGGCCCGCGGTGGTGACCTACCGGAGCCACGGCTCCGGCACGCCGGTCACCCTGATCGGGCACGGCCTGGGCGCCACGCCCGGTGAGGCCCGCCTGCCCGCGACCGGCGTGCCCGGCACCCGGGTCGTGGTCACCCTCCCCTCGCACGGCGACGCCCCCGACGCGCCCGCCGGGTACTGGGACTACCGGCGCATCGCGGCCGACCTGCGCGCGGTCGCCCGCGAGGTGGGCGCCACGCGGGCCGTCGGCGTCTCGCTGACCTCCGGCGCGCTGCTGTCGCTGCTGGCCGACGAGCCCGACGCGTTCGAGCGGGTCGCGCTGCTGCTGCCCGCCGTCCTGGACGAGCCGCGCGCGCTGCTGAGCCGCGAGCGCGCCGTCAGCGTCGTCGGCGGGCCGCCCGAGTACCTGGCCGAGCGGCGCGCGGCGTTCCGCCGGCTCGACGGCGCGCTCGCCGAACTGCCCGGCCGGACCCCCGTGCCCGACCGGTCGGTGCTGCGGGCGGTGCGCGCCCCGGTGCTGGTGGTGGGCGCGACGGAGGACCCGCTGCACCCCCGGGAGGTCGCCGAGGCGACCGCCGCCGCGCTGCCCGCGGGCCGGTTGGAGCTCGTGCCGACCTGGCTGTCGCACCGGGGTGACGTGCGCGGGTGGTTGGGCGATTTCCTGCGCGGGTAGCCGGAGGGCATGCCCGAACCGAAGAAGATCGCATTCCTGGTCGGTGCGGAAGGGGTCGAGCAGGTCGAGCTGACCGACCCCTGGCAGCACGTCGAGAAGGCGGGCGCGGTCCCGCGGCTGCTCGCCCCGCGGCTCGGCCGGGTCCAGGCTTTCGACCACCTCACCCCGGCGGACACCTTCGACGTGGACCTGCCGTTCTCCCAGGCCGACCCCGCCGACTACGACGGCGTGGTGATCCCCGGCGGCGTCGCGGGCGCGGACTTCCTCCGCATGGACCGCGACGCGGTGGCGTTCGTGCGGGCGCACGTCGACCAGGGCAAGCCGGTCGCGTCGATCTGCCACGGGCCGTGGCTGCTGGTCGAGGCCGACGTCGTGCGCGGCAAGGCGCTGACCTCCTTCCCGAGCCTGGCCACCGACATCCGCAACGCCGGCGGGCGGTGGGACGACCTGGAGGTCCAGGTCTGCGACGGGAACGGCTGGACGCTGGTGACCAGCCGGAAGCCCGACGACCTGCCCGCGTTCGACCGCGAGGCGCTCAGGGCGTTCGGCCTGTAGGCCCGGTTCCGGCGCGCCTGGCCCCACCCGGGACCGGGCGCCCGGGCCGCGCCCGACCTGCGGGGATGTGCACCTCCCCGCAAGCCGCCCGGCTCAGAGCCGCGCCACCGCGTAGGCCGCGATCGCGTCGCGCACCCACTCGGCGAAGCCCTCGCCGTGGTCGTCGAACTGGACCTTGAAGTCCGGCGCGTCGACGTAGAGCCGGCCCAGCCCCGTGTAGGACTCGCGGTTCGGCGTCCAGCTCAGGCAGATCCACGCGTAGTGCCGGTCGGTGACCGCCAGCGCCTCCGGCGCGTCGGCCGCGACGCCCGCGTCGAACAGCCCGGCGTAGGCTTCCCTGATCGCCCGCCACTCGGCCATGAAGTCGTCCGCGTCGGCGCGGGTCCAGTCCCGCATCCGGCGCTTGCCCTCTTCGATGTGCGTGCGGGCGCCCTCGCCGAAGCGCTCCACCAGCTCGTCCTCGTAGCGGGCCTGCCGGTCGGCGTCGAAGCCGTCGAACAGCTCTTCCATCTTCATGTCGTGCTCATCCCCCTCCAGTTCCCGGATCGTCCTGGCGACGGTGTCCGCCAGCCTGTCCAGCCGCTCCCGCTCGCCGCGCAGCCACCGCTGGTGGTTGCGCAGCACGTCCACCGCGCGGTGGCGGCCGTCGAGCACCTCGGACACGGCGTCCAGGCCGAGGCCGAGGTCGCGCAGCAGGAGGATCTGCTGGAGCCGCAGCAACTGCTCCCGCTCGTAGTAGCGGTAGCCGTTGCCGCCGACCCACGCCGGCGGCAGCAGACCTATCGCGTCGTAGTGCCGCAACGTCCGCGAAGTCACCTTGGACATGCGCGCCACCTGTGCGATCGACCAGGCCACGACCCCTCACCTCCCGTGCGCCGACCACGCTAGGGGTTGACGTTGCGTCAACGTCAAGGCGAGCCGGCAGGATGGCGGGCGTGTGGAGCATCGCAGGATCCCTGTCCCCGGCGCCCGTGCTCGACCGGCTTGACCTGGTGGCCGGACCGGTGGCCACCGCGCTGCGGGCGATGGCCGACGCGGACCGGCTCGCCGTCAGCGCGATCGACCCGGCGCTGGCCGACACGGCCGAGTTCTGCGCGCACTACGGCTCGCCGCTCGGCGCGTCCGCCAACTGCGTGATCGTGGCCGGGAAGCGCGGTGACGCGGTGCGCTACGCGGCGTGCGTCGTGCTCGCCACGACCCGGGCCGACGTGAACGGCGTGGTGCGGCGGCGGCTGGACGCGCGGCGGGCGTCGTTCGCGCCGATGGACGACGCCGTGGCGCTGACCGGCATGGAGCACGGCGGCATCACGCCCGTGGGGCTGCCCGCCGACTGGCCGGTGCTGCTGGCGCCCGAGGTCGCCGCCGCGCCGGAGCTGGTGGTCGGCAGCGGGGTCCGGGGCAGCAAGCTGCTGGTGCCCGGCGAGGTGCTGGCGAAGCTGCCCGGCGCGGAGGTGCTGGAGGGGCTGGCCCGCTGACCCGGGCGGGCGCGGCTCGGCGGTCGGGTCAGTCCGCGAGCTGGGCCGCCAGCACCTCGTGCGCCTGGCGCGCGGTGAGGTGCCCGATCAGCACGTGCGTGGTCAGGCCGTCGGCCAGGGCCAGCACGGTGCGCGCCTTCAGCGGGTCGCCGAGCAGCCGCGCGAACATCGCGTGCAGCTCGGCGTAGTTCGCGCGCAGCACGGGCGCCAGGTCCGGGCTCACCACGGCCTGCGCGACGAACGCCAGCCACACCTTCGCCTCCGCCCGCTCCGGCAGGGCGACGGCCCGCACCGCGTCTTCGGCGCGGTCGCCGACGCGGCCGAGGATGCGCCGGCCGACCTCCTCCAGCGCGAACCTCAGCATCTCGTCCTTGGTGCGGAAGCACCGCTGCACCGCGCCGAGCGACACGCCCGCGCGGGCGGCGACGTCGCGCATGGTCACGCCCTCCAGGCCGCGCTCGTCGGCGAGCAGGCGCACGGCGTCCGCGATCCGCCTGCGCCTGCCGTCCCGGTCCACCGCTCTGGGCACCGCCCGAGCCTATGCGATACGTTCGTAACGATACAAACGTATCGAATGTTGGGGGTGGGCGATGTGGGAGTGGGCGGCCGTCGAGCAGGCGGCGGCGGTGCGGTCGGGCCGGGTGTCGGCCGTCGAGCTGGTGCGGGCGCACCTGGACCGGATCGCGGAGGTGAACCCGCGGGTCAACGCGGTGACGCAACTGCTGGCGGAGCAGGCCGTCGAGCAGGCGCGGGCGCTGGACCGCAGGCGGGCGGCCGGTGAGGACGTCGGGCCGCTCGCGGGCGTGCCGTTCACCGTCAAGGAGAGCATCGCCGTGCGCGGTGTGCCGACCACGCACGGCGCGGTGCGGCTGAAGGACTTCGTGGCGCCCGACGACGCGCCGCCGGTGGCCCGGCTGCGGGCGGCGGGCGCGATCCCCGTGGGGCACACCAACATGCCGACCCTGACGCTGGCCGGTGTGCACACCCGCAGCGAGCTGTTCGGCGACACGCTGAACCCCTGGGACGCCACCGTCACGCCCGGCGGCAGCAGCGGCGGCGACGGCGTCGCGGTGGCCACCGGCATGGCGGGGCTGGGGCTGGGCAACGACGCCGGCGGCTCGGTGCGCCTGCCGGCGTCGTTCTGCGGCGTCGCCGCGCTCAAGCCCACCTGCGGCCGGTTCGCCGCCGACCACCGGCTGCGCCCCGAGGACGAGCCGCCGCTGGGCGCGCAGCTGTTCGTCGTGGACGGGCCGCTGGCGCGCACGGTCGCCGACCTGCGGGCGGCGTTCGAGGTGCTCGCGGGCGCGTCACCGCGCGACCCGCGCGCGGTGCCCGTCCCGGTGCGCGGCGAACCGGCGCCGCGCCGGGTCGCGGTGGTCGCCGACCCCGGTGGGCGGGGCGTGCACCCGACCGTGCGGGCGGCGGTGGGACGGGCCGCCGGCGCGCTGTCCGACGCCGGGTACGAGGTGGCGGAGGTGCCGGACGTGCCCGCGCTGGACGAGGCGCTCTCGGCGTACGGGCGCCTGCTGATGACCGAGTTCACGCCCGCGTGGCCGGTGGTGCGCACCCTGCTCGGCGAGGGCGGGCACCGGTACGTCGAGCAGTCGATGGCCGAGTCGCCGCCGGTGGACGTGACCGAGTACGTGCGGCTGACCGGCGTGGTGCTGGGCGTGAAGCGGGCGTGGGCGGAGTTCCTGGACCGCTACCCGCTGCTGCTCGGGCCGGTGTTCACCGAGCCGCCGGTGGCCCCCGGCGTGGAGAGCCGCGACGCCGCGGGGCACGCCCTGGTGGGGTCGGCGCTGCGGCTGTGCACCGCGACCAGCCTCGCGGGGCTGCCGGCGGTGGCGGTGCCGACGGGGCTGGCGGAGGGGCTGCCGACGGGGGTGCAGCTGGTGGGCCGCGCCTTCCGGGAGGACCTGTGCCTGGCGGGTGCGTCGGTGGTGGAGGAGCGGTTCGGCGTCCTCACGCCGGTGGGCGGGCCCGCGCGTACTCCCGCAGGAAGCTGACCGCCTCGGCCACGTCGTCGGTCACCAGGATCCAGCGCTCGGCCTCCCGCCCGCGCGCCAGCCGCCGGACCAGCGGCGCCGCCGGCACCTCGTCGACCCAGAAGTCCTCGCCCAGGAACACCATCGGCGCGGCCGGGCCGACCGAGCCGTAGTGGTTCTGGGTGTAGTCCTGGAACACCTCCTGCACGGTGCCCGCGCTGCCCGGCGTGTAGACGATGCCGCCCGTCGCGACGGTCAGCAGGCCCTCCTCGCGGACCGAGTTGGCGAAGTACTTGGCGTGCAGCTCGCACGCCGGGTTCGGCGGCTCGTGGCCGTAGAACCAGGTGGGGATGCCGATCGTGCGCGGCCGGTCGAACCCGGGCAGGTCGGGCGGGAACGCCGCGAGCCACCGCCCGATCGACTCCGCGTCGCCGCCGAACCCCGGCGCCCGGGCCAGGTCGCGCAGCACGCCGGCGTCCTCGCCGACCCGCACGCCCAGCGGCACGGCCTCCATCGCGCCCGGACCGCCGCCGGTCAGCACCGTGAACCCGGCCTCGCCGAGCGCCGCGCCCAGCCGCACGGCCCGCCGGTAGCCCGGCGTGTCGCGGCCCAGCGCGTGCCCGCCCATCACGGCCACCGGCGCGTCGCCCGGGGCGCCGCCCAGGGCCTCCCCCAGGGCTTCGGTGATGGCGTGGTCGTGCAGGCGCTCGGCGAGGGCGTGCAGCGGGTCCGGGTGGTGGCCCTGCTGCCTGCTGTGCCGGTAGACGCGGGCGTCGGGGGTGTCCGCGTAGGACCCCGGCCGCGCCGGGTCGAAGCCGGCGAACAGCTCGGCGGGCGTGTAGAGCGACGACCGGTACACCGAGTACGGCACGTCCGGGATGGTGGGGAACACCAGCGCGCCCGCCGCGTCGGCCCGCCGCCGCGCCGAGGGCTCCAGCACGCACCCCAGGAACAGCGCGCCGTCCAGCGGGACCCGCAGGTCCTCCCCGCCCAGGTCCAACCCGACGAGCACCGCGCCGCGCAGGTCGGTGGCGGTGCGGACCCGGTCCGGGTCCCTGATCACGGTGCGCACCGGCGAAGCCTACGTCCCGCCGCGCGCCGGGACGGGCCGGTCGCGCGAACGCGGGCGCCGGCCGGCCGCGGTGCGGGGCTAGAAGATGACGGTCTGGTTGCCGTGCACCAGGACCCGGTCCTCCAGGTGCCAGCGCAGGCCGCGCGCCAGCACCACCTTCTCGATGTCCCGGCCCTTGCGCACCATGTCCGGGATGGAGTCGGTGTGGTCGACCCGGACCACGTCCTGCTCGACGATCGGGCCCTGGTCCAGCTCGGCGGTCACGTAGTGGCAGGTCGCGCCGACCAGCTTCACGCCCCGGCCGTGCGCCTGGTGGTAGGGCCGCGCGCCGACGAACGACGGCAGGAAGCTGTGGTGGATGTTCAGCGCCCGCCCCGCCCAGTCCGCGCACAGCTCGGTCGGCAGGATCTGCATGAACCGGGCCAGCACCACCGCGTGCGGCCGGTGCGCGTCCACCAGCTGCCGCAGCTGCGCGAACGCCGCCTGCCTGCCCTCCGGGTCGTTGGCCGGGAACGGGACGTGGTGGAACGGGATGCCGTGCGCCCGCGTGATGCCCGCCAGGTCGGCGTGGTTGCCGATCACCGCCGGCACGTCGACGTCCAGCTCGCGCGACGCGACCCGGCCCAGCAGGTCGTACAGGCAGTGCCCCTCCTTGGACACCAGCAGCACCACCCGCCTGCGCTCGCCGGTGTCGGTGACCCGCCAGTTGGCGTTGGCGCCCAGCTCGCGGGCGAGCAGCCCGAACCGCTCGCGCAGCTCGACCGCGTCGAACGGCAGCGAGTCCGCGCGCACCTCCTGGCGGGTGAAGAACCAGTTCGTCGCCGGGTCGGTGTGGTAGGCGGCCTCGACGATCCAGCCGCCGTGCTCGGCGAGGAACGAGGAGATCCTCGCCACGATGCCGGTGCGGTCCGGGCAGCCGAAGGTGATCACGTAGCGTCGCTCGGGCTGGGGCACGGTGCAGAAGTATCCACCGCCGGGCGGCGCGCCGACCAGCGGACCTGCCGCCGGTCGCGGCCGCGCGGGGCGCCCGGTCGGGCCCCGGACCGGCTCACCGCGGCCGGACGGACTCCCAGGGCACCGTCACCTCGCCCAGCCGCCACCGCCGGCGGCCGTCCAGCACCGGCCAGCCGCGCCGGGCCAGCAGCGCCACGGCCTCCACCCAGCGGGCCCGCGGCCCGAACGGCGCGAACGTCGCCGCGGCGGCCCAGCAGGCGTCCAGCTCGGCCAGCAGCGCGTGCACGCGCTCACCGGGCACGTTGCGGTGGATCAGCGCCTTGGGCAGCCGCTCGGCCAGGTCGCCGGGCGTCTCCAGGTCGGCGGGCAGGCACGACAGCGTGAGCGTCCGCGGCCCTTGGGCCGTCAGCGCGACCCAGGAGCAGCGGCGGCCGATCTCGTCGCACGTGCCCTCCACCAGGACGCCGCCGGGGGCGAGGCGGCCCCGCATGGTCGCCCACGCCTCCGCCGCCTGCTCCTCGGTGTACTGGCGCAGCACGTTGAACGCGCGCAGCAGCACCGGCCGCCGCCCGGCCAGCTCGAAGCCGCCCCGGCGGAACTCCAGCCGCGGCGGGTCGGCCGCGGCCTGCCCCGCGGCGACGCGGTCGGCGTCCAGCTCCAGCCCGAGCACCCGCAGCCGCGGGTTGACCGGCCGCAGCCGGGTCGCCAGCTCGACGGTGGTGACCGGCGACGAGCCGTAGCCGAGGTCGACGACCAGCGGGTCGGCGGCCCCCTCCAGCACGTCCCGGCACGCGTGGCGGACCCACCGGTCGACCCGGCGCAGGCGGTTGGGGTTGGTCGTCCCCCTCGTGGGCAGGCCGAGCGCGCGGGCCCGGCCCGCCGCTAGGCGCGGCGCGCGAGCCATGCGTCGGTGAACTCGGCTTCCTTGTCCAGCAGCAGGGCCACCTGCTCGGCGATCAGCCCCTCCAGCTTGCCGCCCAGCAGCGGGACGCCGACCTTGACCTGGCCGACCAGGGTCAGCTCGCTCCCGCCACCGGCCGCGTCGGCCAGCGTGATCGTCCCGTCCAGCCGGCCCGGCACGCCGTTGAGGGTGACCTCGACGGTCCCGGCGTGCCCGGCCTCGGTCCACGACTCGGCGCGGTCGATCACCAGGTCGCCGCCCAGCACCCCGCGCGCGACCGGCGGCAGCCGGTCCGCGGCGACGCCCTGCTTGAGCTGGTAGGACGTGGTGGCGTCGGTCCGGGTGAACGCGACCAGCTCCGCGCCCACCCCGCCGAGGGCCGCCAACCGGTCGCGCAGGTAGGTCTCGTCCACCAGCGCGGAGAAGACCTCCGACGCGGGCCGGCGGGACGTCGTCAGGTGCTCGATGCGGCGTGCCATGCCGCGGAGGCTACCGTTGACGGCCGTGACCACCCCGCTGTCCGGTGCCCAGGTGCGCACCCGCGTGCCGCTGGCCGAGCGCACCACGCTCCGGCTCGGTGGCCCGGCGGCGCGGTTCGTGAGCCCGACCACCGCCGCCGACCTGGTCGAAGCCGTGCGCGAGCTGGACGCCGCGGGCGAGCCCGTGCTGCTGCTCGGCGGCGGCTCGAACCTGGTGATCGCCGACGCCGGCTTCGCCGGGACGGCCGTGCGGGTCGGCACCCTCGGCCGCCGCCTGGACCCGCTGGGCGACGGCCTCGTGCAGCTGACCGTCGAGGCGGGCGAGGAGTGGGACTCCGTCGTCGCCGAGGCCGTGGCGCAGGGCCTGGGCGGGCTGGAGTGCCTGTCCGGCATCCCCGGCCTGGTCGGCGCGACGCCGGTGCAGAACGTCGGCGCGTACGGCGTGGAGGTCTCCCAGGTGCTGACGTCGGTCGACCTGCTGGACCGGCGCACCGGCCGGGTGCACCAGCGGCCCGCCGACTCGCTGGGGCTGGCCTACCGCACCAGCGTGCTCAAGGGCACCGACCACGCCGTGGTGCTGCGCGCGCGGTTCGCGCTGACCTCGGGCGGCCAGTCCGCGCCCATCCGGTACGCCGAGCTGGCCCGCGTGCTGGGCGTGGCGCAGGGCGAGCGGGTGCCCGCCGAGGCCGCCCGCAAGGCGGTGCTGGAACTGCGGCGCGGCAAGGGGATGGTGCTCGACGAGGCCGACCACGACACGTGGAGCGCGGGCTCGTTCTTCACCAACCCGCTGCTGGACGACTCGACGCTGGCCGGCGTCCTGATCCGCGTCGCCGAGCGCCTGGGGCGGCACGTCGACGTGCCCGCCTACCCGGCCGGCCCCGGCCACCACAAGCTCTCCGCGGCCTGGCTGATCGAGCGCGCCGGGTTCGCCCGCGGGCACCGCGGCCCCGGCGGCCGGGTCGCGCTGTCCGGCAAGCACACCCTGGCGCTGACCAACCGCGGCGGCGCGTCCACGGTGGACCTGCTCGACCTGGCGCGCGAGGTGCGCGACGGCGTGCGGGCGGCGTTCGGGGTGGAGCTGCACCCGGAACCGGTGCTGGTGGGCTGCGACCTGACCTGAGGCCGCGGGCGGCCCTCAGCCCCGGTGCACCCGCGTCGCCGACGCCTGCGCCCGCGGCTTGAGCACGATCTGGTCCAGGTTCACGTGCGAGGGCCTGGTCACCGCGAACGCGATGACGTCCGCCACGTCGTCCGCCGTGAGCGGCGTCAGCCCCGCGTAGACCGCCGCCGCCCGCTCCGCGTCGCCCTCGAAGCGGTTGACCGAGAAGTCGGTCTCCACCATCCCCGGCAGGACCTCCGTCACGCGGACCGGCTGCCCCAGCAGCTCGCCGCGCAGCGTCCGGTGCAGCGCCGACTGGGCGTGCTTGGCCGAGGTGTAGCCGGAGCCGTTGTCGTACGCCTCGTAGGCCGCCACGGAGGTCACCGTCACGACGTGGCCGTCACCGGAGCCGATCAGCGCGGGCAGCAGGCCCTTGGTGACCCGCAGGGTGCCCAGGACGTTGGTCTCCCACATCCACCGCCAGTCGTCCTCGTCGGCCTCCGCGACCGGGTCCAGGCCGCGCGCGCCGCCCGCGTTGTTGACCAGCACCCTGGCCCGCGGGACGGCGGCCACGAGCGCCGCGACCGATGCGGGCTCCGTCACGTCCAGTTCCAGCGCCGTGCCGCCGATGTCATCCGCGATAGTGTGGAGGAGGTCCAGCCGCCGGGCGGCCAGCACGACGTGGAAGCCCTCGGCGGAGAGCCTGCGGGCGGTGGCTTCGCCGATACCCGCGCTGGCTCCGGTGACGACTGCGATGGGACGGGTCACGCCGGTGATCCTAGGTCCGTGACACGGATCACCTGCACCTGACGGTCCCGGTGCGCGTCCTTGGTTCGGGAGGTCGAACTGTGCGCAAGAGGCTCACGGCCCTGCTGCTCGGCGTGGTGTTCCTCGCCGGCTGCTCGGCCAAGGTGGAAGAAGGCGCGGCGCAGCCCCCGGGCGGCGACGCGCCACCGGTGGCGAAGTTCACCACCGCGCCCGCCGACGGCGCGACCGGCGTTCCGGTGAACCTGCCGGTCCGGGTGACCGTCGCCGAGGGCACGATCGACCAGGTCGCCCTGACCAACCCGGAGGGCGAGCAGGTCGAGGGCGCGCTGTCCGAGGACCGGAGGTCCTGGGCGAGCACCGAACCGCTCGGCTTCGGCAAGAGCTACGCCTACACCGGCCAGGCCACCGGCTCCGACGGCAGGAAGGTCGAGCTGAAGGGCGCGTTCACCACCCTCGAAGCGGCCTCCCAGGTGCGCGCCACGCTGTTCCCCGGCGACGACCAGGTGGTCGGCGTCGCGATCCCGATCATGGTGCGGTTCGAGGCCGACGTCGCCGACCGGGCCGCCGTGGAGAAGGCGCTGACCGTCACCAACTCGGCGAACGTCAAGGGCAGCTGGGCCTGGCTGAACCCGCGCGAGGTGCACTACCGGCCGGAGGCGTACTGGCCCGCGGACACCGAGGTGCACGTGGAGGCCAAGCTCTACGGCGTGCACTACGGCGGCGGCGCGTACGGCCGGGCCGACGTGACCAGCGACTTCACCATCGGCCGCAACCAGGTCGTCAAGATCCACACCCCGTCGCACCAGCTCGTGGTGCAGCGCGACGGCGCGACCGTGGCGACCTACCCCGCGTCGTTCGGCCGGGACGCGGACCCGGAGCTGACCACCCCGAACGGCACGTTCGTGGTGATGCAGAAGGACCCGCAGTTCAGCTTCGACAACCCGCGCTACGGCTACACCAACGTGCTGAAGAAGTGGGCCGTCCGGTTCTCCAACCACGGCGAGTTCATCCACGAGAACAACGACAACGCGGCCAACATCGGCAGGAACAACACCTCGCACGGCTGCGCGAACCTGCTGGAGGCCGACGCCAAGGCGTACTACGACAGCGCCCTGGTCGGCGACCCGGTGGAGGTCACCGGCTCGATCACCACGCTGCCCGCGCAGTACGACTGGTACGACTGGCAGATCCCGTGGGCCCAGTGGCAGACGATGTCCGCGCTCTGACCCGCGGGCGATGTGCGCGCGGTGGGAAGCGATGAGTCCGGCGGCGCGTTGGGACTGGGCGTGCTGACTTCACTCCTCACCACCCCCGGCGCGCGGCCGGTGGCCCGCGGGGCGGGCCCCGTCCCCGGTCCGGCCGTGGTGCCGGCGCACGGCTGGACCCCGTCCGGGGAGGTGCGGTCGCACCGGTTCGCCGACCGGCCGTCCCCCCGGCGCCCGGCCTTACCGCACCCGTCCGCCCGGCGCCGGTCGCTCCGGGCGCACGCCGCCGGCCCGGCCGCGCCCACCGCGGAGGTGGCGGCGTGAGGCGGGTCGCGGTGCTGTCGGTGCACACCTCGCCGCTGGAGCAGCCCGGCACGGGCGACGCGGGCGGCATGAACGTCTACATCGTGGAGACGGCGACGCGCATGGCGCGGCGCGGCGTCGAGGTCGAGGTCTTCACCCGCGCGACCGGCTCGGACCTGCCGCCGGTCGCGGAGCTGGCGCCGGGCGTGACGGTGCGGCACGTGGTGGCCGGGCCGTTCGAGGGCCTGGGCAAGGAGGAGCTGCCCGGCCAGCTGTGCGCGTTCACGGCGGGCGTGCTGCGGGCCGAGGCGCGGCACGACCCGGGCCACTACGACGTCGTCCACTCGCACTACTGGCTGTCCGGCCAGGTGGGGTGGCTGGCGCGGGAGCGCTGGGCGGTGCCCCTGGTGCACACCGCGCACACCCTGGCGAAGGTGAAGAACGCCAACCTCGCCACGTCCGACACCCCCGAGCCGCGGATGCGGGTGATCGGCGAGGAGCAGGTGGTCGCCGAGGCCGACCGGCTGGTCGCCAACACCGACGTGGAGGCGCGGGAGCTGGTCGACCTGTACGCCGCGGACCCGGCGAAGGTGGTCGTCGTGCCGCCGGGGGTCGACCTCGACCGGTTCACGCCGGGCGACCGGGGCGCCGCGCGCGCCGCGCTGGACCTGCGGCCGGACGCCGTGGTGCTCGCGTTCGTGGGCCGCATCCAGCCGCTCAAGGCGCCCGACGTGCTCATCCGGGCGGCCGCCGAGCTGCTGCTGCACGCGCCGCTGCTGCGGGAGCGGCTGGTCGTGCTCGTCGTCGGCGGGCCGTCCGGCAGCGGGGTGCGGACGCCCGAGGAGCTCAAGCGGCTGGCCGGCGAGCTGGGCGTGGCCGACGTGGTGCGGTTCCTGCCGCCGCAGGGCGGCGAGGCGCTGGCGCGGGTGTACCGGGCGGCCGACGTGGTCGCGGTGCCCAGCCACAACGAGTCGTTCGGGCTGGTCGCGCTGGAGGCGCAGGCGTGCGGGACGCCGGTCGTGGCGGCGGCGGTCGGCGGGCTGCCGGTGGCCGTGCGCGACGGCGTGTCCGGCCTGCTGGTCGAGGGGCACGAGGCCGGGCCGTGGGCGCGCGCGCTGGGCGAGCTGGCCCTGCACCCCGCGCGCCGGGAGGAGCTGGCCGCCAACGCGGTCGGGCACGCCCACCGGTTCTCCTGGGACCGCACGACTGATTCGCTGCTGGCGGGGTACGCCCAAGCACGGGACGTGTTCCGCGAGGAGGTCGGCACTTGAGCCTGGACGAGATCATCCGGTCCGCCCTGGACGACCGCGAGCTGGTCTACCAGCGCAAGGAACCGGGCAGGTTCTTCGTGACCCTGCCCGGCGCCAAGAAGCTCCAGACCAACTGCTGGCTGGTGGTCGGCCGGCACGCCCTGCTGGTCGAGGCGTTCGTGTGCCGCAACCCGGACGAGGCGCACGAGGAGGTGTACCGGTTCCTGTTGCGGCGCAACACCAAGCTCTACGGCGTGCACTACGCGGTCGACCCGCGCGGCGACATCCACCTGGTGGGCCGGATCGCGCTGCACGCCGTGACGGCCGACGAGCTCGACCGCGTGCTCGGGCAGGTGGTGGAGGCGGCCGACGGCGACTTCAACGCGCTGCTGGAGATCGGGTTCAAGGGCGCGATCCGGCGTGAGTGGGACTGGCGGGTCTCGCGCGGGGAGTCGCTGGCGAACCTCCGGGCGTTCCAGCACCTCGTGGAGCAGTGACCCCGGCCGGTGGCCGAATCGTGATCATCTTTGCGCAACCGGTCCTCCCCGGTGCTCCGTCCACGGGGCAACGGATCACCGGAGGGGAACATGGGCGGACGAGTGGGGCTCGCGCTGGCGCTGGCGGTGTTGGCGCTGGCCGGGTGTTCCGCGGGCGAGAGCAACGGCGGGGCGCCGGCGGTCGCCCCGGCCCCGGCGGAGCGCGCCGACGGGCAGGCCGAGCGCCGCGGCCAGGAGGGGCTGCCGGACCAGGCCGCCGAGCCGGTCGCGCAGGGCAGGCAGCTGGTGCGCACCGCGAAGGTCGAGCTGCGCGCCGCGGACGTCGCGGGGGTGCTGGCCCGGGTCAAGGAGCTGGCGATCGCCGCGGGCGGGTTCCCGGCGCAGGAGAACACCACCGAGGACCGCGGCACGGTCACCCTGCGGGTGCCCGGTGACCGGCTGGACGCGCTGCTCGCGTCGCTGGCCGGGCTGCCGGACGTGGCGGTGGGGCGCCGCGAGGTGCGCACCGAGGACGTGACCGACCAGGTGGTGGACGTCGAGGCCCGGCTGGCCAACCAGCGGGCCAGCGTGGAGCGGGTGCGCGGGCTGCTGGAGCGGGCGGGGTCCACGTCGGAGATCACGGCGATCGAGGCCGAGCTGACCAAGCGGCAGTCCGACCTGGAGTCGCTCCAGCGCCGCCACGACGCCCTCAAGGGGCGGATCGCCCTGTCCACCCTGACCGTCTCGGTGGCGGCCGGGAGCAGCGCGCCCGCCCCGCCCGAGGACGAGGACTTCCTGACCGCGCTGGCCGGCGGCTGGGACGCCCTGGTGGGCGCGGCGGCGTGGCTGCTCGTCGTCATCGGGGCCGCGCTGCCGTTCGCCGTCGTGCTCGGGGCGCCGCTGCTCGGCTACCTCCTCTGGCGCCGCCGCCGCAGGGCCGCGGTGACCCCTGCCACCCGAACGGGTGAGTAAAACCGAGGGAAGCTCTACTCAGGGTGGCCCGGCGCGGGAGCGCGGGGCGGCTTGGGAGAGAGGGGGAGTCGCGAGCTCAAGCCGCCCCGCGTCGGTTCCCCGCTACTCGGGGGATCCGGGCGGGGGGAGCCCGGGAATCCCAGCGGGCCGCGGTTCGACGGGGGGAATGGCGAACCGCGGTGGCGCCTGCCCGGGTCGTTGGAGTGCGTGGGAACCGACCCGGTCCGGCCCTGCCAACTTGGCAGATCGCCGTGGATCACCACAAGAGCCGGCGCTACTCCATTCGAGTGTTATCGATCGGGTTGCGTAACGCCTTCGTGATCAACGCCTTTCCTTGACCCCCGGTGTGCCGTGGCTCACGATGGCGGGATCGTCGTCACCCAGGAGTAAGTGAGGCTGCCGCATGGTCTTCCGCAGTCCGTTCCCCGACGTCGAGGTGCCGGACGTCCCGCTGCACGAGCTGCTGTTCGCCGACCTCGGCGCCCGGGCGGACCGCGTGGCGCTGGTCGACGGCGCGTCCGGGGCCTCCCTCACCTACGCCCAGCTCGCCGGCGCCGTCGACCGCCTCGCCGCGGCCCTCGCCGAGCGCGGCATCGGCAAGGGCGACGTGGTCGGCGTCCTCAGCCCCAACACCCCGCACTACGCGGTCGTCTTCCACGGCATCCTCCGCGCCGGCGCGACCGCGACCACGATCAACGCCCTCTACACGGCCGACGAGGTGGCCGAGCAGCTGGCGGACGCGGGCGCGCGGATGCTGTTCACCGTCTCCGCCCTGCTGCCCACCGCCGCGGCGGGCGCGGCCGGGGCCGGTGTCGACGACGTGGTGGTGCTCGACGCGGCCGAGGGCCACCCCGGTCTGGCCGACCTGCTCGGCTCGACCGGCCCGGTGCCCGAGGTGACCATCGACCCGGCCGAGGACGTGGCCGTGCTGCCGTACTCGTCGGGCACGACCGGGCGCGCCAAGGGCGTCATGCTGACCCACCGCAACCTGGTCGCCAACATCGTGCAGTGCGGCCCGCTGCTCAAGGTCGGCGCGACCACCCGCATCCTGGCCGTGCTGCCGTTCTTCCACATCTACGGGATGCAGGTGCTGATGAACAACGGCCTGTACGTGGGCGCGACCGTGGTGACCATGCCCAGGTTCGACCTGCCCGAGTTCCTGCGCGTCATCCAGGACCACCGCACCAACCGCGTCTACATCGCGCCGCCGCTGGCCGTGGCGCTGGCCAAGCACCCGCTGGTCGACCAGTACGACCTGTCCGGGCTGGACACGATCTTCTCCGGCGCCGCGCCGCTGGACGTCGACCTGGCGGCGGCCGTGGCCCGGCGCCTGGGCTGCCGCGTCGCGCAGGGCTACGGCATGACCGAGATGAGCCCGGTCAGCCACTCGATCCCGGACGGCCGCGACGACATCTCCGTGGGCACCGTCGGCGTCATCGCGCCGAACATGGAGTGCCGCTTCGTCGACCCGGCGACCGGCGAGGACGTGGGTGTCGGCGAACGCGGCGAGCTGTGGTGCCGCGGCCCGAACGTGATGAAGGGCTACCTGAACAACCCGGAGGCCACCGCCGCGACGCTGGACGCCGAGGGGTGGCTGCGCACCGGTGACGTGGCGGTGATCGACGAGCACGGCGCGGTCACCATCGTGGACCGGGTCAAGGAGCTGATCAAGTACAAGGGCTACCAGGTGCCGCCGGCCGAGCTGGAGGCCCTCCTGCTGACCCACCCGGACATCGCCGACGCGGCCGTGGTGGGCGTGCGCGACGAGGAGGGCGAGGAGGTGCCCAAGGCGTTCGTCGTGCCGCAGGCGGGCGCTTCCCTGGACGCGGACGGCGTGCTCTCGTTCGTGGCGGGACACGTTGCGCCGCACAAGAAGGTGCGCGTCGTGGAGTTCATCGAGGCGATCCCGAAGTCGGCGTCGGGCAAGATCCTGCGCAAGGACCTGCGGGCGCGCGAGGGGCGTTGACGGGGTGGGTGGTCGAGGCGGGTCATCGGCTCGATTCGACCTGTGGGAACCAGTGCAGGGGAAGCGGCCTGAGCCGGTGACAGGCCGGCTTCGCGGACACGCCGCCAAGCCGCCGTGTGAACCGACGAGTCGATCGGCACGGCCGCTTGGGGTTGCGCTCCTCCCAGGAGGCTCCCGAGTCCGTGTGACGGGCCACGGCACGAGTAGCGGACTTCTCCAAGAGCGGTTGCCCCACCCGGTTTCGGGCAGCCGGCAATCGCCTTCACGGAAGCGTCTACGCCTTCAACCCACAGACTTGCCCTCGGGCTGCCGGGTTGTTGTGTTGCCACCCTTGATACGAGTGAGGACCGTCAGGAATCGATGGCCGGAGGTTGCTCGCTCTCCAGTTGCTTACGCAGCACCTCTGAACGTTGATGGATTGTGGATGCGTTGGGATCACCAAGTTCGTCCAACAGCACCGCGAGGTTGTTGAGGGACGTGGCGAGGTTGGGCAGGTAGGCGTCAGGGTTGGTCTCGGCCAGCTGCTCACGGATCCCGATCGCCCGCTGTGCCGGTTCGAGTGCCTGTTCGCGTCGTCCCACCTCCGCCAAGCTGATGGCGAGGTTGTTGAGGGACGTGGCGAGGTTGGGCAGGTAGGCGTCGGGTTTGGTCTCGGCCAGTTCGGAGTAGATCCCGACTGCCCGCTGTGCCGGTTCGAGTGCCTGTTCGCGTCGTCCCACCTCCGCCAAGCTGTTGGCGAGGTTGTTGAGGGACATGGCGAGGTCGGGCAGGTGGGCGTCAGGGTTGGCCTTGGCCAGCTGCTCACGGATGTCGACCGCCCGCTGTGCCGGTTCGAGTGCTTGCTCGTGTCGTCCCACCTCCGCCAAGTTGACGGCGAGGTTGTTGAGGGACATGGCGAAGTCGGGCAGGTAGGCGTCAGGGTTGGTCTCGGCCAGTTCGGAGTAGATCCCGACCGCCCGCTGTGCTGGTTCGAGTGCTTGCTCGCGCCGTCCCACCTCCGCCAACCTGTTGGCGAGGTTGTTGAGGGACATGGCGAGGTTGGGCAGGTGGGTGTCAGGGTTGGTCTCGGCCAGTTCGGAGAAGATTCCGACCGCCCGCTGTGCCGGTTCGAGTGCTTGCTCGCGCCGTCCCACCTCCGCCAACCTGTTGGCGAGGTTGTTGAGAAACCCAGCGAGGTTGGGCAGGTGGGCGTCTGGATTGGCCTCGGCCAGTTCGGAGTAGATCCCGACTGCTCGCTGTGCCGGTTCGAGTGCCTGCTCGCGACGCCCCACCTCCGCCAACCTGACGGCCAATTGTCCTAGTTCTGAGGCGTGGTGAGCGAGCGCGGCATGGTCGGCATCGGCGGGTGGCGTGGTGTCGTTGGCCAGGCGGTGGGAGATCAAGACCGCGTCGGTGGCGCGACGGGTGGAGAATCCGGCCGCCAGCACGGCGCGGTCGATCGCGTCCACTTCGGTGGTTGTCAGTGCGGAATCATCGTCGAGCAGGGCCTCGGTCAGCGCTTCGGTGAACTGACCGGGCAGGCGCATGATGACCGGCAGGGCGAACCCTTTCGAGTACCGGCGCACGAGCAGGTCGATCGCGAGGGTCACACGGCGAAGCCCCACCGGGTACCTCTTGCCGGCACCAGGGGTGCTCAGACACCGCGCCAGAACCAGGGTGACGCGGGTGGCGTGCTCGACATCGTGGGTGCCGCACAGAGCCAGTACGAGGTCGCCCCAGTCCGCATCCGAAGCCGCGTCGCCGGCCACGACGAGGAGGTGCGTGTCGGGAAGCCGGTCGGGCCGCGGCGGAGCCCACGCCTCCAACGCCCGATCGGGACCACCGTCATGGCCATCGGGGTAGAGCCCGCTCAGCGCGTGCGCCGCACGGTTGAGCGCCTCCGGGTCCGCGTGCTTCGCCCAGTCCAGGATGCTCAACGCCCGCCGCGCGTCCTCGATCCGCGGTGCCGGGACCAGGTAGGGCGCGAGCAGCAGTTGCGCCAATTCGCGCGCCTCAACCCGTACCTGCCGGTCGGCGAGCGCTCCGCGTACGTGCCGCATCTCGTGCGCCAACAACCCCCTGATCGGATCCCCGTGATCAGCCGGGACATCCCGTCCCCGATGCGCCGGGTCGGTGTCGAGCACCCAGAGCAACGCGTCCGCGAACAGGTCCAGGGTCGTGGTGAACCGCCGGTCCACCGGCGAAGACGGCCGCACCGCCAAGCCCGCGCGATCCGCGAATCGTTGGACGGCATCCGCCCACACCTCCGCCACCTGCTCCCCGGTCAGCGCGTCGGCGATCGATCGCAGCCGCACCACCTCCGGGTCGACCAGCCGCGACCACGCCGGGTCGGAGACCAGGCCCGACCACCAATCGCCCTCACCCCGGCTGAGCAGCAACACCCGCACCGACGGCACGTCCCGCACCAGACCGAGCAGGCGCCGCACGACCAACGGCTCGTTCTCCGCGTAGTCCACCACCAACAGCGCCTGACCACGCCGCACCGGCCCGCTGCCCAGCGCCGCCGCCAACTCCGCCCACCGACGCCGGACCGCCTCCGACTCGACCTCGCCCGAGGACACCGCCGCCAGATCAACGAACCCGGCCAACCACCCCGCCCGCCGCAGCCCCGCGACCAACTGCCCGGCGGTCGTGGTCTTGCCCTGCCCGCCGCGGCCGCACACCAACCGCACCCGCAACGGTCCGCCATCACACCACGCCCGCAGTGACTCGTCCTCCGGGCGAGGGCGGACGCGGATCACCCCGGCATCGGTCCGCAGCCACGACAACGGGCGATCCCCGGCCACCACCGGCTCCGGCACACCGAACAACAACCGCTCCGCACGGCTCCGCCACCACGGCCGGCTCACCCGCACCACGGGGGCCGACGAGCCGTCCAGCGACACCACCACTCGGTTCTTGTCGCCCGTGATGACGAGACCGTCCGACACACCGCCCAGAACAGAGCGGTCCACCCGCGTGGTGTCGGTCAACGCTGAACCTGGTTCCCGTCCCCGGTGACCACCGTGCCCCCCGACACGTCACCGATCACCGACCGCTCCACGTGCGTGCCACCGCCAGGCGCGTCGGCGCCCTGGGACCGGGACGACCACAACGACACACCGGCCGCTGCCAGCGTCAACACCACCACGCCGACCCACGCCCACGGATTGGTCTTCCACTCAGTGGCCAGGTTGATCACCACTGCCAACCCCGACGACACCGCCGCAACCACCAACGTCGGCACCACCACCCGCACACCCCGCGAACGTCCAGCCACCAAACCCCTCCTCCGACCCACTCCCGCGCACCCGCGTTATAGCCCGAAGAGCCCAGAACACACCCGTAACGCAGCGGATAACCACCCATACGGCAGGCAGACCCGTACAGCGCGGAAGTACGGCAACCGGTCCGACGAGGAACGACTTCCGGCGACCAACACCGACCGTCCGGCCTCGACAAAGACCGACTGTGACCTTGCCGCCGCTACCGCGGGCCGGTGGTGTCGTCGGTCGGCTCGGGTCGCGTGTGCAGTCGGGAGCGGGCGGTGGTCAGGCGGTGGTGGGTCGTGGGGGCGTCGGGGTGGGACAGGGCCTGCAGCAGGGTGGCCAGGTTGTGCAGCGCGCCGACGAGGTCGGGCAGGTGCTTGGCGGGGTTGGCCGCGGTCAGCTCCTCGAGCAGGTCCACCGCGCGCCGGGCCGCCGGCAGGGCCTCGTCCCGCCGCCCCACCACCGACAGGAAGCCCGCCAGGTTGGTCAGCGAGCCGGCGAGGTCGGGCAGGTGCCCGTCCGGGTCGGCCGCGGCGAGCCGCTCCCGGATCCCGACCGCGTGCCGGGCCGGTTCGAGGCCCTCCTCGGGCCGGCCGACCTGCACGAGGAAGGCGCCGAGGTTGTGCAGCGACCTGGCGAGGTCGGCCAGGTGCTCCTCAGGGCGGGCCGCGGCCAGCTCCCGGAAGGTCTCCACCGCGCGGCGGACCGGTGCGAGGGCCTCGTCCTGCCGGCCGACCTGCGCCAGGAAGACGGCCAGGTTGTTCAGCGACGTGGCCAGCCCCGGCAGGTGCGCACCGGGGTCGGCCGCGGCGAGCTGCTCCCGGATCCCGACCGCGTGCCGGGCCGCGGTGAGCGCCACGTCCGGCCGGCCCCCCTCCGACAGCCGGCCGGCCAGGCCGCTCAGCGCCGCGGCGAGGTCGGGCAGGTGCTCCTCGCGGCCGGCCACCACCAGGCCGCGGTAGACCTCGACCGCGCGCCGGGCCGCCGCGTAAGCCTCCTGCCGCTGCCCCGCCCCCGACAGGTCGGTGGCGAGCCGGTGCAGCTCGCCCGCGTGGCGGCCGAGCGCGGCGTGGTCGGCTCCCGGGACCGGGGCGGTGTCCCGCGCCAGCCGCCGGGAGAGGAGCACCGCGTCGGCCGCGCGGCGGGTGGAGGGGCCGAACGCCCGCACCGCGCGGTCGATCGCGGCCACCTCGGCGGTGGTGAGGCCGGCCAGGGCCGCGGCCAGGGCGGGGGTGAACCGGCCCGGCAGCAGCACCACGACCGGCAGCGCGTAGCCCTTCGGGTGCTCCCGCACGAGGCGGTCCACGGCCAGGGCGACCCGCCGCAGGCCGTCCGGGTGGTGCTCGGGCGCGCCGGGGGTGGTGAGGCACCTGGCCAGCACCCGCACGACCCGCGCGGCGCGCCCGACGTCGTCGCCGCCGCACAGCCCCAGCACCAGCCCGGCCCAGTCCTCGTCCGACGGGGCCTGCGCCGCCACCACCAGCACGTGGGTGTCCGGGAGCCGGTCGGGTCGGGGCGGCGCCCACACGCCCACCGCCCGGCCCGGGTCGCCGTCGTGGACGTCGGGGTACAGCCGGCCCAGCGCCCTGGCCGCGCGCCGCAGCACCGCCGGGTCCGGGTCGGCCACCACGCCCAGGGCGCCCAGCGCCCCCGCCGCCTCCTCGACCCGCGCCGCCGGCGCCAGGAAGGGCGCGAGCAGCGCCAGCGCCTGGTCGCCCGGCCGCACCGGCACCCGCTGCTCGTCGAGCACGGCGCGCACGTGCCGCAGCTCGTGCGCCAGCAGGCCCCGGACCGGGTCCCCGCCGGCGTCCGCGGCGTCGGCGCCGAGCACCCGCAGCAGCGCGTCGGCGTACAGGTCCAGGGTGGTGGCGAACGCCCGGTCCGGCGCCGTCGGCGCGACCTCGACGCCCAGGCGGGCCGCGAACCGCCGGACCGCGTCGACCCACACCTCGCCGACCTCGGCCGGCGTCAGGTCGTCGGTGATCGACCGCAGCGGCACCACACCGGGGTCGACCAGGCGCGACCACGCCGGGTCGGCGACCAGCGCGGGCCACCAGTCGCCCTCGGTCCGGCTCAGCAGCAGCAACCGCACCGACGGCGCGTCCCGCACCAGGCCCAGCAGCCGCCGCAGCGCCAGCGGCTCGTCCTCCGCGTAGTCCACCACCAGCAGCACCCGGCCGCGCCGCACCGGTCGGCTGCCCATCGCCGCCGCCAGCTCCGCCCACCGCCGCCGCACCGGCTCGGACCCGACCTCGTCCGAGGTCACCCCGGACAGGTCGGCGAACCCGGCCAGCCAGCCCTCGGCCCGCAGGTCGGCCACCAGCCGCCGGGCGGTCGTGGTCTTGCCCTGGCCGCCGCGACCGCACACCAGCCGCACCCGGGACGCCCCGTCGTCGCACCACGCCCGCAGGGCCGCGTCCTCGGCCCGCGGCCGCACCCGGATCACCCCGGCGTCCGGCCGCAACCACAGCAGCGGCCGGTCCCCGGCCCCGACCGCGCCCACCGCGCCGAACAGCAGCCGCTCGGCCCGGCTCCGCCGCCGCGGCCGGCGCACCCGCACCGGGGGCAGGTCCGAGCCGGTGAGCGACACGACCACCCGGTTGCGGTCCCCGGTGATCACCAGGCTGTGCGCGACGTCGCCCAGCACCGCCCGGTCCGCCCGCGCCGCCGGGCCGGTCACCGCCGGACCCGGTTCCCGTCACCGGTGACCACGGTGCTGTCCGAGACCGCGCCGGTCACCGACCGCCCCGCCGACGCGCCGGCCGGGACCGCGCCGCCCCGGGAGCGGGACGACCACCACGACGCCCCCGCCGCCGGCACGACGACCCGCGCACCCACCGACCGACCGGCCAAGACCCCTCCCCGCGCCGCCGCAGCACCGCGCCGGCCCGGCCGCGGTGTCGCGAGCGGCGCCGCGGCCGGGCGCCGAGGCGCCCGTCCGCTCCACCCTGCCACCGCGCGCGTCGCCGGAACAGGAGCCGGTGGAGCGACGAGGACGCCGGAGCGCACCGGCAACCCCACTCGATCAGGGGCGACGGCTTCACACGGAAGTGTTGACCTTCGCGCTTGGGATCGCCGACCCCTCCACGAGCCGACAGCATGACCGGTTGTTCCTGCACATCCACGTTCGGAGATCACATGCGCACGTTCGGCAAGCTCGTCCTGCTCACCACCACGGCCCTCGTCCTCGCGGCGCCGGCCGCGAGCGCCGCGCCCAGCATGGGCAACCTGGACAACGGGGCGAGCCTCAGCAGTGCGGTGAAGCCGTTGATGTCGGTCCTCGGGCCGCTGACCAAGCCGCTGGGCGGCCTCGGTGGCGGTCTCGGCCTCTGACGAGCCGTCGTGGCGGGAGGCCCCCGGCCCGGCGCCGGGGGCCTCCCGCCCGTCAGGGGGAGGTCGTGGGCGACCGCGCCCCGACCGGCGCCGGGTCGCGCGGCGGCGATCACAGCGCGCGGGTGCCGGGCAGTGCCATCTGGCAGGCTTGCGGCCATGGCTGTCGGAACCCTCGTGCTGCTCCGCCACGGCGAGAGCGTCTGGAACGCGGAGAACCTGTTCACCGGCTGGGTGGACGTCCCCCTGTCGGAGAAGGGGGTGGAGGAGGCGCGGCGCGGCGGCGTGCTGCTGCGCGAGGCGAACATCCTCCCCGAGGTGGTGCACACGTCGCTGCTGCGCCGGGCCATCACCACGGCGAACCTGGCCCTGGACGCGGCCGACCGCCACTGGATCCCCGTCCGCCGCGACTGGCGGCTCAACGAGCGGCACTACGGCGCGCTGCAGGGCAAGAACAAGAAGCAGACCCTGGAGGAGTTCGGCGAGGAGCAGTTCATGCTCTGGCGCCGCTCCTACGACACCCCGCCGCCGCCGATCGAGCCGGGCTCCGAGTTCAGCCAGGACGCCGACCCGCGCTACGCGGACCTCGGCCCGGACCTGCCGCTCACCGAGTGCCTGCTGGACGTGGTCAAGCGGATGATCCCGTACTGGGAATCGGCGGTCGTGCCGGACCTGCGCGCCGGTCGGACGGTGCTGCTCGCGGCGCACGGCAATTCGCTGCGCGCGCTCGTGAAGCACCTCGACGGGATCTCGGACGAGGACATCGCGGGGCTGAACATCCCCACCGGGATCCCGCTGCGCTACGACTTGGACGAGGCGCTGAAGCCGGTCACCCCCGGCGGCACCTACCTCGACCCGGACGCGGCGGCGAACGCCATCAAGGCCGTCGCCAACCAGGGCCGCTAGCCTTTGGTCGGAATCAGCCGGAATCATCGGATGCGGCCTGCTGCCTCGATGGCGGCAGGCCGCATTCCGTTCAGCAGCCACAGAACCGCTCCACGCGACGGCACTTCAGCTCTCGCCTCACGCCGCGCTCCGCGCGGCAGCGTCTCAGCTCTCGCCTCAGGCCGCGCCCCGCGCGGCGGCGCTGTTCAGCGCAGCCGTGTGCCTCGTGTTCTCCCCGTACGGCCTGGGCGCAGCCCAATCATGTTTTCCGGGGGGCGTCAAGCACGCTCTTCGCTTGACGCCCCCCGGAAAACATGATTGCCTCCGGCAGGCCGTACGGGGAGAACACGACGCACTTCCCTCCTCCTTGGGGGCCTCTTGGCCGCTCTTCATACTTGGGTCGCGCACCGATCCGGGTGAGATTTGGTGCTGTACCGCCCGAGGCTGAAAAGATTAAAAGAGTCCTCGCCGGACAGGCAGGCCGCCAAGGAGAAGGAAAAGAAACAGCGGTCGTGTTCTCCCCGTATGACCTGTCAAAGACGACCATGCTTTTCCTGGGGGTGCAAGCGAAAAGCGTGCTTGCACCCCCAGGAAAAGCATGGTAGCCCTCCGGGCAGGCCATACGGGGAGAACACGAAGAGACCGGTCTGCACGGGGCGTGCCGAAAAGCCAAAAGCGAAAGCCGAAGTGTTGCAAGTTGTGGGGCAGGGGGCAGGGGGCAGGGGGCAGGGGGCAGGGGGCAGGGGGCAAGGGCAGGGGCGCGGGGCAGGGGCGCGGAGTCGGTGCGGGCCGTGCCGCTCGCCCTGGTGTCGTGCACCGCGACCGCCGCCCCCGACCCACGGGCATGGCAGCATCCTGCCAACGCGGGGCACCGGGCTCCGCGGCCGATGAAAGTCGACGCCATGCTGAACTTGAACCTCAACCGCATCGGGTACGGCGCGATGCAGCTCGCCGGGCCCGGTGTCTACGGTCCGCCGGTCGACCCCGAGAACGCGAAGGCCGTCCTGCGCCGCGCCGTCGAACTGGGCGTCGACCACATCGACACCAGCGACTTCTACGGTCCCCGGGTCGTCAACGAGCTGATCCGCGAAGCCCTGCACCCGTACGAGGGCCTCACGATCGTCACCAAGGTCGGCTACCGCCGCACGCCCGACAAGAGCTGGGTGCCCGCCCACCAGCCGCACGAGCTGCGCGAAGCCGTCCACGACAACCTGCGCGCGCTGGGCGTCGACCGGCTGGACGTGGTGAACCTGCGTGCCGGCGGCCGGGAGGAGGGGTCGGTCGGGGAGCGGTTCGGGGTGCTCGCCGAGCTCCGGCAGGAGGGGCTGATCGAGCACCTGGGGCTGAGCAACGCGGGGCCGGAGCAGCTCGACGAGGCGCGGGCGATCGCGCCGGTGGCGTGCGTGCAGAACAGCTTCAACGTGGTCGACCGGGCGGACTCCGACACGCTGGACCGGACCACCGCGCTGGGCATCGCCTACGTCCCGTTCTTCCCCCTGGGCGGGTTCACCCCGTTCCACCACCGGGTCCTCGACGAGGTCGCCGCCGAGCACGGCGCGACCGCCCGGCAGGTCGCCCTGGCGTGGCTGCTGCACCGCGCGCCGAACGTCCTGCCGATCCCCGGCACGTCGTCGGTCCGTCACCTGGAGGAGAACCTGGCATCCGCCGAATTGCGGCTGTCCGAACAGGACCTGACGCGATTGGACACGATTGGGTGAACTGAAGTCGTCCGCCGGGAGAACATCGGTGCCGGACGGTGTCGCCGGCGTCACGAACCACGCGTGCGCACTAGGCCGCGCCCTCCCTGGCCTGCTTACGATGCCTCCGTGACCGCAACGGGTTACCTCGTCCTGTCGATCGGCGCTCTGCTGATCGGCGGCGCGGCCTTCCTGCTCGGGAGGGCGACCGCGCGCCCCCGATCCGATCGCCCCGCCGGCCTCACCGTCGCCGACCTCATGGCCATGGTGGTCCAGTCCTCCCACGACGGCATCGTCGTCCTCAACGGCTTCGGGGACGTCGTCCTGCACAACGCGCGCGCCGAGGAGCTCGGGGTGGTGCGCAACAACCGGGTGGACGACCGCGCCCGGCGCGCCGCCGAGCTGGCCCGCCAGACCGGCGAGGTGGTCAACGTGGACCTGTCCTCGCTGGAGGTGAAGGGCCGCCAGCCGGAGGCGGTGCACGCCGGGGTGAAGGTGCTCACCGACGGCTTCGTGGTGGTGGACGCCTCGGACGAGTCCGAGGCGGTCCGCCTGGAAGCGACCCGGCGCGACTTCGTGGCCAACGTCAGCCACGAGCTGAAGACCCCGGTGGGCGCGCTCGCGCTGCTCGCGGAGGCCGTCCTGGACGCCGCCGACGACCGCGAGGAGGTGCGCCGGTTCAGCGCCAAGATCATGCAGGAGGCGACCCGCCTGGGCACCCTGGTGACCGAGCTGATCGCGCTGTCCCGGCTCCAGGGCGCGGAGAAGCTGCCCGAGCTGAACCGGGTCGAGGTCGACGTCGTGATCGACGAGGCGATGAGCCGCTCCCGGCTCGCCGCCGAGTCCGCGGGCATCGAGGTCACCACCGACGAGCCCACCGGCCTGGAGGTCGAGGGCGACCGGACGCTGCTGGTCACCGCGCTGAGCAACCTGCTGGACAACGCCGTGGCGTACTCGCCGCCGGGCAGCCCCGTCTCGGTCAGCCGCCGGCTGGTCGCGGGCTTCGTCGAGATCGCGGTCACCGACCGGGGCATCGGCATCGCCGAGGACCAGCAGACCCGCGTGTTCGAGCGGTTCTACCGCGTCGACCGGGCCCGCTCGCGCGCCACCGGCGGCACCGGCCTGGGCCTCGCGATCGTCAAGCACGTCGCCGCCAACCACGGCGGCGAGGTGAAGCTGTGGAGCCTGCCCGGCACGGGCTCCACGTTCACGCTGCGGATCCCGGCGCACCCCGACCGGGACGAGCGCACCGCCGACCTGCCCAAGCCGGAACTGGCCGTCCCCGTGCAGACCGGCGCGGGTGAACCCGGAGGAGAGCTGTGACCAGGGTGCTCATCGTGGAGGACGAGGAGTCCTTCGCCGATCCGCTCGCCTTCCTGCTGCGCAAGGAGGGCTTCACCGCGGCGCTCGCGGCCACCGGCCAGGAGGCGCTGGAGGAGTTCGACCGCAACGGCGCCGACATCGTGCTGCTCGACCTGATGCTGCCCGGCATGAGCGGCACCGACGTGTGCAAGCAGCTGCGCGCCCGCTCGGCCGTCCCCGTGATCATGGTCACTGCCCGGGACAGCGAGATCGACAAGGTCGTCGGCCTGGAGCTGGGCGCGGACGACTACGTCACCAAGCCGTACTCCGCGCGGGAGCTGATCGCCCGCATCCGCGCCGTGCTGCGCCGCGGCGGCGAGTCCGAGGAGCTGTTGCCGCAGGTCCTGGAGGCGGGGCCGGTGCGGATGGACGTCGAGCGGCACGTCGTCACGGTCGACGGCGGCGAGGTCAACCTGCCGCTGAAGGAGTTCGACCTGCTCGAGTACCTGCTGCGCAACGTCGGCCGGGTGCTGACCCGCGGCCAGCTCATCGACCGGGTGTGGGGCGCGGACTACGTCGGCGACACCAAGACGCTGGACGTGCACGTCAAGCGCCTGCGCTCGAAGATCGAGCCCGACCCGTCGGCGCCGCGCCACCTGGTCACGGTGCGCGGTCTGGGCTACAAGTTCGAGTCCTGACCCGCCCGACCGGGTACGGTGCACGCCGTGCGCCTAGGGGTGCTTGATGTCGGGTCCAACACCGTCCACCTCTTGGTGGTGGACGCCCATCGGGGTGCCCACCCGACGCCGATGAGTTCGGAGAAGTCCGTGCTGCGGCTCGCCGAGCAGCTCGACGGCGCCGGGCTGCTCACCAGGGCGGGCGCGGACCAGCTGGTCCGCACCGTCGCGGCGACCAAGGCTTCGGCCGCCCGGCTGGGCTGCGAGGACCTGATGGCCTTCGCGACCTCGGCGGTGCGCGAGGCGGGCAACTCGGCCGAGGTGCTGGAGCGGGTGCGGTCCGAGACCGGGGTCGACCTGGAGGTGCTCTCCGGCGAGGACGAGGCCCGCTACACGTTCCTCGCGGTGCGCCGCTGGTACGGGTGGTCGGCGGGCCGGCTGCTGTGCCTGGACATCGGCGGCGGCTCGCTGGAGCTGGCGGTCGGCGTGGACGAGGAGCCCGAGCAGGCGTGCTCGCTGCCGCTGGGCGCGGGCCGGCTGACCCGGACCCGGTTCCGGCACGACCCGCCGAGCCGGTCGGAGGTCGCCGAGACCGCCGAGTGGCTGGACGAGCAGCTCGCGCCGGTGGCGAAGAAGCTGCGCCGGGTCGGCCCGCCCGACCGGGTGGTCGCCACCTCGAAGACCTTCCGGACGCTGGCCCGGCTGACCGGCGCGGCGCCGTCGTCGGCGGGGCCGCGGGCGCGCCGCGTCCTCACCCAGGCCGGCCTGCGCCAGCTCACCGGGTTCATCTCCCGGATGTCCGCCCACGACCTCGCCGAGCTGGAGGGGGTCGGCGCGAGCCGGGCCCACCAGCTCGTCGCGGGCGCGCTGGTGGCGGAGGCCACCATGCGAGCCCTGTCACTCGGCGAGCTGGAGATTTGCCCCTGGGCGCTGCGGGAAGGTGTCATCCTGCGTCGGCTGGACCACACTGATGGGCCGGACGACGGCGCGGAGCCGGGCGCCGCCCCGGCCCGCGGCCGTCGACCGGGCGACACTGGACGGACTGGCCGCCACGGGGCACGGTGGAGTTGATGAGTCGAGAGAGCGAGTCGGAGCAGACCCAGCGCACCGTCGCGGAGTTGCTCGCCCAGTACGGCGCGGGCTCCGGCGAGGTGGCGCCGCGTCGGCGACGCCGACGTGCCGAGGAGGACGCCTCGGACACCGCTCCGCAGGCGATCATCGACCGGGTCAACTCCGACAGCGGCCGGCTGCTGCCGATCCGCGACGACGACCCGCCCGCGGCCCCGCCGCTGCCGCCGGAGCTGGAGCGCACCGCCTACCAGGAGCCGGTCCGCCCCGAGCCGCCGGCGGTCCGGCCCGAGCCGGCCGGTCGGCCCGACGTCCCGCCCGGCCGCGCCGAGCCCCGCTCCGAACCGCCGCCGGTCCGCGGCGAACCCCGCCCCGACGTGCCGCCGGTCCGCGCGGAACCGCCCGCCGCCGCCCGCCTCGACCCGCCCCCCGGCCGCGGCGAGCCGCCGGTGTCGCGGCCGGCCCCGGCGGCCCGGCCGGGCCCGGCCGACCGCCGCCGCGCGCCCGCGCCGAGCCCTGCCGAGGAGACCCGGCAGGTCGCGCCGATCACCGACGGCTTCCCGGCCGACCACGTCGCCGAGGAGGACTACCAGGGCGAGCAGTACGCGGGCGACGACTACGACTACGCGGGCGAGCCGCGGCCGGCCCAGCCCAAGCCCCCGACCCCCGACGCGGACCGCACGAGCCTGGTCCGGCCCGTCACGCCGCCGCCCGCCGCACCGCCGCCCGCGGTGAAGCCGCCGGTCGCGAAGCCGCCCGCCGCGAAACCGCCGGTCGTGAAGCCGCCGGCCCGCGAGCCGGTGACCGAGCAGCTGCCGCGCATCCCGGACCTGCTCACCCCGAACGTGCCGCTGGAGTCGCTGCCGACCGAGTCGGTGCTGATCGTGCCGCCCGCGCCGCCCGACCTGCCGGAGCCGCTGCCCGACCAGTCGGCCGAGGACTGGTTCGGCGAGGACGACGACGAGGGCGCGCCGCGCGCCGCCGAGCCGGAGAGCACCCAGTTCCACCCCTACGTCGACCTGGACGATGACGACGACGAGGAGGAGGACGGCGACCGCCGCCGGGACCTCGCCGAGGAGGAGCCCGCCGGGCTCGCCGACGTCGACCCGGACGAGCCCGAGGACCGCTCGCCGGGCCGGGAGTGGCTGCTCATGATCGGGCAGCTCGCCATCGGCGTCCTCGGCGGCGCGGCCCTGTGGCTGGGCTTCAGCTTCCTGTGGCGCACGCTCGCGCCCGCCGCGCTGGTCGTGGCGCTGGTGGTGACCGTCGGCCTGGTCATGCTGGTCCGCCGGATCCGCCGCGCCGACGACCTCCAGACCACCATCCTGGCAGTGCTGGTGGGCCTGATCGTGACGGTGTCACCGGCGGCGATGCTGCTGGTGAAGTCTTGATCCCGGTCGGCCTGTCCACCGCCGCCGTCTGGCCGCAGCCCGCGGGGGACGCGTTCACCGCCGCCGCCGAACTGGGCTACGACGGCGTCGAGGTCATGGTCTGGGCCGACCCGACCAGCCAGGACGTCGGCGCGCTGCGGCGGCTGGCCGAGCGCAGCGGCGCGCCCGTGCTGGCCGTGCACGCGCCGTGCCTGCTGATCAGCCAGCGCGTCTGGTCGCCGGACCCGGTGGAGCGCCTGCGGCGCAGCGTGCGGGCGGCGCAGGACCTCGGGGCGCGGACGGTGGTCGTGCACCCGCCGTTCGCCTGGCAGCGCCGGTACGCCGACGGCTTCGCCGACCTGGTCGCGGAGCTGGAGGACGCCACCGGGGTCGCCGTCGCGGTGGAGAACATGTTCCCGGTGCGCCGCAAGCTCGGCCGCGGTCGCTCGGTCCAGGTGACGGCGTTCCGCCCGTCCACCGACCCCACCGACGTCGGCCACCGCAACTACACGCTCGACCTGTCGCACACCTCCGCCGCGCACGTGGACGCGCTGGCGCTGGCCGACCGGATGGGCAGCAGGCTCGCGCACGTCCACCTGGCCGACGGCACCGGCCTGCCGAAGGACGAGCACCTGGTCCCCGGGCGGGGCAACCAGCCCTGCGCCGAGCTGTGCAGCAGGCTGCGCCGTTCGGGCTTCCCCGGGCAGGTCGTGCTGGAGGTCAACACCCGCAAGGCGCGGACAGCGGCCGAGCGCCGCGACCTGCTGGCCGAGTCCCTCGCGTTCGCCCGCCGGCACCTCTGACCCGCTGCTTTCCCCTCCGGGAGGGACTAGGGTCTTGATCGTGAACCCGGTGCGCTCGTTGATCCTCGCCGCCGCGGGCAGCGACGCGGTGCGGCGGGTCGTGTCCACCGCGCCGGTCACCCGCCGGGTGGCGCGCCGCTTCGTCGCCGGCGAGACGCTCGCGGAAGCCCTCGACAGGACCGGGGACCTGGTCGAGCACGGCCTGCGGGTCACCCTCGGCCACCTGGGCGGGGCCGCCGCCGACCGGCGGACCGCCGAGCGGACCGTGCAGACCCACCTGGCGCTGCTGGACCAGCTGCACGACTCCGGCCTGGCCGGCGACGCCGAGGTGAGCCTCCGGCTCTCCGCCGTCGGCCAGGCCCTCGACGAGCGCCTGGCGCTGGACAGCGCGACCCGCATCTGCGCCGCCGCCGAGCAGGGCGGCACGACGGTCACGCTGGACATGGAGGACCACACCACCACCGACTCCACGCTGCGCGTGCTGGCCGAGCTGCACCGCGCGTGGCCGTCGACGGGCGTGGCGCTCCAGGCGCGCCTGCGCCGGACGCCGGCCGACTGCCGCGCCCTGGCCGGTCACCGCGTGCGGCTGTGCAAGGGCGCGTACGCCGAGCCCGCGTCCGTGGCGTTCACCGACCCGCACGAGGTCGACCTGAACTACGTGCGCTGCGCCAACGCCCTGCTGGCCGGCCCCGGCTACCCGATGTTCGCCACGCACGACCCGAGGCTCATCGGCATCGTCGCCGAGCGGGCCCGCTGGCACGACCGGGCGCCGGAGGGCTTCGAGTTCCAGCTGCTGCTCGGCGCCCGCCCCGCCGAGCAGACCCGCCTCGCGGCGGAGGGGCACGTCGTCCGGGTGTACGCGCCCCACGGCGAGCAGTGGTACGGGTACCTGACGCGCCGGCTGGCCGAACGCCCGGCCGACGCGGCGCTCTTCCTGCGTTCGCTGGTCAGCCGTTCCTGAGGAGCCCCGTGTCGTTCTCGCTAGCCAGTGCCGTGCGCCCGCTCGGCGACGGCACGTACACCGCGTCCCTGCCCGCCGAGTGGACCATCGGCCCCAAGCCCCACGGCGGCTTCCTGCTGGCCCTGGCGGCGCGGGCGGCGGTCGGCACGGCGGCGGCGGCCCTGCCCGCCGTGGAGGGCCTGGCCCCGCTGGCGGTGAGCGCGCAGTTCCTGCGCGCGCCCGAGGTCGGGCCCGTGCTGCTGCGCACGGAGATCCGCAAGGTGGGCCGGACGGCGACGGTCGTGTCGTCCGTGCTGGAGCAGCGGGGCCGCGGCTGCGTCGAGTCGGTCGTCACGGTGGGCCGGCTGCCGCCCCAGGCGCCGGACTACGCGGACCTGCCCGACGTGCCGGCCGCGCCGCCGCCGGACGCCGTGGACCTGGCCACGCTGGGCGCGGGCGGGATCTACAAGCTGGGCCGGGTGTGCGACGTGCGGCTGGACCGGGCGGGCGCGGGGTTCCTGACCGGGCGCACCGGCGACCCGCTGGCGCTGACCCTGTGGGTGCGGCCGGCGGGCGAGCGCCCGGACCCGTACTTCGCGCTGGTGGCCGGCGACGTCTCCATGCCGGTGACGTTCAACCTCGGCCGGTTCGGCTGGTCGCCGACGGTCCAGCTGACGGCCCTGCTGCGGGCCGAGCCGGCGCCGGGGTGGCTGCGGGTGCGGGTGTCGTGCAGCGCGGTGCACGGCCAGTGGTTCGACGAGGACGCCGTGGTGCTCGACGCGGCGGGCCGGCTGGTCTGCCAGGCCCGGCAGCTCGCCCTGACCCCGGCCGGCTGAACCCGCCCCGGTCCCCGGCCCGCCCGGTCCCCGCCCCGGCCCGTCCGGTCGGCCGGGACCGGGTGGGGTATCGCGTGGCTGCCGAACGGCCGAGGGTGGCAGGCTTGGCCGCATGACGACGATCGCGGTGTTGGGCGCCGGCAAGATCGGGGAGGCGCTGCTGTCCGGCCTCCTCCGGGGCGGCCGGTCGGCGGGGGAGCTGCTGTTCACCGAGCGGCACCCGGGCCGGGTGGCCGAGTTGACCGAGCGGTACGGGGTCGAGGGGGTGGACGTCGGGGACGCCGCCCGCCGCGCCGACGTGCTCGTCGTGGCGGTCAAGCCCCAGGACATCGAGCCGCTGCTGGACGAGCTGGCCCCCGCGGTCAAGCCGGGCGCGCTGGTCGTGTCGCTGTGCGCGGGCCTGCCGACGAGCCTCTACGAGCGCCGCCTGCCCGAGGGCACCCCGGTCGTCCGGGTCATGCCCAACACCCCGATGGTGGTCGGCGAGGCGATGAGCGCGATCTCCGCCGGCCGGCACGCGGGTCCCGGGCACCTGAGCCTGGTCGAGGAGCTGCTGCGGACGGTGGGCAAGGTGGCCCGCGTCCCGGAGGGCCAGCAGGACGCCGTCACGGCCCTGTCCGGCTCCGGCCCCGCCTACTTCTTCTACCTGGTCGAGGCCATGATCGACGCGGGCATCCTGCTGGGCATCCCGCGCGACCTGTCGGCCCGGCTGATCGTCCAGTCCGCCATCGGGGCCGCCCGGATGCTCGACCGGGACGAGCACCCGGTCATCCTCCGCGAGGCGGTCACCTCGCCCGCCGGCACGACCATCATGGCCATCCGCGAGCTGGAGCGGCACGGCGTCCGGGCGGCGCTGCTGGCGGCCATCGAGGCCGCTCGGGACCGGTCGGCCGAGCTGGGGCGGGCCCACGAGGAGGGCTGATCCCGCCATTGGCCGTCGCACCAGCACCACCTGTCCCGTTACCCTCGGAGGAGCACGTGCGTGTCGAACCGTCGGTGGGGAAGCCGACGGCACGACGCGTGTCGAAGGACGCGGTGATCCATGCCGGAGGACAACGATCGAGCACCCCTGGTCCAGGTCAAGTTCCTGACCGTCGCCGAGGTGGCGCTGGTGATGCGTGTGTCGAAGATGACGGTGTACCGACTGGTGCACTCGGGCGAGCTGACCGCCGTGCGCGTCGGCAAGTCGTTCCGGGTGCCCGAGAAGGCCGTGCACGAGTACCTGCGGAACGCCTACTTCGACGCCGGGTGAGGGCGGGCGCGGGCCGCCGGGTAAACTCACAGGCCGTTCGTGCCTGGTGTCGGCGCGCCCTACCTGACGGGTGTCTCCACCGGCGCGTGGAGACCACCAACGTCTAGTGAGTGAGGACCCCGCATGGGCTCGGTCATCAAGAAGCGCCGCAAGCGCATGTCGAAGAAGAAGCACCGCAAGCTGCTGCGCAAGACGCGGGTGCAGCGTCGCAAGCGCGGCAAGTAAACCCGGCGGGTTTCCCGGTGCCGGCCCCCCGCGCCCGCGGGGGGCCGGCACCGTCTTCCGGGGCCCCGGTCCGGGCGCGCGGCGCTCGCGCCCCCGCTCCGCCGGGTAGCATCCAGGTCGTCGCACGCACCGCCCGGCATGGAGTCGCATGGCGCCCAGGGTCGTCCTCGTCACCGGTTGCAGCCGCTACCTCGGCGGCAACCTCGCCGCGCGGTTCGCCGCGGACCCGGGCGTCGAGCGGGTGCTCGGCGTGGACACCGAGCCGCCCTCGCGCGACCTGCTGCGCCGGATGGGCCGCGCCGAGTTCGTGCGCGCCGACATCCGCAACCCGCTCATCGCCAAGGTCATCGCCACCGCGCGGGTCGACACGGTCGTGCACGCGTCGCTGACCGCGAACCCGGCCGGTCCGACCGGGCGCACGGCGATGAAGGAGATGAACGTCATCGGCACCATGCAGCTGCTGGCGGCGTGCCAGAAGTCGCCGCACGTGCGCAAGCTGGTGGTGAAGTCGACCAGCGCCGTGTACGGGTCGTCCTCGCGCGACCCGGGCGTGTTCACCGAGGACATGGGCCCCAAGGACCTGCCCTCCAGCGGCTACGCCAAGGACGCCGTCGAGGTCGAGGGCTACGTGCGGGGCTTCGCGCGCCGCCGCCCGGACGTGGCCGTGACGGCGCTGCGGTTCACCAACTTCATCGGCCCGCGCATCGACACCGTGCTGACCAGGTACTTCGCCCTGCCGGTGGTGCCGACGGTCATGGGCTACGACGCGCGCGTGCAGCTGCTGCACTCGGAGGACGCGCTGGCCGTGCTGGAGCGCGCCACCCTGCACGACCTGCCCGGCGTGTTCAACGTCGGCGGCGACGGGGTACTCCTGCTCTCGCAGGCGATCCGCCGCGCGGGCAAGCTGCCGCTGCCGGTGCCCAGCGCGGCCGTGCCCACCGTGGGCAGGCTGTTCCGCAGCGCGCGGCTGGTGGACTTCTCGCCGGACCAGATGCGGTTCCTGAACTGGGGCCGCGTGGTCGACACCGGCCTGCTCAAGCGGGAGTTCGGCTTCACGCCGCGGTGGACGACGCAGCAGGCGTTCGACGACTACGTGAACGGGCGCGGGATGCGCCCCCTGATCGACCCGGAGCTGGTGGCCTCGGTCGAGCGCGGTGTGCTCGGCGTGGCGGCCCGGTTCCGGTGAGACGCGCCGAGGAGGTGGACGTGGCAGAGGAGGCGCGGGTCATCCCGCTGCGCGCCCGGGACCGGGACGCGTCCCGACGACCCGTCGCGCCCGTGCCGGCGGAGCCCGGCCCCGAGGCTCCCGACGCCGCCGGACCCACCGAGCCCGGCACCGCCCAACCCGGTGCCGCCGAGCCCGCCGACCCCGGTGCCGCCCAGTCCGGTGCCGCCCAGTCCGGTGCCGCCCAGTCCGGTGACCCCGCCGCCACCGACCCCACCGCCGAGCCCGGCGGTCCGGGGTCCCGCGCCGGGGAGCCCGGTGCGGCGGAGGAGCGGCCCGCGGACTGGGAGCGCGGCCTGGCCCGGCTGCTGGCCTTCGCCCGCCGCCGCCTCCGGGGCGACTACGAGGTCGACGAGTTCGGCTTCGACCCCGACCTCACCGACCACCTCCTGCTGCCGCCGCTGAAGCCGCTGTACGAGAAGTGGTTCCGGGTGGAGGCCATCGGGCTGCACAACGTGCCCGCCGAGGGCGGCGCGCTGATCGTGGCCAACCACTCGGGCACGCTGCCGCTGGACGCCACCATGACCGCCTACGCCGTGCGGGCGGAGCACCCGGCCCACCGGCACCTGCGGATGCTCGGCGCGGACCTGGTGTTCAAGACGCCCGTGCTGGGCGCGCTGGCCCGCAAGTCGGGCCAGACGCTGGCCTGCACCCCCGACGCCGAGCGCCTGCTGCGCTCCGGCGAGCTGGTGGGCGTGTGGCCGGAGGGCTTCAAGGGCATCGGCAAGCCGTTCAAGGACCGCTACAAGCTCCAGCGCTTCGGGCGCGGCGGCTTCGTGTCGGCGGCGCTGGACACCGGCGTGCCGATCATCCCCTGCTCGATCGTGGGCGCGGAGGAGATCTACCCGAAGATCGGCGACCTGAAGGCGCTGGCCAGGCTGTTCGGCTTCCCCTACTTCCCGGTGACGCCGTTCTTCCCGCTGCTCGGCCCGCTGGGCGCCGTCCCGCTGCCGTCGAAGTGGTACATCGAGTTCGGCGAGCCCATCCGCACCGCCGGGTACGGCGAGCACGCGGCGGACGACCCGATGCTGGTGTTCAACCTGACCGACCAGGTCCGCGAGACCATCCAGCAGACCCTGTACCGGCTGCTGACCCAGCGCCGGAACGTGTTCCTGGGCTGATCGCCGCGCGCCGGCCCGGCCCCGCTCAGGCCCGCCGCCGGTACGCCACCCCGGCCGCTATCGCCCCCGCCACCGCGCCCGCGCCGAGCACCGACGGCACGCCGATCCGGGCCGCCTTGCGCCCGGTGCGGAAGTCGCGGATCTCCCAGCCGCGCTTGCGGGCCGTGTCGCGCAGCCCCGAGTCCGGGTTGACGGCCACCGCGGTGCCCACCACCGACAGCATCGGCACGTCGTTCACCGAGTCCGAGTAGGCGGTGCAGCGCCGCAGGTCGAGGCCCTCCTTGGCGGCCAGCGCCCGCACCGCGTGCGCCTTGGCGCGGCCGTGTAGCAGGTCGCCGACGAGCTTGCCGGTGTAGACGCCGTTCTCGCTCTCCGACACCGTGCCCAGCGCGCCGGTCAGCCCCAGCCGGCGGGCGATGATCCGGGCCAGCTCGACCGGGGTCGCGGTGACCAGCCACACGCGCTGGCCCGCGTCGAGGTGCATCTGCGCGAGCGCCTGCGTGCCGGTCCAGATCTTGTCGGCCATCAGCTCGTCGTAGATCTCCTCGCCGAGCGCGACCAGCTCCGACACCGACCGGCCCGCCACGAACGACAGCGCCTGCTCGCGGGACGCCTTGACGCTCTGCGGGTCCTCCCGGCCGCCGACCCGGAACTTGATCTGCTGCCAGGCGAACCCCGCCAGGTCGGAGTTGCGGAAGTACTTGCGGGCGGCCAGGCCCCGCGCGAAGTGGAAGATCGACGCGCCCATCATCATCGTGTTGTCCACGTCGAAGAACGCGGCGGCGGTCAGGTCGGTGGGCGCGCCCGGCGACGGTTCGAGCGCGGGCGTGGCCAGCGCGGCTTCGGCCGAGGCCGCACCGGCCAGTTCGGCGAGCCTCTCGCGCTCGGCCGAGCCCTGCACCACACGCCTTCTCACCACGTCAGCGCCTCCCGCGTCCGATGGGGACAGGGTAGCGATCAGCCGGTGAGGCCGGGCAGCGGCAGCGAGGGCAGGGTGATCGTCGGCAGCCGGACGGGCGGGGTCGTGGCGCCGCTCGACGGCGGGGGCGGCGGGGGCGACGACGGGGGCGGCGGGCCCGGTGTCGTGCCGCCCGTGGGCGGCGCCTGCGCCGGGGCGGTCGTCGTGGCCGGGGCGCCGCCGGTGGGCTCGGTGGCCGCCGGCGGGACCGGCGGGGCGGTGGCGGGCGTGCCGGGCTGCGCCGACGGCGGGGCGGCGCAGTCGCCCTCGGCCGGCAGCGGGCCGATCTCGTCGGCCCGGCCCGGCGCCGCGGTGGCGCACGGGGGGCGGGCGGCGAGGTCGGCGGCGCGCCGCGCGACGCGGGCCAGCAGGTCGAGCGACCGGTCGGCGCGGGCGGCGGCCGCGGCGGGCAGCCTGCCGTGAAGATCACCCAGCCGGGTGGTCTGGGAGGTCGCCCAGTCGCGCAGCGCGCCGAGCGTGAGCCGGTCCGCGCCCGACCCGCGCGCGGCCAGCGCGCGGGAACCGGCCGCGGCGTCGGCGTCGAAGTCGGCCAGCGCCGTGAGGTAGCCGCCCAGCGGGCCGCCGCCGGAGTCGCGGTAGCGGTCGACCAGGGTCTCCAGCTCGGCGACGCGGGCCGCGGCGAACTCCAGGCGCTTGTACCCCTTGGACTCCTCGTCGAAGGTCAGGCCCAGCGAGGCCGACTCGGCGGTGCGCTTGACGCCGTACAGCGCGTCGCCCGGCAGCGCGTCGCGCGACAGCAGGACGCTCATCCCCGCGAGCGAGAGCACCAGGCACAGCGCCGCGACGAGGGCCACCGCCAGCCTGCCGCGCGCACCGCCGCGCGGTGGCCGCCGGTCGGCCGCGGGACCCGGCGGCGGGCTCGCGCCGAGCACCCGCTCCCGCATCCGCGCCCTGGCCGCCTCGTCCGGGCCGCTCGTCGCTGCGGCTTCCCGCAGCAGCGCGACGACCGCCAGCTCGTCGGCGAACTCCGGGTCGGCGTCCCCGGGCAGCGCGTCGACGGCGCGGGCGAACCGCTCGCGCTGCCTGCGACGCCCTAGCGGCGTGATCCCTCTGCCCACCATCCCGCACCGACTCGTGGAGCTCCTGCCCGGACAACGACCCCGGGCGCGCCCGGGTTACGCGGGCGCGACGGCGCGCCGGCGGTCACCGCAGCCAGTTCGGCAGCAGTTGGGCCAGCCGTCGCACCGCCCGGTGCTGCAGCGCCTTGACGGCGCCCTCGTTGCGCCCCATCTTCGCGGCCGTCTCGGCGACGGACAAGCCCTGGATGAACCGGAGGGTGATGCATTCCCGCTGGTCGTCACCCAGTTGGGAGACGCAGCGGAGGAGTTCGGCGTTGGCCGCGCCGGTCAGCACCTCCTGCTCCGGACCGCTGGTGACCTCGCGGCTGTCCGCCGGCTCGGCCGTGGTGACCTCCAGCCGGTAGCGGCTGGACTTGACGTGGTCGAAGACGATGTTGCGGGCGATCGTGACGAACCACGCGCCGACGTCGCGGCCCTGGTAGCTGATGGACCCGATGCTGCGCAGCGCGCGCAGGAAGGTCTCGCTGGTGACGTCCTCGGCCAGCGTCCGGTCGCCCACGCGGAGCAGCACGTACCGGTACACCACGGCCACGTACCGGTCGTACAGCGCGCCGAACGCGTCCGAGTCGCCCGACTGGGCGGCGCGGACGAGGTCCCACGGCTCTTCCGCCGCGTCGGTTCCCACGCTCTCGATCGTGCTGGACCGCCCTCCAGTGCTCCACACCGACCGGAGCCTCCGGTTGATCCCGATGGTGCTCTCGCGCGCCCTGGCGCTCATCGGCTCGCGACACCTCCACAGAGTCGCCGTCCGGGCAGCATACGTGTTGTTACTCCGTAGTAGGTAGCGGTCGACGGGGTCGTGTCCGCGACGCGCTCGGCGGCGCTGGGTGACGCCGCTCGCACGTGACAGACTGCCCAGAGGTCCGTTGTCGTCCACCAGGAGGTCGAGTTGACCGCTTCCGCACGCAACGTCGCAGACCTGGTCCGGGCCTCTGCGCACCGTGGACCCAAGCACGTGGCACTGGTGGATGTCACGACTGCGAACAGTTACACCTGGGCCGAGTTCGACTCGTTCGTGGATCGCGAGGCGCACCGGCTGGTGGCAGCCGGCCTCGAACCGGGTGACCGGGTGGTCGTGCGGCTGCCCACGTGCGCGCAGTTCTGCGCGGCCGTGTTCGGCGTGCTGCGCGCCGGCGGCGTGCTGGTGCCCGCCGGGCCGGGGCAGCCTGCCCGCGAGCTGCAGCGGCTGGTGGCCGACAGCGGCGCCCGGCTGCTGGTCGGCGACGGCGAGGGCGTCGACATCGAGGTGCTGGGGCCGCCGGACCTGGCGCCCGGCGAGCCGTTCGAGGCGGTCCGGTCCGGCGAGGACGTCGCGGTGCTCGGGTACACGTCCGGGACGTCCGGGGTGCCCAGGGGCGCGATGCTGTCGCACCGGGCGCTGCTGGCCAACGTGGCGCAGTGCGCGTCGATGCGCCCCGCGCCGGTCACGGCGGCCGACCGCGTGCTGCTGGCGCTGCCGCTGTTCCACGTGTACGGGCTCGGGCCGGGCCTGCTGCAGGTGGCGGGCGCGGGCGCGACGGGCGTGCTGCTGGAGCGGTTCCACCCGGACGGCGCGCTGACCACCATCCGGGAGCACCGGGTGACGACGGTGGTGGGCGTGCCGCCGATGTACCGGGCGATCCTGGCCCAGCCGGTCGAGCGGCTGCGGGAGGACCTGGCGACCGTGCGGCTGTTCACGTCGGGCGCCGCGCCGCTGGCGCCCGACCTGCTGGAGGCGATGAGGCGGGCCGTCGGCCTGCCGGTGTACGAGGGCTACGGGCTGACCGAGACCGGCCCGGTGCTGACGTCGACGCTGGCCGGCGGGCTGCCGAAGGCCGGGTCGGTGGGCCGGGCGCTGCCGGGCGTGCAGGTGCGCCTGGTGGACAGCGACGGCCGCCCGCTGGACCTCGACGAGGACGAGTCCGGCACCGGCCTGGTGGCGGCCCGCGGCGACAACCTGTTCAGCGGCTACTGGCCCGACGGCGCGCACGGCCCCGACGCGGACGGCTGGTTCCGCACCGGCGACGTCGGCTACCTGGACGGGGACGGCGACCTGCACCTGGTGGACCGGGCGGGCGACCTGATCATCGTCAACGGCTTCAACGTCTACCCGCACGAGGTGGAGCGGGTGCTGGCGGAGCTGGACGGGGTGGCCGAGGCGGCGGCGGTGGGCGTGCCGGACGAGCGGACCGGGGAGTCGGTGAAGGTGGTGGTCGTGCGCGACGAGGGCGCGGACCTCACCGAGGAGACCGTGAAGGACCACTGCGCGGCGCGGCTGGCGAAGTTCAAGGTGCCGACGGTGGTCGAGTTCGCCCCGACCCTGCCGCACTCGCCCACCGGCAAGCTGGCCCGCGCGCGGCTGCGGCTGCCCCTGGCCTGATCCGCGCCGCCGGGGCGGGTGACCTGACCGGCCCGGCTGGGATGATGGTCCGGTGAGCCACCACGTGACGCTGCTGAGCCGGGTCGACTGCCACGCCTGCGAGCAGGCCAGGGCGGACCTGGAGCGCATCTGCGGCGAGCTGGGCGTGCCGTGGGACGTGCGCGACGTCGACGGCGACCGCGAGCTGCGCGCCGAGTACGGCGACCGGGTGCCGGTGATCCTGGTCGACGGCGCGGAGCACGGGTACTGGTCGGTCGAGGAGGACCGCCTCCGCGCCGCCCTCGCCTGACGCCCCCGCACCCGACCGACCCCGCCGGACCACCTCCGCCCGCCCGCCCGGTCCGACCTGCCCGGTGACCGGACCTGGCCCGGTGGCCGGATCTGCCCAGTTACTCGGGCGGCGCTCGCGGCGCGACCGGCCGACGGGTCGCCCACCGGGGTCCGTCCACCGGGGTCCGTCCACCAGGGTTCGCGCGGACGGGTCGAACCGGCGCGGGCCGGGCGCCGAACCAACGGCATGAAGCGTTGGACCGCCGCCCTGACCGGCATCCTCGGCGTGGCCGCCGCCCTCGCGGCCGGGCACCTGGTCGCCGCGCTGGTGGGTCCGACGGCGTCGCCGTTCCTCGCGGTGGGCAACACGGCGATCGACTTCACGCCCGGTCCGCTCAAGGACTTCGCCATCCGCGCGTTCGGCGTGCACGACAAGCTCGTGCTGCTGGTCGGCATGGCGGTGGTCCTCCTCGCGGTCGCCGTCGCCGCCGGGCTGCTGTCCCGCCGCAGCGCGCTGCCGGGGACGGTCCTGGCGGTCGCGCTCGGGCTGGTCGGCGTCGCGGCGGTCCTGCACCGGCCCGACCTGGGGCAGCTCGCGGTGCTCGCGCCGGTCGCGGCGGGCGTCGCCGGGGTGCTGGTGTTCCGGTGGCTGCACGGCCTCGCCGCGCACCCCGGGCGGGCCAGTGCGAGCCGGCGCGGGTTCCTGCTCGCGGCGGGGGCGAGCGCCGTCGCCGGGGTGGCGGGCCGGTTCCTCGGCACGCGGACCGACGTCGAGGGCTCCCGCCGGGCGGTCGGCGACCTCACGCCCGCCGAGCCCGCGCCCCCGATCCCGGACGGCGCGGACTTCGCCGCCGACGGCACGCCCGGCTTCATCACCCGGAACGAGGACTTCTACCGCGTCGACACGGCGCTGAGCGTGCCGCGCCTGCGCGCCGAGGACTGGGTGCTGCGCGTGCACGGCATGGTCGACCGCGAGCTGACCCTCCGCTACGGCGACCTGCGCGACCGCCCGCTGGTGGAGCGCACCATCACCATGACCTGCGTCTCCAACGAGGTCGGCGGGCCGTACACCTCGACCGCGAACTTCGTCGGCGTGCCGCTGCGGGACGTGCTGCTGGAGGCGGGCGTCCGCGCCGGGGCCGACCAGCTGTTCTCCACCAGCGCCGACGGCTGGACGGCGGGCACGCCGGTCGACGTGGTGCTGGAGGAGGACCGCGGCGCGCTGATCGCGCTGGGCATGAACGGCGAGCCGCTGCCCGTCGAGCACGGCTTCCCGGCCCGGCTGGTCGTGCCCGGCCTCTACGGGTTCGTGTCGGCCACCAAGTGGGTGGTCGACCTGGAGCTGACCACGTTCGAGGCCAGGAGCTCCTACTGGCTCGACCGCGGCTGGGGGCAGCGCGCGCCGATCAAGGTCATGTCGCGGATCGACCGGCCCAAGGGGCTGTCCGCGGTCCGGGGCCGGGTCGTCGTCGCCGGGGTCGCGTGGGCGCAGCCGGTCGGCGTCGCGAAGGTCGAGGTGCGGGTGGACGGCGGCGGGTGGCAGCCCACCCGGCTGTCCACCGCCGTGAACGGCTCGACGTGGCGGATGTGGCGCGTCGAGCTGGACCTGGCGCCCGGCGCGCACACCGTCGAGTGCCGCGCCACCGACGGCGCCGGCTCCACCCAGCCGTCGGAGCGGGTGGACCCGGTCCCGGACGGCGCGACCGGGTGGCACTCGATCTTCTTCACGGTCGAGTGATCCACCCGAACCGGATCGCGAGCCGTTTCGAAGGTCTTAGTGACTACCGAGACCGGTAACCCCCAGAGGAGTGATCCGCTGTGCGCAAGAGCAAGCTCGCCATCGTCGGCGCCGTCGCGGCGACCGCCCTGTCCGTCGCGGCCTGCGGCGGGAGCGACAACGCGGCCGGCGGCAACACCACCACCGCCGCCCCGACCACCACCACGGCCGCCATGACGCCGTCCAGCCAGGCGATGGCCGACGGCGTCACCAAGACCACCGACGTGTTCGGCAGCGGCTGCGCGGGCGTCCCCCAGGACGCGTCGGACGAGGGTTCGCTGCAGGGCATGGTCGACGACCCGGTGGCCACCGCCGCCGGCAACAACCCGCTGCTCACCAAGCTGGTCGCCGCCGTCAAGGCCGCGGGCCTGGTCGACACCCTCAACTCGCAGGAGGCCATCACGGTCTTCGCGCCGGCCGACCCCGCGTTCGCCGAGCTGGGTGACGCCAAGTTCACCGAACTGGCGAACGACCCGGCCACGCTGGGCAAGATCCTGCAGTACCACGTGGTCGGGCAGCGCTACGACGCCAAGGGCCTGGAGTCCGCCGGCACCGTCAAGGCGCTGACCAACCAGGAGCTGACGGTCTCCGGCACCGGCGACGCGATGACCGTCAACGGCGCGCCGGTCCTGTGCGGCAACATCCCGACCAAGAACGCGACCGTCTTCGTGATCGGCAAGGTCCTGACGCCCCCGGCGGCGTGACCGGTCGGACCTCGGGCGCCCCCTCCCGAGGTTCACCCGAAGGTGAGCCGAGCGCCGTGTATCCACACGGCCGCTCGGCTCACCTCTTTCCATGGGCCACACCCCACGCCGCGCCCGACCGCCTCGCGCACACCGACCCGGACCCGCGAGGCCGGGGCCGGCGCAGCCCAGCACAGCGCGGTCCACACCGCGAGGCCGCGTCGGTGTGTCGCGACCCGCTCCCGCCCGATCACGCTCTTCGATCGGGCGGGAGCGGGCCGTGACGCGCCGACTTCCAGGCGGCCTCGCCGCGCCGACGAAGTCGGCGCCATCCAACACGGTGACGCGCCGACTTCCGGGCGGCCTCGCCGCGCCGACGGAGTCGGCGCAATCCAACGCAGCCAACTTTGTGCATACGTTCACAAGCGGTACGGTGGAGGCGTCACTCCGCTGGTGGCGGTGCCCGGCGGGTCAGTGCTTCGGATGTCGAGGAGAGCCAGCGTGGTGGGTCGGCGGGGCGAGGGTGACGAGGTCGTGACCACCGCGCCGAGGAAGACCGCGGAACCCGCCGCGGACCCGACCGCCGACGTCCGCGAGCGGGCCAGGGCCATCCCCGAGGCGGCCGTCGCCCGGCTGGCGGTCTACCTCCGCGTGCTGTCCGGGCTGGCCGAGCAGGGCGTGACGACCATCTCCAGCGAGGAGCTGGCGGGCGCGGCCGGGGTCAACTCGGCGAAGCTGCGCAAGGACCTGTCCTACGTCGGCTCGTACGGCACGCGCGGCGTCGGGTACGACGTCGAGGTGCTCGTGAGCCACATCGAGCGCATCCTCGGGCTCACCCGCAAGCACTCCGTCGCGGTCGTCGGGATCGGTAATCTTGGTCACGCGCTGGCCAACTACGGCGGGTTCCCGAGCCGGGGGTTCCCGGTCGCCGCGCTGTTCGACATCGACCCGGACCTCACCGGTGTGCCGGTAGGCGGCATCCCGGTGGACCACATCGACGACATCACGTCCGTCTGCGCCGCGCGCGAGGTCTCGATCGGCGTCATCGCGACGCCCCCGCAGGCGGCCCAGGCCGTTTGCGACCGTTTGGTATCCGCCGGAGTCCAGTGCATCCTGAACTTCGCACCCGTCGTGCTCCAGGTCCCGGACCACGTCGAGGTGCGCAAGGTCGACCTGGCGGTCGAGATGCAGATCCTGTCGTTCCACGTCGCGCGACGGGCTGACGAGGCCGCTGTCGACGTGGTCAACGGCGTCGGTGTGGACGGGGTGGTGATTCGCCCGTGATCGTGCGGGTAGTGAGCCGGACGGCTCCGCTGGGCGTGGTGCCGGCATGAGCGTCCTCGTCGTCGGGCTGTCCCATCGCACCACACCGGTTCCCGTGCTGGAACGCGTCGCCGTCGCCGACCCCGACCTGGGCAAGCTGCTCGACCAGCTGCTCAAGGCGCCCAGCGTGTCCGAGGCCGTGCTGCTGTCGACCTGCAACCGGGTCGAGGTGTACGCGGTGGTCGAGACCTTCCACGGCGGGATGAACGAGGTCGTGGAGGTGCTGGCCCGCCACGCGGGCGCCGAGCCCGCCGACCTCTTCGAGCACCTGTACGTGCACTACTCCGCCGCCGCCGTCGAGCACCTGTTCTCCGTCGCGGGCGGCTTGGACTCGATGGTGGTCGGCGAGGCCCAGATCCTCGGCCAGCTGCGCGGCGCCTACCTGCGCGCCGACGGCGCCGGCGTCGTCGGCCGCACGCTGCACGAGCTGGTCCAGCAGGCGCTGCGGGTCGGCAAGCGGGTGCACGCCGACACCGACATCGACCACGCGGGCGCGTCGGTGGTGTCCGAGGCGCTGACCGACGCCGCCCGCGTGCTCGGCGGGCTCACCGGCCGCACCGCCCTGGTCGTGGGCGCGGGCTCGATGGGCGGCCTGGCCGCCGCGCACCTGCGCCGCGCGGGCATCGGCGAGGTGGTGATCGCCAACCGGACCGCCGCCAACGGCGCGCGGCTGGCGGGCGCGCTGACCGCCGAGGGCGTCGCCGCCCGGTCCACCGACCTGTCCGACCTGACCGCCGAGATCGAGCGGGCGGACGTGCTGTTCGCCTGCACCGGCTCGGTGGACACCGTGGTGGGCGCGGAGCTGATCGGCGACCGCGAGCCCGGCCGGCCGCTGGTCGTGTGCGACCTCGGCCTGCCCAAGGACGTCGACCCCGCCGCGGCGCTGCTGTCCGGCGTGCGGGTGGTCGACCTGGAGACCCTGCAGCGCAGGCTGTCCGACGCCCCCACGGGCCAGGACGCGCTGCGCGCGGCGGAGATCGTGGCCGAGGAGGTCCGCGCCTACCTGGCCGGGCAGCGCTCGGCCGAGGTCACGCCCACCGTGACGGCGCTGCGCAAGCGGGCCGCCGAGGTCGTGGACGCGGAGCTGCTGCGGCTGGACTCGCGGCTGCCGCAGCTCGACGGCGCGGTCCGCGACGAGCTGGCCAAGACCGTGCGGCGCGTGGTCGACAAGCTCCTGCACACGCCGACCGTGCGGGTCAAGGAGCTGGCCGCCGGGCCCGGCGGCGACGGCTACGCCGAGGCGCTGCGCGAGCTGTTCGGGCTCGACCCGCAGCGGCCCGCCGCCGTCAGCACACCCCATTCGACGCGAACCAAAGGTGAGAAGCGGTGAACCGCACCCTGAGGATCGGCACGCGCGGCAGTGCGTTGGCACTCGCGCAGACCGGTCACGTGGCCGACGCCCTGCGCGCCGCCGGCGCCGACGTGGAGATCGTGACCGTCTCCACCCCGGGCGACCGGTCGTCCGCGCCGATCGCCGAGATCGGCATCGGGGTGTTCACCTCGGCGCTGCGCGACGCGCTGGCCAACGGTGAGATCGACGTCGCCGTCCACTCGTACAAGGACCTGCCCACCGCGCGCGACCCGCGCCTGTCGCTGGCCGCCGTCCCGCCGCGCGAGGACCCGCGCGACGCGCTCGTCGCCCGCGACGGCCTGACCCTGGGCGAGCTGCCCGCCGGGGCCAGGGTCGGCACCGGCTCGCCGCGCCGCGCCGCGCAGCTGACGGCGCTGGGCCTGGGCATCGAGGTCGTCGGGCTGCGCGGCAACGTGGACTCCCGCATCCGCAAGGTGGTCGACGGCGAGCTGGACGCCGTCGTGCTGGCCCGCGCCGGCATCTCCCGGCTCGGCCGCACCGCCGAGATCACCGAGACCCTGGAGCCCATCCAGATGCTCCCCGCGCCCGCGCAGGGCGCGCTCGCGGTGGAGTGCCGCGTCGACGACGTCGACGTCGAGCACCTCCTCCAGTCCACCCTGGACGATTCGGCCAGCAGGGCCGCTGTCACCGCCGAGCGGGCCGTGCTGGCCGAGCTCGAGGCGGGGTGCAGCGCGCCGGTCGGCGCACTGGCCGATGTGGTGGAAGACCTCGACGACCAGGGAGCGGTAGTCCTCCGCCTGTCCCTGCGCGGGGTCGTGGCGACGGAGGACGGCGACCTCCTCCGTGCGTCCGCCACCGGTGACTTGACCGCAGCAGAGGAACTCGGCCGCGCGCTGGCCGCCGAGTTGCTCGACCTCTCCGGCCTCGCCGCTGCGCGGTCGGAGGGGCGTAGTTGATGGGGAGTGCCCTGATGACCCGCGCACGCAAGACCCCCGGCCGCGTCGCCTTCGTGGGCTCCGGTCCCGGCGACACCGGCCTGCTCACGTGCCGTGCCCGCGACCTGCTCGCCAAGGCCGAGCTGGTGGTGACGGACCCGGACGTGCCGTCCGAGGTGGTCGCCCTCGTACCGGACGGCGTGGAGACCCGGCCCGCGGTCGGCGACCCGGCCGACGTGGCGAAGGACCTGGTGGCCGAGGCGAAGAACGGCCACGCCGTGGTCCGGCTGGTGGCGGGCGACCCGCTGACGCTGGACTCCGTGGTCAAGGAGGCGCACGCCGTCTCCCGCACGACGATCGCGTTCGACGTGGTGCCCGGTGTCCCGGCGGGCACGGCGGTGCCCGCGTACGCGGGCGTGGCGCTGGGCGCCGTGCACACCGAGGCCGACGTCCGGGGCGTCACCGACTGGGCGAGCCTGGCCTCCGCACCCGGCACGCTCGTCCTGCACGCCACCGCGAGCCACCTCGCCGAGGCCGCGTCCTCGCTGGTGGAGAACGGCGTGGCGCCGCAGACCCCGGTCGCGGTGACCGTCGACGGCACCGGTTTCGGGCAGCGCACCGTGGACACCACGCTGGCGGCGCTGGCCGCCGACGCGGCCGACCTGGGCGGCCCGCTGGTCGTCACGGTCGGCAGCGCCGTCGCCGGCCGCGCCAAGCTGTCCTGGTGGGAGTCGCGCGCCCTGTACGGCTGGCGGGTGCTCGTGCCGCGCACGAAGGAGCAGGCGGGCGCGATGAGCGACCGGCTGCACTCGCACGGCGCGATCCCGGTGGAGGTGCCGACCATCTCGGTCGAGCCGCCGCGCAGCCCGGCGCAGATGGAGCGCTCGGTCAAGGGCCTGGTCGACGGCCGCTACCAGTGGGTGGTGTTCACCTCCACCAACGCGGTGCGCGCGGTGTGGGAGAAGTTCCGCGAGTTCGGCCTGGACGCGCGGGCGTTCTCCGGCGTGAAGATCGCCTGCGTCGGCGAGTCGACGGCGGCCAAGGTGCGGTCGTTCGGGATCATCCCCGAGCTGGTGCCGTCCGGCGAGCAGTCGTCGGAGGGCCTGCTGGCCGACTTCCCGCCCTACGACGACATCCTGGACCCGGTGGACCGGGTGCTGCTGCCGCGCGCCGACATCGCCACCGAGACCCTGGCGGCGGGCCTGCGCGAGCGCGGCTGGGAGATCGACGACGTGACGGCCTACCGCACGGTGCGGGCCGCCCCGCCGCCCGCCGACACCCGTGAGATGATCAAGTCGGGCGGGTTCGACGCGGTGTGCTTCACCTCGTCGTCCACGGTCCGCAACCTGGTCGGCATCGCGGGCAAGCCGCACGCCCGCACGCTGGTCGCGTGCATCGGCCCGCAGACCGCGGAGACCGCCCGCGAGTTCGGGCTGCGCGTCGACGTGCAGCCCGAGGACGCCAACGTGCCCGCCCTGGTCGACGCGCTGGCCCAGCACGCGGCCCGGCTCCGGGCCGAGGGGGCGCTGCCCCCGCCCCGCAAGACCAAGCGCCTGCGCCGGAGCTGACCCGCCGGGCGCCGCCGCGACGCGGCCGCCCGCGGCCGGCCCCACGCCGTTCGCCGAGCGATCGGCCGGGGCCGGCTCCGGCCGGCCGGCGCGGTGGCGCCCCGCGGTGACGAATGGCGCACCGCCCCGCCACGGCCGACCGGCGCGACCGCGCCGGCGAACCACTGCCGAGGGAGTGCCGCCCGTGTTCCCCGCCCACCGCCCACGCCGCCTGCGCACCACGCCCGCGATGCGCCGCCTGGTCAGCGAGACCACCGTGCGCCCGCGGCAGCTGGTGCTGCCCATGTTCGTGAAGGAAGGCGCCGAGGCGCCGGTCGAAATCGCCTCGATGCCCGGCGTCGTGCAGCACTCCCGCGATTCGCTGCGCAAGGCCGCCGTGGAGGCCGTCCAGGCCGGCGTCGGCGGCCTGATGCTGTTCGGCGTGCCCACCACCCGGGACGCGGTCGGCTCCGGCGCGACCGACCCGGACGGCATCCTCAACGCCGCCCTGCGGGACCTGCGGTCCGAGCTGGGCGACAGCACCGTGCTGATGTCGGACTGCTGCCTGGACGAGTTCACCGACCACGGGCACTGCGGCGTGCTGACCCCGACCGGCGAGGTGGACAACGACGCCACGCTGGAGGTCTACGGCGAGATGGCGGTGACCCAGGCGCGGGCCGGGGCGCACGTGGTGGGCCCGAGCGGCATGATGGACGGCCAGGTCGGGTTCATCCGGGCCGCGCTGGACGAGGCCGGCTGCACCGACACCGCCGTGCTCGCCTACTCGGTGAAGTACGCCTCCGCGCTGTACGGGCCGTTCCGGGACGCGGTGGAGTCGCAGCTCCAGGGCGACCGCAAGACCTACCAGCAGGATCCAGCCAACGCCCGCGAGGCGCTGCGCGAGGTCGAGCTGGACCTCGCCGAGGGCGCCGACATGGTGATGGTCAAGCCCGCCCTGCCGTACCTGGACGTGCTGCGCGCCGTGCGGGAGGTCTCCACCGTGCCGGTCGCGGCCTACCAGATCTCCGGCGAGTACTCGATGGTGGAGGCCGCCGCGCGCAACGGCTGGATCGAGCGCGAGCGCACGGTGCTGGAGTCGTTGACGTCGATCCGGCGGGCCGGCGCGGACGTCGTGCTCACCTACTGGGCGGTGGAGGCGGCGCGGTGGCTGGACCGGGGGTGAAGCGGGCGGCCGTCGTGCCGCCGCGGCTGGTGGACCTGTCGCGCTGGCTGTGGATCGGCAGCGCGGTGATCGGCCTCGGCCGGTTCCTGGTGCAGCTGGCCGACCGGGAGATGCTGATCGAGCAGCTGCGCCGGGACCGGGCGACGGCGGGGCTGGGGCAGGACGAGCTGGACGCGGCGGTGACCGGCGGTGTCGTGTTCGGCCTGCTGATGGGCGGCCTGCTGGTCCTGGTCTACGCGCTGCTGGCCAACCGGATGGCGGGCGGGCGCAACTGGGCGCGGGTCGTGCTGACCGTGTTCGGCGGCGCGGGCATCCTGCTCGGCGTGTTCCGGCTGATCGCCGTGGTGTCGGGCTTCGCGGCGGCCTCCGGCCTGGTCATCAGCCCCGTGGACTTGGCGTTCGGCGTGGTGACGATGGTGGTCGACGCGGTGGCGCTGACCCTGATGTACCTGCCATCAGTTTCCGGGCACTTCAGATCACAGCGTTCCGTCAGCGCCGGACCACCACAGGTAGCTAACGGATTGTGATTTCAGGTCGACGCGGGCAGCCGGTGCTCATACGGTCCGCGCATGACCACTCCTCAGGACCCTTACGGCCAGCAGGGTGGCCACCCCCACCAGGGCGGTGGCCACCCGCAGCACGGAGGCCCCCAGGGCTACCCGCAGCAGGGCGGGCCGCAGGGCTACCCGCAGCAGGGTGGGCCGCAGGGCTACCAGCAGCAGCCCGGCTACCCCCCGTCCGCCCCGCCGCTGTCGGACAGCGAACTCGCCCGTCCGGCGCGGCCGAAGTCGGTCGACACCGCGTTCATGCTGTGGATGGTCGCGGCCGGCATCGGCATCGTGTCCAGCATCCTGAACTTCTTCACCGTCCAGGCGCTGTACGACGAGCTGCTCAAGGACACCTCGCCCGAGCTGCGCGGTTCCGTCGCCGAGCCCGGTTACGGCAGCGCGATCTTCAGCCTGGTCCTGTTCGCGCTCTGGGTCCTCGTCGTGTTCCAGATGCGCAACGGCGCCAACTGGGCGCGCATCGTGCTGGCCGTGCTCGGCGGCATCGGCGTGATCGGCGGCCTCGTCGGGCTGCTGACCATCGGCGTGCTGTTCAGCATCGGCATCCTGGGCGCGCTCCAGGCCCTGCTGTCGCTGGCCTCGCTGGTGGTGACGATCGGCGCGCTGATCTTCATGTTCAAGTCCGACGCGAACTACTACTTCAAGAAGAGCTGACCCCCGACCGGTGCCGGTCCGCGCGCCGGGCGCGGGCCGACGCCGGTGGCGGGCGCCGCCGTCCACGGACGGGTGACGGGGTCCGTCGACCGAAGTCGCGCGGCGGTGTCGACCTTCGTCGACAACCCGACGGCGATCCGTCGCGCGCGGGCCCGTCGCGGTGGACAGCGCCCTTGCGCGGTTCTAGCGTTCCGTGCTGTGACAACCCCTCAGGATCCCGACCGCGGGCAGCAGCAGCCGCACATCCCCCCGCCCCCTCCCCTGAGCGAGTCCGAGCTCCAGGGCACGCACGGCGGCGCCGCGGCGCTCCCGGCGCCCAAGGAGGTCCGGATCTCGTTCTGGATCTGGATCGCCGGCGCCGTGCTGTCGGCGGTCGGCGGGCTGCTCGCCCTCACGCAGCGGGACGAGGTGGCCCGGGTGCTGCGCGGGACGCCGCAGTTCGCCGACGCCCCCCAGGCCGAGCTGGACGCGGCCGTCGCCGCCTCCGTGCTGTTCTCCATCGTGTTCGGCCTGGTGATCGCCGGCCTCTACGTGCTGTTCGCGTTCAAGGTGCGGGCGGGGCGGAACTGGGCCCGCGTCACGCTCACCGTGCTGACCGCCCTCGGCCTGCTGTCGCTGCTGCTCGGCGCATCGGTCTCCGGGCTGCTCACGTCGCTGCTGAGCGTCATCGCCGTGGCGCTGCTCTACACGCGCAACTCCAGGGCCTACTTCGACTCGGTGAAGCGGGCGGGGTGACCGGGCCGGCGCCGTCCGCGCGGGTGGCGGTGGCGCTGTGGTACGCGCTCGGCGTCTTCGGCGTGCTCAACGCGGCCTACCTGTGGGCCCGGCGGGGCGCGCTGGAGGACGCCGCCGCGCGGGGCGGGCTCGACCCGTCGGCCGTGACGGGGCTGCTGGTGCAGATCACGGTCGCCGCGGTGGTGTTCGGCGCAGGCTACGTCGGGTTCGCCCGGTGCCTGCGGCTGCGCAAGCGGTGGGCGCGGGGCGCGGTCACCGCGGTGGCCCTGGCGCACGTGCTGTGGCTCGCGCTGACCGGCGGGGCGCAGGCCAACCTGGTCGTCCTGCTGCTCCTGGTCGCCGGTTCCGCGTTCACGTGGCTGCGCGGTACGGCAGAGTGGGTGGGGCAGCAGTAGAGCTGTTCCCGCAGCTTCCCCGCCGGAGACGCGCATGTCCGAGCCCGACCCGCACGCCTCGCCGCCCCACCGGGTCGACCCGCCCGGTCGGGCGGCCACGCCGCCCGCCGACGGCTCCGCGCCGGCGCTCGCCCACCCCGGTGCGCCCGCCCCGCGGCGGGCGGCGACCCCGACGGCGCGGCCGGCCGATGCGCCGCCGGTGCTCGCGCCGGTCCGCGCCGCCTGGCCGCCGGCGCCCCTCGCCGCGGTCGCCCCGGGCTGCGGGGCGCTGTCCCCGTCCGACACCTGCTCCGAGGCGGTGAACCCCCGGTGACCCAGCCACCGTTCAACCCGTTCGACCAGCCGATGCGGCCGGTCAACCTGCCGCAGCCGGGGCCGCAGCAGCCCGTCGGGCACCTCGGCCAGATGCGCGGCGTCGACCAGCTCACGACCACCGTCGTGCGCCCCGGTGTCGTGGTCGGAGCCTTCGCGCTCTGGCTGGTCGCCGCCGCGGTGTGGCCGGTGGGCACGGTGGTGCGGGTGCTCGCCGAGGAGGGCAGCTTCGCCGGCTTCGGCCCGGTGATGACCCTGTTCACGACCGGCTGCCTGGCCGTGGGCGGGGTGTGCGGCGCGATCGCGTTCTTCCGCGGCAGCCACCAGGCGCGGGTCGCGCTGTGCGTCGGGTACTTCGTGCTCGGCATCCTGGCGGTGGCGGCCCTGGTCGTGGCGGCGCGGGACGGCGACACCGGGCCGGCGGCCTGGGCGGTCATCGTGCTGCGGGTGGCGACTCCCGCCGCGGCCGCGGTGCTGAGCTTCCTGCCCGGTTCCCGGCACTACTTCGCGGGGAGCCCCGGCTAGTGGACCAGCCAGTCCTGTACGCCGAGCCCGGCGCGTCCCGGTGGCCGCTGCTGTGCGGGCCGGTGTTCGCCCTGCTCGGCCTGGGCGCGGAGGCGCTGACCGGGGCGGTGTGGGTGTTGCTGTGGCTGTTCGTGGCGGTGGCGCTGTTCGTGCCGACCCTGCTGTGGGTGCAGGGCCGCCGCAAGGTCCGCGGCGTCCGCCTCACGCCCGTGGCGCTGCACCAGGGCCGGGAGGAGCTGCCGGTGCGCGACATCGCCGAGGTGTCCGGTGTGGAGCCCCGGGCGGGCGCGACCGTGCTCGGCGGCGGCTGGGCGCTGCCGCGCGGCACGGAGCCGGTGCCGATCCGGCTGACCGACGGCGCCGTGGTGCTCGGCTGGGCCCGCGACGCCGACGCCCTGCGCACCGCCCTCGACCGGCTGCTCGTCCACCGGGCGCCCTGATCCGTCCTGTCGGGACGGCGGAACCGTCCCGATCGGACGCGGGGTCCGTCCCGATCGGGCGCGGGGTCCGCCCCGATCGGGCGAGGACTGTCCCGATCGGACGCGAAGTCCGTTCCGAGCGGGCCGGGGCCGCGTGACCGCCGGCACGCCGTGCGCCGCGGCGGGCGGGGGGTCGTGACGGGAACGACCGTGAGAGGCTGACCACCGTGACAGCCGCCACCCCCGCCGCCAACGCCTCCGGCGCGCCCGCGCCGAGGCTGCACCAGCCCAAGCGCGCCCTCGTCGCGGTCGGCGAGGTGGTGGTCGCCGCGGGGCTCGTGCTGCTCGCGGTCTGGTGCTGGAACCGGGGCGTGCTGCGCCACAGCTACCCGGTCGAGGGCCGCGCGCCGCTGGAGTCCACCCGGTACCTCGGCAACTGGATCGGCGCGGCCGTCGGGCTGGGCACCGCGGCGGGCGTGCTGGTGCTCGACGCCGCCCGGCAGACCGTGCTCGCCCTCCGCACGCGTGGTCGGGAAGAGGCCGCCGAACCGGACGTGTGAGACTGGGACTCGTGACTTCCACGCGATCCCAGGCACTGTTCGAGCGCGCGGCGACGGTGATCCCCGGTGGCGTCAACTCCCCCGTGCGCGCCTTCCACTCGGTCGGCGGCACACCCCGCTTCATGGTGCGCGGCGAGGGCCCCCACCTGTGGGACGCCGACGGCAACCGGTACGTGGACCTGGTCTCCTCGTGGGGACCGATGATCCTCGGCCACGCCCACCCGCGGGTCGTGGAGGCCGTCCGCGCCGCCGCCGTCCACGGGCTGTCGTTCGGCACGCCCACCGAGGGCGAGATCCAGCTCGCCGAGGAGATCGTCGCCCGGGTCGCGCCGGTCGACCAGGTGCGGCTGGTCAACTCCGGCACCGAGGCCACGATGAGCGCGATCCGCCTCGCCCGCGGCTTCACCGGGCGGCGCAAGGTCGTCAAGTTCGCCGGCTGCTACCACGGCCACGTCGACGCGCTGCTCGCCCAGGCGGGCTCCGGTGTCGCCACGCTGGGCCTGCCCACCTCGCCCGGCGTCACGGGCGCGCAGGCCGCCGACACCCTCGTGCTGCCCTACGACGACGTCGAGGCCGTCAAGGCCGCGTTCGCCGAGAACCCGGGCGAGATCGCATGCGTGATCACCGAGGCGGCGGCGGGCAACATGGGCGCGGTCGCGCCCCGGCACAACGCCGAGCTGCGCGAGCTGTGCCACGCCAACGGCGCCCTGCTGGTCATGGACGAGGTGATGACCGGCTTCCGCGTCTCCCGCTCGGGCTGGTTCGGCCTGGAGAACGTGCCCGGCGACCTCTACACGTTCGGCAAGGTCATGTCCGGCGGCCTGCCCGCCGCGGCGTTCGGCGGGCGCTCCGACGTGATGGCCAGGCTCGCCCCCGCCGGCCCCGTCTACCAGGCGGGCACGCTGTCGGGGAACCCGGTGGCGGTCGCGGCCGGCCTGGCGACGCTGCGCGCGGCCACCGACGAGGTCTACCTCGCCCTGGACGCCAACGCGTCCCGGCTCGGCGCGCTGTTCACCGCGGCCCTGACCGAGGCGGGCGTGCCGCACCGCGTGCAGTTCGCGGGCAACCTGCTCAGCGTCTTCTTCACCGAGGACGCGGTCACCGACTACGCGGGCGCGCAGGCCGCCCAGACCTGGCGCTTCCCGCCGTTCTTCCACGCCCTGCTGGAGCGCGGCGTCTACCCGCCGCCCAGCGCGTTCGAGGCGTGGTTCGTCAACGCCGCCATGACCGAGGAGGACTTCGCGGTGATCGCGGACGCCCTGCCCCACGCCGCCCGCGCCGCCGCGGAGGCCACGCGGTGACCCGGATCTCCGCAGGCGGCGGTGGCGCGCGGACCGTGGTGCACCTGCTGCGCCACGGCGAGGTGCACAACCCGACCGGCGTCCTGTACGGCCGCCTGCCGGGCTTCAAGCTCTCCGAGCGCGGCCAGAAGCAGGCCCTGGTCGTCGCCGAGCACCTGCACGACCGCGACATCGCCCACGTCGTCGCCTCGCCGCTGGACCGGGCGCAGCAGACGGCCTCGCCGATCGCCGACTCGCACCGGCTGGAGCTGGCCACCGACGACCGGCTGATCGAGGCGGACAACCGGTTCGAGGGCCTGAAGGTCGCCGTCGGCGACGGGGCGCTGCGCTCGCCCCGGCACTGGCCGAAGCTGGTCAACCCGTTCCGGCCGTCCTGGGGCGAGCCGTACCTGGAGATCGCGCACCGGATGTTCGGCGCGGTGCAGCGGGCGCGGGCGGCGGCCGAGGGCCACGAGGCGGTGTGCGTGTCGCACCAGCTGCCGATCTGGACGCTGCGGAGGTTCGTCGAGGGCAAGCGCATGTGGCACGACCCGCGCCGCCGCGAGTGCTCGCTGGCCTCGCTGACCAGCCTGGTCTTCGAGGGCGAGGAGCTGGTGCGGCTGGTCTACACCGAGCCCGCCGGCGCGACCGACCCGAGGGTGACCGGCGCGTGAGGCGGCTGCTGCTGGTGCTGCTGGTGCTGGTCGCCGGTTGCTCGACCGGTGACGACGCGGTGATCGCGGGTTCGGAGTTCCAGCTCGTCGCGCCCGCCGGTCAGGTCCGCATCCGCTACGAGGCCGACCAGCGCAAGGTCGTGAAGGGCCTCACCGGGCCGTCGGTGATGGAGGACGGCAAGACGGTGAGCCTGGACGACTACGCGGGCAAGGTGGTCGTGGTCAACATCTGGGGCTCGTGGTGCCCGCCGTGCCGCACCGAGGCCCCGGAGCTGCAGAAGGTGCAGGACGAGACGGGCGCGCTGGGCGTGCAGGTGCTGGGCGTGGCGGTGAAGGAGTCCTCCGCCGAGGCCCCCCGCGACTTCATGGGCAACCGACAACTGCGCTACCCGTCGATCAACGACGAGTCGGGCCGTTCGCTGCTGGTGTTCAAGGGCCTCCCGCCGAACACCGTGCCGTCGACCTTCGTGCTGGACAAGCAGCACCGCGTGGCGGCGGCGTTCCTCGACGGCGTCATCGCCACCGACCTGGTCCCCCTGGTGAAGGAACTCGCCGCCGAGAGCTGACCGCCCGGCGGCCGGACCACCCGGCCGCGTGCGCCGGACCCGACCCGTCGCACGCGGCCGACCCCACCACACCCGCACCCACATCCACACCCACGCACCAGGGCAGCACTTCCCCTCTCACGGCCCCGGCTTCCGCTTTTGCTTTCGGTCTTCGGCACGCCCCGTGCAGCCCGGCGCTCTCGTGTTCTCCCCGTATGGCCTGCCCGGAGGGCTACCATGCTTTTCCTGGGGGTGCAAGCACGCTTTTCGCTTGCACCCCCAGGAAAAGCATGGTCGTCTTTGACAGGCCATACGGGGAGAACACGACCGCTGTTTCTTTTCCTTCTCCTTGGCGGCCTGCCCGTCCGGCGAGGACTCTTTTAATCTCTTCAGCTGAGATCCGTACCGCACCTCATATAACCCGGATCGGTGCAGGTCAGAGGTAAGAAAAGCGGCCGAGAGGCCCCCAAGGAGGAGGGAAGTGCGTCGTGTTCTCCCCGCACGGCCTGCCGAAGGCAATCATGTTTCCTGGGGGGTGTCAAGCGAAAAGCGTGCTTGACACCCCCCAGGAAACATGATCGGGCTGCGCCCAGGCCGTACGGGGAGAACACGAGGCACACGGCTGCGCTGAAGCGCCGCCGCGCGGAGCGCGGCTTGCGGCGAAAGCTGAAGCGCCGCCGCGCGGAGTGCGGCCCAGTCGCAGCTAACGCGGCTCGGGTGTCTTTTCCTGCGAAGCGCTCATCCTCGCGTCCCGCCCGACGAGGTTGGTCCGCGTCGTCCGCGCCGGCGGCCCGGCCCGGCCCGGTCCTGCTCGGCCCGGCCCTGGCTCGGCCTGGCCCGGCCCGTCACGGCGTCACGCTATGAAGTGCGTCACTCACTCACAAGAGGTGGAACCCGGACCTGGACAACCGACCTTCAGGGCATTTCGCCCATCGGAAGGTCCCTGGCCGGCGCGTTCCCCACCCGTTCGTGGCAGCCCCTCGGGGAGGCGGCCTCATTCCACCCAGTGACGGGCTCTCAGGATCCCGTACCTACTCTGTCCTCCGTGAACCCCACGACCGAGCTCGCCGTTTCCGGGCCGCTCGTCCTGGCCGCAGCCGTGTCCGTGCTCGCGGGCGTGATCTCCTTCGCCTCCCCGTGCGTGGTGCCGCTGGTGCCCGGGTACCTGGCCTACCTCGCCGGCCTGGTGGGGGCGGAGGCGCCGGCCGTCGAGGACGGCGAGGACCGCAAGACCGGCCGGTGGCGGGTGGCCGGCGCGGCGCTGCTGTTCGTGCTCGGGTTCACGATCGTGTTCGCCCTGACGTCGTTCGTCGTCCTGGGGCTGAGCACGGCCCTCTACCTCGACGCCGACGTGTTCCAGCGCATCGGCGGCGTCGTCACCATCGCGATGGGCCTGGTGTTCGTCGGCCTCGTCCCGGCCCTGCAGAAGGACGTCCGCCTGCACCGCACGCCGCGCGGCGGCCTGATCGGCGCGCCCCTGCTCGGCGGGGTGTTCGCGCTGGGCTGGACGCCGTGCGTCGGACCGACGCTCGCGGGCGTGCTGGCGCTGGCGCGCAGCACGGAGGTCGGCTCGGCCACGGCGCGCGGCGCGGTCCTGGTGGTCGCCTACTGCCTCGGCCTCGGGCTGCCGTTCGTGCTGATCGCGCTGGGCGCGCGGTGGGCGGTGCGGATGACCGGGTGGCTGCGCTCGCACGTCCGCCAGGTCCAGGTGTTCGGCGGCTCGCTGCTGATCGCGGTGGGCGTCGCGCTGGTCACCGGCCTGTGGGGCGAGTTCGTGTTCTGGCTGCGCGACGCCGTGGTCAACGACCTGAAACTGCCCCTGTGATGCGCTCGCCCACCGCTTTCCTGCGCAACACGTGGCGCGGGCTCACCGCCATGCGCACGGCGCTGACCCTGCTGTTCCTGCTCGCCCTGGGCGCGATGCCCGGCGCGCTGCTGCCGCAGCGGTCGCTGAACTCGCAGAAGGTCGCCGAGTACATCACCGAGAACGGCTGGTGGGGCCGGCTCCTCGACGACCTCCAGTTCTTCGACGTCTACGCCAGCTACTGGTTCTCCGCGGTCTACGTGCTGCTGTTCGTGTCGCTGATCGGCTGCCTGCTGCCGCGCACGTGGGAGTACTACAAGCAGATGCGGGCCAAGCCCGTGCTCACCCCGCGCAACCTCGGCCGGCTGCCGCACCACGCGTCGGCGGACCTCGCCCTCGCGCCGGAGGCCGTCGTGGCGCGGGCGCGGCAGCGGCTGCGGGGCTGGCGGCTGGTCGAGCGCGCGGAGGAGGGCGGCGCGCGCACCGTCAGCGCGGAGCGCGGCTTCCTGCGCGAGACCGGCAACCTGGTGTTCCACTTCTCCCTGCTGGGCCTGCTGGTCGCCTTCGCGCTGGGCAAGATGTTCGGCTACGAGGGCCAGGTCATCGTGCAGGCCAACGGCGGCCAGTTCTGCAACTCCGGCGTGTTCAACTACGACTCGTTCCGGCCCGGCCTGCGGGTCGACGGCACGGACCTCAACCAGTTCTGCGTGCGGGTGAACGACTTCGACGCCACCTACCTGCACAACGGGCAGGCGCAGACGTTCCACGCCGACATCGACTTCCAGTCCGGCGCGGACCTCGTCAGCGGCACGTGGCAGCCGTACCCGCTGCGGGTCAACAGCCCGCTGCGCACCGCGGGCGACCGCCTCTACCTGCTGGGCCACGGCTACACGCCGCTGTTCACCGTGACCTTCCCCAACGGCGCCACGCGCACCGGCGCGACCCAGTGGCGGCCGGTGAACGAGGTGACGCTGGCCTCGGAGGGCGCCACCAAGTTCGACCCGCCCGGCGTGACCGACACCGAGCAGCGCCGCACGCGCCAGCTCGCCATCACCGGCCTGCTCGCGCCCACCGCCGGGTTCCGGGGCGAGCTGCTGGACTCGGTGTTCCCCGAGGCGCGCGACCCGGCGGTGGCCGTCGACGTCTACCGGGGCGACCTCGGCACCGACTCCGGGCGCGGGCAGTCGATCTTCTCCATCGACGAGGAGATGGTCTCCGAGGGCAAGCTCGTGAAGGTCGCCCGGCAGAACCTGCGGCAGGGCGAGTCCGTCACGCTGGACGACGGCACGGTCGTCCGCTTCGACGGCGTGCAGGACTGGGTGTCGCTCCAGGTGTCCCACGACCCGACGCAGACCTGGGTGCTGGCGTTCTCGGTGCTGGTCATCCTCGGCCTGGGCGTGTCGCTCACGATCAAGCGCCGCCGGGTGTGGGTGCGGGCGACGCCGCAGGAGGACGGGCGTACGGTTGTCGAGGTCGGTGGCCTGGCGCGCACCGACCAGGCCGGGTACGGCGAGGAGTTCACCGCCCTGTCCCGGGACCTGCTCAAGGAGGAGGGCTGATGCCGGTCAACGAGACGCTGGCGACCTACAGCGACTGGACCTACGGCGCGGCCGTGGCCGTGTACGTGATCGCCGCGGTGCTTTACCTGTGCGAGCAGGCTTTCGCCAGGAACCGGCCCAGGGAGCGGGACCTCGTCGCGGCCGGCACGCAGGTCGCGGGCACCGCCGAGGACGGCACGTGGACGCCCGGCCTGGTGGTGCGCGAGCGGCCGTCGCGGGCGGAGCGGCTGGGCCGCATGGGCGTAGCGGTCACGCTGCTCGGCGCGCTGCTGCACGGCGCCTCCCTCGTGCTGCGCGGTGTCGCCACCGAGCGCGCGCCGTGGGGCAACATGTACGAGTACACGTCGCTGCTGACGTTCGCCGCCGTGGTCGGCTGGCTGGTGCTGATGCGCCTGTTCCCGGTGCGCCGGCTCGGCGGGTTCGTGCTGGTGCCGATCGGCATCCTGATGTTCCTCGGCGGCACCGCCCTGTACGCCGAGGCCGCGCCCGTGCAGCCGGCCCTCCAGTCGTACTGGCTCGTGGTGCACGTGTCGGTGATCTCGGTGTCCAGCGGCCTGTTCCTGCTGCCGGGCGTGGCCAGCGTGCTGTACCTGCTGAAGTCCTCGGGCCGCGCGCGGTTCGCGAAGCTGCCCGACTCCGAGGTGCTGGACCGCCTGGCCTACCGCAGCACGGTGTTCGCGTTCCCGCTGTTCACGCTGGGCATCATCTGCGGCGCGATCTGGGCCGAGGCGGCGTGGGGCCGGTTCTGGGGCTGGGACCCGAAGGAGACGGTGTCCTTCGTGGCGTGGGTGGTCTACGCGGCCTACCTACACGCGCGGGCGACCGCCGGGTGGCGCGGGCGCCCGGCCGCCTGGATCAACTCGCTGGGCTTCGCGCTCACCGTGTTCAACCTGTTCTTCATCAACCTGGTCACGACCGGATTGCACTCCTACGCAGGTGTCGGTTAGACCTCGAACCCAGTGTCGTGGAACCGCTGCCGGCCGACTACCGTCGCAATCGCGAGGTCGGGGAGGGCTCGATCCGCTTTGCTCAGGGAGGACCCCAGCGGTGACCGGTCGCTACGAGAGTCCTGAGTCGTCGTGGCAGCCGCCGGCGGGCGCGGAGGGGCAGCAGCCCGACCCGGACCAGTCGGGCGGCAACCCGGTGGAGCCGGCGTCGGGCGCCCACTACGTCGAACCCGCGACGGCCTACATCGAGCCGGCGGCGCCCGGTCCGACGTCGGGACCGGTGACCGGACCGCCCAGCGGCGGCTTCCCCGCGCAGGGCACGCCGTCCGGGCCGTACCCGACCGCGCACCAGTCCGGCCCCCACCAGGTGGGCGGTCAGTCGGGGCAGTACCAGGTGGGCAACCAGTCCGGCGCCTACCAGGTCGGGAACCAGTCGGGCGCCTACCAGGTCGGCAGCCAGTCCGGCGCTTACCAGGTGGGCGGTCAGTCGGGCGCCTACCAGGTGGGCGGCCAGTCCGGCGCCTACCAGGTGGGCAACCAGTCGGGTCCGTACCCGGTCGGCCCCGGCCAGTCCGGGCCGTACCAGGTCGCGGGGCAGTCGGGGCCGCACCGGTTCGACCCGAACCGGCAGCAGTTCCAGGGCCCGTTCCCGAACAACTTCCCGCAGAGCGTCCAGCCGCCGCAGGCCCAGCAGTCCCAGCAGGCCACCGCGCACGAGGTGTCCTCTCAGCAGCTGATCAAGCGGGCCAAGCGCCCGCCGCAGTCCGGCTGGCGCAAGACGCTCCACGCCATGACCGGCGGCCTGGTCAACCTGGGCGAGAGCCCGGCGGACGTGCGGCGGCGGGAGCTGATCGGCCGGATCAACCAGCCGCTGCGCGGGTGCTACAAGATCGCGATGCTCAGCCTCAAGGGCGGCGTCGGCAAGACCACGACGACCACCACGCTGGGCTCCACGTTCTCGTCGCTGCGCGGTGACCGGGTCATCGCGGTGGACGCCAACCCCGACCGCGGCACGCTGGCGCTGAAGGTGCCGCGCGAGACCACGGCGACGGTGCGGCACCTGCTGCGCGACGCGTCGCGGATCACCAAGTACAGCGACGTCCGCGCGTACACGTCGCAGTCGCCCAGCCGGCTGGAGATCCTGGCCTCCGAGCAGGACCCGGCGGTCTCCGAGGCGTTCAGCGACCAGGACTACCTGCGCACGGTGTCGCTGCTGGAGCTGTTCTACAACATCGTGCTGACCGACTGCGGCACCGGCCTGATGCACTCGGCCATGAAGGGCGTGCTCGACCAGGCCGACTCGCTGGTGCTGGTGTCCTCCGGCTCGGTGGACGGCGCGCAGACCTCGGCCGCCACGCTGGACTGGCTGGAGGCGCACGGCTACCGCGACCTGGTGGCCAAGTCGGTCGCGGTGATCAACTCGGTGCGGCCCGGCTCGGGCAAGGTCGACCTGGACAAGCTGGCCGCGCACTTCGCCCAGCGGTGCCGGGCGGTCGTGCGCATCCCGTTCGACGCGCACCTGGAGGAGGGCGCCGAGATCGAGCTGGACAAGCTCGGCCCGGAGACCCGGCTCGCGCTGCTGGAGCTGGCGGCGACGGTGGCGGACGACTTCCCCAACAAGGTCAGCTGACCCGCGGGGCGCCCGGGGCCCCGGTCGAGGCCCCGGCGCGCGTCACTCCTCTTCCGGGCGCTTCTTGCTCTGCTCACCCAGCTTGCGCAGGAACTCCGGGTCGTCGTCCGGTGCGACGACGCGGCGGCTGGGTGCGTCGACCCGGTCCGGCCCGAACGCGCGCCACAGCAGCACCGCGATGGTGAGCGCACCGATCAGCGCGAGCACGTAGAGCATGGACGCCACCTCCTTTGCCACGAGATTACCCGTGCCCCGGAGGTGAACGGGGTCATCGCCGCACCGGTTCGGTCGCTTCCGTGGTCAACTGGGAGAGCAGGGCCTGCACCTCGGACTCCCGGAACCTGCGGTGGCCGCCGGGCGTGCGGATCGAGCCGATGCGGCCCGCGGTGGCCCAGCGGGTCACCGTCTTCGGGTCCACGCGGAAGAGGTTGGCCACCTCGCCCGGTGTGAGCAGCCGTTCCCCCTGGTGTCCCTGCGTCACGGTCACGGTCTTCCTCCCCGGTGCCGAACAGACCTACCGGACGCATCGTGGCATCCCGACCTTCGGGTACTCGAACGCTTGGGTGATGGTAAAGAGGTAGTAAGGGACGAAGCGCGCGGTTCGGACATCGGCCCGGGTGGCCCTAGGCTAGGCCCGGTGGACGCACTCGATCGCCAGATCATCGCCGCCCTCCGGGTGAACGGCCGAGCCACCTACGCCGACCTGGGTCGCAAGGTCGGCCTGTCGGCCTCCGCCGTCCACGAGCGGGTCGGCAAGCTGGAGGCGACCGGGGTCATCGTCGGCTACCACGCCGCGGTCGACCCGAGCGCGGTCGGCCTGGGCGTGACGGCGCTGGTCAGCATCCACCCCACGGACACCGCGGACGACGACGAGGTGGCCCTGTCGCTGGGCGAGCTGATCGAGGTCGAGTCCTGCTACCGGGTGGCGGGCGACGAGTCGTTCATCGTCAAGGTCCGGGTGGCGACCGTGGACGACCTGGAGCGGGCGCTCGGCCGGCTGCGGCGCATCAGCGGCGTCGCCCGCACCCGGACCACCGTGGTGCTGTCCACCCGCTTCGAGGGCCGCCCCAACACCGCGGCGGGCGCCCCGGAGGGCAGCGCGTAACCTGGGTAACCGTGCACCTGGGTCGTGATGTGGCGCTGTACGTGGGCGCGCGGTTGGGCATGGTCGCCGTGGTGACCGCGGTGCTCGTGCTGGTCAACGTGCCGTTGCTGGTCGCCCTGGCGGTCGGGGTCGTGGTCGCCCTGCCGATCTCGCTGTTCGTGTTCCGCGGGCTGCGGACGCGGGTGGCGCGGGGGCTGGACGAGCACCAGGCCGCGCGGCGGGCCGAGCGGGAGAAGCTGCGCGCCCAGCTGCGCGGCGACGCCGGCTAGACGAGCAGGACCATCCCGCCGGTGAGGTTCGCCAGGAGCAGGACGGCGAGCACGGCGAGCAGGCGCCTGCTCTCGCGCAGGCGCAGGGCGACCGCGAGCACGGCGACGGGCGTCACGAGCGGCCTCGTCCGGGCCACCCGCAGCGCGCCGAGCGCGACGCCCAGCGGCGACAGCCCCAGTTCCCGCGCGCCCAGCACGTCGGCGCGCCACTGCTCCAGGTAGCGGGTGCGGTCGTCGGGCTGCAGGAACGCGGTGGCGCAGCCGACGAGGAACCAGGCCAGGCGGGTCATCGGCCGGCCTCCGCGCCCAGGGCGGGCCGCGCGGCGCGGGCGGTCCCGGCGCGCCGCGCGCACACCTTGACCGCCTCGCGGGCGCCGTCGGCGGTGAGCACGTACAGCCGGCGCCGCGGGCCCCGCCGGTCGGTGTCGTCCTCCCAGCTCGACGTGACCCAGCCGGCGCGCTCCAGGCGGTCCAGCACGGGGTAGACGCTGCCGGACGGGCGCCCGGTCAGCTTGACGATCTCCAGGCCCCAGCGGGGGTGGTCGCCGTCGAGCAGCGCTCCCAGCACGTCCGCGGTGGCCTTGCCGATCCGCTCCAGTGGTTCCACGGCGCTATCCTACCTATGTAGAACAAGCGCGTCCACGGGTTCCGGGTCAGAGCCGGAACACCTCGGCGGCCTCGGCCGCCAGGCGCTCCACGACGTCGGCCAGCTCCAGGTCGGACAGCCAGTGCCCCGGGATCTCCCCGGCGCCGTCCCGCGCGCCCAGCAGGTTCCCGCACAGCGCGCCCGTCGAGTCGCTGTCCCCGGAGTGGTTCACCGCCAGCAGCAGCCCGTCCGCCAGGCTCCGCGCCGCCAGGGCCGTGAGCACCGCGATCGCGAGCGCCTCCTCGCCCACCCAGCCCCCGCCGAGCGCCGTCTCGATCACCTCGGGGGTGGGGCGGACGCCGCGCGTGCCCATCTCGACGGCCAGGTCGAGCAGCACGAGCTGCTCCTCGTGCCCCTCCCACCGCTGGAGCTCGTCGCGGGCGACGTCCAGGGCGCCCGCCAGGTCCGCGCCCGCCAGCAGCTGCTGCACCAGCACGGCCAGCACGCCCGCCGACAGGTAGCCGCTGGGGTGGCCGTGGGTGAGCGCGCCGGTCGCCGCGGCCAGCGCGAACACCTCCCGCACGTCGTCGGACCACAGGGCCACCGGCGCGGCGCGCATCACCGCGCCGCAGCCCTTCGAGTCGTTGATCGGCGACTCGACCGTGCCCAGCGCGCCGGACCGCAGCGCCGCCAGGCACGTGGCGCCCGGCGCGCGCTGCTGGTGCAGGCCGGGCACGTCCAGCAGCCACCCGTCGGGGGCCACCTCCGGCCCGCCCTGCGTCCGCAGCCAGCGGCGGTAGGCGACGCGCACCTCGTGCACCGGGTCGCTGCCCCGCCGCCGGGCCAGCACCAGGCCCTCCAGGGTGAACAGCGTCATCTGGGTGTCGTCGGTGATCGCGCCGGGCCTGCCGTACGCGGGGGCGTAGTCGGTGAGGCCCGCCGGGCCGAACCGGCCCCGGATGCGGTCGACGCGGTCGAACTCGATCGCGCCGCCGAGCGCGTCGCCGACGGCACCCGCGAGCAGGCAGCCGCGCAGGGAACCGCTCACACGTGAGGTCACGTCGCAGAACGTATCGTGCCGGCGTGACCTTTTCGGTAGACCGGTGTAGTTCCCGGACCAGGGAGTGGGTGTGCGAGGCGGTCTCGATCATCGAGGCCGACGCCAACCGCAGCGCCGACACGCACCTGCTGCACTTCCCCCTCCCGCTGGAGTGGGGGATCGACCTCTACCTCAAGGACGAGTCGACCCACCCCACCGGCTCGCTCAAGCACCGCCTCGCGCGATCGCTGTTCCTCTACGCCATCTGCAACGGCTGGGTGGTCGGCGGCACGCCCGTGATCGAGGCGTCGTCCGGCTCGACGGCCGTGTCCGAGGCGTACTTCGCGCGGCTGCTCGGGCTGCCGTTCATCGCGGTCATGCCCCGCTCCACCAGCCCGGAGAAGGTGGCGCTGATCGAGCGGCAGGGCGGCCAGTGCCACTTCGTGGACGAGCCGGGCGCGATCTACGACGAGTCCAGGCGGCTCGCGGCCGACCTCGGCGGCCACTTCATGGACCAGTTCACCCACGCCGAGCGGGCCACCGACTGGCGCGGCAACAACAACATCGCCGAGTCGGTGTTCCAGCAGATGTCCCTGGAGGCCGCGCCGGAGCCGGAGTGGGTCGTCGTCGGCGCGGGCACCGGTGGCACCAGCGCGACGATCGGCCGCTTCATCCACTACCGGAAGCTGCGCTCCCGGCTGGCCGTGGTCGACCCGGAGCACTCGGTGTTCTTCGACGCGTGGCGCGACGGCGACCCGGGCAAGGCGGGCGGGCGGGGCTCGCGGATCGAGGGCATCGGCCGGCCGCGCGTGGAGCCGTCGTTCGTCGGCCAGGTCATCGACCGGATGATCAAGGTGCCGGACGCGGCGTCGATCGCGACGATCCGGCACGTCGAGGACGTCCTCGGGCGGCGGGTGGGCGGGTCCACGGGCACCAATCTGTGGGGCGCGTTCCAGCTGATCGCGGAGATGCGGGCGTCGCGGTCGCGCGGCAGCGTGGTCACCCTGCTGTGCGACGGGGGAGAGCGGTACGCGAACACCTACTACGACGACGGGTGGGTGGCCGCGCAGGGCATGGACCTCGCGCCCCACCTGGCGACGCTGACGCGGTTCCGGGCGACCGGGACCTGGTCGGCGTGAGCCCGGGACCACGGGTCGGGAAGTTCGGTGTGCCGGGGAACGCGGGGCGGGCGCGCCGCGTCGCAGCGTCGACCGGTGTGCCGGGCCGGTCGGCGGGTCGGAAGGGGAAGGCCGTGAGCATGTGGCGCACCGCGGAAGTGCTGACGGCGGAGGACGTGCTCGCCAAGTCGGTGGCCGCCGCCGACAAGGCGATGCGCGACGCGGCCGAGCTGCGCCGCCCGACCCGCGAGCCCTCGGCGGAGGACGTGCGGCGCGTGATGCTGTTCGCCAAGTCCGCCGAGGCGTCGCCCGAGCTGCAGGCGCTGCAGCGGCGGATCGCGGCCGGGCACCTGAGCTGGCGGCAGGTGCTGCTCGGCGAGGCCGCGGGTGACCGGGGGGTGCGCGCGGCGCTGGAGAAGGACCGGGAGCGGTTGGCCGCGCTGTGCCGGGGGGAGGAGCGCCGGGTCGAACCGCCCCGCCCGCAGCGGCAGGACGACGAGGAGCCGATGACCTTCACCGAGGACGCCTGGTAGCCCTCCCGCCCGCTCAGGGCAGCAGCGCGTACGGGGGCTCCAGCCGGGGGTCGGTCCACCGCAGCGCGCTGGCGCAGGCGGCGGCGTCCTCGCGCCGCAGGGTGAGGGTGATCCGTCGCAGGGGCCGCTGCACGGGGATGTCCAGCTCCGCCTGCCGGTCGTCGTCGGTCAGCGTCCCGCCGGTGCGCTCGTCGGTGACGACGGTCCAGGAGATGCGGCTGCCGGGGCAGTCGGGGTTCTCGTGGGTCAGGGTCCCGGTGACGGTCCTGATGTCGGAGCGGCTGGGTTCCCAGGTGGTGGTGACGGTGCGCTCGCCGTGCGCGGGCAGCCGCCAGAGGTAGGACGACGTGTCCGGGCAGTTCGCCATCCCCGCCTCGTCGAAGGCGCACGGGTGGTCGGCGGCCTCCTGCTCCGGAACGGCGCCGCCGCTGTGCGTCATCCCCACCGGCGCGGTCCACACCGCCGTCGCCAGGCCCAGCCACGCCAGTGCCAGGAAACCGATGAACTTCCCCATGTCGGCCCCCTGCGACACGCGCGGCGCGGCTTGCGGCGGTCCTCGGCCCCGTCCGCGCGGGCGACCGGCGGGCGGGGTCGCGACCTCCAGTGTGGCCGGTTCCCCGACGCCGCGACAGTGACGCCGACCGCCGCTACCCGGATGGGCTCAAGGCCCGGGTCTGCCGCCCGTCGAAGCAGGGGCGGGACCTGTGCGGCCTCGCGCGGTGGGGTCGCGCGGCCGGGTTCGCGCGGTGGGTTCGCGCGGTGGGTTCGCGCGGTGGGTTCGCGCGGTGGGTTCGCGCGGTGGGGCCGCGCGGTGAGGCACCTGAGGTGGGGTCCGTGGTGAGGCATCCGCAGTGAGGTTCGGGCGATGGGGCATCCGCGATGGGGTTCGCGCGGTGATGGGGCTCGCGTGGTGGACCCGCGCGGTGGGGTTCGCGTTGTCAGGCTCGCGTGGTGGGGCCGAGCGCCCCGCGATGAGGCTCGCGGAGCAGGTCCGGACTCCAAAGGGTCCCGGCGCGGGCCGGGCACCGCGGACCTGGCCGGGAATCGGTGCGGGCTGCGCAGGCGTCCCCCTGAGGGGAACGCCCCTGCGCATACCCAACCACGTGGGTACGACGGTTTTCGGGCAGTGGGCTGAGGGTGGGCCCGGGGGTTGTGGGCGGGGGTCTCAGTCCAGGACGAGGGCGGCCGTGGTGATGACCGACCACAGCAGCATCGCCAGGCCCGTGTGCTGGAGCACGGGGATCAGCTCCCGGCCCTTGCCGCCCTTCGCGACCCGGCGCGCGCCCAGGATCACCAGGGGCAGGGCCAGGAACGCCGCCAGGGCCTCGGGCGCCCGCAGGCCGATGGCCAGGGTGATGAAGAACGGGATGGTGACCAGGGCCAGGTAGAGGCGGCGGGAGTCGCGGTCGCCCAGGGTGGTGGCCAGGGTGCGCTTGCCCGCCTGGAGGTCGGTCGGGATGTCGCGCAGGCTGTTCGCGATCATGACGCCGGTCGAGAAGGCGCCCGTCGCGATCGCGCCGCCGATGCCGATGCCGGTGATCTCCCCGGTCTGCACGTAGAGGGTGCCCAGCACCGCCGCCGGGCCGAAGAAGAGGAAGACCGCCAGCTCGCCCAGGCCCGAGTACCCGTACGGCTTGCGCCCGCCGGTGTAGAACCAGGCCGCCGCGATGCACACCGCGCCGAACGCGACCATCCAGTACCGGCCGCTGAGCACGACCAGCGCCACCCCGGCCACCGCCGCCGCGCCCAGCGCCGCGAAGGCCGCCGCGCGCACCGCCCGCGGGTTCGCCGCGCCCGAGCCGACCAGCCGGAACGGCCCCACGCGGTGCGCGTCGGTGCCCCGGATGCCGTCCGAGTAGTCGTTGGCGTAGTTCACGCCGACCTGCAGCGCGACCGACACGAACAGCGCCAGCAGCGACCAGAGCGGGCGGAAGCCGTCGACGTGGTGCGCCGCGCCCGCGCCCACCAGGACGGGCGCGACGGAGTTCGGCAGGGTGCGGGGACGGGTCCCCGAGATCCACTGGGCGACTGTGGCCATGTCGACATCCTCCGACATGGACCCCCGCCGGCCCCTGCCGGGTGCGCGGTCAGCAGGCGGGCGCCTCCGCCACCCCGGTCACGTAAGCCTTCGCCACGTGCTTGTCCGCCGCGATCCGGTACCAGACGTCCGAGGTGCCCTGCGTGCCCGTGACGGTCTGCCCGACCAGCTGGCACTCGACGCGGACCTGAGCGTAGTTCGCCGCCAGGCCCACCTGGGCGGTGGTCGAGTCGGGGCCGCTGCGCACGTTCAGCGGCTCCCCCTCCGTGCGGACGAAGCCGGCCGGGCCCGCGCCGGTCCACAGGTAGGTCACGGTCACCCAGTCGTTGCCGGTGAGCTGGAGGCCGTCCCAGAACGTGCCGTCGGCCAGGTCGACGCCCGCCGGGTTCGCCACCTCGCGGCCGAACTCGTCCTTGCCGTCGTTGTACCCGCTCTGGTGCGCGGCCTGGGCCTGCGGCGTGCCCTGAGGGAGGTCCGCCCACGTCTCGCGGGTGTCGGCGGGGCTCCAGTAGTCGTCCTTGGTGTTCCACGGCCCGATGTCCCAGACCGGGGCCCACTCGCAGCGGCCGGTGGAGGCGCACACCCGGACGCTGTAGGCGCCCTCGGCCTTCGCCGAGAGGCCGCGGCGGGAGGGCAGGGCGACGAAGTGGTCCCGCTCGACGATCACGTGCCCGTTGGCCGTCGTGCCGCCCACCAGGCCCTCCCGCGTGGCGTAGACGCGGTAGGTCAGCTCGCCGGCCTGGGTGGCCGTCACGCCGGTGGCGGACGCGGTGAGCGCCAGCCCGTCGACCTCGGGGCCGACCGCGCCGGCGCGGTCGCCGGTGAGCGCCAGGCGCACCTGCACGCGGTCGACCGCGGTGGGCAGGGTGGCGGGCGCGCCGGGGCGGGCCTGCGCCCAGCCGGTCCACCGGCCGTCGCCGAGCGCGCCGCGCACGTCGACGGCCACCTCGGCGCCGGCCGGCACCCGGCCGCGGACGGTGGCGGCGACCGCGTCGGCCGGCGCGGCCAGGTCGTGCGGGGCGAGCAGGAGGAAGCCGGTGCGGATCGGCGCGCGGGCGCTCGCGGGGCTCGGCGCGGCCGGCGCGAGGACCACCGCGCGACCGTTCCAGGTGACCCCGACGTCGTCGCCGTCCACGCCGGACAGGTCGGCCTCCCACGCCTCGGCGCCCCGGGCCGCGCCGGTGCGGTGGGCGGGGTCGGGCGGGGCGGCGTGGACCGGGACGGCGGGCGCGGCGGCGGTCAGCACCGCCACCACCGCCGCTGCGGTCGGCAACAGGTGGCGCCTCGTCATCGTGGCACTCCTCGTCCCGACGGGTGGGGCGGAGGGCACCGCTGCGCGGGACCACCCGTCACGGCTGGGGACAGAGCCAAGCGCGCGGGCGCGTCGGCTGTCAACGGGCCGGACCGTTCGTGTGAAAACTTTTCACCCAATCGAGCGGGCCACGGCCGCCCGGTCCACCTTCCCCGGTCCCCGCAGCGGCAGCTCGGGCAGGAAGACCAGCCGCTTGGGCGCCGCCGAGCGGCCCACCGCCGCCCGGACGGCGTCGGCGAGCGCGCCCGCGTCGGGCGGGGTCCGCGGGTCGGCCGGCACGACGGCGGCGGCGACGGCCTGGCCCCACTCCGGGTCCGGCACGCCCACCACGCACGCCTCGTGCACGCCGGGCTGGGCCGCCAGCACCCGCTCCACCTCGGTCGGCGAGACGTTCTCGCCGCCGCTGACGATCACGTCGTCGGCCCGCCCGACCACCTCCAGCCGGCCGTCGGCCCACCGCCCCAGGTCGCCGGTGCGGAACCACTCGCCGAACGGCTCGCCGCCCTGGTAGCCCAGCGCCAGGACCGGCCCGGCCAGCTCGACGCGCCCGTCGACCAGCCGCACCCGGACGCCGTCCAGCGGGACGCCGTCGTAGACGCACCCGCCGGAGGTCTCGCTCATGCCGTAGGTGGTGACGACGCGGACCCCGGCGGCACGCGCCCTGGCCAGCAGGGACGGCGGCGCGGCGGCCCCGCCGACCAGCACCGCGTCGAACTCCCGGACCGCGGCCAGGCCCGGCCCCTCGGTGGCGACCAGGCGGGCCAGCTGGGTGGGCACCAGGGCGGTGTAGCGCGGGCCCGGCCCGGCCAGCACGGCGCGGGCGGCGGTGGCGAACCCGGCCGCGCGGAAACCCCCGGCCAGGTCCACGACCCCCGGCTCGGTGCCGGCGACGGCCGAGCGGACGAGCACCTGGACGCCCGCGATGTGGGTCGTGGGCAGCGCCAGCAGCCACGTCCCGGGCCCGCCCAGCCGGGCGTGGGTCAGCTCGGCCGACGCGACCAGGGCGGACGCGGGCAGCAGGACCACCTTCGGCTCGCCGGTGGACCCCGACGTCCCGACCGCCAGCGCCGCGCCCCCCTCCCAGCCGCGCAGGGGCGGCAGCGGCCGGCCGGGCGGCAGCGAGGCGACCAGCGGCCGGCCGGGCGGCAGCGGGTCGCCGGGCGCGAGGTGGGCGGGCAGGGCCGGGGCCAGGGCGCGGCGCACGTCCTCCAGGGTCGTCATCGGCGCCTCAGTAGTAGTACGGGTAGTCGGACCAGTCCGGCGGGCGCTTCTCCAGGAACGCGTCCCGGCCCTCCACCGCCTCGTCGGTCATGTAGGCGAGGCGGGTGGTCTCACCGGCGAACAGCTGCTGGCCCACCAGGCCGTCGTCGATGAGGTTGAAGGCGTACTTCAGCATCCGCTGCGCGGTCGGCGACTTGCCGTTGACGCCCTCGGCCCACTCCAGGGCGGTGGACTCCAGCTCGGCGTGCGGGACCACCGCGTTCACCGCGCCCATCCGCTGCATCTCGGCCGCGCTGTACGCCCGGCCCAGGAAGAAGATCTCCCGCGCGAACTTCTGGCCCACCTGGCGCGCCAGGTAGGCCGAGCCGTAGCCGCCGTCGAAGCTGCCCACGTCGGCGTCGGTCTGCTTGAACCGCGCGTGCTCCTCGCTGGCCAGCGTGAGGTCGCACACCACGTGCAGGCTGTGGCCGCCGCCGGCCGCCCAGCCGGGCACGACCGCGATGACCACCTTCGGCATGAACCTGATCAGGCGCTGGCACTCCAGGATGTGCAGCCGGCCCGCGCGGGCCGGGTCGACGGTGTCGGCCGTCTCACCGGAGGCGTACCGGTAGCCGCTGCGGCCCCGGATGCGCTGGTCGCCGCCCGAGCAGAACGCCCAGCCGCCGTCGCGGGGTGACGGGCCGTTGCCGGTGAGCAGGACGCAGCCCACGTCCGGGCTCATCCGGGCGTGGTCCAGCGCGCGGTACAGCTCGTCCACCGTGTGCGGGCGGAAGGCGTTGCGCACCTCGGGGCGGTCGAACGCGATGCGCACCGTCCCCTGGTCCACCGCGCGGTGGTAGGTGATGTCGGTGAAGTCGAAGCCTTCGACCTGCTTCCAGCGGGTCGGGTCGAACAGCTCGGAGACGCCGTGATCTGCCACGGCACGGACAATAGGCCCGGCCCGAACCTGAGAGCAGCCCAGGCCGCCGGTCGGCCCGGTCGGCGCGTTCGCGCAGTGTGCGAGCCCGACGACCATGATCCGAACTGCTGTTCGACTCAGCAAGCGGAATCACCTGTTCGTGGACTGAGCGACAATGTTCGGGTGAACCCGTCCACCGCGCAAGCCAGGGTGCTTGTCGACGAACTCGTCCGCAACGACGTCCGGCACGTCGTGCTGAGCCCCGGCTCGCGCAACGCCCCGCTGTCGTTCGCCTTGGCCGAGGCCGCGGCTGCCGGGCGGCTCACCCTGCACGTCCGCGTCGACGAGCGCAGCGCCGGGTTCCTGGCGCTGGGCCTGGCCAAGGGCAGCGGCGAGGTCACGGCCGTGACCTGCACCTCCGGCACCGCGGTCGCGAACCTGCACCCGGCGGTGCTGGAGGCGCGGCACGCCCGCGTCCCGGTCATCGCGCTGACCGCCGACCGCCCCGTCGAGCTGTACCGCACGGGCGCCAGCCAGACCGTCGACCAGCAGCGCGTCCTCGGCGTCGACACCCTCCAGTTCCCCATCGCCGAGCGCCGGCGCGGCCAGAACGGCCTGTGGCGCTCCCTGGTCTGCCGGGCCGTCGCCAACGCCCGCGACCAGGGCCCGGTGCACGTCAACGTGCCCTTCCGGGAGCCCCTGGTGCCGGACGGCGAGGAGTGGGTCGAGCCGCTGGACGGCCGCCCGTTCGACATGCCCTGGACGCGGGTGGCCGCGCCGGTGCGCAGCTCGCTGCACCCCGCCGACCACCTCGGCCCGCGCACGCTGGTCGTCGTCGGCGACGGCGTCGACGGCGGCGAGGGCATCACCGACCTCGCCGAGCGCGCGGGCTGGCCGGTGATCGCCGAGCCCACCGGCCACGGCCTGCGCCACGGCACCCTGCTGCTCAACGCCGGCGAGCTGCCCGATGAGCTGAAGCCGGACGCCGTGGTGGTGGTGGGCCGCCCGACGCTGTCACGCGGAGTGATGAAGCTGATCGCCGGCACCGGCGTCGTCCACGTCCTGTCCGACGCGCCGGACTGGCCCGACCCGCAGTTCGCCGCCACGCACACCTCGATCGGGTTGGCGCCGGGCGAGCACGAGGTGGACCACGACTGGCTGACCGCGTGGCAGCACGCCGACAAGGCCGCCGCCGACGTGGTCGACGAGCTGCTGGCCAGGCAGCCCTGGCCGACCGGCCTCCAGGTGGCGCGGGACCTGGTCGCGGCGCTGCCCGCGCACACCGACCTGTTCCTGGGCTCGTCCAACCCGGTCCGCGACGTGGACCTGGTGGCCGCGCCCCGCCAGGACGTCCGGGTGCACGCCAACCGGGGCGTCGCGGGCATCGACGGCAGCGTCTCCACGGCCGCCGGCATCGCCCTGACCCGCGGGCCGACCGTCGCCCTGATCGGCGACCTGACGTTCCTGCACGACGCCAACGGCCTGCTGATCGGCCCGGGCGAACCGCGCCCGGACCTGACCGTGGTGGTGCTCAACGACGACGGCGGCGGCATCTTCACCCTGCTCGAACAGGGCGCGCCGCAGCACGCGGACGCGTTCGAGCGGGTCTTCGGCACCCCGCACGGCGTCGACCTGGCGCACCTGTGCGCGGCGCACCACGTCCCGCACACCGCCGTCGGCGACGCCGAGGAGCTGGCCCGGGAGCTGACCGTCCCGCGCGGGCTCCGGGTCGTGGAGGTCCGGGCGGAGCGCGCCGGGCTGCGCGACCTGCACGCCCGGCTCAGGTCGGCGGTGTCAACGGCCTTCCAGTAGCCGGGAACCTACCTACGGGGGTACAGCGCCCCCCGGGGCGGAGTTAGCTTCGCCCCCATGTCCCTCAGAGCGAAGCTCACGCTAGGCACCGCCACGGCGGCTTCACTGCTGCTGCTGGCGGGCACCGCCTCCGCCGCGGAACCGGGCGCGCCGGGCATCGGAGACCCCTACTACCCGAACGCGGGCAACGGCGGTTACGACGTCTCCCACTACGACATCCGGCTGAACTACCGACCGTCGGACGACAACCTGTCCGGGACCACGACGATCCTGGCGAAGGCCACCCAGGACCTCACCCGGTTCAACCTCGACTTCGCGCTCGAGGTCGCCTCCGTCCGGGTCGACAACCGGCCGGCCCGGTTCACCCGGAGCGGCGGCGAGCTGGTCGTCGACCCGAGGGTCCAGGTGCGCAAGGGCGCCGACCTGACCATCGTCGTCACCTACTCCGACGTCCCGTCCAGCCGCGTCGTCGACGGCTTCACGGGCTGGAAGCGCACCGCCGACGGCGCGGTCGCGATCGACGAGCCGGACGTCGCGCCGTGGTGGTTCCCGAGCAACAACCACCCGACGGACAAGGCGACCTTCGACGTCTCGGTGGCCGTGCCGGACGGCGTCGAGGTGATCTCCAACGGCCTGTTCGGCGGGACCGCCAAGCAGATCAACGGCTGGACCCGCTGGCGCTACCGCAGCCTCAAGCCGCAGGCCACCTACCTCGCGTTCGTGGCGATCGGCCAGTTCGACGTGCGCCAGTCCACCGCGCCGAGCGGCCGGCCGGTGCTCAACGCGTACTCGGCGGACCTCGGCGAGGACGACGGCGCGGCCAGGGCCAGCATCGAGCGCACCCCGGAGGTCACCGAGTTCCTGGAGGGCAGCTTCGGCCCCTACCCGTTCGAGGCGGAGGGCGGCGTGGTCACGCCGGGCATCGGCTTCGCGCTGGAGAACCAGACCCGCTCGACCTACTCCCCGGCGTTCTTCCGGCGCGGCGCGAACACCTACGTGGTGGCGCACGAGAGCGCCCACCAGTGGTTCGGCGACTCGGTGTCGGTGCACCGCTGGCGGGACATCTGGCTGAACGAGGGCTTCGCCAGCTACGCGGAGTTCCTGTGGTCGGAGCACGTGGGGGAGGGCACCGCGCAGGAGAACGCGCAGTACACCTACGACCTCTACCCGGCCGACAGCCCCTTCTGGCAGGTCCTGCCCGGTGACCCGGGCGCGGCCGACCAGTTCCACGGCGCCGTCTACGACCGGGGCGCGCTGGCCGTGCACGCGCTGCGGGTCGCCGTGGGCGACGAGGACTTCTTCACCATCCTGAAGCGGTGGACGCAGGCCAAGCGGTACGGCAACGCGACCATCGAGCAGTTCGTCGCGCTGGCCGAGCAGGTGTCCGGTCAGCAGCTGGACGAGCTGTTCCGGACGTGGCTGTTCACCAAGGGCAAGCCGGCCGCCGCGCCCGGTGGCGCGACGTTCGCCGCCGAGGCGCCCGTGGCGGAGCCGAAGTCGTTCAAGAAGATCCGCGAGACGCACGAGCTGCTCGCCGGGCACGCGCGCTGAGCCCCGGCGCGCGGGGCGCCCGTGGCCGCGTCCCCCCGAAGGGACGCGGCCACGGTCCTCGCAGGACGGGTCAGCCGGTCTGGCCGATCCCGTCGACGACCTTGGTCGTGATCGAGCTGTACCCCGTCACGGTGCCCGGGGCGATCCACGGGTAGTGCGGCTGCGGGCCGGCCACGGTGCGCTCGCCGATGAACTCGCCGGTCGCCGGGTCCACGATCAGGTCGCGGCGCTCCTTCTCGTCCTGGATGCCGATCGCCACGCCGGTCCGGCCGTCCAGGGTGACCGCCTGGTCGTGGACCTGCACCCCGTCGAGCAGCGCCAGCGCCCGGTACCAGGAGGCGCGCAGGTCGGCGGGCATCAGGCCGGCGCGCAGCAGCTCCACGCCCCAGTGGAACATCGTCGCCGGGGCCGAGCCGCGGTGCGCCGTGGCGGTGCGCAGGTACTCCACGACGGCCTGCGGGTCGCGCGGCAGCGTGGTGTAGAACTCCGGGTTGTCCCAGTCCGTCGGGTCGCCGCAGAGCTTCGTCGGCTGGGAGGCGGGGAAGAAGTCGCCGCACTTGCCCCGCCGCTCACCGGTGTCGGTGTCCAGCGCTTTGGGCTCGGGCGCCTCGGACCGCGGGACGTTGCCGCCCAGCCACTCCAGGCCCGGCAGCCAGCTGCGCCGCTCCAGCCAGTCCTGCGACTGGTCCTGCGGGATCCACACCTCGCGGGCGGTCTCCTTCAGGTACGTGAAGCCCCGGGGGGACTGGTCGGGGTCGCCCGCCGGCGCGCCGAACTGCGTGCCGTGCGCGTTCCAGGAGTGCGCGGAGATGTAGCGGTACTGGCCGGGCGCGAGCACCGGGTCGACGGCCTTGATCGCGTCGGCCGCGGTGTTCAGGGCCTCCTGCGCGGAGATCAGCCGCACCTGCGGCGCGGAGGTCGCGGTGGGCGTCCCGGCCGCGACGTCGTCGCCCCGCCGGGGCGCCTCGGCGCCGTTGGTCGCCACGACCCCGACGACCAGGGCCGCCGCCGCGGCGGCGGAGACGGGCAGGAGCCACCGCCGGGAGCGGCGACCGGTGCGCTGCGGGCCCTGCTCCGCGGCGGCGGCGGCCAGCACGCGGGCCCGGACGTCGTCCAGCGGCGCGTCGGCGGTCCGGGCGGCGTGGTTGATCCGGTCGAGGGCTTCGTCGAGTTCGTGCGTCATCGGGTCTCCTCGGTGAGCAGCGCCTGGAGCCGGGCGCGGACCCGGTGCAGGCGGGAGCGGACGGTGCTGGCGGGCTCGCCGAGCGCCTCGGCGACCTCGGCGGGGGACAGCCCGGCCCACGACGTGAGCAGCAGGACGTCGCGGTCCTCCTCGCGCAGGTCGGTCAGCGCCCGCGCGATCACCCGGGACGCCCGTTGCGCGTCCACCCGGTCGGCGACGAACGCGCCGTGGTCGGGCTCGGGGCGGCCGACGGCCCGCAGCCCGGCCCGGTGGCCGCGCACCTCCTTGCGGACGTGCTCGCGCACCAGGTTGGTGGCGATGCCGTAGAGCCAGCCCTTGATCGGGGCCTGCTCGGGGTCGTAGCTGTGCCGCCGCCGCAGCGCGACCAGGAACGTCTCGGCCACCAGGTCGTCGGCGGCGGACTCGCCGACCCGACCGGCCAGGTACCCGCGCAGCTGCCGCGCGTGCGCGTCGAACAGCTCGGCGAACACGCCCGCGACGTCCGGCCCGCGCAGGTCCGGCGGTTTCTCCAGTGCTGTGGTCACACACCGGTTGGCCGCGGGACCCGCCGGCGTCCCGGTGTCCTCGGTCACAGCCCTTCGAGGGCCTCGCGGAGCGGGCGCGTCTTGGCGTGCGCCTCCCGCACCTCCTCGTCCGGGTCCGACCCCGCGACCACGCCGCAGCCGGCGAACAGCCGCGCCGTGCGGCCCTCGACCAGCGCGCAGCGCAGCGCGACGCCCAGCTCCCCGTCGCCGGCGGCGTCGACCCAGCCGACCGGGCCCGCGTACCGGCCCCGGTCCAGGCCCTCCAGCTCCGCGATCGCGGCCACGGCCTCGGCGCGCGGCGTGCCGCCGACGGCCGCCGTGGGGTGCAGGGCCGCGGCCAGGCGCAGCAGCGACGGCGCGGCGCGCGGGTCGCCCGCCTCGCGCAGGGCGCCCACGACGTCGCTGGACAGGTGCGAGACGTTCGGCAGCCGCAGCACCGAGGGCCCGTCGACCGACAGCGACCCGCAGAACGGCCGCAGCGCCCCGGTCAGCGACGCCACCGCGTGCTCGTGCTCCTCGCGGTCCTTCGCGGAGGCCAGCAGGGCCGCCGCCAGCTCGTCGCCGGTCGCCCCCTCGCGCGGCCAGGTGGTGCCCGCGAGCACCCGCGACTCGACCACCGCGCCGGAGCGGCGCAGCAGCAGCTCTGGGGTCGCGCCGACCAGCCCGTCCACCGCGTACGCCCAGCACCGCGGGTAGCGGCGGGCCAGGCCGGCCAGCAGGAAGCGCTGGTCGATCGGGGCGTCGGCGACCGCCAGCAGGTCGTGCGCGAGGACCACCTTGGCCAGCTCGCCCGCGCGCATCCGCCGCACGGCGGCGCCCACCGCCTCCCGGTACGCCGCCACGGGCAGCCGCCCGTCGGAGTACCGCACGGCCGAGGGCCGCCGCACCGGGTGGACCGGCGCGGCGGCGGCGGCGCCGATCGTGGTCACCCAGGCGCGGCCGGCCCGGACGCCGACCACCACCTCGGGCACCACCAGCACCGAGTGGCCGGGCCGGTCGGCGAAGGCCAGCGAGGCGAACGCCACGGGACCGGTGCCCGGCGCGCCCACCTCGTCGGTCACGTCGAGCCCCGCGGCGAACTCCCGCCACCAGTCGTCGGCGGCGGCGAACCGGTCCGGCCCGGACACCTCGAAGCGGGCGGCCTCGCCCCAGCCGACCAGGCCGGACCCCTCGCGCACCCAGGCCAGCGCCCCGGTCGGCGCGGGCAGCCTGCCCAGCAGGCCGGCGACCCGCGCCGGCCGGGTGCGCACGGGCAGCCGGCGCCGGGCCCGCGGGAGGGGAGCTGTGGTCACGCGACCGAGGGTATGGACTCGCCCCTGAGATTCCGCGCCCGGCCGGCCCTAGACTCCTCAGCTGTGGTGGACAACGCGGCGCCCGGCCCGCTGGGCAGGATCGGCGGCGGCCGGCGGTTCGGGCTGCCGGCCGTGCGGGCGCTGCTGGTGCTCGGCGCGGTCGTGACGCTGATCGGCGTGGTGCTGCTGGCCGCGTGCCTGCGCAACGACCTGGCGATCGAGAAGAGGCTCGGCCGGGCGACCGCCGAGGTGGTCTCGGTGTCGTTCCAGCGCACGGTGGTCCGGTTCGCGACGCCGGACGGCGCGGTGCACAGCCCGGAGCAGGGCGTGCTGTACCCGGACGGGCTGGAGCCCGGCCAGCTGGTCCGCATCGAGTACGACACCGCCGACCCGGAGCTGGCGCGGGTGGCCGAGCGCACCTGGGCGCTGGCGATCCTGCCGATCTCGACGTTCCTGCTCGCCGTGTGGGCGGTGCTGCTGCCGCTGGTCTGGTGGATCCGCCGGCGCTTGTGACACTTGTTCCCGAATACCGCCTCCGGATGTAACATCGGTCGCATGGACCCGGAGGCGGAGTTCGAGCGCGCCGTGGCCGCGGAGCAGCGCGTGGAGCCGCGCGACTGGATGCCCGACGGCTACCGCAGGACGCTGATCAGGCAGGTCGCGCAGCACGCGCACTCGGAGATCATCGGGATGCAGCCCGAGGGCAACTGGATCAGCCGCGCGCCCTCGCTGCGCCGCAAGGCGATCCTGCTGGCCAAGGTCCAGGACGAGGCGGGCCACGGGCTCTACCTCTACGCCGCGACCGAGACGCTGGGCGCGGACCGCGGCGAGCTGACCGAGAACCTGATCTCCGGGCGGCAGAAGTACTCCTCGATCTTCAACTACCCCACGCTGTCCTACGCCGACGTCGGCACCATCGGCTGGCTCGTGGACGGCGCGGCGATCTGCAACCAGGTGCCGCTGTGCCGGACGTCCTACGGCCCGTACGCGCGGGCCATGATCCGGATCTGCAAGGAGGAGTCCTTCCACCAGCGGCAGGGCTACGAGCTGCTGATGACCATGATGAGCGGCACCGACGCGCAGCGGGCCATGGTGCAGGAGTCGGTGGACCGGTTCTGGTGGCCGTCGCTGATGATGTTCGGCCCGCCGGACTCGGAGAGCGCCAACACCGAGCGCTCGATGGCGTGGCGGATCAAGCGCAACACCAACGACGAGCTGCGCCAGAAGTTCGTCGACATGACCGTGCCGCAGGCGCGCAGGCTCGGCGTGACGCTGCCCGACCCGCAGTTGCGGTGGAACGCCGAGCGCGGGCACCACGACTTCGGCGAACCGGACTGGGACGAGTTCCGGCGGGTCGTCGGCGGCAACGGCCCGGCCAACGCCCAGCGCGTCGCGCACCGGCGCAAGGCGCACGAGGACGGCGAGTGGGTGCGCGCCGCCGCCGCGGCGCACGCCGCCAAGCGCGCGACCGCCGCCCGGCCCGGGGGAGGTGCGGCATGAGCTCGTCCTGGCCGCTGTGGGAGGTGTTCGTGCGCGGCAAGCGCGGGCTCAACCACGTGCACGTCGGTTCCCTGCACGCGCCGGACGCCGAGATGGCCGTGCGCAACGCGCGCGACGTCTACACGCGGCGCAACGAGGGCGTGTCCATCTGGGTCGTGCCGGCCGCCGCGATCACCGCGTCGTCACCGGACGAGAAGGACCCGTTCTTCGCGCCCAGCGGCGACAAGGTCTACCGGCACCCGACGTTCTACGCGATCCCCGAGGACGTGCCGCACCTATGAGCTTCGACAACGCCTACGAGTCGCTGATCGACCACGAGGACGCGCACTGGGCGTTCGGCACCGGCTTCTCCGAGGCGCTGCCGGGCGTCGACCGCGCGCTGCCGCCCGACCTGGCCGGGGAAGACCTGTTCGCCTACTGCCTGATGCTCGGCGACGACGCGCTGGTGCTGGCGCAGCGGCTGGCCGAGTGGTGCTCGCGCGCGCCCGAGCTGGAGGAGGACGTGGCGCTGGCCAACATCGCCCTGGACCTGCTCGGGCAGGCCCGGCTGCTGCTGACGCGCGCGGGCGAGGCCGAGGGCGCGGGGCGGGACGAGGACGCGCTGGCCTACCTGCGCGACGAGCGCGACTTCCGCAACGTGCACCTCGCGGAGATCGAGTGCGGCCCGACGGCCGGCGGCGACTTCGCGACCACGATGGCGCGGCTGCTGGTGTTCTCGTCGTGGAAGGTCGCGCAGTACGGGCGGCTGCTCGCGTTCCCCGACCCGGTGGTGGCCGCGGTCGCCGCCAAGGGCCTGAAGGAGCTGGCCTACCACCGCGACCACGCGGCGCAGTGGGTCGTGCGGCTGGGCGACGGGACGCCCGAGTCGCACGAGCGGGTGCAGGCCGGCGTCGAGCGGGTGTGGCCGTACGTGGCCGAGCTGTTCACCGCGCACCCGGTGGAGCTGCGGCTGGGCGTGGACCCGGCACGACTGCGCCCCGAGGTGGACGACGTGCTGGACGCGGTGTTCGCCGCCGCCCTGCTCCGCCGCCCGGAGCCGGTGCCGGCCGCGCGGGTCGACGGGCGGGCGGGCCGCGACGGCGTGCACACCGAGGCGATGGGCTACCTGCTGGCCGAGCTGCAGCACGTGCACCGCTCGCTGCCGGGTGCGACGTGGTGACCGCGCTGGAGGTCGCGTCGCGGGTGCGCGACCCGGAGCTGCCCGTGCTGACCCTGGCCGACCTGGGCGTGCTGCGCGACGTCGTGGAGGAGGGCGGGCGGGTCCTGGTGACCATCACGCCCACCTACTCGGGCTGCCCCGCCGTCGAGGAGATGGGCGCGGACCTGCGGCGGTCCCTGCGCGCGGCCGGCTACCGGGACGTCGAGGTGCGGCTGTCGCTGGCGCCCGCCTGGACCACCGACTGGATCAGCGAGGACGGCCGGCGCAAGCTGGCCGAGGCGGGCATCGCGCCGCCGGCGCGGATCGGGCCGCGCGCCGCGGGCGGCCCGGTGCCGCTGAACCTGGCGCCGCCGGTGCGGCGGGTCGCCTGCCCGCGGTGCGGGTCGGCGCGGACCGAGGAGCTGTCCCGGTTCGGGTCGACGGCGTGCAAGGCCCTGCGGCGGTGCGCGGACTGCGCGGAGCCCTTCGAGCACCTCAAGGAGATCTAGATGGCGCGGCCGGTGTTCCACGAGCTGACCGTGGCCTCCGTCGACCGGCTGTGCGAGGACGCCGTCGCGGTCACCCTCGACGTGCCGGCCGGCCTGGCGGACGAGTTCGCGTTCCGGGCCGGGCAGCACCTGACGCTGCGCATCGGGCAGGAGCGGCGGTCGTACTCGATCTGCGCGCCGGAGGGCTCGCCGCCGCGGATCGGCGTGCGGCGGGTCGCCGGCGGGCTGTTCTCCGAGCACCTGGTCGACCGGGTCCGGCGCGGCGACGTGCTGGAGGTCCTGCCGCCGCAGGGCGGGTTCACCCCCGTGCCCGCGGCGCACCACGGCCTCGTCGTCGCCGGCTCGGGCATCACGCCGGCGCTGTCCATCGCGGCCACCGTGCTGGCCGACGGCGCTCGGGTGACCCTGCTGTACGGCAACCGGCGCGCCGACACCGTGATGTTCGCGGAGGAGCTGGCGGACCTCAAGGACCGCTACCCGGCGCGGCTGCAGCTGGTCCACGTGCTGTCCCGGGAACCGCGGGACGTGGAGCTGTTCAGCGGCCGGCTGGACGCCGCGAAGCTCCGGGCGCTGTTCGCCACCGTGGTGCCGTTCGCGTCGGTCGACCAGTGGTGGCTGTGCGGCCCGCACGGGATGGTGCGCGACGCGCGGGACGTGCTGTCGTCGCTGGGCGCGGACCCGTCGGCGGTGCACCACGAGCTGTTCTACGTCGACGAGCCGCCGCCACCGCCGCGCCGCGCCGAGGAGGTCCTGACCTCGGCCGCCGAGGGCACGGTGGTCCTGGACGGCCGGACCACCGCGGTGCCGCTGCCGCCCGACGTGCCGATCCTCGACGCGGCCCAGCGGGTGCGGTCCGACCTGCCCTTCGCGTGCAAGGGCGGCGTGTGCGGGACGTGCCGGGCGCGGGTCGTCGCGGGCGAGGTGGACATGCGGCGCAACTACGCCCTGGAGCCGCGCGAGGTCGCCGCCGGCTTCGTGCTGACCTGCCAGTCGTTGCCGGCGTCACCGGCGGTCACCGTCGACTTCGACGCCTGATCTGGCACCATGCCCGACATGGGGCGATCGGTGCTGCTGGGTCTGCTCATCGGCACTTTGGCGATGGCGTCGTTCATGGTGCTGGTGCTGACGGCCTCCGGGACGAGTTCGCCCGACCCGTCGTCCCTGGTCGACTTCGTGGCGATCGGCTTCGTGTCCGTGCTGCTCGGCGGCGTGCCCGGGACCCTGGTCGGCCTCGTGGTGGGCGCGGTGCGGACCAGGAACCGGCGGCCCGTCCTGCCGCACGTCCCGCCACCCCCGCCGCCGCTGCCGCCGCCCGCTCCCGCCGCGGTGCCCGACCGGTGGGCGGCGCTGGTCGCGCGGGCCGAGCTGGCGGTGCGGCGGGTGCACGCGGTGGTCGCCACCGTGCCGCCGTCGGCGGCGCGCGAGTGGATGGTGCGGATCGCCGCGCAGTTCGACGGGGAGCTGGGCGGCGTGCGGCGCGTCGCCGACCTGGGCCGCGCCCTGGGCGCCGACCGCGACCACCCGGTGTCCGCGCGGCTGCACGCGGTCGTGCGGGACTTCACCGCGTTCGAGGACGAGGTGGGGCGGGTGGCCCTCCAGATGTTCAGCCGGCCTTCGCTGGACGCGGTGCGGGTGCACCTGGAGATGCTGGAGCGCCAGCTGCCGCACCTGAGCGACTAGGCCGAATGCCGCCGGTGGGCACTTCCACCCCGTGGCCGGCCCCGGACAGCGCGAAGCCCGGCAACCCGTCGTCCGGCGGGTGAACCGGGCCCACTTCCGGCCCCTACTGGGACCGGCGGGGTGATCCTACGGCACGGCGGCTAGCGGGCCATCGAGGACTGCCACCACTCCAGGACCTCCTCCGCCACCTCCGGCATGGCCACCAGCAGGCCGTCGACCGGCAGCGACGCGCCCTCGCCGCGCCGGTCCAGCACCGCCGCGCCCGACTCCACCGCCAGCGCCACCGCCCCGGCCACGTCCCACTCGTGGTAGCTGTGCAGCACGGCCGCCGCCGCGTGGCCCAGCGCCACCTGCGCCACCGCCAGCGCCTTCGACCCGAGCACCCGCACGCCGGTCCCGGACACGGCCGCCCGCGAGATGAACTCGCCCATCCCCGGCCACGGGCCCGTGCGGGTCATCTCCGTGCAGACGATGGAGCTGACCGGCTGCCCCCCGAGCTTCACCGGCGTCCCGTTCGCCCGCATCCCGCGCCCGCGCGCGGCGGCGTAGATCTGCGCCCGGTACGGGTCGGCCACCACGCCCACCACCGGGCCCCAGCGGTCCACCAGGGCCAGGCTGTACGCGCACCACGGCACGCCCGCGACGTAGTTCGCCGTGCCGTCCACCGGGTCGACCACCCAGCGGAACCCGACCTCCGGGGCCACGTCCGCGTCGGTGTCCTCGCAGAACACCGGGATGTCGGGGAACTCCGCGGTCAGCACCCGCCGGGTGTGCCGCTCCAGGGTCCGGTCGGTGTCGGTCACCCAGTCGAACGGGGACGTGCCGTCGGCGGGGCGGGCGCCGCGGCCCGCCGTCGCCATGATGACGTCGGACGCGTCGTTGGCGAGACGGCCCGCTGTCTCCAGCGCGATCGACACCAGTCCGGGATCGACGGGCTGAGCGGGTCGGGACGACAAGACGGTCATGCCGCACTAGTGTCACCGCTCCTGGTGTCCGCGACGCGTCCACCAGGTGAAGCGATGACGATCTCCGGGTCAACGTCAACCGCGACGCGAGGAGTTCCGCCGGCGTTCCCCGATCCGTCACGCCACCGTGTCCTGGGCACCGCAAGGTGATCGACGTGCGCGTAGCGATCGTCACCGAGAGCTTCCTGCCCCAGGTCAACGGGGTGACCAACTCCGTCCTGCGGGTGCTGGAGCACCTGCGCTCGCGCGGCCACCGGGCCCTGGTCGTCGCACCCGGCGCGGGCGCCGACCGGCACGACGGCACACCCGTGGTGCGCGTCCCGGCGGTGGACCTGCCGCGGTTCAGCTCCCTGCCGGTGGGCGTGCCGACCCGCCGGGTGCTCACCGCCCTGGCCGACTTCCGGCCCGACGTCGTGCACCTGGCCAGCCCGTTCGTGATGGGCGCGCGGGGGCTGTCGGCGGCGCGCCGGCTCGGCCTGCCCACGGTCGCCGTCTACCAGACCGACGTCGCCGGGTTCGCCGGGCACTACGGCCTCGGCCTGACCGCGCGCGCCGCGTGGCGGTGGACGCGCCGGTTGCACGCGCAGGCCGACCGCACGCTCGCGCCGTCGACGTGGGCGGTGGACGCGCTGCGCGAGCACGGCGTGCCGCGCGTCCACCGGTGGGGCCGGGGCGTGGACGTGGACCTGTTCGCGCCCTCCCGGCGGGACGACGCGCTGCGCCGCGACCTGGCCCCCGACGGCTCGCTGCTGGTCGGGTACGTGGGCCGGCTGTCGCCGGAGAAGCGGGTCGACCGGCTGCGGGTGCTCAACGACGTGCCCGGGGTCCGCCTGGTGGTGGTGGGGGAGGGGCCGGAGGAGGCCGCGCTGCGCCGCGAGCTGCCGGGCGCGGCGTTCCTCGGGTTCCGGGGCGGCGCGGAGCTGGCGGCGGCGTACGCGTCGCTGGACGTGTTCGTGCACACCGGCCCGCACGAGACGTTCTGCCAGGCCGTGCAGGAGGCGCAGGCCAGCGGCGTGCCGGTGGTGGCGCCCGACGCGGGCGGGCCGCGCGACCTCGTGCGGCCCGGCACCGGCTACCTGTTCGCCGACGACGACGGGTTGCGCGAGGCCGTGCTCGAACTGCGCGACCCGCTGCGCCGCAAGCGGTTCGGCGTCGCGGGCCGCCGCTGGGTGCGGGGCCGCACGTGGTCGGCGGTGTGCGACGAGCTGCTCGACCACTACGCGGCCGTCCTGGCCGTGCCGGAGCGGCGCGCTGCATGAGGATCGTGCAGCTGGCGAACTTCTACGGTCCCCGCTCGGGCGGTCTGCGCACCGCCCTGCACCACCTGGGCGCCGGGTACGCGGCGGCGGGGCACGAGGTGGTGCTCGTCGTGCCCGGCCCGGCGCACGCGGACGAGCGGCTGGCGCCCGCGGTGCGCCGCGTCACCCTGCCCGCGCCGCGCATCCCGGGCACGGGCGGCTACCGGGCCGTGGACCCGTGGCGCGTGCGCGCCCTGCTGGAGCGTCTGCGCCCCGACCGCCTGGAGGTCTCCGACCGGTTGACGCTGCGCGGGATGGGCCGCTGGGCGTCGGCGCGCGGGGTGCCCAGCGCGGTGATCTCGCACGAGCGGCTGGACCGCCTGCTGGAGCAGTTCCTGCTGCCGCCCGGCTGGGCGCGGTGGGGCGCGGACCGGGCGAACGCCCGGATGGCCGCCTCGTACGACACGGTGGTGTGCACGACCGACTTCGCCCGCGAGGAGTTCGACCGCATCGGGGCCCGCAACGTGGCCCGCGTGCCCCTGGGCGTGGACCTGCGCACCTTCACCCCGGCCCGCCACGACCGCTCGCTGCGGGCGGAGCTGGCCCGCGGCGCGGACGCGCTGCTGGTCCACTGCGGGCGGCTCTCGCCGGAGAAGCACGTGGAGCGCAGCGTCGACACGGCCGCCGAGCTCCACGCCGCCGGCCACCGCGTGCGGCTGGTCGTCGCCGGTGACGGGCCGCGCCGGGAGGCGCTGGAGCGCCGCGCGGCGGGGCTGCCGGTGACGTTCCTGGGCTTCGTGGGCGCGCGGGCCGCCGTGGCGGACCTGCTGGCGACCGCCGACGTCTCCCTGGCGCCGGGCCCGCACGAGACGTTCGGCCTGGCGGCCCTGGAGGCGCTGGCCTCGGGCACCCCGGTGGTGGTGTCGGCGTCGTCGGCCCTGCGCGAGATCGTGCGGCCGGGCTGCGGCGCGGCCGTGCCGGACCACGCGCCGGCGTTCGCCGGTGCGGTGAGCGCCCTGCTGGACGACCCCGAGCCGGCCCGCCGCTCCGCCGCCCGCGCCCGGGCGGAGGAGTACCCGTGGCAGGCGGCGGTGGACGGGATGCTGGCGGCCCTGCGCGTGGTCTGAGGCCGCCGGGCCCGCTGCGGCGGCGGGCGCCGCGGCCGGGGAACCGCCCGGTCCCGGGGCCGCCGCGGCGGGGCGGGCGGGGATGCCGCGGCGGGTGGGCGTCACCTAGTCTTTCCCCATGTCGCGCGCAGGTCTGGACAAGAACCCCCGCGAGGTCGCCGAGATGTTCGACGGCGTGGCCAAGGGCTACGACCGCACGAACTCCGTCATGACCCTGGGGTTCGACCGGCGCTGGCGGGAGTGGAGCAGGCGGGTGCTCGACGCCCGCCCCGGCGAGCGGGTGCTGGACCTGGCCGCCGGCACCGCCGTCTCGACCGTCCGGTACGCCTCGTCGGGCGCCTGGTGCGTCGCGGCCGACTTCTCGCTCGGGATGCTGCTGGGCGGCGCGCACCGGCCGGTGCCCAAGGTCGCCGCCGACGCGCTGCACCTGCCGTTCGCCGACGGGGCGTTCGACGCCGTCACCGTCTCGTTCGGCATCCGGAACTTCACCGACACCGAGGCGGCGCTGCGGGAGATGGCCCGGGTGGTCCGGCCCGGCGGGCGGCTGGTGGTCTGCGAGGTCTCCACGCCGACGTTCCGGCCGTTCCGGTTCGTCTACCAGCGCCACCTGCTGCGGGTGCTGCCGTTCATCGGGCGGTTCGTGTCGTCCAACCCCGACGCCTACCACTACCTCGCCGAGTCCATGCGCGCCTGGCCGGACCAGCGGGCGCTGGCCGAGGTCATCGCCAGGGCCGGCTGGGACGACGTCGCCTGGCTCAACCTCACCGGCGGGGTGGTGGCCCTCCACCGGGCCACCAAGCCCTGACCCGCGGCGCCCGGGAGGCCGTCCGGGGCCGGGAACGCCGCCTCTCAGCAACCCGCAAGTAGACTCGGCCCCGACTTTGTGAATCCATGCACAAGGAGCGGGGATGACGACTCCCAGCCGCCGCGGGGCGGGCGAGGACGCCGAGGTGATCGTGGTCGGCGCGGGCCCGGCGGGTTCCACCGCCGCCGCCTACCTGGCCCGTGCGGGCCTGGACGTGCTGCTGTTGGAGAAGTCCCGGTTCCCCCGCGAGAAGGTCTGCGGCGACGGCCTGACGCCGCGCGGCGTCAAGCAGCTCGTCGACCTGGGCGTGGACACCCGCGAGGAGGCCGGCTGGTTGCACAACCGGGGCCTGCGGGTCGTCGGCGGCGGGGTCACGCTGGAGCTGGACTGGCCCGACCTGGCGACGTTCCCGCCCTACGGCGTGGTCCGGCCCCGGCAGGACTTCGACGAGATGCTGGCCGGGGTCGCGCGGCAGGCGGGCGCCCGGCTGCACGAGGAGACCACGGTCACCGGCGCGCTGACCGAGGGCGGCCGGGTCGTCGGCGTCACGGCCAAGGCCGGCCCGGACCGGCAGCCGGTCACCTACCGCGCGCCGGTCGTGCTGGGCTGCGACGGGGTGAGCGCGCGGCTCGCGCTCAGCGTCGGCATCCAGAAGGACGACGCCAAGCCGATGGGCGTCGCGGTCCGCCGCTACTACGCCAGCCCCCGCACCAAGGACGACTACCTGGAGTCGCACCTGGAGCTGTGGGACCGGGCCAACGACGTCCTGCTGCCCGGCTACGGCTGGATCTTCGGCATGGGCGACGGCACGGTGAACGTCGGCCTGGGCATCCTGAGCACCTCCAAGGCGTACGGGACCACGGACTACCGGGCCCTCCTGCGGTCCTGGCTCGACGGCACGCCCGAGGAGTGGGGCTTCCGCGAGGAGAACGCCACCGGCCGCATCGGCGGCGCAGCGCTGCCGATGGGCCTCAACCGCAAGCCGCACTACCGCGACGGCCTGCTGCTGGTGGGTGACGCGGGCGGCATGGTGAACCCGTTCAACGGCGAGGGCATCGGCTACGCCATGGAGTCGGCCCGGATCGCGGCGGAGACCGTGGTGCAGGCGCTGGCCCGCACCGGCCGCAGCCGGGAGCGCGCGCTGCACGGCTACCCGGTGCGCATCGAGCAGGCCCTGGGCAGCTACTACCGGCTGGGCAACGTCTTCAGCCGGCTCATCGGCCACCCGACCATCATGCGCACCGCCACGAAGTACGGCCTACCTCGCAAAACGCTGATGAAACTGGTCCTGAAGCTGCTCGCCGGCCTTTACGACCCGAAGGACGGGGACTCGTTCGACCGCCTCATCACGGCGGCCACGAAACTCACCCCAACGGCCTAATCGACCTACCCCTGACTGCAGCAGCGCCGACATCCGTGTCGGCGCTGTTCCGTTTCGGATGTGTCCCGGTTCACGCGGTAGCCCGTCAGGGGTCCTCCAGCGCCGCCAAGTGCCTGGTCAGGCGTGTGCAGGGGGTGCCCGTCACGCCTCTGTGTGACGTTCTACACTGGCCCGTAGGTCTTGTGAATCAGTTCACAACCGGCTGAGATGCCTTGTGAAGTGTTTCACAAGCGACCTGCGGATTGTTAGGCGCGCCTAACTTCCGGAGGACGCCGGAACACCCCTTAGGGTGCGCAACGGTCGGCGGTGCACCACCACCGCGACACGCGAGGAAAGGACGACGGAGAGTGCTGGACCCTTACCTCCCCCTCGTATTGATGTTCGCCCTCGCCGCGGCCTTCGCGCTGTTCTCCGTGACGGCCGCGCCGTACATCGGTCCCCGCCGCTACAACCGCGCGAAGCTCGACGCGTACGAGTGCGGCATCGAGCCGTCACCCCAGCCCGTCGTGGGCGGTGGCCGCATGCCGGTCGCCTACTACCTCACGGCGATGCTGTTCATCCTGTTCGACATCGAAATGGTGTTCCTCTACCCCTTCGCGGTCTCCGCGGACCGGCTCGGGCTGTTCGGCCTGGTGGAGATCGCACTGTTCGTCGCGACGGTCGGCTTCGCGTACGCCTACGTGTGGCGGCGCGGCGGCCTCGACTGGAACTGAGGGGGAAGACCCGTGGGTCTCGAAGAGAAGCTCCCGAACGGCATCCTGCTCGCCAGCGTGGAGAAGCTGGTCAACTGGACCCGCAAGTCCTCGCTCTGGCCTGCCACGTTCGGGCTCGCCTGCTGCGCCATCGAGATGATGACCACCGGCGGTCCGCGCTACGACCTCGCGCGGTTCGGCATGGAGGTCTTCCGAGCGTCCCCGCGCCAGGCCGACCTGATGATCGTCGCGGGCCGGGTGACCAACAAGATGGCCCCGGTGCTGCGCCAGATCTACGACCAGATGCCCGAGCCGCGCTGGGTGCTCGCCATGGGCGTGTGCGCCTCCAGCGGCGGCATGTTCAACAACTACGCGGTGGTGCAGGGGGTCGACCACGTCGTGCCGGTCGACATGTACCTGCCGGGCTGCCCGCCGCGGCCGGAGATGCTGATCGACGCGATCCTCAAGATCCACGCCAAGATCATGGACGAGCCGCTGGGCGCGAACCGCGCCGCGCTGCTGGCCGAGTCCGGCCGCACCACGCAGCTCATCCCGTCCTCCCAGCGGTTTGCGAAGAAGTGAGCGGCATGGCTGACGACAAGCACGAGGCCGAGCGGGCTCCCGGCGCGGGCAACCCCGACTCCAACGGCAAGTCCGAGGCGCTCAGCTCGGCGAGCATGAGCGAGGCCCAGCACGAGGAGCACCTGGCGCGCGGCGGCGTCGTCGCGGGCAGGTCGCGGCAGGGCATGTTCGGCGCCAGCGGCTCCGGCGACACCTCCGGCTTCGGCGGCCTGCGGCTGCCCGCCCACGTCGCCGCGCCCAGCGAGCGGCCCTACGGCGGCTGGTTCGACGAGGTCGCCGACGAGCTGCTGGCCGCGGCGCACGAGCGGGGCCTGCCCGCCGACACCGTCCAGCAGATCACCGTCGACCGCGGCGAGATCACGTTCTACCTGCGCCGGGAGCACCTGGTCGAGGTGGCGCGGATCCTGCGCGACGACCCGGCGCTGCGCTTCGAGCTGTGCAGCTCGGTGTCCGGCGTGGACTACGGCGTGGGCGCGCCGCAGCGGCTGCACTCCGTCTACCACCTCACGTCGATGACCTACCGCCGGCGCATCCGGCTGGAGGTCGCGGTCGACGTGGAGGACCCCCACATCCCCAGCGTGGTCGCGGTGTACCCGACCGCGGACTGGCAGGAGCGCGAGACCTGGGACATGTTCGGGATCGTCTACGACGGGCACCCCGGCCTGACCCGCATCCTCATGCCGGACGACTGGGACGGCCACCCGCAGCGCAAGGACTACCCGCTCGGCGGCATCCCGGTGGAGTACAAGGGCGCGGAGATCCCCCCGCCAGACCAGAGGCGGTCCTACTCATGAGCGAACAGCGAACCGAAGATCCGCTTGCGGGGTCGAACATGCAGTCCGAAGATCCGCTCGCGGGATCGAGCGCGCGAACCGGGGAACCGCTCGCGGGATCGAGCGCGCGGTCCGGGGACCGGCTGTCCGACGTGACCACCGGCACCGGCACCGACGACGCCGGCCGCGACAGCGACTCGTACGGCGCCAACCACCAGGCGGACCCGTACGCCTCCTCCCGGCAGACCACCGAGGGCACCGTCTACACGGTGACCGGCGGCGACTGGGACGAGGTGCTGGCCGACGCGGCGGGCGACGAGCGCATCGTCATGAACCTGGGGCCGCAGCACCCGTCGACGCACGGCGTGCTGCGCCTGGTGCTGGAGCTGGAGGGCGAGACCGTCACCCAGGCCCGCAGCGTCATCGGCTACCTGCACACCGGTATCGAGAAGAACGTCGAGTACCGCAACTGGACGCAGGGCGTCACCTTCGTGACGCGCATGGACTACCTGGCGCCGCTGCACAACGAGGCCGCCTACTGCCTCGCCGTGGAGAAGCTGCTCGGCGTCACCGCGCCGGAGCGCGCGCAGACCGTCCGCGTGCTGCTGATGGAGCTGAACCGGATCAGCTCGCACCTCGTGGCGCTGGCCACCGGCGGCATGGAGCTGGGCGCGCTGACCGGCATGACGGCCGGCTTCCGCGAGCGCGAGGAAGTCCTGCACCTGCTGGAGTTCCTGACCGGCCTGCGGATGAACCACGCCTACATCCGCCCCGGCGGCCTGGCGCAGGACCTCCCGGCCGACGCGCCGCAGCGCATCCGCGAGTTCATCAAGGTGATGGACTCGCGCCTGCCGGACTACGACAAGCTGCTCACCGGTCAGCCGATCTGGCGCAACCGCCTGCAGGGCGTCGGCTACCTGCCGGTGGACGCGTGCCTCGCGCTGGGCGTCACCGGCCCGATCCTGCGCTCCGCGGGCCTGCCGTGGGACCTGCGCAAGGTCGAGCCGTACTCGGGCTACGAGAACTACCAGTTCGAGGTGCCGACCTCGAACGAGGCCGACTCGTTCGCCCGCTACCGGCTGCGGGTCGCCGAGATCCACGAGTCGCTCAAGATCATCCGGCAGGCGGTGGACCGGCTGGAGCCCGGTCCGGTCATGGTGGAGGACGCCAAGATCGCCTGGCCCGCGCAGCTGACCATCGGCGCGGACGGCATGGGCAACTCGCTGGAGCACGTCCGCAAGATCATGGGCCAGTCCATGGAGTCCCTGATCCACCACTTCAAGCTGGTGACCGAGGGCTTCCGGGTGCCGCCCGGCCAGGTGTACGTGCCGATCGAGTCGCCGCGCGGCGAGCTGGGCTACCACGTGGTGTCCGACGGCGGCACCCGGCCGATGCGCGTGCACGTGCGCGAACCCAGCTTCGTGAACCTCCAGTCGATGCCCGCGATGTGCGAAGGCGGCATGGTCGCCGACGTGATCGCGTCGGTGGCCTCTATCGACCCGGTGATGGGTGGTTGTGACCGATGAGCACTCCCGAGAACGTCCTCGCCGCGTCGCCGCTCGACCCGGTGTCGACCGAGCGGCTGGTGCAGGAGACGCCGGCGCCCGACGTGTTCGGCCCGGAGACGGCGGAGCGGGCGCGGGCGATCATCGCCCGCTACCCGCAGGCCCGGTCCGCGCTGCTGCCGATGCTGCACCTGGTGCAGTCGGTGGAGGGGTGCGTCAGCCAGGCCGGCATCGCGTTCTGCGCCGGTCAGCTCGACCTGTCGCACGCCGAGGTCAGCGCGGTCGCGACCTTCTACACCATGTACAAGCGCCGCCCGTGCGGCGAGCACCTGGTCAGCGTCTGCACCAACACGCTGTGCGCCGCGCTCGGCGGTGACGCCATCTACGCGCGGCTGCGCGAGCACCTGGGCTCCGACGGCCGCCCGCTCGGCCACGAGGAGACCTCGGGCGAGCCGGGCGCGCCGGGCTCGATCACGCTGGAGCACGCCGAGTGCCTGGCCGCCTGCGACCTGGGGCCGGTGCTCCAGGTGAACTACGAGTTCTACGACAACCAGACCCCGGAGAAGGCGCTGGAGCTGGTGAAGTCGTTGCAGGCCGGGCAGAAGCCGCACCCGACGCGCGGCGCGCCGCTGACCGACTTCCGGCAGGCCGAGCTCCAGCTCGCGGGTTTCTTCGAGGGCCGCGAGGCGGACCTGGACGGCCCGTCGGCGGCGCCGGAGACGGTGCGCGGCGCCGCGCTCGCGGCGGACCGCGGCTGGACCGCGCCGGCGATGCCGGACGACGCAGAGTTCCCTGCCCTGCCGGACAAGAAGTAGGGGGAGGCCGACCGTGGTCGACGACCTGACTCCCGTCCTCACCAAGCGCTGGCTGTCGCCGCGCTCGTGGACGCTGAAGACCTACGAGCAGCTGGAGGGGTACACGGCGCTGCGCAAGGCGCTGACCGCCCACCCGGACCAGCTGATCCAGCAGTGCAAGGACTCCGGCCTGCGCGGCCGGGGCGGCGCGGGCTTCCCGACCGGCCTGAAGTGGGGCTTCATCCCGCAGGGCGACGGCAAGCCGCACTACCTCGTCATCAACGCCGACGAGGGCGAGCCGGGCACCTGCAAGGACATCCCGCTGATGATGGCCGACCCGCACTCGCTGATCGAGGGCATCATCATCACCTCGTACGCGATCCGGGCGAACTTCGCCGCGATCTACGTGCGCGGCGAGGTGCTGCACTGCATCCGGCGGCTCAACGCCGCCGTGCAGGAGGCTTACGCGGCGGGCTACCTGGGCAAGGACATCCTCGGCTCCGGCTTCGACCTGGACGTGGTCGTGCACGCCGGCGCCGGCGCGTACATCTGCGGCGAGGAGACGGCGCTGCTGGACTCGCTGGAGGGCAAGCGCGGCCAGCCCCGGCTCAAGCCGCCGTTCCCCGCGACCGCCGGCCTCTACGCCTCGCCCACCGTGGTGAACAACGTCGAGACCATCGCCTCGGTGCCCTACATCGTCAACGGCGGCGCGGACTGGTTCCGCACCATGGGTCGCGAGCGGTCGCCGGGCCCGAAGATCTACTCGCTGTCCGGCCACGTCGAGCGGCCCGGCCAGTACGAGGCGCCGATGGGCACGACGCTGCGCACCCTGCTGGACATGGCGGGCGGCATGAAGGACGGCATCCCGCTGAAGTTCTGGACGCCGGGCGGCTCGTCCACCCCGCTGTTCACCGCCGAGCACCTCGACGTCCCGCTGGACTTCGAGGGCGCGGCGGAGGCCGGGTCCATGCTGGGCACCACCGCGCTGCAGATCTTCAACGAGACGGTGTCCGTGCCCTGGGCGGTCATGAAGTGGACCGAGTTCTACAAGCACGAGTCGTGCGGCAAGTGCACGCCGTGCCGCGAGGGCACCTACTGGCTGGTCCAGATCCTCCAGCGGATGAACCGCCACGAGGGCACGCCCGAGGACATCGACACGCTGCTGGACGTCTGCGACAACATCCTGGGCCGCTCGTTCTGCGCGCTCGGCGACGGCGCGGTCAGCCCCATCACCAGCGGCATCAAGTACTTCAAGGACGAATTCCTCGCGCTGTGCGCGACGAACTCCGCCAAGCACGAGCAGGCGGCCCTGGCAGGAGCAAGCGCATGACGATCGCGCCCGACAAGAGCACCCCGACGGGATCGAGCGCCGTGGCCGTGCCCGAGGGGCACGTCAAGCTCGTCATCGACGGCCTGGAGGTCGTCGCGCCCAAGGGCGAGCTGCTGATCCGCACGGCCGAGCGCCTGGGCATCGTCGTGCCGAGGTTCTGCGACCACCCGCTGCTGGACCCGGCGGGCGCGTGCCGGCAGTGCCTGGTGGAAGTGGAGATGGGCGGCCGGCCGATGCCGAAGCCGCAGGCTTCCTGCACCATGACGGTCGCCGACGGCATGGTGGTGAAGACCCAGCTGAGCTCGCCGGTGGCGGACAAGGCGCAGCAGGGCGTGATGGAGCTGCTGCTCATCAACCACCCGCTGGACTGCCCGGTCTGCGACAAGGGCGGCGAGTGCCCGCTGCAGAACCAGGCGCTCAAGCACGGCCGCGCGGACTCCCGGTTCCACGAGCGCAAGCGGACGTTCCCGAAGCCGATCCCGATCAGCACGCAGGTGCTGCTCGACCGCGAGCGGTGCGTGCTGTGCCAGCGCTGCACGCGGTTCTCGGCGCAGATCGCGGGCGACCCGTTCATCGAGCTGCTGGAGCGCGGCGCGCAGCAGCAGATCGGCGTGGCGCAGGAGAAGCCGTTCCAGTCCTACTTCTCCGGCAACACCATCCAGATCTGCCCGGTGGGCGCGCTGACCTCCGCCGCCTACCGGTTCCGCGCCCGGCCGTTCGACCTGGTGTCGACGCCGGGCGTGTGCGAGCACTGCGCCTCGGGCTGCGCCACCCGCACGGACTGGCGGCGCGGCAAGGTGCAGCGCCGCCTCGCCGGCGACGACCCGGCCGTGAACGAGGAGTGGACCTGCGACAAGGGCCGCTTCGCGTTCCGCTACGCCACCGCCGAGGACCGGATCACGCGGCCCCTGGTGCGGGACGCCGACTCGGGCGAGCTGCGCGAGTCGTCCTGGACCGAGGCGCTGCGGGTCGCGGCGACGGGCCTGGCGCGGGCGCGGGACGGCCGGGGCGCCGCGGTGCTCGCGGGCGGTCGGCTCACCGTCGAGGACGCCTACGCGTACTCGAAGTTCGCCCGGATCGCACTGCGCACCAACGACGTGGACTTCCGCGCCCGGCCGCACTCGGCGGAGGAGCTGGAGTTCCTCTCCGCCGCGGTGGTCGGCTCCGCGCCGGACAACGGCGGCGTGACCTACCGGGACGTCGAGGGCGCGCCGGCCGCGCTGCTGGTGGCGTTCGAGCCGGAGGAGGAGTCGCCGATCGTCTTCCTGCGGCTGCGCAAGGCCGCCCGCGCGCGCCGGACCAAGGTGTTCCACCTGGGCCAGTTCACCACGCCCGCCGTGGAGAAGACCTTCGGCACGCTGCTGGCCTGCGTGCCCGGCGGCGAGCCCGCCGCCCTGAACGCGCTGCCCGAGCACGCCGCCGACGTGGTGGAGGAGCTGGGCAGGCCGGGTTCGGTGATCCTGGTCGGCGAACGCGCCGCCGAGGTGCCGGGCCTGTTCTCGGCGGTCGCGGCGCTGGCCGGGCGGACCGGCGCGAAGGTCGCCTGGATCCCGCGCCGGGCCGGTGAGCGCGGCGCGCTGGAGGCGGGCCTGCTGCCGACGCTGCTGCCCGGCGGCCGGCCGGTCGCCGACGACGGCGCCCGCGCGCACGTCGAGCAGGCGTGGGGCCTGGCGGCGGGCGCGCTGCCCACCGGGCCGGGTCGCGACACCACCGGCATCCTCACCGCCGCGGCGGGCGGCGGGCTGGACGCGCTGGTGGTCGGCGGCGTCGACCCGTTCGACCTGCCGGACCCGGCGCTGGCCGAGCGCGCGCTGGCCTCGGTCGGCTTCGTGGTGAGCCTGGAGCTGCGGCACAGCGCGGTCACCGCGCACGCCGACGTGGTGCTGCCGGTCGCGCCGGCCGTGGAGAAGTCGGGCAGCTACCTCAACTGGGAGGGCCGCCGCCGCCCGTTCGACACCACGCTGGAGGGCACCGGCGCGCTGCCCGACGGGCGGGTGCTGGACACGCTGGCCGTCGAGATGGACGCCGACCTGTTCACCCAGACCCCGGCCTCGGCCGCCGCGGACCTCGAACGCCTCGGCCGCGCCGCCGCCCCGACCGGGCGCGGCGCCCCGACGGTCGCCGCGCCGCTGCTGCCCCAGCCCAAGGCCGGCCAGGCCGTCCTCGCGACCTGGCGCCGGCTGCTGGACGGGGGCTCGCTGCAGGACGACGAGCCGAACCTCGCGGGCACGGCGCGCCCGGTGGCCGCGAAGCTGTCCGAGGCCACCGCGCGGCGCCTGGGCGTCGAGTTCGGCGCCGAGGTCACCGTGGCCACCGACCGCGGCGCGGTGTCGCTGCCGGTCGAGGAGGCCGACCTGCCCGACGGCGTCGTGTGGCTGCCCGGCAACTCGGGCCCGGCCACCGTGCGGCGCACCCTGGCAGCCGGCCACGGCAGCGTGGTGGCGGTCTCCGCCGCCCCCGCCGCGACGGACACCACCCCGCCCGGAGGCAAGGCATGAGCACGGCACAACTCCTCGCCGACGACCCGCTCTGGCTGGTCGTCGTCAAGGTCGTCGGGATCTTCGCGTTCCTCGTCGTCATGACCCTGTTCATGATCAACTGGGAGCGCAAGGTCGTCGCCCGGATGCAGCAGCGGCCCGGTCCCAACCGGGTCGGGCCCGGCGGCTGGCTGCAGTCGCTGGCCGACGGCCTGAAGCTCGCGTTCAAGGAGGACATCCGCCCGGTCCTGGCGGACAAGTGGGTGTACTTCCTGGCCCCGGTGATCTCCTGCATCCCGGCGTTCGTCGCCTTCTCGGTGATCCCGCTGGGCGGCCAGGTCAGCATCTTCGGCGAGCAGACCGCGCTGCAGCTGGTCGACCTGCCGGTGGGCGTGCTGGTGGTGCTGGCCTGCTCGTCGCTGGGCGTCTACGGCATCGTGCTGTCCGGCTGGGCCTCCGGCTCGCCGTACCCGCTGCTGGGCGCGCTGCGCTCGGCCGCGCAGGTGATCTCCTACGAGATCGCGATGGGCCTGTCCATCGTCGCGGTCGTGATGAGCTCGCACTCGCTGTCCACCGCGGACATCGTCGGCACGCAGAGCGGCACCATCGCCTGGGGCGCGCTGCCCGCGTGGAACGCGATCCTGCTGCCGGTCAGCTTCGTCATCTACCTGATCTCCATGGTCGGCGAGACCAACCGCGCGCCGTTCGACCTCCCCGAGGCCGAGTCGGAGCTGGTCGGCGGCTTCCACACCGAGTACAGCTCGCTGAAGTTCGCGCTGTTCTTCCTCGCCGAGTACGTGAACATGGTGACCGTGTCGGCGCTGGCCACCACGCTGTTCCTGGGCGGCTGGCAGTTCCCGCTGGTCGGCCCGGACCACTTCCTCAACAGCGGCTGGTGGGGCCTGCTCTGGTTCGTGGTCAAGACCCTCGGGTTCCTGTTCCTGTTCATCTGGCTGCGCGGCACGCTGCCCCGCCTGCGCTACGACCAGTTCATGCGGCTGGGCTGGAAGTTCCTGGTCCCGATCGCGCTGTTCTGGTTCGTCGCGGTGGCCTTCACCCGGTACCTCAACCAGGAGAAGCAGGCGGGCAACACCAGCACGACCATGATGCTGACCGTCTTCGGCGTGGTGCTCGCGGTGATCCTGCTGATCGCCTTCCTGCTGCCGGACAAGCGCGAGCAGCACGACCCGAACGCCGTGCCGGTGACCGGCGGCGGGTTCCCCGTGCCGCCGCTGGACCTGGAAGTGCCCAAGTCGCCGCCGCGCCGGCAGGTGCCGGTGGCCGAACTGCCGAGGGCCGGCGGCGACGCCGGCCGCACCGCGGAGCCCGCAGCGGTTACCGCTTCAGCGAAGGAGGCCGGCGATGGGGATGCTTGATCCCGTCAAGGGGTTCGGCGTGACCTTCGGGACGATGTTCAAGAAGGTCGTCACCGAGGAGTACCCCGAGGTCAAGAAGGTCACCGCGCCGCGGTTCCACGGCCGGCACCAGCTCAACCGGCACCCGGACGGGCTGGAGAAGTGCGTCGGCTGCGAGCTGTGCGCGTGGGCCTGCCCGGCGGACGCGATCTTCGTCGAGGGCGGTGACAACACCGAGGCCGAGCGCTACTCGCCCGGTGAGCGCTACGGCGCGGACTACCAGATCAACTACCTGCGCTGCATCGGCTGCGGCCTGTGCATCGAGGCGTGCCCGACCCGGTCGCTGACCATGACCAACGAGTACGAGCTGGCCGACGACGACCGGCAGAAGCTGATCTTCACCAAGGAGGACCTGCTCGCGCCGCTGCTGCCCGGCATGGAGCAGCCGCCGCACCCGATGCGGCTGGGCGAGGACGAGCAGGACTACTACGTGAACGGTCCGCAGCTGGCCCGCCGCGCCGGCGTGCCCGAGGGCGCGGTCGTCGAGACGGGACCCGAGGAGGCCCGCAGGTGAGCGCGTTCCTGACGTTCCTGGCGCAGCCGCCGGAGCCGGTGCAGCAGGCGGTGGACACCGTGACCACCGGCGAGGCCGCGGCCTTCTGGGTCCTCGGCCCGCTGGCGCTGGCCGGCGCGCTGGGGATGCTGTTCGCCCGCAACGCCGTGCACTCGGCGCTGTGGCTGGTGCTGACCATGCTCAGCCTCGGTGTGCTCTACATGGTCCAGCAGGCGCCGTTCCTCGGCTTCGTGCAGATCATCGTCTACACCGGCGCGATCATGATGCTGTTCCTGTTCGTGCTGATGCTGGTCGGCCGGGACAGCTCGGACTCGGTGGTCGAGGTGCTGCGCGGGCAGCGGCTGGCCGCCGTCGTGCTCGGCATCGGCTTCGCCGGCCTGGTGGTGGGCTCGCTGGCGCGGGCGCTGACCGACGTGCAGCCCGCCGGCCTGGTCCAGGAGAACACCCAGGGCGGCGGCAACGTCGCCAACATCGGCGAGATGCTGTTCACCGACTACCTGTTCCCGTTCGAGCTGACCTCCGCCCTGCTGATCACGGCGGCGGTCGGCGCGATGGTGCTCGCGTTCACCTCGCGGGCGGGCAAGGACGCGAAGAAGACCCAGCGTGAGCTGGTCGAGGAGCGCTTCCGCGGCGACCGCGTCGGCTCCCTGCCCGGCCCCGGCGTGTTCGCCACGGCCAACTCCGTGGCCACGCCGGCGCTGCTGCCGGACGGCTCGGTCGCCGCCGAGTCCCTCTCGGACCTGATCGAGACGACCGCGAAGGAGCGCCTGGACGACGACGTCGCCGAGGTCTCCGGCACCGGTCACCAGGCCGACGCGCACGCCCTCAAGGGAGAGCAGTCGTGACCCCGACCTACTACCTGCTGCTGTCCGCCCTGCTGTTCAGCCTCGGCGCGGTGGGCGTGCTGGTGCGGCGCAACGCCATCGTCGTGTTCATGTGCGTCGAGCTGATGCTCAACGCGGTGAACCTCAGCCTCGTCACGTTCGCCCGGATCAACGGCGCGCTCGACGGCCAGGTGATGGCGTTCTTCGTGATGGTCGTGGCCGCCGCCGAGGTCGTGGTCGGGCTGACGATCATCATGGCGATCTTCAAGACGCGTCGCTCGGCCTCGGTCGACGACTCCAACCTGCTGAAGTATTAGGGGACACCGGTGACGGAACCTGTTGCCGCCAGCGGGATCGGCAGTCTCGCCTGGTTGTTGCTAGCCCTGCCCGCGTTCGGCGCGCTGGTGCTGCTGCTCGGTGGCAAGCGCACCGACAAGTGGGGCCACCTGCTGGGCTGCGCCACCGTCATCGCGGCGTTCGTCTACGGCGCGGCGCTGTTCTTCGACACCCTCGGGCAGGAGGGCGGGCGCACCAGCGAGCTGCACCTGTTCGACTGGGTGCCGGTCAACGCGCTCGACGTCGAGTTCGGCCTGCGCATCGACCCGCTGTCGCTGACCTTCGTGCTGCTGATCACCGGGGTCGGCGCGCTGATCCACATCTACTCGATCGGCTACCTGGCGCACGAGGGCGGGCGGCGGAAGTTCTTCGCCTACCTGAACCTCTTCGTCGCGGCGATGCTGCTGCTGGTGCTGGGCAACGGCTTCGTGACCCTGTACTTCGGCTGGGAGGGCGTCGGCCTCGCCTCCTACCTGCTGATCGGCTGGTACCAGCACAAGCCGGAGGCGGCCAGCGCCGCGAAGAAGGCGTTCCTGATGAACCGGGTCGGCGACCTGGGCCTCGCGATCGCGATCTTCATCCTGTTCAAGGAGCTGGGCACCACCCAGTACACCGAGGTGTTCGCGCGGGTCGGCGAGCTGTCCGCGGCCGAGGTCACCGCGGTGTCGCTGCTGCTCCTGCTCGGCGCGTGCGGCAAGTCCGGCCAGTTCCCGCTGCAGGCGTGGCTCCCGGACGCGATGGCGGGCCCGACCCCGGTCTCCGCCCTGATCCACGCGGCGACCATGGTCACCGCCGGCGTCTACCTCATCGCCCGGTCCAACCCGATCTACAACGCCTCCGCGGACGGCCGGCTGGTCGTCATGGTCATCGGCGCGGTCACCCTGGTCATCGGCTGCGTCATCGGCTGCGCCTACGACGACTTCAAGAAGGTCCTGGCGTACTCCACGGTCAGCCAGATCGGCTACATGATCCTCGCCGTCGGCCTCGGCCCGGTCGGCTACGCGCTGGGCATCATGCACCTGCTCACGCACGGCTTCTTCAAGGCCGGGCTGTTCCTCGGCGCCGGCTCGGTCATGCACGGCATGAACGACGAGGGCAACATCCGCCGGATGGGCGGGCTGGCGAAGAAGATGCCGATCACCTTCGCCACCTGGGCCCTGGGCTACCTCGCGCTGATCGGCTTCCCGTTCCTGTCCGGCTACTTCTCCAAGGACGCCATCATCGCGGCGGCGTTCAGCGAGCCGGGCTGGCGGGGCTGGGTCTTCGGCGGCGCGGCGGCGCTGGGCGCGGGCATCACCGCGTTCTACATGACCCGCCTGCTGATCCTGGTGTTCCTGGGCAAGCCCCGCTGGGCGGACCTCAAGAGCGAGGACGGCCGCGACTACCACCCGCACGAGTCGCCGCTGTCCATGACGGCGCCGATGATCGTGCTGGCGTTCGGCTCGATCGGCGCGGGCTTCTTCTTCCAGGCCGACCACAACCTCGCGGGCTGGCTCACCCCGTCGCTGGGCGAGCTGCAGGAGCAGCACGGGGTGCTCTCGCACGGCGTGGTGAACTTCCTGGTGCTCGGCCTGTCCGCGCTGGGCGTGCTGGTGGCGTTCCTGCTGTTCGGCCGCCGGCCGCAGCCGGTCACCCGGCCGGAGCGGGTGTCGTTCCCGGTCCGCGCCGCGCGCGCCGACCTGTACGGCAACGCGCTCAACGAGGCGCTGTTCGCGCGGCCGGGCACCTGGCTCACCCGCGCGCTGGTGTTCGTGGACAACAAGGGCGTGGACGGCCTGGTCAACGGGTCGGCCGCGCTGCTGGGCGGTAGCTCGGGCCGGCTGCGCAGGCTGCAGACCGGGTTCGTGCGCTCGTACGCGCTCTCCATGCTCCTGGGTGCGATCTTCGTCCTGGGCGCGCTGCTGATGGTGAGGTTCTCGTGAGCTGGACGCTGATCGCGCTGCTCCTGCTGCCCCTGGCGGGCAGCGTGGTGGTGGCCTTCCTGCGGCGCAACGACCGGGTCGCGAAGACCGTCGCGCTGGCCGTGTCGCTGGTCGAGCTGGTGATCGCCGCGCTGGCGTGGGTCGGCTACGACCCGTCGTCGACCGAGCGGCTGCAGCTGACCAGCTCGGCCGACTGGATCCCGGCGTTCGGCGTGCACCTGTCGTTCGGCGTGGACGGCATCGCGCTGGTGATGATCGCGCTGATCGCGTTCCTGGTGCCGGTCGTCATCGGCGGCTCGTGGTCGGACCGGCTGCCCGAGGGCCGCAGCGCGGGCGGGTTCTTCGCCCTGCTGCTGGCCATGGAGACCGGCATGGTCGGCGTGTTCGCGGCCACCGACGTGTTCCTGTTCTACGTGTTCTTCGAGGCCGTGCTCGTCCCGATGTACTTCCTGATCGGCCGCTTCGGCGGCCCGAACCGGCAGTACGCGGCGATGAAGTTCTTCCTCTACTCGCTGCTCGGCGGCCTGATCATGCTCGCCTCGGTGATCGGCGTGTACGTGGCGGCGCAGGACCGGCTGGGCTCCGGCACGTTCGACTGGGCGACCCTGGTCACCGTCACCCGCGACCTGCCGCTGTCCACGCAGATCTGGCTGTTCCTCGGGTTCTTCGTCGCGTTCGCGATCAAGGCGCCGCTGGTGCCGCTGCACACGTGGCTGCCCGACGCGGGCGCGGAGGCCCCGGTCGGCGCGGGCGTGCTGCTGGTCGGCATCCTGGACAAGATCGGCACGTTCGGCTTCCTGCGCTACTGCCTGCCGCTGTTCCCGCTGGCCAGCCAGGAGCTCGCGCCGCTGGTGCTGGTGCTGGCCGTGGTGGGCATCCTGTACGGCTCGCTGCTGGCCGTCGGCCAGTCGGACATGAAGCGGTTCGTCGCCTACACCTCGATCGCGCACTTCGGCTTCATCGCGCTGGGCATCTTCGCGTTCAGCTCGCAGGCCGGGGCGGGCGCGGTGCTCTACATGGTCAACCACGGCATCTCCACCGGGATGCTGTTCCTGGTCGTCGGCATGGTGATGGCCCGCGGCGGCTCGCGCCTGATCGAGGACTACGGCGGCATGGCGAAGCTGACGCCGGTCCTCGGCGGCCTGTTCTTCGTGGCCGGCCTGTCGTCGCTGGCGCTGCCCGGCACCAACTCGTTCGTCAGCGAGTTCCTGGTGCTGATCGGCTCCTACCCGAACCAGCCGGTCTTCACGGTGCTGGCCGCGGTGGGCATGGTGCTGGCCGCGCTCTACGTCCTGTGGCTCTACCAGCGGGTGTTCCAGGGCCCAGTGCGCGGCACCGCGCTGGTCGGGGCGACCGGCGGACCCGGCGCGGTGGTCGACCCGGAGCGCGCCGCCGTGCGCGACCTGGGCAAGCGGGAGCTGGCGGTGCTCGCGCCGCTGGTGGCGCTGATCTTGGTGCTCGGGTTCTACCCGAAGCCGGTGTTGGACGTGATCACCCCGTCCGTCGGGGCGACGCTCAGCGAGGTCGGGGTGGCCGACCCGGTCGCGCAGGAAGGCAAGTGACGTGACGTTCCTCGCTCAGCTCCAGCGGCTAGAGGCCCCGGAGATCGACTACCTCGCGGTCGCGCCGATCCTGGTCGTGCTCGGCGCGGCCTGCCTCAGCGTCCTGGTCGAGGCGTTCCTGCCCAAGGCGCAGCGGTGGGCGAGCCAGGTCGTGCTGACCCTGGCGACCATCGTCGCGGCCGGCCTGGTGCTCGGCCTGTACGCGGGCGCCGAGGACACGCCCGACCAGGGCAAGGTCACCCTCGCGGGCACCATCGCCGTCGACCAGCCGGTGATCTTCCTGTGGGGCACCCTGCTGCTGCTCGGCTTCGGCGCGGTGCTGCTCATCGCCGACCGCTCGGTCGAGCCCGGCGGCGCGTTCGTCGCCGACGCGGCCATCCGGCCCGGCACCGTCCAGGACCGCGCCCAGGCGGGCCGGTTCGGGATGCAGACCGAGGTGTTCCCGCTGACGCTGTTCGCGCTCGGCGGGATGATGGTGTTCGTCGCGGCGAACGACCTGCTGACGATGTTCATCGCGCTGGAGGTCCTGTCGCTGCCGCTGTACCTGATGTGCGGCCTGGCCCGCCGGCGGCGGCTGCTGTCGCAGGAGGCGGCGGTCAAGTACTTCCTGCTCGGCGCGTTCGCCTCGGCGTTCTTCCTCTACGGCGTGGCCCTGCTGTACGGCTTCGCCGGCTCGGTGAAGCTCGCCGACATCGCCACCGCGACCGCCGGCACCAACCGGTCCGACACGCTGCTCTACGCGGGCTTCGGCCTGCTGGTGGTCGGCCTGCTGTTCAAGGCTTCGGTCGGCCCGTTCCACGCGTGGACCCCCGACGTGTACCAGGGCTCGCCGACGCCGATCACGGCGTTCATGGCGGCGTGCACGAAGGTCGCGGCGTTCGGCGGCATCCTGCGGGTGCTGTTCGTGGCGTTCGAGAAGTCCAGCTGGGAGTGGAACGGCGTGCTGTGGGGCGTCGCCATCGCGTCCATGGTCATCGGCGCGGTGCTCGGCCTCACCCAGACCGACGTGAAGCGGATGATCGCCTACTCGTCGGTGGCGCACGCGGGCTTCCTGCTGATCGGGTCCATCACGCTGACCGACGAGGGCCTGTCGGGCACGATGTTCTACCTGATGGCGTACGGCTTCACGACCATCGCCGCGTTCGGCGTGGTGTCGCTGGTGCGCAACGCCGACGGCGAGGCCACCCACCTGTCCCAGTGGGCGGGGCTGGCCAAGCGGTCGCCGATCACCGCCGCGGTGTTCACGTTCCTGCTGCTCGCCCTCGCGGGCATCCCGCTGACCAGCGGGTTCATCGGCAAGTTCGTGGTGTTCGCGGCGGCGCTGCGCAGCGGCATGGCGCCGCTGGTGGTGATCGCCCTGGTGGCCTCGGCGGTGGCCGCGTTCTTCTACCTGCGGGTCATCGTGCTGATGTACTTCAGCGAGCCGGCCTCGGACGGGCCGACGGTCAGCGTGCCCGGCGCGTTCACTACGGTGGCCATCACGCTGGGTGCCGCGGTCACCCTCGTGCTGGGCGTCTGGCCGGCTTTCGCCCTCGATTGGGCGGGTGCCGGCGGGTTCATCTTCTAGTGGTACGTAGGCTTCAGGCGTGACCAGTAGCGAGCGGGCGGGGACGGGGTTCCGGTTTTCGGACCCCGTGCTCGCGGAGGTGGTGCAGGCCGGGCTGGCCGAGGTGGAGGAAGTCCTGCACAAGGCGGTGCAGAGCGAGTTCCACCCGGTGACCGAGACGTCCCTGCACCTGGTCGACGCGGGCGGCAAGCGCATCCGCCCGCTGTTCACCATCCTGTCCGCGCAGTTCGGGACCACCTGGGACCGGGAGAGCGTCGTCAAGGCGGCGGCCGTCGTGGAGCTGACCCACCTGGCCACGCTCTACCACGACGACGTGATGGACGAGGCCACCATGCGCCGCGGCGCGGCGTCGGCCAACGCCAAGTGGGACAACAGCATCGCCATCCTCACCGGCGACTACCTGTTCGCGCACGCGTCGGCCCTGGTCGCGGACCTGGGCACGGGGGCGGCGCGGATCATCGCCGAGACGTTCTCCGAGCTGGTCACCGGCCAGATGCGGGAGACCGTGGGCCCGCGCGGGGGCGAGGACCCGGTCGCGCACTACCTGACCACCATCGCCGAGAAGACCGGCTCGCTGATCGCCACCGCCGCCCGGTTCGGCGCGATGTTCTCCGACATCGCGCCCGAGCAGGTCGAGGCGCTGCAAGCCTACGGCGACGTCATCGGCGCGGCGTTCCAGATCTCCGACGACGTCATCGACATCGCCAGCCCGTCGTCGGAGTCGGGCAAGACCCCGGGCACGGACCTGCGCGAGGGCGTGAAGACGCTGCCCATGCTGTACGCGCTGGCCGACGAGCCGGACTCGCGGCTGGCCCGGCTGCTGTCCCGGCCCCTGACCGACGACGCCGAGGTGGCCGAGGCGCTGGAGCTGCTGCGGGGCTCCTCCGGGCTGGCGCGGGCGCGGCGGACGCTGGACGACTACGCGGCGCGGGCGCGGGCCACGCTGCACGGCCTGCCGGCGGGCGCGGCGCGGGACGCGCTGGAGTCGGTCAGCGAGTACGTGGTCAACCGGACGCGCTGACCGCGCCCGGCGCTCACTCGACGGGCGCGAGCAGCCGCTGCCTGCGCCGCGACCGCAGCGCGTCGGCGGTGAACACCGCCAGCGCCACCCAGACCAGGGCGAACCCGAACCACCGCGACGGCGGCATCGGCTCGTGCATCACGAACACGCCCCACGCGAACTGCAGGACCGGGGCGAGGTACTGGAGCATCCCCATGGTGACCAGCGGCACGCGCCGCGCGCCCGCGCCGAACAGCACCAGCGGGACGGCGGTCACCAGACCGGTCGACACCATGAGCAGGGCGTGGCCGACGCCGTGGTCGTGGAACGTCCCGGCCGGGCCCAGCCAGACCAGGTAGCCGACCGCGATCGGGGCCAGCACGACGCCCTCGGCGGTGAGGCTCCCGGTCGCGTCCAGCGGCACCGTCTTCTTCAGCAGCCCGTACAGGCCGAACGAGCAGGCCAGCACCAGCGACATCCACGGCAGCCGCCCGTAGTCCACCGCCAGCACCACCACGGCGGCCAGGGCGACGGCGATGGCGGCGCACTGCGCCCGGCGCAGCCGCTCCCGCAGCACCAGCACCCCGAGCAGGACGCTGACCAGCGGGTTCATGAAGTAGCCGAGCGCGCCCTCCACGACGTGACCGGTGTTGACGGCGTGGATGTAGACGCCCCAGTTGACCGCGATCAGCACGGACGCGGCGGCCACCATCAGCCAGCCGCGCCGCGACAGCGTGCGCAGCCCCGCCCAGCGGCCGAGGACGGCGGTGATCAGCAGCATCACCAGCAGCGACCACGCGATGCGGTGCGCGAGGATCTCCACCGCGCCGGCCGGGGCCAGCAGCGGCCAGTAGGCGGGCACGACGCCCCACAGGAAGTAGGCCCCGACGCCGAAGGCGACACCCCGGTTCGTGTGGTTGGTTTCCCCCGTAGTGGCGGTGGAGTTCGTCAACGGCGGCACAGGGGGTTACTCTACGCCGCACGTTTTCGCAGCTCAGTCGCTCCGGGTGGGTCGCGGCGCCCGGGTGGCAGGACGTCCGGGCAGTCGCACGCGCCGGGACGGCAGGTCAGGGTAGTTTTGCACCGCTTCCGCACCGGGTAAGGGACGGGCGGGGCACGTCGGGGTGTGACAGGACTGCGCAGTGGGAGGGTCTCCCGTGGGTTCGCTCTTCGGGCAGGTGTGGCTGTGGAGCCTGCTGTCGTTCGTGGCAGGCGCCGCCCTGACCTGGCTCGTGCTGGTCCGCCCGGTCAAGAAGGAGCTGGCGGACCTGCAGGAGCGCCAGGCCGCCGCGCCGCGCGAGACGCCCGCCGCGCCGCCGCGCGACGACTTCGACCACTGGCACGTCGAGCACCGCAACCCGGTCGAGGACCTGCTCCCGGACCGGTCGCCGCGCCACGGCGCGGCGGTCGGCCCCGGGTCGGTCGGGCGCGACGACCGGCCGGGGGAGCCGGCCGACGAGCACCGCCCGCCGGTCGAGCCCGAGGAGCGGCCCGCGTTCGCCGGGTCCGCGCAGCGGTCCGGGCCGGTCGGCCTCGCCGGGGCCGAGCGGCGGGGCGACCTCGCCGAGCAGCCCGGGTTCGCGGGGGCCGGCGCGCCGGAGCACCGGGACGACCCGGCCGAGCGGTCCGACTCCGCGGAGGTCGGGCAGCGCGGCGGTCAGGCCGGGCCCGAGCGGCGGGATGACCTCGCCGGGTTCGGGCGGCGGGACGACCTCGCCGGGTTCGAGGAGGAGCAGCCGCGCAGCCTGGTCGAGCGCTTGGCCCCGGAGCCGCCCGCCGACGGGGTCGCCGACGGGGTCGCCGACCAGCCCGTCGACCGGTCCGCCGAGGAGACCCACCTGTTCCCGCCCGCGGCGGCCGAGGCCCCGGAGCCCGCGGCGCACCCGGAGGCGGACGGGTCCCGGCCGCGCGCGGCGTGGCACGAGGAGCACCCCGCCGCCCCGGAGGAGGACCGGGACGGGGGAGAACCGGAACGCCCCGCGGCGCAGACCACGCTCATCCCGGCCACGGCGCTGGCGCGGGCCATCGCCGAGGTGGACGGCCGCGCCGACGAGCAGCGGCCCGCCGGGACGGCGTGGCGGATCGAGGACGCCGACCACGGCCCCGACGCCGACCGGCCGCCGGCCGCCGACCGGCACGAGCACGGGCGCGACGCCGAGGACGCCGAGCAGCCGGTGTGGACCCCGGCCGAGCCGCCGGCCGCCCGGCACGCCGACGAGCCGCCGCGCACCGACGAGCAGCCGCTGCGCACCGACGAGCCGGAGCCCGCGTGGCGGGCCGAGGGCGCCCAGCGCTGGCCGGACCACGACCTGACCGGCGAGTACCCGGTGATCCGGGCGGAGCTGACCTCGGACGACCTGGAGCCGCCGGCGTTCCGGCCGGGCCACCACGGCGGGCACCCCGAGCAGCCCGAGCAGTTCTCCTCGCACCTGGAGTCCCTGCGCGCCGAGCAGTTGCGGCAGGAGGCGGAGCGGTCCGCGCCGCGCACGGAACTCCTGCCGCCCGTCGACGCCGAGCCGCCCGCCGGGACGCGCCCCGACCCCGCTCCCGGGCACGCCGAACCGGCCGCCGACGCGCCGGTCGACCCGCGCGCCGACGCGCGCTTCGAGCCGCCCGCCGAACCCACGGCGTACTTCGAGCCGCCCGCGCCGGCGCCCGAGCCCGCGGAGCCCGAACCGCGGGCCCGCGGGTTCGCGCGGCCCGGGAACTCGGAGCACACCGCGTTCGTCCCCTGGCGGGCGACCCTCCTGGACGACGAGCCCGCGCACCGGGAGCCGGAGCCGCAGCACGCGGGGCCGGAGCCGCAGGAGCCCGCGTTCACGCCGCGGTTCGTGGACTCGGGGCCGCTGGTCGTCGAGCCCCCGCACCGGGAACCGGAGCCCGAGGCAGCCGAGCAGCGCGCGCCGCAGCACAGGGAACCGGAGACCGAGCACGCGTCGCAGCACCGGGAGCCCCAGCACGTCGAGCCCCAGCACGTCGAGCCCCAGCACGTCGAGCCCCAGCACGTCGAGCCCCAGCACGTCGAGCCCCAGCACGTCGAGCCCCAGCACATCGAACCCGCAGCAGCTGAGCCCACGCGCACCGAGCCCGAGCACGCCGAACCCGAGCGCGCTGAGTCCGAGCACGCCGAACCCGAGCGCATCGAGTCCGCGCACGCCGAACCCGTCCACGCTGAACTCGCGCACGCCGAGTCCACGCGCGTCGAGCCTGCGCACGCCGAACCCGAGCGCGCCGAGTCCGCGCACGCTGAGCCCGCGCACACCGAGCCCGAGCGCATCGAGCCCGCACACGCGCACTCCGACCCGACGGGCGGGCGCGTGGAGTCGCAGGAGTCGGTGTTCACGCCGCAGTTCGTGGACTCCGGGCCGCTGGTCGTCGAGCCCTCCCCGCAATCGGCCGAGCCGCTGCCCTCGCGGGCCGACCGCGCCAGGCCCGCCGCCCAGGCCAGGCAGGCGCAGGCCAGGCAGACCCCGGCCAAGCCGGCCCGGACCAGGGCCGAGGAGCCGTCCCGTCCCCGCTCCCTCTTCGAGCCCCTGCTCACCCCCGAGGACGCCGAGGACGAGCCGCCGGCCCCGCCGAAGCCCGCCGCGCCGTCCAACGACCAGCCGTTCGTCCCCCGGCTGGCTCCGGAGCTGCTCGCCTCCTCCGGCAGCGGTCTCCCGCAGCGGCCCACCCGACCGGCGAACAGCCCGCGCACCCCGCCGCCACCGCCGCCCGCGCCCAAGCCGATCAGCCCACCGCCGCCCCGCCCGGTCCGCCCGCGGCCGGTCGGCTTCAGCCCCAGCACCGGCGGTCGCCCGACGGCCGGCACGACCACCCGCTACCAGCAGCCGGAGGGCTTCAACCCGCGGTCGCCGTTCGGTCCCGGCTCGGTGCTGCCGAAGTCCGACGGCATGGCCCCGGCGCCGGACTTCCAGGTCAAGGCGACCCTCACCGGCCGCCGCTACTTCACCGACGAGTCGGCCAACTTCGGCGAGACCAGGGCGGACGTCTGGTTCCGCACGGTCTCCGACGCGGAGAAGGCCGGTTTCCGCCCGGCGCCCTAGCCGGGCCCCGGGGCGGGAACGCGGAAGGGCCCCTGTTCCGGAATCCGGAACAGGGGCCCTTCGCGTCTGCCCGGGAGCGGGGTGCGCCTACGCGACGACCGTCCAGGTGTCCTTGCCGCGCAGCAGACCGGCCAGGTCGGGGGCCTTGGCCGCCTTGGCCTCCTCCACCTGCGCGCGGGCCGCGTCGTCGTACGTGGTGCGCGCGACGTTGCGGAACACGCCCGTCACGGTGTGCTGGAGGTCCTGCGTCGACAGGCGCGACAGCGCGAACGCCAGGTTCAGGTCCGCCGCGTCGTGCACGACGACCTCCTCCGGCCCGACCTCCGACGACTTGGCCACGGCCAGCCCGAACCCGTCGCGCACGACGGCGTACTCGCCGCCCGCGCCGAAGGTGATGGGCTGCCCGTGCACGACGTTGATGATCCGCCGCGCCGCCTCGTCGGCGTCCTTGAGCACGTCGAACGCGCCGTCGTTGAAGATCGGGCAGTTCTGGTAGATCTCCACCAGCGCCGAGCCCCGGTGCTCGGCGGCCTGCCGCAGCACCTCGGTCAGGCCGGCCCGGTCGGAGTCGACCGCGCGGCCGACGAACGTCGCCTCCGCGCCCAGCGCCAGCGACACCGGGTTGAAGGGGTGGTCCAGCGACCCGACCGGCGTCGACTTGGTGATCTTGCCCGCCTCGGAGGTGGGCGAGTACTGGCCCTTGGTCAGGCCGTAGATCCGGTTGTTGAACAGCAGGATCTTCAGGTTCACGTTGCGCCGCAGCGTGTGGATCAGGTGGTTGCCGCCGATGGACAGCGCGTCGCCGTCACCGGTCACCACCCACACCGACAGGTCCGGCCGGGCCACGGCGAGGCCGGTCGCGATGGCCGGCGCGCGCCCGTGGATCGAGTGCATCCCGTAGGTGTTCATGTAGTACGGGAACCGCGAGGAGCAGCCGATGCCCGACACGAAGACGATGTTCTCGCGCTTGAGGCCCAGCGTGGGCAGGAACGACTGGACGGCGTTGAGCACCACGTAGTCGCCGCAGCCGGGGCACCAGCGCACTTCCTGGTCCGACTTGTAGTCCTTGGCCTTCTGGGGTTCCAGGGCGGTCGGAACGCCGGTGAGACCCCCCAGGACCGGCAGACCGAGATCTGTCGTAGTCACGCGGACACTCCCTTGATCACGTCAGCGAGCACGTCCTGCAGCTCTTCTGCCTTGAAGGGCAGGCCCTGCACCTTGGTGTAGCTGATGGCGTCCACCAGGTACTTCGCCCGCAACAACAACGCCAGTTGGCCGAGGTTCATCTCGGGGACGACGACCCGCTCGTACCGGGACAGCACGTCGCCGAGGTTCTTCGGGAACGGGTTCAGGTGGCGCAGGTGGGCGTGCGCCACCGGCATCCCCAGCTTGCGCACGCGGCGGGCCGCGGCGCCGATCGGGCCGTAGGAGGACCCCCAGCCGACGACCAGCACCTTCGCCTCGCCCGACGGGTCGTCCACGACCACGTCCGGCACCTCGATGCCGTCGACCTTGCGCTGCCGCAGCCGCACCATGAGGTCGTGGTTGGCCGGGTCGTAGGAGATGTTGCCGGTGCCGTCGGCCTTCTCCAGGCCGCCGATGCGGTGCTGGAGCCCCGCCGTGCCGGGCAGCGCCCACGGCCGGGCCAGCGTCTCCGGGTCGCGCAGGTAGGGCCGGAACTCGCCGTCGGGCCCGTTGGGCTCGGTGGCGAACTCCACCGACAGGTCGGGCAGGTCGTCGACGTCGGGGATCAGCCACGGCTCGGAGCCGTTGGCGATCGCGCCGTCGGACAGCAGCAGCACCGGCGTGCGGTAGGTCAGCGCGATGCGCGCCGCGTCGAGCGCCGCGTCGAAGCAGTCGGCGGGCGAGCGGGGCGCGATGACCGGCACCGGCGACTCGCCGTTGCGGCCGAACAGCGCCTGGAGCAGGTCGGCCTGCTCGGTCTTGGTGGGCAGGCCGGTGGACGGCCCGCCGCGCTGCACGTCGATCACGACCAGCGGCAGCTCGGTCATCACGCCCAGGCCGATGGTCTCGGACTTCAGGGCGATGCCGGGGCCGGAGGTCGAGGTGACGCCCAGCGCGCCGCCGTAGGACGCGCCCAGGGCCGCGCCGATGCCCGCGATCTCGTCCTCGGCCTGCAGCGTGGTGATGCCGAAGTTCTTGTGCCGGGACAGCTCGTGCAGGATGTCCGAGGCGGGCGTGATCGGGTAGGTGCCCAGCACCACCGGCAGCCCGGACTGCTGCCCGGCGGCCACGATCCCGTACGCCAGCGCCGTGTTGCCGGTGATCTGCCGGTAGGTGCCCAGGTCGAGCTTGGCCGGGGCGACCTCGTAGGTGACGGCGAAGGACTCGGTGGTCTCGCCGTAGTTCCAGCCCGCCCGGAACGCCAGGACGTTGGCCTCGGCGATGTCGGGCTTCTTGGCGAACTTCTCGCGCAGGAACCGCTCGGTGCCCTCGGTCGGCCGGTGGTACATCCAGGACAGCAGGCCCAGGGCGAACATGTTCTTCGCCCGCTCGGCGTCCTTCTTGCCCAGGCCGGTGTCCTCCAGCGCGCCGATGGTCAGGGTCGCCATGGCGACCTTGTGCACCTGGTAGCCCTCCAGCGAGCCGTCCGCCAGCGGGTCGGCGGCGTAGCCGACCTTGACCAGGTTGCGCTTGGTGAACTCGTCGGTGTTGACGATCAGCATCCCGCCCTGGGGCAGGTCGCCGATGTTGGCCTTGAGCGCGGCCGGGTTCATCGCGACGAGCACGTCGGGGCGGTCGCCGGGGGTCAGGATGTCGTAGTCGGCGAAGTGCAGCTGGAAGCTGGAGACGCCCGGCAGCGTGCCCTGGGGCGCCCGGATCTCGGCCGGGAAGTTCGGCAGCGTCGCGAGGTCGTTGCCGAACGCCGCCGCCTCCGAGGTGAACCGGTCGCCCGTGAGCTGCATCCCGTCACCCGAGTCGCCGGCGAACCGGATCACCACGCGGTCGAGCTTGCGGACCTCGGTGCCACCGGCTGGCGCGGCACCATTACCAACGTCGGTAGTCATGTCCTACGCCGATCCCTCTCTTCGCCCGCCCGGGGCAAGTCGCCCCGTCCCCTCCGCGAGGGTAGTCGTGCCCGCACCCGGGCCGGTCTCCGCTGTACCACTCTGCGGGACGGTTGGTTCCACCTGGTGTGACGGTTGCCGAACGCCCGGAGACGCCCGCACCGGCAGGTGTACCCGGTGGTAACTGTTACCGGGAATTATAGGCAACCCGAGGGGCGCCCAGGGGCCGCGCGGGCTCAGCCACGGCCGCTGATCCGCGCTTTCGCCGCGGCGAGCTTCGCGGCGAACTCCGGCGTGGCGATGGAGGCGGCCTGCCGCGCGAGCTCCACGTCGACCGCTTCGGGGTGGGCGTCGAGCGCCGCCGTCGTCCGCATCGTGGACTTGGTGGTGCGGACGAGGTCGCGCGGCGCTTCGGCCGAAGCCTTCGCCAGCTCGACCGCGGCGGCGACCAGTTCGTCGTGCCCGCCGTCCACCCGCTCCCACGCCAGGCCCAGCCGGACGGCCGCGTCGGCGTCGGGCGCCCGGCCCAGCAGCGTCATCGCGGCCGCGGCCTGCGGCCCGACGAGCCGCTGCAGCATCCACGTCATCCCGCCGCCGGGGTGGATGCCCAGCTGGAGGAACCGGGCGTCGAACCGGGCCTCGGGGCCGACCAGCCGCACGTCGCAGGCCAGCGCGAGGTTCAGCCCCGCGCCGACCGCCGCGCCGCCCACGGCCGCGATGGTCGGCAGCGCGCAGCCGGCCACCGCCAGGAAGCCCGCGTAGATCCGCCGCAGCCCCTCCTCCCGCGCCTCGCCCAGCGCGCTCAGGTCCGCGCCCGCGCAGAACGCCGGCGGCGCGCCGGTGACCACCACGGCGTGGACGCCGTCGTCCCGCTCGCAGGCCCGGACGGCGTCGACGAGTTGGTCGGACAGGTCGAGCGTCAACGCGTTGCGCCGCTCCGGGTCGTGCACGGTGATCACGGCGACCCGGTCGGAGCGCTCCAGCAGCACCTCGGACATGGGCGCGACTCTAGGGCGCGGGCGGGCGGTCCAGCAGCCGGGACAGCACCACGGTCGACACCGTCCGGTCGATGATCTCCACCGCCCGCAGCCGCTCCAGCGCCGTCTCCAGGTGGTGGATGCTCGCCGCGCGCAGGTGGACGATCGCGTCGGCCGCGCCGGAGACGGTGTAGGCGGCCATCACCTCCGCCATGGGTTCCAGCCGCTGCTTGATGTCGTGCGGCGCGACGTTGCCCCGGCAGTGCACCTCGACGAACGCCTCGGTGCCCCAGCCGAGCTGCTCGGGGTCCACCACGGCGGTGAACCCGCGCAGCACCCCGGTGTCGAGCAGCTTGTCCACGCGCCGCTTCACGGCCGGCGCGGACAGCCCGACCTCCTTGCCGATGTCGGCGTAGCTGGAGCGGGCGTTGGCCATCAGGCACGAAATGATCCGCTGGTCGATGGAGTCCACACGCAACATTCTGCACCAACAGACGCAATATCGCGGCATTGTTCGCTGGTCAGGAGCCTATTTACCCTTCGATCCATGACTTCGGTTTCCCTCCTGGGCCCCGGCGACGAGCCGATCGTGCTGGACGCCACCGCGCCGGCCGCCCCCGTGCGCGTGCCGACCACCCGCCGGTACCTCATGTGCCCGCCGGAGCACTTCACGGTCGCGTACTCGATCAACCCGTGGATGGACCCGGCCCGGCCGATCAGCACCGAGCTGGCGATGGCGCAGTGGACGGCCCTGAAGGAGACCTACCAGCGCCTGGGGCACCGGGTGGAGGTCATCGAGCCGGCGCCGGGCCTGCCCGACATGGTGTTCTCGGCCAACTCGGGCACCGTCGTGGAGGGCCGCGTCCTGGGCTCCCGCTTCCGCACCGAGCAGCGGGCTCCCGAGGCCGAGCTGTTCCGCCGCTGGTTCGAGGCCAACGGCTACCCGTCGGTCGTGATGCCGGAGCACACCAACGAGGCCGAGGGCGACCTCGTCTGGACCGGTCGCTACCTGCTGGCCGGCAGCGGCTTCCGCACCGACCCGTCGGCCCACGCGGAGGCGCAGGAGGTGCTGGGCGTGCCGGTCGTCTCGCTCCGGCTGGTCGACCCGCGCTACTACCACCTCGACGTGGCCCTGTTCGTGCTGTCGGAGGACCTGGTCGCCTACTACCCGGAGGCTTTCTCGCCGGGCAGCCGCCGGGTCCTGCGCCGGCTGTTCCCCGACGCGGTCCTGGCCACCGCCGAGGACGCGGCCTGCCTGGGCCTGAACGCGGTGTCCGACGGCCTGCACGTCGTCCTGCCGGTCGAGGCGACCCACCTGGCCGACCGGGTGGCCGAGCGCGGCTTCGAGCCGGTGTTCGTGGACGTCTCGGAACTGCGCAAGTCCGGCGGCGGCCCCAAGTGCTGCACGATGGAACTGCGGGACTGACCCCGGCCGGGCTCCCGCGCCGGTCGGCCCGGACGACCTCGGCCGACCGGCGCGGACACCACCGGGCACCGGTCCCGGCGGGAAGCGCGCGAGCGGCCGGCCCCGTCGCGCGCGCGTAGCAGGTCGGCCCGCGATCCGGTGGTCCGTCACCCGAGGGGCTGACCGGGCTGGCGGGGCGGGGCGCGGCAGTGCTCCGATCGACGGCACTTGCCGTCGACCAGGTAGGGAGCGCGCCATGAACGACCTCGACGACCGGCGTCCGTCGCCGCAGCCCGAGCAGCAGGACCGGGAACGGGTCGGGACGCCGGCGCCGCTCAGCGGCCTGGAGTGGCTGGTCCGGCAGGTGCAGCGGCAGCGCCGCCGCCGCCCGCGGCACGCCGTCGACCAGCCCGCGCCGCCCGCCGCCCCGGAGCGCTAGCCCCGGCCCCGGCCCCAGGATCGGGACCGGACCGGTCCCGGGGCCGGCTAGTCGGAGACCTCCTGCTGGAAGGCCGCCCAGAGCAGGTTGAGCGGGTGGTCGGACGGGAACTTCGCCCGCTCCTCCTTGCGGGCGAAGACCCCGACCAGCCGCTCCAGGACCGGCTTCCGGTCGTTCTCCAGCTCCACCACGCGCAGGCCCGAGCCCTCGCGCAGCTCGTTGTTCGCGGCCACCACCCCCAGGCCGGACGTGACGATCATGCAGCCCTCGACCAGCCCGGAGCGCAGCAGCGACATCCCGTACTGGATCTCGTCGATCTCCGCCGCGATGTCCAGCTCGTTGCGGTAGTCCGGCCCGAACCAGCCGCGCAGGAACTCGGCGATCAGCCCGTCGCCCGGCACGACCAGCGGCAGCTTCGGCAACTCCCCGGTGCCGATGCGGTCGCCCAGCCGGCTCGTCGGCAGGTTCGTCAGCAGCGCCAGCCCGCCGCGCCGCCACTCGATGACGTCGAAGTCCGCGAAGTCCGAGCCGCCGCCCGCCGTCGTCACGACGCTGCCGCAGACGATGTCGACCTCCTTGCTCTCCAGCTTCCGCCAGATGTCCTTGGTCCGGATGTGCACGACCTTCAGCTCCACGTCCCGCCGCCGGAAGTCGTCGGCCACGTGGTGCCACGCCTTCGCCAGCGAGTCGAGCATGAACCGCGTGGTGCCCACGGTCAGCGTGGTGCCCAGCTTGCGGCGGCACTCGTGAATCGAATCGAGCCAGTCGCTCAGGGTCTGCTTCGCCAATTCCACCAACGCCTCGCCGGTGGGGGTGATCAGGACGTCCTTTCCCCGGCCCTGCTTGACGACCAGCGGCTCGCCGCAGAGCGACTTGAAGTTGCGGTTGAGCGTGTCGAGCTGCTTCTGCACGCTGGACTGCTCGCGGCCCAGCGCGCGCGCCGCCCGCAGCGCCGAGCGGGTCTCGTGCACCGTGATCAGGGTCCTGAGCTGGTCGAACGTGGTGTCCAGCAGCAGTGGCGAGGTGTGCAGGAGCCTGCTCAGCTGGTTGCCCGCGGGGAGCAGCAGTCGGGCCGAGGTGGACATCGGGGCCTCTCGGGTCGGTGCGGAGTGATCTACCGATTAGTTGTACTGAACCTGACCACAGTTTGCGGCGAAATTATCCGAAGAACTTGACGCGATTCCCTGGACAGGTATGCGCGGTCCGTAAGAGACTTCTGCCGCAACCAGGCGGGGGTTCGCCTGGGAGCAATCAGGGGGGAGTATTGGGGGGTTGGGGGCCCGCCGGGCGGCAGCCGGGCGGGCCCCCACGTATTAACCTCATGCGGTGTGACGGTTTCCACCCTGGACTGGGGCACGACGTACAAGGTCACCGTGCTCGACCTCGGGCTCGCCTGCTGCGGCGTCGAGGTCATGGCGGCGCTGGAGGGCGACCGGCCGCACGACCTGGCCGCGCTCGGGGTCGACGTGGCGCACGCCGCCGGCGAGGCGCACGTGCTGGTCGTCTCCGGGACGGTCACCGACGCAATGTTGCCCGCAGTGATCGCGACGTACCAGGAGATGCCGGAACCGCGTTACGTGCTCTCCGTCGGCGCGTGCAGCAACACCGGCGGGCCGTACTGGGACTCCTACAGCGTCACCAAGGGCATCGACCAGGTGCTGCCGGTGCACGTGGCCGTCCCCGGCTGCCCGCCCCGCCCCGAGGCGCTGCTCGACGGCCTCGCCGCGCTGCACCGGCTCGTGTCGTGACCGCCGCCTCCGCCGAGCTGGCGGCCCGCATCCCGCACGCCACCACCCGCGCGGCGTTCGGCCAGACCACCGCCCACGTGCCGGTCGAGCACTGGCTCGCCGCCGCGACGGCGGCCCGCGACCTGGGCTGCACCGCGTTCGACTGGCTCGGCGCCGAGGACGCGGGCCGCCCCGGCGCGTCCGGCGTGCGCCACGCGGTGCTGCTGCACGTGCTGCACCCGGGCACCCGGCAGGGCGTCCTGCTGCGCACCGAGGTGGGTGACGAGCCGCTGCCCAGCGTGGCCGGCCTGTGGGCGGGCGCGGCGTGGCACGAGCGCGAGGCCGCCGAGATGTTCGGCCTCGCCCTGACCGAGCCGGTGCGCCGGCTGCTGCTGCCCGACGCGTTCGACGGCCACCCGCTGCGCAAGGACTTCGTGCTGGTCTCGCGGGTGGTCCGGGCCTGGCCGGGGCGGCTGGAACCCGGCGAGGACGGCTCCTCCGCCCCCAGCCGCCGCCGCGCCGCGCCGCCCGGCGTGCCCGACCCGTCCTGGGGACCGCGACCCGAAGGGGACCACCGTGCCTGACCTGCCACCGCGCACCCGCGGCGTGATCGCCCTGCTGGAGGCCAACTGCACGGTCTGCATGATCTGCGCCCGCGAGTGCCCCGACTGGTGCATCCACATCGACTCGCACACCGAGGTCGAGCAGCAGCCCGGCTCGGCCCGGCCCCGCGCGCGCAACGTGCTCGACCGGTTCGCCATCGACTACGGGCAGTGCCTGTACTGCGGCATCTGCGTGGAGGCGTGCCCGTTCGACGCGCTGCACTGGGCGCCGGACTTCTCCTACCCCGGCACGGGCACGCCGGACGGGGACGGGGCGGTCGCCGAACTCGTGCACGAGCGCGACGTCCTGGGCGCGTGGGCGGCGCACGTGCCGCCGCCGCCGCGGCTCGACCCGGCCGCCGAGCCCGCGCCGGAGAGCACCGCCGCCGGCCCCGGACGGGGCGGTCCCGGAACCCCCGGCCGCCCCGGGGCGTTGAGGGGGAGGAAGTAGAACCCGGAGGCGAAGCAACGTGCACAAGCACTACAACGGGGTGAAGACCGCGTTGCTGCTCGGCGCCATGGGCGCGCTGATCGTCGCGATCAGCTCGCTGTTCGGGCGGACCGCCCTGGTGATCGGCCTGCTGCTGGCGCTGGGCGTGAACGCCTACGCGTACTTCAACTCCGACAGGCTCGCGCTGCGCGCGATGCGGGCCCGGCCCGTGTCCGAGGTCGAGCAGCCCGCGATGTACCGCATCGTGCGGGAGCTGGCGAGGTCCGCCCGGCAGCCCATGCCCAGGCTCTACCTCAGCCCGACGGCGGCCCCCAACGCCTTCGCGACGGGCCGCAACCCGCGCACCGCGGCCGTCTGCTGCACGACCGGCATCCTGGAGCTGCTCGACGAGCGCGAGCTGCGGGCCGTGCTGGGGCACGAGCTGTCGCACGTCCACAACCGCGACGTCCTGATCTCGTGCGTGGCGGGCGCGCTGGCGAGCGCGGTCAGCGCGCTGGCGAACCTGGCGGTGTTCGCGAGCGCCTTCGGCGGTGACGACGAGGACCGCCCCAACCCGTTCGCGGTGGTGCTCATCGCGCTGCTGGGCCCGGTGGCCGCCGCGATCGTGCGGCTGGCCGTCAGCCGGTCGCGCGAGTACCAGGCCGACGCGTCCGGCGCGGAGCTGACCGGCGACCCGCTGGCGCTGGCCTCGGCGCTGCGCAAGCTGGAGCACGGCACCCGCGCCGCGCCGCTGGCGCCGGAGCCCGCCGTGGTGGCGCAGTCCCACCTGATGATCGCGTCGCCGTTCCGGCCGGGGGAGAACCTGGCCAGGCTGTTCGCCACCCACCCGCCGATCGCCGACCGCGTGCGGCGGCTGGAGGAGCTGGCCCGCCGGGCCTAGCCCAGCTCGCGGGCCACGGCCATCAGGTACTGGCCGTAGCCGGACTTGGCCAGCTTCTCGCCCAGCGCGTGGCACTCGGCCGCGGTGATGAAGCCCATCCGCAGCGCGATCTCCTCCGGGCACGCGATGCGCACGCCCTGCCGGTGCTCCAGCACTTGCACGAACTGCCCGGCCTCCAGCAGCGAGTCGTGCGTGCCGGTGTCCAGCCAGGCGAAGCCGCGGCCGAGGTCGACCAGGTGCGCCCGGCCCTGGCGCAGGTAGGCCAGGTTGACGTCGGTGATCTCCAGCTCGCCCCGCGCGGAGGGCGCCAGGCCCCGCGCGATCTCGACGACCTGGTTGTCGTAGAAGTACAGGCCGGTGATCGCCTTGTTCGACCTCGGCCGCGCCGGCTTCTCCTCGATGGACACCAGCCGGCCCTCCGCGTCGACCTCGCCCACGCCGTAGCGCTCGGGGTCGCGCACCGGGTAGCCGAACAGCACGCAGCCGTCCAGCGCGGCCGCGTGGTGCTGGAGGAGCCGGGAGAAGCCCTGGCCGTAGAAGATGTTGTCGCCCAGGACGAGCGACACGTCGTCGTCGCCGATGAAGTCCGCGCCGATGACGAACGCCTCGGCCAGCCCGTTGGGCCGGGGCTGCTCGGCGTACTCCACGCGCAGGCCGAACTGCGAGCCGTCGCCGAGCAGGCGGCGGAACAGCGGCAGGTCGGCCGGCGTCGAGATGAGCAGCACGTCCCGGATGCCCGCGAGCATCAGCACGGACAGCGGGTAGTACACCATCGGCTTGTCGTAGACCGGCAGCAGCTGCTTCGACACGGCCTGCGTGATCGGGTGCAGCCGCGTGCCGCTCCCGCCCGCCAGGATGATGCCCTTCACCGGTAGTTGGTGAACTGGAGCGCGATGCCGAAGTCGGTGTTCTTCAGCAGGGTGATCACGTCCTGCAGGTGGTCCTTCTTCTTGCCGGAGACGCGCAGCTGATCGCCCTGGATCTGCGCCTGCACGCCCTTGGGGCCCTCGTCGCGGACCTTCTTGGCGATCTCCTTGGCCTTCTCCGAGGAGATGCCCTGCACCAGGTTCCCGGTGACCTTGAACACCTTGCCCGAGACGGCGGGGTCGCCGACCTCGAAAGCCTTCATGGAGATGCCGCGCTTGACCAGCTTCTCCCGGAACACGTCGATGGCGGCGCGACAGCGCTCCTCGGTCTCGGACTGGAAGGTGATCGCCTCCTCGCCCGCCCAGGACACGGAGGTGCCCGTGCCCCGGAAGTCGAACCGCGTGCCCAGCTCCTTGGCCGCCTGGTTGAGCGCGTTGTCGACCTCCTGCCGGTCGACCTTGCTCACCACGTCGAACGAGGGGTCTGCCACGTGCCCGGTACCTCCGCGTAGGTCTGCTGGAACCGCCCGGGAGCCTACCGGGGGAACCCGGTTGCGGGGGCCCGTGCGGACCTATGTATTCTCTCCTCCGCACCCGGCAGTGCCGGGAGCGGGGCGGGTTGCCCGAGCGGCCAATGGGAGCGGACTGTAAATCCGTCGCGAAAGCTACAGAGGTTCGAATCCTCTACCCGCCACAGCAGGACGAAGACCCCGTGACCAGCAGGACCGGTCACGGGGTCTTCGGTTTTCCGGGCCGGGTCGCGCCGCTGGACCGTGATGCGCGTCACCCTCGGGCGAGTCGATCGGCGTCGGGGATCACGCGGCGTCGTGCCGCAGCGCGGCGGGATCGTCCCCGCGTGCGCGGGGAAGGCGTTCGGTGCGCTGGGGTCTTGCCCGTCGAGTCGGCCGTTCCGCCCCGGTTCGTTGCCTCGCGGGGAGCACTGCCCAGCCGCTCGACGGCCGCGCGGCGGGCGCCGGGTGCGACGAAGGGGGGCCGACGCGCAAGCGCTTCCTCTCGCTTGCGTGCCGGCCCCGGACGACAGCATAGCTCATCTCGAACGTATGTTCGAGGGTTACGCGATGGCGGCTCTCCCGGCTTCGGTCAGCACCGCGGCCGTCCGCTCGTCGAGCCGCACCACGCGGCGCGCCCGCAGCAGGCCGGCCTCGACGAGGGCGTGGGTCACCATCTGGTCGCAGCACGGCAGGCCGTCGACGTACAGGTCCGGTTCGCGGCCCCCGGACAGTTCGCCGCGCCCCGCGGCCACCGCTCGCAGCATGGCCTTCGCCCGCCCGGAGAGTTCCTTCGCAATGGTCATGGCGACCCCCTCGCCGTCCTTTCCGTTGTGCCCCTCGTCCTTTAAGGAGGTGCCGACCTGACGGTTGAGTACCCTCCGAACGAGTGGTAAACGAGGTGTCCTCGCAGTTCACCCGCTCCGGTGTCAGCCGCTCCTCGTGGGCGTCACGCTGATCGGTGACACCCCGGCCGCGCGGGGAGCGGCGTCGGCGACCGGCCGCGAGGGGTTCCCACCGCCTGAACGCGGGCAGCGACCGGACCGCGCCGGACCGTAACCTGCCGTGGTGCGCATCCACGTGGTCGACTCCTTCACCGATCGGGCGTTCGCGGGCAACCCCGCGGGCGTCGTGCTGCTCGACGAACCGGCCGACGAGCACTGGATGCAGGCGGTCGCGGCGGAGATGAAGCACGCCGAGACGGCGTTCGTGCGGCTCGCCGGGGAGGGCCCGCTGCCGCTGCGCTGGTTCACCCCGGTCACCGAGGTCGACCTGTGCGGGCACGCGACGCTGGCCGCGGCGCACGTGCTGGGCGGCGACCGCCGCTTCGCCACCCGCAGCGGCGTCCTCACCTGCACGGCCGCCGACGGCTGGGTGGAGATGGACTTCCCGGCCGACCCGCCGCGGCCGGTCGAGATCACGACGCCGCTGCGCGCCGGCCTGCCCGGCGTCACGGTCCGGGCCGTGGCGCGGGGCGTGTCCGACGTCCTGGTGGAGGCCGCGACCGCCGCCGAGGTCCGCGCGCTGCGCCCCGACCACGCCGCGCTGAGCGAGGTGCCCGGTCGCGGCGTGATCGTCACCGCCCCCGGCGACCGCCCCGGCCTGGACGTCGTAAGCCGCTGCTTCTACCCGTCCTACGGCGTCCCGGAGGACCCGGTGACCGGTTCCGCGCACTGCACCCTCGCCTCCTGGTGGGCCCCGCGCCTCGGCCGCGCCGAGCTGCTCGCCGAGCAGGCTTCGCCGCGCGGCGGGCACGTCCGGGTGGTCCTGGCGGGCGATCGGGTGCGGCTCGCGGGCCAGGCGGTGACGGTGCTGGAAGGGGAGCTGATCGTGTGAGCCGGTTCGTCACTTCTCGTGGTAATCGGCGCAGCGACCTGCCATTTCGTCGCCCAACCGGGGTACATTGACACCCCTGGAGGGGTCTCGGTCGGTGTTCGGGGCCCCTCAGTCACGCCAGGCGTTCGTTCCGGCCGCGCGAGCGGGCCGACCGCGACGACGGCCGACGAGGAGGCTGGATGTCCGACCACGCGTCGGCCACGGCGTCGAGCGCGCCGACCCGGTCCACGAACCGCGCGTTCAGCGTGTTCGCGGTCCTGCTCCTCGCCGCGGGCGCGCTGTCCGCGTTCGCCGTCGGCTCCTGGCTGCCGGACGAGGACGACGGCAACCTGCTGTGGACCGGGCCGCTGCTGGTCGTCGGGTTCCTGCTCGCCGAGCAGCTCGCCATCAACGTCGACGTGCGCAGCGGGGTGGCCTGGACGATCTCGTTCACCGAGATCCCGCTCGTGCTCGGCCTGCTGATCGCCCCGTTCGAGGTGGTGCTCGCCGCGCACGTGGTCGCGGGCGTCGGCACGCTGCTCGGCAGGCGGGTGCTGGACCGGGCCGTCTACAACGCGGGCCTGATGTTCATGGAGATCTCGGTCGCCTTCGCGGTCGCCCACGCCGTCGACCGGTTCGTCGGCGACAGCGGGCCGTTCTGGGCGGGCGCGTTCCTCGGCACCATCTCGGTGCCGCTGCTGGCCAGCGTGCTCGGCCTGACCGCGCTGCGGCTGATGGGCAAGGGCATGCGGGTCGCCCCGAGCCTGCGGCTGGTGCTCCAGACGCTGGTCGTGGCGCTGCTGAACACCTCCGCCGGCCTCGCGGGCTACGAGATCGCGACCAAGGCGCCGTGGGGCGGGCTGCTGATCGCGCTGGTGTTCGCCGGCATCACCGCCATCTACCTGGCGTACTCCGGCCTGCTGCGCGAGCAGCGCGACCTGGAGGCGCTCGGCGAGGTCTCGCTGCGCGTGGCCCGCTCCGGCCGGCACGCCACCGGCCCGCGCGGCCCGTCCCCGGAGGACGGCGACGGGCAGGCCGAGGACGACGAGTGGCAGCTCATCGCCGAGCGCATCCGCGAGCAGCTCAACGCCAACCGCGTGGTGCTGCGGCTGCGCACCGACCCGCAGTCCCCGATGCGCACGCTCGTCGCCGGCGAGCCGCTGCCGCACGGGATGCGCCGCGACGACCCGCGCCAGCTGCGCGAGGACGCGCTGCTGCAGCTGCCCGGCACGCAGGTGCGCTACTTCCGCGTCGTCGACGCCGGTGAAGAGGTCTCCGACGCCCTGGCCCGCCGCGGCGCGCAGGAGGCGCTGGTGGTGCCGCTGCGCGGCGCGACCCAGCTGCTCGGCGCGGTCGAGGTGCACGACCGGCTCAGCCGGTGGCGCGGCTTCGGCAAGGCCGACCTGCAGCTGCTGCGCACCCTGGCCAGCCACCTGTCGACCGCCGTGGACAACCGCCGGCTGCTGGCCCGGCTGCGCCACGACGCCTACCACGACCCGCTGACCGGCCTGCTCAACCGGCCGGGCTTCCGGGAGGTCGCGAGCGAGCCCATGCGGCAGGCCGGCACGGCGGTCGTCGTGCGGATCGACCTCGACGTGCTGTCCACCGTGTCCGACGCGCTCGGCCAGGCTTGGGGCAACCGGATGGTCGTCGCCGCGGGCCGCCGGCTGCGCGACGAGCTGGGCCCCGAGGTGCCGCTGGCCCGGCTGGAGGGCGGCGCGTTCGCCGCGCTGCTGCTGGACCGGCAGGCCGAGCGCATCCAGGAGATCGCCGAGCGCCTGCGCGCCGCGCTGTCCGTGCCCTACCCGGTGGACCGGCTGACCGTCGAGGCGGGCGCGGTGGCGGGCTGGGCGTCCACCGCGGACTGCGAGATCGAGGAGCCCGACCCGGACGCGCTGCTCCAGCGGGCCGACGTGGCGGTGCGGGCGACCAGCGAGGGCGAGCCGCTGCGGGCCTACGCGCCCAGCATGGGCCAGATCTTCCTGCGCCGGTTCCAGCTGGTCACCCAGTTCCGCTCGGCGCTGGAGACCGGCCAGGTGTCGGTGCACTACCAGCCGAAGGTCGCGCTGCCCAGCCGGCAGGTGGTCGGCGCCGAGGCCCTGGTGCGGTGGAAGCACCCTGAGTTCGGCCGCGTCGACCCGGACGAGTTCGTGCCCGCCGTCGAGGCCACCGGCCTGGTCGACGTGCTGACCGACTTCGTGATGGACAAGGCGCTGGAGCGCGTGCGGCGCTGGATCGACCGCGGGCTGCGGATGTCCATCGCGGTGAACCTGTCGGTGCGGACGCTGGCCGACGAGGAGTTCCCCGACCGGGTGGCGGCGGCCCTGGCGCGGCACCGGGTGCCGCCGGAGCTGCTGACGTTCGAGCTGACCGAGTCCGGCGTGATGGCCGACCCGGAGCGGGCGCTGCCCGTGCTGCGGCGGCTGCACACCATGGGCGTCGTGCTCGCCGTGGACGACTTCGGCACCGGCTACTCGTCGCTGGCCTACCTGCGGCAGCTGCCGGTGGACGAGGTGAAGATCGACAAGAGCTTCGTGCTCGGCATGGGCACCGACCTCGGCGACATGGCCGTGGTCCGCTCCATCGTCGAGCTGGGCCACTCGCTGAGCCTCACCGTGGTGGCCGAGGGCGTCGAGGACGACGCCGCGCGGGACCAGCTGGTGTCCATGGGCTGCGACGTCGCGCAGGGCTACCTGATCTCCCGGCCGCTGTCCGAGGAGCGCTTCGAGGCGTGGCTGCGGGCGCGAACGGTGCAGGTCAGGGGCGCCCGGGATGAGACGGTGCTCACCTTGGTCCACTGAGGGACCCCCCCGATTTCACAACCGGGGCACCGGTTGTGTAGAGTTCTCCTCGCTCCGCAAGAACGCAAGAGAGCAAGCCCCTTTAGCTCAGTCGGCAGAGCGTCTCCATGGTAAGGAGAAGGTCTACGGTTCGATTCCGTAAAGGGGCTCTACGACTTGGCCGCGGTGCACGAGCATCGCGGCCGTAGTCGTGTAAAGCGGTGTAGCTCAGTTGGTAGAGCAAGCGGCTCATAATCGCTGTGTCGCCGGTTCAAGTCCGGCCACCGCTACGCGAAGGGGAGAGCTGTGCCCGCGGGGAGCGCGGGCCTGGTTCGCTCCGCATCACACCGGGGGCGCAGCCCCCGGGCCCCGCCCAAGGGGGGCCTTGCCCCCCTTGGAACCCCCCTCCGGGGGCACGTCTTCCTGCCGGGAAGGTTTTGCCGGTGGGGGGTGTTGGGGTGGTTGGACCTCCGGGCGCGGCCCGCGTCGGGGGTGGCCCGCCAGGCGGTAAGCCCGCACTGGGGCACCGGGTTCCATGCGCTCTAGAAAGGCAAGGCCGTGGCTGCAACCGACGTACGCCCGAAGATCACCCTCGCGTGCGAGGAGTGCAAGCACCGGAACTACATCACCAGGAAGAACCGGCGCAACGACCCGGACCGCCTGGAGATCAAGAAGTTCTGCCCGAACTGCAAGACGCACCGGCCGCACAAGGAGACCCGCTGAGGTCCCGCCGAGCCGTTCGCACGAGGCCCGTCCCCGGTCCGGGGGCGGGCCTCGTCGCGTAACCTGCTCCGGTGCCCCTCGACCAGTCCTTCGCCGGCCGCGCGTACCCGCCCTCACCGCCCTACGAGGTCGGCCGCGAGAAGATCCGCGAGTTCGCCGACGCGATCGGCGAGGCGAACCCCGTGCACCGCGACCCCGAAGCGGCCCGCGCCGCCGGCTACCGGGACGTCATCGCCCCGCCGACGTTCGCGATCATCGTGTCGCTCAGGGCGAACGACGTCCTGGTGCAGGACCCGGAGCTGGGCCTGGACTACAGCCGCGTGGTGCACGGCGACCAGTCCTTCGTCCACCACCGCCCCATCACGGCGGGCGACCGGCTGGTGGTCGAGCTGCACGTGGACGGCATCACCTCGCGGATGGGCAACGACATGCTCGCCCTGCGGGCCGAGGTCGGCACCGACGAGGGCGAGCGCGTGACCACCGGGCGCTGCACGCTCGTGGTCCGGGGGGAGGACGCGTGATCCGCGCCGCAGACGTGTCCGTGGGCGACGAGCTGCCGCCGCTGACGGTCCGCATCACCCGCGCCGACCTGGTCCGCTACGCCGGCGCCTCCGGCGACTTCAACCCCATCCACTGGAGCGAGCGCTTCGCCACCGGCGTCGGCCTGCCGGGCGTCATCGCGCACGGGATGCTCACCATGGGCCTGGCGGGCCGGATCGTCACGCGGTGGGCGGGCGACCCGGGCGCGGTCGTGGAGTACGGCGTGCGCTTCGGCCGCCCCGTGCTGGTGCCCGACGACGACGAGGGCGCGCTCGTGGAGGTCACCGGGAAGGTGACCAAGGTCCTGGACGACGGGACGTTCAAGGTCAGCGTGACGGCCTCCTTCGAGGGCAAGTCCGTGCTGGGCGGCGCGTCGGCGCGCGTGCGCCTGCCGTAGCGGGCGTCAGAACCCGTTGCACAGCGCGCTGGCCGACGGGCCGGCCGCGGTGGCGGACTTGCGCTCGACGCCGTCCACCCGGATCCGGCAGGCCACCGACCCGCCGCCCGCCCCGATGGTCACCATCAGGACGCCGCCGCTGACCTCGCCGTCGACCAGCAGCTCGTGGCGCCACGGGAACGAGGTCAGCTCCACCCGGCTCGTGCGGCGCTCGTCGAACGTCGAGTACGTGACCGTCGCGCTGCGCGCCTCGCCGGAGACGTCGTACACCACGACGGCCGGCGGGTCGGCCGGTCTGGCCAGCCACACGGCCACCACGAGCGCGCCCAGCACCAGCGCGGCGGAACCGGCGATCACCGGCCACCGCCGCGCGGGCCGGCCCTGGTGCTGCGGCAGCTCCGCCTCCGTCATCGACTGCGCTCCTCGGGTGAATGTCCACTGGTCCGAACAGTTCATCGGAGTATTCCCACCGACGGTTACAGAACTCACCCGTCCGAGCGACGCAGCGCGACAGCGGGCCGCCCGGGCGGCGCGGAGTGCCGCCCGGGTCGCGCCGGGCTCAGTACATGGAGCAGGTCGCCAGGGCGGACGGCCCGGTGGCGGTCGCGGTCTTCTTCTCGACGCCGTCGACGGTGATCCGGCACGTCACGGTGCCGCCCTCGGCGCCGGCCAGCGCGGTCACGGTGCCACCGCTGAGGAAGCCCTTCACGGTCAGCTCCCTGGTCCAGGGCAGCTCCGCCGCCTCCTCCTGGTCGGTCGCGCTGCCGCCGTCGCTGTAGGTCGTGTGGGTGATGGTCGTCCGGGGGGAGTCACCGGTGACCTCGTAGACGACCCGGGACTCCTTGTGCGCCGCGCGCTCCAGGTCGTCCAGGGTCTCCGCGGCCTCGCTCGCGGCCCTGCCGAAGAACACCAGCCACAGCACGCAGACGACCAGCCCGGCGGCCGACAGGACCACGCCGGCGACGGCCAGGCCCTTGTTCGCGGCCCGGCCGCGACGGGCGCGCGCGACGCCCAGGGCGCCGAGGACGAGGCCGAGGACGACCAGCGGCCACGCCACCAGGCCGATCACCGGGAGGAAGCTGAACAGCAGGCCCAGGAGGCCGAGCACGAAGCCGGCGACGCCGAGCCCGTTGCGCGGTGGCGGCGGCGCGGCGTGCTGGGGACGGGTCACGGGCGGCTGGGGTAAGGCCATGTGGTCTCCTCGGGGGGTGCGGCTCGGCGAGCCGGGTGACCGGACCATCGAGCGGCGCCGCCCACCGGTTACCGGTCGTCACCGGACTGTGTCCGAACCACGGCCCCGGAACGCCGGAAGGCGCCCACGAGGGGCGCCTTCCGCGGTTCCGCCTCCCGGCCCTCACCCCGCCGGGGAGGGCCCGGACCTCACAGCTCGACCTCGCCCAGCAGCTCCGCCATGCGCGTGACGCCGGTCTTCAGGTCGTCGTCGCCCAGTGCGTAGGACAGCCGCAGGTAGCCCGGCGTGCCGAAGGCTTCGCCCGGCACGACCGCGACCTCGGCGTGCTCCAGGATCAGCGCGGCCAGCTGCACGGTGTCGGTGATCGTCGTGCCGCGCAGCGACTTGCCGATCAGCGCCTTCACCGACGGGTACACGTAGAACGCGCCCTTGGGCGTCGGGCACTGCACGCCGGGGATGCCCGAGAGCAGGTCCACGATCGCGCGCCGGCGGCGGTCGAACGCCTCCCGCATCGCGTGCGCGGCGTCCAGCGGGCCGGACACGGCCTCCAGCGCCGCGCGCTGGGACACGTTGGCCACGTTCGAGGTCAGGTGCGACTGCAGGTTGGCGGCGGCCTTCACGACGTCGGTCGGGCCGATCAGCCAGCCCACCCGCCAGCCGGTCATCGCGTAGGTCTTGGCCACGCCGTTGAGCACGACCGTGCGGTCGGCCATCGCCGGCACCACGACCGGCAGCGAGGCCGACTCGGCGCCGTCGTAGACCAGGTGCTCGTAGATCTCGTCGGTGACGACCCACAGGCCGTGCTCCAGGGCCCACTCGCCGATCGCGGCGACCTGCTCGCGGGAGTACACCGCGCCGGTCGGGTTGGACGGCGAGCACAGCAGCAGGACCTTGGTCCGCGGGGTCCGGGCCGCCTCCAGCTGCGCCACGGTGACCAGGTAGTCGGCCGACTCGTCCGCCGTGACCTGCACCGGGACGCCGCCGGCGAGGGTGATGGCCTCGGGGTAGGTGGTCCAGTACGGCGCGGGCAGCAGCACCTCGTCGCCGGGGTCGAGCAGCGTCGCGAACGCCTGGTAGACCGCCTGCTTGCCGCCGTTGGTGATCAGCACCTGCGCGGCGGTCACGGCGTACCCGGAGTCGCGCAGCGTCTTCGCGGCTACGGCTTCCCGCAGCTCGGGCAGGCCGGCGGCGGGGGTGTAGCGGTGGTTGCGCGGCTCGGCGCACGCGGCCTGAGCAGCGGCGACGATGGCGTCCGGGGTGGGGAAGTCGGGTTCGCCCGCACCGAAGCCGATCACCGGCCGCCCGGCCGCCTTCAGCGCCTTCGCCTTCGCGTCCACCGCGAGGGTGGCGGACTCGGCGATGTCGCCGATCCGCTTCGAGACGCGGGGACGGTCGGAGGTGGCGGTGGCGGGGGTCGTCTCAGGTGAGGCCATGGCCCCAATCGTGGCAGATCGCACAACCGGGATCGGTGTCGGCACCCCCTCTGACCGGGCCAGTTGGAAGGACGGGCACTCCGTGCCGTATGCTTCGTTTCCGGGAACGTCCCGCCGCTGCCTCACGGGCCACGTGAGGAGGGTGCCAGACGTCCTCAGCCAGGGGTCCCCCACCGCGGGGGTCCCAAAGGGGTGTAGCTCAACTGGCAGAGCAGCGGTCTCCAAAACCGCAGGTTGCAGGTTCAAGTCCTGTCGCCCCTGCGTCGAAGCGCGATGGTGAGCGGAGGACGGCATGAGCGAGGGCCGCGAGCAGGACCAGCCGGACGAGCGCGAGAGCGCGACCCGGCCGGTCACCGCCGCTGCACGCCGCGAGCGCCGCGGTTCCGCGCGCCCGGCGGGTCGCAAGGACTCCGCCGCACGTCCCGCCGAGGTGAAGAAGTCGGCCGAGGCCGACTCCGACGCCGCGGAGGGCAAGAAGGGTCGTCCCACGCGCGCCAGGGGCGACCAGGAGAAGCGGCCGGGCATCTTCGCCCGGATCGCCCGCTACATCCGTGAGGTGGTCAGCGAGCTGCGGAAGGTCATCTGGCCGACCCGCAAGCAGATGATCACCTACACCTCGGTCGTGTTGGTCTTCGTGGCCTTCATGGTGGCCTTGGTGTTCGGCCTGGATTCGGCCTTCGCCTGGGGCGTGTTCAAGGTGTTCGCCTAGAGTCGAACACCCGCCGCCGCCCCCGGGCGCGGCCGGAGCACGTGATGCATGAGAGGAAGCGAGACCCACAGTGACCTCCGACAACGGCGTTGACGCCCAGGAGCTGACCGACCTGACCGACGGGCAGGACCTCGACGGTGGCGCCGAGGACGTCGAGCAGGACGAGGCGACGGAGGACACCGCGGAGCCCGCCACCGCCGTCGAGCCCGGCGAGGGCGCCGAGGGCGACGACACCGCCGAGGCCGAGGTCGCGGTCGACGAGACCCCGATCGACGCCGAGCCCGCCGACCCGGCCGCCGAGATGCGCGAGGCCCTCCGGCACGCGCCCGGCGACTGGTACGTCGTGCACTCGTACGCGGGCTACGAGAACAAGGTCAAGACCAACCTCGAGACGCGCATCCAGACGCTCGACATGGAGGACTACATCTTCCAGGTCGAGGTGCCGACCGAGGAAGTCACCGAGATCAAGAACGGCCAGCGCAAGCAGGTGCAGCGCAAGGTGCTGCCCGGCTACATCCTGGTCCGCATGGAGCTGAACGACGCCTCGTGGAGCGCGGTGCGCAACACGCCGGGCGTGACCGGTTTCGTCGGCGCGACGTCGAAGCCGTCGCCGCTGACCCTCGACGAGGTGCTGAAGTTCCTGCTGCCCCAGGTCGAGCGGGAGAAGCCCGCCGCGGGCAAGAAGGCCGCCGCGGCGCCGGCGAAGACGACGGTCGAGGTCGACTTCGAGGTCGGCGAGTCGGTCACCGTCATGGACGGCCCGTTCGCCACGCTGCCCGCGACGATCAGCGAGGTCAACGCGGACGGCCAGAAGCTGAAGGTCCTGGTGTCGATCTTCGGCCGCGAGACTCCGGTCGAGCTGTCGTTCAGCCAGGTCTCCAAGATCTGATCGGTCTCCCCCGGGGAGGCCGGCAGCCACGCTGCGGCTGGCAGGGCCGCGCGCGGACACCGCAATAACAGGAAGCACTGAGATGCCACCCAAGAAGAAGAAGCTCGCAGCGATCATCAAGCTGCAGATCAAGGCCGGGGCCGCGAACCCCGCGCCGCCCGTCGGCCCCGCGCTGGGTCAGCACGGCGTCAACATCATGGAGTTCTGCAAGGCGTACAACGCCGCGACCGAGTCGCAGCGCGGCACCGTGGTGCCCGTCGAGATCTCCGTGTACGAGGACCGCTCGTTCGACTTCAAGCTCAAGACGCCGCCGGCGGCGAAGCTGCTGCTCAAGGCCGCGGGCGTGGAGAAGGGCTCCGGCGAGCCGCACCGCACCAAGGTCGCCAAGGTGACCATGGACCAGGTGCGCGAGATCGCGCAGACCAAGATGGTCGACCTCAACGCCAACGACGTGGACCAGGCCGCGAGGATCATCGCCGGCACCGCCCGCTCCATGGGCATCACGGTCGAAGGCTGATTTCCCGAACTCGTGGGAGAGCCGAGCGCTGGCTCGTCACCACAACTGTTGGTTAAGGACAGAAGATGAAGCGCAGCAAGGCATACCAGAACGCTGCCGAGCTGGTGGACCGGGAGCGGCTGTACTCGCCGCTGGAGGCCGCCAAGCTCGCCAAGGAGACGTCCAAGGTCAAGCTGGACGCGACCGTCGAGGTCGCCATCCGGCTCGGCGTCGACCCCCGCAAGGCCGACCAGATGGTCCGCGGCACCGTGAACCTGCCGCACGGTACGGGCAAGACCGCCCGCGTGATCGTCTTCGCGACCGGTGACAAGGCCGCCGAGGCCGAGGCCGCCGGCGCGGACGCGGTCGGCTCCGAGGACCTGATCGAGCGCATCCAGGGTGGCTGGCTCGACTTCGACGCCGCGATCGCCACGCCCGACCAGATGGCGAAGGTCGGCCGCATCGCCCGCATCCTCGGTCCGCGCGGCCTGATGCCGAACCCGAAGACCGGCACCGTGACGCCCGACGTCACCAAGGCCGTCTCGGACATCAAGGGCGGTAAGATCAACTTCCGCGTCGACAAGCAGGCCAACCTGCACCTCGTCATCGGCAAGGTGTCGTTCGACCCGGAGAAGCTGGTCGAGAACTACGCCGCCGCGCTGGACGAGATCCTGCGGGCCAAGCCGTCGGCCGCGAAGGGCCGGTACCTGAAGAAGGTCACCGTCTCCACGACGATGGGCCCCGGCATCCCGGTCGACCCGAACCGGACCCGCAACCTGCTCAGCGACGAAGCCGCGGTCTGACCGCGGGCGCGAGCCGATCGACTGCTGACAGGGCCCCCGGCGTTCGCGCCGGGGGCCCTTCGCCGTCGGCGCGCTCAGCCGGCCGGGCAGTCCGAGGGCTCCGCCCGGTAGCCGGTGATCACCCAGGTCCGGTTGTCCTGCATGGTCAGCACGAAGCGGCCGAGGCGGGGGCCGCCGGTGACCTGGAGCGCGCAGGAGCTGACCTCCACGGAGCCGCCGTTCGGCACGGCCCGCATGTCGGGCGGGAAGCCGGGTTGGCGGTACTCCGCGCTGTTGGTGACCTGGCCCGAGAGCTGGTGGACGGCCGACTCGCAGTCCTTCGCCCCGAAGGCCCGCGCGAAGGCTTCCTCGGCCTCGTCCTCGCTGAACAGCAGGCACGCGCGGCCGGCGTCGTCGTTGATGACGTGCTTGTAGAACAGCGCGACCGTGCCCTGGAGCCCGTACGGGGTCTGCGGCGCGATCACGTTGCCCTTGTCGCCGCCGCTGTCCACGGCCACGTCGCCCGGGTCGTCGCCGCCGAAGTACTTCTCGTAGAAGTGCGACACGACGAGCAGGACGACGACGAGGTAGACCAGGCGGCGGAAGAGCTTGCTGCCCAGCAGGACCTTCCACAGCGGCTTGCGGGCGGGCGCGGCCGGCGGCGGCGGAGCGGCGGGCGGCGGCGCGGCGGAGGGGGCGGAGGGACCCGGCGGCAGCGCCGCGGTGGGCGGACCCGGCGGCAGCGCCCCGCCACCGGCCTGCCGGAAGCGCTGGAACTCCTGGAACCGCTGGAACTCCTGGAACTGCCGGAGCTGTTCCGGGTCGATGTCCGGGGGCGGCGGCGGGTTCCTCGGTGGCTCTTCGGTCACGGGACACATCATGCCGATTTGGAGCCGCCGGGACACGTCCCGTACTCTGGTCGGCGGTTCCACCGAAGACCGCTGGTCTTCCCGCGCCCCCAAGGCGCGGGGACGAAGGGTTCGCACCGCGAACGGCCCGCGCAGGAGGACGAGGTCTGTGGGCGCGCGAGCGCCCGTCCGCCCCGTGCTGCTGCTGCGCCGGGGCGTTTTTCGTGCCCTCCCTCCGCGCCGGCCGGTGGTCATCCCACAGCCCAGAGAGGAGGCGATCATGGCGAAGCCCAGCAAGGTTTCGGCCGTCGCCGAGCTGACGGACAAGTTCCGCGGTAGCTCGGCCGCTGTCGTGACCGAGTACCGCGGCCTCTCCATGGCGCAGCTCACCACGCTGCGTCGCGCTCTCGGCGCGGGCACCACGTACACCGTCGCGAAGAACACGCTCGTCAAGCTGGCCGCCCAGGACGCCGGGGTCGAGGGTCTGGAAGACCTGCTCGTCGGCCCGACCGCCATCGCCTTCGTCGAAGGCGAGCCGGTCGACGCGGCCAAGGCGCTGCGCGACTTCGCGAAGGACAACAAGGCCCTGGTCATCAAGGGCGGCTTCATGGACGGCCGCCCCCTCTCGGTCGACGAGGTCACCCGCATCGCGGACCTCGAGAGCCGCGAGGTGCTGCTCGCCAAGCTGGCGGGCGCGATGAAGGGCAACCTGGCCAAGGCCGCGGGTCTGTTCAACGCCCCGGCTTCCCAGGTCGCCCGCCTGGCCGCTGCCCTGCAGGAGAAGAAGGCGGCGGACGCTCCCGCCGCCGAGGCCGAGGCCCCCGCCGAGGCCGACGCTCCCGCCGAGAGCTGACCACCCGACACACTCCCGCGTCCCGACCGCAGTTCGGGCGTTGACAGAAAGGACCGCCGATCATGGCGAAGCTCAGCACCGACGAGCTGCTCGACGCGTTCAAGGAGATGACCCTCCTCGAGCTGGCGGGTTTCGTGAAGCAGTTCGAGGAGACCTTCGAGGTCACCGCCGCGGCGCCGGTCGCCGTGGCCGCCGCTCCCGCCGGTGGTGGCGCGGCCGCCCCCGCCGAGGAGGAGAAGGACGAGTTCACCGTCGTCCTCGAGGGCGCCGGCGACAAGAAGATCCAGGTCATCAAGGTCGTCCGCGAGGTCGTCTCGGGCCTGGGCCTGAAGGAGGCCAAGGAGCTGGTCGAGTCCGCTCCGAAGCCGCTGCTGGAGAACGTCGCGAAGGACGTCGCCGACGCCGCCAAGGAGAAGCTGGAAGCGGCCGGCGCCAAGATCTCGCTCAAGTGAGCTAGCTCTTCACGCACGCGAGAGGGCGGGCACCCCACGGGGGTGCCCGCCCTCTTGCGCGTGACGCCCCTGGGGTGCCCTTCCGGCGCGGAACCGGTCGTGCCCGGCCCCGCGCGCACGCTGTGCCGCACGACGTGCAGGGGGCGTTCAACGGCCTCGCGACCGCGGTCGGTCGGATCGGCGCCGGGCAGCCTCCGGGAGCTGCCGGAGACCTTCCGGGGCTCGGCCGGGTTCGCGAGGTGCGACCGGCCCCGTTCCGGGGTACCCGGGTGCCGGCGATCGGCGAGCGGGGGAGGGCGCCCGGGCGCGCGCCTGCCCGGGTGCGGGCGGGACCCGCCCGTCCGGGGGCGGACCGCCCGGTCCCGGACAGGTCCGGCGGCCTGCGGACAACCGGGCTGGCAGTGATTTAGGTCACATTTTTGGCGCTGTGACGGAGGGGAACCGGTGGGCCGACCCTTCGGGAGCGAACACCCGCGATCAGTTCACGTCGGCCCCACAACTGTGTAATTTCGCAGGTCAACGCGGTAACGGCGAGTGAACTCGGCTTGCGCCACAGGGGTGATCGCCGCGTGGCATCTTGACTGTGGGCGTCGGCGGGGTCACTCTGTCGGTGACGACGAGAAAGGTCCTCTTAGGTGCCTCTCGACAGTTGGCATGCGCGTGGCTAGACTGCCCCTTTGCGCTGCCCTCTTTCCGTTTGCCCTTCGCCGAGAGCTGGATTGCCGGGCATCGCCGCACCCTTGACAGCCGTGCTAGTGCGCTGCTAGCCAGCTACCTGTCCCTGGAAGGACGCATCTTGGCGATCTCTCGCGCGACCAAGGCCACTGCTGCGACCAACTCCACGTCGGGGATTCCCGGAGCGCCGAAGCGAGTCTCTTTCGCGAAGATCCACGAGCCGCTTCAGACGCCCAACCTGCTCGATCTGCAAATCCAGTCCTTCGAGTGGCTCACCGGTGACGAGGCGTGGTTCCAGCGCCGCGTCGACGAGGGCGACGAGGCGCCGACGGGCGGCCTCGAAGAGGTCTTGAACGAGATCTCGCCGATCGAGGACTTCTCCGGCTCGATGTCGCTGTCCTTCTCCGACCCGCGCTTCGACGAGGTCAAAGCCTCGACCGAGGAGTGCAAGGACAAGGACATGACGTACGCGGCCCCGCTGTTCGTCACGGCGGAGTTCACCAACCACACCACCGGCGAGATCAAGAGCCAGACGGTGTTCATGGGTGACTTCCCGATGATGACCGACAAGGGCACGTTCATCATCAACGGCACCGAGCGGGTCGTGGTCTCCCAGCTCGTCCGCTCGCCGGGTGTCTACTACGACACGGCGATCGACAAGACGACCGACAAGGACGTCTTCAGCGTCAAGATCATCCCGTCCCGGGGTGCCTGGCTGGAGTTCGACGTCGACAAGCGCGACACCGTCGGCGTCCGCATCGACCGCAAGCGCCGCCAGCCGGTGACGGTGCTGCTGAAGGCGCTGGGCTGGACCACCGAGCAGATCCGCGAGCGGTTCTCGTTCTCCGAGACGCTGCTGACGACGCTGGAGAAGGACCACACCGCGGGTACCGACGAGGCGCTGCTCGACATCTACCGCAAGCTGCGTCCGGGCGAGCCGCCGACGAAGGAGTCGGCGCAGGCGCTGCTGGAGAACCTGTTCTTCAAGGACAAGCGCTACGACCTGGCCAAGGTCGGCCGCTACAAGGTCAACAAGAAGCTGGGCCTGGACATCCCGATCACCACGGGCGTGCTGACCGAGGACGACATCGTCACGACGATCGAGTACCTGGTCCGCCTGCACGCCGGTGAGACGACGATGCAGCCGGGCGAGACCGAGGTGCCGGTCGAGGTCGACGACATCGACCACTTCGGCAACCGCCGCCTGCGCACCGTCGGCGAGCTGATCCAGAACCAGATCCGGGTCGGCCTGTCGCGCATGGAGCGCGTCGTGCGCGAGCGCATGACCACCCAGGACGTCGAGGCGATCACGCCGCAGACCCTGATCAACATCCGCCCGGTCGTGGCGGCGATCAAGGAGTTCTTCGGCACGTCCCAGCTCTCCCAGTTCATGGACCAGACCAACCCCCTCGCGGGCCTGACCCACAAGCGCCGCCTGTCGGCGCTGGGCCCCGGCGGCCTGTCCCGCGAGCGGGCCGGCATGGAGGTCCGCGACGTCCACCCGTCGCACTACGGCCGCATGTGCCCGATCGAGACGCCGGAAGGCCCGAACATCGGCCTGATCGGCTCGCTGTCGAGCTACGGGCGGGTCAACCCGTTCGGCTTCATCGAGACGCCGTACCGCAAGGTCGTCGACGGCCGGGTCACCGACCAGATCGACTACCTGACCGCGGACGAGGAGGACCGCTACGTCAAGGCCCAGGCGAACGCCCGGATCGACGACGAGGGCAACTTCCTGGAGGACCGCGTCCTGGTCCGCAAGAAGGGCGGCGAGGTCGAGCAGATCGACCCGCGCGACGTCGACTACATGGACGTCTCGCCGCGGCAGATGGTGTCCGCCGCGACCGCGATGATCCCGTTCCTGGAGCACGACGACGCCAACCGCGCGCTGATGGGCGCGAACATGCAGCGCCAGGCGGTGCCGCTGCTGCGCAGCGAGTCCCCGCTGGTCGGCACGGGCATGGAGCTGCGCGCCGCGGTCGACGCGGGCGACGTCGTGGTGGCCAAGAAGACCGGCGTGGTGGAGGAGATCTCCGCCGACTACGTCACGGTCATGGCCGACGACGGCTCGCGGCAGACCTACGGCCTGCACAAGTTCCGCCGGTCCAACCAGGGCACCTGCATCAACCAGAAGCCCATCGTGAACGAGGGCGACCGGGTGCAGCACGGCCAGGTGCTGGCCGACGGCCCGTGCACCGAGAACGGCGAGATGGCGCTGGGCAAGAACCTGCTCGTCGCGATCATGCCGTGGGAGGGCCACAACTACGAGGACGCGATCATCCTGTCGCAGCGCCTCGTGCAGGACGACGTCCTGACCTCGATCCACATCGAGGAGCACGAGATCGACGCGCGGGACACCAAGCTGGGCGCCGAGGAGATCACCCGGGACATCCCGAACGTCTCCGAGGAGGTCCTGGCCGACCTCGACGAGCGGGGCATCATCCGCATCGGCGCCGAGGTCCAGCCGGGCGACATCCTGGTCGGCAAGGTCACGCCCAAGGGCGAGACGGAGCTGACCCCGGAGGAGCGCCTGCTGCGCGCGATCTTCGGCGAGAAGGCCCGCGAGGTGCGCGACACGTCGCTGAAGGTGCCGCACGGCGAGTACGGCAAGGTCATCGGCATCCGCGTGTTCAGCCGCGAGGACGACGACGAGCTGCCCCCCGGCGTGAACGAGCTGGTCCGCGTCTACGTGGCCCAGAAGCGCAAGATCCAGGACGGCGACAAGCTCGCCGGCCGCCACGGCAACAAGGGCGTCATCGGCAAGATCCTCCCCGTCGAGGACATGCCGTTCCTGGAGGACGGCACCCCGGTGGACATCGTGCTGAACACGCACGGCGTGCCGCGCCGGATGAACATCGGCCAGGTGCTGGAGACCCACCTCGGGTGGATCGCCAAGCAGGGCTGGAGCATCAACGGCGACCCGGACTGGGCCAAGAACCTGCCCGCCGACCTGTACGAGGTGGAGCCCGGCACGAAGACCGCCACCCCGGTCTTCGACGGCGCGCGCGAGGACGAGATCACGGGCCTGCTCGGCTCGACGGTCCCGAACCGCGACGGCGAGCGGATGGTCAAGGAGAACGGCAAGGCGCGCCTGTTCGACGGGCGCAGCGGCGAGCCGTACCCGTTCCCCGTGTCGGTCGGCTACATGTACATCCTGAAGCTGCTGCACCTGGTGGACGACAAGATCCACGCCCGGTCCACCGGCCCGTACTCGATGATCACGCAGCAGCCGCTGGGTGGCAAGGCGCAGTTCGGTGGTCAGCGCTTCGGTGAGATGGAGTGCTGGGCGATGCAGGCTTACGGCGCGGCGTACACGCTGCAGGAGCTGCTGACCATCAAGTCCGACGACGTGCTCGGCCGGGTGAAGGTCTACGAGGCCATCGTCAAGGGCGAGAACATCCCGGAGCCCGGCATCCCGGAGTCCTTCAAGGTGCTGCTCAAGGAGCTCCAGTCGCTGTGCCTCAACGTCGAGGTGCTGTCCTCGGACGGCGCCGCGATCGAGATGCGCGACGGCGACGACGAAGACCTGGAGCGCGCGGCCGCGAACCTCGGCATCAACCTGTCGAGGACCGAGTCGCCGTCCGTGGACGACGTCGTCAACTAGTCCCCGCCGGTCACGGGGAGGCGCCCGCGGGCGCCTCCCCCGCCGGCGCCACCAGCTCCTTCAGCTCCGCCCCGCGCAGGGCAACCGATCCAAAAGGGGAAGAGAGTAGACGTGCTCGACGTCAACTTCTTCGATGAGCTCCGCATCGGTCTCGCGACCGCGGACGACATCCGCCAGTGGTCCTTCGGCGAGGTCAAGAAGCCCGAGACCATCAACTACCGCACGCTCAAGCCGGAGAAGGACGGCTTGTTCTGCGAGAAGATCTTCGGTCCCACCCGGGACTGGGAGTGCTACTGCGGCAAGTACAAGCGCGTCCGCTTCAAGGGCATCATCTGCGAGCGCTGCGGCGTCGAGGTGACCCGCGCCAAGGTGCGCCGCGAGCGGATGGGCCACATCGAACTGGCCGCGCCCGTCACGCACATCTGGTACTTCAAGGGCGTCCCCAGCCGCCTGGGCTACCTGCTCGACCTGGCGCCCAAGGATCTCGAGAAGATCATCTACTTCGCGGCCTACGTGATCGTGGGCGTGAACGCCGAGCTGCGCCACAACGACCTGCCGACGCTCGAGAACGAGATGCAGGTCGAGCGCAAGCGCGTGGAGAACAAGCGCGACGCCGACGTGGAGGCGCGCGCCCAGAAGCTGGAAGCCGACCTGGCCGAGCTGGAGGCGGAGGGCGCCAAGTCCGACGTCCGCCGCAAGGTCAAGGAGGGCGGCGAGCGCGAGATGCGCCAGCTCCGCGACCGCGCCCAGCGCGAGCTGGACCGGCTCGACGAGATCTGGTCGACCTTCACCAAGCTGGAGCGCGCCCAGCTGATCGCGGACGAGCTGCTCTACCGCGAGCTGTACGACCGCTACGGCGACTACTTCACCGGCGCCATGGGCGCCGAGGCCATCCAGAAGCTGCTGGGCGACTACGACGTGGACGCCGAGGCCGAGGTGCTGCGGGAGACCATCCGCAGCGGCAAGGGCCAGAAGAAGCTGCGCGCCCTCAAGCGGCTCAAGGTCGTGGCCGCCTTCCAGGCGACCCGCAACAACCCGCAGGGCATGGTCCTGGACTGCGTCCCGGTCATCCCGCCGGACCTGCGCCCGATGGTGCAGCTCGACGGTGGCCGCTTCGCGACCTCGGACCTCAACGACCTGTACCGCCGGGTCATCAACCGGAACAACCGCCTCAAGCGGCTGATCGACCTCGGCGCGCCCGAGATCATCGTCAACAACGAGAAGCGGATGCTCCAGGAGGCCGTCGACGCGCTGTTCGACAACGGCCGCCGCGGTCGCCCGGTGACCGGGCCGGGCAACCGGCCGCTCAAGTCGCTGTCCGACCTGCTCAAGGGCAAGCAGGGCCGGTTCCGGCAGAACCTGCTCGGCAAGCGCGTCGACTACTCGGGCCGCTCGGTCATCGTGGTCGGCCCGCAGCTCAAGCTGCACCAGTGCGGCCTGCCCAAGCAGATGGCGCTGGAGCTGTTCAAGCCGTTCGTCATGAAGCGGCTGGTCGACCTCAACCACGCGCAGAACATCAAGTCGGCCAAGCGCATGGTCGAGCGCGCCCGCCCGGCCGTGTGGGACGTGCTGGAAGAGGTCATCACCGAGCACCCGGTGCTGCTCAACCGCGCGCCCACGCTGCACCGCCTCGGCATCCAGGCTTTCGAGCCGCAGCTGGTGGAGGGCAAGGCCATCCAGCTGCACCCGCTGGTCTGCGAGGCGTTCAACGCGGACTTCGACGGTGACCAGATGGCGGTGCACCTGCCGCTGTCGGCCGAGGCGCAGGCCGAGGCGCGCGTGCTGATGCTGTCGTCGAACAACATCCTCTCGCCCGCGTCGGGCAAGCCGCTGGCCATGCCCCGCCTGGACATGGTGACCGGCCTGTACCACCTGACCCGGCACAAGGAGGGCGACATCGGTGAGGGCCTGGCGTACTCGTCGCCCGCCGAGGCGCTGATGGCGTTCGACCGCAAGGTCGTGGGCCTGCAGGCGATGGTGAAGATCCGGATCACGGACAAGAACCCGCCGAAGGGCCAGGAGCCGGAGGGCTGGGAGCCCGGTCAGCCGTGGCTGGCCGAGACCACCCTGGGCCGCGTGCTGTTCAACGAGGTCCTGCCGCAGGACTACCCGTTCCTCAACGAGGTCATGCCCAAGAAGCGGCAGGCCACGGTCATCAACGACCTCGCCGAGCGGTACCCGATGGTCACCGTCGCCCGGACGCTGGACAAGCTGAAGGACGCCGGCTTCTACTGGGCCACCCGGTCGGGCGTCACGGTCGCGATCTCCGACGTGCTCGTGCCGGAGGCCAAGCAGGGCATCCTGGACGAGCACGAGAAGCTCGCCGACGCGGTGGAGAAGCGCTACCAGCGCGGTCAGCTCTCCTACACCGAGCGCAACAACGAGCTGGTCAAGGTGTGGACCAAGGCGACCGAAGAGGTGGCCGAGGTCATGGAGGCCAACTTCCCCGAGGACAACTCGATCCGCATGATCGTGAAGTCCGGGGCGGCGGGCAACATGACCCAGGTCCGCTCGCTGGCCGGCATGCGCGGCCTGGTGACGAACCCGAAGGGCGAGTACATCCCGCGGCCGATCAAGAACTCGTTCCGCGAGGGCCTGTCGGTGCTGGAGTACTTCATCGCCACGCACGGCGCCCGCAAGGGCCTGGCCGACACCGCGCTGCGCACCGCCGACTCGGGCTACCTGACCCGTCGCCTGGTGGACGTCTCGCAGGACGTCATCATCCGCGAGATCGACTGCGGCACCACGCGCGGCGTGAACATGACGGTCGGCGAGAAGCTGGGCGACAAGGTGGGCCTGCACGAGTTCGCGCAGACCTCCGTGTACGCGCGGACCATCGCCGAGGACATCACCGACGCGGCCGGCAACGTGGTGCTCAACCGCGGCGACGACCTGGGCGACCCGGCGCTGGCGACGCTCGTCGAGGCGGGCGTCACGCGCGTCAAGGTCCGCTCGGTGCTGACCTGCGAGTCCGCGGTCGGCGTGTGCGCGTCCTGCTACGGCCGCTCGATGGCGACCGGCAAGCTGGTCGACGTCGGCGAGGCGGTCGGCATCGTGGCCGCCCAGTCGATCGGTGAGCCCGGCACGCAGCTGACCATGCGCACCTTCCACCAGGGTGGTGTCGCCGGTGACGACATCACGACGGGTCTGCCCCGCGTGCAGGAGCTGTTCGAGGCCCGCGTGCCCAAGGGCAAGGCGCCCATCGCGGACGTCGACGGCCGGGTGCGCATCGAGGACGGCGACCGCTTCTGGAAGATCACCCTCATCCCGGACGACGGGTCCGAGGAGATCGTCTTCGAGAAGCTGTCGAAGCGCCAGCGGCTGGCCAACACCGCCACCGGCCCGCTCCAGGACGGCGACCACGTGCACGTCGGCCAGCAGCTGCTGGAGGGCACGCCCGACCCGCACGAGGTGCTGCGCGTCATGGGTCCGCGCGAGGCCCAGCTGCACCTGGTCCAGGAGGTCCAGAAGGTCTACCGGGCCCAGGGCGTGGCGATCCACGACAAGCACATCGAGGTCATCGTCCGGCAGATGCTGCGCCGGGTGACGATCATCGACTCGGGCGCCACCGAGTTCCTGCCGGGCTCGCTGGTCGAGCGCGCGGAGTTCGAGTCGGGCAACCGCGCCGTGGTCGCCGAGGGCGGCGAGCCGGCGGCGGGCCGCCCGGTGCTGATGGGCATCACGAAGGCGTCGCTGGCCACCGACTCGTGGCTGTCGGCGGCGTCGTTCCAGGAGACGACGAGGGTCCTGACCGACGCGGCCATCAACGGCCGCTCGGACAAGCTCATCGGCCTCAAGGAGAACGTGATCATCGGTAAGCTGATCCCGGCCGGCACCGGCATCAACCGGTACCGGAACATCCAGGTCCAGCCGACCGAGGAGGCGCGGGCCGCGGCCTACGCCATCCCGTCCTACGACGACGGCTACTACACGCCGGACGTCTTCGGCACGGGCACCGGCGCCGCGGTGCCGCTGGACGACTACGACTTCGGCCGCGACTACCGCTGACCGGACCGCAGTCCCCGCACGACCCGAACGGCCCCCGGAGCCTCCCGCTCCGGGGGCCGTTCGGCGTTCCCGTGCCCGTGCGGGGTGCGAAAAGGCCCCCGGAGAGCGCTCCAGGGGCCTTTGAAGACGGTGATGTCCGCGCTCAGCCCGCGTCTCCGGCGCGAGGTGACCCGATCGCCCGGGGCGGCGACAGGGCCGTGCGCGCCGCCGCCGGCTCAGGACCGGTCGCCGCGCAGGTTCGCCGGGAAGTGCTCGGCGGCGAGCACCAGGAACTCCAGCTGGGCGAGCACGCCGGGCGCGGACTGCTCGCCCAGCGGCGCGCTGAGCCGCCCCGGCCGCACGTCGAGCACCGTCAGCCCGCGCTCCAGCAGCCACCGGTCGAAGCCGCTCTCCCGCAGGGCGCGCCCGACGTCCTCCGCGGCCTCGACGGCCACCTCGCCGTCGCGGCGCGACAGCCGGGCCGGGGGCAGGCGGGTCTCCAGCGGCACGCTGAGCACGCCGGTGGTCCGCAGGTCGAACTCGCCGGAGCCGCCCTCGTGCACCCGCTCGACGGTGCTCTCCAGCTCGAACGGCACGCCGCGGTGCTCACCGGTCAGCCGGTAGCCGTCCATCGACACCGAGTGCCGCCAGCCGTGGCGCCGGGCCAGGTCCCGCAGGGCGTGGACCCAGAACGCCTCCTCCCGCCCCATCGGCGTGGAGCGCCGCAGCCGGTCGTTCAACCACCCGCTGAGCACCGGCAGGCCCCCGGCCAGGGCCACCCAGTGCCACGGCAGTTCCAGCAGGACGCCGACCGCCACCACGACGACGACCCAGAGCGCGACCCTCGTGATCTTCCGCACGCCTCCAGCCTGCCGGCGATCGGTCAGGGGTCGGCGGGATTCGGCGGGGGCGCGGCCTCGGTCGCGGCGGACATGGCGGCCCCCCGGGGCCACCACCGGTCACCGGTGGTGGCAATCCGGGTCCCGGCGGACCCGCCGCGTGGCGGGTCCGCCGGGACGCGGGTCACGACGAGAAGAACAGGCCACCCAGGCCGCGGTGCTTGCGGTGCCCGTAGTGGCCGCCGCCGTAGCCCCAGCCCGGCTGCGGAGCGGGCTGGACGTAGTGCACCTGGGCCGGCGCCGGCGCGACGGGCGGCGGCGGGGGCGGCGGAGCCATCTGCTGCTCCAGCCGGGTGATGGCCTCCAGCTCGCCGTAGTCGAGGAAGACCCCGCGGCAGCCATCGCACTGCTCGATGTGCACGCCCATGCGGTCGAAGGTGCGCATGTTCGCATGACACTTGGGACACTGCATCGTGTGAGCCTCCTGCTCTTGACGCGATGTGCCCGATATTAGCCGCGCCGAATGCGCCCGTGGGCCGACACGATCCGCGCGCACGCGTCGAGCAGCGCCTCCCGGGCGTCGTCGAGGGCGGTCCCGTCACGCTCCGCGGCGCAGAGGGCACGCGCCGCCATCTGCACCACCAGCGCCCGCGCCGGCACCTCCAGCACCGACCACGGGTCGGCCGCCGGCACCCCGGGCCCGCCCGCGCCGAGGTACCCGTCGAGCAGGCGCCCCCAGGCCACCGGGTCCAGCACGCCGGCCAGGTGCAGCGCCGCGGGCCGCGCCAGGTCCCACGCCGGGTCGCCCGCGCCGAGGTCGTCCACGTCGATCATCCGGTAGCCGCCGCCGTGCCGCACGAGCTGACCCAGGTGCCAGTCGCCGTGGATGACCGCCGCGCCGCCGACCGGCAGGTCCGGCAGCGTCGCGAACGCCCGGCGCACGAGGTGGGCGGCGGGCGTGTCGAGGGTCAGCGCCCGCACCGCGCGCACCATCCGCGGGACGGCGCCCGCCGGCGGCACGGGCGGGGCGAAGTCGGCCGCGGTGAACCGGTGCAGCGCCGCCAGCGCCCGCCCGGCGGCCTCCATCGGCAGGTCCTCGGGCTCGGCCTGCGGCACCGGCACGCCGACCGGCCACGCCGTGACGACCCGCCCGCGCACGACGGCGGGCCCGAACCGGGGCGGCAGCAGCAGTTCACCCAGACGTGGGTCGCCGGCCAACCGCAGCCGGGCCGCGAGCGCCACCGGGTCCGTGCCGCCCTCGTGCGCCTTGAGCACCACGTCGCCCACGCGCACCACCAGCACGTCCCCGCGCACGGCGAGCACCTCGGGCTCCGCGTCCGCCGCCACCAGCGCGGCCATGCCCGCCGCGAGATCGGAATCCACCCCGCCAGTGTGGTTCACCCGGGCGGGGCCGCGGTCCGCGCCCGGGTGAACCGGCGGGTCCGGTCGGCGTCCTTATACTGGGCGGACCGCATACTGGACGGACCGCGGACAACGCCGGCCGGCGGCGCCGGGCCCCGCGGGCGCGCTGTCGCGGCGGCTCCCCGCCGGGCGCGTCGGTGCTGGTGGAGCAGGCCCTCCGGGCCGGTCGCGGGCGCCCGGACGGGCGCGGGCGCACCCCGTCGCCGACCGCGGCGGACCCGTTTTGACCAGTGGGAACCGGCCGGGGTATCTTTGGTACTCGTGCCCGACCCATGTCGGGCCGCTCCGCGTGCCTACGCGCCAGTGGTGCTGGATAGCCGGCCGCGGTGACCTCCACGCGCAGGGGCGTCCTGGGATGTCGCCTGCGGACCTGGGGCAACCGTGCCAGACCCTGTTCGGCCAGGCCGAAGGGGCGCGACACGCCCGACCTCGGGTGCAGAGAGGGACCAGGTAAACAGTGCTCGACGCCCGCGTGGCGGCGGGCACTCGAACGGAAGAAGCAGCCGGCGTTATGCCAACGATCCAGCAGCTGGTCCGCAAGGGCCGGCAGGACAAGGTCGCCAAGCAGAAGACCGCGGCGCTCAAGGGCAGCCCGCAGCGGCGCGGTGTGTGCACCCGCGTCTACACGACCACGCCCAAGAAGCCGAACTCGGCGCTGCGCAAGGTCGCCCGCGTGAAGCTGACGAGCGGCATCGAGGTCACGGCCTACATCCCCGGTGAGGGCCACAACCTCCAGGAGCACTCGATGGTGCTCGTGCGCGGCGGTCGTGTGAAGGACCTCCCCGGTGTCCGCTACAAGATCATCCGCGGTTCGCTCGACACGCAGGGCGTGAAGAACCGCAAGCAGGCTCGCAGCCGCTACGGCGCGAAGAAGGAGAAGAGCTGATGCCCCGCAAGGGACCGGCCCCGAAGCGGCCGCTGATCTCCGACCCGGTCTACAGCTCTCCGCTGGTGACCCAGCTCATCAACAAGGTGCTGGTCGACGGCAAGCGCTCCGTGGCCGAGCGGATCGTGTACGGCGCCCTGGAGGGCGCCCGCGACAAGACCGGCACCGACCCGGTCGTCACGCTCAAGCGCGCGCTGGACAACGTCAAGCCCGCCCTGGAGGTCAAGAGCCGCCGCGTCGGTGGCGCCACCTACCAGGTGCCGATCGAGGTCAAGCCCGGTCGCGCGACCACGCTGGCGCTGCGCTGGCTGATCACCTTCTCCCGGCAGCGCCGCGAGAAGACGATGGTCGAGCGCCTGATGAACGAGCTGCTCGACGCGAGCAACGGCCTGGGCGCGAGCGTGAAGCGCCGCGAGGACACCCACAAGATGGCCGAGTCGAACAAGGCCTTCGCCCACTACCGCTGGTGATGCGCGGCCCGGCCGGTCCGCGCCGCGGACCGGCCGGGCCCTCCCGGCCCTAGTGAGCCAGCGAGCTCAAGACAGGGGAAGACACCCGTGGCACAGGACGTGCTCACCGACCTGGCCAAGGTCCGCAACATCGGGATCATGGCCCACATCGACGCGGGCAAGACCACGACGACCGAGCGGATCCTGTTCTACACCGGGATCAGCTACAAGATCGGCGAGGTCCACGACGGCGCGGCCGTGATGGACTGGATGGAGCAGGAGCAGGAGCGCGGCATCACGATCACGTCCGCCGCGACGACGTGCTTCTGGAAGAACCACCAGATCAACATCATCGACACGCCGGGCCACGTCGACTTCACCGTCGAGGTGGAGCGCAACCTCCGCGTCCTCGACGGCGCCGTCGCCGTGTTCGACGGCAAGGAGGGCGTCGAGCCCCAGTCCGAGCAGGTCTGGCGGCAGGCCACCAAGTACGACGTCCCGCGCATCTGCTTCGTCAACAAGATGGACAAGCTGGGCGCCGACTTCTACTTCACCGTGCGCACCATCTCCGAGCGCCTGGGCGCGAAGCCGCTGCCGATCCAGATCCCGATCGGGTCGGAGAGCGACTTCATCGGCGTGGTCGACCTGGTCGAGATGCGCGCGCTGACCTGGCGCGGCGAGGTCCAGAAGGGCGAGGACTACGCGGTCGAGGAGATCCCGGCCGACCTCGTGGACAAGGCGAACGAGTACCGCGAGGCGCTGGTCGAGGCCGTCGCGGAGACCGACGACGCCCTGATGGAGTCCTACCTGGGCGGCGAGGAGCTGACCGTCGCCCAGATCAAGGCCGGCATCCGCAAGATCGTCGCCGAGGGCTCCGCCTACCCGGTGCTGTGCGGTTCCGCGTTCAAGAACAAGGGCGTGCAGCCCATGCTCGACGCGGTGATCGACTACCTGCCGGCCCCGCTGGACCTCCCGCCGGTCGAGGGCACGCTGCAGGACGGCGAGACGCCGGCCTTCCGCAAGCCGTCCACCGACGAGCCGTTCGCCGCGCTGGCGTTCAAGATCGCGGTGCACCCGTTCTTCGGCAAGCTGACCTACATCCGGGTCTACTCGGGCCGGGTCGCGACCTCCACGCAGGTCATCAACTCGACCAAGGACCGCAAGGAGCGCATCGGGAAGATCTTCCAGATGCACGCCAACAAGGAGAACCCGGTCGACGAGGCCATCGCGGGCCACATCTACGCCGTGATCGGCCTGAAGGACACGACCACCGGCGAGACGCTCTGCGACCCGCAGCACCCCATCGTGCTGGAGTCGATGACGTTCCCGGAGCCGGTCATCCAGGTGGCGATCGAGCCGAAGACCAAGGCCGACCAGGAGAAGCTGGGCACCGCGATCCAGAAGCTCGCCGAGGAGGACCCGACGTTCCGGGTCAACCTCGACCAGGAGACCGGCCAGACGATCATCGCCGGCATGGGCGAGCTCCACCTGGACATCCTGGTGGACCGGATGCGCCGCGAGTTCAAGGTCGAGGCGAACATCGGCAAGCCGCAGGTGGCGTACCGCGAGACGATCCGCCGCAAGGTGGAGAAGTACTCCTACACGCACAAGAAGCAGACCGGTGGCTCGGGCCAGTTCGCCAAGGTCCTGATCGACATCGAGCCGCTGGAGAAGAACGAGGCGGGCGCGCTCTACGAGTTCGTGAACGCGGTGACCGGTGGCCGCATCCCGCGGGAGTACATCCCGTCGGTGGACGCCGGCGCCCAGGACGCGATGCAGTACGGCGTGCTGGCGGGCTACCCGCTGGTCGGCATCAAGGTCACGCTGACCGACGGCGCCTACCACGAGGTCGACTCCTCCGAGATGGCGTTCAAGATCGCCGGCTCCATGGCGCTCAAGGAAGCCGCCCGGAAGGCCGACCCGGCCCTGCTCGAGCCGATGATGGCGGTCGAAGTGACCACGCCCGAGGAGTACATGGGCGACGTCATCGGCGACCTGAACTCCCGCCGTGGCCAGATCCAGGCCATGGAGGAGCGCAGCGGCACCCGCGTCGTCAAGGCGCTGGTCCCGCTGTCGGAGATGTTCGGGTACGTCGGCGACCTGCGGTCCAAGACCCAGGGTCGCGCGAACTACTCGATGACCTTTGACTCCTACGCCGAGGTTCCCACGAACGTCGCGAAGGAGATCATCGCGAAGGCGACGGGCGAGTAACCCCAACCGGAGCACCGCAGCACCACGCGGGCTCTCCGGGGTCTCTCGTCCCTGGGGTCCGCAGAACCCTGACGTGACGCCCGGCGGGTGGCAGACACCCGTCGGGCACAGCAATAGAAGTCCAGGAGGACAATCCAGTGGCGAAGGCGAAGTTCGAGCGGACGAAGCCGCACGTCAACATCGGCACCATCGGTCACATCGACCACGGCAAGACGACGCTGACCGCGGCGATCTCCAAGGTCCTGCACGACAAGTACCCGGAACTGAACCCCTTCACGCCGTTCGACCAGATCGACAAGGCGCCGGAGGAGAAGCAGCGCGGCATCACCATCTCGATCGCGCACATCGAGTACCAGACCGACAAGCGCCACTACGCGCACGTCGACTGCCCCGGTCACGCCGACTACATCAAGAACATGATCACCGGTGCGGCGCAGATGGACGGCGCCATCCTGGTGGTCGCGGCGACCGACGGCCCGATGCCGCAGACGAAGGAGCACGTCCTCCTGGCCCGCCAGGTCGGTGTGCCCTACATCGTGGTGGCCCTCAACAAGGCCGACATGGTGGACGACGAGGAGATCCTGGAGCTCGTCGAGCTCGAGGTCCGCGAGCTGCTCTCCGAGTACGAGTTCCCGGGCGACGACCTGCCGGTCGTGCGCGTCTCCGCGCTGAAGGCGCTGGAGGGCGACGCCGAGTGGGGCGAGAAGCTCATCGGCCTGATGGACGCCGTGGACGAGAACATCCCGGAGCCCGAGCGCGAGGTCGACCGGCCGTTCCTGATGCCGGTGGAGGACGTCTTCACGATCACCGGTCGCGGCACCGTGGTGACCGGTCGCATCGAGCGCGGCGTGATCAACGTCAACGAGGAAGTCGAGATCGTCGGCATCAAGGAGACGTCGAAGAAGACGACGGTCACCTCGATCGAGATGTTCAAGAAGTTCCTCGACCAGGGCCAGGCCGGCGACAACGCCGCCCTGCTCCTGCGCGGCATCAAGCGCGAGGAGGTGGAGCGCGGCATGGTGATCGTGAAGCCGGGCACCACCACCCCGCACACCGAGTTCGAGGCGCAGGTCTACATCCTGTCCAAGGACGAGGGCGGCCGCCACACGCCGTTCTTCAACAACTACCGCCCGCAGTTCTACTTCCGCACCACCGACGTGACCGGCGTCGTGACCCTCCCCGAGGGCACCGAGATGGTCATGCCGGGCGACACCACCTCCATGGCCGTGAAGCTGATCCAGCCGATCGCGATGGACGAGGGCCTGCGGTTCGCCATCCGCGAGGGTGGCCGGACGGTCGGCGCGGGCTCGGTCACCAAGATCATCAAGTGACCTGCGTCCGATAACGGACCCCCGATTTGGTCTGCGCACCCCGGTGTGCGACCATTGACGGGTTGCTCGTCGGGGCGGCCGGTTCCCTCGGGAACCCGGCCGCCCCGTCACGAGGGGATTCACCAGCACGACAATCCCACGGGTTTGATCAGTGGGACCGGTCTGTGGCCGAGGGCGCGACACGCCCGACCGCGTGGACCGGGCACCGTGACACCGCTGAGGTGTCAGTCCTGAATAGGGGGCGGTACGCGCCGGAGGTCTCGCTGACCTCATTCGGCTGCCCGCACCGCAGCGGTATCGAGAAGCAGAGGAACGGCAAGCCATCATGGCGGGACAGAAGATCCGCATCCGGCTCAAGGCCTACGACCACGAGGCGATCGACGCGTCCGCGCGCAAGATCGTCGAGACCGTGACGCGCACCGGCGCTCGGGTCGTCGGGCCTGTGCCGCTGCCCACTGAGAAGAACGTCTACTGCGTCATCCGCTCGCCGCACAAGTACAAGGACTCGCGCGAGCACTTCGAGATGCGCACGCACAAGCGTCTGATCGACATCCTCGACCCGACGCCGAAGACGGTGGACGCGCTCATGCGCATCGACCTGCCGGCGAGCGTCGACGTCAACATCCAGTAAGCGTTGGACGCGGAGAGTAACGAGACCAATGTCTGACAGGCAGGTTAAGGGCCTCCTGGGCACCAAGCTCGGCATGACTCAGGTCTTCGACGAGAACAACCGGATCGTCCCGGTCACCGTCGTCAAGGCAGAGCCGAACGTGGTCACCCAGGTCCGGACCCAGGAGAACGACGGCTACTCGGCCGTGCAGCTCGCCTTCGGCGCGATCGACCCGCGCAAGGTGAAGAAGCCCGTCGCGGGCCACTTCGCCAAGGCCGGTGTCACCCCGCGCCGCCACCTGGCGGAGCTGCGCACCACCGACGCGTCCGACTACGAGGTCGGCCAGGAGGTCACCGCCGAGGTCTTCGAGGCCGGCGCGGTGGTCGACGTGGTCGGCACCAGCAAGGGCAAGGGCACCGCGGGTGTCATGAAGCGCCACGGCTTCCACGGCCTCGGTGCCAGCCACGGCACGCAGCGCAAGCACCGCTCGCCCGGCTCCATCGGCGGCTGCGCCACGCCCGGCCGCGTGTTCAAGGGCCTGCGCATGGCCGGTCGCATGGGCCACGTGCGCGTGACCACCCAGAACCTCAAGGTGCACCGGGTCGACGTCGAGTCCGGCCTGCTGCTCATCAAGGGCGCGGTGCCCGGCCCCAAGGGCGGCACCGTGTTCGTCAAGACCGCTGCGAAGGGTGGTGCCTGATCATGACGTCCGTTGAGATCCGCACCCCGGACGGCAAGACCGGCGGCAGCGTCGAGCTGCCCGCCGCGATCTTCGGCGCGCAGGCGAACGTGGCGCTGCTGCACCAGGTCGTCGTGGCCCAGCAGGCCGCGGCCCGCCAGGGCACGCACTCCACGAAGACCCGCGGCGAGGTCTCCGGCGGCGGCAAGAAGCCCTACCGGCAGAAGGGCACCGGCCGCGCCCGCCAGGGCTCGACCCGCGCGCCGCAGTTCGCCGGCGGTGGCACCGTGCACGGCCCCCAGCCGCGCGACTACAGCCAGCGCACCCCCAAGAAGATGAAGGCCGCCGCGCTGCGCGGCGCCCTGTCCGACCGGGCGCGCGCCGGCCAGGTCCACGTGGTGAGCGGTTTCGTCGAGGGCGACGCCCCGTCGACCAAGACCGCCCGCAAGGTCCTGGAGTCGGTCACCGAGGCCCGCCGGGTGCTCGCGGTGCTGCTGCGCACCGAGGAGGTTTCGTGGGTCAGCCTGCGCAACCTGCCGCACGTGCACATCATCGCCCCGGACCAGCTGAACACCTACGACGTGCTGGTCAACGACGACGTGGTGTTCACCAAGGACGCTCTGGACGTGTTCCTGGCGAGCAAGGCCCAGCAGGGCGCTGGCTCGGCCGAGGCGGTCGCCGGTTCGTCCGAAGTGGAGGACGAGAAGTGATCCCCGACCACAGGGACATCCTGCTCGCGCCGGTCATCTCCGAGAAGTCCTACGGGCTCCTGGAGGAGAACAAGTACACCTTCGTGGTGGCTCCCGGCTCGAACAAGACCCAGATCAAGATTGCCGTGGAGAAGGTCTTCGGCGTCAAGGTCGTCAGCGTCAACACGATCAACCGCCAGGGCAAGCGCAAGCGCACCCGGACGGGCTTCGGCAAGCGCAAGGACACCAAGCGCGCCATCGTGACGCTGTCCGCCGAGAGCAAGCCGATCGAGATCTTCGGCGGCCCGGCCGCCTGATGACGACGAGGACTGCGTAGAGATGGGCATTCGCAAGTACAAGCCGACGACCCCGGGTCGTCGCGGTGCGAGCGTCTCCGACTTCGCCGAGATCACTCGGTCGACGCCGGAGAAGTCGCTGATCCGCCCGCTGCACGGCCGCGGTGGCCGCAACGCGTCGGGCAAGATCACGACGCGGCACAAGGGCGGCGGCCACAAGCGGGCCTACCGCCTGATCGACTTCCGCCGCACCGACAAGGACGGCGTGCCGGCCAAGGTCGCTCACATCGAGTACGACCCCAACCGCACCGCCCGCATCGCGCTGCTGCACTACGTCGACGGCGAGAAGCGCTACATCATCGCCCCGGCCAAGCTGCGGCAGGGCGACCGGATCGAGAACGGCCCCAAGGCCGACATCAAGCCGGGCAACAACCTGCCGCTGCGCAACATCCCGGTCGGCACCGTGGTGCACGCGATCGAGCTGCGCCCCGGCGGCGGCGCGAAGATCGCCCGCTCGGCCGGCGCGAGCGTGCAGCTCGTGGCCAAGGACGGCCCGTACGCCCAGCTGCGGATGCCCTCGGGCGAGATCCGCAACGTGGACGTGCGCTGCCGCGCCACGGTCGGCGAGGTCGGCAACGCCGAGCACCAGAACATCAACTGGGGCAAGGCCGGCCGGATGCGCTGGAAGGGCCGCAAGCCCACCGTCCGCGGTGTCGCCATGAACCCGGTCGACCACCCGCACGGTGGTGGTGAGGGCAAGACCTCCGGTGGTCGCCACCCGGTGAACCCCGCCGGCAAGCCCGAAGGCCGTACCCGCCGCCGCAAGGCAAGCGACAAGCTCATCGTCCGGCGTCGTCGCACCGGTAAGAAGCGCTGAGCAGGGAGGGAGTGAAGGATGCCACGCAGCCTTAAGAAGGGCCCCTTCGTCGACGACCACCTGCTCAAGAAGGTGGACGTCCTCAACGAGTCGGGCAAGAAGACCGTCATCAAGACCTGGTCCCGCCGGTCGACGATCATCCCCGACATGCTGGGCCACACGATCGCGGTGCACGACGGCCGCAAGCACGTGCCGGTGTTCGTGACGGAGGCGATGGTCGGGCACAAGCTCGGCGAGTTCGCGCCGACCCGCACGTTCAAGGGCCACATCAAGGACGACCGGAAGTCGCGCCGCCGCTAGGCGACGAACTAGAGGAAGAGCAAGGGGAAGCAGCGATGAACGCCCGCAACGAAGCCCAGGCGCCGGAGTTTCCGCGCGCCGTGGCTCGGGCTCGCTACGTCCGCGACACGCCGATGAAGGTGCGCCGCGTCGTCGAGCTCATCAGGGGTCGTAGCGCCAGCGAGGCCCTGGCCGTGCTCCAGTTCGCGCCGCAGGCGGCAAGTGAGCCGGTCCGCAAGGTGCTCGCGAGCGCCGTGGCCAACGCCGAGAACAACCTGTCCCTGGACCCCGACACCCTCTGGGTGGCCAAGGTCTACGTGGACGAGGGTCCGACCCTCAAGCGGTTCCGCCCGCGGGCCCAGGGCCGTGCGTACCGGATCCGCAAGCGGACGAGCCACATCACCGTCGAGGTGGAGTCGCGTCCGAAGAAGACCAGCGCGAAGGGAACCCGGTAGTGGGCCAGAAGATCAACCCGCACGGCTTCCGGCTGGGGATCACCACCGACTGGAAGTCCCGCTGGTACGCCGACAAGCAGTACGCCGAGTACGTGGCCGAGGACGTCAAGATCCGCAAGCTGCTCTCGCGCGGCATGGAGCGTGCCGGCATCTCCAAGGTGGAGATCGAGCGCACCCGCGACCGGGTCCGCGTCGACATCCACACCGCCCGGCCGGGCATCGTCATCGGCCGGCGCGGCGCGGAGGCCGACCGCATCCGCGGTGAGCTGGAGAAGCTCACCAAGAAGCAGGTGCAGCTGAACATCCTCGAGGTCAAGAGCCCCGAGTCGGACGCGCAGCTCGTCGCGCAGGGCGTGGCCGAGCAGCTGTCCAACCGCGTCGCCTTCCGCCGCGCGATGCGCAAGGCCATCCAGTCGGCCATGCGCTCGCCGCAGGTCAAGGGCATCCGCGTGCAGTGCGGCGGCCGTCTCGGCGGCGCCGAGATGTCCCGTTCCGAGCACTACCGCGACGGCCGGGTGCCGCTGCACACGCTGCGCGCCGACATCGACTACGGCTTCTTCGAGGCCCGCACCACGTTCGGCCGGATCGGCGTGAAGGTGTGGATCTACAAGGGCGACATCGTCGGTGGCCTCAGCGCGAAGCGCGAGCGCGACGCGGCGCCGTCCTCGGCCGAGCGGGCGCCCCGGCGCGACCGCGGCGACCGCCCGAACCGGGCCCGGCGCTCCGGCGCCAGCGGCACCACGGCGACGAGCACCGAGGCCGGACGGGCCGCACAGGCTAACGAGCAGACGACCGGCGACGTTGCGACCGACAACGCCCCGGCCGTCGCGAAGACGGAGGGCTGAGTAGTGCTCATCCCGCGCAGGGTCAAGCACCGCAAGCAGCACCACCCGGGTCGGTCCGGTGCTGCCAAGGGCGGCACGAGGGTCACCTTCGGCGAGTACGGCATCCAGGCCCTGGAGCCCGCCTACGTGACCAACCGGCAGATCGAGTCGGCGCGTATCGCCATCACCCGGCACATCCGCCGCGGTGGCAAGGTCTGGATCAACATCTTCCCGGACCGCCCGCTGACCAAGAAGCCGGCCGAGACCCGCATGGGTTCCGGCAAGGGCTCGCCCGAGTGGTGGGTCGCCAACATCAAGCCGGGCCGGGTGCTCTTCGAGATGAGCTTCCCGAACGAGACCGTGGCCCGCGAGGCGCTCCGCCGCGCGATCCACAAGCTCCCGATGAAGTGCCGCATCGTTACGCGTGAGGGTGGTGAGTTCTAGCCAATGGCAAGCACTGAAGCGGGTTCCGCGGCTTCGTTGCTGCGTGAGCTCACCGAGGAAGAGCTCGTGCTGCGCCTGAGGGAGGCGAAGGAGGAGCTGTTCAACCTCCGCTTCCAGATGGCCACCGGGCAGCTGGACAACAACCGCCGTCTCCGCACGGTCCGGCACGAGATCGCCCGGATCTACACCGTGATGCGGGAGCGGGAGCTGGGCCTTTCGGTCTCTCCCGACGCGGTCTCCACTGGTGAAGGTGCGGCATGAGCGAGAACAACGAAGTGACTGAGACGACGACCGAGGTCCGCGGCGACCGCAAGGTCCGCGAGGGCTACGTCGTGTCCGACAAGATGGACAAGACGATCGTCGTGGCGCTGGAGGACCGGAAGAAGCACCGCCGGTACGCCAAGGTCCTGCGCTCCACCACCAAGGTGAAGGCGCACGACGAGCAGAACACCGCTGGCATCGGCGACCGCGTCCTGCTCATGGAGACCCGGCCGCTGTCGGCCACCAAGCGCTGGCGCCTCGTCGAGATCCTCGAAAAGGCCAAGTAGAGCCCGACCGAGCCCGTCAGGTCGGAAATCTGGCGGGCCAGGAATGGTCAAGGAGTGGGTAAGTGATCCAGCAGGAGTCGCGGCTGCGCGTCGCCGACAACACCGGTGCGAAGGAGATCCTCTGCATCCGTGTTCTCGGTGGCTCCGGCCGCCGCTACGCGGGCATCGGGGACATCATCGTCGCCACGGTGAAGCAGGCCATCCCCGGCGCCGGTGTGAAGAAGGGCGACGTCGTCAAGGCCGTCGTCGTGCGCACCGTCAAGGAGAAGCGCCGTCCCGACGGCTCTTACATCCGGTTCGACGAGAACGCCGCCGTGCTCATCAAGAACGACAACGAGCCGCGCGGCACCCGCATCTTCGGCCCGGTGGGCCGCGAGCTGCGCGACAAGAAGTTCATGAAGATCATCTCGCTGGCGCCGGAGGTGCTCTGATGAAGGTGAAGAAGGGCGACACGGTCGTCGTCATCGCCGGCAAGGACAAGGGCGCGCGCGGCAAGGTCATCATGGCCTACCCCGCCCAGGACCGCGTCCTGGTCGAGGGTGTCAACCGGATCAAGAAGCACACCCGGATCACGCAGACCCAGCGCGGCGCGCAGTCGGGCGGCATCGTGACCCAGGAGGCCCCCATCCACGTGTCCAACGTGATGGTGGTCGACTCGGACGGCAAGCCGACCCGCGTTGGCTACCGGACGAACGACGAGGGCAAGCGGGTCCGCATTTCCCGTCGTAACGGGAAGGACATCTGATGACCACCGCAGAGAAGACCACGCCGCGGCTGAAGACGCGCTACCGCGAGGAGATCGTCGCGGAGCTGCGCAAGCAGTTCGAGTACGGCAACGTGATGCAGATCCCCGGCATCGTGAAGGTCGTCGTCAACATGGGCGTCGGCGACGCCGCCCGCGACGGCAAGCTGATCGAGGGCGCCGTGAAGGACCTGTCGATCATCACCGGCCAGCGCCCCGAGGTCCGCAAGGCCCGCAAGTCCATCGCGCAGTTCAAGCTCCGCGAGGGCATGCCGATCGGCGCGCGCGTCACGCTGCGCGGCGACCGCATGTGGGAGTTCCTGGACCGGCTGCTGACCATCGCGCTGCCCCGCATCCGCGACTTCCGCGGCCTGTCGGGCAAGCAGTTCGACGGCAACGGCAACTACACGTTCGGTCTCAACGAGCAGTCGATGTTCCACGAGATCGACCCGGACGCGATCGACCGTCCCCGCGGCATGGACATCACCGTGGTGACGACCGCGACCAACGACGACGAGGGCCGGGCGCTGCTGAAGCTCCTGGGCTTCCCGTTCAAGGAGAACTGACCATGGCCAAGAAGGCGCTGATCAACAAGGCCGCGGCCAAGCCGAAGTTCAAGGTGCGGGCCTACACCCGCTGCCAGCGCTGCGGTCGCCCGCACTCGGTGTTCCGCAAGTTCGGCCTGTGCCGGATCTGCCTCCGCGAGATGGCCCACCGCGGCGAGCTGCCCGGTGTGAACAAGTCCAGCTGGTAGCACCGGCTCGGCGGCAGCTCTTTTTTCACGAATCCACTTCGCTGTAGGCCCGCTCACGACCAGCCGGTCGCCAGACCGGCTCGGACCCTGACTGGGGAACCGCAGCGAGAAAGGTTGACCAGGTCACCATGACGATGACCGACCCGATCGCAGACATGCTGACGCGTCTGCGGAACGCGAACTCGGCTTACCACGACAAGGTCGTGATGCCGCACTCGAAGTTGAAGGCGAACATCGCCGAGATCCTCAAGCGCGAGGGCTACATCGCCAGCTACCGCGACGAGCAGGGCGACGTGAGCAAGCACCTGGTGATCGAGCTGAAGTACGGCCCGAACCGGGAGCGCAGCATCGCCGGTCTGCGGCGCGTGTCCAAGCCCGGCCTGCGGGTGTACGCGAAGTCGACCAACCTGCCGAAGGTCCTCGGTGGCCTGGGCGTGGCGATCATCTCGACCTCTGGCGGTCTGCTGACCGACCGCCAGGCCAACAAGCAGGGCGTGGGCGGAGAAGTCCTCGCCTACGTCTGGTGAGGAAGGGGGACTAGGCATGTCGCGCATCGGAAAGCTGCCGATCACCGTCCCCTCCGGGGTCGACGTGGACATCGCGGGCCGGGACGTCAGCGTGAAGGGGCCCAAGGGCACCCTGTCGCTGACGATCGCCGAGCCGATCGTCATCGAGAAGGCCGAGGACGGCACCCTCGAGGTGAAGCGCCCCAACGACGAGCGCCGGAGCCGTTCGCTCCACGGCCTGTCCCGCACCCTGGTGCAGAACATGGTCATCGGCGTGACCCAGGGCTACGAGAAGAAGATGGAGATCCACGGGGTCGGCTACCGCGTCGCGCTGAAGGGCTCCGACCTGGAGTTCGCGCTCGGCTACAGCCACCCGGTGAAGGTCGAGGCCCCCGAGGGCATCACCTTCGCGGTGGAGACCCCGACCCGGTTCTCCGTGGCCGGCATCGACAAGCAGCTCGTGGGCGAGGTCGCCGCCAACATCCGCAAGCTGCGCAAGCCCGACCCGTACAAGGGCAAGGGCGTGCGCTACGCGGGCGAGAAGATCCGCCGCAAGGTCGGAAAGACGGGTAAGTGACATGAGCGAGACTGCAACCAAGCGGAAGCCGGTCGGCAAGGACATCTCGACCACGCGCCGCGTCGCGAAGACCCGCCGTCACTTCCGCCTCCGCAAGAAGGTCAGCGGCACGCCCGAGCGCCCGCGCCTGGTCGTGCACCGGTCGTCGAAGCACATCACCGTGCAGATCATCGACGACCTGGCCGGTCACACCATCGCGGCGGCCTCCTCCGTGGAGGCGGACGTCCGGGCGGTCGACGGCGACAAGAAGGCGCGCGCCGCGAAGGTCGGTCAGCTGGCCGCGGCGCGGGCCAAGGACGCCGGCATCACCAAGGTCGTGTTCGACCGCGGCGGCAACGCCTACCACGGTCGCATCGCCGCTCTGGCCGACGCCGCCCGCGAGGCGGGGCTGGAGTTCTGACAATGATCCTTACTGGAATTGAGAGGGACGCCTGATGCCAGGACGCACGCGTCGCGAAGGCGGCGGGGGCGAGCGCGGAGAGCGTCGCGACCGTCGTGACGGCGGCCGCGGCGGCGCGGCCCAGGAGAAGACCCCGCACCTGGAGCGCGTGGTTGCGATCAACCGCGTCTCCAAGGTCGTCAAGGGTGGTCGTCGCTTCAGCTTCACCGCCCTGGTCGTGGTCGGCGACGGCGACGGCATGGTCGGTGTCGGCTACGGCAAGGCCAAGGAAGTCCCGGCCGCGATCGCCAAGGGTGTCGAGGAGGCGAAGAAGAACTTCTTCCGCGTCCCCCGCATCGCGGGCACGATCCCTCACCCGGTGCAGGGCGAGAAGGCGGCCGGCGTCGTGCTGCTGCGCCCGGCCTCGGCCGGTACCGGTGTCATCGCCGGTGGCGCGGTCCGCGCGGTGCTGGAGTGCGCCGGTGTCCACGACGTGCTGAGCAAGTCGCTGGGCTCCGACAACGCCATCAACATCGTGCACGCCACCGTGGAGGCCCTGAAGGGCCTCCAGCGCCCGGAGGAGGTCGCGGCCCGTCGCGGCCTGCCCCTGGAGGACGTGGCTCCCGCCGGCATGCTCCGCGCTCGCGCAGGGGCGGTGTGACCATGGCACAGCTCAAGGTCACCCAGGTGAAGAGCAGCATCGGTACCAAGCACAACCACCGCGAGTCCCTCCGGACCCTGGGGTTGCGCAAGATCCGCCAGTCGGTGGTCCGCGAGGACTCGCCGCAGGTGCGCGGCCTGATCCACGCCGTGCGCCACCTGGTGGTCGTCGAGGAGGTCCAGTCGTGACCATCAAGATCCATGACCTGCGCCCGGCCCCCGGCGCCAAGACCGCGAAGACCCGGGTCGGTCGCGGTGAGGGCTCGAAGGGCAAGACCGCCGGTCGGGGCACGAAGGGCACCGGGGCGCGGAAGAACGTGTCGCCGCGCTTCGAGGGCGGCCAGATGCCGCTGCACATGCGCCTGCCCAAGCTCAAGGGCTTCCGCAACCCGTTCCGCACCGAGTACCAGGTCGTGAACGTCGGCGACCTGGCCCGGGTGTTCCCGGACGGCGGCCGGGTCGACGCGGACGCGCTGGTCCACGCCGGCCTGGTGCGGAAGAACGAACTGGTGAAGGTCCTCGGCAACGGCGACCTGAACGGCGTCAAGCTCGACGTCGTGGCCCACAAGTTCTCGGGCAGCGCGGTCGAGAAGATCGCTGCCGCCGGCGGCACCACCACGGTGCTCTGACCCGCGGCACCCCGTCGGAAGGCCCCCGGAGTCCACTCCGGGGGCCTTCCGCCTTGTGAGGGGCTTGCGCTCCCACCGCGCACCACCCCGGGCGTCGTGCCGCCCTCGGCGGCCCGCCTGCCCGGTGAGGCCCCTTCCGGCCCTTCCCCTCCGCACCGCACTTCCCGAGCCCTCTTCCGGGCCCTCTTCCGGGCTTTCTTCCGCACCACGGGCACCCCCTCGCCCCGGGCACCCTCGAAATCACCCAATCGAGACACCCGTTCACGCAGGGCGTAAATCCCACCGCCCAGGGGGCGCTGCCGGCCCGTGCGGCCCCGGCCCTCCGCCGAGCCGGACCCCACCCCGGCGAAGCGCCGCCCGGACCGCGGGACCGGCGCGCTCCGGCCGGGCGCGGCAGGCCCCTGACCACCGGCCGGCCCGACCCGGCCCACCCGCTCCCGGGGAGCCGCGGCGACCCGGTCGACCCACCCCCCGCACCGCCAACTTGATCCATTCGGCGGCTTGCGGACACGAGTAGTCGATCAAGTGCGAAGTGTGAACACCGTTCGCCAAAACTGTGAAGGACGACTGACTACGGCGATCGGCTCCGCGGCTGTTAAAGTCGCGGGCTGAACCCGGATGTCCTCCGGGTCGGTCGCGGCTACCCGCCGCTTCCGCACCGCCGGCGCGCCCGGTGGAAGAGACCGCAAGACTGTGCCGGCAACACAGCCGGTACCGCAGGATGCCGACCCAGGCGGGGCGGCAACGCTGATGGAGGTTCGCGTGCTCGGCGCATTCCGCTCGGCTCTCGCGACGCCGGACCTACGGAAGAAGATCCTCTTCACGCTGGGGATCATCGTGGTGTACCGGTTGGGCGCGACCATGCCCGCGCCGGGCGTCTCCTTCAAGAACGTCAAGATCTGCGTCGAGCAGGTCGACCAGCAGGGGATCTACTCCCTGATCAACCTGTTCAGCGGCGGTGCGCTGCTGAACTTGTCGATCTTCGCGCTGGGCATCATGCCCTACATCACCGCGAGCATCATCATCCAGCTGCTCACCGTGGTCATCCCGCGGTTCGAGCAGCTGAAGAAGGAAGGCCAGGCGGGTCAGGGCAAGCTGACCCAGTACACCCGCTACCTGACCATCGCGCTCGCGGTCCTCCAGTCGACCGGCATCGTGGCGCTGGCCGTGCGCGGCCAGCTGTTCGCCAACTGCGACGTCGACGTCATCCCCGAGCAGGGCGTCTGGACGCTCATCGTCCTGATCGTCACCATGACGGCCGGCACCAGCGTCATCATGTGGCTCGGTGAGATCATCACCGAGAAGGGGATCGGCAACGGCATGTCGCTGCTGATCTTCACCGGCATCGCGGCCCGCATCCCGGCCGAGGGCGGCCTCATCCTCAACCGCGGCGGCCTGACCTTCTTCCTGGTCTGCGTGGCGGCGCTGCTGATCATCGCGAGCGTCATCTACGTCGAGCAGGCCCAGCGCCGCATCCCGGTGCAGTACGCGAAGCGCATGATCGGCCGCCGGATGTACGGCGGCACCTCGACCTACCTGCCGCTGAAGGTGAACCAGGCCGGCGTCATCCCGGTCATCTTCGCCTCCTCGCTGCTCTACCTGCCCGACCTGATCTCGCGGCTGACCGCCTCGACCGACGGGTCGGCGCCCGGTTGGTTCGCGACCTTCGTCGCGACGCACCTGGTGACCCAGTCCAGCCCGGTGCACATCGCGCTGTACTTCCTGCTGATCGTCTTCTTCACCTACTTCTACGTCGGCATCACGTTCAACCCGGACGAGCGCGCCGACGAGATGAAGAAGTTCGGCGGGTTCATCCCGGGTATCCGACCGGGTCGACCCACCGCCGAGTACCTCCGCTTCGTCCTGGGGCGGATCACGCTGCCTGGCTCGATCTACCTGGGCATCGTCGCCATCCTGCCGAACTTCTTCCTGGACATCACCGACCAGGGCCAGAACCAGAACTTCCCGTTCGGCGGCACGGCGGTGCTGATCATGGTGGGTGTCGGCCTCGACACTGTTAAGCAGATCGAGAGCCAGCTCATGCAGCGCAATTACGAAGGGTTCCTCCGCTAGTGCGACTCGTTCTCGTCGGCCCGCCCGGAGCGGGCAAGGGCACTCAGGCCGAACTGCTCAAGACCAAGCTCGGCGTGCCGCACATCTCCACCGGGGACCTCTTCCGCGCCCACATCAGCCAGCAGACCGACCTCGGCAAGGAGGTCCAGGAGTACCTGGACTCCGGCGAGCTGGTGCCGGACGAGGTGACCAACGAGATGGTCCGGGACCGCCTGTCGCAGCCGGACGCCGCGAACGGCTTCCTGCTCGACGGCTTCCCCCGCAACGTCGCCCAGGCGGCCGTGCTCGCCGAGATCCTCGCCGCGGACGACGCCGCGCTGGACGCCGTGGTGGAGTTCCGCGTCCCCGAGGACGTCGTCGTGGAGCGGCTCCTGGCGCGCGGCCGGGCGGACGACAAGGAAGAGGTCATCCGCCACCGCCAGCAGGTGTACCGCTCGGAGACCGCTCCGCTGCTCGACCACTACTCCGGGATCGTCGTGTCCATCGACGCGGTCGGCGACGTGGAGGAGATCAGCGAGCGGGCGCTGCGGGCGCTGCGGTCGCAGCGCGACGAGAGGTGACCGGTGGTCTCCTCGACGTCCTGCGCAGGGCCGTACCGGGCGGTCGCGACCGCATGATCCAGATCAAGAGCCGCGGCCAGCTGGAGGCCATGCGGGCCGCCGGCCTGGTCGTGGCGCGGACCCTGGCGCTGCTGACCGAGCACACCGCGCCCGGCGTGAGCACGGCCGAGCTGGACGAGCTGGCCGAGCAGACCATCCGGGACGCGGGCGCGGTGCCGAGCTTCAAGGGCTACCACGGCTTCCCGGCGAGCATCTGCGCCTCGGTCAACGAGCAGGTCGTCCACGGCATCCCGGCCCGGACCCAGGTCCTGGCCGAGGGCGACCTGATCTCGATCGACTGCGGCGCGATCCTGGACGGCTGGCACGGCGACTCGGCGGTCACCCTCGCGGTGGGCGCCGTGACCGAGGCCGAGGCGAAGCTGTCCGAGGCGACCCGCGCGTCGATGCTCGCGGGCATCGAGGCGGCCGTGCCCGGCGGGCGGCTGGGCGACATCTCGTTCGCCATCGAGTCGGCCACGATCCTGGCGGGGGAGCGGGACGGCGTCGAGTACGGCATCGTCGAGGGCTACGGCGGCCACGGCATCGGCACCGAGATGCACATGGACCCGTTCCTGCCGAACTACGGCAAGCCCGGCAAGGGCGCCCGGCTCAAGGTGGGCATGGCGATCGCCATCGAGCCCATGCTGACGCTGGGCAGCGAGCGCACGAAGGAGCTGGACGACGGCTGGACCGTGATCACGGAGGACGGCTCGCGGGCCGCCCACTGGGAGCACAGCGTCGCCATCACCGACGACGGCCCGTGGGTCCTCACCGCCCCGGAGGAGTGAGCAGCGCGGCCCCGCCCCCGCGGCGGGGCACCGGGCCGGGTGCGGTCCCGAGCACCGGGACGGGTGCGGTCCGGACCGCCGGGCCGGGGGCCCGCCCCCTTCTGCGGCTGGCCGCCCCGCGCCACGATGGACCGGTGACGCAGCCCCACCGGACCCCGCCGCCCGCCACCGCCGGCCACCGACCGCCGCCGCCCGCCGACGAGCCGCCCGGCGGCGCGAGGGCCGCGTTCCGGGTCCTCGCGGTCCTCTGGCTCAGCGCGGGCGCGCTGGGCCTCACCCTCTGGTTCCTGGCCGGCCTGCTGGGCGGCGGGGGTCTCGCGCCCCCGTGGTTCCCGTGGGTGGCGCTGCCCGCCGGCTCGGTGCTCGGCGTCGCCTGGCTCGTGTCCGGCAGGCAGCGGAGGTGAACGACTTCCGGCGCGCCGACCGCGCGGCCGTCGCCGACGAGCTGACCCGGGCGCGGGCCGCGGGCCGGCTGACCGAGGCGGAGTACGGGGAGCGCGTCCGGCGCGTCGCCGCCGCCGACAGCTACGCCGAGCTGGTGGCGCTCACCGGCGACCTGCCGCCCGACGCCCCGCGCCCGCCCGCCCGGCGGTCGAGGGGCAAGCGGGTGGTCCTCCACCTCGCGGTGACGGCGGCGAACCTCGTGGCGTGGGGCGCGCTGTGCCTGGTGCTCGGCGAGCCGGTGCACCCCTGGTGGGTGTGGATCGCCCTGCTGGGGGGCCTGCTGGTGCTCCTCGCGCCGTGACGCCCGGGCGCCGCACCGGCCTTGACCGGCCCCGATTTGGGCATCCTCGCCCACGCGCGTACTATGGACGGGTGGCGCACTCGTAGCGCCGGTTCCGCCATGCCCGTGACGCTAGAAGACGGCTGGCAGGGTTCGCAAGGGCCTTGAAGGAGTCGGGGCTCCGCGTGGCCGCAACCCACCAGTGAAGCACCCACCGTCACGAAACGCGGAGGACATGGGCAAGAAGGACGGGGCCATTGAGGTCGAGGGCCGCGTAGTCGAGCCGCTCCCCAACGCGATGTTCCGCGTCGAGTTGGAGAACGGGCACAAGGTCCTGGCACACATCAGCGGCAAGATGCGTCAGCACTACATCCGCATCCTCCCAGAGGACCGGGTTGTCGTGGAGCTCTCGCCCTACGACCTGTCCCGCGGGCGCATCGTCTACCGCTACAAGTGACCTCCACGGTGTCCGCGCAACTCGCCGGGCACCTGGTTACGAGCAGGAGAGCTCAGGCGTGAAGGTCCAGCCGAGCGTCAAGAAGATCTGCGACAAGTGCAAGGTGATCCGCCGCCACGGCCGGGTCATGGTGATCTGCGAGAACCTGCGCCACAAGCAGCGCCAGGGCTGACCAGAGCCGCCTAGCACGACGTCGTGGTCCTCGCGGACGCGACACAAGCAAGCCTCTTCGCACCTGCGCCACCACCGTGCACCGCGGTGGCGCACACCCCCGGAACCCAGGCCGGGGCCGGGACACCGGCCGTGAGAGCGGTCGGTGCTGACACAGCGAGTCAGTCCCGGAATCGGGCGAGGAGCAGACCTGGGGCGAACCGACAGGAGCAAGCGCCGTATGGCACGACTCGCTGGCGTCGACCTCCCCCGCGAGAAGCGGATGGAGATCGCGCTCACCTACATCTTCGGCATTGGTCGCACCCGTTCCAAGGAACTGCTGATCGCCACCGGGGTGTCCCCCGACCTGCGCGTCAAGGACCTCGGCGACGACGACCTCGCCAAGCTGCGGGACTACATCGAGAACAACTTCAAGGTCGAGGGTGACCTCCGCCGCGAGGTTCAGGCCGACATCCGCCGCAAGATGGAAATCGGCTGCTACGAGGGCCTGCGCCACCGTCGCAACCTGCCCGTCCGCGGGCAGCGCACCAAGACGAACGCGCGCACTCGTAAGGGTCCGAAGAAGACCGTTGCGGGCAAGAAGAAGGCCGGCAAGAAGTAAGACCTCGCGAACCAGCAAGTAGGAGATCACCCAGAGATGCCACCCAAGTCCCGCACGGGCGCCGGGGTCAAGAAGGTCCGGCGCAAGGAGAAGAAGAACGTCTCGCACGGCCAGGCGCACATCAAGAGCACGTTCAACAACACCATCGTGTCCATCACGGACCCGATGGGCAACGTGATCAGCTGGGCCTCCGCCGGCCACGTCGGCTTCAAGGGCTCCCGCAAGTCGACGCCGTTCGCCGCCCAGATGGCCGCCGAGAACGCCGCCCGCAAGGCCGCCGAGCACGGCATGCGCAAGGTCGACGTGTTCGTGAAGGGTCCCGGCTCCGGCCGCGAGACCGCGATCCGCTCGCTCCAGGCCGCCGGCCTGGAGGTCGGCACCATCCAGGACGTGACCCCGCAGCCCCACAACGGCTGCCGCCCGCCCAAGCGGCGCCGGGTCTGAGGCACGGGGAGGAGTAAGCACACATGGCTCGCTACACGGGACCAGCCACCCGCATCTCCCGCCGGCTCAAGGTCGACCTCGTCGGCGGCGACCAGGCGTTCGAGCGGCGCCCCTACCCGCCCGGCCAGCACGGCCGCGGCCGGATCAAGGAGTCGGAGTACCTGCTCCAGCTCCAGGAGAAGCAGAAGGCCCGCTACACGTACGGCGTGCTGGAGAAGCAGTTCCGCCGCTACTACGAGGAAGCGGTCCGCCGCACCGGCAAGACCGGTGAGAACCTGCTGCAGATCCTGGAGTCCCGCCTGGACAACGTGGTGTACCGCGCGGGTCTCGCGCGCACCCGCCGCCAGGCCCGCCAGCTGGTCAGCCACGGGCACTTCCTGGTCAACGGCCACAAGGTGAACATCCCGAGCTACCGGGTGTCGAAGTTCGACATCATCGACGTGAAGCCGAAGTCGCTGCCCACGCTGCCCTTCGAGGCCGCGCGCGCGTCGTTCGGCGACCGTCCCATCCCGGCGTGGCTCCAGGTCGTGCAGTCCAACCTGCGCGTCCTGGTGCACCAGCTGCCGGAGCGGGCGCAGATCGACACGCCCGTCACCGAGCAGCTCATCGTCGAGCTCTACTCGAAGTGATCCTCCCGGGGGACGGCCCACGCCGTCCCCCGGTCGGGTCCCGCGACGGCACGGAATGGTGTGCCGCACGCGTTCGCCGGTCTCCGCGACCGGCACTCCCGGCGTCATATGGCGGTCGCCGGGTTTGAGAGAGGAAGAACCCGATGCTGATTTCCCAGCGCCCCTCGCTCAGCGAGGAAGCGGTCAACGAGACCCGCTCCCGGTTCGTCATCGAGCCGCTGGAGCCGGGCTTCGGCTACACCCTCGGCAACTCCATCCGCCGCACCCTGCTGTCCTCCATCCCCGGCGCGGCCGTGACCAGCATCCGCATCGACGGCGTGCTGCACGAGTTCACGACCGTCCCCGGCGTGAAGGAGGACGTCACCGACATCATCCTCAACCTCAAGGAGCTGGTCGTCAGCTCCGAGGAGGACGAGCCGGTGACCATGTACCTGCGCAAGCAGGGGCCGGGCGCGGTGACCGCCGGCGACATCGTGCCCCCGGCCGGTGTCACGGTGCACAACCCCGACCTGCACATCGCGACCCTGAACGGCAAGGGCAAGCTGGAGATCGAGCTCGTGGTCGAGCGCGGTCGCGGCTACGTCCCCGCCGTGCAGAACAAGCAGGCCGGAGCCGAGATCGGCCGCATCCCCGTCGACTCGATCTACTCGCCCGTCATGAAGGTGACCTACAAGGTCGAGGCCACCCGTGTCGAGCAGCGGACCGACTTCGACAAGCTGATCCTCGACGTGGAGACCAAGCCCTCCATCACGCCGCGCGACGCCGTCGCGTCGGCGGGCAAGACGCTGGTGGAGCTGTTCGGCCTCGCGCGCGAGCTGAACGTCGACGCCGAGGGCATCGAGATCGGACCGTCGCCCGCCGAGGCGGACACCATCGCGGCGTTCGCGATGCCGATCGAGGACCTGGACCTCACCGTCCGGTCCTACAACTGCCTCAAGCGCGAGGGCATCCACACGGTGGGCGAGCTGGTCTCGCGCAGCGAGGCGGACCTGCTGGACATCCGCAACTTCGGCGCCAAGTCGATCGACGAGGTCAAGATGAAGCTCGTCGGCCTCGGCCTCGCGCTGAAGGACAGCCCCCCCGGGTTCGACCCGTCGGCCGCCGCGTCCGAGTACCCCGCCGAGGGCTGGGGCGCGGACACGACCGTGGACACCCACGACGACGGCCAGGACTACGCGGAGACCGAGCAGCTCTGAGGCCGCTTGACGGCCGGGCCGGAGCAGAGGATCAGAAAGTAATCCGAGGAGCAATTCGATGCCTACCCCCACCAAGGGACCCCGTCTCGGGGGCTCGCCGGCCCATGAGCGGCTCATGCTGGCCAACCTGGCCACGTCGCTGTTCACCCACGGTCGGATCACGACCACGGAGGCGAAGGCCAAGCGGCTGCGCCCCTACGCCGAGAAGCTGATCAGCAAGGCGAAGGTCGGCGACCTGCACAACCGTCGCGAGATCCTCAAGGTCATCCGCGACAAGGACGTCGTGCACAAGCTGTTCGCCGAGATCGGCCCGCAGTTCGCGGACCGGCCGGGCGGTTACACCCGCATCACCAAGACGCTGCCGCGCAAGGGCGACAACGCCCCCATGGCCGTGATCGAGCTGGTGGCGGAGAAGACCGTCACGTCCGAGGCCGAGCGGGCCCGCAAGACCAAGTTCGCCAAGGACGAGGCCCCCGAGGCCGCCGCCCCCGCGGACACCGCCGAGGTCGCGGACCAGGACGCGGAAGCGCCCGAGTCGGCCACCAAGGACGCCGCCGAGGAGCCCGCCGAGGGCGCCGCGGACGACGACACCACCAAGGCCGAGAAGGACAAGTCCTGACCGACCTGCTCGCCGACGAGCCCGTCGCCCCCTCAGGGGGTGACGGGCTCGTTCGCGTGCGCCTGGACCTCGCCTACGACGGCACGGGGTTCTCCGGCTGGGCGCGGCAGCCGGAGCGCCGCACGGTGTGCGGGGTGCTGGAGGACACCATGTCCACGGTGCTGCGCGAGGACGTGAACCTGACCGTGGCGGGCCGGACGGACGCCGGCGTGCACGCGGCCGGCCAGGTGGCGCACGCCGACCTCCCGGCCGCGGTGGACGTCGCCGGGCTGCCCCGCCGGCTGGCGCGCGCCCTGCCCGCCGACGTCCGGGTCTTCTCCGCCCGCGTCGTGCCGCCGGCGTTCGACGCGCGGTTCTCGGCGCTGCGGCGGCACTACGAGTACCGGGTGACCGACGCCCCGCACGGCGCGCACCCGCTGCGGCGCGCGGACACCCTGGCGTGGCCGCGCCCGCTGGACGAGGGCGCGCTGAACGCGGCGTCGGCCCTGCTGCTGGGGGAGCGGGACTTCTGCGCGTTCTGCAAGCGGCGGGAGGGCGCGACCACCATCCGCGAGCTGCAGCGCCTGACCTGGGAGCGGTCCGGCGACGTGCTGACCGCCCGCGTGTCGGCGGACGCGTTCTGCCACTCGATGGTGCGCAGCCTGGTCGGCGCGCTGCTGGCGGTGGGCGAGGGGCGCAAGCCGGTGCCGTGGCCCGCTTCGCTGCTGGCCTCCACCACCCGGTCGAGCGCGGTGACGGTCGCGCCGCCGCACGGGTTGTCGCTGGTGCGGGTGGACTACCCGCAGGACGCGGACCTGGCCGCGCGGGCGCTGGTCACGCGGAACGTGCGCGGCGCACCGACCAGCTGAGCCACAGCGCCCCACCGAGCGGGATCTCCAGCACGTAGGTGAAGAACGCGAACAGCAGCACGCCCGCTGCGGCCGGCTCGGGCGGCGTGCCCAGGGCGAGCAGCAGCGCGATCGTGCCGTTCTCGCTGACCCCGAACCCGCCGGGCGTGATCACCGCCAGGGTGAGCAGGCGGCTGACGGCGAACGCGGCGACCAGCGCGGCGAGCGGGAGCCGGGCGCCGGTGGCGGCCAGGCAGCACCACAGCAGCAGCGCCTGGAGCACCAGGTAGGCGGTCATGCCCAGGGTCATGCCGACCCAGCCGGCGCGGACGACCTGGCCCGTCTCGCGGTGCAGGCGCAGCAGCCAGCGGCGGGCCCGGCCCCCGAGCAGCCCGGCGAGCCACCGCAGCCTGGTGAGGGCCACGACGGCGAGCGCCAGCGCGCCGGCGGTGGCGGTGGTGGCGGCCAGGACGCCGTGGCCGAGGACGGCCGCGCCCTGGACGGCCAGCGCCACCACCGGCAGGGCGACCCGGAAGACGGCGTTCCACAGGCCGGTGACGACGGCCGACGTGGCGATGGCGCGCGCGGTGTGGCCCCAGCTCGACGCCATCACGGCGGTCACCGCGACACCGGCCGCGCCGCCGAACGGGAGCAGGTTGCTGACCGCGCTGCCGGCGGCGTTGAGGCTGAACGCCCGGGCGCGGCGCAGGCCGGGCAGCGAGCCGGTGAGGACGTGGGTGTAGGCCCAGAGGCCGGCCAGCCACAGGGCGGTGAGGCCGAGCAGCGGGGCGGGGCCCACGTCGGCCAGCCGCTGCCCGAGGGCGGCCCAGCCGACGCCGCCGAGGGCGGGGACCAGGGCGGCGACCAGGTAGGCGGCCAGCGCCAGGGAGGCGGCGGAGGCGGCGGCGCGCAGCCAGGTGCGGGTGCGCGTGCGGGTGCGGGTGTGCGGGCGGGTCGGGCGGTCGGCGGGGTCGCCGGCGGTCCGGTCGGCGCCGGTCCGGTCGGCGCCGGGTGGTGGTGCCGGTGCTGGGCCGGGTGGTGCGGGGTCGGGTAGCGCCGGTGCGTGGTCGAGCGGTGTCGGGTCGGGTGGTGCGGGGTCGGGTGGTGCGGGGTCGGGTGGTGCGGGGTCGGGCGGTGCGGGGTCGGGCGGTGCGGGGTCGGGCGGTGCGGGGTCGGGCGGTGCGGGGTCGGGCGGTGGTGCAGATGCGGAGCCGGGTGGTGCCGGTGCGGGGTCGGGCGGTGGTGTGGGGTCGGGCGGTGCGTGCGGCGTGGTGCCGGGTGGCGGGGGCTCGGGCCTGGCCGCGCGCCTGGGTTCCTGCTCGGGTTTCCGCCCGGATCCCCGCTCGGGTCCCTGCCCGGATCGGGGATCGGGGTTGGCCTCCGGCCCCCGGTTCGATCGTCCCACGGCGCACCGACACTTTCCGCGGTTCACCGGCTCCAGGCCCGCAAGCGCTTGCGCTCGACGTACCACTCGGTGCCCAGGACCAGGCGGAACAGGGGGCCGGGCAGGCTCAGCAGGGCGGTGAGGGTCCGGGGCCCGTCGCCGCCCGTCGTCTGGGTCGCGTGGGCCGCCAGGGCGGCCCGCTTCTGCGGGGCGTACCGCCGCACGTCGACCCGGTGGGTGATCCGGTGGCGCGGGGTGTAGGCCGTCGTGAACGGGGTCAGGTCGAAGTCGCGGGCCAGCCTCGCCAGGCGCAGGCCGCGCAGCAGCAGGGTCCGGTCGACGGTGGCCTCCCAGACCCTCGGCGTGCCGGCGAGCTCCGCCGCCAGCGCGCCCACCCGGTGCACCTGCACGTGGTCGGGGTGGCCGTAGCCGCCGGTCGGGTCGTAGGTGGTCAGCAGGTCCGCGCGTTCCTCGTGCAGCAACTCCGCCAGCCGGTCCGCCGCCTCCGGCACCCCCGCCCGCGCAAAACCGCCCGGCCCGGACCCGCCCGAGCCGGACCCGTTCCGCCCGGACCCGCCCGAGCCGTCGAGCCCCGAGTCCTCGTAGCCGAGGAACTCGACGCGCGCGCAGCCCAGCGCCTTCGCCGACGCGTGCGCCTCCCTCGTCCGCACCGCGCCCAGGTCCCCGCGCGCCGCCGAGAGCCCGCGCTCGCCCGCCGTCGCCACGACGAGGACGACCCGGTGCCCCTCGGCCGCGAGGCGGGCCATCGTCCCGCCGGTCAGCAGGGCCTCGTCGTCCGGGTGGGCGTGGAAGAACACGCACGTTCGGCTCACAGGTGCAAGAGTGTCAGTTGCTCCGTCCGGCGGCTTGACGGGAGGGCCCGTGTCGACCGTCCACCTCACCGACTGCTTCCTCCCGCGCCTGGGCGGGATCGAGGTCCAGGTCGCCGGCCTGGCCGACGCGCAACGCCGGACCGGCGAGCAGGTGCACGTCGTCACCGCCACCCGGCACGCCGAGCAGCGACCCGGGTACGCCGTGCACCGCATCACCGCCCGCCTGCCGGGCAGCCCGCCGGTGCACCCGCGGGCGGGCGCCCACCTGGACCGGCTGCTGGCGGGGCTGCGGCCGGAGGTCGTCTACGTGCACCTGGGCGCGGTCTCGCCGTTCGGGTGGTCGGGGATCCGGTCGGCGTTGCGGCTCGGCCTGCCGACGGTTGCGATCGTGCACAGCATGTGGGACCCGGTGGTGCGGCGCCTGTACGGCGGGCTGGACCGGTGGCGGGGTTGGACCCGCGCGCCGCTCGTGCTGGCCGCGGTGAGCCGGGCCGCCGCCGAGCGGGTGCGGGTGGCGCTGCCGGGCGTGCCGGTGGCGGTGGTGCCCAACGGCATCGCGCCCGAGCTGTGGCGGGGCATCCCGGCGCAGCGGCCGGACGGCGCGGTGCACGTGGTGTCGGTGGGGCGGCTGGCGCCCCGCAAGCAGCCGATGCACCTGCTGGCCGTGCTGCGGGAGGTGCGGCGGCGGGTGGGGGACCTGAGGGCGACGATCGCCGGTGCGGGGCCGGAGCTGCCCGCGATGCGCCGCTACCTGCGCCGGCACGGCATGGACTGGGTGAGCCTGCCGGGCCGGCTGGACCGCGACGGGGTGGTGCGGCTGCTGGCGGGCGCGGACCTGTTCGTCAACCCGACGGCGGCGGAGGCGTTCGGGCTGGCGGCGCTGGAGGCGAGGACGGCCGGCGTGCCGGTGGTCGCCCGGCCGGGCACGGGGGTGGCGGACTTCGTGCGGGACGGCGTGGAGGGCCTGCTGTCGGACGACCTGGCGGGCGCGGTGACCCGCCTGGCCGCCGACCGCGCCGAGCGCCGGCGCATCGCCCGGCACAACCGCGACACCGACCCGGCCTGCACGTGGCCGCGGGTGCTGGAGGCCCTGGCGGAGTGCCGGGACCGGGCGAGGCGCGCCGACCGCGCCACCGGCCGGCACCGCTGAACCGCACGACCGGCGCGGCTAGACCGCCAGGTCGGAGATGTCCAGCCGGAACGGGACCGGCGAGGCGGTGATCGGGGCCTCCGTGCCCGGCTTGAGGACGTCCTCCTCCCGGTAGAGGCCCTCGTCCAGGCGGTACGCGGTCAGCCGCGGCTCGCTGAGTTCGCTGGACTGGTCGACCGCCCAGAAGAACGGCACCCCTGCGCCCGCGTAGCCGAGCATCTTCAGCTCGCGCTCCACGCGCGGGTTTCCAGGTGACCAGATCTCCACGGCCAGGGCCAGGGCCTCGGCCGGGAAGCTCACCCCGACGGGGGGTCTGGTCAGCACCACCACGTCCGGGATCAGCGCGGTGCGGAACGCCGTGGAGATCCGCACGTTCACGGCGGGGACCACGTGCAGGTCCGACCGCCCCGCGGCGCGCACGGCCTCTCGGATCGCCAGGGCGAGGGTGAACGCGGCGAGCTGGTGCTCGCCGGAGGGTGCGGGGCTCACGTGGATGTGTCCAAGGATCAACTCGACGCGTGACCCGTCCGCGGTGGGGTTCAGGGCCAACCAGTCCTCGACGGTGTGCGGGCCGATCGCCGGGCGACGAGGGGCGCCCGGTGGCCCGTACCCCTGTTCCGGAGCTGCGGACACGGCTCCACCTCCCGGTTCGACTCCGACCACAGTGTTCCATGGTCCACCAAACGGGTGAGGTCATGCGACAGCGGCCCGGTGGAGTCAGTAGACGGTCAGGTCGGCGACGTCCAGGGTGATCGGGACCGGTGAGGCGGTGACGGCGGCGGCCTCGCCCGGCTTGAGGGCGTTCTCCTCCCGGTACGCGCCCTTGTCCAGGCGGTACGCGGTCAGGCGCAGGCCGTCGTGCGCGCCCTGCCGGTCGACCGCCCAGAAGAACGGCACGCCGGCGCCCGCGTAGCCGAGCATCGTGAACTGGCGCTCCGCGAGCGAGTTGCCGGGCGACCAGACCTCCACGGCCAGGGCCAGGGCCTCGGCCGGGAAGCTCGCGCCGACCGGTGGCTGGTTGAGCACCACCACGTCGGGGACCAGCGCCGTGCGGAAGGGGGTGGTGATCCGCACGCCCACCGCCGTGACCACGTAGAAGCCGGTCTGCCGGGCGGCGGCGACGGCGTCCTCCAGGGGGCGGATGAGCCGGCTGGCCGCGTACTGGTGCTCACCGGAGGGCGCGGAAGTCACGTGGAGGTCTCCGAGGATCAGTTCGATGCGCGAGCCGTCCACCGTGGGCGGCAGGTCCAGCCAGTCCTCGACGGTGTGCGGGCCGATCGCCGGGTACGGCCTGGTCGTCCGCGGCGCGTACCCGTGCTCCGGTGCTGCGGCCACGGTCCCACCCTCTTGACTCGATGTCGGGTGATCAGTGTTCCACAAGCCGCCAAACGGGTGATGGCGCGCGACGGCCCCCGCACCGCGGGCGGTGCGGGGGCCGGTCGGGTCGCCGCGGTCGGGTCGCCGCGGTCGGGTCACAGGTCGAGCGTCCAGGAGTCGATGTGGCCGGTGTCCTGGCCGTACCAGTCGCGCACGCGCAGCTCCCAGGCGCCGTTCGCGTCCTCCGCCGACAGGTCCACCGGGAAGGTCGCGTCGACGTCGTCCGCGCCGTCCGACCCGCTCTGCGGCTTGAGCCGCTGCACCGCGCCGCTCGGGGCGACCAGGTCGATCGACAGGTCACCGCGGTGGGGGTGCTTGACGTGCACCTCGACGGTGGCCCCCGACCCGGCCTTGCCGGCGCAGCCGGTGACGGTGATGGTGCTGCCGGCGGTGCCCCGGTCCGGCACGGGCACGTCGGTGTCGCTGGTCTGCGCCGGGCAGCCGTCGGGCGGCGGGGCGGCGCCGCCGACCACGCGCAGCAGCTTGTTCGGCGAGCCGCTGCCGGCGTCGGTCACCACGTCGGGGGTCGCGCCCGCCACCAGGGCGTCGCGCACCTGCTGCGGGGTCGCCGACGGGTTCGCGGACAGGTGGACCGCCGCCGCGCCGACCACGTGCGGGGTGGCCATCGAGGTGCCGCTGATGGTCTTGGTGGCCGTGTCGTCGGTGAGCCAGGCGGAGGTGATGTCCGAGCCCGGCGCGAAGAGGTCCAGGCAGCCGCCGATGTTGGAGAACGCCGAGCGCGCGTCGGTGGGGGCGGTCGAGCCGACGGTGATGCCCTCGGCGACGCGCGCGGGCGAGGTCTCGCACGCGTCCCCGCCCTTGTCGTTGCCCGCGGCCAGGCCGTAGGTCACGCCGGCCGCGATGGAGTTGCGCACCGCCTGGTCGACGGTCGCGTTCGAGTCGCCGCCCAGGGACATGTTCGCGACGGCCGGCTTGGCGGCGTTGGCCGTCACCCAGTCGATACCCGCGATCACGCCCGAGTAGGAGCCGGAGCCGGAGCAGTCCAGCACCCGCACGCCGACCAGCCCGACCTTCTTGGCGACGCCGTGCGCCGTGCCGCCGACGGTGCCCGCGACGTGCGTGCCGTGGCCGTTGCAGTCGGCGGGGTCGTCGTCGTCGTCCACGACGTCGCGGCCCGGCGCGACCCGGCCGCCGAAGTCGGCGTGCGAGGCGCGGATGCCCGTGTCGATGATGTAGGCGGTGACGCCCTCGCCCTCGTTGGGGTGGGTGTAGGTGTCGTCCAGCGGCAGGGCGGCCTGGTCGACGCGGTCCAGGCCCCACGACGGGGTGGGCGTCTGGGCGCCGGTGAGCCGGACCTCGACGTCCTGCTGGACGTAGGCGACCGACGGGTCGGCGGCCAGCTCGCGGGCGTTCGCCTCGCTCATGGTCGCGGCGAAGCCGCGCAGGGCGCTGGTGTAGGTGTGCTTCACGTTCGCCTGGTACTGGGCGCCCAGCTCGGCGGCGCTGCTGGTGCTCGTCTCGTCGAGCACCACGATGAAGCTGTCCTTGATCGCGTTCTCGGCGCCGAGGCCGAGGACGTCGCCCTCGGCGGCGGCCGGGGGCGAAGCGGTCAGGGCGGCCGTGACGGCGAACGCGGCGCCGGCAGCCCCGGCGCCGGTCCACCGCTTGGCCCGGGACGGGCGGACGTCTCCCATGGCGGGGTCTCCTGTTCGCGGGCCGGGCGCCCGGTCGGGCCGCCCCCGGACCCTGTCGGGCGCGGTGAGCCGCCGCCGGTTCGCCCTGCGTGCTCGGGCAAGGACCTACCGGGGATACCCGTCCAACGGCGTTTCCACAGAATTCACCCGATCTGTGAACGAGAAGCCACGCAAAGTGGTGAAGGCCCCGGGGACGACGAACGGCGCCCCGGACCTCGGGGTCCGGGGCGCCGCCGCGCTCGTGCCGACGGGTCAGTCGCCGCGGCGGACGGCGCCCAGGATCTGCTGCTCACCCGGCGTGGTCACCAGCCGCAGCGGGAGCCACAGGTTCGCGCCCAGCGCGATCACCTGGTCGTCCTTCAGCGTGGTCAGCTGGTGCGCCATCCGCGGCGGCAGCCGCCAGATCTGGCCGGCCAGCTGCGCCTGCCCGACCGGCAGCCGCTGCAGCAGCACCAGGTCGGCGGTGGTGGCGGTGCTCGCCGCCTGCGGGTGCAGGTACGGCAGCACGTACATCGTCGTCTGCCACGGCGAGCGCGGCGGGAACAGCTCCTGCGGCACGTGGCCGCCGTCGTGCACGACCAGCAGCGGGCTGTCCTCCGACGGGCGGGGCAGCTCCACCGGGCTCAGCCGGCGCAGCTGCACCAGCGGCGAGGGCCGCCCGTCCTGGCCCGTGCCCGCCGCCCGCACCACCGGCTGCCACGCCTGCGGCCGGCCGGTCGCGATGGTGATCCACGCGCCGGTCGCCATCGCGCGCAGCGCGACCTGCCGCGCCAGGTACAGCCCGCCGACCACGACCATGCGGGTCGGCGCGGACCGCAGCACCGAGATCGTCAGCGGCTCGCCCTTCGGGCCCGAGCCCAGCACCATGCCGCCCCGGTCGCCGGAGGGCGAGACCACGTCCAGCAGTTGCGGCGCGACGAGGAACTCGGGCGCGACGCCCCGCCCCTGGCCGCGGGTGTCCAGCAGCCGCGAGCCGCTCACGCGACACCTCCCAGCGGCAGGGTGGCGGCCAGCCCGGCGACCTGCAGGCCGTTCAGCGGGGTCAGCGTGACGTCCAGCTTGTCGGCCAGCGCCTTGATCCGGTCGTCGGCGCGGCCCAGCTCGGAGGGCGTGCGGGCCGAGACCCGTACCAGGCCGCGCAGGCCGACCTGGCCCTGCTCGCTGCTCGGCGAGATCGTCATCGACAGCGTCGAGGACAGCGCCCGCACGCCGGTCAGCGCGTTGAGGTTGTTCCGCATCCCCTTGGCCGGCCAGCCGGTGATCGCGTAGGAGGCGTGGCCGACGCCGCCCGCGGTGACGCCGGACCACTTCTCGCGCAGCGACACCGCGTTGTTCGAGCCCGCCACCGAGGTCAGCTCGGCGGCCGAGATGCCGGCGCGGATCAGCTCGTCGGGGTCCAGCGGCCGGATCGCCACGCCCGCGGACTCCAGCGCGTTGCGGACCCGCGACAGCGCGCCGATCAGCGCCCGGTGCGCGCCCACGACGCCGCCGCCGCGCTCGCGGATCGCCGCCGCGCACCGCCTCGGGTCCAGCCGCACCGCGATCCACGTGGTGCGCCGGGCCGCCGCCGGCAGCGGGCCCAGCACCTCCAGGTACGAGTTGAGCGCCGGCGAGTTCGCCGGCAGCGCCGCGCTGCCCGGGTAGCAGTGCCAGATGACCGAGATCGCGTCCAGCACGACGCCCCGGTCCTCCAGGGTCGGCGCGAGCGCGCCCAGCGGCAGCGCCGGCGCGCTGCCCACCGCCGTGACCAGGCCGGGCGCCGGGTCGACCAGCAGCACGGCCGTCCACGCGCCCTGGTGCCAGGCCATGCCCAGCGGGCGGCGCTCGTGGTCGGCGCCCCTGGCCACCACCAGGTCCGGCACGGCCAGCCGCAGCAGCGCCACGCGCGGGTCGTCCGGGCCGATGACCGAGGTCTCCTCCTCCGACGGCGGCTTCATCTCCACCGGCCCGCTGCGCTTGGCGGTGCGGGTGTGGCCGCGCAGGTTGTAGCGCGCGACGAGCCCGATCCACTGGGTCAGCCAGCGGCCCCGGGAGCGCGTGAAGGCGAGGACGAGGGAGACCAGCACGATGCCGCCCGCCGTGTACGCCAGGGCGGGCGCGATCCCGTCGCCGGTGGCGCCGATCGCGAGCAGGACCAGGCCGATCGCGACGCCGACCTCCAGGACCACCAGGTTGGCGACCGGCAGGGAGCCGAAGCCCGCGCCGGTGGCGCGGCGGCGGGCCCGGAGCAGGGCGGCGCGCACGGCGCCCCCGGCGGCCTGGGCGCGCGCCGCGGCGGGGTTGGGCGGGCCCGGATGTGGGGCGGTCACGGACATCCGATCTCGTTCTCTTTCCCGTCGGCGTTCGGCGGGTGGACCGATCGGGTCTGACCAACCCGCGCACGCGCCACCCGCCGTCCGGCTATCGTGCAGACCGTACCGCGACTGGGAGAGCAGCGAGCCAGAATGGCATCAACACCCACCACCAAGTCACAGGTCCAGGCTTACCGCTTCGTGCTGCGCAGGATGCAGTCCGCCTTGGTGCGCCGGGACGCGGTGATGCTGCACGATCCGATGCGCACGCACTCGCGCGCCACCGCGGTGGGTGTGATCCTCGGCGTCATCGGCCTGATCGGCTTCCTGGTGTTCGGCTTCTTCTCGCCGGACCCGAAGATCGACGACCAGACCCAGATCGCGATCAGCAAGGAGACCGGCCAGGTCTACGTGGTGCGGCGCCAGCCCACCCAGCTGATCCCGATGACCAACCTGGCCTCCGCGCGGCTGCTGCTGCTCAACCAGCAGTCCCCGGACCGGGGCCAGCCCGCGGTCACCGGCGGCGACGCGCAGGCGGGCGTGGCCGGCGCCGCGCCCGGCGTCGCGGGCGGCGAGCCCAAGCTGGTCAGCGAGAAGGCGCTCGCCCGGCTGCCCAAGGGCAGGCTCACCGGCATCCCGGACGGCCCCGACGTGCTGCCCGCCAAGCCGGAGGACCGGATCGGCTCGGAGTGGGGCGTGTGCGACACGCTCGACCTGGACGACACGCTGAACAACCCGGCGTCCAAGGGGAAGTTCGAGACGACGGTCCTGGCCGGCATGAGCGGCGGCCGGCTGCTGGACGGCAACAAGGCGCTGCTGGTGCGCGCGGGCACCGACGACCGGCAGGCTTACCTGATCTACAAGGCCCCGGTGAACTCGAAGATCACCTCGACGTCGACCGTGCGGGCCAAGGTGGACCTGAGCCGCCCCGAGGTGCTGACCGCGCTGAACCTGCGCGACAAGACGGTCCGCGCCATCAGCTCCGGCCTGCTCAACGCGATCCCCGAGGCCAAGCCGCTGCGCGCGCCGGAGATCCCCGGCCTCGGCGACCCGGTGACCTACCTCAACGGCGTCAACCTGGAGGTGGGCGACGTGATCGAGGTCGTGCGCACCGGGTCCGAGCCGGTGTTCTACGTGGCGCTCCAGGACGCGCTCCAGGAGATCAGCCGGGCGGCGGGCGACCTGATCCGCGCGGCCTACGCGCAGGGCGCGGACGCCAAGCGGGTCGACATCGCCCGCATCGACACCAAGAAGCCGGCCCAGCCGCTGGACTTCCTGGACTACCCGGCCGAGGTCCCCGACACCCTGGAGCCCAACCAGAACAACCGGGTGGTGTGCCTGAACTGGCGGGCGGAGAACGTCAACGCCGACAACCGGTCCCAGCACACCCAGGTCACCATCGCGCCGTCGCTGCCGGTGCCCGGCGACGCGGTGGCCGTCGACATCAACCAGGTCGGGGCGACCGGCGAGGTGGTCGGCAAGTTCATGATGGCGCCGGGCAAGTCGGCGGTGGTCCGCTCGGCCACGTCCACCCAGGACTTCCGCAGCGGCCCGATCCACCTGGTCACCGGCCGCGGCGTGAAGTACGGCATCCCCGACACCGTGGTCAGCGCGGCGCTGGGCCTGGGCGACCAGTTCACGCCCGGACCGGAGTCGATCCTGCGGCTGCTGCCCAACGGGCCGCAGCTCAACCGCAACGACGCCGTGCGCAGCTGGGACTCCATCCCGGTGCCCAAGGACCTCGGCCGGCTGCCCGAGGACGGGCAGGGGCAGGCGGCCGGCGGCTGACCGGCGTCCCCGGCGCGGGAACCGGCCGGGGCCGCTCCCCGTCACAGGGGCAGGAGGTGGCCGGGTGGACGAGGTGTCACGACCCGCGGCCCCGGCGCGCGCCGGCGGGATCGCCGTGGACGCGCGCTGGGTCGAGCTGTACGCGAAGCGGGTGGACGAGGCCGCGCGGGAGCTGGCGCGCGCCCGCGCCGACCTGCGGTCCGCCCCGGTGCGCCCGGAGAGCTTCGGCGAGCTCGGGCGTGCCCTGCGCGGCGCCGAGACCTACGGCCGCGCGGCCGACCTGCTGGGCCGGCAGCTCGACCGGGCGTGCGAGGTGCTGGCGTCCGCGGCGCGCGGCCTGAGCGCCGTGGCCGAGTACTACGGCTCGCAGGACGCGGAAGCCGTCGCGCTGATCAAGAACGCCGACCGGCGCTAGGGGGCTCGATGCGGGGCAGGGACGGCCGCGAACTCGCCGCCGAGGTCGGTCCGGAGCTGGAGTACCTGTCCGGGGTCAGCCGCCGGCTGGGCGTGCGGGACCTCGTCGGGGACTGCTTCGAGCCGGTCGTCGGGACGTGGGGCGACCTGCACGCGGAAGCCGAGCGGTGGCGCCGGGCGGGGCTGGTCGCGGAGCGCGTGACGCGGGACCTGACCGAGCCGCTGGGCCGGCTCGACTCGGCGTGGCGGGGCAGGGACGCGGACTCGTTCGTCGAGCACGTGCAGGCCGTCGGGCCGGCCGGCCACGACCTGTGCGACGCGATGCACGCGATGGGCGACGCGCTGGACCTGACCGCGGACGGCGTGCGGGACCTCGTCGCGGACCTGGCGCGGGTGCTCGCGGAGGCGGCCGACGCGGTGTCCGGCGCGGCGGCCCTGCCGCTGGACGGCGACCGGCGGGTGGTCGAGGTGCTCGACGAGCTGGCGGGACCGGCGGGGGAGCTGCACGAGGCCGTGCGGGACGTCCTGGAGGCGTTCCTGCGGCTGTGCGAGGAGGTGTCCGGTCCCGCGGGCTTCGCCGCGGTCGGGCTGGAGCACCGGTACCCGGAGCAGGACTGGGCGTTCACCGGGCCCGCCGGGGCCGCGCCGCCGCCCGGCGGGGCGCCCCCGCCGGGCGGCGGGGGCGGTGGGCCCGCGGCGGCCGTCGGCGGTCCGGGCGCCACACCGGCCGGCGCCGCGCCCGGTGGCGCGAGCCCCGCCGGCGCCCCCGCCACCGGTCCGGTCGGTGGCGGTTCCGCCGGTGTCGGCGGTGGTGTGCCCGGTGGGTCCGCCAGTGGTGTGCCCGGTGGTGTGCCCGGTGGGTCCGCCGGTGGTGTGCCCGGCGGCGGCGTCACCCCGGAGCCCGCGCTCGCCCCGGGCGGTTCGACCGCGGTGCAGGAGCCCCGCCCGGCCGAGAGCGCCCCGCGGCCCGCCGCGCCGGCGTCCGGCGCCGGCGCGCCCGGTGTGGCCGCCGGCGGCGTGGTGGGCGGCGCGGTGATGGGCGGCATGGGCGCGGGCGGCCAGCAGGGCGGGGACAAGGAGCACAAGTCCAAGGTCCGCGTCACCGGCGCCACCGAGGCGCTGCTGGGCAAGCCCAAGAAGGCCGCGCCGCCGATCCTCGGCGAGGACTGACCCCGCCGCCGCACGGCCCGGTCCCGGGCCGTGCGGCGGCGGGTCGCCTCGCGCGGGGTTCGGCGGTGTCAGATCCTGCTGCGCCGCACCGGGACCGCGGCGCGCCGAGCGCGGTTGCGGTTGACCGTGTGGACGATGAACAGCGTCAGCAGCAGCAGGCCGACGCCCGCGCCGGTGCCCGACATCGCCACGATCAGCGGCGTGCGGTCCGGCGGGTTCAGCGGGTCGAGGTCGGTCATCAGCTGGGTCGGCGGGGCGGCCTTCGCGCCCTGCTCCGAGGGCAGCTCCGCGGTCAGCGCCGCCACCGGGTTGATCATGCCCGCGCCGACCTTGTGGTCCCGGCCGCTCGGGTTGCCCGGGTGCTGGGCCGTCGCCTTGACGCGGTCCATGACCTGGCGCGCGGTCAGGTCCGGGAAGCGCTGGCGCACCAGCGCCACCACGCCCGCCACGTACGGCGAGGCGAAGCTCGTGCCCTGGATGCGCCTGGGCGCGCCGCGCTCGTCCAGCCGCGCGTCGGTCAGGCCCTGGCCCGCCGGGTCCAGGGTGGTGATGTCCTCGCCGGGCGCCGCGACGCTGACCCACGGGCCCCACACCGAGAACTCCGAGACCCGGCCGGTCGCGCCCATCGACGCCACGGCGAGCAGGTTCTGCGAGTACCACGGCGGCGAGGCGACGACGTTGACGGTGTCGACGTCCTGGTTGTCGTTCTGCACCGAGCAGCCGTCGCCCTCGCCGCCGAGGTTGCCGGCCGCCGTCACGACCACGACGTTGCGGACGTTGACCGCCCAGTGGATCGCGGCCTGCAGCTCGCGCTCCTGGTCGCTGGGCTCGTGCGGCGGCTCGCAGGAGGTCACCGACATGTTGATGACCTTCGCGTCGGCCTCCACGGCGGCGACGACGGCCTCGGCCAGGGTGCGGACCTTGCCCGCCGAGTTGCGGTTGTCCCGGCCGGCCGGGTCCTTGTACTCGAAGTGGTCGCTGGTCTGCCGGAACGAGATGATCTCCGCGTCGGGCGCCGCGCCGACGAAGCCGGTGGCCTCGTCCCTGCTGGCCGCCGCGACGCCCGCCACCTCGGTGCCGTGGCCGTCGCAGTCGGAGAGGCCCTTCTTCTCGGTCTCCACGTAGTCGCCGCCGCCGGTCACCCGGCCCTTGAGGCGCGGGTGCTCGGCGTTCACGCCGGTGTCGATGATGGCCAGCTTGACGCCCGCGCCGGTGGCGAAGCGGTGCGCCTCCTCCAGCCGCAGCTGCATCTGGCCCCACGGCTTGTTCGGGATCGGGCGGTTGCCGGTGCCGGACCTGATGCACTCGGTCTTCTTCACGTAGTCGACGTCCTCGGCCGGCGGCTTGAACGGCCGCAGGTAGGCCAGGTCGACCGGTGGCGGGACCGAGTTGGGCCGGGCGTCCCGCGCGGTCGTCGGCTGCGCGTGGGCGCCCGGCGCGGTCAGCAGGGTCAGGGCGACGGCGGTCACCGCCGCCGCCTTCCGCGCGGTCCGCTTCATCGCCGTCACGCCGGGATGAGCTGTCGCATGGCCACGTACAGGTCCATCACCGCCAGCGCCAGCGGCAGCACGGCGGCGATCAGGAGCGCCTCCAGCACGTCCACCGTGCGGCGCAGCACCGGCGAGAACCTCTGGCCGGGGAAGATCACGCCCAGCACCAGCGCCGCCGCGCCGACCAGCACGAGGGACCCGAACACGTACAGCAGCCGGTCGCCCGGCCCGGCCCCCACCAGCCAGCCCACCAGCACGCCGGCGCCCGCCGCCATGCCGGACACCAGCAGCGCCACCGCCTGCGCGCCGTTGGCGTACGCCCGGCCGCGCAGCAGCAGGACCAGGGTCACCACGATGGCCAGGACCGGCCCGAAGACCGTGCCGTCGCCCGCCGCGATCACCGAGAACACCGCCGCGACGCCGCCGCAGCCGATGATCATGCCGGTGAGGTACTCGTGGGCGTTCGCGGTGCGCCGCTCGATCACCGCGTACTCCGGGAAGCCGGTGTCCTCCTTGAGGTCCTCGGCGCTGCCCGGGACGGTCGGCAGCGGCAGCTTGGCCAGCTGGATGGTCAGCCGGGGCAGCGCGGACAGCGCCGCCAGCGACACCGCCGCCGTGGCCGCCGCGATGCCGACCACCGGGTGGTCGACGAAGATGCCGATGAGGAACGCCAGGCCGCTCAGCGCGCCCGCCGTGGCCGCCGCGATGAACACCGTGATGCCGCGCCCGATGAGCAGGATCGCCGCCGAGGCGAAGATCAGCACCAGCACGCTGGCCAGCAGCAGGTTCGGCCGCCCGATCGCGCCCGGCACGGTGTAGAGCCCGGCCACGTACGCCATCGGCAGGCCGCCGGCCGCCGCGATCAGCACGCCGGTGCCGACCGCGTCGTAGGAGCGGGCGATCACCGCGCCCGCCGCCAGGGCCACGACCGCCGTGGCGCCCGCGCAGATCGCCGGCCACAGCCCGTCGCCGCCGACCAGCGGGCCCGACAGCAGCACCGCGACGGCGGCGGTGATCAGCGCCAGCGCGCCCGCGAGGTGGCCGTAGCGGCGCGCGGTGTCCCTGGTCCACGGCCGGAAGCTGTCCGGGTCCGACTCGGCGATCGCGTCGACCACGTCGTCGTACAGCGGGGGCGGCGGGTTCTCGTTGCGCTTGCGCAGCTGGAGCAGCTCGCCGTCCACCACGCCGAGCGAGGCCAGCGTGCGGCTCGGGTCGAGCGGGCTGTCGCCGAGCTTGGCCAGCGCCCACCCGCCGTGCCGGACGCCGCCGTCGGGCGTGGCCTCCTTGGCCATGTCCAGCAGCATCGGCAGCAGGTCCGCCACCGCGACGTCGGCGGGCAGCGCGACGTCGATACGCGTTCGCGGCGCAACCACCGTGACCCGGCTGAAGACCGTCGTACCGGTCGCCACCAGCGCCCCCTAAGTCCTGTTGCGTGTGTGCTTGCGGGCGGCCCGACTTTAGGTAGTCCTCCGGGCGGCCCGACGGGCGGCCCCAAGTATGGCCAAAGCGCCCGGCCGGACGCGGCGGTTCCGCGCAACCCGTGCGCCAAGGATTTTCGCCGACCCACCTCCGCGGGTCGGGACCATGGGTCATAGTGTCGGTTGCGACTGGTGGGCGCACCCCTGCGTGCGCGGGTACGAGAAGTGTGAAGAGGTGCCTGTTAGGTGAGCACGTTGCAGTTCAAGCGCACGGCACGCCTCGCCGCCCCCCGCCCGCCGGGCGGTGAGGTCCACCTCGAACCGCCGCCCGAGGTCCCCCGCGTCATCCCCGGCAACATCATGATGAAGGCGATGCCCGCGGTCATGATCGTGTCGTCCGTCGGGATGATGGTCCTGATGTTCAGCTACAGCAACAAGAACCCGGCCGCGATGATCATGCCCGGCATGATGATGATCTCCACCATCGGCATGATGGCGAGCGGCATGGGCTCGGGCAAGGGCCAGAAGAAGGCCGAGATGAACGAGGACCGCAAGGACTACCTGCGCTACCTCGGCCAGATGCGCGACCGCGCCCGCGAGGCGGCCAACGAGCAGCGCGCCGAGCGCGAGTGGGTCCACCCCGACCCGCAGATGCTGTGGTCGCTCGCCACCACCCGCCGGATGTGGGAGCGCCGCCAGAACGACCCCGACTTCTGCCACCTGCGCGCGGGCCGCGGCTCGCAGCGCCTCGCGACCCGCCTGGTGCCGCCGCAGACCGGCCCGGTGGAGGAGCTGGAGCCCATCGCGACGCTGGCGCTGCGCCGCTTCGTGCGCGCCCACTCGCTGGTGCCCGACCTGCCGATCTCCATCGCGCTGCGCGGCTTCGCCGCCGTCGGCCTGCTGGGGGAGCCCGAGGAGAAGCGCGGCCTGGCCCGCGCCCTGCTGGCCCAGATGGCGACCTTCCACTCACCGGACGACCTGCTGATCGCCGTGGTCACCACCGGCCGCACCAAGGCCCGGTGGGAGTGGATGAAGTGGCTGCCGCACGTGCAGCACCCGGCGATCGTGGACGGCATCGGCCAGATGCGGATGATGGCCGGCTCGCTGGCCGAGGTCGAGCACATGCTCGACGAGCAGCTGCGCGACCGGCAGCGGTTCACCCGCAACGCGCCGCCGCCCGCCGACCAGCCGCACGTGGTGATCGTCATCGACGACGGCGACGTCACCCGCGAGGAGCAGATCATCCTCGAGGAGGGCCTGGTCGGCGTGACGCTGCTGGACCTGTCCGAGTCGCTGGGCAACCTCACCGCGCGGCGCGGCCTGCGGCTGGTGATCGAGGACGGCAAGCTGGGCGCGCGCAGCGCCGGCGGCGTCGAGTGGTTCGGCGCGCCGGACTGGCTGTCGGTGGTGGAGGCCGAGGCGCTGGCGCGGCGGCTCGCGCCGTACCGGGTGGGCGGCGTGGACGCGGGCGGCAGCGACGAGGACCCGCTGTCGATGAGCAACAACCCGCCGCTGATCGAGTTCCTGGGCCTCCAGGGCGACCCGATGACCTTCGACGTGCAGCAGGCGTGGCGGCCCCGGCCGGTGCGCGACCGCTACCGGGTGCCGTTCGGCATCGGCGAGTTCGGCCAGCAGGTCGAGCTGGACATCAAGGAAGCGGCGATGGAGGGCATGGGCCCGCACGGCCTGTGCATCGGCGCGACCGGTTCGGGCAAGTCGGAGTTCCTGCGCACGCTCGTGCTGGGCCTGCTGGCGACGCACTCGTCCACGACGCTGAACATGATCCTGGTCGACTTCAAGGGCGGCGCGACGTTCCTGGGCCTGGACAAGGCCCCGCACGTCGCCGCGACCATCACCAACCTGGCGGGCGACCTGACCCTGGTCGACCGCATGAAGGACGCCATCGCGGGCGAGGTGGCGCGGCGGCAGGAAGTCCTGGCCAAGGGCAACTACAAGAACGTGTGGGACTACGAGAAGGCCCGCGAGAACGGCGCCGACCTCGACCCGCTGCCGGCGCTGTTCATCTGCATCGACGAGTTCTCCGAGATGCTCACGGCGAAGCCGGACTTCATCGACATCTTCCTCCAGATCGGCCGCGTCGGCCGGTCGCTGCAGATGCACATGCTGCTCGCCTCGCAGCGGCTGGAGGAGGGCAAGCTGCGCGGCCTGGACACGTTCCTGTCCTACCGGATCGGCCTGAAGACCTTCTCCGCCGCCGAGTCGCGCGCCGCGATCGGCGTGCCGGACGCCTACGAGCTGCCGCCCATCCCCGGCTCCGGCTACCTGGGCGTCCAGGGCTCGCCGCTGACCAGGTTCAAGGCGCTGTACGTGTCCGGCCCGTACCGGCCCGCCGGCATCCAGGTGGCCGGCCCGTCGGCCGTGGTGTCCAGCGACAAGCGGCCCCGGTTCTTCGTGCCGGACTACGTCGAGGTCCCCAAGGAGCCGGTGAAGCCGGTCGAGCCGGTCAAGCAGGAGAAGAAGGAGGAGGACAGCAACGAGCCCAGCGAGCTGGAGGTCGTCGTCGAGCGGCTGGTGGGCCAGGGCCCGCCGGCGCACGAGGTGTGGCTGCCGCCGCTGAACGAGCCGCCGTCGCTGGACACCCTGCTGCCGCCGCTGCAGGCGACCGAGGACCGGGGCCTGACCTCGCCCGGCTTCTTCGCCAACGGCAAGCTCCAGGTGCCGCTGGGCGTCGTGGACAAGCCGTTCGAGCAGCGGCGCGACCTGCTGTGGGCGGACTTCTCCGGCGCGGCGGGCCACGGCGCGATCGTCGGCGGCCCGCAGTCGGGCAAGTCCATGCTGCTGCGCACGCTGATCACGTCCATGGCGCTGACCCACACCGCCGAGGAGGTGCAGTTCTACTGCCTCGACCTCGGCGGCGGCACGCTCGCCTCGCTGGAGAACCTGCCGCACGTCGGCGGGTTCGCCTCCCGGCTGGACGTGGACAAGGCCCGCCGCATGGTCGCCGAGCTGAGCGGCCTGATCTCCGAGCGCGAGCTGCGGTTCCGCGCGCAGGGCATCGACTCGATGGTCGAGTTCCGCAACCGCAAGCGGCGCGGCGAGATCCGCGACGACGACTTCGGCGACGCGTTCCTGGTCGTCGACGGCTGGATGAACTTCCGGCAGGAGTTCGAGGCGCTGGAGCCGCAGGTGCAGGCGCTGGCCGCGCAGGGCCTGTCCTACGGCGTGCACGTGGTCCTGGCGGCCAACCGGTGGGCGGAGATCCGGCCCGCGATGAAGGACCTGCTGGGCACGCGGTTCGAGCTGCGGCTCGGCGACCCCAGCGAGTCCGACGTGGACCGCAAGATCGCCGTGAACATCCCGGCCGGGCGGCCGGGCCGCGGCCTGTCGCCGCAGAAGCTGCACTTCCTGACCGCGCTGCCGCGCGTCGACGCCTCCTCCGACGCGGAGAACGTCGCGGCCGGCGTGCAGGACATGATCGCCAAGGTGGCCGGCGCCTGGCGCGGCCGGCGCGCGCCGCAGGTCCGCCTGCTGCCCGACCTGCTGCCCTACAACGACTTCATGGCCCAGGTGCAGCAGCAGCGGCCCAACCGGGGCCACCTGGTGCCGATCGGCGTCAACGAGGACGAGCTGGCGCCGGTCTACCTGGACTTCGACGCCGACCCGCACTTCATGTGCCTGGCCGACGGCGAGTCCGGCAAGACCAACCTGCTGCGCACCATCGTGCGGGGCATCATGACCGGCTACACCTCGACCGAGGCGCTGATCATGCTGGTCGACTACCGGCGCACCATGCTCGGCTACATCGAGACCGACCACCTGCTGTCCTACGCGGTGTCGTCGGCGCAGCTGACCGACATGATCAAGGACGTGCGCGGCTCCATGACCGGCCGGCTGCCCGGCCCGGACGTCACGCAGGAGCAGCTGAAGAACCGCTCCTGGTGGAAGGGCCCGGAGCTGTTCGTGGTGGTCGACGACTACGACCTGGTCGCGCCGCAGGGCGGCCAGAACCCGCTGCAGCCGCTGTCGGAGTTCATCCCGCAGGCGAAGGACGTGGGCCTGCACCTCGTCGTCGTGCGGCGGATGGGTGGCGCCTCGCGCGCCATGTACGACCCGATCCTGGGCAAGCTCAAGGAGATCTCGGCCCCGATCCTGGTCGGCTCCGGCTCCAAGGAGGAGGGCGCGATCGTGGGCACCCTCAAGCCCTCGCCGCAGCCGCCCGGCCGCGGCACGCTGGTCACGCGCAAGCTGGGCCAGCAGCGCGTCCAGGTGTCGTGGATCCAGCCGGAGTGACCTCCCGCGCACGGTGAAGGCCCCGCTCCGGCGGGGCCTTCCGCGCGTCCGGGGCCTCCACCCCGGCGGCCCCGCCCGGAGGCGGCGCGGGGTTCCCCGGACGCGTCCGGGGAACCCCGCGCGTCGACCCCGGCCGGCGGCCCGCGCCGGCGACCGGCCGCGTCGGTCCCGGCCCCGCGGCCCGCGCCGCTCCACGCCCGCGACGACTTCGCCCGCGCCGAGGTCCGGTCCGGCGGCGGGCGGCCGATCGGGTATGCATATGCGGGCACGCCGACCTCGAGGAACGAGGGGGATGACCGATGGGCTTGCGCGTGGCGGTCGACTTCGGCACGTCCAGCACCTGCGTGGCCATCTCGGTCAACGGCCGGGAGCCCCAGGTGGTCGTGGTCGACGGCCGGCCGATCCTGCCCTCCGCCGTGTACGCGGCGCCCGACGGCACGCTGTTCGTCGGGCACGAGGCGGAGCGGCAGGCGGCGGTGGACCCGTCCCGGTACGAGCCGCACCCCAAGCGCCGGGTGGACGAGGGCGAGCTGCTGCTCGGCTCCGCGGTGCTGCCGGTGGTCGACGTGGTGCGGGCCGTGCTGACGCGGGTGGTCGACGAGGCCCGGCACGTCGCGGGCGGCGCGCCGGTGGACCTGCTGGTGCTCACCCACCCCGCCGACTGGGGCGCGATTCGCACCCGCGTGCTGCTCCGGGCGGCCCGCGGCCTGGGCCAGGAGCTGCGGCTGGTGCCCGAGCCGGTGGCCGCGGCGGTGTTCCACTCCGCGACGCACGCCATCCCGGAGGGCGCGGCGCTGGCGGTGCTGGACCTGGGCGGCGGGACGGTGGACGCCAGCGTGGTGGCCCGGCGGGGCGGCGGGTTCCGGGTGCTGGCGGCCAAGGGCGACCCGACGTTCGGCGGCGCGGACGTCGACCAGGCGCTGCTGGAGCACGTCGGCTCGCTGGTCTCGCCGGGCGACCCGGAGACCTGGCGGCAGCTGGTGGAGGGCCGCGGGCTGGCCGACCGGCGCAAGCGGCGCGTGCTGCGGCAGGACGTGCGGGGCGCGAAGGAGACGCTGTCCCGGCACGCCTACACCGACGTGCCGATGCCGCCGCCGTTCCCCGACGCGCACGTGACCCGGACCGACCTGGAGGGCCTGGTCGCCGCGCCGCTGAACCGGGCGGCGGCGCTGCTCGCGACGGCCGTGCGGGACGCGGGCCTGGACCCGCGCGGGCTGGCCGGCGTGTTCCTGGTCGGCGGCTCCAGCCGGATACCGCTGGTCGCCCGGCTGGTGCTGGAGCAGACCGGCGTGGTGCCCACCAGCATCGACCAGCCGGAGACCGTGGTGGCGCGGGGCGCGCTGCGCGCGGTCGCCACCGACCCGATGCGCACCGGGCCGCTGCCCGACCAGGTCGACGCGACCCGCAAGCTCACCGAGGAGTCCACCCGCAAGCTCACCCGCCGCATCACGGCGAACCCCGCGCCGCCCCCGAACTTCCCCCAGCCCGCCTACTTCCCGCCGCCACCGCCGCCACCGCGGGCGGGCAGCCGCGCGCCGCTGGTGGCCGGCCTGGTGGTCCTCGTGCTCCTCCTGCTCTCCGGGGCGCTGCTGTACGTCCTGGTCGAGCACAGCGGCGGCGCGGGCCCCGCCTCCACGACGCCGGCCGCCCCCTCCTCGGGCGGCGTGCTCGGCAAGACGATCGCCCAGTACGACTACAGCTTCTCCGTGCCGCTCGGCTGGGTGCAGGTCGGTGGCGACGCCGAGACCCGCAAGGTGCTGCTCAAACCCGAGGACGGCGGCGACGGGCGGGAGGCCATCGCGGTGACCGAGCAGAAGCTGGTCTACGACTCGACGGCCGACCGCGAGCGGGCCGTCACCGAACTGCGCGCCAGGTACGACGGGGGCCGGAACCTGTCCGGTTTCGACGCCTACGCGCGCTTCGGCGGCAAGGATGTCGTCTACTACCGGGAGCAGGTGGAGTCGGCCGCCGTCGACTGGTTCGTGCTGTTCCAGGGCGACGCCCAGGTCAGCGTGGGCTGCCAGGCCCCGCCCGACGGGCAGGACCGGCTCCGCCCGGCGTGCGAGCAGGTGGTGCGCACGCTGACGGTGACCAACTGAAAGACCACCCGACGAACGACTGCGCGCGCGGGGACAGGCGCGCGGGGACAGGACACCCATGACCGGCATCCCGGAAGCCTTCGCCCGGTTCCGCTCCGACCTCGACGCCGCCGTGACCAGGGGGCGCCGGGCCGCCGCCGCGGCGGACGCGGTGACCGCCGCGCAGCGCGCCCGCAACCGGGAGGCGGCCGAGCGGGCCGGGAGCGGCCGGGTGGAGGCCGCCCGGCACGAGCCCACCTCCGGCGACGTCCGGCGGGTCGCCACCGGTTTCCGGGAGCGCCGCGGGCTGCCGGTGGACCGGTTGCCGTCGGCGGAGGAACTCCTCGCGCCGCCGGAGTCGCAGAAGCGAACGGAGGGGGACGCGAATTCGGCGCCCCCGCCCCCGCCGTCCGGTTCCCGCGCGGTCGCCGGACCGAGCGGCCGGCTCCCGCCGAACAGGGATGATGACGAGGACTTTTCGCAAGCGCGAATCCTCTACTGACCCGCGCCGGCGCCGGGTTGCGTTTACTAGCGCAACTACTTGGGAAGAAGTCGCGACAGCGCGGAACCGGGCGTGGCAGGGTCTGCGTCGGAAGAGGCGTACGAACCGAGAGGGACGTGCGGACCTGATCTCGCAGACCTAGGGGGTCACACCCAATGACTGGTTACGCAACCGGTGTTCCGGCGCTCCAGAACGCTGCCAAGGACATCATGGACACCAACGGCAACGTCCAGGGCATCCTGAACAACCTGCGGAACACCATCGACGGCCTCGCCCCGGCCTGGAAGGGTTCCGCGGCGGACGCGTTCACCAACCTGATGAACCGCTTCAACGACGACGCCGCCAAGCTCCAGGAGGCGCTGGTCGGCATCGCCGAGCAGATCACCGGCACGGTGCAGACCTACGTGCAGCAGGAAGAGGAGCAGTCCTCCGAGATGTCGACCATCATGGGTCGCCTCGGTGGCGCGTGACGGCGTTTTCTCCGCGCCCGTCCCACGGTAGTCGAGCCTTTACCTCTGCATTTCCTGAATTGACCTCCAAGGGGAGAAAATGAACGACGAGATCAAGATCGACTTCGGCGCCCTCGGTTCCGCCGCCACCGACATCAGCGGCCAGGCCGCCAAGGTGCAGGAGGAGCTGGACCAGCTCAAGTCCCGCATCGCGCCCGTCATCGCGCAGTGGGAAGGCTCCACCTCCGGCGCCTACCAGGAGGTCCAGGCCAAGTGGGACACCTCCGCCGCCGACCTCCAGCAGGTCCTCGCCGCGATCGGCACCGCCGTCGCCTCGGCGAACGACGCCTACAGCGCCGCGGAGCAGCGGAACACCGCTCGTTGGTGAACCGCGTCACCGCGTGACCCCCGCGGGCCCCGGAGCCGTCGCCGGCTGCCGGGGCCCGTGCACGTGTCCCGCCACCGGGGCGCGATCCCGGCCGGGGCCGGTCCGGCCGGTCCCGCGCCGGTCAGCGCCGGTCAGCGCCGGTCCGGCCGGTGTCCGCCGTCGCCCGGCGCCGCCCGTCGCGGCGCGCCGGCCCGGCGGGCGCGGGACCGCCCCTCCCGGCGGTCCCCGACGCGGTTGGCGGGGGCCGTTTTGACCAGGCCATGACCCAACCGGTATCTTCCTACGTTGTTGTGCGGTACCCGGTGCGCCCTTGCGTGCCCCGTGTTCTGGTCCACCTGCCCACCTGGGGTGTCTGGCCTGAGCAGCCGCCGCAATGACCCCAGACGCAAGTGACGACGAGGTAGACCCGTGCGCACGTACAGCCCGAAGCCCGGCGAGGTGACCCGAGCCTGGCACGTGATCGACGCCCAGGACGTGGTGCTCGGTCGGCTCGCCACCCAGGCCGCGACGCTGCTGCGCGGCAAGCACAAGCCGACTTACGCCCCCCACGTTGACACCGGCGACTTCGTCGTCATCATCAACGCGGACAAGGTGGCGCTGACCGGCAAGAAGCGCGACCAGGAGTTCGTGTACCGGCACTCCGGCCACCCCGGCGGTCTGCGCCAGAGGTCGTTCGGCGAGGTGCTCGACACCCGGGCCGACCGGCTGGTCGAGAAGGCCATCAAGGGCATGCTGCCCAAGAACCGCCTCGGCCGCGTGATCGCCGGCAAGCTCAAGGTCTACACGGGCCCGACCCACCCGCACGCGGCGCAGCAGCCGCAGCCGTTCGAGATCAAGAAGGTCGCCCAGTGACCGAGCCGAACACCGAGGAAAACGCCGTGACCACCCCTGAGGCCGAGTTCGACGCGGTCGAGACCGACGCGGTCGAGGCCGAGGCCGTCGAGTCCGACGCCGTCGAGGCCGGGACCTCCGAGGTCGCCGACGACGAGGCCGGCGAGCCCGCCCCGGCGCCCGTGGCCCGCCCCGTGCTCAGCGCGGGCGCGCACCACCTGGCGCAGACCGTCGGCCGCCGCAAGGAGGCCATCGTCCGGGTGCGCCTGCTGCCCGGCACCGGCAAGTTCACCCTGAACGGGAAGTCGCTGGAGGCGTACTTCCCGAACAAGGTGCACCAGCAGCTCATCCGCGAGCCCCTGGTGACGACGGAGAAGCCGGAGACCTTCGACGTCGTGGCGAACCTGCGCGGCGGCGGCACCACCGGTCAGGCCGGCGCGCTGCGCCTGGCCATCGCCCGCGCGCTGATCGCCGTGGACTCCGAGGACCGCCCGGTGCTGAAGAAGGCCGGCTTCCTCACCCGCGACCCCCGGGTCAAGGAGCGGAAGAAGTACGGCCTGAAGAAGGCGCGCAAGGCGCCCCAGTACAGCAAGCGCTGACCTCGCGGTCGCGTTTCCCCAGTTCTACCTGCGGGAGCAGTCAGTTCACGTCGAACTGCTGCTCCCGCAGTGCTTTGCACCCGGTCTTTGCGGTCCACCACGGAGGTCACGGCGATCATGGCTCGGCTGTTCGGCACTGACGGTGTACGCGGTCTGGCGAACGCCGACCTGACCCCGGAGCTCGCGCTCTCGGTGGCCGCGTCGGCCGCGCGCGTGCTGGCCGAGCACGACCGCTCGCACCGGCCGGTGGCCGTGGTGGGCCGCGACCCGCGCGCCAGCGGCGAGATGCTGGAGGCCGCCGTGGTCGCCGGGCTGACCGCGTCCGGCGCGGACGTGCTGCGGGCGGGCGTCCTGCCGACCCCCGCGGTGGCGCACCTGGTGGCGGCGCTGGGCGCGGACATGGGCGTGATGATCTCCGCGTCGCACAACCCGATGCCCGACAACGGCGTGAAGCTGTTCGGCGCGGGCGGCCACAAGCTGCCGGACGCCGTCGAGGACGAGATCGAGCGCAAGATGGGCGAGCCGCACCACCGCCCGACCGGCGCGGGCATCGGCCGGGTGCGCGACGTCGAGGACGCCGAGGGCCAGTACGTGCAGCACCTGCTGAAGGTGACGCCGCACCGGCTGGACGGCGTGAAGGTGGTCGTGGACTGCGCGAACGGCGCCGCGTCGGTGGCCGCGCCGGACGCCTACCGCCGCGCGGGCGCCGAGGTGATCGGGATCCACGCCGTGCCCGACGGCCTGAACATCAACGACGGCTGCGGCTCCACCCACCTGGAGCTGGTCCGGGCGGCGGTGCTGGAGCACGGGGCCGACCTGGGCATCGCGCACGACGGCGACGCCGACCGCTGCCTGGCCGTCGACGCGGACGGCAACGAGGTGGACGGCGACCAGATCATGGCCGTCATCGCGCTGGCGATGAAGGAGGCCGGCGAGCTGACCGACGACACCCTGGTCGCCACCGTGATGAGCAACCTGGGCCTGCACCTGGCGATGCGCGAGCACGGCGTGACGCTGCGCACGACGGCCGTCGGCGACCGGTACGTGCTGGAGGAGCTGCACGCGGGCGGGTTCGCGCTGGGCGGCGAGCAGTCCGGGCACGTGGTGCTGCCCGCGCACGCCACCACCGGCGACGGCCTGCTCACCGCGCTGCGGCTGATGTCCCGGATGGCGGAGACCGGCAGGTCGCTGGCCGAGCTGGCGGGCGTGATGCGGCGGCTGCCGCAGGTGCTGATCAACGTGGTGGTGGGGGACAAGGCGGCGGTGGCGCGCGACGCGGCGGTGAGCGAGGCCGTGGCCGCCGTGACCGAGGAGCTGGGCGACACCGGGCGGGTCCTGCTGCGGCCGTCGGGCACCGAGCAGCTGGTCCGCGTGATGGTGGAGGCGCCGACGCACGAACTCGCCGAGTCCGCCGCGCGCCGGCTCGCGGGTGTGGTTTCCTCGGTGGGTTGAGCCGACCGTTCGGGGGGTGGCGCTGTGGGTGTCGGGTTCATCCCGCTCGCGGGGATCGTGCTGGTCGTCATCGCCCTGGTGGTGGTGGTCGTGGTGCTGGTCAAGAGGAGCAAGGGCCGCGCCGCCCGGCCGCCGCACCCCTACGGGCCGCCCGGTCCCCGGGGCCCCTGGCCGGGGTACGGGCCGCCGCCCGGCCAGGGCGCGCCGGGGTACGGGCCGCCCGGTCCGGGCCCGTCGGCGCACGGCGGGCCCGGCCCCGCCGTGCAGGGCCTGCCCCACCAGGGGGCCGGCCACCCGGGCCAGGGTCGGCCCGGGTACGGCGGGCCGGGGCAGTCCGGCGCCGGGCACCCGGGCCAGGGGCTGCCGAACCCGGGCCCGGGGTGGCCGCCCCGGGTGCCCCCGCAGGGCCACCCCCGGCCGCCGGGACCGGGTCAACCCCTGCCGCCGGCCTGACTTCGGCGAGTCGGCGTTCACACCTGCAAGGAACTGTCCGGAAATGCCGCACGGCGGCCGGCGCCGCCTGCCACGATGGGAACCGGGCACCGGAGCGCGGCGTCGTACGGGCGAGTCCGGGTTGAGGGTCGTGGCCGTCGCGCCACGGAGGGGAGCGGAGCGCCGTGGCGGGGTACAACACCAGCACAGAGGCCATGCAAAAAGCCTCGAAGGCCATTTCCGACGCTGCGAAGGACACCGCGGACGACTTGCGCGAGGTCGGTCGGACCGAAACCGTCGACCGGGATTTCGGGGAAGCGCACAAACAGCACTTCGCGAAGTACAAGACCGGGGTCGAGAACTTCGGCAAGGGCATCGCGAACATGTCCGGCGCCCTCGGCGGCTTCGCCGGGAAGATCGCCTCCGGCGCGGCGACCTACGGTGACGTCGAGTCCGCGAACGCGAGCAACGTGGGGAGCCAGTACTGATGGCCAACCCGAGCTGGGAGGACGTGCAGGCGGTCCTCGACGACCCGAACGTGTCGGAGGAGAAGAAGGCGGAGCTGATGCACGCCTACGTCTCCGCGACCCCGCCGTGGGACATCCCGGACGGCGCCGACGAGTACAAGGACCGCTACGACACCTCCAGCTTCTGGAACTGGGGCGACCACGCCGGCCGCGGCGACAACCTCCAGGACCGGCTGGACGAGGCCAAGGCGGAGAGCGACACCAGGGGCTACAACAGCCGCGAGCAGACCAAGGCCGTCGAGCAGGGCCGGACGTCGCTGGACGGCAAGCAGCCGCCGACCGCGTCCGGCTCGGGCACCGCGACCTCCGACGAGCTGCTCGACGCGGGCAAGGCGGGCCTGAAGGTCTTCGAGAAGTTCCTGCCGATCTGGAACAACCGGCCCGGCGACTGCCTCGGCAACACCTCGAACCTGGACTTCGCCAACCACATCCAGAAGCCCTACGACGAGCAGCGCGGCATCGCCTTCCGCAAGCTGCTGCAGGAGGCGGACGAGTTCAGCACCGCCAAGTCGAAGGTCGACGAGCTGAAGTCGGACGTCGACGGGCAGCTCAAGGCCCTCTACGGCGAGTGGGAGGGCAAGGCCGCCACCAAGTCCTATGAGCACTACAGCGACCAGATCGTCCCCAAGATCACCGAGCTGGGCGACGGCCTGAACGGCGCCGCCGACCTGACCCGCACCGCCGTGTCGGGCGTGTACCAGCTGTGCAAGGGCAAGGCCGACGAGGTCCTGGAGATGTACCGGGAGCAGATCGCCAAGGCCGACACCTACATGGCGGAGAAGGTCGTCTCGTTCGCGCGCGGCGAGGGCGACTACTCCAAGGACCGGGTGCGGGAGATCGCGGGCTGGGTCGACTCGGTGGTGCCGGGCAGCAACATCGCCGACCGGCTCAACGACGACGACTGCCAGCTCAACGACGAGAACCGCGATTACGCGATCAACCAGTGCAAGCGGTGGATCCAGGGCTCGTTCAACGTCGAGTTCTGGGGCCTGTACGAGCAGTTCAAGAGCTGCTGCGAGGACACCAGGACCGCCGTGGACGCGAAGTGGGAGACCCTCGCGTCCTACATGGCCGGGTTCGAGAACCCGTTCCCCGCGCCCGCCGACAACCCCGGTGACGACGGCAGGGGCGACGACGGCAAGGGTGACGACGGCAAGGGCGACGACAGGGGCGGCGGTGGCGGCACGGGCACCGGCACCGGTGGTGGGACCGGCGGCGGCACCGGCGGCGGTGGCGGCACCCCGCCCGTCCCGGAGATGCCGAAGCCGGAGAACCCGCTGGACAAGGACGGCGACGGCAAGCCGGACGACATCAAGATCCCCGGCGACACCGACGGCGACGGCAAGCCCGACGACCTCGACGGCGACGGGAAGCCGGACGACCTCGACGGCGACGGCAAGCCCGACGACGGCGGCGAGCCCGACGGGCTGAAGGGCGAGGAGGAGCCCGAGACCGTCACCATCAGGAGCGGCGACAACGAGATCAAGGTCACCGAGCCGGACGAGAACGGCCACGTGCTGATCACCGTCGACACGCCGACCAGCGAGCCGAAGACCTACGACGTCGACTTCAGCGGCAACCCGGACGCGCTCAAGGCGCTGACCGGGCAGAACGGCGGCGCGGCCCTGGCGACGGCCCTGGCGGGCGCGACGGCGGCGACGCCGGGCGCCCCGATGACCCCCGGCACGCCCGGCGCCCCCGGTGCGGCGGTCGGCTCGGGCGGGCCCGCCGACGGGGCCGTCCCGGTGGAGGCGGGCGCCGACGGCAAGGCCCTGATCGAGGTGGACGGCCTGTCGATCACCGCCGAGGTCGACCCGCTGACCGGTGAGATCAACCTGACCGTGGACGACGGCGACGGCGCCCCGGAGCAGTACGGGGTCGAGTTCGGCCAGGACGAGGCGGACGGGGACGCGCCGTCGATCCCGGGCATGGACGGCGTGGTGCCGCTGCCGGCCGAGGCCGACGCGCCGATCGGCCTCGACGACCCGGTGACGACGATGCCGGCGGAGGGGGAGCCGCTGATCGGCCGGCCCGAACCGGCCTTCGGCGCGGTGCAGGCCGACGCGGTCTTCGGCGCGCAGCCCGACCCGGTCTCCGGCGCGCAGCCCGCGCCGGACCCGGGCTTCGCCCCCGGCGCGACCGAGCCCGCCGGCTTCGCGGCCGCCGCGGGCGAGTCCGGTGGCGCGGCGGTCGCCGGCGGCGTCGCGCCCGCGGCGGGCGAGCCCGGCGGTGGCTTCGCGCCCGGCAACGCCGAGCCCGCGCAGTTCCAGCCCGCGTCGGCGCAGCCCGGCGCCCAGCAGTTCGGCGCCCAGCAGTTCGGTGGCCAGCAGTTCGGTGGCCAGCAGTTCGCGGCCCAGCACTTCGGCGGCCAGGCCGACCAGGGCTTCGCCCCGGCGGCGGCCTCCGACTCGGGCGGCACCACCAGGGCGTCCGGCGCGTCGGTGTTCGGCGGCCCGGGCGGCTTCGACGGCGCCGACTCGGTGCTGGGCGGCAGCCCGTCCGGTTCGGACAGCACGTGGAGCAGCCCGAACAGCGCCGACCAGGGCCTCTCGGCCGACACCAACGCCTCCACGGCGGGCCAGGCGGGTTCGGCCACGCTGCCGTCCATGGCGGACGCGCACGGCCAGCCGTCCGGTTCCGCGATGAGCGGGGGCATGATGGGCGGCGGGATGCCGATGGGCGGCGGCATGGCGGGCGGCGGCCAGCAGCAGGGCGGCGACACCGAGCGCAGCCCCGGCCAGTGGCGCACCACCGGTTCGCTGTTCGACGACGACGTGAGCCTCAGCCGCGTGCAGGGCGTGCTGGGCGAGGAGGGCCGATGAGCGCCGCGTCCGACCGGCTGGCGGCGGCGAAGAACCGCCTGGACCAGATCTCCCGCGAGCACTCCGACCGCCGCGAGCTGCGCGAGCGCCGTTCCCGCGAGGCGCGCGACAAGGCGGGCGAGAGCCTGGACAAGCAGGCCGCCGCGGCGCAGAAGACGATCGAGCGCATCCAGGAGGCGGGCAAGCGCCAGAAGGCGGCCGGCGGCTGGGGCACCGCGGCGGCGACGGCGAAGAAGGGCGGCGAGTTCCGCTTCGGCGCGGAGGACGACGAGCCGACCTACGAGACCGCGGGCCCCGGCACGGGCTGGACCGCCGGCCCGGCCACCCCGCCCCCCGGCTCCGGTTGGACCGCCGGCCCGGCCACCTCGCCCTCCGGTTCCGGCTGGGCCGCCGGCCCGGCCACCTCGCCCCCCGGTTCCGGTTGGACCGCTGGCGCGGCTCCCGCCGCCGGCCGACCGACGGCTCCCGCCGCCCCGGCTCCGGCCCGGGCGGCCGACCCGGCCACCCCGCCGGGCGCCGGGCGGCCCGCCACCCCGCCCCCGGTCACGCCGCCCCCGGCCCGCCCGGCCCCGCGCCGGCCGGCCCCGGTGGAGGACGACGACGACTTCGGCGGCCAGAGCTGGCTGACCTGAGCCACCGCTGATCCCCGGCCCCGTCCCAGACCCGGGCCGGGGATCAGCGGGCGGCCAGGGCCCCGCGGCGGTAGAGCAGCTCGGTGCCCTTCACGTCGTGCTCCAGCAGGACGTCCCACTGCCGCTCGCCCTTGAGCACCCGCAGTAGGAAAGCCGTCACCATCGCGCGGGCCAGCTTCTGCGCGCCCCGCTCTCCCTTGCCGTCGAGCAGCAGCTCGCTCCAGTGCCGCCCCTCGGCGAACCCCAGGTGGCTGGTCCTGGGCAGCACCCGCAACTGCACCGGACCCAGCCACGCCTGCGCGATCGCCTCCGCGTGGCCGGCCGGCGGCGCGATCCGGTCCCGGCCCGCCGCCAGGTGCAGCCCCGGCACGCCGACCCGCCGCGCGGCGTCCAGCGCCGACGGCCGGGTCTCGGACGCGGCCAGGGTCACCACGGCCCGCACCCGCTCGTCGTCGGCCGCCGCGAGCACCGCCGAGCCGCCGCCCATCGAGTGCCCGGCGACCGCGAGCCGCTCCGGGTCGACGCTGATCGCGCCCTCGCCGAGCCGCACGCCCGTGCACACGTCCAGCGTGGTCCGGAGGTTGCCCGCGAGCATCCGGGACGACATCAGCGGCCCGCGCTGGGTGCCCGGCGCGGCGGCGACGATCCCCCACGACGCGAGGTGCCGCAGCAGCGCCCGGTACCGGTCGACCGGCTGCAACCAGCCGTGCCCGAACGCCACCGCGGGCAGCCCGAGGCCCGACTCCGGGGTGTAGACCAGGCCGGGCAGCCCGACCAGGGCCAGGTCGCCGCGCAGCACCGGGTGCCCGCCGGGCCTGCCGAGCTGGTCGAGCACCTGCTTCGCCGAGTAGCCGCTCACCGCGTGAACGGTAGTCGATCGCGGGGTCGGGCCGCACGCCTGGATTGGTCTACACCACTTGTGTCGGTGACCTGGGAAAACGCCGGCCGGTGGGCTGTGGGGGCGGCGGCGCTGGTCTGGTTACCCTGTGCGGTGTGTGTGGAATCGTGGGATACGTGGGCCATCGCCCGGCGCTGGACGTCGTGCTCGACGGGCTGCGGCGGCTGGAGTACCGGGGCTACGACTCGGCCGGGGTCGCCGTGCTCGACGGCGCCGGCGGCCTCGCCGTCGAGCGCAAGGCGGGGCGGCTGACCAACCTGGAGGACCGCCTCGACGAGGTCGGCCGGGAGGGGTTCGCGGGCACCGCGGGCATGGGCCACACCCGCTGGGCCACCCACGGCGCGCCCGTCGACCGCAACTCCCACCCGCACCGCGACGCGACCGGCCGGGTCGCCGTCGTGCACAACGGGATCATCGAGAACTTCGCCGCGCTGCGCGCCGAGCTGGAAGCGCTCGGCGTCGAGATGACCAGCGACACCGACAGCGAGACCGCCGCGCACCTGGTCGCCCGCGCCCACGCCGAGGGCGGCACCGCGGGCGACCTGGCCGCCAGCGTCCGGGCCGTCGCCCGCCGGCTGGAGGGCGCGTTCACCCTCGTCGTGACGCACGCCGACCACCCGGACGTCGTGGTCGCCGCCCGCCGGTCCTCCCCGCTGGTGGTGGGCGTCGGCGAGGGCGAGACCTTCGTGGCGTCGGACGTGTCCGCGTTCATCGAGCACACCCGCGAGGCCGTCGAGCTGGGCCAGGACCAGGTCGTGGTGATCGACCGGTCCGGCTACGCGGTGACCGACTTCGCGGGCGAGCCCGCCGACGCCAAGCCGTTCACGGTGAACTGGGACCTGTCGGCCGCCGAGAAGGGCGGCCACGAGTACTTCATGCTCAAGGAGATCGAGGAGCAGCCCGACGCGCTGGCCAACACCCTGCGCGGCCACTTCCGCGACGGCCGGGTCGTGCTGGACGAGCAGCGCCTGTCCGACCAGGACCTGCGGGACGTGGACAAGGTGTTCGTGGTGGCGTGCGGCTCGGCCTACCACTCGGGCCTGGTGGCGAAGTACGCGATCGAGCACTGGACCCGCCTGCCGGTGGAGGTGGAGCTGGCCTCCGAGTTCCGCTACCGCGACCCGGTGCTCGACCGGGACACGCTGGTGGTGGCCGTGTCGCAGTCCGGCGAGACCGCCGACACGCTGGAGGCCGTGCGGCACGCGCGCGCCCAGAAGGCCCGCGTGCTGGCGGTGTGCAACACCAACGGCGCGCAGATCCCGCGCGAGTCCGACGCCGTCCTGTACACGCACGCCGGCCCGGAGATCGGCGTCGCGTCGACCAAGGCGTTCCTGGCGCAGATCGCGGCCAACTACCTGGTGGGCCTGGCGGTGGCGCAGGCGCGCGGCACCAAGTACCCCGACGAGGTGGCCCGCGAGTTCCACGAGCTGGAGGCCATGCCGAAGGCGGTGCAGCGGGTGCTGGGCACGGTCGAGCAGGTGCGGGCGCTGGGCCGGGAGCTGGCCGACTCGAAGGCCGTGCTGTTCCTCGGCAGGCACGTCGGCTACCCGGTGGCGCTGGAGGGCGCGCTGAAGCTGAAGGAGCTGGCCTACATGCACGCCGAGGGCTTCGCGGCGGGCGAGCTGAAGCACGGGCCGATCGCCCTGATCGAGGAGGGCCTGCCGGTGGTGGTGGTGATGCCGTCGCCGAAGGGCCGGGCGGTGCTGCACTCGAAGCTGGTGTCGAACATCAGCGAGATCCAGGCCCGCGGCGCGCGGACCATCGTGATCGCGGAGGAGGGCGACGAGACGGTCCGGCCGTTCGCCGACCACCTGATCGAGGTCCCGGCCGTGCCCACGCTCCTGCAGCCGCTGATCTCCACGGTGCCGCTGCAGGTGCTGGCGGCCGAGATCGCCCGCAGCCGCGGCTACGACGTGGACAAGCCGCGCAACCTGGCCAAGTCGGTGACGGTGGAGTAGCGCCACCCGGCTGCCGGCTGCCGGGCCGGGCCGGGCAGGCTGTCCTGCCATGCGGGGACTGTGGACCACTGCGCGGGTGAGGGCGGCCGAGGAGCGGGTCATGGCGCGGGCGCCCGCCGGGTCGCTGATGCGGCGGGCGGCGTTCGGCGTGGCGGCGGTGGCGCTGGAGGTGCTGGCCGGCCGCCGCCGGGTCGGCCTGCTGGTGGGCGCGGGCAACAACGGCGGTGACGCCCTCTGGGCCGGCTACCACCTGCGCCGGCGCGGGGTCGCGGTCTCGGCGGTCCTGCTCGACCCGCCCCGCGCGCACGCGCAGGGCCTGGCGGCGTTCCGGCGGGCGGGCGGGCGGGTGGTGGACCGGCTGACCGGTGTCGACCTGGTGGTCGACGGCATCGTGGGGCTGTCCGGCCGGGGCCCGCTGCGGCCGGCGGCGGCCGAGCACGTGGCCCACCTCGACGCGCCGGTCCTGGCCGTCGACTCGCCCAGCGGCGTCGACCCGGACACGGGCGCCGTCCGCGGCCCGGCGGTGCGGGCGGCCGTGACGGTGACCTTCGGCTGCCTCAAGCCCGTCCACGCGCTGGCGGACTGCGGCGACGTGCGGCTGGTGGACCTCGGCCTCGGCCCGGAGCTGGGCGAGCCCGACCTGGTGGAGCTGGAGGCGCCCGACGTCGGCGCGGCCTGGCCGGTGCCGGGGCCGGCCGACGACAAGTACACCCAGGGCGTGACCGGGGTCGCCGCCGGCTCCGCCACCTACCCGGGCGCGGCCGTCCTGGCGACCGGCGCGGCCCTGCTGGCGACCTCCGGCATGGTCCGCTACGCGGGCGCGGCGGCGGAGGGCGTGCGGTCCCGCTGGCCGGAGGCGATCTGCACCGGCTCCATCACCGACGCGGGCCGCGTGCAGGCGTGGGTGGTGGGCCCCGGCCTGGGCACCGGCCCGGGGGCCGAGGGCGTCCTGCGCACCGTCCTGGAGGCCGGCGTGCCGGTCTGCGCGGACGCCGACGCCATCACCCTGCTGGCGAACAACCCGGACCTGTGGGACGCCCGCGACCCGGACACCCCGCTGGTGCTCACCCCGCACGACCGCGAGTACGAGCGGCTGGCCGGCGAGGTGGGCGACGACCGCGTGGCGGCGGCGCGGCGCGCGGCGGAGAAGTTCGGCGCGGTGGTGCTGCTCAAGGGCCACGCCACGGTCGTCGCCGGCCCGGACGGGCGCACCCTGGTCAACCGGGCGGGGTCCTCCTGGGCCGCGACGGCGGGCTCCGGCGACGTCCTGTCCGGCCTGATCGGCGCCCTGCTGGCGGCCGGCCTGGACCCCCTGCGGGCGGCCGGCTGCGCGGCCCGGGTGCACGTGCTGGCGGCGGAGCTGGCCGCGGCCGGCGCGCCCATCCCGGCGACGTCCCTGCTGGCGGCCGTGCCCGACGCGATCCGCGCCGTGCGCGCCGGACTGCCCTCGCCCCGCTGACGGCCCCCGGTCACCGGCGGTGGGCGCGCCGGTGACCGGAGCTGCCGGCGGACGGCGTCCGGGGCGTGCGCACGGGGTGCGGCATCGGCTTGCCGAACGCAGCCGCGGCACGGACCCGGGGGACGACCGGGGGCAGGGCGCGGGAACAGCCGGTCGGGTGGTGGCGACACCCGGGCTGCCGACGGGCCGGGCACGGGCGCTGTGTCACCATGAACGGTGTTATGGCTGCTCCCCGTGCTGAAATCGTGATCGACCTCGACAACGTCCGGCACAACGTCGCACTGCTCGCCGGGCTCGCCCCGCGCGCCGAGACCATGGTCGTGGTCAAGGCGGACGGGTACGGGCACGGGGCGGTGGAGGTGGCCAGGGCGGCGCTGGAAGCCGGGGCCACCTGGCTCGGGTCCTGCTCGCTGGCGGAGGCCCTGGCCCTGCGCGCGGCCGGGATCAGCGCCCCGGTGCTGGCCTGGCTGGACCCGGCGGGCACGGACTACGCGCCCGGGGTGGCCGCCGGCGTCGACCTGTCGGTCTCGTCGCAGCGGCAGCTGGTCGAGGTCGCCGGGGCCGCCCGCGCGGTGGGCCGGGAGGCGCGGGTCCACCTCAAGGTCGACACCGGGCTGTCCCGCAACGGCTGCCCGTCCGACGAGTGGCCCGCCCTCGTCGGCAAGGCCGCCGCGACCCCCGAGGTCCGGGTGCACGCCGTGTGGTCGCACCTGGCCTGCGCCGACGAGGCCGGGCACCCGGCCACCGACGCCCAGGCCGAGCGGTTCGACGACGCCTACCGCGAGGCGCTGGCCGCCGGGCTGGAGCCGATCCGGCACCTCGCCAACTCGGCCGCCCTGCTCACCCGCCCCGACCTGCACTTCGACCTGGTCCGGCCGGGGATCGCGGCCTACGGGCTGAACCCGGTGCCCGAGGCGTTCGACCTGCGGCCGGCGATGGCGTTCCGCTCGTCGGTCGCCCTGACCAAGCGCATCCCGGCCGGCGAGTCGGTGTCCTACGGCCTGGGCTGGACCGCCGAGCGCGACACGACGCTGGCCCTGGTGCCCGTCGGGTACGCCGACGGCGTGCCGCGCTCCCTGTCCCACCGGATGGACGTGTGGCTGGCCGGTCGCCGGCGGCCCGTGGTCGGCCGGGTCTGCATGGACCAGGTCGTCGTGGACTGCGGTGACGACGCCGTGGCCGAGGGCGCCGAGGTGGTGCTGTTCGGCGCCGGGACCGCCGGCGAGCCGACCGCCCGCGAGTGGGCCGAGGCCACCGGGACCATCGACTACGAGATCGTCACCGGCATGTACCGGCCGCGCGTCGCCCGGGTGTACCGGTGAACTCGCTGTGGAAGGCCGCCGGCTGGGCGGGCGGCATCCTCGGCGCGGCGGTGACCGGCGTCGCGGTCGGCGTCGCGGCCAACCACAAGCGGGTCTCCGCCGACCGGCGCGCCGACGACCCGCGGGCGGACGAGCCGCTCGGGCGGCTCACGCCCACCCGCGAGTCGACCGTCGCCGCCGACGACGGGACGCCGCTGTCGGTCGAGGAGGTCGACCCGGTCGACGGCGGCGAGCCGGAGATCACCGCGGTCCTGGTGCACGGCTTCGCGCTGGACCGCCGCTGCTGGCACTTCCAGCGCCGCGACCTGGCGGAGCTGACCGGGCCGCGGGTCCGGCAGGTGCTCTACGACCAGCGCGGCCACGGCCGGTCCGGGTGGTCGACCACCGGGACGTGCACCATCGAGCAGCTGGCGCACGACCTGGACTCGGTGCTGCGGGCGGTCGTGCCGACCGGCCCGCTGGTGCTGGTCGGGCACTCGATGGGCGGCATGACGATCATGGCGCTGGCCGAGCAGCGGCCCGAGCTGTTCGCCGACCGGGTGCGCGGCGTCGCGCTGGTCGGCACGGCGGCGGGCGCGGTCGGCGGCGCGGGGCTGACCAGGTCGGTGCTGTCCCGGTACAACCCGGTCACGCTGGCCGTCGGCCGGCTGGCCGGCCTCCAGCCCGGCCTCGTGGAGTGGGCGCGGCGGCGCGCGGGCGCGCTGACCTGGAGCGGCATCCGGGCGCTGGCGTTCGGCGACCGGCGCGTCGGCGCGTCGCTGGTCGACCTGATGGACCGGATGATCGGCGGGACGACCGTGCAGGTGCTCACCGGGTTCCTGGAGACCCTGGGCACGCACGACCGCTACAAGGCGCTGGCCGGGCTCCGGCACAGCGAGGTGCTGGTGATCAGCGGGGACGCCGACCGGATGACCCCGTTCTCGCACTCCGAGCGGATGGCCGAGGAGATGCCGCACGGCGAGCTGGTCCGCGTCCGCGGCGCGGGCCACATGGTGATGTTGGAGCAGCCCGACCTGGTGACGGGACACCTGGTCGGCTTGGTTCGGCGCAGTGCCGCCGAACGGGCGGAGGACAGGCGGCGGTGGCGGTGACGAGCGTGACCCTCCCCCTGGTGGAGGACACCGAGGAGTTCGGTCGCAGGCTGGGCGGGCTGGTGCGCGGCGGCGACCTGCTGCTGCTGGCCGGCCCGCTCGGCGCGGGCAAGACGGCCCTGGTCCGGGGGCTGGCGGCGGGGCTGGGTGTGACCGGCCGGGTCAGTTCGCCGACGTTCGTCATCGCCCGCGTCCACGACCCCGCGCCGGGCGGGCGGGGCGTGCCGCTGGTGCACGTCGACGCCTACCGGCTGGGCGGTCGCCTGGACGAGCTGGACGACCTCGACCTGGACACCGACCTGGTGGACGCGGTGGTGGCCGTCGAGTGGGGCGAGGGGGTGGCCGAGCGGCTGTCCGCCGACCACCTGCTGATCACGCTGGAGCGGCGCGACGACGACGTCCGCACGGCGCGGCTCGAACCGCACGGCTCGTGGGCGCGGCGCGAGCTGCCGGTGTGACCGGCCCGGCCCGGCGGGCTCACCGCAGCTCCCGCTTGAGCACCTTGCCCAGGTCGTTGCGCGGCAGCGAGTCCACGTAGCGGACCACCCGCGGCCGCTTGTGCGGGGTCAGCAGCCGGGCCACGTGGTCGGCCAGCTCCGGCCCGGTGGACGGCACGCCCGTCGCCACCACCCACGCCACGACGCGCTCGCCGAGGTCGTCGTCCGGTTCGCCGGTCACCGCGACCTCGGCCACGCCGGGGTGCTCCAGCAGGGCGTTCTCGACCTCGCCCGCGCCGATCCGGTACCCGCCGCTCTTGATCAGGTCGGTGGCCCGCCGCCCGACGAGCCGCAGGTGCCCGTCGGGCTCGACCACGGCCAGGTCGCCGGTGCGGAACCAGCCGTCGGCGAACGCCTCGCGGGTGGCGTCGGGCCGGTTCAGGTACTCCAGGAACAGGTTCGGCCCGCGCACCTCGACCTCGCCCGGCTCCTCGCCGACCACCCGCACCTCGACGCCGTCCAGCGGCGGCCCGACGGTGCCGGGCCGCCGCTCGCCCGAGGCGCGCGCGCTGGTGTTCATCAGGGTCTCGGTCATGCCGTACCGCTCGACCACCCGCTGCCCGGTCAGCGCCTCGACCCGCTCGTGCAGCGCCGCAGGCAGCGGCGCCGAGCCCGAGACCAGCAGCCGGGCCCCGGCGAACGCCGCGGCGTGCTCGGGCGCGCCGGCGATCCGGTGGTACATCGTCGGCACGCCGAACAGCATCGTGCCCCCGGCCGCCAGCGCCTCGGCCGCCGCCGCGACGCTGAACGCCCCGAGGTGGTGCGCGGCGCCGCCGCGCCGCAGCGGCCCGAGCACCCCGACCACCAGCCCGTGCACGTGGAACAGCGGCAGCCCGTGCACCACGACGTCGTCCGCGGTCCACTCCCAGGCCGCCGCGAGCGCGTCCAGGTTCGACGCCAGCGCCCGGCGCGGCAGCACCACGCCCTTGGGCGGCCCCGTCGTGCCCGAGGTGTAGACGACCAGCGCCGGCGCCTCGCCGCCCGGCTCCGGGAGGTCCACCGGCGGACCGGTGGGCAGCACGTCGTCCACCACCAGGTCCGGCGCGCTGTCGGTCAGGACGTGGTCCAGCTCCCGCTCGCCGAGCTTGGGGTTGAGCGGCACCACCGGCACGCCGGCCAGCAGCGCGCCCACCACCGCCACGCACGTCCGGACGTCCGGGCGCGCCCACACCGCGACCCGGCGCGCGCCCGCCAGCCCGTGCGCGACCGCGCGCGCCCGCTCGGCCAGCTCCGGGTAGGTCAGCTCGTGGCCGGGGAAGCGCAGGGCGGTTTTCGCGGGCGGCGACGCGAGGGCGGGCAGCAGCACCCGCCCACCTTGGCCGCCCGGCCCGCGGCGCGCATCACAAGTGTGGTTCGAGCCACGCCAGCAGCTGGTGCTTCGGCCGCGCGCCGACGATCTGCGCGACCAGCTCCCCGTCCCGGTAGAGCTGGAGCGTCGGCATCCCGCGCACCCCCAGGTCGCGGGTGGTGCGGGGGTTCGCGTCGGTGTCGACCTGCGCGAACCGCACCGCGCCCAGCTCGCGGTCCAGCTCGGCGAGCACGGGTTCGATCATCCGGCACGGCGGGCACCAGCTCGCGGTGAACTCCACCAGCACCGCGCCCTCGCGCGTGCCCTGCTCGAACGTGTCGTCGGTCAGCGCCTGCACGGACGCCTCCTCTGCTCGGCCTGGTCCAGTTGCGCGCGCACCCGTTCGCGGGCGGCCTCCAGCCGGGCGATGCACTCGTCCAGCTCGGCCAGCTTGCGCCGGTACACCGCGACCGACGCCGGGCAGGCGTCCCCCGCGGTGTTGCCGTCGCGCAGGCACTGGACGAACGGCCGGGTGTCCTCCAGCGCGAACCCGATGCCGGCCAGCGACCTGATCTCCTCGACCAGCCGCAGGTCCTGCTCGTCGTACTCGCGCTGCCCGTTGGCGCCCCGCCGCGCGGGCAGCAGCCCCAGCGACTCGTAGTGGCGGAGCGCCCTGGTGGTCGTCCCACCCCGTCTGGCCAGTTCACCGATGCGCACGGGCAGATCCTCCGACTTGACGTTGACGTCAGGTCCAGTGTGCTCCCGGCCACGTCGCCGCCGGTCCGCCCACCGGGATCGCCGCGGGGCCCGCGGTCGGCCCCGCCGAGTCGGGGCGGGTGGCCGCACCCCGACCGGTTACCCTTGACGATTGTGCTAGTGCTCGCCTTGGACACCGCGACCCCCGCCGTCACCGCCGGTGTCGTGGAACTGACGCCGGACGGCCCGCGCCTGCTCGCCCAGCGGGTGACGGTGAACGCCAAGGCCCACGGCGAGCTGCTGACACCGCACCTCCAGGCGGCCGTCGCCGAGTCCGGCCACGCCCTGGCCGACCTGGACGCCGTGGTCGTCGGCTCCGGCCCCGGCCCGTTCACCGGCCTGCGGGTGGGCCTGGCCACCGCCGCCGCCCTCGGCCAGGCGCTCAACCGGCCCGTCTACCCGGTGCCCACGCCGGACGCCGTCGCGCTCGACGCCCGCACCGGCGCGCCGCTGCTGGTCGCCACCGACGCCCGCCGCAAAGAGGTGTACTGGGCCGCCTACGACGCCGCCGGCCGGCGCACGGACGGCCCGCACGTGGACCGTCCCGCCGACGTGCTCGCCAAGCTGCCCCCGGTCGCGTCCGCCGCCGGCGAGGGCGCCCGGCTCTACGCCGACGTGCTCGGCCTGCCGGTGGTCGACGCCACCTACCCGTCGCCGGTGTCGCTGGTCGCCGCGGCCGCCGACGAGCTGCTCTCCGGCGCCCGCCCCGCCGCGCTCACCCCCCTGTACCTGCGCCGCCCCGACGCCGTCGAGCCGGTGGCGCGCAAGCGGGTGACCAGGTGAGGTCCGGCGCGGTCACCCTCGCGCCGCTGCGGCACGAGGACGCCGAGCGGTGCGCCGAGATCGAGCACGCGGTGTTCCCCGGCGACGACCCGTGGAGCCCGGACGCGTTCCGCGGCGAGCTGGCCGGGAACACCTGCTACGTCGGCGCGTACGCCGCCGGCGAGCTGGTCGGCTACGCCGGGCTGGCCCTCACCGACTTCGAGTCGAGCGTGCACACCATCGCCGTGCACACCGACTGGCAGGGCGGCGGGATCGGCAAGGCGCTGCTGCGGGCACTGCTGGCGAGGGCCGACGAGGAGGGCCTGCCGGTGTTCCTGGAGGTGCGCACGGACAACGCGCGCGCGATCTCCCTCTACCTGGCGCACGGCTTCGAGCACCTGGGCCTGCGCCGCCGCTACTACCAGCCGTCGGGCGCCGACGCTTACACGATGGGGAGGCCCGCGAACCGTGGCTGACCGGCTCATCCTCGGCATCGAGAGCTCCTGCGACGAGACGGGCGTCGGCATCGTCCGGCTCGGCCCGGACGGCGCGCTGGAGCTGCTCGCCGACGAGGTCGCCTCCAGCGTCGAGGAGCACGCCCGGTTCGGCGGCGTCGTGCCCGAGGTCGCCTCGCGGGCCCACCTGGAAGCCATGGCGCCCACGATGCGCCGGGCCGTGGAGCGGGCCGGGATCGCGCTGTCGGACGTGCACTCCATCGCGGTGACGGCGGGTCCGGGCCTGGCGGGCGCGCTGCTGGTCGGCGTCGCGGCGGCCAAGGCGTACGCGGCGGCGCTGGACAAGCCGCTCTACGGCGTGAACCACCTGGCGGGCCACGTCGCCGCCGACACCCTGGAGCACGGCCCGCTGCCCGCGCGCTGCGTCGCGCTGCTGGTGTCCGGCGGGCACTCGCAGCTGCTGCTGGTGGAGGGGCTGGCCGAGCGGATCACCGAGATCGGGTCCACCGTGGACGACGCGGCGGGCGAGGCTTACGACAAGGTCGCGCGGCTGCTCGACCTGCCCTACCCGGGCGGCCCGCCGATCGACCGGCTGGCCCGGCAGGGCGACGGGTGCGCGATCGCGTTCCCGCGCGGCCTGACCGGTCCGCGCGACGCCAGGTACGACTTCTCCTTCTCCGGGCTGAAGACCTCGGTCGCGCGGTGGGTCGAGCGGTGCGAGCGGGCCGGCGAGGAGGTCCCGCTGGCCGACGTCGCCGCGTCGTTCCAGGAGGCGGTGGCGGACGTGCTGACCGCGAAGGCGATCCGGGCCTGCCGGGACCTCGGCGTGGACACCCTGGTGATCTCCGGCGGGGTCGCGGCGAACTCGCGGCTGTCCGGGCTGGCGGCCGAGCGGTGCGCCGAGGCGGGCATCGAGCTGCGCGTGCCGCGACCCCGGCTGTGCACGGACAACGGCGCGATGATCGCCGCCCTGGGCGCGCACCTGGTGGCGGCGGGCGCGAAGCCGTCCCCGATGGACCTGTCCACCACCCCCGGGCTGCCGGTCGGCACGGTCCAGGTCCGCTAGTCCGGGTCCGCCAGGCCCCGCCGGAACTCCCGGTCGAACCGCTCGTCGCCGATCACCGCCCGCGCGGCGGCGGTGATCCGGTCGACGTCGTGGCGCTGGGCGGGCGGCAGCGGCACGCCCACCGACAGCCGGTTCGCGGTCGCCCGGCCCAGCAGCCGCGCGGCCTCCTCGTGCCGGCCCGCGAGGGCCCGCGCGCCGGCCAGCCCCTCCTGCCCCAGCGCGACCGCCCGCGGGTCGCCGCCGCGCCGGGCCAGCGCCAACCCCTCCTCCTGGAGCCTGGCCGCCTCCTCGGCGTCGCCGCGCAGCTCGGCCACGAAGCCGCGTTCGGCCAGGACCAGCGTCGCGCCCGCCTCGAAGCCGACCTGCCGGTGCCGCTCCTGGAGGCGCCGCAGCAGGCGGTCGGCCTCGGCCAGCTCACCCTCCTGGCGGGCGCCCAGCGCCAGGCCGGTCTCCGCGTACATCTCGCCGGGGGCGAAGCCGTGGTCGGCGGCGATCCGCCGGGCCCGCTCGTGCAGCTCGCGGGCCCGCGCGCGGTCCCCGGTCAGCAGCGCTACCCGGCCCAGCCAGGACAGCGCGTAGGACACCTCGGGCCACGACCGCAGCTCCTCGGCCAGCCGCAGGCCCTCGCGGTGCACGCGCGCGGCCTCCGCGTAGTCGCCGACCAGCTGCGCCAGCGTGCCCAGGGCGAACGACGCCTGCAGCCGCCCCCACCGGTCGCCCAGCGCGGTGAACAGCTCGGCGGACCGCTCGGCGGCCTCCCGCGCCCGGCCGAGGTCGCCCCTGGTCATGGCCTGGCTGAACCGGTCGCTCAGGGCCGCCGCCACGCCCCAGTCGTCACCGCGGGCGGCGAACCCGGCGTGGGCGCGCTCGGTGAGGCGCTCGCCGGCCGCCATGTCGCCGATCGTGGACAGCACGTAGCCGAGGAACCATAGGGCCCGCGGGTCGGTGACGGAGTCGGGGTCGACCGGCTCGCCCGCCTCGCCCGCCAGCACCGCGAAGCCGGCCTGCCACGGGCCGGTGAGGTGGCGGGCGGCCTCCCGCACGCGCCCGCGCAGGAACCAGTACCAGGCGAGGTGCTCGGCGAGGTCGGGGGCCACGTCGAGGGCGGCGCGGAGGTTGGCGGTGTCGGCGTCCAGGCGGTCCAGCCAGGTGAGCTGGTCCGGGCCGCGCAGCCCGGGGCAGGCGCGTTCGGCGAGGGAGCGGTGGAACGCGGCGTGCCGGGCGCGGGTGGCTTCGGCCTCGCCCGCCTCCCGCAGGCGCTCGCGGCCGTAGTCGGAGACCGATTCGAGCAGGCGGTACCGGGGCTGCGCGCCCTGGTCGGGCGCGACCACCAGGGAGCGGTCGACCAGGTTCGCGAGCAGGTCGGGCACGTCCTCGGGGCGCACCGCGCCACCCGCGCAGATCGCCTCGGCGGCGTCCGGGGCGCAGCCCTCGACCACGACGGAGAGCCGGCGCAGGACCGCCCGCTCCGGCTCGGGCAGCAGGTCCCAGCTCCAGTCGAACACCGCGCGCAGGGTGCGCTGGCGCGGCGGCGCGTCGCGGTGGCCGGTGGTGAGGAGCCGGAAGCGGTCGTCCAGGCGGTGCAGGAGGGCGTCGACGCCCAGGGCGCGCACCCGCGTGGCGGCCAGCTCCAGGGCCAGCGGCAGCCCGTCGAGCCGGCGGCAGATCGCGGCGACCGCGTCCTGGTTGGCGGGCGTCAGGGCGAACCCGGGCGCGGCGGCGGTGGCGCGGGCGGTGAACAGGCGGACCGCGCCGGGCAGGTCCAGCGGCGGGACGGACCGGACGGTCTCGGCGGCCAGGCCGAGCGGTTCCTGGCTGGTGGCCAGGACGCGGAGGCCGGGCGCGGCGCGCAGCAGCCGGGACACCAGGCGGGCGACGGGCTCGACCAGGCGCTCGCAGTTGTCCAGCACCAGCAGCAGCCCCCGGCCGCGCACGGCCGCCACCACCCGGTCGGCCGGCCGGTCGGGCGCGCCCGGCGGGGGCCCGCCCGACGCGTCCTCGCGGACGCCCAGGACGGCGGCCACCGCGCCCGCGACCCGGTCGACGGCGTCCGACCCGTCCGCGTCGGGCGGGTCCGCGTCGGGTCGGTCCGCGTCGGGTCGGTTCGCGTCGGGTCGGTCCGCGTCGGGTCCGCCCGCGTCCGGGGGAGCGGTCACGCGGTCGAGGCCGGCCAGCTCCACCAGCCACACGCCGTCCTCGGCGACGGCGGTGTCCACCGGGGTGTCGGCGGTGTCCACCGGGGCGCCGGCCGGGGCGCCGGTGGGCGCCGGGGCGGAGGGGGCGGCGTTCAGCAGCGACCGCGCGGTCGCCAGCGCGAGCCGCGTCTTGCCGACCCCGCCCGGCCCGGTCAGCGTGACCAGCCGCGACGACCGCAGCAGCGCGCCCACCTCGCGCACCGCCTCGTCCCGCCCCACCAGCCCGGTCACGGCGGCGGGCAGGTTGGTGCGCGGCCGGGGCGCCTCGTGGTTCAGCAGCTCCCGGTGCACGGCGGCCAGCTCCGGACCGGGCTCCAGGCCCTGCTCCTCGGCCAGCCGGCGCCGCAGCCCGGCGTAGCTCTCCAGCGCCTCCACCTGCCGCCCGGCCCGGAACAGCGCCCGCATGTGCAGGCCGCGCAACCGCTCCCGCAGCGGGTGCCGGGCCACCTCGTCGGCCAGCGACACCGGCTGCCCGGCCGCCAGCCGCGCCTGCGCCCAGTCCTCCACGGCGGACAGCCGCTCCTCGGCCGCCCGGCGCGCGAACCCGACCGCGAACGGCTCGCCGGCGAACTCCGCCAGCGGCTCGCCGCGCCACAGGGCCAGCGCCGCCGCGTGGTCGCCCGCCGCCACCAGCGACCGGAACTCCAGCAGGTCCAGCGTGCCCGCGTCGACCGGCAGCGCGTAGCCCGGCGGCTGCCAGGCGACCGCGTCCCGGCCCAGCACCCGGCGCAGCGCCGACACCTTGGTCTGCAGCGTGTTCGCGGGGTTGCCCGGCGGCCGGTCGCCCCACAGCGCCGAACCCAGCCGCTCGACGGGCACCGGCCTGCCCTCGGCGACCAGCAGGTGCGCCAGCAGCGCCCGGACCTTCGCCTCCGGGACCCGGACGGGCGTCCCGTCCGCCGCCCACACCGCCAGGGGCCCCAGCACGCCGAATCGCACACGCCGACGTTATCCGCTCGCGCCGTGCGATCGCCCGCAGCGGACCCGCAGCGGACCGTGCGCGGGCACCGGCACGCTCCCGGCCGACGACGGAGAAAGCGAGGAACCGCGCATGAGCACGCCGCTGACGGTCATCGGCCTGGGCCCCATGGGCCGGGCCATGGTGGAGAAGTTCCTGGACCACGGCCACCCCACGACGGTGTGGAACCGGACCGCGAGCCGCGCCGACGGGCTGGTCGCCCGGGGCGCGCGGCGGGCCGCCACGCCGCAGGAGGCCCTGGACGCCAGCCGGCTGGTCATCCTGAGCCTGACCGACTACGACGCGATGCACGACGTCCTCGACGGGGCGGTGGTCGCGGGGAAGACGATCGTCAACCTCAGCTCCGACACCCCAGGCAAGACCCTCCGGGCCGCCGCCTGGCTCGCCGAGCGGGGCGCGGAGCTGCTGGTCGGCGGGGTGATGGCGCCCGCGCCGCTGGTCGGCGAGCCGGCCGCGTACGTCTTCTACAGCGGGCCGCGGGAGGTCTTCGAAGCCCACCGGGAGACCCTCGCGGTCATCGGCCGGCCCGACCACCTGGGCGAGGACCACTCGCTCGCCCAGCTGTTCTACCAGGCGCAGCTGGACTACTTCCTCACCGCGCTGGCGGGCGTGGTGCACAGCCTCGCCCTGGTCGGGGCCGCCGGCGTGCCGGCCGCGCGGTTCGCGCCCTACCTGAAGGAGAACGTCGAGTCCATCGCGATGTACCTGGACGAGGCGATCGCCGACATCGACCGCGGCCGGTACCCCGGCGACCTGGCCGACATCGTGATGATGGGCGCCACCGCCGACCACGTCGTGGGCGCCGGCGAGGAGGCCGGGGTCGACGTGGTGCTGCCGGCGGCGGTCCGGGCGCTCTACCGGCGCGCCGTCGAGGCCGGGCACGGCCGTGACAACTGGGCCGCCCTCTACGAGGTGGTCAAGCCCCCGGCCGGCTGACCGGACCTGCCGGAGGGGGCGGCGCCCCGCCCCCTCCGGCGACGGCTCAGAGCGGGTTCAAGCCGGGGTTGCGGTCCTCCACCACGAACGACTTCAGGGTCACGGCCTCGGCCCCCGGCGTCCGCACGTACGGCAGCGTCCGGAAGTCCGCGCGCACCTCCGAGGCGGAGAACCGGGTCCGCACGTACCCGCGCCGGCGGCTGTGCAGCTTGATGTGCGGGTTCAGGCGCAGCTGCGTCTGGTCCACGGTGTCGTTGCCGTCCCCGCCGGAGGTCACCGACGTGCACACCAGCTCCGTGCCCACGGTCCGCGACGCCGGGTCGTTCCAGTCGGCCTTGATGTCCGCGGCGTAGTGCGCGTGCACGTCACCGGTCAGCACCACGGTGTTGCGCACCCGGGCGTCCACCCAGCCGCGCGTGACGCGGTCCCGCGAGGCCAGATAGCCGTCCCAGGAGTCCATGGACAGCTCCTTCTCCGGGCCGTCCTTGCGGTCGCGCTCGGCGAAGAACACCTGCTGCCCCAGCACGTCCCACCGCGACCGCGACCGCCGGAACCCGTCGAGCAGCCACGCCTCCTGCTCGGCGCCGGTGATCGTCCGCGTCGGCGCGCCGGAGTCCGCGCAGGTCTTCCAGCCGTCGCCGCACGCCTGGTCGTCCCGGTACTGCCGGGTGTCGAGCATGTGGAACGTGGCCAGGTTGCCCCACCGCACCCGCCGGTAGAGCTGCATGTCGATGCCGTTGGGCCGGGCGCCCCGCCGCAGCGGCATGTTCTCGTAGTAAGCCTGGAACGCCGCGGCGCGCCGCCGCGGGAAGTCCGGGTCCGGCTGCTCGGGCGTCTCGTCCGCCCAGTTGTTCTCCGTTTCGTGATCATCCCAGACGACCAGCCACGGCGCGACGGAGTGCGCGAGCTGGAGGTCGGCGTCGGTCTTGTACTGGGCGTGCCGCAGCCGGTAGTCGGCCAGCGTGCGCGTCTCCGGCCCCACCACGACCCGCGCGTCGGAGGTCTTGGCGGCGTACTCGTACTGGTAGTCGCCCAGGTGCAGGACCAGGTCCGGGTCGTCCTCCGCCAGCCGCCGGTACGCGGTGAAGTACCCCTCGCCGAAGTGCGCGCAGGACGCGAAGCACATCGTCAGGTCCCGGCCGATCGCCCACGGCTCCGGGGCGGTGCGGGTCCGGCCGACCGGCGACAGGTGCCCGTCCACCCGGAACCGGTAGAAGTACTCGCAGCCGGGCCGCAGCCCGAACGGCTCCACGTGCACGCTGTGCGCCGACTGCGGCCGGGCGAGTTCGACCCCGCGCCGCACCACCCGGCGGAACCGCTCGTCCTCGGCCAGCTCCCAGTGCACCGGCACGACCCGGTTCGGCATCCCGCCGAGGCCGTCGGCGTCCAGCGGCCGCGGCGCCAGCCGGGTCCACAGCACCACGCCGTCGTGGCTCGGGTCGCCCGAGGCGACGCCGAGCGTGAAGGGGTCGTCCAGCTTGGCGAAACCGGCGCCGGCCGTGGCCAGCGCCACGCCGCCGATGATCAGTGAGCGTCGGGTCACGTTGGTCATGGCCAAGACCGTCGCCCACGGAACTGGCGTCCGGGTGAACGCGAGCGTTCCGGCAGGGGACGTCCCGGCTCCGGTATCGCGCAGCCGGCGTCCCGCGACCGCGGTTCGCGGTGGTCGGGCGGGTGGCGGCGCCCACCGTTCGGGGCGACTGGCGGGGGTTCGTTGAAGCGTTGGCACTCGCATGGGTAGAGTGCCAGATGCACGGCGCCAGCAACCGCCCCGACCCCCGCGACGGCGGGGTGGCAGGAGCCGTAAACGCAACCTGCCAACGCTTTCGACGACCGTGGAGGTCAGCCCGGTGAGCGTGAACATCAAGCCGCTCGAGGACAAGATCGTCGTCCAGGCCAGCGAGGCCGAGACCACGACGGCTTCCGGCCTCGTGATCCCGGACACCGCGAAGGAGAAGCCCCAGGAGGGCAAGGTCCTCGCGGTCGGCCCCGGCCGGATCGACGACAAGGGCAACCGCGTCCCCGTGGACGTGGCTGTCGGCGACGTCGTCATCTACTCCAAGTACGGCGGCACCGAGGTCAAGTACAACGGTGAGGAGTACCTCATCCTCTCCGCCCGCGACGTGCTGGCCGTCATCAACTGACGTTCGGCCGACACGCAAGACGCCCCGGCGCCCCTCTTCACCGGGGATACCGGGGCGTTTCGCGCATTCGAGAGAGGCTAGGCAATGCCCAAGCAGATCAGCTTTGACGAGGACGCTCGTCGGGCTCTTGAGCGCGGCGTGAACAAGCTGGCGGACACGGTCAAGGTGACCCTCGGACCGCGCGGCCGGCACGTGGTGCTCGACAAGAAGTTCGGCGGGCCGACGGTCACCAACGACGGCGTGACCATCGCTCGCGAGGTCGAGCTGGAGGACGCGTTCGAGAACCTCGGCGCGCAGCTCGCCAAGAGCGTGGCCACCAAGACCAACGACGTGGCCGGCGACGGCACGACGACCGCGACCGTGCTGGCCCAGGCCATGGTGCGGGTCGGCCTGCGCAACGTCGCCGCGGGCGCGAACCCGACCTCGCTCGGCCGCGGCATCCAGGCCGCCGCCGACGCCGTCGTGGACGCGCTCAAGGCCAAGGCCACGCCGGTCAAGGGCCGGGACAACATCGCCCAGGTGGGCACCGTGTCGTCGCGCGACGCGTCGATCGGCAACCTGCTCGGCGAGGCCATCGAGAAGGTCGGCGAGGACGGCGTGATCACCGTCGAGGAGTCCTCGACGCTGGCCACCGAGCTGCAGATCACCGAGGGCGTGCAGTTCGACAAGGGCTACATCTCGGCGCACTTCGCGACCGACCTCGAAGCCCAGGAGGCGGTGTTCGAGGACGCCCGCATCCTGCTGCACCGCGAGAAGATCAGCGCCCTGGCCGACCTGCTGCCGATCCTGGAGAAGGTGGCCGAGGCGGGCAAGCCGCTGGTCGTCATCGCCGAGGACGTCGAGGGCGAGGCGCTGTCCACCCTGGTGGTCAACGCCCTGCGCAAGACGCTGCGCGTGGTCGCGGTCAAGGCGCCGTACTTCGGCGACCGCCGCAAGGCGTTCCTGGACGACCTCGCGGTCGTCACCGGCGGCCAGGTCATCGCCGCCGAGGTGGGCCTGAAGCTGTCCGAGGCCGGCCTGGACGTGCTGGGCACCGCCCGGCGCGTCGTGGTCTCCAAGGACGACACGACGATCGTCGACGGCGGCGGCGCCAAGGCCGACGTCGCGGGCCGCGCGGAGCAGCTGCGCCGCGAGATCGAGGCGACCGACTCCGACTGGGACCGCGAGAAGCTGCAGGAGCGGCTCGCGAAGCTGTCCGGCGGCATCGCGGTCATCAAGGTCGGCGCCGCGACCGAGACCGAGCTGAAGGAGCGCAAGCACCGCATCGAGGACGCGGTGGCGGCGACCAAGGCGGCGGTCGAGGAGGGCATCGTGCCCGGCGGCGGTTCCGCGCTGGTGCACGCGGCCAAGGTGCTCGACGGCGGTCTCGACCTGACCGGTGACGAGGCGACCGGCGTCGCGGTGGTCCGCGAGGCCCTCGGCTCGGCGCTGTTCTGGATCGCGGCCAACGCCGGCCTGGAGGGCGCGGTCGTGGTCAACAAGGTCCGCGAGCAGGACTGGGGCTTCGGCCTCAACGCGGCCTCGCTGACCTACGGCGACCTGCTGGAAGCGGGCATCATCGACCCGGTCAAGGTCACCCGCTCCGCCGTCTCGAACGCCGCCTCCATCGCCCGCATGGTGCTCACCACGGAGAGCGCCGTCGTGGAGAAGAAGGAAGAGGAGCCCGCCGCGGCCGGTCACGGCCACGGTCACGGCCACGGCCACTGACCGGCTCCCCACCGGGCGCCACCGCCCGCCGACCGGGCCGGCCGCCGGGCGGGGCGCTCCACCGGCTGACCGGGCCGGTGACCCGGCGGGACCGCTCCGCCCGGTCACCGGGCGGGCCGGCCGGGCGGCAGGCGTGCGGCACGCGAAGGGGCGACACCGGGGTCGGTGTCGCCCCTTCCGCGCGTGTGCCGCCTCCCGCGCTCGCGCGTCAGGTCAGCGCCAACTGCCGCTTGCGGGCCTTGATGATGCTGTCCCGTTCGGATTCCGAGAGCCCGCCCCAGATTCCGTACGGTTCCTGCACGGCCAGCGCGTGGCGCCGGCACATCTCCAACACGGGACACGACAGGCACACGGCTTTCGCCCTGGCCTCCCGCCTGGCCCTCGCCGGGCCGCGTTCACCGTCCGGGTGGAAGAAGAACGCGCTGTCCATCCCGCGGCACGAGCCGCGCATCTGCCAGTCCCACAGGTCGGCGTTGGGACCGGGGAGCCTTCGGGTGTCCGCCATCGAGACCGCCTCCTTGGCCCACTGACGAGAACTGCTCCATTCGGCCTAACGATGATCCACCGTAGAACCGCGCCAAAACTTGTTCAAGGGGGGTGGCGGCAGAAAGGTGCCAATTCATTCGATGGGTGATCAGCCCCCACCACCCCCGAAGTTGCCCGTGACGACCGGTGAACGGACCATGTCTGCGTGATGACGCCTCCCGAGCACCCCGCTCCGACCCCGGAGGGAGAGCGGGAAACCGTTGCGGCGGAGGACGATCCCGCTCATTCGGTGACCCTGTCGGTGGCCGCCGTCGCCCGGCGGCTGGGTGTCGCGCCGGCCACCCTGAGGACCTGGGACCGCCGGTACGGGCTGGGTCCCAGTGATCACACAACCGGGCGACATCGGAAGTACGCACCGCACGACGTGGCACGGCTGGAGCTGATGCAGCGGGCCCTGCTGCGGGGCGCGTCCAGCGCCGAGGCGGCCAAGTACGCGCTGGCCACGCCGGCGCCCCGGCCGCGGGTCGTGGTGCGGAGCCCCGCGCCGCCCGCCCTGACCGGCGGCGAGTTCGACACCGGGGCGCCGCCGGCGGGCGGGCGGGGCCTGAAGCTGCCGGGCGCGAGCAGGCTGGCGCGCGGCGTGGGGCGGGCGGCGCTGGCGATGGACTCGGCCGCCGTCCAGCTGCTGCTGGCCGACTCGATCGCGCAGGACGGCGTGGTCGCCACCTGGGACGACGTCGTCCGGCCGGTGCTGGCCGCGATCGCGTCCCGGTGGGAGCACTCCGGCGCGGGGGTGGAGGTGTCGCACCTGCTGGACGAGTGCGTGCTCGCCGCGATGATCCGCGCGACGCCGGTCGTGGCCGAGCCGCGCAACCACCGGCCGGTGCTGCTGGCGTGCATGCCGGAGGAGCGGCACAACCTGCCGCTCTACCCGCTGGCGGCGGTGCTGGCCGGTCGCGGCGTCGGCATCCGCCAGCTGGGCGCGGCCCTCCCGCTCGACGCGCTGTCCTCGGCCGTCCGGCGGACCGCGCCGGCGGCGGTCGTGCTGTGGGCGCAGCTGCCGCGCTACGCCGATCCGGGCGTGGTGTCGGCGCTGCCGCGCACGCGCCAGCAGGTGCGCGTGTTCGTGGGCGGGCCGGGCTGGGCGCGCGGGGTGGTGCCCTCGCCCGCCGAGCGGATCAACGACCTCGCCGAGGCGGCGGACGCCGTCGAACGGGCCGTCTGCTGACCGGCGGCCCCCGGCGGGCCGGGTGGTCGGGCCGCCCCTGTGGGCCGGCGGCCCGTGGTCGGGCGGCCTCGTGACCGGGCGGCTCCGTGGTCGAGCGGCCTCGTGGTCCGGAGACCCCGTGGTGGAGCGATCCCGTGGTCAGGCGGGTGGGTGGCAGGGCGGGTCCGCGGTCCCGCCGCGGGTGACCGGGCCGGGCCCCGGCGGCCGGGCGGACAATGGCCGGGTGGACCCACTGCGCGCCGCGGCGTTCGGCGACGACCCCGGGGCGGACGTGTGGCGGGCGGCGGCGTCCGACGACCCGCGGGAGCGCTGGCTGGCCGCCGTCGTGCTGGGCGGCCAGGGCCGGTACGCCGCCGCCGCGACGGCGCTGCACGCGCTCGTCCGGTCCGGCGACCGGGTGATCGCCTCGCTGGCCGCCTCCACCCTGGCCTCCCACCGCCGCCAGCTCGGCGGCCACGCCGCCGCCCGCCGGCTCGACGCGCTGGCCCTCGCGACGGCCCCCGCGGACCACCCGCGGGCGGCGACCGACCGCGACGGCGTCGACGCGGCCGGCGCCAGGGCCGACGCGCTGCTCGGCCTCGCCGCCGACGCCGTGGGCCTCGGGCGGCCGGCGGTGGCCCGGCGGCTGCTGGCCGCGGTCGAGCCGCGCGGCTGGCGCGCCGCCGTCCGCCGGCACTGGGTGGCCGCCGAGGTCGAACTCGCGAGCGGTCACGCTGAGCGAGCGGTGGGGCCGGCCGAGTCGGCCGTCCGGCTCGCCGGGGCCGCCGGCGCGGTGCGGCACGTCCTCAAGTCCCGGCTCGTCCTGGGGACCGCGTTGGTGGTGTGGGGGACACCCGAAAGCGTCCGCCGGGGCGCTCGACTGCTCGACTGTGACCTAAATCACACTGACCGCCACGGGCTCGTCTCGTTGTCCTGGCCGACGGCTCTCGTGCTCCTGACCAGCCCCGTAGACCGCAATCCTGCGGACAGCGGAAGACTGGGGAAACTCGTCACCAACGCTCTGAGCTGCGCGTTACGCAGAGCTGATCCGATCAGCCGACGAATCGCGGCCCACTCCCCGTGGATCCCGACGGCGCTGCTCCGTTCCGGGGAACCCCCGAACGCAGACCCCCGGACGAACTTCTTGACGGATTAAGCACCGGATCGTGTCAAGGTTCTGCCCCTAGCGTCCGATAGGGGAAGTGGAACGTCACTCGGCTGCAGGAAGGAGTCCCCGTGACCACGGTCCTTATTTGCGACGACCGGCGCAGTGTGCGGGAGGGTCTCACCCGCGTGATGTCGGCTGTCCCAGGGGTTAGCCGCATCGACTGCGTAGCGCACGGTGACGAGTTGTTGGCTCGCTTCTCCAGGCAGCCGGTCGACGTGGTGCTGGTGGGAACCCAGCGCGCCGTCCCGACCGGGGTCGAAGCGACCCGGCGACTCGTCTCGGCGAACCCGCAGGCAAACGTCATCGTGTTCGGGGCGCCGGACGACGCGGGCAGCATCGCCGCCGCGATCGCCGGCGGCGCCCGGGGCTACCTCCGCTGGGACGCCTCGCGCCCCGAGCTGGTGGCCGCGCTCGCGCACACGCTGGCGAGCACCTCGGTGCCGGCGCCGCGCCAGCCGTCGGACCCGGGGGTCCAGCTCACCGAGCGGGAGCTCCAGGTGCTGCGCGGGATGAGCCAGGGCAAGAGCAACGGGCAGATCGGGCGCGAGCTCTACCTGTCCGAGGACACCGTCAAGACCCACGCCCGCCGGCTGTTCCGCAAGCTCGGCGTGCGCGACCGCGCCCAGGCCGTGGCACACGGCTTCCGGCGCGGCCTCGTGTCGTAGGGCCGGTCGCGAGGACCCGGCCGGTACTCCTTCCCCCCGGTCAGCCCGGTGACGAACCCGTCGCCGGGCTGGTTCGCTGTCCTGGGCGTGTCGGCACGTCGCGGGGGGTCTTTGGACCCCTTTTGCCGGCGACCGGGCCGCGGACCGGTACGGTAAGTGTCACCGGTACGAGCGACATCGGTCGTTTCGTGCCGTCGTTGTCGGTACGCCTACTCGTAACACCAGGGCTGTTGTCTGCGATGACCAACTTGGGGGACGGACTGGACGCCGAAGTGGGCGCGGCCGTCGAGGGCGACCGCCACGCGATCGAGCGGCTGCTGGCATCCATTCGTCCCTTGGTGGTGCGGTACTGCCGCGCCCGAGTCGGAAGGCAGGAGAGATCTTTCGCTTCGGCGGACGACGTGGCCCAGGAGGTGTGTCTCGCGGTGCTGACGGCCCTGCCCAGCTATCGCGACCAGGGTCGGCCGTTCTTGGCGTTCGTCTACGGGATCGCAGCGCACAAGGTCGCCGACGCCCATCGCTCAGCCGCCCGGAACCGGTCCGAACCGGTGCCGGAGGTGCCGGACGCCCCCGAGACGGAGGCGGGTCCCGAGCAGCGCGCGATGCAGGGCGAGCTGTCCGGGCGGATGGCCCAGCTGCTGAAGGTGCTGCCGGAGAAGCAGCGGGAGATCCTGCTGCTCCGGGTGGTCGTCGGCCTCTCGGCCGAGGAGACCGCCGACGCGGTCGGCTCCACGCCGGGCGCGGTGCGGGTGGCGCAGCACCGGGCCCTCGCCCGCCTCCGCAAGACGTTGGCAGCGGAGGAGGTGGTCTGAGTGGCCGACCAGCACGGGAAGGGCGATGGAGAAGTCGTGCGCGGACGAGACGAGAGAACCCCGCTCGCGTCGGACGACCCCCCGGTGGAGCCCGGCGACGACCTCGCGGGCATCCGGGCCGATGACGCGCTGCTGGACGCGCTCGGCGGGCGCGGCCGGACCGACGACGTCCTGGTCGACGACGAGCTGAACGCGCTGCTGCTCGCCTGGCGGCGCGAGGTGGACAGCCGCCCGATGGGTGAGCTGGTCGACACCGACACCGCCGTGGCGACGATCGCCGCGGCCCGCCCGCAGCCGCGCCGGCACCGGTTCCTGATCCCCCTCGCGAGCGCCGCCGCCGTGCTGGCGATCGCGTTCACCGGGGTCAGCCTGGTCGCCCGCGACGCCCGGCCGGGCGACGCGCTGTGGGGCCTGACGAGGGTCCTGTACTCCGACCACGCGCGGTCGATCGAGGCCGCCGTGACGGTCCGCACCGACCTGCAGACCGCCCGCGCCGCGCTGCGCGACGGCCGGTACGGCGACGCCCGCGACCTGCTGCACCGGGCGGGCGAGGCGCTGCCCGCCATCTCGGCCGACGACGGCAAGGACGACCTGCGGCAGGAGCACGAGTGGCTGGTGCGCGAGCTGACCAGCACCACGCCGCCGCCGTCGTCGAACACGCCGTCCAGCCACACGCCGTCCTCGTCGCCGCTCCTGCTGCCGACGACGACCGCGCCGCGGGCGACGACCGCGCCCCCGACCACCACGGCGCCGAGGACGACCGCCGCGCCGACCACGACGACGGTGGCGACGGTCCCGACCACGGGCGGCACCGCCGTGCCGCCGGTGCAGCCGAGCGGCGAACCGCCCGCCGGTGAGACGCGCGGCGAGCAGCCGAGCCCGAACGACGGCACGAACGCCGAGCCGTCCGCCAACTGAGAGCCACCGCCCGCTGCCCGCTCCTCGCCACGGGGGGCGGGCAGCGCGCTGCGACGGGGGGCCGGGCGCCGTGCGGGTCCGGGGCGCCCGTGCGCGGGCCCGGGGCGGTGCGCTGACCGGGCGCGCCGGGCCGGGGCCGTGGGATCGGTCACGCCGGGGCCGAGGGGTTCGTCACAGCCCCCGCCGGACCGGCTAGCGCGCGTTCTCCGTGGCGGTGACGCCGTCGGCGTAGCCGCGGCAGTACTCCCAGCTCACGTACGCGACCGGGTCCGGGTCGTAGGCGGGCTCGTGCGGCCTCATCCGGCCGTCCGACAGCAGCTGCTCCAGGCTCGACCGCAGCAGTGCCCAGTCGTGGTAGTGCGGCTCCTGGCACTCGCCGCAGTCCACCACGATCCCCCGGACACCGCGGGGTTCCAGCAGCGCCTGGTACACGGCGAGGTCGCTCAGGTCGCCGATCAGCTCGGTCCGCTCGACGTCGTCCATCGGCGGGTGGTCGTGGTCGTCGTCCGGCGGGCCGAGGGCCCGCGCGGGGTCCTCCGGGTCGCCCGCGAACGGGTCTGGTGGCAACGCGTCGTGCGGCACGACCACGCACGGTACCGGGCCGACCCCCGACCACGTCCAGATACCATGGGCTGAACCCATCGCCGCCTGCGGAAAACCCCCTTCCGCCGCGCGGCGGGATCGCCGCACGACGGAAGGCAAGCCAGCCGCCATGACCAGCGAGCTCAACGCTGACGGAGTCCCGCCCAAGTTCGCCATGCTGGGACTGACCTTCGACGACGTACTGCTGCTGCCCGCTGAGTCCGAGGTCGTCCCGAGCGGCGTGGACACCAGCACGAGGATCTCCCGCAACACCACCGTCCGCGTGCCGCTGGCCTCCGCCGCGATGGACACCGTGACCGAGGGCCGGATGGCCATCTCGATGGCCCGCCAGGGCGGCATCGGCGTGCTGCACCGCAACCTGTCCGTCGAGGAGCAGGCGCGCCAGGCCGAGACGGTGAAGCGCTCCGAGGCGGGCATGGTCAGCGACCCGGTGACGTGCACCCCGGACGACACGATCAAGCACGTGGACGACCTGTGCGCCCGCTACCGCATCTCCGGCGTCCCGGTCACCGACGCCGCCGGCAAGCTGGTGGGCATCATCACCAACCGGGACATGCGGTTCGAGGTGGACCACACCCGCAAGGTCAGCGAGGTCATGACCCGGGGGCCGCTGGTCACCGCGCAGGTCGGCGTCTCGGCGGAGGCCGCGCTGGGCCTGCTGCGCCGGCACAAGGTCGAGAAGCTGCCCATCGTGGACGGCGACGGCAGGCTGCGCGGCCTGATCACCGTCAAGGACTTCGTCAAGACCGAGCAGTACCCGAACGCCTCCAAGGACCCCGACGGCCGCCTGCTGTGCGCCGCCGCGATCGGCGTCGGCGAGGACAGCTTCACCCGGGCGATGACGCTGGCCGACGCGGGCATCGACGTGATCATGGTCGACACCGCGCACGGCCACCAGCGCAACGTGCTGGAGATGGTCGCCCGCGTGAAGAAGGAGCTGGGCGACGCCGTCGACGTCGTGGGCGGCAACGTGGCGACCCGCGCGGGCGCGCAGGCGCTGGTGGACGCGGGCGCGGACGGCGTGAAGGTGGGCGTGGGCCCCGGCTCGATCTGCACCACGCGGGTCGTCGCGGGCGTGGGCGTGCCGCAGATCTCGGCGATCTACGAGGCGAGCCTGGCGTGCGCGCCGGCGGGCGTCCCGGTGATCGGCGACGGCGGCATCCAGTACTCCGGCGACATCGCCAAGGCCATCGCCGCCGGCGCCAGCGCGGTCATGCTGGGCAGCCTGCTCGCGGGCACCGCCGAGGCGCCGGGCGAGCTGGTGCTGGTCAACGGCAAGCAGTTCAAGACCTACCGCGGGATGGGCTCGCTGGGCGCGATGCAGGGCCGCGGCGACACCAAGTCCTACTCCAAGGACCGCTACTTCCAGGACGACGTGCTGTCGGAGGACAAGCTGGTGCCGGAGGGCATCGAGGGCCGCACGCCGTTCCGGGGCCCGCTGTCGTCGGTGGTGCACCAGCTGGTCGGCGGCCTGCGGGCGGCCATGGGCTACACCGGCTCCCGGTCGATCGCCGACCTGCAGCGCAAGCAGCTGGTGCGGATCACGGCGGCGGGGCTGAAGGAAAGTCACCCGCACGACATCACGATGACGGTAGAAGCGCCGAACTACACGACCCGCTGAGCTAGGGTCCTCTGGTTCCGCTAGCTCCACGAGAGGACGACAAAGGTGCGCGATCTGGTCGAGATCGGCATGGGCCGGACCGCGAGGCGGGCCTACGAGCTGGACGACGTGGAGATCATCCCCTCCCGCAGGACCCGCTCGTCCAAGGACGTCTCGACGGCGTGGCAGATCGACGCCTACCGGTTCGAGATCCCGCTGATCACCCACCCGACCGACGCGATCGTGTCGCCGGGCACGGCGGTGGCGATCGGCGAGCTGGGCGGTCTGGGCGTGCTCAACGCCGAGGGCCTGTGGGCGCGCCACACCGACGTGGACGACGCCCTGTTCCGGCTGGTGCAGTCGGTGGAGGACACCGACGACCCGGCCGCGCCGGTGAAGGTGCTCCAGGAGCTGCACGCCGCGCCGGTCCGGCTGGACCTGATCGCCGAGGCGATCAAGCAGGTGCGCGAGTCGGGCGTGACGGTGGCGGTGCGGGTGAGCCCGCAGCGGGCCGCCGAGTTGACGCCGGACCTGCTCGCGGCGGGCGTGGAGGTGCTGGTCGTGCAGGGCACGATCATCTCCGCCGAGCACGTCTCGCGCGACGGCGAGCCGCTGAACCTCAAGTCGTTCATCGCCGACCTGGACATCCCGGTCATCGCGGGCGGCGTCGGCGACTACCGGACGGCCATGCACCTGATGCGCACCGGCGCGGCGGGCGTGATCGTCGGCTACGGCTACACGCCGGGCGTCACGACCACGGACTCGGTGCTGGGCATCGGCGTGCCGATGGCGACGGCGATCGCGGACGCGGCGGCGGCCCGGCGCGACTACCTGGACGAGACCGGTGGCCGGTACGTGCACGTCATCGCCGACGGCGGCGTGCTGACCAGCGGCGACGTGGCCAAGTCGATCGCCTGCGGCGCGGACGCGGTGATGCTGGGCGAACCGCTCGCGGCGGCGGCCGAGGCGCCCGGCCAGGGGCTGTACTGGACGGCGTCGTCGGCGCACCCGTCGGTGCCGCGCAGCCACGTGTCGACCGGGGTGGACCAGGTGATGGACCTGCGCAGCCTGCTGTTCGGGCCGTCGGTCGACCCGCGCGGCGTGACCAACCTGTTCGGCGCGCTGCGCCGGGCGATGGCCAAGACCGGCTACTCGGACATCAAGGAGTTCCAGAAGGTCGGCCTGACCGTCCGGGGCTGACCCGGCCGCGGGGCCCGCGCCTCCGAGGAGCCCCCACCGCGGCCCCGGCCCCGGTGGGGGCTCCTCCGCGCGCGGGTCCGGACCGATGAGGACTGGCTGTTACTCGAAGTCACCCCTACTGTCGCACGCATGGGTGGACTCGCCGGTGACGGGACCGATTACGACGTCGTCGTCGTGGGGTCGGGCTTCGGCGGCAGCGTCGCGGCCCTCCGCCTCACCGAGAAGGGCTACCGCGTCGCGGTGATCGAGGCGGGCCGGCGGTTCGCCGACCACGAGTTCGCCCGGACGTCCTGGGACCTGCGCCGCTACCTGTGGGCGCCGGCCCTGGGCTGCTACGGCATCCAGCGCATCCACGCCCTGCGCGACGTCGTGGTCCTGGCCGGCGCCGGTGTCGGCGGCGGGTCGCTGGTGTACGCGAACACCCTCTACCGGCCGCTCAAGCCGTTCTACGACGACCGCCAGTGGGCGCACATCACCGACTGGGAGGGCGAGCTGGCCCCGTTCCACGACCAGGCCGCGCGGATGCTGGGCGTGGTGGAGAACCCGACCACCACGCCGTCCGACGAGGTCATGCGGCGGGTCGCCGAGGACATGGGCGTGGCCGACAGCTTCCACCCGACACCGGTCGGCGTGTACTTCGGCGAACCGGGCCGGAGCGCCGAGGACCCGTACTTCGGCGGCGTCGGCCCGAGCCGCACGGGGTGCGTGGAGTGCGGCGGGTGCATGACGGGCTGCCGCGTGGGCGCGAAGAACACCTTGGTGAAGAACTACCTGCACCTCGCCGAGCGCAACGGCGCGGAAGTCCTGCCGCTCACCACGGTCACCGCCCTCCGGCAGGAGGCGGGCGGCGCCTGGTCGGTCGACACCCGCCGCACCGGCGGCAGGCCGCGCGGGGGCCGCCGCACGATCACCGCCGGCCAGGTCGTGCTGGCGGCGGGCACCTGGGGCACGCAGCAACTGCTGCACCGGATGAAGGCCGAGGGGGTGCTGCCCCGGCTGTCGGCGCGGCTCGGCGAGCTGACGAGGACCAACTCGGAGTCGATCATCGGCGCGAGCCGCCCCGAGGTCGACGCGAGCCGCGACTTCAGCCGGGGCGTGGCCATCACGTCGTCCATCCACCCCGACGAGCGCACCCACATCGAGCCGGTCCGCTACGGCCGGGGCAGCAACGCCATGGGCCTGCTCCAGACGCTGGCCACGGACGGCGCGAAGAGCACGCCCCGCCTGCTGCAGTTCCTCGTGCAGGCGGTGCTGCACCCGGTGCGCTTCGCGCGGCTGCTGTCGGTGCGCCGCTGGAGCGAGCGGACGGTGATCCTGCTGGTGATGCAGAGCCTGGACAACTCGATCACCACGTACAGCCGGAAGGGGCTGTTCGGCCGCAGGCTGGCCTCGAAGCAGGGGCACGGCGAACCGAACCCGGCGTTCATCCCGGCGGGCCACGAGGCCAACCGGCTGGCGGCCGAGCACATCGGCGGCGTCGCGGGCGGCACGTGGGGCGAGCTGTTCGACATCCCGCTCACCGCGCACTTCATCGGCGGGTGCGTGATCGGCTCGGACGCCGCCACGGGTGTGATCGACCCGTACCACCGGGTCCACGGGTACCCCGGGCTGTCGGTGGTGGACGGGTCGGCGATCTCGGCGAACCCGGGCGTGAACCCCTCGCTGACCATCGCGGCGCAGGCGGAGCGGGCGTTCTCGCTGTGGCCGAACAAGGGGGAGGCGGACCAGCGGCCGGCTCAGGGGGAGGGGTACCGGCGGCTCCCGGCGGTGCACCCGGTGAAACCGGTCGTGCCGGCGTCCGCCCCGGGCGCGCTGCGCCTGCCGGTCGTGGAGGTGCGGGGCGCGCGGGGCGGGGCCGGCGGAGCGGCGGGCACGACGCGCTGCCCTTGATGGTCGTGCGCGCCCGAAATGCTTTTGCGCCTTGTGCCGAGCCGGCTATTCGGCCGCGTACTGCGCTTCTCACGAAGCGGCGCCGCACCTCGTGCACACACCGGTCGCTTCGTGTTCTCCTCCCCGTACGGCCTGGGCGCAGCCCGATCAGATTCGCTCGGGGGTGTCAAGCACGCTTTACCGCTTGACACCCCCGAGCGAATCTGATTGCCTTCGGCAGGCCGTGCGGGGAGGGGAACACGACCGCTCTTTCTTTTCCTCCTCCTTGGGGGCCTCTCGGCCGCTCTTCTTACCTGTGTTGCGCACCGATCTGGGTGAGAATCGGTGCGGTACGGATCTGATTGGTGCGGTAGAGCATGAGGCTGAAGGGATTAAAAGAGTCCTCGCCGGACAGGCAGGCCGCCAAGGAGGAGGAAGAGCAAGAGCGGTCGTGTTCTCCCCGCATGGCCTGTCAAAGACGACCATGCTTTCTTGGGGGGTGCAAGCGAAAAGCGTGCTTGCACCCCCCAAGAAAGCATGGTAGCCCTCCGGGCAGGCCATACGGGGAGAACACGAGGGCATCGGGCTGCACGGGGCGTGCCGAAAACCCAAAAGCTGAGGGCGTGCGCCGGAGATGAGTGGTGAGGGTGGTGCATGTGGGCTATTGGTATGAGTGGGTGACAACGGGTAAAAGTTGACGGTGTGCGGTTGTGCCGGCGGTCCTATGGTGGGGGTGTGGCAGCGAAGCCGTTTGCGTCCAGTGCCGACCTCGCACCCAAGGACGAGGTGTTCGTCGAGTTGGCGGAGGGCGTCTACGCGTTCACCGCCGAAGGTGATCCGAACGTGGGCGCGGTGGAGGGGGAGGACTTCCTCGTCTGCTTCGAGGCCAGGGCCACCCCGGTCGCCGCCCGGCGCTGGTTGGGGGTGTTGCGCGAGCGCACCCGCAAACCCGTCCGGTACCTGGTGCTGAGCCACTACCACGCGGTGCGGACGTTGGGGGCCAGTGCGTTCGGCGCGGAGGAGGTCATCGCGCACGAGCAGACCAAGGTGCTCATCGCCGAGCGCGGCGAGCAGGACTGGGCCAGTGAGCACGCTCGGATGCCGCGCCTGTTCGAGGAGCCCTCCTCGATCCCCGGCCTGACGTGGCCGACGCTCACCTTCTCCGACCGGCTCACCATCCCGCTCGGCGGTGACCGGGGCGACCTCGAACTGCGCTACTGCGGGCGCGGGCACACCGCCGGTGACATCGTGGCGTGGCTGCCGCACCAGCGGATCCTGTTCGCGGGTGACCTGGTCGAGTCGCAGGCCGCGCTGTACACCGGTGACGCGTTCCACGACGAGTGGGCGACGTCCACCCTGGACGCGGTCGCCGCGCTGGGCGCGGAGGTGCTGGTGGGCGGGCGCGGGGCGGTGGCCCGGGACCGGGGCGAGGTCGACGCGGCGATCGCCCAGTCGCGGAACTTCCTGGACGAGCTGCGGCGCACCGTGGGGTCCGTGCACGTCGGCGGGGGCACGGTGGCCGAGGCGTTCGCCGCCGCGCACCGGGCGCTCGCCCCGCGCTACGGCCGGTGGCCGATCTTCGAGCACTGCCTGCCGTTCGACGTGCAGCGGTACTGGGACGAGTGCGAGGGCGTGGGGTGGCCGCGGATCTGGACCGCCGAGCGGGACCGCGAGGTGTGGGAGTCGCTGCGGTGATCCCCGTGCTCGTGGTCGGCGGCGGACCGGTCGGGATGACGGCCGCGCTGCTGCTGGCCCGCGCGGGCGTGCCGAGCGTGGTCCTGGAGGCGGCCGGGGAGCGGGTCGCCGCGGGCAGCCGGTCGATCTGCGTGCAGCACGACGTGCTGCAGGTCCTGGAGCGCGTCGGCGCGGGGCGGGCCGTGGTCGACGCGGGCGTGACCTGGTACCGGGCCCGCACGTTCGTCCGCGGCCGGGAGGTGCTGACGGTGGAGCTGCCGCGGCGGCGGGGGTTCCCGCCGTTCGTCAACACCCCGCAGACCGAGGTCGAGCGCGTCCTGGAGGCCCGCGTCCGCGCCGAACCGCTGGTCGACCTCCGCTACGGGGAGCGGGTCGTCGGCCTGCGGCAGGGCGCGACCGTCCGCGTCACGACGGAGGGCGGCGCGTACGAGGGCTCGCACTGCCTGGCGGCGGACGGCGTCAAGTCGACGGTCCGCGACCTGCTCGGCATCGGCTTCCCGGGTCACTCGTACGAGGACCTGTTCGTCATCGCGGACATCCGGGTCGACCTGGGCCACCGGGAGCCCGAGCGGCTGTTCCACTTCGACCCCGCCTGGAACCCCGGCCGCCAGGTCCTGCTGCACCCGCAGCCCGGCGGCGTGCACCGGATCGACTGGCAGGTCCCGGAGGGCTTCCGGCTGACCGACGAGCACATCCGGCGGATCACCGGCTCCCGCCCGTACGAGGTGCTCTGGCAGTCCACCTACCGCTTCCACCAGCGCCGCGCCACGCGGTTGCGGGACGGGCGCGTGCTGCTGGTCGGCGACTCCGCGCACGTGATGAGCCCGTTCGGCGCGCGCGGCCTGAACTCCGGCATCTGCGACGCCGACAACGCGGTGTGGAAGGTCGTGCTGGACCGGGCGGGCGAGGCCGGGCCGGCGCTGCTGCCGTCGTACGAGCTGGAGCGCGGCGCGGCGGCCGACGAGAACCTGCGGGTCACCGGCGAGACCATGCGCTTCCTCGTGCCCCGCACGGCCGCGGAGCGGGCGCACCGCCGCGCGGTGCTGGAGGGCGGGGACGCCGGGCTGATCGACTCGGGCCGGCTGTTCGAGCCGTTCGCCTACCGCGACTCCCCGCTGACCAGCCCCGGCTGCACGGGCGCGATGGCGCGCGACAGCGGGCGGTTCGGCCCCGGCTTCACGGTGGAGGACGGGGCCCTCGTCCGCCCGGACGGTCACCTCGCCGCCGTCGGCGCGGACCCGGGCGCGGCACTGCGCCGCGCCAAGGGCTTCACCGACGCCTGAACCGGGCCGCGGCCCGATCGGACCACAGCCCGACCGGGCCGCTTGGACCGGGCCGCGGCGCCGGTCTGCCCCCCACGCCGCCGAGCCCGTCGTCAGAGGGCGATGCCGGTCAGCACCATCGTCCGCTGCTCGGTGAAGTCCTCCATCGCCGACCGCACGCCCTCGCGCCCCGTCCCGGACCCCTTCACCCCGCCGTACGGCATCTGGTCGGCCCGGTAGGAGGGCACGTCGCCGATGATGACGCCGCCGACCTCCAGCTCGGCCGCCGCCCGGAACGCCACCGCCACGTCCCGCGTGAACACCCCGGCCTGCAGCCCGTACTCGGTGGCGTTGGCCTGCTCGAACGCCTCGTCCACCGAGTCCACCACGGACACCGCCAGCACCGGCCCGAACACCTCCTGGTGCCACAGCCGGGCCGACGCGGGCACGTCCTGCACGACGGTGGGCTCCACCGACGTCCCGGACCGCCCGCCGCCGACGTGCAGGGTCGCGCCGGCGGCCACGGCCTCGGCGACCCACTCCTCGACGCGCCGCGCGTTGTCCTCGTCGATCAGCGGCCCGACCTCCACCTCGGGGTCGTGCGGGTCGCCGGTCCGCAGCGCCCGCACCGCCGCCACCAGCCTGGGCACGAACTCGTCCGCCACGTCCCGGTGCACCAGGACCCGCTGCACCGCGATGCACGACTGCCCGGCCTGGTAGTTGCCGAACGTCGCGATCCGCGCCGCCGCCAGGTCCAGGTCGGGCCAGTCCGCGCAGACGATCGCCGCGCTGTTGGACCCCAGTTCCATCACCACGTGCTTGCGCGGCGCCGAGTCCGCCAGCGACCAGCCCACCGCCGTGGACCCGGTGAACGAGATCACCGGCAGCCGCTCGTCGGTGACCAGCGACCCCATGTCCGAGCCGCGCACCGGCAGCACGGAGAACGCGCCCTCCGGCAGGCCCGCCTCGGCCAGCAGCTCGCCCAGCAGCAGGGCGGACAGCGGCGTGGCCGACGCGGGCTTCACGACGACCGGCGCGCCGACCGCGAGCGCCGGGGCGACCTTGTGCGCCACCAGGTTGAGCGGGAAGTTGAACGGCGCGACGGCCAGCACCGGCCCGCGCGGCACCCGGCGCACCACCGCGAGCCGCCCCTCGCCGCCGGTGTCGGTGTCCAGCCGCTGCAGGTCGCCGGTGAACCGCCGGGCCTCCTCGCCCGCGAACCGGAAGGTGTTCACCGCCCGGGTGACCTCGACGTTCGCCCACTTGAGCGGTTTGCCGTTCTCGGCGGTGATGGTCTCGGCGATCTCCTCGGCGCGCTCCGCGAGCGCCCGCGACACCCGCAGCAGCGCCTCCGCCCGGACGTGCGCGGGCGTGCGGCGGAACTCGCCCGCCACCGCGGCGGCCGCGGCCACGGCGCGTTCCACCTGGTCGGGGCCCGGTACGGCGACCGAGGCCACCTCCGTGCCGTCGAACGGGTGGTAGACGGCGGTGGCCTGCGCGCCCTGCTCCGGGTGACCGGCGATCCAGCAGGGCCGCGGCTGCGGGGTAATCGCGTCCATGGGCCACAACCTAGGCCGTTCCTCGCACCCGGCGCAGGTCTGAGACCATGTCCACCGTGTCCGACAGCAGCAACCGCCCCGTCCTGGTCATCGACTTCGGCGCGCAGTACGCGCAGCTGATCGCCCGCCGCGTGCGGGAAGCGCAGGTGTACTCCGAGGTCGTGCCGCACACCGCGAGCGTGGCGGAGCTGCTGGAGAAGGACCCGGCGGCGATCGTGCTCTCCGGCGGCCCGGCCAGCGTCTACGAGCCGGGCGCGCCGCAGGTCGACCCGAAGCTGTTCGACGTCGGCGTGCCGGTGTTCGGCATCTGCTACGGCTTCCAGGCGATGGCGGGCGCCCTCGGCGGCACCGTCGAGCGCACCGGGACCCGCGAGTACGGGCGCACCGACCTGGGCGTGACCAGCAGCGGCGGCCTGCTGCACGAGGAGCTGCCCGGCACCCACCCGGTGTGGATGAGCCACGGCGACGCGGTCACCGCCGCGCCCGAGGGCTTCACGGTGACCGCGTCCAGCGACGGCGCGCCGGTGGCCGCGTTCGAGGACCCGGGGCGCCGGTTCGCGGGCGTCCAGTACCACCCGGAGGTGGGGCACTCGCCGCACGGCCAGGAGGTGCTGCGCCGCTTCCTGCACGAGATCGCCGGCATCCGCCCGCAGTGGACGACGTCGTCCATCGTGGACGAGCAGGTCGCCCGCGTCCGCGCGCAGGTCGGCGACGGCAAGGCCATCTGCGGCCTGTCCGGCGGCGTCGACTCGGCGGTGGCCGCCGCCCTGGTCCAGCGGGCCATCGGGGACCGGCTGACCTGCGTCTTCGTCGACCACGGCCTGCTGCGGGCCGGGGAGCGCGCGCAGGTGGAGCGCGACTTCGTGGCCGCGACCGGCGTCAAGCTCGTGACCGTCGACGCCCGCGACCGGTTCCTGGCGGCGCTGGCCGGCGTCACGGACCCGGAGGAGAAGCGCAAGATCATCGGCCGCGAGTTCATCCGCGTCTTCGAGCAGGCCGAGCGCGACCTGAAGGCCGAGGGCGACTACCGGTTCCTGGTGCAGGGCACCCTCTACCCGGACGTGGTCGAGTCCGGCGGCGGCGCGGGCACCGCGAACATCAAGAGCCACCACAACGTCGGCGGCCTGCCCGACGACCTCCAGTTCACCCTGGTGGAGCCGCTGCGCGCGCTGTTCAAGGACGAGGTCCGGCGGGTGGGCGCCGAGCTGGGCCTGCCGGAGACCATCGTGCAGCGCCAGCCGTTCCCCGGGCCCGGCCTGGGCATCCGGATCATCGGCGAGGTGACCGCGGAGCGCCTGGAGGTGCTGCGCAAGGCCGACGCGATCGCCCGCGAGGAGCTGACCAGCGCCGGCCTGGACCGCACGATCTGGCAGTGCCCGGTGGTGCTGCTGGCCGACGTCCGCAGCGTCGGCGTGCAGGGCGACGGCCGCACCTACGGCCACCCGGTGGTCCTGCGCCCGGTCTCCAGCGAGGACGCGATGACCGCCGACTGGACCCGCCTGCCCTACGAGGTGCTGGAGCGCATCTCCACCCGCATCACCAACGAGGTGGCGGAGGTCAACCGCGTGGTGCTGGACGTGACGAGCAAGCCGCCGGGCACCATCGAGTGGGAGTGAGCCGGCCGGGGGGACCCGGACGAGCGGAGAGGGGCCACCCCCGCGGCAGCGGGAGCGGCCCCTCTCTCGTTCCCCGGTCACGCCACCCGCGCCCGCTCCCCCGAGCGGCGCGGGCCCCCTTGCCCGCTAGTCGCGCCGGCGCGCCGACCCGACCAGGAGCCCCAGGCCGATCACCATCGCGCCCCCGGCCAGGGCCCACCGCACGTCCAGGAAGGCCGGCCACGACGCCCCGTCGGACAGCATGTAGGCGGCGGCGACCAGGGCGGCCGCCCCGAACACCAGCCCCACCACGTCGATCCCGCGCTTCTCGATCGAATCCCGGTCAGCCACGGACCAGCACCACCTTCCCGACTCCCGCGCGGATGTCCAGCCCGAGCTCCAGGCCGCCCGGTCCGTCCGCGCCCCTGTCCGTCACTTCCGCGGTCCGGTCCCGCCCGTCGAGCTCGGTGCCGAGGCACTCCAGCGAGCCGATCCCGGTGTGGCAGGTCGCCACCACGTCGGCGCCCGCGGGCACCCGCACCCGGATGGAGCCCACGCCGACCTCCACCTCCGTCCGCACCTCGCCCGCGGCGGGCAGGCCGGTCAGGTCCAGGTCCACCTCGCCCGCGTTGGTGTCGTAGCGGTCCAGCACCTGCTCGGCCGCGGTCGGCCGCGCCGTCACGTCGCCGACGTGGTCCGAGCCGTCGAACGAGCCGAAGTCCGCGGCGGTCATCGCCACCCCGACCACGCTCAGCGGCACCACCAGGGGGATCAGGCCCCGGCCCCCGCCCCGCACGGCCCCGACCAGCAGGCCGGCGGCCAGGGTGGCCACCACGAGGCCGATCACGTGCGGCGCGGTGAACCAGGCGCTGTAGGACGAGGCCACCAGCGACCCCGCCAGGACCACCAGCGCGAGCCCGAACGCCACCCCGCCGACCCGCGAGCGCCGCCGGGGCGGGCGCGGTGGCCCGACCGGCGCCGGGACCGGCGCGGGCGCGGGCAGGTCCCAGGCGAACGGCGCGGCGCCCAGCGGGTCCCACGCCGGCGGCGTCTCGCGGGTGGTCGGGGATCCGGTCGTGTGCACGGGGCTCACCTCGGGTGCGACGGGCGGACGGTTGAGCGAGCCCCGGCTGCGGTGCAGCAGGTAGACCGCGCCGACGGACAGCAGCACGCCACCCACCATGGTGAACCCGCCGTCGACGAAGAAGCCGGTCGCGGGCAGCACCGCGAGGCCCAGCACGACGGTCAGCGCCACCGGGGTCGAGCTGCGGCCCCGCCCGATCAGGGACTCGGCGGCGGAGACCTCGTCGCCCTCCTGCGCCAGCCACAGCCAGCCCAGCAGGTAGATCAGGACCCCCGCGCCGTTGCACAGCGCCATGGCCACGAACGCCACCCGGACGACCACGGGGTCGACCCGGTACCGCTCCGCGAGCCCCGCGGCGACACCGGCGATCTTGCGCCCCTGGTGCGGGCGCCGGGGCCGACTGGCCCAGAAGTCCTTCAGCGTCTCCTCGACGCCTGCTGCGCTCAGGTTCCCGCTCACGGTGTCGAGCATGGCCGCCGGGGCGCGCCCCGCGCATCGGGGACCCACCCTGAACCGGGTATCGGGTGGAACCCTGATGGAACGGCGCCCCGACCCGTGTGACGATCGGGGGGTGAGCGCGCAGGTGGACGCCGTCCCGGTCAAGCAGCCGGCCAAGCCCGTGGAACCGGTGCGCCGGCGCCGGTCCGGGCGCGTGGTCGCGGGCGTGGCGGGCGGTGTCGCCGACCACCTGGGCGTCGAGGTGTTCTGGGTGCGGGCGGTGTTCGCCGCGCTGACCGCGCTCAACGGCGTGGGCGTGGTCGCGTACGGCCTGCTGTGGCTGTTCGTGCCGCAGCGCCCCGCCGCCGAGCCGGAGCAGCCCTCCACCGACCCCCGCGAGCGCCAGCAGGCGCTGGGCCTGGTCGCCCTCGGCATCGGCGCGGCGGTGGTCAGCGGCCTGCTGTCCGGGCCGGTCAGCGGCTGGATCGTCGGGCCGCTCGCGGTGGCGCTGGTCGGCGCGGCCGTGGTGTGGCGGGAGGCGGACGAGGCGCAGCGCCGCCGCTGGCGGGACGGGGCGAGGTCGGGGTTCCTCGGCACCGGCCGGTCCGCGGTGGTCCGGGTGCTGGCGGGCGTGGCGCTGGTCGCCATCGGCATCGGCGTGCTGCTGGTCAGCAGCTACGGCATCGACCAGCTGCGGTTCGCGCTGCTCGCGGTGGTGGCCACGCTGGGCGGCGTGGCGGTGCTCACCGTGCCGCTGTGGATCAAGCTCATCACCGACCTGGGGGAGGAGCGCCGGGTCCGCATCCGGACCGAGGAGCGCGCCGAGATCGCCGCCCACCTGCACGACTCCGTGCTCCAGACGCTCGCCCTGATCCAGAAGCAGTCGGGGGACCCGCGCGAGGTCAAGCGCCTGGCGCGCAGCCAGGAGCGGCAGCTGCGGGACTGGCTGTACGGCCGCAGCGCGGAGGAGGGCGACCGGCCCGCCACCCTGTCCGCCGCGGTCGCCAAGGCGTCCGGCGAGGTGGAGGACCGGTTCGCGATCGGCGTCCAGCAGGTCGTGGTGGGCGACTGCGAGCTGGACCACAACCTGCTGGCCCTGGTGCAGGCGTCCCGCGAGGCGATGGTGAACGCGGCCAAGCACGCGGGCGTCGCCGAGATCAGCGTCTACGGCGAGGTCGAGCCCGATCGGGTGACGGTGTTCGTCCGGGACCGCGGTCGGGGCTTCGACCCGGAGCTGGTCCCGGAGGACCGGCATGGCCTGGCCGACTCCATCCGGGGGAGGATGGACCGGCACGGCGGGGAGGTCCGGCTGCGCACCGGCCCCGGCGAGGGGACCGAGGTGCAGCTGACGATGCCGCGGAAGACCTCCGGCACACCCGCGGACACAGGACGAGGGGCCACGACGTGACAGGCCAGAAGACTGCGGTGCGGGTGTTCCTGGTGGACGACCACGCGCTGTTCCGCGCCGGTGTGCGGGCGGAACTCGACTCGATCACCGACGAGGTGGACGTCGTCGGCGAGGCCGGCTCGGTCGGCGAGGCGGTCGTGGGCATCAACCACCTCAAGCCGGACGTGGTGCTGCTGGACGTGCACATGCCCGACGGCGGTGGCGCGGAGGTGCTGCGGCAGGTCCGCACGGCGCTGCCCGAGGTGGTGTTCCTGGCGCTGTCGGTGTCCGACGCCGCCGAGGACGTCATCGCGGTGATCCGGGCGGGCGCGCGCGGCTACGTCACCAAGACGATCTCCAGCCAGGAGCTGGTGCGGGCGGTGGTCCGGGTCTCCGAGGGCGACGCGGTGTTCAGCCCGCGGCTGGCCGGGTTCGTGCTCGACGCGTTCGCGGACCGCCCCGGCGCGGCCCCGATCAGCGACCCCGAGCTGGACCTGCTGACGCCGCGCGAGCGGGACGTGCTGCGGCTGCTGGCGCGCGGCTACGCGTACAAGGAGATCGCCTCGGAGCTGTTCATCTCGGTGAAGACGGTGGAGACGCACGTGTCGAGCGTGCTGCGCAAGACCCAGCTGTCCAACCGCTACGAGCTGTCCCGCTGGGCCTCGGACCGCCGCCTGGTCTGACCCCCGCCGCTCGGGCGGTTCGTCGCCGGGCGCGCGGCGGGCGGTGCGGGCGCGGGGTGTGCGCGCGCGGTCCGGCGCCGGGTCGCGCGCCCCCCGCGACGTCCACCGGCTCGACCGGCCGCTCGCCGCCACCTCGGCCGAGGTGGCGGCGGGCTCAGTTGGTGGAGACCAGCTTGGCCAGCTCGCGGTCGAAGTCGATCCACAGGTCCTCCTCGCCGGGCTGGACCACGTCGTAGGTCAGGTCCAGGAACTCGGCGACGGCCTCGGCCCGCGCGGACAGGATCGCGAACCCGGTCGGCGCGTTCAGCTCCAGCAGGACCCGCTCCGGGTCGTCGCCGGCCGGGCGGACCAGGATGTCCCCCTCGCCGGAGGGCGTCAGCAGGCCGTCGGCCAGCAGGTCGCGGGCGAAGATCCACTCGACCTTGCCCTGGCCGGTGTGGAACAGGACGGCGACCGCGTACGGGTCCTCCGGCTCGTAGTGCAGCTCGGCCTCCACGGGAGCCGGCGCGACGCCGGGGACGAGGAGGTGGAAAGTGGTCGTGGTGGTGATGCTCTCGGTGCTCATGTCCCCTTGGGTTCCCTTCCGGTGTCCGTCCCTCTCACGAGAGAAGACGCCCGAGGGGTCGATACGGGACGTCGTTCGCCTGAACACCACGCGATCGGGGGAGACCTGAGTCTCAGGTCCACCCGTTTGCCCACGCGGCTCGTCTCAACTGGACGTACCGGTGGGTAACACTGCGTTATCGCAGGTCACTTGAGCGTAGTCACCGGCTCGCGGTCGACCGGGACGATGGCCGTCGCGGGCTGCTTCCGGGTCAGCGCGACGCCCACGAGCACCACGACCATGCCCGCCACGACGCGCAGGTTCAACTCCTCGCCCAGGAACACCGCGCCGAGCAGGACCGACACCACGGGCAGCAGGTAGCCGACCGTCGTGGCGTTGGTGGGCCCCTCGTCCTCGATGAGGCGGTAGTTGATGACGAAGGCCACGCCGGTGCCGAACACCCCCAGGACGCCGACGGCGACCAGCGCCTGCCAGCTCGGGTGCACCGGCTGCAACCCGGCCACCGGCACCACCGCCGCGGTCAGGCCGGTCGCGGCGACGAGCTGGGTGGAGGACATCTGCAGCGGGGACAGGCCGCGGCCGGACACCGTCCGGCCGATGTAGGTGTAGCTGACCGCGTAGGAGGCGGCGGCGGCCAGGCAGGCCAGCGCGCCCCAGCCGGCCAGGCCGGACCTGCCCCACGGCGCGAAGATCAGCAGCGTGCCCGCGAAGCCGAGGACCAGGCCCGCGAACCGGGCGGTGTTGCGCTTGCGCTCGTGGCCCAGCACCAGGCCGATCGCCAGGGCCCACAGCGGGGTGGTGGCGTTGAGGACGCCCGCCACGCCCGAGTCCACGCTCTGCTCGCCCAGCGCGAACAGCGTGAACGGGATCAGGGTGCCGAACACCGCGGCGAACGCCAGCCGGCCCCAGGAGGCCCGGTCGCGCGGCAGCCGCTGACCGCCGGCCAGCAGCAGCACGACCAGCACGGCGGCGCCCAGGGCGGTGCGGGCCAGGGCGATCTGGACCGGGGAGAGACCGGTCAGCGCGATCTTGATCCAGAGGAAGCTGGAACCCCACAGCAGGGCGAGGACGCCCATCCTGATCAGCGTGCCCGGTCTGTTCACGAGCACATGCTGCTCTCCGCGAAGCAACAGGACAAGTGAATAGAAGTGCACGACCATTAAGTACAGCTATACGATGGCGTGATGCTGGACGTGCGTCGCATGCAGGTGCTCCGGGCCGTGGTCACCACCGGCTCCATCACCGCCGCCGCGGTGAACCTCGGCTACACCCCCTCAGCGATCAGCCAGCAGGTTGCCGCGCTGGAGAAGCAGGCCGGCCTGCCGCTGCTGGACCGCGTCGGCCGGGGCGTGCGGCCCACCGCCGCCGGCCGGCTGCTGACCGAGCACGCCGCCCGCATCACCGACCGGCTGGTCGAGGCCGAGGCGGCGCTCGCCGACCTGCGCGAGGGCCGCACCGGGCGGCTGCGGGTGCGGTACTTCGCCACCGCCGGCGCGGCCCTCGTGCCGCCCGCCGTGGCCGCGTTCAAGGCCCGGCACGCCGAGGTGCAGCTCGACCTCAAGCTGATCGAGCCGGACGACCCGATGGCGGAGCTGGCCGCGGGCCGCGCCGACGTGGCGCTGTCGGTGCTCCCGCACGGGGCCGGGGCGCCGCGCGGCGTGCGCGTCGTGCACCTGCTCGACGACCCGTACCTGGCCGTCCTGCCCCGCGGGCACGACCTGGCCCGCAAGCGCGTGCTGGACCTCGCCGACCTGGCCGACGAGCCGTGGGTCGACGCGGTGAACCCGCCGGGGCCGTGCCGGGACATCGTGCTCGACGCCTGCGCGTCGGCCGGGTTCGCGCCCAACTTCGTCCTGGAGTCCGACGACTACCCGACCGCGCAGGGCTTCGTCGCCGCCGGCCTGGGCTCGACCATCGTGCCGAAGCTGGGGCTGGGCGTCGTGCACCCCGGCGTGGTGGTGCGCAAGCTGCGGCGCCCGCAGCCGACGCGCGGGATCTGCGCGGCCATCCGCGAGGACAGCGCGGACTCGCCGCCCGTCCGGACCCTGCTGGACGCCCTCAAGGCCGCCGTCGCCTGAGCCGCGCCCGCGGCCCTAGGACTTGCTGAGCGGCTGGTCCTTGGAGATGAACAGGCCCTGGTTCTCCCACTTCAGCACGATCAGCTTGCGCTCGTGGGACTCCGAGTCGTCCTTCATGCGGTACGTGACGTCGACCTCGTACGCGTAGAGCTCGTTGATCCTCAGGTTGGTCAGCTCGACCGACTTCACCGAGCCCCACCAGCCCTTGTAGGACTCGAAGCCACCCATGCTGCTCTGCATCTCGGCGGTGAGCCTGCTGAAGCCGTCCTCCACGTTGGTGGGCATCAGCGCGAAGTAGTCCCGGATCGCCGCTTCCTGCTGCTGCTGCGTCGGCTCGGTGGTGAACTTGGCCGTCGGGGTCGTCGGCTTCTTCGTCTGCGTCACCGACGGCTCACCGCCCGCGGCCTGCTTGGCGGTCGTCGTGGTCCCGGTGCCGCCCGCCTGGTTCTGCTCGCCGCCGCCACCGCCGCCGCTGTTCGCCAGGCTGGCCAGCAGGATGCCGACGACGGCCGCGGCGACGATCGCCAGCGCCGTGAACACCGTGGACCGCTTGCTCTTGGCCGGTCCGCGCGCCGGTCTGCCCGGCGGGCGGGGCGCGGCGGCCGGGCGCGCCGGCGGGGGCTGCGCCGCGCCCGCCGGCGCGGCGGCCACGCGGGTGGCGGACGCGGCCGGCGCGGCGGCCCGGGGCGCGGGCTGCGCCGGGACGGGCGGGCCCTGCCACGACGGCGGGTGCGACGCGGGCAGCGCCACCGGGAACTCCGGGGCGCTGTGCCCGGCGGCCACGGCCGCGAGCGCCTCCCTGGCCTCCGCCATCGTCGGCCGGTCCTCCGGCTCGGCGCGCAGCAGGCGCATCAGCAGCGCGGTCAGCGGCCCCGCCTGCTTCGGCGGCGTCACCTTGCCCGACGCGACCTGGTGCAGCAGGGCGATGGTGTTCTCGTTCAGGCCGAACGGGGGCATCCCCTCGATCGCCGCGTACAGCGTGGAGCCCAGCGAGAACACGTCCGACGGCGGGCCGGGGTCGTAGCCCTTCGCGACCTCCGGCGCCAGGTAGGCGGGGGTGCCCGCGAGCATCCCCGTGGCGGTGACGGTGACGTCGCCGGTCGCGCGGGAGATGCCGAAGTCGGTGATCTTGACCGTGCCCTCGTCGCCGAGCAGCACGTTGCCCGGCTTGATGTCGCGGTGCACGATGCCGGCGTTGTGCGCGGCGGCCAGCGCCGAGGCGACCTGGGCGCCGATCGACGCCACCTCGCGGGGCGGCAGCGTGCCGCGCTCGGACAGCGCCGTGGACAGGCTCATCGACGGCAGGTACTCCATCACCAGCCACGGCTGGCCGTCGTCCTCGGCCACGTCGTAGACCGCGATCGCGTGCGGGTGCTGGAGCCGGGCCGCGATCCGGCCCTCGCGCATCGCGCGTCGCTTCGCCTCGTCGGTGTCGGCCTCGGCCAGGCCGGGCTGGAGCAGCAGCTGCTTCACCGCGACGGTGCGGTGCAGGCGCTCGTCGTGCGCCTGCCAGACGATGCCCATCGCTCCGCTGCCGATCCGCCGGCCCAGTCGGTAGCGACCGGCAACCAGGCGGCCATCGTCGGTCACAGGTGCTCCAAAGCTGCTCGGGCTACTTCAGTGGCGAACACCGTTGACATCGCCACCAGGACAGAAACGTTGCGCCACCCGATCGGGTTCGGGCTCCACCTTACGGAGTTCCCTAGCTGCCCTGTGGTGGAGGCTGCACGGGACTGACCGCCGTCGTGGTGGTCGTGGTGGCGGTGGTCTGCTTCGGCGGCGTGGTGGTGGTCGTGGTGGTCGTCGTCGTAGTCGTGGTCGTGGTGGTCGTGGTCGTCGTCGGCTGCGTCGTGACGACCGGCTCTTCGTACGTCATCTCGGGCAGTGTCGTGGTGGTGGTCACAGCGGTCGTGGTGGTGGTCGTCGTCGGGGTGGGGGACGAGCTCGAACTGCCCACCAGGGGGGCCTGGGGGTCCTTCTTGTCGAACGCGTCCAGCCACAGCCACAGCACGCCCAGCAGCACCGCGCAGCCCAGCGCGACGGCGGCGATCACCAGCGGGCGGGTGTTGTTCCCCTTCGGCGGCGCGGGCGGCGGCACCGGGGCGGTGCGGCCGGTCGTGCCCGGGTTCGGGCGCACCACGCGGGTGCGGTCGGAGTCCAGCACGGTCGTCGCGCCGGCGGGCGCCGCCGCGGCCAAGGCGGCCGGCGACCCGGCGAGGCCGGGGTCGCGCCCGCGGGCCACGGCGTTGAGCATGTCGCGGGCCTGCGCCATGGTCGGCCGGTCGGCCGGGTCGTAGTTGAGCAGCAGGAGCAGGACGTCGGTCAGCGGCCCGTCCAGCGTCGGCGGGTTGATCCGGCCCGCCGCGACGGCGTGCAGCACCCCGAGGGTGTTCTCGCTCAGCCCGAACGGCGGCTCGCCCTCGGCCGCCGCGTAGAGCGTCGACCCGAGCGAGAAGACGTCCGAGGCGGGCGTCGGGTCCTGGCCGCGCGCGATCTCCGGCGCGAGGTAGGCGGGGGTGCCCGCGATGAGGCCGGTCTTGGTGACCGTCACGTCGTCGCTGGCGCGGGAGATGCCGAAGTCGGTGATCTTGACCAGGCCGTTGTCGGCGAGCAGCACGTTGCCCGGCTTGACGTCCCGGTGCACGATGCCGGCGGTGTGGGCGGCGGCCAGCGCGGCGGCGGCCTGCGCGCCGATCCGCGCCACCTCCACCGGGTCGAGCGGGCCGTGCTCGGCCATCGTGTCGGCCAGGCTGCTGGACGGCAGGTACTCCATGACCAGGCACGGAGCGCCGTTCTCCTCCACCACGTCGTAGACGGCGATGGCGTTGGGGTGGTGCAGCTTGGCCGCGATCCGGCCCTCGCGCATGGCGCGCTGGATGGCCTCGTCCTGCTCGGTGGCGTCCAGGCTGGGCTGGAGCAGCAGCTGCTTGACGGCGACGATCCGCCCGAGGCGCTCGTCCTGGGCCCGCCAGACGACGCCCATGGCGCCGCTGCCGATCCGGTCGAGGAAGCGGTAGCGCTCGGCGATCAGCCGGCCGTCGGTGCTCACCGGACCACCTCGCTGGGGCGCTGCGTGACCGCGGCAAGGGCAGCAGGTCTCACGCTCGGGCTCCTCGTCGTGCGGATCGGTGCGCGGACAGCCTACCCCGGCGGTGACGACGGCTTTCCGACCGTCGCGGAGGTCACGCCTACTACGTTCGGACCGGGAAGGGATACCGGAAACGCGGCCGGCGGGCCACCTGTTCGGGTGAAGATCGCGGTTTTTGGCTCCGAACGGCTCAACGTACGAGCACTGCGCGGAGCGGTGTGCGGCCGAACGGGCGGAACCCGGGCGGACCCGGCCACGGAGGGGTGGCGGGGCCGGGTGGGTGCGACGGGCGGGGCCGGCGGGCGCGGGCGGCGGGACCGGCCCGGCGGGCGGGTCGGGAGCGGGACGCGCCGCGCAGGAGGCGGGGGCGGTCCGCGGGAGATCACCCGGACGGGTGGGCACGCCCGGCGGGACGGGGTGCGGGCGACCCGGCCGCGGGGCGGTGGCCCGCCGGACCGGCGCGGTCGGCGGCGCGGTCGGCGGCGCGGTGCGTGGTGAGGCCGCCGGGCGGGATCGGGCGGTCGCGGTCCGCGGTCCGGTCGGCGGACCCGTCGGCGGTCTTCCCGGTGGGCTCTTCAGCGGGCTCTCCCGGGGGCTCCTCCGGGCGCTGCTCCCGGTGTCCTCCGGGAGGCCCTTCCGGGGATCGGCCACCGGTCCTGGGGCACCGGCCTCGAAGCCGGTCCGGTCGCCGATTACGCCGGCGCGAAGAAGTCGAAGCCGCCCAGCGGCGCCAGGACGCCGCCCGGGTCGAGGAGGGGCGGCACGGACGGCAGCGCCGGGGTGCTGCTCGGCGGCGGGCTGTCCGAGGTCGGCGGCGCGACCGGCGTGCTGCTCGGCGGCGGGGCCTGGGTGGTGGGCGGCGTGGTCGTCGTGGGCGGCGCGGAGGGGGGCGCGGGCGGAGCAGGCGCGGGCGGTGCGGGCGGCGCGGTGGTGGTGCTCGGCGGCTGCTCGGTGGTCGGCGCCGGCTCGGCCGCGGGCGGCGGTGCGGGCTGCTGGGCAACCGGCGCGGGCCGCTGGGTGGCGCGCGGGCGCTGCTGCGCGGCGGTCGTCGGGCCCGCGGCGGCCGGCTCGGTCCGGTCGGCGGCCTGCTCCGGGGCCTGCTGCTGCGTCTGCTGCTGCATGGTCGTCGCCAGGTCGTAGCCGAGCGTGTTGGTGCTGCGCGCGGCCGGCCTGGTGTCGAAGCGGACCTCCGCCAGCGGGCGCTCGTCGGGCGAGGACAGCAGGTTCGTCGCGGTGAACGCGACGGTGCCGGCCAGGACCACGCCGCCGCTCGCCATGGCCACCAGCTTCGGCACCGACAGGCCGCCGCCGCGCTCCTCCTCACCCGCCCGGCCCTCGCGGCGCAGCAGCTCGGTGATGTGCAGCTCGCGGCCGGACAGGTTCGCGGCGGGGAACCGGACGGTCTCCTCGTCGGTGATCCGCGGGATCGGCTGCGTCTCGGCCTCGCGCCGGGCGATCAGGTCGGCGACGGACAGCTGGGCCGTCGAGCCATCCCGCCGACGGCGTTTGTCCTCGTTCGACACCGGTGGTCACCTTTCCCGGAGGAGTGCGTTGCGCTACTGGCCGGGAACATGGATACCGAATCGTGACCGAATCCGTAACCCCTTTGGGGGAACTTTCGCAATCAACAATCAACCTTGTGCGCGCTCGGTGAGCGCAATCGCCAAACTGGTGACTCTGTGTCAGCTGCGCTGGGCCGAAAGGACCTGCACGTCGGCGATCCGCGGCGGGCTCGCGCCGGTCAGCTCGAAGAGCTGCTCGACCCGCAGCCAGCGCCCCGACGCCTCCTGCAGCGACACCGCCGCGAACACCGCCCCGTCCGGCCGCAGGGCGGTCGACTCGATCGTGATGGCCCGCACGCCCGCCCACGCCGCGACGAACTCCCGCGCGCTCCCGCCGACCAGGTCGGGCGCCAGCAGCCGCACCGCGTCGGCGGGCTTGGCGGGCAGCAGCCGGTAGAAGTGGCGCACCACCTCCACCTGCGGCTTCGACCGGGGCGCGACCTCGCGCGGCGGCAGGGCGACCCCGGCCTCCAGCGGCGTGTCGACGGGCACGTCGGCGGCGAGCGGCCCGGGCGGCAGCGGCGCGCGCACCGGGACGCCCGCCCGGCCGCCCAGGCGGGCCGACAGCACGTCCGGCCGCAGCGCGGAGGGCCCGGTGATCCCGGCGGGCGGCTCGACGGTGCGCGGCGGCGGCCCGGCGGACCGCGTGACGGCCAGGACCGCGACCACCGCCGCGAACGCCAGCAGCGCCGCCGCGCCGGAGGCCAGGCCGACCGCCCGCGAGGACGGCTTCGCCGGCCGCGGCGCGCACTGGTGGGCCGGCTCGCGGAGCAGGTCGGCGACCGGGCCGCGCCCGGCGGGCTCGCGGCGCGGGACGCGCACCGGGGAGGGCTGCTTCCCGATCAGCTCGGCCACCGACACCGAGCCGGCCCGGCTGTGCCGCCGACCGCCCGTCGTAGACCGTTGCACTGGCGACTCCCTGCTCGTGTGTCGTCAGCGTGAACTCGTACCGCGCCCGAGCGGCGGGAAGCCAGCCCCTGCGGCGGGTTCACCCGTTCGTGGCGGTCAGCGGTCGGGCGCTGTCCGCCCACCGGGCGAGCACCCGGTGGCGAGGTCCGGGCTGTGCGTCCGCGAACGACCGCTAAGCGCCGCCGAACGGCCGCTCGGCGTTGATCAGCAGGTCACCGGTGGTGCTGAAGACCAGCTCGCGCCGCTCGGTGCTCGTCGTGCCGTCCCGCCTGGTCACGTGCAGCGTGGTGACCGCGACGCCGGTCGCCGGGTCGACGCTGACCTCGGTCACCCGGATCGCCGCCACGTCGCCGAACCGCCCGGCCAGCAGCGCCTCGGCGTCGGCCCGGAACCCGTCGGCCACCAGGGCCAGCGCGGTGCGCGTCGCGGTGACCGCCTGCTCGTAGAACCGCTCCGCGCGCGCCGCGACCAGCGCGCCGTCGACCTGCGGGGCCGCGCCGCGGGCGACCGTCGAGACGGCGGCGCCCACCGCCGGACCCGACGGCGCGTCGGCGCCCGGCGCGGCCGGTGCGGGCGGCGGCGCGGGCGGCGCGGACGGGCGGGCGCCCGCGAGGCGGGCCGCGTCGGACCGGGGCGGGCGCGCGCCGGCCGGCTCGTCGGCGCCGACCGCCGCGGCCGGGTCGGCGGGCGCCGTGGGGGCGAACCCGGTCACCACCTGCGTGGCGCCCGGGTAGCCCGGCACCCCGATCCGCTCCTCCGGGGTGTTCGCGCCGACCAGGGTGGCCGCCGCGAAGGCCAGCCCGACCAGGACGGCGGCGGAGGACAGCACGGCGAACCAGGCGGCCCGCTGCCACGTCCGCGGCGGTGTCACCGAGGCGGGCACCAGGCCGATGTCGAACTTGCGCAGCCCCATCGCGTCGGTGTCCAGCAGCGGGTCGCGGGTGCGCTGCGCCGGGATGCCACCCGGTCGCGCGCGCGGCGCCGGCGGGTGGTCGGGCGCGCCGCCCGGCGACGGCCGCACCGCCACGTCCCCGCCGTCCAGCCGGTGCCTGCCGGACCGTCCTCGTGCCCCGATGTCCATGCGCGCGCAGACCCCTCCCGCCCCTCGGCCCGGTGCGGGCCGGCCGCTGTCCACCTGTTCGGGGGCAGGGTCCCGGAGGTGGGACGACGGGGCCCTGCGCCCAGGTCAAGATAGGTGCAGGGCCCCTTGGTTGCAGCGCGGATCAGCCTTGTGACACTGCGTGACACTCGACCGTGTGGTTTCAGCCGCCGCTGTTCAACCGCTTGCGACTGCTCTGCAACGCGTTCGTGGCGGCCAGCCCGGCGCCGCCGGCGATCAGCGCGCCGATGATGTCCGGAGCGGTGTTCCCGCCCACCGTGATCAGCAGCCCGACCAGCGCGACGACCGTGGTCACGCCGGCGACCGCCCACCGGCTGCGCACGTACTGCGCGATCGGCGCGCCCGCCGCCCGCTTGGACTTGGCCGCCGAGCCGAGCATGGCGAGGTAGCCGTCGTGTGCCAGCGTGGCGAGCACGCCGAGGATTGCGATGAGGCCCGTGACGAGACCGATGACGCCCATGCGACCAGTGTGCCTGCGCGTATTCGACTTGGCCCATGGGTGATCGCCCTGATATGCCCCTGGTGTGGAGCTGTTCTGGCACGACGCCTGCCTGGGGCACGACACCGGCGCGGGGCTGTGGGAGTTGCCCGGCCGGTGGGAGTGGTTGGACGAGCCCGAGCCGCACCCGGAGAACGCCGCCCGGCTGCGCACGTTCCGGCACGCCCTGGCGCACGGCCCGGTCGCGCCGCACCTGAGCTGGTCGACCGGGCGGTTCGCCACGGACGACGAGCTGGCGCGCGTCCACTCGGCCGCATACCTTGCGCACATATACAAGGCGTGCACCGCGGGCGAGCGCGTCGCGCTGGAGGCCAACACCGTCGTCGGCCCCGGCTCGTGGGACGCGATCCGGGCCGCCGCCGGCACCGCCCTCGCCGCGTACGAGGCGGTCGCGGCCGGGCGGACCCGCCTGGCGTACGCGCTGGTCCGCCCGCCCGGCCACCACGCGCAGCGGTCCCTGGCGGACGGCTACTGCCTGGTCAACAACGCGGCCCTGGTCGCCGAGACGGCCCGCCGCGCCGGCCGCCGGGTGGCGGTCCTGGACTGGGACGTCCACCACGGCAACGGCACCCAGGACGTCTTCCGGAACGCCGAGGACGTCCTCACGGTCTCCGTGCACATGCGGCACGGCGCGTGGGGCGCGAACCACGCCCAGACCGGCGGCCCCGAGGAGAACGACCGCGCGAACCTCAACGTCGAGCTGTCCCTCGGCGCGGGCGACACCGCCTACCGCCGGGCGCTGGACGAGGTGGCCCTCCCGGCGATCCGCGCCCACGGCGCGGACTTCCTGGTCTGCGCCTCGGGCTTCGACGGCTCGGCGTTCGACCCGAACGGGCGGCACAACCTGACCGCCGCGGGCTACCGGGACATCGGGCGCCGGGTGGCGGCGCTGGACCTCCCGACCGTGCTGACCCAGGAGGGCGGCTACCTGCGCGGCTACTCGGCGCTGTGCCTGCACGCCCTGGTGGAGGGGCTGGTGGGGACCGCCGAGCTGCTCGACGACCCCCTCGCCTACCTGCCCGACGACGCGCAGCTGGTCGACCGGGACCTGGCCAGGGCCGTCACCGGCCGAGCGGCCCCCGGCCCAGCTTGAGCAGGATCATCGCCAGGTCGCGGCCCTCGGGGCCGAGCTCCCGGTAGCGGTTGAGGACGTCGATCTCCCGGTTGTGCACGATCCTGGTGCCACCGGCGGCCATCCTGGCCGCGCCGATGGTCCTGGACACCTCCACGCGGCGCTTGACCAGCCGCAGCAGCTCGGCGTCGATCAGGTCGATCTCCTGCCGCAGCGCGTCGATGTCCTCGGGGGCGGGTGCGGTGTCGGTGCTGTTCATCGAGGTGACCTCTCGGCTCTTGCGGAAGTCCCGGCCCGGAAGCGACGAAGCCCCGGAATCCGAGGACTCCGGGGCTTCGTGGGTGGCTTGCTGCGCTAGCGGTCCACGGGAGCCGGAGTCCGGATCCCGTAGAAAAACTCGAAGTCGACCGAGCGCACACCGACATCATGCCACAGCCGCGCGCCGTCGGTGGCAACCGGTAACGTGGACGGACGATGAGCGCCTTGTTCGACTTGCCGCCAAGTCCCCCCGCCCCCGGGTCCTCCCGACTGCTGGAAGACCTCAACCCGGCCCAGCGCCGCGCCGTCGAGCACGCCGGTTCGCCGCTGCTGGTCGTCGCGGGCGCGGGCTCGGGCAAGACCCGCGTGCTCACCCGCCGCATCGCCCACCTGCTGGCCGAGCGCGGGGTGCACCCGGGCGAGGTCATGGCGATCACCTTCACCAACAAGGCCGCCGCCGAGATGAAGGAGCGCGTCGCCGACCTGGTGGGCGCGCGCGCCCGCGCGATGTGGGTCTCGACGTTCCACTCGATGTGCGTCCGGGTCATGCGCCGCGAGGCGAAGACGCTGGGCCTGTCGACCAGCTTCTCCATCTACGACTCCGACGACACCCGCCGGCTGATCACCCTGGTGGCGCGCGACCTCGACCTGGACCCGAAGCGCTACCCGGCCCGCACGCTCGCGGTCCAGATCTCGAACCTGAAGAACGAGCTGGTGGACGCCGGGACCGCCAGGGACCGGGCGACCAACGACCTGGAGCGCCGGGTCGCCGAGGTCTACGAGTCCTACCAGCGCCGGCTGGTGGAGTCGAACTCGCTGGACTTCGACGACCTGATCATGCGCACGGTGGAGCTGCTCCAGGGCCACCCGGACGTGGCCGAGCACTACCGCCGCCGCTTCCGCCACGTGCTGGTGGACGAGTACCAGGACACCAACCACGCCCAGTACACGCTGGTGCGCGAGCTGGTCGGCACCGGCGCGGGCGGCGTGCCGCCGGCCGAGCTGTGCGTCGTCGGCGACGCCGACCAGTCGATCTACGCCTTCCGCGGCGCGACGATCCGCAACATCGTGGAGTTCGAGCGCGACTACCCGCAGGCCACCACGATCCTGCTGGAGCAGAACTACCGGTCCACGCAGACCATCCTGACCGCCGCGAACGCGGTCATCTCGCGCAACCCCGACCGCCGGGACAAGCGGCTGTGGAGCGACCTGGGCGACGGCGAGAAGATCGTCGGCTACGTCGCGGACAACGAGCACGACGAGGCGGCGTTCGTCGCGGCCGAGATCGACCGGCTGGTCGACGGCGGCGAGGCGAACAACGGCGAGATCGCCGTGTTCTACCGGACGAACAACCAGTCCCGCGTGTTCGAGGAGATCTTCATCCGGCTCGGCCTGCCGTACCGGGTCGTCGGCGGCGTGCGGTTCTACGAGCGGCGCGAGGTGCGCGACGCGCTGGCCTACCTGCGGGCGCTGGCCAACCCCGAGGACACGGTGTCGCTGCGGCGCATCCTCAACGTGCCCAAGCGCGGCATCGGCGAGCGCGCCGAGGCGTGCGTGTCCACCCACGCCGAGCGGGAGCGGATCAGCTTCGCGGCGGCGCTGCGGGAGGCCGTGCGCGGCCGGGTCCCGATGCTCAACCCGCGCTCGCAGAAGGCCGTCGCGGGCTTCGTCGAGCTGATGGACGAGCTGGGCGGGCTGGTGGCCGACGGCGCCGACGTGGCCGACGTCCTGGAGGCCGTGCTGGACCGCACCGCCTACCGCGCGGAGCTGGAGGCCAGCGACGACCCGCAGGACCACACCCGCGTGGAGAACCTCAACGAGCTGGTCACGGTGGCCCGCGAGTTCACCGACCTGGGCTCGGCCACGCAGGTCCCCGCCGAGGACGAGGGGCTGCCCGCGGAGGGCTCGCTCGCGGCGTTCCTGGAGCGGGTGTCGCTGGTGGCCGACGCCGACCAGGTGCCGGACGCGGAGTCCGACGGCGTGGTCACGCTGATGACCCTGCACACCGCCAAGGGCCTGGAGTACCCGGTGGTGTTCTGCACCGGCTGGGAGGACGGCGTCTTCCCGCACCTGCGCGCCCTGGGCGACCCGGCGGAGCTGGCCGAGGAGCGCCGCCTGGCCTACGTGGGCATCACGCGGGCGCGGCAGCGGCTGTACCTGTCGCGGGCGCTGGTGCGCTCGGCGTGGGGCCAGCCGGCGGCGAACCCGGCGTCCCGCTTCCTCGACGAGATCCCGGCGGACCTGGTCGAGTGGCGGCGGGTGGAGCCCAAGCAGCGCTCCGGGCCGGCCACCGCGACGACGTGGGGCCGCCGCCCGGACTCCCCGTCGCGGCCCGCCCCGGCGGGCGCGGCGTGGAAGGACACCCCGGCCCTGAAGCTGGACGTGGGCGACCGGGTGAGCCACGACAAGTACGGGCTGGGCAGCGTCATCGCGGTGGACGGCTCCGGGCCCCGCGCCACCGCCACGATCGACTTCGGCAGCGCGGGGAAGGTCCGGCTCATGCTGATCGGCGGCGTGCCCCTCGTGAAGCTGTGACGGCGGCCAGCAGCGCCGCCGCGACGGGCACGAGCAGCGCCGACCGGTAGCCCTCCAGCGGCGTGTCGCCGAAGGCGACCACCGCCGTCACGCCGGCGACGCCGAGCGCCGCGCCGAACTGGAACGACGTGTTGAGCAGGCCGCCCGCGAGGCCCTGCTCGGCGTCCGCGACGCCGTCGGTGGCGACGATCGTCAGCGGTCCGTAGGCCAGCGCGAACGCGATGCCGAGCAGCGCGACGGTCGGGAAGACCTGCCAGTAGCCCCAGCCGGCGTCGATGCGCAGGAACAGCGCGTAGGCGGCGGCCGCGGCGAGCAGCCCGGCGGTGATCACCTTGATCAGCCCGAACCGCGCCACCAGGCGCGGCGTGAGGGTCGGCGCGAGCACCGCGTCGACGCCGGCGACGAGCAGCGCCAGCCCGGTCTCCAGCGCGGACCAGCCGAGCACCTGCTGGAAGTAGAGCACGGCGACCAGCTGGAACCCGAAGAACGAGGCGGCGAACAGCAGGGCCGCGAGGTTGACGCGGACCAGGTTCGGCACCCGCAGCAGGCCCGGCCGCACCAGCGGCTGCGCGGCCCGCCGCTCGACCGCCGCGAACGCCGCCAGCAGCACGAGGCCGCCGACCAGGGCCTGCCACACGCCCTCGGCGACGGCCAGCACCAGCAGCAGCATCGCGCCGGTGGCGGTGGCGGCGCCCGCGAGGTCGAACCGGCCCCGGACCCGGTCGGCGTCGCGCGGCAGGACCTTCACCGCGGCGGCGAGGACGACCAGCGCGACGGCGACGGGCGCGAAGAACACCCACCGCCAGCCCAGCGCGGTGAGCAGCCCGCCGACCACCAGGCCGAGGGAGAAGCCGGCCGCGCCGACCCCGCCGTACACCAGGAGGGCCTGGTCGCGCCGCGGGCCGTCGAACGCGGTGGTGATGATGGACAGCCCGGCCGGGGTGAGGAACGCGGCGCTCAGGCCCGTCACGAAGCGCGCCAGGACCAGCACCCAGCCGTCCTGGGCGAGCCCGCCGAGGCCGGAGAACAGCACGAAGACCGCGAGCCAGAACAGGAACACCCGCCGCCGGCCGAGCAGGTCCGCCGCGCGCCCGCCCAGCAGCATGAACCCGCCGTAGCCCAGCACGTAGGCGCTGACCACCCACTGGAGGGCGCCGGGGGTCATGCCCAGGTCGGCCTGGATCGAGGGCAGCGCGACGCCCATCATCGAGACGTCGACGCCCTCCAGGAAGATCGCGCCGCACAGCACCAGCAGGACGCCCCACTCGCGCCCGACCGGCCGCGCGGTGGTTTCCGTTGTCGCCACAACCCCTCCTCATTCCTTGCATGTGCATACAAGCCTGAGGCAGGATGGGGAACCGTGGAAGAGGGCACTCGGAAGTCACCGGGGCACTGCGACGGAACCGACGACGACCCGCGGCAGTGGGACACCCGTTCGGACTGCCTGGTCCGCGACATGCTGGACCGGGTGGCCGACAAGTGGACGCTGCTGGTCATGGGCTACCTGGCGGAGCGGCGGCACCGCTTCTCCGAGCTGCACCGCCGGATCGACGGGGTGAGCCGGCGGATGCTCACCGTCACGCTGCGCCAGCTGGAGCGCGACGGGCTGGTGCTGCGCACCGCGCACCCGACGGTGCCGCCGCGGGTCGACTACGAGCTGACGCCGCTCGGCGGGTCCCTGCACGCCACCCTGTGCCCCCTCGTGGCGTGGGCGGAGGAGAACGAGGCCGGGGTCGCGGCCGCGCGCCGGGCGTTCGACAGCGGGGCCGGGGCGGCGTGAACCGCGCGGGGCGGGCCGGTCCGGGGCGGGTCGGCCCCGGAGCGGCAAAAGATCGGGAGGGGCGCGCAACCCGCGCGGACCCCGGGCGTCTTTAGGGGTGTCACGAGCGGGGTGACCGGGGCGTTCGGGGTGAACCGGTCAGGGGGCCGCTCGCGGCCGGCACGAGGCGCGCCGGAGCCGCATCGGGGGCGGCGAGGGCGCGTGAGGGGATCACCGGGGATCGCAAGGGGTGGGCGAAAGGCCGGGTCGCGTTGCGGCCCGGCCTTTCGCGTACGTCGAGCGGACGTGTGCGGTGCAACCCCGCGGTTCCTGCGCGCGGTTCCCGCGCCGCGGGGAGGTCGCGGCGCGGGGGCGCTCAGACGCTGATGCCCTTGGCGTTCAGCCAGGACAGCGGGTTGATCTTCTTGCCGTCCGGGTTCCACACCTCGAAGTGGAGGTGTGGGCCGGTGGAGAAGCCGCGGTTGCCCATCCGGGCGATCTGCTCGCCGGCCCGGACCACCTGGCCCTTGCGGACCGAGTAGCTGTCCACGTGCCCGTAGACGGTGATCGTGCCGTCGGTGTGCTCGACCCGGACCCACAGCCCGAATCCGCTTGCGGAACCGGCCTCGATCACGACACCATCCGCGGCGGACAGGATCGGCGTGCCGATGGGGCCCGCGATGTCGATGCCGTAGTGCATCTCGCCCCAGCGACCACCCCAGCCGGAGGTGAAGTCGCCGGCGGCGGGGCGGGCGTACTTGGGCCGCTTAGCCTCGGCCTCGGCCGCCTCGCGGTCCTCGCTGATGCGGGCGCTCTTGGTGAGCTTCTGCGCCTCGGCGGCGGGGTCGACGGTCTTGGCGACCGGCAGGACCTGCGGCGAGGCGGGGCCGGTGCCGCCGACGCCGAACGCGGCGGCGCCGTCGGCGGCGGCCGCGTTGGCCAGCGGGGTGACCTCGTCCGAGGGGGAGTCGGAGCCGGAGCCCAGCGCGTGCAGCGTCTGCCCTGCTCCGGCGGCGGCGAACGCGCCGACGGCGACGGCGGCGACGACGATCCGGCCGCGCAGCGCCGAGGGCGGCGGGGGCAACCGGTGCGACCCGGCGGGTCGCGCGGGGCCGCGGTCGGTCGCGGCTTCTTCGAGCACAGCGGGACTGCTATGGCCGCCGGGGGAGCGGTGTCGGGACAAAACCTGGCCTTCCGTCTTCGGGGAGTCCGGTCGACACCGGGCGGGGGATCCCGGTTGAGCCGGTCGGGGTACCGACTCGTTGTCCTGCTTGTGACCAGACCGTGACAACGGACCGGGGGACAGTAACGGGGCGGAAGCCTCGTAGGCAATCCCCGGCCGGGATGTCTACCGATTAGGCGGCAGAGGGAAGGTTTGGGCGTGAAACCGTGACCGTGGGTCGTTCAAGCGCTACTAAACCCGGCACTTACAGGCACGATGGGGTGGACCGCGTCGTCGTTCGTTCGAGTGACGGCGGTCACGATCACGTGCAGAGTGCGACTATCAATGGGTAGCGAAAGGTGACCTGAATCACGTATCCGGTGCTCCTCCACGACCAGCGAGGGGTGCTCCAACCGGGCGTGCCGCTGCGGGAGGACCACCTGGTCCAGCTCGCTCCACACCACGACGAACCTCGTCCGGCACGGCCGGCAGGGCCGCGCCAGCTCGGCCAGCAGCTCCGAACCGGGGCGCAGCCGGCGGGTCAGCGCCGTGGGGAGCAGGTAGGCGGCCAGCGTCCCGCTGTGCGGGGTGCCGAGCGTGACCAGCGTCCGCACGCGGTCGTCGCCGCCGAGCAGCTGGACGTAGTAGCGGGCGATCAGGCCGCCCAGCGAGTGCCCGACGACGTGCACCCGGTCGGACCCGGTCTCCGCGCAGATCCGCTCGACGTGCTCGCCCAGCAGCTCCGCCGCGCGCCGGACGTCACCGGTCAGCGCCGTCAGCACGCTGTAGTTGACGGCGTGCACCACCCCGAAGCCGCGCCTGCGCAGCGCCCCCGAAAGCACCGCGAAGGCCGACCTGTTGTCCCCGATGCCGTGCACCAGCACGATGGGGGTGCCCGCCGCCTCCATGGCCGAAACCAGCAGCCCCCGCCGCCGGGGCGGCAGGTGGTCGGTCCGGTAGTGCCGCAGGTGCCCGTCCGGCCGGAACCGCCCCTCCAGCACGCCCCACGGGTACAGGGCGGTCCGGGCGGCCAGCCACGCCGCCTCGACCACGGCCCCGCGCGCGCCGCCCGGCGCGGCGACCCCGCGCGCCACCTCGGCCAACCCGGTCAGGACGCCGCCGGTCACCTCGACGGCGCCGTCCACCGCCCCACCCACCGCGCCGGCCGCCGCCCGGACCGCGCCGACGCCGGACCGCAGCCCCGCGGCGAGCCGGCCGGCGACCGACGGCGAGCCCCCGGGATCACCCGGCCGGTTGAACGCTGGTGACGATTCCACGGCACCGGACTACCCGGAGCCGCTCCCGGGCACTCCCGGCGGCCGGGCGGTCGGCCCGGCGGGCGGTCGGCCCTTTGCTAGCGTCGAGCCGATGATCCGCACCGCCGACCCGGCGCCCCCGGTGTCCACCAAGCTCCGCCTCGCGCTCGGGCTCGCGGTCGCGGGCGCGCTGTGCGGCGCGGTCGGCCCCGCGGTCGGGGTGGTCGACGGCAGCGCCCCTCCCGCGTTCACCGCGTGGCCGCTGCTCGCGGTCCTGGCGCTGCTCCCGGCCGGCGTCGCGGCCCTCTTCCTGGCCCGCCGCGAGGAGGCCACGGCCGCCGCCGCGCTGGTGCCGGCCGGCGTCGTCGCGGTGGGCCGGTTCGCCCTCGACCTCCAGGTCCTCGCCGACCCGCTGCTCGCGGCCCGCCCCGAGCTGTTCCGCCCGGCGAGCCTCGTGCCGCCGAGCCCGGCGCCCGGCCTGTGGCTGCTCCTGGCGGGGCACGTCCTGGCGCTGGCCGCGGGCGCGCTGGCCGCCGCCCGGACCGACCCCGACGGCGGCGGGCGGGCCGAGGGCTTCGGCCTGCCCGCGGCGGCGGGCGTGCTCGCCGCCGTCGGCCTGGTGATGGCCCCGGTCAGCTCGGCGGACGCCTTCATCCCGGCCGGCGGGCCGCTCGACGCCCCGCCGCTGCCCCTGGTGGGCGGGCTGCTGGTCGCGCTCGCGGTCCCGGTCCTGGCGGTGCTGGCGGCCAGCTCCGGCGACCCGGGCACCCGCCGGGGCGGCCTGCTCGGCACCGCGGCCGTCCTGGTCGCGCTCGCCGTGCCCGGCCTGGCGACCTCCGCCGCGGTGGACCGGGTCGGCGTGGCGCCGGGGCCGTTCCTGGTCCTGGGCGCGGCGGCGGCCCTGGTGTGGTCGACGACCGCCCGGAAGGAGCACGACCTCGCCCTGCCCGGCCGCCGCCGGCTGCACGTGATCGCCGCGTCGCTGGGCCTCGCGACCGCCGCGTCCGCCGCGGCCGGCGCGCTGGCCGACCACCTGGTCCTGCCGGCGGGCCTGCCCGCGCCGACCGACTACGGGGCCCGCCTGCTCTGGCCCGCCGCCCTCGCCGTCGCGCTGACCGCGCCGGCGCCGAGGACCCGGCCGGCGCTCGTCGCCGCCCTGGCGGCCGTCCCGCTCGCCGCCGGCCTGGCGCTGGACGCCGCGTTCAACGCCACCAGGGTCCCGGCGGTCGAACCGGGCGCCGGCGTGTGGTTCACCGCGCTGGCCGTGCTGCTCGCCTCGGCCACCGCCGTCGCCGCCGCGCTGGCGGGCGCGGTGGAGCGGGACGAGGAGGGCGTCGCCCGCACCCCGCCGCCGCTGCCGCTGGTCGGGGCCGGCCTGGTCGCGGCGCTGACGGCCCTGGGCGCGTTCGCGCTGCCGGTGCTGACCGCGCCCGGCTACGCGCCGATCACGGCGTTCGGCCTGCGGGTCGGCTCGTGGGGGCTGCTGATCGGCCTGCTGGCCGTCCTGGCGGCGATCGGGGTGGCGCTGCTGTCGCGGCCCGCCCGGGGCGCGGCCCTGCTGCTCGGCGCGGCCTGCGTCACCGCGACCCGCGCGCTGGAGTACCCGCTGTCCGAGTCCCGCGCGGCCGGGACCGCGCCCGGCCCCGGCCTGTGGCTGGCGCTCGCCACCACCGCGGCGCTGCTGGTGGCGGCGGGCGTGCGCGCCACCCGCTGACGGGTCCGGTCCCGCGGCCCGCGCGGCGGGACCCGGTGCGGTCGTCCGCAGTCGCGCGCGGGTGCGGCGGCGCCGCCGTTCCGCGCGGCGGGTTCGCGCTGGTCGCGCCGTCGGCCGGGCCGGGCGGCGCCGGCGCGGCCGGACCGGCGTGGTGATCGACCTCACCACCTTTATGACCGACCTCACGGGTATGGGGTGCGGCGCGGTCCGCGCAGGTCGATAGTGTTCTGCGCAGCCGCGTCGAGCCGGTCCCCCACGGCTGTGCCGGCGTTCCAGGTGATGCCTGGTACGTGTGGGCGCCAGGCCCCGGCCTGGAGCGCCGGACCTATCGAGGACCGCACCAGGACGCGGTGTCCGACACCGACGTCGCAGGAGACCCGAGTGGACCTGTACGAGTACCAGGCGAAGGACCTCTTCGCCGCCCACGATGTCCCGGTGCTGCCGGGCGACGTGGCGAGCACCCCCGCCGAAGCCAAGGCCATCGCCGAGCGCTTCGGCCAGACCGTCGTCGTCAAGGCCCAGGTCAAGACGGGCGGTCGCGGCAAGGCGGGTGGCGTCAAGCTCGCCGAGAACCCCGCCGAGACCGAGGCCAAGGCCGAGGCGATCCTCGGCCTGGACATCAAGGGGCACGTCGTCCACCGCGTGCTGGTGACCCCGGCGTCCGACATCGCCGAGGAGTACTACTTCTCCTTCCTCCTGGACCGCGCCAACCGCACGTTCCTGGCGATGGCGTCCGTCGAGGGCGGCATGGACATCGAAGAGGTCGCCGCGACCAAGCCCGAGGCGCTGGCGAAGGTGCCGGTGGACGCCGTCAAGGGCGTCGACCGCGCCAAGGCCGACGAGATCGTGGCCGCCGCGAAGTTCCCGGCGGAGGTGGCCGACCAGGTCGCCGACGTGATCGTGAAGCTGTGGGAGACCTTCGTCGCCGAGGACGCGACCCTGGTCGAGGTCAACCCGCTCGTCCGCGACCCCGAGGGCCGGATCGTCGCCCTGGACGGCAAGGTCACGCTGGACGAGAACGCCTCCTTCCGCCACCCCGCCCACGAGGCCCTGGTGGACAAGCAGGCCGAGGACCCGCTGGAGGCCAAGGCCAAGGCCAAGGGCCTCAACTACGTCAAGCTCGACGGCCAGGTCGGCATCATCGGCAACGGCGCCGGGCTCGTCATGTCCACGCTGGACGTCGTCGCCTACGCGGGCGAGCGGCACCAGGGCGTCAAGCCGGCGAACTTCCTGGACATCGGCGGCGGCGCGTCCGCCGAGGTGATGGCCAACGGGCTCGACATCATCCTGCACGACCCGGACGTGCGCAGCGTCTTCGTGAACGTGTTCGGCGGCATCACCGCCTGCGACGCGGTGGCCAACGGCATCGTCGCGGCGCTGGGCATCCTGGGCGACGAGGCCACCAAGCCGCTGGTCGTCCGCCTCGACGGCAACAACGTGGAGGAGGGCCGCCGCATCCTCGCGGAGGCGAACCACCCGCTGGTGACCGTGGTTGACACGATGGACAACGCGGCCGACAAGGCCGCCGAGCTCGCGGCTGCGGGGGTCTGACGATGGCTATCTTCATCACCAAGGACAGCAAGGTCATCGTCCAGGGCATGACCGGCGCCGAGGGCACCAAGCACACCAAGCGGATGCTGGCCTCCGGCACGACCATCGTCGGTGGCGTGAACCCGCGCAAGGCCGGCGAGAAGGTCGACTTCGACGGCAACGTGCTGCCGGTGTTCGGCACCGTGGCCGAGGCCATGGAGGCGACCGGCGCGGACGTCACCGTGATCTTCGTCCCGCCCGCCTTCGCGAAGGCGGCCGTGATCGAGGCGATCGACGCGGGCATCGGCCTGGCCGTCGTGATCACCGAGGGCATCCCGGTGCACGACACCGCCGCGTTCTGGGCGCACGCCGTGGCGACCGGCAACAAGACCCGGGTCATCGGCCCGAACTGCCCCGGCCTGATCAGCCCCGGGCAGTCCAACGCGGGCATCATCCCGGCCAACATCTCCGGCCCCGGCCGGATCGGCCTGGTGTCCAAGTCGGGCACGCTGACCTACCAGATGATGTACGAGCTGCGCGACTTCGGGTTCTCCACCGCCATCGGCATCGGCGGCGACCCGATCATCGGCACCACGCACATCGACGCGCTGGCGGCGTTCGAGGCCGACCCGGAGACCGCGGCGATCGTGATGATCGGCGAGATCGGCGGCGACGCCGAGGAGCGGGCCGCGGCCTACATCAAGGACAACGTCACCAAGCCGGTCGTCGGCTACGTGGCGGGCTTCACCGCCCCCGAGGGCAAGACGATGGGCCACGCGGGCGCCATCGTGTCCGGCTCGGCGGGCACCGCCCAGGCGAAGAAGGAAGCGCTGGAGGCGGCGGGCGTGAAGGTCGGCAAGACGCCGTCCGAGACCGCCGCGCTGATGCGCGAGATCATGGGCTCGATCGGCTGACCGATCACCCGTCCGTGAAGGCCACCTCCGTGCGGAGGTGGCCTTCACGCCGTTCGGCGGTAATGCTGTGCGAGTCGATGCGCACGTCCGGGGGAACCAGACAGGTCCGGTCGTCGTCGGAGAGTGTGCATCGGCTAGCGTTCCGTTGTCGCAAGTGAAGTCCGTCGGTGGAGGAGGAGACCTCGCCATGTCCGTGCCGTACGGCGCCCCTCAGCAGCAGCCGGGTCCGGCGCAGCAGCCGGCGGTGGGCGTCAACCTGACCCTCATCCTCCCGCTGGTCGCGGCCGGCCTGGGGCTCATCGCCTACCTGCTGGCCTTCGCCGACGACGTCTCGTCGTTCGGCACCGTCGAGTACCTGCTGGCCGCCGCCGCCCTCGCGGGCCTGTCGGTGCTGCCGAAGGCGCTCAAGCTGCTGCCCGCGGCGGTGGTCCTGTCGGCCGTGCCGACGCTGCTGTTCCTCCAGGGCATGATCAAGAGCGAAGCCGACGTCAAGGGCATGCAGATCGTCGTGCTGATCATCGCGCTGCTGGAGACGGCGGCGATCGTGGTCAGCCTGCTGCTCGACGCCGGCATCGTGAAGTTCGAGCCGAAGCCCCCCGCGCCCTACGGCGGCCAGCCCGGCGGTTGGAACCCGCAGTCCGGCGGCTTCCCGCAGCAGGGGCAGCCCGGCCAGTTCGGCCCGCCGTCCGGCCAGTTCGGCGCCCTCGGCCAGCAGCCGCAGCAGCAGCCGCAACAGCCGCAGCAGCAACAGCAGCAGCCCGGCGCGCCGCAGCCCACGTCGTACATGCCGCAGCCCGGCCAGTTCAACCAGCCCGGCCAGGGCACCCCGCCCGGCGGGTTCGGCGGCCAGCAGCAGGGCTGATCGCAGTCGGCAGAGGGGTGGTACCGCGGCGTCGGTGCCACCCCTCTTCGCGTGCGCGGCGTGCCTCACCCGAACGGCCGATCCCTCCTGACACAGTGGAAAGATGCCGGTGCTGCAAACGTCCTCGCACGGTGGCGTGACGGACTCCGTGCGCCCGCCGGAGTTCTCCCGAGCCGAGCGCGCCCGCGTGCTCGCCATGACCGCCGCCGGCTCCGTGGTGGTCAGCTACGCCGCCGTGGCCGCCCTGCTGGCCCTGGTGTCGTCCACGGCCGCGCACGCCCGGTTCTCCACCACCGGCGTGCTGACGGCGTCCGCGCCGGCCTGGCTGGTCGCCCACCACGTGCCGCTGCGGTTCGACGGCGGGCAGCTCGGCGTGCTGCCGCTGCTGCCGACGCTGCTGCTGATGCTGCTGGTGTCGCGCGCGGCGGCGGGCGCGGCGGACCGGCTCGGGCTGTTCGAGCCGCTGCAGGCGCGGGGCGTGGTGTTCAGCATCGCCGGCGCGCACGCCGTGGTCGGCGGCGTGGTCGCGTTCCTGATGGGTGACGAGGGCGTGGTGCGGGCGACGCCCGCCGTGGCGTTCTTCGGCTGCGCGGCGGTGTCCGGGGTCGCGGCGGTGGCCGGCGTGGCGCAGCGCTGCGGCCTGGTGGAGGTCGTGTTCGAGCGGATCGACCCGGTGGCCCGGCGCGGGCTGCGGGCGGGCGCCGCGGCGCTGGCCGCGCTGACCGCCGCCGGCGCGCTGCTGCTGGCGTTCGGGCTGGCGGTGTCGTGGCCGGTGACCAGCGGGCTGTTCGACCAGGCGGGCGGGACCCTCGGCACCGGGCTGGGCATCTGGCTGATGTGCCTGGGCTACCTGCCCAACGCCGTGATCGGCGCGACCTCGTACGTGGTGGGCGCGGGGTTCTCCATCGGGGCGGTGACCGCCGGCCCGACGGTGCTCGTCGGCGGACCGGTGCCCGCGGTGCCGCTGCTGGCCGCGCTGCCCGAGCAGCAGACCCCGCTGCTGCCGCTGGTGCTGATCCTGCCGGGCGTGGTCGGCGTGCTGGTGGGGCTGTTCCTGCGGGACGCCGCCGAGACGCCCCGGGCGCGGGTGCGCGCCGTGCTGGTGGCGGCGGTGACCGGGGGCGTCGGCACGCTGGTGCTGGCCGCGGTCGCGGGCGGCGCCCTGGGCAGCGGCGCGTTCGACCCGGTGACCATCCCGGCCGGGCTGCTGGCGGTGCTGACGTTCGGCTGGGTCGCCGTGCCGGGCGGGTTCGTGGCGTGGTTCGCGGGCACGCGGCCGGCCCCGGTGGCGGAACCCGAGCCGCAGGTCGCGGCGGCGGCCGGCGGCGCCGCCGGCGACGAGCCGGCGGGGGACGGCGTCGTGGACGACCTCGACCCGGGCGGTCCCGACGGCGAGGACCCCGGTGAGGACCCCGGCGAGGACGGCGAGGACTTCGACGAGTACGAGTACGAGGAGTACGAGGAGGACTTCGAGGAACTCGCCGAGGAAGCCGAGGACGAGGAGGACTTCGAGGACGCGGCGGACTTCGAGGACGACCCCCGGGACGAGCCGGGGGACGACCCCGAGGACGAGGACGAGCCCGCCGCGGACGCCTCCGCGGACGGCCCGGCGGACGACGACCCCGAGGCGGACGACCCCGACGAGGGGGAAGCCGGGGAAGACCCCGAAGACCCCGAAGGCGAACCGGGCGGGGAAGAACCCGCCGAGCGCGACGAGGGCGACGAGCCCGGCCCCGACCCTCACCCCGACCTGGCCGACAAGCGCCGCTAGCCAACGCCTAGGCTGCTCTTGAGCTGCTGTGACAGTCCCCAGCAAGGAGAGCACGCTGAGCGCCGCGACCACACTCCGGCTTCCCAACCCCGCGCGGGTCGTCGTCCTCGTCTCCGGTTCCGGCACCCTGCTGCAGGCGTTGCTGGACGCGGCGGCCGACCCCGGTTACCCCGTCGAGGTGGTGGCCGTCGGCGCGGACCGGGCCGGCATCGAGGGGCTCGCCCGCGCCGAGCGCGCCGGCGTGCCCGGCTTCGCGGTGCGCCTGCGCGACCACGCCGACCGGGACGAGTGGGACGCCGCCCTCGCCGACGAGGTGGCCTCGCACCGGCCCGACCTGGTGGTCTCCGCCGGGTTCATGAAGATCCTCGGACCGGCCTTCCTGACCCGCTTCGGCGGCCGGATGGTCAACACCCACCCCGCGCTGCTGCCCGCCTTCCCCGGCGCGCACGGCGTCCGCGACGCCGTCGACTACGGCGTCAAGGTCACCGGCGCGACCGTGCACCTGGTGGACGGCGGCGTGGACACCGGGCCGATCCTGGCCCAGGAAGCCGTCGTCGTCGGTGACGGTGACGACGTCGACAGCCTGCACGAGCGCATCAAGGTGGTGGAGCGGCGGCTGCTCGTCGACGTCGTCGCCCGCCTGGCCCGCGAGGGCTGCACCGTGAACGGACGAAAGGTGAGCATCCCGTGACCACTCCTGCCGAGAGGCGACCGGTTCGTCGGGCCCTGATCGGGGTGTCCGACAAGTCGGGGCTGCTGGAACTGGCCACCGGCCTGCACGCGGCCGGAGTCGAGATCGTCTCCACCGGCGGCACGGCGAAGGCGCTGGCCGACGCCGGCGTGCCGGTGACCCCGGTGGAGGCCGTGACCGGGTTCCCGGAGGTGCTCGACGGCCGGGTCAAGACGCTGCACCCGCGCGTGCACGCGGGCCTGCTCGCCGACACCCGCCGGCCCGAGCACGTGGCGAAGCTGCGGGAGCTGGACATCGCCCCGTTCGACCTGCTGGTGGTGAACCTGTACCCGTTCGCCCGGACCGTGGCGTCGGGCGCGTCGGCGGAGGAGTGCGTCGAGCAGATCGACATCGGCGGTCCCGCGATGGTGCGCGCGGCGGCGAAGAACCACGCCGTCGTGGCCGTCGTCGTGGACCCGGCGCGGTACCCGTGGGTGCTGGAGCAGGTCGGCGAGGGCGGGTTCAGCCTGGCGGACCGGCGGTCGCTGGCGGCGGCGGCGTTCCGGCACACCGCGTCCTACGACGTGGCCGTCGCGTCGTGGATGGGCGGCGTGCTCAGCCCCGACGACGAGGGCTCCGGCTTCCCGGGCTGGGTCGGCGCGACGTGGGACCGCAAGCAGGTGCTGCGCTACGGCGAGAACCCGCACCAGAAGGCCGCGCTGTACACGCAGGGTGACGGGCGGACCGGCCTGGCGACGGCGGAGCAGCTGCACGGCAAGGAGATGTCCTACAACAACTTCGTCGACGCGGACGCCGCGTGGCGCGCGGCGTGGGACCACTCGCTGCCGTGCGTCGCGATCATCAAGCACGCCAACCCGTGCGGTATCGCCGTGTCCTCCGTGGACGGTCCGGGCGCCATCGCGGACGCGCACCGCAGGGCGCACGCGTGCGACCCGGTCTCGGCGTTCGGCGGGGTGATCGCGGCCAACCGCGAGGTGACCGTCGAGCTGGCCGAGCAGGTCGCCGACATCTTCACCGAGGTCATCATCGCCCCTTCGTACGCCGATGGGGCCGTGGACGTGTTGGCGCGCAAGAAGAACGTGCGCATCCTGGTCGCGGCCGAGCCGTCGCGCGGGGGGCTGGAGGCGCGCCCGGTGTCCGGTGGGCTGCTGGTGCAGACGGTGGACACCATCGAGGCCGAGGGCGACGACCCGGCCAAGTGGACGCTGGCCTGCGGGACGGCGTTGGACGCGGAGGGCCTCGCCGACCTGGCCTTCGCGTGGCGGGCGTGCCGCGCGGTGAAGTCGAACGCGATCCTGCTGGCATCCGACGGCGCGACCGTCGGCGCCGGCATGGGGCAGGTCAACCGGGTGGACGCGGCGCGGCTCGCGGTCGCGCGCGCCGGCGAGCGGGCCAAGGGGGCGGTGGCGGCGTCCGACGCGTTCTTCCCGTTCCCCGACGGCTTGCAGGTGCTGCTGGAGGCGGGCGTGCGGGCCGTCGTCCAGCCCGGTGGGTCGGTGCGGGACGCGGAGGTGATCGCGGCAGCCGAGGCGGCGGGCGCGACCGTGTACTTGACCGGCACCCGGCACTTCGCGCACTAGGGCGCACCGCCCGGGTCGGCCCGCGCCCGAGCGCAGGCCGACCCGGCCCGCCCCACTGCACCGACACGCGCTTTACCGCAGCCAATAGCTTTTGGTTTTCGGCACGCCCCGTGCAGACCGGTGCTCTCGTGTTCTCCCCGTATGGCCTGCCCGGAGGGCTACCATGCTTTCTTGGGGGGTGCAAGCACGCTTTTCGCTTGCACCCCCCAAGAAAGCATGGTCGTCTTTGACAGGTCATGCGGGGAGAACACGACCGCTGTTTCTTTTCATTCTCCTTGGCGGCCTGCCTGTCCGGCGAGGACTCTTTTGGTTTTTGATCTTGGATCGGTGCGGCACCTGATATTTCCTGGATCGGTGCGCGATCTTGGTATGAAGAGCGGCTGGGAGGCCCCCAAGGAGGAGGGAAGTGCGTCGTGTTCTCCCCGTACGGCCTGCCGGAGGCAATCATCTTTGTCGGGAGGTGTCAAGCGAAGAACGTGCTTGACACCTCCCGACAAAGATGATTGGGCTGCGCCCAGGCCGTACGGGGAGAACACGAGGCACACGGCTGCGCTGAACAGCGCCGCCGCGCGGAGCGCGGCTGAGGCGAGAGCTGCACCGCAGGCCGCGCGGGGCGCAGCTGCGGTGCAAGCTGTAGCTCCGCCGCGTGGAGTGCGGCTCTGAGTGCGTCGGAGTTGCGCGAGCGCGGCTCGGCTCAGCTCGGCTTGCGGAGCGGTCACGGTTCGGTCGGAGTGGCCGCGAGGGCGTTAGGCCCGAGTTTGGCTTCAGCGCTTGGTCAGTTCCTCCGCGGTCTTGCGGACCACGGCTTCGGCATCGCCGATCGGGAATTCCGAATCGCTGAAGAAGCCCTTGTCCCGTCCCGAGTAGCGGATGTTCCACACCACCGCGCCCTTGCGCACCAGCAGGTTCGCCTCGGTGAGGTCCGCCGGTGCCGAAGGGGCGACGATGATCGCCTCGTCGCCCAGGCCCTGGATCGGCTTGGCCTGCTGGCCCCGCGCGTAGACGTTGAACCCCGAGTAGTTGTTCTTCGCCTGTTCCAGGTTCCGGTCCTGCTTGTCGGAGAACGTGCTGAAGTCGTAGACGTGGAAGCTCAGGACGCGCGGGTTCCGGCCGTCCTTGCCCTTGGTCTGCTCCCACGCGCACTGGGTCATCTTCAGGCCCTTCTCGCTGTCGTGCGGGGCCTGGACGAGTCGGAAGCTGCTGACGTGGGCCTGGGCGCGCAGCTCCTGGCTCAGCTCGCACTGGGCGACGGGCTGCTCGCCGGGGCCGCCGCCGGGCTCGTCGCTGTAGTCGAGGTAGAGCTTGCCGAACACGCCGCCGACGACCAGGACGACGGCCCCCACCGCCAGCCCGACGATCAGCCCGGTCCGCTTCTTCCCGGGCGGCTGCGGCCCGTGCGCGCCGGGCTGGGGGTACGGCCCGTAGCCCGGCGGGCCGGGTGGCGGACCGTACCCCGGCTGACCTGGCTGCCCCGGGCCGTGGCCCGGGTGGGGCCCGGGTCCGGGCGGGCCGTAGCCGGGTGGCGGGGGCTGGCCGAAGGCCGGTCGGCCCGGCTGCCCCGGTTGTCCGGGTCCGTTGTGAGGTGCGTTCACGGTTTCCCCCCGTGCGTCGCGGAAAGCTGCGCGGTGCAGTGTGCCGGCCACCCGTTCGTGGCCATTGACACCGGGTGGTCGGGTGGGGATAAGATCAGCTCGTCGTTCGAACGTTTGTTCGACAGACAGGTCGCCGACTTCCCACGGCGGTCCGCGCACAGGGGTGCGTGCGGATTCGCGGGAGGAGGGTCGGGTGTCCAGGTCGGCAACGGCGACGTCGGTCGCGCTCGGGGTAGGCGCGGCGGGCGAGTCGACCACGACATCGGCTCGGGTGCTGCCGGTTCGCGGGGAATCGGCGGACGTCCTCCGGTGGGGCGGCCTGCGGCGGGGCAGCGCGGTGTCGGTGAGCGGGTCGGCATCGTCGCTGCTCGCGCTGGTGGCCGAGGAGTCGGCGCAAGGGTGCTGGGCGGCCGTTGCCGGCCTGTCGGGGCGTGGGGCGCCCACGGCGGCCGAGTCGGGGGTGGCCGTCCACCACCTCGCTCCGGTCCCTCGTCCTGGGAGGGGCCGGAGCGAGGCCGAACGCAGTGCGACGGGGTCCCGGACGAGCCCTGGGCCGTCCTGCCCGGTGGCGGGGTGATCGGCGTGCGCGGGTTGCTCCGAGCCCTGGCCGCCGCGTGCGGCGGGCACCGCCCCGAACCATCGGCCCGCGGTGAGCGCGAGGCAGGGGCGCGGAGTCCCGACAGGTCCGGGCCGGAGTCGCCCCGGTGCGGTGCGCGAGAGTGGCCGTCGGTCGACGGCGGGCCCGGGTTGGCCCCGTGGCGTCCCGGCGGCCTGGCCCGGGGGACGAGGTGATCGACGTGCACGCGCCCGCTCGTGCGAGGCGACGAAACCGGTGGGCGGTGGGCGAGCGGTGGCGGTACGACCGGCACGCCGTGCGGGCGACCCGCCTCCGGGTGTTCCGCGCCGCCCCGGACGGGGAAGAACAGGCGTCCCAGCTGATCCGCGCGGGCGGGCGGTGGGCGGTGGAAGGGGTGTGCGACTGATGTCCGGTGATCTTCCCGACGACCACCGGGGCTCGGCGGGCGGGCCGGGTGGCGCGCTCCACCGGCCGGGGGGCGGGTCCGGCTGGTCCGGTGGCGCGGTCGGCGAACCCGGCCGCCCGGAGGTCTCCGACTGGCTGCCACTGCTCATCCCGCTGCCCCGCCGCGCACCGGACGAGCTGTCCTGACGCGGGGCCCGCTCACCCGCCGAGCCGCGCTGTCCTGACGCGGGGTCCGCCCACTCGCCGAACCGAGCTGTCCTGACGCGGGGTCCGCTCACCCGCCGAGCCGCGCTGCCCGGCGACCACCGCGCGCCGACGGCGGCGACAACCCGGCCTGGCGCGCGAGCGCCGCGCGGCACCGCAGGGCTCCCGCCCGAGGCCGCGGGGTGGCGGGCGCCGGGCCGGGCTTCCGCGCGGCGGCGCGTTCCGCCGACCCCGTCCCCTGGTCGCCGCCCCGCCGCCTTCGCCCGGGGGAGCGCGGCCCTCGGCGGCCGGGCCCGCGGTCAGGACTTCGCGTAGGTCGCGAAGACCACCCCCGACGTGAACGTCCGGCTCTCCACCGCGGTGAACCGCCCCGGCGCGAACTCGCCGTCGAACAGCGGGACGCCCCGGCCCAGCACGATCGGGTGGACCTTGAGGATCAGCCGGTCGATCTCCGGCAGCAGCGAGCCGGCGAGCCTGCCCCCGCCGCACAGCCAGATGTCCTGGCCGTCCTCGGCCTTGAGCGCGCGCACCAGCGCGAGCGGGTCGTCGGCCACGACCCGCACGTCCGCCGGGACGTCGTCGAGGGTGCGGGACACGACGTACTGCCGCAGGTGCGGGTACGGGCTGGGCAGGCCGCCGGGCGCCTGGTAGGTCGCCCGGCCCATCAGGACGGTGTCGAAGGTCGGGTTGGGGCCGGTGATGCCGAGGGGCTCCCGCGCCTGGGCGGGCAGCGCGTCCGGGAACTGCTCGACCAGGGCGGCCATGTGGTCGCCCTCGAACAGGAAGTCGGCGTAGCCGCCGTCGGGGGCGGCGATGAACCCGTCCAGGGACGTCGCCACCAGGTAGGTCAGGTTTCGCACGTGCTCTCCTTCAACCACTCTGCCTGTAGTACTATATATGAAGTACTACGACCGGAGTGGTTGTCAAGGAGGGGCTCGTGACCAGGAACCCGGCCAGGCGGACCGCCCTGGTGGACGCGGCGGTCGAGGTGCTGGCCCGCGAGGGCGCGCGCGGCCTGACGTTCCGCGCCGTCGACGCCGAGGCGGGCGTGCCGGCGGGCACCGCGTCGAACTACTTCGCCAACCGCGACGACCTGCTGCGGCAGGTGGGGGAGCACGTCCACGTCCGGGTCCGGCCCGCGCCCGAGGTGTTCGCCCGGATCGAGCGGGCGCGCAAGGACAAGGCGCTGGTGGTCCGGCTGATGCACGAGCTGGTGGACCGCCTCGCGCAGGACCGCGCCGGCTACCTCGCGCTGCTCGAACTGCGCCTGGAGGCCACCCGGCGGCCCGCGCTGCGGGCGGCGCTGACCAGGACCATCGGCGAGAACCTGGCGGAGAACGTCCGGTTCCACCTGGACACCGGCCTGCCGGGGGACCGGACCACCGTCGTGGCGCTGTACCTGGCGATGAGCGGCCTGGTCGTGGAGCACCTGACCCTGCCCGACGTGATCCCGGGGCCGGAGCTGGACGAGCTGATCACGGCCCTGGTCGACCGCCTCTGACCGGGGCCCGGCGGTCCTCGCGTCAGCGGCTGAGCGGGCCGCCGACGATGGTCATCGCCACGACGATCACGGCGAACCCCAGCCCCGAGTACAGCAGGGCGTCGACGCCCCGGCTCCGGATCGCGATCAGCCCCGCCTGCTCGTCGGTCACCAGCACCCGCAGCAGCGCCGCGACCAGCAGCGCGACGCCGATCAGCACCGCGCCCTGCCGCCAGTGGTACTGCACGACGCGCACGAGCCCCAGCACCACCACGCCCAGCACCAGCCCGAACGGCAGGTGCTGACCCGCCGCCGACCGCCAGCGCTGCTCCGGCATCAGGTCCACCGCCCCGCCCTCAGGCCGTCAGGTCGCGCTCGGCCGCCTCGACCGTGTTGGTCAGCAGCATGGCGACGGTCATCGGACCCGCGCCACCGGGGATCGGGGCCAGGAACCCGGCGACCGACGCGACGTCCGGGTGCACGTCGCCGACCAGGCCGGCGTCGGTGCGGGTGATGCCGACGTCCACCACGGCCGCGCCGGGCTTCACCATGTCGGCCGTGATCAGGCCGGGGCTGCCCGCGCCGGCGACCACGACGTCCGCCCGCCGCACCTCGGCGGCGAGGTCCTTGGTGCCGGTGTGGCACAGCGTCACGGTGGCGTTCTCGCTGCGCCTGGTCAGCAGCAGGCCGATCGGGCGGCCGACCGTCACACCGCGGCCGACGACCGTCACGTTCGCCCCCGCGATCGGCACCTCGTACCGGCGCAGCAGCTCGACCACGCCGCGCGGCGTCGCGGGCAGCGGGGCCTCGACGCCGAGGACGAGCTTGCCCAGGTTGACCGGGTGCAGGCCGTCGCCGTCCTTGCGCGGGTCGATGCGCTCCAGGACCGCGTTGGCGTCGAGGTGCTTCGGCAGCGGCAGCTGCACGATGTAGGCGGTGCAGGCCGGGTCGGCGTTCAGCTCGTCGATGACGGCCTCGAGCTGCTCCTGCGTGGTGTCGGCGGGCAGGTCGCGGCGGATCGACGTGATGCCGACCTTGGCGCACGCGGCGTGCTTGCCCTTCACGTACGAGTGCGAACCGGGGTCGTCGCCGACCAGCACGGTGGCGAGGCCCGGCGTCACCCCCCGCTCGGCCAGCGCCGCGACCCGCGTGCGCAGGTCTTCGAAGATCGCGTCCCGGGTGGTCCTGCCATTGAGGATCGTCGCCGTCACGCGCCCCATCTTCGCATCACCGCCGCGCGGGGATCGCGCCACCCGGCCGCGCCACGCCGGACTGCGCCCCCCGATTGCGCCACCCGGCCGCCCCTCGGACCCGCGAGCCGGTTTACCGCCCGCCCGCGGGCGCGCCGGGTTCGCGGGCGGCGGACCGGCGGCGGTCGGGCAGCGCCGCGACGCCCACCGCCAGCAGGGTCAGCACCGTGCCCACCACGGTCGCCGCCGTGAGCCGCCCACCGCCCGCCGGCGCGACCACGTCCACCGCCAGCGCGCCCACCAGCTGCCCCGCCACCTGCCCCATCCCGACCAGCAGCACACCGCTCCAGCGCACCGCCACCACGGCCGTCGCGATCGCCACGACCCCCAGCGCGCCGCCGGCGTAGGACCACGGCGACGACGGCGCCGCGGTCGGCAGCCCCCGCACCGCCACGTCCACCGCCGCCACCGCCACCAGCACCGCCGTCCCGGTCGCGAAGTTGACCAGGGTCGTCACCCGCGTGCTCCGCGCGGCCTCCCGGACCAGGCCGTTCGCCGCCTGCTGCCAGCCCAGCCCGGCGCCCGCCGCCGCCGGCAGCAGCGCCGGCCACAGCGAGGCGGGCTGCCCGAACTCGGCCGACACCGCCACCCCGACCGCGACCACGGCCGCCACCGCGCCCGTGACCCGGGGCCACGTGAAGGGCTGCGCCCGCGCCGGCCCCAGGCCCGCCCGGTCGACCAGCAGGCTGCTGATGACCTGCGCCCCGACCACCGACACGGTGAACGCCGCCACCCCCAGCGAAGCGATCGTCAACCCCTGCGCGGACACCAGGAACGCCCCGCACGCCCCGCCCGTGCAGTGCCACCAGCGGATCTCGCCGCGCCGCAGCGCCGACCGCAGCCGCGCCAGCCCTGCCCGCCCGGCGGCCGCGGTCGGCACCAGCGCCAGCAGCAGCGCCAGGCCGCCGCCGAACGACACGAGCGCCGCCAGGAACCCGTCCCGCAGCACGTGCCCCAACCCGCCGTTGATCCGCGCCTGCACGGCCAGGAACAGCCCGCCCGCGAACGAGACGCCCGCCCCGACCACTCGCAGCCGCACCGCGGGAACCCCCTCAAGCAAGGTCGCCCTCCGGCACCAGCCGCTCCGGCGCGCGGACCCGACCGGCCGCCAGCGCGCCCAGCCCCGCCGCCGCGGCGCTCGCCCCGGCCGCCGCCGCGGGGCCGACGTGGTCCAGCAGCCACCCCGCGACCGGCAGCACCACCGCCGACCCGGCCGTGGCGAACGCGCTCACCCACCCGAACGCCTCGGCCGCCCGCCCTTCCGGCGCGAGGTCGCCGACGCGGGTGTTGTTGGCCGCCATCGCGGGCGCTATGGCCATCCCGCCGACGCCCAGCACCAGGGCGATCAGCCACACCGACGACGGCGACGCCACCGGCGGCAGCACGGGCACCAGCGCCGCGAGGCCCAGCGCCAGCAGCACCATCCGCCGGGTGAACCGCACCTCGCCGCCCAGCCCGCCCACGACCAGCCCGCCCACCGTCGACCCCGCGGCCCACACCGCCGTCAGCACCCCCGCCATCACCGGTCGCCCCACCTCCCGCGCCCAGGCGATCAACACCATGTCGACCGTCACCAGCGCCGCCACCACGCACAGACCCGTGATCAGTGCGTACACCATCGACCGGTCGGCCAGCAGGGTGCGCCCACCGCGGCGCGGCCCGCGCGCGACGGGCTCGTCCAGCCCGGCCCGCCGCACCGCCGCCCGGAACCCGAACGCGCCCAGCACCGCCAGCGCGCCGCACAGCCACAGCGCGACCCCCGGGCCCGCCGCCGCCACGACCACCGCGACCAGCGTCGGCCCGACGACGTACATGACCTCCTGCATGGACGCCTCGACGGTGTACGCGGCCCGCCGCGCCGCCCCGTCGGCCAGCCGGGGGAAGCCCGCGCGGGCCACCTGCGTCACCGGCGGCATCGACATGCCCGCCAGCGCCGCCACCACCACCGACAGCGGCCACCAGGACGGCGGCAGCAGCGCGGGCAGCAGCCCCGCCACCGCGATGGCCACCGCGTAGCCCAGTGCCGTGACCAGCAGCAGCCGGCCGGCCGGGCTCCGGTCGGCGGTGCGCCCGCGGATCGGGCTCGCCACGCCCAGGCCCACCGCGAACGCGCCGCCGACCAGCCCGGCCACCGCGTACGACCCGGTCCACCCGGCGATCAGGAACGACGTGGCCAGCGGCGTGCCGGGGATGTGCACGCGGCCGAGCAGCGACCACAGCAGCAGCGCGGGCAGTCCCGGGACGGCGGCCAGTTCGCGGTAGGGGCGCAGCACGGGTCCACTCTGCACCGGGGAGCCGGTCGACCCCGTCCCGACATCCGCGGGAACCCGACGGGTCCCGTCAGCGTCTGCCCCCTGGAGGGTCGAGCGAGGGGACAGCGGTGACCGATCCCACCGGGCGCAGGGCCGGGCCGGAGGCCGGGCACGCGGCCGTGCGCGACCGGGTCGCCCCCCTCCTCGCGGAGCCGCGGGCCGGGACCGCGCGACCGCGGGATACCCGGGAGCGGCGCGAACCGCCGGGACGGCGGCGAACCGGTCGAGCCGGCGGCGTGACCGGGGCCGGGGCGACGGCCGCCCGGCGCCCACCCCGCGGGAGAGCCGGCGCCGGGTGGGACGGACCGGTCGAGCTCCCCCCGGGCCGGCGGTACGGTCGGGATCATCGAGACCTTCGCCCCGCGCGAACCGCTCCAGCGCCACCCGCACGCGTACCGGACCCGCCGGCGCGTGACGCTCACCGACGGCACGACCGAGATCCACGTCAGGAGCCACCCGAATGAGCACGACGCCGCCCTCCGGGCCGCTCCCCGGGCCGCCCGCCGACCCGCCGACCCCCGAGCAGCGGCACGACGAGCTGCTCCAGCGCATCGGCGGCCTGCTGCTCGACGCCGCCCCCGAGGACTTCCGGCGCATCGACCTGCTGGTGCGGATGACGGTCGCGGTGCAGGACCTGGCGCTCACGGTGTACCGACCCGACGGCTCGACGCCGGAGGTGCTGCCGCCGGAGGAGCTGACGGCGGCGTTCCAGGAGATGCGCCGGGTGCTCCACCAGCCCGGCCGGGGCACGTGGTTCTCGTGCCGGTGCGTGGTGAACGCGCCGGTCCGCATCGACATCACCTACAACTTCGACCACGACCCGCTGTTCTCGCCCCCGGTCCCGGCCGCGGACTTCGCGCGCGACTTGGAGGTCTTCCCCCGCGACGAGGTCTTCCTCCCGGACTGGCTCCGGGCGAAGCTGGCCGAGGCCGCCACCGAGGAGCGCAACGCATGACCGCCCCGCAGTTGGACGTCGAGGACCAGAACGCGATCCTCGGCTCGGTCACCACGCTGCTGGTGCAGCGGCTGCCCGGCGACTGGGAGCAGCTGTTCGTGGACTTCCGGATGGCGGGCTCCCACCTGGAGACCGCGGCGTCCGGCCTGACGATCTTCGGCGGGTCGTTCCAGTGGCAGCTGCCCGACGAGGCGCTGCCGTTCCTCGTGCGGCTGCGGGAGGGCATGGCGCGGCCGGGCCGGGGCACCTGGCTCGCCGTGAAGCTGCACCTGGTGCACCCGGACACCTACTCGGCCGAGTTCGACCGGGACCACGAGCCGGACTGGGCGTCGCCGCCCGCGGCCGAGCAGTACCGCGCGGAGCTGGAGCTGCACCCGCGCGACGACGCGCCCGCGTGGCTGCTGGAGCGGGCCGGGCTGCGCCCGCCCACCCTCCCGGTGCTGGCCGCCCCGGTGTTCGACGGGGTCGACGCGCGCGGCCTGCCCACCCACGACCGGCCCCGCGTGCACCCGCAGGAGCTGGACGACGTCCTGGCCTACCTGGAGGGCGCGCCCGTCGTGCTGGCCGCCCGGTCCTACGGCGTGGACGCGTTCAAGCCGGACGCGACGCCCTCCGTGCCGATCGCCTTCCACACCGACGGGACGTGGGTGTGGCCCGCCGGCGTCGCCTACCACCTGCGCCACCACCACGTGCCGCCGGCGCCGCAGCTGGTGCAGCACATCAGGGACAGCGGCTACGCCGTGCCGCCGGTCGACCAGGAGGCGAGGAGCGCCGCCGCCGCCGTCGCGACCGGGCAGGCCGAGGGCGCGCCGCTGCCCGAGCACCGGCCGCGGCGGATCGGCGAGGCCGACCAGCGCGCGCTGGAGCACCTCAAGGAGCGCCTGGACCACTACGGCGTGGGCGAGCACGAGTACGGGATCGTCGAGCCGAAGCCGGACGCCCTGGTGCTGGAGCCCGCGCCGGGGCCGACCGGCTGGCAGGTGCAGTTCTGGGACGCCGGCCGCGGCCCGCACGGCCGTCCGCGGGTGTACGAGCACGCGGTGGACGCGGCGAAGGCGCTGCTGGCCGAGCTGCTGTGGCGGTCGGACCTGGACGCGGCGCGGTCCGGCGGCGCTGTCGGGACCGGTGTTGTCGGTGCCGGTGCGGGCGGTGCCGGTGTCGGCGGGACCGGCGCTGTCGGGGCTGGCACTGCCGGTGCCGGTGCTGCCGGTGCCGGTGCTGTCGGGACCGGCCCGGGTGCCGGTGCCGGTGTCGGCCCCGGGATCGGTGGCGGGGCGCCGGCCGCGCGGCCGGTGGCGGAGATCCAGCCGCTGCCCGACGAGCCGCCGCTGTCGCTGTTCCGCGACCGCGAGGCCGTGGTGCTGGCGCCGGGGACCGAGCTGGACCGGCTCGGGCCGGAGACCGGCAACCTCGTCTACGCGGCGGGCACCCAGTTCGGCAACCGGTCGTTGCCACCGGATTGGCTGAACCGCCGCTACCACGTGTATCGGGTGCGGCAGCCGGTGCCGGCGCTGAAGGGCATCGCGGTGCCCTGGTTCGGGCAGGCGGGCGGCGGCACGGGGTACTTCCTCGCGCAGGCCGTGCGGGACCTCCTGGCTGACGGGAGCCTCGTGGAGGTGCCCGGGACGGGCGCCGAACCGCCGGTCGCCGGGGTGTAGTCCCCGGTAGCACCGGTCGGTTAGTCCGTTCGGCGCAGCGGGGGTCCGTGCGCGCACGGGGAGTCGCGGGGGAAGATGGTGCACGTGTCCGAGCCGAAGCCGTTGAACCCGACCGAGCAGGATGCGCTGGTCAAGCAGATCGGCCTGACGCTGATGCGGGCCGCCCCCGACGACTGGCGCCACGTGGCGGCGGAGTACCGGGCGACCGGTCGGTACTTCGAGCTGGCCGCGGAGGTGAGGTCCGCCGACGGCACCATGCGCGCCTGGTCCCCGCCGCAGGAGGTGGCGGGGTTGTTCTCGCGCCTGCGCGCCGGCATGTACCGGGAGGGCCGGGGCAGCTGGTCCAACGCCCGCTACCAGCTGGACCACCCGTCCAGCTACAACCTCGACTTCGACCGCGCGGAACCCGCGTGGCAGACCCCGCCGCCGCCGCAGGCTTACGTGGACGAGATGCGGTTCTTCCCGCGCGCCGAGGAGAACGTGCCGGACTGGCTGCGCCGCCGGCTCGCCCAGCAGCCCGCGCCGCCGGCGCCGCAGCGCGGTTTCCGCACGGCCCGGGTGTTCGACGGCGCCGGTCCCGGCGGTCGCCCGTCGGTGAACCGGCCGCCGGTGCCGGAGGACGAGCGCGAGCTGCTGCTGGACTACCTGCACCGCGCGCCGGTCGCGGTGATCGGGCGCGGCTTCGACGCCGACGTGCTGAACCCGGAGTCGCCGGCCGTGGTGCCGGTGGCGTTCCAGACCGACGGCACCTGGATCTGGCCCGCCGCCGTGGGCTACTACCTGCGCGAGTACGGCGTGCCGCCGGAGCCCGAGCTGGTCGACTGGGTCAGGGCGGGCGACTTCGCGCTCCCCGAGGTCGGGGAGGACGCGCGGATCGCCGCCGCCGCGAACCTGGGCGCGCCCGCCGCGCCCCGCGACACGGCGCTGCCGGTGGCCGAGCCGTTCGGGACGTTCGCCGGGCCCGAGGTCCCGGCGGAGGTGGGCGCGACGGTCGCCGCGCCGCTGCCGGAGCTGCTCGACGCCGACGAGCCCGAGCACCCGGCCGAGCCCGAGGACGCGCGCGTGGCCGGGCACGAGCCCGAGCTCGCGCGCGACGCCGCGCACCTGCGCGACGGCGAGCACGCCCCGGACGCCGAGCACGCGGGCGCGGCGGCGCACGGGGGCGAGACCGTGCACCTGCGGGAACCCCTCCACGTGCGGGACCCCGAGCACGGGCCCGAACCGGCCGGGTCCGCCGACGTCGAGGAGACCGCGAACCTCACCGAGCTGAAGCCGGACGTCGTGGAGTACGCGCAGAGCGGCCCGCCGTACCGGGTGCGGTTCGAGGAGGACGGCCCGGTCATCGACGACCGGTACCGGCGGGACACCTACGTGGACGGCATGGACCTGTTCGCGCCCGCCCAGTACGACCGCGACCAGCCCGCCGAGTACGAGCCGGAGCCGGGCGACACCAGGCCGTGGAGCCCGTTCGCCGAGCAGGACGGGCCCGCCGGGGCCGAGGCCGGCCGGGCGGGGGCCGACGGCGGCGCGCCGGAGGAGGCCGCGGCGGAGGACCCGGACCGCGCCGACGTGCCGGTCGCCGACGCCGGGCACGAGCCGCCGCACGAGCGCGCGGAGGGCCCGTCGGGGGCGGACGAGCGGACCGCCGGGTTCGAGGCCGACGAGGACGAGCGCTACCACGACCAGCCCGCCTTCGAGCAGCAGCGGTACGCCGAGGAGCCGGACCGGTTCGCCGAGCAGCAGTTCGCCGAGCAGCCCGAGCAGTCGGACCGGTTCGCCGAGCAGCGGTTCGCCGAGCAACCCGAGCAGCCCGAGCGGTTCACCGAGCAGCAGCAGTTCACCGAGCAGCAGCGGTTCGCCGAGCAGCCGGGCCGGTTCGGCGAGCAGCCGGACCGGTTCGCCGACCGGGCGGAGTTCGCCGAGCAGCCCCCGCGGTTCGGCGAGCAGCAGCAGTTCGCGGACCGGTCCGAGCAGCCCGACCGGTTCGCCGACCGGGACGACTACGCGGACGAGCCCTTCGAGGAGCCCGCCGCCGAGCCCAGGCAGGTCACGCCCGAGGAGGAGCGCGAGCTGTCCGGCGTCCGGCGCGCGCTGGACGACCTGGACGTCCCGCCCGCCGCCTACCGCTTCGGCGAACCCGCCGACCGCACGTGGGTGCTGCGCACCGAGGGCCGGTCCTGGGAGGTGTCGTGGTTCGACCGCGGCCCGACCAACCCGGTGCACTTCGACCGCGTGGAGGACGCCGCCGCCTACCTGATCGGCAAGCTCGTCCTCACCGGCCGCCGCGCACCGCGCCCGCTGCCCCCGCCCCCGCCGCGCACCCAGCCGCCGCGCCCGCCGGTGGCCGAGGGCTTCCGCGAGGAGCACCCGCGCCCGCCCGCCGGCGACGCCTTCCGGGAGGAGCCGTCCCGCCCGCCCGTGGCCGAGGGATTCCGCGAGGAGCCGCCGCGCCCGCCGGTGGCCGAGGGCTTCCGCGACGAACCCCAGCGCCCGCCGGCCGGCGAGGGCTTCCGCGACGAGCAGCACCGGGCGCACGGCGAGGGCTTCCGCGAGGACCCGCCGCGCCCGCCGGCGAACAACGGCTTCCGCGACGACCGCCGCCCGGTCCCGCCGCCGCGCCCGGACGCCCAGCCCGAGCAGCCCAAGGCCCGGCCCTGGCCGATCACCCCGATGAACGGCGAGCCGCCGCTCACCCTCTTCCGCCACAAGCAGATGGTCGAGCTGCCCGCCGGCGTGGAGGTCGACCGCTTCGGCGACGGCAGCGGCAACCTGGTCTACGCGGCCGGCACGCCGTTCGCCGAGCGCTCCCTGGTCCCGTCGTGGGTCAACCGCCCGTACCGCGTGTACCGGCTGCGCCGCCAGGTCGAGGTGCTGACCGGTGTCGCGGTGCCGTGGTTCGAGCAGCCCGGCGGCGGCACGGCCTACCTGCTGCCGAAGTCGGTGGAGGACATGCTGGCCGACGGCGTCCTGGTGGAGGTCGCGAACCAGGAGGCCCCGAGCCACTAGCCCGCTCGGGGCGGCCCCGCCGGCCACCGGACCGGCGGGGCCGCCCCGACCGGGTCAGTCCACGCGCAGCCCGTGCGCGGCGGCGTAGGCCACGGCCGTCCCCGGGTCGACCCGCGCCCCGCGCAGGTCGCCCGCGACCAGGCCGTCCGCGCCCAGCCGCGCCCCGCGCAGGTCCGCGCCCCCGAACCGGCACTCCCGCAGCCGCGCCCCGGTCAGGTCGGCGTCCCGCAGGTCCGCGTCGCGCAGGTCGGCGCCCTCCAGGTTGGCCTCCCGCAGCCGCAGCCCGCGCAGCGACGCCTTGCGCAGCAGCGCCCGCGACAGCCCGACCAGCGTGAGATCGGTCTCCTCCAGCGAGATCGGGCGCAGCCCGCAGTCCACGAACGTCGAACCCAGCAGCGTGCACGACCGGAACGAGGCGGACGCCAGCACGGCCCGGTCGAACCGGCACGACCGGAACGCCGTGGCGGTGTGCGCGGATCCGCCCAGGTCCGCCCGGTCGAACCGGCACTCGGTGAACGAGCACCCCGACGTCACCAGCCCCCGCAGGTCGGCCTCGGTGAAGTCGCACCGCACGAACGAGCGGCCCTCCCACCGCTGCCCGGCCAGCACGGCGTCGCTGTAGTCCTCGTCGGCCTCGATGATGTCCACTGTCACACCTTGTCATCGTTCAGCGGTTGGTAACCTCACCGCGTCGGGCAAACCGCCCGATGCGCCGGTCCCGGAGTAGAGACCGCCGCTGACAGGTGCTACCTGCCTAGTGGTCGTGCCCGAGGACTGAAGCCCGTCGGATCGTCATTCGGGAAGGCTCATGACCCGCACGCCCGTGAACGTCACCGTCACCGGTGCGGCCGGCCAGATCGGCTACGCACTGCTGTTCCGCATCGCCTCCGGTCACCTGCTGGGCCCGGATGTGCCGGTCCGCCTGCGCCTGCTGGAGATCCCGCAGGCCGTGAAGGCCGCCGAGGGCACCGCCATGGAGTTGGACGACTGCGCGTTCCCGCTGCTGTCCGGCATCGACATCACCGACGACGCCAAGACGGCGTTCGACGGCGTGAACGTGGCGCTGCTGGTGGGCGCCCGCCCGCGGTCCAAGGGCATGGAGCGGGGCGACCTGCTGGAGGCCAACGGCGGCATCTTCAAGCCGCAGGGCGAGGCGATCAACGCGGGCGCGGCGGACGACGTGCGCGTGCTGGTGGTCGGCAACCCGGCCAACACCAACGCCCTGATCGCGCAGCAGCACGCGCCGGACGTCCCGGCCGAGCGGTTCACCGCGATGACCCGCCTGGACCACAACCGCGCGCTGTCGCAGCTGGCCAAGAAGCTCGGCGTGTCGGTGACCGACATCCGCAAGCTCACCATCTGGGGCAACCACTCGGCGACCCAGTACCCGGACCTGTTCCACGCCGAGGTCGGCGGCCGGAACGCGGCCGAGGCCGTGAACGACCAGTCCTGGCTGGAGGGCGAGTTCATCCCGACCGTGGCCAAGCGCGGCGCGGCGATCATCGAGGCGCGCGGCGCGTCCTCGGCGGCGTCGGCGGCGAACGCGGCCATCGACCACGTCTTCAGCTGGGTCAACGGCACCCCCGAGGGCGACTGGACGTCGGCGGCGGTCGTGTCGGACGGCTCCTACGGCGTGCCGGAGGGCCTGATCTCGTCGTTCCCGGTGACGTCCCGGGGCGGCCGGTACGAGATCGTGCAGGGCCTGGAGATCGACGACTTCTCCCGCGCCCGCATCGACGCCTCCGTGGCCGAGCTGGTCGAGGAGCGCGACGCGGTGAAGGGCCTCGGCCTGATCAAGTAAGGGCGGTCCGACCACGGGGGAGCCTCGGCCGGGGCTCCCCCGTGGCATGTTCTGGGGTGTGACGAAGAACCCGTGGCCCGTTCCGGAACCGCACCTGACCGCAGACGTCCACCCGGCGCTCGCCGCCGCGGCCCGCGCCGCCGCCCGCGCGTACCAGGAGGCGCGCCACCTGCACACCCGCGCCGAGCTGCGGGAGGAGGTCGCGGACGGCGCGGACGGCACCCCGACCATGCGGGTGGACGCGATCGTGGAGCTGGCGATCGTGGAAGCCGCTGCCGCCGCCGGCGTGAACCTGCTGTCCGAGGAGGCCGGGTTCGTCGACAACGGCTCCGCGGCCACCCTGGTGGTCGACCCGGTGGACGGCTCGGCGAACGCGGCCCTCGGCGTGCCGCTGTCCTGCTTCGCCGGCGCGCTGGTGGTCGACACCGAACCGGTGGAGGCGCTGACCGTCTGGTTCGACACCGGCCGCGCCTGGTCGGCCAAGGCCGGCCGGCCGACGCCGTTCCGCACGTCCGGCCGCACGCGGCTGCGGGGCGCGTCGCTCTGCCTGATGCGCCCCAAGCGCGGCACCGAGGAAGCCTGGGCGCGCCTGGCCGACGCCGCCGACCGCGTCCGGGTGCTGTGCACGACCTGCCTGGAGACCGCGCTGGTGGCGGAGGGCTCGGTGGACGGCTTCGCCGACCCCGGCTCGGACACCCACCGGCTGATGGACCTGGTCGCCGCCCTGGTGACGGTGCCCGCCGCCGGGGGAGCGCTGCTCGACCTGCACGGCCGGCCGCTGGTGTTCGACCTGGACCTGTCCCGCCGCTGGTCCGGCATCGCCGCCGCGACCCCGGCCCTGGCGGACGAGCTGATCGCGACGGTCCTGGGATAGGCCCGACTCCACCGGATCGGGTGAACGTCGCGGGGTCGGTGACCGGCCCCGCGACCGGCCGGCGGTACCCGCGCGACAGCGGACCGCACGGGCGCACCGGGTGGTGTCGCCGCGGGTGGCCCGCTGGGCGGGTGACGACAGGAGGGTGATACCGGCCGGGTGACAACGGACGGGTGATGCCGGCCGGGTGACAACAGGCGGGTCGCGCACCCGGTGCGGGTTCCGCGCCGGGAGGACCCGTCGCCCGACCGCCGGCCGCTTGGTTGCCCAGCCGCTAGGTCGCCCGGCCGCTTGGTCGCCCGGTCGCCTGGTAGCCCGGTCGCCTAGTCGCCGGTGCGGGGTTCGACCAGGCAGTCCGGGCCGGGGTAGACCAGACCCTCGTGGCCGTCGGAGAAGCGGACCAGGTACGGCGGCGCGCCCTCCTGCCCGCGGACCTCCAGGATCTCGCCGACCCGTTCGTCGAGGCCCACCGCGCGGCTGTGGACGTGCAACCGGTCGCCTACTGTCGCGTGCATCTGCAACACCTCCGGTGCGTCACAGCGTAGGACGGTTCCGAAGGTACCGACAGCCTGGCATTTCCGCTCAGCCGCCGCAGGCGTTGGCCAGCTTCTCGACCTGGTCCAGCTTCTTCTGCGTCCAGTCCGCGAGCCGCGTCGGGTCCAGGTCGTTCAGGGTGACGTTGGACATCGTGTCGGACACGCCGTTGATGGCGTCCTTGAGCGTGGTGTCGCCCGCCTGGTCCGCGAGCTTGCCCAGCTCGTCGGCCTTGGCCTGGGTCTCCTCCAGCGCCTTCTGCGGGTCGCTCGCGCTCGGCGTGAAGTTCGCCAGCACGAGCGCGTCGGCGCACACCTTGCCCTTGTCGATGGCGGAGTTGACGTCGTTGGCGGTGTCGGACGCCTGCTGCACCGCCTCGCACCCGGAGACGGCGCCGACGAGCCCCAGCGCCAGCAGGATGGTGGCGACCGGACGACCTGCACGCATGGCGACTCCCGTGGTGCTCGTGCTTCGATGACCGTTTCGCCCGACTCTACCGACGCGCGTAGAGCCGCCGCACCACATCGTCGATTTCGGGCTCCTCCACCACCAGGTCGTGCACCTCGGCGCGGGCCGCCACCGCGGCGATCAGCGCCGCCGCGGTCGTGCCGGACCGGCGGAACGTCAGGCGCTGCCGCAGGCCGCCCAGCTCGCTGCGCACGGCGACGACGCCGGGCAGGTCGTCCAGCGGCGCGGCCGGCCCCGCCAGGTCCACCACCAGCACGCGGTCCGGCGCGACCTGCGCCCGCAGCTCCTCCAGCGGGCCGTCGGCCAGCACCGTGCCCCGGTCGATCACCACCAGCCGCGGGCACAGCCGCTCGATGTCGTCCAGGTCGTGCGTGGTGAGCAGCAGCGTCGTGCCGCGGGTGGCGTTGAGGTCGGTCAGGAACTCGCGCAGCCGCTCCTTGGACTCCAGGTCGAGCCCGATGGTGGGCTCGTCCAGCACCAGCAGGTCCGGCCCGTGCAGCAGGGCGGCGGTGACCTCCCCGCGCATCCGCTGGCCCAGCGACAGCTGCCGCACCGGCCGGTCGAGGAACTCCGACAGCCCGAGCAGCTCGACGCACCGCGCCAGCCGCCGCGCGTGGTCGGCCGCGCCCACCCGGTAGATCGACCGCAGCAGGTCGAAGCTGTCCCGCAGCGGCAGGTCCCACCACAGCTGGCTGCGCTGCCCGAACACCACGCCGATGCGCCGCGCCAGCTCCCGCCGCGACCGGGACGGGTCGACGCCGCAGACCCGCACGTGCCCCGAGGTCGCCGCCAGGACGCCGGTGAGCACCTTGATGGTGGTCGACTTCCCGGCCCCGTTCGGCCCGACGTACCCGACGGCCTCGCCGGCGGCGACGTCGAAGCTGACCGAGTCGACCGCGAGGACGGTCCGCCTGGTCCGCCGGAACCGGCCGGCCCGGCTCGTCACGGTGAACTCGCGGCGCAGCTCCCGAACTTCGATCACGACCCGGTCCCTCGGTAGTGGCGGACGGCGAACCGCCACACCAGCCCCGCCACGCAGGCGGCGGCCAGTGCGACGAGCGGTGAGATCCAGCCCAGCACCGCGGGGCCGCCCAGCGGGTCGGGGCGGCCCAGCAGGGCGAGGGCGGGGTAGTAGGCGACGAACGCGCCGGGCACGACGAACGCCATGAGCCGCCGCAGCCACCCGGAGTAGACCGTGACGGGGTAGGAGGTGAAGGAGTTGCTGCCGTAGGTGACGGTGTTGGCCAGCTCCTGGGCCTCGACCAGCCAGAAGCACACGGCGCAGGCCACCACCCACACCGCCGAGAAGATCACCGCGCCGGCCAGCGGCGCGACGACGGCCAGCAGCGCGGTCCACGGCGACCACGCGATGTCATTGTGCGCCAAGGCGTACACCAGCACGGCGGTACCCGCGAGGATCCGGCCGACCCGGCGCAGCCGGACGTCCGACACCACGATCTGCGGCAGGGTCCCCAGGGGGCGCAGCAGCAGCACGTCGAACTTGCCGGTGCGGATGTAGTCCGGCAGCTCGTTGAGCTGCCCCGCCACCAGGTCGGCGATCCCGAACGCCGTGCTCGCGATCGCGTACACCAGCAGGACCTCGGTCGCGGAGAACCCGCCCACCGCGTCGACCCGGTGGAACAGCACGAGGATCACGACCAGCTCGCCCATCTGGGCGAACGCCTGCCCGACGCACTCCAGCGCGAACGAGGTCCGGTACGACGCCTGACCGCGCAACCGGGCCGCGACCAGCCTGGGGTAGACCCGGTCACCCACCCTGCACCACCACCCTCCGCACGGCGCGCCGGAGCACGAAGTGCCCGGCGACCGACAGCGCGACGGCCCAGGAGAGCTGGTGCGCCAACGTGGTCCACAGTGGACCGTGGACCAGGAAGACGTCGATCGGGGCCTGCAGGAGGGCGGGGAACGGCGTGGCCCACAACAGGGTCCGCGCCCAGTCGGGGAAGAAGGCCAGCGGCACGGACAGCCCGCACAGCGCGCCGGCGGTCACCTCGTGGAGCGTGATCACACCGCGGTTGTCCAGCAGCCAGAAGGTGGTGGCGTTGAGCAGGAACCGCAGCCCGAAGCTCACCACCAGCGCGAGCAGCACGCTGACCAGGAACCACGGCCAGACCGCCGGGGCGGGCCAGCGGAACGGGAACAGCAGCGCCCCGAGCGCGACCGGCGGCAGGAACCGCACGAGCACGGTGAACCCGGCCCGGCCCACGTCCTCGGCGAACAGCGCGGCCTGCAGGTGCCAGGGCCGGTAGAGGTCGATCACGACGTCCCCGGTGCGGACGCGGTCCGCCAGCCGGGCGTCGCCCCAGAGCTGGACGAACGCCATCAGGCCCTGCCCCAGCCACACGTAGGCGACGACGGCGGGCACGTCGTACCCGGCGACCGGGCCGGCGGCCACGACCGCGAGCAGCACGGCGGTCCGGAGCAGGCCGAACACGACGTTCGCGGCCAGGCCGGCGAACATCGCTTGTCGATAGGTGGAGTAACGGCGGAATCCGGCGAGCGCGAGTTGCGCGTAGGCGCGCACGTCTTCCAACCCTAGGAATCACCGCAAGCGCTTTACCCGCCCCGGGGTTCCTTCAGGGGCCCGCCGTCCCGAACGCGCTGGTCGTCGTCTCGCCCGACTCGGGGTCCTTGGCGAAGCAGTGGAAGTAGTTCCGGCCGCCCTCGCCGAACGCGACGGCGGTGATCTCCCAGGTCGAGGTGTCCACGGTGGGGCGCGTGTTGGCCTTCATCGCCTCGGCCGTGCACACACCCCTGACCTCGGGCGCCGCGACGAGTTCGTCGTTGTCCACCAGCGGGATCGCGCCGGACAGCCAGCCGCCGGCGAACGCCTCCCAGTAGTGGGGGATCGAGCAGTCGCCGGCGCGGCGGGCGGTGGCGGCCTGCCCGCCGATCGAGTTGATGCCGTGGTAGCAGGTGGGTTCGGCGACGCAGTAGCCCGTGCCGCAGACCTCGAGCCTGGGCGGGGCGGTGTCGCCGGTGGTCGGGGTGGTCGGGGTGGTCGGGGGAGCGGCGGCGTTGCCGGTGGCGGAGCCGCGGGTCGTCCACCACCACGCGCCCAGCGCGACCACGACGGCCAGCCCGGCCGCCGCCACCAGCGACCACGGCTTGCGCTTCGTCGCCGGGGCCGGGCCGGGCCGCGGGTGCCGGGCGGGTTCGGGCCCGGACGGCGGGTAGGGGTGCGCGTGGACCAGCGGACCCGTCCTGGGATCGGAACCCGGTCCGGGGTTCGGGCTCGGGCCGGGGTTCGGGTCCGGGCTCCGATCGGGGAAGAACGCGAGCGGGGCGGGCGCGGGGGCGCCTCCGGCGATTCCCCTCAACTCGTCGCGCAGCCGGGCGGCGGAGGGCGTCCGGTAGGCGATGTCCGGGGTGAGCGCGCGGACCAGCGCCTCGTGCAGGTCGAGCGGCGTCCCGGCCACCGGGGGAACCGGCGACCGCAGCACCTCGCCGAGGTGGTCGAACGACTCCACCGGCCACGGCACGGGCCGCGGTGGGCGGCCCGCCAGCAGGTCGTACAGGGTGGCGGCGAGCGCGTAGACGTCGGCGGCGGGCGTCGGTCGGGCCATCGCGAACGCCTCGGGCGGCGCGTAGCTGGGGCTGAGGGCGTCCCGCGTGACCGTGGAGCCGCCCTCGGCGTCCAGCAGGGCGGCCAGCCCGAAGTCGGCGAGCTTCACCGTGCCGTAGCGGTCGAGCAGGATGTTGCCGGGCTTGATGTCGCGGTGCAGCACGCCCTCCGCGTGCGCGGCGGCCAGCGCGTCGGCGAGCTGGACCCCGAGCTGCCGCACCCGCTCGGCCGGCAGCGGCCCGTCACGCCGGACGAGGTCGGCCAGCGACCCGCCCGTGCACAGCTCCATCACCAGGTACGGGGTGCCCTGCGGGGTGAAGTCGGCGTCGTGCACGGACACGACGTGCGGGTGCCCGGACAACCGCGCGGCGGCGTGCGCCTCCCGCAGGAACCGTCGCCGGTCCCGCTCGGTCTGCAGCACCCGGTTGTCGACCTTGACGGCGACGTCCCGGCCGAGCTGGACCTGCCGCGCGCGGTAGACGGTGGCGAACCCGCCCTGACCCAACGGCGTGAGATCGGCCAACCCCGGCAGCTGCACGCCGGGACTCTAACCCGGACGTCCGACATCACCCCCGCGCAGCCTTGGCGGCCTTCTTGAACGCCCGCACCTCCGCCAGCGAGGCCGGGTCGCGGACATCGGCCACGCTCCGTCGCGCCCCGTCCTCCCCGTAAGCGCCGGCCGCCTCCCGCCAGCCCTCGGGCCGCACGCCGAGCTGCTTGCCGAGCAGGGCGAGGAAGATCCGGGCCTTCTGGTCCCCGAACCCGGGCAACGCCTCGAGCCGCCCCAACACCTCCGCACCGCCCGGCTGCCCCCGCGTCCAGATGCCGGCCGGGTCGCCGTCGTAGTGCTCGACCAGGTAGCGGGCGAGGTCCTGGAGCCGCTTGGCCATCGAGCCGGGGAAGCGGTGCACGGCGGGCTTGTCGGCCACGACGGCGGCGAACTCGGCGGCGTCCGCCTCGGCAACCCGGTACACACTGAGCCCACCCATCCGGTCGGCGATGTCCTTCGGCCCCCGGAACGCCTTCTCCATCGGGATCTGCTGGTCGAGTGCCATGCCAAAGAGCAAGGCCAGGGGGTTGGTGGACAGCAGGTCGTCGGCGTCCGGGTCCTGGGCGAGGCACAGCTTGGGGTTCACGGGCGGAAGGGTTGCACACGGCTGTGGCACCGAGACGGACAGCACGCAGGGGACGGGGCTGTCGGCATGAGGTGGGGATGTGACTTGCCTCTCTACTCCCTGTAGTCACCGGACTCTGAGCAGGCAAATCTTGCGGCGCACCGTCGTAGCGTTCAATATTGGTGCATGTTCAGCACAGATGAACATGGCGGAATTTTGAACGAACGTGTCCGCTTGGTCGAGCTGGGGGAGTGGCTGCGCCCCCTTGGCCTCGAGGTCGACGTGCGGCCGGGCGAGCACGCGGTGGGCCAGGGGGTTGACGCGATAGCCCGTGTCAGTCGAGCGTCGGGCGCGGCCCGGACGTACGCCGTTGTGATCAAGCGAGCTGTGCCGTCCGAACTCGCGACGGCCCTCCACCCGCACGCTTCGCTGCCCACACTGGTCATCGCGCGCTCGATCACCGAGCAGGCCGCGGGTCTGCTGCGCGAGCGGGGCATCGATTACGTCGACGAAGCGGGCAATGCCCACATCGCCTGGGATGACGTGCTGATCGACATCCGAGGACGCCGCAAGAGGAGTGGGCGCGGTAGCGCTTCCTCGTCGCGCGGGAGCAAGGCGTTCAGCCGCGCGGGTCTGCAGGTCGGGTTCGTCCTGCTCAGTTGGCCTTCGATGGCTGGGAAGCCGCTGCGCGAACTCGCGAGCGCCAGCAGGGTCTCGCTCGGCACGGCCCAAGCGGTGGTCCACGACCTTACCGGGGCTGGGTACCTGTACGAGGTGGCGGGTGAACGCAGGTTGGGAAGGGCTGGGGAACTGCTCAACAGGTGGTCGGAAGCTTATTCGACCAGGCTCTCGCCAACGCTGTCCCTCGGCGACTTCGATGCCTCCGACATCTCGTGGTGGCGAAGTTCGGAAGACGAGTTGACGCGGTTCGACGTCCAGGTGGGTGGTGAAACCGGTGCGAGTGTCCTCGACCCGCACCTGGTGCCGGCCGGCCTCACCCTCTACGCCGATGAGCGACCGCGATCCCTGATCGGCAGGCACCGGCTGGCGCGTGCCGAACAAGCGGGCAACGTCCACGTGAGAAGACGGTTCTGGACAATGGCGCGGCAGACGTGGATCGTGCCGCCCACGTTGATCTACGCTGACCTCCTTGCCTCTGGCGACCCTCGCCAACGTGAGCACGCGGACAGGATCAGGACCAGTGACGATCGACTTGCGGGCCTCGACCGACTATGAGGTCTGGCGCGCGGCCAAGGTGCTGGCGCGAATCGATGAAGTGGCTCGCGAAGCCCGGGTCGATTACCTGGTCGTTGGGGCGACCGCCCGCTCGCTGATCTCGATCGACCTGTTGGGGCGACGTCCCGAGCGCCAGACCAGGGACATCGACATCGCAGCCGAGGTCGATTCCTGGGCTGAATTCGACAGCCTGGTCCGGAAACTCGACCGATACGACAACAGCGTGCACAGGTTCATCGTCGAGGGTACTGAGGTCGATGTGGTGCCCTACGGTGGCATCGAACAAGAGGACCGGAAGATCCTGTGGCCCGATGACCACGCGATGAACGTCCTCGGTTTTCGCGAAGCAGTTCGCACTGCGCAGACGGTGCTGTTGCCGGGTGGAATCATCAAGATCCCATCGATCCCCGCTCTCGCACTCCTGAAGACCTTGGCTTGGGCGGATCGCCACTACAGCGACACGCGTGACGCGCTCGATCTGGCGACGGTGATCGATTGGTACTCGTCCGGAAGGTACCAGGAGCAACTCTACGGCGAGGATCTCCACGTGCTCGAAAGGTTCGACTACGACCCGCCGTCGGCAGGGGCCTGGGTCCTGGGATCACGAATACCGGCTTTGCTCGACAGCGGCGGCATCGCCGAGTTGCTCCGCATCCTGGACGACGACGAGTTGATGGGGAAGTTGACCAGGGACATGAAGTCACCTCGTGCCGGACGCGTGCTCCAGGCCATGAGCCAGGGTGTTCGCGATGCCATCGGCGAGGCCAAGCGGGCACCATCCACGTGATCGGCAACTCGCACCGGCTGGGATGGGCTTGAGGTCGAGGGGTGCTCAGGCTTGCCCCACGAAAGCGGCTTTGTCGGCTCCGTCGAGTCGGCCTACGGCGGCCGTCTGGGCCGTCACGGTGGCGACGAGTGCGAGCACGCAGAGCGTCACCCCGATCGCGGCGAGTGTTTTTCTGGTGCCGAAAAGCGCGATGACGCCGAGCACGAGCCCGACGCCCGCGATGATGGCGGTCAGGTTGTTGAAGAAGGCGATCGATGAGCCGACGAGCCCCACGACGCCCAGGATGGACGCGGTCCACGCCAGGGCGCCGAACCGGCTCTGCCCCACCGGGGCGCGGGTGGGCGCCTGTTGCTGGTGAGCGCCTTGCGGATAAGTCATGGCGCACGTCCTCGGATTCGATGTGCCGGAACACCGAGACTGCGCCCCCGATTGCGGGTGGTGGCCTCAATTCACTCGTTCGAGTGGTGACCGGTAACGTGCGAAAACTTCGGCGCGATAACGCGCCCGGCCCGCCCCGGGTGAGTGGATCAGCGGGTCACCGGGACGACCTGGGCGAGCAGCAGGCGGTAAGCCTCGCGGTCCACGGTGGCCGGGTCCTCGGACAGCCAGTCGCCGATCTCCGCCACGAACTGAGCCGGCGTCATCGGCGGGACCAGGGTGTCGGCCGGCTGGTCGGTGGTGATCTCGCCCGACCTGCTCGGGTAGACCAGCAGGGCGGAGCGGATGTCGAGCCACGGCAGGAGTTGCCGGTACGCCGCCAGCGTCCGGTGCAGGCGCGTGCCGCCGCCGCGGAACGGGTGGCCGTTGCGCCACAGGACGCCGTCGTCCCCCGCCGCGTAGTGGCCGGGCAGCCACGACTTCGACTCGACCAGCACCAGCCGCCGCCCGCACAGGACGGCGTGGTCCACGTCGGCGAAGACCGAACCCGGCCAGGCCAGGCCGTGGAACACGCGCGCGCCCGGCAGGCGGGTCAGGTAGCGGCCGAGCAGGTCCGCGGTCAGGCGCTCGCACACCCGGTCGTCGGTGGCGCCGTGGACGACCTCCGCGTCCACCTCGGCGGCGAAGCGGCGGTCCTCCCGCACGGCCCCGAGGTAGCGGCGCACCAGGCGGAACGCCACCGCCGCCGCGGCGGCCACCACCAGCAGCCACAGCGCCAGGGTCAGCGGGGTGAAGTCCACCGCCACCACCGGCAGCAGGAGGAAGAACCAGCCGCACAGGGCGGCCAGCGCCGGGGCGTGGCCGGGGCCCGCCGCCGGCGCGTAGCGCACCCGCTGGGCCACGTCGACCAGGTGCCACCACGGCACGTCGTCGGGGTCGACGACCGGCTTCGGGGGCACGAAGTCGGGGTCCTCGCCGAAGTTGCGCAGCCGGCCGGTCCGGCCGGTGCGCCGCGGGCGGGACGGGGCGGTGGGCGACTGGGGCCGGGTGAACGACCAGCCGCGGTCGTAGTCGCGGCGCCGCGACGGGTCGCGGAGGGTGTCGTAAGCCTCCTGGAGCACCCGGAACGTCAGCGACGAGCCGCCCGCGTCGGGGTGCATGACCTTGGCCAGCGAGCGGTACGCGGACTTGATCTCCGCGGGGGACGCGTCGCGGCCCACCCCGAGCAACTCGTAGTAGTCGACCCCGCGCACGCGGAGACCTTAGCGGCACGGCCCGCCGTGATCGGTTCGGCACCGGTTAGGCACTGTTTTCCGGGGCGTGCTCCTGGTTAGGGTGGGCGGAGCCCGGCGGGCGGCGCACCCCTCGCCGCGCCGGAGGAGCCCCGCCCGGCTCCGGAGGACCTGTAGCGCAGTGGTTGACGCGCCCCCGACCCGTCGGGGGAGGACGCCGGTTCGAATCCGGCCTGGTCCGCCGCACCCCGCCCCCGAGTTGCCGGGCGCCCGGGGGTGTCGCACGCTGCGCGCATGGCGACCTGTGACGTCTGCGGCAACGACTACTGGATGGCGTTCGAGGTGCGCACCGTCGGCGGCGGGGTGCACACGTTCGACAGCTTCGAGTGCGCGATCCAGCGACTGGCGCCCCGGTGCGAGCGCTGCGACTGCCGGATCCTCGGGCACGGCGTGGAGGTGGAGGGGCGGTTCTTCTGCTGCGCCCACTGCGCCCGCAACGCCGAGCGGCTCGGCGACCAGATCCGCGACACCGTCGGCGCCCACCCCGACTAGCGCGGCGGGCAGGTGAGGACCAGTCGGCCGCCGACGAAGGACGGCTGCAGGTCGCCCCGCGCGTCCACGCTCTTGAGTCCGGGCGGCAGGACCTCCTCGATCGCGCTGAACGCCAGGACGTCCGACACCCCGTGCCTGCCCCGCAGGGACCGCTGCCCCGGGAAGCGCAGGGCCCGGCCCTCCCGGCGGTCCCGGTGGGCGAGCGCGGCCCGCAGCGCCCCGCGCGTGAGGTGCTCCGGACCCGCCAGCCGCTGCAGCCTGCCGTTGTGCACGGCGACGCCGTAGCCGCGTTCCAGCAGCGTCGAGAGGGTGTTCTCGGACGGGGCGTCGGTGAGGCGGAAGGACATCGCGTGGCGGTCCTCCACCACGTGCACGCACACCACGTGCGCGTGGAACAGCAGCGACTCGTACAGGGCCACGGCTGCCACGTCCGCCGCGCGCGGGTCCTCGTGCCCCGCGTTCAGGCCGAGCCAGGTTGTCATCGCACGTCCACGAAAGTCGATGCCGATCCCTTCCGCGAGGTCGGAACGAGCCTGCCGCGCCGGCCCCGGCTCCCGGCGAGGCTAGTCCGATCGGGTGAGATTCGGGTAGCCATCGGCTGTCGGTTTTCCGAAATCGCGGTGCGCCGGGGCGCGGGTAGCCCGAACGGACCACACCCGAAGGGACAACCCGAACCGGCGGCCCTAGCCGGGCAGCAGGTCGATGCCCCCCAGGAACGGCAGCGCGCCGGCCTGCTGGAGGGCCGCCGCGGACAGCCACACCGACAGCAGCGTGATCAGCGGCCCCACCACCGTCATCTCCACCTTGCCGCCGGTCTGCATCCGCAGGACCTTGGGCGGGGCGACGGGGAACCAGGTCTTGCCCGCCAGCGGGATCGGCCACAGGATCGGGCAGCCCTGCTCGGTGATCGCGTCGCCGAGGTAGTGCGCCACGCACCCGACGCCCACCGCCACCCCGCACGCCGCCGCGCTCGCCGCGGTCTGGGCCGTCCACGCCAGGCACACGCCGGTGATCACGGCGGAGACCACCGTGATCAGCAGGGCGTCCTTCTTCGGGCACCAGTCGTTCATGATCCCGCGCACGGCCAGGCCCGCGAACACGAACATCAGCACCGGCAGCGCCCACTTCTGCGACTGCTGCACGACGGCGGTCGTGCCCACGGCGGCGGCCACGGCGAACGCCAGGGTGTGGGTCAGGCCCCGGTGCCCGCCGTCGCGGTTGGAGTCCTTGCGGGTGCGCGTGGTGCGGTAGACGAACGAGCTGATGGAGTTGATCAGGGCCGACGCGCCCCCGCTGATCGGCCCGAACGTGCGCGAGATCGTCGACGACGGGTGGTCGAGGTCGGGCAGCAGCGCCGCACCGGTCGCCAGCACCGCCCCGACGGCCCAGCTCTGCGGCGTGAGCTGGCCGATGGGGTGGTGGTCGGCGAGCGCGGTCACCGCCGCCCAGGCCAGCAAACCGCTCATGGCGTGCGTCGGTCCGGTCGACACGGTGCCCCCCTCCAAGATCGTGAGTGGAGGCTAAGGCATTGTGACCCCGTTCCCATTTGAGTCGGGTGGGTCACCTGCAGCCGGACATAGCAGTACGCTTGTCTTGCTTGCACTGTCGCGAGAGGAGCGCCCTGAGTATGGGCAAGATCAAGGTTCAGGGGACCGTCGTCGAACTCGACGGCGACGAGATGACCCGGATCATCTGGCAGTTCATCAAGGACAAGCTGATCCACCCGTACCTGGACGTCAACCTGGAGTACTACGACCTGGGCATCGAGCACCGGGACGCCACCGACGACCAGGTGACCGTCGACTCGGCGCACGCCATCAAGAAGCACGGCGTGGGCGTCAAGTGCGCGACCATCACGCCCGACGAGGCCCGGGTCGAGGAGTTCGGCCTGAAGAAGATGTGGGTCTCGCCGAACGGCACGATCCGCAACATCCTCGGCGGCGTGGTGTTCCGCGAGCCGATCATCATCTCGAACATCCCGCGGCTGGTGCCGGGCTGGTCCAAGCCGATCATCATCGGCCGCCACGCCCACGGCGACCAGTACAAGGCCACCAACTTCAAGGTGCCGGGCGCGGGCGAGCTGACCATCACGTTCACGCCCGAGGACGGCTCCGAGCCGATCCAGCACGTCGTGGCCAACTACGGCCCCGACGGCGGCGTGGCGCTGGGCATGTACAACTTCAACAAGTCCATCGAAGACTTCGCGCGCGCCTCGTTCTCCTACGGGTTGCAGCGGAACTACCCGGTGTACATGTCCACCAAGAACACGATCCTCAAGGCTTACGACGGCGCGTTCAAGGACATCTTCCAGGCGGTCTTCGAGTCCGAGTTCAAGGACAAGTTCGACGCCGCCGGCCTCACCTACGAGCACCGCCTGATCGACGACATGGTCGCGGCGGCGCTGAAGTGGGAGGGCGGCTACGTCTGGGCGTGCAAGAACTACGACGGCGACGTCCAGTCCGACACGGTGGCGCAGGGCTTCGGCTCGCTGGGCCTGATGACGTCGGTCCTGATGACGCCGGACGGCCGGACCGTCGAGGCGGAGGCGGCGCACGGCACCGTGACCCGCCACTTCCGCCAGCACCAGGCCGGCAAGCCGACCTCCACCAACCCGATCGCGTCGATCTACGCGTGGACCGGTGGCCTGAAGCACCGCGGCAAGCTGGACGGCACGCCCGAGGTGACCGGCTTCGCGGAGACGCTGGAGAAGGTCATCATCGAGACCGTCGAGAGCGGCCGGATGACCAAGGACCTGGCCCTGCTCGTCGGGCCGGACCAGGAGTGGCTGACCACCGAGGACTTCCTCGGCACGCTGGACGAGAACCTGCAGAAGCGCATGGCCGGCTGACACCGGGGCTCGTTCGCCGGAGGGGACCGCTCGGGGGCGGTCCCCTCCGCCGTCTCCCGGGTCCGCCTCCCGGCGCCACCTTCCGGGCACGTCTTCCGGGTCCGTCTTCCGGGTCCGTCTCCCGGGTCCGTCTCCCGGGTCCGCCTCCCGGGGGCCGCGCGCGTGACCCGCGGGCAGCCGCGGTCACCCGTTCGGTTCCCCTGCGGAGTGGAATCGGCCCGGCGGCGCCCGCCGCGCCCGCCCGCCGCGCTATATCTGCACCTCGGGAGCGGTTTTCCGGGAGGCGTGGCATGTTCGGTATTCCTGTGCGCGGGTTGGTCGTGGTGGGCGTGCTGGCGGCGGCCGGCGTGCTCTACGCCGCGAACGGCGGCAAGCCGATGGGCGCCGGGCAGTTCGCGCCCGGGGGGTGCGAGGTCACCGTGACGGCCGACGTCCTCAACGTGCGGGCCGGGCCGGCGGACACCCAGCCGATCGTCTCGACCCTGCGGCGGGACGCGGTGGTCAAGGCCGACCGGACGGTGCAGAACGGGTTCCGGCTGCTCGCCGACGGGAACTGGGTGAACGACGACTTCGTCGAGCCGACCTCGACCAGTGACTGCGGGTGACCGCCGGTGACGGGCGCGGGTCGCTCGGGGAGCGGTGTCGCCGCACGGGCCCGCGGTGCCACGGTGGCAGCGTGGACCGCTTACCCCCGCAGGTGTCCGGCGCGCTGCCCGTGCTGGGACACGTGGTCGAGTTCGTCCGCGAACCGGTCCGGCTGATCGAGCGCGGCCACCGGGAGGTCGGGGAGGTGTTCTCCGTCCGCCTGCCCGGCCGGCGGGCGGTCGTGCTGCTGGGGTCGCGGCACAACCGGTTCTTCTTCGCCGAGACCGACCGGAAGCTGTCGATCCGCACCGCCTACCCGTTCTTCGAGCGCATGTTCTCGCCCGAGTTCTACTTCTTCGCCGGCCCGGAGGAGTACCGGCGGCAGCGCGAGATCGTCGTGCCGCGCTTCCAGGGGCGGCAGCTCGACGGCTACGTGGAGGTCATGCGGGAGGAGACCGCCGCGTTCGAGGACCACCTCGGCGAGTCGGGCGAGTTCGACCTGACCGCGGAGTTCGGCCCGCTCGTCCTGCGCATCGCGGCGCACTGCTTCCTCGGCCCCGACTTCGGCGCCCGGATGGACCGGGACTTCTTCGCCGAGTTCCGCCGGTTCTCCGCCGGCATGAACCCCGCCGCGCCGCAGGGGCTCCCGCTGCCGTCGGTGATCCGCAGCAACCGGGCCCGCGACCGGCTGCGCGCCGCGCTCGGCGGCATGATCCGGCAGCGCCGGGCGAACCCCGTCACGCCGCCCGACTTCCTTCAGACCCTCGCCGGGGCGACCTACGCCGACGGCGCCCCCGTGCCGGACCCGGTGCTGGTCAACATGATCCTGCTGTTCACGTGGGCCGGCCACGAGACCACGACCGGGCACGTGTCGTGGGCGCTGGTCGACCTGCTGAGCCACCCCGAGCACGTCGAACGGGTGCGGGCGGAGATCGGCCCGCTGGACCTCGCGGGCGTGAAGCGCCTGGCGCACCTGGACGACTGCCTGCACGAGACCGAGCGCCTGCACCCGGTCGCGCACGTGCTGGTGCGCCAGGCGGCGGAGGAGTTCGAGGTCGACGGCCACGTCGTCCCGGAGGGCACGATGGTGGTCGCCGCGCCGTCGGTGTCCCACCGGCTGCCCGCGGAGCACGCGCGGCCGGACGAGTTCCGGCCCGACCGGTTCACCGAGGGCCGGGAGGGCAGGCTGGAGCGCCAGGCCCTGATCGGCTTCGGCGGCGGCCTGCACCGCTGCACGGGCGTGCACTTCGCGTACCTGGAGATGAAGGTGGTCCTGGCGCGGCTGCTGGACCGCTACGACTTCACGCTGCTCGACCGCGACCCGAAGCCCGTGCCGGGCGCGCACACCAAGTGGCCGGCCTCCCCGTGCCGGGTCCGGTACGCCAGGCGGGCGCCTGCGGTGGTGTGATGGTCCCCATGTTCTTCAGGTGGCGCTCCTGGCGTCGGGACGCGGTGACGACGTGCGCGTGCGAGCCCGAGTGGCCGGGGCTGCGGGCCGAGCTGGACGGCCACGAGGTGCGCGGCGTGCCGTCGCCGGACGGCGACAGCCCGATGGTGGCGATGCTGGGCCTCCGAGCGCGGTGCGCAGGCTGCGGGGCGCACTACCCGCACGGCTGGGCCGTCGCCGACCGCCACTAGGCTGTCCCGCCGTGCTCACCGTGTCGACCGTCAACGTCAACGGCCTGCGCGCCGCCGCCAGGAAGGGCTACCTGGAGTGGCTGGCCGCGACGCCCGCCGACGTGGTGTGCCTGCAGGAGGTCCGCGCCGAGCCGGGGCAGCTGGCCGAGGAGGTGCGCTCGCCGGAGGGCTGGCACGTGGCGCACGCGCACTCGGAGGTCAAGGGGCGCAACGGCGTCGCCGTGCTGACCCGGCAGGCGCCCGGGGCGGTCCGGGTCGGCTTCGGCGCGCCCGAGTTCGAGCGCTCCGGGCGGTACGTGGAGGTGGAGCTGCCGTCGGTGGTAGTGGCGAGCCTGTACCTGCCCAGCGGTGACGCGGGCACGCCCCGGCAGGACGAGAAGGAGCGGTTCATGGCCGCGTTCCTGCCGTACCTGGTGGAGCTGCGGGAGAAGGCGGCGGCCGACGGGCGCGAGGTCGTGGTGTGCGGCGACTGGAACATCGCGCACCGCGAGGCGGACCTGAAGGCGTGGAGGACCAACCGGAACTCCGCGGGGTTCCTGCCGTCGGAACGGGCCTGGCTGTCGCAGGTGTACTCGTCCGGGTACGTGGACGTCGTGCGCGCGCTGCACCCGGACGTCGAGGGGCCGTACACGTGGTGGTCCTACCGGGGGAAGGCGTTCGACAACGACTCGGGGTGGCGGATCGACCTGGTCTGCGCGACCGAGGGCATCGCGGCCAGGGCGACCAGCGCGGTGGTCGAGCGCGCGGCCACCTACGCCGAGCGCTGGTCCGACCACGCGCCGGTGACGGTGGGCTTCGACTGGCCGGCGGGCGTGGATCCGGCACAATCGTGACCGGGAGGTGGGGACCGTGCACGAGGTGATCGCGGCCAGGCTGCCCGAGGTGGAGGAGCTGTGCCGGGCGCTGGGCGTCCGCCGCCTCGACGTGTTCGGCTCCGCCGTCGGCGACTCGTTCGACCCGGTGTCGAGCGACGTGGACGTCCTGGTGGAGTTCGACGCCCGGCCGGGCTTCGACCACTTCGGCAGCTACTTCGCCCTGAAGGAGGGGCTGGAGCGGATCTTCGGTCGGCCGGTCGACCTGGTGAGCGGTTCCGGCATCCGCAACCCGTACTTCCGGCGGCGCGTGATGGAGACCAGGGAACAGCTGTATGCGGCCTGACCCCCGCGCTTACCTCTGGGACGCGTCGTACGCGGTCGGCCTGCTGCGCCAGTTCAGCGCGGGCAAGTCGGCCGCCGACTACGAGTCGGACGCCATGCTCAGGTCGGCGGTCGAGCGGCAGTTCGAGATCATCGGCGAAGCGCTGAACCAGCTCCGGAAGGCGGACGCCGAACTCGCGTCGGCGATCCCGGACGTCAACCGGATCATCGCGTTCCGCAACATCCTGATCCACGGGTATGCGTCAGTCGACGACGCCCTGGTGTGGCAGACACTCACCGACAAGGTGCCCGAGTTGGAGCGGGTCCTCCGCCGACTGCTCGATCAGACGGAGGACTGATGGGACCGACAACGCAGTCGCCGGTGATCGATCGGCGGTGGTCGAGCGCGCGGCCACCTACGCCGAGCGCTGGTCCGACCACGCGCCGGTGACGGTGGGCTTCGACTGGCCGGCGGGCGCGGGTCGGTCCTGACGGTGGTGGGGCGCCGGTCCTGCGGCCGGCGCTGGGTGAGCGGAGGGTTCTTCGGTGGTTGTCGTGGAGCGTTGTCCCCGGTGCGACCTGTTGGTCGGCCAGTGCGAGCACACCCGCGCCGCGCCGGTGCGGCGCGCCGCCGGCCACGACCTGGTCCTGGTCAGCCCGGCGCAACTCGCGCACCTGCCCGGGTGCTTCCACAACGACGAGGAGGACTTCTCCCGCAACTGGGGCGAGATCACCGGCGACCCGAACGCGTGGGAGCGGATCGGCAACGGCATCCCGGTCCCGGTCAACGGGGGCGCCGACCGGCGGTTGGTCGCGAAGGGGCGCTGCAAGGACTGCGTCGGCCGCGGCTGAGGTCCGCCGGGGCGCCCTCGCCGACCCCGCCGACGCGGCGGCGACGCCCCCGTCGCGCTGCTCCAGCGGTTCCCGAACGTCGTCTCCCGGGTCGACGGCCACACCCGCGAGAACCGGATCGTGCCGCACGGCGCCGGCGACCGGGCCTTCCGGGAGATCGACACCGCCGCCCACGTCGACCACCCGCAGCACGCCCGGGTCATCGGGCCGGCAGACAACGGCGACGGCACGCTGTCGCTGCTCACCACCCTGGTGGAGGGCGACGCGCCGCACGCCGCGGACTACGACGACCGCACGCCGCGCGGCCTGGCGTCGCCGGCCGGGGAGCCCGCGTTCGACGACCCGCACGCCGACCTGGGCGCGGTGGGCGCCCCCACCGACCGCAACGCGGAACCGGTGGTGGCAGGGCGCTCGCCCGCCCTCGCCTGATCGTGCGACATGTCACTCCCGACAACAGCGCGGAATCCCCGCCGCCTACTGTCGTTGACGTGGCAGTGGACATCCCGATCACCCCGCCCGAACCCCGCCCGAGCCCGGCCTCGACGAGGCGGGCGCTGCGCCGCGCCGCCGACGGCGCGGTCCTGGACGCCACCGAGGCCGCCGTGCTGCTGCACGCTCGCGGTGACGACCTGGAGGCCCTGCTGGCGGTCGCGGGCCGGGTGCGCGACGCCCACCTGCTGGCCGAGGGCCGTCCCGGCGTGGTGACCTACAGCCGCAACGCGTTCATCCCGCTGACCCGGCTGTGCCGCGACCGCTGCCACTACTGCACGTTCGCGACCGTCCCGCACCGGCTGCCGGCGGCGTTCCTGGAGCGCGACGAGGTGCTGGACATCGCGCGCCGCGCCGCCGCCCAGGGGTGCAAGGAGGCCCTGTTCACGCTCGGCGACCGCCCCGAGGAGCGCTGGCCCCAGGCCCGGGAGTGGCTGGAGGCGCGCGGGTACTCCTCGACGCTGGACTACGTCCGCGCCTGCGCCATCGCCGTCCTGGAGGAGACCGGCCTGCTGCCGCACCTCAACCCCGGCGTGCTGAGCTGGGAGGAGCTGCAGCGGCTGCGGCCGGTGGCGGCCAGCATGGGCATGATGCTGGAGACCACCGCCGAGCGGCTGTGGAGCGAGCGGGGCGGCCCCCACCACGGCAGCCCGGACAAGGAGCCGGCCGTCCGGCTGCGGGTGCTCACCGACGCGGGCCGGGTGAACGTCCCGTTCACCACCGGCATCCTGATCGGGATCGGCGAGACGCTCGCCGAGCGCGCCGAGAGCCTGCTCGCCCTGCGCGGCGTGGCCCGGCAGTACGGGCACGTGCAGGAGGTGATCGTCCAGAACTTCCGCGCCAAGCCGGACACCGCCATGCGCGGGATGCCCGACGCCGACCTGCGCGAGCTGGCCGCCACGATCGCCGTCGCCCGCCTGGTGCTGCCCCCGTCCACCAGCGTCCAGGCCCCGCCGAACCTGGTCGGCGACGAGTTCGGGCTGATGCTGCGCGCCGGGGTCGACGACTGGGGCGGCGTGTCGCCGGTGACCCCCGACCACGTCAACCCCGAGCGCCCGTGGCCGCGGGTCGACCGCCTCGCCGAGGTCACCGCCGCCGCCGGGTTCGAGCTGCGCGAGCGCCTGGCGGTCTACCCGCGCTACGTCCGCTCGGCGCCCGGCCAGTGGCTCGACACCCGGCTGGCCGCCCACGTCGGCGCGCTGGCCCGGCCCGACGGGCTGGCCGACCCGGACGCGCCCGCGGTGGGCCGCGAGTGGCAGGAGCCCGACGGCGGCCTGGACACCTACGGCCGCGCCGATCTGCACACCGCCGTCGACACCGAGGGCCGCACCGGCGACCGGCGGGGCGACTTCGACTCCGTCTACGGCGACTGGGGCTCGCTGACCGTCCCGAAGGCCCTCGAGCGGCTGCCCGAGGACACCGCCCGCGCGCTGCGGCTGGCCGCCGACGACCCGGCGGCCCTGCTGGGCGACACCGACGCCGCCATGGCCCTGCTGACCGCCGACGGCGAGGCGCTGGAGGCGGTGGTCCGGCTGGCTGACGACCTGCGCGCGGACGTGGTGGGCGACGACGTCACCTACGTCGTCAACCGCAACATCAACTTCTCCAACGTCTGCTACGTGGGCTGCCGGTTCTGCGCGTTCGCCCAGCGCGAGCGCGACGCCGACGCGTTCCGGCTGGGCATCGACGAGGTGGCCGACCGCGCGCAGGAGGCGTGGGACGCGGGCGCCACCGAGGTCTGCATGCAGGGCGGCATCGACCCCAAGCTGCCGGTCACCTACTACGCCGACGTCGTGCGGGCGATCAAGGCCAGGGTGCCCGGGATGCACGTCCACGCGTTCAGCCCCATGGAGGTCGTCAGCGCGGCGGCCAAGGCGGGCGTGGGCGTGCGGGAGTGGCTGACCGAGCTGAAGCAGGCCGGCCTGGACACCATCCCGGGCACGGCGGCGGAGATCCTCGACGACGACGTCCGCTGGGTGCTCACCAAGGGCAAGCTGCCCGCCGCCACCTGGCTGGAGGTCGTCGCCACCGCGCACGAGGTGGGCCTGCGGTCCTCGTCCACCATGATGTACGGCCACGTCGACCACCCCGCCCACTGGCTCGGGCACTTCCGGGCCCTGGCGGCGCTGCAGGACCGGACGGGCGGGCTGACCGAGTTCGTCGGCCTGCCGTTCGTGCACCGCAACGCCCCCATCTACCTCGCGGGCGTGGCCCGGCCGGGACCGACGCGGCGGGACAACCGGGCCGTCCACGCGTTCGCCCGGCTGGCGCTGCACGGCCGGGTCGACAACATCCAGTGCTCCTGGGTCAAGCTCGGCGACGAGGGCACCGCCGAGGTGCTCAACGGCGGCGCGAACGACCTGGGCGGGACGCTGATGGAGGAGACCATCAGCCGCATGGCGGGCTCCGAGCACGGCTCCGCGCGGACCGTCCGGCAGCTGCACGCCACCGCCGCCCTGGCCGGGCGGCCGGCGCGCCAGCGGACTACGACGTACGGCCGGGTCGAGGCGGCCGGACGCACCCCCGTGGATGAGCCCGTCGTCCGACGCGGATAGTCTGCCGCCGGTCGCGTTTTCACCCGAACTCCGCGCCGGAGCCCAACAGCTTCGGTAGGTTCGCGGCCGTCCGTCAACAGGGTTCACCCGCAGCGGTGACGCGGTGGTGGTGAGGAGGCTCGGCTGTGCGCGGTCGCAGTGCAGCGCTGGGTGTCGTCGTGGGCACGGCTTCGGCCCTGGCCACGGCAGGGGTGGCGAGCGCGGGCACCGGCGCGGTCGCCGCGGGCGCGTCGGCGGTCGAGGCGCCGGTCGGCGTCGCCGCCGTGGCGCTCGGCGCGGTCGGCCTCGTCGCGGGGCTGGTCCGCCGCCGCCGGGCGGCCGTCGCGCGGGCCCGGACCGAGGCGGAGGCCGCGGCGCTGCCCGAGGCGGGCCCGCTGGCCGAGGCCGCCGCGACGCTCACCGGCGCCGCCGCCACGCTGACCGAGGCGGCCACGACGCTGACCGAGGCCGCCGCCGCGCAGGCCGCGACCCGGCCCGCCGCCACCGGCGCCTGACCCGGCCCGCCCACGCTCACCCCGGCGCGAGGCCGCCCGGCGGGCGCGCTCGGCCCCGGCCCGCTGCCGCCGGCGCGCTCGACCCCGGCCCGTTGGCACCGGCGCGCACGGCCCCGGCCCGCTGCCGCCGGCGCGCTCGACCCCGATCCGCTGCCACGAGCGCGTCCGGCCCCGGTCCGCCCCGCTCGTTCGCGAGCCGCCCCACCAGCGCGCTCCGCGAGGCCGCGGTCGCGGGCGCGGCTTGATCCGGGGCCGCTCCACCGGCTCCCGACCCGCCTGGGACAATCTGGCCGTGGCAGCCGAGAACACCGCCCAGAACACCGCCGGGAGCACCACCGGGGCCGGCGACGCGCCGGCGGGCCGTCCCAGGGTCCTGTCCGGCATCCAGCCGACGGCGGGCTCGTTCCACCTCGGCAACTACCTCGGCGCGCTGCGGCAGTGGGTGGCCCTCCAGGAGACCCACGACGCGTTCTACTGCGTGGTCGACCTGCACGCCATCACCGTCGAGCAGGACCCGAAGGTCCTGCGGCAGAACACCCGCGCGTCGGTGGCGCAGCTGCTGGCGCTGGGCATCGACCCGGACCACGCCACGCTGTTCGTGCAGAGCCACGTGCCCGAGCACGCCCAGCTCGCCTGGGTGCTCCAGTGCCTGACCGGGTTCGGCGAGGCCGGCCGGATGACCCAGTTCAAGGACAAGTCCGCGCGGCAGGAGACCCAGGTCGGCGTCGGCCTGTTCACCTACCCGATCCTGCAGGCCGCGGACATCCTGCTGTACCAGGCGCACCACGTGCCGGTCGGCGAGGACCAGCGCCAGCACCTGGAGCTGACCCGCGACCTCGCGCAGCGCTTCAACTCCCGCTACGGCCGGACGTTCCGGCTGCCCGAGGTCTACATCGTCAAGGACACGGCCAAGATCTACGACCTGCAGGACCCGACGTCGAAGATGAGCAAGTCCGTGCCGGCCGGCGTGGTGGAGCTGCTGGAGGACCCCAAGCGGGGTGCGAAGAAGATCCGGTCGGCGGTGACCGACACCGGCCGCGAGATCACCTACGACCCGGCGGCCAAGGCCGGGGTCAGCAACCTGCTGGTGATCTACTCGGCGCTGTCCGGGCGGACCGTGGACGAGCTGGTGGCCGCGTACGAGGGCAAGGGCTACGGGGACCTGAAGAAGGACCTCGGCGAGGTCTACATCGACTTCGTGACGCCGGTGCAGGAGCGCGTCCGGCAGTACCTGGCCGACCCGGCCGAGCTGGACAAGGTGCTCGCCCGCGGCGCGGAGCGGGCCCGCGAGGTGGCGGCCAGGACGCTGGCGCGGGCCTACGACCGCATCGGGTTCCTGCCCGCGGGCTGATCGCTCACCCCGTCGAGTGGCGGGTGATCATCGGACGCCTTAACGTTTCCCCGTGGCGGAACAGCCGGGGCGCGGGTCCGGGTCCGAGCGCGCGCACCACCCGAACGGGGTGGGACTCGCGGAGAGGCCCTCCGGGGCGCCGGAGCGGGCCGGGAAGGCCGCCCAGAGGGGTGCAGTCCAGAGGGGTGCAGTCCCGAGGAGCGCCGGCGGGAAGTCCGCGCAAGACCCCGCCGGGGAGCCGGCGGAGTCCAAGCTCGACCGGCTGCGCCGCGAGCGCCCCTGGCTGGACCACCTGCTCCGCGCGGCCCAGCGCTACAGCGAGCAGTACGGCGCGCACTACGCCGCCGCGGTCACCTACTTCAGCGTCCTGTCGCTGGTCCCGATGCTGATGATCGGGTTCGCCGTCGCCGGTTTCGTGCTGTCCTCGCAGCCGGGGCTGCTCGACGAGCTGAAGGGCGGCATCGCCGAGGCCGTGCCGGGCTCGCTGGGCGCCACCATCAACGAGGTGGTCAACAAGGCCATCGAGTCCAAGGGCACCGTCGGCGTGTTCGGCCTGCTCGGCGCGGCCTACTCGGGCCTGGGGTGGATGAGCAACCTGCGCGACGCGCTGACCGCGCAGTGGGGCCACGCCAAGGCGGACCTGCCGTTCCTCAAGACGGCGCTGAAGGACCTGCTGGCGCTGGTGAGCCTCGGGCTGGCGCTGGTGGTCTCGTTCGGCCTGACCGCCCTGGGCAGCGGGTTCGCGAACCTGGTGCTGGAGTTCGTCGGCCTGGACGGCGCGTGGTGGGCCGAGGCGCTGCTCAAGCTCGGCACGATCGTCCTGGCGCTGGTGGCGAACTGGCTGGTGTTCCTGTGGGTCCTGGCGAAGCTGCCGCGCAAGCCCGTCGGGTGGCGCAGCGCGGTGAAGGGCGCCGCCGCCGCCGCGCTCGGGTTCGAGGTGCTCAAGCTGGCCGGGACGATCTACCTGTCGACCGTGACGACCTCGCCGGCCGGCGCGGCGTTCGGCCCGGTGATCGGCGTGCTGGTGTTCGCGAACCTGGTGGCGCAGTTCCTGCTGTTCATCACGGCGTGGACGGCCACCGCGCGGGAGAACCTGCTCCGGGACCTGCCCGCGCCGCCGCCGCCGGCGGTGATCCGACCGGTCGTGGAGGTCCACCGGGCGCCCAGCCCCCGCGCCGCCGCCGGTCTGGTCGGCGCGGGGCTGCTGCTGGGCGCGTTGTTCCGGCGGCGCTGACGCGGCTTCAGTCGGTCTGCTGGGCCGCCTTGGCGGCCTGCGCCGCCTGCACTGCCTGCGCCGCGCGGGCCGCCCGCGCGGCCTTGGCCCGCCGGTTCCGCAGGTACATCACGAACGCCAGCACCAGCCCCAGGCCGGCCACCGCCGTGATGGGGCCGCCGACGTTGCCGAACGCCGCCGACATGGCGGTGTCGCCGGTGCCCCGTGACTCGGCCACCTCGCCCACCGCCGCGCTCGTGGGCGTCGGCTTGGTCTCCACGGTCTTCTTCTTCGCCTGCGGCGCGCCGTCCACCAGCCGGCCCACGGGCTCCACGTCGGGCAGCGCGAAGCCGTAGTCCAGCAGGTTCGCCGCCTGGTCGGTCATCCGCACCGGCTGCTGCTGGCCGCGCAGCAGCACCACGACCAGCCGCCGCCCGTTGCGCTGCGCCGCGCCGACGTAGGTGTGCTGGGCGTCGTCGGTGAACCCGGACTTGCCGCCCAGCGCGCCGTCGTAGGTGCTGAGCAACCGGTTGTCGTTGACCAGGGGCACCGTGCCGACGCCGTTCGCGGCCGGGAAGTCGACGCGCTGCGTCACGACCGCCTTGGCGAAGTCCGGGTACTTCATCGCCGCCCGGAAGATCAGCGCCACGTCGTAGGCCGACGTGCTGGTGCCCGGCGCGTCCAGCCCGGACGGCGTCACCGCGCGGGTGTCCAGGGCGCCGAGCTCCATCGCCAGCGCGTTCATCTTGCGGATCGCGCTGGGCAGGCCGCCCAGCCGCCGCGCCAGCGCGTGGGCCACGTCGTTGCCCGACGCCATGACCAGCGCCTGGAGCAGCTGCTCGACGGTGTACTCCGCGCCTTCGCGCAGGCCCACGCACGTGCACTCCTGCGCGAGGTCGTCGGCGGTCGCCGTGACGGTCGCGTCGGGGGCCAGCTCCTTCGCCACGACCATCGCCAGCAGCACCTTGATCACCGACGCGGGCCGCTGGCGGCCGTGCGGGTCGTAGGCCGCGAGCACCGCCCCGGAGTCCATGTCGGCGATCAGCCAGCTGCGGGCCGAGATGTCGTCGGGCAGCTTCCGGGCGTTGGCGGGCAGCACGAGGCCGCACTCGCCGAGCCGGTCGCCGCCGATCGGGTTCTCCGGCACCTCCAGCGGTGAGGGCGGCTTGGCGCCGGGCGGGACCTCTTCGGACGTGTCGACCGCCGGGGGAGGTGACACCCGGTTGTCGCACGGCGCCGGCTGAGCCCGTGCGGCCGAGGCACCGAACACAGCGGTGGCCATCAGCGTGCAGGCAGCCAGCACGAGGGCGACGGGCCGTCGGGACGCGGGGGAACGCACCCACCCAGGCTAACCACCCCGGTTGAGTGACGTGCACCCGCCACGTCCGATACTGCACCCCGTGAAGCTCTCCCGTGGCGCGTCCCTGTTCCTGATGGCCTTCGGGGTGTGGTCCTGGGTGATCTGGCCTACCTTCCTGCGCAACATCTGGAAGGACCCCCGTTCGTGGGACGCCGGCCCGACCGCGTTCTTCACCGTGCACCTGGTGCTCGTCGTCGCTTCCCTCACGTTCGGCACGGTCATCGGCGTGCTGGGCGTGCGCGGCTTCCTGGCAAGCCGCCGCAAGTAACCCACCACACCCCTTGGAGGCCCCGCTGTGGAGTTCGTGCGCCTGTTGCTGGTGTTCCTGCACCTGCTCGGCATGGGAATGCTCGTCGCCATGTTCTTCGTCCAGAACCGGGTGGGCCGCGACGGGCCGTTGAACAAGGGCTGGCTGCACGGCGCGGCGCTGCAGCTGCTGACCGGTGTGGCGCTGGTCGGCCTGGCGCCGCTGACCGACAAGGAGTACGACCACGTCAAGATCGGGGTGAAGCTGCTGGTGGTCGTGCTGATCGCGGGCCTGGTGGCGGCGAACCTGAACAAGTCGAAGGTCGCGTCCTGGCTGACGCCGACCCTGGCGGGCCTGGTGGTCCTCAACGTCGGCGTCGCGGTCTTCTGGACCTGAGGTACCGGTGGGTGGCCGCTGCCCGGCGGCCACCTACGGCCGGATTCGCGGCACGCCGCCCTTGCGCCCGAGGTCGAACGCGATCCGATAGACGTCCGGCAGGTCCAGCTTCCCGTTGGCCCGCCTGCTCATGACGCCCAACTCGATCAGCTCTCCGATCAGCGCCGAGTAGTCGGTCGTCAGCGGGCCGGTGGGTGCAGCCATCTTCTCGGCGTCGTTCTGGGCAGTCGACTCCGACAGGCGGTCGAGCTCGTCGCGCAGGTCCCGCTCGGTCCACCGCTGGATGACCTCGGCCTGTTCGATGGGAACCTGGAGGCCCGCCAGCGGCTCGATCGCCGTGGACACCCAGGGGATGTCCTCGCGAATCTCCGTCACACGGATCCCCGAGGCCGTCTGCACACCCTGTCGGATGCCGTCCCAGTGCAGTGCGGTCGCATGAGCGTGGTACTTCTCCCGCGTCACCTCCGTTGCGGTGGTCAGAGCGCTGAGGAAGCTCCTCGGGCTGACCTGGCCCAGGCCGTCGGTGAGGTGGTTGGGCAGCCAGGTGTAGGTGATGCCCTTGCGGTGGTCTTTGCCCATGTAAGGGCCGGCGATGTCGGCGAACAGCTTCCGCTGCTCCTCGTGGTCGGCGATCAGGGACCGCGCCGGTGTGTTTCGCAGGGGGTTCCGGTTCCACTGCCCAGTCGACCTGGTCGACTCGATGAACATCTCGGACAGCGGGGTGCCGCTGTTGCCGAGCTGGTGGAACAGCAGACCGTACAGACTGGTCGGCGACCAGGTCAGGTCGGCCGCGTTGGCGGTCAGCTTGGAGGCGTCGGGGAAGTTCAGCTTGACGCTGTCGAACATGTCATGGCGGATGAAGACCTTGGCGCGCAGGTTGCGGGTCCGGGTACGCAGGTCGAGGGCCACCTTGAGGATGCCTCCCACCAACCGGTCGGCGATGTCCCGTCTGCTGTGCAACCGGTCGAGAGCGTCGAACAGGAACAGCACCGTGAACCCCCTGGCGCCGGCTTCCTCGTCCGCCTTCGCCAGGGCGCGTTCCACCGGCTCGGGGTTGTCCAACACCCACTGCACGCGGTCCGACCAGTCCGCCAGTCGGCTGGTCTCGGCGTAACCGAACGAATGCAGCACCACGGCGGTCCAGATGTCCTCGGTGTGCTGGAACCTCGTGACGAGGTGCCCCAGCGTGCGCTGACTGGGGTACTTGCCGGGAACCAGTTCGGTGCCGTAACCCGCGCGCGGTTCGATCGCGTTGAGCCTCGTGAGGTGGTACTCCTCCGCGGCCAGTCGCCTCAGCGCGTCGTCCTGGAGCGCCTTGAACCAGACGGTCTTCCCAACTCCTCGGCCGCCCTGCACGACGGTCGCGTCCGGGTCCAGCGCACGGCGGTGCGTGGTCGGTGTGAACAGCGTGCGGACATCGGGTTCTATGGTGTCCGAGTCGACTGCGTGCGAAAGTGCGGTCGACAGGAGGTCGCGGTACTCGTGCGGGCTCAGCCCCATCAGAAGTCCTGTCCGATCAGCAGTTCGGTCGCACCGAGCAGGAAGTTCCGGTAGGAAGCCATGACGAGCGGCTGTTCGTGCCAGTCCGCGTGCAGTGCGGGGTCGAGCCCCACCAGGTCCGAGTTGAAGAGAATCGGCAGCGGGAAGTGGGGTGCCTCGGAATCCTGTGGCGCGAAGTTGAACGAATCCAGGTCGTCCGCGTCGGTGTTGTCGTCGTAGAGGGTTTCCGCGAAGCACTGCTGGGCGTTGTCGCGGAACCTCTCCAGGTGTTCGGTGGGGTCGACCGACGGGACCATGGACGCCACCATCCGCAACCTGCGGCGGAGTTTGTCCAAGCTCTCCGGCGGCAAGTTCCTCTGCCACTGGCGGAACAGAATTCTGTAACCCTCCCAGGTGTGCGGGTTGTCCACGGCGAACAACAGGCTCAGGTCGCTGAGCCGGGTTATCGCGACAGCGGCGATGTCGTGGATGCCCGCCCTGCTGTCCAAGAGCACGACATCGGGGCGGCGGCTCCGCCGGGCGACCTCCTCTTCACACGCGATGATTGCCTGGTCGAGTCGGTCACCGAATCGCCGGGCATTGCCGTGGACATCGGGTGGCAGGTCGCTGTAGACGCGGTTCAGCTTCGCCAAGTAGTCGTAACCCGGGGCGGGGCGGCCGCTCGCCGGTGCCACCCAGACTTCCCCGTTGCCGGCACCGGCGACCACTCTGCTCTGGCTCACCAGTTCCAGGTCGTCCGCGTTGTTCACCGCTGCCTCGACCAGGTGGTCCACCAGGCCGTGCGGAGGGGAGTTCTCGAGTTGTTGCAGGAGCGCGCTGACCCCCGGCGACTCCAAGTCCAGGTCGACGACGAGGACGCACTTTCCGAGTTCTGCGACGTGCTTGGCCAGCAGCATCGTCGCGGTCGACCGGCCAACGCCACCTTTGAACCCGTAAAGCGTCGTGCGCCGGCCGGGTGGTGCGCCCCCGAGGCGTGCCCAATCGGCTCCCACCACGCTGCGTTCCAGCACGGCCAGCCGGCCGGCCCCGTCAACCGGTTCACGGTGCACGAAGAGGTCCGGTGACTCCAGGATCGATCCCGGGTCGAAGAGATCGCCGGCGCGGACCACCGGCGTGTGCCCGACGAACGCGCCCACCGCGCTGCGAAACCGGTCGGCTGTGTCGGCTGGGAATTCCCCGTCCACCACGAGGGTCAACCGACCGACCAGGTCGCGGATCAGGATGACGTCCACGCCGGTCCGGCAGATCTGCTCGGCGACCACTTGGGCGCGTTCCCGAGCCTGGTCGAAGTGGACGGTCACGGGAGCACTCCATCGATGACCGCCTGCTCGTGGACCGCGATGACGCGAGCAGCTTCGGCAATGTGGTCGGCAGCCCGGTTCGAGGTGATGTGGGCGCCGTCGCTGTACCGCTCGGAAACCTCCCACTCGGAGAATGGGTTCGCCGTCAGGATCAGCGCGCTGAACTGCGCGCCCGACCGGCCGTCAGCCGCGAGTGCGATCTGACCCCACAACTCCGGCAGGTGTCCGAGTGGTTTGGTGGCCGCCGGGTGGCCGGGAAAGCCTTTTGCGTTGACTGCGCCGCCCAGGAAACCGACGAGGATGGCCTTCAGGCCGCACTCAGCCGCTACTCCGGCGAGGTGGTCGGCGTTGCCGTGCCTTCCGACCCGGGCCAGCACCTCCGCATCGGCGTGATGACGCTTTGCGGCCGCTCCGAATGCGGTCCAAGGTGCTCCCGACACCGCCACAGACTACAGCCGACGTCGGACGGCGCAACGTATCGGACACGAGACCTGCCGCTGCCGCATTCACCGGTGTCCGGTGGGATCCGCAAGGAGGTGAAGCGGCCCGGGAAGCCGCCCGCCGAGGGTCGGAACGACGGAGGAGGGCGGGGCCGCCGGCCCCGCCCTCCTCCGTCGTTCGCCGGGTCAGACGCGCTTGAACAGCAGCGCGCGCTTGACCTCCTGGATGGCCTTGGTGACCTGGATGCCGCGCGGGCAGGCGTCGGTGCAGTTGAACGTGGTCCGGCAGCGCCACACGCCGTCGACGTCGTTGAGGATGTCCAGCCGCTCCTCCGCGCCCTCGTCGCGCGAGTCGAAGATGAAGCGGTGGGCGTTGACGATCGACGCCGGGCCGAAGTACGAGCCCTCGGTCCAGTACACCGGGCACGAGGTGGTGCAGCAGGCGCACAGGATGCACTTCGTGGTGTCGTCGAAGCGCTCGCGGTCGGCCACCGACTGCACGCGCTCGCGGGTCGGCTCGTTGCCGTAGGTGATCAGGTACGGCTTGACCGCCCGGAACGCCTCGAAGAACGGCTCCATGTCGACCAGCAGGTCCTTGTTCACCGGCAGGCCCTTGATCGGCTCGACGGTGATCGTGGTCTGCTTGCCGCCGGCGGCCAGCAGGTCCTTGAGCAGCACCTTGCAGGCCAGGCGGTTCACGCCGTTGATGCGCATCGCGTCCGAGCCGCAGATGCCGTGCGCGCACGACCGGCGGAACGTGAGCGTCCCGTCCAGGTACCACTTCACGTAGTGCAGCAGGTTCAGCACGCGGTCCGACGGCAGGGCCGGGATCTCGAACGAGTCCCAGCGCGGCTCGTCGTCGACCTCCGGGTTGAACCGGCGGACCTTCAGGGTGACGGTGATCGCGCCGTCCGGCACCGGGGGCTGCGAGCCCCGCGAACCCGTCGACGCTTCAGCGGTAGCGGTCATCAGTACTTGCGCTCCATCGGCTGGTACCGGGTGAACGTCACGGGCTTGTAGTCCAGGCGGATGTCCGCAGACAGGCCCTCACCCTGCTTGTAGTACATGCTGTGGCGCATGAAGTTGGTGTCGTCGCGGTTGGGGTAGTCCTCGCGGGCGTGACCGCCGCGGGACTCCTTGCGCGCCAGCGCGCCGACGACCAGGACCTCGGCCAGTTCCAGCAGGAAGCCCAGCTCCACGGCTTCCAGGAGGTCGGTGTTGAACCGCTTCCCCTTGTCCTGCACGGTGATCCGCTGGTAGCGCTCCTTGAGCGCCTGCACGTCGTGCAGGGCCTGCTTGAGCGTGTCCTCGGTGCGGTACACCGACGCGTTGGCGTCCATCGTGGCCTGCAGCTCGGTGCGGATGTCCGCCACGCGCTCCTGGCCGTGCTCGGACAGCACCAGCGCGACCTGCGCCTCGACCTGCGCGGCCGGGTTCTCCGGCAGCTCGACGTGCTCGTGGGAGTTGGCGTACTCCGCGGCGGCGATGCCGGCGCGGCGGCCGAACACGTTGATGTCCAGCAGCGAGTTGGTGCCCAGGCGGTTCGCGCCGTGCACCGACACGCAGGCGCACTCGCCCGCCGCGTACAGGCCGGGCAGGACGTGGTCGTTGTCCCGCAGCACCTCGCCGTGCACGTTGGTCGGGATGCCGCCCATCGCGTAGTGCGCGGTCGGGTACACCGGCACCGGCTCCTTCACCGGGTCGACCGCCAGGTACGTGCGGGCGAACTCGGTGATGTCCGGGAGCTTGGTCTCCAGCACCTCGGCGCCCAGGTGCGTGCAGTCCAGCAGCACGTAGTCCTTGTTCGGGCCGGCGCCGCGGCCCTCCAGCACCTCCAGCGCCATCGACCGGGCCACGATGTCGCGCGGCGCCAGGTCCTTGATGGTGGGGGCGTAGCGCTCCATGAACCGCTCGCCGGAGGCGTTGCGCAGGATCGCGCCCTCGCCGCGCGCGCCCTCGGTGAGCAGGATGCCCAGGCCCGCGAGACCGGTCGGGTGGAACTGGTAGAACTCCATGTCCTCCAGCGGCAGGCCCTTGCGGAACACGATGCCCATGCCGTCGCCGGTCAGCGTGTGGGCGTTCGACGTGGTCTTGAAGACCTTGCCGAAACCGCCGGTGGCGAACACGACGGACTTGGCCTGGAAGACGTGGATCTCGCCGGTGGCCAGCTCGTAGGCCACCGCGCCGGTGCACACCGGGCCGTCGGCGGTCTCGGTCAGGCAGATGTCGAGCACGTAGAACTCGTTGAAGAACTCGATGCCGTGCTTGACGCAGTTCTGGTAGAGCGTCTGGAGGATCATGTGGCCGGTGCGGTCGGCCGCGTAGCAGGCCCGGCGCACGGCGGCCTCGCCGTGGTTGCGGGTGTGGCCGCCGAACCGCCGCTGGTCGATCCTGCCCTCGGGCGTGCGGTTGAACGGCAGGCCCATCTTCTCCAGGTCGAGGACCGCGTCGATGGCCTCCTTCGCCATGATCTCGGCGGCGTCCTGGTCGACCAGGTAGTCGCCGCCCTTGATCGTGTCGAAGGTGTGCCACTCCCAGTTGTCCTCCTCCACGTTCGCCAGCGCGGCGCACATGCCGCCCTGCGCGGCGCCCGTGTGGGAACGCGTGGGGTAGAGCTTGGTGAGGACCGCCGTGCGGGCGCGCTGGCCGGACTCGATCGCCGCGCGCATCCCGGCGCCGCCTGCGCCGATGATCACGACGTCGTACTTGTGGAACTGCATGTCGGACTACTCCCCGCAGCGGGTCAGGAGGTGATGTTCGGGTCGAAGGTGAAGATCACGTACGTGCCGAGGGCGATGATCAGCACCATCGACGCGTAGAGCAGCACCTTGAGCCAGAACCGGGTGGCGTCCTTGCGGGCGTAGTCGTTGATGACCGTGCGCAGGCCGTTGCCGCCGTGGATCTGCGCCAGCCACAGCATCGCCAGGTCCCAGAACTGCCAGAACGGCGAGGCCCAGCGGCCCGCCACGAACCCGAAGTTGATGCGGTGCACGCCGCCGTCGAGGATGTTCATGATGAACAGGTGCCCGAGCACCAGCACCACCAGCGCCACACCGGAGATGCGCATGAACAGCCAGCTGTACAGCTCGCCGTTGCCGCGCCGGGCGGCGGGGCGGCGGGGGGAGCGGGGCTTGTCGAGGATCAGCTCGCTCATGGTCAGTGACCCCCGAACATGTCGGACACCGTGCGGACCATCATGAAGTAGGTGCCCGGGATCATCACGGCGACCCAGACGCCCAGGATCGCCCAGAGCATCTGCCGCTGGTACTTCGTGCCCTTGGACCAGAAGTCGACGAGCATCACGCGGATGCCGTTGAGCGCGTGGTAGAGCACGGCGCCGACGAGGCCGACCTCGAACAGGTTGACGATCGGGTTCTTGTAGGTCTCGATGACCTTGTCGTACGCGTCCGGTGACACGCGCACCAGGGCGGTGTCCAGGACGTGCGCGAACAGGAAGAAGAACGTCAACACACCGGTGATGCGGTGGGCGACCCAGGACCACATGCCCAGATCGCCACGGTAGAGCGTGCCGCCTCCTCGGGAGGTGCCCGACCGCTCGGTTGCGGTGGTGCCGGCCATGCGCAACGGCCTCCAGCGTCAGTGGTGGACTGGTCTCCCCGTGCTGAAGGGGACCTTGACCCTCGGATGCTAGACCCGCGTGGTACGCACGACCCAATGGCCGCGTGCGTCTGTGAGCGATAGAACAGTGCTGGATTGCCCCTCCTCCGCCGGGGCGGCTCGGTCGCCGGGAGTCGGCAGGTCGGGTCCGATTTCCCTTCGATCCAAAAGCGTGATCGAAGGGAAATGGGACCCGACCTCCCGACGCGACCTCGCGGGGGGCGCGTGCAAGGGGGCTGGATTGATTCAGGGGTGGGATTGGCTGGATTGATTCAGGTGGGTAGGGGAGAAGGGGGAGGTCCACCCGTTCGGGTGGGGTGGGCGGGGGTCGTCAGCGCGCGGGGTCATTGGTAGTGGATGACGTGCAGGGCCAGCACGCCCTCGTCGGACGGGGTGGGCGGGGTGTCGGTCGTGCCGTCGGCCAGTTCCAGGCCGTCCTCGGCGCGGCGGGCGTTGAGGAGGTGGCCGACGCTCTCGCGGGCCCGCCGGTCGTGGCGGCGGATCCAGATCAGGGCCGCCGAGCCGACCGGGAGGCCGGCGAACTCGGCGAAGACCTCGGTCCAGCGCGTGTGGGTGGAGGTGCCGGTCACCCGGCCGAGCCGGGCGAGGGTGGGGGCGAACCAGGACGCCGGGCCCGGCGCGGGCGGTGGCGGGAGGTCGGTCGCGCCCGCGTCCCAGCGGGCCAGCCACCGCCACGGGTCGGCGTTGGGCAGGGCGAACGGCGCCTCGGCGGGGTGCTTGGGCACCACCAGGGCGGCGTCGAGCAGCTGGTCGTGGAAGTCGCCGGAGGCCAGGTAGGCGCGGGTGGTGCAGGCGAACAGCCAGCCGCGCTCCAGCTCGTCGGCCGGCCCGGGGGAGACCAGCACCACCTCCTCGCCGTAGGCCCCGGCGAGGTGCCGCTCGGCCCGGCGGACGGCGCTGCCCAGGTCGGCCGGCTCCGGGGCGGGGCGCGGGCGGTGGAACCTGGCCAGCACCAGGCCGCTCACGGTGGCCGTCTCCAGGTCGGCGGGCGCGCCGGTCATGCCGTCCAGCACGGCCACCCGGCCGTCGTCGTCGTGGTGCGCGTAGAGCAGGTGGCCGGTGACCTCGACGCCGGCCAGCTCGCGGCGCACCCAGACCACGCCCCTGGTGTCCGGGCCGCCGTCGCGGACGGCGGCGAGCACCTCGTCCCAGCCGCCGCAGGCCGCGACCTCGGCCTGCGGGAAGTGGCCGGCGCGCAGCCGGTCCCACCAGCCGGGGCGCTCGTCGGCGGGCTGCCAGGGCAGCGCGGACGCCGGGGCGCGGTCCACCGCCGCGTCGGCGGCGACCACGCAGTTGCGGGCGTTGACCCGCCACACCCAGTCCCGCTCGGCCGGGGCGCGCCAGTCGCCGGGGTGCTCCTCGCCGATGCCCAGGTCGCCGAACGGGCGGTCGTTGGGCAGCGGGTAGGGCGCGTCGCCGTTGGCCGGCACCGCGATCGCGCCGGCCAGCATGGGTTCGGCCGCGCCCCGGAAGCGGCAGCCGAACACCGCCAGGCGCGGTGTCTCCAGCAGGGCGTACCGGGTCGGCTCGGCCGAACCGCCGCCGTAGGCCCGGTCGAGCCACTGCTGGGCGACGTCCCGTGTCCGTGTCACGCGCACCTCGTGGGTTCGAGTCATGGTTGTGCTTACCCGCTCAGGGCGCCCGGGTCGCAGGCGGTGTCCAGGCGGGTACGGGGATGGGTGGGGTCGCCCCGGCGGGCGTCCCTGTGGGTGCTGCGGTGGGCGCCGTGGTGGGCGGCAGGTTGGGCAGGCCGGGCAGGTTCGGCAGCGGGATCAGCTCGATCTTCGCGGCGGTCCGCTCCAGCTTCGCCGGTCGGTGGCTCTGGGCGTCGAAGAAGGTGATGCCCCGGCCGTCGTTCCAGGCGTTGAACACGTGGCCGCTGCCGTCGGTGCGGGTGATGCCCACACCGACGTGCCTGCCCGGTTCGGCGGCCAGGTGGTCGACCACGTGGTGGTAGTTGGGCACCACCCGGAAGTTGGCGTTGAACGTCTGCTCCAGGTAGCTGCCCGGCGCGGGGCCGGGCAGCGGGGGCGCGGCCACCGGCCTGCCGTGCAGCGTCTCGTGGGTGGCGATGACGCAGTTCGTGCAGTTGACGTTGTGGCCGGGGACGCCCGCCTCGAACGGCTTGCGGTTGACCGCGGCGAGACCGGGGTAGGCGTCGTCGGCCCACTTCGCGGCGGTCGCGTCGTCGGCGAACGCGCCGTGGTGCCGGGTGCCGGGCGGCAGCCACTCGCGCAGCCCGGCGTCGTGCGCGAGGTCCAGGCGGTGGTCGACGAACCGCTTCGACACGGTGCGCACCACCTCCTGCCCGGTGGCGGTCTCCCGTTCCACCCGCTCGCGCTCCTGCCGCTGCCGGTCGGCCAGTTCCTGCTCGGCCGCGCGGCGGTGGGCGTCCCGCTCGGCCGCCAGGTGCTGCAGGAACGCCACCCGCTCGTCCTGCTGGCGGACCAGGAACCGCTGCTCCTCGGCCCGCGCCTCCCGCTCCAGCCGGTCGCGCGCCTCGGCCTCCACCCGCTGCCGCTCGGCCGCCAGGTCGCCGTCGAGCTGCCGGAGGGCGTTGTCCCGGGTGGCGGCCTGGTGGGCGAGCAGCGAGTTCCAGGCCGCGTTCGGGTCGAACGAGCCCGGCGCGCGGGCGAGCCGGTCGCGGATCTGCGCCTCGGCCTGCCGGCGCTCCAGGTCCTGGTCGAGCGTCAGCTGCTCGACCAGCCGCTGCCGGCGCGGCGACTGGGCGAACACCAGCTCCTGGGCCAGTCGGTCCAGCTCGGCGCGCTGCACCCCGGCGAGCCGGGCCCGCTCGGCGGCGAGGGCCCGGTCCTGATCGGCGGTGAAGGCGCGCTCGGCCTCGCGGTGCTCCCGCTCCAACCGGGTCCGGATGGCCTCCACCCCGGCCACGTGGTCGGCGTACTGCCGCAGCTCCAGCTCCCGCAGCTTCTCCTCCCACGCGGCCCGCTGCGCCTCGGCCAGGTGGTTGCTCTCGGCGGTCTGCTCGGCGAGCAGCTTGGCCGACAGGTCGGCGGCGGCCCTGTCCCGCTCGGCTTTGCGCTGGTCGGGGCTGATCGGCGCCGGCGGTGCCGCGGGTGCCGCCGGCGTGGCCGGTGCCGCGGGTGCCGGCGGTGCTGCGGGTGCCGGCGGCGTGGCCGCCGGCGCCGGCGCGGGGGTGGTGGGGGCGGCGGCCGGCGCGCCGAACGTCCCGGTGGTCGGCGTCCCGCCGTCGGCCGGTGTCACGACGATGACCGGTGGGGCGGCCGTGGTCGACGTCGGGGTCTCGGCGGGCGGGGTCCCGGCGGTGACCGGTGCGGGGGGTGGGGCTTCGGCGGTGACCGGCGTCGGCGGGGTTTCGGGAGCGACCGGTGCGGGTGGTGCTTCGGCGGTGGTCGGTGTGGGGGGTGTTTCGGCGGTGGTCGGTGTGGGTGGGGTGCTGGGCGGGTTCGGGGCCGGGGCGAACTCCCCGATCAGGCGGTCGGCGGTCTTCTTCGCGTCCCACCAGGTCCGCTGCGCGGTGTCGGCCGCGGTCTGCCTGTCGCGCAGGTCCGCCTTGGCCGCTTCGATCAGCGCGGGGAACCCGGCCGCCGCGGCGCGGGCGTCTTCCAGCTGCTGCCGCACGTCCGCCAGGGTCGCCGCCGAGCGCGCGGCCCTGGCCCGTGCCGCCCGCTCCTGCGCGCGCTCGTGCTCCAGGCGTGGCTCCACCTCGGCGCGGGTGGTCTCCAGCCGCCGGGTGAGCCGGTCGATGCCGTCCGCGTGTTCCCGGGCGGTCCGCCGCGCGTCGTCCAGCGCGGTGGCGGCGTCCCGGGCCCGGCGCCGCTCGGGCACGAGGTCCGCGTCGATCTCGGCCAGCCGCGCCGTCACCTGGTCCAGCTCGGCGGTCAGCGGGGCGGTCCGCGCGGCGAGGTCGCCGCCGGGGGTGCTCTCCGCCGGGGTGTTGTCCGCCGGGGTGTTGTCCGCCGGGGTGTCGGACGCGGTGTCGGACGCGGTGTCGAGTGCGGGTCCGGACGTGGGGCCGGGTGCGGGTCCGGACGTGGGGCCGGGCGCGGGTCCGGACGTGGTGCCGGGTGCGGTGTCGGGTGCGGCCCGGTGGCTGCCGGCTGCGCGGATCACGGCGTCGCGGATCTCGGCGTCGTGGATCTCGGCCAGCCGCTCCCGGAGCCGCCGGCTCCGCTCGGCGAGGTCCGCGGACTCGGCTTCCAGCAGCTCGACGGCGGACCGGGTGTCGCGGGCCGTGCCCTCCAGGCCGGGCAGGAGGCCCTCGGTGTGGGACCGGGCCTGGCCCAGCGCGTCGATCCGCGGGGGCAGGTCGGTCAGCGCGGGGTGCGCGGCCAGGACGGCGTCGTGCCGCCGGCGGGCGGCTGCGACGTCGCCCTGCGCGGCCCCCAGGTCCGCCTGCGCCCGGCCTTCCCGGTCCGCCAGGCGGGCGACGTCCTGCTGCGCCGCGACCTGGTCGATGAGCAGCCGCTGGGCGTGGTGCCGGGCGCGGTCGGCGAGGGCCTGCGCGTCCCGCCAGGTCTTCGCGGCGGCCTGCACGGCGTCCTGCGCGGCGGCCAGGTCGGCGTCGACGGTGCGGCCGAGCACCGGCTCCAGGTCGGCCACCGGCATCCGCAGGTCCGCCGACCTCGGCACCCGGAGGTCGAAGGTGACCTCCCTGCCGTCGACCTCCGCGACGAACCGGTACTCGACGTCGAACTCGACCAGCGCGGTCCGGCCGGACGGCTTGAGGTTCTGCGCGGTGCCGCTGGTGGGCCGGCCCGCGCCGGTGGTGGAGTCCTCGGCGGAGTGCTTCCACTCGGGGCCGGTGGAGGCCGAGTTGACCGAGCGCGGCAGGTCCGGCTCGCCCTGGCCGTCCACCGCCTTGCGGTTGTAGCCGAAGGCGGGCAGGCCGACCGTGACGTCGCCGGAGTCGGAGTGCTTGACCTCGGTCCCGGTGGTCTGCGTCCTCGAGGTGGGGTTCTCCAGCTTCACGCCGTCGGTCAGCGAGTCGAGCCGCGGGTCGAGCAGCCGCGCGTACACCTTGAGGTTCGCGCGCTGGGCGTTGACCAGCGCCGCTTCGTGCAGGCCCGGCACCTCCAGCGGGCCCGTGGTCATGCCCGGCAGCATCGACTGGAGGGTCTCCGAGCTGAGCGCGGCCAGCAGGGCGTTCCGCGCCCCGGTGCCCTTGCCGGTGAGCCCCTTGCGCGCGCCCGCCTCGGCGAGCGCCCGCAGCGCCGCCTCCCGGACGGCCTCCGCGCCGCGCATCCCCTCCACGGACGCGCCGGGCGGCACGGCGACCGGGCGGGCGGGTGGCGTCGCAGGGGCCGCGGCCGGGACCTCCGGCGCGGCTTGGGCCCCCGGCGCGGTGGGGGCCTGCGGCGTGGTCGGGGTCTGCGGCGCGGTGGGGGTCTGCGGCGCGGTGGGGGTCTGCGGCGCGGTGGGGGTCTGCGGCGCGGGCGGGACCTCGGGGGCGACGGGTGCGGTGGTGGTCGGCGGGGTGGGCGCGGGGGTCCCGCCCACGGGCGGGGCGGGGCGCTGCCAGGCCCGCACGTCCCCGGCGTCCGGGCGGGGCACGGGCGTCGGCTCCCGGTAGGGCTGCCGGGCGTCGGCGTCGGTCCCCGTCTCGACCCGCACGTTGTCGGCGTGCAGGCGGACGGTCATCGGGGACTTGTCCGCGCTGGACGCCTCGGCGACCTTCCGCGTCCCCTTCTCCACCACCAGCTCGAACCCGATCGGCACGCGGTAGCGCACGGCGGGACCGGTGGCGGTGTGCTTGTGGCCGAACTGCTCGACCGAGGCGCCGGTGGTCGTCCTGCTCCGCCCGTGGCCCAGCGCCGCGCCGGCGGAGCCGCCGACCGAGGGCGACCCGCCGTCCTTCACGTCCGGCAGGTGCAGCCCCAGGGCCTTGGCCCCGGCGCCGACCGACCAGCCCTTGGTGGACGACTCGGTGCTCTTCGCGGAGCCGGTGAGGATGTGCTCGATGTCGTGGCCGTCGTTGACCGCGCCGAGGAACTCCGGCGAGCCGGCCTTCGCCTTGAGGGTCACCTGGTAGGTGTCCTTGCCCATCAGCGCGCCCGGCTGGTGCAGCAGCAGCGGCACGCCGCCGTCCAGGGCGCTGTCGATGAGCGCCTTCACGCTGGTGGGCGAGGTGAGGTCGACCAGCCGCCGCAGGTTGCGCATCGAGTCCTTCAGCACCGACCCCGGGACGAGGCCGGGGCCGACCCTGCCCTTGGTGTCGGCGTTGACCTTCCCGACGAGGTCGGTGACGACGGCGGACAGGTCCGGCACGTCCTCCACCAGGCTCAGGCCCAGCGAACTCGGCTGGTCCGGGGTGAGCCGCTTCGGCGGGAGCATCCGGTCGGGCGCCGGCGCGGGGGCCACCCCGACGTCCTGCAGCAGCCCCATGTCGCGCGCCATCTGCTCGCTGACCCGGACGAACACGCCGCCCTCCAGCCGCACGCCCGCCGCCTCGGCCCGCGGCGTGCCCGGGACCACGGCGTTGCCGGACCTGGTCTCGCCGACCACCGTGAACGTCGCGTCCAGCCGCACCAGCGCGGTCCGCTCGCCGGCCGGCCGGACCAGCTTGCGGTCGACGTTGCCGCCGATCTCGGTGGCCTTGGCCGAGGACTCCGACCAGGGCGTGACCTTGGCGTTGGCGGTGAACGAGCCGGCCCCGCGCGGGGTGTTGCCGTCGGGCTTGCCGCTGAGGCCGGCGGCGGCGGTGAACTCCACCGACGTGCCCTCGGCGTCGCTCCCGCCGGCCTTGAAGCCGCCGCCGGTCCACACCTCGGTGGGCGTGGTGTCCGAGAGGGACACCAGTTCGGCCCGGTCGAAGCGCACGGCGACGCCGACCGCGCCGGTCCGGTCGGTGACCCGGCGGTCGAACCGCAGGCCGTCCTCGACGAGGCCGTTCTCGTGCATCCGGCGCAGGTTGGCCTTCAGGCCCTCCGGGCTGAACAGCTGGTCGATCCGGTTGCGCGAGACCGTGCCGGGCACGGTCAGCGACGAGTCCCGGCCCGCGGCCCGGGTCAGCACCTCGATCGCCCGGTCCCGCAGCGCCGACGAGTGCGCCACGGCCTCGACGTGCAGCCAGTCGTAGGAGTCGGGGCGGCTGGAGATCGGGAACCGCGGGGCCGCGGCGTCCGGCCCGACCACCGCGGGCGCGGCGCCGGGGACCGCGGGGGCGGTCTTCTTCAGCAGCGAGTCGATCGTGGTCGGGGGCACGTCGACGGACACCGGGGCCTCGGGCTCGAAACCGGTCGTGCCCACGGGCAGGGTCGAGCCGTCCGGGACCCACAGGTGGACCTCGCCGGTGATCGGCTCGACGGTCCGCACGGCCTTCGGGTCGGTCCCCGGGGCAGCCGCGCCGCCGGCGGCGGGCGATCCGGTCCGCACGACCGTCTTCGCGTCCGGGACCTGCAGCTGCGGCGCGCCCGGCAGGACCCGCTGCACCCACGTGCGCGGCCGGCTGAACCGGGTGACCTCGATCTCGAACCGGATGTCGTGCGCGAAGACCTGCGCCTTCGCGTCGCCGACGTTGAGCGCCACGTCGTTGACGGTCGGGCCCGCGGCGGTCTTCACCGACGAGGTCCACGACTTCTTCACGCCCGCGCTCGCGGTGGGCGTCAGGATCGCGCCGCCGGGCTTCTTGAGGTTGGGCCCGCCGCGCACCTCGAGGCCGAGGCTGCTGCCCTTCGCGGTGGTCGTGGCGCTGTCCAGCTTGGGCGCGGCCGACGACAGGGAGCGGACCTGGCGGTTGTCCGCCTCGCCGAGGTGCGTCGGCCCGGCCAGCGTCGCCTTGACGGTGACGTTGACGAAGTCGTTGTGCACCAGGCCGCGGCGCTTGAGCTGCACCTGCACGCCCGGCCCGAGCAGGCTGTCCAGCTTCGCCCGCAGCGCCGTCGGCGACAGCTCCGCGTCCAGCCTGCGCTGGTTGTCCGCCTGCTCCGCCGCGTCGGCGTGGTTCCTGCCGCTGGAGATCGGGTGGCCGGCGGCCCCCCACGTCGGCAGGAACCCGGCGAAGCCCGGCAGGTCCCGGAGGGCGTCCTCCACCTGCGCCCGCACCCGGTCGGCGTTGGCGAGCCGGCCGACGCGGACGTTGCCCGCGGCCAGGCCGGCGGACAGGTAGGGCGGTTCGACGCGGGTGCCGCCGGTGCCCGGCCTGACGACGTCCTGCTGCGTGCCGGGCGGCACCGGCAGGCCGTGGGCGGCGGCCTCCGGCAGGCCCAGCCGCACGTACGCGACGACCTCCTGCTTGACCGTCGTCGGCCGGTCGCCGGGCGCGACCGCGCCGTCCGCCTTCGCGGGCGGGGCGAACGGCGTGCGCACCTCGACCTCGACACCGACCCGGTACAGCCCGGTGTTCCCGCCGACCTGCACACCCGCCCGGTTGACCGTCGTGACGCCGGCGGACGAGCTGTCGGTCGTCTTCCGCGACACCGAGCCGGTGACGCCACCGGTCACGACCATCGGGCCGGGGGTGCCGACGCCGCCGCCTACCGCGCCGCCGACCTCGACGCCCTTGCCGGTCGAGGAGGTGACGCCGGTGTTCGCGGTGGCGGTGTCGTGCAGCCGGAACTGGGCGCTGCCGTGCACGCCGACCAGTTCGGCGTCCACCAGCTTCGCCCTCATCTGCACGGTCGCGCCGTAGCTCGCGTTGGGGCTGGCCAGGAGGGGCGAGGTGACCCAGCCGTTGAGCAGCACGTGCAGGTTGTCGCGGATGGAGGTGGGGCTGAGGAAGTCCCGCAGGTCGGTGCGGCCGTCCGCGCCCGGCTTGACCACCGAGGGGTGCAGGCCCGCGGCGACCGCCCGGAACAGCGCGTCGCCGTCGACGTCCGAGACCGCCTCGGGCACCAGGAACTCCACCGCCGCGCCGGCCTCCCGCAGGTCGGTCTTCCGGCCGAGCGCGTTGTCGGTGTGCGTGAGCCTGCTCAGGTCGTCGGGGACCTGGAGGGAGGCGGTGTGCGGGTCGCCCGGATCGGCCGGCACCTCGTGGGAGGTGGTCGTGCCGGTCCGCGGGTCGGTGAGGGTGAGGGTGTAGGAGACCGGGACGTCGTACCCGGTGGAGGCGTTGCCGCCGCGCACCTCCCGGTCGTCCGCGGCGGACGAGGTGCTGTTCGCGGAGGTGGCCGGGGTGGAGGTCCGGCCCTTCACGCCGACCGTCAGGTAGGCGCCGCCGCCTTGGCTCACCGTCCCGCCGAAGGCCAGTTCGTTGTCGGTGGACAGGTTCGTGGTGGTGGAGGCGGTCGCGCCGCTGTCGACGCGGCTGTCGACCTTGGCGGGTGACGCGACGCCGGGCGCGGTGACCTGGCCGAGCCGGGCCTGGACGGTGGCGTCGTACCAGCGGTTGCCGACCCTGACCTGGAACGTGCGGCCGTCGCCGAGGAACGACTCGAAGTTCGCGCCCAGCTGGTGGCCGATGCGGTCGACGCCCACGGGCGTCGCGCCGTCGACCTTCGGCAGCAGCCCGGTGATCGCCCCCACCACGTGCTCCACGCCTCGCACGCCGGTGACCGCGATGGTGCCCAGGGCCTTGTTCTCCTGGAAGAACGCGGGCAGGGGGACGTTCGGCAGGACCCCCTGCGGAGCGGTGTTCGGCTCGGGTGCGGGTGCGGTCGCGTCGGTGGCCGTCTCGACCGCCGTTTCGACCGCCGGGGCGGGGGCCGGGGTGGGGTTGATGGTGGCGTCGGTCGGCGTGGTGGGGGTGGCGGTGTTGTCGGTCGGTGGGGTGGTGCCGGTGGCGGTGTCGGTCGGCGGGGTGGTGCCGGTGGCGGTCGGTGGGGCGGGGGTGGTGGTGCTGTTGTCGGTCGGTGGAGCGGGGCGGGTTGCCGGGGCGTCGGGTCCCGGGGCGTCGGCGGACCGGCCGGTCGCGGCGCCGACCGGGGTCGGGGGAGCCTGGCGCGGCGAGTTCGGGTCGTTCAGCGTGGCGTGGTCGCCGTCGGGCACCATGACCTGGCTGTCGGTGGTGCGCTCGATCAGCCACAGGTGCCGCGGCTTCAGCTCCGGGTCGCGGTGCACCCCGGCGCCCATCAGGCCGTTGTCGGGCACCACCAGGTTGGCCGGCGCGTGCCCGGCCGGGAGGCGCCTGCCGTCGCTGTTGAACACGCGGGCGCCCGGTCCCGCCTTGTCCCGGTACTCGTCGGGCAGGCCGAAGTAGTGCGCGACCTCGTGGGCGAGCACGTTCGGCGAGGTCCGCCCGCCCCAGTGGAGCTGGTCGGCGGTGGCGGAACCGGTCACCTCGACCGTGGTGTGCGCGTCCTTCGGGTCGTCGACGAACTCGACCCGGGCGTGGAACTGGTCCCCGGAGGGCAGCCGGTGACCCCGGTTCAGCAACCGGTCGACGCCCTCGACGGCCTTGCGCCGCACGTCGGCCAGGTCGGACGCCGACGCGCCGGCGCCCTGCTCCAGGTGCACCCGCAGCGTGTACTCCTTCACCCACCGCCCCGGCTCGACCTCCATCCGGCGCACGTCGTGCCGGATCAGCCCGGTCACCGAGTCGAGGCGGCCCGGGGTGCTCGACCGCCGCACGTCGGCGACCTCGGTGTCCACCGTGCGCACGGGCGCCTTGTCCCGCACCGACTCCCACTGCGACGCGGGCTTCGGGTCCTGCGGCGCGAACCAGTCCGCGGTGTCGGCGGTGCTGTGCCGCCACGACGGGTCGTCCGCGACGGCGAGCCGCGAGGGACCCGGCCGCTGCGCCTCCGCGGTGCCCGGCGCCGGTCGCGTCGCCGGGTCCGGGCGCAGCTCGGCGCGCAGGAGGTCGACGTACTGCCGGGTCACCTTCTGCGCCTGCTGGACCGCGGCGATCTCCTGCTTGTCGAGCACGTAGGTCTTGTCGCCCGGCGCGCGGTACCCGGTCAGCTTCTCCATGGTGGTGGGCAGGCGGAAGGTGTCCTTCTCGACGCCGTAGTGCCCGTGCAGCTTCTGCCGGAGCCCCTGCAGGTCCTCGACGGTCCTGCGCAGGTCCTGGGCCTGCCCGGGGCTCAGCGTGCCCTTCTGCTCCAGGACGTCGATGCGCCCGGCGGTGCTGTTCTGGTTGGTGATCAGCTCCGCCACGGCCAGCCACCTGGTGCCCAGGGTGAGCGGGCGCAGGAAGGCGTCCTTGAGGTTGGTCTCGCCCTTCGGGTTGACGACGGGGTCGGCGGTGTGGAGGAGCGCGCTGCCCGCCTGCCTCGCCTCGGCGGTCCTGTCCTGGAAGGCGTAGGTCTCGCGGAACCGGTCGAAGACCGGGGAGTCCGCGGAGTTGTCGGCGTTGGCGAGGCCGTCGACCGGGACCAGCCTGGAGTCGTAGACGACGCCGTAGTTCGGGAACGACGGGTCCGACGGCGGGTCGCGGTGCGGGTCGTCCGGGTCCGGCTCGGTCCGGAGGTTGTTCGCGGCCAGCTCGTCGGGCCGCGCGGTCCGGTCGGTCCGGAGCCAGAGCGCGTCCGGCTCGAACAGCACCTTGGCCGCGGGGTCGCCCAGCCGGTGCTGGAGGTCGGCGCGGGCGAACTCGATCAGGTCGGTGGTCAGGTCCTGCAGCAGCAGCAGGTGGTGGTGGTCGACCGAGCCCCGGTCGACGTCGCCGATCACCGCGAAGTCCAGGTCGCTGGCCGGGGCCGGCTCCGCCCGGCCGTAGCCGCCCAGCGCCACCACGGCCCACGGGCGCGCCGGCGTGCCGACCAGCCCGGTGGCGATCCGGACCGCGTCGGCGACGACGCTGTCCGCGCGCCTGACCACCAGGTCGGTCGCCTCGGCGGTCGTCAGCCCGGTGTCGGCCCGCGACTCGCGGCGGAACAGGTCCATCCGCTCGGCGAGGTCGCCCGTGCTGTCGAGGGTGTCCGCCAGGCGGCGCTCGAAGACGCGGGCCGCCAGCTCCCGGGCGGCCCCGTCGCGGGCGGTCGCCGGGTCCTGCCCGTTCAGCCGCTCGGCGAGGTCCGCCACGGCGGGGTCGTCCGGGATCGTGGCCGCGATCCGGCTCGCGAGCGCTCCACCGGTGTCCCCGGCGAGCCTGTCGCCGAGCGCCTCCACGGCGCGGTCGAGCAGCCGCTGCTGCTTGGGGGAGTACCGGTCCCCCAAGCCCGCGCGGTCGGAGAAGGACGGGGTGTCCGGGGCGGGGCGGGTCCGCGGGGTCGGGTCGGCCGCCGGTGGGGCGGGGTCCGGTTCGGGCGCGGGTGGCGCCGGCCGGGTGGCCGGGGTCGGGACCTGCGGGGTGCCGTCCTGCGGGGTGGTGCCTTGCGGGGTGGTGCCTTGCGGGGTGGTGGTGTCGGCCGTGGTGGTGTCGGCGGTGGCGCCGGCCGGGCTGGGGGCCTGCGTGGTGGTGCCGGCCGGGCTGGGGATCTGCGGAGTGGTGTCGGCCGGGCTGGGGCTCTGGGGTGTGGTGCCGGCCGGGCTGGGGGCCTGCGTGGTGGTGTCGGTGGGGTTGGGGCCTTGCGGGGTGGTGTTGGTGGGGCTGGGGGCCTGGGGTGTGGTGGTGCCGGGGTTCGGGCCCTGGGGCGTCGGGTCCTGGGGCGTCGGGTCGGGGTTGCCGGGCGCGGCGGTCGGGGCCTGCGGCGCGGGGGCGGGCGCGGCGGGGTCGCGCGGCGGGGTCGGCCGCTGGGCGAACTCGGTGTTGAAGTCGCCGATCCGCCGGTCGACGGCCGACTTGGCCGCCAACCACTCCCGCTTCCGGGCGTCGGCGTCGGCGCGCAGGCCGGGCAGGGCCGTCCGCAGCTCCTCCGCCACGCGCTGCGCCCGGCCCTCGACCTCGGCCTTGGCGGCGTGCGCGGCGGCCAGCCCCTGCTGCGCCCGCGCGAGCGCCTCCCGGGCGGGCGCGATGGCGCCCTGGTGCCGCTCGACCTCCTGGTCGCGCGTCGCCAGTTCGGCGAGCGCCTCGTCGTGCCGCCGGGTCCGCTCCTCGACCGCGTTCCGGGTGTCCTGCACCTCCTGGTCGGCGGCGGCCAGCTCCCGGCGCGCGGACCCCGCCCTGCTGTCGGCGTCGGCGAGGTCCTGCGCGGCGGCGGGCAGGCGGGCCTGGCGGCCGGCGTCGGGGTTCGCGGTCAGCTCGGTCACCAGGTCCTTGAGGTCCTGGGTGGCCTTCTCGGAGTCGAGCAGCGCCGTGTCGAGCGCGGCCTGCGCCGCGACCCGGCGCTGCTCGGCGCGGATGAGGTCCGCGCGCGCCGCGTCGAGCTGCCGGCCGGCCTCCGCGAGGTCGGTCTCCGCGGCGCGGGCCCGGTTTTCCAGGGTGCTCTGCTCCGCCAGCCTGAGGTCGAGGTCCGCGGTCGCCGCGGTGTGGGCGCCCTGCGCCCTGCCGAGGTCGATGTCGGCCTGGCGGCGGTCCGCCGGGATCGCGAGGACGGCGTCCTGCGCCCGGTGCCGGGCGGTCTCGATGGCGACCTCCGCGCTCCGCCACGAGTCGGCGGCGGTCTTCACGCCCTTCTGCGCGGTGGCCAGGTCCCCGAACCGCGTGTCCAGCGCGGGCTTGGCGGTCGGCCCGACCTGGTTCCCCAGCACGTCCAGGGCCTGCGCCTCGGGCATCCGCACCTGCGCGGACCCGGGCAGCGGCAGGTCGACCACGCCGACCCGGCCGCCGCCGAGGTCGGCGACGACCCGGTACTCGACGTCGAACTCGACCAGGCCGCTCAGGCCGTCCCGCTTGAGGTCGTTGACCTGGTTGTTCTGCGTGCCGCCGGTGTCGGCGTCGGTGACCTCGCCGCCGTGCTTGAACTCCAGGCCGGGCGTGCTGAAGATCGTGGCCGGGCTCTCGGACTTGAACCCGCCCGTGGCGCCGCCCACGACGACGTCGTTGCCCTCGGTCCTGCGGACGTCGGCCGAGGTCGAGGTCGAGGTGCTGGTCGGGTTCTCCATCTTCACGCCCGTGCTCAGCCCGGCGAGCTTCGGGTTGACCAGCTTCGCGTACACCTTGACGTCGGCGTGCTGACCGCTGGTCAGCGACGCCTCGTGCAGGCCCGGCACGGTCAGCGGGCCGGACACCATGCCCGGCAGGTGCGGCTGGAGGGTCTCCGAGCTGAGCGCCGAGTGCAGCGCGTTGAGCGAGCCGGTGCCCTTGCCGGTCAGGCCGGCCTTCGCGCCCGCCTCCCGCAAGGCGGTGACCGCGGCCTCGCGCAGCTCCTTCGCGCCGCGGAAGGTCTCCACCGACGCGGACGGCGGCAGCACGGCCGGGTTGCCGGACCGCTGCCACTGCTCGATCCGGCTGCCCGCGGCCTCGCTCCGGGGTTGCCTGCTCGGGCCGGGGTCGGCGGGCGGCGCTGTGGGTGGTGCGGGCGGTGCGGTGGGCGCTGCGGGCGGTGCTGCGGGCGGTGCTGCGGGCGGTGCGGTGGGTGGCGCTGCGGTGGGCGCGGCGGGGTTGTTCCCGGCAGGCGCCGGGGCGGGTGCGATCTTCAGGTTGTCGGCGTGCAGCCGCACGGACACGTCGCCGGTGACCGAGCCCTGCGCGAGGGGTGCGCCGCCGGTGCCCCTCTCCACCACCAGCTCGAACTTCACGGGCACGTCGAACCTGGCCACCGGACCGGTGCCGACCCGCTTGTGCCCGACCTGGCTCGTCGTGGCGTCGGTGACGTTCGTGGTGGTCGAGCTGCCGGTGTTGACCGCGACGGAGACGCCCGCCGACGTGCCGGACAGGTTCGGGTCGGTGTTCTGCGGCAGGCCCGCACCGGGCAGCTTGAGCCCCGCGCCCCAGCCGCTGCCGCGGCCGGACCCGGTGGTGCTCCTGGTGCTGCCCGCGATGATGTGCTCGACGTCGATGCCGTCGTTGGCCACGCCGGTGAACTTCGGCGAGCCGTCGATGTTCGCCTTCAGGGTCACCTGGTAGGTGTCCTTGCCGAACGTGTTGGGCTTGTGCACCAGCAGCGGCACACCACCGTCGAGCGCGCTGTCCATCAGGGACCTGACGCTGGTCGGGGACCCGAGGTCCAGCAGGCGCCGGAGGTTGTTCATCGAGTCGTCCAGCACCGAGTCCGGCACCAGGTCGAGGCCCTTGGCCTTCAGGTCGGTCAGCAGGTTCGGCACCAGCCGCGACAGGGTCGGCGGCATCGCCTCGACCATGCCCAGGCCCATCGAGCCGGGCTTCGCCGGGTCGAAGGTCTTCGGCGGCAGGACCTCCGCGTCGGGGGCCGGGGACGACGGCGGCTCCGGGGCCGGCGTGACGGCGTCCGGGTCGGCGGGGGTGATGGCGTCCGGGTCGGCCGGCGCGGGTGCGGTCTGCGTGTCGGGGTTCGGCGTGGCACCGGTCGGCGGGGTGCCGGTCGGCGGGGTGCCGGTCGGCGTGGCACCGGTCGGCGTGGCGTCGGTTTGCGGGGTGCCGGTCGGCGTGGCACCGGTCGGCGGGGTGCCGGTCGGTGCGGCACCGGTCGGCGTGGCGTCGGTTTGCGGGGCGCCGGTCGGCGGGGTGGTCTGCGGGGTGGGGGAGGGCGTGGCCGAGGGGTCGGCCAGGGCTCCCAGCTCGATCGCCGTCTGCTCGCTGACCCGCGCGAACAGGCCGCCCGGCAGGTGCACGGCGCCCGCGGCGGTCGACGGCGCGCCCTTGTGCGCGGTGTTGCCGGCGCGGCTCTCGGCGACCACGGTGACCGTCGGGTTGAACCGCAGCAGCACGGTGCGCACGCCCGAGGGCGTGTTCTTGACCCGGTCCACGTTCCCGGCGACCTCCGCGCCGGACGCCTCAGACTTGGACCACAGCGTCTTCTTGGCCACGACGCCGATCCCGCCCTGACCGGTGGCGTTCGCGACCGGCTTCGCGGGGACGGTGACGCCGGCCTGCGCCTCCCACGACACGCCGCCGACCCGGTTGTCCCCGGTCCGGAACCCGCCGCTGGTGGTGTTCTCGGTGCTGGTCCTGTCCGCGACCGCCACCAGCTCGGGCGTGCCCAGCTCGACCTTGACCCCGATCGCGCCGGTCCGGTCGTTGATCCGGCGGCCGTACTTCAGGCCGCCCTCCTGCACGCCGGTCTCGACCATCCTGGTCAGGTTGGCCTTCATGGCCTCCGGGCTGAACATCCGGTCGATCTGGTTGCGCGCGGGCGTGCCCGGCACGGTCAGCGACGAGTCGCCGCCGGCGGCCCTGTCGAGCACCTCGATCGCCTGCTGCTTGACCGCGTGCGCGTTGGTCAGCGCCTCGACGTGCAGGATCTCCGGCGCGGCCTTGCCGGGCGCGTCGGTGAGCCAGTCCCTGAGGCTCGCTGGCGGGGTGACGTCCGGGACCACCACCGGGTCCTTCGGCCGCAGCTCGGCGGCCCGCTCGGGGGTCAGCCTGCTCTTGTCGATCGTGGAGCTGTCCGACGCCCACAGCTGCACGGTGCCGGAGATGTCGTCGATCCGCCCGATCCCGGTCGGGTTGACCGCCGGCGGCGGCCCGGTCCGCGCGACGACCTGCGGCACCGGCACCTGGAGCTGCGGCATCCCCGGCGTGATCCGCTTGACCCACGCGCGGTTGCGGCTGAACCGGGTGATCTCGACCTCGAACTCGACCCGGTAGTCGAAGACCTGGGCGTTGGCGCCGCCCGCGTTCAGCCCGGAGCTGTTCACCGCCGGGCCCGCGGTGGTCCGCACCGCGGTGTTGGAGCTGCGCTTGACGCCCACGGCGCCGGTGGGCGTGAGGGTGGCGGCGCCCACGTCGGACTTGCCGCCGAGCTTGCCCTCGACGCCCGCGTTCCAGCCCTTCTGGGTGGTGGTCGAGCTGTCCAGCCGGGGGCCGCTGCCCGACCAGCCGCGCACGTTGTGGTCGTCCACCTGCCCCAGGTGGGTCCCGCCGGTCAGCTTGGCCTTGACGTTGATGTTGACGAAGTCGTTGGTGAAGCGCCCCCGGTGCTTGAGCTGCACGTCGACGCCGGGGCCGACCAGGCTGTCCAACCTGGCCCGCAGCGCGGTCGGCGACAGCTCGGCGTCCAGCTTGCGCTGGTTCTCCAGCTGCGCCACGACGTCGGCGAAGTTCTTGGGGCCCTTGCCCCGCACGGGCGTGCCCGCGCGCTCGTCCCACTCCGGCAGGAAGCCCGCCAGCTCGGGCACCTTCCGCAGCTGCGACTCGACCTGCTGCTGCACCCGGTGGGCGGGCGCGAACTCGCCGACCTTGACGTTGCCCGCCGCCAGCGCGGCGCCCAGGTAGGGCGGCGCGACCCTGGTGTCGGGGGAGCCGGCCTTGAAGTCCGCGGACCCCTCCGGCGTGGGCAGCTTCTGCAGCTGCGCCTCCGGCAGGCCCACCCGCACGTAGGTGGTGACCGGGATCCGGTCGACCTTGCCGTTGGCGGTGCGGACTTCCAGGTCCGCCTTCACCTCGTACAGGCCGATGTCGCTCTTGACCTGCACGCCGGCCCGGTTGCCGACGTTGGTGCCGGTGTTCGACGTCTCGGTCACCTTGGCCCCGATGCCACCCACGGCCGCGATCGAGCCGGTCACCCCCACGGGCGGGTTCGCGCCGAAACCGACGGAGGCCGTGACGTCGACACCGCTCTTGGTGTTGGCCGTGACCCCGGTGTTGGTGGTGGCGATGTCGTGCAGGCGCAGCTGCGCCCCGCTGTTGGTGCCGATCAACCGCACGTCGGTGGGCGTGGCCTTCATCTGCACCGCGCCCGCGTAGGAGGCGTTGGGGCTCACCAGGTTCGGCGAGGTGACCCAGCCGTTGAGCATCGCGCCGAAGTTGTCGCGGATCGTCGTGGGGCTCAGGAAGTCCTGCAACGCGGTGCGACCCGGCGCGCCGATCTTGACCACCGACGGCGGCAGCAGCCTGGCGACCCGGTCGAAAGCCTGCTTCGGGTCGTCGACCGTGACGGCCTCGGGCCCGTGGTGCTCGATCCTGGAGACCACCGCGGCGTCCGGGTCGTTCTGCACCGGGCCGGGCGGGGCCAGCTCGACCAGCTCGTTCGGGATCCGGAGGGTGGCCGTCCCGGTCGGCGGGGTCGCCGGCTTGCGCGGGTCGGCGTTCGGGGCGTTGGCGTCGGTCAGCGAGAGGTCGAAGGTGACCGGGACGACGACGGTCGTGGACTTGCCGCCCGCCCGGATGGCGCGCTGGTCCTGCGCGGTCGCCTGGACGGTGGTCGACACGGCCGGCCGGGCGAGGCCGACCTTGACCGCCACCGAGCCGAACGCGCCGACGAGCTGGCCGCCGGTGGCGCTGACGCCCACCTCGCCGTTGGTGGACAGGGAGTTGGCGGTGGTCGCCGAGGCCGTGCTGTTGGCGGTGAAGTCGACCTTCGTGGAGACGTTCGGGGTGGTCGCGGCGGCGGGGTCGGGCGGGGACTCCAGCTTCGCCTCGACGGTGACCTCGAACCACCGGTTGCCCGCCTTGAGCGGGAACCTGCGGCCACCGCCGAGGAAGGTCTCGAAGTTCCCGGTCAGCGCCGCCCCGATCCGGGCGAGCCCGTCCGGGTCGACGTTCGCGTCGGCCGGCAGCAGGGCCCGGACGCCGGCGGTGACCTCCGCCGCGCCGGTCACGTCGGTGACCGCGGCGGTGCCCAGCGCCCTGCCTCGGCGGAGGAAGTCCGGGAGGCGGGGCAGGGAGGACAGGACGTCGGGCGTGCCGGCGGCCGGGTCGGGGTTCCCGCCCGGGTCCGGGCTGCCGCTCCCGCTCGGGTCCGGGTTCCCGTTCGGGCCTCCACCCGGGGTCCGGTCGGGGGTACGGTCCGGCGTCCGGTCGGGGGCCGGGGTCCTGCTGCTGCTCGCCTCGGCGTTGCCGGTCGGCATCAGCTCGATGTCGTCGGGCCCGGTCCTGCCGTCGGGCTGCCGGGTGTCGGGCTGCCGGGTGTCGGGCTGCGGGGTGTCGGGCTCGGCCTTCTGCTTGCCCTTGTTCGAGGTGGGGGCGGGGCGCGGGGCGTCCGGGGTGATCGCCACGGGCGGTGGCGTGACCACGATGGCCGGGACCTCGGCGCTCGCCCTGCCGTCGGGGCGGTCGGTGTCGGTGTCGTCGGCGGCCTTGTCCCGGGGGTTCCTGGTGTCGGGCGCCGGCGGCTGCACCGGGGGCGTCGGCTGGGCGAGCGCCGGTGGCTGGACGGGAGGCGTCGGCCGGCCCGGCGACGTCGGCTGGACCGGCGTCGGCTGACCCGGTGACGTCGGCTGGACCGGCGTCGGCGGCTGGACCGGCGACGTCGGCTGGAGCGGGGGCGTCGGCTTGGGCGCGGGCGGTGGTGTGGACGGTGAGGACGGCGGGGCCTTGTCGACGGTGCCGTCGCCGGCCTTCGGCGAGGGCGCGTCGAAAACGCCCTTGCCGGGGCCCGCGGCGAACCTGCTCGACCGGTCGGAGCCGCCGGGCGCGGGTGCGGTGGGTGCGCCGACCGGCGGTGCGACCGGTGGCACGGCGGCCTGCGGCACACCGCCCGGCTGCGCCGCGGCGGGCGTCGGGGTCCTGCCCGCCGGGGAGGTGCTGGCGTGCTGCGCCGGCGGGGTGTCGACCTTCGCCGCCGGGGTATCGACCTTCGCGGGTGGGGCGTCGACCTTCGCGGGTGGGAGGTCGACCTTCGCCGCCGGGGCGCCGCCCCTCGCGGGAGGGACGTCGACCTTCGCCGCCGGGGTGTCGACCCTCGGCGTTCCCGGCGCGTCGGACCTCGGCGCCGGGAACGGCTGGGCCGAAGGCGCGCCGGGTTTCGGCGCGGGCGCGCCGTCACCGGGCAGCGTCGGCTTGGGCGCGGGCGGCGGTGTGGACGCCGAGGTCGCCGGGGCCTTGTTGATCGTGCCGTTGCCGGGCGGCGGCGTGGGCGCGTCGAAGACGCCCTTGCCGGGACCGCCCGCGAACCTGCTCGACCGCTCGGACGCGCCCGCCCCGCCGGGCGCGCCGGCGCCGCCCATCGGGCCGCCGGCCATCGGGGGCGCCGCCGGGCTGCCCGGCGCCACCGACCCACCACCGACCGGAGGGGCCGTCGCGGGGGCACCGCCCACGGCGGTCCTCGGACCCGATGCCGGGTTCGCCCCGCCCGCAACACCGCCGCCGGGCACACCACCGGGAACACCGCCGCCGGGAACACCACCGGGCAGCCCACCGGAAGCACCGCCGGGCAGCCCACCGGGAACGCCGCCCTTCGCCCCGGGCGGCAGGCCCGCCCCGGCGGGCGGCTGGACGCCCGGCCCGCCGGACGACGGCGCGCCACCGGCCTTCGCCCCGCCCGGCGTCGCGCCCGGACCGCCCTGCGGCCCGCTGATCGGCCCGACCCCCGGCCCGCCCGGCAGCCCCTTGGACCCGCCGGGCAGCCCGCCGCCACCCCCGGGCGCGGTGATCGGCCCGACACCGGGCCCGCCGCCCTTCGACGGCCCGCCGGACGGCCCGGTGCCGGCCCCGCCCTTCGGCCCGCTGATCGACCCGACACCCGGTCCACCGGCGCCGCCCTTCGACGACCCGCTCGGCGTCGCGCCCGGACCGCCCTGCGGCCCGGTGATCGGCCCGACACCCGGCCCGCCGGCGCCGCCCTTGGCGCCCGCCGGTCCGGTGCCCGCGCCGCCCTTCGGCCCCTGGACCGGGTTGACCGCCGGTCCACCGCCGCCCTTCGGCCCGCCGGGCGCGGTCGGTCCGCCGCCGCCCTTCGGCCCGGTCGCCCCGCTGACCTTCGGACCGCCCGCCCTCGGCCCGCCCGAGGGCCCGCCGGAGGGCCCGCCGGGCGGGCGCTGGGCGCCCGAGTCCGGGATGATCCTGCCGAACTCCTTGGAGCTGTTGGCGTCGGTGAGGACGTGCGTCTGCTGGGTCGCCCTCAGCCCCGCCTGGACGTTCCCGAACGTCGTGGCCGCCCGGTCCACCTGCTCGACCGAGTTGGTGGTCGAGCTGTTCAGCCCCGACACCGTGAACATGCCGATCGGGCCCAGCGCGCTCGGCCCCAGCTGCAGGCCGCGCAGCCCGGTGGAGATGCCGCCCAGCCTGGACTGGAGCTCGGCGGCCTTGGCCTGGAGCCGCTCCATGGCGCTGCCGCTCATGCCGAAACCGGAGCCGGAGCCGCCCGTCGGCCCGCCCGCGGGGGGCGGCGGCGGGGTGGGACCCGGCGTCGGGCCCGGCGCGGGCGGCGGCGGGCTCGGCGGCGGGGTCGTCTCCGGGCTCGGGTTACCGCCACCGGAGTTCTTGGGGGCCATGAGCAGCTCTCTCCGAGTGGGTCAGACCTGGGCGGAAGGGCTCTTGGTCTTCTCGCCCCCACCGGTGTTCGAGTACTTGGCCTGGTAGTCCTCGTAGGCCCGCTTCGCCGAGTCGCCGGCGGACTTGGCCTGCGTCGCCGCCTCGTCGACCCGCTCGCGCGCCGCCTCGGCCTCGGCGGCGGCGCGCTCGGCCGCCCTGATGTCGGCCTCGCTGCCGGTCGCGAACGCCCGCGCGTTGGCCTCGGCCGCCTTCGCGTTGGCCTCGGTGAACGCCGCGTTGGCGTCCTCGTACCGGGCGTTGGCCTGCTTGGCCGCGTCGTTCTTGCTCGACAGGTCGCTCTCCGCCGCCGACCGCGCCGGGTCCTGCTGACCGCCGGGGTTGTTCTGCTTGTACTCGTCGTAGGCCCGCTCCCGGGCCTCGTCGGAGGGCTTGGTGTCGGCCAGCGCCCGGGCCGACTGCTTCGACGCGTCGGCCAGGTCGCGCGCCTCATCGGCGGCGGTCTCCGCCGCCTCGGCCGCCTCGGCGCGGGCCGCGTCCGCCGCGGCCTTCGCGGCGTCGAACTTCGCCCGTGCCCGGTCGTAGGCCGCCTGGTCGCCGGACCGGGCCGCCCGGTCGACCTCCTCGGCGGCCTCGTTCGCCCGCCGGTTCGCCTCGGCCGCCCGGTCCGACTTCTCCTTCAGCGCGTCGTTGGCCGCCTTCAGCTCGTCGCCCTGCTTCTTCTCCTCCTCCTTGGCGTCGGTGTACCGCTTGTTCGCCTCCTCGGCGTCCCGGTCGGCCTTGTCGAGCTTGTCCTTCTCGTCGTCCTCCTTGCGGCCCTTCTCGATGTCCTTGTCGACGTCCTTGACGGACTTGTAGCCCTCCCAGCCGATCTCGCCGACGTCGGCGATGTTCTCGAACCGGTCCCAGCCGTCCTTGATCTTCTTGACGATGTCGTCCAGCTTGCCCAGCCGCGCGACCTGCCTGGCCAGCGCGGGGATCAGCCGCGCGATGCGGGCCGCGATGTTGGTGCCCAGCGCGACGGCCTTGCCGACGGCGAAGCCGATGAACGCCGCGATGGACGCGCCCAGGGTGGGGATCGCGAGGGCGGCGGCGGTGATCGCGCCGCCGATCAGGCTGCCGAGGAGCTGGGCGATCAGGTCGCGCACGATGTCGCGCAGGACCTGCACGAGCATCCCGCACACCGCGACGATCTTGGCCTTGGTCTCCAGCGTGCCGGCCAGGTCGTCGAGGTTCTGGGCCACGCCCGTCATGCTGTGCTTGAACTTCTCGGCCGCCGGGCCGGTCCAGCCCTCGGCCGGGGCCAGCCCCTGCTTGTGGTCGTCGGCGAGCACCCGCATGTCGACGGCCTGCTTCTTGGTGGCGTCGACGTGGGCCTGGATCTCCTCCGGGTTGCCCATCAGCTTGTCCAGGCCCTCGCGGAGGAACGAGACGTGCTCGATGAGCCAGCCGATGCCCGCGCCGATGAGGCTGCCGAGCGGGTCGCTCGCGAACATCACCACCGAGGACGCCGCGCCGATCGCGTTGAACGTGATGTCCAGCACGCGCTCGGTCTCGGTCTCGGCGTCCTTGTTGATGGAGTCGATCAAGCCGTCGAACGCCTCGATGAACAGCGTGCCCTTGAGCTTGTTCTCCTCGGTGATCTTCATGCCGGGGGGCGAGGCGATCGGCGTTTCGGGGGCGGTCATCGCAGGGCCTTCCTAGCTCACCAGGGCTGGTTGTCGTCGTCGTCTTCGTCGTCGCGCCGGGCCGGGCGGGCCGCCGTCCGGGGCCGGGCCGGCGGCTGCGGCGGCGCGGGCGGGCGCGGCGGCTCGGGCTCCGGGTCCGGGTCGGGGTCGTGGTCGTCGGGCGCGACGTCGTCCGGGTCGTCGGGCAGCGCGTCCATGTACATCCGCATCGCCTCGGTGCCCGTGCCGATCGGCTCGAACGCCTCCATCACCTTCTGCGCGGCCTGCTTCTGCGCGGCGCGCGCGGTGCCCAGGATCAGCGCGGTCAGCCGGGCCGGGCCCAGCTCGCACGCGCGGTGGCCGAGTTCGAGGTCCAGCAGCCCGCCGTTGGGCCCGACCGTGACGGTGACCGCGCCGTCCCGGCTGGTGGCCCGGCCGTTCGCGGCGGCGACGCTCTCCTGGAGGTCGGCCGACTTCTGCGTCAGGTCGGCCAGGCGCGACTCGTAGTCGTCCAGCCACTGCCGGGGGTCCAAGGCTGCCTCCTGCTGGCGGATACCGGTGCAGCCTGCAGTCCACCGAAAGTCACCAACGCGCCCCCAACGCCCCGCCAACGGGTGATTCGCAACACTGTGTCGAAACCGACCACTACCACCGTCGCACCGCGACCGGTGGTAGCGGGAGCACCACGGTCCGCACCCGGCCGGCCGGTCGGCGTGACCGGCCGGGCGCGAGCCGTGACGCGCGGGCGCGGCCCCGCGGGACCCGGTGACCGGGCGGTGACGGCGCGGATCGGCTCGGCGACGGGCGCGCCGCCCTCCGACGGCGGGGCGGGTGGGCGATCCCGCACCATTTAGGTCACGCGCGGACCGGTGCGTGGGCGGTCGTCGTTACCACGGGGTACGGTTCGCCACTCGGAGCCCGACAACGCCGTCGGGGGAGTGTCTGCTCGCTGAGCAGGGAGGGAGACGAAGCCGTGCGTCGTCGAATGCGTGGCATCGCGGTGACCGCGATCGCGCTGACCAGCGTTCTGTCGATGGCCGCCTGTGCCAAGGACGGCGGTGGGGCCGACTCCGGTTCGACCGACAACGCCTCGGGCGGGTGCAAGCTGGCGCCCAAGCCGCCGGCCGCCGCCGCGGCCACCAGCAGCTCCTCGGCCGGCGAGAAGGTGGACGGCAGCGCTCTCAAGGTGGGCCTGGCCTACGACATCGGCGGCCGGGGCGACGCGTCGTTCAACGACTCCGCCGCCGCCGGGCTGGACAAGGCGAAGGCCGACTTCGGCGTCGCCGAGGTCAAGGAGCTGACCGCCGCCCCGAACGAGGCGGAGGACGCCAAGCAGACCCGCCTGCGCCAGCTCGCGAGCGAGGGCTACAACCCGATCATCGGCGTCGGCTTCGCCTACGCCGAGTCGCTGAAGGTCGTCGCGCCGGAGTTCCCGAACGTCAAGTTCGCCATCGTGGACGGCGCGGTCGAGGGCGCGGCGAACGTCACGCCGCTGGTGTTCGCCGAGGAGCAGGGCTCCTTCCTGGCCGGCGTGATCGCCGCCTACCAGTCCGAGAGCTGCCGCGTCGGCTTCATCGGCGGGGTGAAGATCCCGCTGATCCAGAAGTTCGACGCCGGCTTCGAGCAGGGCGCCAAGGCCGCCGCGCCGGACATCAAGGTCGAGAAGAAGTACCTGACCCCGGCGGGCGACTTCACCGGCTTCCAGGAGCCGACCAAGGGCCAGGAGGCCGCCAAGGGCCAGATCGAGGCGGGCGCGGACGTGCTCTACCACGCCGCCGGCGCGTCCGGGAAGGGCGTCTTCTCCGCCGCGAAGACCGCGAACGTCAAGGCCATCGGCGTCGACTCCGACCAGTACAACCAGGCCACCGTCGCCGAGTCCAAGGACGTGATCATCTCGTCCATGCTCAAGCGCGTCGACGTCGCGGTGTACGACTTCGTCAAGGCCGTCGCCAAGAACGACCTGGCGAACCTGCCGAAGGTGTTCGACCTGAAGGTGGACGGCGTCGGCTACTCCACCTCCGGCGGCAAGATCGACGACGAGCTGAAGGCGGTGCTGGACGGCTACAAGGCCCAGATCGTCGAGGGCGCGATCAAGGTCTCGGACAAGCCCTCCAGCTGATCCGCACCGCACCGCACCGGGCCTCGCGAGCCGCCTCGCGAGGCCCGCTGCGTGGTTTCGACCCCCGGCGCGAGCCGGAACGCAGACGGAGCCCCGAATGAGCACCAGCACCCCTGCCGACGCCCCGGCCGTGGTCCTGTCCGGGATCACCAAGCGGTTCCCCGGCGTGGTCGCCAACAGCGACGTGCACCTGACCGTGCGGGCGGGCGAAGTGCACGCGCTGTGCGGCGAGAACGGCGCGGGCAAGTCCACGCTGATGAAGATCCTCTACGGGATGCAGCAGCCCGACGAGGGCACCATCGAGGTCGCCGGCAGGCAGGTCCGGTTCAGGACACCGGCCGACGCCATCCGGGCCGGCATCGGCATGGTGCACCAGCACTTCATGCTCGCCGACAACCTGACCGTGCAGGAGAACGTCGTGCTGGGCGCCGAGGCGCTGCACGGCATCGGCGGCCGGGCCCGCAAGGTCATCCGGGAGCTGGCCGCGTCGACCGGCCTGGCCGTCGACCCCGGCGTGCTGGTCGAGCGCCTCGGCGTCGCCGACCGCCAGCGCGTGGAGATCCTCAAGGTGCTCTACCGGGGCGCCCGGGTGATCATCCTGGACGAGCCGACGGCGGTGCTGGTGCCGCAGGAGGTGGACGAGCTGTTCGCCACCCTGCGCGGGATGCGGGAGCGGGGCTTCACGTTCCTGTTCATCTCGCACAAGCTCGACGAGGTGCGCGCGATCGCGGACTCGGTGACGGTGATCCGGCGCGGCACCACGGTGGGCACCGCCGACCCGAAGGCCGTCAGCTCCCGCCAGCTGGCGGAGATGATGGTGGGCAGCGAGCTGCCCAGCCCGGAGACCCGCGAGTCCACCGTCACCGACCGCGTCGTGCTGCGGGTGCAGGGCCTGGGCCTGGTGACCGCGGGGGGCGCCCGCCCGGTGCTCGACGGCATCGACCTGACCGTGCGGTCCGGCGAGGTCGTCGGCATCGCGGGCGTGGAGGGCAACGGCCAGACCGAGCTGGTCGAGACGATCATGGGGATGCGCCGGGCGACGCACGGCCGCGTGCTGCTCGGCGACCGCGACCTGACCCGGCTGGGCACGCTGGCCCGGCGCGAGGCGGGCATCGGCTACGTGCCGGAGGACCGCCACCGGCAGGGGCTGCTGCTGACGCAGCCGCTGTGGGTCAACCGCATCCTCGGCCACCAGACGCGCGAGCCGGTCTCCGGCGGCCGGTGGCTGAACCTGCCCGGCGCCAAGGAGGACACCCGGCGCATCGTCGCCGACTTCGACGTGCGCACGCCCGGCATCGACGTGCCCGCCGCCGCGCTGTCCGGCGGCAACCAGCAGAAGCTGGTGGTGGGGCGGGAGCTGTCCGGCGACCCGGTGCTGCTGATCGCCTCGCACCCCACGCGCGGCGTCGACGTGGGCGCGCAGGCGCTGATCTGGGACGAGATCAAGCGCGCGCGGGCCCGCGGGCTGGCCGTGCTGCTGGTCTCGGCCGACCTCGACGAGCTGATCGGCCTGTCCGACACGATCAAGGTCATGCTGCGCGGCAGGCTGGTCGCCGACGCCGACCCGGCTTCGGTCACCCCGGAGGACCTGGGCAGCGCGATGACCGGCGCGGGCGCCACGGGCGCCGCCGACGCGGAACCGGAAGGCGAGTAATGGGAATCCTGCGCGGCAAGCTGCTGCCGCCCGCACTGGCGATCCTGTTCTCCGCACTGCTGTGCGGCATCGCGCTGGCGGTGTCCGGCGCCAACCCGTTCGAGGCGTTCGGGGTGATGGTGTCGCAGGTCGGCGAGGGCACGACCGCCGTGGACATCGTCAACAGCACCGGCACGTACTACATCGCGGCGCTCGCGGTGGCCATCGGGTTCCAGATGAACCTGTTCAACATCGGCGTGGAGGGCCAGTACCGGGTGGCGGCCGTGGTCGCCGCCGTCGTCGGCGGCTCGATCGCGCTGCCGCCGGGCCTGCACGCGCTGGCGGTGATCGCGGTGGCCGCGCTGGTCGGCGCGCTGTGGGCGGCGGTGCCCGCGGTCCTCAAGGTCACCCGCGGCGTGAACGAGGTCATCTCCACGATCATGATGAACGGCCTGGCGCTCGGCCTGGCCGCCTACCTGATCCGCGAGGACGTGTTCGGCGAGCTGCGGGGCAACAACATCCGCACGCCGGAGATCCCGGAGACCGGCTGGGTGCCCGGCATCCCGTTCGGGTCCTCCGGCACGGTGTTCGGCCTGGTGTTCCTGGCCGCGCTGTTGGGCGTCGGCTACTGGGTGATGATGAACCGCACGCGGTTCGGCTTCGAGCTCAAGGCGTCCGGCGAGTCCTCGACGGCCGCGGCGGCGGGCGGTGTCAGCGCGAAGAAGATGGTGCTGGTCGCGATGCTGCTCTCCGGCGGCATCGCGGGCCTGGTGTCGATGCCGGAGATCCTCGGCCGCGACCACACCTACAACCTGAACTTCCCGGCGGGCATCGGGTTCTCCGGCATCGCGATCGCCCTGCTCGGCCGCAACCACCCCGGCGGCATCGCGTTCGGCGCGCTGCTGTGGGCGTTCCTGGACAAGTCGGGGCTGGCGCTGGACAACGTCGGCGTGCCGAGGGAGATCGTGACGATCATGCAGGGTGCGATCGTGCTGTCGGTGGTCGTCGCCTACGAGGTGGTCCGCCGGTTCGAGCTGGCCGCCGAGCAGCGCCGGGTCGGCCGGCAGCTGGGGACGGTGGCGGCATGAGCACGTCCCTGATGAACCCCTCCGAGGCGCCGGTGACCGTCCCGCCGCCCCGGAAGTCCCGCCGCCTGCCCGGCTGGGCGGTCGGCGTGCTCGGCGTGGTCGGCGCGGTGGTGCTGCTGTCGACCACCTCCTACCTGACCGACGTGCCGCAGCTGACCTCCACCGGCACGATCCAGACCGCCGTGCGGCTGGCGCTGCCGATCCTGCTGGCCGCGCTGGGCGGCCTGTGGGCGGAGCGCGCGGGCGTGGTGAACATCGGCCTCGAAGGCATGATGATCATGGGCACGTGGGGCGCGGCGTGGGCCGGCTACCAGTGGGGCCCGTGGGCGGCGCTGCTGTCCGCCGCGGTGTTCGGCGCGCTGGGCGGCCTGCTGCACGCGATCGCCACGGTGTCCTTCGGCGTCAACCACATCGTCTCCGGCGTGGCGATCAACCTGCTCGGCGCGGGCCTGACGAAGTACCTGTCGACGCTGGTCTTCTTCCCGCTGTCGAACAACCCGCGCGAGTCGCCCGCCGTGCCGAAGTTCGACACCTACTCCGCGCCCGGCCTGTCCGATCGGCTGGCCGACCTCGAAGCGCAGCAGCGGGTCGGGCTGTCGGACGTGGCGGGCATCCTGCGCGGTCTGATCACCGGCGTGTCCCCGCTGACGATGCTGGCGATCGCGCTGGTCGTCGGCAGCTACCTGGTGCTGTGGCGCACGCGGTTCGGCCTGCGCCTGCGCTCCTGCGGCGAGAACCCGGTCGCGGCGGAGTCGCTGGGCGTCAACGTCTACCGGCACAAGTACGTCGCGGTGATCGCCTCCGGCGCGCTGGCCGGCATCGGCGGCGCGGCCCTGGTGCTCAACCCCGGCCAGCCTGGCTACCTGGAGGGCCAGACCAACGGCCGCGGCTTCATCGGCCTGGCGGCGATGATCTTCGGCAACTGGCGGCCCGGCGGCCTGCTGGGCGGCGCGGCGCTGTTCGGCTACGCCGACGGGCTCCAGCTGCGCAGCGGCGGCAAGACGTTCCTCGCGCTGATCTACGGCGCGGTGCTGCTGCTGGCGGTCATCGTGGTCTGGCAGCTGGTCCGCCGGCGCTGGTTCGCGGCGGCCGGCGGGATCGTCGCGGCGGCGGCCCTGTACGCGGTGTACTACAGCGTCGACGAGGTGCCCAGCGAGCTGACCACGTACGCGCCGCACCTGGTGACGCTGATCGTGCTCGCCGTCGCGTCCCAGCGGTTGCGGATGCCCGCCGCCGACGGGGTGGTGTACCGCCGTGGTTGAGTGGGACGACCTGCGCGCGCGGGCGGTCGAGGCCGCCCGCTCGGCCTACGCGCCGTACTCGGGCCTGCGCGTCGGCTCGGCCGCCGTGTGCGACGACGGGCGGGTCGTCGTCGGCTGCAACGTGGAGAACGCCTCCTACGGCGTGGGCCTGTGCGCGGAGTGCACGATGGCCGGGCAGCTGCGGCTGACCGGCGGCGGGCGGTTCGTGGCGGTCGCCTGCCGCGGCGGCGACGGCGAGCTGCTCATGCCGTGCGGCCGGTGCCGGCAGGTGCTCTACGAGCTGGGCGGCCCGGACTGCCTGCTCGACACGCCGTCCGGGGTGCTGCCCATGAGCCGCGTGCTGCCCGACGCCTTCGGACCGGGGGACCTGCCGTGAGCCACGCCGTGGACGTCATCAGGGCCAAGCGGGACGGCCGGCGGCTGTCCGACGCCCAGGTCGACTGGGTGGTCGACGCCTACACCAGGGGCCTGGTCGCCGACGAGCAGATGGCGGCGCTGGCCATGGCCATCTACCTCAACGGCATGGACGACGCCGAGACGGCCCGCTGGACCCGCGCCATGGTGCGCTCCGGCACGACGCTGTCCCTGGACGTCGGCAGGCCCACCGTCGACAAGCACTCGACGGGCGGCGTGGGCGACAAGATCACGCTGCCGCTCGCGCCCCTGGTGGCGGCGTGCGGCGCGGCCGTGCCGCAGCTGTCCGGCCGGGGCCTCGGGCACACCGGCGGCACGCTGGACAAGCTGGAGTCCGTCCCCGGCTGGCGGGCGCGGCTGTCGGAGGACGAGGTGACCGCGCAGCTGCGCGACGTCGGCGCGGTGGTCTGCGCGGCGACCGAGGGCCTGGCCCCGGCGGACCGCAAGCTCTACGCGCTGCGGGACGTGACCGGGACCGTCGAGTCCGTCCCGCTCATCGCCAGCTCGATCATGTCGAAGAAGATCGCCGAGGGCGCGCGGGCGCTGGTGCTGGACGTCAAGGTCGGCTCCGGCGCGTTCATGAAGACCGAGGAGCGGGCGCGGGAGCTGGCGCGGGCCCTGGTGTCGATCGGCGTCGACCACGGCCTGGAGGTCTCGGCGCTGCTGACCGACATGTCCGTGCCGCTGGGCCGCGCGGTGGGCAACGCGGTGGAGGTCGCCGAGTCCGTGGACGTGCTGCGCGGCGGCGGCCCCGCGGACGTCGTGGAGCTGACCGTCGCCCTGGCCGCCGAGATGCTGTCCCGCGCGGGGATCACCGCCGACCCGGCGGCCGTGCTGGCGAGCGGCGAGGCGTACGAGACGTGGGCGCGCATGATCCGCGCGCAGGGCGGCGACCCGGAGGCCCCGCTGCCCGAGGGCGCGCACCGGCACGTGGTGGAGGCGGCCGAGGACGGCGTGCTCACCGGCCTGGACGCCTACGCGGTGGGCGTCGCGGCGTGGCGGCTGGGCGCGGGCCGGGCGCGCAAGGAGGACCCGGTGCAGGCCGGGGCGGGCGTGCTGTGCCTGGCCAAACCCGGCGACGAGGTGCGCCGGGGCCAGCCGCTGCTGGAGCTGCGCACCGACACGCCCGACGCGGTCGCCGGCGCGCTGGAGGCGCTGGAGGGCGCGTACGGCATCGGCGGGTCCGCCCCGGCCCGCCCGCCGCTGGTGATCGACACCATCCGGGGCTGAGCCGGCCGGTCGCGTCGCGGGCGCTCCGCCGCAGCGGTGGCCCCCCGAGGGTTCACCGCGCGCCGCCCCGGTGGCTCCTGCTCCGACCCCGCCGCGTGGCGTAGCGGGAAACCGACCGCGGCGCTGCGGGCGCCGGTCCGCACGGGCGCGGGGAACCGGCCCTGCGGCGCTCCGGGCGGTCGGGTCGCGGCGCTTCGGGAAGCCGAAGAGCCCGGCCCCGTGAACGGGACCGGGCTCTTCGCCGTGCGCGGTGGTCAGGCGCCCTCGGCGGCGAGGTCGTCGTCGTCCACGTTCCGGTTGTCGTTCTTGGGGCCGTTCTTCCGGGTGCGCCGCTGCGGGCGGGGCAGCGCGGTGGGCGGCGGGGGAGGCGTCGGCGAGCCGCCGCCGAGGATCAGCTCCGCGAACGTCGCCATGGCCTCGTCCAGCTGGCCGCCGATGCGGAGCTCGGACTCCTGGTTGCTCCGGCGCACCATGGAGGCCAGGGAGTCGGCGTCGGGCCGGGCGGCCAGCGTGCCCTCCACCTTCGCGATGCCCCGCTCCACGACGCCGGTCAGGTCGCCGAGGCGGGTCGCGAAGTCGTCCTCCACCGAGTCCAGGCGGGTGGTCATCGTGTCCAGGCGCGAGGTGACCTGCTCCAGGCGCTGCGCCAGCGCTTCGAGGCGGTCGGTCGCGTCGACCTGCTCGCGGGTCTCGTCCAGCGCCGCGTGCAGCGCCTCGCGGGCCTCGTCCAGCTTGCCGTGCACGGTGCTGCGCGTGTCGGCCAGGGACGCCGAGAGGGTCTCGCGGGTGTCGGTGATCGAGCCGGCGAGGGCGTCGCGGGTCTCGGCCAGCGAACCGGTCAGCTTCTCGCGGGCGTCCGCCAGCGAGGAGGCCAGCGCGTCGCGCGTGCCGTTGAGGTTGTCGCGGGTCTCGTCCAGCCGGCCGTGCAGGCCCGACGCCGAGTCGGACACGGTGCGCTGCAACGCCTCGCGGGTGCCGTCGAGGTGCTCGTGCACGCCCTCGTCGACCTCGTCGAGGCGACCGCGCAGCGCGGCCTCCAGCGTCTCGATGCGCTCCCGCAGCGGTGCGGTCACCGCGGCCGGCACGGCGTCGACCTTGCCGTCCTGCTTGTCCAGGTGCAGTTCCAGGTCGTCCAGCCGCTTGTGGATGTGGGAGAGCTTGTCCTCCAGGCCGTCCATCCGCCCGGCGACGCCCTCGAAGCGGCCGGCGACGCCGTCCAGCCTCCCGTCGAGCTGGGCGAACGGCGTGGCGAGCCGGTCGACCAGCCCGTCGACCGCCCGGCCGATGCCCTGGACCGCGGTGTCCTGCGCCTCCAGCCGCGCCAGCGCCTCGTCCAGCCGCTCGGCCAGCACGCTGACCTCGGTCCGGTCGGGCAGCTCGGACAGGCGCTTGCGAACGGAACCCAGCGACTCCAGCGGGGACATCCGCGCGTGGATCTCGTCCAGTGCATCGAAGATCTGCTGCTGTTCGCTCTCACGGATCTCCGCGGCGCGCGTCAGCATGTTGCGCATCCGATCGAAGGACATCGTGGAGTTGTTGTTCTCGTTCACGGCTTGAATGCCTTCGTCCAGGGGAGGGGAGACCTCCGGCAGCCTAATCCGGTCGGGGCCCGGGGCTGTACCACCCCCCGGCGCGCATCGCCTGTCCTGCGCTTGCTTCTGCTCCATTCGGGTTACCCCACTCGACGCTACCCGAAGGTAACACTCGGCGCGGCCTTGAGTGCTCAAGGTGACCATCGCCCGAGCGAGTGACCGCGTTCCGGTGATCGGTTGCGGAAAGTTGTGCATCACGAGTCCACAACGGGACCGGGTGCGCCCGAGGGGTGGTCGTGGTCACACGCGGGAGCGCCCGGGGTGATCCTACCGGGTTGTGGATCATCCGTTCGCGCGCCCGATCCCGCCGGGCCGCCGGTATACCGTGACGACCATGCCTACCCCGCTTTCCCCGGAGGCCGTCCGCAGCGCGCCGAAGGTGCTGCTGCACGACCACCTCGACGGTGGACTCCGCCCCCAGACGGTGATCGAACTCGCCGACGCCTGCGGGTACCAGGGCCTGCCCACGACCGACCCCGTCGTGCTGGGCGCCTGGTTCCGCGACAACGCCAACTCCGGCTCCCTGGTCCGCTACCTGGAGGGCTTCGCCCACACCTGCGGCGTCATGCAGGACGAGGCCGCGCTCGTGCGCGTCGCCTCCGAGGCCGTGCAGGACCTGGCGGCCGACGGCGTCGTGTACGCCGAGATCCGCTACGCGCCCGAGCTGTTCACCGAGAAGGGGTTGAGCCTGGAGCAGGCCGTCGAGGCCGTGCAGGAGGGCTTCCGGCAGGGCGTGGCCGCCGCCGACGGCCGGATCGCGGTCGGCACGCTGCTGTGCGCCATGCGGCAGAACGACGGCTGGCAGCGCATCGCCGACCTGGTGGTCCGCTACCGCGACGCGGGCGTCGTCGGCTTCGACATCGCCGGCCCGGAGCTGGGCTTCCCGGCCACCCGCGAGCTGTCGGCGTTCGAGTACCTGCGCCGGCAGAACGCCCACTTCACCATCCACGCGGGCGAGGCGGACGGCCCCGAGTCGATCTGGCGCGCCGTGCAGTTCTGCGGCGCAGAGCGGCTCGGGCACGGCGTGCGCATCGTCGAGGACATCGAGGGCGACGAGGTCGGCCACCTCGCGGCTTACGTGCGGGACCGGCGGATCGCGCTGGAGATGTGCCCGACGTCCAACGTCCAGACCGGCGCCGTCGCCTCGCTCGACGAGCACCCGATCAAGCGGCTGGACGACCTGGGCTTCCGGATCACGGTCAACACCGACAACCGGTTGATGAGCGACTGCTCGATGTCCGGGGAGTTCCAGACGGTGGTGGACCGGTTCGGCTTCGGCTGGGACGACCTGCGCCGCTTCACGGTGAACGCGGCGGAGGCCGCCTTCCTGCCGCTGCCGCAGCGCAGGGCCCTGATCCGGGACGTCATCGAGCCCGGCTACGCCGGGTTGGCGGGATAGGCATCCGCTTTGGACGGGGGCGCTCCGCCGGAGCGCCCCCGTTGCGCTGTCACGGGGGTTCGGCGCTGCTTTCCGGGCAGGAGCGGCACACCTTTGCGCTCTGCCCGCAGCCGTGGCGCACCTCGTGCGCTTTGTCCGCAGCCGTGGCGCACTTCGTGCGCACACCGGTGTCTTCGTGTTCTCCTCCCCGTACGGCCTGGGCGCAGCCCGATCGCATTTGTCGGGGGGTGTCAAGCACGCTCTTCGCTTGACACCCCCCGACAAATGCGATTGCCTTCGGCAGGCCGTGCGGGGAGGAGAACACGACCGCCCTTTCTTTTCCTCCTCCTTGGGGGCCTCTCGGCCGCTCTTCATACTTCTGTCGCGCACGGATCCGGGTAAGAACTGGTGCGGTACGGACCTAATCGGTGCTGTACCGCCCGAGGCTGAAGAGCTTAAAAGAGTCCTCGCCGGACGGGCAGGCCGCCAAGGAGGAGGAAAAGAAACAGCGGTCGTGTTCCCCCCGCATGGCCTGTCAAAGACAACCATGCTTTCTCGGGGGGTGCAAGCGAAAAGCGTGCTTGCACCCCCCGAGAAAGCATGGTAGCCCTCCGGGCAGGCCATACGGGGAGAACACGAGGGCACCGGACTGCACGGGGTGTGCGGGAAAGGGCGAAGCCGAAAGCGGAAAGCCGGTCCGCGTGGCGAGGTGCCTTTGCGCGGACCGGCTTTCCGGTGGTGGGTCGGCTCGTCCTAGTGGACCTTGAGGCGGTCCTCGAAGGCTGCCACGAGGGTTCGCCACGCGGCGACCTCGGCGTCGTAAGGCGCGCTGGGCGCGAGACGCGTCGGGTCGGGCTTCAGCACGTAGGACACCAGCCAGCCCAGGGATTCGGACTGGTTGAGGGCGACCTTGACCGCGTCGTCGCCCGCCCACTCGCCGGCGTCCTCCAGCAGCTCCACCGCGAGGTCGAGCTGCGTCGGGTCGATGCCGTCCGGGCCGTCGGCGATGTCCTCGTCGAGCCCGGTCAGCACGTAGACGTTGTCCGGGTCGACCTCGACCTCCAAGTCGCCGCCGGTCGCCTTGACCACCAGCTCGCCCCAGGTGGACACCTCGGCGAGGTCGTTGTCGTCGGCCTCCACGATGAACCGGGACAGCGCGCGCGGCGAGCCGAACACGTCGATCCGGCCCTTGCGGCCGAGGAACAGCGGCTGGTCGTCCAGGTAGCAGCGCAGCGTGTAGTACTCGCCGGCGCCGGTGATGACCTTGATCGGGTCGATGCCGACCTCGCCCCAGAAGCCGACCGGCGCGTCGCCGTCGTCGTCGCCGGCCTCGTCCTCACCCGGCTCGACGGCGGCGGTCTCCTTCTCGAAGGCCGCCAGCTCCTCCTGCGCGACCGCCAGCGCGCCCTCGTCGACCTCGGGGGTGGTGACCACCTCGTCGATCGCGTCGAGCACCTCGTCCCACTTCTCGGAGACGACCTCGGCGATCTCGGTCCACAGGGCCTGGCCCTCGCGCCCGGTGAACGGCAGGGTGCCCTGCGGCAGCAGGGCGAAGCCCTCCGCCGAGTCCAGCACCTCGTGCACCTTCTCCAGGTCGCACACGTCGGCCAGCGAGCGCACGATCGCCACCACGTCGGCGAGTTCGCCGATGACCCAGGTGTCGGGCTCCTCGGCGACCAGCTCCGGCACGCCCACCAGGTCGAACTGGTGGTTGTCGTCCGGGGACAGCTCGCCGACGGACAACCCCGGCACGACGTGCCACGCGGGGTGGTCGGTCAGGTCGTGCTCCTCGGCCTTGCGCACGAACGCCGCCAAGTGCGCGGCGTCCGGGAATGCGTACAGGTCCTCCTCGTGGCCGAGGAATGCCTCCCACTCCTCGCCCTCTTCCCGCCAGCGCGGAGCCCACAGGGTGACGACATCACCCTGGGTGAGCCCCAGCTCGATCGGGACGATGTCCTGTGCCATCCGACCTCCCGGTCACGCCATGCCCCTTTGCGATGCGGGGGAAAGAGTACGGGGTGGATCTCCGGCTACCGCCGTTGACCACGGAAAGGGTCCGCGAAGAAGTCGTCCTCGTCGTCGTCGGCCGGTGGGCGGGGGCGCTGCGCGGGCTTCGCCGGCTGCGCCGACCACGGCCGGGAGGCCGCCGGGGGCTCCTGCGGCCCGGGTGGTGGCCGGTGCGCGGGCGCGCTCCCGGGCGCGGGGTGGTGCGGGAACGCGGCCCCGGTGGCGGGCGGTTGCGCCGGTGGCGCGCCGAACGGGGGCCGCTGCGCCGGACGGCCGCCGGCCGCCGGTGACCGCGCCGGGCCCGCGCCGAACGCGCCCGGCCGCGCGGGAGCACCGCCGAACCCGTCCGGTCGGGGCGGGGCGTCGCCGAACGCGCCCGGTCGGGCGTGGGCGCCGCCGTGGGGGGCTGACCTGGCCGAAGTGCCGGCGGGCGCCCCCGCGGAGGCGTCGGCCGGGGGCTCCTGCCGGTGCAGCGGCGGCGGGCCGGCGAAGTCCTCGAACGCCATCGCCATGCCGTCGCCCAGGGTCTTCGCCAGCTCGTTGTACCCGGTCTGCACCGCGGCGTCGGTGGCCAGCCGCGCGGTCTCGGCGACCAGGCGGCCCACCGCGTCCGGGCCGTGCCCGAGCGCCGCCGGCCGGATGCGCACCGACTCCAGCGCGCCCACGGCCGACGCCGTGACGGTCACCAGCCCGCTGGGGTGCGACGCCGTCCCGGTGACCCGCGCCAGCACCTCGGCCAGCCGGTCGGCGGCGGCCAGCCGCTCCTCCTGCGCGCTCATCGCGGCCCCCTCAGGTACGAGGTCCCGAAGTCGTCCTCCTCGACGCCCTCCGGGAAACCGATCTCGGTGAGCGCCCGCGCGGTCGCCGGGTCCACCACCCGCGCCAGCGACCGGTGCAGCCGCGCCGCCGCGTCGGCCGCGGCCCGCGCGGCGACGCGCACGATCTCGTCACCCAGCGCGTCCGCGCCCATGTTCAGCGCCGCCGCGGAGACCCGGACCTCGCTCGGCGGCGCGCCCGGCGCGCTCACCACGGTCACCGCGCCGTCCGGGGAGGTCGCCCGGCCGAGCACCGGTCCGGTGCGCGCCAGGTGGTCGGCGACCCGCGCCCCCACGTCGGCGACCCGCTCGGCCGCCCGTGCCGTCTCGTCCACGCCCTCAGCCCGTCGGTCGGTAGAAGCCCAGGAAACCCATGCCGATGTTGTCCGTGCGGATCGGGTTCACCTGCACCGGGTCGCCCGCCTCCACCATCTGCCCGTTGCCGATCACCATCGCCACGTGGCCGTCCCACACCACGAGGTCGCCGGGCAGCAGCTGGCCGGGCGGCACGGACGCGCCCATCGCCTGCGACGACGCGGGCCGCGGGACGTCGAAGCCCGCCCCCTTGTACGCCCACTGCGTCAGGCCGGAGCAGTCCGTGCCCTGCGGCGGGTTCGCGCCACCCCACACGTACGGCGTGCCCAGGGCGGACAGCGCGTTGCGCACGGCCTGCGCGGCGGTCTCGTTGGGCGCTTCGGCGGAGCTGCCGTCCGGCAGGTTCACGCCCACGCCCGTGCCCGGCTGCGGCGGGATGGCCACCGGCAGGCGAGGCCCGCTCGCACCGCCGCCACCGGAGCCGCCGCCGCCCGAACCGCCGCCGCCCCCGGAACCCCCGGAGCCACCGCCCGGGCTGCCGCCGGAACCGCCGCCGGGACCGCCGGGCGACGAGGGCTCGCGCCCGCCGCCGTCCTCGGCGGCCGAGGTCGACGTGCTCCCGCCGGAATCGGCGCCCAGCGGGTCGCCCAGGCCCGTGAAGTCGGGTTTCGGCAGGCCGTTCAGCTGCGTCACGAGGGCGGTCAGCTCGGTGCGCACGCGGTCCAGCTCCTGCTTCGACCGGCCCTCGTACTCGCGGGCCCTGGCCGTCACGTCGGCGGCCACCGCGAGCACCGCGCCGAGCCCGCCGACCAGCGACGCCGCGACCGCGGCGGCCAGCCGGGGCTGCGCCCACCCGGTGAAGTCGTCGATGAGGCCCTGGATGGCGCTCCTGCCGCCGGTCACCGCGTCCACGGCCGCCGTCGCGGCGGTCCGGGTGGCGGTCGCGTTGCCCGCCAGCGTGCCCACCCCGCCGGAGAACGCCGCCACCCGCTGCTGGAACGAGTTCGCCCGCTCGCCGTACCAGGTGCCCAGCACCGCGTTGGCGGCCCCGGTGTGCCGCCCGTCGATCTCGGTCAGCGCCGTGGCGGCCCGCCCGAAGGCGTCCGCCGCGCGCGTCGCGCCGCCGGTGTCGCCCTCCAGCCGGGCCAGGTCGTCCTCCATGGGCCGCACGAGGGCGGCCAGGAACCCCGCGACGTCCACCGGCTAGACCTGGTAGGCCCGGGTGAAGTCGGCGCCGTGCTGCGCCTCCTGCTCGGCGTAGGCGGTGCCCGTCCGGGACACGGCCGCGGCGAACGCCGACAGCCCGGCCGCCGCGGCGGCCACCCCGTCCACCTGGGCCTGCGCCGCCTGCCGGAACGCCGCGCCGAGGCCGACCTCGTCCCCGATCCGGCCGAAGCTGCCCGCCGCGAGCGACGTGGCGCCCGCCAGCGTCGACGTGCCGACCGAGCCCACCTCGCCGGCCAGACCCGACGCCGTGCCGCTGTACGTCGACAGCGCGGCGAGGTCGACGCCGAAACCCCGTTCCACTGCTTCCCCCCTCTGGTGCCCGACAGGGGCGATCCTGCCCCATCGGGCGGCGGTCCGGGTGGCCTTTGGCGCAGATCCTCCCCTGATGGGCGGTACCCCGCGAGGCTTGCTCACGTGATCATGTCCACGTGGGTGTTCTGCGCCATTGGGAGCGGATCCTGGCGTGGCTGGAGGACCACGCGCCCTCGACCTGTTCGGCCTTCGTCCCCGGTGAGGACGTCGCGGCGGTCGAGGCGCTGGCGGCCGGGAGCGGCCTGGAACCGCCGGCGGACCTGCGCGCGTGGTGGTCGGTCTGCGGCGGCACGGCCAACCTGGCGTTCGCCGAGGTGCTGCCGCCGTTCTACACGCCGCTGGGGCCGAGCAACGCCCTGCGGTCCTGGCGGCTCAAGAAGCACTTCTGGCCGGCCGACCCGGCCTCCGAGGCGGGCACCCCGACGTCGGGCTTCCACCCGAGGTGGCTGCCCATCGCGTTCGACGGCTGCGGCGACGCGCTGGCGGTGGACCTGCGGCCGGGCGTGCTGTCGGGTTGCGTGGTCGAGTGGGACCGGGAGCGCGGCGAGATGCTCAAACCGGAGTGGACCGGCCTGGACGAGATGCTCGACCAGGTCGCCACGGTCCTCGAACACCGCGGCCGGCTCGGCCACTGCGAGCCACTGGTCACCACCGACGGCCGACTCGGGTGGCGCACCGACTGACTCCCGAGCCGCGCCTCGCGCAGCGGCTCTTCAACTCCCGTAGGCCGCGCCCCGCGCGGTGGCGCTCAGCTCTCGCCTCAGGCCGCGCTACGCGCGGCGGCGCTTCAGCGCAGCCGTGTGCCTCGTGTTCTCCCCGTACGGCCTGGGCGCAGCCCAATCATCTTTGTCGGGGGGTGTCAAGCACGCCCTTCGCTTGACACCCCCCGACAAAGATGATTGCCTCCGGCAGGCCGTACGGGGAGAACACGACGCACTTCCCTCCTCCTTGGGGGCCTCCCGGCCGCTCTTCATACCAAGATCGCGCACCGATCCAGGAAATATCAGGTGCCGCACCGATCCAAGATCAAAAACCAAAAGAGTCCTCGCCGGACAGGCAGGCCGCCAAGGAGAATGAAAAGAAACGGCGGTCGTGTTCCCCCCGTATGGCCTGTCAAAGACGACCATGCTTTCTTGGGGGGTGCAAGCGAAAAGCGTGCTTGCACCCCCCAAGAAAGCATGGTAGCCCTCCGGGCAGGCCATACGGGGAGAACACGAGAGCACCGGACTGCACGGGGCGTGCAGTCCTGAAGCGCAAGCTGCGAGTCGGGTGTTCATCGGAGCGTGGTGCTGTGCTCGTCGGCAGGAGGTGGGGGCAGGCGGTGGTGTGAGGGCGGTTGGTGAGCGGGTCGACACGCTGGGTGAGGCGGTCCGGGGTGATCGGCCGTTCGGACCAGCACAATGGCCGTCATGACTCAGGTGTTCGTGGCGGGGCCGGTGGCGTGGAATCGCCTGGTGCAGTTGGAGCGGTTGCCGGACCCGAAGCCGCACACGGTCTTCGCGAGGGGGCACCGGGCGGTGCTGGGCGGGACGTCGGCGGGCAAGGCGCTCAACCTCGCGGCGCTCGGCGCCGCGGTCACCCTGCGCACCGTCATCGGGGGTGACGAGGCCGGGCGGGCGATCGCCGGCGCGCTCGCGGTCCCGGGGGTGGAGGTGATCGCCGAGGTCGTGCCGGGCGCCAGTGAGCAGCACCTGAACCTGATGTCGGCGGACGGCGGCCGGGTGTCGATCTACCTCGACCTGCCCGAGCTGGGCTACCCGCAGCACGACGACCGGGCGCTGGCGGCGCTCGCGGCGGCGGACGCGGCGGTGATCGACCTGGCCGAGCACTCCCGGCCGCTGCTGGCCGCCGCCCGCCGGGCGGGTGTGCCGGTGTGGTGCGACGTGCACGACTACGACGGCGCGGCCGAGTACCACCGCGACTTCGTCGAAGCGGCGGACTACCTGTTCCTCAACGACGACGGCATGGCGGAGCCGGACCTGCTCGCGTTCCTCATCGCGCGCGTGGCCGCCGGGTCGCGCGCGGCCGTGGCGACGCTGGGCGCGCAGGGCGCGGTGGCCGTCGTGGGCGGCGAGCTGCACCGCGTCCCGGCCGTGCCGGTGGACGGGGTCGTGGACGCGAACGGGGCCGGTGACGCGTTCTTCTCCGGGTTCCTGGTGGCGCACCTCGGCGGAGCGGACGCGCCCGGCGCGCTGGCGGCGGGCGCCGCCCAGGCCGCGCGGTGCCTCGCCTCCCCGGGCCTCGCGCCGGGGAGGCCGTGACGCCCTCAGACCCCGATCGGGTGCCAGACCGTCTTCGACTCCAGGAACGCCCGCAGCCGCGCCAGGTCCGGTTCGCGGCCGAAGTCCTCCGCCGGCCGCGCCCGCAGCACGCGCTTCACGGTGCCCGCCGCCGAGCGCTCCAGGTCGGTCCGCAGCTCCGCCGGCGCGCCGGTCAGGTCCAGCGCGTTCACGTCGGCGTGCGAGGCCAGCCACGGCGCGATCTCCGCGGTCCGCCCGGTCAGGACGTTGACCACCCCGCCCGGCACGTCCGAGGTCGCCAGCACCTCCGCCAGCGTGATCGCGGGCAGCGGCCGGTCCTGCGAGGCCACCACCACGGCGGTGTTGCCCGTCGCGATCACCGGGGCGAGCACGCTGACCAGGCCGAGCAGCGAGGACTGCTGCGGCGCGAGCACCGCCACCACCCCGGTCGGCTCCGGCACCGAGAACGAGAAGTACGGGCCCGCGACGGGGTTCGACGCGCCCAGCACGGAGGCGACCTTGTCGGTCCACCCGGCGTACCAGACCCAGCGGTCGACCGCCGCGTCCACCAGCGCCTGCGCCTTCTTCGCCGCGACGCCCTCGGCCGCGCCGACCTCGGCGGTGAACTGCTCGCGCCGGCCCTCCAGCACCTCGGCCACCCGGTAGAGCACCTGGCCGCGGTTGTAGGCCGTCGCGCCGGACCACCCGGCGAACGCCTTGCGCGCCGCCGCGACGGCGTCGCGCGCGTCCTTGCGCGACCCCTGCGCGGCGTTGGCGAGGAACCCGCCCTTCGCGTCCGCCACCGGGTAGGACCGGCCCGACTCCGAGCGCGGGAACGCCCCGCCGACGTAGAGCTTGTACGTCTTCGCCACCGCGACCCGGCTCTCGGCCCGGCCGAGGGAGACCCGATCAGACATCGAGGTACGCCTCCAGTCCCGCGCGACCGCCCTCGCGGCCGAACCCCGACTCCCGGTACCCGCCGAACGGCGCGGTCGGGTCGAACCGGTTGAAGGTGTTCGCCCACACCACCCCGGCGCGCATCTTCTGCGCCGCCCACAGGATGCGGGAGCCCTTCTCGGTCCAGACACCCGCCGACAGCCCGTACGGCGTGTTGTTCGCCTTCGCCACGGCCTCGTCGGGTGTGCGGAAGGTCAGCACCGACAGCACCGGGCCGAAGATCTCCTCGCGCGCGATCCGCATCGCCTGCGACACGTTGGAGAACACCGTCGGCGCGAAGTAGAAACCCTTGTCCGGCAACGGGCACGACGACGTCCACCGCTGCGCGCCTTCGGCCTCGCCGGACTCGGTCAGCTCCCGGATCCGCACCAGCTGCTCGCGCGAGTTGATCGCGCCGACGTCGGTGTTCTTGTCCAGCGGGTCGCCGACCCGCAGCGTCGAGATCCGCGCCCGCAGCTTCTCCAGCAGCTCCTCGGCCACCGACTCCTGCACCAGCAGGCGCGAGCCGGCGCAGCACACGTGGCCCTGGTTGAAGAAGATGCCGTTGACGATGCCCTCGACGGCCTGGTCCAGCGGCGCGTCGTCGAAGACGATGTTGGCGGCCTTGCCGCCCAGCTCCAGGGTCAGCCTGCGCCCGCTGCCCGCGAGCTGCCGCTGGATGACCTTGCCGACCTCGGTGGACCCGGTGAACGCGACCTTGTCCACGTCCGGGTGCGACACGACGGCCGCGCCCACGTCACCGGCGCCCGGCAGGACGTTGACCACGCCGGGCGGCAGGTCGGCCTGCTGGATGATCTCCGCCAGCACCAGCGCGGTCAGCGGCGTGGTCTCGGCGGGCTTGAGCACGACGGTGTTGCCGCACGCCAGCGCGGGCGCGATCTTCCACGCCGCCATCATGATCGGGAAGTTCCACGGGATCACCTGGCCCGCGACGCCCAGCGGGCGCGGCGCGGGCCCGAACCCGGCGTAGCCGAGCTTGTCCGCCCACCCCGCGTGGTAGAAGAAGTGCGCCGCGGCCGTCGGCACGTCGACGTCGCGCGACTCCTTGATCGGCTTGCCGTTGTCCAGCGACTCGAGCACGGCCAGCTCCCGCGCGCGCTCCTGGACCAGCCGCGCGATGCGGAAGATGTACTTGGCGCGCTCGGCGCCGGGCATCCGGCCCCACACCCGTTCGTAGGCCCGGCGGGCGGCCTTCACGGCGCGGTCCACGTCGGCGGGCGCGGCGGTGGAGACCTCCGCCAGGACCTCCTCCGTGCCGGGGTCGACGGACTTGAGCGGTTCGCCGGAACCCTCGACGAACTGGCCGTCCACGAACATCCGGTAGGTCGGCTTGAGGTTCGCGATGTCCCGCGACTCGGGCGCGGGAGCGTATTCCCACATGTCAGTCCACCGTCACGTAATCGGGGCCGCTGTAGTGGCCCTCCAACTGGGTGCGCCGCTGCATCAGCAGGTCGTTGAGCAGCGTCGACGCGCCGAACCGGAACAGCGCGGGGGTCAGCCACTCGGGGCCGGCCACCTCGTGCACCGCCACCAGGTACTTGATGGCGTCCTTGGTGCTGCGGATGCCGCCGGCGGGCTTGACCCCGCGCAGGTCGCCGGTCCGGTCGCGCCAGTCGCGCACGGCCTGGAGCATCACGTGCGCCACCGGCAGCGTCGCGGCCGGCGACACCTTGCCGGTGGAGGTCTTGATGAAGTCGCCGCCCGCGAGCAGCGCCAGCCAGGACGCCCGTCGCACGTTGTCGTAGGTCGCGAGTTCGCCGGTCTCCAGGATCACCTTGAGGTGCGCGTCCCCGCAGGCGTGCCGGACCTGCACGATCTCGTCGAACACCTGCCCGTACCGGCCGGACAGGAAGGCGCCCCGGTCGATCACCATGTCGACCTCGGTGGCGCCCGCGTCGACCGCGAACGCGGTGTCGGCCAGCTTGACCTTCAGCGACGACCGCCCGGACGGGAACGCGGTCGCGACCGAGGCGACGCCGACCCCGGTGCCCCGCAGCTCGTCCGCCGCGGTCTCGACCATGTCCGGGTAGACGCACACCGCCGCGACCCTGGGCACGTCCGGCCGCTCCGGGTCGGGCCGGCGCGCCTTGGCCGCCAGCGAGCGGACCTTGCCGGGCGTGTCCGCGCCCTCCAGCGTGGTGAGGTCGACCATCGAGATCGCGGTGTCGATGGCCCACCGCTTGGCGTCCTTCTTGATGCTGCGCGTGCCCAGGCCGGCCGCGCGCTGCTCCACCCCGACCTGGTCGACACCGGGCAGCCCGTGCAGGAACCGGCGCAGCGACGCGTCGTCGCGCACCGCGTCCGCGAGCGCCGGCGGCAACGACGGCGCAGTCGATGTGGCAGCCATGCGACCGAGTCTAGGCGGAGTGGGACACCCGTCCCAAGTGAGCGCATCCGCGCAGGTCAGGCGGCTTGCGGGTCCGATCGGGACGGCCGCCGGTCAGCTTTCCAGCTCGTCTCGCTTGGAGCCCTTGACCTTCTTGCGCTTGGGGCGGCGCACCTCGACGCCGCCCATGATCGCGACGCCGGTGACCCGCACGACCGGCCCGCCGGGGATCGTCGGGGTCTTGTGCGTGGCGTCGTCGAACGCGCCCATGATCCCGGCGCCGTCGACCCGCACGGTGATGTCCTCGGGCACGTAGATCTCCACGCCGCCCCAGAACGCGAACACGTTGATCGTCGTCTCGGCCTGTTCGAAGCGGGCCTTGGACAGGTCCAGCAACACCCCGCCCATGATCGCCACCACGGTGTGGTTCGCCGGCACGACCCAGTCGCCCTTGCGGTCGACCCCGGACCAGAACGCGATGGACGTCGTGGGGCCCGGCGTGCCGCCGATGCGCGACGCCGGCAGGTTCTGCCGGGAAGGCATGGGCGAGGGCAGGTTGGTGGTGGTCGGCAGCCCGAGGTCGGCGGTGAGCGGGGCCAGGTCGCCGTAGGTCTTGGCGGCGTACACCGCCCCCAGCCGCTCGTCCAGCTCGTGCAGGTCGAGCCTGCCCTCGCCGTGGGCCTGCTGGAGCACCTTCGCGACGGTCTCGCGGTCGGCGTCCGAGGCTCGCATCCGACTGGGGTCCGGCACCAACTCGTCGCTCACACGGGTGAGTTTAGGAGGGCTGGGGTCGTTTGACGACCGAATCGGGGGTACGGCCTAGCGGGCGAGCGCCCGCCAGTCGACCCGCGGGAAGACCAGCACCGGACCGTCGGGGTTCTTCGAGTCGCGGACGGCGACGGCCGGGCCGAGGCGCCGGACCTCGACGCAGTTCGCCTGGCTGCTGCTGTGGCTGCTCTTGCGCCAAGTCATCGCGTGCACTCCTCGGGTCATGTCAAGCCGCCGGCGGCCTCGGCGATCAACCCCACCGACTCGTCGGGTGGCAAGGCCAAGGTACGGAGCCGTTCCCAGGTGTCCCTAGCGCCTTCCAGGTGGACTTCCTCCTCCAGGAAGGCGCTGGTGTGCCGGCTTTCGACGTAGAGCAGGCCCGGTTGGTCGGCGAAGTCCAGGAGCAGGAACGGCCCTTCCAGCCCGGCGTGCGCCCTGCTCGTGAACGGGACGACCTGGACCTCGACGTTCTGCCGGTCGGACAGCGCGACCAGGTGCCGGAGCTGCCGGCGCATCATGGTCGGCTCACCCAGCGGTCGTCGGATCACCGCCTCGTCGACGATCAGGTGCACGTGCGTTCGGCCGAGGATCACCTGACGCCCCATGCGGGTGGCCACCAGCGCGTCCAGTTCGGCCTCGGTCAGCCCGGGGTTGCCGCCTCGGATGATCGTCCGCGCGTAGTCCGGGGTTTGCGCGAGCCCCGGCACCAACAGCGGTTCGTAGTTGTGCAGCGCGCAGGTCTGCCCCTCGAAGTCGATGAGGTTCTTCCAGTTGCCGGGCAGCTTCCCGTGGATGGTGTGCCAGTTCCGGTCCTCTCCGGCGCGCACCAGCGCGACCAGGTCTTGCCGCAACTTGGCGGGCGCCTGCAGGAAACCGAGGATCGCGGCGACCTCGTCCGCGTACAGCCCCCGGTTCGCCGTCTCCATCCGACTGATCTTGCTCTCCGAGCAGCCGATGGCGCCGGCCACCTCGGCGCAGCTCAACCCCCTGGCCAAGCGCAGCGCCCGCAATTCCGTCGATACCCGTCGCTGCCGGACGGATGCCCCCTTGCGCGTCATGGCCAGAGAATCCCTCCTTGCCACCGGGGCAAGAAAGGGCTGTCACCCGAAGGTGCGCGTTGCAGGACCCGCTCGCAAGGCGGGACCGTATTCCGCATGGAGCAGAGCTGGCAGATCACCGGGACCTACGCCGACTGGCGGTTGACCGTCGACGTCCTCCCGCCGGAGGGGGAATTCTCCGGCGCGCCGCTGCCCGCGCCGGACTTCGCGTCGCTGGCCGAGCACTTCCGGGTGGTGGTGGAAATGACCGAGGCCCACCGGGAACTGGACCGGATCACCGCGCGGAATGGTTGCGCGTGAGCAACGGGCGGTCGGGTGGAAAGGGTTGGCGGTGTGCCTGCCGCCGGAGGGACCGGGCCGACCGCGCGGCGCGGGGGAGCGAGCCGCCGGGCATCGCCGGCTCGTGCCACATACTGTTCGACCATGGACGTCGTCGTTGTCGACCACCCCCTCGCGCGTGCGCGGCTCACCACGATGCGCGACGCGCGCACCGACAACGCGGCTTTCCGCGCCGCGCTGCACGAGCTGACCGTGATGCTGGTGTACGAGGCCACCCGCGACGCCCCGGTCGCCGAGGAGCGCGTGCACACCCCGATCGCCCGCACCACCGGCTACCGGCTGGCCAACCCGCCCCTGCTGGTGCCCGTGCTGCGCGCCGGCCTGGGGATGGCCGACCAGGCGCACCGGCTGATCCCGGACGCGCAGATGGGTTTCGTCGGCCTGGCGCGCGACGAGGAGACCCTGCTGCCGACGCCGTACATGGAATCGCTGCCCGAGTCGTTGGACGGCCGCCCGGTGCTGGTGCTGGACCCGATGCTGGCGACCGGCGGTTCGATGGCGCACACGATCCGGCTGCTGACCGACCGCGGGGCGACCGACGTGACGGCGGTGTGCGCGCTGGCCGCGCCGGAAGGCATCCGGCACCTGGCGGACTCGGGTTTGCCGGTGCGGTTGGTGACGGCCAGCGTGGACGAGCGGTTGAACGACTCGGGGTTCATCGTCCCGGGGCTCGGTGATGCCGGTGACCGCCAGTACGGTGCGGTTTAGGGTTTGTACGGGTTGGTTGTTGCGGTGCGGGTTGGTTGTTGCGGTGCGGATCTCGGTGGAAAAGATTAAAGAGTCCTCGCCGGACGGGCAGGCCGCCAAGGAGGAGGAAGAGCAAGAGCGGTCGTGTTCTCCCCGCATGGCCTGTCTAAAGACGACCATGCTTTCTTGGGGGGTGCAAGCGAAAAGCGTGCTTGCACCCCCCAAGAAAGCATGGCAGCCCTCCGGGCAGGCCATACTGATCTTCAATTGTTGGGGTCTGTGGTGGCTTGTGTCGGTGGGTGGGGCTGTCCCGGGGGTACCCGTGGGGTATGCGCTATCCCGATGGTGGTGGCCTGACCGGACGGGAACGGGCCCGACGTGAGGCGGTGCGGATGCAGGCCGCCGACTGGTTCGAGCGTGGTGTGGGCGCCTGCGAGGTCGCTCGTGGTCTGCGGGTGTCGACCAAGTCCGCCTATGCCTGGCGGCGTTTGTGGCGTGCCGGGGGCCGGCAGGCCCTGCGCTCCAGGGGGCCGGGCGGGCCGGACTGCCGTCTGGACCGGGCCCGGCTCGACCGGCTGGTCCAGGCCCTGGAGCAGGGGCCGGCCGCCCACGGGTACACCGAGGATCGACGCTGGACCCTGGCCAGGGTCGCGGAGCTGGTCGCGCGGTTGTTCGCGGTGCGCTACACCCCGGCCGGGATGTCGCTGGTGCTGCACCGCATCGGTTACAGCCCCCAGGTGCCGGCCCGGCGGGCCGACCGCCGTGACGAGGCCGCGGTCACCGCCTGGCGGCGGGAGTCGTGGGCGCGGGGAAAACCCTAGCCGCGGACCTGGGCGCCTGGTTGTGCTTCGAGGACGAGACCGGCTGCAACACCCGCCCGCACAAGGCCCGCACCTGGGCAAGGCGCGGCCACACCCCGGTCCTGCCCTACTGGGCCGGTTCCCAGGGTCGGATCTCGGTGGCCGGCCTGCTCTGCGTCAAACCCGGCGAACGCACCCGGCTGCTGCACCGGGTGCTCGTGCACCACCGCCGCCGCAGCCCGCCGGCCCCGCGCAGCTTCCTCGAGCGGCACTACCTCGCGCTGCTGGACGACGCCCACCGTCGCCTGGGCGGCCCGATCGTGCTGATCTGGGACAACCTCGACCGGCACATCAGCGCCCGGATACGGCCCGCCCTCGCCGCCCGGGACTGGCTGCACGTGATCCGACTACCCGCCTACGCCCCGGAACTCAACCCGGTGGAAGGGGTGTGGTCACACCTCAAACGCGGTCTGGCCAACCTCGCCCCCGTCGGTCTGAACGACCTGGTCCCGATCGTGCGCCGCCGACTCCGCCTCATCCGGAACCGGCCCGACCTGCTCGACGGATTCCTCGCCCACACCGGCCTGACCCTCACCCCCGAACCAACCTGACCCCAACAATTGAAGATCAGTACGGGGAGAACACGAGGACATCGGTCTGCACGGCGCGTGCCGAGGCTTTCGGGCTGTGCTGCGGTGTTGGGCCGAACGAGTGGCTGTGGTGGGTTGTCCGCAGTGGTCGGCGGGGGGTGATCCAGGGTGTGGGGATGCGCGAGCGGGACGCCGAGAACCACCTCACGATCAACTGCGCCGGGAATGTCACGGGCAACGCGGTGCAGGCCGGGGTCATCCACGGCGGTGTGCACTTCCACCCCTCTCCGGCCCCACCTCCTCCGGTGGCGCGTGTGGACCCGGTGCGCCCGGAGACCACGGTCGGGGAGGTGTTCGTCGGCCGTGAGGAGGAGTTGGCCCGGGTGCTGGCGATCCTCGACCCGGATGCCGGCGCCGGGGTGGGGGCGGTGGTGTCGGCGGTGGCCGGGATGGGCGGGGTGGGCAAGACCGCCCTGGCCCGGCACGCCGCCGTCGAGGCGCTGCGCCGGGGCTGGTTCGGCGGTGGGGTGTTCTGGGTGGACCTGCGCGGCTACGACCACGAGGGGCCGGTACCCGACGCGGCGGTGTTCGGGCCGTTGCTGCGCCGGCTCGGAGTGCCGGACGAACGGATCCCGGACGACCCCGTGGAGCAGGCTGCCGCCTATGACCAGGTCCTGACCCAACTGGGCGAGCAGGGGCGGGCGGTGCTGCTGGTGTGCGACAACGCCGGAGCCGGCCGGCAGGTGCGGGGGCTGGTGCCGGGGTCGGGTCCGCACCGGGTGCTGGTGACCACCCGCGACACCCTGGACCTGCCCCGCGCCCGCCGCCTGTCCCTGGACGTCCTCGACACCGGGGCCGCCGTCGCCCTGCTCGACCGGGTGCTGGACGAGCAGGAGCCCGACGACCGGCGCCTGCGCGCCGACCCGCCCGGCGCCGAGGCGCTGGCCCGGGCGTGCGGGAGGTTGCCGTTGGCGCTGCGCATCGCCGGGGCGCTGCTGGCCGACGAACCCCACCTGCGGCCGGGGGAGTTGGCCGACCAGTTGCGCAGCGCTCCCGGGGTGGAGGGCTACGCCCACGGTGAGCAGGCCGTGGCCGCCGTCTTCGACCTGTCCTGGCAGCGCCTGCTAGGCGACCACCCGGAGTGGGCGGGGCTGCTGCGGCTGCTCTGTCTGAACCCGGGGCCCGACACCTCCACCGACGCGGCGGCGGCCCTCGCCGACGAACCCCCGGAACGGGTGCGGGTCGGGCTGCGCGGTCTGCGCCAGGCCCACCTGCTGCGCTCCACCGGCCCGGACCGGTGGGGGTTGCACGACCTGATCCGGGCCCACACCGGCAGCCACTCGGCCGGGCTCGACCCCGACCGGTTGGCGGCGGCCGAGCTGCGGGTGCTCGGCTACTACGCCACCACCGCCGACCAGGCCGACGACCACCTGCGGGCACTGCCCGGGCAGCCGGCGCCCGACCGCTTCGCCGGGCGGGCCGACGCCCTGGAGTGGCTCGACGCCGAGCGCGCCACCCTCGTCGCCGCCGTCGTCCACGCCACCACCAGCGGCCACCACGACCACGCCGTGCGACTGGGCGCCGCCCTGGCCCAATACCTGGACTGGCGGCACTACCTCGCCGACGCGGTCACCGTGGCGGACCGCACCCACACCAGCGCCACCCACCTGTCCGCCCGCGACCAGGCCATGACCGCCAACAACCTGGGCGTGGCCCTGGGGAAAGTCCGGCGGTTCGAGGAGGCCGTCGCCGCTCACGAGCGCGCCGGTGATCTGTACCGGGAGTTGGGTGACCGGTGCGGTGAAGCCATGGTGTGGAACAACCTGGGCGTGGTGCTGCGGGAGTTGCGGCGGTTCGAGGAGGCCGTCGTCGCTCATGAGCGCGCCGGTGAGCTGCACGGGGAGGTGGGGAACCGGAGCGGCGAGGCCACGGTGTGGAACAACCTGGGTCTGGTGCTGCGGGAGTTGCGGCGGTTCGAGGAGGCCATCGTCGCTCACGAGCGCGCCGGTGATCTGTACCGGGAGTTGGGTGACCGGCGCGGTGAAGCCATGGTGTGGAACAACCTGGGCGTGGTGCTGCAGCAGTTGCGGCGGTTCGAGGAGGCCGTCACCGCTCACGAGCGCGCCGGTGAGCTGCACGGGGAGGTGGGGAACCGGCACGGCGAAGCCGGGGTGTGGAACAACCTGGGCATGGCGCTGCGGGAGTTGCGGCGGTTCGAGGAAGCCATCGCCGCTCACGAGCGCGCCGGTGAGCGGTGCTGGGAGATGGGTGATCGGCACGGCGAAGCCATGGCGTGGAACAGCATCGGCTTGGCGCTGCGGGAGACTCGGCGTTTCGCCGAGGCCGCCGCCACCCACCGGCGCGCCGGCGACCTGTTCCGGGAAGTGGGTGACCGGCAGGGCGAGGCCACGGCGTGGGGCAACCTGGGCATGGCGCTGCGGGAGTTGCGGCGGTTCGAGGAGGCTGCCACCGCTCACCGCCGCGACCTGGCCATCTGCCGGGAGCTGGGCGACCGGTACGGCGAGGCCCAGGCGTGGAGCAACCTGGGCGCGGCGCTGTCGGAGTTGCGGCGGTTCGAGGAGGCCGTCACCGCCTACCGGCGCGCCGGTGACCTGTTCCGGGGGTTGGGCGACCGGTACGGGGAGGCCAGGGCGTGGGCCGGCTCGGGCTTGGTGCTGCTGGAAGCGGGGCGGCGCGAGGAGGCGACCCGGTGCGGGGACCGGGCGTGGGAGATCTTCACCGCCGTCGGTGACGCCGAGCGCGCCGACGCCGTCGACCGCCTGCTGAGGACCCCCGACGTCCTCGGCGGGACCGCTTCGCCCTGACCCGGCGGTGCTCCCCGTGCGGCCCGGACCGCACGGGGAGGCGGGGAGCCCGGGTTCAGCGCAGGACGGACAGCTCGTCGGCGTGCTCGGCGGCCCACTGGGCGAGGGTCCGCCCGCGCCTGCCGGTGATCTCCTCGAACGTGGGCAGCAGTTCCGCCGGCTCCTCGTTGAACTGGGCCTGGTAGCCGAGCAGGTACTCGGCGATGTTCCACGGCAGGCCCACGTCCCGGATGAGCGCGGCGCGCGCCTGGCCGTAGGTCAGCCGCTCGTAGGCGATCTCCCGGCCGAGGCCCTCGGCGAACGCGGCCACCTGCTGCCGCGTCGTCAGCGCCTCCGGGCCGCTCAGCCGGTACGCCCGGCCCGCGTGCCCGTCCTCCAGCAGCGCGCGCACGGCGACCTCCGCGATGTCGGCCTCGTGGATCGGCGTCCCGACCGCGTCGGGGTAGGGAGCGCGCACGACGTTCTCCCGCCTGATCGTCTCCGCCCAGACCTGCTTGTTCGCCATGAACTCGCCGGGGCGCAGGTGCGTCCACTCGACGCCGCTCTCCTCGATGGCCCGTTCCACCGCCTGGTGCGTCTCGTAGCTGCCCGGCCGCTGCACCGCCACGGCGTCGGTGGACAGGAAGACCACCCGCCGGACGTCCTTCGCCAGCTCGAGGAAAGCGCTTGCGAGGTCGGCCGGCCGCTCGGCGTCGAGCACCGCGAGCAGGTACACGGCGGTCACGCCGTCGAGCGGGAGCGCGTCGGGCCGGGTGAGGTCGCCTTTCACAGTCTCGACGCCTTCGGGCAAGCCCGCTTTGTCCGGGTCGCGGGTCAGCGCGCGCACCTCCGCACCGCGCGCCACGAGCTGCTCCACCACGTGCCTGCCGACGTTGCCGGTCGCCCCGGTCACCAGGATCGTCACGGTTTCCCCTTGTGGATAGGTGTTCAAACTTGAACAACAACACGCTAGCGCGGCCCCGGGACACCGCGCACATGCAAACTTTTGCAAGGTCTGTGAACGGTCAGCCGAAGCAGAACTCGCCGGTATGACGGGATTCGGCCGTTCGGGCGTAGTGGTGGTCTAGACCTCACGCCTACCGTGGTCTGGACCACAGAGCACGCCGCCACCGCGAGGAGAAGCATGACGAGCAGGAGATGGGTGCTCCCCGCCCTCCTGGTTTCCGCCCTCACCGTGTCCCTGGCCCCGCAGGCCCAGGCGCACGGTGGCCGCGATCAACCTCGCACGGTCGGCTACTACACCAACTGGAGCGGCTACGACCGCAACTTCCTGGTGAGCGACCTGGTCAAGAACGGGTCCGCGAAGCGGCTCACGCACGTGAACTACGCGTTCGGCTTCCTCGACGAGAGCGGCAAGTGCGTCAGCTCCGACCCGTGGGCCGACTACCAGCGGCCCTTCGGCGCGGAGCAGAGCGTCAGCGGCAGGGCCGACGACCCGAACCAGCCGCTGCGGGGCAACCTCAACCAGCTCAAGCAGCTCAAGGCCAAGCACCCGAAGCTCAAGGTCTACATCTCGCTCGGCGGCTGGAGCGGCTCGAAGTACTTCTCCGACGCGGCGCTCACCCCCGCCTCCCGCGCGGCGCACGTGAAGTCGTGCATCGACCTGTGGCTCAAGGGCAACCTGGTCGACGCGCCGCCCGGCGCGGCGGCGGGCCTGTTCGACGGCATCGACCTGGACTGGGAGTGGCCCTCCAGCGAGGGCGCGCCGGGCAACGTGATCCGCGCCGAGGACCGCGAGAACTTCACCGCCCTGCTGCGCGAGTACCGCAAGCAGCTGGGCAAGCTGACCTGGCAGACCGGGCGGCGCTACGACCTGACGGCGTACCTGTCCGCGAACCCGGCGTTCATCGACCGCGGCTTCGAGGTCTCGAAGGTGTTCGACCTGCTGACCTTCGCGACGGTGCAGGGCTACGACTTCCACGGCTCGTGGGACCCGACGACCAACCAGCAGTCCTCGCTGCGGACGCCGGCGGCGGACCCGACGTCGCCGAAGTACAGCTCGCAGGTCGCGATCGACCACTACCTGCGCAAGGGCGTCGACCGGGACAAGATCGTGCTGGGCGTGCCGTTCTTCAGCCGCGGCTGGACCGGCGTGCGCAACGAGAACAACGGGCTGTTCCAGCCCGCCACCGGGCCCGCGCCGGGCACCTTCGAGCCCGGGTTCGAGGAGTACCGGACCCTCAAGCCGCAGGCGGGCGGGTTCACCGTGCACCGCGACCCCAAGGCCGGGCACGCGTGGCTGTTCGACGGCAAGACGTTCTGGACCTGGGACGACCCGACCGAGATGAAGCGCAAGGGTCGCTACGTGGCGGAACGCAGGCTGGGCGGAGCGATGATCTGGTCGCTGGACGGCGACACCGCCGACGGCGAGCTCATCCGCGCCCTCCGAGACGGGCTGTCCTGACAGGGACGGTCCACCGGGGTCCGGGGAGGTTTCGCGGCGGCCGCCTCCCCGGGCTCCACCCCTTCCTACCGCCGGCGCCAGCCCTCGGCCTGCGCCCGGATCGCCTGCTCGTAGGCGGGCGCGATCTCGACGCCGGGCGGCAGGTGGCCGTTGAGCTCCAGGCTCACCAGGCCGTGCACCACGCCCCACAGGGCCACCGCGACGTGCTCGCGGGGCGCGTCGACGAACCGGCCGGACTCGATGGCGCGGCCGACGCTCTCGACCAGCGGCACGAAGGTCTCCGCCGCGGAGGCCCGCACCTCCTCCGAGGGCTCGAAGCCGGGGTCGACCACGCTGAACATCACCAGGTAGAACTGCGGGTCGGCGAGCGCGCTGGCCCGGTAGGTCAGGCCGATGCGGATGATGTCCTCCACCGGGTCGTCGGTCCGGGGCAGGGCCGCGAGCCGGACGCCGAACCGGCGGAAGCCCTCCTCGTAGAGGGCGTCGAGCAGGGCGGGCTTGCCGCCGAACAGCGAGTACACGGCCGTAGTCGAGGTGTTGACATCCGCCGCCAGCCTGCGCAAGCTCAGAGCGGCCGGCCCCTCGGCGGACAGCAGTTCACCGGCGCGGTCGAGCAGGCGCACCCGCAGCGCGTCGTCGTGGGTCCTGGGTCTCGGCACCCGCGCAGCTTATCGCAACACTGTTATAAAACGAGGTCTGGTCACCGTGGTACCAAGTTGGTACCGTCCTGGGCATGGCGATGACCCTGCGTCTGAGCGATGAGGAGAACCGGCGGCTCGACGAGCTGGCGGCGGCCGAGGGGCGCTCCAAGCAGGAGGTCGTCCGGCTCGCGCTCGCCGAGCGGTGGGCCCGCCTCCAGAAGGAGGAGCAGCTCTCCGAGGTCCTCGGGAGGGTGCTGCCGAAGTACCGCGGGCTGCTCGACCGGCTCGGCTCCGCCTGACCGCCCGTCGTCGCACCGCGCTCCTGCGTCCGGTGGAATGTGACTGCTCCACACGTTCCAACGGGTGACACTGCCGTTCGAACTTTTGTTCGATAGTCTGGATCAGTGCAGCTCAATCGCCGTAACGCGCCCCTGCCCCGCGTTCACCGGTGCGAACGCCCGCGCCTACTCCCGGCGCCCGGGTATGGTGCGCCGTTGAAAATCGGGCCGAGCAGGGAGCGCACCGCCGTGGTGCCCCGCGAGGTGGACAACGTCCTCACCGCCGGCTGGGCGGTCAGGCGATACAGACCCGAGGTGGTGGGCAGTGGTGCCGAAGGCATCCCGGACTCGGCGTGGCCGCGCCGCAGGCCCCGCCGCCAGGGACAGGGAGCGCGTCAAGCAGTGGTCAACTACCTCGACGCCGGCGACTTGCTCGTGCTGGCGACCGCCGTCACCGGTGGGGATCTGGTCGTGCGCGACTTAGGGCTCCTCGACTCCGCAGCGCACCGGCCCAGGGCCGCGGTGCTGGGCGTCGAGGCGTACGAGACGCTCTGGCTGAAAGCCGCAGCCCTGCTGGACTCGATCGTGCGCACCCGCCCGCTGGTCGAGGGCAACTGGCGGCTGGGCTGGGTCGCGGCCGTCACGCTGTGCGACATCAACGGCTGGTGGGTCGACGCGGACGAGGACGACGCGCTCGACCTGGTCCGGGCGCTGGGCCGCGAGCAGGTCGACGTGGCCGGCATGGCCACCCGCCTGGAAGCGTGGGCCACCCCCAAGCACGACTAGCCCCCCACTCCGGTTCCCCTGGTTCGAGCGCCCACGACACCCCGACCCGGCCCCCCTGCGTGGCCGCGTCGGTGTGTCGTGGTCTGATTCGATCGATCACGCTCTTCGATCGACCGAATCAGACCACGACGCGCCGACTACCAGGCGGCCACGCCGCGCCGCCGAAGGCGGCGCAATTGAACACAGGACACCGCATGACACCGCTGGGCAAGGCACTCCTGGGCACGGGGCTCGAAGTCGGCCGGCAAGGGCTCGGCTGCATGGGCATGAGCCAGTCCTACGGCAAGAGCGACGACGCGGAGTCGATCGCGACGATCCACCGCGCGCTGGACCTCGGCGTGACGCTGCTGGACACCGCCGACGCCTACGGCTCGGGCGCGAACGAGGAGCTGGTGGGCCGCGCCATCGCCGACCGCCGCGACCGGGTCGTGCTGGCCACCAAGTTCGGCCTCGGCGACCCGGAGCGCCGCCCGCGCGGTGACGCCGCCTACGTGCGCCGGGCGTGCGAGGCTTCGCTGCGCCGGCTCGGCGTGGACCACATCGACCTGTACTACCTGCACCGCGTCGACCCCACCGTGCCGATCGAGGAGACCGTCGGCGCGATGGCGGAGCTGGTGCGGGAGGGCAAGGTCCGCCACCTGGGGCTGTCCGAGGCCGGCGCGGGGTCCATCCGCCGGGCGCACGCCGTGCACCCCATCACCGCGCTGCAGAGCGAGTGGTCGCTGTGGACGCGGGACATCGAGGACGCCATCGCGCCCACGTGCGCGGAGCTGGGCATCGGCATCGTGCCGTTCTCGCCGCTGGGCCGGGGCTTCCTGACCGGCCGGGTGACCTCGACCGCCGAGCTGGCCGAGGACGACACCCGCCGCACCATGCCGCGCTTCTCCGAGGAGAACCTCGCGCGCAACCTGGCGATCGTCGCGGCCCTGGAGGCGCAGGCCGCGCGGCACGGCGTCACGCCCGGTCAGCTCGCGCTGGCGTGGGTGCACCACCGGGGCCCGCACGTGGTCCCGATCCCCGGCACCAAGCGGGTGCGGTACCTGGAGGAGAACGTCGCCGCCGCGGGCCTGGCGCTGTCGGCCGACGACCTGCGGGCGATCGAGGAGGCGGCCCCGCCCGCCGCCGGCGACCGGTACCCGCCGCAGATGCTGCGCCTGCTCAACGGGTGACGCGCGCCGGCTACCGGACCACGATCCCGTTGCGGAGGTTGAAGTCCTTCGCGCCCTGCGCGGCCAGCACCATCCCCACGATCGCCAGGACGACCCAGACGGGGAACGCGATGATCATCCCGATGAACGTCAGCGCGAAGATCCACAGCGGGAAGTTCACGAGGATCAGGACGATGCCGAGCGCGGTCTGCCCGGCGTAGAGGTTGCCCGCGCCCAGCCACAGGAACGACAGCAGCACCGCGACGCCCGGCGACTTCGCGGTGACCACGCCGCCCATCGGCGCCGGCGGGCCGTAGCCGGGCTGCGCGTACTGGGCGGGGTGGCCGGTCGCCGGCGGGGCGTGCGGGATGTAGACGGGCGGCTGCTGGGGCCACTGGCTCTTGCCGCACACCGCGCAGTTGGTGTTCGGAGGTTGTAAGTACGCGCCACACGACCCGCACATCGGCGGCGGTCCGGCGGGGGTGGTCATCTGGCGCCTCCGTCTGCGTTCGTCACACCACTACGGGTGATCAATCGCAACCGGAGGGATCCGTGTTACCCATCACACGGGCGTCGCCGTGACCGTCGCGCCCGGTTCGGCCTTGCCCGGCTTGCCCGCGACGAGCACGTGGTCGGCGACCTGCCGCCACCCCATGCCCCCGGCGATGCCCTGAACGCCCCGCACGTTGTCGCCGTGCTGCACGTACAGGCCGAACGGCCGCCCCGGCGACCGCCGCCTCGAACATCGCCTGGAGGGTGGGCGACGGCGTGTGGTGGGCGATCAGCAGCCTCGGGACGCCCGCCGGGCTTCCGCGGGGTCCGCCCGCAACCGCTCGCTACGCTTGACGGGTGCGCGGGGCGACGCCGTCGGGGGTCGGAGGCCCGGCCGGTGCGGCGGAACCGGTGTCGGTTCACCCGGTTGCCGGTGTCGCGGCCGGAACCGGAGCGGCGCCCGCACGTCTGTCTAAGTGACCGGGAGGGAGACATGGACACTCGCAGCATCGCCACGATGTCACGGAATCGGCGGATCACCTGGGGTGGCGGCGTCGGGATCGGGCTGGGGCTCATCGGGTTGCCGCTGGTGTTCGTCTCGGTGTGGCCGGGGGTCGACCACAGCCCCTGGGACGTCAACACGATGATCCTCGCGACCGGCGTGGCGCTGTCGGCGGTGAGCTACATCGCCGGGCGGATCGCGGTCGCCGCCGCCACGGGGGACCGGGTGAGCCCGCCCACCAGGCGGCCCTGGCTGGTCGCGGGCGGCGCCCTGGTGGTCGCGGTCCTCTGCCTGCTGATCGCCGTCGCGTCCTGAGCCGCCGGCCGGGCGCGGCGACGCCGCGCCCGCCGCTCGCCGCCGCTCGCCCGGAACCCTAGGGCGCGAGCAGGGCGGAGACCCGGTCCCGCAGTTGCGCCAGGCGCCGGGCGCCGCGCGCGCGGGCCGCGGCGAGGTCGTCGACCGGCTCGACGACCTCCAGGTACGCCTTGAGCTTCGGCTCGGTGCCGGACGGCCGCACCACGACGCGCACGCCGTCGGCGGTCAGCCGCACGACGTCCGCGGCCGGCAGCAGGTCCTCGAACGCGAAGCCCTCCGGCGGGTCGGCGCGCAGCCGGGCCATCAGGGCGCCGATGCGGCTCAGGTCGGTGAACCGCAGCGACACCTGGTCGGTCAGGTGCAGCCCGTGGTCCAGCGCGAGCTGGTCCAGGGCGTCGGGCAGCGACCGGCCGGCGGCCTTGAGGCCCGCCGCCAGGTCGCAGGCCACGACCGCCGCCGAGATGCCGTCCTTGTCGCTGACGTGCCGCGGGTCGACGCAGACGCCCAGCGCCTCCTCGTAGGCGAACACCAGGCCCTCGCCCGCGCGCACCAGCCACTTGAAGCCGGTCAGCGTCTCGGCGTACCGGGCGCCGTGCGCGGCGGCGATCGACTTCAGCAGCGACGACGACACGATCGTCGTGGCCACCAGCGGATCCGGTTCGTCCACAGTGGACAGCACGAGGGAGCCCAGCAGCACGCCGGTCTCGTCGCCGCGCAGCATCCGCCACGACCCGTCGCGGTCCCGCACGCCCAGCGCGCACCGGTCGGCGTCCGGGTCCAGCGCGATCGCCAGGTCGGCGTCCTCGGCGGCGGCCAGCTCCAGCAGCCGGTCGGCCGCGCCGGGCTCCTCGGGGTTGGGGAACGCCACGGTCGGGAACGCCGGGTCCGGCACGGCCTGCTCGCGCACCACCCGCACGTCGGTGAAACCGGCGCGCCGCAACGCCTCCACGGCCGTCCGCCCGCCCACGCCGTGCATCGGGGTCAGCGCCACGCGCAGGTCGCGGGACGTGCCGCGGGGCAGCGAGGCCACGCGCTCCACGTACTCGTCGACCTCGGCGTCGCCCACCGGCAGCCAGTCGTCGGACAGCGGCACGGACACCGCCGCCGGCACCCGCGCGATCGCGGCCTCGATCTCCCGGTCGGCGGGCGGCACGATCTGCCCGCCGCCCGCGAGGTAGAGCTTGTAGCCGTTGTCGGCGGGCGGGTTGTGCGACGCGGTGATCTGCACGCCGGCGACCGCGCCGTGCCGCCGCACCAGGAACGCCAGCACGGGCGTCGGCAGCGGCTCGGGCAGCACCCGCACCGCGAAGCCCGCGCCCGCCAGCACCGACGCGGCGGCGGCGCAGAACTCCTCCGAGCCGTGCCGGGCGTCGCGCCCGACGAACACCGCGCCGGTCTCGCCCTTCGCCTTCAGCCACGCCGCCAGCCCCGCCGTGGTGCGCACGACCACGGCCCGGTTCATGCCGTTGGGGCCGGCCCGCACCGGCCCGCGCAGCCCGGCGGTGCCGAACGCCAGCGGGCCCGCCATCCGGTCGGCCAGGTCGGCCGCGGCCGCCGCGTCGCCGCCCATGGCCCGCGCCAGCACGCCCTGCAGCTCGGCGCGCGCCTCGGGCGACGGGTCGTCGGCGATCCAGCGGAACGCCGCGTCCCGCAGCGAAGGGGTCAGCGTCATGCCCTGGTCACCAGCTCCCGCAGCAGCGAGCCCATCCGGTTGGCCGCCGCCGCGCCGGCCTCCAGCACCTCCACGTGGTTCAGCGGCGCGCCGGTGATGCCCGCCGCGAGGTTGGTCACCAGCGACAGCCCGAACACCTCGACGCCCTCGGCGCGCGCTGCGATGGCCTCCAGCACGGTCGACATGCCGACCAGGTCCGCGCCCACCGCGCGCAGCATCCGGATCTCGGCGGGCGTCTCGAAGTGCGGGCCGGGCAGGCCCGCGTAGACGCCCTCCTCCAGCGAGGGGTCGATCTCCCGGGCGAGGTCGCGCAGCCGCGGCGAGTACAGGTCGGTCAGGTCCACGAACCGCGCGCCGACCAGCGGCGACGTGGCGGTCAGGTTCAGGTGGTCGCTGATCAGCACCGGCTGGCCGACCGACATGCCCTGGCGCAGCCCGCCGGCGGCGTTGGTGAGCACCACCGTCCGCACCCCGGCGGCGGCGGCCGTCCGCACGCCGTGCACGACCTTCGGCACGCCCTTGCCCTCGTACCCGTGCGTGCGGCCGAGCAGCACCAGGACGTTCCGGCCGCCGACCGGGACCGACCGGATGGTCCCGCCGTGGCCGACCGCGGTGGGCGGCTCGAACCCGGGCAGCTCGCCCATCGGCACCTCGGCGGCGGGCTCGCCGATGACGTCGGCGGCGGGCCGCCAGCCGGAGCCGAGCACCACGGCGATGTCGTGCCGTTCCACACCCGTCCGCTCGGCGAGGGCGGCGGCGGCCTGCGCTTCGAGCGCGCTGTCTTCACTGATGGCGGTCACGGTCGCGAGCCTAATCTCCGCCCGCGACCCCCGCCCGCGCCCGCTGCCGGTGTCCGCCGCCGGTGTCCGCCGCCGGTCAGCCCACCACCGCGAACGTGCCCGCGATGGTGTCGAACAGCCTGCTGCGCCCCATCTCCTCCTGCTCGGTGGGGAACACCACCTCCACCACCCACAGGTCCGCACCGCGCGGCAGCACCCGCGAGTACCGCGACCGCCGCAGGTCCCGGCCGCCGGCGTCGGCGGCGCGGCCCAGCTCGGTGGCCTTCTCCACGGTCCGGTAGCTGAACTGCACGGGCGGTTCGGGCGCCGCCGGGTCCAGCGGGTCGGTGACGTCGGTGGCCTCGCCGAAGTACTGGCCCTTCGGCCAGCGCGACCGGACCAGCGAGAGGTAGTCCTCGACCGAGTGCCGCGGGTAGTAGTCGGCGAACCGCTGCACGCTCACCTCGTAGCCGCCGGTCGGCGCGACCAGGTGCACGACGGTGCTGGGCGCGAGCCCCCGGTTGGCCCGCTGCTCCAGGAAGCTCGTCCAGTCCGCGCCCACCTCGATGGTGAACTCCGCGCCCTGCTCGCCGTTCGCGGTGGCGGCGGACGCCGTCGTCACGCGCGCCGGGGCCTCGTCGGTGATCGCGGGCAGCGACGGCGCGCCGGCCGACGGCGGCGGCAGCAGGGACGCGCCGGCCAGCGCCCTGGTCAGGGCGAAACCGGCGCCGCCGCCGACGGCGAACAGGACCAGGGCGGCCACGACCACGGCGGCGGTCAGCGCCCGGCCGCGCCGCGCGGGGGCGGCGACCGGGAACGGCAGCGGGCCGGGGTCGGCGGCCAGCGGGGTGTCGGGCGGGACGGTTGCCTTGACCGGCGCCGACCCGCCCGCCGACCCCGCCGCCGACCGGGCTGCCGACCCGCCCGCCGGCCCGGCGCCGGCCCGGACCGCCGACAGGGCAGGCCGGGTGTCGGCCTCGCCGTCGGCGGGGAAGACGTCGGTCCCCGGCTCCGGCAGCAGCGGGCGCACCCGGCGGCGGACCTCGGCCGGCGACAGCCGCGCGAGCGGGTCCTTGGCCATCAGCCCCGCCACCACCGGCTCCAGCGCGCCGCACTCGGCGGCCGGCGGCGGGTCGCCGTGGACCACCAGGTTGATGGTCCGCATGACGTTCTCGCCCTCGTAGGGCTGCCGGCCGGTCATGGCCGCGAACAGGGTCGCGCCCAGCGACCACCGGTCCGCCGCGGCCGACACCGCGCCGCCCGCCGCCACCTCCGGCGCGATGAACGCGGGCGTGCCCAGGGCGGTGCCCCGGCCGGTGAGGGTGGCCTCGGCGACGTTGCGCGCGATGCCGAAGTCGGTCAGCTTGACCCGGCCGTCGTCGGCGACCAGGACGTTGCCGGGCTTGACGTCGCGGTGGGTGATGCCGGCCCGGTGGGCGGCCTCCAGGGCGGCGGCCACCGCGTCGGCGACGACCGCGCCCTGCTCGGCGGTCAGCGGGCCGCGCCGCCGCACGAGGTCGGCCAGCGACTCCGAGGGCACCAGCTCCAGCACCACGTACGGGTCGCCGTCGACCTGCGCGACGTCGTACAGCGTCACGACGTTGGGGTGGGTCAGCTGGGCGACCGAGCGGGCCTCGCGCAGGGTGCGCTCGCGCAGCAGGTCGGCCTCCGCGTCGGGCGTGCCCGGCGGGACCAGGACCTCCTTGACCGCGACCGCCCGGCGCAGCACCTCGTCGTGCGCGGCCCACACCGTGCCCATGGAACCCCGCCCCAGGACGTGCCGCAGGCGGTAGCGGCCCGCGATCAGCCGGTCGGTGTCCACCCGCGCCATTGTTCACGAAGGTGGAAGACTGGCTGCATCGTTCACGGCGGTGAAACTCACATAGCCGCCCTACTACTAGTGGGTAACACTGCGGAGCATGATGGAGCCGACTGGCGAACCGGCGCTGGCCGCCGAATTCCCCGCGCCCGACCGCGAGCAGTGGCTGGAACTGGTCCGGGGAGTGCTCCGCAAGTCCGGCGCGGACTTCGAGTCGCTGGTGACCACCACCTACGACGGCATCCGCGTCCAACCGCTCTACACCGCCGCGGACACCGCGCCGCCGAGCGGCTTCCCCGGCCTCGCGCCGTTCACCAGGGCCGGCCGGCCGCAGGGCGGCGCCGGCGGCTGGGACGTCCGCCAGCAGCACGTCGTCGCCGACCGGGAGGCGGTGCTGGCGGACCTGGAGAACGGCGTCACCTCGCTGTGGCTGCGCAACATCCCCGCGGACCGCCTGGACGACGTGCTCGCCGACGTCCACCTGGACCTCGCGCCGGTCGTGGTCGACGCGGGCCCGGGGTTCCACGCCGCCGGCCTGGCGGTGCTGGAGGTCTGGGGCCGGCGGCCGGCGCCCGCCGGCGAGGTCCGGGGCAACGTGGGCGCCGACCCGCTCGGCGTCCGGGCGCGCACCGGCGCCGACGCCGACTTCGCGGCCCTGCTCGACCTGGTGGACCGGGCGCGGGCGTTCCCGGCGCTGCGCGCGGTCGTGGTCGACGGGCTGCCGTTCCACGAGGCCGGCGGCTCGGACGCGCAGGAGCTGGGCGCGTCCCTCGCGGCGGGCGTCGCCTACCTGCGGGTGCTCACCGGGCACGGCCTGTCGGCGCGGGAGGCGGTGCGGCTGCTGGAGTTCCGGTACGCGGCGACCGCCGACCAGTTCCTGACCACCGCGAAGTTCCGCGCGGCGCGGCGGTTGTGGGCCCGGGTCACCGAGGTCGCGGGGGCGTCGGGCCCGCAGGTCCAGCACGCCGTCACGTCGCCCGCGATGATGACCCGCCGCGACCCGTGGGTGAACATGCTGCGCACCACCGTGGCGTGCCTCGGCGCGGGCCTGGGCGGCGCGGACGCGGTGACGGTGCTGCCGTTCGACCACGCGATCGGCCTGCCGGACGCGTTCTCCCGCCGCATCGCGCGCAACACGCAGTCGCTGCTGCTGGAGGAGTCGAGGCTGGCGGGCGTGATCGACCCGGCGGGCGGCTCCTGGTACGTGGAGCGGCTGACCGACGACCTGGCGCGCGCCGCCTGGGCGTGGTTCCAGGAGATCGAGGCGGCGGGCGGCCTGCCGGGCGCGTTCGACCTGGTGGCCGACGGGATCGCGGCCACCTGGGAGCGCCGCGCCGCGAACCTCGCCGACCGCACCGACGCCATCACCGGCGTGAGCGAGTTCCCGGACCTCGCCGAAGCGCCCGTGGTGCGCGAGCCCGCGCCGCCGGAGCCGTCGGGCGGGCTGCCGCGCATCCGCTACGCGCAGGCGTTCGAGGCGCTGCGGGACGCGGCCGACGCCGCGCCCGAGCGGCCCGAGGTCTTCCTCGCCACGCTCGGCCCGGTCGCCGCGCACACCGCGCGGGCCGCGTTCGCCGCGAACCTGTTCCAGGCGGGCGGGATCGCCACGCCGCAGGCCGGCGCGACCGCGACCGTCGAGGACGTCGTCGCGGCCTACCGGCGCAGCGGCGCGCGGGTCGTGTGCCTGTGCGGCAGCGACAGCGGCTACGCCGAGCTGGCCGCGCCGGTCGCCGACGCCCTGCGCGCGGCGGGCGCGCGGCGCGTGCTGCTGGCGGGCCGGGAGTCGCCCGCGCGGGTCGACGGGCACGTGTTCGCCGGCTGCCCCGCGCTGGCCGTCCTCGAAGAGACCTTCGAGTTCCTCGGAGTGGAGCGATGATCCCCAACTTCGCCTCGATCGACCTCGGCGAGCCGCCCGCCGGCACGGCCGCGCAGTGGCAGGAGGCCCTGCAGGAGGCCACCGGCAAGGGCCCCGACGCGCTGGCGTGGGAGACCCCGGAGGGCATCGGCGTCAAACCGGTCTACACCGCCGCCGACACCGAGGGCCTGGACTTCCTGGGCACCTACCCGGGCATCGCGCCGTTCCTGCGCGGCCCGTACCCGACGATGTACGTCAACCAGCCGTGGACCATCCGCCAGTACGCGGGTTTCTCCACCGCCGAGGAGTCCAACGCCTTCTACCGCCGCAACCTCGCGGCCGGGCAGAAGGGCCTGTCGGTGGCGTTCGACCTGGCGACGCACCGCGGCTACGACTCCGACCACCCGCGCGTCGCGGGCGACGTCGGCATGGCGGGCGTGGCGATCGACTCGATCTACGACATGCGGCAGCTGTTCGACGGCATCCCGCTGGACCGGATGTCGGTGTCCATGACCATGAACGGCGCGGTGCTGCCGATCCTCGCGCTCTACGTGGTGGCGGCCGAGGAGCAGGGCGTCGCGCCGGAGCAGCTCGCGGGGACCATCCAGAACGACATCCTCAAGGAGTTCATGGTCCGCAACACCTACATCTACCCGCCGGGTCCGTCGATGCGGATCATCTCCGACATCTTCTCGTTCACCTCGCGGCGGATGCCGAAGTTCAACTCGATCTCCATCTCCGGCTACCACATGCAGGAGGCGGGCGCGACGGCCGACCTGGAGCTGGCCTACACGCTGGCCGACGGCGTCGAGTACCTGCGGGCGGGCCGGGACGCGGGGCTGGACGTCGACGCGTTCGCGCCGCGCCTGTCGTTCTTCTGGGCCGTGGGCATGAACTTCTTCATGGAGGTGGCCAAGCTGCGCGCCGCGCGGCTGCTGTGGGCGAAGCTGGTCAAGGGCTTCGGCCCGAAGTCGCCCAAGTCGCTGTCGCTGCGCACGCACTGCCAGACGTCGGGCTGGTCGCTGACCGCGCAGGACGTGTTCAACAACGTGGCGCGCACCTGCGTGGAGGCGATGGCCGCGACGCAGGGGCACACGCAGTCGTTGCACACCAACGCGCTGGACGAGGCGCTGGCGCTGCCGACGGACTTCTCCGCCCGCATCGCCCGCAACACCCAGCTGCTGCTGCAGCAGGAGTCGGGCACCACGCGGGTGATCGACCCGTGGGGCGGCAGCGCGTTCGTCGAGCGGCTGACCCACGACCTCGCGCACCGCGCGTGGGCGCACATCACCGAGGTCGAGTCGGCCGGCGGGATGGCGCGCGCGATCGACGAGGGCATCCCGAAGCTGCGCATCGAGGAGGCCGCCGCGCGCACCCAGGCCCGCATCGACTCCGGCCGCCAGCCGGTGATCGGCGTGAACAAGTACCGGGTGGAGGCCGACGAGCGGATCGACGTCCTCAAGGTGGACAACGCCGGCGTGCGGGCCCGGCAGCTCGCGAAGCTGGCGCGGCTGCGCGCGGAGCGCGACCCGGCCCGGGTGGACGCCGCGCTGACCGCGCTGACCGCCGCCGCGGGCGGTGGCGGCAACCTGCTCGAACTCGCCGTCGACGCGGCGCGCGCCAAGGCGACCGTGGGGGAGATCTCCGAGGCGCTGGGCAGGGTGTGGGGCCGGCACTCGGCGCGGATCCGCACCATCACCGGCGTCTACCGGCAGGAGGTGGGCGCGGCCCCACCGGGGAAGGGGTCGGCCGTGGAGGCCACGCAGGAGGCCGTCGCGGCGTTCGCGGAGCAGGAGGGCCGCCGGCCCCGGATCCTGGTGGCGAAGATGGGCCAGGACGGGCACGACCGCGGGCAGAAGGTGATCGCCACGGCGTTCGCCGACCTCGGCTTCGACGTGGACGTCGGCCCGCTGTTCCAGACGCCGGACGAGGTGGCGCGCCAGGCGGTGGAGGCCGACGTGCACATCGTCGGCGTGTCGTCGCTGGCCGCCGGGCACCTCACGCTGGTGCCCGCGCTGCGGGCGGCGCTGGCCGGGCTGGACCGCGCGGACATCATGATCGTGGTGGGCGGCGTCATCCCGCCGCAGGACTTCGACGCGCTGCGCGCGGCGGGCGCGGCGGCGATCTTCCCGCCCGGCACGGTCATCGCGGACGCGGCGGGCGACCTGCTGCGCAGGCTGTCGGCGCAGTTGGGCCACGACGAGCCGGGATCCGACGAGCCGGGATCCGACGAGCCGGGATCCGACGAGCCGGGGCCCGACGGGCAGGGCGCCGACGGGCAGAGCCCTGGCGAGCAGGGCCCCGGCGAGCAGGGCCCCGGCGAGCAGGGCCCCGGCGAGTTCGGGTCCGCGGACTTCGCGTCCGGCGAGTTCGCGTCCGGCGCGCCGGAGCGCGGCGAGCCCGGCCGTGGCTAGGGCGGTCGACGTCGGCGAGTACGCGAAGGGCGTGCTCGCCGGAAACCGGAGCGCGCTGGCGCGGGCCATCACGCTGGTCGAGTCGACCCGCGCGGACCACCGCGCGCTGGCGCAGCGGCTGCTGGTCGAGCTGCTGCCGCACTCGGGCGGCGCGCACCGGATCGGGGTCACCGGCGTGCCCGGCGTGGGCAAGTCGACGTTCATCGACGCGCTCGGCACGATGCTGACCGCGCGGGGGCACCGGGTGGCGGTGCTGGCGGTCGACCCGTCCTCCACCCGCACCGGCGGCTCGATCCTGGGCGACAAGACGCGGATGGCCCGCCTCGCGGTGGACCCGGCGGCGTTCATCCGGCCCTCGCCGACCTCCGGCACGCTCGGCGGCGTCGCCGGGGCCACCCGCGAGTCGATCGTGCTGGTGGAGGCGGCCGGCCACGACGTGGTGCTGGTGGAGACCGTCGGCGTGGGGCAGTCCGAGGTCGCGGTGGCGAACATGACGGACTGCTCGCTCCTCCTGGCGCTCGCGCGCACCGGGGACCAGCTCCAGGGGATCAAGAAGGGCGTCCTGGAACTGGCGGACGTGATCGCGGTGAACAAGGCCGACGGCCCGCACGAGCGGGACGCGCGCAGAGCGGCGCGGGAGCTCGCGGGCGCGCTGCGCCTGCTGCGCCCGCCGGACGCCCTGTGGCACCCGCCGGTGCTGACGTGCAGCGGGTTGAGCGGCGACGGGTTGGACGCCCTGTGGCAGCAGGTCCAGCGGCACCGGGCCGCCCTGCGCGACGCGGGCGAGCTGGCCGAGCGCCGCCGCCGCCAGCAGGTCGACTGGACGTGGACCATGGTCAACGACCGGCTGCTGGCCGGTCTGCGCGCCGACCGCGCCGTGCGCGCCCTGGTGCCCGAGGTGGAGCGCCAGGTGCGCGAAGGCGAGCTGACCGCGACGCTGGCCGCGGAGCGCATCCTCGCCGCCTTTACCCGCCGTGAAGAAGCCACCGGTTTGGGTGACCACTGACAGTGGTATCCGGAGTGGGCGATGACTAGTGTTGACGACCGTGACTCTGTGGCGATCCCTGCTCGCGGCGTGCTTCCTCGTGCTGGTCGGCGCGCTCGGCGTGACCGGTGTGGCGAACGCCACCACCCCGGGGCAGGCCGGTCCGGTCGCCGCCGCCCAGCCGACTGAATCGGTCCCACCTGGGCCGCAGCTCGACGCGCCGCAGCAGACCGATCCGGGCGTGACCGACGAGACCAAGAGGAAGTTGTGGATCGGCGGTATCGCGCTGGTGCTGTTCGCCCTCGTTTACTGGCGTAACAAGAAGCGCTGGGACAAGTGGCGCAAGGGCAGGAAAGCCGGCTGAGCGGTCGTGGGGGCGACCCGGGTCGTGGGGGCGACCCGACCAGTACGTGAGGTTTCCTAATAAAGGGTGTCCTCCTGCAGCGGATTCTGCACGCACTTGATCGGTCTGACCGAAATTCGTGCACCGCTTGGCGCAGCCGTTCGACCGGCCGGCGGTTGATCAACGGGACCGGCGACGGGGCCGGTCGGGCTTCATGCAGGATGGACGCAAATGGGTACCGACTTCAAGATGAGGACGCGCTCGGCCGTCGAGCGGTACTCCGCTGCGCTGGTAGGGCTCTCGCGCAGCATCCACGCGGAGCCGGAGCAGGCTTTCGCGGAGCACCGCAGCGCGGCGAAGGTCGCCGACCTGCTGGCCGCCGAGGGCTTCGCGGTCCAGCGGGGCGTCGCGGACCTGGAGACGGCGTTCACCGCCTCCTACGGGTCCGGTGACCTGGTCCTGGGGCTGTGCGCGGAGTACGACGCGCTGCCCGAGGTGGGGCACGCCTGCGGGCACAACGTCATCGCCGCGGCCTCCGCCGGCGCCGCCCTCGCCCTGCGGGACCTGGCCGACGACCTCGGCCTCACCGTGCGGGTGATCGGCACGCCGGCCGAGGAAGTGGGCGGCGGCAAGGTGCTCATGCTCGAACGCGGGGTATTCGACGACGTGTCCCTGTCGATGATGGTGCACCCCGCGCCGTACGAGGCGGTCGCCGCCCGCTCGCTGGCGATCACCGACGTCGAGGTGCGCTACACCGGCAAGCCCTCGCACGCCGCCGCCGCGCCGCACCTGGGTGTGAACGCGGCGGACGCCATCACCGTCGCCCAGGTCGCCATCGGCCTGGCGCGCCAGCACCTGGAGCCCGGCCAGATGGTCAGCGGCATCGTCACGCGCGGCGGCACCGTGCCCAACGTGGTGCCCGACCGCACGTCGGCGATGTTCGACCTGCGCGCCGAGGACCTGGAGTCGCTGGGCCGGCTGGAGGAGCGGGTCGCCCGCTGCTTCGCGGCCGGCGCGCTCGCCACCGGCTGCACGCACGAGGTCGTCAAGGTCTCGCCCGTCTACGCCGAACTGACCCCCGACCCGTGGCTCGCCGACGCCTACCGGCGTGCGATCACCGAGTTGGGGCGCACACCCCTGGAGCCCGCCGAGGAGCGGACCAGGCGGCTGGGCAGCACCGACATGGGGAACGTGACCCGGGCGCTGCCGGCCATCCACCCGACCATCGCCATCGACTGCGGAGACGCGGTGAACCACCAAATCGAGTTCGCGACCGCCTGTGCGTCGGCTTCGGCCGACCGAGCTGTGCTCGACGGGGCGCTCGCCCTGGCCTGGACGACCATCGCCGCCGCCTGCGACGACGCGCAGCGCGCCCGGCTGGTGGGCGGTGCGGCATGACGGTTCTCGACTCACGACCCGAGCTGCCGGGGGAGGAGGATCCCGAAGTGCTGTTGACCGAACACGGGGTGAGCATTGCCCCTGTGGACGATCCGGGTGAGGGGCGCGGCCCCTCCTGGCTGGACGACTGGCTGACCGCCAACGCATCCGAGGTGGTCGCCTGGCGCCGGCACATCCACGCCCACCCGGAGCTGTCCCGCCACGAGCACGCCACCACCGAGTTGATCGCGGAGCTGCTGCGCGGGGCCGGCCTGAAGCCGCGGGTGCTGCCCGGCGGCACCGGGCTGGTCTGCGACGTGGGCAGCGGCCCCCGGTGCGTGGCGCTGCGCGCCGACATCGACGCCCTGCCGCTGCACGAGGCCACCGGCGCGCCGTACGCGTCCACTGTGGATGGTGTGTCGCACGCCTGCGGGCACGACGCGCACACCACCGTCCTGCTGGGCGCGGCGCTGGCGCTGGCGTCGGCCACGGAGCTGCCCGGCCGGGTGCGGCTGGTGTTCCAGCCGGCCGAGGAGGTCATGCCCGGCGGGGCGCTGGACGTGCTCGCCGCCGGCGGGCTGGACGGCGTCGAGCGGATCTTCGGCCTGCACTGCGACCCCCGGCTGCCGGTCGGGCGGATCGGCACGCGGGTCGGCGCCATCACGTCGGCCAGCGACATGCTCGAACTGCGCCTGACCTCGCCCGGCGGGCACACCTCGCGGCCCCACCTGACGGCCGACCTGGTGCACGCGCTGGGCACGGTGATCACCGGCCTGCCCACGCTGCTGTCGCGGCGGGTGGACCCGCGCTCGGGGACGGTGCTGGTGTGGGGCGCGGTCCACGCGGGCGAGGCCGCCAACGCGGTGCCGCAGGACGGCGTGCTGCGGGGCACGCTGCGCACCGGCGACCGCGACATCTGGGCGGAGATGGAGCCGCTGATCAAGGAGTTGGTGGGCGCGCTGCTGGCGCCGACCGGGGTCGGCTTCGACCTGCACCACCGCCGCGGCGTGCCGCCGGTGGTCAACGACCGCGAGAGCACGGTGCTGCTGCGCGCCGGCATCGAGGCCGCGCTGGGCGAGGACGCGCTGGCCGGCACCGAGCAGTCGTCGGGCGGCGAGGACTTCGGCTGGTACCTGGAGCACGTGCCCGGCTCGTTCGCCCGGCTGGGCGTGTGGGACGGCGTGGGCAAGCCCCGCGACCTGCACCAGCCCGGGTTCGACCTGGACGAGCGGGCGCTGCTGGTGGGCGTGCGCGTGATGGTGCACGCGGCGCTGGCCTCGCTGGCGTAGGGCGGTCGTGCGCGTTCCGGGGTCGCTGCTGGGGGCGGTTCCCGGAGGTGCTCTGGGGGTTGACGAGGGCGCTGTCGGGGGCGCGTCCTCAGCTTTGATCACGTGGAGTGTCGTACCCCTCTGGTCGGATGTGCGTCGGGGGCGCCTCGTCCGAGGGGACCCTTGCGAAGCCTGCCGGTGGATTCCCGGGGTGGGTCGTTGAGCGGCTGGGGGCTGGCTGAGCGGCTGGGGGTCGTTGAGCGGCTGGGGGTCGTTGAGCGGCTGGGGGTCGTTGAGCGGCTGGGGGTCGGCTGAGCGGCTGAGGGGTTGTCGCCCCGGTCGGGGTTTGCCGGGCCCCGACCGGCCGGTGCGCCCGTCGGACGGCGGCGCGGTCGCGGCGGCCCGGAGCGCGGTTGTCGGTCGGGTCTGCGCCGGTTGAGCAGCCGGAGGCGGGGCGGAGTGCGGTCTGCGCCGGTTGAGCAGCCGGAGGCGGGGCGGAGCGTCGTCCCCGCGCGGGGCGGCCCACGCCCGTACCGCGCCGGAGGACGGGCGCGACCCGCCGAGGGCGGGCCTGCTACCGGTGAAACCCTCCGGCCTCGCCCGGACCGGCGGCGGAAGGGCTCAGCTCACCGGTTCGACCAGGTGCGGGCGGGCTTCCGGGGCGGCGGCGCGGACCGCGTCGGCGGCCGGGTCGTCCGGCTCGGTCTGGGAGGCGCGCTCCGCCTCGACCCGCGAGGTGTAGACCTCGACCTCCCGGGCGATCCGGGCCTCGTCCCAGCCGTGGACCCGCGCGACCAGTTCCGCGACCTCCCGCGCGCAGGCCACGCCCCGGTGCGGGTACTCGATCGAGATCCTGGTGCGGCGGGTCAGCACGTCGTCCAGGTGCAGCGCGCCCTCGTGGGACGCCGCGTAGACCACCTCCACCTGCAGGTAGTCCGGGGCGTGGGGCACCGGCCTGAGCAGCTCCGGGTCCGCCGTCGCCAGCACCTCGTGGACCAGGGAGCCGTAGCGGTCCAGGAGGTGGCGCACGCGGTAGGGGTGCAGGCCGTAGCGGGACGCGAGCTGGTCCGCCTGGTTCACCAGGGCGTGGTAGCCGTCCGCGCCGACCAGCGGCACCTTGTCGGTGATCGACGGCTGGATGCGGCCCGGCAGGTCGACGGCCGCCGCGTCCACCGCGTCGGCGCCCATGACGCGGTAGGTGGTGTACTTGCCGCCCGCGATCGCGACCAGCCCCGGCGCGACGCGCGCGACCGCGTGCTCCCGGGACAGCTTGGACGTCGACTCGCTCTCGCCCGCCAGCAGCGGGCGCAGGCCGGCGTAGACGCCCTCGATGTCGTCGTGGGTCAGCGGCGTCGCCAGGACTTCGTTGACGTGGTCCAGGACGTAGTCGATGTCGCTCCTGGTGGCCGCGGGGTGGGCCAGGTCCAGGTTCCAGTCGGTGTCGGTGGTGCCCACGATCCAGTGGTTGCGCCACGGGATGACGAACAGGACCGACTTCTCCGTCCGCAGGATCAGGCCCGACTCGGAGACGATCCGGTCCCTCGGCACGACGATGTGCACGCCCTTGCTGGCCCGCACCCGGAAGCGGCCCCGGCTGCCGGACAGGCGCTGCAGCTCGTCGGTCCACACGCCGGTCGCGTTGATCACCGCGTGGGCGCGGACGTCGGTCTCCCGGCCGTCCTCCACGTCCCGCACGCGCACGCCCGAGACCCGGTCCGCCTCCCGCAGGAACCCCACGACCTGCGTCGACGTGCGCACCACCGCCCCGTAGTGGGCGGCCGTGCGGCCGACCGCCAGGGTGTGCCGGGCGTCGTCGGCCTGCGCGTCGTAGTACCGGATGCCGCCGATCAGGGCGTCCCGCTTCAGGGCGGGCACCATGCGCAGCGCGCCGGCCCGGGTCAGGTGCTTCTGGCCGGGCACCGAGCGCGCGCCGCCCATGGTGTCGTAGAGCAGCAGGCCCGCCGCCGTGTACGGGCGCTCCCAGACCCGGTGCGTCAGCGGGTACAGGAAGCTCACCGGTTTCACCAGGTGGGGCGCGATCCGGGTCAGCATCAGCTCGCGCTCCCGCAGCGCTTCGCGGACCAGGCCGAACTCCAGCTGCTCCAGGTAGCGCAGGCCGCCGTGGAACAGCTTGGACGAGCGGCTCGACGTGCCGGAGGCGAGGTCGCGGGCCTCGACCAGGGCCACCCGCAGGCCGCGGGTGGCGGCGTCCAGGGCGGCGCCGACGCCCACCACCCCGCCGCCGACGACCACCAGGTCGAACGTCTCCGCGCCCAGGCGCGCCCAGGCCACCTCGCGGTCCTCGGGACCCAGGCGGGCCGTGGTGGCGGGGTTCGACGGCGGCTTGCGCGTGGCCACGGGTGAACGCCTCCCTGATACTGACGAGTGGTCCGACCAGGACTGACTGGACCACGCTACCGGTCGGTACGCCACCGTGGACAACCGATCGACTCCGGAACTAGCGTCAGGTCGCGTCGGGTGGGCAGCGCCCGCGTCGCCGCCCGCCCACCGGACGAGGAGGTCGGCGATGGGCAACGGCTCGATCTTCGTGTGGGAGGCGCTCGGCACCGCGGTCCTGGTCCTCATGGGAGCCGGTGTCGTCGCGAACGTCACCCTGAAGGACTCGCTGGGCAACGGCGGCGGGTGGCTGCTGATCAACTTCGGCTGGGGTTTCGCGGTGTTCGCGGGCGCCAGCGTGGCCGCGCCCAGCGGCGCGCACATCAACCCCGCGGTGACGCTGGGCCTCGCGATCGCCGACAAGGTCGGCTGGGACCGCGTGCCGGTCTACTTCGCCGCGCAACTGCTCGGCGCGTTCGTCGGCGCGGTGCTCGCGTGGGCGACCTACAAGCTCCAGTTCGACACCCACGACGACCCCGGCCGCACCCGCGGCATCTTCTGCACCGCGCCGACCGTCCCGAATGCCGGCTGGAACCTCGTCAGCGAGGTCGTCGGCACGTTCGTGCTGGTCCTGTGGATCCTGCTCAGCCCCGGCGCCAAGGCCGCCGAGGACGGCACCCCGCAGTTCGGCAACTCCGCGCTGGGCTACGCGGCGGTGGCGTTCCTCGTCATCGGCCTGGGCAACTCCCTCGGCGGCCCCACCGGCTACGCGATCAACCCCGCCCGCGACCTCGGGCCGCGCATCGCCTACGCCGTCCTGCCCATCCGCGGCAAGGGCGGCGCGGAGTGGGGCTACGCGTGGGTCCCGGTCGTCGGCCCGCTGCTCGGCGGCGCGCTCGCGGCGCTGCTCCACCGGGTCCTCCCGGTCTGACCTCCGCGCCCGCGGACGAGAAAGGACGCAGCATGACCAAGTACGTGGCCGCGATCGACCAGGGCACGACCTCGACCCGCTGCATGGTGTTCGACCACTCCGGCCGCGTGGTCTCGGTCGACCAGAAGGAGCACCGGCAGATCCTCCCGAAGGCGGGCTGGGTCGAGCACGACCCCGTGGAGGTGTGGGCCAACACCCGGCAGGTCGCGGCCGGCGCGCTGGCCAAGGCGGACCTGGCGACCTCGGACATCGCCGCCGTCGGCATCACCAACCAGCGCGAGACCGCGGTCGTGTGGGACCGCGCCACCGGGGAGCCGGTCCACAACGCGATCGTCTGGCAGGACACCCGCACCGACCGGATCTGCCGGGAACTGGCCGGGGCCGCCGAGGACGGCCAGGAGCGGTACCGGGCGAAGACGGGGTTGCCGCTCGCGACCTACTTCTCGGGGCCGAAGGTGCGCTGGATCCTCGACAACGTCGAGGGCGCGCGGGAGCGCGCCGAGGCGGGCGACCTGCTGTTCGGCAACATGGACACCTGGGTGCTGTGGAACCTGACCGGCGGCGTCCGCGGCGGCGTGCACGTCACCGACCCGACCAACGCGTCCCGCACGCTGCTGATGGACCTGGACACCCTGGCCTGGGACGCCGACATCGCCGCCGACCTGGGCATCCCGCTGTCCATGCTGCCGGAGATCAGGTCGTCCTCCGAGGTGTACGGCAAGGCGCGGGAGCGCGGCGCGCTGGCCGGCGTGCGGATCGCCGGCATCCTCGGCGACCAGCAGGCGGCGACGTTCGGGCAGGCGTGCCTGTCGCCGGGCGAGGCCAAGAACACCTACGGAACGGGCAACTTCGTCCTGCTCAACACCGGCACGGACAAGGTGATGAGCGAGAACGGCCTGCTCACCACGGTGTGCTACAAGATCGGCTCGGCGGACCCGGTGTACGCGCTGGAGGGCTCCATCGCCGTCACCGGTTCGCTGGTGCAGTGGCTGCGGGACAACCTCGGCATGATCGGCACGGCGGCGGAGGTCGAGCGCCACGCGCGGACCGTCGAGGACAACGGCGGCGCGTACTTCGTGCCCGCGTTCTCCGGGCTGTTCGCGCCTTACTGGCGCTCGGACGCGCGCGGCGCGATCGTCGGCCTGACCCGGTTCGTCAACAAGGGGCACCTGGCGCGGGCGGTGCTGGAGGCCACGGCGTTCCAGACGCGCGAGGTGATCGACGCGATGAACGCCGATTCGGGGGTGGCGCTGACGTCGTTGAAGGTCGACGGCGGCATGGTGGTCAACGAACTGCTCATGCAGTTCCAGGCCGACATCCTCGGTGTTCCGGTGATCCGCCCGGTGGTCAACGAGACGACGGCGCTGGGCGCGGCGTACGCGGCGGGGCTCGCCGTCGGGTTCTGGGAGTCCGAGGACGACATCCGGCAGAACTGGGCGCTGGACAAGCAGTGGGAACCGGAACTGGACGAGGAGACGCGGGAGCGCCAGTACCACTTCTGGAAGAAAGCGGTGACGCGAACCTTCGACTGGGAGGAGTGAGGCAGCTCCGGCGCAAGCCGCGCGACCACAAGCCGCGACCCGCCCCTGAGCACGGCCCGCGCAGCACGGCCAGCCCTGTCCAGGCTTTGGGTTTTCGGCACGCCCCGTGCAGAACCGTGTCCTCGTGTTCTCCCCGTATGGCCTGCCCGGAGGGCTACCATGCTTTCTCGGGGGGTGCAAGCACGCTTTTCGCTTGCACCCCCCGAGAAAGCATGGTTGTCTTTGACAGGTCATGCGGGGGGAACACGACCGCTCTTGTTTTTCATTCTCCTTGGCGGCCTGCCTGTCCGGCGAGGACTCTTTTATTTTTTCAGCTTCGGGCGGTACAGCACCTGATATTTCTCGGATCGGTGCAGGATATAAGTATGAAGGGCGGCCAGGAGGCCCCCAAGGAGGAGGGAAGTGCGTCGTGTTCTCCCCGCACGACCTGCCAGAGGCAATCATGTTTGTCTGGGGGTGTCAAGCGAAAAGCGTGCTTGACACCCCCAGACAAACATGATTGGGCTGCGCCCAGGCCGTACGGGGAGAACACGAGGCACGAGGCTGCGCTGAAGCGCCGCCGCGCGGGGCGCGGCTTGCGACGAGAGCGAAGCGCCGCCGCGCGGAGCGCGGCTTGCGGTGAGAGCTGTGCGGGGGTGTGAGGGCCTGGCTGCTAGTCCAAGTCGTCGTGGCGCATGAGTTGGCGGCCGGCCTCGGTGATCGAGCCGGTCAGCGACGGGTAGACGGAGAAGGTCGTCGCCAGGTCCTCCACGGTGAGCTGGTTCTGCACCGCGAGGGCGATGGGCAGGATCAGCTCGCTCGCGTTCGGCGAGACCACCACCCCGCCGATGACGACACCGGTCGCCGGGCGGCAGAACAGCTTCACGAAGCCCCGGCGCAGGCCCTCCATCTTGGCGCGCGGGTTGGTGGCCAGCGGCAGCATGATGGTCCGGGCGGGGACCTCGCCGGAGTCGATGGCCTGCTGGCTGATGCCGACCGACGCGATCTCCGGGTTGGTGAAGACGTTCGCGGCCACGGTCTTGAGCTTGATGGGGCTGACGCCCTCGCCCAGCGCGTGCCACATCGCGATGCGGCCCTGCATCGCGGCGACGCTGGCGAGCAGCAGGACGCCCGTGCAGTCACCGGCCGCGTAGACGCCGGAGATGTTGGTGCGCGACACCCGGTCGACCGGGATGTAGCCGCCGCGGCCCAGCTCGATGCCGATCTTGTCCAGGCCGATGCCGGAGGTGTTCGGGACCGAGCCGACGGTCATCAGGGCGTGGCTGGCTTCGATCGTGCGACCGTCTTCCAGGTGAATCAGGACGCCGTCGCCGACGTTCTCCACGCGGTCCGCGCGGGCGTGCTTGACGACGGCCGTGCCGCGTTCGGCGAACACGTCCTCCAGCACCACCGCGGCGTCCGCGTCCTCGTGCGGCAGCACCCGGTCCCGGCTGGACACCATGGTCACCTTCACGCCCAGCTCGGTGTAGGCGGAGGCGAACTCGACGCCGGTCACGCCCGAGCCGATCACGGCCAGGTGCTCGGGCAGCTCGGGCAGGTCGTAGATCTGCCGCCAGGTCAGCACGCGCTTGCCGTCCGGCTCCGCGCCCGGCAGCACGCGCGGGGTCGCGCCGGTCGCGATGAGGACCACGTCGGCCGGCAGCTCCTCCGTCGCGCCGTCGGCGGTGGTCGCCACGACCCGGTGCTGCGCGAGGCCGCGCTCGTCGTCGCGGAACTCCGCGGTGCCGTTGACGATCCGGACGCCCTCCCGCTGGAGGCGCGCGCGGACGTCGGAGGACTGCGCCAGCGCCAGGCCCTTCACCCGGCCGTGCACGACCGGGAGGTCGACCGCCGCTTCCGTGTCGTCGGTGCGAATGCCCAGCTCACCGGCGCCGCGGAAGGCGCTGCGACCGCCCGCCGAGGCGATGAAGGTCTTCGACGGCACGCAGTCGTAGAGCACGCACGCGCCACCCAGCCCCTCGCGCTCGACGATGGTCACGTCGGCGCCGTGCTGGGCCGCGACCAGTGCCGCCTCGTAACCTGCGGGACCGCCGCCCATGATGACGATGCGGGTCACGACACGTCCTCCTCAGCGTTTGCTCCGGGCCGGTCAACCGTACGCGGTCGGGTTAAGGGCGTGTCGTCCGGTCTTCTGGTTCCTCCGGGTGATCGCGAGGTCGCTAGGCTGTCGTCGTGCCGCTCTATGCCGCGTACGGGTCCAACATGGATCCGAACCAGATGATGGAGCGAGCCCCGTACTCCCCCATGGCGGGGACCGGATGGCTCGCCGGATGGCGACTGACGTTCGGTGGCGAGGACCTGGGCTGGGAGGGCGCGCTCGCGACGATCGTGGAAGACCCGGAGTCGCAGGTCTTCGCCGTCCTGTACGACGTGAGCCCGCGCGACGAGTCCCGCCTCGACCGGTGGGAGGGCGCGCTCGGCCTCTACAAGAAGATCCGGCTGCGCGTCCAGACCCTCGAAGGGTCGGTCACGGCCTGGCTGTACGTGCTCGACGCCTACGAGGGCGGGCTGCCCTCCGCCCGCTACATCGGCGTGGTGGCCGACGCGGCGGAAGCCGCCGGCGCGCCCGACGACTACGTGGCAGACCTGCGCACCCGCCCGTGCCGGGGTATCGGCCCCTGACCTGCGCGCACCGGCCGCCCATCGTCGAGCCGCCCGCCGCCGAGCCGCCCGCTGCCGAGCCGCCCGCGCGGGGGTGCCGGCCGCTGCGCCGTTCCGCGCCGGAGCGCTGACCCGTTCGTGTGGACGGGGCCGCTCCTCGACGCCGCCCGGACGGCAACCGGTGTGCGCGGGTGATCCGCTCGCTACCCTCGTCAGCGTCCGTGTGGCGGCGACGGGGGTCGGGCCGATGGCGGTCGAGGGCGAGCGGGACGACGCGGAGCCGGAGCCCGGCGGGGGCAACCGGGTGGTCGCCGACGCGGTCACCGGCCTGGTGGTGCAGGCCGGCACGGTCGCCGGCGGGATCACCGTCCACGTGCGCGAACCGCGCCTGCCCCTGCCGCGCCAACTGCCCTCCGCGCCCACCGCGTTCGTCGGCCGCGACCGGCACCTCGACCGGCTGACCGGGGCGCTCGGCGGTGGTCCGGCCCCGGCTCCGGCCCGGGTCGGCGCGCTGGCCGGCCCCGGCGGGATCGGCAAGACCTGGCTCGCGCTCGAGTGGGCGCACCGCAACCTGGACCGCTTCCCGGACGGGCAGCTCTTCGTCGACCTCCAGGGCTTCTCGCCCGCCGGCCGGCCGGTGGAGCCCGCCGTCGCCGTCCGCGGGTTCCTGGAGGCCCTGGACGTCGCGCCGGCCCGCATCCCGGCCGCCCCGGACGCGCAGGCCACCCTGTTCCGCAGCCTGGTCGCGGACAAGAAGATGCTGATCGTGCTGGACAACGCCGCCGACGCCGACCAGGTGCTCCCGCTGCTGCCGGGCGGCTCCTCCTGCACGGTGATGATCACCAGCCGCCGCCACCTCACCCGCCTGGTCGCCCGGCACAGCGCCCGCCACCTGCCGCTGGACGTGCTCACCGCCGCCGAGGCCCGCGCCCTGCTGGCCGACCGGCTGGGCGCGGACCGGGTCGCCGCCGAACCCGCCGCCGTCGACGAGCTGCTCGCCTGCTGCGCAGGGTTCCCGCTGGCCCTGGCGGTGGTGGCGGCCCGCGCCCACACCACGCCGGAGACGCCGCTGGCGGTGATCGCCGCCGAACTGCGCGACGCGACCACCCGCCTGGTCGCGCTGGACGACGACGACCCGGCCGCGGGCCTGCCCGCCGTGCTGTCCTGGTCCGTCCGCGCGCTGACCGACGAGCAGGCCGCGGTCTACGGCCTGCTCGGGGTGGCGCCCGGCCCGGACACCGGGCTGCCCGCCGCGGCCGCGCTGACCGGGCTGACCGCGTCCCGCGCGGCCGGCGTGCTGCGCGGCCTGGAGCAGGCGTCCCTGCTCGGCCGCGACCGCGCCGGCCGCTACCGGATGCACGACCTGATCCGCCTGCACGCCCGCGCCCACGCCGGCGAGGCCCTGCCCGAGGGCGCCCGGCGCGCGGCGCTGCACCGGGTGGTCGACTTCTACCTGCACACCGCCCACGCCGGCGACCGCCTGCTGACCCCCGTGAGCACGCTGTCCTTCGAGCTGCCACCGCCTGCGCCCGGCAGCCGGCCGCACCCGCTGCCCGACCTCGCGGCGGCGCTGGAGTGGTTCGAGGCCGAGCGCGCCTGCCTGCCCGCCGCCCAGCGGACCGCCCTCGACCTCGGCCGGGTCGACCTGGTGCCGAGCTTCGCGTGGGTGATGAACGCGTTCCAGCACCGCCGCGGCGACGTCCGGGGCTACCTCGCCGCGTGGCAGGAGGCGGCGGCCGTGGCCGACCGGCTGGACGACGCCACCCGGTCGCTGGTCCTGCGGACGGCGGCCCACGCCCTCGCGCTGTCCGGGCGGGCCGGCGAGGCGCTGACCCGGTTGAGCGAGGTGTTGGCCGCCGCGGTCGGGGCGGGCGACCGCGTGCAGCTGGGCTTGACCCACTACGTCGCGGGGCTGGTGGCCGAGCAGGCGGGCGACGCGGAGCTGGCGCTGGACAACGCCGGCCGCGCCCTGCGGGTGGCCGAGGAGCACGGCGACCCCGTGTGGATCGCGTTCGCCCTCGTCCTCGTCGCCCGGTGCACGGCCCTGACCGGCGACCACGACCGGGCGCGCGAGCGGGGCCGCGCGGCCCTGGCCGTGCACCGCGAGCGCGGCGACGGGTTCGGCGAGGCGGGCGCGCTGGACGCCCTCGGCCTGGTCGACCACCTGGCCGGGCGGCCCGCGGCGGCCGTGGAGTCCTACCGCCGGTCGTGCGACCTGTACCGGGGCGCGGGCTTCACCTACGAGACCGCCCTCGTCCTGGACCGGCTGGGGCAGTCGCACCTGGACCTCGGGCAGGTGGAGCAGGCCCGGGAGACCTGGCGGGAGGCGCTGGAGCTGCACCGGGCGCAGGGCCGCGAGGACGAGGCCGCGCGCCTGCAGCGCCGGTTCGACGACCTCGGGTGACGGGCGACCGGCGCAGCGCCGGACCGGCGCAACACCGGACCGGGGGACGTGGGGTCGGAGAGCGCCGGGCCGGGGAGCGTTGGGTCGGAGAGCTTTGGGCCGGTGGGCGCCGGGCCGGGGGACCCCGACCCGGCGCCCACCGTCACGAAGCGGGCGGCAGCAGGTCCGCCACGTGGGCGACCAGGCGGCGCGCGTCGGTGGGCGAGACGGTGCTCCACGGCTGCTGCCCCGGCGCGGCCCGGCGCAGCTGCACGTACCGGCCGTGCGGGTTGTCGAAGAACGCCACCACGTGGTCCGGCCGGACCCGCTTGCCCCACTTGTCGCGGGCCGCCGCGCCGAACTGGCCGCGGTTGCCCGCGTCGCGGTACATCGCGGTCAGGGTGCGCGCGTCCTCCTGCCGCACCCCGCGCGACCGCAGCGCGGCCTCCAGGCCGTCCGGGGAGCCCGCGGCGGCGGCCGCGGCGTCCAGGTCGGCGCTCGGCAGCGTCACCGAGTGACCCGGGCCCGCCGGCGCCGGCGGCAGCACGCCCAGCGCCTCGCGGGGCAGGCCCTCGCTGGACGCCGGGCGCAGCGTGAGCTGCTCGCCGTCCAGGACGGCCAGCACCGCCGACTGGCCCTTCGCCGCCGCCAGCACCCGCACGCTGCGGCCCAGCCACAGCCGGCCGTCGACCTCCTGCTGCGGCCGGTTCAGCAGGTGCAGGAGGTCTTCCAGCATCGGGTCCAGCGACACGGGGCGGCCGAGGCCGCGGCTGTCCAGCGCGGCCCAGGCGCGGCGCTCCACCTCCGCCCGCTCCGCGTGCGTCCTGCCGGGTGAGGGCACCTTGAGCACCAGCGGCATCGTCTCCAGGCGCAGGTGCTCCCAGAGGACGTCGAACTCCACCGCGGAGATCGTCACCGGCTCGCGCAGGTCGTTGGCGCCCAGGTCCAAACCGAAGGTCGTCATCAGCGGGTGGTGCTCTCCCCGATCACCGGTGGCGAGATGACCCCGCCGATGCCGTAGATGTCGTCGGTCTCCCGGAGGTAGTCGGCGCCGTCGTGCTCGGCGTCCTCCTCCTCGTCCGCCCGCTTGGCGCCCAGCCCGCCGAACGGGTCGAACGCCTGCTGCGGGGCGGGCGCGGCCACCGCGCGCTTGTGCACCGTGTCGCCGCCGCCCTGCTGCCCGGCGCCGAGCAGGCTGCCGGGCGCGCTCGGGTTGGCCGCCGCCGCGTGCTGCGCGCCGGCCGCCGCGAACGCGCCGAACTCCGCCGAGCTGGCCGTCGTCGTGCCGGGGCCGCGCGGCAGCAGCGGGTCGGCCGCGGCGCCCTGGTGCTGCTCGGCGGTCGTCGTGTCGGAGGTCTTGCGGCGGTCCTGCCCGCCCGCCCCGCCGCCGATCACGCCGCCCACGCCGTAGGCGGGCGGGTGGCCCGCGGTCGCGCCCGGCACGCCGGTGGCCGGCCTGGTCGCCGACCCCGGCTGGTCCGCGCCCACCGCGGTCGAGGGCGCGGTGGACCCGCCGGGCTGGAACGCGGGCCGCGGCTGCTGCCGCGCCGGCTGCGGTGACTGGTGCGCGGGCTGCTGCGGGTTCCAGCCGCCGCCGGCGCCCCGGCCGCCGCGACCGCGACCGCGCCCGCGGCCCCAGCCGTGCCCGCCGCGCGGGCCGCCGTGGAAGCCGGGCGGGCCGCCCACGCCGGTCGCCTCGTTGCGCACGACCTCCGTCGTGGTGATCACCAGCTGCGGTGGCTGGTGGAACTGGCCCAGGGTGCTGACGTTCGACGCCGTGGAGGACGCGTAGGTGCTCATCACCTCGCGGGCGCGCTGCTCGGCCGCGTTGTGCGCCTTCTCCTGCTTCTCGTAGTCGGTCTGGCCGCCCACCAGGTGCGTCAGGCCGGCTTCGAGCAGGCCGGGCTTCTCGGCCGTCACCGGGACCGGGGGCGGCATGTCCGCGCGGGCCTTGGCGATGTAGTCGGCCTGCAGCTCGGCGGACAGGCGCATGACCTCCGCGCCGCCGCGGGCGTCGTCCGCCCACGCGGCCAGCGGGTTCAGGCCCGAGCGGGCCTGGTCCGCCGCCGCTCCCTCCCAGCTCGCGCCGGACCGCAGCACGCCCGCGAGCAGCTCGGAGTTGATCTCGGCCAGCGCGGCCGAGACGCCCTCCCAGCGCTCCATCGAGGTGTGCGAGGCCCGCGGGCCGGGCCCGGAGTTGATCTGCGCGTAGAGCTCCTCGTGGCTGTACCCGCTCCAGCGGTGTCCATCGGGCATGAAGATTCCCCTTGCCTGCGGCGGGCTCAGCAGCCGCCTTGCTGCTCCATCAACCCGGTGTTGTCGTCCTCGATGGACCGGTACTGCCGCTCGACCAGCGTCAGCGCGTCCATGGCTCCCTTGAGCTGCTGCTGGTAGTTCTGCAGCGCGGTCAGCGCCGAGTCGCCCGATTCGACCGACCGGTCGTTGAACCGCTCGGCGGCGTCCGCGCTGACCGGGTCACCGGCCCAGGGGCGGACCCTGACCTCGGTGATGGCCTGCTCGATCTGCTGGTCCAGCTTCGTCAGCGCGCCTGCGAACGCGCTGCGGAGGCCGGGTATCGCTGCTGGGTCCACGCTCAGGGTGTGGGACACCGGTGGCGTGCCACCCGTGTCCGCACCACGACCGTGGTCTTCCGACGGCATGGAGGACCTCCCCGTCTTCCTTGGCCAATGGCCGGTTCCACCGGTGGGTTCCGTCAGCGAGGTCACTTTAACCACACGGTCCGACAGCGGGGAGTGGTTGGTGCCCACTTCCCCCGCGCGGGTCAGCCCCGTTGCAGCAAACCGGTCACGGCCGCTTCTGCCGCGCGTTGCGCGCCTTGGCACAGGACGTCCTGCGCCACCTTGGTCCGGTTGCCGCCGTCGCGGAACATCACGTCCAGGAACTGACCTTCCGACAAGTCCACTTCGACATTGCACACGTCGTCCAGGCCGGGCGTGCGCACGGTCAGCGCGGGGAATCCCGCCACCGCCGTGAGCCGCGCGTCGACCTGGGCGTTCTCCGACAGCCACACGCCGATCCCCTCCACGGTGACCAGCGCGAACCGCACCACGTTGCCGCTGGTGTTGCTGCGCATGGTGCACGCCTTCGCGTTGCCGAAGCCCCGCTCCACGTAGGCGCTGGGCGGGTTGTCCAGGCTCAGCAGGACCCGCTGGTCCGCCGACAGCACCCCGCACGGGTCCACCGAGTCCAGCGGGACCTCCCTGGGCCGCGGCGGGAGCGACAGCGTCGTGGTCGCGGTCGCGGCGAGCGGTTCGTCGACCCGGCCGTCGGCTTTGTGCTGCGGTGGGGGCGTGCACGCCACGAGCGCCGCCGCGGTGAGCGCGACGATCATGTGAGCTGCCCTCATGAGCACCTACCGTAGCCGTGTCCACACGCCCGGTGAACCGTCGGAGCGGAAACCGCATTTCTGCGCGACCCGCTCGCCCGCCGCGCCGGCGATTTCGGCGGTGATGCTGCCGAGGTCGAGGAAACCGAACCCGAAACCGGTCACCGCCTGCACCGCTTGCGTCGCTATTCCTTTTCCGCGCCGCGCCGGCGTGATCCAGCAGAACAGCTCGCCGGTGGTCGACACCGCGATCTCGCCGACCGCGGCGTTCGACAACTGTTCACACACCGCCCACGAGCAGGTCTCGTCCTCTTCCCACTGCCGTCGCCGCTCGGCGATGTGCGCGGCGGCGGCGCCCGGCGCGGCGAACCGGCCGCCGCCGACCAGGGCGGCCCGGTCGTCCACCCGGTCGTCCGACCGCAGTTGCCGCAGGTAGAACTCGCCCGCGTTGATGTCGACCGGCTCCATGGCCGGCGAGACTAGCCGGTCACCGGCCGGGACCACAGGAGCCGAACGCCGCACCGGGCCCGGCCGCCGCGGGCCGCGCCGGTCCCGCGGAGGCGGCCTGACCTGGCCCGGGACGCGCACCGGGCAGGGGCGGCGCGGGCCTCGGTGGTGGGAATGAGTTAACTCGGCCGGGTGAAACCGGTCAGTCGGTCACGAAGCCGTCGCGGGGTTCGGCCAGCGCCTCCAGCTCGGCGCGGCGGGCGCGGGCGGGGCCGCCGCCGGGCGCGGTGGTCACCTCGACCACCCAGTCGGCGTCCTCGGCGTCGTCCTCGCCGGCCAGCAGGTCCCGGTGCACGAGGCACGGCGCCCAGCCGGCGGCGCGCAGGTCGCGCGCCAGCTGCTCGGCCTCGTCCCGGTCGTGCAGGACCAGGAGCAGGAAGTCAGCCACCGAGCAGGCCCCGCTCGCGCAGGGCGGCGCGCAGCGCCGCCACGTCCGGCACGTGCACGCCGTCGATGCCCGCCGCCACGGCCCCGGCGGCGTTCTCGGCCTTGTCGTCGCAGAACACGGTCTCCTCGGCGGTCGCGCCGAGCTGGCCCAGCGCGCGCCGGAACGCGCTCGTGGTCGGCTTGACCGCCCCGATCAGCGCGGACGTGACGACGTCGTCCACCTCCCGGTCGAGCCCGAGCGCCCGCAGGTCCTCCGGCAGCCGGGTGGTGGCGTTGCTGAACAGCGCGACCCGGTGCCGCCGCCGGACCCGGCGCACCAGCTCCAGCGCCTCGGGCACGACCTCGCCCAGGCGGCTCCACGCGGCCATCGCGTCGCGCGCCACCTCCGGCCCCACGTCGTCGGCGAGCCGGTCGCGCACGGCGGTCCGCCACTCCTCGTCGGTGACCTCGCCGACCAGGGCCGGCCCGGCCAGCGAGAACGCCAGCGACGACAGCGTCCCGTGCGGCAGCCCGAAGTCGTCCTCGATGGCGTGGTCCGGGCCGAACGCGCGCAGCACGCCGTCCAGGTCGAGCAGCAGCAGCGTCACCGCCGGTTCCCCAGCCGACCGACCAGCAGCGCCACCGCCGGGACGAGCAGGAAGATCAGCGGCGTCTTCACCGCCACGAAGAACAGCACCACGCACAGGACGCCGACCGCGGGCACGAGGCCGGCGGCCAGCCGCGGGTCGAGCCGGGGCCGGGCCGCCGGACCGGCCGCCGGCGACGGCAGCGGCACGACCTGCGCGAACCGGGGGTGCGGCGCGGGCAGGTCGGCGAACAGCGCCAGCAGCTCGCCGCGGGTCCGCGCGGTGGCCACGCGCGCCGAGCGGTCGCCGTACTCGTCGACGTCCAGCCGGCCCTCGCCCAGGTGCTCGCCGAGCAGCCGGAGCGCCTGCTCGCGCTCCGCGTCACCCACCCGGATGTCCCGCTCGCCCACGTCGGTGAGCTTATTCCTCGATCTCGCACAGCACGGCGCCCTGGGTGACCGCCGTGCCGGGCTCGGCCGCCAGGCCCTTCACGGTGCCCGCCTTGTGCGCGGTCACCGGGTTCTCCATCTTCATGGCCTCCAGCACGACGACCAGCTCGCCCGCCTCGACCCGCTGCCCGTCGGTCACCGCGACCTTCACGACGGTGCCCTGCATCGGGGCGGTCACCGCGTCGCCGGACACCGGCGCGCCGCCCCTGCCGCCGGCGCGCCGGCGCGGCCTGGCCCGCGCCGCGCCGCCCGCGGGCGCCGCGCCCGCCGCCAGGTCGCCGGGCAGCGAGACCTCCAGCCGCCGGCCGCCGACCTCGACCACCACGGTCCGGCGCGGCTCGTCCGCCGCGGCCTGCGCGCCGCCGGTGAACGGCGCGATGGTGTTGTCGAACTCGGTCTCGATCCACCGGGTGTGCACGTCGAAGCCCTCGTCCGTGCCGACGAACGCCGGGTCGCGCACGACGCGCCGGTGGAACGGCAGCACGGTCGCCATGCCCTCGACGACCATCTCGTCCAGCGCCCGCCGCGCCCGCTCCAGGGCCTGCGCCCGGTCCTCGCCGGTCACGACCAGCTTGGCCAGCAGCGAGTCGAACTGGCCGCCGACGACCGTGCCGCTCTCCACGCCCGCGTCCACCCGGACGCCGGGGCCCGCCGGCGCGACGAACGCCGTGACGGCGCCGGGCGCGGGCAGGAAGTCGCGGCCGGCGTCCTCGCCGTTGATCCGGAACTCGATCGAGTGCCCGCGCGGGGCGGGGTCCGCGGTGAACCGCAGCGGCTCGCCGGCCGCGATGCGGAACTGCTCGCGCACCAGGTCGACGCCCGAGGTCTCCTCGCTGACCGGGTGCTCGACCTGGAGCCGGGTGTTGACCTCCAGGAACGAGATGGCGCCGTCCGGCGCGACCAGGTACTCCACGGTGCCCGCGCCGTGGTAGCCGGCCTCCTTGCAGATGGCGCGCGCGGAGGTGTGGATGGCCTCGCGCTGCGCGTCGGTGAGGAACGGCGCGGGCGCCTCCTCCACCAGCTTCTGGTGCCGCCGCTGGAGCGAGCAGTCGCGGGTGCCGACGACCACCACGTTGCCGTGCTGGTCGGCCAGCACCTGGGCCTCGACGTGCCGGGGCTTGTCCAGGTAGCGCTCCACGAAGCACTCGCCGCGCCCGAACGCCGCCACGGCCTCGCGCACCGCGCTGTCGAACAGCTCGGGGATCTCCTCCAGCGCGCGGGCCACCTTCAGCCCGCGCCCGCCGCCGCCGAAGGCCGCCTTGATCGCCACCGGCAGGCCGTGCTCGCGGGCGAACGCCACGACCTCGTCCGGACCGGACACGGGGTCCTTGGTTCCCGGCACCAGGGGCGCGCCGGCGCGCATCGCGATGTGCCGCGCGGTCACCTTGTCGCCCAGGTCCCGGATGGCCTGCGGGGTCGGCCCGATCCAGGTCAGGCCCGCGTCCAGGACGGCCTGCGCGAAGTCGGCGTTCTCGGACAGGAACCCGTAGCCGGGGTGCACCGAGTCGGCGCCCGAGCGCTTGGCCACGTCGAGCAGCCGGTCCACCGAGAGGTAGCTCTCGCCGGGCGTGTCGCCGCCCAGGGCGAACGCCTCGTCGGCCAGCCGGGCGAACGGGGCGTCGCGGTCGGAATCGGCGTAGACGGCGACGCTGGCCAGGCCGGCGTCCTTGCAGGCGCGGATGACGCGGACGGCGATCTCACCGCGGTTGGCGACGAGGACCTTGCGCAGCGACACGACGTCCTACCTCCTGGTAACGCTGGTCGACGGCTGTGGCGATGGACGGGGAGTTTAGTGACCCGCCGGTATCCCGTGGCCGAGAGACAGCTCACGTGCGAGTGGGACAATCGGCGACCGTGACCCGTCCGCCCGTGTCAGTGCTGCTCACCGCGTGCGCGGCCGTCGCCACCACCGTGGCGGGCATGGCCTTCGCCTGGTCCCTGCGGGTCCCCGCGCCCGCCGCGCGGGGCGTCGAGCCGCCGCCGGACGAGCTGCGCTGCGGCCCCGCCGCGTGCCGGCCGGTGGTGCAGCGGGAGGTGGGGCGCGACGCGGTGGAGCTGCTGGTCGGCCAGGGCTCGGGCCGCATCCGGACCAACGGGGAGTCCGGGCGCTACATCTTCGAGCTGACCATCGCCGAGTCCGGCGCCGCGATCACGGACCGGTCGCTGGAGTGCGCGGACGCCGAGGTGGCGGTGTGCCTGGCGCGCGGGTCGGTGGGCACCGAGGTCTGGGGTGAGGTGCTGGTGCGCCGGGCGGGCGCGTGGTCGCGGGCGCAGCTGCCCTACGTGGCCGGCGGTGGGTACCTGGGGCTGCACGACGTCAACGCCGACGGGGTGGCCGACGTGGTGGCCGCGCAGCAGGCGTGCGCGTCGGGGGTGACCTGCTCGCGCCGGTTCGCGCAGGTGTTCTCGCTGGTGGGCGCGAAGACCGAGCTGGGCTGCACGACCGTGGTGGCCGAGCAGGACCTGCTGCCCGGCTGGCCGCGGGTGGCCCCGGCGCCCGCGCAGCTGCACCCCTGCGGCTCCTGAGGGCGGCTCCTGGGGGCGGCCCCCGCGGACGACCGGGCCGCCGGGTCCCGGGTGGGACTCGGCGGCCCGGTGCGGCGTTCCGGGGTGGGGCGGTTACGCGGGCACGGCCTCGCGCGGCGCGTCCGGCAGCGGCGGAGCGGCGGGGGCGTCGAGCACCTCGTCGTCCAGCAGGCCCTCCGAGCGGGCGACCAGCACCGGGACGGTGATCTGCCCGGCCACGTTGGTGGCGGTGCGGACCATGTCCAGGATCGGGTCGATCGCGTAGACCACGGCGACACCGGTCGCGATGACCTCCGGCGGCAGGCCCACCGCGCCCAGGGTCAGGGTCAGCATGGTGAACCAGCCGGTCGTGCCGGCCGTCGCCAGCGCGCCGAACACGGCCACCGCGACGATCGCGACGTACTGCCACACCCCGAGCTGGATGCCGAACAGGTTCGCGATGAACACCGTGGCGATCGCCGGGTACACGGCCGCGCAGCCGTCCATCTTCGTGGTGGTGCCCAGCGGCACGGCGAAGGACGCGTAGTCGTTGTCGACGCCCAGGTCGGCGACGGCCTGCCGGCTCAGCGGCAGCGTCGCGCCGGACGAGCGGGACACGAACGCGAACTGGATGGCCGTCCACGCCTTGCCGAAGAACTTCACCGGGCTGATCCGGCCGACGAACCGCAGCAGCACCGGGTAGACCACGAACAGCACCAGCAGCGTGCCGCCGTAGACGGCGGCGATCAGGCTGAACAGCGGGCGGACGAACGAGTTGCCGTAGGTGGCGAACGCGGTGCCGATCAGGCCGAACACGCCCAGCGGCGCGAGCAGGACGATCCAGCCGACGACCTTCTGGACCAGGTCGAACGCCGAGCGGGTGAAGTCGACGAACGGCGCGGCCCGCTCGCCGAGCGCGTAGGCGGCGAACCCGACCAGGATCGCGATGAACACGACCTGGAGCAGGTTGCCCTCGGTGAAGGCGGAGAAGGGGTTGGTCGGCACCAGGGTGTCCAGCAGGGTGCTCCACGAGCCGCCGTCCCGGGAGGCCAGCCGCTTGAGCGCGGCCTCCGTCGGCGCCACCTCGACGCCCGCGCCGGGCTTGAAGACCACCGCGATGGCCAGGCCGATGAGCACGGCGATCAGCGACGTGACGGCGAACCACAGCAGCGTCTTGCCGCCCAGCCGCGCGGCCCGGTTGCCGCCCAGCCGGCGCAGGCTGGTGATGCCGACGACGATCGCCGTGAACACCAGCGGGATGACGGTGAACTGCAGGAGGCCGGTGAAGACGTCGCCGGTCTTCTCCAGGGTGGTGGTCAGCCAGGAGACCTCGGCGGCCTTGGCCAGGTAGCCGGCGAGCGCGCCCAGCACGAGGGCGGCGAGCACGGTGACGCCGAAGACCTTCGGCTTGGTGTAGGTGCGGATGAACGACATGTCGGCTCCGGGGTGTGCGCGGACGTGACGGGGACGGCGGTCAGCCGTGACAGCCCGTGTTCGTCCTGCGCCCGAAGTCGATGTGACGGCGGCGCGTCAGCAATTCGCTCATCGGCTCCCCCAACGCGGTGGTCCCGGGGGAGCTTCCCCGAACAGGGGAAATGTGACAACGGCTACCAGATGTCGGACACCGCGACGCCGATCCCGCGCAGCAGGCGGCGGGTCAGCGGCAGGCTGATGCCGATCACGCTGGACGGGTCGCCGTCGATCCCCTCGACGAACCAGCCGCCCAGGCCGTCCAGGGTGAAGGCGCCGGCGACGTTCAGCGGCTCGCCGGTGGCCAGGTACGCCTCCAGCTCCGCCCCGGTGGGCGTGCCGAACCGCACGGTCGTGGCCTCGTGGTCCACCGCCCGGTCGACCACCCGGCCGGCCGCGACCCGCAGCACGGCGTGCCCGGTCAGCAGCGTGCCGGTGGTGCCGGCGATCCGGCCCCACCGCTCGCGGGCGACCTCGACGGTCCCCGGCTTGCCCTCCACCCGCCCGTCGGCGGTGAGCAGCATCGAGTCGCACCCGACCACGACGGCGTCCCGCTCGTCCGCCGCGACGGCCTCCGCCTTGGCCACGGCCAGCGCGGTGACCAGCTCGGCGGGGCCCGGGTCGGCCAGCGCGGCGGCCACGGCGTCCTCGTCCACGCCGGACACCCGGACGTGGGGCTCGACACCGGCGTTGCGCAGGACGGTCAGCCGGGCGGGGGACGCGGAGGCAAGCACGAATCGCACGGCGGCACCCTAGCCCGCGACCGGCGCGCGGCTACCGCGCGGAGTGCCGCAGCGGCCCGGAACGCCTGGTCAGGGGTGTCGGGCGGGGTGCGTAGAACTACCGATGCGCGTGCCGACGCCCTTGGGCACCCTCGGTGGTGTGCAGCGCTGGGCTCTGGTGGTCCGCCGGACCGACCGGGCTCGTGGTCGGCGCCGGTGGTGGTTGGTCGTGCCCGTCGCCCTGCTGTTGGCGGTGGTGGCGCGGGTGGTGTCCAGCGACCCGGTCGGCTACGGAGTCCCCTTCTGGCCGTTCGCGAACCGCTCCGTGGAGGCCGAGCACCGGGTGATGGACGTCGTGGCGGCGGCCGTGCGCGCGCAGGGCGACCCGGCCCGCGTGCCGGCGGCGGTGGCGGCGGACGGCGTCGAGGTCCTGGCGGCGAGCCTCCAGGTGCCCGGCGGCGGCGTCTGGATGCGCCTGCGCTTCCCCGTGCCCGACGGCGTCCGGTGCCGCGAGGTCCGGGTGCTGGGCGACGGCGTGCAGGTCAACAGCCGCCGCGTCGACTGCTGAGCCGCCGGTCTCGACCACCGCGGCGCCGTCCGGGAGACTTGCGCCTCGTGCCGAACCCAGTGGGCGTGACCGGTGTGGAGGACCTCGTGCGCGGGTGGCGGGGGCTCGGGCTCGACGCGGGCCGGTCGGTCGTCGTGCACTCGTCGCTGTCCGGCCTGGGCCGGGTCGAGGGCGGGGCCGGCGCGGTGGTCGACAGCCTCGTGCGGGCCGTCGGGCCGGAGGGGACCGTCGTCGTGCCGACCTTCACCCCCTACGTGGCGGACCCGGCGCCCGAGGTGGTCGGCGTCCCCGACGCGGAGGTGCGCGCCCGGCGGGACGCCGTCCCCGCCTTCCACGCGGACCTGCCGTCCACGACGGGCGCCGTCCCGGAGGCGTTGCGGTCCCGGGCCGACGCGGTGCGCAGCGACCACCCGCAGGCGTCGTTCGCCGCCGTGGGCCGGCACGCCGCCGACATCACCGCCGAGCAGCCCCTCTCCTTCGCGCTGGGACCGGGCTCGCCGTTCGACCGCCTCCACGACCTCGACGGCGCGATCCTGCTCGTCGGCGTCGGGCACGACCGCAACAGCTACCTGCACCACGCCGAGGGCCTGACCCCGGCCCCGCGCCTGAAGCTGCGGCGGTTCCCGCTCGTCACGCCCGGCGGGCGGGTCTGGTGCGAGGCGCTCGACGTCGGGGACGACAACGGCGTGCACTTCCCGGCGGTGGGGCGGGAGTTCGAGCGCGCGGCCGGTGTCCGGCCCGCGACCGTCGGCCGGGCGCGGTGCGTGCTGCTGCCGATCCGCCCGTTCGTGGACTTCGCCGCCCGCCGCCTCGCGCAACTGCTGCCCGCCCGACCGCCGGGCCGGGCCTGAACGGGCGCCTGCGCGGCCGGGCACCAGGGGCGTCCCGGCAGGCGGCTTGCCCGGCCGGGTCGCGGCGCGCCGGCGCGGCCGGCGGTGCGCCCGGGCACCGGCCGAGCAGGTGGGCGGACCGCGCCCGACCGTGCGACGAGGGTTCGACGCCGAAGGCCGGCTCAGCGCCGCGGGCTCAGCGCGGCAGGGCCGACCACCGCCAGGCGTCCGGTCCGTGCGGCAGGCCGGCGGGGGCCGGGCGGGCGCGGTCGGCCCACGCCGAGCGGCGCGGGCGCTGCCCGGCAGGCGCGCCGGCCGCCGCCAGGGCCGCCACCACCGCCGTGAGGGCGGCCAGTTCCACGTCGTCCGGAGCGCCCCGGACGACCTCCAGGAAGGGTTCCGCGGTCACAGCGGGATGTTCCCGTGCTTCTTGGGCGGCAGCACCTCGCGCTTGTCGCGCAGCAGCGACAGCGCCCGCGCGACGTGCGCCCGCGTGTGGGAGGGCGGGATGACCGCGTCGACGTAGCCGCGCTCCGCCGCCACGTAGGGGTTGCAGAGGGTGTCCTCGTACTCCTGCTGCAACCGCGCCCGCAGCGCTTCGACGTCCTCGCCCTCGGCGGCGGCGTTCGCCAGCGCCTTGCGGTGCACGATGTTCGCCGCGCCCTGCGCGCCCATGACCGCGATCTGCGCCGTCGGCCACGCCAGGTTGACGTCCGCGCCCAGGTGCTTCGAGCCCATCACGTCGTACGCGCCGCCGTACGCCTTGCGGGTGATCACCGTGACCAGCGGGACGGTGGCCTCGGCGTAGGCGTAGATCAGCTTCGCGCCGCGCCGGATGATGCCGTTCCACTCCTGGTCGGTGCCGGGCAGGAAGCCGGGGACGTCCACGAACGTCAGGACCGGGATGTTGAACGCGTCGCACGTCCGCACGAAGCGGGCCGCCTTCTCCGACGCGTCGATGTCCAGGCACCCCGCGTACTGGGTGGGCTGGTTGGCCACGACGCCGACCGAGTGGCCGTCCACCCGGCCGAAGCCGACCAGGACGTTCGGCGCGAACAGCGGCTGGACCTCCAGGAACTCGCCCTCGTCCAGCACGCGGGTGACGACCTCGTGCATGTCGTAGGGCTGGTTCGCCGAGTCCGGGACCAGGGTGTCCAGCTCGCGGTCCGCGGCGGTGACCGAGTCCTCGATCGAACCGTGCACCACGTCGTCGGGGGCGTCGAGCACCGGCGGGTCGGACATGTTGTTCGCGGGCAGGTAGGACAGCAGCTCCTTGACGTAGGAGACGGCGTCCTCCTCGTCGCCCGCGAGGTAGTGCGCGTTGCCGGACCTGGTGTTGTGCGCCCGGCCGCCGCCCAGCTCCTCGAAGCCGACGTCCTCGCCGGTCACCGTCTTGATCACGTCCGGGCCGGTGATGAACATGTGCGAGGTCCCGTCGACCATGACCACGAAGTCGGTCAGCGCGGGGGAGTACACGTGGCCGCCCGCGGTCGCGCCCATGATCAGCGAGATCTGCGGGACGACGCCGGACGCGGCCACGTTGCGGCGGAAGATCTCGCCGTAGAGGCCGAGCGAGACGACGCCCTCCTGGATGCGCGCGCCGCCGCCCTCGTTGATGCCGATGATCGGGCGGCCGGTCCTGATCGCCAGGTCCATCACCTTGACGATCTTCTCGCCGTAGACCTCGCCGAGCGAGCCGCCGAAGACCGTGACGTCCTGGCTGAACACGCACACCGGGCGGCCGTCGACCGTGCCGTGGCCGGTGACCACGCCGTCGCCGTAGGGCCGGTTGCGGTCCTGCCCGAAGTTGGTCGAGCGGTGCCGGGCCAGCGCGTCCAGCTCCACGAACGAGCCCGGGTCCAGCAGCAGGTCGATCCGCTCGCGAGCGGTCTTCTTGCCCTTGGCGTGCTGCTTCTCCACCATCCGCGCGGAACCGGCGTGCACGGCCTCGTCGTCGCGGCGGTGCAGGTCGGCCAGCTTCCCGGCCGTGGTGTGGACGTCCGGCTCCTCGCCGATGGGGTCGGTCGCACTGCTCATGGCCAGGCAGCTTAACGACGCCCCGGGAACGAAGTGACCCGGTTGTAGCCCACACCATGGCACGGCGGACCACCGCTGACCCGCAGCCCGGCCGTCCGGGGGGAGCGCGCGGGCGCAGGGGGTTGACCTCCAGCGCGGTGGAGGTCGCAGACTGGCGGCGAACGGCCTGCCCCACCTCCACACCGCTCCGACGAAGCGCGTGGGGCGGGCCGCTCCTACCCTTCTCCCCGTGAGCACCCGCCTGGACGCAGCCTCCCTCCGCGAACGGCTCGCGGGCCGTTACACCGCGCTCGACGTGGTCGCCTCGACCGGGTCGACCAACGCCGACCTGCGCGAGCGGCCCGGGGACCGCGTGGTCCTGGTCGCCGAGGAGCAGACGGCGGGCCGGGGCAGGCGCGGGCGCGGCTGGGCCTCGCCCGGCGGGGGGCTGTACTTCAGCGCCCTGTTCCGCCCGCCCGGCGTGCCCGCCGCGCGCCTGCCGTGGCTGACGCTGCTGGCCGGGCTCGCGCTGGTGCGCGCGGCGGCGGGCGTCGGGGTCCGGGCGGAGCTGAAGTGGCCCAACGACCTGCTGGTCGACGACCGGAAGGCGGCCGGCGTGCTGGCCGAGATCGGCCCGGACCACGCGGTGGTCGTCGGGGTCGGGCTCAACGTCGCCGCGCTGCCGCCCGACGTCGAGCCCGGCGCGGGCGGGCTGCCGCCCACCAGCCTCGAGGAGCACGCCGGCGGGCCGGTGGACCGCGCGGAGGTGGCCGTGGCCGTGCTGGCCGAGCTGGCGGAGCTGGAGCGGACCTGGCGCGAGGCCGGCGGCGACCCGGAGGGCAGCGGGCTGCTGGACGAGTACCGCCGCCACTGCGGCACGCTCGGCCGGCGGGTGCGCGTGGAGCTGCCCGGCGCCGTGCTGTCCGGCGTCGCGCGGTCGGTCGGCCCGGACGGCACGCTGGTCGTGCGCGACGACGCGGGCGCGGACCACACCCTTTCCGCCGGGGACGTGGTGCACCTCCGGGTACGGTGAGGGCCGGCACCAGCGCTCGGCGAAAGGACCGTCGTGGCCTACCCGGACGACCTGCTCGGCTCCGGCGAGCGCGTCGTGATCCACCGGCACCCGCACTGGAAGGTGCTGGTGCCGCCGGTGTTCGTGCTCCTGCTCGCGGTCGGCGGCGGCGGCTACCTGGCCGTCGTGGTGTCCGACCTGTCCTGGGCGTCGACGGCCCGGCTCGTGATCGCCGCCGTGGCGCTGGTCGCCGTGGCCTGGCTGGTGCTGGTCCCGGCGCTGCGCTGGCGCACCACGCACTTCGTCGTGACGACCGACCGCGTGATGTACCGGGAGGGCGTGCTCCGGCGCACCGGCCTGGACATCCCGCTGACCCGGATCGACAGCGTGCGCTTCCGGCTCACGCTGCTGGACCGGGTCCTGGGCTGTGGCACGCTGGTCGTGGAGTCCGCGTCGGACGAGCCGCTGGAGTTCGACGACATCCCCGACGTGGAGCGGGTGCACACCGCGCTGCACCGCGGGATCAACGACAACCCGGACGACGGTTTCCGCTCGGAGGACAGGGTCGCAGATGGGCACGCGTGAGGTTGGGCTGCCGGACCGGGTCGTGGGCGACGGGCTCCCGGAGAGCGTCACCGTCTGGGAGGTCGGTCCCCGCGACGGCCTCCAGAACGAGGCGTCGACCGTCCCGGTCGGCGTGAAGCTGGAGTTCCTCGACCGGCTCGCCGACGCGGGCGCGACGGTGCTGGAGGCCACCAGCTTCGTGCACCCCAAGTGGGTTCCCCAGCTCGCCGACGCCGAGGAGCTGCTGGCGGGCCTGGCCAGGCGCCCCGGCGTCGCGTACCCGGTGCTGGTGCCCAACGAGCGCGGCCTGGACCGGGCGCTGCGGGCGGGCGTCGAGCACGTCGCGATCTTCGCCAGCGCCACGGAGACCTTCGCGCGCAGGAACCTGAACTCGTCGCTGGACGAGCAGTTCGCCATGTTCGACCCGGTGGTCGCGCGGGCGCGCGCCGAGGGGCTGCGGGTGCGCGGGTACGTGTCCATGTGCTTCGGCGACCCGTGGCAGGGGCGGGTGGCGCGCGAGCAGGTCGTCGGGGTGGGCAGGAGGCTGCTCGACCTGGGCTGCGACCAGCTCTCGCTGGGCGACACGATCGGCGTGGCGACGCCCGGCCAGGTGACCGCGCTGATCGGGGGCTTCGACCGGGTCGACCAGCTGGCCGTGCACTTCCACGACACCTACGGGCAGGCGCTGGCGAACACGTACGCGGCGCTGCTGGCGGGCGTGCGGACGGTCGACTCGTCGGCCGGCGGCCTGGGCGGCTGCCCCTACGCGGAGTCCGCCACCGGGAACCTCGCGACCGAGGACCTGGTGTGGATGCTCGACGGCCTGGGCATCGCGCACGGGATCGACCTGGACCGGTTGTGCGACACCAGCGCGTGGATGGCCGAGCGGCTGGGCCGCCCCAGCCCGTCGCGGGTGGTGCGCGCCCTGCGCGGCTGACGCGCGGGACGCGGTCGGCGGCCTCGGGGCGGTCCGCGCGGTTCCGCGAAGTTCCCGCGAACGCGGGGGAACCGGGCCGCGCGCGGCCACGTCCAACGCGCGACCGACGACCATGCCCGGCGGCGGCGCAGACCGGAGGTGGCCGTGACGACCGATCACCGCGCCCAGGTTGACGAACTGCTGGCCGACTACCGGCGCAGCCGCGACCAGCTCGCCGACGTGCAGCGCGACCTGGCGGGCATCAGCGCGTCGGCGACGAGCCCCGACGGCGCGGTGACCGCGACGGTGGGCGCGCAGGGCGTGCTGACCGGCCTGGAGCTGACCGACGCCGCCTACCGGTTGCGGCCGGCGCAGCTGGCCGAGCTGGTCCTGCGGACCGCGCGGCTCGCCGCGGCGGAGGCCGCGGAGCGGACCTACCGGGTGCTGGGCCCGGTCCTGCCCGCCGGCGCCGACCCGGAGGCCCTCGTGCGCGGCACGGCCGACCTGCGGCCCGAGGAGATCGCGCCGCCGCCGCGGCGGTCCCGGCCGAGGGTCGTCGACGACGACGAGGACTTCGAGCAGCGCGACTGGCTGAACGTCGAGACGCACGGGGGGACGAGATGACCGGTTTCGAGGCGGACCTCGCCGCGCTCACCGCCGGCGCGACCGACTTCGACGCGTTCGCCGAGCGCGCCGGGAAGGTCTTCGGCGACCTGGACGGCGCGCTGGGCTCGCTCGGCGCGTGCTGGGGCGACGACGCGATCGGGCGGAGCTTCGCGTCGTCCCACGTGCGGCCGGCGGCCGACGCGCTGACCGGGCTCGGCGACCTCGGGCCCGCGTTCGGCGGCGTCGGGCGGCGGTTCGCCGACACCGCGCGCACCTACCGCCGGGTCGACGAGGGCAACAGCACCGCGCTCGACGCGGTCTGACACGGGGGACCACCGACATGGGGATCGAGCTGCCGGCCGAACTCGCCGAGGTCGCCGCCAAGGCGGGCGTCACCTGGCCGCAGGCCGACGAGGACAAGCTGCGCGCGTCGGCCGCCGCGTGGCGGGACGCGGGCGCCCGGCTCGCCGCGCTGGCCGGCGAGGCCGACGGCTCGGCGCACCGGGCGCTGGGCGCGATGTCCGGCGAGGCGGCCGACGCGGCCCGCCGCCACTGGGACGGCTTCACCGCGCCCGACGGCCGGTTCGACCTGGCGGTCCGGGGCTGCAACGCCGCCGCCGACCGGCTCGACCACGCCGCCCGGCAGGTGGGCGCGGCGAAGGTCGAGCTGGTGCGGGAACTGGTCGACCTGGCCAGGAACAGCGCCGCGGCCGACCGGGCGGCGGCGGCCGGCAACCCGACCGCGCTGCTCGGCCTGGACGCCCTGGTGCGGGGGGCCGCCGCCAACGCCGGCCACCTCACCGCCACGCTGGCGGACGCGATCCGCCTGGACTCGGGCGTGCTGATCGGCGTCGGCGGGCGCCCGGTCGACGCGAACCCCGGCTTGCACGACGGTGCGCCCGGTGGCGTTCCCGGCGACGGTCCGGGGCAGGGGAGCGGCCGGGGTCCCGATCGGGGCGGTCTGCTGGGCGACCTGCTGGGCGGTGGGCCGGGCGGCCTGGTCGGGGACCTGCTCGGCGGCCGGCCGGGCGACGGTCAGCTCGGTGAAGGTCAACTCGGTGAAGGCCGGCTCGGTGAGGGCCAGGCCGGCGACGGGCAGCCGGGCGACGGTCGGTCCGACAGCGGCGAGGTCGGTGAAGGCCAGGCCGGCGGTGGTCGACCCGGTGGCGGCCAGGGCGGCGGTCTGCTGGGCGACCTGCTCGGCGGTCAGCCGGGTGGTCCCGGCGGTGACCAGTCGGGCGGTGGCGACCAGGGTGGTCGGCCGGGCGGTCACGGCGGCGGCCTGCTGGGCGCCGTGGTCGGCGGCGTGACCGACACGGTCGGCGGGGTGGCCGCGCCCGTGCTCGACACGGTCGGCGGCGTAGTGGACGGCGCGGTCGGCGCGGTCGGCCGGACCGCGGAAGGCGTGGCGGACACCTTCGTCCCCGGACGTGACGGCAACGGCGGTGGCAACGGCGGCGGCGGCAACGGTGGCGGTGGCAACGGCGGCGGTGGCTTCGGGCACGGCAACGGCGGCGGTGGCAACAACGGCGGCGGTGGCAGCGGTTTCGGGCACGGGAGCGGCGGCGGCCATGGTCACGGCGGTGGGTCGGGGCAGGGCAACGCGCCGGGCCACGGCGTCGTGCCGGGCCTGGTCGACCGGGTGGTCGCGCCGGTCGTCGGTGACGCGCCGATCGGCGTCGGACCGGTCGTCGACCCGGTGGGCCGGAGCGCGGACACCGTGACGGCCTCGGCGGCGGCGCTCCTGGACCGGCCGGTGCTGCCGGTGGACGCGCACGCGCCCGCCGCCCAGCAGCCGGCCCCGCCCGCGCCGGGTGCGAACGCCCCGCAGGCCCCCGGCTTCGGCGGCCCCGGCGGCGGTGCGCCGTCCGGACCGGTCGGCGGTGGCGTCGGCGGTGGCGTCGGCGGTGGTGCCGCCGGTGGCCCGGCCGGCGGTGGCGCGGCTGCGGGTGGCGCGGTGGCCGGCGGGTCCGCTGCGGTCCAGTCGCAGGTGGGCGCGGCGCAGGGGCAGGCCGGGCAGCAGGCCCAGGCGGGCCAGCAGGCCGGGCAGCAGGCGTCCCAGCAGGCCGGCGGCCAGCGTGCGGAGCAGCGCGGCGCACCGGTCGGCCAGGCGCCGGTCAAGGAACCCGGTCAGGTGCCCGGCGGTCAGAGCGGCCAGGGCAACCAGGCAAACCAGGGCAACCAGGGCGGTCAGGGCAAGGACGCCGGCCAGGGCGCGCCCGCCAAGGACGCGGCGCAGTCCGCGAAGGACACCCGCCCCGAGGCGAAGCCCGAGCCGCGCGAGGACGTCGGCCTGGGCTTCGCGGTCCTCCCGCTCACGGCCGGGCGCGACGCGGTGGTGCGCGGCGGGGCGAACCAGGGCTTCCCCGCCGGGACCGCGCCGGGCCACGGCTTCGCGCCCGGAGCGCCTGCCGGCCACGGCTTCGCGCCCGGGGCGCCGGCGGGGCAGGGCTTCCCGCCGGTCGGCGGCGCGGGGTTCGGCTCCCTGTCCGGGGTCCTCGGGACCGGGTCGGGGTCGTCGGTCGTCCCCACCGAACTCGTCGGACCGCCGCAGCGCGCCGCGCGCGACGCCCGGCCGGCCGACGAGGCGACCGCGCTGTTCCTCCTGCACGTGTTCCCCGGCGGGGTGCTGCCGCCGGCGCAGGCCGCGCCCGCCCGGCAGCTGCCCCCGCCGCCCGAGGAGCAGGACTTCGCGCCGGGCCTGAGGTTCGAGCCGCAGGGCCACCCGGACGGGCACCTGGTCGACGACTCCGCGCGGGAGCGCCCGGGGTCCCGGCCGGGCCCCGCGACCGAGCCCGACCCGGCGCTGACCGACGGCTACGACCCGCAGGCCGGGATGCACGAGCGGGACTGGGACCGGCGGTTCCTGGTCCGGCCGGACCCGCCGGAGTACGCGTGGCCGCCGGCCGAGCTGTTCCCCGAGGGCGGGTACGAGGCGGGGCAGCCCGGCGTGCTCGCGGTCGGGGTCGAGCTGGACCGGTTCGGCAGCCCCGAGGGCCGGGTCCTGTCCGAGGCCGGCACGCCGTTCGCCCACCGGTCGCTGCCGCCGGCGGCGTTGGCGGCCGGGTACCACCGCTACCGCGTCGTGCGGGAGCTGCCGGTCTGGTTCACGTTGTCCGCCGAGTGGTTCGGCCAGGCCGGCGGCGGCGTCCGGTACCGCGCCACCCACCCGGTCGCCGAGCTGGTCGCGCTGGGGTACTTGGAGGAGAGCCGATGAATGCCGAGTCGGTCCAGGGCTGGCTGCTGGCCGTCGGGGTGCCCGCCGAGGTGGTGTCGGTCGGGGCGGAGGCGGACAACGCCTGGTGCCTGGTGGCCGACGGCGAGGGCTTCGAGGTGTTCTGGCGCGAGCAGGGCAACCGGTACGACTGGGCCCGGTTCACCAGCGAGGACGTCGCCTGCCACTACCTGTTCGGCAGGCTGGTGTGGTCGCAGGTGGTGCGCGGCGCGGTCGGCCTGCTGCCCCAACCGGCCCCGGCGCCCGAGAACCCGATGCCCGAGGCCCCGGCGCCGCAGGGCCGGGCACCGCAGGCCCCGGCGCCCGAGGCCCCGGCGCCCGAGACCCCGGCGCCCGAGACCCCGGCGCTGCAGGACCTCGCGACCCGGCTCCCGGCGTCGCAGGCCCCGACGGCCCGGGTACCCGCCGGAACCCCGCAGCAGCCCTCCCCGGCGCCCGCGCGACCCGAGGGCGGCGAGCCCGCGGCGGGCGCGCCTACCGGGGCGTGAGGTCCGTCCGCCAGGTCACGTTCACCACGTCGTCGGCCTTGGGCACCGGCAGGTAGACGGCGAACGTCGCGGGCCGCGCGGTGGACAGCTCCAGCCGCCCGCCGTCGGCGTCCACCAGCGCGCGCGCCAGCGCCAAGCCCACACCGGTCGACCCGCCGCCGGACACGCCGCGCTCGAACACGTGCCCGGCCAGCTCGTCCGGCACGCCGGCGCCCCCGTCGGCGACCTCCACGACGACCGTCCCCTCGTCACTGCGCGCCGACACCACGACCTGGCCCTCGCCGTGCCGCAGCGCGTTGTCCAGCAGCACGCCGATCGCCTCGCGCAGCCGCGCGGGCGTCGCGCGGGCCAGCAGCCCCTCCGGCACCCGCACCCGCAGCGCCCGCCCGACGCTGCGCAGCGGCTCCCGCCACTCCTCGGCGATCGCGGTCAGCTCCGCGGCCAGGTCCAGCGGCTCCGCGCCCACCGCCCGCGCCGCCCGCGCCGCCGCGAGCAGCTCGTTGAGCACCCCGGCGAGCCGTTCCGCCTGCTCCAGCGCCGCGCGCGCCTCGGCCGCCGCCTCCGGCTCCGGGTGCTCGGCCAGCGCCTCCAGCCGCAGCTGCAGCGCGGTCAGCCGGCTGCGCAGCTGGTGCGACACGTCGCCGACCAGCTCCCGCTCGCGCTGCACGAGCAGCGCCAGCGCGCCGGCCGACCGGTCCAGCGCGTCGGCCACGAGGTCCAGCTCGGGCACCCCGTGCCGCCGTCCGTCGCGCCGGAAGTCGCCCGCGCCCAGCCGCGCCGCCCGCACCGCCACGTGCCGCAGCGGCTCGGCCAGCTTGCGCGCCGTCACGGTCGCCACCACGGTCCCGGTGCCGACCGACAGCACCACCAGCAGCACCACCAGCGCCGCGACCTGGTACTGGGACGTCCGCATCGGCCCGGACGACACCTCCAGCCGCACGGTGCCCTGCTGCGCGATCGGCACCTCGACGCTCAGCGCGCCCCCGCCGGGCGTCCGGCCCAGCTCCTGCCGCCCCCCGGCCGAGGTGACGACCAGGTGGCCGCCCTCCGGCACGCCGACCTCCACCGGCTCCAGGCTGATCGGCTGACCGGACGCGATCTGGTCGTCGATGGACGCCGCGATCCGCTGCGCCCGGACCGTGAGGTCGCCGCGCGCGCCGTCGTCCACCAGCCGCAGCGCGGTGTACCCGAGGGGGATGCCGAGGGCGAACCCGGTGACGGCGACGGCCAGCAGGATGGCGCGCAGGATGCGGCTGCGCATCAGTCGGCGGTGTTGAAGCGGAAGCCGACCCCGCGCACGGTGGCGATGCGGCGCTCCACCGAGCGGACGTCACCGAGCTTGCGGCGCAGCCAGGACATGTGCATGTCCAGCGTCTTGCTGCTCTTCAGCTCCGGGTCGTTCCACACCTCGGACAGGATCTCGTCCCGGTGCACCACCTGGCCGGCCCGCTGGATGAGCACCCGCAGCAGCTCGAACTCCTTGTTCGCCAGCTGCACCTCCTGGCCGTCCACGGTGACGCGCCGCGCGGCGAGGTCCACCCGCACGCCGTTGACCTCCAGCGTGCCGGGCGCGCGGCGGCGCAGCAGCGCCCGGATGCGGGCCATCAGCTCGGCCAGCCGGAAGGGCTTGGCCACGTAGTCGTCCGCGCCCGCGTCGAGCCCCACGACGAAGTCCACCTCGTCGGACCGCGCGGTGAGCATCAGCACCGGGATGCCCCGCCCACCCGCCCGCAGCCGGCGGCACACCTCCAGGCCGTCCATCCCGGGCAGGCCCAGGTCGAGCACCAGCAGGTCGATGCCGCCGTGCGCGGTGGCCTCCAGCGCTTCGGGGCCGTCGCCGACCACCTGCACCTGGTAGCCCTCCCGCTGCAACGCGCGGGAGAGGGGGTCCGCGATCGCAGGGTCGTCCTCTGCCAACAAGACCACGCTCACGGCACTCAGCGTAGGCGTGGCACGATCCCAGCGTGTCCACCGATCTGACGCTGGCCCTGCGCCTCGCCGACGCCGCCGACGCGATCACCACCACCCGGTTCCGCGCACGCGACCTCGTGGTGGAGCGCAAACCCGACCGCACCCCCGTGACCGACGCCGACGTGGCCGTCGAGGACGCGATCCGCGAACTGCTCGCGCCGACCGGCGACGGGGTGGCGGGCGAGGAGCGCGGTGGCGTCGTGGCGGAGGGCCGCACGTGGGTCGTGGACCCGATCGACGGCACCAAGAACTTCCTGCGCGGCGTGCCGGTGTGGGCGACGCTGATCGCGCTCGTCGTGGACGGCACGCCCCGGGTCGGCGTGGTGAGCGCACCGGCCCTGGGCCGCCGCTGGTGGGCCGCCGAGGGCGAGGGCGCCTTCACGCTCGACGCGATGGGCGAGCGGCGCATCTCCGTGTCCGGTGTCCGCGACCTGTCCGACGCCTACCTGTCGACCACGCACCTCGGGTCGTGGGTGGAGCACCACTCGCGCGAGTCCTACCTCCGGCTGGTGGACGCGTGCTGGGAGAACCGGGCCTTCGGTGACTTCTGGCAGCACTGCCTGGTCGCCGAGGGCGCGATCGACGTGGCCGCCGAGGCGATCGTGAACCCGTGGGACGTCGCGCCGTTCCAGGTGCTCGTGCGGGAGGCCGGCGGGCGGTTCAGCGACCTGACCGGGGCGGAGCGGTTCGACGGGGGGGACGCCCTGTCCACCAACGGCCACCTGCACGACCCGGCCCTGGAACTGATCCGCCGCCCTTGACCGCCGCCCGCTGCGCTCCGCGCAGCAGCGCTTCAGCTCCAGCATGCCGCGCTCGGCGCGGCGGCGCTTCAGCGCAGCCGTGTGCCTCGTGTTCTCCCCGTACGGCCTGGGCGCAGCCCAATCATCTTTGTCGGGGGGTGTCAAGCACGCTCTTCGCTTGACACCCCCCGACAAAGATGATTGCCTCCGGCAGGCCGTGCGGGGAGAACACGACGCACTTTCCTTCTCCTTGGGGGCCTCCCGGCCGCTTTTCTTACCAAGATCGCGCACCGATCCAGGTGAGATTGGGTGCTGTACCGCCCAAGGCTGAAAAGATTAAAAGAGTCCTCGCCGGACAGGCAGGCCGCCAAGGAGAATGAAAAGAAACAGCGGTCGTGTTCTCCCCGCATGACCTGTCAAAGACAACCATGCTTTCTTGGGGGGTGCAAGCGAAAAGCGTGCTTGCACCCCCCAAGAAAGCATGGTAGCCCTCCGGGCAGGCCATACGGGGAGAACACGAGGCCACCGGTCTGCACGGGGCGTGCCGAGAGCCCTTGAGCTGAGAGTTCAGGGCTGGTCGTAGGAGCGCTTCGGGCGGGGGCGGGCGTCGGCTTCCGGGAAGACCCACTTCTTGTACCCGTACCACCGGAACGCCATGGCCACCAGTGTGCCGACGATCTGGGCGCTGGTGAAGTCCGCGATTTCCTCCGCAAGTCGGCTCACGTGGGGTTCCTGGAGGTGGAGCAGGTAGCGCGAGACGCCGAGCGGCAGTGAGTTCAGGCCGATGCCCACGCCGTTGACCAGGAAGAACAGCGCGGCCTCGTGGTGGCGTTCCCGTCCACCGCGGGTGCGGAAGGACCACTCGCGGTTGAGCACGTAGGACACGATGGTGGCGACCAGGGTCGCCACGACCTTCGCCGTCACCGGCTTGTCCGCGAGGATGGTCGTCTTCAGGACCAGGAAGATGGCCGTGTCGATCACGAAGCAGGTGCCGCCGACGACCGCGAACTTGACCAGCTCTCTGTTCCGCAGGGCCAGCGAGCGCAGCGGTTCGGGCAGGCGGCGGACGACACTCTCGACTACGGACACTCGGTCGAGTGTACGGAGAACGGGTGAAAGCGCAGTTCAGAAGACTTCGGGACCGTGGCTCAGGCCACGTCGCGCTGCTCGGACACGGTCCGCAGCGGGCGGACGGACGGCCGCGCGTCGGCCTCCGGGAACACGAACTTGCGCATCGCCCAGTACTTGAACGCGGTGGCGAGCAGCATCCCGATGATCGAGCCGCTGATGAAGTCGGCGACCTCGCTGTGCATGTCCAGCACGTGCCGCGACGCGTACAGCGGCAGCAGGTTCACGCCGATGCCGACACCGCTGACGAGGAAGAACAGCGCCGCCTCGTGGTGCCGCTCACGCCCGCCCCTGGTGTGGAAGGACCACTCGCGGCTGAGCACGTAGGACGCGATCACGGCCACCAGCACGGCGATGGCCTTGGCCGTGACGACCTTGTCCTGGAGGACGGTCAGCTTCAGGGCGTACCAGATGCCGTTGTCGATGACGAACGTCGTTCCGCCGACCACCGCGAACCTGATCAGCTCCCGATACTTGTTGATCAGGAAGCGCACCGGCTCCGGGAGGTGGCCGAAGATCCTGCGCACGACTGGCAGCACCGGTCCACCTTACCGGCGCGCGGCCGGCGTCGATCACCAAGGGGTCGGGCAGGTGCCCGGCGGGAGCAGATCGCGCAGGCCCGGCGGCAGCCAGGGCGGCACGGGCAGGCAGGGGGGCTCGGTGCGCGTGGGCGGCGGGGTGGTGGCCGGTGGCTCGGTGACCGGCGGTTCGGTGACCGGGGGCTCCGGAGCGGGTGGCCGCGTGGTCGGCGGCTCGGTGGTCGGCGGCGCGGTCGTCACCGGCGGCTCGTCGGAGGGCGGCGGGGGTAACGGCGTCGTCGTCCCGGTGGGCGCGGGCGCGGTCGTCGGCGCGGTCGTCGGCGTGGTCGCCGTCGGTGGCGCGGTGGGCGTCCGGCCGGGCTCCTCGCCCTCACCGGGCCACTCCGGGGGCTGCCCGTCGCCCGGGTGGGCGTGCACGGGCACCTCGACGGTCCTGGACGCCGTGCCGAGGGTCGCGGTGACGGTGATGCTGCCGTCCCGGAACGGCAGGCCGAACGCCCACACCGACAGCCGGAACGACTCGCCGCGCTCCAGCGGTCGCTCGCACACGATCCGGTGCGGCGACCGCTTGCAGTCCGGCCGCAGGGCGACGAGCCCGGTGTGGTGGTCGGACTGCACGACGAGCTTGAGCGTCCCGGGCCGGCCCCCGGTGTTGGTGGCCTTCACGTCGAAGCGCGGCTCCCAGAACCCGTGCTGCCACGTGCGGACCCGGAGGTCCAGGTCGTCGTCCGCGGGTCGGATGGTGACGGCGACCTCGACGTCCACCGAGATCGACGCGCCCGCGGTGACGGTGCCGCTGATCAGCCCGCCGACCGCGTCGTGCCCGGCGCTCAGCCGGAACACGAACGTGGCGGTCCCGCCGGGTGCGATGGGCTCGGCGGTGGCGCAGGTGATCGCGCCCGAGCCGGCCGGGCACTGCACGGTCTGGTCGGCCGCTCCGTCCAGCCGCACGAGCGGGGCGCCGGTCAGCGACGCGCCCGGACCCACCGACCGCACGTCCGGCGGCAGCGCCAGGGTCGTGCTGGCGGGCGGCGCGGCCGTGCCGCCGGTGTTGCGCACGGTGATCGGCAGCGCCACGGCGGGGGAGCCCGGCGTCAGCGTGAAGTCGCTGGGCACCGTCGGCACGAGCACGGGGGGCGCGGGCGGCGGTGGCTCCGGTTCCGGTTCGGGTTCCGGTTCCGGGGCGGGCTCGGGTGGTGGCGCGGGCGTCGGTCCCGGCGCCGGCTCTCCGGCCGGCGGCGCGGTGGTCGGGTCCTGGACGGGCGGGTCCTGCGCAGGCGGGTCCTGGACCGGGGGGTCCTGCGCGGGCGGGTCCTGGGTGGGCGGTGGCGGCAGGGGGGCCGTCGGGGGCTGCGGCGCCGGCGTCGCGGTCGGCACGGGCTCCGGGGCGGTGTGCGCGGCGGGCACCCCCGGCTCGTCGCCGCCGGACGCCAGCCCGATGCCCACGGCGATCGCCAGCGCCACCGCCGAGGCCACCGCGCCCAGGACCTGCCGGGGCGCGGAGCCCGCCGCGTCGGCGACGCCGCCCGCGCCCGCGCCGGCGGCCACCGCCGTGGCGGCCTTCGCGGTGCTCGCCGTCGCGGCCAGGTAGCCGCTCGCGCCCAGGCCCAGCACCAGCGGAGCGATGAACGCGCGCAGCGCGCCGTTCACGTCGGCCAGCTCGGCGGCCAGCCCCCGGCAGTCGGCGCACTCGTCCAGGTGCGCCTCCACCTGGGTGGTCTCCCGCTTGGACAGCCCGCCCCTGGTCCACGCGCCGAGCCGGTCGACGGTGGCGCGGCAGCGCTCGGGCGTCGTCTCGGCCAGGTGCACCTGGAGGTAAGCCTGGCGCAGGCCCTCGCGGGCCCGGTAGGCCAGCGCGGACACGCCGTTCGCGGTCAGGCCCAGCAGCGGTGCGACCTCGGCGGGCGACTGGCCCTCGATCTCGGTGTGCCACAGCACGGTCTGCCAGCGCTCGGGCAGCCGGGCGAACGCCTTCGCGGCCAGCGAGCGCTCCAGCCCGGCCAGCGCGGTGTCCCGGAACGGCACGGAGGTCGCCTCGGCGCCGGCGACGGCGGTGACGTCGTCGGCGAGGTCGACCTTCCGGTCCCGCCTGGTCTTGTCGTAGGCGGTGTGGCGCAGCGCGGTGAGCAGGTAGGCGCGGAAGGCCGAGTCCGGGCCGCGGCCCGCCCGCAGCGCGTCGAGCACCTTGGCGAACGCGTCGGACACCAGGTCGTCGGCCTCGGCGGGCGAGCGGGCGAGCTGGCGGGCCAGGTTGTAGGCCGCTCCCACGTGGCGCTCGTAGAGCTGCCCGTAAGCCTCGATCGCCCCGCCGCGCACGGACTCGATCAGCTCCGCGTCGCTCGGTCCCCGGACTCCAGCAGGAACGGTCGCCACGTGTTTTCCCCTCCTCGCGGGCCCAGTGTGGCCTACCCGGTGGCGGACCGTCACCCGGAACCCCCCGACCGGTGCCGCGAACCGCCGTCATGGATCAACCGCGGCGACGTCCCGTACCCGGGACCACACGTCGAGGGAGGCATCCGGGTGGGTGTTCGGGAGGCAGCTGCGGGCGGCGCGGGCAACCCGGCGGCGGCGCGGCGCGCCGCCGCGGGGGCGGCGCGGGCGCTGAGGTCGCGGTGGCGGACGGCGAGCCTGGCGGCGGGGTGGCCGTTCCCGGCGGAGTGGCCGCTGGCCGAGGTGGACGCGGTGTGCGCGGCGGTGCTCGCCGCCGCCGACCACGACGAGGCGCTCTACCGGCTGGGCGGCGCGCGGGCCGAGGCGGGCACGGGGTTGGCGGAGACGCTGCTGGACCTCGCCGCGCTGCAGGCGGTGCTGGCCGAGCCGCCGGGCTCGACCGGGATCGTCTCGCCCGACGTCGACGCGGTCCCGGCGCGGGCGCTGCGGGTGACCGCGCTGGGCTGGGGCGACGTGGTGGGCAGGCAGGCGGTGGACTGCGCCGCGGACAACCCGCTCACCGGCCTGGCGACCGCGGCCTACCTGCGGACCCGGCTGGGCGAGGTGTACGCCGAGGCGCGGGCCGCCGGGCGGCAGGAGCACGTGCTGGTCCTGGCGGCGCTGGACCTGGAGCGGACCTCCGGCTGGTCGCGGGTGGTCGCGATGACGCTGCTGGCGGACGCGCTGCGCGAGGTCTTCGACTCGGGGCAGACGCTGGCGTCGGTGGGCCCGTCGGTGGCCGCGGTGCTGCTCAAGCGGGACGACCGGCTGCCGCGGTTGCTGCGCGACCTGCGCGCGCTGACCGCCGACCGGCTCGCCGTCGACCCGCACGTGGCGCCGACCGGCCCGGTGCGCGTCCGGGTGCGGGAACTGCCGGCCACCTGCTCGGAAGCCGTCGGGCTGATCGCCGATCCCGGGCGCTGACCCCCTGTCCGGCGCCCTGCCGGTCGATCGCCCCTTCCCCACGAGACCCGCGACGCGCCCCTGGCGTCGCGGGTCTCGTGCTGCCCGCGGGTGCGCCACGGGGACGCGCGGCCTGTCGGCGGCGGTCGCGTCGTGGTCGTACCGGTGGGCGTGGGTCGGGCGTGGCGCGTCGGCCGGGACGTGCCGGCCGACGCGCTTCCGGCTACGCCTTGCTGATGATCCAGCGCTGGTCGCGCCGCACGTCTTCGCACCCCGTGAGGATCAGTTCCTTGAACTCGCCGTTGTGGGTGACACAACGGTTGCTGCCCTCCAACCTGAACTGCCAGTTGTGGTAGCCGTCGTGGGGTTCGCCCTTCCACTTCTGGTTGTCGAACTCACCGCAGGGACGGCCGGCGAGCTTGCCGTCGATCGCGGTCACGCACCACCCGTACTCCACGCTCTTGATGGTGCCGTCGTCGGAGATGTACCACTTCTGGTTCGCACCTTCGTGGGACTCGTGGGCGACGACCGGGAAATTGGGGTCCCAGGCCCAGTTGGACTGGTCCCACACGTCGCTTGACCGGGTGAGGCTTTCGATCTTCCACTGCTGCTGGGCGACGAGCGGGTCGGCGTTGACGGCCGGTGCGGCGAGCAACGCCGAGCCGGCCACGGCGACGGCGGCGAGAATCCGTCCGAACTTCATCCGTTTTCCTTCCGGTGCGGGTGTTCACGTGCACCGTCGAGTAGAAGCACCGGGCGGGAAAGGTGCGCGCCGGGGACAACCAAGGTGGCCATTGATGACCCGGCCAGGTCGAAGTTGGCGCCGCGCCCGTCACGGAACCGGGAAGTGGCGGCGCCCCGTCCACCGGGCGTGGCGCGGTCCGGGCGACGAGGTCGCCCGCGACGGGCAGGTGGGGTGCACGGCGCGTGCGGGCGGGGCCGCGGCTTGACAACCCCCGGACGCGCCGGCAGTTTGTTCCAGTGTCTTAGTTGAGTAGAACACTTGGAGGCGGCGGTGGAGTTCCGCATCGACCGGTCCAGCGGCCTCCCCGCGTACCTCCAACTCGTGCGGCAGGTCCGGGAGGCGCTGCGGCTGGGGTGGCTGGCGCCGGGGGACCGGCTGCCGACCGTGCGCGACGTGGTCGCGGGCAGCGGCGTCAACGCCAACACCGTGCTCAAGGCTTACCGGGAGCTGGAGCTGTCCGGCCTGGTCGAGGCGCGCCAGGGCTCGGGCACGTTCGTGAAGGCCGGGCTCGGCTCGGTCGACCCGGAGGTGATGGCCGCGCTGCGGGCCCGGCTCGCCGTGTGGGTGCGGGAGGCGCGGGAGGCGGGGCTGGACGAGGAGGACGTCGAGGCGCTGGTGCGGTCCGTGCTGTCGGCGGACGGGAGCGGGGAGCCCGGCGGGGGCACGGCCGCGGGGGCGGCCGGCGGGGGCGCGGCCGGTGGGACCGGCGGGGGCACGGCCACCGGTGGGACCGGCAGGGGCAGGGCCGGCAGTGGGACCGGCGAGGACAGGGCCGCGGGCGCGGCCGGTGGGAGCACAGCCGTCGGCGGGGCCGGCGGGGAGACGACCGAGGGAGAAGGGGTGGCGGTCTGATGGCCACTACCGTCGTGGAGCCCGTGGGCACGGCTGCCGCCGCGGTGCGCGCGCAGGGCCTGGGCAAGCGGTACCGCGCGAAGTGGGCGCTGCGGGAGTGCACGTTCGACCTGCCCGCCGGGCGGGTCGCCGCGCTGGTCGGCGCGAACGGCGCGGGCAAGACCACGCTGATGAGCGTGCTCGCGGGCCTGCTCGACGCCGACGAGGGCTCGGCCGCCGCCGTCGGCCGGGTCGCGTTCGTGTCCCAGGACAAGCCGGTCTACCGGAACTTCACCGCCGAGGACGTGCTGCGCCTGGGCGCCCACCTCAACGTGGTGTGGGACCGGGCGCGGGCGGTGCGCTGGCTGGAGCGGTTCGAGGTCCCGCTCGACCGGGCGTGCGGCAAGCTGTCCGGCGGCCAGCAGGCGCAGGTGGCCTTCGCGCTGGCGATCGGGTCCCGGCCGGCCGTGCTGATGCTGGACGAGCCGCTGGCCAACCTGGACCCGCTGGCCCGCCGCGAGGTCACCGCCGAGCTGCTCGGCGAGGTCGCGGAGACCGGCATGACCGTGCTGCTGTCCACGCACGTCGTGGCGGAGCTGGGCGGCGTGGCGGACTACCTGCTGCTGCTCGCGCACGGCCGGCTGCTGGCGGGCGGCGACCTGGACGACCTGCTGGCCCGGCACGTGACCTACGTCGGCCCGGCCGCGGAGGCGCCGCCGGTGGTCGGCGAGGTCGTGGAGGCGCGGCACCGGGGCGGCCAGTCGACGTTCCTGGTCGAGCTGCCCGAGGGGCGGGACCGGCCGGTGGTCGCGGGCCCGTGGACCGAGCGGCCCGTGACGTTGGAGGACTACGTGCTCGCCCAGCTGGCGGCAACCCGGAAGGGACTCGGCGCATGACCGTCACCTCGACCCCGGCGCGGCAGCGGACCAGGGTCGGCTGGGGCGACCTGGCCTGGCTGACCTGGCGCCAGCACCGCTGGCAGCTCGTGGCACTGGCCGGGGCGGTCGCCCTGGTGGCGCTGCTCTGCCTGGTGGTGACGTGGGTCGTCAACGCGACCGGCAACCCCCACCACGACATCCCGGTCCTCGGCGACTTCACCGGGGCGATCAGGATGGCCACGATCGCCGCCACCGGGTTCGGCGGCCTCGTAGCGGTGTTCTGGGCCGCCCCGCTGCTGTCGCGGGAGTACGAGCAGAAGACCACCGTCGTGGTGTGGACGCAGGACATCACCCCGGTCCGCTGGCTGGCGGGCAAGGTCGTGCTGCTCGGCGTGCCGGCGGTCGGCCTGGCGGCGGCGCTCGGGTCGGCGCTGGTGACCGCGCAGCACGCGCTCAACTCGGTCTCCGGGGACTACCCGGTGTTCCCCCCGTTCCGCGACGAGCCGTTCGAGTCGGTGCCGCTGGTGCAGGTCGGGTACGCGGCGTTCGGCTTCGCGCTCGGCTTGGTGACCAGCGCGATCACCCGGCGGACCGTGCTCTCGATGGGCCTCGCGCTCGGGGCGTTCATCGCGGCGCGGGTCGCGGTGGCGAAGCTCTGGCGGCCGTACTACCAAACGCCGCTGCGCGAGGTCCAGCCGTACAGCGCGTCCTACACGCTCGGGCCCCAGGACCTGCACATGTACGTCATGTCGGGCTACCTGGACGCCGCGGGCAACGAGATCGAGTTCCCCCGCGCTTGCCTGGAGGCTCCGACCGCCGGTGTCCAGTCCATCGACTCCCGGGGCGATTTCGAGCAGTGCCTGCGGGACAACGGTGTGGTCGACAAGTTCATCGACTACCAGCCCGTCGAGCGCGTGGCGGCGTTCCAGCTGATCGAGTTCGGGGTGTTCGCGCTGCTGGCGGCCGGGCTGCTCGCACTGGCCTTCACGTGGCTGCGCCGGACGCGCCGGACGTGACCGGACCGGGGGTCGCCGCCGCGGCGGCCGGCCCTGGCCGAGGGGGGTCCCGCGCGCTTCGGGGGCGTGCGGGGCCTCCCTGTTTTACCAGGTAGGATCCGCTCCCCGTGGACTCCCGAACTCGTCTCCCGGTCGTCGGCATGATCGGCGGCGGCCAACTCGCCCGCATGACGCACCAGGCGGCCATCCCGCTCGGCCAGTCGCTGCGCGTGCTCGCCGAGTCGGGCTCCGACCCCGCCGCCCTCGTCGCGCGGGACGTCGAGCTGGGCAAGCACACCGACCTGGACGCGCTGCGGGCCTTCGCCAAGGGTTGCGACGTGCTGACGTTCGACCACGAGCACGTGCCGCAGGAGCACCTGAAGGCCCTGGTCGCCGACGGCGCGAAGGTCCACCCCGGGCCCGCGGCGCTGGAGCACGCGCAGGACAAGCTGGTCATGCGGGTGAAGCTGGCCGCCCTGGGCCTGCCGGTGCCGCCGTTCGCCGAGGTGCTCGGGGTGGCGGACGCGCTGCGGTTCGGCGGGGAGCACGGGTGGCCGTGCGTGCTCAAGGCCGTGCGCGGCGGGTACGACGGCCGGGGCGTGTGGATGCTGAACACGCCGGAGAGCGCGCAGCGCGTGGTGCCCGAGCTGCTGGCCGCCGGCACGCCGCTGATGGTCGAGCAGTGCGTGCCGATGCGGCGGGAGCTGGCCGCGCTGGTGGCCCGGTCGCCGTTCGGCCAGGGCGCCGCGTGGCCGGTGGTGCAGACCGTGCAGCGGGAGGGCATCTGCGTCGAGGTCCTCGCGCCCGCGCCGGGCACCGACGGCCGGGAGGCGCAGGAGCTGGCGCTGCGGGTCGCCGCCGAGCTGGGCGTCGTGGGGCTGCTGGCCGTCGAGCTGTTCGAGACCGACGCCGGGCTCGTGGTCAACGAGCTGGCGATGCGCCCGCACAACTCCGGCCACTGGACCATCGAGGGCGCGCGGACGTCGCAGTTCGAGCAGCACCTGCGGGCCGTGCTGGACTACCCGCTCGGCGCGACCGACCTGGCCGCGCCCGCCGTCGTGATGGCCAACGTCCTCGGCGCCGCGGACCCGCCCGCGATGGGGCCGGACGAGCGGCTGCACCACCTGTTCGCCCGGTTCCCCGACGCGCACGTGCACCTGTACGGCAAGGCGGAGCGGCCGGGGCGCAAGATCGGCCACGTGACGGTGCTCGGGGAGCGGCTGGAGCAGGTGCGGGAGCGGGCGCGGCTCGCGGCGCACTGGCTGTCCGACGGCGTGTGGCTCGACGGCTACGACATCCACGGAGGGCAGCAGTGACGTCAGTCGGCGTGATCATGGGCAGCGACTCGGACTGGCCGGTGATGCGGGCCGCCACCGAGGCGCTGGCCGAGTTCGACGTGCCGTTCGAGGTCAGCGTGGTGTCCGCGCACCGGACGCCGCAGCGGATGCTCGACTACGCGGCGTCGGCGGCCGGGCGCGGGCTGCGGGTGGTCATCGCCGGCGCGGGCGGCGCGGCGCACCTGCCGGGGATGGTGGCGTCGGCGACCGTGCTGCCGGTGATCGGCGTGCCGGTGCCGCTGAAGCACCTGGACGGGCTGGACTCGCTGCTGTCGATCGTGCAGATGCCGGCGGGCGTGCCGGTGGCGACGGTCTCGGTGGGCGGCGCGCGCAACGCGGGCCTGCTGGCGGTCCGCGTCCTGGCCGCGGCGGACCCGGAGCTGCAGGAGCGGATGGCGGCGTTCCAGGCGTCGTTGGAGCAGCTGGTGCTGGCGAAGGACGAGGCGCTGCGGGCGTCGCTCTAGTCGGTTCGGGCTGTTGTCCACGGCACAGCGGTGAAAGCGGTGAACGCGCGCTAACATCTCGGTAGCAGGCCCTACCGGGAGGTAACTTAACGTGGACCCGAGTTTCGGCACCTACCAGCTCGCGGAGGAGCACGAGGCGCTGCGCGAGGCCGTCCGGTCGCTCGCCGACAAGGAGATCGCGCCGCACGCGGCCGAGGTCGACGAGCAGGAGCGCTTCCCGGTCGAAGCGCTCGCCGCGCTGGCCAAGTCCGGTTTCGCGGCGGTGCACGTGCCCGAGGCGTACGACGGCCAGGGCGCCGACTCGGTGGCCACGTGCATCGTGATCGAGGAGGTGGCGCGGGCCTGCGCGTCCTCCTCGCTGATCCCGGCGGTCAACAAGCTGGGCACCATGCCGATCCTGCTGGCCGGGTCCGAGGAGCTCAAGCGGCTGGTGCTGCCGTCGGTCGCGGCGGGCGAGGCGATGGCGTCCTACGGGCTGTCCGAGCGCGAGGCGGGCTCGGACACCGCGTCGATGCGCACGCGGGCGCGCCTGGACGGCGACCACTGGGTGCTCAACGGCACGAAGACCTGGATCACCAACGCCGGCGAGTCCACCTGGTACACCGTGATGGCGGTCTCCGACCCGGACGCGCCGAAGAGGTCCCAGGGCATCTCGGCGTTCGTGGTGCACAAGGACGACCCGGGCTTCACGGTGGGCACCAAGGAGCGCAAGCTCGGCATCAAGGGCTCGCCGACGCGGGAGATCCACTTCGAGAACTGCACGATCCCGGCGGACCGCGTCATCGGCGAACCGGGCACCGGCCTGAAGACGGCCCTGCGCACCCTGGACCACACCCGCCCGACCATCGGGGCGCAGGCGGTGGGCATCGCGCAGGGCGCCCTGGAAGCCGCCGTCGCCTACGTCAAGGACCGCAAGCAGTTCGGCAAGGCCGTCGCCGAGTTCCAGGGCGTCCAGTTCATGCTGGCGGACATGGCGATGAAGATCGAGGCGGCCCGGCACATGGTGTACGTGGCGGCGGCGAAGGCGGAGCGGGGTGAGCCGAACATCGGGTTCATCACGGCGGCGGCGAAGTGCTTCGCCTCGGACGTGGCGATGGAGGTGACCACGGACGCCGTGCAGCTGTTCGGCGGCGCCGGCTACACCCGCGACTTCCCGGTGGAGCGCATGATGCGGGACGCCAAGATCACCCAGATCTACGAGGGCACCAACCAGATCCAGCGCGTGGTCATGTCCCGCGCCCTGCTCAACGGCTGAACGACCCCGGTCCCGGCCCGGCGGCGCCCGCTCACCCCGATCGGGCGCTTCCGGGCCGGGCTCGTGCGCGCGGCTCGTGGGTGCGCGCCCGTGGTCGGGCGAAGCCTTCGCCCGGTCGCGGTGGACGGGCCGGCAGTCGTGGCGCAGGTCGGGTACGCCGCCGTCGGAAGCCTCGGGGTGCGGTCGGGTCCGGTTACTGCGCCGACACCGCGGCCAGGTACTCCGCCAACCGGTCGTAGCTGGTGTCCGCACCGTCGGTCATCCCGGTCCGCATGGCGCGGTCGCGGGCGGCGGTCGACGGGTACTTCATCGTCTGGACGACGGTGGTCCGGGGGCCGTCCTCGGTGAAGGTGGTCGTGTTCACGGTTTCCGCCCAGTCCTCGCCCCACGACTCGGTCTGCACGGTGCGCGAGTGGGGCGTCACCTCCAGGTAGGCGCCCGTCATGCTCATCCCGGCGCCGTCCGCCCGCCGCCAGACCATGTGCCACCGGCCGCCGGGGCGCAGGTCCACCTCGCAGACCGGCATCGTCCAGCCCTCGGGGCCGAGCATCCAGTGCACGATGTGCTCCGGCTTGGTGAACGCGTCGAAGACCAGCCGCCGCGGCGCGTCGAACGTCCGCGTGACCGCGACCTCCGCGTCCGACGGGGTGCTCCACCGGGAAGCGGTGTCAGCGCTCATCTTCCTGCTCCTTCATCCGTTCCAGGTAGGCGTCGAGGCGGCGGTGGCTGTCGTCCCAGAACCGGCGGAAGCCGTCGGTCCACTCGGCGACCTCGCGCAGCGGCGCCGCGTCGAGGGCGCACGGGCGCCACTGGGCGTCCCGGCCGCGCACGACGAGACCGGCCCGCTCCAGCACGCGCAGGTGCTTGGACACGGCCGGGCCGCTCATCGCGAACGGTGCGGAGAGCTCCTTCACCGTGGCCGACCCCTCGGCCAGGCGGGCGAGGATGGCGCGCCGGGTCGGGTCGGCCAGGGCGGCGAAGGTGGTGCTCAGCGGGTCGTCTGCCATTGGTGCCTAACCACTTGGTTATCTAACTGATCGGTTTTCTACGCCCCTGTCGAGATGCTGTCAACCCCGTGCGCGCCCCCGAAAGTTGTTGAATGCTCATATAACGTCGGCCGCGTCCCGGTCATCGGATGAAAGGATCTTCGACATGGTTCGCGACGTCGCGGCACTCATCGGACGGATCGGCGTCGGCGTGGTGTTCCTCGCGCACGGCTGGCAGAAGGTGACCGAGTGGGGACTCGACGGCACCGCTCGCGCCTTCGAGGGCATGGGCGTGCCGCTGCCCACCGCCTCGGCGTGGTTCGCCGCCATCGTCGAGCTCGTCGGCGGCGCGCTGCTGATCGCGGGCGCGGCGCTGCCGGTCGTCGGCGTCCTGCTCGCCCTGGACATGCTCGGCGCGCTGATCATCGTGCACCTGCCCAACGGTTTGCTCGGGCAGGGCGGTTACGAGCTCGTGCTCGTCCTCGGCGTCGCGGCGATCGCGCTGGGCTTCAACGGCGGCTCGCTCACCGTCGACCGGCTGATCCGGCGCAGGCGGCCCGCCGCGGTCTGAGGCGGGCTCAGCCGACCAGGTCGAGCGTGGTGTGCTCACCGGCGCGGCGAGCGGGGAGCAGGTCCGGATCGGCGTTGCTGCACTGCACCAACGACCCGCCGCCCGCCAGCACGGCCAGGAAGCCGTTGAGCAGGCCGTCCGGCTGCGCCCACTCCAGCGTCGACAGCACGCGGGCGCCGGCGCCGATGCCCAGCACCGCGGCCCGGTGCCGCGCCTCGGCGACCACTTCGTCCACAGTGGACCTGCCGAGGGCGGGCGTCGAGCCCGGCACCGGCGACCACGGCATGAACTCGTCGCCGTGCACCCGCACCTCGTCCACGTAGTCGACGGGGGCGCCGCAGCCCAGCCCCATGGGGTGCAGGGAGACCGTCGCGACCGTCCCGGCGCCCGCGGCGGCACCGCCGGGCGGCACGAACGCCACCTTGGCGCCCGCCGGGTCGTCGGTCACCGCCGCGCCGCACCACCACGCGCCGAGCAGCACCCCGGCGGTCTGCCAGTGCGCGGGCAGCAGCACGGCCACCGGGTCGCCCGGCTCGACGTCCAGCTCGTCGCGCAGCCAGTTGGCCGTCTTCGCCGCCCAGTTGCCGATCGTCGCCCGGGACAGCTCCACCCTGGTGCCGGCCGCGTCGTCGTAGTGGGTGATCAGCGGGTTGCCGGGACCGGCGGCGAACAGGGGCGTCAACAGGACTTCCGTGACGGTCATGCCGGTTACCCTGCCATCCCCCGGCGGCCCGGCCCCGCCGGGGTCGGCCCCGGTCGGTCGGTCCCGGTCGGCCGGTGGCGCTAGTTCACGCAGGGCGGGCCCTGCGCCGCGAGCTGCCGCCGCGGCCCGTCCAGCGACACGACCCGGTCGCCGCCGAACCCGTGCGCGGAGCTGGTCGGGGCGGGCGCGGGCGTCTTCTCGCCCAGCACCTGCGCCACGAACGCCTTGACCTGCGCCGGGTCCACGGTCACCACGCTCTGCCCGCGCTCGTTGAGCGCCCCCACCCCGGTCACCGGGATGGTCGTGAACTCCACGCTGCCGCCCGCCAGGTTCCGCGCCTGCGCGGCCAGCGTCGACAGGTCGAACTTCTCGTCCACCACCACGGACTTCGACATCGCGTCGAGCAGCCCGGTCAGCTTCGCCTGGTCGGTGAACGTCCCGGCGGACAGCAGCTGCGCGACGGCGGCCTTCAGGAACACCTGCTGCCGCGTGATCCGGCCCAGGTCGCCGCCGGGGATGTTCTTGCGCTGCCGCACGAACGCCAGCGCGTCGCCGCCGGACACGGTCTGCACGCCCGCCCGGAAGTCCGCGCCCGAGTCCGGGTCGCTGGTGGCCTGGTTCAGGCACACCTCGACGCCGCCGATCACCTGCGTCAGCAGGTAGAACCCGTACAGGTTGACCTCGGCGTAGTGGTCGACCCGGACCCCGGTCAGGTCCTGCACGACCTGCACCAGCGCCCGCCGCCCGGCCTGGTCGCCGAGCCTGGACCGCTCCTCCAGGCCCTGCACGCCCTCGGCGGCCAGCCGCTCCATCGTGTAGTACCGGGTGAGCCCGTACGCCGAGTTGATCTTCTCCTCGCCGTGGTCCGGGATGGTCACGGACACGTCGCGCGGGATGGACACCGCGTGCGCCGCGCCGCCGTTGCGGGGCACGCGCAGGACGATGATCGTGTCGGTGTTCACCGTGTCGGTCGCCTCGGTGCGCAGCTCGCGCAGCACGCGGTCGGGCAGCTGCCTGCCCTGCGCGTCGGTGCGGCTGTCGCTGCCCACCAGCAGGATGTCCAGCGCCCCGTCCTCGGCGGGCGGCGCGTTGGGGATGTCGGACAGCTCGGCCAGCACGTCCGTGGTGTTGACGCTCTGCTCCACCCGCTTGAGCGTGCTCCAGCCGTACCAGGACGCCACGAGCACGGCCGCGGACAACAGCGCGACGAGCGCGCGCCCGGTGATCACCGCGGCCTTCACGGCGGTCCTCCTCGTCTGGCAGCGGGCTGCCCGGTCGGGCCGACCGCCCCCGCCGTTCGAGCACCGGCGGGCGGCTGTCGCTTCAGTTGACGCAGACCACGCCGTCGGCCGTGATCGGCGGCGGCGCGGCGCTGGTCGGCACGACCGCGTTCGGGACGCCGTCCGCCGAAGCCGGGTCGGACTCGTCGGTGGGGGAGTAGTCCGCACCCACGAAGACCCGCACCTCGCCCCCGGGCACGGAGTCGTCCTCGACGGCCGCGGCGTTACCGCCGAGTGCGGAGATCACCCGGTCGGCGGCGGCCCGCTCGCCGGGCGCGTGCCGGACGACCGTGCTGTCCAAGGGGTTTCCGGGGATGGCCTCGCCGCGGCGGAAACCCTTGTCCACCAAGGTTTCCAGCACCGTGCCGGCCTGCCCCACCCGGCCCGAGGAGTTGATCACCCGCACGGTGATGTCCGCCGGCGGCGGCCCGGTCGGTGTGGTGGAGGGCACGGTCGAGCCGGTCGACGGGGCCGGGTCGGCGGCGAGGCCCTTGATGAACCGGCGCACCTCGGCCGGGTCGACCGGCAGCACGTTGCCGTCGCTCCACGTGTCGGTCGGGTCGCCCACCGGGATGGTGCGGAACTGGATGTTGCCCGACACCAGGCCCTGCATCTGCTCGGCGAACTCGGTGATGTTCCAGCGCTCGCTGAGCACCACGGACTTCTTCACCGCCGTCACGAGCTGGTCCAGCTTGGCGAAGTCGGTCAGCGTGCCGGTGGAGAGCACCTTGCGGGCCAGCGCGCCGATGAACACCTGCTGGCGCACGATCCGGTCCAGGTCGCCGCCGGGCAGGTTGTTGCGCTGCCGCACGAACGACAGCGCCGCCGCGCCCTCGACGGTCTGCCGGCCGGCCTGGAAGTCCGCGCCCGAGTCGGAGTCGCGCGTGGCGGTGTTCAGGCACACCTCGACGCCGCCGATGGCCTTGGTCACCTCGTAGAACGAGGCGAGGTTGACCTCGGCGTACCGGTCGACGGTGACCGCGCCGCCGGTCAGGCCCTCGATCGTCTTGATCAGCGTGCGGCGGCCGGCCTGGGTCGCCTCGCGCTCGATGCGCGCCTCGTCGGTGACGCCCTCCTCGCGCAGCCGCTGGGCGGTGTCGTTCTTCTGCCGGGCCATCGCCGAGTTCAGCTTGTGCTTGCCGAACCCGTCGGCGATGTCGACGTGCGCGTCGCGCGGGAACGAGATGGCGACCGCCCGCGTGCCGTCCTGGGGGACGTGCACCAGGATCATCGTGTCGGTGTTCAGCGTGCCGTCCGCCACACCGCCGTTGAGCAGCGCCAGCACCTCCGGGGAGAGCGGCTTGCCCTGCGCGTCGGTGCGGCTGTCGACGCCCACCAGCAGGATGTCGATGGCGCCGTCGAGCGGTTTGCGGGCCGCGCCCTGCTCGGCGACCGAGGACGGGATGACGTCGGTGGTGACGATCCCCTCGTCCAGCGTGCGCAGGTAGCTCCAGCCGTACCAGGAGACCAGGAGCACGGCGGCCGACGCGAGGGCCAGCAGTGAGCGCCCGGTGACGACTGCGGTGCGGAGAGCAGCCGAACGCGCGGCCGATCTGGGCGGACGGGTGTCCACTGGTGCTGCCTCCCCCGGGTACTGCGGCTGCCACGTCAAGGTTAGTGCGTGCCGGCGTTCCGGCCTGCCTTTTTCCCTTGATACGGGAGACGCTGTAACGACACGGTGGGTTGCACGGGTTAACACCGTGACAGACTCGGGGCGGACGACCGCTGTGGAAGGGCATTGACCATGCGCGTGCTGGTGACGGGTGGGGCCGGGTTCATCGGCTCGCACTACGTGCGGGAATTGGTGGGCGGCGCCTACCCGGCCTACGCCGACGCGGAGGTCGTGGTGCTGGACAAGCTGACCTACGCGGGCAACGAGGCGAACCTCGCGCCGGTGGCCGACGACCCGCGGCTGACGTTCGTGCGCGGCGACATCTGCGACCGCGCGCTGGTCGCGGAGCTGATGGGCCGAACGGACGCGGTCGTGCACTTCGCGGCGGAGTCCCACGTGGACCGGTCGATCTCCGGGGCCGCCGATTTCGTCCTCACCAACGTGCTGGGCACCCAGACGCTGCTCCAAGCGGCCCTGGAGGCGAACGTGGCGAAGTTCGTCCACGTGTCCACCGACGAGGTCTACGGGAGCATCGCGGAGGGTTCCTGGACCGAGGAGCACGCGCTGGAGCCCAATTCCCCCTACTCCGCCTCGAAGGCTTCCTCCGACCTGCTGACGCGGGCGTTCCACCGCACGCACGGGCTGCCGGTGTGCATCACGCGGTGTTCGAACAACTACGGGCCGTACCAATTCCCGGAAAAGGTCATCCCGCTGTTCGTGACCAACCTCATGGCCGGCGGGAGCGTCCCGCTCTACGGCGACGGGCTCAACGTCCGCGACTGGCTGCACGTGGACGACCACTGCCGCGGCATCCAGCTGGTGCTGGAGGGCGGGCGCGCCGGCGAGGTCTACAACATCGGCGGCGGCACCGAGCTGACCAACCGCGAGCTGACCGAGCGACTCCTGGCGGCCACCGGGCGCGACTGGTCGGCGGTGGAGCCGGTGCCCGACCGCAAGGGCCACGACCGCCGCTACTCGGTGGACATCACCAAGATCACCGCGGAGCTGGGCTACGCGCCGCGGGTGGACTTCGCCGCCGGCCTGGCCGCCACCGTCGAGTGGTACCGGGACAACCGGGCGTGGTGGGAGCCGCTGAAGCAGCGCACGGCGTCGGCGGTCTGACGTGATCGCACTGCTGGTGCCGGGCGGTCGCGGGCAGCTCGGGCACGACCTGGTGGCGGCGGCCCCGGCCGGCGCCCTGGTGCACGCGCCGTCGTCCGCCGAGCTGGACCTGACCGACGCGTCGGCGGTGTCCGACGCGGTGGCCTCGTTCGCGTCCGCGGCGCGGGACGGCGGGGCGCGGCCGGTCGTGGTGAACGCCGCCGCGTACACGGCGGTCGACGCGGCGGAGACCGACGAGGACCGCGCGTTCGCCGTCAACGCCGCGGGTCCGGGCCTGCTGGCGGCCTCGTGCCGCGAGCACGGCGTGCCGCTGGTCCACGTGTCGACCGACTACGTCTTCCCCGGCGACGCGACCCGGCCCTACGAGCCGGACGACGAGACGGGGCCGCGCTCGGCCTACGGGCGCACGAAGCTGGCGGGGGAGCGGCGGGTGCTCCGGGAGTGGGAGCGGTCCTGGGTCGTCCGCACCGCCTGGGTCTACGGCGCGGGCGGGCCGAACTTCGTGAAGACGATCGCCCGGTTGGCGGGCGAGCGGGACGTGCTGTCCGTCGTGGACGACCAGCGCGGGTCGCCGACGTGGGCGCTGGACCTGGCGACGGGCCTGGTGGAGCTGGCCGGCCTGGTGGCGCGCGGCGGCCCGGCGGCCCGCGTGCTGCACGCGACCGGCGGCGGCGAGACCACGTGGTGCGGGTTCGCGCGGGCGGTGTTCGCCGAGCTGGGCGCGGACCCGGAGCGGGTGCGGCCGTGCGGCACCGCGGACTTCCCGCGCCCGGCGCCGCGCCCGGCGTACTCGGTGCTGTCCGGCGCGGCGTGGGCGGCGGCGGGGCTGACCCCGCTGCGGCCGTGGCGGGAGGCGCTCGGCGCCGCGTTCGCGGCCCGCGCGGTGCCCTGAACCCGTTGCGGCGCAGGGGAACGGGCGGCCCGGGTTCAGGCGGGCCGCCACCCCACGCCGGTCGGCCGCCTGCCGGTGGCCAGGAAGTCCTTGAGCGCCGAGGCCAGCGCCTCGACCGGCACGCCCGAGCCGGCCGGGAAGTCGACGTACTCCGAGCGGTACCCGGGGGAACCCGGCTCGCCGCGCAGGGTCGAGTAGTCGTGGTCCGGGTCGGCGTAGGTCAGGTAGCCGTAGCCGCCGTGCACGGCCGCCGCCACGTCGTGGTCGGGGATCCTCGTCCGCCCCGGTTCGCCGAGCAGGCCCTCCACGTCGTCCATCAGCGGGCGGTCCCGGTGCTCGACGACCGCCGGGCCCGCGCCGGGCTCGGCGAGGCGGCGCAGCAGGGCGTCCACGTCCTGCGGGCTGTCGACGGTCATCTCGTCGGCGGCCTCGGTGTCGTCCGGATCGCTGATCGGCCACACGGCGGTGAAGCTCATGGCCGGCATCATCGCAGCGAACGCGGGGAGTGACCACCCGGGACGGGCGTTGGGCCGTTGGGGTGGAGCCGGGCCGCCGCACTGGTCCCGCGCGCGGCCGGTGCGGGAACCTTTCCCCCATGTCCGAGCCCGGGCGACTTCCCGACGCCGCCGCGCAGCGCGCCGACGGCGAGCGCCAGCGGTTCCTGCGCCGCGTCTGCGCGGTGACGGGGTCCAAGCAGGTCTCGTGGACCACCCTCAGCGGCGGCGCGGCCGAGCGCCCGGTGCGGACCTCGTAGCACCCGGTGCGGACCTCGTAGCGCCCCGCCGGGCCGACCGTCAGCGCTCCCGCCGCCCGGCGGGCGGTGCGGCGCCTCGGGGCCGGGAGGTCCGGGGCCCGCGGGCCGCTCGGGCTCAGCGCCGGGTGCGGGCGTCGGCGGCCAGTCGGTAGGCTTCCAGGGTCTTCTCCGCCGTGCGCCGCCAGGTGAACTCCGCCGCGTGCGCCCGCCGGGCCGCCTGCTCCGCCGGGTCCGGCGGCGTGTCCACCGCGTCGGCCAGCGCTTGCCCCAGCGCCTCGGCGTCGCCGACCGGCACGTGCGCGGCGTGGCCGCCGGCCACCTCCCGCAGCGCCGGCACGTCCGTGCACACCACTGGGACGTTGCAGGCCAGCGCTTCCAGCACCGGCAGGCCGAAGCCCTCGTCGCGGGACGGCAGCACCAGCGCCGCCGCGCCGGCCACGACGCTGCGCAGGTCCACGTCGCTCAGGTACCCGGTGCGCAGCACGCGGCCGTCCGCGCCGGCCCGCCCCGGGCCGGCCAGCACCAGCGGCGGCAGCGCCGGGTCGGCCGCGTGCGCCGCCAGCAGGGTCGGCAGCCCCTTGCGCGGGCCGTCGGCCCCCACGAACAGCAGGTACTCGCCGGGCAGGCCCAGGCGGGCGCGCAGGCCGGGCGACGGCGGGCGGGCGGCGAACCACGCCGGGTCGACGCCCAGCGGCGTCACGATGACCCGGTCCGGGTCGACCTCGAAGCGCTCCACGACGACGCCCGCCACCGCGTGGGTCGGGGTGCAGACGACGTCGGCGCGCCGCGCGGACCGGCGGACCAGCTCGGGCAGCCGCCGGTCGGAGGGCGGCAGGTCCTGCGGCGAGTCCAGGAACGCGAGGTCGTGGACGGTGGCCACGCCGCCGGCCCGCACGGCGGGCGGCAGGACGAAGTTGGTGCCGTGCATGACGTCCGTGGGGCCGGCCAGCAGCTCCACCGGCGGGAACGGGCCGCGCAGCCAGAACCGGCGCAGCAGCCGCGCCGGCACCGGCAGGCCGCGCGCCACCACCTCGTGCGGCAGCACGGTGCGCAGCGCGCGCCACCCGCGCAGCGTGAACGCCACCGCGCGCACCTCGACCTCCGCCGGCATCGACGCCAGCTCCTCGGCCAGCGCCGAGGTGTAGCGGCCGATCCCGGTGCGGTGGCCCAGCAGGGGCGTGCCGTCGATCAGCACCCGCAGCGGCTCAGCCATCGCCGCGCAGCTTCTTCAGGACGCGGCCGGTGGCGCGCTTGGCGACCTCGGCGGCCCCGCCCTGGTCGAGGTACTCGCGGACCAGCCGGAGGTCCCGCTGGAGCTTCTCGCGGCGGCCCAGCGGGCGGTTGCGCACCATCGGCGCGACGCCGGGCAGGCGGTCGGTCGCGGGCCGGGGGTTGCGGCAGAAGTCGACCAGCGGCGCGAGCGCCGCCTCCCACGTGAAGCGCTCCCGCACGGCCGCGATCCGCTCGGTGCAGGCCGCCGCGAAGTCCGCGTCGTACAACACCTTCGCCAGCGCGGCGGCCAGGGCGCCCGGGTCCTCGGAGGGCACCACCACGCCCAGGCCCTCGCGGGAGACCAGGTCGGCGAACGAGTCGCCGTCGGTCGTCACGATCGGCAGGCCCGCCCACAGGTAGTCCAGGACCCGGGTCCGGAACGCGAACGTCGTCTCCACGTGCTCGTAGTGCGTGGTGACGCCGCAGTCCGCGTCCAGCAGCCAGTTCTGCCGGTCGTGGTAGGGCACCCACGTCTCGTTGAAGAACACGTGCGACCCGACCAGCCCGAGGCGCCGGGCCAGCGCCCGCGTCCGGCCGGCGATGTCCATGTCCGGCACCTCGGGGTTGGGGTGCTTCATGCCCAGGAACACCAGGCGCGCGTCGGGGTGCTCGCCGCGCAGGCGGTCGACGGCGTGGATCAGGGTCAGCGGGTCGAACCAGCTGTAGACGCCGCCCGCCCAGAGCACGACCTTGTCCTCGGCGGCCAGGCCCAGCGCGTCGCGCAGGCCGGGCCCGGTGCGCTGCGGCGGTTTGCCGGACAGCCCGAACGGCGCCACCGCGAGCAGCGACTTGACCGTGGGGTCGGTGTCGTACAGCGCGGGCGTGAGGCGGCCCATGGCCGCCAGGTGGCCCAGCCAGAAGTGCCGCTGGCGCTCCGACGCGCACAGGAAGAAGTCGCCGCGCCGCAACTGGTTGTCCAGCACCCGGGTGACGCCGACGAGGTCCTTGGCGCGCTGCTCGTCGGTGTTGTCGCGGCCCTGCTCCAGCAGTTCCAGGTGCATCGGGTCGTAGACGTCGCAGACCACGATCTTGGTCGACCCCCGCGCCTTCAGCTGCGGCAGGAACTCCAGGGCGTGCCCCTGAAGCACGACCACCTCCGCCCACGCCAGGTGCGGGTCGGCGTCGCGCGGCCGGATGCCCCGCACGTCGAACGGCGCGTCGGGCGGCTGGCACAGCGGGTTGAAGGTCACCAGGCGGACGTCGTGCTCGCCGGAGAGGGTGTCGGCCATGTTCCACGCGCGGATCGCGGGGCCGGCCATCTTCTCGGAGATGGCGTCGCCGGTCACGACCAGCACGCGGCGGGGCCGCCCGTACAGCCGGTCGAGGCCGAAGGCGTCCACCAGCACGTCGTGCGCGGCCAGGTAGCGCTCCAGCGGGTACGCGGGCTCCAGCGCCTTGCGCATCAGCGGGACCAGGTCCGCGTCGGTCACCCGGCGGGCGGCCTGCTCGACCGCGCGCGACTCGGCGAGCGCCGGCAGCAGCTCCACGAACTGGTCGATCGCCAGGAACCCGGCCAGGGCCGACCGCGGCACGGGCACGGGCGCGGCGTCGTCGGCGGGGTCGGCCGGCCGGCGGGTGATCTCCAGCTGGGTCGGGTCGATCCCGCCGCGGGCGGTCGCGCGGCGCACGGCCAGGGCCAGCGCGGCGGGCAGCGCCCTGGCCAGGGTCTCGTCGGAGGCGTTCTTGTACAGCGCGGCGAGGGCGTTGCGCTCCAACAGGAACAGCTCGCGACTGCTGTCCACTGCGGACATCGAGGCGTGGTGCTTGTGGTAGGTCAGCGAGGTGGGCTCGTAGCGGACCCGCCAGCCGCGCAGGTTGAGCCGCCAGCCGAGGTCCACGTCCTCGTAGAACATGAAGAAGCGCTCGTCGAACCCGCCCAGCTCGCGGAACAGCTCCGCCCGCACCAGCAGCGCCGAGCCGGTGCCGAACAGGACGTCGCGGGGCGCGTCGTGCGAGCCGTCGTCGGGCTGCCCGGCGTGCCGCTTGTAGCCCATGCCGAACCACGTCAGGCCGCCGTCGACGAAGTCGACGACGCGGCCCTCCCAGTCCAGCACCTTGCTCGCCACCGCGCCGACCGCCGGCTCGGCGCGCAGCACGCCGACCGCCGCGCGCACCCAGTCCGGGTGGGGCCGGGCGTCGTTGTTCAGGAACGCCAGCACCGAGCCGGTGGCGTGCTCGACCCCCAGGTTGCAGCCGCCGGCGAAGCCGAGGTTGTCCGGCGCGTCGACCACCAGGGCCCGCGGGACGGCGGCCCGGATGCGGTCCGCGCTGCCGTCGCCCGAGGCGTTGTCCACGCAGACGACCTGCAGCTTGTCCGCCGGGTAGGACAGGTCGGCGAACAGGGCGCGCAGGCAGGTGATGGTGTCGTCGGCCCCGCGGTAGTTCACCACGACCACCGACACGTCGGGCAGGCTCGCTCGCTCCACGCGCTAAGCCTGCCTCATGCCCGTCCGGCGGGTCCCACTCAGGTGCCCGACGGCTCCCCGCCGCCCGGACCGGTGGGCGCGCCGTGATCGCCCGGGTGCGGTCCGCCACGGGCGCCCGGCTCGCTCGGCTCGTCCGGCTTGCTCGGCTCGTCCGGCTCGTCCGGCTCGTCCGGCTCGTCCGGCTCGATCGGCGGGAGCGGAGCGGCGGGTCCGGGGGAGGGCGTCGCCGGGCGGCCCGCCCACTCGCGCCACACCGCCGCGCGGGCGACGGTGGCGCGCCGGCCGATCGCGACCCGCTGCGCGAGCGTCGCCGGCAGCCGCAGCAGGACCTCCGCCAGCACCCGGGCGCGCAGCGGGAACCGGAAGTTGGCCGGTTTCGGACCGGGGCGGGTCGGCAGGACGGCGGTGAGGGCGGCGAACCGGAGCAGCTGGGCGAGCGCGACCCGCGCGGGGGCGCAGCGCAGCAGCATGAGCAGGCGGTTGCGCTCGTTCCAGCGGTGGAACCGGCGGGAGCCGGGGTCGGTGCTCGCGCCGTGCCGGTGGCGGGCGCGGGCGGCGGGCGCGGACACGACCCGGTGGCCGGCCAACCGCAGCCGCCACGCGGTGTCGGTGTCCTCGTAGTAGCAGAAGAAGTCGCCGGGGACGCCGCCCACCGCCCTGAGCGCCGCGGTGCGCAGCAAGGCCGCCCCGCCGCAGAAGCCGAACACCTCGCGGCCGGCCTCGGTCAGGTCCGCGCCGTGGCCGTCGGCGGTCAGCGCCACGCCCACGGACTGGGTGGAGCCGTCGCCCAGCAGCAGCGCCGCCGTGGCCGCCGCGGCGCCCGGGTCGGCGGCCAGGGCGTCCTCCAGGCGCGCGAGCCAGCCCTCGTCCGGCGCCGCGTCGTCGTTGAGCCAGGCGACGTACTCGGTGCCGACCAGCGGCAGCACGGCGGCCAGCGCGCCCGCGTAGCCCCGGTTGCGGGGCAGCCGGACGGTCCGGGGCGCGCTGGGGTGGCGCGCGACCAGCTCGGCGGTGCCGTCGTCGGACGCGTTGTCCAGCACGAGCGTCCGATGTGGACGCTGCCGGGCGAGCGCGTCCAGGCAGGCGGTGATGTGCGCGCGCCCGCGCCAGGTCACCACGACCACCGTCGTGTTGGGGATCGACACGGCGTGAGACGGTACGCGAGTGCCGAACCTCGTTGTGCTGACCGAGCAGCTGCTCGCCCCGGTCCCCGGCGGGACCGGCCGGTACACGCGCGAGCTGGCCGCCGCGCTGGCCGCCACCGCCCCCGCCGGGTGGGAGGTCACCGGGGTGGTGGGCAGGCGGGCGGACGTGGCCGCGGCCGCGGTGCCGGGCGTGGCGGGGCCCCGCGTGCTGCCGCTGCCCCGGCGGGCGCTGATCGCGGCCTGGGAGCACGGCGTGCCGTACTGGCCCGGCGGCGACGCCGTGCACGCGCCGACGCCGCTGGCCCCGCCGCGCGGCCCGGTGGTGGTGACCGTGCACGACGTGGTGCCCTGGACGCACCCCGAGACGCTGACCGCCCGCGGCGCGGCCTGGCACCGCAAGGTCATCGGCCGGGCGGTGGCGCGGGCGTCGGCGATCGTGGTGCCGACCGCCGCGGTGGCCGCCGAGCTGCGCCGGTGCGCGCCGGGGGCCGCGCCGATCCGGGTCGTGCCCAACGGGGTGACGCGGTGGCCCGCCGAGCGGCCGGTGCCGGACCTGCCCGAGCGGTACGTGCTGGCGGTCGGGACGATCGAGCCGCGCAAGGGGTTCACCGCCCTGGTGGCCGCCACCGCCGAGCTGGGCGTGCCGCTGGTGGTCGTCGGGCCGCAGGGGTGGGGCGGCGTCGACCTGCGCGCGCCGCACGTGCGGCTGCTCGGCCGGCTGGGCGACCCGGAGCTGGCCCACGTGCTGCGGCGCGCGGCGGTGCTGGCCGCGCCGAGCCTCGCCGAGGGCTTCGGGCTGCCCGTCGTGGAGGCGATGGCCGCCGGCGTGCCGGTGGTCCACTCGGACGCGCCGGCGCTGGTCGAGGTGGGCGGCGGCGCGGGGCTGGTCGTCCCGCGCGGCGACCGCGCCGCCCTGGTCTCGGCGCTGCGGTCGGTGCTGGGCGACCGGGGCGTTGCCGAGCGCGCCCGCGCCGCGGGTCGGGTCCGGGCCGAGGCGTTCACCTGGGAGAACGCCGCCCGCGAGGTGTGGGCGGCGCACCTGGCGCACGGTCGGCGGCGGGCTGATTGAGCCATTCCCCGGCAACCCCGCGGCCGCCACACGTACTCTTCTGCGCGTGCGACCCGTCGAACCCAGCGTGCTGATCGACGCCACCGCCGTGCCGACGGACCGGGGCGGGGTCGGTCGGTACGTGGACTCGCTCGTCGCCGCGCTGGACGCGGACGGGGCGCGGCTGAGCGTCGTGTGCCAGCCCCGCGACGCCGAGCTGTACGGCAGGCTGGCCGCCCGGTCCCGGATCGTCACCGCCGCCGACGCGGTCGCCACCCGCACCGCCCGGCTGACCTGGGAGCAGACCTCGCTGCCCCGCCTGGCGTCCCGGCTCGGGGTGCAGGTCGTGCACTCGCCGCACTACACCGTGCCGCTGGCCAGCCGGGCGGCGTCGGTGGTGACGCTGCACGACGCGACGTTCTTCACCGACGCCGTGCTGCACTCGTCGGTGAAGGCGCGGTTCTTCCGGGCGTGGACGCGGGCCTCGCTGCGGCGGGCGGCGCTGTGCATCGTGCCGAGCCGGGCGACGGCGGACGAGCTGACGCGGGTCGCCGGCGCGGACCGGCGGGCCCTGCACATCGCGCAGCACGGCGTGGACACCGAGCGGTTCCACCCGCCGACGCCGGCCGAGGTGGCGGAGGTGCGGCGGGCGCTGTCGCTGGGCGACTCGCCCTACGTCGCCTTCCTGGGCGCGCTGGAGCCGCGCAAGAACGTGCCGGCGCTCATCCGGGGGTTCGCGCAAGCCTGCCGGGGCCGCAGCGACCCGCCGACGCTGGTGCTGGCCGGGCAGCCGGGGTGGGACGGGCAGGTGGAGCGGGCGCTGGACGCCGTCCCGCACCGGATCCGGGTGATCCGCGCGGGCTACCTGCCGTTCGCGCAGCTGGCCGGGTTCCTGGGCGGCGCGGAGGTGGTCGCGTACCCGTCGCTGGGCGAGGGGTTCGGGCTGCCCGTGCTGGAGGCGATGGCGTGCGGCGCGGCGGTGCTGACCACGCGCCGGCTCAGCCTGCCTGAGGTGGGCGGCGACGCGGTCGCGTACTGCGGCGTCGGCGCGGGCGACATCGCGGCGGCCCTCGGCGACCTGCTGGACGACCCGGCGCGGCGGGCCGCGCTGGCGTCGGCGGCCCTGGTGCGGGCGAAGGACTTCTCGTGGTCGACCTCGGCCGCCCGGCACCGGGCGGCCTACGAGCGGGCGGTGCGGACGCACCGGCGCTGAGATTCCCCCGATCGGGTGACGGCTGCCGCAGGTGCCTTTTATACCCCCTGGGGGTATATTTGCGGCATGGAGTCCTCGTGGAAGACCGCCGTCTCGGCCACCCTGCACTGCCTCACCGGCTGCGCGATCGGCGAGGTCCTCGGCATGGTCGTCGGCACCGCCCTCGGCCTGTCGAACTGGGGGACCGTCGCGCTGGCCGTGGCCCTGGCCTTCTTCTTCGGCTACGCGCTGACCCTGCGCGGCGTGCTGCGCGCGGGCGTCGGGTTCCGCGCGGCGGTGAAGACCGCGCTCGCCGCCGACACCGTGTCGATCCTCGTCATGGAGGTCGTGGACAACGGGGTGATGCTCGTCGTGCCGGGCGCCATGGCGGCCGGGCTGGCGAGTTGGCTGTTCTGGGGCGCGCTGGTGCTGTCGCTGGCGGTGGCCTTCGTGCTGACCGTCCCGGTCAACCGGTGGCTGATCGCCCGCGGCAGGGGGCACGCCGTCGTGCACCACGCGCACCACCACTAGGGTGACCGGCGTGACGCGCTACGGAGACGGACTGGCGGTCGTGACCGTCACCTACTCGCCCGGTGAGACGCTGGACGGCTTCCTGACCACGCTGGCCGGGGCCACCACCCGGCCCGTCCGGGTGGTGCTGGCGGACAACGGCTCCACCGACGGGGCGCCGGAGCGCGCGGCCGAGGCGCACGAGCACGTGACGTTCCTGCCGACCGGGGGCAACCTCGGCTACGGCGCGGCGGCGAACCGGGGCGTGGCCTCGCTGCCCGACGACGTGGGTTGGGTGGTCGTGGCGAACCCGGACCTGTCCTGGGCGCCGGGCAGCCTCGACGTGCTGCTGGAGGCGGCCAAGCGGTGGCCGCGCGGTGGCGCGTTCGGGCCGCTGATCCGGGAGCCGGGCGGGGCGGTGTACCCGTCGGCGCGGCAGCTGCCGGCGCTGGGGCGCGGGCTGGGGCACGCGGTGTTCGCGAAGGTGTGGCCCGCGAACCCGTGGACCCGGGAGTACCGGCAGGAGACCGAGGAGATCCGGGAGCGCCCGGCCGGCTGGCTGTCCGGGTCGTGCCTGCTGCTGCGGCGCGAGGCGTTCGACTCGGTGGACGGCTTCGACTCGCGCTACTTCATGTACTTCGAGGACGTGGACCTCGGTGACCGCATCGGGCGGGCCGGGTGGCTCAACGTGTACGTGCCGGAGGCCGAGGTGACGCACATCGGCGGTCACTCGACGGCCCGCGCGTCGGCCCGCATGCTGGCGGCCCACCACAGCAGCGCCTACCGCTACCTGTCCGACCGCCACCAGGGCTTGTTGTGGGCGCCGCTGCGGCTGGCCGTGCGGACGGGCCTGGGCCTGCGGCTGAAGCTGGTCACCCGACACTGACCCGCACCCGGACACGTCCGCCCCAGTTGATCCGCGAGACGTGGACCGGCCGTAAGACTAAAATCGGAGACGACCGGTCAACTACCAAACTTCACTGAGTGCCCAAACTGCCGGTATCTCAGGCCGCTCGATCCGGGCAGCCATCAGGCAGCCAGGAGTCGGACCATCAAACCCAAGTTGACCGGTCATCTATAACCCGGCAGCGGACCAGCTGCATCTTCCATCTAAAGACGACCGGTCAACTACTAAACTTTGTCGCGAGCCCAGGCCGCCGACACCTCAGGCCGCTCGGTTCGAGCAAGCAGGAGCTGAGCAAGCAGAAACCGAGCAAGCAGGAGCCGAGCAATCGGGAGCCGGGCAAGCAGGAGCCGAGCAAGCAGGAGCCGGGCAAGCAGGAGCCGGGCTGTCGTGGGTCGGGCTGTCGTGGGTCGGGCCATCACTCGAGTTGACCGGTCATCTCGGGCGCGGGCGGGTCGGTCCTGTGGATCGGGTTGGAGATGACCGGTCAACTACTTAGGTTCATTGCGGGTCCTAGCTGACGATGCCTTGGGCTGCCCGGCTCGGGTGGTCGGTGGAGTTGACCGGTCGGCTTGCTCGGTTTTGTCTTCTGGTTGCGGTGTTCGGGTTAGTTGACCGGTCGACTTGGTGGGGTGAGTCGGTCGGTCACATCGCCCGGTAGTTGCGTGGGGCGAAGCGGGGGCCGAAGCGGGGCTTGCGCACGCCTGCCGCTGTCACGTACCGCACGGCTCGGTGGCGTTGCGGGCGGTACGGGGTCAGGAGTTCGGCCAGGCCGTCGTCGTCCAGTGGCCGGCCCAGCAGCGCCCAGCCGATCAACCCGGCCAGGTGGTAGTCGCCGAAGCTGACCGCGTCCGGGTCACCCCACGCCCGCTGCGCTACCTCGGCGGCAGTCCACCCGCCGATCCCCGGCACCTTGCACAACAGCGCCCGCCCCTCCTCACCGCGCAACTCGCACGCACCCTCCAAGCGGTGCGCCACCTGCGCGGCGGCGACCAGGGCGCGGCGACGCGCGCCGTCCACCCCCGCGCGGTGCCACTCCCAGTCCGTGATGCCCAGCACCGCGCGCGGCGTGGGCGGGACCCTCATGCCGGCAGGTGCGGGCCCCGGCGCGGGCGCGCCGAACCCCCGGCACAGCTCGCGGTACGAGCGGTGGGCCTCGGCCAGGGTCACCTTCTGCTCCAGCACGGCCGGCAGCAGCGCGTCCCACACCCGGCCCGTCGCGCCCAGGCGGAAGCCGGGCAGCCGGCGGCGGCTCTCCGCGACCAGGGGGTGGTGCGCCTCGAACGCCGAGTCGTCGTCATCGGCCCCCAGCAGCGCGGGCAGCCCCGCCAGCAGCCAGTCGGCGCCCTCGCCCCAGGCCCGCGCCTCCACGCCGGCCGGCCAGGTCACGTGCAGCGTGCCGGGGCCGACCGGGGTGTTCGCGGTCAGCCAGACGCCACCCTCGACCCGGAACGCGACATCACCCGAACCCCGCCGCAGCGGCCCGAGGACCCGGGCCACGTCCAGCGGGAACGGGGGATGCCACGTCCTAGGCATCGGTGGAGAACCGCACCCCGGCCTCGGGCAGCGCGACACCGGGCCACACCCGGGCGCCACCGATCAGCTCGCACCGCGCGCCGATGACCGCCTGGTCGCCGATCACCGAGTCCGACACCACCGCGCCGGCCTGGACCAGGGCGTCCGCGCCGACGACGCTGCGCTCGACCCGCGCGCCCTCGCCCACCACGGCCCCGTCGAACAGCACCGAGCCGTCGACCACGGCGCCCGCCGCGACCGTGCACCCCGCGCCGACCGTCGCGCCGCCGGTCACCACCGCGGCGGGGTCGACCTGCGCGCCGGGCAGCACGATCGCGTCACCGGTCGGCGCGGGCAGCGCCGCCGACGGCGCGACGCCGAGCACCAGGTCCGCCGAACCGCGCACGAACGCGGCGGGCGTGCCCAGGTCGAGCCAGTAGGACGTGTCGACGTGCCCCTGCAGGCGCGCGCCGGCGGCCAGCAGGCCCGGGAACGTCTCGCGCTCCACCGACACCGGGCGGCCCGCCGGGATGGCGTCGACCACCTCGCGGCGGAACACGTAGCAGCCGGCGTTGATCTGGTCGGTCGGCGGGTTCTCCGTCTTCTCCAGGAACGCCGTGACGCGGCCCTCGTCGTCGGTCGGCACGCAGCCGAACCGGCGCGGGTCCTCCACCTTCACCAGGTGCAGCGTCACGTCGGCCGCCGACGAGCGGTGGGTGTCGAGCACGCCGCGCAGGTCCACCCCGGACAGGATGTCCCCGTTGAACACCATCACGTCCCGCTCGCGCAGCTTGTGGGCCACGTTCCGGATCGCGCCCGCCGTGTCCAGCGGGACGTCCTCCACCACGTACTCCAGGTCGAGGCCCAGCGCCGAGCCGTCGCCGAAGTGCTCCTGGAACACCTCCGCCTTGTACGACGTGCCGAGCACCACGTGCGTGATGCCCACCTCGCGGATGCGGGACAGCAGGTGGGTGAGGAACGGCACCCCGGCCGTGGGCAGCATGGGCTTGGGGGCAGAGAGGGTCAGTGGCCGCAGCCGGGTCCCCTTGCCCCCGACCAGAACCACCGCCTCGGCGCCTTGCAGCTCCGACATGCCGTTTTTCCTCCTCCGCTTACTTCCACCCGTAGTTGCGAATACTCTGGCACGAGCACCTTGGCGGCACGGGCCCAGGCCCCGTGTCGACGAGCGTCACCGATCGGCACCGCCGGCGCCCCCGCCGGCCCAAGGGAAACGCAGGAGAGATCCGGATGGACCCCCGCGCTCGGGCCGACGCGGCGCTGGCCCGTGCTCGTGCACGTGGCATCCACGTCGTGACGCCGGACAACATGACGTCGCCGATGGACTCGTCGGCCACCCAGCAGATCCCGCGCAGCATGGTCGACGCGGCCGACCCGCGCACGGCCGACCCGGACTCGACCATGGTCCTGTCGGCCCAGGTCGCCGCCGGCCGCCCCCCGGAACCGGCCCCCGCGCCGCAGCCCGAGCTGCGCGTCGCCCCCGGTCCCGTGCCGACGGTCCACCACGTCGAGACCTCCCGCCCGTCGCTGTCCCAGCGCCTGTCGGGCGGCCAGGACCAGCGCCCGCCGGGTGTGGCGCAGCGGCTCAACGGCGAGGGCTGACCGCGAGGCGGCTGCGCTCCCTTCCCCCGCGCGGGTGGTTCGCGGCGGCGAGGGACCGCGGGCTTGCGCCGCGGACCGGGGCGGCGGCCTGCGCTGTCCGTGCCGTGCTCCCGGCCCGGTCTCCCGCGGCTCCCGGCTTGATCCTCCACGGCCGCCTGCCCCCCCGTTCGGGTGGTTCCGGGGCGCCGGTCCACGCGGCTGCCGGCAGCGGCGGGTCGCGGGGCCACGCGGCCGCGGACAGCGGGCCGGGCTCCACGCCCACGGGTCCGCTTGATCTCCGGGCGGCTTCCGGCGTGGTCCCCGGGGTGATCTCCGGGCGGCTTCCGGGGTGATCTGCGGGCGGCTTCCGGCGTGGCTTCCCGGATGGTCTCCGGGCGGCTTCCGAGGTGATCTCCGGCGGCTTTCGGCGTGATCTGCGGGCGGCTTCCGGTATGGCTTCCGCGTGGCTTCCCGGACGGTCCCCGGGTGGCCGCCGGCGTGGCTTCCGCGTGGCTTCCGCGTGGCTTCCGCGTGGCTTCCGCGTGGCTTCCGCGTGGCCTCCGGCCCCCGGTTCCATTGTCCCACGACCCACCGACGAAACCGGCTCCGTCGCAGGTCGGAGCGGTCAGCGCAGGCGGGCGAGGGCGGCCTCCACGAGGGGGTGGAGGTCGTCCACGTTGGACGGCATGGCGTCCAACGGCCACCACTGGAGGTCCACCGACTCCGCGCTGCGGGTCGGGCGGGCGCCGACCGGGGCGCGGACCAGGAAGCGGACGTCGAAGTGGCGGGTCGGCAGGCCCAGGGAGCACGTGATCGGGTGCACGTCCAGGTGGATCGGGGTCGGCTCGACGCGCAGGCCCCGGATGCCCGACTCCTCCTCGGCCTCGCGCAGCGCCGCGCCCGCCAGGGTCCCGTCCGACTCCTCGCAGTGGCCGCCCAGCTGGAGCCAGCGGCCCACCCTCGGGTGCAGGGTGAGCAGGGTCCGCTCGCCGGTCGCGTCCAGCACCAGCGCCGAGGCCGTGAGGTGGCCCGGCTCGCAGGAGCGCAGGCAGGCGTCCTCGCGGGCCGCCAGGAAGCCCAGGTACGCCTGGCGCAGGGCTTCCTGCTCCGGGGACGGCGGCCGCCAGGCGGTCAGGACCGACGTCGCGTCGGCGTGCGGGCTCACAGCTCCACGAACCCTTCGTCCAAGGCCCGGGGCGGGCGGGGCAGCAGCGGGTCGGACGGGTGGCCCAGCGCCACCGCGCCCAGGGGTTCCCAGGTCGCCGGCAGGTCCAGCACCTCGCGGACCACGTCGGGGCAGAAGATCGTGGACGACACCCAGCACGAGCCCAGGCCCTCGGCCGCCAGCGCGACCAGCAGGCCCTGCACGGCCGCGCCGCCCGCGATCGTGAACATCGTGCGCTCGGCCGCCGCCCGCGCCGCGTCCGGGTAGTCGTGCGCGCCCTCGGCGACCAGGAACGGCAGGACGACCTCCGGCGCGTCGCGCAGGAAGTCGCCCCGCGCCAGCCGCCGGGCGACCTGCTCGGGCGTGAAGCCGTCGCCGCGCAGGTCGGCCGCCCAGCGCTCGCGCATCGCCGACAGCAGGGCCGCGCGCCGCGCCCGCAGGTGCACGAAGCGCACCGGGCGGGTGTGGTGCGGCGCGGGCGCGGTCAGCGCGGCGCCCACGGCCCGGCGCAGGGCCCCCGGGTCGACCGGGTCGGCGGTGAACGACCGCACCGACCGGCGCACCAGCACCGCTTCGGCCCGGCCCTGCGCCACCGCCTCCGCCACGCCGAGGCGGAACAGGTCCTCCTCGACCGGGCGGACCAGGTCGCGGGCGGTCGAGCCGTCGTCGGCCACCGCCAGCCCGCGCACCACGGCCACCGGCACCGCGCCGAGCTTGCCCTTGACCAGGTCGGCCGCGGCGGCGACCTCGTCGGCGACGGCCACCTCGGTCACCACCAGCTCGTTGCCCTGCGCGTCGACCGAGCCCGCGTAGCGGTGCAGCACGGCCAGGCCGGACGCGCCGATGGCCGCGTCGGTCTGCCCCACCCGCCACGCCCGGCCCATGGTGTCGGTGACCACGACCGCCACCTCGACGCCCAGCCGCGACCGCAGGGCCGCCCGCAGCGCCGCCGCCGACGCGTCCGGGTCGACCGGCAGCAGGGCGATCTCGTCGCCGGCCACGTTCGAGGCGTCCACACCGGACGCCGCCTGCACGACGCCCAGCTTGTTCTCCGTGATCAGCGTCCGGCCGCGGCGGGCGATCACGCGGACCGCCTCGGACTCCACGTAGGAGCGCCGCACCGCGTCCCGCCGCTCCGGGTCGGCGGGCACGGCGACCAGCCGTCCCTCCACTTTGGACAGCACCTTGCTGGTCACCACGACCACGTCGCCGTCGGCGAGCCACGGCGCGGCGGCGGCCAGCGCCGCCGCCAGGTCGTCGCCGGGGCGGAACTCGGGCAGGCCCGGCACGGGCCGGACGGTGAGCGCGCCGGGCGCGGCGTGGTCAGCCAACCGGGGCTCCGGCGAGCTCCAGCGCCGCGCGCGCCATCGCGGCGGTCGCGTCCACATCGGACATCAGCAGCGGCACCGCGCGCACCGCCACGCCGGGCACGTCGCTGCGGTCGCCGGTGTGCACCAGCCAGCCGTCCAGCACGCCGCCCTCGGTGGTCTTGCGCGAGCCGTAGTACCGGCCGACGGCCTCGGCGGAGGTCTCCACGCCGAGGGCGGTCAGGCAGGCGTCGGCCATCCCGCGCAGCGGCTTGCCGCCGACGATCGGCGACAGGCCCACCACGCCCGCCTCCGTCTTGCGCAGCGCGTCCCGCACGCCCGGCACGCCGAGGATGGTGTTGACGCTCACGACCGGGTTGGACGGCGCGATCAGCACCGCGTCCGCCGCCAGCAGCGCGTCCACCACGCCGGGCGCGGGCGTCGCGGTCTCCGCGCCCACCGACGCGAACGACCGCGCGGGCAGCGCCGCCCGGTGCTTGACCCACCACTCCTGGAAGTGGACGGCCCTGGTCGCGTCGCCGTCGTCGACGACCACGTGCGTCTCGACCCGGTCGTCCGACATCGGCAGCAGCCGCACGCCGGGCCGCCAGCGGTGGCACAGCGCCTCCACCACGGCCGACAGCGGGTAGCCCGCGCGCAGCATCCGCGTGCGCACCAGGTGCGTCGCGATGTCCCGGTCGCCCAGGCTGAACCACGTCGGCTCGGCCTCGTAGGCCGCCAGCTCCTCCTTCACCGCCCACGACTCGCCCGACCGGCCCCAGCCGCGCTCGGCGTCGATGCCACCCCCCAGGGTGTACATGCAGGTGTCCAGGTCGGGGCAGATCCGCAACCCGTGCATCCACACGTCGTCACCGGTGTTCACCACCGCCGTGATCTCATGCTCGGGCGCACCCAACAACGACTTCAGGCCGACGAGGAACCGCGCCCCGCCGACGCCACCCACCAGTACGACGACCTTCACGGGACGCCATCCTCCCACTGCCTGCGCGGTCCCACCCCGGCGCCACCGGTCAGCGCCAGAACATGAACGTGGCCTGACCGTACTGCGCCCACAGCGGCTCGCCACCGACCAGTTGGAACACCGCGTCCGCCAGGTCGAAGAACACCCGGGCGATGCCCGGCAGGCCGATCAGCACGGCGAACAGCACCAGCGGCGCCCACGGCCGGGCCTTCGCGCCGAACTGCTGCGCCTGGTAGGACATGTACGGCTCGATCACGCCCCAGCCGTCCAGGCCGGGGATCGGCAGGATGTTCAGCACGAACGCGAAGACCTGCAGCAGCGCCAGGTAGGACAGCGCGGCGGCCAGCCCGATCGGCGGCTGGAACAGCAGCACGGCCAGGCTCAGCACCGCGCCCAGGACGAGGTTGCTCAGCGGGCCGGCCAGCGACACCATCGACTCGACCCGCTTGTCGCGCAGCGCGTGGTGGTTGATCCACACCGCGCCGCCGGGCAGCGGGATGCCGCCGAACGCCAGCAGCACCAGCGGCAGCACGACCGACATGACCGGGTCGGTGTAGCGGCGGATGTCCAGGGTCAGGTAGCCCTTGGCCCGCACCGCGTGGTCGCCGCCCCGGTAGGCGACGACGGCGTGCCCGAACTCGTGCAGGCACAGCGAAACCGCCCACCCGCCGAGCACGAACAGGACGGTCCCGCCGATCAACGCCGGGTCGGAGTCGTCGAACAGGGTCAGCACGGCGCCCGCCACCGTCACCGCCAGCAGGCCCAGGAACAGTGGACTCGGTCTCACCGCTGATCGCTTCACCCCTCCAGTGTGGCGCGCCCGGCCCGCCGGCCGGCAGGGGGCGGCCGGCCGTGATCGCTGGGCGTGCCGCTCGAATCACCGTCTGTGCTGCTGGTCAAGGGTTTAGCCGGCAATCGCGGGAATATCCCCCGTCCTGTGGACTCGGCTTGACCGGGTGTTGTGACCCAGGTGTAATCACATCGGTGTCATTCGTCGTTGTGGGGACGTCGAGTGGTGTCCGCCAACCGGGGAGAGCGGAAGGCGAGGAGGCGGACGGTATGCAGGAATCCGACGGGGGTCGTGACGTGGACGGTGACGCGCCGGCGCAGGAGCCGGTCGTGTTGACCGAACTTTTCGACGCGACCGACGAGCAGGACTGGCAGGAGCGCGCCCTGTGCGCCCAGACCGACCCGGAGGCGTTCTTCCCCGAGAAGGGCGGTTCCACCAGGGAGGCCAAGCGGATCTGCCTGGGCTGCGAGGTGCGCTCCGAATGCCTGGAGTACGCGTTGCAGCACGACGAGCGGTTCGGCATTTGGGGCGGACTGTCCGAACGCGAGCGGAGGAAGCTCAAAAAGCGCGCCGTGTGATCCGTTCCGCGATCGCGCCGGCTTACCGTGGTGGTCCCACCGCGCGGTCGGACGAACGAGGAGCGGCAGTTGACGAGCGGCGCCACGGCACGGCTGCGCACGGCGCCCGTGCTGGCCGTGCTGGTGTGCCACGACGGCGAGCGGTGGCTGGGCACGGCGCTGTCCGCGCTGCGCCGCCAGCGGCCCGGGCCGCGGCACGTGATCGCGGTCGACGCGGGGTCGCTGGACCGCACGGCGGAACTCCTCGCGGGAGCGGCCGAAGGTCCCGATCGGGTGATCGACGAGGTGCTGGCGCTGGCGCGCGGCACGGGGTTCGGCGAGGCGGTGCACGAGGCCGTCGCGCACGCCGCGCGGCGGTGGGGTGATCCGGGCGCCTGGCTGTGGCTGCTGCACGACGACTGCGCGCCCGAGCCGGACTGCCTGTCGCTGCTGCTGACGGCCGCGGAGGTGTCGCCGTCGGCGGCGGTGCTCGGCCCGCTCGGCCTGGACTGGGCCGACCCGCGGCTGGTGGTGGAGGCCGGGCTGTCCACCGACGCGTCGGGCCACCGGCAGACCGGCATCGGCGGGTGCGCGCCGGTCGGGTCGTTCCGGCGGACCACCGAGGCGCTGGCCGTGCCGTCGGCCGGGTCGCTGGTCCGGCGCTCGGTGTGGGAGGAGCTCGGCGGGTACGACCGGCGGCTGCCGCTGCTGCGCGACGACGTCGACTTCGGCTGGCGGGTGAACCTCGCCGGCCACCTGGTGCTGTCGGTGCCGACGGCCCGATTACGGCACGCGCGCGCGGTCGGGCGGGGCGCGCGGCGGCTGGACGCCGCGGCGGCGCGGCCCGGACCGGCGCTGCGCGGCGTGGACCGGGCGCACGGGCTGCGGACGTTCCTGGTCAACTGCGGGACGCTGTCGTTCGTCCTCGGGCTGCCCCGGCTGGCGGTGCTCGGCGTGCTGCGGGCGGCGGGGTTCGCGCTGCTGCGGCGGTTCTCCGACGCGCACGCCGAACTCGGCGCCCTGGGGTACCTGCTCGGCGGGCGGGCGCGGCTGCGGGCCGCGCGCGCGGCCCGGCCGGTGAAGGGCGTGGTGCGCGGGCTGTTCACCAGCCGGCTCACCCGGCTGCGCAACGCGGCCCGCGCCGCCGCGGCCCACCTGGTCCGGCGGCGGGTGGAGGCGGACGCCGCGCTGGGCAGGCTGCCCGAGGACGACGCGCGGCCGGCCTGGTCGCCGCCGCCCGGGGCGCGCCGCCGCGCGGTCGGGCCGGTGGCGCTGCCCGCCGGCGCGCTGCCGCGGCGGCGCCCGGTGCGGGCCACCGGCGGGCTGCGGCTGCCCGCCACGACCGTGCCGGTAACCGCGGCGCCGCCGGGGCCGCCGGGGTCCTCTCCGGGGTCCTCGCCGCGGTCGAGGCCCTCGCCCGTGCCGCGTGCCTCGCCCGTGCCGCGCGGCGGTCCGTCGTCGGTGGTGTTCGTGGAGGTCGACCGCGCGCGGGTGCTGCGGTCGGTGGTGCTGGGCCCGCCGCTGGTGCTGGTGGCGTTCGGCCTGCTGGCCAACGCCGGGCGGCTCGGGCTCGACCTGTCGGGCGGGCGGCTGCTGCCGGTGCCCGACCTGGCGTCGACCTGGTCGGCCTACCTCGCGGCGTGGCACCCGGTGTCCGGCGGGACGACCGCGCCCGCCCCGGCCGCGCTGGCGGTGCTGGGGGTGCTGGGCGTGCTGCCCGGCGGCCCGCCCGCCGTGGTGGCGGTGCTGTTCGTCGGGGACGCGGCGCTGGCCGGGCTGCTCGCCTACGCCGCCACGCGGCGGGTGCCCGTGCGGCGGCCCGCGCGCGCGGTCGTCGCGGCGGCCTACGGGCTGCTGCCCGCCGCCACGTCGGCGGTCGCCCAGGGCCGGCTGGACGTGGTCGTGGTGCACATCCTGGCGCCGGTGGTGTTCGCCGGCGTGCGCTCGGTGCTGCGCGGCGGGACGGGGACGGCCTGGCTGCCGGTGGCGTCCGGGACGGCGCTGGCCGTCGCGGTGGTGGGCGCGTTCTCGCCGCTGGTGCACGCGCTGGTGGTGGTGGCCGCGCTGGTCGGTTTCGTGGTCGTCCCCGGCCGGGTCGGCGACGGGCGGCGGCGGGTGGTCGGGCTGTTCACGGTCGTGCTGCTGCCGATGGCGCTGTTGCTGCCGTGGCCGGCCGTGGTCCTGCAACACCCGTCGGTGGTGCTGCACGGCGTCGGCGCGCACCTGGAGACCCCGCCGGTCGGGTGGGCGGACCTGGTGGCCCTGCACCCCGGCGGTCCCGGCGCGGTGCCGTTCGCCGGCGCGCTGGTCGTGCTGTTCGCGCTCGGGGCGCCGGCGCTGCGGCCGTCCCGGGCGATGCTGCCCGGCCTGGCCGTGGTGGTGCTCGCCGGGCTCGCGGTGGTCGTGCTGCGGACCGCGGCCGTGACGCCGCTGACCGGGGGCGGCGCGTCCCGCGGGTGGACCGGCGGGCCGCTGGTCGTCGCGTCGTGGGGGCTGCTGTGGGTGGTGCTGGCGGCGTGCCGCCGCGACGCCGTCCCCGTGCCGTGGCCGCGGGTGGCGGGGGTCGTCGGGGTGCTTGGCGTGCTGGGGATGGCCTGCCTCGGCGTCGTCGGCCTGCGCCACGGCCCGCTGACCGCCTCGACCGCGCGGCTGCCGACGGCGGTCGAGCAGGAGCTGTCCCGGACGGGGCGCTCGGTGCTGGTCCTGGGCACGCCGACGCGCCAGGTGGCCGGCCGCCTGCCCGCCTTCGGCGACGACGACCACGTGCCCGTGCCCGCCGGTGCCGCCCGCCTGCGGCGGTGGGAGCGCGACCTGGCGTCCGGCTCGGCCGAGGCCGTCAGGGCGGTGCTGGCCCAGGCCGCCGCGAGCGGCGTGGCGTTCGTCGTGCCCCCGGACCCGGCCGCCGGCCGGCGGATCGGGGAGTCGGCGGGCGACCTGGTCGCGGTGGTCCCGCCGATGTCGGACGGCCGACCGGTGCTGCGCCTGCAGCAGGCCGCCGGCAACGCGGTCCTGCTGTCCCCGGAGCTGGCCGGGCGCGCGCGAACCGGCGGCTCCCCGCCGGACGCGCTGGGCACACCCGGCATCGCCCCGGTCGACTCCGCGCCGCCCGAGGTGGGGGTGCGGGTGTCGGAGGGCCCCGAGGGCCGCCTGCTGGTGGTCGCTGCGGAGGAGGAACCGGGCTGGGTCGCCACGGTGGACGGCCGGCAGGTGGCCGTGGCGCGGGCGTGGGGCCACCTGGTCGGCGTGCCGGTGCCCGCGGGCGGGGCGGAGGTGCGCGTGGTGGTCCCCGGCACCCTGCGCGAACTGCTGCTCCTGGTCCAGGCGGCGGCAGCGCTGTTCACCGCCTTCACCGCAATCCCGTCCCGCCGCCGATGAACCACTTCGACCGGCCTGCTCCGGGTCGCCCGGGTGAGCGGGGCGCAGCCGCGCCGACGACCCTGCCTCCTCGGCCAAGGCGCCGCCGACCGGCCGTCGCAATCGGCGGATGACGAGTGCACCGGCAGATCGGTGCGATCAACCGGGTCGGAAGTTCTCGGCCCAGCTCCTGACCTCGAGGTTCCAGTCGGCGAACTCGTCCGGCGCGGCGGGTCGGGCCCGGTCGGCGTCGCCGGGTTCGTCGGACGGCCACAGCTGGACGAGGAAGTGCTCGACGCGCTGCTCGTGGCCGGCGCCCCAGCGGAACGCCCGCGCGTGGTACCAGCCGGGCGGGCCCAGTTCCACGGCCGCGATATCGGGTGTGGTGGCGGGCACCGCGCGGGCGTGCAGGGCGGCGTCGGTGAGCCGCACCCGCCGTTCGCTGCGCTCCGCGCCGTCCGGTGCGCCGGCGGGTGGAGCGCTCCACGCCTCGATGCGGACCTCGGCGCGCGCGACCAGGTCGGAACTGGTGACCAGGGCCAGGACGTCGTCCATGACCACCAGGAAGTCGTCGTCACGGGTGAAGGTGAATCGCGGGGGCTCGCGCAGCCCCCGCGATTCGAGGAAGAAGAGGCCGTACACGACACCGACCACGCCCTGGGCGGATCGGATCGGCTCGAGCGTCACGGCAAGGACGCTACCAGTTGCTCGGCCTGCGTTGACCCGGAATTCGTCGGGAACGCCGTCGGTCGGCCCGTTCCGATCAACACCGGGCACCGCACGAAGATCGGCTTTGCCGGAAGCCGCTCGCACCGCCCCGAAATCGGCTTGAAGTCGCGCGCAGCGCGCACCCCGCCCCGGGCTGCGTGTCATCCCCGTATGGCCTGCGCGCAGCGAACCGCATGTGTCAAGGGGAGATCGGGACACCCGACCACCGCACACCCGGTTCGATCTCCCCTTGACGCATGTGGTTGTCTCCGACCAGGCCATGCGGGGATGGCACGACGCCCTGAGCTTGGGTTTTGTGTCATCCTTGGCGGCCTCTCGGCCGCTCTTCATACTTTCGTCGCGCACCGATCCGGGTGAGATTCGGGGCTGTACCGCCCGAGGCTGAAAAGATGAAAAGAGTCCTCGCCGGACGGGCAGGCCGCCAAGGAGGAGGAAGAGCAAGAGCGGTCGTGTTCTCCCCGCATGGCCTGTCAAAGACGACCATGCTTTCTTGGGGGGTGCAAGCGAAAAGCGTGCTTGCACCCCCCAAGAAAGCATGGTAGCCCTCCGGGCAGGCCATACGGGGAGAACACGAAGCGACCGGTCTGCACGGGGCGTGCGAATTACCACAAGCGCTTTGGGGGCGGTTCGAGGGGTGGGGCTTGAAGGGCGGTTCGGGCGATCTGGCCGGGGTCAGTCGCCGTCGATGACGTCCGGGTCGAGGCCCAGGTAGTTGGCCACCTGCTCGACCAGCACGTCGTGGACCAGGTCGGACAGGTCGGCCCCGTCCTTCGCGCGCGCCTCCAGCGGCCGGCGGTAGAGGACGATGCGGGCCCGGCGGTCGGCGCCCGCCGGGAGCAGGCGGGCCAGGGGGACGTTGCCGTCCTCCACCACGTCGCCGTCGTCGGTCGCCGCCTGGACGTCGGGCACGTCGTCCACGGCCACGTCGAGCTGCGTCAGCTCGGTCCGCCACCGCGCCTCGATGGGCTCCAGGGCCTCCAGGACCAGCGCGTCGAAGCGCTCCGCCCGGCTGCGGGCGGCGGGCAGGGTCGCCGGGTACAGCGGTCCGCGCAGACCTCGACCGTGGCGGTCGCGGCTGCGCCGCCTCGGAGCACCCTGACGTCGCGAACCCCTGGCCATCACCACGGGGTAGAGGGTAGCCGGCGGGGTGCGGCAGGGCGTCGGCGACCTGCGGAGTTGCCGAACCGCGACCGCCGCGCCGGAGGTAATCCAACACACCTCAGCCGGGACGCGATATCGTCGCCGCCGTGCGGAGCGTGAGACGGTGCTCGCGAACCGGGTGCGCTAACCCGGCAGTCGCCACGCTCACGTACGCCTACGCGGACTCCACGGCCGTCGTCGGGCCCCTCGCCACCTACTCCGAGCCGCACAGCTACGACCTCTGCGAGGAGCACGCCCTGCGGCTCACGGCCCCGCGCGGGTGGGAGGTCGTCCGGCACCAGGGCGAGTTCGTGGCCCCGGAGCCGACGGTGGACGACCTGACGGCGCTCGCCGAGGCGGTGCGGGAGGCGGGGCGGGCCGACCGGCCGGTGGCGCCGCCCGAGGTGCCCGCGGGCACGGTCAGGCGTGGTCACCTGCGGGTTCTGCCCGACCCGAACGACGACTGAACGTACCGGGCACGGCCCGCACCCGTGCGCCGGTAGGCTTTCGACGCCCACGTCAAGAGCCAAACCAGGAGTGTGGCTGTGCGCGATCTGTCCGGCATCGTCAAGGCTTACGACATCCGCGGTGTCGTCGGCGAACAGCTTGACGCGGAGGTCGTCCGCGAGTTCGGCGCGGCGTTCGCGCGGCTGGTCGGCGGCTCCGCCGTCGTCATCGGCCACGACATGCGCGAGTCCTCGCCCGGCCTGGCCGCGGCGTTCGCCGAGGGGGTCACCCGGCAGGGCGTCGACGTGGTCAACATCGGCCTGGCCAGCACCGACATGCTCTACTTCGCCTCCGGCCGGCTCGACCTGCCCGGCGCGATGTTCACCGCCTCGCACAACCCGGCCCGGTACAACGGCATCAAGCTCTGCCGCGCGGGCGCCGCGCCGGTCGGGCAGGACAGCGGGCTGGCGCAGGTCCGCGCCGACGTGGAGCAGGGCGTGCCCGACGCCGAGGGCGTGGCCCCCGGCACGGTGACCGAGCGGGACATGCTCGCCGACTACGCCGCCTACCTGCGGGAACTGGTCGACCTGAGCGGCTCGCGCCCGCTGCGGGTCGTGGTCGACGCGGGCAACGGCATGGGCGGGCACACGGTGCCGTCGGTGTTCGACGGGCTGCCGATCGACATCGTCCCGATGTACTTCGAGCTGGACGGCAGCTTCCCCAACCACGAGGCGAACCCGCTGGACCCGAAGAACATCGTCGACCTGCAGGCCCGGGTCCGGGAGGAGGGCGCCGACGCGGGTGTCGCGTTCGACGGCGACGCCGACCGGTGCTTCGTGGTGGACGAGCGCGGCGAGCCGGTCTCGCCGAGCGCGATCACGGCCCTGGTCGCCGTGCGCGAGCTGGCCAAGGACCCCGGCGGGACGATCATCCACAACCTGATCACCTCGCACGCGGTCCCCGAGATCGTCCGCGAGCACGGCGGCAAGCCGGTCCGCACGCGGGTGGGCCACTCGTTCATCAAGCAGGAGATGGCCAGGACCGGCGCCATCTTCGGCGGCGAGCACTCCGCGCACTACTACTTCCGCGACTTCTGGCGCGCCGACACCGGGATGCTGGCCGCGCTGCACGTGCTGGCCGCGCTGGGCGAGCAGGACGGCCCGCTGTCCGCGCTGACCGCCGACTACGCCCGCTACGCCGCGTCCGGCGAGGTCAACTCGACCGTCGCCGACCAGGCGGGCCGGCTGGCCGCCATCAAGGCCGAGTACGGCGCGCGCGAGGGCGTCGAGCTCGACGAGCTGGACGGCCTGACCGTCACCCTGCCCGACGGCTCGTGGTTCAACCTGCGGGCCTCCAACACCGAGCCGCTGCTGCGGCTCAACGTCGAAGCCGCCGACGCGGCCTCGGTCGCGGCGCTGCGCGACGAGGTCCTGGCGATCGTGAGGGGATGAGCGCCGTGGTCGTCCAACTCGACGCGCAGCTGCTGGAGGTCCTGGCCTGCCCGTGCCCCGAGCACGCGCCGCTGCGGCCCGGCACGGCGCAGGACCCGCGGGCCGACTTCCTGACCTGCACGGCGTGCGGCCGGTCGTTCCCGGTCCGGGAGGGCATCCCGGTGCTCCTGCTGGACGAGGCCGTCCCGCCGACGGCGGGGTGAGCCGCGGTGCTCGACGACAGCCTCCTGGACGACCAGTACCGCCTCGCCGACGCCGACGCGGGCGGCCTGCTGCGCGCCGCCGCGCGGGCGGGCGCGCAGGTCAGGGCCACCGCCGAGGCGGCGGACGAGCTGGGCGTCCGGCGGGTGCTCGGGGAGCGCCCGCGCGCGCTGGTCCTCGTCACCCGGCCCGGGGTCGGCGAGGCGGTGGCGAAGCTGGTCACCGCCCTGCTCGGCCCGCGGTGCCCGGTGCCGGTGGTGGTGTCCGACGACGTGCCGGCCTGGGTCGGCGCGCTGGACGTGGTGCTCGCGCACACCGAGGACCCCGGTGACGTGCTGCTGGCCGAGGCGGTGGACCGCGCCGCCCGGCGCGGCGCGCGGGTGCTGCTGACCGCCGAGGCCGACGGGCCGGTGGCCGCGTCCGCCGCGCAGCACGCGCTGCTCATCCCGCCGCGCGTGCCGGTGCCGCAGGGCTTCGGCTTCGCCCGCGCCCTCGCGGCGTGGCTGGTCGGGCTGAACGCGCTGCGCCTGCTGGACGTGGACGTCCAGGCCGTGGCCGACGAGCTGGACCGCGAGGCCGAGCGCGACCACCCGATGCACGAGTCGTTCGTGAACCCGGCCAAGTCGCTGGCCCTGCGGGTCGCCGACCGCACGCCGCTGCTGTGGGGCCTGGACGAGCCGGCCACGGCCGTCGCGGCGCACGGCGCGGGCGTGCTGGCCTGCTACGCGGGTCTGGTCAGCGACGTCGCGGGCTACCCGCAGGCGCTGACCCGGTCGGTGCTGCACCGGCGGGCCGTGCGCGGCACGTCCGGCGCGGACATCTTCGCCGACCCCGACGACGGGCAGGACGGCCTGGTGCGCGTGCTGCTGCTGGCCGTGCGCCAGGGCAGGCAGGCCGAGTTCGCGCGGCGGTCGGCGATGGAGACCTTGCCGGGAGCCGACGTGCTCGAACCGGCCGAGGAAGTGACCGGCGGCGAGGCGGTGTGCGCGGCGCTGCTCGCGCTGCGGTTCGAGCTGGCCGCGCTCTACCTGGGCCTGGCGGCCGGGACGCTGGGCGGACCGGGCCTGTACGCGCCGGCCGTGTGAGGGGAAGTTCGCTGTGGAACTGCTGCACAACGCGGTGCGGTCGTACGCGTGGGGATCGCGCACGGCCATCGCCGAGCTGCTCGGGAGGGAGGTGCCGGCGCCGCACCCCGAGGCGGAGCTGTGGATGGGCGCCCACCCGGGCGACCCGTCCCGCGTGCTCCGCCCGGACGGCCACCGCTCGCTGCTGGAGCTGCTGGCCGAGGACCCGGCGGGCCAGCTCGGCGAGCGGTGCGCGCAGCGGTGGGGCAGCAGGCTCCCGTTCCTGCTCAAGGTGCTGGCGGCGGACGAGCCGCTGAGCCTCCAGGCGCACCCGTCGGCGCAGCAGGCGGCGCTGGGGTTCGCCGCCGAGGAGGCGGCGGGCCTGGCGATGGACTCGTCGGTGCGCAACTACAAGGACCCGTCGGCCAAGCCCGAGCTGGTCTGCGCGCTGACCGAGTTCCACGCGCTGGCCGGGTTCCGCGCGCCGGAGCGGACGGTCGCCATGCTGCGCGCGCTGGAGGCGCCCGACTTCGCCCCCTACACCGAGCTGCTGGCCGCCCAGCCCGACGAGGACGGCCTGCGCGCGCTGTTCACGACGCTGATCACGCTGCCGCAGACCGCGCTGGACGCGCTGATGCCGCAGGTGCTCGACGCGTGCGTGCTGCACGTGAAGGAGCGCGGCGAGTTCGACCTGGAGTGCCGCACCGTCCTGGAGCTGGGCGAGGCTTACCCCGGCGACGCGGGCGTGCTGGCCGCGATGCTGCTCAACCGGCTGGTGCTCAAGCCCGGCGAGGCGATCCACCTGCCCGCCGGCAACCTGCACGCCTACCTGCACGGCACGGGCGTGGAGATCCTGGCCAACTCGGACAACGTGCTGCGCTGCGGCCTGACGCCCAAGCACGTCGACGTGCCCGAGCTGATGCGCGTGCTGGACTTCACCTGCGGCGACATGCCGGTGCAGACCGGCGTGCCGACGGCGCCCGGCCTGTGGACCTACCCGACGCCCAGCCCCGAGTTCGAGCTGTCCCGGCTGGAGCTGACCGGCGGCGACGAGGTGCGGGTCGACCACGAGGGCCCGCAGATCCTGCTGGTGACCTCCGGCCGGGCCCACCTGTCCAACGGCCGCGACGAACCCCTCGTCGTGGGGCGCGGCCAGTCGGTGTGGCTGCCCGCCTCCGACCCGGCGGTGGCGGTGACCGCGGACGCGCCCACGCGCCTTTTCCGCGCAACCGCAGGCACCGTTTAGGGTCGGCGCACTAGGGTCACCCCCGGACCGGGTCACCGGGCGAACCGGACTTTCGCACGAGGGAGCAGACGTGTCAGCAGGAGGCGGTACCAAGGCGATCATCGCCGCGCTGGTCGCCAACGCGGGGATCGCGGTGGCGAAGTTCGTCGGCTTCCTGATCACCGGCTCGTCGTCGATGCTGGCCGAGTCGGTGCACTCGGTGGCCGACACGTCCAACCAGGGGCTGCTGCTGCTGGGGCAGAAGACGTCGCGGCGCAAGGCCACCCTGAACCACCCGTTCGGCTTCGGCCGCGACCGGTACTTCTACTCGTTCGTGGTGGCGCTGCTGCTGTTCAGCCTCGGCTCGGTGTTCGCCCTCTACGAGGGCATCCACAAGCTGGAGTCGCACGAGGAGCTGTCGTCGCCGCTGGTCGCGGTGCTCATCCTGGTGGTGGCGATCGGCCTGGAGACCTACAGCTTCAAGACGGCCATCAACGAGTCCAAGCTGATCAAGGGCGACGCGACCTGGTGGCAGTTCATCCGCCAGTCGAAGGTGCCCGAGCTGCCGGTCGTGCTGCTGGAGGACGCGGGCGCGCTGTTCGGCCTGGTGCTGGCGCTGCTCGGCGTCGGCCTGTCGACGCTGACCGGCGACCCGGTGTGGGACGCCGTCGGCACCATCTGCATCGGCGTGCTGCTCGGCGTGATCGCGATCGTCCTGATCGTGGAGATGAAGTCGCTGCTCATCGGCGAGGGCGCGGCCCCGGCGGAGCTGGACACCATCGTGGACGAGCTGGCGGCGGGCAAGGTCCAGCGGGTCATCCACATCCGCACCCAGTACATCGGGCCGGACGAGCTGCTGGTCGCGGCGAAGATCGCCCTGAGCCCCGGCCTGCCCGCGTCGGAGGTGGCGCAGGCCATCGACGACGCGGAGCAGCGCGTGCGCAACAAGGTGCCGTCGGCGCGGCTGATCTACCTGGAGCCCGACCTGGACCGGACGCTGACCAAGTCGTAACCCCCCGAACGCCGAACGGCCCGGGTCCGCGATCGCGGACCCGGGCCGTTCGGCGTTCCGGCGGGGTTTCAGGGCACCTCGTCCGGCTTCACCACGGGCACGGCGGACGCGCCGTGCTCCCGGCCCAGCACGGAGTGCCGTCGGCTGTAGGCGAAGTAGACCACCACGCCCAGCGCCATCCACGCCAGGAAGCGGACCCAGGTCAGCGCGGTCAGGTTCAGCATCAGCCAGAAGCAGGACAGGATCGCCAGGACCGGCACCAGCGGCACCAGCGGCACGCGGAAGCCGCGCGGCAGGTCGGGGCGGGTCCTGCGCAGCACCAGCACGCCCGCCGACACCAGCACGAACGCGAACAGCGTGCCGACGTTGACCATCTCCTCCAGCTTGCCCGCCGGGAAGAAGCCCGCCGCGACGGCGACCAGGAGGCCGACGCCGAGCGTGATCCGGACCGGCGTGCCGCGCTTGCCGGTGCGGGCCAGGCCGCGCGGCAGCAGGCCGTCGCGGGACATCGCGAACAGCACCCGCGACTGGCCGAGCATCAGCACCATGACGACGGTGGTCAGGCCGGCCAGCGCGCCCACCGAGATCACCGTGGCCGCCCAGTCGACGCCGTTCTCCTGGAACGCCGTCGCGAGCGTCGCCCGGCTGCCGTCGGCCTGGGTCTTGAGCCGCTCGTAGGGCAGCATCCCGGTGATCACCAGCGACACCGCGACGTAGAGCACGGTGACGATCGCCAGCGAGCCCAGGATGCCGCGCGGCACGGCCTTCTGCGGGTTGCGGGTCTCCTCGGCGGTGGTCGCCACCACGTCGAAGCCGATGAACGCGAAGAACACCAGCGACGCCGCCGCCAGCAGCCCGAGCACGCCGTAGGTGCTGCCGGAGAAGCCGGTCAGCAGCGAGAACAGCGACTGCTCCAGCCCCGTCCCGGTCGAACCGCCGGTCTGCGCGGGCGGGATGTAGGGGCTGTAGTTCGCCGAGTTGACGTAGCCGATGCCGAGCACGACCACCAGCAGCACCACGGCCACCTTCACCGCCGTGATGACGGTGCTGACCCGCGACGACAGCTTGGTGCCGACCGCCAGCAGCGCGCTGAGCACGACCACCAGCAGCAGCGAGCCCCAGTCGACGTCCAGGCCGCCGACGGTCGCGGTGGTCTTCACCGGCAGGCCGACCTGCTCCAGGACGGTCTGGAGGTACAGCGACCAGCCCTTGGCCACGGCCGCCGCGCCGACGGCGAACTCCAGGACCAGGTCCCAGCCGATGATCCAGGCCATGAACTCGCCGAACGTGGCGTAGGAGAACGTGTACGCGCTGCCGGCCACCGGGACGGTGGAGGCGAACTCGGCGTAGCAGAGGGCGGCGAGCGCGCAGGCGATGGCGGCGAGCACGAACGCGAGCGAGACCGACGGCCCGGCGAGGTTGCCGGCGGTGGACGCGGTGAGCGTGAAGATGCCCGCCCCGATCACCACGGCGACGCCGAAGACCGTCAGGTCCCACGCGGTCAGGTCCCTGCGCAGCTTGGTGTCTGGTTCGTCGGTGTCGGCTATCGACTGCTCGACCGACTTCGTGCGCCACAGCCCGTTCCCCGGCACGGTGCTTCTCCTCCTCGTCGAGCGGGTGGTCCCGGCTGCTCACCCTAGACGCCGGGTGGGGTGCGGGCCGACCGGTGAAAAGGACCGGAATTTCACCACCGCTCGCACCTCTCGCCGGTGCGGCGCGGCCGGGTAGGTTGCCCGGTGTGACCGTGCTGTGCCTGGACGTGGGCTCGACGTGGACGAAGGGCGCGCTGGTCTCGGCCACCGGCGGGCTGCTCGGCACCGCCCAGCGGCCGACGTCGGCGCCGGAGGTGCTCGACGGCGTCGCCGCGGTGTCCGGCGCGCTGGGCGGGGCGGACGAGGTGCTGGCGTGCTCGTCGGCGGGCGGCGGGCTGCGGCTCGCGGTGGTGGGGCAGGAGCGGCTGGTCAGCGCCGAGGCCGGGTACCGGGTGGCGCTGTCGGCGGGCGCGCGGGTCGTGCACGTGTCGGCGGGCCCGCTGGACGGGGCGGGCGTCCGGGCGCTGCGGGCGGCGCGGCCGGACCTGGTGCTGCTGGTCGGCGGCACGGACGGCGGCGACGGCTCGGTGCTGCTGCACAACGCGGGCCGGCTGGGCCGCGCCCGCATCGCCTGCCCGGTCGTGCTGGCGGGCAACGCGCGGGTGCGCCCCGAGGCGGAGGCGCTGCTGGCCGGGCGCACCGTCGTGCCCACCGACAACGTGCTGCCCGACGTCGGCGAACTCGCGCCCGGCCCGGCCCGCGCGGCGATCCGGGAGGTGTTCCTGCGCCACGTGATCGGCGGCAAGGGGCTGTCCCGCGGGCCCGCGTTCCGCCGGCTGGTGCGGGCGGTGACGCCGGACGCGGTCCTCGGCGGGGTGTCGCGGCTGGCCGCCCGGGACCGCGAGGGCGCGGTGCTGGTGGTGGACGTCGGCGGCGCCACGACGGACGTCTGCTCGGCGGTGTCCACCGCCGACCCGGACGTCGAGCGCACCGTCGCGCTGCCCTCGGACCGCCGCACGGTCGAGGGCGACCTGGGCCTGCGGTGGTCCGCACCCGGCGTCGTGGCGGAGGCCGTCGCGGAGAAGCTGGTGGACAAGGCGGAGGCCGAGGCCCTGCGCGGGGAGGCCGAGCGGCGGGCGGCGGACGTGGCGTGGCTCGCGGACGACCCGGCGGTGGACCTGCGGCTCGCGGCGCTGGCGGCGGTCCTGGCCGTGCGCAGGCACCTGCGGCTGGTGGACGGCCGGCTGGGGCCGCGGGGCGCGGGGCTGCTCGTGCTGTCCGGCGGCGCGTTCCGCCACGCCCCCGACACCGCGGGCGTGGAACGCGCGCTGCGGGCCGACCCCGTGCTCCGGCCGCTGCTCCGGACGGCCTCCGTCGCGGTGGACCGCGACTACGTCCTGGCCCCGGCGGGCCTGCTCGCCGCCACCGGCCGGACCGAGGCCGCCGACCGGCTGCTCGCGGACCTGGGCTGAGGCCCCGCGGGGCGCCCGAGCCGGGTCCGGGTCGGCCGCCCCGCGTCACGTGCCGGGGCCGGCCTCGGGCGCGAGGTCCGGCCGCGGCGCCGGGCCGGTGGCCCGCCTGCCCCCGGGCGCCGGGTCGGGCAGCACCGGCGCGCGCCGGGCCACCGGCAGCACGGCGCCGATCGTCGGGGCCGTCGGCGTCGACACGTCCTCCAGCCCCGCCGCGATGGCCACCGCCCGGTCCCACTCGGGGTCCGAGGTGTAGTCCGCGTGCCGGTTCACGCCCGCCGCCCACCGCCGGCCCGGGAACGGGCCGCGCTGCGGGTCGGGCAGCCAGTGGTCGCCGCCGAGCACCAGCGCGCCGGTGGGCCCGCGCAGCGCGGGCGGCAGCGCGCCGCAGGTGCCGTCGGGCAGGAAGCCGACGCCCAGCAGCATCCCGTCGAACACCTGCCGGTCCCACGTCGTCACCGCGCCGCCCAGCGGGTCGGTGCCCCGGCACAGCGCCCGCCACCGGCCGGCCAGCCCGCCCGCGAGCCGTGCCAGCGAGTCGTGCGGCACCACCGCCGGGAACGCGCGCGGGTAGGCCCACTGCAGCTGCGAGCCCGCCGTCACCAGCCCGAGCCGCTGCGCCTGCTCCGCCGGCAGCTGCTCCAGCAGCCGCGCCGCCGCCACGGCCGCCAGCAGGCTGCCCTGCGAGTGCCCGGCCAGCACCACCCGCGTGCCCGGGTCGGCCAGGTGCTCGCGCACCCGCGACACCAGCTCCGGCACCACCTTCAGCGCGTAGCAGGCGGGCACCACCGGGTGCGCCTCGCGCGGCCAGAACGCCGCCAGGTCCGCCAGGACGCCGAGCTGCCGGGCCGCGTCCGGGCGGCGCGCCGCCAGGTAGACCGCCCGCAGCAACGACACCGCCAGCACCGCCAGCACGATCACGCCGACCGCCGCGAACGGCCGCGCCCACCCCGGCGGGTCGACCTCCCGCAGCCGCAGCCCCGCCGCCGGCACGGCCCCGCCCACCAGCACGAACGCCGCGACCAGCACCACGTGGTGGCTGTGCCGCCGGCACCGGCGCGCCCACCACCACGCCCGCGCCGCGCGCTGCACGTCCTGCTCCCGCCCGGCGTGCAGCAGGGTGGCCTCCCGCGCCCACTGCCTGCCGCGCCGCAGCGAGCTCCACCGCACCGCGCCCGTGGTCGCCGCCACCGCGAGGCCCGCGACCAGCGCCAGCACCCCGGCCACGCCCCACAGCAGCGCGATGTAGTCGTACCCGCGCGGCAGGACGCCGTGGCCGAGCGCGAACCGCAGCGTCAGCGCCACCCCGGCCCCGAACCCGCCGCCCAGCAGGGCCGCGATCGCCACGACCGGCGCGGCCATCCACCCGCCGGCCCAGGGCCGCAGGCCGCGCGGCAGCTCGCGCCACGCCCCGCGGGCCAGCAGCGCCGCCGGCGCCAGCAGCAGCCCGAGCAGCAGGCACACCAGTGCGACCAGCGCCGCCACCAGCTGCACCGCCAGGTCCGTGCCGGGCAGCCGGTCCGGCAGCCGGGTCAGCAGCCCGGCCGAGGCGAGGAACAGCGCCCACGCGCCGACCAGCAGCACCCGCCGCGGCCGGCGCGCCAGCGCCGCCCGCAGCCACCGCCCGCCCCGGTCCGGCGCGCCGCCGGTCGGGTCGTCGAGCAGCACCACCGCCAGCGCCGGGAACGCCACCAGCGCGAGGCCGAGCGCCCAGGCCGCGTGCAGCGCCGCGCCGTGGGCGCCCGGCGCGGGCAGCGGGCCCACCGGCCCGCCCAGCCCGACCACCACCGCCGTGCCCAGCCCCGCCACCAGGTGCAGCGCGCGCAGCGCCGGCGTGTCCGGGTCGGTCGCCACGTGCGCGCCGGGCAGGCCCGACGCGCCGCTCGCGGACGCCGGCACGTGCTTGCGCTCGATCCGCCAGTCGACGCCGGACACCCGGTGCAGCACCGCCAGCAGCAGGGCGATCGGCGCCATCCCCACCGCCGACCGCGCCCACGGCGCGCCCGACAGCCACGACGGGCCGCCCAGGCAGGCCGACCCCGGCGCGAGGCACTGCGCCGCCACCAGGTCCAGGCTGATCACCGCCAGCTGCGCGACCAGCAGCACGGTCAGCAGCAGCGCGGCCAGCCGCAGCAGCGCGCGCAGGCAGGCGCCCAGCAGCCGCGCGGGCAGCGAGCCGGCCCGCACCGGCGGCAGCATCCAGTGCGCCACGTTGGCCAGCGAGAACGGGAACAGCAGCGCCCACGTCGCCTTCGCCCAGCCGCCCGAGGTCATGCGGCCCCACACGTAGCCCTCGACCACCCGCGAGACCGGCCGCCCGCCCGCCTGGAGCACCGGGCCGGGCGCGGGTCTGCGCAGCCGGTCGGCCGGCCGCACGACGCGGCCCAGGCCGTCCCCCGCGACGTCCACCGCGGCCACCGCGTCCACCAGGGACTGCGGCGTGGTGCCCTGGACGCCGTGCACCCGCAGCTCGACCACCCGTGTGTCAGGGCCCGGAATCAGCACGAATCCTCCAGCGGGCTCGAGGTCAGCGACGCCATAGTGCTGCATGGGGGCCCGCGCGCGACCTATCCGGCCCCCCGGCGTGGCGGGGGGTAGGGTCGGGCCGGCCCCGATCCCGGAGGAGTTCGCCATGACCGCCGAGAGGCTCCGCACCCGCAACGGCGTCGACTTCGCCGTCGCAGACCTCTCCCTGGCTGAGTTCGGCCGCAAGGAGATCCGCCTGGCCGAGCACGAGATGCCGGGCCTGATGGCGCTGCGGCGGGAGTACTCCGAGGTGTACCCGCTCAAGGGGGCCCGGATCTCCGGCTCGCTGCACATGACCGTGCAGACCGCGGTGCTCATCGAGACGCTGGTGTCGCTGGGGGCCGAGGTCCGCTGGGCGTCGTGCAACATCTTCTCCACCCAGGACCACGCCGCCGCCGCGGTGGTCGTGGGCCCGCACGGCACCGCGGAGGAGCCGCGGGGCGTCCCGGTGTTCGCCTGGAAGGGCGAGACGCTGGAGGAGTACTGGTGGACCGCGGAGACGATGCTGACCTGGCCGGACGGCCGCGGCCCCAACATGATCCTGGACGACGGCGGCGACGCCACGCTGCTGGTGCACAAGGGCGCGCAGTACGAGAGGGCCGGCGTCGTGCCGCCGGCGCAGGACGACGACCCGGAGGAGTGGCGGATCGTCCTGGAGTCGCTGCGCGCGTCGCTGGCGAAGGACCCGGGCAAGTGGACCGCGATCGCCGAGGGCGTCCGCGGCGTGACCGAGGAGACCACCACCGGCGTCATGCGGCTCTACCAGCTGGCCGCGGCGGGCGAGCTGCTGTTCCCGGCGATCAACGTCAACGACGCGGTCACCAAGTCGAAGTTCGACAACCGCTACGGCATCCGCCACTCGCTGATCGACGGCATCAACCGCGGCACCGACGTGCTGATGGGCGGCAAGGTCGCGGTCGTCTGCGGCTACGGCGACGTGGGCAAGGGCGCGGCGGAGTCGCTGCGCGGCCAGGGCGCGCGGATCATCGTGACGGAGATCGACCCGATCTGCGGGCTCCAGGCGGCCATGGACGGCTACGACGTCCAGGTGCTGGAGGACGTGGTGGGCAAGGCCGACATCATCATCACCACGACCGGCAACAAGGACGTCGTGCGCGTCGAGCACATGGCGGCCATGAAGCACCAGGCGATCCTGGGCAACATCGGCCACTTCGACAACGAGATCGACATGGCCGGGCTGCAGCGCCACCCCGGCATCCGGCGGGTCAACATCAAGCCGCAGGTCGACGAGTGGGTCTTCCCCGACGGGAAGTCCATCCTGGTGCTGTCCGAGGGCCGCCTGCTCAACCTGGGCAACGCCACCGGCCACCCGAGCTTCGTGATGTCGAACTCGTTCTCCAACCAGGTGATCGCGCAGGTCGAGCTGTTCACCAAGCACCGGGAGTACGACCGGGAGGTCTACCGCCTGCCGAAGAAGCTGGACGAGAAGGTCGCGCGCATCCACCTGGAGGCGCTGGGCGGCAACCTCACCAAGCTGTCGAAGGACCAGGCCGAGTACATCGACGTGGACGTGGAAGGCCCCTACAAGCCGGACCACTACCGGTACTGACGACCGCCCGGCTCAGGTCCACTCCACGCCGATCCCGGCCATGCCGGGGCCCACGTCGGTGAAGTGGGCGCTGACCACGCCGCCCAGCCCGCACACCAGCTCCTCCACGTCCACCGGCGTCGCCGCCGGGTCGGTGCGGAACTGCTTGGTGCACCGCGCGGGCATGGCGCGGCGGTGGAAGGACAGTTGCAGCAGGTAGCCCCGGCACGGTTCGCGGAAGGTCCGGTGGTGGCCGGGGGTGGGGCCGCCGGTGTCGTCGAGCACGGTGAAGCCGAAGACGTGCTCCTCGCCCTCGGCCAGCCGCCGGTCGAACAGCAGCTCGAAGGCCAGGCCCCGCGAGGCGCCCTGCCGCCGCAGCCGCCCCTGGCGGCAGCCCTCCGCGGGCCGCACCAGCGCGTTGTCGATCACGCACCCCTCGTCGCCCTGGTGCACGGCCAGGTAGCGGTCGGGGCCGGCGCGCAGCGCCCGGACCACGAGCCGCGTGCTGATGGAGCGCTGCTCCCGCTGCGCCCCGAGCAGCACGGTGTCGTGCACGAACAGCACTTCGAGGTCCGCGTTGGCCCGCGCGCTCTCCGGCACGGCCTCGAACTCGGCCAGCAGCGGCGCGGTGCGCACCCACGCGTCGGCCAGCTCGGCGAACGCCGGGCGGGGCAGCCGGGGCTGCGGGCGGTGGCCGACCAGCGCCACCAGGGAGCCCGCCGGCAGGCGCAGCACGGTCTCCAGCGCCCGCACGGTCGCGATGGCGCGCGGCACCTCGGGGTGGCGCAGGCCCCGCTGCCAGTAGCTCAGGGTCGACTGGCCGACCTGCACGCCCAGCTGGCCCAGGTGCGCGCGCAGCCTCGCCAGGGACAGGCCCCGGTGCGCGATGGCGTCGCGCAGCGCGCGGTGGAACGGCCCGTAACGCAGGGTCTCGACCAGGGCGGCGGGCAACCCCGGGGGGTGGCCCGCGGGATGGTCGACCGGTCCGGAATCCGCGGTCACCGCGGCACCACCCTTTCGCACGGACCCAAATTGGGTTCACCGTAGTCACTCGATCTGGTGAGAGAAAGATCTCCCCTCGTCCGACTGGGCGACGTCATGCCTCCGATCGGGATTCGGCACCGCCCCTTAGGGTGGTGGCGTGGGAAAACTCGTGGTGATCGAGGGGCTGGACGGCGCGGGCAAGCGCACCCTCGCCGGGGCGCTCACCGAAGCCCTGACCGCCCGCGGTCGCGCGGTCGCCTCCGGCGCCTTCCCCCGGTACGACGAGGACGTGCACGCCGAACTCGTCCGCGACGCGCTGCACGGGCGGCTGGGCGACCTGACCGACTCGGTGCACGGGATGGCGGTCCTCTACGCGCTCGACCGCCGGGGCGCGGCCGACCGGATCCGGCGGCAGCTGGCCGAGCACGACGTCGTCCTGCTCGACCGGTACATCGCCTCCAACGCCGCCTACGGCGCGGCGCGCCTGCGCCAGCGCGCCGACGGCGACTTCGTCGGGTGGGTGCGCGCCCTGGAGGTCGACCGCTTCGGCTTGCCGACGCCCGACCTGCAGCTGCTGCTGCGGGTGCCCACCGCCGTCGCCGCCGAGCGCGCCGCGCGCCGGGAGAGCTCCGAGCGGCGCGAACGCGACCTGTACGAGTCGGACGACGACCTCCAAAGCCGCTGCGCGACCGTGTACGACGAGCTGGCCGCCGCGCACTGGCTGTCCCCCTGGGAGGTCCTGGACGGCGCCGCCGACGTGGGGGTGACTGCACTTCTGGACCGCCATTTCACCCGATAGTCTTCACGAAGTAACAAAAAGTGACCACCGCGCCGATGAGTCGCTGACGAGCCCCGTGCGGCGAGGCGAGGTGGGTTACGTGGAACGGCGACCGAGGACGATGACCGAGCGGACCCGCGCGGCGACCAGCGGCGATGACCACTGGGCGGTGCGTGGCGGTCCGACCGCTAGTGGGACGATGTCGGGTATGAAGGCACGCGTGCTCGTGGTGGACGACGACCCCGCTCTGGCGGAGATGCTGACCATCGTGCTGCGGGGCGAGGGGTTCGATACCGCGGTGGTGGCCGACGGCGCCCGCGCGCTGCCCGCGCTCCGCGAGTTGAAACCGGACCTGGTCCTGCTCGACCTCATGCTGCCCGGCATGAACGGCATCGACGTGTGCAAGGCGATCCGCTCGGAGTCGGGCGTCCCGATCGTCATGCTCACCGCGAAGAGCGACACGGTCGACGTGGTGCTGGGCCTGGAGTCCGGCGCGGACGACTACGTGGTCAAGCCGTTCAAGCCGAAGGAGCTGGTCGCGCGCATCCGCGCCCGCCTGCGGCGCACCGAGGCCGAGCCCGCCGAGGTGCTCCAGATCGGCGACCTGACCATCGACGTCCCCGGCCACGAGGTGCTGCGCGAGGGCCGGCCGATCCAGCTCACCCCGCTGGAGTTCGACCTGCTGGTGGCGCTGGCCCGCAAGCCGCGCCAGGTGTTCACCCGCGAGGTGCTGCTGGAGCAGGTCTGGGGCTACCGGCACGCGGCGGACACCCGCCTGGTGAACGTCCACGTGCAGCGGCTGCGGTCCAAGGTGGAGCGCGACCCGGAACACCCCGAGGTGGTGCTGACCGTCCGCGGCGTCGGGTACAAGGCAGGCCCCCCGTGACGGGTGCGCGATGAGCTTGCTCGACTCCGCGGTGCGCGAGCTGCGTCGCGGGATCGAGCGCGCCCGGCGCAACGGCGTCGCGTTCGGCGAGCTGTGGCGCCGCTCGCTCCAGCTGCGGGTCGTGGTCAGCACGCTGGCGCTGTCCTCGGCCGTGGTGTTCGTCCTGGGCATGGTGCTCCAGGTGCAGATCACCGGTCAGCTGCTGGAGACCAAGACCGACGCGGCGATCCGGCAGGCCGAGGCGAGCGCGGCGGCCGTGCAGCCGGACCTGTCCGGCCTGAACCCCGGCCCGGACAGCGTGAAGTCGCGGTTCACCGCCGCGCTGAACAAGATCAACTCGGCGTCGTCGGGCCTGGACGCCGCGTCGTCCGGCGCGGGCGCGTTCGAGCCGGTGCTCTACGACCCGGTCGGCTTCGGCTCGGACGGGCTGCCCACCGCCGTCGGGCCGTGGCAGGACGTGCCCGACGGCCTGATCAAGATGCTCGAGCGCGGCAGCGCGGGCTACCAGATCAACACCGTCGAGCGCAGCACCGGCCGGACCACCCTGCTGGTGGTCGGCAAGCCGGTGAACAGCTCGGCCCGCGCCATGCACCTCTACCTGCTGTTCCCGCTGACCGGCGAGCAGGCCACCGCCGAGGTCGTGCAGTCGACGCTGGTCGTCGGCGGCCTGGTGCTGCTCGTGCTGCTGGCCGTGATCGCGAACCTGGTCACCCGGCAGGTCGTGCGGCCGGTGCGGCAGGCCGCGGAGATCGCGGAGCGGTTCGCCGACGGCAGCCTGGACGAGCGGATGCCCGTGGTCGGCGAGGACGACGTCGCGCGGCTCGCCGAGTCCTACAACGAGATGGCGGCGAGCATCCAGCGGCAGATCCACCAGCTGGAGGAGTTCGGCCAGCTCCAGCGGCGGTTCACCTCCGACGTGTCGCACGAGCTGCGCACGCCCTTGACGACCGTGCGGATGGCCGCGGACGTGCTGCACGCCTCCCGCGAGCAGTTCCCCAGCGGCCTGGCCCGGTCCACCGAGCTGCTGGTCGACGAGCTGGACCGGTTCGAGTCGCTGCTGGGCGACCTGCTGGAGATCAGCCGGCTGGACGCGGGCGTGGAGGAGCTGGCGGCCGAGCTGGTGGACATCCGGGTGCTGGCCCGGCGGGCGCACGACTCGGTGCGCGCCATCGCCAACAGCAGCGGCACCGCGATCGTGATGGACCTGCCCGACCACGAGGTGACCGCCGAGCTGGACTCGCGGCGGGTGGAGCGCATCCTGCGCAACCTGCTGGCCAACGCCATCGACCACGGCGAGGGCCTGCCGGTGGAGCTGACCCTGCGCGGCGACGACGACGCGGTGGCCGTGACCGTGCGCGACCGCGGCGTCGGCCTGCGCGCGGGCGAGGCCGACCTGGTGTTCAACCGGTTCTGGCGGGCCGACCCGTCCCGCAACCGGCGCACCGGCGGCACCGGCCTGGGCCTGTCGATCAGCCTGGAGGACGCCCGGCTGCACGGCGGCTGGCTGGAGGCGTGGGGCGAGCGCGGGTACGGCGCGGTGTTCCGGCTGACCCTGCCCTGCCGGCACGGGCACGAGCTGACCTCCAGCCCGCTGCCGCTGGAGCCGCCCGACCTGCCCGCCGTGGCGGCGGGGGCGGGCGGGGCGGAGGAACCGGCCGCCGAGGAGGTGGAGCTGACCGAGGAGGAGATCACCTGGCAGCCCGCCGAGCCGGTGGCGGGCGAGCGCGAGGAGGCCCGGTGACGAGGGGTGATGGCGGCCTGCGGCGAGGAGATCCGGTGAGGCGGGGTGACGGCCTGCGGCGAGGAGGTCCGGTGAAGCGGCTGGCGGCGGTGCTGACGAGCGTGCTGGCGCTGGCCGGCTGCGCCGCGATCCCCACCCACACCTCGCCCGTCGCGGTGAACCCGTCGGTAGGCAGCGCCACCGAAGCCGCCGCGCCGAAACCGGCCAAGGGCATCGACCCGCTCAGCCTGGTGCGCGAGTTCGTCAACGCCTCGGCCAACCCGGAGGGCGACTACGCCGCCGCCAAGGCGTACCTCACCCAGGAGGCTAGGGAGAGCTGGGACACCGAGGCCCCGCCGACCATCATCGACACCACCTTCAACACCGTCCCGACCGGCGGCGACCCGTCCTCCGACGGCAAGCACCGCACCGTGCTGCTGCAGGGCAAGAACGTCGGCTCGCTGGACGTGGACAACGCGTTCGTGCAGCGCGTCGGCGACCTCACGGCGCCGGTGGGCCTGGAGACCGACAAGGACGGCGAGTGGCGCATCTCGGACCCGCCGGACGGCATCTACGTGCCGCTGGTCGGGTTCCAGGCCAACTACCGCCGGGTGACCCTGTACTTCTACGACCCCGACTACGCCGTCCTGGTCCCGGACCCGCGCTACGTGGTGGTGCCGCCGTCCACGTCGATCCCGCGGCGCGTCACGGAGCTGCTGCTCAAGGGGCCCGCGTCCGGCCTGCGCGGCGCGCTGGCGACCGCCATCCCGAACGGCGCGGCGCAGCGCAAGGACGCCCGCGAGGCCGACGACGGGGCGCTGGAGGTCGACCTGACGAAGGTCGGCGACCTGACCGCCCAGGCGCGCAAGCTGATCGTCGCGCAGGTGGTGAAGTCGCTGGCCGGGGTGACCAGCACCCGCATCCGCATCCTGGTGGAGGGCGCGCCGATCTCGTCCGACCAGCCCGAGCTGCGGCCCGCCGACGTGCAGACCGGTGAAGCCCTCATCACGCCGGACGCCGACCAGAGCGGCCTGGTGGTCAGCGACGGCCAGGTGCGGCAGCTGGTCAGCGGGGAGCCGGTGCGCGGCCCGGCCGGCACCGGCGAGTACCAGGTGGTCAGCGCCGCGCAGTCGCTCGACGGCGCGCAGCTGGCCGTGGTGAGCCGCGTGGACGGCCGGTCGGTGCGGCTGCGGGTGGGCGGGCTGGAGGAGGCGCTGTCCGTCGTCGACCTGCCCGCCACGACCCTGACCAGGCCGTCCTGGCTGTTCAGCGGCCGGCCGGGCGAACCGGGGACCGAGGTGTGGACCGTGGTGGACGGCGCCAACGTGGTCCGGGTGATCAGGACCGACGCCGGGTGGACGGCGAACGCGGTGAACGCCTCGGAGCTGACGGCGCTGTTCGGCGACATCACCGAGCTGCGGCTGTCGCGGGACGGCACGCGGGTCGCGGCCGTGGTCGGCGGCCGGCTGGTGGTGGCGGCGGTGGTGCGCGGGACCGACTCGGTGACGCTGCGCCTGCCCCGCAACCTGCACCCGACCGTGCTGGGCACGACGACCCTCGCGGTGGACTGGCTGGCGCAGGACGTGCTGGTGGCGAGCACCTCGCTGGCGGCTTGGCCGATCGCCAAGGTGAACGTCGACGGCCTGCGGATCGAGCGCTACAACACGTCGAACCTGACCGTGCCGGTGAACTCGGTGGCCGCCGCGCCGGGGCGCAACGTGGTGGCGGTGGACCAGAGCGGGCTGTGGAGCGCGGCCGACGTCGGCGACGTGTGGCGGGCGAGCCCGGTGAAGGTGGGAATGGGCGCGCAGGCGTTCTACCCGGGCTGAGGCCGCCTACCCGGGCTGAGGCCGCGGGGCCGGTCCGGGCTCCCGGTCGGTGTTCCGGGCCGGTATCCCGGGTGGGAATCCCAGGCCGATATCCCGGGCCGGGAACTTCGAATCGGGCAGGTACCTGAGAACCCGCTTCCGGGCGTTCTCAGCTCCGCTCTCCCGAGCCCGGGAATTGTCGGACCCCGCCGGCACCCTCGACCTCATGCTGATCAACCTGCTGTTCCCACCGAGTTGCGCGGGCTGCCGAGCCGGGGGCGCGCGGTGCTGCGCGCGGTGCTGCGCGCGGTGCCTCGCGGTGTTCGGCCCGCCGCGCCGCGTCCCGCTGCCGGGCAAAGGCCCCCCGGTGTTCGCGCTGGCGGATTACGCGGGCGCGGCCCGGGAGCTCGTGCTCGCGTTCAAGGAACGCGGCCGGCGCGATCTCGCGGCGGTGTTCGGCGCCCTCGTGGCGGCGGCGTTGCCCGCGCTCCCGGTCCGGTGGCCGGGCGGGCCCGGGAATTGGTGGCTGGTGCCCGCGCCGTCACGCCGCGCAGCCGTTCGCCGCCGGGGCGGCTCCCACCTGCTGGGAGCAGCGCGGGCCGCCGGGCTGCCGGCGGCCCCCGCGCTGCGGTTCGCGCCGGGCGTGGTGGAGTCCGTGGGGCTCGACGCAGCGGCCCGCAGGGCGAACCTGGCGGGTCGCGTGCGGCTCGTCCGGGGCGGTCTGCCGCCGCCCGGTGCGGCCGTCGTGGTGCTGGACGACGTGGTCACGACGGGTGCGACGGCCTCGGAGTGCGCTTCGGTGTTGGAGGCCGCCGGTTTCCGGGTACCCGTGATCATGGCATTGACGACGGCTCGCCGATCCCACCCAGCCGGATGACCCGCCGGCGGGAACCTCGCGGGGCGTTCGGCCGTTGGCCGGATATGACCCGCGTGCGGAGTCCGTTCGCCGCAGTCACGGTGCCGACGGGAGTCGGCGCGTGGCTGGGCCGTTCGGGTGAGCCGATGTCGGGGTGCAGCCCCGGTGCGCCCGCCTGGGGCCGGCCCGGAGTGGGTTCTTCGTCGCTGTGCGTCATGACCGGAAAAACCTGGAGTTCCCCCGCCCCGGGGGCTGTCGCCGCGGCGAATACCGGGCTAACGTCCACCGCTATCAGCGTTCCCGGCACGCGGGGAGGAGGCGAACCGCCCATGACCCTGGCGCCGGTCGAGAGCTGAGGGAGACAACCCCCCGGCGACCCCTCGCGAAGGCGATCGCGGGGCCGGTGCCGCAACGATCCATTGCCATAGCTCGCAGCAACGCGAGGGAGGTCGTGTATGGACATCGTCGTTAAGGGCCGCAACGTCGAGGTGCCCGATCACTACCGGGTGCACGTCGCCGAGAAGCTGGCCAGGCTTGAGCGATACGACCGCAAGGTCATCCGCTTCGACGTGGAACTGTTCCACGAGCCGAACCGGAGGCAGTCGAAGAACTGCCAGCGGGTGGAGATCACGGGCAAGGGCCGGGGACCGGTGGTCCGGTCCGAGGCGAGCGCCGGTGACTTCTACGCCGCCCTGGACGCCGCGGTCGCCAAGCTGGAGAGCCGACTGCGCCGCTCGCATGACCGCAGGCGCGTGCACCACGGCCGACGGGGCCCGACTTCGGTCGCCGAGGCGACCAGCGGGCTGGGAGCGGCGCTCCCCCCGACCCCCGTCGACGCCGACGGACAGGCGCAGGGCATGTGGCTGGGCCACACCGCTGTGCTGGAAGCCGCGAACGAGCCCGGAGCCGACTACGAGGGCATGGCGGAAGTGCCCGCGCAGCAGCGGTGGGAAGAAGACCTCGAAGACAACCTGCCCGGCCAGATCGTGCGCGAGAAGGAGCACACGGCCAAGCCGATGACCGTGGACCAGGCCCTCTACGAGATGGAGCTGGTCGGCCACGACTTCTACCTGTTCTCGGACGCCGACAGCGGCCGTCCCAGCGTCGTCTACCGCCGGAAGGGATTCGACTACGGCGTGATCAGGCTGGCCTGAGGGAGAGCCGGCCCCCAACTACCTCCGTTCGCAGTCCCCGGCGTCTTCGCACGCCGGGGGCTGCGCCGCAAACCCACGGCCGCGCCCTTTATCCGCGGCTGGCGGTTCCTGCTCCTTTTGCTTTTGGGTTTCCGGCACGCCCCGTGCAGACCGGTGCTCTCGTGTTCTCCCCGTATGGCCTGCCCGGAGGGCTACCATGCTTTCTTGGGGGGTGCAAGCACGCTTTTCGCTTGCACCCCCCAAGAAAGCATGGTCGTCTTTGACAGGCCATGCGGGGGGAACACGACCGCTGTTTCTTTTCATTCTCCTTGGCGGCCTGCCTGTCCGGCGAGGACTCTTTTAATCTTTTCAGCCTTGGGCGGTACAGCACCAATTAGATCCGTACCGCACCGAATCTCACCTGGATCCGTGCGCGACCTTAGTAAGAAGAGCGGCCGAGAGGCCCCCAAGGAGGAGGAAAAGAAAGAGCGGTCGTGTTCTCCTCCCCGCACGGCCTGCCGGAGGCAATCATGCCGAGCAGGGGGTGTCAAGCGGTGAAGCGTGCTTGACACCCCCTGCTCGGCATGATTGGGCTGCGCCCAGGCCGTACGGGGAGGAGAACACGAGGCAACCGGTATGCGCACTAGGTGCGCCATTCCTTCGGGCATTGTGTGGAAGGGGTGCTTTGCTGCGTGCGCTGCCCTGGGTGCGTTGTGCTGGGGTGCGCTGCCTTGGGTGCGTTGCCCTGAGTGCGGTGGGCAGCAGCGTCCGATCCGTGTCCAGCCCGGCCGGTCAGGGCGTCGAGGCGTCCCGCTCCGATGCTCCGCGTGCATCCGCCCTCGCCTTCACGCGCCCGACCCGGACGTCACACCTTCGAGCGGAAGCGCGGGCAGTCGGCGTCCGCCGGACGGGCCGGCCGAGTACCACGACGACGACTCCGACCGGGCGCAGGGGGCCGGCGCCGAAGGGGCCGGCGGGGTCGCCTCCCACCGTCGTACCCGGCCCGACCAGGAACGCAGTGGCGCCCGCCCGGCTCGGTGCCCGCCACCGCGCCGCCATACCGCTCCCGCGGCCCTCCGCACCCCTTCCTACCTGTGTCTGTGCACACACCTTCACGACTTGCCTACGATGGCGGGTGGTGTGGGCTCGTCATGGCCGTGGCGAGCCGGTGGAAGGCGCCCACCCCCGGGCGCGTCGCGATGAGGTAATGAGGTCGACCCGAGATGGTGCTGTCCCGACTGCTCCGCGCCGGCGAAGGCAAGATGCTCAAGCGCCTGCGCAACATCGCAGCGCACATCAACAACCTCGAAGACGACGTCGTCGACCTCTCCGACGCCGAGCTGCGGGCGAAGACAGAGGAGTTCAAGAAGCGCTACGCCGACGGCGAGAGCCTGGACGACCTGCTGCCCGAGGCGTTCGCCCTGGTCCGCGAGGGCGCCAAGCGCACCCTCGGCCAGCGGCACTTCGACGTGCAGCTGATGGGCGGCGCGGCGCTGCACCTCGGGCAGATCGCCGAGATGCGCACCGGTGAGGGCAAGACCCTGACCTCGGTGCTGCCCGCCTACCTCAACGCCATCGCGGGCGAGGGCGTCCACGTCATCACCACCAACGACTACCTGGCCAAGCGCGACGCGGAGTGGATGGGCCGCATCCACCGCTTCCTCGGCCTGACGGTCGGCGTGATCCTCTCCGAGATGACGCCCGAGCAGCGGCGGGTCGCCTACCACGCCGACATCACCTACGGCACGAACAACGAGTTCGGCTTCGACTACCTGCGCGACAACATGGCGTGGAGCCTGGAGGAGACGGTCCAGCGGGGCCACTTCTTCGCGATCGTCGACGAGGTCGACTCGATCCTCATCGACGAGGCCCGCACCCCGCTGATCATCTCCGGCCCGGCCGACCAGTCGTCCCGCTGGTACGTGGAGTTCGCCCGGCTGGCGACCCGGATGAAGCGCGACACCCACTACGAGGTGGACGAGCGCAAGCGCACGATCGGCGTGTCCGAGGCGGGCGTGCAGTACATCGAGGACCAGCTCGGCATCGAGAACCTGTACGACTCGACCAACACGCCGCTGGTCGGCTACCTCCAGAACTCGATCAAGGCCAAGGAGCTGTTCACCAAGGACAAGGACTACATCGTCCGCAACGGCGAGGTCCTGATCGTGGACGAGTTCACCGGCCGCGTGCTGGCCGGCCGCCGCTACAACGAGGGCATGCACCAGGCCATCGAGGCCAAGGAGGGGGTGGAGATCAAGGCGGAGAACCAGACGCTCGCCACGATCACCCTCCAGAACTACTTCCGGCTGTACTCGAAGCTCGGCGGCATGACCGGCACCGCCGAGACCGAGGCCGCCGAGTTCCACCAGACCTACAAGCTCGGCGTGGTGCCGATCCCGACCAACCGCCCGATGCGGCGGCGCGACGAGGCCGACCTGGTCTACAAGACCGAGGAGGCGAAGTTCCTCGCGGTCGCCGAGGACATCGTCGAGCGGCACGAGAAGGGCCAGCCGGTGCTGGTCGGCACGACCAGCGTGGAGCGCTCGGAGTACCTGTCGAAGCTGCTGGTCCAGAAGGGCATCCCGCACGAGGTGCTCAACGCCAAGCACCACGACCGCGAGGCGCTGATCATCGCGAAGGCGGGCCGCAAGGGCGCCGTCACGGTCGCGACGAACATGGCCGGCCGCGGCACGGACATCGTGCTGGGCGGCAACCCGGACATCATCGCCGACCACGAGCTGCGCGAGCGGGGCCTCGACCCGGTGGCGACGCCGGAGGAGTACGAGGCCGCCTGGGCGAAGCTGATCGAGGACATCACCACCGAGGTCAAGGCCGAGGCGGAGGAGGTCCGCGAGGCGGGCGGCCTGTACGTGCTGGGCACCGAGCGCCACGAGTCGCGGCGCATCGACAACCAGCTGCGCGGCCGGTCCGGCCGCCAGGGCGACCCGGGCGAGTCGCGGTTCTACCTGTCGCTGAAGGACGAGCTGATGCGCCGCTTCAACGCGGCCATGGTCGAGAACGTGATGACCCGCCTCAAGGTGCCCGACGACGTGCCGATCGAGCACAAGATGGTCACCCGCGCCATCCGGTCCGCGCAGACCCAGGTCGAGCAGCAGAACTTCGAGATCCGCAAGAACGTCCTCAAGTACGACGAGGTCATGAACGAGCAGCGCAAGGTGATCTACGCCGAGCGCCACCGCGTCCTGGCCGGCGAGGACCTGCGCGACCAGGTCGAGCACATGATCACCGGGGTGGTCGGCGCGTACGTGGACGGCGCGACCGCCGACGGCTACGCCGAGGACTGGGACCTCGACCAGCTGTGGACGGCGCTCAAGACGCTGTACCCGATCACGCTGGACCACCGGGAGCTGGTGGAGGCCGACGACGAGGACCTCACCAAGGAGTCCTTGAAGGAGAAGCTCCAGGCGGACGCGCTGGCCGCGTACGAGGCGCGGGAGGCCGACATCGACGGCCGCGTCGGGCCGGGCGCGATGCGGGAGCTGGAGCGGCGCGTGCTGCTGTCGGTGCTCGACCGCAAGTGGCGCGAGCACCTGTACGAGATGGACTACCTGAAGGAGGGCATCGGCCTGCGCGCGATGGCCCAGCGCGACCCGCTGATCGAGTACCAGCGGGAGGGCTTCGACATGTTCAACGCGATGCTCGAAGCGCTGCGCGAGGAGACCGTCGGCTTCCTGTTCAACCTCCAGGTCGAGGCCGCCGAGCCGGAACTCGCGCCGGAGCCCCCGGTGCAGGTGTCGATCTCGGCGGGCGCCGGCCCGCTGACCGGCAGCCGGGCGCGCGCCCGCGCCGCGGCCGCCGCGGCGGCGGAGCAGCGGCAGGCGGCGCCCGAGGCGCCCGCCGGCCCCGCGCTGGCCCAGCTCTCCAGCGGCAACGCGATCCCGCCCGCGCTGCGCGGCAAGGGCCTCGACCAGCGGGGCGGGCAGCAGGGCCTGACCTACAGCGGCCCGTCGGAGAGCGGCGAGACCGAGACCAGCGGCAAGGCGCCCCAGGGCGGCGCCGGTGGTCAGGGCGGGACGCGCAAGGAGCGCCGCGCGGCGGCCCGCGCGCAGGAGAAGGCCAACCGCAAGGGCCCGCGCCAGTAAGCACGTCGACCGGAGCGGACGCCGCCCCCTGCGGGGCGGCGTCCGCTCCGGCGGTTTCGCCGGTCGGTGCGTTCGTCGTTCGTCCACGGCTGCCGGTCGGCGCGGCTGCGGGTTGGTACGGCGGCGGGTCGTTCACGGCAGCAGGTGGAACTCCGTGCAGCACCAGTGGTCGCCGGCCCACTCCATCCGGGCGGCCAGCGCGCGGACCCGCCCCCGGCGGGTGACCACGACACCGGCCAGTTCGGTGACCTCGTGGGTGATCCGGCAGAGCCGGACGCCGCCGAGGCGCACGCCCTGCCCGGCCGCCATCGCCCGGCCGACCCCGGCCGCCGCCGGCGCGGTGAGGACGCCGGCCAGCTGCGCCAGCGGGCGGCGGCCGTCCACGGCCTCCACGACGGCCGCCAGCAGCCGGTGCGCCGTGGCGGCCCGGCGGTCCGGTGCGGGCTTGCGGGCGCGCAGGACCCGGCGCGGGGATGACATGCTGAACCGAGGGGGCGCGCGTCGGCGGCGTACCACGATCACCTGCGGGAGGTAGGTGTGCGCGGGTTGGTGCTGGACTTCGGCGGGGTGCTCACCGACTACGGCGACGACCTCGCCGCGAGCCTGCCGCCGCTGGCCGCCGTGGCGGGCGAGGTGCGGCGGCGCGGCGTGCGCACGGCGATCCTGTCCAACGCGGACGGCCTGTGGTCGCCGCCCGCCGGGTGGCAGGACCTGTTCGACCTCGTCGTGACCTCCGGTGAGGTCGGGCTGGTCAAGCCCGACCGGCGGATCTACCTGCTGGCCGCGCGGCGGCTGGGCGTCGAGCCGGGGGAGTGCGTGTTCGTCGACGACCTCGCGGTCAACGTCCGGGGCGCGGCGGCGGCCGGGATGGTCGGCGTGCACCACCGGTCCGTGCGGTCCACCGTCGAGGAGCTCGAAGTGCTGCTGGACGTCCCCCTGGGGGAGTGAGCGGTGACCTTCCGCTGCGGTATTCCACTCGGGCGGTGAATTGTCCGCCGACCGCGCCGGAACGTACATTCGAGTGGCCCGCCAGGTGGTCGCACCCGCTGTTCGGGGGCGGGCTGGAGCGTTCGGCGTTCCGCGAATCCGGGCCGACGGCCGGATGTCGCGTGACGCGCGCGGCAGGGCCGGCACCGGAGGAGTGACGCCACAGGAAGGGTCGCGCGCGTCGGGCCGGTTCGTCGGCGGCGGGACGCCGAGGAGGGGTTGATCGGGCGGCGCGCGCCGGCGGTCATCGCGCCGGCGGGACGCGACCCCGGGTCGACCCGTGTTGAGCGGCGCGGGCGTCGGAGTGGCCCTCCGGCGCCCGCGCCGCCGCCCGCGCGCCGCTCTAGCGGGCGGTGCGCCGCCGGACGACCTCGAAGCACAGCACGGCCGCCGCGCTGGCCACGTTGAGCGACTCGACCCCCGCCGCCATCGGGATGGACAGCCACCCGGTGACGTGCGGGCGGACGTCGTCGGAGACGCCGGCGGTCTCGCTGCCCAGCACGTACGCGGCCCGCTCGGGCAGGTCGGCGGAGTACAGCGACTCCGGCGCGCCCGCGTCCAGGGCGTAGAGCGGGTACCCGGCGGCGCTCAGCTCGGCCGCCGCCTCCCCGGCCGTCGCGCACTTGAGCACCGGGGCCCGGAACGCCACCCCCGCCGACGCCTTCACCACCAGCGGGTCGATCGAGGCGACCCCGCGGCGCGGCACGACGATCCCGTCCAGGCCGGCGGCGGTCGCGGTGCGCAGGATCATGCCGACGTTCGCCGGCGTCGTGATGCCGTCGAGCAGCAGCACCCCGCGGGGCCGCTGCTCCAGGCCGCTCGCCAGCGGCAGCATCCGCGGGGCCACGACGTCGGCCAGCACGCCCTGGTCGTGCCGCCCGTTGCCGGCCAGCACCTTCACCCGCTGCGCCGTCGCCCGCCGCACCGGCACGCCGCGGCGGTCCGCGGCCTCCAGGATCTCCCGCGCCGCCGGGCCCCGCGCCCCCTCGGCGAGCAGCACCTTGTCGACTTCCAGGCGGGGGTCGTCGAGGGCTTCGAGCACGGGCTTGCGGCCGTAGACGGTGACGAAGCGGTCCTTGGGGGAGATCACTGTGTCATTTTGCCGCGCCTTCGGCGCGGCGGCGTGGCCGCCTGGTAGTCGGCCCATCGCGCCTGATTTCTTGCCGATCGAAAAGCGTGATCGGCAAGAAATGAGGCGCGACAGGCCGACGCGGCCACGCGTGGGGTGGTGCTGAGGGAGGGGAGAGGAGAGGGAGGGGGTGTGGGGAGTGGGGAAGGGAGAGGGGAGAGGGGAGAGGGGAGAAGGGGGGTGTGGGGCGGATGGGGGTGGAGGGTGTACCCGTTTGGGGCTTGTGTTGCGGCTCTCAGTCATGATGATCGTCACATGACTTCGCGCGACGAGGCGCACCGGTTGCTGGCCAGTGGCCGGGAGGCGGACGTCTACCTGCGTCCGGACGGCCTGCTGGTCAAGCGCAGCCGCGCGGGCCGGGACCTGGAGCCCGAGGCGCGGCTGATGCGCCACCTCGGCGCGTGCGGCGTCCCGGTGCCGAGGGTGCACGAGGTCTCCGGCGCGGACCTGGTCATGGAGTACGTGCCCGGTCCGCGGATGTCGCAGGAGCTGGACGCCAAGCCGTGGCGCGCGGGCGCGCTGGGGCGGGAGCTGGCCGAACTGCACCGCGGGCTGGACGACGTGCGCGTGCCGGACTTCCTGCCCGGCGAGGGCCGCCTGCTGCACCTGGACCTGCACCCCGGCAACGTGGTCCTCGGCCCGGCCGGCCCGGTGGTGGTGGACTGGGCCAGCGCGCAGCGCGGCGACCGGCGGGTGGACGTGGCGCTGAGCTGGCTGGCCATCGCCGTGGCCCCGCTGCGGCCGTTCATGCGGCTGGCCCGCTCGCGGCTGGTGCGCGGGTTCCTCTCCGGCGTCGACCGGGAGGTGCGCGCGGCGATGCCGGCCGCCGCCGAGATCAGGCTCGCCCGGCACAGCCGGGACCCGGTCGAGGTCAGCGCCGTGCGCAGGGTCGTGGCGAGGTGCAGCGACTAGCCTGGTCGCCATGCCCGACCGCCTGTCCGCGCTGGACGCCTCGTTCCTGTACCTGGAGGACTCCACGACGCCGATGCACGTGGGCGGGGTGGCGGTGTTCCGGCGGCCGAAGGCGGGCTTCGACTACGACGGGCTGGTCGACCTGATCGAGCAGCGGCTGTCGCTGGTGCCGCGCTACCGGCAGAAGGTCGTGCCGGTGCCCGGCCGGCTGGCCCGCCCGGTGTGGGCGGACGACCCGGACTTCGACGTGACCTACCACGTGCGGCGCTCCGCGCTGCCCAAGCCGGGCACCGACCGGCAGCTGCACGAGCTGGTGGCGCGGCTGATGTCGCGCCCGCTGGACCAGACCCGGCCGCTGTGGGAGGTCTACCTGGTGGAGGGCCTGGCCCGGAACCGGTCGGCGGTGATCACCAAGTCGCACCAGGCGGTGGTCGACGGCATCGGCGCGCCCGAGATCGGCCAGGTGGTCCTGGACGCGTCGCCCCGGCCCCGGCAGCCCGCGCAGTCGCTGTGGATGCCGCGGCCCGCGCCCAGCGGCCTGAACCTGGTCGTGGACGCGGTCGCGGAGGCCGTGCAGCGGCCCGGCGAGCTGGTGGAGAACGTCCGCAGCGCCGCCATGGACACCGTCGCGACCGTCCGCAAGGTCACCGGCGCGCTGGGCGGCCTCGCGTCGGCGGTCCGCACCGCCGCGACGCCCGCGCCGGGCAGCCCGCTCAACGTCCGGATCTCCCCGCAGCGCCGGTTCGCGGTGGCCCGCGCCCGCTTGGACGAGCTGCGCGCCATCCGCCGCGCGCACGGCGGCACGGTCAACGACGGCGTGCTGGCCGTGCTGTCCGGCGCGCTGCGCAACTGGCTGCTGTCGCGCGGCGAGGTCGTCACGGCGCGGACGACCATGCGCGCGATGACCCCGGTGTCGGTCCGGGACGACGACGCGAAGGGCGGCCAGGTGGCGGCCTACCTGGTGGACCTGCCGGTGGGCGAGCCGAACCCGGTGGTGCGGCTGCACCACGTCAGCCACGCGATGCGCGCCCACCAGGAGTCCGGCCAGCAGGTCGGCGCGCAGACGCTGGTGAAGCTCTCCGGCTTCGCGCCGCCCACCCTGCACGCGATGGGCGCGCGGGCGGCCAGCTCGTTCTCCCGGCGGCTGTTCAACGTGGTGGTGACGAACGTGCCCGGCCCCCAGGTGCCGCTGTACGCGGCGGGGGCCAGGATGATCGAGATGTTCCCGGTCGTGCCGCTGGCGAAGAACCAGGCGCTGTCGATCGGCGTGACGTCGTACGACGGCGGTGTGTACTTCGGCCTGAACGCCGACCGGGACGCGATGCCCGACGTCGACGTCCTGGCGGGGATGGTCGAGGAGTCGGTGGAGGAGCTGATGGGAACGGTGTCTCAATGAGGGTCTACCTGCCGGCGACCGTCGCGATGCTGCGCGACCTGGTGGAGCGGGGCGAGTTCACGCCGGTGGGCGGCACGGGCTTCGCGCTGACGCCCGCGCTGCGCGAGTCCTACGCCTCGGGCGACACCGAGGAGCTGGAGTACTCGGCGATGCTCGACGCGGCCCGCGCGTCCCTGCGGCTGCTGGCGGCCGAGGACAAGGCGGTGCCCCGCCGGGCGGTGGTCTCGGTGGACGTGGCGGAGGTCAGGCTCCGGCCGGACCTGGACTTCTCGGTGGTCAAGGTCGCCGGCCCGGTGCCGGCGGAGGACGTCGCCGCCGTCCACCTGGACACCTCCGACGCGGAGGACGCGGTCCGGGAGGCGGTGGAGGTCGTCGACGCGGCCGACCTGGGCGACCCGGACGCGGAGTTCGCCCTGGGCGAGGCCGAGGACCACGAGCTGGCCTGGTACGCGCCCCAGGAGCTGCCGTTCGTGCTGGAGCTGATGTAGCGGGCGCTCACATGCCGGGCGCCGGCTCCCACAGCTCCACGCGGTTGCCCTCCGGGTCGACCACCCAGCCGAACCGGCCGAACTCCGAGTCCTCGGTCTGCGGCAGCACCTCGACGCCCCGGTCGCGCAGCTCCCGCAGCAGCGCGGGCAGGTCGTCCACGCGCAGGTTCAGCATGGCCCGCTGGCCGGGTTCGCCGAAGTAGTCGGTGTCGTTGGCGAACAGCGCGAACGTGGTCGTCTCCGCCGCCGCCCAGTGGAACGTCACCGCGCCGTGCTCGCTCATCGGCACGCCGAGGTGCTCCCGGTACCAGCCCGCCAGCCGCACGGGGTTGCGGGCGCGCAGGAACACCCCGCCTATCCCGGTCACTTTCGCCACGACCGCGCACCGTACTACCGAAGGCGCGAAGCGGTGATCACCCGCCGGGTGGCGCGCCGGTGGGCGCGGGGAGCCCGCGGCCTCGCAGGCGTCGGGGAGGGGGTGCCGTCGGCGCTGCCGGGGGCCGGCTCGCGCGAACCCGGCCGCGCCCCGCCGGCTCAGTCGTACTCGTCGTACTTGCCGCGCGACTCCAGCAGCCGCCGCAGCGAGGCCAGCCGCCCCGGTGACGCCTCGCCGGAGACCACCAGCCGGTCCAGCACGCAGTCCGGGTCCTCCGGCGGGCCCAGGTGCCCGCACCCGGACGGGCACTCCTCGGCCATCGCCCTCATGTCCGGGAACGCGCCGACGATGTCGTCCGGCGTGATGTGGGCCAGCCCGAACGACCGGATGCCCGGCGTGTCCACCGCCCACCCGCCCTCGGGCAGCGGCAGCGCCACCGCCTGCGTCGACGTGTGCCGCCCCTTGCCGACACCGCTCACCACGCCCACGGCCCGGTTCGCGTCCGGCACCAGCCGGTTGACCAGGGTCGACTTGCCCACGCCCGAGTGCCCGATCAGCGCCGAGAGCCGGTGGACCAGGCGTTCCCGCAGCTCCGCCGGGTCCTGGTCGGACCGGGTCACCACCACCGGCAGGTCCAGCTCCGCGTACGCGGCCACCAGCTCGTCGGGCGGGGCCAGGTCGGACTTCGTCAGGCACAGCAGCGGTTCCAGCCCGCCCGCGTAGGCCGCGACCAGGCACCGGTCGATGAAACCCCGGCGCGGCTGGGGGTCCGCCAGCGCCGAGACGATCACCAGCTGACCGGCGTTGGCGACGACCACCCGCTCGAACGGGTCGGTGTCGTCGGCGGTCCGGCGCAGCACCGACCGCCGCTCGGCCACCTTCACGATGCGCGCCAGCGTGTCCGGCTGCCCCGAGGTGTCGCCGACCAGCCCGACCCGGTCGCCCACGACGACCGGCGTGCGCCCCAGCTCCCGCGCCCGCATGGCGGTGACCAGCCGCTCCGGGTCGTCCTCCACGGCGCACGTCCACCGGCCCCGGTCGACCGCGACGACCATCGCGGTCACCGCGTCGGCGTGCTCGGGCCGCTTCTTGCTGCGCGGCCGGGTCCCCTTGCCCGGCCGCACGCGCACGTCGGACTCGTCCATCCGCCGCCAGTCGCGCCCCACGGTCAGCGCGCCCCGAGCATCGTCGACCACATCCCCGGGAAGTCGGGGATCGTCTTGGTCGTCGACCCGATGTCGTCCACCGCGACACCGGGCACCACCAGCCCGACGATGGCGCCGGCGGTCGCCATGCGGTGGTCCGCGTAGGCGCGCCACACCCCGCCGCGCAGCGGCCGGGGCGTGATCACCAGGCCGTCGTCGGTCTCCTCGACGGCCCCGCCGAGCCGGGTGACCTCCGCCGCGAGCGCCGCGATGCGGTCGGTCTCGTGCCCGCGGATGTGCGCGACGCCCCGGATCCGGCTCGGCCCGTCGGCCAGCGCGGCCAGCGCGACGACGGTCGGGGTCAGCTCGCTCTCGTCGCGCAGGTCGACGTCCAGCCCGGACAGCCGCTCGGGGCCGCGCACGGTCAGCCCGCGCTCGTCCAGCGCCACCGCGCACCCGAACCGCTCGAACAGCTCCCGCACCGCGCCGCCCGGCTGGGTGGTGGTCGCGGGCCAGCCCGGGATCGTCACCTCGCCGCCGGTCACCGCCGCCGCGGCCAGGAACGGCGTCGCGTTCGACAGGTCCGGCTCGACCCGCCACTCCCGCGCCGCGATCGGCCCGGGCTCCACGCGCCACCGGTCCGCCACCGAGTCGTCCACCACGACGCCGGCCTCGCGCAGCATCGACACGGTCATCCGGATGTGCGGCGACGACGGCACGGGCTCCCCGCGGTGCACCACGGTCACGCCGCCCTCGTACCGCGCGCCCGACAGCAGCAGCCCCGAGACGAACTGCGAGGACGCCGACGCGTCGACCACCACCTCGCCACCGGGCAGCCCGCCCTTGCCGTGCAGCGTGAACGGCAGCGCGTCGCCGTCGACGTCCGCGCCCAGGGCGCGCAGCGCGCCGAGGATCGTGCCCATCGGCCGCACCCGCGCGTGCTCGTCCCCGTCGAACACCACGTCGCCGACGGCCAGCGCCGCGGCGGGCGGCAGGAAGCGCATCACCGTGCCCGCCAGCCCGCAGTCCACGTCCGCCGGCCCGCGCAGCGCGCCCGGCGAGACCAGCCAGGACCCGTCCGGCCCGTCGGCGACGCCGACGCCCAGCGCCGCCAGCGCCGCCGCCATCAGCGTGGTGTCCCGGCTGCGCAGCGGGGCGCGCAGCGCGGACCCCCCGGAGGCCAGCGCGGACAGCACGAGGGCGCGGTTGGTGATCGACTTGGAGCCGGGCACGGGTACCGTCGCGTGCACGGGACCCTGGGCGGTGGGAGCGGACCACTGCGAAGTCATGGGCCGATGATCCCGCATCGGGTGGTCGGCAGCTCGCACCGGTGGTCCCGACGTGCGACGATGGCCAATCGGAGGTGATCGGTTGTGTGCGGCAGGTATGCCTCCACCAAGGACCCGGCGCTGCTCGCGGCGGAGTTCGACGCGGTGGACGGCACCGACGGCGACGCGCCCGGCCCGGACTACAACGTGGCGCCGACCAAGGCGGTGCCGGCGGTCGTGGAGCGCCACCCGCGCGACGCGGAGGGCAACCCCGACCCGGACACCACCGAGCGCAGCGTCCGGGTGATGCGCTGGGGCCTCGTGCCGCACTGGGCGAAGGACCCCTCCGGCGCGGCGAAGATGATCAACGCCCGTTCGGAGAGCGTCCTGGAGAAGCCCGCGTACCGGGACTCGGCGGCCAAGCGCCGCTGCCTGGTCCCCGCCGACGGCTGGTACGAGTGGCAGCCGGGGGAGGGCCGCAAGCAGCCGTACTTCATCAACCCCGGCGACGGCTCCAGCCTCGCGATGGCGGGCATCTGGTCGGTGTGGTGGCAGCAGGAGGGCGACGAGCGCAAGCCGGTCATCACCTGCGCCGTGCTCACCACCGACGCCGTCGGCGAGCTGGCGAAGGTCCACCACCGGATGCCGCTGGTGCTGCCGCGCGACCGCTGGGCGGCGTGGCTCGACCCGGACCGCGCCGACCCGGGGGACCTGCTGGCCCCCGACCTCGACCTGGTGAACGCGCTGGAGCTGCGCCCGGTGTCGATGCGGGTCAACAGCATCAAGAACAACGACCCGTCCCTCATGGACGCGGTGAAGCTGGAGCCCGACCAGGTCCCCGAACCCACCCTGTTCGAGCTGTCATGACCAGCACCACCGTCGACACCCCGCACGGCCCCGCGCGGGCCGAGCTGCACTGCGCCCCGGAAGGCCGCGCGGCGCTGCTGCTGGGCCATGGCGCGGGCGGCGGCATCTGCGCGCCGGACCTCGTCGCGGCGGCGCGGGCGGCGGTGGACGCGGGCGTGCACGTGGCGCTGGTCGAGCAGCCCTACCGGGTGGCCGGCCGCCGCGCGCCGGCCCCCGCGAAGCAGCTCGACGCGGCGTGGCTCGCGGTGGTGGAGGACCTGTCGACGCGCTGGTTCGACGAGGTGCCGCTGATCTTCGGCGGCCGGTCCTCGGGCGCGCGGGTGGCGTGCCGGACCTCGGCCGAGGGCCAGGCGGTGGCCGTCCTGTGCCTGGCCTTCCCGGTCCACCCGCCCGGCAAGCCGGACAAGAGCCGCCTGCCGGAGCTGGACGCGGTCGACCCGCCGGTCCTCGTCGTGCAGGGCGACCGCGACCCGTTCGGCCGGCCCGAACCCGCGCACCACCGGGAGGTGGTGCTGCTGCCGGGCGACCACAACCTGAAGGCCGACCTGGAAGGCGTCCGGCGCACCGTGGGCGAATGGCTGGACCGAATCCTGCGCCCGTTGGACTAGCGCGCTTCAGCTCTCGCCTCAGGCCGCGCTCCGCGCGGCGACACTTCAGCTCTCGCCGTTAACCGCGCTCCGCGCGGCGGCGCTGTTCAGCGCAGCCGTGTGCCTCGTGTTCTCCCCGTACGGCCTGGGCGCAGCCCAATCACGTTTGATCAGGGGTGTCAAGCACGCTTTTCGCTTGACACCCCTGATCAAACGTGATTGCCTTCGGCAGGCCGTACGGGGAGAACACGACGCACTTCCCTTCTCCTTGGGGGCCTCCCGGCCGCTCTTCATACCTCTGACCTGCACCGATCCGGGTGAGATTTGGTGCGGTACCGCCCGAGGCTGAAAAGATTGAAAGAGTCCTCGCCGGACGGGCAGGCCGCCAAGGAGAAGGAAAAGAAACAGCGGTCGTGTTCTCCCCGCATGACCTGTCTAAAGACGACCATGCTTTTCCTGGGGGTGCAAGCGAAAAGCGTGCTTGCACCCCCAGGAAAAGCATGGTAGCCCTCCGGGCAGGCCATACGGGGAGAACACGAAGACACCGGACTGCACGGGGCGTGCCGAAGGTCCGAAAGCAAAAGCCGCAAGCGGGTCGTGGGGCTGAAGCCGTGGGGTGGAGGGGGCGAGGGTCAGGCGGAGATGGTCGCGACCACCGCGCCGGTCAGCCGGGCGAGTTCGGCCGGCGCGATCTCGACCTCCAGCCCGCGACGGCCGGCCGAGCAGTAGACGGTGTCGAACCGCTCGGCGGAGCTGTCGAGGACAAGGGGGAGGCGCTTCTTCTGGCCCAGCGGGGAGATGCCGCCCGCCACGTACCCGGTCGCCCGCTCGGCGGCGGAGACGTCGGCCATCCTCGCCTTCTTGCCGCCCAGCGCAGCCGCCAGCGCCTTGAGGTCCAACTGGCCGGTGACCGGGACCACGCCCACGGCCAGCCTGCCGTCCACGTCCGCCACCAGGGTCTTGAACACCCGTTCGGGCGCGATGCCCAGCGCCTCGGCGGCCTCCAGCCCGTACGACTCGTGGCGGGGGTCGTGTTCGTACGAGTGGAGCAGGTGCGCCACCTTCTGCTTGTCGAGCAACGCCGTGGCAGGCGTCCCGCGTCCGGCCATGGACGCGCACCTTAGTGGGAATGCCCGACGGCCCGCTCGCGTTGTTGGTCGACGTGGCAACCGAGGTGATCGAACAGCAGGTCAGGTCCGGCACGACCCGTCCACCGCGCGGGTCGGCCCGCTGCCGACCGGGTGACCGCCGCGTATCCTCGAACACGACCCACACAGCTTCATCCACCGCGCCGACCGGCAGGTGGGGAGGGAGCGCGGTGCCAGCCACGCGAACGCAGGACACGCCGACGGACGAGACAACGGCCGAGCGCGCCGCCCGCTTCGAGCGCGACGCGATGCCCCTGCTCGACCAGCTGTACTCGGCCGCCCTGCGGATGACCCGCAACCCGGCCGACGCCGAGGACCTGGTCCAGGAGACCTACCTCAAGGCGTACGCGGCTTTCGCGTCCTTCTCGCAGGGCACGAACCTGAAGGCTTGGCTGTACCGCATCCTGACGAACACCTACATCAACGGGTACCGCAAGAAGCAGCGCCAGCCGCTGCAGCAGCCGACCGACGAGATCACCGACTGGCAGCTGGCGCAGGCGGAGAGCCACACCTCCACCGGTCTCCGCTCGGCGGAGATGGACGCGATGGACCGGCTGCCGGACTCGGACGTGAAGGAAGCCCTCCAGCGACTCCCCGAGGAGTTCCGGATCGCGGTGTACCTGGCCGACGTCGAGGGCTTCGCGTACAAGGAGATCGCAGACATCATGGGCACCCCCATCGGCACCGTGATGTCCCGGTTGCACCGGGGCCGCAGGCAGCTACGCGAGCAGTTGGCCGACGTGGCGCGGGAGCGGGGCTTCCTCCGCGCCGGGCAATCGGAGGTGGCGGGCCGATGAGCTGCGGAAAACCCCACGAGACGGACTGCGCGGAAGTGCTCTCCGAGGTCTGGCTCTACCTGGACCACGAGTGCGACCAGGGCCGGATGGAACTGCTCAGGACCCACCTGCAGGAGTGCCACCCGTGCCTGGAGGAGTACGGCATCGAGGAGCACCTGAAACTCCTGCTGGCCAAGAAGTGCGGTGGCGAGCACGCGCCGGAGGAGCTGCGGCGCCGGCTGCGCGCCCGCATCCACGAGGCGACGGTGACGTCCGACTCGGCCGTGGAGACCGTCGAGACCATCGAGGTCGAGGTGGACGTCGAGGTCGAGGCCCGCGCCGCGGACAACGCCTGACCCCCAGGGGGGACCCACCCGGAACGAACGGGCCGCCCCGGAGCGCTGCTCCCGGGGCGGCCCGGTCCACACCGGATCGGGCGATCAGGTGTTGGGGCGCTTCCCGTGGTTCGCGCCGCCCTTCTTGCGGTCGCGGCGCTTGCGGGCCCGCTTCGACATGGGGTTCTCCTCGTGCTCAGAGTGCTTCACCCCAGTGTGTCACGCCCCCGCCGCCTCCCGGCGCGGGGTCCGCGCCGTGGTTGGATGGCGGCGGAGCGAAGGAGCGGGATGATCGGGAAGACCCGGGCGGGGACCGCCGTGGGCGAGCGGATCGCGGTGGTGGGGCAGCCCTGTCCACGCTGACCGACCTCCTCGCCGAGCACACCGGCCTGTCCGGCGCGGCCGTCGACCACCTCCAGCTCGTGGTGGCCGAGTGGCAGCTGCTGTCCGACCTCAGCTTCGCCGACTTCCTGCTGTGGGTGCCGCTGGAGGACGGGCCCGACGGCGCCGGGACCTTCCTGTGCGTCGCGCAGGCGCGCCCCACCACGGCCCCGACCGCCCACCCGGAGGACGTCGTGGGCAGCACGGTCGACGTGGACGAGCACCCGCAGCTGCGCCGCGCCATGGCCGAGTCCCGCATCTGCCGCGAGGAGGACCCCCGGTGGCACCTGGGCGTCCCGGTGCGGCGCGAGGCCATCCCGGTGCGGCACCGGGACGGGGTGGTCGCGGTGCTGAGCCGCAACACCAACCTGGCCGTGCCGCGCGTCCCGAGCCCGCTGGAGATCTCCTACCTGGGCAGCGCCGCGGACCTGTGCCAGATGATCTCCGACGGCACGTTCCCGACCACCGAGCCGTCCCCGGACGTCCACACCAGCCCCCGCGTGGGCGACGGCCTCATCCGCCTGGACGCCTCGGGCGCGGTGGTCTTCGCCAGCCCCAACGCCCTGAGCGCCTACCACCGCATGGGCCACGCGTCCGACCTGGTGGGCGTGCACCTCGCGCCGCTCACGAGGTCCCTGATCGGCGACCCGTTCGACGCCACCGAGGTGGCGCAGCGCATCCGGGCGGCGCTGGACGGCCACCCGTCCATGCGCATCGAGGCCGAGTCGCGCCGCGGCGCCGCGGTGCTCTTCCGCGCCCTGCCGCTGCGGCCCCGGGGCAGCGCCGCGGGCGCCCTGGTGCTCTGCCGGGACGTCACGGAGGTCCGCCGGCGCGACCGCGCCCTGATGTCGAAGGACGCGACGATCCGGGAGATCCACCACCGGGTGAAGAACAACCTCCAGACCGTCGCGGCCCTGCTCCGCCTCCAGAGCAGGCGGACCAGCTCCGAGGAGGCCCGGGAGGCCCTGGCCGAGTCGGTCCGCCGGGTGACGTCGATCGCGCTGGTGCACGAGACGCTGTCCATGTCGGTGGACGAGCGGGTCGACCTCGACGACGTGGTGGACAAGGTCATCCCGATGATGTCCGACGTGGCCGCCACCGAGTCGCAGGTGGTCGTGCGCCGCGAGGGCCCCTTCGGCATCGTGCCGGCGGAACTGGCCACGCCGCTGGTCATGGTCCTCACCGAGCTGGTGCAGAACGCCTTCGAGCACGCCTACACCGCCGGCCAGCGCGGCGAGGTGGTCGTGCACGCCGAGCGCTCCGCCAAGTGGCTGGACGTGGTGATCTCCGACGACGGCCGCGGCCTGCCGCCGGGCTTCTCGCTGGAGCGCACCGACCGGCTCGGCCTGCAGATCGTCCGGACGCTGGTGGAGTCCGAACTCAGGGGCAGCCTGAGCTTGCGGCGCAGGCCCGAAGGCGGTACTGAGGCGGTCCTGCGCGTGCCACTCAGGGCACGGCGTTAAACTGACCCCCGTGCACACGTGACGACCTACCTCAGCGGAGTCACGTGGTCATGCGGGAGGGTGTGCAACACAAGCGAAAGGCCCGACACCTGGCACGGTGTCGGGCCTTTCGTCATGTCGCGCGGTGCGCGGCGACCCTCAGGCGTTGCTGCGAGCCCTGGTCCGGGCGTTGCGACGCTTGAGCGCGCGGCGCTCGTCTTCGCTCATCCCGCCCCACACGCCGGCGTCCTGGCCGCTCTCCAGTGCCCACGCGAGGCAGTCGGAGACGACGGGGCAGCGGCGGCAGACGGTCTTCGCCTCGGCGATCTGGAGGAGCGCAGGACCGCTGTTCCCCACGGGGAAGAACAGCTCGGGGTCCTCGTCGCGGCAGATCGCGCGGTGGCGCCAGTCCATTGGAACTACTCCTCAGCTAGGCGTGCTCAAGGCACGCCACTCGTCAGCGGTCGGTTTTTGGGGTGCTTGTGAATGCTTTCACGAACGGCCGGGATGTCAAGGGGTTAGCACTAACCCGGTGAGTGAACTCACCCGAAAGATCGACTCGCTTCTTCCGGCATTCACCCTGGGGTGCCACCTCGTCGCGGTTGGGTAGCGCCCCGGTCACACCACGGTCACACCGTACGGGTCACGCCGCAACCTGAGCGTGTCCGCACTCCCCGCCGATCGCACCGCTCCGCTCAGACCGCCACGGTCAGGGCGCGGGGCACCGACGTGAACTCGACCTCCGTGCACGACCCGAGCAGATCGCCGTCCACCTGGAGGTTCACCGGCTCCGGGCTGGTCACGCGGACGAAGTCCACGTCGTCCCGCCGGAGCAGGTTGCCGCCCTTGGGGTTCCCGTCCGTGGCCAGAAGATGCGCGACGTACCGGGTGACCGTCGGCAGGCCCAGCGCGCGCAGCGCGAACACGCCGAGCCCGCCGTCGAACGAGGTGCTCGGGTTGAGCCGGATGGCCTTGTCCTTCAGGTACGTCCACGGGTCGGTGTTGGACACGAACGCCAAGCGGACGTCCTCGAAGGGCTCCTCGTCCGGGATGCGCACGGTCAGCCGCGACGGGTGCCGCCGCTGCGACACGTAGCTGGACAGCGCGGTCCGCACGTACAGCGCCGGTGAAGCCTCCCGGCCCCTGGCGCGCTGCGCCTCGACCCCGGCGACCACGTCCGCGTCCCAGCCGACGCCCGCGTTGAAGGTGAACCACCGGTCGTGCCCCGCCCCGGACCCGGCCGAGGCCGAGGAGACCCGGCCCAGCCCGACCCGCCGGCTGGTGCCGTGCTCGATCGCCTGGAGCAGCCGGTAGGTGGCCTCCACCGGGTCGCGCGGCAGCCCCAGCGCGCCCGCGAACACGTTCGCCGACCCGCCGGGCACCACGCCCAGCATCGGCACCCCGGGGCCCGTGCCGCCGCGCAGCACGCCGTTGACGACCTCGTTGACCGTGCCGTCGCCGCCGTGCGCGACCACCAGGTCGTAGGCGTCCAGCACGGCCTGGGCCGCGGCGTCGGCCGCGTGCCCGCGGTAGCTCGTCTCGACGATGTCGAGCTTCACGTCGCTGGCCAGCGCGTGCGCCAGCACGTCCCGGCCGGCCGGCGTGGTCGCCGTTGCCTGCGGGTTGACCACCAGAAGTGCGCGCACTACTGAAGGGTAGGACAGCGCGTGACCTGCGACAGGCTGCGCGTCACCCGGTAGGAGGGTTCAGAGCGCACGAAAGTGGTCCATCTCTCCTTTCCGCGTACTGCCGATCCCTGCTGCGTCCCGTTCCTGCTGCTGCACCTCTTGCGCGTGCCGCCTACGGCAAGTGCACCCCGGCCCGACCGCCGGCTCGCCGAAGAACACCACGATCCTCGCTCTTCGCACCGCACAACGGGACTCGCCAACCGGGTGGCCTACGATGCGTGACGAGTACGCACCGTGAGGAAAGGCCCAGCGTGACGCAGGAGCAGCAGGTACCCCGCGCGGTCCGCGCGGCCGGCGTGCTGACCGCCCTCCAGGGCCTCGCCGGGCTCGGGTTCGCGGTGGCGCTGGTCATCCGGGCCTTCTCCGTCGACCACACGGCCGCCGTGCTCGGCGAGGCGGCCTACTTCGTCGTGCTCGGCGGCGGCGTGCTGGCGGCCGGCGTCGGGCTCGTGCTCGGCGGGCGCTGGGCGCGCACGCCGTCGATCGTCGTGCAGCTGCTCCTGCTGGGCGTCGCCTGGTACACGTACGGCCCATCGGGGCAGCAGCTCTACGGCGCGCTGCTGGGCCTCTACGTCGTCGCGGTGGTCGCCCTGCTGTTCACCAACCCCGTGCGCCGGTGGGCGCTGGGCGTGGACGACGCGGACGGGTGACGGCCGGTCCGGACCCGACCATCGGGGGGCGGGCCGCCGACTAACGGCGGGTGTCGTTATTCCCTCCGACAGGTGACGCTGTGGTGGTGACCTCGCCCCTGTCGGTCCGGCGAGGTGACCCGGCCCGCGCCGCCGTCGCGGTGCGCCCGGCGCTCGCCGGGAGGGGCCACCGGGTCGGCGCGGCGCCGACCGGCGACCGGTCCGGCCGGTCGGACCACACCGCCGTCATCCGCCACCGCGACGGGACGCACCCCCGCGCGGGCGCCTGACGACACGCCTCCCGGCCGAGGGGGTTGACCCCCTGCATCGCCTCCTCGGCCGGGACACCACGCGGTTTGGCTTTCGGCGGGTTCACCAGTCACAATCACCCTGCGTGTTCACATGTGGTGGATGGACACGAACGGAGTAGCCGGATACGGTTCGGCAGGCGTTCGCGCCGCTCCGGGAGCAGGCAGGGTGAGGTGCGCGGTGCAGATCCCCCCGAGACGGGTGCCGGCGAGCGGTGACGCCGAGCGCCCCAACGTGGCCCGGCTCTACGACTACTACCTCGGCGGCGCGCACAACTTCGCGGTCGACCGCGAGTTCGCCGAGCGGGCGCTGCGGGTCATCCCCACCGACGAGATCATCCAGCACACCCGCTCGTTCCTGCGCCGCGCGGTGCGGGTGTGCGTCGCGAACGGCATCCGCCAGTTCCTCGACCTCGGCTCCGGCATCCCGACCGCCGGCAACGTCCACGAGGTCGCCCAGCAGGCCGCCCCGGGGTGCCGCGTGGTGTACGTGGACAACGAGCCCGCGACCGCCGCCCACGGCCGCACCATGCTGCGCGACAACCCCGCCGCGGCCATGGTGGAGGCCGACCTGCGCGACCCGGCCGCCGTGCTGGGCTCGCCGGAGGTCCGCGACCTGCTCGACCTGTCCCGGCCGCTGGCCGTGCTGCTGGTGGCGAGCCTGCCGTACGTGCCCGACGCGGACCGGCCCGCCGAGGTGGTCGCCCGCTACCGCGACGCCGCGGCGGCCGGGAGCCACCTGGTGCTCAGCCACCTGACCGACGACGTGGAGCCGGACATGGTGGCGAAGCTGGTGGACGTGGCCGCCCAGACCATGACCCCGATCGTGGCCCGGTCGCGGTCGGCGGTCGAGGCCATGGTGGCGGGGTTCGAGCTGCTGGAGCCGGGGCTGGTGCTGACGGCCCGGTGGCGCGGCGAGGGCGACGAGCCGATCGGCGCGGAGACGGTCAGCTACGGCGCGGTCGGCGTCAAGCGCTGAACCGCGCCGGTCCCCCCGGGCTCCTCGGTCCCTCCGGTCTCCTCGGTCAGCCGACCGCGTCGGACCGGTCGGCCGCCTCGGCTCGCCCGGCTTCCCCGGCGAGCGCGGACAGCGCCCGGTCGGTGAGCCGGAAGACGGTCCACTCGTCCTGCGGCACCGCGCCCAGCGACCGGTAGAACCCGATGGCCGGGGCGTTCCAGTCCAGCACCGACCACTCCAGCCGCGCGTAGCCGCGGTCGGCGCACTCGCGGGCCAGGGCCGTCAGCAGCGCCCTGCCCAGGCCGCTGCCGCGCTGCCCCGGCTGGACGTAGAGGTCTTCGAGGTAGATGCCGTGCGTGCCGCGCCAGGTGGAGAAGTTGAGGAACCACAGGGCCGTCCCGACCACCCGGCCGTCCACCTCGGCCACGTGCCCGAACAGCGCGGGCTCGGGCCGGAACAGCGCGTCGTGCAGCTGCTCGGCGGTGAGGTGGCACTCGTGGCGGGCGCGCTCGTACTCGGCCAGCTCCTGCACCAGCCCGACGATCGCCGGCACGTCCTGCGCGCGGACCCGGCGGATGCGCGGATCAGTCAACGTCGACCTCCCAGGCCGGGACGTTCAGCCGGCGCACCTGCGGGTCGCCGCGCTCCTCGCCGAGCACGGCCAGCCCGGCCGGGTCCAACCCGAAGTGGACGCCCTCCCCGGGCGGCAGGTTCAGCCAGGTGGCGATCAGCACGCGGCTGAAGTGGCCGTGCCCGACCAGCACCACGTCCCCGCCCGCCAGCGCCCGGCGCGCGCGGTCGACCACGGCGCGGGCCCGGGCGCCCACCGCGTCGTGCGCCTCACCACCGGGCACCGGGTGCGTCCACACCGTCCACCCCGGCACGGTCTCGCGGATGTGCGGCGTGGTGAGCCCCTCGTAGTCGCCGTAGTCCCACTCGGCCAGCTCCTCGGTCCGCTGGGCCTCCAGCCCGGCCAGCTCGGCGGTCCGCCAGGCGCGCTCGCGGGGGCTGCTCAGCACCAGCGCGGCCGGCCGGTCGGTGCCCCGCAAGCGGGCCAGCACGGCCCCGGCGCGCCGCGCCTGCTGGACCCCCTCGTCGGTCAGCGGAATGTCGGAACGCCCCGTGTGCCGCCCGCTCTCCGACCACTCGGTCTGACCGTGGCGGAGCAGGTAAACGTGAGAGGTCACGCGACGATCCTAGTGTCGGGACCGCGGACCTGCCGTTGTGGAAGATCACATCCATTAGGTTCGGCTGGTGCGCGACATGCTGGAGAGCGTTTTAAAGCTGCAGTTGCAGTTCGACTCGACCCACACCCCGGCGATGCTCCGGCGCGGCGAGCTGGTGCGGGGTGGCATCGCGGGGTGGGTCCGGGAGCGGGCCGCGGCGATCAACTCGCGGCTGCCGGCGCCCATCGACGACCTCAAGGTGACCGCGCGCGACCACACCGGGCGCAAGAGCGAGATCCCGTGGGTGCGCGTCCACTCCGCCGGCCGGTCCCCGTCGGCCACGGTCGGCTGGTACCTCGTCTACCTCTTCGACGCGCCCGGCGCGAACGTCTACCTGACGCTCATGCAGGGCGCGACCCAGTGGGTGAACAGCGAGTACCGCCCGCGCCCCAGGCAGGACCTGCGGCTGCGGGTCGACTGGGCGCGGCGCGCCCTCGGCGAGGAGCTGGAGGTCCGCTTCGACCGGCTCGACCGGATCGCGCTCGGCTCGCGCAAGGCGAAGCTCGGCCCCGCCTACGAGGCGGGCACGGTCGCCGCGCTGCAGTACCCGGTGGACGCAATCCCCGAGGAGTCGGTCCTGGAAGAGGACCTCGCGTACATGCTGTCCGTGCTGAGCACCCTCTACCAGCGCGTCGACACCGCGCTCGACCTGCCCGGGGAGCTGCCGCCCGAGGTCTCCGACGCGATCGTGGCGGCGGAGCGCGCGGCGGGCAGCCGGCGTCATGGGCAGGGGCTCCGCCTGGACGCGGGGGAACGCCTGGCGATCGAGCGGCGGGCCGTGCTGCTGGCCACCGAGCACCTGAGGGTGAACGGCTACCGGGTGAAGGACGTCGGCGCGCAGGAGTCGTACGACCTCGACGCCAGGCGCGCCGACGAACATCTCTTCGTGGAGGTGAAGGGCACCACGACGACGTGGACACCGACCAGCGAGATCATCCTGACCAGGAAGGAGGTCGAGCTGCACGAACGCGAGTACCCCAACACCATGCTGGTCGTGGTCAGCGGGATCGCCCTGGACCGGAGCACGGACCCACCCGGCGCGTCGGGTGGCGTCCTGCACGTCGTGCACCCCTGGCGGATAGCCCGTGAACGGCTCACCGCGGTGTCCTACCGGTACGTGGCGGCACCCGACACGGATGCTTGACGTCCGCCGCTCGGATGGGCCGATCGAGTGAACTTCGGCGACGCCCTGCGCGGGCCGGTGGCGGGGGCTCCGGGGGAGCGGGCCCGTCGGAACTGATGGGATCCGGGGCGGGGGAGGGGCGGTCGCCTTCAGATCCGGGGCTGTCGGGGCCGGGGCGCGGCGTTGCGCGGCCGGGCGGCTGCCGGGGTTCGATCCGAAGCCGGTCGGTGGCGGGGGCTGCCGCCGGTCGGCGGGCCGGCCGGCCGCCGGGGCGCGGGTGCGGGGGCCGGAGGGCTCCGGGCGTTCGGACTGGCGTCCGCCGGGAGTGCGCGAGGCCGGCGGGATTCAGTTTGAACGAGCGGTGGACGAAATGTGATGGAGCATTTCCGTCGTATCCGGGAGAAGGGGCCCCGGGTGTGCCCGGAACGGCTCGGCCGCGGTGTTTGCGCCTCCTTTTCCGGGCCTGCACAGTGGTGGCGAGGAGTTAAGGAGAAGCTCATGGAACTGAAAGTGGAGTTCACCGCCTGCTGCCCGTGGCCCGATTTCGCCCGGGCCGTGCGCACCGTGCTGGCGCTGGTGCTGGTCATCCTGGTGGTGCTGGTCGCGGGCGGTCAGTGGCCGGTCGCGGGGTGGCCGGTCTGACCGGTCGGCGGCGGGCGTCCCGGCGCCGGCGCGGGCGCCGGGACGCCTCCGGCCCGTCACACCGAGAGCACCTTGACGAAAGCGGTCGCGGACCACTCCGGTGAGCGGCCCACCATGATTCCGTCGAATTCGACCCAGGCGTGGAAGCGGCACGGGTCCTCGGCCGCCCCGAGGACCCACCGCACCCGCCGGCGCGCGAAGGCCGCCGCGAGCACCGCCGCGAGCGAGCGCTCCAGGCAGGCGGCCCGGCCGGGGTGCCGGTCGGCCGCCGCGTCGACCGCCGCGACGGTCGACACCACCTCCGGCCCGGTCGCCATCCGGGTGCACCAGCGGCGGGCCAGGCCGTCCACCACCCGCACCGCCACCCGGAACGGCAGGCGCACCAGCACCAGGGCCGCCAGCAGGCCCGCGTACGCCCGCGGGCCGGGCGCGGCCCGCACCCCGTCGGTCGCGAGCAGGCCCGACGGGTGCTCGCGCGGCAGCGCACCGGGCCCGGCGGGGCGCCCGCCGCGCCCCGGCGCGACCAGGCCCCGGTCCACCATGTCCGCCACGGCCCGCCGGGCGTCCCGCCGGAAGACCTCCGCCGCGGGGTGCGCGTACCGGTCCGCCGCCGCGGCCACGACGTGCTCGACGTCCCCGACGCGGCCGAGCTCCCGCCACAGCGCCGTCGCCACCGGGTTGAGCACGTGCCACCGCCCGGAGCGGGCGTTGAGCAGGAACGCCGCACCGCCGGCCGTGCCCGCCGCGTGCAGGTGGCGGGGGACGTGCACCGCCCTCATGCCAGCGACCCCAGCCACAGGTCGTAGGCCAGCAGCCGGTTCAGCGCCGCGAACGGCGTGCCCGCGCCGGCCACCGCCCGGTCCACCGAGTCGACCACGGCGTCCGGCTCCACCAGCCGCAGGTCGGCCAGCCGGGAGTCGCGCAGCATCGCGCGCAGGCCGGGCGCCGCCAGCCGGACGCCCCGGTACTCCTCGCCGAGGTAGTTCCCCTTGGTCTGCCGGGCCACCGCCTCCGACGGCACCTTCCCGCGGACCGCGGCCCGCAGCAGCGGCTTGTAGTCCGTCCCGTCGGCGCGGCGGTGCGCGGGCAGGGCCGTGCACGCCCGGATCACGTCGTTGTCCAGGAACGGCGCCTGGGGCCACACGCCGAACGGGCGGGCCACCTCGCCCAGCCGCCGCTGCACCGCGCCCGACCGCTGGAGGTCGTGCCGGGCGGTGAAGTCGGCCACGCCGCCCCGGACCGCCTCGTCGGCCGCGGCGGCGTGGTCGTCGACGAAGTCGGCCAGCGACTGCCGCGCGGTGGCGGTGAGCCAGCGCGCCTCCGGGCCCGGCGCGGGCCACCAGGAGATCGCGTCGACCCAGCCGGGCTGCCGGGCGTCGCCGCGCCGCAGCTGCCGGGCGAACTCGCGCAGCGCCCGCCGCATCGACGTCCGGGACAGCCGCAGCGCCCGGTTCAGCACGCGGGTCGGCGAGTCGTGGCGCAGCCGCGCCCACGCGCGGGAGTCGGTGAGCAGCCGGCCCATGCCGCCCGCGCCGGCGAGGTCGCCCAGGTACGCGGGCGGCGCGACCAGCAGGGCGTCGGCGCCCTCGCCGCCCAGGTGCACCCCGCCCCCGACCGCCGCGACGTGCCGCAGCCGCAGGCGGTTGCGCTCGTGCACGGTCACCGCGAAGTCGGGCAGCTCGGCCGGTTCGGCGGTGCGCAGGTGCTGGTAGGCCAGCGTGTCCGCGGTGCCGCGCACCACCTGCAGCCGCAGGTTGCGGCCGGGGCCCGCGTTGCGCAGCGCGTGGTCCAGGTCGTCGGCCGGCGCGCCCGGGTGGTGGTAGGCGAAGACCGGCAGGGGCTCCGCCCGGTGGTCCGCGGCGAGGAAGGCGATCGAGGTCGAGTCCAGGCCGCCGCTGAAGTCCGCGCTGACCGCGCCGCCCGCGGCCATCCGCGCGGTGACGGCGGCGTCGAGCGCGTCGCGCAGGCGCAGGGCGCAGTCGTCCAGCGACATGCCCTCGTCCCGGCCGGCGGCCTCGTAGGGGCGGACCGAGCACGCGCCGGTCGCCGACACGTGCAGCGCCTCGCCCGCCTCGACCCGGCGCAGCCCGGCCAGCGGCGACCGGTTGCGGGTCAGCGCGGGCACGGCCGAGCAGAAGATGTCGGCCAGGGCGACCTGCGGGTCGGGCCGCGCGCCGAGCCCGGCGGCGGCGGCCGTGCGCCGGGCGCTGGTGCCGTAGACGACCGCGCCGCCGCCGGCGTGGAAGTACAGCGGGTACTGCCCGGCCAGGTCCACGAACGCGGTCAGCCCGCGCTCGGTGACGACCACCGCCAGGTAGCTGCCGGGCCAGCCGGTCACCAGCTCGGGCCGGCCCGCGCGCAGCGCGGTGGACAGGTCGGACCGTAGCCGGTCGTCGTCCACCAGGCAGTTGCCCACGACCAGCAGCCGGCCCTCCGGGCAGCGGGCGGTCCGGAACTCGCCGGGGCGCCACGGGCCCCACGCGACCGGCGACGCCCGGTCCGGCCACACGCCGGCCGCGTCGGCGGGCAGCGGCGGGGCCGCGCGGACGGGCCGCACCCCGGGCTCACCGCCGGAACCGGCGCCGGGGCGGGCGCCGAGGTGGACGCCGAGCACACCGGGGCTCGCCCCGGCGACCGGCCGCGTGGGCGGAGCCATCGGTCCCCTACCAGTAGTACTGGGAATTCGCGTCCGCGTTGCCGCTGGACGAACTGCCCAGCGTCACCCGCCGGACGTCGCCGAGGTCGAGCACGACCGGCGGCTCGTAGTGCGCCGGGGACCGGTCGGCGGCCCGGTCCCCGGTCGACGGGGCATTCCGGCCGGCTGACCGCGCGCGAACGCGTCGCAGGAAGTCCATGGTGGTGCCTTCGATCTGGTGAGCGGGCGCCCGCGTGGCGTCCCGACCGGTGGGCGGAATCGGTGTGGGAACGGCAGCCTATCCCATCGAAATACCCGCCAGCCAGCCGCTGAATGCACTCGCGGTGAATACGTGCAAAGCATCATCCGGTCGAGTCGGAGGTCCCCTCGATCGAGTGATGGAGCGATGTGGAGGAGCCGGCGGATATTCGATGCCGGCGGTTCATCGAATTGAACGGAAAGCGGTCGGCCGGGCCGTTCGGCAGTTCACCTTGACGACCGGGACCGCAACCCCAGGATGAGCGCGCCCTGCGCCTCGGCGTAGGGGCTCAGCGTGCTGGTGCGCAGCTCGAAGCCGTCGGTCGGCTCGACCGCGCCGGCCAGCGCGTACCGCGCCAGCTCCTGCCGGCAGGTGTCCAGCACCATGGACCTGGCCTCGGCCAGCTCGCCGCCGATGACGATGCGCTGCGGGTTGATCAGGTTGCACAGCTGGGCCAGCGCGAAGCCCAGCACGCGGCCGGCGTCGTTGAGCACGCGCCGGCACACCGCGTCGCCGTTGTGGGCCTTGAGGACCAGGGCGGCCAGCGTGGTCGGGACGTCCCGCGCGGCGCCCCGCTGCGACTGCTTCACCTTGGCCAGCAGCGACTCCGCGCCGACCAGGGTGTCCAGGCAGCCCCGCCCGCCGCACAGGCACATCTCGCCGTCCGGGTCGATGGTCAGGTGGCCGATCTCGCCCGCCGTGCCGCGCTGCCCGCGCACCAGGTTCGACCCCACCACGATGCCGATGCCCACGCCCGTGGACGCCTTGACGTACACGACGTGCTCGACGGCCTCCTCGGAGGTGTAGGTCTGCTCCGCCAGCGCGCCGAGGTTGGCGTCGTTGTCCATCGCCACCGGCACGCCCAGCTCGGCGGCCAGGTCGGCGGCGGGCTCGTCGCCCGGCTCCCACGGCGGCAGCACCGGGGTGGTGAACCGGCCGGTGCGGGGGTCCACCATGCGCGGCACGGCCAGGCCCGCGGCGACCACGTCCGCCATGCCCTGCCCGGTCTCCTCGACCGCCTCCCTGGTCAGCCGCAGCACGTCGGGTAACAGGCGGCGCAGGCCCACGTTGGCGCCCGGGCTCTCCCGGCGCAGGGCGATGCGGTCGTGCGGCTGGTCGACCGGCCGGGCCACCACCGAGATGTGGTTGAAGCCGAGGTCGACGCCGACGGCGACCCCGCGCATCCGGCTCAGCCGCACCCGTCCGCGGGACCGCCCGCCGCCCGGCGCGTCGATCTCGACGAGGCCCTCCCTGGCCAGCTCCTGGACCGTCGTGGAGACCAGCGCCTGGGACACGCCGGTGCGCCGGGACAGTTGCGACTGCCGGTCGGATTTCACCATGATCTCGATGACCAGGCGCTTGCGGGTCGATTCGCGCCCTTGCGCGGGGGCGTCCAGGAGTTCACGTGCCTCGCGCATGGCAGCCCCTCCGCAAAAATGCTGTGGTCGAAGACCCGGCAGGTCAGAATAGCAGTTCTTTGTTCAGATTGAAGAATCACCGACTTCACTCCGCGGGGCGTGTTCCCCGGTTCCGCCCGGCGGCGTTCCGCGCGGCCGTTCGGCGGAATAACGGCTTCGCCGGGGAGCCCGCCGGTGGCACCCTGCGCCCATGTGGACGACAGCAGGGCTCACCGCCCGCCTCACCCCCCGCTTCGGCCCCGACGTGGCCGCGTGGTGCTCCCGGGCGCCCGACCTCGCCGCCCGGCTGGCCCGGGAGTGGGGCGTCGCGCTCGGCGAGGCGCACGAGGGCGGCGGCTCGTCCCTCGCGATCCGCTGCACGACCGCCGACGGCAGGCCCGCCGTCCTCAAGCTCTCGCCGGACGGGCCGTTCCTGCTCCGCCAGGCCGGGATGCTGCGCAGCCTCGCGCCGTCCGGTCGGGTGCCGGAGGTGCTGGAGGTCGGGGAGGGGGCCGTCCTGCTGGAGGCGGTGGAGCCGGGCGCCGAGGCGGACGCGGCGCCCGAGGAGTGGGCCGGGCTGATGGCCGACCTGCACGCCGTCGAACCGCCCGCCACCCTCGCGCGCACGCTGCGCGGCCGGTGGGAGGAGTCCTTCGCGCGGATCGGCCGGCGCCTCGCCGAACCGGCCGTCGCGGCCCGCCTGGACCGCGCCGCGTGGGACCGCGCGATCGAGCGGTGCGCGAAGCTCCTGGACTCCCAGCGCACGACCGTCCTGCTGCACGGCGACCTGCACCCCGGCAACGTGCTCGACGGCGGCGCGCGGGGGCTGGTCGCGATCGACCCCAAGACGTGCGTCGGCGACCCGTGCTACGACGCGGTCGACTACGTGCTGGGCGCGGCGGGCGGGGAGGGGGTCGAGGTGCGGTGCGAGCGCGTGGCGCGGGCGTACGGCCTGGACCCCGAGCGGCTGTTCGAGTGGTGCCGGGTGGACGCGCCCATGGTCGCCATCGGGCTCCTCACGTGGGGCGGGTCGGAGGAGGCGCTGGAGCAGCTGCTCGCGCTGGTGTGACCGGTGCGGGGGTCCGGTCCGAAGTGGACACGGGCGCGGGAGGGGGAACGCGGGGAGCGGCGGGCCGGCCGACGCGACCGGCGGAGGGCACCGCCGGCCGACGTCGGCCGCCTGTCGGCGATCAGGCCGCGGCCTTGGTCTCCCAGAAGATCTTGTCGATCCGGGCGATCAGGTCGAGCAGCTCCTGCCCCTTGGCCGGGTCCATGGAACCCTTGGTGCCGGACGCGCCGGCGGCCTTCGTGGCGCGGTTGAACAGGTCGTGCAACTCCGGGTACTTCTCGAAGTGCGGCGGCTTGAAGTAGTCGGTCCACAGCACCCACAGGTGGTGCTTGACCAGCTCGCTGCGCTGCTCCTTGATCAGGACGGCGCGCTGGCGGAACTCGGGGTCCTCGTTGGCCTGGTACTTCTCCTGGACCGCCTTGATCGACTCCGCCTCGATCCGGGCCTGCGCCGGGTCGTAGACGCCGCACGGGAGGTCGCAGTGCGCGGTGGCCTCCGGTAGCGGGCGGCGGAGAATGCGCGACAGAAGTCGCATTGTTCCTCCTTGACAGTGGGTGCTCCGACGCGCCGAACCCTACTCCGGGGGCCCGGCGCAGGCAGGTGGAGGTGATCGTTGGCACCCGTGGACGACAGGCCGTCGCCGCTGGTGCGGGTGGTCGGGCCGTCGATGTACCCGACCCTCCGGACGGGGGACGTCGTCACCGTCGGACGAGCGCGGCGGGTCCGGGAGAACGACCTCGTGCTGGTCCGCTGGGACTCCCGGCCGGGGCAGCTCTCGGTCAAGCGGGCCGTGCGGGAGGTGGACGGGGGCTGGCACGTCGAGGGCGACAACCCCTTCGCCTCCACCGACTCGCGCGCGCTGGGCGCGGCACGGGTGGTCGGGGTGATCCGCTTCCGCCTCTGGCCACGCCCGCGCCGGCTCCGCTAGCGCCCGGCTCCGCCCTTGAGCCGCGCTCTGCAGCTCTCACCTCAGGCCGCCCCCGCGCGGCTCTCGCCTCAGCCGCGCTCCGCGCGACGGCGCTTCAGCTCCCGTAGGCCGCGCTCGGCGCGGCGGCGCTTCAGCGCAGCCGTGTGCCTCGTGTTCTCCCCGTACGGCCTGGGCGCAGCCCAATCATGCCGAGCTGGGGGTGTCAAGCACGCTTCACCGCTTGACACCCCCAGCTCGGCATGATTGCCTCCGGCAGGCCGTGCGGGGAGAACACGACGCACTTCCCTTCTCCTTGGGGGCCTCTCGGCCGCTTTTCTTACCGAGATCGCGCACCGATCCAGGAAATATTTGGTGCGGTACGGATCCAAGCTGAAGAGCTTTAAAGAGTCCTCGCCGGACAGGCAGGCCGCCAAGGAGAATGAAAAGAAAGAGCGGTCGTGTTCTCCCCGCATGACCTGTCAAAGACGACCATGCTTTCTTGGGGGGTGCAAGCGAAAAGCGTGCTTGCACCCCCCAAGAAAGCATGGTAGCCCTCCGGGCAGGCCATACGGGGAGAACACGAGAGCACCGGTCTGCACGGGGTGTGCCACGAGCCCACAAGCTCAAAGTTGCTGGTTGTGCGGGGTGTGGCAGTGGTGGGTGTTGGTGCTGCCGGTGCGGGTAGTGGTGTGGCTTAAGCGCGGAGCTTGGCGTACCAAGCGGTGCACTCTTCGTAGGACGGCAGCAGGCCGGCGGCGCGTGCTTCCTCCAATGTCGGGGCGGCGGCATCGCGCGGTGACAGCAAAGGGGTGATGTCGGTGGGCCACGGCAGGTCCAACGACAGCGGGTTGATCGTGCGTTCGGCTTTGGGGTTGTAGCCCTCCGAGCACAGGTACGACGTGGCGCTGCCGTCCTCCAGCGCCATCAGCGCGTGCCCGACGCCCTCCGGCACGTACACCGCGTTGAACTTCTCCGGCGACAGCTCGACCGCGTCCCACGCGCCGAACGTCGGCGAGCCCACCCGGATGTCCACCAGCACGTCGAGCAGCCGCCCGCGCGGGCAGTGCACGTACTTGGCCTGCCCCGGCGGCACGTCCGCGTAGTGCACGCCCCGGACCACGCCGCGCCTGGACTCGCTGTGGTTGGTCTGGGCGACCCGCAGCCCGTGCCCGACGGCGTCGGCGAAGGCGCGCTCCTGGAACGGGGCGACGAACATCCCCCGGTCGTCGGGGAACACCGATGGGCTGAATTCGAAAGAGCCGGGGATTTTCAGTTCGCGTGCCTGCATGGCGCACACCCTAGAACGCCGAGGTGTCTTGACCGATCCTGCCTGCGGAAACCGACCAGTCGGTGCAGAAAACCGGACGTACGTTCTGGGAAACCCGCCCTGACCTGCGGAAAGTTGTGTGATCCCCGCCGCAGACAGCGCCCCCGAACGCTGTCATGCTTGCCCGCACACCGCCCCTCAGGGCCACCGCGCCGACCGCGCGGAACGGCCCGCCGCCAGGCCCCGACGATCCGCGTGACAACGCCGGTCCCGGTGCGCCGCAGCATTCGCGCACCGCAGGAGGTAATCCCAAGTGACCGCAGTGAACGACCGCCCCCAACACGACCAGGCCGCCGGCCTGACCGATGACGAGATCTTCCGCGCCCACGAGGGCGGCAAGCTCGGCGTGGGCGCCACCGCCTCGCTGGCCGACCCGCGGGCGCTGTCCATCGCCTACACACCGGGCGTGGCCCGGGTCAGCCGCGCGATCGCCGAGGACCCCGCGCTGGCCGCGAAGTACACCTGGGCGCACCGGCTGGTGGCCGTGGTCAGCGACGGGACGGCCGTGCTCGGCCTGGGCGACATCGGCGCGAGCGCGTCGCTGCCGGTCATGGAGGGCAAGGCAGCGCTGTTCAAGACCTTCGGCGGCCTGGACTCGATCCCGCTGGTGCTGGACACCACGGACGTCGACGAGATCGTGGAGACCCTGGTCCGGCTGCGCCCGTCGTTCGGCGCGGTCAACCTGGAGGACGTCGCCGCGCCGCGCTGCTTCGAGCTGGAGCGGCGGCTGGTCGAGGCGCTGGACTGCCCCGTCATGCACGACGACCAGCACGGCACCGCCGTGGTGCTGCTGGCCGCGCTGCGCGGCGCGAACACCGTCCTGGGCAAGGATCTCGCGAGCCAGCGCGTGGTGATCTCCGGCGCGGGCGCGGCCGGCGTGGCGTGCGCGAGGATCCTGGTCGCCGCCGGCGCGGGCGAGGTCACCGTGGTCGACTCGCGGGGCATCGTGCACGCCGGCCGGGACGGGCTGAACCCGGTGAAGGCGGAGCTCGCCGAGGTCACCAACGCGAGCGGGCTGCGCGGCGGCATCGCGGAGGCGCTGCGCGGCGCGGACGTGTTCGTCGGCGTGTCCTCCTCGAAGGTGGGGGAGGAGCTGGTCGCGAGCATGGCCGGTGACGCGATCGTGTTCGCGCTGTCCAACCCGGACCCGGAAGTTCACCCGGACGTGGCGCGCCGGCACGCGGCGGTCGTCGCGACCGGGCGCAGCGACTTCCCCAACCAGATCAACAACGTCCTCGCGTTCCCCGGCATCTTCCGCGGCGCGCTGGACGCGGGCGCCAAGCGGATCACCGAGAACATGAAGCTCGCCGCCGCCGGGGCCATCGCCGCGGTCGCCGCGGACGACCTCGCGGTGGACCGGATCGTGCCCAGCGCCCTGGACCCCCGGGTCGGTCCCGAAGTGGCCGCCGCCGTGGCCTTGGCAGCTCGGCAGGACGGAGTAGCCTGACCCCCAGTCGGAGTTGGGAGAGCTCCGGCCGCATCCGTCCATTCGGCTCATCGGGAGAACGGAACCACCTCGGCGTTGGTTCGTTAGCCCGACAAGGGGGTGGGCGATGACGCTCCGAAGCGCTACGGTCCCTCTCCTCGGGTGAATATTGCCCGCGGAGAGGGACGCCGTATTCGGGTGCGGTCGGGCCGGTTCATCCCTGCCGTAGACACGGGAAGGTGGGACCGTGCCCAAGCGGGTTGGACGCGCTCCGGTGGTGCTCGACCCCGGGCGGCCCACGGGGCGGCCACCCGTGCTCGACGGCGTCGAACTGCCCGAGGCCCCTTCCCTGCTGTGCGACCCCAAGGGCGAGGTGGTGCGCGCCAACGACGCCGCCGTGGCGCTCGCGGGCGCGCGGTCCGCCGCGGAGCTCGTCGGCCGGGCGCTGGGCGACCTCCTCGTCGGCGAGCCGCCGGACCTGCGGCTGCGCCGGGCCGACGGTGCGCTGCTGCCGGTCCGCGCGGTGCGCAACCAGGTGCCCGGCACCAAGCTGCGCGCGGTGCTCCTGGTGGACGTGTCCGACCTGGCCAAGGCCGCCGACGAGCTGCGCGACGAGCAGCGCCGGCTGCGCACCGTGCAGCGGGTCGCGCAGATCGGCTCGTGGGAGTACGACCCGACGACCGGCGTCACGGTCTGGTCGGAGTCGCACTACGAGATGATCGGCGCGCGGCCGGGCGAGGTCGTGCCGGGCGCCCAGGCCGTGCTGGACGTGGTCCACCCCGACGACCACGACATGGTGGCCCGCTACTGGGCCAACCGGGAGCTGGACGGCAACCCGATCGACATCGTCTACCGCATCGTCCTGCCCTGCGGGGAGCTGCGCTGGATCAGGGGCGTCGCCGAGTCCAAGCTGCGGGCCGACGGCCGGACCCAGTTCATCACCGGCTACATCCGCGACATCACCGCCCAGCGGCGCGCCGACCGCGCCCTGGAGGTCGAGCGCGCCCGGCTGCTGGAGGCGCAGCGCATCGCGCGCATCGGCAGCTGGAGCTACGAGGTGGCCACGAAGGCGGTGCACCGCAGCGACGTGCTGCTGGAGATGTACGCCGACGTGGGCATCTCGCCGGGCTGCGACCTGCTGTGCGGCGTGCACCGCGAGGACCGGGCGGCGCTGGGCGCGCTGCGCCGGCGGCTGGCGCACGCCGAGGAGGGGCGGACCTTCGAGGCGGAGGTGCGCAGCGAGACCGGCGAGCGCGTCTACATCTGCCGCGTCCGCCCCGAGTTCGAGGGCGGGCGGCTGCACCGCTTCCACGGCACCGTCCAGGACGTCACCGAGGCGCGGGCGCTGGAGCGGCAGCTGCGCGACGACCGGCGGCGGCTGGCCGACGCGCAGCGGGCGGCGCAGCTGGGCGTGTGGGAGTGGAACCCCCGGACCGGCGACGTGGTGTGGTCGGACATGCTGTCCGACCTGTTCGGCGTGCCCGTCGCCGAGCACACCCACTACGAGACCTACCTCGACCTGGTGCACCCCGACGACCGGGGCTGGGTGGACGAGCTGTGGCGGCAGCTGGCCGTCGACCAGGTTCCGGTCCAGTGCGAGCACCGGATACTGCGCCGCGACGGCAAGGTCCGCGTGTTCCGCTGCTACGGCGTGGTGGTCCGCGACCCCGACGGCCGGCCGCTCGCGGTGGGCACCGCGCAGGACATCACCGAGCAGCGGGCCGCCGAGGCCCGGATGGAGCGCTCCAGCCAGCGCTTCGCCGACCTGGTGTCGCTGACGCCGGTCGGCATCGGCCTGTTCGACGAGGCCGAGCGGCTGGTGGACGCCAACGACGCGCTGTGCGACCTGCTGGGCATGGACCTGGAGCAGCTGCGCGGCATGACCGCCGAGCAGCTGACCCACCCGGACGACAAGGAGGACCGGCTCGACTCGGTGAGCCGGATGGCCCAGGCCGGCGTGGACCGCGTGCACAAGATCCCGCAGCGCATCCTGGTCCGCCCGGACGGCGAGCAGGTGTACTGCGAGCTGCACATCGCGCTGTCGGTGCAGGACGACGGCCGCCGGTTCTGGCTCACGGTGTTCCAGGACATCACCGAGCGCCGCCGCGCGTCCGAGGCGCTGCGCCACCAGGCCACGCACGACGAGCTGACCGGCCTGCCGAACCGGGCGCTGGTCAAGGAGCTGCTGACCACCCTGCTGGGCTCCGAGGACCGCTCGCGGGTGGCGGTGCTGTTCTGCGACATCGACAACTTCAAGCGGGTCAACGACTCCCTGGGCCACGACGCGGGCGACGAGCTGCTCGTCGCGCTGGCCCGGCGGCTGGAGGGCGGCCTGCCGGAGGGCTGCACGGCCGCGCGCCTGTCCGGTGACGAGTACGTGATCATCTGCGAGAACATCGACGAGGTCGGCGGCGTCGACGCGCTGGCCAACAGGGTGGCGGGCCTGCTGCGCACGGCCGTCCCGGTGCACGGGCAGCTGGTGCGGGTGTCGGCGTCGATCGGCGCGGCGGTGCCCAACGGCTCGCGGGCGACCGGCAACGACCTGCTGCGGTTCGCCGACGCGGCGATGTTCGAGGCGAAGCGGTCGGGCGCGGGGCGGGTGTCGCTGGCCAGCGCGGCGCTGATCGCGTCGGCGGACCGGCAGGTGCACCTGGAGGGGCAGCTGCGCGAGGCGCTGGCCAACGACGGCCTGGCGCTGCACTTCCAGCCCGTGGTCGGGGTCGACGGCGTCGTGCAGACCGCCGAGGCGCTGGTGCGCTGGCCGCACCCGGACCGGGGCCTGCTGCCGCCGGACATCTTCCTGCCCGTCGCGGAGCAGGGCGACCTGCTGCGCGAGCTGGACCGCTGGGTGCTGCGCACGGCGTTGAAGGAGGCTTCGACCTGGCCGGAGCCCAACGGCCGGCCGGTGTCGGTGGCGGTGAACCTGGCCGGCCTGGTGCCGGGCGACCCGGAGTTCGTCGACATCGTGGCGAACGCCATCGCCGAGGCCGGCACCCCGTGGGACCGCGTGGTGCTGGAGCTGGTGGAGACGGCGCTGGTGGACCTGCCGTCGCGGGTGCGGCAGTCGATGGACGAGCTGGTGGCGCGCGGCATCAGGTTCGCCGTGGACGACTTCGGCACCGGCTACTCGTCGCTGGCGCGGCTGAAGGAGCTGCCCGCGCAGATCATCAAGGTGGACCGGCGGTTCGTGTCCGGGGTGGGCAACGACTCGTCGGACTTCGCGGTGGCGCGGGCCGTGGTGGACATGGCGCGGGCGATGGGGCGCGAGTGCGTGGCGGAGGGCGTCGAGACGGCGACGCAGTTCCACGTGCTGCGCGGCGTCGGGGTCGACGCCTACCAGGGCTGGCTGTTCTCGCGCCCGGTGCCGCCCAAGGAGTTCCGCGCCGTGCTGGCGCTCGGCGCGCTGCACGTCCCCCGGGCCGGCTGACGCGGCCGGCCCCGCCCGCCGGCCGGGCCGACCGCCGCGCGGGTCCCGGTCACCCCGCCGACGCCCGGATCAGGGGCAGCAGCGCGGCGACCCGGTGCCGGGGCAGGTCGATCAGCCGGTGCTCCAGGTCGTCGTGCTCCCCGATCCGCTCGCGCGCCTCGCGCTTGGTGATCCGCAGCGCGGTGGTGAGCGCTTCCCGCCACACGTTGCCCAGCTTCCCGTGCGCCCGCAGCAGCACCTCGCGCACGGCCAGGCCGCCGGGGTCCAGGGTGCCCGCGAGCACCTGGTCCGCCACCACCACGCAGGTCTTCCCGTCCGGGGTGGACCGCAGGAACCGCAGCGCGAACCGGGTGTCCACCAACGACCTCAACCCCTCCTGCCCGGCGGCGGACGACACGTCCGGGTGGTTGTTGGGCACCAGGGCCGCCATCCGGCCGGGCGAGCACGCCAGCAGGGTCCGCAGCAGCCACGGCCCGGGATCGCCGGTCAGGTCGACGGCCAGCGACGCCGCGCCCCGGCCGACCGGGTCCGCCCAGCCGGGCGCGCGGGGCTTCGGCGGCGGCGAGGACTCCGGGCGCGGGGCCAGGTCCACCAGCGCCTGCAACGCCTGCGCGCTCGGCCCGGTCGCCTCCACCGACTGCGGGCCGTGGGTGTAGATCGCGGTCCGGCCGGGGGTCGCCGACCGGCGCGCGGTGGGGCGGCACACGTACAGGTCGGCGGCGCTGCCGATGGCCTGCGCGCCGTCGAACCGGTGGAACGCGGGCAGGATCGCCTCGAACACCAGCCCCAGCCGCTGCAGCTCCTGCTGCGCCTTCAGCCCCAGCGCGGGCGTGCGGTCGCTGTACCCGTAGGCCAGCAGCACCCGGCCCCGCCCGAGGTCGGCCAGGCACTCCACCGCGCGGCCGGCGAACAGGGCCATGCCCTCCGGCGTGTAGGGCGGGTCGCTGAACACCAGGTCCGCCGACTCCAGCAGCGCGGGCGGCAGGCCGAACCGGAAGTCCGCGTGGAACGTCCGCACGCGCCCGCCGGACCGCTGCTCGACGTACTCCAGCAGCCGGTCGTCCACGTCGACCACGACCACCGACACCGCCGGGTTGACCGCGGTCACCGCGAGCGAGGTCAGGTCGTGGTCGCCCAGGCACAGCAGGACGCGCCCGGCCAGGTCGTAGTGCGAGTCCAGCCACAGCGCCCGCTTCAGCGCCGTCTCGGCGGTCGCCTGCACGTGGTCCAGCGCGGCCAGCGGCGGCGGCACCGCGGCGACGTCGGCGAGCACCGCCCGCAGGTGCGCCGGGTCGCGCGCCACCAGCGGGTCCGCCGGTTCGGGCTCGGCGGTGAACTCGGCGTACCGCGCCACCCGCGACGGCGCGATCCGGTGCCGGTCGCCGTCGGTCTCCAGGTCCGCGTCGAGCGCCTTGAGCACGTCCTGCACGGTCCGCCGCGGCACGGCGGGCAGCCGCACCAGCTCCGCCAGGGTGTGCCAGTCTTCGCCGAGCAGCGTCAGCACCCGCCGCAGCTTGCGCGCGTGCACGCCGTGCGACGCCAGCAGCGCGCGGACTAGTTCGGTGGCCACAACCGGTGCAGCCTACTGACCGGATCCTGGAACGCGGTGCCGCGGTCGGGTCGACCGGTTACTGTCGTTCGACGCCTGGCAGCCACGACGGGGGAGGACGACGCGGTGATCGAGTTCCGCGGCGCGACCAAGCGGTTCGACGACGGGACGATCGCGGTGGACGGCTTGGACCTCGTTGTCGAGGCGGGCACCATCACCGTCTTCGTGGGTCCGTCCGGGTGCGGCAAGACGACGTCGCTGCGCATGGTGAACCGGATGGTCGACCCGACCTCGGGCACCGTGCTGGTGGACGGCCGGGACGTGCTCGGGGTGGACCCGCCGAAGCTGCGGCTGGGCATCGGTTACGTGATCCAGCAGGCCGGCCTGTTCCCGCACCGCACGGTGCTGGACAACGTGGCGACCGTGCCGCTGCTGTCGGGCTGGTCCAAGGCCCGGGCCCGGTCGCGCGCGGCGGAGCTGCTGGAGCTGGTGGGGCTGCCCGCCGAGCTGGGCGGGCGCTACCCGGCGCAGCTGTCCGGCGGCCAGCAGCAGCGCGTCGGCGTGGCGCGCGCGCTGGCCGCCGACCCGCCGGTGCTGCTGATGGACGAGCCGTTCAGCGCGGTCGACCCGGTGGTCCGGGAGGGCCTGCAGGACGAGCTGCTGCGGCTGCAGGCCGAGCTGGCCAAGACGATCGTCTTCGTCACCCACGACATCGACGAGGCGGTGCGCATCGGCGAGAAGGTGGCGGTGTTCCGCGAGGGCGGGGTGCTGGCCCAGTGCGCGCCGCCCGCCGAGCTGCTGGCCCGCCCCGCCGACGACTTCGTGGCGGGCTTCGTCGGCAGGGACCGCGGCTACCGGGGCCTGTCCTTCGTGGACTCCTCCGGGGTGGAGGTCGGTCCCGTCCGGACGGCGCGCGAGCCCTCGGCCGCCGGCGAGTGGCAGCTGCTGGTGGACGCCGAGCGGCGGCCGCGGGCCTGGGTCGCGCCGGACGGCTCCGTGGTGCCGGGCGGTTCGCTGCACGCGCGGGGCGGCGCGGTCCGGGGCGCGCTGGATGCCGCGCTGTCGTCGCCCTCCGGCCTGGGCGTGGTCGTGGACGCCGAGGGCCGGCTCGCCGGCGTGGTGGAGGCGCACCAGGTGCTCGACGCGATCGCGAGCCGCCGTGGGTGACCTCGGCCACTACCTCGGCGACGCCGGCACCCGCTCGGCGCTGCTGTCGATGCTGCTCGACCACGTCTACCTGTCGCTGGCGCCGCTGGCCGCGTCGGTGGTGCTGGCCGTCGTGCTGGGGCAGGCGTGCCACCGGTACCGGTGGCTGAACCGCGTGCTGGTCGGCACCGCCAACGTGCTCTACACGATCCCGTCGCTGGCGCTGTTCGCGATCATCCCGGCGGTGATCGGCACGCAGGTGCTCGACCCGGTCAACGTGGTCGTCGCGCTCACCCTCTACACCACGGCGCTGCTGGTGCGCCCGGTGGCGGAGGCGCTGGGCGCGGTGCCCGAGCACGTGCGCGCCGCCGCGACCGCGATGGGCTTCCGGCCGTGGCGGCGGTTCCTGACCGTCGAGCTGCCGCTGGCCGTGCCGGTGCTGGCCGCCGGCGTGCGGGTCGGCTCGGTCAGCAACATCAGCCTGGTCAGCGTGGGCGCGCTGATCGGCACCGGCGGCCTCGGCGTGCTGTTCACCGACGGCTTCCGGCAGCGCTACCTGGCGCCGATCATCGTCGGCGTCGTGCTGACGCTGCTGCTGGCGCTGGTGGTGGACGTGGTGCTGGTGGCGCTGCGCAACGCGCTGACCCCGTGGACGAGGGCGGGCCGGTCGTGATCTTCGCGGACGCGTTCGCCTGGCTGCTGGACCCGGCGAACTGGAGCGGGCCCAACTCGATCCCGGTGCGGGTGGGCACGCACCTGCTGTACTGCCTGGGCGCGGTGCTCGGCGCGAGCGCCGTGGCCGTGCCGCTGGGGCTCTACGTCGGGCACACCGGCCGCGGCGGCCTGCTGCTGGTGGGCGTGGGCAACGCGCTGCGCGCGCTGCCCACGCTCGGGCTGGTGACGCTCCTGTACCTGGTGATGAGCGGCGTGCCGGCGGTGGGCGTGCTGATCTCGCTGGTGGTGCTGGCGGTGCCGCCCGTCCTGGCCGGGACGTACGCGGGCGTGCAGGGGGTCGACCGCGGCGTGGTGGACGCCGCCCGCGGCATGGGCATGACCGGCGCGCAGCGGCTGTGGCGGGTGGAGCTGCCCAACGCGCTGCCGCTGGTGGTGGGCGGGCTGCGCAACGCGGCGCTCCAGGTGGTCGCGACGGCGTCGGTCGCCGCGTACGTCGGCGTCGAGACCCTGGGCCGCCCGCTGCTGGACGGCCTGCGCGTGCTGGACTACGGGCAGTTCGTCGGCGGCGCGGTGCTGATCGCGCTGCTGGCGGTGGTGGTCGACGGCGTCCTCGCGGTGGCGGGGAGGCTCGTCGTGCCGAGAGGTCTGCGGCTGTCCGCACAGCCCCGGCGGCGCGCCAAGCCCGCCGAAGCGCTCGAAGTGGGAGGAAGCACGGCATGAAGCGCACGTTGACCGTCATCGTCGCGGCGGCGGCCCTGGTCGTCTCCGCTTGCGGGTCCAAGGAGGACCTGAGCGGGAGCGGCCAGGACGGCGCCGCGGGTGAGGTCGTGGTCGGTTCGGCCGACTTCACCGAGAACAAGATCCTGGCGGAGGTCTACGCCGGCGCGCTGAGGGCGACCGGGGCGAAGGTGACCGTGAAATCCGGCATCGGCGCCCGCGAGCTGGTGGTCAAGGCGCTGCAGGACAAGTCGCTCGGCGTGGTGCCGGAGTACACCGGCAACCTGCTGAACTACTTCGACAAGGCCAACACCACGACCGGGTCCGAGGAGGTCTACGCGGCGCTCAAGGCCAAGACCCCGGCCGGGCTGGAGGTCCTGGACAAGGCCGCGGCCGAGGACAAGGACGTGCTGGTGGTCACCAGGGCCACGGCCGACTCGGGCGTGCGGTCCATCGCCGACCTGGGCTCCGGCAAGTACGTGCTCGGCGCCGCCGGCGAGTGGGCGCAGCGCTGGCAGGCCAAGGTGGCCGAGCTGTACGGGGTGGAGTTCAAGGAGATCAAGACCACCGACGCGGGCGGCCCGGTCACGGTGGACGCCCTGAAGAACGGCGCCGCGCAGGTGGTCAACCTCTACACGACCTCCGCCGACATCAAGGCCAACGACTTCGTGGAGCTGGCCGACCCGAAGAACATGTACCCGGCGCAGAACATCGTGCCGCTGCTGCGGTCGGACGCGGTGGACGCCAGGGGCAGGGAGGCGCTGGACAAGGTCTCCGCGGCGCTGACCACGCAGAACCTGGCCGACCTGGTCAAGCGGGTGGACGTGGACAAGCAGACCGTCGCGAACGTGGCGGCCGACTTCCTCGGGACCGTGCAGCTCTGACCCGCGCGGGGGTCACCTCCCCGCGGGCCGGTCGCGGTGGCCGCCGATGCGCTCCGTCAGCGCGTCGGCGGCCTTCCGCGCCTCCAGGGCCAGTTCCGGCCACTCCTGCCCGCACCCCTCGTCGCACACGTGCCGGAAGGTCACCGTGACGGCGGCGATCGGCCGCCCCCCGTGGTCGAACACCGGCGCCGCGACCGACGCGAACCCGGCGGTGACGTACCCGTCCTCCACCGCCCAGCCGCGCCGCCGCTCGACGGCCAGCAGGCGGCGCAGCGCGGGCAGGTCGCGCGGGCCGCGGCCGGTGCGGTCCACGAAGCCCGCCACCCCCGGGAACAGGGCCCTGACCTGCGCGCCCGGCAGGTGGGCGAGCATCGCCCGACCGGACGCGGTCAGGTGCGCGGGCAACCGCACGCCCACGTCGGACACGATGGTGGACGGCTGCCGGGGCTGCTCCCGCGCCAGGTAGAGCGCTTCCGCGCCGTGCAGCACGCCCAGGTGCGCGGGCCGGCCGGTGGCGTCCACCAGCCGCCGCAGCAGGGGGCGCGCCAGGCGCTCCAGCGGGTCGTGGCGCAGGTAGGCCGAGCCCAGCTCGAACGCGGCCACGCCCAGCCCGTAGCGCCGCTCCTCGGGGAAGTGCGTCGCGAAGCCGGCCTCCGCCAGCTCGGCCAGCAGGTGGTAGGTCGTCGACCGGGGCAGGCCCAGCTCCCGGGCCACCGCCGCCGCCGACACCGGGCCGGGCCGGGTGGCCAGCAGGCGCAGCACCGCCAGCCCCCGGCGCAACGCCGGCACGTCGCTGCTGGAACCCACGCGGGCCATTGTCGGCAGACCGGGGCGGCGGCGCACCGGAGGGGTGCGACGACCGGCTCCGGGGGCTTCGCCGCCGAGCCGGTCACCCCGTTGCCGGAGCGCGCCGCGACGTTGACCGGCGCCGCCGCACCCCGCCCAGGACGTGGTGCGGGAGCGCCCGCTGCGCGGGGAGCCCGGCGCGGGCCGGACCGGAGACCGTCTGGGATCCCAGACGGTCTCCGGCCCCGCCGGGTCGTGCGGACCCGGCCGCCGCGCTGTGATGTGCACATGCAGCAACCCGTGCAGCTGGGTCCGGAACCCCTGACCCGCGAGGACGTCCACGCGGTCGCCCGCGGCGGCGCTCCGGTGGAGATCTCGGAGGCGGCGCGCGCGGCGGTCGAGGCCGCCCGCGCGCACGTCGAGCGCCTGGCCACGGCCGAGACGCCCACCTACGGCGTGTCGACGGGGTTCGGCGCGCTGGCGGTGCGCCACATCCCGCCGGACCGCCGGGCGGCCCTGCAGCAGTCCCTGGTCCGCTCGCACGCCGCCGGCTCCGGGCCGGAGGTGGAGCGGGAGGTCGTCCGCGCCCTGGTCCTGCTCCGGCTGAAGACGCTGGCGAGCGGGCGCACCGGGGTCCGGCTGGAGACCGCCGAGGCGATGGCCGCGATGCTCAACGCCGGCATCACGCCCGTCGTGCACGAGTTCGGCTCGCTGGGCTGCTCGGGCGACCTCGCCCCGCTGTCGGCCGCCGCGCTCGCGCTGACCGGCGAGGGCAGCGTCCGCGACGCGCGCGGCGACCTCGTGCCGGCGGGCGACGCCCTGCGGGCCGCCGGCATCGAGCCCGTCCGGCTGGCCGAGAAGGAGGGCCTGGCGCTGATCAACGGCACCGACGGGATGCTCGGGATGCTGGTGCTGGCCCTGGCCGACCTCGACCGGCTGCTGGACGTGGCCGACCTGACCGCCGCGATGAGCGTGGAGGCCCTGCTGGGCACCGACCGCGTCTTCGCCGCCGACCTGCACGCCCTGCGCCCGCACCCCGGGCAGGGCCGCAGCGCCCGGCGGATGGCCGCGCTGCTGGCCGGCTCGGGGATCGTGGCCAGCCACCGCGGCCCGGACTGCACCCGCGTGCAGGACGCCTACTCGCTGCGCTGCTCGCCGCAGGTGCACGGCGCGGCCCGCGACACGGTCGACCACGCCGCCGCGGTCGCCGACCGCGAGCTGGCCGCCGCCATCGACAACCCGGTGGTGCTGGCGGACGGCCGCGTCGAGTCCAACGGCAACTTCCACGGCGCGCCGATCGCCTACGTGCTGGACTTCCTGGCCATCCCGGTGGCGGACGTGGCGAGCATCGCCGAGCGCCGCACCGACCGGATGCTGGACGTGAACCGCTCGCACGGCCTGCCGCCGTTCCTGGCCGACGACCCCGGCGTGGACTCCGGTCACATGATCGCCCAGTACACGCAGGCGGCGATCGTCAGCGAGCTCAAGCGGCTGGCCGTGCCCGCCTCCGTCGACTCGATCCCGAGCAGCGCCATGCAGGAGGACCACGTCTCGATGGGCTGGTCCGCCGCGCGCAAGCTGCGCAGGGCCGTGGACGGGCTGCGGACCGTCCTGGCCGTCGAACTGCTCACCGCCGCCCGCGCGCTGGACCTGCGGGCGCCCCTGAAGCCGGCGCCGGCGACCGCGGCGGCCGTGGCGAAGCTGCGCGCGAGCGTCCCGGGCCCCGGGCCCGACCGCCACCTGGCCCCCGAGATCGCCGCCGCCGAAGACCTCATCCGAAGTGGAGCCCTGTGATGGTGCGAGCAGCCCGAGGCACCGACCTGACCGCCCGCAGCTGGCCGACCGAGGCCGCCCTGCGGATGTTCCACAACAACCTGGACCCCGAGGTCGCCGAGCGGCCCGAGGACCTGGTCGTCTACGGCGGCACCGGCAAGGCCGCGCGGGACTGGCCGAGTTTCCACGCGATCAGCCGCGAGCTGGCCGAGCTGGCCGACGACGAGACCCTGCTCGTGCAGTCCGGCCGCCCGGTGGGCGTGCTGCGCACCCACGAGTGGGCGCCGCGCGTGCTGATCGCCAACTCCAACCTGGTGCCCGACTGGGCGGACTGGCCGGAGTTCCGCCGGCTGGAGGCCGCCGGGCTGACCATGTACGGCCAGATGACGGCCGGGTCCTGGATCTACATCGGCACCCAGGGCATCCTCCAGGGCACCTACGAGACGTTCGCCGCGGTGGCGCGCAAGCGGTTCGGCGGCACCCTGAAGGGCACGCTGACGGTCACCGCCGGCCTGGGCGGCATGGGCGGCGCGCAGCCGCTGGCCGTCACCATGAACGAGGGCGTGGCGCTGTGCGTCGAGGTCGACCCGGCGCGCGCCCGCCGCCGCGTGGAGACCCGCTACCTGGACGAGATCGCCGACGACCTCGACGACGCCGTGGCCCGCGTGCTGCGGGCCAAGCGGGAGGGGCGCGCGCTGTCGGTCGGGCTCATCGGCAACGCCGCCGAGGTGCTGCCCGAGCTGCTGCGCCGGGAGGTGCCGGTGGACGTCGTCACCGACCAGACCTCCGCCCACGACCCGCTGGCCTACCTGCCCAAGGGCGTCGCGCTGGAGGACTGGCCGGACTACGCGGGCAGCAAGCCCGACGAGTTCACCGACCGGGCCCGCGAGTCGATGGCCGACCACGTGGCGGCGATGGTCGGGTTCCTGGACCGGGGCGCCGAGGTGTTCGACTACGGCAACTCCCTGCGGGGCGAGGCCCGGCTCGGCGGCTGCGACCGGGCGTTCGACTTCCCCGGCTTCGTCCCGGCCTACATCCGCCCGCTGTTCTGCGAGGGCAAGGGCCCGTTCCGCTGGGCCGCGCTGTCCGGCGACCCGGCCGACATCGCCGCGACCGACCGGGCCATCCTGGAGCTGTTCCCCGAGGACGAGCAGCTCGCCCGGTGGATCCGGCTGGCCGGCGAGCGCGTGGAGTTCCAGGGGCTGCCCGCCCGGATCTGCTGGCTGGGCTACGGCGAGCGCCACCGCGCGGGCCTGCGGTTCAACGAGATGGTGGCCAGTGGCGAGCTGTCCGCGCCGGTCGTCATCGGCCGCGACCACCTCGACTGCGGCTCCGTCGCCTCCCCCTACCGGGAGACCGAGGCCATGGCGGACGGCTCGGACGCGATCGCGGACTGGCCGCTGCTCAACGCCCTGGTCAACACCGCCTCCGGCGCGACGTGGGTGTCCATCCACCACGGCGGCGGCGTGGGCATCGGGCGGTCGGTCCACGCCGGCCAGGTCACCGTCGCCGACGGCACCGAGCTGGCCGCCCGCAAGATCGAGCGGGTGCTGACCAACGACCCCGGCATGGGCGTGATCCGGCACGTCGACGCCGGGTACCCCGAGGCGGGCGAGGTGGCGGCGGCCAAGGGCGTCCGCATCCCGATGGCGCGCCATGACTGACCTCGCGGACATCGCCGACGTCGGCCGGGACGCGCGGCGCGGCGGCTACTCCCGGCACGGGTTCGACCGGGCCGAGCTGGAGCTGCGCGAGTGGTTCGGGCAGGAGGCGGCCCGGCGCGGGCTCGACGTCCGGACCGACCGCAACGGCAACCTGTGGGCGTGGTGGGGCGAGCCGGGGCCGGGCGCCGTGGTCACCGGCAGCCACCTGGACTCCGTGCCGGGCGGCGGCGCGTTCGACGGCCCGCTGGGCGTGGTGTCGGCGCTGCGGGCGGTGGACGTGCTGCGGGCCAAGGGGTTCCGCCCGTCCCGGCCGCTGGCGGTCGTGGTGTTCGTGGAGGAGGAGGGCGGCCGGTTCGGCGTGGCCTGCCTGGGCTCCCGGCTGATGACCGGCGCCATCCCGGCCGAGGCCGCGTGCCGGCTGACCGACCCGGACGGCGTCACGTTCGCCGAGGCGGCGCGCCGCGCCGGGGTCGACCCGGGGCGGATGGGCCGGGACGACGACGCGCTCGCGACCGTCGGCCGGTTCGTGGAGCTGCACGTGGAGCAGGGCAGGGGCCTGGCCGTGCCGGTGGGGCTGGCCAGTTCCATCCTCGCGCACGGGCGGTGGCGCTTCACCTTCACCGGCGAGGGCAACCACGCCGGCGCGACCCTGATCGAGGACCGGCGCGACCCCATGCTGCCCGCCTCGCGGCTGGTGCTGGCCGCGCGCGAGGCCGCCACCGGCGGCGCGCGGGCGACGGTGGGCCGCCTCGTCCCCAACCCCGGCGGCACCAACGTCATCGCGTCGTCGGTGGACGTGTGGCTGGACGCGCGGGCCGCGGACGACCGCCGCACCCGCGAGGTGGTCGACCGGATCACCGCGGCGGCCCGGTCGGCGGCGGCGGACGAGGGCTGCGAGGTGCGCGTCACCGAGGAGTCCTACGGCGACACCGTGCACTTCGACACCGGGCTCGCGGCCGAGGTCTCGGCGGCGCTCGGCGGCGTCCCGGCGCTGCCCACCGGGGCGGGGCACGACGCGGGCGTCCTGGCGGCGCACGTGCCGACCGCGATGCTGTTCGTGCGCAACCCGACCGGGGTCAGCCACGCCCCCGAGGAGTTCGCCGAGGCGGAGGACTGCGCGGCGGGCGTGGTGGCGCTGGCGACGACCCTGGAGCACCTGGCCCGATGAAGAGCTTCTGGTGCGAGCGGGCGTGGCTGCCGGACGGGGTCGCGTCGCGCGTGCTGGTGCGGACCGACGGCGGGCGCATCGTCGAAGTGTCCACTGTGGACACGGTCCCGCTGGGCTGCGAACGCTTGTACGGCATGGTGTTCCCGGGGTTCGCCAACGCCCACTCGCACGCCTTCCACCGCGCCCTGCGCGGTCGGACGCACTCCGGCGGCGGCACGTTCTGGACGTGGCGCGAGCGGATGTACGCGCTGGCCGGCAGCCTGACGCCGGAGGGCTACCGGCGGCTGGCCACGGCCGTCTACGCGGAGATGGCCGTGGCCGGGGTGACGGCGGTGGGCGAGTTCCACTACCTCCACGACGGCGGCAACGAGATGGGCGAGGCGCTGCGGCAGGCCGCCGCCGACGCCGGCATCCGGCTGACCCTGCTGGACGCCTGCTACCTGGCGGGCGGCATCGGGGAGCCGGTGACCGGTGTGCAGGAGCGCTTCTCCGACGGCACCGGCGAGCGGTGGGCCGAGCGGGTCGCCGGGCTGCGCGAGGACGCCACGACGCGGGTCGGCGCGGCGATCCACTCGGTGCGCGCCGTGCCCCGCGACGCGCTGCCGCTGGTGGCGGGCGCGTTCCCCGACCGGCCGCTGCACGTCCACCTGTCGGAGCAGCCGGCCGAGAACGAAGCCTGCCTGGCGGCCTACGGCCGGACGCCGACCGAACTGCTGCACGAGGCGGGCGCGCTGACGCCGCGCACCACCGCCGTCCACGCCACCCACCTGTCCACATCGGACATCGCCCTGCTGGGCGGCACGGCCACCGGGGCCTGCTTCTGCCCCACCACCGAAGCCGACCTGGCCGACGGCATCGGGCCGGCGCGGGAGCTGAAGGACGCCGGCAGCCCGCTGTCGCTGGGCAGCGACCAGCACGCCGTGGTCGACCCGCTGCTGGAAGCGCGCGGCCTGGAGCACGGCGAGCGCCTGCGCACCGGCCGCCGCGGCAGGTTCGCCCCGGCCGAGCTGGTGGCCGCGCTGACCAACCACGCCGCGATCGGGTGGCCGGAGGCCGGGCGCGTCGAACCCGGCGCGCCGGCGGACCTCGTGGCCGTCGGCACGGGCTCGGTGCGCACCGCCGGTTCGAGCGCCGAGCAGGTCGTGCTCACCGCGACCGCGTCCGACGTCACGGCGGTCGTGGTGGGCGGGAAGGTCGTGGCGCGCGACGGCGTGCACGCCACCCTGGGAGACGTCGGCGAGCTGCTGAAGGCGGTCCTGTGAGCACCCTGATCACGAACATCGGCGAACTGACCACCAACGACGCCGACCTGGGCCGCCGCGCCGACGCCGCCCTCGTGCTCGACGGCGACCGCGTGGCCTGGGTCGGCGACGCCGCGTCCGCCCCGGCCGCCGACGAGCGCTTCGACGCGGCGGGCCGGGCCGTCCTGCCCGGTTGGGTGGACAGCCACACGCACCTCGTGTTCGCCGGCGACCGCACCGCCGAGTTCGAGGCCCGCATGGCCGGCAAGCCCTACACCGCGGGCGGGATCGCCCGCACGGTCGACGCGACCCGCGCCGCGACCGACGAGGAGCTGGCGGCGACGATCCGCCGGCACGTGGCGGAGGCGGTCGCGCAGGGCACCACGTGCGTCGAGACCAAGACCGGCTACGGCCTGACGACGGCCGACGAGCTGCGCTCGGCCCGCATCGCGGCCGAGCACGCCGACGAGGCCACCTTCCTGGGCGCCCACCTCGTGCCGCCCGGGTCGACCGCCGACGACTACGTCGCCCTGGTGTGCGGCGGGATGCTCGACGCGGTGGCGCCGCACGTGCGCTGGGCGGACGTGTTCTGCGAGCGCGGCGCGTTCGACGCCGACCAGTCCCGCGCCGTGCTGGAAGCCGCCGCCGCCAGGGGGCTGGGCCTGCGCGTGCACGGCAACCAGCTCGGCGAGGGCCCCGGCGTGCGGCTGGCGGTCGAGCTGGGCGCGGCGAGCGTCGACCACTGCACCCACCTGTCGCGCGCCGACGTCGACGCCCTGGCCGGCTCGGCCACGGTGGCCACCCTGCTCCCGGCCTGCGACCTGTCCACCCGCCAGCCCCTGCCGCCCGCGCGGGAGCTGCTGGACGCCGGCGCGACGGTCGCGCTGGCCAGCAACTGCAACCCGGGCAGCTCGTACACCACGTCGATGGCCTACTGCGTCGCCACGGCCGTGCTCCAGCTGCGCCTGACCGTCGAGGAAGCCGTCCACGCGGCCACGAAGGCGGGTGCGCTCGCGCTGGGCCGCGACGACGTCGGCCACCTCGCGGTCGGCGCGCGGGCGGACGTGCACGTGCTCGACGCGCCCGGCGCCACCCACCTCGCCTACCGGCCGGGCGTGCCGCTGACCCACGCGGTGTGGCGCAAGGGGCGACGGGTCCGGTAGCCCGCTGTCGCGCTCTCACCGCCGTTGCCGCTCCGCGGGGGAGGGGTCGGGCAGGTGCGCCCGGTCGGGGAGCAGGAGCGGCGTGGCGAGCAGGAGCACGCCGGAGGCGGTGATCGCGGCGAGCGGGCTGGTGAGCGTCGCGAGGACGCCCCAGACCGCCGTGAGGGCCGCCTGCGCGAGCTTGCTGCCGGTGCTCCACGCGACGAGGACCTGCGCGGTGCGGTCGGCGGGGGTCCGTTGCAGGCGCACGGTCGCGTGGACGGGGTTGAAGACGCCCATGCAGGTGATCAGCAGGAACTCGACGACGATGACCGTGAGGAGCCCGGAGACGCCCGGGTGGGCGAAGGCCAGGCCGAGCGGGAACAGCGACCGCAGCCGGCCGGAGACGACCATGACCCGGTGCCGGCCGTGGCGGGCGACGAGGCGCGGCGACAGGCGGGCGCCGAGGAGGCCGCCGACGGCGGGCAGGCCGAAGGCGAGGCCGTAGTGCCAGGCCGGGAAGTGGTACCGGTCCAGCAGGAGGACCGCCAGGAGCGGGACGGTGGCCGTGATCAGGCCGCTCACCAGCGCGGAGTTGGCGAACAGGCGTCGCAGGACGGGGTCGTGGAGGATGCACCGCCAACCGGTGGTCAGGCCGGCTCTGCGGAACCGGGGGGTCGGCGGGGCGGCGCCGCAGAACCGCCCGCCCGTCGGGGCGGCGCCGCGGCGTCGGCCGGCCGGGTCGCGGGGCGTCGCGACGTCGCTCCCGCGGATGCGCCGGACCAGGAGCGCGGACAGCAGGTGGCCGAGGGCGTCCGCGGCGACGGTGACGACCGGGCCGAGCAGCCCGACGAGCGCGCCGCCGAGGGGCGGGCCCGCCGCGGTCGCCGCCCACGCCGTGGCCTCGAACCGGCCGTTCGCGTCGAGGAGGCGCTCGCCGCGCACGAGGTGCTTGAGGTACGCGCCGGACGCTGCGGCGTGGGCGATGCCCGCGGTGGCGGTGACGACGGAGGTCACCAGCAACTGGGCGTAGGTCAGCAGGCCCAGCAGGTGCGCGACCGGGACGCCGGCCAGCGCGACGAAGCGGACCAGGTCCGCCCCGACCAGCACCGGGCGCTTGGCCCGGTGCTCGACCCACGGCCCCAGCGGGATCGCGACGACCGCCGCGACGGCGAGGCCGGCGGACCCCAGGAGGGAGACGGCGAAGGCGGGCGAGCGCAGCACCTGCACCGCGATCAGCGGGAACGCCCCGAAGGCGAGCCACGTGCCGCAGGTGCTCACGGCGTAGGCCGACCACAGCCGGCCGAAGCCGGCCTCCGACTCGCTGCGCACGGGACTCCTCCACGACGACCGCTGGGGGTGGGCCCTGGGAGCACAGCAGCGGCACCGGCGTGCGATCAAACAACCGGACCGCGACGAGCCACAACGGTCGGTTGGACGCCTAGGGTGGGCCGGTGGACACCGAAGCGGTGCGGTCGTTCGTCCGGGCGGCCGAGCTGGGGCAGTTGCGGCACGCGGCCGACGAGCTGGGCGTGACGCAGCAGGCGGTCTCGAAGCGGGTCGCCGCCCTGGAGCGCGAGCTGGGGGTCCGCCTGTTCACCCGCACCGCCCGGGGGGTCGAGCTGACGCCCGACGGCCGGGCGTTCCTGCCGCACGCGCGCGGCGTCGTCACGGGGCTCGACCGCGCCGTCACGGCGATCCGGCCGGGCTCGCGGCCGCTGCGGGTCGACGTCCTCGGGTACCGCACCGGGCAGGCCGTCGTCCTGCACGACTACTGGCGGGCGCACCCCGGGACCGCGCTCGACGTGGTGACCCTGAAGACCGGCGACCCGCGCGTGGTGGTCGCCGCCCTGCGCGCGGGCGAGGTCGACGCCGCCTTCCGCACCGTCACCGACCCGGCCGAGCTGCCGCGCGACCTGCGGATGGTCCACCTGCTCGACTTCCCGCTGGAACTCCTCGTCGGGCCGGGGCACCCGCTCGCCACCGAGCGGGTGCTGACGCCGGCCCGGCTGCGCGGGCACCGGATCCGGGTGCCGGGCATCGCGCCCCGCAGCGAGTGGGCGGAGTTCTACCAGCAGCTCGCCACCGACCTCGGCCTCCGCATCGACGGGGCGGGCCCGAACTTCGGCGTCGAGGCGCTCCTGGACGCCCTGGCGGACTCCGCGGACGCGGCCACCCTCGTCGGCCACCGCGACCGCATCACCTGGCCGGTCGGCCACGGCCTGCGCCGCATCCCGGTCGTGGACCCGGTGATCGCGTACCCGCTGTCGTTGATCTTCCCCAGGGCGAACCCGCACCCCGGGCTCGGGGCGGTCATCGAGCACTTCCGGGGGGTGGCCGCGGTGGAGGGGGAGGTCTGGGTCCCTTCCTGGGCGACGGTTGCGCGGCGTGCGTCGGCGCCCGTGCGGAGTTCCTAGGATCGGGGTCGTGGAACCAGGCAGAGTGGTGGTGCTCAGCGGACCGCCCGGAGCGGGGAAGAGCACGGTCGCCCGGTTGCTGGCCGACGCGCTCGACCCGAGCGTGCACCTGCACACGGACGACTTCTACCGCTGCATCCGCCAGGGTTGGCTGGCGCCGTACCGGCTGGAAGCGCACCGGCAGAACGAAGTCGTCGTGGACGTGGTGGCGCAGGCCGCGTTCGGCTACGCCGCCGGCGGCTACCAGGTGGTCTCCGACGGGGTGGTGGGGCCGTGGTTCCTGGAGCCGTTCCGCGCCGCCGCCGCGCGCACGGGGCTCGAACTGCACTACCTCGTGCTGCGGCCGGACGAGGCGACCACCGTGCGGCGAGCGGTGGAGCGCGGGCCCGAAGCGCTCACCAACCCCGGCCCGGTGCGCGTGATGCACGGCCAGTTCGCCGACCTGGGGCCGTTCGAGCCCCACGTGCTCGACTCCACCGGGCAGGAGCCCGCCGAGACGGTGTCGGCCGTGCTGCGGGCGCTGGAGCGGGGGTCCTGCCGGGTCCGGTGAGGCCGGACGAGCGGAAGGGGCGCCCCCTCGAGAGGGGCGCCCCTTCGGCGTGCCGGTCGGCCCGGTCAGTCCTCCGGGTCGTCCTCGTCGTCGCGCGCCAGGTAGGTGGCCAGGCGCTCGACGGCCGTCTCGAACTCCGGGTTCGCGTCGACGAACGACCGGAGCTTGTCGGCCAGCCAGGCGAGGCTCACTTCCTCCTCGCCCCGGCGGGCCTCCAGTTCCTCGATCCCTCGGTCGGTGAAGTACATCGGCCTACTCGAACGCCTTCGCGATCAGCTCGCGCTGCTCGACCTCGTGCACCTTGGACGAACCGGCCGACGGCGCGGCCATCGGGCGGCGCGACACGCGCCTGATCGCAAACCGCGACGGCAGCAGCTCGGGCAGCGCCAAGCCGAAGAACGGCCACGCGCCCTGGTTGGCCGGCTCCTCCTGCACCCAGCGGACCTCGGTCGCGTTCGGGTAGCGCTCCAGCGCCTCCGTCAGCTTCCGCGCGGGCACCGGGTAGAGCTGCTCCACGCGCACGATCGCCGTGTCCTTGCGGCCCTGCTTCTCCTGCTCGGCGGCCAGCTCGTAGTACACCTTGCCGCTGCACAGCAGCACCCGCTCGACGCCCTGCGGGTCCGGGCGGGTCGGGTCGTCGATCACCGAGTGGAAGCGCTCCTCGACGAACGGCTCGACCGGCGACGTCGCCGTCTTCAGCCGCAGCATCGACTTGGGGGTGAACACCACCAGCGGGCGGTTCACGCCGTCGAGCGCGTGGCGGCGCAGCAGGTGGAAGTAGTTCGCCGGCGTCGACGGGACCGCGATGGTCATGGAGCCCTCGGCGCACAGCTGGAGGAACCGCTCGATGCGGCCCGACGTGTGGTCCGGGCCCTGGCCCTCGTGGCCGTGCGGCAGCAGCAGCACCACGTCGGAGACCTGGCCCCACTTCGCCTCACCGGAGGAGATGAACTCGTCGATGATCGGCTGCGCGCCGTTGACGAAGTCGCCGAACTGCGCCTCCCACAGCACCAGCGCGTCCGGGTTGGCCACCGAGTAGCCGTACTCGAAGCCCAGTGCCGCGAACTCCGACAGCACCGAGTCGTAGACCATGAACTTGCCCTGGTCGTCGGACAGGTTCTGCAGCGGCGTGTACTCGGCGGACTTCTTGCGGTCCACCAGGGTGGCGTGCCGCTGCACGAACGTGCCGCGCCGCGAGTCCTGGCCCGCCAGGCGGACCGTGCGGCCCTCCAGCACCAGCGACCCGAACGCCAGCAGCTCGGCGAACGCCCAGTCGATGCCGCCCTCGCGGGCCATCTTCGCGCGCCGCTCCAGCACCGGCTTCACGCGCGGGTGCGGGGTGAAGCCCTCGGGCAGGTCGACGTGCGCGTCGGCGATCCGCTCGATGGTGGCGCGGTCGATGCCGGTGGGCAGCTTGGCCGGGACCTGCTGCTCCTGCTCGATCGACGGCGAGGTCTTGATCGGGTGCTTCTCCAGCTCGCGCACCTCGTTGAAGACGTGCTCCAGCTGCGAGGAGAAGTCCTGGAGGGCCTTCTCGGCCTCCTCGACCGAGATGTCGCCGCGGCCGATCAGCGACTCGGTGTAGGTCTTGCGCACCGAGCGCTTGGTGTCGATCACGTCGTACATCGCGGGCTGCGTCATCGACGGGTCGTCGCCCTCGTTGTGGCCGCGCCGGCGGTAGCAGACCATGTCGATCACGACGTCCTTGTTGAACGCCTGCCGGTAGTCCACCGCCAGCTTCGCGACCCAGTAGCACGCCTCCGGGTCGTCGCCGTTGACGTGGAAGACCGGCGCGCCAATCATCTTCGCCACGTCCGTGGAGTACTTGGAGGAGCGCGAGTTCTCCGGCGCGGTGGTGAAGCCGACCTGGTTGTTGACGACCACGTGCACCGTGCCGCCGGTGCGGTAGCCGCGCACCAGGGCCAGGTTCAGCGTCTCCGCGACCACGCCCTGGCCGGCGAACGCCGCGTCGCCGTGCAGCGCGACCGGCAGCACCGTGAAGCCCTCGCCGCCCTTGTCCAGGGTGTCCTGCTTGGCCCGGACGATGCCCTCCAGCACCGGGTCCACGGCCTCCAGGTGCGACGGGTTCGCGGTCAGCGACACCTTGGTCTCGCCGTCGCCGAACATCCGGAAGTACTTGCCCTCGGCGCCCAGGTGGTACTTCACGTCACCCGAGCCGTGCGCCTGCCCCGGGTCGAGGTTGCCCTCGAACTCGCGGAAGATCTGCGAGATCGGCTTGCCGACGATGTTCGCCAGCACGTTGAGCCGGCCGCGGTGCGGCATGCCGATGACGACCTCGTCCAGCTCGTGCTCGGCGGCCTTGTCCAGCACCGCGTCCAGCAGCGGGATGACCGTCTCGCCGCCCTCCAGCGAGAACCGCTTCTGGCCGACGTACTTGGTCTGCAGGAACGTCTCGAACGCCTCGGCCGCGTTCAGCTTGGACAGGATGTACTTCTGCACGGTGGCCGGCGGCTTCTCGTGCGGCACCTCGACGCGCTCCTGGATCCAGAGGCGCTCCTCCGGGTCCAGGATGTGCATGTACTCGACGCCGACCGTGCGGCAGTACGAGTTGCGCAGCACGCCCAGGATGTCGCGCAGCTTCATCCGCTCCTGGCCCGCGAACCCGCCGACCGGGAACTCCCGGTCCAGGTCCCACAGGGTCAGGCCGTGCGACAGGACGTCCAGGTCGCGGTGGCTGCGCTGGCGGTAGTTCAGCGGGTCGGTGTCGGCCATCAGGTGGCCGCGGGTGCGGAACGCGTCGATCAGCTCGATCACGCGGGCCGTCTTGTCGACCGCGCCCTCGGGGATGTCGGCGACCCAGCGGATCGGCTCGTAGGGCAGCCGCAGCGACGTGAAGACGTCGTCGTAGAAGCCGTCCTCGCCCAGCAGCAGCTGGTGGACGCGCTTGAGGAACTCGCCGGACTCCGCGCCCTGGATGATGCGGTGGTCGTAGGTCGAGGTGAGCGTGATGATCTTGCTGACGCCCATCTCGACCAGCGCCTGCTCGCTGGTGCCCTGGAAGTGCGCGGGGTACTCCATCGCGCCGACGCCGATGATCGCGCCCTGGCCCGCCTGCAGGCGCGGCACCGAGTGGTTGGTGCCGATGGTGCCCGGGTTGGTCAGCGAGATCGTCGTGCCGGAGAAGTCGTCGGCGGTCAGCGAGCCGGCGCGGGCCTTGCGGATCAGGTCCTCGTAAGCCTGCCAGAACTGCGTGAACGTCATGTTCTCGCAGCCCTTGATGGACGCGACCACCAGCGAGCGCGAGCCGTCCTTGCCGGGCAGGTCGATCGCCAGGCCGAAGTTGACGTGCTCGGGGGTGACGACGAACGGCTTGCCGTCCTGCTCGGCGAAGTGCCGGTTCATGTTCGGGTACGCGTGCAGCGCCCGGACCACCGCGTAGCCGATCAGGTGGGTGAAGGAGACCTTCCCACCGCGGGTGCGCTTGAGGTGGTTGTTGATCACGATGCGGTTGTCGGCCAGCAGCTTGGCGGGCACGGCGCGCACGCTCGTCGCGGTCGGGACGGTGAGCGACAGCTCCATGTTCTTCGCGATGGCGGCGGAGGCGCCGCGGAGCTGCTTCTGCTCCTCGCCGGCGGCGGGCTTCACCGGCGCGGCCTTGGCGGCCTGCGCGGGAGCCGGCTTGCTCGTGGTCGGCGGCAGCGAGGTCGCGGACTTGGCGGCGGGGGCGGCCTTGGCCGCGGGCTTGGCGGCGGGCGCGGGCTTGGCCGCCGAGTCGGCGTCGGCCTTGGCCGCGGGCTTGGTTTCGGGCTTCGGCGGCGCCGGCGGCTGCTTGGTCGCGGTGGCGGTCGCTGCGGCGGACGACGTGCCCTCCGCGGCGGCCGTCGCCGTCCCGTTCCCGGACCGCTGCGTCGACTTGTAGTCGGCGAAGAAGTCGTGCCAGGCCGGGTCGACGGACGACGGGTCGGCGAGGAACTGCTCGTACATCTCCTCGACCAGCCACTCATTGGGGCCGAACTGTGAAGCAGGACTGCTGCTGGACACGGCTGGCGCTCGCCTCTATCCATCTCGCTCTTGGTAGTGACTTACTCATGGTCAGGCTAGTCCCCCGTCCGGTGCAGGTCATACACAGGAGGGGGCGGGCACCGAGTGCTCTCTCACAGGATCGTTCCCGGAATCGGTCGTGTTAGTCGTGCTTGAGCGGTTCTTGAGGTATCGGCCCCGGTGCGCGCCGGCGGGAGCGGCGCCCGCGCAGGGCTTGGCGGGGGCCGGTCGGCCGGTGCGCGGGGAGGTGGTCGCGCGGCAGGTGCCACGTGGTTGTTCAACTGGAAGGTTGACAAACCCATCGGTTGAATTCTAGAGTTTGTTCAACTGGACGGTTGAACAAGGGGGTGGCTGTGGAAGATCGGCTCTCGCGGGTGTTCGCGGCGCTGGCGGACCCCATCCGGCGGGACATGGTGGCTCGGCTCGCGAGCGGTGACGCGACCGTCAACGAGCTGGCGCAGCCCTACGCAGTGACCGTGCAGGCGGTGTCCAAGCACCTGAAGGTGCTGGAGGACGCCGGGTTGGTCAGCCGGGGTCGACAGGCCCAGCGGAGGCCGGCGCACCTGGAAGCGGAGGTGTTCGACCTGATGACCAAGTGGATCGAGCGGTACCGCCGGGAGGCGGAGCAGCGCTACCAGCGGCTGGACGCCGTGCTCGCCGAGTTGGCGGGCGCGACGGGTCCGGACGCCAGGGACGAGCGGACGGGAGAAGCGTCATGAGCACCACCACGCACCACGAGGTCGCCCTCACGGCCGACCGGGACCTGCCGACGATCACGATCGTGCGCGAGTTCGACGCGCCCGCGGCGGCGGTGTTCCGCGCGCACGTCGAACCGGAGCTGGTGAAGAGGTGGCTGGGCCCGCGCTCGGTCACCATGGAGATCACGCGCTGGGAGGCGCAGACCGGCGGCGCCTACCGGTACGCGCACCGGGACGACAACGGCGAGTACGCGTTCTACGGCTCGTTCCACGAGATCAGGCCGGGCGAGCGGATCGTGCAGACCTTCACGTTCGAGGGCTACCCGGACGGGGTGTGCCTGGAGACGTTGAAGTTCGAGGACCTGGGCGAGGGGCGGTCGCGGCTGCACTGCGTCAGCGTCTTCGAGAGCAGGGAGACGCGGGACATGGCCCTGTCCAGCGGCATGGAGGTCGGCGTGGTCGAGGGTTACGAGCAGCTCGACGAGGTGCTGGCCGGCCGGTAGGCCCCGAGCCGGGCGCCCCGGCCACCGGCGGTGGTCCTCCGGCAACGGTCGGTGTTCTCCTGATCGCCGGTACTGGTCCCTCGACCGTGGTGGTGGTCCCGGTTCGCCGACAGTGGTTCTCCGGCAACGGACAGTGGTTCCCCGATCGCCGGCGGCGGTCGGGGAACCGGCGCGTGCGGGCCGGTCTGCGCCGCCGCCCGGCCCGCTCCGCCCGGCCCGCTCCGCCCGGCTCCCGGCTCGGCTGCCCCCGTTGATCCGGTCGGTTCGCCTCCACTGCTCGGCGGCACGGTCGGCTGCACCGGTCTGATCGGTTCGGTCTGATCGATCCGGTCGGTTCGGACAGTCCGATCGGCCCGGTCGGCCGCCGACCGGCCGACCGGGCCGGTTCGAGCCGGCCCGTCGATTCGAGTGGCCCGGCCGGCATCGGCCGCCCGGCCGGCTCAGGTGGCCGGGTCGACCCGAGTGGACTGGTCCGTCCAGGTGACCGGTCGACCCGAGTGGACCGATCAACCCGAGTGGACCGGTCGGCCAGGGCGGCCCGGCCAGCCGGAACCGACCGGGCGGCCGGACCGGTCGGCCCGGCTGGTGCCCGGTCGGCCCGGCTGGTGCCCGGTCGGCCCGGCTCGTGCCCGGCCGGGTGGCTCAGCGGCCCGGGTGGCTCAGCGGCCCGGGTGGCTCAGCGGCCCGGGTGGCTCAGCGGCCCGGGTGGCCGGCGGCCTCGGGTTCGCCGACGCTGTGGGACCACAGGCGGGCGTAGTGGCCGCCGGCCGCGAGCAGGTCGGCGTGCGTGCCCTGCTCCACGATCCGGCCCTGGTCGAGCACGACGATCCGGTCCGCCCGCGCGGCCGTCGCCAGGCGGTGGGCGACGACGAAGGTCGTCCTCGCCTCGGCCAGGTGGTCGCCGGCGGCCAGCACCGCGGACTCGGTCGCCGGGTCCAGCGCCGCCGTCGCCTCGTCCAGCAGGAGCAGGTCCGGCTGCACCAGCTCCGCCCTGGCCAGGGCCACGAGCTGGCGCTGGCCGGCGGACAGCGCCTGGCCGCGCTCGCCGACCTGCTGGCGGAACGCGTGCGGCAGGGCCGCCACCGCCGGCAGCGCCCCGACCGCCCGCACCGCCCGCTCGACGTCGCCCGCCGTCGCCGACGCCCGGCCGTAGGCGACGTTCTCCGCGACGTCGCCGCCGAACAGGTGCGCCTCCTGCGGCACCACGCCCAGCCGCTGCCGGAACGCCGACAGGTCGTAGGACCGCACGTCCACGCCGTCGACCAGCACCGCGCCCCCGGTGACGTCGTAGAACCTGGCCACCAGCTTGACCAGCGTCGACTTGCCCGCGCCCGTCTCGCCCACCAGGGCCACCGTCTCACCGGGCGCCACCCGCAGCGACACGCCGGTCAGCGCGGGCCGCGTCGTGCCCGGGTACCGGAACTCCACGTCCCGCAGCTCCACCTCGCCGCGCAGCCGCGCCACCGGCACCGGGTCGGCGGCCGGCGGCACGCTGGTCGGCGTGCGCAGCAGGTCGCCGATGCGGGTCAGCCCCACCCTGGCCTGCTGGTAGCCGTCGAACACCCCGGAGAGCTGGTACAGCGGCGCGAAGAACAGGCCCAGGTACAGCACGAACGCCATCAGCACGCCCGGCGACAGCGTGCCGTCGGCCACCCGGTACGCCCCGACCACCAGGATCGCCGCCTGCGCCACCCCGGACAGCAGCGCGAGGAACGGGAAGTACGTCGCGATGTAGCGCTGCGCCCTGATCCGGGACCGGCGGTAGGCGTCGCTGCGCTCGGCGAACGCCCGCGCCGACCGCGCCTCCCGCGTGTACGCCTGCGACACGCGCAGGCCCGAGACGTTCTCCTGGAGGTCGGCGTTGACCGCGCTGACCCGCTCCCGCGCCTCGGCGTACGCCCGCGAGGACAGCCGCTGGAAGACCACCGTCGCGACCGCCAGCACCGGCAGCACCGCCAGCGCCACCAGGGCCAGCGACGCGTCGGTGACCACCAGCGCCACCGCGATGCCCACCACGGTCAGCACGCTGATCACGAACGTCGTCAGCCCGGTCTGCAGGAAGCTCGACAGCGCGTCGACGTCGGTCGTCATCCGGGTCATGATGCGGCCGGCCATCTCGCGCTCGTAGTAGTCCAGGCCCAGCCGCTGCAGGTGCGCGTAGCTGCGCACCCGCAGCAGGTACAGCAGGCGCTCGCCCACCCGCGACGTCACGACCGCGCCCGCCGCCGAGGACGCCCAGCCCAGGCCGACCAGCACCAGCCCGATCGCGCAGGCCAGCCACAGCCGGCCCGTCGCGCCGCCCACGACGCCCTGGTCGACGCCCAGCCGCACCAGGTTGGGCAGCAGGACCGCGAGCGCCGAGTCGACCAGCAGCAGGCCGCCCACCCCGAGCATCGTCCACCGCACCGGGCGCAGCAGCGTGCGCAGCCGGAACCCCGGGTCGGGCGCGCGCGGGTCCTCGCCGCGCAGGTCGGGCTCCTCCCGCGCGGGCGGCAGCGCGCGGACGCGCTCCAGCAGCTCCGGCGTCGGCGGGGTGCCGCCGAGCAGCGCCGACGTGCCACCGCCGCCGCGACCGCCACCCCGGGCGACCCGCGCCGGGCCCACCGCCCGGTTCGCCGCGCGGACGGCCACCTCGTCCTCGTCCGACTCCGGCCACAGCTCCGGCGTGGTGCCGTCCGGCCCCGGCTCCAGGTCGGCGCCCGCGCGCGGGTCGGCCTGCTCGATCGCCTCGCCCGGCCCGGCCAGCAGCTCCCGGTACAGCGGGCAGCGCCCGGTCAGCTCGGCGTGCGTGCCGACGTCGACCACCTCGCCCGCGTCCAGCACCGCGATCCGGTCGGCCAGCGCCAGCGACGAGCGGCGGTGCGCGACCAGGATCGTCGTCCGCGACGCCGTCACCTCGGCCAGCGTCCGGTGGATCGCCGCCTCCGTCGCCGGGTCGACCGCCGAGGTCGCGTCGTCCAGCACCAGCACCCTCGGGTCGGACAGCAGCGCCCGCGCCAGCGCCACCCGCTGCCGCTGGCCGCCGGACAGCGTCAGGCCGCGCTCGCCGACCACCGTGTCGTAGCCGGCGGGCAGGGCCGCGATGAACGAGTGCGCCTCGGCGGCCCGCGCGGCGGCCTCCACCTGCGCGTCGGAGGCGTCCGGCAGGCCGTAGGCGATGTTGGCCCGGATCGTGTCCGAGAACAGGAACGCCTCCTCGAACACCACGCCGACGGCCTGCCGCAGCGACTCCAGGCGCAGCTCGCGGACGTCGACCCCGCCCACCCGGATCGCGCCCGCGTGCACGTCGTAGAACCGGGGCAGCAGCAGCGACACCGTCGACTTGCCCGAACCGGCGGTGCCGACGACCGCCACCGTCTCGCCGGGCGCGACCCGCAGGGACACGTCCGACAGCACCGGCTCGCTGCGGGTGTACCCGAACGTCACCCCGGCCAGCTCCACCGACACCGGCCCGGCGGGCACGTCGCGCTCGCCACCCACCACGTCCGGCTGGGAGTCGACCAGCTCGTAGACCCGCTCCACGCCCGCGCGGGCCAGCTGCGCGGTCACCATCAGGCTGGCCAGCAGCCGCGTGGGGCCGACCAGGTTGGCCACGTAGGCCGCGAACGCCAGGAACGTGCCCAGCGACACCTCGCCGCGCAGCGCCAGCCACCCGCCCAGCGCCAGCACCGCCACCTGCCCCAGGAACGGCAGCGCGGTCAGCGTCGCCGTCGGCCTGGCCGCCAGGCGGGCCGCCCGCATCCGCTCGGCGAACAGCGCCTTCGCCCGCGACTCCAGCCGCGCGACCTCGCGGGCCTCCTGCCCGAAGCCCTTCACCACGCGCACGCCGGTGACCGTCTCCTCGACGTGCTGCGCCACGTCCGCCGCGCGCTGCTGCGCCGACCAAGTGGCAGGGAACAGCGTGAGCCGGCTGCGCGCGGCCACCACCGCCACCGCGGGCACCACGGCCAGCGCGATCAGCGTCAGCAGCGGGGACAGCCAGAACATCGCCACCAGCGCCGCCACGGCGAACACCACCGTGCCGAACGCCAGCGGCGTCATCGACAGCAGGCTGTTGACCAGCTGGAGGTCGGTGATGGAGCGGGACACGACCTGGCCGGTGCGCAGCGCGTCCTGCTTGGGGCCGTCCAGCCGCTGCACCGCGCCGAACACGGCCTGGCGCAGGTCGTGCTGGACGTCCACGGCCAGCCGCCCGCCCAGGAACCGCCGCGCGAACGCCGTGCCGAAGGTCAGCAGCTCCAGCCCGACCAGCACGGCCGCCAGCACGGCCAGCCGGTCCGTGCGGCCGGCCACCGCGTCGTCCACGGCGGCCTTGATCAGCAGCGGCGAGACCGCCTGGAGGCCCACCCCGACCACGGCGGCCAGCACCGACCACACCACCAGCGGCCGGTGCTGCCAGCACGCTGCGGCGAGCCTGCGGATCCATCCCTCGGGGTGCGTCACGAGATCCAGATTAGGTGCGGGGTCCGACAGGGTCGGGGTGGCGAAGCTGAGAGGGCCGTCTCCGATCCTCAGGAGACGGCCCTCTCGGTCGGATTCGGCGGATCAGGTGATGTCCTTGCGCTGCGTGACGGCCCAGCCGCCCAGGAAGAACAGCGCCGTCCACACCATGAAGATCAACCCGCTCAGCCACCAGTCGAACGCGCCCAGCGCGCCCGCGATCGCCCGCAGCACCTCTTCCAGCTCCTCGGGCACCACGCCCGCCGTGGACAGGAACAGCGAGGAGGCCACCGAGCCGGTCAGGCCGTTCACCGAGCCGTTGGGCAGGAAGCCGATCAGCTCCGGCAGGCCCTGCGTGCTGACCACCAGCTGGATGCCGTTCTCGATGATCAGCATGTAGAGCACCAGCACCACGGTCGTGCCGATGGGGCTGGTCATCAGCGCGCCGACGCCCACGCCGAACACCGTCATCAGCACCGACGACAGCACGCCGACGCCGGCCAGCGCCAGCCAGCCCGTCGCGTCCGGCAGCGCGCTGGAGTCGGAGGTGATCGCGATGCCGATGCTCACCGCCGCCACGATCGCCAGGCCGTAGATCGCGCCCCACAGCAGGTAGACGACGAGCTTGGCGGTCAGCGCGGACACCCGGTTCGGCGCGGTCAGGAAGGTCGTGGTGATCGTCTTGCGGTTGATCTCGTTCGAGATCGCCAGGCCGCCGAAGATCATCGGGAAGATGGTCGCGATGTTGATGCTGCGCGCCATCCCGAACAGGGCGACCTGCCACTGCGCCGGGTCGATGCCCAGCAGGCGGGTCAGCTCCTCGGCGTCCGAGCTGCCGACCGCGTCCATGATGTTCTTGCCGACGAACCCCGTGCCCATCGCCCAGCCCAGGGCGATCAGCACGGTCGGGATCATCAGCCCCCACCACAGGCCCGTGGTGGTCGTCTTGCGGAACTCCGCCTTGACCAGGTTCCCCAGCATCACGCACCGCCCCCGAGTCCGCCCTGTCCCTGCCCCTGCTGGTAACCCGATGGCGGGTCCTGGTAGCCGGGTGGCGGCGCGGCGGGCAGCTGCGGCTGCTCGGGCTGCGCCGCCAGGCCGGGCTGCTCGGGCTGGTTCGGCTGCTGCTGGTAGCCCTGCTGGTGGCCCGGCTGCGGCTGGTAGCCCTGCTGGTGACCGGGCTGCGGCTGGTAGCCCTGCTGGTAGCCGGGCTGGTAGCCGGGCTGCTGCTGGTAGCCGGTCGGCTGCGGCAGGCCCTGCGGCGCGGACTGGTAGCCCGGCTGCTGGTAGCCCTGCTGGTAGCCCGGCGGCGGCGCGTAGTAGCCGCTGCCCGGCTGCTGCGGGCCCGCGTACTGGTTCGGCCCCGAAGCCGTGTACTGGCCGTTGGTCAGCCGGAAGAACAGCTGCTCCAGGTCGGCCTTCTCCTCCTGGATGCCGTAGATCGACACGCCCGCCTTCAGCGCGGTGTCGGCGACCTGCCTGGCCTCGACCCCGGTGACGGCGATCCGCCCGTCCGGGGTCTGCTCGATCGCCGTGACGCCGTCCGCCTGCAGCGCCGCGACCAGCGCCGCCGCGTCCGACGGCTGCACCAGCACGCGGCCCTGCTGCTGGTCGCGCAGGTTGTCCAGCGGCCCGTAGTACATGGTCTGGCCGCGCGAGATGATGACCACCTGGTCGACGGTCTGCTCGACCTCGGCCAGCAGGTGGCTGGAGATCAGCACCGTGCGCCCGCTGCGGGCGTAGGACTGGAGGAACGTCCGCAGCCACGCGATGCCCTCGGGGTCCAGCCCGTTCGACGGCTCGTCGAGCACCAGCACCTGCGGGTCGCCCAGCAGCGCGGTGGCCAGCGCCAGCCGCTGCTTCATGCCCAGCGAGAACCCGCCCACCCGGCGGTCGCCCGCCGCGCCCAGCCCGACCAGGTTCAGCACCTGGTCGGCCCGCGCGTCCGGCACGCCGATCGCCGCCGCGTACACCCGCAGGTGGTTGCGGGCCGAGCGCTTGGGGTGGAAGCCCTGCGCCTCCAGCACCGCGCCGACCACCCGCGCCGGGTTGCCCAGCTGGGTGAACGGCCTGCCGTTGATCAGACCGGTGCCCGCCGTGGGCGTCACCAGCCCGAGCAGCATGCGCAGGGTCGTCGTCTTGCCCGCCCCGTTGGGGCCGAGGAAGCCGGTCACCGACCCCGGTTCCACCGTGAAGCTCAGGTTCTGCACCGCTGCGACCGGACCGAACTGCTTGGTCAAGTTCTGCACCACGATGCGGCCACTGCCGTCGTGCACGCGTCCCTCCCGAATGCTCTTCGGGCGCCATCCTGCCCTAGGAGGGTCGGTCGGGGAGGGCGTGTCGCGGTTTCGAGACCACGACCGGCAGCTCGGCGGTCACCTCCGCCTCGCGGGCGCGGGCGAACGGGCTGCGCAGCGGGCGCCGCCGCTCGCGGTGCGGCAGGCCCTCGCCGATCAGGTGCTGGTGCGCCATCGTCCACACCTGACAGGGCCACTTCCTGTGCCGCAGGACGCCGGGGCAGGCGCCGCAGCGGCCGTCGGGGTCGGGCTGGTGCACGGTGAGCAGCAGCCGCCAGCCGTCCGCGAGGCGGTTGATCTCCGCCCTGGCCAGCGGCACCAGCGCCTCGGCCGCGCCGCGCTCGGCGACTTCTTCCAGTTGGGTCAGCCGGTGCAGCACGGCGGCGCGCAGCGTCTCGTCCACGTCACATCCTGTCGGCGGCTCGGTCCAGCAGGCGGTGCAGCCGGCGGGTCTGCGTGACCGACATCACGGCCGACTCGCCCGGCGGGGCCACCAGCAGCACCCGGTCGTCCTCGACCAGGACGGTCATCGAGCGATCCCGTCCGAAGGGGTCGTGGCAGTCGATCCAACCCTGAGGTTCAGCCATGTGCGCTCCGATCGGAGGTGTTGGCGGCGCGTGGGCGGGGCCACGCGAGGGTGGACGACCCGCGGTGCGGCGGCGGGGGCCCGCTCTGTCCATCGGCCGACCGGCCGCCGTGACTTACCCGTTACGCATCGAATTCACCCTTTTGCTTGAGAGTGGACACGGGCAGTTGTCCACCGGGTAAAGATCTGTGTGTCAGATGGCCGGGGCTGCTGTGCACGGCGACCGGTGGCCCGCTAGGATTGCCGTGCGGCCCGCTCCCAGTGACCCCCAGGCTGGTTGAGCGGGCCGCCTTCACGTTTTCGCCGTCGAACGCGGCAAGGGGCGCCCACCGTCGACGGTGGGCGCCCCTTGCCGCGTGTCGGCTCAGATGTCCAGCGGGGTGTGCGCGAGGCCGTGGGCCTCGGCCACCGGCAGGTTGGTCAGCAGGCCGTCGTGCGTGTTCAGGCCCAGCGAGAGGGGCTTGTCCGCGCGCAGCGCCGCTTCCCAGCCCTTGTCGGCCAGCGCCACGGCGTAGGGCAGCGTCACGTTGGTCAGCGCGTAGGTGGACGTGCGGGGCACCGCGCCGGGCATGTTGGCCACGCAGTAGAAGACCGACTCGTGCACCACGTAGGTGGGGTCGGCGTGCGTGGTGGCCCGCGAGTCGGCGAAGCAGCCGCCCTGGTCGATGGCGATGTCCACCAGCACCGAGCCGGGCTTCATCTGCGCCACCAGCTCGTTGCTGACCAGCTTCGGGGCCTTCGCGCCGGGCACCAGCACCGCGCCGATCACCATGTCCGCCTCGCGGACGGCCTGCTCGACGGAGAAGCGGGTGGACGTGACGGTGCGCAGCTGCCCGCGGTACAGGGCGTCGATGTGGCGCAGCCGGTCGACGTTGGTGTCCAGGATCTCCACGTCCGCGCCCAGGCCGACGGCGATGGTGGCCGCGTTCAGGCCCGCCACGCCGCCGCCGATCACGACGACCCGCGCCGGGTGCACGCCGGGCACGCCGCCGGGCAGCACGCCCCGGCCGCCGGACGGCTTCATCAGCGAGAACGCGCCCACCTGCGGCGCGAGGCGACCCGCGACCTCGGACATCGGGGCCAGCAGCGGCAGCGCGCCGCTGGGCGCCTGCACGGTCTCGTAGGCGATGGCGGTCGTGCCGGAGTCCAGCAGGGCCTGCGTCAACGGCTGGTCGGCGGCCAGGTGCAGGTAGGTGAACAGGACCTGGCCCTTGCGCAGCAGCGGGTACTCCCGCGCGATGGGCTCCTTCACCTTGAGGACCAGCTCGCCCTCGCCCCACACGTCCTCGGCGGTGGCCAGGACCTTCGCGCCGGCGGCCAGGTACTCGTCGTCGGTGATGGCCGACCCGAGGCCGGCGCCGGCCTCGACGAACACCTCGTGACCGCGCGTGGTCAGCTCGTGGGCGCCGGCGGGGGTCAGCGCGACGCGGTATTCGTGGTTCTTGATCTCGCGGGGTACTGAGATCCGCACGGTGGGGCTCCTTCAGCCGTTGTTAAGCCCCAAGCTCCGGTATCGACCCCCGCCTGTCATCGTGCCATCCGCACGAACCGGCACCGCGGTGGTTGTGCCGCGCGGACAACCCGCAGGAGGTCCGGACCACTCGGAACCCGCGTTGACACCCGTCGTGCCGGGGACTTAGCGTGCTCGCGTTCGCCCAACTGAACATCGGCCGCGGTGCCCACCGGCACCGGAACCCGAGCGGGAGAGCCTCCAGCGTCCGTGGAGCGCCGAAGGAGCAAGCACCCCGCACACTCTCAGGCAACGAGAACCGCTCGGGTGAGGCGACTCTGGAAAGCGTGCTCGCGCGCACCCACGGTGCAAGCCGGGTCCGATCGACGGCGCAGCCGTCGTGACGCCGCGGCGAAGCTCTCAGGTCCCAGGACAGAGTGGGGACCCTGCCGGCGTGGACCGAGGAGCTGACGACGTGACCTTTCCCGACAACCTGCTGTACACCCCCGAGCACGAGTGGGTCGACTGGGCGCCGGGCACCCAGGACCCCGTGGCGATCGGCATCACCTCCTACGCGACCGAGTCGCTGGGCGACATCGTGTTCGTCCAGCTGCCCGCGGTGGGCGAGCGCGTGCAGTCCGGCGAGGTGTGCGGCGAGCTGGAGTCCACCAAGTCGGTGAGCGACCTGTACGCCCCGGTCAGCGGCGAGGTGGTGGAGGTCAACGCGGCGGCGGCCGACGACCCGTCGCTGATCAACACCGACCCGTACGGCGCCGGCTGGCTGTTCAAGGTCGCCGTCGAGGACGCCTCGGGCCTGCTGACGGCCGCGAAGTACGCGGAACTGACCGGGGACTGAGCGCCGTGGCGATCAGCGTCTTCGACCTGTTCTCCGTCGGCATCGGGCCGTCCAGCTCGCACACGGTCGGCCCGATGCGCGCGGCGACGATGTTCGTGGCGCGGCTGGGCGACCGCGTGCGGTCGGTCGACCGCGTCCACGTCCAGCTGTTCGGCTCGCTGGGCGCCACCGGCCACGGCCACGGCAGCCCCAAGGCCGTGCTGCTCGGGCTGGAGGGCCACCGGCCGGAGGAGGTCGACCCGGCGGCGGCCGACCTGCGGGTGCAGGAGGTCCGGGCGACGAACCGCCTGCGGCTCGGCGGTGTGCGGGAGATCCCGTTCACCGAGGACACCGACCTGGTGATGCACCGCCGCAAGTCCCTGCCGCTGCACCCCAACGGCATGAGCTTCGCCGCCTACGCCGGGGGCGAGGTGGTCGACGAGGCCGTGTACTACTCGGTCGGCGGCGGCTTCGTGGTCGACGAGACGGCCACCGGGGCGGACCGCATCAAGCCCGACGAGACACCGATCGCGTACCCGTTCAAGACCGGCGACGAGCTGCTGGCGCGCACCCGGGAGACCGGGTTGGCCATCAGCGAGGTCATGCTCGCCAACGAGACGTCGTGGCGCCCCGAGCAGGAGGTGCGCGACGGCCTGCTGCACATCTGGGGCGTGATGCAGCAGTGCGTCGAGCGCGGCTGCACGCAGTCCGGCGTGCTGCCGGGAGGTCTGAAGGTGCGGCGGCGGGCGGCCGAGATGCGCGAGCGGCTGGCCGCCGAGCACTTCGCCACCGACCCGCTGCGGATCATGGACTGGGTGACCCTGTTCGCCTTGGCGGTCAACGAGGAGAACGCCGCCGGCGGCCGGGTCGTGACCGCGCCGACCAACGGGGCGGCCGGCATCGTGCCGGCGGTGCTGCACTACTACACCCGCTTCGTGCCGGGCGCGTCCGACGAGGGCGTCGTGCGGTTCCTGCTCACGGCGGGCGCGGTCGGCGTGCTGTTCAAGGAGAACGCGTCGATCTCCGGCGCCGAGGTCGGGTGCCAGGGCGAGGTCGGCTCGGCGTGCTCGATGGCCGCCGGCGGGCTGGCCGAGGTGCTGGGCGGCACGCCGGAGCAGGTCGAGAACGCGGCCGAGATCGCCATGGAGCACAACCTCGGGCTGACCTGCGACCCGATCGGCGGGCTGGTGCAGATCCCGTGCATCGAGCGGAACGCGCTGGCGTCGATCAAGGCGATCACGGCGGCGCGGATGGCGCTGCGCGGGGACGGGTCGCACTTCGTGTCGCTGGACAAGGTCATCAAGACCATGCGGGAGACCGGCAAGGACATGAAGGTGAAGTATAAGGAGACGGCACGCGGCGGGCTCGCGGTGAACGTCATCGAGTGCTGAGTTGGATTGCCCTCTGTGTTGGATTGCCCTCCTTCGTCGGGCGGCTCGGCCGCCTGGAGTCGGCGGCTCGCGGGGCGCCTCTTGCCGATCGAAGGGCGTGATCGGCAAGAGGCGCGCCACGAACCACCGACGCGGCCTCGCGGTGGGGGAGCGAAGCGGTGGGGGAGCGAAGGTGGGGGAGTCCGCGGTGGTGTGAGTGATCGTCGGGCGCGCGAGTCGTTAGGATGCCTGGCCACGGTCGCACGTGGGTGCGATTCCGGGCCGGCCGAGGTGTCCGGCCGCCTGCCGGAGGGAAGTCAGTGGCACAGATCATCGCCGAGGTCTCGCGGACGTTCAACGAGTTCCTGCTCCTGCCCAACCGGACGCGGACCGACTGCTCGCCCGCGACGGTCGACCTGCGCACGCCGCTGTCGCGGCACCGGGTCGGTGAGCGGGCGGCGATCGAGCTGCACGCGCCGTTCACCTCGGCGATCATGCAGGCGGTCAGCTCGCCCGAGCTGGCGATCGCCCTCGCCCGCAACGGCGGCCTGAGCTTCCTGCACCACAACCAGCCGATCGAGGACCAGGCGGCGGCGGTGCGGCAGGTCAAGCACTTCAAGGCGGGCTTCGTCACCAGCGACACCAACGTCCGCCCCGAGGACACCCTCGGCCACCTGCTCGGGGTCATGCGCCGCACCGGCCACAGCACGGCGGCCGTCACCCACGACGGGACCGCGACCGGCCGCCTGCTGGGCCTGGTGACCTCCCGCGACTTCCACCCCCAGCGGCACGACCTGGCCGGGTCCGTCGCGGGCCGCATGACGCCCGTCGCCGACCTGCCGCACGCGCCCGCCGACACCACGCTGTCCGAGGCGAACGCGCGGCTGTGGGACGAGCGGCTCGACTGCCTGCCGCTGCTCGACGCGCGGGGGCACCTGCAGCACCTGGTGTTCCGGTCGGACTACTCGGACAACAAGCGCTTCCCGCACCAGCTGGTGGACCCGGCCAAGCGCCTGTGCGTCGGCGCGGGCATCAACACCCACGACTACCGCGAACGCGTCCCCGCCCTGCTGGAGGCCGGGGTGGACGCGCTGTGCTTCGACTCCTCCGACGGCTACAGCGACTGGCAGGCCGAAGCCCTGGCGTGGGTGAAGGAGAACCACCCGGACGTCCCGACCGGTGGCGGCAACGTGGTCGACGGCGAAGCCTTCGCCTTCCTCGCCGAGGCGGGCGCGGACTTCGTCAAGGTCGGCGTGGGCGGCGGTTCCATCTGCATCACCCGCGACCAGAAGGGCATCGGCCGCGGCCAGGCCAGCGCCGTGCTGGACGTCGCGGCGGCCCGGGACGCCTTCCTGGAGCGCACCGGCGAGTACGTGCCGATCTGCTCCGACGGCGGCCTGGTGCACGACTACCACGTGGCCCTGGCGCTGGCGATGGGCGCGGACTTCGTCATGATGGGCCGCTACTTCGCGCGCTTCGACCAGGCGCCCGGCGCGAAGGTGCCCACCCGCGAGGGCTTCGTCAAGGAGTACTGGGGCGAGGGCTCGAACCGCGCCCGCAACTGGCAGCGCTACGGCCAGGGCGGCCAGGAGATGGTCTTCGAGGAGGGTGTCGACGGCTACGTCCCCTACGCCGGCGACCTCAACGAGGGCTTGGCCGTCACCACCGCCAAGCTCAGGACCACGATGGTGTCCTGCGGTTCCACGACGCTCCCGGTGTTCCGGTCCACCGCCCGGCTGACCCTGGTCTCCGACCAGAGCTTCGAGGAGAGCCACGCCAACGTCATCCTGCGCGACACCCCGGCGACCCTCGCCTGAGGACGGCCGGGGGCGACCGCGCGGGCCGGGGCTGGTATGACTGCCCGGACCGCGATGACGAGGCCGCCGGGTGCACGGAGGGATGCCGATGCGGGAAGAGCTGGAACCGTTCCTGGGCGAGTGGGTGCTGGACCCGACCCGTTCCGCCTACTCCGGTGGCGTGCCGCCCGAGGAGGGGCGGTACGGGCTGCGGGTGGAGGGTGACGAGCTGGTGGCGGTCATCGAGGGCGTGCGCGGGACGGGCGAAGCCGTGCACGTCGAGTACCGCCTGAGCCTCACCGGTGACACGCGGCTGTCGGACGGGCCGTTCGACCGGGTGCGGCTGCTCGTCGAGCCCAACGCCCTGGGCACCGTCGTGTTCGACGGGGACGCCGAGGCCGCCAGGGCGTGGCGGATCCTCGGCGCGCCCGACGAGATGACGATCGTCCAGTCCGCGCCGGACGTCGAGGGCGTGTGGCGGGACGACGTCTCGGTGTACCGCCGGGTCTAGGGCAGCACCGCTTCGATCGCCTCGACGACCGGCCCGTCCTCCGGGTCGGTCGTCGGGCGGAAGCGGGCGACGACCTCGCCGTCGGGGGCGAGGAGGAACTTCTCGAAGTTCCACCGCACGTCACCGGCTTCGCCGTCGGCGTCGGCGGCGCCCACCAGCGCGGTGTAGAGCGGGTGGCGGCCGGGGCCGTTCACCTCGATCTTCTCGAACAGCGGGAACGTCACGCCGTAGGTGGTCGAGCAGAACTCCGCGATCTCCTCCGGCGTGCCCGGCTCCTGGCCCGCGAACTGGTCGCACGGGAAGCCGACCACCGAGAACCCGGCGGCGCCGTAGCGCCCCTGGAGCCGCTCCAGGCCCGCGTACTGCGGGGTGAGGCCGCACCGCGAGGCCACGTTGACCACCAGCAACGCCTTGCCGCGCAACGACCCCAGGCTGCTCGGCTCGCCGGACAGGGTGCGCACGGCGATGTCGTGGATGCTCATGCGGCCAGCCTACGTGCCGCTGCGCGGCCGGAAGACGGTGACGACCACGCGCAGCCCGAGCAGCACGCTGATCACCAGCAGGTTGTAGCCGAGCACCTGGTACAGCGTGATGTCCGGGGCGACCGGGGGGCCGCCGTCCGCGCCGAGCAGCAGCACGGCCATCAGGCCCGCCGTCGCGCCCAGCACGGTCAGCATCACCTGGTGCAGGACGCCGAGGAGGAAGTGCCGGTCGCGCTCGTCGGCGAACAGCCGCAGGTTCAGGCCCAGCCGGCCCTGCTCCAGGGCGCTGGAGATGCGCTCGGCCCGCCGGGGCAGCCGCTTGAGCATCGGCAGCACCGAGTACAGCTCCTCGGTCACCGTGCGGCGCAACGACTCCGGCGACAGGCGCTCGCTGAACTGCCGCTCCGCGAACGCCCGCGACTCCACCACGACGTTGAACCCCGGCGACAGCGCCCCCAGCGTCCCCTCCGCCGTGGCCAGCGCGCGGAACACCGCCGCGACCTCCGGCGGGATGGCCAGCCCGTACCGGTAGACCAGCTTGAACAGGTCGCCGAACATCTCGACGTCGGGCCGCATCCCGGCGCCCAGGTGCCGCGCCATGAACTGGCCCAGCGCCCGCTCCAGCTGCTGCTCGTCGATCTCGTCGGGCCGGGTGACCAGTTCCAGCAGCGCGTCCCGCAGCCCGGCCGGGTCGCCGTGGTCGACGGCGAGCAGCAGCTCGCCCAGCGCGGAGCGCAGCTGCCCGTCGATCCGGCCGACCGAGCCGAAGTCGAGCATCCCGAGCCGGCCGTCGCGCAGCAGCAGGACGTTGCCGGGGTGCGGGTCGGCGTGGAACACGCCGTCGACCATCACCTGGCGCAGCAGCGCGTCCAGCAGGGAGCGGGCCAGCGCGTCGCGGTCGGCCGACTCCAGCGCCGCGGACCGCACCGGCGCGCCGTCGAGCCGCTCCATCACCAGGACCCGCTCCGTGCACAGCTCCTCGTGCACCGCGGGCAGCACGACGGAGCCCCCCGCCGACGCCGCCCGCACGGCCGCGAGGTTGCGCGCCTCCACCCGGAAGTCCAGCTCCTCGCGCAGTGCGGCGGAGAAGCCCGCCGCGAGGTCCCGCACGCCCAGCGCCCGGCCCCACCGCGTCCGGTCGTGCAGCGACGCCGCGAGCCGGGTCACGATGTCCAGGTCGCCCTCCGCGACCCGCCGCACCCCGGGCCGCTGCACCTTCACCACGACGTCCTCACCGGACTTCAGCCGCGCCCGGTGGACCTGCGCCACGGACGCGGCGGCGACGGGCGTCTCGTCGAACTCGGCGAAGACCTCCTCGGGCGCGCCCAGCTCGGCCAGCAGCACCGCGCGCACCGCCGGCCACGGCGCGGCGGGGACCTCGTCCTGCAACCGGGACAGCTCGGCCACGACGTCGGCGGGCAGCAGGTCGGGCCGGGTGGACAGCACCTGCCCGAGCTTGACGAACGTGATGCCGCCGTCCTGCAGCGCCAGCCGCAGCGACCGCGCCAGGCCGGTGTCGGTGCGCTCCCGGCCGCGCAGGTACGGGCCGAGGCCGTGGCGGAACGCGATGGCGGTGATCCGCGAGTAGCGCCGCGCGCGGGCGACCCGGCGGCGCAGCGCGCGCCACCACTCGGTGGGCGGCGGGACCGACCCGGTCGGCGCGACGATCTCGGCGAACGTCAGCAGCGCGATCATCAGCAGCAGCGCGATGCCGAGCTGGACGGTGCCCAGCGCGCGGGTCGTCTCCGGGCCGGGCATCCCGCTCAGGACGCCCTGCGTCAGGGACAGGCCGACCAGGCACGCCAGCGCCGTGCGCACGAGCCCGACGCGCAGGCCCAGGATGCGCCGCGCGGCCAGCGCGATGCCGAGGACCAGCGCCAGGAACGTCGCCGGCACGCCGATCGTGTAGACCAGGAAATCGCTCATGTGTCTCCCCCAACCCGTTCGGGCGGAGGATAGAGCGGTGTAGCTGAGAACCCCGGCTCGCCGCCGGCGGCGAGCGACCCGGGCCGGGGCCGTGCGGACCAGCGGGCCGCACGGCCGGTGCCGCGTCGAAAGTGTTGCGCCGGAAGTGTTGCGCCGGAACGGTCGTGCCGGTCAGGGCGGGGGAGTCAGAAGTCGAACACCGGCCCGGTGTCCGCGCGCATCACGCACGGGTTGGAGAACCGCGCCGTGAACCGGCGGAGTTCCCCCCGCCACATGCCGTTGGCGGTGACGGTCACCGGGTCGTACTCCAGGGTGCAGACCACCCCGTCGCGCGCCATGAGCGAGATGTCGCCCTCGACGCCGGTCAGCGCCTGGCACGCCTGGCCGGCGTTGGGGTGCGCGCCACCGGCCGGGTCGCACGTCAGGCTCATGGTCCGGACCTGCTCGCGGTGCTCAACCGCGAGCAGGAACGACGACTCCGGGACGGTGACTGCGGGGAAGAACGCGGCGATGGCCGCGAGGAGGGGGAGCGGTGCCATGCCCCACACAGTGGCCCGCACGCGGCACGTCCTCCAGCTGAGTCACCACATCGTGTGGTTTCTTCCACCGATGTGGCGGGCGGGTCGCCTTGCCCTCCGGTCGGCCGGTCGACGAGCCCGGTCGGGTGGAGGGCGTCACGCGGATATGATGTGATGTGGATCACTGTCCAAACCGCTTCACTCGCGCGGGGACCAGGGTGGGCGAATGGGGAATTCCGGGGTGCGCAGGGTGGCGTTGGCCAGTTCGGCGGGCAACGCGGTCGAGCTGTACGACTTCCTCCTGTACGGCACGGCGTCCGCGCTGGTCTTCGACAAGCTGTTCTTCCCGTCCTTCGACCCCAGGATCGGGACCCTGCTGGCGTTCGCGACGTTCGGCGCGGGCTTCCTCGCCCGGCCGCTCGGCGGCGTCGTGATCGGCCACTTCGGCGACCGCGTCGGGCGGCGGTCGATGCTCGTGCTCACGCTGACCGCGACGGGCGCGTGCACGGCGCTGATCGGCGTGCTGCCGACCTACGGCTCGATCGGCCTCGCCGCGCCGGTCCTGCTGGTGCTGCTGCGGGTCGTGCAGGGCTTCTTCCTCGGCGGCGAGCAGGGCGGCGCGACCCTGATGGCGGTCGAGCACGCGCCGCCGGGGCGCACGGCGTGGTACGGCAGCTGGACGTTCCTCGGCTCGCCGCTGGGGCTGCTGCTGGCGAACGGCGCGATGGCGGCGTCCACCGCGATCTCCGGCGACGAGTTCCTGTCGTGGGGCTGGCGCCTGCCGTTCCTGTTCAGCCTGGTGCTGGTCGGCGTCGGCCTGTACGTGCGGCTGTCGGTGGAGGAGAGCCCGGAGTTCCGCGCGGCCCGCGCCTCGGAGGGCACGCTGAAGCTCCCGGTGGTCCACGTGCTGCGCCGGTCGTGGCACAAGGTGCTGCTCGGCGCGGGCGTGAACCTCGGGTTCAACATGTTCATCTTCGTGCTCGCCACGTTCGTCGTCTCCTACGGCACCAAGCAGTTGGGGATGCCGAAGTCGACGCTGCTGACCGCCGGCCTCGTCGGCGCGGCGGCGCAGGCGGTGGCGATCCTGGTGTTCGCGCGGCTGTCCGACCGGATCGGGCGGCTGCCGGTGATGCTCGGCGGCGCGGCGTTCCTCGGCGTGTACGCGCTGCCGCTGTTCTGGTTGCTGGAGACCCGTTCCCCGGCTCTGGTCGTGGTCGCGCTCGTGGTGGGCTTCACGGGCTCGGCAGCGGTGTTCGGCCCCATGCCCGCTTACTACGCCGAGCTGTTCGGCACGCGCGTGCGGTACAGCGGGGTGTCGCTGAGCTACCAGCTCGGGGCGGTGCTCGGCGGCGGCCTGTCACCGCTGATCTCGGTGTGGCTGCTCGGCCTGACGCCGGCCCAGGAGTCCTGGCCGGTGTCGCTCTACCTGATCGCCGGCGCCCTGATGAGCGTGCTGTCCCTGCTGGCGATCGGCGAGACCCTGCGCAGGGACCCGGCACACGCAAGCACCGCCGACCGCGCTTGAACCTCTTGGCTTTCAGGTTTCCAGCACACCCCGTGCAGTCCGGTGTCTTCGTGTTCTCCCCGTATGGCCTGCCCGGAGGGCTACCATGCTTTTCCTGGGAGTGCAAGCACGCTTTTCGCTTGCACTCCCAGGAAAAGCATGGTCGTCTTTGACAGGTCATGCGGGGGGAACACGACCGCAGTTTCTTTTCATTCTCCTTGGCGGCCTGCCTGTCCGGCGAGGACTCTTTTTCTTTTCAGCTTCAAGCGCTACCGCACCAATGAGATCCGCACCGCACCAATTCTCACCCGGATCCGTGCGCGACCCAAGTATGAAGAGCGGCCGAGAGGCCCCCAAGGAGGAGGAAAAGAAGGAGCGGTCGTGTTCTCCTCCCCGCACGGCCTGCCGAAGGCAATCGCATTTGTCGGGGGGTGTCAAGCGAAGAGCGTGCTTGACACCCCCCGACAAATGCGATCGGGCTGCGCCCAGGCCGTACGGGGAGGAGAACACGAAGCGACCGGTGTGGCACTGGGTGCGCCTGGCCTGCGTGCGCTGCGTTATGGGTGCGCCGTTGCTGCGTTCACTGTGCTCGTGTTCCTGGCTGCGTCGAGTACGCGCACGTCCTCCCGCGCGAGGAGCGGAGGGCTGCCGGCTTGCCGAGCCCCGCGCCTCGCACCCAGCACCTGAGCACGCTCCTCATCCTCTGTTCGGAGTCTCGGCAGCTAATGCGACTGGTCGGGAAGCGGGATGGTCTGCCGGGAGCGGGCCGACTCGAAGGCGGCCTCGACGACTTCCAGGCCGGTGACGGCGTCCGCGGCGGCGACCGGCGTGCCGCCGGCCGCGACGGCGGCGTAGAAGTCCTGGTAGGCGCCGCGCTCGGTCTCCACCGGGGTGCCGGACAGGGTGCCCCAGGACTCCTCGGCCTCCGCGCCCCAGTCGGCCCCGCCGGGCACCGCGCCGGCCCTGAGCCGGTCCTCCTGCGGGTCCATGCCGTGCTTGACGTAGGCCGCGCGGTCGCCCAGGACGCGGAAGCGCGGCCCGAGGTCGGCGGCCAGCGCCGACGCCCACAGGTGCGAGATCGTCCCACCCCGGTGCGTCAGCGCCAGGAACGCGTCGTCGTGCGCGCGGGCGCCGCGGCGCAGCGTCCGCACCTCCGCGTAGACCTCCGTCGGGCGGCCGAACAGCGCCACCGCTTGGTCGACCAGGTGGGTGCCCAGGTCGTAGACGATGCTGCCGAGGTCGGCCGGGTCGCCGGACTCCTTCCACGACCCCTTGGGCTCCGGCCGCCACCGCTCGAACCGCGACTCGAACCGGTGCACGTCGCCGAGCGCGCCCTCGCGCAGGAGCTTCCCGACGGTCCGGAAGTCGCCGTCCCAGCGGCGGTTGTGGAACGGCACGAGCCGGCGGCCCCGCTCCTCGGCCAGCTCCACCAGGGCGCGCGCCTCGGCGGCCGAACCGGCGAAGGGCTTGTCCACCACCACGTCCAGCCCGTGCTCCAGCGCCGACCGGGCGTGCGCGGCGTGGTGCCGGTTGGGCGTGGTCACCACCGCGAGGTCGAACTCGCCCGCCCGCCGCAGCAGCTCGTCGACCGAGGGGATCACCTCGGCGTCGGGGTACCGCGCGCGCACCTCGTCCCGGCGTCCGGGATTCCCGGTGACCACGGCCGACAGGGTCAGCCCTGGCGCGGTGGCGAGGAACGGGGCGTGGAAAGCGGCTCCGCCGAGCCCGTAACCGATCAGTGCGGTGCGCATACGACGAACCCTAGGCTTCCCAAGACGTGGACGCCTTGTCGCGCACCGTGACCCGCGGCTACCTTCAGCAGCATGAGTCTCCGGGTGGCGCGACGGCGCGTGCGGCACGCGCGCGCCGCCCGGACGGCCTGTCGTGTCGGCTGATCCACCCCCCTCTGCGCGTCGTCCCCCTTCGTCGCGCCCGTACAACCCCCAGCCTTGACAGGAGCTTCGAGCATGTCCTGGTCCTTCGAAACCCAGCAGGTCCACTCCGGTGCGGCGCCGGACCCGACGACCGGCGCCCGCGCCACGCCGATCTACCAGACCACCTCGTACGTCTTCCGCGACACCGCGCACGGCGCGGCGCTGTTCAGCCTCGCGGAGCCGGGCAACATCTACACCCGCATCAACAACCCGACCCAGGACGTGCTGGAGCAGCGGGTCGCCGCGCTGGAGGGCGGGGTGGCGGCGGTGGCGTTCGCCTCCGGCCAGGCCGCCGAGACCGCGACCGTGCTCAACCTCGCGCGCGCGGGCGACCACCTGGTCTCCAGCGCGTCGCTCTACGGCGGCACCTACAACCTGTTCCACTACACGCTGCCCAAGCTCGGCATCGAGGTGTCCTTCGTGGACGACCCGGACGACCTGGAGGCGTGGCGCGCGGCGGTGCGGCCCAACACCAAGCTGTTCTTCGCCGAGTCGCTGGCCAACCCGCGCAGCAACGTGCTCGACATCGCGGCGGTGGCCGAGGTCGCGCACGCGGCCGGCGTGCCGCTGGTGGTGGACAACACCCTGCCGACGCCCTACCTGCTCCGGCCGCTGGAGCACGGCGCGGACATCGTCGTGCACTCGGCCACCAAGTACCTCGGCGGCCACGGCACCGCGATCGCGGGCGTGGTCGTCGACGGCGGCCGGTTCGAGTTCTCCGACGCCGAGCGGTTCCCCGACTTCACCGAGCCGGACCCGAGCTACCACGGGCTGCGCTACTGGCCCGCGCTGGGCCACGGCGCGTTCGCCGCGAAGCTGCGGGTGCAGGGCCTGCGCGACACCGGCGCGGCGATCGCCCCGCTGACCAGCTTCCTGATCCTGCAGGGGATCGAGACGCTCTCGCTGCGCGTCGAGCGGCACGTGGCCAACGCGCAGGCGCTGGCCGAGTGGCTGGAGGCGCGCGACGAGGTGGAGAAGGTGCACTACGCCGGGCTGGCGTCCTCGCCGTGGAACGAGCTGGCGCGCAAGTACCTGCCGCTGGGCGCGGGCGCGGTGGTGTCGTTCGAGCTGCGGGGCGGCGTGGACGCGGGCAAGGCGTTCGTGGACGGCGTCGAGCTGTTCAGCCAGCTGGTCAACATCGGCGACGTGCGCAGCCTGATCGTGCACCCGGCGAGCACCACGCACAGCCAGCTCACGCCGGAGCAGCAGGTGGCGGCCGGCGTGGCGCCCGGCCTGGTTCGGCTGTCGGTGGGCATCGAGGGGGTGGAGGACCTCAAGGCCGACCTGGAGGCCGGGTTCCGGGCCGCCGAGTCGGCGAGGTGAGCGTCGGGCCCACCGCCGGTGAGACCCCTCCCGCCGCCGGCGGGTGGCGGGAGGGTGACCCGAACGGGCGCCGCCAGTGGTTCCGCGGCGAGCTGCCCGGCCTGCCGGTGCGGATCGCCTACGAGACCTGGGGCGCGCTGGACCCGCAGCGGTCCAACGCCGTGCTGGTGCTGCACGCGCTGACCGGCGACAGCCACGTGGTGGGCGAGGCCGGGCCCGGCCACCCCACGCCGGGCTGGTGGGACGGGCTGATCGGGCCGGGCCGGCCGGTGGACACCCGCCGGTGGTTCGTCGTCGCGCCGAACGTGCTGGGCGGCTGCCAGGGGACCACCGGGCCCTGGGCCGCCGCGCCGGACGGGCGGCCCTGGGGCGCGCGGTTCCCCCGCGTGTCCGTGCGGGACCAGGTGGCGGCGGAGGCGCTGCTGGCCGACGCGCTGGGCATCGACGCGTGGGCGGCCGTGCTCGGGGGGTCCATGGGCGGGATGCGGGCTCTGGAGTGGGCCGTTTCCCTACCCGATCGGGTGAAGTCCTTGTTGGTGCTGGCGGCGCCCGCGGCGTCCACCGCCGAGCACATCGCGCTCGCGTCGGCGCAGCTGCACGCCATCCGGCTGGACCCGGTGCGCGGCATGGGCGTCGCCCGGCGGATCGCCCACCTCAGCTACCGCAGCGCGCCGGAGCTGGAGGCCAGGTTCGGGCGGGACCGGCAGGCCGACGGCCGGTTCGCCGTGGAGTCCTACCTCGACCACCACGCGGACAAGCTGGTCCGGCGGTTCGACCCGGAGAGCTACGCGGTGCTCACCGAGGCCATGAACGGCCACGACGTGGGTGCGGGCCGGGGCGGGGTCCGGGCGGCGCTGGGCCGGGTGACGGCGCGGTCGGTGGTGGCCGGGATCGACTCCGACCGGCTCTACCCGCTCGCCCAGCAGGCGGAGATCGCCGAGGGGCTCGGCGTCGACCTGCGGGTCGTGTCCTCGCCCTTCGGGCACGACGGGTTCCTGATCGAGGTGGAGCAGGTGGGCGCGCTGGTGGCGGAGCTGCTGGCCGGCGACCCCGGGGGCGACCCCGGGAGCGGCGCGGCGGGCTTGCAGGGCAGCCGCCGGGCGTAGCGGGGGCCCGCGGGCGTCGCGTGACGCCCGCGGGCCCCCGGCCTACCGGGTGGTGGCGCCGGAACGGGTCAGAAGCCCGCCGTGATCCGGGTGAACTCCCAGTCGGCCTGCGGCACGCCGGAGCAGGTGGAGCCCACCTGGCCGTCGCAGCCGCCGCGGTCGCGGTTGACCGCCCAGAACGAGAACCGGCCCAGGCCGTTGGACTTCGCCCAGTCGCGCAGCTGGGTCCAGGTGGCCGGGGTGGTGACCTCCTTCTGGTCGGACAGGCCGTTCATGCCGGAGATGCCCGAGTGGTTGAACGCCACCGCGTCGGACCAGCCGAAGACGGACTTGAGCTTGTTCTTCAGCGCCGTCGTCGCGTTGATGGTGTCGGTCTTGATGTCCGAGCTGCCGAAGTCGAACGGCATCAGCGTGTAGACGTCGATGTTCGAGCCCAGCGCCTGGGACCGCTCGATGAGGCGGTTGCCCCACGAGTTCGGGCCGGTGCGCGTGGTCGGGATGGTGACGATCGTCTGGATGCCCGGGTTGTTCTGCTTGACGATCTTGAGCGCCTCCAGGATGCGGTCCTGGACCGCGGCGTTCTCGAACTCGTCGGTGTTCTCGATGTCGATGTCGATCGCCTTCAGGCGGTAGGCGTCGATCACCTTCTGGTACGCACCCGCAAGCGCTTGCGGGGTGGAGCAGTTCGGGCCGAGCTTGTTGCCGCTCCACCCGCCGAACGACGGGACGATGTCGCCGCCCGCCGCGCGGATCTGGTTGATCGCGTTGGCGTCGATGCCGCCGGTCAGGGGCCGGTTGCCGTCCCAGGCCGGGTTGCAGCCGCCCTGCGCGAGGACGAACGCCATGGTGAACCACTTGACGCCGGTCGCCTGCATCACCGTCTGCGGCGCGGGCGGGTTGCCCCAGCCCAGGAACAGGTAGGGCGCGCCCCGGCCGTTGATCGGCTGCGGGCCGTCCTGCGTGGTGGCCGTGACCTGGTTGGACGGGTCTGAGGTGTTGCGCGCCGCGTCCCGCGCCCGCACGGTGAACTGGTAGGCCGTGGCCGGGTTGAGCCCGGACACGGTCGCGGTCGTCCCCGTGCTGGTGGCCGCGACGGTGTCGCCGCGGTAGACGTCGTAGCCGCTCACGGCCACGTTGTCGGTCGACGCGTCCCAGGCCAGCGACACCGAGTTGGCGGTGGTGCCGGTGACCTTCAGGTTGGCCGGGGCCGAGGGCGCGGTCGTGTCGTCGCCGCCACCGCCGCCCTCGCACGGCGCGTCGTTGACGGTGCAGTTGGTCGGCACGCCGCCGCCGGTGCCCACGAAGCCGAAGCTGCGGGTGGCGCCGGCGGCCAGGCCACCGTTGTACTCCCGGTTGGTGGCCACGTAGTGGTTGCCCGTGCGGGTGATCAACGCGTCCCAGTACGAGCCCATGGTCGTGCCCGCGGGCAGGTCGAACTCGACCTTCCACGACGTCAGGGCGCCGGGACCGCCGTTGGTGATCGTGTACTTGCCCTCGAAGCCGCTGCCCCAGTCCTGGGCTTTGGCGAACGTCGCGGTGACGCCGGGCGCGGCGGAGGCGGCCGGCCCGAAGAACGCTAGTGATCCGATGGCCAGCGCGCTCGCGGCCAGCAGCGCGCCCAATCGTGGTTTCATGGGGACTCCTCGGCGGATTGGCAGGGTTACCGCGCCCACCGGGGAGACTGGTCTAGACCACAGAGCTTGTCAATGGCTCCTACTCGTCCAGTGCGGCCTCGATCCAGGGTGCGACCGCCAGGTCGCGCACCTCGCACTCCAGCGCGAGCTTCACCGTCCAGCGCAGCGCCTGCAGGACCACCGTGGCCAGCTCCTGCGGCCGGCCGTTGGCCAGGGCGATCTCGATCTGCTCGGCCGCCGCCTGCTGGTCGCCGTGGACCTCGGCCAACAGGGTGCGGATCGCCGTGCGGACGGGCGGGTCCGCGTCGTCGATCGGGACCTCCTGGCCGTCCTCGTCGAACACCTGCATCTTGACCGGGGTGGCGCCGCCGGACCCGAGCGCCGAGACCATGTCGCTGCACTCGGAGAACAGCAGCAGCACCAGCTCCCGGATCTCCTCGTTGCCCTCGGGCGACCCGCTGAGGTAGCCGGTGACCAGGTCGACCGCGACAGCGTCCTCCCCGGCCTTGGCCGCGACCAAGGCGTCACCGGCGACGGCGGTGAGCCGTGCCCAGCGGTCCGGATCCTGCGGGTGCATTCAGCCATCTTCCATCACGGAGTAGGGGAGCACAGCTCTGCGGTACTGCCTACCGGGTGGCGTTCGGGTGCCGCAACGGCTTGCCGCGCCGACCGCCGGGGTGCTACCCCGGCGCGGCGCGCCGCCGGGGCCACGTGCCGCACGGCGCCGGCCGCGTGCGGTCGCACGGCCCGGACGGCCGCCGGCCGCTGCCGCCCGACCCCGTGCCCGGCGGCTGCGGCCCCGTGCCGCTCCCCGCGCCCGGCGCGTGGTGACCGGCCGGCGCGGCCCGGGGCCGGGGAGCGGGGCCCCGGGCCGGTCGTGGCCGGGCCGCCGCGCAGCGGGCGGGTCGCGGCCGTCGTCGCGTTGATCACCACGGGGTCGTGTACCTCGTCAGCGCGGCGGGAAACATGGGCCGGTTCCGGCCGGCCGCGGGCCTGCTCCTCCCGCCGCCGGCGGCCGGCCGCGCCGTCGGCGCCCGCGGCCGGGCCGAGCAGCGCCGCCAGGCCGAGCGGGGCGCCGGGTCCGTGCTGGTGGGGCGGGTCCGCGGCGCGGCGGCCCACCGCAGGTCGCCGGCGGTGGCGCGCCCCGCCCGGCGCCCGGACCGGCCGGGGCCGGGGCGCGCGAGTTCGCCGGGTCGGGTGACGCGGCGCGGACCGCGTCGTCCACAGAGGACGAAGGTTTCGCGGTCCGCGCCGAGGAGCGCCGGCGGTTTCCCGCCCGGACGCGCGGCGACCGTCGCCGATGAGTCCGATGTGGACGGTGAGCGGTTCGACGCCGTGGTGGCGCGGCCGGCTACCCGGCCCGCACGCCCCGCTCGACGACGGGCTCCGGCTGCCCGAGCCCACCGGCGCGGCCTCGGTCCTGCCTGGGTATCGCGGCCAGCAGCGCCACGGCGATCGTCGCGCCGTGCAGGGCGACCATCGCGCCGGTCGGCTCCAGCACCAGCAGCGGCGGCACGCAGGCCAGGGCGGTGAGCAGCCACGGCCGCCGGCCGTGGCAGGTGCCGGCGCGGGCGGTGTGCAGGAGGTACCAGCCCAGCAGCAGGTGGATGAGGTTCTGCAGCGGGTCGACCTTGAGCACCACCAGCGTCCCGGCCGCGCCGGCGAAACCCGTCACGACGAACCCGAGCACGCCCAGCACGCCGTAGCCGACGCCCAGCGTGGCGGCCAACCTGGTCCGGTGGGTCTCCCGCGCGTGGCAGGGCAGCAGGGCGGCGGTGCGCTCGAAGCGGTGGAACAGCAGCAGGACCGGCAGCAGCAGGAGCACCAGGACCGACAGCCAGCGCGGCCGGGCGACCACCCAGTCGAACGCGGCGGGCGCGTCCAGCAGGCCGAGCAGGCCGATGACGGCGGCCAGCGCGGTCAGGTAACCGAGGTAGACCGTCATCGGCGCGGAGCGCGCGTAGTCGACGACCCGCCACTGCCGGCGGCCGGCGAGCCACGCCGACACCCGGCCGCGCAGCAGCAGGACGGCGCAGACCTGGCCGAGGCCGAGCACCAGCAGGCACACCGTGGGCGGGCTGAGGTTGGACCCCGGCTCGCCGGGCACGGCCATCACGGTGCGCGGGTAGCCGCCGAACGCGATCAGCGCCGCCAGCACCGGCGCGGTGGCGACCGCGAGCGCGGCGGCCACCCGGCGCGGCAGGCGGGCCAGGCCGCCGTCGGCGTAGTGGAAGCCCAGCTGCTGCAGCAGCAGCGCGCCCAGCACCAGGTTCAGGTAGCCGCCCGTGCGCCAGGCCAGGGCGATGCGCACCGCGTCGACCGCGACCATGGCGGCGAGCAGGGCGACCGGCGTGGCCAGGCGGGCCGTGCGGTGCAGCCGGGCCATCAGCGGCGTGGCCGCCACCGCCACCAGGTAGAGGCCGAGGAACCACAGCGGGTGGGCGATCAGCCGCCCGAAGGTCTCCACGCGCGCCTTGGGGACGTCCAGCAGCTCCAGCGGCAGCGGCAGCACCAGCCAGGCCAGCACGAACGCCAGCACCGGCCGCAGCAGCCAGCTGATCCGGCTGACCAGGTACCGGCCGTACCCGCCGCCGGCGGCCTCCACCTCCAGCCAGCGGGTCAGGTTCGCGTGGCCGCCCGCGAAGTAGAACACCGGCGCGGTCTGCAATGCCCAGGTCAGCAGCCACAGCCAGTCCGCGCCCACCCCCGCCCAGTGCAGCACGGTCAGCAGCGACTGCCCGACCACCACCAGCCCGAGGCTGGCCAGGCGCAGGAACGCGGCGTACCGGTCCTCCGGCCCGACGGCGGGCGCGGCCGGGTCCGGCGCCTCCTCCCGCCGCCGCGGCAGCCGCGCGAGGATGAGGAAGACCACGACGGCGCTGCCGAACCCCCAGGCCAGCACCGGTTCGTGGCCGGGCGGCCCCCAGCGCTGCCGCCACGAGTTGAACTCCAGGCCGGCCGCGTAGAGCCCGGCGACGGCGTGGCAGCGCGACGCGCTGTCGCGGGGGTTGAGGTCGCACTGCCCGTGCATGTCGGCCGCCAGCCGGGCGTCCAGCGCCTTGCGCGCCTCCGGCGGCAGCGGCCGGCCCTTGTGCTCGGCGTAGCGCAGCAGGTCGTAGCCCAGGTCGTGCGCCCGGCAGCCGACGCCGAAGTCCCACTCCGTGTCCCCCGCCGGCCCCGAGCACCCGCCGCGCGGGTCCAGGGCGCGGGCCGTGCCGTCCGGCGCCGTGACCACGACCGGCGAGCGCCCGGTGACGGCGTTGAAGTCGGCCGGGAACCCGGCCAGCGGCGAACCGCCCGCGGTCGGCCGGGCCATCGCCTCGACCGCCGCCGCGGCGACCGCGACGTCCCCGGTGAGCGGTCGGTCGTCGGAGGCCCCGGCGGGGCGGGAGGCGACGACCCCGCAGCAGAACACCGCGAGCGTCACCACCAGCAGTCGGAACCAGGCGGGCAACCGGGTCAACAACCGAACCCCCGGCCACCCGCTGACGCTGTTGACACCGGGCTCGCTCATCGGCAGCCAAGGTTACGGATCGGCAACGCGCCGTGCCAACCGGCCTGGCCCCACCGCGGAAGGGGTGCCAACCCCCTTGCCCCGCGGTGCGGCACACTATCCACCTCTTCGGGTGATTTCACGCGGTGCCACCGATCCCGGCCGGCGAGCTTGGCGGTTTTCACGAGAGCGAGACGAGCCTTACCGCGCTTTGCACGAAGGAGCGCCGCACCCAGTGCCACACCGGTCGCTTCGTGTTCTCCTCCCCGTACGGCCTGGGCGCAGCCCGATCATGCCGAGCAGGGGGTGTCAAGCACGCTCTTCGCTTGACACCCCCTGCTCGGCATGATTGCCTCCGGCAGGCCGTACGGGGAGGAGAACACGACCGCCCTTTCTTTTCCTCCTCCTTGGGGGCCTCTCGGCCGCTCTTCATACTTGTGTCGCGCACTGATCCGGGTGAGATTAGGTGCTGTACCGATCTAAGCTGAAAAGATTAAAAGAGTCCTCGCCGGACAGGCAGGCCGCCAAGGAGGAGGAAGAGCAAGAGCGGTCGTGTTCTCCCCGCATGACCTGTCAAAGACGACCATGCTTTCTTGGGGGGTGCAAGCGAAAAGCGTGCTTGCACCCCCCAAGAAAGCATGGTAGCCCTCCGGGCAGGCCATACGGGGAGAACACGAAGGCACCGGTCTGCACGGGGCGTGCTGAAAACCCAAAAGCCGTGAGTCGTGGGCCTCAGGCGGTGGCCAGGACGCCGGCTGTGGTGAGGGAGGCCAAGGCCATCCGGGTGAGCAGGGAGGCCATCTGGTCGCGGTCCAGGTGGGCGCTGTGGGGGGTGGAGTTGATCAGGCCGAAGACGGCGTGGGCGGCGGCGCGGGCGGTGGGCTCGTCCACCTTCACCGTCTCCTGGAGCGTCGTCACCCAGACCTCGACGTACCGGCGTTGCAGCGCCCGCACGCGGCGGCGGTCGGGGTCGGTCAGGTTGGCCAGGTTGCGCATCTGGACGGTGATCAGCGCCGGGTCGTCCAGCGCGAAGTCGACGTGCCAGCGGACCAGGGCGTGCAGGGCCGAGGTCGCGTCGGGGGACGCGGAGACGCGGGACAGGCCGCCGTCGAGCAGGCGCTCGGAGATCGACGTCAGCATCTCGCCGAGCATGGCGTCCTTGCTGCGGAAGTGCCGGTAGAGCGCCGGGCCGGAGATCCCCACGGCCGCGCCGATGTCGTCGATGCCCACGCCGTGGAAGCCGTGTCGGGCGAACAGCTCGGCCGCCGCGGCCAGGATCTGCTCCCGGCGGGTCTGCTTCGGTTCCTCGGCTGGCACGCGCCCCATCCTAAACGGCCCGGCGGAGAAACGTAAACGAGCGTTAACCGGTGGGTCGCCCGGAGATCGCCGGCCCGCCGCGCCGGACCGCGAAGTTAACTCTTGACCGGGGCTTTTGGTCAGACCTACCAACTGGTAACTGTTGTTGTGCTCCGCATCACACCCTGCGTGTTTCCCTCCGGGAGGCTGCTCGATGCGCCCTGTCCGCACCCTGCTCGGCGCGGTGCTCGCCGCCGCGGCGGCACTGCTCACCGCCCTGCCCGCCCAAGCCCAGGCCCAAGTCCAGGCCGGCGCGCACTACGTCGCGCTCGGCGACTCCTACTCCTCGGGGACCGGCACCGGCTCCTACTACGGCGAGAGCGGCTCCTGCAAGCGCAGCCAGTACGCCTACCCGGCGCTCTGGGCCGCCTCGCACGCCCCGGCGAGCTTCAAGTTCGTCGCCTGCTCCGGCGCCAGGACCGGTGACGTCCTGGCCAACCAGGTCGGCGCCCTGAGCGCGACCACGACCCTGGCCACCGTCTCGGTGGGCGGGAACGACGCCGGGTTCACCGACGTCATCACCGCCTGCACGTTCGGCACCGACCAGGTGTGCGTCGACCGCGTCGACAAGGCCAAGACCTACGCCACCACGACGCTGCCCGGCCTGCTGGACAACGTCTACGCGCAGATCCGCAACCGGGCGCCCTCGGCGCGGGTCGTCGTGCTCGGGTACCCGCGCCTGTACAAGGTGCCGGGCTCGTGCTCGGTGGGCCTGAGCGACACCAAGCGGTCGGCGATCAACTCGGCCGCCGACACCCTGCACACCGTCATCTCCCGCCGGGCCGCCGCCAAGTCGTTCACCTACCGCGACCTGCGCGGGGCGTACGCCGGGCACGAGATCTGCTCGGCCGACTGGTGGCTGAACAGCCTGTCGTGGCCGGTGGAGGAGTCCTACCACCCCAACCGCAGCGGCCAGCGGCTCGGCTACCTGCCGCAGCTCAACGCCGTCACGGGCTGACGCGCCCGCGGCGCGCTGCTCCGACCGGTGAGGGGGTCGCCCCGGCGGCCCCCTCACCGCCGCGCCGCCCACCGCGTCCCGGCGTGTCCCCGCCGCCGCGCCGGCGCGGGTGGACGCCGGGCGTTAACAAGCGCTAACATCTCCTCAGGTTAACGACTGCTAACCGCGAGGAGCCCATGGACGCCCCCGTCCTGCGCAGCGCCGCCGACAAGTCCGGCGACGCCTTCCGGCGGTACGCCGACGAGCACACCGCCCTCGTCCGAGACCTGCGCGCGAAGCTCGCCGGAGCCGCCCGCGGCGGCTCGGACAAGGCCCGCGCCCGCCACGTCGAGCGCGGCAAGCTGCTGCCCCGCGACCGGGTGGACGCGCTGCTGGACCCGGGCTCGCCGTTCCTGGAGCTGTCCCCGCTGGCCGCCGACGGCCTCTACGGCGGCGAGGCGCCGGCGGCCGGGGTGATCACCGGCGTCGGCCGGGTGTCCGGGCGCGAGTGCGTGGTCGTGGCCAACGACGCCACCGTCAAGGGCGGCACCTACTACCCGATGACGGTCAAGAAGCACCTGCGCGCGCAGGAAGTCGCGCTGCACAACCGGCTGCCCTGCGTCTACCTGGTGGACTCCGGCGGCGCGTTCCTGCCCAGGCAGGACGAGGTGTTCCCGGACCGCGAGCACTTCGGGCGGATCTTCTTCAACCAGGCCACCATGTCCGCGCGGGGCATCCCGCAGATCGCCGCCGTGCTCGGCTCGTGCACGGCAGGCGGCGCGTACGTCCCGGCGATGAGCGACGAGGCCGTGATCGTGCGCGGCCAGGGCACGATCTTCCTCGGCGGCCCGCCGCTGGTGAAGGCCGCGACCGGCGAGGTGGTGACGGCGGAGGAGCTGGGCGGCGGCGACCTGCACGCGCGCACCTCCGGCGTGACCGACCACCTGGCCGACGACGACGCGCACGCGCTGCGGATCGTCCGCTCCATCGTCAGCACCCTCGGCCCGCGCGCCGAGCGGCCGTGGCGGGTCGAGCCGAGCGTCGAGCCGGCGGTGGACCCCGACGAGCTGTACGGCGTGGTGCCGACCGACAGCCGCACGCCCTACGACGTGCGCGAGGTGATCGCGCGGGTGGTGGACGGCAGCCGGTTCCACGAGTTCAAGAAGGAGTACGGCGCCACCCTCGTCACCGGGTTCGCCCGCATCCACGGCCACCCGGTCGGCGTCGTCGCCAACAACGGCGTGCTGTTCGGCGAGTCGGCGCTCAAGGGCGCGCACTTCGTCCAGCTGTGCGACCAGCGCGGCGTGCCGCTGGTGTTCCTCCAGAACATCAGCGGTTTCATGGTCGGCCGCGAGTACGAGGCGGGCGGGATCGCCAAGCACGGCGCGAAGATGGTCACCGCGGTGGCCTGCGCGCGGGTGCCGAAGTTCACCGTCGTCATCGGCGGCTCGTTCGGCGCGGGCAACTACTCGATGTGCGGCCGGGCGTACTCGCCGCGCTTCCTGTGGATGTGGCCCAACGCCCGCATCTCGGTGATGGGCGGCGAGCAGGCGGCCTCGGTGCTCGCGACCGTGCGGCGCGACCAGCTCGGCGACTCGTGGTCGGCCGAGGACGAGGAGGCGTTCAAGGCCCCGATCCGGCAGCAGTACGAGGACCAGGGCAACCCGTACTACTCCACAGCGCGGCTGTGGGACGACGGCGTGATCGACCCGAAGGACACCCGCACGGTGCTCGGGCTCGCGCTGTCCGCGGCGGCCAACGCGCCGCTGGAGCCCGTCGGCTACGGCGTTTTCCGGATGTGATGGCGATGTTCGACAGCGTTCTGGTGGCCAACCGCGGCGAGATCGCGGTCCGCGTGATCCGCGCGCTGCGGCGCTTCGGGATCAGGTCCGTCGCCGTCCACAGCGACGCCGACGCCGACGCCCTGCACGTGCGGCTGGCCGACCGGGCCGTCCGCATCGGCCCGGCGGCGGCCCGGGAGAGCTACCTGTCGGTGGAGCGGATCCTCGCGGCGGCGCGGGAGACCGGCGCGCAGGCGGTCCACCCCGGCTACGGCTTCCTGGCGGAGAACACCGACTTCGCGCGGGCCTGTGAGCGCGCCGGGCTGGTGTTCATCGGCCCGCCGGCCGACGCGATCGACGCCATGGGCGACAAGATCCGCGCCAAGCTGACCGTGCGCGCGGCCGGCGTGCCGGTGGTGCCGGGCCGCACCGAGGCCGGGATGACCGACGACGACCTGGTGGACGCGGCCGGCGAGATCGGGTTCCCGGTGCTGCTCAAGCCCTCCGCCGGCGGCGGCGGCAAGGGGATGCGGCTGGTGCGCGAGGCGTCGGCGCTGCGCGACGCGATCGAGTCCGCCCGCCGCGAGGCGCGCGGCTCGTTCGGCGACGACACGCTGCTGATCGAGCGGTTCATCGGCAACCCGCGGCACGTCGAGATCCAGGTCCTGGCCGACGCCTACGGCTCCGCGGTGCACCTGGGGGAGCGCGAGTGCAGCCTCCAGCGGCGGCACCAGAAGATCATCGAGGAAGCGCCGTCCCCGCTGCTGACCCCGGAGGTCCGCGAGGCCATGGGCCGGGCCGCGGTGGACGCGGCGAAGTCCGTCGGCTACGTCGGCGCGGGCACCGTCGAGTTCATAGTGGACGGTTCGACCGGCGAGTACTTCTTCATGGAGATGAACACCCGGCTCCAGGTCGAGCACCCGGTGACGGAGCTGGTGACGGGCGTCGACCTCGTGGAGTGGCAGCTGCGCGTGGCGGCGGGCGAGCAGCTGCGGCTGGGCGAGGTGCGGCTGGCCGGGCACGCCGTGGAGGCCCGGGTGTACGCCGAGGACCCGGCGCGCGGGTTCCTGCCGACCGGCGGCACGGTGCTGCGCCTGCACGAGCCCTCCGACGTCCGCGTGGACTCGGCGCTGCGGGTCGGGCTGACCGTCGGCAGCGACTACGACCCGATGCTGGCCAAGGTGGTCGCGCACGGCGACACGCGCGCGGAGGCGTTGCGGCGCTTGGACTCCGCGCTCGGGCGGATGGTGGTGCTCGGCGTCACGACGAACATCCCGTTCCTGCGGGCGCTGCTGGCCGACGAGGACGTGCGCGCGGGTCGGCTGGACACCGGGCTGGTCGAGCGCAAGCTCGAATCCCTAGTGCGGCACGAGGTCCCGGACGAGGTCTACGCCGCCGCCGCGCTGGAGCGGCAGCTGTCGCTGCGCGGCGACGACCCGTGGGAGCAGCCGGGCGGCTGGCGGATCGGCGAGCACGCCTGGACCACGTGGCGCGTCGACGACGTGGACGTGCGAGTGCGCGGTGAAGAAGTCGTGGTGGGCCAAGGGGAACCGCTCAGGCTCACCGCCGCGGTCGACGGCGACGAACTGGTCGTCGGCACCCGCCGGTACGCCATGGCCCGCCAGGGCGACGTCCTGTGGCTCGGCGCGGAGGGCCGCACCTGGGCGCTGACCGAGACCGCGGGGGCCGAGCTGTCCGGGCACCGCGCCGAGGGCAGCGCCGGGCCGGTCACCAGCCCCATGCCCGGCACGGTGCTGGTGGCGCGCGCCGCGCAGGGCGACCACGTCACCGCGGGCCAGGCGCTGTTCGTGGTCGAGGCCATGAAGATGGAGCACACCGTCACCGCGCCCGTCGACGGGGTGCTCGCCGAAGTGAACGTCCGAGCGGGCCAACAGGTCGCGCTGGACGAGACCCTAGCCGTCGTCGTGCCCCACCAGGAGTGAGCGATGTTGGACTTCCGCCTTGACGAGGAATACGAAGCCCTGCGCAAGACGGTCGAGGAGTTCGCGCGGGACGAGGTCGCCCCGGTCATCGGCGAGTTCTACGAGCGGGAGGAGTTCCCGTACGGGATCGTCGCGAAGATGGGGCGGATGGGCCTGTTCGGGCTGCCGTTCCCGGAGGAGTTCGGCGGGATGGGCGGCGACTACTTCGCGCTGTGCCTGGCGCTGGAGGAGCTGGCGCGCGTCGACTCGTCGGTGGCGATCACGCTGGAGGCCGGCGTCTCCCTGGGCGCGATGCCGCTGTACCGGTTCGGCGACGCCGAGCAGAAGGCCGAGTGGCTGCCCTCGCTGTGCGCGGGGGAGAAGCTGGGCGCGTTCGGGCTGACCGAGCCGGGCGGCGGCTCCGACGCGGGGGCGCTGCGCACCACGGCGCGGCTGGACGGCGACGAGTGGGTGATCAACGGGACGAAGGCGTTCATCACCAACTCGGGCACGGACATCACCGGGCTGGTGACGGTGGCGGCGGTGACGGGCCGCCGGGAGAACGGGAAGCCGGAGATCTCGGCGATCCTGGTGCCGACCGGCACGCCGGGGTTCTCGGTGTCCCGGAAGTACTCGAAGGTCGGCTGGAACGCGTCGGACACCCGCGAGCTGTCGTTCCAGGACTGCCGGGTGCCGGCGGCGAACCTGGTCGGCGAGCGGGGGCGGGGGTACGCGCAGTTCCTGCAGACGCTGGACGAGGGCCGGGTGGCGATCGCGGCCATCGGGGTCGGGTTGGCGCAGGGGTGCGTGGACGAGTGCGTGAAGTACGCGCAGGAGCGCGAGGCGTTCGGCCGGAAGATCGGGGAGTACCAGGCGATCCAGTTCAAGATCGCCGAGATGGAGGCGCGGACGCACATCGCGCGGCTGGCGTACTACGAGGCGGCGTCGAGGATGCTGCGCGGCGAGCCGTTCAAGCGGGAGGCGTCGATCGCGAAGCTGGTGTCGTCGGAGGCGGCGATGGACAACGCGCGCGAGGCCACCCAGGTCTTCGGCGGGTACGGCTTCATGAACGAGTACCCGGTCGGCCGCTTCTACCGGGACGCCAAGATCCTGGAGATCGGCGAGGGGACCAGCGAGGTGCAGAAGATGCTGATCGCCCGCGAACTGGGCCTGCACTGAACCGCTGAACCACTCGTTAGTTGACCGGTCGCCTGAAAACACCCCCAGCCGACCGGTCAACTACCAACCCACCCCTCTGCACCCTCCACCCCGCACCCCCATAGTTGACCGACCATCTAGTCATCTGGCGCGACCGCCCCGTAGTTGACCGCCCAACTCGCTCATCCACTGCGGTGACGACACGGCAGTCGGCCAGAGTCCTCCGGCTGCGGTTGCGACGCAGTAGTTGACCGGACGTCTTGTCGCTTAATGGCCGGAGCGAAGCAGTGGGAGGCGGCTGGAAGCAATGGGCTCGCTGGGAAGCAATGGGCTCGCTAAGAAGCAAAGGGCTCGCTGGGAAGCAATGGGCTCGCTGAGAAGCAAAGGGCTCGCTGGGAAGCAATGGGCTCGCTGAGAAGCTATGGGCTCGCTGGGAAGCAATGGGCTCAGTGGGAAGTGGCGAGGGCGGTTGGAAGTAGTTGACTGGCCGTCTTGGGGTTTGATCATTGGCATGAAGTGCGCGCGCATTATTAGTTGACCGGTCGTCTTGCCTTTGGGGTTGTGGTGGTGGGTAGTTGACCGGTTGTCTCGTTTTTGTGGTTGTTGTGGTGGAATGGCTGGCTGGGTGTTTTCGGGGTGAGGTTGCGGGGGGTAGTTGACCGGTCGTCTAGGGTGGGGGGATGGGGCGGAACAGTGATGCTCGGCAGAAGTTGCTCGACGCTGCCGGTGAGTTGATGCGCGGGCAGGGGTACGGCGCTATGAGCGTCGCCGGGATCTGCGAGCTCGCCGGGGTGCGCAAGGGGAGCTTCTACCACTTCTTCGACTCCAAGCAGGTCCTCGCGGTGGAGGCGTTGCGCGCCGCGTGGGCCGCCGAGGAAGCCCTCTGGAAAGAGATCCTCCGGTCGAGCGGTCGCCCGCTCCACCGGCTCGAACGGCTCCTCCTGGCCCAGGCCGACGCCCAGCACCGCGGCAAGCGCGAGAGCGGCTTCGTCCGCGGCTCCCTCTTCGCCAACCTCGCCCTGGAACTCGGCGCCCAGGACGAAACCGTCCGCGAGTGCCTCGAAGAGATCTTCGACCAGCAGGTCTCCCTGGTGCACGGCGCCCTGCTCGAAGCCGCCGAACTCGGGCACATCCCCAAGGGTGAGGGCACCCACGCCACCCGCCGCGACGCCCAGGCCGTCCTCGCCCAACTGGAGGGCACGGTCCTGTTCGCCAAGCTCCACAACGACCCCTCCGTCCTGGACGGGCTCTGGTCGCAGGTTGCGGGGTTGTTGCGCACCGTTTAGGACAGTTGTGCCAATAAACTGTTGAAACCTGCATCCGAATGCATTCATGTGTGAAACGCGGCGCGCACGGGACGCTGAGTCCCCCGGTGAAAACCGGGAACGACTCGGGGAGGCACTTTCCATGTCCCAACCGTCCAAGGTCAAGTCCCGGGTGCTCGCGGCGCTCGCCGCGATCGCCCTGCTCGTGTTCGGCGCGACCCAGATGGCGTCCGCCGGCCAGGCCGGCTACCAGGCGAAGCCGACCGCCGAGCAGCCCCCGCTGAGCGCGGCGGCCCAGCAGCAGGCGGCGCTGGCCGGGGGCCCGTCGGCCCTCGTCACACCGCAGCTGGTGTACGCCGTGGTCGACAACGGCACCCTGACCGCCCAGAACTTCGGCGCCTCCGGGGCGGCGAGGCTCGGCACCGGCACCTACGAGGTCTTCTTCGGGGGCAGCAACATCGTCAACGGCGCCTACGTCGCGACCGTCGGCATCCCCGGCAACGTCGGCGTCTCGCCCTCCGGTGAGGTCGTCGTCGTCGGCCGGGCCGGCACCACGAACGGCCTGTTCATCCAGACGTTCGACTCCGCGGGCAACCCGGCGGACCGGTCGTTCCACGTGCACGTCGCGTTCTGACCCCGCACCGGGGGCGATCCACGACCGATCGCCCGGCGGCCCCCGCGCGCACCGCCCGCGGGGGTCGCCGCCGCGGTCCTTCAGCCGAACTCGCCGTGCCGGCCACCGCCCGCGAGGAAGCGGCGCAGGCCGGCCTCCGCCTCGCGCAGCGACACCAGGCCGTGCGCCGGCTCGTCGGCCGGCGCGGCCGGCTCGTCCAGCCCCTCCTGCTCCAGCAGCGACAACCGGTCCTCGCGCAGGCACGTCCGGGGGAACGCGGCGATCTCCCGCGCCGGCCCCTCGGCCGCCGCCCGCGCCGTCCCGGCTGGCACCACCCGGTTGACCGGCCCGATCGCCAACGCCTCCGCCGCGCCCACGGGCCGCCCGGTCAGCACCAGGTCCATCGCCCGCGACCGCCCGATCAGCCGGGGCAGCCGCACCGTCCCGCCGTCGACCAGCGGCACGCCCCACCGCCGGCAGTGCACGCCGAACACCGCGCCCTCGTCGGCCACCCGCAGGTCGCACCACAGCGCCGGCTCCAGCCCGCCCGCGACCGCGTGGCCGGACACCGCCGCGATCACCGGCTTGGTCAGCCGCAGCCGCGTCGGCCCCATCGGCCCGGCCGGCGACCCGGGGTCGTTGCCGCGCGGCAGTGGCCACCGCAGCCTCACCGCGCGGCGACCACCGACCGGTCCGGCCCCGCGCCCGATCCCGGCGAACGCGGCGCCGAGCGGGGCCGGCTGCGTGTTCAATGGCCGGATGAGCACCGCACTGCTGCTGGTCGACGTCCAGCGCAACATGCTGGGCGCGCCCGAACCCGTCCCGCACGCCGGCCCGGTCGGCGCGGCGATCGAGGCGTGCCTCGACCGGGCGAGGGAGGCCGGGTGGACCGTCGTGCACGTCCGCAACAACGGCGGGGACGGCGATCCGGACGCGCCGGGCACCGCGGGCTGGGAACTCGTGCACCCGGTCCGCGACGGTGAGCACGTCGTCGACAAGCACCGGTGCGACGCCTTCGAGGGCACCCCGCTCGGGCGGCTGATCCCGTCTTCGGCGACCGTGGTCCTGGTGGGGATGCAGAGCGAGCACTGCATCCGCGAAACCGCGCTCGGCGCGCTCGGGCGCGGCCACGCCGTGCAGCTCGTCCGGGGCGCGCACGCCACCTACGACCACGACGAGCCCGCCGCCGAGGTCTCCGCGCGGGTCGAGCGGGAGCTGGCCGGAGCCGGCGTCGAGGTGGTCGAGCCGGATCGCGTGGGCTGCCGGGGCTGACCGGGCGGTGACCGGTCCGTCCTGATCGGTCCGGTTCGGTCCTGTTCGGGCGGTCCCGGGACCCCGCCCGACCAGCTCGGTCGACCGACCCCGATGGGGGTACGCACCGTGGTCGACGGGGTACTACCGGGGGGTAACTTGAAACCCGCCGGATTTTGGGGGTGCTGATCTTCGCGTCGCGGCCTAACGTCGGACGCGTGAGCGATCACAGCCAGGCGGTGGCCGCGCTGCGCGGCCAGTACGCGGCGATCCCGGCGGGCGCGCCCGTCCGGCTCGCCAAGCCGACGTCGAACCTGTTCCGGTTCCGCGCCGACCAGCCCGGCGGGCTCGACGTGGCCCGGTTCAACCGGGTGCTGTCGGTCGACCCGGCCGCGCGCACCGCGCAGGTCCAGGGCATGACGACCTACGAGGACCTGGTCGACGCGACCCTGCCGCACGGCCTGGTGCCGCTGGTCGTGCCGCAGCTCAAGACGATCACCCTGGGCGGCGCGGTGGCCGGGCTCGGCATCGAGTCCAGCTCCTTCCGCAACGGCCTGCCGCACGAGTCCGTGCGCGAGCTGGAGGTGATGACCGGCGACGGCGAGGTGGTCGTCGTCGGGCCGTCCGACGACCTGTTCCGCGGGTTCCCGAACTCCTACGGCACCCTGGGCTACGCGCTGCGGCTGGAGATCGAGCTGGAGCCGGTCAAGCCGTTCGTCCGGTTGCGGCACGTGCCGTTCGGGTCGGCGCGGGAGTGCGCGGAGGCCATCGAGCAGGTCTGCGCCGAGCGCTCGTACCGGGGCGAGCCGGTGGACTTCGTGGACGGCACGGTCTTCTCCGCGCGGGAGCAGTACCTGACCCTGGCGAACTGGGCGGAGTCCGCGCCCGACCGCTCGGACTACACCGGCCGCCACATCTACTACCGGTCCGTCCGGGCCCGCCGCACCGACCACCTGACCGCGCGGGACTACCTGTGGCGGTGGGACACCGACTGGTTCTGGTGCTCGCGGGCGTTCGGCGTGCAGCACCCGCTGGTGCGGCGGCTGGTGCCCAAGCGCTACCTGCGCTCGGACGTCTACCGCCGGATCGTGGCGTGGGACCGGCGCCGCGGCTTCAGCGCGAAGCTGAGCAAGGCCGTGCAGGAGCCGGTGATCCAGGACGTGGAGATCCCGGTCGACCGGCTGGCCGAGTTCCTCGACTTCTTCCACCGCGAGATCGGCATCGAGCCGGTGTGGCTGTGCCCGGTGCGGTTGCGCGACCGCGCGGGCTGGCCGCTGTACCCGATGGACCCGGACGTGCTGTACGTCAACGTCGGCTTCTGGTCCACAGTGGACCTGCGACCGGACGAGGGGATGGGCAGCCGCAACAGGCTGATCGAGCGCAAGGTGTCCGAGCTGGGCGGGCACAAGTCGCTGTACTCGGACTCCTACTACGGGGAAGAGGAGTTCTGGGCCAACTACAACGGCGAGACGTACCGGAGCCTGAAGAAGCGGTACGACACGGCCTCCCGGCTCCCCGACCTGTACGCCAAGTGTGTCCTGCGCAGTTGATCCGGTGAGCTGAAGGGGAGGGCCCATGCGGTTGGCCGAGGTGTTCCGACGTGCGGTCGGGAGCGACTCGTCCGTGGAGTTCAGCGCGTACGACGGCAGCCACGCGGGGCCGGCAGGCGCGGGCGTGCGCATCGAGATCCGGTCCCCGGAGGCGTTGTCCTACCTGGCTTCCGCACCCGGCGAGCTGGGCCTGGCCCGCGCCTACGTCACCGGGCACCTGGAGATCGTCGGCGACGTCCACGACGCCCTGGCCCACCTGTCGGACCTGTCGCTGCGCGAGGTCCCCTGGGCGCAACGGCTGGAACTGCTGCGCACGCTGGGCCGCCGGCGCCTGCGCTCCCGGGTGGAGATCCCGCCGCAGGAGCGCAGGCTGCACGGCCTGCGGCACTCCAAGGCGCGCGACCGGGAAGCCATCGCGCACCACTACGACGTGTCGAACACGTTCTACGAGTGGCTGCTGGGCCCCTCGATGGCCTACACGTGCGCCGTCTACCCGACCGCGACCGCCACGCTGGAGGAGGCGCAGTTCGCCAAGCACGACCTGGTGGCGCGCAAACTGGGGCTCGAACCGGGGATGCGCCTGCTGGACGTGGGGTGCGGCTGGGGCGGCATGGTGATGCACGCCGCGCGCGAGTACGGCGTCAAGGCGCTGGGCGTCACGCTGTCGCGCAACCAGGCCGAGTGGGCGCAGAAGGCCATCGCGGAGGCGGGCCTGTCGCAGCTGGCCGAGGTGCGCTACCTGGACTACCGGGACGTGCGGGAGGGCGACTTCGACGCCGTCAGCTCCATCGGCCTGACCGAGCACATCGGCAAGGCCAAGCTGCCCGCGTACTTCCGCTTCCTGCACCGCAAGCTCAAGCCGGGCGGCCGGGTGCTCAACCACTGCATCACGCGCCCGGACAACCGCCGGCCCGCGCGGACGGGCGGCTTCATCAACCGGTACGTGTTCCCGGACGGCGAGCTGGTCGGGCCGGGCCACATCGTGTCGCTCGTGCACGACACCGGTTTCGAGGTGCGGCATGAGGAGAACATCCGCGAGCACTACGCCCTGACGCTGGCCGCGTGGTGCGCCAACCTGGAGCGGCACTGGGACGAGGCGGTCGCCGAGATCGGGCTCGGGCGGGCGCGGGTGTGGCGGCTGTACCTGGCCGCGTCGCGGCTGGGGTTCGAGCGCAACAACATCCAGCTGCACCAGGTGCTGGGCGTGAAGCCGGACGGGACGGCGTCGCGGATGCCGCTGCGGCCGGACTGGGCCTGAGGGGGCGGGTCGGCCGGGGGGCCGTTGTCGACCTGTGACCGGAGCCGCGGCAACCAGCTGCCCGCTGGGGCATCCCTAGTACCGGAAGCGGCCAACGGGCCGCCGAGGGGATCGGCACGGCAGCCCGGCGCGGACGTCGCCGCGGCTCGTCGTGTCCGTGCGTCAGGGGGAAAGACGATGAAGGTTCTCGGTGCTGCGCAGGTCTGCGCGGTTTTGGGTGCGGTTCTGGGTGTGGCCCTCGCGGGGTGCGGGACGGCCCAGGAGGCCGCGCCCGCCGCCACGTCGTCCACGGTGTCGGCTCCCACCACGCCCGCACCGACGTCCGCGCCCGCGGTCACGTCAGCGGTGACACCGGTGGCCACGCTCACGGCCACGCCCGAGGGCTCCATGCCGGCGGTGACGGTGGTCGGGGCCGACCCGACGCCGCTCATCGACCACTCGGGCTTCGGCGCGATCAGGCTGGGGATGACCGCTGAGCAGCTGACGGCCACCGGTCTGGTCGGCGGGGTGGAGGGGCCGGCCGGCGAGCTGTGCGCGCTGTACCCGCTGAGGTCGGGCGGCGGTTCCGTGTGGGTCCAGAACGACGGCACGGGTGTCGCCTCCATCGTCGTCGAAGGCCGGGCGCGCACCACCGAGGGCGTTCGGACCGGCGCGACCACCGAGCAGGTGCGCGCCACCTACCCGGCGCTGTCCGAGGGCGCCAACTGGAACTCCGTCGACCTCGGCGGGGGCGTGCGGTACGGCTTCCTGGGCGACCCGGTCACCACGATCCTGGTGTTCAAGAGCGGCATGGGCTGCCACAACTGACCCGCCGCCTGCTCCGGGCTAGCCCAGCGTCGCGAGGAAGTCGTTCCACCGGCCGAGGGGGACCCGCAGGGCTTGGCCTTGCGGGTTCTTCGAGTCCCGGATGCCGACAGCGCCGGTGGTGAGCCGCACTTCCACGCAGCTGTCGTTGCCGGGAGAGCTGTAGCTGCTCTTGAACCAACCGGTGTCGTGCGTGTTCACGGTGCCTCCAGTGCAGCTTCGAGTCGTGCCCGTGATTCTTCCTCGCTGAAGGCCAGTTCCTGAAGCCGCTGAAAGCATCGTGCGATCGCCTCGGTGTCGGACGGCTCGTCCAGGTACGTCGACGGGCCGTAAGCCACTGGGAGCAGTCCTACACGAGGTGTCCGGCCATCGAACTCGAAGAGGATCATTTCGCCTGTCGGACACGGGTTGGCGGGACTGGTCGCGTCGAGCAGTCGGAGCCGGATGTTGGGCTGTTCGCCCGCCCTCAAGAGGTGCTCGACCTGCCGCCGCATGACCTCGGAGTCGCCGTACCTGGTGGTGAGGGCGTCGTCGGTGAAGATGAAGAGGTGTTCCTTGGTAGCGGGCAGCTTCTGGCGTTCCAGTCGGAAAGCCACCCGGTTGACCCGCTCCTGATAGGAGGTCTCCCACCAGATCCCGTCGCCCGCCAGCATCTGGGCTTCGGTGTACTCGGGGATCTGGAGCAGGCCCGGGATGACACCACGGCCGTAGTACAGGATGGTGGTCGCGTCGGATTCGAGGTCGGCGATGCGGGTGTTCGCTCCCGGCAGCAGGTCGACGTAGGCCCGTTTGGGCTGGCGCTTGCGCGCTTCCACGCCCATCGCGAGCAATCTCTTGCGGTCACCGGCTTTCGCGCCCAGGAAGAGGAGCAACTGCTCCAGGACCGCAGCGGTGAGGTTCGCCCGACCGTCTTCGAGCTTGATCAATTGGCTGCGGTCCTTGCCGATCGCGGCCGAGGTCTCGTCCAGCGTCCGGCCGGCGGTCTGGCGCAATCGCCGCAGCTCACCCCCGAGCAGGCGCCTCGGGATGGTCTGCACCGCGTCTCCCATACCAGCCTCCTCGTTGGAATCACCCTACTAGGGCAATGCCTCAATCCGCACGTGACCCTTAGGCTGACCACACGTTCGCAAAATTACTGCGTTCAGCCTAGTGGAGGAGGAAGAATGGGAGTTCCGGAGCCCGGCGTCTCGGTGATGGCGTCGGTGGTGGTGGCGGAAGGGGCCGCCGTGCGGGCCAGCGCGCGGCCCGACGAGCGGGAGCTGTACGTGGTCTTCGACAGCGACCCGATCTCGTTCGAGCTGCTGTTGTCGCGCGACGTCGCTCAGCGGTGCGTGGCGCAGTTCAGCGAGGCGTTGCGGGAGATGGCGCCGGTCACGTGAGCCGGTCGGCGATCTGCTCGGCCTGGTTGGCCGGGATGGCGAAGCCGATGCCCACGCTGCCCGCCTCGCCGCTGTCCGAGGTCGGCGAGTAGATCGCCGAGTTGATGCCGATGACCTGCCCGGCCGCGTTGATCAGCGGCCCACCCGAGTTGCCGGGGTTGATCGACGCGTCGGTCTGGATGGCCTGGTAGCTGACGGGGTTCGACCGACGGGTCGAGCCGGGCACGGTCACCGTCCGGTCCAGGGCGCTGGCGATGCCCGAGGTCACGGTGCCCCGCAGGCCCTCCGGCGAGCCGATCGCCACCACCTGGTCGCCGACGCGCACGCCGTCGGAGTCGGCGAAGGTCGCCGGCGTGAGGCCGGTGACGCCCTGCGCCTGCAGCACGGCCAGGTCGCTCGACGCGTCCGCCCCCACCACGGTGGCACCGACGGTGCGGCCGTCGTCGAGCGTCACGGTCACCTGCTGCGCGCCGGACACGACGTGGTCGTTGGTCAGGATCCGGCCGTCCGCCGACAGGACCACGCCCGAGCCCAGCCCTTCGCCCTGCGCCGACGCGACGTTCACCTGCACGACGCTGGGCAGGACCTCCTGCGCGATGGCGCTGACGTCCACAGTGGACCCGGACGTCTGCAGCGCGACCGACGAGGCCGGTGCGCCGACCGCCGCGCCGGGCGCGTTCATCGCCCCGACCACGCCCCCGGTGACGCCGCCGAAGAGGGCGGCGACCAGCGCTGCCGTCGTCACCACCGTCCCGGTCCGCCGCCGCGGCGGCCGGGGGACGGCTGGGGGCTCCGCCGGGGAGCCGGTCATGGCGGGGAAGTCCTGTGCTGTCATGCCCCCAGGTTCGCGCGCGTGCCTGTGAACGACCTGAGCACCCGCCTAGGACCGGCCAAGAAGCTCGTCCACCTCGTCGGCGGTGAGCAGGGCCGTGCCGAACAGCGGGCCCTGCGCGCCGACCACGCCCAGCTCGGCCAGCCGCCGCGCCTCGGACCCGGCGCCGACGCCCGACGCGTACAGGGGCAGGTCCAGCGTCCGCGCCCAGTTCAGCAGCGCGGCCGCCGCGCCCGCGTCGACCGGGTCGGCGTCCTGCGCGAGCCCGCGCACCAGGGCGCCGTGGAACTTCACGCCGTGCAGCGGGAGGCGGCGCAGCCGGTCGGCCGGGACGTTGCCGCCGCCCCTCTGGTCCAGCACGAACCGCACGCCGTGCTCGGCCAGGATCGCCAGCTCCTCCGCCTGGTCCTCGGTGATCAGCGCGGCCAGCTGCTCGCCGAGCTGGAACCGCAGCTTGGCCGCCGGGAGGCCGCTCTCGCGCAGCACGCGCCGGACGTCGGCGACCAGCTCCGGCTCCTGGCACTGCCGCGCGGTCAGGTCCATGGCCAGCGCCGGCGCCCGCGCGCCGAACCGCGCGTGCCACCGCCCGGCGTGCCGGCACGCCTGCTCCACGGCCCAGCGGCCGAGCCGCACGGCCATCCCGGTGGAGGCCGACAGCGACGCCAGCGCCCGCGGGTCGAGCAGGCCGTGCTCGGGGTGGTCCCAGCCCAGCCGCGCCTCCACGGCGACCAGCGAGCCGTCGGCTGGCGAGCGCACCGGCTCGTAGTCGACCCGGAACTCGCCCTGCTCCAGGCCGCCCGCGATGGAGGCCGCCAGCTTCAGCCGCTGCCGGTCGCGCCGGTCGCGGGCGCGGTCGTAGAGCGCCCACTGCGCCCGGCCGTCGTCCTTGGCCCACCGCAGGGTCACGTCGACGCACCGCAGCAGCTCCGCCGCGTCGCCGCCGCGCGCGGGCTCCACGACGATGCCGACGCTGGCGGTCACGCCGATGCCGTCGTCGCCCACCCACACCGGTTCGGCGAGCAGGTCGACGGCCTCCTCCACCAGCCGCACGACGGTCGCGACGTCGGCCGGGTCGTGGATGAGCACGCCGAACTCGTCCGGGCCGATCCGGGCGGGCCGCCCGACCCGGCCGAACACCGCCCGCAGGTGCCCGGCCACGACGGTGAGGATCCGGTTGCCGACCTCGTGGCCGAACGCGTCGTTGATCACCCGGAACCCGTCGACGTCGAACACCACCAGCGCCAGCGAGGCCGGGCCCTTGCTGCCGACCGCGCCCTCCAGCCAGCCCAGGAACTGCGCCCGGTTGGGCAGCCCGGTCTGCACGTCGTTCAGGCTCTGGCGGACCAGCTGGGTCTGGAGCGCGCGGACCTCGTCCAGGCTCTCGACCATGGTCACGTAGTAGGACGGCTCGCCCTTCTCGTCGCGCACCAGCGACACGGCGACCAGCACGTTGACGACCTCGCCGTCGGCGCGCAGCAGCCGCAGCTCGGTCCGCACGTGCTCGCGCGCGCCGGAGTCCAGCGGTCCGCCGATCGCCGCGGCGGTCTCCCGGTCGTCGGGGTGGACGATGTCGCGCCCGCTCATCCCGGCCAGCTCCTCGGCCGAGTAGCCGAGGATGGTCAGCAGGGCGTCGTTGAAGTCCAGCACCGCGCCGTCGGCCCCGGTCAGCGCGATGGCCACGGCGGAGGTGCGGAACACCGCCCGGAACTTGGCCTCGCTGGCCCGCAGCGCGGCCTCGGCCTCGTGGATGGTCCGGATGGCGGCCGACTTGGTCAGCTCCTGCTGGTCCAGGGTGCGGTCGCGCAGGGCTTCGCTGTACCCGGCGGCCACCCCGCCGAGCACGGCCATCAGCCGGTGCGTGCGGTCCGGCGGCAGGCCGAAGTGGGCCGGCAGGTGCTCGCCGAGGAAGGCGAGCGAGCGTTCCAGGGCGTCGGCCGAGACGAAGCCGTGCTCGACCATCTCGCGGCCCACCCGGTGCACGGCCGCCGCGGGGTGCGCGTCGTGGGCCAGCGCGGCGTGCAGGTCGTCGGCGAACCCGGCGAGCGCCGCCCGCAGCTCGGGCCGGCAGGCCAGGACGGACGAGCCGACGGCCGCCGCCCAGCGCCGCGCGAACTCGTCGCGGGCGTTCGGGGCGGACCCGGCTTCGGCGCGTGCGGCGGCACCTGCGTGTTCGACCATCTTCATTCAGCTCGCGGGGCCAATCGTCAGAGGGCCGTCCGGCCGACGTCCTATCGCGTGGAATCGGATCTCCGCGATAGTCCGACGTGCGCATTCCCGAATCGAGGTCACTCGAATGGGTGTACGAACCGCCCGTTGGTTGCCGCGCAGCATACTGGCCGGACGCCGAGTCGGCGCAAGATCATCGAGTTACCCGCCGGTAGTCAAAGGTGGGACGGGTGGGCGGACCGGGTCCGGCGAAGTGCCCCGGTCCACCCGGCCCGGGGGTGTTCCGGCGGGTTGGTCGCAGACCGCGGGACGGCCGGGCCCCGGGCACCCCGCTGGTCCGGAATCCGCTGGTGGGAGCCGTTTTCGGAGAGTCCGTCGACCGCCGCGGGGAAGGTCGTCGCGCGCGTCGGGCCCTTCGGCGGGGCGAATCCGGCGCCGAGCCGCTCGAACTCGCGGAGGAACTCCCGATTGCGCTGGTCGGCCGCGGCGCGATCCGTTGATCGTGCTCATCGCGACGTCGATGTGCCGTTGTCGAGGATCGGGGAATGCCGCGGCGGTTCCGGTGGAGGCGGGCGCTCCGCGGGCGGGTTTACCGGCTTCGGGGCAGAGGCGACTCTCCTTCTGCGAGGTCGCCTCGAAGACGGCGAAAACACTGTTTCCGATCTTGGAATCGCGCGGTTCGAGCGGCTTTTCCACCTTCGGCAGGCGGTCGTCGTCCGCGCGCACGGCGACTCCCGGCCGTCGTCGAGGTGGGTGGCGAAGCGCCCTGGCCGCAGCGGGGGACGTACTCGTGGCTCGGCCCGCAACGGCGTCGCCCGGGATGCCCTTTCTTCCCTCGGTCAGGGGAAGACCTTGCCCTGGCGGCCCTCCTCCGGCCGCGGCGCGTCCCCCACCCTGGTCCGCACCCGGGTGGCGCAGCGTTGACCGCGAAGGGAAAGCACATGTCGCACACCGCACACGAGCACGAGCCGGACCGCCGCCACGAGAGGGGCCGGGCGCAGGTCCCGGCGCCGCAGCGGGGCTCCGCCGAGGCCACCGCCGCGGTCGGCCCGGCGGGGCCGTCCCCGGACGGCGTCCTCGCCCTGCAGCGCGTCGTCGGCAACACCGCCGTGGCGCGGCTGCTCGGCGGCGCCGAGGTCGACGGGGCCGACGGGGTCGACGGGGCCGACGTGCAGCGCTCCGCGGTGCACGAGGTGCTGCGCAAGTCGGGCGAGGCCCTGGACCAGCCGGTGCGCGAGGAGATGGAGAGCCGGATGGGCGCGGACTTCTCCGACGTGCGCGTGCACACCGACGCCGCGGCGTCGCGCGCGGCCGAGTCGGTGCGGGCCGAGGCGTTCACGTCCGGCTCGCACGTGGTGTTCCAGCAGGGCCGCTACAACCCGTCGTCGGCGGCCGGCCGGCACACGCTCGCCCACGAGCTGACCCACGTGCTCCAGCAGCGCTCCGGCCCGGTGGCCGGCACCGACACCGGCACCGGGCTGCGGGTCAGCGACCCCTCGGACCGCTTCGAGCGGGCCGCCGAGGACAACGCCCGGCGGACCATGTCCGCCCAGCGCTCCCCGGACACCGGGCCGCACCCCACCGCCGGGCACGCCGCCGCCGGGCACGCCGCCGTGCAGCGCCTCACGGAGGTGAACCGCGTCGGGTGGAGCACGGGGACCAAGTGGAAGGGGCGGATCTCGGAGAACGAGCAGTACATCCTGCGCGGGGGGTTGAACGGCAAGTGGTTGGCGGACGAGGTCTGGGTCCGGGAAGGCGCGCCCGCACCCCGTTACTGCAGCGCCACCGGCAACACGAACACGTACAACGGCGCGCAGTACACCGAGTACGAGCCGAATTCGAAGTTCCTGGAGGACTGCCTGCACACCGCGGAAGAGGTGATGCACGAGCGGTGGCTCGAACAGGGCAACCTGAACTCCCGGGTGGCGGGAACGAACACGCCCTTCGGGAACTCCGACGCGGAGAACATCGCCGCCGCCACGGCCCACGCCGGCAGCCGCATGGGCGACAACCACCAGGAGTCCCCCGGCGTCGGGCAGGCGTTCGCCGTGGTCGAGACGGATTACCAAGGCAACGTGCCCCAGAACGAATCGCGCTACCCGTACCACGCGGCGGCGGTGGTGGCCAGGGACGGGCGGGACGCCATCACGCTGGAGGTGTCGGCGGGCGAGGAGGATGCCGAGGAGAGGGACCAGAAGGGCAACTTCTACATCTACGAGGTCAGCTCCGGGGAGCAGGAGCACGCCCCGAACAGCTTCCACACCCGCCAGGGCGAGTACTTCACCCGCAACGCCATCACGATCGTCATCGAGCCCTTGGACCAGTAGCCGGGGTGACCGGGCGCCGGATCCACCGGGCCGGGCTCCGCGCCCTTCCGCCGGCGGGCGGGGCGCCCGCCGCGCGGCCGTGGCGGACGCCCCTCGGGTCCGCCACGGCACCGCGCCCCCCTGCGGCGCCGCCGGTCACTCCACCGCGGACAGCACCGAGGCGATCCTCGTGGCGATGCGGTCGTTGTCGGTCGGCGCGAGGCTCAGCCAGCCGTTCTCGCGCACCATCAGGTACCGGCCCTGGTGGGTGTCGAACCACGTGATGAGCACGCCCGCCCTGGTGCTGCGGTACCCGCCGCCGACGCTCACCCCGAACTGGCCGCCGGCCACCCGGTTGGCCGCCAGCTCGCCGACCGCCGTGGCGTCCTCCCGCGACAGGCCGGCCCTCTGCAGCGCCGCGCGCTCGTCCAGCCCACCGCCGCCCCACGGGTCGTCCTCGTCGTCCTGCCCCTCCTGCTGGAGGGCGACGGCCTCGTCCAGCGCCTCCAGCCGCAGCGACAGGGCGCTGCCGGGACCGGGCGAGCCGTCCGGCAGCACCTCCACGATCGACCTCGCCAGCGCGGTGGGCCGGATCTCCAGCACGCCCACCTTGCCGCTGTCGATGACGGCCAGCACGGCGCGCCGGCCGTCCGAGGCCGCCACCGCGCGCACCGGTCGGTCCAGGTGGGCCACCGCGTCCACGGACAGCCGGTGGTCGGCCAGCAGGCGCAGCAGGTCGACCAGGCCGGGGTCGGGCTCGCCGTAGTCGGCCAGCACCTCCGCGCGCAGCCGGGACCGCTCCTCGCCGGTCGCGCCCGGGCTGGGCACGTCCAGCGGGTAGGGCAGCCGGCCCAGCCCCAGGTCGTGCCACAGGACGTCCAGCTCGCGCGGGGTGAGCAGGTGGTGCGGCTCGATCACTGGTCGGCCTTCTTCCGCGGCTTCGCGCCGCCGATCACCGAGGGCGGCAGGTTCTCGCCGGGCACCTCGAAGATGTCCTCGCCGCGCAGGTACGCCGCGGCGCGGTGCTCCTTGTCCTCGCCCTGACCGCCGCCCGCGCCGCCCATCGGGGCGCCGCCCACCGGCGCGCCGGCGCCTGCCGCGCCGCCGGGGGCGCCGGGGGCGAAACCGCCGGGCGCCGCACCGCGCGGACCCGCGCCGAGCGCGCCGGACGCGCCACCCGCGCCGAGCTGGCCACCGGAACCGGTCGGGCCGAAACCGCCGCCGCCGTGACCGCCGCCGAAACCACCGCCACCGCCGCCGAAACCACCGCCACCGCCACCGAAACCACCGCCACCGCCGAACCCGCCGGGCATCGCGCCGGGGAAACCGGGGACGCGCGGCGCGCCACCGCCGCCGGAACCGGGGACGGGGGGCGTGCCGGGGCTGCCCGCCGGGATGTAGGGCGGCAGCTTGCCGTTGGGGCCGAAACCGCCCTGCGGCTTGGGCACCACCGTGCCGGGCGGGGCCGGCTTGTACGGCGGGGGCTGCTGCCTGCCCGACGACCCGCCGGGCGGGGTGTACCCCGGCGGCACGTAGCCGCCGGGCGGCTGGTGGCCGCCACCGGGCGGCAGCTGGTGGGCGGGCGGGGTGTACTTGTTCGCGACCGGCACCTGGGCCGCCGCCGCGGCGGCCGTCGTGCCCTCGGGCCGGTAGGCCGCGGCCGGCACCTGGGGCGTGCCCTGACCGCCGCCCGCGCCGCCGCCGTAGCCGCCACCGCCACCGGCGCCGCCGCCCGGGGTGTAGGCCGGGGTCGCGGGGGTCACCGAGGGCGCGTAGCCGGAGACGTGGGTGCCGCCACCCGCGCCGGACGCCCCCTGCACGGGCAGCGCCTCGGACAGGGCCGGGACGCCCGCCGTCAGCAGCGCCGCGGGCCGCGGCTCCTCGACGCGCCCGGTCACCGGGTTGAACGGCGGGGTGAACATCGGCGTGCCGCGGTCGACCGCGCGCGACTCGTCCTCCATCGCCGTCATCACGGTGACGGCCTGCTCGTGCGCCGAGCGCGCCAGCTCGTTGGCCGCCTGCACGTCGGTCGCCGAGGACAGCAGGCCCTGGAGGCCGCCGCCGGAGAACGCGCCGGTGGCCTCGTCCCAGCTGAACTCGACCGGCTCGGGCATCCGCGCCCGCGCGTTCTCCATGATCCGGCTCTGGTCCTCGACCCGCTTGCCGACCTCGACGGCGGTGGTGGCGGTCTCGGTGATCCAGTTCGCCAGCTGCTTGATCGCCGCGCGGGCGGCGTCGGCGGCCTCGCCGGTCCACCCCGCCTCGGTGGCGGCGACGCGCTCGTTGATCACCCGCGCCGACTCGGTCAGCTCGGTGCCGAACTGGCCCCACTCCGCGCCGATCTCGCCGGTCTGGCCGGGGTCGTTGTTGGTGTGCACCGCGTCGTACAGCTCGCGGTGCGAGCGGGACGCCCAGTTCTGCCGGTCGGTCAGGACCAGGTCGATCTTCAGCTCGACGGCCACGTCACACGCCCTTCAAGCGGGTCAGCTCGGTGCCGTGGTCCTCGTCGACGGCCCGGAAGTTGCGGATCGCGCCCTGCACCGAGTCGTGCGTCTGCTGCAGGACGTCCCGGTAGGCGGTCATCACGGACACGAACGACTGCGGGTCGCCCTCCGCGCGGGCGCCGAACTTGGCGGCCATCCGGTCGCCGACGGGGTTGGCGCCCAGCGGCGCGGGCCGGGCGAGCCTGCCCGCCCGCTCCAGCCACGAGTCGACCTGGTCGACCTGCTCGACCAGCATCCTGCGCAGCTCCTCGCCGGTCGCGGGGTCGAGCAGGACCCGGCCGGAGGTCACCGTCTCGCGCAGCGCGAGGAGTTGGCCGCCGACCCTGGCCACCTGCTCGGAGACCCGGTCGGTTTGCCGAGGCGCGGCCTCTTGTTCATTCCCTGCTCCGGCGATGTACATCGGATTCCCTCGCGAAGGCAGCCTGGTGGACGAAAACTAGGATCACTCGCAGTCCCAACGCCCGCCCAACGTCCCACCAACGCCCCACCGCCTTCACCCCCATGCCCTCACCCCCCTGCCTCCACCCAGCTCCCAGCCCTGCCTTCCCCCCGCTCCCAACCCCGCCCCCCCACCGATGCGTCCACTGGACACCCCCGCTCGGCCGCGTCGGCAGTTCGATCCTCATCCCACGTCGATCACGCTTTTCGATCGACGTGGGATCAGGGTCGAGCTGCCGACTCCCAGGCGGCCGAGCCCGCGGCGGCGGAGCCGGCGCAATCCAACACAGGAGGTTCTTCAGGATGCGGGTGAACCTGCTCGGCCCGGTCGAGCTCGTCGCCGCGGACGGGGTGGCTGTCCGGCTGGGGGCGGCGAAGCGCCGGACGGTCCTGGCGGCGCTGGCCCTGGAGCTGAACCGGGTGGTGTCCGGCGACCGGCTGCTGTCGCTGGTGTGGGACGGCGCGCCGCCGCCGCAGGCCAGGGCGGCCCTGCAGGGGCACATCGCGCAGCTGCGCAAGGTCCTGGTCGGCGGGGTCGCCCTGGTCACCCGCGCGCCCGGCTACGTGCTGACCGGCGACCGGGCGGCGGTCGACGTGTTCCGGTTCGAGGACCTGGTCGCCGGCGCCCGCGACGCCGCCGACGAGCCCGCGGTCGCGCAGCTGACCGGCGCGCTGGCGCTGTGGCGCGGCCCGGTGCTGGCGGACGTGCCGGGCGCCGAGGTGCGCGAGCCGGTCTCCGCCCGGCTGGAGGAGCTGCGGCTGGTGGCGGTGCAGGAGCTGGCGACCCGGCTGTTCCGGCTGGACCGGGCCGCGGACGCCGTGTCGGGCCTGCGCGACGCGGTAACCGCGCACCCGCTGCGGGAGGCGCTGGTGGCGCGCCTGGTGCTGGCGCTGCACTGGACCGGGCGGCAGGCGGAGGCGCTGGAGCTGTTCCACCGCACGCGCGAGCGGCTGGCCGACGAGCTGGGCGTGGACCCGGGTCCGGAGCTGCGGGAGGCTTACCGGACCGTGCTGGCGGGCGACACCGCCCCGAAGCCGGTGGGGCGCGGTCCGGCGCCGGCGCAGCTGCCGCGCGAGCACCGGGGGTTCGTCGGGCGGGAGCCGGAGCTGGCGGACCTCGCGGAGGGCCTGCGCGGTGACTCGCCGATCGGCCTGCTGGTGGGGCCCGCCGGGGTGGGCAAGACGGCGCTGGCGCTGCGCTGGGCGCACCGGGCGGCGGTGGACTTCCCGGACGGGCAGCTGTTCGTGAACCTGCGCGGGTTCGACGAGACCGAGCCGCTGGACCCCCGCGCGGCCCTGGTCGGCTTCCTGCGGGCGCTGGGGCTGACCGACTCGCAGATCGCGGTGGACCTGGAGGCGCAGGCCGCGCAGTACCGGTCGCTGCTGGCCGGGCGGCGGGTGCTGGTGCTGCTGGACAACGCCCGCTCCGCCGAGCAGGTCCGGCCGCTGCTGCCGGGTTCGGCCGGGTGCCTGGTGCTGGTCACCAGCCGGCACCGGCTCGACGACCTGGTGGTGACCGAGGGCGCGGCGGCCCTGCACGTGCAGACGCTGCCGGAGGAGAGCGCGGAGAGCCTGCTCGCCGCGGTGCTGGGGCGGCACCGCACCGACCAGGAGCCCGCGGCCGTCGCGGAGCTGGTGGCGCTGTGCGACCGGCTGCCGCTGGCGCTGCGCATCGCGGGCGCGCGGCTGGCGTCCCGGCCGCGGTGGACGATCCAGTCCCTGGTGGACGAGCTGCGCGACGAGCAGCACCGGCTCTCGGCGCTGGAGCTGCCGGAGGCGGGGCGCGGCGTCCACGCGGCGCTGGCGGTGAGCTACCGGGAGCTGCCCGAGGGCGCGGCGCGGCTGCTGCGCCGGCTCGGGCTGCACCCCGGCACGGACCTGGACAGCTACGCCGCCGCCGCGCTGCTGGACGTCAACGTGGTCAGCGCGCGCACCCACCTCAGGACGCTGGCGTACGCGAGCCTGCTGCACGAGTCGGCGCCGGACCGGTACTCGCGGCACGACCTCGTGCGGCTGTTCACCCACCACCTCGCCGCCGGCGAGTCCGAAGTGGACAACGCCGCGGCGACGGACCGGCTGCTGGACTACTACCTGTGCGTCGCGGACTCGGCGCGCGCCTACCTGTCCGACCACGCGCGGCCGTTCGGCCGGCCCGAGCACCCGCCCGCCAGCTTCCCGCGGCTGTCCTCGCACGCCGCCGCGCTGGGCTGGTTCACGCTGGAGGAGGCGAACCTGGGGCTGCTGCTGGACATCGCGCTCGACAGCGGCCGGCGGGAGCGGACCTGGCGGCTGGCGCTGTGCCTGGACGCGTTCCACTTCCGGCGCGGCAACCGGGTCGACCGGCTGGCGCTGTGCCGCACCGGGGCCGCCGCCGCGCGGGCGCTGGGCGACCGGGGCGCCGAGGCGGCGTTCCTGCTGCGGCTGGGTTCCACGCTGGCGGACCTGGGGCGGATGGACGAGGCGGTGCGGGCGTGCACGCGGGCGGCGGAGCTGTCCGGCGGCGACCCGCACCTGGAGCAGGCCGCGCTGGCCAACCTCGGGTACTGCCTGATGGCCGACGACCGGCTGGACCGGGCGCAGGCGACGATGCTGGAGGCGTTGGCGGTGGCCCGCCGGGTCGGCGACGCGCGCTCGCAGGCCAACGTGCACAACAACCTGGCGAACGTGCTGCTGCGCAAGCAGTCGCCGCGGGAGGCGCTGCGGCACGCCACGGAGGCGCTGGAGCTGTTCGACTCCGCCGCGCCGTCCAAGGCGCAGGCCGCGACCCTGCACACCGTGGGCACGGCCTGCCGGCAGCTGGGGCGGCTGGAGGAGGCGCTGGAGTCCTACCGGTCCGGGCTGGCGCTGGCCGAGCGGCTGGGGGACCGGTACCAGGAAGCCCTGTGCCACCGGGCCGTCGGGGACGTGCTGGAGCAGCTGCGCCGGGTGGAGGCCGCCGTGCCGCACTGGTCGCGGGCGTTGCAGCTCTACCGGGACCTGCGGCTGGTGGACGCCGACGAGCTGGTGCGCAAGCTGGACCCGCGGGTGGTGGGCGTGTGAGCTACCCGACGTCCCGCGCCGCGGCGCGGCCCGCCACCCGGCCGGAGAACAGGCAGCCGCCCAGGAAGGTGCCCTCCAGCGCCCGGTAGCCGTGCACCCCGCCGCCGCCGAAGCCCGCCGCCTCGCCCGCCGCGTACACCCCGTCGAGCGGGGTCCCGCCGGCGGTGAGGACGCGGCCGGACAGGTCGGTGTGCAGGCCCCCCAGCGTCTTGCGGGTCAGCACGGACAGGCGCACGGCGATCAGCGGGCCGGCCTTGGGGTCCAGCAGCGGGTGCGGCTCGACCACCCGGATCAGCTTGTCGGTCAGGAACCGGCGGGCTTCGCGCATGGCGTTGACCTGCATGTCCTTGCCCAGCCCGGAGGTGACCTGCCGGTCGCGCTGCACGATCAGCGCCTCCAGCGCCGCGGCGTCGACCAGGTCGGCGCCGACCAGCTTGTTCATGCCGGCGACCAGTTCCGGGACGGTGCGCGCGATGATGAACTCCTCGGAGCGCCGCGCGAACCGCTCGACGGGCGCCACCGCGCCGGGCAGGGCCCGCCGGAGCACCTGCCGGACGTCCTTGTCGGTCAGGTCGGGGTTCTGCTCGGAGCCGGAGAGCGCGAACTCCTTGCCGATGATCCGCCGGTTGAGCACGAACCACGAGTGGCCGTGCCCGGTCTTCACGATGTGCTCCAGCGCGCCCAGCGCGTCGAAGCCGGGGAACAGCGGGACCGGCAGGCGGCGGCCGGTGGCGTCGAGCCAGAGCGAGGACGGGCCGGGCAGGATGCGGATGCCGTGCCGGCTCCAGACGGGGGTGTGGTTGGCGATGCCCTCGGGGTAGTGCCACATGCGGTCCTCGTTGACCACCGCGCCGCCGGCGCCCTGCACCACCTGGAGCATCCGGCCGTCCACGTGGTCGGGCACGCCGGAGAGCAGGTGCTCGGGCGGGGAGCCCAGCCGGGCGGGCCAGTTGCGGCGCACCAGCTCGTGGTTGCCGCCGATGCCGCCGGAGGTGACGACGACCGCCTGCGCGCGCAGCTCGAAGTCGCCGGCCGGGGTGCGGGAGCTGGGCTCGCCCCGCCGGGCCGCGCTGGGTTCCAGGACCTCGCCGCGCACGCCGTCGACCCGGCCGGCGGTGGTGGTCAGCCCGGTGACGCGGTGCCGGAACCGCAGCCGCACCAGGCCCGCCGCGACGGCGGCCCGGACGCGGCGCTCGAACGGCTCGACGAGGGCGGGCCCGGTGCCCCAGGTCACGTGGAAGCGGGGCACGGAGTTGCCGTGGCCGTCCGCGAGGTAGCCGCCGCGCTCGGCCCACTGCACGAAGGAGAACCAGCGCACGCCCATGGCGTGCAGCCAGCTGCGCTTCTCGCCGGCGGCGAAGTCCACGTAAGCCTCGGCCCACCGGCGCGGCCAGTGGTCGGTGTCGCGGTCGAACGCCGCCGAGCCCAGCCAGTCCTGCAGGGCCAGCTCGGCCGAGTCGCGGACCTTCAGCCGGCGCTGCTCGGGCGTGTCGACCAGGAACAGGCCGCCGAAGGACCAGAACGCCTGCCCGCCCAGCGACGCCTCCGGCTCCTGGTCGAGCAGGATGACCCGGCGGCCCGCGTCGGCGAGCTCGGCGGTGGCGACGAGGCCCGCGAGACCCCCGCCGACGACGATGACGTCCGCGTCCTGTGCCATCAGGCGAGTCTAGGTGGTGCCGTGCCGGCGATCACAGCCGTGCGCGCCATCGGGACCGCCCGCCGGGCCCCGGTGCGGGAACTCCGCTTGCACGGTCGGCTTCAGCGGTCGGCTTCTGCGGTCGGCTTCAGCGGTCGGCGGTGCGCGCGCCACGGGGACCGCAGGGGGTTGTGGCGCGCGCACCGCCGTTCGTTGAGGCCGCCGGCCGTTCGGTGAGGGGTGTTCCGTCCGGCCGACGGCGGCCGGCTGACGCGGGCGCTCCTGGGACGCCTCGGGGAGAGGGCCTGCCGCGCGCCCAGGGGGGAGGGGCGCTCGGTGGTCCTGACGTCCGGGCGGCATCCGCGAGCCGACCAGTCGTACAACGGGCGGCATACCACAGACGTTCCCGAGGTGTCCAGCGTCACTACGCAGAGTCGCCGTTTCGCGAGGTGGACCGGGATTCCATGTCACCCATCCGTGTCTTGTTTGGTTGCCGCTACGCCAATGCGACCACTCACCGTGCACACTTCTGCCGCCGATCGCGGTCCCGCTCGCGCGACCCGCAGGTGATCACGCAGCGCGACCGGCCCCTTCGCGCGGGGGCGGGCCTGGCGACGTGGCCGAGGCACGCCCTGCACGCCGGACCGACCCCTTCGCGCGGGGGCGGGCCGCCCGGCCGGGCGGCGCGGCTCCCGCCGGTGTCGACCGGTGTCGACCGGTGTCGACCGGTGCGCCCGCCATCGGGTCGGCGGGCGATTCGTTACCGGTCGTCGGCGATGTCCGGCGATTCACCGTTGACCGTATTTGACATTCCGGCCGGTCGGCTCTTGACTGGAGCTGTCGCCCCTGCGCCGAACAGGTGCGGCACTTCGCGCGCGTCCGCGCAATACCCCGAACAGTCCAATGTGGACTACCCTATTGGGCTGTTCGCGCGATTGTCCGGGGGAACCCGGGGAGATGTGCTTGCGCCAATCTTTCCCCACGAAGGGTTTGCGCCGTGAACAACTCAGGAAGTCGGTGGAGACACCGCACCAGTGCGGCCTTGCTGGCCGCCGTGCTGGGCACGACTGGGTTCGGCTTCGCCGCCGCTCCGGCCGTCGCGCAGGAGGCGCCGAACGCGCCCGCGTCCACCGACAAGGGCCTGGACAAGCAGGACCGGCAGCGCCTGGCCGAGGCCGAGAAGGCCGGCCAGGACACCGTGACCCTGCTGGTCGCCGCCGAGCAGGGCAAGCTGGACTCCGCGGCCGACGACCTCGAGGCCCTGGGCGGCGTGGTCGAGACCACCGAGCGCGACGTCGAGTACCTCAAGGTCTCCGTGCCGCGCGACAAGGCCGAGAAGGCCGCCGAGCTGGCCTCGGTCGACGCCGTCGACGTCGACGGCCTGGTGGCGCTGGACAACCCGCGCCCCGAAGGCGCCACCACGCCGCTGCCGCAGCGCGCGCCGGGCGCCAACACGCCCAAGAAGAACCCGTACATGCCGATCCAGGACACCAAGGCGGCGGAGTTCACCGACCACAACCGCAAGTGGGACGGGCGCGGCACCACCATCGCCATCCTCGACAGCGGCATCGACCTGGACCACCCGGCGCTGGCCACCACGTCCACCGGTGAGCGCAAGATCGTCGACTGGTACAACGCCAACGCCACCAACTCCGGCGACGGCACCTGGGTGCAGGTCTCCGGCCGGCACAACGGCACGTTCACCGCGGGCGGCGCGACCTACAAGGCCCCCGCGACCGGCGGCCCGTACAGCTTCGGCCTGTTCCGCGAGACCGCGGGCGACCTCGGCCTGGCCAACAGCGAGACCGGCGGCGACATCAACCGCGACGGCGACCGGGTCGACGCCTTCGGCGTCCTGCAGGACGTCAACACCAAGGAAGTCCGGGTGGACGTCGACGGCGACGGCGACTTCACCGACCAGGCCGCGATGATCGACTACAAGTACAAGAAGGACGTCGGCCACTTCGGCGCGGACAACCCGGCCACCCCGGTGCTGGACACCGTGGCCTTCGTGGTGCAGACCGACCGGTCGATCTACGACAACGGCGGCACCGCCTACGTCAACATCGGCATCTCGGCCGCCGCGCACGGCACGCACGTCGCGGGCATCACCGCCGCCAACAAGATGTTCGGCGGCAAGATGGCCGGCGCCGCCCCCGGCGCGAAGCTGATGGCGGTCAAGGTCTGCCTGTCGACCCCGTCGTGCACCTCCTCCGGCCTGGTCGACGGCGTGCTCTACGCGGCGCGCAACGGCGCGGACGTCGTCAACATCTCCATCGGCGGCCTGCCCGCCCTCAACGACGGCAACAACGCGCGCGCCGAGCTGTACAACCGCACCATCGCCGAGTACAACATGCAGATCTTCATCTCGGCCGGCAACAGCGGCGCGGGCGCCAACACCGTCGGCGACCCGTCGGTGGCGACGGACGCGATCAGCGTCGGCTCCTACATCACCAAGGAGACGTGGCTGTCCAACTACGGTTCGGTCACCGCCCAGCGCGAGAACCTGCACGGCTTCTCCTCGCGCGGCCCGCGCGAGGACGGCGGCTTCAAGCCGGACATCGTCGCGCCCGGCTCGGCGATCTCGACCGTGCCGCAGTGGCAGGTGCCCGGCCCGGTCGCCGGCACCTACGAGCTGCCCGCCGGCTACGCCATGTTCAACGGCACGTCGATGGCCGCCCCGCAGGCGACCGGCGCCGCCGCGCTGCTGGTCAGCGCGTTCAAGGCCGAGCACAACGGCGAGCGCCCGACCGTGCGCGAGCTGCGCGACGCCATCCGCTCCGGCGCCAAGTGGGTCTCCTCGCTGCAAGCCTACGAGCAGGGCGCGGGCCTGTTCGACGTCAAGCGCTCCTGGCAGCAGCTCAACGCCCACCCGAACACGCACGCCGTCACCACCGCGGTCACCGTGAACACGGCGCTGTCGGGCCTGCTGGCCACCCCCAACACCGGCGTGGGCATCCACGACCGCGAGGGCGTGACCATCGGCAAGCAGTACGTGCGCACCTACACCCTGACCCGCACCACGGGCCCGAACCGCAACCAGCAGTTCCTGGTCAACTGGCAGGGCAACGACGGGACGTTCTCGTCCAAGTCCATGGTCAGCCTGCCGCTGAACACGCCGGTCAAGTTCGACGTGAAGGTCAAGCCCACCAAGGCGGGCGCGCACTCGGCGGTGCTCAAGCTGGACAACCCGGCCACGCGCGGCGTCGACGTGCTCACCCTGAACACGGTGTTCGCGGCCGAGGAGTTCAACGCGGGCAACAAGTTCACGATCGGCAAGTCCGGCAGCGTCGCCCGCAACCAGTCGCAGAGCCACTTCGTGCGGGTGCCCGCCGGGGCCAGCGCGCTGAAGATCGACATGGTGGGCGGCGGCGCGGAGGCCGGCAAGGGCCAGATCCGCTTCCTGCGCTACGACCCGTACGGCGTGCCGGCCGACACCACCTCGTCCACCAACTGCTACAACCCGGACGCGGGCGCGGGCTGCGCCGGCGGCTCCCCGACCAGCCGCACGGTCGACAACCCCGTGCCGGGCGTGTGGGAGATCGTGGTCGAGTCGCGGCGCACCTCCGACGCGGCCACCACCCCGTACGCGGTGACGGCGTCGGTGCTGGGCACCACGGTCAGCCCCGATCCCGACACCATCGCGTCCGCGCAGAGCGGTGTGGGCGTCGACCGCGAGTACACGGTGACCAACACGCTGGCCGCGTTCAAGGGCAAGCTCGTGGGCGGTGACCTGAGCAGCGCGAAGCAGGCCCGCCCGGCGATCACCGAGGGCGTGTCGCAGTTCTACGACGTGACCGTCCCGGCGGGCACGACGTCGCTGCGGGCCACCATCGGCCGCACCAGCGACATCTCGGCCGACCTCGACCTGACCGTCCTGGACTGCACCTCGGGCGCGTGCCTGCCGGCCGCGACGTCGGCCGACGCCGACTCCGAGGAGTCGGCCACGGTGCCCAACCCGGCGGCGGGCCTCTGGCGGGTCCAGGTCGACGGCTACGCGGTGCCCGCGGGCAGCACGGAGTACGACTACATCGACGTCTACACCGCGGCCGGCCTCGGCACGGTGGCCGTGGCGGACAGCGACGCCGACCGGGTCGCCGGCGCGTCGTGGACCGTTCCGGGCGTCGTGACCGCCACCGGCCAGGCCGGTGCGGGTCGCGTGCTGCGCGGCGAGCTGACCGTGCAGACCGCCGAGGGCTCGGTCGTGGGCCGCAGCTCGGTGATCGTGCAGAACGTCGCCTGACGTTCCCGCTCCCGCAGGGCCTCCCCCGGTTCGCCGGGGGCGGCCCTGTCGGCTTTCCGGGAGGTTTTCCGGGGCGGGCTTCTCGGGGTGGGCTCCTTGCGGGAAGGTCTTCCCGGGAGGCCCTTCCGAGGAGGCTTCAGGGGGTGGGGTCGATGTTGCTCAGCGGCTCGTCCACGTCCACGTGCCGCACGCCGTCGACCGCGGTCACGCGGCGCACGTCGTCCAGGGCCACCCTCACCCGGACGTAGCCGAGGGAGGCGTCGGAGGTCTCCACGGTCGCGCCCAGCTCGCGCAGGGCCGAGGCCACCCGCTCGGTCGCGCCGGCCTCGGTCGTGAGCGACAGGGCGACGCTCGTCTCGCCGTTCTTCCGCGCCTGCTCCAGCACCGCCTTCCCGTGCGGGGTCAGCTCCACGGGCACCGATGCCTCCGAGGTCGTCGGGGAGAGGGGCGATCCGGTCGTCGGGGGGCCGGCCGGCTCGGTCGTCGGGGGCTGGGAGGACGGGGCCGGTCCGGTGGACGGGACCGGCGACCGGCCCGCCCCGCCGTGCTCCGCCGCGGACCCGCAGCCGGTCACCAGCGCGCACAGGCACGCCACCACCACGAGCCGTTTCATCCGCACCCCTCCCGACGCCATCCTGACACCAGGACGGAGACAGCGCCCTGTGCGGTTGCGCCGGTTCCGCGCCCGCGTCAGGTCCGCTCGGCGCCGTTGGTCGGTTCGGTGCTGTTGGCCGGTTCGGCGCTGTTGGTTCGCGCGGTGCTGTTGGTCGGTTCGGTGCTGTTGGCCGGTTCGGCGCTGTTGGTTCGCGCGGTGCTGTTGGTCGGTTCGGTGCTGTTGGCCGGTTCGGCGCTGTTGGTTCGCGCGGTGCTGTTGGACGGTTCGGTGCTGTTGGCCCGCTCGGCGCCGTTGGCCCGCTGGTCCGGGCCGCTGAACGCCTGCACCCGCTCCTCGCCGTCCGCGCTCTCCCCGAACACGCGGTTGTCCGAACCGGACGCGGGCCGCTCCGCCGCCGACGCGGCGCGCGGCAGGTCGCGCACCCGCACCTGCGGCAGCGCGCCGGGGTGGCGCGCGCGCAGCCAGGAGACCAGGTGCTCGCGCGCCAGGCACCGCAGGTCCCACAGCCGCCCGGCGTCGGAGGCGCTGACCAGCGCGCGCACCCGCACGAACCCGTTGACCGCCCCGGTCACCTGCGCGACGCACACCCGGCCGTCCCACAGGTCACTGGCCTCCAGCGCGTGCCGCAGCTCCTGCCGCAGGTCCTCCACCGGCACGGTCCAGTCCAGGTCCAGCTCCACCGTGCCCAGCAGCGCCGACTGGGTGCGCGTCCAGTTCTCGAACGGGGTCTTGAGGAAGTACGCGGTCGGCAGGATCAGCCGCCGGTCGTCCCACAGGTGGATCACCACGTAGGTCAGCGTGATGTCCTCGATGCGGCCCCACTGCTCCTCGACGACCACCACGTCGTCCAGCCGCACGGCGTCGCTGAACGCGATCTGGATGCCCGCGAACACGTTGCCCAGCAGCGACTGCGCCGCGAGCGCGGCGATGGCGCCGATGACACCGGCCGACGCGAGCAGGCTGGTGCCGGCCGCCCGCGCGCTCGGGAAGGTCATCAGCACGGCCGCCACCGCCAGCACGCCGACGACCACCACCGTCACCCGCCGCACCAGCGTGATCTGCGTGTGGACGCGCCGGGCGTGCCGGTTGTCCGACACGTCGACCCGGATGCGCGACAGCGTCGCGTCCTCGGCCACCACCAGCAGCGCGGCCAGCAGCCACGCCCCGGCGAGGATCAGCGCTATCCCGACCGCGTGCAGGGCGATCGGCCGCCACTGCCCCTGCGCCACGACCCCGAGCGAGAACTGCACGGCCACCAGCACCGCCACGGCCAGCGCCGGCCGGTGCGCGTGGCGGGCCAGGCCCGCGAACAGGTGGGACCGCCGGCCGATCCGCCGGATCACGCGGTGCACGAGCGCCACGGCCACCAGCGCGACCAGCACCGAAGCGGCGAACGTGGAAGCTGCGACGAGCACGGGTGGGCACCTCCTGGCTGTCGGGACACGTCCTTGAGCCGTACCCGAGCGGCCGGTCACCCATTCGTGTGGCGACCTTCCTCACGATCGCCGGCGCGGCCCGCTCCGCGTCGTGCCCCCGCGCCCGCGTTGCTACCGTTCGGGAGCTTCCACGGAGCTGCGCGGACGACCCGACCCGCGGCGGAGCCCGACGGCCTCGGCGCCCGCGCGGCCCCGGGGCCACCCGTGCTCGACCGGTGGAGGAGGAGTCGTGTTCGTGGAGTCCGACGGCGTGCGGCTGGCCGTGCGGGAACGGGGTGACCGCTCCGCGCCGACGATCGTCCTGGTGCACGGCTACCCCGACACGCAGCGGGTGTGGGACGGGGTGGCGGAAGTCCTCGCGGAGGACTTCCACGTCGTCACCTACGACGTGCGCGGTGCGGGCGAGTCGGACAAGCCGCGCGCGCTGGCCGCGTACCGGCTGCCCGTGCTGGCGCGCGACCTGTTCGCGGTGGTCGACGCGGTGAGCCCGGTCTCGCCCGTGCACCTCGTCGGCCACGACTGGGGCTCCATCCAGTCGTGGGAGGCGGTGACCACGCCGGGCGCGCGGATCGCCTCCTGCACCTCGATCTCCGGGCTGTGCCTGGACCACGTGGGGCACTGGGCGAGGCGGCGGCCGACGGCCGCGCACCTGGAGCAGCTGCTGCGCTCCTGGTACGTCGCGGTGCTCCACGTGCCGTTCGTCGCGCCGTGGGTGTGGCGGCGGGTGGTGGGGCCGCGCTGGGGGCGGCTGCTGCGCCGGAGCGAGGGCGCGCAGGGGCACCTCGCCGACACCGTCGTGGAGGACGGGGTGCACGGGATGTCGCTCTACCGGGCGAACTTCATCCCGCGCCTGCGCTCACCGCGGGAACGCCGCACCGACGTGCCGGTCCTGCTGGTGCGCCTGCTCCGGGACAGGTTCGTCACGGCCGGCGCGCTGACCGAGGCGGACCGCTGGACCTCGGACCTGCGCCACCGGACGCTCGACGCGGGCCACTGGGCACCGGTGACCCACGCCCGCGCCCTCGCGCTGCTGGTGGCCGAGCACGTCACCGCGCACACGACCCCCGAAGAACCGCACCCCGCCCCAGACCCCACGAACACCGACCCCACGAACACCGACCGCCCACGCTGACCAGGCGGTCGAACGCGCGCCGGCACAGGCCGGCCACGGCGGAGCCGCCGGCAGCCCCACACCCAGGACGAGGACGGACACGCCGATCCACACCCGGTCCGCGGACTGCCTGGCCTGCCGACTGCCCGGTCTGCCGACTGCTCGGTCTGCCGACTGCCAGGGCCGACGGCTGCCAGGGCCGACGGCCATTGGGACCGACGGTGCCCGTTCGGCGGGCAGGGCATCGCGGGGGCGGTTCTCAGCTCTTGCTCGCGGGACTGTCGGTGGTGGCTGGAAGGATGGAAGTCGGGGGCTGCTCAGCTCGGCCCCGACCTCCCAGCCCGTGTCCGACCCTCAAGCACTGCGGCACCGCGCCCGACTCTCCGGCCCGCGCCCGACTCTCCGGCCCGCGCCCGACTTTCCGGCCCGTGTCCGGCCTTCCGGCCCGTGTCCGGCCTTCCGGCCCGTGTCCGGCCTTCCGGCACTGCGCCCGGCCGCCCGCAACAGCGCTCGACCGCCCGGACCGCGCTCGACCGCGTGGAACCGCCCGCGTCGGAGAGCGGTCTGCGCCGGCACTGCCTGCGCCGGCGATGCGGGTCGGAAGGCGGCCGGTGGAGGCGGTGATCAGGTGGTCTGCCGAGGCCGGGTGCCGGTGGAAGGCCCTGGTCGCAGTGGTGGACATCCGGGGTGTGCCCCGGCGGAGGCTACGGTGGGCGCGTGTCGGAAGCGGTCCTGGAAGCGGTGTTGGAGCGGATCACGTTCGCCAACGAGGAGACCGGCTACACGGTGGCCCGCGTCGACACCGGCCGGGGCGGCGACCTGGTCACGGTGGTGGGCGCGCTGCTGGGCGCGCAGCCCGGCGAGTCGATCCGGATGCGCGGGCGCTGGGGCTCGCACCCGCAGTACGGCAAGCAGTTCCACGTCGACGACTACACCACCGTCCTGCCCGCCACCATCCAGGGCATCCGCCGCTACCTGGGGTCCGGCCTGATCAAGGGCATCGGGCCGGTGCTGGCCGACCGGATCGTGACGCACTTCGGCGTGGCCGCGCTCGACGTCATCGAGCAGCAGCCCGAGCGGCTGATCGAGGTGCCCAAGCTCGGGCCCAAGCGGACGAAGCTGATCGCCGCCGCCTGGGAGGAGCAGAAGGCGATCAAGGAGGTCATGGTCTTCCTCCAGGGCGTCGGCGTCTCGACCTCGCTGGCGGTGCGGATCTACAAGCAGTACACCGACAGGTCGATCGACGTCGTCCGCCAGGAGCCCTACCGGCTGGCCACCGACGTGTGGGGCATCGGCTTCCGGACCGCCGACACCATCGCCAAGGCCGTCGGCATCCCGCACGACAGCCCGCAGCGGGTCAAGGCGGGCCTCCAGTTCACCCTGTCCGAGGCCACCGGGGGCGGCGACTGCTTCCTGCCGGAGAACCAGCTGATCGCTGAGGCGATCAAGGTGCTCCAGGTCGACACCGGCCTGGTCATCGACTGCCTGGCCGAGCTGGTGGCCGAGGAGGGCGTCGTGCGGGAGGTCATGCCGGACGGCGAGGCGGCGGTCTACCTGGTGCCGTTCCACCGGGCGGAGATCTCCCTGGCCGGTCAGCTGACGCGGCTGCTCAACACCGGCGAGGACCGGCTGCCGGCGTTCGCGGGCGCCGACTGGGAGCGCGCGTTCGCGTGGCTCGGCGCGTCGCTGGAGGACAGGCAGCGGGACGCGGTGAAGCTCGCCCTGACCCGCAAGGTGGCGGTGCTGACCGGCGGGCCCGGGTGCGGCAAGAGCTTCACGGTGCGGTCGATCGTGAAGCTGGCGGCGGCCAAGCACGCCAAGGTGGTGCTCGCCGCGCCCACCGGCCGGGCGGCCAAGCGGCTCACCGAGCTGACCGGGCACGAGGCCCGGACGGTGCACCGCCTGCTGGAGCTGAGGCCGGGCGGCGACGCGGCGTACGACAGGGACCGCCCGCTGGACGCGGACCTCGTGGTGGTGGACGAGGCGTCGATGCTGGACCTGCTGCTGGCCAACAAGCTGGTGAAGGCGGTCGCGCCGGGCGCGCACCTGCTGCTGGTGGGCGACGTCGACCAGCTGCCCTCGGTCGGCGCGGGCGAGGTGCTGCGGGACGTGCTCGCCGAGGGCAGCCCGATCCCGAACGTGCGCCTGACGCACATCTTCCGGCAGGCGCAGCAGTCCGGCGTCGTGACCAACGCCCACCGCATCAACTCGGGCGACTACCCGCTCGTGCAGGGGTTGCCGGACTTCTTCCTGTTCCCGGTGGAGGAAGCCGAAGAAGCCGCCGCGCTGACCGTCGACGTGGTCGCGAACCGCATCCCGCGCAAGTTCGGCCTGGACCCGCGCAAGGACGTCCAGGTGCTCGCGCCGATGCACCGGGGGCCGGCGGGCGCGGGCGCGCTGAACGTCGTGCTGCAGGAGGCCCTGACACCGTCCACGAAGGACTTGCCGGAGCGCCGGTTCGGCGGTCGGGTGTTCCGCGTCGGCGACAAGGTGACGCAGATCCGCAACAACTACGACAAGGGGGAGAACGGGGTCTTCAACGGCACGCTGGGCGTCGTCACCGCGATCGACGTCGTGGAGCAGAAGTTGACCGTGAAGACGGACGAGGATGAGTCCGTGGATTACGAGTTCGGCGAACTGGACGAGCTGACCCACGCCTACGCCATGACGATTCATCGCTCACAGGGCAGTGAGTACCCGTGCGTCGTCATTCCAATCACCACGAGCGCGTGGATGATGTTGCAGCGGAACCTGCTGTACACGGCGGTGACGCGGGCCAAGAAGCTCGTCGTGCTGGTCGGGTCGCGCAAGGCGATCGGGCAGGCGGTCCGCACCCTGGGCGCGGGTCGGCGCCACACGGCGCTGGACCACCGGTTGCGCCAAGCCTGAGCGGCGGCACACCCGGGCGTCGTCACCGGGCCCGGCGAGGTCGGCCCGAGCGGGCCGGGTCGAGCGGTCGAGTGGGTCGGGGTCGGGGCCGGGGCCGGGGTCGGGGTCGGGGTCGGGTGATCGCGTCAGGCCCGGGTCAGGTCCGGGTCAGCGGGTGTGCGCGGTCGTCGGCCGCCAGGGCGGCGGCGTCGGCGAACGCAGTCCGGAACCGGTCGATCTCGTCGCCGTCCAGGCTGATCATGGTGCGCTCGTCCAACCAAACTTCGAGGTGCCCGTCGGTGACGGCGATCGAGCACACGGCGGGCCGGTGGTGGTCGTCGGAGCAGCGCACCAGCCACTCACGCGGCGAGTGGCACAGGTCGTGGCTCGAATCGCGGGCAGGAGCAGGCATGGGTGTCCCCTTTCGGGTGGTCCGGAGTCCAATCGGGCTGATATCGCTCTACTGCTTGTAGCCTGTACCTAGGCGGTACTACTTTGCAACTGCTCTACAGCAATTGACTCGATCGGATGACCCGATGCCCTTGACCCCCACGGTGCGGTTGAAGTTCCTGTCGATCTACATGCGCGAAGCGCGCCTCAAAGCCGGGGTGGAGCCCAAGGAGGTCGCGAAGCTGCTCGGTCGGGACACCACGCGCGTCACGAAGATGGAACGGGGGAGGGAAGGTCTGACACCAGGTGACGCGAAGATGCTGTTGGACCGCTACGACGTCCACACCGAAGAGCAGAAGGCCGAGATCGTGGAGTTGGCCCGGACCAGGAGCCAACGCGGTCGTTGGCTCGGCCACCGGGCGACGGTGCCGATGGAGCAGCGGCCGTACTACGACTTCGAGGTCGACTCCAACCTCATCCAGCACTACTGCACGGAATTGGTGCCCGGCCTCCTGCAGACCGAGTCCTACATGCGAGCCATGCTCGACCGGAGTTCGAGGGTGGACCCCGACAGCATCGACGACATCGTGGCCACGCGGCTGGAGCGACAGGAGGTGATCTTCCGCCAGCGACCGGCAGAGGTGGGGTTCGTGCTGAGCGAGAGTTGCCTGCGAAGGGTTTTCGGCGGCAACGCGGTGATGCACGAGCAGATGCTCCACCTCGACGCGGTGGCCAAGCGGTCGAACGTCAGGCTCCAGGTTCTGCCGTTCGACTCGATGGGCGGTGGGAACGCCTTCGCGTTCACCATCCTCCGCATCCCCGCCCCCACCACGGCACCACCGCTGGAGATGGTCTACGTCGAGAACCTGCACGACGCCGACTACCTGGATGGTCCACCCGAGGTGGCGGACTACGGCAACCTGTGGAGCCGCCTCACCGCCGACGCCTTGGGCCTGGAACAATCGAGGAGGTTCGTCCGAAGCGTCGCTCGGCAGTACGCCTGACCGTGAGAGGTGGTCCCGCCATGGCCCCGGACTTCTCCGCCGCCACCTTCAAGACCTCCAGCCACACGCAGGACAACGGCACGTGCGTCGAAGTGGCCGTGGTGGCGGGGTTCTACGCGGTGCGGGACACCAAGAACCGGGGTGGCGGGCAGGTCAGCGTGCCGGCTCGGGCGTTCGAGGCGTTCCTCGGCTGCCTGCGCGACAGCTGATCCGACAGCTGATCCGACGACTGACCCGACAGCTGACCCGACTGCCGACCCGGTTGCCGACGTCGTCCCTCGACGCGGCTTCCCGCGGGTGGCCCGCCGGGGCCGTGCGGTCCCGGCGGGCCGGGGATCACTTGATCGGGTAAGCGATGTCGCAGACCTCGTCGTCCGGTCCGGCGGCGTCCCAGTCGGTGAAGTACACCTCGCGGGGCGAGCCGGCGACGGTGTGGCCGTTGGCCTCCACCCACGCGGACACCGCGTCGTAGGCCGACCCGATCTGGGGGTACTCGACCTCGCGCTTGCGCAGCGTCACGTACGCCTCGCGGTGCGCCGGCTCGACCCTCGCCGCCGCGTCGGCGGGCGGCGCGTCGACGGCGACGGGCACCGCGACCTCCACCGGGCCGTCGCTGTCGTCGCTGACCTCGCCGTGGTAGATCGACAGCGGCGCGCCCGCCACGCCGCCGTACGCCTGCGCGGCCCGCCCCAGCCTGCCCATCGCGCTGCCGATCCACTCCGGCAGCGCCGGCTGCAGCACGTGCCGCTGCTCGGTCAGCACGACCTGCTCCGGCACGTCCCGCTGCTTGATCTCGTACATCTCGGACAACCCCTTCCCTCCGGCCAACACCACGTGGAGGTGGGCGGCGAGGTCCCGCTGCACGGCGAAGCGCCGCTCCGCCTCCGCCCAGTGCTCCGCCAGCAGTTCCGCGCGGTCGGCCGGCGGAACCGAGACGATGCGAGCGATAACGGCCAGCGGCATGTCCAGGCGTCTCAGCGAGTGCACCAGCCGAGCGTCGGCCAGCTGGTCCTCGCGGTACCGGCGGTAGCCGTTGGCGGCATCCACCGCCGCCGGCCTGAGCAGCCCCTGGCGCTCGTACAGCCGCAGCGCCTTGAGCGACAGCCTGCTCCGGCGGGCGAACTCGCCGGTGCCCAGCAGCCGTTCCGCCATCCGCGCCTCCTCCCCGCCCGGGACCCCTCCGAGCCCCCTCCACGGCTCGACCCTGGGGCGTGCCCCAAGGGCAGGGTCAAGGGTTGCGCCGGATGACCGGGCAGACCTGGTGCGAGCGGCACAACATCACCCGCAAGCCTGAGGTATGGCCGGTCGGAGGGTGTGCAACCACACCGGTTTTGCCCCATCCTCCTGCTCAACCCTGCCTAGGAGGAAACCGACCGTGAAGTCGACCAGACGAACACTGGTGACACTGGCGATAGCCGGCGCCACCGCGGCCGCCGTGATCAGCGGCGGCGCGCCGGGCACCGCGGGCCCCGCACCCGAGGTGGCCGCCGCGCAACCCGGCCCGACCTACGTCTACAAGGTGCACGCGCCCCTCGGCAAAGCCGCGCAGGACCTCCTCAAGCGCGGTTTCGACGTGCTGGAGCAGCGCGACGGCGAGCACCTGTTCGTCCTGGGCGACGTCGCCACCGGCCAGAAGCTGAAGGGCGACGGGTTCACCGCCGTCATCGACGAGGTGCTGCCCGCGCCGCAGTGGGAGCCGCCGGCGCGCAAGTCGCAGTCCCTCGACGCCGCCGCCCTGGAGGAGACCTACTACGGCGGCTACCGCACGGTCAACGCGCAGTACGCGCACCTGGACGCGGTGTCCTCGCAGTACCCGAACCTGACCGCGGTGGTCGACTACGGCGACTCGTGGCGCAAGTCCCAGGGCGCGGGCGGCTACGACCTGCGGGCCATCTGCATCACCAAGAAGAACGCCGGCGACTGCGCGCTGAGCACGTCCGCGCCCAAGCCCCGGTTCTTCGTGATGGGCCAGCTGCACGCCCGCGAGATCACCACCGGCGACGTCGCCTACCGCTGGATCGACCACCTGACCCAGGGCTACGGCACCGACGCCGAGGTGACGGCGCTGCTGGACAGCACCGAGGTGTGGGTCGTGCCGATCGCCAACCCCGACGGCGTGAACATCGTGCAGCAGGGCGGCAACTCGCCGCGCTACCAGCGCAAGAACGCCAACACCACCAACGGGGCGAGCTGCTCGGGCACGTCGGCGTCGCACGTCGGCGTCGACCTGAACCGCAACACCGACTCGCACTGGGGCGGCGAGGGCACCTCGTCCAACCCGTGCGACCAGACCTACAAGGGCCCGTCGGCCAACTCCGAGGTCGAGACCCGCGCGCTGCAGGCGCTGTGGCGCAACCTCTACAAGGACCGCCGCGGCACGGGCGTGACCGACGCCGCGCCGGCCGACACGACCGGCCTCGTGGTCTCCATGCACAGCTACTCCAACCTCGTGCTGTTCCCGTGGGGCTGGACGACGCAGTACAAGACCGGCAACGACGCGCCGCTGCGCGAGATGGCGCGGGAGATGGCGCGGCTGGCGGGCGGCTGGCAGTACGGCCAGCCCGGCGAGGTGCTCTACAACGCGGCGGGCGCGACCGACGACTGGGTGTACGACGACCTGGGCGTGGCCTCGTACGTGTGGGAGATCGGGCCGGGTTCCGGCGCGTGCAGCGGGTTCCTGCCGGCGTACTCGTGCCAGGCGTCGACGTTCTGGCCGAAGGTCAAGTCGATGCTGCTGTACTCGGCCAAGAAGGCGGCCAACCCGTACGGCGGCGCGCCGAACCCCGGCCAGTGCGCGAAGGCCACCAACGACGGCGACGTGGCCATCCCGGACGGCGGCGCGGCCGTGACCAGCACCATCAACATCGCGGGCTGCACCGGCAACGCGTCGGCCACCGCGCAGGTCGAGGTGCACGTCAAGCACACCTACCGGGGCGACCTGGTGGTCGACCTGCTCGCGCCGGACGGCTCGTCCTACCGGCTGAAGGCGTCGAACAGCGACTCGGGCGACAACCTCGACACCACCTTCACGGTGAACCTGTCGGGCGAGGCGCGCAACGGGGCCTGGAAGTTGAGGGTGCAGGACGTGTACTCGGCCGACACCGGGCACATCGACTCCTGGAGCCTGACGCTGTAGCGGGCCACCACCCGGAGGCGTGAACCGACGGCCCCGCGGCCCACCGGCCGCGGGGCCGTCGCGCGTGGGGAGCCGCCTGCGCCCGGTGTCCGGTGGCGTTCGGCATGACGACGATTCCGGCCACCGGCGCAGCCGACTTCATCGGCGTGGTGGGAGCCGCTGCGCGACCGCAGCCCGGTGGTGGGGCAGAGCGCGTGGGCGGACAGTGGCCCCGCTGACCCGTCGGTCCGCAGACGCGCCGGTCCGGCTCGTCGGTCCGCCGGCTCGCTGACTCGCTGACTCGCCGGAGGCTCACCCGTCAGCCCGCTGATCCGTCGGCCTATCGGCCCGCGCCTCGCCGTCGGGAGGCGAGGCGGCGTCCCGGGAGCCGGTCGGTCCGCGGGTTCGTGGCCGGGGGTCCGGGCCGCGGACGCGGGAAGGGCCCCTGCGGGGGAGACGTCCGCAAGGGCCCTTCCACGTGGAGGGTGTTGCCGTTGGGGCGGGATCCGCCCCGAGGTGCTACTTCAGGCCGTTGCCGATGGCGGCGGCCAGTTCACCGTTGGTGGTGTCACCGTCGAGCGACCAGAAGAAGGCGCCGCCCAGGTTCTGCTGCTTGGCCCACTGCATCTTGGTGTTGATGGTGGCGGGGGTGTCGTAGCTCCACCACTGGTTGCCGCAGTGCGCGTACGCCGTGCCCGCGATGGTCCCGTTGGCCGGGCACTTGGTCTTGAGGACCTTGTAGTCCTCGATGCCCTTCTCGTAGGTGCCGGGCGCGCCGTCGGTCGCCGTGCCGCCCGGGGCGGACTGGGTGACGCCGGTCCAGCCGCGGCCGTAGAAGCCGATGCCCACCAGCAGCTTGGAGGCGGGAACGCCCTTGTCCTTCAGCTTCTGGATGGCCTCCGCGGTGGTGAAGCCCTGCTGCGGGATGCCCGCGTACGGGGTCAGCGGGGAGTGCGGGGCCGTCGGGCCCTGGGCCGCCCAGGCGCCGAAGAAGTCGTAGGTCATGACGTTGTACCAGTCGAGGTACTGCGCCGCGCCGCCGTAGTCGGCCAGGTCGAGCTTGCCGCCGTTGCTGGCGTCAGCCGTGATGGCCGCGGTGACCAGGTTGTTCGCGCCGAACCGGGCGCGCAGCGCCTGGGACAGGTTCTTGAACGCCGCGAAGCCGCTGCTGTCGCACTCCAGACCGCAGGCGTTCGGGTACTCCCAGTCGATGTCGATGCCGTCGAACACGTCGGCCCAGCGCGGGTCCTCGACCAGCTTGTAGCAGGACTCGGCGAACGCGGCCGGGTTCTGCGCGGCCTGGTCGAAGTTGCCCGACCAGGTCCAACCGCCGAACGACCACAGCACCTTGATGTGCGGGTACATCTTCTTCAGCTTGCGCAGCTGGTTGAAGTTGCCGCGCAGGGCGCCCGCGTCCCACGAGTCCGACGTGCCGTCGACGCTGGCGTCCGCGCCGTAGAACTTGTCGTAGTCGGCGTAGGTGTCGTCGTTCGCGGTGCACTTGCCACCGGTCACGTTGCCGAACGCGTAGTTGATGTGCGTCAGCTTCGCGGCGGAGCCGGAGGTGTGGATGTTCTTGACGTGGTAGTTGCGGCCGTAGACGCCCCACTGCACGAAGTAGCCCAGGTTCTTGTAACCGGGGGGCGGAGGCGTGGAGGTCGTGGTCGTCGTGGACGTGCTCGTCGACGTCGACGTGGAGGTCGAGGTCGAGGTGTCCGTCGTCGTGGTGGTGGTGGTCGTCGTCGTGGTGCCACCGCCGGCGTCACAGGAGGCGCCGTTCAGCTTGCAGTTCGCCGGGCCGGAGAACGCGCCGGAGTAGGAGACGTTGAAGCCGAAGCTCACCGACGCGCCGACGCCCAGGTTGCCGTTCCAGGTGTTCTTCACCGTGACGTGCTGGCCGCTGGCCGTGTAGCTGCCGTCCCACAGGGAGGCGATCCTGTGGTTGGCGGGCAGGTCGAACTCCACGGTCCAGCTGGAGATGGGCGCGGCCGAGGCGTTGCGGATCGTGTACTTGCCCTCGTAGCCGGCGCCCCAGTCCGAGCCCTTGGTGAACGTCGCCGACAGGCCGCTCGCGCCGCTCGCCGCGGGAACCAGGACCAGGCCGAGGACCATTGTGGCCACGGCCACGAACAGCGCTGTGAGATGCCATCGGATCTTGGACATCGTGCTCCTCGTCAGGGAAGGAGTGCAGGGTTGAGAAGAACATGTGGTTCAGACCACTTGACGGTCAAGGTCTAGACCACTGCGTCACTCGAACGGACTAATACTTCAGGCTGTGGGAGCGCTTCCAACAGCGACCGACCACTAGGGGTGGGTGCGACTGAAGTCGAGCCTTCGGAGCGACCTGGGGTGGACGTGGAGGGGTGCTCGCGAGGACCAGACTCGGGCTCCTCAACGTCTGACAGGGAGGACGCGTTGATGATCAGGAGGGGAATCGCCCTGGCCGCCGTCGTGGGGCTGGCGGCGCTGGGGGCGACCGGGACGGCGGTCGCGGAGCCGGAGGCCGCGGGCGGCCGGGTCGACCGCGAGGTCGTGCAGCGGGCGCTGGACAGGATCACCGGCGGGGGCGGCGCGCTGGGGGCGCAGGTCCGGGTCACCGACGGGAGGCACCGGTTCACCGCCCGCAGCGGCGTCGCCGAGCTGGGCAGCTCCAGGCCGGTGCCGACCGACGGCCGGTTCCGGGTCGGCAGCATCACCAAGACGTTCGTGTCGACGGTGGTGCTGCAGCTCGTCGGCGAGGGGAAGGTGGGGCTGGACGACCCGGTGTCACGGCACCTGCCCGGCCTGCTGCCGGACGGTGACCGGATCACCGTGCGAATGGTCCTCCAGCACACCAGCGGACTGTACAACTACACCTCCGCGTTGCCACTGGATCCGGCCGGTTTCGAGACGATCCGGTTCAAGCACTGGGAACCGCGGGAGCTGGTGGCGATCTCCACCGCGAAGCCGCTGGACTTCCCGCCCGGGACGTCCTGGAACTACTCGAACACCAACTTCGTGGTGGCGGGCCTGCTGGTCGAGCGGATCACCGGCAAGCCGTACGGCGCGGCGGTGGAGCAGCGCATCCTGCGCCCGCTCGGGCTGCGCTCGACCGTCGTGCCCGGCGACCGGACCGGCATCCCCGGCCCGCACGCCCGCGGCTACCACAGCGTGGCGGGCGAGCCCGTGGACGTCACGCGGCTGAACCCGTCGGTCGCCTGGGCGGCGGGCGAGATCATCTCGACGACGGCCGACCTGGACCGGTTCGTCGACGCCCTGCTGGACGGGCGCCTGCTCGCGCCGGCCCAGCAGGCGGAGCTGACCCGGACCCTGCCGTTCAGCCAGGGCTACGGGCTGGGCTTCCAGGCCACGGAGCTGGCGTGCGGCGTGACCGTGTACGGGCACGGCGGCGGCATCCCGGGCTACTCCAGCTTCCTGGGCAGCACCAAGGACACCCGGACCCGCCTGGAGGGCTCCTTCACCGCCGCGCCGCAAGGGGGGACCGGCGAGGGGATGCAGGAGCTGCTGGACGAGGTCTTCTGCTGATCCGGCAGCAGGACCGGAGGGGGCTCCCCGAGCACCGGGGAGCCCCCTCTCCCGCTCGATCACCGCACGTCGTGCCGGGGCTCCCCCGGCCGCACGAGCACCTCGACGTGCACGATCCGCTCGTCGACGACGTCGAGGACCACCACGCCCCGCGAGGACTCCAGCGGCACGCTCCGGCGCCCCGGGCCGTACGGCACGCCCTCGGGGTGGTCCGAGGTCCGCAGGCTCCGGCAGAAGTCGTCCCCGCAGCCGCACCCCGCCACCAGCGGCAGGTCCGCCGGGTCGTGCTCGCCCCTGCCCGCGAGGAGCGCGGCCGGCTCGGCGACGAGTTCGGGGTGGACGTCGCGGACGAGTGCGCGGCCCTGTTCCACGACCCCGGGGCAGCCGGGCGCGGCGGTCCGGGGCGGTCACCGCGCCAGGAACCGCTCCACCTGCTCCACCACGAACGCGTGGTCCTCCGCCTGGGGCAGGCCGGAGACCCCGACGGTGCCGACCATGCCGACCCCGGCGACGTTGACCGGGAACACGCCGCCGTGCGCGGCGTACCGGTCCAGGTCCAGGCGGGAGTCCGCCTCGAACGTCCCGCCGCGCGCGCGGAACCGCTCGCCGACCAGGAACGAGCTGCGCCCGTAGCGGTCCACCACGCGGCTCTTGCGGTCGATCCACGCGTCGTTGTCGGCCGACGTCCCGGGCAGGGCGGCGTGGAACAGGCGCTGCCGCCCCCGCCGCACGGACACCACCAGCGGCAGCTGCCGCGCCCGCGCCGCGTCGAGCAGGAACGCGCCGAGCGCCAGCGCGTCGTCGTTGGTGAACGACGGGAACACCAGCCGGGCCTCCTGCTCGGCCAGCTCGTCCAGCAGGCTCATGCCACCACCTCGTCCGGTCCGGGGCGGGGGTGAGGCCGCCGCGATCGCCGCCGGCGCCGCGGGCGCCGGAGGGCGGGCAGGCGCCCGCCACCGGTCGAAGCTTCCACCACGAACCGGCGGAACCCGCGGAACTCCGGCCTGTGAGGTCCCTCTCGGCCGGCGGCAGCGGGGCGATCGTTAAGGCAACGCCGTTTGGTTATCACTGCCCGTGTCATCATGCGCACGTGCCGAACTTGCGCTTCCTGCGCGGATACAACGACGCGGTCGTGCTGGGCCTGGCCAGGTCCGGCGCCGTCACCAGGGTCGACCTCGCGGAGGGCAGCGGGCTGACACCGCAGGCGGTGTCCAAGGTCGTCGGCCGGCTCATCGCCGACGGCCTGCTGGTCGAGTGCGGCACGCGCAACGTCGGCGTCGGCAAGCCGCGCACGCTGCTGCGGCTGGTGGCCGACAGCAGGCTCGCCCTCGGCGCCCAGGTCGAGCGGGACGAGCTGCGCGTCGTGCTGACCGACCTGGCGGGCGACGTGCTCGACCGCGCCGTCGCCCCGCTGCCCGCCGACTTCGGGCCCGCGGAGTTCGTCGCCGAGCTGACCCGGCTGGTGGACCGGATGCGCACCGACCGGCTGCTCGGCGTCGGCATCGGCTTCGTCGGGCCGCTGGACCACCGGACCGGCGTGATCCACGACGCGACCGCCCTGGCGAAGTGGCACGACGTGCCGCTGCGCGAGGTCGCCGAGCAGCGGCTCGGGCTGCCGGTCGTGGTCGACAAGGACACCAACACGGCGATCGTCGCCGAGGCGTGGCGGCGCGGCGAGGAGCTGCGCGACGCCGTCCTGGTCCTGGTCGGCACCGGCCTGGGCGCCGGCCTGCTGCTGGACGGGCAGGTCCACCGGGGCGCGCGGACCAACGCGGGGGAGTTCGGGCACACCACCATCCAGCTCGACGGGCCGCGCTGCGTGTGCGGGCGCACCGGGTGCGTGGAGGCGGTGCACAACGCCGCCGCGCGGGCCGGCGACCTCGACCGGGCCACGTCCGTCGTGGGCACCGCCGTGTCCGACCTGGTGCAGCTGCTGGACGTGGACCACGTGGTGCTGGCCGGGCGCGCGGTGCTCGCCGCGCCCGACGACTACCTGGCCGGCGTGCGGGCGAAGCTGCCCACCGCGGAGTGGCTCCCGGTCGACGTCGGCATCACCCCGCTGGCCGACGACGTGGTGGCGGCGGGCGCGGCGATGCTGGTCCTCAGCGAGTTCTACGGGCGGCCCAGGTGAGGTGAATTCGGGCAGCGCCGCTCGCCGGCACCCTTGCGGGTGATTCACTATCCGGCATGTATGCGCTGCGCCACGCCGTCGGGACGGACCCCGGCCTGCGCCGTGAGGCGAACGAGGACTCGGTGTACTTCAACGAGCGCCTGTACGCCGTCGCCGACGGCATGGGCGGTCACGCGTACGGGGAGGTGGCCAGTTCCATCGCGGTGGCGGTGCTGGCCGAGCTGGACCTCGACGCCGACGACCCGCTGGGCGTGCTGTCCGGCGCGACTCGCGAGATCGCCATCCGGCTGACCGACCTGGCCGAGGAGAACCTCGACATGCGCGGCATGGGCACCACGCTCACCGCGCTGCTCTGGGACGGCGAGCGGTTCGCCGTCGGGCACATCGGCGACTCGCGCTGCTACCTGGTGCGCGGGGGCGAGCTGACCCAGGTCACCCGCGACCACACCATGGTGCAGGCGCTGGTGGACGACGGCCGGATGGCCGCCGAGCAGGCCGCCGAGCACCCCGGCCGGTCGATGCTGATGCGGGCGCTGCAGGCGGGCAGCGCGCACGACGCCGACCTGTTCTTCCAGGAGGTCGAGTTGGGCGACCGCTACCTGATCTGCTCGGACGGGCTGTCGGACGTGGTCGGCCCGGCGGAGATCGGCGAGCTGCTCACCGCCCACGCGGACGGCGACGAGGCGGTGCGGGCGCTGATCGCGGCGGCCAACGCGCAGGGCGGGCCGGACAACATCACGTGCCTGGTGGTGGACGTGGTGCCGGCGGGCGACCCGACGTGGCTGCCGGACTGGCTCCGGCGCTGAGCCGGGCCGCGCCCACCGGTCCCGGCCCGTCACCGGTCCTGCCCTGACACCGGGCCTGGTCGGTCACCGGGCCTGATCCGTGGTCCGTCACCCGGTCCGGTCCGTGCCGACCGGCGGACCGCCAGGCCGTGCCGAACGTCGGACCGTGCCGAACGCCGGACCGGCTACGGCACGACGAGCCCCAGCAGGTCGGCGAGCGCCCGCGCGCCCGCCGGGGTGACCCGCACGGCGCCCACCGCAGCGGTCCGCCGAGCGCGCGGACGACGTGCGCCGGCGGAAGTCCGCGATCCGGGAGTAGTCCACAGTGGACTGACAGGCGCCGCGCAGGGCGAGCCGCGCGGTCGCGGAGCCGGTCCCGCCCGGCACGGGACGCCGGTGGAGGTCGCGCCGTTCGCGGCCGGGCGGTCCGGGCGCCCGGACCGGGGGCGCGCGACGGCGGAGGGTGTGTTCCACCGCCTGCACGACGGCCCGCAGCCGCTGGTGCTGCCCAACGCCTGGGACTTCGCCTCCGCCGCCGCGCTGGTCCGCGAGGGGTTCCCGGCCGTCGGCACGACCAGCCTGGGCGTCGCGGCGGCGCACGGGCTCCCGGACGCCGCCGGCCTCGCGCGGGAGGAGGCCCTGGCCCTGGCGCGGGCCCTGGTCCGGCTGCCGGTCGCGGTGACGGTGGACGCGGAGGCGGGCTTCGGCGACGCGCCCGGCCTGGCGGCGGAGCCGGCGGACCTCGGCGTGGCGGGCCTGAACGTCGAGGACGGCCGCGGCGACCGGCTCGCCGACCCGGCGGAGCAGGCCGAGCTGGTGCGGGCCTGCAAGCGGGCCGCGCCGCACCTGTTCGTCAACGCCCGCGTCGACACGCACTGGCCGGGCGTCGACCGGGGCAGCACCGCCGAGCGGGCCGCGCGGTACGCGGACGCGGGCGCGGACGGGGTCTTCGTGCCGGGTCGGCTGTCCGAACGCGTGATCGCCGAGGTCGTGGCGGCGGCGCCGGTGCCGGTGAACGTGCTGGCGCAGCACGGCATCCGGGTGTTGGCCGACCTGGGCGTGCGACGGGTGAGCACCGGTTCCCTGCTGTTCCGGGCTGCCGTGCGGGCCACCGTGACCACGGCTCGGGCGGTGCGCGACGGCACGCCGGTCGGCGAGGTGCCGAGCTACGAGGCCGTGCAGGCGCTCGCGGGGACCTGACGGTCGCCGGCGGCGGTCGGGCGCGAACAGCCCATCAGCCGGAGGCGCATTGTCGGGAGGCCAGGGAATTCACCGTGCCCATTGCCCGGGTGGGGGTCGCAGGAAGTGTGCCGTGCCCCCTGCGACCCCATTCCCCCAGCGGTGTTCCCCGAAACGCGGGACCGGGTGTCGGACTCCGGCGCGCTTCGAGGCGGACGACGCGGTGGTCGGTCAGTTGTAGGGCATTCCCCCGAGGGGGACGGACGCGGAGGCCACCTGGGCGGTGGTGGAGAAGAAGGCCACCAGCAGGGCGGCGAGGAGGACTCGTCCGATTCGCATGTGCGCTCCAGTCACGGGAGTTCGGGGGAATTCCTGACCTGTCCGGCGCCGAGACCACCGTCGCAGCGGCGGGTGAAACGCGGAAGTGCTCCCGGTGAACACCCGGCGAACGCTCCGAACGCCTGGTTGATTCGGAATGCGGCTACATCTTGTTAACCTGTTGTTTGCCTTGTATTCTCTCGGTGTGCGCGTCGTCACCCTGCGTCTCGTTGGCCGCGAGCGCGAGCTGACCCGCCTCCTGGACCGGGTGGACGCCTTGGCGCAGGGGCGGGGCACGGCGCTGCTCGTCGAGGGCGAGCCGGGGATCGGCAAGACGGCGCTGGTCAAGGCCGCCTGCGAGGCCGCCGCCGCGCGCGGCTTCCGGGTGTGCCGGGGCGCGGGCGACGAGCTGGGCCGCTCGCTGCCGCTGCTGCCCCTGCTCGACGCGCTGGCCGCGGCCCGCTCCGACCCGGGCGCGACGGCCACCGCCGAACGCCTGCTGAGCCGCGTGGACGACCTGTGCTCCCTCGGCCCGGTGGTGCTGGTGCTGGACGACCTGCACTGGGCCGACGGCGCAAGCGTCGCCGTGTGGAAGCGGCTCGCGCGGCTGGTCCCGCAGCTGCCGCTGCTGCTCGTCGGCGTGCTGCGACCGCTGCCCCGGCGGGACGACCTGGCGGCGCTGCGCACCGGCGTCGAGCGCCTCACCGTGCCCGCCCTGGCCGACGCCGCCGTGGTCGAACTGGTCGGCGAGCTGGCCGGCGGCGCACCCGACCCGGCGCTCGTCGCGCTCGCCGCCGGCGCCGGCGGCAACCCCCTCTACCTGGTCGAGCTGGTCGAGGCCCTGCTGCGCGGCGGCGCGATCGAGGTCGACGCCACCGGCGCGGCCCGGCTGACCCGGGCCGACCTGCCCGAATCGCTGTCGGCCGCCATCGCCGACCGGATCGGGTTCCTCAGCGACGACGTGCGCCGCGTGCTGGTCGCCGCCGCCCTGCTCGGCGTGGCCTTCCCGGTCGCCGACCTGGCCGCGGTGCTCGGCCGCCGGGTGGTGGACCTGCTGCCCGCGCTGCAGGACGCGACCGTCGCGGGCGTGCTGGAGGACGGTCCGGCCGGCCTGTCCTTCCGCCACCCGCTGGTCCGCGCCGCCCTCTACGACGAGGTGCCCGCCGCCGCCCGCGGCGCCTGGCACGGCGAGGCCGCGCGGGCGCTGGCTGACACCGGCGCGGGCGTCGACCGGGTCACCCGGCAGCTGCTCGCCGCCGACGACCACCTGCCCGACTGGGTGGGGCGCTGGCTGGACGAGCACGGCGCGACCCTCGTCGCGCACGCCCCCGAAGCCGCCGTCGACCTCCTCGGCCGGGTCGTCGTCACGCCCGGCGCCACCGCCCGGCGCGGCGTGCTGCTGGCGCACCTGGCCGAGGCCCGGTTCCGGCTCGGCGACCACCACGGCGCGGAAGCCGTCGCGCTGGCCGGGCTCGAACACGGCACACTCGTGGACCTGCACTGGACCCTCGCCCAGTGCAGGTCCATGACCGGCCGCTCCGCCGAGACGCTGGTCGCCCTCGACCGCGCCCGGACCGAGCCCGGTCTCACCGCGGGCGACCGCGCCCGCCTGCTCGTCCTGGCCGCCCGCGCCCACTGGGACGTGGGCCACCTCGACGCCGCCGAGCAGCTGGCCGGGGCGGCGCTGGAGACCGGCGACCGCCGGACGACCAGCTGGGCGCTGCACGTGCGCACCATCGTGGCCATGGCGCGCGGCCGGATGGCCGAGGCGCTGCCGCTGTTCGACCGGGCCCTGGCGGTGGCCATGGGCGACCCGGCCACCGCCGACCTGCGGCTGCTGCTGCAGATCAACCAGGCCGTGACGCTGGGCGAGCTGGACCGGGGCGAGGAGGCGATCGCGTCCGCGAGCGTCGTGCGGCACGCGGCCGACCAGGCCGGCAACACGGTGCGGCTCGCGCAGGCGCAGAGCGCGCTGGGGCAGCTGCTGTTCGACGCGGGCCGGTGGGACGAGGCCCTGGTCGACGTCGACCTGCTCGCCGACGACCTCAAGCACCCCATGGTGTCGCGGTGCGACCACGGCGTGGCGGCGCTGATCCACCTGCACCGCGGCCACGCCGAGGGCGCGCGGCGGCACCTCGACGCGGCGGGCGCGGACGTGGCGGGCCACGTGGTCGGCCCGCTGGCGCTGGCCACGAGCCTGGAGCTGGAGCAGGCCGGGCGGCCCGAGGAGGCGCTGGCCGTGCTGCTCGCCGGCGTCGACGCGGTGGAGGACCTGCTGCCGGACGCCGTGCGGCTGGCCGTGCAGCTCGGCCACGACCCGGCGGAGCAGGTGCGGCGGGCGCAGCGGCTGGCCGCGGAGCTGGACGTGCCGCACCGGCGCGCCACCGCCGCGTACTGCCGCGCGGTGCCCGAGGGCGACCCGGTCGGCCTGCTGCACGCGGCCGAGCAGTACCGGGTGGCGGGCCGGCCGCTGTCGCGCGCCACGGCCCTGGGCGCCGCCGCGATCGCGTTCGCCGCGGCCGGCGACCGCACCTCGGCCCGCGCCGCGCTCAGCCACGCCGCGGACGTGCACGCCGCCCTGGGCGCGGACCGGGACGCGACGCTGCTGCTGGCGCGGATGCGGGAGCTGGGCATCCGGCGCGGCCCGCACGCCAAGCACCGGCGGGCCGCGCACGGCTGGGAGAGCCTGACCCCGATGGAGCTGAAGGTCACCGACCTGGTGGTGGCGGGCCTGTCCAACCGGCAGATCGGCGAACGCCTGTTCCTGTCCGGCCGGACCGTGGCCACCCACGTGTCACACGTGCTGGCGAAGCTGGGCGTCCGGTCGCGCACCGACATCGCCCGCGAGGCCGTCCGCCACCGCGTCGGCTGACCGGCGCCGCGCCGACCGGGCCCGGCAGCGCAGCGGCAGCACGAACCACCAGAAGCCGAACCACGCCACCAGCCCGCCGGTGATCCACACCGCCGGCCACAGGCCCAGCACCACGTCCAGGATCAGCAGCAGAGCGCCGGCGAGCGCCGACTTGAGCAGCACCAGCCCGGCCAGCAGCAGCCTGCTGGACACCCGCACCAGCTCCTGCTTGAGGCGTCGGCGGAACACCAGGCGGTGGAACGGGGCCGGCGCGATCAGCAGGGCGGTGGAGGTCGCGCCCAGGACGAGGCTCAGGACGTACACCTGGAGCTGGAAGGGGTCGAGGGTGCCGAACCGGGGCGTGAAGGCCAGCGTCAGCAGGAACGCGAGCAGCAGCTGCACGCCCGTCTGGGCGACCCTCATCTCCTGCAGGATCTCCGCGTAGTTCCGGTCGTACCGCTGGGCGGGCGTCTCGTTGCGCTCTCGGGCGTTCCACTGGTCGTCGGTCATGGTCCTACCGTCCCTCCGCACGGGTGCGGAGACATCGGTCGGCCTACCGAGTTTCCCGGTGACCTGGGCTGTGGGCCGCGAGCCGGGCCGTGAACTCCTGGTCCTCCAGGCGTCCAGGCGTCCAGGCGTTCTGGCGTCGACCCCCGGCCACCGCCCCACAGCGGGTTCGTGGTTCTTGTTTCGAAGCAACGGGACCACCGCAGAGGGACCACGACGCAGGGCGAACGGTGAGCAAGCAGGTCCGGGCTCAAGTCGGGAACGCTATGCAGCGGGACCACACTATCGCTTGTGTACAAATCCGTTGGTGTGATCCCCCGTCTTTTTCTCTGTGGTCCGGGGAAATCCAGGGGATTGGACGCGTGCGCGCGTTGGGGCGACAGAAGGGGGATCTCGTCCGGCGGATTCGTTTTTACCGAAAGTGTGGTCCCGCTGCATAGCGTTCCCGACTTGAGTCCGGACTTCCGTGCTGAGCGTTCGCCTTGCGTCGTGGTCCCTCTGCTGTGGTACTTTTGCTTAGACCCCCAAAAAAACAAAAATAGACTCGTCCGGGGGTGGAAGATCAAAAGCTTAAGAGCGCCAAGAGCGCCAAGAGCACCTAGGGCCGGGAGCGCTGAGCGCTGGGGGCGGGCTAGAGGTTCCTGGCCAGGTAGAGGGCGATCTCGCCCTCGGCGGGGGTTCCTCGGTAGAGGGTCGTGTCGAGGCCGCAGAGGGTGAAGCCCATGCGCAGGTAGGCGCGTACGGCCGGGACGTTGACGTTCGACGTCTCCAGCCACGCCGTGCGAGCCCCGCGTGAGCGGCCGTGGTCCAGGGCCAGGTCCATCAGCTTCCGGCCGACGCCCCGGCCGCGGTGGCTCGGGGCGACCGTGACCTGGTGGATGTGCAGCCGCCGGTTCCAGTCGGCGACCTCGACCGAGATGAACCCGCGCACCTCGTCGTCCACCGCGACGAAGCCCTCGTGGGGAGGTTCCTCGTCGGCCGGGAACACCTTGACCAGCGGCGGGTCCACGGGGACGGTGCGGAGGGTGAAGCCGGTGGGGGTGGAGTCCACCTCGAAGACCGCGTCGGTGGTGAACGAGTCGTCCAGGGTGAACACGTCGTCGGAGGTCGTCGGGCGGTAGCGGAGCGGCACTTCGTGATCATGCCTCAACCGCACGCGGCGGCGCGATCCAGCAGCAGGGCGCGCTCCCGGGCGTTGCGGGTCATCGCGGCGGCCCGCTCGAACTCGGCGCGCGCCTCGGCGGGGCGGCCCAGCTTCGCCAGCAGGTCGCCGCGCACGCTGGGCAGCAGGTGGTAGTCCTTCAGGGCGGGCTCGTCGAGCAGCTCGTCCGCCAGCTCCAGGCCCACCGCCGGCCCGAACGCCATGCCGATCGCCACCGCGTGGTTGAGCGCGACCACCGGTGACGGCGCGATCAGCGCCAGGGCCTCGTAGTACCCGGCGATCCGGGTCCAGTCGGTGTCCTCGGGCGTGCGGGCGCGGGCGTGGCAGGCCGCGATCCGGGCCTGCAGCGAGTACGGCCCGCCGCCCGCCCTCTCCAGCGCCGCGAGGCCGCGCCGGATGAGCAGCTGGTCCCACCGCGCCCGGTCCTGCTCCATCAGCAGCACCGGTTCGCCGCCGGGGCCGACGCGGGCGCGGGAGCGGGACGCCTGGATCTCCAGCAGCGCCACCAGGCCGTGCACCTCGGGTTCGCGGGGCATCAGGCCGGCCAGCACGCGGGCCAGCCGGAGGGCGTCCGCGCACAGCTCCGGGCGCATCCAGTCGTCGCCGGCGGTGGCCGAGTAGCCCTCGTTGAAGATCAGGTAGATCACGCCGAGCACGGACGCCAGGCGCTCGTCGCGCTCGTCCTCGGCGGGCGCCTCGAATCGCACGCCCGCCTTGGCCAGGGTCTTCTTCGCCCGCACGATCCGCTGCGCCACGGTCGGCTCCGGGACCAGGAACGCCCGCGCGATCTCGTCGGTGGTCAGGCCGCCGAGCATCCGCAGGGTCAGCGCCACCCGGGCCCGGGTCGACAGCACCGGGTGGCACGTGGTGAACACCAGGCGCAGCAGGTCGTCGTCGATGTCGCCGACCGACTCGCCCGCGTCGGGCACGTGGTCGTGCTCCCGGGCGCGCCCGATCTGCTCCAGCTTGCGCTGGTAGTTCCGGCTGCGCCGGATCTGGTCGACGGCCCGGTTCTTGGCCGCGGCCATCAGCCACGCGCCGGGGTTGCGGGGGATGCCCGTCCCCGGCCACTGCTCCAGGGCGCTGACCAGGGCGTCCTGGGCCAGTTCCTCGGCCAGGCCCACGTCGTGCACCAGCCGGGCGAGGCCGGCGATCAGCCGCGCGGACTCGATCCGCCAGACCGCCTCGACGGCGCGACGCGCATCGGGAGCTGTCACGACCCGGGATCAGATCAGCTTCCGACGCGCGTCGGCAAGGCCCGGTGCGCCGTCACCCCTCGCCGTGCTGGGCGGCGACCTGCCGGCGCAGGTCCTCCTCGTGGTCGAGGACGTCCTGCGGCGCCGCGAAGTCCTCGGGGGAGAACACCTGGCGGATCTCGATCTGCGACTGCTCGCCGGTGGGGTTGGGCACCCGCTTGACCCACTCGACCGCCTCCTCCAGCGACTTCAGCTCCAGCAGCCAGTAGCCGGCGATCAGCTCCTTGGTCTCGGCGAACGGACCGTCCACGACGGACCGCCGGTCGCCGTCGAAGTAGACCCGGGCGCCCTTGGCGCTGGGGTGCAGGCCCTCGCCGGCGAGCAGGACGCCCGCCTTCACCAGCTCCTCGTTGAACGCGCCCATCTCGCGGAGCACGTCCTCGCCGGGCATGACGCCGGCCTCGGAGTCGGCAGTGGCCTTGACGATCACCATGAAACGCATCTTCTGGTCCCTTTCGGAGGGTGGAACGGACATCTTCTCCTGCGCAACGGCCGCGCCGGGGCGGTTCGGCCGGGTCAGCGGCGGAAAACGCGGCCCAGCGCGAAGGAACCGGGCCCGAGCACCGCGATGAGCAGGAACGACCAGCAGTAGACGGCGGCCAGTTCGCCCGTGTTCTGCAGCGGCAGCAGGCCGGTCGGCTGGTGGTGGACGAAGTAGGCGTAGGCCATCGCGCCCGAGCACAGCACGGCGGCGGGCCGCACCGCGACGCCGACCAGCACGAGGGCCGAGCAGACGAGTTCGATCACGCTGCCCCACCAGCCGGGGAACGACCCGAACGCGACGGCGCCGCCCTGCCCGTCGATGCCGCCGAACGCGCCGAAGCCCTGGAGGCCGTGGCAGGCGAACAGGAACGACACGACGACCCGGAACGCGGCGAGCACGAGGTCGTTGCGCTTGGCGGCTCCGGGAGTGCCGGTGGTGGTCCTGGTGTCGGTGCTCGTGGTCATGTCCGAGGTCCCCTCTTCGTCGTCCTGCTTACGCGACGAACAGACCCCGGCCGGATCGACACCGACCTCGAATTTTTTCAGATTTTTGTTCTTGCAGGTCAGAGGGGGTGCACGTGGTCCGGGGCCGGTGCCGGTCGCCGCCCGCGGCCCCTCACCCCGCGCATCGGGCCCGCGCCCTCAGCGGTCCCAGTCGCCGATCACCGGCGGCGCGGTGGCCCCCGGTGCGCCGAACACCTCGTCCGGGTCCGGCTCGACCAGGTAGGACGGGGTCTGGTGCTCGACGTCGTCCTCGCCGCGGGCGCCGGCGGGCACGCCGCCCGGACCGACCGCGCCCGCCGGTCCCACCGCACCGCGCCCGGCGCCGGCCGCGGGCCCGGGACCCGTTCCCGGCCGCCCGGCCGCGCCCGGCGCGATCCCGCTCGCACCGCCGGGCGGGAGGCCCCCGCCGAGCCCCTTGGCCGCCGCCGCGCCGCCCGGCCCGGGGAGCCCGCCGCCGCCCGCGCCCCGGCCGGCCCCGGCGCCGCCGCGGCCGGTTCCGCCGGTCCCGCCGAGCAGGCCGGCCCCGCCGGGGAGGCCGCCGGTCCGCCCGCCGGGCTTGCCGCCGCCCGGGGTCCGGCCCGCGCCGCCGCGACCCGCGCCCGGCGCGCCGCCGGGCCCGGCTCCGGGCACGGGGCCGGGCAGCGCGCCGCCCGCGCCGCCGCCCGTGCCGGGAGCGCCGGTCTGGCCGGGACCCGCTCCGCCGGTCTGCGTCGAACTGCCGGGAGGCGCGGTGACCGGTTCCGCCCCCGGCGTGGCGGGCGGAGCCGTCGCCGAGGTCTCCGTGACGCCCTCGACGGTGGGGGCCGGGGTGCGCGGGCGGCCCGGCTGCTCCTGCGTCCCGGGCGGCGGCGGTTCGGACTCGCCGGGTTGCCGGGGCGCGACCGGCGGCGGCGCGAACGCGGGCTGGGCCGCCGCCGTCTGCGCCACGGTCCGGTCGTAGGTCTCGACCGCCCGCGCCGCCTCCCGGTGGTCGGCCTGCTGCCGCTCGAACGCGGCGCGGTCGGCGGTGGCCTGGCGGGCGAACTCGACCGGGTCGGTGATCCGCATCAGCCGGTCGTTGGCCGCCTGCACGTCGAACGGCTCGGCGGGCGGCGGCGGGACGGTGTTCTTGACGTCGGTCAGCGCCCGCGCCTGCTGCGCGAACAGCGTGCCGGCCAGCTGCGCCGAGACCCCGGTCTCCCCGGCGCGGTTGCCCATGTCCGCCAGCGCCTGCCGCGCCGCGTCGCCGGCCCGGCCCACCCAGTCGGCCTCGCTGGCGGCGATCGCGGTGGCGAGCCGCTGGTTGAACGCGACCAGCTTGTTGCCCAGCTCGGTCCACAGCGCGCCGATGTCCCCGACCTGGCCGGGGTCGACCCCGCTGTGCACGCTGTCGTAGAGCTGCTGGTGGGAGATGCCCGGGTAGTGGGTCGCGGGCTCGGCCGGCGCGGAGCGGCGCGGCGCGCCCTCCGCCAGGAGCCGCGCCGCCTGGCGGTCGAGCAGGTCGTCCACCCGGTCGGGGTTCCTCAGCGCCCCGATCAGCGGGCCGAGCGGGCCGTACCGCGACTGCAACTCGCGGTCGGTCTGCTCCTGCAGCTCCTGGTCGGTCCGGCTCTCGGCGTGCCGGTCCAGCCCGTAGCGGTGGTGGACTTCCGGCGGTCGTCCCGGCGCCCCCTGGGTCATCGCCCTGCCCCCTCCCTGCCGGTGGTCACGGCAGCCTCGGTTCGACCAACTCCGCTATGCGCCGCGCCGGCGGGCACGGGTCCCCGCCGGAGCTGCTCGCGTTGAGCACCACGTCGACCCGCGACGAGTCGGAGACGCCCAGGTAGATGCCGCAGCTCCCGGTGGCCCCCAGCAGTTCCTTCGCCGGTCGGCCGCCGACGGTGATGTCCTTGACCACACCGCCGTTGGGCTGCACGCCGGCCAACCCCACATTGGTGCGGATGCCGACGACGAAGGTGGCTTGCTCCGGGTAGAACGTGCACGCCCTGGCCGTGCCGATCCGCTCCGGTTTCGGGTCCTTGCGCTGCGCCCCGAGGGTGCTCTCGGTCTCGTCCTCGGTGACCAGCTCGCACGGGTCGGCGGTCTCCAACGAGCCGACCGGTCCGGCGGTGCCGGACGGGCTGGTAGGCGTGGCGGTGCCGGGCGGGCTCGTGGTGGGGGCAGCGGTGCCGGGCGGGCTGGTGGGGGTGGTGGTGCTGCCGGTCGTGCTCACGGTGGTGGTGGACGCGCGCCGGGCGACGCCGGGCACCGGGTCGTCGCACGCCGCGACGGCGAGCAGCGCGGTCAGCAGGCCCGCCACGCCGAGTCGGGAGTTCATGGCCGCCCCCGCTTCAGGCGCTGCGGGTCGTGCCGCCGATGGCGTTCAGGCCCTGCGCGCGGTCCCCGTCGGTGGACCGGTAGAGGCCCATCGCCTGCTCCACGCCGGACCGCAGCTCCCGCAGGTCCTCCTGGAACTTCCGGACCACCGGGATGAACCCCTGCACCGGGTCGGTCGCGATGGTCGCGAGGAACGGTTTGTAGACCTCGGCCGCCGGGGTCGTGCCCAGCGCCGGCTCCTGACTGAGCACCTCTTCGTGGACCAGCACCTCCTCCACCGCCTCCGCCATCTCGTCGATGGCGTCGAGGAGCACCTGCCCGCCGTGCGCGCTGATGGCGAAACCCGCCGCGGTGGCCGCGCGGAACCCCTCCACCGCCGCCGACATCCCGCTGATGCCCGCGGCGAAACCGCCTGTCGCCATGGTGATCTTCCTCCCCGTGGAGCCCCGCTCGTGGCGTTCGGTGCGTGGGTGGTGGCGGCACGTGCGAGCCGCGGTCGTGGGCGCGCGGCGGCCCCCGGTCATCCGGGTGCAGCCAGGAGCCGGGCCACGTGCCGGGCCAGGGCCGCCTGGTCGGCCGGGGTGTAGGTGGCCGACAGCAGGCCGCCGCGGTCGGAACCGGGGATCACCGCGTACCGGCCGGCGTCGGTGTCCAGGTAGTTCAGGGCGCCCAGGGCGGTCCCGCCGGACGTCGCCGCGAAGTAGCCGGCGGCCAGCCGGGGCCGGCGCAGGATCTCCTCCACCGCCGCCCGGGACGACCGCGCCGCCGGCTTGAGCCGGGTGGTGAACCGGAACTCGGAGAAGTCCTCCTCCACCGGGCGGGCGGTCACCGTGGAGTCCCACACGGTGACCGAGGAGCCGGGGCCCGGCCGCGCCGGCGGCAGCAGGTCGACCAGCGACCGCACGACGGCGTCGGGACGGCGGGGCAGCAGCGCGATCGACTCGCCCCGCTGCACGGCCAGCAGCCCGGAGCGGCCGTCGGTCACGGCCAGCGCCGCCGACCGGCTGTGCCCGGCCCGCCCGACCAGCGCCACGGCCGTGCGCCCACCGGCGAGCAGGCGCAGCGCCTCGACCAGCTCCGGCGCGAACCCGCCGCCGCGGACCAGGCCGCGGGCCGCCAGGTCGCGGTGCGCCGCGGCCACCACCGCGACGCGCTGCTCGCGCGTCGCCCCGTGGTGGCCGATGGTGAACGGGAACCGGCGCACGTCGAGCCGCAGCGCCTCGCCGAGCGCGTCCAATTCGGCGAACGAGCACACGATCTCCGTCGCCACCCGGGAATCCCACCCTTCCCCCTCCGGCCGGGGGCCATAATGGCAGCGTCCACTGGGTCACGGGACCGTAGTATTGGGACTCCAAGTCCTTCGGGTGGCCCATTCACGGCAATGTTCACTTGAATGGGCGACAACCAATCTCAATCGGCTGAACTGCTGCACGGTGCGTGAACGGCAAAGCAGGAAGTGGTGGAACAGGCCCGAAAAATACAATTCCACCCGTATTCGCCGGCGCGCCGTCCGTGAAAGTGCGGACCGTTCGCCCATCGGGAGCAGCAGGAGGCGGCGCCGCGGGCCAACGCCACCGCTCGCCGGGAGGAACCGCGCCGCGCCCCTCCGCGACGGCCCGGTCGGGAGCGCCATCCGGCGGCGCAGGGCACCCGGGCCGCGCGCACGGCGCCGGGGCTTCGCGCCCGTCGCGCGGCGACCGGTCCGCCGGGCCCGTTGCCCTTTCGGGCACCGTTCCCGCTGACCTGCGAGGACGCGCTCCCACCGGCCTTGACCGGAGCCGGCGGGCGCGGTGACGATCGGATCCCCGCCGCCGCACCCGCCGTCGACGAACGGACCAGCAGATGTCCCGCAGACACCTGAGCACCGCCCTCGCCGCGCTGGTGGTCACCGGCCTGCTCACCGCCGGGGGCGCGAGCGCCGCGCCCGACCGGCCGGCCGTGGGCGCGCCGCCCGCCGGGCACGGCTGCGCGCGGATCGCCGACGACCTGCCGACCCTGGCCGACTGGCCGCGCGTGCGCAGCCGCGTCGGGTCCGACCCGGCCGACGAGCGGCGCGTCCGCGCGATCGTCGGGTCGATGACCACGGCCGAGAAGGTCGGCCAGATGACCCAGCCGGAGATCACCGCGATCACCCCGGACGAGGTCCGCGAGCACGCCATCGGGTCCGTGCTCAACGGCGGCGGGTCGTGGCCGGGCGGCGACAAGCACGCCCCGCCGCGCGCCTGGCTCGACCTGGCCGACGCCTACTGGGCCGCGGCCAAGTCCTCCCGCACCGGGATCCCGGTGCTCTGGGGCACCGACGCGGTGCACGGCCACAACAACGTCCACCGCGCGACGGTCTTCCCGCACAACATCGGGCTGGGCGCGGCGCACGACCCGTGCCTGGTCCGCGCCATCGGCGAGGCCACCGCCCGACAACTGCGCGCCACCGGCCAGGACTGGGCGTTCGCCCCGACCCTGGCCGTGGTCCGGGACGACCGCTGGGGCCGCACCTACGAGGGCTTCTCGGAGGACCCGGCGATCACCCGCGCGTACGGCTACGAGGCCGTGCGGGGCCTGCAGGGCGACGGCCGCCGGGTGGACGTGCCGGCCACGGCCAAGCACTTCATCGGCGACGGCGGCACGCTCGGCGGCGTGGACCAGGGCGTCACCCCGGCCACGACCGCCGAGATGGTCAACGTCCACGGGTGGGGCTACTACGGCGCGCTGGCGGCCGGCGCGCAGACCGTCATGGTGTCGTTCAGCAGCTGGAAGAACGACCAGGGGGTCGACGAGGGCAAGCTGCACGGCAGCAGGTTCGCGCTCACCGAGGTCCTGAAGGGCAGGATCGGGTTCGACGGGGTGGTGGTGTCGGACTGGAACGGCATCGGCCAGGTCCCCGGCTGCACCAACGCCGGCTGCCCGCAGGCGATCAACGCCGGCGTGGACGTGGTGATGGTGCCCCACGACTGGAAGGCGTTCATCGCCAACACCGTCGCGCAGGTCGAGAGCGGGCAGATCCCGATGTCGCGCATCGACGACGCGGTGACGCGGATCCTGCGCGTGAAGCTGCGCAGCGGCGTGCTGGACGGGAAGAAGCCGTCCGAGCGCGAGCACGCGGGCTCGTCGCGGGCGTTGCAGGCGCGCGAACTCGCCCGCGAGGCGGTGCGCAGGTCGCAGGTGCTGCTCAAGAACGACGGCCGCGTGCTGCCGCTCAGGCCGGGTTCGAGGGTGCTGGTGGTGGGCAAGAGCGCGGACAGCCTCCCGAACCAGACCGGCGGCTGGACGCTGACCTGGCAGGGCACCGGCAACACCAACGCCGACTTCCCCGACGGGACGACGGTCCTGGGCGGCCTGCGGGAGGCGCTGGGCGCGGACGACGTGGTGTTCGCCGAGACCGGCGACGTGGACCCGAGCGGGTTCGACGCGGTGGTCGCGGTGATCGGCGAGACCCCGTACGCGGAGGGCGTCGGCGACCTCGGCCGGCGCTCGCTGGAGGCCGCGGAGCTCTACCCGGAGGACCTGGCGGTGCTGGACCGGGTCAGCGGCAGGGGCGTCCCGGTGGTCACGGTCTACGTGTCCGGCCGGCCGCTGCACGTCAACAAGGAGCTGAACCGCTCCGACGCGTTCGTGGCCGCGTGGCTGCCCGGCACCGAGGGCGGCGGCGTCGCGGACCTGCTGGTGCGCGGGCGCCACACGCACCCCGGTTACACCGGCACGCTGTCCTACTCGTGGCCGCGCGGCGCGTGCCAGGGCCCGTTGAACCCCGGCCAGGACGGCTACGACCCACTGTTCGGGCTCGGCTACGGCCTGCGGTCCTGGCAGGCGGGCGACGTCGGCCGCCTGGACGAGACGTCGCCGGGCCACGGCTGCTCCGGCGGCGGCGGCGGCCCGGCGACCGAGGACCTGGAGCTGTTCCACCGCCGGGACGTCCCGCCGTACCAGGCCATGATCGGCTCGTCGGACGACTGGGGCGGCACGGTGCTCGGCCCGGACGGCGAGGCCGCGCACGGCCCGATCACCGTGCGGCCGGCCGACGTGGACGTGCAGGGCGACGCGTTGCGGACGACGTGGACCGGGACCGGCCCCGGCCAGCTCTACCTCCAGGACCCGGCCGGGGGCAGCGACCTGCGCGGCTACCTGGCGGCGGACGCGGCGCTGGTGTTCGACGTGGTCGTGCACCGGCCGCCGGCGGGCCGCGCGGTGGTCAGCGCGCACTGCGTCCACCCGTGCGGGGCGGAGGTCGACGCCACCGGCGTGTTCACCGGCCTGCCGGTCGGCGCGAAGGCGACGGTGAAGATCCCCGTGTCGTGCTTCGCCGCCAAGGGGCTGGACCTGGCGAACGTCAACACGCCGTTCCTCGTCTACGCGGACGGCGCGTTCGAGGTCTCGTTCGCGAACGTCCGGTGGTCGCCGAAGGCGGCACTCGACCCGGACGCGCGCACGTGCGAGGAGCCGGGCTGACCGGTGAGGTCGGGCCGCACCGCAGCCCGACCTCACCCGACACCGCGCCCGGCCCGTGGTTCCCGCACCCGCGCCTGTGCCGCGACCAGCGCGGCGAGGACGACGACGGCCCCGAGCACCTGCGCGGCGGTCAGGTCCTGCCCCAGGGCGAGCCAGCCGACCGCGGTCGCGACCACCGGGCTGAGCAGCCCGAGGAACGCGACCTCGGTGGCGGGCAGCAGGCGGATGCCCCGGAACCACAGGCTGTAGGCGAGGGCCGCGCCGATGACCGTCAGGTAGGCGTAGCCGGCCGCGTTCGTCGCCGACAGCGCCGGCGGCAACCCCTCCACCAGCAGCGTGACCGGCAGGAGCAGCAGGCCGCCCGCGACGAGCTGCCACCCCGTGCCCGCCGGCAGCGACGCGGGCGAGCCCCACCTCTTGCCCAGCACCGTGCCGACCGCCATCGCCGCCGCGCCGCCCAGGGCCGCCGCGACACCCAGCCAGTCGAGCCGGGCCTCCGCGCGCAGCACCAGCAGGCTCACCCCGGCGATCCCGGCGACCGCCGCGAGCGCGACCCGCGGCGACATCCGCTGCCCCAGCAACCCGGTGGCGAGCCCGGCCACGATCAGCGGCTGCACCGCGCCCACGGTCGCCGCCACGCCGCCCGGCAACCGGTAGGCGGCCAGGAACAGCAGCGGGAAGAACACGCCGATGTTGAGCGCGCCCAGCACCAGTGATCGCCACCACCAGTCACCCGAGGGCACCCGACGCGTCACCGCGACCAGCAGCAACCCGGCCGGCAGCGACCGGAGCAGCCCGGCCAGCAGCGGGCGGTCCGGCGGCAGGTGCTCGGTGGTGACGAAGTACGTCGTGCCCCACAGGGCCGGGGCCAGCGCGGTGACGAGCCGGTTGCTTAGCACTAAGCCAAACTAACTCACCGCTAAGCCACCTGATCCGGTGATCTGCCTCACCGCTAAGGTATTCGGTCATGGCGGATCACGTCGACCTAGTGCTGGACCAGTGGCACGCGCAACGCCCGGACCTGGACGTCTCCCCGATGGCGGTGATCGGCCGGCTGTCCAGGCTCGCCCGCCTGGTCGACGGCGAACTGCGCAAGACCTTCGCCCGCCACAACCTGGACCGCGCGTCGTTCGACGTCCTCGCCACCCTGCGCCGCAGCCCCCCTCCCCACCGCTTGACGCCGACCGGGCTGATGCACGCGTCCATGGTCACGTCCGGCGCGATCACCCAGCGCCTGGACCGGCTGGAGGCGCGCGGCCTGGTCACCCGGCAGCCCAGCGAGGTGGACGGTCGGGGCGTCGTGGTCGCGCTGACGGAGGAGGGCCGCGAACTGGTCGACCAGGTGCTCCCGGACCACCTGGCCACCGAACACCGCTTGCTCTCCGGCCTCGACCCGGCCGAACGCGCCCAACTGGCCGACAACCTCCGCACAGCCCTGGAAGCCCTGGGCGACACCCACACCCACCCCGCAACGCCCTGAGCCCACCACTTCAACTTTTGGCCCAAGGCCCTTGGCACGCCCCGTGCAGTCCGGTGTCTTCGTGTTCTCCCCGTATGGCCTGCCCGGAGGGCTACCATGCTTTTCTGGGGGGTGCAAGCACGCTTTTCGCTTGCACCCCCCAGAAAAGCATGGTCGTCTTTGACAGGTCATGCGGGGGGAACACGACCGCTCTTGCTCTTCCTCCTCCTTGGCGGCCTGCCCGTCCGGCGAGGACTCTTTTTCTTTTCAGCTTCAAGCGCTACCGCACCAATGAGATCCGCACCGCACCAATTCTCACCCGGATCCGTGCGCGACCCAAGTACGAAGAGCGGCCGAGAGGCCCCCAAGGAGGAGGAAAAGAAAGGGCGGTCGTGTTCCCCTCCCCGCACGGCCTGCCGAAGGCAATCGCATTTGTCGGGGGGTGTCAAGCGAAGAGCGTGCTTGACACCCCCCGACAAATGCGATCGGGCTGCGCCCAGGCCGTACGGGGAGGAGAACACGAAGCGACCGGTGTGGCACCGGGTGCACCACGCCTGCGTCTGGAGCGCGAAAGGTGCGCTGCCCGTGTGCGAGCCCCAGTGAGTTCAGCGCGTCCCAGCGCGCCTCGGTGAGCCCCAGTGAGTTCAGCGCGTCTCGGTGCGGCGCAACCACAGCAGGCCGAGCACGGGGAGCACCAGCGGGATGAACCCGTACCCGCTGCCGAAGTGCGACCAGACGGTGGCCTGCGGGAACCACGCCGGCTGCAGGTAGCTGATCCCGCCGACCACCAGCACCCCGGCCAGCTCCACCGCGCACGACAGGTAGGCCACCCGCCGCGAGGCGCGGCTGCCGACCGCGAGGGTGGCGGTGGCCAGCAGGTAGACGACCGCGGCGAGGGCGGACAGCAGGTAGGCGACCGGCGCCTCGCCGAAGCGCGTCGCGATCTGGACGGCCGAGCGGGCCGTCGCAGCGATCGCGAAGATCCCGTAGACGGCGATCAGCAGCCGCCCCGGGCCCGACCGCGTCGCGGTGGCGAGGTCGTCAGCCATGCCCGACCCACACCTGCTGCAACCGCAGGAGCATCACCGGCACGCTGAAGCAGCCCACGGCGAGCACGCCGGCGCCCCACCGGGAGCGCTCGGCCAGCGACCAGAAGCCGGCCAGCGGCAGCAGGAGCACCGGGCCGACGAGGTAGCCGACGAACGTCGGCCCGGAGATGTCCCGGTCCAACCCGATCAGCTTGACCACGCCGATGACGGCCTGCACCAGCAGGCCGACCTCCAGCAGCACCACCAGCCCCGCGATGCCGAGCGTGAGCTTGGTTTCCAGCGTCAGCGGCTTGTCCAGCACCATGAGCAGCACCGCCCAAGCGGCTGCCACCAGCGCCAGGACGGCCAGCGCCACGGCCAGAGAGTCGATCATCGCCCCAGGTCCTCCAACGGCATGTCCACCCCGGAATGTAGCCGTCGGCCCCCGGCGCCCGACCGAGCGGGCGAGCTAACGCCGGTCCCGCGGCCGGGCCGGGGCGCTCGCCGCGCTCACACCGCACCGGTTTCCCGAACCCCGCGCGGCCGGCCTGCCAGCGCCCCGTCAACCGGCCATCTCACTGTTGACGTCGATTCACCCGGCAGTGCCCACTCCCGTGCGATCCTGCCGGACAGATCGGCACCATCTCGTCACGCACAGTCAAAGCCCTAGGTGGCGTGCCGGCACCCTGCGTCGCCGACTTCGGGGAGAGGACACCCAGCCGTGCGAAAGTTCCCCTGGCGCTTGAGCGGACTGCTCGCCGCCACCGCCACCGTCGCCGCCACCCTGCTGGCGCCGTCGACCGCCGCCGGAGCCGCGCCCATCACGGTCGCGGAGGCCATCGGCCGGCAGGACGGGGCCCCGGCCACGGTCCGCGGCTACGTCGTCGGGCAGCCGACGGCGACCGACACCGTGCTGCGGTCCGGTTTCCCGTCCGACTACGCCTTGGCGCTGGCGGACACACCGGAGCAGACCTCCACCAGTCGTATGCTCTACGTGCAGGTCACGTCCTCCTTCCGGGCGTCCTGGGGCCTGCGCGGCAACCCCGGCCTGCTCGGCGCGCGCATCGACGTGACCGGCCCGCTGAGGGCCTACTTCGCCCACCCGGGCCTGACCTCGCCCACGGCGTTCGCCCCGGCCGGCGCCACACCGCCGCCGACCACGACCCCGCCCGCGACCACCACCGGGCCCGGCGTGCCCGGCGGCGACCACGACTCGACGTACTACCGGAACGCCGTCGGCAAGTCCGGCGCGGCGTTGAAGACCGCCCTGCACCAGATCATCCGGACGAACGCGAAGCTGTCCTACGACCAGGTGTGGAACGCGCTGAAGGCCACCGACGAGGACCCGGCCAACCCGGCGAACGTCATCCTCCTCTACAGCGGCCGTTCGCAGAGCAAGTCGACCAACGGCGGCAACGGCGATGACTGGAACCGCGAGCACGTCTGGGCCAAGTCGCACGGCGACTTCGGCACGGCCACCGGTCCGGGCACCGACCTGCACCACCTGCGCCCGGAGGACGTGTCGGTCAACGCCAACCGCGGCAACAAGGACTTCGACCTCGGCGGCTCGGCGGCGGCGGAGGCGCCCGGCAACTACACCGACGCCGACTCCTGGGAGCCGCGCGACGCGGTGAAGGGCGACGTGGCGCGGATGCTGTTCTACATGGCGGTCCGCTACGAGGGCGGCGACGGGTTCGCCGACCTGGAGGTCAACGACAGCGTCGGCAACGGCAGCGCGCCGCGCATGGGGCGGCTGTCGGTGCTCAGGCAGTGGAACGCCCAGGACCCGCCGGACGCCTTCGAGAAGCGGCGCAACCAGGTCATCCACGACACCTACCAGCACAACCGCAACCCGTTCATCGACCACCCGGAGTGGGTCGCGTCGATCTGGGGCTGACGCGCCGAGGGGTGTCACACGGGGCAGGCGTGTTGCGGGCGCGGCACCTGCCCCGTGTACGGCCGGAAGGGGACCACGTCCCCCGTACTCCTCTTCCGACTCCCCTTGCACCAACGGAAGGACACACACCCTCCAGGAGGAGGTGCGGTAACGCTATGCCACGCCGGCCTGATTGGCATCTACGACGTTCGAGTGAATTACCCGGTTCGCGGTAGTCGACTACTCTCAGGGAGTGACCGCTCCTCGGCGGTCGAACACGAGTTCGCGGGCCGAGCGCAGGCCCATCGCGATCGCGCCGCTGAGCACCGCCCCGTCGCCCAGCTCGCCCGCCACGACGCGGGGCGCCAGCGGCGTCATCCGGCGCAGCGCCGCCTCCATCGGGCCGCGCAGCATCCGGGTGTTGCCGCCGATGCCGCCGCCCAGCACCACCACCTCCGGGTCGATCACCGCGGTCACCGACGCGACGACGTAGGCCAGGCGCTCGCCCTCGTCCCGCACCGCCAGCAGCGCCCGCTCGTCGCCGGACTCGGCCAGCGCGAACACGTCGCGCGCCGACTTCGCCGTGGTGATCCCGTGCTGCCTGGCCAGCGCCACGACGGCCTCCGCGGCGGCGACCGCCTCCAGCCGGCCGCGCGGCGGGACGTCCACCCCGGACGGGTCGCCGTAGGGCAGGTAGCCGATCTCGCCGGCCGCGCCGTGCGCGCCGCGGAACAGCCTGCCGTCCACCACGATCCCCATGCCGATGCCGGTGCCGACCGTGACGTAGGCGAACACGTCGATCCCGCGCGCCGCGCCGCAGGCGCGCTCGCCCACGGCGGCGAGGTTGGCGTCGTTCTCCACCACCAGGTCGGGGCCGAGCACGGCCCGCAGGTCGCCCAGCAGCCCCGGCCGCCCCAGGCCGGGCAGGTTCGGCGCGTGGTGCAGCGTCCGGTCGTGCCGGTCGGGGACGCCGGGCGTGCCGACGACCTTGACGACCAGGTCGGCCGTCGTGAGCCCGGCCTCGGCGGCGGTGCGCGCGGCCAGGTCGCGGACCGTGCGCACCAGCGTGGCCGCCGAACGGCTCCGGTTGCGCTCGTCCACCCGGGCGACCACCGAGCCCGCCAGGTCCGCCACCGCCACGCGGATGTGCTGCCGGCCGATGTCGACGCCCAGCACGTGCCCGGCCGCGGGGTCGGGCTCGTAGACCATCGCCGACCGGCCGGGGCCGGCCGTGGTGCGGCCGATGGCGCGCACCAAGCCGTGCCGCTCCAGGTCCAGCAGCGCCTGCCCGACGGTCGGCTTGGACAGCCCGGTGTCCTTGGCGACCTGCGGTCTGGTCGCGGGGCCGCCGCGCCGCAGGCGGTCGAGCACGGCGCGCTGGTTGAGCACGCGCATACCTGCGGGGGTGCCCACCCGGGGCGACTTGCGGACCGTCACAGCGGGTGAGTCTAGATCGCGGGCGGCGGTGGCCGGTCAGTCTCGCGGGCAGGCGGCCGGCCGGTGTTGACAACGATGTCAGCTTATGGTCCCCCTGGGTCGGGAGCCGGTTCGCCGAGGCGGGAGGCACGTGCGATGGGGCACCTGCGGAGTTCGCTGGTCCTGCTGACGGCGGCTGCCGCGGCGCTCGGCGGCGTGGGAGGCTGGTCGTCCGCCACCGCACCGGGGGAGCCGACCGTGAGCGAGACGTCGTTCGCCTCCTCCTTCGAGGAGGGGCAGCCGCAGCCGCGGTGGACCAGCGCGGTGGAGACCGACCGCGACGGGGCGCCGAAGGCGTCGGGCGTCGACGGCTCCGACCCCACCGACCTGCCCGGCGACGTCACCGACCGCGTCGTGGCGGTGGCCGCCAACTCCGAGCACGCCGAGGCGGGGGAGGTCAAGGAGAACCTGGTCGACGGCAGCGCCGCGACCAAGTGGCTGACCTTCACGCCCACCGGCTGGGCGAGCTTCGGCTTCCCGGAGCCGGTGGTGGTCCGGCGGTACGCGCTGACCTCCGCCGACGACGCGCCCGGGCGCGACCCGCGGGACTGGGCGCTGAGCGGGTCCGACGACGGCTCGACGTGGACGGCGGTCGACGCGCGGGCCGGCGAGGTGTTCCCCGCGCGGCTGCGGACGAAGGTCTACGACACGGCCAACACCGCGGCGTTCCGCTTCTACCGCCTGGACATCACGGCGAACGCCGGGGGCGTGGACCTCCTCCAGCTGGCCGAGGTGCGGTTCTCGGACGGCTCGACCGAGCCGCCCGCCCGGAACATGCGCACCACCGCGGGCAGGGGCGCCACCGGCGGGTACAGCGCGAAGGCGGGCGCGGGCTTCACGGGCGTGAGGGCGCTGCGCTACCGGGGTGCGCACGTCGCCGAGGGCCGCGGCTACTCGTACAACAAGGTGTTCGAGGTCGACATCCCGGTGACGGCCACGACCGAGCTGTCGTACCTGATCTTCCCGTCGTTCACCCCCGGCGACCTGCGCTACCCGAGCACGTTCGCGGCGGTGGACCTGGCGTTCACCGACGGCACCTACCTCAGCGACCTGGGCGCCCGCGACCAGCACGGGTTCGAGCTGTCGCCGCGGGGACAGGGCGCGGCGAAGTCGTTGCACACCAACCAGTGGAACCGCGTCGCGTCGGTCGTCGGCGAGGTCGCGGCGGGCAAGGTGGTCCAGCGGATCCTGGTGGCCTACGACAACCCGGCCGGCCCCGCGTCGTTCAACGGCTGGATCGACGACGTGGCGGTGCGGTCCGCGCCGGTCGTCGTGGAGCGGGCCCGGCCGACGGACCACGTGCTGACCACCCGCGGCACGAACTCCAGCGGCAGCTTCTCGCGCGGCAACAACATCCCGGCCACCGCCGTGCCGCACGGCTTCAACTTCTGGTCGCCGATGACGAACGCGGGTTCGACCAGCTGGCTCTACGAGTACGCCAAGGGCAACGACCGGGACAACCTCCCGACGATCCAGGCGTTCACCGCCAGCCACGAGCCCAGCCCGTGGATGGGAGACCGGCAGACCTTCCAGGTGATGCCGTCGGCCGGCCCGCCCACCGCCGACCGCGCGCTGCGCGCCCTGCCGTTCGAGCACGGGAACGAGACCGCGCGGGCGCACTACTACGGCGTGCGGTTCGAGAACGGGATGCGGGCCGAGATCACGCCGACCGACCACGCGGCGCTGCTGCGCTTCACCTTCACCGGGGACGCCTCGAACCTGGTGTTCGACAACGTGAACAACAGCGGCGGCCTGTCGCTCGACGCCGCTTCCGGTGTCGTGACGGGCTTCTCCGACGTCAAGAGCGGCCTGTCGACCGGCGCGACCCGGCTGTTCGTCTACGGCGTGGTGGACCGGCCGGTCCTGGCGAGCGGGCGGCTGACCGGCGCGGGCCGCGACGACGTCGCGGGCTACCTCCGGTTCGACACCTCCGCGGACCGGACCGTGACGCTGCGGATCGCCACGTCGCTGCTCGGCGTGGAGCAGGCCCGGCGGAACCTGGAGCTGGAGGTGTCCGGTTCGGACACCTTCGAGTCGGTGCGCGACCGCGCCCAGCGGGCGTGGGACGACGTGCTGGGGGCGGTCGAGGTCGAGGGCGCCTCGGCGGACCGGCTGACCACGCTGTACTCCAACCTCTACCGGCTCCACCTGTACCCGAACTCGGGCTTCGAGAACGTCGGCACGGCGGCCGAGCCGCGGTACCGGTACGCGTCCCCGGTCCGCCCGGCCGGGCCGTCGACCCCGACGCGGACCGGCGCGCAGGTCGTGGACGGCAGGATCTACGTCAACAACGGGTTCTGGGACACCTACCGCACGACGTGGCCCGCGTACAGCCTGCTGGCGCCGCGCCGGGCCGGCGAGCTGGTGGACGGGTTCGTGCAGCAGTACCGCGACGGCGGCTGGATCCCGCGCTGGTCCTCGCCCGGCTACGCGGACCTGATGACCGGCACCAGCTCCGACGTGGCGTTCGCGGACGCGTTCGTCAAGGGCGTGGAGGGCTTCGACGCCGAAGCGGCGTTCGCGGCGGCGGTGAAGAACGCGACCGTCGCGCCGCCGCACGCCGGGGTCGGCCGCAAGGGCCTGGACACCTCGATCTTCACCGGCTACACGTCCACCGCGACCGACGAGGGCATGTCGTGGGCGATCGAGGGCTACGTCAACGACTTCGGCATCGCCGCCATGGCGAAGGAGCTGCACCGGCGGACCGGTCGGGCCGACTACCTGGCCCAGCACGAGTACTTCGCCGACCGCGCGCTGAACTACGTCACCATGTTCGACCCGGGCACGGGGTTCTTCCAGGGCCGCGACCCCGACGGCGCCTGGCGGGTGCCGCCCGACGAGTACGAGCCGCGCGAGTGGGGCCACGACTACACCGAGACCAACGGCTGGAACATGGCGTTCTCCGTGCCGCACGACGGCCAGGGCCTGGCGAACCTGCACGGCGGGCGGGAAGCGCTGGCGCGCAAGCTCGACACCTTCTTCGCCACGCCGGAGACGGCGGAGTTCCCCGGCTCGTACGGCGGTGTCATCCACGAGATGACCGAGGCGCGGGACGTGCGCATGGGGCAGCTGGGCCACAGCAACCAGGTGTCGCACCACATCGCCTACATGTACGACTACGCCGGGCAGCCGTGGAAGACCCAGGAGAAGGTGCGCGAGATCCCGTCGCGGCTGTACCTGGGCAGCGAGATCGGCCAGGGCTACCCCGGCGACGAGGACAACGGCGAGCAGTCCGCCTGGTACCTGTTCAGCGCCCTGGGCTTCTACCCGTTGCAGATGGGCGGGGCGACCTACGCCATCGGCTCCCCGCTGTTCACCAAGGCGACGGTGCACCTGGAGAACGGCCGCGAGCTCGTGGTCAACGCGCCGGGGAACAGCGCGCGCAACGTCTACGTGCAGTCGTTGAAGGTCAACGGCAAGCAGTGGGACAAGGCGTACCTGCCGCACGCGGAGATCGCCGGGGGAGGCGTCCTCGACTTCGAGCTGGGCCCCGCGCCGTCGAGGTGGGCGACCGGGGCGGACGCCGCGCCGCCGTCGCCGACCACCGGGACCGGGCCGCCGCGGCCGTTGCGGGACATCACCCCGTCGTCGACCGTCACCGGTTCCGGCCCGGTGGCGCCGCTGGTGGACGACACCTCGCAGACCTCCGGCAGCGCGTCGTGGCTCCGGGTGGACGTGCCGGACGCCCGGGAGGAGGTGGAGTTCTACACGCTGACCTCCGGCACGGCGTCCGGCGACCCGGCGTCGTGGGTGCTGCGCGGCTCCTACGACGGCCGGAAGTGGTCCACTGTGGACGAACGCTCGGACGAGGTGTTCCCGTGGCGGCGGCAGACGCGGGCGTTCAAGGTCGCGCGACCCGGGCACTACCGGCACTACCGGCTGGAGTTCCCGTCCGCCGCGACGCTGGCCGAGGTCGAGCTGCTGGCCAGGCCGCCCGCCGCCTGCGCGACGACCATCACGGGCGAGCACCGGGGGCCGCTGCGCGTCCGGGACGCCACCTGCGTGGTCGGCGGGACGGTCGACGGCCCGGTGCGGGTCGAGGCGGGCGCGTCCCTGCACGTCCTCGGGGGAGCGCTGCGGGGCCCGGTGACCGCCTCCGGCGCGGCGGCGGTCGTGCTGGTGGACGCCGAGGTCGACGGCCCGCTGAGCATCTCGGGGACGTCCGGCGAGGTGGCCGTCGAGCACTCGGTCGTGCGCGGCCCGGTGACCCTGGCGGGCAACCGGGGTGGGACGGCGGTGGCCGCGAACACCGTGGGCGGGCCGCTGTCGTGCGTGGCGAGCGACCCGCCGCCGGTGGACAACGGGTGGCCCAACGACGTGAGCGGGCCGAAGCTCGGCCAGTGCGCGGGGCTGTGACGCCGGGCCGGCGCGGGGACCGGCCCGGCGCGGGTCAGGCCCGCCGGCCGGTCAACCCCAGGAGGCGGTCCAGCAGCGGCGCGTCGGCCGCGACGGGCGCCTCGGGGCCGAACACCCCCATCTCGCGGCCGAGCGGGGCACTGGCCACCAGGTCGGCGTGGACGAACTCCAGCACCTCCCGGTCCCAGTCGAGCCGCCGGCCGACGGCGGTCGCCAGGTCCCAGCCGTGCACCAGCAGCTCGCCCACCACCATGCCGCCGACGACCCCGGCGGGCATCTCCCGGGGCGAGCCCAGGCGCGTCACACCCTCCCAGGCCGCCGGCGCGCTCCACGCCGACGCGGTCGCCCGGAGCCGGGCGGGCAGCCGGACCCGCCAGTCGCCCAGGTCGGTCCCGGCCTCATCGTCGGCGGGCGCGACGAACTCCTTGCGGGCGGCGGCTTCCAGGGCGGGGCCCCAGAACAGCAGGTGGCGGATCAGGCGGCGCACGTCGAACTCGGCGCACGGCGTGGGCGCGTCGAGCAGTTCCGGTGTGATGTCGTCGACGATCCCCAGGACGGGCGCGACGGCCTGCTCCGCCAGTCGTTCGGTGTTCATGGGCGCACGGTAGGGGCGGACCGCGCGGGCCGTATTGAACAAACGCGACATAGGCTGGGGCCGTGCGCGACGAGCGGGAGCTGGACTGGCGGAAGCACCAGCGCCACCGGTTCCTGGAGCCCTCGGCGGACCTCGCGCCGCACGTCGCCCGGTACTGGGTCGTGCACTGGTCCTACGACCGGCCCTACCGGCAGTTGGTCGTGCCCTACCCGAACGTGCACCTGGTGTTCCGGGACGGTCGGGCGACGGTGAGCGGGGTGTCCAGCCGGCACGTGTCCCGGGAGCTGGCCGGCGAGGGGTGGGTGTTCGGCGTCGCGTTCCGGCCGGGGCGGTTCCGGGGCTTCCTGGGCGCGCCCGTGCGGACCATCACCGACCGGACCGTGCCCTCGATGTTCCCCGACCCGGCGGGGCCGGTCGACGTGGCCTCGGTGGAGGAGGTGCTGCGCGCGCGGCTGCCGGAGCCGGACCCCGCCGCGGAGCTGGCGGCCGGGATCGTGGCGGCGGTCGTCGCCCGGCCGGGCATCACCAGGGTGTCGGAGCTGGCCGAGGGGACCGGGCGCAGCCCGCGGCAGCTGCAGCGGCTGTTCGCCGAGCACGTCGGCGTCGGCCCGAAGTGGGTGATCCGGCGCTACCGGCTGCACGAGGTCACGCAGCGGATGGCCGCCGGCGCGCGGATCGACTGGGCGGCGCTCGCGGCCGACCTCGGCTACGCCGACCAGGCGCACTTCGTCCGCGACTTCACCGCGATGTTCGGCGAGACCCCGACCGGGTACGCCGCGCGGTATCACCAGGAGATCTCGCGGCAGCGCTCGGTGGAGTCGCCGGGCTCGACCTGAAGCGTGGCGTGCTCCAGGTCGTACCGGTCGGCCAGCAGGGCCCGCGCGGCCCGGAGCACCTGCGCCGGGTCGGCGTCGGCGCGGGTGGCGAGGTGCGCCGAGGCGACCTCCATGCCGGAGGTCAGCGTCCAGACGTGCAGGTCGTGCGCCTCGGCCACGCCCGGCAGCCGGTTCAGCTCGGCCAGCACCTCGGCGAGGTCGAGCCGCTCGGGGGCGTGCTGGAACAGGATGCGCAGCGCGCCGGAGGCGAGCTTCCAGGTGCGGGGCAGCACCCACAGGCCGATGGCGACGCCCATCACCGGGTCGGCGTAGCGCCAGCCGAACAGCAGCGTCACGGCGCCGCTGAGCAGCACGCCGACCGAGCCGACGAGGTCGGCCAGCACCTCCAGGTACGCGCCGCGCACGTTGATGCTGTCCTTCGCGCCCTCGCGCAGCAGCAGGAACGAGACGACGTTGGCGACCAGGCCCGCCGCGGCGGCCAGCACGACCGGCAGCCCCGGGACCTCCGGCGGGCTGCCGAAGCGGCCCGCGGCCTCGACCACGACGTAGCCGGCGACGCCGAACAGCAGCACGGCGTTGGCCAGCGCGGCCAGCACCTCGGCCCGGTAGAGGCCGAAGGTGCGGCTGCCCCGGGTGGTGGCGCGGCGGGCCAGCAGGATCGCCGCGAGCGCCATGCCGACGCCCAGGACGTCGGTGAGCATGTGGGCGGCGTCGGAGACGAGCGCGAGCGAGCGCGTCGCGAAGCCGACGACGAACTCCACGACCATGAACGCCGCCCCGATGCCGAAGGCGGCCCACAGGCGGCCGAGGTGCTTGGCGCCGCCCGACGAGACCCCGTGGCCGTGACCGTGACCCATGCCTCGGAACATATAGTCACATGCGCATGAGTGCAACAGGGGGTCAGGTGGCGCCGACCACCCGTCCCAGCAGGCGGACCAGCCGGGGGGACACCCGGCCGACGGCCTGCGCGAACCGCGCCTCGGGCGTCACCGCGACGACCACCTCGTCGCGTTGTACCGCCCGGAACACCCGGTCGGCCACCTTCTCCGGTCGGTAACCGCGCAGCCGGTAGGCGCGCGCCGCCCTCCGCTGCCGCTCGGCCTGCTCCTGCCCGTCGGCGCCGGCGAACCGGGTGGTGGCGGCGATGCCGGTGGCCACGACGCCGGGGCAGATCGCGCTGACCCCGATGCCGTGCGGTTCCAGCTCGGCGGCGAGGCACTGGGCGAGCATCAGGACGGCGGCCTTCGTGGCCGAGTAGGCGGGCAGCGCGGGAGTGGGGAAGTAGCCGGCCATCGACGCCGTGACGACGAGGTGCCCGCCCTCGCCCCGCTCGACCAGGTGCGGCGCGAAGGCGCGCAGGGTGTGCACGACGCCCCAGAGGTTGACGTCGACCACCCGGCGCCAGTCGTCTTCGGAAGTCCGGAGGAACGACCCGGCCAGCCCGACGCCGGCGTTGGCCATGACGACGTCGGGCACGCCGTGCCGCCGCCGGACGGTCTCGGCGACCTCCCGGGTGGCGGCGCCGTCGGCCACGTCGAGCCGGTAGGAGTGGCCGCCGGTGTCCGCGGCGGTCCGCGCGGCGGCCTCGGCGTCCACGTCGAGCGCCACGACCTCCGCCCCGTCGGCCGCGAACCGCAGCGCCGTGGCCCGCCCGATCCCGCTGCCCGCGCCCGTGACGACGACCAGCCGCCGGCGCCGCCGGCCGTCCACGAAGTCCCCGATGAGCCGGGCGACGTGCCCGGGGTGGGTGCGCGGGGCCCAGTGGCCGGCGACGAGGTGGCTGCGCGTGAGGTCGTCGGTCCAGGGCTCGGCGGCCTCCAGGTGCCGCGCGGAGACGTACGGGTCGTTCCGCAGGGCGATCTGGTGCACCGGCACCCGGACCCGCCGGGGCCGTGCGGCGCGCCCGACGTTCGCGCGGTACAGCTCCAGCCCGTTGACCAGGGTGCGGAGGTCGGCCCGGAGCCGGCGGCGGACCAGCGGGACCCGCCACACCAGCTCGGGCAGCACCGGGACCAGGAACCCGGCGATGTACCAGGACCGGCGCAGGAGGCCGACCACCTCGGCCGGTCGGGTCGCGTGCCGCCGCACCCAGGCCCCGACCTGCCCCAGGTCCGGCCCGGAGATGCTGGTGAACGACAGGAACGCCGAGGGGTGCTCGGCCACCGCCCGCCAGCCGACCACCGACCCCCAGTCGTGCCCGACGAGGTGCACCGGCCCGCGCCCGCCCACCACGGCCAGCAGGTCCCGGACCAACCACTCGATCCGATACCCGTCCCGCTCCCCGGGCGCCCCCGACCCACCGGCCCCCCGCCAGTCGAACCGAACCACCCGGAACCGCTCCCGCAGCCCCTCCACGACCCCGTCCCACACCCGGAGGTCGTCCGGGAAGCCGTGGGCGAGCACCACGACAGGCCCCCCTTCAACCCCTTCCTCGACCACCCGAATCCGCAGGTCAGCGCTCTCGACGAACCTCTCACGCACCCCATCCACACCCTGGAGGGTAGGGGGTGCGCAAGGGGTCCGACACGCCTGCTAAGCTTCTGCTCGTAGCTGCGGCCCCCGTAGCTCAGGGGATAGAGCACCGCCCTCCGGAGGCGGGTGCGCAGGTTCGAATCCTGCCGGGGGCACACTGCGAAAAAGCCCGCTGAGCAGCGAAAATGCAGCCCGGCGGGCTTTTTGCTTGTCCGGCTGTGTCCGGCCAAAATCGGCCGTTTACGGGTGTCTGTGCCCATGCTGTGCCCACGGAACTTCGCGGATCTTCCGATAGGCAGCGAATCAGGCCCTGCTGGAGGTGTCCTCAGTCACGTCACTCTGCGTCGACTTCAGCCCCTTCTCCACCAGCGCGCGGATGGTGTCGTTGGAGCCGCTGAGCACGTGGGCGTAGATCCGGAACAGCACCTCCAGGGAGCGCCCTGCCCACTCGGCGACCTGCTTCGGCGGCATGCCGGAGCTGAGCCACAGCGAGATGCCCGCGTGGCGCAGGTCGTAGGGCGAGGCGGCCAGGTCGGTTGCCGCCAGCTCGGGTGGCAGTGCCTTCTGCCTGGCCTTGCGCCAGGCCCGCAGGATCGTCAGCTTGGGCAGTTCGTCGTTGTTGCGCTCGCCGCGGAACAGGCGGCCGTCCGGTGCCGTGCCGAAGGTGCGGATGTGGCGGTGCAGCAGGGCGGTCAGCTCGGGTGGGCTGGGGACCGGGCGGATCGTGCCCCGGTCGCGCTGCTTGAGCTGGCGGTCGTCCCGGTTCTTCCCGCTGTCGGTCCAGTACTTGCCCGCGTGCGTGCGGGCGGTCTCCAGGTGGATCTCCCCCCATCCCTCTTCGGGGAGGGCGAGCTGGTGCTTGGACAGGCCCGCGGCCTCCTCCGGGCGCATCCCGGCGTAGTAGAGGCAGGCGAAGAACGCCACCAGGCGCGGGCCGCTGCGCTTCTGCACGCGCACGGCGTCCAGGAGCTCGCGCACCTGCGCGGGGTTGGTGACGCGGCGCCGGTCGATGGCCTGGACCGTCTTGCGCGGCGCGATCCACTTCAAGGCCGGGACGGGGTTGGCGTCCAGGAGCTTGAGCTCGTGGGCGGCGTACTCCATCGCCGTGCCGAGGATCTTGCGCTGGCGTGAGACCACGCCGTCGAGCTTGATCGCAAGCTTGTCCGGCAACGGGCGAAGCACCTTCGGGTCGCTCAATGCGGAGACGGGCAAGGTGTTCTCGGCGACCCACTTCAGGGTCCGGCGCACGTCCTCGGGCGCGTCGGCCCGCCGGACGGTCCGGATGAGGTCCTCGCCTACCTCGCTGAGGAGAGCAGCCCTGGCCACCTCGTCCGGTGGTTCTGGTCGAGGCTGCGAGACCAGTACCGGCCAGTAGTTCGCCGGGCCAACCGGCTCGTGTCGGCCGAGCGCCTAGAGACGGGAGTTTGACCTACACCCCGGAACAGGTCGAGCAGCTCCTGCCGAGAGTCTGGGGCGGGACGTGGGCCTGGGGGATGCAGAACCCCCAGGCCCCGGACCCGGACATGCCCCGAGCAACGAGCGTCGCCTCTCAGAGCGGCACTTAGAGCCGGTCTCATGTGGTGGTTTTGGTGAGTTGTGTGAAGCAGATGAGGGTGGCGGCGAGGGTGGCGAAGGCGCAGTAGTTGTCGGCGTGACGTTCGTAGCGGACGACCAGGCGGCGGTGGCCGGACAGCCAGGCGATGGTGCGCTCCACCACCCAACGGTGCCGGCCGAGCCGGTCGGAGGAGTCGACGCCCTTGCGTGCGATGCGCGGGACGGTGCCGCGCGCGCGTAACCATCGTCGGAGGTGGTCGATGTCGTAGACCTTGTCCGCGTGCGGCTTCGCGAGCCGGAAACGGCGGGGTCCACGTCGGGACCGGACGCGCGGAACGGCGCGCAGCATCGGCTTCCAGCGCCTGGCTGTCGTGCAGGTTCGCCGCGGACACCCCGATCGCGAGCGGCAGGCCGGCACGGTCGGTCACCAGGTGGATTTTTCGAGCCCGGTCTGCCCCGGTCGACCGGGCTCGGGCCGGTCAGGGAGCCCCCTTTTTCGCCTGGACCGACGCGCTGTCCAGAATCGCCCGCGACCAGTCGACCATGCCCTGAGCGCCAAGGCGGTCGAGCGCCGCCTGGTGCAGCCTTCGCCAGAGGGCGGCCTCGGTCCACTGCGTGAACCGCCGGTGCGCGGTCGGGGCCGAGACACCGAACGACGGAGGCAGATCCCGCCACCGACACCCGCTGGTCAGCACGAACACGATCGCGGTAAACACCGCCGATCGTCCACCGGAGCCGTCCCACCACCCTGCGGACGCACCGCGAACCCCGGGACCAACGGCTCCACCAGCACCCACAACTCGTCCGGTACCAACCGCAACGCCAACCGATCAACCACAACACAACATCATGGCAGCATCACAACTACCACGTGAGACCAACTCTTAGAGCTCGGCCGCTGCCCACAGTCTGCTGCGATGCCTGTGCGCCACCGCTAGCGAGTGTGTCCCATTGGGGTGAGTCGACGCCAGCTACACCGGCACCCTGCGCTGCTCTACTGCGCTCACTCAACTCTTCATCTGGTGGTGGGAGTCGCGCAGCGCCTGAATTGCCGCTACTTCCGTGCTACCCAGAAAGTGGGCGGTCGAGCGTGCACTGACCCGGGTGGTTGACACCCCCCCGCTGCATCTGCGACTACGAATATTTACGCCACTCTCATGAGACCATCGCCTCCTGGCCCATAATTCCTATCGTCGGCCGCCGGCAAACCCAACCACAATAGCTTGGAAGCAAGCACTTGTACCGCAACCGACATGCGGGCTGGCAGAACGTAGGCACGACAACGTACAACTGTTGTATGAACTCCGAAGCTGTAATGTCGTGTCCAGTGCGCTGTGACTACATATTTGCTGGGAAGCAGTGGGAGGTGGCATATAAAAATGGCGGTGTCGGAGCATGGCGGAAGTCGGCTCGGTTGCTCTGGTCTTCGAGAGCCCTCGGTCACGCCCCTACTACGCAGTTGATATGTATCTCTACCCAATCAAGCGAGTGCCGCCCCAAATCCTCTGATAGCTGGGAAGGAAGTAGGCGACCCAGGCGGCCAGGGTTTCCCATGCATCCGCCGGATCGTCAACGGAGTGACTAACTTCGTCACAGATCTCAACGAGCCGCTGGACCGCCTTCATGGTAGTCAGGTTACTGCACTCTCGTGCAATCCTTCCGGGGAACCCTTGGCGAAGGATGGCTCCCACATACGTATTGAATACATCCTCAGTCGGCAGCCCGTTGGGCACGCCCAGCGCGTCTAGGTCGGGTCGAACGAGATCCACCACGCTATCTTCCCGCTGTCCGGCGTACACACGCCAAAGAACACCTGGGGGCCTGTAGCTAGGCAACCAGTCGGTGCGGTCCACTGCCCTGACGGATGTTCGAACAGACCGTGTGGGCAACGTAGCAGCAGCAGCGAGGATTGCGTCACGGTCTGTTTCGTCGGCGATGGAGGATGTCGCTCGCAGCACGGCTATTAGTTCCACAAGTGCTGGATCCTGCGCTGACGTTTCCACGAGAATCTCGACAGCACCAGGCCGAATCCAGCCTAGGCCATTGACGGTCACGTTCGCAGAGCCGACCAAGGCACGGATGCCGACCACGTATGCCTTCGCATGCACAACCGGTTGCAACGCGACCGTCCCACCGCGTTCGCTGATTAGATCGAATGCCCGCGGGTCGCTCACTCCGTTAGCGACCTCATCGGGTCGCCAACGCGTGTAGACCGTTAGTGAACACTTATCCGACAATGCGGACAGAATAGGCTGGATTCCTGGAACGGTGATAAAGGGCGCGATGATCGTAAGGTCTTCCGCGTCACGCACCAGCGCCAGGACTCGATCTCCACAGTGCTGTGGATCGAAGCCGGCTCGAGTCATGCGTGATCCTCTCCATCCTGGCTTTCATCCTCCTCGCCGAACGGTGAGGCCGCCTTGAACGCCTCGTCCTCGACATACTCCGCGAGTCGGCGTCCCCATCCGTCTCGGAATTCCTGAAGCTGTCGATACTGCGGACTCGTCCTGTGTTCATTCTCAAGTCGTGACCAAGCCAGTAGGAGCCAGGTGATTGTATCGGCGCTTTGTACGAGCAGGTTCTTGGCGTCGGCTTCGCTCATTTCCTGAATCTGCTCACCCGACAACTGCAGAGGCTCAATCAGCTTCTTGTAGGCGGGGTGGGCGTTGTTTAGGCACAGAATCTCGAGGTTGAGAGCCTCGTCGGGCCAGAAGAACGCATTGAGCTGCTTAACAGGACGCTTGATCACCTGGACGGTGACGCCGCGTTGATAGTCAGCGATGACGGCACCGCGGACTTCCGCCGGTACGTCCTGCTCCTCCAAGATCCGATCAATGGCAGCTGCTGCCTGACCAGGATCGGGCTTGGTCTTAGCAAAGGTAGTCTCGCCGGGTGTCGGGCTGACGCCAGATCGAGCCTTCTTGACACTGGATGCAACGTTCGTTACTTGAGGCCGAGCTCGGCGAGGGCCGGCGGTAGCGTTCTTCTCGTCCTTTCCTTCGGCCTTCATCTGGGTAGCAAGTTCCACCAGCTGAAATGCCATGTCGTACAGTTCTGCAATAGGATGATCTTCGTCGAAGAGCCCTTGCTCCAGCGCTTCGGTTTTTGTGAGTCGATGTTCACGGACAAGTCGAAGTGCCTGCGTGAAAGTCGGGGCGTCCTGTTTGTTATTCGTGACCCCGAATACCTCGTCGAGGCAGGGGTCGAATGTGACTTCGATGCCCCACCACCGGTCCGTTGCTTCGGAGGCGAGTGTCTTTTCCAAGACCAACTCTCGGTCGGCCCGTATGACAGAGATACCGGAGTTGTCGCGGGCGTGGCGGCCTTGGTGCGTATCCTTGCCGGGATTGCGGCCGGGCCTGGACTGTGGCTTTGCCAGGGAGAGCCGTACGTGAACCGTCGAGGTTCCCTGGCCATCCAGGCGTTGAATGGGGAAGTCGCGCGGTGAGGTGTAGTGCTCGCTGAACGGCGGCTCATCCGTTATGCGCACTTTGCTTTCGGTGCCGTCCTCGGCGATTTCCGACCTTTCCCAATATTCCAGAGTCGTAGCGCATGGCGACTGCAAGTAGAGCGGGTCGTTCGGGCGGACGTCATGGAAAATTTCTGGTCCGAGTAGTGTCTCTCCTTCCATGATCGCTACCTTGACACTGCGTTGCCGTGTAGTGGAGGTGAGGAAGTTGCGGTAGACACGACCGAGGAGATTCTCGGTGTGCGCGAACATCGCATCCGCGCGCACCCACCGCAGCTTGTCGAGTACGGTCCACCGGATCGCGGTTCCGCTATAAACCGGCTGGCCTGTCTTCGTATCGGGCACTGCGTGTGATTTGAACACGTCAAATACCCAATCCGGCATGGGGGTATAGTCAGTGCTTGATGGGTCAGTGGGCCATGGGACCGTGAGGGCTGAGCCCTTTTCGGATGCTTCAACCTCGCTTAAATCCAAGTAGGTGTGGATAGCGTTCTCCGGCTGCGATCCCTGCCACGTCCATACGTCCGTACGCTTGCACTGCGACACACTGGCTTGCGGTAGCCCCATGCCAAATCGACCGATCCCCGACCGGTCGTCGTATTTGCCGGAGCCACCGAAGGACAGTGCAAGGTTAAGTGCCTCATCCGTCATTCCAACACCGTCGTCAATGACCCAAATCTCATCGACGCGGTTGGACGCGCGAGTCCTGCCCTGTACCTTGCGCTGTACAATGACTAGGAGGACGGTGTTAGCGTCGCCCCATTGAAACGAATTGTCGATAAGCTCGGCCAGGGCGTAGTCGGTTCCCTTGTATCCGGTATCACGGATAGACTTGACCGTCTGCGAACCAGAGAGGAGAGGCGCTTCCTTCGGCGGATTGGTTGGTGTTACCACAGGTTCTCCCAGTGTGTGAAAGCAGACGCGATGGAGCCGAATGCAGGAACGGATGGATCGACAACCGTCACGACGACGGCCTTCTTGTTGCCACCAGCCTTCGGTCCTCGAATGCCACGGCCGACCATCTGACTGTAGAGCACGAGCGAACGTGTAGGGCGAGCGATCACGACTGCACTGGTCTGCGGAGCATCAAATCCGGTGGTGAGTACCCCATAGTTAACCAGCACGCGGGGCACCGGAGTAGGACTCTTGAACATCCGGATTGCGGTGTCGCGGACTTCCAAAGCTGTAGTGCCGTCAACCGAGTCGGCCAGCACGCCTGAGCATCGCAATGTCGCCGCGATCAAGTGAGCGAGCTCGACGGATGCTGCAAATACGATCACGCGTCGATGCGACTCCTGTATGAGAGTGAGTGTGGCTGTGACGACTGCGGTGAGGTAGTTGTCTTCGTTCAGGCCCAGCTCGACCTGATCGTTGCTGGTGGTTGAGGGTTCCGCATCGACCTCTGGCAGTTCACCGAGGAGGCGGAACTCAGGTTTGGCCAGGTAGCCTTGCTGTATCAGGTACTCGACCGGGTTGGCTGCGGCGCCCGTCTCACCCGTGTCGAGTTCGATCTTCGTGTGCTCGAAGAACTCAGCGAGGTCCTCATCCGTTTGAGATCCGACAAATGTTCGTCCCGGGGTAGCGCTCAGGCCAATGATGGGGGTGATGGGCTGTCCGGCCGCCGACAACTGCTGCACTGTCCGCCGGTAGGTTGGAGCAATGACTTGGTGAGCTTCATCAAAAACGATAAGCCCCAACCGGCGTCCCAGGTCACGGATAAATCCGGGCTCGTCTTGACGTGTGTAGATCGTCTGCAAGCTCGCTACGAGGAGACCATCCGTCAGATCATTGCTATGCCACCCTTCACCACCCCATGCGGTGATTACTGGCACCTCGCGGTTACCCAAGATACCCCAAGCACGATGGAATTCACGCGCTGCTTGGTCGAGGAGTTCCCGGGTGGAGGCGACCCATAGAATCGGACGCCCCTCGTTTTCCCGAAGGATGTCGCAAACCAGGTTCAAGGCCGTCCGGGTCTTCCCAGATCCAGTTGGCATGTGCAACAGCAGCCGGGTCCGACCTTTCCGCAGCAGCGCTTTCAGTTGCGCGATGGCGCGCCGCTGATGCGGGAACAGCCCGTAGGCCGGGCCCGCCTCGGTGGGTAGCGGTGTCGGCGTATCGCTGTGCGTCTCGGGCAGTCCGAGAAAGACAGCTATGCGACCAGCGTTCGTGGTCATGTCTCTCGTGCTCAGCTCGTCGCCATCGAGTGCGAGGCGTGCCGCCAACAGACGACGCGGTTCCTCCGGCAACTCGTACGGTAGCACTCCGGCAGCGACCAGGCGCCGTATAGCGGACAGCGGATCACCCAGGCACGCCAGGGCGAGCACCGCGTCGGTGGGCATCTCGCGGACAAGGCCGTCTCGAACAAGCCTGGTAAGCGTCCGTACTACCCGAGCATCGACGAAGGAGCGCGCATGCGTCGACGCCCTCAAGAGGTCAAAGACGGTGAACTGCTCCATCACACCCGACCATGACATGACAGATGAGCCACCCCTGAGGCTCCCATCACCGCAGGTCTGAGACGACCACTCGACAGCAGGTCAATGAGGAGGTGCAGGCCCCCTGCCCCAGCGCTGCGGACCGTCAAGTGCGCCACCCCATCGACGAAGTCCATCCCAACCGTCCCCTGTGCTGTCGCCCCAAGATCACCACTTGTGGCTCCTTATTAGAGCGGACACCTCTGACATCGCACCGAGAGGCTCACTGTTAACGGCAAGGTCTCGCTTCTGCGGTGTCGTGACTTACCCGAGCCGGTGTCCCAGGTAAGAGCCACGAGGCCTCGTCGAGTACGCAACATCGCTGGTCACAGGCTCTCTACCAGGCAGTAACGGCGATGAGGGCGATCCGGCCAGACAGGGGTTGTGACTAACCGGCAGACATCGTCACGCTCTGTGATTGCGCTCGCTCGCCGGGTATGCCTGCCGGAACTGTCGGAGGGAGTGGTTATGATCGCGATGCACTCCTGGTGGGACGAGAGGGCCTACCGCGAAGATCCACCAGGAGTGACCAACGCATCCGCGAGGCAGTAGGACAGGACATGGACGATGGCTCTGTCGAGGTCGACGTCGTCTACCTCGATTACAACGCGACCGCACCACTACGGCCAGAAGCGCTCGACGTGATCCTGGCTGCGTTCAGCAGAGTTGGCAACGCCTCCAGTGTTCATCAGGCTGGCCGCGACGCCGCCACAAGGGTCGACAACGCCCGCCGACAACTCGCTGACCTGCTCAATTGCCACCCTGCCGAGATCATCTTCACCTCCGGCGCAACAGAGGCGAACAATCTTGCTCTGCGGGCCGCCTATGGCCGCGGAGGGGCACTGGTGACGACGGCGGTCGAGCACCCGGCAGTCCTCGAAACGGCACGAGCCATCACTGCGGGGGCTTCGGGGGCTCTCGTGGTACTGCCCGTCGACAAAGACGGCACTGTTGACTACCGTGCCCTGGACGCGGCGCTCGACCGCGGTGACGTGTCTGTGGTATCAGCCATGCTTGCCAACAACGAGACGGGTGTTCTGACCGACCTGGAGCCCATCGTCAAGGCTGCTCACGACGTTGGTGCGCTTGTGCACACCGATGCTACGCAGTATGTCGGCAGGCTTCCCCTGGATCTTGCCGAACTTGAGGTTGACCTGCTGTCCCTGTCGGCCCACAAGTTCGGCGGCCCACAGGGCATCGGGGCGCTCGTCGTGCGGCGCGGCACCTCCCTGCCCTACATGCCGCTGCTGTTCGGCGGTGGTCAAGAACGCGGGTGGCGGGCTGGCACGCTGAACGTTGCTGGGATCGCCGGGCTCGGAGCTGCCGCAGACACGGCGCGACGGCAGCTCAACGAAGAAGCCGCCCGTGTTGCCGAGTTGCGCGATGTGTTCGAAGCAGAACTGGTCGCGCGGGTACCCGACTGCGTGATCAACGGTAAGCGCGTGCCCCGCCTTCCCGGAGTCACGAGCGTGACCTTCCGCGGGGTGCCGGCGGACGCTGTACTAGCCGCGATGCCGGACGTCGCGGCGTCGGATGGCAGCGCGTGCGCCTCCGGGGCTCCAAGTCCTAGCCACGTCTTGCTTGCGATGGGACTCAGCCGTGAAGATGCCGATGCGACGGTGCGCTTTTCGCTCGGTTATGCCACGAGCAGGCGCGATATCGAACGGTCCCTCGCTGCGGTCGCGCGTGCTGTCGGGCGTACCCGCACTGTCTTGGCAGCCACCGCCTGCCGCTAGTGTTCGCCGCTACTGCCTTTATAAGCTTGCTTGTAAATTGAAAGGATTTGTCTGATGCCCGATAGCCGCCTTGCCGATGCCGCCGAACCGAAGTTCGGGCGCCACGAAACATTTGCGCCGCGCTTCGGCTGGTTGCATAAGGCGTACATGGCGGTAAAGGAGGACAGTGAAACATTCCACCGGGAGGACGCGCCGGTAACACTCGGGGTTGGCAAGAACATGGTCAACGCCATGCGATACTGGTGCCAGGCTTTCAAGCTCACCGAGGAGCACCCACACAGGGATCCGTCCTACCGAGCATACGTCGCATCGCCGACGTGGCGGGCTAGGTGGCTGCTCGACGAGGAAGGCGCCGACCCCTACCTAGAGGACACGGGTAGTTTGTGGTTGCTTCACTGGTGGTTGCTCTCGTCCACCCCTGAGGCTAAGTGCCTGGCTCCGAGCTGGTACGTGATGTTTCATCTCGCCCCGTTGTCTCGAGAGACATCTGAGGGGATGGCGACGGTTATTACTCGGCACGTCCACGAGGGCTATGACGAAGAGCTATGGCCAGCTTCAGAGTCCATTGGCCGCGACGTTGACTGTCTGATCAAGATGTACGCGCTTGATCAAGAATTCAACCCACTGTCGCCGGGCAGTTTCGAGGATCTGCTGGCCTGTCCGTTCCGTGAGCTTGGCTTGTTGGAAGGACAAGGCAGAGGTAAAGGACGAGAATGGCTGTTCACCATCGGGTCTCGTTCCAACCTGCCGGCAGCAGTGCTCGCCTATGCATGCTTGGACTATGCTTCACAGTTTTCGTCCAATGCCGGGTCCATCTCGCTCGCCCGGCTCGCCAACGAGCCTGGCGCTCCAGGTCGAGCCTTCCGAGTCGGTGAGCCCGAGCTCACTAAGGCCATCGAAACACTGGTCAACGACCATCCTGAGCTCCAGATCGTGGAGGCACTCGGCCAGAGAAGCCTCGCCTTCGCTGCGTCGCCGCAAGCCCTTGCCTGGGATGTGCTCGACGAGCACTACGGCCGAGTCCGCGAACGCCAAGGGTTCCCCACTCCACAGATGTGGTCCCAGAAATACCCCAGCCTTGATCGCGGCAATCGTAAGCGTCCGCGTAAGAAAGCTACCTCTCATGCTGAGGGGTTGGCGCTGATGGAGGAGAACGCGTGACAACCGCAGCCAATATTGCGCGACGCACTCGCCAGACCAAGATCGTCGCGCAAATTCCCGAGGGAATCAGCTTGGTTGGTTCCGAGATGCGGTCCACCAACCTCGAGCGGGATGTCCGTGATCAGCACCTGTACTCACCCTATGTCGGGGCGCGAGCGCTGGATGTCCTTGACCGCATCACGAATGCGATCGCTGATCTCAAACGCACCCGATCATTTTCGTTCACCGGCCCTTATGGATCGGGCAAGTCTACTTTGGCAAACTTGTTCGATGCGTTTCTCGGGCACGATCCCGTCCGCCAGTCCGAAGCTGAGGCTGCCGTCGCAGCGACTAACCATGGTCTTGCCGCACGGTTGGCTCGGGTGCGCGACGAATTTGCGCCACAGGGTTTTTTGGGGGCCGTTGCAACTGCCGACCGCGAACCGCTTGCAACAACAGTGCGACGCGCATTGTGCACAGCTGCCGAACGCCGGTGGAAGAAGCGACCGCCGAAATCCGTAGCGCAGGCGCTGACGGCATGCATGGGTCACAGTGTGCCTACCACCGAGAGCCTCGTGGAATTGGTCAGCGCATTGTGCGCCGAGGCGCCTGTACTGTTGATCATCGACGAGTTCGGTAAAACGTTGGAACACCTCGCTGCTGAGGGCGACTCCAGCAGCGCAGGGAACGACGTGTACCTACTCCAGGTTCTTGCTGAAAAGGGCGCAGGGCGCTCCGGGTTGCCGCTGTTTATGGTCACCCTTCAGCATCTGGCCTTCACGGACTACGCCGCGCGCTCCAGCAGCATTCAAAGTAAGGAATGGGCAAAGGTTCAGGGCCGCTTCGAAGACGTCACCTTTACCCCAAATCTCGGTGACGCTGTTCACTTGCTGCGGCGCCGCCTTGACCTGTCCTTGGTCACGCCAGTCGGCCGTGGCCTGATCGACGCACAGGCCCGGGCTGCGGCCGAGGCATGGAATATACACGCGCTGAACGCCATTGTGGACATCTCAGAAAAGATGTTCGCTGACCTCTATCCGCTGCATCCGCTTACGGCGATCGTGGCACCACTCCTGGCGGCGCAGATCGGTCAGCACGATCGCAGCCTCACGGGCTTCCTGGGAAGCGACGAGCCACACACCGTGCGCCGTGCCCTCGACACATTGACGGTCGAGGCTCCGACCCAAGCGTCCACCCTGCGCCTGCCACAGTTGTACGACTACTTCTTCGCCTCCGGACGAACCACTCTCCTCGCTTCAGCTAATGCCAGTCGATGGCTCGAAGTGGACAGCCGAATCAACGAGGCACACGGACTGCCACTCGAGGACCAGGATGTCCTTAAGACGATCGGCACCCTGAACTTGATCGATGTCGACGGTGTCCTCCGCGCGACGCCCGCTATGATCCAGTTCGCGCTGCACGACCCGGTCGACGCGCAGAACACCGAGCGTTTCGCGGCTCTACAGAAGTGCCTTGACAGACTAGAAGCCAACAGCTTCGTCGTTCACCGCGAATACAGTGATGAGTATCGTATCTGGCAAGGTACGGACGTCAAGATCGACAAGCGTGTCAACGATATTGCGGCCCGTCTTGAAGCATCCGATGTTGTCCGTTATTTTAACCAACAGCTAGGAACGGTACTTCCCGTGGCGGTCGTGGCTGGCGGACATAGCCAGCGCACGGGCATGCTGCGCTACTTCCGGACCGCGATCAGCCACCGCACGGACAAGCTGCCAGGCCCTGAGGTGGTCACAGACGCCTCCGATGGCCTGATGGTCTACCACTTCGGCTCGCTCATCGACCGGCCTGTAGTCAACTCACCACTGCCAGTTCTGATCGGAACCAGCAGCAAGTCTGTGACAGTTCTCCAAGCTGGGATCACCCTCGTCGCCCTCCAGGAACTTCTTGAGGACCAAACACTTGACCGAGTAGCGTCCAGTGAGATCAAAGAGCGTATCGCGGACATCTCACACCGTATCGGTAGCTTGCTCGACGAGGCGTTCAACCCTGTCAGTCCGCATTCTTCCTGGCACCTCTGGGATTCGGGTAACGACACTAGTTCCGAACCGCGTGAGGAGATCGGGGCGCGCAGCTACTCTGGTTTGGTTTCCAAAGCGTGTGATGCGATGTACCCGTTTACTCCTCACATCCGCAACGAAATGGTAGGGCGTCATCAGCTCAGCAGTATTGCCGCTAAAACCCGTCGTGAACTGTTGACTGCGATGCTGCAGAAGTCTGGCTACCCCCTGCTCGGCTACGACACCGGCCGGTACACGGCTGAACGTGCAATGTACGCCGGAGTGGTGCAATACCTTGGTCTGCACCGCGAAGCCGATGCGTTCAGCAGCAATTCGGCCACCAACGGCATCTTCACGCACGGCATCTCCCGCCCCAGAAAGGGTCAGGAAAACGGCAGCATTCATCCCGCTTGGGAAGCCCTCGAAGAGGCGCTGACTAGCGCGAAGCAACCTACCCCTATCGTGGACATTTACCACCAGCTCATGTCTCCTCCATATGGGGTCAAAGCTGGTGTGGTTCCGATTCTGGTGGTCACCGCTCTAATGTTGCGCTCCGAGGATGTTGCTCTGTTTGAGGAGGGCAACTACTGCCAGCGGCTGACCGCCGACATCATCGAACGCATTAACGTTCCATATCCGGATCGCTTCACGGTCAAGGCCATGCCGATCGGACGCGGCCAGCGCCGGCTCGTAATTGACGGTCTGGCCTCATTTCTGAAAGTCGACGCTCCCGCTTCGCCATCGGCCCGCAACCCCAGATTGCTTGCGGTCACCCGGGCGATGTTGGAACGGGTTATGGTGCTCGCTCCGTACGCACGGCAAACACAACGCCTCAGCCCGGATGCGCTCACAATCCGAGACGTTCTGTTCGAAGCAACCGACCCGGACGAGCTGGTGTTTGCGGCTCTGCCGAAGTCACTGGGATTTGAGCCGATCCTCGTCAACGCAACTAGAGACGAGGTGATGGCCGAAGCCTTCGTCCATAGACTGACCGCGGCTTTGGACGACCTATCCAGTGCTGCCACCGCGCTCCGACAAGAAATAGTAGCGACCATGGGCCGGGCTTTTCGCCTGCCGCCAGACCTCAGTGAACTTCGCTCCGGTCTTACGGAGCGGTTGCGTGGCTTTGCCAACGCTTCCCTTGAGCTCAACCTGCAGGGATTCGTATCCCGTGTGCTCAACAAAAACCTGTCGGATGAGGACTGGCTCGACCCGATCATCATCCGTCTCGCAAATAAAGCTCTGGGAGACTGGACCGACCGAGACGCTGAAGCGTTTCCTCGACAAGTTGAAGAAATGGCAAGGGCCCTCGATCGAGTCAGTCATCTCTATGACGTCCACAATTTTTCTGCGCCGGGTGCACCTGGGGCGCCACCCGAATCCCGACAGATCGAAACCCGCCTACTGACGCTCACCACCCCAGAAGGGGCCGAAGAACGTACCCTCATCCACGTGCCGAAAAAGTCGCGGCAGGCGGCGGGCAAGCTTGTTGTCAGCGTTATTCGGCAAGCCGAGAAAGCGCTCGGCCCCGATGGTGCGCGCATTCTGCTCGCAGCCTTGGCGGAGCGTCTTGCCGCAACCGACTCGGATTCGACCCAGCAAAGGTAGGAGAAGTTGTGACCGATATCAGCAGGTCTAGCGGCAAGAAGCGCCACGTCCTTGGCCTCTCCGGCGGCAAGGACTCTTCGGCACTTGCGATCTACATGCATGGTCGAGTTCCCGAGATGGAATACTTCTTCTGTGATACCGGTGCGGAGCTGCCGGAGACCTATGAATATCTCAACAGGCTCGAGGCGGCGGTAGGCAAGCCGATCGTCCGGCTCAACAGCAGCCGCGACTTCGATCATTGGCTCGAGGTGTACCAGGGTACGCTGCCCAGCCCCCAGATGCGCTGGTGCACCAAGAACTTGAAGATCAAGCCCCTCGAAGAGTGGGTCGGCGACGACGATGTCATCTCCTATGTCGCCATCCGTGCTGACGAGAATAGATTGGGCTACGTCAGCACCAAGCCCAACATCACGGCTGTGTTCCCCTTTCGCGAGGATGGGATCGACCGAGCCGGCGTCGACAGGATCCTCGACGAGGCCGGGATCGGGCTGCCGGACTACTATGAGTGGCGCACCCGGTCGGGCTGCTACTTCTGCTTCTTCCAGCGCAAGCATGAATGGGTGGGGTTGAAAGACCGGCACCCGGAGCTTTTCGAGAAGGCAGTCGCATACGAGGAAAAGGTCAACTACCGGCGTACAGCGATGCAGGACCGGCAGTTCACCTGGTCGCACAACGAGTCGCTGCGCGAATTGATCGAACGCCGAGATGAAATTGAAGCCAAGCACCAAGCGGCACTTGAACGCGCAGCCAAGAGGGTTAAGCCCAACCGTCCACTTCTGGAAATTTTGGCCGATGTGCACGATGAAGACGACGATCAGGGTGGTTGTGCCGTTTGCCATCTCTGACCCAAACGAAGAGTCGCATGTCTCGTGCCTTTCGATAAAACCCGGTGAAGGTGTGAAGCGCGGCGGTGGAAATTTTATTCACGCCTTCATTCAGGCGAAAGGTGAAGCTCGCTCCGGATTACGATCCAGTCGCGCAGATCGTCTTCCGGTGTACTCGGGGACTCAAGCGCCGCAGCTCGGGGATTGATCGGCGAGTAGCTCAAGCTACCGCTCGACACAGTCCTGGGATAGTTGTCGGAATAGACAGCAACCCGATTAGGTACGTCATCGCCGCCGCGCGGCCCTGCAACCACGCCGCCTTCAGGGGGAGGCCCACCGCAGCTACCTGGTACCCAACTACCTAGTGCTGCATCTCGGAACGTTGACCTGCTAATCGGTGTGGTGGGCTGACGGTCCGGGCTGGTCCTCCCATTTCGAGCGGGAGGTGGTCGTGGGTCGTCGTCCGGAGGTTTTCGTCCGGCCGTTGTCCATGGAAGAGGGCCGGAAGTTGGCCCGGATCGGCAGGACGGCGAAGGCCCCGGTGCGGTTGCGTCGGGCGATCGTGGTGTTGATATCCGCCCAGGGCCAGCGGTGCCTGACATCACGTCGTTGATGCAGGTCGGCGCCGACTACGTGCGTGATGTGATCCACGCGTGCAACGAGCGGGGGTTCGCGGCATTGGACCCGGAATGGAGCGGGGGACGCCCGAAGGTGATCGGTGAGGCGGTCCGGCAACGGATCTGCCTGATCGCACGGACATCCCCCGCCTCATGGGGCATCACCGCGTTCTCGACCTGGCCGCTGTCCACGCTGCGCGACCATCTGCTCGACCGCGGCACCGTCGCGACGATCAGCCGGGAGACCCTGCGCCGCATCCTGCACGCCGGCGGCGTGTCCCGGCAGGCCACCACCACCCGGAAGACTTCCACCGACCCGGACCTCCTCACGAAGATGCACCGAATCCTCGACCTCTACGATCACCCTCCCGAAGCCGGGAGGGTGATCTGCAACGACGAGTTCGGGCCGCTCGACCTTCAGCCACGCAAGGGCAAGGCATGGCAGCCGACCGGATCGCCGCGCCGACTACGCGCCACCCACAACCGCCACCACGGCGTGATGCACATGCTCGCCGCACTCGACCTGACCACCGGGAAGATCCACTACCGCATCCACCGCCGCAAGCGGCACCGGGAGCTTCCGGAGCTGCTCACAAGCCCGCGGACACGGTGGCCGGGCCAACGACTCCACCTGGTCATGGACAACTTCTCGCCCCACCGTCACCCCGACGTCCACGCCCGGGCCGCCGTCAACGACGTCGAGTTGGTGTTCCTGCCGACCTACTCCAGCTGGTTGAACTGGATCGGAGCCGAGTTCACCGCCCTGTGCTACTTCATCCTCAACGGCACCGACACCACAGCCACGCCGAGCAGAACGCCACCATCTCCGCCTACATCCGCCGGCGCAACGCCCGAGCCCGACCCAAGACCGGCTTCACCACCGACTCACCCATCCGCACCCGGACCAGTACCCGATCAAGGTTGCGTGATGCAGAACTAGTTGCCAAGGCGGACAAGGACCACCCTGACTACCGACGCACTGTCGATCCCGATGAAGGAGTCGGACTCAACGAACTCGAAGACGACGACGCAACCGTGGTTTGAAGGGGAAATTGCGTACGAGCCCAGGTCGCGGCGAGGCTGTGAAGGGTGAGATCGGTGTGACTCGGTTTCCGCAGGCTGGTCGACGGCAGCCTCCTATTCCCGGAGCTTGCCCAAGTGCGGCGCGTGGCGGCGCGTTTGCCAGGGGTAGATGACGCGTTGAACGGGTTCGGTTCTGTTGCCCTACTGCTGTTTTGGAGGGCCCTGCACGACAGGCTGTTGTGGGACGGCAGGTCGCCAAGGTGAAGGTCACGCACCGCGGTGCGGTGGTGACGGCGACGCCGTCACCACCGGACGGCGCCGGCGTGCGGCTCCTCCCCGGTGGGGTGCGGTACTACCGCGTGGTCGGTCCCGGGGCGGTGGGGCGGGGCGTGGTGGAGCGTTGGGTGATGGCTTCCGCCACTTCCTCGATCGCCCGGCGGATGAGGTTGCCGTAGTCGTCGTCGGCCAGGGCGTGCTGGTGGGCGCGTGCGGCGGTGATGTGGGTGGTGGCGGCGGGGAAGGAGGACAGGCGGCGGAAGTCGTCGGCCAGGTTGAGGTGCAGGGAGGGGTAGAAGGCGGCGATCTGCAGGGTGGCCTGGTGTTGCCGCACGCGGTCGTCGGTCAGGGCTTCGGCTGCGTCCAACGCCCTGCTGTCCCAGACGAGGGCTTCCGCCGGGTCCTCGTGCAGGTCGGCCATGTAGTGCGCGAGCGTGCAGCGGTGGAACGGGTCCCCTGCCGGGCCGATCCGGTCCCAGAGCCGGTGGAGGCGGGCGCGTGCCGCTTCGGTGTCGCCCGCTCGGCCCAGGGTGACGGCGGCGGCGATGTCGGTCATCGTGGGGTCCGGGGTCTGCGTGGTCATCAGGGGCCTTCCTGGGTCAGGGGGCGGACGGGCATGGCCAGGGTGGTCAGGTCGCCGTTGTCGGCGGAGCGGACGACCACCGGCTGGTCGGGGCCTGCCAGGTCGAGCATCAGGTCCGGGCCGATGGCCGTGCTGATCGCGGGGTAGAGGGTGGTGATCGCGAAGTCGACGTCGATCCCCGGACCGGTGACCGTGGCGGGGATCGGTGGCGTGTCAGGGATTCCGCCCGGTCCGACCGCCACCGCGGAGTCGGTGACGCGGAGCCGGACCCGCTGGTCGCGGTGGTGCTCCAGGCGGTGCACCAGCGCGTTGCGCGGGACGAGCACGCGGGTGCGCACCTCGGGCAGGGAGGCCAGGAGCACCCGGTGGTCGGGGAAGGGCCCGGCGAGGGTGCGGCACTCGCGGGTGGTCTCGTCGTCGCCCGCCAGGCGGATGCTCCCGGGGCGGGTGCTCAGGTGGAGCCGGTGCCGGCGCCGCGCCCAGGGCATCGCCGCCCCCAGGTCGTCGGCGTCGACCGTCGCCGACCAGTCCGCCTCGTGGGGGCGGGTCGGCGCCAGCGTGCGGGTCGACAGGCGGTACCGGTCGGTCGCGGTCAGCTCGACGCCGTCGGCGGACACGCCGACGCGCACCCCGTTGAGCACGGGCAGGTCCGGTTCGCGGGTGGTCGCGGTGATGATCTGCTCGACGGCGGCGGCGAACACGGAACCGGTGACGGCGACGGGCGGCGACCAGCGCGTCGGGTCCAGCGAGGCTTTGACCGCCGCGGCGGTCTCCCGCGCCCGGTGCGCGCGCTCGGCCAGGGCCGCGACGTGCTCGTCGATGACCCGGGCGGCGTCGCGGCCGTCGGAGCGCAGGATCTCGGCGACGCGCTCGAGCGGCACGTCGATCTCCCGCAGGCGGCGGATCACGACCGCGCGCTCGACCTGGTCGCTCGCGTAGTAGCGGTAGCCGGACGCCTGGTCGACGCTGGCCGGCCGCAGCAAGCCGGAATCCGCGTAGAAGCGCAGCGCGCTGGCGGTCAGCCCGCTGGCGCGGGCGAAGAGGCCGATCGTGAGCAGTTCGGGCCGGGGCACCCGCCCATCATCGAGTCTCAGGTTGCCTGAGGGTCAAGCCCGGGCGGCCCGCACCGGGGAAACACCATCGGGCGACCTGATCGACAGGACAGCCCGCGGGCACCGGGTTACGGTTTTCCCGGTGTCACGCGGAAAAGGCGCGCCGCGCTTTCGCGTCGGTGCTGCGCGATTCGGCCGGGGGTCGCCCGCAGGAACTGAGGAGTGGCCTTGAAGAGGTATTCGTTGATCCGCGTCCTGGTGGCTCTCGCGACGGTCGCGGCGGGTGCGGTCGGGCCGACCGGCGCGGTCGCCGCGGCCGATCCCGGCCGGTCCGCGATCTTCGGCGGGGGGCCGTTCTACTCCGGCGGTCAGCAGGACGTGGACGTCCTGCGGTCGTCGGGGTTCACCACCGTCATCGTGTGGTCCGTGCACGTCGACGAGGACGGCAGCCTCGGGCTCAACGACACCCGGATCGTGACCAACGGCGCCTACGTCGGCGATCCCGGGTGGCCGGGGCGGCTGCGGGCGCTGAAGCAGCAGCCGACCTCGGTCGACCGCGTCGAGGTGTCGGTCGGCTCGGCGGGCGTCCGCGACTGGGAGAACATCCGCGACCTGATCGCCGAGCAGGGCACCGGGCCGGACAGCGCCCTGTTCAAGAACTTCCGGGCGTTGAAGGACGCCACCGGGGCCGACGCGATCAACACCGACGACGAGTCGGCCTACGACGTCGCGTCGACCGTCGCGTTCGCGCGGATGGCGGAGCGGATCGGCTTCCGGAACTTCACCTTCGCGCCGTACGAGGAGATCCCGTACTGGCAGGGCGTGAAGCACGAGCTGGGCCCGCTGGTGGACCGCGTGTACCTGCAGGTCTACGCCGGTGGCGCCGACAACGACCCGGCGGAGTGGGCGCGGGCACTGGGGATGCCCGTCGACCCCGGGCTGTGGAGCAAGCACGGCGACGGCTGCGCCGCCGGCGACTCCCCGGAGGCCGTGGAGGAGAGGATGCGAGGGTGGAAGGCTTCCGCGGGCATCCCCGGCGGCTTCATGTGGCTCTACGACGACATCAGGAAGTGCGCGGAGTCCGGCGGGCCCACCGCCCGGGAGTACGCGCGGGCGATCAACGCGGCGACCGCCGGCTGACCCGCCGCGGCCGACCCCCGGTTCCACCGCCGGAGGGCCGCGCGGGGATTATTTTCCACCCGTTGGAATAATGCGCGGCGGAGTGGGTGCCACCTGTTCGGGTGAAAGTGATCCGCAGTCGTGCGGAATGCCGGTAATCCGGTCGGGAACTATTCGGGCGCGGGCTGTTTCGCTAGGCTCCCACCATGCTGGTCGAAGTGCTCTCGGCGCACCCGCACGCGCTCCTGGCGCGGAGCGAAACGGCGATCGAGGACCAGTGGCGCCGGGTGCGCGCGCACCGGCGGGCGGTGGCGGACCTCCGGGCGCACCACGTGCTGACCCGGCGCTGGTGGCAGGTCGGCCGGTGGCTGCGGCAGCGGCGCGAGCTGCGCGAGCTGCTGGCGCTGGAGCCCCGGGTCGACCCGGGGCTGCTGATCAGGCGGGAGCGGCAGCGGCACGGCGTGCGGGCCGAGGAGCTGGTCACCGCGGCCCTGGAGCGGCTCGGCGACGACTGGCTGCTGTTCCGCGGCTACGCCAACCGGCGCGGCGAGGTCGACCACCTGCTCGTCGGGCCGGGCGGGGTGTGGGCGATCGAGGTGAAGTCGCGCGGGGTGGTGGTCCACGTCCACGACGACCGCTGGACGTTCGAGAAGTTCGACCGCTACGGCAACCTGGTCGAGAGCGGGTGGCTGCGCGACGGCGGCGGGCGCAGCTGGGGGCGCCAGGTGTCCGACGTGGCCGGCGAGCTGCAGCGGTTCCTGCGCTCCCGGTCCCTCGACGTCGTGGTGCGGCCGGCCGTCGCGGTGGTCCACGAGCGCGCGGAGCTGGGCGAGTTCCACAGCGCCCGCGACGTGCTGCTCAGCATCGGCGCCGACTACCTGGTCAACCACGTCGAGCGGCAGCCGGCCCTGCTCGACGGGTGGACCCGCGACCGGATCGCGGCGCTGGTCCGGCGCGACCACCGCTTCCACGAGGACCGCCGGGGGGACGGCGCGGCGGGCAGCCGCCGCCGGCGGTTGGTGCGGCCACCGTCGTGACCGGTGCGGGCCCCCGCGCGGCGCGGGGGCCCGGGGCACCGGTCAGCCGGGCGGGCAGGACCGCTCCACGGCGGCCACGAGGATCTCGGCGGCCCGGTCCACGACCTCCTCCGTCACGTTCAGCGGCGGCATCATGCGGATCACCGCGTCGTCCCGGCCCGCCAGCTCGACGATCAGCCCCCGGCGCAGGGCGTGGGACTGGGCGGCGGACGCCTGCGCCCCGGCGGGCAGCCCGGTCACCGGGTCGGCCAGCTCGACGCCCCACATCAGGCCCCGGCCGCGGATCTCGCGGACCCACGGGTGGTGGTCCAGGGCGGACAGCCGGGCGCGCAGCTGCGCGCCCCGCTCGCGCACGTTCTCCAGCACGCCGTCGCGGCGGATGACGCGGATCGCCTCCGCGCCCCCGGCGAAGGCCGCCTGGTTGCCCCGGAACGTGCCGGTGTGCGCGCCGGGCGACCAGGTGTCCAGCCGCTCGTCGTAGAGGATGATCGCGATCGGCAACCCCAGGCCGCTCAACGCCTTCGAGGCCACGATCACGTCCGGTTCGATGTCGTACTGCTCGAAGGCGAACCAGGTGCCCGTGCGCCCGCAGCCGGTCTGCACCTCGTCGACCACCAGCGGGACGTCCATCGCCCGGGTCAGCGCGCGGACGCGGCGCACGAAGTCGCGGCGGGCCGGGATGATGCCGCCCTCGCCCTGCACCAGCTCCAGGATCACCGCGGCGGGCTTGGGGATGCCGCCGTTGGGGTCCTGGAGCGTGCGCTCCAGCAGGCCCGCGCAGTTGCCCTCGCAGCTGTCCGGGCGCAGGCCCAGCGGGCACCGGGCGCAGTAGGAGTAGGGGAAGAAGTGGACGCCGGGCATCCCGTCGGCGATGGGCTCCTTCTGCGACACCAGCCCGGTCAGCGCCATCGCCGCGTGGCTGGAGCCGTGGAACCCGCCCTGGAACGAGATCACGCCGCCCCGGCCGGTCGCGGTCTTGCAGACCTTCAGCGCCGCGTCGACCGCGTTCGCCCCGGTCGGGCCGCAGAAGTGGATCTTCATCCGGTCGCGCAAGGCCGCCGGCAGCATGGACAGCTGCGCGTCGACGAACTCGCGCTTGGCCGGGGTGGGGAAGTCCAGGGCGTGGGTCAGCACCCGGAGGCGGTCGCCGGCGGCCCGGACCACCTCGGGGTGGTTGTGCCCCAACGAGAGCACGCCCGCACCGGACAGGAAGTCGATGAACACGTTGCCGTCCACGTCGCGGACGTAGCTGCCGAACCCCTCGGCCAGCGCGATCGGCAGGCGGCGGGGGTAACTGCGGGCGTTGGACTCCCAGCGCTGCTGGTGCTCCAGGTACTCGACCGAGCGCGGGCCCGGTACGGCGGTCTTGACCAGGGGGTAGTCGGTGGTCGTCGTGGTGGGTGCGGTGGTCTGCGTCATCGTCGCCTCCGCGCGGGCCCTGCCGCGCTGTCTCCGGTCGGTTCCACGCTGTCTCCGGTCGGTTCCGCGTTGTCTCCGGTCAGTTCCACGGCCGGGTTGCCGCGCCACCTCGACCCGGGCGGGGCTTCCGTGCCCTTCATGACGAACGAGTCCGGGTCCAGCACCGCGTGCTCGCCGACGGTCGCGCCGTAGTGGACGAACGCGCCCGTGCCGAGCGTCGCGCCCGCGCCGATGGCGATGTGGTCGGACTTGAACGCCCCGTCCTCCAGCGAGTGGGCCTGGATGGTGCTGCCCGCGTTGAGGCAGCAGTCGTCGCCCAGGGCGACCAGCGACTTCTCCGGGATGGCGCAGCCGTCGTCGAAGACCCGGCGGCCGATGCGCACCCCGAGCAGCCGCCAGAGGACGTTCTTGAGCGGTGTGCCGTCGAACAGCGCCAGGTAGTGGCCGGCGCTGAGCTTCCAGAAGCGCTCGTGGCGCCAGAACACCGGGTCGTAGAGGGAGCACAACCGCGGGCGCAGCGGCCGGAAGCCCTGCACCGCCCGCTCGGCCAGGACCAGGAGGGCGACCGAGAAGACCAGGGAGAGCACGATGCCCGCGGTGACGGCCGGCCAGCCGATCCGCCCGTGCAGGCTGCCGGCGGCCACGCCGATCAGCACCAGGCCCAGCGCCTGCAGCCAGTGCACGGCCAGGTAGAGCAGGGCGGTGACGGCGTTGTGGCGGTTCTTCGCCGCCAAGCCCCCCGCCCTGCCGCCGGCGACGTCGAGCCCGGTGTCGCGGCGGACCGCGCGCGGTATCGGGAACGCGGGCGAGCCCAGCAGGCCGGTGCCGCGGCGGACCGGGCCGTCCAGCGGGACGAGCACCTTCGTGGCCAGCAGGCAGTCCTCGCCCACCCGCGCGCCCGGCGGGTAGGCGATGTTGTTGCCCAGGAAGGACCGCGGCGCGACGGAGACCTCCCGCAGGCGGAACGACGTGGCGGAGAAGTCGGCGTTGAGCATCGACAGCCCGTCGGAGACCATCGTGCCCCGCCCGACCCGGCACAGCCCCGGCGCCTCGTGCTTGACCTCCACGCCGAAGTTCGAGCCGGTCTGCTCGACCGCGCCCAGCCGGTACCCCAGCGCGCGCAGGTAGTGCACGATGGCCGAGCTGTCGCCGAACAGGTGGTTCAGCGACCGCACGTTGGTCAGCCGGAACAGCGCCCGGTGCGCCGAGTAGCGCAGGCCGTGCAGCGGGTACACCTCGCCGGGGCGCAGGAGCGGCGCGAGCAGCCGCGGCGCGGTCAGCACGACCAGCAGCGCGGCCAGCAGGCCGCCGAAGTAGAGCAGCAGCGAGTCCAGGACCTGCCCCCGGTAGAACGCCCAGCCGGTGAAGTCCGGCGGGCCGGGGTGGACCAGGCCGGCCACCGCGCGGGCGGCCAGCAGCGCGGCCGGCAGTGCCACGAGCACCAGGGCCAGCACCTGGCCGAGGCCGAACAGCGCGGCCCGGCCCCGCGCCGGGACCCCGCCGGGCAGCCCCTGGTAGTCCACAGCGGACGGACGGGCGGGTGAGCCGTGCCAGGACTCGCCCGCGGGCACGGACTGGCCGCGGTGCAGGCAGGACGCGTGGCCCAGCTGCGCGTGCTCGCCGATCGCGGTGCCCACGTCCAGCACCGACATCTCGCCCACGAACGAGCCCGCGCCCAGCTCCACGCGCCCGGTCTCCAGGCGGCCCGCCCGCACGCGGTAGCCGTTGAGGTAGGAGTCCTTGCGCACCACGGCCCCGTCGCCGACGGTCAGCAGGTCCGTGCACACCGGAGGGTGGCGCGTCAGGAACAGCACGCCCTTGCCGATCCGCGCGCCCAGGGCGCGCAGGTACAGCGAGTACAGCGGGGACCCGGTGAGCAGCGGCAGCGGGCTGAACCCGATCAACGCCTTGACCGTCCAGAACCGCAGGTACGCCCAGCCCCACAACGGGATCTCCCGCGGTTTCCACCGGCCCACCAGGAGCCACTTCGCGGCGATCGGCGCCGCCGCGAGCAGCACCAGCGCGCACGCGGCCGACTGCACCGAGCGCACGTACAGCCCGACCACCCCGTCCGCGCCGCTGATCCACCGGAACCCGGCCTCCACCGCCAGGCCCAGCCCGCAGGCGAAGGCCAGGAACACCAGGACCTGGGCGAGGCCGCACAGCAGGTAGCGCCCGGAGCCCGACCGCGCCGCGGGCTCGACCCGCGCGGCCCCGGCCGGCGGGCCGGACAGCGCCGCCGCCAGCGCGCGGACGTTCGGGTGCCGGTACACGTCCCGCACCGCGATCGGCGGCAGGTCGCCGCGCCGGCGCACCGCCGCGCAGAACCCGGCCAGCAGCAACGAGTCCGCGCCCAGCTCGGTGAAGAAGTCGCTGTCCACCGACACCCGGTCGACGCGCACCGCCTCCGCCAGCGCCTCGGCCAGCACCCGCTCGGCGGGGGTGGCCGGCGCCACGTGCGGGCGACCGGCCACCAGGCCGCGCCCGGTCGTGGGCGGCGGCAGGCCGCGGCGGTCGGCCTTGCCCGCCGGCGTCATCGGCACCAGGTCCAGCCGTTCGAGGTACGCGGGCACCATGTACGCGGGCAGCCGCTCGCGCAGCCACCGGTAGACCTCCCGCGCGCCCGGGTCGGCGGCGCCCCGGCGCAGGCTGTAGTAGCCGACCAGCTCGACCTCGCCGGACCCCGACCGGTGCGGCTGCACCACCGCCTGGGCCACGCCGGGCACGCCCAGCAGCACCGACTCGACCTCGGTCACCTCCACCCGGTACCCGCGGACCTTCACCTGGGTGTCGATCCGGCCCAGGTACTCGACCTCGCCCGCTTCGTCGATCCGGCCGAGGTCGCCGGTGCGGTAGATGCGGCCCGACGGGTTGTGCCCGATGCCCAGGAAGTCGGGCACGAACGCCCGCGCCGTCAGGTCCGGCCGGTCGAGGTAGCCGGTCGCCAGGCCGATGCCCGCGATGCCCAGCTCGCCCGCCTCGCCGCGGTCGAGCGCGCGCGGCTCGTCCGGGTCGAGCACCACCACCGAGTACGTGGGCAGCGGCACGCCGATGGTCACCGGCCGCCCGGGCCGCACCACCGCCCAGGTCGCCGTCACGGTCGCCTCGGTGGGCCCGTAGACGTTGAGGAACCGCCGCCCCGGCCGGTGCCAGCGCGACACCAGGTCCTCCGGGCACGCCTCGCCGGAGACCAGCAGGAAGCGCAGGTCCGGCAGGTCCTCGTCGATCGTCGCGAGCAGGGTCGGCACGCAGCACAGCGCCGTGACCCGCCGGTCGAGCAGGAACTCCCGCAGCTCCCGGCCGACCAGCGCCGGGCCCGCCGGCCGGGGCACGAGCGTCGCGCCCGCCAGCAGCGGCACCCAGGTCTCCTCCACCGAGAAGTCGAAGGCGATCGTCATGCCCTGGTACACCCGGTCGCCCGGCTCGATCCCGTAGACCTCGGCCGCGACCCGGACGAAGTTGCAGATCGCCGAGTGCTCGACGGCGACGCCCTTGGGCCGGCCGGTCGAGCCGGAGGTGTAGACGACGTAGCACAGGCCGTCCGGCGGCTCGCCCCGCTCGGCGGGCGCCAGCCGGTGGCCGGGCAGCGCCGCCACGGCCGGTTCCGCCTCGTCCAGGCACACCGCCTCGACCGGCACGCGGTGGCGCAGCGACGACACCGTCAGCACCCGGCGCACGCCGGCGTCGGCCACGACGAAGGCCAGCCGGTCGTCCGGGAAGGCGGTGTCCAGCGGCACGTGGACCGCGCCCGCCTTGAGCACCGCCAGCACCACCGGGCAGGCGTCCGCCGGGCGGTCGAGCAGCAGGCCGACCCGCTCGCCGGGCACGACGCCCAGCCCGCGCAGGTGCCGGGCCAGCCGGTTGGCCCGCGCGTCGAGCTGCCCGAAGGTCAGCCGCAGGTCCGCGGAGTCCACGGCGAGCCGGTCGGCGACCTCGTCGCAGTGCCGCTCGAACACCCCCTCCAGCCGCTCGCCGGCGGTCCACCGGGGCTCCTGGCGGAAGCCGCCGCAGGTCAGGACCCGGCTGTCGGCGACGACCCCGACCGGCGCCCCGGGCGGGCTCACCCGCCCACCCCGGCCGCGGGCAGGCCGAGGCCGAACGTCTCGTGCAGGGCCAGCACCGCCGCGTCCACCAGGTCGGCGGGCAGGACGGCGGTGAACCGCGACGGCGACGTGGTCAGCGCGGTCACCGCCGCGCCGAGCCCGCCCACCGCGCGCAGCGTCCCCGCCAGGTAGCCGGAGTGGTCGAACAGCCCGACACCGACCACGGACACCGCACCCAAGCCGTCCTCCACCGCCCACCGCGCGCCCAGCTCGCGCGCCACTTCGCCGATCACGTCAACCGGTGTACGCCCGCCCACGGTGAACCGCACCTCGTGGCAGTCCCGCCAGGTGAGCACGTCCGGGTGAAGCCCGTGCTCGACCAACCCGGCCAGCGCCGGGGCGCACCGGACCGGCCGGTCGCCGGCGAGGGTCAGCGACACCAGGCGCACGTCCCGCTCGTGCGCGACGCCGACGACGCGGTGGCCCTCCGACAGGGGGTCGGGGGCCGTGCCGTGCGCCGGCCACACCGAGTGCAGCACCCGCACGCGGACCGGGCGGCGGGCGGTGGAGCCGGGGCGCGGCCCGGCTCCGGGCGCGTGCCCGCCCGGCACGTCCGTGCGGATCTCGCAGTCCGTGCTGCCGAACGCGGCGGCCAGGGCGACTGCGGTGGTGTCCGCGCCGCCCCGCCCGAGGGTGAGCAGCTCGCCGTCGCGGGTGCGGCCCTGGGACCCCGCCACGACCACGACCCGCCAGCGCCGCAGCCGTTCCCGGACGCGGTGGGTGTCGACCCACTCGACCACGCCCGCGCCCGGCCGGCCGCCGACGACGATGCCCGCCTGGTCCCCCGACAGCGACCCGGCGGGCACGCCGAGCTGGTTGACCGCCAGCGCGAGCAGGGCGGCCGTCGCCTGCCCGCCGGTCGCCAGCAGCTGGTCGACCTCGCGCGGCTCGGGGCGCTCGGCGAACCCGCCCGCCAGCGCGACCAGCTCGTCGGTGGTCTCGCCCATGGCGGAGACCACCGCGACGACCTCCCGGCCCTCGGCGGCCAGCGCCGCCAGCGCGCCCGCCGCGGTCCGCACGTGCTCGGGCGTGGCGAGGGACGAACCGCCGTACTTGCGGATCACGAGCCCGTTCGGTAGTCCGCCGGCGCGCCGCCGCCCCGGCCGGTTCCCGGCGGCGGTGGTCGGCCGCGAGCACTCCTCCATCGCGAGGCCCCCGATCCTTCTGCACGTGGAGCGCAATTCCGCGAAGCGCGGCGCGGACCGGCCGAACGATTGCGCGGTGATTCGGTTCGCACGCTCGACGGGCGTTTCCGGATTTGCTCGCGCCTCGGGTGGAACCGGTGCGGCCGGTCCGAAGGTAGCGCACGTTCACAGCGGGTGGGCACCCCCAGAAGGCTTACGGCGACCCCGGCCCGCGACTGCTCCGGTGGCCGCGGGAGTCGTGGTCGGCAGGGGTGTGACGTGGGCCGAACGGCCCAGGCGGGGTCGGGGGAGCCGGGTGCGGGGCCGGTCGGGCGCCGCGGGGCGGACCCGTCTCCCCGGTTCGTCACGCACCGTGCGGGAGCATTTCCGGTAATTGTCAAGGCACTGGTCAGTGGCGCCCGGGTCGGAGGTGGTCCGCACTTCTTGGAGGACCGGCCGGGGCTGTTCGCCATTCGTTTCGGCGAATCGCCGGGTGGATTCGACAATGCGCGGGCGGAGGCGTTCACGCACCGTCACGCGCCGGCCGGGACCGCACCGGGTCGGGGTGCGGTTCCCGCCGGACCGGGTGGGGCCGGGGTGTCGTGAACACGGCCGGTGACCTGCGGCCCGCCTGCGGCGCCACTGCGGGAAACCGAAGTCGCGTCCCCCGGTCGGGCGGGTTCGGGCGCCGCCGCGGTGGCCGCCGCCGAGCCGTCGCGCCGCGGGCGGGCGAGGCGGCAGCGGGGCCGACCGGTCGCCCCACCGGCCACAGTGGACGGCACGACCGCGCGCGGTGCGGTCGGCGAGACCGGAACGTCACCCGGATGGCCGTGTTCAACCCCGCTGGGCGTAGCCCGGACGGCATCGACGCGCCTAGCGTCATGGCCGACGGCGCGATCACACACCCAAAGTGTGATGTTCGGCAGCCGTGGGCGTCCTCTTACGAGTGATTGGCAGTATGGGGGCGTGGTGGAGGGAGGTCGGCTGGTGGAACCCGCGCTGGTGCCGGCCGTGCTGGCGTTGCTGCTGATCGCCGGCACGGGGATCTTCCTGCTCGCCTGCCGGTGGTCGGCCGACGAGCCGTGGCCGGCCGCCGACGCCCGGCGCCTCGCCCGCCTGCGCAGGGCGGCGCCGTGGGTGGTGGGCGCGTCAGCGGCCGTGGTGGTGCTCAACCTGGTGCTGGTGGCGATCCCGGGGTAGGCGCCGGACGGGCCCGCCGGCGCGGGCGGCAGCGGTGCGCCGGGTCAGCGGGCGGTCTCCGCCGGTTCGGCCAGGGCGTCGTTGGTGGAGGAGGTGAACAGCATCCACAGCAGCGCGCCCACGACCAGGCCGCTGATCACGAAGACCGGGAAGACCAGGTCGAACACGCCGGTGCCCTGCGGCGCCGGCAGCTTGAGGTCCGACGACACGCGCACGCCCGCCATGCCGGTGTAGTGCATCCCGGTGGCGGCCACGCCCATGATCAGGCCGGCGGCGACGCTCGCCGTCGTGGTCTTGACGACCAGGGTGAACCAGAAGGCGGCCGTGGCGGCGACGATCGCGATCACCACGGACAGCGCCACGAGCGCCTCGTCGTAGAAGATCCCGCCCTTGAAGCGGATGGCCGACATGCCCAGGTAGTGCATCCCCGCCACGCCGAGGCCGGCCAGCACGCCCGCGACGACCAGGCGCGCCGTCGAGAACCGGACCAGCGTGACCAGCGACAGGCCGATGCCGACCACGACCACCGCGACCAGCGCCGACAGGGCGGTCAGCGGCGCGGAGTACTTGATCGTCGTGCCGGGGACGTCGAAGCCCAGCATGGCGATGAAGTGCATCAGCCAGATGGCGATGCCACCGATGGCGAACGCGCCCAGCACGGTCCACAGCACCTTGGCGCCGCGGGCCCGTTCCCTGCGGGCTCTGGACGTGCACGACAGGCCGATCAACGACCCGATGACGGAGATGGCGTAGGCGAGGACGAGCGTCCACGGCCCGGACGAGAAGTGCTGCATGGATTCGTGGTTCACGACGGACACCGATCTGGAGGGGGCGGAGGATCCCTTTTACGAGCCCACTGTGATCGGTCCGGTCCCCTGGAACCAGGGTCGGTAACCCATTTGAGGCATGTTTTCGGCAACATTATCACGGGCGGTAATTAATGGGATACCGCCTGCTCCTCCTCGGGGCGGAGGGCCGCTACCAGGTCTTCAGCGCCGGCGGACGGCCCCGGCGTGCCGGCGGTCACGCCGGAAAACCCCTGATTCCGTAATTGTTCGGACGCGCGCGCCGCGCCGCGCGTGCATTCCCGCGGCGCGGCCCGGTGGAAAAGGCGGCGCCGCGCCCGCCGGCCCGCACGCCTCCGCCCGGTGGTCCGGGGGCGCCGGTGACCCAGGGGGCGGAGGGCGTCGATCGCGCCCGGACGCGGGCGCGGCGGGGCCGCGTGCCCGGGGCGACTGTGGGCGCGCGGGATTGGGCGCGCTGAGCCGGGCGCGCGGGAGCGGGCGCGCAGGACCGGGCGTCGGGGGAGGGGTGCTGTGACAGGGGTGCCGGGGGGCGCGGGCGGGCCGGCGCCGCGCTCCCCGATCAGGGCAGCGGCGCCGCGCCGCGTTCCTGGATCAGCTGCTTCATGTACTCGCCCTCGCTGGACTGCGACTTGAGCATGTTGCCCGCGAGGGTCCGGACCACCGGGACGCCGGCGTGGGTGGCCGCGTACTCGGCCATCGGCGCGCCGCCCTGGTGGTGCCGCAGCATCAGCTGAAGGAAGTAGACGTCGAACTCGGTCCCCGACAGCGAGCGCAGCCTCGCCAGCTCCTCGGAGGTCGCCATGCCCGGCATCAGGCCGGTGGTGCCCGCGTTCGAGGAGGAGTGGTGCGAGGAGGAGTCCATCCACTCCATGTGCGTGCCGTCGGCGGACTGCTCCGGCATCCCCCACAGGGTCAGCCAGCCCTTCATCCGCCCGACCTGCTCCACCTGGGTCGACTCGATGTCGAACGCCAGCTGCCGGATCGCCGGGTCGGTGGTCTTGTCCCGCGCGGTGTTCGCCATGGTGACGCCCTGGAGGTGGTGCACCGCCATGTCCTGCGCGAAGCCGACGTCCACCGAGTCCTTGGCCGGCGCGGCGGAGGTGTCGGAGCCGGGCAGCTTGATCAGCAGGCCCACCGCCGCGCCGAGCAGCAGCACGGCGAGCACCGCCACGGTGACCACGACGGCCCGCGTGGCGGTGACGCCCCGGTGCTGCCCGGCGTCCTGCCGGGTGTCCTGCTCGGCGTCCTGCTCGGTCAAGGTCAGCTGCTCGGCTGGGTCGACGGCGCCTGGCTGGGCTCCATCGCGCCGGACGTGCCGCCGGTCTCCGCCTGGTCCACGGTGCCGCCGTCCATCGGGACGGCGTCCGCGCCCGGCTTCTCGGCCACGAACGGCGGCGGGTTGTCCACGTCGAACGTGGTCGAGTCGCAGGCCGCGCCGATCTCCGGGTAGGTGTACTGGTTGCGGCGCAGCGACTGGATGAACTGGTCGATGCGCTCGTCGTCCGCGCTCTCCACCTTCAGCTGGCGGCCCCACGCCTGCAGCGAGATCGGCTTGTCCAGGCCGGGGTAGGGCGAGAGCATCGTGAACTGCTGGCCGTCGGCGCGGCGCTTGAGCTTGTCCAGCGCGTCACCGGAGACCTGGTCCGGGTTGTAGGCGATCCAGATGGCGCCGTGCTCCAGCGAGTGCACCATGTTCTCGGTGCGCACGGGCTTGGCGTAGACGATGCCGGTGCAGTTGGCCCACGCGCCGTCGTGCGGACCGCCGAAGGGCGGCGAGTGGTCGTAGGCCACGCGCTGCGTCGGCTGGACGTGCTTGCCCTCTTCGTAGTCCTGCTTGACCACGCCGGCGATCTGCTCCGACGGGTCCTTGTTCTCCTCGGAGGGGGTCCACTTCGCCAGGGCGGCCTCGCGCCGGTTCTGCTCCGAGATCTGCGAGTAGGCGTAGCCGAACACCGTTCCCGCCAGCGCCAGCACGGCGATCACCGCGATGATGGTGCCCCACGGCTTCGGCTTCTTCGCCACCACCGAGGACCGCGCCGCCGCCACGCTGGAGCGCGCGGCCTTAGTCTTCTTGCCGCTGGTCATGTCCGCCTCAGGTCAGTCGTCCTACCCCCGTGCCGCAGGCCAGTGTAGGGACACCGTGTCTGGTCGCCGTCAACTGACGTTCACCGCCGGTGGCCGTTAACAGTTACCGCGCGTGGCCGCTCCCGCCGGCTGCTCCCACTCCTCGGGACGCCCATCCCGGTCGAGACCAGCGGGAACGCTTCCCTAGACTTGACGGGTGACTCCCGCTGCGCTCGCTGCGCTGGCCCGTGCGACGGCCGTGGACGTCCTGGCCGCGCGCGGCCTGGACCCCGCGGCCCTGCCCGCGGTGACCTTCGAGCGCCCCCGCAACCCCGAGCACGGCGACTACGCCACCAGCCTGGCCCTGCGGACCGCGGGCCGGCTCGGCGTCGGGCCGCGCGACCTGGCCGGCTGGCTGGCCGACGCGCTGGTCCGCACCGGCGCGGTCGCCTCGGCCGAGGTCGCCGGGCCCGGCTTCCTCAACCTCCGCCTGGCCGCCGCCGCGCGGGGCGAGGTCGTCCGCGAGGCGCTGGCGGCCGGCGGGGCCTACGGGCGGGGCGACCGGCTGGCCGGCGTCCGGGTCGACCTGGTGCTCGCCCCCGCGGACCCCGCCGACCCCCTCCACCCGGGCGACGCCCGGCGGGCGGCGGTGGCCGACGCGCTGGGCCGCGTCCTGGCCGCCAACGGCGCGGAGGTCACGAGCGGGCGCCGCTCCGACGACGGGGCGGCCCGCCGGCCCGGCGCGGACCCGGCGCTCGACGGGACCGGGCGCGACTTCGGCGCCGGCGACGCCGGCCGCTCCCCGGGCGGACGGGCGCACGGGTCCGACCTGCGCCTCTGCCTGCGGGGCGCGGACGACCGCGTCGGGGCCGCCGCGGCGGCGGGCGACGACCCGGCGACCGTCGAGGTGCTGACCGTCCGGCCGGCGAACCTGGTCGGCGGGCCGGCGCGGCCGGGCGCGGTCACCCTGCGGGACCTGGTGGGCGCGGTGGGCGCGGACGCCGCCCGGTACGCCCTGACCCGCTCCCCGGCCGACTCCGCCCTGGACGTCGACCCGGCCCGGCTGCGCAGGCGCACCGACGAGAACCCGGTGTTCCCCGTGCAGCACGCGCACGCGCGGACCTGCTCGGCGCTGCGCAACGCGGCCGACCTGGGCCTGGCGCCCAACGACTCGTTCGACCTGCTGCGGCACGACCGCGAGGGCGAGCTGATCCGCGTGATCGGCGAGTTCCCGAGCGTGGTGGCCGCGGCGGGCGAGTCGCGCGAACCCCACCGGGTCGCGCGGTACCTGGAAGAACTGGCGGGCGCTGTGCACCGCCTCCACGACACACCGGAGCTGAGGGTGCTGCCACGAGGGGACGAAGAACCGACCGAGGCGCAGGGCGCACGGCTGAACCTGTGCGCCGCCGCGCGCCAGGTGCTCGCCGGCGGCCTGGACCTGCTGGGCGTGAGCGCTCCGGAGCGGGTGTGATGCGCGCCCACCCGGCCGGTCCCCGGCACGCCGACGTCCTGGTGCCCGCGAACACCGCGGGCCACCGCCCGACCGGCGCGGACGAGCTGGACGAGCTGCACCCGCGGGTGTGGCCGCGCAACGCCGCCCGCGGCGCGGGCGGCGCGGTCACCCTCGCCGGCGTGGACGTGCGCGCGCTGGCCGAGGAGTACGGCACGCCGCTGTTCGTGATGGACGAGGCCGACTTCCGGTCCCGCTGCCGGGAGCACGCCGACGCGTTCGGCGACCCGGCGCAGGTGCACTACGCGTCCAAGGCGTTCCTGTCCGTCGCGGTGGCCCGCTGGGTCGCCGAGGAGGGCCTGAGCATCGACGTGTGCAGCGGCGGCGAGCTGGCCATCGCGCTGCGCGCGGAGTTCCCGCCGGAGCGGATCGCGCTGCACGGCAACAACAAGTCCGTCGCCGAGCTGGCCGCCGCGGTCGACGCGGGCGTGGGCGCGGTGGTGCTCGACTCGTTCCACGAGATCGCCCGCCTGGACCAGCTCGCGCGCGAGCGCGGGCGCGTCCAGCCGGTGATGATCCGGGTCACCGTCGGCGTGGAGGCGCACACCCACGAGTTCATCGCGACCGCGCACGAGGACCAGAAGTTCGGCTTCTCGCTGTCGTCGGGCGACGCGGCGGAGGCGGCCCGCCGGGTGCTCAAGTCCGAGGGCCTGCGCCTGATCGGCCTGCACAGCCACATCGGCTCGCAGATCTTCGACGCCAGCGGGTTCGAGGTGGCCGCGCGCCGCGTCGTCGGCCTGCTCGCCGAGCTGCGCGACGAGCACGGCGACGGCGTCCTGGAGCACGTGGCCACCGTCGACCTCGGCGGCGGCCTCGGCATCGCCTACACCGCCGACGACGACCCGCCGCCGCCCGCCGAGCTGGCGCGGCAGCTGCACGCCATCGTGGCCAAGGAGTGCGAGCACGCCGGCCTGCCGGTCCCCAAGATCGCCGTGGAGCCGGGCCGGGCCGTCGTCGGACCGGGCACCGTCACGCTCTACGAGGTCGGCACCATCAAGGACGTGCAGCTCGACGCCGGCGCGACCCGCCGGTACGTCAGCGTCGACGGCGGCATGAGCGACAACATCCGCACCGCCCTCTACGACGCGGTCTACGACTGCCGGCTGGTGTCGCGCCCGGCGGAGCCCGACGCGCGGGCCGTGCTCTGCCGGGTCGTGGGCAAGCACTGCGAGTCCGGCGACGTCGTGGTGCGCGACTGCTGGCTGCCCGACGACCTCGCGCCCGGCGACCTGATCGCCGTCGCCGCGACCGGCGCGTACTGCTACTCGATGGCCAGCGGCTACAACCGGCTGCCCCGGCCCGCGCTCGCCGCGGTCGCGGACGGCCGGTCCCGGTTGCTGCTGCGCCGGGAGACCGAGGAAGACCTGTTCCGCCTGGAGGTATGACGTGCCTGGCCAGAAACCGATCAAAGTCGCGCTGCTGGGCTGCGGCACGGTCGGCACCGAGGTGGTCCGGCTGCTGACCGACCAGGCGCCGGACCTGACCGCGCGGGTCGGCGCGCCCGTGGAGCTGGCCGGCATCGCGGTGCGCAAGCCGAACAAGCACCGCCAGGTGCCCGCGGAGCTGCTCACCACCGACGTCGACGCGCTGGTCGAGTCGGACGTGGACGTCGTGGTCGAGGTGGTCGGCGGCATCGAGCCCGCCCGGACCTGGCTGCTCAAGGCGCTGCGCGCGGGCAAGTCCGTGGTGACGGCGAACAAGGCGCTGCTCGCCGACCACTCCGGCGAGCTGTTCGAGGCGGCCGACGCCTCCGGCGCGGACCTGTACTTCGAGGCGGCCGTCGCGGGCGCGATCCCGCTGCTGCGCCCGCTGCGCGAGTCGCTGGCCGGCGACCGGATCACCCGCGTGACCGGCATCGTCAACGGCACGACCAACTTCATCCTCTCGGGCATGGACTCGACCGGCGCGAGCTACGCCGAGACGCTGGAGGAGGCGACCCGCCTGGGCTACGCCGAGGCCGATCCGACCGCGGACGTGGACGGCTTCGACGCCGCGTCCAAGGCCGCGATCCTGGCGTCGCTGGCCTTCCACAGCCGGGTGACCGCCGCCGAGGTGCACCGCGAGGGCATCGCGTCGGTCAGCGCGGCCGACATCGCCGCCGCCAAGGGCCTCGGGCGCGTCGTGAAGCTGCTGGCCATCTGCGAGCGGGTGGACGGCTCGGAGTCCGGCGAGCCGGGCGCCGGCGAGAGCATCTCCGTGCGCGTGCACCCGGCGATGATCCCCCGCACGCACCCGCTGGCCGGCGTGAGCGGCGCGTTCAACGCGGTGTTCGTGGAGGCCGACGCGGCGGGGGAGATGATGTTCTACGGCAAGGGCGCGGGTGGCGCGCCCACGGCCAGCGCGGTGCTGGGCGACCTCGTCGCCGTGGCCCGCAACCGGGTGGTCAGCGGGCGCGGACCCCGCGAGTCGGCGTACGCGGCGCTGCCCGTGCGGCCGATGGGCCAGGCCCCCACCCGCTACCACATCAGCCTCGACGTGGCCGACCGGCCAGGTGTGCTGTCGCAGGTCGCGGCGGTGTTCGCGGAGCACGACGTGAGCATCGCCGTGGTCCGGCAGGAGGGACGGGTCGACGACGCCGGCCTGGTGATCGTCACCCACGCCGCGACCGACGCGGCACTGCGGTCGACCGTGGACAAAATCGGCGGACTGCCCGTGGTTCGGGAAGTGGTCAGCGTGATGCGGGTGGAAGGCGAAGAGTGATGGCAGTCCAAGCGACCTTCGGCGGTGCCGACGACCGGGTGGCCGCGCGGCCGGGGTGGCCGGGGATCATCCGCGCCTACGCGGACCGGATCCCGCTCCCCGGGGGTGCGCGGGTCGTCACCCTGCACGAGGGCGGCACGCCGCTGGTGGCCTCGGACCACCTGTCCGACGTGACCGGCTGCGAGGTCTACGTCAAGGTCGAGGGCGCGAACCCGACCGGCTCGTTCAAGGACCGCGGCATGACCGTGGCCATGACGCACGCCCTGGCCAGCGGCATCAAGGCGGTCATCTGCGCGTCGACCGGCAACACCTCCGCGTCCGCCGCCGCCTACGCGGCCAAGGCCGGGCTCGCCGCCGCCGTGCTGGTGCCGCGCGGCAAGATCGCCCTGGGCAAGCTCGCCCAGGCGGTCGCGCACGGCGCGCGGATCCTGCAGATCGACGGCAACTTCGACGACTGCCTCGAACTGGCCGCCAAGACCTCCGCCGAGTACCCCATCACCCTGGTGAACTCGGTCAACCCGGTCCGGCTGGTCGGCCAGAAGACCGCCGCGTGGGAGGTCTGCGACGTCCTCGGCCGCGCGCCGGACGTGCACTGCCTGCCGGTCGGCAACGCCGGCAACATCACCGCGTACTGGCGCGGCTACGCCGACTACGCGGCCGACGGGGTGGTCGGCTCGACGCCGCGCATGTTCGGCTTCCAGGCCGCCGGGGCCGCGCCGCTGGTGCTCGGCCGGCCGGTCGCCGAGCCGGAGACCATCGCCACCGCCATCCGGGTGGGCAGCCCCGCCTCGTGGGCGGGCGCGGTCACCGCCAAGGAGGAGTCCGGCGGGCTGTTCGAGGCCGTCACGGACGAGAAGATCCTGGAGGCTTACCGCCTGCTGGCCGCCCGCGACGGCATCTTCGTCGAGCCCGCGTCCGCGACCAGCGTCGCCGGCCTGCTCGCCACCGCCGCCGACGGCCGGCTGCCCAGGGGGTCGGTCGTGGTGTGCACCGTCACCGGCCACGGCCTGAAGGACCCCGACACGGCCCTGCTCGGCGTGGCCGAGGTGGAGCCGGTCCCGGTCGACCCCGGCGCGGTCGCCACGGCGCTGGAGCTGGCATGACCGGCGTCCGGGTCACCGTCCCCGCCTCCACCGCCAACCTCGGGTCCGGGTTCGACGCCCTGGGCATGGCGCTGGGCATCCACGACGAGGTCGAGTTCGAGGTGCGCCGGGACGGCCTGGTGGTCGAGGTGTCCGGCGCCGGCGCGGGCGAGGTGCCCCGCGACGGCTCGCACCTGGTGGTCCGGGCCTTCCGGGCCGCCTGCGCGCGGCTGGGCGCGGACGTGCCCGGGCTGCGGCTGCGCTGCCGCAACGCGATCCCGCACGCGCGCGGCCTCGGGTCGTCGGCGGGCGCGGTGGTCGCGGGCGTGGCCGCCGCGTACGCGCTGGCCGGGCACGAGTTGGACACGAGCGCGTTGCAGCTCGCCGCGGAGTTCGAGGGCCACGCCGACAACGCGGCGGCGGCCATGTTCGGCGGCGTCGTGGTGGCGTGGACCCGGGGCGAGCGGTTCCACGCCGTCCGCCTGGAGCCGCACCCCGCGCTCGCCCCGGTGGTGCTGGTCCCCGAACAGGAGTCCTCCACCACCACGACCCGCGGCCTGCTGCCCGCCTCGGTGCCGCACGCGGACGCCGCGTTCGCCGCCGCGCGCTCCGCGCTGGCCGTCCACGCGCTGACCGCGGACCCGGCGCTGCTGGTCGACGCGCTGGACGACCGGCTGCACGAGCCGTACCGCGAACCGGCCTGGCCGGAGACGTTCGCCCTGGTCAGGGCGCTGCGGGAGGCCGGAGTGGCGGCGGCGGTGTCGGGCGCGGGGCCGACCGTGCTGGCCCTGCCGGAGGACGGCAAGCTGCCCGAGGAGGTGGAGGTGGGCGGGTTCACCGCGCACCACGTGCCGGTCGAGGCGGCGGGGGTCCGCGTTGCGCCACTCGGTTGAGCGCGGCGACGCGCCGCGCTTCGGTTGTTGCACCCGGCCGGACCGGCGTCTACCCTCGGGGCCATCAGTCACCGCGCGCACGGGCGCCGGTGTGGTGCCCGGACACTCGCTCCGGATCGCATTCCTCCAGTGACTTGGCCCTGTGCCGTACGGACGGGGTCGGCGCTGGAAGGCACCCGCTCGCCGTGTGACCGAGAACGTCTCGTGCCGGTGGACTCCGCATTCGTGCGCGTTGTCGCGACGACGAGGTCCTCCGAGACGCAGGCGAACTGCCTGTCCGCATTCCGTCGGACGGCAGGTCCGCTGGGCCGCGTAGGAGGCGCGGTCCGGTCAGGAAGGACATGTGTGAGCAACACCGATGTGCTGAGCAGCGAAGCTCCTGCTGCTCCCGACGCCGCCCGTTCCGGAGCCGAGGAGAACGCTCTGACCACCCCTTCGAACGGCAGCGCCCCGCCGCGCAAGCGCGCCGGCCTCTCCGGAATGGTCCTCGCCGAGCTGCGCGAGCTGGCCGGCCAGCTCGGCCTCACCGACACCGCGGGGCTCCGCAAGGGCGACCTCATCGCGGCCATCAAGGAGCGGCAGGGCGGCACCTCCGGTCGGGGCAGTGCCGCGACGCCGCCGAAGGCCGAGAAGAAGCCCGCCGCCGACAAGCCCGCGGTCGACAAGCCCGCCGCCGACAAGCCCGTCGCCCAGGCGCCCGAGCCCGTCGCCGAGAGGGCGGTCGAGAAGCCGGTCCAGCAGCAGCTGGACGTGGCCGAGCGGCCCGCCGTCGAGGAGGAGGGCGGCCGGCGGGGCAACCGCCGCCGCCGGTCCGCCAACCGCCCGGCGGGCAGCCCGGAGGGCGGCCAGCCGGGCGCCGACGCGCCCGCCCAGCCGCAGCCCGACCGCGGCGAGCGCCCCGCGCCCGACCGCGCCGGGTCCGACCGGGGCCAGTCCGATCGCGGGCAGTCCGACCGGGGCCAGTCCGACCGGGGCCAGTCCGACCGGGGCCAGTCCGACCGGGGCGACCGCCAGGACCGCGGTGAGCAGCGCGAACAGCGCCAGGACCGGGGCGACCGCAACGACCGGGGCAGCCGCCGCGACCGGGACCGCGATCGGGACCGGGATCGCGACGGAGGCCGCGACCGGGACCGCAACCGCCAGGGCGCCCAGAACGTCCAGGACGACGACGACGAAGAGGGCGGTCGCCGCGGTCGCCGCTTCCGCGACCGCCGCCGGCGCGGCGGGCGCGGCGACGGCACGGGTGGCGGCGCCGACACCGAGGTGCGCGAGGACGACGTCCTGCTCCCGGTGGCGGGCATCCTCGACGTGCTGGAGAACTACGCGTTCGTCCGCACGTCCGGCTACCTCGCGGGGCCGAACGACGTCTACGTGTCGCTGTCGCTGGTCCGCAAGTACGGCCTGCGACGCGGTGACGCGATCATCGGCGCCGTCCGCCAGCCGCGCGAGGGCGAGCAGCAGCGCCAGAAGTTCAACCCGCTGGTCCGGGTCGACAAGATCAACGGCTTGGACCCGGAGGAGTCGCGCAACCGCCCCGACTTCACCAAGCTGACGCCGCTGTACCCGAACGAGCGACTGCGCCTGGAGACCGAGCCGCACATCCTGACGACGCGCGTCATCGACCTGGTGATGCCGATCGGCAAGGGGCAGCGCGCGCTGGTCGTCTCGCCGCCCAAGGCGGGCAAGACCTCCGTCCTCCAGTCGATCGCGAACGCGATCACGAAGAACAACCCGGAGTGCCACCTGATGGTGGTCCTGGTGGACGAGCGCCCGGAGGAAGTGACCGACATGCAGCGGTCGGTGAAGGGCGAGGTCATCGCCTCCACCTTCGACCGCCCGCCGTCGGACCACACGACGATCTCCGAGCTGGCCATCGAGCGGGCCAAGCGCCTGGTCGAGATGGGCCACGACGTGGTCGTGCTGCTCGACTCGATCACCCGCCTGGGTCGCGCCTACAACCTGGCCGCGCCGGCCAGCGGGCGCATCCTGTCCGGTGGTGTCGACTCCACGGCCCTCTACCCGCCGAAGCGCTTCCTCGGCGCGGCGCGCAACATCGAGGGCGGCGGCAGCCTGACCGTCATCGCGACGGCGCTGGTGGAGACCGGCTCGGCCGGTGACAGCGTGATCTTCGAGGAGTTCAAGGGCACCGGCAACGCCGAGCTCAAGCTCGACCGCAAGATCGCGGACAAGCGCACCTTCCCGGCGGTGGACGTGGACTCGTCCGGCACCCGCAAGGAGGACCTGCTCCTGTCCCCGGACGAGCTGGCGGTCATGCACAAGCTCCGCCGGGTCCTGCACGCGCTCGACAGCCAGCAGGCCATCGACCTGCTCCTGGACCGCCTCCGCAAGAGCCGGACCAACATCGAGTTCCTGATGCAGGTGGCCAAGACGACCCCCGGCGCGGACAACGACTGACCGACCGGACCGTCACCGGGAAAGCCCGCCGACCGAGTCGGCGGGCTTTCCCCGTCCAAGGCCCGCCCACCCACCAAGTCCACCCGCTCTGGAATCACACCGCGCCGTCCTGAAGCCGGCTTGAAGCCGCGCGCAGCGCGCACCCCGGTGTGGGCTGCGTGTCATCCCCGTATGGCCTGCGCGCAGCGAACCGCATGTGTCAAGGGGAGATCGAGGCACCCGGTCACCGCACACCCGATTCGATCTCCCCTTGACACATGTGGTTGTCTTTGACCAGGTCATGCGGGGATGGCACGACGCCCTGAGCTTGGTCTTTGTGTCATCCTTGGCGGCCTCTTGGCCGCTCTTCATACCTCTGTCACGCACGGATCCGGGTGAGATTCGGTGCTGTACCGCCCGAGGCTGAAAAGAAAAAGAGTCCTCGCCGGACAGGCAGGCCGCCAAGGAGAATGAAAAGAAACAGCGGTCGTGTTCCCCCCGCATGACCTGTCAAAGACGACCATGCTTTTCCTGGGGGTGCAAGCGAAAAGCGTGCTTGCACCCCCAGGAAAAGCATGGTAGCCCTCCGGGCAGGCCATACTGATCTTCAATTGTTGGGGTCAGGTTGGTTCGGGGGTGAGGGTCAGGCCGGTGTGGGCGAGGAATCCGTCGAGCAGGTCGGGCCGGTTCCGGATGAGGCGGAGTCGGCGGCGCACGATCGGGACCAGGTCGTTCAGACCGACGGGGGCGAGGTTGGCCAGACCGCGTTTGAGGTGTGACCACACCCCTTCCACCGGGTTGAGTTCCGGGGCGTAGGCGGGTAGTCGGATCACGTGCAGCCAGTCCCGGGCGGCGAGGGCGGGCCGTATCCGGGCGCTGATGTGCCGGTCGAGGTTGTCCCAGATCAGCACGATCGGGCCGCCCAGGCGACGGTGGGCGTCGTCCAGCAGCGCGAGGTAGTGCCGCTCGAGGAAGCTGCGCGGGGCCGGCGGGCTGCGGCGGCGGTGGTGCACGAGCACCCGGTGCAGCAGCCGGGTGCGTTCGCCGGGTTTGACGCAGAGCAGGCCGGCCACCGAGATCCGACCCTGGGAACCGGCCCAGTAGGGCAGGACCGGGGTGTGGCCGCGCCTTGCCCAGGTGCGGGCCTTGTGCGGGCGGGTGTTGCAGCCGGTCTCGTCCTCGAAGCACAACCAGGCGCCCAGGTCCGCGGCTAGGGTTTTCCCCGCGCCCACGACTCCCGCCGCCAGGCGGTGACCGCGGCCTCGTCACGGCGGTCGGCCCGCCGGGCCGGCACCTGGGGGCTGTAACCGATGCGGTGCAGCACCAGCGACATCCCGGCCGGGGTGTAGCGCACCGCGAACAACCGCGCGACCAGCTCCGCGACCCTGGCCAGGGTCCAGCGTCGATCCTCGGTGTACCCGTGGGCGGCCGGCCCCTGCTCCAGGGCCTGGACCAGCCGGTCGAGCCGGGCCCGGTCCAGACGGCAGTCCGGCCCGCCCGGCCCCCTGGAGCGCAGGGCCTGCCGGCCCCCGGCACGCCACAAACGCCGCCAGGCATAGGCGGACTTGGTCGACACCCGCAGACCACGAGCGACCTCGCAGGCGCCCACACCACGCTCGAACCAGTCGGCGGCCTGCATCCGCACCGCCTCACGTCGGGCCCGTTCCCGTCCGGTCAGGCCACCACCATCGGGATAGCGCATACCCCACGGGTACCCCCGGGACAGCCCCACCCACCGACACAAGCCACCACAGACCCCAACAATTGAAGATCAGTACGGGGAGAACACGAAGGCCGGCTTCTGTGCGGGCGCGCGAACGGCTGGAGCGCTTTGGGGCGGTTCGGGGTGGGGTCAGCAGGTGCCGGCGTGGGTCATGCCCTCGTCGGGGTCATCGGCCACGCGGCGCCGTTCGGCCACGCACTCGGCGACGAGGAACGCCAGCACGGGGAGGCCGACGGCCGTCGTGGCGGCGGCCGGCACGTGCAGGCCGTCGAGCAGGACGCCGGTCGCCAGCCACGTCGTGAGGTAACCCCAGCGGAGCCAGACCCGCTGCCAGTCGTGGCGCCAGGTCACCGCGCTGCTGGAGCCGACGCCCACCGCGACCGCCGCGCCGAACAGCGGGCTGGCCAGGGTGACGTCGCGGGGGCCGCCGAGGAGCAGGCCGGTCAGCCCGATCAGGCCGAGCACGGCGCTGCCGAACAGGAACGGCACGGCCAGCCACGTGGTCAACCGCAGCGGGCGTCCGGGGGTGCACGACAACACGGGTTCAGTCTTGCGGGTGGCAGCAGGCGGGTGACGCGCGCCGTGGTCCAGCGGTTGCCCGGTGCGCCGAGTGGTCGGCCGCGCGCGGCGAGCGGTCGTGAGCTCGGACACGGGAACATCCCAGGTCCGGAACGCGTTGACATGCTCGTCGACGGCATCTGGCAGACTGTCAGGTCGAGTCCGGCTCCGGTTCACCTCCCGCGAACGACGAGGACCCGGCGGCCACCGAAGAGAGGGACAAGACGTTGAAGACCGGTATTCACCCCGAGTACGTGACGACCGAGGTCACCTGCGGCTGTGGGAACACCTTCACCACGCGCAGCACCAAGACCTCCGGTTCCATCCACGTCGAGGTCTGCTCGAACTGCCACCCGTTCTACACCGGCAAGCAGAAGATCCTCGACACCGGTGGCCGGGTCGCGCGCTTCGAGGCCCGCTACGGCAAGCGCAAGGGCAAGTAGCCGAACCGACGGCGTCCACCCGGGAAACCGGGTGGGCGCCGTCGTCGTCTCACCAGCCACCGTCGAGACCGGAGCGCCGAACGTGACCCTGGAAGCACTGCTCGCCGAGCACGCCGAGCTGGAGGCCAAGCTCGCCGACCCCTCGGTGCACGCCGACCAGGCAGGCGCGCGGAAGCTCGGCAAGCGCTACGCCGAGCTGACCCCGATCGTCCGCACCGCCCGCGAGCTGGGCGAGGCCCGCAGCGACCTGGAGGCCGCGCGCGAGCTGGCCGCCGAGGACCCGGCCTTCCAGACCGAGGCCGACGAGCTGTCCGAGCGCATCCCCCGCATCGAGGAGCGCCTGACCGAGCTGCTGCTGCCGCGCGACCCGCACGACTCCGCCGACGTGGTCCTGGAGATCAAGTCCGGCGAGGGCGGCGAGGAGTCCGCGCTGTTCGCGGGCGACCTGCTGCGCATGTACCTGAGGTACGCGGAGCGGCACGGCTGGAAGGCCGAGGTGCTCGACGGCACCGACTCGGACCTGGGCGGCTACAAGGACGTCACGGTCGCCATCAAGGCGCGGACCGACTCGCCGGACGGGGTGTGGTCGCGGCTGAAGTACGAGGGCGGCGTCCACCGCGTGCAGCGGGTGCCGGTCACCGAGAGCCAGGGCCGCATCCACACCAGCGCGGCCGGCGTCCTGGTGTTCCCGGAGACCGAGGACGTCGAGATCGAGATCGACGAGAACGACCTGCGGGTGGACGTGTTCCGCTCCTCGGGCAAGGGCGGGCAGAGCGTCAACACCACCGACTCGGCGGTCCGCATCACCCACCTGCCCACGGGCATCGTCGTCTCCTGCCAGAACGAGCGCAGCCAGTTGCAGAACAAGGCGCGCGCGATGCAGGTCCTGCAGGCCCGGCTGCAGGCGCTGGCCGAGGAGAAGGCGCAGCAGGAGGCTTCCGACGCGCGGCGCACGCAGATCCGCACCGTGGACCGGTCCGAACGGGTGAGGACCTACAACTTCCCGGAATCCCGCATCTCCGACCACCGGGTCGGGTACAAAGCGCATAACCTGGACCAGGTCCTGGACGGCGACCTCGACGCGGTGCTCGACGCGCTGGCGGCGGCCGACCGGGCGGAACGGCTTGCCGGCGGGTGACTGACGGGAGGGCGCGCGATGGCGGAGATCCTGGTGGACCCGCGGTGCGCCCCGCTCGACCGCACCCTCGACCTGCGCGTCGTCGGCCTGGAGCCGGGCGGTGAGACCACCGTCCGCGCCACCACCGGCGACTTGGCGGCGCAGGCCGTCTTCCGCGCCGACGACCGGGGCGTGGTCGACCTGACCCGGCACGCCCCGGTGTCCGGCAGCTACTCCGGGGTCGACCCGATGGGCCTGTTCTGGTCCCTGGCGCCGACCGGGGAGCGGCCCGGGCCGACCCGGTTGGAGGCGACCGGCGCCGAGCCGGTCGAGATCACTCGTCCGGGTGTTCCCGAGGGGATCGAGCGCACCGAGGCGCCGGACCTGTCCGCCGTCCTGTTCGGACCCGGCGACGGCGCCGCCCGGCCCGGCGTGGTCGTGCTGGGCGGCGAGGACGGCGGGCGGCCCGAGCGCGACGCGGCCCTGCTGGCCGGCCACGGCTTCACGACGCTCGCCCTGCCCTGCACCGGCGCGCCGGGGCTGCCCGACGACCTCGTGGAGGTCCCGCTGGAGCACGTCGGTCGGGCCGTCGACCTCCTGCGCGAGCGCGCGGGGCGGGTCGGCCTGCTCGGCGCGTCGCGGGGCGGGGAGCTGGCGCTCCTGGCGGCCTCCGCGTTCCCGGCGGTCCGGGCGGTGGTCAGCGTCGTGGGCGGCGGGGTGGTGACGCAGGGCATCGGGCCCGGCAAGCGCCTGCTGGAGAAGCTGTCGGCGGAGGTCGCGGCGTGGACGTGGCGGGGCCGCCCCCTGCCGTACCTGCCGCACTACGTCCCCGAGGAGCTGCGGCGCGCGGTCGTGGCCGGCGAGCCGGTGCGGCTGCGGCCGGTGGTCGACCTGTCCGACGGCATCCCGGAGGCGGCCGAGATCCCGGTCGAGCGGGTCGCCGGCGGTGTGCTGCTGCTCTCATCCGGGCGCGACGAGGTCCGGCCGAGCGCCGAGCTGAGCGAGGTGGCGCAGCGCCGGCTGGCGGAGCACCGCCACCCGTTCCGGTACGAGCACGTGGTGTACCCGGACGCCGGGCACCTGATCGCCGGGGCGCCGCACCGGCCCGCCACGGACCTGGTGACCCGGGGTCTCGGCGCCCGGCTCGCCGCGGGCGGCACACCGGCCGCCACGGCGGCGGCGCGGGCGGACGCGTGGCGCCGGACCATCGAGTTCTTCTCCGACCAACTGGGCACCTAGTGTGTGTTTCATGAGCGCACACTTCGACGTCGTGGTCCTCGGTGCGGGGCCAGGCGGGTACGTCGCCGCGATCCGCGCGGCCCAGCTGGGGCTGAAGACGGCTGTCATCGAGGAGCGTTACTGGGGCGGGGTGTGCCTGAACGTGGGCTGCATCCCCTCCAAGGCGCTGCTGCGCAACGCCGAGCTGGCGCACCTGTTCAAGCACGAGCAGAAGACCTACGGCATCCGGGTCGACGGCTCGGTGCAGTTCGACTACGGCGCCGCCTACGAGCGCAGCCGCAAGGTCGCGGACGGGCGCGTCAAGGGCGTGCACTTCCTGATGAAGAAGAACGGCATCACCGAGTACAACGGTCGTGGGTCCTTCGTCGACGCGAACACCATCCAGGTGGGTGACGAGCAGGTCACGTTCGACCACGCGATCATCGCCACGGGCGCGTACACCCGCCTGCTGCCCGGCACGTCGCTGTCCGAGCGCGTGGTGACCTACGAGGAGCAGATCCTCTCGTCCGAGCTGCCGGAGAGCATCGTCATCGCGGGCGCGGGGGCCATCGGCGTCGAGTTCGGCTACGTGCTGCACAACTACGGCGTCAAGGTCACGATCGTGGAGTTCCTGGACCGCATCGTGCCCCTGGAGGACGTCGAGGTGTCCACGGAGCTGGCCAAGCGCTACAAGCGCATGGGCATCGACGTGCGCACCGGGACGCGCGTGGAGTCCATCGACGACACCGGCTCCAAGGTGCGCGTCACGATCTCCAAGGACGGCGAGGAGGAGGTGCTGGAAGCCGACAAGGTCATGCAGGCCATCGGTTTCCAGCCGCGCGTGGAGGGCTACGGCCTGGAGAACACGGGCGTGGCCCTGACCGAGCGCGGCGCGATCGCCGTGGACGGTCGCGGTCGGACCAACGTGCCGCACCTCTACGCCATCGGCGACGTGACGGCGAAGCTGATGCTGGCGCACACGGCCGAGTCCATGGGCATCATCGCGGCGGAGACCATCGCCGGCGCGGAGACGATGGAGCTGGACTTCGTCATGATCCCGCGGGCGACCTACTGCCAGCCCCAGGTCGCGAGCTTCGGCTACACCGAGGCGCAGGCCCGCGAGAAGGGCTTCGACGTCCAGGTGGCGAAGTTCCCGTTCACGGCCAACGGCAAGGCGCACGGCCTCGGCGACTCGACGGGCTTCGTGAAGCTGATCAGCGACGCGAAGCACGGCGAGTTGCTCGGCGGGCACCTGATCGGCCCGGACGTGACCGAACTGCTGCCCGAGCTGACCCTGGCGCAGCAGTGGGACCTCACGGTGCACGAGGTGGCCCGCAACGTCCACGCGCACCCGACGCTGGGCGAGGCGGTCAAGGAGGCCGTGCACGGCCTGGCCGGGCACATGATCAACTTCTAGCCCCTAGGCTCACCCACCATGACCCGACACCCGCTGCGGTTGGCCGTCCTGGAAGCCGAACGGATGCTGGCCGCGGCGGGGGTCGGCAGCCCCCGCGCGGACGCGGAGCTGCTGGCCGCCCACGTCCTGGGCGTGCAGCGCTCCCGCCTGCCCCTCATCCCGCTGGTGGACCCGCCGGTGGTCGAGGCGCTGCACCGGCTGGTGCGGGCGCGGGTCAAGCGCGTGCCGCTGCAGCACCTCACCGGCTGGGCGCACCTGGGCGGCCTGGACCTCGACGTGGGCCCCGGCGTGTTCATCCCGCGGCCGGAGACCGAGCTGCTGCTGGAGTGGGCGCTGTCCGCGGTGGGCGCCGACCCCGTGGTGGTCGACCTGTGCACCGGCTCGGGCGCGCTGGCCCTGGCGGTGGCCCACCGCCTGCCGGGCGCGGTGGTGCACGCCGTGGAGCGCGACCCGGTGGCCCTGTCCTGGGCCAGGCGCAACGCCGACGCCCGGGCCGCGGCGGGCGACCGGCCCATCCACCTGCACTCCGGCGACGTGACCGCGCCGGGCGTGCTGTCCGACCTGGACGGCGCGGTCGACCTCGTGCTGTGCAACCCGCCCTACGTGCCCGACAGCACCCCCGTGCCCCCCGAGGTGGCCGAGCACGACCCGCCCGCGGCGGTCTTCGGCGGGCCGGACGGGTTGGACGTGATCCGCCACGTGGTGGGCGTCGCGGCGCGGTTGCTGAAGTCCGGCGGCCACGTGGCGGTCGAGCACGACGACACGCACGCGGTGGCGGTGCCGGCCCTGCTGTCGGCCCGCCGCGTGCTGACCGACGTGGCCGACCACACCGACCTGGCCGGCCGCCCGCGCTTCGCCACCGCCCGCCGGACCTGATCCACTCGCGTTTCGCCACCGCCCGCCGGACCTGACCCGTTCGCGCTTCGCCACCGCGCGTCGGACCCGATCCGCTCGCGCTGCCGACCCGCGGGTCCGCCCGGCTCGCCGGGACGCGCCTTCCTGCCCGCTGAGGCGCGCTCGGCCGCCTTGTGGGCACGTCCGCCGGGGTTTTCCCCGCCGGGACGCGTCCGCTCGTGCCACCGGGCGTTTCCGCCTGCCTGCCGGACGGGTCCGCTCAGGGTTCCGGGGCAGTTCTGCTCGCGGTCCTGCTCGCGGTCGTTGGGACGCGCGGGCACGAGCCGTGGAGCGGCGCTGTCGGAGTGGCGCTGTCGGGGCGGTGCCGTCGGAGTGGCGTTGTCGGGGCGGTGCTGTCGGGGTGGTGCTCTTGGGCGGGCGCTGTCGGGGGCGCCACTGGGATGGGCACCGCCGGAATGGGCGCTGCTGAAGCGGGCGCTGCTGGGGTGAGGACTGCCGGGGTGGGCGCTGGTGGGGTGACACCGCTGGGACGAGCGCTGCCGAGGCAGGCGCCGCTGGGATGGGCTTCGCAGGCGTCCCCTCGAGGTGAGCGCCCCCGACGCATACCCAACCACCCGACCCCGACGATTCCGGGCCGGTGGGCTGAGAGCGGACCGCCCCGGTCCTCAGCGCGCCGCGTGCGCGCTCCACGCGTCCGTTCGCGTGCAGCTGTGACCTCCGCCGCTCCCCGGGAACGACCTGTGCCAGGATCCACCCGTGAGCACGCTCTACGACTGCAGCGTCCAATCCGATCGGGCGGCCGGTCTCGCCGCCGCCGCCGGCGCGGTGCGGTCCGGGCGGCTGGTCGTCCTGCCCACCGACACCGTCTACGGCATCGGCTGCGACGCCTTCGACGCCAAGGCCGTCCGCTACCTGCTGGAGGCCAAGGGCCGCGGCCCGGACATGCCGGTGCCCGTGCTGGTCGGCTCGTGGACCACCGTCGACGGCCTGGTCCTCGGCGTGCCGCGGCAGGCCCGCGCCCTCATCGAGGCGTTCTGGCCGGGCGGCCTGTCGCTGGTGCTGCACCACGCGCCGTCGCTGACGTGGGACCTCGGTCACACCAGGGGCACCGTCATGCTCCGGATGCCGCTGCACCCGGTGGCGCTGGAGCTGCTGCGCGACGTGGGCCCCATGGCCGTGTCCAGCGCCAACAAGTCCGGCTTCCCGCCGGCCGGCACCGCGCAGGAGGCTTGGGACCAGCTCGGCGAGGAGGTCGGCGTCTACCTCGACGGCGGCCCCGCGCAGGAGAACGTCGCGTCCACCATCGTGGACCTGACCGGCCCGCACCCGATGGTCCTGCGGGAGGGCGCCGTGACGGTCGGGGAGGTCCGCGAGGTGCTGGGCGACGAAGTCGAGGTCGCCTCCTAGTGGATCTTCGCCCCCGGAGTAGCGTGGTCCCCGCCGTGTCCGAAACCCCACCCCCGAGGGGCTAGCGCCAGTGGGCCCGTTGCCCGACACCACCAACGTCCTCCCCGTCCGGGAGTACCTGCTCGTCGCGCTGACCGCCGCCGTCGTCACCTTCCTGCTGGTCGGCCTGGTCCGCCTGCTCGCGTTCCGGATCGGCGCGGTGGCCTACCCGCGCCAGCGGGACGTGCACGTCAAGCCCATGCCGCGGATGGGCGGGCTCGCCATGTACGGCGGCGTGCTCGGCGGGATGCTGCTGGCCCACCAGCTGCCCGTCCTGCGCTCCGCCTTCGACTTCTCCGACGACCCGTGGGCGGTCATCGTCGGCGGTGGCGTCATCGTCCTGGTCGGCGTGCTCGACGACCGGTTCGAGCTGGACTCCCTGACGAAACTCGCCGGGCAGGTCACGTCCGCGGGCATCCTGGTCCTGTTCGGGCTCCAGTGGCTGCTGTTCTGGGTGCCGTGGGGCGACAGCGACGGCCGGGGCTCGCTGCTGGTGCTGGACCAGAACCAGGGCGCGCTGCTGACCGTGCTGCTCGCCGTCACCATGGTCAACGCCATGAACTTCGTGGACGGGCTGGACGGCCTCGCCGCCGGCATCGGGCTCATCGCCGCCGTCGCGACCTGCGCGTTCTGCATCGGCGTGCTGGCCAAGAACGGCGGCGACGTCGGCTCCTACCCGCCCGCCCTGATCGCCGCCACGCTGGCCGGCGCGTGCCTGGGCTTCCTGCCGCACAACTTCAACCCGGCCCGCATCTTCATGGGCGACTCCGGTTCGATGCTGATCGGCCTGATGCTCGCCGCCGCCGTCACCTCCGCGTCGGGCAAGCTCAACTACCCGTCCATCGACGGCTCCTCCCAGGCCATCGAGACCGTCGACCTGCTCGGCCTGCTGTCCCCGCTGCTGGTGGTGGCGGCGGTGCTGTTCGTGCCGGTGCTGGACCTGCTGATGGCCGTGGTGCGGCGCACCCGGCGCGGCGAGAGCCCGTTCTCCGCGGACAAGATGCACCTGCACCACCGGCTGCTGGAGATCGGCCACTCGCAGCGCCGGGCCGTGCTGCTGATCTACCTGTGGGCCGGGGTGCTGGCGTTCAGCGCGGTGGCGCTGACCATGTTCGACGCCGTGCTCGTGGGGTGGGGCCTCGCCCTGGGGCTGCTGCTGGCGCTGGTGGTGTCGGTGATCCCGAAGCTGCGCGAGTCGCGGCGCACCTGACCCCCGCCGGTCAGGTGGTCCGACCCGCCCTTTTACACTGGTAGTGACCAGTGGGAAGGGGTGACATGAGCCAGGAGTGGACGCACGAGAACGTCGTCCGTCGGCTGGCGGGCGAGATGTTCCGCGGGCTGATCTGGGCGGCGCTCGCGACCGTGGCGGTCGGCGCGGTGGTCTGGGCCGTGCTGGCCGGGGTCCCCGGCTTGGTCGCGGCGCTGATCGGCGGCGCGCTCGCCATCGCGTGCTCGCTGATCACGCTCTGGCTGATGCACCGCACGGCCGCGCTGCCGGTGCAGTTCATCATGGTGGCCGCGCTGGGCGGGTTCCTGGGTAAGCTCATCCTGCTCGTGATCGTCATGGTCGTGCTGCGCAAGTTCCCCGTCCTGCACACGAACGCGCTGGCGCTGACCATGGCCGCGACGATCGTGGTGGCCACCTTCATGGAGGCGCGGGCGTCCAAGCGCAGCCGGAGCCAGGTGGTCATCCCGTCCTCGGAGAGCGCCTGACCGGCAGGGCCCGGACGTCGTTCGCGACCGCGGGTTCTCCCAGGTGGGGTGCCTCTCGCGGCCGTGCGCAGTACGTAAGGTACGTTTGTCCCGATCGTGACGATTCCCCCGGCGGAGTGAACGCCGGCCGGGAGAACCGGAAGGAACACAGTGACCACGATGGTGCTGGCTGCGGGTGACGAGTTCGTCGCACCCGGCGTGAAGGACTTCTTCCCCCCGCCGATCTTCGGTGACGTCACCAAGCCGATGGTGCTGGCCGTGCTGTCGATCTTGATCATCGGCACGTTCTTCCTCGTGGCCTCGCGCGGCCTGAAGCTCGTCCCGGGCAAGTTCCAGTTCATCGCCGAGTCGATCTACGACGTCGGCCGCAACTCGATCGCGCGGGAGCAGATCGGCAGCAAGGACTTCAAGCCCTTCGTGCCCCTGCTGCTCACGGTGTTCACCTTCATCCTGGTGAACAACCTGTTCGGCATCATCCCGGTCATCCAGTTCCCGACGATGGCGCACATCGGCTTCCCGCTCGCCGTCTCGGTCCTGGTCATCTACCCGGTATACCACTTCGTCGGGTTCAAGCGGCACGGCTTCCTCGGCTACCTCAAGCACCAGACCGTCCCGCCGGGCGCGCCGTGGTTCGTGCTGATCCTGCTGACGCCGATCGAGTTCTTCCAGAAGTTCTTCCTGAACCCGCTCACGCTGGCGATCCGAGTGTTCGCGGCCATGTTCGCGGGTCACCTCCTGCTGATGGTGTTCACCCTCGCCGGCGAGTTCCTCCTGCTCAACGGGGGCATCACCGTCGTGGTGGCGCCGGTCGCCTTCGCCTTCGCCATCGCGCTGACCTTCCTCGAAGCGCTGATCATGGTGCTTCAGGCGTACATCTTCGCCCTGCTCTCCGCCAACTACATCGGCGCGGCGCTGGCCGAGGAACACTGAAGAATAACAAGCCTCCGATCCGCGAGTGTTCGCGGACCGAGTTGGAAAGGGAACAGCACAAGTGAGCGCTATCGTTCTTGCCCAGGAAGCCGCTGCATCCGGTATGACCGACGCCGGTCTCGCCGCCATCGGCTACGGCCTCGCGGCGATCGGCCCGGCCCTGGGCGTCGGCATGATCTTCTCCTCGGTGATCAACGGGACTGCCCGGCAGCCCGAGGCCCGCGGTGTCCTGCTCAGCCTGGCGTGGACCACGTTCGCCCTGGTCGAGGTGCTCGCCCTGCTCGGCTTCGTCGTCTTCTTCCTCGCCACCGGCTGAGAATTCATCCATCGCGTTAGGAGACGATTGCGATGAGCTCTCTGAATGTGGCCGCGGAAGAGCTGAACCCGGTTCTCCCGCACAAAGCCGAGATCGTCATCGGCCTGATCGCGTTCCTGCTGCTGTACTTCATCATCAGGAAGTACGTGTCTCCGCGCTTCGAGACGCTGTACGCGGAACGCGCCGCCAAGATCGAAGGCGGCATCGAGAAGGCGGAGCAGGCGCAGGCCGAGGCCCAGCGCAAGCTCGAGGAGTACACGGCGCAGCTGGCGGAGGCGCGGGCCGAGGCCGCGCGCATCCGGGACGACGCCCGCATCGAGGGTGAGCAGATCATCAGCGAGCTGCGAGCCAAGGCGCAGGAGGAGTCCGCGCGGATCGTCGCGCAGGGCCAGACGCAGCTGGAGACCCAGCGCGCGCAGATCGTCGCGGAGCTGCGCGGCGAACTGGGCCGGCTCGCCATCGACCTGGCCGACCGGGTCGTGGGCGAGTCGATGGAGGACGAGGTGCGCCGCCGGGGCACCGTCGACCGGTTCCTCGCGGAGCTGGACAACACCTCGGCCCCGGCCGTCAAGTGAGGGAACGCCGATGACGCTGCACGCCGCCAGCCGCGACGCGCTGGCCGCCGCCGAACTGAGGCTGCTGGAGATCCTCGACAGCGCCGCGGGCGCCACCGGAGCGGCGCCGGGCGAGCTGGGCGAGGAGCTGTTCGCGGTGGTCGGCCTGCTGTCGGGGCAGCCCGCCCTGCGGCGGGCCCTGGCCGACTCCTCCAGCGACCCGGCGGGCCGCGAGCGGCTGCTGCGCGGCCTGCTCGGCGGCCAGGTCTCCGACCGGGCCCTCCAGGTGCTGACCGCGGTCGTCACCGCCCGCTGGTCCAGCCCGCGTGAGCTGGTCGACGGCGTCGAGTCGCTGGCCCGCACCACGCTGCTGGTGCGGGCCGAGCGGGACGGCACGCTCGACGCGGTCGAGGACGAGCTGTTCCGCCTCGGCCGGATCATCGCCGGCAACCACGACCTGGAACTGGCGCTGACCGACCCGGCGGCGGACGCCGGCGGCAAGGTGGCGCTGCTGGACAGCCTCGTCGCGGGCAAGGTCGACGGCACCACCAAGGTCCTGGTCGAGCAGCTGGTGCGCGACCCGCGCGGCCAGGGCGTCGTCGGCGGCCTGGCGGACCTCGCGGCGCTCGCGGCCAAGCGCCGGGAACGTTCCGTCGCCCACGTCCGTTCCGCCGTCGAGCTGGACGCGGCGCAGCTGGACCGCCTCGAGGCCACGCTCACCCGGATCTACTCCAGGCCCGTCGCGCTGCACGTGGAGGTCGACCCGGCGCTGCGCGGCGGACTGGTGATCAAGATCGGCGACGAGGTCATCGACGGGAGCGTGGCCGGTCGGCTGGCGGCACTGCGCCGCGACCTCGCCGGCTGACCGAACCGGAACCGCGGCCCACAAGCCCCTTTCCTTTAACGAAGTGAGAGCAGGAACGACATGGCGGAGCTGACGATCTCGTCGGACGAGATCCGCAGTGCGATCGAGAAGTACGTCTCGACCTACTCCCCGGAAGTCAGCCGGGAAGAGGTCGGCGTCGTCGCGGAGACCTACGACGGCATCGCCATCGTCGAGGGTCTGCCCGGCACCATGACCAACGAGCTGCTGGAGTTCCCCGGCGGCGTGCTCGGCGTGGCCCTGAACCTGGAAGTGCGCGAGATCGGCGCGGTCATCCTCGGCGACTTCGACAAGATCGAAGAGGGCCAGGAGGTCAAGCGGACCGGCCAGGTGCTCTCCGTGCCCGTGGGCGACGGCTTCCTCGGCCGCGTGGTCAACCCCCTCGGCCAGCCGATCGACGGCCTCGGCGACATCGTCGCCGACGACAACCGCGCCCTGGAGCTGCAGGCCGCGTCGGTGCTCCAGCGCCAGCCCGTCGGCGAGCCCATGCAGACCGGCATCAAGGCCATCGACTCGATGACGCCGATCGGCCGCGGCCAGCGCCAGCTGATCATCGGCGACCGCAAGACCGGCAAGACCGCGGTCTGCATCGACACGATCATCAACCAGAAGAAAGCCTGGGACTCGGGCGACCCGCAGCAGCAGGTCCGCTGCGTCTACGTCGCCGTCGGCCAGAAGGGCTCCACCATCGCGGGCGTCAAGTCCGCGCTGGAGGAGGCGGGCGCGCTGGAGTACACCACCATCGTGGCCGCCCCGGCGTCGGACTCGGCGGGCTTCAAGTGGCTCGCGCCCTACACCGGCTCGGCCATCGGCCAGCACTGGATGTACCAGGGCAAGCACGTCCTGATCATCTTCGACGACCTGACCAAGCAGGCCGAGGCGTACCGCGCGATCTCGCTGCTGCTGCGCCGCCCGCCGGGCCGCGAGGCTTACCCCGGCGACGTGTTCTACCTGCACTCGCGCCTGCTGGAGCGCTGCGCGAAGCTGTCCGACGACCTCGGCGGCGGCTCGATGACCGGCCTGCCGATCATCGAGACCAAGGCCAACGACGTGTCGGCCTACATCCCGACCAACGTCATCTCCATCACCGACGGCCAGTGCTTCCTGGAGTCGGACCTGTTCAACGCCGGCGTCCGCCCGGCCGTCAACGTGGGCATCTCGGTCTCCCGCGTCGGTGGCGCCGCGCAGACCAAGGCGATGAAGCAGGTCTCCGGCTCGCTGCGGCTGGACCTGTCGCAGTTCCGCGAGCTGGAGGCGTTCTCCGCCTTCGCCTCCGACCTGGACGCGGCCTCCCGCGCCCAGCTGGAGCGCGGCGCGCGCCTGGTCGAGCTGCTCAAGCAGGGCCAATACTCGCCGGTCCCGATGGAGGAGCAGGTCGTCTCCATCTACCTGGGCACCAAGGGCCACCTGGACTCGGTGCCGGTGGGCGACGTCCGCCGCTTCGAGTCGGAGTTCCTGGACCACCTGCGGCGCGGCCAGGACGCGATCCTGACCGGCATCCGCGAGTCCGGGAAGTTGTCCGACGACGCCGAGAGGGGCATCGTGGACGCCGTGAACTCGTTCAAGCAGCAGTTCACCGCTTCGAGTGGCGCTTCGGTGGTCAACGAGGCCCCGGCCGACGCGATGGACGCCGACCAGGTCGGACACGAGTCGGTGAAGGTCAACCGACCCGCTCCGACCGAGAAGTGACGTAGGCATGGCAGCCCAGATCCGAGAGCTGCGCCAGCGGATCCGAACGGTCAACTCGACCAAGAAGATCACCAAGGCGTACGAGCTCATCGCCACGTCGCGGCTGGCCAAGGCCCAGGCGCGGGTCGCGGCCTCGCGCCCGTACGCGGACGAGATCACCGGGGTGCTCTCCGCGCTGGCGAGCGCCTCGACCAACCTCGACCACCCGCTGCTGACCGAGCGCACCGCGCCCAAGCGGGCCGGGGTCATCGTCGTGACCAGCGACAAGGGCATGTGCGGCGGGTACAACGCCAACGTGCTGCGGGCGGCCGAGGAGCTGTTCGCGCTGCTGCGGTCCGAGGGCAAGGAGCCCGTGCTCTACGTCATCGGCCGCAAGGGCGCGGGCTACTACCGCTTCCGCCGCCGTGAGATCACGGCCGAGTGGACGGGCTTCTCGCAGCTCCCGCACTACGTCAACGCCGCGGAAGCGGGCGACGTGGTGGTGCCCGCGTTCCTCGCGGGCACCGACGACGGCGGCGACGGCGTCGACGAGCTGCACGTCGTCTACACCGAGTTCAAGTCGATGCTCAGCCAGCAGCCGACCGCCAAGCGCATCGCGCCGATGGAGGTCGAGTACGAGCAGTCCCAGCCGAAGCTCCAGTCGGTGTACTCGTTCGAGCCGGACGCCGAGGCGCTGCTCGGGGAGCTGCTGCCCAAGTACGTCAAGACCCGGCTGTTCTCGGCACTGCTGGAAGCGGCGGCGTCGGAGTCGGCGGCCCGGCGGACCGCGATGAAGGCGGCGACGGACAACGCCACCGAGCTGGTGCGCAACCTCAGCCGCCAGGCCAACGCCGCCCGCCAGGCCCAGATCACCCAGGAGATCAGCGAGATCGTCGGTGGCGCCTCCGCGCTTACCGGGGGCGCAGGAAGTGATGAGTGACATGAGTGCTACTGCCACCACCACCCGCACCGGCCGTGTGGTCCGGGTGATCGGCGCCGTCGTCGACGTGGAGTTCCCGCGCGACGCGGTGCCCGAGCTGTTCAACGCCCTGCACGTCGAGATCACCTACGAAGCGGTGGCCAAGACGCTGACCCTGGAGGTCGCCCAGCACCTGGGCGACAACCTGGTCCGCACCATCTCGATGCAGCCGACCGACGGCCTGGTCCGCGGCGCCACGGCGGTCGACACCGGCTACGCCATCCGCGTGCCGGTCGGCGACGTCGTCAAGGGCCACGTGTTCAACGCCCTCGGCGACTGCCTCGACCAGCCCGGCCTCGGCCGCGACGGCGAGCAGTGGGAGATCCACCGCAAGGCCCCCGCGTTCGACCAGCTGGAGGGCAAGACCGAGATCCTGGAAACGGGCATCAAGGTCATCGACCTGCTCACCCCGTACGTCAAGGGCGGCAAGATCGGCCTGTTCGGCGGCGCGGGCGTGGGCAAGACGGTGCTCATCCAGGAGATGATCACCCGCATCGCCCGCGAGTTCTCCGGCACGTCGGTGTTCGCCGGCGTCGGCGAGCGCACCCGCGAGGGCACCGACCTCCTCCTGGAGATGGAGGAGATGGGCGTGCTCGGCGACACCGCGCTCGTCTTCGGCCAGATGGACGAGCCGCCCGGCACGCGCATGCGCGTCGCCCTGTCGGCGCTGACCATGGCGGAGTACTTCCGCGATGTCCAGAACCAGGACGTGCTGCTGTTCATCGACAACATCTTCCGGTTCACCCAGGCCGGCTCCGAGGTCTCGACCCTGCTGGGCCGGATGCCCTCGGCCGTGGGCTACCAGCCGACGCTGGCCGACGAGATGGGCGAGCTGCAGGAGCGCATCACCTCGACGCGCGGCAAGTCGATCACCTCGCTGCAGGCCATCTACGTGCCCGCGGACGACTACACCGACCCCGCGCCGGCCACCACGTTCGCCCACCTGGACGCGACGACGGAGCTGTCCCGCCCGATCTCCCAGAAGGGCATCTACCCGGCGGTGGACCCGCTGTCCTCGTCGTCCCGGATCCTGGAGCCCACCATCGTGGGCGACGAGCACTACCGGGTCGCGCAGGAGGTCAAGCGGATCCTGCAGAAGTACAAGGAGCTGCAGGACATCATCGCCATCCTCGGCATGGACGAGCTGTCCGAGGAGGACAAGGTCCTCGTCGGCCGCGCCCGCCGCCTGGAGCGCTTCCTCGGCCAGAACTTCATCGTGGCCGAGAAGTTCACCGGCCAGCCGGGCTCGTTCGTCCCGATCAAGGACACGATCGAGGCGTTCGACCGCGTCTGCAAGGGCGAGTTCGACCACTACCCGGAGCAGGCTTTCTTCAGCTGCGGCGGTCTCGACGACGTCGAGGCCAACGCCAAGAAGCTGGCCGGCAAGTAGGCCGGACCGCTCGGCGAAGGGCCCGCTCGTCCACCGTGGACGGGCGGGCCCTTCCGCTTCCCGGGCGTCAGGGGGTGCGCCACCCGAGGGCGCGGGAGATCGTGCGCCCGCAGGCCCGCACGGCCGGCAGGACCGTGTCGGTGCGGGTGTCGGTCGGCACCACCACCGACACCGCCGCCACCACCTCGCCGCCCGGCCCGCGCACCGGGGCGGCCACCGAGTGCGTGAACGTCTCGATCTGCCGGTCGGAGGTGGCGTAGCCGTCCCGCCGGACGGTCGCCAGGGCGGTCCGCAGGGCGTTCGGCGTCGTGATGGTGTGCGCGGTGTACCGCTTGAGCGGCTGGGCCAGGGCGCGGTCCTGGACGTCCTTGGGGGCGTGGGCCAGCAGCACCAGGCCCACGCCGGTGGCGTGCAGGGGCATCCGCGACCCCATCCTGGTGACGACGTTGACCGCGTCCCTGGCCGAGATCCGCTCCACGTACACGGCCTCCAGGCCGTCGCGGATCGCCAGCTGCACGTTGTGGCGGGTGACCTCGAACAGGTCCTCCAGGTACGGCAGGGCGCGCTCCCGCAGCCCCAGCGCGCCGGGGGAGAGGGCGCCCAGCTCCCACAGCCGCAGGCCGATGGTGAAGCGGCCGGCCTCGTCGCGGGCCAGCGCCCCCCACGCCACCAGTTCCCGGGTCAGCCGGTGCGTGGTGCTCAGCGGCAGGCCGGAGTACCGGCTCAGCTCGGACAGGGTGGCCGAGGGGCGGTCGGCGGTGAAGACGGCGAGCAGCGCGAACGCTCGGCCGAGGAGGGACTTGGGGGCTGGCACGGCTCTCACTCTTCCGTTCACCGGAAAGGGTACTCCCCGCGGGCCGGTGACCGCCGCCACGCTGGGCCACCGGGTCGGGCGTCGGTCCACTCCGGACACGAGGAGGTGTCATGGCTGGTCGTTGGGTGTTGCCGCTGAGCTGGGCGGCGGTGCTGCTGGACGGGTTCGACCTGGTGGTGCTCGGGACCGTGCTGCCGGTCCTGCTGCAAGACCGGGTGTGGGGGCTGACACCGGCCGGCGCGAGCGTGGTCTCCACGGTGGGGCTGGTCGGCATGATGGTCGGCGCGCTGGCGATCGGGACGGTCACCGACGTGATCGGGCGGCGCAAGGCGCTGATCCTCGCGGTGGCGAGCTTCTCGGTGTTCACCGCGCTGTGCGCGGTCGCGCCGTCGGTGGTGGTGTTCGCGGCGCTGCGGTTCCTCGCGGGGCTGGGGCTGGGCGGGTGCCTGCCCACCGCCATCGCGCTGGTCAACGAGTTCGCCCCGGCGGAGCGCCGCGGGCGCGCCACCACGTGGATCATGACCGGGTACCACGTGGGCGCGGTCGTCACGGCGTTGCTGGGTATCGCGGTCATCCCGTCGCTGGGGTGGCGGGCGCTGTTCGTCATCGGCGCCGCGCCCGCGCTGCTGCTGGTGCCGCTGATGCTGCGCCACCTGCCCGAGTCGCGCGCGTTCAGCGCCGCGCCGGTCAAGGACGTGGTGGGCTCGCTGTTCCGGCCCGGCCTGGTGCGGGCCACGGTGGCGTTCTGGGTGGCCTCGTTCATGGGCCTGCTGCTGGTGTACGGGCTCAACACGTGGCTGCCGCAGATCATGCGGGCCGCCGGGTACCCGCTGGGCGCCGCGCTGGGGCTGCTGCTGACGCTGAACATCGGGGCGGTGATCGGCCTGGTGGTCGCGGGCGCGGTGGCGGACCGGGTCGGCGTGCGGCCCGCGACGATCGCGTGGTTCGCCGCGTCGGCGGTGGCGCTGGGCGCGTTGAGCGTCAAGCTGCCCGGGATCGGCGTGTACGCGGCGGTGCTGGTGGCGGGCTGCTTCGTGTTCAGCGCGCAGGTGCTGGTGTACGCCTACGTGGGCCGCGTCTACGGTGACGACAACCGGGCCACCGGTTTGGGATGGGCAGCCGGTATGGGACGGATCGGCGCGATCTGTGGTCCACTACTGGGGGGCGCGCTGCTCACCGCGGGGATCGCCTACCCGTGGGGTTTCTACGCGTTCGCCTTGGTCGCCGCGGCGGGGGCTGTGGCGGTGCTCACCGTTGGGGCGACCACCGGGCGGGTGACTCCACCGGTGTCCGGCGGCTGAGGGTGGCTGGGGCGGCGCGTGCTCCGGGCGACCGTTTAGACTGCACGGGACTTCCAGTGCCAGACAGAGGGAGATGCGCGTGGCCGAGATGACCGTTCAGCTGGTCGCGGTGGAACGCCGCCTGTGGTCCGGCACGGCCACCTCCGTGGTCGCGCAGACGACCGAGGGTGAGATCGGCATCCTGCCCGGCCACGAGCCCGTGCTCGGCCAGCTCGTCGAGGGTGGCGTGGTGCGCATCCGGACCGTCGACAACGACCTGGTGACCGCGGCCGTGCACGGCGGGTTCCTGTCGGTGACCGGTGAGGGCGTGAGCGTCCTGGCCGAGGCCGCCGAGCTGTCCCACGAGATCGACGTGGACGAGGCCCGGTCGGCGCTGTCGGACGCGGACGAGGTGGAGCGGGCGAGGGCGATGGCACGCCTCCGCGCTGCCGGCCACACGGCCTGACGCGGACGAGCGGACAAGCGCCGTGGGGATCGCCGAAGTCGTCGGGGTGGTCCTGTTCGTCGCGGTGGTGGTCCTCGCGTACGTCACGTGGCGCCGGATCCGCCTGCTCAGGGCCGGCGGGGTGCACGTGGCCCTGCGGACCAGGCTCGACGCCACCGGCCGGGGCTGGCACCTCGGCGTCGGGCACTACCGCGGCGATTCGTTCGTGTGGTCCCGGGTGCTGAGCCTGCGCACCGGCCCGGACCGCGTGATCCACCGCGAGGGCTTCGAGATCGACGACCGGCGCGAGCCGACCGCCTCCGAGACCTATGCGATGCCGCACGGCGCCGTGGTGCTCAGCTGCCGCGGCGCCGAGGGCGAACCGGTGGAGATCGCCATGGGCCCGGACGCGCTCACCGGCTTCCTGTCCTGGCTGGAATCCGCCCCCCCGGGCCGTTCGATCCCCTGGGCTTCATAGCCGCCCCCCACCGCCGCCTTCGGCGCTCTCACCCCGCACCGCCGCCTTCGGCCAGGCACACCCAGTGCAGTCCGGTGCCTTCGTGTTCTCCCCGTATGGCCTGCCCGGAGGGCTACCATGCTTTCTTGGGGGGTGCAAGCACGCTTTTCGCTTGCACCCCCCAAGAAAGCATGGTCGTCTTTGACAGGCCATACGGGGAGAACACGACCGCTCTTTCTTTTCATTCTCCTTGGCGGCCTGCCCGTCCGGCGAGGACTCTTCATCTTTTCAGCCAAGCGCTCTGCCGCCCTCTCCGAAGAACGCAACGAGCACCGCCCTCTCCGAAAAGCGCAACGAGCACCGCCCCCTCCCTGAAGAGCGCAACGTGCGATCGGCCGAACGAGCCACCGCGCACCGTTGCCCGGCCGTACCCCCGCCGATACCGCCTCCCCGAACCTTCCCCGTCGCTAGCCTGGGGCCGCTGCCACCCACGCCGAACACACCGTCCGGCGTGCGCAGCACAAAGGGGGATGGACCGGGATGGCTTCCGATGAGAAACCACCGCCACTGCACTTCGTCTTCTACGTCTTCGGGTTCGCGGTGCTGTTCGCGACCCGCACGAGCCTGCGGCACCTCTTACCCGACGCGCCCTGGTACGTGCCGCTGATCGGCGCGCTGCTCGTCTACGGCGGCGTGCTGCTGGGCATCCGGGCGTACTTGCGGAGGAAGTGGAGGCTTCGGCAGCAGCAGGGGTGACTCCCTCGACAGCAGGGTGGCACCCCGGCAGCCCCGGGCACCGCCCGCGCTCCGCACCCGACTCCGATCAGGCGTTCCCGCCCGGCTTCCACAGCACGTCGCCCTCCGGGTTCGCCACCCTGGCCAGGATGAACAGCAGGTCGGACAGGCGGTTGAGGTACTTGGCCGGCAGGGTGCCGGTCCGCTCCGGCTCCGCTTCGACCAGCGCCCAGGTCGCGCGCTCGGCCCGGCGGGCGATGGTGCGGGCCTGGTGGAGCAGGGCCGCGCCCGGGGTGCCGCCGTTGAGGATGAACGAGTCGAGCTTGCCGACCCGCGCGTTGTACTCGTCGCACCACGCCTCCAGGCGGTCGACGTAGCCCTGGGTCACCCGCAGCGGCGGGTACTCGGGGTTCTCGACCACGGGGGTGCAGAGGTCCGCGCCCACGTCGAACAGGTCGTTCTGGACCTTGCGGACGACCCCGGCCACGTCCTCCGCCAGGCTGCCCAGGGCCAGGGCGACGCCGAGGGCGGCGTTGGTCTCGTCCACGTCCGCGTAAGCCGTGATGCGCGGGGAGGTCTTGGGCACGCGGCTGAAGTCGCCCAGGCCCGTGGTGCCGTCGTCGCCCACGCGGGTGTAGATCTTCGTCAGGTGAACCGCCATGCCAAGCACTGTAGGGGGCTCCGGGCACTGGCTTGATTCAGTGCCTCCGTACGATTGCCCGCAAACCGACATGAGGAGTTTCCTTGGTGAGCGAGCACTTCCGGGTCCAGGGCGGTGCGCGGCTAGTCGGCGAGGTCGAGGTCGTCGGGGCCAAGAACAGCGTGCTGAAGCTGATGGCGGCGGCGCTGCTGGCCGAGGGCACGACCACCATCACCAACTGCCCGGAGATCCTGGACGTGCCCCTGATGGCCGACGTCCTGCGCAGCCTCGGCTGCTCGGTGGACCTGGACGGCGACGTCGTCACGATCACGACGCCGGCCGAGCTGAACCACCGCGCCGACTCCGAGGCGATGGGCAAGCTGCGGGCCTCGGTGTGCGTGCTCGGGCCGCTGGTCGGGCGGTGCAAGCGGGCCGTGGTGGCGCTGCCGGGCGGTGACGCGATCGGCTCGCGACCGCTGGACATGCACCAGAACGGGCTGCGCAGGCTCGGCGCGCACAGCGAGATCGAGCACGGCTGCGTGGTCGCGGAGGCCGAGGGCCTGCACGGCGCCCAGGTCTGGCTGGACTTCCCGAGCGTCGGCGCCACCGAGAACATCCTGATGGCCGCCGTGCTGGCCAAGGGCACCACGGTGATCGACAACGCCGCGCGCGAGCCGGAGATCGTGGACATCTGCGTGATGCTCCAGGAGATGGGCGCGCGCATCGAGGGCGCCGGGACCTCGACGCTCACCGTGCACGGCGTGGAATCGCTGCGCCCGACGCAGCACCGCGTCATCGGCGACCGCATCGTCGGCGCGACGTGGGCGTTCGCCGCCGCCATGACGCGGGGCGACATCACCGTGCGCGGTGTGAACCCGCACCACCTGGACCTGGTGCTGGAGAAGCTGCGGATGGCGGGCGCGGACGTCACCACGTTCGACGACGACGGCTTCCGCGTGGTGCAGGAGGGCCGCCCGCAGTCGGTGGACTTCGTGACCCTGCCCTACCCCGGTTTCGCCACCGACCTCCAGCCGTTCGCGATCGCGCTGTCGAGCGTGTCCGAGGGCACGTCGATGATCACCGAGAACCTGTTCGAGGCGCGGTTCCGGTTCATCGAGGAGATGGTGCGGCTGGGTGCGGACGCGCGCACCGACGGCCACCACGCGGTCGTGCGCGGGGTGGACCGGCTGTCCAGCGCGCCGGTCTGGGCGTCGGACATCCGGGCGGGCGCCGGGCTCGTGCTGGCCGGCCTGTGCGCGGACGGGGTGACCGAGGTCTACGAGATCTTCCACATCGAGCGCGGCTACCCGGGCTTCGTGGAGAACCTGCGCAAGCTCGGCGCGACGGTGGACCGCGTCGCTTCGTGAGGTCGGAGCGCGTGAGGTCGGAGCGCATCACTTCGTGAGGTCGGAGCGCGTCGCTCCTCGAAGGCGGAGCGCCGCCTCCTGACCCCGGTCACCCCTCCGCCGGGGGCCGGCCCCGAGCCGGTCAGCCCTCGGCGGCGGCGCGGGCCGCCGCTTCCACGCGGGCGTGGTGCCGCTGCCACCACTCCCGGTCGCCGGGGGCCATGTTGTCGGTGCCCGGCCGGTGGCCGACCGCGCCGTCGAGCAGCTCCCGGACGATGTCGGCCTGACCGCCGTGCCGGTTGGTCTCCGCGACCAGGTGGACCAGCACGAGGTGCAGGGTGACCTCCCGGCGCTCGGCCGGCCACCACGGCACGGCGCCCGTGCTGTCCAGGTCCAGCGCGTCGATGGTCTCGTCCGCGTGGGCCTGGGCGGCGCGGTAGGAGGCGATCAGCTCCGCGCGGGACTCCTCCGGGGTCGCCCACATGTCGGCGTTGGGCTCCGCGTCCTCGCCCATCCACGGCAGCCGCTGCGGGTAGGGCCTGCCGAACACGTCGCCGAAGTAGTCCAGCTCGATGCCCGCCAAGTGCTTCACCAGACCCAGCAGGTTCGTGCCGGTCGGGGTGAGCGGGCGGCGGACGTCGTACTCCGAGAGGCCGTCGAGCTTCCACAGCAGGGCTTCGCGGGCCAGTCGGAGGTAGTGGTGGAGGTCGGACTTCGCCTTCGCCGCGGTCATGGGCACAGCATCGCAGCGGGGTACGACATCCTGTCGGCGTCGCGCAGCGGCGGTGCGGCGTCAGCGCAGCAGCAGCTTGGCGTCGGCCGCGTCGCGGGGGAACACCAGCAGGCGGTGGACCTCGCCCCGCCGTGCCACGGTGGTCCTGATGCCGGCCGAGCGCAGGCGCCGGGCCAGGACGTCCGCCGCCTCGGGCGTCGGCACCGCGGCGACTTCGCTGAGCAACCCGAAGTCGTCCCCGGTGTGGTCGGGCACGCCACGCCGGTCGTTGCCGAACGCCCAGCGCAGCAGGAGCGCGAGGGCGGCCAGGACCACGGCCAGGAGCAGGGTCTGGGTGAGCGCGGTCACGGCACCATCGTCCTCCGGCACCGATTCAGTGAGCAACGGCACGCCGGCGGCCGTGTTACTCGTCAGTACGCTGCGGGGAACGACGCCGTAGGAGGTTGCCGTGCCTTACCCGGCCGACCGAGAACGCGACCGCCCGTGGGTGATGCGCACCTACGCGGGGCACTCCAGCGCCACCGCCTCGAACGCGCTCTACCGGCGCAACCTCGCCAAGGGGCAGACCGGCCTGTCCGTGGCGTTCGACCTGCCCACGCAGACCGGCTACGACCCGGACGACGAGCCGGCCAGGGGAGAGGTGGGCAAGGTCGGCGTGCCGGTCGGCCACATCGGCGACATGCGGCAGCTGTTCGACGGGATCCCGCTGGGCGGGGCGAACACGTCCATGACGATCAACGCGACGGCCATGTGGCTGTTCGCGCTCTACGTCAGCGTCGCCGAGGAGCAGGGCGCGGACCGCGCCGCCCTGGCCGGCACGACGCAGAACGACATCATCAAGGAGTACCTGTCGCGCGGCACGTACGTGTTCCCGCCCGGCCCCAGCCTGCGGCTGATCACGGACATGGTCGCGTGGACCGTGGCGAACGCGCCGAAGTGGAACCCGATCAACATCTGCTCGTACCACCTGCAGGAGGTCGGGGCGACGCCGGCGCAGGAGATCGCGTACTCGATGTCGACCGCGATCGCCGTGCTGGACTCGGTGTTCGACTCCGGGCAGGTGCCCGAGGAGCGGCGCGGCGAGGTGGTCGCGCGCATGTCGTTCTTCGTGAACGCCGGCGTGCGGTTCGTCGAGGAGATGTGCAAGATGCGGGCGTTCGTCCGGCTGTGGGACGAGATCACCCGCGACCGGTACGGCGTCGAGGACGCCCGGCACCGCCGCTTCCGGTACGGGGTGCAGGTGAACTCGCTGGGGCTGACCGAGGCGCAGCCGGAGAACAACGTCCAGCGGATCGTGCTGGAGATGCTGGCGGTCTCCCTGTCCCGCGACGCCCGCGCCCGCGCCGTCCAGCTGCCCGCGTGGAACGAGGCGCTGGGCCTGCCGCGCCCGTGGGACCAGCAGTGGGCGCTGCGGATGCAGCAGGTGCTGGCCTACGAGACGGACCTGCTGGAGTACGAGGACATCTTCGAGGGCTCGCGGGTCGTCGAGGCCAAGGTCGAGGAGATCGCGGCCGGCGCGCGCGCCGAGATCGACCGGGTGCAGGCGATGGGCGGCGCGGTGGCGGCCGTGGAGTCCGGGTACATGAAGTCGGCGCTGGTGTCGTCGCTGGCCGAGCGGCGGCGGCGGGTGGAGTCCGGCGAGGACGTGGTGGTGGGCGTGAACAGGTTCACCACCACCGAGCCGTCGCCGCTGCAGGCCGGGGGCGCGCAGGCGATCGAGACCGTCGACCCGGCCGTGGAGCGGCACGCCGTCGAGGCGATCCGCGCGTGGCGCGCCGAGCGGGACGACGGCCTGGTCCGGTCCGCCCTGGAGGCCCTGCGGGCGGCGGCGGGGACCGACCGGAACCTGGTGGAGGTGACCATCGCGTGTGCGCGCGCGGGCGTGACCACGGGGGAGTGGGCCGCCGCGCTGCGCGGCGCGTTCGGCGAGTACCGGGCGCCGACCGGGGTCTCCGCCGCCGCCGCCGGTCCGGGCGAGGCGGGCGCGGAGGTCGCGCGGGTGCGGGAGCGGGTGCGGGCGACCGGTGAGGAGATCGGCGAGCGGCTGCGCATCCTGGTCGGCAAGCCGGGGCTGGACGGGCACTCCAACGGGGCCGAGCAGGTGGCGGTGCGGGCGCGCGACGTCGGGTTCGAGGTGGTGTACCAGGGGATCCGGCTGACCCCGGCGCAGATCGTCTCGGCCGCGGTGCAGGAGGACGTGCACGTGGTCGGCCTGTCCGTCCTGTCCGGCTCGCACCTGGAGGTCGTGCCCGCGGTGGTGGCCGGGCTGCGGGCGGCCGGGGCCGGGGACGTGCCGGTCGTCGTCGGGGGCATCGTGCCGCCGGAGGACGCGGACAGGTTGCGGGAGGGCGGTGTCGCCCGGGTCTTCACGCCCAAGGACTACGAGTTGACGCAGATCATGGACGAGATCGTGGCGGTGGTCCGCGAGGCGCGCGGGATTTAGGGGCTAGGTGCGCGGTGTTGCGTTCGTGCTGATCGGTGCGGTGCGGGGCTTGGTGGAAGAGCTGAAAGAGTCCTCGCCGGACGGGCAGGCCGCCAAGGAGGAGGAAAAGAAAGAGCGGTCGTGTTCTCCCCGCATGGCCTGTCTAAAGACGACCATGCTTTTCCGGGGGGTGCAAGCGAAAAGCGTGCTTGCACCCCCCGGAAAAGCATGGTAGCCCTCCGGGCAGGCCATACGGGGAGAACACGAGGGCATCGGGCTGCACGGGGCGTGCAGAGAGCCGGGGGCGGTCATTCCTCGGTGAACAGGGGGGTGAGTGCCGAGACGAGGAGGGTCACCCCTTTGCCCGCCTCGTCGTACCCGGCCGCGCGGGGCTGCTTGGTCAGCACGGCCACCACGTAGCGGTTGTCGACGACGCCGGTGGTGTTCAGCGCGCGCAGGCCGTTGTAGCAGCACGCCCAGCCCTGCTTGACGGCCCACCGGTGCTCGCCCGCGGCGTCGGGGATGCCGAAGGTCTGGTCGATGCCGTCCGCGCCGAAGGGGGTGGCCGCCTCCAGCGCGCGGACGACGACGTCGGCGTGCGGCGAGTCGAGGACGTGGTGGTAGATGGCGATGACGTCGTGCGCGGTCATCAGCGTGTCGCCCCACTTGTTCGGGTCCGGTGCGGGGACCAGGCCGGTGAGCCCGATGCGCCTCGACCAGTCCCGCGGGATCGACAGCCGCCACAGGCGGTTGGCGATGTCGTCGTTGCTGGTGGACAGCATCTCCGCCACCGCCTTCGGCGAGGCCGTGCCCCGTTCCAGCGCGTCGAGCGCGATCAGCAGCTTGATCACGGAGGCCGCCGGGAACGGCTGGTCCGGGTCCTCGGCGAAGACCTCGCGGCCGGTGCGCCGGTCGAACACGGCGATCCCGCGCCGCACGCCCGGCGCGACGTCCGCCAGGTCGACCGCCACCGGGGGGCCGGGTTCGGAGAGCGGCTCGTCGGGAGGGGCGGAGGCCGTCGGCTCCTGCGCGTCCGGCGCGGCCTTCAGCTCCACCTCCGTCGTGGGCGTCACCGCGACGGACGCCGCCGTCACGATCGTCGCCGCGGCCGCGGGCGGCTGCTGCCGGTCCGCTCGCCCCACCGTCGTCGCCGCGGTCACGGCCATCGCGGCCACCGCGCCCACGCTCATCGCCACCAATCCCGCTCGCGTGCTCCTCACACAGTGAAAAGGCTTCAGAGGGGTGCTCGTGTTGCCTCTGCGGCGAGGCAACCTGGCGGCAGTCGACGGCGTACGCGCGCGATTCCTCCCCAGCGCGAAGGCGGTGTGGTGATGATCACAGGCCGGTCGTCGTGCCGGACCGCCCGGCCCCCGGTTGGGGGCTGACGGCCGGGGAAGTCCTTTGTGGACACCACGGTGGCGAAGTCGCCGCCGCGCAGGTTGGTGGCGGTGGCCTGCGCGAGCTGGTCGGCCGACAGGCCCTCCAGGTCGAACGTGAACCCCACCCCGCGTGCCGGGGACGAGGGGCGGGCGGTTGCACCGCCGACTACGGTCGGGACATGGTCGAATACCAGCACATCCGCGTCGAACGGGCGGATGACGTGGTGCGCGTCACCATGGACCGGGCGAAGAAGCGCAACTCGCTGTCCGCGGACCACCTCGCCGAGCTGCTGGCGGCGTTCCGCGCGATCGCCGCCACCGACGCCGCGGGCGTGGTCCTGGCCGGGGAGGGCCCGGTGTTCTCCGCCGGCCACGACTTCGGCGACGTGGCCGCGCGCGACCTGGAGGGCGTGCGGGAGCTGCTCACCCTGTGCACGGACCTGATGCGCACCATCGAGTCCGTGCCGCAGGTGGTGATCGCGCGGGTGCACGGGCTGGCCACGGCGGCGGGCTGCCAGCTCGTCGCGTCCTGCGACCTGGCGGTGGCCTCCGAGGAGGCCGGCTTCGCCCTGCCCGGCGGCAAGGGCGGCTGGTTCTGCCACACCCCGGCGGTGCCGGTGGCGCGGGCCGTGGGCCGCAAGCGGCTGATGGAGCTGGCGCTGACCGGGGACGTGATCGACGCGCACACCGCCGAGCGCTGGGGCATGGTCAACCGCGTCGTGCCCGCCGAGGAGCTGGACGAGGCCGTGGACGACCTGCTGCGCCGGGCCACGCGGGGCAGCCGGGCCAGCAAGGCGCTGGGCAAGCAGACCCTGTACGCCCAGCTCGACCGGCCCGAGGCGGACGCCTACGCGATCGCCGTGGAGGTGATGGCCGCCGCCTCCCAGACGCCCGCCGCGAAGGAGGGCATGGCGTCGTTCCTGGAGAAGCGGGCGGCCGACTGGGCCGACTGACCGGAGCCGCCGTGCCGCGTGCCCGGCGCGGCACGGCGGCCCCGGTCAGGGCTGCGCGTGCTCGTGCAGCAGCAGCAACGTGTAGGCGGCGATCGACTGGGCGTCGGTGATGTCGCCGCGCGCGATCATCGCCTCGAACTCCGCGCGGGGGAACCACGCCGAGCGCATGTCCTGCTCCTCGTGCTCCCGCTCGTGGAAGCCCTCGGTGAGCCCGGTCGCCAGGAACACCCGGCCGCGCTGGCTGGACATGCCCGGCGCGACGTCGAGCAGGCCCAGCTCCACCAGTTCGCGGGCGCGCAGCCCGGTCTCCTCGCGCAGCTCCCGCTCGGCCAGGGCGCGCGGGTCCTCCGCGGCCCGCTCCGGGGCGGTGCCCTGGGGGAACTCCCAGCGCCGCATCCCCAGCGGGTACCGGAACTGCTCGACCAGCCGCAGCCGCTCCCCGTCCAGCGGGATGACCAGCGCGTAGTCGGGCTTGTCCACCACGCCGTAGATCCCGGTCGTGCCGTCGGCCCGCCGGATCGGGTCCTCCCGCACCGTCATCCACGGGTTCGCGTACACCTCGCGCGATCCAAGGGTCTCCACGTTCACCTTCCCTGCGCCTGGTCCGCTCGGGCCAACTCCGAGTGGCGCCGTCCGTACGCGAAGTACACCACCAGCCCCACCGCGGACCAGACGGCGAAGGCCAACCAGGTGGCGGGCGCGAGCCCGACCACCAGCAGCGCGCACAGCCCCAGCCCGAGCAGCGGCACCACCGGCACCCACGGCGTGCGGAACCCGCGCGGCAGGTCCGGCCGGGTCCGGCGCAGCACGATCACACCGATGTTGACCAGCCCGAACGCCACCAGGGTCCCGATGCTGGTGGCCTCGGCGAGCTGGCCGAGCGGCACCAGCGCGGCCAGCGCCGCGACCACGACGCCGACGATCACCGTGTTCACCGCGGGGACCCGCCGGCGCCCGACGCGGGCGAAGACGCCGGGCACCAGGCCGTCGCGGGACATCGCGACCAGCACCCGGGTCTGCCCGTACAGGACGGTCAGCACGACGGAGGCGATCGCGACCACCGCGCCCGCCGACAGGATCGTCGCGGGCCAGTCCGCGCCGGTCAGCTGCCCGAGCACCACCGCGAGCGAGGCGTCCGACCCCGCCAGCGCGTCCACCCCGGCCGCGCCGACCGCGGTCAGCGCCACCAGCACGTACACGACGGTGACGATCGCCAGGGAGATCACGATGGCGCGCGGCAGGTCCCGCTGCGGGTTCTTCGCCTCCTCGCCGGCCGTGGACGCGGCGTCGAAGCCGATGAACGAGAAGAACACCAGCGACGCGGCCCCGGTGATCCCGGCGACGCCGGCGGGCGCGAACGGCGCCAGGTTCTGCGACCGGAAGCCGAACACGGCCACCACGACGAAGAACAGCAGCACCAGGACCTTCAGGACCGTCGTCACGGTGGTGACCGCGGCGCTCTCCCGGACCCCGCCCAGCAGGACCCCGGTGGCCAGCAGCACGACGACCGCCGCCGGGAGGTTCACCACGCCGCCGCTGAGCGCCTCCGGCAGCTGCACGCCCAGCGTGGCGTCCAGGAAGGCGTTGAGGTAGCCGCTCCACCCGACCGCGACGGCCGCCACCGACACCCCGTACTCCAGCAGCAGGCACCAGCCGCAGACCCACGCGACCAGCTCGCCCAGCGTCGCGTAGGTGTAGGAGTAGGCGGACCCGGACACCGGCACCGCGCCCGCCAGCTCGGCGTAGGACAGGGCGGAGAACAGCGCGGCCAGCGCGGCGACGACGAACGACACCGCCACCGCGGGCCCGGCCACCGGCGCGGCCTGGCCGAGCACCACGAAGATGCCCGTGCCCAGCGTCGCGCCGACCGACAGCGCGATCAGCGGCACCAGCCCGAGGGTGCGGCGCAACGAGGTGTGCTCGCCGTCGTCGGCGATCCGGTCGACCGGCTTCGTGCGGAGGAGTGACACGTCGCCCGACGGTACCTGTCGGCCCCCCGGCCCTTGAACCCCGTAGCCTGTCGGCCGTGCGCCTAGTCATCGCTCGCTGCCAGGTCGACTACGTCGGACGCCTCACCGCCCACCTGCCGATGGCCCAGCGGCTGCTGCTGATCAAGGCAGACGGCTCGGTGTCGGTCCACTCCGACGACCGGGCGTACAAGCCGCTGAACTGGATGAGCCCGCCGTGCTGGCTGATCGAGGAGCCGGACCTGTGGGTGGTGCAGAACAAGGCGGGCGAGAAGCTCGTCATCACGATGGCCGAGGTGCTGCACGACTCGAAGCACGAGCTGGGCCCGGAGCCGGGCCTGGTCAAGGACGGCGTGGAGGCCGACCTGCAGAAGCTGCTGGCCGAGCACGTGACGACGCTGGGCGAGGGCTGGACCCTGGTCCGCCGCGAGTTCCCGACGCCGATCGGCCCGGTCGACCTGATGTGCCGGGACGCGGCCGGCGGGTCGGTGGCGGTGGAGATCAAGCGGCGCGGCGAGATCGACGGCGTGGAGCAGCTGACCCGCTACCTGGAACTGCTCAACCGCGACCCGCTGCTGGCCCCCGTGCAGGGGGTGTTCGCCGCGCAGCAGATCAAGCCGCAGGCGCGGACGCTGGCGGAGGACCGGGGCATCCGCTGCGTGGTCCTGGACTACGACGCGCTGCGCGGCATCGAGCCCGACGAGTTCCGGCTGTTCTGAGCCGACTGCACCTGCCACTCCTCGCCTTCGCCCTGTTCGTCCAGGCGCCAGGAGAACGACAGCACCGGACCGGTCACCTGCGCGCCGGCCGCCAGGCGGGCGGCACCCGCTGCGCGGTCCCGGACCACGACGCGCTGCGCGGCGCCGAGCCCGACGAGCCCCGGCTGTTCCGAGCCGGCCGCGGGCAGGTGGGCCTCCCGCGTGTCGACGGCTGTTCCGCGCACGTCGATCGGCATTCCACGGCCTCGGCGCGGAGGTAATGCCGGAAATCCCGACAAGTGCGGTCAGCGGTGGTGGGCGAGTGCTGCCGGGATCCTTCGCAGCGGGGTGCGCGCCTGCGGCTCGACGGGCGCTCAACTGCGGTGATGCCGTCCGCGGCGGGCCGGTGGCGGTCGGTCGGGCGAATGGTTCGGGAAAGGCCCGGCAACGGTCGCGGTGTACGCCGTTCGGTCGCGTGGCAGGGCCGAACCCGCGATATACGCTGACGTCCCGGAAAATGGAGGCGTCGTGCGTTGCCGAAGACCCCGCCTGACGGTAGCCCTGATCTCCCTCGCCGCGCTCACCGGCTGCGCCGCCGAGGCCGCCGCGCCGTCGCCGTCGCCGGTGACACCGGTCGCGGGTTCCGCGGCCCGGGCGCCCGCCGCCCTGCTCGCCGCCCAGCCGCAGGCGGGCCGGGCCGGTGACGAGATCCGGCTCAGCGGTGGCGGTTACCCGGCCAACGCGCGGGTCGTCTTCACGTTCCACGGCGAGCGGGTCGGGGACGCCACCACGGACGCCGCCGGCCGGTTCGCCGGGGTGCCGGTGCGGGTGCCCGACTCGTTCGAGGACGTCGCGCCGGGCACGCAGTTCGTCCTCGGGGCGACCGCCGGCCCGTTCTACGCCGAGACCCCGTTCGTCCTCACCCGATAGTGCGCTGACGCCGACGGGCCGGCCACCGGCCCGCGGCGCGCCCGCACCGCCCGCCACCTCCCGCTCCGGCGTCGGGGACCGCCCCGGCCCGGGGTTTGACCGCGGGTAGTCCAGATCGGCGAAGCGGCCCCGGTTGCACTACCGTCTGCTTGATCGGTGTGCGTTAGTGTCCGGTGCTGTTGGACATTGTTGAATAGGGAGGTGGGCGACGGTGCCCGTGCTCGCCGAGGCGCAGGCGGATCTCCGGCTGGACGCCGGGCCGCTGGACTACGCGCTGCTCGCGATCTACTTCGCGTTCGTCCTGGGTATCGGCTTCCTGGCCCGCCGCTCGGTCTCGTCGAGCCTGGACTTCCTGCTCTCCGGCCGCTCGCTGCCCGCCTGGGTCACCGGCCTCGCGTTCATCTCCGCCAACCTCGGCGCCATCGAGCTGCTGGGCATGGCCGCCAACGGCGCCCAGTACGGCATGGCGACCGTGCACTACTACTGGATCGGCGCGATCCCGGCCATGGTCTTCCTCGGCCTGGTGATGATGCCCTTCTACTACGGCTCCAAGGTGCGCAGCGTCCCCGAGTTCCTGCGCCGCCGCTTCGGCAAGGGCGCGCACCTGGTCAACGCCATCAGCTTCGCCGTCGCCCAGGTGCTGATCGCGGGCGTGAACCTCTACGCCCTGGCGTTCCTGCTCAACCTCATGCTCGGCTGGCCGATCCCGCTGTCGGTCGTCATCGCCGCCCTGATCGTGCTCGCCTACACCACGCTCGGCGGCCTGTCCGCGGCGATCTACAACGAGGTGCTGCAGTTCTTCGTGATCGTCGCCGCGCTGCTGCCGCTGACCCTCGTCGGCCTGCACAAGGTCGGCGGCTGGCAGGGCCTGGTGGACCGGGTGACGGCCGGGCCCGGCGGCTCCGAGCAGCTGTCCGCGTGGCCCGCGACCGAGCTGACCGGCATCCAGAACCCCGTGCTCAGCGTGCTCGGCATCGTGTTCGGCCTGGGCTTCGTGCTCTCGTTCGGCTACTGGACCACGAACTTCGCCGAGGTGCAGCGCGCGCTGTCGGCCAAGAGCATGTCCGCGGCCCGGCGCACGCCGATCATCGGCGCCTACCCGAAGGCGCTGATCCCGTTCGTGGTGATCATCCCCGGCATCATCGCGGCGCTGGTGGTGCCCGAGCTGGCGGCGCTGAAGGCGGGTGACGACAGCTCCGGCATCGTCTACAACAACGCGCTGCCCGCGCTGATCGGCGAGCTGCTGCCCAACGGGATGCTCGGCATCGCCATCACGGGCCTGCTGGCGTCGTTCATGGCCGGCGTGGCGGCGAACGTGTCCTCGTTCAACACGGTGTTCACCTACGACCTGTGGCAGGACTACATCCGCAAGGACCGGCCCGACGAGTACTACCTGCGGATCGGCCGGCTGGCCACGGTCGGCGGCACGGTGGTCGCCATCGGCACGGCGTTCCTCGCCGCCGGCTACGGCAACATCATGGACTACATCCAGGCGCTGTTCTCGTTCTTCAACGCGCCGCTGTTCGCCACGTTCATCCTGGCGATGTTCTGGAAGCGGATGTCGGCGGCGGCGGGCTGGATCGGTCTGGTGGCGGGCACGCTGGCGGCGGTGCTGGTGTTCGTGCTCGCCGAGACCGGCGTGGTGGACCTGCCCGGCCAGGGCGCGAGCTTCGTGGGCGCGGGCGCGGCGTTCGTGGTGGACATCGTGGTCAGCGTGGCGGTCACGGCGGTGACCCGGCCGGTGCCGGAGGAGCGGCTGGTGGGGCTGGTCTACAGCCTGACGCCGAAGGAGTCCCGCCGGCACTCCACGACCGGTGAGGACGCCGGCTGGTACCGCTCGCCGCTGGTGCTGGGCGTGGGCGTCCTGGCGCTGACCGTCGTGCTCAACATCGTCTTCGGCTGAGGGAGGTCGTCGTGGCGCACAAGGCCGGTCTGTTCGACCTGCGACTGGTGATCGCGGTCCTGTTCGGGATCTACGGCGTGGTCCTGGCGGTGGTCGGGCTCGTCTTCACCGACGAGTCCGACCTGGCCAAGGCCGACGGGCTCAACATCAACCTGTGGTCCGGCGTCGGGATGGTCGCCCTGGCGGCGCTGTTCGCCGCCTGGGCGCTCCTGCGGCCCGTCGTGGTCCCCGACGACGCGGACGCGCGGGAAGGCGCCTAGCGGCGCGGGTAGACGGGGTTGAAAGCCTCGACGGTCCAGGCGTCGAGCCAGCGGACAGCGCGGCGGATTCGGTCGCGCACTCAGTGCTCCTCTCATAGGGGGTCACCGGGTACAGCGCGTCGATGTTCTGAATCGTTCCCGAACCCCGTGGTGAGGCCCGACACAGGGTTAAGGCCACGAATGGGCGAATCGCTCGCTACCGTGCTCCCGTGCCCCGCCTCGCCGTCGCCCTCTGCGCGCTCCTCGTCCTGTCCGGCTGCGCCGGAGCGGACCTCGCCAAGCACAAGCCCTACCCGCGCAGCACCATCCAGGCGAACGCGGGCAAGGAGACCGAGTCCTCCGCCCCGACGCCGACGGACTCCGCCGACGGCGGGCCGGTGGACCCGGCGTTCGCGCCGGAGAAGCTCCGGGTGATCGACCCGTGCAAGCTGCTCGACCCCGACGTGCTCGCGCAGTTCGGCGCCCCCGGGGAGCCCTCGCCCAGCGGGTTCAGCCGGTGCTCGAACTTCATGGAGGACAAGGGCGGCAAGGACCTCGCGGTCACCGTCGAGACCGGTCAGACGATGACCACCGAGCTGAAGAACGCCGACAAGCAGCTCGCGGGCCTCAAGAGCTACGAGCAGACCCTCGACACCAGCGCCTGCTTCGTCTCGGTGATCACCCAGGAGAAGCCCGCGCTGGGCCTCACCGTCCAGATCGGCTACAAGGACGGTGACTCGTGCGGCATCGGCCGGGTCGTCGCCCAGTCGGTGGTGGAGCTGATCAAGAAGAGGGTGGGCGCGCAGACGCCGCCGCGGGACTCGCTGGTCACGCTCGACCCGTGCGTGCTGGCCGACCAGGCCGCGGTGACCGCGGCGGTCGGCTCGGTGAACCGGGTGTTCCCCTACGGCCTGCACAACTGCTCGTGGGTCAGCGACGGCCGGGAGGTCACGCTCGACCTGCGCTGGTCGTTCATCCCGCCCGACCGCAAGTTCGACACCAAGCAGACCGAGGTGGACCTCGGCGGCGGGACCACCGGCTACCAGCTGGCCAACGCCGGCGCCTACCCGTCGTGCTCGGTGAAGTGGGTCCAGCGGCTCAACCCCGGCGACAAGGGCGAGCTGGTGGAGGTCAAGTCGGCGGGGCCGAAGAAGAACGAGTTCGACCGGTGCGCGGCGGCCGTCGGGTTCGCCAAGGCCGTGCTGCCCAAGATCCCGAAGGGCTGACGGGGCTGACACCGCCGGGCGCTACCCGTTACTGTCGAGTAACACCTCGCGCGCCTCGGAGGGCCACCCATGACGCAGACCGCTCCCGGCACGCCGCCGCGGGCCGACGACGGGCAGCGGCGGTTCGCCTCGCTGGACCCGCGCACGGGTGAGGTCGTCGCGCACCACCCGGTGCACGGCGCGGCCGAGGTGCGCGCGGCGGTGGCGGCCGGCCGGGCGGCGGCGGCCTTCTGGGCGGGGCTGGGGTTCGACGGCAGGCGCCGGCGGCTGGACGCGTGGCGGCGGCTGCTGGTCCGCCGGCTGCCCGAGTTCCAGGCCCTGATCAGCGCGGAGACCGGCAAGTCCGCCGACGACGCGCGCACCGAGCTGGCGCTGGTGGTCGACCACCTGCGCTGGGCCGCCCGGCAGGCGCCCCGGGTGCTGGGCAGGCGCAGGGTCCGCTCCGGTCTGCTGATGTACAACCACGCGGCGTCGCTGGAGTACCGGCCGCTGGGCGTGGTGGGCGTGATCGGGCCGTGGAACTACCCGGCGTTCACGCCGATGGGGTCGATCGCCTACGCGCTGGCCGCTGGCAACACCGTGGTGTTCAAGCCGAGCGAGCACACGCCGGGCGTCGGGGTGTTCCTGGCCGGGACGTTCGCCGAGGTCGTGCCCGAGCACCCGGTGCTCCAGGCGGTGACCGGGTTCGGCGAGACCGGCGCGGCGCTGTGCGCGGCCGGGGTGGACAAGCTGGCGTTCACCGGGTCCACCGCGACCGGTCGCGCGGTCATGGCGGCGTGCGCGGCGACGCTCACGCCCGTGCTGCTGGAGTGCGGCGGCAAGGACGCGCTGATCGTGGCCGAGGACGCGGACGTCGCCGCCGCCGCCCGCGGCGCGGTGTGGGGCGGGCTGTTCAACGCCGGGCAGACCTGCGCGGGCGTCGAGCGGGTGTACGCCGCGGACGCGGTGTACGACGAGTTCGTCCGGCTGGTGGCGGACAAGGCCCGCGCGCTGCGGCCCGGCGGCGACCCGGACGCCGACTTCGGGCCGATCACCACGCCCGAGCAGGTGGAGGTCATCCGGTCGCACGTGGCCGACGCGCTGGAGCGGGGCGGGCGCGCGGTGGTGGGCGGCGCGGAGTCGGTCCGCCCGCCGTACGTCGGGCCCGTGGTGCTGGTGGACGTGCCCGAGGACGCCGCCGCCGCGACCGAGGAGACGTTCGGGCCGGTCCTGGTGGTGACCCGGGTGGCCGACGCGGACGAGGCGGTGCGGCGGGCCAACGCGCTGCCCTACGGGCTGGGCGCCGCGGTGTTCTCGCGCGACCGGGGCGAGGAGCTGGCGGCGCGGCTGCGCTGCGGGATGGTGTCGGTGAACTCCGTGCTGGCGTACGCGTCCGTGCCCGGCCTGCCCTTCGGCGGCGTCGGCGACTCGGGGTTCGGGCGCGTCCACGGCGAGGACGGCCTGCGCGAGTTCACCTACGCGCACGCCGTCGCGCGCAAGCGCTTCAAGGCGCTGCTCGACCCGATGACCTACGAGCGCGGGTCGCGCACCATCAAGCGCGTGCTGCGGCTCGTGCGGGTGCTCCACGGGCGCTGAGCGGGTAGGAAGGTGGTGGCCATCGGCGATGGAGGTCACCGTGAAGAAGATCGTGAACGATCCGGCGACCGCGGTGGCGGATGCCCTGCGGGGCATGGCGCTCGCGCACGCCGACCTGATCGAGGTCCACCACGACCCGGCGGTGGTGGTGCGGGCCGACGCGCCCGTGCCGCGCAAGGTCGCGGTGATCTCCGGCGGCGGGTCCGGCCACGAGCCGCTGCACGCCGGGTTCGTCGGGCGCGGGATGCTCGACGCGGCCTGCCCGGGCGCGGTGTTCACCTCGCCGACGCCCGACCAGGTGCGGGCCGCCGTGGCGCGCACCGACGCCGGCGCGGGCGCGCTGCTGATCGTGAAGAACTACACCGGCGACGTGATGAACTTCGAGATGGCCGCCGAGCTGGCCGCCGACGACGGCGTCGAGGTGCGGTCGGTGGTGGTCGACGACGACGTGGCGGTGCAGGACTCGCTGTTCACCGCCGGCCGCCGCGGCGTGGCCGGGACCGTGCTGGTGGAGAAGCTGGTGGGCGCCGCCGCCGAACGGGGCGTGGACCTGGCCGGCTGCGAGGCGCTGGCGCGCCGGGTGGTCGGGCGGGTCCGCTCGATGGGGCTCGCGCTGTCGCCGTGCACCGTGCCGCACGCCGGCCGGCCCAGCTTCGAGCTGGGCGAGGACGAGGTGGAGCTCGGCATCGGCATCCACGGCGAGCCGGGCCGGCAGCGGGCGCCGGCGGGCCCGGCGGACTCCCTCGTGCCCGCGCTGCTGGACCCGGTCCTGGCGGACCTGCCCTTCACCGGGGGCGACCGGGTGCTGCTGCTCACCAACGGCATGGGCGGGACACCGCTGCTGGAGCTGTACCTGGCGCACGGCATCGCCGAGCGGCTGCTGGCCGAGCGCGGGATCACCGTGGAGCGGCGGCTGGTCGGCTCGTACACCACCAGTCTGGAGATGCAGGGCATGAGCCTGACGCTGTTGGAGCTGGACGACGAGCTGGTCGAGCTGTGGGACGCGCCCGTGCGCACGCCCGCGCTGCGGTGGGGCGTCTGATGGGGTGCACGGCGGAGCGGGTCGCGGACGCGGTGCGGGCGGTGGCGCGGGTGGTCGCCGAGCACCGGGAGGAGCTGGTCCGGCTGGACCGCGAGATCGGCGACGGCGACCACGGCGAGAACCTCAACCGGGGGTTCGCGGCCCTGGCGCCCCGGCTGGCCGAGGAGGCGCCGGGCACGCCCGGCGCGGTGCTGGAGCTGACCGCGACCACGCTGGTCTCCCAGGTCGGCGGCGCGGCCGGCCCGCTGTTCGGCACGGCCTTCCGGCGGGCGGCGGTGGCCGTGGGGGGCGTCGCGGAGCTGGACGCGCGGGCGGTGGCCGCGGCGCTGCAGGCGGCGCTGGAAGGCGTGGTGGCGCGCGGGAAGGCCGCCGTGGGGGACAAGACCATGGTCGACGCGCTGACCCCGGCGGTGGCGGCGGCGGAATCGGTCGCCGCGACCGGCGGCGACGTCGCCGCGGTGCTGTCCGCCGCCGCCCAGGCGGCCGAGCAGGGCGCGGAGTCGACCGTGCCGCTGGTGGCGCGCAAGGGGCGGGCGTCGTACCTGGGGGAGCGCTCCGCCGGGCACCTCGACCCCGGCGCGCGGTCGACGGCGCTGCTGCTGCGGACCCTGGCCGGGAGCGCGCGGTGATCGGGCTGGTGGTGGTCTCGCACAGCCGGGCGCTGGCCGACGGCGTGGCGGAGCTGGCCGGGCAGATGGCCCCGGACGTGGCGGTCGTGCCCTCCGGCGGCGACGGCGCGGGCGGGCTGGGCACCGACTACCCCGCGGTGGCCGAAGCCGTCGCGCGGGCCGACTCGGGCTCCGGCGTCGTGGTGCTGTTCGACCTGGGCAGCGCCCGGATGGTCGCGGAGATGGCGGCCGAGGAGGCCGCCGGCGAGGTCCTGGTCGTGGACGCGCCGCTGGTCGAGGGCGCGGTCGCGGCGGCCGTCGCCGCCCAGGGCGGTGCGGGGTTGGACCGGGTCGCCGCCGCCGCTGCTGCCGCCGCCTCCGCCGCCGCCCCGGTCGCCGATCCGGGTGCCGATGCCGCTGCTGCCGCCGCCGCTGCCGCCGGCGCGGGCGTTGCCGCGGTCGGCGCCGCTGCTGCCGCCGATGCCGCCGCCGGCACCGCCGCTGCGGCCGGCGCGGATGCCGCTGCTGCCGCCGGTGCGGGTGTCGCCGCGGTCGGCGCCGCCGCTGCCGCCGATGCCGCCGCCGGTGCGGGCGCCGGCGCGGCCGGCCGGGCTGCCGGCGATCCGTCCACGCAGGACGGTGTGCGCGAGGAGGTCCTGCTGGCCAACGAGGTCGGGTTGCACGCCCGGCCCGCCGCGCTGCTGGCGCGCTCCCTGGCGGGCCTGGACGCGCGGGTCGTCGTGCGGTACGGCGGCCGGGAGGCCGACGCCGCGAGCGTGCTCGCCCTGATGGGGCTCGGCGCGCCGGGCGGCAGCCGGGTGGAGGTCGTCGCGACCGGGCCGGACGCCGCCGAGGCGGTGCGGCGGGTGGGCGCGCTCGCCGCCCGGCACTTCGACGAGTGAGCGGGCGGCCCCGGCCCGACCGGTGACTTGCTCGATCCGGATGGCGAAGCTCACGTGAACGGCCCGGGAGGGCCGTGGAATAGTCGGGCGCAAGTTACCGTCCGGTAGCCACTCGGCGGAGCGGGAGGTACAGCGTGACGCGCCGGTTCAACGCGGTCGGGATCGTCGGTCTGGGCACCATGGGCGCCGGCATCGCGGAGGTGCTCGCCCGCGCCGGTCACGCGGTGGTGGCGGTCGACGCGGACGAGGAGGGGCTCGCCCGCGGGCGCGGCCACGTCGAGCACTCCACCGGGCGCGCGGTGGCCCGGGGCAAGCTGACCGGGCGGGCCCGCGCCGAGCTGCTCGGCCGGATCGACTACCGCACCTCGCTGGACTCCCTCGCGGGCGTCGACCTGGTCGTGGAGGCCGTGCCCGAGCGGATCGGGCTCAAGGCCGACGTGCTCGCCGCGCTCGACCGGATCTGCCGGCCCGACGTGGTGTTCGCGTCCACCACCTCGTCGCTGTCCATCACCGGGATCGGCGTCCGCACCGGGCGGCCCGGCAAGGTCGTCGGGATGCACTTTTTCAACCCCGCCCCGGTGCTGGAGCTGGTCGAGGTGGTCCGCACGGTGGTCACCGAGCCGGACGTCGTGGCCGACGTGGTGGCGTTCGCGCGATCGCTGGGCAAGACGCCGGTCGTCATCGGCGACCGGGCCGGGTTCATCGCCAACGCGCTGCTGTTCGGCTACCTCAACCACGCCGTGCGGATGTACGAGTCCCGCTACGCCACGCGGGAGGACCTCGACGCGGCGATGCGCCACGGCTGCGGCTACCCGATGGGCCCGCTGGCGCTGCTCGACCTCATCGGCCTGGACACGGCTTACGAGATCCTGGACGCGATGCACCACCGGTCGCGCGACCGGCTGCACGCCCCGGCCCCGCTGCTCAAGCAGATGGTCACGGCCGGTCTGCTGGGCCGCAAGAGCGGGCGCGGCTTCCACACCTACGACGGCCCCGACTCGCCGACCGTCGTGCCGGACGCGCTCACCCCCGCCGCCGCCGGCGGCGACGGCGTGCCCGCGCGCGAGGTCCGGCGGGTCGGCGTGGTCGGCACCGGGACCATGGCGACCGGCATCGCCGAGGTGTTCGCCAGGCGCGGCTACGACGTGGTGCTGCGGGCCCGCTCGCAGGACGGGGCCGACGCCGCGCTGCGCCGGGTGCGCGCGTCGCTGGACCGGGCCGTGGCCAGGGGCAGGCTGGCGGAGGCCGACCGGGACGCGGCGCTGGCCCGCCTCGCGCCCGCCGTGCCGTTCGAGCGGCTCGCCGACCGCGACCTCGTGGTGGAGGCCGTCGCGGAGGAGCTGCCGGTCAAGAAGGCCGTGTTCGCGGCGCTGGACCGGGTGTGCAAGCCGGGCGCGGTGCTGGCGACCACGACCTCCTCGCTGCCGGTCGTCGAGTGCGCGGCGGCCACCTCGCGCCCCGGCGACGTGGTGGGCCTGCACTTCTTCAACCCGGCGCAGGTGATGAAGCTGGTGGAGGTCGTGGGGACCATCGCCACGTCCGCCGAGGTCGTCGCCACCGCCCGGGAGGTGTGCCTGGACCTGGGCAAGCTGCCGGTGCACTGCGGCGACCGCGCCGGGTTCATCGTCAACGCGCTGCTGTTCCCGTACCTCAACGACGCGGTGAAGATGCTGGAGGCGCACTACGCCTCGGCCGACGACATCGACAACGCCATGAAGGTCGGCTGCTCGCTGCCCATGGGGCCGTTCGAGCTGCTCGACGTCGTGGGCCTGGACGTCTCGCTGGCCATCGAGCGCGCGCTGCACCTGGAGTTCCGCGAGGAGGGCCTCGCGCCGGCGCCGCTGCTGGAGCACCTGGTCACGGCGGGCAGGCTCGGCCGCAAGACCGGCCAGGGCTTCCGCGACCACACCTGAGTGCCGGCGGGCCGCTCCCGTTTGGCATGGTGGACCCCATGCGGCGGCGTGCGGTTCTCTCGGTCCTGGTGGCGGCGCTCGGCCTGGCGTCCGGCTGCGCGTACTCGGTCAACGGCACGCCGGTCTCGGCGGGCGTGCTCGACGTCGAACCGCCGTTCTCGTCCGGCTCGCCGTCGACGACCGGGGAACCGGACCCGTCCACCACCGGGACGCCCGGCGCCGATCCGGCCGGCGACATCTGCGGGCTGCTGACCTGGAAGGACCTGCCCTACGACGTGCGGGACAGGTCGGCCCCGCCGACCGACACCGGCTACGACCCGAAGTTCGACCAGTCCTGCAAGTGGCAGACCTCGGTGGACGAGTTCGACGTCGGCGTGACCCTGCGCTTCCGCGCCGGGCGGCCCATCACGCTGGAGGAGAGCAACGGGGAGTTCGACCTGGGCGACCGCAAGGTCCGGTACTTCGACCGCACCACGGACACCTCCGTGCAGCCCTCGTGCGTGATGGTCATGGACTACGCGGGCGGCGGCATCGGCATCATCGTGATCGACGGCTCGGCCAGGTTCGGCGCGATCTGCGAGCAGGGCAGGAAGGTCGCCGAAGTGCTGCTGGCCAAGGAGCCGACCGGCTGACCCCGGCCCGCTAGCCGCAGCAGCCGCCGCCGCAGCACCCGCCGCCGGAAGCGGGCGCGTCGAGGCCGACGCCGGCGCCTGCGCCTGCGCCGCCCAGGCCGACCACGGACAGCAGCTTGACCGTGTCGTCGTGGCCGTGCGGGCAGGTGGCGGGCGCGGAGGCTTCGCTCATCGGCCGCTTGACGTCGAACGTCGAACCGCACGCCTTGCAACGGAACTCGTAGGTGGGCACGCGCCTATTGTGACCGCTGCCGCGGCAGCAGCACCAGCGCGGGCACCGCCGCCGCGGCGACCGCCGCGACCAGCGTCAGCAGCGGCATCCCGTGCGCCCAGCCGAGCCCCGCGGCGGCGGCGTGCGCGCCCGCGAACGTGGCCAACCACGTGCGCGAGGACGGGCTCAGCAGCATCGTCACCAACCCCGTCCCGGCGGTGACGAGCAGGATGGTGCCGGAGGCCAGCAGCATCCCCTGGTGGCCGCCCCGGTTGAGCGGGGCCACGTCGCCCAGCCCGGCCCGCAGCGCGGGCTGCGCCAGCACGGCCATCTCCAGCAACAACAGCACTCCGACCACAGCCCGCTGCCAGGTGTTCACCCCACGGACCGTAGGCGATCAACGAACGCGATCGGGATACCCTGGTCCCTCGTGCCCCGCCGCAACCGCCCGCGCCGCCCCGCCGAACCCCCGCCCCCGGGCGGCCACGGCTGGGCGCGGTCGGAGAGCGCGCCCGACGGCGAGTGGCTGGTCCGGAACGTCTCGGGGGCGGGCACCACGAAGACCTACCGCTGCCCGGGCTGCGACCACGAGATCAGACCGGGCACGCCGCACGTCGTGGCGTGGCCCGCCGCCGAGTACGGCTCGGTGGAGGACCGGCGCCACTGGCACCGGCACTGCTGGACCTCGCGCGGCCGTCGGGGCCCGACCCCCCGCCGCCGGTGACCCCGGCGCGGCCGGCGGACGCATAGGCATTCCGCATCGCGCCGGCGAACCGATCCGCAACCCTGCGGGTCCGCTCCGCGCGGCGGCTGCCGGGGGAGTGACCGCCCTGCGGAGCAGACCTGTCGGGCAGGATCCGCCGGGCAGGACCCGCCGGGCAGGATCCGCCGGGCAGGATCCGCCGGGCAGGATCCGCCGGGCAGGATCCGCCGGGCAGGATCCGCCGGGCAGGATCCGCCGGGCAGGATCCGCCGGGCAGGATCCGCCGGGCAGGATCCGCCGGGCAGGATCCGCCGGGCAGGATCCGCCGGGCAGGATCCGCCGGGCAGGATCCGCCGGGCAGGACCCGCGGAGCAGACCTGTCGGGCGGGCCTGCCCGGCAGGCCCGCGGAGCAGGCCCGCCGGCGCGCTCGCCGCGGTCGTGCCCGCGGCCCCGCCGGCCCGCGCCGAGCGCGGCGACGGGCGTCAGCCCGCCGTCGCCCCCTGCCGCCGGTAGACCAGCACCGGGCCGTCGATGGTGGTGCTCTCGCCCACGTGCGCGAAGCCCAGCTTCTCCGCGACGCGCCGGGAGGGCGCGTTGCCGTGGTCGACGATGATCACCACCGGCCGGTCGGGCAGCGCCCGGCCCGCCCACTCGACGGCCGCGCGCGCCATCTCGGGGGCGTAGCCCCGACCCCGGTGCCGGGGGCTGAAGCGGTAGAACAGGTTGAGCGTCGGCTCGCCGCCCAGCCGGTGGTGGCGCAGGCCGCCGAACCCGATGACCTCGCCGGTCCCCGGCAGCACCACCGCCCAGTACCCGATGCCCTCGCGCGCCCAGTGCTCCCGCCACTCGGCCAGCAGCTCCCGCGCCTCCTCCGGCGTGGGCACGCCCGCCGCGTCGTGGCGGCCGGCCTCCGGGTCGGTCAGGACCTCGACCGCGGCGCGCAGGTCGCCCGGACCGACCCGCCTGAGCAGGAGCCGGTCGGTGCGGATCTCCTCCGGGTACGCGGTCATGCCGCGCAAGGTAGCGCGCGGGACCGACGATCCCGGGCGGAGCCCTCCCGCCGCCGGAGGCGCCGGGGGCGTTCGCGGTGGTGCCGGGCCGGCGGCGGCAGACCCGCCGCCGAACCGGGACCCGTCGCGGGTCAGCGCTTGCCGGACCGCGCCTTCGCCGGGTTCGGGCGGGCCATCTTCTGGGTCGGCCCGTCCGGCGCGGCCTGGGGCTTGCCGTCGACGGCGGGCTGGGGCTTGCCGTCGGTCGCCGCCTGCCGGCCCGCCGGGGTCGCGGTCGCCTTGCCGCCCGACGCGCTCTCGGTCGACGCGGCCTGGCCCGCGGCTGCCTGGGACCCGGCCGGGGCTACGTGAGCGCCCGCGGGCTGAGCGCCGGGGTTCTGAGCGCCGGCGTTCTGAGCGCCGGCGTTCTGAGGACCGGCGTTCTGAGGACCGGCGTTCTGGGCGGCGGCGGGCTGAGCGCCCGTGCTCTGCGCGCCGGGGTTCTGCGCGCCGGGGTTCTGCACGGCGGGGTTCTGGGCGCCGGGGTTCTGGGCGCCGGGGTTCTGGGCGGGCGGGGTCGGCGCGGGGCGGTTCTGCGCGCGCTCCTCCTCCAGCGGGTCCAGCAGGGGCGTGACCTCGTGCAGGGCGGTGCGCACCGCGTGCAGCTGCTGGGACAGGCGGTGGCGCAGCTGCTTGAGCGCGTCGACCTTGTGCGCCGCCTGCGTGACCCGCCGGTTGGACTCCTCGGTGGCCTCGCGGACGCGGCGGTTCGCCTCGTCGGTCGCCTCCTGCACGCGCGCGGTCGCCTCGCTGATCGAGTCGTGGCGGCGGCGGTTGGCCTCCTCGGTGGCCTCGCGGACCAGGCGCTGGGCCTCCGCGTTCGACGCCGCCTGCTCCTGCGCGATCTGCGCGCGCACCCGCGCCGCCTCCTCGGCCGCCTCGCGGACCCGCCGGTCGGCCTCGGCCTTGCTGGCGGCCTCCTGCTCGGCCAGCAGCTTCATCGACTCCACGCGCCGGGCGGCCATCGCGATCTCGAAGTCCTCCTCGACGGTCGTCCGCCGCTGGAGCGACTCCTCGTCGAGCCTCGCCGCCGCCTCGCGCGCCTCGCCGACGATGCGCTCCGCCTCGGCGCGCGCCGTCTCCAGCACGCCGCGGTGCTCGGCCTCCATGTCGGTGCGGCGCTGGTCCAGCTCGGCGAGCAGCTTCTCGTAGCGGGTGCGCAGCGCCGCCGCGTCGGACTCCGCCTTGGCGCGGATGTGCCCGCCCTCGGCCTCGGCGCGGGCCTTGATCTCGTTGGCCTCGTCCTGGGCCAGGCGCAGCATCCGCTGGAGCCGCTCGCTCAGGCCCTCCAGCGTGGTGGGCGGCAGCGACAGCCGCTCGACCTGGCCGCGCAGCTCCGCGATCTCCGAGCGCGCGGCCTCCAGCTGGCGGGCGAGGTCGTTGGTCTGCGAGACCGCCGCGTCCCGGTCGGCCGCGAGCAGCCGGAGGTCCGAGTCGAGGCGCTCCAGGTGGTCCTCGACCTGCGCGCGGTCGTAGCCGCGTTTGACGATGTCGAAGCCGGATCCCAGGGGGACGAGGTCACGGTCGTCAGCGAGGCCCATGGGGGTCACGCTACCCGTTCCGGGCGCGCGGGTGGGACCGCGCCACCCGCGCGGACAGGGGTTCTCCCTTACACGCCCCGAAAACGGTTGATCCCGGTCAGGTGCGCCGCGCGCAGCTCGTGGTCGAGCACGCCGAGGCCCTCCTCGGGCGCGAGGCACAGCACGCCGACCTTGCCCTGGTGCGCGTTGCGGTGCACGTCGTGGGCGGCCTGGCCGGTGTCCGCCAGTGAGTACACCTTGGACAGTGTCGGGTGGATCCGCCCCTTGGCGACCAACCGGTTGGCCTCCCACGCCTCGCGGTAGTTCGCGAAGTGCGACCCGATGACCCGCTTGAGGTTCATCCACAGGTACCGGTTGTCGTACTGGTGCAGGTACCCGCTGGTGGACGCGCAGGTCACGATCGTGCCGCCGCGCCTGGCCACGAACACCGACGCGCCGAAGGTCTCCCGGCCGGGGTGCTCGAACACGATGTCCGGGTCCTCGCCGCCGGTCAGCTCCCGGATCCGCGCCCCGAACCGCTTCCACTCCTTCGGGTCCTGCTCGTGCTCGTCCTTCCAGAACCGGAAGCCCTCGGCGGACCGGTCGATCACCAGCTCCGCGCCCATGGCGCGGCACAGCTCCGCCTTCGCCGGCGAGGACACCACGCAGATCGGCGTCGCGCCGCCGTTGAGCGCGAACTGCGTGGCGTACGAGCCCAGGCCGCCGGAGGCGCCCCAGATCAGGACGGTGTCGCCCTGCTTCATGCTCGCCCCGTTGGTCGACACCAGCTGCCGGTAGGCGGTGGAGTTCACCAGACCGGGTGACGCCGCCTCCTCCCACGTGAGGTGCTTCGGCATGGGCATCAGCTGGTTGGCCTTGACCAGCGCGAGCTCCGCGAGGCCGCCGAAGTTGGTCTCGAAGCCCCAGATCCGCTGCTCCGGGTCGAGCATGGTGTCGCCGTGCCCGTCGGGGTGCTCCAGCTGCACGTCCAGGCAGTGCGCGACGACCCGGTCACCGGGCTTCCAGGCGTTGACGCCCGGACCCGTCCGCAGCACCACGCCCGCCAGGTCGGAGCCCACCACGTGGTAGGGCAGGTCGTGCTTGGCGGCCTCCGGCGCGCTGCGGCCGTACCGCCGGAGGAACCCGAACGTCGACATCGGCTCGAAGATCGACGTCCACACCGTGTTGTAGTTGATCGCCGAGGCCATCACGGCGACCAGCGCCTCGCCGGGGCCGAGGTCCGGCGTCGGCACCTCGTCCACGTGCAGCGACCGGCGCGGGTCCTTGTCCGCGGTCGCCAGGCCCTCGAACATCCCGACCTCGTCGGCGTGCACCGCGACGCCCCGGTAGGACTGCGGCACGGCGAGCGAGGCGAGGGCGTCCGGTTCTCCGGCGAGGATGGCGTCGAGGATCTCCTGCACGGCGTTCCCTCCAGGGTCGGGGGTTGCTCGGCTGACGGCGGCGGGCGCTCGTCCCCCGCGGGGTGCCGGACGTTACCCACCGGTAACCGATTCAGTTCCCGACCTGTGAGCCAACGCACTGGCGGTTCGCCCGATTGCGGATCCGCCCCGCCGGCGGGCCCGGGAGCCCCTGCCGGCAGCGCTCAGCGACCGCCCGCGGCGGGTTCCACCAGTTCGACCAGCACGCCGCCGGCGTCTTTCGGGTGCACGAAGTTCACCCGGCTGCCGGAGGTCCCGCGCTTCGCCGCGGCGTAGAGCAGCCGCAGGCCCTTGGCGCGCAGCGCGGCGGCGGCGGCGTCCACATCGGACACCCGGTAGGCCAGCTGCTGGAGCCCCGGCCCGGAGCGGCCGATGAACTTCGCGATGGCCGACTCCGGCGTGAGCGGCGCCAGCAGCTGCACGGCCGTGCCGGCGCCGGCGTCGCCCGGCGCCCGCAGCATCGCCTCGCGGACGCCCTGCTCCTCGTTGACCTCCTCGTGCGCGAGCACCAGCCCGAAGTGCTCGCGGTGGAAGGCGATGGCGGCGTCGAGGTCGGGCACGGCGATCCCGACGTGGTCGACGGCGATGACGAGGGCGTCCAGTTCTGCCTGCATGGCAGGCACGGTAGCCGCCGGATCGGTGCAGGCGCGGCTGTGCGGCGCCTCACACGGCTACCGCTGGGTAACCCTGGGTATCGTAGCCAGTTAACAACCGCTTACACACGCTCGTGGAGGCCGATGTGTCCGGTTCCGTCATCGTCGCCGGGGCCCGCACCCCGATGGGGCGACTGCTCGGGTCGTTGAAGGACTTCTCCGGCGCCCAGCTCGGCGGCGTCGCGATCAAGGCGGCGCTGGAGCGGGCCGGCGTGGCGCCCGAGCAGGTCCAGTACGTGATCATGGGCCAGGTCCTCACCGCCGGCGCGGGCCAGATCCCCGCCCGCCAGGCCGCGGTGCACGCGGGCATCCCGATGACCGTGCCCGCCCTGACCGTCAACAAGGTGTGCCTGTCGGGCATCGACGCGATCGCGCTGGCCGACCAGCTCATCCGCGCCGGCGAGTTCGACGTCGTGGTCGCGGGCGGCCAGGAGTCGATGACCCAGGCCCCGCACCTGCTGCCCAAGTCGCGCAGCGGCCACAAGTTCGGCGACGTGACCCTCCAGGACCACATGTCCCTGGACGGCCTGTTCTGCGCGTTCGACCAGGTGGCCATGGGCGCGTCGACCGAGAAGCACAACTCCCGCCACGGCGTCACCCGCGAGGAGCAGGACGCGTTCTCCGCCCGCTCCCACCGGCTCGCCGCGCGGGCCGCCGAGAACGGCGTGTTCGCCGAGGAGATCACCCCGGTCGAGATCCCCCAGCGCAAGGGCGACCCGGTGCTGTTCGCCACCGACGAGGGCGTGCGCCCCGACACCACCGTCGAGGCGCTGGCCAAGCTGCGCCCGGCCTTCGCCGCCGACGGCACCATCACGGCGGGCTCGGCCTCGCAGATCTCCGACGGCGCGGCGGCCGTGGTCGTGATGAGCAAGGCCAAGGCCGAGGAGCTGGGCCTGACCTGGCTGGCCGAGATCGGGGCGCACGGCGTGGTCGCCGGCCCCGACGCGAGCCTGCACGAGCAGCCGGCGAACGCGATCAGGGCCGCCTGCGCCAAGGAGGGCATCGACCCGGCCGACCTGGACCTGGTCGAGATCAACGAGGCGTTCGCCGCGGTCGGGCTGGTCTCCACCCGGCAGCTGGGCATCCCCGAGGACCGGGTCAACGTCAACGGCGGCGCCATCGCGCTGGGCCACCCGATCGGCATGTCGGGCGCGCGGCTCGCGCTGCACCTCGCCCTGGAGCTCAAGCGCCGCGGCGGCGGCGTGGGCGCCGCCGCCCTGTGCGGCGGCGGCGGCCAGGGCGACGCCCTGGTCCTGCGGGTGCCCCGGGTCTGATCGTGTGACCCGCACCGTGGACGTCGCGGACCTGGTCGGCCGCGCGCGGGACGGGCAGCCGCGCGCGGTGGCCCGGCTGATCTCGCTGGTCGAGGACGACGGCCCGCACCTGCGCGCCGTCGCGCGGGCGCTCGCGCCGTTCACCGGGCGCGCCCGGGTCGTCGGCCTGACCGGCGCCCCCGGCGTGGGCAAGTCGACGACCACCTCGGCCCTGGTGGGCGCCTACCGGGAGCGCGGCGAGCGGGTCGGCGTGCTGGCGGTCGACCCGTCGTCGCCGTTCTCCGGCGGCGCGCTGCTGGGCGACCGGGTGCGGATGGGCGAGCACGCCACCGACCCCGGCGTGTTCATCCGGTCCATGGCCACCCGCGGCCGGCTGGGCGGCCTGGCGCGGGCGACGCCGCAGGCGCTGCGCGTGCTGGACGCGGCGGGCTGCGACGTGGTGCTGGTCGAGACGGTCGGCGTCGGCCAGTCCGAGGTGGAGGTCGTGTCGCTGGCCGACACCACCGCGGTGCTGCTCGCGCCCGGCGCGGGCGACGGCGTCCAGGCCGCCAAGGCGGGCGTCCTGGAGGTCGGCGACGTGTTCGTGGTGAACAAGGCCGACCGGGACGGCGCGGACGCCACCGCGCGCGACCTCGGGCACGTGATCTCGCTCGGGCGGCGGGGGCGCGCCGACGCGTCGTGGCGGCCCCCGGTGGTGAAGGCCGTGGCGACGCGCGGCGGGGGCGTCGCGGACGTCGTCGCCGCGCTCGACGCGCACCGGGCGTGGCTGCGCGAGGGCGGTGAGCTGGCGCGGCGGCGGGTGCGGCGCGCGGCGGGCGAGGTCGAGGCCATCGCCCTGGAGCGGCTGCGCGCCCGGATGGGCGGCCCGCGGGGCGGCGGCGCGGTGGCCGCCCTGGCCGAGCGGGTCGTGGCGGGCGAGCTGGACCCCTACGCCGCGGCCGACCGGTTGGTCGAGGGGGTGGGCGCGTGACACCGGTGGCGGTCGACCCCGGGACCCGCGCCGCCCGGCGGGCGCCGCCCGGCGGCGCGGTGGCCGCCGCCCCGGGACGGCGGCCCCGCGCGGCGCGGTCCCGGCGCACGCGGTCGGCGTGCCGGTCGGCGTGGTGATCGCGCCGGTCATCGGCGCGGTGCCCACGGGTGTCGGGTGCCCACCGGTGTCGGGCGCTCGCGGCGGTGACCGGGAGAAAGCCCCGGCCCGCGCGCTCGTGCCCGAGCCGCCCGGCGCGCGGTGGGACGTCCCGCGGGCCACGTCGCGGGCGGCGCCGCGGTCGGACCCGGCGGCCGAGCGCGTCGATCGGCCCTCCACCGCGCCGGCCCGCCCCACCCCGGCGCGGGCCCCGGAGGTCCGGGCGCGGTGCACGGAAATCCCCGTCCAGGTGAGTCACCGAAGCCGGGACTTCCGCCTCTAGGCAGGGCGATCGCCCCGGCAGAACGATTTGGTCCGGCAATCGGGGGATAAGAGGTGCGATGTACGACTCGGTTGGGCTCCAAGTCCTCTCCCGCGAGGAGTGCCTGGGACTGCTGGGCGCGACGGCGGTCGGCCGGCTGGTCTTCACCGACCGGGCGCTGCCGGTCGTTCACCCGGTCGTGTACGCGCTGGACGGCGAGTCGGTCGTGCTCAGGGTGCCCGACGGCAGCCTGACGCTCGTCGCGCGGGACACGATCGTGGCCTTCCAGATCGACGACATCCGGCCCGACCTGTCCACCGGCTGGTCGGTGATGGCCGTCGGGCACGTCACCGAGGTCGACGACGAGGCCGGGCTGTCCCGGCTGCGGGACCTGCCGCTGCCCACGCGCGGCGTCCGCGGGCAGGACCGCTACCTGGTCGTCGCGCTGGAGGTGCTGACGGGCCGTCGCATCCCGTGACCGGAGGCGATACCCTCGGGGACTCCCGCGGCGGAGGGGTGGGGCGGTTGCCAGGTTCCCCGGACTCGAGCGCGGCGCGCCTGGACGGCCTGCTGCGCCAGCTCACCGACCGGACCGCCGAGGCGATCGGCTTCCAGGAGCGGATGCACCGGCTGCTGGGCGCGGTCGTGTCGCTGGCCAGCGACCTGTCCCTGCCCGACGTGCTGCGCCGCATCGTGGAGTCCTCCTGCACCCTGGTCGGCGCGCGGTACGGGGCGCTGGCCGTGGTGGGGCCCAACCGGCAGCTGCTGGAGTTCACCTACGGCGACGAGCGCAGCCACACCGACTTCACCGGCGCCGCGTTCGACCCGTCCGCGCCGGGCTTCCTGGGCGTGCCGGTGCACGTGCGGGGCGAGGTGTTCGGCAACCTCTACCTCACCGACAAGGACGACGGCGAGGACTTCACCCCCGCTGACCGCGAGGTGGTGACCGCCGTGGCGGCGGCGGCCGGCATCGCGATCGAGAACGCCCGCCTCTACGAGCAGTCGCGGCAGCGCGAGGTGTGGCTGCGCGCGTCCAACGAGGTGACGAACGCGCTGCTGACCGGCACCCCCGACCGGGACGCGCTGCGGCTGGTGGCGGTGCGGGCGCGGCTGGCGGCCGACGGCGTGAACGCGGTGGTGGCGCTGCCCGACGCGCAGGGCGAGCTGGCGGTCCGCGTGATGGACGGCGAGCTGCGCGGGTTCACCGTCTCGCGCGAGGGCAGCGCGAGCCGCGAGGTCTACGCCACCGGCCGGACGAAGGTGCTCGACGGGCTGCCCGGCCACTTCGACCGCATCGGGCCGGTGGTGGTCGTGCCGCTGGCGGCCGGCGAGCGGGTCCTGGGCGTGCTGGTGGTCGCCCGCGCGCGCGACCACCACCCGTTCGACGCCTCCGACGTGGCGCTGGTGGAGTCCTTCGCCCGGCAGGCGGCGCTGATCCTGGAGTTCACCCGCGCCACCGGGGCGGGTCGCCGGCTGGCCGTGCTGGAGGACCGCGACCGGATCGCCCGCGACCTGCACGACCTGGTGGTGCAGCGGCTGTTCGGCCTGGGGCTGGAGCTGCAGAGCCTCAACGCCCTGGTGGAGCAGCCCGTGGTGGTGCAGCGGCTGGCGGGCTTCGTGCACGAGGTCGACCAGACGATCCACGAGATCCGCCGGACGATCTTCTCCCTCCAGGAGCCGGCGGCGGGCTCGGCGAGCCTGCGCGCCCAGCTGCTGCGGGTCGTGCAGGACTCCAGCCGCCTGCTCGGCTTCGAGCCCGCGTTGAGCACCGACGGCCCGGTGGACTCGCTGGTGCCCGACCACGTGCGCCCCGACCTGCTGGCCACGCTGCGCGAGGCCCTGGCCAACGCGGCCCGGCACGCCTCGGCGCGGACGGTGCGGGTGCGGGTGGCGCTGGACGTGGAGGCGGGCGAGGTGGCGCTGGTGGTGTCCGACGACGGCGACGGCCTGCCCGACGGGCGCGTGCGGCACACCGGCGGGCTGGTGAACATGGCCGCGCGCGCCGCCCGGTGGGGCGGCGCCTGCGACGTGCGCTCGGAAGCGGGCAAGGGCGTCACGGTGACGTGGTCCGTCCCGCTGGTGTCGGGGTAGGGAGAGGACGATGGCCATCTCGGTGCTGCTCGTCGACGATCACGAGATCGTGCGGCGCGGCTTGAACCAACTGCTCGCGGTGGAACCGGACATCGAGGTCGTCGGCGAGGCGGAGAGCGCGGCGGCGGCCGTGGCGGCGGCGGCCGAGCACCGGCCCGACGTGGCCGTGATCGACGTGCGCCTGCCCGACGGCGACGGCGTGACGGTCTGCCGGGAGATCCGCTCCACCGCCCAACCGCCGCCCGCCTGCCTGATGCTGACGTCGTACTCGGACGACGAGGCGCTGTTCGGCGCGATCATGGCGGGCGCGGCCGGGTACATGCTCAAGCAGGTCTCCGGCATCGACCTCGTCTCGGCGATCCGGACCCTGGCGGCGGGCGGTTCGCTGCTGCACTCGGGCGTCACCGCGACCGTGCTGCAGCGCCTGCGCGGCGGGCCGGTCGAGGACCCCCGCTACGCGGCGCTGAGCCCGCAGGAGCGGCGGATCCTGGACCTGATCGCCGAGGGGCTGACCAACCGGCAGATCGCCCAGCGCCTGTTCCTGGCGGAGAAGACGGTGAAGAACTACGTCTCGTCGCTGCTGCACAAGCTGGGCTTCGGCCGCCGGACCGAGGCGGGGGTGTACGCGGCCCGCCGCCGCCAGAGCGGCGCGTTCGGCGGCTAGCCCGCGGCCCGGCCCCCGCCCCCCGGGGGGCGGGAGCCGGGCCGCGGGGCGGGTCAGAACCAGCCCTGGACCAGGGACGGCCGCGCGGGCGGCGCGGTCGTCGGGTCGGGCAGCGGCGTGCCGGGGCAGGTGACGTCCCGGGCCGGGACCACGCCGTCGACGATGAAGGACTCCACCAGGTCGTCCACGCAGGCGTTGCCGAAGCCGTAGATGCCGTGGTCGCCCTCGTCGGTGACGGTGAGCAGGCGGGAGCCGGCGAACTGCTCGTGGGCTCGCCGCGCGCCCTCCACCGGGGTGGCCGGGTCGCGGACCGACTGCACCATCAGCACCGGCGGGACGCCCTTGCCGGTCGGGGTCTTCAGGTGCAGCGGCGGGCGGTCCCAGAACGCGCACGGGGCCAGGAGCTGGTAGTAGCCCATCAGCGGGTACTGCCGGCCCAGCCGCTCGGCCTCCCGGGCCAGCCGCTCGCGACCGCCCCGGAACTGCGTGTCGTTGCACGTGATCGAGTACAGGGTCGCGGTGGGCGCGTCCGGGTAGCGCACGTCGAGGGCCGCCGCCGCGACCGCGCCCGAGGTGGTCTGCGCGACCTGCGAGAAGGTCTGCGCGACCGTCGGGAACAGCTGCTTGCTGTACTGCCCCTGCATCAGGACCAGGTCCAGCAGCACGCCGTCGAAGAGCGTGCCGTCCGGCAGCGCGATCGGGTTCTTCGCCAGCGCGGCGCGGGCCTGCTCGTAGCGCTGCCGCACCTGCTCGGCCGTGGTGCCCAGGTGGTAGACGCTGTCGTGCTTCGCGACCCAGGGCAGGAAGTCGACCCGGAAGCGGCGCTCGAAGCCGCGGCCGAACTCGTCGAAGACGTCCTGGAACGTCGTGGTGAACTCGGCGTTGGAGTCGAGCACGAACTTGTCGACCCGGTTCGGGAAGTAGGTGGCGTAGTAGGCGCCCAGCCACGTGCCGCCGGAGTAGCCGATCCAGCTGACCTTCTCGCGGCCCAGCAGGTGGCGCAGCAGGTCGAAGTCCTTGACCGTCTGCTCGGTGTTGACCACCCGGCCGAACTCGCCGCTGCGCCGCTGGCAGGCCGACGCCTGGAACTCGGCGGCGTCGTAGAGCAGCCCGACGTTGGCGCGGCTGCGGTCGCGCGGGTCCGCGACGGTCAGGAAGTCGAAGTTCGCGCAGGTGACGTTGGTGCTGGCCCCGGTGCCGCGCGGGTCGACGCCGATGATCTCGAAGTTGTCCACCAGCTTCGAGCGGCCCAGGTAGGCGGTCGGCAGGAGCCTGCCGGGGCCGCCGGGACCGCCCGGGTTGGTCAGGACGCTGCCCCTGGCCTGGCCGCTCCTGGGCTTGAGGCGGCTGACGGCGATGGTGATGTCCTTGCCGTTGCGCGGCGCGCGCCAGTCCTGCGGCGCGGTGTACGTGCCGCACTCCAGGGCGGGCGCGTCGATGTCCGTGCACGGGCCCCACGTGATCGTCTGCGCGAAGTGCGGGCTCGCCGGCGCCCCGACCCGGTCCTGTGCCTGCGCGGTCGCCGGGAGCGTCGCCGCCAGCAGGGCGGCGGTCACGGCTGCTGCCAGTGTTCGCATGGATTCCCCCTCCAGTCGTGCCATCACCTCATCGGTGACGCGGGGTGGGGGACAACCGCACAAAGAGTGGTGTTCGGGTCTACGAAAGCACTACGCCGGTCGGGGGTCCGGGAAAGTAAGGTCGACGGGGTGGGGATTTTCCGGAGGAAGCGGCCTGCCGCGGTGGCCCGTGAGGTGGTGCGCGACCACACCTACGACGACGCGATCCTGGACATCGCGGCGGAGGAGATGGACGCCGGGCACCTGCGGGCGGCGACGACCGTGCTGGCCGAGTGCCGCGACGAGCCCGAGGTGCGCGCGCTGCGGGTCGAGGTGCTCGGCGAGCACGCCATCGGCCACGCGGACGAGCTGCTGGAGCTGGCGAAGAACAACACCGACCCGGACCTGTGGCTGCTGGCGGGCACGGCGTTCATCCGGGAGGCTTGGGCGATCCGCGGGTCGGGCCGGGCGGACAGCGTCGGCAAGGACCGGTTCAAGGTGTTCTTCGCCACGTTGCGCAAGGCCGTCGGGCCGCTGCACGAGGCCGCGAAGCTGCTGCCCGGCGACGCGGTGCCGTGGGCGCAGCTGCAGACCGCGGGCCTGGGCCTGCAGGTCGACCGGGACCAGAAGGACGAGGTGTGGCGGGAGATCGCGGCCCGCTGCCCGACGCTGTACCCCGCGCACTGGACGCGGTTGCAGATCCTCGCCGCCAAGTGGGGCGGCTCCGCCGAGGAGATGATGGCCTTCGCGCACGGCAGCGTGGACGCGGCCCCGCCGGGCGACCCGGTGGTGGCGATGCTGCCCCTGGCGCACTTCGAGGTCTTCCTGGAGCAGTTCGAGGACGCCGTGCAGGCGCGCAGCGCGCTGAAGATCGCCACGCTCAAGCTGCGCTACTTCGGCCGCGTGCGCGAGGAGATCGCGCCGGCGGCGGACAAGTGGGCCGCCGCGCCGTCGCGCCCGCACCCCAGGTCGCTCCAGGCGCACAACCTGTTCGCGGCGGCCTTCGCGCTGGCCGACGACGCGCCCCGGGCCCGCCGGCACCTGCTCGGGATGCGCGACCACGTGCACGACGTGCCGTGGGCCTACGTCGCGTACCTGGCCGACGACCTGGAGAAGGAGTACTCCGAGCTGGCCAACAAGTACCTGGACGCCTGAGCCGGGCGCCCGGTCCGGGCGCCCGGCCGGGTCAGCACCCCTGCTTGTAGAAGTACTCCTCGTTGGCGTCCATGTCGGCCCGGGTGAGCGCGACGAGGTCGGTCTCGACCTCGCGCCGGACCTCGCCGCCCTCCAGCGCCGCGACCGCCTGCTCGACGCCGGTCCGGCCGATGGTCGCCGGGTCCTGGGCGATCAGGGCCTGCACCGCGCCCGCCCTCAGGTCCTCCACCTGCTTGGGGCTCGCGTCGAAGCCGACGAGGTTGACCACGCCGGTCCTGCCCGCGTTGCGCAGGCCGGTCGACGCGCCCTCGCCGGTGTTCAGGTTCGTGGCGAACACGCCGACCAGGTCGGGGTGGGCGGCCAGCGTCGCGGTGAGCTTGGACACCGCCTGGTCCGGCTCGTTGTCGGTGTACTGCTGGCCGACGTACCGCAGGTTCGGGTACTTCCCGATCTCGTCCTCGAAGCCCTTGGCGCGGGCGTCGGTGGTGGACGTGCCGGCCTTGGTGTTGAGCACCAGCACCGACCCCGGCTTGTCGCCGACCAGCTTCGCCATCGTCCGGGCGGCCAGCTGCCCGCCCTGCTCGTTGTCCGACGAGACGGTGGACACCGCGATCGAGGTGTCCTCCAGCCTGGTGTCCACCTCCACGACCTTGACGCCGGCGTCCTTGAGCTGCCTCATCGGCCCGGCCATGGCCTTGTCGTCGGTCGGCGCGATGAGCACCGCGCCCGGCCGGTTCGCCAGCACCCCGCTCACGATCGGCGTCTGGAGGGTGGAGTCGAACTTGGCGGGCGCCTGCACGTCCACCGCGTAGCCCCGGGCCTGCGCCGCCTCGCGGAAGGCGCACTCCATCGAGATGTAGAACGGCTCCGCCGAGACGCCCGGGATCAGCACCATCCTCTTGCCGTCGCCGGCGTCGCCGGCGTCCCCGATCCGCCCGCCCCCACCGCACGCCGTCAGCAGCAGGGCCGCCCCGAGCAGGGCCGCTGTCCTCGTCGACATGTCTCCCGCACCTCTCCCCTAGCGCCGGTTGCGCGCCCTCCGCCGTGATTGGTCGAACCACACCGCCGCGACCAGCACCGCCCCCACCGCGACGGGCTGCCAGTAGACGTTCACCCCGACGATCACGAACCCCTTCTGGAGCACGGCGGGGATGAACACCCCCAGCACCGTGCCGACGACCGAGCCCGAGCCGCCGAACAGGCTGGTGCCGCCGAGCACCACGGCCGCGATGGCGTCGAGGTTGTCCGTCTCGTGCCCGGTGATCGACGCGACCCGGAAGTAGGCCAGCGACATGAACCCCGCCAGCCCGGCCAGCACGCCCGCCAGCAGGTAGACCCCCGCCAGGTGCCGGGTCACCGGGATGCCCGCCCGGCGCGCGGCCTCCTCGTCGGAGCCGATCGCGTAGGTGTGGCGGCCGAACCGCGTGGTGGCCAGCACCAGCGCGCCCAGCGCCGTGACCGCGCCCGCCAGGATCACCATGTTGGGCAGGTCGAACCAGGTCCCCGAGCCCAGGCCGTCGGTCAGCGCGTCGGGCACCCGGCTGACGTTGGAGCCGTTGGAGATCAGCTGCCCCGCGCCCAGCGCCGCGCCGAACGAGCCGAGGGTCACGATCAGCGGCGGCAGGCCCGCCCGCGCCACCAGCAGGCCGTTGAGCAGGCCCCACGCCGCGCCGCTGGCCAGCGCCACCGCCAGGCCCACCAGCACGGTGCCCCAGCCCGCGCGGGTCGCGTCGCCGGCGTTGAGCGCGTTCATGGCCGTCGCCGACGTGACGCTGGAGAACACCAGCACCGAGCCCACCGACAGGTCGATGCCGGAGGTGACGACCACGTAGGTCATGCCCACCGACAGCACCAGCAGCACCGAGGTCTCCACCAGCAGCGACTGGAGGGTGAACACCGTCAGCACCGCGTCCGGCCGCAGCGCGCCGAACACCGCGACGATCACCAGCAGGGCCAGCCCGATCCACAGCGTGTTCGCGCCGAGCAGGCGCTGCGCCCACGTGCGCCGGCCGCCGTCGGGGCTCATGCGTCCTCCTGCGACAGGGCGCCGGTCATCGCGCCGACCAACTCCTCCACCGTCGTGCCGGCGGCCCGGAACCGCGCCACCCGCCTGCCCAGGCGCAGCACCTCCACCCGGTCCGACACGGCCAGCACCTCGGGCATGTTGTGGCTGATCAGCACGACCGCCACGCCCCGGTCCCGCACCCGCCGGACCACGTCGAGGACCCGGCCCCGCTGCACCACGCCGAGCGCGGCGGTCGGCTCGTCCATGAAGACCAGCCTGCCCGCCCACACCACGCTGCGCGCCACGGCGACGCTCTGCCGCTGCCCGCCCGACAGCGAGCCGATCGGCACGTCCACGCTCTGCAGCGCGACGCCCAGCTCGCGGAACGACTCGGCGGCCCGGCGGCGCATCTCCTTCTCGTCCAGCACGCCGAGCCACCCCAGCAGGCCCGGCTTGCGCAGCTCGCGGCCCAGGAACAGGTTCGCCGCCGGGCCGAGGTCCGGTGCGACGGCCAGGTCCTGGTACACCGTCTCGATGCCCAGCGACCGCGCCGCGGTGGGCGAGGGCAGGGTGATCTCCCGGCCGTCGAGGGCGATCGTGCCCGAGTCCGGCTGCTCCGCGCCGGACAGGCACTTCACCAGCGTCGACTTGCCCGCGCCGTTGTCCCCGATCAGCGCCACCACCTCGCCCGCGTGCGCGGTGAACGAGGCGCCCCGCAGCGCTTCCACGCCGCCGTAGCGCTTGACCAGGTCGCGGGCGTCCAGCAGGGGGTCGGCCACGTCAGCTCCCGGGGTGGGGCGGCAGCGGCGGGCGGCATCGGACCACGACCAGGTCGCCGGTCAGCACGGCCTCGCCCGCCGCGTGCGGCACGACGACCGTGCTGCCCCCGCGCAGCGGCAGGGGACCCAGCGCGCCGGAGCCCCCCAGCACCACCAGCACCGCGAACGACGGCTCCAGCGCGGCCCTGCCCGACACGTGCAGGCGGTCCGCGCGGAAGAACGGATCGGCCTCGGGGGGCAACAGGTCCACCGACGGGGCCACGCGCGAACCGGTGCGGGACACCAGGTCCTCGACGCGCGGGGCCCGCCGGTCGACGCACCCCAGCGCCGCGTCGCCCAGGCCGAGGTGCCACGCGTCCGGGTCGGCCAGGAAACCGCGCCACTCCAGCGTGACGGAGAAGTCGGTGGGCTGCTGCACCTCGACGACGAACACGCCCTCGCCGATCGAGTGCGGCACGCCGGCGGGCACCAGGACGGTGTCGCCGGGTCCGACCGCCACCGGGTTGAGCGCGTCGAGCATGGCCCGGGAGTCCTGCGCGGCCACCCAGCCGGCCAGCGCCGAGGCGGGCACGTCCCGGCGGAAACCGAGGTGCACCAGCGGTTGCGGGCCGTTCGCGCCGATCACCACCCACGCCTCGGTCTTGCCGTGCCGGCAGGCCAGGTGCTCGGCGGCGAACGCGTTCGACGGGTGGCAGTGCACCGGCAGCCGCCGGCCCGCGTCGAGCAGCTTCACCAGCAGCGCGGTGTCCGCGCCGAACGCCGCCACGTGCTCGGGCCCCAGCCACGCCACCGGGTCCGCGCGCACCGCGTCCCGCAGCCACCGCCCGTCGGGCAGCCTGGTCAGGCCCGCCCGGTCCTGCCCGAACAGGGTGGTGGTCGACGCCACCCAGTCCTCCGGCCCCGCGTCCGCCGCGGGGTCGCCGCGCAGCGCCGCGATCGCCGCGCCGCCCCGGTAGAACTGCTCGGGCTGGTTGGCCGCCAGCGCGACCGGCGGGGTGCTCATGCGCGGACCTCCCCCGACCCGCGGGCCACCAGCCGCACCGGCAGCACCACGCGGCGCGGCGGCGAGCCGTCGCCGTCCAGCCGGGCGTACAGCAGGTCCGCCGCGGCCTTCCCGAGCGCGCTCGCGTCGTGCGCGATCACGCTGACCGGCGGCGAGAGCAGGTCGGCCAGCTCGAAGTCGTCGAAGCCCACCAGCGCCGGCCTGGTCGCCGAGCCGGCCAGGGCGCGCAGGGCGTGCACGGTGATCCGGTTGTTGCCGGTGACCACCGCCGTCGCCGGGTCGGGCGCGTCGGCCAGCCGGCGCAGCGCCGCCCGCACCGAGGCCCCGTCGTGCGGGCCCATGGCGACCAGCGACCCGTCGAACCCCAGGCCCGCCCGGGCGCAGCCCTCGCGGTAGCCGCGCAGGCGCTCGTTGGCGGTGAAGATGCCCGGCGCGTCGCCGAGGAACGCGATCCGGCGGTGCCCGAACGACGCCAGGTGCAGCACGGCCTCGATCGTGCCACCGATGTCGTCCACCAGCACGGTGTCCGCCACGACGTCACCCGCCGGGCGGTCCAGGAACACGACCGGCGTGCCCGCGCGCATCTCCGGCAGCAGGTAGCCGTGCTGGAGCCCGGCGGGCACGATGAGCAGCCCGTCGACCCGCCGCGAGCAGAACTCCAGCGCCAGCTCCCGCTCCCTGGCCGGGTCCTCGTCCGACGAGCCGGTGATCACCAGCCTGCCGCGCGGCCGGGAGACCTCCTCCACCGCGCGCGTCACGCCGGAGTAGAACGGGTTGGCCACGTCCTCCAGCACCAGCCCGACCGCGCCGGTGGACGACCCGCGGCGCAGGTTGCGCGCGCTGAGGTTGCGCCGGAAGCCGAGCTGGTCGATCGCCGAGAGCACCCGCTCGGCGGTCGCCGGGTGCACTCCCGCCTCGTCGTTCACCACGCGCGAGACGGTCTTGATGCTGACACCCGCCAACCGCGCCACGTCGTTCATCGTGGCGCGTCGCACCTTGCGGACGCCGGTGGCGCCGTTCGGGGACAACGTTGTCATAGTCGCCGAATCACACACCCGCTCCCCGGTGATGTCAATGATCCGGCCTGTCCCGAACCGGACAACACCCGGACACGGCCTTGACGCGCCCCGAGCACTCTCCGCAAGTATGCAATCACCAGAAGTGGTGGACAGCGTTGTCACCCGAGGAGGGCTCGTGAGGACAGCACTGGTGGTCGCGGCGGTCGTCGCGTCCGCGTCGGTCCAACCGGTGGTCGCCCAGGCGCAGGTGGAGGACCTCGCGCGGTGGGTCAACCCGTTCGTCGGCACCCGGCCGGGTGGCCCCGACCACGGCACCGGCGGCGGCGCGGGCAACACCTTCCCGGGCGCGGACGTGCCGTTCGGCATGGTGCAGTGGAGCCCGGACACGGTGACCCGCCAGCACGGCGGCTACTCCTACGACGACAACCGCATCAAGGGCTTCAGCCTCACGCACCTGTCCGGCGCGGGCTGCTCGACCTACCAGGACATCCCGATCATGCCGTTCGTCGGCGAGGTGACCACCTCGCCCGCCGCCGACCCGAGCCGCTACGTGTCGACCTTCGCGCACTCCGCCGAGTCCGCCTCGCCCGGCTACTACGGGGTCGAGCTGGACAACGGCGCGCACGTCGAGCTGAGCGTGACCCAGCGGACCGGCATCGGCCGCTTCGCCTACCCCGGCGGGGCCACCTCCACGCTGCTGGTCAACACCTCCGGCTCGGTGTCGGGCACCGACGATGCCGAGGTGACCATCGGCGCCGACACCATCAGCGGCTGGGCCACCAGCGGCCGGTTCTGCGGCGCGGACCACCGCTACCGCGTCTACTTCCACGCGCACTTCGACCAGCCGTTCGCGTCCGTCGGCACGTGGAAGGACGGCGCGGTCACGCCCGGCCGGACCAGCGAGCGCGGCGGCTCGCCCCGCCGGGAGACCGGTGACGCGCCCAAGACCCTCGCCGCGCAGACCGCGCCGCGCGAGGTCGCCGCCCGCGACACCACGGTGTCCGGTCCCGGCAGCGGCGGCTGGGTCACCTTCGACGACCCGGACGTGACGGTGCGCGTGGGCCTGTCGTTCGTCTCGGTCGACGGCGCCCGCGGGAACCTCCGGGCGGAGAACACCGGCAGGTCGTTCGACGCGGTCCGCGCGGCGGCGCGCGCGGCGTGGAACGACCGGCTCGGCCAGGTCCGGGTCACCGGGGGCACCGACGCGCAGCGCACCACGTTCTACACCGCCCTGTACCACTCCCTGTTGCAGCCCAACGTCTTCTCCGACGCCGACGGCCGCTACCCCGGCTTCGACGGCCGCGTCCACACGGCCGACCGGGGCCACGCGGTCTACACGAACTTCTCCGGCTGGGACGTCTACCGCTCGGAGATGCAGCTGCTGTCCCTGCTGGCCCCGGCGGAATCGGCGGACATGGTCCGCTCCATGATGGCCTTCGCCGAGCAGGGCGGCTCGTGGGACCGGTGGACGGTGGCCAACGGCTACACGGGCGTGATGGTCGGCGACCCGTACCACGTGATGGTCTCCAGCGCGTACGCCTTCGGGGCCAAGGACTTCGACGCGGGCAGGGCCCTGCTGCTGATGCTGCGCGGCGCGACCCAGCCGACCCAGGGCTACCAGGAGCGGCCGGGTCTCGAGGAGTACCAGGAGCTGGGCTACGTCCCGGTCGGCGCGCGGGGGGTGTGGGGAGCGCCCGCGACCACGCTGGAGTACACCACCGCGGACTTCGCCATCGCCGAGCTGGCCCGCCGCCTCGGCGACGGCGCGACCTGGCGGGCGTTCATGGAACGCGCCCAGTACTGGCAGAACGTGTTCAACCCGGCCACCTCCTACACCCAACCGCGCAACCGGGACGGGTCGTACGTGGAGCCGTTCACGCCCGGCAACCCGGACAACTGGGTGGAGGGCAACGCCGCCCAGTACACGTGGATGGTGCCCTACAACGCGCGCGGGCTGTTCACCGCGATGGGCGGCGACGCGAAGGTCCGCGACCGGCTGGACCACTTCTTCACCAAGCTCAACGCCGGCCCCGACGAGCCGTACGCGTTCCTCGGCAACGAGCCGGTCATGCACACGCCGTGGCTGTACAACTGGGCCGGCGCGCCGAGCCGGGCGCAGGCCGTGGTGCGCCAGGCGGTGGACGAGCTGTTCGGCCCCGGGCCGGACGGCCTGATGGGCAACGACGACCTGGGCCAGATGTCGTCCTGGTACGTGTGGGCCGCGCTCGGCATGTACCCGGCGATCCCCGGCCGCGCCGAACTCGTGGTCAACAGCCCGCTGTTCGAGGAGGTCACCATCACCCGGCCCAACGGCGGGCCCATCGTCATCAAGACCTCCGGCACGGGCGAGCACGTCGCGTCCCTGAAGCTCAACGGCCGCGCGCAGACCCGCACGTGGCTGCCGGAGTCGTTCGCGACGGGCGGCGGCACGGTCGAGTTCGGGCTGACCGCGGAGCCGACGGCCTGGGGCACCGGTCCGGCCGACGCGCCGCCGTCGTTCCGCGACGGCGAGACCGCCCAGCAGGGCTTCGTCGAGCCCGGCCGGCTGGTGCTGCCCGCCGGCGGCTCCGGCGCGGTGACCGTCGGCGCGCAGGACTTCTCCGGCAAGGGCGGCAAGGTGTCCTGGAGCGCCGAGCCGCCCGCGGGGATCGCGGTCACCCCGGCCCGCGGCGAGGTCGCCCTCCCGCCGGGGGACAAGGCGGGCCAACCGGTGACGATCGCGGTCGCCGCCGACGCCGCCGAGCGGACCCACCGCATCCCGCTCGCGTTCTCCAACGGGCAGCGCAGCACGATCTCGGTGCTGGTGGCCGACCCGGGCAGCCTGCGGGCGGCGTTCGACAACATCGGCACGTCACCGGACGACGACCAGGCCGTCGGCAACTTCGACGGCCAGGGGTGGAGCTACTCGCGCAAGGCGTTGGGGGAGCAGGGGTTGAGCCCCGGCGCCACGGTCACCCGGGACGGCATCGCCTACACCTGGCCGACTTCACCGGTGGGCGAGGCGGACAACGTCACGGCGTCCGGGCAGACCGTCACGGTGAACGCCACGGGCACCAGGCTCGGCCTGCTGGGCAGCGGGGCGAGCGGCCGGGCGTCCGGCACGCTCACCGTCACCTACGAGGACGGGACCACGCAGACGGCCGACGTCGGCCTGTCGGACTGGGCGCTGGGCGGCAACCCCTCCACCCCGCCGTCGTTCGACAACCGCATCGTGGCCACCACCCCGTACCGCAACAGCCCCAGCGGAACCCCGCAGCAGATCAAGGTGTTCGTCTTCGCCACCGCGCCCATTGCCTTGCAGCCCAAACCGGTGCGCTCGGTGACACTGCCCTCTTCCGTTTCGGGCGGCACGTTCCACGTGTTCGCCATCGGGGTGGCTTAGGGGCCGCGGCCCTTGCCCGAGGGCCGCGCCCCGCGAGGCTTTGCGCGTAAAGCCGCGCCCCGCGCGGCGGCGCTTCAGCGCAGCCGTGTGCCTCGTGTTCTCCCCGTACGGCCTGGGCGCAGCCCAATCATGTTTTCCGGGGGGCGTCAAGCACGCTCTTCGCTTGACGCCCCCCGGAAAACATGATTGCCTCCGGCAGGCCGTGCGGGGAGAACACGACGCACTTCCCTCCTCCTTGGGGGCCTCCCGGCCGCTCTTCTTACCAAGATCGCGCACCGATCCAGGAAATATTAGGTGCGGTGCGGATCCAAGCTGAAGAGCTTTAAAGAGTCCTCGCCGGACGGGCAGGCCGCCAAGGAGAATGAAAAGAAACAGCGGTCGTGTTCTCCCCGCATGACCTGTCAAAGACAACCATGCTTTCTTGGGGGGTGCAAGCGAAAAGCGTGCTTGCACCCCCCAAGAAAGCATGGTAGCCCTCCGGGCAGGCCATACGGGGAGAACACGAAGCGATCGGACTGCACGGGGCGTGCAGCCCAAAGGCGAAGCCGTAAGCCGCAAGCGTAAGAATAGGTGTTCTGCGTATGGAAGGGGTCAGGAGCGCAGCATCGTCTCGTGCAGCTCCCGCAGTGCGGGGCCGGTGGTGATGCCGTACTCGGTGACCAGCCTGTGGTTGAGCCGGCGGTAGGTCTCCAGTGCCTCGGCGGTGCACCCGCTGCGGTAGTGGGCGAGCATCAGCAGGCCGTGCAGCGACTCCCGGACCGGGTGCTCCTCGGCCAGGCGGAGCAGTTCCGACACCAGGTCGCGGTGCCGGCCCAGGCGCAGCTCGACCTCGGCGCGCAGCTCCACGGCGGCCAGCCGCTCCTGCTCCAGGGCGTTGCCGAGGCGGACCCGCACCGACTCGAACGGGATGTCGGCGAGCGGTTCGCCGCGCCACAGCGCGAGGGCGTCCCGCAGCACGCCCGCCGCCTCCCGGTCGGGCAGGGTCCGGGCGCGGGCGACCGCCTCGCGGAACCGGAAGACGTCCACCCGCTCCGGGTCGGTCTGCAGCGCGTAGCCGCAACCGCGCGTCACCAGTCGCGCGTCCGGGTGTCCACCCAGCGACCGGCGCAGTGCGGCGACGAAGCCCTGCACGGCGTTGCGCGCCGTGGCCGGCACCTCGTCCTCCCACAGCAACCGGATGATTCGATCAACCGGCACCACCCGATCGAGTTCGAGCAGTAGCACGGCCAGTAGCGTCCGTCTCCGCGGACCACCCAATGGAATCAATTGACAATCTTTCCACATGCCCACTTCGCCGAGCAGGGTGAAGTTCACGATCGCCTCCCGACGTCTGGCCGCACCGGTCCCTCAGCGCGGCATCAGCCGTTCATAAGCACCTTCTCGGAGACTGTGCCGGTCGTTACCGCAACTATTGGAGGTAGACCCGATGAGGCGAATTGCGGCAAGCCTGTTGACGAGTGCCCTGGTGGTGCTCACCCTGCTCGTCGCGCCCCTCGGCGCGTCCGCCGACCGGACCTCTGCGACCGACGGGGCGCGCGTCCTGGCCACGAACGGCACCTACCCGCTCAAGAACGACCACAGCGGGAAGTGCCTGGAGGTCTACGGCTGGTCGCAGGCCAACGGCGGCAACGTCGTGCAGTGGGACTGCCACTACGGCGCGAACCAGCTCTGGACCTTCGTCCGGCACGGCGACGGCTCGTACTCGCTCAAGAACCTGAACAGCGGCAAGTGCCTGGACGTCTACGCCTGGTCGCAGGCCAACGGCGGCGACGTCGTGCAGTGGGAGTGCCACTGGGGCGCCAACCAGCGCTGGGTGCAGACCTGGTCCGACGACACCGCGAGCTTCCGGTACCTGAGCCGGCACAGCGGCAAGGCGCTGGAGGTCTACGGCTGGTCGCTGGCCGACGGCGGCGACGTCGTGCAGTGGGAGTGGCACGGCGGCGCGAACCAGCGCTGGCGCTGACCGCCGGCCCCGGTCCGCCGGCCCCGACCCGCTCCCGCGGCGCGCGGCCACCCGGCTCGGGTGGCCGCGCACCGCTGCCGGCAATACCGTGGGGGTGTGCTGCGCAGCCTGCTGGTATTCGTGGTATCGGCCGCTATGGTGATACCCGTGGCGGCGGACGCGCAGACGGACCCGGTCGAATCGGTGAACACGTTCATCGGGACCAAGGACGACGGGAACACGTTTCCCGGCGCCGCGATGCCGTTCGGGAAAGCCCATTCCAGCCCGATCGGCGCGCATTACGCCGGCTGGCGCTACGACGACCCGGTGATCCGGGGTTTCGGCCACTTCTTCCTGTCCGGCGCGGGGTGCCACGAGCAGGGCGGGCTGGTGTCGGTCCTGCCGACCACCGGCCTGCCGTCCTCCTTCGACCACCGCCGCTACGGCGTGGGCTACTCGCACGACGGCGAGGTGGGCAAGCCCGGCTACTACCGCGTGCGGCTCGCCTCCGGCATCACGGTGGAGAGCACCGCGACGACGCGGACCGGTGTCGAGCGGTTCGCGTTCCCCGCGGGCGCCACCCCGCACGTGCTGGTGAACGTGGGGCAGGCCAACGACAAGGAGCCGGTGACCGGCAGCAGCGTCCGCGTGGTGGACGACCGGACGCTGGCCGGAACCGTGACGGCGCAGGCGTTCTGCGGCGGCAAGCCGTACACGACGCACTTCACCACGATGTTCGACCGGCCGTTCGAGCGGACCGGGAACTGGGGCGGCGCGGAGGGCGGCGCGGGCCTGCGCGGCCAGTGGGTGCGGTTCGCCGACGGCCCGGTCACCGCCGCGACGGCCATCTCGCACGTGGACGCCGAGGGCGCGGCGAAGAACCTGACCGAGGCCCGGGGCAGGCCGTTCGACGCGCTGCGGGCCGCCGCGCAATCGGCGTGGCGGCGGGAACTGCGGTCGGTCGACATCGACGCGGCCGACCCGGACGACCGCGCGGTCTTCTACACCGCGCTGTACCACGTGCTGCTGCAACCGTTGACGGGCAACGACGTCGACGGTCGCTACCGGGGTTTCGACGGCCGCGTGCACACCGCCGCCGGCTGGACCTACTACGAGTACTACTCGCTCTGGGACACCTACCGCGCGCACAACCAACTGCTGGCCCTGCTGCGCCCGCAGCGCGCGAAGGACATCGCCCGCTCCGTCCTGGCCATCCACGACCAGGGCGGCTGGCTGCCCCGCTGGGCGTACGCCAACCAGGAGACCAACACGATGACCGGCGACCCGGTCACGCCGTTCCTGGTGGACCTGTGGCGGTTCGGCGCGCTGGAGGGCTCGGCGGAGCGGGCTTACGCGGCACTGGCCCGGAACGCCGGCGGCGTGCCGCCCGCGGGGTCGCCGTTCGAGGGGCGGGCCGGCAACCCGTCGTACCTGGCGAACGGGTTCGTCCAGTTCGACCGGGAATTCCCGAAGAAGGGCCAGGACGTCGACCCGCACCACGGCGCGTCCGCGACCCTGGAGTACGCGCTGGCCGACTGCTCCCTGTCGATCATGGCGGAAGCGCTGGGGCGCACCGGGGAGGCGGCCGTGCTGCGCCGGCGCGGCCTGAACCACCGCACCCTGTGGGACGACTCGGTGACCGACCGGGGCTTCACCGGGTTCCCGCGCCCGCGGACCGCCGACGGCCGGTGGCTCGACCCGTTCACGCCGCAGGGCCGGGACGGCTTCCACGAGGGCACCGCCTGGCAGTACCAGTGGCTGGTGCAGCAGGACGTGCCGGGCCTGGTGCGGCGGCTGGGCGGCGCCGGGGCCGCCGCCGCCCGCCTGGACGACTTCTTCGCCTACCCGGACCTGGTCGCGGACCCGGCCGGGACCGTGCGGGAGAAGTGGGTGGTCGGCCCGTACGACTACTACAACCAGTTCCGCTACAACCCCAACAACGAACCCGACCTGCACGCGCCGTGGATGTACGCGCTGATCGGGCAGCCGTGGAAGACCTCGGCGGTCAACCGCGCGGCGCAGACGCTGTTCGTCAACGCCCCCAACGGTGTCACGGGCAACGACGACCTCGGCACCATGTCGGCCTGGTACGTGTTCAGCGCGCTCGGCCTCTACCCCGTGACGCCGGGCACCGGGCAGTTCCTCCTCCACGCGCCCCGGTTCGGCCGGGCCGTGCTGCACCTGGAGTCGGGCCGCGACGTCGTCATCACCGCGCCCGGCGCCGACCCGGCCTCGCTCCAGTACGCCAAGGCCGTGAGCCTGGACGGGGTCGGGCACGACCGGACCTGGGTCGACCACGAGGCGCTGACCTCCGGGGCGCGGCTGGCGTTCGAGCTGACCGGCGACCCGACCGAGGCCACCTGGGGCACCGGCCCGGACGCCGCCCCGCCGTCGCCCTGCTCCGACGGCTGACCGTCGTTCCGCCCTGCTGCCCGGTCGTCGCCTCGTCCTGCTGTCCGGTCGTCGTTCCGCCCTGCTGCCCGATCGTCGTTCCGCTCCGGCGAACCGACCTCACCGTCCGGATGCGGCCAGGCGCGCTGGGCGACCGCCGCGCCGGTCAAAAGTATCGAGCCCTGTTCACTTTCGTCGCGCGAAACCCGGAGTCCGTCCGACGCGCGAGCGCTCGGGGACTACCGTCCAGCCATGACAGGGGCGCGCATACCAGCCGTCGTGGTCGCGGACATCCGCAAGCACTACGGTGACCTGAAAGCGGTGGACGGCGTCTCGTTCACCGTCGCCGAGGGGGAGTTCTTCGGCATCCTGGGCCCGAACGGGGCCGGCAAGACCACCACCCTGGAGATCGTCGAGGGCCTGCGCAAGGCCGACTCCGGCTCCGTGACGCTGCTCGGCGAGGACCCGTGGCCGCGCAACCCGGAGCTGCTGCCGAGGATCGGCGTGCAGCTCCAGGCGTCGAGCTTCTTCGAGAAGCTGACGGCCAAGGAGCAGTTGCAGACCTTCGGGTCGCTCTACGGCGTCACCGCGGCGAAGGCCGTCGACATGCTGGAGCTGGTGGGGCTGACCGACAAGGCGGACGTGCAGGAGAACAAGCTGTCCGGCGGCCAGCGGCAGCGGCTGTCCATCGCCTGCGCCCTGGTCCACGACCCGGACGTGGTGTTCCTGGACGAGCCGACCGCCGCGCTGGACCCGCAGGCCAGGCGGAACCTGTGGGACGTGCTGCGGGCCATCCAGGCGCGCGGCAAGACGATCGTCTACACCACGCACTACCTCGACGAGGCGGAGATCCTCTGCGACCGCGTGGCGATCATGGACAAGGGCCGGGTCCTCGCCATGGACGCGCCCGCGACGCTCGTGCGGGGCCTCGACGCGCCGACGCACGTCGTGCTCCGGAAGGGCAGCCTCCCGCTCGCGGACGCCCGGGCGATCGCCGGGGTGGAGCAGGCCCAGGAGGACGAGGTCTCGCTGACGATCTCCACCCGCCGGCCCGCGCCGGTGCTGTCGGCGCTGGCCGAGCGCGGCACGCTGGACGGGCTCCAGGTGCGCACGGCCACGCTGGAGGACGTCTTCCTCGACCTGACCGGGCGGGAGTACCGGGCGTGACCGCGTTCAAGAGCCTGTCGGCCGCGATGGCCAAGGGCTTCCTCCGCGACCGCACGACGCTGTTCTTCGCGTTCGTGTTCCCGTTGATGTTCCTGGTCGTGTTCGGCCTGCTGTTCCGCGACGCGGGCGACGAGCGGACGAAGATCGCGGTGTCCGGCGACGGCCCCGTGATCGCGGCGCTGGACGGGACCGGCGCCCTGGAGCTGGAGCGGCACGACGACGTCGAGGCGGCCAGGCGCAAGGTGCACGACGGCGACCTGCCCGCCCTGGTGGCGGTGCGGGGCAACGAGGTCGAGCTGACCTTCGCGGCCAGCGACCAGGTCGAGGCCCAGACCGTCATCGGCATCGTCTCCGGCGTGGTCGACAAGACCAACCTGGCCGCCACCGGGGCCGCGCCCGCGTTCACGCTGTCGGCCCGACCGGTCGAGGACGCGTCGCTCAAACCGATCCAGTACCTCACCCCCGGCATCCTGTCGTGGTCGGTCTCGATCTCCGGTGTCTTCGGCGCGGCCCTGACGCTCGTCTCGTGGCGCAAGAAGCAGGTGCTGCGCCGGATCCGCCTGGCGCCGGTCAGCACCACGGCGGTGCTCAGCTCGCGCGTCCTGGTCAGCGTCGGCACGGCGCTGGCGCAGGGCGTGGTGTTCGTCGCGGTGGCGCTGACGCCGGTGTTCGGCCTGAAGCTGACCGGCCAGTGGTGGCTCGCCCTGCCGCTGCTCGTGCTGGGCACGACGGCGTTCTTCGCCGTCGGGATGCTCGTCGGCGCGTTCTGCCGGACCGAGGAGGCGGCCAGCGGGGCGGCGAACGCCATCGTCCTGCCGATGGCCTTCCTGTCCGGCACGTTCTTCCCGCTGGAGAACGCGCCGGGCTGGCTGCAGACCGTGTCGAACGTCTTCCCGCTGCGCCACATGAACGACGGGATGCTCGACGTCCTGGTGCGGGGCAAGGGGATCGAGGCCCTGCTCGTGCCCGCCGCAGTCCTGATCGGGTTCACCCTGGTGGTCGGCTTCATCGCGGCCAGGGTCTTCCGCTGGGAGGACTGACCCGGTGCGCACCCGACAAAACGGACCCGGGGGCCGGGTGAGCCCGGTCACCGCCCACAATGGGGGAATGCTTAGCAGCCCCGTGGGTCGTTTCCGCCTCCTCGCGCTGGCCGAGGCCGTGTCGTGGGCAGGTCTGCTGATCGGCATGTTCTTCAAGTACGTGCTGGTGAACAACGAGCTGGGGGTGAAGGTCTTCGGGCCGGTCCACGGCGTCGTCTTCGTCGGCTACGTGCTGGTGACCCTCATGCTGGCGCACCGCTGGGACCGGCGGACGACGATCTGGGCGCTGGTGGCGAGCATCCCGCCGTTCGGCACCGTCGTGTTCGAGCGGTGGGCGCAGCGCACCGGGAAGCTGACCGAGGCCCGGCCCGCGAACGACTGAGCCGGGCACGGCCGGGCGGATGTGCTCCAGCGCACCCGCCCGGCCGCCCCGGAGCGCCGCCGGACCGCCTGGGCGGCCCCGCGGCGCCCGCAGCGGCGCGTCGGGGAGGTCGTGGTCGTCCGCAGTGGACAGACCGGCGGGCACGCCGTCCGCCACGACCTGGTGGGTGACCGTCCCGCGGGCCGGCGCCGGCGGGGTCGGGCGCACGTGCCGGGCGGGGTCAGCTGTCGAAGTCGCCGACCGCCCGGCGGACCTTCGCCAGCAGCTCCGTCAGCTGCTCGGTCTGCCGCTCGGTCAACCCGCGCAGGCCGAACCCGACCCCGACGACGGCCTCGGTCGCGGCCTCGCGCCGGGCGTGGCCTGCCTCGGTGATCTCCACCAGGGTGGTGCGCCGGTCGGTCGGGTGGGGGTTGCGGCGGACCAGGCCGTCGGCCTCCAGCCGGTCGACGATGTTGGTCACGCTCGTGGGGTGCAGCTGGAGGCGCTCGCCCATGACGCGCATGGGCAGGCTGCCGGTGCGGGCGAACGTCAGCAGCACCAGGGCCTCGAACCGGGCGAAGGTCAGGCCGTGCGGTTTGAGGGCGGCGTCCACGGCGGACTGGATGATCTGCTGTACTCGCATGACGCTCGTGACGGCGGCCATCGACGTCGATGGGCCGATCCGCTTCTCCCACAGCTCGGCGGCGCGCGCGATGGGGTCGAACGGGAGCGGCTGGGACGTCATGCCGCCGAAGCTACCAGTGGGTACCCGGCTACAGGAGGCAGCAGTGCTCGTCGCGTTCAGCATCAGCCCGCTCGGCGGGGAGTCTGACAGCGTGGCCGCGGCCGTCGCCGAGGCGGTGCGGGTGGTCCGGGAGTCCGGGCTGCCCAACGAGACCAACGCCATGTTCACCCTGGTCGAGGGGGAGTGGGACGAGGTGATGGCGGTGGTGCGGCGGGCGACCGAGGCCGTGCAGGCCACCGCGCCGCGGGTGGGCCTGGTGCTCAAGGCCGACATCCGGCCGGGCCACACCGGGCAGCTGCGGGCGAAGGTGGAGCGGGTCGAACAGCACCTCGCCTCTGGTGAACAGTAGGACGTCCGACTAATTTGACGACCATGTCGCCCCGAGAGCTGTGGTTGCGCTTCGAGACCTACCACGACGTCACCTACTTCACGCCCGAGTCCCGCGCCGTCACCGACGAGCTGGGCTGCCGGGGCGGGTGGATGGGCTACTTCGGGATGCGCGCCGCGCCGCTGGGCGCGGCGGCCCCGGAGACCGTGACCGCCGCGTTCTTCAGCTTCCACCCGCGCAAGGTGGCGCGGGCGCTGCCCGCGGCGTGGGAGGTCGCGTCGCCGGAGGTGTTCCTCCGGGCCCGGCTGCGCGGCGTCGACCGGGCGCTGCGCCGGATGCTGCCGGCCGCGGGCGACGGCGCCGACGGGGCGCTCGCGGTGGACGGCGAGGTCGTCGCGGAGGCCGCCGGGCTGGCCGTCCGGGCCGCCGCGGCGGCCCCGCTGGAGGGCCGGGTGCTGGGCGCGGCCAACGCGGCCCTGCCCGTGCCCGAGGAGCCGCACCTGGCGCTGTGGCAGGCGTGCACGACCCTGCGCGAGCTGCGCGGCGACGGGCACCTGGCGGCGCTCGTCGCGGCCGGGCTGACGGCGTGCGAGACCCTGGTGCTGTTCGGCGCGGACAAGGGCCTGGACCCGCAGTACCTGCGGACCGCCCGCGGGTGGGACGAGGACGAGTGGCGCGCGGCCGAGGCGTCGCTGGCCGCGCGCGGCCTGCACGGCGACGGGGGCATCACGCCGGCCGGCCGGGCGCTGCGCGAGGATGTCGAGCGCCGGACCGACGAGGCCGCCGCCCGGCCGTGGCAGTCCCTGGGCGAGGCGGGCGCCGCCCGGTTCCTGGAGCTGATGACCCCGATCGCGCTGGCCCTGGGCCGGCGCAACGACGCGATGCGCCCCAACCCGATGGCCCTCGACCCGGTGGGCGAGCTGACCGCCTGACCGGTCGCCGCCCGCTCCGGGCGTCGTGCCAGGATGGGACCGTGACAAGGCCAGACCCTCGCAAGACCGCAGCACTGTCCGCCGCGCTGTCCGGGGCGGTCGACCTGGGCGCGCTGAAGGCACGGGCCGACGCCGCCCGCCAGCGCGCCGCCGCACCGCCGCCGGGCGCGCCCGCGCCCGCCGACGGGGGCGGCCCGAGCCCGTGGGTGCTCGACGTCACCGAGGCGACGTTCCAATCGGTGGTCGAGCGCTCGCTGGACATCCCGGTCGTGGTCGAGCTGACCGCGTCTTGGAGCCCGGAGGCCGGGCAGCTGTCCCCGGTCCTGGAGCGGGCCGCGCGGGCCGGCGGCGGCGCCTGGATCCTGGCCCGCGTCGACCTCGACGCGAGCCCCCGGGTGGGCCAGGCGTTCGGCGTGCAGTCCGTGCCGACGGTCGTGGCGGTGGCCGCCGGGCAGCCGGTGGACGCGTTCGCCGGGCCGCTGCCGGAGGCCGAGTTCGCCCAGTGGATCACCCGGCTGCTCGACGCCCTGCGCGACCGGCTGCCGGGGATCAAGGCCGCGGAGGCGGGCCTGGAGCCGGCCGAGGCGCCCGAGGACCCGCGGTTCGTCGCGGCCGAGGAGGCGTTCGAGCGGGGCGACTTCGCCGCCGCCGAGGCCGCCTACGAGGCCGTCCTGGCCGCCGAGCCGGGCAACGCCGACGCCAAGGCCGCCCTCGCGCAGGTCCGGTTCACCGCGCGCGCCGAGAACCTGACGCCGGACGTGGTGGCCGCGGCCGACGCCGCGCCCGACGACGTGGACGCCCAGCTGGCCGCCGCCGACGCGCAGCTGGCCGGGCAGGACGTCGAGGCCGCGTTCAAGCGGCTGGTGGACACCGTGCGCCGGGTGTTCGGGGAGGACCGGGACCGGGTGCGCGAGCACCTGGTCGGGCTGTTCGAGCTGTTCCCGGCCGACGACGAGCGGGTCGCCAAGGCCCGGCGGAGCCTCGCCAGCGCGCTGTACTGAGCACCGGCGTCGTGCGCCCCGCCCGGCCGTGTTCCGGGCAGGGCGCACGACGTCGGCGTCAGCCGGAGTACTTGCGGGTGCAGAGCCCGGAGCCGTCGAAGAAGCCGTCCCGGAACGCCTCCACCCGGGCGAAGCCCGAGGGCACCACGGTGCCGTTGACGTCGGCCGCGATGAGGCTCTTGTCGTTGAGCAGCTCGGCCACCGCCTCGTCCAGGTCGCCCGACGAGAGCTGCAGGTCGGCGGAGGGCTCGGCCGTCGTCCCGGCCCACGCGCCGGTCAGGCAGGCGGTGCGCAGGCCGGCCGCCGGGCCCTCCAGCGGGTAGCCGGTGGCCTTCTGGATGGACAGCGCGAAGCGCGACGCGATCTCCGCGAAGGCCGCGAAGTCCCCGATGCCGCCCTTCTGGCCGCGCTTGGGCGGGGTGCCGATCCTGACCAGGTCGGGCAGGTCGATGGAGATGGTGTTGGTGGCCGGGCAGTACGCCGCCGGCGACGTCTCCCGCGCGTCCGGGCAGGACGGGCCGCCCTGCCCGAAGGTCGGCGGGGTGGCGCCGCTCTGCTTGAACGCGGTGCGCAGGCTCTCCTCCAGCAGCTCCAGGTAGCGGGGCTCGTCCACCTTGAGGTTGCCCTTGCCCAGGCCGGTGTCCTGGTCCTTGGAGTCGAACTTCTGCTGCGTGATCCGGCCCTGGACCTCCTGCTCGTCGATCGCGGCGCACCGCTTCGGGTCGCCCGCGAAGCCGAACTGGAAGGCCGCCACCCGGTCGAACGCGCTGCCGTGCGCGCCCTGCTTCTCGGCGGAGGTGCCCGCCGCGTCCCGGATGAAGAACATCGTCGCCAGGACCTGGTTGAGCCCGGGGCCGGTCGAGATGCGGAAGTGCTTGGACCTGCCCTCGGCCACCCAGCGGAAGAAGTTGCCCGCGTAGCAGTCCGCCTGCTGCTCCTTGATGATCGACGGGGTGGCCTGCGTGATGCCGCCCTGCGCGCCGAGCTTGTACTGCACGGCGTGGCCCATCTCGTGGGCCAGCACGGTCACCACCGCCATCGGGCCGAAGGCGTCGTCCAGCATGGGCAGCAGCTCGCCCCGGTCCCAGGCGATGCTGTCGTCCAGCGAGCAGTAGAAGGCGTTGGCCACGCCCTTGGTGTTGGTGCGGCAGATCTCGACGCCCGCGCCGTTGGAGTCGTAGGACACCAGGCGCTCGACGGGCTGGAACTCCTTGCCGAAGTTGGCGGGCAGCTGCTCGCTCCAGTACTCCTCCACGTCGGCGAGCGCGTTGATGGCGAGCCGGTCCATCTCGCCGCCGTCGCCGTTCTCCACGCGCAGGTCCGCGTCCGGCACACCGGGCTTGGCGCCGCTCTCCCCGGTGGTGATGTCCAGCCCGGACACCTTCGTCACGTCCGGCCGGGTGGCGCGCCCCAGCCCGTCCACCACCTGCGTGCACCCGCCGGCCAGCGCCGCCACCGCGACGACCGCCGCGACCGTGAACACCCGTCGAGCCATGCCCCAGCCCCATCCCGATCCGTGCGGTCCGGCCCGAACCCTACTTGGCGAATGGCGGCGGTGGGACCGGAACCACCAGGCTGCGGCGCTCTCGGACAAGTCGACCGGCCCGTTCGTGCGCCCACCGCCACCCCGGCGGGACGAATGGCGCCCGCACCCGCCCCCTGCCGCGACCCGCGCTCCACATGGCTTTGGCCTCAAGCCGCGCCTCGCGCGGCGGCGCTTCGCTCTCGCCTCAAGCCGCGCCTCGCGCGGCGGCGCTGTTCAGCGCAGCCGTGTGCCTCGTGTTCTCCCCGTACGGCCTGGGCGCAGCCCAATCATCTTTGTCGGGGGGTGTCAAGCACGCCCTTCGCTTGACACCCCCCGACAAAGATGATTGCCTCCGGCAGGCCGTACGGGGAGAACACGACGCACTTCCCTCCTCCTTGGGGGCCTCTCGGCCGCTCTTCTTACCAAGATCGCGCACCGATCCAGGAAATATTAGGCGCGGTACGGATCCAAGCTGAAAAGCTTTAAAGAGTCCTCGCCGGACAGGCAGGCCGCCAAGGAGAAGGAAAAGAAAGAGCGGTCGTGTTCCCCCCGCATGACCTGTCAAAGACGACCATGCTTTCTTGGGGGGTGCAAGCGAAAAGCGTGCTTGCACCCCCCAAGAAAGCATGGTAGCCCTCCGGGCAGGCCATACGGGGAGAACACGAAGCCACCGGTCTGCACGGGGCGTGCTGAAACCCAAAAGCGGAAAGCCGCGAGCCGCGAGCCTGGAGGTCGGGGGGTCGGGGGTGTTAATTCAGGCCGCAGGCTTTTGCGCCCTCGAAGACCCCGGCCCGGAACACGTCCACCCGCTGGAAACCGGGATCGACGACGTCCTTGCCGCTCGCATCGCGGGCTGCGTAGTCGTGGGCGAGGAGCACCTGCACGGCCTCGTCCAGGTCGCCCGGTGACAACCCGAAATCATTGGGCTGGGTGAAGACGCGATTCGTGTAAGCGCCGGCCAGGCACAGGGCGCCGGACGCGGCCTCCGAACCCTCGACCGGCCGGCCGACGGCGGCCAGCGCGGCGAGGCCGTAGCGGGACGCGAGCAGCACACCGGTCGCGTAGTCGCCGATCTCGGCGTGCAGCTCGGGCAGGTCCTCGGAGACCTCGATCTGCACCGAACCGTCCTTCGGGCAGAACGCGATCGGGCCCTGGTCGCCGGAGCAGGTCGGCTCCTCCTGGACCGGGGTGGCCTTCGGCGGGGTCCAGGTCCTGCCCTTGGCGGTGACCAGCGCGGCGTAGTAGGCGTCCAGGTCCGGGGTGATGGCGCGCAGCATCTCGTCGAACGGCAGGTTGCCGCCCCGGTCCCGGTCGTCGAGGCTGGTGAACGCCTGCTGGGTGAACGGCCGGTTCTCCACGGTCATCGCGCCGCAGAACTTCGTGCCCCGCTGGTACCCGTCCTGGAAGGCCGACACCCGGTCGAACGCGTTGCCGTGCGCGGACCGGTCGCCGGCCGACGTGCCGACCGGGTCGCGGAAGGTGACCAGCGCGCCCAGCGCCGAGTCGAGCGTGTCGGTGCCGATGTCGAGGTGCTGGGACCTGCCGTCGTTGACCCACTTGATGAAGCTGCCCGCGAAGCAGTCGGCCATCGCCTCGGTGAGAATCGTCGGGTACTTCCGCGGGTCCCGCCGCTCGGCCTCGGGGGTGATCCCCATGCGGCGCTGCACGGCGTGCCCCATCTCGTGCGCGAGCACGATCACCACGGCCGCGTCGCCGAACCGGTCCTGCAGGACGGGCAGCAGGGCGGCCCGGTCCCACGCGATGGCGTCGGCGGTGGGGCAGTAGTACGCGTTGCCCTCGACGTCGCTCGCCTTCTCCGTGCACGGCGGCGGCTTGGCCGACGGGTCGGAGGTGTCGACGGAGTAGATGCCGCCCTCCAGCGGGCTCCACTTCTCGCCGAAGGTGTCCGGGAAGGCCGTCGCCCAGAAGGCGTCGACGTCGGTGATCGCCGTGGCCGCGAGGCGGTCGATCTCCCCGCCGTCGGTGCCCTTGATGAAACCCGGGTCCACCCCGCCCTCGGACACGACCTTGCCCGCCGTGGGGTGTCCGTCGACCAGTCGGGTGCACCCGGAGGCCACGAGTGCCACCGCCACCAGCAGGACCAGTCGAGCCGAAGCGTGCCGCATTCGACCATTGTGCAGGTTGCGGGCCCGGAACGGGGTGTCGTCCGGGCCGCTCCGCGGGCCGACCGGCAGGCGCGCCCGGCACGGGCGGGTCCGTGGTCGGCCGGCCCGCCGGCCCGGCGTTCACCTCCCGTTGCGGTGGCGTTGCCGGGGAAGTCGGCCAGGGTTGTCGGCGCCGGGGTTGTGCCGGTGACCTGCGCGAGCGGGTCGGGAGCGGTGCCGGGCGGGGCGTTGACTTCCCCGTCGGGGCGGGGCTAGCCTGCCGATTGTAAACATTCTTTACGATTCTGCTCCGAGCCGCCGCCACGGACCGTGAGGAGAACTCCGTGCGCCGAGTAGCCCCGTTGGCCTCGGTGGCTGTGTGCGTCCTGCTCGCCCAGCCGTTGACAGCCGCCAGCGCACCCGCCGATTCCCTTCTCTCCCAAGGCAGACCGGTCACCACGTCCTCCGTGGAGGACTCCGACCTGGCCGGCCAGTTCGCGGTCGACGGCCGCGACGACACCCGCTGGGCCAGCGCGCCCGGCATCGACCCGCAGTGGCTCACCGTCGACCTCGGCAGCGCCGCCGAGGTGCACCAGGTGATCGTCCGCTGGGAGGACGCGTACGCCACCAAGTACAAGGTCCAGCTCTCCGCCAACGGCTCGTCGTGGACCGACATCAGCAGCCGCAGCACCGGCGACGGCGAGACCGACACCCACAGCGGCCTGCGCGCCACCGGCCGCTACCTGCGCGTCCTGGGCACCGAACGGGCCACCGAGTACGGCTACTCGATCTGGGAGCTGGAGGTCCACGGCGTGCGCGGCGGCGGTGACGCGGTCCCGCCCTCGGCGCCCGCGGGCCTGCGCGTCACCGGCACGACGTCGAGCAGCGCCTCGCTGGCCTGGACGGCGTCCACCGACAACGTCGGCGTCGCCGGCTACGACGTCCTCCGCGACGGCGTCGTGGTCGGCGAGACCACCGGCACCACCTACACCGACGGCGGGCTGGCCCCGTCCACCGGGTACGGCTACGCGGTCCGGGCGCGGGACGCCGCGGGCAACACCTCCGGGTCGAGCAACGAGGTCCGGGCCACGACCGCGGCCGGCTCCGGGTCGTTCGTCGTCGCCGCGGCCGGCGACATCGCCGAGCAGTGCACCGCGAGCAGCTCCTCCTGCGTGCACCCGAAGACCGCCCGGCTGGTCGAGCAGATGAACCCCGTGGCGGTGATCACCATGGGGGACAACCAGTACGACGACGCCCACCTGTCCGACTTCCGCAACTACTACGACAAGACGTGGGGCCGGTTCAAGGCCAAGACCAAGCCCACGCCCGGCAACCACGAGACCTACTCCGACCCGCCGCTGTCCGGCTACAAGGGCTACTTCGGCTCCATCGCCACGCCCAACGGCAAGACCTACTACTCCTGGGACCAGGGCAACTGGCACTTCATCGCCCTGGACTCCACCGAGTCCAGCAAGCCGGGCTCGGAGCAGCTGGAGTGGCTCAAGCGCGACCTGGCGGCCAACCGCAAGGGCTGCGTGGCCGCGTACTACCACCACCCGCGCTGGAGCTCCGGCTCGCACGGCCACAACACCAGCAGCGCCGGGCTGTGGGAGACGCTGGTGGCCAACAAGGCCGACCTCGTGCTCGGCGGCCACGACCACCACTACGAGCGGTTCAAGCCGTTGAACGCCGCCGGGAAGGCCGACCCCGCCGGCACCCGCTCGGTGATCGGCGGCGGTGGCGGCGCGTCGCTGTACAAGGTCTCCGCGGACCCGGCCACCACCGAGTTCGCGAAGTCCACCCACGGCGTGCTCAAGCTGACCCTGACCGACTCCACCTACTCCTGGCAGTACCTGGGCCTGGACGGGAAGCCGGTCGACAGCACGCCGACCTACAGCTGCCACTGATGTACATCGCGACCGCGCGGCGGACGCCGGAGACGGGTCGCGGCCGGGGCCGGGTCGCGGGCAACGTGCTCGCGCTCGGCCTGGTCAGCCTGGTCACCGACGTGTCGTCGGAGATGGTGACGGCGGTGCTGCCGCTGTACTTCGTGGTCGCGCTCGGGTTGAGCCCGTTCCAGTTCGGCCTGCTGGACGGGCTCTACTCCGGCGTGACGGCGGTGGTGCGGCTGCTCGGCGGCCACGTCGCCGACCGGTGGCAGCGGCGCAAGGCGGTGGCGCTGGTCGGGTACGGGCTGTCCGCGCTGGCCAAGCCGGCCCTGCTCGCCGTCGGCTCCTCGGTGGCGGCGCTGGGCGCGGTGCTGGCCGTGGACCGCACCGGCAAGGGGTTGCGCACCGCGCCGCGGGACGCGCTGATCTCGTTGAGCAGCACGCCGGACGCGCTCGGGCGGGCGTTCGGGGTGCACCGGGCGATGGACACCGTGGGCGCGTTCCTCGGGCCGCTGGTGGCGATGTTCGTGCTGTGGGCGAGCCTCGGCGACTACGACGCGGTGTTCGTCACCAGCTTCTGCGTCGCCGTGCTCGGCGTCGTGCTGCTGGCGCTGCTGGTGCGCGACCACCGCACGCCGCTGCCGGTCCGGCCGCCGCTGCGGACCCTGTGGCGCAAGCCGTTCCGGCGGGTGGTGGGCTGGGCCGCGGTGCTCGGCCTGGTGACCGTCGGCGACGCCTTCCTGTACCTGGTGCTGCAGCAGCGGCTCCAGCTGGACGCGGTGCACTTCCCGCTGCTGGCCCTGGGCACGGCGGCGGTGTACCTGCTGCTGGCGGTGCCGCTGGGCCGGCTGGCCGACCGGGTCGGGCGGTGGCCGGTGTTCCTCGGCGGGCACCTGGCGCTGGCGCTGGCGTTCGGCCTGCTGCTCACGCCGCTGACCGACGTCGTCGTGGTCCTGGTGCTGCACGGCGTGTTCTACGCGGCCACCGACGGCGTGCTGCCGGCCGCCGCGAGCCCGCTGCTGCCCGCCGAGCTGCGGACCAGCGGGATGGCGGTGCTGCAGACCGCCCAGGCCCTGGCGAAACTGGTTTCCTCCGTCCTGTTTGGAGCGATGTGGACCCTCTGGGGAGTCTCGACGGCGATCCTGGTGTCGCTGGTGCTGCTGGCGGTCGTGCTGGTCGGCGCGGCCGTCGGGCGGCCGCTGTCCTCGCGGCCGTCCTCCTGATCGCGGGCGCGGCGGTGTACGTCGTGCACGCCCGCGGGCGCACGGCGGAGGCGGGCGCGGAGTGCGCGCGCCGGTCGGCGGCGGCGGGCACCCGGGCCTGCCTCACCGCGCTGCCCGGCCTGCCGCCCATGGCGGAGCTGGTGGTCACCCGGGCCGGGCGGGAGCAGCGGCACGCGGTGCCCGGCATCCCGAGCCGGCTGCAGGTCTCGCCCAGCGGGCGGATGGTGTCGTGGACGGTGTTCGTCTCCGGCGACTCCTACAACACGGCCGGTTTCTCCACCCGGACCGGCATCCTCGACACCGGGACCGACGACCTGCGCAAGTCCATCGAGGACATCCCGCTGACTGTGGACGGCAAGCGGTACTTCGCCCCCGACGTCAACTTCTGGGGCGTCACCTTCGCCGCCGACGACACCCGCTTCTACGCCACGGTCGCCAGCCGCGGCCGCACCCACCTGATCCGGGCCGACTACCGCGCCTGGGAGGCGGAGGCGCTGCGCGACAACGTGGAGTGCCCGTCGCTGTCCCCGGATGGCACCCGGCTGGCGTTCAAGAAGCGGGTCGAGCCGGGACCGTGGCGGCTGCACGTGCTGGACCTCGCCACGATGGCGGAGACCCCGCTGGCCGAGACCCGCAGCGTCGACGACCAGGCCGTGTGGCCGGACGCCGGCACCGTGGGCTACGGCCTGGCGGGGCAGCGCTGGGCGGTGCCCGCCGACGGGACGGGCGCGCCGGGCGTCACTCCGGGATGAGCCAGAGCACGCCGGCCGGCGGGAGCTGCAGGACCGCCGACGCCGGCCGGCCGTGCCACGGCTGCTCCTCCGCCACCACCCCGCCGAGGTTGCCCACGCCGGACCCGCCGTAGCCCGTCGAGTCGGTGTTGACCACCTCGCGCCACCGGCCCGCCACCGGCAGGCCCACGCGGTAGTCGTGGTGCGGCATCCCCGCGAAGTTGGCCACGCACGCCAGCACCGAGCCGTCCTCGCCGACGCGCAGGAAGCTCAGCACGTTGCCCGCCGAGTCGTTCGCGTCAATCCAGGAGAACCCCTCGGGCCTGCCGTCGGCGCTGTAGAGCGCGGGCGACTCCCGGTACACCGCGTTCAGGTCGCCCACCAGCGAGCGGATCCCCGCGTGGAGCGGGTCCTCCAGCAGGTGCCAGTCCAGCGAGCGGGACTCCGACCACTCGGCCCGCTGGCCGAACTCGCCGCCCATGAACAGCAGCTGCTTGCCCGGGTGCGCCCACATGAACGCCAGCAGCGACCGCAGGCCGGCGGCCTTGTTCCAGTCGTCGCCGGGCATCCGCTGCCACAGCGAGCCCTTGCCGTGCACCACCTCGTCGTGCGACAGCGGCAGCACGAAGTTCTCGCTCCACGCGTACACCAGGGAGAAGGTGATCTCGTTGTGGTGGAACGACCGGTGCACCGGCTCGCGCGACAGGTAGTGCAGCGAGTCGTGCATCCAGCCCATGTTCCACTTGAACCCGAAGCCCAGGCCGCCCAGGTGCGTCGGCCGCGTCACGCCCGGCCACGCGGTGGACTCCTCGGCCACCATCACCACGCCGGGGTGCCGCTTGTAGACCGTCGCGTTCAGCTCCTGCAGGAACCGCACGGCGTCCAGGTTCTCCCGGCCGCCGTACTGGTTGGGCAGCCACTGCCCCTCCTCGCGGGAGTAGTCCAGGTACAGCATGGAGGCCACCGCGTCGACCCGCAGGCCGTCGATGTGGAACTCCTCGATCCAGTACAGGGCGTTGGCGACCAGGAAGTTGCGCACCTCGTTGCGCCCGAAGTCGAACACCAGCGTGCCCCAGTCGGGGTGCTCGCCGCGCCTGGGGTCCTCGTGCTCGTACAGCGCCGTGCCGTCGAAGCGGGCCAGCGCCCAGGAGTCCTTCGGGAAGTGCGCGGGCACCCAGTCCATGATCACGCCGATGCCGTGGCCGTGCAGCACGTCCACGAAGTGCCGGAAGTCGTCCGGCGAGCCGAACCGGGACGTGGGCGCGTAGTACGACGTCACCTGGTAGCCCCACGAGCCGCCGAACGGGTGCTCGGCCACCGGCATCAGCTCGACGTGCGTGAACCCGGCCTCCACGACGTAGCGGGCCAGCTCGTCGGCCAGCTCGCGGTAGCCGAGGCGGCGCCCGTCCTTCTCCGGCAGCCACGACCCGAGGTGCACCTCGTAGACGCTCATCGGGGCGTTGATCCACTGCGTCGCGTCGCGCCGGGCGCGCCACTCGGCGTCGCCCCACTCGTAGGCCGAGGCCGTCACGACCGACGCCGTGGCGGGCGGCTCCTCGGTGGCGAACGCCATCGGGTCGGCCTTCTCGTGCCAGCCGCCGTCGCGCCCCAGGATGCGGAACTTGTACCGGCTGCCCACCGGCACGCCGGGGATGAACACCTCCCACACGCCCGAGGAGCCCAGCGACCGCATCGGGTTCGCCCGGCCGTCCCAGCCGTCGAAGTCGCCGAGCACCCGCACGCCGCGCGCGGTCGGCGCCCACACCGCGAACGACACGCCGGTCACCGTGCCGGAGACCGTGTCGTAGGAGCGGACGTGCGCGCCGAGCACGTCCCACAGCCGCTCGTGCCGGCCCTCGCCGATCAGGTGCTGGTCCAGCTCGCCGACGGTGGGCAGCCAGCGGTACGGGTCGTCCACCTCCACCGTGCACTCGGGGTAGGCGACCTCCAGCCGGTAGTCGCCGGGGTGCTCGGGCAGCTCGCCGCCGAACAGCCCGTCGGCGAGCCGGTCCAGCTCGAACCGCTTGTCGCCGGCCAGCACCGCCACCGCGGTCGCGCCCGGCCGCAGGGCCCGCGCCACCACCTCGCCCGAGGGCAGGTGGTGCACGCCGAGCACGGAGTGCGGGTCGTGGTGCGACCCCGAGAGCAACCGGTCGAGGTCCTGGGTCATCGCGTTCCCTCTCCAGTGATCCGGGCGATCGACGACAGCGGGACCGTCAACCACTCCGGCCGGTTGGCGTGCTCGTAGGCGACCTCGTAGACCGCCTTGTCCAGCTCGAACGCCCGCAGCAGGTGCCCGCGCCCGCGCGGGTCGCCCACCGAGGGCGCCGCCGCCTCCGCGTAGCCCTCGGTGAACGCCGCGCGGTTGCGCCGCGACCACTCCAGCGCCCGGACCGCCAGCTGGTGGTCCTCCGGCTGCCCGACGAGCAGCTGGTGGGCCGCGTAGTCGAAGGATCGCAGCATTCCGGCCACGTCGCGCAGCGGGGAGCGCAGCGCGGTCCGCTCGGCGATCGGCGCGCCCGGCTCGCCCTCGAAGTCGATCAGCAGCCACCCGTGGACGGTGCGCAGCACCTGGCCCAGGTGCAGGTCGCCGTGGATGTGCTGGATGGAGATGGCGCCGGGCGTGTCCCGGGCCTGCTCGAACGCCTCGCGCAGCGCGGGCACGTACGGCCGCAGCTGCGGCACCGCCTCGACCACCGCGTCCAGCCGGTCCACCATCGCCCGCACGGTCCGGTCGATGTCGTCCGCGGCGGCGTGCTCGGAGCCCAGCGCCCGCTCCAGGTCGGCGTGCACGGCGGCCACCGCCTGCCCCAGCCGCTGCGCCTCGCCCGCGAAGTCGCCGCCCACCTCGTCGGCGTGCAGGTCGCCCTCGGCCATCAGGTCGCGCACGCTGGTGGTGGCCATCGCCCAGCCGTCCACCGCGTCGGGCAGGAACTGCTGGAGCATCCCGACGGTGGTGGTGCGCCCGTCCAGCTCGCCGGTGATCGAGCCCAGCGGCTGCGCGATGTGCTCGCAGCCCACCCGGTGCAGGGCGCGGTGCAGCACCAGGTCCGGGTTCTCGCCGACGGTCAGCTTGCGGAACAGCTTGAGGATGTACTGGCTGCCGAACACCAGCGAGGTGTTGCTCTGCTCGGAGGTGATCGGCCGCCCGCGCAGGCCGGCCTGCACCTCGGCGTCCGGCTCGTGCCGGAACACCAGGCCGTCCGCGGTGGCGTCCTCGGCGATGAGGTCCAGCAGCCGGCCGGCCAGCTCGGGGTCGCCGGTCGCGTCGTAGTTCTCCACCCGGTCGCTCACCAGCAGCTGGTAGGGCGCGCGCCGGTCCGGCTGCTCGACCTCCACCACCAGGTGCACCAGCAGCGGGTCCGCGTCGAGCACGGAGACCCGCAGCGGCCGGGCGGCGGTGACCGGCCGGTCCTTGCCGCCGAACCACCGCTGCGCGGGCAGCCACTCGGGCAGTTCGGCCACCACCTTGTCGACCAGGTCGTGGGGTTCGGTCACTGCGCTCACCTCGTCTCGCCCTCGTCGCCCGCGTCCACCAGCTGGAACCAGTAGAAGCCGTGGCCGGGCAGCGTCAGCAGGTAGGACAGGTCGCCGATGGCCGGGAAGCGCACCCCGCCGGTCAGCTCCACCGGGCGGCTGCCGCGGTGCTCGGACAGGTCCAGCTCGACCGGTTGCGGGAACCGGGACAGGTTGTTCACGCACACCACGACGTCCTCGTGCCCGTCCGGGCGGCACCACCGGCGCCGGTAGGCCAGCACGCTCGGGTTCGAGCCGCCCAGGTCGGTGAAGTCGCCCTCGGCGAACGCGTGGTGCTGCTTGCGGACCTCGATCATCCGCCGGGTCCAGTTCAGCAGGGAGGACTGGTTGTTCAGCTGCGCCTCCACGTTGAGGGCCTGGTAGCCGTAGACGGGGTCCATGATCACGGGCAGGTAGATGCGGCCGGGGTCGCAGGAGGAGAACCCCGCGTTGCGGTCGGGGGTCCACTGCATCGGCGTGCGGACGGCGTCCCGGTCGCCCAACCAGATGTTGTCGCCCATGCCGATCTCGTCACCGTAGTAGAGAACCGGCGATCCCGGCAGGCTCAGCAGCATGGCGGTGAACAGCTCCTGCTGGTTGCGGTCGTTCTCCAGCAGCGGCGCCAGGCGGCGTCTGATCCCGATGTTCGCCTTCATGCGCGGGTCCTTGGCGTACTCCGCGTACATGTAGTCGCGCTCTTCGTCGGTGACCATCTCCAGCGTCAGCTCGTCGTGGTTGCGCAGGAAGATGCCCCACTGGCAGCCGTCGGGGATCTGCGGCGTCTGGGCCAGGATCTCCGAGATCGGGAACCGCGACTCCCGCCGCACGGCCATGAAGATGCGCGGCATCAGGGGGAAGTGGAACGCCATGTGGCACTCGTCGCCGCCCACCTCGGCGTCGCCGAAGTACTCCACGACGTCGCTGGGCCACTGGTTGGCCTCGGCCAGCAGCACCCGACCGGGGTACTCGTCGTCGACCACCTTGCGGCAGCGCTTGAGGAAGTCGTGCGTGCGCGGCAGGTTCTCGCAGTTGGTGCCCTCCTGCTCGAACAGGTAGGGCACGGCGTCCAGCCGGAACCCGTCGATGCCCAGGTCAAGCCAGAACCGCAGGGTGTCGAGCATCGCCTCCTGCACGTCCGGGTTCTCGAAGTTCAGGTCGGGCTGGTGGGAGAAGAAGCGGTGCCAGTAGAACTGGCCGCGCACCGGGTCGTAGGTCCAGTTGGACGACTCGGTGTCGACGAAGATGATGCGCGCGTCCGCGTAGCGCTGGTCGTCGTCGCTCCACACGTAGTAGTTGCCGTACGGCCCGTCGGGCTCGGCGCGGGACTGCTGGAACCACGGGTGGGCGTCGCTGGTGTGGTTGAGCACCAGGTCGGTGATCACCCGGATGCCGCGCCGGTGCGCCTCGTCGAGCAGGTAGACGAAGTCCTCCACCGAGCCGAACTCCGGCAGCACGGCCCGGAAGTCGGAGATGTCGTAGCCGCCGTCGCGCAGCGGGGAGGCGTAGAACGGCGGGAGCCACAGGCAGTCGACCCCCAGCCACTCCAGGTAGTCCAACCGGGACGCGAGACCGCGCAGGTCGCCGGTGCCGTCGCCGTTGGAGTCGGTGAACGCGCGCACCAGGACCTCGTAGAACACCGCGCCCTTGAACCAGTCCGGCTCGCGCGGCGCGAGTTTCGCCGAGCGGAAGTCCTCGGCCTGCGGTTCGACCAGGAGGCCGTCGGCCCCGATGGCCTCCCCGGTGTGCGGGACTCCCTCCAGTCCGGTCAGCGCGGCGTCGGGTCGGGCGTCTTCTGCCATGTGCTCCACCTCGTCCCACCTCATCGGGGGTACGGTCGACGGTCCCTCGCGCCGGGCGCGGGGACCGTGTAGCCGGGTCGGTCGCTGGTTAGCTGCTGAACCTGCGCTGCACGCCGACGATGTGCGCCGAGGCTCGCCAGGGTTCGAGGCGGACGTAGTTGGCCTGGCCCCAGTCCCAGGTCTCCCCGCTCACCTCGTCGTGCGCGATCAGGCGTTCGTGCCAGTCGAAGCCGAGCTGGGGCAGGTCGAGCCAGACGGTGCCGTCCTGGGCGTTGTCCGGGTCCAGGTTGACGACCACGACCACCGTGTCGCCGGTGCCCGGGTCCTGTTTGGAGTAGGCGATCAGCGCGGGGTTGTCGACGTGGTGGAAGCGCAGGGTGCGCATCTGCTGCAACGCCGGGTGCGCGCGCCGGACGGCGTTCAGCTTGCGCAGCCACGGCTCCAGCGACCGGCCCTCCGCGACCGCCTGCCGGAAGTCGCGGGGGCGCAGCTGGTACTTCTCGGAGTCGAGGTACTCCTCGCTGCCCTCGCGCACGGCCTGGTGCTCGTAGAGCTCGTAGCCGGAGTACACGCCCCAGGTCGGGCTCATCGTCGCGGCCAGGGCGGCGCGCAGCGCGAACATGCCCGGACCGCCGTGCTGCAGCGACGCGTGCAGGATGTCCGGCGTGTTCACGAACAGGTTGGGCCGGGCCTCGTCCCAGTGCTCGACCAGCTCGACGCCGAACTCGGTCAGCTCCTCCTTGGTCGTCCGCCAGGTGAAGTACGTGTAGCTCTGGGTGAAGCCGAGCTTCGCCAGCCCGTAGAGCCGGGCCGGCCGGGTGAACGCCTCGGACAGGAACAGCACGTCCGGGTGAGCGTCCTTCACCGTCCAGATCAGCCACGCCCAGAAGTCCGGCGGCTTGGTGTGCGGGTTGTCCACCCGGAAGATGCGCACCCCGTGGTCGACCCAGTGCAGGACGACGCGCAGCACCTCGTTGTAGATGCCCTGCGGGTCGTTGTCGAAGTTGACCGGGTAGATGTCCTGGTACTTCTTCGGCGGGTTCTCGGCGTAGGCGATCGAGCCGTCCGGGCGCGTGGTGAACCACTCGGGGTGCTTGAGCACCCACGGGTGGTCCGGGGCGCACTGCAGGGCCAGGTCGAGCGCCACCTCCAGGCCCAGCTCGTTCGCCCGCCGCACGAACGCGTCGAAGTCCTCGATCGTGCCCAGCTCGGGGTGCACGGCGTCGTGGCCGCCCTCGTCCGCGCCGATGGCCCAGGTCGAGCCGGGGTCGTCCTCGGTGGCGACGAGCGTGTTGTTGGGGCCCTTGCGGTTGACCCGGCCGATGGGGTGGATCGGCGGCAGGTAGGCGACGTCGAAGCCCATCGCCGCGATCCGGTCCAGCTCCTTGGCGGCGGTGGTGAACGTGCCGTGCACCGGGACGCCGGCCTCGTCCAGCCCGCCCGTGGAGCGCGGGAAGAACTCGTACCAGGAGCCGAACGCGGCCCGCTGCCGGTCCACCCAGACCTTCTGCGGCTTGCCCTTGGTGACCAGCTCGCGCACCGGGTGGTCGTGCATGACCTGCCGGACGTCCTGCGCGAGGGCGGGCGCGACCCGCTCGGCCAGCGGGCGCGCCTCGTCGCGCAGCGCGGCGGCGGCGTTGACCAGCAGCGGCTTGTCCCTGCGCCGGTCGGGCCGCCGCGACACGCGGTCCAGCAGCCGGGCGCCGCTCTCCAGGTCGTTGCGCAGCTCGTCGGGGCCCTGCCCGGCCGCGATCTTGACCTCGACGGCGTGCAGCCAGGTGGCCCACGGGTCCGACCACGCGTCGACGCGGAAGGTCCACGCGCCCTCGGCGTCGGGGACGATCGTGGCGGCCCAGCGGTCCAGCCCGACGCCCTGCGGCGCCATCCGGGTCTGTCTCGCGACCCGGTCCGCCGGCCCCCGCCACGTCACCGTGGCGGCGACGGCGTCGTGGCCCTCGCGCCACACCGTCGCCTCGACCGGGACGTGCTCGCCGACCACGGCCTTGGCCGGGTACCGGCCACAGCTCACGGTCGGGGAGACGTCGTCGACACCGAGTCGCCCGCTCATCGGCAGCGCCCTTCTCGCCTGGGGTGACGCTTGCACGGTCAAGTTTGCCCGTCTGGATCACGCGCGGAGCCACCGGGACTCCCCACCCGCTGTTCCTACCCCTTCTGGTTGGATTGCACACTTGGCGGTGATTCCGGTCTCGGCACGGGGGACGTCGATCTCAACCCCCGAGGCGGGCGACACCCCTGCGGGTGATCAAGTTCACCCGGTGTGAGCACCCCTCGAACGGGTGAACCGCCGGCCCCCGATCCGCCGCCCGGTCCGCGCGCCGCCCGCCGCCCGGACCACCCGCCGCCGTTCGGCCCAACGCGTGAACCCGCGCCGGCGCGTTGCGGTAACGATCGCCGGCTGTGTACGAAAGAACACGCACGGGGCCATCCACGCTGGTGAGGCTGGATCGGTCCCTGCATCGGTCCGGACGACCGTTGCCCGGCACCGCTGGATGGGGGATAGGGTCCGACGCCATGCGAGCACTCCGCCGGTTCACCGTCCGAGCCAGCCTGCCCGAGCCGCTGTCCGCGCTGGGCACCCTCGCCACCAACCTGCGCTGGACCTGGCACCAGCCGACACAGGACCTGTTCGCCTCGGTCGACCCCGGCCTGTGGGCCGCCGGCGGCGACCCGCTGCGGCTGCTGTCCACGGTTGCCCCGGAGCGGTTGGACGCCCTCGCGCGCGACGAGGGGTTCCTCGCCCACACCCGCGCCCTCGCGGACGACCTGGACCACTACACCACCGGCCCCCGGTGGTTCCAGCGGCGGCAGGACGAGGTGCGGCAGCGCCGCGAGCGCGGCGAGCAGGGCGCGAGCCCGCTGCCCGGCGCGGTCGCCTACTTCTCGATGGAGTTCGGCGTCACCGAGGCCCTGCCCAACTACTCCGGCGGGCTCGGCGTGCTCGCCGGCGACCACCTCAAGGCGGCCTCGGACCTGGGCGTCCCGCTGATCGCGGTCGGCCTGCTCTACCGCTCGGGCTACTTCCGCCAGGCCCTGTCGCTGGACGGCTGGCAGATCGAGCACTACCCGGTGCTCGACCCGCGCGGCCTGCCGCTGGAGCTGCTCACCGAGCCCTCCGGCGCGCCGATCCTGGTGCACGTGGCCATGCCCGGCGACCGGGTGCTGCGCGCCAAGGTCTGGAAGGCCCAGGTCGGCCGCATCCCGCTGCTGCTGCTCGACTCCGACGTCGAGGAGAACGACGAGGACCTGCGCGGCGTCACCGACCGGCTCTACGGCGGCGACCAGGACCACCGCATCCGGCAGGAGATCCTGGCGGGGATCGGTGGTGTCCGGGCGGTGCGCACGTTCTGTGACCTCACCGGGCATCCCAGGCCCGAGGTCTTTCACACCAACGAGGGACACGCGGGCTTCCTCGGCCTCGAACGGATCCGCGAGCTGGTGACCGGCGAGGGCCTCGACTTCGACCAGGCCCTCGCGGCGGTCCGCGCGGGCACGGTGTTCACCACCCACACCCCGGTCCCGGCGGGCATCGACCGGTTCCCCGTCGACCTCGTGCAGCACTACTTCGGCTCCGAGGCGCTGCTGCCGGGCGTGAGCACGCAGCGCGTCCTGGCGCTCGGCGCGGAGGAGAACCCCGGCCTGTTCAACATGGCCCACATGGGCCTGCGGCTCGCCCAGCGCGCCAACGGCGTGTCCCGGCTGCACGGCGAGGTCAGCCGGGACATGTTCCGCGGCCTGTGGCCGGGCTTCGACGTCACCGAGGTGCCGATCGGCTCGGTCACCAACGGCGTGCACGGCCCGACCTGGGCGGCCACCGAGATGAGCGGGCTGCTCGGCGAGCCGGACGACCCGGGCGCGGGCGGCGTCGAGCCGGTCACCGACCAGCGGCTCTGGCAGCTGCGCAACGACCTGCGGCGCAAGCTCGTCGACGAGGTCCGCCGCCGCACCCGCCTGTCCTGGCTCCAGCGCGGCGCGTCGGCCCTCGAACTGGGCTGGACCGACTCGGTGTTCGACCCCGACGTGCTGACCGTCGGCTTCGCCCGCCGCGTGCCGACCTACAAGCGGCTCACCCTGATGCTGCGCGACCCGGAGCGCCTGCGCGCCCTGCTGCTGCACCCGGAGCGCCCGGTGCAGCTGGTGGTGGCGGGCAAGTCGCACCCGGCCGACGACGGCGGCAAGGCGCTGATCCAGCAGATCGTGCGGTTCGCCGACGACGCGGGCGTGCGGCACCGGATCGTGTTCCTGCCCGACTACGACATGTCGATGGCCCGCTACCTGTACTGGGGCTGCGACGTGTGGCTGAACAACCCGATGCGCCCGCTGGAGGCGTGCGGCACGTCCGGCATGAAGTCGGCGCTCAACGGCGGCCTGAACCTGTCCATCCGGGACGGCTGGTGGGACGAGCTGCACGACGGCAGCAACGGCTGGGCGATCCCGACCGCCGACGGCGTCACCGACCCGACCCGGCGCGACGACCTGGAGGCCGCGGCGCTCTACGAGCTGCTGGGCGGCCAGGTGGCGCCGCTGTTCTACGACCGCTCCGACGACGGCGTGCCGACCCGCTGGCTGGCGATGGTCCGCCACACGCTGGCCACGCTCGGCCCCGCGGTGCAAGCCTCGCGGATGGTGCGGGAGTACGTGGAGAACCTCTACGCGCCCGCCGCGTCCTCGGCCGCGTCGGTGGTCGGCGAGGGCTACCGGGGCGCGAAGGAGCTGGCGGCCTACCGGCAGCGCCTGCGCGCGTCGTGGACCCGGATCCGCGTCCTGGACTCCGAGCTGACCGTGAACGGCTCGACCGCGCCGCTGCTGGGCGCGCCGGTGGGGGTGCGGGCGCGCGTCGAGCCGGCCGGGCTGGAGCCCTCCGAGGTCGAGGTGCAGGTGGTGCTGGGCAAGGTCGGCGACTCCGACGAGCTGTACGACGTGGTCACGCACACCATGCGGTACGTCGGCAACGGCAACTACGAGGTCGAGGTGCCGCTCCCGCACGCCGGCGCGGTGGGCTACACGGTCCGCGTGCTGCCGCGGCACGACCTGCTCGCGTCGCCGGCCGAACTCGGCCGCGTCGTGCTCGCCGGCTGACCCGCCCCGGGCCGCGCCCCCGCCCGGGGTGCGGCCCGGGGGAGCCGTCCCGGGACGGGATCGGCCCGGGAAGGGGGCGCGGGCCGCCCGGTCCGCGTCGCCCGGTCCGCGTCGCCTCAGGCGATGTCGAGGCGGGCCCTGGTCTCGGCCACCCGGGGCAGCCAGCCGGCCAGGGCGTCGGCCTCGGCGAGGGACCGGCGGGCCGCCGCGTTGTCCCCGGCCGCCATCTGCGCCCGCGCGAGGGTAGCCAGGGCGTCGGCGCGGCCCAGCGCGCTCTCGCTGCTGCCCGTCGCCCGGGTCGCCAGGTCGATGGCCAGGTCGGTGTCGCGCTCCAGCAGGGCGAGCTGGGCCAGCGTGCCGGTGCTGCGGTGCCGCGGGTAGCCGAGCTGCGCCGCGCCCTCCGAGGCGCGCCTGGCCGCGCCCAGCCCCACGTCGAGGGGCAGCTGCCCGGCCTCCATGGCGTTGGCCGTGGAGCTGGCCATCTCCGCCAGCACGAAGGCCATGTCGCGCTGGTCGAGGTCGCCGCGCCCGACCAGGCCGCTGACCAGGCGCAGCGCCTCGGCGTAGCGGGTGCGCACGGTCAGCACGGCGATCCGCGAGCCGATCGCCACCAGCAGGGTCGGGTGCTCCGCCACCAGGCGGTCCGCGATCCGCTCGGCCCGGTCCACGTCGCCGGCGGACAGCGCGTCGGAGACCTCGTTGACCATCGGGGTGGCCGCCAGCTCGGCCGCCGCGCGCCCGGTCAGGCGGGGCAGCCGGAACAGGAACCAACCCGGTGACGTCCCGCCCGCGCCGCGCCGGGGCAGCAGCCCGTGCAGCAGCACGGCCGACCCGGCGACGGCGAAGCCCCCGCCGAACGGCGTCGCGCCGGCCAGCGCCCAGCACAGGCCCACCACCGCCGCGGTCGCCAGGACCGCGACGAGCGAGGTCAGCCACAGCCGCCGCCGGACCGGCGCGCGGACCGAAGTCAGGCCGACCGACAGCAGCAGCGGCAGGGCCCGCAGCACCACGCGGCGGTGCGGCCGGTCCCAGGCGCGCACCTCGCCGCCGACGCCGATCACCACCAGCGAGACCCGGACCCGGCACACCAGCGCGCCGAGGACCAGCCCGACCTGCACCGACGCCAGGCAGACCAGGGCGCCGCACGCCGCGCCGGCCAGGCCGACCGCCCACGAACCCGGTTCCCGCACCACGACGACGACCACGACCAGCGCCGTCAGCACCTTCCAGAGCACAAGGCAGGAGACGTCGCCGGCGGGCCGCCGGTTCCCGATGGGCCGCGGGAACCGGGGCCGTCCCGGACGGGTGATCTCTGTCGCCCGTCGGCGGGTTATCGCGGGAGCCGGGTAGTGGGCCCGGTTCCGGCGCGAGTAACTGGGCGACGTGTGTCCGACTACCCCGAGGAGGAAAACCGTGGTTGTTCGCACCGCCCGCGCCTTCGCCCTGGCCGGGGCGACCTTCGCCGCTGCCGCGCTCCCGTTGCTCGCCGCCGCTCCCGCGCACGCCGACGTGCTGGACTGCCACGACTTCCTGAAAGCCTCCGGCTACGAGGTGGCGCACACCCACGCCCTGGGCTGCGGCCTGGGGCAGATGGGCAACAGCCTCCTGTGCCGGATCACCCTGGAGGGCTCCTCGGTGCGGCCGGCCGACGCGGAGCGCGCCTGCACGCTGGCCGTCGAGCAGGGGACGACCCAGCCGGGCTGAGCCCGGGGCCGCCGGGTCGGGCGGGGACGCCCGACCCGGCGGGGCGGGCTCGTCGGGGGTCGCCGCCCGCCCGGAGCGCCCCGCCGGGATTCCCAGGGCGCCCCGCCCGCCGACCGGCCCGTCGGGGACCGCCGGCGTGCGGCCGGCCCGTCAGGTGATCGCCGGGGTGGCGCCCGCCCGCACCGGCAGGCCCGCCGCCGCGTAGGCCCGGAACCCGCCGACGAGGTCCGTCGCGCGCGGCAGCCCGACCCGCTGGAGGTCGCGGGCGGCGAGGCTGGACGCGTACCCCTCGTTGCACAGCACGACGACGGTGGTGCCCGCGTCGAAGCCCGGCATCCGGTGCGCGCCGCGCGGGTCGAGCCGCCACTCCAGCACGATCCGCTCGACCGGCACGGAGCCGGGGACCTCGCCCTCGGCGAGCCGGTCGTGGTGCGGCCGGATGTCGACGACCAGCGCGCCGGGCAGCGCGGCCAGCTCCTGCGGCGTGACCCGGCGCAGCCCCCGCCGCGCCCGCGCCAGCAGCTCCTCGGCGCTCACGGGCCCTCCTGGTCGGCCAGCTCCCGCAACCGCTCCAGCGGCAGCCGCAGCGCGGGCAGCGGGGGGATCCCGGCCGGGATGTCGGCCAGGTCGGCGTACTCGCGGGTGGGCACCAGCGGCGGCGAGTAGGCGTGCACGCTCGACGCGGGCGCGGCGCCCCGGTTGACCACCCGGTGCGCGCGGCCGGCGCCGAAGCCGACCGCCGACCCGACGTCGCGCACCGCGGTGCGCACGGGCCCGCCGGGGTAGCGGTAGTGCTCGGTCAGCTCCCCGGTCAGCACCGCGAAGGACCCGGCGGCCCCGCCGTGGTCGTGCGGCTCGGTGCCCTGGCCGGGCAGCCACGACAGCAGCCACAGCTCGACGCCCTCGGTGAGCCCGAGCCGGGCCCACCACCGGCGCCCCGGGTCGAATTCCAGGACCGACAGCAGGGCGGTGGTCAGCTCACCGGCCACGAACGAGGTCAGCTCGCGCAATTCCCGCGGGGTCCACAACTCGCGGGACGGGTGGATGAGGTCGTGCAACAACGGCACGTCGAGCGCCGGGTGCAGGTCGGCACGGACAAGGGCGGAAGTCATGGTCGCTCCAGACGGCTACGGCGGAGAAGTGCGGGGTAGCTGCCGAGACGCGACGGTGCGGGAATTCCAGCGGCGATTCCACGCCGCTGTCGCGATCAACCACTCCGTCGCGTCGGGCTACACCCGCACGACGCCACCAGGAGCAGGTCGACCGTGCGGTCGCACCACGTGAACAGGGGTTGGGCCACAACCGCATGGTGGCACGGCCGCAACCCCTCCGCCCGTGCTCCCACCAGCTAGGATCGCCTCGGTCACCGAGCCGGTCGGAGCCCGCGGTGCTCAGCCCGAGGCCGCCGACTCGGGGCTGCGCAGCAGCAGCAGGGAGCGCGCCGGCAGGGTCACCACCCGGCCGGGGAACAGGGCTCCCGCTTTCGCCGGCGCGCCGTCCGCGGTGGTCGAGTCGATCACCGGTTCGAATCGCGACCCGTAATCCGGACCCGGCAGGGTGACCGGGAGCGCGGTCGCGCCCGAGTGCAGCAGCAACAACCACGAGTCGTCCGAGACCAGTTCGCCCTCGCGGGTCCGCGACAACGACGTGGAACCGTCGATCCACATTCCCAGGAATCGCCGACCCTCGTCGAACCAGTCGGTTTCCGCCATTTCCTCGCCGTCCGCGCGGAACCACACGAGGTCCGGCGCGCCGGACGGCGTGGTGCGCCCGTCGAAGAACTCCGGCTGCCGCAGCGCGGGGCTGCCCGCCCGCACGGCGATGACGCGCCGGGCGAACGCGAGCATCGACTCGCCGTCGCCGGAGAGCTGCCACCCCACCCACGAGGTCTCGTCGTCCAGGCAGTAGGCGTTGTTGTTGCCCCGCTGGGTGCGCCACAGCTCGTCGCCCGCGGTCAGCATCGGCGTCCCGGTGGACAGCAGCAGCGTGGCCAGCAGGTTGCGCGCCTGCCGCCGGCGCAGCGCCAGCACCTCCGGGTCGGTGGTCTCGCCCTCGGCGCCGCAGTTCCACGACCGGTTGTCGTTGGTGCCGTCCCGGTTGTCCTCGCCGTTGGCCTCGTTGTGCTTGTCGTTGTAGGACACCAGGTCCCGCAGGGTGAACCCGTCGTGGGCGGTCACGAAGTTGATCGACTGCCACGGCCGGCGCAGGTCGTCGGCGTACAGGTCGGAGGAGCCCGAGAGCCGGTAGGCCAGGTCGCGCACGCCGGTGTGCCCGCGCCAGAAGTCCCGGACGGTGTCGCGGTAGCGGCCGTTCCACTCCGCCCACTGCACCCCGAAGTCGCCGACCCGGTACCCGTCGCCGGTGGCGTCCCACGGCTCGGCGATCAGCTTGCACCGGGACAGCACCGGGTCCGACGTGATCGCCGTCAGCATCGCCGAGGCCCGGTCGAACCGCCCGCCGCCGGGCCGCCCGAGCGTGGACGCCAGGTCGAACCGGAACCCGTCCACGCCCAGCTCCGTCGCCCAGTACCGCAGCGAGTCCGCCACCAGCCGCACGACCAGCGGCGACCCGGCCTCCAGGGTGTTGCCGCAGCCGGTGATGTCCAGCGTGCCGCCGCCCTCGATGTGCAGGTAGTACCCCGGCGCGTCGAGGCCCCGGTAGGACAGCGTGGGCCCCTCCGGGCCGCCCTCGCAGGTGTGGTTGAACACCACGTCGAGCAGCACCTCGATGCCCGCGGCGTGCAGCGCGGCGACCATCGTCCGGAACTCCTCCACCTCCCGCCCCGGCTCGGCGGCGTAGCCGGGGTGCGGCGCGAAGTAGTTCAGCGGCGAGTAGCCCCAGTAGTTGTGCCGCCCGCCCCGGATCAGCGCGGGCTCGTCGACGAACGCGTGCACCGGCAGCAGCTCGACCGACGTCACGCCCAGCCGCGTCAGGTGCTCGATCACCGCCGGGTGCGCCAGCCCCAGGTAGGTGCCGCGCAGGTGCGGCGGCACGTCGGGGTGCTGCCGGGTGAAGCCCCGGACGTGCAGCTCGTAGACCACCGCCTCCTGGAACGGCACGTCGGGCTTGACGCCGGTGTCCGGGCCGCCCGGCGAGGTCACCACCGACAGCGGCACGCTGCCCAGCGAGTCGACCGGCGACGGCGGGCCCAGCATCGGGTCGTCGACGTAGCCCAGTGCCGCGCCCAGGTCCGACAGCCCGCCCGTGATCTGCCTCGCATAGGGGTCCACCAGCAGCTTGGCCGGGTTGCACCGCAGCCCGCGCGCCGGGTCGTAGGGCCCGTGCACGCGGTACCCGTACCGCTGGCCCGGTGTGATCCCGGCCACCGTGCCGTGCCAGACGCCGAAGGTGCGCTCGGTCAGCTCGACCCGCTCCTCCGAGCCGTCTTCGCTGATCAGGCACACCTCGACCGCGTCGGCGGGCGCGGCGGAGACCGCGAAGCGCACACCACCGGCCTCGGGGTGCGCCCCGAGGGGGAAGGGCCTGCCGGCGAGCGGGGAGGAGTCCACAGCCATACCGGGGATCTTCCCAGGATCCGCCGCCGGGTTGGGGATGGGAGACCTGCCGCCCCCGCGCGTCGGGCGTTGCACGAGAATGGGGGCGGCGAGGCGTCGACGGGGCGAGGGCAGGCGTGGAAAACGAAGATCTGGTCATCCACATGCAGGGTGTTTCGGTTCGACGGGGCGGGACCACGCTGGTCGGGGACGTCGACTGGGACGTCGAGCTGGACGAGCGGTGGGTCGTGCTCGGGCCCAACGGCGCGGGCAAGACGACGCTGCTGCGGCTCGCCGCGGCGGAACTGCACCCCACCAGGGGCCTGCTGCGGCTGCTGGGCGAGCGCGTCGGCAGGACCGACGTCTTCGAGCTGCGCCCCCGCATCGGCCTGTGCTCGGCGGCGCTGGCCGGCCGCGTCCCGGCCGACGAGAAGGTGGTCGACGTGGTGGTCAGCGCCGGGTACGCGGTGCTGGGCCGGTGGCGCGAGGAGTACGACCGGCTGGACACCGGCCGCGCCCGGGAGCTGCTGCTGCAGCTGGGCGCCGAGCACCTGGCCGACCGGGCCTTCGGCACCCTGTCCGAGGGCGAGCGCAAGCGCGTGCTGATCGCGCGGGCGCTGATGACCGACCCGGAGCTGCTGCTGCTCGACGAGCCCGCGGCGGGCCTGGACCTGGGCGGCCGGGAGGACCTGGTGGCGCGGCTGTCCGACCTGGCGATGGACCCGGACGCGCCGGCCTCCGTGCTGGTCACCCACCACGTCGAGGAGATCCCGCCGGGGTTCACGCACGTGCTGCTGCTGCGCGAGGGCGCGGTCGTGGCGCAGGGCCTGCTCGACGACGTGCTGACCGAGGAGAACCTGTCCAAGACGTTCGGCCAGCACCTGGAGCTGCAACGCTCCGGCGACCGCTACTTCGCCCGCCGCAAGCCCTCCCACGACTGACTCCGATCCCCTTCCGTCCGCGCGTACCACCCTCACCCGACAGGATCGGCACCCCGACCCACCAGGCGCCCAGGGGAGCTACCCAGAGGTAACGTGCTCCCGGGACCACCACGCGAGGCCGCGTCGGCAGGTCGAGCCTCATCCCGCTCCGACCGAGCCGAAGGCCCGATCGGAGCGGGATCAGGCTCGACCTGCCGACTACAGGCGGCCGAGCCCGCCGCGACGGAGTCGCGGCCATTGGACACGGAGGACTTGTGGCTGAGTTCGTGAGGCTCGACGTCGAGGGCGGCATCGGGACCATCCGGCTGGACCGCCCGCCGATGAACGCGCTGAACAGGCAGGTCCAGGAGGAGATCCGGGCGGCGGCGCAGGAGGCGGCGCGGCGCGACGACGTCTACTCGGTGATCGTCCACGGCGGCCCGAAGGTGTTCGCGGCCGGCGCGGACATCAAGGAGATGGCCGAGCTGTCCTACGCCGAGATGGCGGCCCGCGCCGGGTCGTTCCAGTCGGCGCTGCGCGCGGTCGAGGAGATCCCGAAGCCGACGGTGGCCGCGATCACCGGCTACGCCCTGGGCGGCGGGTTCGAGCTGGCGCTGTGCGCGGACCGGCGGATCGCGGGCGACAACGCCAAGGTCGGCCAGCCGGAGGTCCTGCTCGGCGTCATCCCCGGCATGGGCGGCACCCAGCGGCTGCCGCGCCTGATCGGCCCGTCGCGGGCCAAGGACATCATCTACACCGGCCGGTTCGTCGGCGCCGAGGAGGCGCTGCGGATCGGGATGGTGGACGAGGTCGTCGCGCCGGACGACGTCCTCGACGCGGCCCGCCGCTGGGCCGGGCAGTTCGTCAACGGCCCGGTGCGCGCCTACGCCGCCGCGAAGGCCGCGATCGACGGCGGCCTGGACACCGACCTGGGCAGCGGCCTGAAGCTGGAGAGCCAGCTGTTCGCGGCGATGTTCGCCACCGAGGACCAGAAGGCGGGCATGGCCTCCTTCCTGGCCAACGGCCCGGGGAAGGCGGAGTTCAGTGGTCGCTGACCCGAAGCCCAACCCGCACGCCACGGCCGAGGAGGTGCGGGCGGCCTACGCGGACCCGAAGCTCGCCAACGTGCTCTACCACGACTGGGAAGCCGGCACGTACGACGAGAAGTGGTCGATCTCCTACGACGAGCGCTGCATCACCTACGCCACCGACCGGTTCCGGGCGGTGGCGGGCGGCACGGGCCCCTACGAGCACGCGCTCGAACTGGGCTGCGGCACGGGGTTCTTCCTGCTCAACCTGATGCAGGGCGGCGTGGTCCGCAAGGGCTCGGTCACCGACCTGTCGCCCGGCATGGTCGAGGTGGCGCTGCGCAACGCCGACGGGCTGGGGCTGCCGGTGGACGGCCGCGTCGCCGACGCCGAGCGCATCCCCTACGACGACGACACGTTCGACCTGGTCGTCGGCCACGCGGTGCTGCACCACATCCCGGACGTCGAGGCGGCGCTGCGCGAGGTGCTGCGGGTGCTCAAGCCCGGCGGCCGGTTCGTGTTCGCGGGCGACCCCACCGACATCGGCAACTTCTACGCCCGCAAGCTCGGGCAGCTGACCTGGTGGCTGACCACCACCGTCACGAAGCTCGAACCGCTCACCGGGTGGCGCCGACCGCAGGCGGAGCTGGACGAGTCCTCCCGGGCGGCGGCCCTGGAGGCCGTGGTGGACCTGCACACGTTCGACCCGTCGGGCCTGGAGCGCACCGCGCGGGCGGCCGGGGCGACCGGGGTGCGGGCGGTGACCGAGGAGCTGTCCGCGGCGCTGTTCGGGTGGCCGGTGCGCACGTTCGAGGCGGCCGTGCCCAGGGAGAAGCTGGGCTTCGGGTGGGCGATGTTCGCCTACCGGACCTGGCAGCGGCTGTCCTGGGTGGACGAGAAGGTGCTCGCGAAGCTGCTGCCGCGCGAGGTCTTCTACAACGTCTCCGTGACGGGCGCCAAGCCGGTCGCCTGAATGGGGTACGAGTTCAGCCTCGACGACGTGGCGTACCTGCGTTCCGCCGCGGGGTGCGCCGCGCTGTCGGCGCTGGCGGACCTGCCGCTGACCCCGGCCTCCCGGCTGGCCGACGTGGCGCGGGCGCGCGCCGTCGCGCCGGACCGCTTCGCGGCGGTGCTGGAGACCCTGCTGCTGCGCCGCCGGGCGGCGGCCAAGGTGGACTTCGCCGACGGCCTGTTCACCGACGACGCGGTGCAGCAGGCCACGCCGCGGCCGGTGGCGCGGCACCGCGCCGAGCGGTTCGCGGGCCGCGTCGCCCACGACGTGACCTGCTCGATCGGCGCGGACCTCGCCGCGCTGCCGGAGGGCTCGTTCGGCTCCGACCTGGACCCGGTGCGGCTGGCGATGGCCCGGCACAACCTGCGCGGTTCCCGCGCCGTGCTGCGGGCCGACGCGCTGCGCCCGGTCTCGCGGGACGTCCCGGTGGTCGCCGACCCGGCGCGGCGCGACGCGACCGGCCGGCGCACCTGGCGGCCCGCGGACTTCGCGCCGCCGCTGGACGCGCTGGCCGCCGCCTACGCCGGCCGCGACCTGGCCGTGAAGTGCGCGCCGGGCGTCGACTTCGCGGTCGCGCCCTGGGCGGACGAGGTCGAACTGGTCTCCCTCGACGGCCAGGTGCGCGAGGCTTGCCTGTGGACCGGCGGCCTGGCGACCCCGGGCGTGTCCCGGCGGGCGTCGGTGCTGCGCGGCGACGGGTCGCGGTGGACGATCACCGACGCCGAGCCCGACGACTGCCCGGTCACCCCGCCCGCCGAGTGGCTGGTCGACCCGGACGGCGCGGTGGTGCGGGCCGGCCTGGTGCGCCACTACGCGGCCCGGCACGGCCTGGCGCAGCTCGACGAGCGGATCGCCTACCTGACCGGGCCCACCCCGCCGCCGGGCGTCCGGGCGTTCCGGGTGGTCGAGCACGGCCACTACACCGAGAAGGCGCTGCGGTCGGTGCTGCGGGCCCACGACGTCGGCAGCCTGGAGATCCTGGTGCGCGGCCTGGACGTGGACCCGAACGCCCTGCGCCGCCGGCTCAGGCTCGCCGGCGGCGCCGCGGCGACGGCCGTGCTGACCAGGATCGGCCGCACGCCGACCTACCTACTGGCGCACGCCGAGCGCACCTAGCCGCTCCAGCAGGAACGCGCGCAGGCCGTCGAAGTCGGTGTCCACCGCGATGTCGACGCCGCCGCCGGGCGCCTCCAGCCGCTCGTCCACCAGCAGCGCGCCCCGGCCGGGCCCGAACGCGCACTCCACGTCGACCGGGAACCGCCGGGTCGCCAGGACGCCGGGCCGGATCGCCTCGGCCACGGCGACGGCGTCGTGCACGACCAGCCCGTCCCAGCCGAGGACCCGGCGGTAGGTGGCGAGGTAGTCCGGCGTCAGGCCGACCAGCTTCGCGCCGATCCCGGAGGAGGCCGCCAGCCGCGCCAGCCACGCCGTGTCCACCGCGCACCGCCGGGTCAGGTCCAGCGGCACCAGGGTGACCGGCACCCCGGCGTCGACCAGCACCCGCCGCGCCGCCTCCGGGTCGCACCACAGGTTGAACTCGGCGGTGGCCGTGGTGTTGCCGCCCCGCACGCCGCCGCCCATGACGACCAGCCGCTCGATCTTCGCGGTCAGGCCGGGGTGCGCGGCCAGCAGCAGCGCGATGTTGGTCAGCGGCCCGATCGGCGCGATCGTCACCGGCCGCGGTGAGGCTTCCAGCAGGTCCTTGAGCAGGGTCACGGCGTCGCGCGCGTCCGGGCCGCGCGAGGGCTCCGGCAGGGTGTCGGCGAACCCGGACAGCCCGTCCGAGCCGTGCGCGGACGACACGTGCGGCTGGGGGTGCACCAGCGGTCGGGCGGCGCCCGCCGCGACCGGGACGTCCTCCCTGCCCACCAGGGCCAGCACCCGCAGCGCGTTGCGCGTGGTGAGCTGCGGCGACACGTTGCCGAACACGGTCGTGACGCCGATCAGGTCCACCTCGGGGCTGGCCGCGGCGAGGGCGAGGGCGAAGGCGTCGTCCACGCCGGGGTCGGTGTCGATGATGAGGGGGGTGGTCACGTCCGTCGATCCTGCCGCACCGCGCCGGCGGCGGTGCTCGCGGCGGGGCACGGCCTGGTCGCCTCGTCGGCCGGCCCGGGCGCGGGCGTGGTCGCCGGGGGACGAGGTCGAGCCGATCCCGCTGCGGGTGGAGCCGGGCAACGCCCCCGCCACGGCCCTCCACCTGCGCCACGGGTTCGTCGCGGCGCCGGGCGGGGTGCTGGTTAGAGTGCCCGCGTGACGAGCATGTGGGGCGCCCCCGTGTGGACCCGGTGGCGCCGGGCGCGACGCGATCCGGCGCAGGCGCGGTTCCTCACCGCGGCGTCCCTGAAGTGGGTCCTGCGCCACCGCGCGTACACGCCGTGGTACCTGGTGCGGTACTGGCGGCTGCTGCGGTTCCGCCTGGCCAACCCGCACGTCGTGCTGCGCGGCATGGTGTTCCTGGGCCGGAAGGTCGAGCTGCACTGCCGGCCGGGGTACGGGCGGCTGGAGATCGGGCGGTGGGTGCACATCGGCGACGGCAACGCCATCCGCTGCCACGAGGGCTCGCTGCGCATCGGCGACAAGGCGGTGTTCGGCAAGGACAACACGGTGAACTGCTACCTCGACGTCGAGATCGGCGCGGCGACCCTGATCGCGGACTGGGTCTACATCTGCGACTTCGACCACGTGACGGCCGACGTGAACCTGCCGATCAAGGACCAGGGCATCGTGAAGTCCCCGGTGCGGATCGGGCCGGACTGCTGGCTGGGCACGAAGGTCACCGTCACGCGCGGCACGCGGGTGGGCCGGGGCTGCGTGCTGGGCGCGCACGCCGTGGTGCGCGGCGACGTGCCGGACTTCAAGGTCGCGGTGGGCATCCCGGCGCGGGTCGTCAAGGACCGGCGGGAGGACTACGAGGCGGACGCGGTGCGCCGCGCGGCGGTCGCCGACATGGCGCGCAAGGCGCGCGAGGCGTTGGAGCGGTCGCGGCAGGGCGGCCCGGACGGGCAGGGCTGATCCGCCGGGACCGGCGCGGCGCCGGCGGTGCCCCCACCCGATCGGAGGGTGCCCGGCCGGGTGATACCGGCGCCCTCCCGCGGCCCCTGCGACGCCGACCGCCGCGGGTGGGACCCGCCGCGCCCGTCCGGCGCTCCGCGCCGCGCCAGTCGGGTCGGGCCGGTGCGGGTCGAGCCGCGGGTCGGGCCGGTGCGGGCGGCGGGCCGCGCGGGTCAGAGGAAGGCGTTGCCGGTGGCGATCTTGGGGCGGCCCAGCGGGGCGTGGTCGCGGCGGGTGGCGCGGCGGTAGAGGTCGGCGGTGCCCGCGGCGATCCCGGACCAGTCGAAGTCGGTGGCCAGGCGGGCCTTGGCGGCCCGGGCGCGGCGGGCCGCCGAGGGGCGGTCGTCCAGCACCGAGCGCACCGCCGACGACAGGGCCTCGACGTCGCCCGGCGCGAAGGACAGGCCGGTCACGCCGTCCACCACGACCTCGCCGAGCCCCCCGGCGGTGGAGGCCACCAGCGGCGCCCCGGCGGCGGCGGCCTCCAGCGCCACGATCCCGAACGGCTCGTAGCGGCTGGGCAGCACCACCGCGTCCGCCGCCGCCAGCAGCGCCGCCAGGTCGCGGTCGGGCAGGTGGCCGGCGAACCGCACCGCCCGCCGCACCCGGTGCTTGCGGGCCTGCTCCTCCAGCCACCCCGCGTGCGTGCCGCCACCGGCCACCACCAGGCGGGCGCCCCGGTGCGCGCGGCGGATGCGGGGCAGGGCCGCGATCAGGTCCTGCACGCCCTTCTCCCACTCCAGCCGCCCGAAGAACAGCAGCAGCGGCGCGCCGTCGGGCGAGTGCGCCGCGCGGGCGGCGGCGACGTCGGCCGGGCGCACCCGCCACCGCCGCGGCTCGATGCCGTTGTGCAGCACGGTGATCCCGGCCGGGTCGACCTCGAACAGGTGGGCCGCCTCGGCGCGCATCGCCGCCGAGCAGGTGATCAGCGCGTCCGCCCGGTTGGCCAGCCACCACTCCACCGAGTGCACCTGCCGGTTGAGCGGCTGCGACAGCCACCCGCCGTGCCGCCCGGCCTCGGTCGCGTGCACCGTCGCCACCAGCGGCGCGCCCGCGGCCTCGGCCAGCGCGATCGACGGGTGCGCCACGAGCCAGTCGTGCGCGTGCACCACGTCCGGCCGCCACCCGCGCAGCAGGGCCAGCCCGGCGCGGGTCATCGCGTGGCCCATCGCCAGCGTCCACGCCACGAGGTCGCGCTCGAACACCAGGTGCGGCGGGTCCTCGGCCACCCGCACCAGCCGCACGCCCTCCACCACCGCGTCGGACGCGGGGTGGGTGACGGCGTCGGTCCCGGCCGGCTGCCGGCACAGCACGACGACCTCGTGCCCCAGCGCGGCCAACCGGGTGGCCAGCGCGTGCACGTGCCGGCCCAGCCCGCCCACGACGACCGGCGGGTACTCCCACGACAGCATCAGCACGCGCACGCCGCATCCTCGCATTTCCTCGGTGCCCTGCGATCAACCGGAGGGGGAGCCACCACGCCGACCCCGGTGCACGGGGTGCTGCTCCGCGCCGCGCTGCTCGCGATCGGGTTCGCCGTAGGCCGCCGGGCGCGCGGGAGGCGGGCCGGGCCGGTCTGACCGGCCGACGCCGCCGGCCGGTCGGGGTCCCACCCGGTCGTGCGGGCGCGGGTCGACCGGCCCGGTCCGGCCGCCGAACGCGTCGAGGGGCGCGTCGGCTCCCGGGCCATCAGGCGAGCCCCCGCGCGTCGAGGTGGCCGAACGGCCCGTCGACCCGGCGCAGCTCGGCGGCCCGCGCGCGGCCCCGCCCGCGCCGCAGCAGGGCGGCCAGCTCGGCGAAGCGGTCGGCGTGCGCCTTGGCGCGGTAGCGGGCGTAGTCGGCGGCGGAGTCCTTGGTGACCATGAACGCCCAGTCGCTGGACAGCGCCAGCAGCGCCTCGCGCACGGCCTGGTCGGCGACCGGGTCGCGGGTCGCGCCGGACAGGTCCAGGCCGAGCAGCTCGCGCTGCACGCCCGCGTTGAGGTCCACCAGGTCGGCGACCTGCGGGCCGTTCCACACGTGCCAGTCCTTGCCCGCGCCCCACGACGACGGGTGGATCTCCACCGGGTCGCCCACGTGCCCGGCCTCCACCGCGCCGCGCAGGGTCGTCACGCCGACCCCGGCGGCCGGCAGCGCCCGCAGCACCGCCTCCAGCCACGCGGGCCCCTCGTGCCACCAGTGCCCGTACAGCTCGGTGTCGTACGCGGCGACGACCAGCGACGGCCGGCCGTGCCGCTCGCGCAGCGCCCGCAGCCGGCCCACCACCGTGTCCACGAAGTCGGCGGCGTGGCGCCGCACGGCCGCCGCCGCCGCGAGCGGGTCGTAGGGCTTCTTGTCCTGCGGCGCGACGTGGACCCCGGTGACCCGGGACGGCTTGAGCCCGCTCGGGTGGTCGTAGGTGTGGAAGTCGCGGTAGGCCGGGTCGCCGGGGTAGCCGACCCTCGGCGACCAGACCCGGTAGGTCACCTCCAGGTCGCGCCCGAAGCACAGCACGTCCGACCCGCCCACCGGGCGGGCCGCCGCCGTGTCGCCGCGCAGCGACGGCCCGTCGACCAGGAACCGCCGCACGCCGGCCGCCGCGTACCCCTGCTCCAGGCCCGGCGCGTAGGCGCACTCGGGCGCCCAGATGCCCTCCGGCGCGCGGCCGACCCGGAGCCGGGTGTCGGCCAGGCCGGTGCGCAGCGAGAACGCCCGCACCGCCGGGTCCAGCAGCGGCTGGAACGGGTGCGCCGCCGGTCCGCCCAGCAGCTCGACGACCCGGCCGTCCACCAGGGGCCGCAGCAGCGGGGAGAAGCCGTGCCGCCAGCGGGCCTCGAACCGCTCCAGCGCCCACCGCGACGCGCGGTGCTCGCGGGCGGCCAGGTCGGGCAGCCGGGGGCTCGCGCCGTGCGCCCGCAGCTGCCAGTCGCCCAGCCAGTCGTGCAGGCCGCGCAGGCAGTACGGGTCGTCCAGCTGCGCGGCCAGGACCGGCGTCACGCCCAGCGTCAGCACGTCCTCGCGGCCCTCGGCGGCGAACCGCTCCAGCAGGTCCACCACCGGCAGGTAGGAGTGCGCCCACGCCTGGTACAGCCATTCCTCGCCGACCGGCCAGGCGCCGTGGTGCGCCAGCCACGGCAGGTGGCTGTGCAGCACCAGGCAGAACGTGCCCTCGGTCATGCGCGGACCGCCACGGCCACCAGGTCCAGCGACGCGTCCAGGTCGTCGGGGGACAGCTCGAAGTCCGCGCTGCGCACGCCGCCGACCGCCGCCAGCAGGTCGGGCGGCCACGGCCCGCCGCCGACCGCGACCGCCACCTGGGCGTCGATGACCGAACCGCCGAAGCGCGCGTCCAGCTCGCGCAGCCGGGGGCCGTGCCGCAGCCCGGCGAGCCGCTCCACCGCCAGCCCGGCGCCCGTGAGCAGCCCGACCAGCTCGGCGGCGGACAGCTCCCGGGTGTGGAACGGGTTGAGCGGGGTGTCCCGGCCGGGGGAGAAGGTGATCCGGTTGGGCGTGGTCACCAGCAGCCGCCCGCCGGGCCGCAGGACCCGCGCGCACTCGGCGAGGAAGCCCTCCTGGTCCCACAGGTGCTCGATGACCTGCAGGTTGGCCACCACGTCGACGCTCGCCGCGCGCAGCGGCAGCGCCGCCAGGTTGCCGCGCAGCACGGCCAGCCCCGGGTAGGCCCGCGCCGCGTGGGCGGCGGTCGCCTCGTCGTAGTCCAGGGCGACCACCCGCGCGGCGCTGCGGGCGATCAGGGCCGCGCCGTAGCCCTCGCCGCAGCCGGCCTCCAGCACCACCGCGCCCGCGCAGTGGTGCACGAGGTCGAGGTAGGCCGCCTCGTGGCGGCGGAACCAGTAGTTCTCGACGGCGATCCCGGGCACGGTGCGCTCACCGGTCAGGGGCAGCGGCTCGACGGTCACGCGATCAGGGTAGTTGTCCGTTACTCGCGGGTAGCCATCGCCTGCCGCATCGGGTGTCACTGTTTCGTGTGAACTTTGTCGGCGGTGATTACCGGAAGCCCGGTGCGGCACGCATTCCCGCGTACTAACCCCTTTCCTGGAGAATGACACTATCGAGTGACGTGGGCACTTGTCCCGTTGATCTACTATTCTGTTGTTTGCGCAGACAGGCGGCTTGGGCCGGCCGGTGGCACGGCGGGCCGCCGGGCCTCTCCGACGCTGGTTCAGCCCTCTCACGCTGGGTATCCTCGGTCAATCTTCGAACGAGTGGGGCGGCCATGAGTGCGAAAGAGCCGGAGATTGTTCCGCTGCACGCGGATTTCGACGTCGTGTACCGCGGTTTCCACCGCCGACAGGTGATCGAGCACATCGAGAGCCTGGAGGAGCAGCTGCGCTTCACCAGCGTGGACCGTGCCGAGGCGTTGGCGCAGGCGGCCGACCTGCGCAAGCTGCTGGAGATGACCAGACTCGACCTGGAGGAGGCGCGGGCCAGGGTGGAGCGGCTGGAGATGTCGCCCAACACCACGGCCGGCGCGACCGAGCGCCTGCACCGGATGCTGCTGCTCGCCGAGGACGAGTCCGCCGAGGTGCGGCTGCGCGCCGAGCGCGACGCGGAGGCGCTGCGGCAGCGCACCGGGGTGGAGCTGGCCGAGCAGCGCAAGCGGGCCGAGGAGGAGATCGCCGCGCTGCGCGCCGCCGCCGAGGAGGAGGCGGCGCGGCAGCGGGAGGCCGCCGCCCAGCGGGCCGCCGAGCTGGGCCGGTTCGAGGTCGACCTGGACCGCCGGCGCGTCGAGGGCGAGGCCCACCTCCAGGCCCGGACCGAGGAGGTCGAGCAGCAGTGCGCGGCGGCCCTGGCGCAGGCCCGGGAGGACGCCGACCGCCTGCTGCGCGAGGCGGGCGAGCGGTGCGCGCAGCTGGAGTCCGAGTCCGAGGCCAAGCGGGTCAAGGCGAACAACTTCTTCGAGCTGACGATGACCAGGCGGCGCAAGGAGGCCGACCAGCAGTTCGCCGAGCAGGAGCAGCTCGCCAAGGCGCGCGGCGGCTTCCTGCTGGAGCTGGCCTGCCGGGAGGCGCGGCGGCGGATAGCGGAGATCCAGCAGGAGGCCGCGCAGCTGGACGAGCTGCGCCGGACCGTCGCCGACCAGCTCGCCGCCGCGCGCTCGGTGCTGGCGGCGGCGCAGGACCGGATGCCGGGCCCGATCCCGCAGCAGCAGTCGACGGACGCGGCGGTCGTGGCGCCCGCGCCCACCGCGGCGCGGGCGGCGGAGGGGCCGGGCGTGGCGGACGGGGAAAGGGTCGGCGCTTGATCCGCGCGGGGCTGCCGATCGCGCCGCTGGTCGTGGGCACGGTCGTGGTGCCCGCGGCGATGACCGCGTTCGGCTTCTCGGTCTACGGCGACGAGCTGAGCGGTGTGCTGTCGATCCGGTCGGCGTCCACGTCGGCCGGCCTGCGCGTCGCGCACCCGACCCGGCGGCCGGTGCCGGTGCGGCCCACCGAGGAGCCGCTGGCCGGCACCGCGTCCCCGGCGTCGGCCGCGCGGTCGCCGGAGTCGGTCCGGCGGCAGGTCGCGGAGCTGTTCGCCCGCCACGGGACCGCCGGCGTCGAGTTCGCGCCGGGCGGCGCGGACTGCGCCGGGCGCTGCGCGGAGGTCCTCCGGGAGCTGGCGGTCCTGCTGCGCGGCGCGCCCGGCGCCCCGGTCGCGCTCGTCGCGCACGCGTGGGACGGGGAGGCGGCGGACCGCCGCGGCGTCCCGCCGGCCGCGCGGCGCGCCGAGCTGGTGAAGCGGTCCCTGGTCGCGCGGGGCGTGCCGGAAGAGGCCATCAGCACGCGGGTCGCGGTCGACCCGGTGTGGGGTCCGCCGTCCGCGGGCGGGCCGCACGTCGACGTGCTCGTCGGGTAGGAGCGTCATGTCAGGTGCGGTCGCGTTCGTGTTCGGGCTGTGCGCCCTGTCCTTCGCGGCGGGTTGCGTGCTGACGGCGTGCATGCTCCGGCGCGAGCCGGAGCCGCCGGAGCCGGAACCGGTCGCCGAGCGGCCCGAGCCGCCGAGGCTGGACCTGCGCTGGCCGCCGGAGGACTACGCGACCAAGCCGATCCACCGCAACCCGGTGGTGGGCCTGCCGCTGTCGGCCCCGCCCGCCGAGCAGGTGCGGCCGGCGCTGACGCTGGTGCCGTCCCCGGACGCCGGGGACGGCGAGGAGACTGCGGCCGGCGAGGACGACCGCGCCGGGCAGGAGCGGGAGGACGAAGTCCGGTTGACCGCCGACGCGCACGCCGGGGTCGAGGGGTGCGGGGCGCCCGCGGCGGAGCCGCCGGCGCGACGGGAGTCCGAAGCGCCTGTCGAACCCGCGCCCGTGCCGCCGGCGCCGGTCGACGGGGCGCCCGCGCCGCCGGGAGCGGACGCCGAGCCGCCGCTGCGGGTGCTGCCGGCGGTGCCGGAGTCGGCGGTGGCCGGGTCGGGGGCGCCGGACGGGTCGTCACCGGCGCTGTCGGTGCTGCCCGCGCACCCGGAGACCGGGTCGCCGCCGGTGCTCTCGGTGCTGCCGGAGCCCGGGGAGCGGGCGGACCCGCCGGTCGAGGAGGAGTCCGACCCGGCGCCGCCGGTCCCGTGGTCGGGAGCAGGTGGTCCGGGCCACCGCCTGCCGCGCTCCTCCGGGACGACCGGGTTCCGGGACGGCTAGGCGGCGGCGCCGACCGCGCTCAGCGCTTGCGGAACTTCCGCAGGAGCTGCTGGGCCTTGACCTTGTTGCGGGGGTCCCGGGCGGCGTGCTTGAGCTGCTCGGTGACCCGCCGGCCCTGGGGGCTGCGGGCGAAGGCGGTGATCCTGCTCAACAGCGATGCCATGCTCTCTCCTTTCCCCACCAGGGCAACGAGCAAACCCCACCCGGAGTTCCTAAACCGGCGAAACGGTCACCCCGACCGCCCCCGGACCGAGGTGCGCGCCGACGGCCGAGCTGACCTGGGTGACCAGGAACCGCCGGACGTCGGGCAGCCTGGACCGCAGCTGGTCGAGCACCGACCGGGCCCGCTCCGGCGCGCCGAAGTGCTCGACGGCGATGTCCACCTGGCCGCCGCCGGCCCGCCGCACCGCGATGTCGATCATCTTGCGCAGGGCGCGCTCCCCGCCGAGCACCTTCTCCAGCGGCGCGATCCGCCCGTCCGCCACGGTCAGCAGCGGCTTCATCGACAGCGCGGACCCCAGCAGCGCCGCCGCCGCGCCGATCCGCCCGCCGCGCCGCAGGTACTCCAGGGTGTCCACGTAGATCAGCTCCGAGCTGCGGTCGGCGCTGCGCCGCGCGGCGGCGAGCACGCGGTCCACGTCGGCGCCGACCGCCGCGGCCGTCGCCGCCGCCACGACCGCGTACCCGAGGCTCATGCCGCACGTCCGCGTGTCCACGACGTGCACCGGCACCCGCGCCTGCGCCGCGGCCTCGCGGGCCGCCTCCGCGGTCCGCGACAGCGCGGTGGACACGTGCAGCGACACGATCGCCCGCACGCCCGAGGTCGCCAGGTCGGCGTAGGACCAGAAGAACGCGCCGGGGTCGGGCGGCGCGGTGGCGACGTCGAGCTGGTCGCGCATGGCCTCGCCCAGCTCCGCCAGCGGCACGCGGGCCTCGTCGTCGACCCGGTCCCCGATGCGGACCTGGAGCTGCACGACGGTGACCCCGAGCTTCTCGGCCAGCTGCGCCGGCAGGCACGCGGTGGAGTCGGTGACGACCGCTACGCGCCCGGCCGGTCTGCGTGTGTCGGATCTGGGCATGTGTCCGGACCCTAGCCGAGCGGCGACCCGGTTCGTAACGCTGCCAAGGGCACGCACGATGTCATTCCAATGGCCTTATAACGCTTGTGGGGATCGTCACGCGCTATGGGTGCTAGCTGCTGCTTGCACCCCTGCTACTCGCGGGTAACATTCGGGTGGCAGACACCACCATGCCATTGCCGTGCTGACATGGCAGGGTCACGATTCACACTGGAACACCCGGCGACCGGTCGCAGGCCACCACGCCGCCCGATGACTCGCCGCCCGTCCGCAGGAGGTCGAAGAGGACCCATGAACATTGTCGTCCTGGTCAAGCAGGTGCCCGACACCTGGTCCGAGCGCAGGCTCTCCGACGCCGACCACACCCTCGACCGAGAGTCCGCGGACGCCGTGCTCGACGAGATCAACGAGCGGGCGGTCGAGGAGGCGCTGCTGCTCCAGGAGGCGCACGGCGGCGAGGTGACCGTCATCGCGATGGGTCCCGACCGCGCCACCGACGCCATCCGCAAGGCGCTGTCCATGGGCGCGGACAAGGCGATCCACGTCAGCGACGGGGCCCTGCACGGGTCCGACGCGCTGACCACCGCCAAGGTGCTGGCCAAGGCCGTCGCCACGGTCGAGGGCTTCGACCTGGTGATCGCGGGCAACGAGGCGACCGACGGCCGCGCGGGCGCGGTGCCCGCCATCCTGGCCGAGCTGCTGGGCCTGCCGCAGGTCACCCAGGTCCGCAAGCTGTCCGTCGAGGGCGGCGTCATCACCGCGGAGCGGGAGACCGACGAGGGCCTGGCCTTCCTGGAGGCGAACCTGCCCGCCGTGGTCAGCGTGAACGAGAAGATCAACGAGCCGCGCTACCCCTCCTTCAAGGGCATCATGGCGGCGAAGAAGAAGCCCGTGACGACGCTGACGGTGGCGGACCTCGGGCTGGACGCGGGCGAGGTCGGCCTCGGCGCCGCGTGGTCGCAGGTGCTGGAGGCGGCTCCCAAGCCGCCGCGCAGCGCCGGTCAGCGCGTCGAGGACTCGGGTGACGGCGGTTCCAGGATCGCCGAGTACCTGGTCGGCCAGAAGCTCATCTGAAGGCGAGGAGCGAACGAATGTCTGAGGTCCTGGTCCTCGTCGACCACGTCGACGGCGAGGTCAAGAAGGTCACCCATGAGCTTCTATCCGCCGCGCGCCGTCTCGGCGAGCCGTCCGCGGTGGTGGTCGGACCGCCCGGCGCCGCGGGCAAGGTGAAGGAGTCCCTGGCCCGCTACGGCGCGGCCAAGGTGTACGCGGCGGAGTCCGAGGACGCCCTGAACCACCTCGTGACGCCGAAGGTGGACGCGCTGGCGGCCGTCGCCGCCACCGCCTCCCCGGCGGCCGTGCTGGTGTCGGCGACGCTGGAGGGCAAGGAGGTCGCGGGCCGGCTGGCCGCGCGCCTGGGCTCCGGCCTGCTCTACGACGTGGTCGACCTGGACGGCGAGGGCGTGGCCACGCAGTCGATCTTCGGTGGCGCGTACGCCGTCAAGTCCAGGGTCTCCGCCGGCGTCCCGGTCATCGCGGTGCGCCCCGGCGGCGTGGAGGCCGAGGAGGCGCCCGGCGACGCGGTCGAGCAGGCCGTGGAGCTGCCCGCCGCGGACGCGGCCAAGGTGACCCGGGTGACCGGCCGCGAGCCGGTCGTCGGCGGCGACCGCCCCGAGCTGACCGAGGCGTCGGTCGTGGTCTCCGGTGGCCGCGGCGTCGGCTCGGCGGAGAGCTTCGCCGTCGTGGAGCAGCTGGCCGACAGCCTGCACGCGGCCGTGGGCGCCTCGCGCGCCGCGGTGGACTCCGGCTACTACCCGCACCAGTTCCAGGTCGGCCAGACCGGCAAGACGGTCTCGCCGCAGCTGTACATCGCGCTGGGCATCTCCGGCGCGATCCAGCACCGCGCGGGCATGCAGACGTCCAAGACGATCATCGCGGTGAACAAGGACGCGGAAGCGCCGATCTTCGAGATCGCCGACTTCGGCGTGGTGGGCGACCTGTTCGCGGTGGCCCCGCAGCTCACCGAGGAAGTCGCCAAGCGCAAGGGCTGATCGTTTTCCCGGAAAGGGCCGCGACCGCTTTCGGCGGTCGCGGCCCTTTCCGCATTCCCGCGCACCAGGGTTTCACCGACCTGCCACCGATGCGTCATGGGAACGACCTGCTGTCGGTCGCCGTCGGGTCGGTACACCAGACCCATGACGCAGCCTCAACTGCTTGTCAGCACCGGGGAGACCGCCGCGGCCGACGCGCCGCGCTACTCCCTGCTCGTCGCCCGCGACAGCGCCGAGGTGGTGGCCGCGCAGAAACTGCGGCACCAGGTCTTCGCCGGTGAGATGGGCGCGACCCTGCACTCCCCGATCGCCGGCCACGACGTCGACGCCTTCGACGAGCACTGCGACCACCTCGTGGTGCGCGACGACCGCACCGGCGAGATCGTCGGCACCTACCGGATGCTCCCGCCGGACCGCGCCGCCGCGGCGGGCCGGCTGTACTCCGACACCGAGTTCGACCTCGCCAACCTCGCCGACCTGCGGCCCTCCGTGGTGGAGACGGGCCGCTCCTGCGTGCACCCCGACCACCGCAACGGCGCCGTGGTGTCGCTGGTGTGGGCCGGCATCGCCCGGTACATGCTGCTGTCGGGCCACTCCTGGCTGGTGGGCTGCGCCTCGGTGCCGCTGCACGAGGGCGGCTCGTACGCCGCGGGCGTGTGGGACCAGGTGCGCGCCAAGCACTACGCGCCCGAGCGGTACCGCGTCACGCCGCTGCGCCCGTGGGACGTGGACGCGGCGCCGCGGCCCGCGAAGGCCGTCCTGCCGCCGCTGCTGAAGGGCTACCTGCGGCTGGGCGCGTGGGTGTGCGGGCGGCCGGCGCTGGACCCGGACTTCGGCGTGGCGGACCTGCTGGTGCTGCTGGGCATGGAGCACGTCGACCAGCGCTACCTGAAGTTCTTCCTGGGCGAGACGTCGTGAGCGCCGCCCACGCGTGGATGCCCGTCTCGCCCTGCGGCGACGGGTGCGTGGACCGCACGTCCGCGGGGGTGGGCGCGTGGCGCGTGTTGTGGCGGGTGTGCGCGGCGGTGACCGTGCTGCTGTGCGGCGCGCCGGTGGCCGCGGTGGCGCTGGCGACCCGCGGCCGGATCCGGGAGGCGGTGCTGCGGCGCTGGTTCCGCGCCCTGGTGCGGGCGTTCGGCGCGCGGCTGTCGGTGGTGGGCGGCCCGCTGTTCCAGGCGACGCCGGGCCGCGGGGTGCTGGTGGTGAGCAACCACGTGTCGTGGCTGGACGAGCTGGCGATCGACGCGGTGCAGCCGATCCGGATGGTGGCCAAGCGGGACATCCGGGACTGGCCCGTGCTGGGCCGGCTGATCACCGCGGCGCGGACGGTCTACCTGGACCGGGAGCGGCTGTCGCTGCTGCCCGGCACGGTGGCCGAGCTGGCCGCGGCGCTGCGCGAGGGCGCGGCGGTCGGCATCCACGCGGAGGGCACCACGTGGTGCGGCCTGGCGTCCGGGCGCTACCGGCCCGCGCTGTTCCAGGCGGCGCTGGACGCCGGCGTCCCCGTGCGGCCCGTCGTGCTGCGCTACCTGGTGGCCGGCGCGCCGACGACCAGGGCGGCGTTCGTCGGGTCGGACACGCTGGTGGACTCCCTGCGGCGGGTGCTGCGGACGCGCGGGCTGGTCGTCGAGGTGCACGTGCTGGACGAGGTCGCGCCCGGTCGCGCCGGCACCCGGCGGGAGCTGGCCGCGCTGGTGCAGGGCGAGGCCGAGCGGGTCCTCGGCGGCGCCCTGCCGGTGCCCGCGCAGCGCGTGCACGGGACGAGCGCGCAGCGCCAGGCGGCGTGACGCCGCACGAGCCACGGCGGGGGCGCGGTCGCCTACGCGCCCCCGCCCTGCCCGTGCCGGGAGGCGCGCGGGGGTGCGGGTCGCCCGTCCCGCCTCGCGCGCCCGGCGGTGTGAGCGCGGTCGTACCGGGCCATATCGCCTTGACCTGGACCCAGGTCGAGGTTGAAGACTCTGCGTCGTGACGACGACCGGTGCGGGGAACGAGTCGGGGACCTCGGGCAGGGGCAGGCTGTGGGCGCCCGAGCGGCGGGGGCCCACGGCCGGGATAGTCCTGCTCGTCACCCTGCTGGCGTTCGAGAACATGGGCGTCAGCACGGCGATGCCGCGCATGGTCGCCGAGCTGGGCGGCGACGAGCTGTACGCGTGGCCGTTCCTGGCCTTCCTCGCCGCCAGCGTGGTCGCCACCGTCCTGTCCGGCCGGCTCAGCGACCTGCGCGGGCCCCGGCCCAGCCTGCTGGTCGGCCCCGCGACGTTCCTGGTGGGCCTGCTGGTCGCGGGCACGGCGCAGGACATGGCGCAGCTGCTGCTCGGGCGGGTGCTCCAGGGCCTGGGCGGCGGCGCGCAGGTGGTCGCGGTCTACGTGCTGATCGGGCTGGTCTACCCGGAGCGGGACCGGCCGGCCGTGTTCGGCCTGCTGTCCAGCGCCTGGGTGGTGCCCTCGCTGGTCGGCCCCGCGCTGTCGGGGTGGCTGACCGAGACGCTGTCCTGGCGCTGGGTGTTCCTCGGCCTCGCGCCGCTGGTGCTGCTCGGCGTGCTGCTGCTGGTCCCGGTCCTGCGCAGGCTGCCCGAGCACCGGTCGGACCCGGACCGGCGCCGGGGGCTGCCGACGGCCGCGCTGGCCGCCGGCGCGGGCGTGGTCGGCCTGAGCTGGGCCGCCCAGCACCCGTCCGGGGTGAACCTGCTGGTGGGCGCGGCGGGGTTGGCGGTGCTGGCGCCCGCGCTGCGCGTGCTGCTGCCCCGGGGCACGCTCCGGGCCCGTCCCGGGCTGCCGGCGACGATCCTGGCGCGCGGGCTGCTGGCCGGGTCGTTCTTCGCCACCGAGGCGTTCATCCCGCTCACCCTCACCGCCGTGCACGGCTACTCGGCCATCGCCGCCGGCATCCCGCTGACGCTGACCGCGATCGGCTGGTCCAGCGCCGCGTGGTGGCAGTCCCGCAAGCCCGACGTCCCGCGCGCCAAGCTCGTCCGCTGGGGGTTCGCGCTCAACGCGGTGGGCATCGCCGGGGTGACCCTCATCGCACCGCCCTGGGGCCCGGCGTGGATCACACCCCTGCTGTGGGCCACGGCGGGCGCGGGCATGGGGCTGGCGATGTCGAGCCTGAGCGTGCTCACGCTGGGCGCGTCCAGTGACGTCGACCGGGGCTTCAACTCCGCGGCGCTGCAGATCAGCGACATGCTGGGGTCCGCGCTGCTGGTCGGCCTGGGCGGTGTGCTGGTCGCCACGTTCGCCTCCACGCAGGCCCCGACGGCGGCCGTCGTGCCGTTCGACCTGCTGATGGCGGGTGTCGCCGTCCTCGGTGCCGTGCTCACCCGGCGACTGGGCCGGGCTACCCTGGACGACTGATGGCCTACTTCGACCATGCCGCCACGACCCCGGTGCTGCCCGCGGCGATCGAGGCGATGACCAGGGCGTTGTCCACCACGGGCAACGCCTCGTCGCTGCACACCTCGGGCCGGCGGGCGCGGCGGGCGGTCGAGGAGGCCCGCGAGGACATCGCGGACGCCCTGGGCGCGCGGCCCTCCGAGGTGATCTTCACCAGCGGCGGGACGGAGAGCGACAACCTCGCGGTCAAGGGCCTGTACTGGGCGCGCCGCCGCGCGGGCCGCCGCCGCGTCGTGGCCTCCAGCGTCGAGCACCACGCCGTGCTGGACACCGTGCAGTGGCTGGCCGAGCACGAGGGCGCCGAGGTCACCTGGGTCGAGCCGGACGCGCTGGGCCGGATCACGCCCGGCGCGCTGCGCGACGTGCTGGACGACGACGTGGCGCTGGTGACGGCCATGTGGGCCAACAACGAGGTCGGCACGATCAACCCGGTGCGCGAGCTGGCCGCGGAGGCCGCCGCGCGCGGCATCCCGTTCCACACCGACGCCGTGCAGGCGATCGGCGCGGTGCCGGTGGCGTTCGCCGAGTCCGGCGCGAGCGCGCTGACGCTGACCGGGCACAAGATCGGCGGCCCCTACGGCGTCGGCGTGCTGCTGCTGGGGCGGGACGTGCCCGTGACGCCGCTGCTGCACGGCGGCGGGCAGGAGCGGGACGTGCGGTCGGGCACGCTGGACGTGCCGGCCATCGCCGGCCTCGCCGCGGCGGTGCGCGACGCGGTCACCGCGCAGCTGGCGCGGGTGGGCGAGCTGGCCGCGCTGCGCGACGAGCTGGTCGCCGCGGTGCGGCGCGCGGTGCCGGAGGCGGTGCTCAACGGCGACCCGGTGCACCGGCTGGCGGGCAACGCGCACCTGACCTTCCCCGGCTGCGAGGGCGACAGCCTGCTGATGCTGCTGGACGCCAAGGGCGTCGAGTGCTCGACCGGGTCGGCGTGCACGGCGGGCGTCGCGCAGCCGAGCCACGTGCTGCTGGCGATGGGCGTGGACCCGGTGTCGGCGCGCGGCTCGCTGCGGTTCTCGCTCGGCCACACCTCGACCGCCCAGGAGGTGCGGGAGCTGGCCGAGGTGATCGGACCGGTGGTGGAGCGGGCCCGCACGGCGGGCATCGCGGGGTTGAGGCGGCTCGCCGGCGCGGGCCGCCGGCCCCGGACGGAGGTGTGAGCGGGATGCGGGTGCTGGCGGCGATGAGCGGCGGGGTGGACTCCGCCGTGGCCGCGGCGCGGGCGGTGGCGGCCGGGCACGACGTGACCGGCGTGCACCTGGCGCTGTCGGCGAAGCCGGGCACGTTGCGCACCGGCGCGCGGGGCTGCTGCACGATCGAGGACGCGCGGGACGCCCGCCGGGCCGCCGACGTGCTGGGCATCCCGTTCTACGTGTGGGACTTCGCCGAGCGGTTCACCGAGGACGTGGTGGAGGACTTCGTCGCGGAGTACGCGGCGGGCCGCACGCCCAACCCGTGCCTGCGGTGCAACGAGCGGATCAAGTTCGAAGCGCTGCTGGACAAGGCGATCGGGCTGGGCTTCGACGCGGTGTGCACCGGGCACTACGCCCGGCTGTCCGCCGAGGGCGGCCGGCCGGAGCTGCGGCGCAGCGCCGACGACGGCAAGGACCAGTCCTACGTGCTGGCCTCGCTGACCGACGAGCAGCTGGCGCACGCGCTGTTCCCGCTGGGCGGCTCGACCAAGGCCGAGGTCCGGGCGGAGGCGGCGCGGCGCGGCCTCCAGGTGGCGGAGAAGCCCGACAGCCACGACATCTGCTTCATCCCCGACGGCGACACGCGGGGCTTCCTGGCCGGGCGGCTGGGCGAGCAGCCCGGCCTGCTGGTGGACGACGCGACCGGCGCGGTGCTGGGCAGGCACGCCGGCGTGCACGAGTTCACCGTGGGCCAGCGCAAGGGGCTGGGCATCGACGCGCCCGCGCCGGACGGCCGCCCGCGCTACGTGCTGTCGCTGGAGCCGGTGTCGGGCACCGTCCGGGTCGGCTCGGCGGAGCGGCTGGCCGTGACCGAGATCGTGGCGCACCGGCCGGTGACCCGGGTCGATTTCGACGGGCCGGTGGAGTGCGTGGCGCAGGTCCGCGCGCACGGCGGGTGCGCGCCGGCCGTGGCCGAGCTGGTGGGCGGCGAGCTGCTGGTGCGCCTGCGGGAGCCGCTGAGCGGGGTGGCCCCGGGCCAGGCGGTCGCGGTGTACCGGCCGGACGCGGCGGGCGACCTGGTGCTGGCCAGCGCGACCATCGGCGCCACGCGCTGATCCCGGGCCGCCCGTTCGACAGGGCGGCCGGGTCACCCTTCCGACGCAGCGGGCCGCCCAGCCGGCGTGGCGGCCGGACCGCGCCTACCCGGCGAACCACCGGACGACCCACAGGACGAGGGTCACCGCGCCGACCACGAAGCACAGCAGCACCAGCACCACGCCGAGCAGCACCAGGGCGTTGACGACCCACGAGGAGTCCCGGTCGTCGGCCGCGGCGAGGTCGGCGCGCACCCGCTCGGCCACCGCGCCCCGCAGCGCCAGCAGCCTCGTCCGCGCGGTCTCCGCGGTCGCCTCGCCGCCGACCCAGTTGAGCGCCGCGAGGCGGGCCTCGGGCGTGCGGTAGGCGCGCTCGAAGGCCGCCACCTCCCGCTCGTCGCGCTCGTCGGACAGGTACGCCCACCGGCCGGCCTGCGCGGTGTCGCCGAGCGCGCGGTAGACCTCGGCGAGCCGCTCCCGCAGGTCGAGCCGGTCCGGGAAGCTGGTGACGAGGCCGACCAGCCGTTGCCGGGCCCTCAGCACGCTGGCCAGGTCACCGCGCTCGACCTCCTCGGCGGCCTTGCGCAGCGTCAGCTCGACAGGCATGACCCCCATCGTCCCAGCGGGCGCAACCGTAGGATCGGCGGGTGATCGGGGTGTCGGTGGTCGCGTTCGGCCTGGCCTGGTGGCTGGGCCTGTACCTGCTGGCGCGCGACCCGCGCAAGCCCGTGCTGCGGCGCGCTTCCGCCGGTCTCGTCGCGTACGCGGCGGCGCTCGCGCTGCCCGTCCCGCCGGTCGTGCTGGCGGTGCCGGCGGTGGCCTGGACGGGCGCGATCGCGTGCGGCCTGGCCCCGCGCCACGACCGCTGGTGGCGGTGGGGCGCGGCGCCGCTGCTGGTCGTCGCGTGGTTCCTGCCCGCGGTGGTGCTGGCGCCGCTGGCCGCGGCGCTGGCCCTGCACCTGCGCGCGCGGCGGACGCTGCTGGGCGTGGCGACGCTGATGTTCCTGCTCGGCTCGGCCCTGGTGCTGACCGGGCCGGCGCCGCCGGTGTGGCTGGTCGCGGCGATCGGGGTGGACCTGCTGCTGTTCGGCGTGCTGGTGGCGGTGCGCGACGCGTTCGAGGAGGGCGAGGCGATCCGGGCGGACCTGGCGCGCTCGCTGGCCGCGTCGGCGGGCATGGCGCTGGTGTTCGGCGGCCAGGTGGCGCTGTTCCTCGACGACCGGCTCGCGCCGCTGCTGTACGGGACGGTGGCGGCGGCGATCGCGTTCCAGGTCCTGGCCAACCCGCTGGCGGCGCTGGTGGACCGGGTCGCGGTGCCTGCGGTCGCCGCCGAGCGGGCCGAGCTGCGCGAGGCCGCCGACGCCCTGCCGCGCCGCGCGCCGCTGGCCGACGAGGCGGATTTCGCGAAGCTGACCAGGCGCGCCCTGAGCAGTTACGGCGATCTCGGGAAACTGGTCGCCAGCCCCCTGGTGGACCTGCCGGTGATCACTCGGCGGCTCGCCGCGCGGGGCGCCCCGGACCAACCGCTGGAACGCGCCGCGGAATTGAAGGCGCTGCTCCTGGAGAGCATCCAGCGGCTCAAGCCCCGGGACGGCGACTTCGGCACCAGCGACGAATGGCGGCACTACAACGCGCTGTACTTCTACTACGTGGTCGGAATTCGACCCTACTCGCGCCGGACCAAGCGGGAGGACCTGGACGCGGTCGGTCGCCGGGCGCTGGCGTGGTTCGTCGACCAGGTGCCGGAGCGGACCCTGCACAACTGGCAGAACGCGGGGGCGAAGCTGGTGGCCGCGGACCTGTCCGCCCAGGTCGTGCCCTGAGAACCGGCAGTCGCCGGCAGTGTTCGCCGTCGTGCCGGCAGTGGATCGGGCCCTAGCTTCGGGGCCATGACGACAACTGCTGCGAACACCGACGGCTTCCTCCGCTTCGCCCTCAGGCTCGACGGCGTCGCCTCGGGCGGACTGGGGCTGCTGGCACTGCTGGTCGACGCCCCGCTGGGGTTGCCGCGTGGCCTCGTGATCGGCCTCGGCGCATTCCTCGTCGCCTACGGGGCGGGTGTTTTCCTGCTCGGCACGCGGCTGGTCCGCCCGTTGGTCGGCGTGGTCGTGATCGGCAATTTCGTGTGGGTGGTGGACAGTTTCCTGACCGCCTTCGCGGGGTGGTTCCCGGTGACCGGCTTGGGCGTTTTCCTGATCGTGGCGCAAGCGGTCGCCGTGCTCGGTTTCATCGTCCTGCAGGTGATCGGTCTGCGCCGCGCGGCCTGACCGACCGCACCCCCTCGGCGCGCGGCCACCCCGGCCGCGCGCCTCGTGCTCCGCTTGAGGCCGCCTCAGCCCTTCAGCGTCCGGCTCCGACCGCGGAACTCGGCCACGACCTCCTCACCGCGCCGCACGGTGACGTCGTAGATCCCGCTGCGCCCGAACCGGACCCGCTCCACGGCCGAGGCGACCAGCTCCTCGCCCACCCGCACCGGGGCGATGAAGTCGATCTCCGCCCCGGCGGCCACCGTGACCGACCCGGCGCGGTTGCAGGCGCAGGCGAACGCGGTGTCGGCGAGCAGGAACAGGTACCCGCCGTGCGTGATCCCGTGCCCGTTGACCATGCGCTCGGTGACGGTCATGGCGAGCGTGGCGGAACCGTCGGCCAGCGCCAGCGCCCTGATGCCGAGCGCGGTTGACGCGGCATCGTTGGCGAGCATCCCCTCGGGTCCGTCCATGGTGCGCACCCTAGGGGGTCCGGCCCCCGGCCCGAAGCGCTCCCACGACGCCGCCCGCCGGGCGAACGGCAGCGGGGGTGGCGCCGGACGTCCGGCGCCACCCCCGCCGCTTGCAGGGATCACCTCGCAGGGATCACGCCGTGAAGCCCTTGAAGATGTTCGTGAATTCGTACTGGCCCTGGGAGATGCTGCTGCACGTCGGCGAGATGCCGCCGCCGGGGCAGGAGCCGTTGTCCCGGCCGACCGACCAGAAGCCCAGCAGGCCGATCTTGTTGGCGTTCGCCCACGCGACCAGCTTGTTGGCGTGCGCCTGGGTGAAGACCTTGCCGTTGAAGTTGCGGCCGATCATCGGGGTCACGCCGAGCAGGCGCTTGAGCTCCGCGTCGGACTTGGCCGGCCAGATCGCCTTCATCTGCCGCAGCGAGCTCTCCGCCGCCGCGATCACCGCGTCGCCCCAGTCGGCCCGCGAGGAGCCGAACTCCATGGTCATCGGGTTCACCAGCACGGTCAGGCCCTTGGCCGCCGCGTTCTGCAGGATCTGCACCGAGTACGGGTCCATGCCGTAGTCGTCGCCCTGCACCCGCATCGTGTAGCTGATCGACGTCCCGCGCTCGGTCTGGAGCTTCTTCAGCGCCGTGTTGACCATGTCGTGCGGGATGGAGGCTTCGACGTCCACGTCGAGGTGGTTGCTGCCGACCGCGTCCAGCACCTTCTTGTACGCGCCGGCCAGGGCGTCGGCCGTGGAGCAGGTGTACTCCAGGTACGGCCCGGCCGCGCCGCCGGTCGCCACGATCACGTCGCCGCCCAGCGCCTTGAGCGCCTTGACGTCGTTGATGATCCGGCTGTCGTTGAGCGGGATCGTGCCGCCCCACGAGGGGTTGCAGCCGGAGCTGTCGGCCAGCGCGAAGGCCAGCGTGAACACCTTCTGGCCGGTCGCGCGGGCCACCGACTCCAGGGACGGGGTCGGCATCGTGATGTCCACGTACGGCGCGGACTTGATGCTGCCCGGGGGCGGGGTCGTGGTGGACGTGCTGGTGCTGGTCGACGTGCTGGTGGTGGTCGTCGTGGTCGTGGTGGTCGTCGTGGTGGTGCTGCCGGCGCACGGCTGGCCGTTGAGCTTGCAGTTCGTCGGCAGGCCGGTGCCGTTGACCAGGAACCCGAAGGAGGCCGACGCGCCGGCCGCGAGGCTGCCGTTGTACTCGCGGTTGGTGAACGTGTGGTGGTTGCCGGAGCTGGTCAGCGCGGCGTCCCAGTAGGAGCCCGGCTTCGTGCCCGCGGGCAGGTCGAACTCCAGCTTCCACCCGGTCAGCGCCGTGCTGCCGGCGGTGATGGTGTACTTGCCCTGGTAGCCCGATCCCCAGGACGAGTCCTGGGTGAACAGGGCCGTGGGCGTCGCCGCGGCGCCCGCCGGGGCCGCCAGCAGCAGGCCGGCTGTGACCGCCGCTGCGACTCCGGCCGCCAGTGCGGCCAGTCCTTTGCGCTTGTTCGACATCGCACTTGCTCCCGTGGCAGGGGGACGGGGGTGGTGGAAGTGGTGCGGGAGCGCGGGGCGCGGCACGCCCCCACACCACGTCGCGTGCGGCGCCGCCACAACTGACAGCACCGACACAGTGACGGTAGGTGGCCTAGACCACTTCGTCAATGGGTCTAGACCTTTTCCGGTCGAGCCGGGTGGGAACCGGGGGTGGGACACTGTGCCCGTGGATGCTGCCCCCTGGTCCGCCGGCGCCGCGACCGGCATCGGCTCGCTGCCCGGAACCGACCCGCTGGAGGCCGCGCGCGTCGTCCTCGGCGAACTGCCCGACCTCCCCCACCTGCCCGAGCTGCCCGCGCGCGGCGTCGGCGCCGACCTCCTCGGCCGCACCGCCGCGCTGCTGGTCGACCTGCCGGTGGAGGTCGTGCCCTCCGGCTACCGCACCGCCGCGCACCCCGGGCGGGACCACCGCCGGGCGGTGGACCTGCTGCGCCGCGACCTCGACGCGTTCGAGGAGGCGGCCGACGGCCGGGCGCCGGAGGTGGTCAAGGTCCAGGCCGCCGGGCCGTGGACGCTGACCGCCGGCGTCGAGCTGGCGCGCGGGCACCGGGTGCTGACCGACCGGGGCGCGCTGCGGGAGTTCGCCGAGTCGCTGACCGAGGGCCTGGCCCGGCACGTGGCCGAGGTGGCGAAGCGGACCGGCGCGCGGGTGCTGGTCCAGCTCGACGAGCCGAGCCTGCCCGCAGTGCTGCGCGGGCTGCTGCCCACGCCGTCCAAGCTGGGCACGGTGGCCGCGGTCCCCGGGCCCGACGCGCGGGCGCTGCTGCAGTCGGTGATCGAGGGCGTCGGCGCGGACGTGGTCGTGCACTGCTGCGCGCCCCGGCCGCCGATCACGCTGCTGCGCGAGGCGGGCGCGAAGGCGGTCGCGTTCGACGTGGCGGTGCTCGACCCGCAGCTGTGGGACGAGGTCGGCGAGGCTTGGGAGGAGCGCACGGCGCTGTGGCTGGGCGTGACGCCGAGCGTCGACCCCGGCCGCCCGGTGGAGCTGCGCGAGGTGGCCCGGCCCGCGCTGGACCTGGTCGACCGCCTCGGCTTCCCGCGCTCGGTCCTGGGCGCGCACGCCGTGCCGACGCCGGCGTGCGGGCTGGCCGGCGCGACCGCGGCCTGGGCGCGGCGGGCGCTGGCGCTGACCCGCGACGCGGGCCGGGCGTTCGTCGAACCGCCCGAGGGCTGGTGACCGGTCCGGCCGGCGGCTAGTCTCCCCTCATTAGGGAAGGTTCTTTACTTAGGCCACCGCCGCCGGCCGGAGCGGAGGTTCCATGGGGTTCCCACGACGGGCGCTGGCGCTCGTCCTGGTCGGCTCGCTGTCGGTGGTCCCGGTCGCGCCCGCGCAGGCGGCGCCGGCCGGGCAGGTGCGGGTGGACCAGGTCGGCTACGGCACGTTCGAGCCGAAGCGGGCCTACCTGATGACGCCCGCGCCGGTGGGCGGCCGGTTCGCGGTGGTCGACGCGCGGGGCCGCACCGCGTTCTCCGGCCGGGTCGGCGGGTCGCTGGGCGCCTGGAGCGCGGGGTACGGCGCGGTGCAGCCGATCGACTTCACCGGCCTGGTCCGGGCGGGCGCCTACCGGATCAGGGCGGGCGGCGCGACCTCGCCGCCGTTCCGGGTCGGCGAGGGCCTGTTCACGGCGGTCGCCGACCGGACCGTGGAGTTCTTCCAGGCGCAGCGGGACGGGGCCGACGTCGTCCCGGGGCGGCTGGGCCGCGCGCCCGCCCACCTGGCCGACCGCTCCGCGACCGTCTACGACACCCCGGTGTTCCGCGGTGACGGCGGCGACGAACTGGCCGAACCGCTCAAGCCCACCGGGGACACCGTGGACGTGGAGGGCGGCTGGTTCGACGCGGGCGACTTCGTCAAGTTCACGCACGCCTCGGCCTACGCGACGGCCGCGATGCTGTTCGCGCAGCGCGACCGGCCGGACCCGGCGCTGGCCGCCGAGACCCGGTTCGGGCTGCGCTGGCTGGACAAGGTCTGGGACGCCGACCGCGGGGTCCTCCACGCGCAGGTCGGCATCGGCACCGGCAGCCCCGAGCACGGCTTCCTGGGCGACCACGACGTGTGGCGGCTGCCGGAGGACGACGACCGGCTCGACGTGCGGCCGGGGGACGCGAAGTACTTCATCAAGCACCGCCCCGTGTTCCGGGCCAACGCGCCGGGGGAGCGGATCAGCCCCAACCTGGTCGGCCGGGTCACCGCGTCGTTCGCGCTGGCGGCGCAGGTCGAGGCCCGGCGCGACCCCGGGCTGGCGCGCTCCCTGCTGGCGCGGGCGGCGGCGCTGTTCGAGCTGGCCGAGACCTCGGACGTCGGCGAGCTGGTGACGGCGTTCCCGCACGCCTACTACCCCGAGGACTCGTGGACCGACGACCTGGAGTTCGGCGCGACCCAGCTCGCGCTGGCGGGCCGGGCGCTGGGCGACCCGCGCGCCCCGGGGTGGGCGCGGACCGCGACGCACTGGGCCGCCGCCTACCTGGCCGGCGGTGACCGCGACACGCTCAACGTCTACGACACCAGCGCGCCGGCCCACCACGACCTGGTGCGGCTGCTGCGCACGGGCGTGCCCGGCGCGGAGGTGACGGAGGCGCAGCTGGTCGGCGACCTGCGGCGGCAGCTCCGGTCCGGTGTGGACAGCGCGGCGGGCAGCCCCTTCCGCACGGCGGCGAGCGTGACGTCGTTCGACGTGGCGACCCGCAGCTTCGGCTTCGCGGCCACCGCGCGGCTGTACCGCGCGCTGACCGGCGACCGCTCGTTCGACGCCTTCGGCGTGCAGCAGCGCAACTTCGCGCTCGGCGCGAACGCCTGGGGCACCACGCTGGTCATCGGCGTGGGCAGCACGTTCCCGCGGTGCCCGCACCACCAGGCGGCCAACCTGTCCGGCGACCCGGACGGCGGGCGCCGCGTCCTGGTGGGCGGGGTGGTCAACGGGCCCAACGCGGCGGAGCTGTTCGACGGCCTCGGCGAGATGCCCGAGGGCGCCGTCCCGTGCGCGAACCCCCACCCCGGGCGGTTCGACTCGGCGACGTCGCGGTTCGTGGACGAGCTGACGTCGTGGCCCAGCTCGGAGCCGGCCATCGACTTCACCGCGACGGCGGTGTTGGCGTTCTCCCTGGCCTAGCGGGCCTCACAGCCGCTCGAACGGCTCCGCGTACCGGAAGCGCCCGCGCAGGTCCGGGCGGTGGGAGTGCAGGGTCCGCACCTGGAAGTACCGGCCCCACTCCGGGTCCGGGGACACGACCCCGCACTCCCGCGCCGGGCGGAAGCCGAAGCGCGCGTAGTACTCCGGGTCGCCCAGCAGGGCCACCAGCGGCTCGTCGAGGGCGTCGGCCGCGCCGAGCACGGCGTGCACCAGGGCCTTCCCGACGCCGCGCCGCTGGTGGTCCGGCCGCACGCCGAGCGGCCCGAGGCCCAGGGCGGGCGCGCCCCCCACGGTGGCCCGCGTGCACACCACGTGCCCGACGACCGCGCCGGAGGGGTCCTCGGCGACCAGCGACAGGGCGGGGATCCAGCCCGCGTCGGCCCGCAGCTCGGTCACCAGCCGGGCTTCGCCGCCGGGCCGGGCGGCGAACGCGGCCTCGGTGACGTCGGTGATCGCCTGCACGTCCTCGGGTGTCTCGCGTCTGATCAGCACCGGGGAAGCCTACGGCGTGGCCAGGTGCACGCCCGAGGGCATTTCCGCGCCGCGCAGGAAGGCCAGCAGGACGTTGCGGAACGCCCGCGCGGCGTTGGTCGGCGCCACGTCCGCCCGGTGCGCCAGGCCCACCGTGCGGGTGGTGCTCGGCGCGAGCGGGGTGCCGTGCAGGGACCGCGCCGCCAGGACCGTGCTGGGCACGATCGCCACGCCCAGGCCGACCTCCACGAACCGCAGCACGGCGTCCATCTCCCCGCCCTCCACCGCGAACTGCGGCTCGAAGCCCGCGCCCCGGCACGCCGCCAGCGTCGTCTCCCGCAGGTCGTAGCCGGGTCGGAACATCACCAGCGGGTGCTGCTCCAGGTCGGTCAGGCGCAGCCGGTCCACGCCCAGCGGCCGGGCGGAGGCGACGACCAGCTCCTCGCGCAGGACCGGCGCGACGGTCAGGGCGCGGTGGGCGTCGCTCGGCGACACGATGACCAGCGCCAGGTCCAGGTCGCCCGCCTCCAGCGCCCGCACCAGGTCCCGCGACCCGCCTTCGGTGACCGACACCCGGATGCCGGGGTGCGCGTCGTGGTAGCGCTTGATGACGTCGGCGAACAGGCTGCCGCACAGGCTCGGGGTCGCGCCGACCCGCACCCGGCCGCGCCGGAGCCCGACCAGCTCGGCCACCTCCAGCCGCGCGGTGTCCACATCGGACAGGATGCGGCCGGCCACCGGCAGCAGCGCCTCGCCCGCCGGGGTGAGGGTGACGTTGCCGCGCGCCCGGCTGAACAGCTCCGCCCCCAGCTCCCGCTCCAGCGCCCGGATCTGCTGGGACAGCGAGGGCTGCGCCACACGCACCTCCTCGGCGGCCCTGGTGAAGTGCCGCGTCCTGGCCACTGCCAGGAAGTACGCCAGCTGCTGGAGGGTCATAGGCCCAGGCTATCGTCAAGCAACCCACGATGTATTGGACGACTCGTCACACCGGTTCCTAGCGTCGGAGCCGTGGACACGATCCGGCTCTACCGCAGCACGATCGGCAAGAAGGCCGTCATGGCGGTCACCGGGGCCGTGCTGCTCCTCTACGTCGTCGCGCACATGGTCGGCAACCTGTCGATCTTCGCCGGGCCGGGCGCGCTCGACGCCTACGGCCGGTGGCTGCGCGGCACCGGGGTGCTCTGGCCGGTGCGCATCGGCCTGCTGGCGTGCGTCGGGCTGCACTTCACCGCCGCCTACCAGCTCACCGCGCGGGCCCGCCGCGCCCGCGGCCGGTACGAGCACCGGCGGCCCGTGCAGGGCTCCTACGCCGCGCGCACGATGCGGTGGGGCGGCGTGGTCATCGCGCTGTTCGTCGTCTACCACCTGCTGGACCTGACCGTCGGGGTGCTCAACCCCAACGGCGTCCCCGGCGCGATCCACGCCAACGTCGTGGCGGACTTCCAGCACTGGTACGTGGTGCTGGCCTACGCGGTGGCCGTGGTCGCGCTGGGCCTGCACATCCGGCACGGCCTGTGGAGCGCCACCCGGACCCTCGGCGTCACCACCTCCCGCGTCGTCGGGCTCGGCGCGGCGGTCGTGATCTGCGCCGGGTTCCTCTCCGTCCCCTTCGCCGTCTTCACCGGATTGGTGAGCTGACATGCCGTTCCACACCGAAGGCCCCCCGATCTCCGACCGGCGCGCGCCGGCCGGCCCCGTCGAGTCCCGCTGGGACCGCAGGAGGTTCACCGCCCGCCTGGTCAACCCGGCGAACCGGCGCAACCGCACCGTCATCGTCGTCGGCACGGGCCTGGCGGGCGGTTCGGCCGCCGCGACCCTGGGCGAACTCGGGTACCGGGTCAAGTCGTTCTGCTACCAGGACAGCCCGCGCCGCGCGCACAGCATCGCCGCGCAGGGCGGCATCAACGCCGCCAAGAACTACCGCAACGACGGCGACAGCGTGCACCGCCTGTTCCACGACACGGTCAAGGGCGGCGACTTCCGGTCGCGCGAGTCCAACGTCCACCGCCTCGCGCAGATCAGCGTCGAGATCATCGACCAGTGCGTGGCGCAGGGCGTGCCGTTCGCCCGCGAGTACGGCGGCCTGCTGGACACCAGGTCCTTCGGCGGAGCGCAGGTCTCGCGCACCTTCTACGCCCGGGGCCAGACCGGGCAGCAGCTGCTGCTGGGCGCCTACCAGGCGCTGGAGCGCCAGGTCCGCGCCGGGCGGGTCGAGGTGCACCCGCGCACGGAGATGCTGGACCTGGTCGTGGTGGACGGCCGGGCGCGCGGCGTGGTCGTGCGGGACCTGGTGACGGGCGCGGTGTCGACGCACTTCGCCGACGCGGTCGTGCTGGCGACCGGCGGCTACGGCAACGTGTTCCACCTGTCCACCAACGCCAAGGGCTGCAACGCCACCGCGATCTGGCGCGCCCACCGCCGCGGCGCGCTGTTCGCGAACCCGTGCTTCACGCAGATCCACCCCACGTGCATCCCGATCAGCGGCGACCACCAGTCGAAGCTGACGCTGATGAGCGAGTCGCTGCGCAACGACGGCCGGGTGTGGGTGCCGGTGGACCCCCGGGACACCCGCGGGCCCGGCGACGTCCCGGAAGCCGAGCGCGACTACTTCCTGGAGCGCATGTACCCCAGCTTCGGCAACCTGGTGCCGCGCGACATCGCCTCCCGCGCGGCCAAGAACATCTCCGACGAGAAGCGCGGGGTCTACCTGGACTTCGCCGACGCCATCGCCCGCCTGGGCGCGCCCGTCGTGGCGGAGCGCTACGGCAACCTGTTCGAGATGTACCAGCGCATCACCGGCGACGACCCCTACCGGGCGCCGATGCGCATCTACCCGGCCGTGCACTACACGATGGGCGGCCTGTGGGTGGACTACGACCTGCGGTCCAACATCCCCGGCCTCTACGTCATCGGGGAGGCCAACTTCTCCGACCACGGCGCGAACCGGCTCGGCGCCAGCGCCCTGATGCAGGGCCTGGCCGACGGCTACTTCGTGCTGCCCGGCGTGATCGGCGACTACCTGGCCGACGCGCCCTTCGAGCCCCTGGCGGAGGACCACCCGGCGGTCGCGGACGTGGTGTCCGAGGTGCGCGGCCGGGTGAAGGGCCTGCTGGCGGTGGACGGCGACCGCACGGTCGAGTCGTTCCACCGCGAGCTGGGCCGCCTGATGTGGGACCGGTGCGGCATGGAGCGCAGCGGGGCCGGCCTGCGCGAGGCGCTGGAGCGCATCCCCGAGCTGCGCGAGGAGTTCTGGCGCCGGGTGAAGGTGCCCGGCACGGGCGCGCGGCTCAACCAGGAGCTGGAGAAGGCCGGCCGGGTCGCCGACTTCTTCGAGCTGGCCGAGCTGATGTGCGTCGACGCCCTGCACCGCGAGGAGTCGTGCGGCGGCCACTTCCGCACCGAGAGCCAGACCCCCGACGGCGAGGCGCAGCGCGACGACGCCCGGTTCTCCTACGTCGCGGCGTGGGAGTTCACCGGCGCGGAACCCGTGCTGCACAAGGAAGAGCTGGTCTTCGAGCACGTCCAGCCGAGCACCCGGAGCTACGCGTGAGACTGACCCTGCGGATCTGGCGGCAGAGCGGCCCGACCGGGCGGCTGGTGGACTACCCGCTGGACGGCCTGTCGCCGGACATGTCGTTCCTGGAAGCGCTGGACGTGCTCAACGAGCGGCTGGTGCTCGCCGGCGAGGAGCCGGTGGCGTTCGACCACGACTGCCGCGAGGGCATCTGCGGCGCGTGCGGCGTGATGATCAACGGCGTCGCGCACGGGCCGCAGAAGGCGACCACGGCGTGCCAGCTGCACCTGCGGCACTTCCGGGACGGCGACGTGCTGACCGTGGAGCCGTGGCGCGCCGAGCCGTTCCCGGTGCTGCGGGACCTGGTGGTGGACCGCTCGGCGCTCGACCGGATCGTGGCCGCCGGCGGTTACGTCAGCGCGCCGACGGGCAGCGCGCCGGACGCCCACGCCACGCCCGTGCCGAAACCGGACGCCGACACGGCGTTCGAGGCGGCGGCGTGCATCGGCTGCGGCGCCTGCGTCGCGGCCTGCCCCAACGGCTCGGCGATGCTGTTCACCGCCGCGAAGGCCACCCACCTCGGCGTGCTGCCGCAGGGGCAGCCCGAGCGGTACTCGCGGGCCCGCGACATGGTGGCCGAGCACGACGCGGCGGGGTTCGGCGGCTGCACCAACACGGGGGAGTGCACCGCGGTGTGCCCCAAGGGCATCCCGCTGACCACCATCACCCGGCTCAACGCCGACCTGCTGCGCGCTCACACCAGCCGCAGCGACAGGTAGCCCACCGAGCACACCAGCAGCGTCGCCAGCAGGCCCAGCAGCAGCGCGCGCGGTCCGGTCGCGAGCAGGGAGCGCGGCCGGACCGCCGTGCCCAGGCCGAACATGGCCGCCGTGAACAGCGCCGTGGTCAGCACCCGGGACCAGTCCACCGCGGCGCCCGGCAGCAGGTCCGCCGACCGGACCGCGACCATCGCCAGGAACCCCAGCAGGAACAGCGGGACCAGCGGCCCGCGCCGCCGGTTCACGCCCGCCGCGATCGGCGCGAGCAGCGCCACCCGGCTCAGCTTGACCGCCATGGCCGTCGCCAGGCCCGCCGGCGACGCGGCGGCGGCCACCTGCGCCACCTCGTGCACGCTGAGCCCGATCCACTCCGGCGACGCGCCCAGCAGCGGCAGGACCACCATGGTGAGGGTGCCGAACAGCGTCACCAGGGCGATCCCGGTCGCGACGTGCTCCTCGTCCCGCTCGGTCGCCACGGCCGCGATCGCCGACGCGCCGCAGATCGAGAAGCCGCTGGCCACCAGCACGCACAGCCCGCGCGGCAGCCCCAGGCGCCCGCCGAGCCACAGCGTGCCGCAGAACGTCACCCCGACCGTGACCACCGCGGCCACCAGGATCCCCGGCCCCAGGTCGACCAGCTGCGGCAGCGACAGCTGCAGCCCGAGCAGCACCACCCCGGCGCGCAGCAGCTTGCGGGTGAGCGGCGCCAGGTCCGGCAACCGCCCGCCCACCAGGACTCCCAGGACCAGCGCAGCGATCAGCACACTGCCAGCGTGGGGCGCGCCGGCGCGCCCCGGTAGCCGGCCGCGGGCGATGAAGTCATACCCTCGGGCTATGACCGAGCTGCCCGACCTGGACTCCCTGCGCCTGCTGGTGCTGGTGGGGGAGACGGGCAGCCTCGGCCGGGCCGCGCAGGAGCTGGGCGTGGCGCAGCCGTCGGCGAGCAAGCGGCTGACCACCCTGGAGCGCCGCCTGGGCCTGGTGCTGGTCGACCGCGGCCGGCGCGGCTCGGTGCTGACCCCGGCGGGCGTGGTCGTCACCGAGCGGGCGCGGCGCGTGCTCGACGAGGTGTCCGGGCTGCTGGCGGGCGCGCGGGCGCTGCGCACCTCCCGCGAGGCGCAGCTGCGCGTGGCGGCCAGCATGACCGTCGCCGAGCACCTCGCGCCGAGCTGGATCGGCGAGCTGCGCCGCACCCGCCCCGACCTGCACGTGGGCCTGCGGGTCACCAACTCCGAGACCGTGCTGGGGCTGGTGCGCGAGGGCGCGGTCGACCTCGGGTTCGTGGAGGCGTGCGGCCCGCTGCGCGGCCTGTCCACCCGCAGGGTCGCCGTGGACCGGCTCGCCGTGGTGGTGCCGCCGGGGCACCGCTGGGCCCGCCGGCCGGTCACCGCCGCCGAACTCGCCCGCACCCCCCTGGTGGTCCGCGAACGCGGCTCGGGCACCCGCGACACCCTCGACCGCGCGCTGCCCGACGCCTGCCCGCCCGCCCTGGAGCTGGGCTCCACGACGGCCGTGCGCGGCGCGGTGGTCGCGGGCGTCGCGCCGGCGGTGCTCAGCGTGCTGGCGGTCGCCCTGGACCTGGCCGACGGGCGGCTGGTGGAGGTCCCGGTGGCCGGGCTGGACCTGCGCCGCGTGCTGCGGGCGGTGTGGCCGGGCGGGCGGCGGCTGGTGGGCCCGGCGGCGGAGCTGCTCGCGATCGCGGTCCGGCGTAGTTGAATGGGGCCATGAGCTGGTTCCGCCGACGCACCGAGCCCGCACCGCCGCCCGCGCGCCGGTCCGACCCGGAGCGGGCGGCCGAGTTCTGGCGGCGGTGGGCGGAGCTGCTGCCCGAGGTGAGCGCGGCGCTGGGCGACGGCGAGCCGCACCGGGTGGAGAACCGGCTGTGCGAGCTGGTCGCCGACCTCCACCCGGACCTGCACTTCTCCCTCGAACGCGGCCACCGCGCGATCTACGCGCTGGTCGTCAGCGGCCAGGAGGACCCGCGCCTGCGCCCCTGCACCGACGCGTGGGCCGCCGCCGCCCCTCCGGAGGACATGATCTGGGAGTACCACGACTCGGTGCCGCCGGTGCCCGACCCGACCGGGGTGACGGTCAACCTGGGCGCGCGGCGCCTGCGGCTGGCCGACGTGCGGGTGGTCGCCCGGGTCGCCGACGGCCTGGTGGACGTGGCCGTGTTCCACCCGCTGTTCCCCGAGCTGGACGAGCGGCAGCGCCGGACCATGACGTTCCTGCCGCTGGACGCCACGCTGGGTGAGCGGCTGGCGGGCGAGCGGCTCGGCCGCGTCGAGACGGCCGCCGCCGAGCCGGCGGGCGCCTTCGGCCTGCTGGAGCTGCGCGAACTCGTCCGGGGGCTGTCCGGGGATCGGGCCTGAGATCGTCGTGGTGGCCGGCTAGGCTCCACCCGTGACCGCCAGCGATTCACCCGAGCAGACCAACGGCGCCGCGCAGGGCGTGGAGGACGTGCCCGCCGCCGCGCGGGAGCGGCACGCGGCCCTCGCGGAGGAGGTGCGCGGCCACCAGTTCCGCTACTACGTCCTGGACGCGCCGACGATCAGCGACGGCGAGTTCGACGCGCTGCTGCGCCAGCTGGAGGCGCTGGAGGCCGAGCACCCGGGCCTGGCGACGCCCGACTCGCCCACCCAGCTCGTCGGCGGCACGTTCTCCACCGAGTTCCGGGCCGTGGACCACCTGGAGCGGATGCTCAGCCTGGACAACGCGTTCTCCCGCGACGAGCTGCGCGCGTGGGTCGAGCGGGTGGAGAAGGAGGTCGGTGCGGGCGTGCACTACCTCTGCGAGCTGAAGATCGACGGCCTGGCCGTCAACCTGCTCTACCGGCACGGCCGCCTGGAGCGGGCGCTGACCAGGGGCGACGGGCGCACCGGGGAGGACGTGACGCTCAACGCCCGGACCCTGGGCGACGTGCCCGAGGTGCTGACCGGCACCGCCGAGCACCCGGTGCCCGAGCTGGTGGAGGTGCGCGGCGAGGTGTTCTTCGCCGTGGAGGACTTCCTGGAGCTCAACGCGAAGCTGGTCGAGGCGGGCAAGCCGCCGTTCGCCAACCCGCGCAACACGGCGGCGGGCTCGCTGCGCCAGAAGGACCCGAGGGTCACCGCGTCGCGGCGGCTGCGGCTGATCTGCCACGGGCTGGGCAAGCGGGAGGGCTTCGAGCTGACCCGGCAGTCCGAGGCGTACCGGGCGCTGCGGGCGTGGGGCCTGCCGGTGTCGGAGCACACGCGGGTGCTCACGACGTTCGAGGAGATCGACGCGCACGTCGCGCACTGGGGCGCGCACCGGCACGACGCGCTGCACGAGATCGACGGCGTGGTGGTGAAGGTCGACGAGGTGTCGCTGCAGCGCAGGCTCGGCTCGACCTCCCGCGCGCCGCGCTGGGCGATCGCGTTCAAGTACCCGCCGGAGGAGGCGACGACCACCCTGCTCGACATCAAGGTGCAGGTGGGCCGCACCGGCCGGGTGACGCCGTTCGCGGTGATGGAGCCGGTGAAGGTGGCCGGCTCCACGGTCGCCCGCGCGACCCTGCACAACGCGAGCGAGGTCAGGCGCAAGGGCGTGCTGATCGGCGACCGCATCGTGATCCGCAAGGCGGGTGACGTGATCCCGGAGGTGCTGGGCCCGGTGGTCGACGCCCGCCCGGCCGACGCGCGCGAGTTCGAGATGCCCGCGTCCTGCCCGGAGTGCGGCCACGCGCTGCGCCCGATGAAGGAGGGCGACGTCGACATCCGGTGCCCCAACGCCCGGGGGTGCCCGGGGCAGCTGCGGGAGCGCCTGGCCTACCTGGCGTCGCGGTCGGCGCTGGACGTCGAGGTGCTGGGCTACGAGGCCGCGGCGGCGCTGGTCGACTCCCCGGTGTACGGCGACGAGGGCGACCTGTTCGCGCTGGACGCGGCGAAGCTGGCCGAGGTCGACCTGTTCCGCACCCTCGCGGGCGAGCTGACGGCGAACGCGGTGAAGCTGCTGGACAACCTGGAGGCGGTCAAGCGGCGGCCCCTGTGGCGGGTGCTGGTGGCGCTGTCGATCCGGCACGTGGGGCCGACGGCGGCCCGCGCCCTGGCGCGGGAGTTCGGCAGCCTGGACCGGATCAGGTCGGCCTCGGAGGAGGAGCTGGCGGCGGCGGAGGGCGTGGGCCCGACCATCGCCGCGGCCGTCCGGGAGTGGGTGGGCACGCCGTGGCGGCAGGAGGTGGTGCGCAAGTGGGCCGAGGCGGGCGTGCGCACGGCCGAGGAGCGCGACGACTCGGTCCCGCGCACCCTGGAGGGCCTGTCCGTGGTGGTGACGGGGTCGCTGGAGGGCTTCTCGCGGGACGAGGCGAAGGAGGCGATCCTGTCGCGCGGCGGCAAGGCGGTGGGCTCGGTGTCGAAGAAGACGGCGTTCGTCGTCGTGGGCGACGCGCCGGGGTCCAAGGCGGACAAGGCGTTGCAGCTGCGGGTGCCGGTCCTGGACGAGGCGGGCTTCCGGGTCCTGCTCGAGCAGGGGCCGGAGGCGGCGACCTCGGTGGCCACCTTCGCGCCGGACGAGCCCGCCGCGGCCGACGAGCCCGGTGGGGCTGAAGCGCCCGCCGGGTCCGGGAAGCCGGCCGGGGCCGGGAAGTCCGCGGCGGGCAGGAAGACCGCCCGGGGCAGGAAGGCCGCCGCGGCGGAGGAACCGGGTGCGGTGGAGGAACCCGGTGCGGTGGACGGATCCGGTGCGGCGGACGGATCCGGTGCGGTCGGCAAGGCCGGTGCAGTGGGCGAGTCCGGTGCGGCGGACGAGTTCGGCGCGGTCGACAAGGCCGGTGCGGCGGACGGGGCCGACGCGCGGCCCGGCCCGCGCGACCCGGCGGCCGGCTAGCCCTCGCGCGCGCCCCGCAGGCCGGGCACGGGGGAGTGGTGGGAGAACGCGGTCTCCAGCACCCCCTCACCGCGCGTCAGGCCGGGCAGCCGCAGCCGGTGCACCCGGGCCGCCGGGATGCCGCCCTCCAGCACGCAGACCCCGTCCCGCACGACCGAGCCGCGCGGCGCCGCGGCCGGCCCCGCCGGGACCGGGGGCACCGCGGCGAGCACGTCGGCGGGCGCCTGCCTGCCGTGCACGCCGCCCCGCCGCAGGGTGTCGCGCACCGGCTCCTCCACCGCGGCGAAGAACGCGTGCGGCACCGAGCCCGCCTCCACCCCCAGCCGGACCCGCACCCCGCTCCCGGCGGGCGCCGGGTCGACGCGCAGCCCCACGGTCGCCAGGCGCGGGTTGTCGTCGGCCCCGATGACCGCGACGTCCTCGCCGCTGCCCACCGGGCGCTCCAGGCACAGGGCGGTGGTCTCCCGGAAGGTGACCGCCGGCCCCGCGTCGGCCGGCTCGGCCGCGATGACCTCCTTCTGCACCTCCCCGTACAGCGACACGGCGACCTCCCGCCGCCCGTCGTCCTGCCGCAGCTCGATCAGCGGGTCCTGCTCGGCCGGCCGGGTCGGTGCCGCGTGCAGCGTGCCCGCCTGCTCGGGGCGCTCGGGCACCACCCGGTCCGGGTCGGCGCCGGCCCGGTCGGTCGTGTCGCCCACGACGAACGGCACGACCACCGAGCGGATGGTGATGCCGCGCCGCTGCTCCAGCTCCAGCGAGTCGGTGCGCGTGGGCCCGTCGTCCACGCTGCCCACCGAGTCGATCACAGCGGCGGCGTGCAGCAGTCGTTCGGTCAGGCTGGTCTTACCGGCGTCGACGTGCGCCAGGATGCCGAGGCCGAGCGTTCGCACGGGCTGTCGCGTCCTCTGGGCAGGTGTGGGTGACCCCCCGGCGGGGCGGGACAGCTGCGCGCACGACCGCCTCCTCGGGTGGTGCGGGGAGGACCACTGGAGCAGTGGCCCGCCACGTCGCACCACCGGTTCCGCGGTTCCGGGTCAGCCGGGGAAGCGCCGGACCCACCGCTTCTGCCAGGGCGTTTCCACCGCGCGGTGGTGGTAGTGGGCCCTGGTCCAGGCGACCGCTTCACCCGAGGGGACGCCCGCCAGCACCGCCAGGCACGCGATGACCGTCCCGGTGCGCCCGACGCCGCCGCCGCAGGCGACCTCGACGTCCTCGCCCGCCGCCGCGCGGGCGTGCAGGCCGCGGACGGCGCGCACGGCGTCCTCGGTGGAGCGGGGCAGCAGGAAGTCGGGCCAGTCGACCCAGTCGTGCGGCCAGGCGAACTCGCGGCCGCGCCGCAGCCGGGAGCCGCCGAGGTAGAGCCCGTACGACGGCGCGTCGTCGGGGGAGGGGTTGCGCAGCCCGCGTCCGCGGACCGCGGTCCCGTCGGGCAGTTCGATAGCACCGGCCAACATCCGCCGATGCTAGCCGGCCCAGGACCACCTGCCCGGCGCGCCCCCGGACGGCTCCGGCCGCTCGCCGCGCCGCGCGCGCCGTGCGAGGCTGGTCCGGTGCTCCAGGTCTGCCTGAACGGTTCCCGCGAGCCCGGGAGCCACCCCGCGCTGCCGCTGTCCCCGCAGCGGCTGGCGGCCGACGCCGCCGCGCTGGCGGAACTCGGCGTCGCCCACTTCCACCTGCACCCGAGGGACGTGGTGGGCCGGGAGTCGCTGGCCGGCCCCGAGGTCGCGACCGCCGTCGCCGTGGTGCGCGCCGCCGTGCCGCGGGCCGAGCTGGGCGTCACGACCGCCGCGTGGGTCGAGCCGGACCCGCGCCGCCGCGCCGACCTGGTGCGCGGCTGGTCGGGCCTGTCCACCGGCTGCCCCGACGTGGCCTCGGTCAACGTCCACGAGGACGGCTGGCTCGACGTGGCGGGCGCGCTGCACGCCGCCGGGGTCGGCCTCGAACTGGGCGTCTTCCACGAGCGGGCCGCGCGCGCCCTGGTCGAGGCGGGCCTGCCGGCGGGCACGCGGCGCGTCCTGGCCGAGATCCGCCCCGCCGGCACGGTCGAGGAGGCGGCGGCCGTGCTCCGGCTGCTGGAGCCGCTGGGCGCGCCGGTCCTGCTGCACGGCGAGGACGATAGCACCTGGCCCGTGCTGGAGCTGGCCGCCCGGCTCGGCCTGGACACCCGCGTCGGGCTGGAGGACACCCTGCGCAACCCGGACGGCGCGGTGACCCGCGACAACGCCGAACTCGTCACCCACGCCCAGCGCGCCCTCCGCGCCCACGCCGCCGGCTGAGCCCGCCGCGCCGAGCCCGCCCCGCCGGCGCGACCCCGGTCGAACGCGGCGCGACCGCCGCCGCGACCGGCCCCGCGGGGCCGGTCGCTCAGTCCGGCAGCACCACCGACACGATCCCGGCCAGGTGCGCGAGCCGCGCCACCTCCGCCGCCCGGAACATCGGCCCGCCCGGCCGCCCCACCAGCAGCACCCGGTCCGGCTTGCCCAGCGGCGTGGCGGCCAGCTCGGTGCCCAGCTCGCGCCACGTCTCGGGCACCCAGTCCTCCTCGCCGTCGAGCACGGTGGCCCGCGCCAGCGGCATCCACGGCGGGTCCTCCAGCCGGGTCTCCGGCGCGGCCGTCGACGCCGTCACCCGGCGCGCGCCGGAGCTGTCGTGCGCCACCACCACGGCCCACCCGGCGCGGATGATCTTCGGCACGCCCTCGGTGAACACCTCCAGGCCGCGCGCGGGCTCCTCCGCGACCTCCTCCACCAGCTCCAGCTCGCGGTGGGTGTCCAGCACGCCCGCGTACGGGCGCACCGCGTCCACCTCGACCCCGTCGACGGACTCCGCGGCGGTGATCAGCACGTCCGGCAGCCGGCCGGAGGGCAGCTCCACCACCAGGTCGTCGATGGCCAGGCCGGCGCCGCGCTCCACCACGTCCACGCTCAGGATGTCGGCCCCGGTCTCACCGATCGCGGAGGCGACCGCGCCCAGGGCGCCGGGACGGTCCGGGAGCTGGACCCGGATCAGGAAGGACACGGTGCACGCCTCCAAGGGGCTGGGTTCGGGCTTTCCGGCCGATGATTCTCGCAGACGCGGCTTCGCTTTCCGATCCACCGGGCGCGTTGTCGGGCGGTAAAATCCCGCACCCCCGCGCGGGCGCGCCCCACCTCGGGCCCAACCCCGTCAAGACGCGCCCCGACCGGCCAATAGACTCGGCGGGTCCGAATTCCGAGAAAACGACCCACGGGGGTTGACGAGGTGCCGAGCATCTCCCGCGACGAGGTCGCCCACCTGGCCCGCCTGGCCAGGCTCGACGTCACCGACGACGAGCTGGACCTGTTCGCCGGCCAGCTGGACGTGATCCTCCAGTCGGTGGCCGCGGTGGGCGACATCGCCACCGCGGACATCCCGCCCACTTCGCACGCCGTCCCGCTGACCAACGTGTTCCGCGAGGACGTGGTGCGCCCCAGCCTCGGTCAGCAGCGGGCGCTGGCGGGCGCCCCCGCCGCCGAGGAGGGCCGCTTCCGCGTCCCCCGGATCCTGGGCGAGGAAGCATGAGCGCCGACGCCCTTCTCACCGCGGAGGCGGAATCATGAGCGAACTGATCCGCGACACCGCGGGCGAACTGGCCGCGAAGATCGCGCGCCGCGAGGTCTCCGCCGCAGAGGTCGCGCAGGCCCACCTCGACCGGATCGGCGAGGTCGACGGCTCGGTGCACGCGTTCCTGCACGTCGACGCCGAGGGCGCGCTCGCGGCGGCCCGCGCGGTCGACGAGGAGATCGCCGCCGGCCGGGCCGTCGGGCCGCTGGCCGGCGTCCCGCTGGCGCTCAAGGACGTGCTGACCACCGAGGGCGTGCCGACCACGTGCGGGTCGAAGATGCTCGCCGGCTGGGTGCCGCCCTACGACGCCACGGTCACCCGCAGGCTGCGCGAGGCCGGCGTCGTGATCCTGGGCAAGACCAACATGGACGAGTTCGCGATGGGCTCCTCCACCGAGAACTCGGCCTACGGCCCGACCCGCAACCCGTGGGACCTGGACCGCGTGCCCGGCGGCTCGGGCGGCGGCTCGTCGGCCGCGCTGGCCGCGTTCGAGGCGCCGCTGGCGATCGGCACGGACACCGGCGGCTCCATCCGCCAGCCCGCCGCCGTCACCGGCACGGTCGGCGTGAAGCCCACCTACGGCGGCGTGTCCCGCTACGGGCTGGTGGCGTTCTCCTCGTCGCTGGACCAGGCCGGGCCGTGCGCCCGCACGGTCCTGGACGCGGCGCTGCTGCACGAGGTCATCGCGGGCCACGACCCGCTGGACTCCACCTCCATCGACGCCCCCGTCCCGCCGGTCGTCGCGGCTGCCCGCGAGGGCGCGTCCGGCGACCTGGCCGGCGTGCGGGTCGGCGTGGTCTCCCAGCTGGGTGGCGACGGCTACCAGCCGGGCGTGCTGCGCTCGTTCGAGGCGGCTGTGGCGCACCTCGAGCAGTTGGGCGCGGAGGTCGTCGAGGTGTCGTGCCCCAGCTTCGACCACGCCCTGTCGGCCTACTACCTGATCGCGCCCAGCGAGGCGTCGTCGAACCTGGCCCGCTTCGACGCCATGCGCTACGGCGCCCGCCACGGCGACGACGGCACCCGCAGCGCCGAGGAGGTCATGGCCATCACCCGCGACCGCTGCTTCGGCCCGGAGGTCAAGCGGCGCATCATGATCGGCACCTACGCGCTGTCGTCGGGCTACTACGACGCCTACTACGGCTCGGCGCAGAAGGTCCGGACGCTGATCAAGCGCGACTTCCAGCAGGCGTTCGAACGGGTCGACGTGCTGGTCTCGCCGACGACGCCGACCACGGCGTTCCGCCTCGGCGAGCGCACCGACGACCCGCTGGCCATGTACAAGGCGGACCTGTGCACCGTCCCGGCGAGCATGGCGGGGATGCCCGCCATGAGCGTCCCGAGCGGACTGTCCGACGAGGACGGCCTGCCGGTCGGGTTGCAGCTCATGGCCCCGGCGCTGCAGGAGCACCGCCTGTACCGGGTCGCGGCGGCCTACGAGGCGACCCGCGGCACGGTCATCGCGGACGTCCCGGTCCTGGCGGGTGCGCGATGAGGACGGCACGCGCGGTGTTGGCCCTCGTGGGCGCGGTCGGCGCGGCGACCAGCGCGTTCTCCACGCTGAAGTCGGCCCGCGGCAAGAAGGACGGGCTGGCGCTCGTCAACGCGGTCGCGAGCATCCTGGTCGCGGTCACCGGCGCGGCGCTGGCCGTGCGCGGGCTCCGGAAGGGCGGTGCGGCATGACCTCCGTGGACGAGCTGATGGACTACACCGAGGTCCTGGAGCGGTTCGACCCGGTGCTGGGCCTGGAGGTGCACGTCGAGCTGCACACGGCCACGAAGATGTTCTGCGGGTGCGCCAACCGGTTCGGCGGCGAGCCCAACTCGCACGTCTGCCCCACCTGCCTGGGCCTGCCGGGCTCGCTGCCGGTGGTCAACGGCAAGGCGGTGGAGTCGGCGATCCGCATCGGGCTGGCGCTCAACTGCTCGATCGCCGAGTGGTGCCGGTTCGCCCGGAAGAACTACTTCTACCCGGACATGCCGAAGAACTTCCAGACCTCCCAGTACGACGAGCCGATCGCGTTCGACGGGTGGCTCGACGTCGAGCTGGACGACGGCGAGGTGGTGCGCGTGGAGATCGAGCGCGCCCACATGGAGGAGGACACCGGCAAGTCGCTGCACGTCGGCGGCGCGACCGGCCGCATCCACGGCGCCGAGCACTCGCTGCTGGACTACAACCGGGCGGGCGTGCCGCTGATCGAGATCGTCACCAAGCCGATCACCGGCACCGGCGCGCGCGCCCCGGAGGTGGCCCGCGCCTACGTGACGGCGCTGCGCGACCTGCTCAAGGCGCTGGACGTGTCCGACGTCCGGATGGACCAGGGCTCGCTGCGCTGCGACGCGAACGTGTCGCTGATGCCCAAGGGCGCCACCGCGTTCGGCACCCGCACCGAGACCAAGAACGTCAACTCGCTGCGCAGCGTCGAGCGGGCGGTGCGGTTCGAGATGACCCGGCAGGCGGCGGTGCTCGCCGCCGGCGGCGCGGTCACCCAGGAGACGCGCCACTTCGACGAGTCGACCGGCGGCACGTCCTCCGGCCGCACCAAGGAGACCGCGGAGGACTACCGGTACTTCCCGGAGCCCGACCTGGTGCCCGTCGCGCCGTCCCGGGACTGGGTGGAGCAGCTGCGCGGCACCCTGCCGGAGCTGCCGTGGGAGCGCCGCAAGCGGGTCCGGCGGGAGTGGGACCTGACCGACGCGGAGCTGCGCGACCTGGTCAACGCCGGCGCGGTGGACCTCGTGGCGGCCACGGTGGAGGCCGGCGCGACCCCGGCCGAGGCCCGTTCCTGGTGGGTGGCCTACCTGACCAAGGAGGCCAACGCGCGGGGCGTGGAGCTGGGCGAGCTGGCCGTCACCCCGGCGCAGATCGCGCGGATCATCGCCCTGGTCAACGCGGGCGAGCTGACCAACAAGCTGGCCCGCGAGGTCGTGACCGGCGTGCTGGCGGGCGAGGGCGAGCCGGAGGCCGTCGTCGAGGCCCGCGGCCTGAAGGTCGTCTCCGACGACTCGGCGCTGGAGAAGGCGGTGGACGAGGCGCTGGCGGCGCAGCCCGACGTGGCGGCCAAGATCCGCGACGGCAAGGTGGCGGCGGCGGGCGCGATCGTCGGCGCGGTCATGAAGGCGACGAAGGGGCAGGCGGACGCGAAGAAGGTGCGCGACCTGGTGATCGCCCGCTGCTCGTAGTCCCGAGCGCAGCCCCGCGCACGGCCCGCGCGGTCGTCCGGGGCGCACCGCGCAAGTCCGCGACGGGCCCGGCCACTCGGCCGGGCCCGTCGCGCGTCCGGGCCTGCCGTGACCCCCACCCGCCCGGCCGCGCGCACCCCGCCTGCCGCGCGGCGCTCCCCGGTGGGGCGCGGTGCCGCCGGGCCGGTGTCGCGCCCGCGGCGGAGGCTGCGCCGCGGGCGCCCATTCCACCCGACCGGTCGGTCGGGTCATCCCCTTCTTGCGGTCTCCGCCGCGCCTGCGCTGTGTTAAGTCGTTCACCCAAACGGGTGGTAACGTCGCCCTAAAAGACGGCTCGGCCCAGGTCAAAGTGCCTCGCTGACCGCGGAGTGGTTGCTCTGGGTGAATTTACCCCGCACAGATGCGTCCATCTGTGTAAGGCTTGAGCCGTTCGGTGGGGCCGGGGGGCCGGCCGGACGATCAACCGCACCAGCCGTGCACCCCCGCCTCGCCGCGGGGTTCGTTGTAGGGGAGGACAACGCATGTCTGCTGAAACCGATCCCAAGCTCGTCGAGGAGATCGACGCCATCGGCGACGCCGTCGCCGAGGCGACCGACACCGCCGGTGTCGCGCTGCGGGTGTCGATCGGCGGTGAGCGGAAGGGCGGCGGCGGTTCGGTGCCCGAGGGGGGTCCGTACCAGACGCACAGCATGCCCGGCGGCGACCCCGACGACCCGGACGGCGGCCCGTACCAGCCGCACGAGCCGGACCCGGGCAAGACGCAACCGTTGACCCCGACCGGCGGTCCTTACCAGTCGCACTCCGCCCCGGAGGCGATCGCCGCCGCGGGAGCCGTCGCCGCGAAGAACTAGTCGCCGCGAAGGACCAGTCGCCGCGAAGGACCAGTCGCCGCGAAGGACCAGTCGCCGCGAAGAACCGGTCACCGCGAGGGAATTCCCCGCCGCGGGGAACTCCTCGCCGCGGGGACCAGCGGTGGGGCCGGCGCCGAGCCGGTCGCGCTGCCAGCCGGACGGGTGGCAGTGCGACCGGCTCGCCTGTGCTCTCATATGAGGGTGCCTCTGGCGACCGCCGACCCCGTGGGGGATGCCCGCGAACTGCACCGCAAGGGCAAGGCATCCGCTTCCGCGAACCGCTACCTGACCGCCACCCGCATCCTGCGCCGGGGGCTCGCCCTGCTCGACGGGGCCGCCGGCGGCCCGGACCCGGTGGGCCGGCTGGAGGTCCGCATCAGGCTGCTGATCACCCTGTCGTTCTGCCACGCCGAGACCGAGGGCCTGGAAGCGGGCCTGACCCGGCTCGCGACCGCCCGCGACCTGCTCGCGGACCTGCCCGGTGGCGCGCTGCGCGACGAGCTGACCAGCCTCGTCAACGGCGTCCAGGGCGTCCTGCTGTTCCGCGTGGGGCGCATCGAGGAGGGCATCGCCTACGTCGACCTCGACGTCGCCCACCACGAACGCCTGCTGGCCGCCGCCGACGACCCCACCGCCGTCGTCCAGTCCCTGGTCACCACGCTCACCAACCGCGGCAACGCCTACGGCGAGGTCCACCGCATCGCCGAGGCGGTGCGCGACCTCGACCGCGCCGTCGAGCTGGCCGCCGAGCACGACCTGCCGCTGCGCGCCGCGATCGCCACCCACGCGCTGGGCAACGTGCTGCGCCTGGCCGGCGACATCCCGCAGGCCCTGCGCCGCTACCAGGAGGCCAACCGCGCCTTCCGCGAGCTGGAACCCGGGCTGCTGCTGCGCCTGGGCATCGACCAGGCCGAGGCGATGATCAGCGTCGGGCTGGCCGACGAGGCGGGCCGGCTGCTCGACGAGGTGCTGCCCGAGCTGCGCCGCCAGCGCATCGGCCAGGACGTCGCCGAAGCCGAGCTGTACCGGGGCGCGGCGGCCCTGGCCGACGGCGACCTGGCGACCGCCCGCCGCATGGCCAGGTCCGCGCAGCGCCGGCTCGTGCGCCGCGGCAGCCCCGCGTGGGCGGCCGTCGCGGGCCTGATCGAACTGCGCGTGGACGTGCTGCGGGCCATCGAGTCCCGCCGCTCGTCACCGGCGGTCCTGCGCCGCGCCCTGGAGCTCGCGGCCCGGCTCGACGCGCTGCGGCTGCCCGACCAGGCCACCGTGGCCACCGTGCTGGCCGCGCGCATGGAGGTGCGGCACGGCAACCTCGACAGCGCCGCCGACCTGCTGCGCGGCGTGGCGGGCGCCCGGCGCTTCGCCCCCATCGACCACCGGATGCTGCTGCGCCTGTGCCGGGCGGAACTCGCGCTGGCGCGCGGCAACCGGCGGGTGGCGCTGGCCCAGGCGAAGGCGGGGCTGGCCGAGCTGGGCCGGCTGCGCGACCGGATGGGCGGCCTCGAACTGGTCTCCGGCACCGCGCTGCACGGTCGCGAGCTGGGCGACCTGGCCGTGCGGCTGGTGCTGCGCGGCGGCGACTCGGCCGCGACGGCCCGCCGCCTGTTCACCTGGCTGGAGCGCACCCGCGCCCAGCTCTACCGCTACGACCCGGTCGAGTCCACAGTGGACTCGGCGCTGAGCGAGCGGATCGCCGAGGTCCGCCGGCTCAGCCGCGCCCTGCTGCGCGCCCGGCTGGACGGCCTGGCCACCGGGCAGCTGGAGGACCGGCTGGCGGCCGGCCAGCGGGAGGCCATGCGCCTGGGGTGGAGCGAGAGCCCGTGGGGCAGGCCCCGCCCGGTGGCCACCGCCGACGAGGTGGTGGCCCGGCTCGGCGACCGGGCCCTGGTGAGCTTCGCGGCGTGCGGCGACGAGCTGGTGGCCGTCGTCCTGGCCGGCGGGCGGGTCCGGATGCGCCGCCTCGGGTCGGCCGAGGAGGCGACCGAGCGCGCCCGCCGCCTGCACGCCGACCTCAACGCCCTGGCGCCCGACCACCTGCCGCCGCCGCTGGCGGAGGTCATCGCGGCGTCGGCCCGCCGGGAGGCCGAGAACCTGGACCGCCTGCTCCTGCGACCCCTGGCGGGGCTGATCGGGCAGCGGGAGCTGGTGGTGGTGCCGACCGGGGCGCTGCACGTGGTGCCGTGGGGCGTCCTGCCCACGTGCGCGAACCGCCCGACGGTGGCGGTGCCGTCGGCGACCTCGTGGCTGTCCACCACCCGGGCCGACGGCGAGCAGACCTCCGGCGTCCTGCTGGTCCGGGGGCCGGGCCTGCAGGCGGCGCAGGGCGAGATCGACCGCCTGGCGGGCTACCACCGCGACGCCAAGCTGCTGGGCGTGGCCGACGCCAAGGTCGGCTCGGTGCTCGACTCGCTGGACGGGGTGGACCTCGCCCACATCGCGGCGCACGGCGAGCACGAACCGGAGAACGCCCTGTTCTCCCGGCTGGAGCTGGTCGACGGCGCCCTGTTCGCCCACGAGGTGGGCCGGGTCCGCCGCCCGCCGCGCCGCGTGGTGCTGGCGGCGTGCGAACTGGCCCTCAACCGCGTGCGGCCCGGCGACGAGCCGCTGGGCTTCGCCGGCGCCCTGCTGGCGGGCGGCGCGCGGACGGTCATCGCCGCGTCGAGCCGGGTGGGCGACAAGCCCTCCGCCGAGGCGATGGCCGACTTCCACCACAACCTGGCCGCCGGCGCCTCCCCCGCGGTGGCCCTGGCCGAGGCGGTGGCGGTGGACCCCCTGCGCCGCCCCTTCGTCTGCCTGGGCTCGGGCTGAGGCCGACCCCGCCCATCCCTCGCGGGAGGGGCGGTGGACCGGCGGCGCGGTCAGTCCCGGCCGTTCTCCGAGCCGGACTGGCGGACGACGACGGCCACCCGGTCGTCGCTGGACACCGGGGCGCCGCCGGCGTCCTTGTTGACCGTGCCCACCAGCGCGGCGTTGTCGTCGATCGCCACCATCGCGCCGATCCGCCCGTAGCCGCCCTCCTCGTCCAGGTAAGGCTCCGGCTTGCCGGTGAAGCCGCCATCCGGGTTCATCGGCAGCACCAGCGTGCCCGGCGCCCTCGACGTGCCCAGCCAGACCGCGTTCGACAGCGCCGCGCAGCCGCTCACCCCCGGCTTGTCCGGCCACGACCACGCCGGGTCGCCCAGCGGCCTGCCCGCCTCCACCCGGTACAGCAGGTCGCCGGCCGCGCCCGCGTCGGTCACCCACGTCTTCGAGCCGTCCCCGGACACGCACAGCCCGCCCGGCGACCGCAGGCCCGACGCCAGCACCCGCGAGCCCTCCGTCGGGTTGCCGCGCGCCGGCTGCCCCGACCCGTCGATCCGCAGCACCTTCCCGGCCAGCGACGCCGGGTCGGCGGCCGACGCCGGGTCGCCCGCGTCGCCGGTGGCCACCAGCAGCGCGCCGGTCCGGTCGTGGGCCAGCACGCCCCGGTTGCCCGACGGGCCCCTCGGGATGCCGGTCAGCACGGGCTTGGGCACGTCACCGGGCGCGATCCGCAGCACGCGGTTGTCGGTCGGCGTCGTCAGGTACACGTAGACGAGCTGGTCCTCCGGGTAGGTCGGCGACAGCGTCAACCCGGTCAGCCCGCCGTCGGACGACGCGTCCACCTCGAACGCGTGCAGCACCACCGGCTCCACGTCCTTGGTGACCCGCACCAGCCGACCCGTGGCGCGCTCGGTCGCCAGCGCCGTCACCGCGCCCGTCGTCTGGTTCACGTCCGTCAGCGCCACCGCCGACACGGGTGACAGGCACGTGCCGACGACCGCCGGGTTGAAGTCCTTGCAGCCCTGCGGCGGCGGCACGGGGGTCTGCTGCCCCGGCCGGCCCTGGCCGGGGCTGCCCGGCAGCTGGCCGGGCAGCTCGGGCTCGGGCCCGGCCTGCGGCGTGAGCTGCGGCGCGGGGCTCCACCCGGTCGGGGCCGGCTGCTCGGGGAAGCTCGCGCAACCGGCGGCCAGCAGGCCGACGGCGCAGCCGACCAGCACCCCACGGAGACGTGACACGGTCGCCAAGGCTAGGCGCGCGGTCGTGAACGTGAGGTGAGCAGGTCGGGCGCGCCCCGCCCCGCGGCCGGGCCGCGGGCCTCCTCCAGCGCCCGGTCCACCGCCCGGTCCACCGCCGCCGCGCGGTCCAGCAGCAGCACCAGCTCGTCCACCACCACCCCCGGGGCCTCCAGCGGCAGGAAGTGCGTGTTCGGCAGCACCCGGACCCGGGCCTGCGGCAGCCCCGCCACCGGGCCGACCACGCTGTCCGGCGCCGCCAGCCAGTCGTACCGGCCGGCCAGCACCGTCGTGGGGCACGTCACGCCGGTCAGGTCCAGCCTCGGCGCGCTCCCCAGCGCGAGCGCCAGCGTGAAGTACCAGCCCCAGTCGTGCTCCAGGAACCGCCGCAACGACTCCACCACCGGCCACGGCCCGCCCGGCGCCGGCACCCGGTGCAGCACGGCGCCCAGCAGCGGGCCCACGCGCCGCAGGGCCTTCGCCGACGCCACCCCGACCAGCCTGCGCACGTCCTCCGGCACGCCCGGCAGGCCGAGGACGCCCGCGAACGGGTCACCCGGCGCGCCCGCCACGAGCATCAGCCCCGACACCCGGTCGGGGTGGCGCAGCGCCAGCGCGGCGGCCACCGTGACGCCCATCGCCCAGCCCACCACCACGCACCGCTCGACACCGCCCGCGTCCAGCACGGCCACCGCGTCGGCGACGTGGTCCCGCAACCCGATCCGCGCCGGGTCGGCCGGGCGGTGCGAACCCGGCGTACCGCGGTGGCGCCAGCCGTGGACGCGCGCGACCCGCAGCACCGGCCACGCGGTCGGCGCGGCGCCCAGCCCGGGGCTCAGCAGCACGTCCGGACCGTCCACGTCGGTGCGCCACGCCCCGATCCGGGTGCCGTCGTCGGAGAACACGACATGTTCCCGCATGGCCGACAGTGTGCCGTAGCGTGCGGGTGTGACGCTTACCGTGTTGGTCCCCGACGACCTCGGCCTCCGCGTGCTGTCCGCTGTGGAGGGTGTGCGCCCGGTCCGGTACTCGGCGGGCGCCGAGCTGCCGCCCGAGGCCGCGCACGCCGAGGTCCTCGTGCCGAAGTTCCTCCAGGACACCGACCCGCGCGAGTTCTTCGGGCGGCTGCCTAAGTTGCGCCTGGTGCAGTTGCTGAGCGCGGGGGCGGAGCGGTTCATCGGGACCCTGCCCGACGGGGTGGCGCTGTCCACGGGCCGCGGCGCGCACGGCGGCAGCACCGCCGAGTGGGCGATCGGGGCGCTGCTGGCGGTCTACCGCGACTTCCCGGTGTTCGAGCGGGCGCGGCAGGAGCGGCGGTGGGACTACCACCTGACGGAGACGTTGCAGGACAAGGAGGTGCTCGTCGTCGGGGCGGGCGACCTCGGCGAGCAGTTCCGGCGGCGGCTGGAGCCCTTCGGCGCGACCGCGACGATGGTCGGCCGCACCGCGCGGGACGGCGTGCACGGGGTGGCCGAGCTGCCGGAGCTGGTCGGCCGGTTCGACGCGGTGCTGCTGGTCGTGCCGCTGACCGAGGAGACCGCGGGGCTGGTGGACGCCGCGCTCCTGGCCCGGATGAAGGACGGGGCGATCCTGGTCAACGCGGCGCGCGGGCCGGTGGTGGACACCGACGCCCTGGTGGCCGAGCTGGTGTCCGGGCGGCTGCGGGCGGCGCTGGACGTGACCGACCCGGAGCCGCTGCCCGCCGACCACCCGCTGTGGACCGCACCGGGCCTGTTCCTGACGCCGCACGTGGCCGGCTCCTGCACCGGCCACGCGGAGCGCGCCTACGCCGTGGTCGCGTCGGAGGTGGAGCGGTTCGCCCGCGGGGAGGAGCCGCGGAACCTGGTGCGCGGCGCCTACTGATCCCGGCCCCCGCGGCCGGCCCGCCTTCGATTAGCCCTTCCGGGTTAGCCCAGGAGGCGCAACGGACGCTCGCGGACATCCCCCGAACCTCCTAACGTGCGGGTGCGTGGCTACTCACGACGACGCCCGGAAGCCCTCGGGCGGCTACTCCGACGAAGGTCTCCACCAGGGTCCGACGAGCGGCGCGGGCGGAGGGGCGCACCACTTCGACGACACCCGGGCGACGGGCGACACCGCTGCCTTCGACACGGCTGCCTTCGACACGGCCGGCTACACCCCGCCGGGCTACACACCGGACGCCGCCGGCTACACCCCGATCGACACGTCCACCCCGCCGGGCAGGCCGGCCCACCGCGCCGAGGACGGCCGCGAACCGCCCAGGTGGACGGGCAGCGCCGACCTCGGGCTGCTGGTGCTGCGCCTGGCGCTGGGCGGGGCGTTCCTCGGCCACGGCCTGCAGAACCTCTTCGGCCTGTTCGGCGGGGTGGGCGTGGACGCGTTCGCGGGCAACCTCGCCGACCTCGGCTACCGGCAGGAGCGGATCCTCGCGTGGGTGGCCGGCATCGCCGAACTGGTCGGCGGCGGCCTCCTCGTCCTGGGCCTGTTCACCCCGCTGGCCGCGGCGGCCGTCCTGGGCGTGGTGGCCAACGCCATCGCCCAGAAGTACGGCGCCGACCCGTTCCCGGCCGAAGGCGTCCGCCACTTCCTGACCCCGGAGGGCGTCGAGCAGGAGGTCGCCTACGCGGCCATGGCCTTCGCGCTCCTGTTCACCGGCCCGGGCCGCGCAGCGCTCGACCGCAACCGCGGCTGGTTCCGCCACCCGCTGCCGGCCGGCGTCCTCTGCCTCCTCCTGGCCGCCGGCGCGGCCACCACGACCCTGCTGGTGTTCCACGACTGACCGCGCCGCCCCGCGCCCGCCCACCGCGCAAGCGGTTGCGACCGACGGGGCGCCGGCGAGCGGGCTGCCCGCGACCAGGCCGCCCCGTTCCCGCCGCGGGCCGGGCGGCCGGGGAGGCCCGCACGCCGCACCGCCGTGCCGCCCCCCGTCCGCGGGGTCACCGGTTCACGTCGCGCACCGCTCCCTTCGACGCGTCCGTCGTCAGCAGGGCGTAAGCCCGCAGCGCCGCCGTCACCGGGCGCACGCGGTCGACGGGCTGCCACGGGCGCTCCGACGCCTCCACCTTCGCCCGCCGCTCCGCCAGCACCTCGTCCGGCACCTGCAGCTCCAGCTTCCGGGCGTGCACGTCGATCAGGATCCGGTCGCCGTCCTCCACCAGGCCGATCACCCCGCCACCCGCCGCCTCCGGCGACACGTGGCCGATCGACAGGCCCGACGTCCCGCCCGAGAACCTGCCGTCGGTGATCAGGGCGCACTTCTTGCCCAGCCCGGCGCCCTTGAGGAACGCGGTCGGGTGCAGCATCTCCTGCATCCCCGGCCCGCCCGCCGGCCCCTCGTAGCGGACCACCAGGACGTCACCCGGCTGGATCTCCTTGTTCAGGATCACCGACACCGCCTGCTCCTGGGACTCCACGACCCGCGCCGGGCCCTCGAAGCGCCACAGGTCCTCGTCGACGCCCGCCGCCTTGATGACCGCGCCGTCCTCGGCCAGGTTGCCGCGCAGCACGGCCAGCCCGCCGTCCTTCGTGTACGCGTGCGCCACGTCCCGGATGCAGCCGCCCGCCGCGTCCGTGTCCAGCTTCGACCAGCGGTTGGCGGTGGAGAACGCGCGGGTGGTGCGCACGCCGCCGGGGGCCGCGTGGAACAGCTCCACGGCCTCCGCGGACGGGGACGCGGCCCGCACGTCCCACTTCGACAGCCACGACGCCAGGTCGGGGGAGTGCACCGAGTGCACCGACTCGTCCAGCAGCCCCGCCCGCCACAGCTCGCCCAGCAGCGCCGGGATGCCGCCCGCCCGGTGGACGTCCTCCATGTGGTAGTCCGAGTTCGGCGACACCTTCGACAGGCACGGCACCCGCCTGCTCAGCGCGTCGACGTCGGCCAGCGTGAAGTCGATCCCGCCCTCGCGCGCGGCGGCGAGGATGTGCAGGACGGTGTTGGTCGAGCCGCCCATCGCCATGTCCAGCGCCATCGCGTTCTCGAACGCCGCCCGGGACGCGATCGAGCGCGGCAGCGCGGACTCGTCGTCCTCGCCGTAGTAGCGGCGGCACAGCTCGACCACCGTCCGGCCGGCCTCGGCGAACAGCGCGCGCCGGGCCTCGTGCGTGGCCAGGGTGGAGCCGTTGCCGGGCAGGGCCAGGCCCAGCGCCTCGGTCAGGCAGTTCATCGAGTTGGCCGTGAACATGCCCGAGCACGAGCCGCACGTGGGGCAGGCCGAGCGCTCGACCGCCGTCAGGCCCTCGTCGTCCACCTCCGGGGACGCCGAGGCCGCGATCGCCGTGATCAGGTCCGTCGGCGCGACCGCGACCCCGTCGACGACGACGGCCTTGCCCGCCTCCATCGGACCGCCGGACACGAACACGACCGGGATGTTCAGGCGCATCGCCGCGTTCAGCATCCCCGGCGTGATCTTGTCGCAGTTGGAGATGCACACGATCGCGTCGGCCTGGTGCGCGTTCACCATGTACTCGACCGAGTCGGCGATGATCTCGCGCGACGGCAGGGAGTAGAGCATCCCGCTGTGGCCCATGGCGATGCCGTCGTCCACCGCGATGGTGTGGAACTCGCGCGGCACGCCGCCCGCCTCGCGCACCGCTTCGGCCACGATGTCGCCGAGGTCGCGCAGGTGCACGTGCCCCGGCACGAACTGCGTGTACGAGTTGGCGATGGCCACGATCGGCTTGCCGAAATCGCTGTCGGTCATGCCGGTGGCGCGCCACAGCGCGCGGGCGCCGGCGGCGTTGCGGCCGTGGGTCGTGGTGCGGGAACGGAGCGGTGGCACGGCTCCTCCAGAGTCTGCTCAAAAGCTGTGTCGCGAAAAGGCGCGGGGTGGGCGCCGGAGTCCGGGAGCGGTGCCCTGAGGCTACTCCCGCCGCAGCTCCGCCGTGACCAGCACACCGGCGAGCGCGAGTGTGACGACGTGCACGGCGGTGCACCACAGGCAGACCTTGCCGATCAGCACGACCTCGGCCGCGACCAGGTAGACCACGAACAGCACGCCCACGGCGACGGACCCGAGCCGCACCCAGCGCAGCCGCCGGTCCCGCCACGCCGCGGGCAGGCACAGCGCCGTCAGGAACGCGAAGAACAGCAGGCCCAGCACGGCGACCGGGATGCCGAACAGCTCCGACTGCTCACTGGTGGTCACGGTGCCGCAGTCGACGACCTCGCCCTCGGCGCACAGCAGGACGTCGGCCGAGAAGTGCGCCGCGGTCATGTAGGCCGACACGGCCAGACCGGCCAGGGACAGGACGAGGCTGACCGGTGCGACCCAGCGCACCTGCGTGTTCGACGTCACTCACCGCATTTTACGTAGGTCGGTGTCGCGTCCGGGTCAGGGCTCGCCGTGCGGTCGCGCGGCGTTCCCGTCCGCCTGCGGCCCGTCACCGGCCGGCCCGTCCCCCGCCCGTTCGGGACCGGTCCTGCCGGGTTCCGCCCCGGCCGAGCCGGTCCTGCCGGGGTCGGGCTTGCCGGGGTCGGGCTTGCCGGGGTCGGCGGGCGCGGGCCCGGCGGTGCCGGGCTCCAAGGCCGCGGGTGCGGCGGGCGCGGCGACGTCCGCGGGCCCGGCGTCGGGGGCCGGTCCGGCGGGGGCGGGTTCGCCGGCGCCGGGTTCGTCGGTGTCGGGCCGCGCGGTCGGGTCGCGGAAGCGGCCACCGCTCACCGCGGCCAGCGCGGGCAGGTGGCCCGCCCGCACGGCGGGCAGCCGGACCTGCGACCGGTCCCCCAGCACGGCGCTCAGCCAGCCCTTCGGCACGACCTTGATGGCCGTCACGTCGTCCCACGCCAGCACCCGCTTGGAGAACGTGCCGCGCGCCACCAGGCGCGTCGCGTCCACCGTGGTCCGGTTCCGCAGCACCCACCACGCGAACCCCAGGGGCAGCAGGTAGAGCGCCTGGAGGCCGGGCGCGGCCCACGCGACCGGGGTCACGCAGATCAGGAGGCAGCCCGCCGCGAGCAGGGCGGGCGCGGGGATCCGGAACACGAGCTTGTCCACATCACGGGATGCTGCCACCGCTCCTCCGGAGGGGTGATGGCAGCCCCGGTCCACCCGTGCCGGGTGTCCACGATCCGGGAGTGCTGTCCCGCACAGTTGACGCCCGTCGCGGTTGACGGTTAACGTCACCGCCATGCAGCGCAACCTCGTTCTCGTACTTCCCAGGCGCGTCGCCGCCTAGGCTTATCGAGCTTGCGTCGACGCGCGACCCTCGTCCCACCCGTTCGGGTTGGCGAGGGTTTTTTCGTGCCCGGACCGTGCATCCTCCATTACCCACGAGGCAGACAATGACCAGCGCAACCTCGCGACAGGCTCCCGGCGAGCCACCGTCGCCCCGCCCTGGACCGCGGCCGAAACCGGCCCCGCCGAGCGGCGCCCCCGTCCGCGTGACCGGCGCCCAGTCCCTCGTCCGCTCGCTGGAGGCGGTCGGCTGCGAGGTGGTCTTCGGCATCCCCGGCGGCACGATCCTGCCCGCGTACGACCCGCTCCTGGACTCCACCAAGGTGCGCCACGTCCTCGTCCGCCACGAGCAGGGCGCCGGCCACGCCGCCACCGGGTACGCGCAGGCCACCGGGCGGGTCGGCGTGTGCATGGCGACCTCCGGCCCCGGCGCGACGAACCTGGTCACCCCGCTGGCCGACGCGAACATGGACTCGGTGCCGGTGGTCGCCATCACCGGCCAGCAGTCCCGGCCGCTGATCGGCACCGACGCGTTCCAGGAAGCCGACATCTGCGGCATCACCATGCCGATCACCAAGCACAACTTCCTGGTCACCGACGCCGCCGACATCCCGCGCGCGATCGCCGAGGCGTTCCACCTGGCGTCCACCGGCCGCCCCGGCCCGGTCCTGGTCGACATCCCCAAGGACGTGCTGCAGGAGACGACCTCGTTCTCCTGGCCGCCGGAGCTGCGCCTGCCCGGCTACCGGCCGACCACCCGCCCGCACGGCAAGCAGGTGCGCGAGGCGGCGAAGCTGATCGCCGCGGCCAAGCGGCCCGTGCTCTACGTCGGCGGCGGCGTCATCAAGGCCGACGCGTCGCCGGAGCTGCTGCGGCTGGCCGAGGAGACGAACATCCCGGTCGTCACGACGCTGATGGCGCGCGGCGCGTTCCCCGACTCGCACCGCCAGCACCTGGGGATGCCGGGGATGCACGGCACGGTCTCCGCGGTCGCCGCCATGCAGAAGTCGGACCTGCTGGTCGCCTTGGGCGCGCGGTTCGACGACCGGGTCACCGGGCAGCTGTCGACGTTCGCGCCGGACGCGCAGGTCGTGCACGCCGACATCGACCCGGCGGAGATCTCCAAGAACCGGCGCGCGGACGTGCCGATCGTCGGCGACTGCAAGGAGATCATCGCCGAGCTGATCGAGGCGGTCCGGGTCGAGCGGGAGGTCCGCACCACCGACCTGACCGGGTGGTGGGAGCAGCTGGACGCGCTGCGGACGACGTTCCCGCTGGGCTACGACTGGCCGGAGGACGGCACGCTGTCCCCGCAGTACGTCATCGAGCGCATCGGCGCGCTGACCCCGGCGGGCACCCTGTTCACGGCGGGCGTCGGGCAGCACCAGATGTGGGCCGCGCAGTTCGTCGGCTACGAGTCGCCGCGGACCTGGATCAACTCCGGCGGCCTGGGCACCATGGGCTACGCGGTGCCGGCGGCGATGGGCGCCAAGGCGGGCGTGCCGGAGGCCCAGGTGTGGGCGATCGACGGCGACGGCTGCTTCCAGATGACCAACCAGGAGCTGGCCACCTGCGCCATCGAGAACATCCCGATCAAGGTCGCCGTCATCAACAACGGCAACCTGGGCATGGTCCGCCAGTGGCAGACCCTGTTCTACGGCGAGCGCTACTCCAACACCGACCTGGGCACGCACAAGCACCGCATCCCGGACTTCGTGCTGCTGGCCGAGGCGCTGGGCTGCGCCGGGCTGCGCGCGGAGTCGAAGGAGGAGGTCGACGCGGTGGTCAAGAAGGCGATGGAGATCAACGATCGCCCGGTCGTGATCGACTTCGTGGTCGGCAAGGACGCCCAGGTCTGGCCCATGGTCGCGGCGGGCACCGGCAACAGCGAGATCATGGCCGCCCGCGGCATCCGCCCGCTGTTCGACGAGGACGAGTGAGATGACGAGGCACACCCTGAGCGTTCTGGTCGAGGACAAGCCCGGCGTCCTCGCGCGGGTGGCGGGCCTGTTCTCCCGCCGCGGCTTCAACATCGAGTCGCTCGCCGTCGGCCGCACCGAGCACCCCGACATCTCCCGCATGACGATCGTGGTGTCAGTGGAGGAGCTGCCGCTGGAGCAGGTCACCAAGCAGCTCAACAAGCTCGTCAACATCATCAAGATCGTGGAGCTGGAGACCACCGCGTCCGTGCAGCGCCAGCTGCTGCTGGTCAAGGTGCGCGCCGACGCGACCGTCCGCAGCCAGGTCCTGGAGACGGTGCAGCTGTTCCGCGCGAAGGTCGTCGACGTGTCGCCGGAGGCGGTCACCGTCGAGGCCACCGGCACGTCCGAGAAGCTCGACGCGCTGCTGCGGATGCTGGAGCCCTACGGGCTGCGCGAGATCGTCCAGTCGGGCATGGTCGCCATCGGCCGCGGCGCCCGCTCCATCACCGCGACCGCGGTGCGCTGAGATCCGTTCGAGTGAGCGCCCGCCCACCGCAGGCCGGCGTCGATCGACACTAGGAAGGGAAGTACCACCAGTGAGCGTCGAGATCTTCTACGACGACGATGCCGACCTGAGCATCATCCAGGGGCGCAAGGTCGCGGTCATCGGCTACGGCAGCCAGGGCCACGCCCACGCGCTGAGCCTGCGCGACTCCGGCGTCGACGTCCGGATCGGCCTGCCCGAGGGCTCGAAGTCCCGGGCCAAGGCCGAGGAGGAGGGCCTGCCGGTCGGCACGCCCGCCGAGGTCTCCGCCGAGGCCGACCTGATCATGATCCTGGCGCCGGACACCGCGCAGCGGCACATCTACGCGCAGGACATCGCGCCGAACCTCGCCGACGGCGACGCGGTCTTCTTCGGCCACGGCTTCAACATCCGCTACGGCCTGATCGAGGTCCCGTCCAACGTGGACGTGGCGATGGTCGCGCCGAAGGGCCCCGGCCACCTCGTGCGGCGGCAGTTCGTGGACGGCAAGGGCGTGCCCGCGCTGATCGCGGTCGAGCAGGACGCGTCCGGCAACGCCCAGGCGCTCGCCCTGTCCTACGCCAAGGGCATCGGCGGCACGCGCGCGGGCGTCATCAAGACGACGTTCAAGGAGGAGACCGAGACCGACCTGTTCGGCGAGCAGGCGGTGCTGTGCGGTGGCGCGTCGGCGCTGGTGCAGGCGGGCTTCGAGGTGCTGACCGAGGCCGGCTACGCGCCCGAGGTGGCCTACTTCGAGTGCCTGCACGAGCTGAAGCTGATCGTGGACCTCATGTACGAGGGCGGCATCGCGCGGATGCGGTACTCCATTTCGGACACCGCCGAGTACGGCGACCTCACCCGCGGCCCGCGCGTCGTCACGCCCGCGGTCAAGGAGGAGATGCGCAAGATCCTCGGCGAGATCCAGGACGGCACCTTCGCCACCGAATGGGTGAACGAGGACGACGCCGGCCGCGGCAACTACAAGAAGTTGCAGCAGGAGGGCGAGCAGCACCCGATCGAGGAGGTCGGCAAGAAGCTGCGCGGCCTCATGTCGTGGGTCGACCGGCCGATCACCGAGACCGCCTGAACCCCTTTCCCGGGACGGAGCCCGCGGTGCCACCGGCGCCGCGGGCTCCGGTATACCTAGGCGGCATGAGCGACAGCGCGCCGATCTACGACGACAAGGCCCACGTGCGGGGCAACCTCGACCTCACCGGCGCCCGGTGGATCCGCAGCGACGAGGGCGCGGAGGACGAGGAGGAGCACGTCGAGATCGCGTTCGTCGAGCACACCGACGGCGTGACGTACACGGCGATGCGCAACTCCGCCCACCCCGAGGGTCCGGTGCTCGTCTTCACGCCGGCCGAGTGGGAGGCGTTCATCCTGGGCGTCAAGGACGGGGAGTTCGACGAGCCCTGGTAGGCGTCGCCCGCGGTCCGGCCGCGCCCGGCCGGGCCGTGACGCACCCCCGGCGGCGCCGGGGCCCGCCTGCGCGGCGACCCGCCGTCCGCCCGCCGCCGATCCGCCGTCCGGCCGCCCGCGCGGGGCCGTCACCCGCCCGGGGGCGCAGGACACGCGTACCGGAAACCAGCAGGTGGGACAACGCACCCGGGTGTCGGGAAGCGCCGCCGCGCCGGCTATGCTCGTCCACAACCCGGACACACTGCCGTGGCCGGCCGGCGCGGGTATCGACTCGCTCAGGCGGCCCCGCGCTCCCCACCCTCCTCGCACACCCGGGAGCACGTCCGTGACCAAGCCCGTTGTCCTGATCGCCGAGAAGCTAGCCCCGTCCGTTCTCGACGTCTTCGGCGAGGGCATCGAGGTGCGCCACGTGGACGGCACCGACCGCCCCGCGCTGCTCGAAGCCGTGGCCGACGCGGACGCGCTGCTGGTCCGCTCCGCGACCAAGGTGGACCGGGAGGTCTTCGCCGCCACCACGAAGCTCAAGGTCGTGGCCCGCGCGGGCGTCGGCCTGGACAACGTGGAGGTCCCGGCGGCCACCGAGCGCGGTGTCATGGTGGTCAACGCGCCGACGTCCAACATCGTCAGCGCCGCCGAGCACGCCGTCGCGCTGCTGCTCGCCACGGCCCGCCAGATCCCCGCCGCGCACGCCACCCTCCAGAACCACGAGTGGAAGCGCAGCAGGTTCAACGGCGTCGAGATCAACGGCAAGACCGTCGGCGTCGTGGGCCTGGGCAAGATCGGCCAGCTGTTCGCCGCCCGCCTCGCCGCCTTCGGCACCACGCTGATCGCCTACGACCCGTACGTGAGCCAGCAGCGCGCCGCCCAGCTCGGCATCGAGCTGGTGTCGCTGGACGAGCTGCTGGAGCGCGCGGACGCCATCTCGATCCACCTGCCGAAGACCCCGGAGACCAAGGGCCTGATCGGCGCCGAGCAGCTGGCCAAGGTCAAGCCCGGCGTGATCATCGTCAACGCCGCGCGCGGCGGCCTGGTCGACGAGGAGGCGCTGGCCGAGGCGGTGAAGGAGGGCCGGGTCGGCGGCGCGGGCATCGACGTGTTCAGCACCGAGCCCACCACCGAGAGCCCGCTGTTCGGCCTGCCCAACGTCGTGGTCACCCCGCACCTGGGCGCCTCCACCGCGGAGGCGCAGGACCGCGCGGGCACCGACGTGGCCAGGTCGGTGCTGCTGGCGCTGCAGGGCGAGTTCGTGCCGGACGCGGTGAACGTGCAGGGCGGCGGCGTGGTCGGCGAGGAGGTCCGCCCGTACCTGCCGCTGGTGCACAAGCTCGGCACGGTCGTCGCGGCGCTGTCGGCGAAGGCCCCGACGAGCGTCACCGTCGAGGTGCGCGGCGAGCTGTCCACCGAGGACGTGGCGGTGCTGCCGCTGGCGGCGCTGCGCGGCGTGTTCTCCAGCGTGGTCGAGGAGCAGGTCACCTTCGTCAACGCGCCGAGCCTCGCGGCCAGCCTCGGCGTCTCGGTCGACCTGACCAAGGAGCCGGAGAGCGCCAACCACCGCAGCCTGGTCACGGTGCGCGCGGTGCAGGCCGACGGCGCGGTCATCACCGTCTCGGGCACCCTCACGGGCCTGGACCAGGTGGAGAAGCTGGTGGGCGTCAACGGCCGCGGCTTCGACCTGCGCGCCGAGGGCAACGTGCTGCTGCTGGACTACCCCGACCGCCCCGGCGTGATGGGCACGGTGGGCACGCTGCTCGGCGAGGCCGGCGTGAACGTGGAGGCCGCGCAGATCAGCCAGACCAAGGACGGCGCGGACGCCTTCATGCTGCTGCGCGTCGACCGCCCGGTGGACACCGCCGTGCTGGACCCGATCGGCGCGGCCGTCGGCGCCCGCACGGTGCGCGCGGTCGACTTCGGCTGAGGGGCGACGTTCGCGGCGCGCGGCCGGGCCACCCGGCCGCGCGCCGGCGTTTCCCCCGACCGGGGGAAGCCGGCGCGGACCTCATCCCCGTGACATCGCCGCAGGTAGCGCCAGCGATACCGTTCACCGTTGAACGGTGAAATCTGTGGGTGTCGTCACTCGTTCGGACTAATTGATCGGCTCGGTGGACGGATTAGGTTCCACCCACGAGGTCGACCCGGTGCCGTAGAGGGCACGGCACCACGCGAGCGGCTCCCCTCCCTACCGGACACGTGCGAGGCTGCCCGCGGGGTCGTACCAGACCTCGGTTGGGGCACGTTGTGAGCCGATCTCGCGTTGTCGCCAGATCAGCGGTACCGGTGTTGGCCGCGATCCTCGTCGCCGGCTCGACCGCCGGCACCGCGCTGGCCGCGGAGGATCAACTGGCGCCGTCCGTCGCAGCCGCGCGCGGACTGGACGCCGGCGGACTGAAGTTGAAGGTGGGCAAGCGCCTGTCGGCGGCCCGGGGCAAGGTCACCGCGTTCGTGGAGTTGGAGGCCAAGCCGGCCGTCGACACCTACACCGAGAAGACCGGCCAGGGCGCCTCCAAGCAGCAGGCCAAGGAGGCCGCCAAGGCCACGAAGAACGACACCGCCAAGGTCGTCGACTCCGTGGTGACGGACCTGAAGGGCAAGGACGCCTCCACCAAGGAGGTCTACCGCACCGCCAACGGCGTGCCCGGCGTGGTCGTCACGGCCGACGCCGCGAAGGTGCGGGAGCTGGCGCAGCGCGGGGACGTCAAGTCCGTGCGCACCGTGGTGCCGAAGGTCCGGCAGAACTCGTCCGCCGTGCAGCTGACCAACACGCTCAAGGCGTGGCAGCAGTACGGCCGGCTCGGCGAGGACACCCGCGTCGGCATCATCGACACGGGCATCGACTACACCCACGCCGACTTCGCCGGTCCGGGCACGGTCGAGGCGTTCAAGGCGATCGACGAGACCAAGGTCGACGCCTCGTACTTCCCGACCGCCAAGGTCGTCGGCGGCTACGACTTCGTGGGCAACGCCTACGACGGCGCCTCCACCGACCCGGCGGTCAACACCCCCAAGCCCGACCCGAACCCGATCGACTGCAACGGTCACGGCACGCACGTCGCCGGCACCGCGGCGGGCTTCGGCGTCAACGCCGACGGCTCGACCTTCAGGGGCGACTACGCCAAGCTCACCCCCGAGGCGCTCGACGCCCTGCGCGTCGGCCCCGGCACCGCGCCCAAGGCCCTGCTCTACGCCCTGAAGGTGTTCGGCTGCGAGGGCTCGACCAACGTCACCGCGCAGGCGCTGGACTGGTCGCTCGACCCCGACGGCGACGGCGACTTCTCCGACCACCTCGACGTGGTCAACCTGTCGCTGGGCTCCGACTACGGCGCGCCGGACGACCCCGACTCGCTGTTCGTGCGCAAGCTCAACGCCTCCGGCGTGGTGACGGTGTTCTCCGCGGGCAACGGCGGCGACCTCTACGACGTCGGCGGCTCGCCGGGCAGCACCCCCGAGGCGCTGACCGTGGCGTCCACCCGCGACGCCTACGTGCTGCGCGACGCGGCCGAGGTCACCGCCCCGGCGGGCGCCGCGGGCCGCAAGCCCGGCCAGTACAGCCAGAACTACGACTACGAGGGCAAGTCCGTCACCGGCGCGGTCGTCCCCCTCGGCGACGCCGGCAACAAGGACGGCTGCCTGCCGCTGTCGGCCGCCGACCAGGCCGCCGTCGCCGGGAAGATCGCCTGGCTGGAGTGGGACGACAACGACGCCAGCCGGCGCTGCGGCTCCGGCGCGCGGGCGAACAACGTGACCGCCGCCGGCGCGGTCGGCGCGGTGTTCACCTCCACGCTGGAGAACTTCAGCGCGGGCATCGCGGGCAACGCCGCCATCCCGGTCATCCAGCTGACCGGCGGCGCGACCGCCTCCCTGCGCCCGGCGCTGGCCACCGGCGCGCTGACCGTCCGCCTCGCGGGCGACCTGCGCACCGCGCTGCCCACCTACGACCAGGCGATCACCGACACGCCCAGCTCGTTCACCTCGCGCGGCGTGCGCGGCCCGGCCGTGAAGCCGGACATCGCGGCGCCGGGCGACACGATCGCCTCGGCGCAGGTCGGCTCGGGCAACAAGGCGCTGGTCAACAGCGGCACCTCGATGGCCGCCCCGCACACCTCGGGCATCGCCGCGCTGGTCCGCCAGGCCCACCCGGACTGGACGCCGGAGGAGGTCAAGGCCGCGATCATGAACAGCGCGTCCGCCGACGTGAAGGCCGACGGCAAGACCTACGCGCCCAACCGGGTCGGCGCCGGCCGCATCGACGGCAAGGCGGCCCTGGACAACCAGGTGCTCGCCTACGTGCAGGACGACCCGGGCGCGGTCAGCGCGACCTTCGGCGTGGTCGAGGTGACCAAGCCGGTGTCGCTGACCAAGACCATCAAGGTGGTCAACAAGTCCACCAAGTGGGTCGACTACACCGTCGGCTACGAGCAGCTGACCGGCATCCCGGGCGTGCGCTACGAGCTGTCGCAGGGCTCCGTCCGCCTCAGCCCGCGCGGCATCGCGCGGGTCAAGGTCACGCTGAGGATCGACAACCCGGCCGAGCTGCGCAAGACCGTCGACCCGACGGTGGCGCCGCTGCACCTGGACGTGCCGCGCCAGTTCCTGGCCGACGCGTCGGGCCGGGTCGTGTTCACGCCCCGGAACGGCTCCTCGGTCGCGCTGCGGGTGCCCGTCTACTCGGCGCCCAAGCCGGCGGCGGACATCAACACCCCGGACCGCGTGACCTTCCGGGGCGGCGCGGCGCAGTCGGTGCTCAACCTCACCGGCCGCGGCGTCGACCAGGGCGCCTACAAGTCGCTGGTCAGCGTGCTGGAGCTGCAGAAGTCCTCGCCGAAGCTGCGGGAGTGCCGCCGCAACGTGACGACGAACTGCACGCTCAACGACACCGCCAAGGGCGGCGACCTGCGCCACGTCGGCGTCACGTCCACCGCGCCGCTGGCCAAGGCGCAGGGCACGCCGCAGGACGCGCTGCTGGCGTTCGGCATCGCGACCTGGGGCAACTGGTACAACCTGGGCAACAACACGATCCCGTTCGTCGACGTCGACACCACCGGTGACGGCGTGCCCGACTTCGAGGTCTACGCCAACAAGCTCACCGACACCGACCTGCTGGTCGCCGTGACGCAGGACCTGCGCACCGGCGAGACCGTCGACATCCAGGCGGTCAACGGCCAGTTCGGCGACGTGGACACCAACGTGTTCGACACCAACGTGGTGGTCCTGCCGGTGCTGCTGACCGCGCTGGGCATCGACCCGGCGGCCGACACCGCGCGGATCTCGTACACGACCGGCGTGGCCGGCTTCTACGTCGCGCCGGGCGCGTCGAACGGCCTGATCGACTCGATCGACACCCCGTCGTCGTTCGACCCGCTCAAGCCGGGCCTGTGGGTGCAGGGCGGCGGCGACGCCGCGCTGTCCTACCGGGCGCGGCCGGGCACCGCGCTGGTGGTCAACCGGGACGCCGCGGCCCTGGCCGCCGACGGCTCGGACAGCCTGCTGGTGCTGCACCACCACAACGCCTCGGGCGACCGGGCGGACGTGGTCAAGGTGAAGGCGAACGGGGGCAACCGCGCGGCCGGCTGACCCGCTCCGGGCGGTCGGACGCCGTACGCCACTCTGGCCGGTCGGGGGTTGCCCCGGCCGGCCAGAGCCGTTTAAGCGCATCGGGTGACGGCCATTCGGCGGCACTGAACCGTTCGGGTGTCCCGCAGTCCGGGAGATATGGCCACTGAAGTGTGTTCCGAGTGCGGCGAACGGGTCTGCGACCGGTAGCCTTTCGCAAAGGAAACTAGTCCCGAGCAATGGGACTGATACCTGGGAGGTGTGTGGATGCGGCTCGCAGTGATCCCAGGAGACGGGATCGGGCCCGAGGTCGTCGCCGAGGCCCTGAAGGTGCTCGGTGAGGTCGTTCCAGCGGCTGAGATCACCCGCTACGACCTCGGCGCGGCGCGCTGGCACGCCACAGGTGAGTTGTTGCCGGAATCCGTGCTGGGCGAGCTGCGCCAGCACGACGCCATCCTGCTCGGCGCCGTGGGCGACCCGTCGGTCCCCAGCGGCATCCTGGAACGCGGTCTCCTGCTCCGCCTGCGGTTCGAACTGGACCACCACGTCAACCTGCGCCCGGCCCGGCTCTACCCCGGCGTGCGCAGCCCGATCGCCGACCCGCCGGAGATCGACATGGTGGTCGTGCGGGAGGGCACCGAGGGCCTGTACGCGGGCAACGGCGGCCTGCTGCGCAAGGACACCCCGCACGAGATCGCGACCGAGGTCAGCATCAACACCAGCTTCGGCGTGGAGCGGGTGGTCCGCGACGCGTTCGCGCGCGCGGCGGGCCGCCCGCGCCGGCACCTGACGCTGGTGCACAAGACCAACGTCCTGACCCACGCGGGCTCGCTGTGGTCGCGGGTGGTCGAGGAGGTCTCGCTGCAGCACCCGGACGTGACCGTCGCCTACCAGCACGTGGACGCGGCGACGATCCACCTGGTCACCGACCCGGCCCGGTACGACGTGATCGTCACCGACAACCTGTTCGGCGACATCCTCACCGACCTGGCGGCGGCCGTGACCGGTGGCATCGGCCTGGCCGCCAGCGGCAACCTGGACGTCACCCGCCGCAACCCGAGCATGTTCGAGCCGGTGCACGGCAGCGCGCCGGACATCGCGGGCCAGGGCGTCGCCGACCCGACGGCGGCCGTGCTGTCGGTCGCCCTGATGCTGGACCACCTCGGCGAGCACGAGGCGGCCCGGCGCATCGAGGCGTCGGTGGCCTTCGACCTGGCCACCCGCGACCACGCCTCGCCCGGCGCGACCTACGCCGTGGGCGACCGGCTGGCCGCGCTGGTCAGCTCCAACGTCCGCACCGGGGCCTAGCACCGGGACCAGACACCAGACACCGGGCTCCGGCGCCGGAACCCGGCGCCGGGACCGACCCGGACCACCCGCAGGCCGACCGCGACCCACCGTCGCGGGCGGCCTGCGCGTTCGTCCACAGGTGACCAGTCCCACCGGTCGGAGGTGGCCCCGGGGCGCGTCGTGCACGTAGGGTCGTGCGACGCCACCAGTGGGGGAAGTCCGGTCGAAGTCCGGCGCTGACCCGCAACGGTAGGCCCCCCGCGACGGGGGGCGAGCCCGATCACCCGCAGGCGGCAGAACGAGCACACTCCTGCCGTGGTCTGCGGGACGGTTGCGCCGGTCCCCCGGGCTGCGTGCCGCACGGCCACCCGTCCGAAAGGCGACCGGTGACCAAACGGCTGTGCGCCGGGCTGACAGCGCTCCTGCTCGTGTCCGTCGTGTGCGGTGTGGCCCTGGGGCCGGTGCGCGTCCCGCTCGGCGACGTCCTGCGGCTGCTCGGGGACGCCCTGACCGGCGGCGTCGTGCAGCCCGAGGAGGCCGGCCGGTACCGGATCGTGTGGGACATCCGGCTGCCGCGCGTGCTGCTGGCCGCCGTGGTCGGCGCGGGCCTGGCCGTCGTGGGCGTCGCTATCCAGGCGATGGTGCGCAACGCGCTGGCCGACCCGTACGTGCTGGGCATCTCCTCCGGCGCGAGCGTGGGCGCCACCGCCGTGGCCACCCTGGGCCTGTTCGCCTCGCTGGGCATCTACGCGCTGTCCACCGCCGCGTTCCTGTCGGCCCTCGCGGCCATGGCGCTGGTCTACCTCGCGGCCCGCCGGGGCGGGCTCACCCCGCTGCGGCTGGTGCTCACCGGCACGGCCATGGCCTACGGGTTCTCCGCCCTGGCGATGCTGATGGTCTTCCAGGCGCCGCACGGCGAAGCCGCGCGGGCGGCGATGTTCTGGCTGCTGGGCAGCCTGGGCGGGGTCACCTGGGCCTCGCTGCCGGTGGCGGCGGTGACCGTGCTGGGCGGCGTCGCCTACCTGCAGACCCGGGCCAAGCAGCTCAACGCGCTGTCCATGGGCGACGAGACCGCCACGACGCTGGGCGTGGACGCGACCCGGCTGCGCAAGGTCCTGTTCGTCGTCACCGCCGCCATGACCGGCGTGCTGGTCGCGGTCAGCGGCGCGGTCGGCTTCGTCGGCCTGATGATGCCGCACCTGGTCCGGCTGGTGGTGGGCTCCGACCACCGCCGCGTCCTGGCCGTCGCGCCCCTGGCCGGCGCGTGCTTCCTGATCTGGGTCGACGTCGCCGCGCGCCTGCTGGCGGCGCCGGAGGAACTCCCGCTGGGCGTCATCACCGCGGCGCTGGGCGTGCCCACCTTCGTGTTCCTCATGCGGGGACGCGGCTACGTGTTCGGAGGCCGGTGATGGAGATCGAACTCGACGGGGTCGCCGTCGACCGCATCCTGCGCGGGATCACGCTGCGGGCGGGCGCCGGCGAGGTGCACGGGATCGTCGGGCCCAACGGCAGCGGCAAGTCCACCACGCTGCGGTGCGTCTACCGGGCGCTGCGGCCCGCCGGCGGGGTGGTCCGGGTCGACGGGCGGGACCTGCACGACCTGCCGGTGCGCGACACCGCGCGGCGGCTGGCCGCGCTCACCCAGGACAGCCACGTCGAGTTCGACTTCACCGTGGCCGAGGTCGTGGCCATGGGCAGGCTGCCCCACCAGGGCGCGTTCGAGCGGGAGACGGCCGAGGACCGGCAGGTCTGCGCCGACGCGCTGTCCCGGATGGACGCCGCGCACCTGGCCGGCCGCAGCTTCCTGAGCCTGTCCGGCGGCGAGCGCCAGCGGGTGCTGATCGCGCGGGCGCTGGCGCAGCAGCCCGGCGTCCTGGTGCTGGACGAGCCGACCAACCACCTCGACATCAGTCACCAGCTCGCCGTGCTGGCGCTGACCCGGCGGCTGGGCGTCACCGTGCTGGCCGTCCTGCACGACCTGAACCTGGCCGCCGCCTACTGCGACCACCTGCACGTGCTGGACCGGGGGCGGGTGGTGGCCGGCGGGAAGCCGGCGGAGGTGCTCACCCCGGAGGTCCTGTGGGAGGTCTTCCGCGTCCGGGCCCACGTCGTGCCCCACCCCACCAGCGGCGTGCCGCAACTGCTGTTCGAACACCAGGAGGTCACCCCGTGAGGAAGCTCGTCGCCCTCGCCCTCGTCCTGTCCACCACCGGCTGCGGGGCGACCATCGCGACCCAGGAGCCCGGCGGCGCGAAGGTCACCGTCCGCAACTGCGGCCAGGAGGTCACCTACGACGGGGCGCCGTCCAAGGTCGTCACCAACGACACCGGCATCACCGAGATGATGTTCGCCCTCGGCCTGGCCGACCGCATGGCGGGCTACGTCATCGCCGGCGACAACAAGGGCACCGACGTCAGCACGTCGCCGTGGAAGGCGGACTTCGAGCGGCTGCCGAAGCTGGCCGAGAAGATCAACAAGGAGGTCGTGCAGGGCGCGGGCGCGGACATGGTGTTCGCCGGCTGGGGCTACGGCTTCTCCGAGAGCACCGGCTTCACCCCCGACGTCCTCGAGGAGCAGGGGATCGCCACCTACCTGCTGACCGAGACGTGCCGCAACGGCGTGGGCAAGCAGCGCGGCGTCATGCCGCCGCTGGAAGCGCTCTACACCGACCTGCGCAACCTCGGCGCGATCTTCGGGGTGTCGGCCAGGGCCGAGGAGCTGATCGCCGGGTACCAGCGGCAGGTCGCCGGGGCGGAGGAGCTGGTGCGGGGCAGGCCCAAGCCGAAGGTCTTCCTGTACGACAGCGGCCTGGACCAGCCCTACACGTCCGGGAAGAACGCCGCGCCGCAGGACATCATCGGCCGGGCCGGCGGCGAGAACATCTTCGGCGACCTGGACGACAGCTGGACCGCGGTGGGCTGGGAGACCGTGGTGGAGCGCAACCCGGACGTCATCCTGATCAACGACTACGCGGACGGCGACCTGTCCACGCCCCAGCAGAAGCAGGCGTTCCTGGAGTCCTACGCGCCGCTGAAGGAGGTGCCCGCCGTGCGGGACAAGCGGTTCTTCGCGCTGCCCTACGCCGCCCTCGTGGAGGGCCCGCGCAACCCGGCCGCCATCGAGGCTTTCGCGCGGTTCCTGGCGGGGGGCTGAGCGCCCGGCCGACGTTCGCGGGCGTTGCCCGTCGCCCAGCTGGTGGGACAACCCGTCCGTGGAGTGGTAAGCCCGGACGGGTTGTGGCAGTATTCGGCCCGTGGCTCTCCACGCCGTGATCATTATTTCGGAGCGCGCCGGGTAAGTGCTTCCCCAGCACCCGGCGCGCCGACCTCTCGCATGTTGCGGGGGGTCTTTTTGTTTTCCCAGATCTTCTAGGAGACCCCCGTGACCACGCTCGGTGATTCCTTCCACGTCTACGACACGACCCTGCGGGACGGTGCCCAGCGCGAGGGCATCTCCTACTCGGTGACGGACAAGCTCGCGGTCGCGCGGCTGCTGGACGGGCTCGGCGTGGGGTTCATCGAGGGCGGCTGGCCGGGCGCGCTGCCCAAGGACACCGAGTTCTTCGCCCGCGCCGCGGCGGGCGACCTGGTGCTCGAGCACGCGCAGCTCGTCGCCTTCGGGGCCACCCGCAAGGCGGGGGTGAAGGTGGAGCAGGACCAGCAGGTCAGGGCGCTGCTGGACAGCCAGGCCCCGGTCGTGACGCTGGTGGCCAAGTCCGACCGGCGGCACGTCGAGCGGGCGCTGCGCACCGACGTCGCGGAGAACTGCGCGATGGTCCGCGACACCGTCCGGTTCCTCGTCGGGGAGGGGCGCCGGGTGTTCCTGGACGCGGAGCACTTCTTCGACGGCTTCGCGTTCGACCCGGACACCGCGCTGCGCACGCTGGAGTCCGCCGTGGAGGGTGGCGCCGACGTCGTCGTCCTGTGCGACACCAACGGCGGCCAGCTCCCGCTGGGGCTGGCCGAGACCGTCGCCGACGTGGTGGCCCGCACGGGCTTCCGGGTCGGCATCCACTGCCAGGACGACACGTCCTGCGCGGTGGCCAACACCATCGCGGCGGTGCAGGCGGGGGCCACCCACGTCCAGTGCACCGCCAACGGCTACGGCGAGCGAGCGGGCAACGCCGACCTGTTCGCCGTCGTCGGGAACCTCGTGACCAAGCTCGGCCGGCCGGTGCTACCGCCCGGTGCGCTGGCCGAGCTCACCCGCGTCTCCCATGCGGTGGCCGAGATCGCGAACATCGCACCCGACCCCCACCAGGGCTACGTCGGGTCGTCGGCCTTCGCCCACAAGGCGGGGCTGCACGCGAGCGCGATCAAGGTGGACCCGGAGCTGTACAACCACATCGTTCCGGACACCGTCGGCAACGGCATGCGGGTGCTGGTCACCGAGATGGCGGGCCGGGCCAGTCTCGAGCTCAAGGGACGTGAGCTCGGGATCGACCTGGCCCGCCGGCCCGAGGCGCTGACCAGCGCCGTGCGCCGGGTCAAGGAGCTGGAGGCGGGCGGCTGGTCGTTCGAGGCCGCCGACGCCTCGCTGGAGCTGCTGCTCAAGCACGAGCTGTCCGAAGCGGACACCCCGCCGTTCGAGCTGGAGTCCTACCGGGTGGTGCTCGACCACACCCGCGACGGGGCGATCGTGTCCGAGGCGACGGTCAAGGTGCACGTCGCGGGGGAGCGGGTGATCGCCACCGCCGAGGGCAACGGGCCGGTGCACGCGCTGGACGCGGCGCTGCGCAAGGCGCTGCTGCCGCACCTGTCCTGGTTGGACAGTGTGCAGCTCAACGACTACAAGGTGCGCATCCTGTCCCGGCCGCACGAGGCGGCCGAGCACGGCACCGACGCCGTCACCCGCGTGCTGGTGGAGTCCACCGACGGCGAGCGCGAGTGGACCACCGTCGGCGTCCACGGCAACATCGTGGAGGCGAGCTGGCTGGCGCTGTGCGACGCCCTGGCGCACAAGGCGGCGCGCGCCGCCGTCAGCCCGTCACCAGCGTGAACCCCTCGGCGGCCAGGACCTTGTTGATCGGGAAGAAGTACGAGGCGCAGCCGGAGCCGCCCACCAGGTGCCCCTGGGCGTGACCGCCGCTGACCACCGGGAGCCAGTCGTCGCCGGGCTGGACGCACAGGCTGGTGCGGGTCAGCCCGGTGATGGTCCCGCCGGGGTGGTGGACGGACTGGTTCTTCGCCAGGACCGTGCCGCAGCGCCAGCCGGTGCGGCCTCCGGCCGCGCACACGCTCGCCCCGACGGGGGCCTCCGCCGAGCCGGTGACGGTCGTCGGGTGGCCGACCACCCGGGGCAGCTGCCGCCAGGCCGACGGGTCCTGCACGCGCACCACCGCGTAGGCGGGGCGGACGTGGACCACCGGGCCGACGACACCGCCGCCGGGGCCGCGCAGGACGGCGCCCACCGGGGCGCAGCCGGCCGGGACCAGCAGGTGGCCGCGGACGTTGAAGCCGTTGGCGCACCGGGACCCGGCGGGGCCTTCGAGCCGGGTGCCCGCTTCGAGCGGGACCGCCCCGGGAACGGGTCCGGGGGTGGGTGCGGGGGCGGCGGTGGCCGGGGCGACCGCGGCCAGCAGGGCGAGGAGGACGAGCAGCAGGGTTCTCATCCCTCGACGCTAGGCACGGCGGGTGCCGGCGCAAGCCGCCGGTTAGGGTGATTGCCGTGCGCATCGCCCGTATCGCCCAACCGGACGGCCTCGCCTTCGCCGCGATCGAAGGGGACGGCGACGACCTGACCGCCGTCGAGATCGCCGACGACCCGTTCGCGAACCCGACGTTCACCGGACGCCGCTGGCCGCTGGCCGACGTCCGGCTGCTGGCGCCGTTCCTGCCGCCCAAGATCGTGGGCATCGGCCGCAACTACGCCGAGCACGCCGCCGAGCTGGGCAACGAGGTCCCGGACCACCCGCTGATGTTCCTCAAGCCCAACACGGCGGTGATCGGGCCGAACGCGGAGGTCAAGCTGCCCGCGGCGGCCGGGCGGGTGGACTTCGAGGGCGAGCTGGCCGTCGTCATCGGCGTGGGCGGCCGGGACATCCCGGCGGCGCGGGCCCGGCAGTCGGTGCTGGGCTACACGATCGCCAACGACGTCACGGCGCGGGACCTCCAGCGGACCGACGGCCAGTGGACGCGCGCGAAGGGCTTCGACACCTTCTGCCCGCTGGGGCCGTGGGTGGAGACCTCGTTCGACCCGTCCGACGTGGCGATCCGCACCGAGGTCGACGGCGAGGTGCGGCAGGACTCGCGCACCTCGTTGCTGCTGCACGACATCCCCGCCCTGATCGAGCACATCTCGGCCGTGATGACCCTGCGCCCGCTGGACGTGATCCTCACCGGCACGCCCGCCGGCGTGGGCCCGCTCACCGCCGGGCAGACCGTCTCGGTCACCGTGGAGGGGCTCGGCACCCTCACCAACACCGTCGCCGACCGCTAGCCGCCGGGGGCGGCCCCCGCGCGGGGAGCCGCCCTCAGCTCCGCTCGATCCGCTCGGGCGCGCGGCGGGCGAACCCCGGCGCGCGCTCGGGCATCAGCCCGATCCCCACCAGGTAGGCCGGGATGGCCTGCAGCAGCGGGTACCGCTGCAGCAGCGCCACCGGCCGCGGCGCCCGGCCGGTCGCGACGCGCGCGGAGCCCTCCAGCGCGGGCCGCAGGAACGCGTTCTGGATCAGGCGCTGGATCGCCTGGGTCACCGCGGTCGGCAGCCACCGCCGCCGGCGCACCCGCGCCAGGTCCGCCGCCGTGAGCCGGCCCTCCCGCAGCGGCCGGGCCAGCAGGCGCGCGGCGGCCACCGCGTCCTGCACCGCCAGGTTGATGCCCACGCCCCCGATGGGCGACATGGCGTGCGCCGCGTCGCCGATGCACAGCACGCCCTCGGCGTGCCAGCGCCGCAACCGGTCGAGCCTGACGTCCAGCAGCTTCACGTCGTCGAGCGACTCGACGGTCCCCATCCGCTCGGCCACCCACGGCACGAGCGCCGCCACGCGCGCCCGGAACGCCTCGACGCCCTCGGCGCGCAACCGCTCGTCGGCGCCCTTGCGGATCAGGAACGCGGCCTGGAAGTACTCGCCGCGGTTGATCAGCACCAGCCCGCTGCCGCGGCCGAAGCGCCCGAGCCCGCCGGAGGGCTCGTCGGCCGCGCGCGGCAGCCGGAACCACCACACGTCCATCGGCGCGCCGAACGAGCGCGCCCGCAGCCCGGCCTCCCGGCGCACCGCCGAGTGGCGCCCGTCCGCCGCCACCACCAGGTCCGCGGCCAGCTCGACCTCGCGCCCCGCCGTCCGGTAGCGCACGCCGGTGACCCGGCCGCCGGACCTGAGCAGGCCGGTGAACTCGGCGTCCATCTTCAGCGCGAAGGACTCCTCGCGCCGCCCGGCGTCGGCGACCAGGTCCAGGAAGTCCCACTGCGGCACGAACGCGATGTGCTTGTGCGGCCCCGGCAGCCGGGACATGTCGGCCACCGTCTGCGTGCCGCTGTCCAGCAGCACCTGCACCTTGTCCACCAGCTGGTGCGGCACCTCCGCGAACGACGGCCCGAGCCCCAGCTCGTCCAGCAGGGTCAGCGTGGACGCGTGCACCGTGTCGCCCCGGAAGTCCCGCAGAAAGTCGCCGTGCTTCTCCAGGACGGTGACCGCCACCCCGGCGCGGGCCAGCAGCAGCGCGCACACCATCCCCGCCGGCCCTCCGCCGACCACCGCGACCGTGGTCCTCTCCATCGTCCCCACCTCGTTTTCAACGGTAGTTGAATAACTTCAGGATGCTCCTGTCGGCGCCGCCGGTCAAGGCGGATAGGCTGATCGGGTCATGAGCGCATCCGCAGTCACCCCAGAGGTCCGCGTCCGCTTCTGCCCGTCGCCGACCGGCACGCCGCACGTGGGCCTGATCCGCACCGCCCTGTTCAACTGGGCCTACGCCCGCCACACCGGCGGCGCGATGGTGTTCCGCATCGAGGACACCGACGCGGCCCGCGACTCCCGCGAGTCCTACGAGCAGCTGCTCGACGCGATGCGCTGGCTGGGGCTCGACTGGGACGAGGGCCCCGAGGTCGGCGGGCCGCACGGGCCGTACCGGCAGAGCGAGCGCCGCGACCTCTACGCCGACATCGCCCGCAGGCTGCTCGACGCGGGGGAGCTGTACGAGTCGTTCTCCACCGCCGAGGAGATCGAGGCGCGGCGCAGGGCGGCCGGCCAGGACCCGAAGCTCGGCTACGACGGCCACGACCGCGACCTCACCGACGCGCAGCGGGCCGCGCTGCGCGCCGAGGGCCGCGAGCCGGTGCTGCGCCTGCGGATGCCCGACGAGGACCTCGGCTGGGACGACCTGGTCCGCGGCGAGATCACCTTCAAGGCCGGCTCGACGCCCGACCCGGTCCTGGTGCGCGCCAACGGCGACCCGCTCTACACGTTCACCAATCCGGTGGACGACGCGCTGATGCGCATCACGCACGTGCTGCGCGGGGAAGACCTGCTGCCGTCCACCCCGCGCCAACTCGGCCTTTATGCCGCGCTGCGGCGAATCGGCGTGACCGACCACACCCCGCGCTTCGGCCACCTGCCCTACGTGATGGGCGAGGGCAACAAGAAGCTGTCCAAGCGCGACCCGCAGTCGAACCTGTTCCGCTACCGGGAACGCGGATTCCTGCCCGAGGGGCTGCTGAACTACCTCGCGCTGCTCGGCTGGTCGATCGCCGACGACCGGGACATCTTCTCGGTGGCGGAAATGGTCGAGTCGTTCTCCCTGGAGAAGGTCAGCGCCAACCCGGCCCGGTTCGACCTGAAGAAGGCCGAGGCGATCAACGCGACGCACCTGCGCGCGCTGCCCGTGGAGGACTTCGTCAGCCGCGTGCTGCCGTACCTGGCGGCCGACGGCCTGCTGGTGGACCCGACCGACGAGCAGTTGGCGACGTTGCGCGGAGTGGCCCCCCTGGTGCAGGAGCGACTGGTCGTGCTGTCCGAGGCGTCCGGCATGGTGCGCTTCCTCTTCGCGGACGAGGAGTCGTTCGTGCCGGAGGAGGAATCGGCGGCGAAGGCGCTGGGCGAGGACGCGCGCCCGGTGTTGACGGCCGGTATCACCGCGCTGGAGTCGTTGCCGGAGTGGACGGCGCCCGCGATCGAGGAAGCGCTCAAGGCGTCCCTTGTGGACGGTCTGGGGCTCAAGCCGCGCAAAGCCTACGCCCCGATCCGGGTCGCGGTGACGGGTCGCACCGTCTCGCCGCCGCTCTACGAGTCCCTGGAGCTGGTCGGTCGGGATCGCTCGATCGGGCGCTTGCGACGGGCGCTCGGGGCAACCTGACTGGTGCGTTCGGGCGGTTCAGCGATGCTTGACCGTGCAAGAACCCCCAGATATCACCTCTCTGGTCGAGTCGGACGAGGGTCGCTCGCACCTAGCCTCACTGGGTGACAACCGCAGCCCCGACCTTCACCCCCCGGAGAACCGGCGAGATCCGCGCGGTGAGCCTCGATGTGGACGACACCCTCGTCGACTACAGCACCTCATCGCGGGCCGCGCTCGCCGCGATGGTCGGCAACGCCGACAACTGGACGCTGTGGCAGCGCATCACCGACGAGCACTGCTCCCTGCTGCTCGCGGGCCGGCTGGAGTACGAGTCGATGCGCAACATCCGCACCCGCGCGTTCTTCGCCGCGCTGGGCGAGGAGCTGGACCTGGCCGAGGCGACCCGGCGCGAGCTGCACCGCCAGGAGGTGCTGGCGGCCGGCTGGCGGCTGTTCCCCGACGTGGTGCCCTGCCTGGAGTGGCTGCGCGCCACCGGCCTGCCGATGGCCGCCGTGAGCAACGCCTCCGGCCGGCACCAGCGCGTGAAGATCGCCACCCTCGGCCTCGCGCAGTACTTCGACACCGTGCTCATCGCGGGCGAGGTGGGCGCGGCCAAACCGGACCCCGTGATCTTCGACACCGCGTGCGCCGACCTCGGGGTGCCCCCGCGCGACACCGTGCACATCGGGGACCGCCTCCACGCCGACGCCATCGGCGCGCGGGACGCCGGCCTCAAGGGCGTCTGGCTGAACCGGCAGGGGCCGGGCGACGGTTCGCTGCCCACCGGCATCGCCGCCATCAACAGCCTCGCTGAGCTGCCCGAACTCCTCGTCTGCGAGCTGTCGGCGGCGTCCGCCTGACCCCGATTTCCGTTCCGCCGGGCTCTTGGTCTACTATTCCTCCCGGCGGAACGGACAGCCCCCGGGCCAGGGATCACCACCCAGGTGCGGGAAGTTGATCGGAAAGCCAATGGGGTATGGTGTAATTGGCAGCACGACTGATTCTGGTTCAGTTAGTCTAGGTTCGAGTCCTGGTACCCCAGCTGCAGCGGTGGAAAACGGATGTGCTAAGCTACCGCAGCAAGATAAAGTGAACACCGAGGCGAGATCCGGTCGGAAGACCAGGTCACACCACCTAGGGCCCCGTCGTCTAGCGGCCTAGGACGCCGCCCTCTCAAGGCGGTAGCGTGGGTTCGAATCCCATCGGGGCTACAGATCGGGGGATCCCCGTGTCGCATTGCGACACGGGGATCTTTCGCATTTACACCGGGGGTCCGACCCCCGGACCCCGGCCGGGAGGCTCCGCCCCCGGACCCCCGGTGGGGCTTCGCCCCTTGCCCCCTCCGTCGGTCCCCTGTTCGGCCGGCTTCCTGTTCGGCCTGTCTTCCCGGCTTCCTGTTCGGCCTGTGTGGTTTGTGGCTGGGGAGGTTGGAGTTGGGGGTGGGGCTGGAGGGTCGGGGGTCGGGGGCGGAGGGAGGGGAGGGGGAGGGGTGGGTGGGGGTTATAGGCGGGCTTGTAGGGCTTCGGCTGCGGCTAGTAGGTCTGCTGCCCAGCGGGCGCCTGGGCGGCGGCCCATGCGGTCGATGGGGCCCGAGACGGAGACCGCCGCGACCACCGAGCCGGTGCTGTCCCGTACGGGGGCGGAGACGCTGGCCACGCCCGGCTCGCGCTCGGCCACGCTCTGGGCCCACCCCCGGCGGCGGACCTCCAGGAGGGTGCGCTCGCCGTAGACCGCGTCGACGAGCACGGAGCGCTGGGTGCCCGGGTCGGCCCACGCCGCCAGGACCTTCGCGCCCGAGCCCGCGGTCATCGGCAGCCGCGCCCCCACCGGGACGGTGTCGCGCAGGCCGCTCGGCGGTTCCGCCGACGACACGCAGATCCGCTGCACCCCGTCCCGGCGGTAGAGCTGCACGCTCTCGCCGGTGATGTCGCGCAACCTCGGCAGCACCGAGGAGGCCGCGTCCAGCAGCGGGTCGGTGGCCCCGCCCGCCAATTCCGCCAGTGCCGCGCCCGGACGCCACCGGCCGTCGGAACCCCGTCGCAGCAACCTGTGCACCTCCAGGCCCACGGCCAACCGGTGCGCGGTCGCCCGGGGCAGGCCCGTCCGGTTGCACAACTCGGCGAGCCCACACGGATCCTTTGCGACGGCGTTCAAGACAGCCACTGCCTTGTCCAGCACGCCGATCCCGCTATGCTGTCCCACAAGCCGATACTAACTTCCCACTGTCTGGGAAGTCCAGATCTATCGACTGTCCAGATCCTGGGAGAAGCGATGAGCCGCACGCTCGCGGAGAAGGTGTGGGAAGCGCACGTGGTGCGCCACGGCAGTGGCGCGGAGCCCGATCTGCTCTACATCGACCTCCACCTGCTGCACGAAGTGACCAGCCCGCAGGCGTTCGACGGACTGCGCCTGGCGGGTCGACCGATCCGCCGCCCCGACCTGACCATCGCCACCGAGGACCACAACGTCCCGACGGTCGACATCGAACTGCCGATCGCCGACCCGGTGTCGCGCACCCAGGTCGAGACGCTGCGCAAGAACTGCGCCGAGTTCGGCGTGCGGCTGCACCCGATGGGCGACGCCGAGCAGGGCATCGTCCACGTGGTCGGCCCCCAGCTGGGCCTGACGCAGCCCGGCATGACCGTCGTCTGCGGCGACAGCCACACCTCCACGCACGGCGCGTTCGGCGCGCTGGCGTTCGGCATCGGCACCTCCGAGGTCGAGCACGTGATGGCCACCCAGACGCTGCCGCTCAAGCCGTTCAAGACGATGGCCATCACGGTCGACGGCGAGCTGCGGCCCGGCGTGACGGCGAAGGACGTCATCCTCGCCGTCATCGCCCGGATCGGCACCGGCGGCGGCCAGGGCTACGTGCTGGAGTACCGGGGCAGCGCGATCGAGGCGCTGTCCATGGAAGCCCGCATGACCATCTGCAACATGTCGATCGAGGCCGGCGCGCGCGCCGGGATGATCGCACCGGACCGGACCACGTTCGACTACCTCCGGGGCCGCCCGCACGCGCCGTCGGGGGCCGACTGGGACGCCGCGGTGGCGTACTGGGAGTCGCTGCGCACCGACGAGGGCGCCGAGTTCGACGCCGAGGTGCGCCTCGACGCCGCCGAGCTGACCCCGTTCGTCACCTGGGGCACCAACCCCGGCCAGGGCCTGCCGCTGGCCGACCGCGTGCCGGACCCGGAGGCCATCGCCGACGAGAACGAGCGCGTCGCCGCGGAGAAGGCGCTGGCGTACATGGGGCTGGAGCCGGGCACGCCGCTGCGCGACATCCACGTCGACACGGTGTTCCTCGGCTCCTGCACGAACGGGCGCATCGAGGACCTGCGCGCCGCGGCCGACGTCCTGCGCGGGCAGCGGGTCGCCGACGGCGTGCGGATGCTGGTGGTGCCCGGCTCCATGCGGGTGCGCGCCCAGGCCGAGTCCGAGGGGCTGCACGAGGTGTTCCTCGCGGCGGGCGCCGAGTGGCGGCAGGCCGGGTGCTCGATGTGCCTGGGCATGAACCCGGACCAGCTCAAGCCGGGCGAGCGCAGCGCGTCCACCTCCAACCGCAACTTCGAGGGCAGGCAGGGCAAGGGCGGTCGCACCCACCTGGTCTCGCCGCTCGTGGCCGCCGCCACCGCCGTGCGCGGCACCCTGTCGTCGCCCGCCGACCTGGTCTGAGGAGCTAGTCAGATGGAAGCGTTCACCACGCACACCGGGGTCGGCGTGCCGCTGCGGCGGTCCAACGTGGACACCGACCAGATCATCCCGGCCGTCTACCTCAAGCGCGTCACCCGCTCGGGTTTCGAGGACGGGCTGTTCGCCGCCTGGCGTGGCGACGAGCAGTTCGTGCTCAACCAGGAGCCGTTCCGGGCGGGCAGCGTGCTGGTCGCCGGGCCCGACTTCGGCACCGGCTCCTCCCGCGAGCACGCCGTCTGGGCGTTGATGGACTACGGCTTCCGGGTGGTCATCTCCTCCCGGTTCGCCGACATCTTCCGGGGCAACGCGGGCAAGCAGGGCCTCGTGGCCGCCCAGTGCGAGCAGTCCGATGTCGAATTGCTGTGGAAGGTGCTGGAGAACGACCCCGGCACCCCGGTGACCGTGGACCTCACCGACAACACCGTTGTGGCGAAGGACTTCACCGCCCCCTTCACCATCGACGAGTACACCCGCTGGCGGCTGCTGGAGGGTTTGGACGACATCGCGCTGACCCTGCGGCACGCCGACGACATCACCACGTTCGAGCGGAACCGCCCCGGTTGGTTGCCCACCACCGAACCGGTCCCCGCGCGGTAGTCCGAAGGGGCCGGATTCCCCCGTTGCCAGCGGGAATCCGGCCCCGTCCGGGCCCGTCAGGGCCGATCCGGTGTCCCTCGACAGGTCGTAATTGCCCACGCCACAACGAAAAATCTGGCGTGGCGATTGGTATTTCCTTGCATATGGGCTTACCGTGGCCATCAGTCGGCCCGACTAGGGCCGTGAGCGTCCTGGGAGGGACTGAAGGTGAACAAGGCCCAGCTCATCGAGGCGCTCGCCGAGCGCCTTGGCGACAAGAAGAACGCCGCTGCCGCTGTCGACGGCATCGTCGACGTCATCGTCCGCAGCGTCCACAAGGGCGAGAAGGTCAACATCACCGGCTTCGGTGTCTTCGAGAAGCGTGCCCGCGCGGCCCGCACCGCTCGCAACCCGCGCACCGGTGAGACCGTGAAGGTCAAGAAGACCAACGTTCCCGCGTTCCGCGCGGGTTCGACGTTCAAGGACGTCATCAGCGGCACGAAGAAGCTGCCGAAGGCCACCGCCGCGAAGCCCGCCGCGAAGTCCGCCGCCGCCGCGAAGACCGCCGCCTCCACCAAGGCGCCGGCCACCCGCAGCACCACCGCGCGCACCACCACGACGCGCACCGCGCGCAGCACCACCGCGCGCACCGCCGCCGCCGCGACCAAGGCCCCGGCCACCCGCCGGACCGCCGCGGCCGCGAAGCCCGCCGCCGCCACCACCGCCGCCAAGGCCCCCGCCGCGAAGGCGACCACGGCCAAGGCGTCGACGGCGAAGGCGAGCACGGCCGCCCCGAAGGCGGCCGCGGCGAAGAAGCCGGCCGCCGCCAAGGCGACCACGGCGAAGGCCCCCGCGGCCAAGAAGCCGGCGGCGAGGAAGACCGCGGCGAAGAAGTGAACTCCGGCCGGGCGGTGGCCCGGCGGGAGAGGCGTTGACCCACGCTCGGGGCCCGGTGCGGACGCGCACCGGGCCCCGAGCGCGTCTTCGGGGCGAGGCCCCGCCCCCGCGGGGGCCCGCGCGGGCGCGACTTGTCCTTCCCCGGCCCTGAGAGGGCTTCCGGCGGCCTGTCCCGCTCAGCGGGGTCGCTGCCACCCTCCACGTCGGACGCGCGTTCCCACGGCGCTACCGGTGGGCGGTTCCGGGCTCGCCGCCGTCACCCGAACAGCCGCAGGTCTCGCCGGAACAGTCCACGGCGAAGGTCGGGTGGTGTCACGGAAAGGCCGCCCGCGGCGGCACATCCACCGGACGCGTCCGGCGAACGGGGTTCCGGCGAATCGGGGAGCCGGCGCGGGAGCGGTCCGCCCGCGGGTCACCGGCCGGCCCCCGGGAAGCGGCGGGTGGAATGCGGCGGAATTCGGCGGGACGGCGCCCGCGGGGCCGCACGGGTGCGGGGACGGGGCGGTGATTCCCCGCCCCCGCGAAAACCGGTTCAGGGCTTGGGGCTGGCCAGCGGGCTCGGCAGGTAGTGCGCCGAGACCAGCCGGGGGCCGCCGGCCGGGTCCGATGTGGACCACCCCGGCTCCGGCCGGTGGAAGGCCAGCAGCCACGCGCTGCCCTTCTTGCACGGCACCTCGCCCACCGGCAGTCCCGCGCGGTCCGCCAGGGCCGAGACCAGGTCCGGGATCACGCCGCCCTGGCTGCACACCACCGGCACGCCGACGCCGTCCACGATCTCCAGCAGGCGGTCCAGGCCGGCCCGCGGGTCGGGCCAGTAGCCCTCCTCCGACAGCCCCGGCTCCAGCAGCACGCCCGCGCCGATGTCGTCCGCCACGCCCTGCACGGTCTCCACGCACCGCACCCGCGGCGCCGAGTGGACGCGGGCCGGCCCCCACAGGGGCAGCAGGGCGCGCAGGCCCTCCGCCTGCCGCCAGCCCGCCGCGCTCAGCGGGCGCAGGTCGTCGTCGCCCCGCCAGTTGTCGCGCTTGCCCGCCTTCGCGTGCCGCACCAGCAGCACGGTCGCCAGGTCGGCGGGCGCGGCGGTGAAGACCCCGAGCACCTCGCGGTCGGTGTCGCGGGTGACCAGCTCCGCCGCCGCGTCGACCGGCAGCCAGCGCAGCTCGTCGACCTCGTCGTTGGGCTCGAACGAGCCGCCCTCGGCGCGCGCGCTGAAGTAGTCGACCACCTTCTCGCCGCCGAAAGCCGCGTACCGCACGGTCTTCAGGTGCCGCCCGAGCACGGCCCGGTAGCCGGTCTCCTCCAGCACCTCCCGCACCGCCGCCGCGGGCACGGTCTCGCCCGGGTCGAGCTTGCCCTTGGGCAGCGACCAGTCGTCGTAGCGCGGCCGGTGGACGACGGCCACGGAGCCGTCGTGCCACAGGACGGCGCCCGCCGCCCGGATCACCCGAGCGCTCGGTGGGCGCGCAGCAGCTCGGTCTGGTGGTCGCGCACCCGGCTGCCGTCGGACGGGGAAGCCTCCCACTCGCCGTCGGGTCGCAGCACCCAGCACCGGGTGGTCGGCTCCAGCGCCGAGTCGAGCACCTCGTCCAGCTGCGCGACGAGCTTCGGGTCGGTCACCCGCACCTGCACCTCGACCCGGCGGTCCAGGTTGCGGTGCATCATGTCGGCGCTGCCGATCCACCGCTCGTCGCAGCCGACGAAGTGGAACACCCGCGAGTGCTCCAGGAAGCGGCCCAGGATGGAGCGCACGTGGATGTTCTCCGACAGGCCCTCGATGCCGGGCTTGAGCGCGCACACCCCGCGCACCACGATGTCCACCCGGACCCCGGCCTGCGAGGCGCGGTAGAGCGAGTCGATGACCTGCTCGTCCACCAGCGAGTTCACCTTGATCCGCACGCCCGCCGGCTCACCGGCCTGCGCGTGCTCGACCTCCCGCTCGATGCGCTCCACGATGCCCCGCCGCACGCCGTAGGGCGCGACCAGCAGGCTGCGGTAGTGGTCCTGCCGGGCGTAGCCGGTGAGGACGTTGAACAGGTCGGTCAGGTCCGCGCCGATGGTCGGCTCGGCGGTCAGCAGGCCGATGTCCTCGTACAGCCGCGCGGTCTTGGGGTTGTAGTTGCCGGTGCCGATGTGGCAGTACCGCTGGATGCGCGAGCCCTCCTGGCGCACCACCAGGGACGTCTTGCAGTGCGTCTTGAGCCCCATCAGGCCGTAGACGACGTGCACGCCCGCCTTCTCCAGCGCCCGCGCCCACTTGATGTTGGCCTGCTCGTCGAACCGGGCCTTGATCTCCACCAGCGCCACGACCTGCTTGCCCGCCTCGGCCGCGTCGATCAGCGCGTCCACGATCGGCGAGTCGCCGGAGGTGCGGTACAGCGTCTGCTTGATGGCCAGCACGCGGGGGTCGGCCGCGGCCTGCTCGATGAACCGCTGCACGGACGTGGAGAACGAGTCGTAGGGGTGGTGCACCAGCACGTCGCCCTCGCGCAGGGTGGCGAAGATGCTCTTGGGCGTCTCGCGCTCGCCGAACGCCGGGTGCGTGGCGGGCACGAACGGGGCGTCCTTGAGCTGCTTGCGGTCCACGCCGTAGAGCTGCCACAGCGACGACAGGTCCAGCAGGCCCGGCACCTGCACGACGTCGTGCGGGTCCACCTCCAGCTCGCGCAGCAGCCGTTCGAGCATGTGCTCGGTCATGTCGTCGGCGATCTCCAGCCGCACCGGGGGACCGAACCGGCGGCGCACCAGCTCCCGCTCCAGCGACTTGAGCAGGTCCTCGTCCTGGTCCTCCTCGACCTCCAGGTCGGCGTTGCGGGTGACCCGGAAGGCGTGGCACTCGATGACCTCCATGCCCGCGAACAGCTCGCCCAGGTGCGCGGCGATCAGCTCCTCCAGCGGCAGGAACGTCGCGGTCGGGCTGGTGCGGTCCTGCTCGACGCGGACCAGGCGCGGCACGTTGTCGGGCACCTTGATGCGGGCGAACCGCTCCGCGCCGCCCTCGGGGTCGCGCACCGTCACGGCCAGGTTCAGCGACAGGCCGGAGATGTAGGGGAACGGGTGCGCCGCGTCCACCGCGAGCGGCGTCAGCACCGGGAAGACCTGGTCGGTGAAGTAGTTGGACAGCCGCAGCTGCTCCAGCTCGGTCAGCTGCGCCCAGTTGACGATGCCGATGGCGTGCTTCTCCAGCTCCGGCCGCACGTGGTCGAGGAACGCGCGGGCGTGCTGCTCGACCAGTTCCTGGGTGCGCTTGAAGATCGCGGCCAGCTGCTCGCCCGGCGTGAGGCCGTCGGCGCTGCGCACCGACAGGCCGGTGTCCGCGCGGCGCTTCAGGCCGGCGACCCGCACCATGTAGAACTCGTCGAGGTTGGAGGCGAAGATCGCGAGGAACTTGGCCCGCTCCAGCAGCGGCTGGGAGGCGTCCTCGGCCAGGGCGAGCACCCGCGCGTTGAAGTCCAGCCAGGACAGCTCGCGGTTGAAGTAGCGGTCGTCGGGCAGGTCGGCCTGGGCCTCGACCGCGGTGACGGCGGGCGGTGAACTCGGGAACGAGCGCTGCGGCGCCTCGGGCTGCGGCGCGGCGCGGTCGTCGGCGCGGCGGACGGCCGCGCGCGGGCGGCGGCGGGGCGCGCTCGCGGCGGGTTGCGCCCGGGGCGTCCTCGTGCGTCGCTTGGGCGCCGGCTGCTCGGGAGTGTTGTCCGTGCTCACGATAGGCATTGTTCCTCAACCGAGGCGGCCTCGCGCCGATCGCAGCCGTCGCGGAGGTGAACTCCGCGTCACACGCGAGGGCCCGGTCGCGGTGCCGGGGCTGGACGGGGCCCACACCGCGTCGTTCGTCACACCGGACGCGGGTGAACGGCCTCCGTCGGTCCGGGGTGGGGGAGCGCCGGCGCGGCGGAGCCGTCCCGAGCACGGGGCCGGGTGCGGCGCGCGCCGATCAGAAGGCGCGGTCGAGCTTGACGATCGCGCCGTTGGGGGCGCGGTGGATGGTGACCCGCTGGCCCGGCCGCAGGGTCCGCCAACCGCCTGCCGTCACGGCGTTGGCCGGCACCTCGATGGCCACGCCGTCGTTGCGGACCACCGTCACCGAGCCGCCCCAGTGGTGCTTCTGCACAGTCGCCTGTTCCCCCATGGCGGCAAAGCTAGCCGATCGGGGGTGGTGAGCGCGATCGCAATAATGCCACGCTCCGCGATAGCGCCATCACGGAAAGGAGCGGCGGCATGAGGCTTACGGCAGGGGTGGTCGCGGCGGTGCTGCTCGGCTTCCTGGGCACGGGCAGTGCGACGGCGGCGCCGGACCGGGACGCGCCGCCGGCGCGGGACGGCGTGGCCGCGGCCGGCGCCGCGGAGGGCTCCGCGGGCGGTGGTCTCGCGCCGGCGGCCCGGAACGTCGAGCTGCGCAAGTCGATCCCGGACACCGCGGGCGCGATCTCCATCAACTTCGTGCAGTACCGGAACCGCGACGTCATGTTCGTCAGCGGCACGTTCGGCCTCAAGACCTACGACGTGACCGACCAGGACGACCCGAAGCTGCTCGACCACCTGACCAAGAAGGAGCTGGCGCTGCCCGGTGACGACCCGGAGCAGCGGTTCTGGGAGAACGAGGACGTCACCGTCGACCCCAAGCGCAAGCTGGTGTTCCTGGCCCGCGAGCGCAACGCCTTCGGCCGCCAGCCCGGCAACGAGCGGCCCACCGGCGTCTACGTCGTCTCGGCCGCCGACCCAGGGAAGCTGGAGCTGATGAGCTTCGCCCCGATGGGCACCGGCCACATCACCACGTGCATCAACGACTGCACGTACCTGTGGACGACGGGCTACGACGGCACGCCGTCCGACGACCCGGACACCTACCGCCGCTCCGGCAAGGTGTTCGTCACCGACCTGCGCGACCCGCGCAACCCCAAGACCCTGACCACCTACGTGGACCAGAACCGCAACCAGGGCGAGACGCACATGACGCACGACGTCCAGGTGGACGGCGCGGGCGTCGCGTGGGTGGCGGGCACCGGCGGCACCCGCGGCTACTACACGCAGGGTTGGCACCGCGACCCGCTGACCGGCAAGGTGCGCCGGGCGACGCCGTACGACCCGGTGCCGTACGCGGGCGGCGCGGCCCCGAAGCTGGACATGCCGACGTCGTTCTCCCACAACTCGTTCCGCCCGATCGGCCGCACCCTGGCCGACGGTCCGCGCCCGACCCGCGAGCACCCGGCGGGCAGCCTGCTGCTGCACACCGAGGAGGCGTTCGGCTCGGCCACGTGCAAGGACCAGGGCCGGTTCGTGATCTCGTCGCTGGAGGGCTCGACCAACGGCGAGTCGTGGCGGGCCACCCCGGACAAGCCGTTCACGCTCGAAACGGTCGGCGTGTGGAGCCCGGACGACCAGGAGGGCACCCTGCCCGGCCCGGACGTGTTCTGCTCCGCGCACTACTTCGACGTGCAGAAGCGGATCGTCGCCTACTCCTGGTACGAGCAGGGGACGCGGTTCCTGGACATCACCGACCCGAAGAACCCGATCCAGGTGGCGTACTGGCGGCCCGAGGGCGCGGTGTCGTGGGCGCCGTACTTCCACCGCGACCGGGTTTTCGTGGCGGACATGGGACGCGGCGTCGAGGTCCTCAAGCTCACCAAGGCCGCTTACGACGCCCAGGAGACCCACACCAACGTGACGCTGAAGACCGAGCCCGTGGCGGAATCCGCCCGTTCGGCCGACAGCCCGCGCAAGCGCTTGCCGCTCGCTCCGGACCCGGATTACGGATACGCGTGCCCGATGTTGGTCGGCCGTGGCTGCGGTGACGGCGCGGCAGCCTGCTGCTGACCGGTTGAGCCCTGGCTGACGGGGTGGTTGCGCTGCGCGGCTCGACACAGGGCCGCGCAGCGCGCGGCGGCGCTTCAGCTCTCACCTCAGCCGCGCCTCGCGCGGCGGCGCTTCAGCGCAGCCTCGTGCCTCGTGTTCTCCCCGTACGGCCTGGGCGCAGCCCAATCATGCCGAGCAGGGGGTGTCAAGCACGCTTCACCGCTTGACACCCCCTGCTCGGCATGATTGCCTCCGGCAGGCCGTACGGGGAGAACACGACGCACTTCCCTTCTCCTTGGGGGCCTCTCGGCCGCTCTTCTTACTAAGATCGCGCACCGATCCGGGTGAGATTTGGTGCGGTACTGCCCGAGGCTGAAGGGATTAAAAGAGTCCTCGCCGGACAGGCAGGCCGCCAAGGAGAAGGAAGAGCAAGAGCGGTCGAGTTCCCCCCGCATGACCTGTCAAAGACGACCATGCTTTCTTGGGGGGTGCAAGCGAAAAGCGTGCTTGCACCCCCCAAGAAAGCATGGTAGCCCTCCGGGCAGGCCATACGGGGAGAACACGAGGCGACCGGGCTGCACGGGGCGTGCCGAAACCCAAAAGCAAGAGGTGTGAGCGGGGGTCTGTGGTGGGGTCTGGGAGTCGTGGGTCGCCCAGGGGGCCTGCGCGTGTGCGAGAGCTTTGTGTGAAGTTCGGTGTCCGGCCTAGCAAACGGGGCTGAGGGCCTCGCGCGTGCGCGGTCCGAGGCCCAATCCGGTGGCCAGTTCCAAATCCTCCGCCGTGTCCACGTCATTGCGCAGCGAAGGCCAAGGGCCGATCAGCGCCTGTGCGCCGGCCGAATGCGCCTCGGCCGAGCCGACGCCGAATTCGGGCTCCAGCTCGCCACCGGGAGCCGAGAGCAGCAGGGTCGTGCCGGTGCCCTGGCGGTCCGGGCAGAAGGCCCGGCTCTCGGCGGCGGCCAGGGCTGCGCGCAGCTCGGCCGTCCGCAGGGCGGGCAGGTCCGCTTGGAGGGCGCCCACCACGCAGCGCCGGTCCCGCTGCCGCAGCATCGCCGCCCCGAACCGCAGGGCCTCGTTGAGCCCTTCGGGGCCGGGAGCCGAGTCCACGCCCATGGCCCGCAGTTCCGCCGCCACCGCCGGATCCTCGGTGACGGCGAGCACCCGCCGCACGGCGGGCAGCGCGGCGGTGATGGTGTCCAGGGCGAACGCCAGCGCCAGCGCCGGCCGGTCGTCGGTCACCCCCACCAGCCGCGTCTTCGCCCGTTGCAGGGTCTTGACCGGCACCACCAGGTCCACGTCGGCACGCACACGGCCATACTCCCCCCACCGGGACGGGGCGGGCCCGTCGGCTCCCGGGCGCGGCCGACTGGACCGCGCCCGAGGTCGCGGGGAAGACTCCGGGCGTCCTGCGGGCGACGAGAGGGAGAACTGTGGCCAAGGAGAAGGGCGGCTTCTGGGTGGGGGTCGCCGCGGCGGTCTTCTACCCGGCCACCGCGTTGATGGCGCGGCGGCGCGACGAGGGCGAGGAGCGCATCCCGCGGACGGGGGGCGCGCTGCTGGTGATGAACCACGTGTCCCACCTGGACCCGGTCTACGACGCGGTGTTCACCCACCGGCGGGGCCGCGTGCCGCACTTCCTGGCCAAGCACAGCCTCTGGAAGGTCCCGGTGCTGGGCGCGGTCCTCAGGGGCGCCCGGCAGATCCCCGTCTACCGGGGCACCTCCGACGCCCAGCAGAGCCTGCGCGCGGCGCACGAAGCCCTGGAGCAGGGCCTGCTGGTGATCATCTACCCGGAGGGCACCATCACCCGCGACCCGGACGGCTGGCCGATGAACTCGCGGACCGGTGTGGCGCGGCTGGCGCTGGAGCACGACGTGCCGGTGCTCCCGGCGGCCCGCTGGGGCACCCGCGACCTGTACGACCACTACCGCGGGAAGTTCCGCCCGTTCCCGCGCAAGACCGTGGTGACCAGGGTCGGCGCGCCGGTCGACCTGTCGGCCCACCGGGCGCAGCCGCAGTCGATCGCGCTGCTGCGCGAGGTGACCGACCTGATCATGGGCGAGGTGAAGGGCCTCCTGTCGGAGGTCCGCGAGGAGACCGCGCCCGACGGCTTCTACAGCAAGAAGAGCTGACGTGGAGCGCGTCGCGGTGATGGGTGCGGGGTCGTGGGGCACGGCCTTCGCCAAGGTGCTGGCCGACTCGGGCACCGACGTGGTGCTGTGGGCGCGGCGCGCGGAGGTCGCCGACGGGATCACGCGGTCCCGGGTGAACCCCGACTACCTGCCCGACGTGGTGCTGCCGCCGAACCTGGCGGCGACGCACGACGCGGAGGAGGCGCTGCGGGGCGCGGACGCGGTGGTGCTGGGCGTGCCGAGCCAGACGCTGCGGGAGAACCTGGCGCGGTGGCGGCCCGCCCTGCCGGCCGGCGCGACGCTGGTCAGCCTCGCCAAGGGCGTGGAACTGGGCACGCTCAAGCGGATGAGCGAGGTGGTCCGCGAGGTCGCCGGGGTGCCCGAGGAGCAGGTCGCGGTGGTGTCCGGGCCGAACCTGGCCAAGGAGATCGCGGCCGGGCAGCCGACCGCCACCGTCATCGCGTGCACCGACCACGACCGGGCGGTGGACTTCCAGCAGGCGTGCTCCAACTCGTACTTCCGCCCCTACACCAACGTGGACGTGGTGGGCTGCGAGCTGGGCGGCGCGTGCAAGAACGTGATCGCGCTGGCGTGCGGGATGGCGGCCGGGCTCGGGTTCGGCGACAACACCATGGCGTCGATCATCACCCGCGGGCTGGCGGAGACGGCCCGGCTGGGCGCGGCGCTGGGCGCGGACCCGCTGACCTTCGCCGGGCTGGCCGGGCTGGGCGACCTGGTGGCGACCTGCGCGTCGCCGCTGTCGCGCAACCGGTCGTTCGGCGAGCGGCTGGGCCGGGGCGGGACGGTGGCGGGCGCGCAGGAGGCCGCGCACGGCCAGGTGGCCGAGGGCGTGAAGTCCTGCTCGTCGATCCGGGAGCTGGCCGCGCGGCTGGGCGTGGACATGCCGATCACCGACGGCGTCCACCGGGTGTGCCACGAAGGGCTGGACCCCAGGGCGCTGACCACGGCGCTGCTGGAGCGCGAGCGCAAGGCGGAGCGGCAGTGAACGAGGACTTCGGGGACGGCACGCGCGTCGTGCACTCGGTGCCGGCGGTGGCGGGGCAGCCGTTCCTGCCGGGGCCGGTGTTCGCCTCGGCCTACCACCTGGGCGGCGACGACACCTACGGGCGCGCGCACAACCCGGGCTGGCGGGCGCTGGAGGACGCGCTGGGCGGGCTGGACGGCGGCGAGGCGGTGCTGTTCCCGTCCGGGATGGCGGCGATCTCCACGCTGCTGCGGGTGGTCCTGGCCCCCGGTGACGCGGTGGTGCTGCCCTCCGACGGGTACTACCTGACGCGGACGCTGGCGGCCGAGCTGCCGGTGCGCGTGGTCGAGGCGCCCACGGCCGGGCCGTACCCGCCGCTGGACGGCGTGCGGCTGGTGCTGCTGGAGTCGCCGTCCAACCCCGGCCTGGAGGTGTGCGACATCGCCGCCCTGTCCGCCGCGGCGCACGCGGCCGGCGCGCTGGTCGCGGTGGACAACACGACCGCCACGCCGCTGGGGCAGCGCCCGCTGGAGCTGGGGGCGGACGTCGTGGTCAGCAGCGACACGAAGGCCGTCGCCGGGCACAGCGACGTGCTGCTCGGGCACGTGTCCAGCCGGGACCCGGAGCTGGTCGGGAGGCTGCGGTCGGCGCGGACCGTCGGCGGGGCCGTCCCCGGTCCGTTCGAGGCGTGGCTGGCCCACCGCGGGCTGGGCACGCTGGACCTGCGGCTGGCGCGGCAGGCGCAGAACGCGGCGGCCCTGCACGAGGCGCTCAAGGGCCACCCCGCGGTGTCCGGGCTGCGGTGGCCCGGCTCGCCGGAGGACCCGGCGCACGCCGTGGCGGCCCGGCAGATGCGGCGGTTCGGCGGCGTGCTGACGTTCGTGCTGCGCGACGCCGCCGCGGTGGCCCGGTTCCTGGAGCGGTCGGCCCTGGTGGCGGCGTCGACCAGCTTCGGCGGTCTGCACACGACGCTGGACCGGCGCGCGCAGTGGGGCGACCCGGTGCCGGAGGGCCTGGTGCGGCTGTCGGCGGGCTGCGAGGACACCGCCGACCTCGTGGCCGACGTGCTGGCCTCGCTCTGACCGGCGCGGCCGGGGCGTCGCCGGGCGGCGGCGCCCCGGTCGCCCCGCCGGGTGAACGGCGTTCCAGAGCGTGGGACCGGGTTGCCGGGCCCCGCGGGCGCTGCCACCCTTCGGGGCATGTCCTTCCGCGCCATGATCGACGGGCGGGGTCACATCGACCTCGGCCTGGTCGCCAGCGCGCTGTGTCCTTCCCGGTGACCGCTCCGCGTCCCGCGGGCCGCTGACGCCCGCCCCGCCGCACCACACCGTGAGAAGGAACCATGTTCGCCGTTCCGGAGAACACGATCGCCCTGCCCCAGTCGCACGCCGCCCCGCACCCCGTGCGGGTCGCGCTCGACGTGGCGGCCGAGCGCGAGCGCTGGGCGCACCTGCTGCGCTACGACCCCGACCACCGGTTCTCCGCCCTGGTGGAGAAGACCCCCGAGCAGGAGGTCTGGCTGCTGAGCTGGCTGCCCGGCCAGCACACCGACCTGCACGACCACGGCCCGACCACCGGCGCGTTCACCCTGGTCAGCGGTGCGCTGACGGAGGTCGTCGTGCGGGGTCGCCACCAGGTGCTGCACCACCTGGCAGCCGGCCAGTCGCGGGTGTTCGGCCCCGACTACGCGCACCGGGTGCGCAACGACGGTCCGGACCCCGCCGTCACGGTCCACGTCTACCGCGACGGCGGGCGCACCCTGCGCCCGCACCGGTTCGACCCGGTGGGCGGGACTACCTGCGCGCGGTGACGTGCGCGGGCACGGCCCAGTCGCCGACCAGCGCCGGGTCGGGCTCCGGCTCGCCCCAGGAGGTGCGCAGCGGCAGCACGCCCGCCCACCTGGCGTTGGCCGCGACGTCGCCCGCCTCGTCGCCGGGCGGTCCGCTGCGGACCTTCACCGAGGCTTCCGCGAGGTCGACGGCCAGCACCGACGTGGCGGCCAGCTCCCTGGGCGTGGGCGACCGGGCGTAGTCCCAGGAGCCGGGCGCGATGTGCTCGGTGAGCACTTCCAGCGCGCGCGTCTTCGCCACCGGGTCGGTCACCGCGACCGCGGTGCCGTGGATCACCGCGGCCCGGTAGTTCATGGAGTGGTCGAACACCGAGCGCGCGTAGACGACGCCGTCGAGCAGGGTCACCGCGACGCACACCGGGACGCCGGCCGCCGCCTCGCGCAGGCTGCGCGCGCCCGTCGAGCCGTGCAGGAAGATGGTGTCGCCGTCGCGCCCGTAGCCTGTGGGGAGCACCAGGGGCGCGCCGTCGACCACCACGGCCAGGTGGCACACCAGGCCGGCGTCGAGCACCGCGTGCAGGGCGGCGCGCTCGGTCACGGTGCGGTCGCGCCCTCGTTTGATCGTGCTGCGGGGCGTCGGTGACAACGTCATGCGTGCAGCATCCGTTGTAAAGTGGCCTTCTTCAAGTGCCAATTTTCGGATGTCCGGGGAGGCCACCGTGGTGGAGGCGGCGCTGCCGGTGTCGTTGGACCGGGCCTCGGCCGAGCCGCTGGCCGTGCAGCTGGCCGAGGCGCTGCGCACGGCCGCCGCCGACGGCCGGCTGCGCAGCGGCGACCGGCTGCCCTCGACCCGCGCGCTGGCCGCGCGGCTGGGCGTCAGCCGCACCGTCACCGCGGCGGCCTACGAGCAGCTGCACGCGGAGGGCTGGATCGCCGGGCGGCACGGGTCCGGCACGTACGTGACCACCACGCCGCCGGGCTCGCTCAAGAGCCCCGCGCGGCGGGCGCCCGCGCCCGAGCCGGTGGCGGACTTCATCGACTTCGCGCCCGGCGCGCCGTGGGCGGAGGGGCTGGACCGGGCGGCCTGGCGGCGGGCGTGGCGGGCCGCGGCGGACACCCTGCCGCTGTTCCGGCCCCAGCGCGGCGGGCTGCCGGAGTACCGGGCCGTGATCGCCGAGCACCTGCTGCGGCACCGGGGGCTGGCGGTGCGGGGCGGGCTGCGCGAGGAGCTGGTGCTGGCCACCGGCGGGACCACGGCGGCGCTGGTGGAGCTGGCCGCGGCGGTGCTGGGCCCCGACGACGTGGTGGCCCTGGAGGAGCCCGGCTACCAGCGGGCGGTGGGCGCGCTGCGGTCGGCCCGGATCAAGGTCGTGCAGACGCCGGTGGACGAGGAGGGGCTGCTGGTCGACGCCGTGCCGGCGGGCGTGCGGGTCGTCTACTGCTCGCCCGCCCACCAGTACCCGATGGGCGGCCGGATGTCGGCCGGCCGCCGCGTCGCGCTGGTCGAGCGCGCCCGCCGGGAGGGCTGGCTGGTCATCGAGGACGACTACGACGGCGAGCTGCGCTACGACATCGCGCCGCTGCCGCTGCTGGCCGCGCTGGCCCCGGACGTCGTGGTGCACCTGGGCACCACGAGCAAGATCCTCACCCCGACGCTGGGCGCGGGCTGGATGGTCGCGCCCGAGCCGATCGCGGCGGCGGTCCTCGCGCACCGGGAGCGCACCGGGACCAGCCCGTCGGCCGCCGGGCAGCGGGTGCTGGTCGAGCTGGCCCGCGCCGGGGACCTCGGCCGGCACCTGCGCAGGCTGCGGCGCGAGCTGTCCGAGCGGCGGGCGCTGGTGGTCTCGGCGCTGGCCGAGGCCGGGATCGCCGTGCTCGGCGACGACGCCGGCGCGCACGTGGTCGTGCTGCTGCGCGACGCCCAGGCCGAGCGGGACCTCCTGGCGGCGGCCGAGGCGCGCGGGCTGCGGCTGGACGGGCTCGGGCGGCACCACGCGGCGCGGCCCAGGGTGTTCGGCGTGGCCGTCGGGTACGGGGCCTGCTCGCGGGAGCAGCTCACCGCCGCCCTGCCGGTGCTGGTGGAACTGCTGCGCGCCGCGTGAGCGCCGCCGCCGCGGGCTTCGCCGTTCCCGGCTGCGCCATCCGGGTAGGGTCGCGGACCATGACACGACGCAAGACCAGGGTCGCCGTGGTGTTCGGCGGGCGCAGCAGCGAGCACCGGATCTCCTGCCTGTCCGCCGGGAGCGTCCTCGGGCACCTGGACCGGGAGCGGTTCGACGTGGTGCCGGTCGGCATCACCCACGACGGGGGCCGGTGGGTGATCGGCGCGGACGACACCAGGGCGCTGGAGGCGCGCGACCGCCGGCTGCCGTCGGTGGACGCGCTGGTGCCCGTGTCGGGCGGCGAGCTGGTCCCGGTCGCGCCGGACGAGGCGCTGGCCGAGGTCGACGTGGTGTTCCCGGTGCTGCACGGCGCGTGGGGCGAGGACGGCACGATCCAGGGCCTGCTGGAGCTGGCCGACATCCCCTACGTCGGCCCCGGCGTGCTGGCGTCGGCGGTCGCGATGGACAAGGAGTTCACCAAGCGCCTGCTGCGCGGCGCGGGGCTGCCGGTCGGCGAGTTCGCGGTGCTGCACCGCGACCGGGAGACCCTGGAGCCGGGGGAGCGGGCGCGGCTGGGCCTGCCGGTGTTCGTGAAGCCGGCCCGCGCCGGGTCGTCGGTCGGCATCTCCAAGGTGGTCGACTGGGACCACCTGGACGGCGCGATCGCGCTGGCGCGCAAGACCGACCCGAAGGTGGTCGTCGAGGCCGGGGTGGCCGGGCGCGAGGTCGAGTGCGGCGTGCTGGAGTTCCCCGACGGCCGCGTGGAGGCGTCGCTGCCGGCCGAGCTGCGCGTCGTCGGCGGCGCGGTCGACTGGTACGACTTCGACGCCAAGTACCTGGACGACGTGTGCGAGTTCGACGTGCCGGCGAAGCTCGACGAGGGGGTCGCCGACCGGGTCCGGGAGATGGCCGTCACGGCGTTCCGGGCGCTGGACTGCCAGGGCCTCGCGCGGGTGGACTTCTTCGTCACCGAGGACGGCGGGCTGGTGGTCAACGAGGTCAACACGATGCCCGGGTTCACGCCGATCTCCATGTACCCGCGGATGTGGGCGGAGACGGGGATCGACTACCCGACCCTGCTGACGACGCTGGTCGACACGGCGCTGGCCCGCGGGACCGGGCTGCGGTGACCGCGGCGGGGAGGGCGGCGCCCTCCCCGCGCCGCCGGTCAGCCCCCGGTGTCGACGGGCGTGGCGGGCAGGGTGTCGCGGATCGTGGTGGAGATGTCCTGGATCGGGCCGGTGCCCGCCTCGGCCGGGATGGTCAGCGCCACGTAGGCGGGCCGGTCCACCAGGTACCAGGTCGAGGACGAGCCCTCGGTGACCTCCAGCCACTGCACGGAGGAGACGCTGCGCAGCTGCGAGGTCGGCGTCAGCCCCGCCGGGCGGTCCAGGCCGCAGCGCAGCACGATCGGCTCGTGCCGCGCGTCGCCCCAGGCCAGCGCGCCCGCCGGCGCGGGCTCGGCCAGCTCGCGGCGGGGCAGGGTGGCGCCGTTGGAGACCAGCTGCACCGGCAGCCTGCCCAGCAGCGCCCGGCACGGCTCGCCCTCGGCGGCCGGGGCGGGCACCGGGACCAGCGCCAGCGGTCCGGAGTGGTCGGTCCGCGGCTCCGCCTGCTCGCCCGCGCCGAGGAACAGCCCGACGGCCGCGACCCCCGCCGCCAGCAGCGCGGGCAGGCCCACCGCGACGGCCAGCAGCGGTCTGGGGAGCAGGGGGGTGGGTTCCGGTGCCTGTGCCACCCCGCTATGACAGCACGCCGCTAGAGGTGGACCACCGGGCAGGTCAGCGTTCGCGTGATGCCCTCGACGTTCTGGATGCGGGCGACCACGAGCTGCCCCAGCTGGTCGACGGTCTCGGCCTCCGCGCGCACGATGACGTCGTACGGGCCGGTGACGTCCTCCGCGGTGGCGACGCCCGGGAGGCCGGAGATCTCGGCCGCGACGGCGGCTGCCTTCCCGACCTCGGTCTGGATGAGGATGTATGCGTGCACCACGGCGTGCCCCTTCGTCGCGACAGGTTAGGTCGGGGTAGGAACGTGCACAGCAACGTACCCCAGTCGGGGTTCCGAATGCTCAGAACGGGAGGCAATCTTGCGTCCGGAGCCGCCGCGGAACGCGGACACGGTCGCTGAGGTGGGTGAGTTCGGTCTCATCCGCCGGGTGACGGCAGGTCGGACGCAGCCGCCCACCACCCTGCTCGGGCCCGGTGACGACGCGGCCGTCGTGGCCGCGCCCGACGGGCGGGTCGTCGTCTCGACCGACGTGCTCGTCGAGGGCGTCCACTTCCGGCTCGACTGGTCGTCCCCGGAGCAGGTGGGCCGCAAGGCGGCGGCCGTGAACCTGGCCGACGTGGCGGCCATGGGCGCGCTGCCGACCGCCCTGCTCATCGGCCTGGCCTGCCCGCCGGGCACGCCGACCGCGCTGGTGGAGGGGCTCACCGCCGGGCTGTGGCAGGAGGCCGCGGTCGCGGGCGCCGGCGTGGTGGGCGGCGACATGGTCTCCTCCGCGACGCTGGTGATCTCCGTCACGGCGCTGGGCGACATGAACGGCCTGGAGCCGGTCACCCGTTCGGGAGCCCAGGTGGGTGATGTCGTGGCGGTGTGCGGGCGGCTGGGCTGGGCGGCGGGCGGGCTGGCGGTGCTCGGGCGCGGTTTCCGGTCGCCGGTGGCGGTCGTCGGGGCGCAGCGGAACCCCGAACCCCCTTACGCGGCCGGGCCGCAGGCCGCCGAGGCCGGCGCGACGGCGATGATCGACGTGTCGGACGGGCTGCTGGCCGACCTGGGGCACATCGCCGACGAGTCGGGCGTCGGCATCGACATCCGCACCGAGCTGCTGGAGGTCCACCCGCGGCTGCTGGACGTGGCCTCCGCGCTGGGCGCCGACGCGCGGCACTGGGTGCTGACCGGCGGCGAGGACCACGCGCTGGCGGCGACCTTCCCGGAGCCGGCCGCCGTGCCGGAGGGGTGGCGCACCATCGGCACCGTCCGGCACGGCAGCGGCGTGACGGTGGACGGGCGCGCCTACGAGAAGCCCCCTGGCTGGGAGCACTGGCGGTAGGTAGCCTGGTCGGTGTGGAACTATGCACGCGGGCGTATGATCATCCAGACGCGGCGGCGCTGGTCGCCGAGCTGCAGCAGGTGTTCGTGGTGCGCTACGGCGACCAGGACGTCACGCCGGTCGACCCGGCCCAGTTCTCCGCGCCGCTGGGGCACTTCGTGGTCGGCTACCTGGACGGCGTCGCGGTGGCCTGCGGCGGGTGGCGGGCGCACGACGTCGCCGCCGACCCGATCCGGCCCGGCGACGCCGAGGTCAAGCGGATGTACACGGTGGACTCGGTGCGCGGCAAGGGGCTCGCGCGCGTCGTGCTCGCCGAGCTGGAATCATCGGCCCGGGCCGTCGGCCGGTCCCGCATGGTGCTGGAGACCGGGACGCGCCAACCGGAGGCGATCGGGCTGTACGAGTCGAGCGGGTACCGGCGCATGGCCAACTTCGGCGTCTACCGCGACCACCCCGGCAGCCTCTGCTACGCCAAGCAGCTCTAGGAGGACGGCAGTGGCGATCTACGCGTTGGGCGACCGCGAACCGGTGATCCACCCGGACGCCTACGTGCACCCGGACGCCACGGTGATCGGCGACGTGCGCCTGCACGCCGGGGCCTCGGTCTGGCCGCGGGCCGTGCTGCGCGGCGACTACGGGCGCATCGAGATCGGCGCGCGCACGTCGGTCCAGGACGGCACGGTCGTCCACTGCACCGAAGCGCACCCCGCGCTCGTCGGCGAGGAGTGCGTGATCGGTCACAACGCCCACATCGAGGGCGCGACCATCGCCGACCGCTGCCTCATCGCCTCCGGCTCGGTGGTGCTCAACGGCTCGGTGGTGGAGGCCGGCGCGGTGGTCGGCGCCGGCGCGGTCGTGTCGTTCAACGGCCGCGTGCCGGCCCGCTCGATGGCGCTGGGCGTGCCCGCGCGCGTCCGCGAGGGCTACGAGGTGCCGGAAGGCGCGTGGCGGGCCGCGGTCGACAAGTACGTCGCCAACATCGCGACCTACCGCGCCGATCTTCGCCGGCTCGGCTGAGATAGGGTCCACCGCCGTGGCGCGACCGCTTGAGGAAATCGTGGAAGAGGGCTGGGCGAGGGCACTGGCCCCGGTGGCCGACCGGATCGCCGGGATGGGCGAGTTCCTGCGGTCGGAGGTGGCCGCCGGGCGCACCTACCTGCCCGCCGGGGAGAACGTGCTGCGGGCGTTCCAGCAGCCGTTCCGCGACGTGCGGGTGCTCATCGTCGGCCAGGACCCGTACCCGACGCCCGGTCACGCGGTGGGCCTGAGCTTCTCGGTGTCGCCGGAGACCCGGCCGATCCCCAAGAGCCTGGTCAACATCTACAAGGAGTACGTCGAGGACCTGGGCCACCCCACCCCGGCCAACGGCGACCTGACGCCGTGGACCGAGCAGGGCGTGCTGCTGCTCAACAGGGCGCTGACGGTGCAGCCCGGCAAGTCCAACTCCCACCAGGGCAAGGGCTGGGAGCCGGTCACCGAGCAGGCGATCAAGGCGCTCGCGGCGCGCGAGGAGCCGCTGGTGGCGATCCTGTGGGGCCGCAACGCCCGCAACCTCAAGCCGCTGCTGGCGCCGTTCCCGTGCGTCGAGTCGGCCCACCCCTCGCCGCTGTCGGCCTCGGCGGGCTTCTTCGGCTCGCGCCCGTTCAGCCGGGCCAACGAGCTGCTGGCCGAGCAGGGCGCGGAGCCGGTGGACTGGAAGCTGCCCTGAGGAGCCGGCTCTGAGGAGCCGGCTCTGAGGAGCCGGCTCTGCGGAGCCGGTCCTGAGGAGCCGGCTCTGCGGAGCCGGTCCTGAGGAGCCGGCTCTGAGGAACCGGCTCTGCGGAGCCGGTCCTGAGGAATCGGCCCGACCGCCCGCCGCGGATCCCGGCGGGCGGCCCCGAACCCCCTCGAAGAACCCCCGAAGACGCCCGAAGGCCCCCGGACCGATCGGTCCGGGGGCCTTCGCGACAACGCTCGGACGCGGTCGTCAGCCGCGAACCACCTTGCCCGCCTTGAGGCAGGAGGTGCACACGTTCAGCCGCTGCCGCGTCGAAGACGAGACCTTCGCGCGCACGGTCTGGATGTTCGGGTTCCACCGGCGGTTGGTGCGCCGGTGGGAGTGCGAGACCGACTTGCCGAAGCCCGGCCCCTTGCCACAGACGTCGCACACGGCAGCCACGTCAGCCACTCCTTAAGGTTTATCCAGCGGTACTCACGCCCCGGCGGGCGCGCAAGCGTGCACAAGCCTCAGCCGGGCATGGCAACCCAGACAGGGTAGCAATGGCGGGCGTCGGCACCAAACCGGGTCGAATACCCTCCTCGCCATGCAGGCTCTCGACGCGGTCGCGGTGCGCCAGTGGGCGGAAGCCTGCGTCCGGTCGCTGGACGCGAACCGCGACGACATCGACCGCATCAACGTCTTCCCGGTCCCCGACGGCGACACCGGCACCAACCTCTCGCAGACCATGCGCTCCGCGCAGGACTCCCTGCTGCGGACACCCGCCGACTCGGTCGGCCAGGCGCTGGCGGCGCTCGCGCGCGGCGCGCTGGCGGGCGCGCGGGGCAACTCCGGCGTGATCCTGTCCCAGGTGCTCCGCGGCCTGGCCGAAGCCGCGCAGGGCGCCTCCACGGCCGGCGGCCAGGCCCTGCGCGCCGCGCTGCACCGGGCCGACGAGCTGGCCACCGCCGCGGTGTCCCGACCCGTGCCCGGCACGGTCCTGACCGTGCTGCACGCCGCCGCCGAGGCCGCCCGCGACTGCCCCTCCGACGGCCTGGGCGAGGTGGTCACGGCCGCCGCCGAGGCCGGCGCGCTGGCGCTGGCCGAGACGCCGCGCCAGCTCGCCGTGCTGGCCAGGGCGGGCGTGGTGGACGCGGGCGCGAAGGGCCTGGTGGTGCTGCTGGACGCGCTGGCCGCCGTGATCACCGGCCGGCCGCTGGAGGTGCCGTTCGCCACCGCGCCGCCGCGCACCCCCGAGTCGCTGACCACCGGGCGCGAGGCGGGCTCCGCCGAGTACGAGTACGAGGTCATGTACCTGCTCGACGGCGCGCCCGACACCGACCGCCTCGAACAGCGGCTGACCGCGCTGGGCGACTGCGTCTCGGTCGTCGGCGACGGCGCCGGCCTGTGGACCGTGCACGTGCACTGCAACGACATCGGCGCGGCCGTCGAGGCGGGCGTCGAGGCGGGCCGCCCGCACCGGATCACCGTGGCCCGCTTCGCCGACCAGATCGCCGCCCAGGCGCCCCGGTTCGTGCGCGACCGCGCCGTCGTCGCGCTGGTCGAGGGCGAGGGCGCGCGCGAGCTGTTCCGGTCCGCGGGCGCGGTGGTGGCCGAGCCCACCGGCGACACCGCCGACCTGCTCGCCCTCGTCGCGGGCACGCGCGCCCGGCACGTGGCGCTGCTGCCCGGCGACCCGGCGCTGTGCGAGCCGCTGGAGGGGGCCGTCGCCCAAGCCGTCGAGGCGGGGCAGGACGTGGTCGTGGTGCCGACCTTCTCCCCGGTGCAGGCGCTGTCCGCGCTGGCCGTGCACGACCCGGCCCGGCGCGCCGGCGACGACGTGGTGGCCATGGCCGAGGCCGCCGCCGCCACCCGGCGCGGCGAGGTCCGCCTCGCCGAGCGCGAGGCGATCACCTGGGTGGGCCGGTGCCGGCCGGGCGACCTGCTCGCGATGCTGGACGGGGAGGTCGTGCGGGTGGAGCCGGGCCCGGCGGACGTGGCGGCGCTGTCGTGCCGGCTGGTGGACCGGATGCTCGCCGGCGGCGGGGAACTGGTCACCCTGCTGCTCGGCGAGGACGCCCCCGAAGGCTTGGCCGAAGCGGTGGAGGACCACCTCCGGGCCGCCCACCCGGAGGTCGAGGCGGTGGCCTACCGAGGCGGACAACCCGGTGCCGTCCTGGCCGTCGGGGTGGAGTAGTTGAATAGGCCGGGATGACGACCTTCGACGAGAAGTTGGTGTCGGTGCTCGGGAAGAAGAGCGCCGACGCGCTGGCGGGCGGACTCGGCCTGACCACGGTCGGCGAGCTGCTGCGGCACTACCCGCGCCGCTACGACGAGCGCGGGAAGCTCACCGAGATCAAGGGCCTGGAGCTGGGCGAGCACGCCACCGTGCAGGCGCGCGTGAAGAGCGCCCGCCAGCGCCGGATGAAGAGCCGCAGCGGCGAGCTGCTGGAGGCGGTGATCACCGACGGCTCGTCCGACCTGCACCTGGTGTTCTTCGGGCGCGGCTCGCGCAAGGTGGAGCGGGAGCTGCTGCCCGGCCGCGAGGCGATGTTCGCGGGCAAGGTCGGGATGTTCAACGGCAAGCTCCAGCTCGCCCACCCCGACTACCAGGTGCTCGACGACGTGGACCCCGGGTCGGCGGCGAAGTTCGCCGGCGCGTTCATCCCGGTCTACCCGGCGGCGCAGGGCATCCAGTCGTGGAACGTCTCCAACTGCGTCGAGCAGGTGCTCGCGGTGTGGGACGGCGTGGCGGAGGACCCGCTGCCGGCCGACCTGCGCGCGGAGCGCGGCCTGGCGCCGCTGGAGAAGGCGCTGCGCGACATCCACCGCCCCGACGGGTGGGCGGCGATCGCCGTGGCGCAGCAGCGGCTCAAGTGGGACGAGGCGATGGCCGTGCAGCTCGCCCTGGCGCAGCGCCGCAGGTCCGCGACGGCCCGCCCCGCGCCCGCGTGCCCGCCCCGGGCCGGCCTGGTCGGCGACGCCTTCGACGCGCGGCTGCCGTTCCGGCTCACCGACGGGCAGCGCGAGGTCGGCGAGCGGATCGCCCGCGACCTGTCCGGCGAGCACCCGATGAACCGGCTGCTGCAGGGCGAGGTGGGCTCGGGCAAGGCGCAGCCGCTGGACGCGCTGGTGCTCACGCCCGGCGGGTTCGTCCCGATGGGCGAGATCCAGCCCGGCGACGAGGTCATCTCGGCGGACGGCTCGCCGACGCCGGTGACCGGCGTGTACCCGCAGGGCGAGCGCGAGGTGTTCCGGGTGGTGCTCTCGGACGGCAAGTCCGTCGAGTGCGACCTGGAGCACCTGTGGGCCACGCACGGCGGCGAGGTCGTGACGCTGCGGGAGATCCGGGAGGACCTGCTCGGCGGCGGCGACCCGGCGCGCTGGCGGCTGCCGCTGGTCGTCGCGCCGGACCTGGACTGCGTGGACCTCGCGCCGGTCAAGGAGCGGCACGAGCTGCTGCAGGGCCTGCTGACCACCGGCGGGTCGTGCGACGGGGCGGACGCGGTGTTCCGCACCGAGTCGGCGCACCTGGCCGAGTACGTCAGCGAGCTGGCCGAGTCGCTGGGCGGCACGGGCGTCGTGCGCCTCGGGTACGAGCAGCACGAGGTGCTCGTCCGGCTGCCGGAGGGGTTCCCGCCGTTCCGGGACGCGCTGGACCGCACGGCGCCGCCCGCCCGGTACGTCGAGCGGGTCGAGTTCGTGGGCGTGAAGCCGGTGCAGTGCATCTCGGTGGCGCACCCGTCCCACCTGTACGTGACCGACCACTTCATCGTCACGCACAACACGATGGTGGCCCTGCGCGCCATGCTGCAGGTCGTGGACGCCGGGCGGCAGGCCGCGATGCTCGCGCCGACGGAGGTGCTGGCCGCGCAGCACGCGCGGTCGCTGCGGGAGCTGCTCGGCGACCTGGGCCGGGCGGGCGAGCTGGGCGCCGCCGAGCACGCCACCCGGGTCACGCTGCTGACCGGCTCGATGCCGGCCGCGCAGCGCAAGAAGGCGCTGCTGGAGATCGTGACCGGCGAGGCGGGCATCGTCGTGGGCACGCACGCGCTGATCCAGGACAGGGTGGAGTTCGCCGACCTGGGGCTGGTCGTGGTGGACGAGCAGCACCGGTTCGGCGTCGAGCAGCGGGCGGCGCTCAGCGGCCGGTCCGGCGGCTCGACCCCGCACGTGCTGGTGATGACGGCGACGCCCATCCCGCGCACGGTGGCGATGACGGTCTACGGCGACCTGGAGGTCTCCGCGCTGCGCGAGCTGCCGCAGGGGCGTTCGCCGATCAGCACGTCGGTCGTGCCGATGGCGGAGAAGCCCGCGTGGCTGGACCGGGCGTGGCAGCGGATCCGCGAGGAGGTCGGCAAGGGCCACCAGGTGTACGTGGTGTGCCCGCGCATCGGCGACGGCGAGGAGGAGGGGGCGGAGCCGCCGAAGGAGGACGCGTCGGACCGCCGGCCGCCGCTGGCGGTCGTGGACGTGGCGCAGCGCCTGGCCCGGGGGCCGCTGAAGGGCCTGCGGGTGGACGTGCTGCACGGCCGGATGCCGCCGGAGGACAAGGACGCCGTGATGCGGGCGTTCGCGGCGAACGAGGTCCAGGTCCTGGTCGCGACGACGGTGGTCGAGGTCGGCGTGAACGTCCCGAACGCGACCGTCATGGTGATCATGGACGCGGACCGCTTCGGCGTGAGCCAGCTGCACCAGCTGCGCGGCCGGGTGGGGCGGGGCAGCGCGCCGGGCCTGTGCCTGCTGGTGACCGAGGTGCCGGAGGGCACCTCGACCATGGGGCGGCTGCGCGCGGTGGAGTCCACCCTGGACGGCTTCGAACTCGCCCAGCTGGACCTGGAGCTGCGCCGCGAGGGCGACATCCTGGGCGCGGCGCAGTCGGGCAAGCGGTCGGGCCTGAAGATGCTGTCCCTGCTGCGCGACGAGGACGTGATCACCGAAGCCCGCCTGGTGGCGACCCGGGTGGTCGACGCCGACCCGGAGCTGACCGCCCACCCCGGCCTGGCCGGCCTGGTGGCCGGCCTGCTGGACGAGGAACGGGCGGAGTACCTGGAGAAGGCTTGACCACCGCCCGCTCGCCCTCACCCGCCCCTTGCCCGTCGCCCTTGTCCGCTGCTCACGCCGCTCGCCCGTCGCTTTAGCCTGCCGTCCGCCGCCTTATCAGCCAGGCTTGCCCGCCAGGCTTGCCCACCGCTCGCCGTCCGCCGGCCGCCGATTCCACCCGTCGCGCACCGCATCGCCCGTCGCGCACCGCATCGCCCGTCGCCCGCCGACTCCGCCCGCCCGGTCGTCCGGGGCGCCTGCCGGAGGTGATCCGAAGCGGTTCCCGGGATTTCGCGGTGGCGCCCGAGGCGGGGGCGTCGCATGATCGTGTGGTGGCTGGCACCCAAGCCGAACGGCGTGATCCCGCGACGGTCTCCGACGAGGCCGGCTCGCGCGACTTCGCGGTGGCGTCCGCCGAGGCCGACGCGCACGACCTCGCGGCGGCTCGGGCCCGGGCCGAGGCCCGGGAGCTGACAGCAGGGCGGCCCGAGGTGCGCGAGATGGTCGTGCGGTCGTTGCTGCCGCCCTGGCTGTCCACGCGGTACCTGGGATCGCTCAAGGCGTCCGGCGCGCTGATGCTGGTGGGGGCCGCCGGCTCGCTGGTGGCCAACCTGGGCGCGCCCTGGTACTTCCACCTGATCGACCTGCTGCTGCTCGCGCTCGGCGCCGGCACGGTCCGGTCGGTGGTCGGCCACGTCTCGGTGCGCCGCGTGGAGGCCACCCGGCTGCGGGTCCACGGCCCGGACGAGTGCGACACCCTCGCCGACGCCGGCGTGCGGATCACGACGCGCCCCCGGTGGCGGGAGGCGGTGGCCGCCCTGTTCGACCTCCTGGTGCTCACGCTGCCCGTGGTGGTGGCGGTGCGGGCGTGGTCGGAAGGCGGTTGGCCGGCGCGGGTGGCGGCGGTGCTCGCCGTCGGGTGCGTCATCGCCGGGTCGGTGCTGATCGTGCACTCCGCGCGCACCGCCGGCCAGTGGCGGCGCGACTTCCTGGCGGAGGAGGGCCTGGAGCTGCCGCCCGTGCGGGACGGCTGGGACGTGCTGCTGCGCTGACCGGCCCGCGGCGGCTGGGGTATCGTCGCCGCACTGTGCGCCGTTTCCCGCTCGCCCTGTTGCCGTTCGCGCTGGCCGCGTCCCTGCTGGCCGGGTGCTCGTCCGGCGAGCCGTCGGCGCCGGTGACGTCGGCACCGCCCAAGGGGGACCTGGCGGTGCTCGCGGAACGCATCGACCAGCGCCGCGCCGAGCTGAAGACGGCCCGCTTCCGCACCGAGGGCTTCGCCTCCGACGGTGAGGCGACCGAGGTGCGCAACACCGTGGACGGCGTGGTCCGCCGGGAGCCCGACGGCGTGACGGCGTCGATGGCGATGCAGATGTCGACGGGCGGCCAGGCCCGCAAGATGGACATGGTCATGACCCGCGACGGGCTCTACGTGCACGTGGACGGCGCTCCGATGCCCGAGGGCAAGAAGTGGGGCTTCTACACCCGTGAGACCAGCGGCGAGGTCGACGCCCTGCTGCGCGGCTTCGGCCCCAGCGCGACCGTGGGCGCGGAGCTGGACTACGTGCAGCCCCGCGCGGCGCTCATCATCCGCCGGGGCGAGGAGCAGCTGGACGACGTGCGGACGACCCGGTACGAGCTCGTGGTCGACCCGATGAAGATGGCCAAGGTCATCGAGGACCCCGACATCCAGCTCCAGCACACCCAGCTGGCCGAGCACGGAGTGACCATCGCGTCCGCGGTGTGGGTCGACCCGACCGGCGCACCGCTCAAGGCCGAGTACCGCTTCGAGTTGAACGGCAAGGTCGTCAAGCAGTCCACCACCCGCTTCACCGACTGGGGCGCACCGGTCGACACCGCCGCACCCCCGGCCGCCGAAGTCGTGCCGGCCGGCCAGCTCCCCCGGTAGATCGACTCCCCGGTGGTCGGGAACCTCCGGTGAGCCGGCTTCCCCGGTGGCCGGAACCCCCGGGTAGGCCGACTTCCCCCGGCGAACAGGCCCCGGCCGGGAAACCTCCCGAGCAGCGACCTGCCCGGCCGGTGCCTTCCCGGGCAACGCGCGGGAACGCGGCAGCGGCGGGCGCTAGCCGTTCCTGCGCGGCCGGGTGAGCTGTTTGGTCGGCTGCTCGGAGTCCGGCAGGCGCTTCGGCGCGGTCTTCTGCGCGGTCTTCGACGCGGCCTTCTGCGCGACCCCGGACGCAGCCCCAGCCGCAGGCCCGGACTCGGGCGCAGCCCCCGTCGCAGACCCGGACTCGGGCGCAGCCCCCGTCGCAGACCCGGATCCGGACGCAGCTCCCGTCGCGGAGCCGGACGCGGGTGGTGCGGCCTCGGGCGCGGATTCCGCCGTATGCCCGGACGTGGGTCCGGACGCGGCCTCAGATGCGGACTGCTCTGGCGCGGACTGCCCGGAGGTGGACTGCCCGGAGGTGGACTGCCCGGAGGTGGACTGCCCGGAGGTGGACTGCCCGGAGGTGGACTGCCCGGAGGTGGACTGCCCGGAGGTGGACTGCCCGGAGGTGGACTGCTCAGGCGCGGACTGCTCAGGTGCGGGCTCCACGTCCAGCGGGGTCAGCGTCGACACCGCCTGCGTGACGGCGACCTGGGCCGCGGCGAACTGCTCGGCCAGCGCCTTGTGCACGGCGTGCAGTTCGGTGATCTTCCGGTCGGCGGCGGCCCTGCGGAGGTCGGCCTCGGCGATCGTCTTCTCCGCCCGGGCAGCCGCCTCGGCGGTCGTCTTCTCGGCCGCGGCCTTGGCCTCGGCAAGCGCCTTCTCCGCCCGCGCGTCGGCGTCGGCGAGCATCCCCTGCGCCTTGGCGTCGGCGTCGGCGACGGTCCGCTCGGCCTTCGCGTCGGCGTCGGCGGTCGTCTTCTCGGCGTAGGCGTTCGCGTCGGCGATCGACTTCTCGGCCTTGGTCAGCGCCTCGGACTCCAGCTCGGCGATCTGCTTCTGCGACTCGGCGCGCAGCGCGCCGACCTCGGCCCGCGCCTCCTCCAGCAGGCGGGCGGCCTCGGCCTTGGCCTCCTCGAGGTGCGACTCGTGCTCCTTGCGGAGCGTCGTGCGCAGCTCGTCGTACTCCTTGTCCAGCTCGTCGTGGTAGCCCTTGTACTTCGCGTCGAGTTCGACGCGACGGGCGTCCAGCGCCTGGCTCTTGGCGTCGTACTCCGCCACGACGCGGTCGTGGTCCGCTCGCGTCTCGGCGAGCAGCGCCTCGTGCTCGGCGGTCAGCTTGGCCCGCAGCTCCTCGTGCGACCGCTCCAGCTCGGCCCGGCGCTCCTGGTACTGCTGCTCCAGCTCGGCCGTGCGCTGCTGGTGGGCGGCCTCCAACTGCGTGCGCCGCTCCTCGAGGTCGGCCATCGCCCGCTGGTGCGCGGCGCGCCCCTCGGCGGCGAAGCGCTCCGCCTCGGCGCGGGTCGCGTTGGCCTGGTCGACCGCGGCCTGGCGGATGTCGGCGATCTCCTCCTCGGCCAGCGTCATCATCACGCGGACGCGCTCGGTGACGTTCGAGGCGTTGACCGGGCTGTTGGCGAGGTTGCCGAGCTGCGCCTTGACCTTGTCCAGCTCGGCGCGGGTGGCCCCGAGCACCTTGCTCAGCTCGGCGACCTGGGCCGCCGCGTGATCACGTGCCCTGGTGGAGTTCTTGAGGTCGTACTCCAGACGTGTCACGCGTTCGTTGACCTGCCGCTGGTTGTAACCGCGCAGAACAACGTCGAAGTGGGTGCGGGCAGCAGGCTGCCCAGTCCCTTCAGGCCCGGCCATATGCCCAACCCTACCGAGAAATCGACACCGCCCATCACCCGATGCAGTGAACGGACTGTGACGGCCCGGTCGTCGAGCCGGTCGTCGAGCGCTGACCGCGGCAGGTCGCCACCGGCTCAGAACCGCAGGTCCGCGCGCTACCGGCGGCCCTGTGCCGCGCTCTCACCGACGGTGACGCAGCGCGTGTCCTCCGCCGCCGGCCACGAGACCGAACACAGGGGTCGAGCACAGGGTCCGACGCCCGTGATCCTCCTCGCGGTGTGGCGCAGGCGCCGCGCCTGCGACCGGCACGCCCTGACCGGTCGTCGGCGCGGCGGCAGGCCCACCAACCGTGGTCGGTCGGGCACCCCGGCCCGAGGGTCGGCTCAGCGGGGCGGCGGACGAACCCGGGGCGTTCGAGCACGTCGCCGCCGCTCTGGCACCACTTGGCATACGCGCTCCTCTCGACTCTCCGGTCCGTTGTGGCCAGTGGGCTTGCGGGTTAATTGTCGAACGCGCGTTCGAGGTGGGTCAAGATCACTATCGGGTGATGTGGCGGGGAGCGCCCGGATGGCGACCGCCCGGAGTGTGAGCCATCCGGCAGGAGGCTGCGCGCGGCCGTTCCGCAAGGGACAATCCTCGGGCCGTGACGCCGGGGCGGGAGCCCTTGACCGAGTGGGTGAACGATCACGATGACGTCCGTCACGTGGGATGGAACTCCCGAGTGGCGGGACGTGCACGGTAGCTTTCCTTGAATGACCGCCGAGTGACCTGGGAGGGAACGCCGAATGTTCCGCAAGGTTCTTGTCGCCAACCGCGGCGAGATCGCGATCCGGGCTTTTCGCGCTGCCTACGAGCTGGGCGCCGGGACGGTTGCCGTCTTCCCCCACGAGGACCGCAATTCACTGCACCGGCTCAAGGCCGACGAGTCCTATGAGATCGGTGATCCCGGTCACCCCGTGCGGGCCTACCTCTCCGTCGAGGAGATCATCAAGGCGGCCCGCAAGGCGGGCGCCGACGCGGTCTACCCCGGCTACGGCTTCCTCTCGGAGAACCCCGAGCTGGCCAAGGCGTGCGCGGAGGCCGGCATCACCTTCGTCGGCCCGCCCTCGGACGTGCTGGAGCTGACCGGCAACAAGGCCCGGGCCATCGCCGCGGCCCGCGAGGCCGGCCTGCCCGTGCTCAAGTCCAGCCAACCGTCCAGCGACGTCGAGGCCCTGCTGAAGGCCGCCGAGGACATCGACTTCCCGGTGTTCGTGAAGGCCGTCGCGGGCGGCGGCGGGCGCGGGATGCGCAAGGTGGACGAGCCGGAGGCGCTGCGCGAAGCCCTGGAGGCCGCGTCCCGCGAGGCCGAGTCCGCGTTCGGCGACCCGACGGTGTTCCTGGAGCAGGCCGTCGTGGAGCCCCGGCACATCGAGGTGCAGATCCTCGCCGACGGCGAGGGCAACGTCATGCACCTGTTCGAGCGGGACTGCTCGGTGCAGCGGCGCCACCAGAAGGTGATCGAGATCGCGCCCGCCCCGAACCTCGACCCGGAGCTGCGGGAGCGCATCTGCGCCGACGCCGTGCGCTTCGCGCGCCACATCGGCTACCGCAACGCGGGCACCGTCGAGTTCCTGCTCGACCCCCACGGCAAGTACGTGTTCATCGAGATGAACCCGCGCATCCAGGTGGAGCACACGGTCACCGAAGAGGTCACCGACGTCGACCTGGTGCAGTCGCAGATGCGCATCGCGTCCGGCGAGTCCCTCGACGACCTCGGGCTCAGCCAGGACACGGTGAAGCTGCGCGGCGCGGCCCTGCAGTGCCGCATCACCACCGAGGACCCCGCCAACGGGTTCCGGCCGGACACCGGCATGATCAGCGCCTACCGCTCGCCGGGCGGCTCCGGCATCCGGCTGGACGGCGGCACGACCGGCGCGGGCACGGCCATCGGCGCGCACTTCGACTCCATGCTCGTGAAGCTCACGTGCCGCGGCCGCACGTTCTCCGCCGCCGTGGCGCGCGCACGGCGCGCGGTGGCCGAGTTCCGCATCCGCGGCGTCTCCACGAACATCCCGTTCCTCCAGGCGGTGCTGGACGACGAGGACTTCTACGAGGGCCGCGTCACCACGTCGTTCATCGAGAAGCGCCCGCACCTGCTCACGGCGCGGCACTCCGCCGACCGCGGCACGCGCCTGCTGACCTACCTGGCCGACGTGACGGTGAACCTGCCCAACGGCCCGCGCCCGTCCGCCGTGGACCCGAAGGACAAGCTGCCGCGGCTCGACCTGGCGGCCGAGCCGCCGGCCGGGTCCAAGCAGAAGCTGACCGAGCTGGGCCCGGAGGGCTTCGCCCGCTGGCTGCGGGAGAGCAAGGCGCTGGCGGTCACCGACACGACGTTCCGCGACGCGCACCAGTCGCTGCTGGCGACGAGGGTGCGTACCAAGGACCTGCTCGCCGTAGCGCCGCACGTGGCGCGCATGACGCCGCAGCTGCTGTCCCTGGAGGCGTGGGGCGGCGCCACCTACGACGTCGCGCTGCGCTTCCTGGCGGAGGACCCGTGGGAGCGCCTGGCGGCGTTGCGCGAGGCCGTCCCGAACATCACGCTCCAGATGCTCCTGCGCGGCCGCAACACGGTCGGCTACACGCCCTACCCCGAAGCGGTGACCACCGCCTTCGTCGAAGAGGCGACCAGGACCGGCATCGACATCTTCCGCATCTTCGACGCCCTCAACGACGTCGAGCAGATGCGCCCGGCGATCGAGGCCGTGCGGGAGACCGGCACGGCGGTGGCCGAGGTCGCCCTCTGCTACACGGCGGACCTGTCCAACCCGGACGAGCGCCTCTACACGCTCGACTACTACCTCAAGCTGGCCGAGCAGATCGTCGGCGCCGGTGCGCACGTGCTCGCCGTGAAGGACATGGCGGGGCTCCTGAGGCCGCCCGCCGCCGCACGGCTCGTGACCGCGTTGCGCAAGGAGTTCGACCTCCCCGTGCACCTGCACACGCACGACACGGCAGGCGGTCAGCTGGCGACGTACCTGGCCGCCATCCAGGCCGGCGTGGACGCGGTGGACGGCGCGGCGGCGTCGATGGCCGGCACCACGTCCCAGCCGCCGCTGTCGGCGATCGTCGCGGCCACGGACTACACCGAGCACTCCACGGGCCTGGACCTCCAGGCGGTGTGCGACATCGAGCCGTACTGGGAGGCCGTGCGCAAGGTGTACGCGCCGTTCGAGTCCGGCATCCCCGGCCCGACGGGCCGCGTGTACCGCCACGAGATCCCCGGCGGCCAGCTCTCGAACCTGCGCACCCAGGCGGTGGCGCTCGGCCTCGGCCAGAAGTTCGAGGAGATCGAGTCCATGTACGCGGCGGCGGACCGGATCCTGGGGCGCCTGGTCAAGGTGACGCCGTCGTCCAAGGTGGTGGGCGACCTGGCCCTGCACCTGGTCGGCGCGGGCGTGTCGCCGGAGGACTTCGAGGCCGAGCCGAACAAGTACGACATCCCGGCGTCGGTGATCGGCTTCCTGTCCGGCGAGCTGGGCGACCCGCCCGGCGGCTGGCCGGAGCCGTTCCGCAGCAAGGCCCTCCAGGGCCGGGCCGCGCCCAAGGGCGTGGCCGAGCTGACCGACGAGGACCGCGAGGGCCTGGCGGGCGACCGCCGGCAGACGCTGAACCGCCTGCTGTTCCCCGCGCCCACGAGGGAGTTCCAGGCGCACCGGGACGCCTACGGCGACACGAGCGTGCTGCGCAGCAAGGACTTCTTCTACGGCCTGCGCCCGGGCGAGGAGTACTCGGTCGACCTGGAGCCGGGCGTGCGGCTGCTGATCGGGCTCGAAGCGATCGGCGAGGCGGACGAGCGCGGCATGCGCACGGTGATGGCGACGCTGAACGGCCAGCTCCGCCCGATCCAGGTGCGGGACCGGTCGATCGCGGCCGAGGTCCCGGCGGCGGAGAAGGCCGACCGGGCCAACCCCGACCACGTGGCCGCGCCGTTCGCCGGCGTGGTGACGCCCTCGGTGGCCGAGGGCGACGAGGTCGAGGCGGGCGGCACCGTGGCCACGATCGAGGCCATGAAGATGGAGGCGGCCATCACCGCCCCGAAGTCGGGCCGCGTCAAGCGGCTGGCGGTGCGGGGCGTGCAGCAGGTGGAGGGCGGCGACCTGCTGATCGTGCTGGAGTAGCGCCGGACCCCGGGCGGGCCGGGCGCCTTGGCGGCGCCCGGCCCGTTCCTCGTTCGACAAGATCACCTGTTCGGTGCACGCACGCAACGACCGTTCTGTGCTAGCCTCAGGCAACTCCGGAAGCGCGGCCCCGGTCGGGGGGTCGTGGCCCGCGTCGACGTCCGTGGCCAGGTGGGTGCGGCTCGGGTGCTCCCGGGGTCCGTCCGCCTGGCTCCGCCGGTCCGGTTGGCCTTCCCGCGCAGGGGAACCCGAAGCTCGGGACGGTCGTTGGAGGAGCCATGAAGAAGGTCACCGCAGCGCTGCTCGGCGTGGCGGCGGGAGCGGTCGCGTGGGCGTTGCGCGATGTGCCCGCCGCGTTGGGCGGCACGCCCGGAGGGGAGCGCGTGCGGCGTTCCCCGCAGTTCCGCGACGGCCGGTTCCACAACGCCGTCCCCACCCGCACGATGCCGCCCGCCGAAGCGGGTGGCACCGCGCGGGAGCTGCTCTTCGGTGGCCGGCAGCGGCGCCCGGTGGGCGCGGTGCCGCTGGTGCCGCCGGCCCCGGACGGGGCGGCCGAGGGCCTGCACATCACGTGGTACGGCCACGCGTCCACCCTGGTCGAGATCGACGGCGCCCGCGTCCTGGTCGACCCGGTGTGGAGCGACCGGTGCTCGCCGTCCCGGTTGCTCGGCCCGAAGCGGCTCCACCCGGTGCCGCACGAGCTGAGCGAGGTCGGCCACGTGGACGCGGTGGTCATCTCCCACGACCACTACGACCACCTGGACGTGCCGACGGTGCGCGCGCTGACGCGGTCGGGCGATGCGGTGTTCGTCGTGCCGCTGGGCATCGGGGCGCACCTGCGGCGCTGGAAGGTGCCCGAGGACCGGATCGTGGAGCTGGACTGGGACGAGTCGCACGAGGTGGCCGGGGTGCGGTTGGTCGCGCTGCCCGCGCAGCACTTCTCCGGGCGCGCGTTCCAGCGGGACAACACGCTGTGGGCCTCGTGGGCGATCGTGGGCCCGGAGCACCGCGTCTACTACAGCGGTGACACCGGGTACTTCGACGGGTACGAGCGCATCGGGGCGGAGCACGGCCCGTTCGACGCGTCGCTGATCCAGATCGGCGCGTACGGCTCGGGCTGGCCGGACATCCACATGACGCCGGAGGAAGGCGTCGCCGCGCACCGCGACGTGCGGGGCGGCCTGCTGATCCCGGTGCACTGGGCGACGTTCACCCTGGCGCTGCACGACTGGGCCGAACCGGTCGACCGGGTGTGGCGGGAGGCGAAGGCGTGGGAGGTCCCGCTCGCCGTGCCGCGGCCGGGCGAGCGGATCGACGTGGGCGATCCCCCGCCGGTCGACGGCTGGTGGCAGACGCTCTCCTGAGGACGGCGGCGGTGCCGGGCGGCGGCACGGGCACCGGCCGTGCGATCGCCGGGGAGCTGTGGCGGGCTCGACGCCGTGATCACGGGCCGGCGGGCCGGGGTGCCGGGGTGCCGGCGGAGCAGGTCGGCGCGCGGGCGGTGGCCTTCGATGCGGCGTCGCCCTTGGCGGTGGCCTTCGACGCGGTGTCGTCCTCGACGGTGGACGTGGTGTCGGTCGACCTGCCATCCACAGTGGACGTGTCGGTCGACAACGCCGGCGTTGCGGTCGGCGGCGTCGGCCTGCGCTCCGGGTGATCGGCGAACCACGAGGTCAACGTGCAGGTGGCCGTCCTGGTCGCAACCGCCCTGCCACCGCGCCCGGCCGACCGGGCGCGGGTCGTGACGATCGGCTCCACCGCCGGCCGGCGGGTGGTGGAGGCCGCGGTGGGGCGCGGACGGCCGAACTCGCGTTCCGACCGGGCTGCCGGGCGCCACGGCCGATGCCGTGTCGCCGGGCCGCGTCGGGGGCGCGGAGTCTTCGGCGACCGGATGACCGACCGGCGCCGTGAGACCCCGGTCGACCAGACCCCCGACGGCGGTCCCCGGGCCCCGGCGGCGGTGGGCTTCCTCACCTCGCCGGAGGTCGGGCACACCACCGGCCGGGTGATCGCCGTCAACGGTGGCGCGAGCCGGGCCGCCGGCCGGGAGCGCCGGTCGACGCGGGCGCTCGGCCCGTCGCGCGGCCTGCGATGATGGGGGCGTGACCAGGATCGTCGCGGGCGTCGCCGGAGGCCGGCGCCTGCAAGTGCCCCCGCGCGGCACCCGGCCCACCTCCGACCGGGTGCGGGAGGCGCTGTTCAGCTCGCTGGAAGCCCTGATCGACCTCGACGGCGCCAGGGTGGTCGACCTGTACGCGGGGTCGGGGGCGCTCGGGTTTGAGGCGCTGTCCCGGGGCGCGGCGCAGGCCACGTTCGTGGAATCGGACCGGCGGGCCGCCGAAGTGCTCAAGGTCAACGCCGCCGTGCTGGGCCTGCCCGGTGCGGAGGTCGTCCACCGCACCGCCGAGGCCGTCGCGGCCGGTCCGGCCGAGCACCCCTGCGACGTGGTCTTCGCCGACCCGCCCTACGCGGTCACCGGTGACGAACTGCACCGGGTCCTCGCCGCGCTGGTGGCCAACGGGTGGACCGCCGACGGGACCCTGGTGGTCGTCGAACGCGCCGCCCGCGACGCCGAACCGATCTGGCCCGACCCCCTGGAATCGTTGCGCACCAAGCGTTATGGCGACACGGCCCTGCACTGGGCGGAGCACGTGGCCCCCCGCGGGTGATGCGGGACACGCGCCGGAGTGGGCGCATCCGATCGGGTGCTACCGTCCGAAACCATGACGCGTGCCGTGTACCCCGGCTCCTACGACCCGGCCACGAACGGACACCTGGACATCATCGGCAGGTCGGCGAAGCTCTTCGACGAGGTCGTCGTCGCGGTAATGATCAACAAGAACAAGAAGACCTTGTTCTCGGTCGAGGAGCGCACCGAGATGCTCCGCGAGGTGACCGCGCAGTGGCCGAACGTCCGGGTCGACTCGTGGCACGGGCTGCTGGTCGACTACTGCCGCGAGAACGACATCCAGGTGATCGTGAAGGGCCTGCGCGCGGTCAGCGACTACGACTACGAGTTGCAGATGGCGCAGATGAACCACCAGCTCACCGGGGTCGAGACGCTGTTCATGCCGACCAACCCGATCTACAGCTACCTGGCCAGCTCGCTGGTCAAGGACGTGGCGACCTACGGCGGCGACGTCTCGACCCTCCTGCCGCCGTCCATCAAGGCCCGCCTGACCCAGCGCCTGGCCGAGCGCCGCTGACCGACCGGGACGTGTCGCGGACCGGCTTGGCCGCCGCGAACCGACCCGAGCGCTGATCACCCGGACAAGGGCCGCCGCCCGAACGGGTGCCGCCGACCAGCGCGAACCGATGCCTGAGGCCGCCCACCACCTCCAAGGCCGCCCACCATCCCCAAGGGCACTCACCCTCTCCGATGGGCGCTCGCTGTCTCCGAGGGCGCCCGCCGTCTCCAGGGGCGCTCGCCATCTTCGAGGCCGCTCATGTCTCCGAGGGCGCTCGCTGTCTCCGATGGGCGCTCGCTGCCTCCAAGGTCGCTCGCCGTCGCCGATGGGCGCTCATCGGTCCCTGAGGGCACTCTCAGCCCGCCGGACCGTTTTTGTCATGCCTCCGTGGCACAGTAAAAACAGGGGTCCCCTGGGCGGGGACGTCTGCGTGAGCGTGAGGGCGGATTCCGATCCGCGGTCATCGCGGGTTTGCCGACCCGGTGGCGGGCGGGTGCGTGGAAGCGTCGTCGAGGGCCGGGGCCCTTCCTGCGCGAGGTGTCGGAGTGGGGTGCCGACGCGCCGCGCCGACCCGGGTATGAGCAGGCAGGCGGCGTTGTGCGGTGGCGGTCCGGGGGCGGGGGCGCTGCGCCGTTCCGCAGGGGTCCGCGCGTGGCGCGTGACCGTGTCGGGTGACACCACTTGCGGCGGGACACGCCCTGCCGATCTCCCCGCGGCCGGCAGACCGGCAGGGCACACTAGGACGGGTACCGCTGTGTGGGCGTGGGGAGAGTGCCGTGTACCGGGTGTTCGAGGCCCTCGACGAGCTGGTCACGATCGTCGAGGAAGCGCGTGGCGTGCCGATGACCTCCGGGTGCGTCGTGCCGCGCGGCGACGTGCTCGAACTCCTCGACGACGTGCGCGACGCCATCCCGGCCGAGCTGGACGACGCCCAGGACGTGCTCGACCACCGCGACGAGCTGGTCGGCAAGGCGCAGCACGAGCTGGAGGCCACCACCAGCAAGGCCCGCGCCGAGGCCGACCGGATGGTCGCCGAGGCGCAGCACGAGGCCGAGCGGATGCTGTCCGAGGCCCGCGCCCGCGCCGAGCGCATGGTCGCCGAGGCGCAGGACCAGGCCGAGCGCACCATCTCCGCCGGGCGCAAGGAGTACGAGGACTTGGTGGGCCGCGCGCACGCCGAGGCCGACCGCATGGTCCAGGCCGGTCGCGCCAACTACGAGCGGGCGATCGAGGAGGGGCGGGCCGAGCAGGCGCGGCTGGTCGACCAGACCGAGGTCGCGCAGGCCGCGCACGCCGAGGCCGCGCGCGTGCTGGACGCCGCCCAGGCGGAGGCGATCCGGCTGCGCAGCGAGTGCGACGCCTACGTCGACGGCAAGCTGGCCGACTTCGAGGACCTGCTCGCCCACACGCTGCGCTCGGTCGGCAAGGGCCGCTCGCACCTGCGCGGCCCGGCGGTGGCCAGCGCCGCCGCGCCGTTCGACTACCACGAGGCGAACGCCCGGTCCTGATCTCCGCCGAGCGCCCGCCCGCGGCCCGGGCGCCGTGCCCGGGGCGCCCGGCGCGAGGATCGGCCCGGTGCGCCGGTCCAGGGCCGCCCGACGGCCCACCGGGCACCCCCGAACGGCCGTCCCGCGCTCGACCGGACACCGCACCGGACACCGCGCCGAACACCCGACCGAACGAGGTCGGACCTGCCGATTTCACGTCAGCGCCCGTTGTCCCGTACCCTTGACCGGCTGGCCGTGGTAAGTCACCCGGCGGCAAACACCGAAATCATGTCTGAGCACCGCCACGCGTCCACGCGTCCCACAGCGACCGGGCCCTGGGTCATCGACACCAGGGACCTCGGGCGTCGCGCGGGCTCCAGCCGCGCCGTCGAACGGACGGTCCCGGCCGAGGGCCTCGGCCTGCTCGGCGTGATCGCGGTGCCACCGGGTGGCGTCGTCGTGCTCGACCTCCTGCTGGAGTCGGTGGTCGAGGGCGTGCTGGTGTCCGGCACCGCCCGCACGACGGTGGAAGGGGAGTGCTCGCGCTGCCTGGAACCGCTGTCGGCGGACGTCGAGGTGGAGCTGACCGAGCTGTACGCCTACCCGGACAGCACCACCGACGAGACGACCGAGGAGGACGAGGTCAGTCGGCTGCACGACGACCTGGTCGACCTCGAACCTGTGGTGCGGGACGCCATCGTGCTGGCCCTGCCGCAGGTGCCGCTGTGCTCGCCGGACTGCCTCGGGCTGTGCGTCGACTGCGGTGGCAGGCTGGCTGAGCTCGGGCCCGACCACGGGCATGAGACGATTGACCCCCGGTGGGCCGCGCTGCAAGAGCGGTTCGGCGGGAATCGTGACAATCCAGAGGAGAACTAGTCGTGGCCGTCCCGAAGCGGAAGATGTCGCGCTCGAACACGCGCTCGCGCCGCGCTCAGTGGAAGACCGCTGCCGTGCACCTGGTGGCCTGCTCGAACCGGGCCTGCCGCCAGCCGAAGCCGCAGCACGTCGCCTGCCCGACTTGTGGCCAGTACGACGGCCGCCAGGTCGTCCAGCCGGCCTGATCCCTCGAAGGCGGAGGTAGCGGCACCAGTGGGGGGCAGGTCGTCGCGCGGTCGGTCCGCCGACCGCGCCCCGTTGCTCGAAGCGCTCGGCGTCCCGTTGGACGCCGAGCTGCTGACGCTCGCCCTGACGCACCGCTCGTACGCGTACGAGAACGGCGGGCTCCCGCCCAACGAGCGGCTGGAGTTCCTCGGCGACGCGGTGCTCGGCCTCGTCGTCACCGACCACCTGTACCGCACCCACCCCGAGTTGCCCGAGGGGCAGCTCGCGAAACTCCGCGCCAGCGTCGTGAACATGCACGCGCTGGCGGGTGTGGCCAGGGGGCTGGGCGAGGACGGTCTCGGCGGGCACCTGCTGCTCGGTCGCGGCGAGGAGCTGACCGGCGGGCGGGACAAGGCGAGCATCCTCGCGGACGGCCTGGAAGCCGTCATCGGCGCGGCGTACCTCCAGTTCGGCATCGACACCGCGCGTCAACTGGTCCACCACCTGTTCGACCCGCTGCTGGCGGAGGCGCCGCTGCGCGGTGCGGGGCTGGACTGGAAGACCAGTTTGCAGGAGTTGACCGCTTCGGCGGGGCTGGGCGTGCCCGAGTACCGGGTGGACGACCAGGGGCCGGACCACCGCAAGGAGTTCACCGCCACGGTGCTCGTCGGTGGCAGGCCCCACGGCACCGGCGACGGTCGCACGAAGAAGGAAGCCGAGCAGAAGGCGGCCGAGGCCGCCTACCGCGTGCTGTCGGAACGGGCCCGGGCGGAGCAGGAAGCCGCCGCGTCCGGCAACGGCCACGCGGCCGAGCAGGCTCCGCAGCAGACTTCACCGCAGACCGCACCCACCGAGGAAGACTGACGCCGATGTATGCCACGAACGTCCGGACGAACCGGCGCGTGCGCGACCACCGCCGCTCCCGACCGCTGAACGCCTCCCGCAACGGCGGCATCCAGGGCCTCGTCCTGGTCCGCGACACCGCTCAGGCCGGTGGCTGGGTGCTCAGGCCCACCAAGCCGCAGGCCGCCGCGTACGAGCTGCTGGAGGAACTCGAAGCCGCCGGCGAGACCGACGCCGAGGACTGACCGCGCCACGTGCCCGAACTGCCTGAGGTCGAGGTCGTCCGCCGGGGACTGCACGAGCACGTCGCCGGCCGGACCGTCGCCGGGGTCGAGGTGCTGCACGACCGCGCCATCCGCCGCCACCTGCCCGGTGCGGCGGATTTCGCGTCCCGGTTGGCCGACCGGACGATGGTCGCGGCGCGCCGGCGCGGCAAGTACCTGTGGGTGGACCTGTCCGACGGGGACGCGCTGCTCGCGCACCTGGGGATGAGCGGGCAGCTGCTGGTGCAGCCGGCGGACGCCCCGGACGAGAAGCACCTGCGGGTCCGCGTGCGGTTCGCCGACGGGGGCCCCGAGCTGCGGTTCGTGGACCAGCGCACGTTCGGCGGGCTCGCGCTGGCCGAGGTCGTGGAGGTGGACGGCGCCGTGCTGCCGCTGCCGGTGGCGCACATCGCGCGCGACCCGATGGACCCGGCGTTCGACCCGGACGCGGCCGTCGCGGCGATGCGGCGCCGGCGCACCGACGTGAAGCGGGCGCTGCTGGACCAGACGCTGGTGTCCGGGGTGGGCAACATCTACGCCGACGAGGCGCTGTGGCGCAGCCGCCTGCACGGCCTTCGCCCGACCGCGAAGCTCACCCGGGCGAAGGCGGCGGAGGTGCTCGCGCACGCCTCGCAGGTGATGCACGAGGCGCTGGGCGAGGGCGGCACGTCATTCGACGCGCTCTACGTCAACGTGAACGGCCAATCCGGTTACTTCGACCGTTCCCTGAACGTTTACGGGCAGGAGAACCGCCCGTGCGGGCGGTGCGGAACGGCAATCGTCCGGGAACCTTTCATGAACCGGTCCTCCTTCTCGTGCCCGCGTTGCCAGCCCCGCCCGCGCGGCGTGGCGTGAACGGGCGGTTCAGCGCGTTTTCGGTTCGGCGAGCCGGCGCAGCAGCGGGGTGACGGAGCGGACGTGGTCCTGCTCCTCCGGGGACAACCGCGACATCCGCTCGGACAGCAGCTCGGCCTCGCCGTGCGCCAGCGACAGGATCGTGTCGCGGCCCGCGCCGGTCAGCTCCACGATCGTGGCGCGGCCGTCCGCGGGGTCCGCCTCCCTGCGCACGAGGCCGCCGGATTCCAACCCGGTCACCACCGTGGTCGCCGTCGGCTGCGAGCACAGCGCGCGCACCGCGATCTCGCCGATCCGCATGGGCCCCTGGGCGGCCAACTCGGCGAGGACGAGGAGCTGCGTCGGCTGCAGCCTCTTCACCGGCGCCGCCTGCCGCAGGCTCCGGACCAGCCGGTGCACGGCGACCACGAGCTGTAACGCATCCTGGTTGGTCACACTGGTGGTCATCGATGACCTCCTCGTGGCTCACTTTCCGTGAGCAAGTGTCCGAATTCGGACAGGACATTCGCACTATCGCAGTACCGGTGTCCAGCGAACGGATTCATTCGCACCCGGATGTACTCACCGTTTTCCGCACGGATGCGGTCCCTGCTCCGCTAAAAAGGCATAAAAGCCGAGGTGGGAGGCGTCAAGACGGCATCAGAAAGGGCGGAATCCCGAGCCGGGCCCGGCGGGCGGTCGGACCCACGACGTAGTGTCGCACCGTGACGAAGGTGCTCGTGGTCGACGACGAACCGCAGATCGTGCGCGCCCTGCGGATCAACCTGTCCGCGCGGGGCTACTCGGTGCTCACCGCCCACGACGGCGGGAGCGCCCTCAAGGCCGCCGCCGAGGGCAAGCCGGACGTCGTCGTGCTCGACCTCGGCCTGCCCGACGTGGACGGCGCCGACGTGATCGCCGGGCTGCGCGGCTGGTCGTCCGTGCCGATCATCGTGCTGTCCGCGCGCACCGACTCCTCGGACAAGGTGGCGGCGCTGGACGCGGGCGCGGACGACTACGTGACCAAGCCGTTCGGCATGGACGAGCTGCTGGCCCGGCTGCGCGCCGCGGTCCGGCGGTCGGCGGTCGCCGAGGGCGGGGACGCGGTGGTGGAGACCTCGTCGTTCACCGTGGACCTGGCGGCGAAGAAGGTGGTCCGCGGGGGCGCGGAGGTGCACCTCACGCCGACCGAGTGGGGCCTGCTGGAGATCCTGGCGCGCAACCGGGGGCGGCTGGTGGCGCAGAAGCAGCTGCTCCAGGAGGTGTGGGGGCCGCAGTACGCCAAGGAGACCCACTACCTGCGGGTGTACCTGGCGCAGCTGCGGCGCAAGCTGGAGCCGGAGCCGTCGCACCCCCGGCACCTGGTGACGGAGCCGGGGATGGGCTACCGCTTCGAGCCGTGAGGCCCGCGCTCAGCCGGTGGGCAGCGTCGGGTGGCGCTGGACCAGCAGGGCGCCGCGCACCACGGCTTCCTTGTACCGGGCGGCGAGCCGGCCGGTGAGCACGGCGTCGCGCGGGGTGTCGTCGCCGCGCACGAACTGGATCAGCCCGTGCCGGCGGCCCAGGCTGACGCACTGGTTGAGGTAGGAGAACCGGAACGGCCCGGGCTCCAGGCCCCGCATCCGGTCGGCCAGCGCGCGCACGGCCCGCTGGGCGGTGGGAATGCCGGTCGCGCACGCCATGCGCAGCTCCAGCCCGTCCGGGCGGCGGATCGCGGCGGCGTCGCCGAGGGCCGTCACCTCCGGGTGCGACACCGAGGTCAGGTGCTGGTCCACGAGCACGCGCCCGGCGCCGTCGACCGCGAGTCCGGCCGCGCGGGCCAGGTCCGGCACGCGGAAGCCGGCCGTCCACACCACCGCGTCGGCGGCGACCCGGGTCCCGTCGGCCGACGTGAAGCCCCGCGCGTCGATCTCCCGCACGCGGGTGTGCTCCCGCACCCGCACCCCGAGCCGGTCGAACACCCGGCGCAGGTAGCGCTGCGCCCTGGTGGACAGCGCCGCGCCCAGGACGCCGTCGGTGACCAGCTCGACGCGGAGCCGCGGGTGGCTCTCGGCCAGCTCGGCGGCGGCCTCGATCCCCGTGAGGCCGCCGCCGACGACCGCCACCGCGCGGGAGCCCGGGAGGGCGGCGCGCAGCCGCTTCGCGTCCTCCTCGGTGGCGACGGCGTGGGCGTGCTCGCGCACGCCCGGCGCCGAGTCCAGGTCGGCGTGGCTGCCCAGCGCGTAGACCAGCCGGTCGTAGCCCAGCGCGCCCGCGGTGAGCCGCACCTCGCGCGCCAGGGGGTCGACGCCGGTGACCCGGTCCACGACCAGGTGGACGCCGCTGCCGCGCAGCAGGTCGGCCAGCGGCCGGTCCGGCAGCGGCTGCCCGGCGGCGAGCTGGTGCAGCCGGACCCGTTCCACGAACCGGTCGCGGTCGTTGACCAGGGTGACGCGGGCCCCGGTCCACCTCGCCGCCAGCTTGGCCGCCGCCAGCCCCGCGTACCCCGCGCCGACGACCACGATCCGCTCTGCCATGTCCCCGTCCTCTCGTCGTGGGGGGAACGGGGCGGCGGGGCGCGGTGTGACAGCTTTCCGGGCACTTCGGGCCCGCTGTGACCGTTGTCCCACCGGAGGCGCGGCGGGGCCGTGCCGTCATCGGTCGACCAGGGAGTGGCAGCGCAGTGATTTCGACGGCTCACACGTCCGAGTTGGACGCCGCGGTGCTCGCGGCGGTGCGCGAGCTGTGCGACGCGGCGTTCGAGGGGGACTTCGGCGACGAGGACTGGGAGCACTCGCTCGGCGGCGTGCACGCGCTGGTGTGGGAGGGCGGGGAGCTGGTCGGCCACGGCTCGGTGGTGCAGCGCCGGCTGCTGCACGGCGGCCGGGCGCTGCGCACGGGCTACGTGGAGGCCGTGGCGGTGCGCGCGGACCGGCGCGGCCGGGGGCACGGCGCGGGCGTGATGGCGGCGCTGGAGGGCGTGGTGCGCCGCGCGTACGAGCTGGGCGCGCTGGGCGCGGCGGAGGACGCGGTGGGCTTCTACGCGGCGCGCGGGTGGCAGGTGTGGCGCGGCCCGACCTCGGTGCTGGGCCCCGGCGGGCCGGAGCGCACCGAGGACGAGGACGGCGGGATCTTCGTGCTGCCCGTGACGGCCCCGCTGGACCTCGACGGCCCGCTGGCGTGCGACTGGCGCGACGGGGACGTCTGGTAGGCCCGCCGGGCCCCACCGCGCCGACGCCCTCAGGGGCCTGTGCTCACCGGCGCGCTCGGGTCCGGCGCGGTGAACGAGGAGGGCGCGGGCGGCGACGACGGGGCGGGCGGCGGCTCGGAGGTCGTCGGCTGGGTGCTCCGCGGCGGGGGCGACGTGGTCGGGAGCGGGGCGTCGACCGCGGTCGTGGTGGTGACCGCGACCGCCGCGGGCTCGTCCGGTTTCGCGGCGGGCTCCGCGCTCCGCGCCGCCCTGCCGGAGGTGGGCGCCGTGATCACCACCGTGGACCTCCGACCGTCCTCCGCGACGTGCACCGACGTGCTGGTGGTCGCCTGGACCTCGGCCTGCGGCCGGGGCGGCTCGACGGCCGGCTCGCCGTCGCCCTGCGCCAGCAGCGACACGAGCGCGGCCATCACCGTGGCGACGGCCGCGCCGCCCGCGGCCAGCAGCGCCACCGACGGGACCTTCCGCTTCGGCGCGGCCTTCCGATCCTGCTCGAACACACCATCTCCCTGCGGGAATCCGGTCGGATGGTTGGTGTCCGGGTTATCGGCGGCTGCGGCGGGCTCCCTCAACGTTCACGCGGTCCTCCACCTCTTCGTGTGGCGGGCCGTCACCCTCGCGGGGCGTGGTCGTTTGGGCTCAGTCGCCGGGGGGAGGCGAAGGCGGCGCGGTCGACCCGGTCGTGGTCGCGGTCCCGGTGGTGGTCTCGACCGTCGTCTCCGCTGTCGTCTCCGCCGTGGTCTCGGCGGTGGTCCCGGTGGTGGTCACCTGCGACGTCGGGGCCGGTGGCGGCGCGTCCACGATCGTGGTGGTCGTGGTGGTGCCGTCGGGGCGGGTCACGGTGGTCACGCGGGTGCGCTTGGGCTGCGCCGCGGTCGTCGTCACGTCGACCGGCGCGACGGTCCCGGTCGTGGTGGTGACGGTGGTGGCCGGGGCCGCGACGACCGGCGTGGTGGTCGTGGTGATCAGCGAACCGCGCGACACCACGTCCTCGCGCGGGGTCGGCTTGGCGGGCGCGGCGCCCGTCGAGGCGCCCGCGAGGGACGCGATCGAGGCGAAGATCGTCGCCACCAGCACGCCGGACGCGGCCAGCAGGACGTTCGGCGACACGCGCGGTCGCACGCGGTCGGGTTCCGGTGTCTCGTACAGCCCGTCGGTCACGCGCTCTCCCTCTCCGGTGGACGGCCGCGCCGTCGTGTCCGCTGGTCGCGGGTCGTCGCTACCAGCCGAAGTCCTGGGTCCAGTACCAGCCGTCGGTGTTCAGCCCCACGCCGATCGCGGTGAACCGGCAGTCGAGGACGTTGCGGCGGTGGCCCTCGGAGCCCAGCCACGCCTTCATCACCGACTCGGGCGTGCGCTGGCCCTTGGCGATGTTCTCGCCGCCCGGGTCGGGGTAGCCGGCCTCGCGCATCCGGGTGGCGAAGTCGACCCCCTCGGGCGTCTCGTGCGAGAAGTAGCCGCGGGCCGACATGTCGTCGCTGTGGCCCTGCGCGGCGTCCACGACCCGCTCGTCGACCCGGACCGCGTCGCAGCCGGCGGCGGCGCGCGCCTCGTTGACCAGCTCCACCACCCGCTGCGCCTCGGACACCGGGCGGGCGGGCGCGGTGGTCGTCGTCGGCGGTGCGGTGGTCGGCTCGGCGGTAGCGGTGGTGGTCGTGGCCAGGGTGGTCGTCGTGGTGGTAGTGGTGGTGCTGGTCGGCGCGGCCGTCGTCGTGGTGGTCGCGACCGGTTCGGCGGTGCGCGCGGGCTGCCCGACGCCACCGCCGCCGACACCCGGGTCGTCCACCCGGTCGTCCTGTGCCGCGGTGGTCGTGCCGAACGGGACGAGCCGGTCCGGACCGGCGACGGCGACACCGGTCGCACCGGCGGCCCCGAGGAGCAACCCCACGAGCCCGCCTGCCACGGATCGGTTACCGCGCCGTGCAGCCACGGTCGCGCACCGTACCACTAATGGGTGAAATGACAGGATGGTCGCCGTGACTGATGCGGAGCGGGCGGTGCGCCTCACGGCGTGGGTGCGCGGACACGTGCAGGGGGTCGGCTTCCGGTGGTGGACCCGGGCCAGGGCACTGGAGCTGGGGCTCGTCGGCAGCGCGTCGAACCTGGGGGACGGCCGGGTCGAGGTCAACGCCGAGGGCCCGGAGGACGCCTGCCGGGCGCTGCTGGCGGCGCTGCGCTCCGGCGGCACCCCCGGTCGGGTGGAATCGGTGGTGGAGCGGTGGTCCGAGCCGCGCGGCGGCCTGACGGGGTTCGCGGAGCGCTGACCGCGCCGGGCCCCGCCCCGGCCCGCGGACCGGGGCGGGGGCGCGGCCGGGCGGTCGGCCCCGGGCCGGCGGGCGCGGTGACGGCGCTGGTCAGCGGCGCGCCGGGCGCTGGGCCCGCGAGGCGCGCGGGTACCCTGCCCCGGTGCACCTCAAGAGCCTGACGCTGAAGGGTTTCAAGTCCTTCGCCTCGGCCACGACGCTGCGCTTCGAACCGGGCATCACCTGCGTCGTCGGCCCCAACGGGTCGGGCAAGTCCAACGTGCTCGACGCGCTGCGCTGGGTGATGGGCACGCAGGGCGCCAAGGACCTGCGCGGCGGCAAGATGGAGGACGTCATCTTCGCGGGCACCTCCGGGCGCGCCCCGCTCGGCCGCGCCGAGGTGACGCTGACGATCGACAACGCCGACGGCATGCTGCCCATCGACTACACCGAGGTGTCGATCACCCGCCGGATGTTCCGCGAGGGCGCCACCGAGTACGAGATCAACGGCAGCTCGTGCCGGCTCATGGACATCCAGGAGCTGCTGTCGGACTCGGGCATCGGCCGCGAGATGCACGTGATCGTCGGCCAGGGGCAGCTCGCCGCGATCCTGGAGTCCAAGCCGGAGGAGCGCCGGGCGTTCGTCGAGGAGGCGGCGGGCGTCCTCAAGCACCGCAAGCGCAAGGAGAAGGCGCTGCGGAAGCTGGAGGCGATGCAGGCGAACCTGACCCGCCTCACCGACCTCACCGCCGAGCTGCGCCGCCAGCTCAAGCCGCTGGGCAAGCAGGCCGAGATCGCGCGCCGCGCGCAGGTCGTGCAGTCCGAGCTGCGCGACGCCCGGATGCGCCTGCTGGCCGACGACCTGGTGAGCAGGCGCGCGGCGCTGGCCCGCGAGGAGCAGGACGAGGCGGCGGCCCGCGCCCGGCGCACCGAGGTCGAGCGGTCGCTGCAGCAGGCCCAGGCGCAGCAGAACGAGCTGGAGGACCAGGTCGCGGCCGACGCGCCGCGGCTCCAGCGGGCCCAGGACACCTGGTACCGGCTGTCGGCGCTGGAGGAGCGGCTGCGCGGCACCGTGCGGCTGGCCGTGGAGCGCGAGCGGCACCTGTCGGCCTCCGCCGAGGCGCCGCGCGGCGGGCGCGACCCGGAGGAGCTGGAGGCCGAGGCCGAGCAGACCGCGCTGCTGGAGCAGGAGCTGCAGGACGGCGTGACGGAGGCGCGGGTGGGCCTGGCCGAGGCCGTCGAGCTGCGCGCCGAGCTGGAGCGGGTGGTGTCGGCCGCGGAGAAGGCGCACCTCGCGGCCGTGCGGGCGATCGCCGACCGGCGCGAGGGCCTGGCCAGGCTGTCCGGCCAGGTCGAGGCGCTGCGGTCGAAGACCTCCGCGACCGCCGAGGAGATCGAGCGGATGTCGGTGGCGCTGGCCGAGGCGGTCGAGCGCGCCGAGGTGGCGGCGCAGGAGCTGGCCGAGGCGCGCGAGGCCACCGACGTCGAGGACTCCGACGACGTCGGGCTGGTCGAGCGGCACCGGCTGGCCGCGGAGGCGGACGTCGCCGCGCGCGGCCGGGTCGAGGAGCTGGTCAAGGCCGAGCGGGCCGCCGAGCGCGACATCGCGTCGTGGCGGGCCAGGGTCGACGCCCTGTCGCTGGGGCTGACCCGCAAGGACGGCGCGGGCGCGCTGCTGGCCTCCCGGCTGCCCGGCCTGCTGGGCTCGGTGGCCGCGCTGCTGACCGTCGAGACCGGCAACGAGGTGGCGCTGGCCGCCGCGCTGGGCCCGGTCGCCGACGCGGTGGCCGTGGCGTCCGGGGCTGACGCGCTGGCCGCGCTGGAGCTGCTCAAGGAGCAGGACGCGGGCCGCGCCGGCGTGCTGGTGGGCGGCGGCGCGCCGGTCGACCGGTCGGCCTGGCCCGCGCTGCCGCCCGGCGCGCGGTGGGCGGTGGAGCTGGTGCGGGCGCCCGAGCCGCTGCTGCCCGCGCTGCACCGGGCGCTGGACCGGCTGGCCGTGGTGGACGGGCTGGCCGCCGCGCGGGCGCTGGTCGAGGCGCACCCCGGGGTGCGGGCGGTGACCCGCGAGGGCGACGTGCTCGGCGCGGACTGGGCGGTCGGCGGGTCGGCCGGGGGCAGCCGGAGCGTGATCGAGGTCCAGGCGGCCGTGGACGAGGCGTCCGAGCGGCTGGCGCTGGCCGAGCGGGCGCTGGAGCGGTCGGCGGCGGCGCTGGAGGGCGCGCGGGCCGAGCAGCAGGCGCGGCGCGGCGCGGTCAACGCGCTCAAGGAGCAGCTCAACGAGGCCAAGGTGCGGCGGGCCCGGTCCGCCGAGCGGCTCGACCGGCTCGCGGCGGCCGTGCGGTCGGCGCAGGCCGAGGCCGAGCGGGCCCGCGCGCAGCGCGCCCGGGTCGAGGCGGCGCGCGAGGAGAACCTGCTGAAGCTGGCCGAGCTGGAGGAGCGCCTCCTGGTCGCCGAGGAGCAGCCGCTGGACGACGAGCCGGACACCGCGCAGCGCGACGAGGCCGCCGCCGAGCTGGCCGCCGCCCGCCAGGGCGAGGTCGACGCCCGGCTGCACCTGCGCACCGCCGAGGAGCGGGCGCGGGCGCTGCAGGGCAAGGCCGAGGGGCTGCGCCGGGCGGCCCGCGCCGAGCGGGAGGCCAGGGAGCGCGCCCAGCGCGCCCACGCGGCGCGGGCGCGGGGGGCCGTGGTGGCGCAGGCCGTGGTGCGGGGCGGTGAGCTGGCGCTGGAGCGCATCGGCGCGTCGCTGGCGCGGGCGGCCCGCGAGCGCGACGCGGCGCAGGAGCGCAAGGCGCAGCGCGAGACCTACCTCGCCCAGGTCCGGCAGCTGGTGCGGGAGATGTCGGTGGAGCTGGAGAAGCTGACCGACGCCGTGCACCGCGACGAGGTGCTGCGGGCCGAGCAGCGGATGCGCATCGAGCAGCTGGAGACCAAGGTCGCCGAGGACTTCGGCATCGGCCTGGACGACCTGGTCGCCGAGTACGGGCCGGACGTCCGCATCCCGCCCTCGCCCGCCGAGATCGCCGAGTACGAGGCCGCGAAGGCGCGCGGCGAGGCGGTCACCGCGCCGCAGCCGATCCCCTTCGACCGGGACACCCAGGCGCGGCGGGCCAAGCGCGCCGAGCGCGACCTGTCGCTGCTGGGCAAGGTGAACCCGCTGGCGCTGGAGGAGTTCGCGGCGCTGGAGGAGCGGTACAAGTTCCTGTCCAACCAGCTGGAGGACATCAAGGCCACCCGCCGCGACCTGCTGACCGTCGTGAAGGACGTCGACGACAAGATCCTGGAGGTCTTCACCTCGGCGTACGAGGACGTGGCCCGCGAGTTCGAGGTCGTGTTCAAGGTGCTGTTCCCCGGCGGCGAGGGCCGGCTGGTGCTGACCGAGCCCGACGACATGCTGACCACCGGCATCGAGCTGGAGGCCCGGCCGCCGGGCAAGAAGGTCAAGCGGCTGTCGCTGCTGTCCGGCGGGGAGAAGTCGCTGGCGGCGGTGGCGATGCTGGTGGCGATCTTCCGCGCCCGGCCGTCGCCGTTCTACGTGATGGACGAGGTCGAGGCGGCCCTGGACGACACCAACCTGCACCGCCTGATCGGCCTGTTCGAGCAGTTGCGCGAGCGCTCGCAGCTGCTGATCATCACGCACCAGAAGCCGACGATGGAGATCGCGGACGCGCTGTACGGCGTGTCGATGCGCGGTGACGGGATCAGCCAGGTCATCTCGCAGCGCCTGCGGGGACGGGTGGAGGTCAAGCCCGCCGCGACTCCCGCGCGCAAGGCCGCGCCCGCGGAGCCCGGGTCGGAACCTGCGGGCGCGGAACCTGCGGGCGCAGAGCCCGCGGGCGCTGAACCCGCAGGCGCTGAACCCGCCGCGGGGGCCGGGTCCGCGGGGGCTGTCGTCGGCGAAGCCGCGCCCGAGCCTGCGGCGGAGTCGGGGTCGGGGAGTGGCTCGCCCGCCGACACCGGGAGCGGTTCGCCCGCCGGCGCCGAGCCGGAGCCCGCCTGACCCGCACCGGATCGCGCCGGGGGGTGGGATCGCGCTCGGGTCGCGCCGGGGATGGGACTGCGCCCCAGCCGCGCCGAGGGGGTGGATCGCGCTCGGGTCGTGTCGGGGGTGGGTCGGGTCGTGTCGGGGGTGGGACTGCGCCCCAACCGCGCCGAGGGCGGTGGGATCGTGCTCGGGTCGGCGGAGGTGGATCGCGCCGTCGCGCCGGGAGGGGTGGGATCACGCCCGGGCTGCGCCGGGGCGGTGGGTCGCGCAGGAGCGGCGCCGAGCCGCGCCGCGGTCGAGGCCGCCGGGGCGGGTGCGCGGGAGCGCCGATCGGCGGACCGGGCGGGGCCTTCGCCTTGGTGCGCAACGGGTTTCGGGCTTGGCCTCCGGCCCCCGGATCCATCATCGCACGCGGCGCCGACAAAAGCGGTCGCGTGCCTGGTCAGCGCGGGTCGTGTTCGGTGGCCTCGCGGGAGCGGGCGTCGAGGGCGGCGGCCTCGTCCGGGGTCGGGGCGGTGCCGCCGAGGTGCGCGGGCTGCCACCACCGGCCCTCGCCGGACTCCGGGTAGCGGGCCTGGGCCTCGTCGAGCAGCTCCTGCATCCGGGTGCGCAGGGCCTCGTCGGTGGTCGGCTCCAGCTCCTCGCCGACGATGATCGTCACCGGCACGTGGCGCCGGGTCAGGTCCTTCGGCCTGCCCTTCGTCCACAGCCGCTGGGTGCCCCACACGGCCATCGGCAGGAGCGGCACGCCGGCCTCGGCGGCCAGGCGCACCGCCCCGCTCTTGACGTCCTTGACGGTGAACGACCGGCTGATGGTGGCCTCCGGGAAGATGCCCACCACCTCACCCGCCCGCAGCGCCGCCAGGGCCTGCCGGTACGACTCCTGGCCCGCCGCGCGGTCCACCGGGATGTGGCGCATCCCACGCATCAGCGGCCCGGAGACGCGGTGGGCGAACACCTCGTGCTTCGCCATGAACCGCACCAGGCGACGGGACGGCAGCGCCCCGTTGCCGGCGAAGACGAAGTCGAGGTAGCTGACGTGGTTGCTCGCCAGCACGGCCCCGCCGGTGGTCGGCACGTGGCGCGCGCCGTCCACGGTGATGCGCAGGTCGAGCACGCGGAACATGAGCTTTGCCGCGGCGATCACCGGCGGGTACACGAGGTCTGGCATGACCAGAACGTTACGCTACTGGCGGGTAGTGCCGTTCCCGTCGCGCTTGCGGACCACGCGCGGCACACCGGCCAGGTCCTCTTCGTTGCACAACAGCTTGAGGTTGTAGTACGGCGAACCCTTGGTGTCGTCGTAGTCCAGGTGCACCGCGATCACGTCGACCGGCTCGCCCAACCAGTCCTGGGTCTGCCGCAACCAGGACGAGGCCCGCTCCAGCGCGCTGGGCAGGTCGTCGTCCCGGAATTCCACCGGCCGGTAGGGGACCTCCTGCACCTGGTCCCGCTGGTTGGCAGGCATCGGCAGGTCTACCGCCACCCCGCTGTCGTTGAGTTCGAGTTGGATCGTTTCCTCACTCACGCCTTGAGGGTCCACCACCCCGGGGCGCGCGGCAAGAGATGTCCCCGGACGACTGGCGGGGGCCGGGCGCCGCCGGCGGGGTCCGGCCGCCCGGTCCGGGGCCGGGCCGACCGCCGCCCGCGGCCCGCCCGGCGGCGCCGGGCGGGCGGTGACGGCCCTGGTCAGGTCGCCGGAGCGGGTGTCCGAAAACTCCCTCGCGCCGGATCGGCCTCCCGAGTGACCATCTGGGGCATGTATGACATCCGTTTCGCCGGCCAGGACGACCTCGCCGCCGTGCTGGCGCTGCTCGTCCGGCTCCAAGCCGACACCGCGCACCACATCGGCTACCTCGGTGAGACGCTCGGCGAGCTGACCGAGGAACTCGCCGAATTCGAGCCCGACTGGCCCTCCTGCACGGTCGTGGCCACCGACGACTCCGGTCGCCCGTGCGGCGTGCTGAGCGTGGAGGTCGACACCGAGCTGCACCGGGTGTTCCTGCACGGCCCGTTCGTGGACGTGCCGGTGAACCACCCGGCGGGCAGCCGGATCTGGGACCAGACCGCCGACGCCCTGTACGCCGCGGCCGCGCCCCTGCTGCGCGGCATCCCCGACCGCGAGGTCTACGGCCACACCGAGCACCGCAGGCTGGCCGCGTTCGCGGAGCGGCACGGCTTCACCGCCGGCCGCGCCAGCGGCATCTACGTGCTCGACGGCGACGGCCTGCGCGGCCTGCTGCTGCGCGAGGCGAGCTGCCCCCGCACCGGCCCGGCCCGCGAGATGCGCGTGCTGCCGACGGACGCCGCGGTGCACGAGGCGGTCGCCGTGCTGCACGAGCGCTGCTTCCCCAAGACCTACCTGTCCGGCCGCAAGCTCGTCGACGGTGACGGCAAGCACACCGTGGTCGTGGCGATGGACGGCGACCGGGTCCTCGGCTACGCGGCCGGCAAGGCCGAGCCGGGGGAGTACTACGTCGACTTCGTGGCCGTGGAGCCCGACGTGCGGGGCGGGGGCGTGGGCGCGGCCCTGGTCACCGAGCTGGTGTGGAAGCTCGCCGAGCGCTGCGGCGCGCGCCCGCAGGCCGCCGCGTCGATCCTGGCCGGCAACGCCTCGTCCCAGCGCATGTTCGACCGCCTCGGGTTCCGCCGGCACCTGGAGCTGGTCGCCTACCGGGCCAACCGGGCCGCCTGAGCGCCGCAGGGGCCGCCTGCCGGCGGCCCCCCGGGCCACGTCACCCCGCCCTGATCCCCAGCGCGTCGTCCGCCCTCGGCGGCGCGTAGCCCTTGTTCCGCAACGACAGCAGACCGCCGACGACGAGCGTGACGAGCACGCCCATCGGCGTGTACCACGGGTACGCCGGCGCCTTGGAGTCCGCGCCTGCCGGGGAGAAGTCGACCACCACCGCCGCGTCCGGCCCGACGAACTTCACCCCCAGGATCACGAAGGCCATCACCACCACGGTCACCGCGAACGCCGCGATCGCGTCGGCCTGCCGCGCCTGCCGGAACAGCAGGCCCAGCAGGAACGCGCCGAGCAGCGCCCCGTAGGTGAACCCGGAGATCGACAACCCCTGCTCCACGATCGGGTTCCCGCGCCCGGTCAACGACGCGAACAGCCCCGCGCACACCACCAGCAGACCCGCCCACACCACGGTCCACAGCCGACCCTGCCGGAACACCTCGGCCTCGCTCAACGGCCGCCGCACCACCCGCTGGTACACGTCGGTCACGGTCGAGGACGCCAACGCGCCCAACGACGACGACAGCGCCGCCGCCAGGATGCCCGCCATCACGAACCCGGACAGCCCCGTGGGCATGTCCCGCACGATGAAGTGGGCGAACAGCTCGTCGGCGTTGTTCAGCTTCAGATCCCGCACCGGGTGCGCGCCCCGGTAGAACGCCCACAGCATCACGCCGATGAACAGGAACAAAGCGAACTGGAGGAACACCACGACACCGCTGGCGATCAGCGCCTTCTGCGCCGACCGCACGTCCCGCGTGGCCATCAGCCGCTGCACGACCAGCTGGTCCGCGCCGTGCGAGGCCATGGAGAGCACCGCGCCGCCGACGAGCGCCGTCAGCACCGCGTAGGGCGAGGTGAGCGGGCCGGCGGCGAGGTCGAAGACCTGGAACTTCCCGGCGTCCGCGGCGGAGGGGAGCCACCCGGCGGGCAGCCTGCCGGACAGCACCACGATCACCGCGACCGCGCCCAGCACGTACCAGAGCAGCTGGACGGCGTCGACCCACACCACCGCGCGCACGCCGCCCAGGAAGCTGTAGACCACCATCGCCAGGCCGAGCACGGCGACGATCAGCCAGTACGACGCGTCCACCCCGTACGCCGCGAGCACGACCTTCACCGGGATGGCGGTGGCGAACAGCCGCAGCCCGTCCGCGAGCAGCCGGGTGACCAGGAACGTCACCGACGCCGTGCCGCGCAGCCCGTCGCCGAACCGCTTGCCCAGGAACCCGTACGCGGTGACCAGCTCGCCCGCGATGTACTTGGGCAGCAGCACGAACGACACCACCACCCGGCCGACCAGGTACCCGATCGCCAGCGACAGGAACGTCATCGTCCCGCCGTACGCGATGGTCGGCACGGACAGCACGGTCAGCGTCGAGGTCTCCGCCGACACCACCGACACGCACACCACCCACCACGGGATGCGCCGCTCGCTGACGAAGTAGTCCGCGGCCGACCGCTGCTGCCCGCCGACCCACACGCCCAGCAGCGGCATCCCCACCAGGAACAGCACGATGATCGCGACGTCAAGCGCGCGCACGGTGTCCTCCAATCCTGAGCCCGGTGACGGGTCCCCCCACCGGGGCGGGCAGCCGCAGGGGCCCGCGGCCGGGGGTGATCGAGCCGAGCACGCGCGGGCCGGCCGCGCCGGTGGCGGCCGGCACGTTGGCGGGCAGCCCGTGCCAGGTCAGGAAGCCCAGCAGGGCCGCGAGGTACGCCTCCTTGCCGTCGGCGGGCAGGCCCAGGTCGTCGCTGCGGCGCAGGGGCACCCTCCGGCGCAACGAGTCGACGAGCACGGGGTTGCGCATCCCGCCGCCGGAGCCGATCACGGTCGACGCGCCGGCGCACCCGTCGGCGACCGTGCGGGCGGTCAGCTCGGTGAGCGTGGCGAGCAGGTCCTCGGCGGGCATGGTCAGCCCGGCGGAGACCCGCTCCAGGTAGGCGAGGTCGAAGTGCTCCTTGCCGGTGGACTTCGGCGCGGGGAGCGCGTAGTACGGGTCGGCGAGCAGCCGGTCGAGCAGCTCGGCGCGCACCCGGCCGCGCGCGGCGAACCCGCCGTCGGTGTCCTGCCGGCGCAGCCCGCCCGACAGCGCCGTCATCGCGGCGTCCAGCAGGGCGTTGCCCGGCCCGGTGTCGCAGGCGACCACACCTCCGGGCGTGATCCGGGTGATGTTCGCGATACCGCCGAGGTTCAGCGCGACCGCGCCCGGCAGCCCGGCGAGCCACAGCGCGTCCAGGGTGCTCGCCAGCGGCGCGCCCTGGCCGCCCGCGGCGACGTCGCGGACCCGGAAGTCGGCGACCACCGGCAGCCCGGTCGCCTCGGCGATCCACGCGGGGTGCCCGACCTGGAGCGTGCCGAGGCAGCGGCCGTCCCGCACCCAGTGGTGGGCGGTCTGGCCGAGCGAGGCGACCAGGTCGGCCCGGTGCGGCCGGGCGGCCTCGGCGAACACCTGGCCCAGCCGGGTGTCCAGCGCGCACACGTCCCGCGCGCCGGCCGGCGGGGTGCGCAGGTCCGCCGGGAACGGGTGCTCGCCGTGCGCGACGGGCTCCAGCACGACGGTCGGGCCGTCCAGGGCGAAGTCGCCGACCGCCACGTCGACGGCGTCCATCGACGTCCCCGAGATCAGCCCGATCACCCGCACCGCCCGATCACCCCCCATGCTGTGTCCTATTGCACACCGCCCGCGGGCGCAAGGGCGTGCGCGGGGGAGCCGCGGCGGACCACCGTGGTTCGTCCGCAGGTGGCGGGCCGCGGCGTGCGAGGATTGCCGGGTGTCCACCGAGCTCCTGATCTGGATCGTCGTCGTCGTAGCGGCGCTGCTCGCGGTCGCCCTCGTCGCGGGTGTCGTGCTGGCCAAGCGCAGGCGGATCAGCCTGTCCGAGCCCGAGTCCGAGCAGCCCAAGCAGGTCAAGGGCTACCAGGCCGGCAGCGGGGTCACCTTCGCCGCGCCCACCCGCACCGCCGAGCCCGAGCCCGCCGCCACACCCCAGGACACCGCGAAACCCGGGGTCGCCAAGCCCCCGGTCAAGCCCCCGGTCCAGTCCGCGCCGACCCGGCCCACCGCGCCCGCGCGGCCGGTGGAGCCGACCGCGCCCGCCGAGCCCGAGCCGGTCGAACCCGCCGAGCCGACCGGGTCCGTCGAGCCGGCCGAACCGACCGCGCCGCCGACCGTGCCGCCCCAGCCGACCGCGCCGGTCAAGCCGACCGCGCCGCCCCCGCCGATCGTGCCGCCCCAGCCGGCCGCGCCCGTCGCCCCGACCGCGCCCGAGCCGGTCGAGCACCCGGTCGCCGACCGCACCGAGGTCGACGGCCAGCCCGGCGTCGGCGACGACGCCGCCGTGCCGCGCGACTCGGTCAAGCGCGGCTTCGTCGAGGTGCCGCTGCCCGAGCAGGCTTCCGAGATCGACGAGATCGAGCCCACCTCCGGCCGGCTGGAACGGCTGCGCGGCAAGCTCGCCCGCTCCCGCTCCACGTTCGGCCAGGGCCTGCTGGGCCTGCTCGGCGCGGGGGACCTGGACGAGGACTCGTGGACCGACGTCGAGGACACGCTGCTGTTGGCCGACCTCGGCGCGAACGTCACCGACCAGGTGGTGACGGCGCTGCGCGAGCGGATCGCGGCCCGCGGCGTGCGCTCGTCCGACGACGCGCGGGCGCTGCTGCGCGAAGTGCTGGTCGAAGCGCTGCACCCGGAGATGGACCGCGCCGTGCACGCCCTGCCGCACTCGGGCAAGCCCGCCGTGGTGCTGGTCGTCGGCGTGAACGGCGTCGGCAAGACCACCACGACCGGCAAGCTGGCGCGCGTGCTGGTGGCCGACGGCCGCACCGTGCTGCTGGGCGCGGCCGACACCTTCCGCGCCGCCGCCGCCGACCAGCTGGAGACGTGGGGCTCGCGCGTCGGCGCGGCCACCGTGCGGGGGGCCGAGGGCGCCGACCCGGCGTCGGTGGCGTTCGAGGCGGTCAAGCAGGGCGTCGGCGCGGGCGTCGACACGGTCCTGGTCGACACCGCCGGCCGCCTGCACACCAAGACCGGCCTGATGGACGAGCTGGGCAAGGTCAAGCGGGTGGTGGAGAAGCAGGCCGCGGTGGACGAGGTGCTGCTCGTGCTCGACGCCACCACCGGCCAGAACGGGCTGACCCAGGCCAGGGTGTTCGCCGAGGTGGTCGACGTGACCGGCATCGTGCTGACCAAGCTGGACGGCACCGCCAAGGGCGGCATCGTGTTCCAGGTGCAGCGGGAGCTGGGCGTCCCGGTGAAGCTCGTCGGCCTGGGCGAGGGCGCGGACCACCTGGCCCCGTTCGAGCCGGTCGCGTTCGTGGACGCCCTGCTCGGCTAGCCCGGCCCCTCGACCCGCCGCCGCGCCGGGACCACCCCGTCGCGCGGCGGGTCCGGACCGCGGGCGGCGCCCGGTCCCCGGCCGACCGCGCGGCGGTGGTCAGGGCCGGGCGGCCCGCGCGGACAGCCGCTCGGCGACGGCGACCACCGCCGGCGCGATCCGGCCGACCGCCTCCTGCGTCAGCCGCCCCTCCGGCCCGGACACCGAGACGGCCGCCGCGGTCGGACCGCCCACCAGCGGCACGGCGACGCAGCGCACCCCCAGCTCCTGCTCGCCCTCGTCCAGCGCGTACCCCCGCTCCGCGATCCGGTCCAGCGAGGCCAGCAGCTCGTCCACGTCGGTGATCGTGTTCGGCGTGTAGGCGGGCAGCCCGGTCCGCTCCAGCAGCGCCCGCACCCGGTCCCGCGGCAGCCGCGACAGCATCGCCTTGCCCACGCCCGTGCCGTGCGGCAGCAGCCGGCGGCCGACCTCGGTGAACATCCGCATCGAGTGCCGCGACGGCGCCTGCGCCACGTACACCACCTCGTCGCCGTCGAGCACGGCCAGGTTCGCGGTCTCCCCCACCGCGTCGACCAGCTCCGCCAGGAACGGCCGCGCCCACGCGCCGAACTGCCGGGACGCGCCCTCCCCGAGCCGGATCAGCCGCGACCCGAGCGCGTACCGGCGGTTGCTGTTCTGCCGCACGTAGCCCAGCGCGACCAGCGTGCGGATGAGCCGGTGGATCGTCGGCAGCGGCAGCCCGGAGGCGGCGGCCAGCTCCGACAGGCCCGCCTCGCCGCCCGCGTCGGCCAGCCGTTCGAGGAGGTCGAAGGCTCGGCGCAACGACTGCACGCCGCCGGTGGACCCCTGCGCCATCCCCACCACTCCTCGTTGCTGTTCCGCGATGCAAAAACTATAGTCCGCGAAGTAGAAGTCTTCGCCGAACAGGGGGCTCCCATGACCGGTATCCGCGTGCTCGGGGGCGACGTGGAGCGCGGCGCGCAGGTCCTCACGCCGGACGCCCTGGAGTTCGTCGCCGGTCTGCACCGCTCCTTCGCCGCCACCCGCGACGACCTGCTGGCCCGGCGCTCGGTCCGCCGCCCGCTCGGGTTCCTGGCGGAGACGGCGCACGTCCGCGCGGGCGACTGGCGGGTGGCCGAGGCGCCCGCGCCGCTGCGCGACCGCCGCGTGGAGATCACCGGGCCGACCGAGCGGAAGATGACCGTCAACGCCCTCAACTCGGGCGCGAAGGTCTGGCTGGCCGACCTGGAGGACGCGAACACCCCGCACTGGCGCAACGTCGTCGCCGGCCAGGTCAACCTCTACGACGCCGCGCGCGGCACCGTCGACCACCGGTCGCCGGAGGGCAAGCACTACGTGCTCCGCGACGGCGAGCGCCCCGCGATCGTGGTCCGCCCGCGGGGCTGGCACCTGCCCGAGCGGCACGTCGAGGTCGACGGCGCGCCCGCCGTGGGCGCGCTGGTCGACTTCGGCCTGCACTTCTTCCACAACGCCGAGCTGGGCCGGCCGTACTACTACCTGCCCAAGCTGGAGAGCCACCTCGAAGCGCGCCTGTGGAACGACGTGTTCACCGCCGCGCAGGAGCGGCTGGGCATCCCGCACGGCACCGTCCGCGCGACCGTGCTGATCGAGACGATCCCCGCCGCGTTCGAGATGGAGGAGATCCTCTACGAGCTGCGCGACCACGCCTCGGGGTTGAACGCGGGCCGCTGGGACTACCTGTTCAGCATCATCAAGCACTTCCGCGACCGGGGCGCGGACTACGTCCTGCCCGACCGCAACAGCGTCACCATGACCGCGCCGTTCATGCGCGCCTACACCGATCTGCTGGTGCGCACCTGCCACAAGCGCGGCGCGCACGCGATGGGCGGCATGGCGGCGTTCATCCCGAACCGCCGCGACCCGGAGGTGACGCGGCAGGCGCTGGCGAAGGTCCGCGAGGACAAGGGCCGCGAGGCGGCCGACGGGTTCGACGGCAGCTGGGTGGCGCACCCCGACCTGGTCCCGGTGTGCCGGGAGGTCTTCGACGCCCGGCTCGGCGACCGGCCCAACCAGCTCGACGTGCTGCGCGAGGACGTGGCGGTCACCGCCGACCGGCTGCTCGACGTGAGGTCGGCCGGTGGCCGGGCGACCCGCGCGGGCGTGGTGGGCGCCGTGGACGTCGGCGTGCGCTACCTGCTGTCGTGGTTGGGCGGCAACGGCGCGGCGGCCATCCACAACCTGATGGAGGACGCCGCCACCGCGGAGATCTCCCGCTCCCAGCTGTGGCAGTGGGTGCACAACGACGTGGTGCTGGACGACGGCACGCCGGTCACCGGCGAGCTGGTGCGGGAGGTGCTCGCCGAGGTCGCGAGCGGGCTCGACGGCGAGCACCTGGCCGCGGCCGTGGAGCTGTTCGAGCGGGTGGCCCTGTCCGACGACTTCGTGGACTTCCTGACGCTGCCCGCCTACGAGCGGATCGACTGACCCGCCGCGCCCGCCGCCGGGATCGGGGAGCCGACCCGGCGTCGCGGTGCGCGCGCGGTACTCGCGAGTTAGCCCGTAGGGGGTCAAACCACGGGAGGACGGCCCGCGCGACTTCAGGCGGTTGTGCCGCAGTTCACAGCCCTGCCACCCTGCGATCACCCATAAGGGTGACAGGACTGAGGGAGGAACCTGTGCGACCGATCTTCCGAGCGCTGGGTGGTGCCGGCGCGGTCACCGCGCTCGTCGCCGGCCTGGCGTCGCCCGCTTCGGCGGACCCCGCCGGGACCACCGGCACGCAGGGCGTCGAGCTGTCGGCCATCGACTGGCAGCCGTGCCCGGAGATCGCCGAGGTCGAGTGCGGCACGCTGCGGCTGCCGATCGACTGGGCGGCGCCGCGGGGTGAGAAGTTCGACCTGGCCGTGGCCCGCCGCAAGGCCACCGACCCCGCCAAGCGCATCGGCGTCCTGGTGATCAACCCCGGCGGCCCCGGCGGTTCCGGCGTGAACTTCGCCCTGGGCGCCGACGGGTACTTCAGCCCGCAGGTCCAGGAGCGCTTCGACATCGTCGGCTTCGACCCGCGCGGCGTCGCGCGCAGCCAACCGGTGCGGTGCTCGCTCGACGTCCTGGGCCGGGCGCCCGCGGCGTACCCGACCGACCAGGCCGGGTTCGAGGCCCTCGTGCGGTACAACCGGGAGCTGGCCGCGGACTGCCGCGAGCACACCGGCCCGCTGTTCGACCACGCCGACACCATCAGCGTCGTCAACGACATCGACGCCCTGCGCCGCGCGCTCGGCGAGCGGAAGATTAACTACCACGGCATCTCGTACGGCACGCTGATCGGCCAGCAGTACGCCGAGCGCTACGGCCGCAACATCCGGTCCATGGTCATCGACTCCAACATGGACCACAGCCTGGGCACGTGGCAGTTCAACGAGACCGAGGCCCGCACGGCGCAGGACTCGTTCGACGAGTTCGTCAAGTGGTGCGACCGCACGGCGTCGTGCCCGCTGAACGGCCAGGACGTGGTGCGGGCCTGGGAAGACCTGCTGGCGAAGGCGGACCGCGGCGAGGTGCCCGCCCCCGGCGACCCGACCCGCCGGCTCACCGCGCTGCAGATCGTCAACGCCGCGATCAGCGCGCTCTACGGGCCGAACTGGCAGGGCCTGGCGGACCTGATCGTCGCCCTCGGCTCCGGCACGGCGGCCCCGCAGGCCCTCACCGCCGCGCAGACCGCGCCGAACCCGTTCACGGCGGTGTTCTGCCAGGACTGGTCGGTGCCGGTGAAGGACTACCGCCAGTTCTCGGCGCTGACCCGCCGCGCGAACCAGATCGCGCCGCAGCTGCGCGGCGAGTCGCTGGGCATCTCCGCGATCGCCGGTTGCGCGGGCCTGCCGGCGAAGGTGAACAACCCGCAGCACCGCCTGCGCATCAAGCACGCGCCGAAGATCCTGATGCTCAACGCCCTGCACGACCCGGCGACCGGCTACGAGTGGGCCGTCAACGCCCACCGCCAGAGCCGCGACACCACGGTCCTGCTGACCTACGAGGGTTGGGGCCACGGCGTCTACGGCCGCAGCGCCTGCACCCGGGACGCCACCGACGCCTACCTGATCGAGCAGCGCGTGCCGCGGGACGGCGCCCGGTGCGCCGCCGTCGAGCCCGCCGGCGCGGTCGCGGCGGCCGGCCGGCCGCTGCCGCTGCCGAACGGCCCGAAGCCGGGCCTGCCGGGCTGGGGCCGGTAGCACTTCCCGACAGGGGCCGTTGCCCGTCCGCGGACGGGCAACGGCCCCTGTCGTCGTCACCGGGCGCGCCCGCCGGACAGGCGGCGTGCCGCGGGCACCGGGCGTCACCGCCGAAACCGCCCGACCGCAACGGATTCGTGAGCGCTGCTCGCCCTTCAACACCGTGAAACGCGTCCGTAACACCACCGCCCCGACAGTTCACCCGCGCGAAACCTCCGGCGCGGCCCGGCGAAACAGGACGTCCCGATGCTGCCTGCAACCGACGTGCAGTGGAGGTCGACGTGGACACAGGGGACACCGCCTGGTTGCTCACCAGTTCCGCACTGGTGCTGCTGATGACGCCCGGCCTGGCCTTCTTCTACGGGGGCATGGTCCGGTCCAAGGGCGTGCTCAACATGATGATGATGAGCCTGGGCGCGATGGGCGTGGTCGGCGTGCTCTGGGTGCTGGTCGGCTACTCCACCGCGTTCGGCGGCGACGTGGGCGCCGGCCTGCTGGGCGACCCGTTCGAGTTCTTCGGCCTGGCCGGCCTGCTGGGCGGGGAAGCGCTGACCGGCACCATCCCGACCACCGTGTTCGTCGCGTTCCAGGCGATGTTCGCCATCATCACCGTGGCGCTGATCTCGGGCGCCGTCGCCGACCGCGCCCGGTTCGGCCCGTGGCTGCTGTTCGCCGGGCTGTGGGCGCTGGTCGTGTACTTCCCGGTCGCGCACTGGGTGTTCGACTTCGACACCAAGGACGCCGGCGGCAACGTCGTCGACCCGGGCGGGTGGATCGCCAACGGGCTCGCGGCCATCGACTTTGCGGGCGGCACGGCCGTGCACGTCAACGCGGGCGCGGCCGGCCTGGCGCTGGCGATCGTGCTGGGCAGGCGGGTCGGCTGGCCGGGGGACCGCGGGAAACCGCACAGCCTGCCGCTGGTCGTGCTGGGCGCGGCCCTGCTGTGGTTCGGCTGGTTCGGGTTCAACGCCGGCTCCGCCGTCGGCGCGAACGCCACCGCCGGCGTCACCTTCGTCAACACGCTGGTCGCCACGAGCGCCGCCATGCTCGCCTGGCTGGCCGTGGAGCGCGTCCGGGACGGCAACGCCACGACGCTGGGCGCCGCGTCGGGCGTCGTCGCCGGGCTGGTCGCGATCACCCCCGCGTGCTCCGCCGTCACCCCGCTGGGCGCCATCGCCGTCGGCGCGATCACCGGGGCGCTGTGCGCCCTCGCGGTCGGCCTCAAGCACCGCTTCGGGATCGACGACTCGCTCGACGTGGTCGGCGTGCACCTGGTCGGCGGCCTGGCCGGCACCGTCCTGGTCGGCCTGTTCGCCAGCGCCGACGCCCCGGCGGGCGTCGACGGCCTGTTCCACGGCGGCGGCCTCGACCAGCTGTGGCGGCAGGTCGTGGGCGCGCTCGCCGTGCTGGCGTACTCGTTCACCCTCAGCCTCGGCCTGGGCTACCTGGTCAAGCTGACCGTCGGCTTCCGCGTCGACGAGGACGCCGAGGTCGCCGGCATCGACGAGGCCGAGCACGCGGAGAGCGCCTACGACCTCGGCGTGCTGTCCGGTCCGCGCGGTCGCGCCAAGCGCGCCGCCGTCCTGGAGGGGAGCACCCGGTCGTGAAGCTGGTCACCGCGATCATCAAGCCGTTCACGCTGGACGACGTGAAGACGTCGCTGGAGCAGCTGGGGGTGCTGGGCATGACCGTCAGCGAGGTGCAGGGCTACGGCAGGCAGAAGGGCCACACCGAGGTCTACCGGGGAGCGGAGTACTCCGTGGACTTCGTGCCCAAGCTGCGCGTCGAGGTGCTGGTCGACGACGCGGCGGCGGACAGGGTGCTCGACGCGGTGGTCGAGGCCGCCCGCACCGGCCGGATCGGCGACGGGAAGGTCTGGGTGACCCCGGTGGACGCGGTCGTCCGGGTGCGGACCGGGGAACGCGGATCCGACGCCCTGTAGCGGGGAGCCGTGGTGGAGCGGGAGGGAACGGCCGACGACCTGGTGCGGGCGCGCGACCGGCTGCTCGCGCCGGGCCGTCGCCGGCTGACCGGCGAGGCGCTGCGCGCCGCGCTGGCGGACCTGCACGAGTTCTGGCTCGCCGCGCACGCCGCGCGGGCCGGCGTCGGCGGGCCCGGCTGCGGGGTGGCGCTGGTCGCCGTGGGCGGGCTGGGCCGGCGCGAGCTGACGCCGCACTCGGACCTCGACCTGGTCCTGGTGCACACCGGGGGCGAGCCCGTGGCCGAGCTGGCCGAGCGGCTGTGGTACCCGCTGTGGAACTCGGGCGTCGGCCTGGACCACTCGGTGCGCACGGTCGGCGAGGCGCTGCGCGTCGCGGCGGGCGACCTGCGCACCGCGCTGGGGCTGCTGGACGCCCGCCACCTCGCCGGCGACGCGGAGGTCGGCGCCCGGCTCGCGGACGCCGCGCGCCGCGCGTGGCGCGCGGACGTGCGGACCCGGCTGGACGAGCTGGCCGAGTCGGCGCGCCGGCGGTGGGCCCGCAGCGGCGAGGTCGCGCACCGCGCCGAGCCGGACCTCAAGCACGGCCGGGGCGGGCTGCGGGACGTGGCCCTGCTGGACGCGCTGGCGGTGGCGCAGCTGACCGACCGGCCTCCGGCGGAGGTGGCGCAGGCGCGCAGGCTGCTGCTCGACGTGCGCACCGAACTGCGCCGGGTGGCCCGCCGGCCGCGCGACGTGCTGCGGGCGCAGGACGGCGACGAGGTCGCGTCGGCGCTCGGGCTGGCCGACCGGTTCGCCTTGGCGCGTGCGACGTCGTCGGCCGCGCGCACGGTCGTGTACGCGGTGGACGTCGCCCTGCGCACGGCGCGCGCCGCCGTTCCCCGGCGCGGGCTGGGCGTGTTCGCGCGTTCGCCCTTGAGGCGCGCGGCGGTGCGGCGCCCGCTGGACGAAGGCGTTGTGCTGCACGGGACCGAAGTCGCGTTGGCGCGTGACGCGGCACCCGGCCGCGACCCGGCGCTGCTGCTGCGGGTGGCCACGGCGGCGGCGCGGGGCAGGCACCCCATCGCGGCCGGGACGCTGTCGCGGCTCGCCGAGGCGGCCCCGGAGCTGCGCCGCCCGTGGCCGCGCGAGGCGCGGGAGGAGCTGCTGGCGCTGCTGGGCAGCGGCAGCGGGCTGGTCGACGTCGTGGAGGCGCTGGACCGCACCGGGCTGTGGGGCCGGCTGTTCCCGGAGTGGGGCGCGGTGCGCGACCTGCCGCCCCGCGACGCCGCCCACGTGTGGACCGTCGACCGGCACCTGGTGGAGGCCACCGCGCACGCCGCCCGCCTGGCCACCAGGGTGTCGCGGCCGGACCTGCTGGTGCTGGGCGCGCTGCTGCACGACATCGGCAAGGGGCGCCGGAAGGACCACTCCGAGGTCGGCGCGGCGCTGGCCGCGCAGGTGGCCGAGCGGCTGGGGCTGTGGCCGCAGGACGTCGCCGCGGTGACCGCCCTGGTGCGGCACCACCTGCTGCTGCCGCACACCGCGACCCGGCGCGACGTGGCGGACGAGGCGACCGTGCGGCGCGTCGTGGACACCCTCGGCGGCGACCCGGTGCTGCTGGAGCTGCTGGCGGCGCTGGCCGAGGCGGACGCGCTGGCGACCGGGCCGGGCGCGTGGACGGGCTGGAAGGCGTCGCTGGTCGACGAGCTGGTGGCGCGCTGCCGGGCGGTGATGGCGGGCGAGGAGTTGCCCGCGCCGCAGCCGCTGGACCGGCGGCAGCGGGACCTGGCGGAGGAGGTGCTGCGGACCGGCCGGCCGGACGTGCTGCTCGACGCGCGCGGCCACGCGGCGGCGGTGACGGTGGTCGCGCCGGACCGGCCGGGGCTGCTCTCGCGCGCGGCCGGGGTGCTGGCGCTGAACTCGCTGGAGGTGCACTCGGCCGTGCTGCGGTCCCACGGGGGCGCGGCGGTGGACGTGTTCGCGGTCTCGCCCCGGTTCGGCTCGTTGCCGGACGCGGCCCTGCTGCGGGAGCAGCTGTCCCGGGCGGTGGGCGGCGCGCCCGGACCCGGCGGGCCGGCGCTCGCGGACCGGTTGGCCGCGAAGGAGCGCGACTACGGCGGCCCGCCCCGGGACGCGCCCCCGCCGAAGGTGCTGTGGTTCGACGACGAGTCGACCGGCGCGGTGGTGCTGGAACTGCGGGCGGCGGACCGGATCGGCCTGCTGCACCGGGTGGCGGACGCGCTGGAGCGCTGCGGGGTGGACGTCGTGTGGGCGCGGGTGTCCACGCTGGGGTCGACGGTGGTGGACGCGTTCGCCATCACCGGTGCGGGCGCGGCGGGCCGGGTGGCGCGCGAGGAGGTCGAGCGGGCGGTGCTGGCGGCGGCCGGCTGATTTTTTGCGTAGGTCTACGCACAACCCATCGCGGGTGCTCACGCTGCCCCTGGTCGGCCGTGCCGGGCAGGCTTTCAGCCGTGACGCGGGGGGGACGCCCGAAGGGGCGAACGGAGCGTCACCGACGGGAGGTCCGGGGGCGGTCCATCGAGGGGTTGGGCCGCCCCCGGGCGACAACCGGGTTTCCGGGCGCGACGACCACGACGGCCGAATCGCCGGTGCCCGCCGGGCAACCGACCCGGCGGCCCGCCCCGTCCGCGGTGCGGCGCCGTGGTCCGCGGGTCCGGGCTCGTCGCGGCGAGCGGTCGGGACCGTCCCGGGGCGAAGGGCTCCGGGCGGGAACTCAGGCGAGTCCGAAACGTCTCTTTAGTATGGAAGTGATGACCGCCGTCGCCGTAGCGCCACGTGCCCTGGTCGTGCTGGCCGGGCTGCCCGGCGCCGGCAAGTCGACGTTGCTCGCGGGCGTCGACACCGGCGGCGCGGCGGCCGTCGTGCTGGACTCCGACCAGGTGCGCGGCTACCTGCGGCGCGTGCTGCCCGCCGCGCTGCCGTACCGCTTCTACCGGCCGCTGGTCCACCTGGTGCACCGGCTGCGCATCCTCTGGTTCACCGTCTTCGCCGCCGGCCTGCTGCTGGTCCACGAGCCGTCCACCCGGCCGACCACGCGGGCCGGCCTGGTGGCGGTCGGCGTGGTGGGCAACCGGCCGCGGCACTTCGTCTGGCTGGACGCCAGCGCCGAGGAGGCCCTGTCCGGCCAGGTCCGGCGCGGGCGGCTGATCCGGCGCGGGTCGTTCGCGCGGCACGTCCGGCGCGCCGAGCGGTTGCGCCGCAGGTTCGCCGAGGGCCGCGCGCCGCGGGGTTGGCAGGCGCTGACCGTGCTCACCCGCGGCGACCGCCTGCGGCTGGCGGTGAGCCCGAGCGGCTACCCTGGCGGGTAGTCATTGGTCCCACGACGTGCGAGGTCTGGCGGCATCGTGTTCAACACCCTTTCCGACCGGCTCACCTCGGTCCTGCAGAACCTGCGGGGCAAGGGGCGGCTGTCCGAGGCCGACATCGACGCCACCGCGCGGGAGATCCGCGTGGCGCTGCTGGAGGCCGACGTCGCCCTGCCCGTCGTGCGGACCTTCATCGCGAAGGTCAAGGAGCGGGCCAAGGGCGCCGAGGTGTCCCAGGCGCTCAACCCCGCCCAGCAGGTCGTCAAGATCGTCAACGAGGAGCTGGTCGGCATCCTCGGCGGCGAGACGCGCCGGCTGAACCTCGCCAAGAACCCGCCGACGGTGGTCATGCTCGCCGGCCTCCAGGGCGCCGGCAAGACGACCCTCGCGGGCAAGCTCGCGAAGTGGCTGCGCGGGCAGGGGCACACGCCGATGCTCGTCGCGTGCGACCTCCAGCGCCCCAACGCCGTCACCCAGCTGCAGGTCGTCGGCGAGCGGGCCGGGGTGCCGGTGTACGCGCCCGAGCCCGGCAACGGCGTCGGCGACCCGGTGGACGTCGCCCGCCGCGGCGTCGAGGAGGCCAGGCGCGCGCAGCACGACGTCGTCGTCGTCGACACCGCGGGCCGCCTGGGCGTCGACGAGGAGATGATGCGCCAGGCGGTCGACATCCGCGCGGCCGTGCAGCCCGACGAGGTGCTGTTCGTGGTCGACGCGATGATCGGCCAGGACGCGGTGAACACCGCGACCGCGTTCCGGGACGGCGTCGGCTTCACCGGCGTGGTGCTGACCAAGCTCGACGGCGACGCCCGCGGCGGCGCGGCGCTGAGCGTCCGCGAGGTGACCGGCCAGCCGATCCTGTTCGCGTCCAACGGCGAGAAGCTGGAGGACTTCGACGTCTTCCACCCGGACCGGATGGCGTCGCGGATCCTCGGCATGGGCGACATGCTGACCCTGATCGAGCAGGCCGAGCAGGCTTTCGACGCCGACCAGGCCGAGGCCGCCGCGGTGAAGATGGGGTCCGGCCAGCTCACGCTGGAGGACTTCCTGGAGCAGATGCTCACGCTGCGCAAGATGGGCCCGATCGCGAACCTGCTCGGGATGCTGCCCGGCGCGGGCCAGATGAAGGACCAGCTCGCCAACCTCGACGAGAAGCACCTCGACCGGGTGCAGGCGATCATCCGCGGCATGACCCCCGCCGAGCGGGAGGACCCCAAGATCATCAACGCGTCGCGCCGGCTGCGCATCGCCAACGGCTCGGGCGTCCGGGTCAGCGACGTCAACGACCTGGTCAACCGCTTCTTCGAAGCCCGCAAGATGATGTCGCAGATGGCCGGCCGGTTCGGGCTGCCGGGCGGGAAGAACAACCGCAAGGGCAAGGGCAAGAAGGGGAAGAAGGGCAAGGGCGGGCGCGGCCCCACGCCGCCGAAGGTCCGCGGCGGCTTCCCCGGCATGATCCCCGGCGGCCTCCCGCCGGGCATGGCCGGCGGCGGCGCGCACGAGCTGCCGCCCGGCCTGGGCGGGCTCGACCAGCTGCCGCCCGGGTTCGACCCGTCGAAGCTGAAGTTCCCGAAGTGACCGGTCTGCACCTGCGCGGCGTCGTCCTGCCCGACGGCGGGGAGCCGCGCGACCTGTGGGTGGTCAACGGCCGCATCCGCACGCGGGCCGTGCCGGGCGCGCGCACCGTCGTGGACGGCGGGTACCTGGTGCCCGGCCTGGTCGACGCGCACTGCCACGTCGGGCTGGGCGCCCAGGGCGCGGTGGACCTGCCCGAAGCGGTCGAGCAGGCGCTGCTCGACCGGGAGGCGGGCACGCTGCTGATCCGGGACTGCGGCTCGCCGCTGGACACCCGCCCGCTGCAGGAGCGGCTGGACCTGCCCCGCATCATCCGCGCGGGCAGGCACCTGGCCCGGCCCAAGCGGTACATCAGGTACCTGGGCGTCGAGCTGGAGGACGAGCAGGACCTGCCCGCCGCCGTGGCCGAGCAGGCCGCGAACGGCGACGGCTGGGTCAAGCTGGTCGGCGACTGGATCGACCGCGGCACCGGCGACCTGGCCCCGCTGTGGTCGGACGACGTGCTGGTGCGGGCGATCGAGGCCGCGCACGCCGCCGGCGCGCGGGTCACCGCGCACGTGTTCGGCGAGGACGCGCTGCCGGGGCTGCTCGCCGCGGGGATCGACTGCGTCGAGCACGGCACCGGGCTGACCGACGACACCATCGCCACGATGGCCGCCGCGGGCACCGCCCTGGTCCCGACGCTGATCAACATCGAGAACTTCCCGGACATCGCGGCCTCCGGCGCGGACCGGTTCCCGTCCTACGCCAAGCACATGCGGGAGCTGCACGCGCGCAACCGGGCCACCGTCGCGGCGGCGGTCGAGGCGGGCGTGCCGGTGTTCGCGGGCACCGACGCGGGCGGCGGCATCGAGCACGGCCGGATCGTGGACGAGGTCCAGGCGCTGCACGGCGTCGGCCTGTCGCGGCACGACGCGCTCGCCGCCGCGTCCTGGGCGGCCCGCGAGTGGCTGGGCTTCCCGTCGCTGGTGGAGGGCGCGGCGGCGGACGTCGTGGTCTACGACCGGGACCCGCGCGAGGACCTGGCGGCCCTGCGGCGCCCGTCGCTGGTGATGCTGCGCGGCCGGATCCACTGACCGGCAGGCGGGCCCGGTCCACCGGCCCGCCGGGTCCACCGACCGGTCGGTACCGGCCGGTCGGTCCGGGTCCCCGCGCCCGCCGCGGGTACCCCACCGCGCATGACCTCCTGGACGCCCCGCTCGCCGGGCACCTCCTCCACCGACCGCTCGCACGACCGCCGGGCGCGCCGCGAGCGCCGCCGCGCCGGCGGCCGACACCCCGCACCGCGCCGTCCACCCGCGAGCGCGCCGGGTCTGACTAGGGTGTTTGCTGTGCAACCACCGGATGACCCCCCGACGGGACTGATCGCCGGCGTCCGCGCGGTCGGCCGCGAGCCGTCGCCGCGGCGCGCCGGGCAGCGCTGGGGCTTCGGCGCGTTCCTGCTGGTCGAAGCGGTGTTCGTGCTGACCGCCGTGTTCATCACCGCGATCGCGCGCACCTCCGGCGCGGACATCGGCTCGTCGGTCGCGTTCATCCTGGTCGGCTCGATGGTCCCGACCGTCCTGGCCGCCGCCGTCGCGGTGGCGATCACGCGGGTGCGCGGCAACGGCCCGCTGGTGGACCTGCGCCTGGAGTGGAACTGGGCGGACGTCAAGGTCGGCCTCAAGCTCGGCCTGCTCGGGCTGGGCCTGACCTACCTGGCCGCGCTGGTCTGGTCGCGGGTCGTCGGCGACCAGAACGCGACGTCCGCGATCGGCGAGCTGGTGGACGGCGTCGGGCTGCCGCTCGCCGCCGCGATCGCGATGTTCCTCTACGTCTGCTTCGTGGGCCCGATCTGCGAGGAGCTGATCTACCGGGGCCTGCTGTGGGGCGCGATCGAGCGGCAGGGCTGGAGCCAGTGGGCCGCGTTCGTGCTCACCACGCTGATCTTCGCGGCCAGCCACCTGGAACCGCTGCGCACGTCGCTGCTGATCGTGATAGCGCTGCCGATCGGCATCGCCCGGCTGATCACCCGCCGGCTCACCGCCAGCGTCGTGGCGCACGTGGTCAACAACTTTCTGCCCGGCCTGACGCTGCTGCTGGTCTCCGTCGGGGTGATGCCCACGTGATCGACCTGAACAGCGACCTCGGCGAGGGCTTCGGCATCTGGCGGCTGGGTGATGACGCGGCCCTGCTCGACGTCGTGACCAGCGCGAACGTGGCCTGCGGCTTCCACGCGGGCGATCCGTCGACCATGCGCCGGGTGTGCGCGCGGGCCGCCGAGCGCGGTGTCGCCGTCGGCGCGCAGGTGTCCTACCGCGACCTGGCCGGGTTCGGGCGGCGGTTCATCGACGCGGACCCGGCCGAACTGGCCGACGAGGTGCTGTACCAGATCGGCGCCCTGGAAGCGTGTGCGCGCGCGGCGGGCACACGGGTGTCCTACGTCAAGCCGCACGGCGCCTTGTACAACGCGACGGTGCACCACGACGCGCAGGCGCAGGCCGTGGTGCGCGGTGTGAAGGCGTTCGGCGACCTGCCCGTGCTCGGGCTGCCCGGCTCGCGGCTGCTGCACCACGCGGCGCGCGCGGGGCTGCGCGCGGTGCGCGAGGCGTTCGCCGACCGGGCTTACACGCCGGAAGGCGCGCTGGTGCCGCGCTCGCAGCCGGGCGCGGTGCTGACCGGGACGGACGCGGTGGTGGCCCAGGTGTTGCGGCTCGTCCGATCCGGTGAACTCGTGACCGTGACGGGTGAGATCATCGCTACCGAAGTGGACTCCATCTGCCTGCACGGCGATACCCCGGGCGCCGTGGCGCACGCCCGGTCCGTGCGGGAAGCGCTCCTCGACGCGGGCGTGCGACCGGGGCGATTCGTGCCCGCGTGACGCCGTCTGGCAGAATGGCCTGTTGTTCGCCGCGGTCGGTCCCTCTCACCGTGCCTCGGCGCCCAGACACCTGGGCGTTTCCCACCCGTGCCCCACTCGGGTGAGCAGTGCCCGAACCTGAGCAAACGAGAGCCTGAGGAGCACCCACACCCGTGGCCGTCAAGATCAAGCTGCAGCGGCTTGGCAAGATCCGTCAGCCGTACTACCGGATCGTCGTCGCCGACGCGCGCACCCGCCGCAACGGCAAGGCCATCGAGACGATCGGCAAGTACCACCCGAAGGAAGAGCCGTCGTTCATCGCGGTCGACACCGAGCGGGCGCAGTACTGGCTGGGCGTCGGCGCGCAGCCGACCGAGTCCGTCCAGCGCATCCTGGAGATCACCGGCGACTGGCAGAAGTTCAAGGGCCTGCCGGGCGCCGAGGGCACCCTGAAGGTCAAGGAGCCCAAGCCGAGCAAGGCCGACCTCTTCGCCGCCGCCCTCGCCGCGGCCGGCGACGCGCCGTCCACCGAGGCCACCACGCCGAAGAAGAAGTCCGCCAAGAAGGACGACGCGGCGAAGTCCGACGAGGCCGCCACCAAGGACGAGGCGTGAGCTTGTTGGCTGACGCCCTCGAACACCTCGTTCGGGGCATCGTCGACCACCCGGACGACGTCCGGGTCAACCTGGTCACGACCCGGCGCGGTCGCACGCTGGAGGTGCACGTCCACCCGGACGACCTCGGCAAGGTCATCGGCCGCAGCGGCCGGACCGCGACCGCCCTGCGCACCGTGATGGCGGGCATCGGTGGTCGTGGCGTGCGGGTCGACGTGGTCGACACCGACCGCTGAGCGCGCACGTGGACGTCGTCGTCGGCCGAGTGGCCAAGGCGCACGGGATCAGCGGTGAGCTGGCCGTCGACGTGCGCACCGACTCGCCCGAGCTGCGGTTCGCCCGCGGCTCGGCGCTGGTCGCCCAGCTGCGCGACGGCACGTCCCGCACCCTCACCGTCGCAGCCGCCCGGAACCACTCCGGGCGGCTGCTGGTGCGTTTCGAGGAAGTCCTGACCAGGGACGTCGCCGAAACCCTCCGCGGCACGCTGCTGCTCGCGGGCACCGCCGACCTGCCGCCCACCGGTGACCCGGACGAGTTCTACGACCACGAGCTGGAGGGCCTGCGGGCCGAGCTGGTGGACGGCACCGAGGTCGGCACGGTCCTGGAGATCGTGCACGGCCCGGGCGGCGAGCTGCTGGTGGTCCGCCGCGCGGACGACGAGGTGCTGGTCCCGTTCGTCCGGGAGATCGTGCCCACCGTGGACGTCGCCGGCGGTCGCGTCGTGCTCGACCCGCCGGAGGGGCTGCTCGATGCGGATTGACGTCGTCACGATCTTCCCGGAGTACCTGGACCCGCTGCGCGCCGCGCTGCTGGGCAAGGCCGTCGACCGGGGCCTGATCAGCTTCGGCGTGCACGACCTGCGGAACTGGGCGCACGACGTGCACAAGGCCGTGGACGACAGCCCGTACGGCGGCGGTCCCGGCATGGTGATGAAGCCCCAGGTCTGGGGCGAGGCGCTGGACGCCGTGTGCGCGGGGGAGCCCCCGCGGCTCATCGTCCCCACGCCCGCCGGGCGGCCCTTCACACAGGCGTTGGCGCACGAGTACGCCGCGGAGCCGCACCTGGTGTTCGCGTGCGGTCGCTACGAGGGCATCGACCAGCGCGTGGTGGACGACGCGGCGCGGCGGATGCGCGTGGACGAGGTGTCCATCGGCGACTACGTGCTGGTCGGCGGCGAGGTCGCGGTGCTGGTCATCGTGGAGGCGGTGGCCCGGCTGCTGCCCGGCGTGCTGGGCAACCCGGCGTCGGCCGCGCAGGACTCGTTCTCCGACGGGCTGCTGGAGGGCCCGGCCTACACCCGGCCGGAGGTCTGGCGCGACCTGGCCGTGCCGGACGTGCTGCGGTCGGGCAACCACCGGGCGATCGACCGCTGGCGGCGCGACCAGTCGCTGCGCCGCACGTGGGAGCGCCGCCCCGAGCTGGTCGAGGCCCTGCCGGAGGACGCGCTGGACAAGCACGACCGGAAGCTGCTCGACGAGCTGCGATAGGCCCGATTTCGTCGGGCCGCAACCCATCTGGCACACTGGACAGGTTGCTGCACCCGGGTCGTCCGGCGTGCGCCGCAAGCCCGCCCCCGCGCGATGTGCAAGTCGAGACGTCTCGCGCCTCGGGGGAGTACGTACACGTGAGGACGAGGACGGACCACCGATGAACACCCTGGACGCTCTTGACGCCCAGTCGCTGCGCTCCGACATCCCGAGCTTCCGGCCGGGCGACACGCTGAAGGTCCACGTCCGCGTCATCGAGGGCTCCCGCGAGCGGGTCCAGGTGTTCCAGGGCGTCGTGATCCGCCGCCAGGGCGGCGGCATCCGCGAGACCTTCACCGTCCGCAAGGTCTCGTTCGGCGTCGGCGTCGAGCGCACCTTCCCGGTGCACTCCCCGAACATCGCCGAGATCGAGGTCGCCACCCGCGGCGACGTCCGCCGGGCGAAGCTGTACTACCTGCGCGACCTGCGCGGCAAGGCCGCCAAGATCAAGGAGAAGCGCGAGGCCAAGCCGGCCTCCTGACGCCGGGTTCACGTTCTACCAGTAGCCTGCCCATCGTGGCAGAACCCGTGCGCAGCTCCGCTGGCGAAGACGGTCGGGAACCCGATGCCGAGTCCACCCCGGACTCGGCATCGGTCGGTAGGGGCAAGCCGAGGAAGAAGGCCCCGCTCTGGCGCGAGATCCTCGTGCTGCTGGGCACGGCGCTGGTGCTCACCGTCCTGATCCAGACGTTCCTGGCCCGCGTCTACGTCATCCCGTCGGCCTCGATGGAGCAGACGCTGCACGGCTGCACCTCGCCCTGCTTCGGCGACCGGGTGCTCGTGGACAAGCTCGTCTACGACTTCACCGACATCGAGCCGGGCGAGGTCGTCGTGTTCCGCGGGCCGCCCGCGTGGACCGCGAACGACTTCGAATCGCCCCGTTCGGATAACCCGATCGTGCGAATTTTCCAATCCGGCCTGTCCCTGGTCGGCCTCGCGCCGCCGGACGAGCGCGATTTCGTCAAGCGCGTCATCGCCGTGGGCGGGCAGACCGTCGAGTGCTGCGACGAGCAGCACCGGCTGAAGGTCGACGGCAAGCCGCTGGACGAGCCCTACGTCTACTGGCAGCCCGGCACGGGCCCGGAGGACCACGACGCGTTCGAGGCGGTCAAGGTGCCCGAGGGGCAGCTGTGGGTGATGGGCGACAACCGCACCAACTCCACCGACTCCCGCCGGCAGGGCGGTGGCGGCGTGAACGGGACCGTGCCGGAGTCCGACGTGATCGGCAAGGCGCGCGCCGTCGTGCTGCCGCCGTCGCGGTGGGGCGGCGTCGGCGACCACAACCCGCAGGCCGTGGCGCTGGGCGCGCCCGCGTGGCAGGCCGGCATCCCGGCGGGCGCGGGCCTGCTCGCGGCGTGGCCGGTGGTGTTCCTCGGGCGCAGGCTGCGCACCCGGTTGACCAGGGCCTCACAGCCCGGATCGGTACGCTGAGCCGGTGGTAGACGTCGCACCTTCCCGCGGTTCGTCCGACGAGGAGCCCGAGCGCGCCTCGGACGAGGAGAAGATCGAGCAGTTCCGCGAGCGGTCGAAGAAGAAGCGGAAGGGGTCGTTCTGGCGGGAGCTGCCGATCCTGGTCGTGGTGGCGGTCGGGCTGGCGTTCCTGATCCAGACGTTCCTGGCGCGCGTCTACATGATCCCCTCGGAGTCGATGGAGCAGACGCTGCACGGCTGCGCGTCGCCCTGCTTCGGCGACCGGGTGCTGGTGGACAAGCTCACCTACGACTTCACCGACCCCTCGCCGGGTGACGTGGTGGTGTTCCACGGCCCGGACAGCTGGATCAACAACGACTTCGCGCCGGCCGACCCGCCCAACCCGGTGGTGGGGTTCTTCCAGGGGCTGGGCTCGCTGATCGGCATCCCGACCGCGAACGAGGAGGACTTCGTCAAGCGGATCATCGCGGTCGGCGGGCAGACCGTGAAGTGCTGCGACGACAGGAACCGGGTGCTGGTCGACGGCAAGCCGCTGGACGAGCCGTACGTGTACTGGGAGCCGGGGCGCGGCAGCTTCCAGGAGTCGTTCGACGAGCTGAAGATCCCCGACGGGTTCCTGTTCGTGATGGGCGACAACCGCAACGACTCGTGCGACTCGCGCTGCCAGGGCGACCGGCGGCTCGGCGGGCTGGTCCCGGTGGACAACGTGGTGGGCAAGGCGCGGGTGATCGTGCTGCCGCCGTCGCGGTGGGGCGGCGTCGGCGACCACGACCCGCAGGCGGTGGCCATCGGCGCCCCCGCGTGGCAGGACGCCGTGCCCGCCGGGGTGGGCCTCGCGGCGGCGTGGCCCGTGCTGCTGCTGGGCAGGCGGGTGAGGGCGCGGATCCGGCGATCCCGGCTGGGATAGGGTCGGGTGGTGATCCGCAAGCCGCCCCGTGCCCAGGTCCGGCGGGCCGCGGGGACCTGGGCGCTCCAGGCCGCGCTGGACCGGCGCGGCCTGGGACCCGTGGCCGGGGTGGACGAGGCCGGGCGCGGAGCGTGCGCCGGGCCGCTGGTGGTCGCGTCGTGCGTGCTCAGGTCGGGTGACGCGGCCCGGTTCGAGGGGCTGACCGACTCCAAGCTGCTGACCGCCCGGGCCCGCGACCGGCTGTACGACCTGGTGCTCGACCGCGCGCTGGACCGCGCGGTGGTCGTGATCCCGGCCTGGGAGGTCGACCTGGTCGGCGTGCACGTGGCGAACGTCGAGGGGATGCGCCGGGCGGTGGCGCGGCTGTCCGCGCACCCCGGCTACGTGCTGACCGACGGCTTCCCGGTGCCGGGGCTGACCGCGCCGAACACGCCGGTGGTCAAGGGCGACCGGGTGGCCGCGTGCGTCGCGGCGGCGTCGGTGCTGGCGAAGGTCACCAGGGACCGGATCATGGCCGGGTTGCACGAGGAGCTGCCCGTCTACGGGTTCGACGTGCACAAGGGCTACAGCACGGCCGACCACACCGCCGCGCTGCTCGAGCACGGGCCGAGCGCGGAGCACCGCTGGTCGTATGCGAACGTGGCGTCCGCGGGAGCGCGGCTGGGCATGGCGCCGCCGCACCGGGTGGCGCGTGACGTGCTTTCCCCCACCGTGGTCCAGAATGGAACATCGCCGCAGACCAGCGGTGGCAGGCTCGCGACGAGGAGGGGCGCGGATTCGATGAGCACCCGCGCGGAGGCGTAATGAGTGCAGAGGATCTCGAGAAGTACGAGACCGAGATGGAGCTGTCGCTGTACAAGGAGTACCGCGACATCGTCAGCCAGTTCTCGTTCGTCGTGGAGACCGAGCGGCGGTTCTACCTGGCCAACTCGGTGGACGTGCAGGTCCGCAACGCGGACGGCGAGGTCTACTTCGAGGTGCGGATGTCCGACGCGTGGGTCTGGGACATGTACCGGCCCGCCCGGTTCGTGAAGAACGTCCGGGTCATCACCTTCAAGGACGTCAACGTCGAGGAACTGGACAAGCCCGACCTGCGGCTGCCCGAGGACGGCCCGTTCAACTCCTGATCGCCACGTGAACCGCGGAGGGGCTCACCCGGAAATCGGGTGAGCCCCTCCGCGGCATCGCGGCAATATCACACGACTCCGACAATTCGGCCGTTCCCGGGCTCCGGGACGGGAGTTGTCCACAGCCCTCCGGTTGTCCACAGATCCCGGTCGGCGCCTGGCTCCGCTAGATCCGCTTCGGCACAGTCGAGCACGTCACGACCCCGACCGAAGCCGGAGCCACCGATGCCGACCACACAGGAGCTGGGCGCCCTCGGCGAGCACGTCGCCTGCGAGTACCTGCGCCGACAGGAGCGCCTGGCGCTGCTGCACCGCAACTGGCGCTGTCCCGACGGGGAGCTGGACGTCGTCGCGACCGACGGCGCCCGCCTGGTCGTGTGCGAGGTGAAGTGCCGCTCCGGCACGGGCCGGGGCAGTCCGCTCGACACCGTCTCGCCCGCCAAGCTGGAGCGCGTCCGGGCGCTGGCCCGGCGCTGGCGCGACCTGCACGGCCTGCACCGCCTGGCGATCCGCTGCGACCTGGTGGGCGTCCTCTGGCCGCGTTCCGGGCCCGTCCGCCTGCACCACCTGCGGGGTGCCTGACATGGCGCTGGCGAGAGCGTGGTCGGTGGCGCTGTTCGGCGTGGACGGCGTGCCGGTGGAGATCGAGGCGGACGTCGGGGCGGGCGTGGTCCGCACCCAGCTGCTGGGCCTGCCGGACGCGGCGCTGCACGAGTCGAAGGACCGGGTGAAGGCGGCGGTCCGCAACAGCGACCACAGCTGGCCGACCCAGCGCGTGACCCTGGGCCTGTCCCCGGCGACCCTGCCGAAGGGCGGCTCCGGCTACGACCTGGCCCTGGCGTGCGTGGTCCTGGCCGCGGCCCAGGCGGTCCCGGCGGACCGGCTGCCGGGCACGGTCCTCATCGGCGAGCTGGCCCTGGACGGCCGGGTGCGCACCGTCCGGGGCGTGCTGCCCGCGCTGATGGCGGCCCGCCGCGCCGGCCTGGAGACGGCGATCGTGCCCACGGCGTGCCTGCCCGAAGCGGCCCTGGTCGAGGGCCTGACCCTGCGCGGCGCGTCGACGCTGGCCGACGTGATCGCGTGGCTGAACGGCGACGACGACACCCTGGCGAAACCGGGCGGCCAGCGGCCCAGGCCCGCGCTGTCCCGGCCGGGCCCCGACCTGTCCGACGTGGTGGGCCAGCCCGAGGCGCGGTGGGCGCTGGAGGTGGCGGCGGCGGGCGGCCACCACATCCTGCTCACCGGCCCGCCCGGCTCCGGCAAGACGATGCTGGCCGAGCGCCTGGTGAGCCTGCTGCCGCCGCTGTCGGCGGACGAGGCGATCGGCGTGACGGCGATCCACTCGGTCGCGGGCCTGCTCACCCCGGAGACCCCGCTGGTGGACACCCCGCCGTTCGTCTCCCTGCACCCGTCCACGTCCACGGCGGCGCTGGTGGGCGGCGGGACGGGCCTGGCGAAGCCGGGGGCGGTGAGCCAGGCCCACCGCGGCGTCCTGTTCATCGACGAAGCCTGCGAGTTCGGCGCCAGGAACCTCGACTCGCTGCGCACCTGCCTGGAGGAGGGCGAGGTCCGCATCGCCCGCCGCGACGGCATCGCGCGGTACCCGGCCCGCTTCCAGCTGGTCCTGGCGACGAACCCGTGCCCCTGCGCGCCGCCGAAGGACCTCGACTGCATCTGCGTGCCGACGGCGAAGCGCCGCTACCAGGCCAAGCTCTCCGGCCCGCTGCTGGACCGGGTGGACCTGAGGGTGACCATGCGCCCGCTGACGGCGATGATGGCCGCCGAGGTGGCCGACCCGGAGCCGACGGCGGTGGTGCGCACCAGGGTCCTCAAGGCGCGGACGCGGGCCCGCGACCGCTGGGCGGCCCACGGCTGGCGGACGAACGCGGAGGTCCCCGGTCCGGCCCTGCGGCGGGAGTTCCGCCTGCCGAGGCAGGCGACGACCCTGCTCGACCGAGCCCTGGCCCTGGGCGCCCTGACCGGCCGAGGAGCCGACCGGTGCCTGCGGGTCGCGTGGACGCTGGCCGACCTGGCGGAGACGCCGCAGCCGACGGCGGACCACGTGGCGGCGGCCCTCGAATTCCGGGAGCGGAGAAGGCCGTGACCACCGACCCCGCCCTGTGCGGCACCAACCTCCCGGGCACCGGCCCCAGCGTCCACGGTCCAGGCGGCACCGGCCCCCGTGTCCACGATCCCTACGGCATCGGCCCCAGCAGCACCGCCTTCCCCAGTGCAGATTCCCCCGGCACCAGCCTTTTCGGCACTGACGCCGGAGGCGTCGGCCCCTTCGGCACTGATCCCCTCGACACCGATCCGTTCAGCAACGGCCTCTTCGGCACAAGCCCTCTCATCGCCGGCCCCTTCGACACCACCTCTTCCGGGGCGGCGCACCCCGATGCCGAACTGTCGGGCAGCAGGTCTGCCGGCGGCGTCTTCGCGGGCGGCAGGCCCTCGTGCACCGAACCTTCGGGCAGCGCGCTCCTCGACGCCGACCGGGCGAGCAGCACCCGCTCCGCCGTCACCCCCTCGGTCCGGAGGCCCTTCGACGGCACGCCCTCCACCGCCAAGCCTTCGGACAACCACCCATCAGACCCCCGGCTGACCCGCTTGCCCATCCCCCAACCCCCGATGCCGGCCCCCGTCCCGCTGCCCTTGCGCCACGGTCCGTACGCCGGCCGCCCCAGGCTGCGCCGCCTGGCCGCCCCCGAGCCCGAGGCCCGCCGGTCCCTCGGCCAACCGACCAGGCGGATGTCAGCGCGGTCCATCCCCCCGTTCCCCGACGCCCCGCCGACCGCCTCGCCAACCGCCCCGCCGACCGCCCCGTCACCGATCGGAGACCCCTCATGACCGCCTCGACCCCGCCGCCCTCTCCTCTCGCACCGCCGCACCTCCCGTCACCGCACCTCTCACCGCCCCAGCCCACAGCTCCCCGACAAGCCGCACCCCACCACCCCGGCCCGGCGGCGACCCCGCTCGAACCGCACCCCGGCTCGCCCACGCCCCCCGACCCCGCTCCGCCTCATCACTGGCCCACCTCCGCGAACCGCCCACCCGATCCACCCCCGCCCCCTGCCCTCCCACCACCCATAGGGGGCGGGCCGACCGAAACCCGCAACGAAGCGGCCCCCACCCAGGCGTCCGTCGCCACCCCACCCGCCAACCAGGCGCCGCCCGTTCACCCCGCGCCGCCCGCAAGCGCACCATCCCCCGGCACCCCGACCACATCACCGGCTGCGGGTTCGCCCGGGTGTTCGGCCGGGCAGTCAGCCGGTCGCACCGAGCTCTCCTCGGGCCCGGGAGTCCGACGCGAGGGCGCTGCCGTCAAGGTCTGCGGCGAGTGGTGCAAGGCCCACCGGGCCTGCGACGGCGCGACAGGGTGCTGCTGTGGTGTGCGGAACGGCAGCGTTCCGCAGCGGTCCGCTCCCTCGGGCGCCGACGCCCGGCACCGGTGCGGTTCCCCGTCCCCCCACGGTGGTCCGCAACCGCCCGGCGGTGTGCGCGGAGCACGCGCCTGCGCGGCCGTCGGTCGCGGAGCGGGGTGCGGAGCGGGGTGCGGTCGGCGGTGTCGGAGGCCCCAGTCCTGGCTGGGCGCCGTCGTGAGCGTCTGGTTGCTGCGGCCGAAACCCGGCTGCGGGCAGCGGGTCGCCGCCTGTCGCGGTTCGGTGCGGGGCTGTTCGCGATCCGGTCGGGTGTGCTGGGCGGCGTGTGCTGGGCGGTGTCCGTCGGCGGCGTGCCGTGGGTGACGACGCCGTCCGACTGGCGCGCGCCTACCTCTCCCGCGTCGCGGAACCGCCCGCGGCGGCGTTGGCCGCTCTCGTCGCCGAGGTCGGGCCGGTGCGCGCGGCGCGCCTGGTGCGGCAGGGGGAGGTCTCCGGCGCGGTCGACAGCGAGACGTCTGCCCGGCGCGCCGAGGACAGGGCCGCGGAAGACCTGGCCGCGGTCGCCGAGTCGGGCGGCAGACTGGTGGTCCCCGAGGACGACGAGTGGCCCGAGTGGCCGTTCAACGCGCTCACCATGGCCGCCGCGCACGGCCTGCGGTGCGGGTTGGCGCCGCTCGCGCTGTGGGTGCGCGGTGGCGGGGAGCTGGCCGGGCTGGCCGAGCGGGCGGTCGCCGTCGTCGGCAGCCGGTCGGCCAGCGGGTACGGGCAGCACGTCGCGGCCGAGTTCGGGTTCGGGCTGGCCGAGGCCGGTGTCACGGTGGTGTCCGGGGCCGCCTACGGCATCGACGGCGCCGCGCACCGCGGCGCGCTGACCGCGGGCGGGCCCACCATCGCCGTGCTGGCCTGCGGCGTCGACATCGCCTACCCGCGCGGTCACCAGGGCCTGCTCGAACGCATCCCGCACCACGGCCTCGTGGTGAGCGAGTACCCGCCGGGGTGCCGGCCCGCCCGACACCGCTTCCTGACGCGCAACCGGCTCATCGCCGCCCTGGGCGAGGGGACGGTGGTGGTGGAGGCCGGGAAGCGCAGCGGCGCCAAGAACACCGCGGCCTCGACGGCGGCCCTGGGGCGGGTGCTGATGGCGGTGCCGGGGCCGATCACGTCGGCGAGTTCGGCCGGCTGCCACGAGCTGCTGCGGTCGGGGGAGGCGTTGGCGGTCAGCAGCGTGGCGGAGGTGATCGAGTCGACCGGGCGGCTCGGGGTGGACCTCGTCGAAGCCACGCGGAGCACCGAAGCCGGTCTTCCACAGGGCGAGGCGCTGCGGGTGTTCGAGGCGCTGCCGCTGGGTTCCGGCGCGACCGCCGAGGCCGTGGCGGTGGAGTCCGGGGTCGCGCTGCCGCGGGTTCGGGCCCTGTTGCCCGAACTGGAGCTGGTGCGGTTGGCCGAACGAGTGGATGCCGGGTGGAAGCGCTCTCACGAGGGGTGCCGGCGTGGCGGTACTTGACCAAGTGCGTCGGGAGGCGCAGCGTCAGGGGCTATGTGCCCGCCGCCGCCGCACGCTCGAACTCGTCGTGTCGATCTTGTCGGGTTGCGTCGCGAGCTGCCGAGCGACGTCGCGGAAGCCCTGGACGGCTACGAACGCCACCTGGCGCTGGAGCGCTCCCTCTCGCCGCACACGGTTCGGGCCTACCTGGCCGACGTGGTGTCCCTGCTGGTCCACCTGGCGTCCGGGGCCCCGGACGACGCCGCGGTGGAGGCGATCGACCTGGCCGGTCTCCGGTCGTGGCTGGCCGCCCAGCACTCGGCGGGCGCGAGCCGGACGACGCTGGCCCGGCGCGCGGCCTCCGCCCGCGCGTTCACGGCGTGGGCGACGCGGACGGGTGTGCTGACCGACGACCCGGGTCCCCGGCTCGCCGCTCCCCGGCCGCACCGCACCCTGCCCGCCGTGCTGCGGGCGGACCAGGCGGAGGCCGTGATGTCGGCTGCGGAAGTCGACGCGGAACAGGGCGATCCGGTTGCGCTGCGTGACAAGGCCGTGGTGGAGTTGCTGTACGCGACAGGTGTTCGCGTCGCCGAGTTGTGCGGTCTCGACCTCGGTGACGTCGACTACTCCCAAAGGGTGATTCGGGTTCTGGGCAAGGGCAGGCGCGAACGCACCGTCCCATTCGGCGTTCCGGCCGAACGGGCAGTACGGCGCTGGGTGGAACGCGGCCGATCGGCGCTGGTCAGCGACCGTTCACCGAATGCGCTGTTCCTCGGCGCGCGCGGCGGCCGGCTCGATCCGCGTACCGCCAGGAGAGTTGTTCACGATGTAGTGGGTGCGGTGCCCGGAGCGGCCGACACGGGGCCGCACGGGCTGCGCCACACCGCGGCCACGCACCTGTTGGAAGGGGGAGCGGACCTGCGCACCGTCCAAGAGCTTCTCGGTCACGCTACGCTCGCAACGACTCAGCTCTACACCCACGTCACCGTCGAACGGCTGAAGGCGATCCATGACCGAACCCACCCCCGCTCCTGATGCCGCAGGGGGAGGTTCGCGGACCGCAACCGTGACCTCTCCCACCGCCGCGCGCGTCGGGACCTCGTCGGAGGCGCAGGACTCGGCCGTGCACGCCCCGACCGGGACGAACGGTCACCAGCTCGACGAGTCCCGGTACCCGGGGTCGGCCGATGACGACGACCCGTCCAACGGGCACGTCATGACCTCGCCCCTCGGCAGACCGGCGCACCCCGCTTCGGAGTCGCGCACGGCCGACGACGTGGAAGCCGGCATCATCGCGCTCTGGCACACCTACGGCCAATCGCACGAGCAGTTCCTCCGCGACCGCCTGGTGCTGCACTACGCGCCGCTGGTCAAGTACGTGGCGGGCCGCGTCGGCACGGGGCTGCCCGCCCACGTGGACGTGGCCGACCTGATCCAGTCGGGCATCTTCGGCCTGGTCGACGCCATCGAGAAGTTCGAGCCCGAGCGCGGCCTGAAGTTCGAGACGTACGCGATGCAGCGCATCCGCGGCGCGATCCTGGACGACCTGCGCTCGCAGGACTGGGTGCCGAGATCGGTCCGGAGCCGGGCCCGCGACGTCGAACGCGCCCTGGAACGCCTCGGCGCCTGCCTCCAGCGCACGCCGACCGACCGCGAACTCGCCGCCGAGCTCAAGATCGGCCTGGGTGAGCTGCGGGAGCTGTACGCGCAGCTCCAGCTCACCAGTGTGGTGGCGCTGGACGAGCTGATCGCGGCGGGCCGCAGCGCCGGCGCCGGCGCGTCACTGGCCGAGTCGCTGCCCGACGAGGACGCGGAAGACCCGATCGCCACCCTGGTCGACCAGGACAGCCGCCGCCAGCTCGCGGACGCGATCGCGCAGCTCGCCGAGCGCGACCGCGTCGTGGTGACCCTGTACTACTTCGAGAACCTCACCCTCGCCGAGATCGGCAAGGTCCTGGGCGTGACGGAATCCAGGGTCTGCCAACTGCACACCCGAGCGGTGCTGCGGCTGCGCACCAAGCTCAACGAACAGCTCGAAGCCTGATCCGCCTCCCGCCGAACACCCCGAAGCCCGATGCCTCGTCCCCGGTTGCGCGCTGTTCCGGTTGCGCAACCTTCCAGCACCTCACTGTTCCGGCTGCGCGCTGTCCTCGGTTGCCTTGCCTGTCGACTGCCTTGCCTTTCGGCTGCCTTGTCTTTCGGCTGCCTTTGCCTTTCGTCGCCTTCGTCTTCCGGCTGTTCTTGCTTCCCGGCCGGCCGGGTTTTCCGGTTTCCCGCGCCCTCCGGCTGCCACGCGGCCCTCGACTGTTCGCGCCACGGGTAGGCGCGGGTGCGTGAATCCGTGGGTTCGGAAATCGGGTTGGGTGTTCGCACGGGGCTGGGACTGGTCGAGGGGGAGCAGGCGGACGCGGGTGGTTCGCAGGAGGTCGAGTGGGTCGAGGTAGTGGCGGAGGTGGCTGGTGAGCGTGCGGTGGGCACCCCAGTGCAGGCAAGGGGTCGGGCAGCCCCCGTGGCCTGGTCGGAGGGTGCCGATCGGTGTGCCCCGCGCTACCCGTTGGCCTCGGGTGACCAGGGGTTTCACCGGTTCGTAGGCGGTGCGCAGGCCGTTCGCGTGGGACAGGGACACCACCTGCCTGGTCACCACCGTTCCGGCGAAGACCACCGTGGCGTCGGCTGCCGCCAGGACCGGGGCGTCCGGCGGGCCGCCGAGGTCCACGCCCCGGTGGCCCGCGCCGTACGGGACCGGTGGGGCCTGGAAGGGGCGCAGCACCGGGTGCGGTGGCGCCAGCGGCCAGCCGAAGCGGGACGGGCGGGCCGACGCGGGCGGGGTCGCCGCCGGGACCACGGCTGACACCGCGGTCAGGGCCACGGCCAGCATCACGGCCAGCGCCGCCGCCGACACCGGCGACAGCACCGGCACCGGCGGCAACACCGGCACCGGCACCGGCGGCAACACCGGCACCGGCACCGGCGGCAACACCGGCACCGGCGGCACCGGCGACAGCGCCGACACCGACACCGACACCGGCACCGGCGGCACCGGCGACAACACCGGCACCGGCACCGGCGGCACCGGGGACAGCACCGGCACCGGCGGCGGCACCGACACCGACACGGGCACCGGTGCCGACGTGGTGGGTGGTGGGGCTGGGAGCAGGGGTTTTCCGGGGTTGGGGGGCATGGGTCCACGTTGGCCCGGGGTGGGTGGGGCCGCCAGGGGGTCTTCCGGAACTGTGGACAGAGCGAGGGGCTGTGGACAACCAGGGGTCGGTTCGGTTCTCGGAGCCGGTGCGGCGTACACTCGACGCGCGGCCCGTGTAAGCGCGGGGCGACTTCGCGTGCCAATGCAGACCCGGTTCACCCCACCGTGTTCGGGTCGCGGCGTCCGGCGGTCCTGAGGTCAACTCTGGTTCGGGCGGCGGCAGGGGCACCAGGGCGGTGGTCCGACCCGGTCCACCGCGAACAACCGGAACGCGCGCCGGTCCAGGCCGGCGCGCCTGATCGAAGAGGTGCGAACCCGGCCATGGCCGTCGTCACCATGAAGCAGCTGCTCGACAGCGGCGTGCACTTCGGGCACCAGACCCGTCGCTGGAACCCGAAGATGAAGCGCTACATCCTCACCGAGCGCAACGGCATCTACATCATCGACCTCCAGCAGACGCTGACCTACATCGACCGGGCTTACGAGTTCGTCAAGGAAACGGTCGCGCACGGCGGGTCGATCCTGTTCATCGGCACCAAGAAGCAGGCGCAGGAGGCCATCGCCAACGAGGCCCTCCGCGTCGGCATGCCCTTCGTGAACCAGCGCTGGCTGGGCGGCATGCTCACCAACTTCTCCACGGTGCACAAGCGCCTCCAGCGGCTCAAGGAGCTGGAGTCGATGGAGCAGACCGGCGGTTTCCAGGGTTTCACCAAGAAGGAAATCCTGATGATGAACCGCGAGAAGGACAAGCTGGAGCGCACGCTCGGCGGTATCCGCGACATGTCCAAGGTGCCCAGCGCCGTCTGGATCGTGGACACCAAGAAGGAGCACATCGCGGTCGGCGAGGCGCGCAAGCTGAACATCCCGATCGTCGCGGTCCTCGACACCAACTGCGACCCGGACGAGGTCGACTACCCGATCCCGGGCAACGACGACGCCATCCGGTCCGCCGCGCTGCTGACCAAGGTCGTGGCCGAGGCCGCGGCCGCCGGTCTGATGGCCCGCTCGGGCGCCCGGACCAACGTCGCCGACGGCGCCGACAAGCCCGAGCCGGGCGTCGCCACCGACGAGCCGCTGGCCGAGTGGGAGCAGGAGCTGCTCGTCGGCGCCGAGGCGACCGACAAGCCCGCCGCGCCCGCCGAGGGCACCGAGGCCGTCCAGTCCTGACCCGCCGCGCGCCGTGCCCGCGACACCTCGTGGGCACGGCGCGCGTCCCCGGCCACCGCACCACCCCGCGCGTATCCCGCAGAAGGAACGGAAACCCGCACGATGGCGAACTACACCGCCGCTGACGTGAAGCGCCTGCGCGAGCTGACCGCCGCAGGCATGATGGACTGCAAGAAGGCGCTGGAAGAGGCTGACGGCGACTTCGACAAGGCGGTCGAGATCCTGCGCATCAAGGGTGCGAAGGACGTCGACAAGCGCGCCGCGCGCACCACCTCGAACGGCCTGGTCGCCGCCGAGGACGGCGTGATGGTCGAGCTGCGCTGCGAGACCGACTTCGTCGCCAAGAACTCCGACTTCCAGGAGCTGGCCTCCCGGATCGTCGCGGTCGCCAAGGCCACCCGCCCGGCGGACGTCGACGTGCTCAAGGCCACCGACCTCGACGGCCAGTCCGTCGACGCGGTCGTCCAGGAGTTCTCGGCCAAGATCGGCGAGAAGCTGGAGCTGGCGAAGGTCGCGGTCTTCGACGGCGCCGTCACCACCTACCTGCACCGCCGGGCCGCCGACCTGCCGCCCGCCGTGGGCGTCGTGGTCGAGTACACCGGTGACAGCGAGGACGCCGCGCGCGGCGCCGCCATGCAGATCGCCGCGATGCGCCCCCGCTACCTCACCCGCGACGAGGTGCCCGCCGACGTGGTCGCCAACGAGCGCCGCATCGCCGAGGAGACCTCGCGCGAGGAGGGCAAGCCGGAGGCCGCGCTGCCCAAGATCGTCGAGGGCCGGGTCAACGGCTTCTTCAAGGACGTCGTGCTCCTGGAGCAGGCTTCCGTGACGGAGTCCAAGAAGACGGTCAAGGCCGTGCTGGACGAGGCCGGCGTCACCGTGACGCGCTTCGCCCGGTTCGAGGTCGGCGAAGCCTGATTCGCGTGGGGGCGGGGTTGCGCGAGGATGCAACCCCGCCCTTGCCGTGTCCAGAGGAGGACCTGTTGAGCGCAGAGGTAGACGAGGAGCCAGGCCACGGTTACCGCCGGGTCATGCTCAAACTCGGTGGCGAGATGTTCGGCGGCGGGGGTGTCGGCGTCGACCCCGACGTCGTGCAGACCGTCTCCCGCCAGATCGCCGCGGTCGTCCGAACAGGGGTCCAGGTCGCCGTCGTCATCGGTGGCGGCAACTTCTTCCGCGGCGCCGAACTCCAGCAGCGCGGCATGGACCGCAGCCGCGCCGACTACATGGGAATGCTGGGCACCGTCATGAACTGCCTGGCGCTGCAGGACTTCCTGGAGCGCGAGCACGGCATCGAGACGCGCGTGCAGACCGCCATCACGATGGGCCAGGTCGCCGAGTCCTACATCCCGCGCCGCGCCATGCGCCACCTGGACAAGGGCCGCGTGGTGATCTTCGGCGGCGGCGCGGGGATGCCGTACTTCTCCACCGACACCACCGCCGCGCAGCGGGCGCTGGAGATCGGTTGCGAGGTCGTGCTGATGGCCAAGGCCGTGGACGGCATCTACACCGCGGACCCGAGGATCGACCCGGACGCGCAGATGTTCGACCACATCACCCACCGCGAGGTGCTCGAACGGGGCCTCAGCGTGGCCGACGCGACCGCCTTCAGCCTGTGCATGGACAACAACATGCCGATCATGGTGTTCAACCTGCTCACCGAGGGGAACATCGCGCGGGCCGTGCGCGGTGAGAAGATCGGCACGCTGGTGAGCACCCCCGGTGGTCGCCCGTCTTTCTAGACCTGCTGGGATTTGAGCCGAACTGCGCACACCAAGGGAGTCAGCCGTGATCGACGAGACCCTCCTCGACGCCGAGGAGAAGATGGAAAAAGCGGTGTCCGTGGCGAAGGAAGACCTGGCGGCGGTGCGCACCGGCCGCGCCACACCCGCCATGTTCTCCCGCATCGTCGTCGAGTACTACGGTTCGCCGACCCCGCTGAACCAGCTGGCCAGCGTCGCCATCCCGGAGGCGCGGATGGCGGTCGTCAAGCCCTACGACACCAGCCAGCTGAACTCGGTCGAGAAGGCCATCCGCGACTCGGACCTGGGCGTCAACCCCTCCAACGACGGCTCGGTCATCCGGGTGGTGATCCCGCAGCTGTCCGAGGAGCGCCGCCGCGAGATGGTCAAGGTCGCGAAGGGCAAGGGCGAGGACGCCAAGGTCTCCATCCGCAACATCCGCCGCAAGGCCAAGGAGGAGCTGGACCGCCTGGTCAAGGACGGCGAGGTCGGCGAGGACGAGGGCTCCCGCGCCGAGAAGGAGCTGGAGAACGTGACGCACCGCTACGTCGCGCAGGTCGACGAGCTGGTCAAGCACAAGGAAGCCGAGCTGCTCGAGGTCTAGGTGTGGTCGCGTCGGTGTCGTCCGGCCGGGTGGCCGGCCGCAGGTCTTCCCCGGTCGGTCGGCGACCGTGATAGGAGCACAGGTGTCAGGCGGCGGTGAGCAGGGCGCGGCCCGCCCGAGCGCGTCACGCGCGGGCCGGGACCTGCGCGCGGCCGTCGCCGTCGGCGTCGGCCTGGGCGCGGTCATCCTGTTCGCGCTGTTCACGGTGCGGCAGCTGTTCGTCGGCGTCGTCGCGATCGCGGTGGCGGTCTCGATGTACGAGCTGGCGGGCGCGGTGCGGCGCGGGGCGGGCATCCGGGTGGCGCTGGCGCCCGTGCTCCTGGGCGGCCAGGCGGTGGTGTGGCTGGCCTGGCCGTACGGGCGCGAGGGCGTGCTGACCGCGTTCGTGGTGACCGTCCTGGTGTGCCTGATCTGGCGGCTGAAGGACGGCGCGGACGGCTACCTGCGGGACGTCACCGCGTCGGTCTTCACCGTCGTGTACGTGGCCGTGTTCGCCTCCTTCGCGGTGATGCTGGTCGTCGCCGAGGACGGCGTGTTCCGGGTGCTGTGCTTCCTCGTCGGCGTGGTCCTGTCCGACACCGGCGGGTACGCGGCCGGCGTCTTCTTCGGCAAGCACCCCATGGCGCCCACCATCAGCCCGAAGAAGTCCTGGGAGGGGTTCGCGGGCTCGATGGCGGCGGGCATGGTCGGCGGCGCGCTCACCGTCGGCCTGCTGCTGGGCGGCCAGTGGTGGCACGGCGTGCTGTTCGGCGCCGCGCTCGTGGTCACCGCCACCACCGGAGACCTGGTGGAGTCGCTGATCAAGCGGGACCTCGGGCTCAAGGACATGGGCACGCTGCTGCCCGGCCACGGCGGGCTGATGGACCGGATGGACTCGCTGCTGCCCTCGGCCGTCGTGTCGTGGCTGCTCCTGCAAGCCTTCGTCCCCGCCTGAGCCGCAACGCGCCCGGGCGGGCGCACCCGCGCGGACGGGCACGGGCGGACGGGCACAGGCGGGTGGGCACGGGCGGGTGGGCACGGGCGGGTGGGCACGGGCGGCTGCCCGGCCCGCGAGCCGGGCGGGCACGCGCCGGCGGCACGCGCCCGAGCGGTCCCGACCCCTCATCCGGGACCGACCGGGCGCGGAACCGACCGGCGTCGACCACACCTCCCGTGCGGCGGGAGGTGTGGCACAGGTCGCACACCGACGCTACGCCGGGGGTACGACAATCCCCGGCGCGGACTTCGGCACCCCGCGTCAGTCGTCGAACGGGTCGTCCACCGGGGCGCCGGTCTCCTCCTCGGTCAGCGGCGCCGAGCGGGACGGGTCGATGACCGAGAACACCGCGCCCGAGTGGTCGGCCACCGCGGTGACCCGGCCGAACGGGGTGTCGTAGGGCTCCACGGTGATGCGCCCGCCCAGCTCCAGCACCCGCGAGGCGACCGAGTCGGCCCCGATCTCGGGCGCGGCGGTGAAGTACACCATCCAGTGCGCGGGCGTCCCGGGCGCGAAGGCCCGGCCCATCCGCTGGCGGCCCAGCACCGTGTTCCCCTCGACGGCCCAGGTCGTGTAGTCCACCGCCTGGCCGTCGCCGACCTGCGTGACCTCGAAACCGCACAGCTCCCGGTAGAACGCGTCCGCGGTCGCGCCGTCGCGGGTGTTCAGCTCCGCCCACGCGTACGCCCCGTGCCCGTCCGCGCCGAACAGCCAGTCCGGCGGCACGCGCCGGAAGCCGACCACCCCGCCGGTCGGGTCGGCGATCAGCGTGTCCAGCTCGTTGGGCTCGCGCAGCACGTGCCCGCCGAGGGCGTGCGCCTTCTCGGCGGTCGCGCGCGCGTGCGGGGTGTTGAGGTACAGCGTCCAGCCGAAGCCGCCGTCGGCGGGCACCAGCTCGGCGACCGGCAGCCCGCCCGCGACGGCCACGGTGCGGCCGTGCACGTCGGCGTAGGTCCACCCGAACAGGCCGGAGTAGAAGTCGGCGGAGGCTTGCTCGTCCACCGTGGGCAGCTCCACCCAGCACGGTGCGCCGTGGAGCAGTTCAGCCAATGCGGGGGAGTTCGGGACGATCGACACCGTTGCCTCCTGCGCTGCCGGGGAAGATCACGGTACGGCTCTACAGTCGTCCCGTGAAGGGATTCGTCCGCGCCGCCCTGTCCGCCGTCCGGCCCACCGACGTCCTGCCGAGCCCGAACATCTGGAACTGGCCGGAGGTCTACGAGGTCGAGAACCGCGCCCAGGACGTGGACGGGGCGATCTGGCGGGCGCTGCGCGAGGCGTGCGACTGGACCGGCCGCGACGTGGTCGACGTCGGCTGCGGCGACGGGTTCCACCTGCCGGTGTTCGCGCGCGACGCCGCCCGGGTCACCGGGGTCGAGCCGCACCCGCCGCTGGTGCGCCGGGCGCGCACGAGGGTCGACGGGCTGCCCAACGCCTCCGTGGTGGCGGGTCCCGCGCAACGGCTCCCGCTGCCCGACGGCAGCGCCGACCTCGTGCACGCGCGCACCGCCTACTTCTTCGGCCCCGGCTGCGAGCCCGGCCTGCGCGAGGCGGACCGCGTGCTCCGGCCCGGCGGCACGCTCGCGATCGTGGACCTCGACGGCACGGCCGAGCCCTACGGCCCCTGGCTGTGCGCGGACGAGCCCCGCTACGACCCCGCCGACGTGGAGCGGTTCTTCGCGGCTCAGGGCTTCGCGCTGCGCCGGGTGCGCGCGCTGTGGCGGTTCGAAACGCGCGAGGACCTGGAGGCGGTGCTGCGCATCGAGTTCTCCGCCGAGGTCGCCGAACGCGCCGTGGCCCGGACGCCCGGCCTGTCGTTCGAGGTCGGCTACCGCGTCCACACCCGGCGGAAACCGTGCGGTCTCGTCCTGCCGTAGGCGGCCGGCGCGCGCATAGGATCGCTGCCGTGGAGAATCGCGACGCGCGCAGGTTGGGGCGGCAGGTCGGCGTCATCGGGCTGGGCTGCTGGCAGCTCGGCGCGGACTGGGGCCGGGTGGACGAGGCGGACGCGCTGGCCGTGCTGCACGCCGCCGCGGACTCGGGCGTGACCTTCTTCGACACCGCCGACGTCTACGGCGACGGGCGCAGCGAGCAGCTGGTCGGCCGGTTCCTGCGGGAGCGCGGCGACGCCGCGATCACCGTGGCGACCAAGATGGGCCGCCGCGTCGGGCAGACCCCGGCGAACTACACCCGGGACAACTTCCTGGCCTGGAACGACCGGTCCCGCGCGAACCTCGGCGTGGACACCCTGGACCTGGTCCAGCTGCACTGCCCGCCGACGCCGGTGTACTCCTCCGACGAGGTCTTCGACACCCTGGACGAGATGGTGGAGGCCGGGCGGGTCGCCGCCTACGGCGTGTCCGTGGAGACCACCGAGGAGGCGCTGACCGCCATCGCCCGGCCGGGTGTGGCGAGCGTCCAGATCATCCTGAACGCGCTGCGGCTCAAGCCGCTGGAGCGGGTGCTGCCCGCGGCGGCGGACGCGGGCGTGGCGATCGTCGCCCGCGTCCCGCTCGCCTCGGGGCTGCTGTCCGGCAAGTACCGCCGCGACACCGCGTTCGGCGCCGACGACCACCGCAGCTTCAACCGCAACGGCGAGGCGTTCGACGTCGGCGAGACGTTCTCCGGCGTGCCGTACGAGGTCGGGCTGGAGGCCGTGGACCGGCTGCGCGGCCTGGTGCCCGAGGGCGCGACGATGGCGCAGTTCGCGCTGCGCTGGGTCGTCGACCAGCCGGGCGTCACGGTGGTGATCCCCGGCGCCCGCAACGCCGAGCAGGCCCGGGCCAACTCGGCCGCCGCCGACCTCGCGCCGCTGACCTCGCACGACCGGGTGCGCGCGGTCTACGACGAGCTGGTGCGGCCGTTGGTGCACGACCGCTGGTAGGGCGGTTCACTCGTCGTCGGTGTCCTCTTCGACGTCCAGCTCGCCGAGGATGGCGTAGAGCTTGCGCCGGGCCTCGTTGAGGACTTCGACGGCGCGCGTCTTCTGCTCGCGCGTGCCCGCGTGGGCCATCTGCTGCATCGCCGACCCCAGGTGCCGCGACGCCGTGCGCAGCTTCGCCGCGTGCAGGTCGACCTCGTCGTTGACCTGCTGCCAGGGCGGGGCGCCCTCCAGCTTCGCCGCTTCGGCCTGCCCGGTCCCGGTGAGCGTGAACAGCTTCTTGCCGCCCGCCTCCTCACTGGCCGCGACGAGCCCCTCGTCGGCCAGCAGCTGCAGCGTCGGGTAGACCGACCCGGGGCTGGGCCGCCAGAGGCCGTCGGTGCGCCGGCCGATCTCCTGGATCATCTCGTAGCCGTGCATGGGGCGTTCGAGCAGCAGGGTCAGGACCGCGGCGCGGACGTTGCCGCGGCGCTGCCTGCCGTGCCGGCCGCGCCCCGGTCCGCCGTGGTGGAAGTCGGGCGGGCCGGGCGGGACCGGGGGGCCGCCGAAGGGCCCGAAGCCGCCGCCGAAGCCGCGCCGCGGGTCGCCGAAGCCCCGCTCCCGGTGGTGCCGTTCGTGGTGCCCGTGGTGGGAACGCATGTCGCTGTCTCCTTCGTCAATCGGTCGTGACGTGTCGACGATATATCGGAACCTGTCGCGATGCAACGGTGAGGACCGCTCCGCGGACGTGGGACACTGGAGGGCGCCATGACTGCACTTCCCCTCGTCTTCGACGCGCCCAAGCGCGGCCTGCCGCCGCGCCACCTCGCCGACCTCACCGCCGACCAGCGCAAGGAGGCCGTCGCGGCACTGGGCGAGAAGCCGTTCCGCGCCGCGCAGCTGTCCCACCACTACTTCAGCCGGCTCACCGCCGACGCCGCCGAGATGACCGACATCCCGGCGGCCACCCGCGAGAAGCTGGTGTCCGACCTCATGCCGCCGCTGTGGACCGAGCTGCGCTCGGTGGAGGCCGACGGCGGGTCGACCCGCAAGACGCTGCTGCGCGCGCACGACGGCACGCTGGTCGAGAGCGTCCTGATGCGCTACCCGGACCGCGCGACGCTGTGCATCTCCAGCCAGGCAGGCTGCGGGATGGCGTGCCCGTTCTGCGCGACCGGGCAGGGCGGGCTGACGCGGAACCTGTCGACGGCCGAGATCGTGGACCAGGTGCGCCGCGGCGCCGCGGCCATGCGGGACGGCGAGCTGCCCGGTGGGCCCGGCCGGCTGTCGAACATCGTGTTCATGGGCATGGGCGAGCCGCTGGCGAACTACCGGCGCGTGGTCGAGGCGGTGCACCGCATCTGCGACCCGGCGCCCGGCGGGCTGGGCATCTCGCAGCGGTCGGTGACGGTGTCGACCGTGGGGCTGGTGCCCGCGATCCGGAAGCTGACCGAGGAGGGGCTCCAGGTCCGGCTGGCGGTGTCGCTGCACACGCCGGACGACGAGCTGCGGGACACGCTGGTGCCGGTGAACACGCGGTGGAAGGTGTCCGAGGTGCTGGAGGCCGCCCGCGGCTACGCGGACCGGACCGGGCGCCGGGTGTCCATCGAGTACGCGCTGATCCGCGACATCAACGACCAGGGGTGGCGGGCGGACCTGCTGGGCAAGGTGCTGCGCCGGCACCTGGGGCGGCTGGTGCACGTGAACGTGATCCCGCTGAACCCGACGCCGGGGTCGAAGTGGGACGCCTCGCCGAAGCCGGTGGAGCGGGAGTTCGTGCGGCGGGTGAAGGAGCAGGGCGTGGAGTGCACGGTGCGCGACACGCGCGGTCAGGAGATCGCCGCGGCGTGCGGCCAGCTCGCCGCCGAGGGCTGAGCCCGCGTCCGCTCGACGGCGGCCGGGGTGCGGGAGCGCCTGCCCTCGGGTGCGGGGCCGCGGATCCGGCGGGGTCGGTGACGCGGGTCGACCGGCGACCGGGTCGCTGCGCGAGGACGATCCGGCACGGGCCGCGGAGTCGCCGGAACGACCGCTTCTCCCGACGTCGGGCTGAGCAGTCCGCCGGGGGCCGGGAGCCGACCTCGGAGCCGGGCACGTGCGTCACCCGGCTCCGCGTGCGCCTTCGGTCGGGCAGCGCCGTCGTGCTCAGGCGACCTCGGTGAGCTTGCCGGTGGCGACGTCGAACACGAAGCCGCGGACGGAGTCCTTCACCGGGATGTAGGGGTTGTCGCGGACGCGGGCGAGGGACTGCCGCACGTCCTCCTCCACGTCCGGGAACGCCTCGGCCGCCCACGGCGGCTTCACGCCGACCTCGTCCTGGATGGCCCGCTTGAACTCGTCGTCGGTGAAGGTCAGCATCCCGCAGTCGGTGTGGTGGATGAGGATGATCTCTCTGGTGCCCAGCAGGCGCTGGCTGATCGCCAGCGACCGGATCTCGTCCTCCGTGACCACGCCGCCGGCGTTGCGGATGACGTGCGCCTCGCCCTCGTTCAGGCCCAGCGCGCGGTACACGTCCAGGCGGGCGTCCATGCAGGCCACGACGGCGACGTGCTTCGACGGGGGCAGCGGCAGCGGGCCGGTGAACCGCTCGGCGTAGGCGGCGTTGTTGGCGAGGAGTTCGTCCGTGACGGACATGGCGGGTCCTCCCTCTCACGGAGAGCGAGTCGGTGTGTGCTCTGCGCGACACCGAACCCAACTGGCGCGGGCGGACGCGCGCAACCGGCGTTCACAGGGTGGGACGGCAGACCCGTCGCCACGACGGGAGGTCGCGAGGCGTCACCGCGTGAGGGGATCGCCCGGCCGGGTGGCCCGGCCGGACGCGCGAAGGGCGGGGCCCTAGCCCTTGCGGCGCCAGGAGGTGCGGCCGCGCACCTGGTCCCAGACCAGCAGCAGCGCCAAGCCGGCGGCGAACGCGATGACCCAGATGTCCTCGGTGCGGCCCTGGTGGTTGCCGATCAGCATGGACAGCGTCGCCAGCACCGACAGCCAGCCGGCGATCTTGAGCCCCTTGGGGAAGGTGCCGTGCCAGCCCCACTCGGCCGACGGCTCGTCGTGGGTGTCGACCGCCGGACGCTTGTCCAGTTCCGAGGACGAAGACACAGCCGCACGACCTTCCTGCCCGATCACGTTCACCGACCGGCCAATCGTCGCACATGGTGGGCCCGCGCGAGACGTGAGGTGCGCGGCACAGCGCCGCCGTCTACCCTCGGCCGCTGTTCGACGTGGGGACCGCGGCCGAAGCCGCCCGAGCGCTGCCGGAAAGGCGAAGAGTTGACCGAACAGCCCGGCTTCCACCCGGCCGAGGAGCCCGCCCCGGACACCTTCGCGCCCGTCGAGGTCGGCCTTCACGGGGTGACCAAGCGCTTCTCCGACCAGACCGCGGTGGACGACGTCACGCTGCGCGTCCACGAGGGGGAGTTCTTCTCCGTGCTCGGGCCGTCCGGGTGCGGCAAGACGACCCTGCTGCGCATGGTCGCCGGGTTCGAGCGCCCGGACGCCGGCCGCATCGAGCTGGACGGCGCGGACATGGTCGGCGTGCCGCCCTACCGGCGGGACGTGAACACCGTCTTCCAGTCGTACGCGCTGTTCCCGCACATGTCGGTGTGGGACAACGTGGCGTACGGCGTCAAGCGCAAGGGCGTGCGGGGCGAGGCGCTGCGGAAGACCGTCGGCGAGCACCTGGAGCTGGTGCGGTTGAGCCGCTTCGCCCGGCGGCGCCCCGCGCAGCTGTCCGGCGGTCAGCAGCAGCGGGTGGCGATCGCCCGCGCGCTGGCGGCCGGGCCGCGGCTGCTGCTGCTGGACGAGCCGCTGGGCGCGCTGGACGCCGTGCTGCGCAAGGAGTTGCAGATGGAGCTGATGCGCATCCAGCGCGAGGTCGGCACGACGTTCCTGTACGTGACGCACGACCAGGAGGAAGCCCTGGTCCTGTCGCACCGCATCGCCGTGATGAACGCCGGGAAGCTGGAGCAGGTCGGCTACCCGGAGGACGTCTACGAACGCCCCGCGACCCGGTTCGTGGCCGGGTTCATCGGCACGTCCAACATCCTCGACGCCGAGGTGTCCGGTGTGGACGGTCGGTGGGTGGAGCTGTCCGCGCCGGGCGTGACGCGGCTGCGCGCCCCGCTCAACGGCTCCGCCCGGCACGGGCAGCGCGTCGCGGCGACGGTGCGGCCGGAGAAGGTGCACCTCTACGACCGGTCGGGCGAGCCGCCGCCGGGCTGGTGCGTGTTCAGCGGCACGGTGCGCGACGTCGTCTACGCCGGGGTGTCGACGCAGTACGTGGTCGACGTGCCCGGCGGCGGCGAGCTGGTCGCGTTCGTGCAGAACACCCGCCGCATCGACGACGCCGGCGCGCCCGGCCAGCCGGTGCGGATGGCCTGGGACCCGGACTTCACCGTGCTGCTGGGGAGCGCAGATGACTGATCGCAACCTCCGGATCGCCCGCCTGTGGGACGTGGCCGACCCGCGGGTGACCCGCCGGGCCCTGTTGCGGTCCACGGCGTTCTTCGCGCTGGCCGCGACCGGCGCGTGCGGGGTCGGCGAGGCGCCGGGCAACGGCGGCGCCCCGGCGTCGCAGGCCGAGGCCACCAACGCCCGGGACGAGCCGGAGCTCAACTTCTACAACTGGACCGACTACATCGCGCCGGACACCCTGTCGGGGTTCACCGCCGCGAGCGGCGTCCGGGTCACCTACGACAACTTCAGCACCAACGACGAGATGGAGGCCAAGATCGCCTCCGGCGCGGCGGGCTACGACCTCGTGGTGCCCAGCGACAACTTCGTGCGCCGCTTCCTGCGCGCGGGCCTGCTCATGCCGCTGGACCACGACCTGCTGCCGAACCTGGCGAACCTGGACAAGCGGTTCACCGAAGCCGACTACGACCCGGGCAACGCGCACTCGGTGCCGTGGGCGTGGGGCACGACGGGCCTGGCCTACTCCCGGTCGCGGCTCGGGGACGTGACCGGCTTCTCGGCCTACGACCTGGCCGCCGCGCAGGGCCGCAGCACGATCCTGGACGAGGCGCGGGACGCGATGGCGCTGGGCCTGCTGAAGGCCGGCCACGACCCGAACACCACCGATCCCCGGCACCTCGACGAGGCGGTGGCGGTGCTGCTGGAGCTGAAGAAGAGGATCGGGCAGATCACCTCCGACGTGATCGAGCCGCTGACCGGCGGGCAGGTCCCCCTGGCGCAGGCGTACTCCGGCGACGCCTTCCAGGCGCGCGAGGCCAACCCCGACATCGCCTACGCGATCCCGTCCGAGGGCGGGCTGTCCTACGTCGACCTGCTGTGCGTGCCCAAGGACGCGCCGCACGCGGCGAACGCCCACCGGTTCATCGACTACGTCCTGGGGCCGGAGGTCGGCGCGGCGCTGGCCAACGCCGTCCGCTACGGCAGCCCGAACGCGGCGGCCAAGCCGCTGATCGACCGGGAGCTGCTGGACGACCCGCTGGTGTACCCGTCGGACGAGCAGCTGGCGAAGCTGCCGTTCACCAAGGACCTCGGCGGCGAGGCGGAGGCCCGCTACGCCGACGCGTGGACCCGGGTCAAGACCGGCTGACCGGCGGTGCGCCCCGGCGGTAGCGGGGGTCGCCACGTGGGTCGCGGCAGCAGGCGAACGCGTTGTTAACGTGCGCAAATGCCCGCACCGGTGCGCTGACGTTCGCGTGGCATCATGTGCGCTCGTGCTCCCGTCCCGGCGCAGGTGGCTCGTCGCCACCGGCCTGCTCACGCCCACCGGCCTCTGGCTGGGCGTTTTCCTCATCGCGCCGCTGGCGCTGGTGGTGCAGTTCAGCTTCGCCACCCGCGACACGGGCGTGGCCAGGGCCGTGCTGCCGTGGACCACGCACGCCTACGCCACCGCCCTGGACCCGGCGTTCCTGCCGATCTTCGGGCGGACCCTGGCCTACGCCGGGCTGACCACCCTGTTCTGCCTGCTCCTCGGCTTCCCGCTGGCGTGGTTCATCGCCCGGCACGGCGGCCGGTACCGCACGGCGCTGCTGGCCGCGGTGCTGGTGCCGTTCTGGTCCAGCTACCTGGCCCGCGTCTACGCGTGGAAGGCGCTGCTGGACGGGGAGGGGCTGGTCAACCGGCTGCTCGCCGGGGTCGGGCTGGACCGCCCCGGCGGCTTCCTGCTGACCGACGGCGCGGTGGTGCTGGGCCTGACCTACGGGTTCCTGCCGTTCATGGTGCTGCCGCTCTACGTCGCCTGCGAGCGGTTCGACCACCGGCAGGTGGAGGCGTCCTACGACCTCGGGCACGGGCGGGTGTCGACGTTCGCGCGCGTGGTGCTGCCCGGTGTGCTCCCCGGCGTGCTGGCCGGGTCGCTGCTGGTCCTGGTGCCGGCGGCGGGCGACTTCGTGACGCCCCGGCTGCTCGGCGGGGTCGACCAGTCGACGTTCGGCAGCGTGATCGACGACCAGTTCCGCGGCGGGAACAACTGGCCGCTCGGGTCGGCGATGGCGGTCCTGCTGCTGGTGCTCGTGGTGGTGGCGCTGGCGCTGCGCGGGCGCCGCGGGGAGGACGTGCTGTGAACCGCCGGCCCTGGTTGCTCGGCGGCGCCGCCGGGCTGGTGCTGCTCTTCCTCTACGCGCCGGTCGCCTGGCTGGCGGTCGTGTCGTTCAACGACTCCCGCTCGCTCAGCCGCATCACCGGCCTGTCGACGCGCTGGTACGCCGAGCTGCTCGGCGACGCGCGCGTGCTGGAGGCCCTGGGGCTGACGCTGCGGCTGGCGGCGGCCAGCGCCGCGGTGGCCACCGCGATCGGGACGCTGGCGGCGTTCGGCCTGCGGCGGGCGTTCCCGGGGCGCGGGCTGTGGACGCTGCTGCTGGGCCTGCCGCTGGTGGTGCCGGAGGTGGTGCTGGGCGTGGCGCTGCTCGGGTTCTGCGTGAAGCTCGCCGGCATCCCGCTGGGCTTCGGCGCGCTGCTGGCCGCGCACGTGGCGTTCTCGCTGAGCTTCGTGGTGGTCGTGGTGCGGGCGCGGATCGCGGGGATGGACCCCCGGCTGGAGGAGGCCGCCGCCGACCTCGGCGCGAGCCCCCCGGTGGCGTTCCGGACGGTCACCCTGCCGCTGGTCGCGCCGGCCGTCGCGGCGGGCGCGGCGTTCGCGTTCCTGCTGTCCTTCGACGACGTGGTGACCTCCAGCTACCTGACCGGGGTCGGGTCGACCACGCTGCCGGTGCACGTCTACGCGCAGGCGAGCAAGCGCGGGGTGTCGCCGGAGATCGTCGCACTGTCCACTGTGCTGGTCGCGGTCAGCGCCGCCCTGCTCATCGCGGGTGTGCTGGTCGCGAGCAGGCGCGCCCGCGCGTCAACTTTCGTCGAGCCGAACCGCGACCAATGAACGCGGACGACCGCAGGGGGGTTGTTTACCGTTGGCCCGTGTGACGTCCGTTGTGCAGCGCCTGCGACCGGGGGTCGGGGACCTGCGGGGTGCTCCGGCGGCGTTCCTGCGCACCCACGCCCGGCGCCTGCGCGAGGTCACCCCGTGGCGCGTCGGCCGCGAACTGCTCGCGATCACCGCCATCGTCCTGCTGGACGTCCAGCCGGGCTGGATCGCCGGCGAGGAGCGGGTCGACCAGTGGTGGTTGGTCGGCGCGGTCTACGTCGGCGTGTACGTGCTGCGGCTGGGGTTCCCGGCGATCGCGCTGCTGCTGGGCATCTGGGCGGTGTTCCGCTTCCCGCACGGCGGCGTCGCCGTGATCATCATGCTCTCGTACGCGGCCGGCTACCGGATCGTGTCCTGGCAGCGCTCGCTGGTCACCGCGGCGCTCGGGCTCGTGCTCTACCTGGTCGCCTGGGGCGTGTCGACCCCCGGCCTGACCGGGCCCATCGGGTCGTGGGTGATGTTCACCGTCTACGGCATGGTGGTGGCCCTGCCGTTCCTGGTCGGCCGGTACAGCGCGCAGCGCCACGCCCTGGTGGCGGCCCTGCACGACCGCGAGGAGACCCTGCTGCGGGAGCGCCGGATGGTCGCCCGCCAGGTCCGGCTGCGCGAGCGCAACCGGATCGCCCAGGACATGCACGACAGCCTCGGCCACCGGCTCAGCCTGATCTCCGTCCACGCGGGCGCCCTCGCGCTGGACCCCGGCCTCGGCGAGCGGCAGCGCGACGCGGTGCAGGTGCTGCGCAGCGCGGCGCTGACGGCCATGGAGGAGCTGCGCGGGGTCATCGGCGTGCTGCGGCGCGACGAGCCCGACGAGGACCAGGTGCGGCGGACCGTGGACGCGATCGACGAGCTGGTCGACGGCGCGCGGCAGGCCGGGGTGCGGGTGAGCCTGGTGCGCGGCGGGCAGCCGTGCCCGCTGCCCGCGAAGGTCAGCCACGCCGCGTACCGGATCGCGCAGGAGGGGCTGACCAACGCCAGCAAGCACGCGCCCGGCGCGAGCGTCCAGGTGACGGTCAAGTACGAGCCGGACGCGCTGGTCGTCGAGGTGCGCAACAACCCGCCCCGGGTCAAGCCCGCCGACGGCGCCGGCTTCGGCCTGGTCGGCCTGGGCGAGCGGGTGCGGCTGGCGGGCGGGATGCTGCACGTCGGCGAGCTGCCCTCGGGCGGCTTCCGGATCGCCGCCGTGCTGCCCTACGAGGACACCGCCGCGGCCGACGACGAGCCCTCCGACGACGAGCCCGTCGAGCAGGCCAGGCCCAGCGGCATCCGCAAGTGGGCCGGCGTCGGCTCGATCCTGCTCGCCGGCGTCGTCGTGGCGGTCGTCGTCGGCGGCTACACGTGGCTGGGCAGCCAGCACTTCACCAAGGTGGTCGACGCCCGGCTCTACGACTCGATCCGGGTGGGCGACGCGGAGGCCGAGGTGCGCGGCAAGCTGCCCGGCGGCGCGGAGCCGCCCATCGGCGAGCTGCGCTCCGACGCGCCGCCCGAGCCGCCCGGGTCGCGGTGCGAGTACCGGGTGGCCGACGAGCAGCGGCAGTCGGCGCGGTCGACCAAGGTCGTGCGGTTCTGCTTCGCCGACGGCAGGCTCGTCGAGAAGAACACCCACCAGCAAGGGGCGTGAGCGTTGATCCGGGTTCTGATCGCCGACGACGAGCCGTTGATGCGGGCGGGCATCAAGGCGATCCTCGGCACGGCCGAGGACATCGAGCTGGTCGCGGAGGCGGGCGACGGCCGGGAGGCCGTGCGGGTCGCGCTGGAGCGCCGGGTCGACGTGGCGGTGCTGGACATCCGGATGCCCCGGCTGGACGGCCTGGGGGCGGCGCGCGAGCTGCGCGCCGTCGCGCCGTCGGTGCGGGTGGTGATGCTCACCACGTTCGGCGAGGACGACAACATCGTGCGGGCGCTGTCCGACGGCGCGTCGGGCTTCCTGCTCAAGGACTCGGCGCCGGAGGAGCTGCTGCGGGCGGTGCGCGCGGTCCACGCGGGGGAGGCTTACCTGTCACCCATGGTCACCAGCCGGGTGGTCGGCATGGTCGCCCAGGTGGGCCAACCCCGTCGGCAGGAGGCCCGGCGGCAGGTGGCGGGGTTGACCGAGCGCGAGGTCGAGGTGCTGGCGCTGCTGGGGCTCGGCATGTCCAACGCCGACGTCGGCCAGCGGCTGCACATGAGCGAGGCGACGGTGAAGACCTACGTCAGCCGCCTGCTGGCGAAGCTCGGGCTGACCAACCGCGTGCAGGCCGCCCTGCTGGCCCGCGACGCCGGCCTGGCGGGCTGAGCGCCCGCGACGCCGGGCTGAGCGGGTGCGGCGCGACGCGGTGCGGCCGGTCGCGCGGCGTCGGCGGCGCACGCGAAAGCGCCCCTCGCCGCAGGGGGGTGGCGGCGAGGGGCGCTGCGATCGCGCCTTGCGAGGGGGGACGCGTCAGGCGCGAGCTCGGTTGCCCGTCACCATGCGGTAGACGAACAGGACGATCAGCGAGCCGAGGATGGCCAGCAGCCAGGTGCTGAGGCTGAAGAACGTGTTGATGTCGGTGCCGAAGATCGCCTTGCCGACGAACCCGCCGATGATGGCGCCGACGATGCCGAGTAGCATGGTGATGATGATGCCACCGGGGTCGCGACCAGGCATGATGGCCTTGGCGATGGCGCCTGCGATGAGGCCGAGGACGATCCAACCCAAGATGCCCACGGGGGGTCTCCTTCCTGATGGCCGCGACGGGCGGAATCCGTCGGCGGCGCTTGATCAGAGGTTGCCCACGTTCGGGTGAGCCCACGCCTGCGTTATCATTCTGTGACCTGAGTACCGCTGTGCGGGCTATCAGGTTGGTTCCGGAACAATGGTCGGTGATGAGCACACCACGCACGGTCCTGGTACTGGGGTCGACCGGCTCGATCGGCACCCAGGCCCTCGACGTCATCGCCGCCAACCGGGACCGCTTCACCGCGGTCGGCCTCGCCGCCGGCGGGGCCGACCCCGCCGCCCTGGCCGCCCAGGCCCTGGAGCACGGGGTCGAGGCCGTCGCCGTCGCCCGGGCCACCGCCGTGGAGGACGTGACGCTCGCGCTGTACGCCGAAGCGCAGAAGCGCGGCTACCCGCGGGGCGCGTTCAAGCTGCCGCGCGTGCTGGCCGGGCCGACGGCGATGACGGACCTGGTCGACTCGACGCCCGCCGACGTGGTGCTCAACGGCATCACCGGCTCGATCGGGCTGGAGCCGACCCTGCACGCGCTGCGCACCGGCGCGACGCTCGCGCTGGCGAACAAGGAGTCGCTGGTCGCGGGCGGGCCGCTGGTGCTGCGCGCCGCCGCGCCGGGGCAGATCGTGCCGGTCGACTCGGAGCACTCCGCGCTCGCCCAGTGCCTGCGCGGCGGCCGGCGCGACGAGGTCGCCAGGCTGGTGCTCACCGCCTCCGGCGGGCCGTTCCGCGGGCGCGGGCGCGCCGAGCTGGCCGGGGTGAGCGCCGCGCAGGCCCTGGCGCACCCCACCTGGACGATGGGCCCGGTCGTCACGGTCAACTCGGCGACCCTGGTCAACAAGGGCCTGGAGCTGATCGAGGCGCACCTGCTGTTCGACGTGCCCTACGACCGCATCGACGTGGTGGTGCACCCGCAGTCGGTCATCCACTCCATGGTCGCCTTCACCGACGGCTCGACGCTCGCGCAGGCCAGCCCGCCGGACATGCGGCTGCCGATCGCGCTGGCCCTGGGCTGGCCGGACCGGGTGCCCGGCGCCGCCGCCGCGTGCGACTTCGCGGCGCCGGCCGCCTGGACCTTCGAGCCGCTGGACGACGAGGTGTTCCCGGCGGTCCGGCTGGCCCGGCGGGCGGGTTCGGGCGGCGGCTGCCTGCCGGCGGTCTACAACGCCGCCAACGAGGAGGCGGTCGCGGCCTTCCTCGGCGGCGGCACGTCGTTCACGTCGATCGTGGACACGGTGGAGCGGGTCCTGGGCGAGGCGGACGGCTGGGCGCGCGAGCCCGCCGACGTCGCCGAGGTCCTCGCCGCCGAGGATTGGGCCCGCGCCCGGGCGCGGGAACTCGTGGCCGCCCCGGTGGGGTCGGGAAGGGACTGACCGTGGTCTTCTTTTTGGGCATCCTGCTCTTCGCCCTGCTGATCGGCGTCTCGATCGCGCTGCACGAGCTGGGCCACCTGGCCACGGCGAAGATGTTCGGGATGAAGGTGACCCGGTACTTCATCGGGTTCGGGCCGAAGATCTGGTCGTTCCGGCGCGGCGAGACCGAGTACGGGCTCAAGGCGATCCCCGCGGGCGGGTTCTGCGAGATCACCGGCATGACCGCGCTGGAGGAGGTGCGGCCGGAGGACCGGGCCCGCGCCTTCTACCGGCAGAAGACGTGGAAGCGGGTCGTCGTGCTGTCGGCCGGCTCGATCACGCACTTCATCCTCGGCTTCCTCATCCTGTACGTGATGGCCGCCACCATGGGCATGCCGAACCTGCGCAACACGGCCGTGATCGGCGAGGTCGCACCGTGCGTGCAGAGCACCAGCAAGCCGGACTGCGCCCCCGGCGACGTCTCGCCCGCGGCGAAGGCGGGCTTCCGGCCGGGCGACGAGATCGTGGCCGTCGGCGGCACCAGGGTGCCCAGCTGGGCCGAGGTGCTGACGCTGACCCGCGACAAGTTCGGGCCCACCGAGTTCACGGTCCTGCGCGACGGCCAGGAGGTGAAGCTGACCGCCGACGTGGCGCGGGTCGACCGCCAGTTCCAGCGCAAGGACGGCTCCCGGTACACCAAGGAGGTCGGCGCGATCGGCGTCGTCCAGCAGCTGGAGTTCCACTACAACGCGTTCACCGCGATCGGCGGCGCCACGAAGTACACCGGCGACATGTTCGCCAACACCTGGCGCGGCCTGCTGAAGTTCCCGGAGAAGATCCCGGCCGTGGTCAAGGCCATCGGCGGCGCGGAGCGCGACATCGAGTCGCCGGTCAGCGTGGTCGGCGCGTCCCGCCTGGGCGGCGAGGCGGTCGAGCGCGGGCTGTGGCCGTTCTTCTGGCTGATGCTGGCGGGCCTGAACTTCTTCGTGGGCGTGTTCAACCTCCTGCCGCTGCTGCCGCTTGACGGTGGTCACATCGCCGTCAACCTCTACCAGCGGGTGCGAGACTGGATCCGGAAGCTGCGCGGGAAGCCCGCCGGCGCGCCGGTCAACTACCTGCGGCTGCTGCCGCTGACCTACTTCGTCATCTTCGTCGGCGGTGCGGTGACGCTGCTGACCGTGACCGCGGACATCGTCAACCCCATCCGGCTCCAGTGATCGTGGAACAGTGAGAGGTGTTAAGCCATGAGTGACGGCGTGATGCTCGGGATTCCGGCATTGCCGCCTCCCGTGCTGTCGCAGCGGCGCAAGACCCGGCAGCTGATGGTCGGGTCGGTCGGCGTGGGCAGCGAGTTCCCGGTGTCGGTGCAGTCGATGACGACGACCGTGACGGCGGACGTGAACGCGACGCTGCAGCAGATCGCGGAGCTGACGGCGGCCGGCTGCGACATCGTGCGGGTGGCGTGCCCGTCGCAGGACGACGCGGACGCGCTGGCGGCGATCGCGCGCAAGTCGCAGATCCCGGTGATCGCGGACATCCACTTCCAGCCGAAGTACGTGTTCGCGGCGATCGAGGCGGGCTGCGCCGCGGTCCGGGTGAACCCGGGCAACATCAAGAAGTTCGACGACAAGGTCAAGGAGATCGCCGCCGCCGCGCGCGAGCGCGGCACGCCGATCCGGATCGGCGTCAACGCGGGCTCGCTGGACCCGCGGCTGATGGCCAAGTACGGCAAGGCGACGCCGGAGGCGCTGGCGGAGTCGGCGCTGTGGGAGGCGTCGCTGTTCGCCGAGCACGACTTCCACGACCTGAAGATCAGCGTGAAGCACAACGACCCGGTGGTCATGGTGCGGGCCTACGAACTGCTGGCCGAGCAGTGCGACTACCCGCTGCACCTGGGCGTGACCGAGGCGGGCCCGGCGTTCCAGGGCACGATCAAGTCGGCGGTGGCGTTCGGCGCGCTGCTGCGCCAGGGCATCGGCGACACGATCCGGGTCTCGCTGTCCGCGCCGCCGGTGGAGGAGGTCAAGGTCGGCCACCAGATCCTGCAGTCGCTCAACCTGCGGCCGCGGAAGCTGGAGATCGTGTCGTGCCCGTCGTGCGGGCGCGCGCAGGTCGACGTCTACACCCTCGCCGAGCAGGTCACGGCCGGTCTGGAGGGCATGGAGGTGCCGCTGCGGGTGGCCGTGATGGGCTGCGTGGTCAACGGGCCCGGCGAGGCGCGCGAGGCCGACCTGGGCGTGGCCTCGGGCAACGGCAAGGGCCAGATCTTCGTCAAGGGCCAGGTCATCAAGACCGTGCCCGAGCACCGGATCGTGGAGACCCTGATCGAGGAGGCCATGCGCCTCGCCGAGGAGTTGGGCGAGACCGCCGACGCCAGCGAACCGGTGGTGACCGTCGGCTGAGCGGGTGGCTGACGCGCGTGGAATGCCCTCCGTCTGGCAGGCTTGAACCGTGCTGAGGCTGGCCGGCGCGCGGCTGCTGGACGAGCGGGACCTGGGCGAGGTGCTCGCGGTGCTGGCGGCCGACCCGGTGGCCTCCTGCATGGTGGCCGCGCGGGTCGAGGTGGCCGGGCTGGACCCGTGGCGGCTGGGCGGCGAGGTGTGGGCCTACGACCACCGCTCGCTGCGCGGCGGGCGGATCGACGCGCTGTGCTTCGCCGGGCCCAACCTGATCCCGCTGCGCGGCGACGCCCCCGCGCTGCGCGGTTTCGCCGACCGCGCGCGCCGGCGCGGCCGGATGTGCTCGTCCCTGGTGGGGCCGGCCGAGCAGGTGCTCGGCCTGTGGGAGGAGCTGGCCCCGGACTGGGGCCCGGCCCGCGAGGTGCGCGGCGACCAGCCGCTGCTGGCGCTGGGCGGCAGCCCGCACGTGCCGCCGGACCCGCTGGTGCGGCCGGTGCGGCCCGGCGAGCTGGACCGGTACCTGCCGGCGGCGATCGCGATGTTCGTGGAGGAGGTCGGCGTCGACCCGTGCGCCGACGACGGCGGTGCGTCCTACCGGGCGCGGGTGGCCGAGCTGATCGCGGGCGGCCGGGCGTTCGCCCGGTTCGAGAACGGCGAGGTGGTGTTCAAGGCCGAGATCGGGGCCATGTCGGCGAAGGTCGGGCAGATCCAGGGCGTCTGGGTGCGGCCGGACCGGCGCGGGCGCGGCCTCGGCGCCGCCGGGACCGCTGCCGTCGCCGAACGGCTGGTGCGCGGCCTCGGCCGGACCGCCTCGCTGTACGTCAACGGCTACAACGAGGTCGCCAGGGCGGCGTACCGACGCATCGGGTTCACCCAAGTGGGCCAGTACGCGACGGTGTTGTTCTAGGGGGTTGTCCGGGGAGTTGGGCATACTCGCACCCGTGACGCTTCGGAAGACCGCTTCGGCTGTCGTCGTGCTCGTGGTGCTCAGCGGCTGCGGGGTCTTCGCGTCGCGGCCCGGTCCCGAGCAGGTCGCGGGCGACTTCCTGGGCCGGCTCTCCAGCGGCGACGTCGGCGGCGCGGCGGCGCTGACCGACGACCCGGGCGCGGCGGGGGAGCTGCTGGCCAAGGTGCGCGGCGCCCTGCGGTCCGCGCCGCTCAAGGCCGCCGCGGAGCAGGTGCGGTCCGCCGGCGGGTCCGCGGCGGCCGACGCCACCGCGCGGCTGGAGTGGGACCTCGGGCACGGCCGGACGTGGTCCTACCGGACCGAGTTCGACCTGCGGCGCGAGGAGGACGACTGGAAGGTGCACTGGACGCCCTCCGTCGTGCACCCGAAGCTGGCGGCGCAGCAGTCCCTGGGCCTGGCCGACGTGAAACCGGACCCCGCGCCCGTGCTGGACCGGGAGGGCTCGCCGCTGCTGGCGCCGGAGCAGGTGGTCTCGGTCCTGCTGGACCCGGCGCAGGCGGGCGACCTGGCGGCGGTGACCGGCGCGCTGGGCGCGGCGCTGGGCCGCATCGACCCGGCGATCACCGCGCAGAGCATCGCCGAGGGCGCGGGCGGGGTGCCCGCCGGGCAGGTCTACCAGGTCGCGGCCCTGCGCGACGCCGACTACCAGGCCGTGAAGCCCGAGATCTACGAGCTGCCCGGCGTGCGGTTCACCGCGCAGACCTCCCTGCTCGCGCCGGCGCGGAACTTCGGGTCGCAGGTGCTGCCTGCCGTGCGCAGGCACGTGGAGGAGGAGATCGCCGGGCGGTCGGGCCTGCGGGTCTACACCGTGAACGCGGCCGGCGACGAGGCGGAGGTCCTGCACGACGTCGCGCCCGAGCCGGCCCGGGCGATCCCCACCGGCCTGAGCCGGGCGGCGCAGACGGCGGCGGAGGACGCGCTGGAGCCGGTCGCGGAGCCCGCGATGCTGGTGGCGCTGTCGGTGTCCACCGGCGACCTGCTGGCGGTCGCGCAGAACGGCCCGGCCGACGCGCAGGGCGCGATCGCGCTGACCGGCCGGTTCCCGCCCGGCTCGACGTTCAAGATCATCACCGCGGCGGCGGCGCTGGCGGCCGGGGTGCCCGCCGACTCGCCGCAGCCCTGCCCCGGCAAGCTGACCATCGACGGGCGGCGGGTCGTGCCCAACGACAAGGAGTTCGACAAGGGCGTCATCCCGCTGCACTCGGCGTTCGCGTTCTCCTGCAACACGACGTTCGCGCAGCTCGCCGCCGGCCTGCCGGCCGACGCGATGACCGAGCAGGCCGACCGGTTCGGCCTGGGCGTCGACTTCGAGATCCCGGCCCTGACCACCATCACCGGGTCCGTGCCGCCCGCCACCGACGTGGTGGAGCGCGCGGAGGACGGCTTCGGCCAGGGCAAGCTGCTGGCCAGCCCGTTCGGCATGGCGCTGGTGGCGGCCACCGCGGCGCGCGGCGAGATGCCCGTGCCGGTGCTGCTCAAGGACCGGGAGACCAAGGCCGACCACCGGCCGGCCGCCCCCGAGCCGACCGTGCTGGAGCCGCTGCGGGCGATGATGCGCGAGGTCGTGGAGTCCGGGACGGCGCCGCAGCTGCGCCCGCTGGGCGACGTGCGGGGCAAGACCGGCACCGCGCAGTTCGGCGACGGCGCCAACTCGCACGGCTGGTTCGTCGGCTACCGGGGCGACGTGGCGTTCGCGACCCTGCTGCTGGGCACGAACACGTCGGCGCCGGCGGTGGACGCCTCCGCCCGGTTCCTGCGCGCGCTCGGCTGAGACCGGCCCGGGACCGGTCGGGCGGCGCGCGGCAGGGCCCGGTGGCGCCGACCGACCGCGGCCGGGCGGCGGGCGGCGCGCCGGCCGGTCCCGCCGCGGGCGTTCCCCTGACCACAATGCGGGCACAGGGCGCATGTCCCGTCACGCTGAGCCGTAATGTGGAGGCATGTCCGTGCGTGCCGTCCTCAAGCCAGGTGTGCTCTCCCCGCGTCGTCCGGTCCCCGCCGAGATCGAGCGGCCGGAGTACGTGGATCGGAAGGAGCCCCGGCGCAACACCGACCCGTGGGTCCAGCCGCCCGAGGTCATCGAGGCCATGCGGGTCGCCGGCCGGCTGGCCGCGCAGGCGCTCCAGGAGGCCGGGAAGGTCGTCGTGCCCGGCGTCACGACGGACGAGATCGACGCCGTCGCGCACGAGTTCCTGTGCGACCACGGGGCCTACCCCTCGACGCTGGGTTACCGCGGGTTCCCCAAGTCGTGCTGCACCTCGCTGAACGAGGTCATCTGCCACGGCATCCCCGACTCGACGGTGGTCGAGGACGGCGACATCGTCAACATCGACGTGACGGCCTACATCGGCGGCGTGCACGGCGACACCAACGCCACGTTCCTCGCGGGCAACGTCTCGGAGGAGGTCCGGCTCCTCGTCGAGCGCACCCACGAGGCCACCATGCGGGCCATCAAGGCGGTCAAGCCCGGTCGGCAGCTCAACGTCGTCGGGCGGGTCATCGAGGCGTACGCCAACCGGTTCGGCTACGGCGTGGTCCGCGACTTCACCGGCCACGGCATCGGGCGCACCTTCCACAGCGGCCTGGTCGTGCTGCACTACGACGCGCCGCACGTCCCGACCGTCATCGAGCCGGGCATGACGTTCACCATCGAGCCGATGATCACGCTCGGCGGCATCGACCACGACGTCTGGGACGACGGCTGGACGGTCACCACCCGGGACAAGAGCTGGACCGCCCAGTTCGAGCACACCATCGTCGTCACCGACAGCGGCTCGGAGATCCTCACCGTCTGCTGAGCCGGGCGACCAGCTCGGCCAGCGGCGCGGCCACCTCGGCCGGCGCGGACGCGGCGGCCAGGTGGTGCGCCGCCAGCTCCCGCACCGGCCAGCCCAGCTCCCGCGCCGCGGCGGCGTCCGCCCGGTGCGCGTCGCTGAGCCGCAGGTACCCGCACGGGCCGCGCCACGCGACGGTCGGGCGGGGCTCCTTGAGGAACGCCAGCGGCACCTCGGGCGCCTCGCCCACGATCTCCTCCAGCAGCCGCACGTCCGGCACCATCGCCGAGAGCGCCTCCGGGGCGAACCAGCGGTCCCAGCGCGGCATCAGGCCCTCCCGCGCGATGGCCTTGTAGTGCGCCATGCGCTCGGCGTCCGCGCCGTCGCGCCAGCTGCGGCCCGGGGTCGGCAGCTCGGCGTCGAGGAACACCAGGCCGGTGACCGGCGCCTCCAGCGCGTCGGCGAACGCGGGCAGCAGCGGGCCGGCGCCGCTGTGCCCGACGAGGACCAGCTCGTCGCCCACCGGCGAGTCCTCCACCGCGTCGGCGAACACCCCGATGAGCCGCTGGTGCACGGGCGCCGCGTTCACGGTCACCCGCAGGTCCGGCAGCAGCACCGGGTGCCCGGACGCGGCCAGCGCGCCGGCCAGCGGGCGCAGGCTCGCCGGACCCAGGTAGGGGCTGTGCACCAGGACGGCGGTGGCGGGTGCGGAGACCATGACGTGGATGATGTCAGCCGGGACCGGCGGGGAAGGGGTTTTGCGGCGTGAGCGGTGCGTTGTTGGTCGCCGGGACGACCTCGGACGCGGGCAAGAGCGTCCTGGTGGCCGGGCTGTGCCGGTGGCTGGCCCGCGAGGGGGTGCGGGTGGCCCCGTTCAAGGCGCAGAACATGTCGAACAACTCGGTCGTCACGCGCGACGGCGGCGAGATCGGCCGCGCCCAGGCGCTCCAGGCGGCGGCGTGCGGGCTGGAGCCCAGCGTGCGGTTCAACCCGGTGCTGCTCAAGCCGGGCGGCGACCGCACCTCCCAGGTCGTGGTCCTGGGCCGCGCGGTGGGCGAGGTGTCCGCGCTGACCTACCGCGAGCGCAAGGCCGCGCTGATGACGACCGTGCTGTCCACCCTGGCCGACCTGCGCGCGGACTTCGAGGCCGTCGTCTGCGAGGGCGCGGGCTCCCCGGCCGAGATCAACCTGCGGGCGACCGACATCGCGAACATGGGCTTGGCGCGGGCCGCGGACCTGCCGGTCCTGGTGGTCGGCGACATCGACCGGGGCGGCGTCTTCGCGCACCTGTTCGGCACGCTGGCCCTGCTCGACCCGGCCGACCAGGCGCTGGTCGCGGGGTTCGTCGTGAACAAGTTCCGGGGCGACCCGGCGCTGCTCGCGCCGGGCCTGGACCAGCTGCGCGCCCTGACCGGCCGCCCGGTGCTCGGCGTGCTGCCGTGGCGGGAGGAGCTGTGGCTGGACGCCGAGGACTCCCTGTCCTACGCGGCGGACGGCGTGATCGGCCGCCCCGAGCCGCCGCGCGGCGACCAGTGGCTGCGGGTGGCGGTGGTGCGGCTGCCGCGCGTCTCCAACGCCACCGACGTGGAGGCGCTGGCCTGCGAGCCCGGCGTGTCGGTGCGGTTCGTCACCGAGCCGTCCCGGCTGGCCGACGCGGACCTGGTGGTGGTGCCCGGCTCCAAGGCGACCGTCGAGGACCTGGGGTGGCTGCGCGCCACCGGGCTGGCCGACGCGATCGCCCGGCACGACGGGCCGGTGCTCGGCATCTGCGGCGGTTTCCAGATGCTCGGGCGCACGATCGAGGACGCCGTCGAGTCCCGCGCAGGCTCGGTCGACGGCCTGGGCCTGCTCGACGTCGACGTCCGCTTCGCCCCGGACAAGGCCCTGGGCACGCCCCGCGGCCGGGCGTTCGGGGAGCCGGTCACCGGCTACGAGATCCACCACGGTCGCGTCACGCGCAGCACCGGCGAGGGCCTGATCGCGCTGCCCGACGGCACGGTGGAGGGCGTGCTGGGCGACCGCGTCGCCGGCACGCACTGGCACGGCCTGCTGGAGAACGACGCGTTCCGCCGCGCGTTCCTGCGCTGGGCCGCCGACCGCTCGGGCCGCGACGGGTTCGCGCCCGCGCCGGACACCGAGTTCGCGGGCCGCCGCGCCGCGCAGCTCGACCTGCTCGGCGACCTGGTCGCCGACCACCTCGACACCGACGCGGTGCGCGCGCTGCTCGACCGGGGAGCCCCCGCCGGACTGCCGGTGGTCCCACCCGCGGGTCCGCCGCTGATCGCCTGACCCGGCGGCGCGGTTCCGCGGCGCACGACCACCAAGTCGTGCGGGGTCCACGGGTGCGATGCCATCGCGGTGCGATCGGTGACCACCGGGGACGCGACGAGCGCGGCACTCGACCGCCAAGCCGGGAGACCGCTCGCCGGCGCCGGGCCCGGTGGCCGCGGACGCGGCTTCACCGAAGGGAGAACACTCGGTCGTCTGTCAGGGAAGGTCGACACCTGCGGACGCGTGCGGTGCCATGCATCCGATGAATCGCATGTCACACCCCCACGCACGAGTGGTTATGCAATGAAGGTACCGGCCGGCAGGCCGGGGATACGTCCCCCGAACGGGCGTTGACCGATCACGGTTCGCGAACGAGCACCGCCCAACCGTCACCGTTCGGCCGCTCCACCCACCCGTCCGGCCACTTGCGCCGCACGTCGCCGACCTTCGTCAGGGCTCCCGCGAGCACCGCGGGGGTGTGCACGCCGAAGTCCGTCTCGCCGGAGAACCGGGCGCCCCGGAAGACCGCGTCGCCGAACACGACCCGCCGGAAGTCCGCCAGGCCGCGGAACCGCGCCTCCCGGAAGTCGGCCTGACCGGTGAACTCCGTGCCCCGGAACGTCGCCGGCCCGACGAACGTGGCCCCGACGAAGGACGCCTGGCGCAGCCGCGCGTGCGTCAGCGTCAGCTTCACCAGGGTCGCGTTGGACAGGTCCAGCTCGATGTCCGGCCAGTACGACTCGGGCCGGTCGGGGCGCAGGTGGCGGGCCAGCAGCCCGGTCGCGGTCTGCCGCACCTCCTGCTCCTGCAACCGCGCGGCGTCCCGCGGGCCGATCCGGTCGCGGAGGTCCGGCGGCGGGGTGAACGGCATCCGCAGGTAGGCGCACAGCAGGTGCACGATGGTCTGCCGGTGCGCCGGGTTGCCCTGGCCCAGGCGCTCCAGCGCGTACAGCCCCGCGAGCCGGACCGGGGCCTTGTCGCTGCCCAGCTGGTCGGCGGCCTTGCCGTACAGCTCGGTGACCCGGCGCTCGGCGGCGTCGTGGTCCTTGTGCACCAGGTCCAGCTCGGTGTAGCGCTGCTTGCGCGCGGTGAGCAGCAGGGCCGCCGCGCCACCCGCGCCGAGCACGATGCTCGACGCGGTCCTGATCACGTCCAGCCGCACGCCGTCCCGCGGCTCACCGGAACCCAGCGTGACCAGCAGCACCGCCACCGACCCGGCGGCCAGCACCAGCAGCCCGATGCCCCAGGCCGTGATGGTCCTGGCCGACAGCACCCGGTGTTCCACCGCACAACCCCACCGCACCCCTGCCCGCTCGTCAATCACCAATTCGCGCAGTAAAAGGTTGACAACCCACGCTCATCGACTGCGCTTTGTATGCAGGGGTGGCGCACCTCCTGCGCTTCGCGCCAGCGGTGCCGCACCTAGTGCGCATACCGGTGTCTTCGTGTTCTCCTCCCCGTACGGCCTGGGCGCAGCCCAATCATGTTTGTCGGGGGGTGTCAAGCACGCTCTTCGCTTGACACCCCCCGACAAACATGATTGCCTTCGGCAGGCCGTGCGGGGAGGAGAACACGACCGCCCTTTCTTTTCCTCCTCCTTGGGGGCCTCTCGGCCGCTCTTCTTACTGAGGTCGCGCACCGATCCGGGTGAGAATTGGTGCGGTACGGATCTCATCGTTGCTGTACCGCCCGAGGCTGAAGGGATTAAAAGAGTCCTCGCCGGACAGGCAGGCCGCCAAGGAGGAGGAAGAGCAAGAGCGGTCGTGTTCTCCCCGCATGACCTGTCAAAGACGACCATGCTTTCTTGGGGGGTGCAAGCGAAAAGCGTGCTTGCACCCCCCAAGAAAGCATGGTAGCCCTCCGGGCAGGCCATACGGGGAGAACACGAGGCGACCGGTCTGCACGGGGTGTGCCGAGAGCGAAAGCTGCAATTGGGGCTGTGCTTCGGCGTTTTGCGGAGGTGTGGGTTACGGAACTGCCGCCAGTGGGCGGGTGGGGGTGCGTCGGATCGTGGTTGCGGCCATGCCGGTGATCACCAGGGCTGCCGCCGCCAGTCGCACGGGGCTGATGTGCTCATCCAGGAAAAGCCACCCGGAGAACATGCCCGCCACCGGTACGAGCAGGGCGAACGGGACGACGGTGCTCGCGTCGTGCTCCTTGAGCAGGAAGCTCCACACGCTGAAGCCGAACAAAGTGGAGATCCAGGCGATGAACAGCAGCGCGCCGACGCCCGTCCAGCTCAGGTCCCCCAACGCGGTGACGGCGGCGGACGGTCCCTCGAAGACCAGGGAAAGGCCGAGCAGCGGCAGCACGGCCACCGCACAGACCCACACGTTGAAGCTCAGCGGGTCCGGTGGGCGGGCGCGGCGGGTGGCCACGTTGGACAGGCCCCAGGCCACCGCGGCGAGGATCACCAGCAGCAGCGCGGTGAGGGGGCTGCTCACGCCGTAGTCGATCGCGATCAGCACGATGCCGACCGCCGCCACCGCCATGCCGGCCAGCTGCACCGGCCGCGGGCGCTCGCGCAGCAGGACCGCGGCGAACACCACGGTGAAGAAGACCTGGCTCTGCAGCACCAGCGAGGACAGCCCGGCCGGCATCCCCAGGCCCATCCCGAGGAACAGCAGCCCGAACTTGGCCACGCCCAGCGCGAACGCGACCGCCACCACCCACTTCCAGGCCACGCGCGGCGGTCCGACGAACCACAGGGCGGGCACGGCGGCGACCAGGAACCGCAGCGACGAGAACAGCAGCGGCGGGAACTCGTCCAGCCCCACCTTGATCACGACGAAGTTGACCCCCCAGATGGTCGTGATGAGCACCGCCAGGCCGGCATGACGCGGATTCACGTCATCGAGTCTGCGGTGAGTCGATCATTTAGCACCAGCGACGAGTTCTGAACGCTTGGGTTTAGGATCGCTACATGCTCGATCTCGGGAGGCTCCGCGCGCTGCACGCGGTGGCGCGGCACGGCTCGGTGGGCGCGGCGGCCACCGCCCTGGGCTACACGCCGTCGGCGGTGTCCCAGCAGATCGCCAAGCTGGAGCGCGAGACCCGCACCACGCTGCTGGAGCGGCGGGGCCGGGGCGTCGCGCTGACCGACGCCGCGCACCTGCTCGCCGCGACCGCCGACCAGGTGCTCAAGCTGGTCGAGCACGCCGAGGTGACCCTGGAGGAGCAGCGCGGCGCGGCGGTGGGGGAGCTGCGCGTCGGCGCGTTCGCCACGGCCGCCCGGGGCCTGCTGCCGGCGGCGCTGGTCGCGCTCGCCCGCGACCACCCGGCGCTGGACCTCCGGCTGGTGGAGACCGACCCGCCGCAGGGGCTGGAGGCCGTGGCGCGCGGCGAGCTGGACATGGCGGTCACCCACGACTGGGTCAACGCGCCGCTGGCCGTCCCGGAGGGCGTGTCCCGGACGCAGCTCGGCGAGGACCTCGCGGACGTGCTGCTGCCCGCCGGGCACCCGCTGGCCGACCGCGCGGTGCTGGTGCCGCAGGACCTGGCCGGCGAGCGCTGGATCTGCCAGCCCGAGGGCACGATCTGCCACGACTGGCTGGTCAACACCGTCCGGGGCGCAGGCATGGAGCCGGACCTGGCCTACCGGATCGCCGAGTACGACACGCAGCTGGCGCTGCTGGCCGCGGGGATCGGCGTCGCGCTGCTGCCCCGCCTCGGCCGCGGGCCGCTGCCGGCCTCCGTGCGGGCGGTCCCGTTCACGCCCACGCCGACGCGGCGGGTGTTCGCCGTGTGGCGCGCGCAGGCCACCCGGCGGCCCGCCGTGGTGGCCGCGCTCGACGCGCTGCGGAACTGCTGGGGCGACCGCTCGACCGCCTGAGCAGCGCACCCGAGCAGCGCACCCGAGCAACGCGCCCGAGCGGAGCCCCGCGCAGCGATCCGGCAACGCCGCGTAGCGCCGCCGTCCCTCGCGACGACTTCCGGGACGGGCGACCGACTCCTCGCCGCGCCGACCCCCCACCAGGGGACCTCCCAGGGAACTTCCGCCACCGTGGGAGGTCCCCGCCCCGGCGGCGGGGGTGACCGGTCAGTCCGTGTGCCGCTCCAGCAGCTCCTCCAGGAACCCGCCCGCCTCGGCCGCCGCCCGCGCCGGGTCGCGGTCGCGGACCGCCTCCAGCAGGCCGGCGTGCGAGACGTGGTCGTCGTCGTGGTCGGTCTCCACCGTCGCCGTGATGCTGGCCCGCACCGCTTCGGTCAGCCCCTGGTACAGCTCGGCCAGCAGGGTGTTGTGCGAGCACTGGACCAGCAGCACGTGGAACGCGGCGTCCCGCTCCACCAGCCGCTCCCAGTCCTTGGCGGCGAGCGCGGCGTCCCGCTCGGCGAGCAGCGCCTCCAGCCGGCGCAGTTCCTCGTCGGTGCGCTGGGAGGCCGCCAGCCGGGCTCCCTCGACCTCGAGCGTGCGCCGCACCTGGAGCACGTCGCGCAGCTCGCTGCCGCACAGCCGCCGGACCGCGCCGGACAGCTCGCTGGTGGCGCGCACGAACGTGCCGTCACCCTGGCGGACCTCCAGCAGGCCGGCGTGGGACAGCGCGCGCACCGCCTCCCGGACGGTGTTGCGGCCGACGCCCAGCGCCGTGACGAGTTCCGGCTCCGGCGGGATGCGCTGGCCGACCGGCCACTCGCCGCCGGCGATCGCGCCCCTCATCTGGTCGATCACCTGGTCGACGAGTCCGGCCCGTCGGGTAGTGGCCAACGGCACAGCGTCATCCTTTCATCCGAACATCCCATGTCTGAAATAGTAGGCCGGTGACGATCCAGCAGACCGAGCCAGACCGGACACCGTCGAAGGTTCACATTGCCACCGATCCCCGTGCCAATGCGACGATCGAGGTCCATCCTTCTGGTAGTCCGGCTGCTGCGGTGGCGCGGAGCCGCCAAGTTGCCCTGGTCGGCAGCACCCTGTTGGCGATCGGCGTAGCGCTGGCCGCCGCCAACCTGCGCCCGGCGGTCACCAGCCTGGCCTCCGTGCTCGGCGACGTCCGGGACTCGCTGGGCGTGTCCACCGCCTGGGCCTCGCTGCTGACCGCCGTCCCCACGCTGTGCTTCGGCTTCGCGGCCTTCCTCGCGCCGTGGCTCGGCCGCCGGCTCGGCATGGCCCGCGCGGTGGGCCTGTCCCTGGCCGTCCTCACGGCCGGGCTGGTGCTGCGGGTGGTCGACGGGCCCGCGGCGGTGCTCGGCGGCACGTTCGTCGCGTGCGCCGGGATCGCGGTGTGCAACGTGCTGATCCCCGTGGTGGTCAAGGACTCCTTCCCCGGCCGGGTCGGCCTGGTCACCGGCGTGTACACCGCGGCCCTCGCGGCCGGCGCGGCCCTGGGCGCGGCGTTCACGCCCGGCCTGGAGTCGCTGCTGGGCTCGTGGCGGCTCGCGGTCGGGGCGTGGGCGTTCCTGTCGCTGGCGGCGCTGCTGGTGTGGCTGGCCGGCGCCCGGCACGGCGAGGTGGCCCGCTCGGCGGCGCCCCGGGCCACCGGGCCCAGGCGCTCCCTGTTCCGCAGCCCGCTCGCGTGGGTGGTCACCGTCTTCTTCGGCCTGCAGTCGCTGCTGGCCTACACCGTCATGGGGTGGCTGCCGCAGATCCTCGGCGACGCCGGCGTCGACCGGACCACGGCCGGGCTCCTGCTCGCGATCACCATGGTGCTCGGCGTGCCGGTGAGCCTGGTCGTCCCGCCGCTCGCGGCGCGCCGCCCCGGCCAGTCCGGCATGGTGCTCGCGCTCGGGTCGCTGTCGGTGGCCGGCGTGCTCGGGCTGGCCCTCGCGCCCTCCGCCGCGCCCGCCCTGTGGGTGGTGCTGATCGGCGTCGGCATGGGCATCTTCCCGCTCGCCCTGGTGATGATCTCGCTGCGCACGTCGTCCACCGCGGACACCGCCCGGCTCTCCGCGATGGCGCAGAGCATCGGCTACCTGATCTCCGCGACCGGGCCGTTCGCGTTCGGCGTGCTGCGCGGGGCGACCGGGTCCTGGACGGTGTCCATGCTGGTCCTGGTGGCCCTGCTGGTGCTGCTGACGGGGCTGGGCTGGATCGCCGGCCGGCCGCGCACGGTCTGAGCCGCCCTTCGCGCGCGAACGGCGCGGGAGGGGGCGCCGCGCCCCCTCCCGCGCCGTTCGCGGCGTGCGTCAGTCCAGCGGCAGGCCGAGCAGCGCGTTCTCGACCACCTCGGGCATGGCCGGGTGGATCCAGTACTGGCCGCGCGCCATCGTGCGCGCGTCCAGGCCGAAGCTCATCGCCTGCACGATCGGCTGGATCACGCTGGAAGCCTGCGGGCCGATGATGTGCGCGCCCAGGATGAGCCCGGTGGCCGGGTCGGCGAGGACCTTGGCGAAGCCCGTCGTGTCCTCCATCGCCCAGCCGTAGGCGATCGACGCGTACGCCTGCGAGGCCGCCACGTACCGCACGCCCCGCTCCCGGGCCTGCTCCTCGGTCAGCCCGACCGACGCGATCTGCGGCGACGAGAACACCGCCGAGGGGACGTGCCGGTGGTCGGCCGCGACCGGGTCGTCCGGGTGCAGCAGGTTGTGCTGCACGACCCGCGCCTCGTGGTTGGCCACGTGCTTGAGCTGGTGCTCGGAGCTGATGTCGCCCAGGGCGAGGATCCCCTCGGCGGTGGTCCGCTGGAACTCGTCCACGACGACCCGGCCGTCCGGGTGCACGGCCACGCCCGTCGCGGCCAGGTCGAGCAGGTCGGAGTTGGGCGTGCGGCCGACGGCGACCAGCAGCTCGTCGGACTCCACGACCTCCGCGCCGTCCGGGCCCTCCAGGTGCAGCCGCAGGACGCCGTCCACGCGCTCGGCCCGCACGGCCTTCCGGCTCAGCCGGACGTCCCACTTCCGCGCGGCCAGCGCCGTGAACCGCTCGGCGACCTCGCGGTCCTCGCGGCGCAGCAGCAGGTCCGAGCGGGCGATCACGGTCACCGCCACGCCGAAGGACGAGAACACGTGCGCGAACTCGGCGGCCACGAAACCGCCGCCCAGGATCGTCAGGCGCTCGGGCAGCGCGTCCAGCCGCATGATCGTGTCGGAGGTGTGGTAGCCGGCCGCCGCCAGGTCCGCCACCGCCGGCACGACCGGCCGGGACCCCGCGGCCAGCACGAACCGGTCGGCGGTGATCACCTCGCCGGTCCCGGTGTCCAGCGTCCGCGGCCCGACGAACCGGGCCGTGCCCTCGTACAGGGTGACGTTGGCGTTCTCCTCGGCCCGCCACCGCCTGCCGCCCTCGGCGAGCGGGTCGATGCGGCCGAAGATCCGGTCGCGCACGTCGGCCCAGCGGACGCCGTCCAGGGTCGCGTCCACGCCGAGCCGCGCGCCGGACGCGGGCGCGGCGGCGACGTCGGCGGTGTGCACGAACATCTTCGTCGGGATGCACCCGACGTTGACGCACGTGCCGCCGAACACCCCCTTCTCGACGATCGCGACGTCCCAGTCGGCGAAGCGCTCGTCGGCGATCGAGTTGCCGGAGCCGGTGCCGATGATGACCAGGTCGAAGTGCCTCACGTCGTGCTGCAACCCGCGGCGCGGGCCGCTCATTCCCCCGGTCGGCTCGCGTAGACCGGGGTCATGACCGCGCGGGCCAGCGTGTGGAACGCCAGGTTGAAGCCGACCGCGGCGGGCGACGCGTCGGGCGTGACGTCGAGCGCCGCCACGTCCACCGCGTGCACCACGAAGAAGTACCGGTGCGCCGGGTCGCCCTCGGGCGGGGCCGCGCCGCCGAACGCGCGGGTGCCGTAGTCGTTGCGCACGTGGAAAGCGCCGCCGGGCAGCGCGTCGTCCGACGCGCCCGCGCCGGCCTCCAGCGACGTCACCGACGCCGGGAGGTTCACCGCGACCCAGTGCCAGAACCCGGACGGGGTCGGCGCGTCCGGGTCGAAGCAGGTCACCACGAAGCTCTTCGTGCCCTCCGGGAAGCCCGACCAGCTCAGCTGCGGCGAGGTGTCGCCGCCCGAGTGCACCTGGGCGTCCGGCAGCGTCTCGCCGTCCCGCACGTCGGTGGAGGTCACCGTGAACGACGGCACGGCGGGCAGCAGCGAGTAGGGGTCGGGGGCCACGGGGCGCTCAAGGCTCATCTCGGAATCCTCCACGGGTGGGTCGGCGGAACCGGTCATGACCCTATCGTCGGGTGAACTGCGTTGCAGATTCATCACCGGTGGCCCGTTGCGGCCCCGCGCAGGACGCAGAATGGTCGACACGGCCCCGCGGCGAGGGAGCGGGGCGTGGTTCCAGGGGGGATTTCCGGATCATGCGAAAAGTCGGTGTTGCGGTCGCGGCTGCCCTGATCGCGGCCACGGCGGCGTGCGCGCCCGCGCCCGCCCACCCCGCCGCGCCCGCGGCGGGCACCTCGACCACCGCGACGACCACGACCACCCCGCCGACGGCGGTGCCCGGTCCCGGCGGCACGACGGTGCCGGTGTTCCAGCACCCCTACCGGTACGGCACGGCGCAGGCGAACGCGCCGGCGGGCGAGGACGGGCTGCTGCCCGTGGTGCGGCGCATCCGGACCGACAAGCCGTACGTGTTCATCACCATCGACGACGGCGCGGTGCGGCACCCGGCGGCGCTGGAGCTGATGCGCTCGGCCAACGTGCGGCCGTCGCTGTTCCTCAACACCAAGCACGTCCAGGAGGACCCGGCCTACTTCAAGGCGTTCCAGGACGAGGCCGGGGCCGGGGTGCACGCGCACACCGCGAGCCACCCGAACCTGCAGGGCAGGCCCTACGACTTCCAGCGCCGGGAGATCTGCGGCAACGCCGACTACCTGGAGGCGCAGGTGGGCAAGCGCCCCAAGCTGTTCCGCCCGCCGTTCGGCAACTACGACCACGCGACCCGCAAGGCGGCGACCGACTGCGGGTTCACCGCCCTGGTGATGTGGACGGCGGCGGTCAACGACGGCGTGGTGCAGTTCCAGGCCGGCGGCAAGCTCAACGCGGGCGACATCGTGCTCATGCACTTCCGCCGGACGTTCGTGGAGGACTTCGTCGCCTTCCTGGAGCGGTGCAAGCAGGACGGGCTGATCCCCGTGCCGCTGGAGGACCACCTGGCGGTGACCCGGCCCTGACCCGGGCCCCGTTCCGGCCCCGACCGCTTGCCGGGGCGTGAAGACCCGGTGAACGTCCCGCGGAGCCACCGGTTCGGAGCGGGCGGGCGCGGTGAGAATCCGGTGTGCAGATCCTGCGGTCCGCGCTGGACTTCCTCGGTGGTCCCGGCCCGGTGGCGCTCGCGATCGCGTTGTTGTTCGCGACGCCGGTCATCGACCGGCTCTTCGTGCGCCGCAAGCGGGTGGGGTTCCGCGTGCTCTACAACTCCAAGATCGGCCTCGGGCCCGACCAGCTGCACGACGGGACCGAGCCGAACGCCCCGCAGCTGCGGGAGCTGGTGCGCGTGCTGGACCGGATGAGCATCGTCGTCATCCGGGTGCGCAACAAGGGCAGCTACGACATCGACGCCGGCGACTTCGACAAGCCGCTGACCTTCACGTTCGGCGACCGGATCGTCTGGAACGCCCGGGTGTCCGAGGCCGGTTCCGAGGAGCTGCGCGAAGAAGTGCGGCGCAGCCTCCAGTTCTTCGGCGAGGACACCAGCCAGGTGCGGGTGTCCCTGCCGACCGTGCGCGACCGCGTCGCGCAGAGCATGTCCCGCCTGTTCCGGCCCGGCGCCGACCGGCCGCGGGTGGCGACCGAGCCGGTCTGGCACGGCGTGCGGCTGGACGGGTTGGCGCTGCGGCGCAAGCAGAAGTTCAAGCTGCTGGTCGTGCTGCGCGAGCCGGAGAGCAACCACAGCGGTGACATCGGCAAGGACGTCCGGGTGAGCGGGCACCTCGGCGGCGCCGGTGTGCTGCACGACGAGAAGCAGGAGCGGCTGCTCACCCTGCCGCGCCTGACCGGCGGACTCGCGGCGCTGCTGGCGGGCGTGCTGGTGCTGACGCTGGCGTGGACCCCGGAGAACAAGGACCCGTCGGTGGCGTGCGGGGCGGGGGAGCTGCGCGTCGAGGGGTCGAGCGTGTTCATGCCGACCATGCAGCGGATCGCCGAGCAGTACACCAAGGTGTGCCCGCAGGTCCGCGTCGAGACCGAGCCGAACGGCAGCCTCGCCGGCGTGCGCTCGGTCGCGGCGGCCGACCCGGGGCGCGCCCTGGTGGCGCTGACCGACGGCAAGCAGGACGCGGGCGACGTCGTGGCGCAGCAGGCGGCGATCGTGGTCTACCACGTGGTGGTGCACAGCTCGGTCGGCCTGGACGCGCTGACCGTGGAGCAGTTGAAGGGCGTCTACTCCGGCCGCTACACCGACTGGAGCCAGCTGCGCGGCGGCGCGCCGCTGCCCATCCGGATCGTCGGGCGGGGCAGCGAGTCGGGCACCCGCGAGCTGTTCGAGCGCCGCGTGCTCGGCACGAGCGAGGGCGCGCTGTCCTCCAACGACTGCCGCACCGCGGACCGCGACCCGCAGGCCGGGGTGATCCGCTGCGAGCGGGACAAGAACAGCGACGTGGTGCGCGAGATCGGGGCGGTGGACGGCGCCATCGGCTACGCCGACGCGCCGTCGGTGGCGGAGGCCCGCAAGACCAACCGGCTGACCGCGCTGTCGTTGGACGGCAAGGTCTTCGACGCGGCGGCGGGGGTGGAGGCGGGCTACCCCTTCTGGACGGTGGAGTACCTGTACACGCGGGTGCAGCCGGCGGAGGACACCCTGCTGGCCAAGTTCATCCGGTACGTGCGCGAACACGACGACGCCCGCGTCCGGATGAAGGACGCCGGGTACCTGCCTTGCCGAACCCCCGAAGGCGTGCCGTTAGACCTGTGCAACTTGCGGTGAGGGGCAGCGCCCCTCACCGCGTAGTGCACGCAGGAATGGCGCACTTATTGCGCTCTGCACGCAGCAGTGCCGCACCCAGTGCGCATACCGGTTGCCTCGTGTTCTCCTCCCCGTACGGCCTGGGCGCAGCCCAATCATGCTTGGCAGGGGGTGTCAAGCACGCTTCACCGCTTGACACCCCCTGCCAAGCATGATTGCCTCCGGCAGGCCGTACGGGGAGGAGAACACGACCGCTCTTGCTTTTTCCTCCTCCTTGGGGGCCTCTCGGCCGCTCTTCTTACTTGGGTCGCGCACCGATCCGGGTGAGATTTGGTGCGGTACTGCCCGAGGCTGAAGGGATTAAAAGAGTCCTCGCCGGACAGGCAGGCCGTCAAGGAGAATGAAAAGAAAGAGCGGTCGTGTTCCCCCCGCATGACCTGTCAAAGACGACCATGCTTTTCCGGGGGGTGCAAGCGAAAAGCGTGCTTGCACCCCCCGGAAAAGCATGGTAGCCCTCCGGGCAGGCCATACTGATCTTCAATTGTTGGGGTCTGTGGTGGCTTGTGTCGGTGGGTGGGGCTGTCCCGGGGGTACCCGTGGGGTATGCGCTATCCCGATGGTGGTGGCCTGACCGGACGGGAACGGGCCCGACGTGAGGCGGTGCGGATGCAGGCCGCCGACTGGTTCGAGCGTGGTGTGGGCGCCTGCGAGGTCGCTCGTGGTCTGCGGGTGTCGACCAAGTCCGCCTATGCCTGGCGGCGTTTGTGGCGTGCCGGGGGCCGGCAGGCCCTGCGCTCCAGGGGGCCGGGCGGGCCGGACTGCCGTCTGGACCGGGCCCGGCTCGACCGGCTGGTCCAGGCCCTGGAGCAGGGGCCGGCCGCCCACGGGTACACCGAGGATCGACGCTGGACCCTGGCCAGGGTCGCGGAGCTGGTCGCGCGGTTGTTCGCGGTGCGCTACACCCCGGCCGGGATGTCGCTGGTGCTGCACCGCATCGGTTACAGCCCCCAGGTGCCGGCCCGGCGGGCCGACCGCCGTGACGAGGCCGCGGTCACCGCCTGGCGGCGGGAGTCGTGGGCGCGGGGAAAACCCTAGCCGCGGACCTGGGCGCCTGGTTGTGCTTCGAGGACGAGACCGGCTGCAACACCCGCCCGCACAAGGCCCGCACCTGGGCAAGGCGCGGCCACACCCCGGTCCTGCCCTACTGGGCCGGTTCCCAGGGTCGGATCTCGGTGGCCGGCCTGCTCTGCGTCAAACCCGGCGAACGCACCCGGCTGCTGCACCGGGTGCTCGTGCACCACCGCCGCCGCAGCCCGCCGGCCCCGCGCAGCTTCCTCGAGCGGCACTACCTCGCGCTGCTGGACGACGCCCACCGTCGCCTGGGCGGCCCGATCGTGCTGATCTGGGACAACCTCGACCGGCACATCAGCGCCCGGATACGGCCCGCCCTCGCCGCCCGGGACTGGCTGCACGTGATCCGACTACCCGCCTACGCCCCGGAACTCAACCCGGTGGAAGGGGTGTGGTCACACCTCAAACGCGGTCTGGCCAACCTCGCCCCCGTCGGTCTGAACGACCTGGTCCCGATCGTGCGCCGCCGACTCCGCCTCATCCGGAACCGGCCCGACCTGCTCGACGGATTCCTCGCCCACACCGGCCTGACCCTCACCCCCGAACCAACCTGACCCCAACAATTGAAGATCAGTACGGGGAGAACACGAAGGCACCGGTCTGCACGGGGCGTGCCGGAAACCCAAAAGCCAAGAGGCCGTGGGGCGCGAGTCGCGGGTCGGGGCCGGCAGGTCCGTGGTCGGGCCTGCCGGCCCCGTGCCGCGCCGGGGCTCAGGCGGCTGCCGCCGCCGTCGCCGGCTCCAGCGCGATGTCCAGCACCTCGCGCACGTCGCCCACCAAGTGCACGGTCAGCGCCTCGCGCACCGACTCCGGCACGTCGTCCAGGTCCGGCTCGTTGCGCTGGGGCAGCAGCACCGTCGTGATGCCGGCCCGGTGGGCCGCCAGCAGCTTCTGCTTCACGCCGCCGATCGGCAGCACCCGCCCGGTCAGCGACACCTCACCGGTCATCGCCACGTCGGACCGCACGGGCCGCCCGGACAGCAGCGACGCGAGAGCGGTGGTCATGGTGACGCCCGCCGAAGGGCCGTCCTTCGGCACCGCGCCCGCCGGCACGTGGATGTGCACGCCCCGGTCCGCCAGCGCCTCCGCCCGGCTGTCGTGCGAGCGCAGGTAGGACAGCGCGATCTGCGCCGACTCCTTCATGACCTCGCCGAGCTGGCCGGTCAGCGTCACCCCGGCCGAACCGGTGCCCGGCGACGCGAGCGACGCCTCGACGAACAGCACGTCGCCGCCCGCGCCGGTCACCGCCAGCCCCGTCGCCACACCGGGCGCGGCGGTCCGCTCGGCCGACTCCGGCGTGAACTTCGGCGAGCCGAGGTAGCCCCGCAGGTCGGGCACGTCCACCGCGGCCGGCAGCACCGCCTCGCCCAGGGCCGCTCGGGCCGTGACCTTGCGCAGCACCCGCGCCAGCGAGCGCTCCAGCTGCCGCACGCCCGCTTCGCGGGTGTACTCGCCGGCGAGCTTGCGCAGCGCGCCGTCGGTGACCGCCACGTCCTCCGGCGCCAGCCCGGCCCGCTCGACCTGGCGGGGCAGCAGGTGGTCGCGCGCGATGGTGACCTTCTCGTCCTCGGTGTAGCCGTCGAGCCGCACCAGCTCCATCCGGTCCAGCAGCGGGCCGGGGATGGACTCCAGGACGTTCGCCGTGGCCAGGAACACCACGTCCGACAGGTCCAGCTCCACCTCCAGGTAGTGGTCCCGGAAGGTGTGGTTCTGCGCCGGGTCGAGCACCTCCAGCAGCGCGGCCGTCGGGTCGCCCCGGTAGTCCGCGCCGACCTTGTCGATCTCGTCCAGCAGCACGACGGGGTTCATCGACCCGGCCTCGGCGATGGCCCGCACGATCCGCCCCGGCAGCGCGCCGACGTACGTGCGGCGGTGGCCCCGGATCTCGGCCTCGTCCCGCACGCCGCCCAGCGCGACCCGGACGAACTCGCGGCCCATCGCCCGCGCGACCGACTCGCCCAGCGAGGTCTTGCCGACCCCGGGCGGGCCCACCAGCGCCAGCACCGCGCCGCTGCGCCGACCGCCGACGACGCCCATGCCCCGGTCGGCCCGCCGCCGCCGCACCGCGAGGTACTCGGTGATGCGCTCCTTGACGTCGTCCAGCCCGGCGTGGTCGGCGTCCAGCACGGCCCGCGCGCCCGCGATGTCGTAGGAGTCCTCGGTCCGCTCGTTCCACGGCAGCTCCAGCACCGTGTCCAGCCAGGTGCGGATCCAGCCGGTCTCCGGCGACTGGTCGGAGGTGCGCTCCAGCTTGTCCACCTCGGCCAGCGCGGCCTTGCGCACGTGCTCGGGCAGGTCCGCGCCCTCGACGCGCGCCCGGTAGTCCTGCTCCTCGGTGGCGGGCTTGCCGTCCAGCTCGGCCAGCTCCTTGCGGATGGCGGCGAGCTGCTGCCGCAGCAGGAACTCGCGCTGCTGCCGCTCGACGCCCTCGGTCACGTCCTTGCGGATCGTCTCGGCGACGTCCAGCTCGGTCAGGTGCTCCCGGCCCCACTCCAGCAGCTTCTCCAGCCGCTGCGCGACGTCGCTGGTCTCCAGCAGCCAGACCTTCCGCGCGTCGTCGAGGTAGGGGGCGTACCCGGCGAGGTCGGCCAGCGCGGACGGCTCGTGCACCTGCTGCACCGAGTCGACCACCTGCCACGCGCCGCGCTGCTGGAGGATCGTGGTGACCAGCGCGCGGTACTCGCGGGCCAGCTCCCGGGTCCGGTCGTCGACCGGCGACTCGTCGGCGACCGTGACCTCCACCCACAGCGCCGCGCCGGGCCCGGTGGTGCCGGTCCCGATCCGCACCCGCGCCGTGCCGCGGACCACGGCGGCCCGCTCACCTCCCGACAACCGCCCGACCTGCTGCACCACGCCGAGCGTGCCGACCTTGGCGTACTTGCCGTCCAACCGCGGCACCAGCACGACCCGCGCCTCGCCGCCGCCCGCGGACGCGGCCTCGACGGCGGCGCGGGCCTCGGCGGTGGCGTCCGAGCCGGTGAGCCGGATCGGCACGACCATGCCCGGGAGCACGACCACGTCGTCCAGCGGCAGCACCGGCAGCGCCAACGTCTCACCCATGTGGATCCTCCAAAGTTGAGTCATTAAGGCTCAACCAAGGTGAGCGGCTGGATGTTTCCGCTGGGTGTTCGCTCTGAGCGAGCACCACTCGGGCCGCGGGGAGGTCGCCGGCTCCGGGCGCCCTCCGCCGGCGCCGGCGGGCTCGCCGGAGGCCCGGCGAGCCGCGGTTCGGCCGAATGGCTGGAAGGGGCGCGTTCGACCTCGTCGCCGTGCCCGGCACCCTAGCCTCGGGTGAATGGCCGAAGTGATCAGCTCCGTCGCGAGCCTGCTGTGGCCGCTGGTCGTGGTGATCGTCCTGTACGGCTTCCGCTCCCAGCTGCGCGCCGTGATCGGGTCCGCCGCCAAGCGCGAGGTCACCCTGGAGGTCGGTGGGCAGGTCGTCACGCTGGGCACGTTGAGCGAAGCGCAGAGCGATGCCATCGCCGACCTCCAGAAGCAGCTCGGCGAACTGCGGGAGCAGCTGGGCGTGCCGTCCCGGGGCCCGGACCCCGCTCCCGCGGCGGAGGAGCAGACCTCGCCCCCGGCGGTGCTGTGGGTGGACGACAACCCGGAGAACAACGTGCTGGAGATCGCCCGGCTCCGCGACCGGGGCGTCCGGGTGGACCTGGCGCGCTCGACCCGGGAGGCGGTGCCGCTGGTCGGCGGCGGGCGGTACCGGGCGGTGGTCACCGACATGGTCCGGCGCGAGCACGGGCGGGAGGTGGCCGACGCCGGGTTGCGGCTGGCCGACGCGGTCCGCGCACTGGACCCGGCCGTCCCGATCGCGATCTACACGGGCTTCTCCCACCGCTGGGCGGCCACCGACACCGCCGTGCTGGACGTGGCGTCCCTGGTCACCGCCTCGCCGTGGGAGCTGTCGGAGTTCTTCCGCAAGCTCGACCTGCTCTGAGCCCGCCGGGCCGGCGTGGCGGACGCCGTTCCCGACGATCCTGTACACGGGACGGCATGACCACTCGCGTGCCCTGGCAACCCGATGCCTACCTGGAACTCGCCCGCCGCGCCTGCTTCATCTGCGAACTGCTCGCCGGCAACCCCGACTACCCCCACCACATCGCGCACCGCGACGACCGCGCCGTCGTCTTCGCCAGCCGCTTCCCCTCCGTGCGGGGCCACTTCCTCGTCGCCCCGGTGGACCACCGCGAGCACGTCGTCACCGACTTCACCCCCGACGAGTACCTCGCCCTCCAGTCGGTCGTGCACCGCGCCGGCCGCGCGCTCACCGAGCTGCTGACCGTCGAACGCCTCTACGTCCTGTCCCTGGGCAGCCGGCAGGCCAACCGGCACGTCCACTGGCACCTGGCGCCGCTTCCCCCCGGCGTGCCCTACGAGCAGCAGCAGACCGCGGCCCTCGACCCGACCCGGGGCCACCTGGACGTCCCCGACGCCGAGCTCGCCGACCTCGCGCGCCGCCTGGGTGAGCGCATGGCCACCTGACCGGGCCGGCGGGTCGTCTCGACAGGTGGCGGTTCGGCGCGGACCCTGGTGGCGTGGCGACGGCCCATTCGTGTGAACCACCGGCGGTTCACCGCGCTGCGCCGTTCCCGACCGGCGAGGCTGCCGCCCGGAGCGGGGACAGGGGGTGCCGGGGTGCTGTGTCTGCTGGGTGAGGTGACCGCGCGCGTCGACGGGCGGGCGGTCGACCTGGGACCGGCCAGGCAGCGGTGCATCCTGGCGGCGCTGGCGCTCGACGCCGGGCGCGTGGTGCCGCGGGACCGGCTGGTCGAGCGGGTCTGGGGCGGGCAGGCGCCGCGGCGGGCGCGGGGGACGCTGCACAGCTACATCTCCCGGTTGCGGCGGGTGCTGGCCCCGTGCGGGGGCGTGGCCATCGTGCGGCGGTCGGGCGGCTACGTCCTGACCGCCGACACCGGCGAACCGGTGGTGGACCTGCACCTGTTCCGCGCGCTGTGCGCCCGCGCCCGAGCGGGCGACGACGCGGGGGCGGCGCGGCTGCTGACCGAGGCGCTGGAGCTGTGGCGGGGGGAGGCGCTGACCGGCGTGGCCGGCGAGTGGGCGGAGGCCGAGCGCGACCGGCTGGGGCGGGAGCGGCTGGCCGCGCAGCACGACCTGGTCGACGCCCGGCTGCGGCTGGGCCAGGGCGAGGACCTGGTGGTCGAGCTGGCCCAGCGCGCCGCCGAGCACCCGCTGGACGAGCGGGTCGCGGGCCAGCACATGCTGGCCCTGCACCAGGCCGGCCGGGTGGCCGACGCGCTGGAGCGCTACCGGCAGGTCCGCGCCCGGCTGGTCGAGGAGCTGGGCGTCGACCCCGGCGCGGCCCTCCAGGACCTGCACCGGCGGGTCCTGACCGCCGATCCCGCCCTCGGCCCGACCCCCGCCGGCGCGGCGCGCGGCAGCCCGCCGCCCGCCGGCCCGCAGTCCGAGGACCCGCTGCCCGACGGCCCGGCGCCCGGCGGCCCGGTGCTCGGCGGTCCGGCGCCCGGTAGCCCGGCGCCGGTGCCCACGCCGCCGGAACCGGTCGTGCCGCGCCAGCTGCCCGCCCCGTCCGCGCCGTTCGTCGGCCGCCGCACCGAGCTGGACCGCCTGGACGCCACGGTGGGCACGTCCGGCACCGTGGTGATCTCGGCGATCGCCGGCGCGGGCGGCATCGGCAAGACCTGGCTGGCCCTGCACTGGGCGCACCGCAACGCCGACCGGTTCCCCGACGGACAGCTGTTCGTGGACCTGCGCGGCTTCAGCCCGGACGGGCGGCCGATGGACCCGTCCGCGGCCGTGCGCGGGTTCCTCGACGCGCTCGGGGCGGACCCCGGCCGCATCCCGGTCGACCCGCACGCCCAGGCCGCCCTGTTCCGCAGCCTGGTCACCGGCAAGCGGATGCTGTTCGTGCTGGACAACGCCGCCGACACCGCCCAGGTCACCCCGCTGCTGCCGGGCGGCGAGTCCTGCGCCGTGGTGGTGACCAGCCGCAACCGGCTGCCCGGCCTGATCACCGGGCACGCCGCCCACCACCTGCCGCTGGACGTGCTGACCGACGCCGAGGCCCGCGCCCTGCTGACCGACCGCCTCGGCGGCGCGCGGGTGGCCGCCGAGCCCGCGGCGGTGGACGAGCTGATCGGGCTGTGCGGCGGGTTCCCGCTGGCGCTGAGCATCGTCGCGGGCCACGCCCACACCCGTCCCGACCTGTCCCTGGCCGCCCTCGCCGCCGAGCTGCGCGACCTGGGCCTGGACGCGCTGGACGACGACGACCCCACCGCCAGCCTGCCCGCCGTCCTGTCCTGGTCCCACCACGCCCTCACCCCCGTCCAGGCCACCACCTTCGCGCTGCTGGCCACCGCGCCCGGCGCGGACATCGGCCTGCACGCCGCCGCGAGCCTCGCCGGGCTGCCGCTCAACGAGACGAGGGCCGTGCTGCGCGGGCTGGAGCGCGCTTCGCTGGTCGGCCAGGACGCCCGCGGCCGGTACCGGATGCACGACCTGATCCGCCGCTACGCCGCCGACACCGCCCGGTGCCTGGCCGACCAGGTGCGCGAGTCGGCGCTGCGGCGGGTGGTCGACTCCTACCTCCACACCGCCCACGCCGGCGAGCGGCTGCTCGACCCCCACCACCAGCCCGCGGACCTCGACCCGCCCGAGCCCGGCGCGCACCTGCGCCCGCTGCCCTCCGCCCCGGCGGCGCTGGTCTGGTTCGACGCCGAGCACGCCAACCTGCTGGCCGCCCAGCGCGCCGCCACCGCCCACCGCCGGCACCGGATCGCGTGGCAGTTCGCCTGGGCCCTCACGACCTTCCACACCCGCCGGGGCCACCGCGACGACCAGCTCGCCGTGTGGCGGGCGGCGCTGGAGGCCGCCGAGCACCTGCCCGACCCGGCCCACCGCGTCCACGCCCGCCGGCTGTTCGGCCTCGCCCACGCCGACCTGGGCTGCCACGAGGTGGCCATCGGGCACCTGCACCGGGCCCTGGCGCTGGCCGAGCACCACCACGACCGCACCCAGCAGGCCCACACCCACCAGGCGCTGGCGCGGGCGTGGGAGCGGCGGGAGGACCACCGGCGCGCGCTGGAGCACGCCACCCGCGCCCTGCACTTCTTCCGCACCCTCGACCAGCCGGTGTGGGAGGCCGACGCGCTCAACCAGGTGGGCTGGTACGCCGCGCTGCTCGGCGACCACGACACCGCCCGCCGGCACTGCCGGGCCGCCTTGGCCCTCCAGCGGCACCACCGCAACCCCAACGGCGAGGCCGCGACCCTGGACAGCCTCGGCTACATCGACCACCACACCGCCCACCACGACCGGGCCGTGCTGCACTACCGCCAGGCCCTCGACCTGTACCGCCGGCTCGGCCACACCTACCAGGCCGCCAACACCCTCGAAGACCTCGGCCACCCCTACGCCGCCCTGGGCCGGCGCCGGCAGGCCCGCGAGGTGTGGCTCGAAGCGCTGGAGCTGTACCGGCAGCAGGGGCGCGACGAAGCCGCCGACCGGGTGCTGCGGCAGCTCGCCGCCCACGAGCGCGCCAGGGGCGACCAGCCCACCGGGTCCGCGAAGTGAGGCGGTTGCGGCACAATCCCGGCCGGGAGGACGCGACGTGGGTGAGCAGAAAGAGCGGATGCTGCGCGGCGAGTGGTACCTCGACGAGCCCGAGCTGGTCGAGGACCGGCGGCGGTGCCGGCGGGAGTTGGACAGGTTCAACGCGACCGGGGCGGACGACGACGCCGAGCGCCGCCGGATCCTGGAGGGGCTGCTCGCGGAGTTCGGGCCCGGCGCGCGCGTCCTGCCGCGGTTCCAGTGCAGCTACGGCTCGCTGATCAGGATCGGGGCCGGCAGCTTCGTCAACACCGACGCCGTCTTCATGGACGACGCCCCGATCACGCTCGGCGCCGACGTCCGGATCGGGCCGCGGGCGCAGCTGCTGACCGCGCTGCACCCGGTGGAGGACCACGAGCGGCGGCGCGCCGGCTGGGAGCGGCCCGCGCCCGTCGCGATCGGCGACAACGCGTGGCTCGGCGGCGGTGTGATCGTCTGCCCCGGGGTGACCGTCGGCCCGAACTCGGTGGTCGGCGCGGGCAGCGTGGTCGTCCGCGACGTGCCCGACCACGTGTTCGCCGCGGGCAACCCGGCGCGGGTGATCCGCCGGCTCTGACCGCCCGCCCCGGCGGTTTCGACCGCTCGCCCCGGCGGTCCCGATCACCCGCTCCGGCGGTCCCGATCACCCGCTCCGGTGGCCCCGCCCGCCCGCCCCGGCGGTCGCGGCCCCCGCGCGGGCGGCTGTGGGAACCTCGCGGCGACCGCCCGTTCGGTGGTTGTGCCCGATCGGCGTCCCGGCGACGATCACCCGTTGCCGGTGAACGAGGTCAGCGAGGGGAAGTCGGATGGAACAGGCAGGCTGGGTGCCGTCCTCGGTGGACCTGGACCGCCCGAGCGCGGCCCGCATGTACGACTACTACCTGGGCGGCTCGCACAACTTCGCCGTGGACCGCGAGGCCGCCAAGGCCGTGGAGGCGATCTACCCGGGCATGGCCGGCGCGGCGCGGGCGAACCGCTCGTTCCTGCGCCGGGCCGTCCGCTACCTGCTCGACCAGGGCGTCGACCAGTTCCTCGACCTCGGCTCGGGCATCCCGACGGTGGGCAACGTCCACGAGATCGCCCAGCAGACCAACCCGGCGGCCCGCGTCGTCTACGTCGACGCCGAGCCGGTGGCGGTGGCCCACAGCACCGCCCTGCTGGAGGACAACCCGCTCGCGACGGCGGTCCACGCCGACCTGCGCGACCCGGACGCCGTGCTGGGCCACGACGGCGTGCGGCAGGTGCTCGACTTCACCCGGCCCATCGGGGTGCTCATGGTGGCGGTGCTGCACTTCGTGCCGGACTCGGACGACCCGTGCGGCGTGGTGGCCCGCTACCGGGACGCGCTGCCGTCCGGCGGCTACCTGGCCATCTCGCACGGCACCCTGGAGGGCATCCCCGAGGACGGCCTCGACGACACCGAGCGCGTGCAGGCCATCTACCGCCGCACCGACAGCCCGCTGGTCCTGCGCTCGCACGTGGAGGTCACCGGCTTCTTCACCGGCCTGACCCTGGTGGAACCCGGCGTGGTGGCCCTGCCGGAGTGGCGCCCGGACTCCGACGACGCCTACATCAGCGCCTACGTCGGGGTCGGCCGCAAGCCCTGACGGCCCCCGGCGACGTCAACCGAACCGGCAGCTCTTCACGAAGGAGCAACGCGCCCCCATCACTGCCCACAAACGGAGGGCGCAGCAGCCCCTTCTGACAAGCGGTGGTGCACCCGCCACACTTCACAAGAAGCCGTGCCGCACCTAGTGCGCACACCGGTTGCTTCGTGTTCTCCTCCCCGTACGGCCTGGGCGCAGCCCGATCAGGTTTTCTGGGGGGTGTCAAGCACGCTTTTCGCTTGACACCCCCCAGAAAACCTGATTGCCTCTGGCAGGCCGTACGGGGAGGAGAACACGACCGCTCTTTCTTTTCCTCCTCCTTGGGGGCCTCTCGGCCGCTCTTCATACTTGGGTCGCGCACCGATCCGGGTGAGATTCGGTGCTGTACCGCCCGAAGCTGAAGGGATTAAAAGAGTCCTCGCCGGACAGGCAGGCCGCCAAGGAGAATGAAAAGAAAGAGCGGTCGTGTTCTCCCCGCATGACCTGTCAAAGACAACCATGCTTTTCCGGGGGGTGCAAGCGAAAAGCGTGCTTGCACCCCCCGGAAAAGCATGGTAGCCCTCCGGGCAGGCCATACGGGGAGAACACGAGGCGACCGGTCTGCGCGGGGCGTGCCGAGCCTGAAAGCGGGAATCGGGGCCGTCTGTTGCGGCCCTGTCACGAGTGGTAGAGGCCGTGTTCCTGCGCGATGGCTGCGATGTCGGACGGTGTGCCCGACATGATCGTTCGGACGTTGGCCGTCACCAGTTCGATCGGCCAGTCCCACCAAGCGGCGCGCAGCAGCAGGTCGACGTCCTTGTCCGGGTACCGCTGCTTCACCGGGCGCGCCGGGTTGCCGCCGACGACGGTGTACGGGGGGACGTCCGACGTCACCACGGCCCCGGTCGCGATGATCGCGCCGTCGCCGATGCGCACACCGGGCATGACGATGGTGTTGTAGCCGAACCACACGTCGTTGCCGACAACGGTGTCACCGCGGGTTTCCATGCCGGTCAGCAGGTCGAGCGTGTCCTCCGCCCAGGTGCCGCCGAAGATCGTGAACGGGAAGGTCGACACGCCGGTCGTCAGGTGGTTCGCGCCGGCCATGATGAAGCGCGTCCCGGTGGCCAGCGCGCAGAACCTGCCGATGACCAGCTTCTCCGCGCCGTACCCGTACAGCACGTTGCGGGTCTGGAACTCGGTCGCGTGCTCGGGGTCGTCGTAGTACGTGTACTCGCCCACCGAGATGGTCGGTGAGTCCACCAACGGCTTCAGCAGCACGACCCGGTGGTGCTCGGGCAGCGGATGCAGGACGGTGGGGTCAGGGGTCAACACGGGCTCCAATCGCAACTTTTGTTGCGTTAGCCTGTCACGACCCACCCCGCCGGAGCAACCGGAGCCGCACTTGACCACTCGACCCCGACCCGGAGGGCGCTCGGCGCGCGTCCGTGCCGCCGTGCTGGAAGCCGCCTGCGCCGAGCTGGCCGAGAAGGGCTACCCCGGCCTGTCGGTCGAGAACGTCGCCGAGCGCGCGGGCGTGCACAAGACGACCGTCTACCGCAGGTGGGCCACCGTCGACGCGCTCGTCGCGGACGCGCTGGACAGCAGCCGCGACACCGAGTGGTCCGCACCGGACACCGGGTCGGTCGAGGGCGACCTGATCGCCGTGGCCGACGAGGTCGCCACCACCTTCGCCGACCCGGTCCGGCGCGCGGTCCCGGAAGCCGTCGTCGCCGCGGCCCTGCACTCCGACCGCGCCCGGCAGGCCAAGCGCGACTTCTACGCCGCCCGGCACGCCCAGGCCGCCGTCGTCGTGACCCGGGCCGTCCAGCGCGGTGAGCTGCCGGCGGACACCGACGCGGTCGAGCTGGTCCGGCTGGCCTGCGCCCCGCTCTACTACCGGGTCTTCATCACCGGCGAGCCGGTCGACCGCGCCGCGGCCGAGCGGTCCGCCCGCGCGGCGCTGGCCGCCGCGCGGGCCGGGCTGCTGCGCGCCTAGGACCCGTGCCGGCGCAGGACCCGGTCGAGCACCCGCGCCACCCGGCCACGGCGACGCGGACGCCCGGCTGGGGACGCCCGGCTGGGGACGCCCGACTGTGGATGCGCGGCCGTGGGCGCCCGACTGTGGAAGCACGGCCGTGGGAGCCCGGCCGGCTAGATCCCGTCGAGGAACCCGTCGACCTCGGCCAGCGCCCGCGCCCGCACCGGCCCGGCCGACAGGAACAGGTCGTGCATCCCGTTGTCCACCCGGACGACCGTCACCCGGCGGCCGATCCGCGGCGCCCACCGCTGCATGTGCTCCACGTCCAGCACGGTGTCCGAGGTCATCGCCTCCGGCGTCCAGCACCGCGCCCGCAGGTGGCTGCGCGCCGACCGCAGCACCAGCACCGGCACGCCCACGTCCAGGCCGCGGTGCAGCCGCGCCTGCCCCCGGCGCACCGCCCGCAGCCAGCCGGCCAGCACCGGGAACGCCTCGATCGGCTTCCACGTCGTGTCGTAGTCCCACTCGCCGTGGTGGTCGGAGTGGATGCTCTGGCCGTAGACCGGGCCGAGGCCCTTGCGCACCACCAGCCGCGGCGCGACCCGGCCGACGCCGCGGACGAGCGCCGAGCCCGCGGTGCGGACCAGCCACGGTTCGGCGAGGTCCAGCCACGGGCTGTTGAGCACCAGCGCGTCGATCAGGTCGTCGGCGCGCCGCTCGTGCGCCCACAGGCTGGTGATGAGGCCGCCCGTCGAGTGGCCCATCAGCACCAGGTGCCGGTGGCCGTCCTCCTCGCGGATCACGCGGACCGCCGCGTCGATCTCCTCGAAGTGCTCGGCGAGGTCCGCCACGAAGTTGGCCGTCTCGCCGGGCCGCAGGGACCGGCCGTACGCGCGCAGGTCGACGCCGTAGAAGTCGAACCCGCGCGCGGCGAAGTGCTCGGCGACGTGCTTCTGGAAGAAGTAGTCCGCGAAGCCGTGGACGTAGAGCACGGCGCCCCTGGACGCGGGCCGCGCCCGGAGGCGGACCAGCGTCGCGCTGACGTCCCCGCCGCCCAGGGGCAGGGTGCGGATCTCGTAGTCGGCGCCGAGCACGTCTGTCATGGGGCCAGTGTGCATCGCGATTGCTCCTTTTCGGGGAAGCGGCCCGCCGGGGCGTGGCAGTCTGGACGGCATGAGCGAGGAGATCGAGCGGTCGACGGCGCGCGTCAGGTTCCCCGGCATCAGCCCGCGGGCCTACGAGCACCCGGTCGACAGGGGGGCGTTGGCGGTCCTGCGGGCGGTTCCGGGGATCGGGCCCGTGTTGCAGGCGGTGGCGGGCGCGTTCACCGAGCGGGGTGAGCGGCTGGGCTACGTGGCTTCCGCGATTCGCGTGGGGCCCAGGCAGTACCCGGAGCTGGACCGCATCCGGCTGGAGGCGGCGGCGACGCTGGACATCGACCCGGTGCCCGAGCTGTTCGTGCAGCGCGACCCGAACGTCTACGCGCGGACGCTGGGCATCGACAAGCCGTTCATCGTGGTGTCCACGGGCCTGCTGGAGCTGCTGGACGGCGACAGCAAGCGGTTCGTGATCGGGCACGAGATGGGCCACGTGCTGTCCGGCCACGCGCTTTACCAGACCATCCTGTACCGGCTGATGGACATCCAGCACGGCCTCGGCTGGATGCCGGCCGGGTTCTGGGCGATCCGGGCGGTCATCGCGGCGCTGCTGGAGTGGTACCGCAAGACCGAGCTGAGCTGCGACCGGGCCGGGCTGCTGGTCGGGCAGGACCCGGCGGCGGCGCTGCGGGCGCACGTGGCGCTGGCGGGCGGCATGGACCTGAGCCAGGTGGACACCGCCGAGTTCCTGAAGCAGGCCAAGGAGTACGAGCAGGTCGAGGACGTGCGCGACAGCCTGCTCAAGCTGATCAAGACCTGGCGCAGCACGCACCCGATGGCCGTCGTGCGGGCGGCGGAGCTGCAGCGGTGGGCGGCGGGCGAGGAGTACCGGGAGATCCTCACCGGGAACTACGCGCGGCGCGAGGACGACCGGCCGGCGTCCACGTTCACCGAGGACCTCAAGGCGGCGGCCAAGTCCTACAAGGACTCCGCCGAGCGCTCGGAGGACCCGCTGGTGAAGGTGCTCAACGAGGTGGGCGACGTGCTCGTGGGCGCGGCGGACCGGGTGCGGTCGAGGTTCGGTGGCGATCGGTGACCCGGACACCGGCACTGGCCCATTAGGCTGAACGTCGCATAACTGTCGTCCGTTGTGGCTAGTCTCTGATCATCGCTCTTGATCGGAGGAGGGGCCGTGCGGCTGGGTGCGCTGGTGCTGGTGTTGATGGTGTTGGGCGGGGGCGCAGCAGCGGCCGACCCCCGCGTGGTGGGTGGCTCGCGGGTGTCCATCGACGACCACCCGTGGGTCGTCTACCTGACCGACGCGCAGGGCAATCAGTTCTGCGGCGGGACGCTGGTCGCGCCGGCGAAGGTGCTGACCGCCGCGCACTGCGCGACGGGCCTGGCGCCGAAGACCGCGCGGGTGGTCGTCGGCCGGGAGGACAAGCGGGACAGCTCGCAGGGCGTGGCGGTGCCGGTGGTGGAGGTCTGGACGCACCCGGAGTTCGTGTCGGCCGACCGCGGCTACGACGTGGCGGTGCTGACGCTGAAGCGCGCGGTGTCGGTCTCGCCGCTGGAGCTGGCCGAGGGCGAGGGGCTGTACGAGCCCGGGACGTGGGCGCTGGCGCTGGGCTGGGGCCGGACGTCCGAGCAGGGCGCGACCTCGCGGTACCTGATGGGCGTCGAGCTGCCGGTGGTGTCGGACGAGTCGTGCGCCGAGTCCTACCCGCAGTTCCGGTCGGAGCACATGGTGTGCGCCGGGGTGCCCGAGGGCGGGGTCGACACGTGCCAGGGCGACTCGGGCGGTCCGCTGGTCGCGGACGGGCGGCTGATCGGCGTGACGTCCTGGGGCGAGGGGTGCGCGCGCGAGAACAGGCCGGGCGTGTACTCGCGGATCACGGCCTACCGGGCGGAGCTGGACGAGCAGATCTTCGGGTAGGGCCCGCGAACGCGAGCGGCGGGCGCGCGGTCGCCGGGTGGCGGGCGGACCGGTCCGCGGTCGTCCGGCGCGGCCGGGCTTCGGCACGGGTGATCCGGTGCTGCCGGGCTTCGGCGTCGGGTGGTTCGGTGCGGCCGGGCTTCGGCGTCGGGTGACCGGGCGTCGGGTGTTCCGGTGCGGGTGGTCGAGGGGCGCGCGGCCGGGGTGTCGAGGCCGGCCGCGGGGTGCGGTGCGCCCGTCGGCCGGCTCGGGCTCGGCGGTGGCGGTGCCGCCCGGCGGCGCGCTCCGGCGGCGCTGCCCCGCGGTGCGCCCCGGCGGTGCTGTCCTGCGCTGCACCCCGGCGGCGCTGCCCGACGGCGCCGCTCCGCGGTGCGCCCCGGCCCGCCCGGAGACGCCCGGCCCGCGAGGTCGGCCGACCGGGCCCGGCGGGGTGGGCCCTCAGACCACCAGGCCCACCGACATGGTCAGGAACACCGCCGCGCAGACCGCGTCCAGCGCGGTCGTCACGCCCGGCTTGCGCAGTCGGCGGCCCATGCTGCTCGCGGCCAGCACGATCAGCAGCTCCCAGAGCGCCGCCATCGCCAGGAAGACCAGCGCCAGCACGGTCAGCTGCGCGGCGGGGCTGCCGGCGCCGATGAAGTGCGGCAGGAACGCCAGGCTGAACAGCAGCATCTTCGGGTTGGTGATGTTGGTCAGGAAGCCCTGCCGGAACGGGCGGTCGGCGGCGACCTCGCCGGCCTCCTCGGGCGCGTCGCGGCGCAGCAGCCCGCGCGCGATGCCCAGCGCCAGGTACAGCAGGTAGGCCGCGCCGACCCACTTCAGCGCGGTCAGCACCACCGGGTACCGCGCGATCACCACGCCCAGGCCGGAGATGACCAGCCCCACCTGCGCGGCCGCCGCCGTGTGGATGCCGGCCAGCGCCCACAGCCCCGCCCTGGTGCCGGCCCGCATCGAGGTCCGGAGCAGGAGGAACGCGTCCACGCCCGGCGTCAGCACGACGACCGCGCACGCGATGAGGAACGTCGGTAGCTGGGTGAAGTCCAGGTGCATGGTTTCCCTCCCTCGGGTTCCGGACAGATAGCGGTGATCTGCCTCACGTGCCGTCAAATCTTCGGCTCCAGGCGATCCTAACAACAAAATTTCCCGCTTCGATACCCGTTGACGCCTTATCGCCCACCGCGGCCGGGAGGAGTGCCCCGCGGCGGGGGGAGGCGCGCACCGGCGGCCGGGGACGCGCGGTCGCGACGGCCGCGGCCCGGAGCGCCGCGGCAGGACGAGTCACACCCCCGGGCGTCCGGGACTGTGGTACCAACGCGATGTGCGCTCGCATCCCTATCCGGCCACGCTGCGCCGCAAGTGGTCGGCCGACCTGACCTCCGCGCAGCTGTACGCCCTGCTCAAGCTGCGCGGCGAGGTCTTCGTGGTCGAGCAGTCCTGCCCCTACCCGGAGCTGGACGGCCGCGACCTGGAGCCCGGTACCAGGCACTTCTGGCTGGAGGCGGACTCCTCACCCGAACCGCGGGCCTACCTGAGGCTGCTGGAGGAGCCCGACGGCGCGTTCCGCATCGGGCGCGTGTGCACGGCCCGCGCCGCGCGCGGTCGCGGCTACAGCCGGCGGTTGGTGGAGGCCGCGCTGGTCGAGGTCGGCCGGCGGGTGTGCGTGCTGGACGCGCAGACCTACGTCGCCGACTTCTACGCCTCGTTCGGGTTCATGCCCGAGGGCTCGGAGTTCATCGAGGACGGGATACCGCACCTGCGGATGCGCCGGTCCCGCTGATCACCCGCACGGCCCGCTCGACGTCGGCCTCGGTCAGGTCGGCCCGCGCGGTCAGCCGCAGGCGGGAGACCTGGTCGGGCACTGACGGCGGCCGGAAGCAGCCGACCAGCACGCCCTGCGCCCGGCACGCCTCGGCCCAGTCGAGCGCGGCCTCGGGCGACGGCGCGCGCACCGACACCACCGCCGCCGCCGGGCTGCCGACCAGCAGGCCCGCCGCGCGCAGCCGCTCCGCCAGGTCCCGGGCCACGGCCAGGGCGCGGGCCGGGCGGTCCGGCTCCTCGCGCAGCGCCTTCAGCGCCGCCAGCGCCGCCGCCGCGCTGCCCGGCGCCAGGCCGGTGTCGAAGATGAACGTCCGGGCCGTGTCGACCAGGTGCCGGATCACCCGGCTCGGCCCGAGCACCGCGCCGCCCTGCGCGCCCAGCGACTTGGACAGCGTCACGGTCGTCACGACGTCGGGCGCCTTGGCCAGCCCGGCCGCGTGCACGGCGCCCCGGCCGCCCTCGCCGAGCACGCCGAGGCCGTGCGCGTCGTCCACCACCAGCGCCGAGGCGTGCTCGCGGCACGCCGCCGCCAGCTCGGGCAGCGGCGCCAGGTCGCCGTCGACGGAGAACACCGAGTCGGTGACCACCAGCGCCCGCCGCTTGCCCCGCGTCGCCAGCGCGTGCGCGACCTGCGGGACGTCGCAGTGCCCGGCCACCACCACGTCGGCCTTGGACAGCCGCGTGCCGTCGATCAGCGACGCGTGGATGTGCTGGTCGGCCACGATCGCCGTGCCGGGGCCGGACAGCGCCGTGAGCGCGGCCAGGTTCGCCGCGTAGCCGGAGGAGAACACCAGCGCCGCCTGCGCGCCGCAGAAGTTCGCCAGCTCGTACTCCAGCTCGGTGTGCAGCTCGGTGGAGCCGGTGACCAGCCGCGACCCGGTCGACCCCGCGCCCCAGCGCAGCGCCGCGGCGGCCGCCGCGCCCGTGACGCGCTTGTCGCGGGTCAGGCCGAGGTAGTCGTTGGACGCCAGGTCCAGGTCGGTGGAGGTGGCCGGTCGGGGCCGGACGCGGCGGGCCAGGCCCGCCTTGGCCCGGGCCTGCGCGCGGGTGTCCACCCAGTCGAACACCGATTCCGGACCGCTCCCGACCGCTGTGCTCACGCTCACGCCGGCAGTGTCGCATCCGGCCGCTACCGTCCCCGCGTGGACCTCTTCCAGCTCGGGCCGGCCGACCTGCGCTCGCTGCGCGCCGACGCGCCGGTCCACCGGGCGGGCGAGTCCGGGCTGTGGCTGGTCAGCCGCTACGACGACGTGCGCGCCGTGCTCGCCGACCCGAAGCGGTTCCACCCGGACAACGCGCTGACCGCCGTGACCCCGATCCCGCGCCCGGTCCTGCGGGTGCTGGCCCGCTCGGGCTTCTCGCTGCCGCCGACGCTGGCCAACAACGGCACCGGCACCCACGCCGGGCTGCGCCGGCTCGTCGCCGCGTTCCTCACCCCGGCCCGCGTGCGGGCGATGCGGCCCCGGATCGCCGAGCTGGCCCGCGCCCGGCTGGCGCGGCTGACCGGCCCGGTCGTCGACCTGCACCCGGCGCTGGCGCGGGACCTGCCCGCGATCGTGCTGCTGGAGGTCCTGGGCATCCGCAGCGAGGGCGTCGACGTCCCGGCGCTCAAGGCGTGGAGCACGGCGTCCCTGGAGCTGTTCTGGGGCAACCCGTCGCGGGAGCGCCAGCGCGAGCTGGCGGGGCCGACCGCCGAGTTCCACCGCTGGCTGACCCACCGGATCCGGACCGCCCGCGGCGACGACCTGTTCGGCGCGCTGCGCGACGTGCCCCTGCGGGAGGCGGCCGGCCTGTGCTACTTCCTGCTCATCGCGGGCCAGGAGACGACCACCCAGCTGCTGTGCGCGGCGTTCGACGCCGTCCTGCGGCAGGACGGCCTGTGGGCGCGGCTGGCCGAGCCGGGCGTGGCGGCGGGGGTCGTGGAGGAGGTGCTGCGCCGCGACGCGCCGGTCAGCACGTGGCGGCGGATCGCGGCCGAGCCGGTGACGCTCTCCGGCGTGGCCGTGCCGGCGGGCGCGCACCTGCTGCTGATGCTCGCCGGCTCCGGGTCCGACCCGGAGGTGTTCCCCGATCCCGAGCGCCTGTGCCCGGCCCGGCCGAACTCCCGCAAGCACCTGGCGTTCGGCCACGGCAGGCACTTCTGCCTGGGCGCCGGCCTGGCCCGCCTGGAGGCGGAGGTGGTGCTGCGCGAGACCCGCGCCCGCTTCCCGCGCCTGCGCCTGGCCTCCGCCGAGCCGCCGCCGATGCTGAGCCTGCTGTCCTTCCGGGCGCCGCTGAGCGTCCGCGTCCGGTTGGGCGACACCCGCCCGGAGCGCGCCGGCGCGCCGTGACCTGCTTCACGGTGATCGGGCTCCCGGCCTTCGGGACTTGGACGACCCGGCCGCGGGTGCGACGATGCCCGGGTTGTAGGGGTGCGCGAGGAAGCCGGTGCGAATCCGGCACGGTCCCGCCACTGTGACCGGGCGCGTGGATCCGGGAGTCAGGAACTCGACCCCCGAACTCACCGAACCGGACACGGGCGTGGACACCCGAGGAAGGACACCGCCGCATGGGCGCGCGTTTCCCCTTTTCCGCTGTCGTCGGGCAGGACGACCTCCGCACGGCCCTGTTGCTCAACGCCGTCCACCCCGGCATCGGCGGGGTGCTGGTCCGAGGCGAGAAGGGGACCGCGAAGTCGACCGCGGTCCGCGCCCTCGCCGCGCTGCTGCCCCCGCTGGAGGTCGTGGCGGGCTGCCGCTTCGGCTGCGACCCCGCCGTGGCCGCCGACTGCCCGGACGGCCCGCACACCTCCGCCACCGCGGAGCGGCGGGTCGCGCGGCTGGTCGAGCTGCCGGTCGGCGCGACCGAGGACCGGCTGATCGGCTCGCTGGACCTGGAGCGCGCGCTGACCGAGGGCGTGCGGGCCTACCAGCCGGGGCTGCTGGCCGCCGCGCACCGGGGCGTGCTCTACGTCGACGAGGTCAACCTGCTGCACGACCACCTGGTGGACCTGCTGCTCGACGCCGCCGCGATGGGCCGGGCGCACGTCGAGCGCGAGGGCGTGTCGGTGTCGCACCCGGCGTCGTTCCTGCTGGTGGGCACGATGAACCCGGAGGAGGGCGAGCTGCGCCCGCAGCTGCTGGACCGCTTCGGGCTGACCGTGGCGGTGCGGGCGGACCGCGACGTGCCGACCCGCACCGAGGTCATCCGGCGGCGGCTGGCCTACGAGGCCGACCCGGAGGGCTTCGCCGCGCGCTGGGCCGACGAGGACGCCGCGCTGGCCGCCCGGATCGTCGAGGCCCGCGCGCGCCTGCCGCGCGTCGTGCTGCCCGACGCCGAGCTGCGCCGCATCGCCGGCGTCTGCGCCGCGTTCGAGGTCGACGGGATGCGGGCGGACCTGGTGGTCGCCCGCACGGCCGTCGCGCACGCCGCGTGGCGCGGCGCGGACGAGGTGGGGGAGCAGGACGTGGCGGCGGCAGTGCGGCTGGCGCTGCCGCACCGCAAGCGCCGCGACCCGTTCGACGAGCCCGGCCTGGAGGAGGAGCAGCTCCAGGACGCCCTGCGCCAGGGCGCGGACCACGCCGGGGAGCCCGGGGGCGGCCCGGAGGAGGACCCGGAAGAGGACCCGGAGGACGACCCGGACGGCCCCGACGACCCGGGTGACGGCCCGGACGACGGTCCGGGCGGCCCCGACGACGGCGGGCGGCCCGGCGACGGGCCCGCCCCGGACGCGTCGGAGTCCACTCCGGACGGTCCGGGGCGGCCGGGCGGCTCGTCGGCGGAGCGCGCGCACGTGCCCGCGCCGTCGTTCCGCACCCGGCTGCTGGAGGTGCCCGGCGTCGGCGAGGGCGCGCCCGGCAAGCGCTCCCGGGCCCGTGCGCGCACCGGCCGGGTCGTCCGGTCCACCACCGCGGGCGGCAGCGGTCTGCACCTGGTCGGCACGCTGGCGGCGGCGGCGCCGTTCCAGGCCGCCCGGGGCCGCAGCGGTCCCGGGCTGGTGCTGCGCGGCGCGGACCTGCGGCTGTCGGTCCGGGAGGGCAAGGAGGGCAACCTGGTGCTGTTCGCGGTCGACGCGTCGGGCTCGATGGCCGCCCGGCAGCGCATGTCCGCGGTCAGCGGCGCGGTCGTGTCCCTGCTGCGCGACGCCTACCAGCGCCGGGACAAGGTCGGCGTCGTCACCTTCCGCGGCGGCGCGGCCGAGACCGCGCTGCCGCCGACGAACTCCGTGGACGCGGCGGTCTCCCGGCTGCGCCGGCTGCGCACCGGCGGGCGCACCCCGCTGGCCGACGGGCTGCTGCGCGCCCGCCGGGTGCTGGCGGTCGAGCGGGTCCGCGACCCGCGCCGCCGCCCGCTGCTGGTGCTGCTCACCGACGGCCGCGCCACCGCGAGCGGTTCCGGCGGCGACCCGCTGCGCGACGCCCTGCGCGCCGCGTCGCTGCTGGCCGGCGACGGGGTGGCCGCCGTGGTGGTGGACTGCGAGTCCGGTCACGTGCGCCTCGGCCTGGCCGGTCGGGTCGCCGCGGCACTGGACGCGGCGTGCCTGCGTCTGGAAGAACTGTCAGCCGACCAGGTCGCCGGCGTGGTGCGCGCCGCACGAGCCGCGTAGGAGCCACCAGTGCCTCAAGGACGACCCACCGCCGTCCCCGCCGACGGGCTCACCACCCGGCAGCGGCGCAACCGCCCCCTGACCCTGCTGCACACCGGGGAGATGAAGGGCAAGTCGACCGCGGCCTTCGGCCTCGCGCTGCGCGGGTGGAACCAGGGCTGGTCCATCGGCGTGTTCCAGTTCGTGAAGTCGGCCAAGTGGAAGGTCGGCGAGGAGACGGCCTTCCGCGCGCTGGGCCGGCTGCACGAGCAGACCGGCGAGGGCGGGCCCGTCGAGTGGCACAAGATGGGCGAGGGCTGGTCCTGGTCCCGCAAGCAGGGCACCGAGGAGGACCACGCCGCCGCCGCCCGCGAGGGCTGGGCGGAGATCGCCCGCCGGCTGCGGGCCGAGCGGCACGGCCTGTACGTGCTCGACGAGTTCACCTACCCGCTGCACTGGGGCTGGGTCGACGTGGCCGAGGTGGTCGCGGCGCTGCGCGACCGGCCGGGCCACCAGCACGTGGTGATCACCGGCCGGCACGCGCCGCGGGCCCTGGTCGACGCCGCCGACCTGGTGGTGGAGATGACCAAGGTCAAGCACCCGATGGACGCGGGCCAGAAGGGTCAGAAGGGGATCGAGTGGTGAGCCGCCTGGTGGTCGCCGCGCCCGCGTCGGGCAGCGGCAAGACCACCGTGGCCACCGGCCTGATGGCGGCGCTGCGGCGGGCCGGGGACCGGGTGGCCCCCTTCAAGGTCGGGCCGGACTACATCGACCCCGGCTACCACGGGCTGGCCACCGGCCGGCCGGGCCGCAACCTCGACCCGGTGATGCTCGGCGAGCACCGCGTCGCCTCGCTGTTCGCGCACGGCGCGCGGGGCTGCGACGTGGCCGTGGTGGAGGGCGTGATGGGGCTGTTCGACGGGCGGGTGGACACCGAGGGCATCGGGTCCACCGCGCACGTCGCCAAGCTGCTGTCCGCGCCGGTGCTGTTCGTGGTCGACGCGCGCGGCCAGAGCCGCAGCCTCGCCGCGCTGCTGCACGGCTTCCGGGGCTACGACCCGACCGTGCGGCTCGGCGGCGTGGTGCTCAACCAGGTCGGGTCGGCGCGGCACGAGCACGTGCTGCGCGGCGCGTGCGCCGAGGTCGGGCTGGAGGTGCTGGGCGTGCTGCCGCGCGACGACGGGTTCCGGCTGCCGTCCCGGCACCTGGGCCTGGTGACGGCGGCCGAGCACGGCCGGGCGGCGGTGGACGCGGTGGACGCGATCGCCGCGGCGGTCGCCCGGCACGTGGACCTCGACGCCGTGCGGCGGCTGGCGGCCGGCGCGCCCTCGATGGCCGTGCCCACCTGGGACCCCGGCGCGGAGGTCGCGCCGGTGCCCGGGGCGCCGGTCGTGGCGGTCGCGGGCGGCGCGGCGTTCACCTTCGGCTACGCCGAGCACGTCGAGCTGCTGCGCGCGGCGGGCGCGGAGGTCGTCGTCGTGGACCCGCTGCGCGACGAGGACCTGCCCGAGGGCACGACCGGCCTGGTGCTGCCCGGCGGGTTCCCCGAGCAGCACGCCGACGGGCTGTCGGCCAACGCCGGGCTGCGGGCCGCCGTCGCCGCGCTCGCCCGGTCCGGCGGTCCCGTGCACGCCGAGTGCGGCGGCCTGCTGTACCTGGCGCGGTCGCTGGACGGCGTGCCGATGTGCGGCGTGCTCGACGCCGACGGCGCCATGACGCCGAGGCTGACGCTGGGCTACCGGGACGCCGTCGCGCCGGTCGACTCGGTGCTCGCGCCGGCGGGCGCGCGGATCACCGGGCACGAGTTCCACCGGACCGCGCTGAGCGCGCCCGCCGGCGCCCGCCCGGCCTGGCGGTGGCGCGGCCACGACGCGCGCCCGGTCGCGGAGGGCTTCGTGCTCGACGGCGTGCACGCGTCGTACCTGCACACCCACCCGGCGTCCGCGCCGGAGTCCGTCGCGCGCTTCGTCCGCGCCTGCGCGAGCGGGTCCGCGCGGCGCGAGGCCACTCGTTAGTGGCGCGTGCCTGCGCGGTAACGTCCGTGCCCACCAAGCCGCACACGTCACGGGGAGCAGTGGTGATGACTGGTCGGGTCACCTTCGTGGGCGCCGGTCCCGGCGCCGCCGATCTGATCACCCTGCGGGGCGCCCGACGGATAGCCGAGGCCGACGTGGTGGTGTGGGCGCCCAGCGTCGTGGAGGCCGAGTGCGTGCGCGAGCACGCCCGCCCGGACGCCGAGCTGCTGGACCTCTCCCGCGTCCCCGAGTCCGAGGTCCTCGACCTGTACCGGCGGGCGTCGGCGAGCGGGCTGCGGGTGGTGCGCCTGCACGCGGGCGACCCGGCGCTGTGGGGCGGCCTGCGCGAGCAGCACGAGACGTGCCGGAAGCTGGGGCTGGAGACCGAGGTCGTGCCCGGCGTGTCGGCGGTGTCGGCGGCGGGCGCGTCGATCGGCCGCGAGCTGACCGGCTCGGAGGTGGCGCAGTCGCTGGTGCTGACCGCCCCCGAGGGCGACGAGCACCTGGCCGGGTTCGCCGCGCACGGCGCCACGATGGCGATCTCGGCGTCCGGCGCGCGGACCGGGCGGGTCGTGGAGCGGCTGCGGGAGGGCGGGTACCCCGACGACACGCCGGTCGTGGTGGCCTACAAGGTCTCCCTGCCGGACGAGACGGTCGCGCGGACCACGCTCGGCGGGCTGGAGGCGTGCGTGAAGGAGCACAAGCTCTACCGCACCACGCTGTTCCTGGTCGGCGAGGCGCTCAAGGAGCCCGCGACCCGGCGCACGCCGATCGGCGACGAGCCGGTGCGGCGGTCGCGGCCGTCGAAGTGGGCGATGCGCGCCTCGCGCGACTCGGCGTCGGTCGCGGCGTGGTCGGCCGTGCACGACTGGCAGGAGACCGCGCGGGCCCGCCGCGCCGCGCCCGCGAAGGCCAGGCCCGGCGACGACGAGCCGGCCCCCGCGCCCGAGGCCGCCGAACCGGCGCCCGCGGCGTCCCCCGCCGAGCCCGAGCCGAAGGCGACCGTCGCGGCGGCCAAGCGCAAGTCGACCGGGGTCCAGGCGAGCGCGGTCCAGACGAACGCGGTCCAGGCGGGCGCCGCGCCGCGCCGCGCGGCGAAGAAGTCCGCCGCAGCGCGGGCCCGCCGGGCCAAGAGCGCGGACTGACGTGGACGTCGTCGCGCTGCGGGACTTCCTCGACGCGACCGGCCGCTCGTGGGGGTCGGTCGCGGTGGTCGACGCCGCGGCGCGCGGCGCGCGGCACGCGCTGAACGTCTGCCGCGCCCGCCCGGCGGTCGTGGTGGCCGGGGCCGACCCCGCGGAACTGGCCGCCGGGCTGGCGGGGTGGCGGCGGGTGCTGACCGTGGCCGACGCCTCCGGTCTGTCCACCGCGGACCCGGCGGACGCCGTCGTGCGGCGGTGGGACGAGCCCGCGTTCGTGCTGTGCGCGGCGGCCGGCGGGCGGGAGCCCGCGGCCGGGGGCTGGGCGCTGCCCGACGACGACTTCGCCCACCGCGACGGGATGGTGGCCGCGGCCGAGGTGCGGGCGCTGGTGCTGGCCCGGCTCGCGCCCCGCCCCGGCGTGCTGGTGTGGGACGTGGGCGCGGGCCCCGGCGCGGTCGGCGTGGAGTGCGCGCGGCTGGGCGCGGCGGTCGTCGCGGTGGAGCAGGACCCGGTGCAGTGCGTGCGCGTCATCGCCAACGCCTCCGCGCACGGCGTGGACGTGCGGGTGGTCGAGTCGCCGCTGGCCGAGGCCGCCGACCTGCCCCGCCCGGACGCGGTGTTCGTCGGCGGCGGCGGGGTGGACGCGGTGCGGCGGTGCGCACGGGTCGGCGCGGGCCGGGTGGTGGTGGCGACGGCCGACCTGGAGCACGTGCTGCCCGCCCGGGACGCGCTGCTGGAGGCCGGCTACGAGGTGGCGGGCAGCCAGCTGTCGGCGGCCCGCCTGGTCGGCGGGTCGCTGCTCGCGGTCAACCCCGTGACGGTGCTGTGGGGCATCCGGAAGTCGTGACGCGACACCTGTTCCGTCCACTGAGGACGGACGGTCGGCGCCTGCGCCGGCGCGCCGCGGGGTGGCCGGTGCGGGGTCGTCCGCGTTGGTAGGGTTCCGGCCACGGCGCCCGCGGTGCCGCCCCGACGCGCCGGGAACGGCCGGCCGGCCACCGGGCGGGGTTCCGGCGTGGTCGAGGGTGCGGAGGGCGTGGGCGTGATCGGGTTGTTCGCCGCGGGCGAGCGCGGGCGGCGGGCGGCGGCGGAGCTGGCCGGCTTCCTGGGACCGGACGCGGTGGTGCCCGACGGCCCGATCGGCCCGGCGCTGCGCCGGCTGTGGCCGCGCCTGGGCGCCGCGGTGTTCTTCCTGGGCGCGGACGCGACGGTCCGCCTGGTCGCGCCCCTGCTGCGCGACGAGCGCTCCGACCCCGGCGTGGTGTGCGTCGACGGCGGCTTCGCGGTGGCGCTGCTGGGCGACGCGGGGGCGCTGGCCGGGCGGGTCGCCGAGCTGGTGGCCGGCACGCCGGTCGTCACCTCCTCGTCGGTCGCCTCGCCCCTGGACGAGCTGGTCGAGCTCCTCGACGTCGCGGTGGACGGCGACTTGGCGGCGTGCGGCGCGGCGGTGCGCGCCGGCGAGCCGGTGCTGCTGGCCAACCCGCTGGGCTTCCCGCTGCCCGCCCTGCCGGACAACGTGGTCGACCACGGCCACGCCACCGGCTGGACCGTGCTGCTGGACGACCGCGTCCCGGCCGGCCCGCGACCGGACCACCTCCTGCGGCTGGTCCCGCGCACCCTCGTCGTCGGCGTCGGGTCCGGCGCCGGCGTGCCCGCCTCGGCGGTCTCCGCGGCGCTGGCGGGCCTGGCGGAGCGCGGGGTGGACCTGCGCGCGATCCGGGCGTTCGCGACGCTGGACCGCAAGGTCGCCGAGCAGGGCATCGCCGACGCGCTGGAGGACTGGGGCTTCTGGCACGACTCCACCACCGCGCCGCTGCTCGCGTACCCCGGCGAGGAGCTGGCGGTCGTCCCGGTGCCCAACCCGGCGGAGCTGGCCATCGGCATCCCCAGCGTGGCCGAGGCCGCCGCGCTGCGCGGTGCGATGGAGCTGTCCGCCGGCGGCCGGGTCGAGATGGCCGTGGAGAAGGTCAAGGGCGCCGGCGTGACCGTCGCGGCGGCCCGCGTGCTGCCCCGCGGGCGGTTGGCCCTGATCGGCCTGGGGCCCGGCGGCGCGGACGAGCGCACGCCGCGCGCGGAGGCCGAGCTGCGCCGCGCCTCGGTCGTGGTGGGCCCGCGGGAGTGCGTCGACCAGGTCCGGCACCTGCTGCGGCCGGGCACCAGGGTGCGCGGCGACGGCGCGGTGGACCTGGCCGAGGCGGGCGCGGCGGTGGCCTACGTGGGCCGCGACGCGGGGCCGACCGTGGCGGGCCCGGTGCGCGCCGAGGTCGTCCGGGTCGCCGGCGTGGCGAACGGCTGACGCCCGCCGCGCCCGGCGGTCGGTTGTGGACCGCCGGGCGTGACCGGCGGCCCGGACCGCCGAACGGGACGGGACCGGCGGCCGACGCCGCCGTCGGTCGATCCCGCGACCGGCGCAACGTTCCGTTGTCGGCCTCGCGGTGCGCGAGCACATCGTTGCGCCTGCCTTCGTTTCAGCTTCACGGAAGTGCGCTCGTCAACTGTCAAACCGGGATCGGAGCTTGTCGGACCCGGGATTTTGGTCCTAGCTGTGAGTACGCCGCCGCACCAGCCCTGCCCGGAAGGAACGAGCGCAGCATGGCGAAAACCCTGCATCGCCTGATCACCGCTCTGGCCGCGGCCGTCGCCGCGGTCGGGCTGCTCACCGTCGCACCGGCGAGCGCCGACACCGACGAGGTCTCGCCGTTCATCGTCGGCGGCACCCGAGCGTCCATCAGCCAGTACCCGTGGGCCGTCTACCTGGCCACCTCCAGCGGCGGCCAGTTCTGCGGCGGCACGCTGGTGGCGTCCAACAAGGTCGTCACCGCCGCGCACTGCACCAGCGGTCGCTCGGCGTCGTCCACCCGCGTCGTCTGGGGCCGGGAGGACAAGCAGAGCACGGCCGGCGTCGTCGCGGGCGTCACCCGGATCTGGAACCACCCGAGCTACCGGTCCGCGACGTCCGGCTACGACGTCTCGGTGCTGACGCTGGACCGCTCCCTCTCCTCGGCCTACCTGCCGCTGGCCACCCCGGCCGACAGCGCGCTCTACGCCGCGGGCACGAACGCCACGATCCTGGGCTGGGGCACCACGTCCTCGGGCGGCTCGGCGTCGCGCTACCTGCTCAAGGCCACCGTCCCGGTCAACTCCGACACGGCCTGCCGGCGGGCCTACTCGCAGTACAGCAGCACGGCCATGGTGTGCGCCGGCTACCCGCAGGGCGGCACGGACACCTGCCAGGGCGACTCCGGCGGCCCGATGGTCGCCGGTGGCAAGCTGATCGGCGCGACCTCGTGGGGCCGCGGGTGCGCCTCCGCCGGGTACCCCGGCGTGTACGCGCGGATCGCGTCCTACCACTCGGTGCTGAGCCAGCAGATCGGCTCCTGACGCGCGCCGTGCCCGCGCCCGGGGCGGTGCTCCGGGCGCGGGCACGGCGTCCGCGCGCGACCGGGCGGCCTGCGGAGGGACGAAGTGTCGCGACCGCCCCGCGCGGCCGGCGGGGGGTAGCGTTCGGCTGTGGCCGACTACCTGCCCCTGCCCGAGGACTGGGACCGCGCGCTGGCCGTGGTGGCGCACCCCGACGACCTGGAGTACGGCGCGGCCGGCGCCGTCGCCCGCTGGACCCGCCTGGGGAAGTCGGTGGCCTACCTGCTGGTCACCAGGGGCGAGGCGGGCATCGACGGGCTGCCGCCGCACGAAGCCGGCCCGCTGCGCGTGCGCGAGCAGCTCGCCGGCGCGGCCGTGGTCGGCGTGTCGGCCGTGGAGTTCCTGGACCACCCGGACGGCACGGTCGAGTACGGCCTGCCGCTGCGCCGCGACATCGCCGCCGCGATCCGCCGGCACCGCCCCGAGCTGGTGATCACCGGCAACCACCACCCGACCTTCCCCGGCGGGGCGCTGAACACGGCCGACCACCGGGTCGTCGGGCAGGCCGTCGTCGACGCGGTGCGGGACGCGGCCAACCGGTGGGTGTTCCCCGACCCGGACGTCGAGCCGTGGGGCGGCGTCCGGCACGTCGCGGTCTCCGCCTCGCCGCACGCCGGGCACGCCGTGGACCTCACCGACACGTTCGACCTGGGCGTGGCCTCGCTGCGCGCGCACGCCGCCTACCTGGCCGGCCTCGGCGGCGGGGACATGGCGGACCCGGAGGCGTTCCTGCGCCGGGAGGCCGAGGAGGCGGGGAAGAGGTTCGGCGGTCGCCCGGCCGCCACCTTCGAGCTGCTGGTGATGTGAAGCACCCGGGTTGGACAGGGCATGTCTGATGTGGATGCTTCTACCCATGCACGGTGAACAGCACTACCTTGTGGGCCTCGACCTGGCCGGGCGGCGGGTCGTCGTCGTGGGCGGCGGCACGGTCGCCCAGCGGCGGCTGCCGCGCCTGGTGGCCTCCGGCGCCCTCGTGGAGGTCGTCTCGCCCGAGGTGACGCCGGCGGTCCAGGGGATCGTCGACGCGGGGGGCGCGGTGTGGCACGCGCGCACCTACGCCACCGGCGACCTGGACGGCGCCTGGTACGTGCTGGCCTGCACGTCCGACCCGGAGGTCAACGCCCGGATCACCGCCGACGCGACCGCGCAGCGGGTCTTCTGCGTGCGGGCCGACGTCGCGGTGAAGGGCACGGCCGTGACGCCCGCCGTGGGCGGGCACGACGGCCTGCTGCTCGGCGTCCTCGCGGGCGGGCAGCACAAGCGGTCGGCGGCGGTGCGCGACGGCCTGCTGGCGGCGCTGCGGGACGGCTCGCTGCCCGACCCGCACGACCAGCCCGCCGGCGTGGCGCTGGTCGGCGGCGGCCCCGGCGACCCGGACCTGGTCACCGTGCGCGGGAAGCGGCTGCTGGCCCGCGCGGACGTGGTGGTGGCCGACCGGCTGGCGCCGCAGGAGCTGCTGGACGAGCTGCCGCCGCACGTGGAGGTGGTGGACGCGGCCAAGATCCCGTACGGGCGGGCCGCGTCCCAGGAGTTCATCAACAGCACCCTGGTCGAGCGCGCCAGGGCCGGGAAGTTCGTGGTGCGGCTCAAGGGCGGCGACCCGTACGTGTTCGGGCGGGGCTTCGAGGAGCTGATCGCGTGCGCCGAGGCCGGCGTCCCGGTCACCGTGGTGCCCGGCGTGACCAGCGCGTTCGGCGTGCCCGCGCTGGCCGACGTGCCGGTGACGCACCGGGGCGTGGCGCACGAGGTGGTCGTCGTGTCCGGGCACGTCGCGCCGGACGACGAGCGGTCGCTGGTGGACTGGGGCGCGCTGGCCCGCCTGCGCGGCACCGTGGTGATCCTGATGGGCGTCGAGCGGGCGGGCGCGTTCGCGGCGGCGCTGCGGGCCGGGCGGCCCGGGGACACGCCGGTCTCGGTGGTCCAGGAGGGCAGCACCCGCGCCCAGCGCGTCGTCCGGTCCACTTTGGACACCCTGGCCGCGGACGTGGTCGAGCACGGCGTCCGCCCGCCCGCGATCATCGTCGTGGGGCCGGTCGCCGGGCTGGCGCGGGAGCTGCCCGCCCGGTCCTGAGCACCGGGGGCCGCCGCGGCGCCGCGAGCGCGGGTCGGCGATCATCGGTGCGCGCACGGCTTCCCGCGGCAGGCCCTGCGCCAGGTGGGGAGGGGGTCCGGTGGCGGTGCGGATCAGGCTGGCCGGCGTGGGGCTGGCGAAGGTGCGCTTCGCGTACTCGCCCCTGTTCGAGACGGTGATGGCGGTGGACGGCCTGCGCGTGCCGGGCGCGCACGCCGTCCACCTGCCGTGGGTGTCGTGGGCGCGGGAGCGGGTGGCGGGCGTCGAGGACCTGCCGGTGCTGCTGGACCTGGTGGCCGGGCCGGTGAAGCCGGCGGCGCTGATGCCCGTGCCGGACGTGCGGATGCCCGACCTGGAGGCCGAGCTGGCCGGCCTGCCCGAGCGGGTGGCGGCCGTGGTGCGGAGGTGCCACGAGGTGCTGGTCGCGCCGCACTGGCGGCGGATCACGGCCGTGCTGGAGGCGGACATCGCCGCCCGGGCGGCCGTGCTGGCGGACCGGGGCGCGGCGGCGGTGTTCGCCGACCTGCACCCGGAGGTGGCGTGGGAGGACGGCGAGCTGGTCCTCTACGCGGACCGCCGGCCGGACCAGCCGCACCGCGTCGACCTGGCGGAGGACGGCCTGGTGCTGTCCCCGAGCGCCTTCGGCTGGCCGCGGGCGTGGGCGGCGGTCGACCCGGTGGGGCCGGGCGTGGTGCGCTACCCGGCGCGGGGGATCGGGACGCTGTGGGAGGACCGTGACCCGGCCGCGCCGGACGAGCTGGCGGCGCTGATCGGGCGGACCCGGGCGGCGCTGCTGGTGCTGCTGGCCGCGCCGATGTCCACGACGGACCTGGCGCGCCGGCTCGGGGTGACGGCGGGTGCGGTGTCGCAGCACGTCGGCGTGCTGCGGGCGGCGCGGCTGGTGACGACGCGGCGGGACGGTCGGGCGGTCCTGCACCTGCGGACGGCGCGGGCGGACGCCCTCATGACGTGACGGGGCGCGGGCTCGGCTGTGCGGGTCCGGTTTCGCTTTCGCGGCGGGGTGCGGATCGATTTCGCGGTGCGGGTGCGGCTGTGCGGGTGCGGTTGTGCGGCGCGGATCGGTTTCGCGGTGCGGGTGTGGTCGTGGTTGCGCGGTGCGGGCGTGCGCGCAGGACCGGTGCGGGCTCAGCTGTGCGGGTCCGGTTTCGCGGTGCGGCCGTACGCGCGGCGCCGCTGTGGGGTCGGCCTCGGCTTCGGCGCGGTCCTCCGGCCGGGTTCGGGTTTCGGCCCCGGCGCGAGGCTGCGGCCCCGACGGCGATCCGGGTCGCGGGATTCCCGACTGGTGGCGCGGCCCTCGGCTCCGGGCGGGGCCTTCCGCCGGATCCGGTGCGCGACTCCGCACCTCGGCCCGGTTCGTCCTTGGCCTCCGGCCCGGTTCGTCCTTGGCCTCCGGCCCGGTTCGTCCTTGGCCTCCGGCCCCCGATTCCATTGTCCCACGGAGCACCGACAATCCCGGCCGAAGCACCCCTGGGGATCATCGTCCCACGCGACACCGACAAGATCGTGAAAACGACGGCCCGGCAACGGCCTGTCGCCTGCTCGGAGCGCCGCACCGGCCGGTAAGGCACAACACCGGCCTCCACAAGGGGAACGCTGGCCTGACAAGGCGCAACGCCGGGGCTGGCAAGGCGCAATGCCGGCCTCGAAGAGCGCGACACTGGCCTCACTAAGGCGCAGCACCGGTCTCGGCAGAGCGCAACGCCGGTCCTGGCAAAGCGCGACGCCGGTCCTCGGGACGAGCCCGGGACCGGCGTCGCGCGTTCAGGTGCGGCGGATCAGTGCTGCGCCACCCGGCGCGGCCGGCCGCCGCGCTCGCGGTCGCGGTTGTGGTCCGCGCGGCCGCCGCGGAACTGGCCGCCGTGACCGCCGCCCGTGCGGCGGGGGCCGCCGCGGCGGGCGCGGACCGGGGTCTCCGGCTCCACGACCGGGACACCGCTCGGGACGCGGGCGCCGGTGATGCGGATCAGGTCCTCGTCGCCGGGGCGGACCTTCGTCGACGCCGGGCGGATGCCCGCGCGCGCCGTGAGGCCCTGGACCGCGCGCCGCTGGTCGTGCGTGACCAGGGTGACCACCGTGCCGGACTGCCCGGCCCGCGCCGTGCGGCCCGCGCGGTGCAGGTAGTCCTTCGGGTCGGCGGGCGGGTCGACGTGCACGACGAGGCTCACGTCGTCCACGTGGATGCCGCGCGCCGCCACGTCGGTGGCGATCAGCACGGGCGTGGTGCCCTCGCGGAACTGGCCGAGCACCCTGGTCCGGGCGCTCTGCGCCTTGCCGCCGTGCAGCGCGCCCGCGTGGACGCCCATCGAGCGCAGCTTCTTCGCCAGCCGGTCCACGTGGTGCTTGGTGCGCACGAACATGATCGTGCGGCCCTCGCGGGCGGCCACCTCGGTCACCACGGACTGCTTGTCCTCGGCGGAGACGAACAGCAGGTGGTGCTCCATCGTCGTCACGCTGCCGGTGGGCGGCGCGACCGAGTGGACCACCGGGTCGTGCAGGTACTGGCGGACCAGCTTGTCCACGTCGCCGTCGAGCGTCGCGGAGAACAGCAGCCGCTGGCCGTGCTGCGGCGTCAGGTCGAGGATGGCGCGGACCTGCGGCATGAAGCCCATGTCGGCCATCTGGTCGGCCTCGTCCAGCGCGGTGAACATCACCTCGGACAGGTCGGCCGTGCCCTGCCGCACGTGGTCGGACAGCCGGCCCGGCGTGGCGATCAGCAGGTCGACCCCCCGGCGCAGGGCGTCGATCTGGCGCGGGAAGGACGTGCCGCCCACGACCGTCCGGCACCACAGGCCCAGGGCCCGCGCGAACGGCGAGAGCGCCTCCTCGACCTGCATGGCCAGCTCGCGCGTCGGCACGAGCACCAGCGCGCGCGGCATCAGCGGCTTGGCCCGGCCGCCCGCGAGGCGCGACAGCAGCGCCAGGCCGAACGCCAGCGTCTTGCCGGAGCCGGTCTGGCCGCGGCCGAGCAGGTCGCGGCCCGCCAGCGCGTCGGGCAGGGTGGCGGCCTGGATGGGGAACGGGTCGGTGATGCCCGCCTGGACGAGCGCGCGGACCAGCTCGTCGGCCAGACCGAGCTCGGCGAACGAGGGCAGCGGACCCTCCGGCACCGTGCTCTCGACGTGGTCCGGCACGGTCGTCTCCAGCACCGGCTGGGGACGGCGGTTGGTGCCCTGGCCTGGGCGCCTCGTCCGCGGCTTGCGGAACTGCGGGCGCTCGGAACGGCCTTGGGACGGTGATGGCAAAGCGAACCTCCGGGACAAGGCACGTCTCGGGGATCGCTTCTGCCTTCACGCAGGCGCGAATCGCAAGGACGGGCCCGGCGCTCCACGCGCCGATAGTGGTTGGGAGCACCACCGGCCTGCTGGGGCCTGGGCCGCGAACGGTTGCCGCGTCGCCGGGCGGTGCACCACTCAGTCTAGCCGATCAACGGCGGTTCGCGCGCACCCCCGCGGTGTTCTGCCGCACACGAGGCGTGAACCGGCCGGTCGAACCGGGCGCGCCCGCCCCGCCCGCGCCCCCGGTGACCGCAGTTCAGGCGGGTCGGGCCGGGCGCACCGGCGGCCGAGCCGGGGAGGGCCGGCCGCCGGTGCGGTCGGGTTCAGCGCAGGCCCGCCACGTCCAGCAGCAGGTCGACCAGGTCGGCCGGGTCGGCCAGGTCGGCGGGCAGGCCGCGCGAGGTGAACCACCCCGCGACGTTGCGGACGTCCCGCTCCAGGAACTCCACCCCGCGCGGGTTGGCCGCCACGTCGACCACCTGCGGCAGGTCGATCAGGACCAGCCTGCCGTCGTGCACCATCAGGTTGAACGCCGACAGGTCGCCGTGCGCGAGCCCGGCCGAGGCCAGCACGCCCAGCGCGTCCACCAGCTGCCGCCAGAGGTCGAGCAGCTCGTCCGGCCCCGGCCGCAGCTGCGCCAGCCGGGGCGCCGCCGCGCCGTCGGTCCCGACGAACTCCAGCAGCACCTCCGTGCCCGCCCGCTGCACCGGGTAGGGCACCGGCGCGCCCAGCTGCCAGAGCCGGGCCAGGGCGGCGAACTCGGCCACCGCCCACTGCTCGGCGATCAGGTTGCGGCCGAACGAGGTGCGGTTCTCCACCGCCCGCATCTCCCGCGACCGCCGCATCCGGCGCCCTTCCAGGTAGCCGGCGTCCCGGTGGAACATCCGGTGGTCGTTGCTGCGGTACCGCTTGGCGGCCAGCAGGCACGACCGGTCGCCGCCGGGCAGCGCGCGTTCCAGCAGGAAGACGTCCGCCTCCTTGCCGGTCTTCACGATGCCCAGGTCCCGGTCGACGGCGGACAGGTCGGTCACCAGCCACTCGGGCCGGGGCTCCGGACCCTGGTCGGCGTCGCCCCAGGTGGACCAGCGGTCGGCGCCTTCGGGGAGGTCGTCGGCGACCGCGTCCGCGCGCTGCCGGCCGAGCCGGTCGCGCGCCTCCTCGGTCAGCCGCCCGCGCCGGGTGGGGTTGGGCTCGTCGTCGTCACGGGCACTGCGCCGCTTCGCCCGCCAGTTCAGGTCGTCGGCGTGGTCGAAGGACGCGTCGAAATCGTCGTCGAAAAAGGAACGCTCGTGCTTGCGCACTGGGTGAACTCCAGGAGAAGAGGAGGAGATCGCCCCGCCGGCGCGTGTGGTCGGCGCGCTAGGAGATCGGGGCGAGCGGACGGGTCGGCGCCACGTCCCGGACAGCTGTAGCCATCGGGCACCTCCTCGACTCCGCCGCGAAAAACGGCTCCTGAGCACTGCCTCCCCAGCTTGCCGCACCCCCGCCCCGGCCCACAACCGAATTAATCCCGGGCACGACGGGCGGCGCCCGCGGGTCCGGAGCCCGCCGGTCGGGCACGCGGCCCCGTCGGGCGCGGGGTGGCAGGTCAGGCGCAGGGCCGCAGGTCAGGCGCAGGACCGCAGGTCGGGTGCGGGTCGCGGGCCAGGTGCGGGACCGCGGGCCAGGCGCGAGGGCGGCAGGTCGGGTGCGGGTCGCGGGCCAGGCGCGACGCGGCAGGTCAGGTGCGGGGCGGCCGGTCCACCCGGTAGCTGCGGCGCCGGCCGAGCCAGGCCGCCTCCAGTTCGCCCACCACCAGCGAGTCGTGCCGCAGGACCCGCTCGTCGTGCCACTGCGCGGCCGACCCCGCCGACGCGAGCATCCGCCGCCGGGCCGCGCGGCTGAACCCCACCAGCGCCGCCAGCGCGGCCTCCACCTCGGCCGGCCGCAGCGGCAGGGGCGCGGCCGGCGCCGGGAGCCGCAGCGGCACGCCGGAGAACGTGGCCGTCGTCCGCAGGTCCTGGGCCAGCTGGTGCTCGACGGCCTCGGCGTTGCCCTGGAGCGCCCCCAGCCCGGACGCGGCGAGCCGCAGCCCCAGCAGCCGCGCGACGCACAACCCGGCCCACACGCGCTTCAACGTCTCCGACGCGGCCAGGGGCTCGGGCCCGGCCAGCTCCTCGGTGATGCGGTGCAGCGCGGCGGGGGTGATCGAGTCGTCTTCCGACTTCTCGTCTTCGGCGGCGGCGGGTGTGTCGGGGCTCACTCGCACAGTGTGGCAGCGGCGTCACCAGTGGTGACTCAGGCGCTGCGCTGCGTCATGCTTTTGGCGGCTCCGGTTCCCTCATCCATGCGAGAACGACCGCCGGTAGTCCTTGGGGGCGACACCGACCACTGCGTTGAAGTGGTGACGCAGCAGCGCGGCCGTGGCGAAACCGCAACGGTGCGCGACGGCCTCCACGCTCAGCCGCGTCTCCTCCAGCAGCTGGCGCGCGCGCAGCACCCGCTGGGTGACCAGCCAGCGGTGCGGGGTGGTGCCGGTCTCGGCGGCGAAGCGGCGCGCGAAGGTCCGCTCGGACATCCGCGCGTGCGCGGCCAGGCTCGCGACCGTGTGCTCGACGTCCAGCCGGTCGAGCATCCACGCCAGCGTCGGCTGGAGGCTGTCGGCGCGGACGGTGGTGGGCCGGATGAACTGGCGCTGCCCGCCGTCCCGCTGCGGCGTGACGACCATGCGCCGCGCGATGGCGGTCGCCACGGCCGCGCCCAGCTCCCGGCGGACCAGGTGCAGGCAGGCGTCGATGCCCGCCGCCGTGCCCGCGCTGGTGATCACGTCGCCCTCGTCCACGAACAGCACGTCCGGGTCGACGCGCGCCGAGGGGAAGCGCTCCGCCAGCTCGTCGGCGTGCTGCCAGTGCGTGGTGCAGCGCAGGCCGTCCAGCCGGCCCGCCGCGCCGAGCACGAACGAGCCGGTGCACACCGACAGCAGCGTGCGCGCCCCCGCGACGGCGTCGAGCAGGGCGCGCGGGTACTCGTCGCGGATCGTGATCGCGGGCACCGCGACCAGGTCGGCGGTGGCCAGCGCGTCCAGGCCGTGGTCGGGCACCAGCGACGCGCCCACGCTGGTGCGCACCGGCTCGCCGGGGCGCTCGCCGCACACCCGGAAGTCCAGCCGCGGGACGCCCTCGTCGGAGCGGTCGACGGCGAAGACCTCGCAGATCACGCCGAACTCGAACGGCGCGAGGCCGTCGACCACCGGTACCGCCACTGAGGTGAGCACGCCGACACCCTACTGGCAGGATTTTGACGAACAACGGCACAACTGCCAATTGTGGCGGTTTCTTGTCGGTCGCATAGTTGCTGCCATGATCGCGCTCATCACCGCAGCAGTCGTCGTGGCGCTGGTCGTCTACGGCCTGGAACGCAACCACCGCCGGAACCGCCCGGGGGTGCGGCTCGCGGGCAGCCACGCCTTCGAGGACCGGGACGCGGCCCGCGTGGCGGCCGAACTGCGCGCCGCCGCCGCTCACGAGGCGCCCCGACCGCGCCCGACCGCACCCGAACCGCGGTGCGCCGGAGCGGTGCGGACCAGGTCGGCGTAGCCGGGCGCGAACCCCTGCCCCGAACCCGGCCGTGAACCCCCGTCCCGAGACCTCGACCCGAAGCCCGGCGGTGACACCCCGGCCGCGGGCCCTCGACCTGAACCCCGGCTGCAGACCCCGACCGCGAACCCGGCTGCGGGCCCTCAGACGACCAGGTCCAGCGCCCGCTCCCCGGTGGGCTCCAGCCGCAGGCCGGCCGCGGCGGCGATCCGCACCAGCGACCGGACGGAGTTCGCCCCGGCCCGCGACCGCACGATCGCGCGGGCCAGCAACCCCTTGTGCGCCTTGTTGAAGTGGCTGACCGCCTGCCGGCGGCCGGCGGCGTCCTCGGTGACCACCCGGACGGTGACGGCGTGCGGGAGCTTCGCGAGCGACGAGTACGGCGCCGACCGCAGGTCGATCACCTCGACCCCGGCCAGCGCCGGGCCGAGCACGGGGCGCCACAGCGCGCCCAGCGGCCCGACCGAGGGCAGCGCGCTGCCGCCGGACAGCCGGTAGGCCGGGATCGGGTCCCCGCCGCGGACGACGCCGAACAGGGCGGAGGCGACCGCGAGCCGCTCGGCGGCCCGCGAGCGCTCGGCCCTGGTCAGCGTCTTCAGGTCCAGGTTGTCGTAGAGCACGCCGGTGTAGCGGTCGAGCGCCGGCGTCGTCGGCGAGGTGCGCAGCTCGGCGTTGCGCCGCACCTCCGACGCCTGGCGCTCGGACAGCCCGAGGGCGGCCAGGCTCGCCGGCACGTCGGCGGAGAGGTCGACCAGGGCGTCGACCAGCTTCGCCCGCACCGGGTTCAGCTCCGGGTGCGCCAGGCGGTCGAGGTCCAGGGGCGCGCCGCGGCCCCCGATCGCCTTGGTCTCCGACGGGGGCAGCAGCACCAGCACGACCCGGGAGCCTAGTGCGCCGGCCGGCGCCGCCCCGACCGAGGCGGGGCGGCGGCGGGCGTCACCCGGGCTGGCCGATGCAGAACTGGTTGCCCTCCGGGTCCGCCAGCACCGTCCACGTCAACCCCGGCACGGTGTGCTCGGCCACCTCCGTCGCGCCCAGCCCCACCAGCCGGGCCACCTCCGCCGCCCGGTCCGCCACGTGGGCGTCGAAGTGCAGCCGGTTCTTGCCCGGCGTCGGGTCCTCCACGCGCTGCAGCCCCAGCTGCACCCCGCCCTCGGCGGTCGGCGCGAGGACGAGGAACTCGCCCCAGTCGTGCTGCACCTGCGTCCCCAACGCCTTGCTCCAGAAGTCGGCGAGCTTCTGCGGGTCCGCGGTGTCGATGGTGATCATCCCGATCGTGAGCGTCATGCCCGGGACGCTAGTCGCGACCACCGACAATCCGGGGGGCGCCGACGCCCGCCCCGCCCCCCCGCCGCGGACCGGCCGGAACCCGTTGGAACCGGCCGGGCGCTGTTCACTACCCTTTCCGGACAACCCGCGCCACGAGGAGCACCCACCGTGATCACGAGGATGTCGTCGCTGTTCCTGCGCACCCTGCGCGAGGACCCGGCCGACGCCGAGGTACCCAGCCACAAGCTGCTGGTCCGCGCCGGCTACGTCCGCCGCGTCGCGCCGGGCGGGTACTCGTGGCTGCCGTTGGGGCTGCGCGTGCTGCGCAACGTCGAGCGGGTCGTGCGCGAGGAGATGGACGCGATCGGCGCGCAGGAGATCCACTTCCCCGCGCTGCTGCCCCGGGAGCCCTACGAGGCGACCGACCGGTGGACCGAGTACGGGCCGAACCTGTTCCGCCTCAAGGACCGCAAGGGCGCCGACTACCTGCTCGGGCCCACGCACGAGGAGCTGTTCGCGCTCACCGTGAAGGGCGAGTACTCGTCCTACAAGGACTACCCGGTCACGCTCTACCAGGTCCAGACCAAGTACCGGGACGAGGCGCGCCCCCGCGCGGGCATCCTGCGCGGCCGGGAGTTCGTGATGAAGGACTCCTACTCCTTCGACCTCACCGACGAGGGCCTGGCGGAGTCCTACCGGCGGCACCGCGAGGCTTACATCCGCATCTTCGACCGGCTGGGCCTGGAGTACGTGATCGTCTCCGCCACCTCCGGCGCGATGGGCGGCTCGGCCTCGGAGGAGTTCCTGGCGGTCACGCCGACCGGCGAGGACACCTTCGTGCGCAGCACGGAGTCGGACTACGCGGCGAACGTCGAGGCCGTCGCGACGCCCGCGCCCGCCGAGCAGGACGTCGAGGGCAAGCCCGCGGCGCAGGTCCACCACACGCCCGGCACGCCGACCATCGAGTCCCTGGTCGACTTCCTCGGCGCCGCCGGCCTGGGCCGCTCGTTCACCGCGGCGGACACCCTGAAGAACGTCCTGGTGAAGCTGGCCCACCCGGGGCAGCCCGAGCCGGAGCTGCTGGCGATCGGCGTGCCCGGCGACCGCGAGGTGGACTTCAAGCGGCTGGAGGCGGCCGTCGCGCCCGCCGAGGTGTCCATGCTGGACGAGGCCGACTTCGCCCGGAACCCGTTCCTGGTCAAGGGCTACATCGGGCCGGGCGCGCTGCAGGCCAACGGCGTGCGCTACCTGGTCGACCCGCGCGTGGTGCGCGGCACGGCCTGGGTGACCGGCGCCGACAAGGCCGACCACCACGTGGTGGACCTGGTGCAGGGCCGCGACTTCACGCCCGACGGCGTGATCGACGTGGCCGAGGTCCGCGAGGGCGACCCGTCGCCGGACGGCCGGGGCGTGCTGGTCGCCGCGCGCGGCATCGAGATCGGCCACATCTTCCAGCTGGGCCGCAAGTACGCGGACGCGTTCGGGCTCGACGCCCTGGGCCCGGACGGCAAGCCCGTCCGCGTCACCATGGGCTCCTACGGCGTCGGCGTGTCCCGCCTGGTGGCGGTGATCGCCGAGCAGAGCCACGACGAGCGCGGCCTGATCTGGCCCCGCAACGTGGCGCCCGCCGACGTGCACGTGGTGGTGGCGGGCAAGGACGAGGCGCTGCTCGCGGGCGGCGAGAAGGTGGCGGGCGAGCTGTCGTCGGCGGGCCTGCGGGTGCTGCTGGACGACCGCAAGGCCAGCCCCGGCGTGAAGTTCGCCGACGCGGAGCTGATCGGCGTGCCGACGATCCTGGTGGTGGGCCGCGGGCTGGCCAACGGCCTGGTGGAGGTCAAGGACCGCCGCTCGGGCGAGCGGGTGGAGGTGCCGGTGGACGAGGCCGTGCGGCACCTGCTGGACACCGTCCGCGGCTGACGCCCCGGCGTCGGCGGGCCGCTCCCCGGGGGGCGGCCACCGGTCCGGTCAGCGCTCGAGCACCGCGGCCACCACGGCGGAGGTGTCGGACAGGTCCTCCAGCACCACGTGCGCCCCGGCGGCGCGCAGCTCGGCGGCGGTGCTGCGCCCGGTGGCCACGCCGATCGCGTGGGCGCCGTGGTGCAGGGCCGCGTCCACGTCGTGCGGCGTGTCGCCGATGACGACGGCCTCGAACCGCCTGCCGTGCTTGGCCGAGGCCAGCCGGACGGCCTCCAGCACCAGCTCCGGCCGGTGCTCGGAGAGCGAGCCGTAGCCGCCGATGCCGAAGTCGACGTGCTCGTCCAGCCCGAACGCCGCCAGCTTGTGCCGGGCGATCTCCACCAGGTTCCCGGTGACCAGCGACTGCACCACGTCCTCCCGCGCGGCCAGCGCCACCAGCGCCTCGGCTGCGCCGGGCAGGGCGTGCCCGCGCACCGGCAGCTCGGCGCGCTCCCGCGTCGCCACGTCGACCAGCTCGGCGTGCAGCCGGCCGATCAGCTCCTCGGTCGGCTCCAGGTCGTGCAGCTCCAGCAGCTCCAGGGTGATCGAGCGCTCGGTGCGGCCGGCGAAGCTGGGCGTCCGCACCAGGTCGAGCCCCGTGGTCGCATGCAGCGCCGTGCGGTACCAGCTGTGGCCGAGGCCGCGCGCGTCGATCAGCGTCAAGTCGATGTCCCACAGCACCAGCGTGTTCACGGCACGTCCTCGGGATCGGGTTCGGGTGCGCCCGCGCCGGGCGGGCGCGGGCGTCGGGTGGTCCGGGGTGGACGGTCCCCGGCCGGGGACCCGTCAGGCCAGCGGCTTGACGGAGTCGACCATCGCCTGGAGGTCGGCCTCGGCCACCGGCTCCGGGTCGGCGGGCCCGCCCTCGAGGTCGCCGTTGGCCATGAACACGTGGAACCCGGTGCTGCCCTTGAGCACCAGGATCTTCACCACGCCCTTGGTGGCCAGGCAGTCGTTGCCGGACGTGGTGACCGTGGCGTCGACCTGCACGCCCTCGATCTGCGGCCGGTTGCCGTTGGGCACCTTGACCGGCTTGGGCTCGCTGAGCTTGACCTCCGAGGTCTTGCCCGAGCTGTAGTACAGGGTGCCGAGCTTCTGCGCGAACTCCTTCGCCACGGCGGGCATGTCGGTCTGCGGCACGACCACGCCGCCCGTGCTGCCGCGGTTGTACCGCGTGCCGCCGCACTCGTACACGCCGTACACGGTGATGCCGGTGAGCCGGACGTCCTTCATGTCCGGGACCTCCGCCGACCCGGGGTTGGGCGACCAGCTCTTGGGCACCTCGTAGCTGTAGGACAGGCCCTCGACGGGCAGGCAGTTCCAGTTCGGCCTGCTCGCCTCGCACGACGGCCCGCTCGCCCGGGAGGTGGTCGTCGGGGAGGGCGCGGTGGTGGTGGTCGTCGTCGGGTTCTGCGCGCTGGAGTTGGCGACGGGCTGCGTCTCCTCGGCGCCCAGCGTGAAGTACGCGGTGAGGCCGCCGCCGACCAGCAGGACCACGACGAGGCCGACGATCAGCCACACCTTGGCGCCGCCCTTGCGGGGCGGGGGCTCGTCGCCGCCGGAGAACACGCCCAGGCCGCCGTACCCGCCGCCGGGCTGCTGGTCGCCGTAGCCGGGCTGCGGCTGGCCGTAGCCGTGCACCGGCTGCGGGCCGTAACCCGGCTGGGCCCCGTAGCCCGGCTGCTGCCCGAAACCGGGGCCGTAGCCCGGCTGGGAACCGTAGTCCGGCTGGGCCCCGTAGCCGGGCTGCGGTTGGCCGTAACCCGGCTGCCCGTAGCCCTGCTGGGGCCCGCCCGGGTTCTGCTGCCCCCAGTCGCCCTGGCCGGACTGGCCGGCCCAGCCGCTCTGCCCGTCACCTGGGTATGTCACGGCCAAACCGTACCGCGCCGGTTCGCGGGGCGGTCCCGACCGGGAGATCCCGCCTGCGGGCTAGCCGGCCAGGAAGCTCAGCCGGACCTTGCGCACCGGGTTGTCGACGTTGGTGTCGACCAGGCAGACCGACTGCCAGGTGCCCAGCGCCAGCACGCCGCCCAGCACCGGGATGGTGGCGTGCGGCGGCACCAGGGCGGGCAGCACGTGGTCGCGGCCGTGGCCCGGCGACCCGTGCCGGTGCCGCCACCGGCCGTCCTTGGGCAGCAGGTCCCGCAGCGCCGCCAGCAGGTCGTCGTCGCTGCCCGCGCCGGTCTCCAGCACGGCGAGGCCGGCGGTGGCGTGCGGCACCCAGACGTGCAGCAGGCCGTCGCCCTCGACGTCCCGCAGGAACTCCTCGCAGGTGCGGGTCAGGTCGTGGACGACCTCGTCCGCCCCCGTGCGGATCTCGATCTCTTCACTGCGCACGGCTCCCAGCCTAGGTGTCACCGGTCACGCCGGCCCGGACGAGGGGCTGACCGGCCACCGGGCGGTCGGGCAGGATCGACCCGTGCCGCACACCGCCATCGTCACCGGGGCCAACCAGGGGATCGGGGCCGCGACGGCCCGCGCGCTGGCCGAGCGGGGGGTGCGGGTGCTCGTCTCGTTCCTGCGCTACTCGCCCCCGCCCGACCCGAGCCTGCCCGCCGGGTACTTCAGCAGCCGGGAGTCCGGCGCGGAGGCGGTGGTCGAGGCGATCACCGGGGCGGGCGGGCACGCGCACGCGCTGGAGGTCGACCTCACCGACGCGGGCGCGCCGGCCCTGCTGTTCGACACCGCCGAGGAGCTGTTCGGGCCGGTCGACGTGCTGGTCAACAACGCCTCCGGGTGGGTGCAGGACACGTTCCTGGCCGCCGGGACCGACCGGTTCGGCCGCGTGCTGCGGGCGGTCACGCCGCAGACGTTCGACGCGCAGTTCGCGGTGGACGCGCGGGCCGGCGCGCTGCTGATCGCCGAGTTCGCGCGGCGGCACCTGGCGCGCGGCGGCTCCTGGGGCCGGATCGTCGGGCTCACCTCGGGCGGGCCGGACGGGTTCCCGGGCGAGGTGTCCTACGGCGCGGCCAAGGCCGCCCTGGACAACTACACGCTCTCGGCGGCGGCCGAACTGGCGCCGCACGGCGTCACGGCGAACATGGTCAAGCCCGGCGTGACCGACACGGGGTGGGTCAACGACGCGGTGCGCGAGCGGTTCCCCGTGGCGCGGCCGGAGGAGGTGGCGTCGGTGGTGGCGTTCCTGTGCTCGCCCGCCGCCGGGCGTGTGACCGGCAACATCATCCGCCTCCACTGACATTACCGACGGGTAACATCCCCCGCATGAAGGCATCGCTCCTGCGGCGGGGGATGAACCTGTGGCCGCCGTTCCTGTTCGCCGGCATCCGGGTCGTGGCGCTGTCGGACGACTACCGGCACGCCAGGGTGCGGATGAGGCTGCGCTGGTACAACCGCAACTACGTGGGCACGCACTTCGGCGGCTCGCTGTTCGCGATGACCGACCCGTTCTGGATGCTGATGGTGCTGCGCCACCTCGGCCGCGACCACGTGGTCTGGGACCGGGCGGGCGAGATCGACTTCGTGCGGCCGGGGCGGGGCACCGTCCACGCCGAGTTCCGGCTGACCGACGAGCACCTGGCGGAGCTGAGGTCGCAGGCGGCCGGCGGCGGGAAGGCGCTGCTGTGGTTCCCGGTGGACGTGGTGGCCGAGGACGGGACCGTCGTGGCGCGGGTGCGCAAGCAGGTCTACGCGCGGCTGAAGCCGCCCTCGCCGGACGAGCGGGCGTCGCAGCCCGCCGGGGCCTGAGCGCCTGCGGCCCGGCGGTGGACCCGGGGGTCCCCGCCGGGGTGGGATGAGCCCGTGCGCAGCGCCTTCGGCTCCACCTTCGACGTGCCCGCCGGCTACCTGAACACCGCCGGCATCGGGGTGCCGCCCGCCCCGGCCGCGGCGGCCGTCGCCGAGGCCGTGCGGCGGTGGAGCACCGGGCGGGAGGAGCCGACCGGCGCGGACGAGGCGGTGCGGACCGCGCGGGCGGCGTTCGGGCGGCTGGTCGGCGTGCCGGCGGAGCGGGTCGCGATCGGGGCCTCGGTCTCCCAGCTGGTGTCGCTGGTGGCCGCCGCGCTGCCCGCCGGCGCGCGGGTGCTGGTCGCCCGCGGCGACTTCACCTCGCTCACCTTCCCCTTCGCCGCCCGCGGCCTGCGGGTCACCGAAGTCGAGCTGGACGCGCTGGTGCCCGCGGCGGCCGGCCACGACCTCGTGGCGGTGAGCGTCGTGCAGTCGGCCGACGGGCGGGTCGCGGACCTCGACGGGTTGCGGGCGACCGGGGTCCCGGTGCTGCTGGACGCCACGCAGGCGGTCGGGTGGCTGCCGCTGTCGCTGGGGTGGGCGGAGTGGGTGGTCGCGGCCGGGTACAAGTGGCTGATGTCGCCGCGCGGCTGCGCGTGGCTGGCGGGTTCGGCCGCCGGCGTGCGGCGCGCGGTGCCCGTCGCGGCCAACTGGTGGGCCGGCGACGACCCGTGGAGCGCCGTGTACGGGCTGCCGCTGCGCCTGGCTCCCGACGCCCGGCGGCTGGACGTCTCACCGGTGTGGCTGTCGCACTACGGCGCGGCGGTGGCGCTGCCGTACGCGGCCTCGCTGGACCTGGCGGCCGTCCGGGAGCACGACGCGGGGCTGGCGGACTCGCTGCTGGCCGGGCTGGGGCTGCCGCCGCGCGGCTCGGCGATCGTCGCGCTGGACCTGCCGCCCGGCTCGGCGGAGCGGCTGGCGGCGGCCGGGGTGCGGTCCTCGGTGCGCGCCGGCCGGGTCCGGCTCGCGTTCCACCTCTACAACACCGCCGAGGACGTGGAGCTCGTGCTCGAAGCGCTGGCCTAGCCGCCGTCCGTTACGGTGACTGGTTGTGTCGGTTCCCCCCGAAACACCCGAAGAGGTGACGCAGCAGTTACCTCCCGTCCCGGCCCGGCAACCGCTGCTGCAGCCGGTGGAGCAGCCGGCGGCACAACAGCCGCAGCAGCCGGCCCGACCGCAAGCGCAGCAGCCGACGCAGGTCCAGCACCCCGTCCAGGTGCAGCACTCGGCGCAGGCCCAGCACCCGGTTCAGGCGCAGCAGCTGACGCAGGTCCAGCACCCGGTTCAGGCGCAGCAGCCGACGCAGGTGCAGCACCCGGTCCAGGCGCAGCAGCAGTTCCAAGCGCAGCAGCCGACGCAGGTGCAGCAGCCGGCCTGGAACAGGCACCCGGTCCAGGCGCAGCAGCCGACGCAGGTCCAGCACCCGGTCCAGCACCTGCCGCAGCAGCCCGCCCGGCAGCCGGCCCCGCCGCCGGGCCACCACCCCGGCGGGCCGCCGCCCCAGCCCCCGGCCCGCCCGCCGCTGCGCGCCTCGGACACCGCGCCGCTGGGCCGGTCCGAGCTCGGGCAGCTCGAGTCGCTGCTCGGCGCGCCCCCGGCGGCGGCCGGCCCGGCCCGCCCGCCGGCCCCGGCCCGCCGACCGGCCCGCCGCCCGGCGCGCGGCGCGGTGCTCAAGGGGCTCGGCCTGCTCGCGGTGGCCCTGCTCTCCGGCCTGGTGTGGCTGCTGGTCGTGCCCCGGGACGAGCCGCAGCCCGCGCCGCCCACGACGACCACGCCGCCCCGGCCGGCCGGCGAGTTCACCTTCACGCGCTCGCCGCAGGTGCCCGAGCCGCTGAAGGACAGCCAGTGCGCCTCCCACGCCTACGGCAAGACCAAGACGTTCTTCACCGAGACGCCCTGCCAGCAGCTGACCCGGGGCCTGTACACCACCACTACCCCGGACGGGCGAACCGTCTACACGTCCGTGTCGGTGGTGCGGATGAAGAGCCCGGAGGACGCCGACAAGCTGGAGGAGCTGACCTCCCTCGACGGCACCGGGAACGTCAACGACCTGGTGAAGGACGGCGCCGTGCAGGTGCCCGGCCTGCGGTCGCTCGGGTCCGGCGGGTACGCCGCCGAGAAGCGGGACCGGGACGTGATCATCGTCGAGTCCGACGCGGTCCAGCACGCGCCCACCGAGCAGGAGCACAACGCGCTGATGAAGCGGATCTCCGCGGACGCGATCCGGCTGGCCGCCGAGCTGGGCTGACCGGTCGGACCGGGGACGGGCCCCGGTCCGACCCCGGTCACCCCGCGGCCACGCCCGGCAGCGCGACGGGGACCGGCGTCACGCCCGCCACCTTGCGCCAGCGGGTCGCGAGGACCGCCGACGTCGTCAGGGCGTCCAGGGCGGACCGGCGCAGCGCCTGGTCGTCGGTGCGCTCCAGCACGCCGTGCCAGGCGGCGCACGCGTCGGTCTCCGCCGCGACCAGCGCCGCCACGGCGGACGCCGCGCCGTCCACCGGCTGGGGCGTCAGGTAGGCCGGCGCGGGCGGGACCGGCTGGCCGCCCCGGTCGCGCACCCACCGCTCGGTGGTGTCCCGCCGCGCCCGGTGCGCGACGGCCCCCTCGGCCACCGCCGCCGCCTGCTGCTCCACGAACGCGCTGACCAGCCCGTAGGTCCAGACCGCCGCGTGCTCGGCGTGCAGGGCGTCCTGCACCGCCTCCACGTCCCCGCTCACGCCAGCGCCTCCAGCAGGCTCGCGCACCCGGCCGACACCGCGCCCACCAGGCCCGCCCGGTGCGCGGGCACGCCGCCGACCAGGTCGCCCGCCTGCTTGCGGGCCGCCTGCAGCGCGGCGACCAGCGCCTCGCGCGTCGGGTTCGCGGGCGGCGCGGTCGAGGGCGGGGGCGCCGGGGAGGAGGACGCGCCGGGCGCCCGCGGGGTCGCCCGGTCCACCTCGGCCTGCAACCGGTCGGCGTGCTGCGCCCGCGCGGCCGCCGTCTCGGTCGCGCCGACCGCCGCGGCCAGGGCCGCGTCCGAGCGGGCCGCCGCCACCAGGTCGGCCAGCGGGTCCGGCGGCAGCGGGTCGGGCGGGGGTGTGGTGCACGCTACCGCCAGTGGCGCGACGGCCACCGCCAACAGCACGCCGCGCCTGCTGGGCGCAGTTCTTCCGATCACGCGTCCCGATCCTGCCAGAGCCGCCGCGACCGCCTCTGGGGCGTGCGGGGCGGCCGGGACGGGATAGTCTGGGCGACCACGGCCGGCGAGTGCAGCGTCGGCCGGGGTTGCCGTGCCTTCTGCACCCGAAAGGAGTCACCCAGTGTCCAGCCCGCCGCGCGGAGAACTCGCCGCGCAGCTCACACCCGTCGTGCGGGAGGCGGTGGAGGCCATCGGCTTCGACCTCGAAGCGCTCGACGTGCACCAGGCTGGGCGTCGCAGGCTCGTGAAGGTGGTCGTGGACGGCGACGACGGCATCGGACTGGACGAGGTCGCCCAGGCCAGCCGCGCCGTGTCCGCCGCGCTCGACGCGCACGAGCACCTGATCGCGGGCCCGTACACGCTTGAGGTCACCTCGCCGGGCGCCGACCGGCCGCTGACCCGGCCGCGCCACTGGAAGCGGGCGCGCCTGCGGCTGGTCAAGGTCAAGCAGCCCGAGCAGGTCGAGTGGTTCGGCCGGGTCGGCGAGGCCGACGACAGCGGCGTCGTGCTGCTGGTCAAGGGCGAGCTGCGCCGGGTCGAGTACCGGTCGATCGAGCGTGCCGTGGTCGAGGTCGAGTTCAAGCAACCGCCCGTCGAGGAGCTCGCGCTCCTGGAGGGCACGCGTTCGGAGGAGGAGTCGGAGTGAACGTCGACATCGCCGCACTGCGGGCGATCGAACGGGACAAGGACATCCCCTTCGACACCGTGCTGGAAGCCATCGAGACCGCGCTGCTCACCGCGTACAAGCACACCGAGGGGCACCACTCGCACTCGCGGGTGGAGATCGACCGCAAGACCGGCGTGGTCCGGGTGCTGGCCCAGGAGCTGGCGCCGGACGGGTCCGTCGCCGAGGAGTGGGACGACACGCCCGAGGGGTTCGGCCGGATCGCGGCCACCACCGCGCGCCAGGTCATCCTCCAGCGCCTGCGCGACGCCGAGCACGAGCGCACCTTCGGCGAGTTCTCCGCCAAGGAGGGCGAGATCATCGGCGGCGTCGTGCAGCGCGACGCCCGCGCCAACGCGCGCGGCATGGTCGTGGTGCAGATCGGTGACACCGAGGGCGTGCTGCCGCCCGCCGAGCAGGTGCCGGGCGAGTCCTACGAGCACGGCGCGCGGATCAAGTGCTACGTCGTGGGCGTGTCCCGCGGCGCCCGGGGCCCGCAGATCACCCTGTCCCGCACGCACCCGAACCTGGTGCGGCGGCTGTTCGCGCTGGAGGTGCCCGAGATCGCCGACGGCACCGTGGAGATCCCGGCGGTGGCACGTGAGGCAGGTCACCGGTCCAAGATCGCGGTCCGCTCGACGGTGTCCGGCGTCAACGCCAAGGGCGCGTGCATCGGCCCGATGGGCGCCCGGGTCCGCAACGTGATGAGCGAGCTGGCCGGCGAGAAGATCGACATCATCGACCACTCCGACGACCCGGCCACGTTCGTCGGGAATGCCCTCTCACCTGCCAAGGTTGTCTCGGTCAGGGTGCTCGACGAGCGCGCGAAGACCGCGCGCGTGGTGGTGCCGGACTTCCAGCTCTCCCTGGCCATCGGCAAGGAGGGGCAGAACGCCCGGCTGGCGGCCCGGCTCACCGGCTGGCGCATCGACATCCGCAGCGACGCCGACCCGGGCGGAGCCGCTCCCGCAGGTGCGGCGACATCCGGTTCGGCTGATTGAGCAGTAGGAGATAGACTTCTCAGTGGTTCGACGTCGGGGATCGGTTTTGACGCACAACGGCCCGCTTCGCACGTGCATCGGATGCCGCGCCCGGACGTCGCCCTCCGAGTTGCTGCGCGTGGTGGCGGTGGACGGGGCCGTGGTCCCGGACGCGCGCCGACGGCTGTTCGGCCGGGGTGCATGGCTGCACCCCGACCCGGACTGCCTCCGCGCCGCCGAGAAGCGGAGGGCGTTCCCCAGGGCCTTCCGGGTCCAGGGGCCGCTCGACGCCGCACCGGTGCGCGGGCACCTCGAACAGCTGGGGGAACAGGCCGCGGGATCGCCCCGCGACCGGCAGGAAGCAAGGAAGCAGGTCGACCCGTCATGAGTCAGCCGTGAAGCTGAAGACATGAACGCGCGACGTTAAGACGAGGTCGACGGGACTGCCGCCGGCCTCATCACCAGAGGAGTGCAGTGGCAGGCAAGGCCCGCGTGCACGAGCTCGCCAAGGAGCTCGGCGTCACGAGCAAGGAACTGTTGAGCAAGCTCGCCGACCAGGGCGAGTACGTGAAGTCCGCGTCCAGCACCGTCGAGGCCCCGGTGGCCCGGCGGCTGCGCGACGCCTACGCGTCGAAGTCCGACGCCAAGTCCAAGTCGTCCGGCGCCCGCCCGGCGCCCCCGAAGCCGCAGGCGCCCGCGCCGGCCGCGAAGTCCGACGCGAAGCCCGCCGCCCCGGTGGGCAAGCCCGGCCCGCGCCCGGTGCCCGGCCCGAAGCCGCCCGCGCCGAAGCCGGCCGCGCCCGCTCCGGCGGCCCCGGCGGCCCCGGCGCCGAAGCCCGCTCCGAAGCCCGCTCCGGCGGCTCCGGCGCCGGCCCCGGTCGCGCCCGCCGCCCAGGCGGCCCCGGCTCCGGCCCCGTCGCCCGCTCCGCAGGCGCCGAAGCCGTCCGGTCCGCGCCCCGGCCCCCGCGCGCCGCAGCAGCAGCCCGCGGCGGCCCAGCAGAACCCGTCCGTGGTGCCGCCCCGGCCGCAGGCCCCCAAGCCCGCCGGCCCGCGGCCGCCGCGTCCGGGCAACAACCCGTTCGGCGTCGGCGGCGGCGCTCCCGCGCCGCGCCCGCAGGCGCCGCGCCCGTCTGCTCCGGGTGACCGCCCCGAGCGCGGCGGCGACCGCGGCAACGCGCCCAAGCCGGGCGACCCGCGTCCGGCCGGTCCCCGTCCGGGCGGCTCCGCCGGCTCCGGCGGCCCGCGCCCCAACCCCGGCAACATGCCGCCGCGGCCGAACCCGGGCATGATGCCCGGTCGCCCGGCCGGTCCCCGGCCCGGTCCCGGCGGCGGTGGCCGCCCGGGTGGCGGTCCCGGTGGCGGCGGTCGCGGTCCCGGTGGCGGCGGCGGTCGTCCCGGTGGCGGCGGTGGCGGCTTCCGCGGCGGTCCCGGTGGCGGTGGCGGTGGCGGTGGCTTCCGCGGCGGTCCCGGTGGTGGCGGCGGCGGTGGCGGTGGCTTCCGCGGCGGTCCCGGCGGCGGCGGTGGCGCGCCGGCCGGCGGTGGCGGCTTCCGCGGTGGCGGCGGTCGTCCCGGTGGCGGTGGCCCCGGCGGTCGCGGTGGCGCGGCCGGCGCGTTCGGCCGCCCCGGCGGCCCGGCCCGGCGCGGGCGCAAGTCCAAGCGGCAGAAGCGCCAGGAGTACATGGACAACATGCAGGCGCCGTCGGTCGGTGGCGTCCGCCTGCCCAAGGGCAGCGGCGAGACGATCCGGCTGCCGCGCGGCGCCTCGCTGACCGACTTCGCCGACAAGATCAACGCCAACCCGGCCTCGCTGGTGCAGGTGCTGTTCCACCTCGGCGAGATGGTCACCGCGACCCAGTCGGTGTCCGACGAGATCCTGGAGCTGCTCGGCTCCGAGATGAACTACAACGTGCAGGTCGTGTCCCCCGAGGAGGAGGACCGCGAGCTGCTCGGCACGTTCGACATCACCTACGGCGAGAACGCGGGCGACGAGGGCGACCTCCAGGTCCGCCCGCCGGTGGTGACCGTCATGGGTCACGTCGACCACGGCAAGACGCGCCTGCTGGACACCATCCGCAAGGCGAAGGTCGCCGAGGGCGAGGCGGGTGGCATCACCCAGCACATCGGCGCCTACCAGGTCCGCACGGAGCTGGAGGGCAACGAGCGCCTCATCACCTTCATCGACACCCCGGGTCACGAGGCGTTCACCGCCATGCGGGCCCGCGGCGCGAACTCGACCGACATCGCGGTCATCGTGGTGGCGGCCGACGACGGCGTGATGCCGCAGACGGTGGAGGCGATCAACCACGCCCAGGCGGCCAACGCGCCGATCGTGGTCGCGGTCAACAAGATCGACAAGGAGGGGGCCAACCCCGCCAAGATCCGCCAGCAGCTCACCGAGTACGGGCTGGTCGCCGAGGAGTACGGCGGCGACACGATGTTCGTCGACATCTCGGCGAGGCAGGCCATCAACATCGACGGCCTGCTGGAGGCGATCCTGCTGACCGCCGACGCGTCGCTGGACCTGCGGGCCAACCCCGACATGGAGGCCCAGGGCGTCGCGATCGAGGCGCACCTGGACCGCGGTCGCGGCCCGGTCGCCACGGTGCTGGTGCAGCGCGGCACGCTGCGGGTCGGCGACTCGATCGTCGCCGGCGACGCCTACGGCCGCGTCCGCCGCATGGTGGACGAGCACGGCGACGACGTCACCGAGGCGACGCCGTCCCGCCCGGTCCAGGTCATCGGTCTGACCTCGGTGCCCGGCGCCGGCGACTCGTTCCTCGTGGTCGAGGAGGACCGGGTGGCCCGGCAGATCGCCGAGCGCCGCCAGGCCCGCACCCGCAACGCGCTCAACGCGTCGCGGCGCAAGCGCGTGAGCCTGGAGGACCTGGACGCCGCGCTGAAGGAGACCAGCCAGCTCACCCTGATCATCAAGGGCGACAACTCCGGTACCGTCGAGGCACTGGAGGACGCGCTGATGAAGATCGAGGTCGGCGACGACGTCGAGCTGCGGGTCATCCACCGGGGTGTCGGTGGCATCACCGAGGGCGACATCAACCTCGCCGTCGCGGGTAGCGCCATCGTCCTGGGCTTCAACGTCCGGGCCGAGGGCAAGGCGACCGAGCTGGCCAACCGCGAGGGCGTGGACGTCCGCTACTACACGGTGATCTACCAGGCGATCGACGAGATCGAGCAGGCCCTCAAGGGCATGCTCAAGCCGGAGTACGAAGAGGTCCAGCTGGGCCGCGCGGAGATCCGCGAGGTCTTCAAGTCCTCCAAGGTCGGCACGATCGCGGGCTGCATGGTGCTCTCGGGCGAGATCCGCCGCAACGCGCGGGCCCGCCTGCTGCGCGACAACAACGTCGTGCAGGAGAACCTGCCGATCAGCTCGCTGCGCCGGTTCAAGGACGACGCGACCGAGGTCCGCGAGGGCTTCGAGTGCGGTCTGACGCTGGGCAACTACGCCGACCTGAAGGTCGGCGACGTCATCGAGACGTTCGAGATGCGCGAGAAGCCGCGCGCCTAGGAGTTCTCGGCAGATCCGGGGGCCGCCGCTCCGGCGGCGGCCCCCGCCTACCCCCGTGGTGATGACACTTGTACGTGGGTGCCCTTGAGCTGGACGTGCTGCTCGGCGACGTCCACTCGCTGAAGCAGAAGCGGTCCGCGGTGAAACCGGTCGTGGCGGAGCTGCGCCGGAAGTTCGAGGTGTCGGTGGCCGAGGCCGGCCACCTGGACCTGCACCGCCGGGCCCTGATCGGGGTGGCCGCGGTGGCCGCCGACGCCGAGCACGTCAGGGACGTCCTGGCCGCGTGCGAGCGGCTGGTGGCCGGACGGCCCGAACTGGAACTGCTCTCCGCCCGCCACAGGCTGGTCGGGCCGGAGGACGACTGAGCCGCGCGGCGGCTCGTGAAGAGGAACGGGAGGGAGCGCCGTGGCCGACCAGGCACGGGCGCGCAAGCTGGCCAAGCGGATCTCGCAGATTGTGGCCTCCGCGCTGGAGCACGAGGTGAAGGACCCGCGCCTGGCGCGCGTGACGATCACCGACACGCGGGTGACCGGCGACCTGCACGACGCGACGGTCTACTACACCGTGCTGGGCGAGAAGCTGGACGCCGAGCCGGACTTCGCGGGTGCGGCGGCGGCGCTGGAGAAGGCCAAGGGCGTGCTGCGCACGATGGTCGGCCAGCAGACCGGCGTGCGGTTCACCCCGACCCTGACGTTCGTGACCGACACCGTGCCCGACGAGGCCCGGCGGATGGACGAGCTGCTGGCCCGCGCCCGCGAGGCGGACGCGGAGGTCGCGCGGATCGCTTCGGGGGCCGAACCGGCGGGTGAGCCGGACCCGTACAAGCCACCGCGCGAGGACGACGACGCGGACTAGCGTTGGCGGTGTGCCGAACGACCTGAGCGCCGCCCTGGCGGCCGCCGCCGCGACCCTGTCCGCCGCCTCGGACGTCACCCTGCTGGCCCACGTGAACCCGGACGCGGACGCCCTGGGCAGCGCGCTGGCCCTGGGCCTGGTCCTGCACCGGCGCGGCAAGGCCGTGCGGGTGTCCTTCGGCGCGCCCGAGTCGGTGCCGGAGACGCTGCGGGGCCTGGACGTCGCCGGGCTGCTGGTGCCGGCGTCCGAGGTGCCCGCCGCGCCCGAGGTGCTGGTCGCCCTGGACGCCGGCTCGGTGGGCCGGCTCGGTCCGCTGGCGGACCGGGTGGGCGCGGCGGGGGCGGTGGTCGTCCTGGACCACCACGTGTCCAACCCCGGGTTCGGGACGGTCAACGTGGTGGACCCCGAGGCGGAGGCCACGGCGCTGGTCGTGCTGCGCCTGCTCGACGAGCTGGGCGCGGAGCTGGACGAACCGGTGGCCAGGTGCGTGTACGCGGGCCTGGTCACCGACACGCGCTCGTTCCGCCACGCGACGCCGTCGACCCACGAGGTGGCGGCGCGCCTGCTGGCGGCGGGCGTGGACGCGGAGGCCGTGGCCAGGCCGCTGATGGACTCCCACCCGTTCGGGTACCTGGGGATGCTGGCGAAGGTCCTGTCCCGGGCCGGCCTGGAGCGCGGGGCGGCGGGCGGGCTGGGCTTCGTGCACGCGGTCGTGACGCTGGAGGACGCGGCGGGCCTGCGGCCGGAGGAGGTCGAGAGCGTGGTCGACCTCGTGCGGACGACGGCGGAGGCCGAGGTGGCGGCGGTGCTCAAGGAGCTGCGGCCGTCGTGCTGGTCGGTGTCGCTGCGCGCGGTCAGCCGGGTGGACGTGCGGGAGGTCGCCCAGGTGCTGGGCGGCGGGGGGCACCGGTTGGCGGCGGGGTTCACGGCGGAGGGGTCGGCCGGGGACGTGCTGGCGCGGTTGCGGGCGGCGTTGGAGTCGGTCGCGGGGTGATCGGCGCGGCGGTCGGCCGGGTGGTCGGTGGCTGGTCGGCGGGCGGCGGTGGCTGGCCGGTCGGGTGGTTGGTAGGCGGGCGGTCCGCTGGGCGGTTGGTGGTTGGTCGGCAGGCGGTCGGCTGGGCGGTTGGTGGCTGGTCGGCAGGCGGCGGTGGCTGGTCGGCCGGGTGGTTGGTCGGCGGGCGGTCCGCAGGGCGGTTGGTGGTCGGCAGGCGGTCGGTAGCTGGTTGGCGGCCGGTCGGTGGCTGGGCGGTTGGTGGCTGGTTGGCAGGCGGTGGTGGCTGGTCGGTCGGGTGGCTGGGCGGCGGGCGTCGGGTCTCAGGATTGCGGCCGGGGATTGTCGGTGGGGTCTGGGATGATCGAACCGGGGGCCGGAGGCCACGGGCCGTTGCGTGGAGTGCCTGGTCAGGTGCGGTTTCGGAGCGGGGCTTCGGAGGGATCGGAGCGGCGCGGGGCTGAAGGGCGAAAAGCGTCCTCGCCGGACGGGCAGACCACCGAGGATGAGGGAAGGGCGTGGCGTCGTGCCATCCCCGTACGGCCTGTCGGAGACCACCACGCTTGTCCGGGGAGCGCAAGCGAAAAGCGTGCTTGCGCTCCCCGGACAAGCGTGGTCGCCCTGCGGGCAGGCCATACGGGGATGACACGACGCGGCGGCGGGTGTGCGCGTGGCGCGCTGCCCGGATAGCGGTGGCGCTGCCCGGATAGCGGTGGCGCGGTCCCGATAGCGCTGCCCGGGTCCCGTGTGAGGGAGCGGCCCGGGTGCGGGCGGGGTCGGTGTGGTGCGGTCGGGTGGTAGTGGTGCGGTGTGGCGCATCGCTCTGCGGGCGGTGGCCGGGATCGTCGGCGTCGCGTGGGAGGGTGGGTCGGGGGCTGCTCCGGACGACGGTGGGAGGCGGGCGTGGGGTCGCGGGTGCCTGCTCGGCGGGTGGTCGGGCTGGCGGTGCCGGCGCTGGGCGTGTTGGCCGCCGAGCCGTTGTACGTCCTGGTCGACACCGCCGTCGTAGGGCACCTGGGCGCGCTGCCGCTGGCCGGGCTCGCGCTGGGCGGGGTGCTGTTCACCCAGGTCGCCACGCAGCTGACCTTCCTCTCCTACGGCACCACGGCGCGTGCCGCGCGGTTGTTCGGCGCGGGGCGCCGGGGCGACGCCGTCCAGGAGGGCGTCCAGGCGACCTGGCTGGCCCTCGCCGTCGGGGTGCTGGTGATCGGCCTGGGGCAGTTGCTGGCCGCGCCCGCCGCCCGCGTCCTGGTCGGCGGGGAGGTGGCCGCCGAAGCCGTCTCCTGGTTGCGCATCGCGCTGTTCGGCGCCCCGTTCGTGCTGGTCACCATGGCGGGCAACGGCTGGATGCGCGGCGTGGAGGACACGGTCCGCCCGTTGCGCTACGTGTTGCTGGGCAACGGTTTGTCGGCGGTGCTGTGCCCGGTGCTGGTGCACGTCGCCGGGTGGGGGCTGGAGGGCAGCGCCGTCGCCAACGTGGTGGCGCAGGTGGTGTCGGCGGGCCTGTTCTTCCGGGCGCTGGCGGTCGAGGGGGTGCCGCTCAAGCCCCGGCCCGTGCTGATGCGGGCGCAGCTCGGGCTGGGCCGCGACCTGGTGCTGCGGAGCCTGGCGTTCCAGGCGTGCTTCATCTCCGCCGCCTCGGTGGCCGCCCGGACGTCGGTCGCGGCCGTGGGCGCGCACCAGGTCGTGCTGCAGCTGTGGACGTTCCTGGCGCTGGTGCTGGACTCGCTGGCCATCGCCGCGCAGGCCATCGTCGGGCAGGCGCTGGGCGCGCACCGGCAGGAGGAGGCCAAGCGGTTCGCCTGGCAGATCACCGGTTACGGGCTGGTGTTCGGCGTGGTGCTCGGGGTGCTGTTCGCGGCGCTGTCCGGGGTGATCCCGCCGCTGTTCACCGGTGACCCGCAGGTGCTGGGCGAGGTGCCGCACGCGTGGTGGTTCTTCGTGCTGCTGCAGCCGGTGGCCGGTGTGGTGTTCGCGCTGGACGGGGTGCTGCTCGGCGCGGGGGACGCGAGGTTCCTGCGCACCGCGACGCTCGCGGCGGCGGCCCTGGGGTTCCTGCCGCTGGTGTGGGCGTCGCTGTCGTTCGGGTGGGGGCTGGTCGGGATCTGGTCGGGGCTCTCGGCGTTCATGGTGCTGCGGCTGCTGACCCTGCTGGCGCGGACGCGTTCGGGCAGGTGGGCGCGGGTGGGCGCGGTGTGGTGAGGCGCACGTGGCGAAATTGTTATCACTAGGCAAGTGTTTTCGATGGAGGGGCAGAGCCGCCGTCCGGACACCGAGGGAGCCGTCACTTGCCGGTCGATCGCGCCACCAAGCGGGCGTGGCTGATCTGGTCCACCGCCGTCGCCGTCTACGTCGCCGCGCTGTTCCACCGCACGTCGCTCGGCGTCGCGGGGCTGGCGGCGGCCGACCGCTTCGCCGTGGGGCCCGCCGCGCTGGGCGCGTTCACCGTCCTCCAGATCGGCCTGTACGCGCTGATGCAGGTCCCGACCGGCCTGCTGGTCGACCGGTTCGGGCCGCGCCGGGTGCTCGTCACCGCCGCGCTGCTGATGGGCGCCGGCCAGGTGATGTTCGCGCTGGCCCCCTCGTACCCGCTGGGGCTGGCCGCGCGGGCGGTGCTCGGCGCGGGTGACGCCATGACGTGGGTGAGCGTGCTGCGGCTGGCCGCCGCGCACTTCCCGCCGCGCCGGTTCACCGTCGTGATGTCGCTGTCGGCCGCGCTGGGCGGCGCGGGCAACCTGGTGGCCACCCTGCCGCTGACGCTGCTGCTCCAGCACACCGGGTGGACCGCGACGTTCCTCGCCGCCGGCCTCGCCACGGCCCTGTACGCGGGGGTCGTCGCGTGGCGGGTGCGCGAGGCGCCCGAGGGCGTGCCACCGCCGCCGCCCGAGTCGGTGCCGCTGCGCGCGGTCGCGCGGCGGGTGGCGGAAGCCTGGCGCGAGCCCAGCACGCGGCTCGGCTTCTGGGTGCACTTCACGTCCATGTCGACGCCCGCGCTGCTCGGCCTGCTGTGGGGTTTCCCGTACCTGGTCGAGGCGCAGGGCCTGAGCCGGCCCGAGGCGTCGTCGGTGCTGAGCCTGCTGGTGGTCGTCGCGATCGTGGCCGGGCCGGTCATCGGCGCGGTGATGGCGCGCCGGCCGGAGTGGCGCATGCCGATCGTCGGCTGCTACCTCGCCGCCGCCCTGGTGTGCTGGGCGGTGCTGCTGGGGTGGCCGGGCGGTGTGCTGCCGCCGGCCGTCCTGTCCGCGGTGTTCGGGGTGCTCGCGGTGGGCGGCCCGGCGTCGGGCGTGGCGTTCGCGCTGGTGCGCGACTACAACCCGCTGCACCGGGTGAGCACGGCCACGGGGGTGGCGAACGTCGGCGGGTTCGCCGCGATCACGTTCTCGGCGTTCGCCGTGGGCGTGGTGCTGGACCTGGTGGCGGGCGCGCCGCCCGCGCAGGCTTATCGGATCGCCTTCCTGACCGTGGTCTCCGCGCTGGTGCTGGGCGTGTGGCGGACCGCCGTGTGGTGGCGGCGGGCCCGCGCCGCGGTGTTCGCCGCCCAGCGGCGCGGGGAGCGGGTCCCGGTGCAGTTGCGTCGCCGGCGCTGGGACGTCCTGGCCGAGGCTTAGGATGTCCGGTCGTGTCCGCATCATCTTCCGCTGTGCAGCCGGGTCTCGTCGTCGTCGACAAGCCGGACGGAATGACCTCACACGACGTGGTGGCGAAGGTCCGCCGCATCCTCGGCACCCGGAAGGTGGGGCACGCGGGCACGCTCGACCCGATGGCGACCGGCATCCTCGTGCTCGGCGTGGAGCGGGCGACGAAGCTGCTGGGCCACCTGGCGCTGGACAGCAAGGCGTACCTGTCCACCATCCACCTCGGCTCCGCCACCACCACCGACGACGCGGAGGGCGAGGTGCTGTCCACTTCGGACGCCTCGGCCGTGCCCGAGGAGGACATCCGGGCCGGCGTCGCGAAGCTCACCGGCCCGATCCAGCAGGTGCCCAGCGCGGTCAGCGCGGTGAAGGTCGACGGCAAGCGCGCCTACGCGCGGGTGCGCGCCGGCGAGGAGGTCGAGCTGCCCGCGCGCCCGGTGACCGTGCACCGGTTCGACGTCCTGGCGATCCGCCGCGAGGGCGCCGCGACCGAGCTGGACGTGATGGTGGAGTGCTCGTCGGGCACCTACGTGCGCGCGCTGGCCCGCGACCTGGGCGCGGACCTGGGCGTGGGCGGCCACCTGGCGGCCCTGCGCCGCACCCGCGTCGGCCCGTTCGACCTGCGGGTGGCGCGGACGCTGGCGCAGCTGGAGCAGTCGCCCGGCCTGTCGCTGGACCTGGACGAGGCGGTCGCCAAGGCTTTCCCGCGCCGCGAGATCGCGCCGCGCGAGGCCGTCGCGCTGTCCCACGGCCAGCGGCTCGCGGCGGGCGGCCTGGCCGGCACCTACGGCGTCTTCGGGCCGGACGGCCACGTGGTGGCGCTGGCCAGGGACGAGGGGCCGATCGCCAAGCCCGTGGTGGTCCTCACCCCGGCCGGGTGAGGCCCGCGGCGGGCGACCGGGCCCGGCCACGCCGGTGGCGGTTCTCACGCCGACCGCGGGGCCCTACCGTGGGCGCCATGGCGAGATGGGTGTGGCCGACCGCGGCCGGCGTTGTCACCTCGGCGACCGGGGTGGTGATCAACCTGGCCACCGACCACGCCGACAACCCCTGGACGTGGGGCGGCGTCGTGCTGCTCACCGCGGTGGGCGTGGTCGTCGGCCTCGCCGCGCAGCGCTCCGAGCGCCGCGGGCAGCCGCCCGCCCCGGCGCCGGGCGTCCACAACGTCGTGTCGGGGCACGTGGGCGGCGGCGTCGTGCAGGCCGGGACGCTGGGCTCGGTCACGTTCGACTCCGGCACGGCGGTCGACTCCAGCACGACGATCAACCAGAACGCCACCGCGCACGAGGGCGGAACGGTCCACCAGGCGGGCCGCGACATCCGCCACGACCGCGAGCGGTGAGGGTGCTCTCCCTGGCCTGACGCACCGCACCGGCCCCCGTAGGCTGCGCACCGTGCAACGGTGGCGTGGAGTGGAGCACCTGCCCGGCGGCTGGGGGCGGTGCGTCGTGACGATCGGGGTGTTCGACGGGGTGCACCGGGGGCACCAGGCGCTGATCGACCGGGCGGTGGCCTCGGCCGCGGAGAAGGGCGTCCCGTCCGTCCTGATGACCTTCGACCCGCACCCGTCCGAGGTCGTGCGGCCCGGCAGCCACCCCGCCCAGCTGACCAGCCTGCGGCAGCGCGCCGAGCTGGTCGAGCGGCTGGGGGTGGACGTGTTCTGCGTCCTGCCGTTCACCGTCGAGGTGTCGCGGATGCCCGCCGACGTGTTCGTGCACGAGGTGCTGGTCGACCGCCTGCACGCCGCCGCCGTCGTCGTGGGGCAGAACTTCACCTTCGGCAACCGGGCGGCGGGCAACGTCGACCTGCTGCGCACCCTGGGGCAGCGGTTCGGGTTCGGCACGGAGGGAGCGGATCTGGTGACCGACGACGGCGTGACCTACTCCTCGACCTACATCCGGGCGTGCATCGACGCCGGCGACGTGAAGGCCGCCGCGCACGCGCTGGGCCGCCCGCACCGGCTGGAGGGCATCGTGGTGCGCGGCGACGGCCGCGGCAAGGAGCTGGGCTTCCCCACGGCGAACCTGTCGACCGCGCGGTTCGCCGCGGTGCCCGCCGACGGCGTCTACGCCTGCTGGTTCGTCCACGGCAGCGGTCGCCGGCTGCGCGCGGCGGTGTCGGTGGGCACCAACCCGACCTTCTCCGGCCGGGAGCGCCGGGTCGAGGCGTTCGTGCTCGACGTCGACGAGGACTTCTACGGCCAGCGGGTCGCCCTGGACTTCGTGGCGCGGCTGCGGGACATGGAGCGGTTCGACACCGTCGAGGCGCTGCTGGAGCAGATGCACCGGGACGTCGCGGAAACGCGGGACGTCCTGCCGGAGGCCGGTGCGTGACGCGTTGAACCACCCGGGTGGAACACCTCTTGCGGGTGCCACTTACCTGGCAAGATGCCTGTCACGTCCAAGCCGGTCAGGGGAGAGGCGAAGGTGGAGGACCACAAGATCGTCCAGCGCAACCTCGCGCTGCAGCGCGAGTGGTACGGGGAGCCCTTGGGGGACCGGGTGCGCCGGTTGGTGGTCGCCTTCAACGTGTCGCAGGCGCAGCTCGCGGACGTGCTCGGGATCAGCGCCCCGATGCTCAGCCAGGTGATGAGCGGCCGGCGGGCCAAGATCGGCAACCCGTCGGTGCTCGCGCGGATGATCATGCTGGAGCGCAAGGTCCTCACCCCGGACGTGGCGACCGGCGCGCCGGAGGCGCTCCAGCGCGCGCTGGAGGAGGTGCGCGAGTCGAAGCCGACGGTCAGCCGCGACTCGCTGCCGGTCAACGGCGCGGACGACGAGGCCGCGGTGTTCCCGTTCCTGCGCCGCGTCGCCGACCGCCGGGAGCTGTCCCAGGCGGCGGACGTGCTGGGCGAGGACTTCCCGGCGCTGGCCGACCTGCTGCGCCGCGCCGGCGCGGTGCGCGAGCCCTGAGGCTGTTCACGGGCGTCTTCCCGCCCGAGCCGGTGGTGGCCGAGCTGGCCGAGGCGCTGCGCCCGCTGCGCGCGGCGCGCCCGGACCTGAAGTGGAGCGCGCCGCGGCGCTGGCACGTCACGCTCCGCTTCCACGGCGACCACGCGGAGCCGGCCGGGCTGCCGGCCGGCCTGCGGGGGCTGCCCGCCCCGGTGGTGCGGCTGGCGGGCTCCGGCGCGTTCCCCGGGGTGCTGTGGGTCGGCGTGGTCGGGCCGCTGCGCCCGCTGGCGGTGGCCGCCGGCGCGGGCGCGGACTGGCGCCCGCACCTGACGGTCGCCCGCTCGCGCCGCCGCGACGTCCGCTGGCCGCCCGTGGAGTTCACCGGTCGCGAGTGGACCGTCGACGAGGTGGTGCTGGTGAGCAGTGGTCCGACCACCGGGTACGAGGTGCTCGACCGGGTGCCCTTGACCACGCCGAACGGCTGAGCGCGCGGACTGCTGGTAACCTCGACAGTTGGGTCTGGCTGCGGTCCGTGGCGGCCACGACCGACTACCCCCGGCGACGGGGGCCGCACGGAACACCGATCAGGTAAGAGGAGTAGCGGGAACGTGGCACTGACCACCCAGGAGAAGAAGACCATCCTCGCCGAGTACGGCGTCCACGACACGGACACCGGCTCCGCCGAGGCCCAGGTCGCGCTGCTGAGCAAGCGCATCGCGGACCTGACCGAGCACCTCAAGCAGCACAAGCACGACCACCACTCGCGTCGTGGCCTGCTGCTGCTGGTCGGCCGTCGCCGCCGGCTGCTCAACTACCTCCAGAAGGTCGACATCCAGCGCTACCGGTCGCTCATCTCGCGACTGGGCCTGCGCAGGTGACAGCCGCCGAGGGGGAGCGGCCGACCGGTCGCTCCCCCTCGGCGCAGCACAGCACGACACGAAAACAGCGATGAAGACGAGGGACGCGCGCACGCGCGCGGCGCACCGGTGACGACAGCCCGCCGGTCCTCGGTAGTGGCCCCCTGGTCGGGACGAACCCCAGGGGACTTCGATCGAAGACCGGCCTCGTCCGTGCCGCGAACCGCGCTCGCACCGGCGCGTCCCGTGTGACGAGGAGTACTGGAACACATGACGGACATCGAGGTCCACGAGACTTCTGCCGTGATCGACAACGGCCGGTTCGGCACTCGCACGATCCGGTTCGAGACGGGCCGGCTGGCCCGTCAGGCGGCCGGTTCGGTCGTCGCCTACCTGGACGACGAGACGATGCTGCTGTCGGCGACGACGGCGTCCAAGCACCCGAAGGAGCACTTCGACTTCTTCCCCCTCACGGTGGACGTCGAGGAGCGCATGTACGCGGCGGGCCGGATCCCCGGCTCGTTCTTCCGCCGCGAGGGCCGCCCGTCGACCGACGCGATCCTGACCTGCCGCCTGATCGACCGCCCGCTGCGCCCGTCCTTCGTGGACGGCCTGCGCAACGAGATCCAGGTCGTCATCACGGTGATGAGCCTGAACCCGGCCGACCTGTACGACGTGGTGGCGATCAACGCCGCGTCCGCGTCCACGCAGCTGGCCGGCCTGCCGTTCTCCGGCCCCATCGGCGGCGTCCGGGTGGCGCTGGTCGAGGGCCAGTGGGTCGCCTTCCCGACCCACGAGCAGCTGGAGAAGGCCGTCTTCGACATGGTCGTCGCGGGCCGCGTGGTGGGCGACGACGTCGCCATCATGATGGTCGAGGCCGAGGCCACCGAGCGGGTCGTCGACCTGGTCGCCGAGGGCGCGCAGGCCCCGACCGAGGAGGTCGTGGCGGCCGGCCTGGAGGCCGCGAAGCCGTTCATCAAGGCGCTGTGCGACGCGCAGGCCGAGCTGGCCGCGCGCGCCGCCAAGGCGACCGGCGAGTTCCCGACCTACCCGGCCTACCAGGACGACGCGTTCGCGGCCGTCGAGGAGGCCGGCGCGACCGACCTGGCGCAGGCGCTGACCATCGCCGGCAAGCAGGAGCGCGAGGCCCGCATCGACGAGGTCAAGGCGTCGGTGCTGGACGGCCTGGCCGAGCGGTTCGAGGGCCGGGAGAAGGAGGTCGGCGCGGCGTTCCGCTCGCTGACCAAGAAGCTGGTGCGGCAGCGCATCCTGCGCGACAAGGTCCGCATCGACGGCCGCGGCCTGACCGAGATCCGGTCGCTGTCCGCCGAGGTCGAGCTGATCCCGCGGGCGCACGGCTCGGCGCTGTTCGAGCGCGGCGAGACCCAGATCCTGGGCGTCACCACGCTGAACATGCTGCGCATGGAGCAGCAGATCGACTCGCTGTCGCCGGAGACGCACAAGCGCTACCTGCACCACTACAACTTCCCGCCGTTCTCCACCGGCGAGACCGGCCGCGTGGGCTCGCCCAAGCGGCGCGAGATCGGCCACGGCGCGCTGGCCGAGCGGGCGCTGGTGCCCGTGCTGCCCAAGCGCGACGAGTTCCCCTACGCGATCCGCCAGGTCTCCGAGGCGCTGGGCTCCAACGGCTCCACCTCGATGGGCTCGGTCTGCGCGTCCACCATGTCGCTGCTCAACGCCGGCGTGCCGCTCAAGGCCCCGGTCTCGGGCATCGCGATGGGCCTGGTGTCCGACGAGGTCGACGGCAAGACCGAGTACGTCGCGCTGACCGACATCCTCGGCGCCGAGGACGCGTTCGGCGACATGGACTTCAAGGTCGCCGGCACCAAGGAGTTCGTGACGGCGCTCCAGCTGGACACGAAGCTCGACGGCATCCCGTCCGAGGTGCTGGGCGCGGCGCTGGGCCAGGCCCGCGACGCCCGCCTGACCATCCTGGAGGTGATGGCCGAGGCCATCGACCGCCCGGACGAGATGAGCCCGTTCGCGCCGCGCGTGACCTCGGTGAAGATCCCGACCGACAAGATCGGCGAGGTGATCGGGCCGAAGGGCAAGATGATCAACTCGATCACCGAGCAGACCGGCGCCGACATCTCCATCGAGGACGACGGCACGATCTACGTCGGCGCGGCGGACGGCCCGTCGGCCGAGGCGGCGATCGGCCTGATCAACGCCATCGCCAACCCGCAGCTGCCGAAGGTGGGCGAGCGGTTCCTGGGCACCGTGGTGAAGACCGCGGCGTTCGGCGCGTTCGTCTCGCTGCTGCCCGGCAAGGACGGCCTGATCCACATCTCCAAGCTGGGCAACGGCAAGCGCATCGCCAAGGTGGAGGACGTCGTCAAGGTCGGCGACAAGCTCCGCGTGGAGATCGCGGACATCGACCAGCGCGGCAAGATCAGCCTGGTCCTGGTGGACGAGGACGAGGCCGCCGCCCCGGCGCAGGACGCCGCTCCCGCGCAGGACACCGCCCCGGCCGAGTCCGCGGCGCAGTGACCACTGGCGTCAACGGGACGGCCGCGGGCGCTTCGGGCGCCCGCGGCCGTCCGCTCCGCCCCGGTCTCGGCCACCTCCAGCGGCCCGGCAGCACGCGGGTGCTGGAGCGCGGCGCGACCGGGGTGGACGTGCGCCGCAGCGTGCTGCCGTCGGGCCTGCGGGTCATCACCGAGCGGATCCCCGGCGTGCGGTCGGCCTCGGTCGGGCTGTGGGTCCAGGTCGGCTCGCGCGACGAGCGCGCCGACGTGGCCGGCGCGGCGCACTACCTGGAGCACCTGCTGTTCAAGGGCACCGCGACCCGGTCGGCGGCGGCGATCGCCGAGGAGATCGACGCGGTGGGCGGCGAGCTGAACGCGTTCACCGCCAAGGAGCACACCTGCTACTACGCGCACGTCCTGGACGAGGACCTGCCGCTGGCGCTGGACCTGGTGTGCGACGTGGTGTTCGAGGCGCTGTGCGAGCCGCGCGACTTCGAGACCGAGCGCGGCGTGGTGCTGGAAGAGATCGCCATGCGCGACGACGACCCGGAAGACCTGCTGCACGACGCCTTCCTGGACGCGCTGCTGGGCGACCACCCGCTGGGGCGCGCGGTGCTGGGCACCGAGCAGTCCATCCAGGACATGGACCGCACCGCGCTGTACGGGTTCTACAAGCGCCGCTACACGCCGCCCCGGATGGTGCTGGCGGTGGCGGGCAACGTCGAGCACGGCCACGTGATGCGGTTGGTGCGCAAGCAGGTCGGCGCCCGCCTGAGCCGCGCCGGCACGCCCGTCGCGCCGCGCGCGGGCCGCGCCCGCATCCCCGGCGCGCGCAAGCTGGTGCTGCACAGCGACGACACCGAGCAGGCGCACCTGATGCTGGGCGTGCGCGCGCTGGACCGGCACGACGAGCGCCGGTTCGCGCTCAACGTGCTCAACGCCGCGCTGGGCGGCGGCATGAGCTCCCGGCTGTTCCAGGAGGTCCGCGAGCGGCGGGGCCTGGCCTACCAGGTGTACTCGTCGGTGGGCCTGTACGCGGACGCCGGCACGTGGTCGGTCTACGCGGGCTGCCAGCCCGACCGCCTCGGCGACGTGGCGGGCGTGGTGCGCGAGGTGCTCTCGGTCGTGGCGGCGGGCGGTCTGGACGACGCCGAGGTGGCGCGCGGCAAGGGCCAGCTGCGCGGCGGGCTCGTGCTCGGGCTGGAGGACACCAGCTCGCGCATGTCGCGGATCGGCAAGGGCGAGCTGAACTACGGCGACTACCTGTCGGTGGAGCAGACCCTCGCGCGCATCGACGAGGTCACCGCGGAGGACGTCGCCGCGCTGGCCCGCGAGTTGCTGCGCCGCCCCGTCGCCGCCGCCGTGGTCGGCCCCTACGCTCACGCCGACGACTTGCCGTCCCAGGTGCACGAGGTGATCTCTTGACTCAGCGTTCTTCCGGCCCTTCCGCGCAGCGGTCCTCCGACCAGGGGAAGAACCCCGTCCGGGTGGGTGTGATCGGCGCGCGCGGGCGCATGGGCGCGGAGGTCGTCCGCGCCGTGGAGGCGGCCGACGACCTGGCGGTCGTGGCCGCGGTGGACGCGGGCGACCCGCTGTCCGCCCTGACCGACGCGGGCGCGCAGGTGGTGGTCGACTTCACCAACCCCGAGGTCGTGATGGACAACCTCCGGTTCTGCGTGGACAACGACCTGCACGCGGTGGTCGGCACCTCCGGGTTCGACGCGGAGCGGCTCTCCGCGGTCGAGGGGTGGCTGGCGGCCAAGCCCTCGCTGGGCGTGCTGGTGGCCCCGAACTTCGCGATCGGCGCGGTGCTGTCGATGCGGTTCGCGGAGCTGGCCGCCCGCTACTACGACTCGGCCGAGGTCGTCGAGCTGCACCACCCGCGCAAGCTGGACGCGCCGTCCGGCACGGCGGCGCACACGGCCCGGCTGATCTCGCGGGCGCGGGAGGCGGCCGGCCTGCCGGCGATGCCCGACGCGACCGCCCAGGAGGCGCCGGGGGCGCGCGGCGCGCTGGTGGGCGACGTCCGGGTGCACTCGCTGCGGATCGCGGGCCTCATCGCGCACCAGGAGGTGGTGTTCGGCACGGAGGGCGAGACGCTGACCCTGCGGCACGACTCCCTGGACCGCACGTCGTTCATGCCGGGCGTGCTGCTGGCCGTGCGGTCGGTGGCCGCGCACCCCGGCCTGTCGGTGGGGCTCGACGAGTACATGGACCTGTGAAGACCCGCACCACCGCGTTCCTGGTCACCGCGGCGCTCGCGGTGTACTTCGTGCTGCTCGGCGGGCGCGCGGTGGCGCTGCTCGGCACCGGTGACCCGGTGGGCGTGGGGCTGGGCGTCGGCGTGCTGGTGCTGCCGCTGATCGGGGCGTGGATCGCGTGGACGAACCTGCGGTTCGGGTTCGTCACCGAGGCGATGGCGCGGCGGCTGCACGACGAGGGGCGGCTGCTCGACACGTCCGGGCTGCCGCGCCGGCCGTCGGGGCGGGTGGACCGGGCGGCGGCGGACGCCTGGTTCGAGGAGCGCCGGGCCGAGGTGGAGGCCGAGCCGGAGGACTGGCGGCGCTGGTTCCTGCTGGCGCAGGCGTACGACCTGGCGGGCGACCGCGGCCGGGCCCGCGAGGTCATGCGCAGGGCGATCGACCTATTCCAAGTGCCGAAGAATCATTCGTGAGGCAACTGGGTGAGATGCAGTTCATCCGGTCTTAACGCCTTTTTGCCTTGGTTTGTTTGGTGGCACGTCGATACCGTGGAGCCGTGCGCACCAACTGCGAGAACCTGCGGCTCACCATCGCCTGTCTGGTCATCGTCACCGCGATCGGGGCAGCGCTCACCTTGACGTAGGGCACAACCGGTCACCCGACCAGGTGCATTCGGGTGCTGCCGCTGCGCCGTTCGGGTATCCGCCTGGGCATGGAGCGATCAGCGGTGGACCTCTTGTACGACTGCGACCTGCTCGACCGGTACGGCGAGCGCATCGGCCCGGTCGCGGAACTGTGGCTCGACAACGGCCGGCCGCTCTGGGCGGCCGTGCGCACCGACGACGCCACGACCCTCGTGCCCATCCGGGGCGCGCAGGTCCGCGAGCACCACCGGCTCGTCGTGCCGGTCGCCCGGCAGGAGATCGAGGGCGCTCCGCGGGTGAGCGCGGAACTGTCCGATGTGGAGCACGCGGAGCTGCACGACCACTACGGGCTCAGCGTCCCACCGCAGCGCCTCGTGCGGCACGAGCGGCGCTAGCGGCACTGCGGTCGATCGCACTGCGGTCGGCGGCACTGCGATCCGGGGAGGCACTGCGGCCGTCGGCACTGCGGTCGGTGGCGCTCAGTGCAGCAGCCAGCCCGCCACCAGGCCCGGCGACGCGGCGAGCACGCTGAAGCGGGCGAACCGCCCGACCACCCCGGTCGTGACGAACAACCACGACGACATGCCCGCGAGCCCGGCCAGCACCGTGGTGAACATGAACGGCGGCAGGCCCACCACGGAGCTGACCGCGTGCGTGCCGAACATCCAGTGCGGGTGCCGGTGGCAGCGCAGCCGCACCCGTTCCAGCCGCGCCTTCCACCGCGATCGCCGCGGTGTGAGCCGCTGCCCCGGCTTCTCCGCGCGGCGCAGGAAGGCGGGCAGCCGCCAGTCGCCGCGCGCGGCCAGGAAGTAGAACATCTTGCCCAGCACCTGGCCCACCGCGACGGCGAGGCCGATCCACCACCACGAGATGTGCGGTTGCTGCGTCACGAGGCCGATGACGAAGACCTCGATGCTGATCAAGGGGATGATCGCCGACCCGAACGCCACGCCGAACGTCAGGCCGAGCCACCCCAGCAGTGCCCACACCCGTCCGAGGCTAGCAACGGCTCAGGGCGTCAGCAGTAGGGACAACCCCCCGGAAACCCGGATCTCGCGCAGCGGTCGCCCCGCCGCGTCCAGGGTCCGGGCGGTGCCGTCGCCGGCCCAGCCGGCCTTGGCGTAGAAGCCGGCGGAAGCCTTGTCCGCCTCGGGGATCCACGCGATGCCGCGGGTGCTCCCGCGGTCGCGCAGCGCCTGCGCGGCGGTCGCGAGCAGCCGCCCGCCGTGGCCCCGCCGGCCCCACCGGGGCTCGACCAGGACGCTGAACAGCGCGGTGGTCGCGGCGTCGGCGGGCAGCGTGCCGTCGGCGCGGGCCACCTCGTCGCGCGGCGCCTCCCCGGCGACGCAGAACCCCACCGGGAACCGCCCTTCGGCGGCCACGAGCACCCGCCCGCCCGCCACGGCCTCGGCCCACGCCTGCGTGGTGTCGCCGAGGCCGGCGAGCACTTCCTCCGGCACCAGGTGCCGGTAGGCGGTGCGCCAGGTGTCCCGGTGGATGCGGGCGATCTCGGGCACGTCTTCCGGGAGCGCGGCGCGCACGGTGGCATCGGCCATGCGGGCACCCTAGTGGCCGAAACTCGCGTGATCGGGACGGGTGCCCCGTGAAAGCGTGCCGAACATGCGTTGGGCTGCGTTGGGTGTCGTGTACGTGGTGTGGGGTTCTACTTACGTAGCAATAAAATTCACCATCGAGACCATGCCGCCCCTGCTGTCGGCGGGTATGCGGTTCGTGACCGCGGGTCTGGTCCTGGCGCTGCTCCTGCGCGGTCGGGTGCGGTTGACGCGACCGCAGTTGCGCACCGCCGTCCTGCTCGGCTTGTTGCTGCCCGCGTGCGGCAACGGCCTGGTGGTGGTGGCCGAGCAGTCCGTGCCCTCGGCCCTGGCGGCGCTGCTGGTCGCTTCGGTGCCGCTGTACGTCGTGGTGTTCCGGCGCGTGGGTGGCGAACGGCCGTCTTACGTGACGTACGCGGGCGTCGTGCTCGGTCTCGCCGGGTTGGCCGTGCTGCTGCTGCACGACGTGGGCGGCTCGGCGTGGTGGGGGCCGTGGCTGGTGCTGCTGGCGGCGTTCGGGTGGTCGCTGGGGACGTACCTGAACGGCCGCCTGCCGTCCGGGGACGCGTTCGCGATGTCGGCGGTGGAGATGCTCGTCGGCGGGGTGGTGCTGACCGCGGGCGCGGTGGTCGCGGGGGAGCGGCCGGTGCTGTCGGAGGTGTCGGCGCAGTCGTGGTGGGCGTGGGGCTACCTGGTGGTGTTCGGGTCGTTGCTGGCGTTCAGCGCCTACGTGTACGTGCTGGACAAGCTGCCGGTGTCGACCGTGTCGACCTACGCGTACGTGAACCCGGTGATCGCCGTGCTGCTCGGGGTGTGGCTGGCCGGTGAGCGGTTCGGGCCGGTCCAGCTGGCCGGCGGCCTGCTGGTGGTGCTGGCCGTGCTGCTGGTGGTCCGGGCGGAGCGGAATTGTCGTACCTGAGTGGGAGCATCCGACCGTGCAGAAGATGAGCGCAGACGTCGCCCGCCGGATCGCGCTGGGGGCGCAGGGCTTCGCCGACCCGCGGCCGGCCGCCCCGCCCACCAGGCGGCACCTCGGCCGGGTGCTCTCGCGCGTCCGGCTGCTCCAGCTCGACTCGGTGAACGTCGCCGTCCGGGCGCACTACATGCCGGTCTTCAGCCGCCTCGGCGCGTACGCGCCCTCGCTGGTGGACGAGGCGGCCTGGTCGCACACCGCCCGCAGGCCCCGGCTGCTGGTCGAGTACTGGGCCCACGAGGCGAGCCTGGTGCCGGTGGAGGACTGGCCGCTGTTCCACTCCGGGGCGAAGAAGCCGGGCTGGTGGCGGAACTACACCTCGACCGCCGAGCGCGAGCCGCGGCTGGTGGCCGAGATCCTGGCGGTGGTCGCGGAGAAGGGGCCGATCGGCGCGGGGGCGATCGAGCGGGAGCTGGCGGGGGGCGGCCCGCGGTCGAAGGACCACTGGGGCTGGAACTGGTCGGAGGTCAAGAAGATCTGCGAGTACCTGTTCGGCGCGGGCGCGCTGACGACGGGCACGCGGCGGGGTTTCGAGCGCCTCTACGACCTCACCGAGCGGGTGCTGCCGCCGGAGGTGCTGGCGCGCCGGGTGCCCGCCGAGGAGGGCGCGCGCGAGCTGGTGTCCCGCGCCGCGGCGGCGCTGGGCGTGGCGACCGAACCGGACCTGCGCGACTACTACCGCCTGGCGCCGGCGCGCAGCAGGCAGGCGGTCCGCGAGCTGGTGGAGTCCGGTGTCCTGGAGCCGGTCGAGGTCGCCGGCTGGTCCGCGCCCGCGTACCGGCACGCGCAGGCCCGCGTGCCCAGGGCCGTCACCGGCCGGGCCCTGCTGTGCCCGTTCGACCCGCTGATCTGGGAGCGGGCCCGCACGGAGCGGATCTTCGGCTTCCACTACCGCATCGAGATCTACGTGCCGCAGGCCAAGCGGGTGCACGGCTACTACGTCTTCCCGTTCCTGCTCGACGGCCGACTGGTGGGCCGGGTGGACCTGAAGGCCGACCGCGCGGCGGGCGTGCTGCGCGTGCAGTCGGCGCACTCGGAGCCGGGCGCGGACCACGGGCGGGTGGCGGTCGAGCTGGCCGCCGAGCTGCGGCACATGGCGGACTGGCTGGAGCTGGCGGAGGTCCGGGTGGCGCCGCGCGGTGACCTCGCGCCGGCGTTGAAGGCGGTGGTGCGTTAGGCGGGCGGTGTTTTTAGCGGGCGGTGCTTCAGGCGGGTCGTGCTTCAGGCGGCGGTCTGCTTCAGGCGGGTCGTGCGTGAGGCGGGTGCGCGGGCCGGTGGGCGGGCTTCGTGCTCGTCGGCCGGTGGGCTTCGAGCCGGTCCTCGCGCCCGTGGCGGGCGCGGGCGGGGTGGGCGCGAACGCACCGGGGCAGCGTCGGTCGCCGGGCGGGTGCGGGCCTGCGGCGCGCGCGTCGGGGGCGCACGCGCCGCAGGGGTCTGCGTGTTCCGCGGGTGGCCGGTCGGCTCGTGGGGGTGGTTGTCGGGTCTGCGCGTTCCGCCGGTGGTCGGTCGGCTTGACGAGGCGGTTGTCGGGTCTGCCCGTTTCGCCAGTGGTCGGTCGGCTCGTGGGGGCGGTTGCCGGGTCTGCCCGTTCCGCCGGTGGTCGGTCAGCTCGTGGAGGCGGTCACCAGGGCGTGACCGGTGCCTGTGCGGCCGGTGACGAACAGGGCGGGCGCGTCCGGCGGCCGGGTGTCCGACACGGCCAGTTCGCTGCGGGCCGTGCCCGAGGTGGAGGCCAGGTCGACCTCGGCCGCCACGCCGGGCCGGATGCCCACGCGCACGTCGCCGGACCCGGTGCCCAGCTGGAGGCGGCCCGAGGCGGCGTCGGCGACCGTGACGTCGCCGCTGCCGGTGCGCACCTGGACGTCGTGCTGCACCGCGCCCAGCCACACGTCGCCCGTGCCGGTGAACACCACGGTGTTGCCGCCGACGGAGGACACCTCGATGTCACCGCTGCCGGTCTTCGCCCGCAGCCCGCCCAGCATCGGGCCCAGCCGGACCTTGCCCGAGCCGGAGTTCACCTGGGCCGGGTCGTCCGCGCGGTCCGCGGTGACGCCACCGGTGCCGGTCTGGATGTCCAGGCGCCCGGCGGCGCCGGTCACCGTCACGTCGGCCGCGCCGGCCTTCGCGATCACGTGCGACCCGTGCGGCGCGCGCACCGTCACCCCCAGCGGCACGGCCCGCAGCGGCAGCGACCTGGACGACTGGACCCGCAGCCGCTGCCCGCTCAGCTCGACCAGCGCGTCGCGCACCGCCTCGTCCGGCCCGACGGGCTGGCCGCGACCGGCCCCGAACTGGTCGTTCACCCAGCTCAGCAGGCCGTTGAGGCCCGCGGTCCAGGACTCGCCCGCGGCCTGCTCGTGCCTGATCTCCACGTGCACGCCGGGCTCGTCGACCAGGTGCACCCGCACCTGCCCGGCCAGCAGGGCGACGTCGACCTCGACCACGCCCTCCACCTCGAAGCTCTGCCGCCGCACGACGCCATCCGATTCCACGGTTCCCCCCTCAGCCCTGGACCCAGCCGCGCACGCGGGAGCCGGAGCCCTTGGGCGGCCGGTCCGCCGCGGGCTGCTGCCACGGTCCCTTGCGGTGCCCGCCCACCGCGCCCTGCACGGCCTGGGCGACGAACGTGTTCAGCGACAGGCCCTCGGCCGCCGCGGCCTGCTCGGCCTTGGACTTCAGCTCGTTGAGCAGGCGCAGCGTGATGCGCGTGGCGTCGCCCGCGGTCGGCCGGGGCACTTCCCGCGGCTCCGGTTCGCGGTCCTGGCCGGCGGCGGGCGAGCCGGTGACGACCACCCGGACGTCCCGGCCGTCGAGCCGGACGTCGACCACCGGGCCGTCGAGCGCCACGGTCACCTCCGCGGCCAGGTCGGACAGCGCGTTCATGAGCGCCAGCCGCGCGGCGGGCTCCAGCGCGGCGGACAGCACGGCGGCCGTGCGCCGGGTGCCGTCGTCCCCGGCGGCAGCGGCTGTCGCGAGGTCTTCGCGCAGTTGTGTGATGTACGGCGACAGGTCCATGACACCACCATGACGTCATACCTGACATCAGTCAAGCGAGACCTGACGCCGACATGGCGTCACGACGACAGCGCGGCCTCGAAGGCGTCGAAGGTGCGCTGGTCGAACAGCACGAACCGCACCAGGTCGACATCGCCGAACCCGGTGACGGCGGCCACCGCGATCGCCGCCGCCGAGTCGACCGGCCACCGGTAGACCCCGGTCGAGATCGCCGGGAACGCGACGCTGCGCGCGCCCAGCCCCGCCGCGACGAGCAGCGAGTTGCGGTGGCAGTCGGCCGGCAGCGCCGAGCGGTCCTCCTCGGCCGACCAGACCGGGCCCACGGTGTGCACGACCCACTTCGCGGGCAGCCGGCCGGCGGTCGTGGCCACCGCCCGGCCGACGCCCAGCCCCCGCCCGAGGTGGCCGGCCCGCAGCGCCCGGCACTCGGCGAGGATCTCCGGCCCGCCCTTGCGGTGGATCGCGCCGTCGACCCCGCCGCCGCCCAGGAGCGACGAGTTCGCGGCGTTCACCACGACGTCCACCCGCTGCTCGGTGATGTCGCCCAGGGCGAGTTCGATTCGCGTCATGCCGTGGATTGTGCGCTGCGGCGCGGTGCGGGCACGCTCCGCAGCGCCCGCCGTCGCACGGTGGGCCGTCCGGCGGATCGGTTAGTGTTCCGGCCATGGCAGAGACGGTGTCGCCGAAGGTGCAGTTGATCGCGAAGACGGAGTTCTTCCCCCCGGAGGATGTCCCGTGGTCCACCGACGCCGAGGGCGGCGAGGCGCTCGCCGAGTTCGCCGGCCGCGCCTGCTACCAGTCGTGGGCCAAGCCCAACCCGCGCACCGCGACCAACGAGGGCTACCTGCGCCACATCATCGAGGTCGGCCACCTGTCCGTCCTGGAGCACGGCTCGGTCAGCTTCTACCTGACCGGGATCTCGCGGTCGCTCACGCACGAGCTGATCCGCCACCGGCACTTCTCGTACTCGCAGCTGTCGCAGCGGTACGTGCCCGAGCGGGACGCCGCGGTGGTCGAGCCGGACGTCATCGCGAACGACCCCGAGCTGCACGAGAAGTTCCTCAAGGCCGCGCAGGCCGGCGTCGACGCCTACAACGAGCTGCTCGACGGGCTGGAGCGCAAGTTCTCCGACGTGCCGAGCGCCACGCTGCGCCGCAAGCAGGCCCGGCAGGCGGCCCGCTCGATCCTGCCCAACGCCACCGAGACCCGCATCGTGGTGACCGGCAACTACCGGGCGTGGCGGCACTTCATCGCCATGCGCGCCACCGAGCACGCCGACGTGGAGATCCGCGCCCTCGCCGTCGAGTGCCTGCGCCAGCTCCAGAAGGCGGCGGCCAACGCGTTCGCCGACTTCACCGTCTCCACGCTGCCCGACGGCACCGAGGTGGCGTCCAGCCCGCTGGTCACCGAGGGCTAGCGCGTGCGGAGGCTGATCGTCGACGTGCGGCCGGGGGAGTACACCGTCGCGCGGCTCCCCGCCGACGCGCCCGTCCCGGCCGGGCTGCTCGACCACGAGCTGGTGTCGGTGACCAGGACCCCGGACGAGCTGTCCGTGGTGTGCCCGAGCGAGCACGCGCCGGGGACCGGCGCCGCGCAGCCGGGCTGGCGGCTGCTGACCGTGCGCGGCCCGCTGGAGTTCACGCTCACCGGCATCATGGCGGCGCTGTCCGGTGAGCTGGCCGCGGCCGGGGTGAGCCTGTTCGCGCTGTCCACCTACGACACCGACCACCTCCTGGTGAAGTCCTCCGACCTGGGCCGGGCGGTGTCCGCGCTGCGCTCCTCCGGCCACGAGGTCCACCTGCCGGTGTGAAGCGGTCGGCCCGGGACGCCGCGGATCACAAATCCGTGAAACCGGGCGGTGTCCTCAGTGGTCTGAAGTAGCGTTCCGCCGTCCACGGGGCGAGGAGTACGACGGTGACAGGTCCAGGAGCTGTGAGCGCCCGGCCGCGGGTGATCGCGGGCAGGTACACCCTGCTCGGCGAACTCGGCCGGGGTGGCATGGGCGTGGTGTGGCGCGCGCAGGACGACGTGATCGGCCGCCAGGTCGCGATCAAGGAGCTGCACCTGCCCGACGGCATCGCGGTCGAGGAGCGCCGCGTGCTGGAGGAGCGGGTGCTGCGCGAGGCGCGCACCGCGGGCCGGCTCAACGACCCCGGCGTGGTCACCGTGTTCGACGTGGTCGCCGAGCACGGCCTGACCTACATCGTGATGGAGCTGGTGGAGGCCGCCACGCTGTCCACGATCGTGGCGCGGGGCGGCCCGCTGGCGCAGGACCGGGTGATCGCGATCGCGATCCAGGCGCTGTCCGCGCTGGACACCGCCCACCAGGCCGGCATCGTGCACCGGGACGTCAAGCCCGGCAACCTGATGGTGCAGCCCAACGGCCGGGTGAAGCTGACCGACTTCGGCATCGCCCAGGCGGTGGACGACCCGCGGCTGACCACCAGCGGCAGCCTGATCGGCTCGCCCGCGTACATGTCGCCGGAGCGCATCCACGGCCACGAGGCGTCGCCCGCCTCCGACCTGTGGGCCCTGGGCGCCACGCTCTGCTACGCGGTGGAGGGCGCCAACCCCTACGAGCGCCCGACCACCGCGTCCACCCTGCACGCGATCATGACCGAGATGCCCCGGCTGACCAGGGCGCACGGCGTGCTCGGCGCGGTGATCACCGGCCTGCTGATGCCCGACCCGAACGCCCGCCTCAGCGGCCCCCAGGCGCGCGCCATGCTGGAGCGGGCCGCCGCCCACCCCACGCCGCCGCAGGGCTTCGCCGGACCGCCGCCGACCGTGCAGTACACCCCGCCGCCCCAGCGCAGGCCGTGGGTGAAGAAGCTGGTCCTCGCCGCCGCGGCCCTGGGCGCCGTGCTGCTCTTCGCGGGCGGCGTGGCGGCCGGCCGGTGGCTGGCCTCCGTCGAGCCGCCGGCCGCGATGGAGCCGACGGTCACCTTCGGCGGCGGTGGGCGGCTGCCCGAGTTCAAGCTGGGCCAGAACCAGTGCGGGGACAACTTCCTGGCCGACTCGGTGCGGGTGGGCAGCACGGACTGCGACGACGAGCACAACATCGAGGTGTTCGCGCAGGGCGACGCCTTCGGGTCGCTGGCCACGGTCCCCTATCCGGGTGAAGAGTTCCTGCGCAACTTCGCCGAGGACTACTGCACGCTGGTGTTCTCGTCGTCGCGGGTGCCGATGGAGAACAAGACGACGGCGCTGCGCTACGCAGCGGTCGTGCCCACCAAGGCGGAGTGGAAAGAGGACTACTCGGCGTCCAAGGGCACGCGCGACGTCACCTGCGTGCTGTGGGACAAGGACCGGGCGCTGCTCTCGGAGCGGGTCTACGCCGAGAAGTGAACCGCGCGGGCCCGCGCCGGGAAGTAGCCTGGGCCCATGGGTGTCGCGCAGGACGAACGCAGGCTGCTGACCGGGCTGTTCGCCGAGGTGGGGCCGGACGCGCCCACGCTGTGCGACCCGTGGCGGACCAGGGACCTCGCCGCGCACCTCGTGCTGCGCGAGCGCCGGCCGGACGCGGCGGCGGGCATCCTGCTGCCGCCGCTGGCCGGCCACACGCGCGCGGTCCAGGACCGGTACGCCGCCCGGCCGTGGGGCGAGCTGGTCGCCCTGGTGCGCTCGGGGCCGCCCCGGTGGTCCCCCTACGCCCTGCTGGACGAGGCGGTCAACAGCGTCGAGTACTTCGTCCACCACGAGGACGTGCGGCGCGCCCGGGACGGCTGGGAGCCCCGCTCGCCCGACCCGAGGCGGGACGCGGTGCTGTGGCGGGGGCTGCGCGCCGCCGCCCGGCTCACCTACCGCCGCAGCCCGGTGGGCGTGGTGCTGCGCCGCCCCGACGGCGAGTCGATCACCGCGAAGGCCGGCGCGGACCCCGTGGTGCTGACCGGCCAGGTCTCGGAACTGCTGGTGCACGCCTTCGGCCGCGAGCGCGCCGAGGTGGAGTACGACGGGGGCCGGGACGCCGTCGCGGCCGTCAGAACGCTCGACCGGAGCCTGTGATCGCCGGCCCATCACGGCCCGCGCGCAGGTCAGGCGGTAGCGTTTGGCCATGACCGGATGCCCTACCGCCTCACCCGGCCGCCCTTTCGGCCGGGTGCTCGCCGCCATGGTGACCCCGTTCGACGCCTCCGGGGCGTTGGACCTGGACAAGGCGCAGCACCTCGCGAAGCACCTGGTCGAGCTCGGCAACGACGGTCTCGTGCTGAACGGAACCACCGGTGAGAGCCCGACCACCACCGATGCCGAGAAGGCGGACCTGATCCGCGCCGTCGTCGAGGCCGTCGGCGACCGCGCGACCGTGGTCGGCGGCGCCGGCACGTACGACACCGCCCACAGCGTGCACCTGGCGCGGCAGGCCGAGGCCGCCGGCGCGCACGGCCTGCTGGTGGTCACGCCGTACTACTCGCGTCCCAGCCAGGCGGGCGTCGAGGCGCACTTCCGCGCCGTCGCCGACGCCGTCGGGCTGCCCGTGATGCTCTACGACATCCCGCCCCGCTCGGTGGTCCCCATCCAGGTCGAGACGCTGCTGCGGCTGGCCGAGCACCCCCGGATCGCGGCGGTCAAGGACGCCAAGGGCGACCTGCTCGCGGGCAGCAAGGTGCTCGCGGCCACCGACCTGGCCTACTACTCCGGCGACGACCCGCTGAACCTGCCGTGGCTGTCGGTGGGCGCGGTCGGCTTCGTCAGCGTCATCGCGCACCTCGCGGCCGACCGGATGCGCGCCATGCTGGACGCGTTCGAGAGCGGCGACACCGCCCGCGCGACCGCCCTCCACCACGAGCTGCTGCCGCTGCTGCGGCCGTTCGACCGGATGCCCGGCGTCACCTACGCCAAGGCCGCGCTGCGCTTGACGGGCGTGGACGTGGGCGACCCGAGGCTTCCCCTGGTACCGGCAACAACCGACGAGATCGAGGCCGTGAAGGCCGAACTGGGAGTCAACGCGTGATCAACCCGAGCTCACCCCCGCCCGCACTGCCCGACGGAGGTCTGCGCGTCGTCGCACTGGGCGGCATCGGCGAGGTCGGCCGCAACATGACCGTGTTCGAACACGCCGGCCGGCTGCTGGTCGTGGACTGCGGCGTGCTGTTCCCCGAGGACGACCAGCCCGGCGTGGACCTGATCCTGCCGGACTTCCGCGCCATCGAGGAGCGCCTCGACGACATCGACGCCCTGGTCCTGACCCACGGGCACGAGGACCACATCGGAGCGGTGCCGTTCCTGCTCAAGCTGCGCCCCGACCTGCCCGTGGTGGGGTCGCGGTTCACGCTGGCGCTGCTCGCGGCCAAGTGCAGGGAGCACCGGCAGAACCCGGCGCTGGTCGAGATCTCCGACGGCGAGCGCCGCGCGTTCGGGCCGTACGAGCTGGAGTTCTTCGCGGTCAACCACTCGATCCCGGACGCGGTGGCGGTCGCCATCCGCACGTCGGCGGGCCTGGTGCTGCACACCGGCGACATCAAGCTGGACCAGTTGCCGCTGGACGGGCGGCTGACCGACCTGGCCGGGTTCTCCCGGCTGGGCGACGAGGGCGTGGACCTGTTCCTGGTCGACTCCACCAACGCCGAGGTGCCCGGTTTCGTGGCGCCCGAGCGGGAGATCGGCCCGGTGCTGGAGAACGTCATCCGCAAGGCCAACCAGCGGGTCATCGTGGCGTGCTTCGCCTCGCACGTGCACCGCGTGCAGCAGGTGCTGGACGTGGCCGTGCAGTACGGGCGGCGCGTGGCGCTGGTCGGGCGCTCGATGGTCCGCAACATGGGCATCGCGGCCGAGCTGGGCTTCCTGCACGTGCCCGACGGCCTGTTCGTGGACCTGAACGAGGCCATGGACCTGCCGGAGGACGAGGTCCTGTTCGTGTCGACGGGGTCGCAGGGCGAGCCGCTGTCGGCGCTGTCCCGCATGGCGCGCGGCGAGCACCGGCAGATCTCGATCAAGGCGGGCGACACCATCGTGCTGGCGTCGTCGCTGATCCCGGGCAACGAGAACGCGGTGTTCGGCGTGGTCAACGGCCTGGCGCGGCTCGGTGCGACGGTCGTCCACCAGGGCAACGCCAAGGTGCACGTGTCCGGCCACTCGCCGGCGGGCGAGCTGCTGTTCCTCTACAACGCGGTGCGGCCGTCGAACGTCATGCCGGTGCACGGCGAGTGGCGCCACCTGCGCGCCAACGCGGCGCTCGCGGTCGCCACGGGCGTGGCGGAGGAGCGGGTCGTGATCGCCGAGGACGGCGTCGTGGTGGACCTGGTCGACGGCAAGGCGGCGATCAGCGGCCGGGTCGAGGTGGGCCACGTGTACGTCGACGGGCTCTCGGTCGGCGACGTCGGCGAGTCGACCCTGTCCGACCGGCTGGTGCTGGGCGAGGGCGGCTTCATCGCGATCACGGTGGCCGTGGACTCCAACTCGGGCCGCGCGGTCGCCCCGCCGACCGTGTCCGGGCGCGGCTTCTCCGACGACCCGAAGGCGCTGGACCAGGCGGTGTCCCTGGTGGAGATGGAGCTGTCCCGCACCGAGGCCGAGGGCATCACCGACTCGCACCGCATCGCGCAGGCCGTGCGCCGCGTGGTGGGCCGCTGGGTCGCCGAGACCTACCGCCGCCGCCCCATGATCGTGCCCACCATCATCCCGGTGTGAACCGCACCTGAAACCCCGTCCGGGCTCGGCCGCTCCTTCGCCGGACCCGGGCGGGGTGGGGTTCGTGCGGTGGGGCTTTGCGGCGAAGCTCTTGTGGTGGGACTTCAGTGGCGGGCCCGTGCGGGTGGGGTCTGTGCGGTGAGTCTTTTGTGCTGGGGTTCGTGCGGCGGGCTTTTGTGGTAGTGCCTGCTCCGTGGGGCTTTTGCGGGGTGCGGGGCTGAGCGGTTCCCGGCTTGGCGGTACCGGATTCCCGTTGGCGGTCCCGGGTTCCCAGTGGTTCCGGGTCGCGTTTTCCGGCCCGGCAGTCCCGAATCCGACGGTCCCGAATCCGACGGTTTCCAGTTCGGCGGTCTCAGGTTCGGCGGTCGGAATTGTCGTACTCGCGTGCTTGAGTGTGTGTCGGGGGCGTTCGATCGCGGGGGACGCCTGCGGTCGCGTGCCCGGTGGTAGTTGGGCGCGTGCGGTCCGGCGGTCGGTGGGGGTCCGGGCGCGCGGGCTTGGAACACATGGCCTTGAAGCGCGTGGCCTTTAAGCGCATGGCTTTGAAGCGCGTGGGCTTGAAGCGCGTGGCTGAGTCGGTTCTCAGGCTTGGCGGCCGGAATTGTCGTACTCGCGTGGCAGAGTGAAAAACAGGGATCCCCTGGGAGGGGACGGCTGCGTTCGCCTGCCCGCTGCGGTTGCGTGTCCGGTGGTGGTTGGGCGCGTGCGGTTCGGCGGTCGGTGGGGTCCGGGCGCGCGTGCTTGGAGCGCGCGTGCTTGGAGCACGTGGCTGAGCGGTCCTCAGGCTTGGTTGTCGCTTCTCGTTGAACCTGGCGGGGCTGATGGGGGTTGACCTGCGGTCCGCCACTTGCGGCCTTTGCGCAGGCGGTTGGCCTGCCGGCCCCGGCGTTCCGGGATCGTGGCCGGGATGCCTCGTTCGCGCAGGTGGGCGCGGACGGCCCTGGTCGAGCAGTCCTTGTCCGCCGGAACGCGTGCGGGCCCGGTCACCGGGCGGCCCGGACCCGGCCGCCGGAACTCGACACCGGCCATGACTTGGACGAACCGTGTGCAGTCGTTGACGTTGCCGCCGGTCGGCACGACCGACAGGGGCCGGCCGTGGCCGTCGCAGGCGAGGTGGGTCCGCCGCGGGAGCGGCCGACGGCATGATCACCTGCTCGCTGTGGGTGGTTGTTCCGCCTGGGACCGTCCACAACCACTCACGACGACTTCGGCAGGTCCTAGGCTGCGTGCGGTGACCGATCAGATCCAGGGAATTGTGGCGAAGCTGCCGGACCTGGCGAACGTCACGGGTGTGTGGGCGGTGGCCGACGACCGTCTCGCGCAGGGCGACGCCGCCTTCGCCGCGGACCTCGGTATCGCCCTCGCCGAGGCGTACGGCGACAACGCCGGGCAGATGTGGCAGTACAGGAGTGTCTACAACCACCTGCTCCGGTTGCTGGCCACCACCGCCGGTCAGCAGAACATCACCCAGGCGCTGCGACTGGTTTCCTCCGTACGGGCCGACGGCAAGAAGCTGGACCGCTACACGGCCTCGTTGCTGGCCGCCAGCCACCCGGTGGACGATCTGGCTGTCGCATTCACCGGGGAGGCGGTAGAGGAATTGCGCGCCTGCCTGGTCCACGAGCTGGTGCTCAGGGGCATCGTCGTCACGGAAACGCCCGGGATCGCGGAGTGGGCGACGTCGCCACACTGGCGGTACCACCCGCTGGGCTGGTTGCCGCTGACACTGGCTGATGTAGAGGACAGCCCGGACATGCCGAGTTACAGCATTCACGGCGGCTCACACCCGCTGCCCCACGGCCCGGCCGGAAGCCGCGACACGACGATCGTGGCCGGGACCGGCGGGCCGCCGGCGCAGGAGACGACAACAGAGACCACAGCCACCGCCATGGCCCTGGCCGTGGCGAACTGGGCCGAAGAGTCGAACGGACGCATCGAAGCGCGCGTCTTCGACTTCGCCGAGCCCCTGGATGCCGGGTCCGTCCCGAACGCGCTGCTGACCTTGGGGCTGGAATGCCTGAACGGGGCGGGCGACAAGACCGCGCTCTCGGCGTCAGCCTGTGCGCCGACCCGGGTCTGGCAGCTGCTCTACGCCGCCGCGTCCACGGGAGGGGCCCACAACTCCGGCGTCCGGGGCGCCTACGGCCGCCTCGCGGCGTGGCAGTCCCTGGCTGGCCTCTCCTGCACTCCGCAAGGGGCCTCCTTCCGCGAGGTCGAAGCGCGCGTGGGGGAGTGCACCTGGCACGTCTTCGACGCCGACACGCAGTGGTTCCGCCGGGTGGCCTGGGACATCGGTGTGGCAGGCGTTGCTCCCGACCGGAGACGGCTGGCCGTGCTGGCCGCGACGGACACCGACTGAGCCCGTCATGGGCCGAATCCGCGAAGCAAGCCCGGACGACTTTGCCCCCGTGCGGGCGGCTGCCCTCGTCAGCGACATACCGCTCACGATCTGACCAGCGCGAACAGCCGCCCTACCCGCTACGACGCCGACGGTGACCCGCTCCAGCCCGAGTTCCGCGGCCAGGCGCAGGATTGCTTCGATCAGCAGGCCGCCGAGTCCACGCGGTCCTCCGGCACTGCACACAGGCACTGCACGTCACCGGATGTCCGTGAGAACGTCAGCGGCGTCGGCACACGCGCGGTGATCGCGACGAATCCCATCCCGATCACCTGGTCCTCGCGCGCCGGCACCAGGCACCTGTGCGTGGCCGCGTTCTCCCGCGCCCATGCGGCGAACCTACGTACGAACTCGCCGCGGTCGGCGCCGAAGTTCGAGCGGACAGCCGGCAGTCCCTCGGCCCGCCACTTCACCTGCGAACCCACCACGTGCACCGCCACTTCACGTGCGAAACCGCCAGTTCACCGGCGAATCGACATAGGCGGCCGGGATTGTCGTACTCGCGTGGCAGAGTGAAAAACAGGGATCCCCTGGGAGGGGACCGCTGCGTACGCCTGTCCGCGGGTGCGCAGGAGAGGCGGGCGCAGAAGAGGAGCGCTCGGGGCGGAAGGGCTGAAAGCGTCCTCGCCGAACCGGCGGGCACACAAGGGCGACGCAGAAGCCGAGAGCGGGGCGGCGTGCCATCCCGTACGGCTTGGCCGTGGACAACCGCCTGTGTCAAGGGAGATCGTCGCGGTGTCCTGCGTCCTGTGAACGCTCCGCAGGCTCCGTGTTCCCGGGACTCCGACGAGAATGCCGATCTCCCCTGGGCACAGGCGGTTCGCCGGCGCGCAGGCCGTACGGGGATGACACGACACCCAGGGGCGGGCGCGTGCGGCGACGAGGCCAGGGCTGGTTCGCCGCGCGGCGGGCGCGGGGGCGCTACTGGTGCGGGCGGGCCGGTTCGGTGGTGGGCAGGGGGTCCGCCACGGAGACGGGGCGGGCGCTGGCCGCCTGCACGACGGTGGCCCCGGCCAGCAGCACCGCCGCGCCGGCCACCTGCACGGCGTTGAGGGCCTCGCCGAGCAGCCACCACGCCAGCACGGTCGCCACGACGGGCTCCAGCAGGCCGATGACGCTCGCCGCCGACGACGGCAGGTGGCGCAGCGACAGGATGCCCGCCAGGTAGGGCACGGCCGTGGCCGCGACGGCCACCACCAGCACCAGGAGCCACGCCGGGCCGAGTTCGGTCCCCCGGCCCAGCGGGGCGTGCCACGGCGGGCTCAGCGCGGTCAGGACGGCCGCCCCCGCGAGCATCCCCACCGCCAGCACGCCGATCGGGTCGTGCCTGGCCGCCGCCCGCTCGCCCAGCAGGAAGTACGCCGCGGTGCACACCGCCGACCCCAGGCCGGCCAGCACGCCGAGCGCGTCGAGCTGCAGCGACCGCCACACCTCGCCGACGACCGCGAGCCCGAGCAGCGCCACCGCCATGCCCCACCAGACGGCGCCGGCCAGCCGCGTGCCGCGCACGAACCGCACCCACAGCGCCACCAGGACCGGCGCGGTGAACTCCAGCAGCATCGCGATGCCGACCGGGATGCGCGACGCGGACACGAGGAACAGCAGCGGCGCCCCGATCACGCCGAACAGGCCGTAGCCGACCAGCAGCGGCCAGTCGCCGCGGGTGAAGCGCAGCGCCCGCGGCCGGACCAGGGCGGCGAACGCCAGCAGCAGCACCGCCGAGACGCCGATGCGCGCGCTGGTGACCTGGAAGGGCGTCGCGCCCCCGGTCATCACCGGCTTGGCCAGCACGCCCGACATGCCGAACGCCAGCGACGACAGCACCGCCAGGAACAGCCCCCGAGCCTTCACGCGGCTTCCGGGCGCCACGGGCTGCTGCCGGTGGTGGGCCGCGTCGGGTCGTGGAACCTCGGTGCGTCCGGCTCGTCGGCGCGCAGCGGCACCAGGCCCGCGGTGATGGCCCGCATGATCCGCTCGTGCGCCCGCCGCGCGTCGCCGGCCCGCCCGTCGCGCAGGTCCGACAGGTCGACCGGCTCGCCGAAGTGGACCCGGAACGTCGGCCGCCGCCGCAGCCCGCGCAGGTACGAGGTCAGGTACGGCTTGAGGTCGTCCCACCCGGTGACCCGCGGGTTGCCCCAGCAGACGGCCTCGTGCGCGCCCCACTGGCTGACCGGGACCACCGGCACCCGGCCGCCGAGCGCCAGCCGGGCGGCGCCGGTCTTGCCGCGTTCCGGCCACAGCCCGGGGTCCTTGCTGATCCCGCCCTCCGGGTACACGGCGAGCGGGTCGCCGCTGTGCCGCAGCGCCTCCACCGCGCGGTGGTAAGCCTCGCCGACCGACGCCGACGCGCGGTCCACCCGCAGGTGGCCGCAGGCCCGCAGCACCGGGCCCATGACCGGCGCGTCGAGCAGCCCGCCCGCGAGCAGGAAGCGCGGCGCGACGCCGATCCGGTGGCAGGCCGCGATCAGGACGAACGGGTCGAGGTTGCCGATGTGGTTGGACGCGAGCAGCAGGGGACGGCCTTCGAGGTGCGCCGGGATGCCTCCGGTGACCCGGAGCCGTCCGCTGAGACCGACGAACCCTCGGTCGACGGTGGTCAGCACGCGCCACAGCAGTGGTGTGGACACAGCGGGGAAGGCTACGGCGTGTCGAGGTGTGGGCGCAGCCGGTTCCGGGCAACTATGGGCGGCAAGCGCCGCACGTCACGTCCCCTGTGACCGCTGTGGCTGGTGTGGATCAAGGGACTACCGTAGAAGCATGGCTGGCCGAACCGGTACCTCGCGCGGCAAGGGCACGACCCGGGGCTCCAAGGCCGGGTCGAAGCCGCGGGCCGCCGCGCCCAGAGCCAGGTCGCGGGCCACGCCGCGCAAGCCGCCGCCGCGCCGCCCCTCGGGCTCGGTCCGCCGGGTCTGGGGGCTGTTCGGCCGCGGTGTCGGCGGTGTCGTGCGCGCCGTCGGCCGGGGCAAGGAGTTGGACCCGGAGCACCGCCGGGACGGCCTGGGGCTGGTGCTGATCGCGCTCGCGGTGATCACCGCCGCGGGCGTGTGGTGGCAGGCGGGCGGCCCGGTGGGGCAGTGGGTCGACGTCGCGGTGCGCAGCTCGGTCGGCGCGCCCGCGATGATCGTGCCGCTGGTGCTGCTGGCCGTCGGCGTCACGCTGATGCGCACCGACCCCACGCCGGAGGCCCGCCCCCGCCTGGTGATCGGCGGTGCGCTGGTCGCGGTCGGCTTCCTGGGCATGTTCCACCTCGTCGGCGGGCTGCCCGCGGACCCGGTGGAGCGGCGCGGCGCGGGCGGCGCGCTCGGCTACCTGGCGGGCGGGTTCCTCGCGCAGGGCCTGACGCCGTGGGTCGCGGGCCCGCTGCTGGTGCTGGTCTTCGGCTACGGCCTGCTGGTGCTGGCGCACCTGCCGGTCCGCGAGCTGCCCGCCCGGCTGGCCGCGTTCGCGCACGGCCGCCGCACCGGTGACGAGCTGGCGGGCTTCGGCCCCGAGGAGGAGGTCTTCGCCGAGCAGGAGCCCGAGCCGGCCAAGCCGCGGCGGTCGCCCCGGCGCAAGCAGCCCGCCGCGCCGCCCGACGAGCAGCAGCCCGAGCTGCCGCTGGACGCCGAGGAGGAGCCGCCGCCCCCGCCCCCGCCGCCGGCGCGGCCGAGGGTCAAGCCGAAGGCCGCGGAGCCGGCCGAGGGCCCCCGGTCCGGCATGGTGGTGGTCCGCGCGGTGGAGGGCGACTACAAGCTGCCGCCGCCGACCGTCCTGAAGGACGGCGACGCCCCGAAGGCCCGCAGCAAGGCCAACGACCAGATGATCGAGGCCATCACCGGGGTGCTCGACCAGTTCTCGATCGACGCCCAGGTCACCGGGTTCACCCGCGGCCCGACGGTGACCCGGTACGAGGTGGAGCTGGGGCCGGGCGTGAAGGTCGAGAAGATCACCGCCCTGACCAAGAACATCGCCTACGCGGTGGCGACGGACAACGTGCGGCTGCTCGCGCCCATCCCCGGCAAGTCGGCGGTGGGCATCGAGGTGCCCAACAGCGACCGCGAGATGGTGCGGCTGGGCGACGTGCTGCGCGCGCCGTCCACGGTGCGGGACAACCACCCGATGGTTATCGGGCTGGGCAAGGACATCGAGGGCCACTTCGTCACCGCGAACCTGACCAAGATGCCGCACCTGCTGGTCGCGGGCTCCACCGGCTCGGGCAAGTCGAGCTTCGTCAACTCGATGCTGGTGTCCCTGCTGGCGCGGGCCACGCCGGACGAGGTCCGGATGATCCTGATCGACCCCAAGATGGTCGAGCTGACGCCGTACGAGGGCATCCCGCACCTGATCACGCCCATCATCACCCAGCCGAAGAAGGCCGCCGCCGCGCTGGCGTGGCTGGTGGAGGAGATGGAGCAGCGCTACCAGGACATGCAGGTCAACCGGGTGCGCCACATCGACGACTTCAACCGCAAGGTCCGCTCGGGCGAGATCGCCGCGCCGCCGGGCAGCGAGCGGGAGTACCGGCCCTACCCGTACATCATGGCGATCGTGGACGAGCTGGCCGACCTGATGATGACCGCGCCGCGCGACGTGGAGGACGCGATCGTGCGCATCACGCAGAAGGCGCGCGCGGCGGGCATCCACCTGGTGCTGGCCACGCAGCGGCCGTCGGTGGACGTGGTGACCGGCCTGATCAAGACGAACGTGCCGTCGCGGCTGGCGTTCGCCACGTCCTCGCTGACCGACTCGCGGGTCATCCTGGACCAGCCGGGCGCGGAGAAGCTGATCGGCATGGGCGACGGCCTGTACCTGCCGATGGGCGCGTCGAAGCCGGTGCGCATCCAGGGCGCGTTCGTCGGCGACGAGGAGATCGCCCAGATCGTCGAGTTCACCAAGGACCAGGCGCAGCCGGAGTACACCGACGGCGTCACGGCGGCGAAGGCGGGCGAGAAGAAGGAGGTCGACGCCGACATCGGCGACGACCTGGAGCTGCTGCTCCAGGCGGCGGAGCTGATCGTCACCTCGCAGTTCGGGTCGACGTCGATGCTCCAGCGCAAGCTGCGGGTCGGCTTCGCGAAGGCCGGGCGGCTGATGGACCTGCTGGAGACGCGCGGCGTGGTGGGCCCGTCGGAGGGCTCCAAGGCGCGCGAGGTGCTGATCAAGCCGGACGAGCTGGACTCGGTGGTGCACCTGATCCGGGGCGGCTCGGCCCCCGCGGAGCCGGTCGACGCCGACTGAGCGGCGGCCCTGGGCGCGCGGTCAGTTGGCCCCGAACTCGCGCACGGCCGCGTAGTACAGGTCGGCGGTGCGGTCGCACGCCCAGTTGCCGCCGCACTGGTGGTACAGGTCGGCCTTGAACAGGTCGTCGATGGCGAGCCGGGCGCCCTCGGTGAACCGGCTCTGCCGCTTGTAGTTGCGGTAGCCGAAGTCGTGGCGGTGGCAGGCGGGCCGGAACCGGAAGCCGAACGGGTTGTCCGGCGACCACGTGCAGCCGTCGGAGGACCAGTCGAGCTGGTCGGCGTGGGGCTGCCGGGCCCGGATCGCGCCGAAGTCGGCCAGGGGCGTGGCGAACAGGTACTCGTCGGTCACGGCCGGCGCGTCGACGGCGGCCTGCGCGGTGGTCGTGCCGGCGAGCAGGGCCAGCGAGGTCAGCAGGGCGGCGAGCGCGGTGCGCAGCGTGGTCACGGCGGAACCCCTCTGTGAAATGTCTGTGAAGAGGTTCATACCGGCTGGTCAGCGCGGTGCGACAGCCCCGATGGGCTCACGGCGGCGTAACACGGGGTGAACGTTCGACTACTCGGCGGGTGCGCGTGCCCGGCGGGCCGCGAACCCGCCGGGCACGGGCGTCCCGCCGCCGTCGCGGGCCGGGCGGGCGAGTCGAACCCCTCCGCACCGGCTCGGACCGCCCGGTCGCGGGCGGCGCCGGGCACAGCCGGCCAGGGCGCTCAGGAGTCGTCGCCCTGGTCGAGGAACCGCCGGATCGCGGGCTCGTCCGGGATCTCGGTCTCGTCGTCTATGAGACGTTCGGCGATCGGCAGGGGTTCCTCGGCCCACGCGGGGCGGAAGTCGCCGCCGGGCAGCAGGCCGTGCCGGCGGGCGAACTCCTCGGCGGCGTCGCGGATCGACTCGCGCAGCGTGCCCACGACGACGGTCTCGGCGGTGTAGGTCAGCTCGACCAGCAGCGCGCGGATCCGGTCGAGCTGGTCGTCCTGCTCGGACTCCTCGGCCAGCTGCGGCCACAGCCGGCGCTCGAAGACCTCGACGAAGTCGGCGGCGATGGCGTCGGTCGAGGTGCGCAGGTTCGCGAACTTGTCCAGCACGTCGTCGGCGGGCACGGACAGCAGCGCCAGCCGGTTGCCCGCCTCCAGCGCCCAGCGGCGGGTGTGCGGCCAGCCGCGCCGCCACCGCACCAGCCCGAGCTGGATGGCCCGGCGCAGCACCGCGGGGCGCACGTCACCGGTCGGCACCAGGCGGCTGATGTCGCGGACGCGCACCCGGACCCAGTCGTCGGGGCCCTCGGTGTCGCCGACGCCGAGCACGGCGGCGACGCTCGCGCCCTCCTCGCGGGCCTTCACCAGCTCCGCGATCGCCGGCAGCGAGAAGCCGCGGGCCTGCAGCCGCTGCACCAGCGTGAGCCGCTCGATGTGGGAGTCGTCGTAGAACGCCTGCCGGCCCTGCCGCTTGGGCGGGTGCAGCACGCCCTTGGTCTGGTACATGCGGATCGTGCTGCCGGGCAGCCCGACCCGGACCGCCAGCTCGTCGACCGTCAACTGCTCCACGCCGCCCATCCTCCCGGGGCGCGGCTAGTGGAGTCAACGTTGTGCGAGTCGTGGTTAGAAGAGTCAGAGGTGGAGCAGCATCCGGGAGTTGCCCAGGGTGTTCGGTTTCACGTAGGACAGGTCGAGGAACTCCGCCACGCCCTCGTCGGCCGACCGCATGATCTCCTCGTAGACCTCGGGCGAGACCGGTGTGCCGTCGATCTCCACGAACCCGTGGCGGCCGAAGAACTTCGTCTCGAAGGTCAGCACGAACACCCGCGACAGCTGCAGCTCCCGGGCGGTCTCCACCAGCCGCTGGACGAGCCGGTGCCCGATCCCGCGCCCCAGCGCGTGCGGCGCCACGGCGACGGTGCGGATCTCCGCCAGGTCCTCCCACAGGACGTGGAGGGCCCCGCACCCCAGCAGCGCGCCGCCCTCCTCGGCCACCCAGAACTCCTGGATGTCCTCGAACAGCGTGACCAGCGGCTTGGCCAGCAGCACCTGGCCCGCGTACTGGTCGATGAGGGCCTTCATGGCGCGCACGTCGCCGGCCCGGGCCCGCCGGACGTTGATCGGGTCGTTCACCGTGCCAACGTAACCCTCCGGAGCGGGCGGGGGGTCCTCGGCGCGGCGCTCGCCACCGGCCGAAGGCCCCTCCGGCCGGCGGCCGAAGCGGTCCCGACCCGCTGACGTCGGGTGGCGCCCCGTCCGCCGGTTACCCTGAGCCCCGTGTCTTCCCCCACCACGTCCAAGCGCGTCGCCATGCTGACCCTCGGGTGCGCCCGCAACGAAGTCGACTCCGAGGAGCTGGCCGGCCGGCTCACCGCGGGCGGCTGGGAGCTGGTGGACGACGAGGCCGACGTGATCGTGGTCAACACCTGCGGTTTCGTCGAGTCGGCCAAGAAGGACTCCGTCGACACCCTGCTCGCCGCCGCCGACAGCGGCGCGAAGGTCGTCGCCGTCGGGTGCATGGCCGAGCGGTACGGCGCGGAGCTGGCCGACAGCCTGCCCGAGGCGGACGCGGTGCTCGGGTTCGACCACTACGAGAACCTCGCCGACCGCCTGTCCGAGGTGGTCGCCGGCCGCAGCATCGAGTCGCACAAGCCGGTCGACCGCCGCACCCTGCTCCCGCTCACGCCCGTGCAGCGGCCCAAGGCCGCCGAAGAGGTCCAGGTGCCCGGCCACGGCTGGGGGCCGCGCGTGCTGCGCACCCGCCTGGCGGACGCGCCCGTCGCCCCCCTGAAGATCGCCTCCGGCTGCGACCGGCGGTGCTCGTTCTGCGCCATCCCGAGCTTCCGCGGCGCGTTCGTGTCCCGCCACCCGGACGAGGTGGTGGCCGAGGCGGTGTGGCTGGCCGAGCAGGGCGTCCGGGAGGTGTTCCTGGTCAGCGAGAACTCCACCTCCTACGCCAAGGACCTGCCGCGCGAGCTGGGCGGCCTGGAGAACCTGCTGGAGCGCCTGGCGCGGGTCGTCGACCGGGTCCGCGTCTCCTACCTCCAGCCCGCCGAGACCAAGCCCTCGCTGGTCCGGGCGATCGCGACCACGCCCAACGTCGCCCAGTACTTCGACATGTCCTTCCAGCACTCCAGCGAGCCCGTGCTGCGCCGGATGCGCCGGTTCGGGTCCACCGAGTCGTTCCTCGACCTGATCCGGCGGATCCGCGAGCTGGCGCCGCGGGCCGGCATCCGCAGCAACGTGATCGTCGGCTTCCCCGGCGAGACCGAGGAGGACGTGGCCGAGCTGGAGCGCTTCCTCACCGAGGCGCGCCTGGACGCGGTGGGCGTGTTCGGCTACTCCGACGAGGACGGCACCGAGGCCGAGGCGCTGTCGGGCAAGCTCGACGCCGACACCGTCGCCGAGCGCGTCGCGCGGATCTCGGGCCTGGTGGAGCAGCTGACCGCCCAGCGCGCCGAGGACCGCGTCGGCGAGGAGGTCGTCGTCCTGGTCGAGACCGAGGAGGACGACGAGAACGACTGCGTCGGCCGCGCCGCCCACCAGGCGCCCGAGGTCGACGGCGAGTGCGTGGTCGCCAACGCCGACGGCCTGCGCGCCGGCGACCTGGTGCGCTGCCGGGTCGACGCCGCGGAGGGCGTGGACCTGGTGGTCACCGCGATCGAGGTGCTCCCGAGGTGACCGAACCCGCGCGCGTGCCGGTGCTGAACATCGCCAACGTGCTGACGATGTCCCGGCTGGCGCTCGTGCCGGTGTTCCTCTACCTGCTGTTCGCCGAGGACGGTCGCGACCACCTGTGGCGGCTGGCGGCGTTCGCGGTGTTCGCCGTCGCGTCGGTGACCGACCACGTGGACGGCAACCTCGCCCGCAAGCTCGGCCTGATCACCGACTTCGGCAAGATCGCCGACCCGATCGCCGACAAGGCGCTCACCGGGGCGGCGCTGGTCGGGCTGAGCGCGCTGGGCGAGCTGCCGTGGTGGATCACCGTCGTCATCGCGGCGCGCGAGCTGGGCGTCACGCTGCTGCGGTTCTGGGTGATCCGGCACGGGGTGATCCCGGCCAGCCGGGGCGGCAAGGCGAAGACCCTCGTGCAGGTCCTGGCCATCGGGCTCTACCTGCTGCCGCTGCCGGCGGGCCTGGAGGTGGTGGCGGTGGTCTCGATGTACGCGGCGGTCGCGCTGACCGTCGTGACGGGCGTCGACTACGTGGTCCGCGCGCTGCGGCTGCGGGCGCGCGGCAGGCGGGCGGTGGCGGGGGCGTGAGCCGGTCGGAGCGGGCCGCCGACGCGGCGGACGAGCGGGCCGCCCGGGTCGTCGCCGCGCTGGCCGGGCGCGGGGAGACCGTCGCCGCGGCCGAGTCGCTGACCGCCGGCCTCGTCACCGCCGCGATCACGCGGATCGCCGGCTCCAGCGCCGTGCTGCGCGGCGGCCTCGTGGTCTACGCGACGGACCTGAAGGCGTCCCTCGCGGGCGTGGACGCCGCCCTGCTGGCCGAGCACGGCGCGGTGCACCCCGAGGTGGCCCGGCAGCTCGCCGAGGGCGCGCGGGCGCGCTGCGGGGCGACCTGGGGCCTGGGCCTGACCGGGGTGGCCGGGCCGGACCCGCAGGACGGCGCGGCGCCGGGCACCGTCCACCTCGGGTTGGCCGGTCCGACCGGCCCGGTGGTCCGGACGGTCACCCTCGGTGGTGGTCGTCACGAAGTCCGCGCGGGTTCCGTCGCCGCCGCCCTCGACCTGCTGCTGGAGCACCTCGGCGGGCGCGCCCCGTGAGCTGATCAGGGGTATTCCGGGCGACGCCGCCACGGAGCGCGGGAACTTACCGGCGAGTTCACTCGTTCGCCCTGGGCGGACGTGTCGGGAAGTCACTGCCCGTCGACGGGACGGGTCGGTAACGTGGTGGCACGGCCGGCCGGAAGGAGGCGCGCGATGACCGTGCTGCTACGCGAGGCGATCGGCGATCGGCTCCGCCATGCCCGCACCACCCAACGCCGCACGCTGCGCGAGGTCTCCAGGACCGCCCGCGTCAGCCTGGGGTACCTCTCCGAGGTGGAGCGTGGCCGCAAGGAGGCGTCCAGCGAGCTGCTGGCCGCAATCTGCGAGGCGTTGGACCTGCCCCTGTCGGAACTGCTCCACCTGGTCGCCTCCGACATCGGCGCCGTGACGCAGCCGGTGCCCAGCCCGGCCGAGCTGGCCGAGCGGGCGCAGCCCGCCGCGCCGAGCCTGGAAGGCGGCAGCCTGCTGCCCGCGGTGATCGGCAACGACCTGTCCGACCTGCGGCTCCAGCCGGTGCTGGCGCACCGGCTCACCTCGTCGATCGGCGAGCCGCGCGGCGCCGTGGTGGCGGCATAACCCCAGCAGTGCCACACCGAAGCCGAGCCGGGCCACCGGCTCGGCTTCGCTGGCGTGGGCGGGCGGGACGTGTCCGCCGGCACATCGCAACGAGTTGGCAACCGCCCGCGGGGTCGCCGCGTCCACCCCTGCGCGGAGCAGGCAGGATGAGCCGCGACACCGAAGTTTCAGGGGTGACTCAGGGTGAACCCCGATATCTCCCCAGGTCGGTGGAAGCAGCACCGGACAACTGACACGATGGAACCAACACCGGCACCGGGTCGTTGCCGATCACGAGCGCGAGCCAGGGAAGTGCGGAGAAGGCAGGCGTAGGAGATGGCCAACCCTTTCGTGAAGGCATGGAAGTACTTCATGGCGGCTTTTTCGTCCAAGATCGACGAGCACGCCGACCCGAAGGTGCAGATCCAGCAGGCCATCGAGGAGGCGCAGCGGCAGCACCAGGCGCTGTCGCAGCAGGCCGCCGCGGTGATCGGCAACCAGCGGCAGCTGGAGATGAAGCTCAACCGCCAGCTCGGTGAGGTCGAGAAGCTCCAGGCGTCCGCACGCCAGGCGCTCGTGCTCGCCGACGAGGCGCGGGCCAAGGGCGACGAGCAGCGCGCCGCCGAGTTCGAGAACGCCGCCACCTCGTTCGCGACCCAGCTGGTGACCGCCGAGCAGGGCATCGAGGACCTCAAGACCCTGCACGACCAGTCGCTGCAGGCGGCGTCGCAGGCCAAGCAGGCCGTCGAGCGCAACGCGATGGTGCTGCAGCAGAAGCTCGCCGAGCGGACCAAGCTGCTCAGCCAGCTGGAGCAGGCGAAGATGCAGGAGCAGGTCTCCGCCTCGCTGCGCCAGATGACCGAGCTGGCCGCGCCCAGCAACACGCCGTCGCTGGAGGAGGTCCGCGACAAGATCGAGAAGCGGTACACCACCGCCCTCGGGTCGGCGGAGCTGGCGCAGAACTCCGTGCAGGGCCGGATGCTGGAGGTCCAGCAGTCGACCACCCAGATGGCCGGCTCGTCGCGGCTGGAGCAGATCCGCGCGTCCATGCAGGGCGGCAAGGTCGCCGGCGAGGTGACCACCGGCAAGCCCGGCAGCGCGTCGGCGAGCATCCAGCAGGAGATCCAGCAGCGCGTGCAGCAGGCCCAGGGCACCCCCCAGCAGAACCCGCCCGCGAGCCAGGGCTGAGAGCGGTGTCCGCGATGGATCATCCGAGGATGGATCCCCGGCGGAAGGCGGCCGGCGAGATCGCGCAGTTCGTCGGCGGCCAGCTCCAAGGGCAACTCGCGGACCAGGTCAAGCGGCGGCTCGCCGCCTGGAACGACCCGCGCGCGAAACTCGACCGGCGCTACCGCCGGTCGAGCCGCGTGCTGACGTTCTGGCTGATCGTGCTGGCGATCCTGGCCGTGGTCGGTGCGCTGACCCTGGTCGGGGCGCTGCCGGTGGCGGCGGGCGTCGCGGCGGCGGCGGGTCTGGCCGGCACGGGCGTGCTGGCGGTGCGCACGAAGGGCCGGATGCGCGAGATCGACGCGGCCCGGCAGGGCCTCGCCCCGGCCCCCGTCCACGTCCCGCTCCCGCCGCGCGCCTCGGCGGCCCGGCAGCCGATGGAGCGCCTGGCGGACGCGGAGGACACCCTGCGCGAGCTGCTGCGCCAGCTCGACTCGGCGGCGCTGACGTCGGTGCCGGCGGAGTCGGTCGCGCAGGCGCGGGCCACCGGGGCGGAGGCGGTGTCAGCGATCCGCGCCGTGTCCCACCAGCTGCAGGCCGTGGAGCGCGCCCGCGACACCGCGCCGCCCCTGGACCGGGGCCCGCTGGTCGAGGGCGTCCGCCGGTTGCGGGTCCAGCTGGAGGAAGGCGTGGACGGCTACTGCGCCCTGGTCGCGGCGGCCGGGCGGGTGCTGGCCGAGAGCACGGCGTCCAACCCGCGCCAGGTGCTGGGCGAGGCGACGGACCACCTGGCCGGCCTGGCGTCGGCGCTGCGCGACCTGTCGCCGTGGACCTGACCGGCGCGGTCGGGTAGGCGAGCCCGCGCGCTCCCCTCCGCCCCCGCCCGGCGGGTGAGCGGGGCTTAGCCGCGCGGGCGCGTCGGGGTGGTCGTCGCGGTCCGCGGGCGGCGCCGGCCCCCAGGGCCATCCGCAGGAATACACAATGGATCACGTTGGGTAGCGGCGCTGCCCTGCAGTGCTCTCCGGTCTGGTAATTATTGCTGCGATCGTGTGATTATCAGACCGTTATCTGGCCTTGGCCACTACATGGCGTGGCAGGATCCCGTCGTCGGACAGGGGCGTTCGGCCAGGTCGCCGGGGAGGGCATTGAGTGGCGTTGTGGACCGTGCACGGCGATGGGCGCACCACCGACGGTGACGCCGTCAGTCCGCAGGAGCGGCTGAGCTGGCCGCTCACGGTCGGCTTCGGCGCCCAGCACCTGGTGGCCATGGTCGGCGCCACGATCCTCGTGCCCGCCACCACCGGCCTGCCGGTCGGCACCACGCTGCTGTTCTCCGGCGTCGGCACCCTGCTGTTCCTGGTCATCACCCGCAACCGCGTGCCCGGCTACCTGGGCGCGTCGTTCGCCTTCGTCGCCCCGCTCGAAGCCGCCCGCGGCGAGGGCGTCGCCGCCCAGCTCGGCGGCGTGGTGGCCGCCGGCCTGCTGGTGATCATCATCGGCGTCGCGGTGAAGGCCCTGGGCGTCCGGCTGCTGGAGGCCGTCATGCCACCGGTGGTCACCGGGGCGGTCGTGATCCTGATCGGGCTCAACCTGTCGCACCGGGCCGCCACGTCGTTCTCCGCGCAGCCGCTGCTCGCCGTCGTCACGATGGGGATCATCCTGCTGTGCGGCGTCCTGGGGCGCCGGCTGTTCTTCCGGCTCTCCGTGCTGCTCGGCGTCGTGGTGGGGTGGGCGCTGGGGTTCGCCCTCGGCGTCGTGGACACCGGGGCCGTCGCGGGCGCCGCCTGGCTCGGCCTGCCCGACTTCCACGCCCCCGAGCTGCGCCCCGCGGTCACGCTCCTGGTCCTGCCGGTCGTCATCGTGCTGGTCGCCGAGAACGTCGGCCACGTCAAGGCCGTCGCCGGCCTCACCGGGCGCAACCTCGACGGCAGCGTGGGCGACTCGATCATCGCCAACGGCCTGTCCACGGCCCTGGCCGGGTTCGGCGGCGGGTCGGGCACCTCCACCTACTCCGAGAACATCGGCGTGATGGGGGTGACCAGGGTGTACTCCACCGCCGCCTACGCGGTGACCGGCGCGCTGGCGGTGCTGCTGGCGTTCTCGCCGAAGGCCACGGCCGCGCTGGGCTCGGTCCCGCCCGGTGTGGTCGGCGGCGCGACGCTGGTCCTGCTGGGGCTGATCACCCTGGTCGGCGTGCGGATCTGGATGGACAACCGGGTCGACCTCGCCAACCCCGGCAACGCCCTGGTCGGCGGCGCGGCGCTGGTGGCGGGCGTCGGCGACCTGACGCTGCGGCTCGGCGAGCTGGAGCTGGGCGGCCTGGTCTGGGGCTCGCTGCTGGTCGTGATCCTGCACCCGGTGATGCGCTGGCTGCGCGCCGCGCGCCGGTGAGCGGCGCCGCGCGGGTCGGCGGCTAGCCCAAGGCGCGGGTGATCCGGCGCACCAGCCCCGGGCCCTCGTAGATGAACCCGGTGTAGAGCTGCAGCAGGCTCGCCCCGGCGTCCAGCATCCGCCGGGCGTCGTCCACGCCCGCGATACCCCCGACGCCGATGATCGGCAGCTTCCCGTCGGTCTCCCGGCTGACGAACCGCACCACCTCGAGGGCCCGCGCCGCCAGCGGCCGGCCGCTCAGCCCGCCCGCCTCGCCCGCCAGCGCCCGGTCGGCCGGGGCCAGCCCGTCGCGCGACAGCGTGGTGTTGGTCGCGATCAGGCCGGCGACCCCGTGCGCCGCGCAGACCTCCAGCAGCTCGCCGATCGCCTCGTCGGTCAGGTCGGGCGCGATCTTGACCAGCAGCGGCTTGCGCGCCCCGGTCCCGGCCAGCTCGCGCGCGGTCCCGTCCAGCGCCGACAGCAGCCCGGTCAGCGCGGCGCGGTCCTGGAGGCTGCGCAGGCCGGGCGTGTTGGGCGAGCTGATGTTGACCGCGAAGTAGTCGCCGTGCCGGTACAGGGCCCGCAGCGACGCCCGGTAGTCCTCCACGGCCTCGTCCACCGGCGTGACCTTGGACTTGCCCAGGCTGATCCCCAGCGGCACCGGCAGCGGCCCCAGCCGGTCCAGCCGGTTGGCCAGCGCGAGCGCGCCGTCGTTGTTGAAGCCCATCCGGTTGATGATCGCCTCGCTGTCCCGCAGCCGGAACAGGCGCGGTCGCGGGTTGCCCGGCTGGGCGTGCCGGGTGACCGTGCCGACCTCCACGAAGCCGAAGCCCAGCGCGCCCCACGCGGGCAGCGCCCGGCCGTTCTTGTCCAGCCCCGCCGCCAGGCCCACCGGGTTGGGGAAGCGGACGCCGAACACCGTGCGCGCGCCGACCGGCCCGCGCCGCACGAACCGCGCCAGCGGGCTCACCGCGGCCAGCGCGCCGAGGGTGGTCTCGTGGACCCGCTCAGCGTCCCCGCCGTGCATCCGGAACAACGCCTTGCGCACCACGCTCTTGTAGACCACGGCGGCCACCCTAAGCGATCGGTCCGGGCTGGCAGCGCGGGCACCAGTAGGACGTCCGCTCCTGCACGCCCGGCCCCTGCCCCGCGACGCGGACGCGCGTGCCGCACCGCCGGCAGGGCCGCCCGGCCCGCTCGTAGACCCACAGCTCCCGGCCGCGCCCCGAGTCCCCCGTGGTGGTGCGGTGGGGCCGGTGGGCATTGGCCAGCAGCAGCTTGCGGGACAGCCGCACGGCCGCCGCCGCGTCCACCCCGGCCACCGGCGCCCACGGCGAGACGCCCAGCAGGAAGCACACCTCGGACTTGTAGACGTTGCCCACGCCCGCCAGCACGCGCTGGTCGAGCAGCGCGAGGCCGATCTCGCGCTCCGGGTCGGCGGCCAGCCGCGCGATCGCCTCCGCCTCGTCCTCGGCGGTCCAGCCGCCCAGCAGGTCCGGTCCCAGGTGCCCGACCAGGCGGGGCTCCTCGGCGGTCGGCGCCAGCTCCAGGTCGTGCAGGGCGAAGCCCACGGCCAGCCGGTCGGGCACCTCCAGCACCGCCCGCACCTGGTGGCCGGGCCGCCGCCAGCGCTCGCCCGGCCGGTAGAGGTGCCAGGAGCCGTCCATCCGCAGGTGGCTGCGCAGGGTCAGGTCGCCGGAGAACCGGGTGAGGATGTGCTTGCCGACCGTCGCCACGCCGAGCACGTCGCGCCCGGCGAGGTCCGCCGTCGCCAGCCGGGGGTGCCGCAGGTCGGCGCGCACCAGCCGCCGGCCGGCCAGCGCCTCGTCCAGCCGCCGCCCGGTCAGGAAGACCGTGTCACCCTCGGGCACCGCTGTCGACCGCCATCCTCAGGCCGAAGCCCACCAGCACGGACGCGGTCAGCCGCTCGGTCCAGCGCCGCACGCGCGGCCTGGTCAGCACCACCGCCGCCCGGCCCGCCAGCCACACCACGGCGATCTGCCACACCTGCCCGAAGGCCACGTGGATGCCCACCAGCAGCGCCGCCCAGCCGGCCGAGCCGCCCGTCGTGGGCAGGAACTGCGGCAGCAGGCTCAGGTAGAACACACCGATCTTGGGGTTGAGCAGGTTCGTGGTGAACCCGACCCGCAGCGCCTGCGCGGGCGTGGTGCGGGGCGCCTCGGTGGGCTCGTCCACCCGCTCGCCGCGCCACGACCTCCACAGCGCCGACCCGCCCAGCCACAGCAGGTAGCAGGCTCCCGCGTACCGGACGACGTCGTAGGCCAGCTCGGAGGCCACCAGCAGGGCGGTCAGCCCGGCGATGCTCGCCGCACCCCACACCAGCAGCCCCAGCGTCGTGCCGAGGCCGCCGACCAGGCCGGCCTTGCGGCCACCGCCGAGCACCATGCGCAGCAGCATCATGGTGTCCAGGCCGGGCGTGATGGTCATCAGCAGCGCGGCCACCGTGAAGGCCAGGAGTGCGGTCGTGCTCACGCCTCCACCGCCTCCTGGATCTCCTCGTCGTCGAAGTCCGCGTGCACCGGGCGGCGGCGACTGCGGCTGATGCGCAGTATCCGGGCCAACAGCAGGTTGAACGCCAACGCGACCTCACGCGCGCCCGGGGTGCCCCACTCGTGGATCGGCATGCACGCGCCCTGCGCCTGTTGGACAGCCAACCGGTCCGGCAACGCCACGGGCATCACCAGGGGCCCGAAGATGTCCCGCAGCTCCTCGATGCGGAACTGGTGCTCGTGCGAGCGTGGCCGCACGCGGTTCACCACGACGCCCAGCGGTTGCAGGGTCGCGTTGTGCTCGCGTTCCGCCTGCACCGCCTCGAACGCGCGCTGCACGCCCGCCACCGCGAACATGGTGGGCTCGGTCACCAATAACGCGCGGTCCGCCGCCACCAGCGCCGACCGGGTCAGCTGGCCCAGTGACGGCGGGCAGTCCAGCAGGACCAGCTGGTAGGGCTCCTCGTCGGTCTCGGCCAGCACCCGCAGGGCCTCGCGCAGCCTGCCCAACCGCGACTCGCCCGGGTCCGGGTGGTTGAGCAGCTCGGCGTCCTCGGAACCCGCCAGGACGTCCACGCCCTCGCCCCACGTGCTGTGCGCGATCGCCGACCGCACCTTGTCCGCCGTCGGCTCCTGGAGCACGTCGTAGATGGTGGCGTCGGTCTCGTCGGGCTCCAGCGTGGAGGTGGCGTTGCACTGCGGATCCAGGTCGATGACGAGCGTCCGCACCCCGCGCCGCAGCGCGGCCGACGCGAGACCCAACGCGACCGTCGTCTTGCCCACGCCACCCTTAAGGCTGAGCACCGCCACCGTATGCACGAGGTGCAGCCTACGGTCTCTAGGCTCTAGTGCCATGCGACCGGACGCCGTACACAGGGTGCTCGACGCCGAGCTGGCCGCCGCGCGGGAGCGCCGGGACGGGGAACCGCCCAGGGTGCTGGACGTGGGCGGGGGCAGCGGCGTCTGGGCCGTGCCGCTGGCCGTGGCCGGGTGCGCGGTCACGGTCGTGGAGCCCAGCCCGAACGCCCTCGCGACGCTGCACCGCCGCGCCACCGAAGCCGGTGTTGTGGATCGCATCACGGCGGTCCAGGGCGACACGGACGCCCTGGGCGCCGACGCGTCCGCCGACCTGGTGCTCGGGCACGGCCTGCTGGAGGTCGTGGACGACGCGTCGGTCGCGCTGGCCGCCCTGGCGCACGCCGCCGCGCCCGGTGGCGCGGTGTCGGTGCTGGTGGCGAACCGGTACGCGGCCGTGCTGCACCGGGCGATCGCGGGCCGGCTGGTCGACGCGCGGCGGCTGCTGGACGACGACTCGGGGCAGCTCGACGGGACGCGGGAGCCGCTGCTGCGCCGGTTCGACGTGGCCGGCCTGGAAGCGCTCGTGCAGGACTCGGGCCTGAAGGTCGAGCTGCTGCAGGGCCACGGCGTGGTGTCCGACCTGGTGCCCGGGGCGGTGCTGGAGGGCAACCCGGGCGCGGCGGAGTCGCTGGCGGAGCTGGAGCTGGCCGCCGCCACCCGCTCCCCGCTGCGGGACGTGGCCGCGCGGCTGCACGTGCTGGCCCGTCGCCCGGCGTGAGTTTCCGGTAGAAACGGGAGCGGCAACCCGCTGCCGACCGCCAGGAGCCCCGCATGGGAGAGCCGCACTTACCCGAGGCACGTTGATGGCCGGGGACCCGCCACCGGAGCTGCTGGAGAGCGAGGTGCGCCGGGCCGTCGCGGGCGACCGGCTCGCCACGGCCTGGCTGCTGGCCTCGATCCGGCCGCTGGTCGTGCGCTACTGCCGGGCCAGGGTGGGCCGCCACGAGCGCTCGTTCGCCTCGGCGGACGACGTGGCGCAGGAGGTCTGCCTCGCCGTGCTGATGTCGTTGCCGACCTACCAGGACCACGGGCGGCCGTTCCTCGCGTTCGTCTACGGCATCGCGGCGCACAAGGTGGCCGACGCGCACCGCGCGGCGTTGCGCAACCGGGCCGAACCCGTGCCCGAAGTGCCCGACGCGCCCAGCGAGGAGGACGGGCCCGAGCAGAGCGCGCTGCGCGCCGAGCTGTCGCGCCACGTGGCGGCGCTGGTGGACGTCCTGCCCGACAAGCAGCGGGAGGTCCTGCTGCTGCGCGTGGTGGTGGGGATGACCGCCGAGCAGACCGCCGCCGTCGTCGGGTCCTCGCCGGGCGCGGTGCGGGTGGCCCAGCACCGGGCGCTGTCGCGGTTGCGCAAGGAGGTCGGCGCCGCCCGGTCCACCGCGAGGGCCTAGTGGCCGCGCCGAGTGCCGCCGGCAGGTCGCGGGCGACCTCGGGGGCGCCGGCGAACCCGCCGCGGCGCACGTCGACGGCGGTGGCGGCGAACCCCGCGGTCGGCGCCTCGTCGCCCGGTCGCCTTCCCCCCGGCGACGCGGGCCGCCCGCCAGGCGCGCAGGTGGTCCCGTTCGGCGGTGTGGGCGTGGTTCACGAGGTGCGCGGCCACACCAGGTCTCTACTCTGCGACAAGTGGACCCGCTGCTGCCTTACGTCGCCGAGCTGAACCTCGTCGACCACCACTGCCACGGGGTGTTGCGGGAGGACCCGGACCGGATCGGCTTCGAGGAGATGCTGACCGGGGCGGACGTCGTGAGCCCGTGGGGCACGTCGCTGTTCGACTCGGCGGTGGGGCTCGCGGTGCGGCGCTGGTGCGCGCCCCTGCTCGACCTCTCGCCGCACGCGCCCGCCGACGAGTACGTGGAGCGGCGGCGGTCCCTGGGCGCGGCCGAGGTCAACCGGGCGTTCCTGGTGGCGTCGGGCATCTCGACGTTCCTGGTGGACGGCGGGCTGTGGCCGGAGCGGCTCGTCGGACCGGCGGTCTTCACCGGTTCGCGTGAACTCGCGGTGCTCCGCTTGGAACGGCTCGCCGAAGAGGCGATCATCGAGGGCGCGGCGGGGTTCCCGGATCGGGTGCGGACTGCTCTGGAGACCACGCCGGCCGTGGCGGTGAAGTCGATCGCGGCGCACCGGGTGGGGCTGGCGCTGTCCGGTGAGCGCCCGTCCGACGCGGCCGTGGTGGCGGCGTGCGAGCGGTGGCTGGCGGGCGGCGGCGGTCGGTGCGCCGACGAGGTGCTGTCGCGGTTCCTGGTGTGGGAGGCGCTGGAGCGGGCGCTGCCGGTGCAGTTCCACGTCGGGTGCGGCGACCGGGACCTGGCGCCGCACCGGGCGGACCCGTCGCTGCTGGCGGACCTGCTGCGGGCGACCGAGCGGCTGGGCGTGCCGGTCCTGCTGCTGCACAACTACCCGTTCCACCGCACCGCGGGGCACCTGGCGCAGGTGTTCCCGCACGTGTTCGTGGACCTCGGGCCGGCCGCGCACGCCGTGGCGCACCAGGCGAGCCGGGTGCTGGCCGAGGCGCTGGAGGTCGTGCCCTACGGGAAGTTCCTGTTCTCGACCGACGCCCGCGGCCTGGCCGAGCTGTACCACCTGGGCGCGCTGTTCTTCCGGCGCGCGCTGTCGGACTTCCTGCTGGCCGGGTTGCGCCGGCACGCCTTCGCGGAGGCGGACGCGGTGCGCATCGCTCGCCTGATCGGGTCGGAGAACGCGCGCCGGGCCTACCGGTTGGACTAGACTCCTCGAACGCGCGTTCGACCCCGCTCGGTGTCGGGCGGGAGCCGAGGAGGGGTCATGGGCCGCAGCGCCAACCTGCCGCGCGGCCTGGTCGACCGCTTCCGCGCGCGAGGCGGCACGTGGCCGGACGACACCGGCTGCGCGGTGCTGCACGTCGACATGGACGCCTTCTACGCGTCCGTGGAGATCCGCGACGACCCGGCCCTGGCCGGCAAGCCGGTGGTCGTGGGCGGCACGGCGCACCGGGGCGTGGTCGCGTCGGCGAACTACCTGGCCCGCGAGTACGGCGTGCGCTCGGCCATGCCGACGTCGCACGCCCGCAGGCTGGCCCCGCACGCGGTGTTCGTCCCGCCGGACTTCACCAAGTACCGGGAGGTCTCGCGCGGGGTCATGGCGATCTTCCGCGACATCACGCCGCTGGTCGAGCCGCTGAGCCTGGACGAGGCGTTCCTGGACGTCGGCGGGGCGCTGCGGCGGCTGCGGTCGACCCCGGGAGCGGTGGCGCAGCTCGTCCGGAGCCAGGTCGAGCAGGCGCACGGCATCACCTGCTCGGTGGGCGTGGCGCCGACGAAGTTCCTGGCGAAGCTCGCGTCGGGCCTGTGCAAGCCGGACGGCATGATGGTGGTGCCGAAGTCCGCGGTGCTGGAGTTCCTGCACCCGCTGCCCGTCACGGCGCTGTGGGGCGTGGGCAAGCGCACCGCCGAGCAGCTCGACCGCATCGGCCTGGAGACGATCGCCGACGTGGCCGCCACCCCGCTGCCCCGGCTGCGGCGCGTGGTGGGCGCGGCGCTGGCGGAGCACCTGCACGCCCTGGCCCAGGGCCTGGACGACCGCCCGGTGGTGCCCGCGAGCAGGGAGAAGTCGATCGGGGCCGAGGAGACCTTCGAGGTCGACCACTTCGACCGCGAGCTGCTCAAGCGGGAGCTGCTGAGGCTGTCCGAGCGCTCCGCGGGCGCGCTGCGGGCGCGCGGCCTGCGCGGCCGGACGGTGTCGATCAAGGTGCGGTTCGCCGACTTCACGACGATCACCCGGTCGAAGACGCTGCGGGTGGCGACCGACGTGGCGCAGGAGGTCTACCGGACGGCGGCGGCGCTGCTGGCGGAGCAGGTGCCGCCGGGCGCGGTGCGGCTGATCGGCGTGCGGATCGAGCAGCTGGTCGAGGGCGGGGGCGGCGAGCAGCTGCTGCTCGACGCGCCCGAGCGCGGCCGGCGGGAGGCCGAGCAGGCCGCCGACCTGGCCCGGACGCGGTTCGGCGCGGCGGCGGTGAAGCCCGCCTCGCTGCTGTCCGCCGCCCCGGTCCAGCCCAACGAGCCGCAGCCCGGACCCGACCGCTGACCGGGGTCCGGGCGGGCCGTTCGGGTGGTCGGCGCGCGTGGACCGGCCGGCCGGGCCGATCACCGGGCACCCTGTGGGGGTGGACCGGTTCTGGGGCCTGCTCGGCCCGGCCGAGCAGGCCGTGCTCGGCGCGACGGGGACGGAGCGCGACTACGCCTCCGGCGCGGTGGTCTGCCACGAGGGCGAGGTCACCCGCCACGTCCTGGTGATCCGCCGGGGCCTGCTGCGCGTCACCGCCACGAAGGCGGGCGGGGGCGAGAAGGTGCTGGCGGTCCGGGGCGCCGGGGACATCGTCGGCGAGCGCTCGGCGATCGACGGGCTGCCCCGGTCGGCGACCGTGCGCGCCCTGGGCGCGGTGCGCGCGCTGATCATCTCGGCGGCCGGCTTCGCGTCGCTGTGCCGGGAGCACCCGCGCATCGCGTGGGCCGTGCTGACCGTCGTGGTGGCCCGCCAGCGCGACACCGACCGGCAGCGCGTGCAGATCAGCGGCACGGCGACCCAGCGGGTGGCGGCGGTGCTGATCGACGTGGCGCTGGAGCGCGGCATCGCCGACCAGGGCGCCGTGTCGCTCAGCCAGGAGGAGTTGGCGGGCATCGCCGGGACGTCCCGGGAATCGCTCGTGCGGGTGCTGCGGTCGCTGCGCGAGGAAGGCATCATCAGCACCGGCCGGCGCAAGGTCGAGATACTTCGGGTGGACCGCCTCTACGACCTCACCACGTGACGGGCGCGCGTCCCTGACCTGCGCGGGGAACAATTCCGCCCCAGTGCGTCACCTGACGCAGAACACCGGCGCGAACCCCTCTACAAATGAGCTACGCCCAGTCCAGAGGGGGAGCAGATGAAGCACCAGGAGCACTCCGCCAAGGCCCGTCGCCGGCTCACCGAGCGCCTCGCCTGCACGCTCGTCTTCACCGCCGTCCAGCTGTGGGCGGCTGCCGTGATCGTCACCCAGCTGAAGACCAGCGGCGTCGTCGCCCTGGCCGTGGCGCTGGTCGTGTCCGGTGGCCTGCTGGCCGTGCACGACGCCTGGCAGGAGGTGCGCTCCGAGCGGCGCGGGCCCGAGGCCGGGGCCGAGGCCGGGATCGGGGAGGACCTGGCCCGGCTCTGAAATGACCACGCGGTGGCCGACGAGGGGCGGTCGCCGTGTCCCTGAGACCTTCCGCGGGCGGTCGGGCCCGCGGAAGGTCTCTTCACGTGTGTCGCCCGGTGTGCTGCCTGGTGTGCTGTCCGGCGTGTCGCCCGGCGAGTTGTCCACAGGTCCCGGAGTTGTCCACAATCCGCGAATCCACCGTCGACCGGCCGCCGCGAACCGCCGATCGTGGACCCATGCACACCGCGAACCGAGCCACCATCAGCCTCGACGCCCTGGCCGCCCTGTTCCCGCACCGCGTCTGCACCGCCGCGGAGCTGCTGGGCCTGGGCCTGCCCGACGCCGCGCTGGCCGCCCGCTGCCGGCCCGGCGGCCCGTGGCAGCACGTCCTGCCCGGGGTCCTGCTGCTGAGCCGAAGACCACCGAGCCGCCCGCAGCTGGCGCAGGCGGCCCTCCGCCACGCCGGGCCGGGGGCCCAGCTGACGGGGCTGGACGCCCTGCACCTGCACGGGATGCGCGCGGTGCCCGCCGCGGGTCCGGTGCGGGTGCTGTCCGCCAGGCCGGCGGGCTCGACGGAGCGGGTCCGGGTGACGAGGGTCCGCGAGCTCCCGCCGCCGGTCCTGCGGAAGGGATTCCTGACCGCGCCGCTGCCGCGGGCCGCGGTCGACGCGGCCAAGACCCTCCTGCCGGACCGGGAGGCGGTGCGGGCGGTGCTGACGGAGGTCGTGCGGCGGGGCGGCGTGCGGGTGGCGGAGCTGGCCGCGGGCCTGTCGCGCGGGGCCGAGCCGATGAGGCAGGTCCTGCGCGACCTGTCCGACGGCATCCGGACGGTCCCGCAGGCGTGGGCGAGGCAGGTGCTGGCCGACCTGCCGCTGCCGCCGCCGAGGTGGAACGCGCAGGTGGCCACGCCGGAGGGCGTCCTGCTGGGGCGGGCGGACGTCTGGTGGGAGGGCCTCGGCCTGGCCTGGCAGCTGTCCCCGCACCCGGCCGACCTGCTCCGGGCGGTCGGCGTGGTCGTCCTGCGCACCACGCCGCAGGAGCTGCGCCAGGCGCCGAGCGCGGTGGCCCGCGCACTCGACCGGGCCGCCGCCCAGGCCCGCGCCCGCCCGTGCCCCCAGGCCGTGGCGATCACCCCCGCCCCGCATCCCGCCCCGCACCTCATGGCGGAACCCGTTCCGCACTCCGCCCGGCACCCCGCTCCGCACCCCGCCCGGCCCCTCACGGCGGAACCCGCTCCGCACTCCGTTCCGCATCCGGCACCCCACGCCGCTCGATATCCCGCCCGGCACCCCACAGGGGAGCCCGCCCCGCGCTCCGCTCTGCATCCCGCCCGGCGCCCCGGCCCGCACCTCACGGCGGAGCCGACCGCCGGTAGCGGTTCACGCTCGTGGAAGAGCGTTAGCGAGAGCGCGATCGCGAGTGCTGCCGGTGCGGGGGCCGGCCTGGGTGCGAGTGCGGGTGCGCAGTCCGTGGTGGAGGCGAACGCGGCTACCGGTTCGCGGTCCGTGGTGAGGGCGGGTACGGGTTCGCGGTCCGTGGCGGGGGCGGGTGCCGGTTCGCGGCTGGGTGCGGGTGTCGGCTCACCGTGTGCCGGGAAAGCGGCTCGCGGTACCGGCTCGCGGCCCTCGGCAGCACCGAGCGCCGCACCACCTCGCGAGGTGATCCCTCCACCCGATCTGCCGGCGCAGCTCGCGCCCTCGTGACGCCCCTTCCACATCCGGCAGGCCCTGCTCCGCGCCAAGCAGGTCCGCTCCCGCCCATCAAGCCCGACCCCACGCCCGAGAGCCCGCTCGACCCCCAGGAGGTCTATGCACTCATGAAGTCCGTCATCACGCTCCACGCAACCGGTTCATCGGCTTCGACACGGGCTGACACGGGCACCGACACGGGCTGACACGGGCACCGACACGAGGGCGACACCCGCTGCCGGTCTTCGGCGCACTGCCGGCGGCGGAACGGCCTGTGGGCGGTCTGCGGGGCGGCTGGTGGGCGGGGCAGCACACCGGGCGTTGCGGGGCGCGGCCGGGTGCCGTCATCGGATGCTGTCGTGAGGTGCTGTCGTGAGGTGCTGTCGTGAGGTGCTGTCGTCGGGTGCTGTCGACGCGGGGGGCGGAGGGGGGAGTGGGCTCCCGGAGGTGTTCCGGTGAGTGCTTCGTGATCGCCTTCGTGGTCCCGAACCACGGGGACGGGTGGCGGTGAAGGTCTCGTACGAGTGTCATTTTCCTCACACCGCTGCCTGTCGGCGGTGGGGTGGGGCTTGACGAATGGCCCGCAGGGTGGTTTTTCCGACCTCACGAAGGTCTGACCGTTGACCCGTGAGGATGATGGTGACCGAAGGAACCGCTCAGGGGCGAGGACTGGGTAGTCGCCGGGCCTCGCGAATCGTATCCTGGTTGTGACGCCCCCAAGTGGGGCGTCCGCCGGGACCGGCGGCAACCGTGAACACCCGGCGCCCGCGACCGCTGTGCCGGAGGAGGAGCCATGCCACTCTCCGAGCACGAGCAGCGACTGCTCGACCAGATCGAGCGCGCGCTCTACGCCGAGGACCCGAAGTTCGCATCCACCGTGCGCGGCGCCAAGCTGCGCAAGCCGTCCCGACGGCGTCGCATCCAGGGCATCGTGCTGTTCGCCGTTGGTGTGGCCCTGCTGGTGACGGGTGTGATGTTGCCGAAGCTCGCTGGTATCCCGGTGGTGAGCGTGGTCGGCTTCCTGGTGATGTTCTTCGGCGTGCTGCTCACCGTGACGACGTTGCGTCGTGGTGAGCAGGGTGCCGAGGAACCCGCCGAAGAGGGAAGTCGGCCGAGCCGCAGCTCGTTCTCCCAGAAGATGGAAGAACGTTTCCGTCGTCGCCTAGAGGACGAGTAGCCGAACCACCCGCGTCCACGGCCCGCCCCCCGTTCCGGGGGAGCGGGCCGCGCAGTATGCCCGGAACAGGCCACGCCCGCAGGTTGGCGTGGCTGCGGGCCTTCACGCCGGCCTGGCGTGCCTGCGGGCTTTCACACCGGTCGGGTGTGGCTGCCGGCTTCACGCCGGCCTGGCGTGGCTGCGAGCTTCCACACCGGCCTGGCGTGGCTGCGAGCTTCCACGCGGGTCGGGCGTGGTTGCGGGCACTCCACTGTGGGGCCTCGGCCCTGAGGACGGTCGCCGGCTCATCCGGCGACGGTCGCTTGTGGGTGGTCGGCCCTTGCGGCGGGTGGGCGATCGGTCCGATGACGGGTCGATCCTGGAGTGGCGGCCGAGCCGTGGGTGAGTGGCCGGTGCCCGCCGCGCTGCTGCCCGGGGTTGCCGCCCCCTGGGATTGCTGCCCTTGGGGTTGCCGCCCCAGGGGCACTGCTCCAGAGGTTGTTGTCCGGGCTTGCCGCCCCAGGGTTGCTGCTCTGGGGTCGTCCGGTACCGGGCCCGAGCACCGGTACCGGTACCGGTGCTCGGGCCCGGGTCAGTCGTCGGACTCCGGCGGGGTGTCCGGCTGGAGCACGGACCTCGGCAGGACCTTCGCCCGGAGCGCGAGGGGCGCGTTGCGGTGCAGGCTGCGGCGCACCTCCGCGAACGCTTGCGGCAGCGCCGGGTCGGTTTCGGTCCGGGTGCTGTACCAGGAGCGCTCCACCGCGCCCACCACGGCGCGCAGGCCGTCGCGGCCCTGGTCGTCCAGGTTGTGCTCCCGGACCAGGCGCCGCGCCGCCACCCGCACGGTCTCCGTGCGCGGCACGCGCGTGCCGCGGTCCAGGGACTCGGCGACCAGTTCCTCCCACGCCGCGCCCGCCGCGTCCGGGCCCAGCCCGGCCACCGCCCGCAGGCGCGCCCGCCGCCGCCCGGCGCGCAGCGCCGCCGGGATCGCCGCGACCAGCACCACCAGCAGCGGCACCGCCAGCCACCACGACAGCAGCGCCACGGCCAGCGTCGTCGCCACCAGCCACGCCACCACGGCCGCGCCCGCCAGCACCGGCAGCAGCCGGGGCGCCCGGGGTCGCCGGCCGCCGCCCCGCCCGCGCCGCAGCAGGAGCAGCAGCGCCGTCAGCAGCACGCCCAAGCCGGCCGAGGCGCCCAGCGCCACCAGGTGCCACGCCGGGGTCGGCTCGTCGACCTGGACCTGGCCGTCCTGGCCTGCGGCGTCCGGCGCGGCGGAGGTCGGGCCCGCGGTGGTCGTGGTCGTCGTCGTGGTGGTGGTCGTGGTCGTGCCGGTGCTGTCGGTCTCCTCGCCGTCCGGGTTCCGGCCCGCGATGTACGGCGGGACGACGCCGCGCCCGTCCGACAGCGGCGTCGGGTCGAAGACCATCCAGCCGTGGCCGGGGAAGAAGATCTCCACCCAGGCGTGCGCGTCCTGCGTCGTGATGGTCTGGTGGTCGCCGGTCGGGAAGCCCGCCGTGAAGCCCATCGCCACGCGGGACGGCAGGCCGACCGAGCGCGCCATGATGGCCATCGCCGACGCGTACTGCTCGCAGAAGCCCTTCTTGCCCGTGAACAGGAAGTCGCGCAGGGCGTCGCTGGTCTGCGGGCCGCTGGTCTCCGTCGTGTACTTGAAGCCCTGCGTGCCGTCGGTGAAGAACCGGTGCAGCGCGGAAGCCTTGTCGAACGCGTTGCCCTGACCGCTGGTGATCGACCGCGCCAGGTTCGTGACCTCGATGCCGACGCCGGGCGCCTCCAGGTACGCGCCCTCGACGTCCACCACGCCCGACGCCCGGCGCAGCGCGTCCGCCCCCGGCGTCTTGAGCACCGTCCGGAGCTTGTACGCGCCGGCCTGCCGGGCCCGGACGCTGTAGACCATGCCCCGCACCGGGTCGTAGCGCCAGTTCTCGTCGACGTCCTCGATCCGGCGCGGCCTGCCGTACACCGGCAGCCAGTTGTCCATCCAGCTCACCGGCTCGACGGTCACCTCGACGGCGTCGCCGTCGCCCGGGTCGCCGGGCTGCGCGGGCAGGTCGCCGTTCGCGCTCACGCCCGGCGGCAGGTCCTCGCCGATGCGCCACCCCTGGTCCGGCACGTACTCGCGCAGCGTCATCGCCCGCAGGTACGCCGACTCGGGCAGGCCGCGCACCCGGAACAGCTCGCGGGTCGAGCCCTGGTCGAGCATCCCGCGCAGCTCGGTCATCGGGTCCAGGCCCAGCCGGTCCGCGCCGCCGCCCACCGCGTCACCGGTGCCGGGCAGCCGCCCGACGGTGCCCACGAGGGTCAGGCTCGCGCCCGCGAGCAGCGCGACGACCACCGCCAGGCTCGCGACGGCCGTCGCCGCCGGGCCCGAGCCGCCGCCACCGCGGCGCGGCAGCCGGCCGCGCCAGGACTGCTGCCGGTGCTGCCCGTCGATCGCCAGCAGCAGCGCGAACGCGCCCGCGCCGAGCACGAACGTCCACAGCGGCAGCATCTCGTCGGCCAGCGACGCGGGCACCGCGAACACGCACAGCAGCACCAGCCCGGACGCGGCGGGCGCCGCCGCGCCGACCGCGAGCAGGTCGACCAGGACCGCGACCAGGCCGATCGCCAGCATCACCAGGCACCGCATGGCGTCGCTGTCCGCGACCGGCGGCACACCGACCTGGATCTCGGCGATCGCGTCGCCCAGGACCGCCAGCAGGTCGCCCAGCGACTCCGGGCCGGGCAGGACCAGCAGCACCCCGCTGCGGGTGAAGATCGTCACCAGCAGGCACAGCAGCGCGAACACCTGCACGAGCGCCACCAGCGGCGTGGGCAGCCGGGTCGCGCGCAGCAGCACGCCCGTGCCCGTCACCACGATGATCGCCACGGCCAGGTTCACCAGCCACGCCGCGCCGTCGATGACGCTGGACAGCGCCGTCGACGCGCACAGCGTCGCCAGGCCCGCCACGGCCGGCGTCGCGCCGACCACCCAGTTGCCGCCGCCGGCGGACCGGTCGCTCATGCCGCCACCTCCGCGCGGGGCGCGCGCCCGTCACCGGGAGCGGTCGTGCCGGTCACCTAGCCCACCTCCGTGCGCACCACGGGACCGCGGTTGCCCGCGCTGTGGCACAGCTCCTGCCAGACCTGGCCCATCGGGGTCGCCGGCCGGGCCACCACGGCGCCCCAGCCGGCCGCGTTGAGCAGGCGGCGCGCCTCCTCCGGGTCGGGGGCGGGGTCCTCGGTGGTCGCCGCCCACGCCCGCACGTCCACCACCACGGCCAGGCTGCGCATCCCGCGCGGTCGGTTGCGCACCAGCGCGTCGACCGCGGCGGGCGTGCAGGCGCCGAGGATCGCGATGACCTCCTGGCCCGCACCGGGGTCCAGGCCGACCGCCGGCTCGCGGCGGTGCGAGGGCTGCAGCGCCGCCAGCGCGTCGAGCACCACGCCGTCGCCGTGCCCGCCGTCGCCCGAACCGCCCGCCAGCACCCGGCCGTCGTCGCCGACCAGCCGCACCTGGTGCCCGAACCGGTGCAGGTGCAGGCACACCGACGCCGCCAGCGACACCGCCCACTCCAGCGACGAGCCGGGCCCGGCGCCGCGGTGCGCGGTCTGCCGGTGGTCCAGCAGCACGGTCGTGCCGCCGCGCCACGGGCGCTCCTCGACGCGCACCATCAGCTCGTCGCGCCGGGCCGTCGACCGCCAGTGCACCTTCCGCAGGTCGTCGCCGTGCCGGTACGGCCGCACCACGGCGTCGTCCTCGCCCTGCCCGGCCCGCAGCCGGATCGAGCCGTCGTCGCCCGCGCCCATGCCCGAGCCGCCGGGCAGGCCCACGAGGCCCACCACGCGCGGCACCACCACGAGCCGGGAGCGGCCCGCCAGCTCGCGGTCGAACTCGGCCAGCCCGAACGGGTCGGTGACCCGCGCCAGCAGCGGACCCACCTGCTGGACGCCGCGCATCACCGGCTTGAGCGGGTAGCGCAGGGCGGTGACCGCGTTGCGCGGCAGCCGCTCCACCACGAACCGGGGCCGCGAGCCGAGCGCGTAGGGCACGGCGTCCTCCAGCAGCAGGCCGCCGGTGGGCAGCCGGCCGGTGGACCGCAGCTCCACCCGCACTTCGGCCGCCGAGCCCACCTGGACGCGGCCGGGGAACAGGAACCGAGCCGCGTGCAGGCCCACCCGCGCCCGCTGCGCCAGCCAGGCCGCCAGCAGCGGCAGCGCCACCACGAACGCCGCCACGCGCAGCAGGTCGCGCTCGTTGAGCACGACCGCGCACAGCCCGGCGGCGAACCCCGCGGCGAGGAGGCATCGGCCCCGGGTGGTCAGCCCGGACAGCGCCGCCCGCACGTCAGCGGTGGGGGTTGGCGTTGTGCAGGAACTGGCCGGTCGGGTCGAGCGCGGCCTGCGGCACGGGCACCCGCTGGAGCAGGTTGCGCACCAGGTCCGCGGACGACCGGCGGGCGGCCTGCGCCTCGGCGGTCAGCACCAGCCGGTGCGCCAGCACGGGCACGGCCACCGCGTGGATGTCGTCGGGCACCACGAAGTCGCGCCCGGCCAGCGCCGCCTGCGCCCGCGCCGACCGCACCAGCTGCAGGGTCGACCGCGGCGACGCGCCCAGCCGCAGCTCCGGCAGCCGCCGCGTGGCGCCCACCAGCTCGACCGCGTACCGGCGGATCTCCGGCGACAGGTGCACCCGCCGCACCGCGTGCACCAGCTTGAGCACCTGGTCGGCGTCGGACACCGGGCGCAGCTGGGACAGCGGGTCGTTGCCCGCGTGCTCGTCCACCATGGCCAGCTCGGCCTGCGGGTCGGGGTAGCCGATGGAGACGCGCGCGGTGAACCGGTCCCGCTGCGCCTCGGGCAGGGCGTAGGTGCCCTCCATCTCGATCGGGTTCTGGGTGGCGATCACCATGAACGGCGCGGCCAGCGGGTAGGTGTTCCCGTCGACCGTGACCTGGTGCTCCTCCATGCACTCCAGCAGCGCCGACTGCGTCTTGGGCGACGCGCGGTTGATCTCGTCGCCCACCACGATGTTCGCGAACACCGGGCCGGGGCGGAACTCGAAGTCGTTGTCCTGCCGGTTGTAGATCGACACACCGGTGATGTCGCTGGGCAGCAGGTCGGGGGTGAACTGGATGCGGCTGACCGGGCAGTCGATGGACCGGGCCAGCGCCTTGGCCAGCGAGGTCTTGCCGACGCCCGGCACGTCCTCCACCAGCAGGTGCCCCTCGGCCAGCAGCGTCACCAGGGCGATGCGCACCACGTCGGGCTTGCCGACGATGACCTTCTCCACGTTGGCCGCGATGCGCCCCACGACGGCGTGCAGCTCGGCGAGCACCTCGTCGGTCCGGCCGTGCGCGTGGGCCGCGTTGGCGGCGTGGTTGAGCCCACCGCCCCCGTAGGCGTGCTCGGGCGGCGCGGCTGGCTGGGTACTCGGAGTCACTCGACCTCCTGAAGAGGGACCCACCCGCGACCGGTTCGCGGAGGCGGTGAGCGTTTCACGCAGTGTGTCAAACCACGGCTAAGCGCCCTACACCGATCGGGAGGTTTCCCGGTGGCGGAACTCCCGGGGCCCGTCCGCGGGGGCCGGTCCACCCGGCCCTGCCACGATCCCCCACCTGTGCCGCCGGTGGGCCGGTTTTGTCCGTTTTCGTTGGTCCGTTCGAGTGGCTTTCGGGCCCGGATCGCTCACCCGCGGAGGTGGAGCCGGCGCGCGTCCCCCACCTCCCCGTACCTCGACGATCTTCGCTCTACCTGGGCAAACGTCCGGCGGGGCAGGGCGCGAGCGCCGGTTTCCGCGTTGACTGTGGTGAAAAGTGGGGTACTGTGGCGGCCGGTGGGGCAGACGGGGGCCCCACTGCCGGTTCCGCTCCGGCGGCGGGAGGTGGGTTGCCGTGTTCCTGGGCACGCACCACCCGAAGCTGGACGACAAGGGCCGGCTGACGCTGCCTGCGAAGTTCCGGGACGCGCTAGCGGGGGGTCTCATGGTCACCAAGGGCCAGGACCACTGCCTCTACGTGTTCCCCCGGGGCGAGTTCGAGCAGATGGCGCGCAAGGTCGCGGAGGCGCCGTTCACCAACGAAGCGGTCCGCGCCTACCAGCGCTACCTGTTCGCGGGAACCGACGAGCAGCGGCCGGACGGCCAGGGCCGGGTGTCCATCGCACCGGAGCTGCGCCGGTACGCGGGGTTGACCAAGGAGTGCGTGGTCATCGGCGCGATCAACCGGTTGGAGATCTGGGACGCGCAGGCGTGGCAGCGCTACCTGGAAGAGCACGAGGACAGCTACGCCGAGGCTCGCGAGGAGGTGCTTCCGGGCGTCTTCTGACAGGGGGCTTCGCAGATCGTTCGAGGTTTCGGGTGCCGTGAGGCCTCGGTCCGCTCGGCTTTCGGCCCTGGCGCACCTTCCCCGGCGCCAGGTCCGACGGGCGGGCGGGGACCTGACGACACCCGAATCGCTGTTCCGGCCGGGGGGTTGCTTGGGAGGGGACGTCGTGGAGCAGGCGCGGCACGTGCCGGTGATGCTCGACCGCGTCCTCGAACTGCTCGCCCCCGCGCTGGCCGACCGGGACGCGGTGTTCGTGGACTGCACGCTGGGCCTGGGCGGTCACTCGGAGGCGGTGCTGCGGGCGTTCCCGCGGGTGCGGCTGATCGGGCTGGACCGCGACCCGCAGGCCATCGAGCTGTCCCGGCGGCGGCTCGCGCCGTTCGAGGGCCGCGTGCGGTTCGTGCAGACCACCTACGACCGGATCGCGGACGCGGTCGACGGCCCGGTGGACGGCGTCCTGATGGACCTGGGCGTCTCCTCGCTGCAGCTGGACGCCCGGGAGCGCGGCTTCGCCTACTCCCGCGACTCGCCGCTGGACATGCGGATGAGCGCGGGCGCGGGCAGCACGGCCGCGGACGTGCTCAACGGCTACCCGGTGGACGACCTGGCCCGCGTCCTGCGCGACTACGGCGAGGAGCGGTTCGCCCGCAAGATCGCCGCGGCGGTGGCGCGGGAGCGCGACCGCGAGCCGTTCACCACCAGCGGGCGGCTCGTGGAGCTGCTCTACGACGTGGTGCCCGCCGCGACCAGGCGGACCGGCGGCCACCCGGCGAAGCGGACGTTCCAGGCGCTGCGGATCGAGGTCAACGGCGAGCTGGAGTCGCTGCGGCTGGCGCTGCCCGCCGCGCTGTCCGCGCTGGCGGTCGGCGGCCGGATCGTCGTGGAGTCCTACCAGTCCCTGGAGGACCGGTTGGTCAAGCGGGCGCTGGCCGACGGCGCCGCCTCGCGCACGCCGCAGGACCTGCCGGTGGAGCTGCCCGGCCACGGCCCCGAGCTGCGGCTCGTGACGCGGGGCGCCGAGGTGGCCGACGAGCGCGAGGTCGAGGACAACCCCAGGGCCGCGTCGGTGCGGCTGCGGGCGGCGGAACGCATCCGGGAGGCCACGTGAGCGCACCGGCACGGGCGAACGGCGCGCCGTCGTCCGCGGCGAAGCCCCGCGAGCGAGCGTTGAAGTCGGTGCCGCCGCGGGCCCGTTCGGCGGCGGCGGACCGGGCCTACGCGCGCCGGGCGCAGCGCACCCGCGCGTCGCGCGGCCCGGCGGTGACCCGGCGGCAGGCGGTCGCGCCGCGCGCGCCGTTCGTGGTCATGGTGATGGTCGTGCTCGGCGTGGGCATCGCCGCGATCATGTGGCTGTCGACGCAGGCGACCGCCGACTCCTACCGGCTCAAGGACGCGCAGGCCGAGCAGACGCGGCTGGCGCGGCAGGTGGAGCAGCTGCACCAGGAGGTGGCGCTGGCCGAGTCGCCGCTGGAGCTCGCGGAGGCGGCGGCCAGGCTCGGCATGGTGCCGGCGGGCGACCCGGCGCGGCTGCGGCAGCTGCCCGACGGGTCGGTGGAGCTGCACGGCAAGCCCACCGAGGCCAAGGCGCCGGAACCGCCGCCGACGCCCCAGACCCAGACGCAGACCCAGACCCCGCCGCCCGACGCGAACGCGCAGCAGCAGGCCGGCCAGAGCGGTCAGCAGGCCGGTCAGGAGGGCCGGCCGGCCGGGCAGAGCGGTCAGCAGGCGGGTGGGCAGCAGGCCGGCGGCACGCCGCCCGCGCAGGGCGAGCAGCCGCCCGGGCCGTGACCGGGCGTCCGGTGGTGGATCGTGGCGAAGCGGTGACTGGAGGTTGGTGATGGCAGGGCCCAGTCGGGGCAGGCCCCCGCGGCGGCCGTTGTCGGTGCGCGGCGCGGCGCCGGCCAAGCGGCGGCGCGGCGGCAACAGCCGGGTCCGCCTCGCGGTCGGGCGGGTGCTGCTGGTCGGCGCGCTGGTGCTGGCCGGGGCGAAGCTGGTGCAGGTGCAGGGCTTCCAGGCGGAGGCGCTGTCCGAGCAGGCGGAGAAGCAGCGGGCCACGTTCATCGACATCCCGGCCGCCCGCGGCTCCATCACCGACCGCAACGGCAAGCAGCTCGCGTTCAGCGTCGAGGCGCGCGCCCTGTACGCCGTGCCGCAGATGAGCCGCGAGAAGTGGGACGAGGCGAAGACGACCAAGCCCGGGATGGGCAGCTACGAGGACTGGGCCCGGGAGGTCGCCCGGTTCATCCAGGACACCCTGGGTCCGGGCTTCGGCGGGCAGAAGACCGACGAGCGGACCCTGTACGAGCTGCTGACCAAGGACACCACCTACGTCGAGCTGGTCGACAACGTCGACCCGGGCAAGGCCGCGACGATCACCGACAAGTACTCCGACATCGGCTCGGAGTACCGCGCGGTGCGCGTCTACCCCAACGGCGACCTCGCGTCGAACATCGTCGGCGCGGCCAACTGGCGCAAGGACCAGGACCCGCCCGCCACGCACGGGCTGCTGGGCCTGGAGAACTCCCAGGACAACCTGCTCGCCGGCCGCAACGGCCGCCGCGTCGTGGACACCATGCAGGGCAGCAACGTGGCGATCCCCGGCCCCGACCGGTCGCGGGAGCTGGCCGCCGCGACACCCGGCCGCAGCCTGGAGCTGACGCTGGACGTGGACACCCAGTTCGCGGTGCAGCGGCTGGTCACCGAGTACACCGCCAAGTCGGGCGCGAAGAACGGCTCGGCGGTGGTGATGGACGTCCGCAACGGCGACGTGCTGGCCATGGCCAACGACAAGACCTTCGACCCGGCCGACTTCGGCCGGGCCACCGAGGAGCAGACCCGCAACACGGCGGTCACGGCGGTGTTCGAGCCCGGCTCGGTGAACAAGGTCGTCACCGCGGCCACCGCCCTGGAGGACGGGATCTACCAGCCCGACAGCGTGCTGACGGTGGACGACGAGATCAAGGTCGCCGACCGGGTCATCCGGGACGCCTCGCCGCACCCGGTGCAGGACATGAGCTTCGCCGGGGTGTTCGCGATGTCCTCCAACGTCGGCACGCTGATGACGGCGCAGAAGATCGGCGAGGACCGCTACGCGGAGATGCTGCGCAAGTTCGGGCTCGGCAAGCGCACCGGCTCGGGCCTGCCCGGCGAGGAGGCGGGCACGGTGCCGCCGCGCAACCAGTGGTCCGGCTCGACGTTCGGCAACCTGCCCATCGGCCAGGGCCTGAGCATGACCCTGCTGCAGATGACCGGGATGTACCAGGCGATCGCGAACGACGGCGTCCGCGTCCAGCCCCGCGTCATCCGGGCCGAGGTGGACCAGGACGGCGTCCGCGAGGAGGCCCCGCGCGGCGAGGAGAGCCGCGTGGTGAGCCCGCAGACCGCCAAGTCGGTCCGCGACATGTTCCGCGCGGTGGTGCAGAAGGCGCCCGGCCAGACCGGCACGGGCGCGTCCGCGGCGCTGCCGGGCTACCAGGTCTCCGGCAAGACCGGCACCGCGCAGCAGGTCGACCGCAGCTGCGGCTGCTACAGCGTCACCACGCACTGGATCACGTTCGCCGGCATCTTCCCGGCCGACAACCCCCGGTACGTGGTGGGGATCATGCTCGACGCGCCGACCGGCGGCGGCCGGTACAGCGAGTCCGCCGCGCCGCTGTTCCACGACATCGCCTCCTACCTGGCGCAGCGCTACCAGGTCCCCATGTCGGCCGAGCAGAGCCCGATCGTGCCGCTGATCCTCTGACCGCGGGGTCGGCGGACGCCACCGGCGGTGGGCGCGCGGAGCGCCCCCGCCGCCGCGGCGTGCGCCGATCCCCCGCGCCGCCGGGGGAATCGGGCGACCGGAGCAGGCTCCGCGGCGCGTTCGGGCGTCGCGAGTGGACGTGGTGGGTGGGCACTCTGCGTGCGCCGGTAGCCTTCCGCGCGTGCCTGCCAAGCTTGAGGGCAAGGTCGCGACCGCCCCGCCTCGCCCTTCCCGCGTCCAGCCCGTCGCCGTGTCCGAGCTCGCCTCCACCGTCGACGCGCACCTCACCGCGCCCGACCGCGCCCACGTGCTCGTCAGCGGGGTGACGCTGCGGGCCCAGCACGTCCGGTCCGGCGACCTGTTCGCCGCGCTGCCGGGCGCGCGGGCGCACGGCGCGGACTTCGCCGAGCAGGCCGTCGCGCAGGGCGCGGTGGCCGTGCTGACCGACGAGGCGGGCGCGGCCCGGGTCCGCGACGCCCGCCGGGACGTCCCGGTGCTCGTGCACCCCGAGCCCCGCGAGGTGCTGGGGGTGCTGGCCGCCCGCGTGTACGGCAACCCGTCGGCGCGGCTCGCGGTCTTCGGCATCACCGGGACCTCCGGCAAGACCACCACCAGCTACCTCGTCGAGGCCGTGCTCAAGGCCGCCGGCCGGGAGACCGGGCTGATCGGGACCGTCGAGACCCGCATCGCGGGCGAGCGGCTCGACAGCGCCCTCACCACGCCCGAGGCGCCCGACCTGCACGCCCTGCTGGCGGTGATGGAGGAGCGCGGCGTCACGGACGTGACCATGGAGGTCTCCAGCCACGCCCTGCGCCTGGGCCGGGTCGGCGGCGTCGGGTTCGCGGTGGGCGCGTTCACCAACCTCTCGCAGGACCACCTGGACTTCCACCCGGACATGGAGGACTACTTCCGGACCAAGGCGCTGCTGTTCGACGGGCGGGCCGCGACGGAGGTCGTCTGCGTGGACGGCGAGTGGGGCAGGCGGCTGGTCACGCCCGACACGATCACCGTGGCGACGGCGGCCGGCGACGCCACCTGGACCGCGACCGACGTGCGGGTCTCGACCACCGGCGAGCAGGCGTTCACCGCCCGCGGCCCCGGCCTGGAGATCCCGGTGGACCTGCGGCTGCCCGGCGCGTTCAACGTCGCCAACGCCCTGCTCGCCATCGCCTGCCTGCACGCGCGCGGCATCGGCGCCGACGCGATCCGGCGCGGCCTCGCGCAGGTGCGGGTGCCCGGCCGGATGCAGCGGGTCGACGAGGGCCAGGACTTCGCGGCCGTCGTGGACTACTCGCACAAGCCGCAGGCGGTCGCCCTGGCGCTGGACGCGGTCCGCGCCCGCTCCACCGGCCGCATCATCACCGTGCTGGGCTGCGGCGGCGACCGGGACACCGCCAAGCGCCCGCTCATGGGGCAGGAGGCGGCCCGGCGCAGCGACGTCCTCATCGTCACCGACGACAACCCGCGCACCGAGGACCCCGCCGCCATCCGCGCCGCGATGCTGGGCGGCGCCCTGGAGCTGCCGGAGGCCGAGCGGGGCGAGGTGCTGGAGATCGGCGACCGCGGCCGGGCGATCCGGCACGCGGTGTCGCTGGCCCGCGCCGGGGACGTGGTCGTGGTCGCGGGCAAGGGCCACGAGACCGGGCAGGAGGTGGCCGGGGTCGTGCACCCGTTCTCCGACGTGGAGACCCTGTCCGCGGCCATCGGGGAGGCGCGCCGGTGATCCCCCTCACGCTCGCCGAGATCGCCGAGGTCGTCGGCGGCACCCTGCACGGCACGGACGGCTCGCCGGTCGTCACCGGCTCCGTCGAGTTCGACACGCGCCGGCTCGGCGAGGGCGGCCTGTTCCTCGCGCTGCCCGGTGAGCGGGTCGACGGCCACGACTTCGCCGCCCGGGCGGTCGCGGCGGGCGCGGCCGGCGTCCTGGCCGGGCGCCCGGTGGACGCCCCGGCCGTGATCGCGCCGCCGGTCGACGCCGGGCCCGGCAGGGCCTACGTGCTCTCCGGCGACCGGGACGGCGCGGGCGCGGCGGTGCTCGCGGCGCTGGCCAAGCTCGCCCGGCACGTCGTCGACCGGCTCGCGGACCTGACCGTCGTCGGGGTCACCGGGTCCTCCGGCAAGACCTCCACCAAGGACCTGATCGCCGCGGTGCTCGCGCCGCTGGGCCCGACCATCGCGCCGCCCGGGTCGTTCAACAACGAGCTGGGCCACCCGTGGACGGTCCTGCGCGCCGACGCCGACACCCGGTTCCTGGTGCTGGAGCTGTCCGCCCGCGGGCCCGGCCACATCGCCGGGCTGTGCCGGGTCGCCCCGCCCCGGGTCGGCGCGGTGCTCAACGTCGGCAGCGCCCACCTGGGCGAGTTCGGCTCCCGCGAGGGCATCGCGCAGGCCAAGGGCGAGCTGGTGGAGGCCCTGCCGGCCGACGGCGTGGCGGTCCTCAACGCCGACGACCCGCTGGTGGCCGGCATGGCGCCGCGGACGCGGGCCGAGGTCGTGCTGGTCGGCGAGCACCCGGCCGCGCAGGTCCGGGCCGTCGACGTGGCGCTGGACGCGCAGGCCCGCGCCGGGTTCCGGCTGGTCGCGCCGCAGGGCGAGGCGGACGTGCGGCTGGCCGTGCACGGGTCGCACCAGGTCGGCAACGCCCTGACCGCCGCCGCGATCGCCCTGGCGCTGGGCGCCACGCCGCAGCAGGTGGCCGACGCGCTGGGCAGGTCCGAGCGGGTCTCGGCGCACCGCATGGCGGTCACCGAACGCCCCGACGGCGTGACCGTCGTCAACGACGCCTACAACGCGAACCCGGAGTCCGTGCGCGCCGCGCTCAAGTCGCTGGCCACGATCTCCCGCGCCACCACGCCCGCCCGGCGCAGCTGGGCCGTGCTGGGCCCGATGGCGGAGCTGGGCGCGGACCACGTCCGCGCGCACGACGAGATCGGCCGGCTCGCGGTCCGCCTGGACATCAACAAGCTGGTGGTGGTCGGTCCGGAAGCCCGCCCGATGCACCAGGGCGCGCACCTGGAAGGATCATGGGGCGAAGAAGCGGTACTGGTGCCCGATGCCGCGGCGGCCGTGGAGCTGCTGCGCGACCAGGTTCGGCCGGGTGACGTCGTGCTGGTGAAGGCATCCAACTCATACGGCCTGTGGCGGGTTGCCGAGGCTCTCCTGGAGGCGGTCAGCAAGTGAAGAGCATCCTCATCGCGGCGGCCATCGCGCTGATCGCGTCGATCATGCTGACGCCGTACCTGATCAAGATATTCTCGCGGCAGGGCTTCGGCCAGGAGATCCGCGAAGAGGGGCCGCAGAGCCACAAGACCAAGCGCGGCACGCCCACCATGGGCGGCGTCGCGATCCTGGTCGCGATGTGGGCGGGCTACCTCGGCGCGCACCTGGTGAACTCCATGTCGGCGTCCGCGGCGGACCAGACGCCCAGCGCGTCCGGCCTGCTGGTGCTGATGCTGACCACGTCGCTGGGCGTCGTCGGCTTCCTGGACGACTTCATCAAGATCCGCAAGCAGCGCAACCTGGGCCTGAACAAGACCGCGAAGCTGGTCGGCCAGTTCGTCGCCACGATCATCTTCGCCATCCTGGTGATGCAGTTCCCGAACCGGGACGGCCTGACGCCCGCGTCGGTCAACCTCTCGTTCGTCCGCGACATCGCCGTGGTGTCGTTCGGCGTGGTCGGGTTCGTGGTGTTCTGCTACGCGGCGATCAGCGCGTGGTCCAACGCGGTGAACCTCACCGACGGCGCGGACGGCCTGGCGGGCGGCACGTCGGCGATGGTGCTGGGCACCTACGTGGTGATCACCTTCTGGCAGTTCCGCTACAACTGCTCGAACCTGCTGGTGGCCGGCTGCTACGAGGTGCGCGACCCGCTGGACCTGGCGCTGGTGGCCGCCGCCGCGATGGCGGGCTGCATCGGCTTCCTGTGGTGGAACGCCGCGCCGGCCAAGATCTTCATGGGCGACACGGGCTCGCTGGCGCTGGGCGGCCTGGTGGCGGGCCTGTCGATCGCGACCCGCACCGAGCTGCTGATGGTCGTCATCGGCGGCCTGTTCGTGGTCGAGGCGCTGTCGGTGGTGCTGCAGGTGGCGGTGTTCCGCACATCCCGGCGAAGGCTGTTCCGGATGGCGCCGTTCCACCACCACTTCGAGCTGGCCGGCTGGGCGGAGACCACGGTCATCATCCGGTTCTGGCTGCTGGCGGGCATCTGCTGCATGTTGGGCCTGGGCCTGTTCTACAGCGAGTGGCTGACGGCGGCGGGGAGCTGACCCATGGGACTGCTGGCCGGTCGCAACGTCCTGGTCGCCGGAGCGGGGGTCACCGGCCGGTCCGCCGCCGAGGCGCTGCTCGCGGCGGGCGCGGCGGTGACCGTCACCGACGGCAGCGCCGACCGGCTGGCGGCCCTGGAGCCGCTGCTGCCCGGCGTCGCCCTGGTGCCGGGCCTGGCCGCGCCGCCGCCGGAGGTGGAGCTGGTGGTCACCAGCCCCGGCTGGCGGCCGGACAGCCCGCTGCTGAGCGCTGCCGCCGCCGCGGGCGTCGAGGTGGTCGGCGAGGTCGAGCTGGCCTGGCGGATGGGCCTGGAGCTGGCCGACCCGCCCGCGTGGCTGGCCGTGACCGGCACCAACGGCAAGACCACGACCGTCGGGATGCTGGAGTCGATCCTGCGGGCGGCCGGCATCGACGCGGTGGCGTGCGGGAACGTCGGCCTGCCGGTGGTGGACGCCCTGCTGGCCGGGCGCCGGGTGCTGGCGGTGGAGCTGTCGAGCTTCCAGCTGCACTGGTCGCCCTCGGTGCGGCCGGCGGCGGGGGTGCTGCTGAACCTGGCGGAGGACCACCTGGACTGGCACGGCTCGTTCGAGGGGTACGCCGCCGCGAAGGCCGGCGTGCTGACGGGCGAGGTGGCCGTCGCGGGGGTGGACGACCCGTACGTGGCGGACCTGCTGCACCGCTCGCCGGCCGCCGTGCACGTCGGGTTCACCGCGGGCGCCCCCGAGGAGGGGCAGCTGGGCGTGCTGGACGGCCACCTGGTGGACCGGGCGTTCGGCCCGGACACCGTGCTGGCCCCCGTGGCCGACGTGCGCCCCGGCGGGCCGCCCGGCATCGCCGACGCCCTGGCCGCCGCCGCCCTGGCCCGCGCGCACGGCGTGTCGGCGGAGGCGGTGCGCCGGGGCCTGCGCGACTTCCGCCCTGGGGCGCACCGGGCGGAGTTCGTCACCGAGTCCGGCGGCGTGTCCTACGTCGACGACTCGAAGGCGACCAACCCGCACGCGGCCGAGGCGTCGCTGCGGTCGCACGAGAGCGTGGTGTGGGTGGCCGGCGGGCTGCTGAAGGGCGCGTCGGTCGACGACCTGGTGCGGACCGAGGCCCACCGGCTGCGCGGCGCCGTGCTGATCGGCGCGGACCGCGGGGTGATCGCCGCGGCCCTGTCCCGCCACGCGCCGTCCGTGCCCGTGGCCGTGCTGGACGACGCGACCATGGAGGACGCGGTGCGCGCCGCCCGGTCCATGGCGCGGCCGGGGGACGCCGTGGTGCTCGCCCCGGCGGCGGCGTCGATGGACATGTTCAACGACTACGCGCACCGGGGGCGGGCCTTCGCCGACGCCGTGCTGGCCGTGGTGGGGACCGGTCACCGCCGTTCGTAGGGGACGGTGTCATAGATGCTGTCGGGATCGTTGAGGAATCCCTGCGCGCGGTCGACCACCGGGCACGGCCAGGTTTCGCGGCCGAGCCGCCCGTCGACCCAAGTGGGCGGACATCCGAGGCACAGGCCGTGGTGGTCGGCCCGGTGGTCGCAGACGGTCGCCCGGAGCGCTGCGATCAGGCGGGGGACCTCGGTGCGCGCGACGGTCAGGACCGTGTCGTCCTCGACCTCGTATTCGCTGGTCAATCGCTCGACGGCGTCGAGGTACCCGAGCATGTCCTGACGGAGCAGGTGGTGGGCGCGAGCCAGAGCGGCGGTGATGGCTGTCATGGCGTCAACATCCACCTGAGCGCCCTTTCCTGCAATGAGGCATTTGGCCGTGTTGCAGAACTTCACCCGTTCGGTGGTCACTTGTGCCGCTAATGTCGCAGTCATGCCACAGAGCCGAGGTCCGGGAGTCCGTCGGCGCGTCCTGGCCGGCGCGCTGGTCCGGCTGCGAGAGGAGGCGGGCCTGACGTTCGATGACGTGGTCCGCGAGCTGGGCTTCTCCAAGTCGAAGATCAGCCGCATCGAATCGGCGGTCACCGGGGTGTCCATCGCGGACACCAAAGCGCTGGCCGAGACCTATCGAGCCGGACCCGAGAAGGCGCAGTGGCTCCTGCGCCTGGCGAAGGTGGCCAAGAAGCGCGGCTGGTGGCACGTCTACGGCGACGTGGTGTTCGACTGGTTCTCGGAGTACGTGGCCCTGGAGTCGGAGGCGGTCGCGATCGACACCTTCGAGATCGACCTCGTCCCGGGCTTGTTCCAGACCCCCGAGTACGCCCGGTGGGTCATGCGGACACGGACGCCCGACGCGGCGGACGAGGTCATCCACAAGCGCGTCGAGCTGCGGCAGGCTCGGCAACAACGGGTCGAGGACGGATCGCTCTCGGTCTGGGCCATCCTCGACGAGGCCGCCCTGCGCCGGGCGGTCGGCGGCGGCAGCCACGCGGCCCAACTGCGTCACCTGCTGGAGATCGACACGCTGCCGAACGTGACCTTGCAGGTGCTGCCCTTCGGCAAGGGGGCGCACATGGCGATGGGCACCGCGTTCACGCTGCTGAAGTTCACCGACTTCCCGAGCGTCGTCTACATCGACAACCTGACCGGCGGGCTCTACTTGGACGACGACACCGAAACCGAGCGGTATAGCGTGGTGATGAATCACCTGCGCGCTGCGGCCTGGGACCCGGAGGAGTCCGCCGCGTTCATCGAGCGGGTGATCGCGGACCTCTGAGGAGCGCATCATGTGGTCGACGTGGCGCAAGAGCGGGCGCAGCAACGGCACGGGGAACTGCGTCGAGGTGGCGCGATCGGCCACCGCCGTCCGGGTGCGGGACAGCAAGAACTCCGGTGGGCCGGTGCTGGGGTTCTCCGATCGCGCCATGGCGGCGTTCCTGGCCCGGCTCAGGGGTTAGCCAGCACCTGCTCGATGACGTGGCGGGAGTTGGCGGCCAGGGCCGGGTTGGTGTCCCGGTAGTACGGCAGCTGGATCAGCGCGATGGACAGGGCCAGGCCCCGGCCGCGCCGCCAGGTCGCCTCGTCGTCGCCCAGCGCGGCGCGGAAGTCCGCGCGCTCGGGCGGCGTCAGCAGGTTCCACGCCACCGGCAGGTCCGCGGCCGGGTCACCGACGCCGGCGGTCGAGAAGTCGATGACGGCGCCGAGCTTCCCGTCGCGCAGCAGGACGTTCCCGGGGGACAGGTCGGCGTGGGTCCACACCGCCGCCCCGCGCCACCGCGGGGCGGACAGGGCCGCCTCCCAGGCGGCGGTCACCGCCGGCGCGTCGATCCGGTCGCCCAGCGCCCCGATCGCCTCGCGGGTCGCCTCGTCCCTGGCCGCCAGGGGCCGGCCGCGGCTCGCGGCCGGGGCGCCGGAGGGGTCGACGCGGCGCAGCGCGGCCACGAAACCCGCCAGGTCCCGGCCCAGGCCGGGCGGGGCGGTGGTCGGGTTCGCGCCGTCGAGCCAGCGGTGCACCGCCCACGGCCACGGGTAGCCGGCGGCGGGCCGGCCCAGGCCCAGGGGTTCGGGGACGGGGACGGGCAGGTGCGGCGCGAGGACGGGCAGCCAGGCGCGCTCGTGCTCGATGCCGGGGGCGGCCCACCCCACGCGCGGCAGCCGGACCACCCGGTCCTCGCCGAGGCGGAACAGGGCGTTGTCGGTGCCCGTGGAGGACACGCGGCGCAGCGGCAGGTCGGCCCAGGCCGGGAAGCACTCGCCCAGCAGGCGGCGGACCAGCGGCGCGTCGATGACGGGTTCTCCGGGGTGCATCCCACCGGAGCGCGTCCCACCGGGATGCGGTTGCTCGGGATGCGGTTGCTCGGGGTGCGGTTCTCGGGGGTGCACGGGGTGATCCGATCGTGCCCGGCGCGCAACCGCCAGCGGGTTTCGGGCGTCCACCGGTCGGGGCACAGAAGTGATCGGGGTCGCGTCTGGGCGACACGCGGCGGATTTTCGCCTTCCACCGCACGGAGCGGGAGACGATGAGCGCATGACAGCGGCGGACAGAGCGATCGCGGAACGGCCGCCCAAGGCCGCCCGCACCCGGCGCGGCGGCGGCCGGGCGGTCGTCGTCCGCAGCGCCCTCACCGCGTGGCTGGGCCGGCCACTGGCCGACTTCCACCTGCTGCTGGCGGTCTTCGGGATGCTGACCGCCATCGGCCTGATCATGGTGCTCTCGGCGTCCGCGCCCGGCGAGGTCGCCGTCGGCGCGTCGGCCTACAGCGTGTTCCAGAAGCAGTTGCTGTACGTGGGCGTGGGCGCGGTGCTGTTCCTGATCGTGCTGCGCATACCGCTGCGCGCGATCCGGCACGCCAGCACGATGGCGATGCTGGTGTGCGTCATCATGCTCGTGCTCGTCCTGACCCCGCTGGGGACGACGCACTACGGCGCGCAGTCCTGGTTCATGGTCGGCTCGGCGTCGTTCCAGCCGATCGAGGCGGCGAAGCTCGCGCTGGCCCTGTGGGGCGCGCACGTGCTGGTCACCAAGCGGGCGCTGCTCAACCAGTACCGGCACCTGCTGGTGCCGGTCGTGCCGGTGGCGCTCGTGGTGTTCGCGCTGGTCATGCTCCAGCCCGACCTGGGCGGCACGATCACGCTCGGCGTCGTGCTGATCAGCCTGCTGTGGTTCGTGGGCGCGCCGCTGCGGCTGTTCGGCGCGGTCGCGGTCGGGGCGGTGGCCGGCGCGGTCGTGCTGGCGATCGGCGCGCCGTACCGGCTGCTGCGGGTGGCGACCTTCCTGGACCCGGACAAGGACCCGCTGGGCGCGGGGCTGCAACCGCGGCAGGCGCTGCTCGCGCTGGCCGAGGGCGGGTTCTTCGGCAAGGGGCTCACCAACGGCAGCTCCAAGTGGCGCTACCTGCCCAACGTGCACAGCGACTTCATCTTCGCCGTCATCGGCGAGGAGCTGGGCTTCATCGGGTGCCTGCTGGTGCTCGGGCTGTTCGCGCTGCTGGCGGTGGTGGGGCTGCGGATCGCCGCGCGCAACACCGACCCGTGGATCCGGATGGTGGCCTCGACGCTGACCGTGTGGCTGGTCGCGCAGGCCGCCATCAACATCGGCTACGTCGTGACGCTGCTGCCGGTCACCGGCATCACGCTGCCGATGATCTCCTCCGGCGGCACGTCGATCGTCACCACGATGGTCGTCTTCGGCATCCTGGCCAACTGCGCCCGGCACGAGCCGGAGGCCGTCTCCGCGCTGCGCTCGCTCGGCCCCGGCCGGGTCGGAGGGGTGCTGCGGCTGCCGCCGCCCGAGGCGTACAAGCCGCCGCCCCGGCGCAAACCCGTGCGGCCCTCGACGCCGCCGCGCAGCCGCAAGGCCGCGCCGCCCCCCGTGGACGAGCGGAGGATGGCCGGCCGGCACGCTCCGCCGTCGGAGTACCGTCGGCGCGATTCCCGCAAGGCGACCCAGGACCGGTCCCGGCGTCGCGACGGGCGCTAGCCCCTGCCGGGACCGGCCGGCGGTCGACCGCCGTCGCAGTACCGAACGCAGTACCGAACAAGGAGGAAGTGCGTGACCGGGGTTCCCCAGCAGGCCGGACCGTGCGTGGTGGTCGCCGGAGGCGGCACCGCCGGGCACATCGAGCCCGCCCTGGCCCTGGCCGACGCCGTCATGCGGCTGCGGCCCGACGCGCGCGTGGTCGCGCTCGGCACCGAGCGCGGGCTGGAGGGCAAGCTCGTGCCCGCGCGCGGCTACCCGCTGGAACTCGTCCCGCCGGTGCCGATGCCCCGCAAGCCGTCGCCGGACCTGCTCAAGCTCCCGCTGCGGGTCCGCGAGGCGGTCCGGCGCACCCGCGAGGTGCTCGAACGGGTCCGCGCGGACGTGGTGGTCGGCTTCGGCGGCTACGTGGCGCTGCCCGCCTACCTGGCGGCGCGCGGCCGGCTGCCGATCGTCGTGCACGAGGCCAACGCCAAGGCCGGCCTGGCGAACAAGGTCGGCGCGAAGTTCGCCGAGCGGGTCGCCGCCGCCGTGCCCGACTCGGGCCTGGGCGACGCCGAGGTGATCGGCATCCCGCTGCGCCACTCGATCACGACCCTGGACCGCGCGGCGCTGCGCGCCCAGGCCCGCGCGTACTTCGGGCTGCACCCGGACGCGCCGACGCTGCTGGTGTTCGGCGGCTCGCAGGGCGCGCGGACGATCAACAACGCGGTGTCCGGCGCGGCGTCGGCGTTCGCGCGGGCGGGCGTCGGCGTGCTGCACGCGCACGGGCCCAAGCACACCGTCGCGGTGCAGGCGGTGCCGGGCGCGCCGGCCTACGTGCCGGTGCCCTACCTGGAGCGGATGGACCTGGCCTACGCGGCGGCCGACGCGGTGCTGTGCCGGTCCGGCGCGATGACCGTCGCCGAGGTGTCGGCGGTGGGCCTGCCGGCGGTGTTCGTGCCGCTGCCGCACGGCAACGGCGAGCAGGCGCTCAACGCGGGCCCGGTGGTCACCGCGGGCGGCGGCCTGCTGGTGCCCGACGAGCAGCTGACGCCGCAGTGGGTCGCGCAGAACGCGGTGCCGCTGGTCGCCGACCGGGCGCGGCTGGCCGCGATGACCGCCGCGACGCTGAGCACCGGTCACCGCGAGGCCGACGAGGTGCTGGCCCGCATCGTCCTGGAAGTGATCCGGAAGTGAACTTGCTCGATCGGGTGCACTTGGTCGGTATCGGCGGCGCGGGCATGAGCGGCATCGCCCGCATCCTGCTGGCGCGCGGCGCGCAGGTGTCCGGTTCGGACGCCAAGGACTCGCGCACCGTCCTGGCGCTGCGCGCGCAGGGCGCGGCGGTCGCGGTGGGCCACGACGGCGCGCACCTGGACCAGCTCGACGGCGGTCCGACGGCGGTCGTGGTGTCGACGGCGATCCGCGAGGACAACCCCGAGCTGGTCGCGGCGCGCGACCGGGGCGTCGTGGTGCTGCGGCGGGCCGAGGCGCTGGCCGCGCTGATGCTCGACCACCGCGTGGCCTGCGTGGCCGGCACGCACGGCAAGACGTCCACGACCTCCATGCTCACCGTGGCGCTGCAGCACTGCCGGATGGACCCGTCCTTCGCGATCGGCGGCGACCTCAACGAGTCCGGTGCGAACGCCCACCAGGGCACCGGCGGCGTGTTCGTGGCCGAGGCCGACGAGAGCGACGGGTCGTTCCTGTACTTCGCCCCGTCGGTGGCGGTGGTGACCAACGTCGAGGCCGACCACCTGGACCACCACGGCACGGTCGAGGCTTACACCGCGGTGTTCGACTCGTTCCTGGAGCGCATCGACCCCGACGGCGTGCTGGTGGTGTGCGCGGACGACCCGGGCGCGGCGGCGCTGGCGCGGCGGGCGGCGGCCCGCGGCCTGCGGGTGCGGCCCTACGGCCGCACGGCGAGCGGTCCGGGCGCGGCGCGGCTGGTCGACTACCGGCCCCACGAGGGCGGCGGGCTCGCGGTCGTGGAGGTCGACGGCGAGGCGGTGCCGGTGCGGGTCGCGGTGCCGGGCGAGCACATGGCGGCCAACGCGGTCGCGACCCTGGTCGCGGCGCTGGAGCTGGGCGCGCGGCGGGACTGCGTGCTGGAGGGCCTGGCCGCGTTCGGCGGGGTGCGCCGGCGGTTCGAGTTCAAGGGCCGCGCCGCGGGCGTGCGGGTCTACGACGACTACGCCCACCACCCGACGGAGGTCTCCGCCCAGCTCGCCGCCGCCCGGCCGGTCGCCGACGGCGGCAGGCTGGTCGTGGTGTTCCAGCCCCACCTGTACTCGCGCACCCGGCTGTTCGCCGACGAGTTCGGCGCGGCGCTCGGCCTGGCCGACGAGGTCGTGGTGCTCGACGTGTACGGCGCGCGGGAGGACCCGGAGCCCGGGGTGACCGGCGCGCTGGTGGCGGGCCGGGTGCCGCTGGAGGAGGGCCGGGTGCACTACGAGCCGTCGTTCGACCGGGTGCCCGCGCTGGTGGCGGGCCTGGTCGGCGACGGCGACGTGGTGGTGACCATGGGCGCGGGCGACGTGACCATGCTCGGCCCCGAGATCATCGGGGAGCTGGACCGGGGATGAGCACGCAGACGGCGCGCCACCGACCCGCCACCGCGCAGCGGCGGCGCCCGTCGGGGCGCGGCGGCCCGTCCCGGCGCACGGTGCTGCGCCGCCGGGCCGTCGCGGTCCTGGTCCTGGTGGCGGTGACCGCCGTCGTGGTGGCGGTCTGGTTCACGCCGCTGCTGGGCGTGCGGGAGGTCGAGGTGCTGGGCACCGCGGACCTGACCGCCGACCAGGTGCGCGCGGCGGCGGCGGTCGAGCCGGGCACGCCGCTGGTCCGGCTGGACGTCGAGCGGGTCGCGGAGCGGGTGCGCGCCCTGCCGCGGGTCGCGGCCGTGGCCGTGGAGCGGTCGCTGCCCGGCACCGTGCGGCTGACCGTGCAGGAGCGCAAGCCCGTCGCCGTGGTCGTGCGGGGCGACGGCGCGCACCTGGTGGACGCCACCGGCCTGGACTACGCGGTGGTGCCGCAGGCTCCGGGGAGCCTGCCGGAGCTCAAGGCCGAGCCCGCCGGGACGCCGGCCGCGGTCGCGGTGGTCACCGGGCTGCCCGAGGAGCTGCGGCGGGAGGTGCTGACCGTGTCGGCCACCACCGGCGCGGACGTGAAGCTGGCGCTGACCGGCGGTCGCGAGGTCCGCTGGGGCTCGGCGGCCGACACGCCCCGCAAGGCGGCGGTGGTGCAGGTGCTGATGACCCGCGAGGGAACGGTGTTCGACGTGTCGAGCCCGGAGCTGCCCGCGGTGTCCTGAGGCGGACCCGGTGCGCGGCGGGGGAGTCGGCGCCGGCGCGCCGCTCCTGACCGTGCCGCGCCGCGGCGTGCTCGGGCGGCGTGCTCGGGCGCCGGGCTCGGGCGCGCCGCTCCTGGCCGTGCCGCGCCGCGGCGCGGCACGGGCTTGCCGCTCCCGGGCTTGCCGCTTCCATTTGCGCCGCTTCCGTTTGCGTAGCTTTCGGTTGTGCCGCTTCCGGCCGGCACCGCTCCCGGGACCGGCGTCGCCCGACCCTCCCGTCCGGTGGCCGGGCGGCGGTGTCCGGGTGGGGCGTGATGCTCACCACGCCGCGCCGGCCCGGACGTCCCCGCGACCGGGCCGGGTCGCGGCGAAATCCGGTTCTGCGGCCCGCCGCCGGCGGCGATACTGCGCGCCATGACCGAGCCGAAGATCGTGACCAGGCCCGAGGACCGGGTGGACGTGCCCTGGACCGGCGACGAGCGCACCCTGCTGGGCGCGTTCCTGGACTACCTGCGGGGCACCGTCGAGCTGAAGCTCGCCGGGCTGTCCGAGGAGGACGGCCGGCGCGCGGTGCTCCCCTCGCCGCTCACCACGGCCGCCGGGGTGGTCAAGCACCTCCGCTGGGTGGAGCACTACTGGTTCCGGGTGGTGCTCGGCGGGCACCCCGACACCGCCCCGTACTCGGCGGAGGACCCCGACGCCGACTGGCGCGTCGAGCCGGGGGAGACGATCTCCGGATTGCTGGCCGACTACGCTGGGCAGTGCGCGGTGAGCCGGGAGGTCGTCGCGGGGCTCGACCTCGACCACGAGGTGGTGTTCCGCGGGGACAAGCGGCTTTCCGTGCGCTGGGTGCTGATCCACCTCGTCGAGGAGACGGGTCGGCACGCGGGGCACCTGGACGCGGTGCGCGAGCTGCTCGACGGCGCGACCGGCGAGTAGACCTGGCTCACCCGGTCGGGACAAGACACGGCGTGGCAACTGGACCGAGGCATTTTTCGTGCATAACGTCCTGAAGGACATACGGGGTTGACATAACCTTCAACCTCTGGTTGAGGGTTTCAATCCGGGTGGAGCTCCGTCCGGGTGGGACGCCGGTGGTCATCCACTCCAGCACATGAGCACGGACACGATCAGGAAGGCGGATCCGATGACGCCCCCGCACAACTACCTCGCGGTGATAAAGGTCGTCGGCATCGGCGGCGGCGGTGTCAACGCCGTGAACCGGATGATCGAGGTCGGGCTCAAGGGCGTCGAGTTCATCGCGGTGAACACCGACGCGCAGGCGCTGCTGATGTCCGACGCCGACGTCAAGCTCGACATCGGCCGGGAGCTGACCCGCGGGCTCGGCGCGGGCGCGAACCCCGAGGTGGGCCACAAGGCCGCCGAGGACCACCGCGAGGAGATCGAAGAGGTCCTCAAGGGCGCGGACATGGTCTTCGTGACCGCGGGCGAGGGCGGCGGCACGGGCACCGGCGGCGCGCCGGTCGTGGCGTCCATCGCCCGCAAGCTCGGCGCGCTCACCATCGGCGTCGTGACGCGGCCGTTCTCGTTCGAGGGCAAGCGCCGCGCCAAGCAGGCCGAGGAGGGCATCCAGGCCCTGCGCAACGAGTGCGACACGCTGATCGTGATCCCCAACGACCGGCTGCTCCAGCTCGGCGACATCGGCGTCAGCCTGATGGACGCCTTCCGCTCCGCGGACGAGGTGCTGCTCTCCGGTGTCCAGGGCATCACGGACCTGATCACCACCCCCGGCCTGATCAACCTGGACTTCGCCGACGTGAAGTCGGTCATGTCCGGGGCCGGGTCGGCGCTGATGGGCATCGGCTCGGCCCGCGGCGAGGGGCGCGCGGTGCAGGCCGCGCAGAAGGCCATCAACTCGCCGCTGCTGGAAGCGTCCATGGAGGGCGCCCACGGCGTGCTGCTGTCCATCGCGGGCGGTTCGGACCTCGGGCTGTTCGAGATCAACGAGTCGGCTTCGCTGGTGCAGGAGGCCGCCCACCCGGACGCCAACATCATCTTCGGCACGGTGATCGACGACTCGCTCGGCGACGAGGTCCGGGTCACGGTCATCGCCGCCGGGTTCGACAGCGGCGGCCCGACGCACAAGAAGCTCGAACCGCAGGCGCTGTCCGGCGCGACGCGCAACGGGGCGGGCGCGCCGGGGCAGCCCGGCGTGGTCAACGCGCCGCCGCCGGTGGTGGTGGAGCAGCAGCAGTCCCCGCCGGAGCAGTTGCCGAGCAGGCCCGCCGTGCCGCCGCAGCCGGTGCAGGGCGGCGCCCTGTCCCAGCCGGTCTACCAGGCGCCGCCGCCGGTCCAGCACACCGCGCCGCCCCCGCCGCCGGTCAGCCCGGTCCAGCCGCCGCCGACGATCTCCCGGCCGCTGTCGCAGGGTTCGCTGCCCGGCCGCGCGGTGCCGGTGACCGACGACCCGGACGACGAGGTCGACGTGCCGCCGTTCATGCGCCGCTAGCGGTTAGGCGCCGAGCGGTCCGGCGAGCGGGAGGGGGGATCGGCCGAGCGGGTTCGGCTGGTCTCCCCTCCGCCGTGCCGGCCCCCGTGCATGGCAGGCTGTGAGGGTGCGCATCCGTCGTGTCGTGACCACCCGCAGGGGCGGGGTCTCCCGGCCGCCCTACGAGTCGTTCAACCTCGGTGACCATGTCGGCGACGACCCCTCGGCGGTGGCGGCCAACCGCCGCAGGCTGGCCGAGGGCATCGGGCTGGGGCCCGATCGCCTGGTGTGGATGGAACAGGTCCACGGCCGCGCCGTCGGCGTGGTCGACGGCCCGCGGGACACCCCGCTGGAGGCCACCGACGCGGTCGTCACCAAGGTCCCCGGCCTCGCGCTGGCGGTGCTGACCGCCGACTGCGTGCCCGTGCTGCTCGGCGACCCGGAGGCGGGGGTGGTCGCCGCCGTCCACGCCGGGCGGGTCGGCGCCCGCGTCGGCGTCGTGCCGGCCGCCCTCGCGGCGATGCGGGAGCTGGGCGCCGAGCCGGGGCGGGTCGAGGCCCTGCTCGGGCCCGCCGTCTGCGGCCGGTGCTACGAGGTGCCCGAGCAGATGCGGGCCGACGTCGAGCGGCACCTGCCCGGCAGCGCCACCGAGACCCGGGCCGGCAAGCCGGCGCTGGACCTGCGCGCCGGGCTGTGGCAGCAGCTCGCGGACGCCGGGGTCGGCCGGATCGGCGTCGACCCCCGCTGCACGGTGGAGGAGCGCGACCTGTTCAGCCACCGCCGCGACCCCGGCACGGGGCGCATCGCCGGCGTGATCTGGGCCGAGTCGTGAACCGCCGCGACGAGCTGGCCGCGAACCTGGCCGAGGTCCGCGCGCGGGTCGACCGGGCGTGCGCCGCCGCCGGGCGGGACAGCGCCGAGGTGGCGCTGCTCGCGGTCACCAAGACGTTCCCGGCGCAGGACGTGGCGCTGCTGTCCGAGCTGGGGCTGACCGAGTTCGCCGAGAACCGGGACCAGGAGGCGGGGCCGAAGGTCGCGGAGTTCGCCGCGCTGCGGCCGGGCGCGCCGGCCCGCTGGCACATGGTCGGCGGCCTCCAGCGCAACAAGGCCAGGACCGTCGTGCGGTGGGCCGACCAGGTCGACTCGGTGGACTCCGAGCGGCTGGCGGACGCCCTGGCGAAGGCGGCGACCGCGCCGCTGGACGTCCTGGTGCAGGTCAGCATCGACGGCGACCCGAAGCGGGGCGGGCACCCGCTGCCGGACCTGCCCCGGCTGGCCGAGTACGTCACCCGGAAGGACGAACTTGTCCTGCGCGGTGTGATGACTGTCGCACCCCTCGGGATGTCTCCACGCCAGGCGTTTGACGCTCTTCACAGTGCGGTAACCCGCTTGCGCGCCGATCACCCCACTGCGACCGTGATCTCGGCGGGGATGTCCGGTGACCTGGAAGATGCGATTGCGTGCGGATCCACGTGCGTGCGTGTCGGAACAGCGTTGCTGGGCGGCCGGAGACTAGCCTCGCCGTAACTGTCGGGGAACCTCTGGGACGGCCGCGACGTCCTTGCGGGTAGGGATCGGCGGAGGAAGGGCTCGACCATGAGCGGGTTTCACAAGCTGAAGGCCTACTTCGGGATGGTTCCCGCCGAGTACGCCGACGACCCGGACTACGAGGCCGACCGAGCGGGGCGGTACGACTACCGCGCCGAGTACGCCGACCACGAGGACTACGAGCCCTACCCCGAGCAGCGCAACGGCCGCCGGCCGGCGACCCGCTACCGCGGCGAGCCGGAGGAGGCGGAGGACTTCGAGGCCGACCTGCGGGCCCGGGCGGCTCGGCGGTCCTGGACCGCCGAGCCGACGCACGGCGCGCTGGCCGTGGAGCCGCAGCGGGAGCCGGTCAGCCGGGCCCGCCCGGCGCCCGAGCCCGCCCGAAAGCCGCTGGGCCGCATCACCACGCTCAACCCGCGCAGCTACAGCGAGGCGCGGACCATCGGCGAGCACTACCGCGACGGCACCCCGGTGATCATCAACCTCACCGACATGAACGACGCGGACGCCAAGCGGCTGGTCGACTTCGCGGCGGGGCTGGCGTTCGCGCTGCGCGGCTCGATCGACAAGGTCACCAACAAGGTGTTCCTGCTCTCACCGCCCAACATCGACGTCACGGCGGAGGACCGCCGGCGGCTCGCCGAGGGCGGGTTCCTCAACCACGGGTGAGTGATGGCACAGTTGGTGGTGTGTTCGCACTCGCGCTCGTCGTCTACTACGTGCTGTTCGCGTTCTGGCTGCTCCTCACGGCCCGGGTCGTCGTGGAGCTGGTCAGGTCTTTTGCCAGGGAGTGGCGGCCCGCAGGCGGCGTCGCGGTGGCCCTGGAGACCGTCTACACCGTGACCGATCCCCCGGTCCGGCTGCTCCGTCGGCTCATCCCGACGGTGCGGATCGGGGGCATCGGTCTGGACTTGTCCATTATTGTGCTGTTGCTGGTCGTTATCATTCTGATGCGAGTAGCCGATCCCAGGTGAGGGGACCAGGGATGTCCACAGCCCAGGAGTGCGTGAGGTGATCTGATGCCGTTGACCCCCGCGGACGTGCACAACGTCGCGTTCAGCAAGCCGCCGATTGGCAAGCGGGGCTACAACGAGGACGAGGTGGACGCGTTCCTCGACCTGGTTGAGGGCGAGCTCGCCCGCCTGATCGAGGAGAACAACGACCTGCGCCAGCAGGTCGAGCAGCTCGACCAGCAGGTCGAGACCGCACGAGCCGACCTCGAGGACGCCCGCGCCAAGGTAGCCGCCGGCGTCGGTCCCGGCCGCGTCGTCGACGAGCCGCGCCGGCTCGCGCCGGTGCCGCCCCCCTCGGCCATGGAGCAGACCTCGCCCGGCGGTGGTGGCGACCACCACGTGCAGGCGGCCAAGGTGCTCGGCCTGGCCCAGGAGATGGCCGACCGGCTCACCGGCGAGGCCAAGGCCGAGGCCGACGGGATGCTGTCCGAGGCGCGGACCAAGTCCGAGCAGCTGCTCTCGGAGGCGCGCGCCAAGGCGGACACCATGGTGAACGAGGCGCGCACCCGCGCCGAGACCATGCTGAACGACGCGCGCACGCGCGCCGAGACGCTGGAGCGGCAGGCCCGCGAGAAGGCCAGCGCGCTCGACCGCGACGCGCAGCGCAAGCACGCCGAGGTGATGGGCAACATCACCCAGGAGAAGAACACGCTGGAGAAGCAGATCGACAAGCTCCAGACGTTCGAGCGCGAGTACCGGACCCGGCTCAAGACCATGCTGGAGTCCTCGCTGCGCGACCTGCAGGACCGCGGCCCCGCCGCGCCGTCCGACGGCCGCCAGCAGGGCTACTCGTTCGGGGCGCGCGCCGAGGCCGGCTGACCGATCGGTCGGTGATCCGGGTCCGCGCGCGTGCTGTACGTCGTCCTGCTGCTGGTGCTGGCGGCCCTCGGGCTGCTGGTCCCCGCGCTGACCACCTCCCAGTCCCACTGGGCGTGGTCCTCCGTGGGTGCGAGCGCGGCTGCCGCCCTGGTCCTGCTCTGGGACTGGTGGCGGCACCGCCGCCGCACAGGGCGAGCCCCGGCGGCTGCCGGCGCCGCGGCGGGACGGTCCGACCACGCGCTCGGTGACGGACCCGTTCCCGCTCCGGACGACGCGGCCGGCGCCGGGGCTGCCGGCGGAGCCGGCCGTCCTGCCGGTCGGGTCGGTTCGTCCGGCTCGCCCGCCCGGAACGAGGGCGCCGGGGCCGCCGAGCCGGCCGAGGAGGGCACGGACGCGGCGGACGCGCTCATCGTCGCGGACCTGCCCGATGAGGTCCGGGTGCTGGACGAGCGACCGCGCTACCACCTGGCGGCGTGCGAGTGGCTCGGCGGCCGGGCCTCGCTGGGCCTGCCGGTCTCCGAGGCGCGTCGGCTGGGCTTCACGCCGTGCGCGGTGTGCGGCCCCGACTCGGCGCTGGCCGCGAAGAAGCGCTCGTCGGGCCTCTGAGCACCTCTGCCGGCCCTCACTCGCAGTCGCTCCCCGCCGGCTGCACCCCTGTTCGCTTCACCCCCGTCTGCGAACCTTTTCCGCAATGCGCGGAGCAGTGCCGCACCTCGTGCGCACACCGGTGCCTTCGTGTTCTCCTCCCCGTACGGCCTGGGCGCAGCCCGATCGCATTTGTCGGGGGGTGTCAAGCACGCTCTTCGCTTGACACCCCCCGACAAATGCGATTGCCTTCGGCAGGCCGTGCGGGGAGGAGAACACGACCGCTCTTTCTTTTCCTCCTCCTTGGGGGCCTCTCGGCCGCTCTTCATACCTCTGACCTGCACTGATCCGGGTTGGAACAGGTGCGGTGCGGATCTGATCAGTGCTGTGCCGCCCGAGGCTGAAGGGATTAAAAGAGTCCTCGCCGGACAGGCAGGCCGCCAAGGAGGAGGAAGAGCGGTCGTGTTCTCCCCGCATGGCCTGTCAAAGACGACCATGCTTTCTTGGGGGGTGCAAGCGAAAAGCGTGCTTGCACCCCCCAAGAAAGCATGGTAGCCCTCCGGGCAGGCCATACGGGGAGAACACGAAGACACCGGTCTGCACGGGGCGTGCGGAGCCACGAGCGCAGGGGTGGCGGTTCAAGGGGGGTTCTGCTCCCGCGCGGTCTTGCCGTGGTCCTGAGTGCCGGCGGTCGGAGGTGCCGGGGTCGGGGCGGTCCGGTCAGGGGCGGTCCCGTCAGGAGCGGTCCGGCCCGGTCGTCGGCCTGGGGGTGGGGCCGACCGCGAAGGGATCGCGTTTGCGCGGGCGGTTACGCTTGACTTAGAACGGCGTTGATCCGGACATCACCGGGGAGTCTCCGGAAGAACGGGCGCGAGCCTCAGTAGAACCGGACGGGTTCGGCCCGTTACAGCCGGTAACGAGTGGCCGTCGTGCGCGTCGCGTCGGCAAGCGGGGTGGTACCGCGGTGCGCCTGAGCGCGTCGTCCCCGTGTTGCCGATGACTGGAGCACGCGAGGAGCTGCGCGATGGCCTACCCGAAGGCAGGCGAGGGTTCGGTGCCCTCCCAGCCGTCTTTTCCCGCACTGGAACAGGACGTCCTCGACTTCTGGAAGTCCGACCGGACGTTCCGGGCCTCGATCGACGCCCGGCCCGCGGGGGACCGGGGCGCCAACGAGTTCGTCTTCTACGACGGCCCCCCGTTCGCCAACGGCCTGCCGCACTACGGCCACCTGCTGACCGGCTACGTCAAGGACGTGGTCCCGCGCTACCGGACGATGCGCGGCCGGCACGTCGAGCGCCGGTTCGGCTGGGACACCCACGGGCTGCCCGCCGAGGTGGAGGCCGAGAAGCAGCTCGGGTTCTCGTCGAAGTCCGAGATCGAGGCGTTCGGCATCGAGAAGTTCAACGAGGTCTGCCGCACGTCGGTGCTCCGGTACACCGACCAGTGGCGCGACTACGTGACCCGGCAGGCGCGCTGGGTGGACTTCGACGACGACTACAAGACCCTCGACCTGGACTACATGGAAAGCGTCATGTGGGCCTTCAAGACCCTGTGGGACAAGGGCCTGGTCTACGAGGGCTTCCGGGTGCTCTGGTACTGCTGGCGCTGCGAGACGCCGCTGTCCAACACCGAGACCAAGATGGACGACACCTACCGGGACCGGCAGGACCCGGCGGTGACGGTCGGGCTGCGGTTGGAGACCGGTGAGCTGGCCCTGGTGTGGACGACCACGCCGTGGACGCTGCCGTCCAACCTCGCCGCCGCCGTGCACCCGGACGTGGACTACGTGACCGTCGAGGCGAACGGCGAGCGCTACCTGCTGGCCGAGGCCCGCGTGCCCGCCTACGCCCGCGAGCTGGGCGAGGAGCCGCCCGTGGTCGCGCGCTGCAAGGGCGCGGACCTGGTGGGCCGCCGCTACGCGCCGCCGTTCGGCTTCTTCGTCGGCCGGGAGAACGCCCACCAGGTGCTGGCCGCCGACTACGTCACCACCGAGGACGGCACGGGCATCGTGCACATCGCGCCCGCGTTCGGTGAGGAGGACAAGGTCGTCACGGACGCGGCGGGCATCGAGGTCGTCGTGCCCGTGGACGCGCACGGCCGGTTCACCGCCGAGGTGCCGCCGTACGAGGGCCAGCACGTCTTCGACGCGAACAAGGCGATCATCCGCGACCTCCGCGACGCGGGCCTGCTGCTGCGCCACGAGACCTACGACCACCCGTACCCGCACTGCTGGCGGTGCGACAACCCGCTGATCCAGCGCGCCGTGTCGTCGTGGTTCGTCGCGGTGAGCAGGTTCAAGGACCGGATGGTCGAGCTGAACCAGCAGATCAACTGGGTGCCCGAGCACATCCGGGACGGCCAGTTCGGCAAGTGGCTGGAGAACGCGCGGGACTGGAACATCTCCCGCAACCGGTTCTGGGGCTCGCCGATCCCGGTGTGGGTGTCCGACGACCCGGAGCACCCGCGGGTGGACGTCTACGGCTCGCTGGACGAGCTGGAGCGCGACTTCGGCGTGCGCCCGACCGACCTGCACCGGCCCGGCATCGACGAGCTGACCAGGCCGAACCCGGACGACCCGACCGGGCGGGCCACGATGCGCCGGGTGCCCGAGGTGCTGGACTGCTGGTTCGAGTCGGGCTCGATGTCCTTCGCCCAGGTGCACTACCCGTTCGAGAACGCCGAGTGGTTCGACGACCACTACCCCGGTGACTTCATCGTGGAGTACAACGGCCAGACGCGCGGCTGGTTCTACACGATGCACGTGCTGGCGACGGCCCTGTTCGACCGCCCGGCGTTCAGGAACTGCGTGGCGCACGGGATCGTGCTGGGCGACGACGGCCAGAAGATGTCCAAGTCGCGCAAGAACTACCCGGACGTGAACGAGGTCTTCGAGCGCGACGGCTCGGACGCCATGCGGTGGTTCCTCATGGCGTCGCCGATCCTGCGCGGCGGCGACCTGGTCGTCACCGAGCGCGGCATCCGGGACGCGGTGCGCCAGGCCGTGCTGCCGCTGTGGAACTCCTGGTACTTCCTCGCCCTGTACGCGAACGCGGAGGGCGTCGAGGGCCGGTGGCGGACGGACTCGCGGCACGTGCTCGACCGGTACGCGCTGGCGAAGACGCACGACCTGGTGGCCGACGTGACGGCCCGGATGGACGCCTACGACATCTCGGGCGCGTGCGCGTCGATCCGGGAGTTCCTGGAGGTGCTGACCAACTGGTACGTCCGCCGCTCCCGCACCCGGTTCTGGGCGGGCGACCAGGACGCGGTGGACACCCTGCACACCGTGCTGGAGGTGGTGAGCCGGGTGGCCGCGCCGCTGCTGCCGCTGACCGCCGAGGTCGTGTGGCGGGGCCTGACCGGTGGCCGCTCGGTGCACCTGGCGGACTACCCGTCGGCGGCCGACCTGCCCGCCGACGACGCGCTGGTGGTCGCGATGGACCAGGTGCGGCAGGTGGCGTCGACCGCGCTGTCGCTGCGCAAGGCCAACAAGCTGCGGGTGCGGCTGCCGCTGGCGAAGCTGGTCATCGCGGCGCGCGACGCGCGGCGGCTGGAGCCGTTCACCGAGATCGTGCGGGACGAGGTGAACGTCAAGGAGGTCGAGCTGACCACCGACGTGGACGCGCACGGGCACTTCCAGCTCGCGGTCAACGCGCGGGTGGCCGGCCCGCGGCTGGGGCCGGACGTGCAGAAGGTGATCAAGGCCGTGAAGTCCGGCGACTGGGCCGAGGTGGACGGGAAGGTGGTGGCCGCGGGCATCGAGCTGTTCCCGGAGGAGTACGACCAGCGGCTGGTCGCCACCGACCGCGGCGCGACGGCGGCCCTGCCGGACAGCGGCGGCCTGGTCGTGCTGGACACCGCGGTGACCGAGGAGCTGGCGGCCGAGGGCATCGCCCGCGACCTGGTGCGGGTGGTGCAGCAGGCGCGCAAGGACGCGGGCCTGGAGGTCTCCGACCGGATCTCGCTGACCCTGGAGCCGGCCGAGGGCGAGGTCGCCGAGGCGGTGCGCCGGTTCGAGCGGTTCGTGGCCGAGGAGACGCTGGCCGACGAGGTGGTCCACGGGCCGGTCGACGGTGGCGCGGAGGGCGTCGTCGGCGACGGGACCAAGGTGCGGGTCGCGGTCCGGCGGCTCTGACGGCCCACCGAGGGGGCGCCGGGTCCGGCGCCCCCTCGGTGGTCGGGCCAGGTCGGGCCAGGTCGGGCCAGGTCGGGCCAGGTCGGGCCGGGTCGGGTCGGGCCGGGTCGGGTCGGGCCGCGCCCGGCTCCGCGCCGGCCGCCGGCGGCGCCCCCGGATGGCCGGGTCAGGCCGCCGGGAACGCGCCGGCGAGCAGCAGGAGCACGTGGACCTGCTCCACCAGGCGCGGGGGCGGCGGGTCGAGGGTGTCGACCAGGTCGTCCAGCCACGCGGTGAGGTCTTCGGGCACGTCAGGCACCTCCCTCGCGCTCCAGGCGGGTGCGCAGCGCGGTCAGGCAGCGGCCCCGGGTGGGTCCGATGCTGCCGCGCGGCATGGACAGGGCCTCGGCGACGGCCCGGTACTCCGCCCGGCCGGCCAGGACGGTCAGCCGCAGCAGTTCCTGGCAGCGGCGGGGCAGGGCCGCGAACGCCCGCCACAGGCGGCGGTCGCGGTCGTCGCGGAGGGCTTCGGTCTCCGGCAGCCACCGGGTGTCCGGGACGTCGGCGGCCGAGTCGGTCGACAGCGCGGCCCGGCCGTTGGCCTCGCGCCAGGCCCGGTGCGCCTCGCGGCGCGTGGTGACGATGAGCCAGCCCGCCAGCGCCCGCGGCTCGGCGATCCGGTCCAGGTGGCGCAGCAGGCTCAGCCACACCGTCTGCACCACGTCCTCGGCCGTGCTCCGGTCCAGGCCGTTGCCCCGCGCCACGTGCCACACCAGCGGCGTCAGCTCGGCGACCAGCCGGTCCAGCGCGCCGCGGTCGCCCGTGCGCGCGGCGGTGAGCAGGGCGGCGTGGCGCTCCGGCCCGGAGGCGGCGGGCGCGCCCTGCGCGATGATCGCCGCCACGCCCAGGTCGTCGGAGCCGGGGTCGTCGGGGATGGCCTCGGTCAGCTCGGCGCGCAGGTGGTCCAGCCGGGGGTCCAGGTCCGCCGGCGGGCCCGCGACCGAGCGGCGGTCCAGGTGGTCGTCGGTCATCGTGTCCCCTTCCCGCGCCGCGAACCCCGCGCCCGCCGCTCGGGGTTGCCGACCTCCTCGGCGATCAGCGCCCGCGCCTCGGTCACGTACCGGCGCACGGTGTCGCGCCCGCATCCCAGCACGTCGGCGATCTCGTCGTCGGTGAAGTCCCAGAACCGCAGCACCAGCGCGGTGCGCAACCGGTCGGGCAGCCGGGCGATGGCGGCCAGCGTGCTGGTCAGCTCGTGCCACGCCTCGGCGTCGCGGTGCCGCTGCACGAGCAGCCGGGACCGCGCGATCACCTCGTCGGTCACCTCGCCGGGCCGCTCCCGCCGCCGGGCCTGGTCGACCAGCAGGTTGCGGGTGGCCTTGACCAGCCACGCCCGGCGCGCGGGCGGGCTGATCGAGGGCCAGTGGCGCCAGGCCCGCACGAACGCCTCCTGCACGGCGGACTCGTGGTCCAGGTGCGGGGACATCACGGCGGCGAACCGGAAGAGCCGGGTGCGCTCCCGGTGGTAGAAGTCGGCGAAGGTGGCCGCGTGGTCATCGGAGTCCTCCGGTGTCACGAACCCTCCCTCTGGTCAGCGCCCGGTAACCGGAAGACGGGCGCCCGCGGGAGTTGTGGACGCCGCGCGTTCGCGCCCGCCCCGGGACGAGGACCCTTCGGTAGCGTACGGAGCGTGAAGCGGCGCCGGACCAAGGACGACTGGACCGAGGTGGCCCTGCTGGCCCTGGCCGAGGGCGGCGTGGCGGCGGTGGCGGTGGAACCCCTGGCGGCCCGGCTCGGCGCCACCAAGGGCAGCGCGTACTGGCACTTCCCCAACCGCGAGGCGCTGCTCAAGGCCACCCTCGAGCGCTGGGAGCGCGAGCGCACCGAGGAGGTGATCGCGCGCGCCGAGGCCGGCGCCACCCCGCCGGCCCGGCTGCGGCTGCTGTACCGGGTGGTGCTGGAGGACGCGTGGGACAGCGCCGTGGAGCTGGCCCTGCTGGCGGCCAAGGACGACCCGGCGGTGGCGCCGGTGCTGCGCCGGGTCACCGACCGCCGCATCGCCTACCTGGAGGAGCTGTTCCGCGCCCTGGGGTTCCCCGCGGGGACGGCCCGGCGGCGCGCCGTCCTGGCGTACTCGGTCTACCTGGGCCAGGCCCAGCTCCTGACCGCCGCGCCGCACGTCCTCACCGGCTGGGCGGAGCTGCTGGAGGACACCCTGGCCGTGGTGACCGCCCGTGGCTGAGCCGTTCCGCCTGGCCGTCCGCGTCAAGCCGGGGGCGAAGCGGGACGCCGTGGGCGGCCGTTGGGGCGGCACGGCGCTGGTGGTGGCGGTGGCGGCCCCGGCCGTGGGTGGCAAGGCGAACGAGGCCGTGCGCAAGGCCCTGGCGAAGGCGTTCGGGGTGCGCGGGCGGGACGTGCTCATCACCAGCGGTGAGCGGGGCCGTGACAAGGTCGTGCGGCTCGACCCCGCCCCGGCCGACGCCGCCGAGCGCCTCGAAGCCCTCCTCGGCCCGGTCGGCTGAGCGGCCGGGGAGCGGCGGGGGAGCGGCCGGGGAGCCGCACCGCCGCGGGCCGCTTTCCGGTACGGGTGTCCGGTTGGTGACGCTGAGGTGATTGCCGGATTAGTCCAAATCGGCGTCACCGGGGAGAATGACTTCCACCGAGTGAACAACCAGGAGGTCGAGTGGGTGGCGTGACGGCCGTTCTCGGGATCGCCGCCGCGGTCCTGCTGCTCTCCGTCATCGCGGTGCGGGTGTCCATCAGGCTGGGCCTGCCCTCGCTCCTGCTGTACCTCGGCATCGGGGTGCTGCTGGGCGAAGCGGTGCTCGGGATCCAGTTCGAGGACGCCGACCTGACCCGCTCGCTGGGCACGGTGGCGCTGGTGCTGATCCTCACCGAGGGCGGGCTGACCACCCGCTGGGAGTCGGTGCGGCCGGCGCTGGGCCTGGGCATCGCGCTGTCCACGGTGTCCGTGGCGGTGAGCATCGGCCTCACCGGGCTGGCGCTGCACCACCTGCTGGGCCTGGACTGGCGCACGGCGCTGCTGTGGGGCGCGGTGCTGTCGTCCACGGACGCGGCGGCGGTGTTCAGCGTGCTGCGCGGGGTCGGGGTGGGCAAGCGGCTGATCGGGCCGCTGGAGCTGGAGTCCGGCATCAACGACGCCCCGGTCTACATCGCGGTCGTCCTGCTGGCCTCGCCCGACCCGGTGACCTGGACCGCCCCGCTGCTGATGCTCTACGAGCTGCTCGCGGGCGCGGCGATCGGCGTCGTGCTGGGCTGGCTGGGCGGGGTCGCGCTGCGGCGGGCGGCGCTGCCCGCGACCGGCCTGTACCCGCTGGCCACGGTCGCGGTGTGCCTGCTGGCCTACACGGCGGGCGACCTGGCGCACGCGTCCGGGTTCCTGGCCGTCTACGTCGCCGCGGTGGTCCTGGGCAACGCCCGGCTGCCGCACCGCTCCGACACGCTGTCGTTCGCCGAGGGGCTGGGGTGGCTCGCGCAGATCGGCCTGTTCGTGCTGCTGGGCCTGTACGCCTCGCCCGACCGGCTGTGGGAGGCGCTGGTGCCCGCGCTGGTGGCGGGCGCCGTGCTGGTGCTGCTGGCCCGGCCGGTGTCGGTCGCGCTCGCGGCGCTGCCGTTCCGGGTGCCCTGGCGCGAGCAGGTGTTCATCTCGTGGTCGGGGCTGCGCGGCGCGGTGCCGATCGTGTTCGCCCTGATCCCGCTCATCCAGCAGGTGCCGGGCGCGCAGCAGTTGGTGGACGCGGTGTTCGTGCTGGTCATCGTGCTCACGGTGGTGCAGGGCACCACGTTGCCGTGGCTCGCGCGGTGGCTGAAGCTGGTGCGGTCGGGCGAGGCGCTCCAGGTGCAGGTCGACTCGTCCGCGCTGGACGAGCTGGGCGCGGAGCTGCTCCAGGTCCGCATCCGGCGCGGTTCCCGGCTGCACGGCGTGTACCTGTCCGAGCTGCGGCTGCCGCCGGGCGCGACGGTGAGCCTGGTGGTGCGCGCCGACGCCGGGTTCACGCCGCAGCCCACCACCCGGCTGGAGGTCGAGGACCAGCTGCTGGTCGTCTGCACGGAGGCCGCCCGCACGGCGACCGAGCAGCGCATCCGGGCGCTGGACCGGGCCGGGCGGTTCGCGCGGTGGAAGGGCGACGTCGGGCTGCCCTGACGCGTGGGCTGCCCTGGCGCGTGGGCTGCCCTGATGCGCGGGTCGGGCGCGGGGCGGTCCCGCGCGGTGGGGCGGCTCCGCCCCGGTCGGGTGCCGTGATCAGCGGGCTCCCAGGATGTGAACGGTGCTCGACCCGGTGCTCCGGTGTCGGCTACCGTCGGCGACGAGGTCATGAGTGCCAGCGCGAAGCTCGGGCTAGCTGGCCGGCAACCCTCCTACCGCGGTGGGGTGCCCCCGATGAGGACCTGGCCTGGCGCGCAGGGCGTCGGGCAAGCGCGGGCCTTCCACGAGTCGCGGGAGTCCGCCGGACCCGTCGGAGGATGACGTGACCGTCGCAGTTCCCGGATCCATCGCCGCTCTGCCCCGCGTCGTGGGCGCCGCGCTGCGCGTCCCGCTGGTGACGGGCGGGCGCGTCGAGTACGCGAACCTCGACCACGCGGCCAGCGCGCCCTGCCTGGAGCAGGTGTGCGACGCCGTCGACGAGCTGCTGCCCTGGTACGCGAGCGTGCACCGGGGCGCGGGCTTCGCCTCCCGGGTGTCCACCCGCGTCTACGAGCAGGCCCGCGACTCGGTGCGCCGGTTCGTCGGCGCCCGCACCGGCGACACCGTCGTGTTCACCCGCAACACCACCGACTCGCTGAACCTGCTGGCCCGCAGCCTGCCCCGGCGCACCGCCGTGGTGCTGTTCGACACCGAGCACCACGCGGCGCTGCTGCCGTGGCGGGGGCCGAACGTGCGGCGGCTGCGCACGCCCGGCTCGCCGGCGGCGGCGGTGCTGGAGCTGGACCGCGCGCTGCGCGCCGCGCCCGAGGGGCCGCGCCTGGTCGTGGTGACCGGCGCGTCGAACGTGACCGGCGAGGTGTGGCCGGTGGCGGAGCTGGCGGCGGTGGCCCGCCGGCACGGCGCGCGGGTCGCGCTGGACGCGGCGCAGCTCGCGCCGCACCGCCCGGTGGACCTCGGGGCGCTGGACGTGGACTACGCCGTGCTGTCCGGGCACAAGGTCTACGCCCCGTTCGGCGCGGGCGTGCTGGTCGGGCGGGCGGACTGGCTCCAGGCCGCCGACCCGTACCTGGTCGGCGGCGGCGCGACGGCGCGGGTGACCGACCACGGCGACCGGCTGGGCGTGGCGTGGTCGGCGGTGCCCGAGCGGCACGAGGCCGGGTCGCCCAACGTGGTGGGCGTGCACGCGCTCGCCGTGGCCTGCGACGTGCTGGGGCGGCACTGGGAGCAGACCGTCGCCCACGAGCGCGTGCTGCTGGCCCGGCTGCGGGCCGGGCTCGCGACCGTCCCCGGCGCGCGGGAGCTGTCGCTGTTCGGCCCGGAGCACGACCGGGTAGGCGTGGTGAGCTTCGCGGTGGGCGGCCAGGACGCGGGCTTCCTCGCCGCCGCGCTGTCCGCCGAGCACGGCATCGGCGTGCGCGACGGGGCGTTCTGCGCGCACGTGGCCGTGCGCCGGCTGACGGGGGGCGACCGCGCGCTGCGGGCGTCGCTCGGGCTGGGCTCGACCGCCGAGCACGTGGACCGGTTCGTGGCCGCGCTGCGGTCCCTCGTGGTGGAGGGCGCCCGGTGGGACTACGAGGTCGTCGACGGCCGCTGGGCGCCGGTGGCCGACGACCGGGCGCTCCCGCCGTTCCTGCGCTGAGGCGATGCTGGACAATGGCCCCGTGAGCACTGAGTCCAACACCGGGCCGACCAGCGGGCCGAGCAGCGGGTCGGCCGCCGAACCGGACGACCGGGCGCCGCACCCGCCGAAGCGGCGGGTGGCGCTGCTGGCGGCGATCGCGCCCGTGGTGTTGGCGCTGGACGTCGTCACCAAGGTCCTCGCCGTCCGGTCGCTGGAGGGGCAGGAGCCCGTCGAGCTGTTCGGCGGCTTGGTCTACCTGTCCTTCCTGCGCAACTCCGGCGCGGCGTTCGGCCTGGCCGAGGGCTGGACGGTGATCCTCGCGCTGGTCGCGTTCGGCGTGGTGGGCTTCATCCTGTGGATCGCGCGCAAGCTGCGGTCGGTCGGCTGGGCCATCGGGCTCGGGCTGGTGCTGGGCGGCGCGCTGGGCAACCTGGTGGACCGCGTGTTCCGGGGCCCCGGCCCGCTGCGCGGCCACGTCGTGGACTTCATCTCGGTCATCGAGCCCTACGGCGCCTTCTTCCCGGTGTTCAACGTCGCCGACTCGGGCATCTGCGTCGGCGGCGCGGTGATCGTGCTCATGGCGGCCCTCCAGCGCGACTACGACGGCACGCGGCCGGCCCCGAAGCGGGAGCCGGGGACCGGGGAGTCCGCGGGGGCCGACGCGTGAGCGGCTACCGGACGCTGCCCGTGCCCGACGGCCTGGACGGGATGCGGGTCGACGCGGGCCTGGCGAAGCTGCTCGGGCTGTCGCGGACGGTGGTGGCGGCGCTCACCGAGTCCGGCGACGTGGTGCTCGACGGGCAGCCGGCGGGCAAGTCCGACCGGCTGGTCGCGGGCGCGTGGCTGGAGGTGACGCTGCCCGAGCCGGAGCGCCCGGTGCAGGTGCAGGCGGTCGCCGTGGAGGGCCTGGCGGTCCTGCACGAGGACGACGACGTGATCGTGGTGGACAAGCCGGTGGGCGTGGCGGCGCACCCCAGCCCCGGCTGGACGGGGCCGACGGTGGTCGGCGGGCTCGCGGCGGCCGGTGTGCGGATCGCCACGTCGGGCGCGGCCGAGCGGCAGGGCGTCGTGCACCGGCTCGACGTGGGCACCACCGGCGTGATGGTCGTGGCCAAGAGCGAGCACGCCTACTCGGTGCTCAAGCAGGCTTTCAAGGAGCGCACCGTCGAGAAGCTGTACCACGCGCTGGTGCAGGGCCACCCGGACCCGATCAAGGGCACCGTCGACGCGCCGATCGACCGGCACCCCAAGCACGACTACAAGTTCGCCGTGATGGCCAACGGCAAGCCGAGCATCACCCACTACGAGGTGGTGGAGGCGTTCCGGGCCGCGTCGCTGCTGGACGTGCACCTGGAGACCGGGCGCACGCACCAGATCCGCGTGCACTTCTCGGCGCTGCGGCACCCGTGCGTCGGCGACCTGACCTACGGCGCGGACCCGGTGCTGGCCAAGCGGCTGGGCGTGACGCGGCAGTGGCTGCACGCGCGGACCCTGGGCTTCCACCACCCGGCGGACGGCCGGTGGGTGGAGTTCACCAGCGAGTACCCCGACGACCTGGCGGCGGCGCTGGAACTGCTGCGCGCGGAGGGCTGACCCGGCGCACCGATCGACCCCCCACGAGCAGGTCGCGTTCGCGTAACGTTTGCGTCGACGGCCCGCTCGTATGGGGAGGTACGTGTGGTGTCAGCGCACTACGACGACCCTGATCGCACGCCACCGCGGGGCCTGCCGCGGATCGAGCCCACCGGGGAGCGCCGCCCGGCGCGGGGCCGGTCGAGCCCGGACGTGGTCGCCACCTGGGCCGCCGCCGAGGCCCGGCACCGCGCCGAGCGCGAGGCCGCGCGGAACCGACCCGGTCCCGACGGGCCCGCGGGGGAGCGCCCGGCCGGGCGGAGCCCCGACGAGCGTTCGCCCGGTCGCGGCGCCGCGGACCAGGTCGGGCGGAGCGCCCCGGAGCGCCTGGGCGGGCACATCGGCCCGCGGCGCGTCCCGGACGGCTGGGGCGTCGCCCCCGCCGTGATCGGCGGCGAACCGCCCGAGGCGCCACCGCCCCCGGCGCTGCCCGCCGCGGTCCCGGACGGGCAGGTCCCGGACGGGCAGGTCCCGGACGGGCGGGCTCCGGACGGGCGGGCTCCGGACGGGCGGGCTCCGGGCGGGCGGGTCCCGGACGAGCCGGCCCGGGGCGGTCCGGCCCCCGCCAAGCGCTCGTTCTTCGGGAAGCTGTTCAACCGGAAAGCGCGCTAGCGGGTGAGCCGGTGTCGCCGCCGTCCCGGTCGCCGGCCCGGCGCCGGGACGACGACGTCGGGCAGCGCCGGAGCGGAGGACCGGGCGCGGCTCGTGCTCCTGCTGGGCGCGCTGTGCTGCCTGGGCCCGCTCTCGATCGACGTGTACCTGCCCGCCTTCCCGGCCGTGGCGGCGGAGTTCGGGGCGAGCGAGTCGCAGGTCCAGCTGTCGCTGACGGCGTTCATCATCGGGCTGTCCGCGGGGCAGCTCGTGGTCGGGCCGCTGTCGGACGCGTGGGGCCGCCGCCGGCCGCTGCTGGTCGGCCTCGGCGGCTACCTGGTGGTGTCGCTGGTCTGCGCGCTGGCGCCGGGCGCGTACTGGCTGGCGGGGCTGCGGTTCCTGCAGGGCGTGGGCGTGGCGGCGGGCTTCGTGGTGACCCTGGCGATCGCGCGGGACCGCTTCGAGGGCTTGGCGATGGCCCGGTTCATGTCGCTGCTGATGCTGGTCAACGGCCTGGGGCCGGTCATCGCGCCGGTGCTGGGCGGCCAGCTGCTGCGGGTCACCACGTGGCGCGGCACGTTCGTCGTGCTGGCCGGTGTCGCGCTGGTGCTGCTGGTGGTGCTGGCCCTGCGGCTGCCGGAGACGCTGCCGCCGGACAAGCGGCGGCCGGCGGCCGTGGCGCCGACCCTGCGGGTGTTCCGGCTGCTGCTGGCCGACCGGGTGTTCCTGGGCTACGCGCTGGCGTCGGCGCTGTCGCTGGGCGCGCTGTTCGGGTACGTGGCCGGCGCGCCGTTCGTGCTGCAGGGGGTGTTCGGGCTCTCGCCGCAGGGGTTCAGCCTGGTGTTCGCGGCGAACTCGGTGTCGATCTTCGTCGCCGGCCTGCTGAACACCCTGCTCACCGGCCGGCTGCTGCCGAGGGTGCTGCTGCACGTCGGGTTGGGCGTGGGCGCGGCGGGCGGCGCCGGGCTGCTGGTCGCCGGCCTGGCGGGCGGGGGCCTCGTGGCGTTCCTGGCGCCGCTGTTCGCGGTGACGACCAGCGTGGGGCTGCTGACGCCGAACGCCGCGGCGCTGGCGATGTCCCGGCACCCGGAGGCGGCGGGCAGCGCGTCGGCGGTGCTCGGCGTGACGCGGTTCCTGGTCGCCGGGGCGATGGCGCCGCTGGTCGGCGCGGGCGGTTCGGCGAGCGTGGTGCCGATGGCGGCGGTGATGGCCGCCGCGACGCTGCTGGCGCTGGTGGCGGGGCTCGTCCTGGCGCGCGGCGACGCGGGGATCACCCGGCCGGACCCGGCCCCGGTGGCCGCCTGAAGCCCGGACCGGCGGGACCGGTCACCCGGGCGAGGCCGGGCGCGGTCACCCGGCCGGAGTCAGTCGTCGACGGTCCAGACGAGGGTGTTCAGGTCGGTCTCCGGGCGGGCGCTCCAGCGGACCGACGTCACCACCGTGGTCTCCGGCAGCACGTAGACGGTGTGCCCGCCGGCCGTCTCGCCGGGCTGGACGCCGATCTTGTGCGGCGGCCGGGACGACAGCGAGACGGGCGCCTTGCCGATCGTCTCGCCGGTGTTGGTCATCAGCACCAGGTACATGTCGGGCAGGGCGTTGAACGTCACCGTGCCGGTGTTGGCCAGCTCGGTGTGCACCACGACCGCCCGCTCGCCGTCGGCCAGCTTGTAGCCGGCCGCGGTGAACAGGAAGTCCGCCGGGTCGACCACCTCGACCAGCTGGATGGTGAACCGGGCGCCCTCCAGGCCCTCGGTCTCCAGCGTGCTGCCGATCCTGCCGGTGCGCGGCTTGGGCGCCGGCGCGTGGTCGCCGCGCGCCCACCCGGACGACTGCGGCGGGCCCCACGTGCTCATCGGCTCCGGCACGGGGGCGGCGTGCGGCTGCTGCGCCGGGAACGGACTGCTGGGCGGGCCCTGCCGGTACGCGCCCGACGGCGTGCCGCGGGCGGTGCCCGGGGCGGGCTGGTACGGGCCCGACGGCGTGCCGCGCGCCGCCTGCCCCTGCGGGCCGGCGTAGCTGCCCCAGGCCACGCTGTTGGCCAGCGCCTTGCGGATGCCGTTGGGGTCGCACTCCACGCCCACCAGCAGCGGCAGCCCGCTGCCGGACAGGGTGATCAGGCGGGTGGCGGCCTCGCGCGGGTCCATGCCCAGGCGGGCGGCGATCTCGTGCACGGCGGCGCGGCCCATCTCGGCGAGCATGGCCAGAAGACGGGCGTCGACGGGATCCGGCGCTACCACCCTTGGCACGCTACCCGCCCGGACCGATCTTCGCGGCATCGCCCCGCCGGGGCCCGCGGGAAACCCCCCGTGTCGCTGTGGGCGTCGCGGAGGGGAGGTTATAGGGTCGGGAGTCTCTTGCCCGTGCCTTCCCACCGGGCAGCCCACGATCTTCGAGGAGGCATGGTGGCGGACTCGTTTGTGCACCTCCACGTGCACACCGAGTACTCGATGCTCGACGGCGCGGCGAAGCTGAAGGACATGTTCGCCGAGTGCGAGCGCCTCGGCATGACCGCCGCCGCGATCACCGACCACGGCAACATGTACGGCGCCTACGACTTCTACCGGCAGGCGACGGCCGCGGGGATCAAGCCGGTGGTGGGCATCGAGGCGTACATGGCGCCCGACTCGCGGTTCAACAAGAAGCGCGTGCTGTGGGGCGACCCGGGCCAGAAGTCCGACGACGTCTCGGCCAGCGGCGCGTACACCCACCAGACGATCTGGGCCCGCACCGACGAGGGCCTGCACAACCTGATGAAGGTCGCGAGCCGCGCCTCCACCGAGGGCCAGCTCGGCAAGTGGGCCCGGATGGACGCCGAGCTGATCGCCGAGCACTCGGCGGGGCTGATGGCCACCACCGGCTGCCCGTCCGGCGAGGTGCAGACCCGGCTGCGGCTCGGGCACGAGAAGGAGGCGCTGGAGGCCGCCGCGAAGTGGCGGGACATCTACGGCGCCGACAACTTCTTCGTCGAGCTGATGGACCACGGCATCGAGATCGAGAGCCGGGTCCGCGGCGGGCTGCTGGACATCGCGCGGAAGCTGAGCATCCCGTTCGTCGTGACCAACGACTCGCACTACACCTACGCCGAGGACCGGGAGGCGCACGACGCGCTGCTGTGCGTGCAGACCGGCAAGACCCTCCAGGACCCCAGCCGGTTCAAGTTCGACGGCTCGGGCTACTACCTGAAGTCGCCGGAGGAGATGCGGGCGATCGACTCCTCCGACGCCTGGCAGGAGGGCTGCCGCAACACCCTGCTGGTGGCCGAGAAGGTCGACACCACCGGCATGTTCGCCTTCCGGAACCTGATGCCGCGCTACCCGGTGCCCGAGGGCACGACCGAGGCCGACTACTTCCGCGAGGAGGTGTGGGCGGGGATGCGCCGCCGCTTCCCGGGCGGCGTGGACGAGGTCCACCGCAAGCAGGTCGAGTTCGAGATCGACGTCATCCTGCAGATGGGCTTCCCGTCCTACTTCCTGGTGGTGGCCGACTTCATCAACTGGGCCAAGGCGAACGGCATCCGCGTCGGCCCCGGCCGCGGCTCGGCGGCGGGCGCGCTGATCGCCTACGCCATGGGCATCACCGACCTGGACCCGCTGGCGCACGGCCTGATCTTCGAGCGGTTCCTCAACCCGGACCGGGTCAGCCCGCCCGACATCGACATCGACTTCGACGAGCGCCGGCGCGGCGACGTGATCCGGTACGTGACGGAGAAGTGGGGCGCGGACAAGGTCGCCCAGGTGATCACCTTCGGCACCATCAAGGCGAAGGCGGCGATCAAGGACTCCGCCCGCGTGCTCTACGGCCAGCCCGGCTACGCGGTGGCCGACCGGATCTCCAAGGCCATGCCGCCCGCCGTGATGGGCAAGGACATCCCGCTGGCCGGCGTGTTCGACGCGTCGCACAAGCGGTACTCGGAGGCGGCCGAGGTCCGCGCGCTGTACGAGACCGACCCGCAGGTCAAGGAGATCATCGACACCGGGCGCGGCCTGGAGGGGCTGATCCGCAACGCCGGCGTGCACGCCTGCGCGGTGATCATGTCCGCCGAGCCGCTGACGGACCACATCCCGGTGTGGAAGCGGCCCCAGGACGGTTCGATCATCACGCAGTTCGACTACCCGACCTGCGAGACGCTCGGCCTGCTGAAGATGGACTTCCTGGGCCTGAGCAACCTGACCACGATCGACGACGCCCTGAAGAACATCGAGCTGAACGGCAAGGGCGCCATCGACATCTCCTCGGTCACCCTGGAGGACAGGAAGACCTACGAGCTGCTGGGCCGCGGTGACACGCTGGGCGTGTTCCAGCTCGACGGCGGCGCGCTGCGGGACCTGCTGCGGCTGATGCGGCCGGACAACTTCGAGGACGTCTCGGCCGTCATCGCCCTGTACCGGCCGGGCCCGATGGGCGCGAACTCGCACACGAACTACGCGCTGCGCAAGAACAAGCAGCAGGAGATCGTGCCGATCCACAAGGAGCTGGAAGAGCCCCTGGCGGAGATCCTGGACACGACCTACGGCCTGATCGTGTACCAGGAGCAGGTCATGGCGATCGCGCGGAAGGTGGCGGGCTACTCGCTGGCCCAGGCGGACCTGCTGCGCCGCGCGATGGGCAAGAAGAAGAAGGAGATCCTCGACAAGGAGTTCGAGGGCTTCGAGAAGGGGATGCTGGACAACGGCTACTCGCCGGAGGCCGTCAAGACGCTGTGGGACATCCTGGTCCCGTTCGCCGACTACGCGTTCAACAAGGCGCACTCCGCCGCCTACGGCCTGATTGCGTACTGGACCGCCTACCTCAAGGCCAACTACCCCGGCGAGTACATGGCCGCGCTGCTCACCACCAACTCCGACAACAAGGACAAGTCGGCCATCTACCTGGCCGAGTGCCGCCGGATGGGCATCACGGTGCTGCCGCCGGACGTCAACGAGTCCGAGCGCGAGTTCGTCGCGGTCGGCGACGACGTCCGGTTCGGCCTGGGCGCGATCCGCAACGTCGGCGCGAACGTGGTCGAGGCGATCATCAAGGCGCGCAAGGAGAAGGGGCGGTTCGCCGACTTCTCCGACTTCCTGCGCAAGGTCGACGCCACGGTGTGCAACAAGAAGGTCGTGGAATCGCTGATCAAGGCGGGCGCGTTCGACTCGCTCGGCCACCCCCGCAAGGGCCTGCACATGGTGCACGTCGAGGCGGTCGACGCGATCATGCTCACCAAGAAGGAGGAGGCGCGCGGCCAGTTCGACCTGTTCGGCGACGGCGGCGGCGACGACGGGGCGGGCAGCGTCTTCGACGTGAAGATCCCGGAGGAGTACTGGGAGCCCAAGCACCAGCTGACGCTGGAGCGGGAGATGCTGGGCCTGTACGTGTCCGGGCACCCGCTCAACGGCGTGGAGCAGGTGCTGGAGTCCTACTCGGACACCTCGATCGCCCGCATCCTGGAGGGTGACGTGGCGGACGGCACCCAGGTCACGCTGGGCGGCATCCTGGCGTCGGTGACGCGGCGGGTGAACAAGAACGGCGAGCCGTGGGCGTCGGCCCAGCTGGAGGACCTCGCCGGTGGCATCGAGGTGCTGTTCTTCCCCAAGAGCTACGTCGTCCACGGCATGTCGGTGGCCGAGGACGCGATCGTGCTGGTCAAGGCGCGGGTGGCCAAGCGGGAGGACCGCATCTCGCTGATCGCCAACGACCTCGTGGTGCCGGACCTGTCGGAGCTGGGCGCGCAGGCGCTGAAGCTGAAGGTCAACGCGTCGCGCTGCGACCCGAAGCTGGTCACCTCGCTGAAGGAGGTGCTGCGGGCGCACCCGGGCACCACCGAGGTGCACCTGAACCTGATCATCAACTCCAGCCGGAACACGCTGCTGAAGCTGGACGACGCGCTGCGGGTCAGCCCCACGCCGTCGCTGATGGGCGACCTGAAGGCGCTGCTGGGCCCCGGCTGCCTGGGCTGACCGCCCCGCGCGGGCCCGGTCCGGCGCCGCCGGGCCGGGCCCGCGGCCGGTGGCCGCTACCGGACGAGCCCGTGCTCGTGCGCGTAGATCGCGGCGTGCACGCGGGTGCGCAGGCCGAGCTTGGCCAGCACCCGCGCCACGTGCGTCTTGACCGTCCCCTCGCCGAGGGTGAGGGCGCGGGCGATCTCGGCGTTGCCCAGGCCCCGCGCCACCAGCAGCAGCACCTCGCGCTCGCGCGGGGTGAGGCGGTCCAGGTCCGCGGGCGCGGGGCGCGGGGCCAGGGCGGCGAACCGGCGGATCGCGCGCCGGGTGACCTGCGGGTCGATCAGGCCCTGCCCGCCGGCCGCCGCGCGGACGGCGTGGACCAGCAGCGCCGGGTCGCTGTCCTTGAGCACGAAGCCGACCGCGCCCGCCTCCAGCGCGCCGAACAGGTACTCGTCCAGGTCGAACGTGGTCAGGGCGATCACGGCGGGCGGCGGGTTGACCGAGTCGGCGAGGCGGCGGATCGCCGCCAGGCCGTCCAGCCGGGGCATCCGCAGGTCGAGCACGACGACGTCCACGCCCCGCCACCGGGCCTTGTCGACGGCTTCCGCGCCGTCGGCCGCCTCGTCCACCACCTCGATGTCCGGTTCGGCGTCCAGCACCAGCCGCAGCGCCCACCGCACCGCGGCCTGGTCGTCGGCGATCAGGGTGCGGATCACGGCCGGGAGCCCACCGGGAGGCGGGCCTCGACCAGCAGGCCGCGCGGCTCGCGGGCGGTGACCCGCAGGGTGCCGCCGAGCAGCCGGACCCGTTCCCGCATCCCGCGCAGCCCCGCGCCCTCGCCCGCTTCGGCCACCGGCGCGGCGGCGCCGTCGTCGGCCACCGTGATCGTCAGGCCGGAGCGGTCCCGGTGGACGTGCACGTCGATCCGGGACGCCCCGGAGTGCTTGAGCGCGTTGGTCAGCGCTTCCTGCACGACCCGGTAGCCGGCGTGGTCCACCAGCGGCGGCAGGGGACCGGTCAGGCCGTCCCGGGTGAACGTGACCGGCGTGGTGGCGCGGGCGGCCAGGTCGGCGACGTCGGCGAGCGAGGCGGTGCGGTCCTCCCGCAGCACGTCCAGGACGGCCCGGACCTCGCGCAGCGCCGCCGCGGACGAGTCGGCGATCGTGGCGAGCGCGTGGTCGGCGGCCGGCGGGAGGTCCGCGGCGACCCGGCGGACGGCGGTGGCCTGCAAGCGGATCGCGGTCAGGTGGTGGCCCACGGCGTCGTGCACCTCGCGGGCGACCCGGGCGTGCCGCTCGGCCACCGCCCGGCCGGTCTCCGCGCGGTAGCGGAATTCGGCGTGCTCGGCCCGCTCGCGGTGCAGCCGCAGCGCGCACCCGACCGCCACCGGGGCCGCGCCCAGCAGGAGCAGGTCGGTGAACGTCGCCGCGGCCACCGGTTTCGCGGTCAGCAGCTTGGCCGCGGCCTGCCAGCCGACGGACAGCGCGAGGACCGGCCAGGGCCGCGCGCGGCGGTGGGCGGCCGAGCAGAACGCGGCCACCGGGACGAGGCCGCCCGACCAGTGCAGCAGCGCGGCGGTCCCCGCGACCGCCACCGCCGCCGACGCGACGGCCGCCGTCAGCGGCAGCGCCCGGCGCAGCGCCAGCGGCGCCGCCACCGCCAGGGCCGCCGCGGCGTGGACCGCGGGCCGCGCCGGGTGGTCGAGCAGGCCCAGCGCCAGCACGACCGCGGCGGCGGCCAGGACCTCCGCGACCGGTCGGCAGCGGTGTCGCGCCGGGCGCTCGCGGTCGGGTGCCGCGAGCGCCCGGTCGTCCATGGCACCGTTGTACACGCCGCTCAACCCGTGGCGCTGCCGCAGCGCGCGCCCGGCTCGGGCAGCTCGCCGGTCCACAGGTAACGGTGCACGTGGTCGCGCACGCAGGTGTTCCCCCGCAAGTAGAGGCCGTGGTTGCCCTCCACCGGGAGGTACCGCGCGCCGGGCAGCCGCTCCGCGACGCGCCGGCCGTGCTCGGCGGGCGTCAGCGGGTCGTGCTCGCCGTTGGCGACCAGGACCGGCGGCACGCCGTGCGCGCGCAGCGGACCGGGCGGGTGGAGGCCGACGCGGGGCAGGCCCGAGCAGTGCCCGGACACGTTCCACGCCTGCACCGCCCAGCCGAGCCGGGGCGCGACCGCCCTCAACCCGGTCTCGACCCGCTTGAGCTCCTCGTAGCCGGCGGGGAAGGGGAAGTCCGAGCACAGCGCCGTCCGCGCCAGGGTCCGGTCGGGCGGCTCCGGCCGGCGGACGAGCGCCGACGCGTCGCCCCGGTCGGCCTGCGCGAGACCGGCCGCGAGGTCGGCCCACCCGCGGTCGTCGCCGATCCGCCTGCCGGCCCACGCCAGGATCGCGGTCGCGTCCACGCCGTCCGTGCCGGGCGCGGGGACCGGCGCGGCGGCCAGCACCCGGTCCCACACCGCCACCAGGTCGCGGCCGTGCAGGGCGCACGCCGGGTCCGCCGCGCACCACGCCGCCAGCCGGTGCAGGTTGCGCTCGGCGGTGACCGCGCCCGGGAGCGCCCACCCGGCGAGGTCCGGCTGCGTGTGGTCCAGCACGCTGTCCAGGTACATGCGGCCCACGTTGCGGCCGAACAGCTCGGCGTAGACCTGCCCGTACACGGTGCCGTAGGAGTTGCCGAAGTAGTTCAGCCTCCGCTCGCCCAGCGCGACGCGCACGGCCTCCATGTCGTGGGCGACCTGGCGGGCGTTCAGCCGGCCGCGCAGCGGCCCGGTGTCGCACGCGGCGTCGAACCGCGCGTTGGCCTCGGCGTAGGCGGCGAGCCCGGCCCCGGTCAGCGGTGGCGTCAGGGCGGCGGGGTTCGGCGCGGGGCACGTGACGCCGCTGCTCGCGCCGATGCCGCGCGGGTCGAACACCACCACGTCGAACCGCTGCGCCAACCCGGCGAACTGCTCCCGGTAGGCGGGCAGGGCGAAGTTCCGGATCGCCGCCCCGGGACCGCCGGGGTTGAGCAGCAGCGTGCCCAGGCGGTCGGCGCGCGCGGGGATCTTCAGCAGCCCCACCGGGATCCGGTCGCGCCCCGGCCGCGACCAGTCGGCGGGCACGAGGAGGTCGGCGCACCGGAGGTCGCCGTGGCAGGCCCGCCACGAGAGGCCGGCGCGGTCGGCCGGCGCGGCCCACCCGAGGTCGGCCCCGGGACTCGCGGCTGTACTCGTTGTGGGGTTCGCGGCTGTAGCTGTTGCGGGGCTCGCCGCTGTGCTTGTTGCGAGGCTCGCCGCTGTACCTGTTGCGGGGCTCGCCCCGGCAGCCGTTCCGGCCCCTGCCACGAGCAGCACCAGCACCGCGAGGAGGGCGGCCGGGCGTGTGATCACCATGGGCCGATCCGACCAGGCGCGGCCCTCCCGGTCGTCTGCCGCGCGACAGACCCGGCTGCGCCGATCGGGTGAGATCCGCGGGAGCGGGCACCGCTCGGATTCCTCAAGCGTTGAATGGAAAACCGATCCAGAGGGGGCTCACCACACCATGGCGGAGAACACCATCGCCCCGGAAGTGCTCGGCGACGAGTACCTCCAGGACCCGCACGCCGTCCACGCCGAGATGCGCGAGCAGTCCGCCGCCCGCCGGGTCGTCCTGCCGCGCGGCCTGAAGGTGTGGCTGGTCACCCGCTACGACGAGAGCCGGTCCGCCCTGGCCGACCCGCGGTTCGCCAAGGGCTTCGCCGGGCTCCAGCCGCTGTTCGACAAGCACTTCACCGGCCACGGCGAGCGGGCGCAGTTCGAGCTGTCGCTCGCCCAGCACATGCTCAACAGCGACCCGCCCCAGCACACCCGCCTGCGCAAGCTGGTCACCAAGGCTTTCACCGCCCGCCGGGTCGAGCAGCTGCGCCCGCGCATCCAGCAGATCACCGACGAGCTGCTCGACGCCGCCGCCGGGCAGGCCGAGGTCGACCTGATCGAAGCGCTCGCGTTCCCGCTGCCCATCCAGGTCATCTGCGAGATCCTCGACGTGCCGCTGGCCCACCGGGAGGACTTCCGGCGCTGGTCCGACGTCCTGGTCGGCGGCAACGAGCCGGCGCTGATCGAGGAGGCGGGCAGCGGGATGGCGGCGCTGCTGTCGCAGCTGGTCGAGGCCAAGCGCGCCAACCCCGGCGACGACTTCTTCTCCGCCCTGGTGCACGCCACCGAGGACGACGACCGGCTCAGCCACACCGAGCTGCTGTCCATGGCGTTCCTGCTGCTGATCGCGGGCCACGAGACGACCGTGAACCTGATCGCCAACGGCGTCCACCACCTGCTGCGCCACCCCGGGCAGCTGGCGGAGCTGCGCGCCGACCGGTCCCTGCTGCCCGGCGCGGTCGAGGAGTTCCTGCGCTACGAGAGCCCGGTCAACCAGGCGACCTTCCGGTACACCACCGAGGAGGTGGTGCTCGGCGACGTCACCATCCCCGAGGGGGAGATCGTCCTGGTGTCGCTGCTGTCGGCCAACCGCGACGAGGGCCGGTTCCCCGACGGGGAGTCGTTCGACATCACCCGGCCGCCCGGCGGGCACCTCGCGTTCGGGCACGGCATCCACTACTGCCTGGGCGCGCCGCTGGCCCGCGCCGAGGGCGAGATCGCCGTCGGCACGCTGCTCGACCGCTACGACATCAGCCCGGCCGCCGAGCCGGAGACGCTGCGGTGGCGCGCCAGCACGCTCATGCGCGGCCTCCACACCCTCCCGGTTAACCTCAAGCCCCGTGGACCGCGATGAGCTGCTGAGGCTGGACCGAGCGCACGTCTGGCACCCGTACGGCCCGATGCCGGGCACCCACCAGCCCCTCGTCGTCGCGGAGGCGGAGGGCGTCCGGCTCCGGCTGGACGACGGCCGCGAACTCGTCGACGGCATGTCGTCGTGGTGGGCCGCGATCCACGGCTACCGGCACCCGGTGCTCGACGCCGCCGCGCGCGCCCAGCTCGGGCGCATGAGCCACGTGATGTTCGGCGGCCTCACCCACGAGCCCGCCGTCGCGCTGGCGGCGAAGCTGGTCGACATCACCCCGGAACCGCTGCGCCACGTCTTCCTGTGCGACTCGGGCTCGGTGTCGATCGAGGTCGCGGTGAAGATGGCGCTGCAGTACTGGCGTTCCCGGGGGCGGCCGGAGAAGCGGCGGCTGCTCACCTGGCGCGGCGGGTACCACGGCGACACGTTCCAGCCGATGTCCGTGTGCGACCCGGAGGGGGGGATGCACGCGCTGTGGCGCGGCGTGCTGCCCGAGCAGGTGTTCGCCGGCCCGCCGCCGCGCGAGCTGGAGACCGACTACGTGGCCGAGCTGGCCCGGCTGGTCGAGGAGCACGCGGACGAGCTGGCGGCGGTCATCGTGGAGCCGGTCGTGCAGGGCGCGGGCGGCATGCGGTTCCACGACCCGCGGTACCTGCACGTGCTGCGGGAGCTGACGCTGACCCACGACGTGCTGCTGATCTTCGACGAGATCGCCACCGGGTTCGGGCGCACCGGCGAGCTGTTCGCCGCCGACCACGCGTCGGTCAGCCCGGACGTCATGTGCGTGGGCAAGGCGCTGACCGGCGGGTACCTGTCGCTGGCGGCCACGCTGTGCACGGGGCGCGTCGCCGAGGGCATCTCGCGCGGCGAGGTGCCCGTCCTGGCGCACGGCCCGACCTTCATGGGCAACCCGCTGGCGTCGGCGGTGGCGCTGGCGTCGGTCGACCTGCTGCTGTCGCAGGACTGGCGCGCGTCGGTGGCGCGCATCTCCGCCGGCCTGTCCGCCGGGCTGGCGGACGCGCCCGGCGACGTGCGGGTGCTCGGGGCGATCGGCGTGGTGCAGCTGGACCACGAGGTCGACGTGGCCGCGGCGACGGCGGCGGCCGTGGCGCACGGCGTGTGGCTGCGGCCGTTCCGCGACCTGATCTACACCATGCCGCCGTTCATCAGCACCGACGAGGACGTGGCGGCGATCACCTCGGCCGTGGTGGCGGCGGCCGAGGCCGCGCGCGGCGCCTGAGGCGGGCGGCCCCCTTCCGCGCCGTCCTCCTGCGGGCGGGCTGCTGCCCGGCGGTCCCGCGCCGGGCCGACGTCAGACCCGCACGGCTGCCGCGAGCTGCACGTCGGTGGGCTCGACGAGCACCGTGCCGTCGGCCAGGACGACCACCGGGATGTTCCTCCGCCCGCCCGCCAGCTCGACCGCGCGGTCGCGGGCCGCGTCGTCGTGCTCGACGTCGACGTCGGTGAAGGCCACTTCGTGCTCCCGCAGCCAAGCCTTGGCCCGTCGGCAGTCGCTGCACCAGTCCGCACCGTAGAGAACGATTTCACCCATATGCGTGATGCTAGAACGCGGCCGGCGGCAACGCTGCGTGTAGTCGTAGGGTGAGTGCCCGTGAGCGTCCTGGTGATCACCGGAACAGGGACCGAGGTCGGCAAGACGGTGGTCGTCGCCGCGCTGGCCGCCCTGGCCGCGGCCGACGGCCGGCGGGTGGCCGTGCTGAAGCCCGCCCAGACCGGCGTGGGGCCGGGCGAGCCGGGCGACCTGGCCGAGGTGACCCGCCTGGCCGGCCCCGTGACCACCCGCGAGCTGCGCCGCTACCCGGACCCGCTGGCCCCGGCCACCGCGGCCCGCCGCAGCGGGCTGCCCACCGTGCACCCCAGCGAGGTGGCCGCGACCGCCGCGGACCTGGACCGGACCCACGACCTGGTCCTGGTGGAGGGCGCGGGCGGCCTGCTGGTCCGCTTCGACGACGACGGCACGACCGTCGCCGACGCGGCGTGGGCCCTCAACGCCCCGGTGCTGGTCGTCGCCCACGCGGGCCTGGGCACCCTGAACACCACGGCCCTCACCGCCGAGGCCCTGCTGCGCCGCGGCCTGGAGTCGGTCGGCGTGGTGGTGGGCCGCTGGCCCGCCGAGCCGGACCTGGCGTGCCGCTGCAACCTGGCCGACCTCCCCGAGGCCGCGGGCGCCCCGCTGCTCGGCGTCGTGCCGGACGGCGCGGCGGCGCTGGGGCGGCCGGAGTTCCTGGACCTGGCGCGCACCGCGCTGTCGCCGTGGTTCGGCGGCACGTTCGACCCGGACAAGTTCGCCGCCCCGCACACCTGCTGACCCGCTCGCGGCCACGCCGGCACGGGGCCCGCCGCCCCGCCGGGGTGGACCGCTCCAGTGACGCACGTCGCTGGGGCGCCGGCGCGGCCGTGCGGCAGACTGGCCGCCGGATCACCGTCCGGACGAGCCCACTGGGAGAAGTCGTGACCACAGCCCCCGAACAGGTCGATGTCCTCGGCGTTGCCCGCGAGCAGGTGCTGGAGCGCGGCGTCGGCCTGTCCGAGGAGCAGGTGCTCCGGGTGCTCCGGCTGCCGGACGAGCGCGTCCCCGAGCTGCTGGAGCTGGCCCACCAGGTGCGGATGCGGTGGTGCGGGCCCGAGGTCGAGGTCGAGGGCATCGTGTCGCTCAAGACCGGCGGGTGCCCGGAGGACTGCCACTTCTGCTCCCAGTCCGGCCAGTTCCCCTCGCCGGTCCGCTCGGCCTGGCTGGACATCCCCGGCCTGGTGCGCGCCGCCCGGCAGACCGCCGAGACCGGCGCCACCGAGTTCTGCATCGTGGCCGCCGTCCGCGGCCCCGACCGGCGGCTGCTCTCGCAGGTCCGCGACGGCATCAAGGCCATCCGGGACGACGGCAACGACATCCAGATCGCCTGCTCGCTGGGGATGCTGACCCAGGAGCAGGTGGACGAGCTGGTCGCCATGGGCGTCCACCGCTACAACCACAACCTGGAGACCGCGCGGTCGCACTTCCCCGAGGTCGTCACCACCCACTCCTGGGAGGAGCGGTGGGAGACCCTGCGGATGGTGCGCGAGGCGGGCATGGAGGTGTGCTGCGGCGGGATCCTCGGCATGGGCGAGACGCTGGAGCAGCGCGCCGAGTTCGCCGCGCAGCTCGCCTCGCTCGAACCGGACGAGGTGCCGCTGAACTTCCTCATCCCCAACCCCGGCACGCCCTACGAGGACTACCCCGTCGTGGAGGGGCCCGACGCGCTGCGGGCCGTCGGCGCGTTCCGCCTGGCGCTGCCGCGCACCATCCTGCGGTTCGCGGGCGGCCGGGAGCTGACGCTCGGCGACCTGGGCGCCAAGCAGGGGATGCTGGGCGGGGTCAACGCGATCATCGTCGGCAACTACCTGACCAACCTGGGCCGGCCGGCGCAGCAGGACCTGGACATGCTCCAGGAGCTGTCGATGCCGATCAAGGAATTGAGCAGGACGCTGTGACCGGGCAGGGCGCCGCGACCGGGCAGGGCGCCGCGACCGGGCGGGGCGCCGGGCCGGCGGCGGGACCGGCGGCGTACTGCGGCTACTGCGGCAAGGACCTCGGCGGTGACGACCACGCGGCGTGCGCCCGGCGGCTGCGGGTGATCGACCCGCCGAGGTTCTGCTCGGCCTGCGCGCGCCGCATGGTGGTGCAGGTGACGCCGGCGGGCTGGACCGCCACGTGCAGCCGGCACGGCGAGACCACCTCCGCGCGGTAACCTGCCCTGCGTCGGTGGTCCGGGGCTGGGGAGGTCGTGCGTGGCGGAACAACCGGTGGACGAGCGGGCCGCCTCGGTCCGGGTGCCACCCGTCTTCGTCTACCGCTACGCCCCGCCGCGCCCGCGGGTGGTGGTGAAGCGGGACCTGCTGCCCGCGTTCGCCGTGCTGTCCACGATCTCGCTGTTCGGGCTGCCCGTGGGGTGGCTGTGGGCGCGGCTCGCGCCACCGCAGAACGCCGTGGTCGCCCAGGACGCCTCGCTGGTCCCGGTGACGGGGGAGAGCTACCACCGGCTCGACGCGCTGATGGTGTTCGTGCTGCTCGGCGCGGGGGCGGGGCTGATCACCGGGGTGGCGGTCTGGCTGCTGCGCGAGCGCCGCGGCCCGGTCGTGATGCTGGCGGCCACGGCCGGTGGCGGTGTGGCGGCGTACCTGGCGCAGCGGACCGGCCTCGGGTCGGCGGGCAGCCGGTACGCGCTGGGCGCCGCGCCCCGGGTGGGGGACGCGGTCGCGCTGGCGCCGGTGCTGGAGACGTGGTGGGGCCTGCTGGCCTGGCCCCTGGGCACGGCGCTGGCCTACGGCTGCCTGGCGGCGTGGAACGGGCTGGACGACCTGGGCCGCCGGCTCGGCTAGGTCCCGGCCGGGCCGGCGCCGGCCGGGGGCTGCCGGGTCGTGCGGCGCCCGGCGCCCCGGACAGCGCCCTGGGACTGCGCCTTCGGACGCCGCCACGGCCTCCCGCGAACGCTTCGGGGTGGCGAACGCCGGGCAGGCGGTCAGTTCCGGTGGGGGAGGTGGCCCAGCTCGGCGATCGGGGCCGGGACGGCGTGCAGGGCGGCGATGATGCCCGCCTCCCGGTGCATCATCCGGCGGACCAGGCGCAGCCGGCGGGCCTCCGAGCGCTCCTCCAGCAGCCGCTGCCGGTCCTCCAGCGTCAGCAGGCAGTCGTTGGCCAGCGCGTAGGCCAGCCCGTCCGTCTTCGCCACGGTCGGGTCGTCCTCGAACGCCGCCCGGCGGTACCGGCGGAACGCCGCCATCGCGCCGTCCGCCAGCAGCGGCAGGGCCTCGGCGATCTCCGCCGGCGCGGGCACGTCGTCCACCCACTCCACCTCGCCGAGCAGGTAGGGGGCGCTCTCGCCGTCGACGTCGAGCAGCCGGAACCGCCGGCCGCCGGTCGTGGACAGGTCGAAGCGGCCGTCGGGCAGCGGCTTGGCGTCGATCAGCAGCGCCTCGCAGCCGACCGCGTGCAGGGCCGTCGCGTTGCCCGGACCGACCTCCCAGCCCTGCCGGATCGCCACGACGCCGAAGCTGCGGCCGGGCAGCTCCCCGGTCACCAGGTCGACGGTCAGCTGCCGGTAGCGGGGTTCGAACACGTGCAGGGGCAGCGACGTTCCCGGGAGCAGCACGGTGCCCAGGGGGAACAGCGGGAGCGTCGTGGTCACGTGCCCAAGCTACGGCCGCTGGGTGGCCGCAGCACGGCGAACGGGTCGGTGACCCGCATCTGCCGGGACACGAAGCGGAACAGCGCCGCCGGCCGGCCGCCGGACGGGCCGACCGGCGCGACCGCGCCCGTGGGCTCCAGCAGGCCGCGCCGCGACAGCACGCGCTGGAGGTTGGTCGCCGACACCTCGTAGCCCAGCGCGGCGGAGTACACCGAGCGCAGCGCGGAGATGGTGAACTCCGGCGGCGCCAGCGCGAACCCCAGGTTGGTGTAGGACAGCTTGGACGCCAGCCGGTGCCGGGCGCGGCGGCAGATCGCCTCGTGGTCGAACGCGGTCGGGGGCAGCGCGTCCACCGGGTGCCACGCCGTGTCCGCCGGCACGACCGGGTCGGTGACCGAGGGGACCAGGCCGAGGAACGCCGTCGCCACCACCCGCGGGCCGGGCACGCGGCCGGGCGCGCTGAAGACGGCGAGCTGCTCGACGTGGGACAGCTGCCGCACGTCGACCTTCTCCGCGAGCTGGCGGCGGATGGAGGTCTCGACGTCCTCGTCGTCGCCGAGCCCGCCGCCCGGCAGCGACCAGCGGTGAGCGTGCGGCTCCCGAGCGCGTTCCCACAGCATGACCTGGAGTGATCCGGCTCTCACCTGGAGCACTGCGGCCAGTACCTCATGTCCGGCGAGTCCCACCGGCTGATACTATCGGCCATGTTTTCGACCGAAAGGCGAAAACCTGGCTGAAGGAGGAGAACCATGGTCGCTACCGCCTACGTGGAGCGAACCTCTGACGGTGCGTACGACGGCATCGCGCCGGACGCCGCATGGCGGGACGAGGTGCTGGAGCTGGCGCGCAGGCGGGACGCGGTGATCCTCGCGCACAACTACCAGCTGCCGGAGATCCAGGACATCGCGCACCACACCGGCGACTCGCTGGCGCTGAGCCGCATCGCCGCGGCGAGCGACGCGTCGACCATCGTGTTCTGCGGCGTGCACTTCATGGCCGAGACCGCGAAGATCCTGGCGCCCCACAAGACCGTGCTGATCCCGGACGAGCGCGCGGGCTGCTCGCTGGCCGACTCGATCACCGGTGACCAGCTGCGCGCGTGGAAGGCCGAGCACCCCGGCGCGGTCGTCGTGTCCTACGTCAACACCACCGCCGAGGTGAAGGCGGAGACCGACATCTGCTGCACCTCGTCGAACGCGGTGGACGTGGTGGCCTCCATCCCGGCCGACCGCGAGGTGCTGTTCCTGCCCGACCAGTTCCTCGGCGCGCACGTCAAGCGCGAGACCGGCCGGGAGAACCTGCACGTCTGGGCGGGCGAGTGCCACGTCCACGCCGGCATCAACGGCCCCGAGCTGGCCGAGCGCGCGGCGGCGAACCCGGACGCCGACCTGTTCATCCACCCCGAGTGCGGCTGCGCGACCTCCGCGCTCTACCTCGCGGGCGAGGGCACCGTGCCGGCCGAGAAGGTGCGCATCCTCTCGACCGGCGACATGATCACCGCCGCCCGCAGCACCAGCGCCCGGTCGGTCCTGGTGGCCACCGAGGTCGGGATGCTGCACCAGCTGCGCCGGGCCGCGCCGGAGATCGACTTCCGCGCCGTGAACGACCGGGCCTCCTGCCGGTACATGAAGATGATCACCCCGACCGCCCTGCTGCGCTGCCTGCGCGAGGGCAGGGACGAGGTGCACGTCGACCCGGACACCGCCCGGCGCGCGAAGGGCGCCGTGCAGCGCATGATCGAGATCGGTCAGCCCGGCGGCGGCGAGTGAGCACCCCGCTGTGGGAGGCCGGCGCCGACCTGGTGGTGGTCGGCACGGGCGTCGCGGGCCTGACCGCCGCGCTGCGCGCGCGTGAGCTGGGCCTGCGCGTCCTGGTCGTCACCAAGGCCGAGCAGCACGACGGCAACACCCGGTGGGCGCAGGGCGGTGTCGCGGTCGTGCTGCCCGGCGAGCACGACGAGGGCGACACCGTCGAGGCGCACGTCCGCGACACGCTGGTGGCGGGCGCGGGGCTGTGCGACGAGGGCGCCGTGCGGGAGATCATCGCGGGCGGCCCGGCGGCCGTGACCGGCCTGCGGGAGCGGGGCGCGGTGTTCGACGCCGCGGCGGGCGGCCGGCTGGCGCGCACCCGGGAGGGCGGGCACAGCGCGTTCCGGGTGGTGCACGCGGGCGGCGACGCGACCGGGGCCGAGGTGGAGCGGGCGCTGCTCGCCGCGGCGGCCGACGGCCGGGTCCCGGTGCTGGAGCGGCACGTCGCGGTGGACGCGGTGCGCACCCCGCTCGGCCAGGTGTGCGGGCTGCTGGTGCTCGACGACGGGGGCGTGCCGGGCGTGCTGAGCGCACCGGCCGTGCTGCTGGCCAGCGGCGGCCTCGGCCAGCTCTACCAGGCCACCTCCAACCCGGAGGTGGCGACCGGCGACGGGCTGGCGCTCGCGCTGCGGGCCGGCGCGGCGGCGGCGGACATGGAGTTCGTGCAGTTCCACCCGACGGTCCTGTACACCGGGCGGGGCGCGCGCGGCCGGTGCCCGCTGGTCACCGAGGCGGTGCGCGGCGAGGGGGCGGTGCTGGTCGACGCGACCGGCGCGCGGGTCATGCGCGGCGTGCACCCGCTGGAGGACCTGGCGCCGCGCGACGTCGTGGCGGCGGCCATCACCCGGCGCCTGGGCGACGCGCCGGGCGGCGTGGACGACCACGTGTTCCTCGACGCCACCGGCGTCTCCGACTTCGCGCGGCGGTTCCCGACCGTGCACGCGGCGTGCGTCGCGGCCGGCGTCGACCCGTCCGGGCAGCCGATCCCGGTTGCGCCCGCCGCGCACTTCGCGTGCGGCGGCGTGGTGTCCGACGGGTCCGGGCGGACCGGCGTGACCGGCCTGTACGCGGCGGGCGAGGTGGCCCGGACGGGGCTGCACGGCGCGAACCGGCTGGCCTCCAACAGCCTGCTGGAGGGGCTGGTGGTGGGCGCGCGGGCCGCCGAGGCGGTCGCGGCCGACCTCGCGCTGGGCGTGCTGGCCCGCTGCCCGGCCACGGCGGAGCTGCCGACGGCCCCGGTGGCGGACCGGGACTCGCTGCAGCGCGTCATGAGCCGGTACGCGGCGATCGGCCGGGACGCCGAGGGGCTGGCCGTGGTCGGCTCGGTGCTCGACCTGTCCACGGTGGAGCGGGAGCTGAACACCCGGGAGCTGGTGGAGGACGCGGCGCTGACCGCGGCGGCACGGGCGCTGATCGCGGCGGCGGCGCAGCGCACCGAGTCGCGCGGCTGCCACGTGCGCACCGACGCGCCCGCCCGCGACGACGCGCGCTGGGGCCGCAGCCAGGTGGTCCGGCTCAACCCGTCGGGCCAGCCCGTGCTGGCCGACCCGGCGGTGGCGACGAAGGGAGTGGCATGACCCCTGTGGATCCCGCGACCGCGCCGGGCGCCGGGCTCGACCCCGACGACCTGCGCCGCGTCATCACGACGGCGCTCGCCGAGGACCTGCGCCACGGCCCGGACGCGACGACGGAGGCGACGGTGCCCGCCGACGCGGTGGCCGTCGCCGAGCTGACGCCGCGCCGAGCCGGTGTGCTGGCGGGCGTCCCGGCCGCGCTGGCGGTGTTCGAGGAGGTGCTCGACGTCGAGGTGCTCGACCGCCGCGACGACGGCGACAAGGCCGTCCCCGGCGAGCCGGCGCTCGTGGTGCGCGGCCGGGTGCGCGGCCTGCTCACCGCCGAGCGCACCGCGTTGAACCTGCTGTGCCACCTGTCGGGCGTCGCCACGCTCACCGCGGCCTGGGTGGCGGAGGTCGCCGGCACCGGGGCGCGGGTGCGCGACTCCCGCAAGACGCTGCCCGGCCTGCGGCTGCTGGAGAAGTACGCGGTCCGCTGCGGCGGCGGCGTCAACCACCGGCTCGGCCTCGGCGACGCGGTGCTGATCAAGGACAACCACGTGCGCGCGGCCGGTTCGGTCGCCGCCGCGATGGCCGCCGTGCGCGCCCGCGCGCCGCACCTGCCGTGCGAGGTGGAGGTGGATTCCCTGGCGCAGCTGGACGAAGCCCTCGCCGAGGGCGCGGAGCTGGTGCTGCTGGACAACTTCACGGTCGAGGAGTGCGCGGAGGCCGTGCGGCGGGCCGGCGGCGTCGCGCTGGAGGCGTCCGGTGGGCTGACGCTGGACGTGGCCCGCGCGTACGCCGGGACGGGCGTGGACTACCTCGCGGTGGGCGGGTTGACGCACTCCGCGCCGGCGTTGGACCTGGGGATGGACCTGCGCTGACCGGGATCCGGTCGCCGCGCCGGCGGTGCGGTCCGCCCGGGAGCGCCCCGGGGTCGTGCCGACCGGTCCGACGCCGGCCCGGTCCCGTACCGAGCGCTTCACCGGGTCGGAGCGGCCCGCGCCCTCCCGCGAGGGCGCGGGCCGGTCGTCCGGTCAGCGCTCGTCGTCACGCTCGACCTCGACGCGCTCGCGGCGCACCTGGTCGCCGACCTGGCGCTGCTCGGTCACCGTCTCCTTGTCCAGCCGCACCCGCTCCACCGGCTCCGCCCGCTTCTCGACCACGGGCTCCTGCCGCCGCAGCGTCACCTCGGCCTCCTCCTCGGTGAAAGCCTCCCCGGTCGCGCCGTCGGCGGGCTCGCTCACCACGTGGACCTCTTCGTGCGAGACCGGCACCGTCATGTTCTGCTGCTCGGTGACGACGTGCTTGACCAGTCGCACCCGACCCGCCGCCACGTCGCGCGTGCCGACGTCGAGCTGCTCCTCGTAGCGGGTCACGGAGTCGCCCTCGGCCGCCTTGCCGCGGGGCTGCCGGGCCGGGGCGTCCTCGCGCATCCCCGGGAGCCGGGTGTGCTCGCTGTGGACGTGCCCGCCCTGCTCGGCCCGGCCGCGGGTCTGCTCGGCGCCGGTCTGCCCGCCGCGGGTCTGCTCGGCCTGACCGCGGGCCTGACCGCCCCGGCCACCGGGCATGCGGTCGTGCTCGCCGGTGTTCGCCGTCGGGATCATCCCGTAGTAGCGGTACAGCTCGTCCTGCTGGGCGTCGGACATGTGCTCGTCGGTGACGTCGATCCGGGGCGCGTCCTTGACCTGCTGCTTCTCCACCGGGACGGTGATGCTCCCCTTGTCGATCCGAGCGTCCTGGATCGGCACGAACGTCTCCTTGAGCCCGAACAGCCCGGTGTGCACCGAAGCCCACATCGGGCGCCCGTCGCGGTCGTCGAGCCACACCTGCTTGACCGACCCGATCCGCTCGCCGTGCGAGTCGACCACGTCGCAGTCGTACAACCGGTCCACTTCGGCCTGGTTGATCATGATTTCCCCTTCGGGTGGTATCACCTGCCCTGGCGGATTACCCGCGACCTGGAACGGGCGACCCGGCCGTCACCTGGTTGTGCGACTCGATATCCCTCGAAAGGAATTCGCGTGAGGGGGGCATGTGCGAGGAGCGCGTGTGTCGGGACGTGGTGGGTGCGCCGCGCTCGGTGGAAGAGCGAAAAGAGTCCTCGCCGGACGGGCAGGCCATACGGGGAGAACACGAGGGCACGGGGCTGTGCGAGCGTGCAACCGCCCCTGATCCGTGAGTGCCCCGGTTCCGCAGGCGGCCGGTCCTGTGGTGGCCGAGTGGCACGGAGGCCCTTGCGGGGGTCGGGGGTTGCGCGGTCGGGGGCGGTGGTCAGAGGCGGCGGTTGGCCAGGACGGGGAGCGACTGCCTGACCTGCTCGACCGTGGTGGGGTCGAGGTCGGCGACCAGGACGCCCGGCTCGGCGCCCAGGTGGTGCTCCACCACGCCGAGGGGGGAGGCGATCAGGCTGTGGCCGATGCCGGTGGGCGCGCCGCCGTGGTCCTCGCGTGGGTCGGCCTGGCCGCAGGCCAGGACCCACGAGGTGGAGTCCAGCGCCCGCGCCCGCACCAGCAGCTCCCACTGCTCCCGCTTGCCCGGGCCCGCGCCCCACGAGGCGCCCAGCAGCACGGCGGACGCGCCGCGGTCGGCCAAGGCCCGGAACAGCTCGGGGAACCGCACGTCGTAGCAGGTCGCGAGGCCGAGCGTGACGCCGTCCACGTCGATGGTCACCGGGTGGTCGCCGGGGGCCACGGTGCGCGACTCGGCGAAGCCGAACGCGTCGAACAGGTGGATCTTGTCGTACCCGACGTGCAGCCCGCCGCCGGTGGCCAGCAGGGTGTTCGCCACCCGCCCGTCCGCCGCCGGGGTGAACATGCCCGCGACCACCACGACGCCGTGCTCGTCGGCGATGTCCCGCACGGCCGACGCCCACGGCCCGTCCAGCGGCTCGGCGACCGGGCCCAGCGGCACGCCGAAGCGGCACATGGCCGCCTCCGGGAACACCACGACGCGGGCGCCCTCCGCGCGCCGGACGCCCTCCCGCAGCAGGTCGAGGTTGGCCGCGGGGTCGGTGGAGGACGTGATCTGGCAGAGCGCAACACGCATACCACCCACTCTAGGTAGTGTCAGGTCCCGTGCGCTCCCTGTTGCCCTCCTTGATCGTGCTGGCCCTGCTCGCCGTGGCGGGGTGCACGGGGACGACGACACCGAACGCGGAGGGCACGGCGGACGGCAGTTCGATCGTGCTGGCCGACAACGCCGAGCCGACCACCCTCAACCCGTTGCTGGGCTACGGGCGCGACGGCGTGTCCAAGGTCTACGACGGCCTGGTGGAGCACGGCGCGGACCGCTCGCTGCGGCCCCGGCTGGCCGCGGAGCTGCCCCGGCCGGCGGCCGACGGCCGGTCGTGGACGGTGCGGTTGCGCGAGGACGTGAAGTTCGCCGACGGCTCGTCGTTCGGGCCGGAGGACGTGGTCGCGACCTACCGGGCGCTGCTGGACCCGGCGTCGGGCTCCACCGAGCGCGCCCGGTTCGCCGGCCTGAGCGGGGTCGAGCAGCTGGACGTGCACACGGTGCGGTTCGCGCTGGGCGAGCCGTGGGCGGCGTTCCCGCACCTGCTGGTGCTGGGCGTGCTGCCGAGCGAGGCGTTCGGCGTGCCGCTCAAGGAGGTCAAGCCGGTCGGCACCGGCCCGTACCAGCTGGTCGAGTGGCGCAGGGGCGACCGGATGGTGCTGGAGGCCAACCCGACCCACTTCGCCGGTCAGCCCGCCGTGCGCAGGCTCACCGTGGTCTTCGTGCCCGACGACAACACGCGCGCGCAGCGGATGCAGCAGGGCGAGTTCGACGGGGCGGAGCTGCCGCCGCGCCTGGCGCAGCCCTTCGCCAACACCGGCGGGATGCGCGTGGTGACCCACCGCGCGGCGGACCTGCGGGCGGTGACGCTGCCCGCGGCGAACCCGGTGACCGGCGACCCGGCGGTGCGGATGGCGCTCAACCACGCGGTGAACCGCAAGGGCGTGGTGGAGAACCTGTTGGGCGGCAAGGGCTCCCCGGCGTCCACGCCGGTGCCCGACACGCTGCCGGAGTTCCACGACCCGGCGGCGGTGTTCGCCCACGACAAGGCGCAGGCCGAGCTGCTGCTCGACCAGGCGGGCTGGGCGCGCGGCGAGGACGGCGTGCGCGCCCGCAACGGCGTGCCGGCCCGGTTCACGCTCATGTACCCGATCGGCGACGTGGTGCGCACCGACCTGGCGACGGCGTTCGCGGCCGACGCCAAGGCGGTGGGCGTGGACGTCCAGCTCGCCGGCCTGGGCCCGGAGGCGATCGCGCCGCGCCTGGGGACCGACGCGCTGCTGCACGGCGGCGGCACCCCGTTCGACCCGGACCTGATGACCTACCAGCCGCTGCACACCGGCAACCCGTGGGGCTACACGAGCACCAGGGTGGACGCCGCCCTGGAGGCCGGCCGCACGCTGCTGGACCCGGCGCAGCGCGCGGCGGCCTACCGGCAGTTGCAGCACGCCTACCTGGCCGCGCCCGGCATGGTCGTCCTGGCGGCGGTCCAGCACACCTACGTGCTGCGCGACAACTGGACCGGCTACCAGGAGGTCGTCGACCCGTACGAGCACGGCGCGCTGTCCTGGGGCCCGTGGTGGAACCTGGAGCGCTGGGCGGCGCGGTAGCCCCGGCCGCGCGCGGCGTGGTAGACGAGGGCGAGCGGAATCCGAGACCCTGGGGGCCACCGTGATCGACCTTGCCGCCGTGCGCGCCGACACGCCTGGTGCGAGCCGGGGGGTCTTCCTCGACTCGGCGGGCTCCTCGCTGCCGCCGCGGCCGGTGCTCGACGAGGTGATCGGCCACCTGCGGCGGGAAGCCGAAGTCGGCGGGTACGTCGCCGCGCAGGAGCGCGCCGACGACCTGGAGGCCGGCTACCGGGTGTTCGCCGACCTGCTGGGTGCCGAGCCGGACGAGATCGCGTTCACCGACAGCGCCACCAGGTCCTACCTGCTGGCGCTGGACGCGGTGCCGCTCGGCGCGGGCGACCGGGTGCTGATCACCGAGGCCGAGTACGGCAGCAACGCGATCCAGCTGCTGCACCGCGCGCGGCGGGTGGGCGCGGAGGTGGTGGCGATCCCCTCGGACGCGTCCGGCCAGGTCGACGTGGCGGCGCTGGCCGGGCTGCTCGACGAGCGGGTCAAGCTGGTCTCGCTGGTGCACGTGCCCACCAACAGCGGCCTGGTCAACCCGGTGGCGGAGGTCGCCGCGGCGGCCCGCTCCGCCGGCGCGCTGGTGCTGCTGGACGCCTGCCAGTCGGTCGGCCAGCTGCCCGTGCGGGCCGACGAGCTGGGCGTGGACCTGCTGTCCACCACGGGCCGCAAGTGGCTGCGCGGACCGCGCGGCACGGGCGTGCTGGTGGTGCGCCGGGCGGCGCGGGACCGGCTGCGCCCGACGCTGGTCGACTCGCGCGGCGGCGAGTGGGTCGGCCCGCGGGAGGTCCGGCTGCGCTCGGACGCCCGCGTCTTCGAGCTGTGGGAGTCCGACACCGCCGCCCGGCTCGGGCTCGTCGCCGCCGCCCGCTACGCGCTGGACCTGGGGCTGGGGGCGATCGCCGAGGCGGTCCGGGACCGGGCGGGGCGGCTGCGGGCCGGGTTGGCGGAGCTGCCCGGCGTGCGGGTGCGCGACATCGGCGAGCAGCAGGCGGGCCTGGTGACGTTCACCGTCGAGGGCCGGTCCGCCGACGACGTGCGCGCGGCCCTGGCGGGCGAGGGCGTCACGGTGACCGCGAGCCGCCGGGGCTCGACGCTGCTGGACATGACCAGGCGCGGGCTCGACGAGGTCGTCAGGGCGTCGCCCCACTACTTCATCGAGCCCGCGCAGGTCGATCGGGCCGTGGCGGCCGTCAGCAGGTGCGGCCGATGATGCGCGGCGCGCAGTCCGAGTAGGTCAGGAACAGCTCCACGGCGCTGTCGTTGCGGGCGGTCTGCGGGGCGATCGCGGTGTCACGCGGGTAGAAACCGCTGGTGCCGCTCGCGGACCTGGGGTACATCTCGAAGGTGTAGCTCCAGATCTTGTGGGCGTTCCACATCCAGTCGTTGATGCCGCCGTCGGTGATGTAGAGGTCGCTCGACTGCTGCGGCGTGTAGTTGTTGAGCGCCGCCATCCGCCGGCCGAGCGTGGCGAACACGTTGGCCTCGGTGGCGTCCAGGCCGGGCGCGGTGTCGTTGTAGGTGTAGCCGTAGGGCCACAGGATCAGCTCGGAGTAGGTGTGCCAGTCGATGTGCGTCTTGATCTGCTGCACGCCGCCGACGGCCCGGCTGTTGACGAAGTCGCGGACGCGCTGGGTCTCCGGCGCGGAGAACGCCGACGGGCCGCGGTAGGTCTCGCTGGACGGGCTGCCGCTGGAGCCGCCGCAGCAGCCCCACTTGTAGCCCCAGTTGCGGTTGGGGTCGGTGCCCTGGCCCTGCCGGTTCTTGCGCCACGCGCGGAACTGGCCCGACGCGATGTCGTACTCGGCGCCGTCCGGGTTGACGCTGGGGATGACCCAGATCTCCCGGGAGTCGACCAGGTTCTTGATGGTCGGGTTGGTGGCGTAGCCGTCGGTGTACTGCTTGATGATGCGCAGGCACATCTCGACGGTCAGGTGCTCACGGGCGTGCTGGTTGCAGGTGAACAGCACCTCCGGCTCGTTCTCGTCGGTGGCGGCGTTGTCGCTGATCTTCAGCGCCCACAGGTCCCGGTTCTCGTAGGACTTGCCGATGCTGCTCAGCCGCACCAGGCCGCCGTGGTCGCTGACGGTCTGGTTCAGCTCGGCGACCATCTCCCGGAAGTTGTGGTACCCGGTGTAGCCGGACGGGAAGTCCTGGGCGCCCACGTCCCCGGTCCGGTCGGTGAAGTCGACCTTGCCGAGCGCCTTGAGCTCGGCATCGGCGTCGCCGAGGCTCTTGACGGGCAGGCCGGTGGCGCGCAGCGCTCCCAGCTGCCGCGCCTCGGCGATCACGGTGAGCGTCGCCCCGTTGAGGCCGAGCACGTCCACGCCCGTCCGGGCCACCTTGGTCCGGGCTTCGGGGGTGGCCGCGGTGACCTCGAACATGGTCCGCTCGGGTGTGCTGGTCGTGCTCGGCTGGGCCGCCACGGTGTTCAGGGGCAGCACCAGGGTCAGGCAGGCGCCGAGCGCGGCGGCCACGAGGCCGCGCCGCTTGGATGACATGGAGCCTCCATCATCAGCAGGGTTTGCGACGGAGTTCGCGTACGCAGCGTGGCCCGCACGTCACAGATCGGCATAGCCCCCGTTTGTCGGGTTCCCGGCCTCCGCGCACGGCTGACAGTTGACACAGCCGCGAGCGGCTGCGGACCTCCGCACGGGTTGCGCCCCCCGGCGGGACCGGGCCGGGGGCGTCCGGGGCAGCGGACGTCGCCGATCGGCCGCTGCCCCGGGAGCGGCGCGGCGCGGCGCGGCCCGGCGGCGGGGCGGTCCGCGGCGGGACGGGCCGCCCCGCGGGGCGCGGTCCGGCGATCGCGCCGGCGAGTCGCGGGCGTTCCGGGGCCGGCCTGCGTCCGCCTGGTCCGGACGGCTTACCCTGGGCACATGCTCAACCGCATCGACCTGCGCGGTCAGGTCCCGTCCCCGGCTGAACTGCGCGCCGCGCTGCCGCGCGCCGAAGTGGACGTCGACGCGGTGCTGCACCACGTGCGGCCGATGGTGGAAGCGGTGCGGGAACGCGGCGTGGCGGCCGTCCTGGAGTTCGGCGAGCGGTTCGACGGGGTGCGGCCGGCCACCGTCCGCGTCCCGGCGGCCGAACTGGACCGCGCGCTGGCCGAACTGGACCCGGCCGTGCGGGAGGCGCTGGAGGAGTCCATCACCCGTGCCCGCGCGGTGCACGCCGACCAGCGGCGCACCGACACCACGACCCAGGTCGTGCCCGGCGGGACGGTGACCGAGCGCTGGGTGCCGGTCGCGCGCGTGGGCCTCTACGCGCCCGGCGGCCTGGCCGTCTACCCGTCCAGCGTGGTCATGAACGTGGTGCCCGCGCAGACCGCCGGCGTGGCGTCGCTGGTGGTGTGCTCGCCGCCGCAGGCCGAGTTCGGCGGCCTGCCCCACCCGACCATCCTGGCCGCCGCCGCGCTGCTGGGCGTGGCGGAGGTGTGGGCGGTCGGCGGGGCGCAGGCGGTGGCGCTGCTCGCGTACGGCGGGGTGGACACCGACGGCGGCGACCTCGCCCCGGTCGACCTGGTCACCGGGCCGGGCAACATCTACCTGACCGCGGCCAAGCGCCTGCTGCGCGGCCTGGTCGGCATCGACTCCGAGGCGGGCCCGACCGAGATCGCCGTGCTGGCCGACGCGTCGGCCGACCCGGTGCACGTGGCGGCGGACCTGATCAGCCAGGCCGAGCACGACCCGCTGGCGGCGAGCGTCCTGGTGACGACCTCGCCCGAGCTGGCCGACGCGGTGGACGTCGAGCTGGAGCGGCAGGTCGCGGCGACCAAGCACGCCGGGCGCGTCCGCACCGCGCTGGGCGGCAGGCAGTCCGGCACCGTGCTGGTGTCCACCGTGGACGACGGCCTGACGGTGGTGGACGCCTACGCCGCCGAGCACCTGGAGGTCCAGACCGAGCGGGCGCGCGAGGTCGCCGCCCGGGTCCGCGCGGCCGGCGCGATCTTCGTCGGCCCGCACTCCCCGGTGTCGCTGGGTGACTACTGCGCGGGCTCCAACCACGTGCTGCCCACGGGCGGCTGCGCGCGGCACTCGTCGGGGCTGTCGGTGCAGACGTTCCTGCGCGGCATCCACGTCGTGGACTACAGCGAGGACGCGCTGCGCGAGGTCGCGCCGAAGGTGGTCGCGCTGGCCGACGCCGAGGACCTGCCCGCCCACGGCCAGGCCGTGACCGCGAGGCTGCGCGGATGAGCCCGGTGATCGGCGAGCGGGTGGAGCTGTCCGACCTCCCCCTGCGCGAGGACCTGCGGGGCCGCACGCCCTACGGCGCGCCCCAGCTGGACGTCCCGGTCCGGCTCAACACCAACGAGAACCCGTACCCGCCGACGCCCGAGCTGGTCGCCGACGTGGCGCGCGAGGTGGCCCTCGTCGCGGCCGAGCTGCACCGCTACCCCGACCGCGACGCGGTGGCGCTGCGCGCCGACCTCGCGGCGTACCTGTCGTCGGCGACCGGCGTGCCGCTGGCGGAGCGGAACCTGTGGGCCGCCAACGGGTCCAACGAGGTGCTCCAGCAGGTGCTCCAGGCGTTCGGCGGCCCGGGGCGCACGGCGCTGGGCTTCGAGCCGTCGTACTCGATGCACCCGATCATCGCCTCCGGCACGCGCACCGAGTGGGCGCCCGCGCCCCGGCGCGCGGACTTCTCGCTGGACACGGCGGAGGCGGCGCGGACCGTGGCCGCCCGCCGGCCCGACGTGGTCTTCGTGACCAGCCCCAACAACCCGACCGGCCAGAGCATCCCGACCGAGGAGCTGCGCGACGTCGTCGAGGCCGCGCCCGGGGTGGTCGTCGTGGACGAGGCGTACGCCGAGTTCTCCTCGCGGGGCAGCGCCGTGTCGCTGCTGGCGGACTACCCGGAGAAGCTGATCGTCAGCCGCACCATGAGCAAGGCGTTCGCGTTCGCCGGCGGCCGGCTGGGCTACCTGGCCGCCGCGCCGGCCGTGGTGGACGCGCTGCTGCTGGTGCGGCTGCCGTACCACCTGTCGGCGCTGACGCAGGCGGCGGCGCGGGCCGCGCTGCGGCACTCGGCGGAGACGCTCGGGTCGGTGGCGCGGCTGGCGGCCGAGCGCGACCGCGTCGTGGAGTCGTTGGCGGGCATGGGTTTCGCCGTCGTGCCCAGCGACGCGAACTTCGTGCTGTTCGGGTGGTTCGAGGACGCGCGCGCCACTTGGCGCTCCTACCTGGAGCGCGGCGTGCTCATCAGGGATGTCGGTATCGCGGGTCATCTGCGGGTGACGGTCGGGACTCCGGAGGAGAACGACGCGTTCCTCGCGGCGAGCAAGGAGGTCGGCCGGTGAGCCGGGTGGGCAAGGTGGAGCGGACCACCAAGGAGTCTTCGGTGCACGTCGAGGTGGACCTCGACGGGACCGGGCAGGTCGAGATCGCGACCGGGGTGCCGTTCTACGACCACATGTTGACGGCGCTGGGCGTGCACGGGTCGCTGGACCTGGTGGTGCGCGCCTCCGGCGACGTGGAGATCGACGCGCACCACACGGTGGAGGACGTCGCCATCGTGCTGGGGCAGGCGTTGCGGGAGGCGCTGGGGGACAAGGCCGGCATCCGCCGCTTCGGCGACGCGTGGATCCCGATGGACGAGACGCTGGCGCACGCGGCGGTGGACGTCTCGGGCCGGCCGTACTGCGTGCACGTGGGCGAGCCGCCGGAGTTCAACACCTTCACCATCGGCGGCAACTACCCGTTCGTGCTCAACCGGCACGTGTTCGACTCGCTGGCCTTCCACGCCGGCATCGCGCTGCACGTGCGGGTCGAGTACGGCCGCGACCCGCACCACATCACCGAGGCCCAGTTCAAGGCGATCGCGCGGGCGCTGCGCGCGGCGGTGGAGCCCGACCCGAGGGTCGGCGGTGTGCCGTCCACCAAGGGCGTCCTGTAATGCCCAAGGAGTACGTGGTCATCGGGTTGCTCGCGCTGGCGGGCTTCCTGATCGGCGGGGTCTACAGCACGTGGAAGACGGCACGCGGGCTCGCCGTCGTGCTCGTCGTGCTGACGCTGATCTCCATCGGCGGCGCGATCGCGTGGTTGCTGTAGGCACGCCGGACCAACCGTGAAGCCGGCGGCCCCCGCCGCCGGCCCACACCTCCACCACACCTCGCGCGCACCGACCGCCGCCCTCGCTTTTCGCTCTGGGGTTTTCGGCACGCCCCGTGCAGTCCGGTGCTCTCGTGTTCTCCCCGTATGGCCTGCCCGGAGGGCTACCATGCTTTCTTGGGGGGTGCAAGCACGCTTTTCGCTTGCACCCCCCAAGAAAGCATGGTCGTCTTTGACAGGTCATGCGGGGGGAACACGACCGCTGTTTCTTTTCATTCTCCTTGGCGGCCTGCCTGTCCGGCGAGGACTCTTTTGGGTTTTACCTGGATCCGTGCCGCACCAAATATTTCCTGGATCGGTGCGCGATCTTAGTAAGAAAAGCGGCCGAGAGGCCCCCAAGGAGAAGGGAAGTGCGTCGTGTTCTCCCCGTACGGCCTGCCGGAGGCAATCATGCCGAGCAGGGGGTGTCAAGCGGTGAAGCGTGCTTGACACCCCCTGCTCGGCATGATTGGGCTGCGCCCAGGCCGTACGGGGAGAACACGAGGCACGAGGCTGCGCTGAAGCGCCGCCGCGCGGGGCGCGGCCTGAGGCGAGAGTTGAAGCGCCGCTGCGCGGGGCGCGGCTTGAGGTGAGTGCTGAAGCGCCGCCGCGCGGGGCGCGGCGTGGGTCCGACGTCATGCCGGCGGTTCGGCTCGATTGGTCTGTTGGTCTGTTGGCCTGGTGGTGGCCTGTTGATTTAGTGCTTCGGGGTGATTTCCTGGGGTCTCAGGGGTGGTTCTGGTTGTCGGGTTCTCGCAAGTAGGCCGGTGGGACGGCGGGGGTGAGCCAGACGCCGTTCGCGCTGATGCGGAATTCGTGGCCGTCGGCGTGCATCCGGCCTGCTGCCACTTCGAGGACGACCGGCTTTCCCCGGCGCGAGCCGACGCGGATCGCGGTGTCCGTGGTCGCCGACAGGTGCACGTCGTGGCGGCGCATGGGGCGCAGGCCGTCCCGGCGGATGTCGGGCAGGGCCGCCGCGACCGTGCCGTGGTAGAGCACGGCCGGGGGTTCGGCGGTGGGGAGGTCGAGGTCGACCTGCACCGTGTGGCCCTGGCTGGCCCGGATGCGACCGCCTTCGACGGCGAAGCGCTGCTTGTCGTTGTGGGCCACCACTTCGCGGACGCGGTCGTGGGTCGTCCGCAGTGCGCGGACGAGGTCGTCCAGGTCGACCCAGCCGGCCGGGTCGAGGGTGAGTCCCACTTCCTGCGGCGCGTGGCGGAGGTGGCGGGACATCCGCTTCGACAAGCGGATCATTTCCTTCTCTTGCACGGCCCCAGTGCAGCACGCGGGGCGCGGCGTCGCCACCGCGTTTGCCGCGCCCCCCGCAGGCGGTTGCGGCACCGACGCCGCGGTGCGGGGCCTGTGGTCAGGTGCCGCCCTCGCAGGCGGGCTTGAGCTTGGGCGCGCCGGGGCCGTCGGCGGCCTGCTCGTCCTCGAAGTTGTGCAGGAAGCAGCTGCGCAGGGACAGGCAGCCGCAGCCGATGCACGACGTCAACCGGTCCCGCAGGCGGATCAGCGCGTCGATGCGCGCGTCCAGCTCGACCTGCCAGTTGGTGGACAGCCTGCTCCAGTCGGCCTTGGTGGGAGTCCGGTTGTCCGGGAGGGTGGCGAGCGCGTCGTGCACGTCCTCCAGGCTCAGGCCCACGCGCTGCGCGGTGCGGATGAACGCCAGCCTGCGCAGCACCGAGCGCGCGTACCGGCGCTGGTTGCCCGCGGTGCGCTCGGAGGAGATCAGCCCCCGCTCCTCGTAGAACCGCAGCGCAGTGTGCGGCACACCGCTGCGCTCGGCCACCTGTCCGATGGTCAGCATTTCGGGCAACTTGCTCACCTGCCCATACTATGCCTTGACCTCAACCTAAGTCGAGGTTGTTTGGTAGGGGCATGGCAGTTGCGAGCGGGCTGGGCTTCGCGGACATCCCCGCGCTGTTCCGGCGGATGACCGGGGACGAGAAGCACGAGTGGGCGGCGGCGTCCACGCTGGACGTGCTGTGGGTGCTCTACGACCGAGTGCTGGACGTGTCACCGGACCGGGTGGACGACCCGGACCGCGACCGGTTCCTGCTGTCGAAGGGGCACGGGCCGATGGCGTACTACGCCGTGCTGGCCGCCAAGGGTTTCATCGAGCCATCCACTTTGGACACCTGGACCGCGTGGGACTCGCCGCTGGGGCAGCACCCGGACCGCGTGCTGGTGCCCGGTGTGGAGATCAGCAGCGGTTCGTTGGGGCACGGCATGCCCATCGGGGTGGGCGTGGCCATCGGGTTGCGGTTGCAGGGGAGGTCCTCGCGGGTGGTGGTGCTGGTGGGGGACGCCGAGCTGGACGAGGGCAGCAACCACGAGGCGATCGCGCTGGCGGGCCGGATGGGGCTGGGGAACTTCACCGTCGTGGTGGTGGACAACGAGTCGGGCACGCACGGGTGGCCGGGAGGGATCGCGGCGCGGTTCGCCGTCGAGGGGTGGGCTGCGTCCACAGTGGACGGTCGTGATCAGGGTGCGCTGCACGCGGCGTTCACGGCGGAGCACCCGGGCCGGCCGCTGGTCGTGGTGGCGCGGATCGGTGAGGAGGGCTGATGTCATCGCAGGGGGAAGAGGTCGGGACGCCGTCGGTGGGGAGGGTGCTGCCGGTGCGGGGGGCGTCGGAGCCCTTGACCATGCGGCAGGTCTTCGTGGACACGGTGCAGGAGGTGATGGAGCACGACCCGAGGGTGGTGGTGGTGCTCGCGGAGATCTCCCGCGACGCCTTCCGGCCGTCGCCCAGGGTGGTCAACGTGGGCATCCGGGAGCAGGTCATGGTCGGGGTCGGCGGCGGGCTGGCGCTGAGCGGGCTGCGGCCGGTGGTGCACACGTACGCGCCGTTCCTGGTGGAGCGGCCGTTCGAGCAGGTCAAGCTGGACTTCGGGCACCAGGACGTGGGCGGGGTGCTGGTGAGCATCGGGGGGTCCTACGACGACCCGGTGTGGGGCCGGACCCACCAGGCGCCCGGTGACGTGGCGCTGTTCGACACGCTGCCGGGCTGGGCGGTCCGGGTGCCGGGCCACCCGCGCGAGGTCGAGCCGATCGTCCGGGAGGCGCTGGCGTCGGACGACCGCGTCTACATCCGGTTGTCGTTGCGGGAGAACGCTGTCGCCCGCCCGGTGGTCGAGGGGTTCACCGAGGTGCGGCGCGGGGCGAGGGGAGTGGTCGTCGCCGTGGGCCCGATGCTCGACCCGGTGCTGGCGGCCACCGAGGGGGTCGACGTGTCGGTCCTGTACGCGACCACCGTCCGGCCGTTCGACGCGCACGGCCTGCACGCCGCCGTGGCCGGTGGTCGGGCCGACGTGCTGCTGGTCGAGCCGTACCTGGCGGGGACGTCGGCGCACCTGGCCGCCGAGTCCCTGGCCGACGTCCCGCACCGGCTGCGGTCGCTGGGGGTGCGGCGGGAGACCGAGCTGCGCGCCTACGGCACGGCCGAGGACCACGACTCGGCCCACGACCTGGACGTGGTGGGCATCGCGGCCGAGGTCCGGCGGATGTTCGGGTGACCGCCGGGGACCTCTCTCAGGATTCGCAGCGGGAACCGTCGGTGGGGCGTGGGAGAATGGTGTCGGGGGCCAGGAGCCACGCCCGAGGCGGCTCATAGGTCCCCGACCAGGCATTCCGCGGCCGGGCGCACCGCTCCTGGGTGCCCGGCCGCGTCGCGGGGTGCCGGGGGCGGGCGCCCGGCCCTCAAGCGCCTACCCCGCGGCCGTCCGGCCCTCAAGCGCTCCCAGCCGGCCGCCCGGCGCTCAAGTGCGCGTTCCGTCGACTGCCCAGCGCTCAAGCACCCCCGCCGGCCGTCCGGCCCTCAAGCACCCCCGCCGGCCGTCCGGCCCTCAAGCGCCCCCCCGCCGGCCGCCCGGCCCCGACCCACCTCGAAGCGCCTCCGACCAGCGCTTCCCGCGCCGGCAGCAGCGGTGGGCGAGGTCACCGGGTTCTCGCACGCTAACTTTCGAATTTTGCGATACGGTGGTGGAGCGCGGCCCTGAGCAGGCGGGGCCGGCTGCCGACCGGCACCGCGGAACCCGACCTGCCACCGAAGGACCCGCCACGCGCGGGGACGACGAGACGAGGTCAACCATGGCCACCCCCGATGCGGCCACCAGCCACACCGTGCTGCCACCCACCGACCCCGGCGACCGGCTCGCCGTGGTCGCGCACGCCCTGGACGCCATGGGCAAGGGGCGGGCGGACGACGCCGGGCCGCCCCGCCCGGTCGCCGTCCTGGTCGGTCCGGACGGCGACCGCATCGAGCTGCCCGACGAGCTGTACGAGGTGCTGCGGCACGCGGCGCGCCAACTGCTGGGCGGGCGCGGCGTCACCATCTCCCCCCACGACCAGGTGCTCACCACCCAGGAAGCCGCGGACATGCTCGGCGTGTCCCGACCCACCCTGGTCAAGCTCCTGGAAGACGGCGAGATCCCCTACTCCCAGCCGGGCCGCCACCGCCGCGTCAAGCTCGCCGACCTGGCGGCCTACCAGGAGCGCGCCAAGGTCCGACGCCGTTCCCTGCTGCGCGAGATGACCCGGGACGCCGAAGCCGACGGCCTGTACGAGACGGGCGGGGGATTCGTCCCGACCCGGTGACGGTTGGGCCGGTCGGTCGGTCTTCGTGGACCCGGCCGGCGCAGCCTGCCAGGATTCCTCGGTGGTCTTCTCCGCCGTGCTCGACGCCGCCGTTCTCGTGCCGATCCACCTGACCGACCTCCTGCTGCGCCTGGGCGAAGACCGAGTGTTCCGGCCGCTGTGGTCGGAGGAGATCCTGGCGGAGGTCGAGCGCAACATCCCGAAGGCCGACCCCCGCGCCACACCGGAACGCGCCGCGCGCCGCGTCCGGCACATGCGCGCCGCGTTCCCCGAGGCGATGGTCACGGGCCACCGGCCGCTCATCGGGGGCATGACCAACCACCCCAAGGACCGGCACGTCCTGGCCGCCGCCGTCCGGGCCAAGGCGGGGGTCATCGTCACGGCCAACGTCGACGACTTCCCGGCCTCCGCCTGCGACCCGTTCGAGATCGACGTCCGGCACCCGGACGACTTCCTGCTCGACCGGCTCGACTCCTGCCGCGCCGGGACGCTGCGCTGCGTGGACGAGTTGATCACGGACCTCAGAAGACCGCCGCGGACCCGGGGTGAGTTCCTCGAGCAGTTCCGCAAGACCGTCCCGTGCTTCGTGGACGAAGTCCTCGCCCGGCCGTACGCGTAGCCGCCCGGGACGACCGCGCCGTCCGCCCCGCCGCGGCCCGGCCCGCGGGCGTTCGGACCCCGCCGACCCCCGGCGCGCGGCCCCCGGCGGGCCCGGTCGCCTTTTCGCCGGCGGCCCGTGCGTCGGGTGTTCGGGATCGGTTCGGCTCGGGCATGATCTCCGGTCGTGAGCGTGCCGAGAACCCTGATCTGGACACCCGCGCCTACCGCCGAGCTGCAGCTGGCGCTGCACCGCGCCGTGGCCGGGCCGGCCGCGCTGGTGCCGGTCGGGTCCGGGACCGTGGTGCTGCCCCGGCGCGAGATCGGGTTCCCGGCCGCCGTCCGGTTCGCCGCCAAGGTGCGCGAGGTCGGGGAGCGCGCGGACCTCGTCCGGTGGGACGCGCGGGGCGCCGTCTGGTCCGACGGGGTCGCCAGCGGGTACAGCGGGGCCGCCCGGCGGCTGGTCGGGCTGGTCGGCTGGTGGCGGCTCAAGGCGGTGGCCGGGGAGCTGGCGCTGCCCGCCGACGTCGCCGAGGTGCGGTCCCTGGTGGACGAGGGGCGGGCGGACACGTGGGTCACCGCGCTGCCCGACCGGGCCGGGCTGCCGATCAACACGGTGCTCCCGGTGGTGCCGGTGACGCAGGGCGGCGCGCCGTTGGCCTAGCCTGGAGGGGTGGCACGAGTCGTCGTACTGGACTACGGATCCGGCAACCTCCGCTCCGCCGAGCGCGCGCTCCAGCGCGTCGGCGCGACCGTCGAGGTGACGTCGGACCATCGGGCCGCGCTGGACGCGGACGGGCTGGTGGTGCCCGGCGTCGGCGCGTTCGCCGCCTGCATGGCCGGGTTGAACGAGGTCAAGGGCGGGCGGATCGTCGGCGAGCGGCTCGCCGGCGGGCGCCCGGTGCTCGGGATCTGCGTCGGGATGCAGATCCTGTTCGAGCGCGGCATCGAGCACGGCGTGCGCAGCGAGGGCTGCGGCGAGTGGCCCGGCACGGTGGAGCGGCTGGAGGCCCCGGTCGTGCCGCACATGGGCTGGAACACCGTCCGCGCCCCCGAGGGCACGAAGCTGTTCGCCGGGCTGGACGCCGACACGCGGTTCTACTTCGTTCACTCGTACGGGGTGCGCAGGTGGGAGCTGGAGGCGTCGGAGGTCATCCGGCCGCCGCTGGTCACCTGGGCGACGCACGGCGGGGACGACTTCGTCGCCGCCGTGGAGAACGGCCCGCTGTGGGCGACGCAGTTCCACCCCGAGAAGTCCGGCGACGCCGGGGCGCACCTGCTGGAGAACTGGCTGAAGAGCTTCCGCTGACGGCCGGTCCGGCGCCCGTCGGGCGGGCGGTCGGCCGGCAGGGGCCTTGTCGTGCCCGGACCAGCGGCAACTACGCTGTTCGCGTGACTTTCACGCTGCTTCCGGCCGTTGACGTGGCCAACGGCCAAGCCGTCCGACTCGTGCAGGGCGAGGCCGGCACCGAGACCTCCTACGGTTCACCGCTGGACGCCGCCCTCGCGTGGCAGCGCGACGGCGCCGAGTGGGTGCACCTGGTCGACCTGGACGCCGCGTTCGGCCGGGGCGGCAACCGCGAGCTGCTGGCCCGCGTCGTGGGCGAGTTGGACGTCCGGGTGGAGCTGTCCGGCGGCATCCGGGACGACGAGTCGCTGGCCGCCGCCCTCGGGACCGGGTGCGCGCGGGTGAACCTGGGCACCGCCGCGCTGGAGGACCCGGTGTGGTGCGCCAAGGTCGTCGCCGAGCACGGGGACCGGGTCGCGGTCGGGCTGGACGTCCGGATCACCGAGGAGGGCCACCGGCTGGCCGCGCGCGGCTGGACGAAGGACGGCGGGGACCTGTGGGAGGTGCTCGACCGGCTGGACCGCGACGGCTGCTCCCGCTACGTCGTCACCGACGTGAGCAAGGACGGCACGCTGCAGGGGCCGAACGTGGGGCTGCTGCGCGAGGTCTGCGCCCGCACCGACGCGCCGGTGATCGCCTCCGGCGGGGTGTCCAGCGTGGCCGACCTGGTGGCGCTGGCGGAGCTGGCGCGCGACGGCGTGGAGGGCGCGATCATCGGCAAGGCCCTGTACGCGGGCGCGTTCACGCTCCCCGAGGCGCTCGCCGCGGTGCGCTGACCGCTCCGCCGGACCCGCGGTCGGCCCCGCCCGGCAGGGCGCGCTCCCGGGCGGCGGTCGGACCGGCGACCCGGTCCGGGGTCGACGGGTGGGCCGCGGTCAGCGCGGGGCCGACGCGGGGTCGAGGGTGATCGCGATGCCGACGGTCCCCTCCCGGCCCCGGCGCAGCCTGCTGCCCAGCAGGGTCAGCCGGCCGAGGACGCCGTACTTGCCCGCGATCAGCCGGCGCGTCTCCTCGCTGCCCCGCTCGTCGAGCAGGCGCGCCCGGGCGGGCGAGCTGTCGCCGGTGGGGTTGCCGCGGAAGTCGCACGGACCGACCGTGACCTCGGGGTTGTTGCGGATCCGCTTGACCTTGCCGGCGTCCGCCGCGGACCAGACGTGGATCACCCCGTCGCGTCGCACCGCCCACACCGGGGTCGGCACCGGCGCGCCGGTGCGGCGGAACGTCGTCAGCAGCAGGTACTTCTCGTCGCCGAGTCCCATGGGTCCACGCTAGCCGGGGGCGTAGTGTCAGGCCCGGGGGCCGAGGCGAGGAGACCCATGTCCACTGAACGACGGATCGGCCCGGCGAGGGAGCGCGACCGGCTCGCGGACGCCCGCGAGGGGGAACGAGCGCTGGCCGCGGTCCGGGACGCCAGGGCGGCCCGCATGGTCGCGGGCCGCGCGGACAACGCGGAGGAGTGCTCGCTGCTGCTGGAGATGCTGGGCATCGAACCGGTGGCGCAACGCCGCTGAACAGCCCGAAGGCCCCGTTCCGACCGGAACGGGGCCTTCGGTGTTCGAACTCAGATCAGGTTGACGTTCGTGGCCTGGGGGCCCTTGGCGCCCTGGCCCACGTCGAAGCTCACGCGCTGGTTCTCCTCCAGGCTGCGGTAGCCGTTGCCCTGGATCTCCGAGTAGTGCACGAACACGTCCGCGCCACCGTTCTCGGGGGAGATGAAGCCGAAGCCCTTCTCCGAGTTGAACCACTTCACAGTGCCCTGGGCCATCTGTTGTCTTCTCTCATACGGGTGCCGGCGGGGCTGGTGCGCCACCGAGGCCGGTTCGTAGCGGGAGACTCTCCGGAAAACCCGTAAGATGTTCACACGCTCGAAACCGTTTCGCGAGCGTGGATGACACGGACACAAAACCTACGACCTCTTTCAGTCAACCACACTCCGGCCCGATGCGCACGCGCCTGCACCCCGGAAGAGAGTGGTATCACCCCCTCGGGGCCGGGTTGGCGGAGGTCGCCGCCCGCCGCCCCCGTAGGCTTCGCCCCATGTCAGTGGCGGTGCGCGTGATTCCCTGTCTGGACGTCGACCGGGGCAGGGTGGTGAAGGGCGTCAACTTCACCAACCTGGTCGACGCGGGCGACCCGGTCGAGCTGGCCCGCGCCTACGACGCCGAGGGCGCGGACGAGTTGACCTTCCTGGACGTGACGGCCTCCTCCTCCGACCGCGAGACGACGTTCGACGTGGTCCGCCGCACGGCCGAGCAGGTGTTCATCCCGCTCACCGTGGGCGGCGGCGTGCGCACCCCGGAGGACGTGGACCGGCTGCTGCGCGCCGGGGCGGACAAGGTCGGCGTGAACACCGCCGCGATCGCCCGGCCCGAGCTGCTGGGCGAGCTGTCCCGGCGGTTCGGCGCGCAGTGCATCGTGCTGTCGGTCGACGCCCGGCGCGTCCCGGGGGGCGAGCGGCCCACCCCGTCCGGGTTCGAGGTCACCACCCACGGCGGGCGCCGGGGCACCGGCCTCGACGCCGTCGAGTGGGCCGCGCGCGGCCAGGAGCTGGGCGTGGGCGAGATCCTGCTGAACTCGATGGACGCCGACGGCACCAAGGCCGGGTTCGACGTGGAGCTGATCGAGCTGGTCCGCAAGGTGGTGGACGTGCCGCTGATCGCCAGCGGCGGCGCCGGCGCGGTCGAGCACTTCCCGCCCGCCGTCGCCGCCGGGGCCGACGCCGTGCTGGCCGCCAGCGTGTTCCACTTCGGCGAGCTGCGCATCGGCGAGGTCAAGAAGGGCCTGCGCGACGCGGGCGCGGAGGTGCGCTGATGCTGCGCGACGCACCCACCGAGGTCCGCCTGGCGACGCTGGTCGGCGCCGCCGGCGGCCTGCTGTTCCTGCTGGAGGGCGCGCTCCGCTGGCAGGGCGACGGCGACGCCGCCTGGGTCCGGTTCCCGCTCGTCGTCCTGGTGCTGGAGCTGCTGGTGGTGGGCGGCCTGCTGGCCCGGCTGCGGCCCGCCCGGCTGACCGCCGCGGTGGTCTACGGGCTGGTCGGCCTGGTGCACCTGCTGGCCGTGCTGAACCAGGGGCCGGTGTGGGTGCGCGTGCTGTCCGGCGTGCTGTCCGCGGGCCACGTGTTCGGCCTGGTCCTGCTCAACACCCGGCCGGCCCGGCTGCACTTCGGGGCGCCGCGGTGACCGGCGCGCTCGACCCCGCGATCGCCGCCCGGCTCAAGCGCACGCCGGACGGCCTGGTGTGCGCCGTCGTGCAGCGCCGCGGGACGAACGAGGTCCTGATGGTCGCGTGGATGGACGACGAGGCCCTGCACCGCACCCTGACCACGCGCCGCGCGACGTACTTCTCGCGCAGCCGCCGGCAGCTGTGGGTCAAGGGCGAGACGTCCGGCCACACCCAGTACGTGCACGAGGTGCGGTTGGACTGCGACGGCGACGCGCTGCTGCTGCTCGTGGACCAGGTGGGCGGGGCCTGCCACACGGGCGACCGGACGTGCTTCGACGCGACCGTGCTGCTGGCCGAGCCGGAGCCGGGGCCGGGGTCGGAGCCTGGGCGCGGCTGACGCCCGGGTCGCCGGCGCCGGGGTCAGCCGATGTCGCCGGTCAGGTAGCGCTGGAGGTTCGGCGCGATGGCCTTGACCATGGTCTCCACGTCGGCGCTGGCCAGCGGCTCGAAGCGGACCACGTAGCGGACCATGCCCATGCCGAAGACCTGGGTGGCGGCGAGCGTCGCGCGCAGCTCCTGCCGGTCCGACCCGACGGCGGCGAGCACCCGCCGCAGCAGGGCCTGGACGAAGAACTCGCGCAGCGCCTCGCCGACCCGCTCGTGGGAGGTGACGCTGCGCATGAGGGCCGCGAACTGGCCGCCCCCGGTGGCGTCCCAGATGCCCAGGAAGTTGCGCACGATGCGCTCGCCGATCTCCTCGGGCGGGCCGTCGGTCAGCCGCTGGAGCAGCTCGTTCGGGTCCAGCGGCACCTGGAGGACGGCCTTGGCGAACAGCCCCTCCTTGCCGCCGAACCAGTGGTTGACCATGGCCGCGTCGACGCCGGCGCGGGCCGCGATGGAGCGCACCGTCGCGCCCTCGTAGCCGCGCTCGACGAACGTCTCGCGCGCGGCGGCCAGCAGCGCGGCCCTGGTGTCCTCCCCGCCCGCGCGGCGGCCCCGGCGCTTCGGCTCGGGCTGTTGCGCACCTCCGGTCACCCCGGCATCATGAGGCACCTCGGCGGCTTTTTCAACGTTTGATGAAAAAATTGTCACCGCCCGTGACCGGGCCCGCGCCGCCGACGTCCCACGGGTCGGTGGCCGGAGGCCGCCGGAGGGCGCACGGCAGAATGAGCCCCATGGTGAGCGTCATCGGTGCAGGCGCGGGTCTGGGCGAGGTCAGCCCGACGCGCGAGGAGTTCCGCGAACTCGCCGCGCAGCGGCGGGTCATCCCGGTGGTGCGCAGGCTGCTCGCGGACGCGGAGACCCCCGTGGGGCTCTACCGCAAGCTCGCGGCGGACCGCCCCGGCACGTTCCTGTTCGAGTCCGCCGAGAACGGCCGCTCGTGGTCGCGCTGGTCGTTCGTCGGCGCGCGCAGCGCGGGCGCCCTCACCGCGACCGGCGGCGAGGCGTACTGGACCGGCTCGCACCCCGTGGGCCTGCCCGAGGGCGGCGACCCGCTGCTCGCCCTGCGCGAGACGATCGAGGTGCTGCGCACCGACCCGCTGCCCGGCCTGCCCCCGCTGACCGGCGGCATGGTCGGCTACATCGGCTACGACGCCGTGCGCCGCCTGGAGAAGCTGCCCGACCTCGCCGAGGACGACCTGCGGGTCCCCGAGCTGGTGATGCTGCTGGCCACCGACCTCGCCGCGCTGGACCACCACGAGGGCACCGTCACGCTGATCGCCAACGCGATCAACTGGGACGACTCGGCGGAGCGCGTCGACGCCGCCTACGACGACGCCCTGGCCCGCCTGGACCGCATGACGCAGGACCTGCAGAGCCCCGCGCCGCCCACCGTCGCGGTGTTCTCCCGCCCGAAGCCGGAGTTCGTGCGCAGGCGGTCCCAGCAGGAGCACCACGCGGTCGTGGAGAAGGCCAAGGAGGCCATCCGGGCCGGCGAGGCGTTCCAGGTCGTGCTGTCCCAGCGCTTCGAGATGCGCACCGACGCCGACGCGCTGGACGTCTACCGCGTGCTGCGCACCTCCAACCCCAGCCCGTACATGTACCTGCTGAGGCTGGACGACTTCGACATCGTCGGGTGCAGCCCCGAGTCGCTGGTGACCGTGCGCGACGGCAAGGCCACCACGCACCCCATCGCGGGCACCCGCTGGCGGGGGGTGGACGAGGAGGAGGACGCGCTGCTGGAGAAGGACCTGCTGGCCGACCACAAGGAGCGCGCCGAGCACCTGATGCTGGTCGACCTGGGCCGCAACGACCTGGGCCGGGTGTGCAAGCCGGGCTCGGTGACGGTGGTCGACTTCTTCAAGGTCGAGCGCTACAGCCACGTCATGCACATCGTGTCCACGGTCAGCGGCGAGCTGGCCGAGGGCCGCACCGCGTTCGACGCCGTGGCCGCGTGCTTCCCGGCCGGGACGCTGTCCGGCGCGCCCAAGCCCCGCGCGATGGAGCTGATCGAGGAGCTGGAGCCGACCCGGCGCGGCCTCTACGGCGGCGTCGTGGGCTACCTGGACTTCGCGGGCGACGCGGACACCGCCATCGCCATCCGCACCGCGCTGGTCCGCGGCGGCGTCGCCTACGTGCAGGCGGGCGGCGGCATCGTGGCCGACTCCGACCCGGTCGCCGAGGACAACGAGTGCCTGAACAAGGCGGGCGCGGTCCTGTCGGCGATCGCGACGGCCGGGACCCTGTCGCAGAGCGTGCCCCCGGTGGTGGACCGGGCCCGTGTCTGAGCCGCACCCCGGGCCCGCCCGCCGGGCGGGCGGTCGTCGGGGTGGCCGCCGGGGCAGCCGTCCACTCTGGACGGTCGTGCTGTCGCTGCTGCTCGGCTCGGCCGCGCTGTGGGGCTCCTCGCGGCTGGTCTGGGACGCCGCGGCGGACCGGGTGGGCGACGAGGTGGCGCCGGCGCTGGTGCCGCTGGCGCTGCTGTGCCTCGCGGCGATCGCCGCCGTGGCCGCGCTGGGCGGCTGGGCGCGGCGCGCGCTGGGCGTCGTCGTGGCCGCGGCGGGCGGCGCGGCGCTGTTCCTCGGCGCGACGGGCCCCGGCGCCCTGCCCGGCCACGCCCTCGCCGCGGTCGGCGGGGTCCTCGTGCTCGGCGCGGGGCTGCTGCTGGTCGCGCGGGGCTCGTCGCTGCCCCGCCTGGGCGGCGGCTACCAGACGCCCGGCGCGGCCAGGCGCAGCGCCGATCCCGAGCGCGAGCTGTGGAACGCGCTGGAGCGCGGCGACGACCCCACCGAACGGGACTGAGCCGGCACCGGCCGCCCGGCGGCGCACGTTTGCGCACGTCGACTCGGAAGGACCCCGGTCATCTGCGCGAACGGGACTACCCGGTGGCCGGATGCGGTCCGTGTCGGGGTTAGCATCCTCGTGGCGGGAAGGGGAGCATGACGTGCGGGAGCTTGCGAGCGGACTGGGCGGACTGGACGGACCGGACGGGCTGGCGGACACGGGCGAGGTGCTCGGATGACCGTGCTGGAGTCGATCATCGAGGGGGTCCGCGAGGACCTCGCCGCGCGTGAGGCGGGACTGCCCTTCGAGGTGCTCAGGGAGCGGGCCGCGAAGGTGGCGCCGCCCCGGGACGTGATGTCGGTCCTGCGGTCGCCGGGCGTGGGCGTGATCGCCGAGGTCAAGCGGCGCAGCCCGTCCAAGGGCGCGCTGGCCGAGATCCCGGAGCCGGCGGAGCTGGCCGCGCAGTACGAGGCGGGCGGCGCGCGGGTGATCAGCGTGCTGACCGAGCAGCGCCGCTTCGGCGGCTCGCTGGCCGACTTCGACGCGGTCCGCGCCGCGGTCGACGTGCCGCTGCTGCGCAAGGACTTCATCGTCAGCCCGTACCAGGTGCACGAGGCGCGCCTGCACGGCGCCGACCTGGTCCTGCTGATCGTGGCGGCGCTGGAGCAGAACGCCCTGGTGTCGCTGTTGGACCGGGTGGAGTCGCTGGGCATGACGGCCCTGGTGGAGGTGCACACCGCCGAGGAGGCCGACCGCGCGCTGGAGGCGGGCGCGAGCGTCATCGGCGTGAACGCGCGCAACCTGCACACCCTGGAAGTGGACAAGGACGTGTTCGGCCGGATCGCGCCCGGCCTGCCCTTCGAGACCATCAAGATCGCCGAGTCCGGGGTGACCGGGCCGGGCGACCTGATGGCCTACGCGGGAGCGGGCGCGGACGCGGTCCTGGTCGGAGAATCACTCGTGACGAGCGGCGACCCCAAGGTCGCGGTGAACAAGCTGGTGACGGCGGGCTCGCACCCCGCCTGTCCCCGGCCGAGCCGGTAAGGGAGCAAGCGCATGTCGCCCGGCCAGTTGGCGCCGACACCCCACGACCCCGACGAGCGGGGCCACTTCGGGCCGTGGGGCGGCCGGTACATGCCGGAAGCGCTCATCGCCGCGGTGGACGAGCTGGCGGCGTTCTACGAGAAGGCCCGCATCGACCCCGAGTTCCTGGAGGAGTTCTTCCGCCTGCTGCGCGACTACGCCGGCCGGCCGTCGCTGCTCACCGAGGCGGCCAAGTTCGGGGCGCACGCCGGCGGGGCGCGGGTGTTCCTCAAGCGCGAGGACCTGAACCACACCGGCTCGCACAAGATCAACAACGTGCTGGGCCAGGCGCTGCTCACCAAGCGGATGGGCAAGAAGCGCGTCATCGCCGAGACCGGCGCGGGCCAGCACGGCGTCGCGACCGCCACGGCGTGCGCGCTGATGGGCCTGGACTGCGTCATCTACATGGGCGAGGTCGACACCCAGCGGCAGGCGCTCAACGTGGCCCGGATGCGGCTGCTGGGCGCCGAGGTCATCCCGGTGAAGACCGGCTCGCGCACGCTGAAGGACGCGATCAACGAGGCCCTGCGCGACTGGGTCGCCAACGTGGACGACACGCACTACCTGCTCGGCACGGCGGCGGGCCCGCACCCGTTCCCGGTGCTGGTCCGCGACTTCCACCGGGTGATCGGCGTCGAGGCCCGCGCGCAGGTCCTGGAGCAGGCCGGGCGGCTGCCGGACGTGGTCGCGGCGTGCGTGGGCGGCGGGTCGAACGCGATCGGCATCTTCCACGGCTTCATCGACGACCCGTCGGTGCGCCTGGTGGGCCTGGAGCCGGGCGGCGACGGCATCGACACCGACCGGCACGGCGCGACGCTGACCGTGGGCACGCCGGGGTCGCTGCACGGCGCGATGTCGTACGTGATGCAGGACGAGGACGGCCAGATCGCCGAGGCGCACTCCATCTCGGCCGGCCTGGACTACCCCGGCGTGGGCCCCGAGCACGCGCACCTGAAGGACATCGGCCGCGCCGAGTACCGGCCGGTGACCGACGCGGAGGCCATGGAGGCGTTCGCGCTGCTGTCCCGCACCGAGGGCATCATCCCGGCCATCGAGTCGGCGCACGCGCTGGCCGGCGCGCTGGTCCTGGGCCGTGAGCTGGGTCCGGAGGGGTTGATCGTGGTGAACCTGTCCGGCCGGGGCGACAAGGACATGGACACGGCGATCGAGTGGTTCGGACTGGGAGCGGGGTCATGAGCAGGCTCGCCGAGGTGTTCGACGGGTGCCGGTCGGAGTCGCGGGCGGCGCTGATCGGCTACCTGCCCGCCGGCTACCCGTCGGTGGAGGGTTCCAAGGACGTGCTGCGGACGATGGTGGCGTCCGGGTGCGACCTGGTCGAGGTGGGCCTGCCCTACTCCGACCCGGTGATGGACGGCCCGACCATCCAGGTGGCCGCGGAGGAGGCGCTGCGCGGCGGGTTCCGGGTGCGCGACCTGTTCGACGTGGTCGAGTCGGTGTCCGCGGCCGGCGGGCGCGCGGTGGTGATGACGTACTGGAACCCGGTGCTGAGGTACGGGGTGGACGCCTTCGCCCGCGACCTCGCGGCGGCGGGCGGGCTGGGCCTGATCACGCCCGACCTGGTGCCGGACGAGGCGCAGGAGTGGCTGGCCGCGTCGGAGGAGCACGACCTGGACCGGGTCTTCCTGGTGGCGCCGTCCTCGACCGAGGAGCGCATCGACCTGACGGCGCGGGCGTCGAGCGGGTTCCTGTACGCGACGTCGGTGATGGGCGTGACGGGGGCGCGCGACGCGGTGTCGTCGGCGGCCCCGGCGCTGGTCGCGCGGGTGCGCGAGCACACCGACCTGCCGGTGGCGGTCGGCCTGGGCGTCCGGTCGGGCGCGCAGGCGGCGCAGCTGGCGGGGTTCGCGGACGGCGTGATCGTGGGCTCGGCCTTCGTGACGGCCGTGCGCGACGACACCGTGTCGGCGCTGGCCGTCGAACTGGCGGCGGGCGTCCGCGCCACCACCCCGGTCTGACCTCGCACCATCGGGTGAACCGACGTCCGGGGCCCTGACCGGGCCCCGGAATTGTCGGTGTCCGTCGGCAGGGTGGGTCCATGACCAAGCCCACTCCCTGTCCGACGCACGACGCCGGGGTGTCCCGGTGCTCCCCGGAGGTGACGCGCCATGATGGTGCCGGCCGACTACCTGCTGCCGAAGCACACGGGCACTTGGACGTTGGAGGACGTCCTCGCGCTGCCCGAGGACGACTCGCAACGGGTGGAACTCGTGGACGGGTCGCTCATCGTGAGCCCGCTCGGCACGAGCCACCACCAGTCGCTGATCGGCGACGCCTACGCCGCACTGCGGTCAGCCTGCCCTCCCGAGTACCAGGCCACCGTCGAGCTGAACGTGGGACTGCCGGACGGCGGCCTGCTGATCTCCGACTTCACGGTGACGAAGCGGCCCGGGTTCAAGGGCCTGCTCTTCCCCGTCGGAGAGCTGGCCCTCGTCGGCGAGGTCGTGTCGCCGAGCACCAGGTTCAAGGATTACGGGGTCAAGCGCCAGCGGTACGCCGAGGCGGGGGTGCCGTTCTACCTGGTGGTCGACCCGAAGGACGTGGTGGTCGCGGCGACGTTGTTCGAGTTGGTGGCGGGGGAGTACGTCGAGGTGGCGCGCAGTGAGGCTGGTGTGCTCAAGCTGCTCCACCCCTACCCGGTAACAATCGAGCTGTCGCCGTAGGCCCGGTCGGCCCACCCACTACGGTGGTCGGCGTGGTGACGACTTTCCTCGCGACGATCCCCAGCCCCGACCGGGGTGTGTGGCAGCTGGGGCCGATCCCGATCCGCGCCTACGCGTTGTGCATCATCCTCGGCATCGTCGTCGCCATCTGGTGGGGCGAGCGGCGCTGGGTGGCGCGGGGCGGGGTGAAGGGCGAGGTCACCGACATCGCGGTGTTCGCCGTGCCGTTCGGGCTGATCGGTGGTCGGCTCTACCACGTCGCGACGGACTGGCACAAGTACTTCGGCGAGGGCAAGAACCCGTGGGAGGCCCTCGCCATCTGGAACGGCGGCCTGGGCATCTGGGGCGCCATCGCGCTCGGCGCCGTCGGCGCGTGGATCGCGTGCCGCCGCCGCGGCATCCCGCTGCCCGCCATGGCCGACGCCGTGGCGCCGGGCATCGTCGTGGCGCAGGCCGTCGGCCGGCTCGGCAACTACTTCAACCAGGAGCTCTACGGCGGGTCCACCACGGTGCCGTGGGGGCTGGAGATCTACGAGCGGGTCGACCCGCAGACGGGGCTGAAGGACGACCTGACCGGCGTGGCGCTGGACCACACGCCGATCGACGTCGTGCACCCGACGTTCCTGTACGAGCTGCTGTGGAACCTGGGCGTGGCGCTGCTGATCGTGTGGGCCGACCGGAAGTTCCGGCTCGGGCACGGGCGGGTGTTCGCGCTCTACGTCGCCGGCTACACGGCGGGCCGGTTCTGGATCGAGCTGATGCGGACCGACCCGGCGACGCAGGTGTTCGGGCAGCGCATCAACGTCCTCACGTCGGTGGTGGTATTCCTCGGCGCGCTGGTGTACTTCGTACTGGCCGCGAAGAGGGGCGGGCGCGAGGTGATCGTGCGCGGTGACACCCCGACGGAGGACGGCGACACCACGGGCGCCACCGGCACCGGGGCTGCTGCCACCGGAGCCACTGCCGCGGGGGCGACCGCTGTCGGAACCACCGCGACCGGAGCGACGACCACCGGAGCAACGGCCACCGGAGCGACCGCTGCCGGAGCAACGGCCGCCGGAGCGACCGCTGCCGGAGCAACGGCCGCCGGGGCGACCGCCGCCAGGAGCACCACCGCGACCGGGCCAGCGGCTGCCGACCCCGAGGACGACCCCGAGGACGAGGGCTCCGGGGCCGCCGCCGGCGAGGCGAGGGCCGGGGCCGACGCCAGGACCGACCCCACCGCGGCGCCCGAGCCCAGGTCGAGCGACAGCCGGGGCGAGTAGGGCCGATGCGCGTCCTCGTCGTCGAGGACGACGACCGGGTGGCGCGCGGCCTGCTGACCGCCCTCCGGCACGCCGGCTACGAGGTGCACCGGGTGGCGACGGCCGCCGACGCGGTGACCGCCCCGCCCGCCGACGTCGTGCTGCTGGACCTGGGCCTGCCCGACGGGGACGGCCTGGAGGTGCTGCGCGAGCTGCGCCGCCGGCCGGGCACGGCGGTCATCGCGGTGACCGCGCGCGGCGAGGAGCGGGAACGGGTGCTCGGGCTGCGCGCGGGCGCCGACGACTACGTGGTCAAGCCGTTCGGCACGGCCGAGCTGCTGGCGCGCGTGGAGGCGGTGCTGCGCCGGACCCGGGCCGCCCGCGCTGCCGGGCAGCACCCGCACCGGGTGGTGCTGGGGCCGCTCACCCTCGACCCGGCGACCCGCGAGGCCGCGGTCGGCGGCGAGCCGGTCGCGCTGACCCGCAAGGAGTTCGACCTGCTGGCCCTGCTCGTGGCCAGGGCGGGCACGGTGGTCAGCCGGGACCTGATCGTGGACCAGGTGTGGCAGGCGCACTGGGAGGCGCCCTCGCGCACGCTCGACACCCACATCGCCGCGCTGCGCGGCAAGCTGGGCGACGCCGTGCGGATCGAGACGGTCCGCGGGGTGGGCTACCGGGTGGCAGCCCACCCCTGACGCGGGTTCACCAGCTGTGGGCGACGTCCACCACGAGCCGACCGGGCAGCGTGAACACCCGGAACGGCAGGCGGGCCCGCACGCCGAGCCCGACCGAGGTCTGCCCCTCGAACGACCCGGCCCAGGCGACCTGGCGGAACGTGGCGTACCCCGTCACGTCGACCAGCTCGTCCCGGTTCGGGTACGTGTAGGTGGGGTTGCCGTTGTCGTCGTAGGCCGGCGACTCGGCGATGACCAGCAGCTTGGCCCCGCCGCGCAGCGGCACGGGCCGCCCGGTCGGGTCCTCGTGGACCTCGTCCACGTACCGGACGATGTACCCGTCGTTCTCACCGCGGAAGTCGAACACCAGCCGGTCGTAGCAGTCCTGCTGCCCGGACCTGATGTCGACCAGGTTGCCCCTGGTGGTCGGCGGGTTCCTCTTCTCCAGCGAGCCCCAGTCGACCGCGCAGGCGGCGGGCGCGGCCGAGGCCGCGGGCGCCACCACGACCACCAGGGCCGAGATCAGAGCGAAGACCGACACCGCGATTCGTCGGATCATTGTCACTTCCCCCTCACACTCGCACCGGGATGACCCGGTGACAGCCATCACACCACAGGCTTCACGCGCCCCGGGCCGCTTCCGCGCAGGAACCCGGGCGGTCGCGCCCGCCGGGCCGGCACGATGGCCCCGACCCCTGACGAGGTGTGATGCTGCGCCGACTGCTCGTGCTGATCGTGCCGCTGCTGGTGGCGCTGGTGGCCGCCCTGGGCGTGCCGCTCGCGTTCGCCGTGGTGCAGGGGGAGAGCCGGGAGACCTACCTCGACCGCCTGGGCGACGCCGGCCGCTTCGCGTCCCTGGCCGAGAACGCCCTCGCCTCCGGCCGCCGCACCGCCCTGCGCGACGAGCTGGTCCGCTACGACCGGCTCTACGGCATCGCCGCCGCCCTGGTCGGCACGGACCGCAGGGTCCTGGAGAGCTCGCGCCCGGACCTCCGCCTCACCGACCCGGGCGTCCGGGCGGGGCTCGACGCGGCGTTCAGCGGCTACCGGGGCGAGGCGGACCGGTCGGTCTGGCCGTGGGAGGAGGTGGACCTGGTGGTGGTCGAGCCGGTCGGGCGGGACAGCGAGGTGGTCGCCGCCGTGGTCACCGTCTCGCCGACCGGGGGCCTGCGCCGCGCGATCCTGCGCCAGTGGGGCCTGCTCGCGCTGATCGGGCTGGCGCCGGCGCTAGGCGTGGTGGCGGTGGCGTGGCCGATGTCGCGGTGGGTGCTGCGGCCGGTCCGGGTGCTGGACGAGGCGACCGCCGCCGTGGCCGGCGGCGAGCTGGACGTCCGCGCCGACGAGCTGGGCGGCCCGCCGGAGCTGCGCCGCCTCGCCGCCTCGTTCAACGCCATGGTCGACGTCGTGGGCCGCGCCCTGCGCCGCCAGCGCGCGTTCGTCTCCGACGCCTCCCACCAGCTGCGCAACCCGCTGGCCGGCCTGCGCCTGGCGGTGGACAACCTGGCGCCGCACGTCACCGGCGACGCGGGCCGGGAGGCGCAGCGCATCGCGGCCGACGAGGCCGAGGAGATGGGCCGGGTCCTGGACGCCCTGCTGGCCGCGACCCGCCTGGACAGCGCCTGCGCCGCCGAGCCGGTGGAGGTCGACCCGCTGCTGGCCGCCCACGTCCCCGGCTGGCGGGCGCTGGCCGGGGACGTCCGGTTCGACGTCGAGGTGCCCGGCGGCCTGCGGGTGCTGGAGCCGCCCGGCGGGCTGGGCAGCGTGCTGGACGAGCTGGTCGGCAACGCCGTCCGGCTGTCCGGCGCCACCCGGATCAGGGTGTGGGGCCGCCCGGCGGGCGACGTGGTCGAACTGCACGTCACCGACGACGGCGAGGGGCTGGGCGAGGCGGAGCGCGCGTCGGCGCCGCGGCGGTTCTGGCGCGCGCCGCGCCACCAGAACACCCCGGGGACGGGCCTGGGGCTGGCGATCTGCGCCGAGCTGATCGCGAGCGCGGGCGGCGAGCTGGCGCTCCGGCCGGTCGAACCGCACGGCCTGGACGCCGTGGTCACCCTCCGGGCCGGTGCCCTGGGCGCGTAGCGGGGCCGCCGGTCAGCGCTTCACCGAGCGGAACCAGCGCTCCGCGCCCCGGTGCAGCGGCACCTTGCCGGTGGCGATGCCGGTCCGCACGTTGATCCGCCCGGCCTCCGGGTGCCCGGCGGCGATGCGCGCGGACTCGGTGAACGCCGTCCGCGTCACCACCTCCACCACGGACGCGTCCAGGGCGCTGCGGGCCAGCAGCAGGTTCGGCACGGCGAACGTCCGGCACGGCCCCAGCGCCCCGTAGGTGGTCGCCGGGATCGTCGCCGGCGCGTACGGCCCGGGGTGGGCGTCGGCCAGCAGCTCGGCCTCCGCCGGCAGGTCCAGCAGCCGGACCGGGAAGGCGCCGAGCAGGCCGCTGATCGCGGGCGTCGGGATGCCGGTCAGCGCCACCAGCGCGTCGATCGACCCGGCCGCCAGCTGCCGCGCCGCCTCGGCGTGCGCCATCCGCCGCGCGTCCACCCGCACCCCCAGCAGGTCCAGCAGCCGGGTGGCGGTGAACTCGGTGCCGGACTCGGACGGGCCGAAGGACACCCGCCGCCCGGCGAGGTCGGCGAGCCGGTGCACCGGCGCGCCCGCCGGCACCGCGACCTGCAGGAAGCTGTCGTACAGCCGCCCGACGGCGCTGATCCCGCCCGGGTCGTCGGCGTCGAGCGGCGCCTCGAACAGCGGGTCCAGGGAGGACAGGCCCAGGTGGGCGGAGCCGTCGACGAGCAGCCGGACGTTCTCCACCGACGCCCCGGTCGGCCGCGCGACGACCCGCGTGCCCGGCAACCGGTCCGCCAGGGCCCGCGCCAGCGCGCCGCCGACCTCCCGGAACACCGCCCCGTCCGGGCCGGTCGCCAGCACCAGCTCGGCCGGCGGCCCGGGCCGCGAGGACGTGCACGCGCCCGTCGCCAGGGCGGCGAGCAGCAGCGAGCGTCGGGGCACCGGCACGCCGGCAGGGTAGCCCCGGCGGGCGGTTACGTCAGGGGGACCTGAAGTTTCCGCCGCCCGCCTTGTCGCGGCCGGCGGCCGTGCCCAGGATCGCTGTGCCCGGGATCACCGGCGAAGCCCCGGCCCTTGGAGGAGACGTGGTCACCGCGCCGACCCGTGAGCGCACACCGGTCTACCGGCGCCTGTACTTCTGGGTGCTGGTGTCGATCGTGCTGGGGGTGGTCGTCGGCTACGCGTTCCCCGCGCAGGCGTCGGGCCTGAAGTGGCTGGCGGACCTCTTCGTGGCGCTGGTCAAGGTCGTCATCGCGCCGACCATCTTCTGCACGGTCGTGGTCGGCATCGCGGGCCTGGGCAACCTCGCCCGGGCGGGCGGCCTGGCGCTGCGCACGATCCTGTACTTCACCGCGATGACGACCGTCGCGCTGGTGATCGGCCTGGTCGTGGTCAACGTCGTGCAGCCGGGCCACCACGGCCCGCCGATCCCGATCAACGACGAGGCGGCGGCCAAGACGCTGGCCGACGCCAGGACCGCCGAGACCGGCGTTACCGGGTTCGTCCTCGGCCTGGTGCCCAGGTCGTTCGTCGGCGCGTTCACCGACGGGCAGCTCATCCAGGTGCTGCTGGTGGCGATCCTGGTCGCCGTCGCGGTGGCCGGGATGGGCGAGCGGGGCCGGCGGGTGGTGTCCGCGCTCGACACCGTCGCCAAGGTCATGTTCGGCGTCATCAGGATCGTCATGTACGCCGCGCCGATCGGCGCGTTCGGCGGGATCGCCTACACCATCGGCAGGTTCGGCGGCACGATCCTGGGCAAGCTCGCCTGGCTGATGGGGTCGTTCTACGCGACGTGCCTGCTGTTCGTCCTGGTCGTGCTCGGCGCGGTCGCGCTGTCCGCCGGGTTCTCGATCTTCAAGTTCCTGCGCTACCTCAAGGACGAGCTGCTGATCGTGCTGGGCACCTCGTCCTCGGAGTCGGTGCTGCCCCGGATGCTGGTGAAGCTGGAGGCGGCCGGCGCGGACAAGTCGGTGGTGGGCCTGACGATCCCGACCGGCTACTCGTTCAACCTCGACGGCACGTGCATCTACCTCACCATGGGCGCGATCTTCATCGCCCAGGCGACCGGGCACGACGTCGGCCTCGGCACGCAGGTCGGGCTGCTGCTGTTCATGCTGCTGGCGTCCAAGGGCGCGGCGGGCGTGACGGGCGCGGGGCTGGTGACGCTGGCGGCGTCGCTGGCCGCCTTCGAGGCCGACAGCGCCATCCCGGCGGTGGGCATCGCGCTGATCGTCGGCATCGACCGGTTCATGTCCGAGGCGCGGGCCATCACCAACGTCATCGGCAACGGCGTCGGCACCCTCGTCGTCGCCCGCTGGCAGGGCCAACTGGACCGGGAGCGGCTGAGGGAGGTGCTCGACGACCCGACCCACGTGGACGTCGACGCGCTGATGGACCACCGGCACGGCGACGACTCGACCGAGGAGCAGGCGCCGGTCGGCGCGGGCTCCCGCTAGGACCGCCCCGAAGGCGCCCGCAGCTCCACTCCCGCGCCGGTGGAGCTGCGGGTTCGCCGCGCGGGGCGACGGCCGGCCGGCGCGGGGCGCTCGTCGGCGGCGCGGGGTAACGGTCGATAACCGGGGTGCGGGCGGTCGCGTCGGACGGCGCCCGGCAGTCCGCGGTGACGCTCGGTGACCCGAAGCGGCGTCCGGCGGCGCCCGGCGTCCGGTCGCCCGGGAGCTGCGGTCGCCCGATGCGGTCGAAGACCCCGCGTGACCCCGCGCGACCCGCGCGACCTCGCCGGACGGGCGGTCCCGACCCGGCCGCACGACTCCCACCTGCGCGTACCCGAAGCCGGACCGCGTGGCTGCGGTCACCCGTTCGTGGGGTTGTTCGCAAGCTCTCACCAGGGCGCACCGGGCCCGCCACTCGGTTATGCTGAACAACGCGTGACAAGGCCGGCGTCACTGTCGCCCAGCCCGCCTGAATCGTTACGCGTTCATGACCGGGATCACTCGCCGGATGGTGTGCCCCGGTTTCGCGGCTGTTAAAGTCGCGTCAACACGCGGGCCATCGTCGTCCCGTGCCCAGAAACCGGATTCCCAGTAACTGGACACGAGGACTCGTCTTTCACCGGACGACGAAGGAGGTCTGCGCAGTGATCTTCTCCGCCATCCCGGCCCCGCAGGGGCTGTACGACCCGGCCGCGGAGCGCGACGCCTGCGGTGTGGCGATGGTCGCCGACATCGCGGGGCGGCGCTCGCACGCCATCGTCGTCGACGCGCTGACGGCGCTCGCGAACCTGGAGCACCGCGGGGCCGCCGGCGCCGAGCCGACCAGCGGCGACGGCGCCGGCATCCTGGTGCAGCTGCCGGACGCGTTCCTGCGCTCGGTGGCGGGCTTCGAGCTGCCGCCCGAGGGCTCCTACGCGGCCGGCATCGCGTTCCTGCCCGCCGACGAGGCCGACCGCGGCAAGGCGCAAGCGCTTGCGGAGCGGATCGCCGAGGAGGAGGGCCTCCGCGTGCTGGGCTGGCGCGACGTGCCGGTGGACCCGGTGGCGGCCGACGTCGGCCCGACGGCGCGATCGGTCATGCCGCACTTCGCGATGCTGTTCGTCCGGGCCGACGGCGAGCCCCGGTCCGGTGTGGACCTCGACCGCCTCACCTTCGTCCTGCGCAAGCGGGTCGAGCGCGAGAGCGTCGCCGCCCAGGTCGGCGCCTACTTCCCGTCGCTGTCCGCCCGCACCCTGGTCTACAAGGGGATGCTGACCACCGGCCAGCTGCCGGTCTTCTTCCCCGACCTGCGCGACGAGCGGCTGGCCAGCGCCATCGCCCTGGTGCACTCGCGGTTCTCCACCAACACGTTCCCGTCCTGGCCGCTGGCGCACCCGTTCCGCTACGTCGCGCACAACGGCGAGATCAACACCGTGCGCGGCAACCGGAACCGGATGCGGGCGCGGGAGGCGCTGCTGGCCTCCGACCTCATCCCCGGTGACCTGTCCCGGCTGTTCCCGATCTGCGACCCGGAGGGCTCGGACTCGGCGTCGTTCGACGAGGTGCTGGAACTGCTGCACCTGGGCGGCCGGTCGCTGCCGCACGCCGTGCTGATGATGATCCCCGAGGCGTGGGAGAACCACGCCTCGATGGACCCGAAGCGGCGGGCGTTCTACGAGTTCCACGCGTCCCTGATGGAGCCGTGGGACGGGCCGGCCTGCGTCACGTTCACCGACGGCTCGCTGGTCGGCGCGGTGCTGGACCGCAACGGCCTGCGGCCCGCCCGGTGGTGGCAGACCGCCGACGGCCGGGTGGTGCTCGCGTCGGAGACCGGCGTGCTCGACGTCGCGCCCGACCGGGTGGTGGCCAAGGGCCGCCTCCAGCCCGGCCGGATGTTCCTGGTGGACACCGCGCAGGGCCGCCTGGTGGACGACGACGAGGTGAAGTCCCGCCTCGCCGACGACCTGCCCTACGACGAGTGGCTGCACGCGGGCCTGCTCGACCTCGCCGACCTCGCCGACCGCGAGCACGTGGTGCAGAGCCACGAGTCGGTGGTGCGCCGCCAGCTCACGTTCGGCTACACCGAGGAGGAGCTGCGCGTCCTGCTCGCCCCGATGGCGGTCGCCGGGGCCGAGCCGCTGGGCTCCATGGGCACCGACACGCCGGTCGCCGCGCTGTCCCAGCGCTCCCGCCTGCTCTACGACTACTTCGTGCAGAACTTCGCCCAGGTCACGAACCCGCCGCTGGACGCGATCCGCGAGGAGATCGTCACGTCGGTCTCCCGGGTGATGGGGCCGGAGCAGAACCTGCTGCGACCCGGACCGGTCAGCTGCCGGCACATCAAGCTGTCCTACCCGGTGATCGACAACGACGAGCTGGCCAAGCTCATCCACATCAACGACGACGGCGACCTCCCCGGCTTCGCCTGCACCGTCCTGAGTGGACTGTACGAGGTGGACGGCGGCGGCGCGGCGCTGGCCGCGGCCGTCGAGCGCGTCCGCCGCGAGGCGTCCGAGGCCATCGCGGCCGGCGCGCGCACCCTGGTGCTGTCCGACCGGGACTCCGACCACCGGCTGGCGCCGATCCCGTCGCTGCTGCTGGTCTCCGCCGTGCACCACCACCTGGTGCGCACCAAGGAGCGCCTCCGGGTCGCGCTGGTCGTGGAGAGCGGCGACGCCCGCGAGGTGCACCACATCGCCGCGCTGCTCGGCTACGGCGCGGCGGCGGTGAACCCCTACCTGGCGTTCGAGACGATCGAGGACCTGATCGCCCAGGGCGCGATCACCGGCATCGAGCCGCGCCGCGCCGTGCGCAACTACGTGACGGCCCTGGTCAAGGGCACCCTGAAGATCATGTCCAAGATGGGGATCTCCACCGTCGGCGCGTACACCGCGGCCCAGGTCTTCGAGGCCGTCGGCCTGTCGGGGGACCTGCTGGCCGAGTACTTCACCGGCACGGTGTCCAAGCTCGGCGGCGCGGGGCTCGACGTGCTGGCCGAGGAGGTCGCGCTGCGCCACCGCCGGGCGCACCCGGACAACCCCACCGACCGCGTGCACCGCAGGCTGGAGGTCGGCGGCGAGTACGCCTACCGCCGCGAGGGCGAGCTGCACCTGTTCACGCCCGAGACGGTGTTCCTGCTCCAGCACGCCACGAAGACCGGCCGCGAGGAGGTCTACCGCCGCTACACCGCGGAGGTGGAGCGCCTGGCGCGCCAGGGCGGCACGCTGCGCGGGCTGTTCGCGCTGAAGGCCGACCGCGAGCCGGTGCCCCTCGACGAGGTCGAGCCGGTGTCGTCGATCGTCAAGCGGTTCAACACCGGCGCCATGTCCTACGGCTCGATCTCCGCCGAGGCGCACGAGACCCTGGCCATCGCGATGAACCGGCTCGGCGGCCGGTCCAACAGCGGCGAGGGCGGCGAGGACCCCGAGCGCCTCCACGACCCCGAGCGCCGGTCCGCGGTCAAGCAGGTCGCGTCCGGCCGGTTCGGCGTGACCAGCGAGTACCTGGTCAACGCCAGCGACATCCAGATCAAGATGGCGCAGGGCGCGAAGCCCGGCGAGGGCGGCCAGCTGCCCGGCTACAAGGTCTACCCGTGGATCGCGCGGACCCGGCACTCCACGCCGGGCGTGGGCCTGATCTCCCCGCCGCCGCACCACGACATCTACTCCATCGAGGACCTGGCCCAGCTCATCCACGACCTGAAGAACGCCAACGAGCGGGCCCGCGTGCACGTCAAGCTGGTCAGCGAGGTCGGCGTCGGCACGGTCGCGGCGGGCGTGGCCAAGGCGCACGCGGACGTCGTGCTGGTCTCCGGCCACGACGGCGGCACCGGCGCGTCGCCGCTGAACTCCCTCAAGCACGCCGGGACGCCGTGGGAGGTCGGGCTCGCCGAGACCCAGCAGACGTTGCTGCTCAACGGTTTGCGCGACCGCATCACCGTCCAGGTGGACGGCGCGCTGCGCACCGGCCGCGACGTCGTGGTGGCGGCACTGCTGGGCGCGGAGGAGTTCGGCTTCGCCACCGCGCCGCTGATCGTCGCCGGCTGCGTGATGATGCGGGTGTGCCACCTGGACACCTGCCCGGTCGGCGTCGCCACCCAGAACCCCGAGCTGCGCGAGCGCTACACCGGGCAGGCCGACCACGTGGTGAACTTCTTCCGGTTCGTCGCGCAGGAGGTCCGGGAACACCTGGCGGCGCTGGGCTTCCGCACCGTCGACGAGGCCGTCGGCCACGCCGAGCTGCTGGAGACCGACCTGGCGGTGGAGCACTGGAAGGCCGCCGGCCTGGACCTCACGCCGGTCTTCGCGGTGCCGGAGACGCCCTACCGCACGGCGAAGCGGCGGGTCCGCGACCAGGACCACGGCCTGGCGCAGGCCCTGGACCGCACGCTGATCCAGCTCGCCGAGGCGGCGCTGGAGGACGCCCACCCGGTGCGGCTGGAACTGCCGCTGCGCAACGTGAACCGCACGGTCGGCACGCTGCTGGGCGCGGAGGTGACGCGGCGCTTCGGCGGCGACGGCCTGCCCGACGACACCATCCACGTGACGTTCACCGGGTCGGCCGGCCAGTCGCTGGGCGCGTTCGTCCCGCGCGGCGTCACGCTGGAGATGATCGGCGACGCCAACGACTACGTCGGCAAGGGCCTGTCCGGCGGGCGGATCGTCGTGCGCCCGCACCCGGACGCGCCGTTCGCCGCCGAGCAGCAGGTCATCGCGGGCAACGTCATCGGCTACGGCGCGACCGGCGGCGAGATCTTCCTGCGCGGGCGCGTCGGGGAGCGGTTCTGCGTGCGCAACTCCGGCGCGCTGGCGGTCGCCGAGGGCGTGGGCGACCACGCGTTCGAGTACATGACCGGCGGGCGCGCGGTGGTGCTCGGGCCGACCGGCCGCAACCTCGCGGCGGGCATGTCCGGCGGCATCGCCTACGTGCTCGACCTCGACCCCGCCTCGGTGAACCGGGCGATGGTCGAGCTGCAGCGGCCCGGCGCGGAAGACCTGCGCTGGCTGCGCGAGGTGGTGGAGCGCCACCACCGGCTCACCGGGTCGGCCGTGGCCGCGTCGCTGCTCGGCGACTGGCCCCGGCGGTCCGCGTCGTTCACCAAGGTCATGCCCGGCGACTACCAGCGCGTGCTCGAAGCGATGAGGCTCGCCCGCGCGGAGGGCCGGGACGTCGACCAGGCGATCATGGAGGCTTCCCGTGGCTGACCCGTACGGCTTCCTCAGGCACGACCGCGCCGACGCCGAGAAGCGCCCGGCCGCCGAGCGGCTCTCGGACTGGGGCGAGGTCTACCGCGACCTCGACCCGGAGACCCGCGACGCGCAGGTCAGGACCCAGGCGACGCGCTGCATGGACTGCGGCGTCCCGTTCTGCCACTCCGGTTCCGCGGGCTGCCCGCTGGGCAACCTGATCCCCGAGTGGAACGACCTGGTGCGCCGGGGCGACTGGGCGCTGGCCTCCGAGCGCCTGCACGCCACCAACAACTTCCCCGAGTTCACCGGCCGGCTGTGCCCCGCGCCGTGCGAGGCGGCGTGCGTGCTGTCGATCAGCCACGACGCGGGCGGCCCGGTGGCGATCAAGCGCGTGGAGCAGGCGATCGCGGACGTGTCCTGGGACCAGGGCCTGGTCCGGCCCACCCAGTCGCACGTGGCGTCGGGCAAGCGCGTGGCCGTGGTCGGGTCGGGCCCGGCGGGGCTGGCGGCGGCGCAGCAGCTGACCAGGGCCGGCCACGAGGTCACGGTCTACGAGCGCGACGACCGGCTCGGCGGCCTGCTGCGCTACGGCATCCCCGAGTTCAAGATGGAGAAGAAGGTCCTCGACCGGCGGCTGGCCCAGCTGCGCCGGGAGGGCACGAAGTTCGTCACCGGCTGCGAGGTCGGCGTCGACCTGGCGGTGGAGGAGCTGCGCGAGCGGTTCGACGCGGTGGTGCTGGCCGTGGGCGCCCTGCGCGGTCGCGACGACACCACGACGCCCGGCCGCGAGCTGGCGGGCATCCACCTGGCCATGGAGCACCTGGTGCCCGCCAACCGCGCCTGCGAGGGCGACGGCGCACCGGCGATCGACGCCGCCGGCAAGCACGTGGTGATCATCGGCGGCGGCGACACGGGCGCGGACTGCTACGGCACGGCCGCCCGGCAGGGCGCGGCGTCGGTGCTCCAGCTCGACCAGTACCCGCAGCCCCCGGCGCGGCGCGACGACGAGCGCTCGCCGTGGCCGGTGTGGCCGTGGGTCCTGCGCACCTACCCCGCGCACGAGGAGGCGGGGGAGCGGAGGTTCGCGGTCGCGGTGGAGTCGTTCGTCGGCGACGAGGACGGCCACGTGCGGCGGATCAGGCTGCGCAAGGTGCGGGTGGAGCGGGACGCGGCGGGGCGGCGGGTCGTCGTGCCGCTGTCGGAGGAGGTCGAGGAGCTGCCGGCGGACCTGGTCCTGCTGGCGATCGGCTTCGAGGGCGTCGAGCACATGCCGCTGCTGGGCGGGCTGGGCATCGACCTGACCGCGCGGGGGACCATCTCGTGCGGGTCGGACTGGCAGACGCAGGCGCCGGGCGTGTTCGTGTGCGGCGACGCGCACCGGGGCGCTTCGCTGGTCGTGTGGGCGATCGCGGAGGGCCGCTCGGTGGCCAACGCGGTCGACCGGTACCTGACCGGGTCGTCCGACCTGCCGTCCCCGGTGATCCCCAACCAGCTGCCGCTCGCGGTGGTCTGACCGCGCTGCCCGGGGACCGCCCGCCGATCGCGGGCGGTCCCCGCCGGTGGTCACACCGGTTCGCCGGGGCCCAGGGCTTCGGCGGCCTTGCTCGCGAGCTTCTTGAGCGCGCCTTCGGTGAGCGACAACGTCAACCCGGTGTCGCCGCCGCCGATGCGCAGGTGCGTGTAGCTGCTGTGCAGTTGCTCGATCCTGATGGTGCAGTCGTCCTCGACCTGGACGAACGAGTCGACCTCTACCCCTGTGCCCATGGCAACTCCTAGCTCGAAGGTGACATCACCGTATTCCAATAATTGGATCTGCAGTACTCGCCTGATCGAGTGATGTCCGTGCAGGTGGATGCGACTAGGGTTGGGTCATGGCGAAGGTCACCCCGACGACAAAGAAGCTGTTGCTAGGCAAGGAGATTGCCTATCTCAGGGGTCAGGCGGGCATGTCCCAGGCGCAGGCGGCGGCGTTGATCGAGCGGACTCAGACCAAGCTGACGGAGTTGGAGGCCGGGCAGTCGAGCATCACGCCGGGGGACCTGCTCCTCTTGCTCAAGGGCTTCGGGGTGACCGACCAGGCCCACATCGACACGTTGATGGAGTTGCGGAGAGGCAGCGGTCAGCGCGGCATGTGGACCGGTGTGCGCAGCATGTACGCCGAGCAGTTCCGGACGATGATCGACCTTGAGGAGCACTGCGACCTCATCCGCACGGTGGAGAGCGAGGTGCCGCCCGGCCTGTTGCAGTGCGAGCGCTTCATCCAGGCGCTCTACTCCCACGTCGATGACGACCGGGACTTGGACGCGAGGGTCAAGGCGAGGTTGGTGAGGCAGGACATCTTCTACAAGCCGGACCCGCCGCAGGTCGCCTTCGTGATCTCCGAATCGGCGCTCCGCAGGCAGTACGCCGCGCCCGAGGTGATGAGGGAGCAGATCAACTACATGATCAAGCTTTCCAAGCTGCCCAACATCAGGCTTCAGGTGCTGCCGTTCAAGACGCTGCTGCAAGCGACTTCCATCCGAGATGGATTCGTGTTGCTGCGCATTCCGTCACCAGGGGTCGCAGGGCCGTTGGAGTTCGCCTACACCGAGAACCAGGCGGAGGTCCGCTACATCGACGACAAGAAGGTCGTCGCCACGCTCGACGGACAGTGGGCACGGCTGACCGGTGCTTCTCTGGGATTCGAGGAGACGAGGCGTTTCATGCGTAAGGTTGCCTCTGAGTACAGCTAGTGCGCGGAGGCAACGGATGTTTCGCAAGTCGAGCTACAGCGGGGACAACGGCAACAACTGCGTCGAGGTGGGGCGCTTGGCGGCCGTCGTGGTCGTCCGGGACAGCAAGGCTCCGGGTGGTGGCCTGCTGCGCATGAGCCCGGTCGGGTTCGGTCGGTTCCTGACGGCCGCCAAGGGCGGGCGGTTCAGCCGAAGCTGACGCGGTCCAGCCAGAAGTCGAGCAGGTCGCGGTCGCCGTGGACGTCCAGCACGTCCGCGCCGCGGCGGCGGTACACGGTCAGCAGCAGGTCGGTCAGCGCGCCGCAGACCGCGACCGCCGTCGTGGTGCCGGTAGTCGCCCCAACGTCCACTCGGGACAACTCGGCACGCCCAGGGCGGGGTCTGCTCCATCGACGTGTCCTCTCAGCAACTCGGCTTGGGTGACGATCTCGGCTCGGTAGCGGTCGAAGTCCAGTGGCATGGGGGGCATCATGGCGCACGGGCACGACATCGCGGCCCGGTCGCGCGGGACGCGCTCACACCAGGTCGAAGGTCAGCTTCGTGGGCGTGCCGGGGGTCTGGTGGTAGTAGCCGGTCGCGGTGACGGTGACCTTCGGCTTGCCGGCGTCGGCGAACTTCACGATCTCCACGTCGCCGTCCGAGGCGGGGTAGCCGACCCAGCTCACGGTGCCCTTGGGCGTCGTGCCCGGCACCGCCGCACCGTGCGGCATCAGGGTCTTGACCAACAACTGGAGCAGGTGCAGCCGGTCGTTGCCCTCCTTGTCGCCGAGTTCCTGCCTGAGGAAGGCGAGGATCGCCTTCCAGGCCCAGTTCTCCAGTGCGATGGCCTCGCCCGAGTCGCGGATGCACCCGAGGCGGTCGCGCGTCGCGTCCGCCGTGCTGTCGGGCGCGAAGGAAACCAGCGTCGTGCCCGGGATGATGTGCCCGTACACGGTGGTGCTCATGTACCCGAAACCCTCGTGGGCCTGTTTCTTCGCCTCTTTCACGGTGGGCTCGTGCCAGGCTTTCCACGCTTCCTCGAACACCCAGTTCGCGCCTTCCACGAACTTGCCCGCGATCTCGGCCCTGATCTCGTCCCCGAGCACCTTCAGCCAGGCGCCCACCACGCCCGCGCCCGCCACGGCGGCCCCCGCCTGCGCGGCGGGCGCGGCGGCGGGGGCCGCGGCGCAGGACGTCAGCGGTGCGGCGGCACCTGCTGTCGCGAGCACCGCGGGCCCGGCGGCCAGCAACTGTCTGCGAGTGAACACGCGCATCACCTCGGTTCGGCCGGACCGGCGCCGTCGAACGGGAACGTACCCGGCTGGCCGCCGCCCCACATCACTCGTTTCGCAGCGCGGCCGGGCGAGCGCGATCCGTGATGAAAAGCGCTTCCCGGAGCCTATTTTTGCGGACCGGGACCACTTGCCGTGGACCGACCGGACCAATTGGACCGAATGGTGGAGCCGCCTAGCGGACCGGTCGCACCGAGCGGATGTGGCCCACCAGGAACTGGCGGGACTCGCCGTGCGGGCCGTTCGCGGTCAGGCTGCCCGACGCGTGGTCCACCGGGGTGATCACGTGGCGGATCGTCGTGCGCGGCCCCTTGGCCACGGCGATCTCCACCGCGCTCCGGGTGACCAGGGCGTCGGCCAGCAGCACCACTTCGGAGTCGCGCAGCACCAGCGACTGGTCGCGCAGCAGCCGCGCGGCGTCGAGCCGGCGGGACCGCGTGCGCGGCGGCACGGCCTCCGGCGCCGGCCGCTCGCGCTCCGCCAGCGCCGCGGCCAGCCCGGTCAGCTCCCGGTCGGTCAGCGGGGGTCGCCACGGCCGCCACGGCGGCGTGCGGGCCGGTTCGACGCGGCGGCGGGGCGCCCGCCGCACCACCGGGCTCCCGTCGGCCGCCGCGGCGCCGGGGGTGTAGCCGGCGGTCCGCAGGAGGGCCAGCGTCTCGTCGGCGGGGCGCTCCGACGCCAGCACGGTCGGGCCCAGCGGTCGCAGGCCCAGCGCGGTCAACGAGGGGTGCCGCGCGATCTCGGCCAGCAGCTGCGGGTCGTCGGCGCGCACGCAGCAGCCCACCGCCGTGACGCTGAGCCCGCCGTGCCGCCGCGCGACCTCGTGCACCAGGTGCTCCAGCGCCCGCGGCACGCCGTGCTCGGCTACCTCCGCCAGCCGCGCCAGCACCTCGCCCGGCGCGTGCCCGGCGTCCAGCGCCCGCCGCACGCTGCCACCGCTGAACCGCCACCCGCCCGCCACCCGGTCGGCGCTCAGGTCCAGCACCGCGCCCAGCTCCCGGCTCGGCAGCCCCGCCACCGCGGCGGTCAGGTCGGGGCGCAGGTCCACCGTCGACGCGGCGGGCGGCACGAACGCCACCGCACCCGCCGGAACGCCCATCACGGCGTCCATCGGCAAACCCACTGCCACACCATCCGGCAAGCCCGTCGCCGCATCCGCCGACAAGCCCGCCGACACGCCCACCGCCACACCACCCGGCAAGCCCGCCGACACGCCCACCGCCACACCACCCGGCAAGCCCGTCGACAGGCCCGCCGCCGCACCCATCGACAAGCCGGCCGGCAAGCCCGCCGCTGCGCTCACCGGCAAGCCCGCCGCACCCGCCGACGGGCCCACCGCCGCGCCACCCGGCAGGAGGGCCACCGCGTCCGCCCGGGCCCCCGCGCCCGGACCCGCCTCCGCGCCCGCACCGCACCGCGCCACCGCCGCGCCGCCCGGCACACCGGCCAGCACGGCGCGCCCCAACGAGGTCAACGCCCCCAACGCCACCAGCCCGACCGCCTCGGCCTCCGCCAGCGCCGCCTCCGCGTCGGCCGGCCCGTGCACGGCCGGGCACGACCACGCCAGGTCCGCCACCACCTCGTGCCGGTGCTCGAACGCCTCGCCCGCCCCCAGCTCCGCGTGCCGCCGCAGCACGCCCCGCCGGGTCGCGCCGCCGCGGTCGGCCGCCTGCCCGGTCAGGGCCGGCCGGGTCTTCGCGGGCGGCCACGCCATCAGCGGCCACGCGGTCGCCAGCTGCACCAGCCGATCCGCGGGCGCCGCGCCGAGCCAGCCGTCCGAGGCGGTGGTCGGCAGCACCCGCCGGTCGTCCACGGCGACCGCGAGCAGCCGCGCCCCCACCGCCAGCTCCAACCACAGCCGCACGTGCGCCTCGCCGGTGCGCAGCACCCCCGCGATCCGCCGCAGCTCCCGCACCCCGACGCCGTTGCGCGCGGCCACGACTTCGCTGTCGCAGAACCCGACCAGCCTGGTCACGCCGTCCACTGTGGACAGCGCCGGTCCGGCGGCGGCGCGGTCGGCGAACCCGTCGCCCCGCACGGCCCGGCGAGGCGCGCGCGGCGGGAGCGCGAGTCGTTCGGGCGGCTCGCCGTCCGGCGCGCGCAACCCGGCCGCCGCGCGCAGCCGCTCGCCCTCCGGCCACACCAGGGCGCGCGCCCGCAGCCGCGCCAGCGCCCGCTTCAGCTCGGCCCGCGCGGTCTTCCCGTTGCAGCGCAGGGCTTGCGCCACCGAGCCGGTGCTCGCGCCCGCGCCCAGCAGCAGCACCGCGCCCAGCACGTCCCGGCACGCGCGGTCCAGGCCGTCCACCGCCGCCCGCAGCGACGACGGCGTGCTCAGCGCGTCGGCCAGCGCGGGCAGGGAGCAGGGGTTGCCGACCGCCGCGTCCGCGCGCAGCGCGAGGACGTCCCGGAGGTCGGCGGCGTCCAGCCCCCGCAACCAGTCCACCAGTGCCGAGTCCCTGCCCACCCGGGTGATTATGCACAGCCCGTGACCAGACGGTCATTCCCCGCGATAAGGCGTCTGAATGGCCCCGGCCGCCCGTACGTAAGCTGTCCGCCGTGGACTTCACCGGCTTCGGCGAGCACGCCATCGACTTCTTCGACGGGTTGGAGGTCGACAACTCCAAGGCTTACTGGGAGGACAACAAGCACGTCTACCTGTCCGACGTCCGCGCGCCGATGGAGGCGCTGGTGGCCGCGCTGGAGCCGGAGTTCGGCAAGGCCAAGGTGTTCCGGCCGTACCGGGACGTCCGGTTCAGCAAGGACAAGACGCCCTACAAGGACTACTGCGGCGCGGTGGTGGAGCTGGGGCGCGGCGGCGGCGCGCACTACGTGGAGGTCGGCCCCGAGGGGCTGTTCGTGGCCGGCGGGTCGTTCGCGATGGCCACCGACCAGCTCGCCCGCTTCCGCGAGTCGGTCGCCGACGACGTGCGCGGGAAGGCCCTGGAGAAGGTGCTCGCGAAGCTCACCCGCGCCGGCTGGGAGATCCGCGGCGCCCGGCTCAAGCGCGCGCCGCGCGGGGTCGACCCGGCCCACCCGCGCATCGAGCTGCTCAAGCACAAGCGGCTGTACGTGGCGAAGGTCTGGCCGCCGGACGACGTGCTGCACGAGCCCGGGTGCCTCGACCGGGTGCTGCGGGGGTGGCGCGAGGTGAACCCGCTGGTCGACTGGTGCGCCGACCACATCGGCCTCACCGAGGTCGGCTTCCGCCGCTGAGCGCGCGCCGCCCCACCAGCCACCCCAGGGCGACGCCCAGCACGTCGACCAGGCCGTCCACCACGTCCCCGCCGCGCCCGAGGGGCACGATGAGCCACTGGAGCACCTCCGAGACCGCCGCGTAGCCCACCAGGCCCGCCAGCAGCGCCGCGCGGGGCAGCCGCGCGTAGAGGCCGGTCGCCGCCAGCAGCGCGAACAGCAGGACGTGCACCACCTTGTCGGTGCCGGGGGGCGAGTCCGGGACACCTGACTGCGGGGTGAACAGGATGATGACGCTGAGCAACCCGGCGGTCACGAATGGAAGGATTCTGCGGCTCACGAGGCGGATTCTGCCTGGTTCGAGGAGATTACCCGCCGGTACATCCTGATCGGTCCAGTGAAGGGGACTACGCTCTCCCACCGTGAGTCGACGCGCGAAGATCGTCTGTACGCTGGGTCCCGCCACCGCGACCGAGGAGAAGGTCAACGAACTGGTGGCGGCCGGCATGGACGTGGCCAGGATGAACTTCAGCCACGGCAGCCATGCCGACCACAAGCAGGTCTACAACCTCGTGCGCGCGGCCTCGGACCGCACCGGCCGCGCGGTGGGCGTGCTCGCCGACCTCCAGGGCCCCAAGATCCGGCTCGGCCGGTTCGCCCACGGCCCCGTCGAGTGGCGCACCGGTGACGTCGTCCGGGTGACCGTGGAGGACGTCGAGGGGACGCACGACCGGGTGTCCACCACCTACAAGGAGCTGGCCAAGGACGCCAAGGTCGGCGACCGGCTGCTGGTGGACGACGGCAAGGTCGGCCTGATCGTCACCGACGTCGAGGGCCCCGACGTGGTCTGCGAGGTCACCGAGGGCGGCCCGGTCAGCAACAACAAGGGCCTCTCGCTGCCCGGCATGGACGTGTCCGTGCCGGCGCTGTCGGAGAAGGACATCGAGGACCTGGAGTTCGCGCTGAACCTCGGCGTGGACTTCATCGCCCTGTCGTTCGTGCGCTCGCCCGCCGACATCGACCTGGTGCACCAGGTGATGGACCGCGTGGGCCACGGCCGCCGCCCGGTCGTCGCCAAGATCGAGAAGCCCGAGGCCGTCGACAACCTCGAGGCGATCGTGCTGGCGTTCGACGGCGTCATGGTCGCGCGCGGCGACCTGGGCGTGGAGCTGCCGCTGGAGCACGTGCCGCTGGTGCAGAAGCGCGCGATCCAGATCGCCCGCGAGAACGCCAAGCCGGTGATCGTGGCCACCCAGATGCTCGACTCGATGATCACCAACTCGCGCCCGACCCGCGCCGAGACCTCGGACGTGGCCAACGCCGTGCTCGACGGCGCGGACGCGCTGATGCTCTCCGGCGAGACGTCGGTCGGCCGGTACGCCATCGAGTCGGTCCGGACCATGGGCCGGATCATCGAGGCCGTGGAGACCGAGTCCACGCAGGTGCCGCCGCTGACGCACGTGCCGCGCACCAAGCGGGGCGTCATCTCCTACGCGGCGCGCGACATCGGTGAGCGGCTGAACGCGAAGGCCCTGGTGGCGTTCACCCAGTCGGGTGACACGGTGCGCCGGTTGGCCCGCCTGCACACGCACCTGCCGCTGCTGGCGTTCACGCCGGAGCAGAGCGTGCGCAGTCAGCTTGCTCTCACCTGGGGCACGGAGACGTTCCTGGTGCCTAAGGTGGACTCGACCGACGAGATGGTCCGCCAGGTCGACGCGTCGATGCTGCACATCGGCCGCTACCAGGCGGGCGACCTGGTCGTCGTCGTGGCGGGCTCCCCGCCCGGCACCATCGGCTCCACCAACCTCATCCGGGTGCACCGCCTCGGGGAGGACGACCACGCTTAGGGGTTGCACGTGACCGAGGCCGCCCGCGCCGCCGCCGCCGCCGGGTACGCGGACCTGCCGCTGGACACCGACGGGGTCCCGCACGGGCAGCCCGTGCTCGACCGCCTGGTCGCCCTGCTGGACCTGGAGCGCATCGAGGAGAACATCTTCCGCGGGGTGTCGCCCGCCGAGTCGCCCGTGCGGGTGTTCGGCGGGCAGGTCGCCGGGCAGGCCCTGGTGGCGGCCGGCCGGACGGTGCCGGCGGAGCGCCGCGTGCACTCGCTGCACTCGTACTTCATCCGTCCCGGTGACCCGACCGTCCCGATCGTGTACGAGGTCGACCGCATCCGGGACGGGCGCTCGTTCACGACCCGGCGGGTGGTGGCGGTGCAGCACGGGAAGGCGATCTTCACGCTGTCGGCGTCGTTCCAGCTCGACGAACCGGGCATGGACCACGCCGAGCCCATGCCGCCCGTGCCGGCCCCGGACTCGCTGCCGACCTACGCCGAGTCGGCCGCCGGGTACCTGGAGAAGGTCGGGATGGCCCGGCTGCCGCGCCCGATCGACATCCGGTACGTGACCGAGCCGCCGTGGCGCGCGCGCGAGGACGGGCCGGGCGAGGCGCGCAGCCAGGTGTGGATGCGGGCGGACGGCAAGCTGCCCGACGACGACATGCTGCACGTGTGCGTGCTGGCCTACGCGTCGGACATGACGCTGCTGGACTCGGTGCTGGTGCGCCACGGGGTGTACTGGGGCACGGACAAGGTCCTGGGCGCGAGCCTGGACCACGCGATGTGGTTCCACCGGCGCTTCCGCGCCGACGAGTGGTTCCTGTACGACTGCGAGTCGCCGTCGGCCTCGGGCGCGCGCGGCCTGGCGACGGGCCGCTTCTACGCGCAGGACGGCCGCCTGGTGGCCACGGTGGTGCAGGAGGGCCTGCTGCGGGTGGTGCCGTGAACCGGCTACACTGGGTAATCAACCGGGGGCAATGGGAGGCGGGTCGAGATGAGCGTCGTGCCGTGGCCTGACCACCTGCTCACGCTCGACGAGTGGGACGCGCTTCCGGACGACGAGTCGCACCACGTGGAGTTGGTCGAAGGAGTCCTGCTCGTGGCACCCAGGCCGGCGTCCAAGCACCAGATGGCGATCAAGCGGCTGGGTACGTGGTTCGACGACCAACTGCCCGAAAGCGTCGTCGCAGCGCCCGAGGTCGACGTACTGATCAACCCCGTGCACCCGGTCACCGTGCGTGCGCCGGATGTTGTCGTCGTCCCGACCGAACGGGCCATGGAGTTCCCGACGCGGTATGACGCCGACGACGTCCTGCTGGCCGTCGAGATCGTGTCGCCGGGTACGGGTCGGACCGACCGCGTCACCAAGCTGTTCGAGTACGCCGATGCGGGCATCCCCCACTACTGGCTCCTGGACCTGGACGACCCGATCTCGCTGACCGCCTTCACCCTGGTCGACGGGGACTACGAGCACGTCGCCGGGGGGACCGGGAAGGTCGAGCTGCCCAGCCCCTTCCCGGTCGCGTTCGACCTCCAGGCCCTGCTGACCCGCTAGGCCGGGTCCGCCGCGCCCGGCCTCGTCACACCGCGGCCCGCAGCGCCTCCCACATCGCGCGCACGTGGTGCTCGCGGGTCGCTTCCGCGCCGATGGCCACCCGGACCGCGAACCGCCCGTCGGCCACCGTGTGCGTCAGGAACGCGCCGCCCCTCGCGTTGACCGCCTCCATCGCCCGGCGGGTGGCCTCGTCGCCGTCCCGGTGGGCGAGGGTGACCAGGGACAGCGTCCGGGGCGCCACCAGTTCCCACCCGTCGTCCGCCGCCACCCACGACTCCAGCCGCCGCGCCAGCTCCACGTGCCCGCGCAGGTGCGCCCGGATGCCCTCCAACCCGTACCAGCGCAGCACCGACCACAGCTTCAGCGCCCGGAACCGGCGGCCCAGCGGGACCTGCCAGTCGCGGTAGTCCACGACCGCCCCGGACTCGGTCGCGCTGTTGCGCAGGTACTCCGGCAGGATCGTCAGCGCGTCGACCAGGACGTCCGGGTGCGCCGTCCAGAACAGGGACAGGTCGAACGCCGTCAGCATCCACTTGTGGGCGTTGGCGCAGAACGAATCCGCCAGCTCCAGCCCGTCGAACAGGTGCCGGTGCTCCGGGCACAGCGCGGCCGGCCCGGCCCACGCCGCGTCCACGTGCAGCCAGATCCCGTGGCGCGCGCAGACCTCCGCGATCTCGCGCACCGGGTCCACCGCCCCGGTGCCGGTCGTCCCCACGGTGGCGCACACCAGGACCGGCACGCGACCGCCGTCCACATCGGACTGGATGCTGCGGGCCAGGGCGGCCGGGTCCATCGCCAGGGTGCCGGGCGAGACGTCGATGGCGCGCACGGACTCCTCGCCCAGGCCCGCCATCCGCGCGGCCCGCTCGATCGACGAGTGGGTCTGCGACGACACGTAGACCGTCTCCGCACCGTCCACACCGGACGAACGCCACTTCGCGGACCGCCGGTGCAGCGCCGCCAGCACCGCCACGAGCGCCGCGCTGGACGCCGTGTCCTGGATGACCCCGCCACCGCGGAACGACTCGGGCAGCCCCATCGCCCCGACCAGCTCGTCCATCAGGTGCTGCTCGACCTCGGTGCACGCGGGCGAGGTCGACCACAGCATCCCCTGCACGCCGAGGCCGGACGACAGCAGGTCGCCCAGCACGGACGGCAGCGAGGCGTTGGCCGGGAAGTACGCGTAGAAGCCGGGGTGCTGCCAGTGCGTGGTGCCCGGCAGCACGACCCGGTCCAGGTCCTGGAGCAGGCCGTCGAAGCCCTCCCCGCGCTCGGGCAGCGGCGCCAGCCGCGACCGGACCCAGCCCGGCTCGACCGGGGAGCGCACCGGCAGGTCTTCGAGGCGTTCGCGGTAGTCGGCGATCCAGTCGACCACCTCGTGGCCGATCCGGCGGAACTCGTCAGGGCGCATGGGCGCACGGTAACCCGGACCGCCCGCCCCCGGCTCGGGCCACCCACCCGCCGGCCGGGCCGCCGACACCGGGCCGCTCGCCGGTCACCACCCGGCGCGGACCCGACCCGCCTGCCCGGCGACGAGGCCGGGTGCGCGGCGGACGCCGACGTGAAGGCGACCGGCGGGCTCAGGTCACGCGCCGGCGGCGGTGGGTGGGGCGCAGGTCGTTCGGCGGCGTGAGGGCGCGGGTCTCGACCCGTTCCAGGACCACCGAGCTGGTCAGGTTGCGCACCTCGGTGCGCGAGGCGATCTTGTCCACCAGGAACGCCTGCAGGTGCGTGCTGTCCGCCACGGCGATGTGCACCAGGAAGTCCGCCTGACCGCTGACGTGGAACAGCGACCGGGTCTCGGGCTGGGCCATGACGAACGCCCGGAACGCCGCCACCACCGGCCGGGTGTGCGGGCGGACGTTCACCGACACGACCGCCTCCAGCGGCAGCCCGGTCAGCCGCGGGTCGACCACGGCGTGGAAGCCCGTGATGACGCCGAGTTCGCGCAGCCTGCGCACCCGCTGCAGGCAGGTCGACGGCGCGAGGCCGACCAGTTCGGCCAGGGTCCGGTTCGGCAGCGTGGCGTCGTTCTGCAACTCTTCCAGGATCCGCCAGTCAACCGAATCCAGTTCGGCTACCTCGGTCACAACCGAACACTGTACTGAACAACTGGAGCACATCCGAACCGCGCCGCACCATTCCGCCCGTGCACATCGCGTGGACCTCCTTCCTGCTGGCGCTGGTCGTGATCACCGTCGTCCCCGGCCCCGACTTCGTGCTCGTGACCGGCAACGCCGTGCGCGGCCTCCGCCTGGGCGCGATGACCGCGCTGGGCGTCATGACCGGCCTGCTCGTGCACGCCGTCCTGGCCACCCTGGGGCTGTCCGCGCTGGTGGCCGCCGCGCCGGCGGCGCTGTGGGCGGTGAAGGCGATCGGTGCCGGCTACCTGCTGCACCTGGGCGTCGCGACCCTGCGGTCCCGGGGAGCCGTGCAGGCCGCGCCGCGCTCGGACAGGTCGGTCTTCCTGCGCGGCGTGCTCTGCGACCTGCTCAACCCCAAGGTCATGCTGACCTTCCTCAGCCTCATCCCGCAGGCGATGGACCCGACCGCGCCGCCGCTGCCGCAGGCGGCCCTGCTCTCGGCCGTGACCGTCGGCGTGTTCGCCGCGTTCTGGGCCTGCGTCGTCCCCGCCGCGGGCCGCCTGTCCCGGCTGCTCGACCGCCCGAAGGTGGGCCCGGTCTTCCAGCGGCTGTGCGGCACGGCCCTCATCGGCATGGCGGCGTCGGTGCTCGCCGCCTGACGGCCCGGGACCGCCCCGAACGAGGGGTGAGGACCACGTGCGCGCCCGCCGGCGGTTGGGCAGGCTGGGTCCATGACCACCTCCGAGGCGCCCGCGCGGATCGCCGTCACGGGGCTCGCCGTCATGGGCAGCAACCTGGCGCGCAACCTCGCCCGGCACGGCTTCCGCGTCGCCGTCCACAACCGCACCCCCGCCCGCACCCGGGCGCTGATCGCCGAGCACGGCCACGAGGGCGACTTCGTGCCCGCCGAGACGCTCGACGCCCTCGTCGCGAGCCTGGAGACCCCGCGCCGGATCATCGTCATGGTGAAGGCGGGCGCGCCCACCGACGCCGTCGTCGACGCCCTCGTGCCGCTGCTGGAACCCGGTGACACGGTGATCGACGGCGGCAACGCCCACTTCGCCGACACCCGCCGCCGGGAGGCCGCGCTGCGCGAGCGCGGGCTGCACTTCGTCGGCGCGGGCATCTCCGGCGGCGAGGAGGGCGCGCTCAACGGCCCGTCGATCATGCCCGGCGGCTCCGCCGAGTCCTACCGGCACCTCGGCCCCGTGCTGGAGGCCATCGCGGCGCAGGTGGACGGCGTCCCGTGCTGCGTGCACGTCGGCCCGGACGGCGCGGGGCACTTCGTCAAGATGGTGCACAACGGCATCGAGTACGCCGACATGCAGCTCATCGCCGAAGCCTACGACCTGCTGCGCCGCGTCGGCGGGCGGACGCCCGCGCAGGTCGCCGAGGTGTTCCGGGGCTGGAACTCCGGCGACCTGGAGTCCTACCTGGTGGAGATCACCGCCGAGGTGCTCGGCCACACCGACGCGGAGACCGGCGCGGCGCTGGTCGACGTGATCGCCGACGAGGCGGAGCAGAAGGGCACCGGCCGCTGGACGGTGCAGGAGGCGCTGGAGCTGGGCGTGCCGGTGACCGGCATCGCGGAGGCCGTGTTCGCCCGCTCGCTGTCCGGGCGGGTCGACCAGCGCCGGGCCGCGCGCGAGGCGTTCGGCCCGTCCGAGGTCGCCGCGCAGCCGGACGACGCGCTGGAGGAGGACGTGCGGCAGGCGCTGTACGCGTCGAAGGTCGTCGCCTACGCGCAGGGCTTCGACCAGATGCGCGCCGCGAGCGCCGAGTACGGCTGGGACCTCGACCTGGGCGCGATGGCGACCATCTGGCGCGGCGGCTGCATCATCCGGGCCCGGTTCCTCGACCGGATCCGCGAAGCCTACGACAAGCGGCCGGACCTGCCCTCGCTGCTGGTCGACGACTACTTCCGGGACGCCGTGACCGCCGCCGAGCGGGCTTGGCGCAGGGTCGTGGTCAAGGCCGTCACGGCGGGCGTGCCCGCGCCGGGCTTCGTGTCCGCCCTGGCCTACTACGACGGCCTGCGCTCGGAGCGGCTGCCCGCGTCGCTGGTGCAGGGGCTGCGCGACTTCTTCGGCGCGCACACCTACCGGCGCACCGATCGGGTGGGCTCGTTTCACACTCTCTGGTCAGGTGACCGTTCTCAGGTGGACGCCTGAGGGACCCCGCCGGACCATGGCCGGGTGCGCGATCGCTTCCGGCACAACCCCGTCACGGCGGGCTACCTGCTCGCCGTGGCGGCGCTCGCCCTGCTCATGCGGTTCGTCTTCGCCGACGGCATGTCGGCCCAGGTGCTGGACTCGCTGAGCGCCAACCGGGACAACCTGGCCGACCACCCGGTCAACGCCCTGCTGGGCAGCGCGTTCGTGCTGGACCCGGACGACGGCGTCGCGTTCACCGCCGCCGCGCTGCTCGCCGTGGCGCTGTGCCTGGGCGCGTTCGAGCGCGAGGTCGGCCCCTGGCGGGCGGTCGGGGTCGCCCTGGCCGGCCACACGGGGGCCACCCTGATCGCGACCCTGGTCGTCGCCCCGGGCGACCACCCGGGCAACGCGATCGACCTCGGCGTGAGCTACGTGGCGTTCACCGCCGCGGGCGCGGTCACCGCCCTGGCCCCCGCGGTGCTGCGCGGCCCGTGGCCGGCCCTGCTGGTCGCCTACCCCCTGCTGACCGCCGAGTGGTCCGGCCCCCTGCCGGCCCCCGAAGCCGTGGGCCACGTGGTCGCCACCCTGATCGGCACCGCCTGCGGGGCCTTCGCCCTGCACCGCGCCTACGCCGCAGTAGGCCGCTGACCCACCACACCCACCCGACCCCACCCCGAACACGCCCTGCCAGGGGTCGCAGCCACCCAAGCCACGACGCAAGGACCGCCCTCCACCCATCCCCCCGCCAAGGCCGGCCGCCAACGCACCCACCCCACCCGAAACCGACGCGGGGGTTCCTACGGGACTCGACCGGCAGAAGGGCGACCACGGACCCAGCGCACCCGACGCCCGCAGGTCTTGGACGAAGCCGGGAACAGCACGCAAGGCGACCACGTCATCGGTGACCCCAGTGCTGCCGGGGACGGCCGCCACGCGACACCCGGCAGCCAACCGTCCCCCGGGTCCGACAGAGCCGGGTTCCCGTGCTCCCGGGGCTCGGGGTTCGGGGCAGAAGCCCAGGGCAGAGGTCCGGGGCAGGGGCCCGAGACCCGTGGTGGAACCGACCCCGGTCGGGGGTGCGAGGCCGGTTCCACCACGGGAGCGGCCGGGCGACGCGTGGGGGCTCGTTCTTCGGGGAAGGCGCGTCGCCCGACGCGGGAGCGGGGAGTCCCCGCCCGTTCACGGCCCCCGGCGCCACCGGGGGCTCACACAGGAGTTCACGCAGGGGTTCACACCGCGCCCCGCACGTGCCTGCGCACCCCGGGCGACTCGGCGGCCACCGTCATCGCCAACTGCGCCCCCAGGTAGGCGCGGCAGGGAGCGGGCAGTCGGCGGCTGAAGCGCCGGGTGCGGCAGGTGGGGCAGCGGCCGTGCTCGTCGGGCGTGTGCTCGTCCAGCAGGGCCCGCAGCGCCGCCACCACGCGCGGCACCTCGGAGCGGGCCAGTTCGGCCGCTGTCGCGTCGTCACCGGTCGAGGCCAACCGCACCACCGCGTCCAAGTGCTCGTGCAGTGCTTTGTCGAGGTGGCCGAAGACCGTCCCGGACATCTTCAGCGCTCCTTCCCGGCCCTTCGGCGATCGCGTCCGACGCGCTGTGCCAGAGCAGCCTGCGACCGACAACCGGCCGATTGCAAGTTGCACTACACGAATGGATGACAGCTCTTTGCTTTGCCCGTTGACGCCAACAGACTCGCGGGGAAACCGCGAGGAGGTGGGCAAATGGCACGTGGCGGCAGCCCCACGCTGCGCAAGCGCCGGCTGGTGGGTGAACTGCGCCGGCTGCGCGAGGCGGCGGCGCTGACCATCGAGGAGGTCGGGGAGCGGCTGGAGTGCTCCGCCTCCAAGATCAGCCGCATCGAGACCGGCCGGGTCGGGGTCACGCCCCGCGACGTGCGGGACATGCTCGCCGCGTACGGCGCGGACCGGGCGACCCTCGACGAGTTGGTGCAGCTGGCCCGCGAGGCGCGGCGCAAAGCCTGGTGGGACGAGTTCGGCGACATCGCGCCCGGCCGGTACGTCGGGTTCGAGGCGGACGCCGAGTCCGCGCGCACCTACCAGGGCCTGATGGTCCCCGGCCTGCTCCAGACCGAGAGCTACACCAGGGCGCTGATCGCCGGCGTGCTCCCGGGCGCGCCGCCCGGCGAGGTCGAGCGGCGGGTGGCGCTGCGCAAGGCCCGGCAGGCGCTGCTGGTCGAGGAGGAGCCGCTGACCCTGCACGTGGTGATCGACGAGGCGGCGCTGCGCCGGCTGGTCGGCGGGCGCGAGGTGATGGCGGCCCAGTTGCGGCGACTGGTCGAAGTCGGCGAACTCGACAATGTCACCCTCCAGGTGATCCCGTTCGCGGCGGGCGGTCACGCTGCGCTGGACGGCCGGTTCGTCATCCTGTCCTTCCCGCAGGAATCGGATACCGACGTGGTATACATCGAAAGCGCGCGCGGTGACGTCTATTTGGAACAGCCCTCGGACGTCGCCTCCTATTCCGACATGTTCGCGCGACTTGCCGCGTCGTCCTTGGGCACCTCCGATTCAACGGCGTTGATCGGGCAGGTCCGCCGCGAACTCCTCGCCGACCGGGAGTGAATCGCCCATGCAGGAGTGGCGCAAGAGCAAGCGTTCGTCGGCCTCGGGCCCGGATTGCGTGGAGATCGCGCTGGCCGGGTCCGGCGCGGCCGTGCGGGACTCGAAGAACCGCGGCGGCGCCGCGCTGGGCTTCGGGGCCACGCCGTGGTCGCGCTTCGTCGGCTGGGCGAAGAGAGGGGCTTGCGACGAGCGCTGACCGCCGGCGGTCGGGGGCGGGTCCGGGAGGACCCGCCCCCGACTTCTGCCCGCCGGCGCCCGACCCCGACTTCCGGCCGTCCGGGCTACGACCGAGGTCTGACCGGGCACCAGACCCGGGGCCGATGCGGCAGTAACCCCCGGTCCGGTGAACTCTTCGCCGAAGGGGTGGTGTCGGTGATCCAGGATTCGCGTGCCGTCGAACGGCCCGCTGCCGAACGGCCCGCTGCCGAACGGCCCGCCGTCGAACGGCTCGGGGTTGAACGGCTCGGGACCGAACGGTTCGCGCTCGAACGTCCGCGCTCGAACGGCCCGCACCCGCGCGCCCGGCGCCGCCCGGCCCCGCGAGCGCACCGGCCCCGCGACCGCACCGCCACCCCGACCTGCGCGACGGGCGCGCCGGCCGTGGTGGCACGATCCCGCACGACCGCGGCGGCCCTCGGCCGGCTCGCCGCCGACCCGCACCACGGCGCTGCCGCCCCGCTCCGCGCGGCGAGGCCCTGATCGTTACCTGGGGGACAAGACATGGCTTTCCTGACCGACGCGCTGGAGGGGCTCGCCGGGTTGCCGCAGCCCGGCGTCCTGGCGGTGACCGGCGCGCTGACCCTGGCGGAGTGCACGCTCGGCGTGGGCTTCATCGCACCGGGCGAGAGCGCGCTGCTGCTGGCGGCCACGACGGTGACCAGCGTGCCGAGGTTCCTCGTCATGTGGCTGGTCGTGTCGGTGTGCGCGGTGGTGGGCGACAGCATCGGCTACTCCCTCGGCCGCCGCTACGGCGACCGCCTGCGGGACAGCAAGGTGGTGCGCAAGCTCGGCCAGGAGCACTGGGACAAGGCCGGCGCGCTGCTGCGCCGGCGCGGCGCGTGGGCGGTGTTCTTCGCCCGCTTCATGCCCGTGGTGCGCACCCTGGTGCCCGCGTCGGCCGGCGCGTCGAAGCTGGAGTACCGGCGGTTCCTGCCCGCGTCGATCGCCGGCGCGGTGTGCTGGTCGGCGCTGCACATCGGCATCGGCTCGGCGGCGGGGGCGTCGGCGAAGTACATCGAGTCCGCGTTCAACGGCGCGATGTGGGCCCTGATGGGCGTCGCGGTCGTGGTCGCCGCGGTCGTGTTCCTGCGCCGCCGCCGCAAGGCCGTCGCGCCGGTCCGGCAGCAGGAGCTGGAAGAGGTCCGCTGAGGGGGCTCGCGGGGCGGTCGCGACCCCGCGCACGGCGAAAGGGGCCGCGTCCGGGGGTTCGGGTCCCGGGCACGGCCCCTTCCACTGGGGGGAGGGCAGCGGGACGGCGCCATCCCCTACCGGATGGCGCCGCCCCATGGGAGTCATGGGGACGAGGGCGGGCCGGCGTTCCGCCGCCGCGGGCTGGATGCCCCTTGCACGCCGGCCCGCCCTCGTCGTTCACGGGGAGCAGCGGGTGTTCCGCTGTCCGGTCCAACCTCCCCCACCGGGGTTCGCCCTGTGTGGTTGGTCGGACACGCTTAGCGTAAGAATGCGGCTACAGCGCGACTGGAGCCGGACTGAAGTGATCTCCTAGGCTCGCGTGGTCGGGTAGCGGCAAGCCCTTCGGCGAAGGAACGGTCGGTGGAGTACGACGGCGGGGAGCCCTTGCGGTTCGAGGTGCTCGGCCTTCTCCGGGTGCGGCGCGGCGACCGGGAGGTCGACCTGGGCGCGGCCAAGCAGCGGGCCGTGCTCGCGGTGCTGCTGCTGGGCCGCAACACCCCGGTCAGCCGGGGCCACATCATCGACGCGGTGTGGGGCGACGCCGCGCCCAGCAGCGCCGTCAACCTCGTCCAGACCTACGTGGCGGGCCTGCGCCGGGCGCTGGAGCCCAGCCGCGCCCGCCGCGCCCCCGCCGAGCTGCTGACCTCCGTCGGCGACGGCTACCTGCTGCGGCTGGACCCGGCGGCGGTCGACCTGGACGCGTTCGAGCGCGGCGTGGTGACCGCCGGCCGGCTGCGGTCCGCGGGCGACCTGGAGGCCGCCGCCCACGTGCTCGACGAGGTGCTGGCGCTGTGGCGCGGCGAGGCGCTCGGCGGGGTCGCCGGGCTGTTCGCCGAGGTGGAGCGGGGCCGGCTGGCCGAGCGCCGGCTCGCGGCGCTGGAGGAGCGCGCGGAGCTGCTGCTGCTGACCGGGCGCGGTGCGGAGCTGGTGCAGGAGCTGGCCGCGCTGGTCGGCGAGCACCCGCTGCGGGAGCGCGGGCACGGGCTGCTGATGCGGGCGCTGTGCCAGGCGGGGCGGCAGGCCGAGGCGCTGGGCGCCTACCGCGAGGCCCGCGAGGTGCTGATCGAGGAGCTGGGGGTCGAGCCGGGCCCCGAGCTGCGCCGCCTCCAGCAGGCCGTGCTGGCGGGGGAGGACCCCGAGCCGGAGCGGCCCACCCGGCCGCTGACGATCCCCGCGCCCGCGGCCGAGCCCGCGCTGCCGACCACCCCCGCGCAGCTGCCGCGCGCGCCGGTCGCCCTGATCGGCCGGGAGGCCGCGGTGCGCCGCCTGGACGGCCTGCTGGCGGACTACCCGTCGGGCGGGCTGGTGCTGGTGGTCACCGGGCCCGCCGGCGTCGGCAAGACGGCGCTGGCGCTGCACTGGGCGCACCGGGTGCGCGAGGAGTTCCCGGACGGCCAGCTCTACGTCGACCTGCACGGCTACGACCCGAACCAGGAGCCGCTGGGCGCGGGCGAGGTGCTCAACCGGTTCCTGCGGACGCTGGGCGTGCCGTCGGGCGACATCCCGGTGACCGTGGAGGAGCGGTCGGCGCTGTTCCGGACGCTGGTCGCGGACCGGCGGATGGTCGTGATGCTGGACAACGCCCGCGGGTCGACCGAGCTGATGCCGCTGCTGCCCGGCTCGCCCTCCTGCGTGGTGGTGACCTCGCGGCGGCGGCTGGTCGGCCTGGTGGCGCACGCCGACGCGCGGCTGGTGGAGCTGGACATGCTCGACACCGACGCGGCGGTGCAGGTGCTGGGCCGGGTCGCCGGGCGCGACGCCACGGAGGTCGGGCCGCTGCGCCGGCTGGCGGTGCTGTGCGACGGGCTGCCGCTGGCGCTGCGGATCGCGGCGGCGCGGCTGGCGGTGTCGCCGTCGCTGCGGGTGGCCGAACTGGTCGCCGAGCTGGACGACGAGCACGGGCGGCTGGCCGCGCTGGGCCTGGAGGACGAGGACTCGACGGTCCGGGCGGCGCTGGACGCGTCCCGGCGGGCGCTCTCGCCGCTGCCCGCGCGGCTGCTGGCGCTGCTGGGCCTGCACCCCGGGCCGGACGTGACCGCCCACGTCGTCGCGGCGATGGCGTGCGTGCGGGTGTCGGAGGCGCAGCGGGCGCTGGACGCGCTGGCCGCCGCGAACCTGCTGTCGGTCAACGAACCCGGCCGCTACGGGGCGCACGACCTGGTGCGCGTCTACACCCGGACGCTGGCGGGCGAGCTGGCGCCGGCGCAGCGGCACGAGGCGACCAGCCGGATGCTGGACTTCTACCTGCACTGCGCGGACCTGGCCGACGGCCTGCTGCCGGTGGGCCGCGGCAGCGTGCGGGTCGCGCCCCGGCTGGTCCCGGCGGAGGTGCCCCGGCTGACCGGCGCGGGCGACGCGACCGCGTGGCTGGACGCCGAGCAGGGCAACCTGATCGCGGCGGCGGAGCTGGCGGGCGAGGGCGCGGACCGGGCGTGGCTGGTGCACGCCTGGCAGCTGCCCTACACGCTGTCGCGGTTCTTCTGGCTGCGCGCCGACCGGTCCACCTGGTTGCGCACCACGGAGGCGGCGATGCGGGCCGCCACCTCGCTGGGCGAGCCGGAGGCGCGGTTCGTCACGCTGTTCAACCTCGGCGTGGCGCTGCTGCAGTTCCACCGCTCCGACGAGGCGCTGGCGCGGTTGCGCGAGGCGCTGGAGGTCGCGCGGGCCGGCGGCGACGTCAACGCCCAGGCGCGGGCGCTGACGACGGTCGCGGACATGCTGCAGACCTCGGGCCGCCTGGAGGAGGCCGAGACCTGCTACCGGGAGGCGCTGGAGGTCAGCCGGGCCGCCGGGTCGCGGTGGGCGGAGGCGGCGGCGCACCACAACCTCGGCCCGCTGTACCTGGCGATGCGGCGCTACGAGGACGCCAAAGCCTGGCTGCGCGCGGCGGTGCGGATCTACCAGGAGGTCGGCGAGCAGTGCGGCGAGTCGACCTGCCACACCGACCTGGCCCTGGTGCTGCTGGAGTCCGGTGAGCTGACCGAGGCGGTGGTCTCGGCGCGGACCGCGCTGTCGGTGGCCTCGGCCGCGATGAGCCCCTACCACCAGGCGCTGGCGCACGACCGGCTGGCGACGGTGTTCGAGCGGCAGGGCCTGGCCGGGGCGCGGGCGCACTGGCAGCGGGCGCTGGCGCTCTACACCGAGCTGAACGCGCCGGAGGCCGACCTCGTGCGGGCCCGGTTGGCGCGGGTGCGATCGGCCTCCTCGCCGGTGGGCTGACCGGACGCGGACCCGCGCGGGCGCCGGGCGCGCGGGCGCGGCGACGGGTCCCGGGAGCGTTCCCCGCGCCGCCCTGATCGGTTGAGTGGTCTGGACCTATTGACAGAAAGGTCTGGACCTATTTACGTTTCGTTCGCTCCACTCTGCGACGAGGCCGCCGCCTGGTGCAGGAGGTACGGCTGGTGCCCAAGAGTTCAGTCAACAGAAGGCTGTTGCCCCTGGCGGCGTTGCTCGCCACGGTGGCCGGCCTCGTCATCGCGGTCGCGTCACCGCAAACGTCCAGCGCCGCGACGGGGGAGGAGTGCCGCCCCGACGGCCTCTACCAGACCCCCGGCGTCGCCGTCCCCTACTGCTCGGTCTACGACACCGACGGCCGGGAGTCCATGGGCGCCGACCACTCCCGCCGGGTGATCGGCTACTTCACCAGCTGGCGCACCGGGAAGAACGGCGCGCCCGCCTACCTGGCCTCCGACATCCCCTGGACCAAGGTCACGCACCTCAACTACGCCTTCGCGCACGTCGACGCGGGCAACAAGGTGTCGGTCGGGCCGGACGGCCCCGACAACGCCGCCACCGGCATGACCTGGCCGGGTGTCGAGCTCGACCCGACCCTGCCCTACAAGGGCCACTTCAACCTGCTCAACAAGTACAAGAAGCAGTACCCGAACGTGAAGACGCTCGTCTCCGTGGGCGGTTGGGCCGAGACCGGCGGCTTCCTCAACCCCGACGGCACGCGCAACGCGTCCGGCGGCTTCTACAAGATGGGCCAGTCGCAGGCCGCGATCGACACCTTCGCCGACTCCGCCGTGCAGTTCATCCGCACCTACGGGTTCAACGGCGTCGACATCGACTACGAGTACGCGACCTCCAACAAGTACGCCGGGAACCCGGACGACTACTGGATCTCCGACGCCAACCGCGGCACGCTGTGGGCCGGCTACGAGAAGATCATGAAGACGCTGCGCGAGAAGCTGGACCGCGCGTCGGCCGCCGACGGCAAGCACTACCTGCTGACCGCCGCCGTCCCGGCGTCGGGCTGGCTGCTGCGCGGCCAGGAGGCTTACCAGGTCACGAAGTACCTGGACTACCTCAACATCATGTCCTACGACCTGCACGGCGCGTGGAACCACTTCGTCGGCCCCAACGCCTCGCTGTACGACGACGGCAAGGACGGCGAGCTGGCGGCCGGCGGCGTCTACGGCGCCTACGACGGCATGGGCTACCTGAACACCGACTGGTCGTACCACTACTACCGGGGCGCGATGCAGGCCGGCCGCATCAACATCGGCGTGCCGTTCTACACGCGCGGCTGGCAGGGCGTCACCGGCGGCACCAACGGCCTGTGGGGCAAGGCCCCGCTGCCCGACCAGACGAAGTGCCCGGCCGGCACCGGCGGCACCGTCGGCTCGACCACGCCGTGCGGCAACGGCGCGATCGGCATCGACAACCTGTGGCACGACCTGGACAAGACCGGCGGGGAGACCCCGGCGGGCGCGAACCCGATGTGGCACGCCAAGAACCTCGAGAACGAGATCACGCCGGACTACCTGGAGAAGTACGGCCTGGACCCGAAGAACGACCCGACCGACCGGATCTCCGGCTCCTACACCCGCCACTACGACAGCACCCTGACCGCGCCGTGGCTGTGGAACGCCGACAAGAAGGTGTTCCTGTCCACTGAGGACGAGCAGTCCATCGCGGCCAAGGCGAAGTACGTGGCGGACAAGGGCCTCGGCGGCGTGATGATCTGGGAGCTGGCCGGCGACTACCGCTTCGACGAGACCAAGAAGCAGTACACCATCGGCGACACCCTGCTCACCAAGCTCAACGACGGGCTGCGCGGCGCGGCGCCCTACGGCAACCAGAAGGCGGCCGGGACGCCCCCGAAGGACGTGCTCGACGTCTCGGCGACGGTCTCCGGGTTCGCCCTGGGCGACAACAACTACCCGATCAACCCGAAGCTGAAGATCACCAACAACTCGAAGACCACCCTGCCGGGCGGCACGAAGATCGAGTTCGACTACGGCACCAGCGCGCCGGGCACCATGTCCGACCAGTCCGGGTTCGGGCTGCGGGTCACCTCCCGCGGCCACAGCGGCAGCAACGTCGGCGGCCTCAAGGGCGACTTCCAGCACGTCGAGCTGACCCTGCCGGCGTGGCAGTCGCTGGCGCCGGGCGCCTCGGTGGACGTGGCGCTGAGCTACCAGCTGCCGATCGCGTCGCCGTCGAACTTCAAGCTGACCTTCGGCGGCAAGTCCTACGCCATCGCCTCGGACTACCCGCGCGGCGGCAACACCGGCCCCGAACCGACCGACACGACGACCACGACGACCACGACGTCGGACTCGTCCTGCTCGCTCGCGCCCTGGGACAGCACGAAGGTCTACAACGGCGGCAACGAGGTCTCCCACAAGGGCCGCAAGTGGCAGGCCAAGTGGTGGACGCAGGGCCAGGAGCCGGGCACGACCGGCGAGTGGGGCGTGTGGAAGGACCTGGGGGCCTGCTGAGGCCCTGCTGAGGCATCCCTTACCCGCCGTCTGCCTCCCCTTACGGCGGCGGGTAAGGGGACCAGCACCCCGGAGCACGTGAACACCCGATGCCCGGGCACCCGCCTCAGGACGACTGTTCTCCTCGTCGGAACGAACGAGCGGACGAGGAGAGCAGTCGTCATGGAGTGGACGCCCGAAGCCCTGAAGGCGGAGATCGACTACCGGCAGGCGGCCCTGCGGGCCGACGCGGCGCAGGCCCGGGCCCACCGGCGGCAGCGGCCGGCGCCCAAGCGCGCGTGGTGGCGGAGGTTCGGCCACCGCGACGACCCGCAGGCGGCCGACCGGCGAAACGGCCACCGCGACGCCGCCTGAGGTGTGCGAACATGCCACCCGTGGCACGCCTCGGTTCCGGTATCCCGTTGGTGGCGCGCGGCCGGGAGATGTCCGGGCTGCGCGCCGCCCTCGACGAGGCGGCCCGCGGCCGGGCGGGCGCGGTGCTGCTCGCCGGCGACGCGGGCGTGGGCAAGACGCGGCTGGTGGACGAACTCGCCGCGAGCGCCCCGGACGCCCTGGTGCTGACCGGGCGCTGCCTGGACGTCGGCGAGACCGGCCTCCCCTACCTGCCCTTCACCGAGGTGCTGGGCCAGGTGCGGGAGGCCGGCCTGCTCGACGTCCGGGCCCGGCCCGCGCTGGGCCGCCTGCTGCCGGAGCTGGCGCTGCCCGAGTCCCAGGACGGCGGCGGGCTGTCCGGGCTGCCCTCGTACCTGGTGGGGCGGCGGCCCGAGCAGGACGTCGGCCAGCTGCAGCTGTTCGACGCGGTGCACGGGGTGCTCGGCGAGCTGGCCGCCGAGCGGCCCGTGCTGCTGGTCCTGGAGGACCTGCACTGGGCCGACGCCTCCACCCGCCACCTGCTGTCCTTCCTGTTCTCGCGGCTGCGCTCGCAGCGGCTGCTGGTGGTGGGCACCTACCGGTCCGACGACCTGCACCGCAGCCACCCGCTGCGCCCGCTGCTCAACGAGCTGGTGCGGCTGCCCGCCGTGCAGCGGCTGGACCTGGCGCCGCTGAGCGCCATCGACGCGCGGTCGTTCGTCGCGGCGCTGGCCGACGACCTGCCCGACGACGTGGTGCTGGAGGTCGCCGAGCGCTCGGAGGGCAACCCGTTCTTCGCCGAGGAGCTGATCGCCGTCGCGACGAGCGGCACCGGCATCCCGTGGACGCTCGCGGAGGTGCTGCTGGCGCGGATCGAGCGGCTCTCGCCCGCCGCGCAGCACGTCGTGCGGGTCGCCTCGGTGGGTGGCCGGTCGGTGCGGCACGACCTGCTGCGCGAGGTCGCAGGCGCCGACGACGTGGCGCTGGACGAGGCGCTGCGCGAAGCCGTGCAGCACCACGTGCTCCTGGTCGGCCGCAACGAGGTCTACACGTTCCGCCACGCGCTGCTGCGCGAGGCCGTCCACGGCGACCTGCTGCCCGGCGAGCGGGTGCGCCTGCACTCCGCCTACGCCGCGGCCTACGCCGCGCGGATCGCCGCGACGTCGGACCGCGGCGCGGCGGCGGCGCTGGCGCACCACTCGCTGGAGAGCCACGACCTGGCCCGCGCCCTGCGCGCCGGCGTGGACGCCGCGCAGGAGGCCCAGGCCGCCGGCGCGCCCGCCGAGGCGCTGCGGCACCTGGAGCAGGCGTTGCAGCTGTGGCAGGCGGTGCCGGCGGCGGACCGCCCGGCCGGGGTCACCGAGCTGGTGCTGCTGCGCCGCGCGTCGTGGGCGGCGGGCACGGCCGGCCAGCCCGAGCGCGCCATCGCGTTCGCGCGCAGCGGCACGCTGCTGGTCGACGGCGAGGACCCCGAGGAGGCCGCCGAGATGTGGCGGCGGTTCGCGCAGGCGCTGCAGGTGCTCGACGGCACCGAGGACGAGAGGCTCGCGGCCGTGCGGCAGGCGTGGCGCCTGGTGCGCGACCGCCCCGCCGGCGCGGCCCGCGCGTGGGTGCTGGCGGTGTGGGCGGCCTCCCTGCGCCAGGACCGCGAGTACGCCGAGGCCCGGGAGCGGGCGCAGGAGGCGGTGCGCGACGGGCGGGCCGTCGGCGCGAAGTCGGCGGTGGCCGACGCGCTCGCGACGCTGGGCCTGCTGGACGAGGCCGCCGCCGACGTCCCCTCCGCGCGGGCGCACCTGGCCGAGGCCGTGGCGTGCGCGATGGAGGCGCAGGCCGTCAGCACCGAGCTGCGCGCCCGCTACTTCCTCGGGCTGCACCACTACGACCTGGGCGAGCTGGCGGAGGCGGCCCGGGTGTTCGACGAGGGCGTGGAGCGGGCCGAGCAGACCGGGCTGTCCTGGAGCTCCTACGGCCTGGAGCTGCGCATCCTCCAGGTGCTGACCCGGTACTACCTCGGCGAGTGGGAGGGCGCGGCGGCGGCTGCGGAGTCCCCCGGCCCGCGCGTGTCCGGCACGGTGTCGGCGCGGCTGGCGGCGGCCGGCACGCACGTGGCGGTCAGCCGCGGCGAGTTCGACCAGGCGGAGCGGCTGATCGGGGAGCTGCGCGCGGAGTGGCACCGCGACCTCCAGATCGCGCTGATCACCGGCGGGACGGGCGCCGAGCTGGCGCTGTGGCGCGGGCAGCCGGAACTGGCCGTGGACCGGGTCGCGGACGCCGTCGAGTGGTCGCGCCGGGAAGGCGGCGCCTGGGCGCTGGCCGGGATCCGGCTGTCCGCGCTGGGCGTGGCGGGCTACGCGGAACTGGCCGCCCGCGCTCGCCGCCGGCGCGACGCCGAGGCCGAGCGGGCGGCCGTGGCGGCGGGCCGCGACCTGGCCCGGTACGCCCGGACCACCGCCGAGATGGGCGCGCCGCGCACCGGGTCGCTGGGACCCGAGGGGGTGGCGTGGCTGGCCCGGGTGGCGGCCGAGGAGAGCAGGCTGCACGGGCCCGGCGACGCCGAGCTGTGGCGGGCGGCGGCGGACGCGTTCGGGTTCGGCTCGGTGTTCGAGGAGGCGTGCTGCCGGTGGCGGCTGGCCGAAGCGCTCCTGGCCGCCGACCGGCGGGACGAGGCGGTGGTCGAGCTGAAAGCGGCCGACGAGGTGGCCGACCGGCTCGGCGCGGCCCCGCTGCGCGACGCGGTGCACCTGGTGGCGCGGCGGGCCAGGGTCGCCCTGCACGCCGAGGCGCGCTCCGCGGTCGACCCGTTCACACCCCGGGAGCGGTCGGTGCTCGGGCTGGTCGCGCTCGGGCGGACGAACCGGGAAGTGGGCGCGGAGCTGTACATCTCGGAGAAGACGGTCAGCGTGCACCTCACCCGGATCATGGCCAAGCTGGGCGCGAGCCGGCGGGCCGAGGCAGTGGCCATCGCCTACGACCGAGGATTGCTGGACCACTCGGGGTGACGCCCCCCCGCACAGCTTCTCCTCCACCCTGGCGCTTTTAGCTTTTGGCTTTTATCTTTTGGTTTCGGGTTTTCGGCACGCCCCGTGCAGACCGGTGGCCTCGTGTTCTCCCCGTATGGCCTGCCCGGAGGGCTACCATGCTTTCTTGGGGGGTGCAAGCACGCTTTTCGCTTGCACCCCCCAAGAAAGCATGGTCGTCTTTGACAGGTCATGCGGGGAGAACACGACCGCTCTTTCTTTTCATTCTCCTTGGCGGCCTGCCTGTCCGGCGAGGACTCTTTAAAGCTCTTCAACTCAGATCCGTACCGCGCCTAATATTTCCTGGATCGGTGCGCGATCTCAGTATGAAGAGCGGCCGAGAGGCCCCCAAGGAGGAGGGAAGTGCGTCGTGTTCTCCCCGTACGGCCTGCCGGAGGCAATCACGGTTGTCGAGGGGGGTCAAGCGAAGAGCGTGCTTGACCCCCCTCGACAACCGTGATCGGGCTGCGCCCAGGCCGTACGGGGAGAACACGAGGCACACGGCTGCGCTGAACAGCGCCGCCGCGCGAGGCGCGGCTTGCGGCGATAGCTGAAGCGCCGCCGCGCGGGGCGCGGCCTGTGGCGAGAGCTGAAGCGCCGCCGCGTGGAACGCGGCCGCGGTTCGGCGTGGGGCTGGCCTGGGCCGACTGGGCGTGCCGTGCTCAGGTCGACGTCGTCACCGGTCGGCGTGGCCCGACCAAGGGACTAGGGGGCGTCATACCGCAGGGGGATGGAGGGTTCCGTCGGCGAGGTGACGACCGTGTACGCGCGGTCGCCATAGCTTTCTCCCCGTCAGCTTGAGCAGAGGGAATGAGGGAGCATGTCCGCACTGGTGTCCGACGTCGGTACCCGTACCGCTGTAGCCGCCGCGAACCTGGTGAAGGTCTACGGCAAGGGCGACACCGCCGTCCGGGCGCTGGACGGCGTGAACGTCGCGTTCCAGGCCGGTCGGTTCACCGCCATCATGGGTCCCTCCGGGTCCGGCAAGTCGACGCTCATGCACTGCCTCGCGGGGCTGGACAACGTCGACGGCGGCTCGGTGACCATCGGTGGCACGGAGATCACGTCGTTGGGGGACAAGGAGCTCACCAAGCTGCGCCGCGACCGCATCGGGTTCGTCTTCCAGGCGTTCAACCTGCTGCCCACGCTCAGCGCGGAGGCCAACGTCCTGCTGGGCCTGGAACTGGCCGGCCGCAAGCCCGACCGGGAGTGGTTCGACACGATCGTCGACGTGCTGGGGCTGCGGGACCGGTTGAAGCACAAGCCGACCGAGCTGTCCGGCGGCCAGCAGCAGCGCGTGGCCTGCGCCCGCGCCCTGGTGTCGAAGCCGGACGTGGTGTTCGCCGACGAGCCGACCGGCAACCTGGACTCGCGGTCCGGCGCGGAGGTGCTGGACTTCCTGCGGATGTCGGTGCGCAAGCTCGGGCAGACCGTGATCATGGTGACGCACGACCCGGTGGCCGCCTCCTACGCCGACCGCGTGGTGCTGCTCGCCGACGGCCACCTGGCCGGCGAGATCGACAACCCGACCGCCGACTCGGTGCTGTCCGCCCTGAAGCACCTGGGTGCGTGAGGCGATGCTGCGCACGGTCATCGCGGGCCTGAGAGCCCGCACCGCCCGACTGGTGCTGTCCTCCGTCGCGATCGCGCTCGGCGTGGCGTTCGTGACCGGCACGCTGGTGCTGGGCGACGCCATGAACGACAGCATGAAGGACGAGTTCGCCAAGAGCAGCCGCGGCGTCGACGTCGCGGTCACCGTGTCCGGCGACGTCGAGGGGATCACGCCGGAGGCCCTGGAAGCGGTCCGGCGGGCGCCGGGCGTCGCGGGCGCCGACCCCCGCTCCTTCCAGCAGGTGCCGCTGCTGACCGACGGCGGCAAGGCCAAGCCCGCCTTCGCGTTCGCCATCGGGGAGACCGAGCGGTTGCGCGAGTACGACCTCGCCGACGGGCGCTTCCCCCGGGGCGCGGCCGAGATCGCGGTCGACACCCGCACCGCCGAGACCGCGAAGCTGAACGTCGGCAAGACCGTCACGCTGCTGGGCGAGGGCGACCGCAAGCACGAGTACACCCTCGTCGGCACCTACGAGCAGGGCGTGGGCGAGGTGTCGGTGTCGGGCTACGACCACGTCGTGCTGACGCCGGAGGCGCTCGCCGCGTTCGACCCGTCGCGGCTGCCGTACCAGGTGGTCGGCGTGGCGGCGGAGGGGTTCACCCAGCAGCAGGTCGCCGACAACGTGCGCAAGGCCCTGGGCGACACCGGGTACCGCGTGCAGACCGGCGAGGAGCTGACGGAGGAGGCCCTGCGGCAGATCAGCTCGCAGTCGGCCGAGTTCACGACGTTCCTGCTGGCGTTCGCGGTGATCGCGCTGGTGGTCGCGGCCATGGTCATCTACAACACGTTCACCATCCTGGTCGCCCAGCGGACCCGGGAGCTGGCGCTGATGCGGTGCGTCGGGGCGAGCCGCGAGCAGGTGTTCCGGGGCGTGCTGGCCGAGGCGTTCGCGATGGGCTTCGCGGCGTCGGTGATCGGCCTGCTCGGCGGCCTGGGCGTGTCCGCCCTGCTGCAGAAGCTGATCGGCGGCATCGGCGTCGGCGACGCCCCGCCGGTGCGGCTGCCGGTGACGGCCACGACGGTGCTCGCGGCGTTCGGCGTCGGTGTGGTGGTCACCGTGCTGGCGGCCGTGCTGCCCGCCCGCAAGGCCACCCGCGTGCCGCCGGTCGCGGCGCTGCGCAGCCAGCCGGACAGCAGCGAGGAGGTCTCGCGCACCGGTCGGCTGCGGCTCGTGCTCGCGGCGCTGCTCGGGCTCGGCGGCGTCGGGGTCGTCGCCCTGGGGATGCGGCTGTCCGGCGAGGAGCTGCCGGTGATGGTCAGCGGCGGCGGCACGATGCTGCTGCTGGCCACCGCGGTGGTGCTCGGGCCGCTGGTGGTGGGGCCGGTCAACCGCGTGCTCGGGGTCGTGCCCAGGGCGCTGTTCGGGGTGCCGGCGAAGCTGGCCTCGGCCAACGCGGGGCGCAACCCCAAGCGCACGGCCGCCACGACGGCGGCGCTGATGATCGGCGTGACCGTGGTCGCGATGGTGACGGTGGTCGCCAACAGCGCCAAGGAGACCGCGAACGCGCAGGTCGACGAGCGGCTGCCCGCCGACTACACGGTGACCTCCTCGGTCTACGGCCGCCCGCTGCCCGTCGAGCTGGCGACGCGGCTCGCCGGCGTGCCCGAGGTGGCCCAGGCGGCCCCGACGACGCAGCTGTCCGACGGCGCCGCCCTGTTCACCGGGATCTCCCGCGACGCGATCGGCGACCTGTTCCGCCCCAAGGTCCGGAGCGGTTCGCTGGACGACCTGCGGGAGGGCACGATCGCGCTGAACGCCCAGTACGCCGAGGCGAAGAACCTGACCGTCGGCTCCACGACGACCATCACCACCGACAGCGGCTCGGAGGCGCTGGAGGTCGTCGCCCTGATCACGGGCCAGCGCCTCGAAGACGGCGTGGTGACGCTGGAGACCTCCGCGCGCCTGGACCCGGACCACGGCGGCTACGACAGCATCATGATCAAGCTCCGGCCCGGCGCCGCCGACGGGCGCGCCGCGGTGGAGCGGGTCACCGACACCTCGCCGCTCGCGGTCATCGACTCGGCGGCGGAGACCAAGGCGCAGCTGAACGAGCAGCTCGACCAGGTGCTGGCGTTCGTGTGGGCGCTGATCGGCCTGGCGGTGGTGATCGCGCTGTTCGGCATCGCCAACACGCTGACGCTGTCGGTGCTGGAGCGGACGCGGGAGTCGGCGCTGCTGCGGGCGCTGGGGCTGACCAGGGGCCAGTTGCGGCTGATGCTGGTGGTCGAGTCGGTGCTGATGGCGGTCATGGGCGCGGCGATCGGGCTGGTGCTCGGCATCGGGTTCGGCTGGGTGCTCACCACGGCGATGTCGTCGGACTCCCTCGGGCTGGCGTTCGCCGTCCCGTTCGGGCAGATCGGCACGATGCTCGCGGCGGCGGTGGTGGCCGCCGTCCTCGCGGCCGCCCTGCCCGCGCGGCGGGCGGCCCGCACCTCGGTCGTGGCGGGGATGGCCGAGGCGTAGCAGGGGGGCGGGTGGCCCGTTCCGCGCTCGGGGGCGCGGGGCGGGCCACTCGTGTGCCCGGCCTCACAAGATTTTCTCCACGCGCGCGTCATATTTCGGCGCGCCGCCCCTCTAACCGGGTGCGGGGTGGCCCGGGCGAGGGCCGGGCCACCCCGGCCCGGACCGCCGCGCGCGGCGGTCCGGCCCCGGCGGCTCAGGCCGACTCCCGCCGCACCAGCACGGTCGGCAGCACCTCGCGGCGCGGCTTGAGCGCCTCGCCGCGCAGCAGCCGGTGCAGGTGCGTCACCATCTGCCGGACCTGGCCGTCGGTGTCCTGCCGCACGCTGGTCAGCGCGGGCGTGGTGTGCGGCGCGATCATCGGGTGGTCGTCGAAGCCCACCACGGCCACGTCCTCGGGGACGCGCCGGCCCGCCTCGCGCAGCGCGTCCAGCGCGCCGGCGGCCATCAGGTCGCTCGCCGCGAACACCGCGTCCAGGTCGGGCACCCGGGCCAGCAGCGCCGCCATCGCGCGCTTCCCGCCGTCGCGGGAGTACCCGCCGCCCTCGGTCAGCAGCTCCACGTCGGCGTCGGACGCGCCGGTCGCCGAGCGCCAGCCCGCCAGCCGGTCCACCGCCGAGTGCTCGTCCGGCGGCCCGGTCACCGACACGACCCGCCTGCGCCCCGACGACAGCAGGTGCTCGGTGGCCAGCACGCCGCCGCCCTCGTTGTCGTGGTCGACCAGGTGCAGCCCGCGCGGCGGGCCCCACGGCCGCCCGGCGCACACCACCGGCAGCGCCAGCCCGCGCACCACCGCCGGCAGCGGGTCACCCCGGTGCGGCGCGAACAGCAGCGCCCCGTCGACGTGCCCGCCCGCCAGGAACCGCTCCGCGCGCGCCAGGTCCTGCGGCGAGCGCACCAGCAGCAGCACCACCTGCGCGTCCACGTCGGCCAGCGACCGGGCCGCCGAGCGGATCAGCCACGCGAAGCGGGGGTCGTCGAAGGTCTTCGGCCCCGGCTCGGAGAACACCACCGCGACGGCGCCGGTCCGCCTGGTCGCCAGCGCCCGCGCGGCCCGGTTGGGCTGGTAGCCCAGCTCCGCCGCGGCGGCGGTCACGGCCTCGTGCGCCTCCGGGCTGACCCGCGGCGACGCGTTGAGCACGCGGGACGCCGTCGCCCGCGACACGCCGGCCTTGGCCGCGACGTCCTCCAGCGTGGGCCGGGCGCCGGGGTGCGGTCGGACGGGCACGGGCCCCCACCTCCCTCGCCACCGGGCCGGACCCGATCAGCTTAACCGGGACGAGCAGCCTGGAAGCGCTCCCACGACCGGGCGCCGCCGCCGTCGGGCGTGGGAGCCGCGCCCCTTCAGTCGTCGCAGTGCGGCGGCGGGAACGGGTTGAGCGGCCCGCACGGCCACTCCGCGTCCTTCGTCCTGGTGGTGGTGGGCGTCGTCGCCACCGGTGGCGGTGGCGGCGGGGGCTCCTCGGTCTGCGGCGGCGGCGCCTCGGCGCGCGTCGTGGTCGTGGTCGGCGGCGGCGTCCACGTCGTGGTGGCGGCCCGGGACGCCGAGACCGGGTCGGTGGTGGCCGAGCCGGTGGCCGAGGCGGTCGTGCTCGACGCGGTGGACGACCACGTGGTGATCCAGGTGGAGGCGGGCGGCTCGGCCTCCTTCCCGTCCTCGATGCCGTCGACGTAGACGCCGATCAGCACACCCGTCAGGGCCGACGCCGCCACGGCCAGGCCGCTCGCAGCCCACAGCACCCGCACGGCCGACCTCCGAATCCGCTTGTTGACGCAACCGTGGAGCGGCAGGACAGCACCCCCGGGCCGACGGGTCTCAGCCGACCCACGTCACCTCGACGGACTCGCCCAACCGGTCGGCCTCAGACAGCACCGCTCTCCGCTCCGCTGCGGACAACGAGCGGAAGGGCTCCACGGTCACGCCCACCCCGCGAGCCGTGCGCCGCTGCGACCAGACGCCCGTCATCAGGCCGTCGACCAGCAGCACGGGCGAGAGCCAGCCCTGCGGCCGGTAGACGCGGTCGGGCGCGCCGCCGTCGAGCAGGTGTTCGGCGTGCCTGGTCGCGGCCACCACGTACTGGTCGAACGCGGGCAGCAGCCGCACGACGCCCACCGGCTCGGCCTCGTGCAGCGCCGCCACCAGGTCGGCGCGGACCCAGTGCGGCACGCCCTCGACGTCGACCGGCACGACGCGGTCGCCCAGCGCCTTGACCACCCGCCCGCCCTCCGCCGGGCTCACGCCCCACCAGCGGGCGAACTCCTCGCGGGTGGCGGGGCCCTGCTGGGCGAAGAACCGCAGGGCGATGCGGGCCACCGCGTCGGCAGGCGGCTCGCCGACGTCGATCCAGGTGTCCGGCCGGGTGAACCGGACGAGTCGGCCCTCGCCGGGACCGAACACCAGCCTGCCCTGGAACGACGCGGGCTTGAGGCAGGCGCCCCAGCTCTCCCGCAGCTTCTCGCCGACGTGCGGCGACGTGCGGCGCGCCACCTCGTCGGCCAGCTCGGCGCGGGTCAGCACCCGGCCCTCCAGCGCCGCCGAGACGCCGTCGAGCAGCTCCTGAAGCTCCTCGGCGGTGATGCCGAAGCCCCGGTGCCAGATCGGCTTGGTGTAGTGCCGGTAGGTCGCGAAGCCCGCCTGCCACAGCGCGTACTCGCGGGCCGGCAGCAGGTGCAGCGTGCCGCGCATGGACCAGGTCTTGACCAGCGTCCGGTCCTCCCACAGCGCGTTCGCCACGAAGTCCGGCCCGAGGTCGTCGACGCGGGCGTGCAGCGTCGCCTCGGCCGAGGACATCAGCTGCGCGTGCAGGCCGCACAGCTCCGCGACCACGTCGAGGGCGTCCTCGGCGGGCCGCCGCGCGTCCAGGCTGTGCGCCCCGGTGCGCCACGCGGCGACCTGCCGCCAGGTCAGGCTCATGTCGCCCGGTCCTCCACCGCGCGCTCGATCGCGGCCAGCCGCCGCTCCAGGTCGACCGCGCCGAGCGCGCGGGCCAGCACCAGCGCCGCCCCGGCCAGGCCCGCGACCAGCACCGAACCGGTCATGTGCCACGTCGGCGCGTCCCCGGTGCAGGTGAAGACCTCGGTGAACCGCTCCGACGAGCACGTCGCGAACGGCACGGCCGCGAACCCGATGCCCGCCGCCGCGACCCCGCCCAGCACGGCCGAGCCGAAGGTCCGCATCAGCGGGAACGCGGCGTTGGCCGCGCCCGTGGCCGCGATCGCGAACAACAGCGGCACCGGGTGCGGGAACGGGCCGAAGGCCGCGCAACCCACCATCAGCGCGGCCACGACAGCGAGACCGGTCCGTTCCACGCGGCGACCCTAACCCGCCGCTCCAGCGAGGCGTCAGAACTTCGTCAGGCGTTTCGAGGACTCTCGTCCCGGGGGCCGGCGACGGCCGGGGGAGAGGGGGTGCGGCGCCCGGACGGGACGCGCGGGCCGGCGGCGGTGCGGTCCGCTCCGGTTTCACGAAGTCCGGTGCGGCCGGGGCCGGTCGCCGGCCGGCGCCGCGGCCGGTCGTGCCCGGTCGCCGCGCACACCCGGTGATCTGCGGCAAGGGGCCGTTCGCCGCGCCGCCCGCCCGGCCGCGACAGCTGTACCGGCCAGGACCGGATTGGTCTCGACCAGATAGGTCCTCTCGGGGCTATTGACGCATCTGGTCTAGACCACTTAAAGTGATAGGCGCCACATCGTCCCTCGTCGGTGGGCGGGCGGATGCCCCACCGACGAGGCGCCGGCTCACTGGGGTGGGCCACCGGGTGCGGCGGCGCGGCAACTCCTCTCCCCACGCCGCGTCGCCGCACCCGGCCGTCCCCGGTGCTGCCACACTGTGAGCGATGCTCACGAGGACCATCGCGATCCACTACGTCACCGCCGCCCTCCGGGGCGCGGTCCGGCACGGGCGCGACGCGGCCCCGCTGCTCGCCGCGGCCGGCATCCCCGAGGCGCTGCTCGCCGACGACCGCGCGCGGGTCACGCCCGCCCAGTACAGCAAGCTGGTCCAAGCGCTGTGGGAGGAGCTGGACGACGAGTTCATGGGCCTCGGGCCGCAGCGCAGCAAGCGCGGCACGTTCCCGATGATGTGCCTGCTCGCCGTGCACTGCGCCACGCTGGAGGACGCCCTGCGGCGCGGGCTGGCGTTCTACGCGCTGTTCGACGTGCGGCCCGCCATGGCGCTGGCCGAGCGGGACGGCGTCGCCCGGTTCACCCTGGCCGCCGAGGGCGTGGACGACCCGGACCGGTTCCTGGTCGAGTCGCTGCTCGTGCTGTGGCACCGGTTCTCGTCGTGGCTGATCGGCCGGCGCGTCCCGCTGCGCGCGGTGGACCTCGCGTACCCGGAGCCGCCGCACGCGGCCGAGTACCACCTGATCTTCGGCTGCCCGCTGCGGTTCGGCGCGCCGGGGACCGCGCTGGCGTTCGACACCCGGTTCCTGCGGATGCCGGTGGTGCAGGACGAGGCCGCGCTGCGCCGGTTCCTGCGCGACTCGCCCGCCGAGCTGCTGTCCCGGCGCGACCACGGCGCGGACGCGTCCGGCCAGGTGCGGCGGATGCTCGGCGGCGGGGTGGTGGGCCTGGAGAACGTCGCCGCGCGGCTCGGGGTGAGCGCGCCGACGCTGCGGCGCAGGCTGGCGGCGGAGGGGACGACGTTCCGCGAGGTGCGGGAGCAGTTGCTGCGCGACCAGGCGGTGGCGAGCCTCGTGCGGGGCGGCGAGTCGGTGGAGGAGCTGGCGCTGCGGCTGGGCTTCTCCGAGGCCAGCGCCTTCCACCGGGCCTTCAAGCGGTGGACGGGCAACAGCCCTGGCGCGTACCGGACGGGGGCGGCACCCTAGGGCGAGGGCGGTCCGACCGACGCGGCCGGGCGCGGACCACCCCCCGGCGCCGGCGGACCGGTGGCGGGAGACCAACTGCGACACCGCGCGGGAGCCCCTGTGCACAGACGTCCGCGGCCGCTCGCGGCGGCCCTGGTCCCGGTCCTGGTCCTCGCCCTGACCCCGCTCGTGGCCGCCGCCCGGTCTGCCCCGCCCGCCGCGGTGACCGGCCCGCCCCTCCCGACCGCCGCTCGCGCCGAGCCCGGCCGGACGGGCGTCCCGGACCTCCCCGACGCGGTCGCCACCAGGTCCGCCGTCGACCCGGCGCGGCGCGTCGAGACCGCCCGCACCACCCGCCCGGTCGCCCCCGGCGTGTCGCTGAGCTCCTTCGACTGGTACGAGCCCGGCGACGCGGGCGGCTGGGTGCGCGGCGACGCGCTGACCGTCGACCTCACCGCCGGCACGGAGGTCGGCTACCTGCACCCCGGCCGGGTGACCGCCGCCGAACCCCTCTCCGCGCAGGCCGCCCGCACCCGCGCGGTGGCCGCGGTCAACGGCGACTTCTTCGACATCGGCGCCTCCAACGCGCCCGAGGGCGTCGGCGTCCGGGACGGCCGGACCGTCAAGTCGCCCGCCGCCGGCCACCGGCGCGCGGTCGGCGTCGACGCCGCCGGCGTCGGCCGCGTGGTGGACGTGCTGTTCGGCGGCAGTCTGACCCGCTCCGACGGCTCCACGATCCCGTTGGCCCAGCTCAACAGCGCCACCCTCGGCGTGGGAGAAGTGGGCGCGTTCACCCCGCTGTGGGGTTCCCACAGCCGCGCGCGGGCGGTTCGCGGCGCGACGGGGGTGGTGGAGGTGCTAGTGCGCGGTGGCGTCGTGGTCGAGCAGCGCACGTCCGCGGGCGACGACCCGATCCCGGCCGACGGATACGCGCTGGTCGGCCGCGAAGCCGGCGCGGACCTGCTGGGCGCGCTCACCCCGGGGGAGCGGGTCACCCTCGACCACACCACCGGAACGAGTGACGGGAGCACGCTGAGGACGGCGATCGGCGGCGGCCAGGTGCTGATCCGGGACGGCGTGGTCGTCGCGCCCGACGACCCGCTGCACCCCCGCACCGCGGTCGGGTTCTCCGCCGACGGCAGGAAGATGTTCATGCTGACCGTGGACGGCCGCCAATCGCCGTTCCTGCTCGGCCTGACCCTGCGCGACGTCGCGTCCGTGCTCGCGGAGATGGGCGCGCACAACGCGTTGAACCTCGACGGCGGCGGCTCGTCCACCCTGCTCGCCCGGACACCGGGCGCCGACGCGGTGGTGCTGGAGAACGCGCCCTCGGACGGCGCGGAACGCCACGTGCCCAACGGCCTGGCGCTCTACGCGCCCGAGGGCAGCGGCGACCTCGTCGGGTTCTGGGCGCGCACCGCGATCGACCCGCGCCGCGCGCCCGGCGCGGACACCGTCGCCGGCGGCCACCCGGAGCGCGTGTTCCCCGGCCTCACCCGGCGGCTGCTCGCCGACGGCTACGACGAGACCTACGGCCCCGCCCGCGACCAGGCGCGCCACTGGCACTCGTCGCGCCCGGACGTCGGCCGGGTCGCCGACGGCGTGTTCCGCGCGGTCGGCCCGGGGACGGCGAAGGCCGTCGCCCGGCGCGGCGGCGTGGCCGGCGAGGTCGAGCTGACCGTGCTCGGCCCGCTCACCCGGCTGTCGGCCACGACCAACCGGCTCAGCCTGCCGGCGGTCGGCGGCGTCGGGGCGTTCGGCGTGGTGGGCCACGACCCCGAGGGCTTCACCGCGCCCGTCGAGCCCGCCGACATCACCCTGGACCACGACCGCGCCGTGGTCGACGTCGTGCCCGGCGACGACGGCGTGCTGCGCGTCAAGGCGCTCAAACCCGGCGCGACGACCGTGACCGCCCGCGTCGGCGGCCACACGACCACCGTCGCCGTGACCGTCGGGTCGCGGGAGCGGTTGGTCGCGGGCTTCGACGACGGCGCGTCCTGGACGTTCGGCTCCACCCGCGCGTCCGGCTCGGTCGCGCCGGTCGCCGAGGGCCGCACCGGGCCGGGCCTCAGGCTCTCCTACGACTTCAGCCGGTCCACCGGCACGCGCACGGCGTACGCGGCCCCGCCGGAGCCGATCGCGGTCGAGGGCCGGCCGCTCGCCCTCGGCGCCTGGGTCCACGGGCACGGCCGCGGCGAGTGGACGGCGTTCACGGTGACCGACAGCACGGGCCTGACCCGGTCCCTGTACGGCCCGCACGTCACGTGGACCGGCTGGCGCCGCTTGACGGTCCCCATACCCAGCGGCTTGGCGTTCCCGTTGCGGGTCGACCGGTTCTACGCGATCGAGACCAGGGCCGACCGCCAGTACACCGGGGAGGTGCTGGTGGACGACGTCGTGGCCGAGGTCCCGCCGGCCGCGGACCTGCCCGCGGCGTCGCCGGTGGCGGACCGGGTCGTCGTCCGGGACGGCACGGTCGGCGACCGGCGGTGGCGGTTCGCGGTGCTGTCCGACGCCCGGTTCACGGCCCGCGACCCGGACGGCGACCCGGTCCGCGCGGCGCGGCGGACCCTGCGCGAGATCAAGGCGCGGAGACCGGACTTCGTCGTCGTGAACGGCGACTTCGTGGCCGAGGCCGCACCCGCCGACCTGGCCCTGGCCCGCCGCGTCCTCACCGAGGAGCTGGGCGACTCGCTGCCGTGGTACTACGTGCCGGGCGACCGCGAGACCGCGGGCCCCGGCGCGATCGACGACTTCCGCCGCGAGTTCGGCCCGACCAACCACGTCTTCGACCACCGGGGAACGCGTTTCGTGCTGCTCGACTCGTCCGCCGGCACCCTGCGCGGCGGCGGCTTCGACCAGGTCGTGATGCTGCGCGACGCCTTGCGCGACCACGGCCCCGTGCACTCGGTGGCGGTGATCCACCACCACCCGCCACGCGACCCGGCGCCCACCGGGGAGAGCCGGCTGAACGACCGGCTGGAAGCCGACCTGGTCGAGGACTGGCTGGCCGACTTCCGCCGCTCCACCGGCAAGGGCGCGGTGTCCATCGGCGCGCACGCCGGCGTCTTCCACGCGTCACGGGTCGACGGCGTGCCCTACCTGGTCAACGGGAGCACGGGCGGAGCACCCGCCGAGGGCGGTTTCTCCGGCTGGACCCTGCTCGGCGTCGACCCGGCGCCGGAACGCGGCGAGGAGTGGGTAGCGGCGGAGATCCGCCCACACGTGGACACCCTGACCCTCACCGCCCCGGGCACCGTCCGCGTCGGCTCACCGGCCGTGGTCACGGCGAAGATCACCCAGGGCGCCCGCGAGGTCCCGGTGGAATACCCGATCAGCGCCGACTGGACCGCCTCACCCAACGTCCACATCGGACAGGAGCCGGACCTGCGCCCCTGGCACGCCGCGTGGCTGGACCCCACCACCGGCACCCTGACCGCACTGCACCCGGGCCGAACCACCCTGGCCATCACCGTCAACGGCATGACCCAACAGACAACCGTAACCACAACCTGACCCCCGGAACCGCCCCCGAACCACCTACCCCCTGAACCGCCCCCAAAGCGCTCTTGGTCGTTCGCGCGCCCGCACAGAAGCCTGCCTTCGTGTTCTCCCCGTATGGCCTGCCCGGAGGGCTACCATGCTTTTCCTGGGGGTGCAAGCACGCTTTTCGCTTGCACCCCCAGGAAAAGCATGGTCGTCTTTGACAGGCCATGCGGGGGGAACACGACCGCTGTTTCTTTTCATTCTCCTTGGCGGCCTGCCTGTCCGGCGAGGACTCTTTTCATCTTTTCAGCTTAGATCCGTACGGCCCCGAATCTCACCCGGATCGGTGCGGGATACAAGTAAGAAGAGCGGCCGAGAGGCCGCCAAGGATGACACAAAGACCAAGCTCAGGGCGTCGTGCCATCCCCGCATGGCCTGGTCAAAGACAACCACATGTGTCAAGGGGAGATCGAACCCGGGGTGGTTCCACCGGGTGCCTCGATCTCCCCTTGACACATGCGGTTCGCTGCGCGCAGGCCATACGGGGATGACACGCAGCCCACACCGGGGTGCGCGCTGCGCGTGGCTTCAAGCCGACATCGGGGCGGCGCGGCGCGGATCAAGCCGGTTTCGGGGCGGTTCGGGGTGGCTTCAAGCCGATTTCGGGGTGGAGCAGCCGGGGTTCCGGAGGAAAGGGGAGCCCACCGGTGGGCTCCCCTTTCCTCGCTCGTCCGTCAGAACTGCTCGCCCTTCGCAGCGCGCTCCCGCAGGGAAGCGGGCGGGCGGAAGCGTTCGCCGTAGGTGTCGGCCAGGTAGTCCGCCCGCTCCACGAAACCGGTCAGCCCGTAGGAGTTGATGAACTGCAAGGTACCGCCGCTCCACGGTGCGAACCCGAAGCCGAACACGCTGCCCACGTTCGCGTCGCCGACCGAGGTCAGCACGCCCTCGTCCAGGCACCGCACGGTCTCCAGCGACTGGACGAACAGCAGCCGGTCCTCGACGTCCCGCTCGGTCACGCCCGCGTCGTCGCGCGCGTACCGGGCCAGGCCCGGCCACAGGAACTTCCTGCCGCCCTCCGGGTACTCGTAGAACCCCGCGCCGCCGGACTTGCCGGTGCGGCCCAGGGCGACGAGCTCCTCCAGCACCGCGAACGCCGGGTGGTCGCCGAGCGCCCCGGCGGCCGTCGGGTCGTCGGCCAGGGCCTGCTCGCGGATCTTGAGCTGGAGGGTCAGGGTGACCTCGTCGGACACCGCGAGCGGGCCGACGGCCATGCCGGACCGCTTGGCCACGTTCTCGATCAGGGCCGGGTTGACGCCCTCGGCGACCATCGACGTCGCCTCGGTCACGTACGTGCCGAACGTCCGGGACGTGTAGAAGCCCCGGCTGTCGTTGACGACGATCGGCGTCTTGCCGATCTGGAGCACGTAGTCGAACGCCCGCGCCAGGGTCTCGTCGGACGTCCGCTCGCCGCGGATGATCTCCACCAGCCGCATCTTCGGCACGGGGGAGAAGAAGTGCAGGCCGATGAACCGCGTCGGGTCGCCCACCGCGGTCGCCAGGCCGGTGATGGGCAGCGTCGAGGTGTTGGACGCGATCACCGCGTCGGGCAGGGCGGCCGACTCCGCCGCCGGCAGCACCCGGTTCTTCAGCTCGCGGTTCTCGAACACCGCCTCGACGACCAGGTCGCAGCCGGCCAGGTCGGCGTCGGAGTCGGTCGGCGTGATGCCCGGGACCCCGTTGGCGCCCCGGGCCGCCGCCTCCGCGGTCACGTCCTTCAGCACGACCTCGATGCCGGCCCTGGCGCTGACCTCGGCGATGCCCGAGCCCATCATGCCCGCGCCCAGCACGCCGACCCTGGACACCTTGGTGGCGCCCACGCCGGGCGGGCGGGAGCGGCCCGCGGCGATCTCGTTGAGCTGGAACCAGAACGTCCCGATCATGTTCTTCGCCACCTGGCCGGTCACCAGCTCCACGAAGTACCGGCCCTCGACCTGCAGCGCGGTGTCGAAGTCCACCAGCGCGCCCTCCACGGCCGCCGCGAGGATCTTCTCCGGGGCCGGGTACGCGCCGCGGGTCTTCTTGCGCAGCACGGCGGGGGCGGCGGCGAGCAGGCCGTACGCGCTCGGGTCGCCGAACCTCAGGTCCGGCACGGTGTGCCCCGGCTGGTCCCACGGCTGCTGAGGCGCGGGGTTGGCCTTGATCCACGCGCGCGCCTGCGCGATCAGGTCCTCCCGCGAGGACGCCAGCGCGTGCACCAGCCCGGCCTGCAACGCGCGCGCCGGCCGCAGCTGCTTGCCCTCCATCAGCAGCGGCAGCGCCGGCTGCACGCCCAGCAGGCGCACCAGCCGCGTCACGCCGCCACCGCCGGGCAGCAGGCCGAGCGTCACCTCGGGCAGGCCCAGCCTGATCCGGTCGTCGTCGAGCACCACGCGGTGGTGGCAGGCCAGGGCGATCTCGAAGCCGCCGCCCAGCGCGGCGCCGGCGATCGCCGCCACCACCGGCCTGCCCAACCGCTCCAGCCGCCGCAGCTGGTCCTTGACCTCCTGCAGGAAGCCCAGCGCCTCGCCGGCGTCCTCCGGCGTGATCCGGACCAGCAGGTTCAGGTCGCCGCCCGCGAAGAACGCCTTCTTGGCCGAGGTCAGCACGACGCCGGCCACGTCGTCCCGCTCCGCCTCCAACCGGGCGACGGTCTCGCCCATCGCCCGGTGGTACTCGGCGTTCATCACGTTCGCCGAGCCCGACATGTCCATGGTGAGGGTGACGATCCCCTCGTCGTCCCGCTCGTAGTGGATGGCCATCAGACCCTCTCGATGATCGTCGCGATGCCCATGCCGCCGCCCACGCACAGCGTGGCCAGCCCGCGGCGCAGGTCCCGGCGCTCCAGCTCGTCCAGCAGCGTGCCGAGGATCATGCAGCCGGTCGCGCCCAGCGGGTGGCCCAGGGCGATCGCGCCGCCGTTGACGTTGACCTTCTCGTCGGGCAGGTCCAGCTCCCGCTGGAACTTCAGCACCACCGCCGAGAACGCCTCGTTGACCTCGAACAGGTCGATGTCCTCCACCGACAGCCGCGCCCGGTCCAGCGCCTTGCGCGCGGCCGGGGCCGGGCCGGTGAGCATGATCGTCGGCTCGGTGCCGACCACCGCGGTGGCGACGACGCGCGCGCGGGGCGTCAGGCCCAGCTCGCGGCCCGCGCGGTCGTTGCCGATCAGCACGGCCGCCGCGCCGTCCACGATCTGCGAGGAGTTGCCGGGGGTGTGCACGTGCCGGACGCGCTCCACCGCCGGGTACCGGTCGATCGCCACCGCGTCGAAGCCCAGGTCGCCGTGGAAGGCGAACGACGGCTTCAGCGCGGCCAGCCCCTCCAGCGTGGTCTCCGGGCGGATCGCCTCGTCGTGGTCGAGCAGCACGACGCCGTTGCGGTCCACCACCGGCACGAGCGAGCGCTCGAAGTGGCCCTTGTCGCGCGCCAGGGTCGCCCGCTGCTGCGACCTGACCGCGTACGCGTCCACGTCCTCGCGGCTGAAGCCCTCCAGCGTGGCGATCAGGTCCGCGCTCACGCCCTGCGGCACGAAGTTCGTGGCCAGGTTCGTCTCCGGGTCGGCCATCCACGCGCCGCCGTCGGAGCCCATCGGCACCCGCGACATGGACTCCACGCCGCCGGCGACGACCAGGTCCTCGAACCCGGACGCGACCTTGGCCGCCGCGAGGTTCACCGACTCCAGGCCGGACGCGCAGAAGCGGTTGAGCTGCACGCCCGCCGCCCGCAGGTCCCACCCGGCCGCCAGCACGGCGGTGCGGGCGATGTCCGCGCCCTGCTCGCCGACCGGCGTCACGACCCCGAGCACCACGTCGTCCACCGCCGAGGTGTCCAGGTCGGTGCGCCGCGCCAGCGCCGAGAGCACCCCGGAGGCCAGGGTGATCGGCTTGACGCCGTGCAGCGAACCGCGCTTACCCCGGCCGCGCGGCGTCCGCACCGCGTCGAAGATCAAGGCTTCGCTCATGCTGCCACGGTAGGCAGCCGCGGCCCCCAAGCCCATGACCGCGAGGACTGACTTATTAGCTCACCGCGAGGCGCATCACCTCACCCTCGCCCGTGAAGCCCAGCCGCTCGTAGAGCCGGCGGGCGGCCACGTTGCCCGGCAGCACCCGCAGCTGCACGTGCCGCCACCCGTGCTCCCGCGCCCAGGCCAGGACCTCCGCCGCCAGGGCCGCGCCGACACCCCGCCCGCGGAACAGCGGCGCGACCCACATGGAGTACAGGTACAGCCCGCCGACGTGGCCCTCCTGCGGCGTCGCGGCCACCATCCCGACCGGTTCGGGCGCCTCCGCCACCACCTTGACACCCCACCGCGGGTGCATCAGCCGCCGCCAGCGGGCCTCGTCGTAGCCCCGTTCGCGCAGCAGCGCGGAACCGGGTGCGCGCGGCTCGCCGGCCAGTGCGCCGAGCCTGATGTCACGCCAGGTCGCCCAGTCGCGGGGCGAGAGCCTCCGGAGGTTCATGCCCGCAGTGTCGCGCACCCGAAGGTGACCATCGCGCTCACGATTCGCGAACAGTTGTGGCTGCGGCGGTCATGGCGGCCGGCCCGCGCCGGTGGGACCGTCGAGGACATGCCGACTCGCCGTTCACCCTGGATGACCGAAGACCTGGACCAGCTGCGCGGGCTGGCCAGGACGTTCTTCGAGAAGGAATCGGTCCCGAACCACGAGCGCTGGGCCGCGCAGAAGCAGGTGGACCGGGAGTTCTGGACCAAGGCGGGCGAGGTCGGCCTGCTGTGCCTGTCCATCCCCGAGGAGTACGGCGGTGGCGGCGGCACGTTCGCGCACGAGGCCGTGCTGCTGGAGGAGCAGGCCCGCGTCGGGGACAGCGCGTGGGGCAACAGCGTGCACAGCGGGATCGTCGCCCACTACGTCCTGGCCTACGGCACCGAGGAGCAGAAGCACCGCTGGCTGCCGAGGCTGGCCTCCGGCGAGTACGTGGGCGCGATCGCCATGTCCGAGCCCGGCGGCGGCTCCGACCTGCAGAACATCAGGACGCGGGCGATCCGGGACGGCGACGACTACGTGCTCAACGGGTCCAAGACGTTCATCACCAACGGGGCGCAGGCCGACCTGGTCGTCGTGGCCGCCAAGACCGACCCCGCCCAGGGCGCGGCGGGCACCTCGCTGCTGGTGGTGGAGACCGCGGCCGCGCCCGGCTTCCGGCGCGGCCGGGTGCTGGACAAGATCGGCCTCAAGGGCCAGGACACCGCCGAGCTGTTCTTCGACGACGTGCGGGTGCCCGCCGGCAACCTGCTCGGCCCGGCGGAGGGCCAGGGGTTCGTCCAGCTCATGCAGCAGCTGCCGCAGGAGCGGCTGGTCATCGCCGTCGGGTCGGTCGCGAGCATCGAGGCGGCGGTGGACCTGACCGTGCGCTACGTCAAGGAGCGCACGGCGTTCGGCCGGGAGCTGATCAAGTTCCAGAACACGCGCTTCAAGCTCGCCGAGTGCGCCACCGAGGCCCGCGTCACCCGCGCGTTCGTGGACGAGTGCGTCCAGGCGCACCTCGCGGGCCGGCTCGACGTGCCCACCGCGGCGATGGCCAAGTGGTGGGCCACCGAGCGGCTGTGCGCGGTGGTGGACGAGTGCGTCCAGCTGTTCGGCGGCTACGGCTACATGACCGAGTACCCGATCGCGCGCGCGTGGGCGGACGCGCGCGTGCAGAAGATCTACGGCGGGACGAACGAGATCATGAAGGAAATCATCGCGAGGTCGCTGTAGTGGGCGGGCCGCTGGCGGGGCTGCGCGTGGTCGAGCTGGCGGGCCTCGCGCCCGCCCCGTTCGGCTGCATGGTGCTGGCCGACCTGGGCGCGGACGTGGTCCGCGTCGACCGGGTGGGCGGGTCCGCGGCGGTGCCCGGCGACGTGCTGGGCCGGGGCAGGCGCTCGATCGGGGTCGACCTGCGGCGGCCGGCGGGCGCGGAGCTGCTGCTGCGCCTGGTCGCGGGCGCGGACGTGCTGGTGGAGGGCTTCCGGCCGGGGGTGGCCGAGCGGCTGGGCGTCGGACCGGCGCAGTGCCTGGCCCGCAACCCGCGGCTGGTCTACGGCCGGGTGACCGGCTGGGGCCAGGACGGGCCGCTGGCCGACCGCGCCGGGCACGACATCAACTACATCGCGGTGGCGGGCGCGCTGGAGCCGATCGGCCGGGCGGGCGCGCCGCCGACCGTGCCGCTCAACGTCGTGGGCGACTTCGGCGGCGGCGGGCTGCTGCTCGCGACGGGCGTGCTGGCGGCCCTGCACGAGCGCGAGCGGTCCGGGCGGGGCCAGGTGGTGGACGCGGCCATGGTCGACGGCGCGGCGCTGCTGACGACGTTCCTGCACGGCATGAAGGCCGGCGGGGCGTGGCCGGGCGGGCGGGGCGCCAACCTGCTCGACGGCGGCGCCCCGTTCTACGACGTGTACCGGGCGGCGGACGGCCGGTACGTCAGCGTCGGCGCGCTGGAGGAGAAGTTCTACGCGGAGCTGCTGGGCGTGCTGGGGTTGGGCGACGCGGACGTGCCGGACCGGCGCGACCCGGCGCAGTGGCCCGCGCTGCGGCGGCGGATCGCCGACGCCGTGGCCACCCGGACGAGGGATGAGTGGGCGGCGCTGGCGGAGGGCACGGACGCGTGCCTGGCCCCCGTGCTGGCACCCGAGGAGGCCCCCGGTCACGCGCACAACGCGGCGCGCGGGACGTTCGCGCAGGTGGGGGGCTTGCCACAGCCCGCGCCCGCGCCGCGCTTCGACCGCACGCCGGCGGGGACACCCTCCGTGCCGCCCGCGGTCGGGCAGCACACGGACGAGGTATTGGCGGAACTGGGGCTGGCCCCGGCGGAGGTCGAGGGGCTGCGCCGGTCCGGCGTCGTCGGGTGACCGCGCGGGCGGACCGGAAAAAGGGCGCGAAGAATTGCCCGAGGGGGTGCGGGGAAATGGGGCGGCGGGCATCCGCTTCGTGACGCACGGTGCGTGGGTCAGTGCAAGCGGGTGAGTGGTGCGCTCTGCGGCGGAGGGCTGGTGGTGTCGCGGAACCTCGGTGCTCGTGCCAGGGGGGAGTGGGCGAGTGGCCCGTACCTTGGTCATCGGCCGGGGCGCGGAGACCCTTGATCGTCCGTTCAGGTGACTGCCTGCCGGGGGCAGGCGTCGCGGACCGCGTGGATCTGTACCCGGTAGTGGGCTGATCGCGCGTTGTCCGCTCGTCATCCGGGTGAATGAGGGAGCATGTCGGGTAACGCGGCGGGCACGACGCCCGCCGGCCGGGCACCAGCGAACGGACGGAGAGGCCACGTGAACGTCAAGAAGGTGGTGACGCTGGCGGTCGTCGCGCTGCTGCTGTTCCTCCTGATCACCCAGCCCGACCAGTCCGCGGAGGCGGTCCGGACGGCGGTCGGCTGGCTCCGCCAGGGCGCCGAGTCGATCATCACGTTCGTCCGGAGCCTGTTCGGCTAGTCCACCCCGCGTGGCCCGGGTGGTCTGGTCACCAAACGTGACGATCGGACGCTGGCGTTGGGCCGTATGGGTGGAAAGAAGGCTATAACACCGTGGTAACAGGGTTTTTGGCATACCTGGGTCTAGCGGACGCCCGTACCCGCTAATACGGTGCGCTGCATTGGCTGATCTTCGACCGACGAGGAGGCAGAATGGTCGAGGACTCCGGAGTCGACGAGCTGCTGCGGCAGTGGGCGGCTGAGCGCTCGGACGACGCCGAGCTGCAAGAGGTGAACCGGATCAAGGACGAGTGGCTGGCCGAGGCCCCGCCGTCCGCACCGGGGATCCCCGTGCAGCGGGCGAATGGCGGGCCGCGCGGACTGGTTCGGGTCGAGTCCGCGGACCCGGCGTACGTGGCGGCGATGCGGAAGCGGGCGCCCGAGGTGCCCGAGGTCCTGCTCGCCGCCGCCGCCAGCTACTGGCAGCTGGTGGGTGACCTGTCCGAGGCGGAGCGGTGGTGGGACGCGGGGATCAGCCCGCTGGACCAGCGCGCCCTCGACTACCGGGCGGCCGGGCTCACACCCGCCGACCTGGGACGTCGGCTCGGACCGATGACGGTGCTGCAGCACCTGCGTCGGGGTAGCGCGGCGGCCTGGTGCGTGGCCAGGCTGCAGCGGCAGCGCCGGGACGGCGTTGCGTGAGGTCCGCGACGTCGCGCCGGTGAGCGGCGCGACGCCGGGGTGAGGCCCGGCCGGACCAGGAGGGCGGGCTCCCGAACCCGGGAGCCCCTTCCGACGCCGACCGCCCGACACCGACCGCCGCCCACGCCGTAGTCTGGGCAGGTGCCCGGCGCCTCCCAGCTGTCCAGGAAGCTCGCCGTCGCGGCGGTCTGCGTCGCCGCGCTGGTCGTGTGCTGCGGGCTCGCCTACTGGCAGTGGGAGCGGTTCTCCACGGCCGGCGGCACGTTCCAGAACCTGGGCTACGTCTTCCAGTGGCCGCTGTTCGGCCTGTTCCCTGCGTTCATGGTCTGGCGGATGCGCAAGCTGGCCGCCCAGCGCGCCGCGGAGGGCACCCGGGAGCCGGTGGCCACCGCGCCGGAGCCGGTCGCTACCGTGGAACCCGTCAGGACACCCGCGCACGACGACGAGGACGACGAGCTGGCGGCCTACAACCGCTACCTCCGCGAACTCCACGCGCGGGACCAGCGGTGAGCGAAGGCGGTCGGTAGGGCGATGAGCGGTGCGTTGAGCCGGTTCCGGTTCATGGCTTACGTGGTCGGCGTCGGTCTGCTCGCGCTCGTCCTCGCGATGCTCCTGAAGTACCTCGGCGGCAACCCGGGGCCGATGGCCGTGGTCGGCCCGGTCCACGGCTTCCTCTACGCCGTCTACCTGGTCCTGACCGTCGACCTCGCGCTCAAGGCGCGCTGGTCGCTCAAGGGCACCGCGCTGGTGCTGCTGGCCGGGACCATCCCGTTCGTGTCCTTCTACGCGGAGCGCAAGGTGGTCGAGAGCGTCCGGGCGGAGCGCGCCCTGTGACCCCGGCCGTTTCGCCGCGCGTCCGGTTGACCGTGCCTACCAGGCACAACTAGCGTCTGGCGGTACCAACTGAACACGGCCGTCGATGTCGCGCGGGAGAGTCCCCACCAGGGGCGCCGAAGGAGCAACTCCTCCCCGGAATCTCTCAGGCACAGCTACCGCGCGACGAAGGCAACTCTGGAAAGCAGGCAGCCGCCTCGCCCACGGTGCAAGCCGCGCCCCGCGCGCGGTGAAGCTCTCAGGCCCATGACAGAGGGGGAGGCTCACGCTCGACGAGGAGTCTCCGATGGACCGTGTCACCCTTCGTAGCGGCAGCCCGACCGACCCGGTCGGTCCCGTTGCCGTGCCCGCCACCAGGGAGGACCCCGTGGAAACCCGCCGGACGCCGCTGCACGCCGAGCACGAGGCGCTGGGCGCCCAGTTCACCGACTTCGCGGGCTGGCGGATGCCGTTGCGCTACGACAGCGAGCTGGCCGAGCACCACGCGGTGCGCACCTCGGCGGGCCTGTTCGACCTGACCCACATGGGCGAGATCGTGCTGTCCGGCCCCGAGGCGGGCCGCGCGCTGGACCACGCCCTGGTCGGCGCGGCGTCGGCGATCGGGGAGGGCCGCGCCCGCTACACCATGATCTGCCAGGCCGACGGCGGCGTCATCGACGACCTGATCGTCTACCGGACCGGCGAGCAGGAGTACCTGGTCGTCGCGAACGCCTCCAACGCCGCCGCCGTCTTCGCCGCGCTGACCGAGCGCGCGGCGGGCTTCGACACCAAGGTGGAGGACCGCTCGGTCGACTACGCGCTGCTGGCCGTGCAGGGCCCGGCGTCGACCGCGATCCTCGCCGGGCTGACCGACACCGACCTGTCGGCCGTGAAGTACTACGCCTCCTACCCGACCGAGGTGGCGGGCCGCCCCGCCCTGCTCGCCCGCACCGGCTACACCGGCGAGGACGGCTTCGAGCTGTTCCTCCAGCCCTCCGACGCGCCGCACGTGTGGCAGGCGCTGCTGGCGGCCGGCGAGCCGCACGCGCTGCGGCCGGCGGGCCTCGGCTGCCGCGACACGCTGCGCCTGGAGGCCGGGATGCCGCTGTACGGCAACGAGCTGAGCGCCGAGCGCACCCCGTACCACGCCAACCTGGGCCGCGTCGTCAAGCTCGACAAGCCCGAGGACTTCGTCGGCCGCGAAGCGCTCGCCGAGGTGGCGGAGCGGGGCCCGGACGCGAAGCTGGTGGGCCTGAAGACGGCGTCCCGCCGCGCGCCCCGGCACGGCTACCCGGTGCTCGACGAGTCCGGCGCGGTCGTCGGCGAGGTCACCAGCGGCGCGCTCTCGCCCACGCTGGGCTACTCGGTGGCCATGGCGTACGTGACACCGGGCCACACCGGGCCCGGCACCCGACTGGCCGTCGACATCCGGGGCAAGCAGGAGCCCGTGGAGGTCGTCGCGCTGCCGTTCTACAAGCGAAACTCGTAGGGAGACCACATGTCCGAGCACTTCAACGACTCCCTCGCGGAGTTCGACCCGGAGGTCGCCGAGGCGGTCGCCGCCGAGTTGCGCCGGCAGCAGGGCACGCTGGAGATGATCGCCTCGGAGAACTTCACGCCGGTGTCGGTGCTGCAGGCGCAGGGTTCCGTGCTGACCAACAAGTACGCCGAGGGCTACCCCGGCCGGCGCTACTACGGCGGGTGCGAGCACGTCGACGTGATCGAGCGGTTGGCGATCTCCCGGGTGAAGGAGCTGTTCGGCGCGGGCTTCGCCAACGTGCAGCCGCACTCGGGCGCGCAGGCCAACGCCTCGGCCATGGCCGCCCTCATCCAGCCCGGCGACACCATCCTCGGGCTGAACCTGGCGCACGGCGGCCACCTGACGCACGGCATGAAGATCAACTTCTCCGGCCGGCTGTACAACGTGGTGCCCTACCACGTGTCCGACGCGGACGGCCTGGTGGACATGGCCGAGGTCGAGCGGCTGGCCGCCGAGCACCGGCCGAAGCTGATCGTCGCCGGCTGGTCGGCCTACCCCCGGCAGCTGGACTTCGCGCAGTTCCGCCGGGTCGCCGACGCGGTGGGCGCCTACCTGCTGGTGGACATGGCGCACTTCGCGGGCCTGGTCGCGGCCGGCCTGCACCCGAACCCGGTGCCGCACGCCCACGTCGTCACCACCACCACGCACAAGACGCTCGGCGGCCCGCGCGGCGGCGTGATCCTGACCAACGACGCCGACCTCGCCAAGAAGATCAACTCGGCGGTGTTCCCCGGCCAGCAGGGCGGCCCGCTGGAGCACGTGATCGCGGGCAAGGCGGTGGCGTTCAAGCACGCGGCGTCGCCCGAGTTCGCCGACCGCCAGCGCCGCACCCTGGAGGGCGCGCGCATCCTGGCCGAGCGGCTGTCCCAGCCCGACGTGGCGGCGGCCGGCGCGAAGGTGCTGACCGGCGGCACGGACGTGCACCTGGTGCTGGTCGACCTGGCGGCGTCCGAACTGGACGGCAAGCAGGCCGAGGACCGCCTGCACGAGGTGGGCATCACCGTCAACCGCAACGCGGTCCCCAACGACCCGCGCCCGCCGATGGTGACCTCCGGCCTGCGGATCGGCACGCCCGCGCTGGCCACCCGCGGCTTCGGCCCGGCGGACTTCGCGGAGGTCGCGGACATCATCGCGGCCACCCTCCAGGCCACGCCGGACCTCGCGGAGCTGCGCGCCCGGGTCGACGTCCTGGCGGCGAAGCACCCGCTGTACACCACCCTGTAAGGGTTCTCCGGCAGCCGCGGTCCCCGGTCCCCGTCAGGGGCCGGGGACCGCGGCCGTCCGGCGCCGCCCGGTCGGCCCGGGGCGCGCCGCGCCGGGTGTCCGCCGTGCCGCGGCCGGACGAGGCTTAGGGTGTGCTGCGTGGGCAACGACACCTCCTTCCCGCGCCAACAGGCGCGCACCCAGCGGTTCACCCTCGGGGCTCCGCGGACCTTCACCGTCGCACCCGACGGCGGCCACGTCTGCTTCCTGCGCACCGCCTCGGCCACCAGCCGGGCGAACGGGTTGTGGGTGTTCGACACCGCCACCCGCGCGGAGGAGCTGGTGGCGGACCCGGGCGCCCTGCTGACCGACCCGGAGGACCTGTCGCCGGAGGAGCGGGCGCGCCGCGAGCGCAGCCGGGAGCAGGCCGCGGGCATCGTCGGGTACGCCACGGACGCCGACGTGGCGCGGGCCGTGTTCGCCCTGTCCGGGCGGCTGTTCCTGGTCGAGCTCGCCACCGGCGCGGTGCGGGAGCTGCCCGCCGCCGGCAGCGCCGTCGACCCCCGGCTGGACCCGACCGGCCGCCGCGTCGGCTACGTCGCCGACGGCGCGCTGCACGTCGTGGACCTGGAGACCGGCCGGGACCGGGCGGTGGCCGAACCGGACGGCCCGGACGTCACGTGGGGCCTGGCCGAGTTCATCGCCGCCGAGGAGATGTCGCGGTTCCGGGGCTACTGGTTCTCCCCGGACGGCGAGCAGGTCCTCGCGGCGCGGGTGGACAACGGACCGGTGGCCCGCTGGCACATCGCCGACCCGGCCAACCCGGCGACCCCGGCCACCGAGATCGCCTACCCGGCGGCGGGCACCGACAACGCGGTGGTCGAGCTCGCCGTCATCGGGCTGGACGGCAGCCGCACGCCGGTCGAGTGGGACCGGGCGGCCTTCCCGTACCTGGCGTCGGCGCACTGGTCGGCGCACGGCCGCCCGCTGCTGCAGGTGCAGTCCCGCGACCAGCGCCGCGTCCAGGTCCTCGCCGTGGGGCCCGACGGCGTCGAGGTGGTGGCCGACGACACCGACCCGCGCTGGTTGGAGATCGTCCCCGGCGCGCCGAGGTGGGCGCCCGGCGGCGAGCTGGTGCGGGTCCTGCCGAGGGACGGCGCGAACCGGTTGGTCGTGGGCGAGGAGTCGTGGACGCCGGACGGCTTCCAGGTGCGGTCGGTGGTCGACGTCGCCGACGACGTGCTCGTCACCGCGTCCACCGACGACCCGACCCAGGTGCACGTCTACCGCGTCACGAAGGGCAGCGTCGAGCGTCTGTCCACAGAGGACGGCGTGCACGGCGTGGCGCGCGGCGGCGACGTGCTGGTGCTGTCGTCCAGCGGCCTGGGGCACTTCGGGGCGAAGGTCACCGTGTCGAGCGGAGGGGAGATCGGCTCGTTCGCCGAGACCCCGGTGCTCACCCCGAACGTCCGGCTGCTGACCGTCGGCGAGCGGGACCTCCGGGCGGCGCTGCTGCTGCCCACCGGCCACACCAGGGGCACCAAGCTGCCCGTGCTGCTCGACCCGTACGGCGGGCCGCACGCCCAGCGCGTCCTGTCCGCCCGCAACGCCTACCTGGCCTCGCAGTGGTTGGCGGACCAGGGGTTCGCCGTCCTCGTCGTGGACGGCCGCGGCACGCCCGGCCGCGGCCCCGAGTGGGAGCGGGCGATCGCGTTCGACTTCGCCGGCGCCACCCTGGAGGACCAGGTCGACGCGCTGCACGCCGTCGCCGCCCTGGAGGAAGACCTCGACCTCGGCCGCGTCGCCATCCGCGGCTGGTCCTACGGCGGCTACCTGTCCGCCCTGGCGGTGCTGCGCCGCCCGGACGTGTTCCACGCGGGCATCGCCGGCGCGCCGGTGACCGACTGGCGGCTCTACGACACCCACTACACCGAGCGCTACCTCGGCCACCCCGACGACGAGCCCGATGTGTACGACCGGAACTCGTTGATCGCCGACGCGCCGGAGCTGAAGCGCCCCTTGATGATCGTGCACGGCCTGGCCGACGACAACGTCGTGGCCGCGCACACCCTCCGGCTCTCCTCGGCCCTGCTGGCGGCGGGCCGCCCGCACACCGTGCTGCCGCTGTCCGGTGTCACGCACATGACGCCGCAGGAACAGGTCGCGGAGAACCTGTTGCTGCTCCAGGTCGACTTCCTGAAGCGCTCGCTGGGCTGAGGCACTCCGGCGGCCCGGGGCCGGTGGCGCAGCCACCACTCCGGGCCGCCGGTGCTCTTCACTCGTGGTTCCGCACGCCCCGTGCAGACCGGTGCCTTCGTGTTCTCCCCGTATGGCCTGCCCGGAGGGCTACCATGCTTTTCCTGGGGGTGCAAGCACGCTTTTCGCTTGCACCCCCAGGAAAAGCATGGTCGTCTTTGACAGGCCATGCGGGGAGAACACGACCGCTCTTGCTCTTCCTCCTCCTTGGCGGCCTGCCCGTCCGGCGAGGACTCTTTTAAGCTCTTCAGCCTCGGGCGGTACAGCACCGGATCTCACCTGGATCGGTGCAGGTCAGAGGTATGAAGAGCGGCCGGGAGGCCCCCAAGGAGGAGGGAAGTGCGTCGTGTTCTCCCCGTACGACCTGCCGGAGGCAATCACGTTTGATCAGGGGCGTCAAGCGAAGAGCGTGCTTGACACCCCTGATCAAACGTGATTGGGCTGCGCCCAGGTCGTACGGGGAGAACACGAGGCACACGGCTGCGCTGAACAGCGCCGCCGCGCGGAGCGCGGCCTGAGGCGAAAGCTGAAGCGCCGCCGCGCGGGGCGCGGCGAATGGGCAAAGCCGTGCCGGCGCGACCGAACCGAAAAGGCCGCTTCCGTTGCGCTGCAACGGAAGCGGCCTCTTCGGCGGGAGTTACGCCAGCGACTGGCGCACCTGGTAGGGCGGGATCGAGTTGCCCAGCAAGGCCAGGTCGTCGATCGTCTCCGGGCGGTACCCGCAGGAGGGCAGCCGCTCGGTCATCAGGGCGGTCGGGTCGGCGACCTCGTCGGCCCGACCGAACAGGTACGCCCACTCGTGCTCGTCCGAGCCGTAGTAGGCGACCGTGTCGAACACGTCGTTGAACCGCTGCCAGGAACGGATCAGCGTGCTGTTGCGCCACATGGTCTGGCACCCGGCCTGGGTCACCACCACGCCGCCCGGCGTCAGCAGGGCCTTGCACATGCGCAGGAACTCCTCGCCGTACAAGCGGTTGTGCTGCGCTTCCTCCTCGCGCTCGTCCGGCAGGTCCACCAGGACGATGTCGTACCGCTCGGAGGTGGTGCGGATGTGCTCCCAGCCGTCGGTGTAGCGCACGCGGACGGGGCCTTCGCCCTTCTCCGCCGCGGCCAGCTCCTCCGGCGTGTAGCCGTACGGGAGGTGTTCCGCGCACAGCTTCACGGCTTCTTCGTCGATGTCGATGTGGTCGACGGCGGTCGCGCCCGCCGCCACCGCCATCTGGCACACCACGCCCTCGCTCGACCCGATGACGAGCACGCGCTCGACGCGGTCGGCGAGCAGCAGCGCCGGGACCATCAGCGCCTCGTGGTAGGTCAGCTGGCTGAACTCGGTGCTCTGCCGGTCGTCGTCGCAGAACAGCGACAACCCCTGCGCGGTGCGGGCGATCACCAGGTGCTGGTACTTCGTCCGCGTGTCGACGACCACGTCCTCGACGTCCCAGAGCCTGGTCAGACCGGCCGCGAGCGGTTCGCGGATCACGCTTTCTCCTCACCGATGAGCGCGGGGACCCGGGTGCCCCGGCTGATCATGTCCGTCCGTGCGGACTCAGCTCCCAGCGCGTCGGCCAGCAACTGCACCGCGAGCGCGGGTTTGGCACGAGTGCCGCAGGTGAACACGTCCACGAACACCGCCCCGACCTCGGGGTAGGTGTGGATGGACGCGTGCGACTCCGACAGCAGGGCCAGCACGGTGACCCCCTGCGGCTCGAACTGCTTGGAGACCACCTCCAACACCGTGGCATCAGCCTGGGTGAGCGCTTCGCCGAGCGCGTGGCGCAGGAACTGCTCGTCGTCGAGCAGTTCGGGGCTCACGCCGTGCAGTTCGGCGAGCACGTGCTGTCCTGCGAACAAGCCAACCGGCTCGGGTTCGCACGGGAGTTCGGACATCAATCACTCCAAACATCTTCAGGAGGGGTCGTGCGTCTGACAGGCAGGGGCGCGCTCATCGCACGCAGTAGGTGGCCAACGGCTCGAAACCGTTGAAGGCCACGGAGGAATAGCTCGCGGTGTACGCGCCGGCGCACAGCAGGTCCACGTGGTCGCCCGCCCGCAGGTCCAGCGGCAGGTGGTAGCAGGTGTCCTGGTACAGCACGTCGTCCGCGTCGCACGTCGGACCGGCGATCACCACCGGGCCGGTCGGGCCGTCGTCCAGCGGGGCGCCGTCGCGGCTGGTGCGCAACGGGTACGCGATCGCCTCGCCCTCGGTCTCGGCGAGCCCGCCGTAGCGGCCGATGTCGAGGAACACCCAGCGGCGCTCGTCCGCGTAGGACTTCCTGGCCACCAGCACGACCTCCGAGCGCAGCACCCCGGACTCGGCGACGACCGCGCGCCCCGGCTCGACCATCACCCGCGGCCGGAAGTCCCCGAAGTGGCGGGAGACCGAGGCGGTGATGGCGGCGGCGTACTCGGCCAGCGGCGGCAGCGGGTCCAGGTAGCCCGCGGGCAGCCCGCCGCCGAGGTTCACGGTGGTCAGGTCCAGGCCCTCGGCGCGCAGCTTCAGGGTGATCGCGGCGGCGTCGGCGATCGCCGCGTCCCAGCCGTGGGGGTCCAGCTGCTGCGACCCGGCGTGGAAGGCCACGCCCAGCGGCGCCAGGCCGAGGTCGGCCGCGAGCCGCAGCAGGTCCGCCGCCATCTCCGGTGCGCAGCCGAACTTCTTGCCGAACGGGTAGGTGGAACCCTTGCTGTCGACCACGATCCGCAGCATCACCGCCGAGCCCGGCGCGTGCCGGGCGACCGTGCGCACGTCGTGCTCGCTGTCGGACACGAACAACCGCACTCCGCGCTCGTGCGCGTACGCGACGTCGCGGGCCTTCTTGATGGGGTTGCTGTAGGAGATCACCGCGGGAGCGGCGCCTCGGGCCAGGCACAGGTCGATCTCCTGCGGGCTGGCGACGTCGAAGCTCGCCCCCTCGGCGGCCAGCAGGCCGACCACCTCGGGCGTCGGGTTCGCCTTCACCGCGTAGAAGATCCCCGCGCCGGGGAGCGCGTCGCGGATCGCGGTGAACCGGTCGCGCACCGTGGGCAGGTCGATGACCAGGCAGGGCGTGCCGGGTTGCTCATGGTCCAGGAAACGACGAATACGAGCTGTTGCCTCGTGGTGGAGCCGTCGGCCGGCAAAGCTCGTCTTCATCTCGCTAGGGGTCCCCCTCCGCAACCGCGTGCTGGCACGGCGGTCCACTCTAGGCGGTCCCGGTGAAGAAAGCGCTATCGGACGGCAAAGTTGTGATGCAGCTCCACCACCGTGATGTCCGGCGGGGCGCCCACGCGGACCGGCGGCCCCCAGAACCCGGCGCCGTTGCTGGTGTAGACCTGCGTGCCGTCGACCTCGACCAGGCCGCTGCGGACCGGCTGCTGCAGGCCGATCGCGAGGTGGAAGGGGAACATCTGCCCGCCGTGGGTGTGGCCGGACAGCTGGAGGTCCACGCCGTGCGCGGCGGCCTCCCGGACCTGCACCGGCTGGTGCGCCAGCAGGACCACCGGGTCGCGCTCGTCCCGGCCGCCCAGCGCCTTGGCGAAGTCCGGGCCGTCGGCGAAGTTCGCGCCCGTGACGTCGTTCACCCCCGCGAGGTCGAACCCCGCGCCGGCCCGCTCGACCCGCAGCCGCTCGTTGCGCAGGGGGTGCACGCCGAGCCGGTCCAGCTCGGCCAGCCACGGCTCCACGCCCGAGTAGTACTCGTGGTTGCCGGTGACGAAGTACGCGCCGTGCGTGCTCACCAGGTCGCCCAGCGGGGCCGCCGCCTCGCCCAGCTCCTGCACCGTGCCGTCCACGAGGTCGCCGACGACGGCCACCAGGTCGACCTGCTGCTCGTTGATCATCCGCACGATCCGCTCGGTGTGCGAGCGGCCCAGCAGCGGACCCAGGTGGATGTCGCTCACGACCGCGATCCGGTAACCGGACAGCCGCGGGTCCAGCTTGCCCAGCACCACCGGCACCCGCTTCACGAGCGGGTCGCCCAGCGCCTGCGTCACGCCGTGCCCGACGACGCCCGCCGTGGCCGCCCCGCCGACCGCGGCCAGCGACCGCGCGATGAACAGGCGGCGCGAGGTGCCCGGGCCGGGCCGGGCCGCGTCGTCCGGTGCGGGGTCGGCTTGCGCCTGGCCGGGTTGCGCTTGGTCGGCCTGCGGTTGGTCGGCCTGTGCCTGGTCGGGTTGCGCTGGACCGGGTTGTGCTGGGCCGGGTTGCGCCGGGTCGGGTTGCGCGGCCCCCGGTGTCGCGGGGGAGGCCACCGGGGCGGGTCGGCGGGCGGTGCGGTTGAGCAGGAAGCGGGGGACCTCCAGCACGGCGAACACGACGGCCAGGTAGAAAGCGCACGCCAGCCACAGGTAACCGGGCCAGGCGAGGACGGGGGCGCTGACCACCAGACCGGCCACGAGGAGCGCGAAGAGCCCCACGACGGCCCACGTGCCCACGCGCCGCGCACGGCCGGGCGAAGTGGTGTCGCGGACGGCGCGCCGCCACACGTAGTAGTGCACCGCGCCCATCACGGCGGCGAACAGCACGACGAACAAGACCTGGCCTCCCGGGGTGTCGATGCCAAGTCTCCACGAAACACCGGCGACCGGTGCAACCCCGTGGGCGCCGGCGGGCGTGAGTAGCCCGTACCGCGGGATGGGGAGGACAGATGAGTGATCGGGACACCGCGTTCGCGGAGTACTTCGCGGCGCGGTCCGACGCCATGCGCGGCACGGCGTACCTGCTGTGCGGCGACTGGCACCGTGCCGAGGACCTGGTTCAGACCACGTTCACCAAGCTCTACCTGGCGTGGAAGCGGATCGACCGGCACGACGCACTCGACGCCTACACCCGGCAGACGCTGGTCCGGACCTTCGTGTCCGAGCTGCGCCGGGGCTGGTTCCGCAAGGAGCGCGTGAGCGCCGCGGCGCCGGAGGTGGCCGAGGCCGGCCCCGGCTCGGCGGAGGACCGGCTGGTGCTGCTCTCGGCGCTGGCCCGGGTCGCGCCGAGGCAGCGCGCGGTGCTGGTCCTGCGGTACTGGGAGGACCTGTCGATCGAGGAGACCGCCAAGGCGCTGAACTGTTCCGAGGGAACGGTCAAGAGCCAGGCCGCGCGGGGCCTGCGGACGCTGCGCGGCCTGATCGCGCCACAGCCCCAGGAGGAGAAGGTGCGATGAACGAGGACGAGCTGAAGGACGCCCTGCGCGGCGCGATGGTGGCGAGCAGCCCGCCGCCGTCGATGAGCCCCGTGGCCGCGGTGGCGGCGGGGCGGGCGGCCCGGCGCCGGCGCCAGGCGGCGGGGGGCGGCGCGGTGGCCGGTCTCGCCGTGGTGGCGATCGCGGTGGGGGCGGTGCTGGTGCCGCAGTTCACCGGCGACGGCGTGGTCGGGGCGGCCGGGCGGTCCTCGGCGGGGACCGCCTCGCCGTCGGCGACCGGCGACGCCACGCCCACGGTCACCACGACCGCGCCGTCGGTCACCGCGACCGCGCCGGCCGGCGGCAGCAAGACGCCGTGGCCGGACGGGCAGGCGGACCGGACGGCGACCTCCGGGCCGCGCGCCGACAAGTCCGCGCGGATGCTGGACGACCTGGGCGCGGCCCTCCCGACGGGCTACTCGGCGCCGGACAAGCGGACGGTCGACCAGTGGACCGCGCCGATGCGCCGCTCCCAGTCCCAGTTCACCGACTACTACGACGGCGACAAGCAGATCTGGGAGTACATGGCCACGACCCCGGTGGCGCGGCAGGGCTCCACGGGCGTGGGCAAGCTGTGGGTCCTGGTCACCACCAAGGGCAGCAGGTACGCGGCGGCGTCCTCGCCGTGCGACGTGGCCGGCCGGCTGTGGGTGATCAGCGGCCCGTGCGTGGTGCGGCAGTCCGGCGGGGCGCAGGTCGGCTTCGTCGCGGCTGGCCCCGAAGGCAACCAGCTCGACCTGGACGAGGTCGCCGTCCACCTGCACGCGGACGGCACGGCGGTGTTCGTCGGCCAGGCCGCCGAGTACGCCGGGTCGGGCCACCCGGCGCTGGGCGAGCTGCCGTTCACCTCGGAGCGGCTGATGGAGCTGGCGGCCGATCCGAAGTTCCACCTCGACTGAACCCCCCCGGGAGGGGCCGGGCCGCCCGGCCCCTCCCGCGCCCGCTCGCCGGTGTGTCCGGCCTCTCCGGGCCACCACCGTTCGAGGTACTCCGTCCGGGTGGCCCGACGGGTAACGTCCCGTGCTGCCATGCGGACCCTGCTCATCGACAACCACGACTCGTTCACGTTCAACCTGTTCCAGTACCTGGCGCAGGTCAACGGGCGGGAGCCGGTCGTCATCGCCAACGACGACCCCCGGTTCCGGATGTCGGACCTGCGGCGGTTCGACGGCGTGGTGGTCTCACCCGGGCCCGGCCGCCCGCACCGCCCCGCCGACCTCGGCCTCGCCCGCGCGGTGATCGACCACACCGACCTCCCGCTGCTCGGCGTGTGCCTCGGGCACCAGGGCCTCTGCCTCGCCCACGGCGCGACCGTGGGCCTCGTCACACCCCGGCACGGGGTGGTCGACCACGTCCGGCACACCGGCGCGGACCTGTTCGCCGGCCTGCCGTCGCCGCTGCCGGTGGTGCGCTACCACTCGCTGGCCGTCACGGACCTGCCCGCCGAGCTGGAGCCCCTGGCGTGGGCGTCGTCCGACGACGTGCTGATGGCCGTGCGGCACCGCTCGCGGCCCGCGTGGGGCGTGCAGTTCCACCCCGAGTCGATCTGCACGGCGTCCGGGCACGACCTGCTGGCGAACTTCCGCGACCTCGCGGGCGCTTCCGCCGGGGCCGCCGACCCGCTGCCGCCGGTCGCCGCGCCCGCCCCCGCACGTGCGGTGACCGTGCGCAGGGTGGACGTCCACCCATCGCCGGAACGGGTGTTCTCAGCCCTCTACGGGACCTCGAAGGACGCCTTCTGGCTCGACAGCAGCCTGGAGGGGGAGCGGGGGCGGTTCTCGGTCATGGGCGACGCCGGCGGGCCGCTCGCGCGGGTGGCGACCTACGACGTGTGGGCCGGTCGCGTCACGGTCGGCGACGAGGTCTTCGACGGGCCGTTCCTCGACTGGCTCGAAGCCGACCTCGCGGCGCACCGCGTGGCGCCGCCGGACGTGCCGTTCGAGTTCGCCCTCGGCTGGGTCGGGTACCTGGGGTACGAGCTGAAAGCCGAATTCGGGGGTGATGCCGCGCACCGTTCGGAGCAACCGGACGCGGCATTCGTGTTCGCCGATCGGGCGCTCGTCTTCGACCATCTGGAGCGGTGCGTCTACTTGTTGACGTTAACCGACTCGGACGGGTGGCTGGGGAGCACCGAAGTGTTCCTGGAAGGGTTCGGCGAGGGCGACCCGGTGACCGCGGCGGCGGCGGGCGGCGGCGCCGGCTGCGTCCGGCTGCGGCACGACCGGGCGCATTACCTCAAACTCGTGGACGCCTGCCAGGAGGCGATCACCGCGGGCGAGACCTACGAGGTGTGCCTGACCAACGCGGTGACCTGGCGGGGCGAGGTCGACCCGTGGGAGGCGTACCGGTTCCTGCGCGCGGAGAGCCCCGCGCCGTTCGGGGCGCTGCTGCGCTTCGGGGAGCTGTCGGTGCTCAGCACCTCGCCCGAGCGGTTCCTGCGGGTGGACCGGCGGGGTGTCGTGGAATCCGAACCCATCAAGGGCACCCGGCCGCGCGGGGCGACCCCCGAGGCCGACCGGGCTTTGCGCGCGGCCCTCGCGACCAGCCCGAAGGACCGCGCCGAGAACCTGATGATCGTGGACCTGGTGCGCAATGACCTGGGCCATTGCGCGGAGGTCGGCAGCGTCGAGGTGCCGAGGATGTTCGCGGTCGAGACCTACGCCACCGTGCACCAGCTCGTCAGCACCGTCCGGGCGCGACTGCGGGCGGGCGCTTCGGCGGTGGCGGCCGTGCGGTCGGCGTTCCCCGGTGGGTCGATGACCGGCGCGCCCAAGGTCCGGACAATGCGGATCATCGACGGTCTGGAGGCCGGGCCGCGTGGTGTCTACTCCGGGGCGCTGGGTTACTTCTCGCTGTCCGGAACGGCCGACTTCAGCATCGTCATCAGGACGCTGGTCGTGGACCGGGACAAGGTGAGTTTCGGCGTGGGGGGCGCCGTCATCGCCCTGTCCGACCCGGCCGAGGAATTCGAGGAGACGGCCGTCAAGGCCACCGCCCTGCTCGGCCTGCTGGGCGCCGGGTTTCCGGGCCGCCGCTGAACCAGGGCCCGTGCACCGGCCCTGACCTGCGACGGGACCGGGTCTCCCCCGCGGCCGGCCGCGGGGGAAACTCCGTGGTCAGGCTCAGGAGGCGTGCGCTTCCTGGAACTGCACGACCAGGCCCTGGGGAATGCGCCCCCGGTCCGAGATCTGGTGCCCCTGGGCCCGGGCCCAGTCCCGAATGGCCTGCGCCTGGGCCTTGTCACCAGCCTTTACCGTGCTCTTGCCGGTGCCCTTGCGCTGCTTGCGCCCACCGGCACGACGCGCCTTGGCGACGAAGTCGGCCAGGGACTCGCGGAGCTTGTCCGCATTGTCCTTGGAGAGGTCGATGGAGTACTCCACACCGTCCAGCGCGAAGGTCACGGTCTCGGCGGCTTCGCTGCCGTCGAGGTCGTCGATGAGTTGGACGACGGTCTGCTGTGCCACTGTTCCTCCGTGTGTGCTCGCATAGCGCGTGTTGCCGTCGGCTTGTATCTGCGCCACACGCTTCGGTCGACACCATAGTGCACGGAAGGAATATCGCCTAACCTTTCGCCGCGAAAATGTGACTGATGCCCCCGGACGGGTCATTTCGCAGGCTAAACCAGTGGACCCGAAATGTGAGGAGGGCCTTCCCGGCCACGCGTGGTGCCCGTCACACCCGGACGGGTGGCCTATCCTGGGTCACGGATACCCGCCCAGGGTAGGGAAGGCCAGGAGCGATGCACGGTTACACAGCGGACAAGGACGCTTACCTCAAGCGCCTGCGCCGCATCGAGGGACAGGTTCGCGGCCTGCAGCGCATGGTCGAGAACGACGACTACTGCATCGACGTGCTCACCCAGATAGCGGCGGCGACGAAGGCCCTCCAAGCGGTCTCGCTGGGCCTGTTGGACGAGCACCTGAAGCACTGCGTGGCCCAGGCCGTCGCCGAGGGTGGCGACGTGGCCGACGCGAAGATCGCGGAGGCGTCCGCGGCGATCGGCCGCCTGGTCCGCTCCTGAACCCCCGGCGCCGCCCCCCTGCGCGCCCGGCCGGGGCCGGAGCGGACCGGGCAGCCGCGGCCGAGGGGTACGCGGCAGCCCGGTCCCCTGATCCAGTAGAGTGCTGACCCACCGGCCCCCGTAGCCCAATCGGCAGAGGCAGCGGACTCAAAATCCGTCCAGTGTGCGTTCGAGTCGCACCGGGGGCACATCATCTGGACACACCGAACAGCCCCTGACCTGCGGTGACCCGGCCAGGGGCTGATCTTGTCGTGTCCGGTGGCGTCCGGCCGTCGACTGCTGTCCACGGCTGTCCGTGCCGAATGCGTGCCGAGGTTCAGTTCGCGGTGTCGTAGGCGTCGGTCAGGCGACGGCGTGCGGCGTCCTCCTGGCCGGACAGGCACTTGGCGTAGACCTTGAAGAGGACCTCCAACGAGTGGCCTGCCCACTCGGCCACCTGTTGCGGCGGGACGCCGGCGTTGAGCCACGTGCTGACCGCGGCGTGGCGCAGCTGGTAAGCGCGTCGCGCCAACGGTGACGCGTACTCCTCCTCGGTGAACACCGCCTCGCGGGCCTTCCGCCAGGCGCGGCTGTAGGTCGACTCGGCGAACAGCCCGTGGTCCCGGACGCCGCGGAACAGGTAGCCGTCAGCGTCGGCGCCGAACTGCCGCAGGTGGTCGCGCAGCAGCACCGCCAGCTGCGGAGGGCAGGGCACCGGCCGGGTCTCACCCCTCTCCCGGTGCTTGAGCTGGCGGCGGTCACGGCGCGTCCCGGTCTCGCTCCACGCGGCGCCGGTCTCCGGTGCCGATTCGGACAGCAGCAGTTCCCCGCCGTCGTCCACGCCTTCGGGGAGCACCCACTGGTGCGTGGTCTCGTCCCACGTGGCGTCCGGGAGCAGCACGTCCTGCTTGCGGAGGTTGACCGCTTCGCCGGGGCGTGCCGCCGAGTAGTACATCGTCGCGAAGTAGGCGACCAGCCGCTGCCCGCTCGGTCTCTGAGCGGCTACGGCCTCCAACAGCTTGCGGGCCTGCGCGGGGTTGACCACCGTCCGCTTGTCGATCGCCTTGGGTGGTTTCGGCACCTTCCACTTCAGGGCGGGTATGGGGTTCTTGTCGAGCAGCTCCAGCTCGACGGCGTACTCCACGGCGTTGTAGAGGACTGCTCGTTTTCGCCGGATCGTGGAAGGGGCGGCCCTGGTGCCGTCGAGCTTGTTCGCGAGTCGTCCCAGCACTGCTCGCATCAGCGCCGGCTCTTGGAGTGAAGAGGTGGGTTTCGTGTTGGCGGCCAACCACTTCAGCGCTGCCCGTACCTCTGTCGGTGCCGGACTGTCCCGGTGCTTCCGGTTGAACGCCCACCCGTTCAGCGCGCGTCGGATGACCTTGTCGTCGGGTTTGCCGCGCGTGGTGGAGAGCATGACCGTCGTGACGTTCGCGAGCATCTCGGCGATGCCCTTGCGCGAGTTGCCCGCCGACTCGTCCCACTTCATGTCGACGTAGGCGCAGGCGAACGCGTACCAGGTCATGCTGCTCCTGGCCCGCCGCATCGACACCGGCAGCCCGGTCCCGACGTCGAACGCTTCACCGCCCTTGGCCGCGACCACCAGCTTCGAGCGGAAGCTGTCGGCCAACGCGGAGGACTTGAACGGCTCCTTGAACCGCTGCCCTGCGACCGCCCACCGCACGGTGTACGTGGTGGTGGTTTTCCCTTGCCACACTTCGGTTTTCCAGATGCGGACGTCGAACGAGGCGGTCATCAGGCTGCTCCTTCCAGGGATTCCAACCACTTGTCGAGGGCTGCGCGGCTGACGCGGATCTCACCGTTGGGCAGCTTGCGGCAGCGGGGTGCCTTGCCCTTGGCCTTCCACTCGTAGAAGGTGCTGCGGGAAACCTTCAGCTCGGCGCACACTTCGGCGATCGTCAGTTGCTCGTGCGGCTTGCTCATCTCGTTCACCCCCTCCCCGGCGCGTGGAACTTCGGGTGGACGAGGAACGAGGCGGAGGGCGGCCGACCACGGCCGCGCCGCTCGGGTTCGGGCTCGCGGCGGATGTAGCCGTGTTGTTCGAGCAGGTTCAGCGGTTCGTCCAGCAGGGTCACGGTTTTGAACTGCGCGCGGGACACGCCCTTGGCCAGTTCATTGCGGCTGAACCGGGAGGGCTTCTTGCGCTCGATCCAGTCCAGGACGACGCGGGCCTTTTCGATCGACTCGTTCTCGCCGATGAGGTCGAACGCGGCCAGGGCGTGAGCGGCGAAGTAGCGGCCCAGCTTGACGGCTCGCCCCATGGTGTCGCCGGTGATGGAACGGCCCCACCCGGTCGTGGGGTCCTCGGCGAGGTGGAGCAGGCCGGCGAGCCGGATCGTGGCGCCCACGTACTTGCCGGCCCAGTCCCGGACGTGGCCGAACTCCGCGCCCATGCGCAGCTTGGGCTCCACCTCCCGCTCCAGGTCGAGCACCAGCTCGGCGGCGTCGGCGGTCAACGTGAGGACGGCCGGGTCGGTCCATTCGGCCAGCGCGCGCACCATCGAACGCAGGTTGTCGCCGTAGGACTCGACCACCTCGGGACTGACCTGGTCCGGTCCGATCTCCCGGTGGCCGACGAGATCGACCGGCAGCGAGAACAGGATGCGACCGAGCAGGCCGCGATCGCGGAACCCGGCGTTGTCCGCCAGGTCCCGGATCACCGACGGCTGCAACGCGAGCCCGAGCGTGAGCGCGGGTCGTTCGATGTGCTCGGGTTCGCGGCTTTTCCGGTCCACCCTCAGCAGGTCCCCGGCGTGGCCTTTCAGGAAGACCTCGAAGTTCGGCATCCCCGAGTAGCGGCCGGCGAGGGTGGCGAAGATGCCGCCTTCCGCCGACAGCACCGCCAGCCGTCCGCCTTGCTCGGCCATGAGCGAAGCCGCGGTTTCGCTGGTGATGTCGTCGGCGATCAGCCGGGGGAGCGTGGGCACGGTGATGGCTTCGGCGACCATGGCCGCGTTGGTGGCATTGGCGACCGCGTCGTCCTTGAACGCGGTGTCCGCCCGCACAGCCGCAGCCGCGGCCTTCTCCGCGCGAGCGTGGGCAATCTTGCGCTCCAATTCCGCCGTCGCGATGAGCGGAGCGGTCTGCTCCACCAACTCGCGTTCGACCTGCAGCAACGGCGCGGTCATCGCGGAGAACACCGGTGATTTGCGGGCGCCGGGTGGCAGCGCCACGACGACGTAGAGGTTCACCGGTTCCCGCCACAGCCCGCGCACCGCGACCTCGGCCCGGCCGCCGGCCGCCGTCGACAGGGCCGCCAACCCGATGCACCCGGCGAGATCGGCCGGCGTCTGGGTCTCGGTCGCGATCCCCGCCACCTGCTCGGCGAGCCACCCCGGCAGCAGGTCCACCGGGAACGCCGGCAACCCGCCACGGCCGCGTGAGGAGAGCGGCGCCGGTTCTTCCCAGCGCTCACCGCCGACCGGGCGCAGCCGGGGCGCGTGGCCGGTGAGGGGGACGGCTTCGGCGGAGGTCATGCAGCACCCCGCGTTCCGCCGGACGGCTTCGCGACGTTCACGCGGCACCCCGCTGCTTCGGCGCGGTGCGGGGCTTGGCGTGGCCGGCCTGGATGCCGCGGTCGATGACGCGGCGGACTTCGCGGTCGGTGCAGTCGCAGTCACCGCTGATCATGTGAGCCGCGGCGGCGTAGAGGGTGTCTTCGGCTCTAGACGAGGGGAGCAGGCCACCGGCGACGAGTTGGCCCAGGGCGACGGCGGCGGTGTAGAGCACGATGTTGTGGGAGGTAGGCGTGGCCCTGGCGACCCGGTCGGCTTCACCCTGGAGCGCTGCGGTGACGTAGGCGGGCAACCGGTCTGCGGCGATGTGAGCGGGCGCTGTGCCGGCCGTGGACGGGCGGACGGCGAGGCGCTGGACCAACCAGGTGGGCAGCTCGGCGATGGGCCTGTCTTCCAACACCCGGTAAGTGCCGTTCGGGGTGGTCGAGCCGGGAGCGACGGTGTAGCCGCCGACGGCGCGGGTGTCGATCTTCCAGCCGAGGGCGCGCCCGCGGTTGGCCTGGGTGTTGCCGAGCCGGACGCCGGCGGGCGCGCGGAAGTACAGGTGGAGCCCGCCCGACGGCGTGTCGACGGTGAGGGTGTCGAACGGGAAGGGCTGGCCGGCCTCCTCGCAGACCAGGAGGAACTCGTCCAGGCCGTCCCGGACCCCCTCTCGTCTAGAGCCGTCCTCCGGGTGGGCGCCGGAGGAGCCGGCCGTGTCCAGGTCGATCACCACCAGCCTGCTCGGCCCGGTGGCCACGCCGACGTTGCAGCCGCCGTAGCGCTCACTGCGCCAGTACCAGCGGACTTCGCGCGGGTCGTTGGAAGCGCGCTGCTCCCACGTCCGGTGGTTGGGGGAGCAGATGCCGGTCCGCGGGCAGTTGTCGAGGCTGTGGAACGCGGGCGGCTTCTTGGAGTGCGGGCGCAGGGGGAAGACGTGCCAGCCGCGCGCCACGGCGTCCAGGGCGACGGCGAGCATCGCGTCACGGTGGGCGGTGGACTGGCGAGTCATGGTGACCTCCGGTGATGGGTGTTCCGGGGCTGCGAGGTGTGGTCTGCACTCGCAGCCCCGGAACCGCTTGGTTACTTTGCGTAGTGACATGTGGGTGTGCGCAGTCCGGCCACGTGGTGATGGCCTGGTGGCGGTCGGGGCAGGGGTGTGCAGGTGTGCCGGTGGTTGGCCGTCATTCCCGCCGAGGGGGGACCGGGCTGATGGGAGGGGGTTCGGCTGCACACCTGCACGCCTGCACACCTGGGGTGTGTCCCACAGCATCAGTGCTGGTCAGTGGATGTGCGAAGAGGCTGTGCAGGCGGGTGTGCACGGGATGTGCAGGTGTGCCGGTCGGCACACCTCGTGCACACCCTCGGTGTGCCGGTCAGCCGGGAGTGGCGGGCGCCCACGCGGCGATGTCGGCTGGCACGGTGACTTCGCCGCTGCGGACACGTTCGGTGACGGTCTCGATGTCCGCGCGGGCGTAGCCGCGGTTGCGGTCGGAGCCGATATAGAAGGCGTTGGGCAGGGCTTGCACACCGATCTGCGGCAGCAACTTGCCCAAGGTGGTCGGAGTGGTGCCGATCTCGGCCGCGAGCGTGGCGGTGTGCAGGCGTTCCTGGCCGCTTCGCTGGAAGACCTCCAGCAGCCGCGCCAAGAGCGCCGGTGGTTCGATCGCGACGGCCGTGCCCACGCCGGGAACGTCGATCGGCGGCCACGTGGCCGGGTCGAGCGGGTTGAAGTCGGTCGCGGTGGCCCGGTCTGCGGTGTGGCCGGCGAACACTGCGGCCCCGGCCTCCAACGCCGCCAGGTCGAAGGGGCCGGCGGGCGGCAGCTCGTGGTCGGTGGTGTCGGTGGTCGAGGTGACCTCCTCTGCGGCGGTGCGGTCGGCGGTGGGCTGTTCGGCGATCAGGTGCGCGGCCCGGTCCCAGCGGGTGGCGTAGTCGTCGCCGGCAAGGCGGGTGCTGATGGGGTCCAGGGCGGGGCGTTGTCCGGCGACGGCGCGGGCGCCGGCGGCCAGGGCGGTGCCGACGAGCCGGTAGCCCTTGAAGCCCTTGGGCTGCCCGCTGGTGTCCTGCAGGTACAGGCCGCAGCCCTCGTAGGGCATGTCCTGGGGGTCGGCCTTGCAGTTCCAGCCGAACAGATAGTTCAGCTCCTCGGCGTCGGACACCCGCATGGAGATGCGGGCGCGGGCCTGCTTGCGCACGGCGGTGGACCCGATCACGTCCGTGGTTGCCGACAGGCCGCAGAACACCAGGTTGACCGCCATGGCACGGGCGATGCGCTGGATCTCCTCCAGGTCGTCGCGCAGCTTGGGGTACTTGGTGCCGTCGCCGGTGATCTCGGCGCACTCGTCCACCACGATGGTGATCTGCGGGATCTCGGGGGACACGGGCAGCTTGTCGGTGCCGTGCTGCTCGCACAGCTGCTGGTACTCGACCTTGCGGCCCTTGGCGATGCGCAGCGCGGCTTCGGTCATCTTCTTGGCTTCGCCGGCGGTAGAGGCCACCCAGTCCACGGCCGGGGCGGGCACCTGGCCGGTGGTGTCGGTCAGCCATGGCCGGATCCACGGCAGCGCCATGCCGCCACCGTTGAGGTCGATGTGCCACAGCAGGTTGTCCACGCACCGCACAAGCCCGGCGTTGAGCACCTGCAACTCGTTGGTCTTGCCGCCGCCCTTCTGGCCGGTGAGGATCACCGTGTCGCTGCGCAGCTCCAGCGCGGCGACCGAGGCGTCGCGGTGCTCGCCGATCGCGATGGGGTTGAGGATGCTCAGCGGGGACCAGTCCTCGGGGTAGGGGATCACCTCTTCCCACGCGTCGCGGGTGGCCACCCGCAGCAGGGCGGCGCGGCGGGACACGCCGGGCAGGGCTTCGACGGTGCAGCCGTTGGGGAGGTCCGCGTCGGCGGCCAGCTGCGCCTGGTGCCTGGCGAGGTCCTTCCACGAGTGCCCGCCCTGGGGCAGGTTCAGGTCGAGCGTGTAGCCGGTGCCCTGCTCCCACTTCTGCACGCCCATGACCTGCACGTCCTTGATGCCGCACACCCGCTGGATGCGGGCTTCCCACTCGCCGGCGGTGCGGGCGCGGTGACGGGCGAACCCCACCTCCTGCTTGACCTCCTCCCGCTTGACGGCCCCGGCGCGGACGAGCGAGGCGGTGACCCCGCCGGTGACCCCGAGGACGGCCAGCGACGAGATCGACACCGCCGACCAGGGCGAGGTCTCCAGCGCCCACACCATCCAGCCCCCACCGGCGACCCACCCGGCGGCGCGGGCCAGCACGCCGGGGCGGGTGGAGCCGCGACCGGCGGCGGCCACCGAGTGGGCGACCGCGCCGACCGCGGCGCCACCCAGCGCCCACGTCGGCGGCATCTCCAGCAGGGAACCGACCATGCTGGTGGCCAGGACTCCGCCGACGGTGTTGACCGTGCCGGTGAGGACGTTGTGCTTGCCCTTCCAGTCCAAACTGCCGCCCTGCGCGGTCTTGGCGTTCATGGTCGGTTCCCTTCCGGTTCTGCTTGTGCCGTAACGGTTCTGGCGGTCGGAACTAGCGGGAGACGTTCCACAGGTGCTCACCCGGGCGCGGGGCCTGGTGCCGGGACAGGTCGATGGAGTGCGCGCGGGAGAACAGGGCGGGCACCTCGTTCGCCGCTGCCGCCGCGGTGCCCAGCGCGCGGTAGACCTCGGCGAGCTTCTCCATCACCACCGGGTGCACCGGGTACTCGGCGCTGCCCTTCTTGACGAACGTGGACAGCGCCAGCGCCAGGTGCCCGATCGACTCGGGCCACTGCTGCAGGTCCCCGCCGAAGTAGGCCATCGACTCGGGCGCGTAGCGCGCCGCTCGGGCGGCCTGCTCGACGGCCAGATCGGAGATGTGGAAACGGGACACGGTGAGACCTCCGGTAGTGGTGAGGATGGAAGACCCCGGTGGGGTCGTGGCGCCGTCGACCGGGGCGGACACGGCGCCGGTGGTCGGCCGCCACCGGGGCGGCCGGACAACGGAGGGTCGAGGGGCGGGCACGGCGACCTCGACCGTCACCACCGTCGGGACGGTGGTGCGGATCCGGTCGGCCACGACGTAGCCGCGGTGCGCGGCGGCAGCACCCAGGGCAAGGCGCTGCTGGGTTTCCCAGTGCCGCGCCCACGCCGCGTAGCCGCCGGCGACGACCCAAGCGCCGGCTGCCCAACCACCTGCGTGAATCGCCCGAACCGGCGCGAACACCGGCCGTGGGGCAGTGGCCTTCGCCGCGTCGTAGACGATGCGGTAGGTGGCCGACCGCGCCGCCTTGGGCGTGGGCGCGTCGAAGACGGCCTGGCGCACCATCCGGTGACGGCTACGCGCCCATTCCGCCTCCCGGTACGCCCGGCGGGCGGTGTCCCGCAACTCCGCGTGCTGGTCGGCAGCGTCCCGGAACACCTGCCGGGCAGCCGACCAACCGCGCAAGGCGCTGCGCACGTGACGCCCCACCGACCGACGTCCGGCACCAGGAGAGCCGGTGCCGCTGCCGCGGTGCCGCGTACCGCCCGCATTGCCCCGGCTGGCGGAAGTTCCGCTGCCGACACCGCGACCCGCGCGGCGGCCACCGAACAAGCCACGTCCACCGAGCAGGCCGCGTCCGCCGGTGGCCCGACCGCTTGCGCCACGGCCACCCGCAGCGCGGCCACCCGCAGCGCGGCCGGTCGTGGGGCGACCTGCCGAGCCGCTGCCTGCCCGCCGCTTGGCCAGCAGCCGGGCCAGCGGGCCCTGCCGCTTCGAGACCGTGGTGCCGGTGCTGGGCCGTGCGCCGGGTGGCACCACCCGCGTAGCCGGCTGCGCGCCGCGACCGGCGCGTTGAGCGTGGGCAGCTGCCGCACGTCCTCCCGGCGGAGTCCGCTTCCCGGCGCGGCCCGCCGCACCGGCACCGCGACCGGCCGCGCGATCACGGCGGCCGGCCAGCACAGCGCGAGCCCTGCCCATCAACCCGGTTCCGCGAGCGGACGTGCGACCGCCGGCGCGAGCCGCGGCACGGCCGGCGGTACCAGCCACCCGGGACCGGGCGGATCGGCGGGAGCGTGCCCGCCGGACACCGGCCACGGCGGCAGTCGTCCCGGCGAGCGCGCCGGCGGCAAGCAGCCCCGGCACCCCACCGGCGTAGGCGGCGGTACTGCCCGCGATGGTCATCAGCTCCGCGGCCGTCACGGCCGTGGGAACCGCCGGCACCACCAACGGGGCGGGCCTGGGCGAGGTACCGCTCGTGGCGCGCGAGGTGGTCGGAGCGGCGCCGATCGGCTGCCCGCCGCCGGTACCGGGCTGCCCTTGGGGGACCGGTCGGGGGGCACCCTCGGTACCGGTACCCGACGGGCTGTCGCTCGGTACCGCGTCGCCGGTGTGGGGCTGGATGGTCCGCGTCATGCCGATCACCCCTTCCTGTCAGTCGTAGAACTCGTCCGAGTCGAACTCGTCGTCCTCGAACAGCTCGGGGTAGGCGGCGGCGTCGACCTCGCCGTGGCCCTCGCACTCGTCGCACGCGGTGCCGGCGAACCAGGGGTCGATGCCGTCTCCGTTGCAGCTGGGGCACTCCATGTCGTGCTCCTTCGCTCAGGCAGCGGGGTGGGAGAGCAGGTGGGCCAGCACGTCACGGCGCAGCGCCACGGCGCGGTTGCGGCCGATGCCCAAGTCCTGGATGTCGTTCACGCGGACGTGGCTGTCGTGCCGTTCGTGGTAGTCGCGAGCGGTGCGCACGGCGCGGTCCCACAGCTCCACGCCCCAGACTTCGCGCGGGTCCTGGTTCTGCTCCGAGTCGGTGCCCTCGGCGCTGCTGTGCTCGGCGGTACCGGTCGGCTCGTCCTGGGGGAGGTCGATCCCGTCCGGCGCGGGGTGCGCCTGGTCGTCATCCGAAGCCGCAGTACCGACAGCGAGAGCGGTCCGGTGTTCGGTACCGGACAGGCCGGTACCGAAGTCGACGGGTCCGTGAGCCCGCTCCGCCGAGTACTGCACCGGTGCCGGCTGCGACAGCGGGACCGGTGCCGGCACCGGCGCGGCGGAGGTGGCGTTCATCGCCAGCGACACCAGGTGGGACAGCAGGCCGGCCAGCAGTACCGGTCCGGCACCGACGGCGACCGCCGCGCCCAACGGCAGCGCGGGCACGGTGCCACCGTCGACCAGCAGCGGCTTGCCGTGCCCGTCCACGGCGATGCTGGTGACCGCGTGCCAGGTGTTCAGCCCCAGCTCCATGCCGCCGGCGAACAGCAACACCGCCCATGCCCACCGCCGCACGGGGCCGGTGCCGTCGATGACGTAGTGCAGGGCCAGCAGGGTGGACACCGCGAACACCAGCGCCAGCACCACACCGAACCCCACCCCGAGCATCGGGGCGACCGCGCGGACCTCGCCGTTGACGGTCAGCGCCAGCGCGCCGACCATCACGGCGAACAACGCGGCTTTGCGCCAGTCCCTGCGCTGCTCGCTCACGGCAGCATCCCGCCGGTGGTCGTGCCCGCCACGGTGACGCCGTCGAACTCGTCGTCCTCGCTGCGGGCCCGGCGAGCCTCACGAGCGGCGGCGCGCATCTCGGAGCGGGTCACCGCCCGGGTCGCGACCATGCGCACCACACCGCCGTGCGAAGCCCGAGCGGCCCACCGCACGCACGCCAGGTAGAACAGCGCCGCCAGCACCGTGACCACGGTCCAGCCGACCGGCGCCAGCCACCACACCACCGCCACCAGGACCACCGGGGCGAGGACCAGCTGCACAAGGCCCATCGCGATCCACAACGGCAGCGTCAACATCCGTCCCAACGTCATGACTGGTCTCCCTCGCCCAAGTCGTCCAGGTCGATGAACTGGTCCTCGAACTCCGCCGGCGGCTTGCGGTGCCGGACCGGCCGGTCCGGCTTGCTCCGCCGGGTGGCTTCCGCGCTCGTCGCCGGGGACGGGAGCGCCGCGGTGACGTAGACGCGGCCCAAGGTGGAGCTGCCGCGGTTCGGGTAGAACCGGCTGACCTCCTGCACCTCGAACACCTGCCGCAGGGCCTGGACAGCGGCCTCGGCCTCGGACGCGGTGGCTTCGACGCGGATCTTCACGCCCGGTCCTCCTTGCCCTCTTCACCGATGCCCTCGCAGCCCGGGCAGTGCTTGCGGGTCGCGGTGCTCATCAGCGGTCCACCCCGTCCACCGGCCGCAGGTCACGCCCGCCGGCGCGCAGGTGCTCCCAGGTGCGTCCCCGCTGGCTGGTGGGGGTGGAGCCGTCCGCCGTGCGCACCGGGTAGACCAAGCCGAACGGCACGGGCTGGTCGAATTCGTCGCCGCTGCGCACGTCGATCAGATCGCGCTGGTGGCTGCTCACGACGCCACCGCCCCGCTGACCGACGTGACGTCGGCCCGCACGCGGTACTGGTGGTGCTCGCACCGGTCGCACCAGGCGAACTGCCGCACGCACCGTCCGCAGTGGTCGACCGAGTGGCCGGAAAGACGCGGGTCGCACATGCAGCCCACCCAGCTGCCCAACTCGTGCCCGTCCCGGGCGCACACCATCGCACCGGCGCACAACCGGCACGTCAGCTTGCTCCCGGGCGTGACCTGCCACCCCATGCTCATCAGCCACGCCAGAGCGGCGGACTCGTCGGTGAACACCGGCACGGCGTCGGTCTCGTAGTCCTGGCCCTGCCCGCCGCAGAGGTCGCAGGCGACGAGAACCGCGGTCGTCGTGCTCAGCATCAGGCAGCCCTCCTTTCGTAGTCGTCGGTGGTGAAGCAGGCCGAGCACTGCTTGAGGGGCCCGCGCACGACGTGGTCCACGTAGCCGCGGTGGTCACGGCAGAAGCGGCGGGCCTGCATGGCCGCGTGGTGCGCGCGCCACATACCCGGCGTCATCGCCCGGAGCGGGACCGCAACCTCTTCACGCCACAGCTCGCACACCTCTTCGGTGCGCGCCGGAATGCGGTGACGGAACACCAGCAGCGCGTCCGGGTCCGTCGTACCGGGCCGCAAACCCTTGGCGCGCAACTGCTTGCGGGTGTAGAGCCCCACCGGAACCGCACCCGGGCGACCGCGCCACCCGAAGACCGGCAGCCCGTCCCGCTCACCCCGGCAGATCACGGCCACGCCGTTCCACGGCAGCACCACCGTGCGGAACTCGACCCGCGACCGGCGCCCCATCACGCCACCTGCGCCGAGTCGCCCAGCGCGTCCAGCACCGGCGCGAGGTGCTGGTTGAGCAGCGCGACGATCGTCTTGACGGCGTTCTTCGCCGTCGTCACGTCCGGCGCACCGGCGCGGTAACGAGGCGCGGGCAGCGACTCCACCGGCACGGGCACCCACAGCTGCACCATCGGCAGCGCGACCAGCCGGTCGTTGTCGAACGGCTCCGACCACCGGACCTCGCTGCCGAACAGCTCCCGCTCGCGCAGCCATCCGCGCCACCGACCGCACACCCGTTCCAGGTGGGTCGGCAGCCGCGAGGCCACCGTGACGGCGATGGCGAGCCGGCCTTCGTCGTCCCAGCGCTCCGTCACGTCGGTCACCCGCAGGTCGTGGCTGACGTAACCGGGCGACATCGTCGGCGGCAACGCCGTGTGCAAGGCGGCCACGGCGAACTCCGCGGGCAGGTCCTCCAGCCCGGTGAACCGGCTGGCAACCTGAACCAGGTACGCGCCGAACCGCGACTGGCCGTCGCTGGCCAACTCCCGGTCCCGCTTGTCGTCCACTCGGAAGATCCGCGCGTCGCAGCTCATCACGCCACCTCGCGAACGGGCAGTGGCGCGGCGGCCTGCCGGCGGCGCTCGCGGATCAGCGCCTGGCGCTGCTGGGCGGTCTTGCCGCCCCGCACACCGTGCTGCTCGTAGAGCGGCCGGACCAGCTCCGACTCCAGGCACTCGGCCTGGACCGGGCAGCCGGCGCAGACCGCCTGAGCCGCCCGCATCCTGAACGCGGCCTGGTCGCGGGTCTCCCGCAGGTTCGGGGACAGGTCGTTGGCCGGGCCGTACCACAGCTCCAGGTCCGTACCCAGGCATGGCCGGTCCGCCCAACCGCTCAACTTCCTGAGCGTGCTCTCGTTCATCACGCCACCACGGGCATCTGCGGAGCCGACGTCGAGGCGGCCTCCTGGCACGCCTGCACGTAGTCCGCGATCGCGTCCTCCGGGATGCGCAACGCGCCCTTCCCGGTGCCGACCTTCAACGCCCGCAGGGCGCCGGACTCGATCGCCCGGTAGATCGTCGCGACCGACACGTCGAGCATCTCGGCCACGGCCTTGACCCGGTGCATCCGTTTCACCTGGTGAGTCATCCACTGCTCCTAGCCAGAGAGGAGAGCCCTGAGAGACGGGCAACTAGTGCTAGTGCTGAAACTAGTACTAAAACTAGCAGTGTCAAGTGGTGTGAGGCCGTCCGAGCTGTGGGGGCCGCTAGCGGAGCGCTAGCGTTGGTACTGAAATCAGCAGCTCAGGGAGGCTCTGTGCCGAAGGACTGGGACGCGGTCTCGGCCGCCATCACCACTCGAATGGCCGAACTCGACATGAAGCAGACCGAGCTGAAAGAGCGCTCCGGGCTGGCCTTGCAGACGGTTCGCGAGATCCAGCTGAACCTCCAGCCCCGGGATCGCAACAAGCGCACCCTCGCGGCGCTGTCCGAGGCGCTCGGCTGGCCCAGCGACCACCTGTGGCTGGTGCTGGAGGGGAAGGACCCGGGCGACCCGGACGCCGGCGACCCCGTACTCACCGAGCTGGCCGTGCTGAAGGACGCACTCACGACGCTCACCGACCGTGTCGACGCGATCGAGCGGCAGCTAGCTGCCGACGACGGACGACCATGAGGCGGTCCAAGCGCTCGTTGAGCTGCGTTGCCAAGCTGCGGATGTCCGCGGCTACCGCCTTGACCTCGTCTGCCTGCGCCACCATCGACCCCCTGAGAACACCGCGATGACTGCGATGTCTGTAGCGTCGGGCGAAGTGGGCGACGGACCCCGGAAAAACCTTCCGGGGTGGGTCGGCGGTCTGCGGAGAGGCTGAGGCCATGCGCGGAATGACGAACTCACTGACCATCGGCGAGCGGGTCGGCTGGTACCGCCGGCGCAGGGGCGTGCCGCAGGAAGTGCTGGCCGGACGAGTCGGCCGCACCACCGACTGGCTGAGCAAGGTCGAGAACAACAGGATCGACCTCGACCGGCTGTCGGTGATCCGCAACCTCGCGGACGCCCTGGACGTGTCCGTCGGTGACCTGATCGGCGAACCGACGTTGCTCGACTGGAACTCGGAGAGCGGCACGAAGACCGTGCCGGCGCTGCGAGCGGCCCTGATGGACTACCGGCAGCTCACCCCGCTGTTGGCCGCGCCCAGCACCGACGCCGAACCGATCGACCTCGCCGAACTCCGGCGCGAGGTCGGTGTGGTCTTCGAGGCGTACCAGGAGTCCAAGTACGGATTCGTCGCCGGCCGCGCCCCGTTGCTGCTCGCCGATGCCGTCCAAGCCGTCCAGGCGCACGGGACCGAGGCGCAGGGCCTGCTGGCCCTCAGCTACCAGGCAGCCACGTCACTGCTGACCAAGCTCGGCGAGACCGACCTCGCGTGGATCGCGGCCGAGCGGGGGCTCACCGCTGCTCAGCAGACCGGGAACCCGGTCATCCTCGGCTCGCTGTTCCGCTCCGTCGTGCACGCCCTGCTCTCGACCGGCCGCTACGGGCCCGCCGCCCAGCTCACCGAGACGGCCGCCGGTGTTCTCCAGCCCGAGCTGCCGCACGCGGACAGCGCGATGCTGTCGATCTACGGCAGCCTCTTCCTCGCCGGCTCGATGGCAGCGGCGCGAACCGACGACCGCGGTCGCACCCAGGACTTCCTGCGCGAGGCTCAAGAAGCCGCCGACCGCTTGGGCGCCGATGCCAACCACGTGTGGACCGCGTTCGGCCCAACCAATGTCGAGATCCACCGGGTTGCCACCGCGATGGAACTTGGTGACGTCCAGGTCGCCGTTGACCTCGGGCCGTCCGTCGACACGTCGAACCTCCCTGTCGAGCGCCGGGTACGGCACTCTCTGGAGACGGCGCGCGCCCTGAGCGCGTGGAACCGGACAGATGAGGCGTTGGCAATCGTGCTGGACGCGGAAGAACTCGCTTCCGAACAGGTGCGCCACCACTACCTCAGCCGGCAGCTCGTGCTCACGTGGATGCGCCAGCAACGCGGCACGCCCAGCCACGCTCTCTCCGGCCTGGCTCAGCGCTTGCGGCTTGAGTAGCACGCGCGCCCGGCGACGCCCGTAGGCTCAGCGCATGGGTACGGACGCCGACCGCTTCGCAACGCCCCGGATGGCAGCCGGGGCGTTGTTCGTTGATGACCAGGACCGGGTCCTGCTCGTCCACAAGACCTACGGCAACGGCTGGGACATCCCTGGTGGTTACGTCGATGTGGGGGAGTCGCCGGCTGCGGCGTGCCGCCGGGAGCTGCGAGAGGAACTGGGGCTCGACCGAGAACCGCAGCGCCTGCTGGCCGTGGACTGGGCGCCGAACGAAGGCGAGGGCGACAAGGTCCTCTGGGTGTTCGACTGTGGGCTGCTCGGCGAGGACGAACACCGGATTAAGCTGGACGACTCAGAGCTGGACCGGTGGGAGTGGGTGCCAGTTACCGACCTCGGTGAATACCTGGTTCCGCGACTCGCCCGCCGACTCAACCAGTCCCATGCCGCTGCGAGCCGTGGCGACACGGCGTACTTGGAGCATGGCCACTTGCCGGGCGTCAGGGGTAGTGCCCCACTTTCTACCGATTGATCAAGCTGGCGCCGCCCAAGGCAGGCAGAGTGTCCAAAGTTCCTTTCCCTCTGCAAGGCGGCCCCCTCCGGGGGCCGCTGACCGTTGGTGCCTAACCGACGCTGAAGGACCGACACCCCTGTAAGTGCTGCACGCCCTAGCGGGCCAAGCGGCCTGCGGGCGTGCCACACGAGGAAGGGCGCCGATCCCGACGTCAGCGAGGAACGGCCAGCGACCCCCGAAGACGACCGCAAGAGCCCAAAAGAATCGTTCGCCGCGCGGCAGCCCAGCAGGATGACCGGGACGGCACCACCGGTTCGACTATCAGCGTGGGCCGGGTTTCGCGTCATTCGCCGACCTTCCCGAGGGCAACCACACGCGTCAAGGGGGGGCAGACCCAGCCTGGCAATCCAGTCTGCGGGAGGTGCTCCTTTGACACGTGTGGTTAGGACGAGCCAGGTCTGCGGGATGACGCGAAATCCCCTTGAGAAATCGTTTACCCCTAGGTAAGCTCAATCCACCCTAAAGAGTAAAGCGAGTCTTACTCATCTTGACGGATTGACTATATCCTGCTCTGTAGAAGGGGGATTTGATGGCTGGCATGGCTAAGTTTGAGAAGCTTTTCAGTGGAACAATGGGCCACTTCTGGGTTTTGGATGAAAACGCGGATCCCGTCCACGAGGACTCGATTAGCGGCTACGTTAAACTGGGAGATCGAGGCTACGTTGAAATTGACACGCTTGATGAAGATCCATTTGACGCTGATGTCGAAGGTAAACTTGAGCGCACTCGACCGCGTGCCATTTACGGGGTAACCGTCGATACTCCGGTGCTTCTTTTTCAAGTGGACGATGCGGGTGGGACGGAGGTGCTTGGTGGCGCGAAGGCTTCAGTACGTCGTTACCGCGCTTACAGTGCCGCCATATCGGCATTGGGACCGGATCTGAAATCTATTTCGGTTAAAGAAGTTGAGATCTTTTTCCCCGGCATTGAGCAGTGGGCTGGCGTTCAGGTATCCGAAGAGAATGCCGAATACTTTGATGACAGACGGCTTAAGGGGTTCACGCTAAAAGTTGAAAATGCGGCTGAAGAAGTTGTCGGTATATCCGATGGACGTGAAGTCGCGGTTTCTTCCCATTGGTCAATCGCCGGTCCTCGCTCCAGGCGGAGCATCTTTGCTCCGGTGTCCATCATTTGCCGCAGTGAGTCGCCTGTCGAGCTGTGGGACCTTCTCCAACCGATATTTCGAATCCAAGAGCTTATTAGTATTGCCTACGACGGTTTTGTTGTGGCTGAAGGCGGGGTCATTGATTTCGATATGGCGAGCAAGCCGCCTACCAGACCGCCTTTTTGGAACTATTTTTTGATGCACGTGCCAAATGGTGTTCGTGTACCAAAATCGCTAGGTGAAAAGCCGATGTTTTGGCTTGGAAGCCTAGGTGATGCGTCCATCCTTGCCCGGTGGATCGAACTCTGCGATAGTCACCCCCGGCTTGTAAAGCCGATTAGCAACTTCTACCGTCGAGGTGCGGCTACGCCTGAACTGCGCCTGATGGAAGCTGCCACGGCAATGGAGTATTGGTGTTCAGCGATCAAGAAGAAGCCCGGCTATGAATGGGCTAAAGCGAGTAAAGGTGAATATCCTGCTCTAGTAATAGCAAAGCATCTGGGCGAAGGCTTTTCAAGCTGGGTTGGAAACGCGGAAGCGTGGGCCGACCTGTTCTGGTCACGATACAATAAGTTGAAGCATGAACCATCATTTAAGGTAGATGAAGGGGAACTCTCGTTCCTGGCATCGATAGGCTTCCGACTTCTTGTGGCTGAGGTTCTGTCCGAGGTAGCGGGCGACGTTAAAGTCGGGGCCTTGTACTTGCGAAACTGGCGAATCGACAGCCTTGGCGGCATGGCAAAAAATATGTTTCCATCGAAGAGTATTTAATGTGTCGCTTCGAAACGGCATCGTACTGTGGGCGCTAGGTCGCAATCCTTCACTCGACGGTATCCGGCTATTCACTGCTCAGGCGTGACTACGTGAGAACATCGACGCCAAACTTTTGGCCACAAAACGACGGCAAACGACCGCTGCGGACGGTTGGCGATGCTGGATCAGTATAGGCGGTCAATCTAGGCAAGGAGCGGTATTCGGCGATCATGGCGAACGATGACAGGCATCTCGCTCTAATGCCGAGGTGCCAGGTGGTCCTGTAGGCCGCGGTGCCGCTGCTGTGGCCGTAGCCGCACGGCTCTCGTCATCGGGCTGGCCCTCTCCGGGAACCACGAAACCACGAAAATCTGTCCATTATGCTAGCGCGGCCCGCAGACGTCCGCAGGTCTGACCGCTGTGGTGATGCAGCTGCCCATGGGACGGGGCGCCGCCGCTGGTCAACCGCTCTGGATGGGGCCTGTTGCGGGAATTGCTGCCCCGTCATCAGTAGAGAGTGAGTCGGTCTCAGCAAGGTCGCTGCCGTCTGCTCCGTCATCGGCGTGGCGATGTGCAAAACCGGTATTTATGCAGGTAGGCGAGTTAAATGGAGTATCGTGGTTTTACGTGAGTGGATCTTGCTGGTAGCGGACAGAGCGGCAGTTGCCATGGGTGTGCCTGGTCGGCTCGCTCGGAGGCAGTCTCGCCCAGCTGTAGGTAACTTTCGTGGTTTTGTGGCGTGTCATGTAGGCGACTGTGACGAAGTTGGAGCCGGAAGGCTGTTGCCAGCGACCGTTACGAAACTGTGGTGAACCGAATTAAAACGGCCGTCGCATCGGGTAAAGTCCCAGCGTACGAAGTGTCTTCCCCGCACGCGCGGGGGTGGTCCGGCGGCGCGGCCGAGGTCGTGACCCGCACGGTGGTCTTCCCCGCACGCGCGGGGGTGGTCCCAGGCCGTAGCGGGCGCGCTCGCCGGCGCGGGCGTCTTCCCCGCACGCGCGGGGGTGGTCCAAGGCGCTGAGAGGGCCGGAGAGCCCCCGAAGCGTCTTCCCGCACGTGTGGGGGTGGTCCCTCCACTGCGGCCCGACCGCGCACCTCGTCGTCGTCTTCCCCGCACGCGCGGGGGTGGTCTCCAGATCGAGACTGCCGAGGACGTCTGGGCGGCGTCTTCCCGTACACGTGGGAGTTCTCCGTCCTTGTGGGGAGTACTCCTCGACTAAGGCCAAGTTCCCCCCCGCGGAACAGGATGATCCTGTGGGCCGCCGCCTAACTGTGCCGTGAGCTGTGTCCAAGTGGTCATCCGTGCCGAATGTGTGCCGAAATGATGGTGCTGGCACTGCTTCTTGAGGTATCAGCCCAGGTCAGTGGATGGTTGATCGACGGAAAGCAGACCGCTCAAAATCCGTCCAGTGTGCGTTCGAGTCGCACCGGGGGCACATCATCTGAGCGCACCGAACAGCCCCTGACCTGTGGTAACCCGGCCAGGGGCTGATCTTGTCGTGTCCGGTTGCCATCCGTCGTCCACGGCTGCCCACGCCGTTGGGTCTCGGTCGATGTGGAACAGGAAGCTGTCCGGGGCCGTGCCGGACTTCCGGATGTGGTCGCGTAGCGGCGGGTGGGGGACCGGTCGGGTCTTGGCCTTCCCCTCAGGGCTTGAGCTGTCGGCGGGCGCACCGGGTTCTCGTCCACTCTGGACGACGAGAGGTCCTGTCGCCGGGCCTCCTCGCCCTACGTCGCCGGAGGGGTGAGGATGTTCCGCGCCGGCTCGGCGGCAGCGGTACGAACCGGCGGGACCGATGAGTGTTGGACGCGGCGGAACTCGCTTCCGGGAAGGTCCGTCACTACCTCGACCGGCAACTCGTGCTCGCGTGGGTGTGGCGACAACACGGCACGCGCCCACTCGGTCCTGGTTCAGCGCTTACGGCATGAGCAGCAGGCGCATTCGGTGACGTCCGTGGGCTCGGCACCGGAACCCCGCACTCCGCTGATTGATCGGATCACCACTACCCCTCCCACACGCGTGGAAGTGGTCCTGTGTTGGGTTCGGCCAACGCCGGGGCATGGTGGCGACCGGTCATTTCGCCCTGCCAACCACCATGCGGCACCGCAGTCCCTCGCCGCCCCCGCTACGACCGCCTCCGCGCGATCGGGATCACCGCACCCGGCGCTTAAGCCCTAGGTCTCGCCTACCAATCGTCCGAAGTGGACACCGGAAGCACCGGCTGGAAGCACTGCCCACCCTCGACATCACCGCCACCGGCGCCCAGGCCGCGCACACCGAGCGATAAGTCGGTGGCCAGGAGTGAGGAGCGTCGTTAGCCTCGCGGTCGTGATCTACGAACATCCCTTGGCCTACCTGCTCGGCATCGAGGGCACCGCCTTGCTGCGCGCGTTCACCGGCGAGCACGACCGCGACTTCGTGGAGGCCCGGATCGCCGAGATCCGCAGGCTGCTCGACGACGAGTCGCTGGCGGGCGCGGGGGTGGACGTCGACCGCGTGAGCACGGTCGACGGGTACCGGGTGTGGGCGGGGACGTACGACCGGCCCGGCAACGCCGCGTTCGACATCGACGCGCCGCTGGTCGGCGGGATCGTCGGGGCGCTGCCGGTGGGCGTCGCGCTCGACGCCGCGTGCGGCACCGGTCGGTACGCGGAGTCCCTGGCCCGGCTGGGCCACCGGGTCGTCGGGGTGGACAGCTCGCCGGACATGCTCGACCGCGCGCGGGCGCGGGTGCCCGGGGGCGAGTTCCTGGTGGGCGACCTGAACCGGCTCCCGGTGGGCGACGGCCAAGTGGACCTGGTCGTCTGCGCCCTGGCGCTGACGCACGTCCGCGACCTGGGCCCGGTGGTGGCGGAGTTCGCCCGGGTGCTGCGGCCGGGCGGGCACCTGGTGATCTCCGACGTCCACCCCGAAGCGGTGGCGCGGGGGTCGGTGCCCCCACTGCGCGGGCCCGACGGGCGTCCCGGGCGCGTGGAGTCCTACCGCCACCTGGTCGGGGACTACCTGCGCGCCGCGCTGGCCGCGGGGCTGCAGCTGCGCGGGTGCCAGGAGCCCCGGCTGCCCGCGCGGGAGCGCCCGCCGGCGCCCGCCGGCGCGGTGGGGCCCTGGGAGCTGTGGCCGTGGTGCCTCGCCGACCTGGTGCCCGAGGCGGCGCGGGCCGCCAACGCCGACGTGCCAGCCATGGTCGTCTGGCACTTCCAGTCGCCCGCGACCTGACCCCCGGCCGGAGCGCGGATCCGCCGAGCGGCGCTGGAATCCGTGGGCCGGGCGGACTACTGTCCGGCAGGTGCCCGAGTCGGCCGGAGTCCGCCCGAGCCCGTTCGCCGAGGCGCTGCGCGGTGCGATCCGCCGGCGCGGCGCGACCCTGGAGCGCCTGGCCGACCACCTGCGGCGGGAGGGGACGCCGGTCAGCCCCGCCACGCTGAGCTACTGGCAGTCCGGCCGCAGCCGGCCCGAGCGGGCGCTGTCGCTGGCCGCCCTGCGCAACGTCGAGCGGTTCCTCGGGCTGCGCGGCGGGGAGCTGGCCGGGCTGCTCGACGCGCCCCGGCCGCGCGGCCGGCTGGCCCACCGGGCGCCCGAGCCCGCGCCGATGTCGGCGGTGTGGCCGGACGCCCGGTCGCGGCGCCGGGCGCTGGACGGGCTCAGCCCGCGCGACGAGGCCCGGCTGACGAGGCTGAGCATCGTGTCGCGGGTGGAGATCGGGCCGGACCGCACCGAGCTGCACCAGTGGAACCGCAACATCCTGCGGGCCGAGGAGGACGGCGTCACGAGCATGGTGCTGCTGTTCTGGTCGGACGACCACCAGCCGCCGCCGGTCCTCGTGCCGACCCGCAATTGCTCGGTCGCCGCGCTCAACCGGGACGAGGATTCCGGCCTGGCCGCTGCCGAACTGCATTTCCCCCGGCCGCTGGCCCGACACGAGACGATCATCGTGGAGTACGAGGTCGAACAGGTCGGCTGCGTTCCCGCGACCAATCACGAGCGGCGCGGGCGGTTGCCCACGCGGGAGCTGCTGATCGAGGTGCGGTTCGACCCGGACGCGGTGCCGGCGCGCTGCGAGCAGTTCTCCGAGATCGGCGGCAAGCGGCTGGTCCGGCCGCTGACCTGCGACGACTCCTACACCGTGCACGCGCTGGGGCTGGACCTGCAACCCGGCGTGTTCGGCGTTCGCTGGGAGTGGTGATTTCGACTGCCGGCCGGCAATCGTTTTAAGTATTAACAGAGAAAGGGCAGTCGACCCTTTTCAAACGCCCGGCCGGGTGGCATTATTCCGGCGCGCAGCAATCCTGCTGGAGGGGTCGGGCAAGCCGACCGTCCCGTCCATGCGCATCCCCTGCACAGTGAGGAATCCGGCTGGAATGAAGCACACCCTCTTGCGCGCCGCGGCGCTGGCGGCGACCGCGGTGGCCGTCACGGCGGTCGGCTCGGTCACGGCGGCGGTCCCGGCCTCCGCGGACCCGGTGATCCTGGGCGCGGACGCGCCCGGCGCGATCAAGGACCGCTACATCGTCAAGCTCAAGGACACCCGGACCGCCGCGACGGCGATGACCGGCAAGCACGGCGGCCGCGTCCGGCACAAGCTGGACATCATCAACGGCTACTCCGCCGAGATGACCGCGGCCCAGGCCAGGGCCGTCGCGGCCGACCCGGCCGTGGCCTCGGTCGAGCAGGCGCACCGGATGGTCGCCCTCGACACCCAGAACAACCCGCCGAACTGGGGCGACGACCGCGTCGACCAGCGCGACCTGCCGCTGAACCGCGCGTTCACCTACCCGGCCAACCCGGGCCAGGGCGCGCACGTCTACGTGCTCGACACCGGCATCAACGCCAACCACGTGGACTTCAGCGGCCGGATCTCCGGCGGCGCGGACTTCATCGACAACGACTACACCCCGCAGGACTGCCACGGCCACGGCACGCACGTGGCCGGCACGGCGGCGGGCACCACGTACGGCATCGCCAAGAAGGCCACGGTCCACGCCGTGCGCGTGCTGGACTGCCAGGGCTCCGGCGCCAACGACGACATCATCGCGGGCATCAACTGGGTCAGGAACAACGCCGTGAAGCCCGCGGTGGTCAACTACAGCATCGGCTGCCAGCAGCGCTGCTCCGACGCGTCGGTGGACAACGCGGTCCGCTCGCTGATCTCCAGCGGCGTCCAGTTCGTCCAGGCGGCGGGCAACTCGACCGACGACGCGTGCTACTACAGCCCGCAGTCCCTGCCCGAGGCGATCACCGTCGGCAACTCCAACCGCAACGACAGCCGGTCCTCGTCGAGCAACTACGGCTCGTGCCTGGACCTGTTCGCCCCGGGCGAGAGCATCGTGTCGGCGTCGCACTCCAGCAGCACCGGCTCGGCGACCATGACCGGGACGTCGATGGCCTCCCCGCACGTGGCGGGCGCCGCGGCGGTGTACCTGGCGAAGAACCCGTCGGCGAGCCCGGCCGCCGTGCGCGACGCGCTGGTCACCAACGCCACGCCGAACAAGCTCAGCGGCATCGGCAACTCGGCCAACCGCCTGCTCTACACCGGGTTCATGAACGGCGACGGTGGCGGTGGCACCCCCACCTGCGCCACGCTGACCAACGGCAACGACGTGGCGATCGCCGACAACAGCACGGTCCAGAGCACGATCACCAGCACGTGCACCGGGACCGCGTCGGCGACCAGCACCGTGGCGGTGGCGATCCAGCACACCTTCCGGGGTGACCTCGTCATCGACCTGGTCGCGCCGGACGGCAGCGCCTACCGGATCAAGAACAGCAACGCCAACGACAGCGCCGACAACGTGACCGGCACGGCGACGCTGAACCTGTCCTCGGAGTCGCGCTCGGGCACCTGGCGGCTGCGGGTGCAGGACGTGGCGGCCAACGACGTCGGTCGGATCGACAGCTGGTCGCTGACCCTCTGACCGCAGTGCCCCTGCCGCGAGCGGCCCCGGCTGGAGAAGCCGGGGCCGCTCGTGTCGGCGGGGTCAGCGCTCCGCCATCCCGGCGACCGGGGAGACCCGCGCCGCGCGGCGGGCCGCCGCCGCGGCGGCCAGTGGCGCGGCGAGGACCGCGGCGCCCAGCAGGGCCCCGAGCCGGTCCCACGGCAGCGCGAACAGCACCGGTTCGCCGGCGGACGACGCGACCCGGGCGACCAGCCACGCCGAGCCCGCGCCGAGCAGGAGGCCGCACGACGCGCCCAGCAGCGCGACGAACACCGACTCCGCCACGAGGGCGGCCCGCAACCCGCCCCTGGTCAACCCCAGCGCGCGCAGCAGCGCCGACTCGCGGGTGCGCTCCAGCGCCGACAGCGACAACGTGTTGGCGATGCCCGCGAACGCGATCAGCACGGCCATCGCGGCCAACGCCCACAACAGGTCCAGCGTGCCGCGCAGCGGCGCGGCGGCCTCCGCCCGGAGGTCGGCGACGCCGTGCAGGCGGGCCAGCGGCGCGCCGGCGAGCGCCCGCTCCAGCGCCGGCCGGACCTCCTCGGGGTCGGCGCCCTCGGCGAGCCGGACCAGGTGGCTGTCGTCGTGGCCGCGGTCGCCCTGGAGGGAGAGGGACGGCAGCTGCGCCAGGTCGACCAGCCCGAGGGCGAGGTCGGCGCCGGTGGCGTCGACGCTGTCGTAGACCGCCACGACCCGCAGCGGGACCGGGTTCGCGGCGGGCCCGGCCGGCACGGTGTCGCCGACCGCGAGCCCGGTCTCCTCGGCGAGCTGGCGGTGCACGGCCAGTTCGCCGGGGCCGAGCCGGTCGAGCCGGCCGGACAGCACGGCCGGCCGCAGCACGCTGCCCAGGGCGTCGCCGCGCACGGCGGCCAGCCCGTAGGCCCCGTGCGGTCCGAGGTCCGCCGGGAACGCGCGCCGGGGCACGACCACCGCGACACCGGGCACCGCGGCGAGGGCGTCGCCGAGCGCGTCGGGCAGCGGCCGGGTGGGGATCACCGAGGTCACCGCGAACTCGGCCACCACCTGCTGGTCGACGCCCCGGCCGCGGCCCGCCTCGACGCCCGCCGCCACCGAGGTCACCAGCGACACGACGGCGAACCCGATGGTCAGCGCGGCGGCGCCGGCGGCGGTGCGCCGGGGGTCGCGCGCGGCGTTGAGCGCGGCCAGCCGGGCGGGCGGGCCCAGCAGCGGGGAGCACAGCGCGCCCAGCGCCCGCACGGCCGGACCGGCGACCAGCGGTCCGGCGGCCACCGCGGCGCCGAGCAGCAGGAGCACGGCCACGACGGCGAGCGCCGCGCCGTCGCCCGGCTCCGCCCGCAGCGCGAGCACCGCCACGCCGACGGCGGCGACCGCCGCCGCGGACGCGACCACCGCGCGGGACCGGCCGGCGCGGGCCGACCCGCCCGCCGACGGCGCGCGCAGCGCCTCGACCGGCGCGACGCGGGTCGCCGCCCAGGCCGGGAGCACCGCCGCCAGCGCGGTCACCAGCACCCCGACCGCCGGCGCGACGACGACCGTCCGCGCGGTGAGGGGGAGGTGCACGGCCGCCTCGGGCCCGCCGGCGATCGCCTGCGCCGCGGCGGCCACGCCGATCCCGCCGGCCAGCCCGACCGCGGACGCGACCGCGCCCACCGCCGCGGCCTCGGCGAGCACCCCGGCGAACACCTGCCGCCGCCCGGCCCCGACGCAGCGCAGCAGCGCCAGCTCCCCGGCCCGCTGGGCGACCAGGATGGTGAAGGAGTTGGCGATCACCATCGCGGCCACGACCACCGCGAGCACCGCGAAGGCGGTGAAGAACCCGGTCAGGCCGGCCCCGTCCGCCGGGGTGCCCGCCACCAGGCGCGCGGTGGCCTGCTCCCCGGTCTCCACGGTGACGCCCCGGCCGCCCACCGCCCGGTCGAGGTCGGCGACCAGCCGCGCCCGCCCGACGCCGGGCTCGGCGCGCACCGCGATCGCGCCGTGGGGCGCCCGGGGCGACAGCAGCCGCACGGCCTCGGGCAGCAGCACCAGCCGGGCCGAGCCGATACCGGGGTCCTCGGGCCGGCTGAACGTGCCGACCAGCGTGAACGCCCGCTCGGCGCCGCCGTGGTCGAAGACGGTCACGGGCTGGCCCAGCGCGCGGCCGGCCGCCGCGCGCCGCTCCAGCGCGATCTCGCCGGCGTCACCGGGCACCCGGCCCGCCACCAGGTCGAAGGCCCGCAACCGCTCGTCGGCGGCCAGCGCCTCGGCCGCGGCGTCCACCACCCGGCCCGAGGTGTCCCGCAGGGGCGCGCCGACCGCGCCGCGACCCTCCGCCGCGGCGACGCCGGGCACCGCGCGGACCCGCGCCAGCAGCTCGTCGTCCAGCGCCGGCCCGCCGCGCGCCGAGGTGATCGACGCGTCCACGTTCCGGTACTGCACGGCGGCGGCCTCGCGCAGACCGGCGCCCACGGCGTCGGAGAGGACGAACGCCCCGGCGACGAACGCCACCCCGAGCGCGGTGGCGAACGCCGAGAGCAGCAGGCGCAGGGGCCGGGCCCGCAGCCCGGCGACGACGGTGCGCAGCATCAGGAGCCCAGCCCCGCGAGCGCCGCGAGCACGCTGTCGGCGGTGGGTCGCGCGAGGTGGGCGGCCACCCGGCCGTCGGCGAGCAGCACCCCCTGGTCGGCGTAGGACGCCGCGACGGGGTCGTGGGTCACCATCACCACCGTCTGCCCCAGGTCGCGCACCGACGTGCGCAGGAAGTCGAGCAGCTCGGCCCCGGAGCGCGAGTCGAGGCTGCCGGTGGGCTCGTCGGCGAACACGACGTCCGGCCGGCCCACCAGCGCGCGGGCGCACGCCACCCGCTGCCGCTGCCCGCCGGACAGCTCGGCCGGCCTGTGCCGCAGGCGCGGGCGCAGGCCCAGCGCGTCGACCACCTCGTCGAACCAGGCCCGGTCCGGGCGGCGGCCCGCCAGGCGCAGCCCGAGCAGGACGTTCTCCTCCGCCGAGATGGTCGGCAGCAGGGTGGACGACTGGAACACGAACCCGACGCGGTCGCGCCGCAGCCTGGTCAGCGCCGCGTCGGACAGGCCGGTGAGGTCGGTCCCCCCGAGCCGGACCCGCCCGGAGTCCACGGTGTCCAGCCCCGCCAGGCAGTGCACCAGCGTGGACTTGCCCGAGCCGGACGGGCCCATGACGGCGGTGAAGCGGCGGGCCGGGAAGCCGAGCGTCACCCGGTCCAGCGCGCGCACCGCGGTGTCCCCGCGGCCGTGGACCTTCACGACGTCCGTCGCGCCCACCGCGACGTCGCCGTCCATTGCGTTCCCGTGCATGTGCTCCCCTGAACCGGGTCTCGGAGGCGGCCACCGGGCGTGGCCACCGCGGCGAGCATGGCCGGCGCCGCCTGAGCGGTTCCTGAACCGACCTGAAGAACGCTTCAGGGACCCCGGCGCGGATCTGGGACGATCGGGGCATGCGGGTGCTCCTGGTGGAGGACGAGAAGCGGCTGGCCGAGACGCTCCAGTGGGGACTGGAGGCCGACGGCTACGCCGTGGACATCGCCCACGACGGCCTGGAAGGGCTCGAACTGGCGCAGCTGCACCCGTACCGGGTGATCGTGCTGGACATCATGCTGCCCGGGTTGAACGGCTACCGCGTCTGCGCGGCGCTGCGGGAGCGCGGCGTCGACACGCCGATCCTCATGCTCACCGCCAAGAACGGGGAGTACGACGAGGCCGAGGCGCTCGACACGGGCGCCGACGACTTCCTCGGCAAGCCCTTCTCCTACGTGGTGCTCACCGCGCGGCTGCGCGCCCTCGTGCGCCGCGGTTCGGCCCGTTCCCCCGCGGCGCTCTCGTTCGGCGACCTGGTGCTGGACCCGGCGAAGCGGACGTGCCGGCGCGCGGGGCGGGCGGTGGCGCTGACCACCAAGGAGTTCGCGGTGCTCGAATGCCTCCTGCGGCACGACGGGAGGGTGGTCGCGAAGCACGAGATCCTGGAGCAGGTGTGGGACCTGGCCTTCCGGGGCGACCCGAACATCGTGGAGGTCTACGTCAGCGCGTTGCGGCGCAAGCTGGACGCGCCGTTCGGCCGCCGCACCATCGCCACGGTGCGCGGGGCCGGCTACCGGCTGGTCGCGGACGCCGACACCGCCGGTGACGGCCGATGAGCCGGTGGTGGCCGGTGTCGGTGCGGCGCAGCACCGCGCTGTCGGCCGCGCTGCTCTGCGCGGTGGTGTTCGCCCTGGGGTGGCTGGGCACGCGCCAGTTCCTGGCCGCGCAGCTGACCGGCAACGCCGTGAACGCGACGCGCGCGGACCTGGACCGGATGGCCGACGCCTACCGCGTCGCGGCCTCGGGCGGGCGGAGCGCCCTGACGACGGCGATCGCGTCCGGCGACGCGCTGTTCGAGGTGGTCGCGGACTCCGGCCGGGTGGTGGTGAGCAGCGCCGACCTGCGCCGCTGGGACCCGGCGTGGGCGCCGCTGCCGCCGGCCCCCGCCGACGCGCCGGCGGACTGGACCACCACCACGAGCGCCACGCTGCGGCCCGGCGAGCACCCGCGGTGGCGCGAGTACCGCACCTACACCGTGCTGGGGCGCGTGGTCGACGCCGTGCCGGCCGAGCTGGTGGAGCCGCTGGGCCGGGAAGGATCCACATTGGACTCCGGTCTGAGCGGCGCGGGCGCGGGGGAGCGCCAACGCCTCACGCTGTACTTGTACGTGCTGCCCTGGAACACGCTGAACACCCTGCGCATGTTCGACGACACGCTGACGTTCTTCGTCCCGCTCGCGGTGCTGCTCGCGGCGTTGGCCGCGTGGTTCTCGGCCGGTCGCGCGCTGCGGCCGGTGGAGGCGATCCGCCGCGAGCTGGCCGAGGTCGGCGGGCACCGGCTCGACCGGCGCGTGCCGGTGCCCCCGTCCCGTGACGAGGTCGCGCGGCTGGCGCTGACCACGAACGAGACCCTCGACCGCCTGCAGCACGCGCACCGGCGGCAGGAGCGGTTCGTCGCCGACGCGAGCCACGAGCTGCGCAGCCCGCTCGCGAGCCTGCGGACCGGCCTGGAGGTCGCGCTCGCCCACCCGGGCCGGGCCGACTGGCCCGCCGTCGCCCACCGGTCGCTGCTGGACGTGCAACGCCTCCAGCGCATCACGGCGGACCTGCTGCAACTCGCCGTCGACCCGGCCGGGGCCGCCGCGCCGTCGGGTCTCGTGGACCTGGCGGACGTGGCGCGGGAGCAGGTCGCCGAACGCGCGGCGGCCCGCGGCGGCCCGACCATCCGGTCCGATGTGGACGGTCCGGCCGCGGTGGCGGGCGAGCCGGTGCAGCTGGAGCGGATGCTGCGCAACCTGCTGGACAACGCCGTGCGGCACGCGCGGTCCTCGGTCACCGTGCGCGTCGCCCGCTCGGCGGGCGAGGTCGTCCTCGAAGTGCTCGACGACGGCCCCGGCATCCCGGCCGCGGACCGCGAACGGGTCTTCGACCGCTTCGTCCGCCTGGACGACGCCCGCGCGCGCGACACCGGCGGCTCCGGCCTCGGGCTCACGCTCGCCCGCGACATCGCCGTCCGGCACGGCGGGTCGCTGCGCGTGGCGGACGGCGCGCAGGGGGCGCGGCTGGTCGCGCGGCTGCCCTCCGCCGACCCGCACGGCGGCGGAGACCCGATGTGACGGCTGCGGCCGAATGGTCGCGCACGGTTCATCCTCGTAACGCTGCGTGTAACGTGTGCATCCCTTTCCGAGTCGCCCCACAGGGAACGAGGTCCTCGTGCGCACCACCGCCGCCCTCCTGCTCGCCGTGTTATCCGTCGCCGGCTGCACCTCGGCCCCGGCCGGTGAGCCCACCGCGACCGACGTGCCCTCCTCGACGTCCAGCGCCGCCGTCAAGTCGTGGGAGCAGGAGGTCGTCCAGCACGACTTCGGCGCCACGGTGACGGTCGGGACGTCGACGGTGACGGTGGGCGCCCCGGAGGCGTTCACGCCGAGCACGGTGGCGAAGGGCGCGGAAGGCGGTGGCCGCGCCGGGCGCGTGAAGATCACCGTGGTGAACAACGGCACGAGCCCGGTGCCGGGCAACATGGTGCTGGCGCAGGCGGCGGCGGGCGACAAGGAGCTGCCGAGCGTCGTGGACACCGTGAACGGCACCGAGGTCCCGACGCAGGACATCCGGCCGGGCCAGACCGTGACGTGGCAGGCCGGGTTCATGGCGCCCGAGCAGCCGGGCGAGCTGACGGTGCGGGTGCTGCTCGGCCTGACCGGCGACAAGAACAACTGGCGCGGCCGGTTCTGAGCCGTTCCCCCGGGAGCAGCCGCCTCCCCGCGCACGTCAGCCCGGGTGAGCCCCCCGGCGGGTGGTAGCGCTGGCGCTACCCCCGGACACCCATCTCCGGGATCGAGGTCCCGACCCCACCACGCCTAACTTCGTGGAGGACGTCGAGAAGGGGATGTGTGATGAAGGCAGGGACGGGCACCTTGGGCACGGCACACGCGCTGCGCTTGGAGTCGGTGCGCAAGGTCTACGGCTCCGGCGCGAACGCGGTCACCGCGCTCGACGGTGTCACGGTCGGCCTGCGCCGGGGCGGGTTCACGGCGGTGATGGGCCCCTCCGGGTCGGGCAAGAGCACGTTCCTGCACTGCGCGGCGGGGCTGGACCGGCCGACGTCGGGCCGGGTGCTGCTGGGCGACACGGACCTGGCGGGCATGTCGGAGAACGAGCTGACCGGGCTGCGCCGGCAGCGGATCGGGTTCGTCTTCCAGGCGTACAACCTGATCCCGTCGCTGACCGTGGAGCAGAACATCACGCTGCCGCTGCGGTTCGCGGGCGTGCGCCCGGACGCCGGGTGGCTGCGCGAGATCGTCGAGCGGGTGGGCATCGCGAACCGGCTGGCCCACCGGCCCGCCGAGCTGTCCGGCGGGCAGCAGCAGCGGGTCGCGATCGCGCGCGCCCTGGTGACCCGCCCGGAGGTGCTGCTGGCCGACGAGCCGACCGGCGCGCTGGACACCCGGACCGGGCGGCAGGTGCTGGAGCTGCTGCGGGGCCTGGTGGACTCGGTCGGGCAGACGGTGCTGATGGTCACGCACGACCCGGTGGCGGCCTCCTACGCGCACAGCGTCCTGTTCCTGGCCGACGGCCGGTTCGCGGGCGAGCTGCACGACCCCACGGCGGACGCGGTCAGCCGCCGCCTGGCCGGCCTCGGGGAGTGGTGAGGTCGTGCTGTCCATCGCCTGGCAGTTGGTGAAGGCCCGCAAGGCGGGCTTCGTCGGCGCGTTCATCGCGGTCCTGTGCGGCACGGCCGTGGTCGCCGCGTGCGGGATCCTCATGGAGTCGGCGTTCCGGTCCGGCGTGCCGACCGAGCGCTACGCCGCCGCGGCCGCGGTCGTGGGCGGCAAGCAGGAGGTGCGGCCCGAGAGCGGCGGCGACGTCCTGTCCTTCCAGCAGGTCGGCACGCTGCCCGCGGTGCCGGCCGACCTGGTCGGCAAGGTCGCGGCCGTGCCCGGGGTCGCGAAGGCCGTGGGGGAGACGACGTTCCCGGCGCGGGTGGTGGCGGGCGGGGTGCTCGACGCGCTGGGCCACAACTGGGACGCCGCCGTGCTCACGCCGTTCGAGCTGCGCGAGGGCCGCGAACCGGCGCGGGACGACGAGGTGGTGCTCGACGCGCAGTTGGCGCGCCGCGCCGGTGTCGAGGTGGGCGGTCGGGTCGAGGTCATGACGACCTCCACGCCGGTGGCCTACCGGGTGGTCGGCGTCGCCGCGCCCGCCGGGGCCGACGGCCTGGCCAAGCAGTCCGGGCTGTACTTCACGGCGGCGCGGGCCGGTGAGCTGTCCGGGCAGCCCGGCCGGTTCCACGCCGTCGGCGTCTTCGCCGAGCCCGGCGCGAGCGGGCTGGCCGAGCGGCTGGAGCAGGCGCTGGCGGGCGAGGGCGTCACGGTGGCCGCGGGCGAGGACCGCGGCGTGGTGGAGTTCGCGGCGGTCGGCCAGTCCCGGGTCGTGCTGGCGGCGATCTCCGGCTCGTTCGGCGGGATCGCGCTGCTGGTCGCGGTGTTCGTGGTGGCGGGCGCGCTGGCGCTGTCCATCGAGCAGCGGCGGCGGGAGCTGGCGCTGCTGCGGGCGATCGCGGCCACGCCGAAGCAGGTCGGCAAGCTGATCGGCCTGGAGACCACGCTCGTGGCCGGCGTCGCGGCGGCCCTGGGCGCGGTGGGCGGCATCGCCGTCGGGCACGGGCTGCGCGACGCGTTCGCGGCCATCGGCGTGATCCCGGACGACTTCGCGCTCGCGGTCGGGCCGCTGCCGGTGCTGGTGGCGTTCCTGCTCGGGCTCGGCGTGGCCCGGCTGGCGGCCAAGGTCGCCGCGCGCCGGCCGGCGCGCATCCCGCCGACCGAGGCGCTGGGCGAGGCGGCGGTGGAGCGGCCCGACCCGGGCCGGTGGCGGCTCGTGGCCGGCCTGGTGCTCCTGGCCGGCGGCGCGGGCCTGGCGACCACGCCGCTGTACCTGTCCGGCCAGGTCGCCACCGCCATGTCGTCGATGTCGGTGCTGCTGGCGGTGATCGGGGTGGCCCTGCTGGGCCCGCGGGCGATCGCGCCGGTCGTGCGGCTGATCGCCGCCCCGCTGTCCCGGTTCGGCGTGACGGGGTTCCTGGCCGCCGCGAACAACCGGGCCAACCAGAAGCGCCTGGCCGCCGCGCTGACCCCGCTGATGCTGTCGATCAGCTTCGCGGTCGTGAACTTCTTCAGCCAGACCACCGCCGCGGACGCCACCGAGCGGGAGGCGAAGCTCGCCACGACGGCCGACTACGTCCTGTCCGCGCCCGGCGGCACCTCGCCGGAGGTCGCGCAGGCCGCCCGGCGGATCGACGGGGTGGCCGAGGCGTCCTCGATGGTGCGCACGCAGGTGTTCGTCACCGTCGACCGGGGCGAGAGCGTCGAGGTGCAGCGGCTGCCCGCGCTCGGCCTGGACAACGCCCGCGACACGCTCGACCTGCGCGTGCTGTCGGGGAGCCTGGACGACCTCCGGGGCGACGCGGTCGCGCTGAGCAAGGCGGAGGCCGACTGGCTCGACGCGGGCCTCGGCGACCGGGTGCGGCTGCACCTGGACGACGGCGCCAAGGCGGAGCTGCGGCTGGTCGCCACCTACGAGCGCGACCTCGCGTTCGGCGACCACGTGCTGCCCGCCGAACTGGTCCGCGCGCACTCCACCACCCGCCTGGACGACTCGGCCCTGATCCGGCTGGCGCCCGGCGCGGACCGGGTGGCGGTCACCGCGGAGCTGGCGGAGCTGGCGGCCCGCTACCCGGGCGTGTCGGTCACCGACCGGTCGGCCGTGCCGCCGGCCGAGCACGCCGACCGCGACCTCCAGTTCTGGGTGAACCTGGTGGCGATCGGGGTGATCCTCGGCTACATCGCGATCTCGGTGGCCAACACCCTGGTCCTGACCACGGCGCAGCGGCGGCGGGAGTTCGCCCTGCTGCGGCTGGTCGGCGGCACGCGCCGGCAGGTGCTGCGGATGATGCGGGCGGAGGCGCTCACCCTGCTGGGCATGGCCGTCGTGGTCGGCACGCTGATCCCGGCGGTGCCGCTGGTGCTGCTGGGCGCGGGCCTGACCGGCACGCCGGCGCCCTCCGGGCCGATCGGGGTGTACCTGGGGATCGTCGGGTTCGCGGCCCTGCTCGGCCTCGCGGCCCTGCTGCTGCCGGCCCGGCTGGCGCTGCGCACCAGGCCGATCGAGGCCATCGGCCTGCGCGAGTAGCGGTGTGGTGCGCGGCCCGGGGGACGGGCCGCGCACCACGTGCGCGGTGACCGGGCCGGCCCGGCCGCGCGGTCGGGCGAGTTAGTCCGGCCGCGCGGTCGCGGGAGCTAGTCCGGCCGCGCGGTCGCGGGAGCTAGTCCGGCCGCGCGGTCGAGGGGGTTGGTCCGGCCGCGGTCGGGGAGTGCCGCGTGGTCGTGCGAGGTCGGCCCGGCCGCGTGGTCGTGCGGGGCCGGCCCGGCCGGGTGGTCACGGCAGGTCGACCCGGCGGGCCGCGCGGCTGGTGAAGAGGTACTCGGCGCGGCCCTGCTCGTCGGCGCCGATCAGGGTGTACACCGGGTGGCGGCCGTGCCGGGGCTCCACCCCGATCAGCTGGTCCTCGCACAGCCGCACCACCTCGGTGCCGGTGTCGGAGGCCAGCATCCGCGCCGTCGCGGTGTGCGGGCGCTGCTCCACCCAGCCCCGCCCCCGGTCGTCCACGCTGACGGTGTAGCCGAACATCGGCGTCTCGTAGGCGCCGGTGATGCGGGCCGCGTCCAGCGGTTCCGGCTCGGCGGGCGGTCGCGGGGGAGCGGGCACCTCCGCACCGGCGTGCTCGCGCAGCACGGCGGCGACGATCCCCTCGTACAGCCCGACACCGGCCAGGCTGTTGGTGAGCAGCGCGACGGCCACGCCCGAGGCGCCGGAGACGCGCAGGAACGCCGCCTGCCCGATGGTGCCGCCGTCGTGGCCGAAGACCTCCGCGCCGAAGTCGAACAGCTCCCAGCCCAGGCCCCACTTCCCGGCCTGCCCGCCGGCGTAGGGCACGTCGACCTGCGGCTCCCGCATCGCGCGGGTGCCCGCGGCGCTGAGCAGCGGGCCGCCGCCGGCCAGGTGCGCCCCGACCCAGCCGAGCAGGTCGCGGGCGCGCATGGCCAGCATCGCGCCGGCGGGCGCGTTGGACGGCTCCAGCGACCAGACCGGCGCCGGCTCCGGACCGCCGGGGCGGGGCAGGTGGCCGACGGCGGCGCGGAACAGGACGGCCTCGTCGGCGTTGACGGCGACGTGCGCGAGGCCCAGCGGCTCGGCGATCCGCTCCCGCAGCACCGCGCCGAAGGGCTTGCCCCGCAGCACCTCCACCAACCGGCCCAGCACCACGTACCCGCTGTTGCAGTAGGAGAACATCTTGCCCGGCGGGTGGACCTGGGCGGCGTCGGCGATGGCGGGCAGGTACTTCTCCACGGCGTCGTCACCGCGCCCGGTGGGGTGGAACAGGTCGCCGTCGAAGCCCGCGGTGTGGCCGAGCAGGTGCCGCGGGGTGATCACCGACGTGGCGGCGGCGTCGGCGACCCGGAACCGCGGCAGGTACCGCACCACCGGCTCGTCGAGGTCCAGCAGCCCCTCGTCGACCAGCTGCATGACCAGGGTCGCCGTCCACACCTTGGTGATCGAGCCGACCTGGAACACCGAGTCGGTGGTCGCCGCCACCCCCGTGGCGAGGCTCAGCACGCCGGCGGCGGCGTCCACGACCTCGCCGTCGACCAGCACCGCCGCTTGAGCGCCCGGGACCCCGTGCTCCGCTATGAGTTCGGCCAACCGGCGGGGCAGCCAGGTCGCGATCTCCGCACTGCGTGACATGTCCTTCTCCTTCGGGAGTGGTAGTGGCGTGGTCGGCGGCGGCGCGACCGGTCGAGCGGCGCAGGGGTGGTCACAGGCCCGGTCTACCCGACTTCGCCGCGTTCCGTTGCCCTAACAGGAGTCGCTCGGCCATTCGTGCAGCGGCGCGGTGCGCGGGGGGCCACCATGGTGAGGTCGGCGGTGACGGGGAGGGCACGTGGACGAGGTGGTCGGCGGGATGGGAAAGCGGTGGGGGACAAGCGTTCGGCGGTCGGGCAGCGCCCGAACGGCGGTCGGCGCGATCGGCCGGGCGCGCGCGTGAGCGCCGGCCTGGTGCGGCGCTTCACCGAAGCGCTGCCGGCGATCCTCGCCGACGTGGAACTGCTGGTGCGGGCGGAGTCGCCGTCGTCCGATGTGGACGCGCTGGCGGCCAGCGCGGACCTGGTGACCCGGGTGGGCACGCGGCTGCTGGGCGTCGAGCCGGACCGGATCGGGCCGCACCTGCGGTGGCGGCTGGGCGACGGGCCGCCGCGGGTGCTCGTGCTCGGGCACCACGACACGGTGTGGCCGATCGGCTCGCTGGGCACCCACCCGTTCTCGGTGCGCGACGGCGTCCTGCGCGGTCCGGGCTGCTTCGACATGAAGACCGGTGTCGTGATGGCGCTGCACGCGATCGCGGCCCTGGACGACCCCGCCGGCGTGACCCTGCTGGTGACCGGCGACGAGGAGCTGGGCTCGCCGTCGTCGCGCGGCCTGGTCGAGTCGGAGGCGGCGGGCTGCGCGGCGGCGCTGGTGCTGGAGGCGGCAGCCGGCACGTCCCTCAAGACCGCCCGCAAGGGCGTGTCGCGGTACGAGGTGCGGGTGGTCGGGCGGGCCGCGCACGCCGGGCTGGAACCCGAGCTCGGCGTGAACGCGGCGGTCGAGGCAGCCCACCAGCTGCTGGCGGTGGCAGCGCTGTCGGAGCCGGCGCGGGGCACGACCGTGACGCCGACCCTGCTCGGCGCGGGCACCTCCGGCAACACCGTGGCGGCGCACGGCGCGTTCACCGTCGACGTGCGCGTGACCTCGGCGGCCGAGCAGGACCGCATCGACCGGCGGGTGCACGCCCTGAAACCGGTCCTGCCCGGCGCGCGCCTGGAGATCCTGGGCGGCCCCAACCGGCCGCCCCTGCCGGCCTCGGCGTCGGAGTCGCTGTTCGCCCTGGCGCGGCGGCTGGGTCGCGCCCTGGGCCTGGAACCGATCACCGGCGTGCCGGTGGGCGGCGCCTCGGACGGCAACTTCACCGCCGGCGTCGGCACGCCCACGCTCGACGGCCTGGGCGCGGCCGGCGGCGGCGCGCACGCGGACCACGAACACGTCCTGGTAGCCGAGATCCCCGGCCGCACCGCCCTGCTGACCGCCCTGCTGGCGGCCTGCCTGCACTGACCCCGCCCGCTGCCGCCGCGACACGCGGAGGAGTGATCTGGCACCGTGTCCGGCGTGAGAGTGGTGGATGACGCGGGTGTCGCGTTGGATGCGTCGGTCACGGTTTCCGCGGTCTCGCAGACACGGTTCGCTGTGGTCGCGGATGGCGCCGTCGCGTTGGTGCTGCGGCGGCTGGGTGGTCACGACGCCGTCCTCGTGCTGGCGGACAGGCGTGTCCGGTTGGGGGACCGCCCCGATTGCGCCGCCTTGGCGGACCGGCTCGGCGCGTTGCCGGTCCGGATGGCGGTCGAGGTGCCCGGCACCACCGCCGGCCAGTTGGAGCGCGACCTCGCGGGACCCGTCACGCAGGTCGACCGCCGGTTCGGGGCCGGGGACCTGATGGTCGTGCTGGAGGGGTTGAACCGCCATCAGCGCAACGGGTCGGACAACCTGGACAAGCCGCTGGCGTTGATGTGGGCCATCGGACAGGTCGCGGCCGGGCGGGATCGGCTGTTCCCCTGGCCGCTGTTGCGGGCCGAGGTGCGTTCACTGCTCGCGGACTTCGGGGGAACCGGGACGAGCCCCGTGCCGCAGGACCTGTACCGGAGTCTGACGGCGGACCCGGAGCTGTGGGAGACCGCCGACCCGGCCACCGGGTCCACGGCCGCCGACGACAGCGCGCGGATCGGCTTCACCGAGCAGTCCGCCGAGTTGCTGACCGATCCCGCGGTGCGCGCGCAGGCGGTCGACGTGCTGCGCGCCACCTACCTGGTCGAGGTCGACCAGCCCGAGCTGCTCCGGCGGGTCGGCCTGCCGGTGCCGGTGGCCCCGTCGGCGGTCGAGGTGCTGCAGGGGCTCGTCGGCCGGGAGATCAAGACCGTGACCGGGTACGCCAACCGGGTGCTGACGGTGGGCCCGGTGAATGCGATCGTGCGCACCGCCCGGTCGGCGGAGGGTCGACCGGTGCCGGTCGCCGAGGTGCAGGCGGGGCTCGACCGGCTGTTCGCGCGGGGGCGGGTGGCCGCCACCACGAGCGAACTCGGGTACCGCAGCGCGTTCGTCGCGGCAGTGCTCGGCACCCTGCCGCGCGCGGTGGTGTCGCGGAACCCGGCGGTGGTGTCGCTCGGGTACGCGCCGACCGGGGTGGATGAGCAGTTCGGCGAGATGGACCGGGTGGCGGTGGCCAAGTACCGCGTGGAACAGCAAGCGCTGCGGCACGTGCTGCTCGGCGACGAGCCGGAGGGGCGGTGCGCGCTGTGCGGGCGGGTGTTCCCGGTCGAGCTGCTGGTGGCCGCGCACGTCAAGCGGCGTTCGGAGTGCTCCGACGACGAGCGTCGGGACTTGCGCAACGTCGCGATGCCCGCTTGCTGGCTGGGCTGCGACCGGCTGTACGAGCTGGGCTACGTGACCGTCGGCGCCGACGGCAGGGTCCTGACCGCCACCGCCACCGGTGCGCTCGACGAGCAGTTGGCGAAGCTGGCCGGGGCGGTCTCACCCGCGCACCGCCCGGCATCCGCCGCGTACTTCGCCTGGCACCGGGAGAACGTGTTCAGGGACCGCTCGGTGGCAGGGCCGCAGGGGGATCCGGGGTCGGCCTGCTGACCGTGGCGCCCCGGGTAGGGGCGCGAAGGGCTGTCGGTGGGGGTCGTTAGGATCGCTGGGTGGGTTCGCACGAGGTTCTGCGGAGGGTCTTCGGGTACGACTCCTTCCGGGGCGAGCAGGAAGAGATCGTCGAGCACGTCATCGCCGGGGGTGACGCGCTCGTCCTCATGCCCACCGGCGGCGGGAAGTCGCTGTGCTACCAGATCCCCTCCCTCGTGCGGGACGGGGTCGGGGTGGTGGTCTCGCCGCTGATCGCGCTCATGCAGGACCAGGTGGACGCGCTGCGCGACCTCGGGGTGCGGGCCGGGTTCCTCAACTCCACCCAGTATCCCGACGAGCGGTCGCTGGTCGAGGCCGAGTTCCTCGCCGGCGAGCTGGACCTGCTCTACCTCGCCCCCGAGCGGCTGCGGGTGGAGCAGACCGCGCGGTTGCTCGAGCGCGGGAAGATCGCGTTGTTCGCCATCGACGAGGCGCACTGCGTGTCGCAGTGGGGCCACGACTTCCGGCCCGACTACCTCGCCCTGTCCCACCTGCACGAGCGCTGGCCGGAGGTGCCGCGGATCGCCCTCACCGCGACCGCCACCCAGGCCACCCACGGCGAGATCGCCGAGCGGCTGAAGCTGGGCGACGCCCGGCACTTCGTGGCCAGCTTCGACCGGCCCAACATCCAGTACCGGATCGTGCCCAAGAACGAGCCGAAGAAGCAGCTGCTGGAACTGCTGCGCAACGAGCACGTCGGCGACGCCGGGATCGTCTACTGCCTGTCCCGCAACTCCGTCGAGAAGACCGCCGAGTTCCTCAACCAGAACGGCGTCAAAGCGCTGCCCTACCACGCCGGCCTCGACTCGCGCACGCGGGCGGAGAACCAGGCCCGCTTCCTGCGCGAGGAGGGCCTGGTGATGGTGGCCACCATCGCGTTCGGCATGGGCATCGACAAGCCGGACGTGCGGTTCGTCGCGCACCTGGACCTGCCGAAGTCCGTCGAGGGCTACTACCAGGAGACCGGCCGCGCCGGGCGGGACGGGCTGCCCTCCACCGCGTGGCTCGCCTACGGCCTCCAGGACGTCGTCCAGCAGCGCAAGATGATCGAGGACTCGGAGGGCGACCAGCAGCACCGCCGCCGCCTGGTGGCCCACCTGGACGCGATGCTCGCGCTGTGCGAGACCGTCGAGTGCCGCCGCGTGCAGCTGCTGGACTACTTCGGCCAGAGCGGCGAGCCGTGCGGCAACTGCGACACCTGCCTGGCCCCGCCCGAGACGTGGGACGCCACGGTGCCCGCGCAGAAGGTGCTCTCGACCGTGTACCGCCTGCGCAACGAGCGGCGGCAGAAGTTCGGCGCCGGGCAGACCGTCGACATCCTGCTGGGGCGCAAGACGGCCAAGGTCATCCAGTTCGACCACGACACCCTGTCGGTGTTCGGCATCGGCACCGAGCTGAACGAGAGCGGCTGGCGCGGCGTGGTCCGCCAGCTGCTCGCGCAGGGGCTGCTGGCCGTCGAGGGCGAGTACTCCACCCTCGTCCTCACGCCGGCCGCCGAGGAGGTCCTCTACCAGGGCCGCAAGGTGCACATGCGGCGCGAGGCCGAGCGCGCGGCGAAGGTCCGCACGGCCAAGCCGAAGCGCGGCGAGCCGGTCGACCTGCCCGCCTCCGCCGCGCCGGTCTTCGAGCGGTTGCGGGCGTGGCGCGCCGCGACCGCCAAGGAGCAGGGCGTCCCGGCCTACGTGATCTTCCACGACGCGACGCTGCGCCAGATCGCCGCGACCACGCCGAGCACGCTGACCGAGCTGGGCACGGTCAACGGTGTGGGCGAGAACAAGCTCGCCAAGTACGGGCAGCAGATCCTGGACGCGCTCGCCCCATGACCGGGCTCCGCGCCGACTGCGAGCGCTGCTTCGGCCTGTGCTGCATCGTGCCCGCCTTCGGCCGGTCCGCCGACTTCGCGGTCGACAAGCCCGCCCGCACCCCGTGCCGCAACCTCGGCGACGACTTCCGCTGCGGCATCCACAGCCGGCTGCGCGAGCGGGGCTTCCGCGGCTGCACGGTCTACGACTGCTTCGGCGCGGGCCAGCAGGTGTCGCAGGTGACCTTCGGCGGGCGCGACTGGCGGTCGGCCCCGGAGACCGCGGAGCTGATGTTCGACGTCTTCCCCGTGGTGCGGGAGCTGCACGAGCTGCTCTGGCACCTCACCGAGGCGCTGGGCCTGGACACCCCGCACCGCGCCCGGCTGGAGCGGGCCAGGGCCGACGTCGAGCGGCTCGCCGCCGGGACGGCGCAGGAGCTGGCCCGGCTGGACGTCGGCCCGCACTGGCGCACCGCGGGCGACCTGCTGGCACAGGTCAGCGCGCACGTGCGGGGCGGCGGGCGGCGGTCCCGGCGGGGCGCGGACCTCATCGGCGGGAAGCTGGCCGGGGCCGACCTGCGCGCCGCGGACCTGCGGGGCGCCCTCCTCGTCGGCGCCGACCTCTCCCGGGCCGACCTGCGCGGGGCCGACCTCATCGGCGCGGACCTGCGGGGCGCGGACCTGAGCGGGGCCGACCTGACCGGCGCGCTGTTCCTCACCCAGGCGCAGGTGGACGCCGCGAAGGGCGACGCCGCGACGGCCCTGCCCCCGGCGCTGACCCGCCCCGGGCACTGGACGGCCTAGCCCGCGCCCCACCGGTGGCGGCCCCGCCCGAGCAGGACCACCCGCCGGGTCACAGCCGCGCCAAGGCCCCGTCCACCACGTCCTCCAACGCCCGCCGGTCGTCCACCACCTTCCCGAGCACCCGCAGCCCGTAGTGGACGCCGAGCAGGAACCGGGCGCTCACCAGCGGATCGACCCCGGCGCCCAGCTCACCCGAGCGCCGCCCCGACTCGATCAGCCGGCGCACCGCCTCCTCCAGCCGCCCGAACTGCTCACGCACCAGCGCCGCCACCCGCTCGTCGGCGCCGCCCGCGGCCACGGCGGCGTTGACGGCCAGGCAGCCGCGCCGCGCCGGGTCGCCCAGGTCGTCGTCCACCGCGGAGAGCATCAGCGCGCGCAGCCGCGCCTTCACCCCGCCGGGACCCTCCAGGATCGCGCGCTGCCGGCCGAACCCGACCTCGGCGTACCGGTCCAGCACCCGCTCGTAGAGCCCGTGCTTGCTGCCGTAGGCGTTGTACAGGCTGCCGCGCCCCAGACCCGTGCAAGCGCACAGGTCCTCCGTCGAAGTGGCCGCGTAGCCCTTCGACCAGAACACCTCCATCGCGGCGTCCACGACCGCCGCGTCGTCGAAACCCCGTGGTCTGCCCACGGTTTCGGAGCGTAGCCGGTCAGGCACGTAGCGGAAGGGAACCGGCCCTACCCCCGAACGGTCGGCTTTTGGGAAGCTCTTCGGTTGTGGGCGAGAAGATCACGGGCCTCACCGTCGCGCAGGGCGCCGCGATGTCGGTGGGCGCGGTGCTGGGCACCGGGGTCATCGCCGTGCCCGCGCTGGCCGCCGAGGTGGCCGGCCCGGCCTCGCTGCTCGCCTGGCTCTGCCTGGTGCTGGTCTCCGCGCCGCTGGCGGCCACGTTCGCCGCCCTGGGCGCGCGGCACCCGGACGCGGGCGGTGTGTCGACCTACGCGCGGCTGGCGTTCGGCGAGCGCGCGGCCACCGTGGTGGGCTGGTGCTTCTTCTTCGCCGTCCCGCCCGGCGCGACGGCGTCCGCGCTGTTCGCCGGCTCGTACGTGGCCGACGCGGTCGGCGGCGGGCGGGTGGCGCAGGTCGGCGCCGCGGTGGTGCTGCTGGCGCTGGTCGCGTCGACCAACCGGGCGGGGCTGCGCGCGTCGGGTCGGGTGCAGTGCCTGCTGGCCGGGACGCTCCTGCTGCTGGTGTTCGGCGCGGTCGCGGTCTCCGCGCCGATGGCCGACCCGGCGAACCTGGAACCGTTCGCGCCCAACGGGTGGACCGCCATCGGCCCCGCCGCGGCGCTGCTGGTGTGGAGCTTCGCCGGGTGGGAGGCGATCACGCACCTGGCGCAGGAGTTCGGCAAACCGCAGCGCGACCTGCCGCGCGCGGTCGGGTGCGCGGTGGTCGTCGTCGCGGTGCTGTACCTGTCGGTCGCGTTCGCCACGGTCGCCGTGCTCGGCCCGGACGCGGACCGGGAGGCGCCGCTGGGCGAGCTGCTGGCGCGGGCGCTGGGCGGCGACCTGAAGGTGTTCGCCGCGGTCGCGGCCGTGCTGCTGACCGCGGGCTCGATGAACGCCTACTTCGCGGGCGGCGCGAAGCTGGGCGCGGCCCTGAGCCGGGACGGCGCGTTCCCGCGCCGGCTGTCCGGCGGCAGCGTGGCGGGCGAGGTGCCCCGGCGGAGCCTGGCGCTGCTGGTGGGCCTGTCGTTCGCGGTCCTCGCGGTGGTCGTGGCGACCGGCGCGGGCATCGGGCCGCTGGCGCTGCTGACCACCGGGCAGTTCGTCGCGGTGTACGTGATCGGCGCGGCGGCGGCCGTGCGGCTGCTGCCCCGGCGCAGCAAGGCCCGCTACACGGCGGTGTTCGCGCTGGCCGGGGTGTTGCTGCTGCTGGTGGTGTCCGGCGTCTACATGCTGCAGCCCGCCCTGGTGGCCGTGCTGGCGCTGCTGTTCCTGCGCTGGAACCGGCGGCGGCGCGGCCTGCTCGACCAGGACGGCAACCTCTCGGCGGTGGAACTGCGCCGGGGGGAGTAGGCCCGCGGGCCGCCGCGACCGGCCGACCGGAGCCGTGCCGGGAGCCGGCGCCGCCCGGCGACCGCGTGCTGCGGACGGCTCAAGTCCCCGGGGCGGACCCGGTGGTGCCGAGGGCTTCCCGCCGGCGCTCCACGGCCGCGCCCAGCTCCACCGGGTCGCAGTCCGCGAGGTGGTCGCGCACCGCGGCGTGCGGGAAGCGGTGGTCGCCGACCAGCAGCACCCGGTCGCGGGCCGACTGGAGGACCGCCTTGCGCCGCAACGGGAACTCGTCCAGCGCCAGCGGTTTGGCCAGCACCTCGGCGACCGGCTCGAACGGCCGGGCCGCGACCGGGGCCACGGCGAGCCCGACCAGCAGGCCGGTCACCGGGCCGAGCACCTGCCACGGGACCGGCCACACCGGTTGCGCGCCGAGCACCACCGCGAGCCCGCCGCCCACCAGCCCGGCCACCGGCGACGACCGCAGGCCGCCGCCGGGCGGCGGCAGGTCGCGCAGGCTCCCCCACACCGCGGTGAGGCCGCCGGTGAACGCGCCGACCGCCGCGCCCGCGCACAGACCGGCCCCCAGCCCCGCCACCACACCACCCGACGGGCCGGTCCAGGCCGTCACGGCGGCGGGGACCAGCGCGGCCGCCACCGCCCAGTAGCGGTCCCGCGTCAACCCCAGCGCCACCAGGAACGCCACCGCCGGCACGAGCCCGAACCCGACCGGCGCCGGCCACCGCGCCACCCGCGCGCCCAACCAGGCCCCCGCCACCGCCAGCGCGCCCACGACCACCGCGCCCAGCGCGAAACCCGTTGCCGCCCAACGCCACCCACGAGCCCGGTCGTCCGCCTCGGCGGGGAACCGCCCGCGCCGCAACCCCGCCGCGGCCACCGCGACGACGACCGCCGCCGGCCAGCCGAACACCAGCCCCACCACCAGGCCCAGCGCCACCGCCGCACCCACCAGCGCACCCGGCCCCGCCCGGCGGAACAACCGCCAGACCGCGGGCGGCTCCACGAAGTCCAACCACACCTCCCGGCGCGGCAACCGGTGCCGCGCGACGAGGTCCGCGCGGCGGCGGGCGACCCGGGCCAGGAACCGCAGCGCCCGCAGCGCCCGCTCACCCCGCCCCGGCCCGCGCGCGGCCGACTCCACCAGGTAGGTGTCCAGCACACCGCGGTACTCCGCCCGACCCGCCCGGTAGGCCAGCGCCAGCAGCCCGAACGCGAGCGGCGTGCGCACCTCGTCCCACAGCTGCGGGTCCTCGGACAGCGCGTCGCGCAACCCGTCCAGCCGCGGCCCGCACGCGTCGACCAGCGCCAGCACGTCGGTGCGCCGCAGCGGTTCCACGCGCACCACGTCGTAGCGCGGCAGCCGCTCGTAGTCGTCGGTGGAGCAGCACAGCACGACCTGCGGCAGCTTCAGCGCCGTGATCCACGCCAGGCACTCGGCCCGGTCCGCCGCGGGCACGTCGTCCAGGTTGTCGAACAGCACCGCCAACCGCCGTTCCCGCAACCACAACCGCCCCGACCGCACCCCGATCCGGTACCGCTCGGCCAGCTCCTCCAGCAGCCACTCCCCGAAGTCCCGCGCCGGCCGCCACCCACCCAGGTCCACCAGCACCGGCACCGGCCGCCCGTCGTCGGCCCGAGCCCGGCCCGTCAACGCCTCGGCGAGTTCGAGCAGGAGCGACGTCTTGCCCGCCCCCGGCTCACCCGCCACCACCAGCGGCACCGAGGTGCGAGCCGGCAACCGCGGCCCGACCCGGGGCGCGACACCCAGCTTGAGCCGCACCTGCTCGGCCAGCGACCCCTCCACCCGGGCCCGCACGTACCGCTCCACGCGGTCCAGCGCGGCGGTCCGGTTGGCGGGGTGCGCGGGCCGCCGCCGCACCAGCAACGCGCCGAGCGGCTCCCACGCGGCGAGCGCGGCCGTCAGGGCCGACAACAGCACCAGCGACGGCCACAGCCACGTCGCGTACGGACCGAGCACGCGCGGGGCGGACCCACCGGTCGCAGCGTTGATGGCAACCGGCAACAACACCAGACACGTCACACCTCCCGCGCCGACCAGGGCGATCTGGCGAGAAGTGCGAGCGAGCCGTCGATGGTCCATGTGCCCCCCACGAGGTCGCAACGACGGTAACGGCGTTCGAGGCGTCGTGGTAGACGAGTTCTCGACGACGGAAGGACGACACCACCGACTACGCCGAACGGATGCCCACCTGCACACGCACACAGCACCCACCACGCCGTCTTTTCACACGGCCAATCCGCCCCATCGCGCTCGCAGGCTTTCCGCACGCCCCGTGCAGACCGGTGTCTTCGTGTTCTCCCCGTATGGCCTGCCCGGAGGGCTACCATGCTTTTCTGGGGGGTGCAAGCACGCTTTTCGCTTGCACCCCCCAGAAAAGCATGGTTGTCTTTAGGCAGGTCATGCGGGGGGAACACGACCGCTGTTTCTTTTCATTCTCCTTGGCGGCCTGCCTGTCCGGCGAGGACTCTTTTAAGCTCTTCAGCTTCGGGCGGTGCGGCACCAATTCTTACCTGGATCGGTGCGCGATCTTGGTATGAAGAGCGGCCGAGAGGCCCCCAAGGAGGAGGAAAAGAAAGAGCGGTCGTGTTCTCCTCCCCGCACGGCCTGCCGAAGGCAATCATGTTTGTCGGGGGGTGTCAAGCGAAGAGCGTGCTTGACACCCCCCGACAAACATGATCGGGCTGCGCCCAGGCCGTACGGGGAGGAGAACACGAAGGCACCGGTATGCGCACTGGGTGCGGCACTACCTCGTGCAAAAGCGCACTGGGTGCGGCGCTGCTACGTGCAAAGTGCACTGGGTGCGTCACCGCTGCGCGCAAAAGTGCGGGAGGTGTGCTGGCCTCACGTCGCCGTGAAGAATTCCACGAGCAGTCGGTTGACCTCGGCCGGTCGTTCGAGGAAGCCGTAGTGGCCCGCGTCGGCCACCTCCTCGTACCGCGCCCCGGGAATGGCCTCGGCGACCTCCCGCGCCAAGTACGGCGGCAGCACGCGGTCGTCGGTGAAGCCCACCACCAGGCACGGCACGGTGATGGCGCGGTAAGCGTCGAGCCGGCTGTCGTACTCGTCGAGCTCTAGCTGCGCCCGCACGCCCGCGCTCAGCGCCGAACCGGTGAACGCGAAGACGTCAAGCCAGTCGCGCGCGGTCACCGGGTCGCGCAAGGTCGCGGGGGAGAGGTTGAGGACCGCGTTGACCGCCGCGTGGTAGGGGCCCGGCAGGGTGATGCCGTTGTCGTGCAGCGCCCGCTCCCCCCGGGACAGGGACACCTGCACCGGGTCGGTGCGGCCGGCGGTGGCGAGCAGGGCGGCCCGCCGGACCAGGTCGGGCCGGGCCAGGGCGAGTTCCTGCGCCACCCGCGCGCCCAGGGACGTGCCGACGACGTGGGCCGGCCCGCCGAGGTGCTCGATCAGCGCGGCCGTGTCGCCGACCAGGTCCTCGACCTTCATCCCGGACGCGCACTCGTCGGTCGGCGGGACGCCCCTGTTGTCGAACGTCGCGACCCGGAAACCGGCCTCGCGCAGGGCGGGCGCCTGGTGCGAGTGCCACACCCGGCCGGGGCCGCCGGTGCCCATCACCAGCACGACCAGGTCGCCGTCGCCCTCGACGCGGTAGCTGAGGGTGATCCCGTTGAGCGCGGCTGTCGGCATGACCGGCAGGTTAGCGAATCGCGGCCCGGCGCGTCCGCCGCCGGCGCGCGGGGGCTAGGGTTCGGCCCATGCGCCGAGCGATCTTCTCCGGGTCCACGTTCGAGGAGCAGGTCGGTTACGCGCGGGCCGTGGTGGACGGTGACTGGGTGCACGTCTCGGGCACCACCGGGTTCGACTACTCGACCATGACGATCGCCGACGACGTGGTGGCGCAGGCCGAGCAGTGCCTGGCCAACATCGGCGCGGCGCTGGCCGAGGCCGGGTGCGGGTTCGCCGACGTGGTGCGGGTGCGGTACTTCCTGCCCGACGCGGCGGACTTCGAGCCGTGCTGGCCGGCGCTGCGCGCGGCCTTCGGCGAGGTGCGCCCGGCGGCGACGATGCTGGTGTGCGGCCTGGCCGACCCGCGGATGCGGATCGAGGTCGAGGTCACCGCGCGGCGCGGGGCCCGCTAGCCGGCCACTCGATCACCGGGCAGCGGTCCATCACCACGTCGAGCCCGGCCGCGGTGGCGCGCTCGTAGGCCGCTTCGTCGACCACGTCGAGCTGGAACCACACGGCCTTCGCGCCGATCGCCACCGCCTCGTCGGCGAACCGCCCGGCGGCCTCGGAGCGGCGGAAGACGTCCACGCAGTCCACCGGGAACGGGATGTCGGCCAGCGTCGGGTAGCCCTGCTCGCCGAGCACCGGCTCCGCGTCGGGGTGCACCGGGACGATCCGCTTGCCGCGCCGCTGGAGGAACCTCGCCACGCCGTGGGCCGCGCGGTGCGGGTGGTCGGCCAGGCCGACGACGGCCCACGTGTCGCAGCCGGCCAGGATGCGCCGGATCTTCCCGGGCTCGCCCCACGGTTCGGTCATGCCGACAGCCTAGGTCGGCGAACGGGGACGGCCGGTGTGCCGCCGCCCACCCCGGGCTCCGCGCGGCGGCCCGCCGGACCGCCGCGCGGAGCCGGCTCGCGGCGCTCAGGGGCGCGCCAGCCCGCAGCCCGGGGCGTGCAGGTCGATCCGGCCGCCGCCGGGCAGGCACGGCACGATCTGGTAGGTCTGCTGCGCGTAGCCGATGCCGGGCCGCACGGTGATCGTGCCGGTCGGGTCGACCTCGCACGGGTTGTTGGTCGTGCACCGGCCGCCGCTCTCGTTGCCGGTGTTGTTCACCCCGACCACCGCGCCGGAGGCCACGTCGACCACCGGCGAGCCGGACGTGCCGCCGATGATGTCGCACGACGCCGTGTACCGGATGGAGTCGTTCCACGTCCAGGCGCCCTCGCGCAGCTGGTGGACGAACCCGTCGGCCCGGCACGAGTAGATCTTCTGCCAGTACCCCGAGACCACGCGGATGTCGATGCCGGCGGTCGGGTGCTGCGGCGACAGCGTCAGCGCCCGCGTGCCCATGCCCTCGACCTGCTCGTACGTGGTGGTCAGCCGGTAGAGCGCGGCGTCGGTGCCGGTCATCGTCGCGTAGAGCAGGCGTTCGGCGCGCAACGTGCCCAGCGTCCCCTTGCCGCTGCGCTCCAGCAGCGTGAACGCCCGGTCGGCCGCCTGGTCGACGAGCACCTCGCGGTCGGCCATCAGCTTCACGCAGTGCCCGTTGGTGAGCACCAGCGCCCGGTCCGACGGCTGCGCGGTGGGCGTCCGGACCACCGAGCCCGAGCAGTTGTTCAACGCCACGATCCCGGTGAAGTCCACCGCGGTGGGCTCCGCGGCCCGCGCCGGGGCCACCAGGACGGTCAGGAAGAGCACGGTGGCGAGCACCGCGCCCGGCAAACGCTTGGCCATCAGTCGAATCCTCCTCGAGAGTCCGGGGCATCCAACCAGCAGCCTGTCACCGTGCGTGCACGACACGCTACGGCGGGGAGTCGGTATCACCGTTCTGCGGGACATCGCGCAGCGGACCCGGCGGCGTCCGGCAGTTCGCCGGCGTGGCGGGGCGGCCGGACCGGGTTCGCCACCGGGGTCGTCCCGCCGACCCGCGCGGTGGGATCGCAGCCGGGCCGCGCCCGGACCCGGTCACCGGGCGGCGGGCCGGTCCGGGGTGGACGGTGCGCGGCGAGTCGCGGTCCGCCCCGGACCGCCGCGCCGCGCCCGGCCGGGACCGGCGATCACCGCGCCCGTCCCGGCGCCGCTCACGCGTCCAGCCGGAAGTCCGGGTCGGCCGCGAGCCGCGGGGCGCCCGCCCGCGCGTCCCGCGCCGACCCCGAGTAGTCCCAGTCGACCGACTGCCAGCGGGTGAACTGGTCGAGCGCCCACGCGCCGGACTGGCGGGAACCGTTGCCGGACTTGCCGTTCCCGCCGAACGGCAGGTGCGCCTCCGCGCCGGGGGTCGAGCTGTTCACGCTCACCACCCCCGCGTCGACGCCCGTGCGGAACGCGAACACCTTGGCCGGGTCGGTGGTGTGGATGGCGCTGGAGAGCCCGTAGCCCGGCAGGTTCGCCAGCTCGACGGCCTCGTCCAGCGCCCGGTAGGTCGTCACGCCCACCAGCGGGCCGAACGTCTCGTGCCGGAACAGCTCGTCGTCGGGCCGCACGCCGTCGACGATCACCGGGTGGTAGAACAGCCCGCCGTCCGGGTCGCCGAGGAAACCCTTGCGGGGGTTGGTCTCGGTGATCCGGCCGACGCCGGTCGACCCGTGCGCGCGGTGGTGGTCGCGGATCCAGCCGAGGTACTTCTCGAAGTCCACCGCGAACCTGCCGTCCAGCACCGGCCCGTACAGCACGTCGCCGAACGGGTCACCCACGACGGCGTCCTCCGTCGCCGCCGCGAACCGGCGCAGGAACTCGTCGTGCACCGACTCGTGGACGATCACCGTGCCCAGCGACGTGCACCGCTGCCCGCCCGTGCCGAACCCGGAGGACAGCGCGCCCCGCACGGCCAGGTCCAGGTCCGCGTCCTCGGCGACCACCATCGGGTTCTTGCCGCCCAGCTCCAGGCACGGCGACTGGAGGTGCCGCCCGCACAGCTCGCCGATGAGCGCGCCCACCCCGGACGAGCCGGTGAAGCCGACCTTGTCCACCAGGCGCCGCTCCAGCGCCAGCTCCAGCCCGCGGTAGGTCTGCGACCCCTCGGCGTGCACCAGGTTCAGCACGCCCTCGGGCAGCCCGGCCGAGGCGAACAGGTCGTGCAGGGCCCGCGCGGAGGCGGCGGAGTACTCGGCGGGCTTCCACACCGCGGTGTTCCCGCACAGCAGCGCCGGCACGACGTGCCGGGACGGCCCGGCCACCGGGGAGCTGCCCGCCGTCACCACCGCCGCCACGCCCACCGGGTCGCGGAAGGTGAGCAGCTGCTTGCCCGGCACCTCCGAGGGCACCGTCCGCCCGTGCAGCCGGCGGCCCTCGCCGGCGAAGAACGCGCAGGTGTCGACGACCTCCCGCACCTCGTCGCGCGCCTCGGCCAGCGGCTTGCCGATCTCGCGGGTCACGGTCCGGGCCAGCGCCTCGGCGTTGGCCGCCACCAGCCGGCCGATGTCGGCCACCACCTGCCCGCGCACCGGCGCGGGCACCGCGGCCCACGCGGGCTGGGCCTGCTTGGCGCGCCGGGCGGCCTCGGCGAACTCCGGCGCGCCCGCCAGCTCGACGCGGGCCACGACGTCGTTGAGGTCGGCGGGGTTCGTGGACACGTAGGTCATGGCCCTCAGCGTGGTGCGCCCGGCGGGGGGTGCCAAGCGCCCGCCGGGTGAACCTCCGCGCCCGCGGTCGCCGGCGGACCCGGCGATCTCCCGGAGTGCGGAAAACCGTTGCGGCGACCCGGGTTCGCCGTGCGCGGACCCACCACCGCGCGGGCTACTCGCCCTTCGCGCCGTCGGCCAGCTCCCGCAGGAGGTCCAGGTGCCCGACGTGCCGCGCGGTCTCCTGGACGAGGTGGGCGAGCACCCAGCGCACGGTCCGCCCCCGGCCGTCGTGGTCGCCGCGCGTCCGGTCGCCGGCGGCCAGCCCGGCCAGCGCCTTCGCCGACAGCTCCCACTCGGCGCGGTACTCGGCGACCACCGACTCGACCGTGTCCTCGTCGTGCAGCTGCCAGGAGGCGTCCGCGTCCGCGCCCCACAGCGACGGCAGCTCGGCGCCGCCCGCCTCGATGGACAGCCACCACCGCTCGACCGCCGTCAGGTGTTTGAGCACGCCCAGCGCGCTCACCACCGGCGAGGTCGGGATCGGCGTCGCCGCGGCCCGCTCGCGGTCGAGCCCCTCGACCTTCGACACCGCCGTGATCCGGAGGAATCCCAGGAAGTCCGTCAGCAGCCGCAGCTCGTCCTCCGCCGCCGCGGCCGGCCACACCCTATTCGAACTCATGTTCGAACCCTACGGCATCGCCGGGGCGGGGCGTCGGGCGGGGCTCCGGCCGCGCGCCGCCGGCGCGTCGGGCGCCCCGCGCGGTGAACCCCCTGAGCGGCTTGGTGGATCCCGGCCCGAAACCGTCCACTTCGGACACTCGGTCGCCGCGGTCTCGCGCGGGGGCAGGGCCTTGGCTTACCGGGCGGGCCGCTCGGCTCGCCCTGGAGTGATCGCGCGCGGCACGACGTCCGCCGGGTGGTTGCGCACCGCCTCGACGTCGACGCCCGGCGGCGGGGGTCGGCCGTCCGAACGCGACCTCCGGCGCGTGCGGGGTCCGGTCGCCCTCGGCGGGCGCGGGCGCGGAAAACGCACGTGCGGTGGCGGGAGGGGCGCTGGTAGCGTGGAGCGCGGCGTGTGTGGGCAGACGTGAGGCTGGAGCCACTCCCCGGCAGACGGGTGGCGTGATCCGCCGCGGGGTGGGGGCACCCCTGACCACGAGGCAGTGCGACCGAACCACCGCATGACGCGTGTGCGCGTCCTTGTGCGCCGAGCCGGGCGGCGGGAGCGAGGACTTGCGATGTCACGTTCGTCGTTGACCGAACAGCTGGCCGACCTGCGCCGCGCCTACACCGGCGAGAACCTGAGCCAGGCCGTCCCGGCGGTCCGGGCCGTCCTGCACGACCTGCCCGCCGACCGGCGGGAACGGGTGGTGGACGCCCTGCGCGGCCGGGCCGACGCGCGCGGGCTGTTCCTGCCCGACGCGCCGACCGACGACCAGCGCGCGCTGGAGTGCGTGGTGCTGCAGACCGCGACCGACGCGTCGGCCCACCTCCAGCTGCGCCCGCCGGCGTCCATGCTGCGCCCGGCGCACGTGTTCCGCGCCGTGGAGCCCGCCGACCGGCCGCGTCTGCACCTCGCCGAGCACGCCCTCGGGCCGCTGCTGTACGAGCTGCTGCCGCGGCACGAGGACCGGTGGGTCGCCGGCGTCGCCGGGCTGCGGGTGCGGCGCCACCCCAGGTCGGTGGAGGTCCGGCTGCTCGACCTGGACGCGGGCGTCGTCCTGGCCGGCGTGGACGACCGGGCCTGGGCCGCGGGCATGACCTACGTCCGCACCCTGCTCAAGGGGCGGGACCTGCACGGGCCGTTCGCGGAGGGCCCGCTGAGCGACGCCGAGCGCGAGCACCTGGCGGAGTTCCCGCGGCCGACCGGGCTGGGCAGCGCGGTGCTGCGCCGCTACCACCTGTTCACCGCCGCGCCCTGGCTGCGGTCCCTGCCGCAGCTCGACCGGTGGTGGCTGGAGTGGCCGGAGAGCCTGGGCGTGGCGGCGGTCGCGGACCGGCTGCTGCACCCGGTGTTCGGCCTGCCCCGCGCCGTGGAGGCGCCCAGCCCGGCGGGCGGCCTCGGGCTCACCACCGGGTGGCACGACCTGTACCTGCGGGAGGTCGACCCGCCGGACCCGGCCAAGGAGGAGGCGCTCGGCGCGGTGGAGTGGCCCGAGGGCGTCACCGGCTGGTGGGAACCGCCGCAGGAGGCGGTCCGCTGAGGGGCTCCGCTGAGGGACTCCGCAGGGGGCTCCGCCGACGGGCGCGCGGGCGGTCCCGGCCGGGACCGCCCGCGCGCGCATTCGGCCGGTGCGCGGCACCCGTTCGACGGCGTTCACCCGGTGGTCGTGATCACGGGACCGAGGGTCGGTCGGGCGTCCGCCACGCAGGTAGACTGCCCTTTCGCCCGGTGCGGACGCGGCGGGCGCAGACCAGGACGACCACGAGGAGGACCCCGGTGACCCAGCAGGCTGCTGAGGCCCGGTCCGAGGACCGCAGCGCGCCGCGCCGCGTGCTCGTCGCCGAGGACGAGGCCCTCATCCGCCTGGACCTCGTCGAGATGCTCCGCGAGGAGGGCTACGAGGTCGCCGGGCAGGCCGCCGACGGCGACGAGGCGGTCGTGCTGGCCGAGCAGCTGCGGCCCGACCTGGTCATCATGGACGTCAAGATGCCCAAGGTGGACGGCATCGAGGCCGCCGGCGCGATCGCGGCCAAGCGCATCGCCCCGGTCGTCATCCTGACCGCGTTCAGCCAGCGCGAGCTGGTGGAGCGGGCCCGCGACGCGGGCGCGATGGCCTACCTGGTCAAGCCGTTCGCCAAGCGCGACCTGGTGCCCGCGATCGAGCTGGCGATGAGCCGCTTCGCCGAGCTGCAGGCGCTGGAGAACGAGGTCGCCGGGCTGACCGAGCGGCTGGAGACCCGCAAGGTCGTGGAGCGGGCGAAGGGCCTGCTGATGGCCAAGCAGGGCCTGTCGGAGCCGGAAGCCTTCCGCTGGGTGCAGCGCACCGCGATGGACCGCCGCACGACCATGAAGGCCGTCGCCGAAGCGGTCATCGAAAACTTCGGCTGAGATACCTGTTCGGTTATCGGACGCACTGTGCCGACCATTGTTGGTTACAGCGCGCATTGGGTGCGTGACCTGCGGCTATTTGAGCTGGATTTAAGACTGTTAACGTGTACGGATTTGCCCGTGACTACCGTCACGATGTGGACACAGAGCAGGAAGACCACCTGTTCACCGAACACAACTGAAGCTACGTTCCTGCCCTAACCCAAGCCCTCGTGCGAGGGCTCCGCCTACCGGCGGGCTGGTTGGTCATGGGAGGTATTCCGGTGTCAGGAGCACGACTCGGCCGAGTTCTGGGGCTGGCGGCGGCCACGTCGCTCGCGCTCGCGGCTTGCGCCGGCGGCGGTGGCGGCGGCAACGGCGGCGACGCCTCGTCGGTCAAGATCGGGTTCATGGGGGACCTCACCGGCGAGAACTCGGCCATCGTGATCCCGCCCTACAACGGCGCGAAGATGGCGATCGACGAGTACAACGCCAAGAACCCCAAGGTCAAGATCGAACTCATCAAGTACGACAGCCAGGGCAAGGCGGACCAGGCCACCTCGCTGCTCGCCCAGGCCGTCAACACCGACAAGATCGTCGCCCTCATCGGGCCGGCCTTCTCCGGTGAGTCCAAGGCGATCGGCGGCACGCTGGAGGAGAGCAAGATCCCCAGCATCTCGCCGTCCGCCACGAACTCCGGCCTGGCCGGCAACGGGTGGAAGTACTGGCACCGCGTCGTCGCCAACGACAACGACCAGGGCCCGCAGGTCGCGGACTTCCTGCTGACCGCGAAGAGCCCGAAGAAGGCTTTCGTCCTGTCCGACGACCAGGAGTACAGCGTCGGCCTCGCCGAGGCGGTCACCAAGACGTTCAAGGACAAGGGCGTCGAGGTCGAGACCGACAAGTTCGCCCAGGCCGCGTCGGACTACTCCTCCACGGTCACCAAGGTCAAGGCTTACAACCCGGACCTGATCTTCTTCGGCGGCTACTACGCGCAGGGCGGCCGACTGCTCAAGCAGCTCCGCGACAACAACGTGACCACGCTGTTCGCCTCCGGCGACGGCTCGCTGGACCAGCAGCTGGTCTCCGGCGCCGGTGAGCAGGCCGCCGAGGGCGCCGTCATCGCGTGCCCGTGCAACATCCCGTCGGCCGACGCCACCGGCACGGCCAAGGCGTTCTACGACAACTACAAGAAGACCGTCGGCTCGGACCCGGCCATCTACTCGACCGAGGGCTTCGACGCCGCGACCGCCTACATCAAGGCCGTCGAGGAGGGCAAGACGACCTCCGAGGACATCAACAACTTCCTGTCCTCGGTGAGCTTCGAGGGCGCCTCCAAGCCCATCAAGTTCAAGGCGAACGGTGAGCCGGAGAACAACTCCATCTTCGTGTACCAGGTGAAGGGCGGTGTCCTCAAGCTGCTCGGCAAGTCGTCCGAGGCCAAGCTCGGGGGCTGATCTCCGGGACGGTTTTCACCAGGTCAGGCAGTGCTGGGGAGCGGGCGTGCCGCCGAGGCGTCGGCGGCTCCCGCTCCCCACCCCTATGGCGAAGAAGTTCTCCCCCGCCCCGTCTCGTGAGGCAACCTGTCATGCTTGATGATTTCCTCAACCAGTTCCTACCCAGCACGGTGGGTGGACTGGTGATCGGCTCGATCTACGCGCTGATCGCCCTGGGCTACACGATGGTCTACGGCGTGCTGCGCCTGATCAACTTCGCGCACTCCGAGATCTTCATGATCGGCACGTTCGCGTCGCTGGTGACCCTGCTCGCGATCGCGCCGACGGCCCCGTTCACCGGGCTCGCCCTCGTCGGCGTCCTGCTGTTGCTGATACTGGTCTCCGCGGTCGCCTCCGGCGCGTCCGCGGTGCTGCTCGAAGCCGTGGCCTACCGGCCGCTGCGCAAGCGGGGCGCGACCCGCCTCGCCGCCCTGATCTCCGCGATCGGCGCGTCGCTGTTCCTGCAGGAGCTGTTCGGCCTGTTCGTGATCGAGTGGCTGATCGACAAGCCGGGCCGCAACCAGGCTTCGGCGCCCCGCATCGTGGCCCGCGACGTCCTGTTCAAGATCGGCAACGCCGAGGTCCGCCTCGACCACGTCATCGTCGTCGTCGCGGCGGTGATCGTGATGGTCGCGCTGGACCGGCTGGTGAACAAGACCCGGATCGGCCGCGGCATCCGCGCCACGGCCCAGGACCCCGAGGCCGCCGTCCTGATGGGCGTGAGCATCGACAACATCGTTCGGGTCACGTTCCTCCTCGGCGGCGCGATGGCCGGTGTGGCCGGCGCCCTCTACGTCATGGAGATCGAGAACACCAACTACATGATCGGCTTCGTCCTGGGCATCAAGGCGTTCACCGCGGCGGTGCTCGGCGGCATCGGCAACCTGCGCGGCGCCCTGATGGGCGGGATCGTGCTCGGCCTCGTCGAGAACTGGGGCGCCATCTTCCTCGGTTCCGAGTGGAAGGACGTCATCGCGTTCACCGTCCTGGTGGTCGTCCTGATGTTCCGCCCGACCGGCATCCTCGGCGAATCCCTTCAGAAGGCACGCGCATGAAAGGCGACGCAGTGACGAGGGAAGACAACCCCACCAAGCGCGGTCGCCTCGCCGGGATCGGGCACGGGATCGACCGCCTGCGGGAGTGGTGGGAGAACGCGAAGGTCTGGCAGCGCTACCTGGTCTACATCCTCCTGGTGGTCGGCGCGCTGATCCTGCCCTCGCCGGCCATCGGGTCGTTCATGTCGCCGGGCTCGGACTGGACGACCGTGCTGATCTACCCGATCGGCACCTACATCCTGCTGGCGGTCGGCCTGAACGTGGTCGTCGGCCAGGCGGGCCTGCTCGACCTCGGGTTCGTCGCGTTCTTCGCGATCGGCGGCTACTCGGTCGCCTACTACGGGGTCAACCACGGCTGGAACTACTGGGCGACGGTCGCCTTCGGGATCATCCTGGCGGCCGTGTCGGGCGTCATCCTCGGCGCGCCGACGCTGCGGCTGCGCGGTGACTACCTGGCGATCGTGACGCTGGGCTTCGGCGAGATCGTCCGCATCACCGCGAACAACACCGACGAGATCGGCGGCGCGCGCGGCATCGCGGGCATCCCGCACCCGCCGCCCATGTTCGGCACGAAGTTCGGCATCCTCGCCGCGCCGTACTACTACCTGATCGTCGCCGCCATCGTGCTGGTCATCATCTTCTCGGTGCGGTTGCAGAAGAGCCGGGTCGGCCGGGCCTGGGCGGCGATCCGGGAGGACGAGGACGCGGCCGAGCTGATGGGCGTGCCGACGTTCAAGTTCAAGCTCCTGGCGTTCGCCATCGGCGCCATGATCGGCGGCCTGGCGGGCGGCATCTACGCCGGCAAGGCCAACTTCATCGAGCCGAACACGTTCCCGTTCATCCTGTCCGCGACGATCCTCGCCGCGGTCGTGCTGGGCGGCTCGGGCAACCTGCCGGGCGTGATCGTGGGCGCGTTCCTCATCGGCTGGCTGCCCGAGCGGTTCCGGGACTTCTCGGAGGCCCGCATCCTGATCTTCGGCGGCGTGCTGGTGCTGATGATGGCGCTGCGGCCGGAGGGGCTGCTGCCCTCGCGCCGGCGCAAGGCGGAACTGCACGAGGGAACGGGCGGGATGGGCACCATGGGTGCCGAGGTCCCCGGGCCGGACACGGATGTCCCGACGACGGAGGCGGCCAAGTGAGCACCCCTGTCCTCCAGCTGGACGGCGTGACGATGCGCTTCGGCGGCGTCACGGCACTGCGCGAAGCGCGCATCAGCATCGCGGAAGGCGAGATCTTCGCCCTGATCGGCCCGAACGGCGCGGGCAAGACCACGGTCTTCAACGTGGTCACCGGCGTCTACCAGCCGACCGAGGGCCAGGTCCTGTTCCGGGGCAGCCGGATCGACGGCGCCAAGCGGTTCAAGATCACCAAGCAGGGGATCGCCCGCACGTTCCAGAACATCCGGCTGTTCCACAACATGTCGGCGCTGGAGAACGTGATGGTCGGCGCGGACGCGCACCACCGGACGGGCGCGGTCGCGGCCACGCTGAACCTGCCGTGGCACCGCAAGGAGGAGCGGCGCGGACGCGAGCTGGCGCGGGAGCTGCTCGACTTCGTGGGCATCTCCGGCCGCATGAGCGAGACGGCGAAGAACCTGCCGTACGGCGACCAGCGCCGGCTGGAGATCGCCCGCGCGCTGGCCACCGACCCGAAGCTGCTGCTGCTCGACGAGCCCGCGGCCGGCATGAACCCGGCGGAGAAGGAAGCGCTGCAGCAGCTCATCCGGAAGATCCGCGACGGCGGTCGGACCGTGCTGCTGATCGAGCACGACATGAGCCTGGTCATGGGCGTGAGCGACCGCGTCGCGGTGCTCGACTTCGGCCAGCTGATCGCAGAAGGGCTGCCGCAAGAGGTGCAGAACGACCCGAAGGTCATCGAGGCGTACCTGGGGGTGTCCGAAGATGCTTCTTGAGCTCCACGACATCCACGTCCACTACGGCAAGATCGCCGCGATCAAGGGCATCAGCCTGGAGGTCAACGAGGGCGAGATCGTCTCCCTGATCGGGGCGAACGGCGCCGGCAAGACGACGACCCTGAAGACGATCTCCGGCCTGCGCCCGCTCAGCAGCGGCAAGGTGATCTTCAACGGCGAGGACATCTCCAAGCTGGCCGGCCACAAGCGGGTGCAGCTGGGCATCGGCCAGTCACCGGAGGGCCGGGGCGTGTTCCCCGGCATGACGGTGCAGGAGAACCTGCTGATGGGCGCGTACACCCGCAAGGACGACCTGAGCGCCGACCTGGCCGAGGTCTACGAGCTGTTCCCGCGCCTGGCGGAGCGCAAGACCCAGTTCGGCGGCACCATGTCCGGCGGCGAGCAGCAGATGATCGCCATCGGCCGGGCGCTGATGACCAAGCCGAAGGTCCTCCTGCTGGACGAGCCGTCGATGGGCCTGGCCCCGATGCTCATCGCGCAGATCTTCGAGATCATCAAGGAGATCAACAAGCGCGGCACGACGGTCCTGCTGGTGGAGCAGAACGCCCAGCAGGCCCTCAAGCTCTCCGACCGCGCCTACGTCCTGGAGACCGGCCGGGTGGTCAAGTCCGCCCCCGGCCTGGACCTGCTGGACGACCCGCAGGTCCGAGCGGCCTACCTGGGCGGCCACTGACCGCCCGGCGCAGGACCACCGAGGCCCGTCGACCCCTGGGGTCGGCGGGCCTCGCCGCACCGGACCGCGCGGCGCCCGAGCCCGCGGCGGACGCGGGCGGACCGGCCCGCGGCCTCACTGGCTGAGCAGGATCTCCGTGCTCGACCGGTCCTGCAGGTCCGTCAGCGTCGGCCCGCCGAACACCCGCAGCGCGAGCGGCTTGGCGTCCTCGGGCAGGTCGTAGTAGACGTCGTACTCCAGCCGCACGTTCGCGCCCAGGTCCAGCACCTCGGGCTGCCGCTTGATCGTCATGGCCTGCGCGTCGACCGCGTGCTCGACCTTCTTGTCGTCCACCAGCACGTGCTTGCGGGCGTCGAACGAGACGCTGCTGCGCCCGTTGTTGACCACGCTCATCCGCACCCGGACGAACTGCCCCCTGGCCTCGAACTCGGCGTGGCTGCCCACCAGCGCGTCCATCCCGGTGGTCAGCCCGAGCAGGGTGAACGCCGTGTCGCCCTCGGAGGCGGTCGGCAGGTGCAGGATCCCCTCGTCCGGCCGGGCCGTCACGCTGGGCACGGGGTAGACCGCCGCCGCCGAGGTGGCCGGGGTCGAGGTCGCCGGCGTCCCGGCGCACCCCGCCACCGCGACCGCGACCGCCGCGACCGCCGCCGCCAGGGCCGCCGACCTCATGCCCGGCTCCCGGGTGTGGCCTCCCGCAGGAAGCACGTCAGCCGCGCCGTGCAGCTGCGCCGCCCCTGGTCGTCGCTGATCACGATCTCGTAGGTCGCCGTGGACCGACCCCGGTGGACGGGCGTGCACACCCCCGTCACGAGTCCCTCGGTCACGCCCCGGTGGTGCGTGCACGACAGCTCCAGCCCCACCGCGATCCGCTCCGGCGCGGCGTGCATGGCCGCGGCGATCGACCCCAGCGTCTCCGCCAGCACCGCGTTCGCGCCGCCGTGCAGCAACCCGTACGGCTGGCGGTTGCCCTTCACCGGCATGGTGCCGACGAGGTGGTCGGCATCCCATCGGGTGATTTCAATGCCCATCCTGGTGGTGAGCTGCTCGTGCTCGACGGCTCGGTCGGCGCCGGGGATGTCCTGCGGTGCTGCGCTCACGTGCTGCTCCACTCGGTGCATGACTGTCGGACCTTCACCCTAGACTCGCCCCGTGAGCACTTCAGAAGCCTCCCGCCTGCTGCTGGTCGACGGCCACTCGATGGCCTACCGGGCGTTCTTCGCGCTGCCCAAGGAGAACTTCCAGACCGGCACGGGCCAGACCACCAACGCGGTCTACGGCTTCACGTCGATGCTCATCAACCTGCTGCGCGACGAGCAGCCCACGCACGTGGCGGTGGCGTTCGACGTCTCGCGCAAGACCTTCCGCACCGACGCCTACGCGGAGTACAAGGCCGGCCGCAGCGCGACGCCGGACGAGTTCCGCGGGCAGGTCAGCCTCATCAAGGACGTGCTGGGCACGCTCAACATCCCCACCCTGGCGAAGGAGGACTACGAGGCCGACGACGTCATCGCGACGCTCACCACCCAGGCCACCGACCTCGGCTACGAGGTCCTCATCTGCACCGGCGACCGGGACGCCCTGCAGCTGGTCAACGACCGGGTGACGGTGCTCTACCCGGTCAAGGGCGTGTCCGAGATGGCCCGCTACACCCCCGAGCTGGTGCTGGAGAAGCAGGGCGTCGAACCCGCCCGGTACGCCGACTACGCGGCGGTGCGCGGCGACTCCTCCGACAACCTGCCCAACACCCCCGGCGTCGGCCCGAAGACGATCGTGAAGCTGCTCAACCGGTTCGGCTCGCTCGACGGCCTGATCGACCACGTCGACGAGGTGCCCGGCAGGGTCGGCGAGGCCCTGCGCGCCAACCTGCCCAACATCATGCTCAACCGGCAGCTCACCGAGCTGGTCCGGGACGTGGAGCTGCCGGTCGGCCCGGCGGAGCTGGCGACCCGGCCGTGGGACCGCGACGCGGTGCACCGCCTGTTCGACGAGCTGGAGTTCCGCGTCCTGCGCGACCGGCTGTTCGCGACGCTGTCCACCGCCGAGCCCGAGGCCGAGGAGGGCTTCGAGGTCACCGGCGGCGCCGTGGCCCCCGGCGAGCTGGCGGCCTGGCTCGACGCCCACGCCCGGTCCGGCCGCGTCGGCCTGGCGCCGCGCGTGGTCGGCGGCGACCTGGAGGGCATCGCCCTGGCCGGCGGCGAGGGCGGCTACGTCGAGGTCGCCACCCTCACCGAGGAGGACGAGAACGCGCTCGCCGCGTGGCTGGCCGACGAGGCGGTCCCCAAGGCCGGGCACGACCTCAAGCTCCCGCTGCGGGCGCTGCGCGCGCGCGGCTGGGAGCTGGCCGGCCTGACCAGCGACACCGCGCTCGCGGCCTACCTCGTCCGGCCCGGCCAGCGCAGCTTCGCGCTGGACGACCTCGCCCTGCGCTACCTCCAGCGGGAGCTGCGGGCCGAGGAGCCCGACGACGGCCAGCTGTCCCTGCTCGCCGACGAGGACGAGGAGCGGCAGAAGACCGCGCAGGCGGCGATCGTCCGCGCGTTCGCGGTGTCCGAGCTGGCCGACGCGCTGGACGCGCAGCTGGCCGAGACCGGCCAGGACACCCTGCTGGCGACCCTGGAGCTGCCGCTGATGGCCGTGCTGGACGAGGTCGAGGCGGTCGGCATCGCGATCGACTCCGAGCACCTCGCGGCGCTGGAGGCGCACTTCGCCGCGGGGGTCAAGCAGGCCGCGCAGGACGCGTACGCGGTGATCGGCAAGGAGATCAACCTCGGCTCGCCCAAGCAGCTGCAGGCGGTGCTGTTCGACGAGCTGAAGATGCCGAAGACGAAGAAGACCAAGACCGGCTACACCACCGACGCGGACGCCCTGCAGAACCTCTACGAGCAGACCGAGCACCCGTTCCTGCAGCACCTGCTGGCGCACCGGGACGTGACGCGGCTGAAGTCGACGGTGGACGGCCTGCTCAAGTCGGTGGCCGACGACGGCCGCATCCACACCACGTTCCACCAGACCATCGCGGCGACCGGGCGGCTGTCCTCGACCGACCCGAACCTGCAGAACATCCCGATCCGCACCGAGGAGGGCAGGCGCATCCGCCAGGCGTTCGTCGTCGGCCCCGGCTACGCGGAGCTGATGACGGCCGACTACAGCCAGATCGAGATGCGGATCATGGCGCACCTGTCGGAGGACGCGGGCCTGATCGAGGCGTTCCGGTCGGGGGAGGACCTGCACACGTTCGTCGCCTCGCGCGCGTTCTCGGTGCCCACCGCGGAGGTGACCGCCGAGCAGCGCCGCCGCGTCAAGGCGATGTCCTACGGGCTGGCGTACGGCCTGTCGGTCTACGGCCTGGCGCAGCAGCTGCGCATCTCGGCGGAGGAGGCGCGGGAGCAGATGGAGGCGTACTTCGCGCGGTTCGGCGGGGTGCGCGACTACCTGCACGCGATCGTGGAGGACGCCCGGGGCAAGGGCTACACCGAGACCATCCTCGGCCGCCGCCGCTACCTGCCCGACCTGAACAGCGACAACCGGCAGCGCCGGGAGATGGCCGAGCGGATGGCGCTCAACGCGCCGATCCAGGGCTCCGCGGCGGACATCATCAAGGTGGCGATGCTGGGCGTGTTCCGCGCGCTGCAGGAGTCCGGGCTGCGGTCGCGGATGCTGCTGCAGGTGCACGACGAACTGGTGCTGGAGATCGCCGAGGGCGAGCGCGAGGCGGTGGAGGCGCTCGTGCGGGAGCAGATGGGGCGGGCCTACGAGCTGTCGGTGCCGATGGAGGTCTCCGTCGGCGTCGGCCGGTCCTGGGACGACGCGGCGCACTGAGCGGTGGCCGGGCCGGGGGCGGGTGACCACCCCCGGCCCTTGAGGGGCGCGACCGCCCGTGCGGCCCGCGAGCCCGGCGGCGGCTTGCGCCGGTGCCGCCGATGACCACAATCGAGTGATGCGACGGGTACTGGGGTCGGTCTTCGCCCTGATCCTGCTGTTCGCCCTGCCGGTGGCCGCCGCGCCGGTCGCTCCGCCGGCCCCGCCGTCGGCGGCGGAGCCCGGCGGGACACCCCCGGACCGGCCGCTGCCCGGCTACGCGATCTCGAACCCGCCGCTCGCGCCGGCCCTCGTCGGCGGCGAGCCCAGCCGGGTGGAGCAGGGCGTGCACCGGCACGCCGCCTACACCGCGGAGGTCCCGCCCCGCTGGAACGGCCGGCTCGCGCTGTGGGCGCACGGCTACCGGGGCCCGTCCGCGACCCTGACCGTCGAGCCGCCGCCCCACGGCCTGCGGCAGCGGCTGCTGGACCAGGGCTTCGCGTGGGCGGCGTCGAGCTACTCCGCCAACGGCTACGACGTGAAGGCGGGCGTCGAGAGCACCCGCGACCTGGCCGGGCACTTCGCCGCGCTGGTGGGGCAGCCCCGCGACGTGTTCCTGGTCGGGGCCTCGATGGGCGGCCACGTGATCGCCCGCTCGCTGGAGCAGCACCCCGGCTCCTACCGGGGCGCGCTGGCGCTGTGCGGCGCGCTCGGCGACCACGAGCTGTTCGACTTCTTCCTCGACCACCAGCTCGTGGCGCAGGCCCTGGCCGGGGTCGACGCGTTCCCGCTGCCCGCCGACTACCTGTCGACCCGGGTGCCGCTGATCAAGGCCAACCTCGGGCTGGACGGCACGCCGAACGAACGCGGCCGGCAGTTCGCCCGGGTGGTGGTCGAGCGCAGCGGCGGCGAGCGGCCGGGCGCGCAGGCGGCCTTCGCGCACTGGCGGGACTTCCTGTTCGGCCTCCCCGCCGTGCGCACCGGCGACGACCTGGCCACCGACCCGCTCCGGATCGCGACCAACGCCTCCACCCGCTACGCGCCCACCACGCCGGTCGACCTGAACCGCGAGGTGGAGCGGGTGCCCCCGCAGGACCCGCGGGCCCGGCAGACCCCGGAGCTGACCGCCATCCCGCGCGTCGAGGGCCGCCCGAGCGCCCCGGTGCTGTCCCTGCACGGCCTGGGCGACCTGTTCGTGCCGTTCTCGATGGAGCAGCGCTACCAGCGGGAGGTGCGGGACAACGGCCGGTCCGACCTGCTGGCGCAGCGCGCGATCCGGACCGTCGAGCACTGCGAGTTCAGCCCGGCGGAGGTGGGCCGGGCCTGGGACGACCTGGTGGCCTGGGCCGACACCGGCCGGCGGCCGGCGGCGGACGTCGTGGACGACCCCGCCGCCGTGGCCGCCGCGGACTACGGGTGCCGGTTCAGCGACCCCGACGCCTACGGCACCGGCACCCGCGGGTCGTTCCCGCGCTGCTAGCGGTCGGGGCGCGGTCCACTGTGGAGGCCGCCGGGCGTTGCCCGTCGGGGTGCCGCCCGATCGGGTGCCGGGCGCGCTGCGCCGCCGGGGGCTTGCGGCGCGACGGTAGCCTTTCCCGGTGCCGCTGTTAGGAGCCGCCGACGAGTTGCCGCACCCACCGGCACGCGTGCTGGTCGCGGGCACCTCGGGCGCCGGGAAGTCGACGATGGCCAGGCGCGTCGCCGACGCCCTCGGCCTGTCCTACGTGGAGATGGACTCGCTGTTCCACGGTCCGCAGTGGACCCCGCGGCCGGAGTTCGAGGCCGACGTGCGCGAGCTGGTCGCGGGCGAGGAGTGGGCGACCGAGTGGCAGTACTCGGCGGCCCGCCCGCTGCTGCTGGCCCGGGCCGACACGCTGATCTGGCTGGACCACCCCCGGCGCACCGTGCTGCGCCGGGTGACCGTGCGCACGGTGCTGCGCCGGGTCCGCCGCCAGGTGCTGTGGAACGGCAACACCGAGCCGCCCCTGCGGACGGTGTTCACCGACCCGGAGCACCTGCTGCGCTGGGCGTGGCGGTCGCACGGCCGCAACCGCGAGCGCGTCGCGGCGCTGCCGGCCGGGCGGGACGGGGAGCGCCTGGCGGTGGTGCGGCTGCGCGGGCAGCGCGAAGTGGACCGATGGTGCGCCGGGCCCCTCCGGCGCGCGGCGGAGCGGGGAGAGGAGCCGGTGCGGTGAGCGGGCGGACGGCGCTGGTGCTCGGTGGCACCGGCATGTTGACGGGTTGCGCGGACGACCTGCTGGCCCGGGGCTGGCAGGTGGTGCTGCCCTCGCGGCGCCCGCCGCGGGCGGGCGCCGCGGCGCGGGCCGCCCTGGGCCGCCGCGGGCACGTGCCGCAGCCGGGCGCCGGGTCGGCCGACGGCCACCCGGCGGGGTCGCCGGGCGGGCGGCCCGACGCGCGCGGGGACGGGCGGCCGGGGGACGGGCGCCGGGGCGCCGCGACGTGGGTGCGGGCGGACTGGGCCCGCCCCGGCGAGCTGGCCGACCGGGTCCGCGGGGTGCTGCCCGCGCCCGCCGACCTGCTGGTGGCCTGGGTGCACACCAGCTACCGCGAACCGGTGCTGCGGGCCGTCGCGCCGCTGCTGGCGCCGACCGCGCCCGTGGTCGAGGTGCACGACAGCCGCGCCATCAGCTCCCGGCAGGGCGTGCCCGCGCCGATCCTGGCCGGCCACCCCACCCAGCAGGTGGTGCTGGGCTTCGTCCGGCACGGCGGCGGCACCCGCTGGCTCAGCCACGAGGAGATGTCCGCCGGCGTGCTGGCGGCGGTGCGCCGGGCCCTGGACGGCAAGCCCGCGGCGGTGCACCAGGTCGGCCAGGTCGACACCTGGGTCGCGCGCTCCTGACCCCGGCGCGGCCGGGACCGGGACCTCGCCGGGCCGGACCGCACGGTGCCGGACCGCACGGTGCCGGACCGCACGGTGCCGGACCGCACGGTGCCGGACCGCACGGTGCCGGACCGCGCGGGACCGGGCCGCACGGGACCCGACCTCACCGGGCCTGCCTCACCGGACCGGATCTCACCGGGCCGGCCGCAGCCCCCGCACCAGCAGCAGCACCGCTTCCCGCACCTCGGCCGGGGACCGGTCGGGCTGGAACACCTGCCAGTCCAGCGCGACCACCAGCAGGGTGCCGAACAGCGCCGCCGACGCCGTGCCGACCTGCACGCCGTCGGGCAGCCGGCCCTCGTCGGACAGCCGCTGCATCTGCCCGCGCACGATGGAGACGATGTCGTCGCGCAGCAGGCTCAGCGTCCCGTGCCACTGGCCCGGCGTCCGCCACAGCTCGCTGACCAGCAGCTGCCCGAACGCGGGGTACTCGGCGAAGAACCCCAGCACCCCGTCGACCAGCGACTCCAGCGCCCGCTCGGTCTCCGCCTCGCCCTCGGCGGCCCGCAGCCGCCCGGCCAGCAGCTCCACCCCGTGCCGCAGCAGGGCGTCCACCAGGGCGTCCTTGCTGGCGAAGTTGTAGTACACGGTGCCCTTGGCGACCCCGGCCTCGGCGGCGATCTCGTCGACCGTCACGCTCGCCGCGCCGCGTTCACCCACCAGCCGCAGCGCGGCGTCGAACAGCTTCTGCTTGGTGGCGGCGGTGCGGCCGGCGCGGTTGCCGGTCACAGCACCAGTTCGGGTTCGAGGCGAGACGGGGTCCACACCCGCTGCTTGTACGCGGCCAGCGTCGACAAGGCAAGGGACCCCACCAGGTAGGCCGCCAGGACCAGCACGTCCTTGCCGACGCCGCTGAGCTGCCCGCCGTACATCAGGTGCCGCAGCCCGTCGACTGCGTAGCCCATGGGCAGCCCGTAGTGCAGCGGGTACAGCGGCTCGGGGATGGTCTGCCACGGGAACGTCCCGCCCGCGCTGACCAGCTGGAGGATCAGCAGCACCAGGCCGACGAACTTCCCGACCGCGCCGAGCAGGGCGTTGAGCGCGTGCAGCAGCGCCACGAACGACGCGGAGGCCAGCAGCAGGAAGCCCAGGGTCCCCCACGGGTGCGTCGGCCGGATGTCGACCACCAGCGCCACCACCGCGAGCATGATCACCACCTGCGCCGCGCCCAGCAGCACGCCCGGCAGCCACCCGCCCAGCGCGACCCGCAGCGGGTTCTGCGAGGCCGCCAGGCCGCGCCGGGAGAACGGCTTGAGCAGCAGGAACAGCACGAACGCGCCGATCCAGGTGGCCAGGCCGAGGAAGAACGGGGCGAGCCCGGCCCCGTAGCTGCCCGCCGACGTCTGGCTGACGCCGCGGACGTTCACCGGGTCGCCGATGGTGTTGGCCGTCGACTCGCGGGTGGGGTCGTCCGGGTTCGGGATCTGCGCGACGCCCTCGTTGAGGCCGTCGCGCAGCTGGTTCGCGCCGGTCACGAGCTGCTGCTCGCCGTCGCGCAGCGCGATCGCGCCGTCGCGCAGCTGGGCGTTGCCGTCGGCGACCTGCTTCGCCCCGTCGGTGAGCTTGACGATCGCGTCGGTCAGCGCGGGCGTGGCCGCGGCCAGCTGCGCCGCTCCGCCGGCGACCTGCTGCGCGCCGTCGGCCAGGGTCCGCAGCTCGCCCGCGGCGCCCTGCACCCGGCCGTTGGCCTCGTCCAGCGGGGTGCGGGCGTCCTTGAGCGCCAGGACCACGTGCTGGACCTGCTCCTCGGTGAAGCCGGCGGCGCGCAGGCGGTTGGCGACGTCGCCGTTGAACTGGTCGAGCCGCCCGATGAGGGCCTGGGCCTTGGCCGCGTAGTTCTCGGCGGTCTGCGCGACGGTCTCGTTGCCGTCGGCGACCTGCTTCGCGCCGTCGGCCAGCTGCTGCGCCTGCACCGGCAGGTCCTTGGTCTTCCCGCGCAGCTCCAGCAGCCCGTCGGAGAGCTGCTTCGCGCCGTCGGCCAGCGGGCCCGCGCCGTCGACGAGCTTCTGGCTGCCGTCGAGGGCGCCCTGCTGGCCGGTGGCGAGCTTCGTCGCGCCGTCGGCGGCCTCGACGGTCTTCTGGCGGATCGTGGAGAACCCGAGCAGCAGCCGGTCGGCCGCCTCCGAGCCCACCTCCACCGACACCGACCGCCGCACCTCGGTGACCACCTGGTTGGCGATGGTGGAGCCGAGGTAGTTGTTCGCGTCGTTGGTGGTCAGCATGATCACGCCCTGCCGGGGCTGGAACTCGCCGGAGGACAGCAGGGCCTGGGAGAAGTCCTCGGGCAGGGTCAGCGCGAACGTGTAGGTCCCGTTGCGCACGCCCTCCTCGGCCTGCTCGGGGTCGACCCGCCGCCAGTCGAACCGGTGGCCGCTCACCAGCTCGTCGGCCACGTCCTGCCCGGCGTGCTTGACCGTGCCGTCGCTCGCGGTCGCGCCCTTGTCCGCCACGACCAGCGCGGCCGGCACCTGGTGCAGGTTCGCGTACGGGTCCTTGTTCGCGTACAGGTACAGCGCCGCGTACAGCAGCGGGACCAGGGCCAGCGCCACCACGGCGAGCTTGGGCAGCTTCCCGGCCGTGATGCGGCGCAGTTCGCTCAACGCCATCCGCAGGGCGGTCACGACGTCTCCTCGGGTTCTCGGGCGGCGGCCGGCAGCTCGACGGTGCGGTCGACAGGTCGGTCGGTGGCGCGCTCGGCGGTGCGGTCGGCGGCGTGCCCGGCGGTGCGGTCGGTGGCGCGGTCGGCGTGGCGCGGCGCGGCGGCGGCCGGCAGCTCGACGGGCAGCTCGACCGGGCGGTCGGCGCGGCGCGGCGCCGCGGTGGCCCCGGCGGGTCGCCCGGCGCCCGCGGCGGTCAGCCGGGCCGTGTCGAGCGGGCCGGTGGGCACGTCGACCGGGACGACGTTGTCCGCGCCCAGCCGCGCGGCCGGCACGTCCAGCACGGCGGCGGAGGTGGTGGTGCACAGCACCACCACCGACAGGTGCGGGGTGACGCGCCGGCGCGCGGCGGCCCACCAGCCCGCCGGGTCGCCGTGGTAGCGGTCGGGGGAGTCCAGGACCAGCACCCGCGCGCCCGGCCGCCCGGCGGCCAGCTCCAGCATCAGCGAGCACCGGGACTCGGCGGGCACCTGGTCGAACCGGGCGTCCGCGAACTCCTCCGCCCCGCGCTCGACCAGCCAGTCGGCCACGGCCTTGCGCCCGGCGCGCCGCCCGTTCATGGCCAGCTCCTCGCCGACCACCGCGGCCAGCGGCATCGAGCCCTCGGGCTCGTTGACCTCCGGCGAGTCCACCAGGACGACGTGCTTGCGCAGCTCGGCGGCGTTCGGCGTGACGGTCCCGGCGCCGGGGCGCAGCCGCCCGGACAGCAGCAGGGCGAAGGCGGTGTGCCCGGCGCCGGGCGGGCCCGCCACGAGCACGGCCTCGCCCGCCGGCACGCGCAGGCTGGTCGGCTTGAGCAGCGGGCCGTGCGGCCCGGTGGCGCCGACCCGCTGGGCGTGGATCTCCACGGCGGACCCCTTCTTTGAACTGACTGGTCAGTACAAATAGTGGCGCAGCCGGAGGGCGCTCGCAAGCGGAGCGGCTGTGACCTACCGCAAGGCCCCCGCCGGGCGGACCTCCCACGCGGTCCACAGTGGACGGTACCCCTGCCGCGGCCAGAACACCGAGGAGAGCGGGTTCGGCGGGTTGTAGTAGAGGTAGCTGCCGACCGCGCCCAGCCGGTGCAGCTCGCGGTGCGCGTGCGCCATCAGCTGCCGGCCCACACCGCCGCCGCGGGCCCCCGGCAGCACGGACACGCAGTTCACGTACCCCCACCGACCCGGCGGTAAGCGGGTCGCCGGCGCGTTCCCCGGTTCGGAGGTCACCAGGGCGCACTCGGCCAGCCCCACCGCGATCCCGTCCCGCTCGGCCAGCCACACCGGGCCGCCCGCCGCCAGCCGCTCGGCCAGCGCGCGGCGCTTGAGCCCGGCCGCCTCCGGGCGGTCGACCGTCGAGCCGACCAGCGCCGAGTAGCGCAGCTCGGCCAGCGCCAGGGTGAGCACCGCCTCCAGGTCGGCGGGCGTCGCCCGGCGCACGGCCACCGGCGACCGGGCGCCGGTCGGCCGCTCGGGCGGCGCGGCCCGGCGCACGGCGACCACCGACAGCGGCACCAGGCCGTGGTCGAGCAGGGCCCGCGCCGCCTCGGCGTCCCGGCTCGGCCAGGTCAGCACGCACGCCGAGTCCCGCTCGGCCGGGGCCACCCGGTCCATCCGCCGCCGCCACGCCCGCAGCAGCGCGTCCATGCCCACCCCGCCCGCGCCGCCCAGCAGCGGCGTCAGCTCCCACACCTCGGTCGCCGACCACAGGCGGGCCGCCGAGGACCGGTCGTGCACCTGCCGCTGGAGCACGCCCGCGACCCGCGTGCCGTCCGGCAGCGCCGCGGTGACGACGTCGCCCTCCGGCGGCGCGGCCACCGCGGGCAGCAGCGGGTCGAGCCCCGCGAAACGCGCGCTCTGCGCCTCCACCAGCCCCCGACTGACGGTCATGCCGGGCAGGTTACGGCTTGCGCGTCCGCATGATCGCGGTGCCGGGGAACAGCCGGCCGCGCAGCGGGCTCCACTGGCCCCACGTCCGGGTGTGCCCGGCGGGCCACTCCGGCTCGACCACGTCCAGCAGCTCCAGACCCGCGCCGACCAGCGCGCGGACGTAGTCGCCCAGGGTCCGGTGGTGCTCGACGTAGGTCGCCCGGCCCGCGTCGTCGACCTCGACGTAGGGCGTGCGGTCGAAGTAGGACTGCGTCGCGGTGAGGCCGCCCGGCCCCGGGTCGTCCGGGAATATCCACCGGATCGGGTGAGTCACGGAGAACACCCACGGCGCGCCCGGCCGCAGCACGCGGGCCACCTCGCGGAACACCTCGCCCACGTCGGCCACGAACGGCACCGCGCCGAACGCCGAGCACGCCGCGTCGAAGCTCGCGTCGGCGAACGGCAGCTGGTCCGCGCTGGCCTGCACCAGGGGCACGGCGACGCCGGTGCCCGCGTTGCCCGCCGCGGCGTGCCGCAGCATCCCGGCGGAGAGGTCGAGCGCGACCGGGCGCGCGCCGCGCGAGGCCAGCCAGCGGGAGCACGGCGCGGAGCCGCAGCCGACCTCCAGCACCCGCCGCCCGCGCACGTCGCCGAGGTAGCCCGCCTCCTCCTCGCGCACGCCCTCCGGGCACCACACGAAGTCCGCCGCGCCCAGGAACGCGCCGTGCTCGGCGTGGTAGTCGTCGGCGTCGGCGTCCCACCAGGCGCGGTTGGCGGCCCGCGACTCCGCCGCGTCGGCGTCCCGCTTGGCGATGCCCGTCGTGCCCAGCGCCAGTTCGGCGCTCGCGTGCTGGTCGGACACACTGCTCCTTCGGGGTCGCGGGCCCGGTCGCCGGTTTGCCCGCCGGTCGTCGAGGCGCGTACGATACCGCCCGCGTAGTGGGTTCGCGCTGCCCATGATCGGTATGCACGTCACGGGATCGGTCGTCGGGGGAAGCCTTGCCTCCCGCGCAGCGTTGCACCCAAGGCCAGACAACCCCAATCCGTACCGGAGCCACCCACCTAATGTCCACCGACACCACCACTGTCCCGGCTGCTACCGCGCCGAAGCAGATCGCTATCAACGATATCGGGACGGAGGAGGACTTCCTCGCCGCCATCGACAAGACCATCAAGTACTTCAACGATGGCGATATCGTCGAGGGCACCATCGTCAAGGTCGACCGGGACGAGGTCCTGCTCGACATCGGCTACAAGACCGAGGGCGTCATCCCCTCGCGCGAGTTGTCGATCAAGCACGACGTCGACCCCAACGAGGTTGTGAAGGTCGGTGACGAGGTCGAGGCCCTCGTCCTCCAGAAGGAGGACAAGGAAGGCCGGCTGATCCTCTCCAAGAAGCGCGCCCAGTACGAGCGCGCCTGGGGCACCATCGAGGCCCTCAAGGAGAAGGACGAGCCGGTCAAGGGCACGGTCATCGAGGTCGTCAAGGGTGGTCTCATCCTGGACATCGGCCTCCGCGGCTTCCTCCCCGCCTCGCTGGTCGAGATGCGCCGCGTGCGCGACCTGCAGCCCTACGTCGGCCGCGAGCTCGAGGCGAAGATCATCGAGCTGGACAAGAACCGCAACAACGTGGTCCTGTCCCGCCGCGCGTGGCTGGAGCAGACCCAGTCCGAGGTCCGCAGCGAGTTCCTCAACCAGCTGCAGAAGGGCCAGGTCCGCAAGGGCGTCGTGTCCTCCATCGTCAACTTCGGCGCCTTCGTGGACCTGGGTGGCGTGGACGGCCTGGTGCACGTCTCGGAGCTGTCCTGGAAGCACATCGACCACCCGTCCGAGGTTGTCGAGGTCGGCCAGGAGGTCACGGTCGAGGTCCTGGACGTCGACATGGAGCGCGAGCGCGTCTCGCTCTCGCTGAAGGCGACCCAGGAAGACCCGTGGCGCCAGTTCGCCCGCACCCACGCGATCGGCCAGATCGTGCCGGGCAAGGTCACCAAGCTCGTGCCGTTCGGCGCGTTCGTCCGGGTGGACGAGGGCATCGAGGGCCTGGTCCACATCTCCGAGCTGGCCGAGCGCCACGTGGAGATCCCGGAGCAGGTCGTCCAGGTCGGCGACGACGTGATGGTCAAGGTCATCGACATCGACCTGGACCGCCGCCGGATCTCGCTGTCGCTCAAGCAGGCCAACGAGGGCTTCACGGTCGACTCCGAGTTCGACCCGACCCAGTACGGCATGGCCGCCGAGTACGACGACCAGGGCAACTACATCTACCCCGAGGGCTTCGACCCGGAGACCCAGGAGTGGCAGGAGGGCTTCGACAAGCAGCGCGAGGAGTGGGAGCGGCAGTACGCCGAGGCCCACACGCGCTACGAGGCCCACATGAAGCAGGTCGCGAAGGCCGCGGCGGCCGAGGAAGAGGCGGCGGGGGAGACCAACTACTCCTCCGGCGGCGACGCCCCGGCGGCGGCGACCGGCGGCACCGGCGCCCCGGCCCAGGCCGGCGGCACCCTGGCCAGCGACGAGCAGCTGGCCGCGCTGCGCGAGAAGCTGTCGGGCGGCGCCTGAGAGCACCACGGGCCCGTCCCGGGTCCGCGTCCCACCGGAGGCCAGGGGCCCCGCACCGCTCGCGGTGCGGGGCCCCTGGTCCGCGCGTTACATTGGGTGTGCTATGGGCGCGCGATTCGGGCTCGGGACGACTGCGGCGGCCGCGGTGGCGGCCCTGGTGGCCTGTGCCGCCCAGGAGCCCGCGGCCCCGCCCGCCCCGCCGCCCCAGATCCCGACCATCGCCGCGCCCACCTCGGCGTCGCGGGCCGCGGTCATGACCGACCGCGAGCTGCCCGACGACTGCGAGCTGATCGTCCCGGTCGAGGTGGTGAACCAGCGGATCGGGCGGGAGATGGCGGGTGAGCTGAAGCAGATCACCGGCATCCCCGAGCCGTCGCTGGGGCGGACGGCGAAGGTCGACTGCTACTACGACGTCGGCGAGCACCAGGAGATCACCTCCGCGCCGCTGATCATCGGGCTGGCCACCTACGCCGACCCGCCCACCGCCACCGAGCGGGTCCGCGACAGCGTGCAGGCCGAGCGGGAGGCGGGCGGCGCGGTGACCGAGGTGGACGTCGGCCCGCAGAAGGGCTTCCTGATCAGCACCGGCGACCAGCGGCTGCTGGTGGGGTCGCTGGGCAAGACCACGTTCGTGACGCGGGCCAGGGCCGGGTTCGTGCCCGAGGAGCACGTGCGCCCGGTGCTCAGCGACCTGGCGGCCCGGTCGATGACCCCGACCGAGGGCATCTGACGCCACCCGCGCGGCCGGCTGCGGGCAGACTGTGGACCATGTTGCGCGTGGGCCTCTCGGGGGGCATCGGGTCGGGGAAGTCGACGGTCGCGGGCAGGCTCGCCGAGCACGGGGCGGTGGTGGTCGACGCCGACCGCCTGGCCCGCGAGGTGGTCGCACCCGGCACGCCGGGCCTCGCGGAGATCGCCGAGGCGTTCGGCGCGGGGGTCCTGGACCCCTCCGGCGCGCTGGACCGGGCCGCGCTCGCCGCGAAGGTGTTCAGCGACGACGGGGCCCGCGCCACCCTGAACGGCATCACGCACCCGAGGATCGCCGCCCGCACCGCCGAGCTGGTCGCCGCCGCGCCCGAGGACGCGGTCGTGGTGCACGACGTGCCCCTGCTGGTGGAGAACGGGCTGGCCCCGAACTACCACCTGGTCGTGATCGTGCACGCCGACCCGGAGCAGCGGGTCCGGCGGCTGGTCGCGCGGGGGCTGACCGAGCAGGACGCGCGCAGCCGGATGGCCAAGCAGGCCGACGACGCGGCGCGGCGGGCGGTGGCCGACGTCTGGCTGGACAACTCGGGCACGCCCGACCTGGTGTCGGCGCTGGTGGACGCGCTGTGGGCCGACCGGCTCGTCCCCTACGAGGCGAACGTGCGGCTCCGGCGCTACGCCGCCGGGCCGCCGGTGGTCGTGCCCCACGACCCGACGTGGCCGGAGCAGGCCGCCCGGGTCGGCCGCCGGATCGGGGTCGCGGCCGGTGGCCGCCGGGTGGAGCACATCGGGTCCACGTCGGTGCCCGGCCTGGCGGCGAAGGACGTGCTCGACCTCCAGCTGGGCGTGCGGTCGATGGCGGAGGCCGACGACCTCGCCGACGCGCTGGGCCGGGCGGGCTTCCCGGCGCTGGGCGCCGCCGGGGACACCCCGAAGCACGGCGACCCGGCGGAGTGGGAGAAGCGGCTGCACGCCGGGGCCGACCCGCAACGGCGGGTGAACCTGCACGTCCGCGTCGAGGGCGGGCCGGCGTGGGAGTGGTCGCTGCGGTTCCGGGACTGGCTGCGCGCCGACCCGGCGGCCCGGCGGGAGTACGAGGAGCTGAAGCTCGACCTGTCCCGGCGGCACGCGGGCGACGCCGACGGCTTCGCCTACGGCGAGGCCAAGGAGCCGTGGATGGCCGCCGCCGCGGCGCGCGTGGAAGCCTTCTACAGGGCCGGCCAGACGTCGTAGATGCCCCGGTGGGTCAGCCAGGAGCCGAGGTCGTGGCGGTGCAGGCTGACCTGCTCCAGCGTCCGGTGCACGGTGCTCAGGGCCTGGTCGGCGTCGTCGGGCCCCAGCACCCCGCCGGCCACTGCCGCCGCGAACTCCTCGGAGCGCACGATGCGGGCGGTGGTGCCGCCGGGTACCGCGAGGCCGAGCAGCAGGTCGGTGGTGCGCCACGAGCGCCCGTCCCGCTCCACCCGGACGGCGCTGAGCACGCTGGGCCCGCCGCGCGAGTGGCGCGAGCGCGGGCGGTGGTGGGTGAGCCGCAATCCCAGTTCCGGCATCAACCAGGTGATTTCGGAATCCGAGAACGGGTCTTCCGGGGTGGGGCATTCCAGCCGCAGTCCCCAGTGCTCGACGCGACAGGTGGTCAGGTGCCGGGAAGTGCCCGAGGAGTAGCTCCGAACTGCGCTGATGGTGTCGACCACGTCGACGAGCCGAGGTGTGATGACCGCTCCCACAACATCCGAGGGTAGCCCTGGGTAGGCACCTGGTAACACTGCGGGTCGATTTGTTACATCACGGTCTGTGCTGTAAGGGATCTCTTTCCGGTGACGAACAGCAGGGGTGGTTGACCGGAAAATCTCACCCTCTGTATTAACACCGCCGCCAGGTGGTCACGGTGCCCTGCGCCGCCAGCCAGCGCACCGCGTCGTGCCCGTGGGCCGCGATGCCGGCGACCGCGCGGTAGGTGGTCTCCAGCGCCCACTGGGCCCGGTGCGGCTGGACGAGGCCGCGGTCCAGGGCGGCCAGCAGTTCGTCGGTGTCCAGCACGGTGACGCTCCGGCCGGTGCGCACGAGCAGGTCCAGGTAGAGGTCGACGGTCTTCCACACCGAGCCGCCGGAGCTGATCTCCACGACGTCCACGTAGAAGTCGTAGTCGCGCTCGTGGCCGGGGTGCCAGGACTGGCGGGTGACGCGGAGGCCGTGCGCGGGCAGCAGCCACGACTCGAAGTGGCACAGCTCCGGGTGGCCGGGCACCGGGCGGGACATGTAGAGGCCGGCCCGGGTCAGCCGGTACTCCTCGACGCCGCGCAGGTGGCCCTTCGGGTCGGTGTTGCTCTTGGCGTCCAGGTCGAAGTACTCGACCTTCGGCGGGTGGATGTGCATGGGGGAGGTCCCTGCCGCGCTCGGCGTCACGCCCGGCACCATAGGCGCCGCTGCCCGCCGAACACCTGATTTTGTCACCCGAAAGTGTGAACGTCGCTTAGTCTGCGCACCATGTTCGGGATCATCCGCCCGTGCCGCAACCGCCTGGGCGCGGACCTGCGCGAGTCGTGGCTCGCGCACCTGTGCGGCCTGTGCCTGGCGCTGCGCGACGACCACGGCCACCTGGCGCGCGTGGTCACCAACTACGACGGCCTGGTCGTGTCGGCCCTCGTGGAGGCCCAGACGACCCGCTCGCGGCGCGTCGCCGGGCCGTGCGCGCTGCGCGGGATGCGGTCCGCCGACGTGGCGGTGGGCGCGGGCGCGCGGTTGGCGGCGGCGGTGTCGCTGGTGCTGGCGTCGGCGAAGGTCGGCGACCACGTGGCCGACCGGGACGGGGCGTTCCGCCGGGCGCCGGTGCGCGGGCTGGGCAGGCAGGTCGCGCGGCGGTGGGCCGCCCAGGCCGAGTCGACCGGCGCCGACCTGGGGTTCGACACCGGGGTGCTGGTGGCGGCGGTGCGGCGGCAGCCGGCGGTGGAGGCGGCGGCCGGGCGCGGCGGTTCGGTGCTGGCGGTGACCGAGCCGACCGAGACGGCCGCCGGCGAGGCCGTGGCGCAGACCGCGGTCCTGGCCGGGCGCCCGGCCAACGCCGTCGCGCTGCGCGAGGTCGGGCGGCTGTTCGGGCGCCTGGCGCACCTGATCGACGCCGTGGAGGACCTGGCCGGGGACCGCGCGTCGGGCTCGTGGAACCCGCTGGAGGCCACCGGCACGTCGCGCGCCGAAGCGCGGCGGCTGTGCGAGGACGCCGCCCTGGGCATCGAGCTGGCGCTCGAGGACGTGGAGTTCACCGACGGGCGGTTGGTGCACGCCCTGCTGGTGCACGAGGTGCGCGAGTCGATCAGGCGCGCCTTCGGCTCGCCCGGCGGACCCGAGGCCGCGCAGTGCCGCGCGCACGGCGTCGAGGGCGGTGCGCGGGGCTCCGCGCCCGCCGCGGGCGACCGCCCGCCACCGCGGCCGACCGCGGGCAACCGGAAGGGCGAGCAGCCCGGACCCGGTTCGGGCCTGTGGTCCTGGCCGGCCCTGGTCCACCCGCCCCGCTCGCGCGGGGTCCTGCTCGGCTGCCTGGCCGTGCTCTACCAGTGCGGGACCTGCCAGTACTGCTGCCGCGACCCGTTCCCCGGCCCGTGGAGCGGCAAGTGGCGCGACGGCTGCGACTGCGACTGCGGGTCGGGCGACTGCGGCTGCTCCGGGGGTCGCGGGGGCGGCTGCGACTGCTGCGGCTGCGACTGCTGAGGACCGGCCGGCGGGCGGACCGGGCGCGCCGTCAAGGGCTCGTGTCCGGTCTCACCCGCGGCGGCCGGAAATTGTCGTACCCGGGGCGTACCTTCGTGTGCGTGGCTTTCCCTACCGAGATCCCGGTCAAGGCGCACTCGGCGCACCGACCCGTCGGCGACATCCCCCGCACCGACGGGAAGTTCCGCGTGGTCAGCGACTACCAGCCGGCCGGCGACCAGCCCGCCGCGATCGCGGAGCTGGAGCGGCGCGTCCGGGCGGGCGAGAAGGACGTCGTGCTGCTCGGCGCGACCGGCACCGGCAAGTCCGCCACGACGGCGTGGCTGGTGGAGAAGCTGCAGCGCCCCACGCTGGTGATGGCGCCGAACAAGACGCTGGCCGCCCAGCTGGCCAACGAGCTGAAGGAGTTCTTCCCCGACAACGCGGTGGAGTACTTCGTCAGCTACTACGACTACTACCAGCCCGAGGCGTACATCCCGCAGACGGACACCTACATCGAGAAGGACTCCTCGATCAACGAGGACGTGGAGCGCCTGCGGCACTCGGCCACGATGAGCCTGCTGACCAGGCGGGACGTGATCGTGGTCGCCTCGGTGTCGTGCATCTACGGCCTCGGCACGCCCCAGTCGTACCTGGACCGCTCCATCCACCTGGAGGCCGGCGGCGAGGTCGACCGGGACCTGCTGCTGCGCGCCCTGGTGGACGTCCAGTACGCGCGCAACGACGTGGCGTTCAACCGGGGCACCTTCCGGGTCCGCGGCGACACGGTGGAGATCATCCCGGCGTACGAGGAGCTGGCGGTGCGCGTCGAGTTCTTCGGCGACGAGATCGACAAGCTCTACTACCTGCACCCGCTGACCGGCGACGTGGTCCGGGAGGTCGACGAGCTGCGCATCTTCCCGGCGACGCACTACGTGGCCGGGCCGGAGCGGATGGAGAAGGCCATCCACAACATCGAGGCGGAGCTGGCCGAGCAGCTGGGCCGGATGGAGCGGCAGGGCAAGCTGCTGGAGGCGCAGCGGCTGCGGATGCGCACCTCCTACGACATCGAGATGATGCGCCAGGTCGGCTTCTGCTCGGGCATCGAGAACTACTCGCGCCACATCGACGACCGGGCCGCGGGCACCGCGCCGGCGACGCTGATCGACTACTTCCCGGACGACTTCCTGCTGGTCATCGACGAGTCGCACGTGACGGTGCCGCAGATCGGCGGCATGTACGAGGGCGACGCCTCGCGCAAGCGCAACCTCGTCGAGCACGGCTTCCGGCTGCCCAGCGCGCTGGACAACCGTCCGCTGACCTGGGAGGAGTTCGCCGACCGCATCGGCCAGACGGTCTACCTGTCGGCGACGCCCGGCCCGTACGAGATGGGCCAGGCGGGCGGCGAGTTCGTGGAGCAGGTCATCCGCCCGACGGGCCTGGTCGACCCGGAGGTGGTCGTCAAGCCGACGGAGGGCCAGATCGACGACCTGGTCCACGAGATCCGGGTGCGGGCCGAGCGCGACGAGCGCGTCCTGGTCACCACGCTGACCAAGAAGATGGCCGAGGACCTCACCGACTACCTGCTGGAGCTGGGCATCCGGGTGCGCTACCTGCACTCCGAGGTCGACACGCTGCGCCGGGTCGAGCTGCTGCGCCAGCTCCGCCTGGGCGACTACGACGTGCTCATCGGCATCAACCTGCTGCGCGAGGGCCTGGACCTCCCGGAGGTCTCCCTGGTGTCGATCCTGGACGCCGACAAGGAGGGCTTCCTCCGGTCCGGCACGAGCCTCATCCAGACGATCGGCCGCGCGGCGCGCAACGTGTCGGGCCAGGTCCACATGTACGCGGACCGCGTCACCGACTCGATGCGGCACGCGATCGACGAGACCAACCGCCGGCGGGCCAAGCAGGTCGCGTACAACGAGGAGCGCGGCCTCGACCCGCAGCCGCTGCGCAAGAAGATCACCGACATCCTGGAGCAGGTCTACGCCGAGGCCGAGGACGCGATCGAGCCGGGCGGCTCGGGCCGCAACGCCTCGCGCGGCAAGAAGCCGACCGGCGAGCCGGGCGCGAGCGGGCGCAGCTCCGGCGTCCTGGCCGACCGCGACACCGCCGGCATGGCCCGGTCGGAGCTGGCGGACCTGGTGCAGCAGCTGACGGACCAGATGATGAACGCGGCGCGGGAGCTCCAGTTCGAGCTGGCCGCCCGCCTGCGCGACGAGATCCAGGACCTGAAGAAGGAGCTGCGCGGCATGGACGCCGCGGGGGTGAAGTAGGGGGCCGGCACGGGCTCCCGCCCGACCGCGCTCGACTTCGGCCGCGCTCGACTTCGGCCGCGCTCCAACCCCGGCTCCGGTCGGCGGCGGCTCGGCCGGTGCCGGGCCGCCCCGGCTGGAGCGTGCCTCGGCTGTGGGGGCCTTCATCCGGTGGGGGCCTTCGGCCGGTGGGTGTCTCGTCCTGCGTGCGCCCCGTTCGGTGGGCGCCTCGTCGGGTGGGCGTCTCGTCCGGTGGGCGTCTCGTCCGGTGGATGCCTCGGGTGGTGGGCGTCTCGTCCGGGTCGCGCCTCGACCGGAGCACGCCTCGATCGGAGCGCGCCCCGGCAGGTGGGGTCTCGTCCGGTGGGGCTCCCGCCCGGTGGGCGCCCGGTTTTGTCGGTGGGGCCGGCTAGCGTGGGCGCCATGACGCTCGACGAGGTGATCGCGCACTGCCTGGCCAAGCCCGGCGCCCGGGAGACCTACCCCTGGGGTGACGGGGAGCTGGTCTGCAAGGTCGGCGGCAAGGCTTTCGCGTTCATCGGGCTGGCGGCCGAGTTCGTGAGCGTGAAGTGCGGGGCGAGCGCCGACGAGGCCGCCGAGTGGCGGGAGCGCTTCCCCGAGGACATCACGGTCGGCGCCTACTTCGGCCGCTACGGCTGGAACCGGGTGCAGCTGGGCGGGGCCGTGCCGGAGGACGAGGTGCGCGAGCTGCTCGACCGGTCCTACGAGGCGGTGGTCGCCAAGCTGCCGAAGGCGAAGCGGCCCCCGGTGCCGGCCTGAGGCACGGGCTCGCGACTCCCGGCGCCGGTTCGCGGCGTGCGCCGGCGCGGCCCCCGACGCCGACTCGAACCGCAGGCTCGGCGATCCCCGAACGATTGTCCCTGACCGCGATTCCCGACCGCGATTCCCGACCGCGGCCCTTGTCCGTGATCCCGACTGCGGCCCTCGACTGCGGCCCTCGACTGCGGCCCCCAACGCCGGCCCGCCGAGCCGGCCCGGTCGCCGCGGCGACCGGGCCGACCGGTCAGCTCGTGATGTCCTTGCGGGCGAACTTGCGGGCGGCCAGGAGGGTGAAGAAGGCGCCGTAGGCCAGGGCCGAGAAGACGCCCTTCGCCATCTGGGACCAGTCGACGTCGGTCGACAGCAGGTCCGCCCAGGCCAGCGCGTAGTGCGTCGGCAGGTAGTCGCGCAGGTCCTCCAGCGCTGTGATCTGGTCCAGGATCTGCGACAGGATCGACGCCAGCACCGCTCCGCCGACCGCGCCCAGCGGCGCGTCGGTCGACACCGACAGGTACAGCGCCAGGCCCGCCACCCAGAACAGGTGGATCGAGATGTAGCAGACCGCCAGCGCCAGCGAGACCACGCCCGAGCCGAACGACGACGCCTCGCCGGTCGGGCTGACCGCCTCGCCCGCCCCGTACCAGCCGACGCCGACGGCCAGCGCCACGGCGGGCAGCAGGACGAGGGCCGCCAGCGCCAGCAGGCCGGACGCCAGCGCCTTCTTGCGCAGCAGCCGGTGCCGCGGCACGGGCGCCGCCAGCAGGTACTTCAGGCTCGACCACGACGCCTCGGACGCGATCGTGTCGCCGAAGAACAGCGCCACGATCATCGGCAGCAGGAAGCTGCTGCTCACGAACAGCGTCAGGATCACGAAGTTCACGCCGCTGGCCGTCGCCAGGTCCACGAACCCGCCCGACCGCCGGTTCGGCGACGCCTGGCCCAGCTCGAACGCCACCACCAGGATGAACGGCAGCAGCACCAGGAAGCCCAGCACCAGCTGGGTCCGCCGGCGGCGCAGCTGCCGCACCAGCTCCACCCGGATCGGCAGCGTCCGCCGCGCCCGGTAGCCGACCTTCGAGCCGTCCGGCGCCACCGCCGGGTGCTCGTGCTCGGCCGCGTCGGTCAGGTCGGTGATCGCCGACGGATCGGTGTGCACGCCCTGTTCGCCCGCCATCACTCGCCCACCAGTTCCAGGAACGCGTCCTCCAGCCGGCGGCGCGGACCGGCCTGGTCCACCGCCACCCCCGCCTTCACCAGCGCCTCCAGCGCCTCCGCGCGCGGCGTGCCGCCCAGGCCGACGTGCACCTGCTCGCCGTCCACCGCCACGCCCCGCACGCCGGCCAGGCCGCGCAGCACCTCGGCCGCCGCCTCGGGCCGGTCGACCCGGAAGCTGGCCTCGCCGCTGCCGGTCGCGATCTCCTCGACCGGGCCGGCCGCGACCAGGGTGCCCTTGTGCATCACCACGACGTGGCTGCACGTCTGCTCGACCTCGGCGAGCAGGTGCGAGGACACCACCACCGTCCGCCCGGCCGCCGCGTAGCGGCGCAGGACGTCGCGCATCTGGTGGATCTGGGGCGGGTCGAGCCCGTTGGTCGGCTCGTCGAGCACCAGCAGGTCCGGCAGGCCCAGCATCGCCTGCGCGATGGCCAGCCGCTGCCGCATCCCCTGGCTGTAGGTGCGGACGCGGCGGTGCACCGCGTCGCCCAGGCCCGCGATCTCCAGCGCCTCGTCGAAGTGCGCCTGCTCCTCGGGCCGGCCGGTCGCCGCCCAGTACAGCCGCAGGTTCGCCCGGCCGGACAGGTGCGGCAGGAAGCCCGAGCCCTCCACGAACGACCCGATCCGGGACAGCACGGGCGCGCCGGGGCTCACCCGGTGCCCGAACACCCTGATCTCGCCCTCCGACGGCGTGATCAGGCCCATCAGCATCCGCAGCGTCGTCGTCTTGCCCGCGCCGTTGGGCCCGAGCAGGCCGAGCACCTGGCCGTGCTCCACCCGGAACGACAGGTCCCGCACGGCCGTCAGGCCGCCCGGGTAGGACTTCGTCAGGCCGGAGATCACCAGCGGCACGCCGGTCAGCTCCGGGTCGACGTCGGCGGCCAGCCGCCGGCGGAACCACGCCACCACCGCCACGACCAGGCAGGCGATGATCACGATGCCGATGCCCCACAGCGCCCCGGTCGGCACGCCGCTGGTCGCGTTCGCGCCCGGCACCACCGGCACCGACAGGTCCGGCGACGCCAGCGAGATCCGGTACGCGGTGGGTTCGGTCGCGTTGGCGTAAGCCTGGTCGGTGGTCGACACCACCAGGTGCAGCCGGTGGTCGCTCTCCACCGGGCGCACCGCGCCGGGCAGCGTCACCGTCACCTCGACCGGCGCGCCGTCGGCGGGCAGGTCCCGGACGCGGATCGGGGCCACCGCCGAGCCGGGCAGCGTGCGCACGCCGTTGGAGTCCGCGTCGTACAGCTTGACGAACAGCACCGCGCCGTCGGCGGGCACCGGCTGGCCGGGCACCGCCGCCACCCGCAGCCGCACCGTCGACGCCCCGGTCAGCAGCACCTGCGAGGTGAACGGCTCGCTGGCGAACACCGCGGCCTGCCCCGGCAGGTCGACCGCCAGCCGCGCGGCGACCGAGCTGGAGCGCGACAGCGCCGAGCCGAGGCCGGGCAGGCTGCTCACCGCCGCCGGGTTGCCGCCCGCCGGGTTGACCACCGTCTGCTCGCGGCCGGCCAGCGGCACGGCCCGGCGCTCGACCGGCTCAGAGCCGGGCAGCCCCGGGTAGTGCGGCGCGACCACGGTGCGCAGGGAGGGCGAGCCGCTGCTGCGGAACGCGCCCACCACCGTGTACTCGAAGCTGACGCCCGGGTCGGCGCCCTTGCCGTCGAGGTGGAAGGCCAGCCAGTCGGCGATCCGCCCGCGCAGCTCGGGGCCGGGGGAGCCGCCGTCGTGGCCGCCCGCGTACCAGACGACCTTGACCTTCGCGCCGTTGGCGGCGATCTGGCGGGCGTTGGCGTCGGCCTGGTCGAGGCCGAACAGGGTGTCCTGCTCGCCCTGCACGATCAGGGTCGGCTGGGTGATCCGGTTGGTCACCTCGGCGGGCGACGCGCGGCGCAGCACCTCCAGCGTGCGCGCACTGGCCCGGCCGGTGGTCGCCACGTCGGTGTAGGCGGCGCACACGTCGGCCTGGAACCGGCCGCACGCGCCGTTGACGGGCCCGGTGGGGGGCGAGGCGCCCGGCGGCGGTGGCGCGGTGCTGGTCGGCGCGGTGCTCGTCGGCGCGGCGTCCGCCGGGCCGCCCTCGTCGTCCTGGCCGGGTTCCTGCGCCTCCTGGCCGGGGGTGGCCAGGTCGCCGCCGGACAGCCCGGCGGAGAAGAAGATGCCCGCCCACGACCGCTTGAACACGCCGTCCTGGCCGAACGCGCCGGGCGAGACCGAGGAGGCGTCCACGGCGTCGGCGCGCGCGGCGTTCGGCAGCAGCGCCTGGCCGAGGTCGTTGTAGGTGATCACCGGGGCGATCGTGTCGACCCGCCGGTCCACGCCCGCGAGCGAGAGCGCCAGCGCGCCGCCGTAGGAGCCGCCGGTCACGCCGACCCTCGGGTCGCCCGCCGCGTCGGTGCGCACCTCCTCGCGGGTGGCCAGCCAGTCCAGCAGCTTCTGCGCGTCGCGGACCTCGTGGTCCAGCGAGTTCAGCGCGATCTGGCCGGTGCTGCGGCCGAAGCCGCGCGCCGAGTAGGCGAGCACGACGAACCCGCGCTGCGCCAGCTCGGTCGCCTGCGCGGCCACGCCGTCCTTGCTGCCGCCGAAGCCGTGCGGCAGCAGCACCGCCGGAGCTGGGGTGCGCTCGGGCAGGTAGAGGGTGGTGTCGAGTTGGATCGCCCGGTCGCTGTCCGGGCTCTCCGGCACGTCGATCACCGCGTCGCGCGTGCTCACCGGGGGCGGGTCGTCGCCCTGCCGCGCCCAGACCACGACGGCGCCCACCAGGGCGACCAGCACGACCAGCGCGGGGAGCGACCACCTGCCGCGGAAGCGGGAGGAGTGGGCCACCTTGTTGACCTTAGGCGGAACGGGGCCGAATGGCCGCGTTTGCTGAGAACACGGTGTCACCGGGGTGGTCCTGCTCTCAGCTTGTGCGCACCCGGCCGGGTAAGACTGATCACCCCGGCTGGCGCGGAGCCGCAATGATGCGTGAGACTGTGCGCAGTGTGGAGGGGAGTACTCCCTGAGCGGCGGTGTCGTCAGCACGGAGCCCAGCGTGGGGGTCCCGGTACCGTCGGCCGACCAGCAGGTCGGTGGAGGAGACCTCCGGTCATTGGCGTGCGCGCGATGTACCGGAGGTGTCTTGATGGGTGTTCCCGCGTGGTTGTGGATCGCGACGATCGCAGGGCTGCTGGCGCTGCTCGCGATCGACCTGTTCATCGTCGACCGCAAACCGCACGAGGTCACCATCGGTGAGGCCGGCCGGTGGGTCACGTTCTACGTCGCGGTGGCCGTCGCGTTCGGGCTCGGCCTCTGGTACTTCTCCGGCGGCACGTACGCGGGCGAGTTCTTCGCCGGCTACATCACCGAGTACTCGCTCAGCGTCGACAACCTGTTCATCTTCCTGATCATCATGACCACCTTCAAGGTGCCGGCGATCCACCAGCACAAGGTGCTGCTGATCGGCATCGTGATGGCGCTGGTCATGCGCGGCGTCTTCATCGCCGTCGGCGCGGCGGTCATCGCGCAGTTCAGCTGGGTCTTCTACCTCTTCGGCGCGTTCCTGATCTACACCGGCTACAAGCTGGCGCGCACCGACCACGCCGAGGAGGAGGAAGAGGGGTTCAAGGAGAACGCGGCGCTGCGCTTCGTGCGCCGGATCTTCCCGGTGGCCGACAGCTACCACGGGTCGAAGTCGTTCATCCGGGTCAACGGCAAGCGGTTCGTCACCCCGATGTTCATCGTGATGGTCGCCATCGGCACGACCGACCTGCTGTTCGCGCTGGACTCCATCCCGGCGATCTTCGGCCTGACCAAGGAGCCGTTCCTGGTCTTCACCGCCAACGCGTTCGCCCTGATGGGCCTGCGGCAGCTGTACTTCCTGCTCGGCGGCCTGCTGAACAAGCTGGTGTACCTGTCGATCGGCCTGTCGGTGATCCTGGGCTTCATCGGCGTGAAGCTGATCCTGGAGGCGCTGCACCAGAACTCGCTGCCCTTCCTCAACGGCGGCGAGCCGCTGCCGGTGCCGGTGATCGGGATCGAGCTGTCGCTGTCGGTGATCGTGGGCGTGCTGGCCATCACCACGGTCGCGTCGCTGATCAAGGTCCGGCGCGACCCGGAGGCGGTCAAGACCCCCGTCAAGTGAGCGCGCCCGCCGGGCCGTCGGGCGGCGGCACTGTGAGCGTCAAAATCTCGTAAGCCTTGCTAACGAGTTTTGGGGTAGCGTGCTCGCGTGCGCCCCGATGACTTGCAGTCGCTGACCCTGCCCGGCTCCCTGTCGGTGCGGGGGGACCTCGTCCTGGTCAACACCGCCACGCCGGACGTCGCCGCGGACGCCTACCGGGGTGGGCTGCACGCCGTGTCCCTGGCGGGTGGCGCCCGGCGCTGGACCTGGGCGGAGCGCGATTCCGCGCCCCGGATCTCCCCGGACGGGCGGTGGGTCGCGTTCCTGCGCGCCGACGGACCGGGCGCCGCGCCGCAGCTGCACGTCATGCCGGCCACCGGCGGTGACGCGCGGCGCCTCACGGACCTGCGGCTGGGCGCGGGCGCGCCGGCGTGGTCGCCCGACTCGCGGCGCCTCGCCTTCACCGCCCGCGTGCCCGAGGCCGGTCGCTACGGCGCCACGCCGCCCGCGGGCGGCGACGCGCCGACGCCGGAGGCCGAGGCGCCCCGGCACATCCAGCGGCTGGACTACCGGCTCGACGACGTCGGCTTCACCGCCGACCGCCACCCCCGGCTGTTCACCGTCGACGTGCTCGCCGAGGCGCCCGCGCCGGTCGAGCTGACCGACGGCGCGTTCAAGGTGGGCGAGCCGGCGTGGACGGCCGACGGCTCCGCGCTGGTGTTCGTCGCCGACCGCGACCTGGGCGCGGTCGAGACGCTCTACGAGGACCTCTACACGGTGCCCGCCGACGGCGGCGAGCCCGAGCTGCTGGTGCAGTCGCCGGGTCAGGCCGGGTGCCCGGTGGCGCTGCCCGACGGCGGCGTCCTGTTCTACTCGACCGAGACCGACGGCGTGCACACCGTCGCGCGCAACACGAGCGTGTGGCGGTGCTCCGTCGGCGCGCTCACCCGCCTCACCGAGGAGGAGAGCGTCGACTGCGAGCGCGGTTCCGGGCCGCCGGTCGTGGTGGGCGACGGCGTGCTGGTGGCCGTGCGCAACCGCGGCGCGGTCGAGCTGCGCCGCGTGCCGCTCGACGGCGTCGAGCTGCCCCTGGCCGAGCTGGAGCTGCTGGCGGGCGCCGAGGCCGAGGTGAAGTCGTTCGCGGCCGACGGCGACGTGGTCGTGGCCGTCGTCTCGCGCCCGGACAGCCCGGGTGAGGTCGTGCGGGTCGGCGGGGACGTGCTGACGTCCTTCGGCGCCGGCGTGCCGCTGCGGCCGGCGGTCGAGCTGACCGGGTCGGCCTCGGACGGCTACCCGGTGCACGGCTGGCTGGTGCTGCCCGAGGGCGAGGGGCCGCACCCGGTGGTGCTGGCGGTGCACGGCGGGCCGTTCATGTACCACGGCTGGGGCTTCTTCGACGAGGCCCAGGTGTACGCGGGCGCGGGCTACGCCGTGGTGCTGCCCAACCCGCGCGGCTCGGCCGGGTACGGACAGGCGCACGGCCAGGCCCTGGTCGGCGCGTTCGGGACCGTGGACGTGGACGACGTGCTGTCGCTGCTGGACGTGGCGCTGGAGCGGCCGGACCTGGACGCCGACCGGGTCGGCGTGATGGGCGGGTCCTACGGCGGGTTCATGACCTCCTGGCTGGCGGCCCACCACGGCGAGCGGTTCCGGGCGGCGTGGAGCGAGCGCGCGGTCAACGCGTGGGACTCCTTCGCCGGGTCGTCGGACATCGGCTGGTTCTTCACCGACGCGTACTGCGGGCCCGGCTTGGAGGCGCAGCGGGCCATGTCCCCGCTGACCTACGCGGAGAAGGTGTCCATGCCGTTCATGGTCGTGCACTCCGAGCACGACTGGCGGTGCCCGCTGGAGCAGGCGCAGCGGATGTTCGTCGCGCTGCGGCGCAACGGGGTCGAGGCGGAGATGCTGCTGTTCCCCGGCGAGGGGCACGAGCTGACCCGGTCCGGCCGGCCGCGGCACCGCAAGCAGCGCTTCGACGCCGTGCTGGAGTGGTGGGGGCGGCACCTGTCGTGAGCCCCGGTGCGGTGGAATCGCGGCGCGGCAGCTGATCGCCGGCCCGGTTCGCGGGACACTGGTGCCCCGCGAGGAGGTCTGGCATGACCGCGATCCCACCACCCCGCGCCGGAACGTGGCCCGCCGGCACGTTCCTGGCGCTGCTCTCGCCCGCCAGCCAGGCCGCGCTGCTGGACCTCGGCGTGCCCAAGGCGCACCGGCGCGGCGACGTGGTGCTGCGCGAGGGCGAGCGCTCCGACCACGTGGTGCTGCTGGTGCGCGCGGTGGCGAAGGCGACCGTGGCGCTGGACAACGGCCGCGTCGCGCTGCTGAGCATCAAGGTCGGCGGCGACGTCGTGGGGGAGATGGCGGCGCTGAGCGGCGAGCCGCGCTCGGCGACCATCACGGTGTGCAGCGACGCCCACGTCCGGCTGATCTCCTCCGCGGTGTTCCAGGAGTACCTGGCCCGGCACTCCGACGCGGGCCCCGCCCTCACCCGGGTGATCATGCAGACGCTGCGGTGGGCGGACAAGCGCCGGGTCGACTTCAACGGCTACCCCGCGTCCGTGCGCCTGGCGCGGGTGCTCGACGAGCTGGCCGCCGGCTACGGCCGGGCGGTGCCGGGCGGCGTCACGCTGGACCTCGGCCTGACGCAGCGCGAACTCGGGGCGCTGGTCGGCGCGGAGGAGGACACCGCGCGCAAGGAGCTGCGGGCGCTGCGCGACCGCGGCGTCCTGCGGATGGGGTACCGGACGATCACGATCGTGGATCGCGAGGTGCTGGGCCGCATCGCGTACGACTGCACGGAAACCCGGTGATACCGCTACTTCGCCCGGCGCGCCGGGGCGATGCTGGTGCGGTGGAGCCGGATACCGTGACACCGCTCGACGGACTCGTCTACCGGCTGGTGGTCGCCGTCGACGTCGAGGGCTACAGCAAGCTGGACGCGCTGGACCAGTCGCTGGTGCAGACGAGGCTGGGCGAGGTGCTCGACACCGCCGCCCGCAACGCCGGCCTGGACCGGGGCCGGTGGTACCGCCAGGTGCGCGGGGACGGCGAGCTGGCCGTGCTGCCCGCCGACGTCGACGCGGCGTGGGTGATCGCGCACTTCACCGAGCAGCTGGACCGCGCGCTGCGGGAGCTGCGCGGCAGCGGCACCCCGCTGCGGGTGCGCCTGGCCATGCACTGCGGCGCCCTGACCGCGGGCCGGTTCGGGCTGGTCGGCCACGCGCCGATCGTGACCTGCCGGCTGCTGGACTCCCGGGCCGCGCGCAGGGCGCTGGCGGCCGGCGACGGCGACCTGGTCCTGGTGATCTCCGAGCGCCTGTTCGACGACGTGGTGCGCACCAGGTTCCACGAGCTGGACCCCTCCCGCTTCCGCGCCACCCGCTTCTCGGTCAAGGGGTCCGGCTACGCGGGCTACCTGTGCGCCGGCGCGCCCCGGTCCGAGTTGGTGGAAACCTAGCGGGTCGCGCGGCGGTTGGGGCACGCTCACCGGATGCAGTGGACGGTGCGGGCCGGGCGGCCCGACGACGCGCCCGAGTTGGCCAGGATCAACGTCGATGCCTGGCAGCACGCGTACCGGGGGATCGTCGACGACCCGGTGCTGGACCGGATGCTGCCGGAGAGCAGGCGGCCGGCGTGGGCGCGGGTGCTGGCGCTGCCCGACCCCAGCCGCGTGTTCGTGGCGGTGGACGGCGGCGGCGAGGTCGGCGCCTACTGCGCGGTCGACGCGGTGCGCGAGGCCGGTGACGCCCACCCCGACCTGAACACCGGCGAGCTGGTCGCGATCTACGCCGACCCCCGCCACCGCGGCACCGGTGCGGGGCACGCGGTGCACGAGGCCGGGGTGCGGCACCTCGTGGAGCAGGGGTTCCGGTACGCGGTGCTGTGGGTGTTCCAGGACAACACCAGCAGCCGCGACTTCTACGAATCGCACGGGTGGCGGCACGACGGCCTCGTGCACCGCTACGAGCTGGGCGGCCAGGAGCTGCCGGAGGTCCGCTACGGGCGCTTCCTGCCCGCGCCGCGCCGGCGCTTGGCCGCCGGCCGCGGCTGACCGCCCGGAGCCGGGCCGCCGTCAGGCGGGGACGCCCAGCCGGGCGACCAGGTCCGCCACCCGCCGCGGGTCGCCGCCCGCCAGCAGCCAGTCGCGCGGCGACCCGCACCCGCCCGCGACCGGCAGGTCCGCCCGCTCGGTGGTCATGAAAGCGGCCACCGCCAGCGCGGGCTGGTCGGCGGGCACGGCGGCCAGCACGGCCTCCAGGCCGGGCATCACGCCGGCGGCCGTGAACTGCCACGCGGGCAGCCGCCACGAGCCGCGGTCCTTCCAGCCGACCAGCCGGCCCACGCCGAGGCGGTGGCGGACGCGGCTGGTGTCGACGCCCAGCCGGCGGGCGGCCTCGGCGACGGTCACCGCCGAGTCGCGCAGCACGGCGTGGGCCACCGCGGTCCGGGCGCGGGGCAGGTCGTCGCCGGGCCGGCGCCGCTCGGGGTCCGCGGCGGCGCGGGCGTCGCGCCGGTCGGGGTGCGGCGGGGCGAGCCTCTTCGCGGCGTCGGCGACGAGGGCCAGGAACTCGTCGGGGGTGACCTGCAGACCTGCCTCGGCCAGCACCGCCTCCAGCGCGGGACACATGCGCGCAGGCTATCCCGGCGGTGCGCCGGCGCGCGGCCGGCTGACCCGGATGTCGCAGTCCCCGGCCACCGGCGCGCGACCGGTCGCGGCGGGCGGTCGCGTCGGGTGGTCAGTCCCCGGAGCCGGTGATCAGCGCGACGGCGCGGTCCTTGACGGCCTCGGTCACCTCGGCCACCCGGAAGTCGCGGTCCCGGATGTGCCGCACCAGGGCGGGTTCCGGCGGCAGGCCGTGCTTGCGCAGGTAGTGCGGCACCGCGCCGGCCCAGACCCACGTGCCGTCGGTGCGGAAGTTCAGCGGCACGTCCTGGTCGCCGGGCGCGAACTCGTCCGCGTCCAGGTCCCGCGCGGCCAGCACGACCGGCGCGGCCTCCAGGTAGGTCAGCAGCGCGTCCCGCAGCCGCGGCTCGACCGGCGGTCGGTTCACCACCGGCCGGCCCGCCTCGTCGCGCCCGTCGTAGACGTCGGCGGTGCGCAGCTCGCCCGGCGCCACCGCCTCGGCCCGCGGCGGCAGGCCCACCCGCTGCCGCAGCCAGTCCGGGATGCGGTCGTCGGCGCGGGGGAACGCGCGCAGCTCGTCCTGGAAGCCGATCACCGGCGGCGCGTTGCGCCAGCGCGGCTCCTCCTCGGCGTCGAAGTCGACGGCGAACCGGCTCGGCGCCTCGATCTCGTAGACCGCGCGCAGCCACGTGCCCCGGTCCGGGGTGTACATGCCCGCGCGGAGCCGGCCGAACAGCTGCACCACGTCCATCGGCGGGCGCACCGGCCGCCACTGCCCGTCCGGCCCCGCGAACGCCAGGTCCACCTCGATGTGCCGGCCCGCCGCCCGGTACTCGGCCCGGATCCGCTGCCAGCCCTGCGGGAGCGCGGGGAGCATGGCCCGCCCGATCCGCCGGACGAGCTGCTGCTGCTCCTGCTCGGACAGCGGTGTGGCTGGCTGGCTCATGCGCTCGAACACCCCTCGGCTCCCCCCGGAAACGGTGCGCCGATCTTAACGGCCGCACCGGTCGACCGTGGCCGGGTTGGCCGACCGCGCAGGTCAGCGGCCGTCCGCGGGGGCGAGCCGGGCACCGGGGCCGTCAGGTCAGGAACGACTCCCCGCCGAAGTCGTCATCGTCGTCCGGCCGGCGCGCGGGCGGGCGGTGCGCGGGCGGTGGTGGCGGCCGGTGGTCGTCCTCGATGCCGAAGCGGATCTCCCGGTTCACCGGCCGCGGGAAGTCCTCCTGCGGCGGTGGCGGGAAGTTCTTCCTCGCCTCGGCGAACAACGCGTTGGCCGTCTCGTCCCGGGTGCCGATGGTCTCGGCCATGGCCTGCTGGAGCAGTTCGGGGATGCGGGACTGCGCGCGCTGCAGCGTCCGCATCACCTCCGCCGACACCTCGGCCATCCGCTTGCCGCCGGCGGCCTCGGCGATCACCAGGTCCGTGAGGATGCCGTTCGAGCCGATGGTGAGCCGGACCAGGCCGTCCTTCGACGTCTCCGTGATGGACAGGTCCTGCACGTGCTCGGCCATCCGCTGGTAGCGGGCGGCCTTCTGCTCGATGTCCGTCTGCCACTGTTCGAGCATCCGCTCGGACGAGCCGATGTCCTCGGGCACGGCGGCTTCCCCCCTCGATCGCGCTGGTGGTGCTCCACTCCGGATGACGCGGCGGTGGCCGGCCCGGTTCCGGATCGCCGCCGGAACCGGGCGCGCGGGCTAGTTCACGCCCAGCAGGTCCACCACGAAGACCAGCGTCTCGCCGGGCTTGATCACGCCGCCCGCGCCGCGGTCGCCGTAGCCCAGGTGCGGCGGGATGACCAGCTTGCGCCGGCCGCCGACCTTCATGCCCTGCACGCCCCGGTCCCAGCCCGCGATGACGCGGCCGCCGCCCAGCAGGAAGGTGAACGCCTCGCCGCGGTCCCAGGAGGCGTCGAACTGCTCACCGGTGGAGTGGGCGACGCCGACGTAGTGCACGTGCACCAGCTGACCGGCCTGGGCCTCGGTGCCCTCGCCGACGGTGATGTCCTCGACCAGCAGGTCCGCGGGCGCCGGACCCTCGTGCGGCTCGACCACGGGCTTGGTCATGTTCGCTCCTGTGTTGGATTGCCGCGACTTCGTCGCGGCGGCTCGGCCGCCTGGTAGACGCGGCCTCGCGGGCGGGTAAGTCCGGGGGTGAGTCAACCACGTGCGGGGGGAAGGGGTGGAACGGGCCGTGGGTTCGGTGGGGTGGGGGTGGGATTCGGAGGGGCGGGATCGGGAGGGCGGGCAACGCGGTGGAGGGGTGGGTCCGTCCTGGGGGTATGACGCGATGGGCCTGGGGTAGGCGGGGGGCGCTGCTCGGTGGGGCCGCCCTGGTGGCGGTGGTGGGCGCGGCTTCCGCCGTGCACGGGGGTTCCGGCGCGCGGGTGGCGCCGCCGGGGCAGGACGTGCCGGTCGGGCTGGTCGCGTTCGACGGCTGCGAAGCGGCGCTCACCGGGATGCGCGCGGCGATGGCGCCGCACGTCGGCGCGCACGGGCTGGACGACGCGGGCTCCCGGCTGCTGGACAGCAGCGCCGGCGAGGTCAGGGCCGTGCCGCCGCTGGCCGCGGACCGGGCCGCGCCGGAGCACTCCCGGACCAACGCGCAGGAGGCAGGCGTCGACGAACCGGACCTGGTGAAGACCGACGGCCGGCGGGTCGTGTCGGTCGCCGACGGCAAGCTGCGCGTGGTGGACGTCGCGTCGCGCAGGCTCACCGGCACGCTGGACGTGCCCGCCGGATCGGCGTCCCACCTGCTGCTGCACGGCGACCGGGCGCTGGTCGTGGCCGGGTCGTACGCGGCGGCGCCCGGCGGGTTCGTGCCGGGGGGCTTCGCCCCCGAGCAGGACGTGACCCTGGTCCTGGTGGACCTGGCGGGCGAACCGGAGGTCGTCGGGTCGCTGGAGGTCGACGGCCGGTACGTCGACGCGCGGCAGGTCGGCGACGTGGTGCGCGTGGTCGTCCACTCGAGACCCCGGCTGCCCTGGGTCTACCCGCAGGACGGCGTGACCGAGGCGCAGTCCCTGGCCCGCAACCGCGAGATCGCCGCCACCGCGCCCATCGAGGCGTGGCTGCCGCGCTACGAGCTGACCGGGGCCGACGGCGCCCGCACCTCCGGCGCGCTGGTGGCGTGCGACCGGGTCAGCCACCCCGAGGAGCACTCGGCGACGTCCGTGCTGTCGGTGCTGACGTTCGACTTCCCCGGCGAGCTGGGCGCCGGCGACGCGGTGGCGATCGTCGCGGACGGCGACACCGTCTACGGCACCGGCGGCTCCCTCTACATCGCCGACGACCACCACCTGGTGCCCAACCCGCGCCGGCTGCCCGTGCCGCCGACCACCACGGCCATCCACCAGTTCGACATCTCCCGGCCCGGCCCGCCGGAGCACGTGGCCTCCGGCCGGGTGACGGGCACGCTGCTCAACCAGTACTCGCTGTCCGAGCACGAGGGGCGCCTGCGGGTGGCGACGACCGCGTTCGACGCGCCGGGCGTCCCCGAGCAGCCGCCCGCCTCGCAGAGCGCGGTGACGGTGCTCGTGCGGGAGGGCGCGCGGCTCGTGCAGGTCGGCCGGGTCGACGGGTTGGGCGTCGGCGAGCGCATCTACAGCGTGCGGTTCGTCGGGCCGGTCGGCTACGTGGTGACCTTCCGGCAGACCGACCCCCTCTACACCCTGGACCTGTCCGACCCGGCGCGACCGCGCCGGGTCGGTGAGCTGAAGATCACCGGGTACTCCGCCTACCTGCACCCGGCGGGCGACGGGAAGCTGATCGGCGTCGGCCAGGAGGCCACCGACCAGGGCCGCACGCAGGGCACCCAGGTGTCGCTGTTCGACGTGTCGGACGCCGCCGCGCCCACCCGGATCGCCGCCCACCACGTGCCCGGCGGGAGCTCGGAGGTCGAGTACGACCCGCACGCGTTCCTGCACTGGCCGGCCCGCGACCTGCTGGTGCTGCCGGTGACGACCCACCCGACGGCGCAGCGGCCCACCGCGCCGGCCGGCGGGGTGCTGGTGCTCCGCTTGCGGGACAACACCTTCACCGAGGTCGGGACGGTGCGGCACGAGGCCGCGCCGGCCCACGACCCCGGCGTGCGGCGGGCGCTGGTCGTCGGCGACGACCTGTGGACGGTGTCGGCGGCGGGCGCCCTGGTGTCCCGGGTCGACGGGTTGGCGCAGCGGGCTTGGGTGCCGTTCAGCTGAGCTCGTCGTGGAGCAGGCGGTGCGCCAGGACCGTGCCGCCCGCCATCGCCGCCGGGAACACCACCAGCGCGGCCAGCGGGATCAGGCACAGCAGGTAGGTGGGCACGGCGAACCCGAGCGTCACGGCGCGGCGCCGGCGCAGCACCCGGCGGCGGACGTCCAGCTTGAGCCCGCGCCGGGTGAACGGGATGCCGGTCAGCTCGATGCCGAGCAGGGTGGCGTTGACGCAGACCGCGACGACCGGCACGACGGTCTGCCCGACCACCGGGATGAACCCGGCCAGGAACAGCGGCACCGCGCACAGCACCGCCAGGCCCACCAGCAGGACCCCGTCGCGCAGGCCCACCCCGGCCGATCGCGCCCAGCTGGCCCGCTGCGCCTCCGGCACGCCGCCGAGGTGCTCGTCCTCGACGGTCTCGGCGATGTGCTCGTAGAACGGCCCGCCGATGACCAGCGTGATGGCGGAGAACAGCAGCAGCCCCACGGCCACGTACGCGCCGATGATCGAGACCCCGGCGGCGAACCGGGTCGCGGTGCGCAGGGTCTCGTCCCAGTCGTCGGCGAACGGCGTCGCCCAGGCGGCGATCTCGTCGATCCACGCGCCCAGCGCGACCAGGCTGCCGATCAGCAGCACGGTCGTGACGAGCGCCGGGACGGCGCCGATCAGCAGCAGCTTCGGCGACCGGAACACCAGCCCGAAACCCTTGGCCAACAACCCGACGCCGGTGGAGAAGTCGCGCAGCACCCTGATCACCGGCGGAGCATAACGGTCGACCGGTCACCGGGAGGGCGAACGGGACGAGACGGACGCCGCTCCCGGCGCTGCCGGGAGCGGCGCGGGCGCCTCAACGCCGGCGGCGGAACGAGAACGAACGCGCGCCGGCGCCCACACCCGCCAGGTGCAGCGCGACGCACAGCAGGCCCGCCACGAGCAGCGTGCCGCCGTCGACGGCGGAACCCAGTGACGCGTCGGCGAGGTCCAGCAGGAGGGCGAGCCCGAAGATGACCGCGGCGATGATCGCGAACACAGGAGCCTCCTAGGGAGTAGGTGCCCTGTCTCTACCCCGCGGTGACGGGCGCGAAGCAGGCATTCGGCCCAACTCGACCGCGGCCGCGCCGGGCCGGTGGCGCGGGCTTCGCGCCGGGCCGGTGGCCGCGCCGGGGTCGCGCCCGGCCGGTGGCCGCGCCGGGGTCGCGGTCGGTGGCGCCGGGGTCACGCCGGTCGCGCCCGTCCGGTCCGGCCGGCGCCCGTCGCGCCCGCTCGGTGGCGCCGGGGCGCGCCGATCACGGTTCGCCGGTCAGGCGGGGCGGCGCGGCGGTCACCGTCTCCGCCCACGCCACCAGCGCGGCCACGGCCACGCCGTGCGGCGGTGCGTCGCGGAAGGGCTCGATGTTGCGCGCGCCCCGGCCCAGCAGGGTGCGCGCGCCCTTGGCGTTGCCGCGTGCCAGGTGGGTCAGGCCGACCGCCAGCTGCGCCAGGCCGCGCCACAGCTCGCGCTCCGGTTCGGGCGCGGCCTTCCACGCGTCCTCCAGCACCTCGTGCGCGTGGAACGGCTTGCCGTCGTCGAGCAGCCGCTGGGCCTCGGCCAGCGACTCGGCCGGGGTGCGCGGCACGCCCTCGGGTTGGCGCTCGACGCCCGGCGCGCCGTAGGGCAGCGGTCGGCCCAGGCCGTCGCGCGGGCGGGCGTTGCGGGCTCGGCCGGTGTCGTCGCGGTCGCGGGGGCTGGCTGCCACGCCCCGATCGTGGCACGGGAGGCCGCCCCGGCGCACCCGTCGGGGCCTGACCTGCGCGAACCGGACGTCCCGCCGCGACGGCGCCGGGGCGGGCGCCGGGGACCGCGCGGGCGTCGTGGTGGCGCTGCGGCACCGCGTCACCCCGACGGGCGGTTCTGCCTACCCCTGCGGGTTGGCCGGCGGTGCTCCGGGTGCGGTCGCGGACCGACCCCCACAGCATCGAGCCCATGGCCCGCACCCACCTGCTCGGCGTCCTCGGCGCGGCGACCGCGGTCCTCGCGGTCGCGCTCCAGGGGATCGGCGTGGCCGACCCGCTGCCCGGCGGGCTCGGCCCGTGCCTCGGAGCGCAGTGCCCGAGCGAGTTCCCGCCGGTGAACAACGGCGCCTTCACCGGGCGCGACGACGCGGTCAACATCTTCGTCGGCGGTGACTTCCTGGTCCGCTACGCGGCGGTCGAGGCCGAGGGGCGGGTCGTCGTCGGCGGCGACTTCGACCAGGACAAGGCGGCCGGGGTGTCGGCGGTCTACAACATCGGCATCGTCGGCGTCGGCTCCCGCGTGCCGCCGCCCGAGGGGTCGGACTTCCTGGTCACCGGCGGCGGGGTGACCGTCGCCCGCAACCAGCGGCTGCTCGCCGAGGGCGGCGTGGTGCACCACGCCGGGCCGCTGACCGGCACGGTCGTCGGCACGGACAAGCCCGACCCGGCCGCGTTCGACCCGTACGCCGGGCTGTCCGCGCAGCTGACCGAGGCGAGCCGGTGCTATCGCGCCGCCGCGGTGACCGGCACGGCGGTCAACCAGGGCTCGCAGACGCTGTTCACGGGCGACGGCACGTCGGCGATCCAGGTGTTCACCGTGGACTTCGACCTCGCCGGGGCGAACGGCGCGCAGCAGGGGATCGTGTTCCAGGGCATCCCCGAGGGCGCGACGGTGCTGGTCAACCTGATCGGCGCGAACCGGCGGATCATCACCTACACCGGCGACCTGGCCGACGCCGAGCCGGTCAACAGGATGCGCGAGCGCCTGCTGTGGAACTTCCCGGACGCCACCGCCGTGACCCTGGGCGGCACGGCCCAGTTCCAGGGCAGCGTGCTGGTGGGCAACCCGGCGAGCATGACGACGGTGACCGCGCCGGGCACCGCCGGCCGGTTCTTCACGACCGGCTCCCTGACCCACGGCGGCCCGTCGAACAACGGCCAGGAGATGCACGCCTACCCGTTCAACGGGGACCTGCCCGGCTGCGGGACCACCCCGACGACGACCACGACGACCACGACCACGACTCAGCCGACGACCACCACGACCGCCCCGACGACCACCGCGCCGCCGACGACCGCGCCGACCACCACAGCGCCGACGACCACCGCGCCGACCACGACCGCGCCGACCACTCTGCCGACCCTGCCGACCCGCACGAGTTGGCCGACGCTGCCGCTCCCGACGGTGGGTCGCCCCAGTTCGCACGGCTTCCCGGTGCTGCCGAACCTCCCGACCAGGCACCACCCCGGCACCACCCGCGGCGACCTGGCGCTGACCGGCGCCGACATCGGCTGGGCCGTCCTGATCGGCGCGCTGCTGCTGACGGCGGGCGCGCTGGTGTTCACCCTGGTGAGCCGCCGGCGTCGCGGCTGATCGGTGGCCGGGAACGCGGAAAGGCCCGCCCGCGCGACCGGGATTCGCCGTCGAGGTCGCGCGGGCGGGCCGTCCGGGTGCGGGGATCAGACCCCGGCGACGGACTGGATCCAGGAGCGGTACCGGGTCACGTTGGTGTAAGCGGTGGTGGTCTGGCGGTCGCTGGTGGACGCGACGCCGATCTGGCGGCCACCCGACATCATCGGGCCGCCCGAGTCACCGCCGGCCGTGATGCCGTCGCCCCGACGGGCGCAGATCGCCGCGCCGCCGTAGGCGTCGGTGCAGCCGCCGGACACGGTCACGTTCGCGACCTTCAGGCGCTCGGACTGGCAGTTGATCTCCGAGCCGCACCGGGACGTGGCGCCCCAGCCGTAGACCTGGACGGTCGTGCCCGCACCCGGCGCGCTGGAGGCGAGCGGGGCGTAGGTCGCCGAGACCGATCGGTCGAGGCGGACCAGGGACAGGTCCGCGGAGTGGTTCACGGTCTGCACGCCGTTGGCCATGGTGCCGCCGGACGACTGGTTGAGGCTGCCGATCCGGAAGGACAGGCCGCCGCCGGTGACGCAGTGCCTGGCGGTCAGGATCCACGTGGGGGCGATGATGGTCGCCGAGCACGTCTGCCGGCCGTTGGAGAACAGCCGAGCCGCCCAGGGGGCGTTCGTCGCGTAGCTGCCGCCGATGATGTACGGCGTCACCTCGCCCTCCGCCTGGGCCGGGGCGGCCGACGCGGAGGGGACGACGGTGAGCAGGGAGAGCATCGCGGCTGCGATCGCAGGGATCAACCTGGTGATACGCAAGATTTCCTCGTTTCCGAAAGACACGCGATCACTCGCGCACAGGGTGTCTTTGGTCACGCAGAGTCGTACCACCCGAATAGGGGTAATCGGAACATACCGGCGGGGTTATAGCGCAGCGTTAGGTGACCGCCGGCCTTCGGTGATCATGGCACTACCTGCGGTAACAGGCAGTTCACCGAGATGTCACGTGTGAACGGCGGCATACGGTCCGGGTGAGCCGTTCGGAGCAGCGCCGCTCGGTCCCGACACCCGCGATCGTGCCGGGTGCGGTGATCCGGGGGCAATCGCCCGCGCGGGCGGTCGTGCCGTGGCAGTGCTGGTCGAACCCGCCGCCGGGCACTCCCGGCGACCGTCCCGCGCGGCCGGCCGCTCAGCTCCGGTAGTCGGCCTCCAGTTCGGCGACCCGGTCCGCCGGCCACGGGCAGCGGACCTCGCCGAACACCGCCGCGAAGAACAGCTCCAGGTGCACGTGCCAGGCGGCCAGGGCGGTGGGCGCGAACGCCGGGTCGGCCACCTCGTGCGTCAGCTCGACGGTGGTGCCGCGCTCGGGGTCGTGGTCGAACCGCCAGCGCACCGGCCCGGTCGGCGAGTCGAACGCCAGCAGCCGGGGCGGCTGGACCACCGCCACCGGGCCGGGCGGGACGTGCGGGTTCGACGCCCTGGCCGGCGGTTCCCCGGCGCCCTCCCCGGCGCCTTCGGTGAACAGCGCCCACACCTCGTCGAGCGGCCGCCACACCAGGTCCCGGACGAACCGCACCCGCCGGCCGTCGACGTGGCCGCGGTCGAGCCCGAACGCGCGGGTGTAGCGCTCGACCCGCTCCAGCCACCCGCCCGGCTGCCCGGTCGGCCGGTCGGCCAACCGCGCCTCCAGCGCCGCCAGGCAGGTGTCCCAGCCGGCCGCGGTGCGGGCCGCCGAGTGCTCGACGTCCACCGCGTGCGTGAACACCAGCAGGCAGCCGCCCTCGTGCGGCAGCAGCTCGAACCGCAGCACGTCGGTGCCCCAGCGGAACGCGAACACCCTGGGCGGGTCGGACTCCAGGACCTCGCCGGTGGAGGTGGAGCCCGGGAAGGCGAACGTCATCGCGCCGCCGTCGAACGTCACGGCGGCCGGGAACCAGTGGCGCAGTTCGGCGGGGTCGGTCACCGCGCGCCAGACCTTGTCGGGGGAGTGGCGCAGCAGCCGCTCGAAGCGCAGCACGGGACTGCCGCCGACCCGGCGGAGTTCGGCGCTCATCCGTCCATCCCGTCCAGGCGCCGTTCGAGGGCGTCGAGGCTGTCCTCCCACATCCGCCGGTAGGGCGCGAGCCAGGCGTCGACCTCGGCCAGCGGCGCGGGCCGCAGGCGGTACCAGCGCCGCTGCGCGTCGCGCCGCACCTCCACCAGCCCGGCTTCGCGCAGCACCTTGAGGTGCTTGGAGACCGTCGGCTGGGTGAGCGCCAGCCAGTCGACCAGGTCGTTGACCGGCCGCTCACCGGTGCGCAGCACGTCGAGGATCTCCCTCCGGTGCGGGTCGGCCAGCACCGCGAACGTCGATGTCATGCCAGCAATATAGCCCGATCGGCATATAGTGGTCACGCCCGGCGTTAAAGTGAAAACCTCTCAATGATCGAGGACGCCGATGACCCGAGTCGCCACCGTTGCCAGCTCCCCCGTGCGGGACCTGCTCGCGCTCACCGCGCGGCCCGAGGTCATCTCGTTCGCGGGCGGCCTGCCCGCGCCCGAGCTGTTCGACCTCGACGGCCTGCGCGCCGCGTTCGACCGGGCGCTGTCCCGGCGGTCCCTCCAGTACGCGCCCACCGAGGGCGACGCGGACCTGCGCGCCCACGTGGCGTCCCGGATGACCGCGCGCGGCCTGCCGACCGCCGCCGCCGACCTGCTGGTGACGACCGGCTCGCAGCAGGCGCTGACGCTGGTCGTCACGGCGCTGCTGGAGCCCGGTTCGGTGGTGGCGGTGGAGGAGCCGACCTACCTGGCCGCGCTGCAGGCGTTCCGGCTCGCGGGCGCGCGCGTCGTGCCGGTCGCGGGCGACGAGCACGGCGTCGACCCCGCCGCGCTGGCCGACGTGATCGACCGCGAGCGGCCCGAGCTGCTCTACCTCGTGCCGACGTTCGCCAACCCCACCGGGCGGACGCTGACCGCCGAGCGGCGGGCCGAGGTCGCCGCGCTCGCCGACCGCCACGACCTGTGGGTGGTGGAGGACGACCCGTACAGCGAGCTGCGCTACCGGGGCGCGGAGCTGCCCGCGCTGGCCGCGCTGAGCCCCAAGGTGCTGCACCTGGGCAGCTTCTCCAAGATCGGCGCGCCCGGCCTGCGGCTGGGCTGGCTGCGCGCGCCCGCCGAGCTGCTGCGCACGCTGGTGATCGTCAAGCAGGCGGCGGACCTGCACACGTCCACCGTCGACCAGGCGGCCGCGGCGGCCTACCTCGACGCGCACGACCTGGCCGAGCACGTCCGGTCGCTGCGCGGTGCCTACCGCGAACGCCGGGACGCCCTGGTGGCGGCCCTGCCGTCGACCGTTCCCGACGGCACCCGGTGGAGCGACCCGGACGGCGGCATGTTCGTGTGGCTGACGCTGCCCGACGGCGTCGACACCGCGCAGCTGCTGCCCGCGGCGCTCGCCCGGGACGTGGCGTTCGTGCCGGGGGCGCCGTTCTACGCCACGACCCCGGACCGGGCCACCATGCGGTTGTCGTTCACCACCAACACCGTCGCCGAGATCGCCGAGGGAATGCGGCGGCTGGGGGGCGTCCTGCGCTAGGCGCTGCTGCGTTCGCCTGCCGCGCTCCACCTGCCACACCTGCCGGCCGCCCTTGGGAAGTCCTGCATGGACGGTCATGCGTCAGCGGTGTCGTGGCGGGAGGTCGCGCCGCCGGCGTCCGCACGGGAGGGGGCCGCGTGATCCGGGTGCTGGTGGCCGACGGCGACGCCCTCGTGCGGCTGGCGCTGGCGTCGCTGCTGGCGCTCGAACTGGACGTCGAGGTCGTCGCCACGGCGGCCGACGGCGGGTCCACCGTGGCCGCCGCCCTCGCGTCCCGACCGGACGTGGCGGTCGTGGACCTGGCGATACCCGGCCTGGACGGCTTCGCGGTGACCGCCGAGCTGACGCGCGCGCTGCCGTCGTGCGCGGTCGTGCTGCTGACCGCCCGGGGCCGGGCGCCGCACCCGCACCGGGCACTGGCGACCGGCGTCAAGGGCCTGCTGCCCAAGAGCTCGCCGGCCCGGGCACTGGCCGACGTCATCCGCCGCGTGCACACGGGCGGCAGGTACGTGGAACCGGCGGTAGCGGCCAACGCCCTCCTGCCACCACCCTGCCCGCTCACACCTCAGGAGCTGGAAGTGCTCCGCCAGGCCGAGCACGACACACCGGTGGCGGAAATCGCCCGCCGAATGGGCCTCGCCCCCGGAACCGTGCGCAACTACCTGTCGGCCGCAGTGGGCAAACTCGGCGCAACAGACCGATCCGACGCCTTCACCACCGCCCACGACCACGGTTGGCTATAACCAGACCGCCCACCTTCATGGCCTTTGGCCCCACAGCACGCCCCGTGCAGACCGGTGGCCTCGTGTTCTCCCCGTATGGCCTGCCCGGAGGGCTACCATGCTTTTCTGGGGGGTGCAAGCACGCTTTCCGCTTGCACCCCCCAGAAAAGCATGGTCGTCTTTGACAGGTCATGCGGGGGAACACGACCGCTGTTTCTTTTCATTCTCCTTGGCGGCCTGCCTGTCCGGCGAGGACTCTTTAAAGCTTTTCAGCTTGGATCAGTACCGCACCGAATCTCACCCGGATCGGTGCGGGATCTCAGTATGAAGAGCGGCCGGGAGGCCCCCAAGGAGAAGGGAAGTGCGTCGTGTTCTCCCCGTACGGCCTGCCGGAGGCAATCATCTTTGTCGGGGGGTGTCAAGCGGTGAAGCGTGCTTGACACCCCCCGACAAAGATGATTGGGCTGCGCCCAGGCCGTACGGGGAGAACACGAGGCACACGGCTGCGCTGAAGCGCCGCCGCGCGGGGCGCGGCTTACGGCGGGAGTTGAAGCGCCGCCGCGCGGGGCGCGGCCTGGGGCAAGCCGTGCGGGGTGTGGCCTAGGCCGAGGTCCAATGGCCCCTGGGCCTTACCGTCCGGCTGCTTCGCGGACCCCGCGTACGGCCAGTTGATCGGCCCGCTCGTTGTCCACGTTCCCCGCGTGTCCCTTCACCCAGTGCCATTCGATCCGGTGAGCGGTGGTGGCTTCGTCCAGGCGTCGCCACAGGTCGGCGTTCTTCACCGGTTGCTTCGTGCTCGTCAGCCACCCGTTGGCCTTCCACTTGGCCAGCCACGACAGGATGCCGTTGCGCACGTAAGTGCTGTCGGTGTAGATCCGCACCACGGAGGGCCGGGTCAGGCTTTCCAGGGCGCGGATGGGGGCCATCAGCTCCATCCGGTTGTTGGTCGTCGGCCCCGCGTCGCCGCCGTACAGGTCCTTCTCGTGCTTGCCGTACCGCAGCACCGCTCCCCAGCCGCCCGGACCGGGGTTGCCGCTGCACGCCCCGTCCGTGTAGATCTCCACCACGTCTTCCGCCACGCGGAGAACCTACCCAGCCGCCCCGACGGGCCCGACGAGCACCGCGTCGGCCCCGGCCGGTGGCCGGGGTCAGGCAAGACCCTCCCGCTTGAGCCTGCGCCACCCGCCGGCCCGGTTGTTGGCGATGATCTGCCGGAACATCGCGACCAGCGCCGGCGCGTTGATCGCCTCGCCCCGCCGGAAGGCGACCGTCCGGGCGGTCTTGTTGGCGTGGCCGGCGGTGATGATGCCCTCCGGGTCGGGCACGATCGCGCCGTCGTAGAGGAACACGTTCACGTGGTCCTTCGCGGCCAGCAGCGCGCAGACGTTGCCCTGGAGCACGAAGTACGGCAGCTTCGTGCGCTTGATCGTCTCGACCACCTCGGGATCCGCCTCGTGCACCAGGTCGCGCACGCGCCGGCAGACCTCCTGCTGCCACTCGGGCAGCCCCGCGATGTAGTCGTCCACCCGCGGGTCGACCGCGTGTGCCATGACAAACCCCCAGCCTCCTGGACCTTCCACGGGTGACGTGGGAGCCACCGCGGTCCGGTCATGACAGGATGCCGGCGCGTCCGGCCGCAGCGCGGAATGCGTCGCGTGCCGCCCGACCGGAAAACGGTCGGACGGCACGCGACGGCAATCACCGGTGACCCGAACGCCCCAGGCGGCGGATCAGGACCGGTTTACTTGAACTGGGTCCGGAAGTTGGTGATGGTGCCGCCGCTGGGGAAGTCCACGCGGGACTGGCTGGGCGAGGTCACCCACGCGCCGTACTCGTCCACGCAGGTGGCGCGGCAGTACGAGACCACGATCCGGTACTGCAGGCTGGTGGAACAGATGTTGTAGGCGAAGGTCGTGTTGTTGGTGTGCAGGCTGCAGCTGTCGAGCAGCGCCTGCTGGTCGGCCTGCGTCGTCGCCGCCGCTGTCGTCGTCGTGCCGGTGACCACGGCCTCGGCCGCCGTCGTGGCGCTCGCCACCCCGGTCGTGCTCAGCGCCGCCGCCGCGACACCGGCCACCGCCAACATCCGCAAGAACTTGCGCACCGTTTCTCCTTAATGACCTGAAGGTCGGGGAATCCGGTTGACCTGTCCGTCGAACAGCGCGGGCCGACCGACCGGCCCGTCGGCGGGCCGGTCGGACAATGATGATCAAATCGCGCAGTGCAAAACCGGTGGAACGGCACCGGGCTGCTCGGACAATGCTCCGCCAGCCGGACAGGGCTGACTCAGGCCGAATAGGACGATCGGACCCCCCGATATTTCCCTGATCGCCACGAATGGCTTTCATCGCACAGTAGCGCGGGCTTCGGAGGGCTGTCAATCACTTTGGTTCGGACCATTGCGTGCTGCATTCGGCCTATTCGCCACGGCCAGGGGTCGGTACGCAGCGCACCTCCACCCACGTCCGTTTGCCGGTACCCGACCGGCCGTTCCCGTGGTCGGGCCACCGCGCAGCGGTCGGCCGACACGCGCCGGGCGGGGCCGTGTCGGGGGCTGGTCGAAGCCGACGAGCCCGCCCCGCCGCCCGGCGCACACCCAGCCGAGGCCGTGCTCGGCCTGTGAAAGTCATCAGCCAACGGAAGTTCCGCAGCAACTCCGCTGTGGTCATGGACGCGGTCGAGGCGGGGGAGCGGCGGAGGAACTGGTGGAGCGGCACCAGAGGCTCCCGCGGGTCGATCACGATCGCATGAGGCGTGAGGCCGACGACCTCTTCGGTGGCGAAGACCGGATCGGTGGGGACGACCTGTGGGAGCGGGGCGGTGGCTGAGCGGCGCAAGTCGGGCGTGTTGGACACCTGCGCCTACATCGACCTGGGTCTGCTCGATCCGGCGGTGCTGCCGGAGGTTCCCGAGTTGGCCGCGATGTCCCGGCAAGAGCAACGAGCACACCAACCCGCACCTGGTCGCGGCTTGGGATCCGGAGTGGCTGGAGGGCGGCGCGTTCGCCGAGCGCCACCGCGGCTGGCTGGCTGGTTCGCCTCACCCATGAGATCGACGCACCGATTACCGGGCACGAGGTGGACCTGGAGGGTGGGGATGTCTATCACGTGGTGTTGTCCATCTCCAGCCAGGACGGCCGGCTCGGTAATGCTCTTTAGCGAGAGCTGGTGGAGGAGGCCGTCGACCGGATGGGCTTTGGTCCGACCGACGACGGTCGGGCCGGGTGCCGGTGGGCCGTGGTGCACCACGGGCCGAGCAAGGAGGGCAACGACCACGTCTACGTCGCCATCAACCTGGTCCGCGGTGACGGCAGCGTCGCCAACACCTGCCGCGACTTGCCACGCTGGCGGCAGTGGTGCCTGGAAGTGGAGCAGCGCCTCGACCTGGTCTGGAGCGCGATCTCCAGGTGGCGGTGCAGCCACGCTGGGACTCGGACAGGCAACTGACCGGTTACCGCGTGGCGTTGCGCGCGGAGTGGGAGAAAGCATCTGCCGACGGCCGGATCTGGTTCAGCGGCAGCAGTCTCGCCCATGACCTGTCCGCTCCGAAGCTGACCGCCAAGTGGACCAGCACAGGACAACCAGCTCAAGAGCAGGCGGAAGTGCGCCGCGCTCCCGAGGAGTTGCTCACCAGAGCGACACAGGCCGTCGACAACGCCCGGCGCCACCTCACCGGCCGCGTCATCGCGGGCGATGTCTCCGACAGCAGCGGCGGTGACGACGTCGCCTACGCCACGGCGGACATGCTCATCGCGGTCGCCAGGGCACTCGGTGGCCCTGAACCGGGTGCCCTGGCCGAGGTGGTCGTCGTCTACGAGCGGGCCGCCACAGCACCGCGCAGGGGTCAGCCTGTCTGGCAGACCGAGGTCGCGGCAGCGCTACGCACCGCCGCACGCGACCTGTTCAAGGCGGGCATCTTCTCCAAACGCAACAGCACCGGCCTGCTCGCCGCGGCCCTCATCCTCGCGCTTACCGCACTGCTGGTCCAGATCGCCGCGTGGCGACAGCTGAGCCGCCAACAAGCACAAGCCAACGCCGCCACCCGCGCAGCGGCCAGGATGAACAACTACGGCGCCTACCTGGCCAAACGACACCCACCAACCGGCCGCCCGGAGCCGCTGTCATTTCAACCAGAGCCGGTGCACAAACCATCAGGACTACCTCGACCCTTGGCGCGGCGACTACAGCCCTCGCAACGAGACCCGACTATCAGGCGCACACGCTGAACCGCGCGGAGCACCGGACCAGAACCGGTGCTCCGCGCTGCCCAGTCCTGAACCTTTGTCGGACGTCGAGCGGGTCGGCACAGGAGTGTGGAGTCCTGTGCCGACCCAAACCGAGTCTGCGGTCGACGGACCAGCCTCAACGCGGGCCGTGCGGACCTGGCTGGGAGTGTGGACCTCACCCCTTAGTCCGCACAGCGTGGTCTTGAGGTCAGCCGGCCACGTCGTCGTAGGTAAGCAGGAACCTGCTGTGGGTCTTGTCGATGGCGGGGCCGGCCAGCTCGCTTTCGGGCGTGGCGGCGGGGTAGACGATCAGCGTGGGCTTGCATCGATCGCGCTCGGGCGTCCAGTCTCGGATCTCATCGCACAGGTGCTCGCTCAACTCGGCGGCGGCCGGGCCGTGGCCGATCGCGCCCAGCTCCCACCGCACCTCGTCACCATTGGTCTGGCGGCGCGACGTGAGGTAGGCCAGGGAGTCGCCGTCGACCAGCGCCGGGGATCGGAACGCCTGGATCGGGTCGCACACCTCGGGCGCGACGTCGGAGTGGGCGTCGATCCGGCATACGCGCTGGTCGGTGACAGTAAGGCGGAGCCAGATCCCGTCGTGCGACTCGTCGCCGGCGATGGTGACGCCTGACCAGGCGGTGGTGCGCGGCTGGTCGAGCACTCCGCGCAGTGCGTCCAGGTCGACGGGTTGGTCCCGGTCCCAGTGGAGCTTGACCGTCTCGTCGGCGGTGATCGGGCCGCTGAGTTCGCCCTCGTCGGCGTTGACCAGGTACACGAAGCCGCACAGGTAGATCGAGTCGGAGACCAGCCGACCGTCGGTATAGGTGAAGCCGACGCTGCGTGCCTGGCCGCGCCAACGCAGCGGCGCGACCAGCCGTGCGCCGGGGGCGAGCTGCTGCCACCAGGCGGCGGGGATGTCCCAGGGCGAGACGGTGGCGATGAGGCGGTCGTAAGGCGCGTGGTCGGCGTAGCCGAGCCCGCCATCACCGGTGATCGCGTGGACGTCGGCGTGACCTGCTGTGGTCAGGTTGCGTGAGGCTTGCGCGGTGACGTCCGGGTCGATGTCGATGGTGGTCACCAGGTCGGCGCGGCCGGTCAGCCGGGCGAGCAGGCTGGCGTTGTAGCCGGTTCCCGCGCCGATCTCCAGGACCCGGTTGCCCGGCTGAACGTCGAGCTGGTCGAGCATCATGGCGACCACGAACGGCGCCGAGGCGCACGACAGCGAGCGGCCGTCGTCGAAGCGGTGGGTGATCACCGCCTGCCACGGGTTGTAGGCGGACTTCAGGTCGGCCTCGGGCACGAACTCGTGGCGGGGCGTGTCCCGCAAGACCCTCTCCACCTCCTCGCGCTGGGCATACCCGGCCTTGCGGACTTTCTCGACCATCTCAGCGCGCAACGCCTCGGGCGAGGCGGCGGTATCGGCCGTCGGGTCGGTGGCGGTGTCGGAGTCCATCGGTTCCTTTCGTCGTTCAGCGGTCATGGTCAACCGTCCAGCAGCAGGCAGGCGTCCCATCGCGTGATGGGCGTCGTGTCGGTGGTCGCGGCACGCTGTGCCAGCCGGAGACCGGCTTCCCCGTTCAGCAGCCCGTGTGGAGGCGGCGGGTGGTGGAGCAGGTGCTCGGCCAGCCGCTCGGCGAGCCGGGGAACGTGGGCGCGCACCTGTTCATCGTGCTCTCCCACCCGCCAGGCAGTGTGCAGCACCCCGGCCCACCCATGGCACAGCGACACATCGCTGAGCTGGGCTAATTGGGCTTCGTCGGTCAGGCACCAGGCCAGTGCCCGCTGGGCGAAGCGCTGCCGGCGGATGTCGCCGAGGGCGAGTGCGGCCAGTTGTTGGGCGCGGACGATGCCGGGGGTGCCGTAACACCAGGACGGGCGATGCGGGCCAGCCGATCGGAGGGCGCCGGTGACGTGTTCGGTTCGCGTGATCGCTCCGGGCCACCACACTCGGTGCCCGCTCCCGCAACGCCACTGGTCCAGCCAGCGGCAGATGCGGTCCACCGCCTCGGCGTGACCGGGTACGACAACCCCGCGCCGCATCGCCAGCGCCAGGAGCGTCAACGGTCCGGCGATGCCGTGCGCGACGCCGAGGTTGCCGTGTCCGCCCGCCCAGTCGGGGCCGGGACCGGGACCGGTTGGCCCGCTGGTGGCCCACCAGCCCGGCAGGCCATCGAGGCGTGGTTCGGTCAGACGCACCAGGTAGACGAGCACGTCAGCCAACTGCGCTCCATGCCGCTCCGTGCTGCCGTGGCGACGCAGGAGGTACGCGCCGAGGCCGGTCAGCCCGGAGACGAGGTCGAACTCCCGCTTGGCGGGCAGTTCGCCGGAGTCGATCCGGCGATGAGCGGCGTCCAAGCGGGCGCGGATGACCGCCTCGACGTGCTCGTTCACTGCGGCCAGCGCACGGTGGTGGGTGGTTGCGGCGAGGGTGAACGCCACAGCCGGTGCGCCGTCGAACAGCGTGGCCTGGTGCGGGTGCGCCAGCACCGGTTCGGCGACCATCGCCGTCAGCCACTCCTCAGCGTCCTCGCCCAGCTCCAAGTGCAGCAGTGCCGTGCCCGCCGCACCGTCGGCCAGTGACTGCGCCCATCGGGCGTTCTTGACGTCGCGGACCTGTCCGCGTCCTTGGACTGTCATGCGATGTCCTGGGTAGTTCGCCAGACTGCGGCGGCTTGTCGTGCCAACCGCAAGCAGATCGCCTCGCGGTCACGGTTTACGCCCAGCGCGCGGTTGTGGTGCATGTGCAGCAGAGAGTGCAGCACCCGGTCAATGTCCACGCCGTCGGGCAGCGTCCGGCGATACCGCGCAAGCGCGTCGGCGCGCTGCCGGTGAACCTCGGCGACGGCGGACCATCCGGGAATGTCGGCCTGCCACCCATCGCGTACCAGCCGGGTGACCTCGGTGACCTCCGCGCGGTCGGGAACAGCCGGCGTGGCCTGGGTGCTCAGCCAGTCCGCAGCCACGGCACGGCTGCCGAGGAATGCGGCGGCCACGTCGAACATCGACAGCCCGGTGAGCACGGTCGGGGCGACGGTGTCGGCGGCCAAGTGGGTGAGCTGGGCGAGCACCAGGTGGGAGTCCGCGGTGAAGACTTCCTCGGCCTCGTTCATGGCGATGTAGCGGCCGACCTCGGGGAAGTAGGTGTCGAACGCCAACCGCCCGATCAGCCCTTCGGCGCGCAGCCGGTCAGCCCATGCGGTGACGGCGGCCAGCGCCTGGTCGGTATCGCCCGGCGTGTCGCGGTGCACGCGTACCCGCAGCCGCAGCTGATCGGGTTCCTCTCCTTCCCGGACCTGCGGGTAGCGGACGAACCAGCACGCGCGGTCGCCGAGCGCGGCCAGCAGCGCGGGCAACTCATGGACGAGCAGGTGGTTCATCCGGCCCGCGGAGAGGTAGAGCTTGGCGTACAGCCAAGAAGAGCTGGCCGAGCCGGGCAGGTGGCCGTGTTCGCGGGTCAGGATCGGTAGCACCTCGACGGCCGGAGCGGGCTCAGGCACCCGCACGGAGGTCAGCGGCAGCACCACGGTGTGCGGATGACCGGAAAGCCACCCGTCCGCGTCCGGGTCGGCTGCTTCCAGCAGCACGGCCTCGGAGTGCTTGCGCAGGTGTCGGTAGAGGATCGTTCGATGTGCGGACACGTCGAGGTCCAGCGGCAGCAACTGGTCGAAGTCGCGCAGCTCGACCCGTGCCGGGCAGCGCCACGTCGTCCGCCAGGAGTGCAAGGCTTGATCCCACTCAGCCGGATTCATCGGCAGATCGGCCTGCACAACCCGCCACCGGGCCGCCGACAGGATGGCCCGCCCGTAGCGCACTCGCGGCCGGAAGGGCAGCGCGTCGGCCGCGCCCCAGTCGAACCCGATCCAGCCAACGTCCAGTGCGCGGGTCAGCTCGCCGACCAGCCGTGCCATCGCCGGCTGCTGCTTGGATGTCAGGGCGTGCAGCACCTGCGGTTCGACGACGCGGCGACGAGGCAGGTCCACCAGGTGCAGGCGTCGGTGCGTTGCGGTGACCGCGAGATCGTCCACGCGGATCGCCCCATCAGGGACGTGCTCGCCGATCGACACGACGTCCGGCAGGTACGCGGGCACCCGGCACACGTTCTCCGCAGCCGGGTAGATCGGGGAGAACGACAGTTGCACCGGCGCCGCGCCGGCGGTCGTGGTCGGCAACGCGGCGAAGATCGCTGCCAGCCCGGCCTCCGGCACCAGGGTGGTGAACCGCGAGGTCAGAGTCCCGGCTGCCCGTCCAGGCGACACCGTCAGCGTGAACTTGCCACGATCCAGAGCGGCGGCATTGGCGGCGTGGATGCGCGCACCGAGGTCGACGTGCGGCGGAGGTGTCCCCCGCTCACCGCCGGCGGTAGCCAGCTTCTCCACCAGCGCTTCGTCCAGTTCGACCTCTCGCTGTCCGAGGGCAGTCGCCTTGGCGGCCAAAGCCAGCAGCAGCTCGTCACGTGCCGAGACCACGTGCCGGTGGGCAGGCCGCGGGCTGCCCGGATAGCCGCGGGGCAGGCCGATTCCGCCGTCTCGATCCAGGACCGTCCGCAGTGGTACGAGCGTGCCGGTGCCGTAGCGCTCGCAGAACGCGGCGAACCACTCTCGCCACTCGCGGCTGCCGGTGGTTTCACGGGTCAGCCGTGCCAGCACGCCGGCGGCGCGCTGCATCTCCCGGACCACCTGCTGCGGGAGCTGCACGTGAGCGTTGAGCCGGAGATCGACCGACAGCGGCACGCGCACCGAGTCCGCGACCTCCCGCATCCGCCGCGCCAGATCAACGCGGGCCTGCTCGCTGGGAGCGTGGTTGTGCTCGGTGATCGCGCGGTGAATCCGGTTCAGCTCCTCCGCAAAGGGGGCGATGGGCAACGAGTCCGCACCCGCGTCCCGCAGACGTTCCACCAGGAACGCCAGCGGGTCAGTGACCGTGCCCGTGGCGCGCAGCGAGGTCAACAGCAGACCGTTTCGCAGGAGGGACATCAGCATCGCCAAGGCGTCCCCGGCCTCCGGGAAGGCGTGGGCCAGCTTGTCCGAGAGGACACCGAAACCGATCGGCACGGCGGCCTCGTCCCGAACCATCGCCACCGCGGATGTCGCTCGGACGCTGACCTTGCGCGGGCCGGGCAGTTCCCACCGTCCGGCGCGCAGTTCCGCCGCGTCGTTGACGGTGACATCCAGCCGCGCCACCAGCTCAGCGCAGTCCTCCAGGCGTTGCACGACCCGGTGGAGCCAGCGCGTCTCCGCACGCACGACAGGGCGATGGCCTGTACCCCAGCGAGCGTCTGTCGAGGTGCCCACGGCGAGCGTGCTCACGCCGGCGAAGGTGCCGAACGGGGTCGGTCGGCCACGAGCGCGCAACACGTACCGGACGACGGACAGGGTCGCGCGTCGGACGTCCCGTGCTGACACCGCGTCGCCCGACAGGATTTTCTCCACGCGGGTGGCAAGGACGGGGCTGGCGTGCCGGATCGCCGGGGCGATTCCGGGAAGGGGCCAGGCTTCGACCAACCACGAACGACAGTCCTTCTCGTCGTCAGGATCCGGCCAACGGCGGATGTCGATGACTTCAGCCGTTGCCCGGAGCAACCCGGTCCCGTGGTGCTGGTAGTGGACGAAACCCTTGTCGGCGCACATGTCTGCGTCCTCCTCCCGGCATGGGGCCGGGCTTCGCACCCGGCCCCACGTCGCTCGTCGTCGTCAGATCACCGCTGCGAGTGGCAGGCGGAAAGCTCGCAGGTGTGCCCGCAGCCGTCGTCGGTCGCGCACGCCGCGTCTTCGACCCCCACCTGTTCGGTCTCGATCCGCACGTCCAAGTCGAAGGCGCCCACCGGGGCGTCCTGAAGAGCAGTGGTCACGTTGGTCTCCTTCGTTCGTTACACGCGCATCGCACGCGTGATCTTGCGGTTGGCAGCAGAGGCCATTCGAGAAGGCGGCACGGTGGTGCAGCAACCTGGTGGTGATCGGTGTCGCCATGAGCGATGTCGAGGTCTCGGGTAGATCAGCGCTCGCCGGCGGAAGGTGGAACGCGGGGGAGACGTCGGGTGTCGGCGTTGTGCAGGACATGACCGGCGATACGGACACGACCTTCGAACGGTGGCCCCACCGCTCGATGTCGGCCGCCTTGGACTTCGTCGTCGGTCCGGTCGCCGCGTGGAGATCGCTCGCGCTGATCACCTCCTTCTTCAGGCTGGCAGGGTGACGGCAGCGAGTCGTGGTCCTGCTTCCCAGGGCCGGTGCGGCAGCGCAGCTCCGCCACATGCGTTCGAATGTCCGCGGTGCGGCGACGGGCCAACCGCCGGTGGTTCCGCCAGGCACGCAACCCGTAGATCAAGCTGGCCCCGGCGGCCAGCGCTAACAGCGACAGGCCCAGCAACGTGAGCGCGGTGGCGACCCACGAGATGACGACCCACATGACGCCCTCGCAGTCGTGATCGGTGGGAGCCTGCCGTGCTGACCGGTGCCCGCACGGCCAGCACGGCAGACGTTCGAAGACGCGTCGGGCGTCCGGTTGCAGGAGGTATGTCCGACGACCTGGTCGTCGTGCGCCGGCACCAGCGGCAACCGTGCTGCTCGCTTCGCCCGGAGGCTCATGCGGGATGCTCCGTTCCACCTGGTCCGCTGGACGCCATGTCCGCTGGAGCCAGCTAACGACCGTTCAGGTCGAATCGGGAGCTTGTGTGCGCTGCGTGCGCACGGTGTGCCGATTCCGGGCAGCCTCTTGACCCGATTGGGTCTGGTGGAGTAGAGGCGGGACACGTGAGGATCACGGAGATGTCGGATCCATCCCCTGGGGACGTCCTGCGCGCCGAGCGCCAGAGGCGCCGCCTCACCTTGGCCCAAGCGGGCAAGCTGCTGGGCTACTCCGGCTCGGCGCTGTCCCGCATCGAACGCGGCCGGCCGGTGGACACCGACACGTTGCGGCGGCTGGCCGACCGCTACGGCATCCACCCGCAGCGACTGGGACTCGCTACCGTGGGGCCAGCAGACCCTCTGAATGGCGGTGATGACGTGCTGCGTCGAGAACTGCTGGCCGGGGTGCTCGGTGTCGCCGGGGCCGCGTTGCTCGGCCTGCCCGACGCCCACGCCCAGTCCACGACAACCGGACCCGTGACCGTCGACGAGCTGCGTCGCCTGGTTGACCGCGTTCAAGCCGACTACCTGGCCTGCCGGTACTCCCAGTTGGCCGCTGGCCTGCCGCAGGTAATCCGCCACGCGCAGGCCACACGCGCCGCCGTGGACGCCGAACAACGTGGCGAAGTGGACGCGCTGATGGCCACCGCCTACCGGCACGCCACCTGGCTGGCGCTGCGGCTGGGCGAGGACGGACTGGCCACCGGTCTGTCTCACCAGGCACTCTCGGCTGCCCGCGCGTCCGGGAACCTGCTGGTGGAGGCCGAAGCCGCTCAGATGGGTGCGGTCGTGCTGCGCCGGTTCGAGCAGCCTGACAAGGCCCAGCACCTGGTCGTGGACACCGCAGGCAAACTGCATTCCGATGCCGGCTTGGCCGGATCTGGGTACGGCGCGGCCTACGCGATGCTGCTGGAGACCGGCGCGTACACCGCCGCCATCGCCGGCCGCCGTGACATCGCCCTAGAGTTGCACGCCGAGGCGACCACCGCGGCCCGTACCACCCGGACGGCGTTGCCCACCGCACTCACCCCGTCGGCGGTGGACGCCCGCTACCTGGGGTTGTACGAAATCAGCGTGCACCGCAAGCTCGGCGACTACGGCACCGCCATCGAGGCGGCCCGCGCCATCCGGCCCAGCAGCATCACCGTCACCGAGCGGCTGGTGCGCTATTGGGAGGACGTCGCCCTGACCTTCGGCGCCTGGGGCAAGCGAGAACAGGCATTCCACGCGCTGCTCGCCGCCGAACGCGCCGCCCCGCAGGAAGTCAGGCTGCGCCCGTGGGCGCACCGCTTGACCCGGCAACTGCGCTCTTTCGGGCCGTCGCTGTCAGGCTTGCGCGAGTTCGCCGTCCGTGCTGGCGTCGCCTGATCACCAGCCTGACGCCACCGAACCGACCGTAATCGTCACCGCAAGGATCCAAGGAGAACGCGCGTGCCCGCGAGCAATACCGAAGGTGGGAGGATCTTCCGGGAGGCGTGGATCGCCGGGGTCCGCAAGCACTACCCGGGCGAGCCGAAACCCGGCTACGTCGCAGCCTGGGAGGACACCCCCGACTGGGAACGCGCCTCCGCCTCCGCGGTCTACTCACAGGTCCTTGCTTTCCTTGACATCACTGCTGGCAACGCCACCCGGCTGACCCGGACCCAAAAAGGCCAGTTCGTCGCCGCCTGCTGGACTGGGCAGATCCACCGGCACTTCTCCGATCCCAAACCCTCCTACGTTGCCGAGTGGAGCGATCTGCCAGTCTGGCAGCAGGAGACCGATGCGGACATCTTCGAACGCATCGAACAGGACAACGTCGCTGACGAATGAACTGTCGCCTCCCTGGAAACCGATCGAAGTGAGCGTCAGCGTGTACGTCCCGGTCCAATTCGGAATCTGCTGATCAGCTTCTCGCATTGCCCATGAAGCCGCTCCGGTGCGGGTCGACGTCAACCGCCCTTTTGGTCTCGTCCTACGTGCTTCTCCTCCTGGCAGCGACCCTTGTGCCGACTGGTATAGGGCCTTCCCGTTACCGAACCGGCTGATAGCACGGTCCACTCGTAGTCACCGGCCCATCAGTGCGATTAGCGCCGCGACTTCGCTCCGCCAGGAGCGAACCTGGTCCTCCGTGGGACCGATCTCGTACTGGTGGTAGTGGCAGCCGAGGCAAAGCTGGCTCCAAGTGGCCTTCGCCCGGCGCGCGGTCCCGGCTTCGACACAGCCGCGAAGCCAGAGAAGCGCGGCTCGCATGTTGCCCTCGCGAATCGCGCGGGGCGCGCGGTGCGCGGTGAGGCGGGCGGCGACCGCGCTCTCCAGCGCGACGCGGAGAGCGAAGGCCGCACCGCGGCACCGACTCGCCGTCGTAACCGTGAGCATGACGGACGGGGCGGACACGGTTGTTGCGGCCTCGGTACTGGGGAGACCACTCGAGGCGGTGGCGGCAAGGAGTTGGTCGGCGGTATCCAGCAACTCACGAATCGTTGGGTTCACTGGTCGGCCACCTCCAGCTTGCGCACGATCTGGGCGACGGCCTCGATGTCCCTCACGAACCGCAGGGGCTCCGGCATCGGCGTGCCAGTCGGGTGGGCGCCTTCCTGGCACTGCCGGATGAGGTCCACCGCTGCGGGACCGCAGCGTCTGCACAGCTCGCGGTAGACCTCGCTCGCCGTCCTCGAAGAGTCCCCGAAGAGTCCCAGGGCGGCGATGTCCGTCAGCTTGATGGCGGCCGTGACGGTCTTCTCCGCCTCGTGCTCGGTCAGTCCGGCACGGTGCAGCCGCAGCCAGGCGGCCTCCGAAAAGGCGCGTTCCAGCACAGTGCGGCAGAGACCAGGCAGCACGTGCGTCAGGGCCGCCGGCGGCAGATTTGGCGTACGGGCGAGGGCGTGTGCGTCGCTCAGCGCCTGGACGACCGGGTCGGTCACCCGGCGCACGGTCACCGTCGAGCGCGCCTGCCGCTCCACCTCCAGGACCGTCACCGGAAGTTCCTGGTTGGTGAAGGCCCGCTGGAGCCGCGTGTCGTGGGTGAAGACGACGACTTGGCGGGTCTCACCGAGGTGGTGCAGGACCTTCGCGAGGCCGTGGACCTTCGCGGGGTCCATGGACTGCACGGGGTCGTCGATCACGACGAACCCGAAGGGGCTGTCTGGTGCGGCGGCACGTGGCAGGAAGAGCGAGAGCGCGAGTGAGTGCAGCTCGCCCTGGCTCATGACGCCCAGCGCAGCGGCCTCCGTACCGTCCACGGACACGTCCATCACGAGCTTGCGCACGGCGGCCTTCTCGCTGCCGGTCAGGCGCATGGAACGCAGGTCGACGTTGCTCTGCTGACGCAGTTCCTCCCAGACCCGCTGCGAGTGGTCCTCGAAGGGCCGCAGCCGTTCCTCGCGCAGTTCGGCACACGCCTCCTTGAGCCACTTACGGGCCGCCCTGACCTGGCGCAGCCGGGGCTTGCCCGCGTACGCGGTCCGGGCCCGGCCGAGCCAAGCGGCGAGGCGGGTGATGCAGCGTCGCCAGCTTTCGTCGAGTTCCTCCAGTTCCTGGGCGGCCTCCTCGCGCAGTGCAGCGCAGGTGTCGGCGAGGACGAGCGCGGCGGTCTCGGCGTGGGCTGCGAGCCGCTCGGCATCGTCGATCTCCCGGCAGGCCGCCCACTCCTTCCACGGAACGACCAGCGGGGCGGGCAGCCAGGCGGGGACCAGCCTGACGAGGTATCGGACGGCTTCCATCGCCTCCCTCAGCTCGGTGCGGGCTTCCTGCGCGGCTGCCGCATCACACCGCAAGACCGCCACCTGCTCGGCGGCCCGCTCGGCCCATTCCTCGTCGAGCGGCCGGTCGGCCCCGCATACCGGGCAGATGTCCTCGTTCGCATGCCGGCGGCTGTGGTCCAAGGCCCTGGACAGCAGCTCGGCGCGCTGGTGGGCGTCCTCGGTGCCCGAGGCGCGCACGTCGTTTAGTACGGCGATGGCCTTACGCAGCCGGTCCACCGCCGTACCGACCGCGTCGAGGTCGGGACCGGACAGCTCGACAATCGCGCGCAGTTCCCGAAGGTGCTCGTCGTCCGCATCAGGCAGTCCGGTCACGAGGGCGTCCAGCACCCCGAAGTCGGGCGTCCCCGACGCGCTGACAGCCGCGAGCGCGCGTGCCGCCCTGGGATCGTCCAGCGCGGAGAGCGCCTCGACGAGGACGGGCAGCTCCACCTCGACCGCCTTCACCGCCGTGTTGAGCTCCTTCTCCGCGGCCTGGAGCCGCTCGTCTGCGGCCGTCAGCTCGCCGAGTCCGAGGATGGTGGCGATCGAGTCGTACAGCTCGCTGGGCCTGCCGCTGATGACCTTGTCGAGATCGTGGTACGACAGGAAGGGCCGGTAGTCGTGCAGCGCCCGCTCCCAGCCGGCCTCCTCGAAGGGCCGCCGCCCCTGCCCCGGTCGCTTGAACTCGACCTCGGGAGCCGTGACGTCGCCGCCCGACCAGGTGCACGTCAGAGTGGACGGCTTGGCGTCGCCCGCAGCAGAGAGGCGGACCTCGACCTTGGGCTCGCCCCCGTCGTGCAGGTTGCGCCAGTGCCGGCGCCACACCTCACCGCGCTGCTTGTCGAGGCGGGCGGTCCGGCCGGTGAACGCGGTCTCGACGCCCTCGGCGAAGCTGGACTTCCCCGAACCGTTGCGCCCCATCACGAGAGTGACACCGGGCTTCGCGGTCAGCGGCAGACGCGCCTTGCGGCCGATGCCGCGGAAGCCGGCGACGCTGATGGATTCGAGGAACACCCGCTGATCGGGGCGCGGGCCTGCCGACGCGCCCGCACCAGTTCCCGCCTCGCCCAGCGCCTCGCGGAGCATCGCCTTGACTCCCTCGGGGAGGGTGGACACTTCGAGGCGACCGGCCAGCTGGGAGAGCGTCGATGGGCTGCCGCTGTCGTGGTCCTGTCCGGTCTGCGCGGTGTGCTCCGGGCGCTTGTGGTGCTCAAGGTCTTCCGTCATGGCGCTCTCCGCCCTCTTGTGGTCCGTTCCGGTGGGGTCGGCCGGGCGGCCGCGGTAAGCGAGAGGGGGTGAGCCTCCGACGATTCGCGAGCCCGGTGCGACGGAACAGACGTTAGAGACGGCGGGTTGCCGTAATCCATTTATTCAGCGATAACCTGGGTTATCGCAATTCGAATGCTTTCGACGCGAGTTGACGCCGGAGGAGCGCTTCGCGCCCATACCAGTCTTGTCGACTGGATGACGAGTGCACCGATCACCATCGCCGGGCAGAACGTCACCGATACGACTGGATCGAGCACACCTGGCCGTGATGGGCGGGCGGCACTCGGCCCGCCCATCACGTTCCTGCCTACTTCGCGGCAGGCGCCCACAGGGCGGCCACGATCTCCATCTGCTTCAGGACGAGGTCGACCGCCTCGCGCTCCTCCTCCGGCGGGTAGTCGAACATCGCCAGCACGCGGCGGATGCGGGTGCGCAACTTGGCCCGGACGGGCTCGCGGGAGAGCCAGTCGACGGAGAGGTTCTTCCGGATGTCCTTGACCAGGGCTCGGGCGATCTCGGCGAGGGTGTCCTGGCCGCCCTCCACCAGCTCGGCCATGTTCTTCTGAGCGACCGCGTCGTAGAAGGCCAGCTCCGCGTGGCTGAGTGGCGGGTCGAACTGCTCACCACGGTGGGCCTCCGCCGACACCTCCCTGGCCAGGGAGGCGAGTTCGGCGATGACCTGGGCGCTGGTGAGCTGCTGGAGCATGTACCGCTTCATCAAGTCGTCGAGGCGCTTGGAGAAGCTTTCGTTGCGGACGACGTTGTGCTTGGTCACCTCGCGCATCTTCTGCTGGATCAGGCGGCGCAGCGCCTCGGCGACCAGGTGCGGGGTCTCGGAGTTCGCCAGCTTGCGCAGCTGCGCCTCGTTGATGCGGGTGATGTCCAGCCGGCCGATCCCGGCCTCCGCGTACAGGTCGGTGATCTCGTCGGCGTCGACGACCGAGGCCGCCAATGCCTGGAGGTAGCGCTGCACCTCGGCACTGAGCGGCTGCCCGCTCGCCTCGCGCTGCGCCGCGTCGAGCTTGATCATCCAGGCCCGGACCTCGCTGAAAAAGGCGATGTCGCGGCGCCAGTCGTCCATGTCCACGCAACGCTCGACGATCTCGCGGCTCATCGCGCAGAGGCGGTAGAAGCGGTCGAGCCGGGCAGCGCTGTCCTTGAAGCGGACGGAGAGCGGCTTGGCACCGGACTCGACCTGGTTACCAGGGTTTGTCGGATCACGCAGGAAGTCGGCGGTCAGGCGCAGTGCGCGTCTGCGGGAGTCGGGCCGGCCGGTGTCGGCCAGCCATTCTTTCCAGTGGCACCCGGCCAGCAGCCCCCTGATGGTCGACAGTTCGTTCTTGACCTCGGTGATGGCCCGCTCGATGTCCGCGCCGAGCGTCTGGTCCTTGCGGTCCTGGTCGGAGTACTCGCGCAGGGCTTTGTTGAGGTTGTCGGTGAGGGGCGCGTAGCCGACGAGGAGGCCGTCCTGCTTGCCCCGGAAGCGGCGGTTGACGCGGGCCAGGGCCTGCATCAGGTTGGCGCCCTGCATGGGGCGGTCCATGTACAGGGTGTGGATGGGCGGCGCGTCGTAACCGGTGAGCAGCATCGAGTGGACGATGAGCAGTTCCAGCTCGTCGTCCGGGTCCTTGGCGCGGGCCTGGACGACCTTCTGCTGGGACGGCCGCAAGGCGTGCTTGCGCAGGTGCTCTTCGTCAGAGGGGTCACTGTGGAAGACGATCTTCATGACGCCTTGGGAGGCTTCCGTGCCCACCCATTCCGGCCGCCGCTCGGCCAGCGCGTCGAAGAGCCGTACGCAGATGTCGCGGGTGGCGCAGACGACCATCGCCTTGCCGGGACTGCCGATGTCGGGCTTGACCAGTTCGCGGCGCAGCTCCCAGTGGGCGATCAAGTCGTCGGCGAGCTTCGCTATCCGGTCAGGGGCACCGTAGACGGTGTTCATCGTCGTGGCGTACTTGATGGCACGGCGGCGTTCGGCGTCGTCCATGCCCTCGGTGAGACTGTTGGCCTGCTCGTCGAGCGTGTTCGGGTCAACGCCCTTGGGCAGGTCGACCTGGATCACGCGCGGTTCGTGGAACACGCGGACCGTGGCCCCGTCGTCGACGGCGCGCTTCAGGTCGTAGATGTCGATGTAGTCGCCGAAGACGGCCCGGGTGTCGGCCTCGGCCTTGGAGATCGGCGTGCCGGTGAAGGCGAGCAGGGTGGCGTACGGAAGGGCGTCGCGCAGATGGCGGGCGTACCCGTCAAGGCTGTCGTAGTGCGAGCGGTGCGCCTCGTCGACGATCACCAGGATGTTCCGGCGCTCAGAGAGGAGCGGGTGGGACTTGCCGGCCTGCTTCTCCTCCTTGCTCAGGCCAAACTTCTGGAGGGTGGTGAAGATGATCCCCCCGACGGTGCGGCTCTTCAGCTCGGTGCGGAGCTCTTCCCGCGTGTTGACCTGGATGGGTTCCTGCCCGAGAAGGGTTTTGCTGTCCCGGAAGGTGTCGTAGAGCTGGTCGTCGAGGTCGTTGCGGTCGGTGATGACGACGATGGTGGGGTTGTTCAGCGCGGGGTGGCGGGAGACGAGCGCGGACGTCTCCACCATCTCCTCGGACTTACCCGCGCCCTGCGTGTGCCAGACGACGCCGGCCTGCCCGGTCGACCGGGACGCCTCGACGACCGCTTTCACCGCCTTGTTGACCGCGAAGTACTGGTGCGGCTTCGCGATGCGCTTGCCGGAGAGCGGCTCGCCGGGTTTGGGCGGCGGGAAGTTGACGAAGTTGCGGGTGAGGGAGAGAAATCGGTCCTGTGTGAACAAACCGTGCAGGGCCAGGTTCAGCGCGTCTACGCCGTCATAGCCAGGCTCGGTGGTGTCGACGCGCTCACCGTCGTGGTCGACGTTCCAGGGCGCGAAGTGCTCGTACGGTGTGAAAATCGTGCCGTACTTGGCGGTAATGCCGTCCGAGAGCAGGCAGAGCACGTTGTAGCGGAACGCGACCGGGAACTCCGAGACATAGGTCTGGAGTTGGGCGTGCGCGGACTTCAGGGTCGCGTTCTCGTCGGAGGCGCTCTTCAACTCGACAACGGCCAAGGGCAGGCCGTTGACGTAGAGGACGATGTCGAAGCGGCGGTGGCTACCATCAGTGTCCCGGACGATGACCTGGTTGACGGTGAGGTAGCTGTTCGCGTCGGGGTCCGTGAAGTCAACGAGGCGCACGGTCGGGGTCTGCTCGGCGCCGAACTCGTCGGTATAGGTCAGCCGGATGCCGTCGGTGAGGTACTCGTGCGCCTGCCGGTTCTCCGCGTACGCCTCGCGGGAGGCGGGGTCGGTGGCGATGCGGAGGGCTTCATGGACGGCGGTAGCGGTCAGCTCCGGGTTCAGCTTCTCGATGGCCGCTTGGAGTTCGTCGTGCAGGATGAGGTCGCTCCAGTCGCGGCGGTGGCCGGTGCCGGGGGCGAGGTCTTTGCCGGCTTTTACCTCCCATGCGAGCTGCCCCAGTTCGTCCAGGGCGAGGTGTTCCCACGTTGCCTCGGTCATCTTGGCGTCGAGGTGGGCGGGAAGCTGCTCGCTGCCGCTTCTGGCGGTCATAGGGCGTCCTCCACGATCTTCTCCGCGTCACAGACGCGAAGCTTGCCGGACATCAGCTGGGGGAGGAGGGTGTCGCGGAGTCGTGCAAGGGTACGAGATTCCACCACTCCCTGGTGCGCTCTAAGGCGCAGAATCATGGCCACTTTCTCGAAAGCCTCCCACTTTTCGTGCGGTGGAAGGGTAATTGGGGCTTCTTTGAACCGATTTGCGTGAACGGCAGGGTAGGCGCTTCCCTCGGCCACACTCTCTAGGTAGCCCTGAAAATCAGCGGTTCTCGTAGCTTCATAAAACAGTGCGGGACCTACGCTCCTTGGGCTCAGCACGGCAAGTCCAGACGAGAAGGTAAGTTCCGGGTCATCATCAAGAATCAATGCATGAGACCGGCGATTGGGTCGAACGGTTGACCAAATCGTGTCGCCCACAGAAGCCTTGCGTCGAGCTCTTCCGGGAGCATTGCTCCAACTGATGCGCTCAGGCCATTCATACGCCCCAACAGACACGCTGGAGATATCAACATAGCGGAGTGATCCCTCAGGCGCGGGTCCGACTGACCGCTCGTTAACAGCAGCAACGTCACCCAGGGGTACTTGCTTAGCGTGTTCATCGGACACTGCAAGCTTGTACATGGAAGAAACGAGAGAGTCCACCGTTGCGGCCGTGTGCTCGTTGACCGCGATCTTGTCGTCCAGTGCCCCAAGGATGTCCACGATGGCATGCTGTTGCCGGCGGTCCGGAACAGTGATGGACAACGAACGAATGTCCGACAGGTTCAAATAGTCAGCCATATCTGTTTGGCTCTTGCGCGAGCTGGCCTGACCCCAGAACTCCGAACTCTTGAACCAGTAGTGTAGATATTTGGATTCCAGCCGTGCCCCCTCAGTGACACGAAAAAAGCAGACCTGCGGACTGTAGACAAACTCAGGGGATCCGGTAGGAATAATCGTCACACGTCCGACAGTCCCCTTCGTTGTTAGTACAATATCCCCCCATCGAGATACTTTTGCTCCCATAGCGGCTCGGTAGGCGTCACTCACGTAATCCGCAAATTCGGGCCTGATGGCGCCATCATGCACCTCGGCAACACGCAGGATTGGGAGTCCTGGCTTACCAAGCTCGGATTTTTTAGTGCGGTAACCATCCCCGAAGGTCATGTCGCCCGCCTTCACCAAATCAGCGAAGGTGAGTTGCTGCTCAACCATCGATCCTCCCCAGCTGCTCGCGCACCACCGCGTCCAGCCGTGCTGACTCGTCCAGCTGCTCGAACAGCTCCTTCGTCAGCCGCGCGATCCGCTCTTCCACCGGCTCCGCGTCCGGGTCCTCCTCGGCCTGGGCCGCCCCCACGTACCGCCCTGGGGTCAGCACGTAGTCGTTCTTCTTGATCTCCTCGATCGTCGCGCTGTAGCAGTAGCCCGGCGCGTCCTCGTACGTGAGGCCCTTGTCCTTTGCCGACTTCGTGCCGCGCCACGCGTGGTACGTGTCGGAGATCTTCTCCAGGTCCTCGTCCGTGAGGATCCGCTCTGTGCGGTCGACCATCGTGCCCATCGAGCGGGCGTCGATGAACAGCACTCGGCTGCGCCGGTCCGCCAGGGCCTTCGCGCCCTGCGGCGACTTGTCCTTTGTCAGGAACCACAGGCACGCCGGGATGGCTGTCGTGCGGAACAGGTTGCCCGGCAGCGCGACCATGCAGGAGACCAAATCCGCCTCGACCATCGCCGCGCGGATCTCGCCCTCGCCCGACTGCTTGGACGACATCGAGCCGTTGGACAGGACCACGCCCGCGCTGCCCCGGTCGCCCAGCTTGGAGACGATGTGCTGGAGCCAGGCGTAGTTGGCGTTCGACTGGGGTGGTACCCCGTACTTCCAGCGCCGATCGTCCGTCTTCCTCGCCCAGTCGGACATGTTGAACGGCGGGTTGGCCATCACGAAGTCGGCCTTGAGGTCGGGGTGCTTGTCTTCGGCGAAGGTGTCCGCCCAGCGGTCGCCGATGCCCTTGGGGTCCATGCCGTGGATGGCGAGGTTCATCTTCGCCAGGCGCCAGGTGCGTTCGTTGGCCTCCTGACCGTAGATCGCGATGTCGTGGGTGTGGTCCTGGCCCTTCCACTTCTTCACGAACTTGCCGCTCTGGACGAACATGCCGCCCGAGCCGCACGCCGGGTCGTACACCCGCCCCTCGTACGGCTCCAGCACCTCCACGATCAGGCGGACCACGCTCGCCGGGGTGTAGAACTCGCCGGCCCGCTTGCCCTCGGCACGGGCGAACTTCTCCAGGAAGTACTCGTACGTCTCACCCAGCACGTCCTGCGCCGGGCGGTCGCCGTGGCCGGTGAAGCGGGCGTCGCTGATCAGGTCGACGAGTTCCTTCAGGCGCTTCTGGTCGACGTTGTCGCGGTTGAAGATCTTCGGAAGGACGCCGGTGAGGGCCTTGTTGGCCTTCATCACCTCGTCCATGGCCGTGTCGAGGAGCTTGCCGACGCCGCCCTCCGCGCTGGCCGCGTTCTCGGAGATGTAGTCCCAGCGGGCGGTCGGGGGCACCCAGAAGACGTTCTTCTCGGTGTACTCGTCCTTGTCCTCCAGGAAGGCCGCGCGGCGGTGCTCGGGGATCTGGGCCAGCTCGGGGTCGGCGGCCAGTTCCTCGCGGCGTTCGGCGAAGGCGTCGGAGACGTACTTCAGGAAGACCAGGCCGAGCACGAACTCCTTGTACTGGGCTGCGTCCATGGAGCCGCGGAGCTTGTCCGCAGCCTTCCACAGGATGTCCTGGATCTCCTTGGTGCTGGAGACGACGGGCAGTTCGCCCTGTCCGGCGGCTGCCGCGGCTCGCTTGCGGGGAGGCATCGTTCCTTACTTCCTGTTGGTGGGTTGATGGGGTCTGATCGGTGGATGGGCTACGTGCGGTTGACGGTGCGGGTGGGCGGATCGGCAAGGGTGAACGTGCCGTCCGCCAGCCCGACGATCGTCAGGCCGCAGGCCTCGGCGAGGGCGTCGATCTGGGCGCGCAGCAGGCGTTCCCGGCGTTCGGTCTCGGCCAGCAGGGCGTCGAAGCGCCGCACCTCGTCCGGGTCGAGGTCGGGGAGCTGGTAGTCCTCGATGCGGCGGGCGGGGCGCACCGCACCGGGGCTGCGGGCGGTGCTGGGGGCAGCATTCAGCAGGGCTGCCAGGACCCGCGGGGTCAACGGGCGGGCGACGTCGGGGTTCACGCGCAGGACGCGGGCCGGGAAGGCGACCACCGAGAAGCCGTCGTGATCGACGTACAGGCCGAGGCGGGGCGCGAGTGTGTAGGCGACGTCACCGGGCTCGGTGAGCGCCACCTGGCCGTACGCGCCGGCCAGGACCAGCCGGTCGATGCGGCGCGTGCCGACGGGCCGTGCGCCCGTGATCTCCTCGGGTCCCAGGACGGCGTGGTGGCCGTTCGACGTGAGGTGCCGGTCGTCAAAGCGGTGGCCCGGCAGCCGGGCCACCCTGCGTTCGGCGATCAACTTACCGAGGGTGGTGCGCCGGGGCAGGCGTCCCACGCGGCGCAGCACGCCTCCCCGATAGGGGCCGTGCTCGTCCTCATACGTGCGGGTATCGGCCGCCGCCCGTTCCAGGCGCGCCTCCGCCTCGGCGATCAGGGCCGGGCGCTCCGCGACCTTGTCGGACCAGATCACAGCGGCGGGCGGCGCGGGCGGGATCAGCGGGCCGCCGAAAGTTCGCTCCAGGACGGCGACGGGAACCGCGTGACCGTAGCGCGGGTCGTGGCCGTCGAGCTCCCGGAAACCTTCCGCCCGCCAGAGGAGGACGTCCTCGGCGAGCCGCACGCGCACCTCCGCCGTGAGCTGCTCGGCACTGATGTCGGCCAGTAAGACCTTGCCCTCCGCCTCGGGGACGGGATCGCGGGTGAGCGTCCACAGCGCGGGACGGTAACCAGGGCGGAAGGGCACGACGCCGCCGGGAAGCGCGATGACGGACTCGACGACGTTACCGCGCAGGAGAGCCGAGCGGAGCTGGGCCGCCTCGGTGTCCTTGAGCTCGTCCACGAGCGCGTCGGCCGGGCCCAGGACGAGGGCGGTGCGGCCGGGGCGAAGGAGGTCGGCGACGCGCTCGACCTCCGCCAGGGCGGCGAGCACGGAGCGCTCCTCGCCAGGGCGGTAGGGGAGCTGGGTGACGACGAGGTCCGGATCAGCGAGGCGCTCCTCCAGGTCAGGGCCGGTCTGGACGTCGAGGTCGAGTTCGCTGACACCGGCGAGGAGGAGGCGGCGGCGGGTGATGCGGGCCAGCCGCTCGTCGGGGTCGGCGGCCAGGACGGTGATGTGTTCGCGGTCCTCCGTGTCGTCGAGGAGCGAGGCGAGCAGGTCGCCGGCGCGGGCGTGCGGGTCGGCGAGGGTGAGGGACTCGCCGTGCTCCAGCCTGATGCGGAGGTCGGCGAGCTGGGTGAGCAGGCGGCGCAGCTCGGGGGCGACGGCGTCAGCGGCGAGGGAGTCCAGTCCGAGCCGGGAGCGGGCGGAGAGCAGCCACTCGTATGCGCCGTGCTCCTCGTAGGCGGCCTCGACCAGATCCTCGGTGAGGCGAGCGAGCGGGGCCGCGGTGGCGTCGAGGGAGCGCAGTTCCCGGAGGAGGAAATCGTCCTCGGCGTCGATCCGCTCGGCGCGGCGCAGGACGGCGGACCACAGCACCTCGTCCGCTTCGGCGCTGCTCGGGGGGCCGCCCGGGCCCTCGGTCAGCGGTCGGCTGTCAAGTCTGCGCAGACACAGAAGGCTTCCCAGTGTCTCGATCAGCTGCCACGGTGTGAACCGCTCCCGCAGCGCGACGATACCGAAGAGGGCCAGCTCGGAGCGGAGTTCCGCCGGGGTGGCGTTGCCCAGGCCCGAGGTGATCAGCCAATCGGCCACCTGGGCACCGTCGAACAGCGGCCTGCCCGAGCGCTCGGACACGGCGGCGGGGAAATCCGGGTAACGGCGGCGCCAGGTGGACACGACGGGACGCTTCACCTGGGCGAACGCGGCGATTTCCGACATCGACACCAGGATGGGGATCTGGATGCGTAGCGCCGTGTCCGGCGGACCGATGACCACGGTATGCCCCTCCCTCGTCCCTCTCACGTCGCATCAGCCGACCCGACCGCAGGTCGAGCTTCTGCCACAGGCAGCGGCTCCTCGCCCGACGCGGCAGAACGATACGACGATCGTGGCCCTCACGGTGAGATTTAGTTGATAACCCAGGTTATCAACATGAACTGCCCTCCTATCTATTGGTTCCTTGGCAATGGCTGCCGGCGTGATGCAGAGGTAGTCCGACCCCGTGGCCAGATGCCAGCGGACTGGACAGTCTTGCCATAGCTACGCCTCTGATGGGACGGGGCGACTGCCCAGGTGAGACAGGGGAACAGATGGGGGATCTGGCCAAAGCGGTGGCCCGACTTGAGGAAGAGGTCGAGGAGGGTCATGAGCTGCGGAAGATCGTGGAACATCTCGACATGGCGATAGCCGAGCGCCCGTTGCGTGCGCTCGGTGCGGGGCGGGTTCGTGGACGGTTGACGGATGTTTCGGGCGTCATGCTGACGCCCCGCCCGGTCGTGGTTGACGCCCCGTTGCGGATCTGTTGACGTCCCGTGCTGGTCAGCGGCGCGTCGTCCTAACGCCCCAGTGCCGAGCCGGTGGACATGCCCGCGATCAGGACCAGGTTGTGGACCTGGGACGGTGGTCGGCGCGCTCGATCCGGGCGTCGCGGTAGCAGGGGTTGCCCTTGGGATCAGGTCCAGCTCTTCCGGGGAGCGGTGCGCGCTGGACGGTGCGGCAGGACAGTCGGGTGTAGGTGGTCAGCCGTTCGGCCGGCGGGAACGCCTCGGTGCCGTCCGGGCCGGCGTGGTTGGCCCTGGCGATCAGAGTGATCGCCAGAGCGGAGGCGTCCTTGCGGCCGGTGAGGATGGGGGCGTGGTTGAGCGCCCAGTTGATCGCCTCGATGCTCACAGCAGCACCGCCAGCGGGCGGGAACTGCAGCACGATGTGCGTACGGTCGGACCTCCTGCGTCCGATCGAGGCGCCGTCGTGCTGCTGCGACACCGGACGGGGCCGCCTGTCGGATCAGGCGGCCCCGTCCGGGGTGTTTCTCAGATCACCAACCGCGTTCGCGCCACTCGGTGAGGTGGGGGCGCTGCTCGCCGAGGGTGGAGTCGTCGCCGTGGCCGGGGTAGAACCAAGTCTCGTCCGGCAGGATGCCGAACACGCGCGACTCCAGGTCGTTCATCAGGCTGGTGAAGTCCTCCGGGCTTGTTGTCCGTCCAGGACCGCCGGGGAACAGCGAGTCGCCCGTGAAAAGGTGCGCCCGCCCGCCCGGCTCGCGGTGGAGCAGGGCGATCGAGCCCGGGGTGTGGCCGCGCAGGTGGATCACCGCCAGGGGCACCCGGCCGACCACCACCGTGTCGCCGTGGTCGACCAGCTGGTCCGGCGGGATCGGCAGGACGTCCGCGTCCAGCGCGTGCGCCACCGTGTTCGAGCCGTTCGCCCCGGCCACCGCGCCGAGCGCGCCCCAGTGGTCCTGGTGGCGGTGGGTGGTGACGACGGTCTTCAGGCGTGGGCGTTCCCGGGAGTGGCCCACCAGGTCGGACAGGCGGGTCGGGTCGGCCGCCGCGTCGATCAGCAGCGCCTCGTTCGTCGCCCGGCACACCAGCAGGTACGCGTTGTTGTCCATCGGACCGACCGAGATCTTCGTGATCGTCAGGTCGTCCAGCGTGCGGCGGGCTGCCGGGCCGTTCGGCTCGACGTGGCCCGTGTAGTCCTCAAGTACGTCCACGACCGCCGACGGTAGTGCAACCGGCGCTCCTCAGAGCCACGCGGGCAGCGCCGGCGCCGGCCCGGTCAGCCCCGCGCCGCCCCCGCGCCCGGTCAGCCACGCCAGCACGGCCGCCGCCGGGCCCGCGACCACCACCGGGTCGCCGTCCGCCAGCCGCCAGCCGCGCCGCCTGCCGTCGGGCAGGGTCACGTCCAGCCGCACGGCCGGCACGTCGGCCCGGCCGGCGTAGCCGCGCGCCACCTCGTCCACGTACCGCTCCACCAGGTCCTCCGGCAGGTCCTCGAAACCCACGCCCGCGTCCAGGTCGACCAGGTGGACCCACACCTCGCGCAGCCGCAGCCACGGGATCCGGCGCGCCGGGAACGGCCCGGTGCGCGGGTGGGCCACCTCCGCGCCCCACGCCGCCGGCGGCAGGTCGCGCGCGGCCACCGCGAAGCGCTCGCAGGCCGCGTCCAGGTCGGCCCGCAGCAGCTGCGGCAGCCGGGCCGCGCCCTGGGCGATGTCGGCGTCCCGGTCGGCCGGGCTGGGGTACATCTGGTGCTCGACGCCGGTCTTCGCCCAGGTCAGCAGGTTGACCAGGGCGTCGGCGTTGCGCGCGAGGTGCGTCACGACGTGGGCCCGGCTCCAGCCGGGCAGCAGGCTCGGCCCGCGCAGCGCGGCCTGGTCCAGGCCCTCCACCACCTCGTACAGCACCTCGGTGGCCCGCCGCACCCGCGCGAGGCCGGCGGCGGCGTCCTGCGCCGCCGCCGACTCGCGCGGCGCGGGTACGCTCGTACCGGCGGACCGGACCTGGGCGGCATCAGCGAAGCTCATGGGCACCTCATCCCGACGTCTGGGCCGAATGGCCTATCGTCCCAGCGTAGGGGCGTCCGCTACCGACCGGTAGAGCCGATGGCGCACGATCGCGGCCCCACCCGCCGGTTTTTGTCGGTGCCCGCCCCTACCATGGTGCCGCCCTCCCCCGACAGGTCTGTCGTGGTGGTCGGAGTACGCTTTTCGAACGTCTGTTCGGGGATGGCCGAATACCGAAGGGAACCGTTGTGGCTGACCGCCTTGTCGTTCGCGGCGCGCGCGAGCACAACCTGCGGGGCGTGGACCTCGACCTGCCCAGGGACAGCCTCATCGTGTTCACGGGCCTGTCCGGCTCGGGCAAGTCCAGCCTCGCGTTCGACACGATCTTCGCCGAGGGCCAGCGGCGGTACGTCGAGTCGCTGTCCGCCTACGCCCGGCAGTTCCTCGGCCAGATGGACAAGCCGGACGTCGACTTCATCGAGGGCCTCTCGCCCGCGGTCTCCATCGACCAGAAGTCGACCAGCCGCAACCCGCGCTCGACGGTGGGCACCATCACCGAGGTCTACGACTACCTGCGGCTGCTCTACGCCCGCGCGGGCAAGGCGCACTGCCCGACCTGCGGCGAGGCCATCTCCAAGCAGACGCCGCAGCAGATCGTGGACCAGGTGCTGGCCATGGCGGCGGGCACCAAGTTCCAGGTGCTCGCGCCGGTCATCCGGGGGCGCAAGGGCGAGTACCTCGACCTGTTCTCCACGCTGCAGTCGCAGGGCTACTCGCGGGCGAAGGTCGACGGCGCGGTGTACGCGCTGGGCGAGGTGCCCAAGCTGAAGAAGCAGGAGAAGCACGACATCGCGGTGGTGATCGACCGGCTCAGCGTCAAGGCGAGCGCCAAGCAGCGGCTGACCGACTCGGTGGAGACGGCGCTGCGGCTGGCCGACGGCCTGGTCGAGCTGGAGTTCGTGGACCTGCCGGAGAACGACCCGGGCCGCGTGCGGGGCTTCTCGGAGAACCTGGCCTGCCCCAACGGCCACCCGCTGGCCATCGAGGACCTGGAGCCGCGGTCCTTCTCGTTCAACTCGCCCTACGGCGCGTGCCCGGCGTGCACCGGCATCGGCGTGCGCAAGGAGGTCGACCCGGAGCTGGTCGTGCCGGACGACGAGCTGTCGCTGGCCGACGGCGCCATCGCGCCCTGGGCGTCCGGGCAGACCTCCGAGTACTTCACCCGCCTGCTGGAGGCGCTGGGCCTGACCATCGGGTTCCGCATGGACACCCCGTGGCGGCAGCTGCCCGCGAAGGTGCAGAAGGCGGTCCTGCACGGCGTCCCCGAGCAGGTGAACGTCCGGTACAAGAACCGGTACGGCCGCGAGCGCTCGTACTACGCCAACTACGAGGGCGTCATCCCGTTCCTGGAGCGGCGGCAGGAGCAGACCGAGTCCGACTACATGCGGGAGAAGTACGAGGGCTACATGCGGGAGGTGCCGTGCCCGGTGTGCCAGGGCACGCGCCTCAAGCCCGAGATCCTGGCCGTCACGCTGCACCACGGGCGCAAGGGCGACAAGTCCATCGCCGAGGTGTGCGCCATGTCGGTGGCCGAGTGCTCGGAGTTCCTCGACGGCCTCGAACTGGCCAAGCGCGAGGCGATGATCGCGGGCGCGGTGCTCAAGGAGATCCAGGCCCGGCTGCACTTCCTGCTGGACGTGGGCCTGAACTACCTGTCGCTGGACCGGGCGTCGGGCACGCTGTCGGGCGGCGAGGCGCAGCGCATCCGGCTGGCCACCCAGATCGGCTCCGGCCTGGTCGGCGTGCTCTACGTGCTGGACGAGCCGTCCATCGGCCTGCACCAGCGCGACAACCACCGCCTGATCGAGACCCTGACCAGGCTGCGCGACCTGGGCAACACGCTGATCGTGGTCGAGCACGACGAGGACACCATCCGCACGTCGGACTGGGTGGTCGACATCGGGCCGGGCGCGGGCGAGCACGGCGGCTCGGTCGTCCACAGCGGCACCTACCGGGAGCTGCTGGCGAACGAGGGCTCGATCACCGGCGCGTACCTGGCGGGCCGCAAGCAGATCCCCATGCCGTCGGCGCGCCGCAAGGTCGACCGCAAGCGCCAGCTGACGGTGGTCGGCGCGCGCGAGCACAACCTGCGCGGCATCGACGTGTCGTTCCCGCTGGGCTGCCTGGTCTCGGTGACCGGCGTGTCCGGCTCGGGCAAGTCGACGCTGGTCAACGACATCCTGGCGACCGTGCTGGCGAACAAGCTCAACGGCGCGCGCCAGGTGCCCGGCCGGCACACCCGGATCAAGGGCCTGGAGCACGTCGACAAGCTGGTGCAGGTCGACCAGTCGCCGATCGGCCGCACGCCGCGCTCCAACCCGGCGACCTACACGGGCGTGTTCGACCACATCCGCAAGCTGTTCGCGGCGACGACCGAGGCGAAGGTGCGCGGCTACCAGCCGGGCCGGTTCTCGTTCAACGTCAAGGGCGGGCGCTGCGAGGCGTGCGCGGGCGACGGCACCATCAAGATCGAGATGAACTTCCTGCCGGACGTCTACGTCCCGTGCGAGGTGTGCAAGGGCGCCCGGTACAACCGCGAGACGCTCGAGGTGCACTACAAGGGCAAGACCATCTCCGAGGTGCTGGACATGCCGATCGAGGAGGCGGCGGCGTTCTTCGAGCCGATCAACGCGATCCACCGGCACCTGCGGACCCTGGTCGACGTGGGCCTGGGCTACGTGCGCCTGGGCCAGCCCGCGCCGACGCTGTCCGGCGGCGAGGCGCAGCGCGTGAAGCTGGCGTCGGAGCTGCAGAAGCGCTCGACCGGCAAGACGGTCTACATCCTGGACGAGCCGACCACGGGCCTGCACTTCGAGGACATCCGCAAGCTGCTGGGCGTGATCAACGGCCTGGTGGACAAGGGCAACACCGTGATCGTGATCGAGCACAACCTCGACGTGATCAAGACGTCGGACTGGCTGGTCGACATGGGTCCGGAGGGCGGTTCCGGCGGCGGCACGGTGGTGGCCGAGGGCACGCCCGAGGACATCGCGGACGTGGCGGGCAGCTACACCGGCCAGTTCCTGCGCGAGGTGCTGGGCACGGCCACCGCGGTGGCCGGCTGACCGGGGCCGCGGCCACGCGGCTCCCGGCGTGTTCCGGGGTGGCGTGTTCCGGGGTGGCGTGTTCCGGGGTGGCGTGCCCTTTGTCGTCGTGCCCCGGGGCGCCCTGGGGCGTCGGCGGCGGGGGTCGTCCGAGCGTCCCGCTGGTGCGCCGGTTCGCCCTGCGTGAGCATGGCGACCATGCCGCTGAACTCGTACCGCTTCCGCAGCGTCTGGCGGGTCGACCTGCCCCCGGTCGACGTGTTCGACGTGCTCGCCGACCTGGGCAGCTACCCGCACTGGTGGCCGGAGGTGCGCCAGGCCCGGCAGATCGCCGAGAACGCCGCGGAGCTGCGCTGCCGGTCCCTGCTGCCCTACGACCTGGTCTTCCAGACCTGGCACAACGCGAAGGAGCCCGCGTCGGGCCTGCTCAGAGCCGACCTGGTCGGTGACCTGGACGGCACGGCGAGCTGGCGCGTCCTGCCCGACGGGCCGGGCTCGCGGCTGGTCTACGACCAGGAGGTCACGGTCCGCAAGCCGCTCCTGCGCGGACTCGCGCTCGTCGGCCGCCCGTTCCTCAAGGCCAACCACGAGGTGATGATGCGCAACGGCCGGCGCGGCCTGCGCACCTACCTGGCGGGCTACCGGGCGGCGCGGCGCCTGGCGACCACGCCCCCCGGCGTCGCGGACCACCCCTAGGCGCCCCGGCGCCCGCCGGGTCCCCCACCCGGCGGGCGCCGGTCACACCACCAAGCTGAGCAGCGCCGCGACCGCGAAGCCCACCACGGACAGGATGGTCTCCAGCACCGTCCACGTCTGGAGCGTCTCCTTGACCGACAGGCCGAAGTACCGCGACACGATCCAGAACCCGCCGTCGTTGACGTGCGAGGCGATGACCGAGCCGGCCGCGATCGCCATGACCACCAGCGCCAGCTGCGGCTGCGAGTAGCCCAGCCCGCCGACCACGGGCGCGACGATGCCGGTCGTCGTCACGATCGCCACGGTCGCCGAGCCCTGCGCGATCCGCATCCCGCAGCTGATCACGTAGGACAGCGCGATGACCGGCAGCCCCACGTCGGACAGCTCGGTCGCGAGCACCGCGCCCACCCCGGTGGCCGACAGCACCGCGCCGAAGAACCCGCCCGCGCCGACGACGAGCAGGATCATCGCCACCGGCCGCAGCGAGGCCGCCGACAGCTCGCCGACCTGCGCGCGCGTCATCCCGCGCCGGTGGCCCAGCAGCCAGAACGCCAGCAGCACCGCGATGGTCAGCGCGACCGCCGGCGTGCCGAAGAAGGTGAACACGCCCAGCGCGGTGGAGCCCTTGGGCAGCAGGATGCTGCCGAACGTCCCCGACAGGATCAGCACCAGCGGCACGGCGATGATCCCGAGCACCAGCGACAGCGCCGGCTCGCCGCGGGAGTCGTCGGCGCGCAGCTTCTCGGCCGCGGCCAGCATCTCCTCCGGCACCGGCACGACGACCCGCTTGCCCACCCACGCCGAGAACAGCACGCCGCCGATGAACCACGCCGGGATCGCCACGGCCAGCGCCATGATGATGATCCAGCCCAGCGACACCCCCAGCAGCCCCGCGGCGGCCACCGGCCCGGGGTGGGGCGGCATGAACGCGTGCATCACCGACAGCCCGGCCAGCAGCGGCATGGCGTACAGCACGATCGACCGGCCGCTCTGCTTGGCGGCCACGTAGACCAGCGGCGCGAGCACGAAGATGCCGATGTCGAAGAACACCGGGACGCCGAAGATCAGCCCCGCCAGGCCCATCGCCAGCGGCGCGCGCTTCTCGCCGAAGGCCCGCAGCAGGGTCCGGGTCAGCACCTGCGCGCCGCCGGAGGCTTCCAGGATCGCGCCGAGCAGCGTGCCGAGGCCGATGATCACGGCCACGTGCCCGAGGATGCCGCCGAAGCCGTTCTCCAGCAGCGACCCGGAAGCCTTCTGGGCGGAGCCGACCAGCTTCTCCACCGGCAGCCCGGCGGCCAGCGCCACCAGCAGGCCGACCACCAGCAGGGCGATGAACGGCTCCACCCTGACCTTGATGATCAGCACCAGCAGCAGCGCGATGCTGAGCCCGGACAGCGTGAGCAGCCCACCGGTCGAGTGCTGCAGCCAGTCCATCACGCGCGGCTCCGGGTGTTGCGCAGGGAGTGGCCGGGCAGGGCGTCGGTGCGCCTGCCGCCGTCGATCACGGGGACGCCGTTGACGACCACGTGGGGGATGCCCGCGGCGGCCTGCCGGGGCTCGTCGAAGGTCGCGGTGTCGGCCACCGCGTCGGGGTCGAACAGCACCAGGTCGGCCGCGTAGCCCTCCTTCACCAGGCCGCGGTCGGCCAGCCGCAGGCGCTTGGCGGCGCGCCCGGTCAGGTGCTCGACGCACTCCTCCAGGCTGAGGACGCCCAGCTCGCGCACGTACCGCGCCAGGTAGCGGGGGAACGTGCCCCACGCGCGGGGGTGCGGCCGGTCGCCGACCAGCAGGCCGTCGCTGCCGCCGGTGTGCGCGGGGTGGCGCATGATCGCCCGCACGTTCTCCTCGTGGCCCACGTGCATCAGGCACGACGTGCCGAGCCGCTCGGAGACCAGCGTGTCGAAGTACAGCCGGGCGGGCGCGGTGCCGGCGGCGCGCGCCGAGGCGGCCACGCTGCGCCCGACGAGGTGCGCGTTCTCGGCCCGGCGCACGCCGTTGATCTCGATGGTGTCCCAGTCGACCGGCACGCCGTGGCAGCCGTCGGAGCCGGTCTCCTCGATCTCGGCGCGGATGCGCTCGCGGGTGTCCGCGTCGGACAGCCGCGCCAGCGTCGCGTCCGGGCCGCCCTCGCTGCTCCAGCTCGGCAGCAGGGCGGACAGGTAGGTCGCGCCCGGCAGGTACGGGTAGGTGTCCAGGGTGATGTCCGCGCCCGCCGCGATGGCGTTGTCCAGCAGCGCCAGCAGCTCGCCCGCGCGGCCCCGGTTCACCTCGAAGTTCATGGTGGCGTGCGCGAGGTGCAGGGGGCAGCCGGACTCCCGCGAGACGTCCACCATCTCGGCGTACGCCTCCAGCGCGCCCGCGCCGTAGCTGCGGTGGTGCGGGCTGTAGAACCCGCCCAGCTCGCCGACCACCCGGCACAGCGCGGTCAGCTCGGCCGCATCGGCGTACATGCCCGGCGTGTAGGTCAGGCCCGAGGACATCCCGACCGCGCCCTGCGCCAGCGACTCGGCCAGCACCGAGCGCATCCGGCCCAGCTCGGCCTCGGTCGCGGGCCGGTCCTCCCAGCCCACGCACAGCATCCGCAGGGTGCCCTGCGGCACCAGGTAGGCGGCGTTGACCGCGATGCCGCGGTCGAGCCGGTCCAGGTACTCGCCGACCGACCGCCAGTTCCAGTCGAACCCCGCCGGGTCGTCGTTCCACCCGGCGAGCTGGGAGCGCAGCGCGGCCAGCACGTCGTCGTCCACGGGCGCGTAGGACAGCCCGTCCTGGCCCAGGACCTCGGTCGTCACGCCCTGCGAGACCTTGGCCAGGTGGTCGGGCTCGGCCAGCACCTGCAGGTCGGAGTGGGAGTGCATGTCGATGAAGCCGGGCGCGAGCACCAGGCCGTCGGCGTCGACCACCCGCGCGCCGCCCGCGCCGCGGCGGCCCTCGCGGGCGATCTCGGCGATCCGGCCGTCCCGCACGCCCACGTCCGCCCGGTAGCCGGGCGAGCCCGTGCCGTCCACCACCCGCGCGCCCTTGAAGACGATGTCCACTCCGACGTCCCCTCTCAGAAGTACGTGCGCACCAGGTCGACGACGGTGGTGCCGTCGACCACCGGGAGCAGCTGCCACTTGTCGAACACCGTGCACGGGTGGGAGAGCCCGAAGCCCACCCAGTCGCCGACCTCGACCGCCGAGCCGGCGGGCAGCCGCAGGAAGGCGTGCTGGTCGTTGAGCGCGGTGACCGCGCCGTCGGCGGGCCGCTCCGCGCCGTCGCGCCCGCGCACGACCTGCGGCTCGGGCAGGCCCTCGTCGAACGACACGTCGCGCTTGCCCATCGTCAGCAGCGCCAGCTCGGGCTCGGGCCGGGAGACCACCTGCGCCCACGCCCGCAGCGCCGGCCGCAGCGGCTCGCCCGCGCCCCGCCCGAACGGCGAGATGCCCCGGTAGAAGCCGTCGTCGTGGGTGACGTACGCGCCGCTGCGCAGCACCGGCCGCACCGGGAACGGCCACGGCCCGGTCAGCGCCGCCGCCACCTGGTCGAAGTAGGCGCTGCCGCCGGCGGTGAGGATCGGCTCGTCGACCTCGAACAGCTCCCGGGCCGCGACGACGAACTCGCGGAAGTCGCCCAGGTAGCCGTCCACCTTGGCCAGCGACGGCGCGGAGGCGTCGTGCGCCAGCGCGCCCTCGTACCCGCTGACGCCGACCAGCCGCAGCGCGGGGCTGCGCACCGCGGCGCGGGCGACCTCCAGGGCCGTCCCCGCGTCGCGCGCGCCGGTGCGCCCGCCGGGCGCGCCCAGCTCCACCAGCACGTCCACCGGGCGGCGCGGCGAGCCGAGCGCCTCGGTCATCCGCTCCACCCCGGCCACGGAGTCCACCCAGCAGGTGAACTCGAACGACGGGTCGGCGGCCAGCTCCGCCGCCACCCACGCCAGCCCGGCCGGGTCGAGCAGCTGGTTGGACAGCAGCACGCGCCGCACCCCGAACGCCCGGTAGACGCGCAGCTGGCTGGTGTTGGCCGCGCTGAGGCCCCACGCGCCGTGGTCGAGCTGGCGGGCGAACAGCTGCGGGGCCATGGTCGTCTTGCCGTGCGGGGCCAGCAGCACCCCGTGCTCGGCGCACCACGTCGCCATGGTGGTCAGGTTGTGCTCCAGCGCGGCGGCGTCCAGCACGACCAGCGGACCGACGAAGCCGTCGGCGAACAGGTCCAGCCGGCGGTCGGCCACCTCCCCGATCGTCGCGCCGAACGCGCTCGCGGGCATTCCCTTGAACCGCCAGTCCAGGCGCTCGTGCCGGATCGCGGCCACGGCGTCGTGGTCGATGTCCACTGTCTCGCTCCTCACGTTGCGTATGTCGCAACGGCTATTGCGCGATGTGATGCTGATCTGTGTAACATTCGCCTGCCGCCTCGTCAATCAAGTGGCTCGGAGGAGCGGATGCGGTTCGACCTAACGGGCGGCGTGGTGTGCCTGGGCGAGACCATGGTGGTGCTGGTGCCCGCCGAACCCGGTCCGGTGCGCGCGGCGCGCACCTGGACGCGGGCCGTCGGCGGCGCGGAGTCCAACGTGGCCATCCACCTGGCGCGGCTGGGCCTGCGCAGCCGGTGGGTGGGCGCGGTGGGGGACGACGCGTTCGGCGGGGCCGTGCTCGACTTCGTGCGCGGCGCCGGCGTGGACGTGTCCGGGGTGCGGGTCGACCCGTCCCGGCCCACCGGTCTCTACGTGAAGGAAGCGGACGCGGCGGGCAGCCCCGTCCGGTACTACCGGCGCGGTTCGGCTGCCTCGGCCCTCGGGCCGGACGCGCTGGACCGGGTCGCGCTCGACGACGTCCGGCTGCTGCACGTCAGCGGCATCACCGCCGCCCTGTCCGACAGCTGCCTGGACCTGCTGCGCGAAGCCCTGTTCCGGCCGCGGCGCCACCTGGTGTCGTTCGACCTGAACTGGCGGCCCGCGCTGTGGCCGGGCCGCGACCCGTCGGTGCTGCTCGAACTCGCCGACGCGGCGGACGTCGTGCTGGCCGGCGCGGACGAGGCCGAGGCCGTGTGGGGCACGGGCGACCCGGCGAAGCTGCGCGCGCTGCTGCCCCGCCCGGCGAGCCTGGTGGTGAAGCAGGGGGAGCGGGGCGCGACCCTGGTGGAGGGCGACGAGTTCACCTACCAGCAGGCGCTCAGGGTCGACGTCGTGGAGCCGGTCGGGGCGGGCGACGGGTTCGCCGCCGGGTACCTCGCCGCGCACCTCGCGGGCCTGGCGCCGGCGCGCCGGCTGCGCGCCGGGCACCTCCAGGCCGCCGCGTCCCTGCTCACCAGCGAGGATGTGGGTGAGCCACTGCCGCCGGAGGTGACCGGTCCGCTGCTGGACGCCGATCCGCCGACGTGGGCCGCCGCGCACCTGAGGAGACTGGGATGAGTCAGAGCCTGGACCGGGCGTTGACCCTGATGGGGGAACTGGCGACGGGTGCCAAGACGCTGGACGAGCTGTCCGCCGTCATCGAGGTCCACAAGTCGACGACGCTGCGGCTGCTGCGCACGCTGGAGGCGCACCGGTTCGTGCGCCGCGACGGCGTGCACCACTACCGGCTGGGCGCCGCGCTGTTCGACCTGGCCAACCGGGCCCTGGAGGAGCGCGACGTGCGCCGCGCCGCCGAACCGGCCCTGCGCGACCTCAACGCGCGGCTCGGCTACACCGTCCACCTGGCGTCCTACGAGGGCGGCGAGGTCATCTACATCGACAAGTACGACAGCACCCACCCGATGCGGATGTACTCGCGCATCGGCCGCCGCGCGCCGCTGCACTGCACGGCCGTGGCCAAGGTGCTGCTGTCCGACCTGCCCGAGGAGCGCCGCCGGGAGGTGGCCGAGACCATCGACTACGTGCCGCTGACCGCGAACACCATCACCACGCCCGCCGCGTACCTGGCCGAGCTGGACCGCGTGCGGGAGCACGGCTTCGCCGTGGACAACGCCGAGCACGAGGACTTCATCCACTGCGTCGCGGCCCCGATCCGAGGGGCCCGCGGCGAGGTGCTGGCCGCGGTGTCCATGTCGGTGCCCAAGGTGATGCTCGACTTCGACGGCCTGATCGGCCACCTGCCCGACCTGCTGGCCACCGCCAGGGCGGCCTCCGTCGAATGCGGCTGGACCCCCACCCCCACCCCTTCTTGACCCTCCACCCCCCGGACCGGCTCCAGCCAGGTCCCCCCATTCCCGCGGCCTCTCATGCCCCGTGCGAGGCCGCGTCGGTAGGTCGCGCCCGATTTTCGGCGATCACGCTCTTCGATCGCCGAAAATCGGGCGTGAACTGCCGACTACAGGCGGCCGAGCCGCCGCCTGCGAAGCAGCGGCAATAGATACAGGAGCGACATGTCCAAGACCGAGATCCGTACCGCGAACGCGCCCAAGCCGGTGGCGTCGTTCTCCCAGGGCGTCCGCAAGGGCAACGTGCTGCAGGTCGCGGGCCAGGTGGCGTTCGACCCCGAGTCGGGGGCGATCGTCGGCAGCACCGTGGCCGAGCAGACCCGGCAGGCGCTGGCCAACGTCGCCGCCGTGCTGGAGGCGGGCGGCGCGTCGCTGGAGGACGTGCTGATGCTGCGCGTCTACCTCACCGACACCGCGCACTTCGGCGAGATGAACGAGGTCTACAACGAGATCGTGACGCAGCAGCCGTTCCCGGCCCGCACCACGGTGTACGTGGGCCTGCCGGAAGGTCTGCTGGTGGAGATCGACGCCCTCGCGGTCGTCGACTGACGGCGCCGTCCCGGGCCCGCGCGCGGTGACGCGGTGGACTTCTGCCGGTTGTTCTGCGTGGTGTCGCGGTGGCCGTGGGGGTTGACTCGGGTCAACCCCCACGAAGCGCGTCACGGAAGGACCCACGGCGATGGCCAGCAACGCGTCACCGATCGGCTGACCTCAGTTCGGCGGCTCGCGTGCGGCACCGATCTGCCGCGTCCGGGTCGCCGAGGCCGTCGTGCACGTCGGCCAGCACGTCGAGCACCGCGCCCAACCGGTGGTGGCGGTGCCCGGCGAGCACCTCGGCCGCTTCGACCAGCTCGGCGTGCGCCGCGACGAGGTCACCGAGCCGGCACAGCGCCAACCCGCGCAGGTGCCGGGCGTCGCAGGTGCTGCTGGGGGCGGTGGCGGCGACCGAGTGCCGAAGCGCCTCGGTCGCCGCCTCGAGCACCTCCGGCCACCGCTCGAGCCCCGCGAGGCTGTCGGCGGTGCGCACCAGCAGGCTCCCCAGCATCTCGTCGGTCATCTCCGGGGTCACGTCGAGCTTGCCGGAGCGGACGTCGTCCAGCAGCCGCCGGTGCACCTCCAGCGACTCCTCGTACCGGTGCAGCCGGTGCAGCACCACCCCGAGGCAGGACAGCGAGATCCGCTCGCCCAGCGCGTACCCGGCCCGGCGGAACAGCTCCCGCGCCCGGCCCGCGCTCCGCTCCGCCGCGGCCAGGTCGCCGAGCCGCACCTGGGAGACGGCGCGGTAGTGCACGGCCCAGGCTTGCTCCTTGACGTCGCCCGCCGCTACGGCCGCCCGCCACGCCTCCTCGTGCAGCGCGAGGGCCTCCTCGGGCCGGCCCAGCAGCACGCACCGCGTCCAGGTCAGGAAGTTCAGCTGCACGGCCTCGTCGCGCACGCTGCCCAGCGCCCGCGCCGCCGCCACCCCCGCCGTGAACACCTCGACCCAGGTGTCGCCGCGCCCCCGCTGGTCGGAGTACCAGTGCACGGCGGTGGCCAGGTCCAGCACCTCCCGGTGCATCCCGTGCCCGGCGGCCCAGCGCAGCGCGCCCAGCCAGTGCGACGCCTCGGCGGTCAGCCACGCGTCGGCGTCCCTGCGGTCGTCGAACAGCTCCGCGGGCGCGGTGCGGGCGTCCGGGCCGAAGAAGCCCGCCGCCGTGCCGGCCGTGCCCAGCAGCCAGGACGCGACGCGCCGGCGCGCCTCGTCGTGGTCGGGCTCCTCGTCGGCCAGCCGCTCCCCGGCGAACACCCGGATCAGGTCGTGGAACACGTACCGGCCGGGCGTCTCGGCGGTGTCGAGCAGGTTCACGTCCACCAGCTCCTCGAGCGTGTCCTCGGCGGTGAACCGGTCCACGTCCGCCGCGACCGCGGCCAGGTCCGGCGTGAACGACCCGCCGGGCGCCAGCGCCAGCCGCCGGAACAGCAGCGCGGCCTTGCCGCCGAGCTGCCGGTAGGACAGCTCGAACGCGGCCCGCACCTGGAGGTCGCCCGCGGTCAGCGCGGACAGCCGGTGCCGCTCGTCGGCCAGCTGCCCGGCCAGGTGCTCGACCGTCCACTTGGGACGACCGGCCAGCCGGTTGCCCGCGATCCGCAGCGCCAGCGGCAGGCGCCCGCACAGCTCGGCCACCCGCCGGGACGCGGCCGGCTCCGACGCCACCCGCGACCGCCCCGCGATGACGCCCAGCAGGTCCACCGACTCGGCCGGGCCGAGCACGTCGAGCCCCAGCCGCGCCACCGCCTCCAGGCCCGCCAGCACCTGGCGGGAGGTCACCAGCACCAGCGAGCCCCGGCCGGTGGCCAGCAGCGGGCGCACCTGCGCCTCGTCCGCGGCGTTGTCCAGCACCAGCAGCGTGCGGCGGTCGCGCAGCAGCTCCCGGTACAGGTCGGAGCGCTCCGCCTCGCTGCCCGGCGGGTCCTGCACGCCCAGCGCCAGCAGCACCCGGTGCACCACCTCGGCCGGGTGCACCGGCCGGGGGTCCATGCCGCGCAGGCTGAAGAAGAAGCACCCGTCGGCGAACCGCGGCCCGAGCCGGTAGCCGGCCCGCACCGCCAGGCTGGTCTTGCCCGCGCCCGGCGGGCCGTGCACGACGACCACCGACGTCCGCGCGGTGGTGTCGGACATCTCGGCCAGCGCCAGCAGCTCCCGGTCCCGGCCGGTGAGGTCCGCGACGTCGGGCGGCAGCGCGCAGGCCGCCACGGCGACCGGCTGCCGCCGCACCCGGCCCTCCTTCGCGGCGCCGACCAGGGCGCGCAGCTCGTCCGGGGACAGCGCGAGCACCGCGGCCAGCGCCTCCACCGTGCGCCGCTGCGGGCCCCTGGCCCGGCCGCGCTCCATGTCGCTGATCGCGCGGACGCTCACCCCGGAGCCGTCCGCCAGTTCCTCCTGGGTCAGCTGCGCGCGCCGCCGGTGCCCGCGCAGCAGCTCGCCGAACGTTCTCCCCACTGCTCCGACCCTACTGCCGGCGGTGTCCCGGGCGATCGCGCCGGTCCGGGCTGGTAATGCTTCGGGCATGAAGTGGTACGCGGACCGGCCGGAGCGGCTGGTGTGGCAGGTGGTCGCCGACGCGCTGGCGGTGGCGTGGGTGTGGTTCTGGGTGACGGCGGCGCTGGCGGCCCGGGACGTGGTGCTGGCGCTGCGCGCGCCGGGCGACGGGCTGACCAGGGCGGGCGGCGGCCTGCGGGACACCTTCGCCGACGCGGCGGCCAGGGCCCGCGAGGTGCCCCTGGTGGGCGGGAGGCTGGGCGAGGCGCTGGACCGCGGCCGGGACGCGGGCGGCACGCTGGTCGACGCCGGGAACACCCAGGTCGAGGCGGTGGAGACCGGCGCGCTGTGGCTGACGACCGCGCTGATCGCCGTGCCGGTGGCGTTCCTGCTGGTCACCTGGCTGCCGCTGCGGGTGCGCTACGCCGTGCGCGCCGGGGCGGCGCGGCGCCTGCGCGACACCGGCCGGCGCGACCTGCTGGCGCTGCAGGCGCTCAACCGGCTGCCGCTGCGGGAGCTGGCGCGCTTCGCCGGCGACCCGGCCGACGCGTGGCGACGCCGCGACGAGGAGGTCATCGGGCTGCTGGCGGCCCGGCAACTGGCGGTCGCCGGCCTCCGCGACCGATGACCGCCGCGCCCCGGGACAGCCGCACCACGACCCGACCGGCGTTGTCGTACCCCTGTGGTTGGCTATGTGCAAGGGGTGCTCCTCAGCGGGGTACCCCTTGGCCGTGTTCGGCGGTGGCCGCCCGGTGGCCGTGGTCATCCGGTGGCCGTGGCCGCTCGGCAAGCGTGGCCGCTCGGCAAGCGTGGCCGCTCGGCAAACGTGGCCGCCCGGCAAACGTGGTCATCCGGTGGCCGCTTGGCGACTGCTCGGCAACCCTTGGCCACTCTCGGCAGTTGCTCGGCGACCCGTGGCCGCTCGGCGGCTGTCCGGCGATGATGCCCGCCTGACGACCGCGGCTGCGGACCGACCTCTCCGGCACGAGCCCCGAGCGATTCAGCCGACCGAGTGGTTCCTCCGAGTGGTTCCTCCGCGGCGCACCGCACAGGCCCGACGAGCCGCGCCGAGCGGACCTGCCGAACCGCGCCGCCCCGGAGCCGCGGGGGAGCGGCGTCGGCGTTCGTCGCCGTGCCGGAGCAGCGGGCCGGAGCAGCGGGCGGGTGCGGCGATCGGGGGGTGGGGGAGCGGGCGGTCAGTAGACCGGACCGGTGAACTTCTCGCCGGGACCCTGGCCCGGCTCGTCGGGCACGGCCGACGCCTCGCGGAACGCCCGCTGCACCGACTGCAGGCCCTCGCGCAGCGGCCCGGCGTGCGGGCCCAGGTACTCGGCCGACGCGGTGACCAGGCCGGCCAGCGCCGTGATCAGGCGGCGGGCTTCGTCGAGGTCGCGGCGGGGGCTGGCGTCCGGGTCGTCGTCGGCCAGGCCGAGGCGCTCGGCGGCCGCCGAGAGCAGCATGATCGCCGCTTTGCTGATCACCTCGATGCTGGGGACGTCGGACAGCTCGCGGACGTTGTTCGGAGGCAGGTCGGTCACGGGGGCCATTCTCGCAACCTCCCCGGACGGGTCGCCGGTTCGGGGGTTGACAAGGCCGTCTGCTAGTATTCTCCGCGCGACCAGTCCCCACACGTGTGGGGACGGCAAGTGGAGCCCCCGCTCCCACCCGCGTCCCACCGCCCAGGTGGCCGGGTCCGGTCACCTCGACGGGTGGACTGCGCCCATCGTTGTGCGATCGGTCGGAAGCGGGCCTCACACCGGGCAGGTGTGGGGCCTCTTGTCTTTGGCGCACAACGAGTCACAAAGGACGTGAATGACAAGTCCCTCGAACCGAGGTGCCCCCGCCAGCACCGAGCCGCGCATCAACGACCGCATCCGCGTGCCCGAGGTTCGACTGGTCGGGCCGAACGGCGAGCAGGTCGGGATCGTTCGCATCGAGGACGCGCTCCGACTCGCCCAGGAAGCGGATCTCGACCTCGTCGAGGTCGCCGCGCAGGCACGGCCGCCGGTCTGCAAGCTCATGGACTACGGCAAGTTCAAGTACGAGAGCGCGCAGAAGGCCCGCGAGTCGCGTCGCAACCAGCAGCTGACGGTCATCAAGGAGCAGAAGCTCCGCCCGAAGATCGACCCGCACGACTACCAGACGAAGAAGGGCCACGTGGCCCGCTTCCTGTCGCACGGGAACAAGGTCAAGGTGACCATCATGTTCCGGGGCCGTGAGCAGTCCCGGCCGGAGCTGGGTTACCGGCTGTTGCAGAGGTTGGCGGAGGACGTCGCGGAGCTGGGCTTCGTCGAGTCGAACCCGAAGCAGGACGGCCGCAACATGATCATGGTGTTGGCGCCGCACAAGACCACGAAGACCCGCCCGGTGAAGCACGAGCAGGACTCTGCCGACGACACCGCGGAGCAGGGGTCTGTCGAGGAGTGACCTCCCGGCCCCCGAGCCGGGAGGCAAGCACGGCCGCCCCTCCGGCGGTGGCTGCACGAGACGAGGACGGAAATGCCCAAGAACAAGAGCCACAGCGGGACCTCCAAGCGCGTGAAGGTCACCGGCAGCGGCAAGCTCATGCGCGAGAAGGCCGGCAAGCGCCACCTGCTGGAGAAGAAGTCCAGCAAGCTCACCCGCCGTCTCTCCGGCGCCACCGAGGTCGCGAAGAACGACGTGCCGCGGCTGAAGAAGCTGCTCGGACTCTGAGCTTCCCACTCCCCATGAACACCGGGGCCTGACCCGCCCCACGAGATCGACAGGATGGACCCGTGGCACGCGTCAAAAGGGCCGTGAACGCCCAGAAGAAGCGCCGTACCACCCTTGAGCTCGCCAGCGGCTACCGCGGCCAGCGTTCGAGGCTGTACCGCAAGGCCAAGGAGCAGGTGCTCCACTCGCTGAACTACGCGTACCGCGACCGCCGCGCGCGCAAGGGCGACTTCCGGAAGCTGTGGATCCAGCGCATCAACGCCGGTGTCCGCGCCAACGGCATGACGTACAACCGCTTCATCCAGGGCCTGCGGCTGGCCGAGATCGACGTCGACCGCAAGATCCTGGCCGAGCTGGCCGTCAGCGACCCCGGCGCCTTCACCGCGCTGGTCGAGCTGGCGAAGGCCGCGCTGCCCGCCGACGTGAACGCGCCCGTCGAGGACAAAGCCTGAGCGTCGCGCCACGACCCGAGGATGCTCCGTTCACCGAGCGGACTCCTCGGGTCGTTGCTGCTCGGCGCCTGACCCGGCGCGCCGGCCGCGACCGGGCCGGGCGCTTCCTGGCCGAGGGCGCGCAGGCGGTGCGCGAGGCGCTGTCCTGGGCCGACACCGGGCGGGGGCGGGTGCACGAGCTGTTCGTCACGGCCGTCGCCGCCGAGCGCAACCCGGACCTGCTGCGGACCGCCGCCGACGCGGGCGTGCCGGTCAGCCGCGTGACCGACAAGGCCGCCGCCGCGCTGTCGGAGACGGTGACGCCCCAGGGCGTCGTGGCCGTCTGCGACCCGGTCGACGTGCCGCTGTCCCTGGCCGGCGCCCGGCTCGTGGCCGTGCTGCACGGGGTGTCCGACCCGGGCAACGCCGGCACCGTGGTGCGCGTCGCGGACGCCGCCGGGGCCGACGCGGTGGTCTTCGCGGGCGACACCGTCGACCCGCACAACGGCAAGTGCGTCCGGTCGTCCACCGGCAGCGTCTTCCACCTGCCGATCTCCCGCTCGCGCGCGGCCGACGAGGTCTTCGCGGCCTGCCGCGCGGCGGGCCTGCGCCTGGTGGCCGCCGACGGCTACGCCGAGGACGACCTGGTCACGGCCGACCTGCGCGGCGACCTGGCACGCCCCACCGCCTGGGTGTTCGGCAGCGAGGCCCACGGCCTGCCGGACGAGGTGGTGGCGGGCCTCGACACCGCCCTCAAGGTCCCGATCTACGGCGCAGCGGAGAGCCTCAACCTGGCCACCGCCGCCGCCGTCTGCCTCTACGCCTCCGCACGGGCGCACCGCGCCTGAACCCCTGGCGCCGTTGCGCGCCGAGCGGTGGCGGTGCGGACAGCGCCTGCCGTCCGAGGGACCCCCGAAGGGGCGGGCACGTGCCCGTCGCGGCCCGGCCGGCGTGGTAGTCCGCCCACCTCGCCCCGCGCGGGCGGACACGTGCCCGGACCCGCCGCGCGCCACCGCACCCGGACCCGGTCGGACCCGCCGTGCGCCGACCCCGCCGCTCGGCCTCCCCTCAGTCCTCCAACCGCGCGGTCAGCGCCCGCAGCACCGGGTCACCGGCCGCGGGCTTCCCCTGCGCCCGCAGCGCCTCCTCCAGCGTGTTCGCCGTGTCGCCGATGATCTGCGGCGGTGTGGTGCCGGTGACCATGCCGGCCACCCGCCGGGCCTCGGCCTCCGCGTTCACGGCGTCACCGGACGCCAGCAGGAACCGCGCGCCGCGCTGGGCCAGGAACGCCTGCCAGTCCGCGTCGCCCAACCGCGCCGCCAGCTCCTCGGCGACGCCGTTGTGCTCCACGGCCTGCGCGTGCTCGCCCCGCTGGAAGTGCTGGAACGCCCTGATCGCCGCCATCCGCGCCACGAGGTGCGTGCGGTGCTCCTCGTCCTCCACCGCGGGCAGCAGGGCTTCGGCCGACTCCAGGGCCGCCAGGCACGCGGCGTGCTCCTCCGGCGGCATCGCCGCCGCCGACTCGACCCACGAACCGGCCGCCTCGGGCTCGTCCGGCACCTCCTGCCACGCCCGCGCGGCCGAGGCGTAGGCGTCGGCGCTGCCCGCCGGCTCGTCCAGCCGCCGCAGCACGCCGCCCAGGACGTCCAGGACCAGCGCCCGCCGCCACGGCTCGTCCGCGGGCACCAGCGGCAGCGCGACCTCCAGGTGGCGGCGGGCCGACTCGTTCTCGTCCAGCCGCGAGCACGCCTGCGCCAGCCGGAAGAGCACCGGCACGACGATCTCGTGGGACACGTCGTGGCCCTCGATGGCGCGGACCGCCTCCTCCAGCGCCTCGGCGGCCTCCACCAGCCGGCCCGACTTGAGGTAGCCGCCGGCCAGGGCGTGGCACGCCTTGGCCACGTCCTCGGGCGCCTCGAACTCGTGCCCGGCGGAGACCGCGGCGCGCAGCTCCTCCAGGTGGTGCTCCTCGACGCGGAGCCGCTCGACCGACGCGACGCGCTGCCGGTGCGCCTCGGCGGTCCACGGGCCGCGCGGCGAGCTGAAGCGCGCGACGAACTCGGCGGCCGTCTCCACCGCCGCGGGCGAGCCCTGCGCGGTCTCGACCTTCACGAGCAGGCGCAGCGCGTCGAACCGCACCGACGGCGACGGCGAGGCCGCCAGCACCTCGGCGACCAGCTCGGACGCCTCGTCCAGCCGCCCGGTGGTGGCCAGGTGCTGGGCCAGGTCGCAGCGGGCACGCCCGACGAGCACCGGAGCCGCCCCCTCGGCCAGCGCCAGCGCCGAGCGCACCAGCTCGCCCTGCTCGTCGAACTCGCCCACGTCGGCCAGCAGGTCCGCCAGCAGCAGCCGGGTCAGCACCCTGGTGTACGGGGAGCCGGACCGGTCGGCCTCGGCGACGCAGTCGCGGGCCACCGCCGTCGCCGCGACCGGGCCCGCCTCCTCGGACCACATCACCGCGCCCCGGCAGCGGTACCGGTTGGCGAGGTCCTCCTCGCCCGCCGCGGCCAGCCGGACGACCGCGGCGTCCAGCTCGGCCAGCACCTCGGGCAGCGGCCGGGCCTGCCGCCCGACCAGGGCGCGCCGGGCCGCGACCACCGCCGCCAGGCCCTCGGGCAGCAGCGGGTCGAGGTCGGCGGGCAGCGAGCGCAGCAGCCGGATGCCGGTGACGAAGTCGCCCTCGTCGAACGCCGCGGCCATCTCCCGCGCCAGGTCGACCGGGTCGCCCACCGCCACCGGCTCCTCCGCCTGCCCGGGCGCCGGCGGGCCGGCGACGGGCACGGCCAGCGGCACGTGCGCGGTGTCCGGCAGGGCCAGCTTCGCCCTGATCCGGCCGCTGACCGCGGCGGTGCCGTTGCGCTGGTCGAAGCGGGCCGCGAGGTCCAGCGCCCGCGCTCGCAGCAGCTCCCGCAGCGCGGTGGTGGACAGCACCTCCACCCGCCCGTCGCGGGGCACGGCGAACTCGAGCTCCCGGTCCACCCGGCTCAGCAGCAGGGCACCGCCCGCCGCGAAGTGCATGGCCTGCGACGGCGAGGGGGAGTGGTGCACCCGGTGCAGCTGCCGCCGGAGCAGCTCCACGCCGCGCTGCACGTTCCCGGTCCGCGCGCAGAACACCAGGTGGTCGTCCAGGTAGCCGCCGTACCGGTCGTCGCGGACCAGCCGGTGCGCCACGGTGTGCGCCTGCCGCGCCCGGTCCAGGTCGCCCAGCTCCACGTACGCGGGCGCGAGCGCGGTCAGGATGCCCTGCGGCTGGGTGGCGCAGCCGGAGTCCGCGTCCAGCTGGTGCTCGGCGTGCGCGACGGCCTCGGCGTGGCGGCCCTGCCGGATCAGGTGCCCGGCCTGCTCCTCGACGACGCACGCCTCGCAGTCGCTCATCGGGCCCCGCTCGGCCGCCAGGTACCGCGCGAAGTGCTCGCGGTAGGTCTCCTCGTCGCCGACGTGCTCGGCGAGGTGGGCGCGCGCGCCGTGCACCGGCTGCAGGGAGAACCCGTGCTGCCGGTAGCGGGTCTCCAGCTGCCCCAGGACCGACTCGACCTGCGCCAGCGAGAAGCGCGGGTCGGCGATCAGGCCGCTGACGATCCACTTGTGCGCCCAGTCGTAGCTGTGCGACTCCCACTCGTCGAACGCCGTCGGGTCGCGCTTCTCCGCCGCGCCGCACCACGCGAACGGGGCGAGCATCAGGTCGTAGCGGCTCAGGTCGTAGGCGGACCGGAGCAGCGCGATGCGGCAGCTCACCCCGAGCGGCAGGTGGTCGGCCGCGTCGGCGGCCCGCGCGGCGCGCTCCAGCGCCTCGTGCCGCGCCATGCCCTCGGGCAGGTGGTACGCCTCGACGAACTGCTCCTCGGCGGCGCTCTTGTCCTCGTTCACGCGGTGCCCCCCACGGCGCGGTCCAGCAGTTCCAGGAACGAGCGGTTCAGCGCGGCGGTGTCCTTCGGCCGCATCGGCCGCCGCGCCTGCAGCAGGGCGTGCACGTAGAGCGACTCCACGGTCAGCTCCACCAGCGCCGGGTCGGTCAGCCCGGCCAGCCGCCGCACCAGCGGGTTGCGGCAGTTGAGCACCAGCCGCTGGGCGGCGTCGGACCCCGCCGACGCGAGGCTGCCCAGCAGCTCCGCCCACAGCGGGTCGGCCTGCTCGCCGACCTGCTCGGCGTCCCGCCGGCGCTCGCCCTCGGCGTCGGTCACCAGCAGGGCGGGCAGCGAGCCCGGGTCGAAGTCGCGCGGCACGGCCTCGCAGTCGTGCCGCGCCAGCACCTCCGCGGCCAGCGCCAGGCGGTCGCGCAGCGCCCGCTCCACCGCCGGCTCCGGCTCGCCCAGCGCCGCGAGCACCTCGGTGGGCGCGACCCGGCGCGCCGCCGCCGGGCCGTCCAGCGCGACCAGCCGCTCCATGATCTCCGCGTCGTAGGCGTAGCCCGCGTTCAGCAGGCCCATGCCCTGCGCGTGCGCGACCGGCGCGAGCTGGCGGAACTCGTCCACGTCGGACACGTACGCGACGGCGCCGTGCCGGCGCTTGAACTGGCGCAGCGACTGCCCGCCGTCGGTGGTCTCGAACGGCAGCCACCGCTCGACCAGCCGCAGCATCTCGTCGTCCACCCTGGCCAGCGACTTGATGCCGAGGTGGTGCGCGTCCAGCAGCGCCGCGGTGCGGTCCGGGTCGGTCGCGTCCAGCCGCACCAGCCAGTCGCGCACCTGCCTGCCCAGCTCCTCGCGCACCGCCAGCAGCGCCTCGTCCTGGTAGAGCGCCTCGCGGCTGGCCGTCGGCCGCAGCGCCGACGAGTCGACCACGCACCGGACGAAGTACGCCCACTCCGGCAGCAGCCCCTCGATCGCGTCGCCGACCAGCATCCGCTTGAGGTACACGCGGTGCGACTGGCGCGCGCCGGGGTGCACGCCGCGCGGCAGCACGTAGGCCACGCCGGTCAGCCCCACCGCCGGCACCTCGACCGGGATCGCGTCGAACGGCTGCACGCCCAGCACCCGGGCCCCGTAGCCCAGCGCGTCGCGCGCCCACGGCAGGGCGTCGCCGGTCACCACCTCGCCCGCGACCACCACGCGGACCGGCAGCAGCTCGCCGTACTCGACCACCAGCGCGCGCACCACGTCGCGCTCCAGCCAGTGCTCCGCGTCGCGCTCGGGCACCAGCTCGATGGTGGTGCCCACCTCGGCGCGCGCCGAGTCGTCGACCTCCACCTCGTAGTTGCCGGCGGCGTCGGCCGTCCACCGCACGGCCGGGCCGCCCTTCGCGGAGCGCGACACGAGCCGGATCCGCCCGGCGACCAGGAACGCCGACAGCAGGCCCACGCCGAACTGGCCCAGGAAGCCCTGGCGGGCGAAGCCCAGCTCGTCCCGCTTGGAGGTGCGGCCCAGCGTCGAGAGCAGGTCGTGCACCTCGCGCTCGGTCAGGCCGACGCCGGTGTCGGAAATGCGCAGGGTGCCGCCCGCGCCGGAGTCGATCGGCTCGATCACCACCTCGCCCGGCGCGTCCGGCTGGAGCGCGCGTCGGGCGGTGATCGCGTCCACCGCGTTCTGCAGCAGCTCGCGCGCGTACACGCGGGGACCGCTGTAGAGGTGGTGGCTGAGCAGGTCGATGATCCCGCGCAGGTCGACACCGAAGGTGTGTGCCATGGGGTGGGTCCACCTCGGGTCAGGTCACGTAGGACGGTCGATTCTAGGCTCGAGTCGAGGGCGGCGGACCCGGTTTTCGGCGGTTCGCCCGCCGGGCCGGCGGCTCGTGGGTGACACTGTGCCGGCCACCACCGACAATTCCGGGCCGTCCCCGGCGGCGGCCGGACCGCCCGTCGAGCCGGACCCGGCCGGGTGGGGGATCATCGGTGACGGCCCGTCACGGCCGCGGTGGACCCCCGCGCGGGTCGATCACCTAGGATCGACGCGCCGCTCCGCGTCCCTGACGGGCGGCATCCACACGCGGTACGCGACGGGAGCTGTCCACCAACCATGTCCGGAGCCAACGACCCGTACGACCCCAAGCAGGTCGCGGCGCTCTCCCCGGAGGCGCTCGAAACGGCGGTGGAGCAGGCGCGGGAGGCGTTCGCGAAGGCGTCCGACCTCGACGAGCTGGCCGCCGTGAAGCCGGGCCACCTCGGTGACCGCGCGCCGGTGCTGCTGGCCCGCCGCGAGATCGGCGCGCTGCCGCCGGCCGCGAAGGCCGAGGCGGGCAAGCGGGTGAACGAGGCGCAGAACGCGGTCAGGCTCGCCTTCGAGTCCCGCCGCACCGAGCTCCAGGCCGAGCGCGACGAGCGCGTGCTGCGCGAGGAGTCCGTCGACGTGACGCTGCCGTGGGACCGGGTCCCGCGCGGCGCGCGCCACCCCATCACCACGCTCGCCGAGCGCATCGGGGACGTGTTCGTGGCCATGGGCTACGAGGTGGCCGAAGGTCCCGAGCTGGAGACCGAGTGGTTCAACTTCGACGGGCTGAACTTCGGCAAGGACCACCCGGCGCGGACCATGCAGGACACGTTCCACGTGGCGCCGCAGGACTCCGGCCTGGTGCTGCGCACGCACACCAGCCCCGTGCAGGCGCGCGCGCTGCTGGAGCGCGACCTGCCCGTGTACGTGGTGTGCCCCGGCCGCACGTTCCGCACCGACGAGCTGGACGCCACCCACACCCCGGTGTTCCACCAGGTCGAGGGCCTGGCCGTGGACAAGGGGCTCACCATGGGCCACCTCAAGGGCACGCTCGACGCGTTCGCCCGCGCCATGTTCGGCGAGGACTCCCGGACCCGCCTGCGGCCCAGCTTCTTCCCGTTCACCGAGCCGTCCGCCGAGGTGGACGTGTGGTTCCCGGAGAAGAAGGGCGGCGCGGGCTGGGTCGAGTGGGGCGGCTGCGGCATGGTCAACCCCAACGTGCTGCGCAACTGCGGCGTCGACCCGGAGGTCTACTCCGGCTTCGCGTTCGGCATGGGGCTGGAGCGCACCCTGCAGTTCCGCAACGGACTGCCCGACATGCGCGACATGGTCGAAGGCGATGTCCGCTTCACCCAGCCATTCGGAACGGAGGCATGACCGGTGCGTATCCCGGTTACCTGGCTGGTCGAGCACCTGGAGTTCCCCGAGCTCCCGACTCCCGAGCAGCTGTCCGAGGCGTTCGTCCGGATCGGCCTGGAGGTGGAGGACGTCCACCGGCTCGGCTCCGTCACCGGGCCGCTGGTCGCGGGTCGCGTGATGGAGATCGAGGAGCTCACCGGGTTCAAGAAGCCCATCCGCCACTGCCGGGTCGAGGTCGGCCCCGACCAGGTCAACGGCATCGTCTGCGGCGCGACGAACTTCGTCGAGGGTGACACGGTCGTGGTGGCGCTGCCCGGTGCGGTGCTGCCCGGCGACTTCCGGATCGCCGAGCGCAAGACCTACGGCCGCCTGAGCCAGGGCATGATCTGCTCGGCCGGCGAGCTGGGCCTGGGCGAGGACCACGGGGGCATCCTGGTGCTGCCCAGCGGCACCGCGCAGCCCGGCGACGACGCGCTGGAGGTGCTCGGCCTGGACGACGCGGTCATCGAGGTCGCGCCCACCCCGGACCGCGGCTACGCGTTCTCCGTGCGCGGCCTGGCGCGGGAGATCGCGTGCGCGTTCGACGTGCCGTTCGGCGACCCCGGCCTGGCCGAGGTGCCGGAGGCCGAGGGCGAGGTGCTGCCCGTGCGCATCGAGGACGAGGGCGCCTGCTCGCGGTTCGCGGTGCGCCGGGTGACCGGGGTCGACCCGACCGCGCCGACGCCGTGGTGGATGCGCCGGCGGCTGATGCTCGCGGGCATCCGGTCCATCTCGCTGCCGGTCGACGTCACCAACTACGTGATGCTGGAGCTGGGCCAGCCGCTGCACGCGTTCGACGGCGCCGCCGTCCGCGGCGGCCTGGTGGTCCGGCGGGCCGCCGCGGGCGAGAAGCTGACCACGCTGGACGAGGCGGTGCGGGCGCTGGACCCGGACGACGTCGTGATCGCCGACGACAGCGGGGTGATCTCGCTGGCCGGCGTGATGGGCGGCGCGTCCACCGAGGTCGGCGACGCCAGCACGGACATCCTGCTGGAGGCCGCGAACTGGGACCCGAAGTCCGTCGCGCGCACGGTGCGGCGGCACAAGCTGCCGTCCGAGGCGGCCAAGCGGTTCGAGCGCACCGTCGACCCGGCGCTGGCCCCGGTGGCGCTGGAGCGCGCGGCGCGGCTGCTGCACCTGTTCGGCGAGGGCAGCATCCAGCCCGGTCGCACGGACGTGGGACGACCGGCGTCGCCCGCGCCGGTGACGATGCCGATCGACCTGCCCGACCGGGTGGCCGGCGTGCGGTACGCGCGGGGCGTGACGGCGCGGCGGCTCGGGCAGATCGGGTGCCTGGTCGAGGTCACCACGGGTGACGACGGCGCGACCATGGTCACGGCCGTGCCGCCGACGTGGCGCGCGGACCTCGTCCAGCCCGCCGACCTCGTGGAGGAGGTGCTGCGGCTGGAGGGCTACGACACGATCCCGTCCACGCTGCCGCCCGTCCCCGCCGGTCGCGGGCTCACCGAGCAGCAGCGGCGCCGGCGCACCGTGTCGCGCGCGCTGGCGGAGCACGGGCTCGTCGAGGTCAAGCCGTTCCCGTTCCTCTCGCCGGCGGTGTTCGACGCGCTCGGGCTGCCCGAGGGCGACGTGCGGCGCAGGACGGTCAGCGTGCTCAACCCGCTGGAGGCGGACAAGCACGCGCTGGCGACCACGCTGGTGCCGGGGCTGCTGGAGACGTTGCAGCGCAACCTGGCCCGCGGCGCGAAGGACGTGTCCCTCTACACGATGGGCCAGGTCACGCTGCCGCGCGCCGAGCAGGTGCCGGTGCCCGAGGTCGGCGTGGGCGCGCGGCCGTCCGACGAGCAGGTGGCCCTGCTCAAGGCCGCGCTGCCGCAGCAGCCCGTGCACGTGGCGGCCGTGCTGAGCGGCAACCGCGAGCAGGCCGGCTGGTGGGGCAAGGGCCGCCCGGCGGACTGGGCGGACGCGGTGCAGGCGGCGCGGCTGGTCGGCGCGGCGTACGGCGTCGAGCTGACCGCGGTGGCGTCGTCGCTCGCCCCGTGGCACCCGGGCCGGTGCGCCGAGCTGCGCGTCGGTGACTGGCCGGTGGGCCACGCGGGCGAGCTTCACCCGAAGGTCGTGGAGGCGCTGGGCCTGCCCAAGCGGACGGTGGCGTTCGAGCTCGACCTGGACGCCCTGCCGCTGGTGGACCACCGGCCCGCGCCGGAGGTGTCGGCGTACCCGCCGGTGCTGCTGGACGTGGCGGTGGTCGTCCCGGCGGAGGTCCCCGTCGAGCAGGTGGCGCGCGCGCTGCGGGCCGGTGGCGGCGACCTGCTGGAGGACCTGCGGCTGTTCGACGTCTACGCCGGTGACCAGGTGGGCGAGGGCAAGCGGTCGCTGGCGTACGCGCTGCGGTTCCGCGCGCTCGACCGGACGCTGACCGTCGAGGAGGCCACGGCGGCCCGCGACGCGGCGGTCGCGGAGGCCGCCGCGCGGTTCGGCGCGGCGCTGAGGAGCTGACGCACAGTCCCGGGTCCGCAGTGGTGCGGGCCCGGGATTGGCCCGGCTGGGTGAATCATTCGGCGGCCGGCCTGCGGGGAACACGCAGATCAGAGACGCAGCGTGACGTGTCAAGGGGTCTTTGGACCTGCTTTTCCGGGCCTGCTTGGTTCTTGCGCCGAGGTTGAACGTTCTCCAAGATTGGTTCGCGGCCCGCTGGGCCGAGGGGCGAAGCGATGAACCGCCGGGCGAGTCTGGTCGCCGGTCCGACGGGGAGCTAGCGGCGAACCCACCGCCTGATGCGCAGTCGTAGTGAGGTTGCCTCATGCGTAGCTTGGGACCGCGGATGGAAGTCGCCGTCGCCATGGCCATCCTGGGCGTCGGAGCCGCCGTGGTGGCCGCGATGCACCTGACCTGGCCCGAACCCGAGCTCCCCGCCATGGCCTATGCCGTGAGCAACGGCGAGGCCGGCGTCGCGGACCTGGAGCCGTTCGAGATCGACGACATCTCCGGCGGCCCGGTGGAGCTGACCCCCGGCAGCGAGGGCGCCCGCCTGGTCCGGCTGTCGAACCCGAACCCCGTCGACATCGTGGTGGTCACGCTCCAGGCGGTGCCCGGCCAGCCGCAGGACGCGGAGCGCAACCGGGTGCGGGACTGCCCGTCCGGCGTGCTGACCGTGGTGCCGATGGCCGAGCCGGTGACGATCCCGCCGGCCGGCTCGGTCGACGTGGAGATGGTCGTGCAGATCTCGTCGGACGTGCCGGACGCGTGCCAGGACTCGGTCTTCCCGCTGACCTACTCCGGCCGCGCCACCCGCGGCTAGGTGATCAGCTTCCGGACCGCGTCGGCGACGTAGGCGTAGCGCTGCTCGGCGTCGGGCAGCGCGCAGGGGAACTCGGGGTTGACCTCCGTCCAGGTGGCCGCGATGTGCTGCACCAGGCCCAGCAGCACGGCGGGCGGGAAGTGCGCGGGCAGCGCGCCCGCGGCCTGCGCCCGCGCGATCTGCGCGACGTTGCGCGAGGTCGCCTCCGCCCCGACCGGGTCGGCTCCCGGGCCGCCGGGCTCCAGCCGGTGCCAGACGGCCAGCCGCATGACCTCCGGGTGCACGTCGTACAGGCGGGCGAGACCGGCCGCGTAGCCGGGCAGGTCGTCGGTGGTGATCGGGGTGGCCTCGACGACCCGCCGCACGATCGACCCGTACACGGCGTCGAACAGCTGCGCCTTGCCGCCGAAGTAGTGGTAGATCTGCGCCTTGTTGGACTCCGCCTGGGCGGCGATCCGGTCGACCCGGGCCCCTGCGATGCCGTGTTCGGCGAACTCGGCGAGCGCTGCGTCGAGCAGCCGCTGCCGGGTCGCGTCCGCGTCCCTGACCATGCCGGGGAGCATACTTCCTAACCGGTTGGTTGACAAAGCCCTCCCTCGCCGGCAAGCTCTTAACCAACCAGTTGGAAAGGAAGGTCCCATGTCCCGTCAAGGTCAGCTCGTGCGGTGGAGGCCGGCCCCGTCGAGCCTGCTGTTCTCGTTCGCGCTCCGCTCCCGGAGGTCGCCCGTGCCGGGGTTCGTGCGGGCCTCGCGGCTCAGGGTCGGCCGGGTCGGGTCAGAGGTGCTTGAGCGCTTCGCGCCGGGAGAGGGCGGAGAGCTCCGGGTGGGAGTCGACGAACGCGCGCACCCACCCTGGGTCGACGCGGGAGTGCCGGCGCAGCGCCCACCCGATGCCCTTGCGGAGGAAGAAGTCGGGGTCGGCGGCGTTCGCCTCGATCGCGTCGCCGAGCAGGTCGAGGTCGGTCGCGGCCTTCGAGCCGAGCCGGCAGATCACCGACACCCGCCGCCGCCAGCGGTCCGGGTCGGTCGACCAGGCGCGGACCACCGGCGTGACCTCCTCCGGGTGGGCGCGCAGCAGGGGACCGACGCGGCGGGCCGCCGGCTCGTCCACGAAGTCCCACCAGGCGCCGGTGACGATCAGCTCGTCGTAGAGCGGCAGCAGGGTGGCGTCCTGCCACTCCGGGTAGCGGCCGGTCAGGTCCAGGGCGAGGTAGCGCTCCTCGCGGTACGTGGCGTCGCGCCACAGGGCCAGGACGGCCCGCACCCACTCGTCCCGGGAGGTGAGCGGGTGCCTGCTGAAGACTGAGCGCGCGAGTTCGGCGCGTTCGGGCTTGGCCACGCCGAGGAACGGCATCTCCGACTTCATGTACCGCTGCATCCCCGGCGCCTTGGCCGCGTCGGCCACCTCCGCCAGCCCCTGCCGAACCGCTGCGAGGAGTTCGTCCACGGAGACACCGTAGGCGGGCTCTTCCCGACCGGTCAGCGAGTCCGACCAAGACCTGGTGCGACTCCGGCCGGGTCGCCGCGCCGCGGGCGTCGGAGCCGGCGCACCGGGGGTGGAGACCCAGGGCACGGCCGACCGCGCCTAGCGGGCTCCGGCGGAACAGCCCATCAGATTCGTGACCAGGTGGAGGCGAGCCTCGCCGACGTGGGAGAGAGGGGGCACCAACAGCGTGGGCATGCCCACGCCCACCGCCGCGCCGTCGTGCGTGGCGCGGTCGCCGACCATCAGGGTGTCCTCGGGCGCCGTGCCGAGTTCGTCCAGTGCGATGCGGAAGATCCGCGGATCGGGTTTCACGACGCCGTGCTCGAAGGAGAGCACGAACGAGTCCACCGGCAGCCCGTCGAACACGGGGCGGACGTCGAAGTGGATGTCGCTGAGCACTCCGACGCGAAACCCGTTGGCCCGCAACGCGGACAGGGTCGCCGCCACGTCCACGGCGAACGGGTTGAACGTCGGGTCGGACTCCACTTCGTACAGCGCGTCGGCGAGGTCCGCGTCCAAGCCGGCGTCGGCGAACACCGCGTAGTAGGTCTCCCGGTGCAGCGCGGTGTCCGCGTCGACACCGGGCAGGTCCAAGCGGTTCACGTCGAGTGACGCGATCACGTCATCGGCCAGTGCCGTGTCGCGCTCCAACCGCCGTAACGCCTCGGTGACCCAGCCCCGGAACGTGGGCGTGAGCACCAGCGTGCCGCGCCAGTCGAAGATCACTGCCCTCATGGGGCCAAGCTAGCGCCACGCTCGGTCTCGAGGCGGCGGATCAGGGTTGCTGCGGCACCACGGCTGCGGGCTGGTGGTCGGTGGGGCAGTGGTTGACGTGCCGTGGTCGGCCGGCACTGGTCGGTGGTCGACAGGCAGGTGGTCGGTGGGTCGGTGGTTGACGTGCGGTGGTCGGCCGGCACTGGTCGGTGGTCGACAGGCAGGTGGTCGGTGGGTCGGTGGTTGACGTGCGGTGGTCGGCCGGGCGGTGGTCGGTGGGTCGGTGGGCGACGAGGCGCTCCGTCGGGTCTCGGTGGTTGCGAGTGTGGGCCACCGGTGCTCGCCGGCGGTGGGGCGGGTGGTTTGCCAGGCTCCGGGGTGTGGTCGACCACCTCTTCGCCGACGCCCGCCTGGCCGCTCTGTACGACGCCCTCAGCGCGGGCCGCGGCGACTTCGCGTTCTACCTGCCGCTGGTCATGTCCGCGGGGTCCGTCCTGGACGTCGGCTGCGGCACCGGCGAGTTGCTGCGCCTCGCCCGCGCCGCCGGTCACACCGGGCGGTTGTGCGGGCTCGACCCGGCCGACGGGATGCTGGCGCAGGCCCGCCGGAGGTCCGACGTCGAGTGGGTGCTCGGCGACCTCGGGAGCGCGCCCTGGCGCGGGGAGTTCGACCTGGTCGTCATGACCGGGCACGCGTTCCAGGTGTTCGTGACCGACGACGAGCTGCGCGGGGCGCTCCGCGCCGTCCGGCGGGCGCTCGCCGATGACGGGCGGTTCGCGTTCGAGACGCGCAACCCGGCCGTCCGGGCCTGGGAGCGCTGGACGCCGGACAACGCCACCGAGGTGGTCGCCACCGACGGCGCGCGTGTCCGGGTGGAGCACGAGGTGGTCGAGGTCGTCGGCGACCTCGTCCGGTTCACCCAGACCTACACCAGCCTCGATCGGGTGTGGTCCGAGGTGAGTTCGAGCACCCTGCGGTTCCTGGGCGCGACGCATCTGGCAGCGTTCCTGTCCGACGCCGGGCTGCGGGTCGTCGAGCAGTTCGGCGACTGGGGCGGCGGCCCGCCGACCCCCGGGAGCCCGGAGATCATCACCGTCGCGGCGCCGGACCGCCGCGGCGCCGGCGACACTCCGTCGAATAGTGGGTTTGAGTAAGTTTGCACATCAGTGCATACTTATCCGCATGACGGTGCGGATCGCGGTCGCGGGTGCCAGTGGCTATGCCGGGGGTGAGCTGCTGCGGCTCCTGCTCGGCCACCCGGACGTGGAGATCGGCGCGCTGACCGCGGGCGGCAACGCGGGGTCCCCGCTGCTGTCGCACCAGCCGCACCTGCTGCCGCTGGCCGACCGCACCCTCGCCGAGACCACGGCGGAGACCCTCGCCGGTCACGACGTCGTCTTCCTCGCGCTGCCGCACGGCCACTCCGCCGCGATCGCCGCCCAGCTCGGCGACGACACCCTGGTGATCGACTGCGGCGCGGATCACCGGCTCACCGACGCCCAAGCGTGGGAGCGCTGGTACGGCGGCGCGCACGCGGGCAGCTGGCCCTACGGCCTGCCCGAGCTGCCCGGTCAGCGCGACCTGCTCAGGTCCGCCCGGCGGATCGCCGTCCCCGGCTGCTACCCGACCGTCTCCTCCCTCGCGCTCGCGCCCGCCGCGGGCCTGGTCGAGCCGGAGGTCACGGTGGTCGCGGTGTCCGGCACCTCGGGCGCCGGCAGGTCGCTCAAGCCGAACCTGCTCGGCTCCGAGGTGATGGGCTCGCTGAGCGCGTACGGCGTCGGCGGCGCGCACCGGCACACGCCCGAGATCACCCAGAACCTGTCCGGGATCGCGGGCCGGCCGGTCAAGGTGTCGTTCACGCCGGTCCTCGCGCCGCTGCCGCGGGGCATCCTCGCCACCTGCTCGGCCACCCTCGCCACCGACGAGGACATCCGCGCGGTCTACGAGAAGGCGTACGCCGACGAGCCGTTCGTGCACCTGCTGCCGGAGGGCCACTGGCCGACCACGGGCGCGGTGCTGGGCTCGAACGCGGTGCAGCTCCAGGTCACCGTCGACCCCGACCTCGACCGGCTGGTGGTCGTCGCGGCGGTGGACAACCTGGCGAAGGGCACCGCGGGCGCCGCGGTGCAGTGCATGAACCTCGCGCTCGGCCTGCCGGAGACCACCGGCCTGTCCACCGTTGGAGTCGCCCCGTGACCACCCCTGGAACCGCACCGACCCGCGACCGCGGCGTGACCGGGCCGAAGGGCTTCCGCGCCGCGGGAGTCGCCGCCGGCATCAAGGAGTCCGGCGCGCTCGACCTGGCCCTGGTCGTCAACGACGGGCCGGGGCAGGCCGCCGCCGGCGTGTTCACCACCAACCAGGTGAAGGCCGCGCCCGTCCTGTGGTCGCAGCAGGTGCTCAAGGAGCGCCGGCTCAACGCCGTGGTGCTCAACTCGGGCGGCGCGAACGCCTGCACCGGCCCCGAGGGCTTCCAGGACACCCACGCCACCGCCGAGAAGGTCGCCGAGGTGCTCGGCGTCGGCGCGGTCGAGGTCGCGGTCTGCTCCACCGGCCTGATCGGCGAGCGCCTGCCGATGGACAACCTGAAGGCGGGCATCGACCTCGCGGCGAAGGAGCTCGGCGCCACCGACGAGGCCGGCCTCGCCGCCGCCACCGCCGTGATGACCACCGACACCCGGCCCAAGCAGTCGTGGGCCCGGCACCCCGACGGCTGGTCGGTCGGCGGGTTCGTCAAGGGCGCGGGGATGCTCGCCCCGAACATGGCCACCATGCTCAGCGTCATCACCACCGACGCGGTCGTCGACGGCGACGCGCTCGACGCGGCCCTGCGCGCCACCACCGCCAGGACCTACGACCGGCTGGACGTCGACGGCGGCACGTCCACCAACGACACCGTCCTGGTGCTGGCCTCCGGCGCGTCCGGTGTCGCGCCCGCCGCCGAGGACTTCGCGGCCGTCCTCACCGCCGTGGCCGCCGACCTGGTCAAGCAGCTGCAGGGCGACGCCGAGGGCGTGACCAAGGAGATCAGCATCACGGTCAACGGCGCGGTGTCCGAGGCGGAGGCGGTCGCCGTCGCGAGGACCGTCGCCGAGGACAACCTCGTCAAGACCGCGCTGTTCGGCTCGGACCCGAATTGGGGCCGCATCGCGATGGCCGTCGGCCGCTCGCCCGCCGCGGTGGACCAGCACCGGCTGGGCATCGCCGTCAACGGCGTCACGCTGTTCGCCGACGGCCACAAGGCCGCCGACCGCGCTGAGGCCGACCTGTCCGGGCGGGACATCTCCATCGTGATCGAGCTGAACCTGGGCGACGGCGCGGCGACCGTGCTCACGACGGACCTCTCGCACGGGTACGTCGAAGAGAACAGCGCCTACAGCTCATGAGCGACCGGACCGCACAGGCGAAGGCGGAGGTCCTGATCGAGGCGCTGCCCTGGCTGCAGCGCTTCCGGGGCGCGACCGTGGTCGTCAAGTACGGCGGCAACGCCATGGTGGACGACGGGCTCAAGCGGGCGTTCGCGCAGGACGTGGTGTTCCTCAAGCTCGCCGGCCTGCACCCGGTCGTGGTGCACGGCGGCGGGCCCCAGATCGCGGCGATGCTGAAGAAGCTCGGCATCGACAGCGAGTTCCGGGGCGGCTTGCGGGTCACCACGCCCGAGGCGATGGACGTGGTCCGCATGGTGCTGGTCGGCCAGGTGCAGCGGGAGCTGGTCGGCCTGATCAACGAGCACGGCCCGTACGCGGTCGGGCTGTCCGGTGAGGACGCGCACCTGCTGACCGCCGCGCGCCGACCGGCCGTGGTGGACGGCGAGCCGGTGGACATCGGCCTGGTGGGCGACATCGTGGACGTCAACCCGGACGCGGTGCTGGACATCGTGAAGGCGGGGCGCATCCCGGTGGTGTCCACGGTCGCGCCGGACGCGGACGGCGTGGTGCACAACGTCAACGCCGACACGGCCGCCGGTGCGGTGGCGGTGGCGCTCGGGGCCGAGAAGCTCGTCGTGCTGACCGACGTCGAGGGGCTGTACGCGGACTGGCCGGACAGGGGCTCGCTGCTGCACCGGGTGACCGCCGACCGGCTGGAGGAGTTGCTGCCGGGCCTGGACAGCGGGATGGTCCCGAAGATGGAGGCTTGCCTGCGGGCCGTGCGCGGCGGCGTGCCCGAGGCGCACGTCATCGACGGCAGGCTCGCGCACTCGGTGCTGTTGGAGGTGTTCACCTCGGAGGGCGTCGGGACGATGGTGACCGCTGGCGGAGCCGGTGATCGGGCAGCAGCCGGCGGAGCCGGTGATCGGGCAGCAGCCGGCGGAGCCGGCACGCAGGCAGCAGTCGACGCAATCGCTGATCAGACGGGGGAACGGGCATGAGCGACCAGCAGCGGTGGCAAGCCGCCATGATGAACAACTACGGCACGCCCGGCCTCTCCCTGGCCCGCGGCGAGGGCGCCTACGTCTGGGACACCGAGGGCAACCGCTACCTCGACCTGCTGACCGGCATCGCCGTCAACGCCCTGGGCCACGCCCACCCGGCGGTCATCGCCGCGGTCACCGAGCAGATCGGCCGGATCGCCCACACCTCCAACCTCTACATCAACGAGCCCGCGCTCAAGCTGGCCGAGCGCCTGCTGGACCTGGCCGGCGCGGACGGCGACGGCCGGGTGCTGCTGTGCAACTCCGGCGCGGAGGCCAACGAGGCCGCCTTCAAGCTCAGCCGCCGCACCGGCCGCACCAAGGTCGTCGCCGCCCAGGGCGGTTTCCACGGCCGCACCATGGGCGCGCTCGCGCTGACCGGCCAGCCCGCCAAGCGCGCCCCGTTCGAGCCGCTGGTGCCCGGCGTCGTGCACGTCCCGTTCGGCGACGTGGCCGCGCTGGAGGCCGCGATCGACGACGACACGGCGGCGTTCGTGGTGGAGCCGATCCAGGGCGAGCAGGGCGTCGTGGTGCCGCCGGAGGGCTACCTCCAGGCCGCCCGCGCGATCACCGCCGAGCACGGCGCGCTGCTGGTCCTCGACGAGGTGCAGACCGGGATCGGCCGCGTCGGCTCGTGGTTCGCCTTCCAGCGGTTCGGCGTGGTGCCCGACGTGATGACGCTGGCCAAGGGCCTGGGCGGCGGGCTGCCGCTGGGCGCGTGCATCGCGTTCGGCGCGGCCAAGGACCTGTTCGCGCCCGGCCACCACGGCACGACCTTCGGCGGCAACCCGGTGTGCTGCGCGGCGGCGCTGGCCGTGCTGGACACCATCGCCGCGGACGGCCTGCTGGACCACTCCGCCGCGGTGGGCAAGGAGATCGCGGCGGGGATCGAGGCGCTGGACCACCCGCTGGTCTCCGGGGTGCGGGGCGCCGGCCTGCTGCTCGGCATCACGCTGCGCGAGGCGGTCTCGGCGAAGGCCGCGGCGGCCGCGCAGCGGGCCGGCTACCTGATCAACCCCATCCAGCCGGACGTGCTGCGGATCGCGCCGCCGCTGGTGCTGGACGAGGCCGACGCCCACCGCCTGGTGGCCGACCTGCCGTCGTTCCTGACACCGGCCGAGGAGTCCTGATGGTGCGGCACTTCCTGCGCGACGACGACCTCAGCCCGGCCGAGCAGGGCGCCGTGCTCGACCTGGCCGACAGCTTCAAGGCCGACCGGCTGGGCGCGAAGCCGCTGGCCGGCCCCAGGTCGGTGGCGGTGATCTTCGAGAAGAACTCGACCCGCACCAGGCTGTCGTTCGAGGTCGGCATCGCCCAGCTGGGCGGCAACCCCGTGATCGTCGACGGCCGCTCCATGCAGCTGGGCCGCGAGGAGACCATCGAGGACACCTCCCGGATCCTGTCCGGCTACGTGGACGCGGTGGTGTGGCGGACGTTCGCGCAGAAGCGCATCGAGGCCATGGCGTCGGTGTCCCGCATCCCGGTGATCAACGCGCTGACCGACGAGTTCCACCCGTGCCAGGTGCTCGCCGACCTGCAGACCATCCGCCGCGCGCACGGCAGGCTCGCCGGGCTGACCATCACCTACCTGGGCGACGGCGCGAACAACATGTCCAACTCGATCCTGCTCGGCGGCACGACCGCGGGCATGCACGTGCGGATCGCCGCGCCCGAGCACTTCCTGCCCGCGCAGTGGGTGCTGGACGACGCCCGCAAGCGCGCCCAGGAGACCGGCGCGTCCGTGACGGTCGTGACCGACCCGCGCGAGGCCGTCGACGGGGCGGACGTGCTGGTCACCGACACGTGGACGTCCATGGGCCAGGAGAACGACGGCCGCGACCGCGTCGGCCCGTTCCGGCCCTACCAGGTCAACGCCGAGCTGGTCGCCGCCACCGGCGTGCGCACCACCGTGCTGCACTGCCTGCCCGCCCACCGCGGCTGGGAGATCACCGACGAGGTCCTGGACGGGCCGGACAGCGCCGTGTGGGACGAGGCGGAGAACCGCCTGCACGCGCAGAAGGCGCTGCTGGTGTGGCTGCTGGAGAACTCCGGCGCCGGGCGCGGGGCGGCGCCGTGACCCGCACCGCGCGGCAGGCCCGCATCGTCGAGCTGGTCAGCCGGCGCGCCATCCGCAGCCAGTCGGAGCTGGCCAAGACGCTGGCCATGGAGGGCATCGAGGTCACCCAGGCGACGCTGTCGCGCGACCTGGACGAGCTGGGCGCGGTCAAGCTGCGCGGGGCCGACGGCGGCGCGCCGGTCTACGTGATCCCCGAGGACGGCAGCCCGGTGCGCGGCGTGCAGGGCGGCACGTCCCGCCTCGGGCGCGTGCTGGCCGAACTGCTGGTCTCGGTCGACTCGTCGGGCAACCTGGCGGTCCTGCGCACCCCGCCCGGCGCGGCCCAGTTCCTGGCCAGCGCCCTGGACCGGGCCGCGCTCAACGACATCGTCGGCACCATCGCCGGCGACGACACCATCCTCGCCGTGGCGAGGGAACCGCTCACCGGAGCGGATCTGGCGGAGCGCGTCAGCGCGCTCGCCGCAGGTCAGGAACAAGCACAGCAAGGAGAGAACCATGAGTGAGCGGGTCGTTCTCGCGTACTCCGGTGGGTTGGACACGTCGGTCGCCATCGGCTGGATCGCCGAGGAGACCGGCGCCGAGGTCGTGGCCGTCGCCGTCGACCTGGGCCAGGGCGGTGAGGACCTGGACACCATCCGCAAGCGGGCCCTGGACTGCGGCGCCGTCGAGGCCGTCGTCGCCGACGCGCGCGACGAGTTCGCCGAGCAGTACTGCCTGCCGGCGCTCCAGGCCAACGCCCTCTACATGGACCGCTACCCGCTGGTGTCGGCGCTGTCCCGGCCGGTGATCGTCAAGCACCTGGCCGAGGCCGCCAAGTACCACGGCGCGACCACCGTCGCCCACGGCTGCACCGGCAAGGGCAACGACCAGGTCCGGTTCGAGGTCGGCATCGGCGCCCTCGCGCCCGACCTCAAGGTCATCGCGCCGGTCCGCGACTACGCGTGGACCCGCGAGAAGGCCATCGCCTGGGCCGACGACCGGCACCTGCCGATCGACGTGACCAAGAAGTCGCCGTACTCGGTGGACCAGAACGTGTGGGGCCGCGCGGTGGAGACCGGGTTCCTGGAGGACATCTGGAACGCGCCCATCGAGGACGTCTACTCCTACACGCAGAACCCGGCCGAGCCGCGGGACGCCGACGAGCTGGTCATCACCTTCGACAAGGGCGTGCCGGTGGCCATCGACGGCGAGACCGTCACCGTGCTGCAGGCGATCCAGGAGCTCAACCGCCGGGCGGGCGCGCAGGGCGTCGGCCGGCTGGACATGGTCGAGGACCGGCTCGTGGGCATCAAGTCCCGCGAGGTCTACGAGGCGCCGGGCGCCATCGCGCTGATCACCGCGCACCAGGAGCTGGAGAACGTCACGCTGGAGCGCGACCTCGCCCGGTTCAAGCGGCAGGTCGAGCAGCGCTGGGGCGAGCTGGTGTACGACGGCCTGTGGTTCTCGCCGCTCAAGTACGCCCTGGACAGCTTCATCGAGAACACCCAGCAGCACGTGACCGGCGAGGTCCGGCTCGTCCTGCACGGCGGCCGCGCGGTGGTCACCGGCCGGCGCAGCGAGGAGTCGCTCTACGACTTCAACCTCGCCACCTACGACGAGGGCGACACCTTCGACCAGTCCCTGGCCAAGGGCTTCGTGCAGCTGTGGGGCCTGCCGAGCAAGATCGCCGCGAAGCGGGACCTGGGCAGGTGAGTTCCCTGTGGGGCGGGCGGTTCGCCAGCGGGCCCGCGGACGCGATGGCGCTGCTGTCGGCGTCCACGCACTTCGACTGGCGACTCGCCCCCTATGACATCAGGGGTTCGCGCGCGCACGCCCGCGTGCTGCACCGCGCGGACCTGCTGAGCCCCGACGAGCTGGACCGGATGCTCGCGGCGCTGGACGCCCTGGAGGCCGACGTGGCCTCCGGGGCGTTCACCCCCACCCTCGCCGACGAGGACGTCCACACCGCGCTGGAGCGCGGCCTGATCGAGCGCGCCGGACCCGAGCTGGGCGGCAAGCTGCGCGCCGGCCGGTCCCGCAACGACCAGGTCGCCACCCTGTTCCGCATGTGGCTGCGCGACGCGGCCCACCGGGTCTCCGAGGGCGTCCTCGACGTCGTGGACGCCCTCGCGGACCAGGCCGAGGCGCACCCCACCGCGGTCATGCCGGGCCGCACGCACCTGCAGTCCGCGCAGCCGGTGCTGCTCGCCCACCACCTCCTGGCGCACGGCCAGGCGCTGCTGCGCGACGTCGACCGCCTGCGCGACTGGGACGGGCGGGCCGCCGTCTCCCCGTACGGGTCGGGCGCGCTGGCCGGCTCGTCGCTCGGGCTCGACCCGGCGGCGGTGGCCGAGGAGCTGGGGTTCGACGCGCCGGTGGAGAACTCCATCGACGGCACGGCCTCGCGGGACTTCGCGGCGGAGATGGCGTTCGTGCTGGCCATGATCGGCGTCGACCTGTCCCGGATCGCCGAGGAGGTGATCATCTGGACCACGGCCGAGTTCCGCTTCGCCGTGCTGGACGACGCCTGGGCCACCGGCAGCTCGATCATGCCGCAGAAGAAGAACCCGGACGTCGCCGAGCTGACCCGCGGCAAGTCCGGCCGGCTGATCGGCAACCTCACCGGCCTGCTGGCGACGCTCAAGGCGCAGCCCCTGGCCTACAACCGGGACCTCCAGGAGGACAAGGAGCCGCTGTTCGACTCCGTCGAGCAGCTGGAGCTGCTGCTGCCCGCCCTGGCCGGGATGATCGCGACCACGCGCTTCGACACCGCGCGCATGGCCGAGGTCGCGCCGGCCGGGTTCACCCTGGCCACCGACATCGCCGAGTGGCTGGTGCGGCAGGGCGTGCCGTTCCGCGTCGCGCACGAGGCGGCGGGGGAGTGCGTGCGGGTGGCCGAGGCGCGCGGCGTCGGGCTGGCCGAGCTGACCGACGCCGAGTTCGCGGAGGTCTCGGCGCACCTCACCCCCGAGGTGCGTAGCGTGTTGACCGTGGAAGGTTCGATCGCGTCCCGCGACGCGCACGGCGGCACCGCGCCCGACCGGGTGGCCGAGCAGCTCGAGCGCCTGCGCGACAAGACCCGCCTGGCCCGCCGTGCGTAGGCAGCTCACCGAGCAGGAGCTGGCGGTCGACCCGGTGGACGCCGCGCGGCTCCTGCTCGGCTCGGTCGTCGAGAGCACCACCCCCGAGGGCGTGGTCGGCGTGCGCATCGTGGAGGTGGAGGCGTACCGGGGCGGCGACGACCCGGCGTCCCACTGCTACCGGGGCCGCACGCCGCGCAACGATGTCATGTTCGGCCCCGCGGGCCGGCTCTACGTCTACTTCGTCTACGGGATGCACTTCTGCGCCAACGTGGTCTCCCTGACCGACGGCGTGCCCGGCGCGGTGCTGCTGCGCGCCGGCGAGGTCGTCAGCGGCGAGGAGCTGGCCCGGGTGCGCCGGCCGTCGGCCCGCAGCCGCGCCGAGCTGGCCAAGGGGCCCGCCCGGCTGACCGGCGTGCTCGGCCTGGACCGGACGCACAACGGCACCGACCTCACCGCCCCGGACGCCTCGGTGCGCCTGCTGGCGGGCGACCCGGTGACCGACATCCGCACCGGTCCGCGCGTGGGCGTGGCGGTGGCGGTGGACGTGCCGTGGCGCTTCTGGATCGACTCGCCGGCCGTCAGCACCTACCGGCGCGGCACGCGGCGCACCCGCGCGAGCTGACCCGACCGGTGCGTGCGCGGCCCGCGCACGCACCGGTCGGAACCGTTGAAGCCGTCGCGCGAGCGGCCGCAGAGGGCGGTGAGCCCTGGCGGAGCTGCCTGACCCCGGAGGAGGCCCGCCTGGCGGCCACGGCCCCACCCCCGCGCGGCACCTGGGGCAGCGCGAGGCCGTCGACGCCGCGCTGTGGCGCCGCACGGACCACCTGCGGCCCGCCGCCGAGGGCGCGATCGGGCGGGGGTCGGGGTCGCGCCGACGACCCCCGCCCGGGACGCGGCTCCGCTAGACCTCGCCGAACACGTACGTGCCCGGCGCGTCCTCGTCGTCCCCGGCCCAGAACTCCACCCAGTGCCGGGCGAACTCGCCCTTGGAGATGTGCCCGTCCCCGTTGAGGTCCAGGTGGGCGAAGGCCCCGTCGGTCGCGGTCTCCCGGCCGGTCCACGCGCGGATCATCCGGCCGTACTCCTCGGCGGAGATCTCCCCGTCGCCGTCCTCGTCCACCGCCTCGAACATGGACTCCGCGGTCGCCACCACCAGGTCCAGCATGGTGCCGAGGTTGTCCAGCACGGACAGCAGCTCGTCGAGCGCGACCCGCTCGTCCCGGTCGTGGTCCGACGCCGCGAGCAGCGTCTCCCACCAGCCCATCATCAGCTCGCGCAGCCGCGCCTCACCGCCGTCGCCGCGGATCGCCGCCCACCGCTCGGTGAGCGCCTCGAAGTCCGACCGCTCCAGGTACCCGTCGTCGTTGGCGTCCATCGCTTGGAAGACGATGGCGCCCTTCCGCTTCTGCAAGTCGCTGGCCACCAGGCAAACCTGGCTGTTACCGGGCCGCACGACAATTGGCCACCGGGGCGATTTTTCCTCACCCGAGTGAATCTGGCGGTGACGGTGAGTAGCGCTAGCGCACACTCCTGCGGTACCAGAGGCGCCGTTCGCCCGCCGGCAGCGCCACCCGCGTGATGACGTTGGTCAGCACCGCGCCCAGGACCAGCCACAGCACCGCGGCCAACCCGTCGTTGAGCAGCGTCCGCAACCCGACGTGCTCCGGCGTGAACAGGTCGCGCAGGCCCAGCGACACCCCGGCCGACCACGACTCGACCAGCTGCGCGAACCCGTTGGCCGGGTTGGCGCCCGCGATCACCAGGAAGATGTGCACCGCCAGCACGATGGCGAACAGCCAGCACACCAGGTCGATCACCGCGCACACCACCCGGACCGCGCGCACCCGGCCGTCGCCGCGCTCGACGACCTCCTCGCTCACCCTGGCGGGAGCCGGCTCGGTCGCCGGGCGTAACACCTCCGTGGGGCGGTCCACGGGACGTCGATCTCGATCGGGGTAGGTCATCGGCCGAGTCCTCTCAGCTAGGCAGCCCCCCGTGACCGGAACTCGCCCCGGGCTACCCGTCGGCGGCACCCGTCCAAACCGCTTTGACCAGGTAGGGGAGAATGGCCGGTCGTGAGTGAGCACATCCTCGACGAGCTGTCCTGGCGCGGCCTGATCGCGCAGTCCACCGACCTCGACGCCCTGCGGAAGGATCTCGACGCGGGACCGCTCACCCTCTACGCCGGGTTCGACCCGACCGCGCCCAGCCTGCACGCCGGCAACCTCGTGCCGCTGCTCATGCTGCGCCGCTTCCAGCGCGCCGGCCACCGGCCGATCGTCCTGGCGGGCGGGGCCACCGGCATGATCGGCGACCCCAGGGACAGCGCGGAGCGCTCGTTGAACGCGCTGGACACCGTCGCCGAGTGGGCCGGCCGCATCCGCGGCCAGCTGGAGCGCTTCGTGGAGTTCGACGACGGTCCCACCGGCGCCGTCGTGGTCAACAACCTGGACTGGACGGGCGGCGTGTCCGTGCTGGAGTTCCTCCGGGACGTCGGCAAGCACTTCTCCGTGAACGTGATGCTCGCGCGCGAGACCGTGAAGCGGCGCCTCGAGGGCGACGGCATGTCCTACACCGAGTTCAGCTACCTCCTGCTCCAGTCGCACGACTACCTCCGCCTCAGCCGCGAGTACGGCACGCGGCTCCAGGTGGGCGGCTCCGACCAGTGGGGCAACATCATCGGCGGCGTGGACCTGGTGCGGAAGGTCGACGGCAAGGCCGTGCACGCCCTGACCGCGCCGCTGGTCACCGACGCCGAGGGCCGGAAGTTCGGCAAGTCCACCGGCGGCGGCAACGTGTGGCTCGACCCGGCGATGACCTCGCCGTACGCCTGGTACCAGTACTTCGTGAACGTGGGCGACGCCGACGTGCTGCGGTACCTGCGGCTGTTCACGTTCCTGTCGCGGGAGGAGATCGCGGAGCTGGAGCGGCAGACCGCCGAGGCGCCGCACCTGCGCGCCGCGCAGAAGAAGCTGGCCGAGGAGTTCACCGACCTGGTGCACGGCGAGCGCGAGACCCGGCAGGTGATCGCCGCCAGCCAGGCGCTGTTCGGCCGGGGCGAGCTGCGCGAGCTGGACCTGTCGACGCTGGAGGCCGCGATGGCCGAGGCGCCGACCGGCGAGGTGCGGCTCGCGGACGCGCCGACGATCGTCGACCTGCTGGTCGGCTCCGGCCTGGCGGACAGCAAGGGCGCGGCGCGGCGCACCGTGAAGGAGGGGGGCGCCTACGTGAACAACGCGAAGGTGACCGACGAGGAGTGGGTGCCCGCCAAGGAGGACCTGCTGCACGGGGCGTGGCTGGTGGTGCGCCGGGGCAAGCGCAACACGGCCGGCGTGCGGGTCCTGCTGTGATCGCGGTCACACTGTTGCGGGCAGACCGGGTCGGATAGCGTGGTGGCGAGTGCTGCACGGGCTGCTGACCTGCGGTTTCAGTCCGTGCGGCCATGCCGCGCCCCCGATTTGACCTCCGCTTCGGGTGCGTGTAACTTTCTCCCTGTCAGCGCGGAACGGGCCGGGAAGACCGGAACGGAGTGCGGCGGGTCACGAACCAAGCTCCCACCGAGTGTGGTAGAGTGGGTGACCGAGAAACGGGAAGACCCAGTCGAGGCTGTTCAGCAGCCGTTCCGACCAGGGCGTCTAGTTTCACCACAAAGCTTACTGAATGCACAAGCCTCGGATCGAGCCGCGTGAGCGGTGAGTGACGATGAGCGCGTGTTCCTTGAGAACTCAACAGCGTGCCGAATAGCCAGTAAATTGTATGAACCTCGTCAAGAGGTTTTCCTTTGAGATTGACTGGACAGCTGGCGATGTCACGGACCATATTCCGGTTCGTGTGTCAGTGTTGTTCGAGCGATCAACTCATTCCTTATTGGAGAGTTTGATCCTGGCTCAGGACGAACGCTGGCGGCGTGCTTAACACATGCAAGTCGAGCGGTAAGGCCCTTCGGGGTACACGAGCGGCGAACGGGTGAGTAACACGTGGGTAACCTGCCCTGTACTCCGGGATAAGCCTGGGAAACTAGGTCTAATACCGGATACGACCCTCCATCGCATGGTGGGGGGTGGAAAGTTCCGGCGGTACGGGATGGACCCGCGGCCTATCAGCTTGTTGGTGGGGTGATGGCCTACCAAGGCGACGACGGGTAGCCGGCCTGAGAGGGTGACCGGCCACACTGGGACTGAGACACGGCCCAGACTCCTACGGGAGGCAGCAGTGGGGAATATTGCACAATGGGCGAAAGCCTGATGCAGCGACGCCGCGTGAGGGATGACGGCCTTCGGGTTGTAAACCTCTTTCAGCAGGGACGAAGCGTGAGTGACGGTACCTGCAGAAGAAGCACCGGCTAACTACGTGCCAGCAGCCGCGGTAATACGTAGGGTGCGAGCGTTGTCCGGAATTATTGGGCGTAAAGAGCTCGTAGGCGGTTTGTTGCGTCGGCCGTGAAAACTTCACGCTTAACGTGGAGCCTGCGGTCGATACGGGCAGACTTGAGTTCGGCAGGGGAGACTGGAATTCCTGGTGTAGCGGTGAAATGCGCAGATATCAGGAGGAACACCGGTGGCGAAGGCGGGTCTCTGGGCCGATACTGACGCTGAGGAGCGAAAGCGTGGGGAGCGAACAGGATTAGATACCCTGGTAGTCCACGCCGTAAACGGTGGGTGCTAGGTGTGGGGGGCTTCCACGTCCTCCGTGCCGCAGCTAACGCATTAAGCACCCCGCCTGGGGAGTACGGCCGCAAGGCTAAAACTCAAAGGAATTGACGGGGGCCCGCACAAGCGGCGGAGCATGTGGATTAATTCGATGCAACGCGAAGAACCTTACCTGGGCTTGACATGCACCGGAAACCCACAGAGATGTGGGCCTCTTCGGACTGGTGTACAGGTGGTGCATGGCTGTCGTCAGCTCGTGTCGTGAGATGTTGGGTTAAGTCCCGCAACGAGCGCAACCCTCGTTCCATGTTGCCAGCAAGTAAAGTTGGGGACTCATGGGAGACTGCCGGGGTCAACTCGGAGGAAGGTGGGGATGACGTCAAGTCATCATGCCCCTTATGTCCAGGGCTTCACACATGCTACAATGGCCGGTACAGAGGGCTGCTAAGCCGTGAGGTGGAGCGAATCCCACAAAGCCGGTCTCAGTTCGGATCGGGGTCTGCAACTCGACCCCGTGAAGTCGGAGTCGCTAGTAATCGCAGATCAGCAACGCTGCGGTGAATACGTTCCCGGGCCTTGTACACACCGCCCGTCACGTCACGAAAGTCGGTAACACCCGAAGCCCGTGGCCCAACCTGCAAGGGGGGGAGCGGTCGAAGGTGGGACTGGCGATTGGGACGAAGTCGTAACAAGGTAGCCGTACCGGAAGGTGCGGCTGGATCACCTCCTTTCTAAGGAGCACCTCTCACTGGATTCCTCTTCGGGGGAGCTGGTGGAGACCACGCCGGCGGCGAGTGATCGTCGGGTGGGGCTCGATGATGTGGATGCTGGCTAATGCGCGAGTCCCGGTTGTTTGGAGAGTTAGTACTGCTGCGTGCAGCGTGGAAGGGTCTTCAAGGGGTCGGGGTGAGTGTTCGGTACGCTGTTGGGTCCTGAGGGAACACGTGGGTGTTTCTCTCGGTGTGAGGCGATACAGGCTTCCTCGGTCTTCGAACCGCTGGTCATGGACTGGTAGGCGTTGGCGGTGGTGGGGGAGTGTCTGGTTGTTCTTTGAGAACTGCACAGTGGATGCGAGCATCTTTGTGGCAAGTTATTAAGGGCATACGGTGGATGCCTTGGCACCAGGAGCCGATGAAGGACGTAGGAGACTGCGATAAGCCTTGGGGAGTTGTCAACCGAGCTGAGATCCAAGGATTTCCGAATGGGGAAACCCGGCCCCAGTCATGTGGGGTCACCCACGCCTGAACACATAGGGTGTGTGGAGGGAACGCGGGGAAGTGAAACATCTCAGTACCCGCAGGAAGAGAAAACAACCGTGATTCCGTGAGTAGTGGCGAGCGAAAGCGGAAGAGGCTAAACCGTATTCGTGTGATACCCGGCAGGGGTTGCGTGTGCGGGGTCGTGGGACCTACTGGTCGGTTCTGCCGGACCGACAGAGAGTCATAAAGAGATGTGGTTAGCGGAACGTGTCTGGAAAGCGCGGCCGTAGAGGGTGAGAGTCCCGTACGTGAAAACCTGTCTCCTCTCAGTGGTGTTCCCAAGTAGCAGCGAGCTCGTGGAATTTGCTGTGAATCTGGCGGGACCACCCGCTAAGCCTGAATACTCCCTGGTGACCGATAGCGGACTAGTACCGTGAGGGAAAGGTGAAAAGTACCCCGGGAGGGGAGTGAAATAGTACCTGAAACCGTGTGCCTACAATCCGTCGGAGCCTTTCGGGGTGACGGCGTGCCTTTTGAAGAATGAGCCTGCGAGTTAGTGCTGCGTGGCGAGGTTAACCCGTGTGGGGTAGCCGTAGCGAAAGCGAGTCCGAATAGGGCGTCAGAGTCGCGTGGTCTAGACCCGAAGCGGGGTGATCTAGCCATGGCCAGGGTGAAGCGTGGGTAAGACTGCGTGGAGGCCCGAACCCACCAGGGTTGAAAACCTGGGGGATGAGCTGTGGTTAGGGGTGAAAGGCCAATCAAACTCCGTGATAGCTGGTTCTCCCCGAAATGCATTTAGGTGCAGCGTCGTGTGTTTCGTGCCGGAGGTAGAGCACTGGATGGTCTAGGGGGCCCACAAGCTTACCGAAATCAACCAAACTCCGAATGCCGGTACGTGAGAGCGCGGCAGTGAGACTGCGGGGGATAAGCTTCGTAGTCGAGAGGGAAACAGCCCAGAACGCCGGCTAAGGCCCCTAAGTGTGTGCTAAGTGGGAAAGGATGTGGGGTCGCCCAGACAACCAGGAGGTTGGCTTAGAAGCAGCCACCCTTTAAAGAGTGCGTAATAGCTCACTGGTCAAGTGGTCCTGCGCCGACAATGTAGCGGGGCTTAAGCACACCGCCGAAGCCGTGTCATTCAGCAGTGATGTTGGATGGGTAGGGGAGCGTCGTTCAGCCGTGGAAGCGCCGGAGTGATCCAGGTGTGGAGGCTGGACGAGTGAGAATGCAGGCATGAGTAGCGAAAGCAGAGTGGGAAACTCTGCCGCCGGATGACCAAGGGTTCCTGGGCCAGGCTAATCCGCCCAGGGTAAGTCGGGACCTAAGGCGAGGCCGACAGGCGTAGTCGATGGACAACGGGTTGATATTCCCGTACCCGTGTGAACGCGCCCATGGCGAACCTTGTGATACTAACCGCCCGAAGCCCGCTCCGAGTCTTCGGACGAGGAGTGGTTGTGGAGCGCGGGACCTGAACTTGTAGTAGTCAAGCGATGGGGTGACGCAGGAGGGTAGCTCCGCCAGTGAGTGGTAGTACTGGTGTAAGCGTGTAGGCCGCAGCATAGGCAAATCCGTGCTGCATGCAGGCTGAGACGTGATGCATAGCCGATTGAGGCGAAGTAGGGTGATCCCATGCTGTCGAGAAAAGCCTCTAGTGAGTGTTCATGCGGCCCGTACCCCAAACCGACACAGGTGGTCAGGTAGAGAATACCGAGGCGATCGGGCGAACTGTGGTTAAGGAACTCGGCAAAATGCCCCCGTAACTTCGGGAGAAGGGGGGCCGAGGGATTTGAAGCCCCTTGCGGGCTAGGATTTTTCGGCCGCAGAGACCAGCGAGAAGCGACTGTTTACTAAAAACACAGGTCCGTGCGAAGTCGCAAGACGATGTATACGGACTGACGCCTGCCCGGTGCTGGAACGTTAAGGGGACCGGTTAGCTCTTCGGGGCGAAGCTGAGAACTTAAGCGCCAGTAAACGGCGGTGGTAACTATAACCATCCTAAGGTAGCGAAATTCCTTGTCGGGTAAGTTCCGACCTGCACGAATGGCGTAACGACTTCTCGACTGTCTCAACCACAGGCCCGGCGAAATTGCATTACGAGTAAAGATGCTCGTTACGCGCGGCAGGACGGAAAGACCCCGGGACCTTTACTATAGCTTGGTATTGGTGTTCGGTTCGGCTTGTGTAGGATAGGTGGGAGACTGTGAAGCGGCCACGCCAGTGGTTGTGGAGTCGTCGTTGAAATACCACTCTGGTCGTACTGGATGTCTAACCTCGGTCCGTGATCCGGATCAGGGACAGTGCCTGGTGGGTAGTTTAACTGGGGCGGTTGCCTCCCAAAGGGTAACGGAGGCGCTCAAAGGTTCCCTCAGCCTGGTTGGCAATCAGGTGTCGAGTGCAAGTGCACAAGGGGGCTTGACTGTGAGACCGACGGGTCGAGCAGGGACGAAAGTCGGAACTAGTGATCCGGCCATGGCTTGTGGAAGCGTGGTCGCTCAACGGATAAAAGGTACCCCGGGGATAACAGGCTGATCTTGCCCAAGAGTCCATATCGACGGCATGGTTTGGCACCTCGATGTCGGCTCGTCGCATCCTGGGGCTGGAGTAGGTCCCAAGGGTTGGGCTGTTCGCCCATTAAAGCGGTACGCGAGCTGGGTTTAGAACGTCGTGAGACAGTTCGGTCCCTATCCGCCGCGCGCGTAGGATACTTGCGGAAGGCTGTCCCTAGTACGAGAGGACCGGGACGGACGGACCTCTGGTGTGCCAGTTGTCCTGCCAAGGGCATTGCTGGTTGGCTACGTTCGGAAGGGATAACCGCTGAAAGCATCTAAGCGGGAAGCTCGTTCCTAGATGAGGTATCCCACCCTTTGTGGGGTAAGGCCCCCAAGAGACTATTGGGTTGATAGGCCGGAGATGGAAGGTCGGTAACGGCTGGAGTTGACCGGTACTAATAGGCCGAGGACTTGCTACGAAGACGCTACGCATCCACTGTGCGGTTCTGAAAGAACCACCGGGCCCACCCCGGGCGACCCCCTGACACGGTTGGTGTCGGGTGTGGGTTGTGGGGTGGCTGTGGTGGTAATTTCATAGTGTTTCGGTGGTCATGGCGGAGGGGGAACACCCGGTCCCATTCCGAACCCGGTAGTTAAGCCTTCCAGCGCCGATGGTACTGCACTCGTGAGGGTGTGGGAGAGTAGGACGCCGCCGAACATTCCTTCCCTGAAAGGGCTTGTGATGGGGGCACATCGAGATGTGCTCAACTCACAAGCCCTTTCGGCGTGTCCACAGTAGGAGGAGTTCCAGGTGTCGAGGTTCGGAGACCGGCCGGGCGACCGTCAGCGTGGCCAGGGAGACCGACCGCGCCGATCCGACGGTGGTCGCGCCGATGCAGGCCGCAAGCAGGGTGGCGCGGGACGGGACGACCGCGGGGGTTATCCCCGGCGTGACGACCGACCCGGCCAGGACCGGAGCCGTGACGACCGCGGCGGCTACCGCAGGGACGACAACCGCTCGGACCGCCCCCGCTACGACAAGCCGCGCGATGACCGCGGCGGCTACCAGCGCCGTGACGATCGGTCGAGCTTCAGCCGTGACGACCGCGGCGCCGGCTCCCGCGGCGGCGCCGGTGCACGCAGTGGTGAGCGCCGGGAATTCCGCCCCCGCGATGACCGGGGCGGTTACCAGCCCCGCGATTCACGTGGTGGCGACCGGCGCGAGTTCCGTCCGCGTGACGACCGCGGTGGTGAGCGCCGTGAGTTCAAGCCGCGTGATGACCGCGGTGGCTACAAGCCCCGTGACGATCGTGACCGTGGCGGCTACAAGCCCCGCGATGACCGGAGCGGTTACCAGTCCCGTGACGACCGGGGCGGCTACAAGTCCCGTGACGATCGCGGTGGCGAGCGCCGGGAATTCCGCCCGCGTGACGACCGCGGTGGTGAGCGCCGCGACTTCAAGCCCCGTGACGACCGCGGCGGCTACCAGCAGCGTGACGACCGTGGCGGTGACCGGCGCGACTTCAAGTCTCGCGACGACCGTGGCGGTTACAAGCCTCGTGACGATCGTGGTGGTGACCGGCGCGAGTTCCGCCCGCGTGACGACCGTGGTGGTTACCAGTCACGCGATGGCCGCAGTGGTGAGCGCCGTGAGTTCAAGCCGCGCGACGACCGCGGTGGCTACAAGCCGCGCGACGACCGTGGCGGCTACAAGCCCCGCGATGACCGGGGCGGTTACCAGTCCCGTGACGACCGCGGCGGTTACAAGCCTCGTGATGACCGGGGTAGTGACCGGCGCGAGTTCAAGCCTCGTGACGACCGTGGCGGCGAGCGTCGTGAATTCCGCCCGCGTGATGACCGCGGCGGGGAGCGTCGCGACTTCAAGCCCCGCGACGACCGCGGCGGCTACCAGGGGCGGACGGGTGAGCGGCGGGAGTTCCGTCCGCGTGACGACCGGGGTGGGGAACGTCGGGAGTTCCGCTCGCGGGACGACCGGGGCGGCTACCAGGGGCGCGACTCGCGCGGTGGTGAGCGTCGCGACTTCCGCTCCCGTGACGATCGCGGTGGTCACCAGTCGCGCGGCGGTGACCGGCGGGACGACCGCGGGCAGGAGGGCCGTGGTGGTGCGCGGCGGGACGAGCGCAGCCGTGACCGGGCCGCTCGGTTCCAGGACCGGGCCGTGCGCGGTGACGCCGCCCACGGCGACCAGGTGTCGATCGACGGGGTCGTGGAGGAGACGGTCGACTCGACCGGCACCGTGCCGGCGGTCTCCCAGGCTGTCGGCTCGGCCGCCGTGGACGCCGAGCTGGACCGCGCCGACACCGCAGCGGTGACCGCCGGCGACGCGCCGGCCGGTGAGTCCGACCAGGCCGACCGCGATGCGACGCCTGCTGCCGAGGGCTCGCAGGAGCCTGCTGCCGAAGGCGTCGAGGGTTCCGAGGACACGGCTGCCGGCAACGGCGCTCCCGCGGTCGACGGCCCCGAGGACCGCATCGAAGAAGACCGCACCGGGGAAGCCCGCGCTGAAGAAACCCGCGCTGAAGAAGCCGGCTCCGGGGAAGACCGTGCCGAGGACAACGACGCCGAGGACAACGGCGCTCGGACCGGTGGCGCGCAGGCGGCCGGGGAGGTCGCTCCGGCCGGTCGCGAGGACGGGGACGGCGGCCCGCAGCGGGACGACCGGCGTGAGGAGGGTGGCGAGTTCACCCGGTCCCGCGCGCCGGAGCTGCCCGAGGACGCGGACATCGCCATCCTCGACCCCGAGGTGAAGCAGGAGCTGCGCGGGCTGCCCAAGGGCCTGGCCGAGATCGTGGGCCGGCACCTGGCGGCGGCCGGCATCCTGATCGACAGCGAGCCCGAGCTCGCCCTGGAGCACGCCCGCTACGCCCGCGGCAAGGCCGCTCGCGTCGGTGTGGTGCGCGAGGCCGCCGGGCTGGCCGCCTACCACGCCGGCGAGTGGGGCGAGGCCCTGTCGGAGCTGCGCGCGGCCCGCCGGATGACGCACGGCGCCGGGCACGTCGCGGTCATGGCGGACTGCGAACGCGCGCTGGGTCGCCCGGAGCGGGCCATCGAGCTGGCCCGGGAGGCCCAGGGCGCCCAGCTGTCGCCCGAGGAGGCGGTCGAGCTGCGGATCGTCGCGGCCGGCGCGCGGCGGGACATGGGGCAGCTGGACGCGGCGGTCGTCGCGCTGCAGGGCGCGGACCTGGACGCCAAGCGACGCGACCCGTGGAGCGCCCGGCTGTTCTACGCCTACGCCGACAACCTCGCCGCCGCCGGGCGCACCGAGGAGGCCGTGCAGTGGTTCCTCAACGCCGCCCAGGCCGATGACGACAACGAGACCGACGCCGCCGAGCGGGCCTTCGACCTGAGCCCGCAGGAGGGCTGACCGCCCGGCCGCGCGCCCCCGGACCGGACACCCGGGGCGCGCGGCCGGGCGGACCCGTCACCGGAGCACCGAGCACCGGAACACCGAGCACCGAAACGAGGGGCTGTGCTGCTGGACCGCTACGACGCGCTGCTGCTGGACCTCGACGGCACGGTGTACCGGGGGCGGGAGGCCGTGCCCGGCGCGGTCGAGGCGGTCGCCTCCGCCCGCGGGCGCGGCCTGGGCGTCCGGTTCGTCACGAACAACGCCTCGCGCTCCCCGCAGGACGTCGCCGACCACCTCACCGAGCTGGGTTTCCGCGCCGCGCTGGACGAGGTGAGCACGAGCGCCCAGGCCGCCGCGGCGATGCTGCCCGACCTCGTGCCGCCCGGGGCGCGGGTGCTCGTGCTGGGCGCGCCGGCGCTGGTCGAGGAGGTCCGGCGGCGCGGGTTCACACCCACGGCCGAGGCCGGGGGCGCCGAGGTCGTCGTGCAGGGCCTGTCGCAGGACCTCGGCTGGCGGGAGCTGGCCGAGGCCGCGCTCGCGATCCGGGCGGGCGCGCGGTGGGTGGCGTGCAACGTCGACGCGACCCTGCCCACCGAACGCGGTCTGCTGCCCGGCAACGGGTCGCTGGTCGCGGCGCTGCGGACGGCCACCGGGGCGGAGCCGCTGGTGGCGGGCAAACCCGCCGCGCCGCTGCTGGAGCAGGCCGCGAGGTCGGTCGGCGCGCGCCGACCGCTGGTCGTCGGCGACCGGCTGGACACCGACGTCCTGGGCGCGGTGAACGCGGGCATGGACTCGCTGCTCGTCCTCACCGGGGTGTCCACCGAGGCCGAGGTCGAGGGGCTCGCGGCGCGGCTGCGGCCCACCTACGTCGCGGCGGACCTGTCCGTGCTCGATCGGCTACCGTGAAACCGTGAGCTTCGAGGTTCCCCTCCCCGGCCCGCCGCGTGACCCGGTGGCCGGGATCGACGACGCGCTCGCCCGGCTCGACGGGCTGGAGCAGCTCGACGTCGCCGAGCACGTGGCCAGGTTCGACGACGCGCACACGGCGTTGACCGCCGCGCTGTCGAGCATCGACAGGGTCTGACGCGGTGCCACGCAGGGCTCGGCTGGACGCCGAACTGGTCCGCCGCGGTCTGGCCCGGTCGCGGGAGCACGCGGGCCGGCTCGTCGCCGAGGGCCGGGTGACGGTCCGCGGCACGGTCGCGACGAAGCCGGCCACCGCCGTCGAGCTGGACACCGCGCTGGTGGTGCGCGACACCGACGACCCGAACTGGGCCTCGCGCGGCGCGCACAAGCTGGTCGGCGCGCTGGAGCGGTTCCCCGAGGTGCGGGTCGAGGGCAGGCGCTGCCTGGACGCGGGCGCGTCCACCGGCGGGTTCACCGACGTGCTGCTGCGCGGCGGCGCTCGCGAGGTGGTGGCGGCCGACGTCGGGCGGGGCCTGCTGGACTGGCGGCTGCGCACCGACGACCGGGTGGTCGTGAAGGACAGGACCAACGTGCGGTCGCTGGCGCCCGAGGACATCGGCGGCCCGGTCGACCTGGTGGTGGCGGACCTGTCGTTCATCTCGTTGCGGCTGGTGCTCCCGGCGCTCGTCGCCTGCCTGGGCGAGGGGGGCGACCTGCTGCCCATGGTGAAGCCCCAGTTCGAGGTGGGCCGGGAGCGCCTGGGCTCGGGCGGCGTGGTCCGCGACCCCGGTCTGCGCGCCGAAGCCGTGCTGGAGGTGGTGTCCGCCGCGGCCGGCATCGGCCTGCGGCTGCACGGCGTCACCGCGAGCCCGCTGCCCGGCCCGTCGGGCAACGTCGAGTTCTTCGCCTGGCTGCGCCGCGGCGAGCCGCTGGACGAGGGGGCCGCCGCCGCGCTCGTGCGGACGGCCGTCGCGGAAGGCCCCCGGTGAACGGCGCCCCGTCGGGTGACGCCCCGTCGGGTGGCACCGCCGTGGGCGGTGACCCGGCCGGGCGGGAGATCCTGCTGGTCGTGCACACCGGGCGGCGCAGCAACGTGGCGGTCGCGCAGGGGGTGGCGCAGCGCTTCGCCGCGGCCGGCGTGCGGCTGCGGGTGCTCAAGGACGAGGCGCCCGACCTGGACCCGTCCTGCTACGCGCAGGTCGTGGCGGCCGACGACAACGCCGCCGAGGGCACCGAGCTGGTGTTCGTGCTCGGCGGCGACGGCACGCTGCTGCGCGCGGCCGAGCTGGCCCGCGCGGCGGGCGTCCCGGTGCTGGGGGTGAACCTCGGGCGGGTCGGGTTCCTGGCCGAGGCCGACTCCGACGCGCTGCTGGAGGCCATCAACCGGGTGATCGACCGCGGGTACGAGGTCGAGGAGCGGATGACGGTCGACATCACGGCGTCGGTCGACGGCCGGGTGCTGGCGAGCACCTGGGCGCTCAACGAGGCCAGCGTCGAGAAGAGCCTGCGCGAGCGCATCCTGGACGTCGTGGTGGAGGTCGACGGCCGGCCGGTGTCGGCGTTCGGCTGCGACGGCGTGCTGGTGGCGACCCCGACCGGGTCGACGGCGTACGCGTTCTCCGCCGGCGGGCCGGTGGTGTGGCCGGACGTGCAGGCGCTGCTGGTGGTGCCGTCGAACGCGCACGCGCTGTTCGCCCGCCCGCTGGTGGTGTCGCCGGCGTCGGTGGTGGCGCTGGAGGTCGACGCGGCCGGGCACCCGGCGGTGCTGAGCGCGGACGGCAGGCGCACGGTGGAGCTGCCGCCGGGCGCGCGGGTCGAGGTGGTGGGCGGTTCGACGCCGCTGCGGCTGGTGCGGTTGCGGGAGGGCCCGTTCACCGACCGGCTGGTGGAGAAGTTCTCGCTGCCCGTCCAGGGGTGGCGCGGCCCGTCGGCCGGTTAGAACACGTGTTCGCCCGACACCCGCACCCGAGGGCACCCGGTGCCGCCGCCGCCAAGTAGTGTGCGCGCTGTGCTGGCCGAGATGCGCATCCAGGGCCTCGGTGTGATCGACGAGGCCACCCTTGAACTCGCCGAGGGCTTCACCGTCGTGACGGGGGAGACCGGCGCCGGCAAGACGATGGTCGTCACGGGACTCCACCTGCTCGGCGGCGGCCGGGCCGAGGCGTCCCGCGTGCGCAACGGCGCGGACAAGGCCGTGGTCGAGGGCCGGTTCCAGGCGCCCGCGGGCAGCCCGGCCGCCAAGGTCGCCGAGGAGGTCGGCGGCGAGCCGGACGAGGACGGCAGCGTCATCGCGATCCGCACCGTCGGCGCCGACGGCCGCTCCCGCGCCCACCTGGGCGGGCGGTCCGTGCCGGTGGGGGTGCTGTCGGAGCTGGCCGAGCAGCTGCTGGCGGTGCACGGGCAGAACGACCAGCTGCGGCTGCTGCGGCCCGCCGAGCAGCGCGCGGTGCTGGACCGGTTCGCGGGCGACGACGTGGGCGCCCCGCTGCGCCGGTACCAGGAGGTGCGGGCGGAGTGGCTGCGGGTCGCGGCCGAGCTGACCGAGCGCACCGAGCGGGCCCGGGAGCTGGCGCGCGAGGCCGAGCTGCTGCGGCACGGGCTGGCCGAGATCAACGCCGTCGAGCCGAAGTCCGGCGAGGACGTCGAGCTGGTCGACGAGGCTCGCCGGCTGGCGGACGCCGACCAGCTGCGCGAGGCGGCCTCCGGCGCCCAGTACGCGGTGGCCGGCTCGCCCGACGGCGACCCGGACAGCCCCGGCGCGCTCGGCCTGATCGGCGAGGCGCGGCGGCGGCTGGGCTCCTCGGAGGACCCGAAGCTGCGCGAGCTGGAACCCCGGCTGGTGGAGGCGGAGACGCTGCTGGCCGACGTGGGCGCGGAGATCGCGTCCTACCTGGAGCACCTGGACGCCGACCCGGCGCGGCTGGAGCGGGTGCTCGCCCGCCAGGCCGAGCTGAAGGCGCTGACCCGCAAGTACGCGGCCGATGTGGACGGCGTGATCGCGTGGGCGGCCGACGCGGCGGCCCGGCTGTCCGGGCTGGACACCTCCGACGAGGCGCTGGCCGCGCTGGCCGCTCGCCGCGACGAGCTGGCCGGGCAGCTGGCCGGGTACGCCGCGCAGGTCACCGCCGAGCGCGTCGCCGCGGCCGAGGAGCTGGGCAGGGCGGTGTCGGAGGAGCTGACGGGCCTGGCGATGCCGCACGCCACCGTGGAGGTCGCCGTCCGGCCGCGGGCCGCCGAGGCGGCCGATCCGCAGGCGCTGCAGGTCGGCGGGCGGCTGCTGCACGCGGGCGCGTCCGGCGTGGACGACGTGGAGCTGCGGCTGGTCGCGCACCCCGGCGCGCCCGCGCTGCCCGTGCACAAGGGCGCGTCCGGCGGTGAGCTGTCGCGCGTGATGCTGGCGCTGGAAGTCGTGCTGTCGCACTCGGACCCGGTGCCGACGCTGGTGTTCGACGAGGTGGACGCCGGCGTGGGTGGGCGCGCCGCGGTGGAGGTCGGCCGGCGGCTGGCCCGGCTCGCGCGCAGCCACCAGGTCATCGTGGTGACCCACCTGCCGCAGGTCGCCGCGTTCGCCGACCGGCACCTGGTGGTGGACAAGACCGCCGACGGGGTGCTGACCCGCAGCGGCGTGCGGGTGCTGGACGACGCGCAGCGCGTGGTGGAGCTCGCGCGGATGCTGGCGGGCATGGACTCCACCGACACCGGGCGCGCGCACGCCGAGGAGCTGCTGGCGGCGGCCAAGGCGGACAAGGCCGGCGCTCCGGTGGTGCGGCGGAAGAAGAAGCGGTGAGCGGGCGGGCGGTCGGCGTGCTGCTGGTCGTGGCCGCCTCGGTCACGGCGGTCGTCGCGACGTTCCAGCCGCTGAGCTGGGTCGGCACCCGGCTGGGCGCTCACCCGGTGGGCTTCACCACGACGGCCTGGGACACGGTCAGCGATCCCCCGGACCTGGCCGCTCGCATCGAGACCGCGCAGCTGGGCGTGCCGATCGTGATAGCGGCCGTGCTGCTGGCGATCGCGGCGGCGTTGGTGTTCCTGCCCGCGCACCAGCGACGGGTCGGCCGGTACCTGGCGGTGGCCGCGTCCGGCCTGCTCGGCGGGGCGGTGTGGGCGACGTCCGCGGTGGTCCGGGCGTCGCTGGCGGAGGACGAGCGGACGCGCGGGACGATCGAGTACGAGTCCGGTCCGGGGCTGTGGCTGCTGCTGGCGGCGGTCGCGGTCGCCGCGGTGGGCACGGTGTTGCTGCACTCCGACCCGGTCCCCGCGCCGGTGGGGGTGGTCGTGCACCGGCTCGACCCCGAGCCGGACGACGACGCGGACACGCCGCCGTTCGGCATCCCGGTCGCCGTGCTGCCCGAGGAGCGGCCCGTGCCGCCCGAGGGGGAGGCGCGGTGACCCGGCGCGTCGCCGGGGTCGTCGCCCTGCTGGTGGCGGCGCCGACGGTGGTGGTGGCGACGTTCCTGCCGCTGTACGCGCAGCAGTGGCTGTCCTCCGCGGACGACCGCATGACCGTCTGGCAGACGGCGTGGAAGGTGGACAGCGACCGGGACGAGGTGGTGTTCACCCACGAGGAGCTGTTCGGGGTGCCGTTGGTCGCGGCGGCGGCGTTGCTGGTGCTGGGCGCGGCGCGGGTCGGGGCGATGTGGGGCCGGCTGGTGGCGTTCGGCGGCGCGGCGCTGCTGCTGGGCAGCGCGTGGACCGTCGCGCACCTCGCCGTCGCGGCTTACCTGCGGGGGCAGTCCGGTGAGGGCCTGACCGTCACCACGACCTTCGGGCCGGCGCTGCCGCTGCTCGGGCTGGCGTGCGCGGCGGCCCTGGGGGGCGCGCTGGCGGTGCAGGAGTGGCCGCGGCGCGCGCCCGCGCCGGCGGGGCCGGTCGTGTACCGGGTGGACGGGGACGACGACACCGACACGCCGCCGCTCGGCCTTCCGCTGGGGCCGGCCGCGGAGGGCCCGGGTCCTCCCGGGTCGCCCGGCGCCCGGGGCGACGCGTGAGCCGTCGGGTGCTCGGGGCGGTGCTGCTGGGCGCGGGCGGGGTGCTGGCGCTCGTCGGGACGCTGCTGGACCTGTACCGGCTCGAAGGGCCCGCCGGCGCGCCCCCCGGCACGAGCTTCACGTTGACCGCGTGGCGGATCGCCTTCGAGGCCGGCGCGGGCGGCGGTCCCGTGCCGCGGACGCCGCAGTGGGGGTACGCGCTGGTGCCGGCCGGTGGGCTGGCCGTCCTCGGCGCGGTGCTGCAGTTCCGGTCGCCGGTGCTCGCGGCGGTGGGGCGGTTCGCGGCGGTGGCGGGTTTCGGCGCGCTGGCGGCCACGACGTGGTCGGTCCACACGACGGTGACGACGCTGTTCGGCGGCGCCTTCCCGCCCGCCGGCTACGCCGACCGCCTGGGGCCCGGCCTGTGGGCGTTCGCCGCCGCGTGCCCCGTGCTGCTGGCCGGCGCGCTGCTGGTGCAGGAGTGGCCGCGGCGCGTGCCCGTGCCGGCCGGCGCGGCGGTCCACCGGGTCGACGGGGACGACGACACGCCGCCGTTCGGCATCCCGGTCCCGACCGACCTGCCTTCCCGTCCGGGTGAAGGACGTCCCCCGTCCGAGGGTAATCCGTCCACTGTGGAATGACGCCGGGGCTGACCTGGCCGGACCTCTCGGCGTGTTAGCCCGGAACCGGCGGCGCGGTGGGCCACCATCGGTGGCATGAAGTTCTCCGGGTTGCTCAGCCGCGCGAACCACGAACTGCCGGGCGTCACCGGCATCGCGCGGGTCGACCGCCGCACGGGTGACCTGCTGCGGCGGCTCAGCCCCGGCGACATCGCCGTCCTGGACCACCTCGACATCGACCGCCGCACCGCCGAGGCGCTGCTCGCCGCCGGGGTCGTGGGCGTGGTCAACGCGTCGCCGTCCATCTCCGGCCGGTACCCCAACCTCGGGCCCGAGCTGCTGGTCGAGGCCGGTGTCCCGCTGATCGACGGGGTCGGCACCGGTGTCCTGCGCGCCCTGAAGGACGGCGTGAAGCTGCGGCTGCACGACGGCGCGGTGCACGTCGGCGACCGCGAGGTGGCGCGGGGCGTCGAGCAGAGCGCCGAGTCCGTCGCCGACGCGATGATCGAGGCCAAGGCCGGCATGTCGGCGCAGCTGGAGGCGTTCTCCGCCAACACCATCGAGTTCCTGCGCCGCGAGCGCGCGCTGATCCTCGACGGCGTGGGCGTGCCCGAGGTGTACGTGCCCATCCGCGACCGGCAGGTGCTCGTCGTCGCGGGCGGCCCCCGGCACGCCGAGGAGCTGCGCGGGCTGCGCAAGTACATCCGCGAGCACCGGCCGGTGCTGGTGGGCGTCGACGCGGGCGCGGACACCCTGCACGACGCCGGGTACACACCGGACGTCATCGTCGGCGACCCGGACGGCATAGGCACGCGCACGCTCAAGGCGGCCGCGGAGGTCGTGGTGCCCGCGCACACCGACGGCCACGCGCCCGGCCTGGAGCGCATCCAGGACCTGGGCATCGGCGCGGTGACGTTCCCGGCGTCGGGCAACGCCGAGGACCTGGCGCTGCTGCTGGCCGAGGCGCACGGCGCGTCGCTGATCGTGACCGTGGGCCTGCGGGCCGGGCTGCGCGAGTTCCTCGACCGGGGCCACTCGGGCTCCAACCCGTCGACCTTCCTGACCCGGCTCCGGCTCGGCGGCAAGCTCGTCGACGGCGAGGCGGTCGCCACCCTGCACCGCGGCCGGGTGTCGCTCGGGGCGATCTGCCTGCTGGTCGGCGCGGCCGTGGCGGCGATGGTGGCGGCGCTGGCGGTGTCCGGGGTGGGGCAGGTGCACGTCGACGCGGCGGTGGACGGGGTGCGGTCCGCCGTCGACTGGCTCAAGGGGTTCTTCTCGTGATCACGATGCGCTACCACCTCATCTCCATCACCGCGGTGTTCCTGGCGCTGGCCGTCGGGGTGGTGCTGGGGTCGACCGCGATCAGCAGCCGGTTGCTGTCCGGGGTGACCGACGACAACTCGCAGCTGGGCAGGCAGGTCGCCGAGCTGCAGGCCGAGCAGAACGGGCTGACCGCGAGGCTGGCCGAGAGCGATCGCTTCGCGAGCTCCATCGGGCCGCTGGCGGTGCGCGGGGCGCTGGCGGAGCGGACGGTGGTCGTGGTGACGACCGCGGACGCGAAGCCGAACGACCGGGACGCCCTGGTCGAGCTGCTGCGCGGCGCCGGCGCGACGGTGACCGGTGAGCTGCAGCTGACCGACTCCTTCACCGATCCGCGCAAGGCGGACCAGCTGCGCGACCTGGTGGCCCGCCTGCAGCCGGCGGGGACCAGGCTGCCGACCGGGGCGGACCCGGGCACGCGCGCCGGTGGTCTGCTGGGGGCGTTGCTGCTGCTGGGCGAGGAGGACAACCGGGAACAGGCGACACCGGACGAGATGGCGGCGGCGATGAGCGGCCTGGCGACGGCCGGGTTCGCCAAGCCGGGGGAGGGGTTGCGGCCGGCGCAGCTGGCGGTCGTGCTGACCGGTGGGGCGGTGGACGGCGACTCGGCGAGCGACCGGGCGGCGCTGGTGGCGCGCTTCGCGACGCAACTGGACCGGTCGGGGGCGGGTGCGGTGCTGGCCGGGAGCGAGGGGTCGGCGAACGGGACGGGGGCGGTCGGCGTGGTGCGGGCGGACACGGCGGCTGCTTCGGTGTTGTCGACGGTGGACAACGCGGGGATGGCGACGGGGCGGGTGGTGGTCGTGCTGGCGCTGCGCGAGCAGGCGGAGGGGCGGGCGGGGCGGTACGGGGTGGCGGGCAACGCGGAGTCGGTGGCGCCGGGCATCGTCGGGTGAGGTCTTGTGGTTGGGGGGCGGGTCGTGTGGTCGGGGTTTGGGGTGGGGCGTGTCGGGGCCGGAGTGGGGTGGGAGCTTGGCGGGCGGTATCGGGTTCGGTGTTTTCGACGCCGAATCCGGTGCCGGGTTCCGCGTCGAATCAGAATGCGAAACCCAATTCGGTGACGTTTGAACCCGTGGTCGAACAACCATCGGAGAAGTGAACGCGAGCTGCCACTTTTCGAACCTCCCGTTCGTTGCCGTAAATAAACGGATCCGGCCCACGGCACCCCACGTCCCGCCCGCCCCGCCTCCGACCCTGAGGCCCGAGCGAGCCCGAGGCGACCAGGGTGACGAGGCGAGCGGTCGCCGGGCGAGCCGGCGGCGTCCGGGGGTGGGAGCCGGGGACGGGAGCTGAAGGTCGGGAGCTGAAGGTCGGGAGCCGAGGACCTGAAGACCGAGAACCAGAGCCGAGGCGCAGGGGTCAGGACCGGGGACGGAGCCTGATCCAGGACGAGCGGGGTCCAGGGCGAGTGGGGTCCAAGGCGAGTGGGACTCGGCGCCGGCGATCGGGGCAAGGGGGCAAGACCTGGGATCGGGACCTGGGATTGGGGCGAAGGATCAGGACTTAGGCATGAGGACCGGAATCAAGGACCGGGACCACGGCCGGGATTGAGGGCCGGAGTCGGGGGCCGGAGTCGGGGGCCGGAGTCGGGGGTCGGAGTCGGGGTCGGGGATCGGGGTTGGGAATCGGGCCGGATGCCGGCGCCGACCACTTAACGGAACCGGGTCGAGGAGTGGGAGGCGAGAGCTTCCCGCGTCGGGGAGTGTCCCGCGTTGAGTGGGCTGCGTTCATCGGGGTGGGCCGTCCTGCGTTGGGACGGCGTGTCGGGTCGGGTCGGGCCGTGTCGGGTCGGGTCGGTGTGTCGGGGTGTGCCGCCTGATCGCGTGCCGGGTCAGCGTGTCGGGAGCGGCTGAGCCGGAGACGGCGGGAGTGGGCGGGCTCAAGGTCGGTGGGTGGCGCTGGTTCCTGTTGTGGCGCAGGGGTGGTTCGTCGGGGGCGGCGGGGGCCGTGGTGGTGGGGGTGGGTCGTGGGTGGAGGCCGGCGGGTGGGGCCGGGGGTGGGACTGCGGATGGGACCGCGGATGGGGTGGCTGGTGGGGTGGGTGGTTGACCGGTGGAGGTACCGGTGGAGGTGGGGTGGTGGCCTGCTGGTGGGCCCGTGGTGGTGGGGTTGGTGGAGCTAGGCCATCTGAGTGATGCGGTACCGGACCACCAGCGCGCTCGGTGACTGGTGGCGTGTTAGCGTTAGGGCCCGTGGACAGGGCCGGTTGCCCTGCGGAACTTCAGACCACGGGGAGCCTCCTTGGTGCTTCAGGCACGTACGACCAAGCACGTTTTCGTCACCGGGGGCGTGGCCTCCTCCCTGGGCAAGGGACTCACCGCCTCCAGCCTCGGTCAGCTGCTGACCGCCCGTGGTCTGCGGGTGACCATGCAGAAGCTCGACCCGTACCTCAACGTCGACCCGGGGACGATGAACCCGTTCCAGCACGGCGAGGTGTTCGTCACCGACGACGGCGCGGAGACCGACCTCGACATCGGCCACTACGAGCGCTTCCTCGCCCGCGACCTGTCCGGGGACGCCAACGTCACCACCGGCCAGGTGTACTCCGAGGTCATCGCCAAGGAGCGGCGCGGCGAGTACCTCGGCGACACCGTCCAGGTCATCCCGCACATCACCGACGAGATCAAGCGCCGCATCCGGGCGATGGCCGAGCCCGGCCCCGACGGCGCGGTGCCGGACGTCGTGATCACCGAGGTCGGCGGCACGGTGGGCGACATCGAGTCGCTGCCGTTCCTCGAAGCCTGCCGGCAGGTCCGCCACGACGTCGGGCGGGACAACGTGTTCTTCCTGCACGTGTCGCTCGTGCCCTACCTCGCGCCGTCCGGTGAGCTGAAGACCAAGCCGACGCAGCACTCCGTCGCCGCCCTGCGCAACATCGGCATCCAGCCCGACGCCATCGTGTGCCGGGCCGACCGGGAGATCCCGGACTCGTTGAAGCGCAAGATCGGCCTGATGTGCGACGTCGACACCGACGCCGTCGTGGCCGCCGTCGACTCGCCCTCGATCTACGACATCCCCAAGGTGCTGCACGGCGAGGGCCTCGACGCGTACGTGGTGCGCCGGCTCGACCTGCCGTTCCGCGACGTCGACTGGACCGTGTGGGGCGACCTGCTCGACCGCGTGCACAACCCGACCGAGAGGGTGCGCGTCGGGCTGGTCGGCAAGTACGTCGACCTGCCCGACGCCTACCTGTCGGTCACCGAGGCGCTGCGGGCCGGCGGGTTCGCCCACCGCGCCAAGGTCGAGGTCGTGTGGGTGCCCTCCGACGAGTGCCAGACCCCCGGTGGCGCCGCGCACGCGCTGGCCGGGCTGGACGCGGTGCTCATCCCGGGCGGGTTCGGGGTGCGGGGGATCGAGGGCAAGATCGGGGCCATCACCTTCGCCCGGACGCGGGGCATCCCGCTGCTGGGGCTGTGCCTGGGCCTGCAGTGCCTGGTGATCGAGGCCGCGCGCAACCTCGCCGGGATCGCCGACGCCAACTCCTCGGAGTTCGAGGAGACCGGGGCGCCGGTGATCAGCACCATGGCCGACCAGGAGGACGTGGTGTCCGGCCGGCGCGACATGGGCGGCACCATGCGGCTGGGCGCGTACCCCGCGAAGCTCGTGCCCGGTTCGCAGGTCGCCGCCGCCTACGGCGCGACCGAGGTCTCCGAGCGGCACCGGCACCGGTACGAGGTGAACAACTCCTACCGCGACGAGCTGGGCAAGGCCGGCCTGGTGTTCTCCGGGACGTCGCCGGACGGGCGGCTGGTGGAGTTCGTCGAGCTGCCCGCCGAGGTGCACCCGTTCTTCGTCGCCACGCAGGCGCACCCGGAGCTCAAGAGCCGCCCGACGAAGCCGCACCCGCTGTTCGCGGCGTTCGTCAAGGCCGCGCTGGACTACCGGCTCGCCGACCGGCTGCCGCTGCCCGAGACCGCCGGAGCCGCCAAGTGAGGCACGAGTTCGAGACCGTCTCCTCGCGGGACGTGCACGTGGGCCGGGTCGTGGCGCTGCGGGTGGACGAGGTCGCCATGCCCGGTGGCGGGACGGCGCGGCGCGAGGTCGTCGAGCACCTGGGCGCGGTGGCCGTGGCGGCGGTGGACCCGCAGGGCCGGGTGACCCTCATCCACCAGTACCGGCACCCGCTGGGCAAGCGGATCTGGGAGCTGCCGGCGGGGCTGCTGGACTCGGCCTCGGAGCAGCCGCTGGAGGCGGCCCGGCGCGAGCTGGTGGAGGAGGTCGGGCTGGCGGCGCGGGAGTGGTCGACGCTGGTCGACGTGGCCGCCTCGCCCGGTTTCACCGACGAGGTGGTCCGCGTGTTCCTCGCCCGCGACCTGTCGGAGGTCGAGCGGCAGCAGATGGGCGACGAGGAGGCCGACCTGGAGGCGCGCCGGTTCCCGCTGGACGAGGCGGTGGCCATGGCGCTGGCCGGGGAGATCGTGAACGGCGCGGCGGTGGCCGGGCTGCTCGCGGCCCAGGCGGTGCTCGCCGGGCGGGCTCAAGCGCGGCCCGCCGACGCGCCGTTCGCGGACCGGCCGACCCGGTTCGCGGCGCGCGGCGACTGAGGTCCCGGGGTTCGCGCGGGAGGGCCGGGTCGGGCCCGGTCCTCCCCGTCACCGGCCCTGCCGGTCCCTCGAACGCGTGAACACCGGGCTGCCGAGGCCGTGCCCGGGACCGCCGCCGCCCCGGGCACAATGGCGGGCATGAGCGTGCTCAAGCCGGTCGCCGTCGCGGTCGGGGCGGTGGTGGCGTCGGCCGGGTTGCTGGTGTTCGACCCGAACGGGCCGGGGTCGCTGTGGCCGCCGTGCCCGCTGTTCGTGCTGACCGGCATCCAGTGCCCGGCCTGCGGGTCCACCCGGATGGTGCACGCGCTGCTGCACGGCGACGTCGCCGCCGCGTTCCACTTCAACGCCGTCATGCTGGTCTTCGGGCTGCCGATGCTGGCGTGGCTGTGGCTGCGGTGGTTCCGGGCCGCGCGGCGCGGCGAGCGGACCGCGCCGCTGACCGCGCGGGTCGGCCGGCCGGTGGCGGTGCTCGCCGTCGTCTGGGCGGTGGTCCGCAACCTAGTCGCGTAGCCGGCGGCCCTGGCTGTCGGTGCCGCCGTTGACCAGCAGGACGATGCCGTCGACCAGCGACCAGATGCCGCAGCCGCCGCAGGTCAGCAGCTGGGCGATGCCGATGGCCGTGTCGCCGATGTAGAACCGGCCGATGCCGAACGGCAGCACCAGCTGCAGGACGCCGGCCGCGACGCGGGACTTGTCCGACAGCGGCCGGCCGGTCAGCGGGTCCACGCCGAAGGGCGCGTTCGGGTCGAAGCCCGGCGGCGGGTACCCGCCGGGGCCGGGTGGCGGGTACCCGCCGTAGCCGGGCGGGGGCGTGTAGCCCGGCGGCGGGGCGGTGTGGCCCGGCGGCGGGGCGTAGCCCGGCGGCGGCGTGTAGCCCGGTGGGGTGGTGTAGCCCGGCGGCGGGGTCGCGTGGTCGGTGGGCGGCACGTAGTGCGTCCGCGGCGGCGACGTGAACTGCGGGTGAGGCTGCGGCAGGTCCTGGAACAGGGCCGACAGCTCCCCGGCGGTCTGGGCCGCCGTCGCGTAGCCGACCCGCTGCTCGTACTCCCCGATCTCCAGTCGACCCGCCGCGAAGTGGTCGTTGAGCGCGCTGATCGCCTCTTCGCGCTGCTGGTTGCCGATGCGCACCTGGTGGGGTTCCGACACGACCTGAACGCTAACAGCACGCGAGGTCCCGTCCGGCCGGAACGCGCCGGCCGACCTACGCTGACCTGGTGCTGGTCGGGATTCCACGTGAGGTGAAGAACCAGGAGCACCGGGTGGCGATCACGCCCGCCGGTGTGGTCGAGCTGGTGCGCCGCGGGCACGAGGTGCTGGTCGAGGCCGGTGCGGGGGAGGGCAGCGCGATCCCGGACGTCGAGTTCCTGGCCGCGGGCGCCCGGACCGCGCCGACCGCGGACGACGTCTGGGGCGCGGCCGAGCTGGTGCTGAAGGTGAAGGAGCCGGTCGCCGAGGAGTACCACCGGATGCGGCCCGGCCAGGTCCTGTTCGCCTACCTGCACCTGGCCGCGGACGCCGCGTGCACGCGCGCGGTGGTGGCCGCCGGGATCGACGCCATCGCCTACGAGACGGTGCGGTCGGCGGACGGCTCGCTGCCGCTGCTCGCCCCGATGAGCGAGGTGGCCGGGCGGATGGCGACCCAGGTGGGCGCGCACTGCCTGGAGCGCAACCAGGGCGGGCGCGGGGTGCTGCTGGGCGGTGTGCCGGGCGTGCCGGCGGGCAAGGTCGTGGTGCTCGGCGCGGGCGTGGCGGGCGGGAACGCCGCCGCGGTCGCCGTCGGGTTCGGGGCGGAGGTCGTGGTGCTGGACACCGACGTCGACCGGCTGCGGCGGCTCGACCACGCCTACCGGGGCCGGCTCGGGACCGTCACGAGCAACGCCTACGAGGTGGAGAAGGCTTGCCGGTGGGCGGACCTGGTGATCGGCGCGGTGCTGGTGCCCGGCGCGAAGGCCCCGACGCTGGTGAGCAACCACCTGGTGTCGACCATGCGGTCGGGTTCGGTGCTGGTCGACGTCGCGATCGACCAGGGCGGCTGCTTCGCCGACTCGCGGCCCACCACGCACGACGACCCGACGTTCCGGGTGCACGACTCGGTGTTCTACTGCGTGGCGAACATGCCCGGCGCGGTGCCGCACACCTCGACGTGGGCGCTGGCGAACGTCACACTGCCCTACGTGGTCGCGCTGGCGGACAAGGGGTTCCGGCGGGCGGTGAGCGAGGACCCGGCGCTGGCCGGGGGCGTGACCGCGGTGCGCGGCACGATCGTCCAGCCCGAGGTGGCCAAGGCGCACGGGCTGCCCCACGCACCCCTGGCGCAGCTGTGAGGGACGTCGTGAAGGCTTTCCTGGACCACCTGGCCGTGGAGCGCGGCACCGCGCGCAACACCCTGGAGTCCTACGCCCGCGACCTGCGCCGCTACACCGAGCACCTGGCCGCGCGGGGGATCACCGCGCCGGCGCAGGTCACCGAGGCGGTGGTCGGCGACTTCCTGGCGGGCCTGCGCGAGGCGGGCCTGGCCGAGTCCTCCGCCGCCCGCGCCCTGGTCGCCGTGCGCGGCCTGCACCGGTTCGCCCACCTCGAAGGGCTCGCCGCGCACGACCCGGCGCGGGAGGTGCGCCCGCCGACCCCGCCGCGCCGGCTGCCCAAGGCCCTGCCGGTGGACGACGTGCTGCGGCTGCTCGACGTGCCCGCGAGCCCGCGCGACCGGGCGCTGCTGGAGCTGCTGTACTCCAGCGGCGCGCGGATCTCCGAGGTCGTGGGCCTGGACGTGGACGACGTGGACACCACCGAGCGGACCGTGCTGCTCGACGGCAAGGGCGGCCGGCAGCGGCTGGTGCCGGTGGGCCGCCCGGCGCTGGCCGCGCTGGAGGGCTACCTGGTGCGCGCCCGGCCCGCCCTGGTCAAGCGGGGGACGCCGGCGCTGTTCCTCAACGCCCGCGGCGGCCGGCTGTCGCGCCAGTCGGCGTGGCAGGTGCTCAAGACCGCCGCGGAGCGCGCGGGCATCGCCGCGCAGGTGTCCCCGCACACGCTGCGGCACTCGTTCGCCACGCACCTGTTGGAGGGCGGCGCGGACGTGCGGGTGGTGCAGGAGCTGCTCGGCCACGCCTCGGTGACCACCACCCAGGTCTACACGCTGGTGACGGTCAACACCCTGCGCGAGGTGTACGCGACGGCCCACCCCCGCGCGACCGGTGGAACATGAGCGCTCCACGGGTACTGTGAGCCAACTCGATCGGGTGCCAGCCTTTCGGGTGACACCCCACAGAAGTGATGACCTGCGTGCCGACGACAGGAAGAAAGCCCCCCGCCCGGACGCGACGAGCTGGAGGAGCCGTGCCGGTGTCCAACATCGACGAGCCGGAAGCCGCCGACATCGAACTCGGCGCGGTGCTGCACGCGCTGAGCGATCCCACCAGGCTGGCCGTCGTCCTCCAGATCGAGGCCGACGGGGAGCGCTGCTGCGGTTCCCTCGCCGTGGGCGTCGCCAAGTCGACGCTGTCGCAGCACCTGCGCGTGCTGCGGGAGGCGGGGATCACCCGCACCAGGGCGTGCGGCAACCAGCGGTGGGTCTCGCTGCGCCGCGAGGACCTGGACGCGCTGTTCCCGGGCCTGCTCGACGTGGTGCTCAAGGCCGCCGACCGGACCGCCGCGGTGCGGTGAGAACCGCTCGCGCCGGCTGCGGCGGGGCACGTTGCCGGTGTGCCCCGCTGTGCCTAGGCTGCGCCCAGGCAGAGGACTAGGAATCGGGAAGGCGATGTCGACACCGGAACACGCGGAACGGCCGTGGCTCCGCCCACCGCCGCCCGCGCAGGCGTCCGGTGTGCCGCGGGCCTCGGTCGAGCTGAGCCTCGCACCGCACGCCGCGCCGGCCGACGAGGACGCCTCCGAGCAGGTCGCCGGCGACATCGGGCCCACCGGGCGGCCCCTGCGCCACGTGCCCGACCCGCCGCTGGTGGCCCACCACGGCCCGGCCCGCATCCTGGCGATCTGCAACCAGAAGGGCGGCGTGGGCAAGACCACGTCCACGATCAACCTGGGCGCGGCGCTGACCGAGTACGGGCGCCGCGTGCTGCTGGTGGACTTCGACCCGCAGGGGGCGCTGTCGGTCGGCCTCGGCGTGCACCCGCACCAGCTCGACCAGACGATCTACAACGTCATCATGGAGCGCGACGTCACCGTCCGCGACGTGATCATGCGTACGCCGGTGGCCGGCATGGACCTGCTGCCCAGCAACATCGACCTGTCGGCGGCGGAGATCCAGCTGGTGTCCGAGGTGGGCCGCGAGCACACCCTCGTGCGCACCCTGCGCCCGGTGATCGAGCACTACGACTACGTGCTGGTCGACTGCCAGCCCTCGCTCGGCCTGCTCACGGTCAACGCGCTCGCCGCGGCCGACGGGGTCCTCATCCCGCTGGAGTGCGAGTTCTTCAGCCTGCGCGGGGTTGCGCTGCTGATAGACACCATCGAGAAGGTCAGGGAGCGGTTGAACCCGAAGCTGGAGATCACCGGGATACTCGCCACCATGTACGACCCGCGCACGCTGCACTCCCGCGAGGTCATGGCGCGGGTCGTGGAGGCGTTCGGCGACGTCGTGTTCGACACGGTGATCAACCGCACGGTCCGGTTCCCGGAGACGACCGTCGCGGGCGAGCCGATCACCCGGTGGGCGCCCCGCTCGGCGGGCGCGAAGGCTTACCGCGCGCTGGCGCGCGAGGTGATCGCCCGGTGACCCGACGCCCATCGCTGCCGGGCGCGTCCGAGCTGTTCCGCCTGACCGGTCCCGCGGTCCTCGACGCCGCCGGGCCCGCGCCGCGGCCCGAGCGGCCCGCGGCGGGGCAGGCCGAGCCGGACGACGCCGCCGGTCGGGAGGCCGCCGCCCGGGAGGCCGCCGGTCGGGAAGCGGCCGGTCGGGAAGCGGCCGGCCGGGAAGCTGCCGGACAGGGCGCGCCGGGTCGGGCCGCGGCCGCGCGGCCGGCCGGCGAGGCGCACGGCCCGCGCCGGGGCACCGGCCGCCAGAAGCACTCCACCAAGATCACCGTGTACGTGTCCGACGAGGAGCTGCTCGCCCTGGAGCACGCCCGGCTGGAGCTGCGCGGCGAGCACGGCCTCGCGGTGGACCGCGGCCGGGTGGTGCGCGAGGCGATCGCGATAGTGCTGGACGACCTGGAGGAGCACGGCGGGGACTCCCCGCTCGTGCGCAGGTTGCGCGAGCGGTGAGCGGTGCCGCCCCCGCCGACGAGGTGCCCGCCGCAGAGGCGCCCGACGGCCGCTTCAAGGTCAAGCTGACCAACTTCGAGGGCCCCTTCGACCTGCTGCTCCAGTTGATCTCGCAGCACACCCTCGACGTGACCGAGGTGGCGCTGCACCAGGTCACCGACGACTTCATCGCGCACACCCGCGCGCTGGGCGACGGCTGGGACCTGGACGAGACCACCGAGTTCCTGGTCATCGCGGCGACCCTGCTCGACCTCAAGGCGGCCCGGCTGCTGCCCCAGGGCGACGTGGAGGACGAGGACGACCTGGCGCTGCTGGAGGCGCGCGACCTGCTGTTCGCGCGGCTGCTGCAGTACCGGGCGTACAAGCAGGTCGCGGCGCTGTTCGGCGAGCTGGAGCAGGGCGCGCACCGCCGCTACCCCCGCTCGGTGGCGCTGGAGGCGCGCTACGAGGGCCTGCTGCCCGAGGTGATGCTCGGCGTGGACGCCCGGCGCTTCGCCGACGTCGCCGCCGCGGTGTTCCGGCCCAGGCCGCCCCGGACGGTGTCCACCGAGCACGTCCACCAGCACCGGGTCTCGGTCCGCGAGCACGCCGGGCTGCTGCGGGAGCTGCTGGCGCGGCGGGGGACCACGACGTTCGCCGAGGTCGTCGCCGACTGCACCGGGACGATGGAGGTCGTCGCCCGGTTCCTGGCGCTGCTGGAGCTGTACCGGGAGCAGGTGCTGGCGTTCGAGCAGCCCGACCCGCTGGGCGAGCTGCGCATCACGTGGGTCGGCGGCCCGGTCGAGGAGGCCGGGGACCGCGACGAGGACCGCGACGAGGACGAGGAGTACGGGTGAGCGAGCCGGAGACCACCGCCGAACCGCAGTCCGGGCTGTTCCCCGCCCCCGACGCCGGACCCGCGGCCGACCCCGCGGCCGGCGACGCGCCCGGGCCGGGCACCGCGCCCGGCCCGGCGACGGCGAGCGGTCCGGGCCCCCGAGGCGGCGCGGGGGCGCGCAACGGCGCCAAGGCCCGGCGCGGCGCGAAGGCCCGGGGCGCCGGCGACCCCGAGGACGCCGAGGACGCCGGGCTGCCCGACCTCACCGACGACCGCGAGTTCGAGGGCGCGCTGGAGTCCGTCCTGCTCGTCGTGGACAGCCCGATCGACGAGAAGCAGCTCGCCGGCGTGCTGGAGCAGCCGGTGAGGCGCGTCACCCGGGCCCTGCGCGCGCTGGCCGCCCGCTACACCGAGAGCGGCAGCGGCGTCGACCTGCGTAGAATCGGGGACGGCTGGCGGTTCTACACGCGGGACCGCTTCGCGCCATTCGTGGAGAAGCTGCTGCTGGACGGGCAGCGGGCCAAGCTCACCAGGGCGGCCCTGGAGACCCTCGCCGTCATCGCCTACCGGCAGCCCGTCACACGGGCCCGGGTCGCGGCGGTGCGCGGGGTGAACGTCGACGGGGTGATCCGCACGCTGGTCGCGCGCGGGCTCATCGCCGAGGCGGGCGCGGACCCCGACACGGGTGGCATCCTCTACCGCACGACCGAACTGTTCCTGGAGCGGTTGGGGCTGTCGTCGCTGGACGACCTGCCGCCGATCGCCCCCCTCCTGCCCGAAGTGGATGCGATCGACGATGTCTGACCAGGGACCCGAAGGGATTCGGCTCCAGAAGGTGCTCGCCAAGGCGGGCATCGCCTCACGACGCGTGGCCGAGGAGCTGATCGAGCTCGGCCGCGTCCAGGTGGACGGCGAGGTCGTGCGCGAGCAGGGCCGCCGGATCGACCCCGAGACGGCCGTCGTGCACGTGGACGGCGTGCGGGTGGTGCTCAAGGACGACGTGATCACCCTCGTGCTGAACAAGCCGCGCGGCGTGCTGTCCACGATGCACGACGAGACGCACCGCCCGTGCGTCGGCGACTACCTGGTCAACCGCAAGGAGCGCCTGTTCCACGTCGGCCGGCTGGACGCCGACACCGAGGGCCTGCTGCTGCTGACCAACGACGGCGACCTCGCGCACCGGCTGATGCACCCGTCCTACGCGGTGCCCAAGACCTACCTGGCCGAGGTGCCGGGCCCGGTGGCCAAGGACGTCGGCAAGCGGCTGCGCGCCGGCATCGAGCTGGAGGACGGCCCGGTCCGGGTCGACTCGTTCAAGCTGGTGTCCTCCGCGCCCGGCCGGGCGCTGGTGGAGGTCGTGATCCACGAGGGCCGCAAGCACATCGTGCGCCGGCTGCTGGACGCGGTCGGGCACCCGGTGCAGAGCCTGGTGCGCACCGCGGTCGGCGAGGTCCGGCTCGGCAACCAGCGCCCCGGTTCGATGCGGGTGCTCAACCGCCAGGAGGTCGGCTCCCTGTACAAGGCGGTCGGCCTGTAGCGGCGCGGCCGGGGCGCCCGCTCCGGGCGCCCCGCACGGCGCCACCCGTTCTCCCGGACCCGCTCCCCGACGCGACCCCGGCCGTTCTCCGACGCGGCCCGGCCGTTCTCCCGGTTCCGCCTCCCCACGTGGCCCCGGCCGTTCTCCCGGATCCGCCCCCCGACGCGGCCCGGGCCGCTCTCCCGGATCCGCCTTCCGACGCGGCGCCACCCGCTCTTCCGGACCCGCCTCCCGTCGCGACCCCGGCCGCTCCCCGGTCCTGCTCCCTGGACCGGGGACCGGCATCCGCCGACTGGCGCGCGACCCCTGCTCCACCGCCGGTCGCAGCCGCCCGCGCCCGGCTCCCGCCGCCCGGCCCGGCCCGCGCGCCGCCCCTACCGGTGAAGATTCGTGACAGTGATTTCTCGTGTACGCATTGTCGCGACGGGGGATGACTCTCTAGATTGAGCCGGGTTGGCTGGGGTTGATCAACTGGAAGTAGGCGTTGCGCGTGCGTGCGCTCACCCGGGGGCTGCTCGGTGTGACCGGGTTCCTCGTCGTCTGGGAGCTGTTCGGCCGTTCCGGGCTGGTCCCGCCGGCGTACCTGCCACCACCGACCGTGGTGGGGGTCGAGTTGTTCGGGCTGCTGGGTGACGAGGCGTTCCTGCGCGACGTCGTCGCCACCGTGCTGGCGCTGCTGGTCGCGGTAGGACTGTCCACCGGCATCGCCGTCCCCTTGGGACTGGTGCTGGGCAGCGTCCCGGCCGTGCGGCACGCCACCCGCGCGGTCGTGGAGTTCCTGCGGCCGATCCCGTCGGTGGCGCTGATCCCGCTGGCGATCCTGCTGCTCGGGGTCGGCCCGGAGATGAAGATCTCGCTGGCCGTGTACGCGGCGGTGTGGCCGATCCTGTTCAACACCATCTACGCGCTCGACGAGCTGGACCCCCTGCTCGTCGAGACGGCCCGCGCGTTCGGCACCGGCCGGGTGCGCGTGCTGTTCTCCGTGGCGCTGCCCAGCGCCCTGCCGTTCGTCCTCACCGGCATCCGGCTGGCCGCCACGACCTGCCTGGTCGTGCTGGTCAGCGTGGAGCTGCTCGCGGGCGGGTCCGGCGGGCTCGGGCAGTTCATCATGGAGGCGCGCAGCGGCGCCGGGCGCATGGACCTGGTCCTCGCCGGGACCGTGGTCGCGGGCGTCATCGGGTTCGCGGTCAACGAGGGCCTGGAACGCGCGCAACGCCGCTGGGTCGCGTGGAGCTCGGTCACCGGGGGGCGGTCGTGACGAGGTTCCTCCAGCGCTGGGCGGTGTTCGCGGGCCTCGTCGTGGTCTGGGAGCTGGCCACCCGGTTCGCCGACGACTCGTTCTTCCCGCGCCCCACGGTGATCGCCGAGGCGGCGTGGGCGCTGTGGCTGTCGGGTCCGGCCGACCGGCTGTTCCTGACCGACGCGGTGTTCGAGCACGTGCTGCCGAGCATCGGCAGGCTGCTCGCCGGGTGGGGCATCGCCGCCCTGGTCGGCGTCTCGCTCGGCGTGGCGCTGGGCCGTTCCGCGACGGCCCTGGAGTTCGCCGGGCCCCTGCTGACGTTCCTGCGCTCCATCCCGCCGCCGGCGCTGGTGCCGGTGTTCCTGCTGGTGTTCAGCATCGGCACGCAGATGCAGCTGGCCACGATCGTGTTCGGCGTGCTGTGGCCGATCCTGCTCAACAGCGTCGACGGCGCGCGCAGCGTCGACGCGACGAAGTACGAGACCTCGGCGGTGTTCCGCATCCCCAAGGCGCAGTGGGTCCTCGGTGTCGTCCTGCCGGCCGCGGCACCGAAGATCTTCGCCGGGCTCCGGGTCAGCTTGTCGCTGTCGCTGGTGCTCATGGTCGTCTCCGAACTGGTCGGCACCGACAACGGGATCGGGTCGCAACTCCTCGTCGCCCAGCGGGAGTTCGACTTCCCCGACATGTGGGCCGGGATCGTCCTCCTGGGAGTCCTCGGCTACGCCCTCAACACCGTGCTCCTCGCGTTCGAGCGCCGGGCCCTCGCCTGGCAGCCCAAGCGGGAGCGCACCCCCGCGACGGTGGAGGATTGACATGACCGCGATGCTCTCCGTGGCCGACCTCGGCCACACCTACCAGGCGAAGGACGGCGAGCACACCGCCATCTCCGACCTGTCGTTCACCGTCGGCGCAGGCGAGCTGGTCTGCGTCGTCGGGCCGTCGGGCTGCGGCAAGTCGACGCTGCTGCGCACCATCTCCGGCCTGATCCGCCCCACCAAGGGCGCGGTCTCCTTGCGCGGCAACGCCGTTCGCGGTGTCCCCGAGGACCTGGCCGTGGTGTTCCAGGACTACAGCCGCTCGCTGTTCCCGTGGCTGTCGGTGCAGAAGAACGTGGAGTTCCCGCTGCGCCGCTCGATGGGGCGCGCCGCGCGCCGCGCCCGCGCCGCGGAGGCCCTGGAGTGGGTGGGGCTGTCCGGCGCCGCCCGCAAGTACCCGTGGCAGCTCTCCGGCGGGATGCAGCAGCGCGTGGCGATCGCGCGGGCGCTGGCCTACCGGCCCGCCCTGCTGCTGATGGACGAGCCGTTCGCGTCGGTGGACGCGCAGACCCGGTTCGAGCTGGAGGACCTGCTGCTGAAGGTGAAGCGGGAGCACGACACCACGGTCCTGGTGGTCACCCACGACATCGACGAGAGCGTGTACCTGGGCGACCGGATCCTGGTGCTGTCCGGGTCCCCCGCGTCGGTCGTGGCCGACCTGCCGGTCGACCTGCCCGCGCAGCGCGACCAGATCACCACGCGCGAGTCGGACGCCTTCGTGGCGCTGCGCGGGGAGGTGGCGCGGCTGCTGAACGTCGGGAAGGCCGCCGAGCGCGCGCGGGCGCGCCGCAAGGTGGCCGACCACTCCGCCGCGAAGTGGGCGGAGGCGGAGCGCGCCGAGGTTTCCCGCGTCGAGGCGCAGGACCGGGCGGCCACTTCCTGACCGCACCGCGGAATGCGCGCGGGCGGGTGATTCCCGACCGGCCGGGCCGGGCGCCCGGCGGGTCGGAAACCACTCGCCCGCCTTTCAGGGACCCACGTAGTTCTGGGCGAAATACCCCGCGGACGAGCGGGACGCGATCAGGTGCTCCAGCCGCGCCTGCCCCAAACGGCTCAGGAACGGCTCCGGCGAGCGGTGGATCATGAACACCATCCACTGCGAGAACTCCTGCGCACGCCACACCCGCCGCAGGCACACGTCCGAATAGGACCGCAGGCCGCTGTCGTCGCCGGAGCGGTGGTGGGCGGTGAGGGCGGCGGCCAGGACTTCCGCGTCGTGCAGCGCGAGGTTCATGCCTTTCGCGCCCACCGGGGTGATGATGTGCGCGGCGTCGCCGAGCAGGTAGAGGCGGCCGTGGTTCATCGGTTCCACGACGTGGCTGCGCATGTCCAGGATGCGCTTCTCGACGATGCGGCCCTCGGTCAGGGACCAGTCGGAGTCGCGCAGCGCCAACCGCTTGCGCAGTTCGGCCCAGACCCGCTCGTCCGGCCAGGCGTCCACCGACTCGCCCACCGGCACCTGGAGGTAGTAGCGCGAGACCGTCGGGCTGCGGAGCATGTGCCCGGCGAAGCCGTCCGGGTGCAGCGCGTAGATCACCTTGTGCGTCGACGGCGGCGCCTCGGCCAGGATCGACAGCCACTCGATGCCGTGCTGGTGCGAGAACTCCTGGACCGCGCCGGCCGGGATGCTGCGCCGCGTCACGCCGTGGAAGCCGTCCGCGCCGGCGATGAACGAGCACTCCAGCCGCTGCGCCCGGCCGTCGGCGGAGGTCCAGGTCAGGCTCGGGCAGGGGGTGTCGACGCCGTGCACCGCGACGTCGGTGACGCCGAACCGGATGTCGCCGCCCGCGGCGGTGTAGGCGCCGACGAGGTCCTTCACGACCTCCTGCTGCGGGTAGACGTAGTGGGTCTGCCCGTCGTAGAGCGACGAGTAGTCGACCTCGTGCGCCCGCCCGTCGACCCGGAACTCGCAGGCGCCGTGGCGATCGGCCTCCCGGAGCAACCGGTCGGCCAACCCGTGCCGCGCCAGCATCTGCACGGCGCGGTGCTCGATGACGCCCGCGCGCGGGCGGTTCTCGATGTGCTCACGGGTGCCGCGTTCCAGCACCACACAAGGGATTCCGGCTTGCCCGAGCAGGTTTCCCAGCGTCAGCCCGGCCGGTCCCGCGCCGACGATCCCCACCGGCCGGCCGTTGCTCTGTCCGGCCCATTCCCCAACACGATCGCTCACCGAGTACCCCAACCTCTGGACAGCCTGTGCAAAGATGCTCACCGAAGGTAGTGGATCAGCCTTCGAGAGTCGGTCGACCGGGCTCTTGCCGAACCACCCGGGTCACTTTGAGTGGTTCCGCAGCGGCTCCGCGTCGCCCGTGCATCCTGCCCCCGCAATGTCGCCACTCCAACAGGAGATGCCCCCCATGACTCGTAGAGTCGGCCTCTCGGCAAGAAAGATCGTCGGCGGACTGTCCGCGCTCGCGATGCTCGCCGTGGTCTCCGGCTGTGGACTGCTCGGCGGTTCCGAGGAGCCGGCCGGCTCCGCCGCCGCGCCCGGCGCGGTCGAGAAGCCCAAGATCAAGCTCGGCCTCCTCCCGATCCTCGACGTCGCGTCGGTGCACGTCGCGATCGAGAAGGGCTACTTCAAGGAGGAGGGCCTGGAGGTCGAGCCGGTCTCGATCCAGGGTGGCGCCGCGGCCATCCCGGGCCTGATCAACGGCGAGATCGACATCACCTTCGGCAACTGGGTCTCGTTCTTCGCCGCGCAGGCCAAGGACGCCGCCAAGGGCGTCGACGGCCTGAAGCTGATCAACGACGGCTACCAGGCCAAGCCCGAGATGTTCCTGATCCTCACCGCGCCCGGTTCGCCGATCAAGTCGCCCAAGGACCTGGCCGGCAAGACGATCGCGATCAACACCTTCAAGAACATCGCCGAGCTGACCGCGAAGGCCACCCTGGAGGCGAACGACGTCGACCCGAAGTCGGTGACGTTCAAGGAGTTCCCGTTCCCGGACATGGAAGCCGCCATCCAGAACGGGACCGTCGACGCCGCGTTCATGGTGGAGCCGTTCATCAGCAAGGCGCAGCGCTCGATGGGCGCGGTCACGGTGCTCGACGCCGCCTCCGGCCCGACCGACGGCATCCCGGTCGCCGGTTACGGCACGACCGGGAAGTTCGCCAACGCCAACCCGAACACGGTCGCCGCCTTCCAGCGGGCGATGGCCAAGGGCCAGCGCGACGCCGCCGACCGCCCCACGGTCGAGCCGCTGCTGGTGGAGTACGCCAAGGTGGACCGGGAAACCGCGAGCCTGGTCCACTTCGGAGAGTTCCCCACCACCCTGGACGCCACCCGGCTGCAGCGGGTCGCGACCCTGATGAAGACCTACGGCCTGCTGGAGAACGACTTCGACGTCAAGCCGATGCTGTTCACCCCGGCCGGCAGCTGACCGGACCGGGTCGGGGGAGCCGCGCCGGGCTCCCCCGACCCCCGGACCGGGCCGATCGCGTGAAAATAGCGTGAACTCGCGCGTTAGCGATCGTTTAGCCCAGGTGGACCGATCGTGCGGCAGAATGGTTGATTTGCAAAATACCGCCTTCCTGGTCCGAACGGCGGTATGAAGACCGGGGTTTTTCCACCAAGATCCACCCGGTTTGTAGGGATGTGTCTTCAACTGGCTGGGGGGCTGGGGAGTGTGCTGACGGTGCGCGGTCACGACGACCACGCCTCCGGTGATGAACCGGAGCGGACTGAACCCGACGAGGTCGCGGAGGCCGCTCCGCCCGACCCGGGGCCGAGCACGGGCACCGCCGCGCCCGACGAGGGCGGCATCTCCCGGTGGCGCCTGCGCAACTGGCGGCTGCGCAGCAAGCTCGCCGTGGTGCTCCTGGTGCCGGCGCTGAGCACGCTGACCCTCGCCGGCCTGCGCCTGGACACCCAGCTCGACGACGTCGAGCTGTTCGGCAAGGTCCAGCGCGAACTGGAGCTGTCCGCGCAGGCCGCCGCGGTCGCCGACGCGCTGCAGCGGGAACGCGACGCCGCCGTGCTGTTCGTCGCCGGCGGTCGGGCCGACAACAGCGCCGAGCTGGTCGGGCGCTCGGCGAAGGTCGACCAGGAGGTCGGCAAGTACCGCGAGGTGGCCGACGCCGCCGCGGGCGTGGATGACAGCGTGCGCGACGCTTTCCAGAAGTCGTTGCAGTCGCTGGACGGCTTACCCTCGCTGCGCAACACCACGCTGACCACGAAGTACCCCGACATCTCGGTGTCCAGTGCGTACACCCAGGTCCTCAGCGCGCTGTCGCAGGTGCACCGCACCACGACGAGCAGCCTGAGCAACGAGACCGTCACCCCGCTCACCGGAGCCAACCTCGCGCTCTACAGCGCGAAGGAGCAGCTGTTCCGGCAGAACGCGATCCTGCTGTCCACCGCCAAGCGCGGCGAGTTCGCGCCGGGCCAGGTCAACGCCCTGCGCGCCGCCCAGTCCCGGTTGGAAGCGGCGCTGACCGACTTCGCCGCCACCGCCGGCCAGGAGAACCGCCAGCGGTACTCCGACGTGGTCTCCGGCGCCGCGGTGGACGCCCGCAGCCGGCTGGTGCAGCTCGCCCTGGTGCAGCAGGAGGAATCCGGCCAGGTGTCCATCTCCGACGCCGAGGTGCTGCGCGTCGGCGAGGAGACCGCCGGCCTCATCCGCACCGTCGCGCTGGACATCGAGGGCCAGGCCGACCGCGCCGCGGTGGACCTCACCGACGCCGCCAGCGCCTCCGCGTGGCGCGACGCGGCCCTGGTCGCCGTCGCGCTGCTGATCGCCTTCGCCCTGATGGCGTTCGTGGCGCGGTCGATGCTCACGCCGCTGCGCGTGCTGCGCCGCTCCGCGATGGACGTGGCCCGCAACCACCTGCCGGACGCCATCAAGCGCATCCGCACCCACCGCGACCCCGCCCGCGCCGCGGAGGAGTCGCTGGTGCCGGTGCCGATCCACACCACCGAGGAGGTCGGCCAGGTCGCGCGGGCGTTCGACGCCGTGCAGCGCGAGGCCGTCCGCCTGGCCGTCGAGCAGGTGGCGCTGCGCGCCAACGTCAACGACATGTTCATCAACCTCTCGCGCCGCTCGCAGGCCCTGGTCGAGCGGCAGATCACCGTCATCGACCGGCTGGAGCAGGACGAGCAGGACCCCGACCAGCTGGCCAGCCTGTTCGAGCTGGACCACCTGGCCACCCAGATGCGCCGCAACAGCGAGAACCTGCTGGTGCTCTCCGGCACGACGGTCAACCGCCGGGTCACCCGGCCGGTGCCGATCTCGGAGGTGCTCGGCGCGGCGGTGTCCGAGGTGGAGAAGTACGCGCGCGTGCAGGTGGCGCCCGCACCGGAGCTGAAGGTGCAGGGCCGCGTGGTCAACGACCTCGCCCACCTCATCGCCGAGCTGCTGGACAACGCGACCGCGTTCTCCAAGCCCACCACCAAGGTCACGGTGCGCGCCATAGAGACCCGGCGCGGCGAGGTGTCCATCCGCATCCACGACCGCGGTGTCGGCATGCAGGAGCAGGACGTCGTCGAGGCCAACGCCAAGCTCGCCGACCCGCCCGAGGTCGACGTCTCGGTGGCCCGCGAGATGGGCCTGTACGTGGTCGGCCAGCTGGCCAAGCGGCACGAGATCCGGGTGACGCTGACCAACAACGACGACATCGAGGGCGGTGTGACCGCGCAGGTCGTGCTGCCGGTCTCGCTGCTGCACCGCGGCCCCGAGCCGCTGCCCACCCGGCCCGCGACGCCGCCGCAGGCGGACGCGCCGGTGCTGGTGGACAGCGGCGTCGGGGTGCTCGCCGGCGTGCCGAAATGGACGCCGGACCAGCTGCCCGCGTCGTTCGGCCGCCCGGACCCGGCGCCGGCCGAGCCCACGTCGTTCCCGCACGCCCTGCCCGCGCAGGCCGAGGAGGGCGCCGACTACTTCGCCGTCGAGCAGACCTCCGCGGCGGACCTGTTCACCGCCACGGTGGAGGAGACCGTGCCGCCCGTCGAGGGCGCGATCGACTACTCCTACCCGGGCGCGGCCAGGCCGGCGCCCGCCCCGGTGGCGGAGGAGGACGACGCGTCCACCCAGCGGCTGCCGATCTACGAGGACGTGCTGTCGCGCTGGTTCCAGGGCGGCGAGGGAGCGGAGGCGGCGGTGCACGGACCACCCGGCGACGCGCCGTCCGGGACCGCCTCGGAGCGGACCGTGTACGCCGACCGCGCCGAGCTGGTCGGCACGGCCGGCGCGTCCGAGCAGACCGCCTACGCCGACCGCGCGGACCTGCTGGATGACGCCGACCAGCCGGCGGAGCGGGTGGAGCGGGTCGCGCCGGAGCCGACGGCCGCCGGGCTGCCCAAGCGGGCGCCCGCGCCGTCCCCGGTGCCCGCCAACCCGCCCGGCTGGGGGCCGGCCGACGGCGGCTGGGCCGCCGCCGGCAACGTGCTCAAGTCCGATGTGGACGACACGACGACCGCGGGCCTGCCCAAGCGGACCCCCAAGGCGCGCCTGATGCCCGGCTCGCTCGGCGGCCCGGCGCCCCGCGCCGCCGCACCGGCCGACCAGACCGCCGACGGCGCCTCGGCGACCTCCGCCGGCGTCGCCACCGCCGCGCCGCCGCGCCGCTCCGCCGACCGCCTGCGGCAGCGGTTCGCGACCTACCAGCGCGGCGTCCAACTGGGTCGTGAATCCGCCGATGACGACGGGATGCCCTGGGAGGGCCTGTCGTTCGGCGACTCGGACAACCCCGGCAACCAGACCAAGGAGCAGAAGTGACCCCCGCAGCCGAAGAACTCGACAACTTCAGTTGGCTGGTCGACGACTTCGTGAGCCGGGTCGCGGGCGTGGCGCACGCGATCGTGGTGTCCGCGGACGGCTTGTTGCTCGCCTCCTCGGAACGCCTGCCGCTCGACCGCGCGGAGCAGCTCGCGGCGGTGGCCTCCGGGCTGGTGAGCCTGAACCTCGGCGCGGCGCGCTGCTTCGAGGCGGGCGACGTGAAGCAGACGGTGGTGGAGATGGAGCGGGGCTACCTGTTCCTGATGTCCATCAGCGACGGCTCGTGCCTGGCCGTGCTGGCCGCGCCGAACTGCGACATCGGCCTCATCGGCTACGCCATGACCCGGCTGGTGGAGCGGGTGGGCGTGCAGCTCACCCCGGAGATCCGCTCGCAGCTGCACGTCGCGATGCGCGGTTGAGTCGCTTGCGGGGCACTTCTAGGGAAAGCGGAAGCAACATGAGCGGTGGTGCTCCCGGGCGGCCGGGCACGCCGAGCCTGTCGGTGACCTCGACCAAGATCGTGGTGGCCGGCGGGTTCGGCGTCGGCAAGACCACGTTCGTCGGCTCGGTGTCGGAGATCGTGCCGCTGACCACCGAGGCGGTGATGACCGAGGCCAGCGTCGGCGTGGACGACCTGTCCAGCACGCCGAACAAGATGACCACCACGGTGGCCATGGACTTCGGCCGGGTCTCGCTGGACAGCGACCTCATCCTGTACCTGTTCGGCACGCCCGGCCAGCACCGCTTCTGGTTCATGTGGGACGACCTGGTGCGCGGCGCGATCGGCGCGGTGGTCCTGGTGGACACCCGGCGGCTGTCCGACGCGTTCGCCTCCATCGACTTCTTCGAGGACCGCGAACTGCCTTACGTGGTCGGGGTGAACTGCTTCGACGGCCTGCTGCACCACCGCATCGAGGACATCCGGGAAGCGCTGACCATCGACGAGGCGGTGCCGATCGTGCCGTGCGACGCGCGCAACCGGCAGTCGACCAAGCAGACGCTGATCACGTTGGTGCAGCACGCGATGCGGCTGCCGACGTTCGCCTGAGGACCGGCGTCCCGGCGGGCCGCGCGCCGCGGTCCCGCCGGGACGACCGGGCCGTCACCACCGCACGGCCAGGTCCGCTCCCGGCGCCGCGCCGACCACCAGGACGCCGGCCGCCCGCAGCAGCGGGGCCACCAGCGCCAGCGCCTCCCGGGCCAGCGGCTCCTCCGGCGGCACGTCCGACTCGACGCCGTGCAGCCCGTGCCGCTGCACCAGCGACAGCTCCGGCAGGGCGCAGGTGAAGCCGTGCAGCAGCCGCCGCACACCCATGTCCGCCAACGTGGTCAGGTTGTCCTCCACCACGTCCAGCCCGTCCGGCAGGCTGCCCGCCGCCAGGCTCAGCCACAGCGCCGAGGGCGCCAGCCCGGAGGCCCGCAGCGCTTCGGCGACCACCGCCGCCAGGTCCGGGTCGCGCGACTGGTCGACCGACAGCCGCACCAGCACCGGCAGCCGCTCCAGCGCCGCGAACGAGCACGCCTCGTCCAGCAGCCAGTGGCCCAACTGCCCGCTCAGCCCCAGCACGTCGGCGAACGCGAGGCAGTCCTCGTGGCCGACGACGCCGAACTCCGCCTCGTCCCACCGCAACCGGGCCGCCACCGCCGCCCGCTCGCCGGCCGCCGGCCCGCCGACGCGCTCCACCGGCCGGTAGTCGATGGCGATCTCGCCGTTCTCCAGCGCGCCGGGCATCGTGGCCATCAGCGACAGCCTCGTGCGGTCGCGGGCGTCCTGGCCCGCGTCGTAGATCCCCCACTGGCCCTTGCCGCCGCTCTCCGCCCGCCGCAGCGTGCTGTGCGCCTGGCGCAGCAGCGACATCGCGTCCGCGCCCTTGGCCGACGTGCGCACGAAACCCATGCCCGCCGACACCCCGACGCCGTGGCCCGCCAGGTAGACCGGTTCGGACAGCTCCGCGTCGATCGCCTCGGCCAGCGCGGAGATGCTCGGCGTGCCGGGGGAGTCCTCGATCAGCACCACGAACTCGTCGCCGCCGATGCGGGCGACCGTCGCGTCCTCGCCCTCCACCACGGCGGTCAACCGCTGCGCCACGACCCGGAGCAGTTCGTCCCCCGCCTCGTACCCGAGGCCGTCGTTGACGATCGCCACGCTGTCCACGTCCAGGTAGCACAACGTGACCGAGCCCGGCCGGTTGAGCGCGCGCTCCAGCCGCGGCAGGAAGCTCTGCCGGTTGGGCAGCCCGGTCAGCACGTCGTGCAGCGCCTGGTGCCTCAGGTAGTCGCGCAGCACCCGCTGCTCGGTCACGTCCTCGACCACCGCCACCCGCGACCGCGGCTCACCGCTGCTGTCGCGCACCAGGGTCAGCGTCACGTTCGTCCACAGCGGATCGCCCTGCGGACCGGCGAAGCAGTGCTCGAACCGCGTGCTGTCACCGGGCATCGCCGTCCACGCGGCCCGTAACGCGGCCAGGTCGGCGGGCTCGAACAGCTCCTCCGGGGCCAGGCCGGGGTTCTCCGCGGCCTCCTCGCCGCGCCCGAGCATCCGCACCAGCGCGGAATTCGCCTCGACCACCGCGACCGCCGGGTCGAAGATCGCGACACCCAGGGCCGACGAGGAGAACAACCGGCGGAACCGCGCCTGGCTGTCGTTCAGCTCCCGGCGCGTCCCGTCCAGCTCCTCGCGCACCGCTTCGAGCTCGTCGCGGACGTCCTCCAGCCCTCCCCGGACCTCCTCCTGCTCCGCCACGAGCCTGCGCTCCACGGCCTCCGCGAAGCCCTCGGCGACCGCGCCCAGCACCGCCGCCACCCGCTCGGCCGGCAGGCCGGCCAGCGCCGTCCCCAGCACCTCCACGGCACGCCCCAGGACCGCCGACCCGGTGAACCCCGCGGACACCAGCCACCGCCCCACCTCCGCCGCGTCCCGCACCGCGTCCTGCGGCGGCGTGGCCGGGTCGGTCAGGAGGCACAGGTGGTGGGCCAGCCGCGCGCGGACCGCGGAGCCGTCCACCGGCGCGCGCGAGCCGGCGAGCAGCTCGCCGGCCCAGCGCTCGGCGACCTCCGCACGCGCGACATCCGCCGCGGAAGCGTCTCCCGAAGCTCGCTCTGCTGGTGCCGAATCGGTCATCGAGGAAAGGGGGCGCATATGATCGGGTCCGCAAATCTTGCGGACCCGACCCACCCCGCGTCAAGGTTTTCTGCCGATTGCCGCGCACGAGTTGGCGCGCCCCTCGGGCGACGACCCCGCGGACGGGCGCGGAGCGGCCGAAGTCGAGCACTCGACACATCTCTCGCGCCCACACCACCACTTCGGCTCCACGAAGCCCCCGACGCCCCCGGCACTCCCGCGAAGACTCACCGACACCACCCGAGCACCGCCCCCAGGTCGCTTGTGGCTCTCGGCACGCCCCGTGCAGCCCGGTGCCTTCGTGTTCTCCCCGTATGGCCTGCCCGGAGGGCTACCATGCTTTCTCGGGGAGGGCAAGCACGCTTTTCGCTTGCCCTCCCCGAGAAAGCATGGTTGTCTTTGACAGGCCATACGGGGAGAACACGACCGCTGTTTCTTTTCCTTCTCCTTGGCGGCCTGCCTGTCCGGCGAGGACTCTTTTAAGCTCTTCAGCTTAGATCCGTACCGCACCAATTCTTACCCAGATCGGTGCGCGACCCAAGTATGAAGAGCGGCCGAGAGGCCCCCAAGGAGGAGGAAAAGCAAGAGCGGTCGTGTTCTCCTCCCCGCACGGCCTGCCGAAGGCAATCAGATTTGTCGAGGGCTGTCAAGCGAAGAGCGTGCTTGACAGCCCTCGACAAATCTGATTGGGCTGCGCCCAGGCCGTACGGGGAGGAGAACACGAAGGCACCGGTATGCGCACTGGGTGCGGCACTCCTGTGTGGAAATCGCAGAGGTGCGCTGGTGGTGTGTGGAAAGCAGCGGGGGTGTGCCTCTGTGTCGGCCCGGGGGAATGTGGCCCGGGGGAATGTGTAGAGCGTGAAAGTGCAAAGCCGGTGGAAGGAGCCGTCCGGCTGCCGAGCCCCGACCGGCTCGGCAAGCCGTCAGCCCCCTGGGCACGGACCCGCTGCCACTAGACGCAGATCCACTCGGTCACCATCGTCGTCCCGTCGGCCTCGATGCGGAACCGCACGGGACCGGGCGGGGGCGGGCCGAGCAGGAAGCAGCCCAGCTCGTCCAGCTCCGCCTCCTCCACCGGTCCGCCCGCCGTGAACAGCGCGACCCGGCCCTGCCGCGCGGGCAGGACCTGGCCGGCCACGCCGGCTTCGGTGACCTCGACCTGCACCGAGATCCTCTCGGCGTTCCCCTCGGCGTTCCCCTCGGCAGACCTTTCGGAGAACCCTCCAGGGGCTCCTTCCACGGCCTTGTCCGGGGCGCCTCGTGCGCCTCCCTCGAAGGAGCCCCCGGCGTCGAACACCAGCTGCCGCGCGGTCAACGCCGCGCGGGCCCGGTTCGCCAGTTCGGGGTCCATGGTCGAGTCGTAGCTCGTCAGCAGCACCACCAGCTCGGCGTCGACGGTGCGCCACGCGAACGCCGCGCGGCCCGCCTCGACGAACTCCTCCGGCACGGTGCGCGCCTCGGCCAGTGCCTCGGCCAGCTCGCGCAGCAGCACCTCATCGCTTCCCCACTCGGGATCGTTCACCGACCACACCCCCTCCACCGACCGACCGCGGGTCCAGGACCCCCGACACCGCGGGCGTCCTGCGCAACTTCTCCAAGCACCGGATGCGGGTCGGCCCGATGCTGCCGACCGGCATCGCCAGCTCCTCGCCGACCGCCGCGTAGCTGGGCGGCGGGTCGGCCATCAGCTTGGCCAGCAGCGCCCGGCACTGCTCGGACAGCATCCGGAACCCGTCGCGCAGCGCCTGCCGCCGCTGCGCCGACTCCATCTCCTCCGCCAGGTCCGCCACCGCGTCGACCGGGCTGGCCGGCTCGTCGTCGGACAGCGGGTCGTACGGCCGCGTGCGCTGCTGCGCCCGCAGCATCCGCAGGCACTCGTTGCGGGCGGTCGTGGCGATCCATCCGGGCAGCGCTTCGGGTTCGCGCAGCCGGCCGATCTGCTCGACCAGGCGCAGCCACACCGTCTGGTTGACGTCGGCGGCGTCCGCCGGGCGCAGCCGGTGCCGGTGGACCACGGAGAGCACCAGCGGCGTGTAGCGGTCGACGATCTCGTTCCAGGCCCGCTGGTCGCCCTGCGCCGCCGCGCCCACCAGCGCGGCGATGGGGGGTGCAGGGGTCACGGCCTCTCCCGGGCTCGGGTCTCCTCGTCACTTCCACGTGCTGCGGAGGACGGACGTCGTCACCGAATACGTCTAGTCCACCAGGATCCCGTATCCCGGGAAGAACGGCGTCCCGGCGAGCAGCAGGTCCCGGGCGGCGAACGCGGACAGGCCGTGCGTCGTCATGGTCTCCGCGATCCGGCCGGACACGTGCGGCGCGGCGAACGACGTGCCCAGCCAGTACGCCCAGCGGTCGTAGGCGTCGACCACCGGGTCGCCCGGCAGGGCCCACCGGCCCCGCAGGTAGGTGCTGGTGCGGTTGCCCACCGCGCACGCGTCCACCCAGTGCCCGGAGTTCGAGTAGCACGCCGGCGCCCGGCTGCCGTCCCGCTCCTGGGCGACCGCGGCGACGGCGACCACGCGCGGCAGCGCGGCGGGCCAGCTCGGGCGGTGGGTGCCCTGGTTGCCCGCCGACGCGACCACCACGGCCGTCTCGGCCAGCCGGTGCACCGCCCGGCGGACCGGCTCGGGGGCCACGTCGTCCTGGGTGAAGCAGCCCAGCGAGAGGTTGACCACCTGCACCCGCTCGTCGAACGACGACAGCGCCCGGACCAGGTCCTCCTCGGTGCCCAGCCCGGACGGGTCCAGCGCCTTCTCCGGGTCGAGCCGGGCGCCCGGCGCGGCCTGCCGGACCACGCCCGCGACGAACGTGCCGTGCCCGCCCTGCAACGCGAACACGTCGTCGTGCGCGTAGGCGGCGTCGACCTCCTCGGACCGGGCCAGGAACGCGCCGCCGAGCCACTGCGGGTGGTCGGTCGCGGCGGTCCGCGAGATGCCGGTGTCCACGACGCCGACGACCACGCCCTTGCCCCGGGCCTCGGAGCCCGGCGCCGGGTCCGGCAGCGGCGCGGCGACGTGCGGCGGCTGCCCCGGGTGGCCGTGCATGTTGCCGCCGTGGCCGACCACCGCGTGGTGCGGCTGGACGAACGGCACCCGTTCGCCCGGCCACTGCCGGGGGTCGCGCAGCAGGCGGACGATGGCCGGCACGTCGTCGGGGTTGCGGGGCAGGACCAGCCGCGCCACGCCCCCGAAGTCCCGGCCGCGCTCGTTGGCGATGCCGCTGTGCGCCAGCTTCCGCGCCACCCGCTCGACGTCCTCGGGGATCGTCAGCAGCTCCCGCGCGACGAAGAGGAACTCCCGGCCGCGCTCGGGGTGCAGCCGGAGGTCCTTGTGCTCCCGGATCGACTGCTCGAACGCTCTCCGGTACAGCTCTGGGCGGTTCGACGATCCGGACACCACGGCCTCACCACGACGTCGAGGGTGCGAAGCTTGATCAAGCTACCACAGCGTTCCCGGTAATATGGTGTGTCCGTGGCCGGGGTTTCCGCCGCCGCTGCACTGGAAGCCCGGCAACGGGACCCGCACGCGGCACTGGTGATGGGCCGTTCGGCGCTGCGGGCCGCGCGGGCGGCCGGTGACGCCCCGGAGGCGTCGGTCGCCGAGCGCGCGATCGGGCTGTCGCTGCGGGAGCTGCACGACTTCGACGGCGCGCTGCGCCACCTGCGCCGCGCGGTGCGGATCGCCGAGCGGGCCGGTTCGGGCCGGCTCGCGGCGCTGGCCCGGGTGAGCCTCGCGTTCGTGCTGTCCAACACCGGGCGGCACGCGCAGGCGCTGCGCGCGATCAACGCGGCGCTGCCGGCGCTGCGCGGCGTGGACGCCGACTACGCGCGGATGCAGCGCGGCCTGGTGCTGCACTACCTGTGCCGCTACGACGAGGCGCGGCGGGAGTACAACTGGGCGATCGAGGCCGCCCGCCGCGACGGCGACAGGTTGGGCGAGGCCCGCGCCCGCAACAACCGCGGCCTGCTCAGCGCCTACACCGGTGGCCTGCGCGCGGCCGACGAGGACTTCGACCGGGCCGCCGCGCTGTACCGGGAGCTGGACCAGGAGCTGGCCGTCGCGGACGTGCGGTGGAACGCGGGCATCTCGGCGTCGCGCGCCGGCGACGTGCCGCGCGCGCTGACCATGTTCGCCGAGGCCGAGCGCGAGTACCGGCGGCTGGAGGTGCCGCGGCCGGCGCTGCTGATCAACCGGCTGGAGCTGCTGGTGTCCGTGCCGCTGCTGGAGGAGGCGCGCGCGGCGGCCGACCGGGCGCTGGCGGAACTGGGCAAGAGCCTGGTCCTGGCGCGGTCGGAGGCGTTGTTCTACCGCGCCCGCATCGCCCTCGCGGAGGGCGACCTGGAGCTGGCCGTGCGCACGGCAGTGTTGGCGCGCAAGGGTTTTCGCCGCGAGAAGCGCGAGGTGTGGGAGGTCGGCGCGCGGCACCTGGAGCTGCGCGCGGCCTACCTCGGCGGCGACCGGTCGCGGTCGCTGTGCGCGGCGATGGCGCGGGTGGCCTCGCGGTTGGCCGAGCTGGGGTCGCGGATGGCGGCGCTGGAGGCGCGGGTGGACGCCGCGCTGATCGCCCGCGAGCTGGGCGACCGGCGGCGCGCGCTGGCCGAGCTGGCGGCGGCCGGCGCGGCGCGGCGGCGCGGCCCGGCGGCGCACCGCGTGCAGGGCTGGTACGCCGAGGCGCTGCGGCGCGACCTGGAAGGCAACCCGCGGGGCGCGCAGAGCGCGCTGCGGCGCGGGCTGGCGCTGCTGGACGAGTACCGGGTGTCGCTGGGCGCGGCGGAGCTGCGGGCGCTGAGCGGGGCGCAGGGCGAGGCGCTGGCGCTGGAGGGCCTGCGGTCGGCCGTCGCGAGCGGGCACGCGGGCCGGGTGCTGGGCTGGGTGGAGAGCTGGCGGGCCGGCGCGCTGCGGATGCGGCCCGCGCGCCCGCCGGAGGACTCGGGCCTGGCCGACGCGCTGGCCGAGCTGCGGGCGGTGACCGCGGACCTCGACTCGGCCCTGCTGGCGGGCGGGCCGACGGCGGCGCTGCGCCAGCGGCAGCTGCGCGGCGAGCAGCGGGTGCGCGAGCTGGCCAGGCGGACCAGCGGCGGGGGAGCGGTCGACCGGGTGCCCGCGGTGCGCGACCTGGCGTGGGCGCTGGCGGACGCGGCGCTGGTGGAGTACCTGGACTTCGAGGGCGCGCTGCTGGCCGTGGTGGTGGCGGGCGGGCGCGCCTCGCTGCACCGGCTGGGCCCGGTGGCGGGCGCGGTGCGGGAGATCCGCCTGCTGCGCTTCGCCCTGCACCGCCTGGTGACGCTGCCCGCGCACGTGGCGAAGGCGGCCGTGCGGGCGGGCGCGGAGCACGCGGCGGCCCTGCTGGACCGCCGGCTGCTGGCCCCGCTGCGCCGCCGGCTCGACGGCCGCCCGCTGGTGCTCGCCCCGACCGGCGCGCTGGGCGGCCTGCCGTGGTCGGCGCTGCCGGGCTGCCGCTGCCGCCCGGTGACGGTCGTGCCGTCGGCGACGGTGTGGCTGCGCGCGTTCTCCTCGTCCCCGGTGCCGCACGACCGCGCCGTGCTGGCCGCCGGGCCGCGGCTGCCCGCCGCGCCCACCGAGATCACCGCCATCGCGCCGCTCGCCGGCGCCGCCTCGGTGCTGGTGGGCGCCGCGGCGACGGTGGACGCGGTGGCGTCGGCGATGGACGGCGCGCCGCTGGCCCACGTGGCGGCGCACGGCTCGTTCCGGGCGGACAACCCGCTGTTCTCGGCCCTGGAGCTGGCCGACGGGCCGCTGACGGTCTACGACCTGGAGCGCCTGCGCAGGCCGCCCGCGCGGGTCGTGCTGTCGGCGTGCGACTCGGGGCGGTCGGCGGTGCGGCCGGGCGACGAGCTGATGGGCTTCACGGCGGCGCTGCTGGGCCTGGGCACGCGGACGCTGGTCGCGCCCGTGGTGCCCGTGCCGGCGGACGTGACCACACCGCTGATGGTCGACCTGCACCGGCGGCTGGGCCGCGGCGAGCCGCCCGCCGAGGCGTTGGCCGCCGCGCGGGAGGCGCACGTGGACGGTGGGGACGCGGCGTTCGCCGCCAGCGTCGGGTTCCTGTGCTTCGGGGCTTGAGGCCCGCCGCGGGAGCCGGGGGGATCCCGCCGGCCGGTGCGCACACCGCGGTCGCGGGTCGTGCTGCCGGGCGACCGGGCGGATGCCGAGCCGACGACCGGGTTCACCGCGGCCCGGCCCGCGGGCCGGTGACGTCGGCCGGGGCTGACGGGCCGGCACGCGGAGGGGCGCACTGCCCCCGGGGGGCGGTGCGCTGCGCCTGCCGCGTGGCCGGCCGAACCGCTACACCTTCGTCAGGGCCTCGTCCACGGACTCGACGATGGTGAACACCGTCGCGAGGCCGGTCGCCTGGATCGGGCGCAGGACCGCCCGCCCGGCCGCGACCAGCAGCAGCGGGACACCCAGCTCGTCCGCCCGCTTGCTGCCGGTGACCAGGGCCTCCAGGCCCGCCGAACCGAGGAACCGGACCTGGAGCAGGTCGACCACCACGGCCCGCACACCCTCCGCGAGGGTGCTCTTCAGCGGTTTGGCCAGCTCGTCCGCACTGCTCGTGTCCAGTTCGCCCGACACGTGCAGCACCACCACACCGTCCGCGGGCTGGTCGACCCGGACGGACGCGAGCGTTGCCGCGGGTTCTGGCACGCCGGTCTCCTCTCTCATCGCGCACCGCCCGTGCGGTGCGAGGTCCACGGTAGTCCGGGGTGGCCTTCGGCGGTGGTCGCGGCCAGCACCCGGTCGACCAGTTCCCGCGGGTCGCCCGAGTCGCCCAGCGCCCGCCGCTGCCGCGCCGCGCCGGTCCCGTGGGCGCGCAGCCACTCCAGGTGCTCCTCCACGGTCGCCAGCGCCCCGGCGTCGCGCAGCGCGTCCGCGCACCGGGCCACCAGCTCGGCGGCCACCTCCCGCGCGGGCGCCAGCCGCCCGGAGCGCGGGTCGACCGCCAGGCCGTCCAGCCCGTCCCGCGCGGCGCGCCAGTAGGCGGCGCGCAGCAGCACGTCGTCCACCCGCTCGGGCTCTTCGGCCGAGGTGGCCGCGGTGCGGGCGAAGGCCCTGACCAGCTCGGCGATGACCACGGCCTCGTGCGCGGTCTGCGGGGTGTCGGCGACCCGGACCTCGACGGTCGGCACGTGCGAGGAGGGCCGCGCGTCCCAGTAGACCATCTTGGCGTCGAGCACGACCTCGGTCTGCACCAGCGTGCCCACCAGGCGGTCGTACTGCTCGGCGGACCCCAGGTGCGGCGGAGGCCCGCCGACCGGCCAGCGCGACCAGACGATCGAGCGCCAGCTCGCGTACCCGGTGTCCTCGCCGTCCTCGATCGGCGAGTTCGCGCTCAGCGCGAGCAGCGTCGGCAGCCACGGCCGCAGCGCGGTGGAGATCCGGACGGCCGTGTCCCGGTCGGGCACGCCGACGTGGACGTGCATCCCGCACACGCCCTGCCCGCCGAGCATCTTGCGGTGGGTGAACTCCATCAGCCGGTAGCGGCGCTCGTCGGTCAGCGGCGACGGCCCGGCGTCGCCCAGCGGCGGGACGCCCGCCGCGAGCAGCCGGCAGCCCGCCTCCTGCGCGGCCTTGGCCAGGTGGGTGCGGCCGAGGAGGACCTGCTCGGCCAGCTCGGCGGAGGTCCGGCAGACCGGCGTGGCGAACTCGATCTGGAACGGCGTCAGCTCGCGCTGCACGTCGAACTCGGCGCCGGAGTGCCGCGCGACCTGCTCGGCCTCGGGCACCGGGCGGCGCGTCTCCGGGTCGACCAGGAAGAACTCCTGTTCCACGCCGACTGTCCACGGCTGTGTCATGGGCGTCCCATACCCGGATCGGGCGGGTTTCAACCCAGGAAGTTTCGGCCCGTGCCCACGCGGGCACCACGCGGGGGTGAGACTGCGGCGCAGCGACCCGAGCGGCCCCGGCTGGCGGCGTCGCCGCCGCGGGCGGGGCTTCAGCTACACCGACGCCGACGGCGCCGTGCCCGACGCCGAGGAGTTGGCGCGGATCAAGTCACTGGTCATCCCGCCCGCGTGGCGGGACGTGTGGGTGTGCCCGCACGCGAACGGCCACCTGCAGGCGGTGGGCACCGACTCGGCCGGCCGCCGCCAGTACCTCTACCACGACCGCTGGCGGCAGGAGCGCGACGAGGAGAAGCACGACCGGGTGCTCGGCCTGGCGCCGGCGCTGCCCGGGTTCCGGGCGGAGGTCGCGCGGGCGCTGCGCGGGCGCGGGCGCGGGCACGACCGGGTGGTGGCGGTGGCGCTGGCCATGCTGGACCGGGGCGTGTTCCGGGTCGGCGGGGAGTCCTACGCGGAGGACAACGGCACGCACGGCGTCGCGACCCTGCTGTGCTCGCACGTCTCCGTGCGCGGGTCGACGGTGCACTTCTGCTACCCGGCCAAGGGCGGCATCCAGTTCACCACCAGCGTGTCCGACGCCGATCTCGCGCGTGCGGTGAAGTCGTTGCTGCGCAACCGCTCCGATGAGGACCGGCTGCTGGTGGACGACTCCAGCCGGGGCGTGACCGCGGAGGACGTCAACGAGCGCTTCAAGCAGCTCGTCGGCGAGGAGCACTCGGTGAAGGACCTGCGGACCTGGCACGCGACCGTGCTGGCCGCCGTGGCGTTCGCCGAGAGCGACCGGCCGGCGTCCAAGCGCGGGCGCAAGGGCGTGGAGGCGGCGGTGATGCGCGAGGTGTCGGAGAACCTGGGCAACACGCCAGCCGTCGCGCGCAAGTCCTATGTGGACCCTCGGGTCGTGGCCCTGTACAACAAGGGCAAGGTCCTGTCCGACACCAAGGGCGATCGGCAGACCGTCGAGAAAGCGGTGGTGGAACTGCTGGGCGGCTGAAGACCCCGTCCGTCCACTGTGGACCAACCAGTAATCTGTGCGTCCGTCCACTGCGCACAGACTAGGGTTCCGCGCCGGTCGGCCTCACGCGGCGAGCAGGGCTCCGACGTCCTCGCGCAGCTGCACCGCACCGCCGACGAGGGCGATGTCCGCCCCGCACGCCGCGGCCAGCAGCGGCAGCACCTCGTCGGCCCGGCCGCCGTCGACCGACCGCGCGCCCACCAGGGCGTCGGTCAGCAGCAGCGTCTCGACCGCCTCGTTCGCCAGGGCCTCCCGCACCGCCGCCAGGCCGTGCACCGCGCGGCCGGTCAGCCCCGCCGACTCGTCCCGGAACCGCTGCGCCACCGCCCGCCGCCGGTCCTGGTTGGCCCGGCCCGCCAGGTGCAGCACCGCGCGGTCCGGCGAGCCCTCCACCTCCACGACGAGGTGGTGGTAGCGGTCGGGCAGCGCCACCCGCAGCGAGCGGCGCGTCGGCAGCGGCCCCGCGAGCACCAGCAGCGGCGCGGACAGGCGGTCCACCAGGGTGGTGGCCTCCTGCGCCACGTCGGCCAGCTCGGCGGCGCCCCACGGCCGGCCAGGCCGGCGCGCGCCCACCGAGGCGACGGCCACCGGCCGGCCGCTCGGGTCGACGCCGCGCAGCTCCGCGCCGTGCTCGTCCACCTGCACGACCACGTGCGGCAGCAGGGGCTCGGACAGGTCCACCAGCGGCAGCAGGTAGGGCAGCGGGCCGAAGCGGGCGGTGTACCCGGGCGGCGGCACGGGCAGGTAGCGGTCGACCAGCACCCGGTCACCGGCCGCGACGAGGCCGCGCCCGGCGCGGGGCGACCGGCCGGGCGCGGGGAGGGTGGCGCGGACCGCCGACTCGACCACCGCCAGCAGCGCCGGGTCGGCGCCCGCCCCGTCGAGCTGGTCGCGGACCGCTCGCCAGCGCAGGTCCAGGTGATCGCTCACGTCGAGGTAGACCGACACGAACGGCCCATCGACCCCCACGACCTCGTGCCAGCCAGTGGTGTGCATCCCGCTCCTCCCGTCGCCCTCACCGACGGATGTACCCGGTGGCGCACTAGGGCAACCGTCGCGCGCGCCGCCGGTGGGAAGCCCTCGCGCGCTGCTCGCACCACACGCAGCTCAACGCGATCGCCACGGACGTGAAGCCGATCAGCAGGTGCACCCCGTTGCCGAGCGCGCCCGCGTCCAGCGGACCGCCCGGGTCACCCCCCGCGTACGCGAACACCACGAGGAACACCACGCCCAGCAGCGTGCCGACGAAGCGGGCCGTCCGCACCCGGGACACGGCGGCCAGCACCGCCAGACCGGTGATCGAGTGCAGCAGCGCCAACGGCTCGCGGTCGGCGGCCACGTCGGCCAGCGACCACAGCAGCAGCAGCGCGCCGAGCGCCAACGTCGTGCGCTGGGGCCAGGAAAGGTTCGTCATGGCCGACTCTCCTCAAGGTCGTCACCCGTCGTCGAGCAGGCTCCGCAGCCGGGCCAGCGAACGGCTCAGCAGCCGCGACACGTGCATCTGGGACACGCCCACCGAGTCGGCGATCTGGCTCTGGGTCATGTTGCGGAAGAACCGCAGGACGACGATCCGCCGCTCGCGCCGGGGCAGCCCGCGCAGCATCGGGTCCAGCGCGTGCTGCAGCTCGACCACCTCCAGCGCCGGGTCGTCGCACACCAGCTCGTCGGTGCTGTCCAGCTCGCCGCCGACGACCAGCTCGTCCAGCGACAGCAGGTGGTGCGCGGAGGTGGCGTGCAGCCCCTCGTAGACCTCGTCCAGCCCGATGCCCAGGTGCCGGGCCACCTCGCTGGGCTTGGGCGAGCGGCCGGTGCGGCGGGCCAGCTCCACCCGCGCCGAGTCGATGGCGACGCACAGCTCCTTGAGCCGCCGGGGGACCCGCACCGCCCAGCCCTGGTCCCGCAGGTAGCGGCGGACCTCGCCGGTGATGGTGGGCACCGCGAACGCCAGGAAGTCGATGCCGCGCGCCGCGTCGAACCGGTCGACGGCGTGGATCAGGCCCAGCGCCGCCACCTGCCGCAGGTCCTCCGCGCTCTCGCCGCGCTCGGCGAACCGGTCGGCGATGTGCCTGGCCAGCGGCAGGTGCTCGGTCACCAGGTGGTCGCGCAGCTGCGCGTACCGGGAGCCGTCGCGCTGGGTCGCCGCCAGTTCCACGAACAGCGGTTGGTAGTCGACGGCGTTCATGCCCGGCACCTCAGCTCGACGTGCAGCAGGCCGTCCCCGTCCACCCAGGTGGCCACGGTGTCGGTCACCGAGCGGACGACCCGCCAGTACAACGAGCGGTGGTCGGGGACGGTCACGGCCGCGGACGGCACCTGTGCGCGAAACCGAACCGAGTCGCCGTCCAGCACGAACCGGCAGGCCAGCTCGGCGTGCCGGCGGGCCCTGGTGATCAGCGCCGTGCACGCCTCGTCCACCGCGATGACCAGGTCGACGGCGAGTTCGGGGGTGGACCGGGCGAGTGCGCCCGCGACGGCGCGGACCGTGGACAGGTGCGCGGGCCGGGCCTCCAGCCTGAGTTCCACCTCCGTGCTGTCCATGGCAAGCGCATACCCGAGCGGGGGGTCGGCTACACCCGGTCCACACTGGACGGACGGTCGGAATCGTGAAAGCGCGACCCCGGTCGGCCACCGGCGGGTGACCGCCGGTGGTCACCGGTCACGGAACCGGCGCCACGCCGGTCGCCGCCCGGTTCGCGTGTGGACCCTCCCGCCGGGGCGCGCCCCGGCGGCCGGTCACCCCGCCCGGGTCAGCAACGGGTCGGCGAACACCCCGACGCGTTCCGGGCCGGGGCACGTGCTGGTGTCGCCGGCGGGCGGCTGCACGCCGATCACGAGCCGGGTGACGCCGGCGACCGGCACGTCCACCGGCTGCGGCGCCCTGCCCACCTCCGGCAGGTCGACGGCCCGGTGGCCGTCGGTCAGCACGTAGAAGCGCAGCGGCCTGGTCTCGGCGGACCGGTCGGAGATCCCGGTCAGCGCCGAGAACCGGGCGTACTCCCCGTCGAGGGCGAATTCGAGCCGGGTGGTCCCGCACCACGCGCCGGTGGCGGCCAGCGCGCGTCCGCGCGGAACGCCCGCCAGGTGCTCCTCGCCGCTCGTCCACAGGTTCCCGTCCGGGTCGTCCCGCACCGGTCGCAGGTCCGTCAGCGCGACGGTGCCCGGGGGCTGCGCCGTGCGCGCGCCGCCGAGCGGGTCCGTCCCGGTCGCGGTGGTGCTCGCCGGGGGCGGCGGCGCGGCGTCGGCGGGCTCGCGCGCGCCCCGGCCGCCGAGCGCCACGACCAGCGCCAGCGCCAGCGCCGACGCCACGGCCGGCCAGGCCGCGGACCCGCCCGGCGACCGCCCGCGGGCGGTCGCGAGGACGGCCGCGCCGATCGCCAGGCAGGCCACCGCGCCGGCGGCGCCGAGCAGGGCCGTGGGCAGGGTCAGGGCGGCGAGGAGGGCGGCGGAAAGGCTCGTCGCGACACCGGCCCAGTGGAGCAGGAAAACCATTCTTCCCGGACTTCTGCCGCTGGCGTCGGAATTCGGTCGTGAAGGCCGACCATTCATTGACCGCGAATCCTTCCGGCTCGGTTGGCGCCGCACCGTAGCACCGTTGCGGCAGCGGTCGGCCCGCACAAATCGGTTCGACCGGAAATCGGTGCCACGCCCGCCGGCGTGGAATATTTCCGGTGTTGCCGCCATTGTGGGAGCGTGTTCCGCGAACCGGTCGGGCGCCGTGCGCGGACCTGGCCGGGGCACCGCGCCGGGTGCGCGGCCGGCCGGCGGCGGACCGCGGCGCGCCGACGTATCACCGGGCCGCTCGCGCCCTCCATACCGGTATCGGGCTCGCGGGAGGGTGGAGATGGTGCGCACGGACGGGGGAGCGGTGCTGCAGGTCCACCCGACGAGGCTGTGCAACCTCAGGTGCCTGCACTGCTACTCCAGCTCGGGACCCGACGTCGCGGAGTCGGTGCCGGTCGGGGTGCTGTCCCGGGTGGTCGCCGACGCCGCCGCGCTCGGCTACGACGTGCTCGACGTCTCCGGCGGCGAGCCGTTCCTCTACCCGGAACTGCCCGCGCTGCTGAGGGCCGCGCGGGCGGCCGGGATGCGGACGACCGTCACCACCAACGCCGTGGCGCTGACCCAGCGCCGCATCGGCCTGGTGCGCGGCCTGGTCGACCTGGCGGCGGTGTCGCTGGACGGCGACGAGGGCGCCCACGACCGCATCCGCGACCGGCCGGGGTGCTTCGGCAAGGCGCTGGCCGGCATCCGGCGGCTGACCGAGGCGGGCATCCCGGTCGGCGTGACCACCACCCTGACCCAGGGCAACGCGACCCGGCTCGGCGACGTGGCGGTGGCGGCGGCCCGGTCCGGCGCGCTGCTGCTGCGGGTGCGCCCGCTGGAGCCGGAGGGCGCGGCGAACCGGCTGATGGCGGGGGAGCGGCCGGACGCCGTCGAGCTGGCGTACGCGGCCGTCGAGCTGGGGCGGGTCGCCGAGGAGCACGGCCTGGCGGTGCGGCTGGACGCCGTGCCGCGCACCGCGCTGGTCCGCGCGCCGGCGGCGTTCATGGCCGCCCCGGTGCCCGCGGGCCGGCCGCTGGGCGGCTGGTTGACCCCGCTGGTGGTCGAGGCGAACGGCGCGGCCGTGCCGGTCTCCTACGGCTTCGACCGCCGCTACGGGCTCGGCAACGTCCACGACCGGCCGTTGCGCGAGCTGGCCCGGGACTGGGACGCGGGGCCGTTCCAGGAGCTGTGCCGCACCACCTGGCGGCGGCTCGTGGACAACCGCACCGGTCCGCTGATCCCGTGGCACGGCCACCTGGTGCGCGCGTCGCGGACCGCCCGCACCGCCACCGCGGACCGCTGAGGCCGCCCGCCGCGGCGCCCGCCCGCCGGGCCGCCGCGGGCGGTGCGCCCCCCTCGCGGCGCACCGCCCGCTCCCGCCGGTCAGGGCTTGAGCACGACCTTGCCGGTGGTCGCGCGGTTCTCCAGCGCGGTGTGCGCCTCGGCGGCGTCGACCAGGGGGAACACCGTGGTCACCGGCGTGAGCCGACCGGTCGAGAGCGCCAGCAGCGCCTCCTCCTCCAACTCGCGCAGGCTCATCGTCCTGAGCATCCGGGGCCCCAGCGCCACCGACGCGGTCAGCCCCCGCGCGTACAGGTCGGCGGTCCCGATCCGGGTCGGCTCGCCCGACGACCAGCCGAACAGCACGATCCGCCCGCCGACCCCCAGCAGCTCCAGGGCCTGCCGACCCCGCGCGCCGCCCACGCCGTCGAGCACGGCGGTCACCTCGCCGACCGCGGCCCGCACCTCGTCCGCCCAGCCGTCGTCGGTGTAGTCCACGACGAGGTCCGCGCCGAGGCCGCGCACCAGGTCCACCTTCGCCGTGCTCGCCGCGCCGACCACCCGCGCGCCGACGGCCTTGGCCCCCTGCACGAACAGCGCGCCCAGCCCGCCCGCCGCGGCCGGCACGAGCACCACGTCGTCCGCGGTCGGCGCGGCGACGCGCAGCACGCCGATCGCCGTGCGCCCGGTGCCGACCATGGCGACCGCCGCGTCGTCGGAGACGTGGTCGGGCAGCTCGTGCAACGAGGCGGCGTCCGCGACGGCCAGCTCGGCGTACCCGCCGTGCGCGGCCCCCAGGTGCGCGACGACCCGCTTGCCCGCCCACCGCCCGTCGACGCCGTCGCCGAGCCCGACGACCACCCCGGCCACCTCCCGGCCGGGCGTCATGGGCAGCTCCGGCAGCCTGAACGGCCCGCCGTCCTCGCCCCGGCGCAGCGACGTGTCGAGCAGGTGCACCCCGGCGGCCCGCACCTCGACCGCCACCTGGCCGCCCGCCGGCCGGGGGTCCGGCACCTCCTCCCAGCGCAGCACCCCGGCCGGTCCGAACTCGTGTTGACGGATGGCCCGCATCCCGTTTCCCCCTCGGATCGTGGTGGTCGCGAACCTAGGACCTCGACCTTGCTGGAGGTCAAGCGCCGCCGGCGCGGCCACCGCCCGCCGGGGCGCGGCCAACCCCGGACCGGTCCTACGCGTCCTCCCCGGCGTGAAGCACTTCGACCACAACGCGCACTACCACCCGCTGTTGCTGGACCAGGTGCCGCCGGGAGCGCGGACGGCCCTGGACGTCGGGTGCGGCAACGGGGAGTTCGCGCGCAAGCTGGCCGCGCGCGGGCTGGCCGTCACGGCCGTGGACCGGGCCGTCGAGGTCTCCGCGCCGGGCGTGGACTTCCGGCGGGCCGACGTCCTGGTCGACGACCTGGGCGGGCCGTACGACTTCGTGTCGTGCATCGCCGCGCTGCACCACATGCCCTTCACCACCGCCGTCGGGCGGCTCCGGGACCTGGTCGCGCCGGGCGGGGTGCTGGCCGTGCTGGGGCTGGCCAAGGAGAAGACCCCGTGGGACTGGGTGGTCAGCGCCGCCTCGCTGCCGCCGAACCTCGTCATGCGGCTGGTGCGCGACGACCCGGTGGACAGCGCCCCGGTCCGGGACTGGTCGATGTCGGTCGACGAGGTCAAGGCCGGCGCCGAGCGGCTGATCCCCGGCGCGCGGGTCCGCCGCCACCTGTACTGGCGCTACTCGCTGGTGTGGTCCGCGCCGGCGTGACCACCCGCTCCCCGGCGGGATTAATGCTTTGACGGCAACCCGTTGCGCGCGCAATAGTGCTTTTCGACGACGGCGAAGGAGGCGCGACGTGAAAGCCGACGGGTTCGCGTGGTCCGGTGTGGCGGAACGGGCCCTCCGCTAGTCGTCGCCGCCGGCGCGGGCCCGCGCGGGGAGTTCTCCGCGGGCCGGCCGGAAAGCGCGAGGCGATTCCCGCGATCGTTCTCACGGCCCTCCGCGGAACGCGTCGCCGCATTCCGTCGTGAAGCTGCGCGCGCGACACCGCGCGCCGTGACGCCCCGACCTTCATGGGGTGGGTCGGGACGGTGCCCCGGCACGGCGGGGCAGTGGCTCCTGTCGACCGGGACGCGGGTCCGTGCACCCGCTCCCACCCGAGTTTGCCCTCTGTGACGGTCGGGTAGCCGAGGGGCGTCCGGAGCCCGGTCGGCGGGCTCCCCGGTCCTCGTGGGAGGGCGTGATGACCCACTCGACCACCGGTCGTGTCAAGGTCGCGGGACTCCAGCCCGCCCAAGTGCTGGCAGGTCTGCTCGGCCTGGCGTTCCTCGTCGCCGGCGTCGCCGGCTTCGTGCGCACCGGCTTCGGAGACTTCGCGGGCGAGCACCACGCGCTGCTGCTGGGCTTCGCGGTCAACCCGCTGCACAACGTGATCCACCTGGCGTTCGGCGTGCTGGGCCTGCTGATGGCCACCGGCTCGGGGCTGGCCCGGCTCTACGGCTGGATCGTCTTCCTGGCCTACGGCGCCGTGCTGGTGTGGGGCCTGATGCTGGCCGGCGTGGTGTCGAGCAACCCGGTGTCGGGCCTGGGCAACCCGCTGGCGCTCAACACCAACGACAACTGGCTGCACCTGGGCCTGGCGGCGGTCGGCCTGCTGATCGCCGTGCTGCCCGCGCGGCGCAAGGTCGTCGTGCCGGAGCAGGAGGTCGAGCCGGTCGCCGAACCGGTCCGCGACGACGGCGTCCGCGACCACGGGATGCCGGTCCAGCGCGACCGGGAGGACCTGAACGGGCGGCACGAGCGCGAGCCGGACGTCCGCGACCGGCGCGTCGAGTCGGCCGAACCGACGATCACCACCCGCCCGGTCCAGCCGATCGACCCCGCGGTCGCCGAGCAGCACAAGGCGCGGCACTACCGCTGACCGCGCGGCGCCACCGACCGGCCACCGTCCACATCGGACGGTGGCCGGTCCGCGCTCCGCCGGTCGGAGCGCGTCGCGGGCCGGGCCTGGCATGCTGGACGGCGATGTCGACACTCGCGCAGTGGGCCCCCGCCGTGCTCGCCCTGGTCGTGGTGGCCGGTCCCGGGACCTGGCGGCTGAGCCGCAACACCATCACCATCGCGCACGAGGGCGGGCACGCCCTCGTGGCGCTGCTCACCGGGCGCCGGCTGGAGGGCGTCAAGCTGAACCCGGACACCTCCGGCGTGACGGTGTCGCGCGGCCGGCCGACCGGTCCCGCCGTGGTGCTGATGTACCTCGCGGGGTACGTGGCGCCGTCGCTGCTGGGGCTGGGCGCGGCGGCGCTGGTCGCCGCCGACCGGGTCCGCCCGCTGCTGTGGGCCACCGCGGTGCTGCTGGCCGGGATGCTGCTGATGATCCGCAACCTGTTCGGCGTGCTGTCGGTGGTGCTGACCGGCGCGGTGGTGCTCGCCGTGTCCTGGTACGCCACGGCCGAGTGGCAGGCGGCGTTCGCGCTGTTCGTGGCGTGGTTCCTGCTGCTGGGCGGGGTGCGGCCGGTGGGGGAGCTGCAGCGCCGCCGGCTGCGCGGGCGCGCGCCGAACTCCGACGCCGACCAGCTGGCCCGCATCACCCGCGTGCCGGGCCTGCTGTGGGTGCTGCTGTTCGCCGCGGTCACCATCGGGGCGCTGCTGCTGGGCGGGCGGATGCTGCTGCCGCTGTGACGGCCCCGGGCCGGGCGGCCGTCGCCGCGTCGTCCGATGAGGTGAAGCCGGCGGCCGGGGCCGTGCGCGGGCGCGACCCGGACGCGGGGGACCCGGCCGCCGGGTGCGGACCGAGCGTGGTTCGGGCGTCGCCGCGCGGGTAACCCCCGCCCATGGTCAGCATCGGTTACTTCCTCTCCAGCGAGGAGTACGGGCCGCGCGAGCTGGTCCGGCAGGCCCGCCTGGCGCAGGACGCCGGGTTCGAGCGGTTGTGGATCTCCGACCACTACCACCCGTGGAACGACGAGCAGGGGCAGAGCCCGTTCGTCTGGTCGGTCATCGGCGCGCTGTCCGAGGTGACGACCCTGCCGATCACCACCGCGGTCACCTGCCCCACGGTGCGCCTGCACCCGGCCGTCGTCGCGCAGGCCGCCGCCACCGCCGCCGTGCAGTGCGAGGGCGGGTTCGTGCTCGGCGTCGGCTCCGGCGAAGCGCTCAACGAGCACATCTTCGGCGACCCGTGGCCCTCCGCGCCGCGCCGGCTGTCGATGCTGGAGGAAGCGGTCGAGGTGATCCGCAAGCTGCACACCGGCGAGGTGGTCGAGCACCGCGGCGAGCACTACACCGTGGAGAACGCCCGCGTCTACACCCTGCCCGAGCAGCCGGTGCCGATCTACGTGTCCGCGTTCGGCCCCAAGGCCGCGACGCTGGCCGGGCGCATCGGCGACGGCCTGTGCAGCACGATCCCCGACGCGTCGCTGGTCCGGAAGTTCCACGAGACCGGCGGCCACGGCAAGCCCGCGCAGGCCGGGTTCAAGGTCTGCCACGCGCCGACGGTCGAGCAGGCCGTCCGCACGGCCCACCGCGTCTGGCCCAACGACCAGCTGCCCGGCGAGCTGTCCCAGGTGCTGCCCACGCCGCGCCACTTCGAGCAGGCCGCGACGCTGGTGACGGAGGACATGGTGGCGCAGGCGCTGCCCGTCGGCCCTGACCCGGAGCCTTACGCGCGGGCCGTCCAGGAGTACGCCGACGCCGGCTACGACGAGGTGTACGTGCAGCAGATCGGGTCCGGGCACGAGGAGTTCTTCGAGTTCTGGGCGCGAGAGGTGGCCCCGCAGGTCCGCGGAGGCGGGCGGTGACCCCCGCCGGGGGCGCCGCCGACCCCGGCCGGCGACCACCGGGCGGGCCGGCGGGACGACCGGAGTGCGAGCCGTAACCCGATAGGGGTCCGAAACGTTTGTGCTCCCCACCCGCCGGGGTACGCCGTGATCAGCACCTGAAACGACTCCAACAGGGGGTATTCCCGAGATGACCAGCACCGCGCGCCTGCCCAAGCCCGTCACCGACGTGTGGGACTGGCAGAAGGACGGCCTGTGCCGCGGCCGGGACAGCGCCGTCTTCTTCCACCCCGACAACGAGCGCGGCTCCGCCCGCGCGGCACGGGAGGAGCGGGCCAAGCAGCTGTGCGGTCAGTGCCCCGTCCTCCTCCAGTGCCGGCAGCACGCCCTCGCCGTCCAGGAGCCCTACGGCGTCTGGGGCGGCATGGGCGAGGACGAACGCCGCCGCATCATCGCCGCCGCCCGCCGCCGCGTGGCCGCCTGATCCGTGGCGGCGACCACGGCACGGCCACCGACCCACCCCCTGCGGCAGGTCCGGACAGCGAGTTCCTCGCCACTCCGGACCTGCCGTTCACGGAGCGCGTGCCCCGCCCCGGGGCACGCACGACCCGGTCGCACCACGCGCCCGCGGCACCACGCCGTCGCGGCGTGGCGGGCCGGGGAGCGGCACCCCGGGCAGCGGACCGCGCGCGAGCCCGGAGGCGTCGCGCGCGGTGTGGCAGCCGGGTGCGCGGGCACGGCCCGGACCGGCGCCGCTCCCGGCGGCACCGCCCGCGGCGCTGCCGCCCAGACCGGTCCAGCCCGGACCGATCCCGCTCGGACCGATCCTGCTCGGACCGATCCCGCCCGGACTACTCGGTGAGCCCGTCGCGGAGCTGGCGCAGCGTCTTGGCCAGCAACCGCGACACGTGCATCTGCGAGATGCCGACCTTCTGCGCGATCTGCGTCTGCGTCATGTTGCCGAAGAACCGCATGACCACGATCTTCCGCTCCCGCTCGGGGAGCTTCTCCAGCAGCGGGTGCAACGCCTCCCGCTGCTCGATCGCCTCCAGCTCCGGGTCCTCCTCGCCGAGCGTGCTGCCCAGCGAGATGGAGCTGTCGTCGGCCACCAGCAGGTCGTCCAGCGACGCGCTGTGGTAGGCGTTGCCGGCCGCCAGGCCCTCGTGGACCTCCTCGCGGCTCAGGCCCAGGTGCTCGGCCAGCTCGGACGGGGTGGGCGCGCGCCCCAGCTGCTGGGACAGTCGCGCCGAACCCGCGTTGATCGCCAGGTGCAGCTCCTTGAGCCGCCGGGGCATCCGCACCGACCAGCTGGAGTCGCGGAAGTACTTCCGCACCTCGCCCATGATCGTCGGCACGGCGAAGGACAGGAAGTCGCTGCCCCGCTCCGGGTCGAACCGGTCCACCGCGTTGATCAACCCGACCGTGGCCACCTGCACCAGGTCGTCGTAGGGCTCGCCGCGGTGGCCGAACCGCCGGGCGATGTGCCTGGCCACCGGCAGGTGCTCGGTCACCAGCTCGTCGCGCAGCCGCTCCCGCGCGGGATCGCCCTGGGGCGTCGCGGCCAGCCGGACGAACAGCGGCGCCAGGTGGTCGTAGTCCCCCTGCGAACGCGTCGTGCCCCCGTTGTCGGATGCCGTCACGCCGTCCCCTGTGACGACCGCTTCACGAGGTCGATGTGCACCTCGTACGCGTCGGACCGGGGCGCCACCCACGTGGTCACCGAGTCCACCAGGGCGCTGAGCACCCGCCAGCCGAAGCTGTCCCGGTCCGGCGGCGCCGACCGCTTCGAGCCCACCGCCGTGAACACCTGCACCGAACCGCTCACCACGAGGAACCGCGCGCTGAGCACGGCGCTCGGCGCGGCCAGCGAGATGAGCGTCGAGCAAGCCTCGTCCACCGCCAGCTTCAGGTCCTCGATCGCGTCCAGGTCGAAGTCCTGGCGCATGGCGATGTCGGCCGCCACCGCCCGGACGATCGACAGCTGGGTCGGATCGGCGGCCATCCGCAGCTCCACCCCGGCCAAGGGGTCATCCGAATCGCCGCTCAGCGGCTCCGTGTGCGACACGCTCACCTCATCGTCCGTTTCTGTCTCGCCGGTGCTGAAGCTATCGGTACCCGAACTGATCGAACCTCACACGTGTAAGCGCCGCCCGTCCAGGGAAGACTGGTTGTTGCGCCATGGGGAGGCCCTTTGACCGATCGACTCGCGGACTACCACTGGCGGGCGGAGTTCCCGGCCGAGGCCGGTCGGCTCGCGGTGGTCCGTGCACGACTCGACAGGTGGCTGAGCGCCTCGGGACTGTCCGAGGACGACCGGTACGACCTGGTCATCGCGGTGAACGAAGCCGTGAGCAACGCCGTGGAGCACGCCTACCCGGACGGGGAGCCGGGTGTGGTGCGCGTCGAGGCCGAAGCGCGGCCCGACGGCTCCATCCGCGTCGTGGTGGCCGACGACGGCCGCTGGCGGGTCCCGCCCGTCGAGCTGTCCGACCGCGGGCGCGGCCTGCTGCTGATGCGGGAGAACGTGGACGAGGTGCAGGTCGAGCGGGCCGCCGACGGCACCCGCGTGACCCTCGTCCTCGGCGCCCGGCACACCACCCGGGGCACCTACCGCGACCCGTCGTTCGACCAGGTCCTGGTGTCGGTGCGGCGGGGCTGGGTGGAGGTCGTGGTGGTCGGCGACGTGCCGGCCCGCGCCGGGCCCGCCGTGCGGCGGCGCATCCTCACCGCGGCCCGGGGCGGCTCGGTGCCGATCGTGGTCGACCTGCGCCGCCTCGGCGCCCGCAACGACGGGCTGGTGCGCAGCCTGCACGCGATCGCCGAGGCCGCCGCGGCGGCGGGCAACCGGGTGGTGGTGCGCGCGCCGGCCGACGGCGCGGCCCACGCCGCGCTCGTGGCGGCCGGCGTGGACCAGGTCGTCGACCTGGTCGCGCACGCCAGCCCGCCTACGCTGCGCCGTCCGCCGCCAGTGCCTCCGCCACCGAGCCGTACACGCTGAACACCTCGCCGAGGCCGGTCGCGACCAGCGGCCGGGTGACCGCCCGCGCGACGGCGACCACGCGGAACGCCGTGCCCCGGCGCTTCGCGTGCTGGGCCGCCTCGACCAGCACCGCGAGACCCGCCGAACCCAGGAAGCTCACGCCCGACAGGTCCAGCACGAGGGTGTCGCCGTCGTCGAGCCTGCCCAGGACGTCCGCCCGCAGCTCGGGCGCGGTGAGCATGTCGATCTCACCGCCGGCGGCGACGACCACCACGCCGTCGGCCGGGCGGTCCACCGAGCGCACGACCTGCCCGGTCCGCGCGCTCTCCGCGGCGGACCCGGCTCCGCTCGTCGCCAGGACGTTCGGATCCTGAACCGTCACGTGGGTCTCCTTCTTCGCCTGTCTTGCGCTAGGGGAGGGAAGCCCAGGCGTGCGGACGCGCCGAGCACGTGAATGCAGCGTGGCGGCACCGTGGCCCGTGAGCCGGAGCTTCCCCGGCGCGGCTGTTGGCTCAACCGCTGCGCCACCCACCGTACGGAGCCCGGCAGGGCCCCACAAGCGGTCGGATGGCGTCTTGATCAGTTCCAGTGTAGTCGGGTGAGCGCCGTGCGGCCGATGACGGGCGGTGAGCGGTTTGCGGCGGGCGCCGCCGGTTACACCTCAGGGGAAGGAACATGCGCGCTCGGCGATGGATCCGCCCGATAAACGCCGTCGGCGGGTGGCGGAGACCACAGTTCGCGCAGAATCCTTGTGTCGGGGATAACGCCGTGACCGTCGCGAGCGACACCCCGGGTGGAGGGATCGAGATGAGCACCAGAACGGAAACCGAGTCCGAGCCCGCGAAGCGCCGGGCGGCGCGCCCCGCCCCCGTCGGCGCGGGTCCGCTGCCCACCGCACCGTGCAGCGTGGTCTGGAGCAAGGGCCACGCCTACGTGCTCGAAGGTTTCCGCGCCCGCTGGGTCGGGGTGGACGACCGCGGTCGCCCGCAGGCACTCAGCGGTGAGCAGTTGCAGCGGAGGGGTTGGAGCCGCACCAGGGTTCACCAGGGCGGCTGACCCGGCCCTCGGCGCCCGTCCCCGGCGCCCCGCCCGGTCAGCGGCGGGATCGGCGGAGACGGGACCGGTGGAGTCGGACGCCGGACTCCCCGCGCCCCCGCGGCGTCGGGTTCCCCCGAGTCCGGGTCCGCCGACGGCGTCCCACCCCGGCGCCCGCCCGGGTCTCCGCCCCGGTCGCCGGTTCCGGGCTCTCCGCCCCGGTTCCCACGCCGAGCCCCGGCTCGGGGTTCCCGCGCACGGTTCCCCGCCGGGTTCCCGCGCCCGGTTCTTGCGCCCGGTTCTTGCGCCCGGTTCCTGCGCCGGGTCCTCGCTCCGGGTTCCTGCGCCGCGTCCGACGCGGTTTCCTGCGTCACGTTCGACGCGGGTTCTCCCTCGGGTCCAACGCAGGGGCCCACGCCGGGTCCCACGCGACTCCCACGCCGGGACCCACACGCCGGGACCCACACGCCGGGACCCACACGCCGGGACCCACACGCCGGGACCCACTCTGGGGCAGCCCGCCGCACCCGGCTCCAATACAGTTCCCGGTTGTGCCGCACGATCCAGCCGACCGGCTGCTGACCATCCCCAACGCGCTCAGCGTGCTGCGCCTGCTCGGCGTGCCGCTGTTCCTCTACCTGCTGCTCGTCCCGCAGGCCGACGGGTGGGCGCTCGTGGTGCTGGTCGCGGCCGGGCTCTCCGACTGGCTCGACGGCAAGGTGGCGCGCTGGCTGAACCAGATGAGCCGGCTCGGCGCGCTGCTCGACCCGGCGGCCGACCGGCTCTACATCTTCGCCACGCTCGTGGCGTTCGTGGCGCGCGACATCGTCCCGCTGTGGGTGGCGGCGGTGCTGGTGGGCCGCGAGGTCGTGGTCGGCGCCTGCCTGCCGGTGCTGCGGGCCCGCGGCTACGGCCCGTTCGAGGTCAGCTACCTGGGCAAGGGCGCGACGTTCAACCTGCTGTACGCGTTCCCCATGCTGCTGCTCGCGCAGGGCACGTCCACCGCCGCGCAGGTCGCGCGGCCGATCGCCTACGCGTTCATGGTGTGGGGCGGCGCGCTGTACCTGTGGTCCGGGGCGCTGTACGTCTACCAGTTCTTCCTGGCGCTGCGCAGACCGCCGGGGGTCGCACCCGCCTGAACCGGTCGTGGGAAGATCCGGCAGCGAAGATCCACCGTCATGAAGGAGCACACCGCGGTGATTCCCGAGGAGCTCAAGTACACCGAGGAACATGAGTGGGTGCTGCGCACAGGTGAGGACACCGTGCGCGTCGGCATCACCGACTACGCCCAGGAGCAGCTCGGCGACGTCGTGTTCGTGCAGCTCCCCGAGCTGGGCGAGCAGGTGGGCGCGGGCCAGACGCTCGGTGAGGTGGAGTCCACCAAGAGCGTGTCGGACATCTACGCCCCCCTCGCGGGCGAGGTGGTGGCCCGCAACGACTCCCTCGACCAGCAGCCCGACCTGGTCAACACCGACCCGTACGGTGAGGGGTGGATGGTGGAGCTGCGGTTGGACGACCCCACCGCGGTCGACGACCTGCTCGACGCCGCCGCGTACCAGGAGCTGGCGGCTGCCGAGTGACGTCGATCTTCCGGCGGCTCTTCGGTCGGTGGGGGAGCCGCTCCTCAGACCAGGGTTCGGGCACGATAGGTTCTAGCGGTCTCGACGCTTCCAGCAGCAGGAGGAGAGCTCAGGTGAGCACGAACGACGGGCCAGGCGTTCCGCCCGAGCAGTCCCCGGAGCGGACCTCCGTTTTCCGGGCCGACTTCCTCGCCGAAGTAGAGGGCGCCGAAGCGCCCGCCCAGGAGCCGGCCGTCGCCGGCGTCGACGCGCTGCCCGCCGGGTCCGCCCTGCTCGTGGTCAAGCGCGGTCCGAACGCGGGATCGAGGTTCCTGCTGGACCGGGACACCACCAGCGCGGGTCGGCACCCCGACAGCGACATCTTCCTCGACGACGTGACGGTCTCCCGCCGGCACGCCGAGTTCCGCCGCGAGGGCGGCGAGTTCGTGGTCATCGACGTGGGCAGCCTCAACGGCACCTACGTCAACCGCGAGCCCGTCGACCAGGCGGTCCTCGCCAACGGCGACGAGGTGCAGATCGGCAAGTTCCGCCTCGTGTTCCTGACCGGTCCGGGCGCCGGGGGTCAGGGGGCGCAGTGACGGCGGCCGGGCGGCCACAGCGCGGGGGGTTGAGCATCGGCGCGGTGCTCGCGCAGCTGAGAGCGGAATTCCCCGACGTCACGATCTCCAAGATCCGCTTCCTGGAGTCGGAAGGTCTGGTCCGCCCGGCGCGCACCGCCTCGGGGTACCGCCAGTTCACCGCGGCCGACGTCGAGCGGCTGCGGTACGTGCTGGCGGCCCAGCGCGACCGCTACCTGCCGTTGAAGGTGATCAAGGAGCAGCTGGACGCCGCGGACGCCGGCGGCGGCGCGCCCCGCGCGCTGCGCGCGGTCGACGGCGCGGCGCCGGCCGACCAGCCCGCGGGGCAGCTCGGCGGGTCGCCCGGCGGCCGGGTGAGCCGCGAGGAGCTGCTGGCCCGCTCGGGCCTGGACCCCACCGCGCTGGCCGAGCTGGAGCAGCACGGGCTGATCCGGCCCGGCGCCTACGACCAGGACGCGGTCCGGATCGCGGCGACCGCGCGCGCCCTGGCCGACCACGGCCTCGAACCCCGCCACCTGCGCGCGTTCCGCTCGGCGGCCGACCGCGAGGTGGGCCTGGTGGAGCAGGCCGTGCTGCACCGGCAGCGGGAGGGCCGGGCGCGCGGCGCGGCCGGGAAGGCCGACGAGGCGGTGCGCGAGCTCGCCGCGCTGTCCGTAACGCTGCACACACTCCTGGTGAAGGTGGGCTTGCGCGACATCGCAGGTAGCCGCATTTCCCCCTGGTGAACCCGTGTCCGCATTGTGATCCGGTGGTACCCGGTGGTTGCGCACAGAGCCCGCTTGGCGGGTAGCGTCGAAAGAGTAGGTGGGGGATCCTCGTTGCTAGCGGGGACGCCAGAATTTCAGCGCGCTGAGGGAGGCGAGACCCGATGAGCGAGATGCGCGTCGTGGGCGTGCGGGTGGAACTGCCCGCCAACCAGCCGATCCTGCTGCTGCGCGAGACCGACGGTGAGCGCTACCTGCCCATCTGGATCGGGTCGGTCGAGGCGACCGCGATCGCCCTGGAGCAACAGGGCGTCCGACCCGCCCGGCCGCTGACCCACGACCTGCTCAAGGACGTGATCGGGGCGCTGGGGCGGCAGCTCGAACAGGTGCGGATCACCGACCTCCAGGAGGGCACGTACTTCGCCGAGCTGGTGTTCGACGGCGACGTGCGGGTCTCCGCCCGGCCCAGCGACTCGGTGGCGCTCGCCCTGCGGATCGGGGTGCCGATCCACGCGGAGGAGTCCGTGCTCGCCGAGGCGGGCCTGATCATCCCGGACGAGCAGGAGGACGAGGTGGAGAAGTTCCGCGAGTTCCTCGACTCCGTCTCGCCGGAGGACTTCCGGGGCGCGGACACGTAGCCCCCGGTCCGCCGCCTGCCGGGCGGCGGTCGCGCGGCCGGGTCGGACCCGGCCCTCCGCCGGAGCGGACCGCTCGGCGCGGGCGCCGGCGATCGCGCGGGGCGTTCCGCCCTGGCACGGCCTCGCCGGTGAGCGCGTGGGTGTTCAGCCCTGAGACGGCCCTGCCGACGAGCACGTGGGGCGTTTTGTCCCCTGACACGGCCTCGCCGGTGAGCGCGTGGCGTGTTCAGCCCTGACAGGGCCTCGCCGCACGCCCGCAGGATTTCGGGGGAGTGCTCGCGCGCGAGCGGGGGGCGACCCTGTGCGGGACTTGGCGCGAGGAAGAGCCGCGCGAGAAAGGGCCGGTACGTGCTCGGAGAACGCGCGCGTCGTGCGTGGGCGCGGGCCGCGCGGTTGGGCTGAGCGGGTGGTCCCGGGGCGCGAAGGGACGCGAGGTCGGCCCTGAGTGGGTGGTTTTCCCTCGCGGGAGCGGGGGACCACGAGGGACCGGCGTCCGGCCGCGAGTCGGAGCGGCCCCCCGTGGTGTGTGCGGTGCGTGTGGATCAGCTCCGCGTGCCACCCCCCTGGTGTCACACTTCCGGATTACACAACGTCAGAGTTGATCGGCTAAACGATCACTAAACGTCACCCGAATGGCTTACAACGGGCGGCTGTCTCAACCTCAAGTTGAGGTTGAGACACGACACGCTCAGCGCGTCGCGTTGACCTGCTCCCTAGCCGGTCTTACCGTCGGACTCAGGTGAATTGCCACGGTGTGATTCGGCACCTTGGCGGCTTCACGTTGGTCGCCGGCTGCGCAGCCGGACCGAGGGGAGGCAGGCGTGGTCGAGGAAGCGCTCATCCGGGCCGGAACCGGCGAACAGGGCGAGCTGTTCCCGGACTCCTCGCTGCCGGACGAACTCGTCGGCTACCGCGGGCCCGCCGCCTGCCAGATCGCCGGCATCACCTACCGCCAGCTCGACTACTGGGCCCGCACCGGGCTGGTCAACCCGACCATAAGGAGTGCCCACGGGTCCGGCAGCCAGCGGCTGTACTCGTTCAAGGACATCCTGGTCCTCAAGGTCGTCAAGCGGCTGCTCGACACCGGTGTGTCGCTGCAGAACATCCGGGTCGCGGTGGACCACCTGCGCCGGCGCGGCGTGCAGGACCTGGCCCGGATCACGCTGTTCAGCGACGGCACAACGGTCTACGAGTGCACCTCGCCGGAGGAGGTCGTCGACCTGCTCCAAGGCGGCCAGGGCGTGTTCGGCATCGCGGTCAGCGGCGCCATGCGGGAGATCAGCGGCACCATCCACGAGTTCCCCGCCGAGCGGGCCGACGGGCAGGCGGTCGAGCAGGCCCCCGACGACGAGCTGTCCAAGCGGCGGCGCACCAGGGCGACCGGCTGATCCGACCGCTGAGATCCCCGTCGCGCGGGTGAATCGCCCGGTCGGCGGCCGGGTACCATTCGCGGGTAGTCGCTTTATCCCGTGCGGGAGAGTCCGAGACCTGCTCTCGGCGCCGAAGGAGCAAATCCTCCCCGGAACCTCTCAGGCGCAAGGACCGCGCGGGTGAGACGCCTCTGGAAAGCGGGTCGGGCAGCCGGCCCCGCCGACGGTGCAAGCCCGCGCGCGGGTGAAGCTCTCAGGCGCCCGGTCCGGGCGGAAGACAGAGGGGGAGGGCAACGGCAGACGTGTTTCCCCACCAGGGAAACGGCCCGGCCCCGGAGGCGCATCTATGTCGCAGGACCGCATCCCCCTCGCTGCTCTCGAGCACGGCACGCCCTTCGCCGACCGGCACGTCGGCCCGCGGCCGGCCGAGCTGGCGCGCATCCTCGACGTCATCGGCGTCGGCTCGCTGGAGGAGCTGGCGCAGCGCGCCGTGCCCGGGTCGATCCGGGAGCGGGACCTGGAGCTGGCCCTGCCGGCGCCGGCCACCGAGACCGAGGCGCTGGCCGAGCTGCGCGCGCTGGCCGCCCGCAACCGCCCGCTCAAGCAGATGATCGGCCTGGGCTACTACGGCACCACCACGCCGCCGGTGATCCGCCGCAACGTGCTGGAGAGCCCCGCCTGGTACACGGCGTACACGCCCTACCAGCCGGAGATCTCGCAGGGGCGGCTGGAGGCGCTGCTGAACTTCCAGACCATGGTGGCCGACCTGACCGGCCTGGACCTGGCCAACGCGTCGATGCTGGACGAGTCGACCGCCGCCGCCGAGGCCATGACGCTGCTGCGCCGGGCCGGCCGCAGCAAGTCCAACCGGTTCGTGGTGGACGCCGACGCGCTGCCGCAGACGCTGGCCGTGATCGAGACGCGGGCCGAGCCGCTGGGCATCGAGGTCGTCGTCGCCGACCTGTCGCAGGGCCTGGAGGGGCTGGGCCTGGGCGGCGACTTCTACGGCGTGCTGCTGTCCTACCCCGGCGCGTCCGGCGTGGTGCGCGACCAGCGGGCCCTGATCGAGGAGGTGCACGCGGCCGGCGCGCAGGCCGTCGTGGTGGCCGACCTGCTGGCGCTGACGCTGCTGCGCCCGCCGGGCGAGATCGGTGCGGACGTCGTCGTGGGCACCACCCAGCGGTTCGGCGTGCCGATGGGCTTCGGCGGCCCGCACGCCGGGTACATGGCGGTCCGGCAGGGGCTGGAGCGGCAGATGCCGGGGCGGCTGGTCGGGGTGTCGGTCGACGCCGACGGCGCGCCCGCCTACCGGCTGGCCCTCCAGACGCGCGAGCAGCACATCCGCCGGGAGAAGGCCACCAGCAACATCTGCACCGCGCAGGTGCTGCTCGCGGTGATGGCGTCGATGTACGCGGTGTACCACGGCCCGGAGGGCCTGCGGGCGATCGCGACCCGCGCCCACCGGATGGCCACGGTGCTGGCCGCCGGGCTGTGCGAGGGCGGCGTCGAGGTCGTGCACGGCGAGTTCTTCGACACCGTGCGCGCGCGGGTCGAGGGGCGCGCCGCGGAGGTCGTCGCCATGGCCCGCGACCTGGGCGTGAACCTGTGGCGGGTGGACGACGACGTGGTCGCCATCGCCTGCGACGAGACCACGACCCGGGCCGACCTGGTGACGGTGTGGGAGGCGTTCGGCGTCACCGTGGCCGACGTGGACGGCCTGGACGCTGACACCGCCGACGGCATCCCCGCCGAGCTGCGCCGCACCAGCGACTACCTGACCCACCCGGTGTTCCACGCCCACCGGTCGGAGACGGCGCTGCTGCGCTACCTGCGGCAGCTGTCGGACAAGGACGTCGCGCTGGACCGCAGCATGATCCCGCTCGGCTCGTGCACCATGAAGCTCAACGCCACGGCCGAGATGGAGCCGGTCACCTGGCCCGAGTTCGCCGAGCTGCACCCGTTCGCGCCCGCCGCGGACGCCGCCGGCCTGCTGTCCCTGGTCGGCGACCTGGAGCAGTGGCTGGCCGAGATCACCGGGTACGACGCGGTGTCGCTGCAGCCCAACGCGGGCAGCCAGGGCGAGTTCGCGGGCCTGCTGGCGATCCGCGCCTACCACCGCTCGCAGGGCGCGGCGCACCGCGACGTGTGCCTGATCCCGTCGTCCGCGCACGGCACCAACGCCGCGTCCGCCGTCATGGCCGGGATGCGGGTGGCGGTCGTGAAGTGCGACCACCGCGGCAACATCGACGTGGACCACCTCAAGCACCTGATCCACGACCACTACGACGACCTCGCCGCCATCATGCTCACCTACCCGTCGACGCACGGCGTGTACGAGGACACGGTGCGCGACGTGTGCGCCATGGTGCACGACGCGGGCGGCCAGGTGTACGTCGACGGCGCGAACCTCAACGCCCTGATCGGGCTGTCCCGGTTCGGCAAGTTCGGCTCCGACGTGTCCCACCTGAACCTGCACAAGACGTTCTGCATCCCGCACGGCGGCGGCGGCCCCGGCGTCGGCCCGATCGGCGTCCGCTCCCACCTCGCGCCGTTCCTGCCCAACCACCCGCTCCAGCCCGCCGCCGGCCCGTCGACCGGGGTCGGCCCGATCAGCGCCGCGCCGTGGGGCTCGGCGTCGATCCTGCCGATCTCGTGGGCGTACGTGCGGATGATGGGCGGCGACGGCCTGCGCCGGGCCACCCTGACCGCGGTCGCGGCGGCGAACTACGTGGCGCGGCGGCTGGACGAGCACTACCCCGTGCTCTACACCGGCGAGAGCGGCTTCGTCGCCCACGAGTGCATCATCGACCTGCGGGCCATCACCAAGGCGACCGGTGTGACCGTGGACGACGTGGCCAAGCGGCTGGCCGACTACGGCCTGCACGCGCCCACCATGTCGTTCCCGGTGGCGGGCACGCTCATGGTGGAGCCGACGGAGAGCGAGGACCTGGCCGAGATCGACCGGTTCATCGACGCGATGATCGCCATCAGGGGCGAGATCGACCGCGTCGGCTCCGGCGAGTGGCCGGCCGACGACAACCCGCTGCGCAACGCCCCGCACACGGCCGCCTCGGTCACCGGCGACTGGGACCACCCGTACAGCCGCGAGGTGGCGGTCTTCCCGGCCGGGACGTCCGCCCAGAAGCTCTGGCCCCCGGTCCGGCGCATCGACGGCGCGAAGGGCGACCGCAACCTGGTCTGCTCCTGCCCCCCTCTTTCCGCTTACGACGCCTGACCCACCGCTTGCCGCGCCGGTGACCGACCGGTGACCGGCGCGGCAAGCACCAGCACCACCCGCCCCCCGACACGGCCCTGTTGCGCTTGCAGGCATTCGGCACGCCCCGTGCAGACCGGTGTCTTCGTGTTCTCCCCGTATGGCCTGCCCGGAGGGCTACCATGCTTTCTTGGGGGGTGCAAGCACGCTTTTCGCTTGCACCCCCCAAGAAAGCATGGTCGTCTTTGACAGGCCATGCGGGGAGAACACGACCGCTGTTTCTTTTCCTTCTCCTTGGCGGCCTGCCTGTCCGGCGAGGACTCTTTTGGAGTACTTCTCACCTGGCGTGATCCAGTGCCGTGATGGATCATTCGGCGTTGCGGTAGGCGCCGGACGGGTCGTGATCCTGCGGTTCACCACCCCGGCGCCGGTGTCGGATCGGGCGGTGTCCACCGCGACCGCCTACGCGCTGACCAGCGGCTGCGCCTGGCGGGACCTGCCGTCTTCCAGCACGACTACAGGCCGTGGAGTTGATATGTCCGGATGGACTCCGGTGGTGTATCGCGGGGACGGGGCATGGATCGGGGTCATGTCCGGAGGGCGGATCGGCGTAGGGGTGGAACCGGAAGGTCGGGCTACCCTTGTGGGTTCCGGGTTCGTTCCCATGTGGCCCTTCATGGAGGGAAAGCTCTCTGCTTGTCTCGACGCGTTTTCTCGCGTGTGGGAATCCTTCGACGGATGTGATGTGTCGACTCCCGAGGAGTTGATCGAGTCGACCGTCGCGTCGGCATGGGCCTCGGGTCGCTCTTATTGGATGGAACTGGCTGTTCCCTGGGTGATCGAGATGGCGCAGGCGCGGGAGGGCGGATTCGATCGAAAGCTCGTCCACGAGCTTCTTGACGGGATGGCGGAGTCGAAGACCTTGGCTCCGGATTTGCGCGCTCGAGTTCGGCGAGTCAGGGCTTAGCCCGATGTCGCAGGCTTGGGCTGTGTTCGCGACTCGGGGGCGTCTCTGTTCGGCGATCGAATGTGGCTCTGGTCGGCGGGAAGCTTTGCCTTTCAGCTCCGGGCTCTACCGCGCCTGATCTCACCTGGGTCGGTGCGCGATCTTGGTATGAAGAGCGGCCGAGAGGCCCCCAAGGAGGAGGAAAAGAAAGGGCGGTCGTGTTCTCCTCCCCGCACGGCCTGCCGGAGGCAATCATGGTTGTCGGGGGGTGTCAAGCGAAGAGCGTGCTTGACACCCCCCGACAACCATGATTGGGCTGCGCCCAGGCCGTACGGGGAGGAGAACACGAAGGCACCGGTGTGCGCACCAGGTGCGGCGCTCGGCGGTCAGGGCAGCTCGAACACAGCCGAGTACCGACCGGTCTCACCCGGAGGCCACTCGATCGTGCCGTTCCCGGTCAGGCCGGTCAGGTCGGCCGTGGCCGAGACGACGGTGAAAGCGCTGCGCGCCATCCCGTCCCCGAACCCGCCGACGTGTTCCAGCACGAACGTCCCGGCCCGGCCGGAAAGAACGCCGGTCACGACCTCGTACCCGGTGAAGCGGCACGAGGCGTCGTCGGCGTACGACATCACGAACCGCATCTCACCGGAGCCCTCCAGCGCACCCCGGTACGCGCAAGCCATGCCGCCCGCGGTCTGCTTCGGTCCGGTGACCTCGTCGTACCTCCTGCCGTCCCACGTGTGCTCGTCCCAGCTCTTCATCTCGGCCGTGCCGGTCGCTCGGTTCTCCATGGCGCGGGATCCTGCACGCGGTACCTGACAACTCGTGTCAGGTACCGGAGGAGACTGGGGACATGCGCGCCGGCCGCCTGCTCTCGCTCCTCCTGCTGCTGCAGTCCCGCGGCCGGCTGACCGCCCACGAGCTGGCCCGCGAGCTGGAGGTGTCCGTCCGCACGATCTACCGGGACGTGGAGGCGCTGGGCGCGGCCGGCGTGCCGGTCTACGCGGACCGGGGCCCGGCGGGCGGCTACCGGCTGCTGGACGGCTACCGCACGCGGCTGACCGGGCTGACCGGGCCGGAGGCGGACTCGCTGCTGTTCGCGGGGATGCCGGGGCCGGCGGCCGACCTCGGGCTGGGCGCGGTGGTGGCCGCCGCGCAGCTCAAGCTGCTGGCCGCGTTGCCGCCCGAGCTGCGCTCCCGCGCCGGGCGCATCCGCGAGCGGTTCCACCTGGACACCTCCGGCTGGTTCCGGCAGCCCGAGGAGATGCCGTTCCTGTCCACCGTCGCGGACGCCGTGTGGGAGCAGCGCCGGCTGCGCGTCCGGTACCGGCGGTGGGGCAGCCGGGGCGGCGAGGTGGAGCGGGTGCTCGGGCCGGTCGGGCTCGTGCTCAAGGCCGGCCTCTGGTACCTGGTGGCCGAGGCGGACGGCGAGCCGCGCACCTACCGCGTGTCGCGCGTGCTGGAGGCGCACCGGACCGACGAGCCGTTCGAGCGGCCGGCCGGGTTCGACCTCGCCGCCTTCTGGGCGGACTGGTCGGCGCGGTTCGAGGAGCGCATGTACCCCATGGCGGTGACCGTGCGGCTGAGCCCCGCAGGGCTGGAGCGCGCGCGGGCGCTGCTCGGGCAGGTCGCGTCGCGGGCCTTGGCGGAGGTCGAGCCGGAGGAGGGCTGGACCACCGCCCGCGTGCCCGTCGAATCGCTGGAGCACGCCCTGGGCGACCTCCTGCGCCTGGGTCCCGGCGTGGAGGTCGTCGAGCCCGTCGAGCTGCGGGACCGGATCAGGGCGGCGCTGCGGGAGATGGCCGCCGTGTACGCCGACCGCCCCTGAGGCCCGCGCTCAGCCCGGCCCGTCGCCCCCACCCGCCGAGGTCCCGTCCGCCGGGGTCCCGTCCGCCGGGGTCCCGTCCGCCGGGGTCCCGCCCGCCGGGGCCCCGCACACCGCGACCACGCGGTCGCGCAGCCACCGGTGGGCCGGGTCCGCGTCGTGCCGGGCGTGCCATAGCAGCGACACCACCACCTCCGGCGCGGGGAAGGGCAGCTCGAAGGAGCGCATCCCCCGCCGCAGGGTCGCGGTGTGCCGCTCGGGGACCGTGGCGACCAGGTCCGACGCGTTCGCCAGCGCCAGCGCGGCGCCGAAGCCGTCGACCACCGCCACGACCCGCCGCCGGTGGCCGGTCGGGTCGAGCGCCGCGTCCACCAGCCCCTCGGTCGCACCGCGACGCGAGACGTGCACGTGCCGCGCGGCGGCGTACCGGGCCGCCGTCACGGTCCCGGAGGCCAGCGGGTGCTCCTCGCGCACCACCCCGACGAACCGGTCGGTGAACAGGGGCCTGCTCAGCACGTCGGGGGCCGGGGGCCGCCCGATCACGCCCGTCTCCAGGTCGACGGCGCCCGCCCGCAGGGCCCCGGCCCCCTCCCCGGTCTTCCGGAGGAACCGCAGGCGCACGCCGGGCGCCTCCGCGCCGATCCCGGCCACCAGCTCGGGCCCGAACCGCTCCACGAACCCGTCACCGCCGCGCAGCGCGAAGGTCCTCTCCACCGTCGCCAGGTCGAGCCGCGGCGCCGGCCGCAGCACCTCCTCGGCCTCCTGGACCAGGCCGCGCACGCGGTCGCGCAGCTCCACGGCGCGGGGCGTCGGCACCAGGCCCCGGCCGGCCCGCACCAGCAGCGGGTCGCCCGTGGCCCGCCGCAACCGCGCCAGCGCGCGGCTCATCGCGGACGGGCTGAGCGCGAGCCGTTCGCCGGCGCGCGTCACGCTGCCCTCCTGGAGCAGGACGTCCAGGGTGACCAGCAGGTTCAGATCGGGTCGGGCCATGCCCGCAGCGTGCCCGACATGGCGTCTGGTGCACAGCTCGGTTGCCATCTGTGCGTCTTCCGCCAGGTCAGGGCGCTACTTACGGTCGTCGTGACGACCCCGCCGACTCCAGGGAGCAACCACCCCGTGCGACCCGCAGAACCCGACCAGGCCCCGCCCGCCCCGCGTCGGGCGCTCACCGCGCTGTCGTTGTCGGTGCTCCTGCCGGCGATGAGCGTCAGCATCGCCAACATCGGCCTGCCCACCGTGGCCGTGGCCTTCGACGCCGCGTTCAACGAGGTGCAGTGGGTGGTGATCGCCTACCTCCTGGCCACCACGACGCTGGTGGTGGGGGTCGGCCGGCTCGGCGACCTCCTGGGCCGGCGACGGCTCCTGGTGGGCGGCATCGCCGTGTTCACCCTCGCGACGCTGCTGTGCGGGCTCGCCCCGGACCTCCCCCTGCTGATCGCCGCCCGAGCGCTCCAGGGCGTCGGCGCGGCGTGCATGGCGGCGCTGGCCATGGCCCTCGTCGGCGACGTGGCGCCCGGCGACCGCACCGGCGGCGCCATGGGGCTGCTCGGGACCGCGTCGGCGGTCGGCACGGCGCTGGGCCCGTCCCTGGGCGGGGCGCTGGTCGAGGTCCTCGGCTGGCGCGCGACCTTCTTCGCCTGCGTGCCGCCGGCCCTGGCCGCGCTCGTGCTCGCGGTCCGGGCGCTGCCCGCCGCCCGGCCGGCCGCTCCCCCCTCCGGCCGCCGGTTCGACACCACCGGCATGGTGCTGCTGGCGGCCACCCTGGGCGCCGGCACGCTGGCCGTGACGGTCGAGGGCGCCCCGTCCGGGCCGCTCACCGCCGGCCTGCTCGGCGCGGCGGCGGTGGGCCTCGCGCTGTTCGCCGCCGCCGAGCGCCGGGCGCCGTCCCCGCTGGTCGCCCCGCGGCTGCCGGGCGACCCGGTCCTGGCCGCCGGCCTGGTCACCAGCGCCCTGGTGTCGACCGTCGTGATGACCGCGCTCGTCGTCGGGCCGTTCCACCTGACCCGGGCGCTCGGCCTGGACCCGGCCCTGGTCGGGCTGGCGGTGTCGGCGGGCCCGGTGGTGTCGGCCCTGGTCGGCGTCCCGGCGGGCCGCGCCGTCGACCGCTTCGGGTCCGGGACCGCGGTGGTCGTCGGGCTGGGCGCGGTCCTCGCGGCGGCCGGGGCGCTCGCGGTGGCGCCCGCGGCGGCCGGCGTCGTCGGCTACGTCCTGCCCCTGACCGTCCTCACGGCCGGGTACGCCCTGTTCCAGGCGGCCAACAACACCGCGGTCGTGAAGGGCGCGCCCCCGGCGGAGCGCGGCGTGGTGTCGGGGCTGCTCAACCTGGCCCGTAACCTGGGCCTCACGGCCGGCGCGTCGGTCATGGGCGCGGTCTTCGCCTCCGCGGCGGGCGGCGTCACCACCGCCACCCCGGCGGAGGTCGCCCGCGGCACCCGCTGGACCTTCGCGGTGGCGGCGCTGCTGGTGGCCGTCGGTCTGGGCGTGGCGCCGGCGCTGCGGCTGCGCGCCCGCCGCGCCGTCCGCGCCGCCCGCGCCTAGGAGGACAGGAGTTGGGCCAGCGCCGCGTCGACCCCGCGCCCGTCGTCCACCACCGACAGCGTTCCGCCGGTCGACCGGGCCAGCTCGCCCAGCGGCTGCCGCTCCGGGTCCGGGCCGATGGCCAGCACGCTGATCGGGATGTCCTTGCCGTCCTGCCGCAGCTCGGCCAGCCGGGTCTTCAGCTCCGCGAACGTCAGCCCGCCGTCGTTGGCCCCGTCGGTCAGCACGATGATCCGGTTGCGCTTGCCCGGCTGGTGCTCCTCCAGGGTCTTGGCGTACAGCGCCACCAGGCTGGTGTAGAGCTGGGTCGCGCTCTGCGGGCGCAGGGTCGCCACGCCGTCGAGCAGCCGCTGCTTCTGCCCGGCGACCGGCGCGGTGGGCACCACCTGCCGGTAGGGCTTCTCGCCGTCCAGGCCGCGGGAGAACTCCCACAGGCCCAGCGAACCCGACACCGAGCGGTGGACCTGCCCGGCCAGCGCCTCCTTCACCCACGCCATCCGGGACTTGCCGTCGCCGCCGGGCTCCTCCATCGACTTGGACGAGTCCACCAGCACGGTGACCACCTGGCCGTCGCCGGCGGTCGCCCACGCGGCCGAGATCTGCTGGGCGGTGGTGGCGTCGGCGGGCACCAGCTTGTCGGTCATGGTCGCCCAGCGGATGCCCGGCGACGGCTTGGGCCGCTCGGTGGTGGCGTCGACCCGCAGGCCCGCGCCCGCCAGCAACCGCTGCTGGTCGTCCTCCAGCAGGAACTCCCGGAACTCCTGGGACGCCCGCACCTGCGCCTCGCCCACCCAGTCGCCGGCCAGCGGCACGAACGGGAAGTCCGCCACCGGCGACGGACCGCCCGCCGCCACGCCGTACAGCGGGCGCAGCGGCGGCGCGCCGCTGTCCTTGCCGGTGTTGTGCCGGTACAGGTCGACCTCGAACACCGGGACGGCGCTGAAGCCCGCGCCGTTCACCGCGGGCTCGTCCGCCAGCAGCGACAGCGCGCCCCACGTGGTGCTGGGCGCCTGCTCGGGCCTGGCGGCGGTGAGGCGGGCCAGGGTGGCCTTGACCGGTTCCAGCGCCAGCATCCCGGTGGTCACCGGGCCCTTGCCGTCGGGGCCGGCGCCGGCCAGGGCGGACTGGACGGCCATCGCCGTCGCCGCGTTCGTCGCCGGGTCGGGCATGGCGACCTTGAAGTCGCCCCACTCGGGCTTGCCGAACCGCTGCCAGCCGCCCGCCGCCGACGTGACCTCGGGCAGGTCGGTCCACCGGAACCCCGAGCCGGCCTGCAGCGCCTGCGCGCCCTCCTGCGGCAGCGCCAGCAGCACCGGGCTGGCCGCGATCGACACCGGCTGCGCGCCCAGCAGCGCGCGGTTCTGCGCGGTCAGCCGGTTGGCCCACAGCATCGAGTCGGTGACCCACGCGTGCGGGCTCTCGCCCAGCCGGTCCCGGTCCCAGCCCTGCGTCAGGCCCTGGAGCACCACCTCGGAGTCGATGGACTGCACCTCGACCCGGATGCAGTGGTCGTACACGACCGGCCGCTGCCTGCTCCACGCCTCGGCGACCCCGCGCACGGCCTCGGCGACGCTGGGCGTCGCGGCGACCCGCAGCAGGGCTTCGCCCGAACGGCAGTCACCCGCCTGGGCGGCGGCGCGTCGCTCCACGACGCCGCTGACCCACGTCCACCCGAGGTACCCGAGGACCAGGAGGGCGACCACACCGACGATCGCGACGGGCCACTTGGCGATTCCGCGCCGCACCTTCGTCCGCAGCGCGCGGTGTCGAGACATCGTCTTCCCTCTCAGCGTCCGACTACGGCTGGCGAATCCCGACCGTCGTCACGCTAACAGGTCATGTCTGCGTTACAGGTGAAGTCACGTTGCGTCAGCCGGAAGTCACGGATTGCGGGAGAAAAGTCCGCGTGAGGTGGATCAGCGCATTCCGCAGCGGGGCCGCCTCGGCCGCGAAAGCGCTCTGCTGCCGGACGTACTCGGCGCGCCCTTCCGGCGTCTCCACCGGCACCGGTGCGTATCCGAGCGCTCGCAGGTCGTAAGGGCTGGCGCGCATGTCGAGTTCGCGAACCCGCAGCGCGAGTTCGAAGCAGTCGGCCAGCAACTCCGACGGGGTCGCGGGATCGAGTTTGTAGCACCATTTGAAAAGGTCCATCGACACGTGCAGGCAGCCCGGCTGCTCCATCCGGACCTGCGTCTCGCGCGCCGGGCGCAGCGCGTTGAGCGGGCGCGCCTCGGGCGTGAAGAACCGGTAGGCGTCGAAGTGGCTGCACTGGACCTTGCTCGCGTCCACCACCGCGTCGGTGCCCGCGCCGCCCAGCCGCAGCGGCCAAGCCTCGTGCCGCACCCGCTGCGACCGGTACACCATCGCCCACTCGTGCAAGCCGAAGCAGCCCAGGCGCGGCGCGCGGGAGGCGGTGGCGGTGAGCAGGTCGTGGACGAACGCGACCGTGGACGCCCGCTCGCGCGCGAACGCCGCCACGTCCAGCGCCACACCGCCGTCGACCTGCCGGTACGCGGGCCGGCCCAGGTACTCCCGCGCCGCGTCGCCCGCGAGCACGACACCGGGTCCGGGGTGCCAGCGCTCCATCCGGGACGGCCGGTGCGAGTAGTAGGAGAACAGGAAGTCCAGCACCGGGTGCTTCTCGCCGCGCGCCTTGCGCTCGTGGTGCGGGACCGTCCAGGCGCGGACGCGGTCGCGGTGCGCGTCCCGGCGCGCGGTCCACTCCGCTTCAGGCAGGACACGCACCCCCTTACGGTACTTCCCCCCGGACGAGGGCCAGCCCGAGGCCGGTGCGCAGCGACACGACCTCGCGCCCCTCGCGCCTGCTGACCGCCAGGCCCGCGGCCCGCAGCACGCCCAGGTGCTGGGAGACCGCGCCGACCGTGACGCCCAGGCGGCCGGCCAGCTCGGTGACGGTGCTGGGGCGCTCCAGCTCGTGCAGCAGGCGGGCGCGGGTGGGGCCGAGCAGCCGGGCCAGGGCGTCGGAGGTGGGCGCGTCCGCCCGCTCCCACAGCGAGCCGAAGCCGTGCGCGGGGTAGCACAGCGCCAGCCGCACGGGGCTCTCCCGCAGGTAGACGTCCGGCCAGGTGAACGCCGACGGCACCAGCACCAGGTCCCGCGCGCCGATGGCGACCCGCCGGCCGCGCACGCGGATGGCCGGGGCGTCGTAGCCGACGTCCTGGTGCAGCTCGGCGAGCACCGTCGGGCCGCCCGCCTCGACCATGCGCCGCCCCCGGCGCTCCACGTCGCCCTGGAGGACGCCCTCGAGCCGGGACCAGACCGGGGCGATGATCGCCCCGTGCACCGCGCCGAGTCGCTCGGCGATGGTGGTCAGGGTGGCCAGGGGGTCGTCCAGCAGCGACCGGAACCGGGGTTCGGCGGGCAGGGCGGCGGCCACCCGGTGCGGCTCGGCGACCCGCGGCAGCCACCGCAGCTCGTCGGCGATGCCGATGGACCGGATGCCCGGCGTCGGGATCAGGAACTCCGGGATCACCGGCCGGGTCACCAGGGTGGTCAGCAGCGTCGGGTCGTCGCCGAGGGCGGCGAGCCGGGGCTCGGCCCAGGTGGTCCAGCGCTGGTGGACGGCGTAGTAGCCGGGCGCGGCCAGCACCCGCAGCGCGGCGACGGTCTCCCACAGCGGCGAGACGGCGAAGCGAAGGGCCACGCTTTATCTGACACTAAAACGTTCGCGTCCGCCAACGCCATTGGCAGGGTGATCGCATGTCCAGGGGGTGGGTGCGGCTGCAGGCCGCCGCGGTCTCGGGTTCGACCGCAGAAGGCGTGATGTTGACGGTCCTGCCGTGGGCGGCGTTGTCGCTGACCGACGACCCGACGCGGATAGCCCTGGTCAACGTCGTGGGGCAGGCGCCGTGGCTGTTGTTCTCGCTGTTCGCGGGTGTGCTGATCGACCGGGTGAAGCGGACGACCGTGCTGGGCGTGGCCTACGGGGTGCAGGCGTGCGCGGCGCTGGCGTTGGGCGTGGCGGCGGTGACGGGTGCGCTGAGCCTGCCGTTGTTGCTGGTGGTGGCGTTCGTCGTGACCTCGGCACAGGTGCTGGGGGACGGCGCGTCCGGGGCGCTGGTGCCCGACGTGGTGGAGCCCGACCGGTTCGCCGCCGCGAACACGCGGCTGATGCTCATCGACCGGGGCGTGGTGCAGTTCGTCGTGCCGCCCGCGGCCGGGTACCTGCTCGTGCTGGGCTTCGGCGTGCCGCCCTGGGTGGCGCTGGTGGCCGCGCTGGTCGCGTTCCTGGTGAGCCGGGGCATCCCGTCGCGGGCGGTGACGCCGTCGGCGAAGCACCCGCTGCGCGACATCGCCGAGGGGCTGAGGTTCCTGGTGGGCACCAGGCTGCTGCTGTCGATCACGGTCGCGGTGGCGCTGGGGTCGTTCGCGGCCAGCGCGCAGATGGCGATGTTCGCGCTGTACGTCGACCGGGTGCTGCACCTGGGGACCGTCGGCTACGGCGTGATCCTCACCTGCATGTCCGTCGGCTGGGTGGCGTCGTCGTTCGTGGTGGACCGGGTCGTGCGCAAGCTGGGCTACGCGTGGTCGATGCGGCTGGCCCAGGTGGGCATGGTGGTCGCGCACGTGCTCATCGCCGTGCTCCCGCCCTGGGCGGCGGGGATCGCGGTGGTGGTGCTCCTGGAGTCCGGGATCGTGATGCTGTGGAACGTGTGCTCGCAGTCCAGCCGGCAGCGCTTCACCCCGACCGGGCTGCTCGGGCGGGTGCTGACCAGCCACCGGGCGCTGGCCTGGGGTCTGACGCCGCTCGGGGCGCTGGCCGGGGGCCTGGTGGTGGACGGGTTCGGGCCGCGCGCCGTGTACGGGATGGGGGCGGTGATCCAGCTCGGTGCGCTGGCCGTGGCCTGGTACGGGTTGTCGCCCAAGGCGTTCGCGGAAGCCGAGGCGGCGGCGTCGGCGGCGGCGTCCGAACGGGCCGCCGCCGGGCGGTGAGCGCTTGACCGCTGCCGATACCCGAGTAGTCGTGGAACCCGGCACTGCGGGTTCGAGGGGGGCTCAGGGGATGACCGGAGGGTGGGCGCGGCTGCAAGCCGTCGCTGTGTCGGGTTCGGTGGCCAAGGGGTTGCTGCTGGCGGTCCTGCCGCTGGTGGCGGTGTCGATCACGACCGACCCGCGGCAGGTGTCGCTGGTCAACGTCGTGGGGCAGGCGCCGTGGCTGCTGTTCTCGCTGTTCGCGGGTGTGCTGATCGACCGGGTGAAGCGGACGACCGTGCTCGGTGCGGCTTATGCGGTGCAGGCGTGCGCCGCGCTGGTGTTGGGCGTGGCGACGGCGGCGGGTGCGCTGAGCCTGCCGTTGCTGCTGGTGGTGGCGTTCGTCGTGACCTCGGCGCAGGTGCTGGGGGACGGGGCGACCGGGGCGCTGGTGCCCGAGGTGGTGGAGCCCGACCGGTTCGCCGCGGTCAACACGCGGCTGATGCTCATCGAACGCGGTGTCGTGCAGTTCGTGGTGCCGCCGGTGACGGGGCTGCTGGTGGGCCTCGGCTTCGGCGCTCCGCCGGTGCTCGCGCTGGTGGCGGCGGTCGTGGCGTGGGCGGTGAGCCGGGGCGTCCCGTCACGGGCCGTGATGCGGTCGGTCGAGCACCCGCTGCGCGACCTCGCCGAGGGGCTGAGGTTCCTGGTGGGCACCAGGCTGCTGCTGTCGATGTCGGTGACGGCGGCGTTGGGGGCGTTCGCGGTCAGCGCCGGGGTCGCGACGTTCGTGCTCTACGCGTTCCAGGTGCTGCACCTGGGGCCGTTCGGCTACGGCGTGATGCTCACCGTCATGGCGGCGGGCTGGGTGGTGTCGTCGTTCTTCGTGCACCGGGTCGTGGACCGGCTGGGCTACGCGTGGTCGATGCGGCTGTCGCAGATCGGACTGGTGGCCTGCTTCGCGCTCGTCGCGTTCCTGCCGCCGTGGCCGCTCGCGATCGGCTTCGTCCTGTTCGCGATGTCGACGACCGTGATGGTGTGGAACGTGTGCTCGCAGTCCAGCCGGCAGCGCTTCACCCCGACCGCTCTGCTGGGGCGGGTGCTGACCGGCCACCGGGCGCTGGCGTGGGGCCTGAACCCGCTGGGGGCGCTGGTGGGCGGCCTCGTGGCGGCCGGGGCCGGGTTGCGCGCGGTGTGGGTGGTGGGCGCGGCGGTCCAGGCGGGGGCGCTGGCCGTGGCCTGGTGGGGGCTGTCGCCCGGGGCGTTCGCGGTCGCCGAACGGGCGCTGGACGACGACCCGGCCCCGCACGGCGCGGGGTAGGGGCGGGGAACCCCGCCGCGCGACCGGCCGCCCGAGGGGTCAGAGCGGCGGGATCAGGCCGGGGAACTTGCGGGCGCCCTGGCAGTGCGGGCACTCCCGCCCGTTGTCCACGGTGCGGGGCACGCCCCCGATGACCGCGGACGTCGGGTGCGCCACGAAGCCCGCACCACCGCACAGCTGGCAGATCGTGCGCGGTTCCGAGGTGACGCCGAACAGGTCGTCCTCGTCCTCTTCGTCGTCTTCCTCGTCCTCGAAGTCGTCGTCTTCGGGCTCGAAGTCGTCGTCCTCGTCTTCGCTCGGGTCCACGGGGGACACCGTAGTCCGGCGTCCCCCGTGCCGGCCGGTCAGGGGTGCCGGCCCACCTCGTCCACAATGGACTGCCGGGGCGCGGTGCGGACGCCCGTGCCGAGCAGCTCGTAGGCCCGCGGGTCGGACACCAGGACCGACGGCCGGAGGAGCCGCCCGGGATCCGGGTCGGGCCACGCGATGCCGGTGCCCAGGCCGGTGCTGCCCCTGGCGCCCTGCACCACGGACAGCTCCGGCAGCTGCACCACCACCCCGCTGCGGGGTCCGGCCCGACCGCTCCGCGGTCAGCGCGCAGGGTCCCGGTTGTACAGCTTGCGCGACCACGAGTAGCCGAGCAGCGTCGCGAGCAGGCACCACCCGACGGCCGACCACGCGCTGTCGCCGATGGGCGTGCCGGTGAGCACACCGCGCAGCGTGTCGATGACCGGCGTGAACGGCTGGTGCTCGGCGAACCACGCCAGCCCCGGCGCCATCGAGTCGGTGGGGATGAACGCGCTGCTGATGAACGGCAGGAACTGCAGCGGCAGCGCGAACCCGTTCGCGCCCTCCGGCTTCTTCGCCGCCAGGCCGCCCGCGACGGCGAGCCAGGTCAGCGCCAGGGTCAGCATCAGCAGCACCGCGCCGGCCAGCAGCCAGCCCCCGAGGGACGCCTCCGGGCGGAAGCCGATCAGCAGCGCCACCCCGACGACCAGCGCGAGGCTGACCACCGTGCGGATCACGCTGCCCAGGACCTGCCCGGTCAGCACCGACACGCGGGCGATGGCCATGGTGCGGAACCGGGCGATGATGCCCTCGGTCATGTCGACGTTGACGTTCACCGCCGTGCCGGCGCCGGCCGCGCCGACGCCCATGACGAGGATGCCGGGCACCAGGTAGTCGATGTACGAGCCGCCGTCGACGGTGTCGACGATCGCGCTGCCGAACACGTAGACGAACAGCAGCATCATGAACACCGGCATCACCAGGCCGCTGAGGGCCATCACCGGGTAGCGCCGGAGGTGCCGGAAGTCCCGGCGCAGCATCGTCATCGAGTCGGACAGGGTGTGGGCCGCGGTGCTCATCGCGCTGCCTCCTCCAGGGTCGGCCGCTCGGTCAGGGCGAAGAAGACGTCGTCCAGGTCGGGGGTGTGCACGGTCAGGCCGGCGGGTTCGACGGCGGCCCGGTCCAGGTCGTCGAGCAGCGCGCGCAGCGACCGCACGCCGCCGTCGCCGGGCACCTGCAGCGTCAGCGCGTCGTCGTCGCGGTGCGTCGCCCGCAGCGCGCGGGCCGCCGCGTCCAGCGCCCGCGCGTCGTGGAACCGCAGGCTCACGTGCCCGCCCGGCACCAGGCGCTTCAGCTCGGCGGCGGTGCCCTGCGCGACCAGCTTCCCCCCGTCGAGCACCGCGATCCGGTCGGCGAGCTGGTCGGCCTCCTCGAGGTACTGGGTGGTGAGCAGGATCGTCACGCCCTCGTCGGCCACCAGTCCCCGGATGATCTGCCACAGCCCGTGCCGGCTGCGCGGGTCGAGCCCGGTGGTCGGCTCGTCGAGGAAGATCACCCGCGGCCCGCCGACCAGCGTCATCGCCAGGTCCAGCCGCCGCCGCATCCCGCCCGAGTAGGTGGCCGCGGGCCTGCCGGCGGCCTCCGCCAGGTCGAACCGCTCCAGCAGGTCGGCGGTCAGCCGCCTGCCCTCCCGGCGGGGGAGGTGGCGCAGGTCGGCCATCAGCCGGAGGTTCTCCGCCCCGGTCAGCAGGCCGTCCACGGCGGAGAACTGGCCGGTCACGCCGATCACCGAGCGCACCCCGTCCGGGTCGGTGCGCAGGTCGTGCCCCGCGACGCGCACCTCGCCCGCGTCCGCGGTGATCAGGGTGGACAGGATCCGCACGGCGGTGGTCTTGCCCGCCCCGTTCGGGCCGAGCAGCGAGAACACCGCGCCCTCGGCGACTTCCAGGTCGATGCCGTCCAGCACGACGTGGTCGCCGAATTTCTTGCGCAGCCCGTGGGCCGAAATGGTCATGGGTCCCCCTCGGAGGAAATGGGAATGCCTGGTGCGCCGGTGGTGGGCCGGCGGAGGAAATCGCGGGAGGGCTCGTGGAAAAGCGCGCGGAAAAGCGCGTGGAAGAGCCCGGGAGGAAGTGCGGGAAGGAGTGCGGATCAGCGGGGCCGGCCGGGTGGGGAGGCAGCCCGGGAGGTCAGGCGGTGCGCACCGGCAGCGCGCGCACGCCGGTCATCATCGGCGACGGCATGAACGCCGGCGGGACGTCGGGGTCCACGCGGAGGCGCGGGAACCGGTCGAGCAGGATGTCGAGCGCGATCCGGCCTTCGAGCCTGGTCAGCGGCGCGCCGACGCAGAAGTGGATGCCCCGGCCGAAGGCGAGGTGCGGGTTCGGGTCGCGAAGTCCGCCTCCACCTTCGCCCCCTCGTGGCCGTAGACGTTCCAGACGGCGGTCTCCTCGTCGAACGCGACCGCTCCTGAGGGGCGCTCGCCGCGCAGCCAGGTGTGCTCGGGGTGGATGCCCCACCGCTCGGCCGACGTGGTCTTCACAGGTCCTCCTCCATCGGGGTGGCCCGGCGGATGACGATGTCGCCGAAGCCGGTGCGCGCGCGGATCTCGACGGTGTCCGCGGCGGTCTCGGGGCCGGGGGCGGCCTGGAGGGTGTTGTGCACGGCGCCGACCACGGACCGGACGTCCAGCCAGGCGGCGGTGCCGGCGCGGATGCCGACCTCCAGGCGGCCGACGGCGGTCTCCAGCACGGTGGCGCCGCGCACGACCTCGTCCACCCGCACGTTGCCGTTGGCGGTCGTGGCGGTGACGTCGGTGTGCGCCAGGCCGACGGAGATGTCGCCGTTGGCGGCCTGCGCCCGCAGGACGCCGGTGACCTCGCCGACCCGGATGGCGCCGTTGGAGTTGCGGAGCACGGCGGCGCCGTCGACGTGCTCGACGTGCAGCTCGCCGGACCCGGTGACCACGTCGGCGGGCCCCTCGCCGCGGGCCAGGTCGATGTTGCCCACGGCGGTGCGCAGGGTGGCCGGGCCGGTGCGGTCGAGCCGGAGGTCGCCGGTGGCGCTCTTGAACCGGAACTCGCCGAACCGGCCCCGGCCGACCACGCCGCCCAGCGCGGACTCGCCGCGCACGCTCGACCCGGTGGGCAGGCCGATGGTGACGTCGACCGAGCCGCCCCGGCTGAAGACGCCGCGCTGCTTGGGCGTCCTGATCCGCAGGCGGCCGTCCTCGTACTCGACACGGGTCTGGTCGGCGGCCTTGACGTCGCCGTCGCGGAACGGGTCGCTGGGGCGGACCTCGACCGAGGTGTCGGCGCGGTCGCTCGCGGTGATCCGGGTCTCGCCGACCGAGAGGTCCAGGGTGACCTCGATCGGCGCGGGCGTGGCGAAAATGGGCATGGCTGTCCCCTCGGAAGTGGGTCGTTCGGCGTTCGTGCTGGTGGGCGGGCTACCGGACCCAGCCGGTGTAGCGCTGGCCGATGTGGTGGGAGGGCTGGCGCACGCCCTGGTCCAGGGCCGCCGACGCGGCCCGGACGAGCCACGCGTTGACCGAGGTGCCCGCCCGGCCGGCGGCTTCCTCGACCCGCTGCTTGAGGTGCTCGGGGAGGCGGAGGTTGACGCGCGTCATGGCGCTGTCGTCGTCGGCCGCGGGCGGTGGCGGGAGCGGCGCGTCGGGGGCGCCCGGCGCGGGCGGCTCGGCGGGCGGGGCGGTCACCACGAACTCCGGGTCGCGCCCGCGCAGGCGCACGTCGACCGAGCCGGGGGCCAGGTCGCGGGTGATCTCGGCCGCCGCCGCCGACAGGGCTTCCAGCAGCGTCAGCCGGGCGGCGGACTCGACCTGGGTGGTCAGGCGCTCGGCCAGCGCGCGGGCGTCCTCGCCGACGGCCTCGGCGGCCGTCGCCAGTTCGCGGCGCAGGTTGTCGACGTAGGGCGTGAGATCCATGGCACCACTATGGCACTACCGTGGTGCCATGGCAAGCCGTAATTGGTGCCAAGTGGTGCCACTCTGGCTCAGGGTGGCGTTTAGGCAGTTCAGGGGCCTGGGAATGGAGGTTCTTGCGCCGGTCGGCTCACAGCTCCCGACGCACGTGGGTGCCATCGCGCACCGTGCCGACGTACTCCTCGACCAGGTCCTCCAGCGCCACGACGCCGACGACCGCGCCGCTCGCCGACACCGCCCGCGCCAGGTGGCTCTGCGCCCGCCGCAGCGCCGTGAGCGCCTCGTCCAGCCGCGCGCCCACCGGCACCTCCGGCAGGCCCCGGACCCGGTGGCCCGGCACCTGCGCGGACGGGTCGGCGTCGGCCAGGTCCAGCACGTCCTTCACGTGCAGGTACCCCACCAGCCGGCCGTCCTCGGCGACCGGGAACCGGGAGAAGCCGGTGGCCGACACCGACCGCTCCACCTCGTCCATGGTGGGCCGCGCCGACAGGCACGTGACCCGCTCCAGCGGCACCAGCACGTCGGCCACGGTCCGCTCCGTGGACGACAGGGTCTGCGCCAGCCTGCGGTGCTCGGAGTCCTCCAGCAGGCCCTCCTCCCGGGACTGCCCGATCAGCAGGGCCAGCTCGTCGCGCGTGTACGCCGACTCCAGCTCCTCCTTCGGCGTCACGCCCACCAGCCGCAGCACCGCCGTCGCGACCACGGTGAACCCGCGCAGCAGCGGCGCGACCAGGCGGCAGAACCAGTAGTGCACCGGCACCAGCCACAGCGCGGTGCGCTCCGGCCCGGCGATGGCCAGGTTCTTCGGCACCATCTCGCCCAGCACGGTGTGCAGCGCCACCACGACGACCAGCGCCAGCGCGAACGCCACCCCGTGCCGCACCGCCTCCGGCAGCCCCAGCGCCCCGAACGGCGCCTCCAGCACCTCCGCCACGGCCGGTTCGCCCAGCGCGCCCAGCCCCAGCGAGCACAGCGTGATGCCCAGCTGCGCGCCCGCGATCAGCAGCGGCAGCTCGCGGCCCGCGCGGATGACCACCCGGGCCCGCGAGCTGCCCCGGTCGGCCAGCGCCTCCAGGCGGTCGCGGCGGGCGGTGATGATCGCGAACTCCGCGCCGACGAAGAACGCGTTGCCCGCCAGCAGCAGGAAGATGACCAGGACGCTCACCGCGCCACCTCCGACGGCGACTCGACCCGCAGCTCGGCCACCCGGTGCCGGTCCATCTGCACCACGGTCACCCGCCAGCCGTCGACCCGGATCTCGTCGCCCACGTCCGGGATGCGGCCCAGCCGGGCCAGCACCAGGCCGGCCAGCGTCTCGTAGTCGCCCGGCGGCATCCGGAAGCCGGTCGCCTCGAACACCTCGTCGTCGCGCAGCAGGCCGGACAGCAGCCAGCGGTCCCGGCCCAGCGACCGGACCGGCGCGCGCTCCCGCCGGTCGTGCTCGTCGCGCACGTCGCCGACGATCTCCTCGACCAGGTCCTCCAGCGTGACCAGCCCGGCCGTGCCGCCGTACTCGTCCACCACCAGCGCGCTCTGCAGGCCCGAGGCGCGCAGCCGGTCCAGCAGGGCGTCGCCGGGCAGCGTCTCCGGCACCGTCTGCACCGGCCTGGTCAGCGCGGACACCGGCGTCGTCGCCCGCTGCGCCCGCGGCACGTTGAACGCCTGCTTCACGTGCACGATGCCGCGCACCTCGTCCAGGTCGCCGTGGTGGACCGGGAAGCGGGAGAAGCCGGTCTCGCGCGCCCTGGCCAGCAGGTCCAGCACGGTCGCGTCGGCGCGCAGCGACTCCACCCGCACGCGCGGCGTCATCAGCTCGTCGGCCGTGCGGTCGCCGAACCGCAGCGAGCGGTCCAGCAGGGTGGCGGTGCCCGGGTCGATGGTGCCGTGCTCGGCGCTGGAGCGGATCAGCGCGCCCAGCTCCTGCGGCGAGCGGGCGGAGGCCAGCTCCTCGGCCGGCTCCACGCCCAGCGCGCGCACCAGCCGGTTCGCCGCGCCGTTGAGGCCGGTGATCAGCCAGCGGAACACGGCGGAGAACCCGGCCTGCACGCCCGCGACCGCCCGCGCGGTCTCCAGCGGCCGGGCGATGGCCAGGTTCTTCGGCACCAGCTCGCCGAACACCATGGACAGCGCGGTGGCCAGGGCCAGCGCGACGACCAGCGAGATCGGCCCGGCCACCGCCCCCGGCACGCCCAGGCCGCCCAGCGCCGGGGAGACCAGGTGCGCGATGGCGGGCTCGGCGATGTAGCCGGTGATCAGCGTGGTGAAGGTGATCGCCAACTGCGAGCCGGAGAGCTGGAACGACAGCGCCCGGTGCGCCCGGTCCACCGTGCGCGCCTTCGCGTCGCCGACGGCGGCGAGGTGCGACTCGACGGTGCTGCGCTCCAGCGCGGTGAGCGAGAACTCGGCGGCGACCGCGATGAACGTGCCGATGGTCAGTGCCACGACGGCGACCAGCCCCAGCACGCCGAGCAGGACTTCGGTCACCGGTCACCCCTGGTGGGGTCCGGGCTGTCGGGTGAGCCGGGTGTCGGACCCGGCTCGGTACTGTGACCAGGCGATTGCGCGTCGCGCACGGAAGGGATCACTCCTCCACGGAGGTGGTCGGACTGCGCGTCCAGTTTAGAGAGTCGACGCCCGCGTGCGCAGTGCGGTTCCTGCCGGTGGGGACGCGGTTCACCCGCAGTGCGGATCGCGGGCCGGAGGTGATCACCCGGGGTGCGGTCGCGGGCGATGAAGGGTGTTCACCGATGGGGTGGTTCGGCCGGACGGGCGGGTCCGGTCGGCACCGGTCGAGACGGGCGGGCGGCGGCGCGGGCTCGGTGGCCGCGGGCCGTCCGCCCGCGCGGCGCGCGCGGCCCGGGGGAGTGGGGCGGCCGTGCTGAGCAGCCCCCGATTTCCATTCTGCCGGGTGGCACCGACGATCCGGCGGCGTCGACCTGAAGGGGAGCTGAGATCCAGGGGCAGCTGAGACCTGGAGGGAGCTGAGACCTAGGGAGTTGAGACCCAAGGGGAGTTGAGACCCAAGGGGAGTTGAGGCCCAGGGGGAGTTGAGGCCCAGAGGGAGCTGAGACCGGGAGAGCCGGGCGGGGAGCGCCGGGACCGAACGCCGCTACCCGGGAAGCCGGGGTCGGGGGCGGGTTCCGGGGTGGGGCGCGTGGTGGCCGGTCGTGGACGGCGGCCACGACCGGCCACCCGCGCGCCCCTAGCGGGGCAGCTCCCGGCCTGCCGCCAGCAGCCGCAGCGCGCTGATCGACGGGACGAGGGCGTACAGCGCGCCCGTCGTGCGGACGAACTTCGGGAACGACAGCGTCGCCGCGCCGCCCGGCGTCTCCACCCGGGCCTCGCCCTCGCCGCCGATCACCGGGTCGGTGCCGGTGGGCGCGCCGTCCTCGCCGCCGGCGAAGTCCGGGTTGCCCGCCCAGACCCGCTGCTGGAACTCGAACTGCTCGCGGATCGACGTGCAGTGCGCCACGAACAGCAGGCCGCGCTCGGCGTGCGGCTGCTCGTCGTAGGGCGGGCCGAACGGGATGCCGCGGCGCAGGATGCGCCGCTGGCGGGGGTTGCGGTAGGTGAACGACCTGGGGTTGGTCTTGCGGATGTGCGCCGCGCACGGCGTGGTGGCGCCGCGCGGGTCGTCGGCGTAGTCGAAGTCGTTGTGGTCCGGACCCAGCCCCGGCGCGTCCCCGGCGGGCGGGGACAGCGGGCGGCCGTCGCGGTGCCGGCCGATCAGCAGCGCGCCCACCCGGTCCGGCGTCGTCCCCAGCGCCCGCGCGTGCTCCTCGACCGCGCGCCGCCAGCCCCGGACGTCCTGCGTCAGCCGCCGCACGACCTGGATCGACCCGTTGCGCAGCCACCGGGCGGTCCGGGCGCTCTCGTCACCGCGCTCGGTGGGGTGGCCGAAGACGAACTCGCCGGGGTTGACCAGCAACGCGCCCGCGTGGCCGCGCCGGTGCCCCGGCCGGTGCGGGTCCTCCTCGTGGAAGTCCCGCACGCCCGGCTGCGAGATGCCGTCCTTGAACCCGAAGTGCTCCCGGCCCCGCCGCCCGCCCGGCAGCGTCCCGGCGTTCTCCTGGTGGACCTTCGCCACGCCCAGCAGGTCGTCCAGCAGGTCGAGCAGGGTGTCGACGGCCGCCAGCCGCTCCGGGGTGTCCGACGCCACCGTGACCACGGCGTGGACGCCCTGCTCGGCCCGCCCGAACCGCCACTCCTCCGGGTCGTCCCCGGTCAGGCCCGCGCGCGCCTCCGCGCCCTCGACCAGCGCCGGGTCGCGCAGCCGCAGGTCCTGCTCGACGGCCTCGGGGTTGACCGCGAGCCTGGTCAGGCCCGCCGGCGTCAGCGACAGGTTCACCCAGGTGGCCTCGTGCCGCGGGTCGGCCCCGAGCAGCGAGCGGCCCAGCGAGAACGCCTCGTTGAAGTCCTCGACGTCCGCGGTGACCGAGACGTGCCCGAGCATCGCGGCGAGCCACGTCCGGCCGAGCTTCGCGTCGGTGAACCGGACGAACCGGAACTGCTGGTGGTCCTTGTTGAACGCGGCCAGCACGTTGCCCTGGACCTCGCGCGACCCCCGCAGCGGCGGCCGGACGTGGCGCCGCTCGGCGCGCCGGTGCAGCTGCTCGGTCATGCCGGGACTCCCTCCCCGAGTGCCACCCGTGAAGAAGACCACCGGGGACCCGGTCAGATACACGCCCCGCGTGGTCCGTTCGGGGGGTGTCGCCCGGCTCCGCGAGCGGTCCCGCCCGGCGGGCGCGCCCGCGAGCCGCCCGCCCGGCGAACGGGGGCGCCCGTCAGCCGCCGTTCGGCGGCGGGCACGGCCGGGCGGGGGGCGTGGTGACGCGCAGCACCGAGTCGTACAGCGCCCGGCCCAGCGCCGCGCGGGCCCGCAGGGCCGGGTGGGTGGCGCCGTGGTCGTCGGCGTCGGCGGCCCGGTCGCCGCGGAACCGCCCGGACGCGAACAGCGCGTAGGTGATCACCGGGCGGCCGGACGGGTCGAACACGAGGCCGGCCTCGTTGCGGCTGTCGGCGAACCAGCCGGCCTTCGTGGCCACGTTCAGCCGCTCCGCCGACGACAGGGCGAGCCGGATGCCGTCGGTGAACGACGCGGGCGACCGCAGCGCACCCAGCAGGTGCGCGGTCGACGCCGCCGACAGCAGCTCGCCGCGCACCAACCCCTGGAGCAGCGCGTGGGTCTCGCGCGGCGTGGTGGTGCCCAGGAAGAACCGGTTCGGGTCGGCCACCGGGACGACCTGCGTGTGTGCGAAGCCCTTGCCGCGCAGGATCCCGTTCAGCTCCGGCGCCGGGCACAGCAGGCCGCACAGCCGCACCGCCGTGTCGTCCGACACGGTCAGCAGCGCCGCCAGCACGTGCCCGACGGTGACCGAGCTGGGGTACGCCCCGTCCAGCCCGAAGATCCCGCCGGCGCCCGGGACGACGATCCCCCGCGTCACGTCCACCCGCTGGTCCAGCGCGACCAGCCCGCGGTCGACCTTGTCCAGCACGGCCACCGCCACCGCGACCTTGTTCACGCTGCACGCCTCGACCACGCGGTCCGCCGCGTCCTCCACGGCCGGCGCCACCACCCCGTCGGGGTCCGCCACGCCGATGCAGGACGACCACGTGCCACCGGCCGACCACGTCTCCAGCCGGTACTTCCGCGCGATCCTGCGCCGCGCCTGCTCAGTGGCGGTCGGGGTCCGCGCCGCCCGCTCCGCGTCGGGCACCTGCGCCCGGACCGGGCTCATCGCGCCCGGCACGCCCCTGCGGTCGATGCCCATCGTCCCCCCTGTCGTCGCGGTCGCCGCCCGCCGGCGGCGTTCACGGTCGGGACGCCACCGGGGACCGATCCGCTGCCTCCGACGGTCCAGCGTGTTGCGCTGAACCCACCAGCAGTAGCCTGCCGGCATGGGTGAAGCGGTATTCCTCATCACCGGGGCTTCCCGCGGGATCGGGCTGGCCACCGCGCGGCTCGCGGCCGAGGCCGGGTACCGGCTGGTGCTGGCCGCCCGGGACGTCGACCGGCTGACCGGGCACGTCGCCGCGCTGGGCGGCCCGGACCGCGTGCGGGTGGCCTCCTGCGACGTGCGCGCCTGGGAGCAGCTCGCCGCGCTGGTCGGCCGGGTCGAGGAGGAGTGGGGCCGGCTGGACGTGGTGTTCGCCAACGCGGGCGCGAGCGTCGTCACCTCGTTCACCTCCTCGCGGGGCGCGCCGCCGGCGCAGTGGGGCGACATGGTGCTGACCAACGTGTGCGGGCCGGCGTTCACGGCGCGGGCCGCGCTGCCCGCGCTGATCCGCTCCGGCGGCCACCTGGTGCTGACCGGGTCCGCGGCGGGGCGCGGCGTGCGGCCGGGCAACCTCTACGCGGCCACCAAGTGGGCGGTGACCGGGCTGGCGCAGGCGATCCGCGCCGAGTGCGTCGGCACCGGCGTGCGGGTGACGCTGGTCCAGCCCGGCCTGACCGACACCGAGGGCATCCCGGCGTCGCGGGCGGCCGACCCAAAGCTCGCGCCCGCCGACGTGGCGCGGGCCGTGCTGTACGCGGTGTCGCAGCCGGCGACCGTGGACGTCAACGAGATCCTGGTGCGCCCGGTGGGCCAGGACGCCTACCGGTGAGCCGCTCGGCGACGGCGGCCAGCGCCGCCCGCACCTCGGCGGGGGCGTCCAGCTCGTAGTCGGCGGCCACCAGCACCAGGTCCGCGGCGAGGGGCTCGACGGTGTTCGCGCGCAGGTGGACCCGGCAGGTGCGCGCGGTCACCGGCTCGACCTTGCCCGGCAGGGCCACCACCAGCCGGGCCCGCACGACCTCGGCGGGCGCGTGGACCAGCGCCGTGGCGGTGTACCGGTACGGCGCGGTGGCCAGGGCGCGCGCCACGAACGCGGCGGGCTCCTCCGGCGGCTCCCGCACCGGGAACCGGTGCCCGGTGGGCGTCGGCGTGCCGACGCGGTCGACGCGGAAGGTCCGCCAGTCCCGCCGGGACGGGTCGTAGGCCAGCAGGTACCACTGGCGCAGCGCGGTCACCAGCTTGACCGGCTCGACCTTCCGCTCCACGCCGCGGTGGGTGAACCGCACCGCCTCGCGGTCCCGGCACGCCGCCGCCAGCACTCCCAGCGCCGCCGGGTCGGACACCGGCCCGCCGCCCACGGGGATCCGGGCGATGGCCGACGCCACCGCCCGGACCCGCCGGCGCAACCGGTCCGGCAGCACCTGCTCCAGCTTCGCCAGGGCCCGGACCGCGCTCTCCTCGACGCCCCCGACGCCCGCCGCCGTGCGCAGCCCCACCGCGACGGCCACCGCCTCGTCGTCGTCCAGCAGCAGCGGCGGCAGGTCGCGCCCGGACGCCAGCCGGTAGCCGCCGGCCGTCCCGGTGGTGCCCTCGACGGGGTAACCCAGCTCCCGCAACCGCTCGACGTCGCGCCGCACCGTCCGGTCGGTCACGCCGAGCCGCCGCGCCAGTTCGGCGCCGGTCCACTCGCGGCGCCCCTGCAGCAGCGACAGGAGGCGCAGCATCCGCGCGGGCATGTTCATCACGGACACCCTATGTCCTAAAGGGCGGTTAGCGTCGGCCGCATGACGACCTACGTGCTGATCCCCGGCGCCTGCCACGGCGGCTGGTACTACGACCCGATCACCGCCGCCCTGCGCGAACTCGGCCACGAGGTGCACGCGCCGACCCTGAGCCCGCACGGGAACCTGGAGGAGCACGCCGAGGAGGTGCTGGCGCTCCTGGCGGACCTGGACGACGTGGTGCTGGCCGGCCACAGCTACGGCGGCATGGTGGTCACCACCGTCGCGGACCGCGTGCCGCGGAAGGTCAAGGGCCTGGTGTACGCGGACGCGATGGTGCCCGCCGACGGCCAGTCCGTGTGGGACCTGGCGCACGGCCCGTGGCGCGAGTGGTACGTCGACGGGGCGTCCGCCGACGGCCGCTCGGTGCGCCCGCTGCCGTTCTTCGACCCCCGCGCGTTCGCGCACCCGATGGCGTCGCTGCTGCAGCGCGCCCGCCTGACCGGCGCCGTCGACGGGATCGCCAACCGCTGGTACCTGTTCGCGAAGGGCACCGAGGACAGCCCGTTCACGCAGTTCCGCGACGCCTTCCGGGACGACCCGGCGTGGCGGGTGCTCGAACTGGACACCCCGCACAACGTCCTGGCGGGCGGGCAGGAGCAGGTGCTGGCGGCGTTGACGGCGGCGGGCGCGGCCGGGTGATCGGGAGCACACCGGGTTGACCTCGACCGAACCCGAGGTACGAGGGTGGGCCGCAGGAGCGGAGCACGGGGGGACGCGATGCGCGCGGTGTGGTTGACGGGGTTCGGCGGCCCGGAGGTGCTCGTCGAGGGGGAGGCCCCGGACCCGGAGCCCGGTCCGGGTCAGGCGCTGGTGGAGGTCGCCTACGCCAACACCACGTTCGTCGAGGCGCAGTACCGCCGCAGCGGGCGGGGGCCGTTCGCCCTGCGGCCGCCCGACATCCCCGGCAACGGCGTGGGCGGCGTGGTGACCCGCGTCGGCCCCGGCGCGGACCCGGACCTGGTCGGGCGGCGGGTCGTCGCCCCGACCGGCGGCCGGGGCGGCTACGCGGAACGCGCGGCGGTCGACGCGGCGGGCGCGGTCGTCGTGCCGGACGGCGTGCCGCTGGACGCGGCGGTCGCGCTGCTGGCCGACGGCCGCACGGCGCTGCTCAACCTCCGCGCCGTCGGCGCGGTGGCCGGGCAGCGGGTGCTGGTGCTCGCGGCGGCGGGCGGCGTCGGCACGCTGCAGGTGCAGCTGGCGGTGGCCGGGGGCGCGGTCGTCGTCGGCGCGGCGGGCGGTCCCGCGAAGGGCGAGGTCGTGCACGGCCTGGGCGCGGACGAGGTGGTCGACTACCGGTCCGCCGGCTGGGCGTCCCGGGTCGCCCCGGTGGACGTGGTGCTCGACGGTGTCGGCGGCGACCTCGCCCGCACCGCGTTCGACCTGATCGCGCCGGGCGGGCGGATGCTCAGCTACGGGCTGGCGGCGGGCGAGTGGGCCGACGTCGACCCGGCGCGCGCCGCCGAGCGCGGTGTGACCCTGGTGGCGGGCACGCGGCCGACGCCGGGGGAGCTGCGCGACCTGGTCGCCACCGCGCTGCGGCTGGCCGCCGAGGGAGCGCTGCGGCCGGTCGTCGGGCAGCGGTTCCCGCTCGCGCGGGCGGCCGACGCCCACGCCGCCGTCGAATCCCGCGCCACGGTCGGCAAGACCCTGCTGGAGGTGCGGTGACGGTCGTCGGCATCGCGGTGCTCGGCCACGGCGGGGCCGTCGTCGCCCACGCGCGGCACGCCGAGGGCCTGGGCCTGGAGTCGCTGCGGCACGGCGACCACCTGATCCCGGTGAACCCCCACCCGGGCAGCACACCGGCGCCGGCCACGGCCGCCGCCAGGACCTGGATCAAGCTCGGGTTCGACCCGGGCCGGGTGGCCACGCCGACGCTGCCGTCCGTCTCGCCGGACGTGAATCCGATCGGCGTATTCGGCTGGCCGCTGTTCGGATGAGCCAAGCGATTCGCTGATCACCTCCGGTGGGCGGCGATCGGGCGGGGTCGCGTCCCTCCTCTGTGGACCGTTCGAGCGGTTCGGGCCGGTGGTCGGGTGTGCCGGCCGGGTCACCGCACCCTTGACTGGTGTAGACCAATCATGTTGAGTGGCCCCCGTCACGTCCGAGGGCGCTCGAACGGCAGAAAGAGGACACGTGTCGAGAATCCGCGTTGTGGCGGCCATCGCCACCATCGTGGTCGGGGCGGCACTGACCGTCACGGTGGCCACGACCACGGCGAGTGCCGCCGCCTGTGCGACCGCCTGGAGCGCGTCGGCCACCTACACCGGTGGCGCGACGGCTTCGCACAACGGTCGGAACTGGTCGGCCAAGTGGTGGACCCAGAACGAGACGCCGGGTTCGGCCGCGGTCTGGGCCGACCAGGGCGTCTGCGGCGGCGGCAGCACGACCCCGCCGCCCACGTCCTGCACCTTCCCCGCCTGGGTGCAGGGGCAGTTCTACACCGCGGGCAGCATCGTCCGGTACACCGACGGCAAGAACTACATCGCCGAGCACGACAACCCGGGCTACGACCCGGTCGTCTCGACCTGGTACTGGAAGCCCTACACCGGGTGCGGTGTCACGACCCCGCCGCCCACGACCACGACGACGAGCAACCCGCCCAACCCGGGCCGGTTCGTGGTCACCGAGGCGCAGTTCAACCAGATGTTCCCCAGCCGCAACCCCTTCTACACCTACAGCGGCCTGACCGCCGCGCTCAGCGCGTACCCCGGCTTCGCGAACACCGGCAGCGACACCGTCAAGAAGCAGGAAGCGGCGGCGTTCCTGGCCAACGTCAACCACGAGACCGGCGGCCTGGTGCACATCGTGGAGCAGAACCAGGCCAACTACCCGCACTACTGCGACACGAGCAAGCCCTACGGCTGCCCGGCGGGCCAGGCGGCCTACTACGGCCGCGGGCCGATCCAGCTCAGCTGGAACTTCAACTACAAGGCCGCCGGTGACGCGCTGGGCCTGCCGCTGCTGACCAACCCGTCGCTGGTGCAGACCGACGCGTCGGTGGCCTGGCGGACCGGCCTGTGGTACTGGAACACGCAGAACGGCCCCGGCACCATGACCCCGCACAACGCGATGGTCAACGGCCACGGGTTCGGCCAGACGATCCGCAGCATCAACGGGTCGCTGGAGTGCGACGGCCGCAACCCGGCGCAGGTGCAGAGCCGCGTCAACGCCTACCAGAAGTTCGTGGGCATCCTGGGCGTCCCGGCGGGCAACAACCTGAGCTGCTGAGGACCGCCACCCCGGAAGGGCCCGCCGAACGGCGGGCCCTTTTCCGTCCCCGCTGCCGTTGTTCGGAGCAGTCGCCGTGCGTGGAGAAGAAGTACTGCTATTGCGCCGTTCAGCGGTACGGGCTTGCGCTGGAGGATTTATCTTTGCCTCCGGCGTCCGCCGCGGGTCCACCCGGATCGCTTGCCCCGCAAGGCGGGTGACGTGCGGCGTCCCGTGCCGGCGGGCGCTGCCGGGTGGTCCGGGACCGCTGGGCTGAGTGGTCCATGTTCTTGACCCGGTTGATGTTCACGTTTATGGTCTAGACCACATTGTCGAGTGGGCCGGCCCTCCTGCGGTCCGTCCCGCCCGGCCCCATCCGGCCGCCACGGATTTTTTTCGACCCTGCATCGGGGACCTCCCGGGGTTCCCTCCGAAGGAGCTGGACAATGAGCTTCAAACGCAAGCTCGCGGCGGTGCTCGCGGGCGCGGGCATCGCCCCGTTCATCGTCGTGGTCTCGGCGGGATCGGCGAGCGCGCACGGCTACATCTCCTCGCCGCCGAGCCGCCAGGCGATGTGCGCCGCCGGCCGCGTCTCCAACTGCGGTCCCGTCGTCTACGAGCCGCAGAGCGTGGAGGGCCCGAAGGGCCAGCAGAACTGCCACGCCGGTGACAGCCGCTGGTCGCCGCTGAGCGACGACAGCAAGGCGTGGCCCGCCACCTCGGTCGGCGGCACCGTCGCGTTCGACTGGACCATCACCGCCCGCCACGCGACCACCACGTGGCAGTACTTCGTCGGTGGCAGCAAGATCGCCGAGGTCAACGACAACGGCCGCCAGCCCGGCTCGCGGGTCACGCACAACGTGAACCTGGGTGGCCGCACCGGTCGCGTGAAGGTGCTGGCCGTGTGGAACATCGCGGACACCCCGATGGCGTTCTACTCGTGCGTCGACCTCCAGGTCGGCCCCGGCGGTGGCCCCGGCCCCACGACGACCACCACCACGACGACGACGACCACCACGAAGCCGCCGACGACGACCACCACCACTCCGCCGGTCGGGGGAACCTGGGCGGCCGGCGTCTCGTACTCGACGGGCGCGCAGGTCACCTACGGCGGTGCGACCTACCGCTGCCTGCAGGGCCACACCTCGCTCGCCGGCTGGGAGCCGCCGAACACCGCCTCCCTCTGGCAGCGCCTCTGAGGGCTCGCACGGGCAACCCTCTGCTGGTATGGTCTAGACCACATTACCGGTCGTGCCGGCCCTCCTGCGGGTCGGCACGACCGGTGTGATCCGGCCGCCGCGGATGTGGACCCTGCCCGGGAGACCTCCTCCGGTCTCCTTGCGAAGGAGCTGGACATGAGCCTGAAACGCAAGCTCGCGGCGGTGCTCGCCGGCGTGGGCGTTGCCCCTCTCATCGTCGTGGCGTCAGCGGGATCGGCGAGCGCGCACGGCTACGTCTCCTCACCGCCCAGCCGGCAGGCGATGTGCGCCTCGGGCCGGGTCTCCGGTTGCGGCGACATCATCTACGAACCGCAGAGCGTGGAGGGCCCGAAGGGCCAGCAGAACTGCCACGCCGGCGACAGCCGGTGGGCCCCGCTCAGCAACGACAGCAAGGCGTGGCCCGCCACCTCGGTGGGCGACACCGTGCCGTTCAACTGGCGGATCACCGTCCGCCACGCCACCAGCACGTGGCAGTACTTCGTCGGCGGCAGCAAGATCGCGGAGTTCAACGACCGCGGGCGCCTGCCGGGCTCGTCCGTCCAGCACAGCGTGAGCCTGGGCGGCCGGACCGGTCGGGTGAAGGTGCTGGCCGTGTGGAACATCGCGGACACCGGGATGGCCTTCTACGCGTGCGTCGACCTCCAGGTCGGCTCCGGCGGCCCCGGCCCGACGACCACCACCGAGCCGACCACCACCACCGCGCCGACGACGACCACGACGACGCCGACGACCTCCACTCCGCCCCCGGGCGGCGCGTGGGCGCCGGGCGTGTCGTACCCGGCCGGCACGCAGGTGACCTACAGCGGCGCGTCCTACCGCTGCCTGCAGGCCCACACCTCGCTGACCGGCTGGGAACCGCCCAACACCGCTTCCCTGTGGCAGCGGCTGTAACGGCCTGAAGAGAGCCCGTCCGCGCTGCCCTGTCACTGCGCGGGCGGGCCTTCCCTGTTCTCCTGAGGAGGGGACGACCATGCGACGCTTCGCGGCCGTGCTCGTCGGTCTGCTGGTGCTCTCCGGCTGCGGCCTGGGCAGCGCGGGCGAGGTTCCCGCGCCCGCCGGGCCGGTGTCGACCGTCGAGGAGACCAACGAGTTCAACCCGGTCGACGTGATGTTCCTCCAGATGTCCGTGCCGCACCACCGAACGGGCCTGGAGCTGGCGAAACTGGCCAAGGACCGGCCCGTGCGGGTGGCGGTGAAGGACCTGGCCGCCGCCATCGAGGTCACCCAGCTGTCCGAAGTGGACTCGATGCTCAAGTGGCTGCACGACTGGAACCAGCCCGAGTCGGCCGGTGACAACCCGCAGCTGCACGCGGGCCACGGTGGCGACCACTCCACCAGCCCCGAGTCCATCGCGGAGGTGGCGGCGGCCCCGTCCGGCGAGTTCGAGAAGGCGTACCTGAACCTGCTCATCGCCCACCAGCACAACGCGGTGGAGATGGCGAAGATGGAGCGCGAGGGCGGCATCAACCCGCAGGCGAAGGCGCTGGCGGAGCGGATCTTCCAGTCCCGCACCGGGCAGATCTCGCAGATGCTCGGCTACCTGGAGTGAAGCCGCAGCCGACTGGTGAACCGGTGCTCGACACCGGTCACCGGGTCGGTGAACGCGAGGACCTTCGCCAGCAGCTGCAGCGGGTCGGTGAAGTCGTCCAGCGGCTTCTCCCGCAGCACCGGGTAGAAGTCGTCGTGGCGGATCGGCACGCCCAGCGCGGCCATGTGCAGCCGCAGCTGGTGCGTGCGACCCGTCGTGGGCGTGAGCCGGTAGCGGCCCCAGCCGTCGCGGTGCTCCACCAGCTCGACCAGCGTCTCGGCGTTGGGCGGGCCGTCGACCTCCTGCGCGGTGATGACGCCCTTGACCTTCACGATCCGGCTGCGCACCGTGCGGGGCAGCTCCAGCGCCGGGTCGTGGGGCGCGATCGCCTCGTACTCCTTGTGCACCGCGCGGTCCCGGAACATCGTCTGGTACCGGCCGCGCAGCCGCGGGTCGACCACGAACATCACCAGCCCCGCGGTGACCCGGTCCAGGCGGTGCGCGGGGGACAGGTCCGGCAGCCCCAGCTCCCGGCGCAGCCGGACCAGGGCGGTCTGCACGACGTGCCGCCCGCGCGGGATCGTGGCGAGGAAGTGCGGCTTGTCCACGACCAGGATGGCGTCGTCGCGGTGGACGACGCCGATCCCGAACGGGACGGGCACCTCCTCGGGCAGGTCCCGGTGGAACCACACCGACGTGCCCGGCGCGAACGGGGCGTCCGGCGCGACCGGGCCGGCCAGGTCGTGGATCCGGCCCTCGGCCAGCAGCTCGTCGACCCGCTCCGGAGCGACCCGGGGCAGCCGCTCCACCAGGTGGTCGCGCAGGGTGGCCCACGGCCCCTCGTCGGGCAGCCGCAGGCGGGCGGGGTCGAGGCCGTGGCGCTGGGGCAGCGGCGGCCGGGGCTTGCGTCTCATCGGGCGGGCAGCTTAGTCCTCACCGGTGAAGCGCACCCGGTAGCCCAGCCCGCCGAGCATCCCGGTGAGCATCTTGCGGGTGCTCTCGGCGGCCCGCTCCACCAGCCCGGAGTCCCGCGCCGCGTCGGCGATCTTCTGCTCGGCCGCGACGTAGAACGGCTGCTGGTCCTGGGTCTCCACCAGGGAGGCGAGCCGGTCGACTAGGCCGCGCTCCTGCGCGAAGACGTAGCTCCGCTCCTGGTGCAGGTTCGGCTTGTCCAGCACCGGCTTCGGCAGGTCCACCTCGACCGACTCGCCGTCCGGCGAGACCTCCAGCGCGCCGTCGGCGAGCTGCCCGAACTCGACGTAGGCGTTGACCGAGCCGGCGGCGACGAACAGCGTCCGCTGCCCGGCCAGGGCGGCGGGCACGTACCGGACGTCGTGCTCGATGTCCAGCACCACCTGGTACTCCCCGGCGGCGGCGTGGAACTGGCTCAGGTCGCGCAGCGACTGCAGGACCGCGGGTTGGCTGCGGTCGACGGTGTCCGTGCCGAACCTCGGCGCGACCACGAACGCCCCGACCAGCGCGAGCACAGCGAGCACCACCACCACCGGCACCACGACGCGCGACTTCATGCCGTCGGGGGTACCCGCTCCGGCCGCCGGGGAACCGGGCTCCGCGCGGACGGCCACGACCGAGCCTCCGCGTGGCGACCGCCCCCGCGTGGCGACCGTGCCCGCACGGCGACCGTGTCCGCGTGGCGACCGCCTCCGCGTGGCGACCGCCGCCGGGCCGGGCGCTCGGGGCGCCGGCGAACCCCCGGGCGCCCGGCCCGGCGGCTCAGTCCTCCTCCTTCTCCTCGCCCCGCTTGCGCAGGAACGAGAAGCCGGGGATGCCCACGATCGCCTGCCGCACGTCGTTGGTGACCTCCAGCAGCTGGTGGATGTCCGGCCCGACGCGGTCCAGGGTGGTCAGGATCGGCAGGACGTCCTCCAGCAGGTGCCGGGTCAGCACCGGCAGCTGGTCCACGAGCTGGACCGCCGCGTCCACCTCGTGCGGGGACAGCTCGTCCACGAACCGCTGCGCCAGCGGGTGCGCGCGCCGGGCCAGCGGCGCGTAGTCGTCCACCAGCTCGCGCGACGTGCGGGCGGTCCGCCCGGCCTCGGCGGTGATCGCCTCGGCGGCGGCGGTCACCGCCGTCGCCCGCGCGACCAGGGCCTCGGTCTCGTCCAGCACGCGCCCGGTGCGGGTGACCAGGTCGTCGGCGCGGCGCACCACCCGCTCGGTGGCCGCCAGCAGGTCGAGCACCCGCCCCGGTGCGGACACGGCCGTGTCGACGGTCCGGCGGGCCAGGTCGAAGAACGCGCGTGGCGTGAGGTCCATGCCCCCACTCTGCCGCACGGGCTGCCGCCGAGCCGCGCAAGCGGCCCGGCGGCCGGCTCCGCCGCAGGGCCCGCGGACGGCCTCAACCGAGGGCGAGGTCGACGGCGGCCTCCACGTGGCTGCGCGTGGAGTCGACCAGCGGCGCCGCGCAGTCGGACTGGTCCACCAGCAGCGTGATCTCGGTGCACCCCAGGACGACCGCTTCCGCGCCGCGCTCCACCAGCCGCGCCATCACGTCCCGGTACGCGGCGCGGGACGCGGGCTCGACGCGGTTGCGCGTCAGCTCCCGGTAGATCACGTCGTGCACGAGGGTGCGGTCCGGCTCGTCCGGAACCAGCACCTCGATGCCGTGCGCGGCCATCCGCTCCCGGTAGAACTCCTGCTCCATGGTGAACCGCGTGCCCAGCAGCCCGACGCGGCGGACGTCCAGCCGGCGCGCGGTGGCGTCCACGATGTGCAGGAACGGCACGTCGACCGCGCCCGCCACGGCAGCGGCCACCTTGTGCATCGTGTTCGTGCACAGCAGCACCAGTTCCGCGCCCGCGCCCTCCAGCCTCCGCGCCGCGTCGGCGAGCAGCTCGCCGGCCCGCTCCCACTGCCCGGTCCGCTGCAACCGCTCGACCTCCGCGAAGTCCACGGTCAGCAGCAGGCTCGGAGCGCAGTGGTGGCCGCCGAGGCGGCGCCGCACCTCCTCGTTGAGCAGCCGGTAGTACTCGGCCGACGACTCCCAGCTCATCCCGCCGATCAACCCGATGGTGCGCACGCCGCCACTGTGACCGGTCCACGGTGGACGGTCAACCGCATTCCCCCTCCGCCGCCCGGGTCGGCCGAACCCGGCGCGCCGCGACCGCCGGGCGCCCGGAACCGGGCCCGGATTCCCTCCGCCAGGGGCGGTCCCGGGCCCCCGACCTGCGGTACGTTGCCTCGATGGGTCAGTTGAGCTACTCGTCGGGCACGTCGGACGTGCCGCTGCTGGGCGACACCGTCCCGGCGAACCTCGACCGCGCGGTGGCCGCGCACGGTGACCGCGAGGCGCTGGTCGAGTGCGCCACCGGCCGGCGGTGGACCTACCGCGAGCTGGCCGCCGAGGTGGACTCGGTCGCGGCCGGGCTCCGGGCGTCCGGCGTCCGGGTCGGCGACCGGGTGGGCATCTGGGCGCCGAACCGCGCCGAGTGGTTCGTCGTGCAGTACGCGACGGCGCGCATCGGCGCGATCCTTGTCAACATCAACCCCGCCTACCGGGTGCACGAGCTGGAGTACGTGCTCAACCAGTCCGGGGTGCGCACGCTGATCGCCGCGTCGTCGTTCAGGACCTCCGACTACGCCGCGATGATCGCCGAGGTGCGGCCCCGCTGCGCGGCCCTGCGCCAGGTCGTCCTGCTGGACACTCCACAGTGGACCGAACTGCACTCCGACGACCTGCCGCCGTGGCCGGAGCTGTCCGCCGACGACCCGATCAACATCCAGTACACGTCGGGCACCACCGGGTTCCCCAAGGGCGCGACCCTGTCGCACCACAACATCCTGAACAACGGGTTCTTCGTCGGCGAGCTGTGCGGGTACACCAGCGAGGACCGGATCTGCGTCCCGGTGCCCTTCTACCACTGCTTCGGGATGGTGATGGGGAACCTGGCCGCCACCTCGCACGGCGCCTGCGTGGTGATCCCCGCTCCCGCGTTCGACCCGGTCGCGACCCTGGAGGCCGTGGCGCGCGAGCGCTGCACCTCGCTCTACGGCGTGCCGACGATGTTCATCGCCGAACTCGCCGACCCCGGGTTCGCCTCCTACGACCTGTCCTCGCTGCGCACCGGCATCATGGCGGGCTCGCCGTGCCCGGTGGAGGTCATGAAGCAGGTGGTCGAGCGGATGGGGATGCGGGAGGTCTCCATCTGCTACGGCATGACGGAAACCTCACCGGTGTCCACGCAGACCCGGCGCGACGACTCGCTGGACCGCCGGGTGTCCACCGTCGGGCGCGTCGGGCCGCACCTGGAGGTCAAGGTGGTGGACCCGGAGAACGGCCGCACCGTGCCGCGCGGCACGCCGGGGGAGCTGTGCACGCGCGGCTACTCGGTGATGCTGGGCTACTGGGAGCAGCCGGACCGGACGGCCGAGGTGGTCGACGCGGCGCGCTGGATGCACACCGGCGACCTCGCCGTGATGGACGACGACGGCTACGTCATGATCACCGGCCGGATCAAGGACATGGTGATCCGAGGCGGCGAGAACCTGTACCCGCGCGAGATCGAGGAATTCCTCTACACGCACCCGGACGTCCTGGACGCCCAGGTGGTCGGCGTGCCGGACGCGAAGTACGGCGAGGAGTTGATGGCCTGGGTGCGGATGCGCCCGGGAGCCGCGCCGCTCACCGCCGACTCGTTGCGGGAGTACTGCACGGGCAAGCTGGCCCACCACAAGATCCCCCGCTACGTGCACGTGGTCGAGGAGTTCCCGATGACCGTCACCGGGAAGGTCCGCAAGGTGGAGATGCGCCGCCAGGCCGCGACGATCCTGGGCCTCGACGACCAGGGCACACCCCCAACGCCCGACACCGCCCCCAAAACCTGACCCACACCCACGGCTCGCAACTTTTGCTTGCAGGTCTCGGCACGCCCCGTGCAGCCCGGTGCTCTCGTGTTCTCCCCGTATGGCCTGCCCGGAGGGCTACCATGCTTTTCTGGGGGGTGCAAGCACGCTTTTCGCTTGCACCCCCCGGAAAAGCATGGTCGTCTTTGACAGGTCATGCGGGGGGAACACGACCGCTCTTGCTCTTCCTCCTCCTTGGCGGCCTGCCCGTCCGGCGAGGACTCTTTAAAGCTCTTCAGCTTCAAGCGCTACCGCACTGATTAGACCCGTACCGCACCAGTTCTTACCTAGATCGGTGCGCGACACAAGTATGAAGAGCGGCCGAGAGGCCCCCAAGGAGGAGGAAAAGAAAGGGCGGTCGTGTTCTCCTCCCCGCACGGCCTGCCGAAGGCAATCGCATTTGTCGGGGGGTGTCAAGCGAAGAGCGTGCTTGACACCCCCCGACAAATGCGATCGGGCTGCGCCCAGGCCGTACGGGGAGGAGAACACGAGGCGACCGGTGTGGCACTGGGTGCGCCGCCGCTTGCGAGAAGTGCATTGGGGCGGCATCCCTGTGTGAAGAGCGGTGGGGTGTGCTGCCCCTGTGCGGAAGCGTGTGAGGTGGGAGGTCTCTGCGGCACCATGGTCCTGTGGAGGACTTCCTGGCACTGGCGGACGAGTTGCTGCGCATCCCGTCGACCGCTGATCGGCCCGGTGAGTTGGCGCGGGCGCTGGACTTCGTGTTGGGCGTGGTGGGGCCGGGCTTCACCGTGGAGCGGTTCGAGTCCGGGGGCAAGCCGAGCGCGCTGGTGTACCGGGGTGCGGAGCGGGTGCCGTTCCGGGTGATCTTCAACGCGCACCTGGACGTCGTGCCGGCGTCGCCGGAGCAGTTCGTGCCGCGGAGGGAGGGCTCCCGGCTGTACGCGCGCGGTGCGCAGGACATGAAGCTGTCGGCGCTGGTGCTGGCCTCGGTGTTCCGGGACGTGGTCACGCCGTTCCCCGTGGCGCTGCAACTGGTCACCGACGAGGAGGTCGGCGGGCGGGACGGGACGCGGCACCAGTTGGAGCAGGGGGTGACCGGGCGGTTCGCCGTGATCGGGGAGCACAGCGCCCTTCGGCTGGTCACCGAGTCGAAGGGGATGGTGGCCGCGCGGGTCGGCGCTGTCGGTCGTGCGGCCCACGGGGCCTACCCGTGGCTGGGGGACAACGCCCTGGTCAAGCTGCTGCGCGGGGTCGACGCGTTGTTGGCGGCGTACCCGGCGGCGTCGTCGGAGGTGTGGCGGACCACGGTCAACCTCGCGCGGGTCGAGACGTCGAACGCCGCGTTGAACCAGGTGCCGGCCGACGCCTCGGCGTGGGTGGACATCCGGTACCCGGCGGAGGACGGCGACTTCGCGGGCCGGGACGCGGCCGAGGTCGCCGCCCACCTGTCCGCCCTGTGCTCGCTGCCGGTCGAGGTGCGCCACGTCGAGCCGCCGCACCGGGCCGCGCCGGACGGCGCGGACGTGCGCGCGTTGCGGGCGGCGGCCCGCGCGCAGGGGTTCTCCGGCGACCTGCTGCGCAAGCACGGGGCGGCCGACTCGCGGTTCTTCCACCAGCGCGGGGTGGACGCGGTGATCTTCGGCATCGGCGGCGACGGGCAGCACGGGCCGGACGAGCACGCTGACCTGGGCACCGTGGAGCCGTACCGGCGCGCGCTGACGGCCTACCTGCGGTCGTTGCCAGAAGCGTAACTGATCGGTTACGCTTTCGCGGTGGACGAGGTGGCCGCCGCGATCGCGGACCCCGTGCGGCGGAGGATCCTGGAGCTGCTGCGCGACTCCCGGCTGCCCGCGGGGGAGATCGCCGCCCGGTTCGACATCAGCAGGCCCGCCGTGAGCCGGCACCTGCGGGTGCTGCGGGAGAGCGGCCTCGTGCGCGACGAACTCGTCGGCAGGCAGCGGTTCTACGCGCTCGACCCGGCGCCGCTGGACGGGCTCGCGTCCTGGCTGGCGCGGCTGACCCGGCCCGCCGACCTGACGCCCGCCGACCGGTCGCCTGCGGACCGGTCGCCCGCGGGCTGGACGCCCGCGGACTGGGCGCACCGCCTCGACGCGCTGGAAACCGAGGTACACCGGACGCGCCGCGACCGCCGCGCGGACCGGCGAGAGGAGGACACCGCATGACCCGACCCCCGACCGGCCGGCTGTTCGCCGCCGGCTCCGGTCACGACCTCGTGCTGACCCGCACGTTCCGCGCGCACGCGGAGGACGTCTGGGCCAGCCTCACCGAACCCGAGCGCACCGCCCGCTGGTTCGGGCCCTGGGAGGGCGACGCCGCGCCCGGCCGGACCGTCAAGGTCCAGATGGCCTACGAGGAGCAGCAGCCGTGGATGCAGGCGCGCATCGAGGCGTGCGAGCCGCCGATGCGGCTGGCCGTGTCGACCGTCGACGACCACGGCACGTGGCGCCTGGAGCTGCTGCTGTCCGAAGTGGACGGTGTCACCGAGCTGAAGCTCGTGCACCACTTGGACTCCGCCGCCGGGGTGGGTGAGATCGGACCGGGTTGGGAGTACTACCTGGACATGCTCGTCGCGTCCCGGGAGGGCTCGCCCCTGCCGGACTTCGACTCCTACTACCCGTCGATGAAGGCCCACTTCGACGGGCTGGTCTGACGCCGCCGCGGCGGCCGGGCCGACCGCCGCGGTCACCGCCGTCAGGCCACCGGCTCCTCCTCGGCGAACTGCGTCCGGTACAGCTCCTCGTACCGGCCGCCGGCGGCGAGCAGGTCGTCGTGCGTGCCGCGCTCCACGACCCGGCCGTCCTCCACGACCAGGATCAGGTCGGCCGCCCGGACGGTGGACAGCCGGTGGGCGATCACCACGGCCGTGCGGCCGTCCAGCGCCTCGCCCAGCGCCGCCTGGACGGCCGCCTCGGACGTGGAGTCCAGGTGCGCCGTGGCCTCGTCCAGGATCACCACCCTGGGCCTGGCCAGCAGCAGGCGGGCGATGGTGAGGCGCTGGCGCTCGCCGCCGGACAGCCGGTAGCCGCGCTCGCCGACCACGGTGTCCAGGCCGTCGGGCAGCGACCGGACCAGGTCGTCGAGCCGGGCGCGGCGCAGGACGTCCCACAGCTCGTCCTCGCCCGCGCCCGGCCGCGCGAACAGCAGGTTGGCCCGGATCGAGTCGTGGAACAGGTGGCCGTCCTGGGTGACCATGCCGAGGGTCTCGCGGATCGCCTGCGCGGACAGCTCCCGGACGTCCACACCGGACAGCCGCACGGAGCCGCTGTCGACGTCGTAGAGGCGGGGCAGCAGCGAGGCGATCGTGGACTTGCCCGCGCCCGACGACCCGACCAGCGCGACGACCTGGCCCGGCTCGGCGCGGAACGACACGTCGTGCAGGACCTCCACCCCGCCGCGGCTGTCCAGCACGGCGACCTCCTCCAGCGACGCCAGGGAGACCTTGTCGGCGGCCGGGTAGGCGAAGCGGACCCGGTCGAACTCCACCGACACCGGACCGCCCGGGACGGTGGTGGCGCCGGGCTTCTCGGTGATCAGCGGTTCGAGGTCGAGCACCTCGAACACCCGCTCGAAGCTGACCAGCGCGCTCATCACCTCGACCCGCGCGCCGGCCAGCGCCGTGAGCGGGGCGTAGAGCCGGGTGAGCAGCAGGGCCAGCGCGACCACCGAGCCCGCGTCGAGCTGCCCGCGCAGCGCGTAGAACCCGCCCAGCCCGTACACCAGCGCCAGCGCGAGCGCGGACACCAGCGTCAGCGCGGTGAGGAACACCGTCTGCACCATCGCCGAGCGCACCCCGATGTCGCGGACCCGGCGGGCGCGCAGCGCGAACTCCGCCGACTCGTGCGCCGGGCGCCCGAACAGCTTGACCAGCGTGGCGCCGGGCGCGGAGAACCGCTCGGTCATCTGCGTGCTCATCGTGGCGTTGTGGTTGGCCGCCTCCCGCTCCAACCGCGCCAGCCGCGAGCCCATGCGGCGGGCCGGCAGGACGAACACCGGCAGCAGCACCAGGGCCAGCAGCGTGATCTGCCACGACAGCCCGATCATCACCACCAGCGTGAGGACCAGCGTCACGACGTTGCCGGCGACGCTGGACAGCGTGTCGCTGAACGCGCGCTGCGCGCCGATCACGTCGTTGTTGAGCCGGCTGACCAGCGCCCCGGTGCGGGTCCGGGTGAAGAACGCGACCGGCATCCGCTGCACGTGGTCGAACACGGTGGTGCGCAGGTCGAGGATGAGGTCCTCCCCGAGGCTCGCGGACAGCCACCGCCCCACCAGCCCCAGCGCCGCTTCGAGCACGGCGATGCCCGCGATCAGCCCCGCCAGCCCCAGCACGACGCCGAGCGCGGCGCCGTTGACGACGGCGTCGACGACGCGCCCCGCGAGGACCGGGGTCGCCACCGCGAGGACGGCCACCGCGACGCTGATGCCCAGGTACTGCACCAGCTTCCGCTTGCGCGGCCGGGCGAACGCCCAGATGCGCCGCAACGTCGCCTTGGAGAAGGGGCGCTTGTCGTCGTGCGCGTTGGTCACGTGGTACAGCGACATCCACGCGGTGACTTCCATGTCCATGACCGGAAACGTAGGACCTCGATCCTGCTGGAGGTCAAGCGCTTCGTCCGATCCGAACACCCCCGCGCCGGGCGCTCGTCACGGTGCGCGGACCCGGTGGTCGGTCAGCGCCGCCGTTCGCGCACCCCCGGTGCCGGGCAGAGGCCGGCCGCGCGGCCGGTGGCGGTGTGCACGAGGGTCCGCCCGCTGCCCACCGGCACGGCGTCCGGGGCGGTTGCCCGCCCCCGGCCGGGCGGCCGCGCCGAGCCGGGGGCGGACCCCGGGCCGTCGGTCGAGCCCGGACCCGCGCGGGCGCCGGGCGGCGCCGGGAATGGATCAGCGCCCGATCGGCGTTGAACGGGTGGAGGACTACCTGAGGAGGCACGAGGTGGCGCAGGACCCGGAGGAGCTGTTCGAGGTCGACTCCGACGTCCCGGACCTGACCGGAGCGGTGCTCCTGCACCACTTCGACGGCTTCATGGACGCCGGCGCGGCGGGTTCCGCGCTGGTCGACCACCTGCTCGCGGTGCACGAGCACCGGGTGGTGGCCCGGTTCGACGTGGACGACCTGATCGACTACCGCGCCCGGCGGCCCGCCATGACCTACGCCACCGATCGGTGGGAGGACTACGCCGCCCCCGAGCTGGTGGTGCGGCTGCTGCACGACTCGGCCGGCGCGCCGTTCCTGCTGCTGACCGGCCCCGAGCCGGACCGCCGCTGGGAGGCGGTGGTGGCGGCCGTGCGCTCGCTGGTCGACCGCTGGGGCGTGCGGCTGGCGGTGAGCTTCCACGGCATCCCGATGGGCGTGCCGCACACCCGGAAGCTGTCGGTGATCTCGCACGCCACGCGGCCGGACCTGGTCACCGGGTCGTCGCCGTTCAACCGGGTGCAGGTGCCGGGCAACCTGTCGGCGCTGCTGGAGCTGCGGCTGGGCCAGTCGGGCCACGACGCGATGGGCTTCGCCGCCTACGTGCCGCACTACCTGGCGCAGGGCACGTACCCGGCGGCGGCCGTGGGCCTGCTGGAGTCGCTGACCGGGGCGACCGGGCTGGTGGTGCCCTCCGCCGCCCTGCAGGAGGCCGCGCGCCGCACCGACGCCGAGATCGCCCGCCAGGTGGCGGAGTCCGAGGAGGTGGCGCAGGTCGTGCAGGCGCTGGAGCGGCAGTACGACGCGTTCTCCGAGGCTTCGGAGAACCTGCTGGTCGGCGAGGACGAGTCGCTGCCCAGCGCGGACGAGCTGGGCGCGGAGTTCGAGCGCTTCCTCGCCGAGCGCCAGGGCGACCGCTGACCGGACGCGGGAGGGCCGGCTCGCGCGGCGCGTGAGCCGGCCCTCCCGCGTCCGGGCCGCGGTCGGCCGTGCCGGTCGTCGGTCGGCGGTGCCGGGTCGGCGGTGCCGGTCGGCGGTCAGCCGCACAGGTCGGCCAGGCGCCGGTAGGACGCCAGCAGGTCCGCGCGGTCGTAGGTGCTGGTGGTCACCAGCACCTCGTCGGCCCCGGTCCGCCGCACCAGCCCGCCCAGCGCCTCGGCCACCTCCGGGGGCGTGCCGAACACCTGGCCCCGCAACGACTCCTCGAAGTACCCGCGCTCCCGGGGCGTCATCGCCAGGGCGAGGACCTCCTCCGGCGGTCGCAGCGGCGGGAACTCGCCGCGCGTGCGGGAGTGCGCCATGGACCACGCCTCGGGCGCCAGCAGCCGCCGGGCGTCCTCGGTCGTGTCGGCCACCGCGACGGCCGTCGACACCACGATGTAGGGCTCGTCGGCCCACGCGGAGGGCCGGAACCGCTCTCGGTACCCGTCGACGGCCCGCGCCAGCGCCTCCTCGCCCCGGACCGCCGCGATGACCAGCGGCAGCCCGTGCGCCGCCGCGACCTGCGCCCCCGCGCCCGTGGCCAGCACGAACGCCGGCACCCGCAGCCCGCGCGCCGGGTAGCCGGACACGGCGGCGTCGCCGGTGAAGTAGGACAGCAGCTCGGCCAGCCGCGCGCCGAACTCGTCCGCGTCCCGCCGGTCGCGCCCCAGCGCCCGGCGCACCGGCCCGGTGAAGCCGACCGAGCGCCCCAGCCCCATGTCGACCCGGCCGGGGAACAGCGACTCCAGCACTCCGAACTGCTCGGCCACGACCAGCGGCTGGTGGTTGGGCAGCATCACCCCGCCCGTGCCGACCCGGATGCGCGACGTGGCCGCGGCGACCGCCGCCGCCAGCACCGTGGGGGCGGACCCGGCCACGCCGGGCACGCCGTGGTGCTCCGACACCCAGAACCGGTGGTAGCCCGCCGCCTCCACCTGCCGGGCGAACTCCACCGTGTCCCGCAGGGCTTCGGCGTGCGAACCACCCGAGCGCGTGCGCGACCGGTCCAGGACGGAGAGCCTCACACCGCGCACAACACCACCCGGGGCACCGGGATTCCGCCCTCACCCCCGACCGGGGTCACACCCGGTCCGGTGGTCGGGTTACCGGACGGTCCGGGGCGCTCTACTGTCGGGTGGGCCGGGACACCCACCGGCACGCGACAAGGAGGTCGACACCCGATGGCCATGCTGCGCAGCTACGTGTCCGGTCGCTGGCACACCTCGTCCGCCGAGGGCGCGCCGCTGCACGACGCGGTGACCGGTGAGGAGATCGCCCGCATCTCGTCGGCGGGCGTCGACATGGCCGCGGCGCTGGACCACGGCCGCCGGGTCGGCGGGCCGGCGTTGCGGGAGCTGACCTTCCACCAGCGGGCGGCGCTGCTCAAGGCGCTGGCGTCCCACCTGCGCGAGCACCGCGACGAGCTGTACGCGCTGTCGGCGCGGTCCGGGGCGACCAGGACCGACGCGCTGGTCGACGTGGACGGCGGGATCGGCGTGCTGTTCGGGTACGCGAGCAAGGCCAAGCGCGAGCTGCCCAACGACACCGTCTACGTCGACGGCGCGGTCGAGCGGCTGAGCCGGGGCGGCACGTTCGTCGGGCAGCACATCGGCACCCCCCTGCGCGGCGTGGCGGTGCAGATCAACGCCTTCAACTTCCCCGTGTGGGGACCGCTGGAGAAGTTCGCGCCCGCGTTCATCGCCGGCGTGCCGTCGCTGGTCAAGCCCGCCTCCCAGACCGCCTACCTGACCGAGAAGCTGGTCGAGCTGGCGCTGGCCTCGGGCCTGCTGCCCGAGGGCGCGCTGCAGCTGGTCTCGGGCGGCGCCGGCGACCTGCTCGACCACCTCACCCCGCAGGACCTCGTCGGGTTCACCGGGTCGGCGGCCACGGCCCGGCTGCTGCGGACGCACCCGGCCGTCGTGCGGTCCTCGGTGCGGTTCAACGCCGAGGCCGACTCGCTGAACTGCTCGGTCCTGGGCCCCGACGCGGTGGCGGGCACCCCCGAGTTCGACCTGTTCGTCAAGCAGCTGGTCGGCGAGATGACCGCCAAGGCCGGCCAGAAGTGCACGGCCATCCGGCGCGCGCTGGTGCCCGCCCCGCTGCTGGACGCCGTCGCCGAGGCCGCCCGCGAGCGGCTGGCGAAGGTCGTCGTCGGCAACCCGGCCAACGAGTCGGTGCGGATGGGCGCGCTGGCCGGGCTGGAGCAGCGCGAGGAGGTCCGGCGCTCGCTGAAGGCGCTGCTGGCGGTCGGCGACCCGGTCTACGGCTCGCCGGACTCGGTCGAGGTGGTGGACGCGGACGCCGAGCGCGGCGCGTTCCTGTCGCCGGTGCTGCTCAAGGCCGACCCCGACCGGCCGCAGCCGCACGAGGTGGAGGCGTTCGGCCCGGTGTCCACCCTGCTGCCCTACGACGGGGCGGCGCACGCGGTGGAGCTGGCGGCGCGCGGCGCGGGCAGCCTGGTCGGCTCGGTGGTCAGCCACGACGCCGACTTCGTGCGCGAGGTGGTGCTCGGCGTGGCGCCCTGGCACGGGCGGCTGCTGGTGCTCGACCGGGACGACGCCGGGGAGTCCACCGGGCACGGCTCGCCGCTGCCCGCGCTGGTGCACGGCGGCCCGGGGCGGGCCGGCGGCGGGGAGGAGCTGGGCGGCATCCGCGGCGTGCTGCACCACCTCCAGCGCACCGCCGTGCAGGGCAGCCCCCGGGTGCTCGGCGCGGTCACCGGGCGGTGGGTGGCGGGCGGCGACCGCACCGAGTCCGACGTGCACCCGTTCCGCAAGTCGCTGGCCGAGCTGCGGGTCGGGGACGCGGTGGTGGCCGGCCCGCGCCGCGTGACGCTGGAGGACGTCGAGCACTTCGCCGACTTCACCGGCGACACCTTCTACGCCCACACCGACGAGGAGGCGGCGGCGGCGAACCCGTTCTTCGGCGGGCGGGTCGCGCACGGCTACCTCGTGGTGTCGTTCGCGGCCGGGCTGTTCGTCTCGCCCGAGCCGGGGCCGGTGCTGGCGAACTACGGCCTGGAGAACCTGCGGTTCCTGACGCCGACCTTCCCGGGCGACGAGCTGACGGTCACGCTGACCGCCAAGCAGATCACGCCGCGGGAGGACCAGGACTACGGCGAGGTGCGCTGGGACGCCGACGTGGTCAACCAGAAGGGCGAGTCGGTGGCCCGGTACGACGTGCTCACGCTGGTGGCCAAGACGCGGCCCGCCGGGACGCGGTCCTAGGGGCGCCTCAGGCCGGGTCGGGCGCCGTGCGGCGGTCGACCTGGCGGCGCAGGACGTCGGTCAGGTGCGGCCCCGCCTCGGCCAGGCGGGGCAGCAGCTCCGGCTCCGTCATCAGGGCCCGGAACGCCAGCCGGACCGTCACGCCGTGGTCGGGGCGCTCCACCAGCTCGGCCGGGTCGCCGGCGGCGACGGCGCCCGCCTCCACGACGCGGAAGTAGGCGCCGCAGGCGCCCTCGCGGGTGAAGGTCCTGATCCAGCCCGGCTCGGCCATGACGGCGGCGAACGTGCGGCACGGGATGCGCGGGTTGGTCACCTGGATCACCGCGGTGCCCATGCGCCACTTCTCGCCCAGCACGGCGTCGGTCAGGTCCACCCCGACCGTCGTGAGGTTCTCGCCGAACAGGCCCGCCGGGATCTCCCGGCCCAGCCGCGCCGCCCAGCCGTCCAGGTCCTCCCGCGCGTAGGCGTAGACGGCCTGGTCGCTCCCGCCGTGGACGCGGGTGTCGGAGATGTGGTCGCCGGCCAGGCCGCTGCCCGCGGTCACCGGAGCGATCTCGACGGGCCCGGCCACGGGGCGCTTGATCCCGCCGGTGTGGCCCAGGACCGACTGGTCGATGGCGGTGCGGCTGCCGAGGTTCACCGAGAGCACGTGGGGCATGGGCCGAACGGTAGCCGAGGTAGTGTGCCGATTCCCGTCCCGCACCCCGCGCCGGTGCGCCAGGATGGGCGTCGATCACCGCTTCCGGGGGGAAAGTCATGCGCAGGTCCGTGGTCCCGTTGCTGCTGTGCGCCGGAGTGCTGGCGGGGTGCGCGGAGCGGACACCGGTGCCCGAGGCGACGCTGGAGCCGGTGGCCCGGGACGCGCGGACGCTGGTCGCCGCGCTGGTGGCGCGGTCGGCCGAGCAGCACTCGGTGCGGTTCGACGCCGAGACCACCCTGTCCGGCCGGCGGGTCCGCGTCGGCGGCGACCTGCTGCGGACCCGCGGCGGCCGGCTGGTGGCCCTGCGGGAGGACTCGGTGGACGTGGTGGTGCTGCCCGACGCGGGCTTCGCCCGCACCGGCGGCGGCTCCTGGACGCGGCTGGACCGCGCCGACCCCGCCCCGGTGAAGTCCGGCGTCCCGGTCGAGGGCCTGCCCGACGAGGTCGACCCCCGGTCGGTGGTGGACCCGCTGCGCGGCTCGCTGATCGTGGAGACCGGCGACGAGTCGCTGGACGGCGTGCCGACCCGCCGGTACACGATGCTGGTGGACCTGCGGCACCAGGCCGAGCGGACCACCGACATCGCGCACCGGGGCCGGCTGCTGGCCGCCTACGAGTCCGGGTTCACCGGCACCGCCGTGGTGTGGGTGGGGCCGGGCAACCTGCCGGTCCGGGTGGAGCAGACGCTGAAGACGTTGGAGGAGAACGTCTTCCAGCGCACCGTGCACCGGTTCGCGGACTGGAACGCGGACATCCGGATCGCCGCGCCCCTGCCCTAGCGGGTCAGCGGCCCCGCTTGGCGCGGCTGATGTCCACCGGCTCGGCGGGCCGGCCGTCCACCGGCGCCGGGTCGTCCGGGGTGGGCGCGATGCCGGTGGCCGCGATGGCGTCCAGGGTCTTCAGGCCCGCCGGCCGGATGCTGCCGAACACGGTGTAGTCGGGGCGCAGGACGGAGTCCGAGGTGACCAGGAAGAACTGGCTGCCGTTGGTGTCGGGGCCGGCGTTGGCCATCGCCAGGGTGCCGCGCGGGTAGATCCGCCGCGTGCCGGTGGGGTCGTTGGGCGCGGGCGCGAGGTCGGTGGGCAGCTCGTCCTTGAACCGGTAGCCCGGCCCGCGCTCGCCGGTGCCCGTCGGGTCGCCGCACTGGAGCACCTTGAGCGTGGGGTAGGCGGTGAGGCGGTGGCAGGTGGTGTCGTCGTAGAACCGCTTCGCCACCAGGTGCAGGAAGCTCTGGACGGTGCAGGGCGCCTTCGCCCGGTCCAGCACCAGCGGGATCGGCCCCCGGTCGGTCTTGAGCAGGACCTCGACCCGGCCCCTGGCCGGGGTGCGCCGCGGGTCCGGCGGCAGCTTCACCGGCCGGGCCGCGGGGTCGTCGGGGGTCTTGGTGTAGGCGCACGGGCCCCTGGTGACGTCCCCGCCGCCGGCGGCGGTCGGGCCGCCCGCTCCGGGCCCGTCCGGGCCGCGCGTCACGTCCGGGTCGTGCGCCGCCGCGTCACCCGACGCCTGTGCGACGCCGCCGCCCATCACCAGGGCCAGCACCACTGCCAGGAGGATTCTCACGCCCACAGTCCTAGCGAACGGCCGCTGCCGCTGCTAGGGCCGGTCGGCGGGTCCGAGGTCGGCGGCCAGCGTGCTGAGCGACTCGCGGTCCGGCTGCGCGGTCTTGGTGATCAGGCTGGCCACGTGCTTCTCCACCGTGCGCGGCGAGATGTGCAGCCGGGTCGCGATCGCCTTGTTGCCCAGGCGGCCCGCCAGCAGCCGGAACACCTCGAACTCCCGCACGGTCACGCCCAGCGCCCGCAGCTCGCGCGGCACCTGTTCCGAGCCGGTCCGCCGCTGCGGCACCGACGCGCCCAGCTGCCGGAGCAGGCCGCGGCACGCGCTGGCCACCGCCGTCCCGCCGCTCTGGTGGAAGTGCTCCTCGGCCGCGCGCAGCCAGCCCACCGGCTCGCCCCAGCCGTCGGCCACCGCCGCGCCGGCCACCAGGCGCAGCCCGAGGTGGCGGGCCAGCGGGTAGATCGCGGCGGCCTCGCGGGCGGAGCGCACCGCCGCCGCGGCCTGCTCCTCCCGGCCCTCGCGCCCCAGCAGGACCGCCAGCGCGAACTGGCCGAACACCCGGTTCCAGCGCATCCCGGCGGCGGCCGAGCGCGTGATGTCGTCGTACGCCGCGCGGTCCAGCTCGCCCGACAGCGCGCCCAGCAGCAGCCGCAGGCCGTGGGTGCCCGACAGGTGGAACGTGGTCGGCGTCTCGGCCTCGTAGGCGCGGGCGCGGGCCAGGTCCTGCGCCGCCAGGTCGCGGTCCTCCTCCAGCAGGGCGCAGAACGCGCGCGCCAGGCCGAAGCACAGCGGGCGCTCCTGCGAGCCGATCCCGCCCAGCGCGTGGAACTCCGCCACGGCGCTGTCCACTTCGGACCGCCGGCCCTGGTGCCCGGCGGCGGTCGCCTGCGCCATCAGGACGTACAGCGTCATGGACTTGAGCTGCAGCCGCCGGGTGCCCTCGCCGCAGCGGGCCAGCTTCTCCTCCGCCACGGCGTACTGGCCGCGCAGCACGGCGTCCAGGCCCAGGATCGCGTCCACGTTGTAGGCCACGGTGATCGCGCCGACCCGCAGCGCCTCCTCGCGCGCCGCCACCAGCTCCGCCGCCGAGCCGTCGGCCAGCCAGTCGACACCGGCCTGGCGGACGACGGCGTGGGTGCGCTGGATCGGCAGCCCGTGCTCCTCGGCCAGCTGCCGCGCCCTGGTGAAGTGCTCGCCGGCCTCGGCCAGGTCGCGGTCGCGGGCCAGGATGCCCAGCAGCTGCCACGCCTCGCAGCCGACCTCGGGCAGCTCCGCCCGGCGGGCGGCCTCGGCGGCGCGCCGGGCCAGCACCTCGGCGGAGGCGATGCGGTCGGGGCGCTCGGCGTTGAGGGTCAGGAAGGCGGCCACCGAGTCCACGCGGGCGGCGTGCGCGTCGTCGGCGTCCGGCCCCAGCAGGGCGCGCGCGGCGGCCACCTGCGCCATGCCGTCCGCGCACCGGCCGGCCAGCCAGGCGACCCGGGCCAGGCCGGTGTGCAGCTCGGCCCGGCGCACCCGGTCCAGGCCCGCCGCGCTCAGCTCGGCCACCGCGTCGACCAGGGCGAAGGCCCGCTCGAACTGGCCGGCCTCGCCCAGGGCGGGCAGCAGCGAGCCCAGCACGTCGGCCCGGACGCCCACGTCCACCCCGCTGGCGAGCAGCCGGTGGGCGTGGTCGAGCAGCCGCACGGCCGACCCGGCGGCGCCGTCGGCCAGGGCGCGCCTGCCCGCCTCGGCGAGCAGGGCGCCCGCCTCGGCGGTCTGGCCCGCGTCCAGCCGCAGCGACGCCACCAGCGGGCACCACTCGCCCGGCAGGTCGGGGTGCAGCGCGGTGACGGCGTCGGCGGTGCGCCGCGACACCTCCGCCCGGTGCGTCGGGGTCAGCTGCGCGAGCAGCGCCTCGGCGGTCAGCGGGTGGCGGAACGCGTACCAGTCCGGCGCCGGCTCGTCCGGGGTCACCAGCTGGGCGGCCACGCCGGCGTGCAGGTGCGACAGCAGGGCCCGGTCGTCCGTGCCGGTCACCGCGCGCAGCACCGACAGCGGGAACCGGTGGCCCAGGACGGCGGCGACGGAGAGCAGCTCGCGGCCCTGCGGCCCCAGCCGGTCGGTGCGGTGGGCGATGGAGCGCACCAGCGCCGTCGGCACGGTGATGCGCAGCTCGCCCAGCGCCTGCCAGCCGTCCGGGCCGCGCACCAGCAGGCCGCCGCCCACCAGGCCGTGCAGCATCTCCTCGACCACGAACGGGTTGCCCGCGCTGTCGGCCCACAGGCGCTGCGCCACCGCGTCGGGCACCTCGGCGGGCTCGACCTCCAGGCAGGAGGCGACCATCCGGCGCACCTCGCGCTCGTCCAGCCGGCGCAGCTCCAGCAGCGCGCCCGCGTCCCGCTGCGCGGCCAGGCGGATGACCTCCAGGGCCGGGCCGGGGTCGGCGCGGGTGGTGACCAGCAGCACCGCCGGGACCTGGTCCAGGTTGTCCACCAGGTAGTCGATGACCGCCAGCGTCTCGGCGTCCGAGTCGTGCAGGTCCTCCAGCACCAGCAGGCACGGCCTGGTCCGGCCGATCACGGCCAGCAGCCGCAGCACCGCCTCCGCCAGCACGACGACCGAGTGGCCGCCGCCGGGGTCGCCGCCCCACTCGGGCACCAGGCGGCCCAGCACCGGCTGGTAGGGCCCCAGCTCCCGCGGGTCCGGCCCGTCGCCGCCGCGCAGCAGCGACATCAGCGCCTCGGCCAGCGGCCGGAACGGCACCATCGGGCCGATCGTGGAGCCGCGCCCGCGCAGCACCCGCATCCCCCGGTCGAAGGCCGCGCCCGCGGCGGCCCTGGCCAGGCGGGTCTTGCCGATGCCCGGCTCGCCGACCAGGAAGACGGCACGCCCGTGCCGGGCGGCGGCGTCGGCCAGGGCCTGGTCCAACACCCGGAGTTCGGCGTCGCGGCCGACCACGACCGGCGCGCGGGTCTGCATGGGTGCCGACCTTAGTCAAGCGCACGCCGGACTGCCCGCACCCCCAGTCGGGCGGGCAGTCCGGTCGGTGGCGCCGCCGGGCGTCAGCTCAGCACGGGCGCGCTCACCGAGGTGCTGTCGGCCAGGCCCGCGGCGACCACCGCGTACGCGCCGACGGCGAGGGTCAGGCCGGCCAGCGCGCGGGCCCGCGCGCCGGTCCGGGTCTTGCGGGTCAGCGCCATCTCCCCGGCGGGGTGGTCGCCGTCCTGGTCGTCGTCCCAGGTGGCGACCTCGTCGCGGTTGGCGTTGCTCATCGGGTTCTCTCCTCGCGAGGGTTGGGGTGGGCAGGGGTTTCCAGCAGGAGCACGGACGGCGTCCGCTCGGGGAACCCGAGGCGGAGCAGCCCGTACCCGATCCCCGACAGGCCGGTGAGCAGGCCCGCCGACGGCACGCCGCCGGGTGTCCCGCAGCGCGGCCCGTACTGGTCCAGCGCGCCGAGCACGAGCCCGGCGCGCCGGGACAGCATGGCAGCCGCCAGGTCGTGCCCGCGTTCGGCGAGCACCGCCAGCGACTCCAGGACGCCCAACTCGCCGTGGCACAGGCTCAGGTCGCGCAGCGGCTCGTGCACCGCCAGGGCGTTGAGGCACCGGTCGAGGTGCAGGGTGTGGGTGTCGACCGGCTGGTCGGGGTGGGCCGCGTGCGCCAGCACCGCGCCGGACAGGCCCGAGCACCAGCTGTGGTCGGCCTCGCCCACGTCCAGCAGCCGCTGCCGCAGCGCGTGGTCGGCGCGCAGGTGGGCGCGCCCCGCCACGCCGCAGCGGTTGTCCCGCGCGGTCCGCGCGTAGCGCAGCATGGCCCAGCCGACGCCCGCCCGGCCGCGCGCGAAGCCGTCGCCGCCGGGGTTGGCGGCCAGCAGCCGCTCGGCGTGGCGGCGGGCCAGCCGCGCGGCCGAGGGAAGCCCGCTGATCGCGTGCACGGCCAGCATCGCGGCCAGGCCGCCCGCCCGGCCCTCCACGACGTTCGCCGGGTCCTCGCCGACCGCCTCGACCGCCGTCGCGACGTCGACGGCCTCGGCGAGCCAGCCCGCGACCTCGGCGTCGTCGAGCAGGTCCGCCAGGCGCGCCAGCGCGTAGCAGATGCCGCCCAGCCCGTGGAACGCGCCGCTGCCGACGGCGACCGCCAGCTCGGTGTCGGCGGCGAAGGACCGCAGCAGCCCCGGCACCGGGGCCAGCGCGGCGCGGGCGAGCCCGGTGTAGCGGTCGGCCCCGGTCAGCGCGCCCAGCTGGGCCAGGAACAGCGCCACCCCGGTGTAGCCGTTGGACAGGCCCGCGCCCATCGCGGCCACCGCCCAGTGCCGGTCGTCCACCAGCTCCAGGCCCACCCAGTTGACCCGGCGGCCGTCGGCGGTGGCCCGCGCCAGCACCTCGTCGGCGATGCCGCACGCCGCGACCAGCAGCCGCTGCGGGTCCGGCACGCCCGCCTCCAGCGGGTCCGGCACGCCCGCGCCGGTGCGGTGCTCCACCGGCCGCGGCCGGCTCGCCAGCGCGGCGCTGATCAGCCACTGCTGGTCGTGCCGGTCCACCTCGTCCAGCGCGGCGATCTTGGCGGCCACCGCCTGCAGCCCGGACTCCGGCAGCAGGTCGACCAGCCGCTCGCCGCCCGCCGACCACACGTCCCGGCTGCCCGGCCGCGTGGTGAACAGCGGCACGTCGCCCGACCACAGGTCGGTCAGCTCGTGCGGCACCAGCGCCCGCAGCACGTCCTCGGCGCCGGACTCGTCCCACAGCAGGTCCAGCGCCAGGTCGCGGTCCGGGGCGCCGCGCAGCGCGTCCGGGTGGGTCGACTCGTCCAGCAGCGTCGCGTAGAGCTGGGTCGCGCGCGGCACGAACCGCACCGGCAGGTCGGCGAACGCCCGCAGCAGGCCGTCCTCGCCCAGCAGCTCCGCCCGGTGGTCGTAGAGCGCGTCGTAGCCGGTGCGGAACCCGGCCAGCAGCGCGCCCTGGTAGTCGGCGGGCTCGGCCTCCGCGCCGAGCACCGTCGGCCGGTTCAGCGCCGGCGGCAGCGGCGCCGGCCTGCGCACCAGCCGCATCCGGTCGGTGCCGGGGTGCAGCCACGCGACGCCGTCGGCCGGGAACGGCTCGCCGTGGTCGCCGCCCACGCCGCCGACGTCCAGCGCGCCGTGCTCGCCCAGCAGCACGCGCGGCAGCACCGCCGTGCGGTGCACCGAGCGCGCCAGCGCCTTCACCGCCGGGTCGGCCGGGATGCCGACGGTGGGGTGGAACAGCGTCTCGACGTCCACCAGCACCGGCTGGTCGCCGCACGCGATCAGGTTCTCGTAGTGCATGTCGGTGCCGTCCACCGCGTACAGCAGGGCGATCAGCGCGCCCAGCCGGTGGTAGAAGCGGCCGACGGCGGCGACGTCCGGGCACGGGGCGTGCTCGACGAACTCCAGCCAGCCGTGGGTGGGGCGCGCCAGCGTCCGCGGCACCCGCAGGCCCAGCCCGGTGTGCCCGTCGAACCACGCCAGCAGCCCGCCGAACGCGTCGTGCAGCGCGACCGGGCGCGGCTTGTAGACCACCTTCCGGCCGTCCCGGAAGCGCAGCACGGCCACCGAGCGGCCGTGCTGGTGGGCGTCGCCCTTGCCGGTCTCCACGGCCACCACCGGGCCGGGGTCGCGGCCGTCGAGCAGGGTCCGCACGATCGCCGCGCGGTCGCGGGCGAGCCGGTCCAGCAGCTCCCGGTGCGCCTGCACGGCGTGCAGGCAGGCTTGGCCGAGCAGCCGGGCGAGCACCGGGTACTTCGCGAACAGCTCCGCGAGGTCCAGGTGCGCCACGAAGTGGGCGAACCGCTCCTGCGGCGTGTCGCCGCGCAGCCGGCGCCCGAGGCGCTGGAGGTTCAGCTCCAGCACCAGGGTGCGCGCGGCGACGCGGGCCAGCCGGTGCCCGAGGCGGCGGGCGAAGTCGTCGTCCAGCCGCGGGTCGAGGGCCCGCGCGGCGCGCACCAGGGGGCGCAGCGCGAACGCGAAGGCGTCGTCCCAGTCACCGCCGGGGAAACTGGCGTGGGCCGCGGTCGCGGTGGCGCGTTCCACGAACGCGGCCCACGCCGGCCGCCCCTGCGGGGCGACCGGTCGGGAGGTGCTCCCGCGCACGCCGCTGTGCCACCAGGTCGCGGGGAGCCGGTCGACGGCGGACGGGATCACGCTGGACAACGTGTCACGTGACGGGTCCTCGCACATGGGGGGTGCGCCCCCAGATTTGCCGGGAAGCCGCGCGGATGCGGAAACCGCAGGTGGCGCGGGGCACGCCGGTCCCTCGCGCGGGTGCTGCCCGGGGCGTCCGGCGCCCCCGTTCCCGCCGCTGCGCGCGGGGCCGCGGGTGCGGGGTCCGGCGGGTGGGGGCTTCGGTCGCCGGGGTGCGCGGGCCGGTCTCGCCGAGGTGCGCGGCGTGCGGCAGCCGGCGGTCGCGGGCCGGCGTCGCCGAGGTGCGCGGCAGCCGGTGGTCGCGGACCGCGGCGTGCGGCAGCCGGCGGTCGCGGGCCGGCGTCGCCGAGGTGCGCGGCAGCCGGTGGTCGCGGACCGCGGCGTGCGGCAGCCGGCGGTCGCGGGCCGGCGTCGCCGAGGTGCGCGGCAGCCGGTGGTCGCGGACCGCGGCGTGCGGCAGCCGGCGTGCGCGGTGCGCGGTCGTCGGTGCGCGGTCCGCTACCGCCGCCGGGTGCGGGGGGCCGGCGGGCGCGGGTCCCGGTCGCGCCCCTACTTCCGGCAGTTCTCCGCCTGGGTGGCGGCTTCTTTGAACTCGTCGGGCAGCGTGACGACGGACATCTTCTCGACGGCCTCGTTCATCACCGAGACGGCCTCGGTCATGTTCTGCATGACCGACGAGAACACGTCGGTGGTCATCTCGGTCGCGCCGTCCACCGTCGACTTGGCCAGGACGAACTTGTCCCGCGCCTTGGACAGCGGCTCGACGACCACCTCGACGGCGGCGTCGGCGGCCGTCACCGGGGCGGGGGTCAGCTCTTCGAGATCGTGCACGGCGACGTTCAGGACGTCCACCACGCGCCCGAGGGCGTCGCTGATGGCCTTCTTGGCGGCGGCCGGGTCGGCGGGCGGCTGGTCGACCTGCACGCCGCCGGAGGCGATCATGTAGTTCGCGATCCCGCAGAAGTTGTTCATCCACCGCACGACCTCGCCGGACGCGGCCTTGGTCGTGATCGGCGCCGCCACCGGCCTGCCCTCGACCGGCGCCGCGCACGCGGCGGTCACCAGCAGCAGGGCGAGCGCCGCTATCCGTTTCACCGGCATGTTGTACCCCATGTTCACCCGATAGTGGTCAAGAGCATGACAACCGGGCGAAAAGTCGGCCACGATGGGCTACCTGATGCCGGTCACAGTAGAGGTCTCCCGTGGCGTCGCGGTCATCCGGGTGCACCAGCCCGTGGACACGTGGCCGGCCCGCCTGCGCGCCGTGCTGCCCGTGCTGCCCGAGGTCGACGCCCTGGTCCTGCACGGCTGCGAGTCCGCGCTGTCGGTGGACGTGAAGGGTGTGGTCCGCGCCGCGCCGGCCGAGCGGCGGGCGCACCTGAGGGAGCTGCGCGCCCTGCGGGACGAGCTGGCGGCCCTCCCGGTCCCGGTGGTGGTCGCCCTCGGCGCGAGCGCCTTCGGCGACGTGGCGGAGCTGGCGATGGCGTGCGACCACCGGGTGCTGGCCGAGGGCGCGGAGCTGGTCAGCGTGACCGGGAGCCCGGTCCTGGTGTGCCGCCGCGTCACCGCCGCCGAGGCGCTGCGCACCGGGCTGGTCGACCAGGTCGTGGCGCCCGGCGCGGTGCTGTCGGCGGCGGTGGAGCTGGCGAACCGGTGCACGGCCGCGGAGCCCGAGCGGGCGCGGCGCGGCGCGCGGGAGCCCGCGACCGCGGGTGCGACCGCGGTCCTGGGGGTCCGCGCGACCGGCGGCGGGACCGCGGTGGTGGGCGCCCGGGCGGCGGCGGAGCGGGGGAGCGCCGGGCCCGCAAGCCCCGGCGACGGGGGACCGGACCGGCTCCGGCGAACCTGAGCACCCCTCGGGCGGCACAGGTGGCGACCTCCGGCAGGACCGGGGGCATCGGCTTTTCCCCCGGCGGCGGCGACCGCCAGGGCGGGACCTCGGCCACCACGCGGGAGGGCGGCGGCCCGGTGGGACCTGCGGCGCGGGCCGCCGACCACCTCATCGCCTCCGGGGAGCACGCCGAGGCGCCGGACCGCCGGGGCCTCGGGGCCACCGCGGTCGCCGAGCCCGAGGTCGACCCGCCCGACCTGCCCGGGACCCGGCCGCCGCCCGCGCCCTCCCGGCCACCGCGATCGCGGGGAGCGCACGCGCGGGCACGCGGACCGGCCGGGGCAGGTGGGCCTCACCTGCCCCGGCCGGTCCGCGATCCGACCGCTCCGCCGGCGGCCCGGCCGCCGAGCTGCAACCGCCGGCGGTGGAGCGGTCCGGCCGGGCGCGGTGGCGGGGAGTGCGACCCGCCACCGCGCCGCGGCGCTCCTAGCCCCTCGCGTAGACGCCGGGGGTGCCGGCGGCGGGCGCGTAGCGCCCCGCGAAGAGCTGGTTCACCCGGTTCGCCTCCTGGGCGTTGGGGTACACGTTGCGGCAGGACGTGCCCGCGCTGCCGCCCGACATCAGGTACGAGCAGATGCCGTTGTAGGTGTCGGGCAACCCCAGTCCGTGCCCGATCTCGTGCGCCACGATCCGCAGCGCGTAGTTGCCCGCCGCGACGTCGCGGTTGTCGATGTAGATCGTGGCGCACCCGAGCCCGCAGGGATAGGCCCGGGAACCGCCACCGTTGGTCGCGGCGATCCGGATGGTGGCGCTGCCGCCGCGGACGAGCCGCAGGTTGGGCACCCTGGAGTTCCAGATCTGCGCGGCCTGGTCGGCTTCCGCCGAGTAGCCGGAGGCGCTGTAGTAGACGGTCCTGGCCAGTGCCGACGGCGCGGCGGGCGCCGCCGTTGCCGCACTGGTCAGGCTGGTGCCCACGAGGGCGAGGGTGGTGAACAGCGCCCCGAGGGCGAGGCGCAGGAACTTGCCGGTCACACGATCTCCTTCGGTGCAGGGGGAAGGTTCTCGCGTTCGTTGACATTAAGAGCAGATGACCGGACGGGGTCATAGCTTCTGGGCATAGATGCCGTCGATGGGCCACGGCCGGGCGTCGGCGAGCAGGCCGATCATCCCGGACACCAGCCGCAGCTGGTCCACCCCGCGGATGTCGGCCTCGACCAGCCGGGGCGAGCAGACCACCACCGCGACGCCCTGCGCCCGCGACAGCGCGACGTTGAGCCGGTTGCGGGACAGCAGGAAGTCCAGCCCGCGCGGCAGGTCGACGGCCGCCGAGGAGGTCATGGTGGTGACGACCACCGGCGCCTCCTGCCCCTGGAACCGGTCCACCGTGCCCACCCGGACGTGCTCGTACCCGGCGGCCTCCAGCTCCCGGCGCACCAGCCGCACCTGCATGTTGTACGGCGCGACCACCAGCACGTCCGAGTCGTCCAACGGCCGCGCGCCCGGCCCGTCCGTCCACACGCGACCCATCAGCGACCGCACGACGTCCACCACCGCGGCGGCCTCCTCCGCCGAGCTGGTGGTGTTGTGCCGGTGCTCCACCCGGTGGACGTACACCCCCGACGCCAGCCCGGAGACGCCGCGCGCGGCCGTGCTCGGGTGGGCGCGCAGCAGCCCGGCGTAGGACAGCCGCGACACCGGCTCGCACACGTCGGGGTGCATCCGCCGCGTCTGGTCCAGGAAGTACCCCAGCTCCGCCGGGATCACGTCCGCGTCGCCGATCAGGTGCCCCAGCGCCGACGCGTCCGCGCCCGCCGGGTGCGTGCCCTGCACCACCTGCGGCAGCTGCTGGGGATCGCCCAGCAGCACCAGGTTGCGCGCGCAGGTGGCCACCGCCAGCGCGTCGGCCAGCGCGAACTGCCCGGCCTCGTCCACGATCAGCACGTCGAACGGCCGCTCCCGCAGGGCGGTGTTGGCGAACGTCCACGCCGTCCCGCCGACCAGGTGGCCGGCGCCCTGGTCGGTGCGCCAGCGGACCAGGGCGGAGTTGTCCTTCGGCTGCTCCCACGGGCAGCCCTCGACCGCGGCGCCCTTGGGCCGCTTGGCGGTCGGGATCGGCACGCCCAGCTCGCGCCCGGCGGCCCGCGCCGCGGTCAGCACGTTCTCCACGGCCTTGTGGCTGTTCGACGTCACCCCGACGCTGCGCCCGCCGCGCACCAGGTGCGCGATCAGCCGCCCCGCGAGGTAGGTCTTGCCCGCGCCCGGCGGCCCCTGCACGGCCAGCGCCGAGCCGTCCAGCGCGTCCACCGCCGCGATCACGTCGGCGATGACGTCGCCGGTGCGCGGCAGGGGGCCCCGCGTGCGCGGCGTGCGCCGCACCAGGTCCACGCCGGGGTGCGGCGGCAGCTCCGGCAGGCCGTCGGCCACCGCCCGCGCCAGCTCGTGCACCGCCTCGTCCTTGGGCGAGGGCCGCACCGGGCTGCCCGGCAGCACCGCCACCGGCCGGTCCCCGTCGACCTCGTCCGGCGCCGCGCTCTCCAGCAGCGCGATCTCCTCGGCCGACTCCGCCAGCACCACCGCGTCCCGCGTCCGGTTCGGCGCGCCGGGGTAGAGCAGCCGCACCTGGTCGCCGGTCGCGAACGGGTGCGGCCGGTCCGGGTCGCACCGCACGACCACCTCGCGCTTGGCCTTGCGCACCCGGCCGGAGGGCATCACCCAGTCCTGGGCGCCCACCGACACCGGCACCGCGCAGGCGCCGTCGGACTCCAGCTCCGACAGCGGCGCGGACACCTGCCGGAAGAAGTCCCACCAGGCCGGGTTGGTCTCCCGGCGGTGGTAGCCGACGGCCGCCGCCAGCAGCGCGCGGGCCCGCTCGTCGGCGGTGGCGTCCGCCGGGTTGTCCGGTAGCCCGGCCAGCAGCGGGTCCACCACGGCGGCGATCCGCTCGGCGCGCTCGGCCCGCCGCTGCGCCGCGATCCCGTCCTCGACCTCGGCGGAGAACGACTGCTCGGGCACGTGCGGCTCGATGCCCGCCTCCGCCCGCACCTCCAGCAGGAACCGGTGCAGCCGGCGCGTCGAGACGCAGTCGTAGGCGTTGTAGTCGGCGATCCCGGCGAGCACCTCCTCGGCGCGCGCCGCGTCGTCGGCCGCGGTCAGCACCAGGTACTCCTCGTAAGCCTCGATGCTGGACACCGCGTCGGTCACCTCGCCGCCGCGCGCCGAGGGCATGTACAGCGGCTCCAGGTACTTGATCGAGTACGACCGCTGCGAGACGCGCAACGCCTTGCGCACCACCGCGTACAGGTCGACCAGCGCCCCGGACCGCAGCAGGTGGTCGACGGCCTCCTCGCGGGTGCCGTGCAGGGCGGCGAGCCGCTTGAGCGCGTTGACCTCGTAGGGCGCGTAGTGGTAGACGTGCGCCCCCGGGTGCTCCGCCAGCCGGGCCGTCGCGAAGTCCACGAACCGCTCGAACGCGGCCTTCTCCTGCGGCCGGGTGTGCGCCCAGAACGGCGTGAACTCCTCCTCGGGCGTCACCGCGCCGAACAGGTACTCCAAGCCCTCGCCGCCCAGCGCGTACGGGTCGCCCTCCATGTCGAAGAACAGGTCGCCGGGGCTGGGCGCGGGCAGCTCCGCCAGCGCCTGCGGCTCGACCACCTCGTAGGCGACCTTGCCGACCGGGTCGTCGGCCGTCCGCGAGTCGTCCTGGATGACCTGCAGCGCCGCCTGCGACCGCAGCCCGGCGAACGTGGCGGCGGACATCGTCGGCGGCCGGTCCAGCCGGGTGGCGGCGGCCAGGGCGTCGATGGTGCCCAGCCCGGCGGCCACCAGCTTGCGCCGCTGGTCGGCCCGGATGCCCGCCACCAGCGACAGGTCGCGGTCGCGCTCCCGGCCGCTCGCGCAGTGCCGGGCGAACCGGCAGGTGGCGCAGGCGGGCCGCTCGTCGTCCCACAGCCGGTCCGGCAGGGTCGGCGGGAGGGCGGCCCGGTCCCGCAGCCGCTGCCGCAGGCTGCGCACCAGCGGCAGGAAGTCGGCCACCCGGAACGACCGGGTGCCGCCGTCGCCGAGCAGCAGGTGCATCCCCGGCCCGGCCGCGTCGCCCAGCGCGTCCGCGTAGGCCGTCAGCTGCACCACGGCCGCCGGCGTCGCGTGCCGGGCGAGCTTCGCGTCGTGCGGCTCGTAGCCCGAGTCGGTGCGCACCAGGAAGTCCGCCCGCCCGTGGAACCCGTCGGCGTAGAACACGCCCTGGTAGACCACCGGGACGCCGGCGTCGAGGGCCCGCCGGGTCGCCGCCGCGGCCTCGGTCAGCGCCTCGTGCGTCGGCGGCGGCTGCGGGATCTCCACCACCTCGCCGCGTTCCCGGAACCGCGCCAGCACGGCCTGCTCGTGCGCGATGCCGTGGCGGGCCGCCAGGACGTCGCGGGCCGGCTCCGGCAGCGGCGCGCCCGGCACGCCGAGGGCCGCGGCCGTGATCAGCCGGCTGCGGTGCTCGCACTCCAGCAGGTCCACCAGATCCACCGGGGAGTGCGCCACCCGGCCGTCGGCGTTGAGCATGGCGGGCAGTATCGCGGGCCGACCGGCCGGGCCGGTGGATCACGCCCGGCGAGTCGCGGCGGTGTCGGGAGCGACACCCGGGCCCCGCGCTGGCCCCGCCGCTCGCGGGGCCGCCGGCGGGCGGCGTGGACCGGGGTGGGTCAGGGGCCGGGGTGGGTCGGGGGTTGGGGTGGTCAGCCGGTGTTGGCCACGCGCGTGGCCCAGCGGTCCCGGTGGGCCGCGGCCTCGGCCACGGCGTGCGCCAGGGCCGTGGGGTGCACCGGCTCGGCGCACCACCGCCGCAGCACCTCCGCCATGCCGCGCACGAACGCCTGCCCGGTCGCGGTCAGCTTGCCGCTGTTCAGCAGGGTTTCCGCGGTGAACAGGGCGGCCGAGCGCCAGCGCGCGAACTCGGTCTGCGCGCGCAGGCCCGGCCGGGCCCGCCAGAACGCCGCCACCCCCAGGTGGGCGTAGGTGCCGTGCAGCAGCCCGACCAGCGGCCTGGGGTCCTCCCGCCACGGCGCGTAGAAGATCTCCCGCCGGTCGGGCGCCAGCAGCGGGAACAGGTCCATCAGCGCCACCAGCTTGGTGTGCTGGGCCTCGTGCGCCAGGGTCACCGCGAGCGTCTCCGCGTCGGGGGTGGGCGACAGGAACACGCAGCCGAACGCGTCGGCCACCGTCGCGCTGCTCGTCCCCGCCGGCGGGGACGGCATCGGCGTCAGCACGGTGACCAGCTCGGTGAACTCCGCGGCCATCGCCGGGTGGTCGCCCGCCAGGACGGCCCACGCGTCGGCCAGCGCCGCGCGCCACCACGCCGGGTCGAAGTCGGCGTCGATCGCGAGCCCCGCCGGCGCGCCGCCGCCCGCCCACGCGTCCAGCTGCACCGCGTGCGAGCCGAGCGCCGCCTCCGGCAGCGGCTCGTGGGCGAGCGTGCCCGGGTCGCGGACCAGGCCCAGCGAGGGCAGCCAGAACGGCGGCGCCACCGGCAGGTCCACCCGGACCGGGACACCGGCCCGCACCGCCGCGGCCGCCGCGGCGAACGCCAGGTCGCCGGGCCGCGCCGGCTCACCGCGGCGCAGCGCCAGCGCCGTGCGGGTCGCCCAGGCGCCCACCGACGGGTGCTCCAGCACCCGCGCCACGGCCTGCGGCGCCGCCCGGTCGGCGTCGACCAGCAGGCGGTAGGCGGGGCGCGCCTCGGGCGCGGCGGCGATCGCCCGGACCAGCAGCGCCGTCCGGCTGCGCCGCGCCAGCCGCAGCGCGCGGGCGGCGCGGGCGCCGCCCCCGCCCCGAGCCAGCGCGGTGAAGTCCTCGGCGGACAACCGCCACGGCCGCGGCGTCACGCCGGGGCCGCCAGGTCCGCCGCCACCCGGTCGCGGACGTGGGTGATCAGGCGGTACAGGTCCGGGCAGTAGACCGACGGGTGGTCGAACCCGTCGCCGGCGAACCGGTGCGCCCGCAGGCCGCCGCCGCACGCCGACACCACCGGGCAGGCCCGGCAGGCCGCCGACAGCCCGGCCAGCCCGGACCGCCCGGCCAGGACCTCGGGCAGCTCCAGCGCCCGGTCGAAGTCGTCGCGGGCGACGTGCAGCCCGGTCGCCGCCGCGGCGGGGGAGGAGGAGGCCAGGATGTCGGAGGCGGAGATCGCGCCGTCGGTCTCCACCACCACCTGCGCGGTCGGGGTCAACCCCACGCCCTCCACCCGCGACTGCCCGCCCAGCACCAGGTTCAGCAACTCCTCGAACAACCGCACCCGCGTTCCCGGGGCCGGGTACCAGTGGTTGAACAGGTCCGTCAGCCATTCCGCGTAAGGGGTGTCCGGCGAACCGGTGACGCGCGCCGGCGGCGGCGCCGACCAGTTCCCGTGCGGCAGCAGGAAATCGACCGCCGGCGGGGCGAATTCGAGCAGCGCGCGGTAAGTGCGCGTCGGGTCGGACCGCACGTCCACGACGCAGAGCAGGCCGCTGTACACCGCGCGGAACTCGTCGGCCAGCAACCGCAGCGCCGACCGCACCGACGCCCAGCTGCCCGTTCCGTCGGGCCGCACGCGGTGCCGGTCGTGCGCCTCCGGGTCGCCGTCGAGGCTGACCCCGACCCGCACGTCCAGCGCCGCGAACAGCTCCAGGAACGCGCGGTCGAGCAGGGTTCCGTTGGTCTGCACGGAGAAGCGGACCCGCGCGGGCACCGCGGACCGGAAGCGGCGCACCAGCGATTCCAGCGCGGACCGCCCGGCCAGCAGCGGTTCACCGCCGTGCAGCACGACTTCCACCTCGGCCAGGCCGTGCGCGCGCACGTGCCGCGCCACCCGGTCGGCGGTGCGGGCGACCACGTCCGGCGACATCGCGCGCGGTCGCGAGCGCCAGCCCTGGTCGGCCAGTTCGTAGACGTAGCAGTAGTCGCAGGCGAGGTTGCACCGGCTGTGCACCTTCACCACGAACTGGCGGAACGGACGCGCTGCCATCCACCCCCCGATCCATCGGCCCCCGAACAAACCAAACACATCGGGCCGGCCGCTACTTCCGCCAATCGGAGGATTCCCGTCATTCCCCGTTGTGGCGCACTACGATGGGGTCGAGCGCACTGCGGACAAAACCGCAGCTTTGCGGTGTGAGGGGGTAGCGCGAGATGGCTGACGAACCCGTTCTGGAGTCCGAGCTCCTCGACGTCACGGGGATCGACCTGGCCGCGCTGGCCGAACTGCCCGACACCGCGCTGCGCGCCGCCCTGCACCGGATCCTCGCCGAGAACGCCGAGCTGCCCAACCGGTTCGCCGCGTTCGAGAGTTCCCTGTAAGCCGCCGCTCCGGTGCGAAAGGCCGGATCCCCCTCCCGCACCGCCGATCTGGAGCAGTCGATGAGCAGCACCGCAGGGCACGGCCACACCGGTGTGACGGCTTTCCTGTCCGCCACCGGCGGCACCGGGCGCACCAGCGCGGTGGCGAACCTGGCGTGGGTGCTGGCCGGCGCCGGGCAGCGGGTGCTGGTGGTGGACTGGGGTTCGGAGGTGCCGCGCGTGCGCGAGTACCTGGAGCCGTTCCTGGTGTCCCGCCAGGCGTTGCCCGACGCGCTGGGCCGCGCGCTGCTCGCCGCCTACCTCGCCGAGCCGTTCCGCGACGAGGGGCCGCCGCCGGTGGTGGAGCGCTTCGCGCTGCCCGTGCCGGGTTCGGCGGGCCGCATCGACGTGGTGGTCCCGATGTCGGCCGACACCGCGGGCCGGCCGCGGCACGGCGACGCGGGCGCGGTCGCCGAACTGCGCGCCCGGTTGGCGGAATCGGAGTACGACCAGGTGCTCATCGACGCGCCGACCGGGGTGGCCGAGGGGTCGCTGGCGCTGGTCGCGACGCTGTGCGAGCTGGCCGTGGTGTGCTTCCGACCGCGCCCCAGGGCCATCGCGGACGCCGCCGACCTGGCCGCGCGGGTGCGCAAGCGCGCGCCGATCCGCATCGACGTGGTGCCGGTGGCGACGCTGTTCGACGACGCCGAGCAGACTCGCGCCCAGCGCATCCGCTCGCAGATCCACGCCGCGTTCGCCGAACTGCTGGCGGGGCAGGCCAAGCGCGTCCCCGACGGCGGCGCGGTCGAGATCCCGTACCGCCCGCTGGACGCGTTCGACCCGCTGCTCGCGATCCTCGCGGAGGAGGAGGGCGGCGGCCTGGAGGCGCAGTACGGCAGGCTGGCGGCGGCGGTCAGCGGCGGCGCGGTCGCGGTGTGCCCGCCCGTCCCGCCGGTGCTGCGCGCCCGCTACCGCCGCGTGTTCGGCCTGGAGGCCGGCTCCGAGGCCGACCGCGTGGCGGTGGTCCACGCCCCGCGCGACCGCGCCTGGGCCGACTGGGTGCGCGGCCAGCTGGAGCGCGCGGGCGCGCAGGTCGTGCCGCTGCGCGACGTGGCGCGCGGCGGGCCCGCGGCCGGCGTGGTGGTGCTGGTCTCGCCGCACCTGGGGCCGGTCGAGGTGCCGGCCGGCGTCGCGGTGCTGCGGCTGCTGCTGACCGGGGACGGCGACCCGGACGGCCTGTCGGTGCACGAGCACCTGCCGGAGGCGCTCAGCGCCCGGCTGCTCGGCCACTTCGGCCTGATCGACCGGCCCGGCACCGCGCACGACGCGCCGATGCGGCTGCCCGGCACGGACCCGGAGGTGTTCCGGCTGCCGCCGCGCCACCGCGCGTTCGTCGGCCGGGACGAGGACATCGAGGCGCTGCGCGACGAGTTCGCCGACGCGGGCGACGAGCGGGCCGTGGTGACGCTCAACGGCGAACCGGGCGTGGGCAAGAGCGAACTGGCGCTGGAGTACGCCTACCGGTTCTCCGCCGACTACGACGCCGTGTGGTGGCTCTCCGCGCAGGACCGGCAGTCCGTGCAGGTCGGGCTGGCCGAGCTGGCGGCGCGGCTGCGGCTGCCCGGCTCCACCGACTACGGGTCGCTGTCGGTGCTGGACCGGCTGGCCACCGACCCCGCCTACGCCCGCTTCCTGCTGGTCTACGACAACGCCGACGACCTGGACTCCATCGCCGACCTGCTGCCGCCCGGCTCCACCGGGCACGTGCTGATCACGTCGAGCGCCGCCGCCGCGCCGGCGGTCGAGCTGGCGCCGATGGGCGCGGCGGACAGCGTCGCCCTGCTGCTGGACCGGGTGCGCGGGCTGGAGCCGGCCGACGCCCGGCGGGTCGCGGCCGAGGTGGGGCGCCTGCCGCTCGCGCTGGACCTGGCCGCGTCGTGGCTGGCCGAGGCCGTGCGGGCCGAGCGCGGCGCGGGCTCGTCGGACGCGGACTCCGCCGCGTGGGCGGTGCGCACGTTCTTCGACCGGCTCGAGCGGTCCGGAGTGGACGGTGCCGCGCGCGTGGTCGACGTGGTGGTGGGATCGCTGCGCGAGCAGCCGATCGGCCGGGTCGCGGTGCTGCTCGCGCAGCTGTGCTCGTTCCTGTCGGCGCAGGGCGTCGCGCTGGGCCTGGTGCGCTCGCCCGCGTTCCTGGGCCGGCTGGTCGCCGCGGGCGGCCCGGACGCCGCGCCGCTGGAGCTGGACGCGGGCGAGGTCGACCGGGTGCTGTGGGCGGGCGCGCGGCACGGGCTGTTCCGCGTCGACTGGGGCGACCAGTTCTCGCTGCGGCTGCACCGGGTCGTGCAGCGGGCGCTGCGCGACGGGATGCCGCCGTCGGAGCGCGCGCGGCGGCGCGCGGACGTGCTGGCCGCGCTCGCCGCCTACGCCCCGACCGAGGTGGAGGACAAGTCGCCGACGCGGCGCACCCGGTTCCAGGAGCTGCAGCAGCACGTGTTCCCGTCCGGCGCGGTGCGCAGCGCCGACCCGGCGGTGCGCCGCTGGCTGGTCAACCAGGTGCGGTTCCTGTTCACCGACGGCGGCGCGGGGGTGCGGCGGGCCGCGCTGGAGCCGGGCCGCGAGCTGCTGGACTCGTGGACCGACCGGTTCGGCGCGGCCGACCCGCTGCGCAACCGGCTCGCCGCCCAGCTCGCCAACGTGCACCGGGTGCTCGGCGAACCGGCCGAGGCGCTGCGGCTGGACGACCTGGCGCTGGCCCAGCAGCGCCGCGCCCTGGACCTGACCCACCCGCAGCCGCTGATCACCGCGCGCGGCCGGGGCGGCGACCTGCGCGGCCTCGGCCTGTTCACCGAGGCGCTGGTGGAGGACCAGGCCACCTGGGAGGGCCTGCGGTCGGTGCTCGGCGAGGACCACCCCGACACCCGGCGCGCGGCCAACAACCTGGCGTCGTCGACGTTCCTGTCCGGCGACGCGGCCGGCGCGCTGGGGCTGGAGGAGGACAACTTCCGGCGGCGCAGGCGGCTGTTCGGCGAGCGCGACGAGTTCACCTGGGTCACCCTCGCCCAGATCGGGCTCTACCAGCGGGAGCTGGGCCGCTACCCGGAGGCGCTGGAGTCGCTGCTCACCGCCTCGCAGAAGCTCCAGAGCCTGCGCCCGGAGCTGAACCAGACGCAGGTCGGCGTGCACTGGAACTACGCCATCGCGCTGCGGCTGGCCGGGCGCACCAGGGCGGCCAAGGAGCGCACCGGCAAGGCGCTGCGCGACTACCGCGAGCTGATCGGGCCCGACCACCCGTACACCCTGGGCTGCGCGCTGAGCTTCGCCGCCGACCACCGGCGGGTGGGCGGCGACCCGGAGCTGGCCGTGGAGCTGGCCCGGACCGCGCTGACCGGGTTCGAGCGGCTGGCCGGCATCCGGGCGGACCACCCGTTCACCGCGCTGTGCCGGCTGGGCCTGGGCCTGGCGCTGCGCGCGGCGGGGGACCGCGCCGGCGCGGTGGAGGAGGTCTCGGCCGCCGCCCGGGCCCTGCGGTCCCGGCTGGGTGACACGCACCCGTGGACCCTGGCCGCCGCGGTGGACGAGGCGCGGGTCCGCGCGGCGGCGGGCGAGGTGGACCAGGCCGCCGTGCTGATCGCCGAGGCGCACGCGGACTGCGTCGAGTTCCTCGGGCCCGACCACCCGCACACCGCCGTGGCGGCGCACGACCTGCGGGTCGCCGCCCGCCCCGGCGACGACGACTGGCAGGAGTGCGATGTCGACGTCCCGCACACCTGAGCGCGCAGGAGGGAGCAGCGTGGAGCTGTACGAGGAGGAGGCCGAGCACCCCGGCCCCGAGTTCGACACCACCCGGCACGCCTGCCGCGCGGCGGTCGTCAAGAGCCCCGCGCTGCACTACCTCGCGCACTACAGCAACGGGGTGTTCGACTTCGGCGTCGACGTGCTGGGCGACCCGCCGCCACCGCCGGGGGCGCTGCCCGGCGGCACCCGGCGCGAGGAGCTCAAGCGGCTGGGCCGGCACCTGACGTTCCAGGCGACCGCCCTGGACCGGGCGCTGCACGAGGCGCGCACCGGCCGGCTCATCCGGACCGTGCTGCACACCGGGGAGGGCGCGCTGTTCTGCGACTCCGTGGTGCCCACCGAGCACGTCGTCGGCCTGGTGCTCGACCACGCGGGCACGGGGCCGCTGGCCGGGCACCCGGCGGTCGACGAGGCGGACCGGGCGGTCGCGGAGCTGGCGACCGCGCTGCGGGCCGAGCTGAGCCTCGGCTCGCTCAACCCCGGCGGGTGGGAGACGTTCGGCGCGCCGCGCCCGCTGCCCGGCGCGGCCGGGGCGCGACCGCACGTGGCGGTCCGGGGCGAGGCGCTGGCGCAGTGCCTGGCGGCGGTGGCGCCGAGCGACCTGCACCTGGTGGCGCACGTGGCGGGCGACGAGGTGCGCACCATGGTCGACCACCTGGACCACCCGGCGCTGGGGCCGTTCTTCAAGCAGGTCGCCGCGCCCGCCCGGCGGCGGTTCTACCTCGGGTTCGCGCGCGAGCTGGGCGCGCTGGCCACCCGGCTCAACCGGGCGGTGCGGCCGGTGGTCGGCGGGCTGCTGGCGCGGCTGGTGCTCGACGTCGAGATGGGCGCGCTCTACTACTACCGGCTCGGCCCGCGGGAGTACGTCGCGGGCGTGACGATCGACCAGGCGCGGGTCGGCGAGGCGGACGTCCGGATGTCCGCCCTGGCCGCTCGGCTCACTCCATCCGGGCCTTGAATCGAACCGAATCGTTATCTACCGTGAAATGGTGACGCCCGCTGTCCGATCGGTCGCGCTGTTAGCCGCCCTCGGCGTGGGGTGGGTCGTGGCGTGGCAGTGGGAACTGCGCGCGGTCGACGAATCCTCGGCTTACGGTTTCTTCATCACCGCGCTGCTCGGCTTCGGTTTGTATGCCAGCACCAGTGGTATCGAGATCGCGGAATTCCGCCGGGAATTGCGGACCGTGGTCGTCGCGGTCACGCTCGGTGTGCTCGCCAAGGTGGCGCTGATCTTCGGCGTGGTGTACCTGGTGCACCGCGAGCCCTGGCACCTGGTCCTGGCGGTGGCGGTCGCGCAGATCGACCCGCTGTCGGTGGCGGCGGTGCGCGCCAAGTCCCGGATGTCGGCCTCGGCCAAGGCGCTGCTGTCGGCGTGGGCCTCGTTCGACGACCCGATCACCGTGCTGCTGACGGTCTACCTCACGTCGTTCGCGCTGGCCGGTGGCGCGGTGGGCGGCTTCGGCGCCTTCACCGCCAACTTCGCGCTCAACCTCGCGCTGGCCGGTGGCGCGTACCTGCTGTGGCGGCTGGCGCGGGGGCGCGGCCGGCCGGGTGAGCGCGGCCGGGCGGCGCGCTGGGCCGTGCGGGTGAGCCTGGCGCTGGTCGTGCTCGCCGTCGGGTTCGTCGCCGTGCACTTCTCGCTGCTGCTGGCGCTGGCCCTGATCGGGCTGTTCTTCCGGCCGGACCTCGGGCGGCTGGTCGACGGGCTGGCCGAGGTCGGCATGTTCGCCGCGACGGTGGCGGTCGGCCTGGTGCTGGCGGCCGAGTTCTCGTGGGCGCTGGCCGGGGTGGGCGCGGTCCTGGGCGCGGCGGCGTTCGGGTCGCAGGCGGTCGTGGCGTGGGCGCTGACGCTGCCCCGCCGGTGGCGCGGCGACCGGGTCCGGCTGTGCCTGGGCCAGCAGAACGGGCTGACCGCGATCATCCTGGCGCTGCTGCTGGAGCCGCGGTTCCCCGGCTCCATCGCGGTGGTCGCGCCGGCGGTCGTGGTGGTGAACCTGCTCAACGCCCTGGCCAACGGCGCCTACGACCGGCTCGCGCCGCCCGCGCGGGAGACCGGCGGGCCGCGCGTCCTGCACCGGCCGGACCTGTCGGTCCCGGTGGCGCCGGCCGCGTTCACGCGGGTGCGGCAGGCCCGGTAGCCCCCGCGGGGCGGCTGCCCGGCCCCGCGCCGGCGACCAGGCAGGCGACCACCCCGGAACCACGGGCCGGGCACCGCGAACAGGCGCGCGGCCCGGAAGTCGGCCGCGAGGAACACCAGCAGGGAGAACAGCGCCACCACGGCCACCGGGACCACCACGCCGCCGGAGCCGAACCCGGGCCCGGCCCGGCCCGGCCCGACGCCCGCGGTGTCGACCAGCACGTCGACGGGCAGCAGGGGCACCACGGCCCGATGGCTGGAGCTTGCGCGTTCCTCCGTCGCGCAGTGGGGCGCCCGCCGGCCCGGGGCGCCTGTGGTCCACATCGGACGGACGGGGGCCCGCTGCCCGTCAGGCGGTGTCCGAGGCCCGCAGCACCGCCCGCCGGACGCGCGGGCTGAAGTTGCGCAACGCCTCGTACACCCGGTTGCGCCGCGCCACCTGGCTCACGTCGGCCACGACGCCGCCCGCCCGCGCGTTCCACGGCGGCAGCTTGAACAGCGGTTCGAGGTCGAACAGCGGCAGGAACTCCACGATGTCGTCGTAGACCCCGCACAGCCGCTCCAGCCGCTCCTCCGCCTCCGGCGAGGAGTCCCGCGCGCGGTACCACTCGGCGACCGCGCCCCGGAACGCCAGCACGGCCTTCTGGGTCAGCACGGCCTTCGCCGCGGCCTCGGTGAACTCGGGCGTGCGCAGCCTGCGGTGCACCGAATCCTGCGTGGCCGGCGGCGCGAGGTCGAACGCCTCGTCGAGCATCAGGTCCACCTGGACCAGGTTCTCCAGCGCGTCCACGGCGTCCCGGAACAGCCGCTCCACCTCGCCGGGCAGCCGGTGGTCCGCCGCCGCGCGCGCCGGCGCCGAGCCGACCAGCAGCGCCAGCTGCTTGCCGATCGCCCCGAACTGGCGGTCCGAGGAGGTGCGCACCCCGTCCACGTGCTCGGTCAGCTGCTCGATGAACCCGTAGATGCTCGACTGCTGGCGCGCCAGCTGGTCCATCCGGCGCCCCAGCGACGACACCGGGTCCTGCTCCGGGCCCTGGGCCGCCGTGCCCAGCAGGGCCTTGAAGTCGTCGGCGAACGTGCGCTCCGAGTACACCAGCGGCTCGCGGCCGAGCGGCCCGCGCAGCTGGATCGCCACGCCGTCGGTCAGCACCCCGTTGACCAGCAGGACGATCCCGCCGTCGGGCTCGGCCTCGCGGACCGCCGACACCCGCCGCAGCACGGCCGTCACGTCGGCGTTGTCCAGCAGCGACCCGGTCAGCAGCACGGCGCACCCGCCGGAGCGGTCCGGGAAGGTCACCCAGTAGTCGGCCAGCGACTCCTCGCCGGGGCCGAGCAGGTGGTTGTGCCAGTACTCCCAGCCGTTGGCGTCCAGCAGCCGCCGCACCACGCCGTCGAGGTCGTCCGCGCTCAGCGACCCGAACAGGTCGCGGGCCGCCTGGCGCACCATCTCGTCGGTCGCGGTCAGGCCCTCGTCGCCGCTCGCCCGCACCGCGTCGTCCACCAGCCGGAACACCCGGTGGCACAGCCGGACCACGTTGCGGGTGTTGCCGCCCGCCACGTCCCGCAGGTACCGCACGGTCTCCGGGGTGAACGGCGCGAGCGAGGGCCAGCCGGTCAGCGACCCCTGCGCCCGCGTGATGAACTCGCGCACCTGGGCCTGGCTCAGCCCGGTCATGGTCACGGTGTACGGGATGCGCTGCCGCACCGCCGGCGGCAGCACCGCCCTGAACTCCGGCAGCCCGCACAGCACCAGGCACGCGCCGGCCCTGGCGAACACCTGGAGCAGCGTCTGGAACGCCGCCATGGTCCGCGCCTGCGGCCGGCTGTCGGCGGAGAAGATCTTGTCCAGCTCGTCCACGGCGAGCACGAACCGGCGCTGCCGGCCGCCGAACAGCAGGGCGAACACGCCCATCGCCTCCAGCGCCGCGACCTCCGTGTCGATCGGCGTGGTGATGCCGCGCTCCACCAGCACCTGGTCGGGCGCGCCGCCGAGCAGCCACGACCACACCGAGTGCTCGAAACCGGGCCGCAGCAGCAACGTCAGCGCGGTGCCGAAGTCCTCGTTGTCGGTGACCTGGCGCAGGGTGCCCTGGACCTTGCGCAGCAGCGCGCTCTCCATGAGCCCCAGCCGCTCCACGACCTCCTGCGGCTCCAGCTGCCTGCTGCCCAGCCACTCCAGCGTGTCCGCGGTCAGGCCGGTGCTCTGCAGCGAGTCGGCGACGATGTCGGCGTAGTAGTCGCTGACCTGCGCGCGCACCCCCTCGCGCCCGAGCCGGGTCATGAACCGCCGGTACAGCTCGACGAAGCTCTCCGCCGTCGCCTCCAGGTACAGGGCGCGCGACGGGTCGTCGAGCACCCGCCGGGCGTGGCGCACCAGCCGGACCGCCAGGTGCGTCTTGCCCGTGCCGTAGTCGCCGAGCACCGCCAGCACCGTCCCGGCGCCGGGCGGGCCCTCCAGGTAGGCGTCCAGGTGGGCGACGGCCTGCCGGGAGGCGTCGGTGGCGATGGTGACGTCCGCCGCGTCGAAGTCGTCCTGGAAGTCCTCGATGATCAGGGCGACCGCCATCGGCGAGAAGGGGTTCTTCCGCGGGGGCGGGAGTTCGTCGCTGCCGCTCATGGGTGCATCCCCAGTCCGTTCAGGTACGCCCGGATGTCGTCCACGGTCACCAGGTCGGCTTCGGTGTAGCGTAAGCCGGCTTCGAGCTTCCGCTCGTACGTGCCGTGCAGTATTCGCTGGAGCATGGCGACCGATTGGCAGATTCTGTCCAGCAATTCGACCGCCTCATCACTCAGTTGTGGATAAATTCCCACTGCGGTGTGACGCAGGAGCCGGTCGGCGGCGAAGCGCTCCGGATCCCCGTCGGTCAGCTTCCCGACCAGGAGGGTGATCGGGGGGACCCACGCCTCCAGCCGCCGGACGAGTTCGGCGATGTCGTCGGCGCGGAAGAACGCCGACTCGGCGAAGAACAGCACGCGCGGGCTGCTGAGCTGGCGCGCGTACCGGATCACCTCGTCGAGCAGCTCGTTCGGCGACGGCAGCAGCACCAGCAGCACCACCTCGTCGGCCAGCGCCCGGCCGAGCCGGGGGAAGACGCGCTGCGGGTTGTCGCGGTCGCCGCGCAGCTGGTCCACGGCGGCCGGGCGCAGCGCGCCGGCGTCGACCAGCCGGTCGAACAGCTGGTCGCACACGTGCGCGGCGCGCTCCCCGATGGACAGCTCCTCGTCCTCGGGCAGGCACCCGGTCAGGTCGACCACGACGCCGCGCAGGCCGCGGTTGCGCAGCTCCAGCACCGTCCAGTCCGCGCACCGGTTCACCAGCGCGGTCTTGCCGCAGCCGGAGTCGCCGGTGACCAGCACCAGCCGGCCGTCCTCCAGCACGCCGCCGAGGTCGCCGACCTCCTGCTGGAACTCCTGGAACGCGCTCTCCGCGCCGTCGACGGCGACGTAGTAGTCGCGGTGGGCCTTGCGCTCCCACGGCCGCAGCGGGCGCATCGGCGTCCGCTCCCAGCCGGGCAGCGGGAACGGGTTGATCGGGCGGCGCGGCGGGATCACGACGCCTTCAGCCCGGTCCGCCGGTGGTGGGGGCGCTCCGCCGGCTGCTGCGCGGCGCGGCGGCACGGGTGGCCCGGTGCTCCTGATGCGCGCAGCGCTCTTGGTGCTTCCGGCGCTCCTGATGCTTGAGGTGCTTTTGGTGCTTTCGGTGCTTTTGGTGCAACCGGTGCGGCCGGCGCGGTCGGTCGGCGGTGCGGTCGGCCCGGCGCGGCCGGCGGCGGGTCGTCGGGTGCCGCGTCGTGGGAGTCGATCACCGTTGTGCGCGGGGAGTCACCACCGCGACGGCTTCGTGTCACCCGTTCGCGCCACGCGGTGCCGGCGGGCAAGTGCTTCGGGGCCGGCGCCGCGGCGCGCGAGCGCGGCGAACCGGTGACCGCGTTCGGTGGCAGGTCCCGTGCCGCCCGGAGCCGCGCCGGGCGCGCGCGGGCGTCGTCGGCGGGCCGGCGGTGGCCCGGGGGCGGTGGTTCGGCCGCAACGGCCGGTTCCAGGGCCTTTCGCGGGGGCCGCCACGGCCGCGACGGCGCGCCGGCGGGGCGGGGGAGGGGCCGCGTCCCCCGGTGGGCGGGCGTCCGAACGGGGCGGGCGCGCGCCGGACGGGCTAACGCGGTCACGCACAGCAGGATGGCGGCGCGACCCGCCCGCCCGCGAACCATGCCCACCCCCACGCCCGGCGATTGCCCAAGCCTACCGACGGAGAGTCGCACACGGAGCCGAATTCGTTAACCGCCTTACCCGGATGGCCTACCGCGGTTGCTCCTTTCCACAGTGGACGGAATCACGCCCGGATCACACCCGGGTCACACCGCCGGCCACATCACCCGACTGCGCCACCGGACCGCGGCGGGCGCCGCCCCGGAAGGGCACTGCCGTCGATCCCGCCGCCCGCGGGCCACCGCGCCGCGGGATCGTCGCTCCGCGGATCGCCGGGGCGCGGGATCGCCGGGTCGCCCGGGCGCGGACGGGAGGCCCGGCGGACGGGAGGCCCGGCGGACGGGAGGCCCGGGGGAGCGGGGTCACCAGGGCGCGGGCGCGTAGTCCTTCAGGAAGCAGCCGAACAGGTCCTCGCCGAGTTCACCGCGCACGATCGGGTCGTACACCCGCGCAGCGCCGTCGACCAGGTCCAACGGCGCGTGGAAGCCCTCGGCGGCCAGCCGCAGCTTGGTGGGGTGCGGGCGCTCGTCGGTGATCCAGCCGGTGTCGACGGCGGTCATCAGGATGCCGTCGGTGAGCATCTCCTCGGCGCTGGTGCGGGTCAGCATGTTCAGCGCGGCCTTGGCCATGTTGGTGTGGGGGTGGCCGGGCCCCTTGTACGCGCGGCTGAACTGGCCCTCCATCGCCGACACGTTCACCACGTACTTGCGCCGCGCGGGCGCGGCGGCCATCGCCGGGCGCAGCCGGGAGACGAGGATGAACGGCGCGGTGCTGTTGCACAGCTGCACTTCCAGCAGCTCCACCGGGTCGACCTCGTCCACCCGCTGCACCCAGCTGTTGACGGCGTGCTCGTCGGGCACCAGGCCGCCCGCGTCGATCCCCTTCGACCCGGCGGTGAGCGCCAGCGCGGTCACCTCGGGCATGGCGTCGGTGAGCCCGCCGGTCAGCGCGGCCGGGTGCGCGGCCACGGTGTGCCCGAAGGTGACCAGCTCGGGCAGCGGGCCGGCCGGCAGCGGCGCGGACTCGGCGGCGACCAGGGGCGCGTAGGCGTGCGGGGACCGGCGCACGGTCTGCGCGGCGTTGTTGATCAGGATGTCCAGCGGGCCCGCGGCGGCCACCGAGTCCGCGAGCTGCACGACCTGGCTCGGGTCGCGCAGGTCGATGCCGACCACGCGCAGCCGGTGCAGCCAGTCGGCGCTGTCGGGCATCGACGCGAACCGGCGCACCGCGTCGCGGGGGAACCGGGTGGTGATGGTGGTGTGCGCGCCGTCGCGCAGCAGCCGCAGCGCGATGTACATGCCGATCTTCGCCCGGCCGCCGGTGAGCAGCGCGCGCCGGCCGGTCAGGTCGGTCCGCGCGTCCCGCTTGGCCCGGTTCAGCGCCGCGCACGGCGGGCACAGCTGGTGGTAGAACGCGTCCACCTCGGTGTAGCGGCGCTTGCAGGTGTAGCAGGACCGCGCGCGCCGCAGCGTGCCCGCGACGGCGCCCGGCTCGGGCTCCCGGAGCAGCACGCCCCTGGTCTCGTCGTCGATGCGGGACGGCGAGCCGGTCGCGGTCGACTCGGTCACCGCGCGGTCGGCCAGCGTGACGGCCTCCCGGCGGGCGGCCTTGCGGCGCTTGCGCACGCTCTTGTAGATGCTCGACGTGGCCCGGCGGATGGCCACCACGTCGGGGTGCTCGGTGGGGAGGTCCTCCACCCGGGCGAGCACCCGCAGGGCGATCTCCATCTCGGCAGGGTCGATTTGCACGGTGAAAATCCTACCTGGGTGAAAAATGACCTTCGGACGGGTGAGATCCGCGTGAGGCGGGCCGGGTCCCGCAGGTCCGAAGCAGGTCCGCGGGCCTGTGAGCCGCCCCACTCCGCCACCGGCCTCCGGGGACGAGGACGGGCCGGCCGACGGGTTCGCGGGCGGTCCGCCGTCCCGGCCCGAGCGGGGGCACCGGGCGGGGCGCGGTCGGCCCCGTCGGAGCGGAGCGGGAGCGGCCGGTCGCGTCGGAGCGGGGTCGGGCCGCTGCCCGGTGGCGCGGCGCCGGGCCGCGGTGGTCACCGGCGCCGCGGTCGGGCCGTCGCGGTGCGCGCCGGGCCGGGGGGGCGCGCGAGGTGTCCTCTGTGGACGGACGGTCGCCGGCGGTCAGCTCGCCGCCGCGGCCAGCCCCGCGGCGGGCTTGCGCTTCCACACCCGTTCCCGGTAGGCCCTCAGCAGGGCCGCGTGGATGTCCTCCGCGTACTCCGCGACGGCGCGGTCCCGTTGCCACACCAGGGACACGCGGCGGCGGACCGGGCTGCCGACGACCGGTTTCAGCACCACGCCGGGCATGTCCTGACCCGTGGGGAAGAAGCAGGCCACGGTGTGCCCGGAGCGCACCAGCTCCGCCGCCGCGGCCGGGTCGACGCCGAAGTGCGCGCAGCGCGGCGTGAAACCGGCGGCCTCGCAGGCGAGGTGCAGGGTGAGCCGGCCGCCGCCGTAGTGCTCCTCCGGCACCGCCCAGTCCTCGTCGGCCAGTTCGGACAGCCGGATCTCGCTGCGCGCGGACAGCCGGTGCCCCGCCGCCACGCCCACGAGCATGGGCTCGGTGACCAGCGAGCGGCAGTCCACCTCTGCGGGGATCCGCAGCGGGGTGCGGGGGAACTCCACCACCAGCGCCACGTCGAGCTTCCCGGAGCGCACCAGTTCCAGCACCGCGTCGCAGCTGCGCTCGACGTGCGTGGTCTGCGGCTGGTTCGGCAGCAGGTCGCGCACCACGCCGACCAGCAGCGGCGTCGGCGAGCCCGCGACGCCGCCCAGCCGCAGGCCCGCGCCGCCGCTCCCGGCGGCGATCTTCTGCGCCGTCGCCATCAGGTCGTCGAACCGCTCCACGAGGTCGCGGGAGCGCAGCACGACGTGGCGGCCCAGCTCGGTCAGCTCCACCCCGTCGGTGCGCCGCAGGAACAGCGGACCGCCGAAGCCGCGCTCGATGCGGCGCAGCTGCGCGGTCAGCCCGGCCTGCGCGACCTTCAGCGAGGAAGCGGCCCGGCTGATGCTGCCCGCTCCCGCGACGGTCAGCACAACGTGGAGATGTCTCAGCTCCATGTGCACCGCCGCAGCCTAGGGCAACACCGGACGCCGCAGACACCCGTGCGCGACTGCGGGACCAGGCGCACCTGCGGGAATGTCGCACCCGACTGCTCCAACAGGTGCATAACTGGGGAGTTATCGCCGGTTGTCACCTCCCCTGGGGGGCGGGACTGTCCCAGTCTGCTCCATGGCTGCCGCCACCGAGGTCCCGGGAGGTGTGAGCGACATGAGGAAAGCGTTGCGGCTGCGGCGCCTCTCCCGCCCGCGCGACGACAGGTACCTCTTCGTCCCGCTGGACCACAGCGTCTCGGACGGCCCGGTGGTCCCGCGCGACCGGTGGCCCGACCTGATCCGGTCCGTGGTCGTCGGGGGCGCCGACGCCATCATCGTCCACAAAGGACGGGTCCGCACGATCGACCCGCACCTGCTCGCCGGCTGCGCGCTCGTCGTCCACCTGAGCGCGGGCACCGCGCACGCGGCCGACGCCAACGCCAAGGTGCTCGTCGGCGAGGTGGAGGAGGCGCTGCGGCTGGGCGCGGACGCGGTCAGCGTGCACGTCAACGTCGGCTCCGACACCGAGGCGCGCCAGCTCGCCGACCTCGGCGTGGTCGCGGGCGCGTGCGACGCGTGGAACGTGCCGCTGGTCGCCATGGTCTACCCGCGCGGACCGCGCGTCGCGGACCCGCACGACCCGGCGCTGCTCTCCCACGTCGTCAACATCGCCGTGGACTTGGGCGCGGACATCGTCAAGACCAACCTGGCGCTGCCCGCGGAGCGGATGGCGGAGGTCGTCGCGAGCTGCCCCATCCCGGTGCTGGTCGCGGGCGGGCCCGCCGACGGCGGCTGCGTCGTCGACCGCGCCCGCGCCTCGATGGCGGCGGGGTGCGCGGGCCTGGCCGTCGGCCGCCGCGTGTTCACCGCGCCCTCGCCGGTGGCGCTGGTGGCCGAGCTGGCGGCGGTCGTCCACGTCGACCGCCACCCGGACCCGCACCCCGACCTGGTGCACGCCGTGGCGACCGCGGCGCCGTGATCCCGCCCACCGCCCCGGGACCGCCCCGCGCCGTGACCCCGCCCGCCGCCGTGACCCGCGCTGTGACCCCGCCCGGCGCCCCGACCCCGCCTCGCGCCGAGAGCCCGCCCGCCGGCGTGACCCCGCCCGGTGCCCCGACCCCGCCCGCCAACCATTGGAGCCCGGCGTGAAGTTCGCCTGGATCGACCTCCGAACCGTCCCCGAGGCGCACCGCGAGCCCGTGGTCGACGCCGCCGTGCACGCCCGCCTGGCCGGGGTCGTGTCCGACGACGCGGCCCTGCTGGACCGGCTGCCGCCGACGGTCACCCGCGTGCTGGTCGCCGACCGGCCCGTGGAGAGCCCGCACCTGGTCGTCGCCGCCGTGGACGACCAGGACCAGCTGGACCGCCTGGCCGCGACCGCCGCGTTCGTCCGGGTACACGACGACCGCACGCTGCGGCTCGCGTGCGCGGCGGCGGTCCGGTTGGAGCACACCGTCGTCGCCTTCGCCGACCCGACGAAGATCCCGCTGGAGATCGTCATCGCCGCCGCCGACGGCGCGCCGGGCCGGCTGGTCACGGTCGTCGCCGACCTGGAGGAGGCGGCCGTCGTGCTCGACGTGCTGGAGCACGGCTCGGACGGCGTGCTCCTCGCGCCCCGCGACGCGGCCGACGTGTTCGCCCTGGCCCGGCTGCTGGAGGCCGCGACGCCGCCGCTGGAGCTGACCACGCTCACCGTCGAGGGCATCGCGCGCAACGGCCTCGGCGACCGGGTGTGCGTGGACACCTGCTCGCACTTCCGGGAGGACGAGGGCATCCTCGTCGGGTCGTTCTCGTCGGGGTTCGTCCTGTGCTGCAGCGAGACCCACCCGCTGCCCTACATGCCCACCCGGCCCTTCCGGGTCAACGCGGGCGCGCTGCACTCCTACGTGCTCGGCCCGGACAACCGGACCAACTACCTGTCCGAGCTGCGCTCCGGCAGCACCGTGCTGGCGGTGGACTCCGAGGGCCGCACCCGCCGGGTCACCGTGGGCCGGGCGAAGCTGGAGTCGCGCCCGATCCTCACCGTCACCGCCCGCTCGCCGGAGGGCGTCGAGGTCAGCCTCACCGTGCAGGACGACTGGCACGTGCGCGTCCTCGGACCCGGCGGCAAGGTCCGCAACGTCACCGAGCTGCGCCGCGGCGACGAGCTGCTGGGCTACCTGGCGACCGAGCAGCGCCACGTGGGCATCCCCATCGGGGAGTTCTGCAAGGAGACCTGACCGCAGGGCCCCTCGCGCCGCCGCGCGGCGGGCGCGGGCGGTGTGGCAGGGTGGCCGGTGTGGAACAAGTCGTGTTGCTGGACGAGTCGGGGACCGGGATCGGCGTGGCCGACAAGGCGCACGTGCACCACTCGGACACCCCGCTGCACCTGGCGTTCTCCAGCTACCTGTTCTCGCCGGCCGGCCGGCTGCTGCTGACCAGGCGGGCGCTGCACAAGAAGACCTGGCCGGGCGTCTGGACCAACACCTGCTGCGGCCACCCCGAGCCGGGCGAGGACGCGGCCTCGGCGGTGGCCCGCCGGCTGTCCGACGAGCTGGGCGTGACCGGCGTCCGGCTGGACCTGGTCCTGCCCGCGTTCCGCTACCGGGCGGTCATGGACAACGGCGTCGTGGAGAACGAGATGTGCCCGGTGTTCCGGGGCCTGCTCGACCACGACCCGACCCCGAACCCGGACGAGGTCGACGACTTCGAGTGGGTCGAGTGGGCGGACTTCGTGCCGGCGGTCCTGTCCGGGGTCCGGCCCATCTCCCCGTGGTGCAAGCTGCAGGTGGAGGAACTGGCCGCCCTGGACCCGGACCCGTGGGCCTGGCCGACCGCCCCGGCCGCCGCCCTCCCGCCGGCCGCGAGGCCCTGACACCCGCCCTTCCCGCGCCCCGGCCGCCCGCCGTGACGGGCGGCCGGGGCGCGCCGCCTTCCCCTGCGCGCGGGAGCCGGGTGGGGTAGAAAGGACCCGGGGGTTGGTCCGCTCGCTGGACGGCGCGTCCGCCGGACGGCCCATCGGCTGGGCCCGCACCGGACCCAGCGTGAGCGCTCGGGCGCGCCGGCGCAATTTGTGCGGAGAGCGGTTGCCGATTCGGAGCACACAACTGTCCACCATTCGATGAAGTGTGTTCGTGTTACGTTCGCCATTGTTCTGCTGAACACCGTGCGAACGGAGGCAATTGTGCGTTCATATTTCGCTAGAGTGCTGGTCGTCACGGCGCTGGTGTTGTTTTCCGGGGGCGCCGTGACCACTGCCGCCACGGCCGAGGAGCCGACGGACCGGCGGTGGTCGAATTGGGCCGACCTGGGTGGCGTGGTCACCGCCGGCCCGGCGGTGTCCTCCTGGTCGGAGAACAGGCTGGACGTCTTCGCCCGCGGCACCGATTCCGCCGTGTGGCACAAGTGGTGGAACGGCAGTTCGTGGTCGGGTTGGGAAAGCCTCGGCGGGGTCATCATCGACAACCCGGCCGCCGTGTCGTGGGGGCCGAACCGCATCGACCTGTTCGGGCGCGGCGCCGACAACCACCTGTGGCACAAGTGGTGGAACGGCAGTTCGTGGTCGGGCTGGGAGGACCTCGGCGGTGTGATCACCGCGGGCCCGGCGGTCGCCTCCTGGTCGGGCAACCGGTTGGACGTCTTCGTCCGGGGCGCCGACTCGGCGGTGTGGCACAAGTGGTGGAACGGCAGTTCGTGGTCGGGTTGGGAGAGCCTCGGCGGGGTCATCATCGACAACCCGGCCGCCGTGTCGTGGGGGCCCAACCGCATCGACGTGTTCGTCGAGGGCACCGACAACCACCTGCACCACAAGTGGTGGAACGGCAGCTCGTGGTCCGGTTGGGAGGACCTCGGCGGTGTGATCACGGCGGGCCCGTCGGTGTCCTCCTGGGCGGCCAACCGGCTGGACGTCTTCGCCAAGGGCACCGACAACCAGTTGTGGCACAAGTGGTGGAACGGCAGCTCCTGGTCCGGCTGGGAGAACCTGGGCGGTGTGTTCCTGCACAACCCGGCCGCCGTGTCGTGGGGCCCGAACCGCATCGACGTGTTCGTCGAGGGCACCGACAACCACGTCTACCACAAGGCTTGGTACTGATCCCCGCGGGCTGATCCGCCCGGAGCGGGATCAGCGATTTCCGTGACCGGTCCCTGTTTCCCCGCCCACGCGGGGGAACAGGGCGCCCCCGCACGCCGCGGCGCGGATCCTGTCGGTTGCCTGAACGGCGGAACACCGGTCGGCCGCTGTCCGTTTCGACCGTTGTGCTGACCGATGGACCCACCCCCACCCGTTCCCCGGCCCGCTTCGTCGCGCTCGGCGGGGCCGCCGCCGTCGTGCTGACCGTCGTCATGGTGGGCTCGCTCGACGCGCACCGGCTCGCCACCACCGCGGTCGGGTTGCGGCGCACCATCTCCGAGTACGCGCTCGGGCCGCAGCGCTGGGTGTTCGACACGGCGGTCGGGCTGCTGGCGGCCGGGTCGCTGGCGATCCTCGCCGTGCTGGTGCGCGGGGGCATCACCCGGTGGGGCTCGCCCGGATCGCTGGCGTTCGCGGCGTGGTCGGCCGGGCTGGCGCTGGTGGTGGTGTTCCCCAAGCACGACTGGTCGGTCGGCCCCAGCCTGAGCGGAGACATCCACCGCGTGGGCAGCCTGGTGGCGTTCCTCAGCCTGCCGGTCGCGGCCGTGCTGCTCGCGCGGCCCTGGCTGCGGGACCCGGTGTGGGGCGGGCACGCGCGGTGGACGCTGCGGCTCGGGGTGCTCTCCGCGCTGAGCTTCACCCCGATCCTGTACGCGGTGCTGGTGAACGTGGTGGTCGGCACCTCCTGGTGGCGCGTGCTGCCGCTGGGCTATGTCGAACGGCTGCTGGTGCTGGTGGAGGTGGTCGCGGTGCTGGTGGTCGCCTGGTGGGCGATCGCGGCGGCTCAGCCCGCGTACAGGCCGTCCAGCACGTCCCGGTAGCGGGTCTCGATCTCGCGGCGGCGCATCTTCATGCTCGCGGTGAGGGTGCCGTCCTCGACGCTGAAGTCCTTGTCCAGCACCGCGAACTTCTTGATCGTCTCGTGCCGGGCGAGGTGGGCGTTGGCCGCGTCGACCGCGTGGCGCACCTCCGCGTCGGCGTCGAGGCCCTCCGGGGCGGTGTCCGGGTCCAGGGTCACCAGCGCGACGCAGTAGTTGCGCTGGTCGCCGTGCACCAGCACGTGCCCGATGTAGGGGCTGGCGGCCTTGAGCTTGCTCTCCACCGCCTGCGGCGCGACGTACTTGCCCGCGGAGGTCTTGATCAGCTCCTTCTTGCGGTCGGTGATGCGCAGCCGGCCCGCCGCGTCCACCTCGCCGATGTCCCCGGTGCGCAGCCAGCCGTCGACCAGCGTCGCCGCCGTCTCCTCGGGCAGGTTGTGGTAGCCGCGCATGATCCCCCGGCCGCCGAGGAGCACCTCGCCGTCGTCGGCGATGCGGACCCGGGTGCCGGGCAGCGCCGTGCCGACCGTGCCGAACTCCTGCTCGCCGAGCCGGTTGAGGAACGACGCGGCGGAGGACTCGGTCAGGCCGTAGCCCTCCAGGACCGGGATGCCCGCGTTGTCGAAGAACCGCCCCACCTCCGGCGACAGCGGCGCGGAGCCGGACACGAAGCACCGGATCCGACCGCCGACGCGGGCCCGCAGCTTGGCGAACACCAGCCGGTCGGCGATCCGGTGGCGCAGGCCCCGGCCGGGCCGCTCGGCGACCTCCAGCGCCCAGGTGAACAGCTTCTCCCGCACCCCGCCCTCGGCGCGCACCGCGGCGACCACGCGGCTGTGGATCTTCTCGAACACCCGCGGCGCGCCCGCGACGATCGTGGGGCGCAGCTCGCGGAGGTTGTCCGCGATCCGCTCCGCCGCGCCGTCCACCGCCGTGACCGGGCCGATCGCGATCATGGCCACTTCGAGCATCTTGCCGAACGCGTGCGACATCGGCAGCCACAGGAAGTGCAGGTCGTCCTCGACCAGCACGCCCAGCCCCGACACGGCTTCGGCGGTGTAGAGCCAGTTGTCGTGGGTCAGCTCCACGCCCTTGGGCACGCCGGTGGTGCCGGAGGTGTAGATCAGCGTGGCGAGCTGCTCGGGGGTGATGTCGTCCACCATGGCGTCGTAGTCGCCCACGTCCGAGGTCGGCAGGTCGTCCGTGGTCACCACGAGGGCGTCGCCCGCCTTGTCCACCAGGTCCGGGTCGGCGACCACGAGGAAGCTGCCCGAGTCGCGGATGATGTGCGCGGCCTCGTCGCGCGAGCTGCTGGGGTAGATGGTCGTCGTCACGCCACCCGCCGCGAGCACCGCCAGGTCCGCGAGGATCCACTCGACCCCGGTCCGCGCCATGATCGCGACCCGCGCGCCCTCCTTGACCCCCAGCTGCCGGAAGCCCAGCGCGTGCCGGCGCACGGCCGCGTCGACCTCCGCCCAGGTCGACGAGACCCACCGGTCGCCGACCCGGTGGCGCAACGCTTCCCGGTCCGGGGTGGCGCGCACGCGTTCGCGCAGCAGATCGGGGATGGAACGGGCCACGGCGACCTCCCGGACGGTGGAGCGGTGCTCTAGAGCGCTACTCTATCGACGTGAGGTCGGATCGTCAGCAGGCCGTGCTCGACGCGGCCCTGGCGTTGGTGGAAGCGGGGCAACCGGTCACCATCGGCGCCCTGACCGCGCGGTCCGGCGTGTCCAACGGCAGCATCTACCACCACTTCGGCAGCCGGGCGGGCGTGTTCGAGGTGCTCTACGACGACAGCTTCGCGCTCTGCGTGGCCGCGATGACGCCCGCTCTCGCGGCGGGGGGCGCGGAGGAGGTCGTGCGCGGACTGGCCGTGCGCTACCTGGACTGGGTGGCCGCCAACCCCGCTCGGGCGCGCTTCCTCTACACCGCACCGCTGACCGTCGACCCGGCCGTGAAGGCCGCCGCCTTCGCGCCGGTCGCGCAGTGGTTCGCCGAGCAGGCCGAGCGGGGCAGGGTGCGCGGGATCCCCTCGTGGGCCCTGGACCCCGTCGTCATGGGCCCCGCGCACGAGTGCGCGCGCCGCTTCCTGCTCGGCCTCGTGGACCTGGCCGAGGCGCGGGAGTTGGTGGCGGATGCGGTGTGGGGCGCCGTCGCGCCTCTAGGGTGAGCGCATGGCTTCTTGGGGAGACCTCTCGGCGTACGTCCGGGACACCTACGACGTGATCTCCGAGCAGGGCGACGAGATCCGCATCCTGTTCAGCTTCGAGCAGTTCGACGAGGACGACGAGCGCACCCAGGTGATCATCCTGGTCCGCGAGGTCCTGGACCGGCTGCACGAGTGGGTGCAGATCGCGTCCCCGATCGGCCTGGCGGCCGACATCGACCTGCGCGCGCTGCTGGAGGAAGTCGGCAACTCCACCATCGCCTGCGGCGCGGCCATCATGGGCGACCACGTCGTCCTGCGCCACTCCCTCCCGTTGGTGGACCTGGACATCCACGAGTTCACCGACCCGTTGGCCCTGCTGGCCGGCACCGCGGACCAGCTGGAGGAGCAGTTCTTCGGCGGGGACAACTACTAGGACGCGCACCCCCTCCACCGACCCGCACACCGACCACTACCGGCAGCCCGCAGCTCTCGGCTCGGCACGCCCCGTGCAGTCCGGTGCCTTCGTGTTCTCCCCGTATGGCCTGCCCGGAGGGCTACCATGCTTTTCCTGGGGGTGCAAGCACGCTTTTCGCTTGCACCCCCAGGAAAAGCATGGTCGTCTTTGACAGGTCATGCGGGGAGAACACGACCGCTGTTTCTTTTCATTCTCCTTGGCGGCCTGCCTGTCCGGCGAGGACTCTTTTAATCTTTTCAGCCTCGGGCGGTACAGCACCGAATCTCACCCGGATCCGTGCGCGACACGAGTATGAAGAGCGGCCGAGAGGCCCCCAAGGAGGAGGAAAAGAAAGGGCGGTCGTGTTCTCCTCCCCGTACGGCCTGCCGGAGGCAATCATGCCGAGCAGGGGGTGTCAAGCGGTGAAGCGTGCTTGACACCCCCTGCTCGGCATGATTGGGCTGCGCCCAGGCCGTACGGGGAGGAGAACACGAAGACACCGGTATGTGCACGAGGTGCACTGCCGCTGTGTGCAAAGCGCAAGAGGTGCACTGCTGCTGTGTGCAGCGTGCAGGGGTGCGCTGGTAGCGCTGTGCTCGGCCTCGGCCTCGGCCTCGGCCTGGGTTCGGGTTCGGGTTCGGTGGTGGGGGAGTACGGGGCTGCCGGCGTGGGAACCCCTCGGCGGGCAGGCGGGTGGGTGTCGGCGGCGTCGAGGTGGTCCGGACGAGGAGGGCGTGGTCGTGGCCGGTGTCGCCACCCGGTGCCGGCCCCAACCCATTCGGAAGGTGAATCGCGTGCCCAGAGCGCCCCGTCGCACTACGCCTACCCTGTCCGCTGTGTACGAGTCGATGACGGTTCAGGTCCGAGCGGGCTTGGGGGAGTGGCGGCTGGTGGAGGCCGTCCAGGAGCTGTCCGACCGGCACGGGGTGCTGCGCGACGCGGTCGCCGACGTCCGCCGCGTGGCCAAGCCCGACCTGCCCCGCGCGAGCGCCGAGGTGATCGCCGCCGCGCCCCGCCGCGCCGCCGCCTTCCAGGCCGTCTGGCTGGACGCCGAGGACGAGGGGCGGCTGGTCCTGCTGGCCCGTGACGAGGTGCTGGCCGAACTGCCGTGGCACGTCCTGCTGCCCGAACTCGTCGCCGCCTGGAAGGCGCACGCCCCTGTCCGGATCCCGGTCCAGACCCGCTGACCCGACCGCCCGACCGGGCCGGGGACCGCAACCGGGCCGGGGACCAGGCCGAGGGCCGCAATCGCGACCGGGGCCGGGCCGGAGCCGCGACCGCTCAGCCCACCGGCCAGGTGTGCACGGGTTCGTTGCTGTGCATGAGGTCCCGGTAGGTCCGCAGCATCCGGCGCAACGCCTCGGGCCGGTCCAGCGACGAGTGGTCGTAGTGGCGGTGGAAGGTGCGGGCCTGCCACGTCGCCCCGTTCACCCCGGACAGGCACCGCTGCTCGACCACGCCGAGCAGCCGGTCCCGCTCCTCCGCCGCCACGCCGAGCTTCACCAGCCCCTCGTGCGCCAGCGGGAGCAGGCGGCGCAGGACCAGTTCCGCCGCCGGCACCGTGCCCAGCCCCGGCCAGTACACCTGCGCGTCGATGCCGTGCCGCGCGCCGGCGGTGAAGTTGTCCTCGGCCGCGCTGAACGACATCTGCGACCACAGCGGGCGCTCCTCCTCGGCCAGCATCCGCACCAGCCCGTAGTAGAAGGCCCCGTTGGCCAGCGTGTCCACGACCGTCGGCCCGGCCGGCAGGACGCGGTTCTCCACCCTCAGGTGCGGCCGGTCCCGCACCACGTCGTACACCGGCCGGTTCCACCGGTAGATGGTGCCGTTGTGCAGGCGCAGCTCCGCCAGCGACGGCGTGTCGCCGCGCTCGAGCACCCGCTCCGGGTCCTCCTCGTCGCAGATGGGCAGCAGCGCCGGGAAGTACCGGACGTTCTCCTCGAACAGGTCGAAGATCGACGTGATCCACCGCTCGCCGAACCACACCCGCGGCCGGACGCCCTGCTCCTTCAGCTCGTCGCTGCGGGTGTCGGTCGCCTGCTGGAACAGCGCGATCCGCGTCTCCCGCCACAGCTCCTTGCCCAGCAGGAACGGCGAGTTCGCCCCCACCGCCACCTGCACGCCCGCGATCGCCTGCGCCGCGTTCCAGTAGCCCGCGAACGAGTCGGGCGACACCTGGAGGTGGAACTGCGCAGAGGTGCACGCCGCCTCGGGCACGATCGAGTCGGCCGTCATCCGGAGCTTCTCCACCCCGCCGATGGCGATCTGCAGGTCCTCACCGCGCGCGGCGAGCACCTGCTCGTTGAGCAGCGCGTAGCGCGGGTTGCCCGACAGCGCGTCCGGCGCCATGTGCCTGGCCTGCAGCGTCGGCAGGATGCCGACCATCACCATGTGCGAGCCGACCTCGCGCGCCTTGCGGTCGGCCTCGTTGAGCGACTCCCGCACCACCGACTCGAACCCGCCGATCCCGCCCGAGTCCAGCGGCCGGGGCGCGACGTTGATCTCCAGGTTCCACTGGCCCAGCTCGGTGACGAAGTCGGGGTCGGCGATCGCCTCCAGCGCCTCCGCGTTGCGCATGGCCGGGTCGCCCGCGTCGTCCACGAGGTTCATCTCGATCTCCAGCCCGGTCATGGGCCGCTCGAACTCGAACCGGGACTCCCGCAGCATCCGGGCGAACACGTCCAGGCAGCTGCGCACCTTCGTGCGGTACCGCGTGCGGTCGTCGCGGGTGAACTCGTGCCTTGCCACCTCGTCGCCCATGATCGCCTCCTAGGTCGTCAAGGCAGGTACCGCGATCGCGGTCACCACAAACCCCTCCCGGACCAGCCAGCGACCGGTGAAGCCCGTCAGCGGCGCGCCGTCCACGACCGGCGGCTCGACCAGGATGCGCGCGCTGAAGGTGCCGTCGTCGGGGTTGATGGTCAGCTCGGCCTCCTCGAAGCCCAGCCACAGCCGCGTCAGCGGGAACCACGCCTTGTAGACCGTCTCCTTCGCGCTGAACAGCAACCGGTCCCACGCGACCTTGTTCCCCGCCGCGCCCAGCCGCGAAACCATCGCCAGCTCCGGCGGCAGCGCGATCGCGCCCAGCACGCCCGGCGGCGTCGGCTCGTTGGGCTCGGCGTCGATGCCGATCGTCCGGATCTCGCTGGTCAGGCCCACCGCCGCCGCCCGGTAGCCCGCGCAGTGGGTGATGCTGCCCACCACGCCCTCCGGCCAGACGGGCGCGCGGCGCTCGCCCGGCAGCAGCGGCGCCGGCGCGACGCCCAGCCGGCCCAGCGCCGTGCGCGCGCAGTGGCGGCCGGTGGTGAACTCCCGGCGGCGCTTGTCCACGGCGTTCGCGACGAGCCGCTCCTCCTCGGGGAACAGCTCCACCTCGTGGTCGGTGAACGTGTCCTCGGCCGCGACCGCCGGGGGCAGGATGTCGGTGATCACCGGGCGTCGTCCTCCCGCAGCACGTCCAGCAGCGGCGCGCGCGTCCAGCCGCGGGGCTGCCACTCGCGCGGGTAGCCCAGCGACACCTCGTCGAACCGCACGCCGTCCTTGCGGATCGTGCGGGGGATGTGCAGGTGGCCGTACACCGCGACCGCCGCCCGGTAGCGCAGGTGCCAGTCGGCGGTGCGCTCGGTGCCGCACCACAGCGCGAACTCCGGGTACCGCAGCACGTGCGTGGGCTCGCGCACCAGCGGCCAGTGGTTGACCAGCACCGTGCGCAGCCCGGGGTCGACCGCGTCCAGCCGGCGCTCGGACTCCTCGACGCGGACCGCGCACCACGCCTCGCGGCTGGGGTACGGGTCGTGGTGCAGGAAGTACTCGTCGGTGCACACGATCCCGGCCTCCTGCGCCACGGCCAGCGCGGAGGTCTTGTCGGTCGTCCCGGCGGGCCGGAACGTGTAGTCGTAGAGGGTGAACAGCGGCGCCACCGCCACCGGGCCGCCCGCGCCCTCGAACACCGCGAACTCGTCCTCCGGGGTGAGCACGCCGATGGCGCGGCACAGCTCCACCAGCTGCTTGTAGCGCACCTCGCCGCGCGACTGCACCGGGTCGTCCTTCACCGTCCACAGCTCGTGGTTGCCCGGCGACCACACCACCCGGCGGAAGCGCTTGCGCAGGGTCGTCAGCGCCCACTCGACGTCGGCGAACTTCTCGGCCACGTCACCGGCCACGATCAGCCAGTCGTCGGGTGAGTGCGGCTCGATGGCCGAGACGAAGTCGCGGTTCTGCCGGTAGGTCACGTGCAGGTCGCTGGTGGCGAGCAGGCGCGGTGTCACGGGTCGAGGGTATCCGGCTCCGCGGGCCGCCAGAGGCCCTTCCCGAACCGACCGCTCGCCCGTTCGTCGCGCGTGGGGAGCCGTTGAGCGGCATGCTGGGGTCCGTGTGACGCTGACTAACCCCGCTCGGCCGGTACGTGCTTACCCGTGAGCGGCCGGCTTCCTAGCGTGATGGGCATCACGGCAGTCCTGTGGCGGAGGACCTGATGACCGACTACGCACGACCCGCGCAGCCGTTCGGCCGCACGGTGGGCGCCGAGATCGCCCGGCAGGCCCAGCAGCACGCCCACCCGGCCGTCGCGCCCCGGCGCGACGACGCGGCGCTGGCGACCCTGCTGCGCGCCCGCCAGCGCGGCGACGCCCAGCGCCAGGAGCCGTGGGTGCGCCGCGCGCCGGCCGTGCCGCCGAAGCCGCCGCACGCCGACGTGATCGAGCAGCTGGCCGCCCGCCTGGTGCCGCCGTCGCTGTGGGCGATGGTCGAGCCGCTGATCCCGCCGGCGAAGGTCCGCCGGCAGGGCGGCGGGCGCGGGCGGGTGTCCGACCGCGCCGTCTTCACGGCCATCGTGTTCGTCCTGACCAGCGGCTGCGCCTGGCGGCACCTGCCGGCGACGTTCGGCGTGACCGTGCCCACCGTGCACCGCCGGTTCCAGGAGTGGACCGAGACGGGGCTGTGGCTGCGCCTGCGCCGGGTGGCGCTGGAGACCTCGTCGGCGGACGCGGAGTGGCTGCGCCTGGTGCTGGAGGCGGCCGAGCGGCGCGGCAACCGGGCGGCCGGCTGACCCTGGTGGGGGCGGTCGAGCCGGCGGCGCCGCACGGTCTCCGCCGATTCACCCGTCGGTGCAGCTGAATCCCTCGTCCGGGGAGGCGGTGGGATGCGCTAATGAGCTGGTCGTCCCCTCACCGCCGGAGGCGCCAGTGCCCGTGACACCGACGATCCCCGACACCCCGCGCCCGCCGCCCGGAGGCCGGCCGGGCCGCGGCACGGAGTGGTTCTGACCGCTCGCGCACCCCGGGTCGGCGCCCGCCGGGTCGCGCGCGCCGCCCGGCGGGGCTTCGGGTTCGCGCACCGCCGGCGGCCCCGGGCCGCCGCTACGCGTGCACCCCCGCCTGGTACTTCGGCACGCGCACGCTGACCTTCGTGCCCAGCCCCCGCTCGGTCTCCACGACCAGGCCGTAGTCGTCGCCGTAGCAGCGCCGCAGGCGCTCGTCGATGTTGCCCAGCCCGATCCCGGCGGTTTCCCCGACCTGGCCGGCCAGGGTGCGGCGCAGCGCCTCGGGGTCCATGCCGATCCCGTCGTCCTCGACGGTGATGTGCGCCTCCTCGCCCGCGTCCGCGGCCAGGATCGAGATGTGGCCCGGCCCGACCTTGCCCTCCATGCCGTGCCGCACGGCGTTCTCCACCAGCGGTTGCAGGCACAGGAACGGCACGGTCACCGGCAGCACCTCGGGCGCGATCTGGAGCGTCACCTTCAGCCGCTCGCCGAACCGCGCCCGCTCCAGCGCCAGGTACTGGTCGATCGACCGCAGCTCCTCGGCCAGCGTCGTGAAGTCGCCCGCCCGCCGGAACGAGTAGCGGGTGAAGTCGGCGAAGTCCAGCAGCAGCGTCCGCGCCCGCTCGGGGTTGGTCCGCACGTAGGAGGCGATGGCCGACAGCGAGTTGTAGATGAAGTGCGGCGAGATCTGCGCCCGCAGCGCCCGCACCTCGGCCTCCACCAGCCGCGTGCGCGAGCGGTCCAGCTCGGCCAGTTCGAGCTGGCCCGACGCCCACCGCGCGACCTCGTTGGTGGCCCGTACCAGCCCGGCCGAGGGCTCCCGGCTGTACGCGGCGAGCACGCCGACCACCCGCCCCTCCACGGCCAGCGGCGCGAGGACCGCGGTGTGCACCGGGCAGTCCGGCTCGTCGCAAGAGATGTCGAACGCCCGCGTGCGGCCCGTGCCGAACACGTCGCGGGCCAGGCGCATCGCGTCGGCGGCGTGGTGCTCGCCGACGCCCTCCCACGCCACGACCTCGCTCTCGTCGGTCAGCGCCAGCGCGGGCGTGCCCAGCAGCGTCCGCAGGTGCCTGGCCGACTTCCGGGCCGCCTCCGGCGCCAGCCCGGCGCGCAGCGGCGGCGCGGCCGACCACGCGGTGTGCAGCGTCTCGAACGTGATCCGCTGCTCCTGGGTCAGGAAGTCGTCGCGGGCGCGGGAGGTCCGCCACAGCGTGATCACCACCGCCAGGCCCGCCAGCAGGATCGCGCCCGCCGTCCACACCCCGGTCACAGCCGGTCCTGGCTGCGCAGACCCAGGTTCTCCGGCGCGTGCAGCCGCACCATGACGTGGTTCACCCCCGGTGGCACCCTGCGCGGTGTCAGCAGCGACACCGCGTACATCACGACGAACCCCAGCGGCACCGTCCACGCCGCCGGCCGCGCCAGGAACACGTTCCCGCCGCCCGCGCCGATCGTGACCAGCCCCGCCACCAGCGCCGGCACGCCACCGGCCAGCATCCCCGCCACCGCGCCGGCGGTCGTGACCCGCGTGCTCCAGATGCCCAGCACCAGCAGCGGGCACAGCGAGGACGCGGCCACGGCGAACGCCAGCCCCACCATGTCGGCGACCGGCGCCTTGCCCACCAGCCAGGTCATCCCCAGCGGCACCACCACGGCCAGCACGGTGGCCACCCGGAACCCCCGGACCCCGCGCAACCGCAGCACGTCCCGGCTCAGCACCCCGGCCAGCGACACCATCAGGCCGGACGACGTGGACAGGAACGCCGCGAACGCGCCGCCCGCCACCAGGGCGCCGAGCAGCTGCCCGCCCAGCCCCTCCACCACCCGGCCGGGCAGCACCAGCACCACCGCGTCGGTGTCCCCGGTCATCAGCAGCTCGGGCGTGTAGAGCCGGCCCAGGGCGCCGTAGATGGGCGGCATCAGGTAGAAGACCCCCAGCAGCCCCAGCACGATCAGCGTCGTGCGCCGCGCCGCGCGCCCGTTCGGGTTGGTGTAGAAGCGGACGATGACGTGCGGCAGCCCCATGGTGCCCAGGAACGTCGCGATGATCAGCGAGTACACCGCGTACAGCGGGAAGCTCTCGCCGCCGCGCAGCGGCAGCGCCCAGGTCTCGTTGGTGTTCTGGGGGATCGACGACACCCTCGGCACCGCCGCGCCCGCCGGGAACACCAGCCGGGAACCGGCGGCCACGGTGTGGTCGCCGACCGGCAGCTCGGTCGGCCCGTCGACCCGCCGCCCGTCCACCACCCCGGTCCCCGTGAACACCACCGGCCGGTCCACCTGGACGGAGGTGTCGCCGTCGAAGCCGACCGCCGTCTCCGCGCGGAACACCGGCAGCTCCGGCCCGGACAGGTCGCGCGCGCCCTGCGCCTGCCACGCCACCACCAGGAACACCACGGGCACGGTGATCGCGGTGAGCTTGAGCCAGTACTGGAACGCCTGGACGAACGTGATGCTGCGCATCCCGCCGGAGGCGACGTTCGCCGTCACGACCACCGCCACGACCACCGCGCCGACCCAGTCGGGCGCGCCGGTCACGGTGTGCAGCGTCAGCCCGGCGCCCTGCAGCTGCGGCAGCAGGTACAGCCACCCGATGCCCAGCGCGAACACGCTGGCCACCGCGCGCACCACCGGGGAGCGGAACCGCGCCTCCGCGAAGTCCGGCAGCGTGTACGCGCCGCTGCGCCGCAGCGGGGCCGCCACCAGCGCCAGCAGCACGAGGTAGCCCGCCGTGTACCCGACCGGGAACCACAGCATGTCCGGCCCGTGCGCGAAGATCAGCCCGGCGATGCCGACGAACGAGGCCGCCGACAGGTACTCCCCGCCGATGGCGGAGGCGTTCCACCACGGCGACACCGTCCGCGACGCGACGTAGAAGTCCGACGTCGTCCGCGAGATGCGCAGCCCGTACGCGCCCACCAGCATCGTGCCGAGCGCGACCGCCACGACCGCGATGACGCCGTAGGTGCTGCTCACGAGCGCTCCACCAGCTCGGCGAACTCCCGCTCGCCGCGCTCGGCCTGCCGCACGTAGCACCAGCCCGCCAGCACGAACAGCGGGAACACCAGCCCGCCCAGCAGCAGCCACGGCAGCGGCAGCCCGAACAGCCGCTGCGCCGCCACCGACGGGGCCAGCGCGAACACCAGCGGCAGCGCGGCGACGCTGCCGCACACCACCGCGCACAGCAGCAGCCCGAGCCGCCGCTGCGCGCGGATCAGCGACCGCATGTAGACCGCGCCCAGCTCGCTCTGCTCGTCGATCTCCCGGGACGCGGGGTAGGGCCGCGGCACGCGCGGCGCGCGGGTCCGCGGGCTGGTCACCACCACCCGCTGCCGGGCGGGCGGGCGCTCCGGGTTCACGGCGACTGCCGGTTGCGCCGCACCAGGAGCTGCCGCAGGTGCCGGGCGTGCCGCCGGCTGACCGGCAGCACCGCGCCGCCGATGTTGACGCTCAGGTGCCCGTCCTCCAGCCGCAGCTCGTCGATGTGCCCGAGGGACACCAGGTGGCTGCGGTGGATGCGCACGAACCCGGCCGACCGCCACCGCTCTTCCAGCCCGTTCAGCGCGGCCCGCACCAGCCCGCTGCCGGTGGCGGTGTGCAGCCGCGCGTAGTCGCCGTGCGCCTCGACGTACCGGATGTCCGCCAGCCGGATGAACCGGGTGATCCCGCCCAGCTCCACCGGGATCACCTCGTCGCCGACGTCGGGCGCCTTCTCCGCCGGCGCGGCGGGCGCGGGCTCCGCCGGCTTCGAGTCCAGCACCTCGTGCACGATCCGGTGCACCGACTCGGCCAGCCGCTCCGGGCGCACCGGCTTGAGCAGGTAGTCCAGCGCCTTGAGCTCGAACGCCTCGACCGCGGGCTCCTGGTGCGCCGTGACGAACACGATCGGCGGCGGCTGCGCGAACCGGGACAGCACCCGCGCCAGGTCGAGCCCGTCCAGGCCGGGCATCCGGATGTCGAGGAAGACCGCGTCGACCGCCTGCCCGGCGTCCATGGCCCGGTGCAGCGTCCGCAGCGCCTTGGTCGCGTCGGTCACCCCTTCGACGTGCGCCACCCGCGGATCGGACCTCAGCAGGTAGGCGAGGTCGTCCAGGGCGGGGGCCTCGTCGTCCACCGCGAGCACCCGGAGCCTGCGCTCCAGTGCCCCGCGGCGTTCCGGCCCCTCGCAGATCGGGCAGGGCAGTCCTGACGTCATGCCGGTTCCAATGCGGGTCGACGGCGGCGGTGAGACCACTGAACGGCCATCCTCGCCGTTGTCGCAGCGGAGGGCAATGACGGATCGGCGCCCGCGGACCCCGTCCGCCGGGCGGGGCCGGGGACCGCTCGCGGCCCGCCGGCAACGCCTGCCGACAACGCCCGCCGCGCGGCCGGAAAGCCCCCCGGTCGACCGCGGGACCGCGGAAGTCCTGTCGTGCGAACGGTGATGCCCCGCAAGACGGCCGCTCACCGGGAACGCCCGGCGCCGCCGACAAGTACAATCACCTGCCGGACAAGGGCGATCGCCCGTCGGGCGGGCACAGCGTCGCGGCCGGAGTCGTGGCGCCACCGGCCGAAGTCTCGCTGCCACCGCGTCGAACCGCGCGACGGACCGACCACAGTGCACAGCCGTCGGTCGGACCGCGCAGCCGCGGACCGCGTAGCTGCGGACCGCGCAGCCGCGGACCGCAAGCGCGGACCGCAAGCGCCGATCGCGGGTCGGCCGCCCGATCGCGGGACCGGAGCGCCCACCGGGGCAGGGGCGCCCGACCGCGGCCCGGGAGCGCTCAGCCCGCACCCAGTTCGGCCGCCAGCTCCGCCGCGATCCGCGCGCACGCCTGGAACCCGCTGCGCCGCGCCAGGTCGAGCCCGGCCCGCGCGTGCCGGGCGGCCTCCGCGCGCCGCCCGTCCAGCGCCAGCGCCCGCACCAGCTCGACGTGCGACCGGGCCACCCCGTACCGGTAGCCGCACGAGGTCGCCAGCTCCAGCCCGCGCACGTGCGCCGCCACCGCGCGCCCCGGCTTGCCCAGGTGCCGCAGCACCACCCCCAGCGCGAGGTGCACCTCGGCCTCGATCCGCGGGCTGCCGCCCAGCTCCTGGACCAGCGCCAGCGACCGCTGGGCGGTCCGCAGCGCCTCCGCGTGCTCGCCGCCCGCGCACAGCGCGGCGGCCAGGTGCGCCATGCCCTCGGCCCGCGAGTGCCGCGAACCGCTCCGGTACCAGTCGGCCAGCGCCTGCCGCAGCAGCGCCACCGCCTCCGGGTACTCGCCCCGCGCGCTGTGGCACCGGGCCAGCAGGGAAGCGCACGCCGCCTCCAGGTTCACCCCCTCGGACGCCCGCGCCAGCGCCAGCCCCTCGGTCAACCGCTCGCGCGCCGCCCCGAACTCGCCGCGCACCAGGTGCAGCGCGCCCCACCCGCCCAGCGCCGCCACCCGGATGTGCGGGTTGCCCGGCTCCTGCTCGCCCAGCGCGGTCAACCGCGTGAACGCCGCGGTGGCCGCCGGGAAGTCGGCCAGGTCCAGGCCGATCACGCCGTCGAGCGCGGCGTGCAGCCACCGCGCCGGCCCCGTCGGGGCGGCCTCCCGCAGGTGCGCCCGCGCCGTCCGCAGGTTCCCGAGGTTGCGGTGCTCGGCGGCCAGGCACACCAGCATCGCCACCTCGGCGTCCCGGTCGCCCGCCGCGCGCGCCGCGCGCAGCGCGGACCCGATCGCCCGCACGAACTCCACGTGGTGGCCGTGCGAGCCGAAGTAGCCGCTCACCGCGTCGACCAGCCGCCAGGACAGCTCCGGCGACCCGGCCGACGCGCAGTGCTCCGTCGCCGCCAGCACGCTGGCCCGCTCCGCGGTCAGCCAGGCCCGCGCCGCGTCCGCCGACATGGTCGGCGGCGACGCCACCGGGCGCAGCTCCGGGTACAGCACGTCGCCGACCCGGACCGCCGTGCGCAGGTACCAGCCGAACAGCCGCTCGCGGGCCGCCGCCACGTCCTCGCCGGCCTCCCGGGCCCGGTCCACGGCGTAGTCGTGCAGCAGGTCGTGCAGCGCGAACCGGTCCGGACCCACCCGCTGCACCAGGTGCGCCGAGGCCAGCTCCTCCAGCAGCCGCCGGGCCTGCTCCTCGGGCGCGCCCAGCAGCGCCGCCGCGCCGAACGCGCTGAAGTCCGGCCCCGGCAGCAGCCCGGCCAGCCGGAACAGCCGCGCCGCGGCCCCGCCCAGCGCCGCGTAGGACAGGTCGAACGCCCGCCGCACGGCCGCCGTGTCGTCGTTGTCGACCGCCAGCGCGGTCAGCCGGTCCCCGGCGCTGAGCTCCGCCACGTAGGACTCGATGTCGGCGTGCGGCAGCCCGACCAGGTTGCCCAGCGCGATCCGCAGCGCCAGCGGCAGGTACCCGCACAGCCGGGCCAGCTCGGCGATCGCGTCGAACTGCGCCGTGGCCGCCTCCGGGCCCAGCGAGCGGGCGAGCAGCTTCCACGCCTCGTCGCTGCGCAGCACGTCCAGCCGGACCGGCGTGGCCCGCAGCGCGCCGCGCAGGTCGTTGCGGCTGGTGATGACGACCGAGCAGCCGGGCTCGCCGGGCAGCAGCGGCAGCACCTGCTCCACCGACGCGGCGTTGTCCAGCGTGATCAGCACCCGCCGCCCGCGCAGCCGCGCCCGGTAGCCGCGCACGAGGTCCTCCTCGTCCACCGGGATCCGGTCGGCCCGCACGCCCATCGCCCGCAGGAACCGGGCCAGCACCGCCGCGGTGGGCAGCGGCGGCGAGGTGGAGTGCCCGCGCAGGTTCGCGTACAGCTGCCCGTCCGGGTAGCGGTCGCGCACCGCGTGCCCCACCGTCGTGGCGAACGCCGTCTTGCCCACCCCCGGCGGCCCGCACACCACCACGGTCTCACCCGCCCGGGTCAGCAGCCCGGTCACCCGCGCCAGCTCCGCCGAGCGCCCCACGAAGTTGCCCACCGGCGCGGGCAGCTGGGACACCGGGGCCCACGCGTTCGCGGCCGGCTGGTGCAGCGCCGGGTCGCCGGTCAGGATCGCGCGGTGCACCGAGCGCAGCCCGTCGCTCGGGTCCACGCCCAGCTCGCGCGCCAGCGCCGTGCTGGCCTGCCGGTAGGCGTCCAGCGCGTCGGCCTGCCGGTCCGCCCGGTACAGCGCGACCATCAGCTGCGACCAGAACCGCTCCCGCAGCGGGTGCTGGGCGGTCAGCCGGCGCAGGTCCGCGATCACCTCGTCGCAGCGGCCCAGCCGCAGCTTGACGTCCACCAGCTCGGAGGTGACCCGCAGCCGCTGCTCGGCCAGGGCGGTCGCCTCGGTCTCGTGCAGCGACTCCGACGGCACGTCCGCCAGCGCCGTGCCGCGCCAGTGGGCCAGCGCCCGTTCGTACACCGCGCCCGCCCCGGCGAAGTCCTCCGCCGCCGCGAGCGCCGCGCCCCGCTCGGCCAGGTCGGTGAACCGGTGCAGGTCCAGCGCGTCGCGCGGCAGGTCGATCCGGTAGCCGGTGGGCGTGGTGCGGATCAGCTGCGGCTCGCCGAGGGCCCGGCGCAGCCGCATCACGTAGACCGGGATCGTCTGCGCGGCCCGGTCCGGCGGCGCCTCGCCCCACACCCGGCGGATCAGGTCGGCGGCGGGCACCGAGCGGTCGGCGCCCAGCAGCAGCGTCGCCAGGACGATCCGGTGCTTCGCGGCGGTGATCGGGACGATCCGACCGCCGCGGCGGACCAGGAGCGGTCCGAGCACGCCGAACTCGTCGTGCGACAGGGTCAATCGCCTCCGCTCCCTCCCGACCTGACATGCTGGTACCCCGGCTCGCGGGTGAGTACCACCGGATGGACCGAAGCGCTAGAGCGGACCGACTTCGGTGATCCGCACGGCCGCCGTGCCGCGCTCGTCGGACTCGGCGAGGTCGACCTCGGCGGTGAACCCCCAGTCGTGGTCGCCCGCGGGGTCGTCGAAGACCTGGCGGACCACCCAGCGGCCGGGCTCCTCGGTGATCACCAGCAGCGCCGGGCCGCGCGCGTCCGGGCCGGTGCCCAGCTCGCCGTGCTCCTCGAAGTACGGCTCCAGCGCGTCCTGCCAGTCCTGCGCGGTCCAGCCCGCGTCGCCGTCGAGCTGCCCGAGCTCGTGGTAGTTCCGGCGCGCGGCCAGCTCGACCCGGCGGAACAGCGCGTTGCGCACCAGCACCCGGAACGCGCGGGGGTTGCGGGTGACCGCCGGCGGGGCGTCGTCCAGCGCGGCCGGCGCGTCCTCGGCGCCGGGGTTGCGCAGCTTCTCCCACTCGTCGAGCAGGCTGGAGTCGACCTGGCGCACCATCTCGCCCAGCCACTCCACCAGGTCGTTGAGCTCCTCGGTCTTCGCGTCCCCGGGCACGGTCTGCCGCAGCGCCTTGTAGGCGTCGGCGAGGTAGCGCAGCACCAGGCCCTCCGAGCGGGCCAGCTGGTAGTGGGACACGTACTCGGCGAACGTCATCGCCCGCTCGTACATGTCGCGCACCACCGACTTCGGCGACAGGTGGTGGTCGGCGACCCACGGGTGCCCGCGCCGGTAGGTGGTGAACGCGGCCTCCAGCAGCTCGGCCAGCGGCCTGGGGTGCGTGACCTCCTCCAGCAGCTCCATGCGCTGGTCGTACTCGATGCCCTCGGCCTTCATCGCGCCGATCGCCTCGCCGCGCGCCTTGTGCTCCTGCGCGGACAGCACCTGGCGCGGGTCGTCCAGGGTGGACTCCACGATGGACAGCACGTCCAGCGCGTAACCCGGCGACTCCCGGTCCAGCAGGTCGAAGGCGGCCAGCGCGAACGGCGACAGCGGCTGGTTGAGCGCGAAGTTGACCTGCAGGTCCACGGTGAGCCGCACGTGCGGGCCGTCCCGCTCGACCACGCCGGCCGCCAGCAGCGCCCGGTACATCGAGATGGCGCGCAGGACGTGCCGGCGCTGCGCGGGCCGGTCCTCGTGGTTGTCCTCCAGCAGGTGCCGCATGGCGGCGAAGGTGTCGCCGGGGCGGCCGATCACGTTGAGCAGCATGGCGTGGCTGACCGCGAAGCTGGACGTGAGCGGTTCCGGCTCGGCGTTCTTGAGCCGCTCGAAGGTCTGGTCGCTCCACGAGACGAAGCCCTCGGGCGCCTTCTTGCGCACGACCTTGCGCCGCTTCTTCGGGTCGTCGCCGGCCTTGGCGAGCGCCTTCTCGTTCTCCACCACGTGGTCGGGCGCCTGCACCACGACCGTGCCCATCGTGTCGTAGCCGGCGCGCCCGGCGCGGCCCGCGATCTGGTGGAACTCGCGGGCCTTGAGGTGGCGGGTGCGCGTGCCGTCGTACTTGGACAGCGCGGTGAACACCACCGTGCGGATGGGGACGTTGATGCCGACGCCGAGGGTGTCCGTGCCGCAGATGACCTTCAGCAGCCCGGCCTGCGCGAGCTGCTCGACCAGCCGGCGGTACTTGGGCAGCATCCCCGCGTGGTGCACGCCGATCCCGTGGCGCACCAGGCGGGACAGGGTCTTGCCGAACCCGGAGGTGAACCGGAACCGGCCGATCGTGGCGGCGATGGCGTCCTTCTCGGCGCGGGTGGCGACGTTGACACTCATCAGCGACTGGGCGCGTTCGAGGGCGGAGGCTTGGGTGAAGTGCACGACGTAGATCGGCGCTTCGCTGCCGTGCAGCAGCTCCTCGATCGTCTCGTGCAGCGGGGTGGTGACGTACTGGAAGTTCAGCGGCACCGGGCGCTCGGCGGAGCGCACCGTGGTCGTCGCGCGGCCGGTGCGGCGGGTGAGGTCCTTCTCGAAGAAGGTGACGTCGCCGAGGGTGGCCGACATCAGCAGGAACTGCGCCTGCGGCAGCTCGACGATCGGCACCTGCCACGCCCAGCCGCGGTCGGGCTCGGAGTAGAAGTGGAACTCGTCCATCACGACCTGGCCGACGTCGGCGCCCGCGCCGTCGCGCAGGGCGATGTTGGCCAGGATCTCGGCCGTGCAGCAGATGATCGGCGCCGACTCGTTGACGCTGGCGTCGCCGGTCATCATGCCGACGTTCTCCGCGCCGAAGGTCTCGATCAGGGCGAAGAACTTCTCCGACACCAGGGCCTTGATCGGCGCGGTGTAGTAGGTCCGCTTGCCCTCGGCGAGGGCGGCGAAGTGCGCGCCGAGCGCGACCAGGCTCTTGCCCGAGCCGGTGGGGGTGCTGAGGATGACGTTCGAGCCGGAGACGATCTCGATCAGCGCCTCCTGCTGCGCGGGGTACAGCTCCAACCCCCGGTCGTGCGCCCACTCGGCGAAGGTTTCGTAGAGGAGGTCGGGGTCGGGGGTGGGCGGCAGCAGGTCGGTGAGAGTCATCGCAGGCAGATCATAGGGGGTGGGGGCGGGCGGCAGGGGGTGGGCGCGGAGGGGCGGCCCGCGCGCCCGGTGGCCGGCGGGCCGGCCCGACCCCGGTTCCGCCCGGTTCCGTCCTGGTTCCGCCGCGGTCCTCGTCCCGGTTCCTGCCCCGGTTCCGCCTCGCGCCCGATCCCGGTTCCGCCTCGCGCCCACTCCGGTCCCGGCCCCGGTTCCCGCCGCGGCCCGCTTCGGTTCCGCCCTCAGCCCCCCGCCGGTCGCGCTCCGGACCCGTCCCGGGCGCCGTCCGGATTCCCCTCCCCGGTGTCCGCGGATTCCCGCGCGATGGATTCCCGCGCGATCGGGTGGTGCACGGCCGGTGACCTGGATCGTTGTTGCACCGTGCTGGCCACAGCCGGGGAGTGGCAATTACCGTGGCGGCCGTGTCCGAACCGGTTGCAATGCACATGAGCGACGGCCTGCTGAACGCGCCGACCTCGCTGCTGTTCGTGGCCGTGGCCGTGATCGGGGTGGGGATCGCGCTGGTCAAGGCCCGCGGCGACCTCGACGACCGCACCGCGCCGATGGCGGGCCTGGTGGCGGCGTTCGTGTTCGCCACCCAGATGCTGAACTTCCCGGTCCTGCCCGGTGTCAGCGGGCACCTGCTGGGCGGCGCGCTCGCGGCGATCCTGGTCGGGCCGTGGGTCGGCGCGCTGTGCGTGACGATCGTGCTGGTGGTGCAGTCGCTGTTCTTCGCCGACGGCGGGGTGACGGCGCTGGGCGCGAACGTCACCAACATGGCGCTGATCGGCACCGCCGTCGGCTACCTGACCGCGGTGGCGCTGCGGTCGCTCGCCCGGCGCGGCAAGGGCGGCCTGGCGGCGGTCGCGTTCGTGTCCGCGCTGGTCAACACGGTGCTGGCGTCGTTCGGCTTCGTCCTGGAGTACGCGATCGGCGGTGCGGGCGGCGTGGGGTTCGGCACGGTCGCGGCAGCCGTCCTCGGCGTCCACGTGCTGATCGGCGTCGGCGAGGGCCTGATCACCGCGGTCACGGTGACGGCCGTGGCCGCCGCCCGGCCCGACCTCGTGTACCTGCTGCGCGGCGTGCCGCGGGAGTTGGAGCTGAAGTCGTGAAGCGCTTCTTCCTGGGGTTCGCGGTGGTCAGCCTGGTGCTCGCGGGCGTGTTCTCCTACTTCGCCGACTCCGACCCCGACGGCCTCGACCACGTCACCGAGGAGCACGGCATCGCCGAGCACGCCCGGGACCACCCGCTGGCGGGCGGGCCGCTGGCGGACTACGCGGTGGGCGGGGACGACCGGCTGACCGGGCTCGCCGGCGTGGTCGGCGTGGTGGTGACGCTGCTGGTCGCGGGCGGGCTGTTCTGGTTGCTGCGCAAGCGCTCCGGCTCGGGCTCGGCCTCCGGCCCCGGTCCGGCCCCCCGCTCCGGGGCGTGAGCGCCGGGCACGGGGTCCTGCACCGGCCGGGCGACTCGCCGGTCCACCGGCTGCCGCCGCAGGTGAAGGTCGTCGCCGCGGTGGTGGCCGTGCTGGGCGTGGTGGCGACGCCGCGCGAGGCGTTCTGGGCGTTCGGCCTCCACCTGCTCGCCCTCGTGGCCGTCTGGTCCGTCGCGCGCGTGCCGCCCGGCTGGTTCGCCCGCCGGGCGCTGATCGAGCTGCCGTTCGTGGTGCTGGCGCTGCTGCTGCCGTTCACCGGGTCGGGCGAGCGGGTCGAGGTGCTGGGCGTGCCGCTGTCGGTGGAGGGCGCGCTGGCCGGGTGGAACGTCCTGGCCAAGGGCACGCTCGGCGTCCTGGTCTCGCTGACCCTCGTCGCCACCACCGCGCCGCAGGAGCTGCTGCTGGGCCTGCAGCGGTTGCGGATGCCGTCGGTCATGGTCACCATCGCCACGCTGATGCTCCGCTACGCCGACGTGGTCGTGGCCGAGGCGAAGCGGATGCGGGTGGCGCGCATCTCGCGCGGTGACGACCCCCGGTTCCTGTGGCAGCTCGGGGCGACCGCGCGGGGTGTCGGCAGTCTGTTCATCCGCTCCTACGAGCGCGGCGAGCGCGTGCACCTGGCCATGGTGTCGCGCGGGTGGACGGGGCGGATGCCCGACGACCGGGGCGGGGCGCGCGCGGGTGCGCCCGGTGGTGAGGAGCGGGCCGGTGGTGGCGGGTTGCGCGTAGGGGCGTCCGGTGGCGGTGAGGCGCGGGGATCGCGGGCGGAGGTGCCCGGGGGCCGGGGCGGGCGGGCGTCCGGGGCCGCGCCGGCGCTGCTGGTGGAGCGGCTGGCGTTCGCCTACCCGGACGGGCGCCAGGCGCTGTTCGGGGTGGACCTGCGGGTCGAGCCGGGGGAGCGGGTCGCGCTGCTCGGGCCCAACGGCGCGGGCAAGACGACGCTCGTGCTGCACCTCAACGGCGTGCTCGGCGGCGGCAGCGGTCGCGTCGAGGTGGCCGGGCTGCCGGTGGTGAAGGAGAACCTGCGGGAGATCCGGCGCCGGGTCGGCGTGGTCTTCCAGGACCCCGACGACCAGCTGTTCCTGCCGACCGCCCGGCAGGACGTGGCGTTCGGGCCGGCGAACTTCGGGCTGCGCGGCGGCGAGCTGGACGCGCGGGTGGCGCAGGCGCTGGCGGCGGTGGGCATGGCCGAGGTCGCCGACCGCTCGCCGCTGCACCTGTCGGGCGGCCAGCGGCGGCGGGTGGCGCTGGCGACGGTGCTGGCCTGCGACCCGGAGGTGCTCGTGCTGGACGAGCCGTCGGCCAACCTGGAGCCGGTGGCCCGGCGGGAGCTGGCCGAGGTGCTGCTCGGCCTGGACCGGACGATGCTGATGGTCACCCACGACCTGCCTTACGCGCTGCAGCTGTGCCCGCGCAGCGTGCTGATCGACGGCGGGGTGGTGGTGGCCGACGGGCCGACGCGCGACCTGCTGTCCGACGCCGACCTGCTCGCCCGGCACCGGCTGGAGCTGCCCTTCGGGTTCCGCCTGGACTGACCGGCGTGCTTCAGGGGGCGGCGAGGCTGGGCGCCGGGGCGGTGGCGGCCAGTTCGGAGCGGGCCCCGTGCGGGCTGAGGCGGCGCATCCCCGCCGCGGCGCAGCGGCGCACCACTGCGGGGTGCTCGCGCAGCAGGCGCAGGCCCCGGCGGAGCAGGAGCGGGACGGGCTTGCGGGCCTCGGCCACGTCCCGGGCGAAGCGGCGGGCGAACGTGGTGACCGCGCCGGGGGCCAGCACGACCGCGTCGCGCAGCGCGCCCGCCTCGCGGCAGCCCGCCACCAGGCGGTCCGCGAACAGCCCCTCGGCGATGAACGGGCCGGGGGCCTCCACGACGCGGCGGCCGACCCGGCGGTCCTCGCCGAGCGCGTAGACCGGGGCCTCCACGCGGCCGGTGGTGGCCAGTTCGACCACCGCGCGCAGCGCGTCGTCGGTGTTCCACGAGGCTTCCGCGTCCCAGTCGGGGCGGCCCGCTTCGTCGCGCGGCAGCAGCGGGTCGTCGCCCTCGCGGTAGAAGTCGTCCAGCCGGAGCACCGGCCACCCCAGGTGGGCGGCGAGGGTCGACTTGCCGGAGCCGGACGGACCGGCGAGCAACACGGCACGTGCGTGAACGGCGGGTGACGGCACGGGGGACGATTGTCGCACGTCCGGTGCACCGGGGGGAACCGGCGCTTGTCCGACCGTGCACCGCCGGTGCTCCCGTTGTGCACCCGCTCTGGTCGCCGCCGCCCGCGCCCGTCACGATGTGCGTCATGCAGAGGGTGCGCGGCGTAGAGGACGCCAGGCGGTTGCGCGACGAGCTGGACGAGGACCGGCCGCGACGGCAGGCGCCGCCGCCGGTGGGCGCGCCCACCGGCGCGGGCGCGACGCCGATCGCGCCGCAGGACGGCGAGCACATCGCGCTGGACTTCCGCGAGCTGAACCAGGCCATGAGCGACCTGGACGAGCTGCACGCCGCCCTGTACGACGACCTGACCCGGGCCGACGAGCTGGCCGGGCCGTTCGGCGACGGCAAGGGCCCGGTGGCCCTGCACATGCGGCGGGCGTTCGGGCTGCGGGGCGGCGACCTCGACGGCGGCGTGCAGAGCGCGCTGCGGTCCTACCTGCGGGAGCTGGAGGTGCTGCGCGAGGCGCTGCGCCAGGTCGGCGCCACCCACCAGGCCGAGGACGAGGCGGCTGCCGAGCGGATGAGGCGGCTGTGACCGGGCGCAGGCACCGGCTGCACTCCGAGGAGCACCCGCCGACGGCCCGGCGGCGGCGGGCGGCGCGGCGCGTCGCGAACCGCCGCAAGGCCAACCGGAGGCTGGAGAACTTCGGCCGCATCAACTGGGACCTCTACGAGCACCGCGCCCTGTGGGACATGGTGCACTCCGCCGACGTCGGCCGGATGGGGCAGCGCACCCACGACTGGCAGGTCCTCGCGCGCGAGGTGGACGAAGCCACCCGGCGCGTGCACGGCCTGGTGGACCGGCTGGTCGACTCGTGGCGCGGCCCCTCGTCGGTGGCCGCCGCCGCGTCGGTGACCCGGCTGACGCAGTGGGCCGCCGACGCCTCGGAGCGGGCCTACCGGGTCGGGTCGGGGCTGGATGCCTACACGTCGGCCGTGCAGGAGGCGGCGCGGCGGATGCCCGAGCCGGTGCACCCCACCGCCGAGAAGTGGTTCCGCGACGGGTACGACGTGACGACCCTGGACGGACCGCAGGGCGCGTACATGCTGGACCAGCTGCTGGACGAGCACATGCCGTCCAAGCAGGAGCAGCGGCGGGCCAAGGCCGAGGCCGTGCGGGTGATGCGGGAGTACGAGGACGCGAGCCGGTCCGTGCACGACGGGCTGCCGACGTTCGACACCGCGCCCGGCGGGACCGACATCCGGCCCGACCACCGGCCCGAGCGCGTCGGACCCGACGACCGCGCCCCGCAGCCGCCCCGCGAGCCGGAGCCGCCGCGCCGCCCGCCCCACGAGCGGCTGCCCGGCCCGGTGCCGACGCCCGAACCGGCGCCCGAGCCCGCGCCGGGCGGGCGGCCCGGCGACACGACGACCCTGGCCGGCGCGGGCGGGCCGACCGGGTTCGGCATCCCCGGCCTGCCCGGCGGCACGGCCGTGCCCGGCGGGTACGCGGCCGGTCCGAACGGCGGGCTCGGCGCGCCCGGCGGGTTCGGCCCGATCGGGTCCGGCGGCTCGTCGGGCGTGATCGGCGCGGTGCCCGGCGGCGCGGCGGCCCGCGGCGGCGTCGTCCCGGTCGGCGCGGGCGGTCCGCAGGGCTTCGGCATGTTCCCGCCGACCGCGCAGCCCGGCCGCGAGGAGGACGTCGAGCACCGCAACCGCTACGACAACGGGCTGGACCTGCTCGACGACCTGCCGCCCGCGTTCCCGCCGGTGCTGGGCGAATGAGCGGCGGCTACCGCGTCGACCCGGACGAGCTGACCCGGTTCGCCGACCGGCTCGCCGACACCGGCGACGAGCTGCGCGCGGTGGCGTCCGCGCTGGCCGAGCCGGTCGGCGACCTCGGCCCGCAGGGCGTCCCCGAGGCGGTGTCCGCGCTGCTGGCGCAGTGGGCGGACGCCGTGCGGGGCTGGGACCTGCCGGCCGCGGCGGACGCCGTGCGCGCGGCGGCCGGGACCTACCGCCGGGCCGACGAGCTGCCCGGTGGCTGACTACCGGGGCCTGGGCTTCGACCCCGCGCCGGGCAGCGCGGCGGCCGTCGCGGCGGTCAGCGCCCGGTGCTCGCCCGACGTGGCGCTGCCCGGCGTCCCGGAGGGCTGGACCGGGGCGGCGGCCGACGGGCTGACCGCGCGGCTGGCGGCGGTGGCGGCGGAGCTGGCGGCGGTGCGGGAGGCGATGCGGGCGGCGGCCGAGGTGCTCGACGGCTGGGCGACCACCCTGCTGGGCAACCAGCGGCGGGCCGAGGAGCTGGACCGGCGGGCCGTGCGGCTGCGCCGGGAGCTGGCCGAGGCCGCCGACGAGGTGGACCACTCGGGCGCGCTGGCCCGGTTCACCCCGGCCCACGGCGAGGCGCACGCCGCCGCCGTCGCCCGGCACGACGAGCTGGCGCGGCGGCTGGAGGAGGTGCTGGCGGAGGCCAGGCTGCTCGAACGCGACCACCACGCCGAGGCCGGGCGGGTCGCCGGGCGGCTGCGCTCGGAGGAGCCGCCCACCGCGCTGCCCGAGGCGCTGGCCGGGTTCTCGGCGCTCACCGCCGAACTCGCGTCGGTGCTGCTCGGGGTGCCCGGACCGGTCGCCGCGCGCGGCGGCGCGGCGGCGTTCGCGGCGGGCCTCGGGTGAGACTCGCTCCCGTGCCGGGGGTGACCCCGGTGCCACTCGGCACACCGGAACGCACCGCGGCGGACCTGCTGGCGGTGCTGCGCCGCGTCAAGGGCACCCGCGACCCCGGGCTGGAGGTGTCGGCGACCCAGGCGGCGGAACTGGCCCACCGGCACGGCTGCGGCCTGCTGGCGGTCGTCGAGCACCCGACCTCCGACCCGGCCCTGCTGATGGCCGTCGTGGTGCCCGTGGACCGGCCGGTCGACCCCGACCTCGGCGTCCAGCTGGACGGGCCTGCCATCCGCGACGTGACGAAGGGGACGACCTCCACCGGCTACCCGGCGGTCATCGCCGAACGCATCCCCGTGACCGGCTCCGGCGCCCAGCTCCAGGTCGTGGTGACCGACCCGGCACACCCGCGCGTCGCGGTCTTCACCCTGCACTCACCCACCGGCCGAGGCTGGCTCGACGTGGCCGCCCTGGCCGGCCGATTCGTCTCCGGGATGGAGTTCTGACCAATTCCCCCCCACCTTCCCCTCCGCCCCAACTCCTACTCTCGCGCACAGCCCCCCTTTTTGCTTTCAGGCTTTAGGCCGCACGCCCCGTGCAGACCGGTCGCCTCGTGTTCTCCCCGTATGGCCTGCCCGGAGGGCTACCATGCTTTTCCTGGGGGTGCAAGCACGCTTTTCGCTTGCACCCCCAGGAAAAGCATGGTCGTCTTTGACAGGTCATGCGGGGAGAACACGACCGCTCTTTCTTTTCATTCTCCTTGGCGGCCTGCCTGTCCGGCGAGGACTCTTTAAAGCTTTTCAGCTTAGATCGGTACAGCCCCAAATCTCACCCGGATCGGTGCGCGATCTTGGTATGAAGAGCGGCCGAGAGGCCCCCAAGGAGAAGGGAAGTGCGTCGTGTTCTCCCCGTACGGCCTGCCGGAGGCAATCATGTTTTCCGGGGGGCGTCAAGCGAAGAGCGTGCTTGACGCCCCCCGGAAAACATGATTGGGCTGCGCCCAGGCCGTACGGGGAGAACACGAGGCACGAGGCTGCGCTGAACAGCGCCGCCGCGCGGGGCGCGGCCTGCGACGAGAGCGAAGCGCCGCCGCGCGGGGCGCGGCTTGCGGCGAGAGTTGAAGCGTCGCTTGCCCCGGTCCGCCGGAGCAGTGCGAACCGTTACGAGCGAAAAAGGGGTGGCTATCGGCCCCGGAACTCGCTCGGCGTTCGTCCGACCACCTGCCGGAACGTGCGCGAGAAGTGCGCGGCGCTGACGAAACCGCAATCGCGGGCGATTTCGCCGATGCCGCGGCCGGCCTTGGCCGGGTCGGACAGCAGGGCCTTGGCGCGGTCGACGCGCAGTCCTCTGATCCGCTCGGAAACGCCGTGGCCGTCGTCGAACAGCTGGTAGAGGCGGCGGCGGGAGATGTGCAGGGCCTTGGCGACCGCGTCCGCGCCCAGCTCCGGGTCCGCCAGGTGGTCGCGCATGTAGTCCAGCGCCTCCCGGCGCCTCGCGGCGAGCGCGTCCACCCGGTCCAGCTCGGCCCGCAAGGCGCTGCGCAGCACCAGCTCGGCCAGCCCCAGCAGGTGGTGCGACAGGCCGCGCGGGTCCAGCACGTGCGCGGCGGCCAGGACGTGCGCGATGGCCCCGGAGAACACCGACCGCAACGCCGCGTCGACCGGCACCGGTTGGAACATCAGGGGTTTCAGCTCGGTGAAACCGATGGTCAGCTTGGTCTCGGCCACCGTCAGCAGCACCGCGCCGGCCGGCACGACGTGCAGGGAGCAGTCGGGGAACCGCAGGTCCGCGCCGCCGTTCGCGAGCCCCCTCGGCACCGTGCAGCCCATCAGGAGCTGGATGTGCTCGGGCGTCCCGGACGCGCCGCTGAGCGCCGCCCTGGCGGCTGCCGCGCCCGAAGCGCGCACGGTGAGCAGCCCGCTCCCGACGTCCACGGCCGACAGCGTAGAGCCCGCGCGGTTCGCCGGGGTCCCGCGCACCGCGGTTCCCGGCCCGCTATCTTCGGCCGCCATGGCACGCCGTTCAGCGACCGCGGTCGTCCTGACGCACCTGGAGTTCGACCTGCTGTGGGAGGACCTGGGCGAGGGCGACCCGCCCTACCCGCTGGAGGTCGCCTCCCACGGCGAGACCCTGGCCGACCGCGACGACCTGGGTGTCGACGTGTTCCACTCGCTGGCGGCCGCGGGCCTGACCGACGACGGCGAGGTCGCGCCCGAGCTGGAGGACCTGTTCGGCTACCTCACCACCGGCACGCTGTCCGTGGACGCGCTGGTCTTCCGCCCGCGCCCGTGGCGGGTGCTGGCGGCCATGCGGGGCGGGCGCGGCGTGCTGGCCGTGCTCGACGACAGCGAGGTGGCGCTGGAGCCGATCGGGGACGCGGTGGCCGCCCTGGCGAAGGTCGTCGGCGACGCCCCGCCGGGGCCGGGCGAGCCGCTGCGGCTGCCGCGGGCGGTGTTCTCGGCCGCGGTGGGGGCCTACGCGCGCGGCGGCTACCCGGCGCTGGAGCGCGCCCTGGCCGACGGCGGCGTCACCGGTCGGGCGACCAGGGCCGTCACCACGCTGGTCGAGTCCGGTCGGAGCGCGGCGGGCCAGCTCGCGTGCTCCGGGCCCGGCGGGCGGTCCCCGGTGCTGAGCTGGACCGACACCACGGCCGGCCGGTACGCGATGGCGGTGGGGCAGGTGGGCGGGGAGCAGTGGGTCGAGCTGTCCCCGGCGGACGGCGCGTGGCTCACCCGCCGGCTGGCCGACCTGCTGGACGGCGTGCGGTAGCGCGCCTCCTCCACCCGGCCGGACGACCGCGGCTGCCGCGGGCGACCCCGGCGCCTACCAGGCCCAGGGACCCGCCGCGCCCGGTCGCTCCACCGCGGCCGGCCGCTCGACCGCGTCCAATCGCTCCACCGCGCCCAGCCGCCCCGCGAGGCCCGACCGTCCTGTGAGGGCCGAGCGCTCCGCAGGGTCCGACTGCCCCGTGGGATCCGGCTGCCCCGCGGGGTCCAGCCAGTCGACCGGCACGACCTCGGACAGCACGGCCGTGGCCCGGGACAGCGCGTCGGCCGCCGCACGGGCCACCAGCCGCCGCACGGCGTGCGCGAGCGCCTCGGGCCGCAGGGCGAGCGCCTCCCGGCTGAAGGCCAGGTCCACCGGCTTGCCGTGCAGGTCGACGGTCACCGACACCCCGTCGCCGGACGCCTCCGCCCGGATCGCGTCGAGCCGTTCGCCGAGACCGGGCCCGCGCGCGTCCATCAGACCCTCCACGTGGTCGGGGTGGTGTCCTCCGCGGACTCCTCCTGCCCGGCGCCCACCGCCAACCCCAGGGCCGACAGGTCGCCCAGCGCGTGGCCGGCCCGCGCGTCGGCCCGCGCGGTGGCGGCGTCGACCAGGGCCAGGATGGTCCGGGCCAGGTCCGGTCCCGGTGCGCGGCCGTCCAGGGTCAGGTCGAGCAGCGCGCCGCCCGGCCCCACCTCCACCGCGACGCCCCGGTCCGGGTCGTGGGCACGTGCGCTGATCACGGGTGCACCCCTCCGTAGAACTTGCCGGAGCCGAGGCTGTGGGTGTTGCGCCGGACGCCGTCGCCGGAGTTGCCCTCGATCAGGGTGACGGTGTCGCCGGAGACCTTCTCCACGATGCCGATGTGCGTGCTGGTCGACGGGCTCTGCGGCCCGGTGCCGAACAGCAGCACGTCGCCGGGCCGCACGGCGCTCAGCGCCGTGTACGCCTTGCCGTTGCGCTGCCCCCAGCGGAACACGTCGCCGGTGAACGGCAGCAGCGGGATGTCCACGCCCGCTTTGCGCCACATGGCCGTCGCGAACGACGAGCACCACGGCGCGGTCGGGCCGTAGGGGTTGCGGTTGCTGCCCGGCGGGTCCTCGCGGACGCCGAGCTGTCCCCGGGCGGCCGACACGACCGTCCGGACCCGGCCGCGGGCCCGCGCCTCGGCCGGCCGGGTCCGGCCGCGGGTGCGCTCGGCCCGCGCGTCGGCCACGCCGTCGTGCTCGACCTCGCGCTCCAGCGCGCGCAGCCGGCGGGCCGCGTCCTCCAGCTCGCCGCGCGCCCGCCGGACGGCCGCGGCGGTCTCCTCCGCGTAGCCCGGTTCCAGGTCGGCCGCCGCCGCGACGGCGCGCAGCAGCGCCGCCCGCGTGCCGACCGCCACCCCGGCGTCGAGCAGGCGGGTGGCCCGGTCCAGGTACTCGTCCACTGCCCGCCGCGCCCTGGCGTGCCCGGTGGCCAGGGCGCCACTCACGCCGGCGACGATCACCTCCGCGTCGCGCGCGGCGTCGGAGGTGACCCGGAGCTGCCGGTCCAGCCGGGCCGAGCGCTTCTCGAAGCCCCGGGAGTTCGCGCCCTCCCAGTGCTCCAGCACGGTCCTGGCCGCCCTGCGGTGGTCGTCGTGCCGGTCGGCGAGGCCGGCCGCGGTCCGGTTCAGCGCGTGCTGCACCTCGATCGCGTCCTCCGCCTTGCCCGCCAGGCTGTTGCGGTGCCCGATCATGCTCTCCGCGAAGTGCCGGGCCATCGCTCGTGAGTCCACTGTGGACACCTCAGCTCCTCAGCGAGCGGGCGACGTCATCGTCCTGATCCTGGTACGACCGGGCGGCGCGGGAGGCCGACGACGCCAGCGCGTCGGTGTTGCGCGCGACCGCCTTGACCTGCTTGCGCAGCGCCGCGCCGAACCCGTCCAGGGCCTCGGTGAACCCGGACTGCCTGCCGATGCGGCCGAAGCTGTCCTCGGTGACCCCGCGGACCTCGCGGACGTGCCCGCGCCCCAGCGCGGTGAGGTCGTCGGCGGTGTTCCGCGTGCGCCGCGCGTAGTCGCGCAGCACCCCGAGGTCGACGGAGAACCCGCCGGAACCGCCGGAACCGCCGCGCCGGCCCGCTCCACCGCGCCCGCCGGGCCCGTCCGCGCCGCTGTCACCCCCTCCGGAACCGTTGCGGCCCAACGCCTTCACCCCGCGTCGCGCCTCGTCCAGGTGCTTGCGGTACGCGCCGCTGGTGTAGGTCGACCAGGGCGTCCAGGACCGGCCGTCGCCGGAGATCCGGCGGGCCGCCGCGGCGTTCACCGCCGGGTCGAACAGCTCGCGGTCGGAGCCCAGCCCCAGTTCGCGCCGCCGCGCCGGCCCCAGCGACCCGAGCATGTTGATCTGCCACAGCCCGTAGGAGTCGTCCGGCGGGGTGGGGTTGTGGGCGCGCGGGTCGCCGCCGGACTCCGCCAGCGCGACCGCCACCGCGATCGCGAGGTCCTCGCCGCGGAACCCCGCGTCGTGCGCGTGCCGGGCGATCCGCTCCGGGCTCAGCCTGCTCATGCCGCCACCCTGGCGGGCCCGCCGCCGGCGGCGGAACCGCCGCTGCACGCTCGGACAGCGGGACTGCACGGGGGAGCTACAGTCGAACACGTGGACGAAGGGCTGTTCGACGAGGGCTTGTTCGGCGTGGAGCCGGAGGAGCGCCGGCGGCGCATCGCCGCCAACGCGCCGCTGGCGGTGCGGATGCGCCCGCGCGCGCTGGACGAGGTCGTCGGCCAGGACCACCTGCTCGGCCCCGGCGCGCCGCTGCGCCGGCTGGTGGAGGGCTCCTCGCCCGCGTCCGTGCTGCTCTACGGCCCGCCCGGCACCGGCAAGACCACCCTGGCCACGCTCGTGTCGCAGGCCACCGGGCGCAGGTTCGCCGCGCTGTCCGCGCTCTCCGCGGGGGTGAAGGAGGTCCGCGCGGTCATCGACGAGGCGCGCCGCCGCCTGGTGCGCTCCGGCGAGTCGACCGTGCTGTTCATCGACGAGGTGCACCGGTTCTCCAAGACCCAGCAGGACGCCCTGCTCGGCGCGGTGGAGGACCGGATCGTGCTGCTGGTCGCGGCGACCACGGAGAACCCGTTCTTCTCGGTGGTCTCCCCGCTGCTGTCCCGGTCGCTGGTGCTGCAGCTGCGCCCGCTGGGCGACGACGACGTGCGCGCCCTGGTCCGCCGCGCGGTCGCGGACGAGCGGGGCCTGAACGGCGCCGTCACCGTCGAGCCGGCCGCCGAGGACCACCTCGTGCGGCTGGCCGGCGGCGACGCGCGGCGGGCGCTGACGGCGCTGGAGGCCGCCGCCGACGCGGTGCCGGGGCCCGGCGCGCCGGGCGCGGGGGTGCTGGACCTGGCGACGCTGGAGGCCACCGTCGACCGGGCGGCCGTCCGCTACGACCGGCAGGGCGACCAGCACTACGACGTGACCAGCGCGTTCATCAAGTCCATCCGCGGTTCCGACGTGGACGCCGCGCTGCACTACCTGGCCCGGATGATCGAGGCGGGGGAGGACCCGAGGTTCATCGCGCGGCGGCTGGTGATCCACGCCAGCGAGGACGTGGGCATGGCCGACCCGACCGCGCTCCAGACCGCCGTGGCCGCCGCGCAGGCCGTGCAGCTGATCGGGCTGCCCGAGTGCGCGCTGAACCTGGCCCACGCGACGGTCCACCTGGCCACCGCGCCCAAGTCGAACGCGGTGACCGTCGCGATCGGCGCGGCCCTGTCGGACGTGCGCAAGGGCGCGATCGGCGCGGTGCCCCCGCACCTGCGCGACGGCCACTACGCGGGCGCGGCGGAGCTGGGCAGCGCGCGGGGCTACCGCTACCCGCACGACGTGCCCGAGGGCGTGCTGGCCCAGCAGTACGCGCCGGACGACCTGGTGGGCCGCGACTACTACGAGCCGACCGGTCGGGGCGCCGAGCGCTACATCGCGGAGCGGCTGCCGAAGCTGCGCCGCGCGGTGCGCGGCCAGGAGCGGCGCGAGTAGGCGCGGTGGGCCGGGGCCGGCGGGAAAATCCGGTGCCGATCGGGGCCGCGTCTGCGACGGTGTGCGCCGTGACCGACGTTCCGGCCAATGGCCATGCCCTGCTCGACTTCAACTCGCCGTTGTCGGACGCGAAGGCGTACGACCTGATCGACACCCTCGCACCGCTGCGCGACGCGGCCGTCGTCGACTACGGCTGCGGCTGGGCCGAGCTGCTGCTGCGGGCGGTGGAGCACGAACCGGGCGCGACCGGCCTGGGCGTCGACTCGGACGACCTCGCCATCGCCCGGGGCAGGGCGAACGCCGGGGCCCGGGGCCTGGGCGACCGGGTCCGGCTGGAACTGGCGGACGTGACGACCTACCGGGCCCCGGCGGCGGACGTGGCGATCTCGATCGGCTCCTCGCACGCCTGGGGCGGCACGCGGCAGACCCTGGAGGCGATGCGCGCCCGGCTCGCGCCCGGCGGTCGGCTGCTGCTCGGCGACGGGTTCTGGGAGAGCGCGCCGAACGCCCGCGCGCTGGAGGTCTTCGGCGAGGAGGGCCTCGGGTCGCTCGACGAGCTGGTGGACCTGGCGATGGCCTGCGGCTACCGGCTGCTCAACCTGGCCACGGCCACGCGGGACGAGTGGGACTCCTTCGAGTCCCGCTGGTGCGCCGTCCGGGAGCGCTGGCTGCTGGAGAACCCGGACCACCCGGAGGCGGCCGGGGTGCGGGCGATCGTGGACGAGCACCGCGACGGGTGGCTGAAGGGCTACCGGGGCAGCCTGGGCTTCGCCTACCTCACCCTGGCCCGCCGGTAGGGACCCGCCGTCCCGCCCGGCCGGGGATACCGGGCGGGACGGCTCCCGCCCGGCGGCGGACCACCGGGCCACCCGGCGGGTCAACGCCGCACGAGGGCCGTGATGCTGCGCGTCGTGTACGCGGGCGGCGTGATCACGCCCGAGCAGCGGCTGGTGCCCGACGGCCCGGCCGAGTTGCGGTGCACGGTCACCTCGTACCGGTGGTCCGCGCACCGGACCGTCACCACCCGCACCCCGTCGTCCGCCTGCCCGACCGGCCGCTCGTCGACCGCCAGCGCGGCGTCCAGCCCGCGCAGCCCGAGGTGCTTGCGCAGCGCGATCTCGGCGTACTGCGCCCACGGGCTCGACGCGGACGTCCGGCCCCGCAGCTGCTCGGGCTGCACCTGCCCGGCCAGCGCGGCCTTCGCCACCAGCGCCGCCTCGCCCGGGTCGAGCTGCCCGTGCAGGAACCCGTCCGGCACGACCAGCAGGTTGCCCGCCCACCGGTCGCCGCCGACGTGGCTGACCTCCCACGCCCGACCGGGGTGGTTCTGGCCCAGCACGCCCGCCAGCGGGCGGCCCAGGACCGCGCAGCACATGTCCTTCGTGCCGTGCGTGCACACCAGGAACAGCGGCCCGTCGACGGGCTCGCCGTGCCCCGGCACACCCGCCGCCAGCGCGTCCAGGTCCAGCGCGGCCAGGTCGGCGAAGTCCAGCCGCTCCAGCCACCGGTTGCCGGGCACGCCGCTGCCGACGAACACCGCGCGCGGCCCGGCGCCGTCCCGCAGGTGCCGGCCGGGGCGGCGGATGAGCAGCGGTCGCAGGCCCGCGGCCCGCGGCCCGTCCAGCCGCCCCGGCGGGAACACCGGGGCCAGGGTCTGCTCCAACGCGTCGGCGGGCCACGGGCCGGGCTGCTCGACGAGCAGCCACGACGACATGCGTGCCGCGGTGCCGGCCGGGTTGCTGCCCAGTTGGCGCGTGAGGATCGCGCACCCCGGCAGCCCCGAACTTGCGTTAGGCATACCTAAGCTTATCGGATCACCGGGGGGCGAGCAGGCCCTGTGTGACCAGTTCCGCGAGCAGGGCTCGCACCGTCACCCGGTCCACCTCGGGCGCACCCGCCTCCACCAGGGCCTTCACCGGGCGCCACGCGCTGCCCACGAGCAGCTCCAGCACCGGCGCCGCCGCCGCCGCGAACACCAGCCGCCTGCCCGCCGCGGCCAGCGACACAGTCTCCGGGCCGGCGGTGAGCACTGCGCGCGGTGTGAGCAGCCGCACCTCGGCCTCGTCGTCGGGCGGCAGCAGGTCCGGCGTCGCCGTCCAGGGCAGGCCCGTGTGCTGGATCGCCGGCGCCTGCGCGTCCCGGTCGGCCAGGAAGCGCCCGACCACGTCGTCGCCCATCAGCGCGACCACCCGCTCACGCAGCGCCTCGGCGCGCGACCGCTGCTGCTCCGCGGGGGCGAACCAGGGCAGGTCGGTGCGGAACGCCTCGTCCGCCCGCACCCGGTCGGCCAGCCACGCGACCAGGTCCGCGCCGGTGGCCGGGCTGAACCCGATGGTCAGGTGCAGCGATTCCGCGCCGAGCGCCGAGACGTCGTGCCAGTGCCCGCGCGGCACGTAGAGCACGTCGCCGTCCTCCAGCACGAAGTCGTCCAGCGGCTCGCCCTCGGGCCGCCGCGGCAGCTCCACGTCGCGCCGCAGCGGGGCCGGCCGGGTCGGGCCGTGCACCCGCCACCGCTTGCGGCCCGAGACCTGGACGATGAGCGCGTCGTGGTCGTCCCAGTGCACGTCGAAGCCGTGCGTGACGCCCCACCCCGCGTACAGGTTGACCTGCACCCGCTCCCGCAGGTCGTGCTCCAGCGCCACGGCCAGCTCGCCCACCGGCCCGAACAGCTCGTGCACCGAGTCCAGCACCAGCGTGGCCCCGCCGCGGAGCTGCTCCGCGAACGCGGCGGGCAGCAGGCGCGGCACCGGGCCCGTGCGCCGGGTCTCCACCACTTCGGAGTAGGTGTGCGCGGGGACGAGCTCGCCGTCCCGGGCCAGCCGCAACCGGGGGTGGTCCAACCTGTGCTCGCGCAGCACCCGGTCGACCTCCGACCACGGGGCCAGGTCGGCGAACCGCCCCGCCCGGCCGGGGAACCGCCGGTGGGTCCGGCCCTGCACCGCGGCGTGGAACTGGCTGACCCCGATCGGTGCCACGAGGTCAGCCAGGGTCCAGGCGGTCACTCAGTCGTTGCCGTCGGTGTCGTCGACCGCCCCGTTGACCTTGTTGCGGTCGACGGCGGCGCCCAGCGCCTCGGAGCTGAGCAGCAGACCGCCGGCCGGGGCCTCCTGCGCGGGCTGGATCTCGTGGGCCATGCCGTGTCCTCTCGCCGGGGCCCGCTCCGCTCGGGAGTCGGGCCGCACTGCCGGTGCGAAACAGCGAAGATCACGCTAATGCACCGCAACGCCCCAGGTCATCGGTCATCCGAGTACTTCTCACAAGTGGCCCGGACCCGTTCGGCGGACACAACCGTGATCCACCGCAGGTCATCCGGCCGACACGCGGTAACCTGGGGCGCCCAACGCCCAGCAAGCTTTTTTCGGGAGGACCCGTGTCGCCAGGGCAGATCGCCGCGCTGGTCGCCGCCGGCGCGTTCGTGCTGCTGGTGATCCTGCTGGCCATCCCGCTGGTCAAGCTGGGGCGCACGCTGGACGAGGCCACCATCGCCATCCGCAAGGCCCACCAGAACAGCGACCCGCTCTTCACCGGCGCGAACACGACCATCACGCACGTGAACGCCCAGCTGGAGCGGGTGGACGGCATCACCGCCAACGCGCGCGCGGTCACCGGCAACGTCTCCGCGCTGACCTCGCTGTTCACCGCCACCCTCGGCGGCCCGCTGGTGAAGGCCGCCGCGCTGTCCTACGGCGTCAGCAAGGCCATCCGGGCGCGGCGCTCCGCGGCCCAGGCCACCACCAAGCACTCCCGGCGAGGTCGGCGATGAGGCGGCTGTTCTGGTTCGGCCTGGGCATCGCCGCCGGCGTGTTCGCCACCCGCAAGGCGGGCCAGGCGGCGCACGCCGCCACCCCGGCCGGCATCGGCGCGAACGTGGGCGAGGGCCTGCGGGAGCTGGCCGGCGCGATCGGGTCGTTCGGCGCGGAGGTGCGCGCGGGCATGTCCGAGCGCGAGCAGGAGCTGCACGACACCGTGGAGCGGCAGACGGGGCACGCGCCGGGTCGGCGAGCGCGCAGGGCGGGCGACCGCTAGGGGTCGCCCGCCTCACCGCGCCCCGGACACCCACCACAGCCAAGGACTCACCCGTGCAGACCCACGAGATCATCAAGCGCTTCCGCGAGCACTTCGAGCGGGCCGGCCACACCTACGTGCCCAGCGCCTCGCTCATCCTGGACGACCCGAACCTGCTGTTCGTCAACGCCGGCATGGTGCCGTTCAAGCCGTACTTCCTCGGCGAGGCCCCGCCGCCGTTCCAGCGCGCCACCAGCATCCAGAAGTGCGTGCGCACCCCGGACATCGACGAGGTCGGCAAGACCACCCGCCACAACACGTTCTTCCAGATGGCGGGCAACTTCTCGTTCGGCGACTACTTCAAGGAAGAGGCCATCCGGCTGGCCTGGGAGCTGATCACCAAGTCCCAGGACGACGGCGGCTACGGCTTCGACCCCGAGCGCATCTGGGTCACCGTCTACCTGGACGACGACGAGGCCATCGAGCTGTGGAAGAAGGTCGCCGGCCTGCCCGAGGAGCGCATCCAGCGCCGCGACGGCAAGGACAACTACTGGGACATGGGCGTGCCCGGTCCCGGCGGCCCGTGCTCGGAGATCTACTACGACCGCGGCCCCGCCTACGGGCGCGAGGGCGGCCCGGTCGTGGACGAGGACCGGTACCTGGAGATCTGGAACCTGGTCTTCATGCAGGACGTGCGCGGCGAGCAGAGCCCCAAGCTGGGCCACCCGCCGGTCGGCTCGCTGCCGAAGAAGAACATCGACACCGGCATGGGCGTGGAGCGGGTCGCCTTCCTGCTCCAGGGCGTCGACAACGTCTACGAGACCGACCTCGTGCTGCCGGTGATCCGGGAGGCCGAGCGGCTGTCCGGCCGCAAGTACGGCGACGACCCGGTCGACGACGTGCGGTTCCGCGTCATCGCCGACCACGCCCGCTCCGGCGTGCTGATCGTCGGCGACGGCGTCACGCCCGGCAACGAGGCCCGCGGCTACGTGCTGCGCCGCCTGCTGCGCCGCATCGTCCGCTCGGCCCGCCTGCTGGGCGTGACCCAGCCGGTGCTGGTGCGGTTCGCCGAGCTGGTCCGCGACGCCATGGGCCCGACCTACCCCGAGCTGGTCAGCGGGTTCCCCCGGATCGCCCAGGTGCTCCAGGCCGAGGAGGACACCTTCCTGCGCACCCTGGAGTCCGGGTCGCGGATCTTCGAGGGCGCCGCCGCCGAGGTCAAGGCCGACGGCCGGGCCACGCTGCCCGGCGACAAGGCGTTCCAGCTGCACGACACCTACGGCTTCCCCATCGACCTCACCCTGGAGATGGCCGCGGAGGCGGGCCTGACCGTGGACGAGGAGGGGTTCCGCAAGCTGATGGCCGAGCAGCGCGCCCGCGCCAAGGCCGACGCCGCCGGCAAGAAGACCGGCCACGGCGACCAGACCGTCTACCGGGAGCTGCTCGACCTGGGCGCGACCGAGTTCACCGGCTACCGGGAGCTGGCCTCCGAGGCCACCCTGCGCGGCATCGTCAGCGGCGGCCGGCGGGTCCGCTCGGCCCGCGAGGGCGAGATCGTCGAGGTCGTGCTCGACCGCACCCCGCTCTACGCCGAGTCCGGCGGCCAGGAGAGCGACGCGGGCACGATCGTGTCCGGCGGCGCCGAGCTGGAGGTCGTGGACGTCCAGAAGGTCGCCCGCAAGCTGTGGGTGCACCAGGTGCGGGTGCTCTCCGGCGAGATCGCCGAGGGCGAGCGCGTGGAGGCCCGGGTGGACCCGGAGTGGCGCGTCGGCGCCCGCCAGGGCCACTCCGGCACGCACGTCGTGCACGCCGCCCTGCGCCAGGTGCTCGGCCCGTCCGCGCTGCAGAGCGGCTCCTACAACAAGCCCGGCTACCTGCGGCTGGACTTCGCCTGGACCGGCGGCCTGTCCGACGAGGCGCGCAGCGAGATCGAGGAGGTCGCCAACCTCGCGGTCCGGCGCGACCTGCCGGTGCAGGTCGTCTACACCGACATGGGCGGCGCCCAGGAGATGGGCGCGATCGCCCTGTTCGGCGAGACCTACGACGAGACCGTGCGCGTGGTCGAGATCGGCGGGCCGTGGTCGCGCGAGCTGTGCGGTGGCACGCACGTCGAGCACTCCTCGCAGATCGGCCCGATCACGGTCATCGGCGAGTCGTCGGTCGGCTCGGGCGTGCGCCGGCTGGAGGCTTACGTCGGCATCGAGGCGTTCCAGTACCTGGCCCGCGAGCGGGCCCTGGTGCAGAACGTGGCCGGCCTGCTCAAGGTGCCCGACGCCGAGGTCCCGGCCCGGGTCGAGGCCCTGGTCGAGCGGCTGCGCGCGGCGGAGAAGGAGCTGGAGCGGGTGCGCGCCGCCCAGCTGCTGTCCGAGGCCGGGTCGCTGGCCGAGCAGGCGCTGGACGTGCGCGGCGTCGCCGTGGTGGCGCTCGCCCTGCCCGGGGGCGTGCCCGCGGGCGACGTGCGGACGCTGGCCGGCGAGGTGCGCAACCGGCTCGGCGACCGGCCCGGCGTGGTCGGCCTGTTCGCCCCGGACGGCGACAAGGTGAGCTTCGTGGTCGCCACCACGGCCGCCGCCCGCTCGCTGGGGCTCGCCGCCGGCAAGCTGGTGCCCGCGTTCGCCCCCGCCGTCGGCGGCCGGGGCGGCGGCAAGCCGGACCTGGCCCAGGGCGGCGGCACCGACGCGGCCGGGGTGCCCGAAGCCTTGGCCGCCCTGCGCGCCGAGGTGGACCGCGCCGTTGAGCAGCGCTGACCGGCCCGGCGTCGACGACCCCGGCCTCGGTCGGAGGCTGGGCGTCGACGTCGGGTCGGTGCGGGTGGGCGTCGCCCTGAGCGACCCGAGCGCCTTCCTGGCGACCCCGCTGGTTACCCTGGCCCGTGACGGGAAGACCGGTCGGGACCTCGCGGACCTGGCCGGGCTCGTCACCGAGCACGACGTGGTCGAGGTCGTGGTCGGACTGCCCCGCACGCTCGCCGGCCGGCACGGGCCGGCGGCGGAGTCGGCGGCGGCGTACGCTGCGGCGCTGGCCGAGCGCGTCGCCCCGGTGCCGGTGCGGCTGCACGACGAGCGGCTGACCACGGTCACGGCCGATCGGGTGCTGGCCGAGCGCGGGGTGCGAGGCAAGAGGCGACGTGCCGTCGTGGACCAGGCTGCCGCGGTCGAGATCTTGCAGTCCTGGCTGGACGGGCGGTCGCGAAACGCGGCCCGCCCCGCCGACGAGGGGCGGGCCCCCGGAGCGAAGGACCGCACGTGAGCGACGACCTCGGGTTGTTCGGCGAATCGGACGTGCGCCAGGACGAGCGGCCGCGCGGCGCCAAGGCGGCGCGGCCCACCGGGCGCACGCGCAAGCGGGCGGTGCTGTGGACCGTCTTCGCGCTGATCCTGGCCGTCGGCGGGGTCGGCGCCTACTACGGGTACCGGACGCTGAGCGGCATCGGCTCGTACGAGGACTACCCCGGCACGGGCGAGGCCGACGTCGTGGTCGAGGTCAAGGACGGCGACCCGGTCACGGCCATCGCCTCCGCGCTGGAGGAGAAGGACGTGGTGGCCAGCGCGCGGGCGTTCACCGAGGCGGGCAAGGGCGACTCGCGGGTCACCGCCATCCAGCCGGGCTTCTACCAGATGAAGACCAGGATGTCCGGGCAGGCGGCGGTCGAGCGGATGACCGCGCCGGGCACGAAGTTCGTGCCGCTGGAGGTCCGGGGCGGCAACGTCCTGCACGACATCACCGGCGTGGACGGCAAGGTCGTCAAGGGCATCCTGTCGATGCTGTCCGAGGCTTCGTGCGCGGAGCTGGACGGCGTGAAGAAGTGCGTCAGCCCCCAGGAGCTGCGCGACGCGGCGGAGAACGCCGACGCGGCGGCCCTGGGCATCCCGGAGTGGGCGCTGGGCGACTTCGCCCGCTCGCCGCGCGAGCACCGCCTCGAGGGGCTCATCGTGCCGGGCCTGTACCACCCGAAGCCGGGCGCGACGGCGACCGAGCTGCTCAAGGGCGTCATCGAGACGTCGACCACCCGGTTGCAGGGCTACGGCATCCCGGGGAGCACCGCGGCCACCGGCTTCCGGCCCTACGAGGTGCTGGGCATCGCGTCGCTGGTGGAGAAGGAGGGCCTGCGGAAGGACTTCGGCCGGATCTCCCAGGTCATCTACAAGCGGCTGTCGATCAACCAGAAGCTGGAGTTCGACTCGACGGTCAACTACAAGCTCGACCGCCCGATCGTCACGACCAGCGACGAGGACCGCAACCGCTCCGGGCCGTACAACACCTACCAGGTGCTGGGCCTGCCGCCGACCCCGATCGGCTCGCCCAGCCGCGAGGCGATCGCGGCGGCGATCAACCCCGAGCCCGGTGAGTTCCTGTTCTTCGTCAAGTGCCAGAAGGACGGCACGACGTGCTTCTCCGACTCGCTGGACGAGCACGAGCGCCTGGCGGCCAAGGCCCGCGAGGAAGGGGTCTTCTGACGGTGGTGCGCCAGGCCGCGGTCATCGGCTCGCCGGTGGCCCACTCGTTGTCCCCGGTGCTGCACAACGCCGCGTTCGAGGCCCTGGGCCTGCCGTGGACCTACACGCGGGTCGAGTGCGACGCCGCCGGCGTCGAGCCCCTGGTGCGGGGGCTGGACCCGTCGTGGGCGGGCCTGTCGGTGACGATGCCGGGCAAGCGCGCGGCCCTGGCGGTCGCCTCGTCGGTGACGCCCCGCGCGACGCTGGTCGGCGCGGCGAACACCCTCGTGCCGGCGCCCGGCGGCTGGCGCGCGGACTGCACGGACGTGGACGGCGTGGTGGGCGCGCTGCGGGCGGCCGGCGGGTTCGCCGGCGGGTCGCGCGCCGTGCTGCTGGGCGCGGGCGGCACCGCCACCGCGGCCCTGGTGGGCCTGGCCTCGCTCGGGGTGCGGTCGTTCTCGCTGGTGGTCCGCTCGGCGGCGCGGGCGGCCGAGGCGCTGGCGTGCGCCGAGCGCGTGGGCGTGCCGCTGGACCTGGTCGAGTGGGCCGGGGCGGACTTCGCCGACCTGGCCGCCTCCTCGGACGTGCTGGTGAGCACCGTGCCGCCGGCCGCCACCGAGCCGATCGCCGACGCGCTGGCCGAGGCTCCGTGCGTGCTCGACGTCGTCTACCACCCGTGGCCGACGCCGCTGGCCCGCGCGCTGGCCCGGCGCGGGCGGTCGTCGGCGACGGGCCTGGACATGCTGCTGCACCAGGCGTTCGGCCAGTGCGAGCAGTTCACCGGCCGGCCCGCGCCCCGGGCGGCGATGCGCGCCGCCCTGCGCGCCGCGACCGGCGACATCCTGCCGCTGCCCCTGGATCGGTGAGCCGACCCCTCCGGTGACCGGGCCGCCCGCGCCGACCGCGTGCGGTCCGGGGCCGTGCGGTCTGCTGTTGTGCGGTCAGGGCTCCTGCCGTCCGCGGTCGTGCCGTCCGCGGTCGTGCCGCCCGGAGTCGTGCCGTCCGGGGTCGTGCCGTCCGGGGTCGTGCCGTCCGCGGTCGTGCCGTTCGGCTGCCGCCGCCCGACCGCCGCGCGGACGGCCGGAGCCCTGCTCGCGCGAGGGTGCGAGCAGGGCTCCGGCCGGCTTCGGCGTGGGATCAGCCCTCGTCCAGGTCGGACGCGATGAGTTCCGCGATGGCCTCCAGCGCGGAGTCCGCGCCTTCGCCGTCGGCGGCGAGCACGACCTCGTCGCCGTGCATCGCGCCCAGCGTCATCAGACCCAGCACGCTGGCCGCCTCGACCGGCTGGCCGTCGTCCTTGCGGATGGTGACCTTCACCGGCTGGCCGGCTGCCGCCTTGGCCAGCAGCGCGGCAGGGCGGGCGTGCAGCCCCACCTTGCTCGCCACGGTGACCCGTCGCTCAGGCATGGTGCGTCCTCTCGTGTCGTTCTCAGGCGTTGTCCGCGCGCGGGGTGCGCTTGCGCCGGGCCCCGCCCTCCCCGGCGTCGGTGTCCGCGGCGCGGGCCTCGGCCGCGCCCGCCTCGACCGAGCTGGGGTCGGCCTCCGGGTCCTCGTTGTCGTCGCGGCCGGGGGTCTTCAGGTTCCACTTGGTGATCACGAAGCGGAACAGGAAGTAGTAGATCACCGCGTAGACGAGGCCGACGATGATCAGCAGCCACGGCTTGGTCGCGATGCCCCAGTTGAGGATCATGTCGATCGCGCCCGCGGAGAAGAAGAACCCGTCGTTGGCGCCCAGCGCGTTGGTGATGGCCAGCGACGTGCCGGTCAGCACCGCGTGGATCAGGTACAGCGGCCACGCCACGAACATGAACGCGAACTCCAGCGGCTCGGTGACGCCGGTGATGAACGCGGTCAGGGCGGCCGAGCCCATGATGCCGCCGATGATCTTCTTCTGCGCCGGCCGCGCCGTGTGCACGATCGCCAGGGCGGCGGCGGGCAGCGCGAACATCATGATCGGGAAGAAGCCGGTCTGGAAGGTGCCCGCGGTCGGGTCGTGCGCCAGGAAGCGCGGGATGTCGCCGTGGACGACCTTGCCGGTGGCGTCGGTGTACTCGCCGAACTGGAACCACACCACGTTGTTGATGATGTGGTGCAGGCCCAGCGGGATCAGCAGGCGGTTGACGACGCCGAAGATGCCCGCGCCGATGATGGTGCTGCCGGTGACGGCCTCGCCGAGACTGCGGATGCCCGCGTTGAACACGGGGTAGATCAGGCCGAGCAGGACCGCGACCACGACCATCACGGCGGCGACCAGGATCGGCACGAACCGGCGACCGCCGAAGAACGCCAGGTACGGCGGGAGCTTGATCCGGTGGTACTTCTGCCAGAGCACGGCGGTGATCAGACCGACCACGATGCCGCCGAGCACCCGGTAGTCGATCAGCACCGGCTTGGCGCCGACCTCCGTCGGCTGGTCGAGCACGAACGGCGACATGGCGGCGAAGACGCCCTGCATCACCACGTGGCCGACCACGGCGGCCAGGGCCGTCGAACCGTCGCCCCGGCGGGCGAACCCGATCGCGATGCCCACCGCGAACAGCAGCGGCAGCGCGCCGAGGATCGAGTCACCGGCGTTGCCGATGACGGCCGCGACCTTGTCCCACCCCAAGCCGTCCTTGCCGAGCAGATCGGGCTGGCCGAGCCGGGCCAGGAGACCGGCCACGGGCAGCGCGGCGATCGGCAGCATGAGGCTGCGACCGAACCGCTGCAACGTGGCAAGGCCCTTGATGTCACGACCGCCGACGGCCTGTGGGGCGCTGGCGCTCATGGGTTACCTCCCTTTGGCGGAGAACGGGCCGGATTCCGGGTCGGTCCGGTCCAATTGCATGGTCACCTGGTAGAGATCGCCCCGGTACCAGGACGTCATGTCCTCGACGGGCTGCCCAGCGGAGCTGGTCACCCGCCGGAACACGAGCAGCGGGCTGCCGGTTCTGACTCCCAGCAGCTTCGCGTTCTCCGGGTCGGCTCCCTCGGCCCAGACGGTCTGCTTGGCGTGGTCCAACTGCACCCCGTAGGTGTCGGCGAGCAGCGTGTACAGCGATCCGGTCAGGTCGTGCCGGTGCAGGCCGGGCACGATCCGGGGGTGGTACCAGCCGCGTTCGACGGCCAGCGGTACCCCGTCCGCCCTGCGCAGGCGGACGAGGCGACAAGCGGTTTCGTGCGGCGCCAGGCCGAGCGCGGTCGCCGCCGCGGGTGGCGGCGCCTCGTCGGCGCACCGGTGGACCTCGGTGGCGGGCGTGAGCCCGCGCCGGCGCATGTCGTCGGTGAAGGACTCCAGGTACAGCTGGACGTCCATCCGGCGACGGGCGGTGAAGGTGCCCCGTCCCTTGGCCCTGGTCAGCAAGCCCTCGCTGACCAGCTGCCCGACCGCGGCCCGGACGGTGATCCGGGACACCCGGTACTGCCGGGCCAGGTCGCGCTCGGACGGGATCGGCGAGCCGGGGGGCAGCTCCTGCTCGGCCATGCGCCGCAGGATGTCCCTGAGCTGGGCGTGCTTGGGCTTGGGCCCGTCGACGATCTCGTTGCGGTTCATGACACCTCCCCGTGCTCGCGCGGTCATGACCGGATTGGTACTTTCCGGTCTAGACCAGTTGGTGCGGGGAGGATGCTCCGCGTGCCAACCGGGTGTCAACCGCCGTTACGGGACCGTGGCCGAGCGGTGGCACCCTCAGTGCAGGTGTCGAGAGAGGACTCGTAGTGGCGGACAAGGCGGAGCAGATCCTCGCCGGGCTCGGCGGGGCGGACAACATCGTGGAGATCGAGCCCTGCATCACGCGCCTGCGCTGTGAGCTGGAGGACGGCGGCCTGGTGGACGAGAAGGCGCTCAAGGCGGCCGGCGCCCACGGCGTGATGCGGTCGGGCAACGTCGTGCAGGTCGTCGTCGGCCCCGAGGCCGACACCATCGCGAGCGACATCGAGGACCTGCTGTGACGTTGCGGGTGACCAGTCCGGTGGCCGGGCGCGTGGTGCCGCTCACCGACGTGCCGGACCCGGTGTTCGCCCAGGCGATGGTGGGCCCCGGCGTCGCCGTGGAGCCCGACCGGGTGGCCGGCGAGGCGGTGGCGCCGGTGGACGGCACGGTCGTGACGCTGCACCCGCACGCGTTCGTCGTGGCCACCGCCGACGGCGCCGCGGTCCTGGTGCACCTGGGCATCGACACCGTGCGGCGCAGGGGCGAGGGCTTCACCCTGCACGTGGTCAAGGGTGAGCAGGTGCGCGCGGGGCAGCCGGTCGTGACGTGGGACCCGGCCGAGGTCGAGGCGGCCGGGTTCGCCCCGATCTGCCCGGTCGTCGCGCTCGACGCCACCGCCGACGCCCTGGTCGACCAGGCCCCCGGCGGCCCGGTGGCCGCCGGGGACGCCCTGTTCTCCTGGCAGCGCTGACGGCTCGTCCCCGGGGGCGGGTCCGGCCGGGTGGACCACCCGGCCGGACCCGCCCCTGTCGTCGGGGCGGGCGGTCCGCCACCGTGGACCCGTGCTCGTCGCGCTGTCCGGCCTGGGCGCCGGGGTCCTCGGTTCGCGGTTGCTGCGCGCCCTGCCCCGCGGCGCGGACGTGCGGTGGCCGTGGTGCGCCGCGCCCACGGCCGCGCTGTGGTCCGCCGCGGCCCTGGTCAGCCCGCCGCGCTGGCTGCCGGTGCCGCTCCTGCTGGCGTGGCTGGGCGTGCTGCTCGCCGCTGCGGACCTCCGATGCGGGCGGCTGCCCGACGCGCTGACGCTGCCCGCCTACCCGGCGGTGGCGGTCGCGCTGTGGTCCGCCGGGGCCGACCCGGGGCGGGCGCTCGGCGGGTGCCTGGTCTTCCTGGCGGCGCACCTGGCCGTGCGCCGGCTGCGCCGCTCGGCCCTGGGCGGCGGCGACGTGAAGCTGTCCGGGGCGCTGGGCGCGGTCCTGGGAGCGGTGTCGTGGCAGGCGTTGCCGGTGGCCGCGGCGGTGGCGAGCGCGATCACGCTGGTCGTGGCGGTGCGGTGGCCGGCGGACGGGCTGCCGCACGGGCCGGGCCTGGTCGGTGCGACCTGGCTGACATCGGTGTGGGGGCCGTGGTGAGGCTGTGGAAGGATTCGGCGCGTGCTGCGCTGGATCACCGCTGGGGAGTCCCACGGACCGGCCCTGGTCGCCGTGCTGGAAGGCATGGTAGCCGGGGTGGAGGTCACCACTGCCGACCTGACCGTCCACTTGGAACGCCGACGGCTCGGGTTCGGGCGCAGCCCCCGCATGGGGTTCGAGGCCGACGAGGTCGAGATCCTCGGTGGCGTGCGCCACGGCCTGACCCAGGGCGGCCCGATCGCCGTGCGGATCGGCAACACCGAGTGGCCCAAGTGGGAGAAGGTGATGTCCGCCGACCCCGTCGACCCGGCCGAGCTCAAGCCCACCGGCCGCAACGAGGCGCTGACCAGGCCCCGGCCCGGCCACGCCGACCTGCCCGGGATGCAGAAGTTCGGGTTCGACGAGGCGCGGCCGGTGCTGGAGCGGGCCAGCGCGCGGGAGACCGCCGCCCGCACCGCGCTGGGCACGGTGGCCCGGCAGTTCCTCAAGCAGGTCTTCGACGCCGACGTGGTCAGCCACGTGGTGTCCATCGGCCGGGCGCGGACGCCGGACGACGCGGCGACGCCCGGTCCCGGCGACCTGGCGGCGGTGGACGCGAGCCCGGTGCGGGCGTTCGACCCGCGCGGCACCGAGGCGATGGTCGCCGAGGTGGAGGCGGTCAAGGAGGCCGGCGACACGGTCGGCGGCGTGATCGAGGTCATCGCCTACGGCCTGCCGCCCGGCCTCGGGTCGCACGTGCACTGGGACCGGCGGCTGGACGCGCGGCTCGCGGGCGCGCTGATGGGCGTGCAGGCGATGAAGGGCGTGGAGGTCGGCGACGGCTTCACCACCGCCGAGCGGTGGGGCAGCCAGGCGCACGACGAGATCGACCGCGGCCCCGGGCCGAAGGGCGTGACGCGCCGCTCCAACCGGGCCGGCGGCCTGGAGGGCGGCATCACCAACGGCGAGCCGCTGCGGGTGCGGGTCGCGATGAAGCCCATCTCGACCGTCCCGCGCGCACTGTCCACCGTGGACGTCCGGACCGGTGAGCCGGCCGTGGCGATCCACCAGAGGTCGGACGTCTGCGCCGTGCCGCGGGCGGGCGTGGTGCTGGAGTCGGTGGTGGCGCTGGTGCTCGCGGAGGCGGCGCTGGAGAAGTTCGGCGGCGACTCGATCACCGAGACCAAGCGCAACGTGGCGTCGTACCTGGCGGCGCTGGAAGCCCGCTGGGAGGGGCGGTGAGCCCGAGGCTGGTCGTCCTCGGCCCGCCCGGAGCGGGCAAGACGACGGTCGGGCAGCTGCTCGCCGAGCGCCTGGGGGTGTCCTTCCGGGACACCGACGAGGACGTGGTGACCGCGACGGGCCGGGCCATCTCGGACATCTTCACCACCGACGGCGAGCCGGCGTTCCGGGCGCTGGAGGAGGACGCGGTGGCCGCGGGCCTGGCCGAGCACGACGGCGTGCTGGCGCTGGGCGGCGGCGCGGTGCTGTCCGCCGCGACGCGCGAGCGCCTGGCCGGGCACGCCGTGGTGTTCCTCAACGTCGGCACGGCCGAGGGCGTGCGGCGCACCGGCCTGTCCACCGCGCGGCCCCTGCTGGCCGGGGTGAACCCGCGCTCGACGTTCAAGGCGCTGCTCGACGCCCGCCTGCCGCTGTACCGGGAGGTCGCGACCGTCGAGGTGGTCACCGACGACCTGGAGCCCGAGCAGGTGGTCGACGCCGTGCTCGCCCGCTGGCGGCCCTCGGCGGGGTGAGCGCCGCCGCCCGTCGGCGGGGCGTGCGCGCGCCCGGGGCGGCCGTGGTCGAATGAGGTCGGTGACCGACGGAGGGGAGTGGTGATGGGCGAGCCGGTGCGGATCCGCGTGGCCGCGGAACGACCGTACGACGTGGTGGTGGGCCGCGGCCTGCTGGGCGACCTGGTCGAGGCCCTGCGGGGCACGGACAAGGCGGCGATCGTCCACACGCCCACGCTCGCCGAGACCGCCGAGGCGGTCCGCGAGGAGCTGGCGGCGGCCGGTGTCGACGCGCACCGCGTCGAGGTGCCCGACGCCGAGGACGGCAAGGACCTGCGGGTCGCCGGGTACTGCTGGACCGTGTTCGGGCAGATCGGGCTGGGCCGCCGGGACGTCGTGGTCGGCCTCGGCGGGGGAGCGGTGACCGACCTGGCCGGGTTCGTCGCGTCCACCTGGATGCGCGGCGTGCGCCTGGTGCACGTGCCGACCACGCTGCTGGGCATGGTGGACGCGGCGATCGGCGGCAAGACCGGCATCAACACCGACGCGGGCAAGAACCTGGTCGGCACCTTCTACGAGCCCGACGCCGTGCTGGTCGACCTGGCCACCCTGGAGACCCTGCCGCGCAACGAGCTGGTCGCGGGCATGGCGGAGGTCGTCAAGGGCGGCTTCATCGCCGACCCGGTGATCCTGGACCTGATCGAGGACGACCCGGAGCGCGCCCTGGACCCGACCGGCGACGTGCTGGAGGAGCTGGTCCGGCGCAAGATCCGGGTCAAGGCGGACGTGGTGTCCGCCGACCTGCGCGAGTCCGACCTGCGCGAGGTCCTCAACTACGGCCACACCCTCGGCCACGCCATCGAGCGCCGCGAGCGCTACCGCTGGCGGCACGGCGCGGCGGTCAGCGTCGGCCTGGTGTTCGCCGCCGAGCTGGCCCGCCTGGCCGGCCGGCTGGACGACGAGACCGCCGACCGGCACCGCCGCGTGCTCACCGCGCTGGGCCTGCCCACCCGCTACGACCCGGACGCGCTGCCCCAGCTGCTGGAGGGGATGCGGTCGGACAAGAAGAACCGCTCCGGCGTGCTGCGCTTCGTGGTGCTCGACGGGCCGGCCAAGCCCGGTCGCCTGGAGGGCCCGGACCCGTCGCTCATCGCCGCCGCGTACTCCGCGGTGGCCGCGGACGCGACGTCCGGCGGGAGCGTGCTGCTGTGAGGGTGCTCGTCCTCAACGGCCCGAACCTCGGCCGGCTCGGCACCCGCGAACCGGACGTCTACGGCCGCACCACCTACGCCGACCTGGTCGCCCTGTGCGAGGCGACCGGCCGCGAGCTGGGCGCGGAGGTGGAGGTCCGGCAGACCGACTCCGAGGGCGAGATGCTCGGGTGGCTGCACCGGGCGGCCGACGACGGGATCCCGGTCGTGCTCAACGCCGGCGCGTGGACGCACAGCTCGATCGCCGTGCGCGACGCGTGCGCCCAGCTCACCGCGCCCCTGGTGGAGGTGCACATCTCCAACGTGCACAAGCGGGAGCCGTTCCGCCACCACAGCTACCTGTCCGACGTGGCGGCGGGCGTGATCGTGGGCCTCGGCGTCCAGGGCTACGCCCTCGCGATCCGCTGGCTGACCACCGGGGGATGACGCACGGCCCCCTGCACCACGTGGAGCTGTGGGTGTCCGACCCGGCCTGCGCGGAGCACGGCCGGGTGGGCTACTTCACCGCACCGTGTGCCTGACGAACACCGACCGTCTCCAAGCCAGGCGGACAACCCCCGAGAAGAGGATTTCCGTCCCTCACCCGTCCGAGTGAGCCGCTCTCTACACTGGACCGGAACCGGCCGTGGCCTCGCGCCCCCGGTGTCGACCGCCGTTCGGAAGTGGAGACCATGGCCGGCCCGACGAGGCTCCTCGGATCCGCCCTCGCCTTAGCCGTGCTGGCGGCGTGCGCGCCCGGCATCGCCGAACCGGTGCCCGCGCCCGGCACCTCGACCGCGCCGTCCGCGACCGCGCCCGCACCCGCCGCCGCGAGCCGCAGGCCACCGCCGCCGGTCGCCACCGACCGGGCCCGGCGCAGCCCCGGTGTCGTCGCCGCCGGCCCGCAGGCCCCGTACAACTACGGCCCGGCGGTGCTGGCCGAGGGCGGCCGGCTGCGCATGTGGTGGTGCAGCCAGCTCGGTTCCGCCGACCCGCCCGGCGACGACCTGCTCCACGCCGAGAGCGCCGGCACCGCCGGCCCGTTCACCGCGCCCGACGGCAGCTCCGGGCAGCCCGTGCTGTCCGGCAGCGCGACCGGCTTCGACGGGATGCACGTCTGCGACCCGTCGGTGCTCAAGGTCGGCGGCAGGTACTACCTGTACTACACCGGCGCGGCGGGCGACCACGCGCACGGCAACGCGATCGGCGTCGCGAGCAGCCCGGACGGCGTCCGCTGGACCCGCGAGGCGGGCGGGCGGCCGATCGTCAGCCCCTCCTACGACACCACCCGCGACAACACCTATGGCGCGGGCCAGCCGTCGGTGCTCTTCGTCGACGGCTGGTTCTACCTGATGTTCACCGACACCACCGGCCGGGCCGCCGGCTGGAACGGCGCGGGCCAGTTCGTGCTGCGCGCCAAGGACCCGACGTTCCTCAACCACGTGGAAGCCCTGGGCGAGCGGGGGTTCGAGCCGGTCGCCGACACGCGCCGGCCCCGCACCCGCTCGGTGGTCGACGCGTTCAGCGCCGACTGGATGTACGTGGCCGCGCTGAGGGCCTTCGCCATCGCCCATGAGACCGAGCAGGGCACCACGGTGACCTTCTGGGACCACGACTTCACCGCCAACCCGATCCCGGCGGTGACCATCCCCGGCCCCTGGCGCGAGGGGCCCGGCCTGGTCCGCACCCCGGAGGGCCACGCGCCGATCTCCCCCGAGGACCCGTGCGGGCGCGTCCCGCTGGACGTCGTGCGCGCCACCGTCGACGGGGCCGCCGCGGCGCCCACCGACCTGTCCCACTTCGGCCTGGACCTGGTGAACGCGCCCGGCTGCGGGTCCGGGCAGGCCGCCCGCGTGCTCGACGGCTTCGCCGTGCCGTCCCCGGAGAACACCGTCGACCTGGTCGTGGGCGGCGAGGTCGTCCGGGTCGAGCGCCGCTCGGTGGCCGACCGCCTGGCCACCCGGGTCCTGGACCACCGCCCGCCCGCCGTGGACGCGCTGCCGCCGGCCGCCCGGCTCCCGGCCGGCGCGCAGGCCGTCCGCGCCCCGGACGGCAGGCTGGGCCTGGTGCTGGACGGCCGGCTGTGGCCGGTGGGCGACCGGGAGGCGGCTCAGGAGGTGGTGACGCTGAACTCCTCGCCGGTCGTCCCGGTCTCCCAGCAGACCTGGGACGGCTACGAGCAGGGTGGCGACCTGCGCCGCTGAGCGGCCACCCCGCCCGCGCGGGCCCCGCCCGCTCGGGGCGGGGCAGCGCGCCGGGGTCGTGCGCGCTCGCCGCCCCGGCCCCGACCGGGGCCCCGGCGTGCGGCGGCCCCGGCCGGGGCCGCCGGCCGCGCACGTGGCCCGCCTCGAACGCCCGCTGTGCCCCTTCCTACCGGCCTTTAGGCTGCGGGCTATGCCGTACGCACCTCGCCGCGCCGCACTGCGCGCCACGCTCCGGGACCGGGAGCTGGACGCGCTGCTGGTGACCGACCTGCTCAACGTCCGCTACCTCACCGGGTTCACCGGGTCCAACGCCGCGCTGCTGGTCTCCGCCGAGTCCGACGAGGCCACCGCCTTCTGCACCGACGGCCGCTACCTGACCCAGGCCGCGCACCAGGTGCCGGACCTGGAGCGGGTCGTCGACCGGCCCTGCGACGTGGCGCTGGCGCGGCGGGCGGCCGGGGCGGGGCTGGGGCGGGTCGGGTACGAGAGCCACCACGTCACCGTGGAGGGCCTCGACACCCTCGCCGAGGCCGCCGAGCGGGTCGAGCTGGCCCGCGCGCCCGGGTTGGTCGAGCAGCTGCGGCTGGTCAAGGACGAGGCCGAGGTCGAGGCGCTGCGCATGGCGTGCGCGGCGGCGGACCGGGCGCTGGCGGGCCTGGTCGAGCACGGCGGCCTGCGCCCCGGCCGGACGGAGCGGGAGATCGCGCGCGAGCTGGAGGGCCGGATGCTCGACCACGGCGCGGCGGGGCCCGGCTTCGACAGCATCGTCGCGACCGGCGCCAACTCGGCCGTCCCGCACCACCGGCCGACCGACGCCGTGGTGCGCGCCGGCGACTTCGTCAAGCTCGACTTCGGCGCGCTGGTCGACGGCTACCACTCCGACATGACCCGCACGCTGGTCGTCGGCCCGCCCGCCGACTGGCAGCGGGAGCTGTACGAGCTGGTCGCGGCGGCGCAGGCGGCCGGGCGCGCGGCGCTGGCGCCCGGCGCGGAGGTGGCCGCCGTGGACGCGGCGGCCCGGGACGTGATCGAGGGCGCGGGCTTCGGCGAGCACTTCGTGCACGGCCTCGGGCACGGCGTCGGCCTCCAGATCCACGAGGCTCCGGCGCTGTCCAAGGCGGGTGCCGGTACACTTCTGCCCGGTATGGCGGTCACGGTCGAGCCCGGGGTGTACCTCGCCGGGAGGGGCGGTGTCCGCATCGAGGACACCCTGGTGGTGCGCGACGGCGCCCCGGAGCTCCTCACCCTGACCACGAAAGAGCTAGTGGTCGTCTGACGCCCGAACACCCGGCGGACGCCCGCGCACACGTAACAGGAGAGCCCACCCCGTGGCCACCACCAACGACCTGAAGAACGGCCTGGTGCTGAACCTCGACGGCCAGCTGTGGACCGTCACCGCGTTCCAGCACGTCAAGCCGGGCAAGGGCGGCGCCTTCGTGCGCACCACGCTGAAGCACGTCCTGTCCGGCAAGGTCGTGGACAAGACCTTCAACGCGGGCACCAAGGTCGAGACGGCCACCGTGGACAAGCGGGGCATGACCTACCTGTACCGGGACGGCTCGGACTTCGTCTTCATGGACGGCGACACCTACGACCAGATCGGCATCCCGGCCGAGACGGTCGGCGACGCGGCGAACTACATGCTGGAGAACCAGGAGGCGATCGTCGCCGTCCACGAGGGCGTCGCGCTCTACGTGGAGCTGCCGACCAGCGTCGAGCTGGTCATCCAGCACACCGACCCGGGCCTGCAGGGCGACCGCAGCACCGGCGGCACCAAGCCCGCGACGCTGGAGACCGGCGCCGAGATCCAGGTGCCGCTGTTCGTGACGACCGGCGAGAAGATCAAGGTCGACACCCGCGACGGCCGGTACCTCGGCCGGGTCAACGGCTGACGTGGGAGCGCGCAGCAAGGCCCGGAAACGGGCGGTGGACGTCCTCTACGAGGCCGACCTGCGGGGCGTCGACGCGGTGACCCTGCTCGCCGAGCGGGTGGGCTCGCCGGACGTCCCGCCGATCAACGACTACACGGTCGCCCTGGTGGAGGGCGTCACCGCGCACCGCCCGCGGATCGACGACCTGATCTCGGAGCACGCCGAGGGCTGGACGCTCCAGCGGATGCCGGGCGTGGACCGGGCGGTGCTGCGCGTGGGCCTCTACGAGCTGCTGTGGGCCGCCGACGTGCCCGACGCGGTCGCCATCGACGAGGCCGTGGAGCTGGCGAAGCAGCTGTCCACGGACGACTCGCCGCGGTTCGTCAACGGCGTGCTGGGCCGCATCGCCGTCATCGCCGACCAGTTGCGGGCCGTCCTGTAGCCGGTCGGCCGGGCAGGCTCGGACGACCGGCGACCGGCGACCGGCGACCGGCGACCGGCGTGTTCGGACGACCGCAGCCCGGCGTGCCCGGACGAGCAGCGCCCGGCGGCTCCGGGCGTCGTCGCGCGTGCCCGGGGCGGTCGGGCGCCGTCGACCGGCGCTGCCCGGTCGGGCAGCGCCGAGCGTGGCGCCCAGCACCCGACGACCGGCGTGCCCGGGTGCGCGCCGAAGAGCGCGCGCGGCACCCGCCCGGCTCGCCGGGCGGCCGGCGGCCCGACCGGGCGCGCGGCCGTCGCACGACCCGGACCCGACCGGTGGGCCGCTCCTCGCGCGAGGAGCGGCCCACCGCGTCTCAGTCCTCCTTGGCCGGACGGGCCTCGGGGGGCAGCACACCCCAGTCGATGAGCTGCTCGGTCAGCTCGCCCGGCGTCATGTCGTAGATGATCGCGAGCGAGCGCAGGTCCTCGGTGCGGATCGAGAGGACCTTGCCGTTGTAGTCGCCGCGCTGGCTCTGGATGGTGGCCGCGTAGCGCGCGAGCGGCCCCACCTTCTCGGCGGGCAGCTGCTGGAGCCGCTCCAGGTTGATCACGATCTTCGTGGCCGGCTCGGCGCCGGAGGGCACGCGGCCCTCGGGCAGCAGTTCCGCGACCGGCACGCCGTAGAAGTCGGCCAGCTCGGCGAGCTTCTGCACGGTCACGGCGCGGTCGCCGCGCTCGTACGAGCCGACGACCACGGCCTTCCAGCGACCGCCGGACTTCTGCTCGACGCCGTGCAAGGACAGGCCCTGCTGCTGGCGGATCGCGCGGAGCTTGGCCCCCAGCGCCTTGGCGTAGTCGCCCATGTGGCGGTTCTCCGTTCATTCGCCCCGTCAGCCGGTAGGGGACTGGCGCGGGGAGGCTTAGATCAATACGCAGAGTAATGATTGCTCTCCGTGGTCACCAGGTCAAGCTGATCTCGCCGGCCCAGGTGGGCGAGACCACGTGGACCACCCGGAAGATTGACCGGGAAAGCCTGATACCGTGCTGGTCAGCCCGGTCGCAGCCGGGCGTCCGACGTCCTTTAAGGACCCGTCCAGCGAGGCGGGGAAGGAGGTCCAACCGTGGCGCCACGTCAACGTGGCGCGACGGACCCGGCCGGGGAGCGCGAGCTCCTCTCGGCCGGCGACGTCGCGCGCACCGTCGCCCGAATGGCCCATCAGATCATCGAGAAGACCGCTCTCGATGCACCCAGCGCACCCGAAGTAGTCCTGATGGGGATTCCGACCCGGGGCGCGCCGCTCGCTCGGCGACTGGCCGCGAGGATCCACGAGTTCAGCGGTGTGGCGGTACCCGCGGGCACCCTGGACGTGACGCTGTACCGGGACGACCTGCGCCGCGGCCCCACCCGGCCGCTGGAGGCCACCGAGCTGCCCGACGGCGGGATCGACGACCGCCTGGTGGTGCTGGTGGACGACGTCCTGTTCTCCGGCCGCACGATCCGCGCCGCCCTGGACGCCCTGCGCGACCACGGCCGCCCGCGCGCCGTGCAGCTCGCGGTGCTGGTCGACCGGGGCCACCGCGAGCTGCCGATCCGCGCCGACTACGTGGGCAAGAACGTCCCCACCGCCCGGTCCGAGGAGGTCCACGTGCTGCTGGCGGAGTTCGACCAGCGCGACGGGGTGGTGCTGCGGTGAAGCACCTGCTGACGACCGAGGGCATCGACCCGGCCGCGGCCACCGCCGTCCTGGACACGGCGGCGAGCCTCAAGCAGTCCCTGGAGGGCCGCGAGGTGCGCAAGCTGCCCACCCTGCGCGGCCGGACCGTGGTCACGGTGTTCTACGAGAACTCCACCCGGACCCGGGTGAGCTTCGAGATCGCCGGCAAGTGGATGAGCGCGGACGTGGTGAACGTCTCGTCCGCCGGCTCCAGCGTCGGCAAGGGCGAGTCGCTGCGCGACACCGCGCTGACCCTGGCCGCCGCCGGCGCGGACTGCGTCGTCGTCCGGCACCCGGCCTCCGGCGCGGCGCACCGGCTGGCGGGCTGGCTGGCCGGCACCGGCACGTCGGTCGTCAACGCCGGCGACGGGACGCACGAGCACCCCACGCAGGCCCTGCTGGACGCGGCCACGCTGCGGGAGCGCCTCGGCGACCTGCGGGACCGCCGCATCGCGATCGTCGGCGACGTCCTGCACAGCCGGGTGGCCCGCTCCAACGTCCACCTGCTCACCGCGCTCGGCGCGGACGTGACGTTGGTCGCACCGCCCACCCTGCTGCCCGCGGGCGTGGCGAACTGGCCGGTCACCGTCTCGCACGAGCTGGACGCCGAGCTGCCCGGCCTGGACGCCGTGATGGTGCTGCGAGTGCAGGCGGAGCGGATGCACGGGGCCTTCTTCCCCTCCGCCCGCGAGTACTCGATCGCCTACGGGCTCGGCGAGAACCGCCTGCGGCTGCTGCCCGAGCACGCCGTCGTGCTGCACCCCGGCCCGATGCTGCGCGGCATGGAGATCGCGTCGTCGGTCGCCGACTCGCCCCGCGCCGCCATCACCGACCAGGTGCGCAACGGCGTCCACGTGCGCATGGCCGTCCTCTACCACCTGCTTGCCCACGAGGAGGAAACCGCGTGAACCCCTTGGTCCTCAAGGGCGTGCGACCGTACGGCGAGGGCGACCCGACCGACGTGCTGGTCCGCGACGGCGTGATCGCCGCCATCGGGGCCACCGCCGCCGACGGCGCGGCCGGCGCCGAGACCGTCGAGGGCGGCGGCGCGGTCCTCCTGCCCGGCTTCGTCGACCTGCACACCCACCTGCGCGAACCCGGTCGCGAGGACACCGAGACCATCGCCACCGGCTCCGCCGCCGCCGCGCTGGGCGGCTACACGGCGGTCTTCGCCATGGCCAACACCGACCCGGTCGCCGACAACGCCGTGGTCGTCGAGCACGTGGCCCGCCGCGGCCGGGAGGTCGGCCTGGTCGACGTCCACCCGGTCGGCGCGGTGACCGTCGGCCTGGCGGGCGAGCGGCTGGCCGAGCTGGGCGCCATGGCCAGGGCCGGCGTCCGGGTCTTCTCCGACGACGGCCACTGCGTGCACGACCCGCTGCTCATGCGCCGCGCCCTGGAGTACTCCAAGGCGCTGGACGCGGTCGTCGCGCAGCACGCCGAGGAGCCCCGCCTCACCGCCGGCGCGCAGGCGCACGAGGGCGAGCACGCGGCCCGCCTGGGCCTGCAGGGCTGGCCCGCCGCCGCCGAGGAGGCGATCGTGGCCCGCGACTGCCTGCTGGCCGCCCAGGTGGGCGCCCGGCTGCACGTCTGCCACGTCTCCACCGCCGGCGCCGCCGACGTGCTGGCCTGGGCGAAGGCGCGCGGCACGCAGGTCTCCGCCGAGGTCACGCCGCACCACCTGCTGCTGACCGACGACCGCCTGGCGACCTACGACCCGGTCAACAAGGTCAACCCGCCGCTGCGCACCGCCCGCGACGTCGAGCGGCTGCGACAGGCCCTCGCGGACGGCGTCATCGACTGCGTGGCCACCGACCACGCGCCGCACGCCGTGCAGGACAAGGACTGCGAGTGGTCCGCCGCGCGGCCCGGGATGCTGGGCCTGCAGACCGCGCTGCCGGTCGTCGTCGAGACCATGGTCCGGACGGGCCTGCTCGACTGGCGCGGGGTGGCGCGGGTGCTCAGCGAGCGCCCCGCCGCGATCGCCGGGCTGCCCGACCAGGGCCGGCCCGTCGAGGTCGGCGAGCCCGCCAACCTGGTCCTGGTGGACCCGGGCGCCCGGTGGGTCGTGCGCGGCGCGGAGCTGGCCAGCATCGCGGCGAACACGCCGTTCGAGGGCATGGAGCTGACCGGCCGCGTCGTCGCCACGGTGCTGCGCGGGCGCGTGACCGCGGCCGGCGGGAGGATCGCCGCATGACCCGCGTGCTGCTGTCGGTCCTGGTGCTGGCCGTGTTCGCGCTGTGCGTGTACGGCATGTGGCGGGGGTGGCGCGGTCGCGCCCGCCGCCAGGCCGGGAGCCTGCCCGCCTTCCCGCGGCCACCGGCCGAGCCGGGCGCGGCGAAGCTGGAGGCGACCGGCGTCTACGTGGGCACGACGATCGGCGACGACTGGCAGGACCGGGTCGCCGTCGGCGACATCGGCCACCGCGCCGAGGCCGTGCTGAGGCTGACCGACCGCGGCGTCCTGGTGGAGCGCACCGGGGCGACCGCGCTGTGGATACCGCTGGAGGACGTGGTGGACGCCCGCACCGCGCGCGGCCTGGCGGGCAAGGTGATGACCGCGGACGGCCTGCTGGTGCTGCGCTGGCGGCTGGCCGGGCAGACCTTCGACACCGGGTTCCGCGGCGACGACAAGGACGTGTACGAGCAGTGGGTGCGAGCGCTGGGAGGCGACCGATGACGAACGCGGCTCTGGTCCTGGAGGACGGCCGGGTCTTCCGCGGCGAGGCATACGGCGCGCTCGGCGCGAGCCTGGGCGAGGTCGTCTTCTCGACCGGCATGACCGGCTACCAGGAGACCCTGACCGACCCCTCCTACCACCGGCAGATCGTGGTGCAGACCGCGCCGCAGATCGGCAACACCGGCTGGAACGACGAGGACGACGAGTCCTCCCGCATCTGGGTCGCCGGCTACGTGGTGCGCGACCCGGCGCGGACGCCGTCCAACTGGCGCTCCGCCCGCGGCCTGGACGAGGAGCTGGAGCGCCAGGGCGTCGTCGGCATCGCGGGCGTCGACACCCGGATGCTGACCCGCCACCTGCGCGAGCGGGGCGCGATGCGCGCGGGCGTGTTCTCCGGCGACGAGCTGGGCGACACCGGGGAGATGCTGGAGCGGGTGCGCAGCGCCCCCGGCATGGCGGGCGCGGACCTGGCGGGCGACGTCACCACGGCCGAGCGCTACGTCGTCGACGCCGTCGGCGAGCGCCGGTTCCGCGTGGCCGCGCTGGACCTGGGCATCAAGACCAACACGCCGCGCATGATGGCCGCGCGCGGCATCGAGGTGCACGTCCTGCCGGTGACCTCCTCGCTGGCCGAGGTCGAGGCGCTGACCCCGGACGGGGTGTTCCTGTCCAACGGGCCGGGCGACCCGGCCACCCAGGCGCACGCGGTCGAGCTGACCCGCGGCGTGCTCGACCGGCGGATCCCGCTGTTCGGCATCTGCTTCGGCAACCAGATCCTGGGCCGCGCGCTGGGCCGCGAGACCTACAAGATGCGCTACGGCCACCGGGGCATCAACATCCCGGTCATCGACGTGGCGACCGGCAAGGTGGCCATCACCTCGCAGAACCACGGCTTCGCCCTGGCGGGCGAGCCGGGCGAGGAGTTCGGCTCCGACTTCGGCCGGGTCCAGCTGAGCCACTACTGCCCGAACGACGGCACCGTGGAGGGCGTGCGCGCCTTGGACGTGCCGGCGTTCAGCGTCCAGTACCACCCGGAGGCGGCGGCCGGCCCGCACGACGCCGCACCGCTGTTCGACGAGTTCTGCAACCTGATGTCCGGCTCCGCCGGCGGACCGACGATGGGCGGGGAGCGCTGATGCCGAAGAGGACCGATCTCAAGCACGTGCTGGTCATCGGCTCCGGCCCGATCGTCATCGGTCAGGCTTGCGAGTTCGACTACTCCGGCACCCAGGCGTGCCGGGTGCTGCGCGAGGAGGGCCTGCGGGTCAGCCTCGTCAACTCCAACCCGGCCACGATCATGACCGACCCGGAGTTCGCCGACGCCACCTACGTCGAGCCGATCACCCCGGAGTTCGTGGAGAAGGTGATCGCCGCCGAGCGGCCCGACGCGATCCTCGCGACCCTGGGCGGCCAGACGGCGCTGAACACCGCGATCGCGCTGCACGAGCGCGGCGTGCTGGAGAAGTACGACGTCGAGCTGATCGGCGCGGACGTCGACGCCATCCAGCGCGGCGAGGACCGGCAGATCTTCAAGGACCTGGTGCGCGGCCTCGGCGCGGAGGTGCCGCGCAGCGCGGTGTGCCGGACCATGGACGAGGTCCGCGCCACCGTCGCCGAGCTGGGCCTGCCGGTGGTGATCCGGCCGTCGTTCACCATGGGCGGCCTGGGCTCGGGCATGGCGCACACCGCCGACGAGCTGGAGCGGCTGGCCGCCAGCGGCCTCGCGGAGTCCCCGGTCACCGAGGTGCTGATCGAGGAGAGCGTGCTCGGCTGGAAGGAGTACGAGCTGGAGCTGATGCGCGACCGCAACGACAACGTCGTGGTCGTGTGCTCCATCGAGAACATCGACCCGATGGGCGTGCACACCGGCGACTCGGTGACCGTCGCGCCCGCGATGACCCTGACCGACCGCGAGTACCAGCACATGCGCGACGTGGGCATCGCGGTCATCCGCGAGGTCGGCGTCGACACCGGCGGCTGCAACATCCAGTTCGCGATCAACCCGGGCACCGGGCGCATGGTCGTCATCGAGATGAACCCGCGCGTGTCGCGCTCCTCGGCGCTGGCGTCCAAGGCGACCGGCTTCCCGATCGCCAAGATCGCCGCGAAGCTGGCCATCGGCTACACGCTGGACGAGATCCGCAACGACATCACCGGCGAGACCCCGGCGAGCTTCGAGCCGACGCTGGACTACGTCGTGGTCAAGGTGCCGCGGTTCGCGTTCGAGAAGTTCCCCGGCGCCGACCGGACGCTGACCACGACGATGAAGTCCGTCGGCGAGGCCATGTCCATCGGCCGCAGCTTCATCGAGGCGCTGGGCAAGGCGCTGCGCTCGATGGAGACCAAGGCCGCCGGGTTCTGGACCACGCCGGACCCCGACGAGTCGCTGGACGAGGTGCTGGCGGCGCTGCGCACGGGCCACGACGGGCGGCTCTACGCGGTGGACCGGGCGCTGCGGCTGGGCGCGACCGTCGAGCAGGTGCACGAGGCGTCGGGCATCGACCCGTGGTTCGTCGAGCAGCTGGCCTGGCTGGTCGACCTGCGCGCGGAGATCGAGCGGGCGCCGGTGCTCGACGCGCGGCTGCTGCGCAAGGCCAAGCGCGCCGGGCTCTCCGACCGCCAGGTCGCCGGGCTGCGGGGCGAGCTGGCGGGCGAGGACGGCGTGCGGGCGCTGCGGCACCGCCTGGGCGTGCGGCCGGTCTACAAGACCGTCGACACCTGCGCGGCCGAGTTCGCCGCCCGGACGCCCTACCACTACTCGGCCTACGAGCTGGACCCGGACGCCGAGACCGAGGTGACCGAGCAGCGCGACCGGCCCAAGGTGCTGATCCTGGGCTCGGGGCCGAACCGGATCGGGCAGGGCATCGAGTTCGACTACTCGTGCGTGCACGCCGCCATGGCGCTGCGGGCCGCCGGGTACGAGACGGTGATGGTCAACTGCAACCCGGAGACGGTGTCGACCGACTACGACACCTCCGACCGCCTGTACTTCGAGCCGCTGACGTTCGAGGACGTGCTGGAGGTGTTCCACTCCGAGCAGCGCTCGGGCACCGTCGCGGGCGTGATCGTGCAGCTGGGCGGGCAGACCCCGCTGGGCCTGGCGCAGCGGCTGGCGGACGCGGGCGTGCCGGTCGTGGGCACCCCGCCGCACGCCATCCACCTCGCCGAGGACCGCGGCGCGTTCGGCCGGGTGCTGACCGAGGCGGGCCTGCCCGCGCCCAAGTACGGCACGGCGACGTCGTTCGAGCAGGCCAAGGCCATCGCCGACGAGATCGGCTACCCGGTGCTGGTGCGGCCCTCCTACGTGCTGGGCGGGCGCGGCATGGAGATCGTCTACGACGAGGAGTCGCTGCGCGGCTACATCCAGCGCGCCACCGAGGTCAGCCCGGAGCACCCGGTGCTGGTCGACCGGTTCCTCGACGACGCCATCGAGATCGACGTCGACGCGCTGTTCGACGGCGAGGAGGTGTTCATCGGCGGTGTGATGGAGCACATCGAGGAGGCCGGCGTGCACTCCGGCGACTCGGCGTGCGCGCTGCCCCCCATCACGCTGGGCGAGACCGACGTCGACAACGTGCGCCGGTCCACGCTGGCCATCGCGCGCGGCATCGGCGTCCGCGGCCTGCTCAACGTCCAGTACGCGCTCAAGGACGACGTGCTGTACGTGCTGGAGGCCAACCCGCGCGCGTCGCGGACCGTGCCGTTCGTGTCCAAGGCGACGGCCGTGCCGCTGGCCAAGGCCGCCGCGCGGATCATGCTCGGCGCGAGCGTCGCGCAGCTGCGCGCCGAGCGGATGCTGCCCGCGTCCGGCGACGGCGCGAAGCTGCCGCCGCACGCCCCGGTCGCGGTCAAGGAGGCCGTGCTGCCCTTCCACCGGTTCCGCACGCCGGAGGGCAAGGGCGTGGACTCGCTGCTCGGGCCGGAGATGAAGTCCACCGGCGAGGTGATGGGCATCGACGTGTCCTTCGGCACGGCCTTCGCCAAGTCCCAGACCGCGTCCTACGGCTCGCTGCCCACCTCGGGCCGGGTGTTCGTGTCGGTCGCCAACCGGGACAAGCGGGCCATGATCTTCCCGGTCAAGCGGCTCGCCGACCTGGGCTTCGAGGTGCTCGCGACGGCGGGCACGGCCGAGGTGCTGCGCCGCAACGGCATCCCGTGCACGGTGGTGCGCAAGCACTCCGAGGGCGAGCGCAACGTGGTGGACGCCATCCTCGACGGCGGCGTCGACATGATCATCAACACGCCGTACGGCAACAACGGCCCGCGCGTGGACGGCTACGAGATCCGCACGGCGGCGGTGGCCAGGGACATCCCGTGCGTCACGACGATCCAGGGCGCGGCGGCGGCCGTGCACGGCATCGAGGCGGTCATCCGGGGCGACATCGGCGTGCGGCCCCTGCAGGCCCTCCAGGCGGCCCTGCGCGCCGGGGAGCCGCCCGCCGGGGGGAGCGACGCGTGAGGTTCGGACAACGGCTGGCGGCGGCCGTCGCCGAGCACGGCCCGCTGTGCGTGGGCATCGACCCCCACCCGGCGCTGCTGGACGCCTGGGGGCTGCCCCGGGACGTCTCCGGGCTGGAGCGGTTCGCCCTGACCTGCGTGGAGGCGTTCGGCGGCCACGTGGCCGCGGTGAAGCCCCAGGCGGCGTTCTTCGAGGCGCACGGGTCGAGGGGCGTGGCCGTCCTGGAGCGCGTCGTCGCCGACCTGCGGGGCAGCGGCACGCTGGTCCTGGTGGACGCCAAGCGCGGCGACATCGGCTCCACCATGGCCGCCTACGCGGCGGCGTACCTCACCGAGGGCTCGCCGCTCGCCGGCGACGCCGTCACGCTCTCGCCGTACCTCGGTTTCGGGTCGCTCGACCCGGCGCTGGAAGCGGCGCGCGCGAGCGGGCGCGGCGTATTCGTGTTGGCGTTGACTTCAAATCCCGAGGGGTCCTCGGTGCAGCGCGCGGTCGGTTCCGACGGCCGTTCCGTGGCCCAGTCGATCATCGACGAGGCGGCCCGCCGCAACGCCGGCGCGGACCCCCTCGGCGATGTCGGCCTGGTCGTCGGGGCGACCGTCGGCGACCTCGGCGTCGACCTGTCCCACCTGCGCGGACCCGTCCTGGCCCCCGGTTTCGGGGCCCAGGGCGCGACCGCGGCGGACCTGCGCGCGGTGTTCGGCCGGGAGCTGCCCGGGGTGCTGCCGACCAGCTCGCGGGACGTGCTGCGGCACGGTCCCGGTTCCGCGGCCCTGCGGTCCGCCGCGGCCTCCGCCCGGGACTCGCTGGCCCTGTGACCACGATCAAATCGCGACACGCTTTGGCTGGTCCGCTCACCTGCGCAAACGCCGCCTGGTACGGTCCTGGCACCGACGGGATCATCCCCCATCGAGCGCATACCACACAGGACGTGCGCAACGCGTCACCGGTGGCGGTGATGGGCCTGTCGGGGGGTGTTGGTACTACTACCACCCGCCGCAACCGCTTGGCGCAGAAAGACTCACCTGACTGGGACCCACGTTGTACCCAGGCAATTGCGCTCGGTACGGTCGCGGCACCGATCCAGAATTGAAATTCCCACACCACGGAGGAAATCGTGGCCCTTCCCCAGCTTACCGAGGAGCAGCGGGCCGCAGCGCTGGAGAAGGCTGCTGCCGCTCGTCGCGCTCGGGCTGAGCTCAAGGAGCGCCTCAAGCGTGGCGGCACGACCCTGACGGACGTGCTCAAGGCCGCCGAGAGCGACGAGGTCCTTGGCAAGATGAAGGTGTCCGCGCTGCTCGAAGCCCTTCCGGGCGTCGGCAAGGTCCGCGCGCAGCAGATCATGGAGCGGCTGGAAATCGCTCCGAGCCGTCGGCTGCGCGGCCTGGGTGAGCGGCAGCGCAAGGCGCTGCTCACCGAGTTCAGCGGCGAGTGAGTGATGGCACCGGGGCGGGGTCGGGCGCACGCGCCCGGCCCCGCCTCACCGTCCTGTCCGGGCCCTCCGGCGTCGGCAAGTCCAGCGTGCTGGCCGAGCTGCGCCGCCTCGGGCCCGACGTGCACTTCAGCGTCTCGGTGACCACCCGGGCGCCGAGGCCGGGCGAGGTCGACGGCGTGCACTACCACTTCGTGGGCCTCGACGAGTTCCGCGCGATGGTCGCCGCCGGCGAGCTGCTCGAGCACGCCGAGTTCGCGGGCAACTGCTACGGCACGCCCCGCGGCCCGGTGGAGCGGGCGCTGGCCGCCGGCCGGCCGTCGCTGCTGGAGATCGAGCTGCAGGGCGCGCGCCAGGTGCGCGCGGCGATGCCGGAGGCGCGGCTGGTGATGCTCGCGCCGCCGTCGTGGGAGGACCTGGTGCGCCGGCTGACCGGCCGCGGCACCGAGGACCCCGCCGTGGTGGCCCGCCGGCTCGCGATCGCCCGCGAGGAGCTCGCGGCCGAGCCCGAGTTCGACGACGTCGTGGTGAACGCCGACGTGCGGTCGGCCGCCGCCCGCTTGCTAGACTTGGTGGTCGGCCCGGCGCCCGATGCGCGATGACGGACGCCGGTCGCGCGCCGCACGCGCGCAGGCGTCCGCTCGCAGGCGCGGGACGACTCTGGCAGACACACAACCGCAGGAGCGTTGACGAGTGACCACGCACACCGAGCTGGGCCCGCTGTCGGGTTCCCCGGAGGGCATCACCAACCCGCCGATCGACGACCTGCTGGAGCAGGTCAGCTCGAAGTACGCGCTGGTGATCTACGCGGCCAAGCGGGCGCGGCAGATCAACGACTACTACGCCCAGCTGGGCGAGGGCCTGCTGGAGTACGTCGGCCCGCTGGTCGAGCCCGGCCCGCGCGAGAAGCCGCTGTCGATCGCGCTGCGGGAGATCCACGCGGGTCTCCTGGAGCACACCGAGGGCGAGTGACCGGCTCGGCCGAGGCCCCCTCCCGTCCCCGGGTCGTCCTGGGCGTGGGCGGGGGCATCGCCGCCTACAAGGCGTGCGAGGTGCTGCGCCGGCTCACCGAGTCCGGCCACGGGGTGCGGGTGGTCCCGACCGCGGGCGCGCTGCGCTTCGTCGGGGCGGCGACCTTCGAGGCGCTGTCCGGCCGGCCGGTGCACGCCGAGGTGTTCTCCGACGTGCCGTCCGTGCAGCACGTGAAGCTGGGGCAGGACGCCGACCTGGTCGTCGTCGCGCCCGCCACGGCGAACCTGCTGGCCAAGGCCGCCCACGGGCTGGCCGACGACCTGCTCACCAACACCCTGCTGACCGCGCGCTGCCCGGTCCTGCTGGTGCCGGCGATGCACACCGAGATGTGGGAGCACCCGGCGACGCGGGCCAACGTGGCGCTGCTGCGCTCGCGGGGCGTCGTCGTGGCCGAGCCCGCCAGCGGCCGGCTGACCGGCAAGGACACCGGCAAGGGCCGGCTGCCCGACCCCGCCGAGATCGTGGAGCTGGCCCGGCTGCTGCTGCACCGCCGCGACGCGCTGCCGCGCGACATGGAGGGCCTGCGCGTCGCGATCTCCGCGGGCGGCACCCGCGAGCCGCTGGACCCGGTGCGCTTCCTGGGCAACCGCTCGTCCGGCCGCCAGGGCTACGCGCTGGCCAGGGTCGCCGCGCAGCGCGGCGCGCGGGTCGCGCTGGTCGCCGCGCACACCGCCGACCTGGCGCCGCCCGCCGGCGTCGAGGTCGAGCGGGTCGGCACGGCCGCGCAGCTGCGGGAGGCGATGCACCGGGCGGCCGAGGGCGCGGACGTCGTCGTGATGGCCGCGGCGGTCGCGGACTTCCGCCCGGTCGACCGGGCCGAGCACAAGATCAAGAAGACCGACCGCGACCCGGAGCCGGTGGCGCTGACCCGCAACCCGGACGTCCTGGCCGAGCTGGTCGGCGCCCGGCGGCCCGGGCAGGTCGTCGTCGGGTTCGCCGCGGAGACCGGGGACGCCGCCGCGGGCGTGCTGGAGCACGGGCGCGCGAAGCTGCGCCGCAAGGGCTGCGACTGGCTCGTGGTCAACGCCGTCGGCGACGGCAGGGCGTTCGAGGTGGAGGACAACGGCGGCTGGCTGCTGTCCGCCGAAGGGGTGGAGACCCCGCTGCCGCACGGCTCCAAGGCGAGCCTCGCGTCCGCAGTGTGGGACGCGATCATGTCCGGGTGCGAGGTTTCTGGCCCCCGGGGGCGTCGCCCTCAGTAAGCTTGGCCCGATCCGCGCAAGGACATCAGGTCGGGACCCGATCTCGCATGGACACCAGGTAGAGGAGTGCCGTGAGCCAGCACAGCAGCAGGCTGTTCACCAGTGAGTCGGTGACGGAGGGGCACCCGGACAAGATCTGCGACGCGATCAGCGACGCGATCCTGGACGCGTTGCTGGCGAAGGACCCCCGCTCGCGGGTGGCGGTGGAGACGTTGATCACCACCGGTCAGGTGCACGTGGCGGGCGAGGTCACCACGGAGACCTACGCGGACATCCCGTCCATCGTCCGGGAGAAGATCCTCGACATCGGCTACGACTCCTCGGCCAAGGGCTTCGACGGCCGCTCGTGCGGCGTGAACGTGGCCATCGGCTCGCAGTCGCCGGACATCGCGCAGGGCGTGGACACCGCCTACGAGCGGCGGGTCGGCGGCGCGGACGACGAGATCGACAAGCAGGGCGCGGGCGACCAGGGCCTGATGTTCGGCTACGCGTGCACCGACACCCCCGAGCTGATGCCGCTGCCGATCGCGCTGGCGCACCGGCTGTCCCGCCGGTTGACCGCCGTGCGCAAGGACGGCACCGTGCCCTACCTGCGCCCGGACGGCAAGACGCAGGTCACCATCGAGTACGCGGGCGACCAGCCGGTCCGGCTGGACACGGTCGTGGTCTCGACCCAGCACGCGGACGGCATCGACCTGGAGAAGCTGCTCGGCGTCGACGTGCGCGAGCACGTGGTCGCGCCGGAGATCGCCGACCTGGGCCTGGAGACCGGGGACGTGCGGCTGCTGGTCAACCCGACCGGCCGGTTCGTCATCGGCGGCCCGATGGGCGACGCGGGCCTGACCGGCCGCAAGATCATCGTGGACACCTACGGCGGCATGGCGCGGCACGGTGGCGGCGCGTTCTCCGGCAAGGACCCGTCGAAGGTGGACCGCTCCGCCGCGTACGCGATGCGCTGGGTGGCCAAGAACGCCGTGGCGGCGGGCCTGGCGGCGCGCATCGAGGTGCAGGTCGCCTACGCGATCGGCAAGGCCGCGCCGGTGGGCCTGTTCGTGGAGACCTTCGGCACCGAGACGGTGGACCCGGCCAAGATCCAGCAGGCCATCACCGAGGTCTTCGACCTGCGCCCGGCCGCGATCATCCGCGACCTGGACCTGCTGCGGCCCATCTACGCGCCGACCGCCGCCTACGGGCACTTCGGCCGCACCGACGTCGACCTGCCCTGGGAGAGCACCGACCGCGCGGACGCGCTGCGCGCGGCGGCCGGCGCCTGAGCGACGGGCTCCCGGTGAGCCGGGGGACCCGGTAGGGGCCGGCTTCCCGCGCCGCCGACCCGGGAGCCCCGGTCGAGGACGTCCTCGACCGGGGCTCCCGGATCGGCGGCGCGCGTGCGTGGTGGGGCCGTCGGCGCCGCCCGGCCTGCCGCGCCGGGGCGGACGTGCTCCTGCCGCCGGAGCGGTGCGCGGTCGCTGTCCGTTCGGCCCCTGCCGGCTCTGGTGGCGCCGGACGCGGCTGTCGGGGTCGGCGGGATCGCGGAGCGGGGCAGGGCCGTCGTCAGGTCGGCGACCGGTCCGCGTCACCCGGTGGTGATCTTGCTTATCTCGAACGCCTGTTCGACAATGGGGCCATGCGACCACGCGGCCGGCCCCACCGCTCCGACGGGGCCCGCAAGGCCCTCTGGTAGACCTCAGCGCATGGCGAGCAAGGCGAGCACCAGGCGCGGTGAGCGCGTGCCCGCGTCCGCGCTGCCCGTCGCCCGGATCTGCGTCGACGTGCCGCTGCCGCACCTGGACAAGCCGTTCGACTACCTGGTCGCCACCGAGCAGGACGCGGACGCGGTGCCCGGCTGCCGGGTCCGGGTGCGGTTCGCGGGTCAGCTGGTGGACGGGTTCCTGCTGGAGCGGGCCGAGGAGTCCGACTACGACCGCAAGAAGCTCAGCTTCCTGGACCGGGTGATCTCGCCCGAGCCGGTGCTCTCGCCCGAGGTGGCGGAGCTGGCGCGGGCGGTGGCCGACCGGTACGCCGGTTCGCTGACCGACATCCTGCGCCTGGCGATCCCGCCCCGGCACGCGCGGGTCGAGGCCAAGCCGGCCCGGGAGCCCGCGCCCGCCCCGGCCGCGCCCCCGGCGCAGGGCTGGTCGCGCTACCCGTACGGGCCGAACCTGCTCGACGCGCTGCGGGCCGGCCGCCCGGCGCGGGCGGTGTGGCAGGCGCTGCCGGCGGAGGACTGGCCCGCCCGGCTGGCGGAGGCCGCCGTGTCGGTGGTCAGCGCGGGCCGGGGCGCGCTGGTCGTCGTGCCGGACCACCGCGACCTGGCGCGGCTGCACGAGGCGTGCGCGGCGCTGGCCGGCCCGGACGCGGTGGTGGCGCTGTCGTCCGACCTGGGGCCGTCCGCGCGCTACCAGCGGTGGCTGGCGGTGCGCCGGGGCGCGGTGCGGCTGGTGCTGGGCACCCGCGGCGCGGCGCTGGCCCCGGTGCGCGACCTGGGCCTGGTCGTGGTGTGGGACGACGGCGACGACCTGCACGTCGAGCCGCGGATGCCCTACCCGAACGTGCGGGACGTGCTGGTGCAGCGCGCCCACCTGACCGGGGCGTCCCTGCTGGTGGGCGGCTTCGCCCGCACGGCCGAGGCGCAGCTGCTGGTGGACAGCGGCTGGGCGCACGAGGTGGTCGCGCCCCGGGACGTGCTGCGCGCGGTCGCGCCGCGGGTGGCGGCGGTCGGCGACCACGCGTGGCAGGAGGTGAAGGACCCGGCGGCGCGGTCGGCGCGGCTGCCGTCGATCGCGTTCGACGCGGCGCGGGCGGCGTTCGCCGAGGACGCCCCGGTGCTGATCCAGGTGCCCAGGCGGGGTTACGTGCCGTCGCTGGCGTGCGGCGCGTGCCGGGCGCCGGCGCGCTGCCGGCGCTGCGCGGGTCCGCTGGCGCTGCCCGGCGGCGCCGAGGACGGCGTGCCGAAGCCGGCGTACTGCCGGTGGTGCGGCGCGACGGAGGCGGCGTTCCGCTGCCCGGCCTGCGGTTCGCGGCGGCTGCGCGGCCAGGTGATCGGGGCGCGCCGCACGGCCGAGGAGCTGGGCCGGGCGTTCAGCGGCGTCCCGGTGCGGACCTCGGGGGCGGACGAGGTGCTGTCCGCGGTGCCGGGCGGCTCGTCCCTGGTGGTCGCGACGCCGGGCGCGGAGCCCACCGCCGAGGGCGGCTACGGGGCGGTGCTGCTGCTCGACGGCTGGGCGCTGCTGGGCCGGGCGGACCTGCGGGCGGCGGAGGAGGCGCTGCGGCGCTGGATGACCGCCGCCGCCCTGACCCGCCCGGCGGGCCGGGTGGTGGTGGTCGCCGACTCCGCGCTGGCCCCGGTGCAGGCCCTGGTGCGCTGGGACCCGGTGTGGCACGCGAGGCAGGAGCTGGCGGCCAGGGCGGAGCTGGGCTTCCCGCCGGCCGTGCGCATGGCGACCCTGGACGGCACGCCGGACGCGCTGGCCTCCGCCCTGGGCGACCTGGTGCTGCCCCCGACCGGCGAGATCCTGGGCCCCGTGCCGCTGTCCGAGGACGGGCAGCAGGAGCGCGCGCTGGTCCGCGTGGCCCGGACCGAGGGCAGGGCCCTCTCCGAAGTCCTCACCGCGCTGCAGAAGACCCGCAGCGCCCGCAAGGACCCGGACCTGGTCCGGGTGAAGCTCGACCCGCTGGAAGTCCTCTGAAGGGGCCGCTCGGCGGGCGCGCCCTCACGACCGGGCGGCCGGCTCCCCGCAGGCACGGGGAGCCCGGCCGGTCCCGAGCTGCCCGGACGTTGGACGGTGGCTCGGGGGACTCGTGGCCGCGTGGCTGCCATCATGGATCGCGGCGCACGGGTGTACGGGGAGCAGGTTGCCTGTCCGGATCGCGTCATCACCATAACGTCGGACGCGTCCGGACGGTCACAGCTTCGCAAACTCGCCGGTCAACGGCGATTTCGCCGTGCCATCACGTCAAGTGAACCCTAAGCCCGGTTACCAGGGACGGGTTTGGTAACCGCTTCGCGGCGTCCAGCACCGCACTCCGAAAAAGAACTAAACGGACAAAAGCGGTAAAAGGGACAATTTTTGGTACCAGCCACCGCTTCCGCACCGGGTCGGGGCCTCGCTACAACTGAGCCGAGCGGTCGTCCCGGCCGGCTCCGGCGGCAGGCACCGCCGGAGCGGGAGGGGCCGGTCAACCGCGGCCCGGACGTCGCATCCGCCGTGCGCGGATCCTCGGATTGGACGGTGACCAGCCATGCGCAAGACCCTGATCCCACGACGCGGACCCGGCGCCGCGCGCCGTCGTCCCGACGAGCACGCGGTCGTCCGCATCGGCGCCTTCGCGGTCGTGGCGGTGGTGCTGCTGGCGATGCTCCTGCTCGGGGTGGACCTCGCCACCGCGTCGGTGGCCCTCGTGGTGATCGGGGGTGCGGCCGGCCGGCTGGTGCCCCTGGTCGACTCCCGCCGCTCGACCTCCGGTCGCCGCTAGGCGGCGGCCCCGTGTCGGACGCGGACCGCCCGACCGCCGGGACGGACGCGGTGCCCGCGCTCGCGAACGAGCTGCGGGCACTGCGCCGCCGGGCCGGTCTGACCCAGCGGGACATCGCCGGGAGGGTCAACTACAGCCACGTGACCGTGGTGAAGGCCGAGGCCGGCCGACGCCCGCCGACGTGGGAGGTCGTCGAGGCCATCGTCAGGACCTGCTCGCCGGGATCACCCGACCTCGCGACGTGGAAGGAGATGTGGCGCGCCGCGCGCGGCTCGGCGGGGCGGTCGGCCACCCCGGGTGGGAGCGGGCCGGGTGGGAGCGGGCCGGGTGGGAGCGGGCCGGGTGGGAGCGGGCCGGGTGGGAGCGGGCTGGGTGGGAGCGCCACGGAGTACGTCGCCGCCCCGCCGGTGGCCGCTCCGCCCGCGCACCGACCCGACCCGGCCGCCATCAGGACCCTGGGCGGGTACGTGGCGGCCCTGGCCTCGCTGCGGACGGGGTCCTACCGGGACGTCACCGCCCGCGCCCGGTCCGTCTTCGCCACGACGGAGGAGCCCACCCCCTCCGTCGCGCGCTCCACCGTCGCCGACCTGTTCAAGCCCGACCGGGTGTGGCTGGACTGGGACGTCGTCCACGCCTACCTGGTCGGCTGCGGGGTGCACCGGTCCCACCTGGAGCACTGGCGCCGCCTGCTGGGCGAGGTGCAGGGGTGGCACCGCGTCGCCAGGCCGCGGCGCGAGGTCTCCAGCGCGCCGCCCCCCGCCGTGGACCTGGCCGGTGTCGGCTCGCCCGGGGCGTTCGTCGAGGCGCTCAGGGAGCTGACCCGCCGGACCGGGATGAGCATGGCGGACGTGATCGACCGGGCCAGGTGGCACCCCGGCGCGCACATCTACGCGCGGTCGGCGATGGCCGCCCGGTTCACCGTCGGCGTCAGCCGGGGGGTGCTGCCCGAGCGGACGCTGGTCAAGGCGTACCTGCGGGGCTGCTACTGCCCGAGCCTGCGCCACCGCGCCTGGTGCGTGCCCGACTGCAGCGCGGACGAGATCGCGCCCTGGCTGCGGCTGTACGACGGTATGCGCACCTCGCCGGGGCGCCCCGGCGCCCGCTGAGCCCGACGCGGTGGTCGCCGACGGGGGACACCGCGCCGGGCTGCGTTGACGGCGTGGTGGCGCGTCGGTCGGGTGGCGCGCCGGTCGGGTGTTGCGCCGGTCGGGTGTTGCGCCGGTCGGGTGTTGCGCCGGTCGGGTGGTCGGGTGGCGCGCCGGTTGGATGGTGGTGGTCGGTTGGTCGGTTGGTCGGGTGGCGCGGTGGGCGCGGTGGACCGGGTTGTCCGCGGCGGGGTTCGGCGCGGCGGGGTACTCCCGGCGCGCCGCCCGGAGTACAAGGGAGTGATGCCCAGGTCGTCGGTCGTCAGCGCCCTCGCCGCCCTCTTCCTCGTCGCCCCCCTCGCCCCCGCCCTCGCCCAGCCCGCCGCACCACCGCGCGCGCCCGAAGCGGTCGGCTTCGGCGGCGCGGTGGCGAGCGTCGACCCGGACGCCTCGCGCATCGGCGTGGACGTCCTGCGCCGCGGCGGGAACGCCGTCGACGCGGCGGTCGCCGTCGCCGCCGCGCTCGGGGTCACCGACCCGTTCTCGGCCGGTGTCGGCGGCGGCGGGTTCCTCGTCCGCTACGACGCCCGCACCGGCCGCGTCTCCACCCTGGACGGCCGGGAGACCGCTCCCGCCGCCGCGGACGAGGGGCTCTTCGTCGAGGACGGCGCGGCGATCCCGTTCGCCGAGGCGGTGACCAGCGGCCTGTCGGTCGGGGTGCCCGGCGCCCCGCTCACCTGGCAGCGGGCGCTCGACCTGTGGGGCACGCACTCGCTGGACCGGGCGCTGCGGCCGGCCGAGGAGCTGGCCCGGCGCGGGTTCACCGTCGACGCCGAGTTCCACCGGCAGGTCGTCGACAACGCCGACCGGTTCGCCGACCTCACCTCCACCGCGGCCCTCTTCCTGCCGGCGCCGGCGGTGGGCAGCACGTTCCGCAACCCCGACCTCGCCGACACCTACCGGGAGCTGCGCGAGCACGGCGCGTCCGCGCTCCACCGGGGCGCCATCGGGCGCGACGTCGTCCGGGCCGTCACCGAGCCGCCGGTCGACCCCGCCGCGACCCGCACCGTCCGGCCGGGCCGGCTGAGCGCGGCCGACCTGCGCGACTACCGCGTCCCCGAGCGCGAGCCGACCCGCACCCGCTACCGCGGCCTGGACGTGTTCGGCGCCGCTCCGCCGTCCGCGGGCGGCACGACGGTCGGCGAGGCCCTCAACGTCCTGGAGACCACGCGGCTGTCCGCCGAGACCCCCGTCCAGTACCTGCACCGGTACCTGGAGGCGAGCCGCCTGGCCTTCGCCGACCGCGACCGCTGGGTGGGCGACCCCGGCTTCGCCGACGTGCCGACCCGGGCGCTGCTGTCGCAGGAGTTCGCCGACAGCCGCGCCTGCCTGATCTCGCCCACCGCCGCCCTGACCAGCCCCGTCGCGCCGGGCGACCCGCGCGACCCGCGGCCGTGCGCCACCGCGGGCGCGGGCGCCGCCACCCCGCACGAGGGCACCGACACCACGCACCTCACCGTCGCCGACAAGTGGGGCGACGTCGTCTCCTACACCCTCAGCATCGAGCAGGAGGGCGGCAGCGGCATCGTCGTGCCCGGCCGCGGGTTCCTGCTCAACAACGAGCTGACCGACTTCTCCTTCACCCCGGTCGCGCCCGGCGTCCCCGACCCGAACCTGCCGGGCCCCGGCAAGCGCCCGCGCTCCTCCATGGCCCCGACGATCGTGCTGCACCACGGGGAGTTCGTGCTCGCCCTCGGCTCGCCCGGCGGCTCGACCATCATCACGACCGTCCTCCAGGTGCTCACCCGGCGCCTGGACCGGGGCCAGGGCCTGCTCGACGCGATCGCCGCGCCCCGCGCGTCCCAGCGCAACACGGCCACCACCCGGGCCGAGGAGGCGTTCCTCGCCACCGGGGAGGCACGGGCCCTGCACGCCCTGGGGCACCGCTTCACCGCGACCGGGGAGATCGGCGCCGTGACAGCGGTCGAACGCCTGCCCGACGGCCGCTGGCGCGCCGCCGCCGAACCCGTCCGGCGCGGCGGGGGAGCGGCCCGGGTCGTGCACCCCCGCTGAACCGGCTCGACGCGCCCGCGGGCTGCGCCGGGGCCCGCCGGCGGCCGGGTCCGGCCGCACGCTCGCAGGCGGCGCCAGGGCTACACGGGACCCGCCGGCGGCTGGGTCCGGCCGCGCGTCCGCGGGCGGCGCCGGGGCTCGCCGGCGGCTGGGTCCGGCCACGCGCCCGCGCGCTACGCGGGTCGTCCACGTCTGCGCCACGGGTGCTCCCCGCGGCGCAGGCGGGGTCATCCCGGGGGAGTACGGGCGCTCGCCACCCCGGGCGGACGCGCGCGCACGCCCCGGTGGGCGATCGTGGTCCCACCAGGGGCGGACGGACTCGAAACAGGGAGTGACGACATGACCACCATCACGATGAGCGGCCCGGCCACCGCCACGAGGACCCCGGCGGTCGTCACCGGCACGGCGACGGCCGCGAGGTTCGTCGGCCACTTCCTCGCCGCGCTGGTCGGCGTTGCCCTCCTCGGCCGCCACGTCGACCACTGAGCCGCGCCGCGGACCACCGGGCCGCGGCGCGACCGGCCCCGCCGCCCACCGGGTCGGGGCCGCGCGGGTGGTGATCGGGCACTGAGCGCCGCCGCGCCCGGTCCGCTCTCCTAGACTGGCCGTCTGCCCCCGTTCGAGGAGAGTGCGTGACCGTCCAACCCATCCGGCTGTTCGGCGACCCGGTGCTGCGGACCCGCGCCGCCGAGGTCACCGACTTCGACGCGGAACTGCGCAAGCTGGTCAAGGACCTGTGGGACACCATGAGCGACGCCGGCGGCGCGGGGCTGGCCGCGCCCCAGCTCGGGGTCGGCCTGCGGGTGTTCACCTACCACTGCGACGGCTTCGCGGGCCACCTGGTCAACCCCGAGTTCGAGGTCGTCGGCGACGAGTTCCAGGACGGCCCCGAGGGCTGCCTGTCCATCCCCGGCCTGTCGTGGGACTGCCGGCGGCACCGCGACGTCGTCGCGCGCGGCTGGAACATGCACGGCGAGCCCGTCGAGGTGGAGGGCACGGACCTGCTGGCCCGCTGCATCCAGCACGAGACCGACCACCTGGACGGCGTGCTGTTCCTCGACCGGCTCGACGAGCGGACCCGCAAGGAGGCGATGCGGGAGATCCGGCGGCAGTCCTGGTTCGACGGCTCGGCGCCCACGCTCAAGCAGTCGCCGCACCCGCTGTTCGGGGGTGCGTGACCGTGCGCCTGGTCTTCGCGGGCACGCCCGAGGTGGCGCTGCCCTCCCTGCGGCTCCTGCTGGACTCGCCCCGGCACGAGGTGGCCGCCGTCGTCACCCGCCCGGACGCCCCGGCCGGCCGCGGTCGCCGGGTCGAGCGGTCGCCGGTGGCGGCCCTGGCCGACGAGCGCGGCATCGAGGTGCTGGCGCCGGCCAAGGCGGGCGACCCCGACTTCCTGGCCCGGCTGCGGGCGATCGGGCCCGACCTGTGCCCGGTGGTCGCCTACGGCGCGCTGCTGCCCGAGTCGGCGCTGGCCATCCCGCGCCACGGCTGGGTGAACCTGCACTTCTCGGTGCTGCCCGCCTGGCGGGGCGCGGCCCCGGTGCAGGCGGCCGTGCGGCACGGTGACGACATCACCGGCGCGACCACGTTCCGGATCGTGAAGGCGCTCGACGCCGGCCCGGTGTTCGGCGTGGTCACCGAGCGGGTGCGCGAGCGGGACACGTCCGGTGAGCTGCTGGGCCGGCTCGCCGAGTCCGGTGCGAAGCTGCTGCTGTCCACCGTCGACGGCATCGAGGACGGCACGCTGCGCCCGGTGGAGCAGTCGGAGGAGAACGTCAGCTACGCGCCCAAAGTCACCGTGGACGACGCCCGGCTGGACTTCGCCGGCACGCCGGCGGCGGCGCTGGACCGCGTCTCGCGGGCGGTGACGCCGGACCCGGGCGCGTGGGCGGAGTTCCGCGGCGAACGGCTCAAGCTGGGCCCGGTCGCCCCGGTGGAGGCCGACGGCCTCGCGCCCGGCGAGCTGCGGGTCGAGCGCAGGCGCGTGCTGGTCGGCACGGCCACCACGCCGGTGGCGCTCAGCGACGTGCAGGCGCAGGGCAAGAAGCGGATGGCGGCGACCGACTGGGCGCGCGGCGTCCGGATCGAGGCGGGGGAACGGCTCTCATGACCCAGCGATCCTCCCGACCGTCCCGGCCCCGCGGCCCCCACCCGCCGCGCCGGCGCACCGGCCCGGCCCGGCCCCCGGTGGAGGACCCGGCGCGGCTGGCCGCGCTGGACGCGCTGCGCGCGGTGCGCCAGCGCGACGCCTATGCCAACCTGGTGCTGCCCGGCCTGCTGCGGGAGCGCCGGATCACCGGCCGCGACGCCGCGCTGGCCACCGAGCTGACCTACGGCACGTCCCGCGCGCAGGGTCTGCTCGACGCGATCCTGGCCGCCTGCTCGGACCGGCCGCTGTCCGAGGTGGACGGCTCGGTGCTGGACGCGCTGCGGCTGGGCGCCTACCAGCTGCTGCGCACGCGCATCCCGTCGCACGCGGCGGTGGCCTCCACGGTCGACCTGGTCCGCGCGGAGCTGGGGTCGGGCGCGGCCGGGTTCGCCAACGCGGTGCTGCGCCGCGTGACCGCGCAGGACGAGGCCGGCTGGGTCGACGAGGTGGCGCCGGACGAGGAGGCCGACCCGATCGGCTACCTCGCCATGGCGCACGCCCACCCCCGGTGGGTCGCGCAGGCGTTCGCGGAGGCGCTGGGCAGCCGCGGCGAGCCGCTGCGGGAGGCGCTGGCGGCCGACGACGCGCGGCCGGCCGTGCACCTGGCGGCGCGGCCGGGCGAGTGCAGCGCCGACGAGCTGGCCGCCATGACCGGCGGCGACGTCGCGCCGTACTCGCCGTACGGGGTGCGCCTGGAGGCGGGCGCGGGCGACCCGGGCGACCTCGACCCGGTGCGCGAGAAGCTGGCGGTGGTGCAGGACGAGGGCAGCCAGCTGTGCGCGCTGGCGCTGACCCGCGTGCCGCTGGCGGGCGCCGACGAGCGGTGGCTCGACCTGTGCGCCGGTCCGGGCGGCAAGGCGGTGATGCTGGGCGCGCTGGCCTCGCTGTCGGGCGCGGGCCTGGACGCGGTGGAGAAGGCGCCGCACCGCGCGGAGCTGGTCCGCAAGGCGGTGGTCGACCTGCCGGTGACCGTGCACGTGGCGGACGGGCGCGACGCGGGCCTGCCGTCGGGCGGGTTCGACCGCGTGCTGGTGGACGCGCCGTGCACGGGGCTGGGCGCGCTGCGCCGGCGGCCGGAGGCGCGGTGGCGGCGCAAGCCGTCGGACGTGGCCCCGCTCGCCCGGCTGCAGCGCGAGCTGCTGACCTCGGCGCTGGACCTGGTCCGGCCCGGCGGGGTGGTGGCGTACGTGGTGTGCTCACCGCACCTGTCGGAGACCGTCGGCGTGGTCGCGGACGTGGCGCGGCGGACCGGGGCGGAGCGCCTGGACGCGCGGGCGTTCTTCCCCGACGTGCCCGCTCTGGGCGACGGGCCGCACGTCCAGCTGTGGCCGCACCTGCACGGCACGGACGCGATGTTCTGCGCCCTGCTGCGCCGCCCGGCCTGACCCGGGTCGGGCGGGCCGCCGGGCCGGCGGTGGTCGGCGAGCCGGTGGTGGCCGCCGGCCGGCGGTGGTTCGCGGGCCGGGTGGGGCTGCCGGGATCGGCGGTGCCCGCCCGGCGGGTCCGTGCGGGCGGGCCCGCGTCCGCCGGGATCGGCCGCGGCTGCCGGGTCGGTGGTGGTTCTGCCGGATCGGCCAGTGGTGGTTCTGCCGGCCGGGTGGGGCTGCCGGGTCGGTGGGGCTGTCGGGTCGGCTGTGGCTGCCGGGCCGGTGGTGGCCATCGGGTCGGTCGGTGGTCAGCTCGGCCGGTGACGGTCGGGTCGGCCGGTGGCGGCCGGTGATGGTCGGGTCGGCCGGTGGCGGCCGGCGGTGGCGGCCGGTGCGCGGGCCGGTGGTGGGACGACGGCGAGGGGCGGGCGGCGGTGGGTGGAGCGGGTGGGTGGTCCGGTGCTCGGGTTGGTGGCGTCGGCCGCCGGCGGGGTGGAGCGGTGGTTCCGGACCGGGCTGGCGGAGCCGCTGGCCCGGCGGGGGTGGCGGCTGGCCGTCACGCTGACCCCGACCGCCGCGCGGTGGCTGGAGCCGGAGCTGCCCGGCCTGGCGGGGTTGACCGACCTGCCGGTCCGCTGGACCTCGCGGCTGCCGTCGGAACCGAAACCGCACCCGGTGCCCGACGCGTTCGCGTTCGCGCCCGCCACGCTCAACTCCCTCGCGAAGCTCGCCGTGGGCATCGGCGACAACCAGGCGCTGACCGTGCTGTCCGAGGCGCTCGGGCGGCGCGCGCCGCTGGTGGTGCTCGCCCAGGTCGGCCCCGACCAGGCCCGCCACCCCGCCTACCGCGGCCACCTGGCGGTGCTGCGCGAGGCCGGGGCGCAGGTGGTGACCGGGGGCCCGGAGGAGGTGCTGGGTGCACTCGCCGTGTTCGAGGCGCGACGGTCCGAATTGACAGCCAAGCGAGACGCGTAGCAGGCTTGCCCGTGTCGAAATCGTACGGCCGGGATCGTGAGCGGGCTTCGGTTCTCCGCTTCCTGTCCGCGCCGGGTGGTCTGCTGGCCATCGACGGTCCGCCGTGCTCCGGGAAGACGCTCCTGCTGGGCGAGGCGGTCGACGCGGCCCGCGACCGGGGCTACGCGGTCGCCCTCGTGCCGGGTTCGCGGGTGGCCGGCTCGGCCGCCGTCGCCGAGGTCCTGGGCGCGCCGGCGGGCGCCCGCCCGCTGCTGGCCGTCGACCGCGCGCACGAGGACCCGGCCGCCCTGCTCGCCCTGCTGCCGCTGCTGCGCGCGCGCCGCGTCACCACGCTCGTCGCGCTGGGCGGCACGCGCGCCGACACCGGGGTCCGGCGCGCCCTGGGCCCCCACGACGAGGTCGTCGACCTCTGGCCGCTGGACGAGGGCGCGGTGCGGCGGATGCTCGACGACCTGCTGGGCGTGCCGCCGGCCGCGGACCTGGACGCGCTGGCCGCGTCCGCCGCCGGCCACCCCGGGCTGGTCGCCGCGCTGGTGGCCGGCCTGCGCGAGGAGGGCCGGCTCGACCTGCGCGACGGCACGGCCCGCGTGCGCGGCGCCCGGCTGCCCCGCCGGGTGCGCGACCACGTGCGCGGGCAGGCGGGCCCGCTGTCCGCCGAGGCCACCCGCGTGCTGCGGGTGGCGGCGGTGATCGGCGAGTCGGCCCCGCTGCCGGAGGTCGCCGCGGCGCTGGGCGACACGCCCGCCGCGCTGCGGCCCGCCGTGGCCGAGCTGGCCGCGTCCGGCCTGGTGGCGTGCGCGGGCGAGCGGCTGGCGTTCGGCTCGGAGCTGGTGCGGCGGGCGGTGGTCGAGTCGGTCCCGCGGTTCGCGTCGCGCGCGCTGCGCGACGACGTGGCGGTGCTGCGCGCGGAGGGGCCGCCGGGGCAGGACCGGGGCGCGGAGGCCGTGCGCGCGGTGCGGGCGCTGGCGGCGGCCGGGCGGCTCCGCTCCGCCGTCGCGCTGGCCCGCGCCGGCCTGGACCGCGGGCTGCCCGCCGGGCACGCCGCCGAGCTGCGCCTCGCGCTGACCGGGGTGCTGCTCGCGGTCGGCCGGCCCGCCGAGGCCGTGGCCGAGGCGCAGCAGACCACGTTCGCGCCGGACGTGCCGCGACCGCTGCGCCACCTGGCCGCCGCCGGGCGCCTGCTGGCGCTGCACCGCTCGACCGGCGACCGGGTGGGCGCGCACGCGATGTCCGTGCTCACCGCGCGCGACCGGGCGGCCAGCGACGCGGACGTGGTGATGGCGGCGGCCGTGCGCTCGTGCCTGGAGTGGTCGGCGGGCCGGCTCGCCGAGGCCCTGTACTGGGGCCGCGAGTCGACCCGCTGGGAGCTGGACCGGCCGACCGCGTGGTGGCAGTCGCACGCCGCGGTGGCGTTCGCGCTGAAGCTGTCCGCGCTGGGCGAGTTCGACCGGGCCGGGCGGCTGGTGAGCGGCGACGGGCCGGAGGCCGACGCGGCGCTGCCGGCGGGCGCGCCGGCAGCGCGGGCGATCGCCCGCGCCCGCGTGCTGGCGCAGGCGGGCGACCTGGTGCGGGCCCACGCCGCCGCGGCCGCCGGCCTGGGCCTGGCGCGCGACCGCGGCCTGCGCGTGCTCGTGCCGCCGGCGTCGACGGTGCTGGCGGTGGTGGCGCTGCTGCGGGGCGACGTGCGCGGGGCGGCCCGGCACGTGCGGTGCTGCGGCGACGGCGACCCGGTGGCCGACCTCGGGCAGCGGGACTGGGTGGAGCTGCTGCTGGCCCACGCCCAGGACGGCCCCGCGCGGGCGTCGGACCTGGCCCGCGAACGCCTGGCGGACCCGGCGCGCGCCCGCCGCGTGCTGGTCGGGGAGCCGGGCGCGGCGCCGTGGCTGGTGCGCCTGGCGCTGGCCGAGGGCGACGGCCCGCTGGCGCGGGCGGCGGCCGGCGCGGCGCGGGCCCTGGCGGAGGGCAACCCCGGCTACGCGGCGGTGTCGGCGGCGGCGAGCCACGCCCGCGCGCTGGTGGAGCGGGACGCGGGGGCGCTGCTGGCGGTCACCGGGCAGCACCGGCACCCGTGGGCGCGGGCGGGCGCGCACGAGGACTTGGCGCTGCTGCTGGCCGAGGAGGGCCGGGCGGAGGACGCCGACGCGCACCTCGCGCGGGCGCTGCTGATCTTCGAGCGGATGGGCGCGGACGGCGAGGCGGCCCGCCTGCGCGCCCGGACCCCTCCCACCGGTCCCGCGCAGGACACCCCCGCCCATGACGGGGCCGCCGCGCCCGACGCCGCACCGGCCGGCGCCACCGCGCACGACGGCACCCCGCACGACGGCACTGGGCACGGCGGCACCCCGCACGACGTCGCCCCGGCCGGCGCCATCCCGATCGGCAGGGACGAGCCGCCCCTCCCCACGCCGGAACGCGACACCGCGCGGACCTGAGGCGCCGCGCGGACCTGCCCCGGCCGCCGCCCGCGCCGAAGCACACCCGACCGCCCGCGCGCGCACCGCCCCGCCACCGGCCCCGAGCCACCCCGCCGTGAACCACCGGTCACGAGCCGATCGGCCGCGAGCCGTCCTGCCACGAGCCGTCCTGCCGCGAACCGATCGGCCGCGAACCGATCGGCCACGAGCTACCGCCACGAGCCGCCCTGCCATGAGCCGCCCTGCCGCGAACCGACCGGCCGCGAACCGCCCCGCCGCGGGTCAGGCCGACCGCGGCCGGGGCACCGCCGGCCCCGCGAACGCGTCGGCGAGCAGGAAGCGCACCTCGTCCACCACCCGGTCCGCGTCGTCGGACGTGACCACCGCGCAGTGCACCCCCCGCGACGCCACCTCCAGGGCCAGGCACTCGGTGTAGGCGACGGCGGCGGCGCGGGAGGCCGCGTGCGCGACCACGTTCGACCGGGGCACGGCGGCGGTGGGCGGTGCGACCGTCACGATCGTCCCGCGCTCCCGCACCACCATCCGCGCGGCCACCGCCCGCGAGACGTGGAAGACGCCGTCCGCGTTCACCGCGAAGCTGTGCGCCCAGTCCTCGTCGGTCAGCGACAGCGGCGGGCCGGGCCGCAGCTCGCCCGCCGTCGCCACCAGCGCGTCCACCGGCCCGAACTCGCGCTCCACCTGGTCGACCAGCGCGTCCACGGCGGCGCTGGAGGTCACGTCGACCTGCCTGCCCGCGATCCGCAGCCCCTCGCCCTGCCACCGCTCGACCAGCGCGGCCAGCCGCGCCCCGTCGCCGTCCACGACCGCGACCAGCGGGCCCTGCCGCGCGAGCCACCCCACCACCGCGCGGCCCAGCGGCGTGCAGGCCCCGGTGACCAGCGCGATACCGCGCCCTGAACAGACGTTCATCCCCAGCGCTCCCCAGTTCTGCCCGTGACGAACTGCAGACGAACGTAATCGCCGGGAGGCCCGTTGGGGAACCGCTCGCGGGGCAGCCGGGCGCAACGGCGGTCGTACGGCTCCCCGGTGGGTCGGACGAACGGCGGAACCCTAGACTCAACGGCCGTGGTCCACCAGCCGATGATCGCCCCGAGCATCCTGTCCGCCGACTTCGCCCGCCTCGCCGAGGAGGCCGCCGCCGTGCCCGGCGCGGACTGGCTGCACGTGGACGTCATGGACGCGCACTTCGTGCCCAACCTGACCATCGGCCTGCCGGTGGTGAAGTCGCTGCTCCGGGCCACCGACACCCCGCTGGACTGCCACCTGATGATCGAGGACCCGGACCGCTGGGCCGTCGGCTACGCGGAGGCCGGCGCGCACAACGTGACGGTGCACGTCGAGGCCGCCGCCGATCCCGTCCGGATCGCCAAGGACCTGCGCGCGGCGGGCGCGAGGGCCGGGCTGTCGCTCAAGCCGGGCACGCCCATCGAGCCCCACGTCGACGTGCTCAAGCACTACGACACGCTGCTGGTGATGTCGGTCGAGCCGGGCTTCGGCGGGCAGGAGTTCATGGCCGACGTATTGGACAAGGTCCGCACGGCCCGCCGCCTGGTCGACACCGGGCACCTGACGCTGCTGGTGGAGATCGACGGCGGCATCAACGCCGACACCGTCGAGCAGGCCGCCGAGGCCGGGGTGGACTGCTTCGTCGCCGGGTCCGCGATCTACGCCGCCGACGACCCGGCCCGAGCCCTGGAGAACCTGCGCGCGCAGGCGTCCCGCGCGCGGTGAACGCCGCAGGCAGGGCGCCGGACGGGTCCGCCGTCGCCGAGGCGATGGCCCTGGCCGTCCGGGCCGGCGCGGGCGTCCACGGCACGACCAGCCCCAACCCGCCCGTGGGCGCCGTGGTCCTGTCCGCGGCCGGCGAGGTGGTCGGCGTGGGCGCGACCCGGCCGCCGGGCCAGGCGCACGCCGAGGTCGTGGCGCTGGCCGAGGCGGGCCCGCGGGCCCGCGGCGGCACCGCCGTGGTCACCCTGGAGCCCTGCGCCCACCACGGCCGCACCCCGCCGTGCGCCCTGGCCCTGGTCGAGGCCGGAATCGCCCGCGTCGTCTACGCCCACGCCGACCCGAACCCGGAGGCCGCCGGGGGAGCCGGGGCGCTGCGCGCCGCCGGGGTCCGCGTCGAGCACCTGCCCACGCACGTCGAGCCGCTGCGGGCCTGGCTGCACCGCGCCCGCACCGGCCGCCCGCACGTCACGTGGAAGTACGCCGCGTCCCTGGACGGCCGCACCGCCGCGCAGGACGGCACCAGCCGGTGGATCAGCTCCGCGGAGGCCCGCGCCGAGGTCCACGCGCTGCGCACCACCGCGGACGCGATCGTGGTCGGCACCGGCACCGTGCGCGCGGACGACCCCCGGCTGACCGCGCGGGGAACAGGCGTGACCCGCCAGCCGTTGCGAGTGGTCGTGGGCACCGGTGAGCTGCCGCCGCACGCGCGCGTCCTGGACGACGAGGCGGAGACGCTGCACGTCCGCACGCACGACCCCGACGTGGTGCTGGCCGAGCTGGCCCGGCGCGGTGTGGTCGACGTGCTGCTGGAGGGCGGGCCTACGCTGGCGGGTGCGTTCGCGCGGGCGGGCCGGGTCGACCGGGTGCTCGCCTACGTGGCGCCGAAGCTGCTGGGCGGCGGACCGCCGGTCCTGCGCGACGCGGGGGTGTCGACCATCACCGGGGCAGTGGGGTTGGTCGTGGAGCAGGTCAGTATGTGCGGACCGGACGTGCGGATCTCCGCGGTGCCGGCGTCGGCGCGTTAGAGGAGGAACGGTGTTCACCGGGATCGTCGAGGAGTTGGGTGAGGTCGTCGCGACGACCGACCTGCCGGACGCGGCGCGCGTCACAATCGCGGGACGGCTGGTGACCAGCGACGCCGGGCACGGCGATTCCATCGCGGTGAACGGCGTCTGCCTCACCGTCGTGGACGTCGCCGACGGGGCGTTCACCGCCGACGTCATGCGCGAGACGCTGGTGCGCAGCAGCCTGGCCAAGGTCGCGCCGGGCGACAAGGTCAACCTGGAGCGCGCCGCCGCCGTGGGGCAGCGGCTGGGCGGCCACATCGTGCAGGGCCACGTGGACGGGACGGGCGCGGTGCTGGCCCGCGAGAAGGCCGAGCACTGGGAGGTCGTCCACATCGGACTGCCGCCGGGCCTGAGCCGGTACGTGGTGGAGAAGGGCTCGATCACCGTGGACGGCGTGTCGCTGACCGTCGTGGCGGTGACCGAGGACCGGTTCAGCGTCAGCCTCATCCCCACGACCCTGGAGCTGACCACGCTCGGCCGGCGCGGCCCCGGCGACCTGGTCAACCTGGAGGTCGACGTGCTCGCGAAGTACGTCGAGCGGCTCGCGCTGCCGCACCTGCGCGCCGCGGGCGCGGAGGGATCGCTGTGAAGGACTTCGCCGACATCGAGCGGGCGATCGCCGACGTCGCCGCCGGCCGCCCGGTGGTCGTGGTGGACGACGAGGACCGGGAGAACGAGGGCGACCTCATCTTCGCCGCCGAGAAGGCCACGCCGGAGCTGCTGGCGTTCATGGTGCGCTACACCTCGGGCTACGTGTGCGTGGCGCTGACCGAGGCCGACTGCGCCCGGCTCGACCTGCCGCCGATGTACCACACCAACCAGGACCAGCGCGGCACCGCGTACACGGTGACCGTGGACGCGCGCGAGGGCGTGACGACCGGCATCTCGGCCGCCGACCGCGCGCGCACCATGCGGCTGCTGGCCGACCCGTCGTCGGACGCGAAGGACTTCACCCGCCCCGGCCACGTGGTGCCGCTGCGCGCGCGCGACGGCGGGGTGCTGCGCCGGCCCGGGCACACCGAGGCCGCGGTCGACCTGTCGCGGCTGGCGGGCCTCGCCCCGGCCGGCGTCCTGTGCGAGATCGTGTCGCAGAAGGACGAGGGCGACATGGCGCGGCGCGACGAGCTGGAGGTGTTCGCCGCCGACCACGACCTCGCGCTGATCACCATCGCCGACCTGATCGCCTACCGGCGGCGGGTGGAGACGCAGGTCGTGCGGGTCGCCGAGGCGCGCATCCCGACCGCGCACGGCACGTTCACCGCGGTCGGCTACGACTCGAAGCTCGACGGCGTCGAGCACGTGGCGCTCGTGTGCGGCGAGATCGGCGACGGCGAGGACGTGCTGGTCCGCGTGCACTCGGAGTGCCTGACCGGCGACGTGTTCGGCTCGCTGCGCTGCGACTGCGGGCCGCAGCTGGACGCCGCCCTGGAGGCGGTCGCGGCGCAGGGGCGCGGCGTCGTGCTCTACATGCGCGGGCACGAGGGGCGCGGCATCGGGCTGATGCACAAGCTGCAGGCGTACCAGTTGCAGGACCACGGCGCGGACACCGTGGACGCGAACCTGGCGCTGGGCGTGCCGGCGGACGCCCGCGACTACGGCACGGGCGCGCAGATCCTGGGCGAGCTGGGCATCAGGTCCATGCGGCTGCTCACCAACAACCCGGCCAAGCGGGTCGGCCTGGAGGGCTACGGGCTGACCGTCCTGGACCGCGTGCCGCTGCCCGTCTCGCCGAACCCGGAGAACCTGCGCTACCTGCGCACGAAGCGGGACCGGATGGGGCACGAGCTGCACCAGCTGGAGCAGTACGAGGCGCTGGGCCAGGGCGGCGCGGTCGTCAGCACGACGGAGGGCGTGGAATGAGCGGCGAAGGCCGACCGGGGTCGGCGGTACCGGACGCGGCGGGCGTGCGCCTGGCCGTGGTGGCGACCCGGTGGCACGAGAGGATCACCTCCCGGCTGGTGGAGCGGGCGCTGGAGGCCGCGGCGCGGGCCGGCGCCGGGTCGCCGACGGTGGCGCGGGTCGCCGGCGCGATCGAGCTGCCGGTCGTGGCGCAGGAGCTGGCGCGCACGCACGACGCCGTCGTGGCGCTGGGCGTGGTCGTCCGGGGCGGGACGCCGCACTTCGAGTACGTGTGCGACGCGGTGACGGCGGGCCTGACGCGCGTCGCGCTGGACAGCGCCACCCCGGTCGGCAACGGCGTGCTGACCTGCGACACCGAGGAGCAGGCGCTGGCCCGCGCCGGGTTCGAGGACTCGGTGGAGGACAAGGGCTTCGAGGCCGTGGTGGCGGCGCTGGACACCGCGCTGGTGCTGCGGTCCCTGCGAGCGGCGTCGTGATCGCGGTGGCCGTCGAGTTCCGCCCCCGCCGCATCCGCGCCGTCGCGGTCGTCTGCGCGGTGTTCCTCGTCGTGGTGTTCGCCGTGGTCGGGTGGCTGCTGGGCGACACGCCGACCGGTGTGATCTTCCGGACCTCCGACCAGGTGGCGATGGTCCTGCTGGGCGTGCTGCTGGCGGCCGGCGTGCTGCTGCTGGCCCGGCCGCGGGTGCGGGCCGACGAGCGGGGCGTCGAGGTGCGCAACGTCGTCACCGCGCGCCGCTTCGAGTGGGACGAGGTGCTGGCGGTGTCGTTCCCGGACGGCGCCTCGTGGGCGCGCCTGGAGCTGCCGGAGGACGAGTACGTGTCGATCATGGCCGTGCAGGCGGTGGACCGCGACCACGCGGTCGCGGCCGTGCGGGCGCTGCGCGAGCTGCACCGGGCCGCCACGCGCTGACCGGGTGGTCCGGCCCCCGCCTCCGCGTGGGTCGGGCACACCTCGGCCCCGGGAGCGCGCCGACGCGCGCCCGGCGTTGACCGGGCGGTTCGCGGTGGCCGCGCGCGTCGGCCCGTCCCGCGGTCAGTCCCGTCCCGCGGTCAGCCGAGCGCCGCGTACAGGGCCCGGACGACCGGTTCGACGCGCGCGTCCAGCCCCGGCGGACCGGGCACCAGCTCGGTCGTGGTGTAGGCGAAGGTCAGCCGGCGGCCCGGGTCGGCGAACGCGGTGGTGCCGCCCGCCCCGCCGTGCCCGAACGTGGGCGCGCCGGCCGGCGTCCCGTCGCGGCGGGGCAGCACGAAGCCGCGCCCGAACCGCTGCTCGACCGGCATCGCCGGGGTGGACAGCACCTGGTCGGGCCCCGAGGTCTCCGGGCGCAGGACGTCCGCGAGCGTGTCCGGGGTGAACTCGTCGAGCAGCCAGGAGTACAGCCGGGACAGGCCGCGGGCGTTGGACACCCCGCCGGAGGCCCCGATCTCCGCGGCCCGGAAGCGGCGGTCCTCGGCGGCGGCGGCCGTGTCGCCCGGCAGCGCGCCGTTGAGGGTGAACGCCGGCATCAGGTGGGGGCTGATGAACTGCGACAGGTCGACGTCGCCCAGGGCGTCCGGCGCGGGCTGGTGGGACACGACGCGGGCGAGCCGGTGCTCCTCGGCCTCGGGCAGGCCGATCCAGAAGTCGGCGCCCGCCGGCCCGGCGACCTCCTCGGCGAAGAACCGCCCCAGGCCGCGCCCGTCCACCCGGCGCACCAGCTCGCCGACCAGCCAGCCGAAGGACTGGGCGTGGTAGCCGTAGGCCGAGCCGGGCTCCCACGCCGGCGCGGCGGCGGCCAGCGCCTCGGTCACGGCGCCCCAGTCCAGCACGTCCTCGAAGGTCAGCCCCGGCTCGGGGGCCAGCACGCCCGAGCGGTGCGACAGCAGCCAGCGGACCAGGGTCGAGCCCTTGCCGCGGCGGGCGTACCCGGGCCAGTAGCGGGTGACCGGCGCGTCCAGGTCGAGCAGGCCGCGCTGGACCAGCAGGTTGGCGCAGGCCGCCGTGGCGCCCTTGGTCGCCGAGAACACGACCTGGACCTCCTCGCCGGACCGGCCGCGCCACAGGTCGATCACGGGCTCCCCGCCCACGTGGGCGCAGCACTGCGCCGGGTCCCCCCCGGCCAGGAACACCTCCGCCACCTGCTCGAAGCCGGGCGCGACGGTTCCCTCGACGGTCAGCGGCATCGGACACCTCCGATCGGGGCGGCGCGGGCACGCGTGCCGCAAAGGGTTCGAGTATCCCGATCGGCGCGATTCCATAGCAGATGTCCACCGATCGTGGTCGGCGACGCGCCGTGCGCGGATCGGTGATCGCGCCTTGCGCGGACCGGTGATCGGGCCGTGCGGCGCGGCGTCGCCCGCCGGTGGTGCGGTCGGCCGACCGGTGTCCGCCATCGGCACCCTTCCGGCGGACCGCCGGCCTGCCTAGGTTCAAGTGGTCGGCGTGGACTTCCCCGGGGGTGCGCATGCGGAGACGGTCGGTTCTGACGGGTGCGGTCGCGGCGGCGGGCGCGGTGACCCTGGGGCTCAACCCCGCGGCGCGGGCGCAGCGGCCCGGCGCGTCCCGGGCGCCCGAGCTGCTGCTCGGCGACTTCCCGGTGGTGGGCCGCGTGCGGGCGCGGCGGGCGATGGAGCACCTGCGGGTGCTCAGCGACCGCATCGGCCAGCGGATCGGCGGCACCGAGTCCGAGCACCGGGCCCGCGACCACCTCGCGGGCGTGCTGCGGGACCTGCGCTACCGGGTCCGGCTCCAGCCCTTCGCCGTGCCGGACAAGTACCTGTCGGCGCTGGCGCTGCCGGACGGGACGACCTGGCACGCGGGCGCGTCCCGGTTCGGCGCGCTCGGCGCCGCGGCCACCGGCCCGCTCCTGGACGCCGACACCGGCGCGGCGCTGCCCGCCGACGTCACCGGCAGGGTCGTGCTGCTGGTGAACGTCCCCACCGGCTCCACCGCCGTGCACGACGCGGTGGCCAGGGGCGCCGCCGCGGTCCTGATCGGCCGCGTCAACGCGCCGCTGGCGGGCAAGACCAGCGCGTTCTCCCCGACCCTCGCCTCGGCCGTGGGCGTCCCCGTGCTCGGCCTCGCCCAGTTCCACGTCGAGCGGCTGCGCGCCGCCCCGCCCGCGTCGCTGACCGTGTCCACCACCCACCACGCGTCGCTGACCTCGTACAACGTCATCGCCGAGCGGCCGGCGACGTTCGGCGGGCAGGGCGTGGTCATGGTGACCGCCCACTACGACAGCGTGCCCGGCTCACCCGGCGCGAACGACGACGGCAGCGGCACCGCGCTGGTGCTCGAACTGGCCCGCGTGCTGCGCCACCTGCCCACCCACCGGGCGCTGCGGTTCGCCCTGTGGGGCTCGGAGGAGCAGGGCCTGCTCGGCTCCCGCCACTACGTCGGCGGGCTCGCCGACGCGGAGGCGGCGCGGATCGCGGGCGTGTTCCAGAACGACATGGTCGCCACCAGCCACGGCCCGGCCAGCGCCTACTGGCTGCTCTCGGTCGACGGCGGCGACAACGCCACCACGCGCGAGGTCGCCGCGGCCGCCGCGCGGCTGGGCTACGACCCGCGCGTGCACGGCCCGGTGGCGCGGGGCAGCAGCGACCACGTGCCGTTCCACGAGCGCCGGATCGCCGCCGCCAACTTCAGCTGGCGCGGCGAGGGCGGTCCGCACCAGCTGGAACCGCTCTACCACACGCCCGAGGACACCATCGCGGGCAACGTCAGCGCCGAGCGGCTCCAGGTGTCGCTGGAGCTCATCGGGGCGGCGGCGTACCGGTTGGCCTGCTCGCGGGCCTAGCGGCGGCGAGGAACCGCTCGCCGAGCACCCGCAGGTGCTCGGCGAGCTCCGGTGGCCGCCGCACGTGGAAGTCGAGGCCGATGAGCCCGATCCACAGCCCCAGCTCCTCCAGCGACGGCGACCCGACCGTCAGCAGGGTGGTGCGGTCGTCGATGCGCTCCAGGTGCACCGACGTCCGGGAGGTGCGGGGCAGGACCTCCTCCAGCGGCGCGTGCACGACCAGCTCCGCCTGGTGGGTGTAGGGGGCGACGGACAGCTGCCGCGACACGTAGGACGCCAGGTCGTCCGCCGGCGGCTCGCGCGGCGGGAAGCGGGCGCCCGGCGAGGGCTCCTCCGGTATCCGGTCCACCCGGAACGTGCGCCAGTCGCCCTTGTCGACGTCCCACGCCACCAGGTACCAGCGCCGCCCGGTGTGGGCCAGCCCCAGCGGCTCGACGTGCCGCCTGGTCTCGCCCTCCCGCCCGGCGTACCGGAACCGCAGCCGCTGCCGGTCCCGGCACGCGCCGGCGATCGCGGTCAGCGTCGCGGGGTCCACGGTCGCGACCGCCGGCGTGAGCGCGACGGTGTGCTCCTGCAGGGCGTTGACCCGCCGCCGCAGCCGGGACGGCAGCACCTGCTCCAGCTTCGCGAGCGCCCGCACCGAGGTCTCCTCGATGCCGGCGACGGTGCCGTTGGCGGCCGTCCGCAACCCGACCGCCACGGCCACCGCCTCGTCGTCGTCGAGCAGCAGCGGCGGCAGCTCCGCGCCCGCGCCCAGCCGGTAGCCGCCGGCGACGCCGGGCGCGGCGTTCACCGGGTAGCCCAGGCTGCGCAGCTTGTCGACGTCCCGGCGCACGGTCCGCACGTCCACCTCCAGCCGCGCGGCCAGGTCCCGCCCGGTCCAGTCGCGGCGGACCTGGAGCAGGGACAGCAGCTTGAGCAGGCGGGCCGACGTCTCCAGCACGCCGGCCAGTCTGCCGGCCGTCGCGGACAGCCACCGCCCTCGATCGCCCGTCAGGACTTGCGCCTCGCCTCCTCCGGCCACACGACCACCACCGGCACGCCGGACGCGCGCGCCGTCTCCACGACGTCGGCGGTGCCGCCGCGCCCGTCCGGCGGGTTGCCGTCCCAGACCGCGATCAGCAGCTCCACCGACGCGAGCATCCGCTCGTTGGCCATCACGTACGCCTGCCTGCCGGACACCTCGTTCGGCAGCGCGCTGACCACGTGCGCCGCCGCCAGCAGCTCGTCGTACTCGGCCCGCCGCTCGGGCTTGAGCCGGTCCCGGTAGTCCGCGGCGGGCAGCACGGCCTCGACGCGCCCGCCCAGCTCCAGCACCGCCCGCGCGAACAGCTGGTCCGCGCCCGGCGCCAGGCAGGTCACCCCGACCAGGGGTGACCTGCCCGCCACCTCGGCCTCCAACGCGGTCCGGACCGCGGTCCGGACCGCGTCGGCGCAGTCGGGCACCAGGTTGCTGTGCCCGGTTATCCCCACGCGCATCAGGCCGTCCGCACGCCGCGGATCGCCTCGCGGGTGTCGCGCACCACCGGCAGGTCGCGGTGGCGCTCGGCCTCCTTCGCGAAGTCCTGCAGCTTGCGCACCACCCGCCCGGAGGCCAGCCCCGCCGCCGTGGGCAGGACCTCGTGGATCAGGCCGCAGGCTTCCTCCGGCTCGCCCGCGACCATCCGCGTGCGCGCCAGCCCGATCATGTCGAACGTCCGGTTGCGCACCCTGGACCGGTCCCGCAGGTCCAGGGCCCGCCGGATGTGCTGCTCGGCCTGCGGCGCCTGCCTCGGGTCGTGCCCGGCCAGGTCCCGCATCCGGGCGCCGATGACGCCCTCCAGCTCCGCTTCGTCGAAGCTGCGCAGCCACCACGGCTCCGCACCCTCCCGGCGCTGCGCGAAGCTGTCCTGCGCCTGCCCCACCGCGCGGTGGAACTCGCGCACCCGGCCCATCTGCGCGTACGCCCACGCCTCCCGCGTGCGCAGCAGCGCCTCTAAGGTCGGCGTGGCGTTGCGCCTGGTCCCGTACTGGCCCAGCTGCACCAGTTCGAGGCCGTCCTCGGGGCGCCCGAGGTCGAACATCTGCCGTGCCATGGCCGCCAGGCACAGCGCGGCGAACGGGTCGTTGCGACCCGCCTTCGCCATGCGGATGCCGAGCACGTAGTACCGCTGGGCCGCGTCGTGCATCCCCGCGTCCCACGACATGCTCGCCGCCACCTTGGACAGCTCCGCGCCGATGAAGAAGGCCCGCTCCGTGGTCGGGCTCGCGGGCGCGCGCGACAGCCGCTCGGCCAGTTCCTCCAACTGCCCGAGCACCGCCTTGCGCGCCAGCCCGTACCCGCCTCGTCCGCCCCACCCGCGCAGCCCGTCGGCGACGTGCTGCAACGCCGCCAGCTCCTCCTCGCCGATCGCCGCGCTGGACGACCACCTGGACAGGGGCTGGAGGGGGTGCAGCCACCGCTGCAGGGGTTCGACCAGGGCAGGGCCCATAGCCACCGCGGCTGCTCCGGTGAGCGCCGCTCGTCTGCTGATCGCCAAGTCGCTCCTCGCCGTCTCCTCGACCGATCTTGCGATGCTCGACGCGTCCCACGCCGCGGCGAGCACATCGGGCGGGGCGCCCCGGTCGGGGCGGCCCGCCTGGCTTGGGATTGCGACTCGGTCGAACCACAGCCGGTCGCCGGGCACGCCGAGCACCCGCGCGAAGTGGCGCAGGCGGTCGATCCGGTCGATCGGGTTCTCGCCGGTCTCGTACCGCGACAGCTGTGCCTGGCTGATCCCCAGCCAGGACGCCATGCGGTCCTGGGTGACCCGGCTGACGTGCCGGGGGTGGCGGCGGTAGGCGGCGAGGACCGCTCCCATGTCGCGGTCGGCGAAGGCGGCGAGCATCACCTCGTGGTCCCAGAAGTCGGCTGGCACCTCGGGTGGGCCGTAGATGTCGGTACGCGCGTTGCGCCGGCACCGGTGGCAGAGCCGGTCGGTGTTGTCGGCGGCGAGGACCGCTCCGCACGACGGGCAAGCACGCCTGGTACTGGATGCTCTTCGAGCTTTCGGTTCCATCGGCTCGCTCCCGTCACTGAGCGTGCCCGGAAGTGTATCGAGATGTGAGGGCGAGTCCATTCACCCGCTGCATAAGACGGGGTCGGGCGTCGTGTCGGGCGCTGGTGGCGTCGGGTGGCGGGTCCACTTGATGCGCCCGGTGCATGGCCGCCACCCGCGGCGGGTGTGGTGGGCGGGACCGGTTCAGCCCACCCTGCCGTGTGTGCCCGAGCCGGGACGACCCCCGAGCCGGAGCACCCGCCCGCTCCACCCGACCGGGGAGGGACCTCCGCTGATGAGCACCACCGCCACCACCGCACAGACCAGCCCGCGCAACGGGCACCGCGACCGCGCGCACCAGCAGGCGCTCGGCGAGGCGATCGCGGGTTACCGGCTGCTGGGCTGGAAGGTGTCCGTCACCGAGCAGGGCGTCTTCCTGCCGCTGGGCCCGGCGACCACCGCGCTGGCGATGCCGGCGCGGATCGGCTCGCGCGTGCTGGCCGACCTCAAGGCCAGGATGCTGGCCGGGCCGGTCACCGTCATCCCGGGGCCCCGGGAGCACTGGATCTTCCTCGCCGAACTCGTCGCCCTGCTGCCCACGCACCTCAAGGCGCCGCCCGAGGTCCAGTTCGTCCGCTCGCCGCAGCGGATCGCGCTGCCGCCCACCATGACCCGCTACGGCTCGCTGCGCTGGGCGCACCCGCCGTCGCACTCGCGGCACTGGTTCCCGCCGTTCACGGCCGTGCTGGCGCTGGCCCGGACGGCGGCGGCGCAGGACCGGTAGGCGAGGATGGGCGGGTGGAACGACGGACGCTGCTGCTGTGCGGACTGCTCGCCCTGACCGGGTGCGGCTCGGCCGCGCCCACCCGCCGGCCCGGTGTGGGTTCCGCCCGGGCGGGGGACCGGATCGCCGGGCTCGCCGACGTCCCGACCGGCTCCGGCGCGCTGGTCGACCTGCCCGGCGACGGGCAGCTGCTGCTGGTGCGCTCCGCGGACGGCGTCCGCGCGTTCAACCCGGCGTGCCCGCACCAGGGGACCGTGGTCGACCCGCCGGCGGCCGGTGTGATCACCTGCCCGACGCACCGCAGCGCGTTCGACCCGCAGACGGGGGCCGTGCTGTCCGGGCCGTCGCCGAAGGGCCTGGCGGAGGTGCCGGTGCGGGTCTCCGGCGAGGACGTCCTGCTGGCCTGAGCCGCGCGGGGGCCGCCGGGCCCGCCGGTGCCTGGCTGTGCTTGTCGATGCCTGTCGATGTCGACAGCAACGGGCGGTCGGGGTGTCGAACCGCCGCGCGCGTGGTGTCGTAGTCGCCAGTGCGACGGCAGCGACCACCCACCACACCGCGGAGGACCGGTTTGAGCACCACCGAGGACCCAGTCGAGAACCGAGCCGAGCGCCCGGGACCGTCCCGCCGCTCGGTGCTGTGCGGGGTGCTCGTCGCCCTGGCCGTGCCCGGCGGCCTGGCCGCGTGCGGCACGAGCGGCCCGCCCGCCGGCACCACCGGCGGCGGGACCCCGACGGGCGGCTCGTCCCCGGCGACGGGCGGCGCGCCCGCCGGGGGCGTCGTGGCGCTGTCCGAGGTGCCCGACGGCGGCGGCGTCGTCGTGGAGGCCGGCGGCAGGCAGCTCGTGGTCACCCGGACGGGCGAAGTCGTGAAGGCTTTCGACGCGGCCTGCCCGCACGCCGGGACGCCGGTCGCCGCGCCGGCTGACGGCACGATCACCTGCCCCAACCACGGCAGCCGGTTCAGCGCGGCGGACGGCTCGCTGATGAAGGGCCCCGCGACCAGGGGGCTCACGGAGGTGCCCGTCGAGGTGCGCGGCGACCAGGTCGTCCTGGCCTGAGCCCGGTCCCGGTCCGGGCCGGTCCCGACCGGCCCGGACCGGCGGCCGGCCCCGCTCACGCGCCGAAGGCCAGGCCCCTCGCCGCCAGCTCCTCGCCCAGGATCCGGACCGCCTTGGGCCCGACCCCGTGCAGGGCGAGCAGCTCCGCCGCCGACACCCCGGTCAGCTGCTCGTAGCGGGTGTACCCGTTGAGCTCCAGCACCCGCCGGGCGGTCCGCCCGATCCCCACCGGGTACTCCGTGTCCACGGCGTCCTGCGGCGCCATCTGCCCCTCCGGCGGTTCCGACGACAAGGATCACCGCGAGCCTAGGCGCACCGGCGCGGGACGGGGCGGACCGGTCGCGCGCGCCCCCGGCACGGGTCGGCCGCCCGAGGGATTGTCGGTGGCCGCACGTAGTCTTGTCGGGTGGCCGACCCGTCGACCTATCGCCCCGCGACAGGCACCATCCCCGACGCCCCCGGTGTGTACAAGTTCCGGGACGCGGGCGGTCGCGTCGTCTACGTCGGGAAGGCCAAGAGCCTGCGGCAGCGGCTGAACTCCTACTTCGCCGACGTCGCCGGGCTGCACCCGCGCACCCGCCAGATGGTGACCACCGCCGCCGGCGTGGAGTGGACCGTCGTCGGCACCGAGGTCGAGGCCCTCCAGCTGGAGTACAACTGGATCAAGGAGTTCGACCCCCGGTTCAACGTCCGCTACCGCGACGACAAGACCTACCCCGTGCTCGCGGTCACGCTCGGCGAGGAGTTCCCCCGCCTGCACGTCTACCGGGGCCCGCGCCGCAAGGGCGTGCGCTACTTCGGCCCCTACGCGCACGCGTGGGCCATCCGCGAGACGCTGGACCTGCTGCTGCGCGTCTTCCCGGCCCGCACCTGCTCGTCGGGCGTGTTCAAGCGGCACAACCAGATCGGCCGTCCCTGCCTGCTCGGCTACATCGACAAGTGCTCCGCGCCGTGCGTGGGCCGGGTCACCCCCCAGGAGCACCGGGACGTCGTGCTGGACTTCTGCGACTTCCTGGCGGGCCGGACCGACGCCATGGTGCGCCGGCTGGAGCGGGAGATGACCGCCGCCGCCGAGGCGCTGGAGTTCGAGCGGGCCGCCCGCCTGCGCGACGACCAGGCGGCGCTCAAGCGCGCCCTGGAGAAGCAGGCCGTGGTGCTCGGCGACGGCACCGACGCCGACGTGGTCGCCTTCGCCCAGGACGACCTGGAGGTCTCGGTCCAGGTCTTCCACGTGCGCGGCGGCCGGGTGCGCGGCCAGCGCGGCTGGGTGGTCGACAAGGTGGGGGAGACCGGCGTCGCCGCGCTGGTCGACCAGTTCGTCACCCAGTTCTACGGCGAGCAGGCGGAGTCGGCGCAGGCCGGCGGGGTGGAGGCCGCGCCGGTGCCGCGCGAGGTGCTGGTGCCCGAGCTGCCCGACGACGCGGCGGCCGTGGAGCGCTGGCTGGGCGACCTGCGGGGCGGCCGGGTCGTGCTGCGGGTGCCCCGGCGCGGTGACAAGCGGGCGCTGATGGAGACCGTCGAGCGCAACGCCAAGGAGGCGTTCCAGCAGCACAAGCTGCGCCGCGCGGGCGACCTGACGGCCCGGTCGGCGGCGCTGCAGGAGCTGCAGGAGGCCCTGGGGCTCGACACCGCGCCGCTGCGCATCGAGTGCACCGACATCAGCCACGTGCAGGGGACGGACGTGGTGGCCTCGCTGGTGGTGTTCGAGGACGGGCTGGCGCGCAAGTCGGAGTACCGGCGCTTCGCCGTCCGCGAGGGGGCGCAGCAGGGCGACGTGGGCTCGATCGCCGAGGTGGTGCGCCGGCGGTTCCAGGCCCACCTGCGCGACAACGCCGCGCGCGAGGAGGGCCCGCTGCCGGGCATCGACCCGGAGACCGGCCGGCCGCGGCGCTTCGCCTACGCGCCCAACCTGCTGGTGGTCGACGGCGGCGCGGCGCAGGCGCAGGCGGCCTCGGACGTGCTGGCCGAGCTGGGCATCACCGACGTGGCGGTGATCGGCCTGGCCAAGCGGCTGGAGGAGGTGTGGGTGCCCGGCGAGCCCGACCCGGTGATCCTGCCCCGCACCAGCGAAGCCCTCTACCTGCTGCAGCGGGTGCGCGACGAGGCGCACCGGTTCGCGATCGCCTACCACCGGCAGAAGCGGTCCAAGCGGATGACGACCTCGGCCCTGGACGACGTGCCGGGCCTCGGGCAGACCCGCAAGGCCGCGCTGCTCAAGCACTTCGGCTCGCTGAAGAGGTTGCGCGAGGCGAGCATCGAGGAGATCAGCGGTGTGCCCGGGGTGGGCAGGCGCACCGCCGAGGCCGTGCGCGCGACGTTGGGCGCGGCCGGGACCGGAGGAGTCGGCGCGGCCGACGACCAGAGGGAGCACACGTGAGCGCACAGGCCGGCGAGAAGTCCGGCATCGAGGTCGCGGTGGTGACGGGCCTGTCGGGAGCGGGCCGCAGCACCGCCGCGAAGTGCCTGGAGGACCTGGGCTGGTTCGTGGTGGACAACCTGCCCCCCGAGCTGATCGCGACGATGGTGGAGCTGGGCGCGCAGGCGCGGGGCGCCATCACCAGGGTCGCGGTCGTGATGGACGTGCGCAGCCGCGCGTTCACCGAGGACCTGGCGGCGGTGATCAAGGACCTCGACGCCCGCGGCTACAAGCCGAAGGTGCTGTTCCTGGAGGCCACCGACGACGTGCTGATCCGGCGGTTCGAGTCGGTCCGGCGCGGCCACCCGCTGCAGGCCGACGGCCGGCTGGCCGACGGCATCGAGGCCGAGCGGATCCTGCTCACGCCGCTGCGCGAGGAGGCCGACCTGGTGCTGGACACCTCCGCGCTGTCGGTGCACCAGCTGCGGGCCAAGATCGAGGACACCTTCGGCACCGAGTCGGCGACCCGCACCCGCGTGACGGTGCTGTCCTTCGGCTACAAGTACGGCCTGCCGATGGACTCCGACCTGGTCATGGACGTGCGGTTCCTGCCCAACCCGTTCTGGATCCCCGAGCTGCGCGAGCAGACCGGGCTGGACGGCGACGTGCGCAACTACGTGCTCACCCAGGAGGGCGCGGAGGAGTTCCTCGACCGCTACCACGAGCTGCTGCGGCTGATCGGCGCCGGCTACCGGCGCGAGGGCAAGCGGTACCTGACGCTGGCCGTGGGCTGCACCGGCGGCAAGCACCGCAGCGTGGCCATCTCCGAGGAGCTGGCCGCGCGGCTGGCCGCCGAGGACGGCATGGCCGTGAAGGTCGTCCACCGGGACCTGGGACGCGAGTGAGCCGCAGGACGGTCGGCCTGCGGGCCGTGGCACTGGGCGGTGGGCGCGGTCTGCACGTGACGCTCACCGCCCTCCGGCAGGTGACCGAGGACGTGACGGCGGTGGTGACCGTCGCCGACGACGGCGGCTCGTCCGGGCGGCTGCGCCGCGAGCTGGGCCTGCTGCCGCCCGGCGACCTGCGCAAGGCGATGGTCGCCCTGGCCGACCGCGGCGGCAGCGGCGCGCTGTGGGCGGAGCTGTTCCAGCACCGGTTCGGCGGCACGGGCGCGCTGGCCGGCCACGCCGTGGGCAACCTCGTGCTGGCGGGCCTGCTGGAGCAGCTGGGCGACCCGGTCGCGGTGCTGGAGGAGTCCTGCCGCCTGCTCGGCGTGCGCGGCCGGGTGCTGCCGATGTGCACCGAGCCGCTGGAGATCGAGGCGGACGTCACCGGCCTGGACGAGGACGCGGACGTGGTGCGCCGCATCCGGGGCCAGGTCGCGGTCGCCACCACGCCCGGCCGGGTGCAGCGCATCCGCCTGCACGGCCCGGGCGGCCCGGGGCAGCCGCCCCGGGGCTGCGCGCAGGCGGTGGAGGCGGTGCTCGGCGCGGACGTGGTGCTGCTCGGGCCGGGGTCGTGGTTCACCAGCGTCCTGCCGCACCTGCTGGTGCCGGAGCTGAACGAGGCGCTGACCCGGACGCGGGCCCGCAAGGTCGTGGTGCTCAACCTCGTCCCCCAACCGGGGGAAACCGCCGGCTTCTCGCCGGAGCTGCACCTCGACGTGTTGTGCGAGCACGCGCCCACGTTGCGGGTGGACGCCGTCATCGCCGACGCCGGCGCGGTGCCCGTCCCGGACCGCCTGCGGCGCGCCGCCGCAGCTCTCGGGGCCGCGGCGCACCTGTCGCCGATCGCGCTGCCGGGCTCGCCCGACCGCCACGACCCGGTCGCCCTGGCGGCGAGCATCGGCCGGGCCTTGGACGGCCTGCCTGCGGGGGCCGGTGCGCCGTCGAGTACAACCCTGCGAGAACAACGCGAGACCCGGGGAGGCGATGAGCCGTGGCGATGACGTCTGCGGTCAAGGACGAGCTGAGCAGGCTGGCCGTCTCCAAGACCTGCTGCCGGCGCGCGGAGGTCGCGTCCCTGCTGCGCTTCGCCGGCGGCCTGCACATCGTGGGCGGCCGGGTGGTGGTGGAGGCGGAGCTGGACCTGGGCTCCACGGCGCGGCGGCTGCGCCGCGAGGTCCACGAGCTGTACGGGCACCAGTCCGACGTCTTCACCATCACCTCCAGCGGCCTGCGCAAGGGCACGCGCTTCGTCGTGCGGGTGGTCAAGGACGGCGAGGGGCTGGCCCGGCAGACCGGCCTGCTGGACCCGCGCGGGCGCCCGGTGCGCGGCCTGCCCGCGCCGGTGGTCTCCGGCGGGGTGTGCGACGCGGAGGCGGCGTGGCGGGGCGCGTTCCTGGCGCACGGCTCGCTGACCGAGCCGGGCCGCTCGTCGTCCATGGAGGTCACCTGCCCCGGCCCGGAGGCGGCGCTGGCCCTGGTCGGCGCGGCGCGGCGGATGGGGATCGGCTCGAAGTCCCGCGAGGTGCGCGGCGCGGAGCGCGTGGTGATCCGCGACGGCGACGCGATCGGCGCGATGCTGACCCGCCTGGGCGCGCACGACAGCGTGCTGGCCTGGGAGGAGCGCCGGATGCGCCGCGAGGTGCGCGCGACGGCGAACCGCCTGGCCAACTTCGACGACGCGAACCTGCGCCGCTCGGCCCGCGCGGCGGTCGCGGCGGCGGCCAGGGTGCAGCGCGCGCTGGAGATCCTCGGCCCGGAGGCCCCCGACCACCTGGCGGCGGCGGGCGCGCTGCGCCTGGCGCACCGGCAGGCGTCGCTGGAGGAGCTGGGCCAGCTGTCCGAGCCGCAGATGACCAAGGACGCGGTGGCCGGGCGGATCCGGCGGCTGCTGGCGATGGCGGACAAGCGCGCCAAGGAGCTGGGGATGCCCGACACGGAGTCGGCCGTCACCGCGGACATGCTGGAGGCGGAGGTCTGACCCCGCCCGCGGCGCCTCCCCGCGGCGGCGGGAAGCCGAACGCCCGGCGCGCCGGCCGCGGTCGCCGCCGGGGGCGGGCCGACCGGCGCCCGGGTCCCCGGCCGCCGGTGCGCCGCCCGCCGGCGCGCGGGCGGCAGGCCGTCCCGGCGACCAGCGCCGTCCCGGCGACCACCGCCGGTCGGTCGAGGTGACGCTGCGCCGCCGTCCGGGTACGGTCGTCCTGCCGACGGCCGAGCCCGGGGCGGGTTCCCGCGTGACCGCCCGTGGTGGTTACTGAACGGTAGAGCTGGATTTTCTTGCTCGATAAAGAGATCCTGGTGATCCACGTGACCAGGGGCGCAGCGCGGAGGCTAGGCTGGTTCGCGGCTGGAAGTGACAGTCAATCCGCACGCCCACTGGCGCAATCGCCAGTCGAGTATCGAGGAGACTCACCGTGACGGTTCGCGTAGGTGTCAACGGTTTCGGCCGGATCGGTCGCAACTTCTGGCGCGCCGTTCAGGCCGGCGGGCACGACATCGAGATCGTCGCCTTCAACGACCTCGGTGACGTCAAGACGATGGCCCACCTGCTCAAGTACGACAGCGTCCTCGGCCGCCTCCCGAACGACGTGAGGGTCAACGACGAGGGCATCGAGGTCGACGGCAAGACCATCAAGGCGCTGGCCGAGCGCGACCCGGGCAAGCTGCCCTGGAAGGACCTCGGCGTGGACGTCGTGGTCGAGTCGACCGGCTTCTTCACCGACGCCGCCGCCGCGCGCAAGCACGTCGACGAGGGCGGCGCCAAGAAGGTCATCATCTCCGCCCCGGCCAAGGGCGAGGACCTGACCGTGGTGCTGGGCGCCAACCACGAGCAGTACGACGGCTCGCAGACCGTGATCTCCAACGCCTCGTGCACCACCAACTGCCTGGCCCCGCTGGCCAAGGTGCTGCACGACGAGTTCACGGTCGAGCGCGGCCTGATGACCACGATCCACGCCTACACCCAGGACCAGAACCTCCAGGACGCGCCGCACAAGGACCTGCGCCGCGCCCGCGCCGCCGCGCTGAACATCGTGCCCACCAGCACCGGCGCGGCCAAGGCGATCGGCCTGGTGCTGCCGGAGCTCAAGGGCAAGCTCGACGGCTACGCCCTGCGCGTGCCGGTGCCGACCGGCTCGGCCACCGACCTGACCGTGACCGTCGGCCGCGAGACCACCGTGGACGAGGTCAACGCCGCCTACAAGGCCGCCGCCGAGGGCGCGCTCAAGGGCTACCTCCGCTACAACGAGGACCCGATCGTGTCCACCGACATCGTCACCGACCCGGCGTCGTGCATCTACGACGCCCCGCTGACCAAGGTCATCGGCAACCAGATCAAGGTCGTGGGCTGGTACGACAACGAGTGGGGCTACTCCAACCGCCTCGCCGACCTGGTCACCCTGGTCGCGAGCAAGCTCTGACCCGCTCGTCGGCCACCCGATCGGAAAGACCGGTTGTGAAGACTCTCAGCGACCTGATCGCCGAGGGCGTCTCGGGTCGGCGCGTGCTCGTGCGCGCCGACCTGAACGTGCCCCTGGACGGCGACAAGATCACCGACGACGGCCGCGTCCGCGCGTCGGTGCCGACCCTGAAAGCGCTGGCCGACGCGGGCGCCCGCGTCCTCGTGGCCGCGCACCTGGGCCGCCCCGAGGGCGCGCCCGACCCGGCGCTCTCCCTGGCCCCGGTCGCCGCGCGGCTCGGCGAGCTGCTCGGCGCCGAGGTCCGCCTCGGCGCGGAGACCGCCGGCGACGGCACCGTGGTGCTGCTGGAGAACATCCGCTTCGACCCGCGCGAGACCAGCAAGGACGACGCCGAGCGCGCCGCCCTGGCCGGCGAGCTGGCCGCGAAGGCGGACGCGTTCGTCTCCGACGGCTTCGGCGTCGTGCACCGCAAGCAGGCGTCGGTCTACGACGTGGCGCGCGAGCTCCCGGCCTACGCGGGCGAGCTGGTGCTGGCCGAGGTCGAGGTGCTCCGCAAGCTCACCGACGACCTCCGGCGTCCGTACGCGGTGGTGCTGGGCGGCGCGAAGGTGTCCGACAAGCTCGGCGTCATCGCCAACCTGCTCACCAAGGTCGACCGGCTGCTCGTCGGCGGCGGCATGGCCTACACCTTCCTCAAGGCCCAGGGCCACGAGGTGGGCCGGTCGCTGCTGCAGGAGGACCAGCTGGAGACCGTGGCGGGGTTCCTGGAGGACGCCGAGGCGCGCGGCGTGGAGATCGTGCTGCCGGTCGACGTGCTGGCCGCCACCGACTTCGCCGCCGACGCCGACCACGACGTGGTCCCGGCCGACGCGATCCCGGCCGACCGCCAGGGCCTCGACATCGGCCCGGCCTCGCGCGAGCTGTTCGCCGCGAAGCTGGCCGACGCGCGGACGGTCTTCTGGAACGGCCCGATGGGCGTGTTCGAGTTCGAGGCGTTCGCCGGCGGCACCCGCGCGGTGGCCGAGGCGCTGGTGCGCAGCGACGCGTTCACGGTCGTCGGCGGCGGCGACTCGGCGGCGGCGGTGCGCGCCCTGGGCCTGCCCGAGGACGGCTTCTCGCACATCTCCACCGGCGGTGGGGCTTCCCTGGAGTTCCTGGAGGGCAAGGAACTCCCCGGCGTCTCCGTCCTGGAGGACTGATGGCAACGCGCCAGCCGCTCATCGCGGGCAACTGGAAGATGAACCTCAACCACCTGGAGGCCATCGCCCTGGTGCAGAAGATCGCCTTCTCGCTGCCCGAGAAGTACTTCGCCAAGGTCGAGGTCGCCGTGCTGCCGCCGTTCGTCGACATCCGGTCGATCCAGACCCTGGTCGACGGCGACAAGCTGCTGCTCAAGTACGGGGCGCAGGACCTGTCCGCGCACGACTCGGGCGCGTACACCGGCGAGGTGTCCGGCCCGATGCTGGCCAAGCTCGGCTGCTCCTACGTCACCGTGGGCCACTCCGAGCGGCGCGAGTACCACCACGAGGACGACGCGCTGGTCAACAAGAAGGTCAGGGCCGCGCTCAAGCACGGCGTCACGCCGATCTTCTGCCTCGGCGAGCAGGTGGCCGTGCGGGAGTCGGGCGGCCACGTCGCGCACTGCACCGACCAGCTGGTGGCCGGCCTGCGGGGCGTCACCGCCGAGCAGGCGAAGGGCGTCGTCGTCGCCTACGAGCCGGTGTGGGCGATCGGCACCGGCAAGGTGGCCTCCGCGGCCGACGCGCAGGAGGTCTGCGCGGCGGTGCGGGCCAAGCTCGCCGAGCTGTACGACGAGGACGTGGCATCGGCCGTTCGGGTGCTTTACGGCGGGTCGGTCAAGTCGGGCAACATCGCCGAGCTGGTCGCGCAGAAGGACGTCGACGGCGCCCTCGTGGGTGGTGCGAGCCTGGACGCGGACGAGTTCAGCAAGCTCTGCGCCCTCGCGGCCGGCGGGCCTCTACCCTGATGCCTTGAACACCCCCCACCACGGAGGTGGTCCACGGTCGGCAGTCGACCGGGTACTCTGTGGCGTCACCTGCCTGACAGCGAGGAAGAAATGATCCTGTTCCTGCAGATCCTGTTGATCGTCTCCAGCGTCCTGCTGATCCTGCTGGTGCTGCTGCACCGGGGCCGTGGTGGTGGTCTGTCCTCGTTGTTCGGCGGCGGGATGCAGTCGAGCCTGTCCGGGTCGAGCGTGGTGGAGAAGAACCTGGACCGCCTGACGCTGTTCGTCGGGGCGATCTGGGTCATCGCCATCGTCGGCATCGGGCTGCTGCTCAAGGTCAACTGACGACAGAGGGAATCCACGTGGTGGGGGTGTGAGGGTCGATGGCTGGAGGTAACGCGATTCGCGGTACCCGCGTCGGCGCAGGCCCGATGGGCGAGTCGGAGCGCGGCGAGTCCGCGCCCCGGCGCCGGGTGTCGTACTGGTGCGCCAACGCGCACGAGTCGCGCCCGTCGTTCGCGGTCGAAGCGGAAATCCCGGAGAACTGGGACTGCCCCCGGTGCGGTCTGCCGGCGGGCCGGGACGAGCAGGCGCCCCCTGCTCCTCCGCGCAACGAGCCGTACAAGACGCACTTGGCGTACGTGAAGGAGCGGCGCTCCGACGCGGACGGGGAGGCGATCCTCGAAGAGGCGCTGACCAAGCTGCGCAAGCAGCGCGAAGAGCCCTAGCTGCGACGCAGCGGACCGGCCCCCGCGGCACCTGCCGCGGGGGCCGTTCGCGCTCTCGGGGGCTTCGCCGCGGGGCGGAGCCCGGCAGGTGGGCGCGCGCCGCGGGCAGGGCGGCGTGGTGCTCGCGGAGGCCGGCCCGGCGCTGCGGCGGCCCGCCGGGGCGGTCCGGTCGGGCCGCCGCGGGCGGGCCGGGCGGTGTCAGGCCGTGCGGCGCAGCGAGGCGAGCTGCCGGCGCAGCAGCACCGCCCCGAGCAGCAGGAACAGCGCCAGCACCACCGGTGTCGAGGCGGCCCCGTCGGTCGAGCTGGTCAGGGCCACCTCGACGGTGCCCACCAGGATCACGCCGCAGTCGGCCCGGACCACGTGCCGGCCGGGCTCGATGGTCGCGAACTCGACCCCGGTGCGGAACGTCCCCGACCCGTCGGCGCGGGCCCGCCCGACGTCCTCGCCCAGCGAGCTGAGCCGCACCTCCGACCCCGGCAGGCACCCCGTGCCGGTGGCCGTCAGCGGGTCGCCCGGCTGGACGTGGTCCTTGTCCAGCACCAGCGCGCCGTCCCCGCCCTCGAACGCGGTCGTGGTGGTCGGCGCGGGACCGCCGGACGAGCTGCCGGTCGTGCTCGTCGTCGTGGTGGTCGTGGTCGTGGTGGTCGACCGGGTGGTGGTCGCCGCCGGCGCGGTGGTGGTGGTGACCGGCGGGGGAGCGTCGGCGGTCGTGGTGACCGGCGGGCCGGTGGTCGTGGTGGCGCCCGGCGGCGCGGTCACGGTGAACGTCGCGTGCGCGACGCTGCCCCGGCACACCGTGCGCAGGGCGACGGTGTGCGGACCGGCCGCCGCGCCGGCCGGCACGGTGGCGCGGACCGACCCGCGGCGGCCCGGCCAGGGGGTGGCCAGCACGGTGCCCGCGTCGTCCCACAGCAGCTGCATCCGTCGGTAGCAGTCCCGGTCCCAGGTGAACCCGGCCCAGTCGACGGTGAACGCGGACCCCGCGCCGCCCGCGGCGGGGGTGATCGTGATGGCGGGCGCCTGCCGCGCCGCCGCGGCGGCGGGGAGCGGGTGGGTGGCACCGCCCGCGACGACGACGAGTAGAGCTAGTGTTCCTGCCGATCGCATCCCGAACTCCCGGACTCGTCGCGTCCCCGAAATCCCCGAGGTGCCCCTGTGAGACGCATTATGGGTGGGCTCGGTTCGCTCCTCCTCGCCGGTGCCCTCACCGCGGCGACCGCCCTGTCCGCCGGCGCCTCCGGCGGCGCGGTGACGCTCAGCGCCACGGTGGACGGCGCCCCGGTCGGCTCCGGGGACCTGGTGCTCGACCCGTCCCGGTCGGCGCGGATCTCGGTGACCGTCCACAACGGGACCGACGCCGTCCGGCACGTCAAGACCGTCCGCCTGGCCGGCGCGGCGCTGGGGCTGACGCTGTTCTCCTACGACACGACGGTCCCCTTCGACGTCCCGGGCGGGCAGAGCGTCACCCGGTCGTTCGCGCTGGACCTCGGGCACCTCGGCGCGCGGGCGACCGGCCTGCTGCCCACCGAGGTCGCGGTGCTCGACGTCGACCGCGAGGTCGTCGCGGCGGTGGGCGCGACGGGCGACGTGCGCGGCTCGCTGTGGTCGGTGCACGGGGTGTTCGGCATCGCCGCGCTCGGGCTGACCGCGCTGGCCTGGGCCGGCGCGCTGCGGGCGCTGGCCCGCCGCCGGCTGCCCGCGAGCCGGTGGCGGCGCGGCGCGCACTTCCTGCCGGCCGGCGCGGGCACCGGCCTGGTCGCGGTGGTCTCGCTGTCCGTGCTGCGCGTGGCGGCGCCCGCGCCGGCCGTCGGGCTCCCGCTCGTCCTGGGCGCGGCGGCGGCCGGGTTCGCCCTGGGCTGCCTGACGCCCCACCCGGCGCCCGAGCCGGAGCCGGGTCCGCCGGTCGACCCGGAGGCCACCGTGCGCATCGCCCGCCCGGCGCCGGGCGGCGCGGCGTGACGCCCGGCGCCGGCCCCGGCCGCCCGGAGCGCCGCGGCGGTCAGGCGCCGTCGCCGGAGCGGTCGAGGGTGCGGGCCAGCGGGAAGGTGACGGCGACGCGGAACCCGCCCTCGGCGGACGGGCCGGCCTCGAACGTGCCGTTCAGCAGCGCCGCCCGCTCCCGCAGGCCCACCAGCCCGTGGCCGCCGCTGGGCAGGCTGGGGCACTCGCGCGGGTCGACCGGCGCGTCGTTGCGGATCTCCACGCGCAGCTCGGCCGCGTCGGCGTGGACGCGCACGGCGGTGGGCGCGCAGCCGGCGTGCTTGCGCACGTTGGTCAGCGCCTCCTGGACCGTGCGGTAGACCGCGCCGGAGATCGGGGCGGGCAGGTCGTGCACCGGGCCCTGCACGGACAGCGAAGCCGGGATGCCCGCGCCCGCCACCAGCTGGGGCAGCTCCTCCACGCGCGGCTGCGGCGAGTCGTCGCCGCCGGTCGTCCGCAGCACGCTGACCAGCTGGCGCAGCTCGTCCAGGGTGCGGGTGCTCAGCGAGCGGATGGTGCCCGCGACCCGCTGGGCGTCCGGGTCGGCGACGCCCACCCGCAGCGCGCCCGCCTGCATCGCGATCAGGCTCACCTGGTGCGACACCACGTCGTGCATCTCGCGGGCGAGCCGGGCGCGCTCGTCGGCGCGGACGGCGTGGGCGTGCAGCAGGCGCTCCCGCTCGCGGCTGGCGGCGAGCTCGGCGATGCGGGCGGACAGCTCCTCGCGCGCGTGGGCCAGCAGGCCGATCGCGATCGGCATCCCCGCCACGATGCAGCCGTAGATGGCGTCGTGGACGTGGGTGGTCCAGGACAGCTCGAAGAAGTCCTGCGGCGGCCACAGGAAGAACCGGCTCAGCCACACCAGCCCGGCGGCGATGCAGGTCTGCGTCGCCAGCAGCTTCTGCCTGGCCAGCGTGCCCAGGGCGATCATCGCGGCCAGCTGCGCCATGCCCGCCAGGAACCCCGGCACGGTCAGCAGCACCACCAGGAACGGCCACCGCCGGCGGAGCACCAGGGCGGCCACCGCGATGATCGACAGCACGTAGTTGTAGGACTCGGCGTCGGGGGCGAACCAGAACCAGACGTCGAACGCGGCCACCGCCACCGCGCCCACGTCGAGGAAGAGCTGCCGGCGCCTCGCCAACCGCGCCCGCAGGCCGCGGGCAGCGCGGTGCGCCCGCTCGGTGGGGACGCCGTTGACCCCGCCGCTCGGCGGCCGTTCGACAGCGTTGCCGGCCAGGACTCGCCCTCCCGTGTCAGCCACCCGCTGGTCGTCACCGTACTGCGCCGTCACCGCGCTTGGCATGACCCGCTCCTCCGCCCCCGAAGTGCCCGCCCGCTCCGCATCACCCAACGAGACGCTCCGGTTACCCGGTTGGGACGCGTGAGGACCACAAAATTGCGAGCGCGAACGTCGGTTCACGGTGAAGGGAGCGCAAAGAGCCGCCGAAAGGTGACAGGTATCACGTGCGGCGCCGGCTCCGGCCGGCGCCGCACGGGTCACGCGAGCGGGGGAGTGAACAGCTCCGGCACCTTCGCCGCGGCCGTCGAGTCGAGCAGCCACAGCGTCCGGCGGCGGCCCGTCGCGCCGGCCGCGGGCAGCTGGACCTCGCCCGCGCCGGTCAGCGCCATGGACACGGCCGCGGCCTTGGCCGCGCCCGTGGTCATCAGCCACACCTCGCGGGCCTGGCGGAGGGCGGGCAGCGTGAGGCTCACCCGCGTGGGCGGCGGCTTGGGGCAGTTGCGCACCGCCACCACGGCCCGGTCCCGCTCGTAGGCGGCGGGCGAGCCGGGGAAGATCGACGCGGTGTGCCCCTCCTCGCCCACGCCCAGCAGCAGCACGTCGAACGACGGCACCGGGCCGTGGTCCTCCGGCCGGGCCGCCGCGGCCAGGACGTCGGCGTAGGCGTCGGCCGCCGCGTCCGGGTCGTCGCCGAAGCGGCCGTCGGAGGGCTCCACGGCGTGCACCCGGGCCGGGTCCACCGGCACGTGGTCCAGCAGCGCGGCCCTGGCCTGGGTCTCGTTGCGCTCCGGGTGGCCGGCGGGCAGGAAGCGCTCGTCGCCCCAGTACAGGTCCACCCGCGACCAGTCCACGGCGTCGCGGGCCGGTGTGGCGCGCAGCTGCTCCAGCACCGCGGTGCCGGTCCGGCCGCCGGTCAGGACCAGCGACGCCCAGCCGCGCGCGGCCTGGGCGTCCACCAGCCTGGTGACCAGGCGGGCGGCGGTGGCGGCGGCCAGCAGGTCGCCGTCGCGGTGCACCACGACCTCGGGGCGGCTCATGCCTTCGCCCTCGACCTGCTCTTCGGCGCCTCGCCGGCGGCCGACTTGCCCGCCGGCGGCTTGGCCGACGCCGCCTTGCCCGCCGAGGTCCTGGCGGCGGCCGACGTGGACCTGCCGGCCGTCGACCTGGCGGCCGGGGCCACCTTCGCCGGGGCCGCCTCGTCCCGAGTCGCCTCGTCCCGGGCAGCCCTGTCCTGGGACTCCTCGCCCCGGGCGCCCTTGGCCTGGGTCCTGCCCCGCGCGGCCCTGCTCTGCGTCGCCCTGCTCTGCGTCGCCCTGCTCTGCGTCGCCCTGTTCTGCGCCGCCTTGTTCCGGACGGCCTCGGCGGGAGCCGCCCCGGCCTCGGCCTCGGCCGCCTCGGCGGGAGCCGCCCCGGCCTTCGGGTCGGGGGCCTTCGCCGCGCCCCTGGCCGCCGTGGTCCGGGTCGCCGCGCCCCTGGCCGGCGTCGTGGGCTTGCGCGCCGCCGCGGCCTTCACCGGGCCGCGCCCGCGCACGATCCTGCCCAGCGCGCCCAGCGCCACCTCGTACACCTCGTCGGGGTCGAGCCGGCGCAGCTCCTCGGCCAGGCAGTCGCGGATCTCGCGGCGCTGCAGCGCCACCCGCCGGTCGGGCTGGCCGGGCTGGGACAGCGTCCCCACGCGGCCGTCCGGGCGCACCAGCTCCACCACGCCGGACCGGCGCACCAGCCGCACGTCCACGATGCCCTCGCCGCGCGCCGCCTTGGACCGCTTCACCGGCACCCGCAGCGCACCCGCCAGCCACGCGGCCAGCAGGTCGGTGGACGGCGAGTCGGCCTCGCCGCCGACCTCCGCCTCGGTGACCTTCTCGTGCGGGGGCAGGTCGAGCGCCGAGGCGAGCATGGCCCGCCACAGCGTCAGCCGCGTCCACGCCAGGTCCGTGTCGCCCGGCGTGTAGCCGGCCCGGCGCTGGTCCAGCGCCCTGATCGGGTTCTTCTCGGCCGCCGCGTCGGTGATCCGCCGCTGCGCGAGCTGCCCGATCGGGTCGTTCGCGGGCGCCGCGGGCGCCTCGTGCGGCCACCACGCGACCACCGGGGTGTCCGGCAGCAGCAGCGGCACGACGCACGACGCGCCCTCGTTGGCCAGCTCCCCGTACAGCCGCAGCACGATCACCTCGGACGCGCCCGCGTCGCCGCCGACCCGGATCTGCGCGTCCAGCCGGGGCGCGGCCTTGCGCGCGCCCCGGGCCACCACGATCACCCGGCAGGGGTGCTCGCGGCTGGCGTCGTTGGCCGCGTCGACGGCGTCCTCGGTCTTCGCGCCGTCGTCGGTGACGATGACCAGGGTCAGCACCCGGCCGAGGGTGACCGCGCCGCCCTCCTCGCGCAGCTGCACGAGCTTGCTGTTGACCTGCGACGTGGTGGTCGAGGGCAGGTCGATGATCACGGACGCCTCCAGTGCCTACCGGTGCGGGCCAGCATCTCGTCCGCCGACGCCGGGCCCCAGGTCCCCGCCTTGTACTTCTCCGGCGCGCCGTTCGCGGCCCAGTGCGCGAGCACGGGGTCGAGGATCTCCCAGGACAGCTCGACCTCGTCGTTCTTGGGGAACAGCGACGGCTCGCCGAGCAGCACGTCCAGCAGCAGCCGCTCGTAAGCCTCGGGGGAGGACTCGGTGAACGCGTGGCCGTAGCCGAAGTCCATCGTGACGTCCCGGACCTCCATGGTGTTGCCGGGCACCTTGGAGCCGAACCGCATGGTCACGCCCTCGTCCGGCTGCACCCGCACCACCAGGGCGTTCTGCCCCAGCTCCTCGGTGGCGGTGTCGTCGAAGGGCAGGTGCGGCGCGCGCTTGAACACCACGGCCACCTCGGTGACCCGCCGGCCCAGCCGCTTGCCGGTGCGCAGGTAGAACGGCACGCCCGCCCACCGCCGCGTGTTGATCTCGCAGGTGATCGCCGCGTAGGTCTCGGTGGTGGAGTCCTTGGCGAAGCCGCCCTCCTCCAGCAGGCCGGGCACCTTCTGCCCGCCCTGCCACCCGCCGGTGTACTGGCCGCGCGCGGTGGTGGCGTCGAACGGGCCCACCGGCCGGGTCGCGGACAGCACCTTGACCTTCTCCGCCCGCAGGTCCGACGGCCGGAACGAGACCGGCTCCTCCATCGCCGTGAGGGCCAGCAGCTGCAGCAGGTGGTTCTGGATCACGTCGCGGGCCGCGCCGATGCCGTCGTAGTAGCCCGCGCGCCCGCCCAGGCCGATGTCCTCGGCCATGGTGATCTGCACGTGGTCGACGTAGTTGGCGTTCCAGATGGGCTCGTAGAGCTGGTTGGCGAAGCGCAGCGCCAGGATGTTCTGCACCGTCTCCTTGCCGAGGTAGTGGTCGATGCGGAACACCGACTCCTCGGGGAAGACCTCGTTGACGATCCTGTTCAGCTGCCGCGCGCTGCCCAGGTCGTGCCCGAACGGCTTCTCGATGACCACCCGCCGCCACTGGCCGGGGCTCTCGGTCGGCGGCGTGGCCAGGCCCGCGCGCTTGAGCTGGTTGACCACCGTGGTGAACGCGCTGGGCGGCACCGACAGGTAGAACGCGTGGTTGCCGCCCGTGCCGCGCTCGCGGTCCAGGTCGGTGATCGTCGTGGCGAGCGTGTCGAACGCGGTGTCGTCGTCGAACGTGCCCTGGACGAACCGGATGCCCTCGGCGAGCTGGTCCCAGACCTCCGGCCGGAACGGCGTGCGCGCGTGCTGCTTGACCGCCTCGTGCACGACCTGCATGAAGTCCTGGTCGGCCCAGTCGCGCCGGGCGAAGCCGACGAGCGCGAAGCCCGGCGGCAGCAGGCCCCGGTTGGCCAGGTCGTAGATCGCGGGCATCAGCTTCTTGCGCGACAGGTCGCCGGTCACGCCGAAGATCACCAGGCCGCACGGCCCGGCGATGCGGGGCAGCCGCTTGTCGCGGGGGTCGCGCAGCGGGTTGCGCTTGGTCGGCGCCGTCAACGCCCCTCCTCGGTGTGCCGGCGGCGGCGCCGTGCCGCCGTGAGCGGTGCGGTGCGCGGTGGACGAGGCGACCCGGTCACGAACCGTCCTCCTGGATCGCCTCGACCAGCTGCGCCAGCCCGGCGACGCGGTCGGTCAGGTGCAGCCGCAGCACCGGCCGGCCGCGGTCGGCCAGCACCTGGCCGTCGCCCAGCGCCTGCGCCAGCTGCAGCGCGCCCAGGTCGTAGGGCCTGCCCGGCACGTCCAGCGACGTCTCCGACGCGCCGGTGAGCTGGAGGTACACGCCGTTCTGGTGGCCGCCCTTGTGGTACTGGCCGGTCGAGTGCAGGAACCGGGGACCCCAGCCGAAGGTGGTCTGCAGGTGGGTCCGCTGCGCCAGCTCGGGCCGGACCAGCGCGAACGACGCGTCGTCCAGCCGGTCGAGGTAAGCCTGCACGGACAGGTAGCCGTGGTCGGGCGCGGCGGCGACGAGCGCCTTGAGCGCCTCGGCGACGGTCTTCACGTCGGCGGGCAGCCAGCCCTCGCTGGGGTGGGCCTCGATCGGGCCGTCCACGAAGGCGGGCACGGCGGGCGCGGCGGCGGGCGCGTCCAGCAGGGACCGGGCCGCCTTCTTGGCCGCCTCCACGTCGGGCTGGTCGAACGGGTTGATGTCCAGCACCCGCCCGACGAGCGCCGTCGCGTACTCCCACACCAGGAACTGCGCGCCCAGCGGGCCCTCCACCGCGACCGACGACGAGCCGGTGGCCGGCCCGATCGCGACGGTGGTGGCGTCGGAGCGGGCGTCGACGAACCCCGGCGCGCCCGGCCCCTCGACCACGACCGGCAGCAGGCCGGTGCCGTCCTTGCCGGTGGACTCGGCGATCAGCTGCTCGGCCCAGTCGCCCAGGCCCGCGATGCCCGAGCCGGTGTCGGCCAGCACGACCTTCTCCGCGCCGTGCGCGTGCGCCACGGCGAACGTCGCCGCCAGCACCACCGCCGGGTTGTCCGGCGAGTCGGCCGCCACCGCGGGCGCGACCGCCGCCGCCTCGTCGAGCAGCCGGCCGATGTCCGCGCCCGCCAGCCCCGAGGGCACCAGGCCGAACGCGGTCAGCGCCGAGTACCGGCCGCCCACGTTCGGGTCGGCCAGGAACACCTTGCGGTAGCCCGCCTCCCGCGCCGCGGCCTCCAGCGGCGAGCCGGGGTCGGTCACCACGACGATCCGCGAGGCCGCGTCGACGCCCTCGGCGGCGAACGCGGCCTCGAAGATCCGCCGGTGGCTGTCGGTCTCCACGGTGCCGCCGGACTTGGACGACACCACCAGCACCGTGCGGCGCAGGTCGCCCGCCAGCGCGTCGGCGACCTGGCCGGGGTCGGTGGTGTCGAGCACCACCAGCGGCACGCCCGCCGTGCCGGTGATGACCTCGGGGGCGAGCGACGAGCCGCCCATGCCGGCGAGCACCACGCGGTCGACGCCCTCGGCGAGCAGTTCCGCCCGCAGCGCCTCGACCTCGCCCACCAGCGGGCGCGACGTCTCGTGCAGCCCGGTCCAGGCGAGCCGGACGGACGCCTCCGGCTCCGCCGCCGGGCCCCACAGCGCGGCGTCGCCTGCGGTGAGCTTGCTCGCCACCCGGTCGCGGACCAGGTCGCCCACCACGATGGCGACCTGGTCCTCGTTCGGCGAGCGGACGATCTCCACGGAGACCACCTCGGTCATGTGCTTCAGTCCTTAGCCTGGTTCAGTTGCCCGGTCACCGTCTCCAGCAGCTCCGCCCAGGACTTCTCGAACTTGTCGACGCCCTCGGCCTCCAGCGCGATGAACACGTCGTCGAGGTCGATGCCGACCTCCACCAGCGCGTCGAAGACCTCCTGGGCCTGAGCGGCCCGGCCGGTCACGGTGTCACCGGTGATCCTGCCGTGGTCGGCGACGGCCCGCAGCGTCTTCTCGGGCATCGTGTTGACCACGTCGGCGACGACCAGCTCGTCCACGTAGCGGGTGTCCGGGTAGGCCGGGTCCTTCACGCCGGTCGACGCCCACAGCGGGCGCTGCGCCCGCGCGCCGGCGGCGGCCAGCGCCTCCCAGCGCTCGCCCCGGAAGGTCTCCTGGAACGCCGCGTGGGCCAGGCGCGCGTTGGCGATCGCCGCCCGGCCGCGCAGGTCCTTGGCCCGCGGGTCGTCCAGCGCGTCCAGCCGCTTGTCGATCTCGGTGTCCACCCGGGACACGAAGAACGACGCGACCGAGTGGATGCCGCGCAGGTCGTGGCCGTTCGCCCGAGCCTGCTCCAGGCCGGCGACGAACGCCTCCATCACGTGCCGGTAGCGCTCGATGGAGAAGATCAGCGTCACGTTCACGCTGACGCCCTCGGCGAGCACCTTGGTGATCGCGGGCAGGCCCGCGGTCGTGGCCGGGATCTTCACCAGCAGGTTCGGCCGGTCCACGGCCTTGGCCAGGTCCAGCGCCTCGGCGATGGTGGCCTCGGTGTCGCCGGCCAGCCGCGGGTCGACCTCCAGCGAGACGCGCCCGTCCACGCCGTCGGTGCGGTCGTGGACCTCGCGGAACAGGTCGCAGGCGGCGCGCACGTCCGAGGTGGTGATCTCGCGGACGGCGGCGTCGGTGCCCGCGCCGCGCGCGGCGAGCTGCCGCACCTGCTCGTCGTAGGCCGAGCCCTGGGCCAGGGCGGCGGCGAAGATGGTCGGGTTGGTGGTCACGCCGACCACGTGGTGGTCGGCGATCAGGCCGGCGAGGTTGCCGGTGTTCAGCCGATCGCGGGACAGGTCGTCCAGCCAGATCGACACACCGGCGTCGCTCAGCGCGGCCAGCGGGGTGGAAGTCATCTGCGTCATCTCCTTCTAGCGGACCTTGGCCAGCGACCGGCGCGCCGCCGCGACGACGTCCTCGGTGGTGAAGCCGAACTCCCGGAACAGCGTCTGGTAGTCGGCCGACGCGCCGAAGTGCTCGATGGACACGACCTCGCCCGCGTCGCCGACGAAGCGGTGCCACGGCTGGGCGATGCCCGCCTCCACCACGACCCGCGCCCGCACCGACGAGGGCAGCACCGACTCGCGGTAGTCCTCGTCCTGCGCGTCGAACCACTCGACGCTGGGCAGCGACACCACGCGGGTGGCGACGCCCTCGGCCTCGAGCACCTTCCGCGCCTCCACGGCGACCTGCAGCTCCGAGCCGGTCGCGATGAGGACCAGCTCCGGCTCGCCCTCGCCGGCCAGCACGTAGCCGCCGCGCTTGACGCCCTCGCGGGCCTTCTCCCGGGTGCCCTCCAGCACGGGCAGGTTCTGACGGCTCAGCGCCAGCCCGACCGGGCCCTCCAGCTGCTCCAGCCGGGCCGCCCAGGCGGCGGCGGTCTCGTTCGCGTCGCCGGGGCGGACCACGGTCAGGCCCGGGATCGCGCGCAGCGCGGCTAGGTGCTCGATCGGCTGGTGGGTCGGGCCGTCCTCGCCCAGGCCGATGGAGTCGTGCGTCCACACGTAGGTGACCGGCGACTTCATCAGCGCGGCCAGCCGCACGGCCGGGCGCATGTAGTCGGAGAACACCAGGAACGTGCCGCCGTACGGGCGGGTCGGGCCGTGCAGCGCGATGCCGTTGAGGATCGCGCCCATCGCGTGCTCGCGGACGCCGAAGTGCAGCGTGCGGCCGTACGGGTTCGCCTGCCACATCTTGGTGGAGATCGCCCGCGGGCCGAACGAGTCGGAGCCCTTGATCGTGGTCAGGTTGCTCTCGGCGAGGTCGGCCGAGCCGCCCCACAGCTCCGGCAGCAGCGGGCCCAGCGCCTTGAGCACCTCGCCGGAGGCTTTCCGGGTGGCGACGCCCTTCGGGTCCGGGTCCCACGACGGCAGCGCGTCGACCCAGCCGTCGGGCAGCACCCGGTTGTTCACGCGCTCGAACAGCGCCTTGCGCTCCGGGTTCGCCGCCGCCCAGGCGTCGTACGACTCCTGCCACTCGGCCTTGGCGGCCTCGCCGCGCTTGACGACCTCGCGGGCGTGCGCCAGGACGTCGTCGGCCACCTCGAAGGTCTTCTCCGGGTCGAAGCCCAGCGCCCGCTTGACCGCCGCGACCTCGTCGTCGCCCAGCGCCGCGCCGTGCGCCGCGCCGGTGTTCTGCTTGGTGGGCGCGGGGTAGCCGATGATCGTGCGCAGCAGGATGAACGAGGGGCGCTCGGTCTCGGCCTTGGCCGCGGCCAGCGCGTCGAGGATGCCCGCGACGTTCTCGCCGCCCTCCACGACCTGCACGTGCCAGCCGTACGCCTCGTAGCGCTTCGCGGTGTCCTCCGACAGCGCGATCGTCGTGTCGTCCTCGATGGAGATCTTGTTGTCGTCGTAGATCACCGTGAGGTTGCCCAGCTGCTGGGTGCCGGCCAGCGAGGACGCCTCGGACGTCACGCCCTCCTCGATGTCGCCGTCGGAGGCGATCACGAAGACGTGGTGGTCGAACGGGCTCTCGCCGGGCGGGGTGTCCGGGTCGAACAGGCCGCGCTCGCGGCGCGCGCCCATCGCCATGCCCACGGCCGAGGCCAGGCCCTGGCCCAGCGGCCCGGTGGTGATCTCCACGCCGGGGGTGTGCCGGTGCTCGGGGTGGCCGGGGGTCTTGGAGCCCCACGTGCGCAGCGCCTTGAGGTCGTCCAGCTCCAGGCCGTAGCCGGACAGGAAGAGCTGGATGTAGAGGGTGAGGCTGGAGTGGCCGGCGCTGAGCACGAACCGGTCGCGGCCGATCCAGTCGGCGTCCGCCGGGTCGTGCCGCATGACGCGCTGGAACAGCGCGTAGGCGAGCGGGGCCAGGCTCATGGCGGTGCCGGGGTGGCCGTTGCCGACCTTCTGCACCGCGTCGGCGGCCAGGACGCGGGCTGTGTCGACGGCGCGCCGGTCGGACTCCGTCCAGTCGTCGGGCAGATGGGCCTCGGTCAGCCGGGTGATGTCATCGGTGACGGACACGGACTTCCAGCTCCAGTCTCACGTAGGCGGCGGTTCGGACGGGGCGTTCTGATTCGATCCCGTCAGGCCCGATCCGCGGTTTTCCCTCGTCCGCCGGCCAGCCTAGTCGGCGGGTCCGACCCTCGTGCTCCGAACGCTCTGTGGGTGAACGCACAAGGGGGGCGAGCGCGTTCTCGGTACCGTTCAGGCGTACCCGGACGGGCTGTGTTTTCAACGCGCGGTTACGATCTGCGCATCCCCCCGACCACAGCGAGGAGTGCGATGAGTGCCGTCACGGAGCTTCCGGCGCGGTCACCGCGACAGGTCGTCGGGGCGTACGTCGCGCTGACCAAGCCGCGCGTCATCGAGCTGCTGCTGATCACCACGATCCCGGCGATGCTGCTGGCCGAGCGCGGCCTGCCGCCGCTGTGGCTGATCGCCTGCACCCTGGCGGGCGGCACCCTGGCCGCGGGCTCGGCGAACGCGCTGAACTGCTACGTCGACGCGGACATCGACTCGGTGATGAAGCGCACCGTCGCCCGCCCGCTGGCCCGCAACACCATCCCGCCGCGCAACGCGCTGGTCTTCGGCGTCGTGCTGGGCGTGGTGTCGTTCCTGTTCCTGTGGGCGACGACGAACCTGATCTCGGCGGTGTTCGCCGTCGCGACGATCCTGTTCTACATCTTCGTCTACACGCTGGTGCTCAAGCGGCGGACGTCGCAGAACATCATCTGGGGCGGCATGGCCGGCTGCATGCCGGTGGTCATCGGCTGGTCGGCGGTGACCGGGACGGTCGCCTGGCCGGCCCTGGTGATGTTCGGCGTGATCTTCTTCTGGACGCCGCCGCACACGTGGGCGCTGGCGATGAAGTTCAAGGAGGACTACGCGCGGGCGGGCGTGCCGATGCTGCCGGTGGTGGCGACGGCGCAGCAGGTGACGCGGCAGATCGTCATCTACTCGTGGGTCACCGTGGTGTGCACCCTGCTGCTGGCCCCGGTCACGTCGTGGATCTACGTGGTCGTGGCGGCCGTGTCGGGCGTGTGGTTCGCCGTGTTCGCGCACCGGCTGCACGGCGTGGTGCGCCGCGGCGGGTCGACCAACACGATGAAGTTCTTCCACCTGTCCAACCTGTACCTGATGCTGGTGTTCTGCGGGCTGGCGGTCGACGCGGTCGTCGGCCTGCCGGTCCTGGGTTGGCCCTTCTGATCCGACCACCCTCGGACGGGTGATTTCGCCGGGGGTGGCGCCGCCGTGCCGGCAGGCCGGTTCCACTGGCCTGATCGGGTGACGTCAGGCTTGTCCGGTCGAGTGGCGCCCGCTCGCGGGCGAGCGGCCACCGGCGAGCACCGGACCCGGGCCGACCGCTGAGCCCGACCGCAGAACCCGACCACTGAGCCGACTGAACCCGACCGCTGGGCCGACCGCCGCGCACCGGGCTCGGCGGTGAGCCCGGTGCGCGGCGGTCAGCTCCGCACCAGCTGCTCGGCCAGCACCTTCCGCAGGCGGGTCAGCGCGCGGTGCTGGGCGACCCGCACCGCGCCGGGCGTGGACGCGACGGCCTCGGCGGTCTCCTCCGCCGACAGCCCCACCACCACGCGCAGCAGCAGGATCTCCCGCTGCTTGGGCGGCAGCACGCCCAGCAGCCGCGCCATCTCCTCCGACAGCTCCCCGCGCAGCGCGAGCAGCTCCGGACCGGCCTCGGCGCCGGGGCCGTCGGGCACCTCCGCCATGGGCTCGGTCCGGTTGCGCGCGCCGTAGCGGTGGGCGTCCGCGACCTTGTGCGCCGTGATCCCGTACACGAACGCCAGGAACGGCCGCCCCTCGTCCCGGTAGCGCGGCAGCGCCTTGAGCACGGCGAGGCAAGCCTCCTGCGCCACGTCGTCCGCCGGTGTCGCCGACCCGCCGAGCCTCGCCCGGCAGTACCGCAGCACCGCCGGCCGCACGGCGCGCAGCAGCAGGTCCACCGCGCCCCGCTCGCCCGCCACGGCCGCGGTCACGACCTCCGGAGCGACCGTATCCCTTAAAGGCACCGTCCTGTCGTCCGCGAACACCACGCACCTCCGCCCCAGCCGCGGCGCCCCACCGCGACATCAACACTGGGGACGCGCACGCAGCGTGAGTCTTACGCGGGCGTTCGGAGTAATTTCGGGTTTCTTTCGGACCAACTTGGCCTGAAACAGGTTTGCATCCGTAGTCGGGCCGTTCTCAGGGCACCTCGGCGAGCAGTCGTCCCACGGTCGGGTCATCCAACGACTCGACGATGCACTGCCACAGCTCCAGGTTCGCCGTCGCCCAGCGCGAGTAGGTCGCCGCCGCCTCCGGGTCGTAGAAGTAGTAGCCGTCGTCCTGCTTGGCCTGCTGCTCGCCGACGATCTTGTGCGCCAGCTCCCGCAGCGTGATGCCGTTCTCCTCCAGGTACCTCGGCGCGAGCACGACCGGCGTCACCGGCAGCGCCTTGAACAGGGTGTCCGCGTCCGACAGCGCCTGCGCCTCCAGCGAGATGTGCCGGTGCCGGGTGCGCATCTCGGCCTCCTCGACCACCGCGTCGACCCGCGCGGCCACGTCGTCGGGCACGCCCGCGCCGGCCAGGACGGACAGCCGCAGCCGCCGCCCGTCGACCGGCAGCGAGTTCTTGCGGACCATGTAGTTCACGTCGTGGACCAGGGCGGCGACCTCGACCAGCGCCACGTCGGCGCCGTTGCGCCGGGCGAAGCCGACCGCCTTGTCCCGCACGAAGCTGACGTGGTGCCAGCCGTGGAACGGCAGTTTCGCGGCGAGGGCGCGGCACAGCCGCCACACCTCGCCCTCCACCTCGGAGATCGCGCGCGCGGTGACCGTCGGTGCCGAGACCGTGCTCATGGGACCCCTCCCGTGCCGGGTGGGGCCGATGGTAAGTCGAACGGGTGATCCTTTAGAGGCTGTTCGCCAGTTCCTCCAACCTGGACTCGACCGGGACGTGCCGGTGGCTGGTCCGCGTGTCCGGGTCGTAGGACAGGCTCCACGGGTTCACCGCGCGGCTTTTCACCAGGAAGGTCAGGGTGTCGTCCGCCGCTTTCGGGATCCGGTGGAATTCGTGCGCCAGCATCGTCCCGGAATCGCCCTGCTGGGCCTGCGTGCTGCGCAGCAGCGTCGTGTCCCGGATCGACCGGCCGTCCTCGGCCAGTCGCGCGCTGAAGCGTTCGTGCAGGTAGGAGCCGGTGAGCAGGATCGTGCAGAAGTGGTAGCGGTGGTTGTGGATGGAATCGGCGTAACCCCGCCGCCAATCCCGCTGCGGTTTGTACTCGTGCAGCCAGAACGTGAACGGCTCGGCCGGCTCGTCCCGCAGGCACCACGCGAAGTGCGTGGTCGTCTCCCGCGACCGGGCGGCCACCCGCATCTCCTCCTGCGGGCTCAGGGCGCGCAGGTGCGCGCGCAACCGCTCTTTGAGTCCGGGTCGCCCGGACCATTCCCGGAATCGCCCGGCGACGTGCCGCCACTGGTCCGCGGCGGGCGTGTCGGTCAGGGCGATCATGGTGGCGAGTTCGGTGACGGCGGAGGCCCCGGAGGGCTCGGTCAACACGGCTTATCAGCTCCCCAACTGAGCGGAGGCGGAGAATTCCCGGCGGAACCGGTGGAACTTTTCCTCGAGCGCTCGGAAACCTTCTTCGGACAACGCCGTCCCGGTGATGCGCTCGAACCCGGCGAGGAACTCGGCGCGCGTGGTGCGCGGCGTGACGACGACGTGCAGGCCGGCCTTGGAGTTGCTGATCCGCAGGAACTCGGCGCGCTCCATCCCGTGCAGGAAGGAGCCCTCGGCGAACCGGAGGGTGCGCGGGTAGAGCCGGACCGCGCCCGCTCCGGCGTTGCTGTACAGGGTGATCCACGCGCTGTCGTCGAACAGCTCCAGCCGGTCCAGCGGCGGGTCGGGCACGATCGTCAGGTCGATCCGCGAGCACCGGCCGCGGGCCAGGAACAGGCCGACGAGGCCGACCGAGATCTGGTCGCGCAGCCGCGCCGCGATGGCGTCGTAGTCGCTCTCGGCGCCCTCGTGCCGCAGCAGGTAGCGGGCCCGGCCGCTGATCGCGTCGTCGTCCCGCGGGTCGGCGAGCACGGCCCTGAGCTCGCACTCCCCGTGCGAGAGCAGCAGCCGGCACGCCGCGTACCGGCCGGCGAAGCCGCGGAACCCGTACAGCCGGGTGCGCTCCAGGTCCTGCATCATCAGCTGGTTGAACGCCGGGTCCGGCCGGGCGGTGGGCTCGAACACGTCGCTGGGGAAGAACTCGCGGTCCAGCGCCCGGTACTCGGCGGTGAGGTCGCGCAGCGCCTTGCGGCTCTCCTCCACCACCGGGGCGAGCAGCGCCCGCTGCGCCGCGGAACTGGTGATCAGGGTCTGCCCGAACCCGACCACGGCGGAGATCATGGTGCCGGTGCCCACCGACCCGATGAAGTTCCGCAGCGCGCCCGGCTCCATTCCACTGGAAATGGCCAGGCTCGCGGCCGAGGTCACCACGAGGACCAGCAGGAGCAACCCGGTCCTGGTCCAGAACAATTCGCGCAACAGGGTGCCGCGTGCGCCCCCGGGCTCCGCGGACACAGGGGTCACCTCCTTGGCGGACACCCGGAAGGCCGAATGCCGCAGGTTTCCGATCAACTGCGCGGAGTTACTGTACGCTCGGGTGCCGAACTGCGGAAGCGGTAATTAGTGGCACATTTGCGGATGAATTCCGAGGGGCGCCGCAGCGGACCGTGACCGGCGTTGGGCCTGCCGGTGGGCCTGGCCGTACGGCGTCCGGGAGCGCCCCATAAGCTCGACAACCATGCGTACTGTCGGCCGTACGGCCCTGGCCCTCGTGTCCCTGTTGTCCGCCGGACTGGCGCTGACCGCGTGCACCGCGAGCGACCGGCCGTCCACCCTGACCAACACCCCGACGGCGACCGCGACGGCGCCCGCGGCGAGCGACGAACCGGCCGCCGAGGTGTCCGAGCCCAGCGGCCCGCCCTGCGAGGAGTCGCAGTACCAGGTCACCGGGGAAGCGGGCGCGAAGCCCACCATCACCGTGCCCACCGGCTGCAAGCCGCAGGACGGCCTGCTGGCCAAGGACCTCGTCCCCGGCACCGGCCCGGAGATCAAGGCCGGCTCCACCGCCGAGCTGCACTACGTGCTGGCGACCTTCAGCGACGGCAGGACCCGCGAGGCGTCCTGGGACGGCGACAAGCCGCTGCAGCTGCAGAACATCGGCCAGGCCCAGGTCATCCAGGGCTGGAACGAGGGCCTCATCGGGCTGAAGGAGGGCGGGCGCCGGCTGCTCGTCGTCCCCGCGGAGAAGGGCTACGGCGACCGGGGCAAGGACGACATCGCGCCCGGCGAGACGCTGGTCTTCGTGGTCGACGCGGTGAAGGTGCAGAGCTGATCGCGCCCGCCCGCGGGGTCCGCCCGCGCCGCTGACACCGGCGGCCCGCGGCGGACCGGGGGCGGCCGACCGACGACAGGGGCCCCGGCGCCGGCCGGGGCCCCTGCCGCTCGTCGGGGCGTCACGGGATCAGCAGCAGCTTCCCCGTGGTGCGGCGGCCCTCCAGGTCCTCGTGCGCCCGGCGCGCGTCGGCCAGCGGGTAGCGCCCGCCGATCCGCACGTCCAGCGACCCGTCCGCGACCGCGCCGAACAGCTCGCCGGCGCGCCACTCCAACTCCTCGCGGGTCGCCGTGTACGCGCCCAGCGACGGCCGCGTCAGGTACACCGAGCCCGCCTGGTTGAGCCGCTGCGGGTCCACCGGCGGCACCGGGCCGCTCGCCGCGCCGAACAGCACCAGGTGGCCGCGCGGGCGCAGGGCCGCCAGGCTGCCGTCGAACGTGGCCGCGCCGACCCCGTCGTACACGACCGCGACGCCCTCGCCGCCGGTCCACTCGCGCACCTCCGGCGCGAAGTCGGCCTGGTCGTAGCGGATCACCTCGTCCGCACCGGCCTCCCGCGCCAGCGCCTCCTTGGCCTGCGTGGACACGGTGCCGACGACCCGCGCGCCGCGCGCCTTGGCCAGCTGCACCAGCAGCAGCCCGACCCCGCCCGCCGCGGCGTGCACCAGCACCCGGTCGCCCTCCCGCACCGGGTAGGTGGACGCCACCAGGTAGTGCGCGGTCAGGCCCTGCAACAGCAGCGCGCCCGCCGTGTCGTCGGCCACGCCGTCGGGCACGGGCACCGCGTCCGAAGCCCTCACCAGGGCCTGCTCGGCGTAGCTGCCCGGCGCCGCCGCCCACGCGACCCGGTCGCCGACCGCGAACCCCGACACGTCCGCGCCCAGCGCGGCCACCCGCCCGGCCCCCTCCAGCCCGATGCCGAACGGCAGCGGCAGCGGGTAGCGGCCCTCGCGGTGGTAGGTGTCGATGTAGTTCACGCCCGCCGCGGCCACGTCGACCAGCAGCTCGCCCGGACCGGGGGACTTCGGCTCGACGTCGCCGAACTCCAGCGCCTCCGGCCCACCGGTCGCGCGCACCACCACTGCCTTGGGCATGTCCACGTCCTCCGCACTCGTCCGCCTGTGTCCCCCGGTCAACTCCCGCGCGCCGCCGCCTGTTCCGCGTCCCACGGGTCGGGAGCCCTCAGCGGCCCAGGGCGACCCGGCGGGCCAGCCCCAGCGGCAGCGCGCCCGACCCGGCCAGCCTGTCGTGGAACTCGCGCGGCGTGCCGGTGAACTCGTCCCGGATGCGCTCGATCTCCAGCGCCCCGGTCAGGTACGAGGGCGCCTGCGTCGGCCACGCGCAGTACCGGGTGACCTCGCCCTGCGCCGTGCCCGGCGTCAGCGAGGTCTTGGTGGTCATGAACCGCTCGGCCTCCTCGGTGCTCATGTCGCCGCAGTGCAGGGCGGTGTCCACCACCATCCGGGCGGCGCGGAACAGGCGGGCCTCGACGTGCGCCAGCTCCTGCGCGCGGGCCCGCTCCGCGTCGCCGACCTCCTCCGCGCTGAAGAAGCCGTTCTCCCGCAACAGCTTCTCCGCGTACAGGGCCCAGCCCTCGGAGAAGTACGGCGTGCGCAGCACCTTGCGCACCGGCCGGTCCTGCGCGGCCAGCCACGACAGGTGCCAGTGGTGGCCGGGGTAAGCCTCGTGCACGGCGATCGTGGCCAGCTGCGCGCGGGAGTTCGTGCGCAGCCGCTGCGCCACCTGGTCCGGCGTGAAGTCCTCCGGCGGGTGCGGCACGAAGAAGTGCCCGACCCGGGCGGCGGTGAGCGGCGGCGGGGACATGTAGGAGGCGACGCTCAGGATCGGCCGCTGGAACGCCGGCGACGGCACCACCCGGCACTCCTCGCCGTCGGCCAGCGTCACCAGGCCGTGCTCCACCAGGAACGCGCGGGCCCGCCGCGTCTCGGCCTCGTACTCGGCGCGCATCGCCTCGGGCGTCGGCGGGTGGTCGTCCTGCAGGCCCAGCATCACGGCGTGCCAGTCGTCCGCCCCGGCCAGCGCGCGCATCTCCGCCTCCAGCTCGGCGTAGGCGGCCCTGCCCCGCTCGTGCAGCTCGGCGGCCCCGTAGCCGAGCACCTCCTGCTCCCGCAGCAGGGTGGAGTAGAGGCCCTCGCCCATCCGCCAGTCGCCGGTGGCCGCGGCGGCGAGCCGGTCGAGGAACGCGGCGAAACGGTCGAACGCGGCGGCGGCGGGCTCGGCGGCGTCGGCGAGCTTGGCCCGCAGGTCCGGGTCGGACACCTCGGCGGGCAGCGTGCCGGTGAGGAACGCCCGCCCGGTCCTGGCCTGGGCGGCGGCGCGCTCGACGATCTTGGGGGAGGCGAGCGCGGGGTCGAGGTTGGCCTCGCCGGCGGCGAGCAGCGAGGGGACCTCGGCGAGCCGGGAGACGACGCTGCCGACGAGTTCGGGCTCCGGGCGCAGGCGGTGCAGGAAGGCGGTGAACAGCGGGTAGAACACGGCCGAGGTGTAGGTCGCCGGGTCGCGCCGCCAGGCGGGCCAGTCGGCCCTGGCCAGGTGGCCGCGCAGCACGGAGATGACGAGGTCCCGGTCGACCGACTCCTCCAGGTCGTCGGTCCGGGACCGGGTGAACCGCTCCAGCCAGCCGGCGGCCTCGCGGTCGTGGTCGGCGAACGCCTGGGCGCTGAAGTCGCCGAGGGTGTGGTCGTGGTCGAGCGAGCCGAGCATCGCGGCGTTGCCGGGCGCGCGGTCGAACTGCCAGGTGAGGAAGTCGTCGACCAGTCTGGTCGGTGTCGTGGTTTCGGTCACGTGCACGGAAGTTACCCGCAGGTTCTAGGCTGGCGGGGTGGCTGAGGACAAGAAGATCGGCGCGGCCGTCAAAACGGCCCGGGCGTTCGTGGCGGCCCACGGCAAGCCCGCGCGGGCGGTGGTGGAGAACGTGGGCCGGGCGGGCGCGCGCCTGGTGCTGGTGGGCGAGGACGGCGCGATGGGCGACGTGTTCCTGCCCGACGTGGCGTCGGCCGAGGCCACCATCGCGGCGGTGCCGGACCTGGAGCGGCACGAGTGGGACCGGGAGACCGTGGCGAGCACCAGGATCGGCGCCAAGCACCGCCGGCGGATGGCCGGCCTCTGACCGGCGGTTCCGGCCGGGTCCCGATCGCTCGCCCGAGGGGATCGGCGGGCTGCCGGGGCCGGTGGAGCCCGGGTCCGGGCGGGCCGGCGCCTGCGCGCCGCCGCGGTCGGCCCCGGCTGCGCCGAGCGCCGCGCCGGGCATCGCGACGAGCGCCGCGCCGCGAGCCCGGGGAGGGCCCGCCGGCGGGCGCCGCCGCTACCGCAGCCCCGACCCGATCCCGGTCAGCGAGCGGACCTCCATCTCGGCCTGCTTCGCCGGGTCCGCCGCCTCCCGGCTCAGCAGCGTCCCCAGCCACCCGCACAGGAACGAGAACGGGATCGACACCAGGCCCGGGTTGCCCAGCGGGAACCAGGCGAAGTCCACGTCCGGCAGGACCGAGGTCTTCGTCCCGGACACGGCCGGGGAGAAGGCGATCAGCAGGACGCACGACCCGAGCCCGCCGTAGATCGCCCACAGCGTCCCGTTGGTGTTGAACCGCTTCCAGAACATCGAGTAGATGATGGTCGACAGGTTCGCCGACGCCGCCAGCGCGAACGCCAGCGCCACCAGGAACGCCACGTTCTGCCCGTTCGCCGCGATGCCGCCCGCGATGGCCAGCAGCCCCACCGCCACGGCGGTCAGCCGGGCCACCCGCACCTCCGACCGCGGCTCGGCGGCCCCCCGCTTGATCACGTTGGCGTACACGTCGTGCGCGAACGAGGCCGACGCGGTCAGCGTCAGGCCGGCCACCACCGCCAGGATCGTCGCGAACGCCACCGCGCACACGATCCCCAGCAGCACCGCGCCGCCGATCTCGAACGCCAGCAGCGGCGCGGCCGAGTTCTCGCCGCCCGGCGCGCTCCTGATCGCGTCCGACCCGACCAGCGCCAGCGAGCCGAAGCCGATCACCAGCGTGCACAGGTAGAACACGGCCATCATCCACGTCGCCCACACCACCGACCGCCGCGCCTCGCGCGCGTTGGGCACCGTGTAGAAGCGCATCAGCACGTGCGGCAGCGACGCCGTGCCCAGCACCAGGGCCAGCGCCAGCGAGACGAAGTCCAGGCGCGCCAACGGGGAACCGCCGTAGCGCACGCCGGGCTCCAGCAGCTCCGGCCCCAGCGGGGTGTTGCGGGTCGCCGACTCCAGGATCGACGACAGGCTGAAGCCGAACTTCCCCAGCAGGAACACGGTCATCAGCGTCACGCACAGGATCAGCAGCACGGCCTTGATGATCTGCACCCACGTGGTGCCCTTCATGCCGCCGACGAGCACGTACAGCACCATGACGACGCCGACGACCGCGATCACGACCGCCTGCCCGCCCTTGGTGTGCACGTCCAGCAGCAGCGCCATCAGCGCGCCCGCGCCCGCCATCTGCGCGATCATGTAGAACAGCGAGATCACCAGCGTCACGTTGGCCGTCGCCGCCCGCACCGGCCGCTGCCGCATCCGGAATGCCAGCACGTCGCCCAGCGTGAACCGGCCGGTGTTCCGCAGCCGCTCCGCTATGATCATCAGGCCCATCAGCCAGGACACGACCCAGCCGATGGAGTACAGGAAGCCGTCGTAGCCGTTGACCGCGATGCTGCCCGAGATGCCCAGGAACGACGCCGCCGACAGGAAGTCGCCCGACAGCGCGATCCCGTTCTGCGCCCCGGTGAAGCTGCTGCCGGCCGCGTAGTAGTCCGACGCCGAGGCGTTGCGCGACCCCACCCGGTAGACGACGTAGAGCGTGATCAGCACGAAGACGGCGAACACGCCCAGGTTGATCGCGGTGTTCCCGCCGGTCAAGGTCGTTCCTCCGCGGTCAGCGCGCGCACGGCCGCCACCTGCGGGTCGATCCGCCGGCGGGCGTAGCGGGCGTAGAGCATCGTCAGGGCGATCGTGGTGGCGAACTGGAGCAGCCCGAACACCATGCCGACGTTGATCACGCCGACCAGCTCCGCGCCCATGAACCCCGGCGCGTACGCCGACAGCGCCACGTACCCGAGGTACCAGGCCAGGAAGCCGAGGATCGCGGGCGCCACGAACACCGCGGTGCGGCGGCGCAGCTCGCGGAACTCGTCGCTGTCCCGGATCGCGGCGTAGTCCGGCCGGCCCGCCTCGTCCACCAGCAGGGGCGGCGGCGGCTCCTCGAACGTCGCGAAACCGCGGGCGCGCCGGGCGTCCGCCGGCGGCGGGATCGCCTTCGTCATCGGTCCTCCACGGGGCTGCTCGTTCTCCACCGCAGGGGGCAGCGCGGCTCGGTGAGCGATCAGCCTAACCGCGCGCGGCCCCCAGTCAACGCCGGAGATCCGGCTGGTGGGGCCGCTGCCGGGAGCCGTCGGGGCGGCCGGTGTCCCGACGACCGGCGGGTTGCGCGCGACCCGCGGTGGGCCGTTGACCGTGAGTGACTGATCTGAACGGATGAGCACATGCGCCGAGATCGTTGTCGTGGCCCGGAACACGACCTACTATCGCGCAACAGCATCCGCCGCCGGCCGGGTAACTCGCGCAGGTGTCGTTTTGCGTAGCGGAACAACTCCTCCGACACCCCCGGGACTTGTCTGGTGACTGGCGACAACAGCGCACGCTGGCCGTGGTGGGGCGCTGTGGCGGACTGGCGCAACTGGCGCCTGCCGGTCAAGCTCGCCGCCGTCCTGGCGGTGCCGGTGCTCGTCGCGGTCGGCGCCGGCGTGGTGCAGATCCGGGGCTACGTCAAGGCTTCCGAGGGTTACTCGGCCATGCAGCGGATGGTCACCCTGCGTGCCGGGCTGGACCCGCTGATCACCGCCGTGCAGGCCGAGCGCGCGTTCGCCGCGCGGCGCGGGGAGAACGCCGGCGTGGACGCCCGGCGGTTCAAGGAGCTGACGCGCGCCACCGACACGGCCGCGGCCGGCGTGCACAACCTGATCGAGCGCACCACCTCCCTGGGCGAGGTGACCAACGCCCGCTTCCGGGACGTCACCGTGCAGCTCGACGGCCTGCCGCAGCTGCGCGAGCGGCTGGCGGCGGGCAGCGTCGACCTCGCGAGCGCCATCGGCGCCTACAGCGTCGTGCTGCGCGCCCTGCTGGACTTCGACCAGGCCATGGTCGGCGACTTCGGCGACCCGGCGCTGTCCGGCACCGCCACCGCCCTGCACAACCTCGCCATGGCCGGCGAGCAGATGTCCTGGCAGCACGCCACCGTGCTGGCCGGGATCAGCCGGGGCGCGCTGCTGGACGACGAGAGGACCATGCTGGAGCAGTCCTGGACGCGCCAGCAGGACAAGCTCGCCGACTTCTCCGCCGTCGCCACGCCGCAGCAGCAGGCCGAGTACCGCGCGACCGTCGCGGGTGGCGACGTGGACGGCCGCAACGGCCTGCTGCAACTGGTCCGCGACGACCCGGAGGTGGTGCGCGGCGGCATCGACCTCGACGTCTGGCACGACGGCTCGGTGGGCACCTCGCGGCAGCTGGGCATCGCGCTGCGGAGCCTGGAGGACCAGCTCACCCGGGCCGCCACGCGGTTGCAGGACGAGACCAGCGACCGGGCGGGCGCGGCGTCGGTGATCCTGCTCGCGTCGCTGTTCGCGGCCGGCGCGGTGGGCTTCGTCGTCGGCCGCAACCTGCTGCGGTCGCTGCGCGCCCTGCGGGGCGCCGCGCTGGACGTGGCCCGCCACCGGCTGCCCACGCTGGTCGCGCAGCTGCGCGAGAACGCCGCGCCGGACGTCACCGTCGACCCGGTGCCCGTGCACACCACCGACGAGCTGGGCCAGCTGGCCCGCGCGTTCGACGCGGTGCACCGGCAGGCGGTCAGCTCCGCCGCCGAGCAGGCCGAGCTGCGCACCGCCATGCGCAACGCGTTCATCAACCTGTCGCGCCGCAGCCAGGGCCTGGTGGAGCGGCAGCTGCGGCTGATGGAGGAGCTGGAGCGGCAGGAGGAGGACCCCGAGCAGCTCGCCGGCCTGTTCAAGCTGGACAACCTGGCCACCCGGATGCGGCGCAACAACGAGAACCTGATGGTGCTCTCCGGTAGCGACGTGGCCCGCCGCTTCACCCGCCCGGTGGCGCTGGCCGACGTGCTGCGCGCCGCCGCGTCGGAGATCGAGCAGTACCAGCGGGTCGTCGTGCAGGCCACGCCGTCGGTGGAGGTGGTCGGCTACGCGGCGGGCGACCTGGTCCGGCTGGTCGCCGAGCTGCTGGACAACGCCACCACCTTCTCCCCGCCGAGCACGCAGGTCGTGGTCGGCGGGCGCGCCCGGCCCGGCGGCGGTGTGCTGGTGGACGTGCTCGACGCCGGTGTCGGCATGTCCGAGGAGGACCTCGCGGTGGCCAACCGCAAGATCGCGCTGGCCACCGCCGACGACTCCGCCGAGCTGCCGGTGTCCCGCCAGCTCGGCCTGTACGTGGTGGGCAGGCTCGCCGGGCGGCACGGGATCCAGGTGGCGCTGCGCGAGCAGGGCGAGGGGGTGCGCGCGGTCGTGGCGCTGCCCGCCGAACTGGTCCGCGCGGTGACCTCGCCGGCCGCCCGCCCGGCTGCCGCGCCGCCGATCGCCCTGGCGGCGTTCGGCGCGCCTGCCTCGGCCGGGTCGCCCTCCTCCGCGCCGGTCCCGGCCGACCGGATCGCCGGACCGCCCGCCGCCACGCGCACCGCCGACCGGACCCCCGCCGCCCCGGCGTTCGGCGCCCCGACCGCGGCCGGATCACCCGAGATCGGACCGACCGCGGCCGGGACGTCCGCCGCAGGGACGTCTGTCGCAGGGACGTCTGTCGCAGGGACGTCCACCGCGGGGTCGCCCGCCGCCACACCGGCTCACGCCGAGTCGCGCCCGACCGGACCGTCCCCCGCCGACCGGACCTCCGCCCGGCCGGCGACCACCGGGGCTCCCACCACCGCCACTCCCACCACCGGGACGCCCGCCACCCCGCCCCGCGGGGACGGCTGGGCGTCCTTCCGCGGGCGCGCGGTCACCGCCGCGCCCGCGGCGTCCGGCGGGTCCGCGCCGCCGGCCGCGCCCGAAGCACCACCCCGCGGCGCGCCGGGCTCCGCACCCGGCGCGCCCGCTGCGCACCCGGCCGCGCCGACCTCCGCACCAGGCGCGACCGGCCCCGCACCGGGACCACCGCCGGCCCGACCGGGCTCGACGTGGTTCACGGGACCGCAGGTCCCGACCCGGTCCGGGGAACCCGCACGCCACCGGGCCGTTGAACAGTCCGGGACCGCCGAGGTCCCCGGGCAGGGGGAGGCTCCGGTGCAGCAGGGCGACGCGGCGCTGCCCAAGCGCAGGCCGCGGTCGAACCTGGTCGCCGAACGGCCGGGCGCACCCGATGCGGTGGCACCCGTCCGGAGGGATCCGAACGCGACACGCGGGTTCCTGGCCAGCTACCAGACGGGGGTCCGGCAAGGTGTGCGGGACTCCGGTGAGAACCGAACGGGGCGGGAGAGCACAACATGAGCGGGCAGAGGTCACGCCAGGTCGACCAGTTCGGCTGGCTGGTGAGCAATTTCGCCGAACGCGTGCCGGGCGTCGCCCACGCCGTGGTGATCTCGGTGGACGGCCTGCTGCTCACGGCGTCCAACGGGCTGCCGGACGACCGGGCCGAGCAGCTGTCGGCGATCGCGGCGGGCGTCGCGAGCCTCACCGAGTCGGCGTCGCGCTGCTTCGACGGCGGCGGGGTGCTGCGCTCGGTGATCGAGATGCAGTACGGCATCATGCTGCTGATGTCGATCCGGGACGGCTCGTGCCTCGCGGTGCTGGCCGCGCCGGACGCCGACGTCGGCCAGGTCGCCTACGAGATGACCGTGGTGGTGGACCAGGTCGGCCAGCTCCTCACCCCGGAGCTGCGCGCCGAGCTGCAGGGCGCGAAGCGGATGATGGCCCGCCCGTCGGCGTGAGGTGGTCATGAGCCAGGACGACGAGTCCGCGCCCGAGCAGTCGTTCGCCGACCTGCTCAACGGGTTCAGCCTCGGCTCCGACCGGCGGCGCAGGTCGGAGCGGGCGGCGGAGCCGGACCCGGCCGACCGCCCGACCCGCCCGCACCCGGTGTTCCAGGACGACCTGGACTTCGAGTACCCGCGCGAGGAGTCGGCGTCGATCGTGCGCCCCTACTCGTGGACGGGCGGGCGGACCACGTCGGCGCGCCAGCTGGAGGTCGAGACGCTGGTCTCGGCGGTGGACCCGGAGCCGCCGGGCGCGCTGAAGGCCGAGCACCACGAGGTGATCGGCCTGGTGGCCGCCCCGCGGTCGGTGGCGGAGGTGGCGGCGCTGCTGCGCCTGCCGCTGGGCGTGGCGAAGGTGCTGCTCGGCGACATGGCCGAGCGGGGCCTGATCGACGTGCACGACACGGCGTCCGCCGACGGCGAACAACCGGATCTGGGCCTGATGGAGCGCGTGTTGGCGGGACTGCGCCGCCTCTGACTGCCTACTATGGCTTCAGTGTCAACCGAAGCAGGGGGTAGTCGGTGGGTGTCGGACGTGAGACTCGGCTGTCGGCGTGGATCGAGCGGTTCGCCGCGCACTTCGCCGAGGAGGGGATCCCGCTGATCGGCGGGCGCATCCTCGGGTACCTGCTGGTGTGCCTGCCGTCGGAGCGGACGGCGGCGGAGCTGTCGCAGGAGCTGGAGGCGTCCAGCGGTTCCATCTCCACGAACCTGAAGTTCCTGGTCAACGCCGGCCTGGTGACCAAGCGGACGCGGCGGGGCCGGGAGGCGGCGCAGTACCGGATCAACGAGAAGAAGTGGGCCGACCTGGTGCAGCGCAAGCTGGACGCGCTGGTCAGCGTCCGCGAGCTGACCGAGGCCGGGATGCGGCTGATGAGCGGCGACCCGGAGCGGGCGATGCGGCTGCGCGCCGTGGACGACCTCTACACGTGGCTGGCGACGGAGCTGCCGGCCGTCTGGGAGCGCAGGCCCGGCTCGTCGAGGTGAGGCCGCACGCGGGTCGCGGTCCACAGGTTCGCGGTGGCGATGACGACGGCGCCGGCGCCGAGCACGTGGACCGAGACCAGCACCTCGGGCACCCCGGTCCAGTACTGCACCATGCCCACCGCGCCCTGCGCGACCACCACGGCGACCAGGGTCGCGTAGGCGCGCCGGGCGTGGTGGCCGAGCATGAAGCCCAGCGCGACCAGCATCCCGAGGAACAGGAACAGCAGGTCGGCGTGGATCTGCGCCAGCGTGGGCACCGGCAGGTCGAGCCGGGGCGTGGCGGCGTCGCCCGCGTGCGGCCCGGCGGCGGTGACGAACGTGCCGGCCAGCATGAGCAGCCCCAGCACGACGGCCTGCACGACCTGGAGCCGCACGACGTTGCGCGACACCAGCGGCACGGCGGGCCCGTCGCCCTCGCGCAGCGCGGCGACCAGCAGCACCGCGGCCCAGACCAGCACCATCGACACCAGCATGTGGATGCTGACCGCCCACCACAGCAGGTCGATCAGCACGAGGATCCCGCCGATCACGGCCTGGAGCACCACGCCGCCGAGCTGGACGAGCGCGAGCTTGAGCACCCGCGGCCGGCGCGGCCGGTTGAACCAGGCGGACAGCACGCACAGCGCGGCGATGATGCCGACCACGCCGGTGAGGGTGCGGTTGCCGAACTCGACCCACTGGTTGAGCGGGGCGACCTCGGGGTGCTCGACCGGCACGAGGCTGCCGGCGACGCACTGCGGCCAGGTGGGGCACCCCAGCCCGGACCCGGTGACGCGCACGACCGACCCGGTGACCGCGATGCCGGCCTCGGCGATCACCACGGCGATGGCGAAGGCGCGCTGGAACTTGACGATCGGGGCGGTGAACCAGGGGGGCACGGTCACCGATGGTAGGTACTGCGAGCTGAGAGGGCGCGCGCGGGTCCGGGTGATCGGGCGGCCCGGGGTCGCCGCGCCGGGCCGCGCGCGGTCCGCGTGGTCCGGCGCGGGGCCTAGCTCAGGCGCGTGGTGCGGGTGGCCAGGGCGGCGGCCCCCGCGCCCCACCCGAGCAGCACCAGCACCGGTCGCAGGCCGGGGGCGCGGCCGTCGACCACGGCGGTGTGCAAGCCTTCGGCCAGGGCCGCCGACGGCAGCAGCTCGACCACCGCGGACAGCGCCGGCGGCAGGTCGGCCACGCCCAGGGCGACGCCGCCGACCAGCAGCAGCACGAACCAGACGATGTTGGCCAGCGCGAGCACGATCTCCGCGCGCAGCGCCCCGCCGAGCAGCACGCCCAGCGCGCCGAAGGCCAGGGTCCCCAGCGCCAGCAGCGCGGCGGCCCACAGCAGCCCGCCCGCGGCCGGCGGTCGCCAGCCCAGCGGCAGCGCCACGGCCACCAGGATCAGCACCTGCACCGCGACCACGGCGAACCCGGCGGTGATCCGCCCGGCCACCAGCAGCCAGCGGGGCAGGGCGGTGGCGGCCAGCCGCTTGAGCACCCCGTAGCGGCGGTCGAAGCCGAGGGCGATGGCCTGCCCGGTGAACGCCGAGGAGATCACCGCCAGCGCCAGCACGCGCGCCACCGCCGAGCCGGCCCGGGGTTCGGGCACCGGGATGACGGGCAGGAGCGCCAGCGCGACCAGCAGCGCGACCGGGATCAGCACGGTGAGCAGGACCTGCTCGCCGTTGCGCAGGGTCAGCACGGCTTCGGTGCGGGCCTGCGACCACAGCATCCGCGGGAGGCTGCCGCGGCCGGGCGCGGGGGTGAAGGTGCCGGGGGCGAAGGGTCCGGTCACGAGCGCAGCTCCCGTCCGGTCAGGTCCAGGAAGACGTCTTCCAGGCTCCGCTTGGCCACCGTCAGCTCCTCGGCCAGCACGCCCTGCTGCGCGCACCACGACGTCACGGTCGACACCACCTGCGGGTCGATGCGGCCCTGCACCAGGTACGCGCCGCGGGTCGCCTCGCGCACCCGCAACCCCTCGGGCAGCGCGTCGGTCAGCAGCGCGAGGTCCAGGCCGGGGCGCGCGCGGAAGCGCAGCTGCTGGTCGTCGCCGCGGTGGGCGGTCAGCTCGGCGGGGGTGCCGGCGGCGACGACGCGGCCCGCGTCCACGATCACCACCCGGTCGGCCAGCGCTTCGGCCTCGTCCATCAGGTGCGTGGTCAGCAGCACGCCGACGCCGTCCGAGCGCAGCGCGCCGACCAGGTCCCACACCAGGCGGCGGGCCTGGGGGTCCATGCCGGCGGTCGGCTCGTCCAGGAACACCAGCTCGGGGCGACCCACCAGCGCGCAGGCCAGCGACAGCCGCTGCTGCTGCCCGCCGGACAGCCGCTTGTAGGGGGTGCGCCCGACCCCGGACAGGCCCAGGACGTCGAGCAGCCACGCCGGGTCCAGCGGGTCGGCGGCGCAGGTCGCGACCAGCCGCAGCATCTCGTCCGCGCGCACGCCCGGGTAGCCGCCGCCGCCCTGCGGCATGACGCCGACGCGGGGGCGCAGCTGCGGTGAGCGCGGGTCCATGCCCAGCACGCGCACCTGCCCGCCGTCGGCGCGCCGGAAGCCCTCGCACACCTCGACGGTGGTGGTCTTGCCGGCGCCGTTGGGGCCGAGCAGGGCGAGCACCGTGCCGTGGTCGAGGGTGAGGTCGAGTCCGTTCACCGCGACGACCGAGCCGTATCGCTTGACCAGCCCCGACACTTCCACGGCAGGGTGCTGGGGGTGCGGGCTCACGACGGCAGAGCCTAGGGCGTGGCGCGGGGGAGCGCGGGGGTGGGGTCAGCCCCACCGGGGTGGTCGGGGTTCCCTCAGGGTTTCCTCGGGGGCAATCCGGATAGTTCCGGGCCGGTGGCGCGGACAGGATTCCGGTGTGGCGCAGATCCGGGGGAAAAGACGTGCGGCGGTGTTGCCGCTGGCCGTCGCGGGCCTTGTCCTGTCGTTGCTCCCGATCGGTTACCTGCACGTGGTGGCGGTCGGCGAGTTGAGCCCGATCAGCCACACGATCAGCGATTACATCTTCGTCGCCAACGGCTCGGGGTTGCTGGCGGTGACGGCGCTGTCGCTGGCGGCGGCGTCCGTGGCGCTGCTGGTGGTGCTGGTCCGGCGGGGTTTGCCCAGGCGGGGGCCGGTGGCGGTGCTGATGGGGCTGTGGGCGGCGGGGTTGGCGGTGGCCGCGGTGTTCCCGACCGACCCGACCGGGGCGCCCACGTCGTTCTCCGGCGCGGTGCACCGGTACGCGGGCGCGGTGATGTTCGCGAGCCTGCCGCTGGCCGGTTACCTGATTTCCCGCCGGTTCATTTCCTGTACCGCCGTGCGTCGTTTTTCCGTCGCGGCCGGGATCACCTCGTTGGCATTCATGGCCAGCCACGTGACGCTGTCCTACGAAGGGGCCGTGCTGCTCGGCCTTTTCGAGCGCGTGCTGTTCGCCCTGCTGTACGGCCTGCTGTTCGCGCTGGCCGCCGCCGTCGGGCGGGAGGTGCGGTCGTGACCTGGCTCGCCGTGGTCCTGGCGGTGGTCGGCGCGGCGTTCTTCGCCTTCGCCGCCCGGTTGCAGCACGACGCCGTGCACGCCGCCGGGGGCGCCCTGCGCGTGCCGGCCCTGCTGCGCCGGCCGCGCTGGCTGGCGGGCCTGGCGCTGCTGGTCGCGGGCTCCGCGGTGCACGCGGTGGCGCTGGGCATGGCGCCGCTGAGCGTCGTGCAGCCCGTCGGCGTGCTCGCCATCGGCATCACCGCGGTGCTCGACGGCCGCCGCCGCGAACTGCCGGCCGTGGCGCTGACCACGGCCGGGGTCGGGGCGTTCGTGCTCCTCGCGGCGGGCAGCGCCACGGCCACCCCGGTCGCGCCGGAGGCCGAGCTGACCGCCGGGCTGCTGGCGCTGGGCCTGGTGTCCGCGCCCGGCCTGCTCGGCGTGCTGGCGACCCGGCCGGCCGTGCGCGCGCTGGGCTTCGGCGCGGCGGGCGGCGTCGCCTACGGCTACGTCTCGGTGCTCATGCGCTCGGTGTCCCAGGACGTCCAGCAGGGCGCGGTGGCGTGGTCGACCGGTCTCTCGGCGGCGGGCATCGCCGCCGCCCTGCTCGTCGGCGGCTGGTTCACCCAGCACGCCTACGCCAGTGGGCCGCCGCACCTGGCGGTGGCCTGCCTCACCGTGGTGGACCCGCTCGTCGCCGTCGGCATCGGCGCGGGGCTGCTGGGGGAGGCGACCCGGACCAGCGGGCCGGTCGCCCTGGCCGAACTCGCCTGCGCCGCCGCCGCCGTCGGCGGGGTCGCGCTGCTGGCCCGCAAGCAGGACCTTCCCGCACCTACCAGATCGGAGAGCACAGTGAACGACGGTCGCGCCATGCGGATCGTGATCGCCGCGGAGACGTTCCCCCCGGACGTCAACGGCGCCGCCCGGTTCGCCCACCGCCTCGCCACCGGCCTCGCCGGCCGCGGCCACGACGTGCACGTGATCGCCGTCGACCCGGTCGGCGCGGCCCGCACCGAGCACGTCGACGGCATCACCGTCCACCGGCTCAGGTCGCACCGCACGCCGTTCCACCGCACGTTCCGCATCGGCCTGCCGTGGCAGGTGGACAAGGACGTGCGGGCGCTGCTCGCGCGGCTGCGGCCGGACCTGGTGCACGTCCAGGCGCACTTCGTGGTGGGCCGGTACGTGCTGCGGCACGCGGCGGAGATGGGCGTGCCGACGGTGGCCACCAACCACTTCATGCCGGAGAACCTGTTCGGCCACGCGCGCGTCCCGGCGTGGCTGCGGGGCGTCGCCGCGCGCTGGGCCTACCGCGACCTGGCCCGGGTGTTCGGCCGGGCCGACGTGGTCACCGCGCCGACGCCGCGCGCCGTGCAGCTGCTGCACGACAACGGTTTCCCGGCCCGCGCGGTCCCGGTCTCGTGCGGCATCGACATCGACCGCTACCGCCTGCGCCCGGCCGTGCGGACCAACGAGGGGCCGACGGTGCTGTTCGTGGGCCGCCTGGACGAGGAGAAGCGGGTCGACGAGCTGCTGCGCGCGGTGGCGCTGGTGCCCAGCCTGCACGCCGACGTCGTGGGCGACGGCTCGTGCCGGGCGCGGTGGGAGCAGCTGGCCGCGCAGCTGGGCATCGCCGACCGCGTGCGCTTCCGCGGCTTCGTGGGGGAGGAGGAGCTGCTGGACGCCTACAAGGGCGCGGACGTGTTCTGCATGCCGGGCATCGCGGAGCTGCAGAGCCTGGCGACCATGGAGGCGATGGCCGCGGGCAAGCCGGTGGTGGTGGCCGACGCGATGGCCCTGCCGCACCTGTGCCGGCCGGGGCGCAACGGCTGGCTGTTCACGCCCGGCGACGTCGCGGGGCTGGCCGACCGCCTCCACTCGGTGACCGCCGACCCGGCGGTGACGGCGCGGATGGGCGCGGCCAGCAGCGAGCTGATCGCGTCGCACGCGATCGGGTCGACGCTGGCGGCGTTCGAGTCGCTGTACGCGCGGGCGATCGGCCTGCCCGCGGTGGTGCGGCCGGCGGCGGTGGCGGCCTGACGGCGCGCCCCGCGCGGGGGCGCCCGGCGCGCCGGGTCGCGGGCCCGGCGCCCGCGGGTCAGTCGTCGTCCACCCCGGTGGCCTGCAGCCGCGCGATCCGCTGCGCGACCCGGAGGCCGCCGGGGCCCAGCACGGGCCGGCCGGAGGGGTCCAGGGTGGTCAGGAAGCGGAACAGCATCGCGTGGCCCTCCAGCCGCTTGAGCAGCCCGCCCGGCACGTCGCCCGCGAAGTCCACGAAGGACGACTGCTCCACCAGGTTGCGCGCGATGCGCCGCCGCGCCTTCAGCGGCACCCACCACGTCGTCACCAGCAGCAGCACCAGGCCGAACGACAGCGCCGTGGCCAGCACCGCCTCCCAGCCGACGAACCGCAGCGTGAGCACCTGCACCGCCGCCGCGCCCACCAGCAGGACCGACCCGTACACGGCGGCCCACCCGGCGGTCGCGGCGGCGGGCGGCTCGGCGTGCTCGGTCTCCCACCGGCCGCCGACCCTGCGCCACCGCTGGAGCGAGCGCCCCAGCCGCAGCGAGGCCACCACGCCGAACAGGATCGCCACCGCCGTGCCGACCACCACCAGCGACGCGTCCACGTCGTAGAGCCGGTACCGGACCACGGCCCAGATCCCGGCCACGATCAGCGCGACCACCAGCACCCGCAGCAGCAGCCGGGGCCGCACGCGGATGCCCTTGAGCACCGCCAGCGGCGTCCCGACCGGCGCGGGCAGGCTGCCGATCACCAGCAGCCCCACCACCACGAGCGCCACCCCGCCGACGGCCACCATGCCGGTGACCGCCCGCTCGCCGGTGTCGCCCGCGGTCAGCGCGGTCCGCGTGCGGTCGACGGCCACGGCCATCAGCGGTATCACCGGCGAGAGCAGCACCAGCCCGTGCAGCAGCGTCCCGGAGCGCAGCGCGGCGTAGCCGAAGGCGGCCAGCAGGGTGCCGCTGCCGAACGCCGCCGCCGGCCCCACCGCCCACGGCGGCAGCAGGTCGAACAGCGCCAGCACCAGCAGCGCGCCGCCCAGCGCGAACCCCAGCAGCCCCAGGAACTGCGCGAGCTGCCCGCCCCTGGTCAGCCCGGTGATCGTCCAGTACGGCAGCAGCGCCGCCCCGCGCAGCGCGCGGGTCAGCGGCTTCGCCGGGCCGAGCCCGGACTGCTCGCTGTCGGCCACGGTGATCGCCACCGCGGCGGCCGTCGCCGCCGTCCGGATCACCTGGTCGCTGGAGGCTTCCTGGGACAGCGGCTCGCGCCCGATCCCGGCGCGGTCGAACGCGCTCAGCGCCTCCATGCCGATCTCGACCCGCTCGGCGTCGGTGCGCGCCGGCAGCTTCGCCAGCAGCGCCGCCTGCTCCTCCAGGAACAGCTCCCCGCGCGAGCGCCGGTCCGCGCCCTCGTTGCGGTCGGCCAGGATCGCCGCGCGCAGGGCGGGCAGCTCCTCGCAGATGATCCGCACGTGCAGGCCCCACGCGGCCAGCTCCGCCAGCGCCCGGCAGGTCGGCGGGTGGTCGCCCTCGGGGTCGGCGTAGACCGCGGCCAGCTCCTCGGTCGCCGCCTCCACGGCGGGCCGCAGCCGGTCGGGCACGCCGTCGCCGAACAGCCCGCGCACCAGGCCGCCGACCAGCTCCTCGGCCCGCTGCCGGGGCGGGGCCCCGCCGCCGGCGAGCCGGTCGATGCGCAGCAGGCGGCCGGGGTCGAACACGACCTTGCACAGCATGGTCGCGCCGTCCATCCGGCCCCAGATCCAGTCGTTGACCCGCCAGGACCGCTTGAGGAACCCGGAGAACCGGCTCAGCGACGCGCCGCCCGCCTTGTCGTCGGGGGTCACGCTGTGGTCGGCGAACGCGTTGCGCGTCTGGAGGCTGATCTGCACCAGGTCCACGGCCTGGTCCGGGCCGGGGCGCGCCTCGTCGGCCAGGCAGGTCGCCGCGACCTCCAGCGCCAGCACCCGTGACAGCCACAGGTCGCCGCCCACCAGCCCGGCCGCGGCCTCGTCGGCGGTGCGCGCCTCGGTCAGCAGCGCGCGCCAGGACTTCAGCCCCGCCATGGCCACCCGGTCGTCGTCGAGCCGGTCGAGCACGTCGCGCGCGTCGCCGAGGATGCCGCCGATGCGCTCCACCTGGGTCCGCACCCGCTGCCCGGCGCCGTCGGCGGAGAGCATCCCGGCGGCGAACGCCTCCACCCGGCCCTCCCAGTAGGCTTGGTTCAGCGGCTGCTGCTCACCGGTCGTCCACTGGGCGTCCAGCTCGGCGCGGGCCGACCGCAGCCGCGCGCGCACCTGGAACAGGTTGGTTCGGGCGTGCGCCAGCCGGCCCTCCTCGTCCAGGCTGTCGGGCACCACCCAGACCATGCGCTTGAGCAGGTCCATCGCGGCCGAGGCGAGCCGGTCGGCCATCCCGACGCCCCACGGCCAGCCGGCCGCGGGCAGCGCGGCGGGCTGCGGCCTGGTCGGCACGTAGGGCAGGGCGCCCCACTTGGCCAGGTGCGACCGCTGCGCCGCCTCGGCCGCCGCCCGCACCCGCTCGAAGGTCCACCCGGCCGCGTTCGCGCCCGGCACCTCGAACTGCCGGGCGGTGATGTCCCGCGCCGCGTGGCGGATCCGCACGTCCTCGTAGTGGTCGTGCAGGGTCGACGCCAGCGCGTAGAGCTTGCCGGTGACCGAGCCGCCCGCCGCGAGCCGGTCCAGCAGCGCGCTGCGCCCGCCCCGCCGGGACGCGGCCAGGCGGTTGTGCTCCTCGATCCGCTCCACGTAGGTGCGGCTGCTCTGGCTGGTCAGCGCGGCGAGCAGCTTCGCGCCGGTGCCGATGGTGCTGGGCAGCGCGCCGTCCACCGGGGCGGTGACCTCGTCGGCGGACTCGCGCGCGTGCGGGAAGACCAGCAGCATCACCCGCCGCACCGGGCCCTCGGCGGGCATCCGGTCGATGGCGTCGAGGGCCTCCCGGGTCGGGGTGTTGACCAGCACGCCGCCGTCGACCGCGTACCGGGACCGGTTGTCCGAGCCGTTCGCCCACGACGCGACCTCGGCCATGTTCGGGCGGTCGCCGCCGGCGGCCTCCGGCGTGACCGGCACGTAGGAGGGCTCGAAGGCGAACGGGAACGACGCCGACGAGCGCGCGGCCAGCGCCATCCGGTCCACCAGGGTCGGCAGCCCGTCGGCGGCGAAGTCGTCCCGCTCGCCGGCCGGGTCCCGGCGGAACCAGAAGCTGCCCTGGTGGGAGGACTGGACGAGGGTCTGGCCCAGGTCGTCGTGGCTGACGGTCGGCACGCCCGCCAGCAGGGTCGTCGTGATGCGCAGGTCCACCGGCCGCTCGTCGACCGGGGTCGGCGCGAAGTCCGTGGTCAGCCGGTCGAGCGCTTCACGCAGGCGGGGCAGGAAGAACTCGTCGCCCTTGAGCAGCGAGACGGGGGAGCCGCGGAACGGGGTGCGCAGCAGCTGCTCCATCCGCCCCTGCTCGGCCCACAGGTCGCGCAGGCGCTCCAGCTTGGCGTTCGCGTTGACCTGCGACAGCGCCAGCGCCGCGCCGTTGATGCCGCCGGCGGAGGTGCCGGTGATGACATCGGCCCGCGCCGTGCTGCCCACCGCGGCCAGCAGGTCGGCGTACGCGCCGTCCCCCCTCGTCAACCGGTCGAGTTCGAGCACCACCCCGCCCATCCACACGGCCAGGCTGACCCCGCCGTTGAGGACGACGGCGAACCGGATCTGCTCCTGCGGCACGTCGGCCACCACGCGCTCCCTCCCCGGATGCGGACGGGCGGATCCTCCCAGGTACCGGTAGGTCGCCCGCCGGAAGCAACGGGTTACACCCCGAACGGGTTACGCCGACCGACTCCAACTCCGAACGGCAACCAGACGCCTTCCCGACGCCACCCGCGCCCCTCCACCGCTCTTCACGCAGGAATGCCGCACCCAGTGCACACACCGGTCGCTTCGTGTTCTCCTCCCCGTACAGCCTGGGCGCAGCCCAATCAGATTTGTCCGGGGGTGTCAAGCACGCTTTACCGCTTGACACCCCCGGACAAATCTGATTGCCTTCGGCAGGCCGTACGGGGAGGAGAACACGACCGCCCTTTCTTTTCCTCCTCCTTGGGGGTCTCTCGGCCGCTCTTCATACTGAGATCGCGCACCGATCCGGGTGAGATTCGGGGCTGTACCGCCCGAGGCTGAAGGGATTAAAAGAGTCCTCGCCGGACAGGCAGGCCGCCAAGGAGAAGGAAAAGAAACAGCGGTCGTGTTCTCCCCGCATGGCCTGTCAAAGACAACCATGCTTTCTTGGGGGGTGCAAGCGAAAAGCGTGCTTGCACCCCCCAAGAAAGCATGGTAGCCCTCCGGGCAGGCCATACGGGGAGAACACGAAGACATCGGTCTGCACGGGGCGTGCGAAGGCCGAAAGCCAAAGCCGCAAACGTCGGGGTGTGCGCCTGGGGGTGGGGCGTCCTTCGGTCGGGCGTGTTCGGTCAGGCGTGTTCGGGCAGCGGGTCGCGGCGGATCAAAGGGAGCACCTGCTTGCGCGCCACGAACAGGCAGACGCCGAACGCGATCAGGGCGCCCAGCACGGCCTGCGGGACGATGTAGGCGCGGCCGTCGAAGGCCGAGCCGGTGGGCGGGAGGATGACCGCGATGAACGCGCTCGTCCCCGTCGCGAAGAGCCGGAACCGCTTCGCCAGGACGGCCGTCGCGAGCGGCAGGGCGGCCCACAGCACGTACCAGGGCTGGAGCACCGGCCCGAGCACCAGCACCGCGCCCAGGCCCGCGCCCAGGCCGTTGACCGCCTTGATGCGCCCCTTGAAAGCCTTCCACAGCAGCGTGCCCGCGATGACGACCGACACCGCCTGCGTGACCAGGCGCATCAGGGCGATCATCGCGTCGGTGTGGTTGCCCAGCCCCAGGAGCAGCCCGAGCCCGCCGCCCATGAACCCCATCGCGGTCGGGGGGGACATCCACGACTTCACCGTCCCGGCGACGTTGAGCGTCTCGACCCACCCGAAGCCCAGGCCGGTGCCCAGGCAGGTGGCCACCATCACCACCCCCGACACCACCGTCAGCAGCACCGCCGCCTTGAGCAGGTCCAGGAACGACCCGCCCATCCGCCGGGCGATCATCACGCCCAGGAAGCCCAGCGCGAGCGCGGCCGGGATCTTCACCGCCGCGCCGAACGTGATCATCGTCGCGCCCAGCGAGATCCACAGCAGCTCCTCGCGGGTCAGCGGCGTCCCGGGCGCGGTGGGCAGCCGGCGCAGCGCCAGCTCCAGGCCGACCAGCATCAGGCCGATGGCCAGGCCCTCGTTGTGCACGCCGACGACCAGGTGGAACAGCACCAGCGGGTTGGCCGCGCCCAGCCACAGCGCGCTCACCGGGGGCACGCCGAACCGCCGCGCCAGCCGGGGCAGCGCCCACACGATCATCGCCAGGCCCACCAGCACCAGCAGCCGGTGCAGGAACACGCCGGGCAGGACGCTGTCACCGGTCACCATCGAGATGACCCGGCCCAGGGCCAGGAACAGCGGCCCGTAGGGGGCGGGCGTCTCGCGCCAGATGTTGGGCACGTTCGCGGTCAGCGGGTGGTCCACGCCCAGCGCGGTCTGCGGCCCCTGCTGGTAGGGGTCCTGGCCGTTGGCGGCGATCTGCGACTGCGCGAGGTAGCTGTAGACGTCGCGGCTGAACATGGGCAGCACGAACACCAGCGGCGTGATCCACATCAGCAGCGTGCGGTCCAGCTGGCTGCGCGAGACCAGCCTGGAGCGGCCCGGCCGGGCGAAGCGGCCCAGCCACAGCCAGGCCGACACCACCAGGAACACGCCGGTCCACACCACGGCCATCGCCGCGCTGGGCATCCGGGCGAACAGGCCGAGCACGGGCGTGCCGGGCAGCGGGCTGAACACCGGCGCCGCGCCGGCCCCGAGGGAGCCGACGAACATCAGCAGCGCGCCCACGGTGCCCCAGCGGCGGATGATGTCGAGCTGCCGGCGCTCCGGGGCGTCGAGGGGGCCCGCTTCGCCGATGCTGCTCCGGTCCACCATCACCAATCCGCCCGCCGTCACGCCCGAAGGGTAGCGACCGGCCCTCCCGCGTGACTCGGGTCACCCGGGCGGTGGCCGTCTTTGCGGGCGCCGGCGAAATAGGCAACACTGGTGTTGTGAAAAACGCCGGAGCCGACCACGCCGCCGTGCCCGCCGGGCACGACGGCCGGACGCGGCACGGCGTGGCGCGCCTGCTGCTGGAGCAGGGCCCGATCACCGCCGCCGCGGTCGCGCAGCGGCTCGGGCTCAGCCCCACGGCGGTGCGCCGGCACATCGACGCGCTGGTCGCCGACGGCGAGGCGGTCAGCCGGGAGGCCCCGAGCCGGGGCCGCCGCGGCCGGGGTCGCCCGGCCAAGCTGTTCCTGCTGACCGAGCAGGGCCGCGCCCGCTTCGGGCACGCCTACGACGACCTCGCCGTGGCCGCGCTGCGCTTCCTCGCCGAGCAGGGCGGGGAGCAGGCGGTGCGGGCCTTCGCCGAGCGCCGCGTGTCGGCCTTCGTCGAGCAGCACCGCGCGGCGGTCACGGCGCAGGCCGGCCCCGCCGAGCGGGCCGAGGCCCTGGCGGCCGCGCTGACCAGGGAGGGCTACGCTGCTTCGGCGCGGCACGTGGGGGCAGGCGAGCAGCTGTGCCAGCACCTGTGCCCCGTCGCGCACGTCGCCGCCGAGTTCCCGCAGCTGTGCGAGACCGAGACGGCGGCGTTCGCCGACCTGCTCGGCACCCACGTGCAGCGCCTGGCCACCATCGCCCGCGGCGACGCCGTGTGCACGACGCACATCCCGAACACACCACCCCGGATCACGGTCGGCGACCAGGCCGACGATCGGACTTCAGATGGAGGGGAGCCCGCATGACTGCCGCTGCCGAGCAGCGCACCACCACAGCCCCGCTCACCCAGGAGGAGACCCTGGCGAGCATCGGCAACTACGAGTTCGGCTGGGCCGACTCGGACGTGGCAGGCGCGAGCGCTCGCCGGGGCCTGGACGAGGACGTCGTCCGGGACATCTCGGCCAAGAAGGGCGAACCCGAGTGGATGCTCGAGTTCCGGTTGAAGGCGCTGCGCCTGTTCGACCGCAAGCCCATGCCGACGTGGGGCTCGGACCTGTCCGGGATCGACTTCGACAACATCAAGTACTTCGTCCGGTCGACCGAGAAGCAGGCGGCGACCTGGGACGACCTGCCCGACGACATCAAGAACACCTACGACAAGCTGGGCATCCCGGAGGCGGAGAAGCAGCGCCTGGTCTCCGGTGTCGCCGCCCAGTACGAGTCCGAGGTCGTCTACCACAAGATCCGCGAGGACCTGGAGGAGCAGGGCGTCGTCTTCCTGGACACCGACACGGCGCTGCGCGAGCACCCCGAGCTGTTCAAGGAGTACTTCGGCTCGGTCATCCCCTCGGGTGACAACAAGTTCTCCGCGCTGAACTCCGCGGTGTGGTCCGGCGGCTCGTTCATCTACGTGCCCAAGGGCGTCCACGTGGACATCCCGCTGCAAGCCTACTTCCGGATCAACACCGAGAACATGGGGCAGTTCGAGCGCACGCTGATCATCGTCGACGAGGGCGCCTACGTGCACTACGTCGAGGGCTGCACCGCGCCGATCTACTCCTCGGACTCGCTGCACTCGGCGGTCGTGGAGATCATCGTCAAGAAGGGTGGTCGCTGCCGCTACACGACCATCCAGAACTGGTCGAACAACGTCTACAACCTGGTCACCAAGCGCGCCAAGGCCGAAGAGGGCGCGACGATGGAGTGGGTCGACGGCAACATCGGCTCCAAGGTGACCATGAAGTACCCGGCCGTGTTCCTGATGGGCGAGCACGCCAAGGGCGAGGTCCTCTCCATCGCGTTCGCGGGCGAGGGCCAGCACCAGGACGCCGGCGCGAAGATGGTCCACATGGCCCCGCACACCTCGTCCACCATCGTGTCCAAGTCGGTGGCGCGCGGCGGCGGTCGCACCTCCTACCGCGGCCTGGTCCAGGTCAACAAGCGGGCGCACCACTCGAAGTCCACGGTGAAGTGCGACGCGCTGCTGGTGGACAACATCAGCCGCTCCGACACCTACCCGTACGTCGACGTCCGCGAGGACGACGTGTCCATGGGCCACGAGGCGACCGTCTCGAAGGTCTCCGAGGACCAGCTGTTCTACCTGATGTCGCGCGGCCTGAACGAGGACGAGGCCATGGCGATGATCGTGCGCGGGTTCGTGGAGCCCATCGCGCGCGAGCTGCCCATGGAGTACGCCCTGGAACTGAACCGCCTGATCGAACTGCAGATGGAAGGGGCCGTCGGCTGACATGGCCGTCACCACCGAAGACCAGCAACACGGCCTGACGGCCCACTCGCACGGCGCGGCCCCGGCCCCCGTCTCCTCGCGCGCGGACCACTTCACGTCCTTCGACGTGGCCGCGTTCGAGGTGCCGGGCGGTCGCGAGGAGATCTGGCGCTTCACGCCCATGAAGCGCCTGGCGAACCTGCACAACGGCGCGGAGGCCACCGCCTCGGCCACCGTCGAGGTCTCCGCGCCCGAGGGCGTCCGCGTCGAGACCGCCGCGCGCGGCGACGAGCGGCTGGGCGTCGCGGGCACCCCGGGCGACCGGATCGCGGCGCAGGCGTGGGCCTCGTTCACCGAGGCGACCGTCGTGACGCTGCCCAAGGACACCAAGGTCGAGCCGACCACCATCACCGTGACCGGCGCGGGCGTCGGCGAGGTCGCCTACGGCCACCTGCAGGTGCGCGCCGAGCAGTTCGCCGAGGCCGTCGTCGTCCTGGACCACCGCGGCTCGGGCGCCTACGCCGACAACGTCGAGTTCGTCGTCGCCGACGGCGCGCACCTGACGGTCGTGGCGATCCAGGACTGGGCCGACGACGCGGTGCACGTCTCGTCGCACCACGCCAGGCTGGGCCGCGACGCGACGTTCAAGCACACCGTCATCACCCTGGGCGGCGACCTGGTCCGGCTCACCCCGGTGGTCACCTACACCGGGCGCGGCGGCGACGCGGAGCTGCTGGGCCTGTACTTCGCCGACGCGGGCCAGCACCTGGAGCACCGCACGTTCGTGGACCACGCGGAGTCCAACTGCCGCAGCAACGTCGTCTACAAGGGCGCGCTGCAGGGCGAGGACGCCCACACCGTGTGGATCGGCGACGTGCTGATCCGCGCGGCGGCCGAGGGCACCGAGACGTTCGAGCTGAACCGCAACCTGGTGCTCACCGACGGCGCGCGCGCCGACTCGGTGCCCAACCTGGAGATCGAGACCGGCGAGATCGAGGGCGCGGGCCACGCCAGCGCCACCGGCCGGTTCGACGACGAGCAGCTGTTCTACCTGCAGGCGCGGGGCATCCCGGAGCAGCAGGCGCGCCGGCTGGTCGTGCGCGGCTTCTTCCACGAGATCCTGCTCAAGATCGCCATCCCCGAGCTGCGCGAGCGGCTCGAAGCCGCGATCGAGGCGGAACTCGCGGCGGTGGGCGCGTGATCAGGGTGTGCTCGCTGTCCGACCTCGACGACCGCAAGCCGGTCGCCTTCGAGGTCGGCGACGAGTACACCCCGGTCGTCCTCGTGCGCGACGGCGACGCCGTGCACGCGCTGCGCGACCTGTGCACGCACGCCGAGGTCTCGCTCTCGGAGGGCGACGTGACCCGCAAGGGCATCGAGTGCTGGCTGCACGGGTCGTGCTTCGACCTGCGCACCGGCGCCCCGTCGTCCCCGCCCGCCACCGAACCGGTCGACGTCTTCGCCGTCGAGATCCGCGGCGGTGACGTCCACGTCGACGTCACCGCCACCACGAACTGACCCACCGCCCGCCACACCAGGAGAACTGAAGCACCAATGGCCACTCTGGAGATCAAGGACCTGCACGTCTCGGTCACCACCGACGAGACGTCCAAGGAGATCCTCAAGGGCGTCGACCTGACCATCAACGCCGGCGAGACGCACGCCATCATGGGGCCGAACGGCTCGGGCAAGTCCACCCTGTCCTACGCCGTCGCCGGCCACCCCAAGTACCAGGTCACCTCGGGCACCGTGCTGCTCGACGGCGAGGACGTCCTGGAGATGAGCGTGGACGAGCGCGCCCGCGCCGGCCTGTTCCTCGCCATGCAGTACCCCGTCGAGGTGCCCGGCGTCTCGATGTCGAACTTCCTGCGCACCGCCGCCACCGCCGTGCGCGGCCAGGCCCCGAACCTGCGGCACTGGGTGAAGGAGGTCAAGGGCGCGATGGCCGACCTGGACATCGACCCGGCCTTCGCCGAGCGCTCGGTCAACGAGGGCTTCTCCGGCGGCGAGAAGAAGCGCCACGAGATCCTCCAGCTGGGCCTGCTCCAGCCGAAGATCGCGATCCTGGACGAGACCGACTCCGGCCTGGACGTCGACGCGCTGCGCGTGGTCTCCGAGGGCGTGAACAAGTACAAGGCTTCCGGCGAGGTGGGCGTCATGCTCATCACCCACTACACCCGGATCCTCAAGTACATCCAGCCCGACTTCGTGCACGTGTTCGCCAACGGCCGCATCGTCGAGTCCGGTGGCCGCGAGCTGGCCGACCAGCTCGAGGAGCACGGTTACGTGAAGTACACCGGCAGCCAGGAAGCCGCGAAGGTCGGCTGACGTTCCACTGCACGTGGACTTCGTTTCGAGATTACGAGAGGGGGCGTCGCAGGCTGTGACCACCACCGCAGCTCCGCTGGACGTCGCTGCCGTGCGGGCGGACTTCCCGATCCTGGGCCGCACCGTGCGGGAGGGCAAGCCGCTGGTCTACCTGGATTCCGGCGCCACCTCGCAACGGCCGGCGCCGGTCCTCGACGCCGAACGCGCGTTCCTGGAGGCCGCCAACGCGCCCGTGCACCGCGGCGCGTACCAGCTCGCCGAGGAGTCGACCGACGCGTACGAGGGCGCGCGCGCCCGGATCGCGTCGTTCGTCGGCGTCGACTTCGGCGAGATCGTGTTCACCAAGAACGCGACCGAGGGCATCAACCTCGTCGCGTACGCGATGGGCAACGCCGCGGTCGCCGGGCCGGAGGCCGAGCGGTTCCGCCTCGGCCCCGGCGACGAGGTCGTCGTGACCGAGATGGAGCACCACGCCAACCTGGTGCCGTGGCAGCAGCTGGCCGCCCGCACCGGCGCGACCCTGCGCTGGTTCGGCGTCACCGACGAGGGCCGGCTCGACCTGTCCGAGCTGGACTCGCTGGTCAACGACCGCACCAAGGTCGTCGCCTTCACCCACCAGTCCAACGTCCTGGGCACCGTGAACCCGGTCCGGACCCTGGTGGAGGCGGCGCACCGGGTCGGCGCGCTGACCGTGCTCGACGCCTGCCAGTCCGTGCCGCACAGCCCGGTCGACTTCCGGTCGCTCGGCGTGGACTTCGCGGTCTTCTCCGGCCACAAGATGCTCGGCCCCTCCGGCGTGGGCGTGCTCTACGGCCGCCGGGAGCTGCTGGAGGCCCTGCCGCCGTTCCTCACCGGCGGGTCGATGATCGAGCTGGTGCGCATGGAGGGCTCCACGTTCGCCCCGCCGCCGCAGCGCTTCGAGGCCGGTTCGCCGATGACCTCGCAGGCGGTGGCGCTGGGCGCGGCCGTGGACTACCTCAACGCCCTCGGCATGGACCGCGTCGCCGCGCACGAGCACCTGCTGACCGACGCCGCCCTGCGCGGCCTGGCGGGGATCCCGGGCGTGCGCGTCGTCGGCCCGGCCGACACGGTGGACCGGGGCGGCGCCGTGGCGTTCGTGGTCGAGGGCATCCACGCCCACGACGTGGGCCAGGTGCTCGACAGCCTGGGCATCGCGGCGCGCGTGGGCCACCACTGCGCGTGGCCGCTGCACCGCCGGATGAACGCCGCCGCCACCGTGCGCGCGAGCTTCTACGTCTACAACACCCTGGACGAGGTGCGAGCCCTGGTGGACGGCGTGCGCGAAGCGCAGAAGTTCTTCGGGGTGGTGTAGGTGCAGTTGCAGCAGATGTACCAGGAGATCATCCTGGACCACTACAAGAACCCGCACGGCCGCGGTCTGCGCGACCCGTTCGACGCCGAGTCGCACCAGATCAACCCGACCTGCGGCGACGAGGTGACGCTGCGCGTGCGCCTCGACGGCGGCAAGGTCGCGGACGTGTCCTACGACGGCCAGGGCTGCTCCATCAGCCAGGCGTCGACGTCGGTGCTGACCGACCTCGTGGTGGGCCGGCCGCTGGCGGAGGCGTTCGAGAAGATGGACGCCTTCGTCGAGCTGATGCAGGGCCGCGGCCAGGTCGAGCCCGACGAGGACGTGCTGGAGGACGGGATCGCGTTCGCCGGTGTGGCGAGGTACCCGGCACGCGTGAAGTGCGCCCTGCTGGGCTGGATGGCTTTCAAGGACGCGGTGGCCCGCAGCGAAGGAGCGAAGGCATGACCACCCCAGGGAACGTGGACACCGGGCAGCAGGTGGACGCCGGGCAGCCGGTCGCCGGGCAGTCGAGCACCGGACAGCCGGTTGCCGAGCAGTCGGTTGCCGAGCAGTCGAGCGCCGGGCAGTCGGGCGACGACGTCGTCCGCGGCGTCGAGGGGATGCCGGAACCGCCCGCCCCCAAGGCGGACGTGGCGAACCTGGACGACGTCGAGGAGGCCATGCGCGACGTGGTCGACCCCGAGCTGGGCATCAACGTGGTCGACCTCGGCCTGGTCTACGACATCCGCGTGGACGAGCAGAACGTCGCCGTGATCGACATGACCCTCACCTCGGCGGCCTGCCCGCTGACCGACGTGATCGAGGACCAGACGCGCCAGGCGCTGGTCGGCGGACCCGCCGGCGGCATCGTCGACGACTTCCGCATCAACTGGGTCTGGATGCCCCCGTGGGGGCCCGAGAAGATCACCGACGACGGCCGCGAGCAGCTCCGCGCCCTCGGCTTCACCGTCTGACCACCCCAGCACCACCGGACCACCCAGCGCGGCCCCTCCGGAACCCACCTCCGGAGGGACCGCACCGCAGCGGTCGTCGGCCTCAAGCCGGCGACCGCTGTTCGTTGATCAGGCGGAGCGCTTCCTGACCCTCGCTGAGCAGCTTCTCCAGCGCCTGCGGGGTGAACAGCATCTCGACGCCGCCGTCGCCCCAGGAGAACTGGACCGCGTCGCGGTGGATCTCGCTGGTGATCGGCGAATCGCCGTCGATCTTCGCCCACTGCTGGGCCGTGACGCCCAGGACCGTGTTGAACACCGGGTTTCCCTCTCGGATCGCTACTGTTGTGCGGACAGGACGAGCGTAGCGCGGACGATGCGATATTCCGCGTCTCGAACGGGTGAAAACCCTCGCCGAAGCTTCAACAGGAGGGCAGCTCCGATGACCGACGGCCGACCAGATCCGGTGATCGCCCGGTTCCAGTGCGGCGAACTGGCCAGGCAGCTCCGCGTGGCCGCGAAGCTCGAACACGGCGAAGCCGAAGGGCTGCTCAGAGCCCTCACGCCGAGCTTCTACGCGACCAAGCTGACCAAGGTCGAGAACGGCGCGATGCCACCGTCGACCGCCGACGTCGAGGCGATGATCGCCCTCTACCTGCCGACCGTGGACCAGGCCGACGAACTCCGCGCCCTGGCCAGGGACGCGAGACGGCGGGCCCAGCCGGGCGCGATCCCCGGCCCGAGGTCGCGGCAGTACCTGTCCCTGGAGCGGCTGGCGGTGGAGATCCGCATGGTCTACAACGAGATCCCCGGGCTGCTCCAGACCCGCGAGTACGCGCGCGCCGCGCTGTCGGCGTCGCCGGTCGTCGCGGCCTCGGCGGTGGACCGGCTCGCCGAGGAGCGCGCCGAGCGCAGCCGCCGCATCATCCGCCCGGACGGCGCACGCGTGTGGATCACGCTCGGCGAAGAGGTCCTGGACCGGGCGAACGGGGGACCGGCGATCCTGCGGCGGCAGCTCGAACACCTCCGCGAGGTCGCGGCCATGCCCAACGTCCGGCTCCGCGTGGTGACCAGGGCGGCGGGTGCCGTAGCCGGGCTCAGCGCGCCATTCACCCTGCTCCACACAGCGGATGGCAAGTCGTTCGCGTTCGTGGCCACGGTTGTCCGGGGCGATTACGTCAAGGCGACCGAGCCGTTCGCAGCGATCTTCCAGAACGCCTGGGAGCGGGCTACCCCGGAGGAAGAGTCGGCCGCGATACTGGACGCCAGGATCGCTGACCTCACCGACAGCTAGGAGCGGCTGAACATGTTGCGGTGGCGAAAAAGCAGCTACACGAACGCGGGCAACGACCCGCAGTGCGTCGAGTTGGCCTGCCCGGATGACGAGCGCCGGGCGGTGCGGGACAGCAAGCACCGGGCCGGTCCCGAGCTGACGTTCCCGGCGGCGGCGTTCCGGGCCTTCCTCGCCGACGCCAGGAAGTAGCGGGCGGCCGGGGCACCCGGTCGGGGTGCCCCACCGCCGCCGCGGCTAGGTCTGCTCGACCAGCAGGTCCACCACGTCGGTCAGCGAGCCGCGCCGCCGGAACGCCCGCCGCTGCCGCGCCGCGCCGTCGCCGTCCACCAGCAGCCGGGCCACGCCCTCGTCGGCCAGCTCCTCGTCGCCGTGGACCTGCAACGCCGGCCGCGCCCACTCCAGCAGCGCCCGCACGCGGTCCGCCGCCGGCACCAGCTGCCCGGTGCGCGGCTCCACGCCCAGGCCGCCCACCCCGTCCCGCGCCGCGCGCCACAGCGACGTCCGCAGCGCCAGGTCGGACACCGGCAGCGCGGGCGCGCCCGCCACCGCCGTCGCCGCGACGGCCCGCACCAGGGCCGCGATCAGCACTGCCTCGTCCACGGTCGCGGCCACGTCGCACACCCGCAGCTCCACCGTCGGGTGGTTGGCCGACAGCCGGACGTCCCAGTAGATCATCGCGGCGTCCATGGCCGCGCCCGAGGTCCGCAGCGTGCCCGTCCCGCGGTGGTAGTCCGCGGCCGAGGCGAACCACGGCGGCGCGCCCGCCGACGGCCACGGGCTCCACGTCACGTACCGCCAGCTCGCGTACCCGGTGTCCCGGCCCTCGAAGAACGGCGAGTTCGCGCTGATCGCCAGCAGCACCGGCAGCCACGGCCGCAGGTGGTTGGAGATCAGCACGCCGGTCTCCTCGTCCGGGATGCCGATGTGCACGTGGCAGCCGCAGATGGTCAGCCCGTCGACCAGCGGCCCGTACCGCTGCGCGATGGCCCGGTACCGCCGGTCGTCGGTCAGCGGCGGCGGGCGCTGCGCGCCGAACACCGGGGTGCCGGTCGCCACCACCCGCGTGCCGTGCTCGCGCGCCAGGTCGCTCAGGGTCTGCCGGGACACCACGAGCTGGTCGCGGATCTCGGCCGTCGTCAGGCACACCGAGGTCGCGCTCTCGACCTGGTACCGGGTGATCTCGGCCTGCAGGTCGAGCACCCCGTCCGCGTCGCCGAGCACCGCCCCCGCCGCCGGCGCCGGCGCCCCGGTGCCCGCGTCGACGAGCAGGAACTCCTCCTCCACCCCCATCGAGAGCGCCGCACCGAACCCGGTGGGCGGGCTCGGCAGCGCGGTGACCTTGACCTCGCTCACCAGGTGCCTCCTCGCAGTGGGTAGTCATCCTGATGCTATGAGTGGTCGAACCAGTGCACATGCATCGTTGTGGTGAACTTCCCGGTCGATGAGACGGGCAATCAGCTGACTGCGAGGTGGGGACCGCCGCGCAGCACGTCCACGTGGTCGCTGCCCGGTCGGCCCAGCACCCAGCTGTTGCCGCGCAACGACTTCGCCTGCTCCTTCAGCGGGGCCAGCAACCGGGACACCTCCCGGTACGAGCCCACCGACCCGGCCGCGCAGACCAGCGTCGCCAGCGACAGCGTGACCCCGTGCCCCTCGGCGTCGAACGGCGTGTCCAGCACCCCCGCGGCGTAGGGCACGATCTCGTTCAGCCCGGCGACGACGAGGAAGTCGTCCCCGCCGACGTGCCCGACCTGGGCGCCGGGGAAGGCGGTGGCGCCCTCGGACAGCGTCCGGCCCAGCGCCCGGATCAGGTCGTCGCCGGCGGCGAACCCCACCGTGTCGTTCACCCGCTTGAACGCGTCCACGTCCAGCCAGCCGACGGCGAAGATGTCGCCGTTGAGGATGCGCCGGTCCACCTCGCGCGCGATGGAGTCGCTGCCCGGCAGGCGGGTCAGCGGGTTGAGCGCGGCGGCCTGCTCGACCTTCAGCTCGGCGATGCCGCGCACCACGTCGGCCACCCGCACCACGCCCAGGCACCGGTCCTGGTCGTCCACGACCACCAGGTCGTCGTTGGTGCGCTCGCGGTTGGCGTGGGCGACGATGTCCAGCAGGTCCAGCGCGGCCGAGTCCGCGCCGATGACGCGCGGCTTGTCCGCCAGCCGCGCGGCCTCCCGCTTGGCGTGCAGGGCGTGCCCGAACGGCCCCGTCACCGCCAGCAGGAACCGGTTGCGGTCCACCGTCCAGGTCGGCCGGCCCTCGTCGTCGACCAGCACCACGCCGCTGACCGTCGGCTGGGTGGCCAGCACGTCGCGCACCTCCTCCGAGGTCGCCGACTCCGGCAGCGTGGTCGCGGGGTGCAGGAAGTCGGTGACCTTCGGGCCGGTCTTGCGGCGCAGCGGCTTGGTCAGCGTCTTGGCGGTCGACTCCGGGTCGCCGACCTCGCTGAGCACCGCGGAGATCGTCGCGTTCACCTTCGGCCGGCGCTGCGCCGAGGCCAGCAGGTTGCCCTGCGCGAGCCGCACGCCCAGCCGGCGCAGCGCCACGAGCTGCGCCTCGGTCTCCACGCCCTCGGCGACGACCTGCGAGCCGGTCGCCTCGCACAGGTGGTTCAGCGCCTGCACCAGCGCGAGCCGCGCCGGGTCGGTGGGCAGGTCCTGCACGACCTCGCGGTCGAGCTTGACCACCTCCGGCTGCACCTCGGCCAGCAGCGACAGCGGCGAGTCGCCCTCGCCCACGCCGTCCAGGCCGATCCGGAACCCGTCCTCGCGCAGCTTCGCCAGGCCCTTGACCAGCCGGTGGCGCGGGGCGCGCGAGTACGGCGTGCCGACCTCCACCACCAGGTTCGCCGGCGGGCGGCCCGCGTCGCGCAGCGCCGCGTAGAGCGGGGCCAGGTGCTCCGGCTTGTCCGCGATCGTCATCGCGAGCAGGTTGACGTGCAGCGGGAGGGTGAAGTCGTGGTCGGCCGCGCTGCGGACCGCACGACAGGCGAGGGCCACGTCGGTGTTCGCCAAGTACCCCGCACGGAAGGCCATGCGGAGCAGGTCCTGCACGCTGCCGTCGTGCGGGCGGGCGAGGGCTTCGACCGCGACGACCCCTCCGGTGTTGAGGTTGAACAGCGGCTGGAAGGCGAAGCGGACGTCATCCAGCAAGGCGGGCACACGCTGATCCTGCCCGGTCGATCTTCTGTTGCCCAGACCGTTAACCAGCTGTTCCTCCATCCGTGGCCGGTTGCACCGAAAATGCCAATCGGGCGCGCAACCACCAGGGCGCCGCGCGGAACAGCGCGGACATGGAGTCGAGGGATCCTCGCAGGTCGGCGCGGTTGCCCAGGTAGTTGCGTTGCTGATTCTCGCTCAATTGGAAAAAGATGTCGAAAAATTCCGGAACCTGGTCGGGCCGCATCGCCAGCACCGCCGCCAGGCCGTGCCGGCGGAACGCGTGGACCAACCGGGCCCGCGCCGGCCACAGCACCCGGGAGACCGGCACGCCCGCCGCGATCGCCCGCGCCACCTCCGGCGCCAGCCGCAGCGCGCTCGCCACGCTGTAGCCGGTGGCCGGGTGCACCAGCCCCGCGGCGGCGCCGAACGCGTCGCGGTCCACCGGGCCGTCCAGCGGGATGCGCACCCGCTCCTCCTCGCGGGGCAGGGGCAGGCCGTGCGCGGCCAGGCGCGCGCGCAGCCGCAGCCGCAGCTCGGCCAGCGGCAGGCCCGGCGCGCGCGCCAGCGACGTCTCCTCCAGCAGCACCCGGTCCGCCGACACCGGGATGGCGTAGAGGAAGGTCGGGTCCGGCGTGCCCGCGTCCGGCGGCCTGCGCCAGTCCATGATCAGCGCCTCGTCCTCGCCGAGGAACGGCGCGGCGGCCTCCTTGGGCACCACGACGCCGACGGCGTGCTGGGCGGCCCGGCCCTCGGCCGACCCGGTCGCGTTCACCACCACGTCGGCGGTGAGCACGCGCCCGTCGCGCAGCACGACCCGGTGGCGGTCGCGCTGCGCCACCGTCCCCTCCACCACCCGCACGCCCTCGGGCAGCCGGTGCAGCCGCTCGTTGTCCAGCACCGCGTACCCGCGCCCGAGCCGGTGCTCCCGCACGCCCACCACCCGGGCCTTGGACGTCGACACGGCGACCGGCGCGCCCGCGGGCAGCTCGTCCGACCACGCGCCGTAGGTCGCGCGCCACGGCCGCCCGGGACGCCGGTCGACCAGCGCGGTGCCGAGCCCGCGCGCCCAGCACTCCGCCGCCAGCGCACGACCGGCCGGACCGCCACCGATGATCAGCACGTCCATCAGCGGGCGTCCGGGTGGGTCGGCGGCAGCGCCTTGCCCAGCAGCAGCGGCTGGTACTGCGACACCACGTCGGACAGCTGGGCGCAGGTGCGCTCGATCGCCCTGCGCGCCTCGTTGCGCTCGGCGATCACCGCGCTGAGCACCAGGGTCGTCAGCACGACCGTGGTCGTGAACGCCTGCAGGGTCACCATCCGGTGCACCAGGTCCAGGTGCGCGAACGGGCCGATCCCCGCCGCGGCCCCGCGCGAGGCCATCACCGACGCGATCAGCGCGCACGGCGCCGAACCCAGGTGCTGGAAGCGCAGGGCGCCCCAGACGGCGAACGGGAACACCACGTACAGCAGCCGCACCGGGCTGTTCGCGGCGATCACCATCACCCCCGTGGTCGCGACCAGCAGCGCCGCCGCCTCCAGCGCCCGCGCCGGCCGCACCGGGCGGCGCAGCCGGCGCAGCGCCAGCACCAGGGGGACCAGGACCAGCACGCCCATCGCGTCACCGGTCCACCAGACCGACCAGGTGGGCCAGAAGTCCGACCTGGCGACCTCGCCGGCGAGCACCAGCGCGCCCGTGCCGACGGAGGCGCTGACGGCCATCCCCGCGAACGCGCCCAGGAACACCAGGCCGAGCGCGTCCCGCGTCCGCTCCAGCTCCGTCCGGAACCCCGTGTGCTTGAGCAGGAGGAACGCGACGACCGGGCCGAGGGTGTTGCCGACGCTGATCAGGAACGCGGTGCTGCCGCCGTCCAGCGGGGCGTTCACGGCGAACGCGGCGACGGCGATCGCCGGCCACAGGCGCACCCCGCCCAGCAGGAGCGCCAGCAGCGCGACGCCGGTCGGCGGCCACAGGGGGGACACCTGGTCGTTGACCAACGCTTGGAGGAGGCCGAGGCGCGCGCCGGCGTAGTAGCAAGCGGCGACCACGGCGAGGTGGATGCCATACCTGCCCCACGGGCGGAGACGAGGGGGGAGCAGCACCCGGACAGCATCCTCCGTCCTCGGCCCGTGCACCACGTCTAGCTGCGGAGACGCGGCAACCGACCCCCCGATTTCACTATCCGGCGACACTCGTGTAAGTTTCTCTCTGCCAGCGCGGAACGGGCCGGAGAGAGACCGGAACGGAGCGCGGCGCACAAGCCCCGGAGGAAGTCACTCGGTTCGAGTGGGTTGCGATGGTGAGCGCGTGTTCCTTGAGAACTCAACAGCGTGCCGAATAGCCAGTAAATTGTATGAACCTCGTCAAGAGGTTTTCCTTTGAGATTGACTGGACAGCTGGCGATGTCACGGACCATATTCCGGTTCGTGTGTCAGTGTTGTTCGAGCGATCAACTCATTCCTTATTGGAGAGTTTGATCCTGGCTCAGGACGAACGCTGGCGGCGTGCTTAACACATGCAAGTCGAGCGGTAAGGCCCTTCGGGGTACACGAGCGGCGAACGGGTGAGTAACACGTGGGTAACCTGCCCTGTACTCCGGGATAAGCCTGGGAAACTAGGTCTAATACCGGATACGACCCTCCATCGCATGGTGGGGGGTGGAAAGTTCCGGCGGTATGGGATGGACCCGCGGCCTATCAGCTTGTTGGTGGGGTGATGGCCTACCAAGGCGACGACGGGTAGCCGGCCTGAGAGGGTGACCGGCCACACTGGGACTGAGACACGGCCCAGACTCCTACGGGAGGCAGCAGTGGGGAATATTGCACAATGGGCGAAAGCCTGATGCAGCGACGCCGCGTGAGGGATGACGGCCTTCGGGTTGTAAACCTCTTTCAGCAGGGACGAAGCGTGAGTGACGGTACCTGCAGAAGAAGCACCGGCTAACTACGTGCCAGCAGCCGCGGTAATACGTAGGGTGCGAGCGTTGTCCGGAATTATTGGGCGTAAAGAGCTCGTAGGCGGTTTGTTGCGTCGGCCGTGAAAACTTCACGCTTAACGTGGAGCCTGCGGTCGATACGGGCAGACTTGAGTTCGGCAGGGGAGACTGGAATTCCTGGTGTAGCGGTGAAATGCGCAGATATCAGGAGGAACACCGGTGGCGAAGGCGGGTCTCTGGGCCGATACTGACGCTGAGGAGCGAAAGCGTGGGGAGCGAACAGGATTAGATACCCTGGTAGTCCACGCCGTAAACGGTGGGTGCTAGGTGTGGGGGGCTTCCACGTCCTCCGTGCCGCAGCTAACGCATTAAGCACCCCGCCTGGGGAGTACGGCCGCAAGGCTAAAACTCAAAGGAATTGACGGGGGCCCGCACAAGCGGCGGAGCATGTGGATTAATTCGATGCAACGCGAAGAACCTTACCTGGGCTTGACATGCACCGGAAACCCACAGAGATGTGGGCCTCTTCGGACTGGTGTACAGGTGGTGCATGGCTGTCGTCAGCTCGTGTCGTGAGATGTTGGGTTAAGTCCCGCAACGAGCGCAACCCTCGTTCCATGTTGCCAGCAAGTAAAGTTGGGGACTCATGGGAGACTGCCGGGGTCAACTCGGAGGAAGGTGGGGATGACGTCAAGTCATCATGCCCCTTATGTCCAGGGCTTCACACATGCTACAATGGCCGGTACAGAGGGCTGCTAAGCCGTGAGGTGGAGCGAATCCCACAAAGCCGGTCTCAGTTCGGATCGGGGTCTGCAACTCGACCCCGTGAAGTCGGAGTCGCTAGTAATCGCAGATCAGCAACGCTGCGGTGAATACGTTCCCGGGCCTTGTACACACCGCCCGTCACGTCACGAAAGTCGGTAACACCCGAAGCCCGTGGCCCAACCCGTAAGGGGGGGAGCGGTCGAAGGTGGGACTGGCGATTGGGACGAAGTCGTAACAAGGTAGCCGTACCGGAAGGTGCGGCTGGATCACCTCCTTTCTAAGGAGCACCTCTCACCGCGGTCTCGATCGTGGTGGAGACCACGCCGGCGGCGAGTGATCGTCGGGTGGGGCTCGATGATGTGGATGCTGGCTAATGCGCGATCCTGGATTGCCCGGCGAGTTAGTACTGCTTCTTTCGGGGAGCGTGGAAGGGTCGTCGGGGGGTTGGGGTGAGTGTTCGGTACGCTGTTGGGTCCTGAGGGAACACGTGAGTGTTTCTCTCGGTGTGAGGCGATACAGGCTTCCTCGGTCTTCGAACCGCTGGTCATGGACTGGTAGGCGTTGGCGGTGGTGGGGGAGTGTCTGGTTGTTCTTTGAGAACTGCACAGTGGATGCGAGCATCTTTGTGGCAAGTTATTAAGGGCATACGGTGGATGCCTTGGCACCAGGAGCCGATGAAGGACGTAGGAGACTGCGATAAGCCTTGGGGAGTTGTCAACCGAGCTGAGATCCAAGGATTTCCGAATGGGGAAACCCGGCCCCAGTCATGTGGGGTCACCCACGCCTGAACACATAGGGTGTGTGGAGGGAACGCGGGGAAGTGAAACATCTCAGTACCCGCAGGAAGAGAAAACAACCGTGATTCCGTGAGTAGTGGCGAGCGAAAGCGGAAGAGGCTAAACCGTATTCGTGTGATACCCGGCAGGGGTTGCGTGTGCGGGGTCGTGGGACCTACTGGTCGGTTCTGCCGGACCGACAGAGAGTCATAAAGAGATGTGGTTAGCGGAACGTGTCTGGAAAGCGCGGCCGTAGAGGGTGAGAGTCCCGTACGCGAAAACCTGTCTCCTCTCAGTGGTGTTCCCAAGTAGCAGCGAGCTCGTGGAATTTGCTGTGAATCTGGCGGGACCACCCGCTAAGCCTGAATACTCCCTGGTGACCGATAGCGGACTAGTACCGTGAGGGAAAGGTGAAAAGTACCCCGGGAGGGGAGTGAAATAGTACCTGAAACCGTGTGCCTACAATCCGTCGGAGCCTTTCGGGGTGACGGCGTGCCTTTTGAAGAATGAGCCTGCGAGTTAGTGCTGCGTGGCGAGGTTAACCCGTGTGGGGTAGCCGTAGCGAAAGCGAGTCCGAATAGGGCGCCTTCAGTCGCGTGGTCTAGACCCGAAGCGGGGTGATCTAGCCATGGCCAGGGTGAAGCGTGGGTAAGACTGCGTGGAGGCCCGAACCCACCAGGGTTGAAAACCTGGGGGATGAGCTGTGGTTAGGGGTGAAAGGCCAATCAAACTCCGTGATAGCTGGTTCTCCCCGAAATGCATTTAGGTGCAGCGTCGTGTGTTTCGTGCCGGAGGTAGAGCACTGGATGGTCTAGGGGGCCCACAAGCTTACCGAAATCAACCAAACTCCGAATGCCGGTACGTGAGAGCGCGGCAGTGAGACTGCGGGGGATAAGCTTCGTAGTCGAGAGGGAAACAGCCCAGAACGCCGGCTAAGGCCCCTAAGTGTGTGCTAAGTGGGAAAGGATGTGGGGTCGCCCAGACAACCAGGAGGTTGGCTTAGAAGCAGCCACCCTTTAAAGAGTGCGTAATAGCTCACTGGTCAAGTGGTCCTGCGCCGACAATGTAGCGGGGCTTAAGCACACCGCCGAAGCCGTGTCATTCAGCAGTGATGTTGGATGGGTAGGGGAGCGTCGTTCAGCCGTGGAAGCGCCGGAGTGATCCAGGTGTGGAGGCTGGACGAGTGAGAATGCAGGCATGAGTAGCGAAAGCAGAGTGGGAAACTCTGCCGCCGGATGACCAAGGGTTCCTGGGCCAGGCTAATCCGCCCAGGGTAAGTCGGGACCTAAGGCGAGGCCGACAGGCGTAGTCGATGGACAACGGGTTGATATTCCCGTACCCGTGTGAACGCGCCCATGGCGAACCTTGTGATACTAACCGCCCGAAGCCCGCTCCGAGTCTTCGGACGAGGAGTGGTTGTGGAGCGCGGGACCTGAACTTGTAGTAGTCAAGCGATGGGGTGACGCAGGAGGGTAGCTCCGCCAGTGAGTGGTAGTACTGGTGTAAGCGTGTAGGCCGTCTGGTAGGCAAATCCGCCAGGCATCGAGGCTGAGACGTGATGCATAGCCGATTGAGGCGAAGTAGGGTGATCCCATGCTGTCGAGAAAAGCCTCTAGTGAGTGTTCATGCGGCCCGTACCCCAAACCGACACAGGTGGTCAGGTAGAGAATACCGAGGCGATCGGGCGAACTGTGGTTAAGGAACTCGGCAAAATGCCCCCGTAACTTCGGGAGAAGGGGGGCCGAGGGATTTGAAGCCCCTTGCGGGCTAGGATTTTTCGGCCGCAGAGACCAGCGAGAAGCGACTGTTTACTAAAAACACAGGTCCGTGCGAAGTCGCAAGACGATGTATACGGACTGACGCCTGCCCGGTGCTGGAACGTTAAGGGGACCGGTTAGCTCTTCGGGGCGAAGCTGAGAACTTAAGCGCCAGTAAACGGCGGTGGTAACTATAACCATCCTAAGGTAGCGAAATTCCTTGTCGGGTAAGTTCCGACCTGCACGAATGGCGTAACGACTTCTCGACTGTCTCAACCACAGGCCCGGCGAAATTGCATTACGAGTAAAGATGCTCGTTACGCGCGGCAGGACGGAAAGACCCCGGGACCTTTACTATAGCTTGGTATTGGTGTTCGGTTCGGCTTGTGTAGGATAGGTGGGAGACTGTGAAGCGGCCACGCCAGTGGTTGTGGAGTCGTCGTTGAAATACCACTCTGGTCGTACTGGATGTCTAACCTCGGTCCGTGATCCGGATCAGGGACAGTGCCTGGTGGGTAGTTTAACTGGGGCGGTTGCCTCCCAAAGGGTAACGGAGGCGCTCAAAGGTTCCCTCAGCCTGGTTGGCAATCAGGTGTCGAGTGCAAGTGCACAAGGGGGCTTGACTGTGAGACCGACGGGTCGAGCAGGGACGAAAGTCGGAACTAGTGATCCGGCCATGGCTTGTGGAAGCGTGGTCGCTCAACGGATAAAAGGTACCCCGGGGATAACAGGCTGATCTTGCCCAAGAGTCCATATCGACGGCATGGTTTGGCACCTCGATGTCGGCTCGTCGCATCCTGGGGCTGGAGTAGGTCCCAAGGGTTGGGCTGTTCGCCCATTAAAGCGGTACGCGAGCTGGGTTTAGAACGTCGTGAGACAGTTCGGTCCCTATCCGCCGCGCGCGTAGGATACTTGCGGAAGGCTGTCCCTAGTACGAGAGGACCGGGACGGACGGACCTCTGGTGTGCCAGTTGTCCTGCCAAGGGCATTGCTGGTTGGCTACGTTCGGAAGGGATAACCGCTGAAAGCATCTAAGCGGGAAGCTCGTTCCTAGATGAGGTATCCCACCCTTTGTGGGGTAAGGCCCCCAAGAGACTATTGGGTTGATAGGCCGGAGATGGAAGGTCGGTAACGGCTGGAGTTGACCGGTACTAATAGGCCGAGGACTTGCTACGAAGACGCTACGCATCCACTGTGCGGTTCTGAAAGAACCACCGGGCCCACCCCGGGCGACCCCCTGACACGGTTGGTGTCGGGTGTGGGTTGTGGGGGTGGTTGTGGTGGTAATTTCATAGTGTTTCGGTGGTCATGGCGGAGGGGGAACACCCGGTCCCATTCCGAACCCGGTAGTTAAGCCTTCCAGCGCCGATGGTACTGCACTCGTGAGGGTGTGGGAGAGTAGGACGCCGCCGAACATTCCTTCCCCGTAGGGGGCACCCGGTTCCGGGTGCCCCCTACGGGTTTTCGGCGTTCCCACCGACTGTTCCACCGGCACCGCTCACGGCGTGCTGCTGCCGGCGGGCGCACGGACTACTTTCTTCCCATGCACCCCGAGCAGGCCGATCCCCGAGCACTCCGCCGGTCCGGCGGCGAGAGCACGACGCCCGTCCCGGCCGACCTGGCCGCCAGCCCGTTCCGCGTGGACCGCGACCGGGTGGCGAGTTCCCCGTTCTTCGCCCGCCTCGGCGGTGTCACGCAGGTCGTGAGTTCCACCGGCTCCGGCCTCCTGGTGCACAACCGGCTCACCCACAGCCTCAAGGTCGCGCAGGCGGCGCGGGCCATCGCCGAGCGGTTGCGCTCGCGGCCCGAGCTGGCCGGTGTCCTCGACAAGCTCGGCGGGTGCGAGCCGGACGTGGTGGAGGCCGCCGCCCTCGCGCACGACCTGGGCCACCCGCCGTTCGGCCACCTCGGCGAGCAGGTGCTCGACCGCCTGGCCCGGCACCGGTTCGGGCTCTCCGACGGGTTCGAGGGCAACGCCCAGTCGTTCCGCATCATCACCACGACCGACGTCCGCGGCCCGTCCGCGCTGGGGCTCGACCTCACCGTGGCGGTCCGCGCGGCGATGCTCAAGTACCCGTGGACCCGCCTGTCCCACCCGCAGCCGCACCCGAGGGACCTGACGGCGCCGCCCCGCGGCGCGGCCGAACCGCCGGACGCGCCGGGCACGGGCTCGGCGAAGTTCTCCGCGTACGTCACCGAGCTGGACGACCTGGTCCAGGCCCGCGACTTCTACCGGGGGCGGCTGGAGCCGTGGCAGCAGACGGTGGAAGCCTCGGTGATGGACACCGCCGACGACATCGCCTACGCGATCCACGACCTGGAGGACTTCCACCGCGTCGGGGTGTTGCAGCACGCCACGGTGTCGGCCGAGCTGAGCACGTGGCTGGACCGCGCGGTCGAGCTGGCCGGCCTGAGCGCGGCCGACCTGGCCCGGGAGGGACGCCGCCCGGGCCGTTCCCTGGAGGCGATGCGGCGGCGCCTGCACGCGAAGGACTCGTGGGCGGTGGACGACGGGGCGTTCGCCCAGGCCGTGGCGAAGGTGCGCAGCGAGCTGGTCGACGGGCTGCTGTCCCGGCCGTTCGACGGGTCGGTGGAGGCCGAGCAGGGCGTCGCGGCGTTCTCGGCGCGCTGGACGCGGCGGTTGGTGGACTCGGTGGGCGTGGTGGAGGAGCCCACCACCAGGTCCGGGCACGTGGTGCTCGCGGTTCAGCAGTGGCACGAGGTCCAGGTGCTCAAGTTCGTGCACCGCCGGTTCGTGCTGCTGCGCCCGGACCTCGCCCTGCACCAGCGCGGCCAGGCCCGCCTGCTGACGGCGTTGGCGGAGGCGTTGGAGCAGTGGGTGACCGATCGGCACGAGGCCGACCGGCTGCCGCGGCGCCTGCACGACCTGGTGGAGCTGGCGAGCGCCGAGTACGCCGCGTTGTTCCGGACCGATCCGGGGGCGCTGGTCGGCGCGACGGGGGACGCGCCTTCCGGGGCGGACGCCGTCCGGGCGCTGGCGCGGGGTCGGGCGGTGGTGGACTTCGTCGCATCGCTGACCGACAACCAGGCCGCCGCGCTGCTCGACGCGCTCTCCGGGCGCACCGGGCAGCTGTGGACGGACGCCTTCGTGCTGTGAGCCGGCCGACCGGCGAGCGAACGGCCCCGGGGTGTGGACCCGGGGCCGCGCGTCTTTGGTTCAGACCTGTTACCCGTGCTCGAGGACGGTGGCCGGGTGTTCGTCGGCCGACTACTACTTCGGCCACTCCCAGCGGATGCCGAACACGCCGGGGCCGAACCCGAGCGCCACCGCGTGCACGCCACCGGCGTTGTCCAGCGCCAGGTTGCGCCGCCGCGAGGGCGTGTCGTCACCGGCGGGCACGCTGAACTGCTGGCAGCGCGACGGCAGGTAGGACGGGTCGAACCGCACCTCGATCACGTACTCCCGCACGGGGAGCCGGAACTTGCGGGCGAACGTGTTGTTGCCCGCCGGGTAGTGCCCCTCGGCGAACAGCAGCTCGTACTCCATGATGATCGTCTCGCCCCGGGCGAGGGGCCGGTCGAACATCAGCTCGGCCGCCATGATGTTCGCGTCGGTGTCCTCGGCGACCCGCCCCAGGTGGCAGTTGCGCAGGTTCGCGACCTGCGGGAGGACGTCGGACTCCTCGGTCTCGAACACCAGCGCCCAGCGGTCGGGGCCGTCCTGCTCCGCGCGGAGGATCTGCCGGACCCAGGCCGAGCGCTGACCGCCGTTGGCGGCGATCTCGATGCGGTCGTGCTGGCTGATGCGGCCCAGCTTGACGTCGGACGACGTGTCGACCTTGGTCAGCAGGTTCGCGACGCGCTCGCGGCGCGCCCACAGCGCGTCGATCGGCATCATCGTCGTGGGCCGCGAGCGCCGGCCGCGCGGCCGGGGCGGGCCGAGCAGCGCGGACAGCCCCGCCTGCGGCACGCCGAGCACGGTTTCCAGGTGGCGCAGCGCTTCGAGCGACTCGGGTCGCTCGGGTCGGCGGCGGCCGGACTGCCAGTAGCTCAGCGTGGCGACGCTGATGGTGACCCCGCGCAGAGCGAGACGGTGCTGGATGCGGTCGAGGCTCAACCTGCTGGCTTTGATAGCGGCTCTCAACGCCTCGGGGAAGGGCCCCGTGGTCAGGAGCTGCGCAAGACTGCCGTGTCCCGTCGGGTCGATGTCGTCGACGGACAGGTTGGGTCGACCGGCAGCGTTGGTCATTGTGACTCCCCGCTGTCATTAGATCACGCCCCAGTGACCCTACCCGCCAACGCAGTGCGCTGATGCCGTCCAGGCGGAGTCAATGGTTGGGCCATACGGGTTACGAGTTCACTGGGATGGCGCTCGTTCTGTCAAGTGGTGATTGCCCTTGCTTCGGTTCGTGTAAACCCGCCGGTAATATTGTGCACGACGCGCGGGAGGTCCTGGTAGTTGCCTCTTGGGTATCTGCGCGGCGTTATGGCTCCGCCCCTGCCCGCCCGACCGCCCGGCCCGAGTGCCCGGACTCACCCACCCACCCGTTGGGGCGCAGTCGTGACCACCGCTCCGGCCCGGTCCGTCACCGGCCGACGGATCACCACCACCGGGCGCCGAATCTCACGGACCGTCGCCGACGAGGCCCCGACCACCACCCCACGACCCGATGGCGTGGGTGATCGGTTGGTCCTACTGTGTGCCAGGTGACCGCCGTCCAGGACCTCGTGCCCGTGCCGGAGGACCCCCTCACCGAGGTGGCCGCGGCGGTCCTGGGGGCGGGTGAGCACCGGGTGGTGGACCTGCTGGACGTGGTCGGCGCCCCCGCTCCGCACCTGGTCGACGTGGTGCGCGCGGGCGACGACCTGCTGCCGAGGCTGGCCCACGAGAACGTCCTGGGCCCGGCGCTGCGCCTCGCCCGGGAGGCCCTGCGCCCCGGCGGGCTGCTCATCGCGGCCGTCCCGGAGCTGGACAAGCTCAGCCGCCTGCGCCCCACGGCCCCGCCGCCGAAGGTCTCCGGTCGGGGCGCGGGCAGGCAGGTGACGGTCCAGCTGTGGGACTGGGCCGCCGACGGCCAGTCCTGCGGCCTGGAGGTCGTCCAGCTCGTCCGCAGCGGGACGAGCTGGGAGGTGGCGAACGCGGTCACCACCCGCCACCGCGTCCTGACGCCGGAGCGCATCGCGGACGAGCTGGCGGCGGCCGGCTTCGGCGCCGTCCAACGCCTGTCACCCGCCGAGTGCGGCCACCCGCTCCCGGTCTGGGTGGCGGTCGCCCCGGCATGACCGCCGCACCGTGACCAGGGTCCGGCCGGTCGCCGGCGGGGGTCGGGCGGTGGAGGTGGCGCCGGAACGCCTGGCCGGCTGGTTCGACCGCTTCGCCGACCGCCACGGGGGCGTCGCCGCCACCCGGACGACCCCGACGCACGTCCTGGTCACCGCCGCGGACGGCGCGACGGCGGAGGTCGCGGCGGCCTTCGGCGGGTTCGCCCCCACCGGCGAGGCCGGGGGGCTGGCCGTGGGAGCGCTGCTGGCCAACGCCACAGCGCCCCGCCGCCTCGGCCTCCTCCTGGTCCGCCTGGGCGGTCACAGCGTCGGCATCGCCCGGGACGGCGTGGTCGAGGTCTCCACCACGGACAGCCGGCAGGTCCACGGCCGGAACAAGGCCGGGGGCTGGTCCCAGCAGCGCTTCGCCCGCCGCCGCGAGGGCCAGGCCAGGGTCGCGCTCCACGCCGCGGCCGACGACGCGGCCAGGGTCCTGCTCCCGCGCCTGCCGGACCTGGACGCCGTGGTGCTCGGTGGCGACAGGCAGGCCCTGGACGCCCTGCGCGCCGACCGCCGCCTGGAACCGGTCTTCGCCCTGGCGTCCCCCCGCGTCCTGGACGTCCCGGAGCCCCGCAGGGCGGTCCTCGACGAGGCCGCCCGACGCGCCCGCGCCGTGGAGGTGGTCGTGCGCGACTGACCCCGGTCGCCGGTCGAGCGGGCCCCGCCGTCCCGCCGGCTCCCGGTCCCGCCGGCTCCCGGTCCCGCCGGCCGGGGTCGCGCGGTCCCGGCCGTCCCGCGCGCGAAGGCCCCGGTCGGTCACCGCGGTGTATGCCGGTGCGCACAGTTTGGTTAATTCGATGGCGCGCTACCCGTAGACTGGTGCCGTGGTCGTTCTGATCGAGTAGGTCCGGCGCGTTCCCGCGTCCGTCGACCCCGCACGACCACACCACCCGGAGTCCGTTTTGATCACCGCGACCGACCTGGAACTGCGCGCCGGTTCGCGCATCCTGCTCTCCGACGCCACGCTGCGCGTCCAGCCCGGCGACCGCATCGGCCTCGTCGGTCGCAACGGCGCGGGCAAGACCACGTCGCTGCGCGTCCTGGCGGGCGAGGGCCAGCCCTACGCCGGCGAGGTCCGGCGCAGCGGTGAGCTGGGCTACCTGCCGCAGGACCCGCGCGAGGGCGACCTCTCGGTCGTCGCCAAGGACCGGGTGCTCTCCGCGCGCGGGCTGGACCAGCTGCTGCGCGACATGGAGAAGGCCCAGTCGACGATGGCGGAGCTGGTCGACGACGCCGAGCTGCAGGCCGCCGTGCGCAAGTACGGCCGGCTGGAGGAGCGGTTCGCCGCGCTGGGCGGGTACGCCGCCGAGAGCGAGGCCGCCCGCATCTGCGCGAACCTGGGGCTCGCCGACCGGGTCCTGGCCCAGCCGCTGCGCACGCTGTCGGGCGGTCAGCGCCGGCGGGTCGAGCTGGCGCGCATCCTGTTCGCCGCGTCCGAGGCGGGTGTCGGGGGCAAGTCGAGCACGATCCTGCTGATCGACGAGCCGACCAACCACCTCGACGCCGACTCGATCGCGTGGCTGCGCGGGTTCCTCAAGTCCCACGACGGCGGCCTGGTCGTGATCAGCCACGACGTGGAGCTGCTCGACGACGTGGTCAACAAGGTGTGGTTCCTCGACGCGACCCGCGGCGAGGTCGACATCTACAACATGGGCTGGAAGAAGTACCTCGAGGCCCGCGCCGCCGACGAGAAGCGCCGCCGCCGCGAGCGCGCCAACGCCGAGAAGAAGGCCGGCGCGCTGATGGCGCAGGCGGACAAGATGCGGGCCAAGGCGACCAAGGCGGTGGCCGCCCAGAACATGGCCCGCCGCGCCGAGAAGCTGCTGTCGGGCCTGGAGGAGACGCGCCAGGCGGACAAGGTCGCGAAGATCCGCTTCCCGCAGCCGGCCGCGTGCGGGCGCACGCCCCTGACCGCCGAGGGCCTGAGCAAGTCCTACGGGTCGCTGGAGGTGTTCACCGGCGTCGACCTGGCGATCGACCGCGGGTCGCGGGTGGTGATCCTGGGGCTCAACGGCGCGGGCAAGACGACGCTGCTGCGCCTGATCGGCTCCATGGAGCGCCCCGACAGCGGCGAGGTGGTCGCGGGCCACGGCCTGAAGCTCGGCTACTTCGCGCAGGAGCACGAGACGCTCGACCACGGGGCCTCGGTGTGGCAGAACATCCGCCACGCGGCGCCCGACGTGCAGGAGCAGCAGTTGCGGTCGCTGCTGGGCACGTTCCTGTTCAGCGGTGAGCAGCTGGACCAGCCGGCGGGCACCCTGTCGGGTGGCGAGAAGACCCGGCTGGCGCTGGCGGGCCTGGTGTCGAGCGCGGCCAACGTGCTGCTGCTGGACGAGCCGACCAACAACCTGGACCCGGCCAGCCGCGAGCAGGTGCTCGACGCGCTGCGCCGCTACGAGGGCGCGGTCGTGCTCGTCACGCACGACCCCGGTGCGGTGGAGGCGCTTGAGCCCGAGCGGGTGATCCTGCTGCCCGACGGCACCGAGGACCACTGGTCCGACGAGTACCTGGAGCTCGTGCAGTTGGCCTGAGGCAACGGTTTCCCTTCCGTCATCGCTGGTCCACCCTGAGTGATCGAGCGACCGCTCACCGATCTTTTCGCATGATCGGCTGGCCTTCTGGGGCGTCGTGTTCGATCATTGCCCCGACAGGGGCTTTCACGGCCCGACCTGCTGTCTACGGAAGGCGGGACAAGGTGGCTGACCTGAAGAAGGGCGCCCGGATCACCGGCGCCACGCGGGACAAGCTGGCCGCTGACCTGAAGAAGAAGTACGAAAAGGGCGCGAGCATCCGGGCGTTGGCCGAGTCCACCGGGCGCTCCTACGGCTTCGTGCACCGGGTGCTGAGCGAGTCCGGTGTGCAGCTGCGCGGTCGCGGTGGCGCCACCCGCACGAAGAAGAAGTAAGCTACCCTCCGGTAACCCAGGCGTCGAGGAGAGACGGCGCCCTCCCCAGCCCGGAGGTCTCGCGCATGTCGGCACCGACCACCATCGACGCCGACCTGCTGGAGCGCGGTGGCGTGCGGCTCGTCGTCGACGGCCCGCGCGCGACGATCACGCTCGACCGCCCCGACGTGCTCAACGCGCAGACACCGTCGACCTGGACGGCGTTGCGGGCGATCGGCGCGAAGTTGGACCCGGACGTCCGCGTCGTGGTCGTCCGGGGCTCCGGTCGTGCCTTCTCCGCAGGTCTCGACCGGCGCCTGTTCGGCGGCGCGGCCGTCGAGGGCGAGCCCGGCCCGGCGGAGGTCGCCCGGCGCGGCCCGGAGGCCGGCGCCGCGCTGATCGCGGAGTTCCAGGAGGGCTTCCGCTGGTTGCGCGACCCCGGACGGGTGACGATCGCCGCGGTGCACGGGCACGCCATCGGCGCGGGTTTCCAGCTCGCCCTGGCCTGCGACTTCCGCGTCGCTGCCGAGGACGTGCGCTTCTGCATGGCCGAGACGTCGCTCGGCCTCGTGCCCGACCTGGGCGGCACGCTGCCCCTGGTGCGCCTGGTCGGCTACTCGCGCGCCGCCGAGCTGTGCCTCACCGGCCGCCGGGTGGGCGCCGAGGAGGCCCTGCGGGTCGGCCTGGTCAACGCCGTCGTGCCCGGTGACGGGCTCGACGCCGCCGTGGACGACCTGGTCGCCCGAGTGCTGCGCCCGATGCCCGGCGCGGTGCGCGAGACGCTCGCGCTGCTCGCGCACGCCGCCGACGGCGCTTCGGCGGAGGACCAGCTGCTGGCCGAGCGCACGGCGCAGCTGCGGCGGCTCGCCGAGCTGTCGGCGCTCGCGACCGGTCCGACCCGGGCCCAGAGCCCGGCCCCGACTCAGGCCCAGAGCCCGACCCAGGCCCAGAGCCCGGCCCAGGCCCAGAGCCCGGCCTCGAACCGGAACCAGGCCCCGGCTTCGGACTGAGCCGCCCGCTCCGGCGACGACCGTTCGCCCGCCGGCGGTCCCGCCCCCCGCGGACCTCCGGCCGCGCGACACCGGGAGCCCTCCGGCCGTCGACCCCGGTGCTCTTCCGGCCGCGCGACCAGGCCCGGGTGGTTCGCCGAGGGCGTAGTCGGGAAGCTCACGGGGCCGGCGGGCGTTCCAGTTCCTCGTGGACGGTTCTCGGGGTTTGATGCGCAGCGCGATGGCGGCCTCCGCCGCGCCCGGCAGGGTCCGGCGGGGCACGTTCCGGCGGGTCGTCGCGTTCTCGCGACCGCACCGGGCGAAGCTGATCGCGTTCCTGCTGCTCACCGTCGTGTCCGCCGTGCTCGCGGTGAGCACCCCGGTGCTGGCCGGGCGGGTGGTGGACGCCATCGTCGGCGGGCGGGACGTGTCGGTCGTGGTGTGGCTGGCCGCGGCCATCGCCGGGATCGCCGTGGTCGACGCCGCGCTCGGGCTGGTGGAGCGGTGGCAGTCCTCGCGGATCGGCGAGGGGCTCATCCACGACCTGCGGCGGGCGGTGTACGAGCACGTCCAGCGGATGCCCGTGGCGTTCTTCACCCGCACGCGGACCGGGGCCCTGGTCAGCCGGCTGAACAACGACGTCATCGGCGCGCAGCGGGCGTTCACCTCGACGCTGTCCGGGGTCGTCACCAACGTCATCCAGCTGGGCCTCTCGCTCGGCGTCATGTTCACGCTGTCCTGGCAGGTCACCGCCCTGGCCCTGGTGCTGCTGCCGGTGTTCGTGCTGCCCGCCCGCCGCATGGGCAGCCGGATGGCCGACCTCCAGCGCGAGGCCGCCACCCTCAACGCCGGCATGACCACGCAGATGACCGAGCGCTTCTCCGCCCCCGGCGCGACGCTGGTCAAGCTGTTCGGCCGGCCCCGCGCCGAGGCCGCCGAGTTCGGCGAGCGCGCCGCCCGCGTCCGCGACATCGGCGTCCGCACCGCGATGGCCACCCGCTGGTTCCTGACCGGCCTGACGCTGGTCTCCGCGCTGGCCCAGGCCCTCGTCTACGGGCTGGGCGGCTACCTCGCGCTGACCGGCCACCTCGCCGCCGGCACGGTCGTGTCGCTGGCGCTGCTGCTCACCCGCCTGTACGCGCCGCTGACCGCCCTGGCCAACGCCCGGGTCGACGTCATGACCGCGCTGGTGTCCTTCGAGCGGGTCTTCGAGGTGCTCGACCTGGAGCCGATGATCGCCGAGCCGGCCGAGCCCACCCCGCTGCCCGACGGGCCGGTGTCGGTCGAGTTCGACGACGTCCGGTTCGGCTACCCGTCGGCGGAGCGGGTCTCGCTCGCCTCGCTGGAATCGGTGGCCACCCTGGACGCGCGCGGCGGCGAGGAGGTGCTGCACGGCATCGGCTTCCGCGCCGAGCCCGGTCAGCTCGTCGCGCTGGTCGGGTCGTCGGGCGCGGGCAAGTCCACGATCGCCTCCCTGCTGCCCCGCCTCTACGACGTCGACTCCGGCGCGGTGAGGCTGTCCGGTGTGGACGTCCGCGAGCTGGCCTTCGACTCGCTGCGCGTCGCGGTCGGCGTGGTCACCCAGGACGGTCACCTGTTCCACGACACGATCCGCGCGAACCTGAGCTACCCGCGCCCGGACGCGGGCGAGGACGAGCTGTGGGACGCCCTGGAGCGCGCCCGGCTGCGGCCCCTGGTCGAATCGCTGCCCGACGGGCTGGACACCGTGGTGGGGGAGCGGGGCTACCGGCTCTCCGGCGGCGAGCGCCAGCGGCTGACCATCGCCCGGCTGCTGGTGGCGCGGCCCCGCGTGGTGGTCCTGGACGAGGCGACCGCCCACCTGGACTCCGAGTCGGAGGCCGCCGTGCAGGCCGCGCTGGCCGAGGCGCTCGACGGGCGCACCGCGCTGGTCATCGCGCACCGGCTGTCCACGGTCCGCGCGGCCGACCAGATCCTGGTCGTGGAGGGCGGCCGGGTGGTCGAGCGCGGCACGCACGCCGAGCTGCTGGCCGCGCAGGGCCGCTACGCCGAGCTGCACCGCACGCAGTTCGACGAGGCGCCCGCCGCGGCGTGACGGGCGGTACCGCGAGCCGGCCCGCTCGCGGTCACCGCCCGTCGCGGCCGAGCGGCCTACAGGGCGCCGAGGAAGGCCGCGGTGGCGCCGACGGCGACCTTCGAGGTGCCGGCGTCCACCACCAGCACCGCGAACGCCAGGTCGCCCCGGTAGCCGACGAACCAGCCGTGCGACCGGGTGCCGTCGCCGTGCTGCGCGGTGCCGGTCTTGCCGCGCACCCCGCCGAGCCCGGCCAGCTCCCGCGCCGTCCCCCCGGTCACGACCTCGCCCATCATCGAGCGCAGCGCGGCGGCCACCGGGCCGGGCAGCGGCGCGCCGCCACCGCCGGTGGTGGGGATCTCGCGGATCAGCTGCGGCGTCGGCGTGCTGCCCCGCGCGACGGTCGCCGCCACCAGCGCCATGCCGAACGGCGTCGCCTGCACGGTGCCCTGGCCGATGCCCGCCTCCACGCGCTCGGTGACCGTCGCGGCCGGCGGCACCTTGCCGGTGTTGGTGGTGATGCCCGCGACCGCGTAGTCCGCGCCCAGGCCGAACATCGAGGCCGCCCGCGGCAGCGCGTCGGCGGGCAGGTCGGCCGCGAGCCGGCTGAAGCTGGTGTTGCACGACGCGGCGAACGCCCGGTGCAGCGGCACCGGGCCCAGGTCGAACTGCTCGTCGTTGACGATCGTGCGCGGCCCGATGGTCTGCTTGCCGGGGCACTCGACCACGGTGCCGGCCCCGACGCCGCCGCCGGTCAGCGCCGCCGCCGCGGTCACGACCTTGAACGTCGAACCGGGCTCGAAGTAGTTGCTCAGCGCGATCGGGCCCTGCCGGTCGGCGCCCGCGTTCTGCGCCACGGCCAGGATCTCGCCGTTGGACGGCGCCAGCGCCACGATCACCGCCGGCAGCCCCACCCCGTCGACGGCGGCCTGCGCGGCGCCCTGGGTGGCCGGGTCGAGGGTCAGCGTCCGGGTCTCCTCGACCACGGCCTTCTTCTCGGCCAGCACGGTGACGGGCGCGCCGGCCGCGTCGACCGCCGCCACCTGCCAGCCGGGCGTCCCGGTGAGGTCGCCGACCTCGGCGGCCACCGACCGCGCCACCACCGGCGCGAAGCCGGGCGGCACGGGCGCGCCGTGGCGGTCGAGCAGCGCGCCGGCCCCCGGCGTGGCGCTGTAGGCCAGGGACTGCCCCTCGGCCAGCCGCGGGTGCAGCGCGGCGGGCTGCCAGCGCAGCTGCCACCGGTCGCCCGCGCGCTGCGCCTGGACGCTGGTGGCGTACTCGAACGGCACGTCGCCGGGCAGCGTCCAGGTGACGTCCACGGCGATCGGCACGGTGGTCGTGGCGGCGTCGAACGCCGGGGCCGAGCCGACGCGCGCGCCGAGCTTCGCCCCCCGCATCCCCTGCAGCGCCCGCGCCAGGGCGGGCTGGGCGGTGGCCGCCGCGTCGGTGACGGCCGCGGCCCCGGCCGGGTCGCCGACCTGCAGCGCGTCGAAGAACCGCTGCGCGACCGCCCCCGGTCCGGGTCCGGCCGCGGTCGTGGTGGTGGCGCCGGTGGGCGAGCCGCCGGCGGGCGTCAGCACGACCACCCCCGCCACGACGGCCGCGACCGCGGCCGTCCCCCCGCCGGCGAGCACCCAGCGCCTGGTCGTCCTGTTCATGGTCATCCCCCTCCTGGTGGGAGACTAACCAGACCCGGTGGGGGAATCGTGAGTAGTTCTGCTCAGCCGAGCTGCGGCACGCGGGTCTGGTACTTGCGCAGCAGGCCGGCGTTGGCCGCGTCACCGCCCTCCACGTTGGCGCTGCGCCACAGCGGCAGCTCCACCCCCGCCTCGGCGGCCTTGTCCAGCAGCCGCACCAGCAGCAGGTTCCACAGGAACGCCGTGGCCACCGTCGACACCGCGGCGGTCACCGGGTTGTCGAGCGGGTAGGTGGCGTCGCCGGGCGGGACCAGGTTGTCCAGCACCACGGTGGCGTTCTCGGCCAGCGTCGTGCCGGCGCGGCGCGGTGCGGCGGCGCTGGCCGCCAGCGAGGTCACCGCGACCACCGGGCAGCCCGCGTCGGCGGCCAGCGCGGCCAGCTCCACCGGGTAGGGGTTGACCCCGGAGGTGGAGAACACGAACAGCACGTCGTGCGGCGCGAGGCCCGCGTCGCGCAGCACCTCGGCGGCCAGGCCGGAGCGGCGCTCGGCGGCGGTGCTGCTCACCGCGCCGTGCATGGGCAGCAGCTCGGGGTGGTAGACCGGCCGCACGCAGGCCAGGCCGCCCGCCCGGTAGAAGGTCTCGGCGACGGCGGCCAGCGAGTGGCCCGCGCCCGCCGCGAGCACCATGCCGTCGGACCGGACGCCGGCCAGGACGAGTTCGGCGACGTCGTCCAGCGCGGCGGCGTTGTGCTGCTCCACCCTGGTCAGGTGGGCGCGCACGACGTCGCCGTAATCGGATCCGGGCACGCTGTCGGCCATGCGTCCACCCTCCAGTGGTCCAAACCAAGTAGTGATCGACAGTCCTACCCGATCGCGCCGCCGGCCGCCAGGAGGGTTCGACGCCGAGCACCGCCGGCGCCCGGCCGGGCGCCGGGCGGCGCACCGGGGCCGCCGTCGCCGACGCGCCGCGGGCCGCCGACCACGTGCGGCCCCGGTCCGGCGCCCGCGCCGCTCAGTGCGACGGGGGCTCGTAGCACGAGCCCTCGCCGGTCGTGCCGTCGACCGACACCAGCAGTTGGCCCGGCCCGCCGTCCTGACCGGGGTGCAGGTGCCCGAGGACGCACCCCGTGCCCTGCTCGCCGGCCAGGGTGAGCACGAAGACGACGCCGGCCGGCGGCGTGGCGCCCAGCGGGGAGTTCAGGCCGGTGAGCCACACCTCGGGCCGGCCCGCGCCGGCGAACACCGCCCTGGTCGCGGCCTGGTCGAAGTTGCCCGCGTCGCACAGCGCGCCCAGGCCCGGCCGCACCGCCTCGGCCACGGCGACCGCCGCCGAGCGCACCTCCGGCCGCAACGCCTTGCGCACCCGCCACGACCGGTTGTCGACGTGGTTGGGCGGAGCGTCACCGGGCGGCAGCGCGCGGCTGGTCGTCACCGCGGGCGGCTCGGCGCTGCCCGCGGGCGGTGCGGTGGTGGCGGTGGGCGGCGCCGGGGTGGTCGCCACCGGCTCCGGCACCTCGAACCGCACCTGGCACGGGCCGGTGGGCGGCACCGAGGTCGGCCCGGTCGGCGGCGGTGGCGGCACCGGCGCCACCGTGGACAACCCGCCGTCCGACGCCGCGTCGACCGGCTTCCCGCACCCCGCCAGCACCGCCACCGCCACCGCCGCCGCGAGCAGCAGCCCACCCCGAGAACGCACCATGCCCCCGACCCTGGCACAGCCGCGTCGCGGGCGTGCGCGGATCAGCACAGGTCCTCGGGCCGGTCCACGTCCGCGCCGTCCGCCACGTCCTCGCACGGCACCGGTGTCGCGCCGTGCGCGCGCAGGTAGTCGCGCGCGCCCGCGTCGCCGGCCGCCGACGCCGACACCCCGGCCCAGTGGTCGCGCCCGATCAGCACCGGGTGCCCCGGCGCGCCCGCGTAGGTCGCGCGGGCCAGCGCCGAGGGCGCGGCCAGGGCCACGAACCGCCGCACGGCCCCGGCCGCGATGCCCGGGGTGTCCACCGGCAGCACGACGACGGCGTCCACCCCGGCGGCGTCCACCCCGGCGGCGTCCACCCCGGCGGCGTCCACCCCGGAGGCGGCCGGCCCCGCCCGACCGGCCGGGCCCAGCGCCGCCAGCCCGGCCCGCAGGGACGACCCCATGCCCGTCGCCCACCGCGCGTTCTCCACGACCACGGCGCCGGGCAGCACCGCCCGCGCGCGCACCTCGTCCGCGCCCGCGCCGAGCACCACGACCACCGGGGCGCACCCGCCGTCGCGCAGCGCGGCGGCGGCCGACTCGACCCACAGGGGACCGCCCCGCGACACCAGGGCCTTGGGGCCGCCGAACCGGCGTCCGGCGCCCGCGGCCAGCAGCAACCCCGCGACCCGCACGGGGTCACACTAAGGCCCGGTGCCCCTTCAGCTCCGCCCGCCCACCCACCGACAACTTGCGGTACACCCTGGTCAGGTGCTGCTCCACGGTGCTCACGGTGATGTGCAGCCGCGCCGCGATCGCCCGGTTGCTGTGGCCACACGCGGCGAGGGTCGCGACCCTGCGCTCCGAGTAGGTCAACTCCGTCATACGCCTGAACACGTGCCACGCCGGGGGTGCGGTTCAACCGTCACGGGAAAATCACGATCGCAGGTGCTCCAGCAGCAACGCCGCCAACGCCTCCGGCGCCTGCTCGGGCACCCAGTGCGTCACGTCCTCCAGCATCTCGAACCGGTACGGCCCGCTGACCCACTTGGCGGTGTCGAACGCCGCCGTCGACCCGAACGCCACGTCCTCGGTGCTCCACACGTACATCGTCGGCACGGCCACCTGCCCGATCCGCCCGTCCGGCCGCCCGGCGCGGTACCAGTTCAGCGCCGCGGTCAGCGCGCCCGGCTCGGACAGCCGCCGCACGTACTCGTCGACCTTCGACGGCGGCACCTGCCACTCGAACATCCGCCGCAGCGCCGCCGCGTCGTCCGCCAGCATCCGCTTCTCGGTCGAGCTCGACCGCCACTCGGTCAGGTACCCCGAGCGCAGGTGCTGGTCCTCGTCGGTGCGCATCGCGTCGGCCAGCGCGCGCGGGTGCGGTGTCGACACCGCCGTGAGCGTCCGCAGCCGCTCCGGGTGCTCGTGGGCGGTCCACCACGCCACCGCGGCGCCCCAGTCGTGCCCCACCAGGTCGAACCGCGCCCACCCCAGCGCGTCCGCGACCGCCAGCACGTCGCCCACCAGCGCGTCCACCGCGTACTGCCGGGGGTCGGCGGGCCGCACGCCGGGGGAGTAGCCGCGCTGGTCGAACGCCACCGCCCGGTGCCCGGCGCGGCCGAGCACCGCCACCTGGTGCTCCCACTGCACGGCGGCCTCCGGGAAGCCGTGCAGGAACAGGACCGGCCGGCCGTCCGGCGGCCCCGCCGCGATCGCGTCGAACGCACCCTCGGCCGTCTCCACCCCGAACTGTTCGATCACTGTGATCCGAGTCCCATCCCTGATCCGGTCGTGCCCCGAGGGCGAACATTGTCCCGTGGAACCCGCCCTCGCCGTCCTCGCGCCCGCCGGACCGGTCCGCGCGGTGGCGCTCGTGCTGCACGGCGGCAGCGCCGAGGACCACCGCGCCGTCGGCCGCTTCGCGCCGCCGTACCTGCGGATGGTCCCGTTCGCCAGGGCGCTGCGCCGCCGGGGCGGGTGCGTCGCGGTGTGGTCGCTGCGGCACCGCCACCGGGGCTGGAACGCGCCGCACCTGCACCCCGTGCAGGACGCGCGGTGGGCGCTGGCGGAGATCCGCCGCGAGCACCCCGACGTGCCCGTGGCCCTGGTCGGGCACTCCATGGGCGGGCGGACGGCGCTGCGCGTGGCCGGTGAGCCGCAGGTCGTGGCGGTGTGCGCGCTCGCGCCGTGGGTCGAGGAGGGCGAGCCCTGCGAGCAGCTCGCCGGGCGCGCCGTGCTCATCGCCCACGGCGACCGGGAGCGCACCACCGACCCGCGGCAGTCCTACCGGTACGCGGTGCGGGCCAAGCGGGTCACCGACCGCGTCGCCCGGTTCGCCGTGCTCGGCGACGGGCACGCGATGCTGCTGCGCGCCGGCGACTGGACCCGGCTGGTCACCGACTTCGCGCTGGGCGAGCTGGGGGTCCGGCCGGTCGCGCCCCGCGTCGCCGAGGCCATGGCCGCGCCCGCGCCGGCCGGCCTGGACGTCCCACTGGATGGGAAGCGGCGCGGCGGCCGGTGATCGCGGGGCCGGCCTCGGCGGGCGGCGGCGGGCTGACCGTGAAAATCTCACCCGGGATACGCTGAACCACGCTTTCGGGTGGGCTGACCGGGGGTAAGGCAGTACGGCACAGTGAAGCAAGACCTGCTGCTACTGGGCCGAACGGCTCCAATATTCCCCCGGACGGGTGCTATTCCCACCACGTGGACCCCGTTCGTGGTCAGCTTTGGCGAATCCCGTATCAGGGGCGCCGGCGCCCGCTCCTACTGAGTAGCCGGGGTGCGCCGGGAGGGTTGACGAGCGTGAGGAGGTCGCCGGATGGCGCAGCGGACATCCGTGCGGGCCGACGTCGGGATCGGGGTGGACCCGGTCGGCGGCGCCGGCGCGGGCGCGCCCGGTCGGCCCGCGGTCCGGCTGGTCGCGGGCGGCACGACCCGGTGGGCGGCGCCCCACCGCCCGGCCGAGCCCGAGCTGGCCGACCTGGTGGACGGGTCGCTGGCGGGCGAGCCGCGCGCGGTCGAGCAGCTGCTGGCCCGCGTCCAGCCGCTCGTGCTGCGCTACTGCCGCGCCCGGGTCGGCACGCGGGAGCGCACCCTGGTCTCGGCCGAGGACATCGCGCAGGAGGTCTGCCTCGCCGTCGTGGCCGCCCTGGGCCGGTACCGCTACGAGCCCGACTCCTTCCTGGCGTTCGTGTACGGCATCGCCGCGCACAAGGTGGCCGACGCGCGCCGGCGCGCCGTGCGCAGCCGCTCCGAGGCCGTGCCCGAGCTGCCCGACACCCCGGCCCCGGAGGACGGCCCCGAGCAGCGCGCCCTGAACGGCGAGCTGATCGGGCAGGTCGCCCGGCTGCTGCAGCGGCTGCCCGAGCGGCAGCGGGAGATCCTCGTGCTGCGCGTCGCGGTCGGGCTGTCGGCGGAGGAGACCGCGGCGGCCGTCGGCTCCACGCCCGGCGCCGTGCGCGTCGCCCAGCACCGCGCCCTGGCCCGGATGCGCGAGCTGTTCGCCGCGGTGTCCGCGCCGGACCGCTGACGCCTGGCATCGTGGGGGGATGACGCCCGCCGACGAGCCCGAGTTCGACGTGCTGCTGTCCGGCACGGTGTTCCTGGACATCATCTTCACCGGCCTGCCCAGGCCGCCCGCGCCGGGCACCGAGGTGTGGGCCGAGGGGCTGGGCTCGTGCCCCGGCGGGATCGCGAACCTGGCCGTGGCGCTGAGCAGGCTCCAGCTGCGCACCGCCCTGTCCGCCGCGTTCGGCGAGGACGCCTACGGCGACTTCTGCTGGGAGGTCCTGGCCGAGCAGGAAGGCGTCGACCTGTCCTACTGCCGCCGGTTCTACGGCTGGCACTCGCCGGTCACCGTGTCCATGGCCATGGACCGGGACCGCTCCATGGTCACGCACGGGCACCGCGCGCCCGCGTCCGCCGACGAGCTGCTCGACCCGCCGCCGCGCACGCGCGCGTGCTTCGTCCACATCCAGCCCGAGGAGGAGCTGTGGGTGCGGCGGGCGAAGGAGGGCGGCGCGCTGCTGTTCGCCGACGTGGGCTGGGACCGCACCGGCGTGTGGGCGCCCGAGCTGCTGCGCCGCCTGGAGGGCTACGACGTGTTCCTGCCCAACGACGTGGAGGCGATGGGCTACACCCGGTCCGACACCCCGGAGCGGGCGGCGGCGGCGTTGGCCGAGCACGTCCCCGTGGTGGTGGTCACGCGCGGCGGCGGGGGAGCGGTCGCCGTCGACTCGGCCACCGGGGAGAGCGCGGACGTGCGCGGGCTCAACGTCGCGCCGCTGGACTCCACCGGCGCCGGCGACGTGTTCGGCGCCGGGTTCGTGCTGGCCACGCTGGCCGGGTGGCCGCTGGCGCACCGGGTGCGGTTCGCCAACCTGTGCGCGGCGCTGTCGGTGCAGCACTTCGGCGGGTCGCTGTCCGCGCCGGGCTGGGCGGACATCGCCACGTGGTGGCGCACGGTCAGCCGGCGCGGCGAGGACCCGGAGCTGCGCGGGTACGCGTTCCTGGAGGACGTCCTGCCCGAGCGCGCCGGGGCGGAGGTCCGGCGGGCGAGCGCCACCATCCGCCTGCGCGCGTCCGGCTGATCACCCGTCCGTGATCTTGCGACGGGTCGAACCGGTGTTCGACACCCGACCCGCGCGTTCGGCACGGGGGGTTTCGCGGGAGCCCGGATCGGGCAGGAGTAATTTCGGGTGCGCAAGCAACCTGGGGCGGTCGCCGCGCGACTTAAGGACCAGGGGGCTCTCCCCCGATGGGGTCACCGGGGTTCTCGCAGGGGTTCGGAAGGGGTTGTTCTGTGTTCGCCGCGCGCGCGACGGGTCTGGTCAAGCTGGTGGGACTGTGCTTCACGGCGGGTGTGCTGCTGGCCGCCGTGCTGTTCCCCGTCGTCGGCGGGATGGGGCTGGCCTCCAACCGCGCCGCCGACACCGTGGACCAGACCTCCGGTGAGCTGACCAAGGCGGAGCTGCCGCTGGTCACCACCGTGCAGGACATGCACGGCCAGCCGATCGCCTACCTCTACGACCAGTACCGCATCCGGGTGCCGTCCGAGGGCATCGCCGACACCATGAAGGCCGCGATCATCGCGATCGAGGACAAGCGGTTCTTCGAGCACAAGGGCGTGGACTGGCAGGGCATCGCCCGCGCGGCGGCCAAGGCCGGCGTCGACGGCGAGACCTCGCAGGGCGCCTCGACGCTGACCCAGCAGTACGTGAAGAACTACCTGGCGTTCGTGGTGGGCAAGGGCGAGGAGGAGGCTTACGAGAAGGCCACCGAGGCGACCCTGGGCCGCAAGATCAGCGAGGCCCGCATCGCCACCCAGCTCGAGCAGAAGATGACCAAGGACGAAATCCTCACCGGCTACCTCAACATCGTGCCGTTCGGCAACGGCACCTACGGCGTGGGCGCGGCGGCCAAGACCTACTTCGGCACCACGGCGGACAAGCTCACCGTGCCGCAGGCGGCGATGCTCGCCGGCCTGGTCAACGAGCCGAGCAGGCTCAACCCGGGCGCCGCGGTGGAGCCGGCGATCAAGCGGCGCAACACCGTGATCGACAAGATGCGGGAGAACGGCGCGTTCGGGCCGGACGAGAAGCTGGCCGAGGAGAAGGCCGCCGAGTACAAGGCCGCCGACATCGGCGTGGTGCCCGACATCCGGCTGCTGCCCCACGGCTGCGTCGGCGCGGGCGACGGCCCGATCTACGGCTTCTTCTGCCGCTACCTGATCGACTACCTGGAGAAGGCCGGCCTGCCGACCGAGGAGCTGCTCAAGGGCGGCTACACCATCACCACGACCATGGACCCGGTCGCCACCCGCGCGGCGAAGGAAGCCGCCGAGGGCCAGGTGCCCAAGACCCAGCCGGGCGTGGCCAACGCGATGGCCATCGTGCAGCCGGGCGCGGACAAGCACCGCGTCCGCGCGCTGGCGGCCAACCGCGACTTCGGCAACAACGCCGACGCGGGCCAGAGCGCCTACTCGATCCCCGCCGAGGTGACCAAGTTCGGCGCGGGCTCGATCTACAAGGTCTTCACGGCGGCGGCGGCGCTGGAGCGCGGCATCACCGGCATCGACCGGCAGATCCCCGTGCCGCCGGTCTACACCTCCCGGGTCTACAAGAACGGCAACGCCGGCTACACGGTGCGCAACTCCGGCACCTACGCCAAGGAGCAGATGACGCTGACCGAGGCGCTGGCGACCTCGCCGAACACGGCGTTCATCATCCTGGAGGAGCAGGCCGGGCTGAACAACGTCGTGGACATGGCCTACCGCCTCGGGCTGCGCGAGTCGATGCAGGGCGTCAACTCCGCCGGCGAGCCGCTCAAGGCCGACGGCTCCAACGGCCCGTCGCAGGGCGAGCAGTACAAGCGGGACAACGCCGGGTCGTTCACCCTGGGCGCCGGCCCGACCAGCATCCTGGAGCTGTCGAACGTGGCGGCCACCATCGCCAGCGGCGGCAAGTGGTGCCCGCCCACCCCGGTGGAGAAGATCACCGACCGCAACGGCCAGCCGGTCCAGCTCAAGGAAGCCCCGTGCGAGCAGGCGGTGGCGCCCGAGGTCGCGAACGCCCTGGCGGTCGGCATGAGCGCGGACACCAAGGGCAACGGCACGGCCGCCGCGGCGGCCCGCGGCTGGGACCGCCCGATGCTGGCCAAGACCGGCACGACGGAGAACCACCACTCGGTGGCCTTCATCGGCGCGACCCCGGACTACGCCGGCGCGGTGATGACCTTCACCGACGGCGTGGCGCCGCAGGTGATCTGCAACAGCACCCCGCCCCGCCTGTGCGGGACGAACGACCGCAACGGCGTCTTCGGCGGCCAGGTCGCGGCGCCCACCTGGTTCAACGCCATGCGCGTCATCCACGAGCCCCTGCCGCCGTCGCCCCTGCCGCCGGTGGACCCCCGCTTCCGCTAGGGCGGTTCGGCCCGGCCGTCGCTCGCGCCGGCCGGGCCCCTCGCCGCTCGGGCCGGGCCCGAGCGGCGAGGGGCCCGAGGTCGCATCACGCGACGGCGGTTCCCTCCAGTTCGACCATCAGCTCCGGGACCGCCAGCCGCGCCACCCCGAGCATCGTGGTGGTCGGCGCGACCCCGGCCGCGCCCAACCGGGACGCCAGCACGCCGTAGTGCGGGAACAGCAGGTCGACGTCGGTGGTGTAGACGTTGAGCCGGACCAGGTTGGCCAGCGACATGCCGGCCTCGCCGAGGACCGCCTCCAGGTTGTCCAGGCTCAGCCCCAGCTGCGCCGCCATGTCACCGGGGTGCCGCGGCCGGCCGTCGCCGCCCATCGCGGCCTGCCCGGAGCAGTACAGGGTCCGGGTGTGCCCCGAGACGACCTCGCCCTGGTTGTACCCCATCCCCGCTGACCACTTCCAGGGGTTGACCGGGGTTCGTTCCACTGCCACATCAGCTCCGTTCGGTTCGTCGACAGCACGTGCGCCCACCGGCTCGGCAACCGTCCACCCCCGGTGTCGCACCGGAAGCCTCCCAACGAATCACGACACCCTGTGTCGTGTATTCGGTAGGGTTCTCCGCGTGCGCGCCGACCGGCTGGTCTCGCTGGTGCTGCTGCTGCGCCACCGGGGCCGGCTGTCCGCCGCCACGCTGGCCCGCGAGCTGGAGGTCTCCACCCGCACCGTGCTGCGCGACATCGAGGCCCTGTCCGCGGCCGGCGTCCCGGTCCACGCCGAACGCGGCCGGTACGGCGGTTTCGCGCTGCTCCCCGGTTTTCGGGCGGAGCTGACCGGGCTGAACCACGACGAGGCCCTGGCCCTGCTGATCGCCGGGTCGCGGCGCGGCGCGCAGGCGTTCGGCCTCGGCTCGGCGCTCGCCTCGGCCATGCTCAAGGTGGTCGACGCGCTGCCCGAGAGCCACCGCGGCGCGGCGGCCGGTGTGGCCGAGCGGGTGCTCGTCGACCCGGACACCGACCTGCTCTCCCGCCGCGTCGCCACCGAGGAGCTGCCCGACGCCACCGCGGCCGAGGTCCGGCGCGCGGTGCTCGCCGGGCACCGGCTGCGCATCCGCTACGCGGCGGTGGACCAGGCCCCGCGGTGGCGCACGGTGGACCCGATCGGCCTGGTCACCGTGCGCGGCCAGGGCTACCTGCTGGCCACGAGGTCCGGCGCGGACCGCACCTACCGGCTGTCCCGGGTGCTGGCCGCCGAGGAGCTCGACGAACCCGCGCGGCGACCGGACCGCGTCGACCTGGGCCGGACCTGGCGGGAACGCGGCACCCGCTTCCGGACCGGCGGCGACCAGGTCGCCGTGGTGGCGCTGGTGGCCCCGGCACGGCGGGAGGACCTGGTGGGCACCGCGCTCGCCGTGCACGCCGAGCAGGCCGAGGCGGACGGCCGGCTGCGGCTGGAGGTGACCTTCCAGGACCCGCGGCACGCCGAGTGGGCGCTGTGGCAGCTCGCCGCCGACGCGGAAGCCTTGTCGCCGCAGTGGTTGCGAACCTCCTTGTACAACCGGGCTGCCGCGATCACCCGCTCCTACAACCCGCCGCCCTGACCGCCGCCGCCGGCATGGACAGCGCCCCGCGGGGCAGCGCTCAGTTCTAACCTCGGGCTGCGCTCAGCTCTCGCCTCAGGCCGCGCTCCGCGCGGCGGCGCTTCAGCGCAGCCGTGTGCCTCGTGTTCTCCCCGTACGGCCTGGGCGCAGCCCAATCATCTTTGTCGGGGGGTGTCAAGCACGCTCTTCGCTTGACACCCCCCGACAAAGATGATTGCCTCCGGCAGGCCGTACGGGGAGAACACGACGCACTTCCCTCCTCCTTGGGGGCCTCTCGGCCGCTCTTCATACTTAGGTCGCGCACCGATCCGGGTAAGATTTGGTGCTGTACCGCCCAAGGCTGAAAAGATTAAAAGAGTCCTCGCCGGACAGGCAGACCGCCAAGGAGAAGGAAAAGAAACAGCGGTCGTGTTCTCCCCGCATGGCCTGTCAAAGACGACCATGCTTTTCCTGGGGGTGCAAGCGAAAAGCGTGCTTGCACCCCCAGGAAAAGCATGGTAGCCCTCCGGGTAGGCCATACGGGGAGAACACGAGAGCACCGGGCTGCACGGGGCGTGCCGAAGGCCGGAAGATCACGAGCGCCTTGTGATCAGTGCGGGGGGCGTGGTGGGTTCGATGGGTGGTGTGGTGGGCTTTGTGATCAGTGCTTGTGATCAATGCTTTGTGATCGGTTCGGGGCCGTTCCCGGGCCTGAGGGATGCGACACCCGGTGCTCCATCACATGCGCCACTTGGAGTAATGGAGCGGTCGCGCAGGGGCGTTTGACCTTGTCCGAGGGGTGGTTTCAAGGTCTCGAAGCGTGCCGTCTGACCTGCGGTTTATAACGGTGGAACGTGAAGCTGAGAAGTATTCGGACACTCAGCGTAGCGATCAGTGGGGTACCTCACCAAATCAGGCTAGTGGCCGAGGTGTGGGTTGCCTTTGTTCGTGACATCGGGTTACGTTCCCCGCCGCATGTCACGGTTCGGTCACCAAAAGGACACGGCGTCGCTCCCCGAAAGCCTCGCCACCCGGATCCCCCGCCGGAGGTCCTGACCGGGCTCCCCGATGCAGGAAGGCACCCCCTTGTCACGGCACTTCATCGCCCGTGGTCGAAGCGTGTTCACCACGTCCCCGAGGACCACCGGCAAGCGCGGTTCGCACCGCACCGAAGAAGAACGGATGCTGCTCACCGGAAAGATCGCGGCCGTCGTCGCGTTCGGGACGCTGGCCGCCGGTGTCGGTGTCAGCACCGTCCCGGGCGACACCCAGATCACCCCGCTCGCGGCCGGCACGGACCTCGCCGCCGCGCTGGTGGCCTCCCCGACGGAGCAGGCCCAGGAGCAGGCCCCGGAGCAGGACGTCCAGACCAGGCACGTCGTCGAGCCGGGCCTCGAGGCCGCGAAGCTCATGCGGTCCGAAGGGCTCTACGCGCGCCGGCACGTCGACCAGGCCATCAAGCACGCCGCCGAGGGCTACACCGCCCGCCAGGCCGAGCTGCAGCGCCAGAAGGAAGCCGAAGAGGCCGAGAAGGCCCGGGTCGCCGCCGCCGAGGCGGAGAAGGCGCGGGTCGCGGCCGAGCAGGCGGCTGCCGGCCAGCCCGCTCCGCAGACCACCGCCCAGGCCGCCACCCCGGCCGCCACCCCGGCCGCCCCGGCCGCGCCGGCCGCCCCGGTGGCCCCCCGCGCCGCCGCACCCCGGGTCAGCGTCGCCAAGCCGGCCGAGGGCACGTTCACCTCGGGCTTCGGCGCGCGGTGGGGCACGTCCCACTACGGCGTCGACATCGCGAACTCCATCGGCACGCCGATCCTGTCCGCGATGGACGGCGTCGTGGTCGAGGCCGGTCCGGCCAGCGGGTTCGGGCTGTGGGTCCGGGTGCAGCACAACGACGGCACGATCACCGTCTACGGGCACGTCAACGAGATCCTGGTGTCCCAGGGCCAGCAGGTGGCCGCCGGCGAGCAGATCGCGACCATGGGCAACCGCGGCCAGTCCACCGGACCGCACCTGCACTTCGAGGTGTGGCTCGGCGGGTCGCAGAAGGTCGACCCGCTGCCGTGGCTGGCCGAGCGGGGCATCTCGCTCTGACACCACCTCTCCTCCGACGTCGGGGGACGCGCCCGGTGGCCGTCGTCCGGAGTCATCCGCGGTGGGCCCGCGACCCTGTCGAGACAGGGTCGCGGGCCCACCGCCATGCGTGGGGTCCGCCTCGAACGGGCGCCCGAGCGGCGGGTACCGGCTGACCCCCGCCCGCGCGGCTTTCCGCAAAGGGCTCGGACACGGATCGCGGAATGCGCGGCCAATGGCGTGGACACGCCGATAATCACAGTTCTGCCGACCGGCGCCGGCCAGTCGGACGCGGTGCTCTCCCTCGCTCCGGGGCACTGGGCGGTCGACCCGGGAAAACCCTCCGGGAAACAAGTCAGGCGGCACTGGAGAATCGTCGGCGAAACGGGTCCGGTGGCATTTCCGACGACCGCTCAACCCCTTTCCGGGGTGCGGCTCGGTGCTATTCCTCCCGGTTCCGGGGCAGAGCCCTCTCCCCGCCGGAACCCGCCCCGGAGCCCTTCGCGCCGGGGTCGCCGGACGGCCCTGGCTACCCTCGTGTCAGGCCGGGAGGTGTGAGTTGACCAGCATGTCCGATGTCGCGCGGGCCGCCGGGGTGTCCGCCGCGACGGTGTCGCGCGCGCTGCGGGGTGAGCCGGGGGTGTCCGAGGCGACCCGCCGGTACGTCACCGAGGTCGCGAAGCGGATGCGCTACGCGATCGCCCGCGACGCCTCCAGCCTGGCGGGCGGTCGCAGGTACGCCGTCGCGGTGCTGACCGCCGAGGTCGGGCGCGGCGACCAGCTCTCCGGCGCGGAGGGCGCGCTGCGGGCGGCCGGCTACGACGTGCTGCTCTACGTGCTGCGCGACGGCGAAGCGCGCGCCCGGTTCTTCGAGGAGCTGCCGCCGCTGGCGCGCCGGGTCGACGGCGTCCTGGTCCTGTCGGTGGACCTGACCGGCGCCGAGCGCGCCGCGCTGGGCGAGTCGGGCCTGCCGGTGGTCGCGCTGCCCGCCGGCGACCTGCGCGACGCGCTGCGCCTGGCCGCCGGGCACGTGCTGGAGCTGGGCCACCGCGAGGTCGCCCTGGCGCTGACCGAGGACCTCGACGAGGACCACGACGAGCTGCTGGTCGCCGAAGGGCTCGCCGTGCGTCCGGAGTGGACGCTGTGGTCGTCGCCGACCGTCCCCGGCGGCGAGCAGGTGGCCGAGGTGCTGCTGGACGGCGACCGGCTGCCGACCGCGGTCATCTGCTCCAGCGGCGAGGTCGCGCTCGGGGTGTTCCTGCGGCTGCGCCGCGACGGCCGGGGCGTGCCCGAGGACGTGTCGATCGTCAGCCTGGACGGCCCCGAGCTGGCGCGGGCGGTGGGCATCACGGCCGTGGAGGGCGCGGGGCGCGAGCGCGGCGGGCACGCCGCCGCCCGGCTGCTGGCCCGGCTGCGCGACGAGCCGCGCGACGAGGGCGCGGAGGACCGGCCGCCACCTGCGCACCTGGTGGTCCGGGGGTCGACGGGGCGGCGGTGATCGCCGGCCGGGCCGGGGCCGGTACCCACGACGGGCCACCTGCAACCATCGGGTGACCACCACCACCCCGCCTGGCCTCCGCGGCCCCGGTGCGGCGAAGCTGTCCCACGTGGACGAGGACTTGGCCGCACTGGCCGAAGCGCACGGCGTGGCCACCCACTACGAGGACTCCGGTCAGCGCCGGGTGGACGTCGACCCCGACGTGGTGGTGGCCGTGCTGGCCGAACTGGACGTGGACGCCTCGACACCGGAGGCCGTGCGGCGGGCCCTGGCCGCGCCCCGGCCCGAGCCGCGGACCGTGGTCCTGCGCGAGGGCGAGGTGCTCGCCGGCCCCGGCACGGTCGCGCTGGAGGACGGCGGCGAGGTCGCCCTGCCCGCCGCGCTGCCCCTGGGCTACCACCGCCTGGGCGACCGCACGGTGGTCGTCGCGCCCCGCAGGCTGCCGCCGCCGCCGAAGACCTGGGGCTGGATGGTCCAGCTCTACGCGGTGCGGTCGGACGAGTCGTGGGGCATGGGCGACTTCGCCGACCTGGCCGCGCTCGCCCGGCGCAGCGCCGACGAGCTGGGCGCGGGCGTGCTGCTGGTCAACCCGGTGCAGGCGGTCAGCCCGACCGTCCCGGTGGAGCGGTCGCCCTACTCGCCCGCCAGCCGCCGCTTCGCCAACCCGCTGTACCTGCGGGTGCAGGACGTCCCCGCCTACCGGGACGCCGACGAGGCCACCAGGGCGGCGGTCGACGCGCTGCGCCCGGACAACGACACCGAGCTGATCGACTACGACGCGGTGTGGACGGCCAAGAAGGCCGCGCTCGAACTGCTCTGGCGCGCCGCCGGCGACACCGCCGAGCCGACCGGCGAGCTGCGGGACTTCGCCCGGTTCTGCGCGCTGGCCGAGGAGCACGGCCCGGACTGGCGCACCTGGCCCGAGGCTCAGCAGGACCCGGCCACCGCGACCGCCGACCCCGGGCGCGTCGCCTTCCACGCCTGGCTCCAGCGCCTGTGCGAGCGGCAGCTGGCCGACGCGCGCCGGGCCGCCGGTGCCATGCCCGTGGGCGTCGTCCACGACCTGCCGGTGGGCGTGCACCCCGGCGGCGCGGACACCTGGGCCGTGCGCGACGCGTTCGCGCCCGACGTCCGGGTCGGCGCCCCGCCGGACGCGTTCAGCCGGCAGGGCCAGGACTGGGGCCTGCCGCCGTGGCGGCCCGACCGGCTGGCCGAGCAGGGCTACGAGCCGTTCCGCGCGGTCATCCGGAGCGTGCTGGCCCACGCCGACGGCATCCGCGTGGACCACGTCGCCGGGCTGTGGCGGCTGTGGTGGATCCCGCCGGGCGAGTCGCCCAAGCGCGGCACCTACGTCCGCTACGACGACGACGCGATGCTGGCCGTGCTGACCCTGGAGGCGCACCGGGCGGGCGCGGTCGTGGTGGGGGAGGACCTCGGGACGGTCGAGCCGAAGGTCACCGAGGCGCTGCACGCGCACGGGATGCTCAGCTCGGCGGTGCTGTGGTTCCAGCGCGACTACGACGCGCCCGGTCACCCGCTGGTGCCGCCGCGGGAGTGGACGGAGTCGGCGATGGCCAGCGTCTCCACCCACGACCTGCCGACCGCGGCCGGGTTCCTGGCCGCCGAACACGTTCGGGTGCGGGCTGAACTGGGGCTGTTTGAAGACGACCCGAACGGGGAATACCTCGCTGCCCGGCGCGAACGCGAAGAATTGACCGGGTTGGTGGAGCAGGAGGGGTTGGCTGCCGATGACCTGGTTACCGCGCTGCACGCGCTGCTGGCGAGGGCTCCGTCCGTGCTGCTGCTGACCTCCCCGCAGGACGCGCTGGGCGAGACCCGCCAGCCGAACCTGCCGGGCACCGTCGACGAGTACCCGAACTGGCGAATCCCGCTGCCGGTGCGGTTGGCGGAGCTGTTCGCCGACGCCCGGGTCCGCCGGGTGGCCGCCGCCCTCGCGCAGGGGCGGAACCGTTGAGCCGAAACGTTCCCGTCACGCGCACCCCGGTGGTGCGGAGTATCGTCTTGCAGTCACCCGCGTCATGGTTGGAGGTGGCATTCCCCCGTGAAGACCGAGCTGGCTTCCCCCACCGGGCTGGTGCCTGAGCAGGTCGCCCCGCCGAGTTCCGCCGACGTGCTGGAGCTGGCCGTGGAACGCGTGCTGGCCGCGGTGCGCCCGTCGAACCTCGCCGATCCCCTGGCCGACCCCCTGTCGGACCCCTCGTCGGGCGCCCGGCGGGCCGAGGAATCCCTCCTGGAGGCCCTGCGCCGCGCCGCGCCGGTCGCCGACGGCGCCCTGGGGCAGGCCGTGGCCTGCGCCGAGGCCGCCGCCGAGCACCTGCGCTACGGCGAGCTCCAGGAGGCCCGACTGCTGCTGGTCGCCGCGCGCGGCCAGATCGTCCGGTCGCAGACCCGGAGAGCATGATCTGCAACGGGAGGGTCCTCCTGTTCCCCTTTCTCCTCGAGGAGCACCTGTGCGGCCCTGGCCCGGAACGCCCTACCCGCTCGGCGCGAGCTACGACGGCGTGGGCACCAACTTCGCCCTGTTCTCGGAAGTCGCCGAGTACGTCGAGCTGTGCCTGTTCGACGACGACGGCGCCGAGACCAGGGTGCGCCTGCCAGAGGTGGACGGCTTCGTCCACCACGGTTACCTGCTGGGCATCAGCCCCGGTCAGAAGTACGGCTACCGCGTGCACGGACCGCACGACCCGGACCAGGGCCTGCGGTGCAACCCGAACAAGCTGCTGATCGACCCGTACGCCAAGGCGATCACCGGCGGCCTGGACTGGCACGAGTCGCTGTTCGGCTACCGGTTCGGCGCGCCCGACGAGCGCAACGACGAGGACTCGGCGGGCCACGTGCCGCTGTCGGTCGTGGTCAACCCGTACTTCGACTGGGCCAACGACCGACCGCCCAAGACCCCGTACAACGAGTCGGTCATCTACGAGACCCACGTGCGCGGCCTGACCATGCAGCACCCCGAGGTGCCCAAGAGCCTGCGCGGCACGTACGCGGGCCTGGCCCACCCGGCGGTGATCGACCACCTCAAGTCGCTGGGCGTGACGGCGGTCGAGCTGATGCCGGTGCACCAGTTCATCACCGACCACGGCCTGGTCGAGAAGGACCTGCGCAACTACTGGGGCTACAACACCATCGGCTTCTTCGCCCCGCACGACGGCTACGCCGCGCTGCCGGAGCCGGCCAACCAGGTGCAGGAGTTCAAGGGCATGGTGCGGGCCCTGCACGAGGCGGGCATCGAGGTCATCCTCGACGTGGTCTACAACCACACCGCCGAGGGCAACCACCTCGGGCCGACGCTGTCCATGCGCGGCATCGACAACCAGGCTTACTACCGGCTGGTCGAGGACGAGCCGAAGTTCTACATGGACTACACCGGCACCGGGAACTCGCTCAACGTGCGCAGCCCGCACACCCTCCAGCTCATCATGGACTCGCTGCGGTACTGGGTGACCGAGATGCGGGTCGACGGCTTCCGCTTCGACCTGGCCGCGACGCTGGCCCGCGAGTTCTACGACGTGGACCGGCTGTCGACGTTCTTCGACCTGGTGCAGCAGGACCCGGTGGTCAGCCAGGTGAAGCTGATCGCCGAGCCGTGGGACGTCGGGCCCGGCGGCTACCAGGTGGGCAACTTCCCCCCGCTGTGGACGGAGTGGAACGGCAAGTACCGCGACACCGTGCGCGACTTCTGGCGCGGCGAGCCCGCCACGCTGGGCGAGTTCGCCTCCCGCATCACCGGCTCGTCCGACCTGTACCAGAACGACGGCCGCCGGCCCTACGCGTCGGTCAACTTCGTCACCGCGCACGACGGCTTCACGCTCAACGACCTGGTGTCCTACAACGACAAGCACAACGACGCCAACGGCGAGGACGGCCGCGACGGCGCGGACGACAACCGGTCGTGGAACTGCGGCGTCGAGGGCCCGACCGACGACCCGGAGGTCAACGAGCTGCGGGCCCGCCAGCGGCGCAACCTGCTGGCCACGCTGCTGCTGTCGCAGGGCGTGCCGATGCTCCTGCACGGCGACGAGCTGGGCCGCACCCAGCAGGGCAACAACAACGCCTACTGCCAGGACAACGAGCTGTCCTGGGTGGACTGGACGCTGCTGGAGAAGAACCGGGACCTGGTGGAGTTCACCGGCGCGCTGACCGACTTCCGGCGCCGCCACCCGGTGCTGCGCCGCCGCCGGTTCTTCCAGGGCAAGCCGATCCGCAAGGGCGACGAGCTGCGCGACATCGCGTGGTTCACGCCGGCCGGCGAGGAGATGACCGAGCAGAACTGGGAGGACGACTTCGGCCGCTGCGTCGTGGTCTTCCTCAACGGCGAGGGCATCCCGAGCCTGGACCAGCGGGGGATGCGCGTGCTGGACGACTCGTTCCTGGTCGCGTTCAACGCCCACCACGAGGACATCGACGTCACCCTGCCCGACGCGAGCTACGGCCCGCAGTGGACGGCGGTGATCGACACGGCGACCGGCGTGGTGTGCGAGCCCGACCAGGGCGAGGCGGTGCCGGCGGGCGGCACGGTCACCCTGACCGCGCGGTCCCTGGTCGTGCTCCAGCGGACGGGCGTCGAATGAGCGCCCCCGCCTCGACCTACCGGATCCAGTTCACCCCCGACTTCACCTTCGCCGACGCCGAGGCCGTCGTCGACTACCTGGACGCGCTGGGCGTCGGCGCGCTCTACGCGTCGCCGCTGCTGGAGGCGACGCCCGGCTCCACGCACGGCTACGACGTGGTGGACCCGACGCGGGCGCGGGAGGAGTTCGGCGGCGAGGCGGGCCGGCAGTCGCTGGGCAAGGCGCTGCGGCGGGCCGGCCTGGGCCTGGTGCTCGACATCGTGCCCAACCACATGGCGGTCGAGGACGGCCCGGCCAACCCGTGGTGGTGGGACGTCCTGCAGCGCGGCGAGGCGTCCCCGTACGCGAAGTACTTCGACGTCGACCGGTCGTCCGGGCCGCTGCTGCTGCCCTTCGCCGGCTCGCCCGAGGAGGAGCGGGAGCACGAGCACTACCGGTCGGTGTTCTGGCGGCGCGGCAACTCGGAGCTGAACTACCGGCGGTTCTTCGACATCACCACGCTGGCCGCGGTGCGCGTGGAGGACCCGGAGGTGTTCGACGCGACGCACGCCGAGGTCCTGCGGTGGGTCGCGGCGGGCGAGGTGACCGGGCTTCGGGTGGACCACCCCGACGGCCTGGCCGACCCCGGCGGGTACGTGCGGCGGCTCAAGGAGCGCGCCGGCTGCTGGCTGGTGGTGGAGAAGATCCTCGGGCCCGACGAGGCGCTGCCCGCGAGCTGGCCGGTGGAGGGCACCACGGGCTACGACGCGCTGCGCGAGGTGTGCGGGGTGTTCGTCGACCCGGCGGGCGAGCCCGCGATCACCGCGCTGGCGCGGGAGCTGGGCGTCGCCACGGACTTCGCGCAGGTCGAGCACGAGTGCCGGGACCTGGTCGCGCGGGGCATCCTGCGGGCCGAGGTGCGGCGGATCGCGGCCCTGGTGGACCACCCCGACCGGGCGGCGGCCGAGGACGCCGTGGCCCGCGTCATGGCCGCGTTCCCGGTGTACCGGTCCTACCTGCCCGAGGGCTGGGACTCCTGGCGCGCGGCGGTCTCGGCGGTGGGCGGCCCGGCCGCGCGGGCGCTGGACGAGCAGGTCCGCGCCGACCCGCGCGGCGAGCTGGCCACCCGCATCCAGCAGACCTCCGGCATGGTCGTGGCCAAGGGCACCGAGGACACCGCCTTCTACCGCTACACCCGGTTCGTGGCGCTCAACGAGGTCGGCGGCGCGCCGGACCGGTTCGGCGTGCCGGTGGCCGAGTTCCACGCGCGGGCCGCCGCGCGGGAGGCGGGCTCGCCCGCGGCGATGACCGCGCTGTCCACCCACGACACCAAGCGCTCCGAGGACGTGCGGGCGCGGCTCGCGGTCCTGGCGGAGCTGCCCGACGAGTTCGCCGCGGCGGTGCGCCGCTGGACGGCCGCGCACGCCATCGACGAGCCCGCGCTGAACATGCTGGCGTGGCAGTCCCTGGTCGGCGCGTGGCCCGTCACCGCCGAGCGGATGGCGGCCTACCTGGACAAGGCCGCCAAGGAGGCCAAGGTCCGCACCACCTGGACCGACCACGACGAGGAGTTCGAGGCCGCCGTCGCGGCGTGGCCGGGGCAGGTGCTCGACGGCCCGGTCGCGGGCGACGTGGCCGAGTTCGTCTCCCGCGTCGTGCCGCACGGCTGGTCCAACGCGCTGGGCCAGAAGCTGCTCCAGCTCACCGCGCCCGGCGTGCCCGACGTCTACCAGGGCACCGAGCTGTGGGACCTGTCGCTGGTCGACCCGGACAACCGGCGGCCGGTGGACTACGAGGTGCGCCGCCGGCTGCTGGAGCGCATCGCCGACGGCTGGCTGCCCGCGGTGGACGACTCGGGCGCGGCCAAGCTGCTGGTGGTGCACCGGGCGCTGCGCCTGCGCCGCAGCAGGCCCGAGCTGTTCCGCGGCTACCGCCCGCTGCGCGCGGCGGGACCGGCGGCGGACCACCTGGTCGCGTTCGAGCGCACCGGCCTGGTCGCGGTGGCCACGCGGCTGCCGGTCGGCCTGGCCGCCGCCGGTGGCTGGGGGGACACGCAGCTGCCGCTGCCGCCGGGGGAGTGGACCGACGTGCTCACGTCCCGGCCCGCGGCGGCGCGGGTGGCCGACCTGTTGGACCACTACCCGGTGGCACTGCTGGTGCGAGGAGATCAGTGAGCTTTTCGGTGTGGGCGCCCCACCACGAGCGGGTCGCCGTGCGGGTCGACGGGCACGACCACGAGATGGCGGCGGGCGAGGGCGGCTGGTGGCACAGCCCCGCCGAGGGCGTGGACTACGCGTTCGTGCTCGACGGCGACGCGCTGCCCGACCCCCGGTCGCTGTGGCAGCCCCACGGCGTGCACGGGCCCTCGCGCGTCTACGACCACTCGGCGTTCGCCTGGACCGACCGGGCGTGGACGGGCCGGGCGCTGCCCGGCGCGGTGATCTACGAGCTGCACGTCGGCACGTTCACCCCGGCGGGCACGTTCGACGGCGCCGTCGAGCGGCTGGACCACCTGGTCGACCTCGGCGTCACGCACGTCGAGGTGCTGCCGGTGAACTCCTTCGACGGGGTCGCCGGCTGGGGCTACGACGGCGTGCTGTGGGGCGCGGTGCACGAGCCCTACGGCGGGCCGGACGGGTTCAAGCGGTTCGTGGACGCCTGCCACGCGCGCGGCCTGGCCGTGCTGCTGGACGTGGTCTACAACCACCTGGGCCCGTCAGGCGCCTACCTGGACCGCTTCGGGCCGTACTTCGCGGGCAGCAACGACTGGGGCCCGGGGCTGAACCTGGACGGCGCGGACTCCGACGAGGTCCGCCGGTACGTGGTCGACAACGCGCTGGGCTGGCTGCGCGACTTCCACGTGGACGGGCTGCGCCTGGACGCGGTGCACGCCCTGGTGGACCACAGCGCCGTGCACCTGCTGGAGGAGCTGGCCGAGGAGGTCGACGCGCTGTCGGCGGCGCTGGGCCGGCCGCTGACGCTGATCGCCGAGTCCGACCTCAACGACGCCCGGCTGGTCACCGCGCGGGAGGCGGGCGGGTACGGCCTGGCCGCGCAGTGGGCCGACGACCTGCACCACGCGCTGCACGTGGCGCTGACCGGGGAGACCACGGGCTACTACCCGGACTTCGAGGGGCAGCTCGCGCGGACCCTGCGGGAGGTGTTCCTGCACACCGGCACGTGGTCGTCGTTCCGGCGCCGCCGCCACGGCCGGCCGGTGGACCGGCGCCTGCCGGGCTACCGGTTCCTGGCCTACCTGCAGAACCACGACCAGGTCGGCAACCGGGCGACCGGCGACCGGCTGTCGGCGTCGGTGCCGTTCGGCCGGCTCGCGGTGGGCGCGGCGATCGTGTTCTGCTCCCCGTACACGCCGATGGTGTTCATGGGCGAGGAGTGGGCGGCGAGCACGCCGTGGCAGTTCTTCGCCTCGTTCCCGGACCCGGAGCTGGCCGAGGCGGTGCGCACCGGCCGGCGGCGGGAGTTCGCCCGGCACGGCTGGGGCGAGTCGGAGGTGCCCGACCCGGTGGACCCGGCGACGGTCGAGCGGTCCACCCTGGACTGGTCCGAGCCCTCGGCGGGGGAGCACCGCCGGGTGCTGGAGCTGTACCGGTCGCTGATCGCGCTGCGCCGGTCCCGGCCGGAGCTGGCCGACCCGCGGCTGGACCGCTTCCGGGTGACCGCCGGGGACGGGGTGCTCGTGCTGCACCGGGGCGGGCTGCGGGTGGTGTGCAACCTGGGCGCCGCCGCCGCGGAGGTCCCGCTCGGGGCGGGCGGCGAGGTGCTGCTCGCGTCGACCGGCCCGGGGGAGGGCGACGTGCAGGTGGTCGGGCAGGCGGTCCGCCTGCCCGCCGAGTCCTTCGCGGTCGTTCAGCTGTCCGGCAGCCAGCCGACCTCGGTCAGCTTCTCCGCCAGCAGCTGACCGGCCAGGGTCACCTGGTCGGCGAGCTGTCTTCGCACCTCGGGCTGCTCGTCGCCGGACGTGTTCGCGGCGTCGTAGGCCGCCACGAGCTGCCGGGCCGCGTGCACCACGTCCACCCCGGGCCAGTCGACGCCGCCCACCCGGCCGGCGGGCTCGGCCGACAGGTGCACCGCGCGCACGGCTTGGCGCGGTCCCAGCTCGGCCGCGAGGTCGAGCAGCTTCACGGCGATCGTGTGCAGCTTGACGTTGTGGTGCTGCGACATGGCGACCAGCAGCTGGAAGCCCTGCTGGGGCGTGCAGCCCTGCACGGCCGCGATCAGGCCGGTGGCCTGTCCGATGACGGTGCGGGTCTGCACCGCCTTGCGCAGTCCCATCACCTCTGCCTCAAGGCTGGCGATCCGCGCGGCAAGCGTTTCGTCCAGTCCGTCGTCCCCGACCACGGTCGGGCTCCTCTCGCACGTCGAAACCGGGTCAGCGGCGCGTGCGAGGGCAGGCGGTGCCAGCTCCGGCAAGCCCTCAGCTGACGCTGACCCTGGTGCCCAAGTGGCTGGGCGCCGGGTGGCTTGCGGCTGGCTTTTCAACCGCGTAGACGATCACCGTAGTAGAGGTGGTGGCGCCGGGAGAAACCGGAGGGTCTCAGCGGGGCGGCAGGACGCAGAACTCGTTGCCCGCGGGGTCGGCCAGGACGACCCACGGCCACCGCGGGTCGTGGTCGACCACCCGCGCGCCCAGCCCCACCAGCCGGGTGACCTCGGCGTCCCGGTCGCCGTCGGCCGCGAGGTCGAGGTGCAGCCGGTTCTTCACCCGCTTCGGCTCGGCCACGGGCTGCAGCAGCAGCATCGGGCCGTCGCCGGTCAGCTCGGCGTACTCGACGCCCGCCGCGTCGCGCCAGGTCCGCGACACCCGGTAGCCCAGCGCCGCGCACCAGAACGCGCGCAGGTCGGCGTTGTCGGCGGGGCTGTCCAGGGCGAGGGCGATGATCCGACTGGTCACGACGGCGGGTTTCCCGATCGCCCGGACGGGTATGCCTGGTGCGACGTGATGTCGAGGAAAGGATCGCCAATGGGTGCCGACGACAAGGTCAGCAACAAGGCCGAGGAGTTCAAGGGGCGCGCCAAGGAGACCCTCGGCGACGCCACCGACAACGAGCAGTGGCAGGCGGAGGGCAAGGCGGACCGGGCCAAGGGTTCGCTCAAGCAGGCCGGTGAGAAGGTCAAGGACGCCTTCCGCTCCAACGACTGACCGTGGCCGCGGCCAAGCGCAGCGCCGCCCCGTTCGTGCCGGAAGGCGCGGACCTGGCGGCGCTGCGCCGTGCCGCGCGCGACTGCCGCGGGTGCGACCTGTACGAGCCGGCGACGCAGACCGTGTTCGGGTCGGGCCCGCCCGACGCCCGCCTGCTGCTCGTCGGCGAGCAGCCCGGCGACGTCGAGGACCGCGAGGGCGAGCCGTTCGTCGGCCCGGCGGGCAGGCTGCTGCGCCGGGCGCTGGCCGAGGCCGACCTGCCGGCCGAGGGCGCCTACCTCACCAACGCGGTGAAGCACTTCAAGTTCGTGCCGGCCGAGCGCGGCAAGCGGCGCATCCACAAGTCACCGGCCCGCGGCGAGGTCGTCGCCTGCCTGCCGTGGCTGCACGCGGAGCTGGCCGAGGTGCGCCCCGAGCTGGTCGTCTGCCTGGGCGCGACGGCCGCCAAGGCCGTGCTGGGCCCCGCCTACAAGGTCACCGAGCGCCGGGGGCTGCTGGAGCAGGCCGACGGCTACCGGGTCGTCAGCACCGTGCACCCGTCGTCCGTGCTGCGCGCCCCCGACCGGGACGAGGCTTACGCGGGGTTCCTGGCCGACCTGCGCACGGTGCGTGAGCACCTGGGAACGTGAAACGGCCCCCTGACCACTTCCCGCACCGGGGTGCGGGCCGAGCTGGACTGGGCTCGGGGTCACGGGGGCCGGGTGGCTGCCTGGTATTCGCCCAGACCACCTGGGAAAGGCCGGTCCTAGCGGACAGCCACCTCACGACGAGTCCTGTAGCTATACAACTTCGGACCACCTCCTTCCTCGTGTGACCCGAACCTATGCGCTGCCCGGGCCGGCCCGCAACGTGATTTACCGGTCACCGCGCCCGGCCGGCGCGACGTCCGATTGCCGCCGGACTCCCGCCGCCCGGTCGCCCACGATCGGTGCCATGGACTTCGAGGGCAAGGTCGCACTGGTGACGGGCGGTAGTCGGGGGATCGGCGCGGCGGTGGCGCTGCGGCTCGCGCGGGGCGGCGCGGACGTCGCGGTGACCTACCGGGACAACGCGGACGACGTCGTGGAGCGGGTGAAGGCGCTCGGGCGCCGGGTGGTGGCCATCCGGGCCGACAGCGGGGACGCCGGGGCCGTCGCCGCGGCGGTGGAGGAGGCGGTCGGGGCGCTGGGGCGGCTGGACGTCCTGGTGAACAACGCCGCCGCCTTCATCACCGGCCCGGTGGGGGAGCTGGCCGTGGCGGACTTCGACCGGACGTTCGACGTGAACGTGCGGGGGCCGTGGGTGGCCGTCCGGGCGGCGCTGCCGCACCTGGGCGAGGGCGGGCGGGTCATCAGCATCGGCAGCAACGTCGCCGAGCGGGCGGTGTTCCCGGGGTACTCGCTGTACTCGGCGAGCAAGGCGGCGCTGGTGGGCCTGACCAAGGCGCTGGGGCGGGAGCTGGGGCCGCGCGGCATCACCGTGAACCTGGTGAGCCCCGGCGCCACCGACACCGACCTGAACCCGGCGGACAACCCGATGGCGGACGTGATCCGCGGCTTCACGGCCCTCGGCCGGTACGGCGAGGCCGAGGAGGTGGCCGCCGCGGTGGCGTTCCTGGCCTCCGCCGAGGCCGCCTACGTGACCGGCACGCAGGTGCACGTGGACGGCGGCTTCACCAGCTGACCGCGGACCCGGGCGGAGGCGTCGGGCGGAGGCGTCGGACGGAGGCGGGGGCGTGCCTACAGGCTGGCACGCCCCCGCCGGTGTCCGGGTGGTGATCAGCTCACGTTCACGTCGATGCACGCGTAGAACGCGTTGGACGTGTCACCGATGTTCCAGATCGCGAGCACCTTCTGCTTGCCGCTCACGCTGCCGAGGTTGATGGTGTGCGACGCGGTCGCGCCCGGCTGCTGCATCTTGCCGTCCACGAAGCCGACCCGCTGGCCGCCGACGTAGTACTCGTAGTTGGCGGTGCGGTGCCGGGCCGTGAACACCCAGTTGAACGTCACCGTCCTGCCGACGTTGGTGACCTGCCAGCCCTTGCTGTCGTTGTTCAGGTCGGCGAACCCGGCGTTGCCGCCGTTGCAGGTCCGCAGGCCCTTCGGGCCCTCCACGCTCTGCGGCTCGTACTTGATGCTACCGCAGGCGACGGTGCCCTTGGCGCACTGGGCCTGCCTGCTCGGCGGGGAAGACACGTAACCGTGCGCGAAGGCCGGTGCGGTCGGCAGGGCGACCACCAGCAGCGGCGCGGCGAGCACGCCGGCCGCCATCGCGGCGATCCTTCGGCGGAGTGCCATGTCAGCTCCTTTTCGGGTGGGGCGGGGACTTCGCTGGGAGGCGGTCCCGTACCCGAAGCAGCGTTAACCGCTTGGGCAGGACGTTCACCCAACGCGGCGGCAGGTCTAGACCATACTCTGTGTGATTGGCGAGTGACAACTTTTAGCTTGACGGGGGATGTCCCCGAGGTTGCCCCGACCGGGCCGGTCGGCGGTGCCCGGGGGCGGTCGACCGAGGTGGCGGCGGTGTCCGGGGCGGGTCGTGGGGGCACCCGGGTCCCCGCCACCCGAGTCGGGCTCGTCGGTGGCGGGCCGGTCCTGCGGGGGAGCGGCTAGGTTGGTCCCGTGCGGGTCGAGGGTGGCGGTGCGCTGGTGCGCTGGGCGCTGTTGTGCGCCCTGGTGCTGGGCGTGCTGGGGATGCACCACCTGTCCGGTCTCACCCACGGCCACGGCCCGTCCGGGGGGCACGCGGCGGCAGCCGTCCCCCGGGCCGACACCGCGCCCCTCGACACGCAGGCGGCGGCGCAGCGGCACTGCTGCCCCGGCCCGGCCGGGGCGATGCCGTCGACGCCCGGTCCTGGGGCGATGCCGTCGACGCCCGATCACGGCGGCGGGCACGACCTGCTGGCGCACCTGTGCCTGGCCGTCCTCACCGCCGCCGGCGTCGGGCTGCTGCTGGTGCTGCTGCGCCGCACGCGACGCGGACCGGCGCCGCCCGCCCGCACCGCGGTGACGGGCGCCGGCCACCCGCGCCCTCCGCCACCGCTCCCGACCTCGACCCGCCTGGCCTCGCTGCGCGTGCTGCGGCTGTGAGGGGCGGGCGCCGACCCCGGACCGGGGACGCGGCGCCGCAACCCCGGCACACCCACACCACCGGACCTGCGAGGACCGATCACCATGACCAGGACCACCCTGGTCGGGACGGCGCTGGCCGTCCTGACCTCCGCTGCCGTGCTCACCGCCTGCGGCGGCGACACCGGCGGGCACGACACCGGCGGGCACGACACGGGCTCGACGAGCACCACGACCGCGGGCACCGGCGCCGGCCAGGCCGCCGGCGGGCACAACGCCGCCGACACCGCCTTCGCCCGGCAGATGATCCCGCACCACTCCCAGGCAGTGGCCATGGCCGAACTGGTCGACGGCCGCACCACCAACCCCGGGGTCGTGGACTTGGCCGAGCGCATCCGCGAAGCCCAAGGCCCCGAGATCGCCACCATGACCGGCTGGCTGCAAGCCTGGGGCGAGCCCACCACCGCACCCACCGACGGCGAGCACTCCATGCCCGGCGCGGACCACGGCCCGTCGATGCCCGGCGCGATGACCGACGAGGACATGACCGCCCTGAAGGCCGCCAAGGACGCCGACTTCGACCGGCGGTGGTTGTCGATGATGATCGTCCACCACCGGGGCGCGGTCGAGATGGCCGGGACCGAACTGGCCCAGGGCGCCGACCCCGAGGCCAGGAAGCTGGCCCAGCGGATCATCGACGCCCAGGAAGCCGAGATCCGCGAGATGCAGTCCCTGCTGCCCCAGGGCTGACCCACCGGTGCCGTCGTGTGCGGGTGAGGGCCACCGCGCCTTCACCCGCGCACGGCGGCACACCGGACCACCCGCCCGACACCGGATCCGCCGGGCCGATCCGCCGGGCCGGTCCTACGCTCGGGCGATGGTGCTGCCCCGAGGGCTGGTGGTGTTGCTGGGGACGGCCGCCGCGGTGGTCACCGGCGCGGGGATCATGGCGATGTCGTGGCTGATCGGCCCGGTGTTCCTGGCCCTGACCCTGGTCATCGCGGTCAGCCCGCTGCACTCCTGGCTGCGCCGCAAGGGGCTGCCCGGCTGGCTGGCCGCCGCGGCGCTGGTGGTCTGCGTCTACGCGATCCTGCTGTCCCTCGTCGTCGTCCTGGTCGTCTCCGTGGCGCAGCTGGCCACCGAGCTGCCCCGCTACGCCGACCGCGCGGGTGCCCTGGCCGACTCGGCGGTCGGCGAGCTGGCCCGGTTCGGCGTCGGCACGGCGGAGCTGTCCAGGGTCGCCGACAGCCTGGACGTGGGCCGGGTGGTCGGCATCCTGAGCACGGTGCTGAGCAGCGTGAGCAGCCTGGCGTCCAACATCGTGTTCCTGCTGTGCCTGCTGCTGTTCCTCAGCGTGGACGCGAACACCGCGGGCGCCCGGATCGCGGCGGTCGCGGCCGACCGGCCGCAGGTCGCGGCGGCGCTGGGCCGCTTCGCCTCCGGCACCCGCAACTACCTCGTCGTGTCGACGGTCTTCGGCCTCATCGTGGCGGTCCTGGACGGCGTGGCCCTGGCCCTCATGGGGATACCGCTGCCGGTGCTGTGGGCGCTGCTGTCGTTCATCACCAACTACATCCCGAACGTGGGCTTCGTCCTCGGCCTGATCCCACCGGTCCTGCTGGCGCTGTTGGAGAGCGGCTGGGAGCTGGCGGTGTGGGTGGTCGTGGTCTACAGCGTCCTGAACTTCGTGGTGCAGACGCTCATCCAGCCGCGGTTCGTCGGCGACTCAGTCGGCCTGTCGACCACGGTGACGTTCCTGGCGCTGCTGTTCTGGGCGTGGCTGCTCGGGGCGCTGGGCGCCATCCTGGCGATTCCGCTGACCTTGCTGGCGAAACTGCTGCTGGTGGACGTCGACCCGAAGGCCCGCTGGGCCGATGCGTTCCTGACTGCCCGGGTCCGGCCCCCGGACACGGCGGAGCCGGGTGCGATGGAATCGGGTGCGGTGGAATCGGATCGCTAGGACGCGCCAACACCTTTCGCCCTATGCTGCACCTCCACCGCTTTTCACGAAGCCGTGCTGCACCTCGTGCACACACCGGTTGCCTCGTGTTCTCCTCCCCGTACGGCCTGGGCGCAGCCCGATCGCATTTGTCGGGGGGTGTCAAGCACGCTCTTCGCTTGACACCCCCCGACAAATGCGATTGCCTTCGGCAGGCCGTGCGGGGAGGAGAACACGACCGCCCTTTCTTTTCCTCCTCCTTGGGGGCCTCTCGGCCGCTCTTCTTGCTAAAATCGCGCACCGATCCGGGAAATATTAGGTGCGGCACGGATCCAGGTTAGAAACAAAAAGAGTCCTCGCCGGACGGGCAGGCCGCCAAGGAGAATGAAAAGAAACAGCGGTCGTGTTCTCCCCGCATGGCCTGTCAAAGACGACCATGCTTTCTTGGGGGGTGCAAGCGAAAAGCGTGCTTGCACCCCCCAAGAAAGCATGGTAGCCCTCCGGGCAGGCCATACGGGGAGAACACGAAGACACCGGACTGCACGGGGCGTGCCAAGAGCCAAAAGCCAAAGGCAAAAGACAAGAACCGAAAGCCGAAGCCGGAGCCGAAGCCGTGCCCGGTGCCTGGGTGGCGGGGCGCGGCTTCGGCCTCGGCTTCGGCTCGGGGTGGTTACAGGTCGAGGCCGGTCAGGACCAGTACGCGCTGCTCGGTCAGGTCCTCCATCGCGGCGTGGACGCCCTCGCGGCCGGTGCCCGACTCCTTCAGGCCGCCGTAGGGCATCTGGTCGGCGCGGAAGCTCGGCACGTCGCCCACGATCACGCCGCCGACCTGGAGGCGCTTGGACGCCCGGAACGCGACCCGCACGTCGTGGGTGAACAGGCCCGCCTGCAGGCCGAAGCGGGAGGAGTTGACCTTGGCGAAGGCGTCCTCCACCGAGTCGACCGGGGCCAGGACCACGACCGGGCCGAAGACCTCCTCGTCCACGACCTTGCAGTCCTCGGGGACGTCGGCCAGGACGGTGGGCGCGTAGGCCGCGCCGTCGCGGGTGCCGCCGGTCAGCAGGCGGGCGCCGCCGGCGACGGCCTCGTCCACCCAGGTCTCCACCCGGCGCGCCGCCGCCTCGTTGATCAGCGGGCCGACGTCGGTCGACGGGTCGTCCGGCTCGCCGGTGCCGAGCTTGCGGACGTGGGCGACGACGGCGTCGGCGACCGCGTCGTAGACGTCGCGGTGGATGTAGACGCGCTGCACCGAGATGCAGGACTGGCCGCCCTGGTACATCGAGAACGTGGCGATCCGCTGGGCCGCCCAGTCGAGGTCCGTCCAGTCCGGGCAGACGACGGCCGCCGCGTTGCCGCCCAGCTCCAGCACGACGTGCTTGCGCGGCACGCGGTCCAGGATGCCGTAGCCGACCGGGGCCGAGCCGGTGAACGACACGACCGGCAGGCGCGGGTCGTCGACCAGCGAGGCCGCCACCTCGTTGGGCACCGGCAGCACCGACCACGAGCCGGCGGGCAGGTCGGTCTCGGCCAGCAGGGAACCCAGCAGCAGCGACACCAGGGGGGTGGCGGGCGCGGGCTTGACGATGATCGGCGCGCCGACCGCGATCGCGGGCGCGACCTTGTGCGCCACCAGGTTCAGCGGGAAGTTGAACGGCGCGATGCCCAGCACGACGCCGCGCGGCGCGCGGCGCACCAGGGCCATGCGGCCGGTCGCGGCCGGGTCGGTGTCCAGGCGCTGCAGCTCGCCGGAGAAGCGGCGGGCCTCCTCGGCGGCCCAGCGGAACGTGGAGACCGCCCGCGCGACCTCCATCCGCGACCACTTCAGCGGCTTGCCGGACTCGGCGGTGATCAGGGCGGCGACCTCGTCGGAGCGCTCGGCCAGCCGGCGGGACACGTGGTCCAGCGCCGCGGCGCGGGCGTGCGCGGGCAGCGAGGCGAACTCCTCCGCCACGCCGTCGGCGGCGGCGACCGCGCGCTCCACGTCCTCCGCCGAGGCGTTCGAGGTGGTGCCGGCGAGCGAGCCGTCGTGGGGGCTGCGCACCTCCACCAGGTCGTCGCTCGACGCGGCCTGTCCCGCAACCCAGTAGGGGGTGTTCATCGCCCAACTCCTTCGGTGGTGGCTCTTCCCGGCACGGCGGCGCCCTCGGCCGGCCAGCGCCCTGGGGCGGTCGGCCCGTCCCCGGCGCGGTCGACGCGTGCGGGCGGCGTCGGACCCGCCCCGGCCGCCGCGGCGCCGGCGCGGTGCGCGGCGGGTGCGCGCGGCCGGGAGCCGGGCAGCGCGGTGGGCGGTCGGGGCACGGGTCCAGCATCCGTCCTTCCGGGCGAACCGGCCAGTGGAAGAAATGGCCGGGTGAAGCACTCACACTGTACAAAGTGTCCATGCCGCTGACGCTTGCCGGTCTCGCCCGCGAGGTGGGGCTGCCCGTGCACGTCGACATCGGCCTGGACCGGCCGCTGTCCTGGGTGCACAGCACGGAGCTGGCCGACCCGACGCCGTTCCTGGAGGGCGGCGAGCTGCTGCTGACCACCGGCATCGCGCTGGGCCCGCACCGGGACTACGTGCGGCGGCTGGTGGCCGCGGGCGCGGCGGGCCTGGGCTTCGGCACCGGGCTCAGCCACGCCGACGTGCCCGCCGAGCTGGTCGACGCCGCCCGCGAGGCGGGCCTGCCGCTGGTGGAGGTGCCCCGCGAGGTCCCGTTCATCGCCATCACCAAGGCGGTGTCCCGCGCGGTCGCGGCCGACGAGTACGCGGCCCTGGCCCGCACCAGCGAGGCCCAGCGCGCCCTGACCCGGGCGGCCCTGACCTCCACCGGGGCCGTGGTGCGCAGGCTCGCCGGCCTGGTCGGCGGCGCGGTGGGCCTGCTCGACGCGCGCGGCGCGGTCGTGCACGCCAGCGGCGACCTGCCGGACCTGCGCCCGGAGGCCGAGCGGCTCGGGCCGGGGCCGGCGGGCGCGGCGTGGCGGGTGGGGGAGCGCCACCTCGCGATGCAGGCGCTGGGCCGGCCGGGCTACCTCGCGGTGGCCACCGGGCGACCGCTGGACACCGCCGACCGCAACACCGTCAACACCGCCGCCTCGCTGCTGACCCTGGCGCTGGCCCGCTCGGACGCGGTGGACGTCGTCCACCGGGAGCTGCGGACCGCGCAGTTCCGCCTGCTGCTCAACGGGTGCCCGGTCGCCGACGCGCCGGAGGGGCCGTTCCGCGTCTTCGTGCTCCCGAAGGACACCGCGGAGCCGCCCGGGTTCTGGGCCGAGCACGAGGGCGACGTCGTCGTGCTCGCCCGCGCGCTCGACCGGCCCGCCCACGCCTCCAGCCCGGTGGGCGCGGCGGAGGTCGCGCGCGGCTACCGGGAAGCGCTGCGGGCCAGGGAGGAACGCGTCGCCACCTTCGAGGAGGTGCCCGGATCCGGTTTGCTGGCAACGGATTCCGCCTTCCACGCGGCCACGCTGCTCGCCCCGCTCGACGCCCGGCTGCGCGAGTCGCTGCGGGTCTGGCTGTCCTGCCACGGCCAGTGGGACCCGGCGGCGGCCAGGCTCGGCGTGCACCGGCACACCATCCGCAACCGCATCCGGCGCGTCGAGGAGCTGCTGGGCCGCTCCCTGGACTCGCCGGGACTGCGGGCCGAACTCTGGTTCGCCCTGCACGCCGGCCAGTAGGCTGTGCGACGGCGCCGCCGCGACCATCCCGTCCTAGGGGGAGACCTTGGCGCGTCCACGGTTCTTAGCGCACGCGGCGGCCGTCACGACCTTGACCGCCGGCCTGGTCACCGCTGTCTTCACCGGCACCGCCAGCGCGTGCCAGTGCCTGCCCGACGGCGAGGGCCTGAAGTACCTCAAGGCCGACCACGTGTTCGTGGGCCTGGTGCTCAGCGAACGGCGTGACACGGTCAAGGACCTGTACGTCTACACCGCCCTGGTGAGCGAGGAGCACAAGGGCGACGTGCCGCGCCGCGTCGAGATCGCCACCCACTACCAGGGTTCGGCGTGCGGCCTGCGGCTCCAGCCCGGCACGAAGTACCTGGTGTTCGCGCACGGCGACAGCAGCGACCGCCGGGTGGAGACCAACCAGTGCAGCGGCACCCGCCTGGCCTCGGGCGGCCCGCCGACCACCACGCCGTCGTCCGGCACGTGGGCGGTGCCCACGTCCACCTGCGCCACCGCCGCCCCGTGACGGCGCGGGGCCCGCACCTTCCAGGAGGTTCCCTTGGCAGGTAAACGCTTCCTCGCCCACGCGCTGGCCGGGGCCGTCGTGGCCGCCGGGATGCTGACCGCCGTGTCCACCGGCACGGCCAACGCGTGCAGCTGCTTCCCCGACGACAACGAGGGCAAGCGGTACGTGCGGGCCGACCACGTGTTCGTCGGGCTGGTGCTCAGCGAGCACGTGGACCGCGGCAACCCCGACACGAACCACGACGACAAGTACAGCTACGCGGTCCGCGTCGGCAAGGAGTACAAGGGCGACGTGCCGCGCCGGGTTCAGGTCCACACGTCCGCCGGCGGCACCACGTGCGGCATCAGGCTGACCGTGGGCACCCGCTACCTGGTGTTCGCGCACGGCGACAGCTCCGACCGGGCCGTCGACACGCAGCTGTGCAGCGGGACCCGCCCGGCCGCGGGCGGCCCGCCGGACACCCTGCCGACGCACACGTCGACCACGACGCCGACCACGACGCCCTGCCCGACCGACGCGGCCTAGAGGGCGCTGGTCGAGAGGGACAAGGGCACGGATCACGAGGCAGGGCAACGACCACGGGCAGGGCGTGACCGCCCTGCCCGTGGTCGTTGCGGCCGCGTCGGTCAGATCCCGATCACCGGGCTCTCCGCGGCGTGCCCGTACTCCTCGTCGGGATCGGCTTCGCCGTCCACCACGTCCCTGATCTCGTCCACCGCGCCCAGCGCGTCCAGCTTGGCCTCCGGTTCCCGGATGAACTCGTCCAACGTGGGTTCCTGCGCGCGTCCGGTCATGGCCGGGGTGTACCCGCCGCCCGAGGGGGCCGAACGCGCGCGCCTCCCACCCGAACCAGTGGAAAACGCCGGGTTTGTCACCGCTGCGCTACGGGTAGGTGAACGCGGCACGGCCGAACGGGTAGCCGTCTCCGCAACGTGACGGGTAGGTTCCGCCGCGTACTGGCGGCGGAGGGCGGAGGTCGACCGGATGTGGGACGGGGACCTGACCGGCGAGGTGGTCGACGGGCGCTACGCCCTGGGCGACCTCTACGGGTCGGGCGGTATGGCCGAGGTCTACCGGGCGTTCGACACCAGGCTCGACCGCAGGGTCGCCGTCAAGCTGTTCCAGGGGACCGCGACCCGCGAGGACCGGATCAGGCTCGACCGCGAGGCGCAGGTGCTGGCCGGGTTGCGCTACCCCGGCGTGGTCGCCGTGTACGACACGGGGTCGTTCCGGGGCCGCCCGTTCTACGTCATGCAGGCGGTGGAGGGCGGCACGCTGCGCCGCCGGATGCGCGAGCCGCTGGCGCCCGAGGTGGTGGCCCGGATCGGCGCGCAGGTCGCCCGCATCCTGGCCCACGTGCACCGGCACGACGTCGTGCACCGGGACGTGAAGCCGTCCAACATCCTGCTGGACGCGGGGGAGCGCCGCGCCTACCTGGCCGACTTCGGGCTGGCGCTGCAGGCGCAGGCCACCCGCGTGACGCGGTCCGGGGTGCTGGTCGGCACCGCCGGCTACCTCGCGCCCGAGCAGGTGCGCGGCGGCGAGGTGGGACCGGCCGCCGACGTCTACGCGCTGGGCCTGGTGCTGCTGGAGTGCCTGACCGGGCGGCCCGAGTACCCCGGTGGCGACACCGAGGCGGCGCTGGCGCGGCTGCACCGCGATCCCCGCGTCCCGGCGAACCTGCCCGACCCGTGGGTCGAGGCGCTGACCGCGATGACGCACGCGCTGCCCACCAAGCGCCCCACCGCCGACGAGTGCGCCCGGCTGCTCACCGCCGCCGAGCTGGCCAGTGCCGGGCGCGCGCCCGCGGCCGTGGAGGTGGTGGAGCGCGAGCCGGACGGCCCCGAGCCGCCCCGGCGCCGGCGCGCCCTCGTGGTCGGCGGGGTCGCGGGGGTGGTGGGCGTGGCAGCGGTGTTGCTGGGGCTCACCCTGGTCAACGCGCCGCCGGAGGACCTGCGGCAGCAGTTCGACGTCCCCGCGTCGACGGCCCCGCCGTCGACCGTCGTGGTCACCGGGCCGCCGTCCACGGTGACCGAGGTCGCGCCGCCGCCGCAGGAACCCTTGCCCCGCACCACCGCCGCACCGGCCGGGGACCCCGCTGAGAACCCCGCCGAGAACCCCACCGAGAACCCCACCGGGGACGTCCCCGGGAACACGGCGCCCGTCGGCACCACCGGGGCCCCGCCGCCGGCCGACGACCCGCAGCGGCCCGAGCACGCCGGCCCGCCCACGGACGCCGGGAACCGCGGGAACCCGCCTCCGGCGAAGGGGTCGGCCGGCGACGCCCGACCCGGTCGGGGCTGAGCCGGCCCGGCGCGCGGCGAGGGTCAGCCCCGCAGGGCGGGCAGCAGTTCCGACTGCGCGAAGTCCAGGAACCCGTCCTGGTGGTCGCCGCCGATCTGGACCAGCGCCAGGTCGGTGAACCCGGCGTCGGCGAACGCGCGCGCCGCCTCCGCGATCGGGCCGACTTCGGGGCCGCAGGGGATCTTCTCCGCCACGTCCTCCGGCCGCACGAACTGCGTCGCGCCCGTGAACCCGGCCGGTCCGGGCAGCTCCGCGTTGACCTTCCACCCGCCCGCGAACCAGCGGAACTGCTCGTGCGCGCGGGCCACCGCCTTGTCCCGGTCCGGGTCCCAGCACACCGGCAGCTGCCCGATCTTGCGCGCCGCGCGGCCCTGGAACACGTCCCAGCTCTGGCCCAGCTCGGCGTCCGGCTCGGTGGTCACCATCGCGTCGGCCAGCGGCGCGAAGGTCTGCACCGACTGGCTGCCCGACACCGCGACCGCCACCGGCACCCGCTGCTCGGGCAGGTCCCACAGCTTGGCCGAGTCGACCCGGAAGTGGCTGCCCGCGTAGTTGACGTACCCGCCGTCGAACAGCATCGTGATGATCTCCACGGCCTCGCGCAGCATCTCGTGGCGCACGTTCACCGGGGGCCAGCCGCGCCCGACGACGTGCTCGTTGAGGTTCTCGCCCGCGCCCAGGCCGAGGGTGAACCGGCCGCCGCTGAGCAGCTGCACCGTCGCGGCCTTCTGCGCCACGACGGCCGGGTGGTAGCGCACCGTCGGGCAGGTCACGTAGGTCATCAGCTCGACCCGCTCGGTGACCTGGCTGACCGCGCCGAGCACGCTCCACGCGTACGGGGCGTGCCCCTGCTCCTCCAGCCACGGGAAGTAGTGGTCGCTGATCACCTCGAAGTCGAAGCCGGCCCGCTCGGCGCGGGCCGCGTGGTCCACCAGCGCACGAGGCCCGGCCTGCTCCGTCATCAGCGTGTAGCCGATCCGCACCGCTTCCCCCTAGGCCATCGGCAGGTCGGTGAGGTCCGCCCGCAACTGGTCGAGTTCCTCGTAGACGGTGGACGCGCCGTGCTCCTTCAGCTCGGCCTCGCCGAACCCGCCGGTCCGCAGCGCCACCACCGGCAGCCCGGCCCGCCGCGCCGCGTCGCAGTCCCACACCGAGTCCCCGACGACCACCGCCCGCCCGTCCGCGTCGACGCGGCGCAGCGCCACCTCGATCAGGTCGGGGGCGGGCTTGGAGTGCTCCACGTCGTCGGAGGAGGTGGACACCACCCCCTCGACGCCGATCAGCTTGACGTAGTGGTCGACGTGGTGGCGCTTGCCCGAGCTGGCCAGCACGACGGTCAGGCCCTGCTCCAGGGCGGTGGTCACCAGCCGGTGCGCGCCCTCCAGCGGGCGCACCTCGCCGAGCATCGGCTCGAACGCGGCCTCCCAGGCCCGCCGGACGCCGTCGCCGTGCTCCTCCTCGACGCGGTCGCCGGCGACCGCCGCCACCAGCTTGTCGCCGCCCATCCCGATGGCGCGGTGGAGCCGCCACGTGGGCACCGTGATGTCGAACCGCCGGAAGGCGCGGAACCAGGCCACGGCGTGGTGGTAGTTCGTGTCCACCAGCGTGCCGTCCACATCGAGGACCAGGGTGTTGCTCATACCGGCGGGGTTAGCCCGACCGCCTCACCGGCAAACCGCGCTCCACCCCGCCCGCGGCGGACTGCCGCTGCCACCTCGCCGAGGCGCGGCGGGGCTCCTCGCGACGCGGCCGGTCCTGCGCAGCCGGTCCTGCGCAGCCGGTCCTGCGCGGCCGGTCCTGCGCGGCGAGGCTGTCGCGGGCCGAGTTGCCGCGGCCTGGTTGCCGCGCTCGGGCTGCTGCGCTCGGGCTGCTGCGGTCGGGCTGCCGTGGTGGGGCTGCCGTGGTGGGGCTGCCGAGGGCGGGGCTGCCGAGGGCGGGGCGGGCCGCGTCAGGGGAGGAAGTCCTCGATCAGCCGCGCCCACTCGGCCGGGGCCTCCAGCGCGGGGGCGTGGCCGCTGTCCAGCTCGGCCCAGCGCGCGCCCGGGATCGCGTCGGCCAGCGCGCGGGTCGACGCCGGGGAGATCAGGCGGTCGTGCTTGGGCCCGATCACCAGGGTCGGCACGGCCACGCGCGGCAGCTCGGCGGTCAGGTCGACCCGCTGCGCCAGCTCCACCTGGTCGTCCGCCCCCTCCGGCACGGTCAGCGCCACGAGGTCGCGCAGGTCCGCCCGCTGCTCGGCGGGCAGCGCCCGGTGGAAGGGCTCGCCGAGCACCACCGACAGCACGAACCCGGCCAGCCGCGCCCGGTCGCCGCCGCGGATCAGCCGCCGCCACTCGGCGATGCGGGCCGCGCTCTCCTCGTCGAGGCGCGCGAACCCCGCGGTCAGCACCAGGCCGGTGACCCGCTCGGGGTGCCGGAGGGCGGCCCGCACCGCGACCGCGCAGCCCATCGAGTACCCGAGGACCGCGAACCGGGGCGTGTCGCCGGCCGCCGCCACCAGCCGGTCGGCCAGGTCGTCCAGCCGCAGCGGCCCCGTCGCGCGCGGCACGCCGCCGGAACCGGGGAAGTCGACCGCGAACACCGGCCTGCGGGGGGAGAGCCGGGGCCGCAGCGGACCGAAGTTCGACTGGGCGGTGCCGCCCGCGCCGTGGGCGAGCAGGAGGGCAGTGTTCACCCGATCGATTCTGCCGTGCGGGCGGGGGGTGGCGCGGTCCTGCGGTTCGGCGCCCCGCGGTCCGGCGCTCCGCGGTCCGGCGCCCCGCGGCCGGCGCTCGCGGTTCAGCGCCCGACCTCCCGGCGCAGGCACACCCGCCGCGCCGGGTCCAGCCCGCGCCGGGCCTCCGCCTCGACGATCGCCGCGAGCCCCGGCGTCAGCGCCGTGACCTCGCGGAACCCGAGCCGCTCGTAGTACGGGGCGTTCCACGGGACGTCCCGGAACGTCGTCAGCGTCAGCCCGCGCAGGCCGCGCGCGGCGGCCCACCCCTCGACGTGGTCGAGCAGCCGCGCCCCGATGCCGCGGCGGGCGCGGTCGGGGTGGACGCTGACCTGCTCGACGTGCGCGTACTCGTCGACCGGCTCGGCGGCGACCCAGGCCACCGGCTCGGGGTCGGCGGCGACCCAGACGTGCAGGCGGCCCAGGACGTCGAGGGGCAGGGGGTCGTCGTCGGCGATCCAGGGCATCCCGACCTCGCGGAACGGCTCGCCGGAGGCGACCTCGACGGCTTGCAGGACCGGGAACTCCTCGGGGCGCGCCGGGCGGATCTCCACCCCCGCATGATCACCCCGCGGCGAAGGTCCGCTCAACCTGTTCGCCGAGCGCTTCGAGAAGCCGGGCCGCCAGCGTCTCGTCCGGGTGGTCCAGGCTCAGCTCGGCGACGCTCTGCCCGGCGCCCAGGGGGCTGACCTGCAGCGCGCCGGCGCAGGAGCGGTCGGCCAGGGCCGACCAGGACAGGACCAGCCGGTCGAGGTCGGCGGTGAGCCGGACCTGGGTCAGCCGCGCGTCCTGCCGGAGGATCAGGACGTCGTCGTTGATCCCGACGAGCTCCAGCGGTTCCGGCAGCCACTCGGCCAGCTTCTGCGGTTCGGCCGCGGTGGCGAACACCAGGTCGGGCAGGGCCGGGATGTCACGTCGCACCGTAATCACCCGATCGGGTTACCCGGTCGGGCCGGGGCCCATGCCTGCGACCAGCGGTTCCGGCCGATCCGCCGCTCCCGCCACCCGTCCACCACCCGGTCGGGGCGGCCCGCCCACCGGCCCGAACCGGGCGCTCACCTCGCCCTGGTCGGCGGGGTCCGCTGGTCCGGGATCGGGCGCCCCGACGCGGCCGCCGCCACGTCCGGGAAGTGCGGGAACAGCCGGGACAGGTCGGTCCGCTCGAACACCCGCCGCACGTGCGGCGGCACGGCGGCCAGCCGCAGCCACCCGCCCGCGCGCTGCGCCCGCGCCCTGGTCCGCACCAGGGCGCTCATCGCCTGCGCGCCGCAGAACGCCACCCCGGACATGTCGAGCACGACCCGGTCGCGCCCCTCGGTGATCAGCCGGTCCAGCTTGTCCAGCACCCGGCGGGCGCCTGCCAGGTCCAGCTCCCCGGTCGCCACCACCACCGCGCACCCCGTCCGGTGGGCCTCGACCGACAACGCCAGCATCCCTGGTCCTCTCACGCCGCCCGGCAGATCTCGTCGTCGTCCGCCCCGATCAGGCTGAGCAGCAGGCCCTCCCTGGTCGACCACGGGCAGATGGCCACCTCGTCGTGCCCGGCGGCGGTCATCAGCGCCTCGGCGACCCGGGCGCCGGCCAGGCACTGCCCGGCCCGGTGGCGGGAGATGCCGGGCAGGCGGGCCCGCTTGCCCGGCGGCATCGCGGCCAGGCGCGGGATCCAGTGCCGCAGGTCGCGCAGGCGCAGGGTCCTGGGCACGTGCGGCCCGTCGCGCTGCGGGCGCGCGCCGGACAGCCGGGCCAGCTGCTCGAACACCTTGGAGCAGGCCACGGCGTGGTGGTCGCGCACGTCGCCGAGCACCGCCCGCGCGTCGGCCCGGACCACCGCCGGGTCGACGGGGCTCCTGGACAGCGTGCGCGCGCCGTAGGGGAAGGAGGCGACCACGGACGGCTCGCCCTCGTGCCCGGCGGCCACCTCGACCGTGCCGCCGCCGATGTCGAGCACGACCATCGGCCCGACCCGCGCCCCGAACCACCGGCGGGCCGCCGAGTAGCTCAGGCGCGCCTCCTCGGCACCGCCCAGCACGGTGAACCGGAGGCCCGTGCGCCTCCTGACCTCGGCGAACACCTCGGCGGCGTTGGGCGCGTCGCGCAGCACGGACGTGGCCCACGGGACCAGCAGGCGCACGCCGGCGCGGCGTGCGGCCCGCTCGGCCTCGCCGACGGCCGCGACGACGGCCTCGACGCCGGGCCGCAGCACCCGCGCGTCGCCGTCCAGCGCCCGGTCGAGGCGCAGCCGGGTCTTGTGGGTCAGCACCGGGCGGGAGAGGGATCCGTCGACCACGACGAGGTGCGCGCTGAAGCAGCCGACGTCGAGAACGCCGACCCGACCTGGACCTCCGGACATCCGTAACCACCAACCGCCACTGAACGAGGAACCGAGGGGTGCCCACAGCGACATGGAGTGAAACCTCGGTTAGTTTGAGTAGCCCTACGTAGTACTACCCGGATTGTTCGAGGTACCGCGTCGCCCGAAGGTGGGTTCCACGTGGCCGCCGATCTTCACCACCCCCTGCAGGGCGGCCGAGCGGAACGGAGAACCCCCGATGCGACATGATCGCTCGACCCGGCGACGGGTCGCGACCGCCTGCCTGGCGACGTCGGCCCTGATGCTGACCGGCGTCGGCTACGGGTACGCGGCGGCCCCGGAGGACGTGGCCGGCATTCGCGGCGCGAACGAGCCGGGCACCGTCAAGGACGCCTACATCGTCGTCCTGAAGGACAGCGCGGTCGACGCGCAGCGCACCCCGGACAAGGCGAGCGAGCTGGCCCGCCGGTACGGCGGTCGGCTCAAGCTCACCTACACCACCGCGCTGCGGGGCTTCTCGGTCTCGCTCAGCGAGGCCCAGGCCCGCAAGCTGGCCGCCGACCCGGCGGTGGACTACGTGGAGCAGGACGGCATCGCCCGCGCCACCGGGACCCAGGACAACCCCACCTGGGGCCTGGACCGGGTGGACCAGAAGAACCTGCCGCTGGACAGGAAGTACACCTACGCCAACACCGCGCCCAACGTCACGGCCTACGTCATCGACACCGGCATCCACAAGGCGCACGGCGACTTCGGCGGCCGGGCCTCCGACGGGTACGACTTCATCGACAACGACTCGGTGGCGCAGGACTGCAACGGCCACGGCACGCACGTCGCCGGCACCATCGGCAGCAACACCTACGGCGTGGCCAAGGGCGTCAAGCTGGTCGGCGTCCGGGTGCTCAACTGCCAGGGCTCGGGCGAGTGGTCGCAGGTCATCGGCGGCATCGACTGGGTGGCCAAGAACGCCGTCAAGCCGGCCGTGGCGAACATGAGCCTCGGCGGCGGCGCGGACTCCTCGGTGGACAACGCGGTCAAGCGCGCGATCGCGTCCGGGGTCACCTTCGCCGTGGCCTCGGGCAACGACAACCGGGACGCCTGCGGCACCTCGCCCGCCCGCACCCCCGAGGCGATCACCGTCAACGCGACCGACAGCTCGGACAACCGGTCGACGTTCTCGAACTACGGCTCCTGCACGGACATCTTCGCGCCGGGCACGAGCATCACCTCGACGTGGCACAACGGCGGCACCAACTCCATCAGCGGCACGTCCATGGCGACGCCGCACGTGGCGGGCGCCGCCGCGCTGTACCTGTCGGACAAGACCACGGCCACGCCCGCCGAGGTCGCCAAGGCCCTGACCGACAACGCCACCGCCGGCGTGGTCAAGAACGCCGGCGCGAACTCGCCGAACAGGCTGCTCTACACGGGCTTCATCGGTGGTGGTGGTCCGGAGCCGTGCGCGGGTGGGTCGAACGCCGATGACGTGGCGATCCCGGACGCGGGTTCGGCGGTGACGAGCAGCGTGTCGGTCAGTGGCTGCGAGGGTGCCGGTTCCGCGAAGACCTCGGTGAAGGTGGACATCAACCACAGCTACACGGGTGATCTGGCGATCGACCTGGTTGGTCCGAGTGGTGCGTCGTTCGTGTTGCGCAAGGCCGGTGGTGTGGGTTCTGCGGGGGGTGTGCACGAGACGTTCACCGTGGACACGTCGTCGGAGAAGAGCCGCAACGGCACGTGGAAGTTGCGGGTGACGGACGTGTACTCCTACGACACGGGCAACATCGACGGCTGGTCGCTCTCCTTCTGAGCACGATCGCCGGCTCTCCGGTTCTTCCCTGACCACAAGGACTTCCCTTCCGATCGGACGACCCGCGGCTGCCGCGCCGCGGGTCGCGCCGGCCCCTGCGCTCGTGGAGGAGAACGAACATGGGAACACCACTCAGGGCCACCGCGGTGATGGCCGCGCTGGCCACCGCCCTGGCCGTCGCGCCACCCGCGTCCGCCCAGGGCGAAGCGGACTTCGTCAAGGCCCGCCACCCGTTCGCGGGCAGCTTCCTGGTCTCGCTCAAGGACACCCCCCGGCACCAGGCCCAGGACCAGGCCCAGATCCAGGCCCAGATCCAGGCCGCGTCGGAAACCCTCGTCTCCCGGTACGGCGGGCGCCTCAAGACGGTGTTCTCCGCCGCCATGGAGGGTTTCCTGGTCCGCGGCCTGTCCGACGCCCAGGCCCGCAGGCTCGCCGCCGACCCGGCCGTCGAGCGGGTCTACCAGGACGGCACGGCCCAGGCCGCCGAAACCCAGGACAACCCGACCTGGGGGCTGGACCGGGTGGACCAGAAGAACCTGCCGCTGGACAGGAAGTACACCTACAACACCACCGCGTCGAACGTCACCACGTACGTGCTCGACTCGGGGATCCGCACCACCCACACCGAGTTCGAGGGCCGCGCGAGCCACGGCTACGACTTCGTGGACGAGGACCCCGAGGCGCAGGACTGCAACGGCCACGGGACCCACGTGGCCGGCACGATCGGCGGCCGGACGTGGGGCGTGGCCAAGAAGACCAAGCTGGTCGCGGTGCGCATCCTGGGCTGCGGCGGCAGCGCGCCCGACTCGGACGGCGTCGAGGGCATCGAGTGGATCGCCAAGAACGCGGCGAAACCCGCCGTCGTCAACGGCAGCTTCACCTTCGACACCCCCGGCATCGGCGACGAGGCGATCTCCCGCCTGGCGGCGGCCGGCGTGACGTTCGTGGTGGCGGCGGGCAACAACTCGGCCGACGCCTGCAACACGGGCCCGGCGCGCAACACGAACGTGATCGCCGTCGGCGCGACCGACAACAACGACAACCGGGCCTCGTTCTCGAACTACGGCACGTGCGTCGACATCTTCGCGCCGGGCAACAACATCACCTCCGCCAGTCACTCCGGCGACACCGGCAGCACCAACATGAGCGGCACGTCGATGGCCTCGCCGCACGTGGCCGGCGGCGCGGCGCTCCACCTCGCGGGCAACGCGTCGGCGACCCCGGCGCAGGTCCTGAAAGCCCTGACCGACAACGCCACCAGCGGCGCGGTCAAGAACCCCGGCTCCGGTTCGCCGAACAAGCTGCTCTACACGACGAACTTCGGTGGTGGTGGTCCGGAGCCGTGCGCGGGTGGGTCGAACGCCGATGACGTGGCGATCCCGGACGCGGGTTCGGCGGTGACGAGCAGCGTGTCGGTGAGCGGCTGCGAGGGCGCCGGCACCGCGAAAACCTCCATCAAGGTCGACATCAACCACAGCTACACGGGTGATCTGGCGATCGACCTGGTTGGTCCGAGTGGTGCGTCGTTCGTGTTGCGCAAGGCCGGTGGTGTGGGTTCGGCGGGGGGTGTGCACGAGACGTTCACCGTGGACACGTCGTCGGAGAAGAGCCGCAACGGCACGTGGAAGTTGCGGGTGACGGACGTGTACTCCTACGACACGGGCAACATCGACAACTGGTCGCTCTCCTTCTGAGACCAACCCGGCGGGTGCGGGTGGTGCGGGGCGGTCACGCCCCGCGCCCACGAGGGTGGCTGTGGTCCGAACACGGACCGCAGCCACCCTCGCGGTTCCGGTTCGCCCACATCGGAGGGTGCGGTGACGGCCGGTCGCGTTGGCGGGCCTGGGTTTTCACCCACACGGGTGGATTGGGTACCGATGGACTCTTCTGTCCGTTCGGGTGACGTCCGGTGTGCTCCACTCGAAGCACGCACTACGACACAACCCTGGAGGCACAAGATGTCCGTACGCACACCGATCCGCCCGGTCGTCACCCCGGAGGACGTGGCCGAGCTGGTGACGGCGGCGGTCGAGCCGGAGACCGAGATCGCCGACCCGCCGCTGTACGCGAAGCCCGCGAGCCTCCTCATCCTCCTGCTCCTGTCCCCCTCGACGCCGAAGGAGCCGTCGAAGCGGTGACCTCCGGAGGCGCGGTCGGCCGCCGGTCCTACGCGGGCACGGCGGCCGAACTCGCCGGCCACGTCCTCGGCGCGCTGGCGGAGGGGGGTCCCGTGCGGATCTCCGCCTTCTTCGACTCGTGCGCCGACGTCGTGGCCGGCCTCGGCGCGGTGCGGCTGGTGGGCGCCGACGTGTTCGCCTCCCACGTGCTGCCCGGTCACCCGCTGGAGGCGCGGGACGCGGGCGTGGTCGCGGACGCCTTCGGCGCGTTCCCGCCGGTCTACCAGCCGGTGACCCAGGAGCAGCGGGTGATGGCGTGGCGCGACTGGGCCATGGTCCGGCTGCTGACCCGGCTGACGGGGGAGCGCTCGGCCACCCCCACCCCGGTCGAGCTGTGGCAGGACTGGGGCGTGACGCGGCCGGTCCCCGCGCGGGTGGCCCGCACGCCCGGCGAACCGGCCGACGTCCTCGGCCCGCCCGGGGACTGGCGGCGCTGGTCCGTCGTCGTCGCCCAGCTGTCCGCGCTGGCGCTGCCCGGCGTGGGCGGCCCGGTGGTGGAGGCGGTGGCCCGCGAACCGCTGGCGCTGGGCCGGGGCGTGACGCGAGCGGTGCTGCGCCGCGACCACGCCACCGCAGCCCGCCTGGCGCGCTGGGTCGCGCTGGTCGGCGACCGGGTCCCGGTGGACCCGGTCCCGCTGCTGGAGCACCTGAGGCTGCACGCCGGCGCCGACGCCCGGCTGCTGCTCGACCTGGCCGTGGCGCGCCACCTGGTGGAGCGCCGGTGACGGCCGGCCGCCGCCGGACCCGGGCGGAGCCCCCGCTCGCGGCCGGCCCGCCGCGACCGCGCAGTCCCCGGACGCGGGCGAGGCCCCCGTCCCCGCTCGCGGCCGGCCCGGCGCGGCGCCACCACCCCCCGACGAGGACGAAGTCCCCCGACGCGAAGGAAGTCGCCTGATGGCGGTCGAACCGGTCGCGCGCACGGCGCACCAGATGGCCGCGGGCGCCCTCGGCTGGCTGCACCGCAACCGGGCGCTGGGCGCCTTCCCCGACGGCGCGACCGCCGACCTGGACGACCCGGACAGCGTCTACAAGCCGCTGTGCGAGTCGGCGATGGCGGCGTCGCTGGTGCTGCGCGAGGGCGTCGCCGGCAGCACCCAGCTCGACCGCGCCCGGGAGCTGCTGGACTTCAGCTGGGACCAGCTGCGCCGCGGCGACCTGCTCTACGAGCGGCAGTTGCGGCACACGCTGCTGACCGACCCGCTGGAGACCTACTCCCTGTTCGCCCGCGCGGGCCTGCGGCACCCGGCGCTGGAGGAGGTGCTGGCGCACACCTCGGCCGCCGACGCCCTGGCCGAGGTGGTGCCCAACCGGCGGCTGGCCGTGGCCAACGCGCACCGCGCCGTCGGCATCCCGCGCGACGACGACTGGGACGGCCTGCTCCGCGCCACGTGGCTGGGCCGCACGCCGCCGCCGTGGGCGATCGACTGGCACACCGCCTACTGCGCCACGCACACCGTCTTCCACCTCACCGACTGGGGCGCGCGCCCGGTCGGCCTCCCGCCGCACGTCGCCGACTACCTGGCCACCTGGCTGCCGGTGTGGGTCGAGGTGTGGGCCGAGGCCCGGCAGTGGGACCTGGTCGGCGAGCTGCTCGTGGTCGGCGCGTGCCTGCCCGAGCCGCGCGTCGACGCGGCCGAGTGGGCGGCGTTCGCCGCCGTGCAGCAGCCCGACGGGCTGGTGCCCCGCGACGGCGAGCCGGTCGCCGAGGACCCGGCCGCGCGGTTCGCCGACCACCAGCACACCGCCGTGGTCGCCGTGGTCGCGGGGACGGTGGCGCTGTCCCGGCTGCTCGGGTCCCGCCCGTGAGCGCGACCGACTTCGGCACGCTGCTGGCGGCGGGTCCGGGCGTGGCCGTGGCCATCCGCCGCCCCGACGGCGACGTGCTGCTGGTGGAGGGCGCCGCCGCGCCCGGCGCGCCGGTCGACGCGGCCACGCGGTTCGAGATCGGGTCGCTGACCAAGGTGTTCACCGCGCTGCTGCTGGCCGAGATGGCGCAGCGCGGCGAGGTGCACCACGACGACCCGGCGGACCGCTACCTCGGCACGCGCCTGGGGCCGGGCGTCACCCTGGAACGGCTGGCCACGCACACCGCCGGCCTGCCCCGGCTGCCGCCCGGCCTGCTGCGGGCCGCGCTGCCGGCGTGGCGCACCAACCCCTACCGCGCCTTCGGGCCCGCCGAGCTGGCCGCCGCGCTGCGCCGGACCCGCCCCGACGGCCACCGCGTGCGGTACTCGAACTTCGGCGTCGCCGCGCTGGGCGTGGCGCTCGCGCGCGCCGCCGGCCGGCCGTTCGAGGAGCTGCTCGCCGAGCGCGTGACCCGCCCGCTGGGCCTGTTCGACACCGGGTTCGCCCCCGCGCCGCAGGCGGTCGGGCACCTGCGCGGCCGACCCCGCCCGCCCTGGGAGATGCCCGGCCTGCCCGCCGCAGGCGCCCTGCGCTCGTCGGCGCGCGACCTGCTGGCCCTGCTCACCGCGCTGATCGACCGGCGGCCCGAGCCGCTGGCGCCGGCGCTGACCGACGTGGTCACGCCCCGCGTGGCCACGCCCGGCGGCGACCGCCTGTGCCTGGTGTGGAACCTGCGCCGCCGCCCCGACCACGACCTGGTGTTCCACGGCGGCGCGACGCGCGGGTTCACCGCGTTCGCCGGGTTCAGCCCGCAGCGCCGCACCGCCCTGGTGGCCCTGGCCAACTCGGGGCCGACGTTGCGCTCGCCGTTCCTGCAGCGCTCCTACGAGGCGCTGCGCGGCCTGGCCGACCTGCCGGTGGGCTGAAAGGGCCCCGGCGGCCCACCGCCGCCCAGGGGGGCCGTCACGTCGGTGCGGCCACCAGCAGGCCGACGCCGACCACGATCGACACCGCGCACGCGGACGCCGCCCAGGGGGTCGCCCGCCGCCAGGCGGCGATGCGGCGGGTGTCGCGCGGGCAGAGCGGTTCGGCGGCCGACAGCCGGCACGCGAAGGCGAACACGCCGAGCCCGACCAGCACGGTCAGCCCGATGCCGGTGAGGGCGGAGCCGAGCCCGGTCACGGGTGGCGGCCCAGCAGCGGGCCGACCAGGCGGTGGATCTCCGGGGACGGGTCGAGCCCCAGCTCGGCCCGCAGCCGGTGGCGGTAGCAGGTGTACTGCCGCACGGCCAGGGCCGGGTTGCCGTCCGCGAGGTGCAGCTCGACCAGCGCGCGGTGGGCGCTCTCGCGCAGCGGGTCGCTGTGCACGGCCGCCAGCGCCGCCTGGTGGGCGCGGGGGCGGTCGCCGGTCGAGCGGAAGCGCCTGCTCAGCGTCTCCAGGGCGCGCAGGCGGGTCTCGCGCCACCAGTCCTGCTCGGCGGTCAGCCACGGCTCGTCCCAGTCCGGCAGGAGGTCGGCCATCAGCAGCGTGAGGGCGTGGGCGTCGGGCACGCGGTCGGACGCGGCGGAGATCGACGTCGCCGCCCGCCGCCCGAGGTGCAGGTCCACCTCGACGCCGGGCCGCAGCCGCAACCGGTCTTCGGTGGACTCGACCAGCGGCCCGGTGGGCTTGGCCAGCCGCCACAGGGTGGACCGCAGGCACGCCGCCGCCCGCCGGGCCGGGGCCTCCGGCCACAGCACGCCCGCCGCCGTCGTCCGGTTCACCGGCGACTCGCGGATCGCCAGCAGCGCCAGCAGCCTTCTCGCGGCGGGTATGACGTGCAGCCGGCCGTCGTCCACACCGAACCCGTCGAGCAGTCGGAGCGTGCGGTGCTGGGTCGGGGTGTCGGTCATGGAGCGCCCCTATCGGTGACGAATGTAGTGCCGCGACGACAGACGGGTGCCCTTCGGATACCGGGTGCACACCCGGGCCGGCAAAAATTCCCCCGCCCCCTGGCCAGCGCCGGTGACGCGGTGGTGACGCGACCGCGCGACCGCCGTCACGCGGCTTTCCTAGCGTCGAAGACCCGCAGCGAGGAGGCGAAGATGTTTCTGCACACCAGCAGGCTGCAGTTCGAGGCGAAGCCCGCCGCGCCGGACGCCCTTTACGCCCGCAAGCTCCAGGAGCTGATCGGTGGCGCGTGGGGCGAGATGACGGTCACCATGCAGTACCTGTTCCAAGGCTGGAACTGCCGCATCGAGGGCAAGTACAAAGACCTGATCATGGACGTGGCCACGGAGGAGATCGGCCACGTCGAGATGCTGGCCACCATGGTCGCGCGCCTGCTCGAAGGCGCGCCGTCGGAGGTCACCGCCAAGGCGGTCGCCGACGACCCGGTGGTGGCCGCGGTGATCGGCGGCATGGACCCGCAGCAGGCGATCGTCAGCGGTGGCGGGCCGACGCTGTCCGACAGCAACGGCGTGCCGTGGAACGGGCGCTTCATCGTCGCCAGCGGCAACCTGATGGCCGACTTCCGGGCCAACGTCGCCGCCGAGGCGCAGGGCAGGCTCCAGACCGCCCGGCTGTACAACATGACCGACGACCCGGGCGTGCGGGACATGCTCAAGTTCAACCTGGCCCGCGACACCGCCCACCAGAACATGTGGCTGGCGGCGATCGAGGAGCTGCAGGAGGACGGCCTGGAGGGGCCCATCTCGCCGAGCGCGCTGTTCGACGAGGAGCACCAGGAGCACGCGGCCACCATCTGGCACAACTCCGACGGCCCGGCCGGCATGGAGGGTCGCTGGGCGTCCGGGCCCACGCCGGACGGGGCGCACGAGTTCTCCTACGTCACCGACCCCACACCGCTGGGCGACAAGGCGTCGGCCCCGAAGCCCGACCCGCTGCTCTACGCGACCAGCCCGGAGAACCTCGGCCTGATCGAGAAGGCCATCCGCAAGCTCACCCCCTGATCACGACCCGGCGCGTGCCGCCCGTCCGCGGGCGGCACGCGCCCCTGCCCGGGAAGGAGCGCTCGGATGGTCGGTCTGCCGGTGGTGACCCGGCTGCGCTCGGCCGCGGTGGTGATGGGCCCGGCGTTCGTGGTGGCGGTCGCCTACGTCGACCCGGGCAACTTCGCCACCAACATGGCGGGCGGCGCGAGCCACGGCTACCTGCTGCTGTGGGTGATCGTGAGCGCGAGCCTGCTGGCCATGTTCATCCAGTACCAGTCGGCGAAGCTGGGCGTGGTGACCGGCCGCAACCTGCCGCAGCTGTGCCGGGAGCGCTACCCGCGCCCGGTCACGGGCCTGCTGTGGGCGCAGGCCGAGCTGGTCGCCATGGCGACCGACCTGGCGGAGTTCGTCGGCGCGGCGGTGGCGCTGAACCTGCTGTTCGGGGTGCCGCTGCTGCCGGCCGCGCTGATCACCGCCGCGGTGTCGGCCGGCATCCTGGCGCTCGCGCCGCTGCGCCGCCGCAGGTTCGAGTCGGTGATCATCGGCCTGCTGGCCGTCGTGCTCGGCGGCTTCCTCTACCAGGCGCTGCAGCTCGGCCCGCTCACCGGGGCGGCGGCGGGCCTGGTGCCGGGCTTCGCGGGCACGGACAGCGTCCTGCTGGCCACCGGGATGCTCGGCGCGACCGTCATGCCGCACGTCATCTACCTGCACTCCGCGCTCACCCAGCAGCACCACGACCCCGACCGGGCGGTGCGGGCGCGCACCCTGCGGGCCAGCCGCGCGGACATCGTCGTGGCGCTGGGCCTGAGCGGGCTGGTCAACGTGAGCATGCTGGTCGTGGCCGCCGGGGCGTTCCACTCGACCGGTGCGCCGCGGGAGTCGCTGGAGGACATGCACACCGGGCTGGGCGACCTGCTCGGGCCGGGCGCGGCGCTGGCGTTCGCGCTCGCGCTGCTGGCCTCCGGGCTGGCGGCCTCCAGCGTGGGCACCTACTCGGGCCAGGTGGTGATGGAGGGCTTCCTGCGCCGGCGGATCCCGCTGGCGCTGCGCCGGCTGCTGACCATGGCGCCGGCGCTGGCCGTCCTGGCCGCCGGGGTGGACCCGACCAAGGCCCTGGTGCTGAGCCAGGTGGTGCTGTCGTTCGGCATCCCGTTCGCCCTCGTGCCGCTGGTGCTGCTCGGCCGCCGCGCGGACGTGATGGGCGCGGACGCCAACAGCCGGGCGACGACCTGGTGCGGGGTGGCCGGCGCGGTGGTCATCTCGGCGCTCAACCTGTTCCTGCTGGTGCGCACGATCGCCGGCTGACACGCGGTCACCGGTCGACCAGGCCGTGCTCGTAGGCGTAGATCACCACGTGCACCCTGGTGCGCAGGCCCAGCTTCGCCAGGACGTGGGCCACGTGCGTCTTCACGGTCCCCTCGCCGATGCGGAGCGCGGCGGCGATCTCGGCGTTGGTCAGCCCCCACGCGACGTGGCGCAGCACCTGCCGCTCGCGGTCGGTCAGCAGGGCCAGCTCCTCGGTGGCCGGCTCGGGGGACAGCCGGGCGAACCGGCCGACCAGCCGCCCGGTGACGCGGGGGTCGACCAGGCCGTGCCCCCGGTGGACCGCGCGCACGGCCGCGACCAGCAGGTCCGGGTCGCTGTCCTTGAGCAGGAACCCGGCCGCGCCCGCGCGCAGCGCGCCGAACAGGTACTCGTCCAGGTCGAAGGTCGTCAGCGCGAGCACCCGCGCGGAGCCGGCCAGCGCGCGGATCGCGGAGACGCCGTCCAGCCGGGGCATCCGGAGGTCCATGACCACCACGTCGGGGCGCTCGCGCAGGGTCCGCGCGACGGCGTCCGCGCCGTCGGCGGCCTCGGCGACGACCGCGACGTCCGGTTCGGCGGACAGCACGACCCGCAGCGCCTCGCGCACCGGCGCCTGGTCGTCGGCGACCAGCACGGTGATCACCGGCGCACCGGCAGCCGGACCTCGACCCGCCACCCGGTCGGCGCGGGTCCGATGTGGACGGAACCGGCGAGGGCGCCCACCCGCTCCCTGATCCCCTTGAGGCCGTTGCCCTCCTCGGCGGCGGTCCGGCCGGAACCGTTGTCCGCCACCAGGATCGCCAGCTGCCCGCGCTCGCGCCGCAGCCGCACCAGGATGTCGGTGGCGTCGGAGTGCCGCACGGCGTTGGTCAGCGCCTCCTGCACGACCCGGTAGGCGACGTGCGCGACCACCGGGGGCAACCCGTCCACCGTGCCGCGAGTGGTGATCCGCCTGCCCGGCCCCGAGAGCCGTTCCGCCAGGGCGGAGAGGTCCTCCGGCGCGCGCAGCTCCCCGACCAGGCCGCGGACCTCGGCCAGTGCCGCGGCCGAGAGGTCGGCGACGGTGGCCAGCGCCCGGTCGGCCGTGTCCGGGACCCGTTGCGCGGCAACGGCTTGCAACCGGATCGCGGTCAGGTGGTGGCCGACGCTGTCGTGCACGTCGCGGGCCAGCCGCGCGCGGTCCTCCGCGATCGCCAGCCGGGCGGCCTGCGCGCCGCGCTCCCGCTGCGCCCGGAAGCCGCAGCCCACCGCGACCGGCGCCACGCCCATGACCGCCAGGTCGGTCAGCGGGATCGCCCCGGTGTCGGACCCGGCCACCGAGGCGAACGCGAACGTCCACCCGAGCGCCCCGACCGGCACCGGCCACAGCGGGCGGCGGTGGTAGGCGGCCAGGCAGAACGCCGCCACCGCGACCAACCTGCCCGGCCACCCCGCGCCCAGCCCGGCGCCCGCGGTCGCCGCGAGCGCCGACAGCAGCGCCGCGGTCAGCGGCGCCCGGCGGACGAACAGCAGCGGCAGGCACACGGCCGCGCTCGCCAACACGATCACCGCGTCAGTCTCCCGGACACGCGGTCCCCGCCGCCGGCAGGACACCGGTGGCGAAGTAGCGGTTCACGTGCTCGCGCACGCACGGGTTCCCGCTCAAGTACACCGCGTGGCCCGAGGGGACCGAGAGGTACCGGGCGTGCGCCAGCCGCGACGCGACGCGCCGGCCGTACGCGGGGGGCGTCACCGGGTCGTGGTCGCCGTTGACCACCAGCGCCCGCACGTCGGCCCGGAACGGGTGCTGCGGGAACGTGGTCGGGACCGGCAGGCCGGCGCAGTGGTTGGCGATGACCCAGGTCTGCCGCCACCCCACCAGCGGCGCGTCCCGGCGCACCCGCGACTCCAGCTCCCGCAACCGCCCGAACTCCGACGGGTAGCGGAAGTCGGCGCACAGCACGACCCGCGACAGGTCCGGGTCCCGCGCGCCGGAGTCCACCGCGAACCGCCCGGCGTCGCCGCCCAGCGCCTCGGCCAGCGCGCGGGCCAGCTCCGCCCAGTCCTGCGGGCCGTCCAGGAACGCCCGGGACACGATCCGGGCCGCGCTGACGGAGCCGCCCGACGACGTGGGGATCGGCGCGCGCGCGAGGACTTCGGCCCACACCCCGACGACGTCCCGGCCGTGCAGCGCGCACCGGGCGTCCTCGGCGCACCACGCGGCCATCCGGTGCAGGTTCCGCTCGTCCGCGGCGGCCCGCTCCCCGACCCAGTCGACCACCGACCGCTCGGTGTGGTCGAAGGCGCTGTCGAGGTAGAACCGCCCGACCCGGTGCGGGAAGGACTCGGCGTACGCCTGGCCGAACACCGTGCCGTAGGAGTTGCCGAAGTAGTTCAGCCGCCGCTCGCCGAGCGCCACCCGGACGGCCTCCAGGTCCCGGGCGACCTGCCAGGAGTCCAGCTTCCCGGCCAGCGGACCGGCCGCCGCGACGCACCGCGCCCCGAACCCGCGGTTGGCGGCCCGGTAGCGGTCGAACTCCTCCCGGTCGTCGAAGACCCACTCGGCGCGCTGCGGCGAGGGCGAGGGGCACCGCACGCCGCTGCTCCGGCCGAACCCGCGCGGGTCGGCCAGCACCACGTCGAACGACCGGGACAGGTCCTCCAGCGCGTCCTTGACGTGCGGCAGGTGGGCGATCTGCTCACCGGGCCCGCCGAGGTTCACCACCACCGACCCCCGGCGCCGCTCCCGCGCCGGCACCTTGGCGATCCCCAAGGAGATCCGCGCCCCGTCCGGGCGGGCCCAGTCGGCCGGCACGGTCAGGGACGCGCACCACAGCCCGTCCCCGCACTCCTGGAAACCCGTCCGGGCCGCGGCGGGCGTGACGGTCCCCGCCACCAGCGCCACGGCGGCGACGGCGGTCGCAGCAGTCCTCCACATGCCGCCAGCCTGGCCGGTCCCGGCACTCGCCCGCCTCTGCCGCGGGGCATATCTTCGAGGCGCGCCCCGGCGGGTCAGCCCCGCTCCGCGTCGACCCACCGGTCGACCACGCGGGTCAGGGTCTCCAGCGGGAGGGCGCCGCCGGCCAGCACCCGGTGGTGGAAGTCCCGGACGGAGAAGCGGTCGCCCAGCGCGCGGCTCGCCCTCGCGCGCAGGTCCTCGATGTGCAGGCGGCCCAGCAGGTAGGCCGTCGCCTGCCCCGGCCAGGCGATGTAGCGGTCGATCTCGTTGCGCACGTTGGACTCCGACAGCGCCGAGTTGTCGCGCAGGAACGCCCGCGCGCGGTCGCGGGACCAGCCGTGGTGGTGCATCCCGGTGTCCACCACCAGCCGGCACGCCCGCCACGCGTCGAACGACAGCATCCCGAACCGGGCCAGGTCGCCCGAGTACAGCCCCATCTCGTCGGCCAGGCGCTCGGTGTACAGGCCCCAGCCCTCGGCGTGCGCGGTCAGGTAGGCGAAGCGCCGGAAGTCCGGGAGGTCCTCCACCGACTGCGCCAGCGCGATCTGGAGGTGGTGGCCCGGGACGCTCTCGTGGAACGACAGCGCCTCGTACTCGTACCGCGGGCGCGACCGGGGCTCGTGGGTGTTCACGACGTGCGCGCCGGGCCGCGAGCCGTCCTCGGCGGGCGGCTGGTAGTAGGCCAGCACGGAACCCTCGGCCTCCGCCGGGTGCATCGGCCGGACCTCGCACGGGGCGATCTCGTAGGGGTGGAACCACCCCGGCAGCGCGGCGCTCGCCCGTTCCAGCGCGGCGACCGCGCAGGCCACGATCTGCTCGGCGTCGTCGAAGCGCAGCGACTCGTCCTCGCGCAGCCGCCGCAGCACCTCCGGCACGTCCGACGTGCCCAGGGCCCGACCGCCCAGCTCCGCGAACTCCTCGTGCACCTCGGCCAGCTTCGCCAGGCCGATCTCGTGGATGCGCCCGGGGTCCAGCGCCGTGGTGGTGTGCGCCCGGACGGCCGCCGCGTACACCGCCTCCCCACCGGGCACGTGGCAGACGCCGACGTGGTCGTCGTCCCGCGCGCCGTCGGCCAGGTCGGCCAGCGTCGCGGCGAACCGGGCCAGCGCCGGGCGGACGACGTCCCGCACGGCGGCCTCCACGCGCCGCGCCGCGTCGACGGCGCCCGGTTCCCGGGCGGGCCGCAGGAACGGGTCGTCGGCCAGGTCGGTCGCCAGGTAGCCGCGCACCTGCTCGACGGCCTGCCGCACGCCCGAGGCCGTGGGGGTCCGGCCGTCGGCCCGCGCCTGCCGGAACCGCTCGCCCACCGCGTCGAAGTACCCGCCCAGGCCGGCCAGCCGCCGCAGGTAGTCCTCGGCGTCCGCCGCCCGGCGCAGCCGCGCCAGCGGGACGGTGGAGAACACCGCGTTCTGGGCGCCGACCATGCTCGCGGACACCGCGATCTCGGCCGCGCCCACGCCGTAGCCGGTGGCCAGCTGCGCCCGGCCGTCGCGCAGCAGCCGGTCGAGCATCTCGTGCGTGACGACGTCCTGGCCGGTCAGCCGGTCCGGGTCGATCGCGGCCAGCCGCCGCCCGAACCCGTCGAGCCGTTCCAGCCCGCGCTGGTCGGCCTCCCGGCCGGGGTCGGGGACGTCGCCGTCGTGGCCGGGCACGCCGTGCGCGGTCGCGGCGAACGGGTCGGCCTCGCACCGGTCCCGGAAGTAGTCCGCTGCCAGGTCCGCGAGCTGCTGGTCGGTCACGGTGCTCCTTCCGCCGGGGATCGCCCTCGACCGGAGGGTAGTGGCCACTCACCGCCGGGGGGAGCCGCCACCGGTAGGTGGTCGTCCCCGGTGGCACGTGCCCGCGATTCGTGACGGCCCGTTGTGCGGTATCCCACGATCGGGTGGCTTTGTCGCGATGCGGCCGATCGGCGGGTACCCCACCGCGGAGCGTCCACCCGGGACGCCCTGCGTCAGGAGGTTGTGGCAGATGGGCATCGGCGACAAGTTCGACGAGCTGAAGAACAAGGCCAAGGACGCGCTGGGGCAGCACGGCGACAAGGCGGAGCAGGGCGTCGACCGGGCGTCCGGCGTGGTCGACGAGAGGACCGGCGGCAAGCACTCCGAGCAGGTCCAGCAGGGCGCGGAGAAGGCCAAGGAAGGTCTGCGGAACTTCGGTGACCAGCGTTAGGCGGTCCCACCGAGCGGTGGCCGCCCCCGCGGACCACCCCGCCGCCAAGGGCGTGACGCCGGCAGGTGACGCACCGACGGGCGCCGTGTGCGCGCATACCGTGCGCCCGAACGCCGTTCACCTGAGCGCCGTGCGTCTGAGCGCCGTGCGCGCGAACGCCGTTCGCCTGAGCGCCGTGCGCGCCGATGCGGCGCCGGCGGGTGGCCCGCGGGTGTCGGGGCGATGGGAGCCGTTGTCGTGGGCGCCGCCGTCATGGGCGGCGCGTCCGGGGAAGCCCGTGCGAGGAGCGCCCCGCACCTCGCGCGGTGGGCGCGCCGCCTCACCGGCGGCCGGCGCAGCGGACGCCCACCGGATCCGCCCCCACCGGAGCAGCGCGGCAGGTGTTCGCCCGCGGTGGCACATGTGGTGACACGAGCACCGCGGTGACACGAGGACCGCGGCGACACCTGCGGTGACACGAGGAAGGGCCGCCCCCGCGGGGGCGGCCCTTCCGGCGTGAGGACTACCTCAGGCGCGCAGCCAGCAGCTCCTTGCCCTGCTCGGCGCCCTTGCGGCTCTCCCCCTGGGCGCGGCGGAAGAAGTCGGCGAGCTCGGTGTCGCCCGTCCGCTCCGCGTCGGCGATGTAGGACTCCAGGCGCAGCGCGTTGCTCAAGCACGCCTCGACGAACCAGATGATGTTGTAGTCCTTGTCCTGCGTGCCGGTCACCTGACCGCTTTCCGTGGTGGACACGTGCCCTCCTCCGTAGTGGTCTGCCACTCGGGGGGATACCCGCGAATAAGTGCCGTACCCCTACGGATCACGTCCCTGATTGTTCCCGGACGGGCGCCGCCCGACAGTGGGCTCTGCCGCTTCACCCCCTGCTGAGGCGGCTGTTCGCCTGGAAGGGAAGCACAGTGAAACGACCACGTCCCAGGGGTTTCGCGCCCCTCGTCGCGGCGGCCTTGCTGCTACCGCTCCTCCCCCTGCCCGGGGCCTCCGCCTCGCCGGGCAACGCCCCTGCCGCGAACTTCGAGGGCGACACGGTACCCGCCCCGTCCGACGCGGGACCGGCCTTCCACAACGGCCAGGACGCCACCGTCGACGAGTTCCCCGCGATCATCGCGGGGGTGCGCGAGGGCGGCTCCCGCCCCCAGGGGCAGAGCTGCACCGGCTCGGTCGTGGCGCCCCGCAAGATCCTGATCGCGGCGCACTGCGCCGACGCCTCGGGCGAGAAGAGCTTCGTGTACGGCCTGGACGACCTGAACGCGGGCGGCGGGTTCCGCACCGCGGTGGTCGAGTACAAGAAGCACCCCAAGTACGTCAACTTCGACCAGGGCTACGACGTCGCGGTCGTCACCGTGGCCGACGACATCCCGGTGCGCGGCGGGCGCTACGCGCAGTTCGCCACCTCCGCCGACTCGGGGCTGGCCACGCCGGGCAAGAGCGGCCTCGGCTTCGGCTACGGCAAGAAGGACTTCAACGACAACCAGCGCGACGTCACGCTGGACAAGGCGACGCTGCCCATCGTCAACGGCGACTCGCTGTGCCAGGGCGTCGGCGCGGGCTTCAAGTCGGCCACGATGATCTGCGCCGGCTACTCCGACGGCCGCACCACCATCCTGCCCGGCGACAGCGGCGGTCCGCTGATCGTGGACGGCAAGATCGTGGGCGTCGCGTCGTGGAGCCGCAGCGACTTCAAGTGGTACAGCGTCTACGGCCGGCTGACCAACGACATGGGCGACTGGGTCAGGCAGGAGGTCGGGACGCCGCAGTCGGACTTCGCGCTGGGCACGTCGCCGGGCAGCCTGAAGGTCACGGCGGGCAGGCACGCGTCGGCCACGGTGACGTCGGTGGCCGGTTCCGGTGGTCCGGAGTCGGTGTCGCTGTCGGCGTCGGGCCTGCCGAGCGGGGCCAAGGCGGTGTTCCAGCCGACGTCGATCCAGAGCGGGTCCAACGCCAAGCTGACCGTCGAGACCACGGCCGCCACCCCGAACGGCACCTACGACGTGACCGTGACCGGCGCCGGCGCCGGCGGGAAGACCGCGACCGCGAAGCTGTCCCTGACCGTCGAGGGCGGCGACCAGCAGCCGGGCGACTTCACCCTCGGCCTCTCGCCGAGCAGCCTGAAGGTGGCGGCGGGCGAGCACGGGTCCACCACGGTGACGTCGGTGGCCGGTTCCGGTGGTCCGGAGTCGGTGTCGCTGTCCGCGTCGGGCCTGCCGGACGGGGCCAAGGCGGTGTTCCAGCCGACGTCGATCCAGAGCGGGTCCAACGCCAAGCTGACGGTCGAGACCACGGCCGCCACCAAGGCCGGGACCTACACCGTGACGGTGACCGGCGCCGGTTCGGGCGGCCGGACGGCGACGACGGCGCTGACCCTGACCGTGACCGGCGACACACCGCCCGACGGCGAGGTCAAGGTGACCGTCAACCCGTCCTCGGTGTCGGTGCAGCAGGGCTTCTTCGCCCAGTTCTCCGTCACGGCCACCGGGGGCGCCGGGACGCTGGCGCTGTCGGCCGCCGGCAACCCGGCGGGCACCCAGCTCCAGTTCCACCCGCGCTCCATCGCCCAGGGCGGCAGCAGCAACGTCTTCCTGAGCACCGGCTTCCAGACCCCGGTGGGCACGCACCGGATCACGGTCACGGCCACCTCGGCCGACGGCAAGACCGGCACGGCGACCTTCACGCTCACCGTCACCTCGTGGGGCGTGCGGTCCATGCGGGCGGCCTGACCGCCGCACCGCTCGAGCGCGACGCGGGACCACGGCGCGGGCCCCGACCGGTTCTCTCCCCGGTCGGGGCCCGCGCCCTGCCGCGTCCCGGGGTCCCCGCCGCCCCGGAGCCCGCCGGGGCGCCGGGGCGCCCGCGCGGCGGCCCTCAGGCGAGTTCCGCCCACACCGCCTTCCCCACGGCCCTCGGGGACGTGCCCCAGTCGCGGCTCAGCGCGGCCACGATGATCAGGCCGCGCCCGCGGGCCGAGTCCACCTGCACGGGCCGGGGCTGGGGCATCGCCGGGGACTGGTCGGCCACCTCGATGCGCAGGCCGTCCGGTGTCCTGGACACCGTCAGCTCCAGGGGACCCGTCGCGTGGTCCACCGCGTTCGACACCAGCTCCGTCACCACCAGGGCCGCGTCCTCGGCGACCTCGGGGGACACCCCCCACGCCGTCACCGCCTCATCGACCAGCCGCCTGGCCTGCGCGGAAGCCCCGGCGGTTGCGGGCAGCGTGACGGCCACCGGCGTCGCTGGCTCGTTGCGCACAATCCGCTCCCGTTGATCGGCCGTTACCGCATCGTCGCACATCCTGTCGCTTCAACCACCCAGTGGTCGCGTCCGGGGTGCCCTTGCTGCACGATCTGTACCGGCACGGCACCCGCCGGGCGGAGAGGCGCGGACGCGATGGACTTGCAGGTGCGCAGTGAGGTGCGCGGCGGCTGGACGGTCGTCGCGGTCTCGGGGGAGTTGGACGCGGACACCGTCCCGGTGCTGTCCGACCTGCTGGAGGAGACCTCCGGCGACCGGGTGGTGGTCGACCTGAGCGGCGTGCCGTTCATGGACACCACGGGCCTGTCCCTGATGCTCGACTGGCACCGGCGGCTCGACGGCACGGGCGGGCAGTTCCGGATGGCGGCGCTGCAGTCCTCGGTGCGCCGGCTGTTCCGGCTGACCGAGCTGTCCGAAGTGATGCACATCCACGACTCGGTGGAGGACGCCACGACGTGACACCTCAGTCCTCGGCCTGCACGACCAGCAGGGTCAGGTCGTCGTGCTCGGCGTCGCCCAGCCAGGAGAACACGACGTGCCGCACGTGCTCGGCCACCGCCTCGGCGGGCAGGCCGGCGCACTCGGCGAGCGCGGCCTTGAGCCGCACGTCGCCGAACAGGTTCCGGCGGTCGCCGCGGGAGCGGGCCTCGGTGACCCCGTCGCTGTAGAGCAGCAGCGTCTCGCCCGGCCCCAGGGCCACGGTGGTCTGGTGGAAGCGGACCTCGGGCAGCACGCCGACGATGCCGCCGTGCACCGCCACCTCGTCCACGCGCCCGCCGGAGCGCAGCACCAGGGGAGCGGGGTGGCCGCCGGCGGAGAGCGCGACGCGCAGCCCGCCCGCCTGGACGGGCACCAGGTCGCCGACCACCAGCGTGGTGAACAGCTTGCTGCCGGCCGCCCGCAGCGCGGTGTTGAGCAGCGCCAGCAGCTGCGCCGGCCGCTGCTCGACCACCAGCAGCGCGTGCAGGCTCTGCCGCACCCGGCCGGAGTGCGCGGCGGCCTCCAGGCCGTTGCCCGCCACGTCGCCCAGCGCGAACGCGGCGGTGCCGTCCTCGCGGGGGTGCACGTCGTAGAAGTCGCCGCCGACCAGGGCGCGGTGGTGCGCGGGCTCGTAGACCCGGGCCAGCCGCACGCCGGGCACCGCCGGCAGCGGGCTGGGCAGCAGGTTGGCGCGCAGCGCCTCGATCGTGCGCTCCTGCTCGCTGAACCGCGTGCTCACCTCCAGCGCGGCGGCGGCCCGGTCGGCGTAGCGCGCGAGGAGGTCGACGTCGCGCGGGCCGCCGAAGCACACCAGGGCGCCGCCGGCGGTCAGCGGCACGGCGGTGCCCACGCCGGTCGCGCAACCCCACACACCGTCCCCCGCGGGGGTGATTTCGGCGTGTCGCGCGGCGCCGTCCAGGACGGCGAGCAGGCCGGGCACGCCGGCGGCGGCCTGCCGGGGCGTGCGGACCGGGGTGACCTCGCCGTCCGGGCCGCGCCGCCACCACTCCAGCCGCCCGCGCCCGCCGGGGACGACCGCCACGGCCTGCGGGGCGGGCGCCGCCTCCACCGCCCGCCGCAGCGCCTCGGCGCGGTCGGTGAGCGGGGCCAGTTCGCGGGTCGCCCGTTCCAGGAAGTCCTCCGCGTCGCGGTACCACGCGGTCCAGCCGCCGCCCAGGTCCTGCGAACGGCCCTCCAGGACCGCCGGCGCACCCGGCCTGGCCTGCGGGAACAACACGGTGGCCAGCGGGTTGGCCAGGCGCACCACCCCCAGCGGGTCGACCACGACCACGGCTTCGTGGACGCCGTCGACCAGGCGACGCCACGCTTCGAGGTCGAGGCCCGCCGCGGCGCCTTGCCGGTAGCCCTGGGCCATGGTGGCTCCTGTGTGTCGGGTCGTGACCAACCTAGCGGACACGCCACCTGCAACAGTGGCAGGCTTGGCGCAGATCCGCTGACGTTGGAGGCCCAGTGACGACCGCGCAGGACGACACGGACGTGACCCTCGCGAGGCTGCTCACCGCGATGCGGGAGATGCGGGACGGCAACTTCCGCCGCCGCCTCGTGGTGCCGCAGGGTCCGCACGGCGAGCTGGCGGAGGTGTTCAACGAGATCGCGGAGCGCAACCAGTGGCTCGTGGCCGAGCTGGTCCGGGTCCGCCAGGCGGTCGGCCAGGAGGGCAGGCTGGGCGACCGGATCGCGGCCGGCGCGGGCCCGATGGGCTGGGGCATGGCGGTCGAGGCGGTCAACGGCCTGATCGACGACCTGGCCCGGCCGACCACCGAGCTGAGCCGCGTGCTCGCGGCGGTGGCGCAGGGCGACCTGACGCAGGAGATCACCGTGACCGGGCGCGGCGAGGTCGCGACCCTGGCCGAGAGCTTCAACTCGATGACCTCGACGCTGCGCACGTTCGCCGGCGAGGTCACGCGGGTGGCGCGCGAGGTGGGCACCGACGGCCGGCTGGGCGGCCAGGCGCAGGTGCCGGGCGTGGCGGGCACCTGGAAGGACCTCACCGACTCGGTGAACTTCATGTCCGACAACCTCACCGCGCAGGTCCGCGACATCGCGCAGGTGGCGACGGCGGTGGCGCAGGGCGACCTGTCGCAGAAGATCACCGTCACGGTGGCGGGCGAGATGCTGGAGCTGAAGGACACCGTCAACACGATGGTGGACCAGCTCTCGTCGTTCGCCGACGAGGTCACCCGCGTGGCGCGCGAGGTCGGCACGGACGGCCGGTTGGGCGGTCAGGCGCAGGTGCCCGGGGTGGGCGGCACGTGGCGAGACCTGACCGACAACGTGAACTTCATGGCCAACAACCTGACCTCGCAGGTCCGCAACATCGCGCAGGTGGCGACGGCGGTGGCGCTGGGCGACCTGTCGCAGAAGATCACCGTCGACGCGCGCGGCGAGATCCTGGAGCTGAAGGACACCATCAACACGATGGTCGACCAGCTCTCGTCGTTCGCCGACGAGGTCACCCGCGTGGCGCGCGAGGTCGGCACCGAGGGCCGGCTGGGCGGCCAGGCGCAGGTGCAGGGCGTCGCCGGCACCTGGCGGGACCTGACCGACTCGGTGAACTTCATGGCGGGCAACCTGACCTCGCAGGTGCGCAACATCGCCCAGGTCACCACCGCGGTGGCGCAGGGCGACCTGTCGCAGAAGATCGACGTGGACGCGCGCGGCGAGATCCTCCAGCTCAAGACGACGATCAACACGATGGTCGACCAGCTGTCGTCGTTCGCGGCCGAGGTGACGCGCGTGGCGCGCGAGGTCGGCAGCGACGGCCGGTTGGGCGGTCAGGCGCAGGTGCCGGGCGTGGCGGGCACGTGGCGGGACCTGACCGACTCGGTGAACTTCATGGCGGGCAACCTGACCTCGCAGGTGCGCAACATCGCGCAGGTGGCGACGGCGGTCGCGCGCGGCGACCTGTCGCAGAAGATCACCGTGCAGGCGCGCGGCGAGATCCTGGAGCTGAAGGACACCGTCAACACGATGGTGGACCAGCTGTCGTCGTTCGCCGACGAGGTCACGCGCGTGGCGCGCGAGGTGGGCACCGACGGCCGGTTGGGCGGTCAGGCGCAGGTGCCCGGCGTGGGCGGCACGTGGCGCGACCTGACCGACTCGGTGAACTTCATGGCCAACAACCTCACCGAGCAGGTCCGCAACATCGCCCAGGTGACGACGGCGGTGGCGGGCGGCGACCTGTCGCAGAAGATCACCGTGGACGCGCGCGGCGAGATCCTGGAGCTGAAGTCGACCATCAACACCATGGTCGACCAGCTGTCCGGCTTCGCCGACGAGGTCACCCGCGTGGCGCGCGAGGTCGGCACCGACGGCCGGCTGGGCGGCCAGGCGCGCGTGCCGGGGGTGGCGGGCACCTGGAAGGACCTCACCGACAACGTCAACGTGATGGCCGACAACCTGTCCACGCAGGTGCGCAGCATCGCGCAGGTGGCGACGGCGGTGGCGGGCGGCGACCTGTCCAAGAAGATCACCGTCGAGGCGAAGGGCGAGATCGCCGCGCTGGCCGACACCATCAACGGCATGGTGGACACGCTGCGCGCGTTCGCCGACGAGGTGACCCGCGTGTCCCGCGAGGTCGGCACGGAGGGCATCCTGGGCGGCCAGGCGCGCGTGCCCAACGTCGCGGGCACCTGGAAGGACCTCACCGAGAACGTCAACTTCATGGCGAACAACCTGACCAACCAGGTGCGCAACATCGCCCAGGTGACGACGGCGGTGGCGCGCGGCGACCTGTCCAAGAAGATCGACGTGGACGCGCGCGGCGAGATCCTGGAGCTCAAGACCACGATCAACACGATGGTCGCCCAGCTGTCGTCGTTCGCCGACGAGGTCACCCGCGTGGCGCGCGAGGTCGGCACCGAGGGCAAGCTCGGCGGCCAGGCCGAGGTCGAGGGCGTCTCGGGCACCTGGAAGCGGCTGACCGAGAACGTCAACGAGCTGGCCGGGAACCTCACCCGGCAGGTGCGGGCGATCGCGGTCGTGGCCACCGCGGTGACCGCGGGCGACCTGACCCGGCAGATCACCGTGGACGCCTCCGGCGAGGTCGCCGAGCTGAAGGACAGCGTCAACCGGATGATCGGCAACCTGCGCGAGTCGACCCGGGCCAACCAGGAGCAGGACTGGCTGAAGACCAACCTGGCCCGGCTGTCGGGGCAGATGCAGGGCCACCGCGACCTGCACGCCATGGCCTCGCTGGTGATGAGCGAGCTGACGCCGCTGGTCTCCGCGCAGCACGGCGCGTTCTTCCTGGTCGACGGGGTGTCCGACGCGCTGGAGCTGACCGCGACCTACGCCTACCAGCCGCGCGGCGGGCGGCCCACCCGGTTCGCCCGCGGCGAGTCGCTGATCGGCCAGGTGGCGGTGGAGAAGAAGACGGTGCTGGTCACCGACGTGCCGCCGGGGTACCTGGAGATCGGCTCCGGGATGGGCGCCGCGCCGCCGCTGAACCTGGTGATCCTGCCGATCGTGTTCCAGGGCGAGACGCTGGGCGTGATCGAGCTGGGGTCGTTCGGCGAGTTCACCGAGGTGCACCTGGACCTGCTCGACCAGCTCAAGGAGAACCTCGGCGTCAACGTCAACACGATGCTCGCCAACGCCCGCACCGACAGCCTGCTGGTCGAGTCGCAGCGGCTCACCGAGGAGCTGCGGGCCGGCTCGGTGGAGCTGGAGGCGCGGGCGCGGCAGCTGTCGTCGGCGTCGAAGTACAAGTCGGAGTTCATGGCGAACATGTCGCACGAGCTGCGCACGCCGCTGAACTCGCTGCTCATCCTGGCCAAGCTGCTGGCCGACAACCTCGACGGCAACCTCAACCCCAAGCAGGTCGAGTTCGCCCGGACCATCCACTCGTCGGGCACCGACCTGCTCCAGCTCATCGACGACATCCTGGACCTGACCAAGGTCGAGTCCGGGCACATGCAGGTGCAGACCGACCCGGTGCGGGTGTCGGACGTGGTCGGGTACGTGGAGGCGCTGACGCTGCCGCTGGCCGCGGAGAAGGGGCTGGAGTTCGACGTCAAGGTGGACCCGGACGTGCCGTCCACCCTGCACACCGACGAGCACCGCCTCCAGCAGATCCTGCGCAACCTGCTGTCCAACGCGGTGAAGTTCACCCACGACGGCGAGATCATGCTGCACATCCGGGTGAACGACGGCGTGGTGGCGTTCGACGTGCAGGACACCGGCATCGGCATCCCGGCGGAGAAGCTGTCGGTCATCTTCGAGGCGTTCCAGCAGGCCGACGGCACCACCTCGCGCAAGTACGGCGGCACCGGGCTGGGGCTGTCCATCAGCCGGGAGCTGGCCGCGCTGCTGGGCGGGCGGCTGGACGTGCGCAGCGAACCGGGCCTGGGCTCGACGTTCACCCTGTACCTGCCGCTGAGCGACCAGGGCCTGGTGCCCGCGCCGGTCGACGTCGAGCTGCCCGAGCCGCCGACCGCGCCCGCCGAGGAGCCGCACCTGCCGGCCGACGCCCCGGTCGAGCTGCCGCCCGCGCCGATGCGGTTCCACGGCGAGAAGGTGCTCATCGTCGACGACGACCTGCGCAACGTGTTCGCGCTGACCAGCGTGCTGGAGCTGCACGGGCTGGAGGTCATCTACGCCGACAACGGCATCACCGGGGTGCGGGCGCTGGAGCAGTACGACGACGTGTCGCTGGTGCTGATGGACATCATGATGCCCGAGCTGGACGGCAACGCGACCATGGCGGCCATCCGCGCCATGGCGCGGTACTCGGACCTGCCGGTGATCGCGGTGACGGCCAAGGCGATGAAGGGCGACCGGGAGAAGAGCCTGGCCTCGGGGGCCACCGACTACGTGACCAAGCCGGTGGACACCGACCACCTGCTCCGGCTGATCGCGTTCTACCTGGGGCTGGAGCAGGACTGAGCGGGCCGCCGGGCACGCGCGGGAACCGCTGTGCCCGTCAGGGTCGGTCCGGCCCTGACGGGCTGCGGGACGATCAGCTCGCCGAGGTCGTGCGCATTTCCCGGAGCGCCGCCTCGGAGACTCCGACCAGTTTCTCCAACGCCGCTTCGCTGAAAGCCAATTCGAGTTCGCCACGGCCGAAGGAGAGAGCCACCGAATCCGGGTGGATCTCATACTTGATGGGCGTCTCGCCGTCGTAGTGAGCCCACGTACACATCTGACCGCTACCGACCATCGGGTACACGAATCAACCGCCTTTCGTTTGGAATAGCTGGTGCGCACCAGAGTTCATGGTGCGCACCAGCTGGTCAATGCCCTGATCGTGCGATCCTCTGGTGGTTTCAAGCGCCCCCTATGCTGTGCGGCATGGTCCGCACCACGCCCAAGGCCGTAGCGCTCGGCGCCGAACTCCGGGCTGCCCGCGACCGCGCCGGCACCGGTCTGCGCGAACTGGCGAAACGGCTCGGCGTCGACCACAGTTCGCTGTCCCGCGCCGAATCGGGCGAGCGCCCGCCGAACCCCGAGGTGGTCGCCGCGATCCTGGCGACGCTGGGAGTCACCGGTCACGAGTTCGAGCGGATCGTGGACATGGCCAGGGTCACCGACGACTCGGTGTGGGTGGCGGTATCGTCGCCGGACCGGCAGTCCCAGCTGTCGGCGTTGCTGAGCTTCGAGCAGATGGCGGTCACCATCACGGACGTCTCGCCGCTGCTGATCCCCGGTCTGCTGCAAACGGGTGCTTATGCGCGGGCCATCATGCGCGCGGGGCGGGTGCCGGAGCAGGAGATCGAACTGCGCGTCGCCACCCGTCTCGGTCGGCGGGACGTCCTCACCCGTGAGAACCCGGTGCGGTTGACGGCGCTCATCGGGGTGTCGGCCCTGCGCAGCGACATCGGCGGCCCGCGTGTCATGGCGGACCAGTTCGCCCAGCTGCTCAAGACGGCCGAATGGCCCAACATCACACTGCGCGCCATTCCCGAGGCGACCGGTTGGCACCCCGGATTGGAGGGTGCGTTCGCTATCCTCGACACCCAGGCAATGAGCATCGTGCACGTCGAGAATCGCCGGAGCGGTTTGTTCTACCAGGAAGCAGTGGATGTCACGGCGTACCAGGAAGCCGTGGAACAGGTGCTCGACGTCGCGTGCAGCCCGGACGAGACCATCGGGTTGATCGCTCGCGAGGTCGAGCGGATCGAGGAGAAGACATGACGCGGTGGCGCAAGTCCAGCCGGAGCACCAACACGAACTCCTGCGTCGAGGTCGCCCGGGACCTGGCGGCGGTGCGCGACTCGAAGAACCCCGACGGCGCGCGGCTGGGGTTCCGCGGGCCGCGGGCGGTGGCCGCGCTGGTGGCGGCCGTCCGGCGGGGCCGCTTCGACGGCTGAGCCGGCCGCCGGGGCGTCCGGCTCAGCCGGTGCGGGACCGCAGGTCGTCCCGGACGTGCGCCAGGGCGGTCGCCCGCGTCGGGCACAGCGGGAGGTGGGGGCGCAGGCCGGTCACCTCCAGCGGGCGCAGGACCGGGTGGTTGGTGGCGACCACGGCCAGGCCGGGGACGCGGTTGCGGGTGTCGACCAGCAGCTGCATCCCGGCCGAGCCGAAGAACGTCACCCCGTCGAGGTCGAGCACGACGGCCGGCGCGGGCTGGTGCAGGGCCGCCCGGATCTTGGGCACGGTGTCCATGTCGACCTCGCCGACGACGGTCACCAGCAGGATCCCGTCGTGCCAGGACGACCCGACGGTGATCAGCGGCTGGTCCATCCGGGCACCCCCGACGCCGTGGTGGCTGCGGCGACCGACGTTACGGGAGTCCCGAACGGGTCACAACTTCCCGAACGGCGTTCACCCGAGCCTGCGCACCGCGTCGACGATGACCGCGTTGGGCACGCCCTTCACCAGGTACTCGGTCACGCCCGCGCGGCGCATCCCGGCGACCGCCGCCGGGTCGGCGTGGGCGGAGAACGCCACCACGCGGGCCTGCGGGCAGCGCCGGCCCAGCTCGCGGGCCACCCGGAGGCCGCCGCCGCCGGGCATCCGCAGGTCCAGCACGACCACGTCCGGCGAGTGCCGCTCGGCCAGCGCGATCGCGTCGCCCGCGGTGCGCGCGACCGCCACCACCGCGAGGTCCGGCTCGGCGGTCAGCACGTCGTGCAGCGCCTCGGCGATCATGGGGTCGTCGTCGCAGATCAGCACGCGCGTCATCGGGCGTCCGGCGTGGTGGTGGGCAGCCAGAACCGGACCGCGGTGCCGCCGCCCGGGCGCCGGGCGAGGGTCCACCAGCCGCCGGCGGTCTCGGCGCGCTCGCGCATCTCGATCATGCCGAAGTGCTCCGGGCCCGCCTGGTGCCCGGAGTCGGCGGCCACGCCGACGCCGTCGTCCGCGATCTCGACCAGCGTGCCGCGGTCCTCGGTGGACAGCCGCACGTCCACCCGGGACGACTCGGCGTGCTTGTGCACGTTGGCCAGCGCCTCCTGGCAGATGCGGAAGATCGTGACCGCCGCGTCGGGGGCCGGCTCCTGCGCCAGCTCGTCGCGCACGGAGTACTCCAGGCCCCACGCGGGGGCGAGGTCGCGCAGGTACTCCTCCAGCGCGGCCACCAGGCCGTTGCGGTCGATCTCCGGCGGGCGCAGCCGGAACACCAGCATCCGCAGCCGCTCGACCGCGCCGCGCACCGCCTCGTCGAGCCGGGCCACCGCGGCCACGTGCTCGGCGGGCAGCCGGCCGGCCAGCAGCTGCAGCCGCATCCCCACGGCCACCATCGCCTGCACGGAGTCGTCGTGCACGTCCCAGGCGATCCGCCGGCGCTCCAGCTCCTGCGCCTCGACCAGGTGCGAGACCAGCCGCCGCCGTTCCAGCAGCGCCTGCTCGGCCCGCCGCCGCTCGGTCATGTCCCGGGTGACCTTGCCGAAGCCGCGCAGGCAGCCGGTGCGGTCGAACAGCGCGGTGATCACCACGTTCGCCCAGAACCGCGTGCCGTCCGCGCGCAGCCGCCAGCCCTCGTCCTCCAGCCGGCCCTCGGCGATGGCCGTCTCCAGCTCGCGCTCCGGCTTGGCCGCGGCGATGTCCTCCGGCGGGTAGAACACCGAGAAGTGCCGGCCCAGGATCTCGTCCTCCCGGTAGCCCTTGATGCGCTCGGCGCCGACGTTCCAGCTGACGATGTGGCCGTCCGGGTCGAGCATGAAGATGGCGTAGTCGACCACCCCCTCGACCAGCAGCTGGAACGCCGACTCGGGCATCCGGTCGGGTCGCCGGCGGGGCGGGTTCGACATGGCGCCCACTGTGCACCACGTCACCACCCGCGCTCCGCCGGGGCACCGCCGCGCCGGGCGCCGCCCACCGGCCGGCACGTCGCCGCGCCGGCCGCGGCCCGGTCCGGTCCGCGGCCGGCCGCGCGCGGGGTTCGCCCGACCGGTGGGTCGCCGGCCCGCTGCCGCCCGGACCCCGCGGACCGCTAGGCCAGCTCGCACCACACGACCTTGCCGCGCCCGTCCGGCTCGACGCCCCAGCGCCGGCACAGCCGGTCGACCAGCGGCAGCCCCCACCCGCCGGTCACGCCCGCCGGCCGGACCCCCGGCCGCACCGGGCTGCCGTCGGCCACCTCGACCCGGACCCGGTCCGCGCCGCCGGCCAACCGCAGCACGGCCGGCCCGCCCGCGTGGCGCACGGCGTTGGCGACCAGCTCGGAGACCGCCAGGACGACGTCGTCGTGCACGCCCCGGTAGCCCCACGCGGCCAGCGTCCGGCGCGTGAAGTCCCGCGCGAGACCCGCGCCGCCCGGACCGCGCGGTGGGCTGTACTCGACCACCGGGTTCACCGTCGGGACGTCCACGCCCGCACTGTGGGGCACCCGACCCCGTCGACGCGAGACGCACCCTCGCCACCGGGCGTGGTGCATCTGCACCACGCGCCGCGGAACGGCGCGCGGGCGCGCCCCGGCGGCGGCAGCCGATCCGACCACGGCCGGGAGCGCTAGTCGACCAGCCCCGCCCGCCGGGCGATCGACACCGCCTCCAGCTTCGACCGCGCGCCCAGCTTGTCCAGCACGCGCTGCACGTGGTTGCGCACCGTGTTGCGGGCGACGCCCAGCCGGCGGCCGATCTCGTCCGTGCTCGCGCCGTCGGCCAGCAGGTCCAGCGTCTCCCGCTCCCGCGCGGTGAGGGACGCGCCGGTCGCCGCGACGCGCCCGGTGAACCGGTCGAGCACACCGGCGAGCAGCGCCCCGTCGAACACCGCCTCGCCACCGGCGACCCGCCGCACCGCCTCGGTCAGCTCCTCCAGCCCGGACGACTTGAGCACCAGCCCCGCGCCGCCCGCGTCCACCACGCGGGCGGCGACCGCGGAGGTGGCCTCGCCGGTCAGCACCAGCACCCGAGCGCCCAGCCCCCGCAGGTCGGCGATCACGCCGACGCCGTCGCCGTCGGGCAGCCGCCGGTCGAGCACCACGACGTGCGGGCGGTGCCGCCCGGTCGCGGCCAGCGCCGCCACCCGGGACCGGACCGCGGCCACCACCTGCACGTCGCCCGTCCGCTGCAGCGCCAGCCCGATCGCCTCCGCCACCATGTCGTGGTCCTCGACGAGGACCACGCGGATGGGATCGGACCGGGCAGGCGGTTCGGGCATGGGCGTCGACCTCGTGACGGTGGGGACCCCCGCGCGGGGACGGCCCCACCCTAGAGGGGGGAGGCCCGCGGGGTCAGGTGGAGGCCCACCGTCGGTGTGCGCGCGCGGACAGCCCGTCACCACCCCTGCCCGGGCGCCGCCACCGGCGACCGGTCCACTCCCGGGTGATCGCCCCGCCGCCCGCCCGATCCCGTTTTCGACCTTCCGTTCAGTGGAACCGGTCATTGCCCGCCCCACCGGGCTGAACCTAGGTTTCGCCCCACCCGGCGGCCCCGCCGTGCGGTCCGGGCCGGTCGGCTGAACAATCCCCCCGGTGGGAGAACAGGAGGGCGCGGTGCCACTCGACGCGACCACGCCGCAGTACCGGCGGGACAGCGGGTCCCACCCGCCGCTGCGCTGGCCGGACTACCGGTCCAACCAGTTCCGGCACCCGCACCGGCCGCTGGCGCTGCTGCCGCAGCGGCTCGGTGAGATCACCGGCCCGCTGCTGGGCGAGGGCCGGGTCGGCCCGCACGACAACGACCTCACCGCGGGCCACGACGGCGAGCCGCAGGGCCAGCGGATCATCGTGTCCGGCCGCGTGCTCGACGGCGACGGCAGGCCGGTCGCGGGCACCCTGCTGGAGGTGTGGCAGGCCAACGCGGGCGGCCGGTACCGGCACGACGGCGACCGCCACCCCGCGCCGCTGGACCCGAACTTCACCGGGGTCGGCCGCACCATCACCGACGCCGAGGGCCGCTACTCGTTCACCACGATCCAGCCCGGCGCGTACCCGTGGCGCAACCACGACAACGCCTGGCGGCCCGCGCACATCCACTTCTCGCTGTTCGGCACCGCGTTCACGCAGCGGCTGATCACGCAGATGTACTTCCCCGGCGACCCGCTGTTCTTCCAGGACCCGATCTTCAACTCGGTGCGCGACCCCAAGGCGCGCGAGGCGATGATCGCCCGGTTCGACCTGGGCAGCACCGTGCCGGAGTGGGCGCTGGGCTACCAGTGGGACATCGTGCTGCGGGGCCAGAACCCCACGCCGCTGGAGGACGAGGACGACGACGATGACTGAGCCGATCACCACCCCGTCGCAGACGGTCGGGCCGTTCTTCGGGATCGGCCTGCCGTGGGAGGACGGCCCGCTGGTGGTGCCCGAGGGCACGCCCGACGCGTTCCGGGTCGAGGGCTACGTGCTCGACGGCAACGGCGACCCGGTGCCCGACGCGGTCGTGGAGACCTGGCAGGCCGACCCGGACGGCCGGTTCGACCACCCCGACGACCCGCGCGGCGCGGTGCGCCGGGAGGGCTTCCGGGGGTTCGGCCGCAGCGCGACCGACGTCGAGGGCCGCTACGGGGTGCTCACGGTCAAGCCCGGCCCCCTGCCGACCGCCGACGGCGGCTGGGAGGCGCCCCACCTCAACGTGTCGGTGTTCTGCCGCGGGATGCTCGTCCGGCTGGTCACCCGCGTCTACTTCCCGGACGAGGCGGCCAACGCCGAGGACCCGGTGCTCAACTCCATCGCGGACCCGGCCGCGCGCGCCACGCTCGTCGCCGCGCAGGCCCCGTTCGGCTACCACTTCGACATCCGGTTGCAGGGGGAGCATGAAACCGTCTTCTTCGACGTGTGAGCGCCCCGGCCGGCCGGCGCGGGTGATCGGCGCGCGCCGGGCCGGGCCGGGGCGGCGGGAGTGCCGGGGGAGGACCGGGCGATGAGGCCGCACCACGAGCTGAGCGGGCCGCCGGGCGCGCCGGTGGTCGTCCTGGGCAACTCGCTGGGCACGACGACCGCCCTGTGGGACCCGCAGGTGGCGGAGCTGCGCGAGCGGTTCCGGGTGCTGCGCTACGACCACCGCGGCCACGGCGGCAGCCCGGCCGCGCCCGGTCCCTACCGGGTGGCCGACCTCGGCGGCGACGTGCTGGAGCTGCTGGACGACCTCGGGGTCGAGCGGTTCTCCTACTGCGGCGTGTCGCTGGGCGCGATGGTGGGCATGTGGCTGGCCGGGCACGCGCCCGAGCGCGTCGACCGGCTCGTGCTCTGCTGCACGACGGCGGACTACCCGGACCCGCGGCCGTGGCGGGAGCGCGCGGCGACCGTGCGGCGGTCGGGGACGGCGTCGATCGCGGCGCAGGTGGTGGGCCGCTGGTTCACCCCCGCGCTGCGCGCGCGGTCGCCGGAGGTGGTGGCGGCCTTCGAGGCGATGGTGTCCGAAGTGGACGACGAGGGCTACGCCGCGTGCTGCGACGCGCTGGCGGAGCTGGACCTGCGCCCGGTGCTGCCCGCGATCACGGCGCCCACGGCCGTGGTCGCCGGCGCGCAGGACGAGGCGACACCGCCGGACCGCCTGCGGGCGATCGCCGAGGCCATCCCGGCGGCGGAGCTGTTCGTCGTCGACGGGGCGGCGCACCTGGCCAACGTCGAGGCGGCCGACGCCGTCTCGGCCGTCCTGCGGGAGCACTTGCGATGAGCGACTACGACGAGGGCATGAAGGTGCGCCGCGAGGTGCTCGGCGACGAGCACGTGGACCGGGCGGTCGCGGGCGCCGACGGGTTCACCGCCGACTTCCAGGAGCTGATCACCCGCTACGCGTGGGGTTCGATCTGGACCCGCCCGGGGCTGGACCGGCGCACGCGGTCGTGCGTCACGCTGGCCATGCTGGCGACCCTGGGCCACGAGGGCGAGCTGGCGATGCACGTGCGCGCCGCGCTGCGCAACGGGCTGACCCGCGACGAGATCAAGGAAGTCCTGCTCCAGGTCGGCGTCTACGCGGGCGTGCCGGCGGCCAACCGGGCGTTCGCCGTCGCCCAGCCGATCCTGGCGCAGGACGACGACCGCTGAGACCGGTCGGACCCGCCCCGCGGGGCGGGTCCACCGGCTACACCGGCCCGAGCCGGTGGTGCGGGCCGGCGGGCGGCTCGACCCGGATCCGGTCGCCCGGCCGGACCTCGCCGCCCACCAGCACGACGGACATGACCCCGGCCCGGCGCACCACGGCGCCGTCGGCGTCACGCCCGAGCACGTGCTTGAGCAGCCCCGGCCGGTACCCGTCGATCTGCGCGCACGGGTTGCGCAGCCCGGTCACCTCCACGACCGCCTCCGCGCCCAGGCGCAGCCGCGTCCCGGTCGGCAGGCCGAGCAGGTCGACGTCCCGGGTCGTGACGTTCTCGCCCAGCCCGCCCGCGGTCACGGCGAAGCCCAGCGCGTTCAGCTCGTCGTGCAGCTCGGCGTGCATCAGGTGCACCTGCCGCAGGTTCGGCTGCGAGGGGTCGCGCCGCATCCGCGAGCGGTGCCTGACCAGCTCGCCGGCGTGCACGTCGCCCTCGACGCCGAGCCCGGCCACCAGCCGGATGACCTCGGTGTTCGGCTTGGTGAACGTGTACCCGGCGCTGCGGCTCACGGCCGCGACGGTCCCCATGCGCCCGACCCTACCCAGTGCCGGGGCCGCTCCCGGGATCCCGGCGGGCGGTAAGACTTCGGCGTCGCGCGGCGATGAACCGGGTGGACGAACCCTGCGGACGACGGTGGTCGACCATGAACGACGAACTGACCCACCGGGCGCGCGCGATGCTCAGGGCCGTTGCGGCCGGCCGCGCCGAGGTGACGCGCAGCCGCGAACCGGACCTGCGCGTGGACGGGCTGCTGTGCAGCGACCAGGTGGCGGCGCGGCAGCTGGCGCACGCCGGGCTCGTGCGGCCGGCGAGCGACTCCGGCGGCCAGTGGGCGCCGGCGGAGCTGACGCCCGAGGGGCGCGCGCTGCTCGCGTGACGACCGCGGCGGCCCGGCGTCGGCTGGGCCGTTCGAGTGGTTTTCCGGTGCGGCGAGCCGAACGGAGCACCGCCGCGACGCCGCGGGGCCGAGCGCCGCGGCGGGCCGGGGGAGGGCCGCTGCGTGGGCCGGACGGCCCACGACCGGGTCGGCCGGCGTCGGGTTGCCGCACCGACCGGCCGCGCGCCGGCGCTGTGACGAGCGGCACCGGCCGGCGGCCGTTCACAGATGCCGCCGGCGGTGAAGGCCCCGTGCGCGCGGGGGGCGCCGCTCGGCCGGGCGGTCGGGGCGCGACGAGCGGAAACGCGGTAGTGGCAGGTCAACGCACCGGGTCGGTCACCGGGCCCGCCGACCGCGGCGGAGCCGACCCGGTGGGCCGGGCGGCGGGGGCCCGCGCGGACCGCGGCGGCTCCTCGGCCCCGATTGCGCCGGCTACCGCCTTCCTCTCCCCTTGAGGTGAGGCTAGCCTAAATCAGCAAGAGGTCTGGATCACTCCCGCCGGGCGCGTACTTAGGTTAGGGTAACCGAAGTTCGATCACTCCCTGTTGTCGCACCGATGGGACAGCCATGTCACAGCCACCTGTCGTCGACGTCCTCGGTGTCGGCTTCGGGCCCTCGAACCTCGCGCTCGCGATCGCGGTCCACGAGCACAACGCCGCCGCGCGACCGGAAGACGTGGTGACCGCGCACTTCCTGGAGCGCCAGGCGCGGTTCGGCTGGCACCGCGGCATGTTGCTGGACGACGCCACCATGCAGGTCTCCTTCCTCAAGGACCTGGTGACGCTGCGCAACCCGAGCAGCTCCTTCAGCTTCCTCAACTACCTGCACGGCCAGGGCCGCCTGGTCGACTTCATCAACCACAAGAACCTGTTCCCGCTGCGCGTGGAGTTCCACGACTACTTCGAGTGGGCCGCGCGCAGGGTCGACGACCTGGTGTCCTACGGGCACGACGTGGTGGCCGTGCGCCCGGTGGTCGAGGGCGGCGTGGTCACCCACTTCGACGTGTCCTCGCGTACCGCGGCGGGCGAGGTGGAGATCCGGCGCGCCCGCAACCTCGTGCTGGCCACGGGCCTGCGGCCGAACCTGCCCGAGGGCGTCGTGCCGTCCGACCGGGTGTGGCACAACCGGGACTTCCTCCGGCTGGTCGGCTCGCTGCGGGACCCGGAGCGGCTGGTGGTGGTCGGCGCGGGGCAGAGCGGCGCGGAGGTGACCGCGTTCCTGCACGAGCGGTTCCGGGGCGCGGAGGTCTGCGCGGTGTTCGCGCGCTACGGCTACAGCCCGGCCGACGACAGCTCGTTCGCGAACCGGATCTTCGACCCGGCGGCCGTCGACGACTTCTACGCCGCGCCCGAGCAGGTCAAGCGCCGGCTGATGGACTACCACGGCAACACCAACTACGCGGTGGTCGACAACGACCTGATCGCCGAGCTGTACCGCCGGGTCTACCGGGAGAAGGTGCTGGGCGAGCAGCGGCTGCGGCTGCTCAACGTGTCCTGCGTCGTGGACCTGGTGGACGCGCCCGACGGGGTGCGGGTGACCGTCGAGTCGCTGGCCACCGGCGCGCGGACCGTGCTGGACGCGGACGCCATCGTCTACGCCACCGGCTACCACGAGGCCGACCCGACGGCGCTGCTGGGCGACCTGGCCGCCCGGTGCCTGCGCGACGATCACGACCGCCTGAGCATCGGGCGGGACTACCGGGTGGACACCGACGACGACGTGCTGGGCGGCATCTACGTGCAGGGCGGCACCGAGCACACGCACGGGATCTCCTCGTCGCTGCTGTCCAACACCTCCGTGCGGGTGGGGGAGATCCTGCGGTCCGTGCTCGACCGGCGCGGCCTGGCGCTGCCCGTCCAGCCGACGTTCGCGATCGCGTCGCACCCGGGCTGATCCCGCGGCCGCACCCGGGCCGATCCCGCGCCGGGTCGGCGGCTCGCCCCCGCCGGCCCGCGGGCTCGAACGCCGCGGGGCCCACCCGCTGCGCAGCCCGGCGGCGCGGGGACCACCGGGGCGCGGGCGCCCCGCCGCTTTCCCGGTGCGGCGCGGGAAAAGTCCATCGGCGGTGGTGGCGCACCGGAAAACACCCGTGGTACAAATAAGGGTTACGTCATCCGAAATGGATGGAATACGCCTAACACAGTGTACCACAGGGGGAAAGCGTGGCAACAGGGGAATTGCCTGCGGAACAGCGGCGGATTTCTTTCCTGCACCACCGGCTCGACCGGGAGCGGGCCGCCGCGAGCGCGGAGCTGGCCGCGGCCCTGCGCGACCCGGACGAGCAGCGGTGGCAGCGCGAGGTGGCCGTGCGGGCGCTGTCCGAGCGGGTCGGCCGGCTGGCGGTGGCGGACGAGGGGCTGTGCTTCGGCCGCACCGACCACGTCGACGGCAGCCGCCACTACATCGGCCGGGTCGGGCTGTTCGACCCGGACGACGACCACCGCCCGCTGCTCGTCGACTGGCGCGCGCCGGTCGCCCGGCCGTTCTACACCGCCACCGGCGCGCGCCCGGAGGGGCTGACCCGCCGGAGGCACTTCCACACCCGCGGTCGCCGCCTGGAGAGCTTCCACGACGACGAGCTGGGCCTGGCGGAGAGCACACTCCTGGCGGCGCTGGAAGCGCCGCGCGGCGCGACGATGCGCGACATCGTCGCGACCATCCAGGCCGAGCAGGACGAGGTGATCCGGCTCGACCACCGGGGCGTGCTGGTCGTCGAGGGCGGGCCGGGCACCGGCAAGACGGCCGTCGCCCTGCACCGCGTCGCCTACCTGCTCTACGCGCAGCGCGACCGGCTCTCCCGGCAGGGCGTGCTCGTCGTCGGGCCCAACCCGGGGTTCCTGCGGCACATCGGGGAGGTCCTGCCGTCCCTGGGCGAGACCGACGTCGTGTTCGCCACGCCCGGCGAGCTGTTCCCCGGCGTCCGCACCACCCGCGAGGACCCGCCGGAGGCGCGGGGCGCCAAGGACGGCCTGTCGGCGGTGGACCTGCTGCGCCTCGCCATCGCCGACCGCCAGGAGCTGCCGGAGCACCCGATCCCGGTCGAGCTGGAGGACGTCACCGTCCCCGTGGACGCCGCGGCGGCCCTGGCCGCCCGGGACCGGGCGCGGGCGAGCGGCCTGCGGCACAACGAGGCGCGGCAGGTCTTCCGCGACGCCCTGGCCGACGCCCTGGTCGCCCCCGCGCTGGCGCTGATCGGCGCGGGCTGGCCGGAACCGCTCGCCGACGTGCTGCCCGACCTGGCCGCCGACGTGCGCCGCGAGCTGGGGCGCAGCCCGGAGCTGGCCGAGGCGGCCGACGCGCTGTGGCCGCCGCTCACCGCCCGCCGGCTGCTGGCCGACCTCTACGAGGGCCGCTGCTTCGCCGTGGGCTGCCCCGAGCTGTACCGGGCGGACGGCCGGGCGTGGACGGTGTCCGACGTGCCGCTGCTGGACGAGGCCGCCGAACTGCTGGGCGCCTCCGACGAGGCCGAGCGGGCGGCGGAGCGGGAGCGCGCCGAGGAGGTCGAGTACGCGCGGGGCGTGCTGGAGGTCATCGACACCGACGCGGCCATGCACGAGGACGAGCTGCGGGCCGTCGACCTGGTCGACGCCGAGTGGCTGGCCGACCGGCACGCGGTGCGCGACCACCGGACGGTGGCCGAGCGCGCCGCCGCCGACCGCGGGTGGACCTACGGGCACGTGGTCGTCGACGAGGCGCAGGAGCTGTCGCCGATGCAGTGGCGGGTCCTGATGCGCCGCAGCCCCAACCGCTCGATGACCATCGTCGGCGACCTGGCCCAGCGCCAGTCGGAGTCGGGCGTCCGCTCGTGGGACGCGCTGCTGTCGCCTTACGTGCGCGACCGGTGGGTGCACCGGCGCCTGACCGTCAACTACCGCACGCCCGCCGCGATCATGGAGTACGCCGCGCCGGCGCTGGCCGAGGTTGACCCCACCGCGACGCCGCCGACCTCCGTGCGGCGCGGGGAGCCCCCGGTGGAGGTGCTGGTGGACGACCTGGACGTGGTGCGGTGGCTGCGGCCGGAGGAGGGCACGCTCGCGGTGATCGGGATGGCGGGCGGGCTGACGCCCCGGCAGGCCAAGGGCCTGGAGTTCGACACCGTGGTCGTGGTCGAGCCGGAGCGGATGACGGCGGCGGAGCGCTACGTCGCCCTGACCCGCGCCACGCGGCGGCTGGTGGTCGTGCGGCTCAAGCGCTGAGCCCCACAGCCCGGTCCCCACCGCCCGGTCCCCACCGCCCGGTCCCCACCGCCACCCGCTCCGGCGGCCACGCCGACGCGCCGGCCCGGTCCCCACCGCCGCCCGTCACCGGCGCTGCCCGTCACCGGCGCATCGCCGCCCGTCACCGCCGCGCCGCCTCACCGCCGCGCGCCGATCGACCGCGCATCCGGGTCGCCGACCCCGTAGCGCCGCCCGGCGGCGCTACGGGGCGCGCCCGTCGTCGCCGGGGCGCAGGCCGGGCAGCACCTCCGCGCCGAACAGCCGGATGGTGTCCAGCACGGCCGAGTGCGGCAGGCCCCCGATGTCGACCATCACCAGCTGCGCGTCCAGTCCGAGCAGCCCGGCCAGGTCGTTGAGCCGGTCGGTCACCTCCGCCGGGTCGCCGCACACCGCCGCGCCCTCCATCAGCGCGTCGACGTCGACCCCGCCGTCGCCCCGCCACGGGTCGGCGAAGCGCGCGTACGCGGTCAGGTGCGGTCGCCACGCCGTGCGCGCCTCGGCGGCGGTCGGCGCGACGAACACGTGGCTGGGCAGCGCCACCCGCCCGCCACCGCCCCTGGTGGCGCGGTAGCGCTCCACCACGTCCCGGTGCGTGCTCGGGTCGCGCAGGGTGCTGGGCAGCACGAGCGGCAGCCCCAGCTCGACCGCCAGGTCCGCCGAGACGGCCGAACCGCTGCCCATCCACACCGGGGGCCGCGGCCGCTGCAGCGGGCGGGGCGTGGTGGTGACGTCGGTCAGCGGGCTGCGGAACCGGCCGGCCCAGGTGACGTCGGGCTCCTCCAGCAGGCGCAGCAGCAGGCGCAGGTTCTCGTCGAACCGGGCCCGCAGGTCGTCCTGCACGCCGAAGGCCAGGTCGGTGCGCTGCGACACGCCCCTGGCCACGATCATCTCGGCCCGCCCGCCGGACAGGACGTCGAGCATCGCCAGCTCCTCGGCCACCCGGACCGGGTCGTGGTGGGCCAGCAGCGTGACACCGGTCGACAGGCGCAGCCGCGTCGTGCGCTCCGCGATGGTCGCCAGCAGCAGGCCGGGCGCGCTGACGAGGTAGCGGGTGAAGTGGTGCTCGCCGATCGCCACCCCGGTGAAGCCCGCCTCCTCCGCGACGACGGCCTGTTCCACGATCGCGCGCAGGCGCTCGGCCTCGCTGACCGCCCGGCCCGTGTTCGGGTCCGGCAGGTGGTCGCCGAGGATCAGCAGGTAGACGTCCATCGCGCCATCTTGCACTGCGCCATTACGGTGTACTTCGTCAGGAGTTCGGGTGTTCCCGCCGGGACGACCGGCTCCGATGCCGACCGGTGGGTCACCGACCCTCGCCCGGTCGGGTGATCGGCGCTCGCGGAGCCGCCGAGGTGCCACCTGGAGGAGCCACCGTGACCGTGACCGTGTCCGACCACCCCGAGGCGTCGCGCTACGAGGTCTTCCTCGACGGCGAGCTGGGCGGGGTCGCCGAGTACGCCCTGGAACCCGGCCGGATCACGTTCACCCACACCGAGGTGGCCGTCGAGGGCAAGGGGCTGGGCAGCGCGCTGGTCGGGCAGGCGCTGGCCGACGCCCGGCGGCGCGGGCTGGCGGTCGTGCCCCGCTGCGAGTTCGTGCGCGGGTACGTCGAGAAGCACCCGGGGTCCGCCGACCTCGCCGGCGAGTAGCCCGCCCGGGGGCGGTCCGCCGCCCCCCGAGGGGGCCTCCGGGGCGTCCCGGGAGCCCGCCGGGAACCGCTCCCGGCGACCCGCCCCGGGCCGTCCGCGCGGACGGCCCCCGCCGCGGCGGTCAGCGGGGCAGCTTCACCACGGTCACGAAGAAGTCGTCGATCTGCCGCACGACCTCGATGAACCGGTCGAAGTCCACCGGCTTGGTGACGTAGGCGTTGGCGTGCAGGTTGTAGCTGCGCAGGATGTCCTCCTCCGCCTCCGACGTGGTCAGCACGACCACGGGGATGGTGCGCAGGCTCTCGTCGGCCTTGACCTCGGCCAGCACCTCCCGCCCGTCCATCCTCGGCAGGTTCAGGTCCAGCAGGATCAGGCCGGGCCGGGGCGCGTCGGGGTGCCTGCCCTCCCGCCGCAGGAACTCCAGCGCCTCCACGCCGTCGCGCACGACGTGCAGCTGGTTGCGGATCTTGTGGTGCTCGAACGCCTCCTCGGTCATCAGCGCGTCGCCCGGGTCGTCCTCCACGAGCAGCACGTCGATCACGTTCAGCGCGTCATTCATCGGAGTCCTCGATGTCGTCTACTGCCGGCAGGGTGAACTTGAAGGTGGTGCCGGCGCCACCACCGGTGTCGAGCCAGATCGTGCCGCCGTGGTACTCGATGATCTTGCGGCACATCGCGAGGCCGATGCCCGTGCCGGGGTAGTCGTCCTTGTGGTGCAACCGCTGGAAGATCACGAAGATCCGCTCAGCGTACTCGGCGTCGATGCCGATCCCGTTGTCGCTGATCGTGAACGTCCAGAACTCGCCGGTCCGCTCCACCGCCACCCGCACCACCGGGGGGTCCTCGCCGTGGAACTTCAGCGCGTTGCTGATCAGGTTGCCGAACACGCCGCCGAGCAGCGAGGCTTCGCCGCGCACCGTCGGCAGCTCGCCCACCTCGACCGTGGCGCCGGTCCGCTCGATCACCTCCGAGTAGCTGTCCAGCACCTGCTCGACCGTCTCGTCCAGGTCCACCAGCACGTGCTCCCGGGTGATCCGGCCGACCCGGGAGAACGCCAGCAGGTCGTTGATCAGCACCTGCATCCGCTTCGCGCCGTCCACCGCGAACCGCAGGTACTGCTCGCCGCGCTCGTCGAGCTGCCCCGAGTAGCGGCGCTCCAGCAGCTGGCAGAAGCTGGCCACCTTGCGCAGCGGCTCCTGCAGGTCGTGCGAGGCGACGTAGGCGAACTGCTCCAGCTCCGAGTTGGACCGGCGCAGCTCCTGCACGTCGTTGAGGATGCGGGTGCGCATGGCGTCCACGTCCTGGCTCAGCATCACGATCTCGCGCGGGCCGCCGACCTCCACCGCGTGGGCGAACTCGCCGGAGGACACCCGGCGCACCTGCCCGGTCAGCCCGGTCAGGGGCCGGATCAGGATGCGGTGCAGCACGACCGCCACCCCGGTGATGATCAGCACCAGCAGCACGCCCAGCCCGATGACCAGGAACAGCACCTGGTCGGCCACCCGGTCCAGGTCGGCGCGGGCCGTCGCGGACTCCTCGTCGAGCGTCACCTTGAGCGCGGCGACCGCCTGGCGGACGGTGTCGAACAGCTCCTTGCCGCGCGTGGTGTCGGCCTGGTCGGCGCGCGGCTCGCCGGCCGCCCGGACCTCGGCGATGACGGCCTCGGCGTAGCCCGCGCGCCAGCCGACGGCGAGGCTGGCGACGGTGTCGAGGTCGTCGGCGAGGTCGGGCCGGAAGGTCCGGACCGCGTCGCGGGCCGCGTCCAGCGAGGCCCGCTCGACCCGCAGGCCGTCCTGGTAGGGGACGAGGAAGTCCTCGTTGGCGGACAGGGCGAAGCCGCGGACGCCGTTCTCCTGGTCGATCAGGGCGCTGTCCAGCTCCAGCACGTGCCGCCGGCCGGGGGCGACCTGGTCCAGCAGCAGCGCGCGCGCGGCGGTGAGGTTCACCAGCGCCACCGCGACGCTGCCGATGGCGGCGGCGCACACGATGATCAGGATGGCGACCGACGCGATGAGCAGCCGGCTCGCGGGCCAGCGGGTCCGGTGGTCCATCAGCCGCGGTCCGAGATCAGCAGCACGGCCATGTCGTCGTCCAACTCGCCCCCGTTGAGGTTCTTCACCTGTGCGATCAGCTCGTCGAGCAGGCCGGCGGGGTGGCTCGCCCAGTCCGGCCGCTCCCCGGTGATCCGGTCGATCAGCCCGATCAGCCGCTCCGCGCCCAGCCGCTCGGTGTCGCCCGCGACCCGGCCCTCGACCAGGCCGTCGGTGTAGAGCAGCAGCGACCAGCCCGGCGGCAGCGGCACGTCCAGGCCGCTCCACGTGCTGTCGGGCAGCACGCCCAGCGGCAGGCCCGCCCGGTCGCGCGGCAGCTCCACCACCCGGTCGCCGACCAGCAGCATCGGCTCGGGGTGCCCGGCCAGGTAGATGCGCGCCCAGCGGCGGTCGGGCGCGATGGTCACCATGCACGCGGTGGTGAACAGGCCCGGCTGGTGGCGCTCGTGCTCCAGGATCTCGTGCAGCGTGCGCAGCACCCGCGAGGGCTCCTGGTCGGCCAGCACCAGCGCCCGCCACGCGATGCGCAGGAACACGCCGAGCGCGGCCTCGTCCGGGCCGTGCCCGCACACGTCGCCGACGATCACCTGGAGCGTGCCGTCGGGCGTGCGCACCGCGTCGTAGAAGTCGCCGCCCAGCAGCATCCGGCTGCCGCCGGGCCGGTAGCGCACCTCCAGGCCCAGGCCCTGCCCGTGCAGGATCGGCGAGGGCAGCAGGCCGCGCTCCAGGCGGGTCTTCTCGGCGGCGTGCAGCTGCTCGTCGCGCAGCTGCCGCTGGGTCTCCTCGACGTGCTTGCGGCCGACCGCGTAGCGGATGCCGCGCACCAGCGCCTGCCCGTCGACCTGGCCCTTGACCAGGTAGTCCTCCGCGCCGGCGGCCACCGCGCGCTCGCCCTGGCGCTCGTCGGTGAGCCCGGTGAGGACGATGATGGCGGCGGGCGCGGGCTCGGCGAGCAGCCTGGTCAGGCCGTCCAGCCCGGTCGTGTCGGGCAGGCCGAGGTCCAGCAGGACGCAGTCCACCTTGGGCACCAGCGGCACGGCTTCCCGCAGCGTGCGCGCCCGGCGCAGGTCGATGTCCGCGCCGACCTCGTCGAGCAGGGCTTCGACCAGCACCGCGTCCCCCTCGTCGTCCTCGACGAGCAGCACGGTGATGCGGTCCACCGCCGCACGCGTTCCGCTGATCCCGGTCACGGGGAAGGACCCTAGCCGAACGGTGATCACCGCCGGTCCCGGGCGGTTGGAGTGGGTCGCGGCGACCGCCCGGGACCGGCCGGGTGATGATCAGGGGGTGAGCTTCTCCCGGATGGTGGCACTGACCGCGCGGTTGCCCAGGCGCGGCAGGGGTTTCTGGTACTCGGTGGCGATCGACGCGCTGTGGCCGCTGGTCGTGCTGTTCGTCCGGCTGCGGATGGCGGGCGGGGCGAACATCCCCCGACGGGGTGCCGTGCTGCTGGCGTCCAACCACCTGTCCTTCGCGGACCCGGTGACGCTGACGGCGTTCACCCTCGCCGCCGGCCGGGTGCCCCGGTACCTGGCGAAGGCGAGCCTGTGGAAGGCGCCGGTCCTGGGCTGGGTGATGTCGTCGGGCCGGCACATCCCGGTGGACCGGGGCACCGCGCGGGCCGGGCGGGCGCTGGACGCGGCGCGCTCGTCGCTGGCGGACGGCCAGTGCGTGATCGTCTACCCCGAGGGCACGTTCAGCGACGACCCGGACGGGTGGCCGACGCGCGCGAAGAACGGCGTGGCCCGGCTGGCGCTGACCAGCCGCACGCCGGTCGTGCCGGTTGCGCAGTGGGGCACGCGGGAGCTGCTGCGGCCCGGCCGGCTGCTGCCCCGGCCGTGGACGAGGGTGCACGTGGTGGCGGGCCCGCCGGTCGACCTGTCCGACCTGTACGGGCCGGAGCCGACCAAGCAGGTGCTCGACACGGCCACCGAGCGCGTCATGACCGCGATCACCGCCCTGCTGGAGGAGGTCCGGGACCTCCCACATCCTGGGAAGCGGTGACGGTTCCCGCTGCCCTCGCTAGCGTTCGACGCTCCAGGCAATCCCGCATCGTGGAGCGTGAGCGATGGGCGAACCGCCGCCCCGGAACCGGGGGATCAGCGAGGACTGGCTCGCCGTGGTCGTGGGCCTGCTGCTGTTCGCGCTGGCCCTGGCCGGCGTCATCCCACCCGGCCTGGTGCCGTGATGGCCACCTCGGAGCACACGCGGCGGCCGGTGCTGCACGCGGCGCTGGGCGTGGCCGTGGTGCTGGCGCTGTCCTGGGTGGCCCACCACCTGTCCACGGCCGTGCCGGCAGCCACCGAGGGCACCGCGCTGGCGGGCGTCGGCGCGGCGGTCGAGTTCCCGGTCTACGCCATCCTGCTGGGCCTGCTGGGCAACGCGGCGCTGGGCGCGACCGGCGTCCGCGAGCGGCTCTCCGGCGGGTTCCGCACCGAGTTCTTCATCAAGACCGGCCTGGTGCTGCTCGGTGCGTCGATCAACCTGCGGGTGATCGCGTCCGCCGCCGGGCCCGCGATCGCCCAGTCGGTGGTCCTGATCTGCGTGGTGTTCGGGTTCTCCTGGTGGCTGGGCGGGCGGCTCGGGCTGGAGGACAGGCTGCGGGCGCTGCTGTCGGCGGCGGTCGCGATCTGCGGCGTCAGCGCGGCCATCGCGGCGGCGGGCGCCGTGCAGGCCAAGCGCGAGCAGTTGGCCTACAGCGCCAGCCTGGTGATCGCGTTCGCCCTGCCGTCGATCTTCCTGCTGCCGGTGGCCGCGACCGCGCTGGGGCTGGACCCGGCGGTCACCGGGGCGTGGATCGGCGGCAACATCGACACCACCGCGGCGGTGACGGCGGCGGGCACGCTGGCGGGCGAGGAGTCGCTCCGGATCGCCACCATCGTCAAGGTGACCCAGAACGCCCTGCTGGGCGTCGTCGCGGTGGCGCTGACCGCGTACTTCGCGCTGCGGGTCGAGCGCAGGCCGGTCGGCGTGCCGGCGGCGCGGCAGCTGTGGGACCGCTTCCCCAAGTTCGTGCTCGGGTTCCTGGCCGCGTCGGTCGCGGCGACGCTGTACCTGGCGCACGCGCCGGGCGGCAAGGCGGCCATCGGCGTGGTCAACGACCTGCGCACGTGGTTCCTGGTCCTGGCGTTCGTCAGCATCGGGCTGGAGTTCCGGGCGGGGGCGCTCAAGCAGGCCGGGTGGCGGCCGGTGGGGGTGTTCGCGGCGTCGACCGCGGTGAACGTGCTGGTCGCGCTAGGGCTCGCGGTGCTGCTTTTTTGAGCGCTCCCAGTTGAGGTACTGGCCCGCGGCGGTGGACAGGCTGGTGAGCAGCCACACCGCCACGCCCGCGTCGTCGGTGATGCCGACGACCGGCAGCAGCTCGGGCAGGACGTCGATCGGCGACACCAGGTAGACCAGCGCGAAGCCCCACTGCGCCAGCCGCGAGCCGGGCAGGCCGTACGCCTTGCGGTGCCGCAGCAGCCGGGGCAGCGCCCTGGCCCGGTCGAGCACCGAGCCGACCGGTTCCGGCTCGCCCCGCGCCACCCGCCCGCGCTTGCGGCGGGCCACGCCGAGCACGACCGAGGCGGCGGCCAGGACCAGCAGCGCGGCGCCGACCGCGACCGGGGGCAGGCCGAGCACGTCGGCATCGCGCCACAGCAGGGTCGACACCCCGATCGCGGCGAGCATGATGCCGAAGAAGATCACCGGCCCATGGTATCGACTTCCCGCTGATCGGCGGAGGTGGCGCGGGGCGCCGCCGGGTCCCGCGCCCGGTTTGACAGGCAAGTGCTGACTTGCATATAACTGTGCCCGTGGACGCAGACCCCGACCTTTACAAGGCCATCGGCGACGCGACGCGACGCACCATCCTGGACGAGCTGACCGACCGGGATGGTCAGACGCTGTTCGAGCTGTGCGGCCGGCTGACCATGAAGCACGGCCTGGCGTCCTCGCGCCAGGCCATCTCGCAGCACCTCGCGGTGCTCGAGCAGGCCGGCCTGGTGCGCACCCGCCGGCAGGGCCGGTACAAGTTCCACCACCTCGACACGGGCCCGCTGCGCTCGATCGCCGAGCGGTGGCCCATCGACAGAGAGGCTCCGAACCCGTGATCCGCATCAACATCACCAGCGTGCTGGTCGACGACCAGGCCAAGGCGCTGGCCTTCTACACCGAGAAGCTGGGCTTCGTGAAGAAGACCGACGTGCCTGCCGGCGAGGCCCGCTGGCTCACCGTGGTCTCGCCCGCCGACCCGGACGGCGTCGAGCTGCTGCTGGAGCCGGACGGCCACCCGGCGGCGGGCCCGTTCAAGAAGGCCCTGGTCGGCGACGGCATCCCGTTCACCCAGTTCGCCGTGGACGACGTGCACGCCGAGGTCGAGCGGCTCAAGGGGCTGGGCGTCGAGTTCACCCAGGAGGCGACCGACCTGGGACCGGTCGTCGTCGCCGTCTTCGACGACACCTGCGGCAACCTGATCCAGATCGCCACCATGAAGTAGCCGCCCGGCGCCGCGGCCCCGCCGCCCGCCCCCGACCGCGGGGGCCGGGCCGGCGGGGCCGCGCCGTCGGGAGCGCGGCCGGGCGGGGGAGGGGGCCGACGCCATCACCGGCGTGTCGTCACCGGCGTGTCGTCACCGGGGGTGCCGTCGTCGGAGGCGTCGCGGGGGTGCCGTCGTCGGGTAAGTCGCGGGGCGCGGTCGGAGGTGTCGTCGCCGGGGGGTGTCGTCACCGCCCGCCGCGCCCGGCGGCGCCCGGCACGAGCCCGGCCGCGGTGCGGGGAGCGGGGTCGTCGTTGAACCCCGCCCAGTGCCCCACGTCGAACCGCGCCGGCCCGGTCGCGCCGCCCGGCGCGATCCCCCGGTCGCGCACCACGCGCGCGGTGCGCTCGGCCTGCCGGTCCAGCAGGTCGTCGACCTCCTCCGCGCGCAGCCCGTCGATCTCCTCCCAGAACGTCAGCACGCGGTTGACGTACAGCGCGACCAGGTGGTCGCGGGCCGCCTCGAACCGGCCGCCGGCCAGCGCCGCCAGCGCGTCGGCCAGGACGTGCGGCCAGTCCTCGGCGGTCACCCGCAGCCCCCACGGCGCGCCGACCGCCCGCTCCGCCGAGGGGAACAGCGCCCGCACGCCGTCCCGGTGCGCCGCCAGGTACCCCGCCGCCGCCGCCGCGACCCGCGACACCACCGCCGGGTCCTGCCGCACCGCGCCGCCGTCCACCGCGGCCCGCCGCCCGCGCGCCCCCGGCGCCGGCGGGCGCACGCCCCCGGTGCGCAGCACGACGTGGAACAGCGAGTCCAGCACCTGCTGCGGCAGCCGCAGGATCTTCGGGAACGGCGAGTTGTGCAGCTTGCGCCCCAGCGGCACCTCCACCACGCGGACGCGCTCGCGCAGGGCGTTCGCGGTCAGCCACACGTCGATGCCGTACAGGTGCGCGCTGTCCGGCCGGTGCCAGGTGCGGGCCAGGTCGAGGAACGCCCGGTTGAACGCGAACTCGCCGCCGATGGGCTGCTGCACGCGCACCCCGAACACCGCCGCGAGCAGCGGGCCCGCCAGGTGGTTGGTGGTGTTCGCCTCGTACCGGTCGCGCCGGTAGGCGGGCACGGCGAGCACCGGTTCCGCGGCGTCCACGGCGCCGGCCAGCAGCCCGACCCACGCCGGCTCGGCGGAGCGCAGGTCCGCGTCCAGCAGCAGCACCCGGTCCGCGCCGAGGTCCAGCGCGCGGTCCACCACGGCGAACACGTTGGTGCCCTTGCCGGTGCCCTCCCCGGCGGAGCTGATCACCACCTTGCGCGCGGTCGTCGGGGTCCGGGCGAACCGCCGCACCGTGTCGTCGGTGCTGCCGTTCTCGGCCAGCACCACGACGTTCTCGCCGCCGGGGCAGGCGGCGCGCAGGCCGGCGTCGGCGACGCGGGCCACCGCGCCGACCGTGCGCCCCTCGTCGCGGGCGGGGATGCCGACGACGGTGACCCGGTTGGCCGCGGGCGGGGATGCTCGGTGCACCGGAGTACGGAAGCACGGCGGCGCGGCGGCGGTTCACCGGGGTCGGGCCCGGGGACCGGCGGGGTCGCCCGCCCGCCGCGGCCCCGACCGGACGCCCGGACACGATGCGGTGACGGTTGGCGAACGAATCGGGGACTTTTTCTGCCCCGAAACCCTCGACTCGGCACCGCTCCGCGCGCTTGGATGCACGGCGTGGCGCGGCGCAGACGCAGCACTCGACCCCCGGCGGAGCCCGTCCGGCCGGACCCCACCGCGGAGGACGAGCTGATCCGCAGGCTCTACCGGGAGTTCGGCGGCGCGCTGCTCGGGCACGCCATGCGGCTGACGGGCAGCGACCGGCAGTGGGCCGAGGACATCGTGCAGGAGACCCTGCTGCGGGCGTGGCGCAACGCCGAGAAGCTGGAGCGCGACCCGGTGCTGCTGCGCTCCTGGCTGTTCACCGTGGCCCGGCGGCTGGTCATCGACGACCGCCGCAAGCGCAGCGCCCGGCCGCAGGAGTCGGAGCTGACGCCGTGGGACGAGGCGCCGGGGCGCGACGAGGCGGACCGGACCCTGTCGGCGATGGTCGTGGCCGAAGCCCTCAGCGGGCTGACCGAGGAGCACCGGGAGGCCATTCTCGAGACGTACGTGCGGGACCGCACCGTCGGGGAGGCCGCGGCCGTGCTCGGCGTGCCGCCGGGCACGGTCAAGTCCAGGGTTTACTACGCCCTGCGCGCCCTGCGGCGGGCACTGCGGGACCGGGGCTGACGCCGGTGAAGCCGCGGACGGGGAACCGTTGCGGCTCAACGCCTCCGTCGGCCTGCGCCGGCACGGGATCGCCGAGTTCCGCGTGCGCGGCCCGCGGGGCGACGCGTCGCCGGCCCGGCTGCCCGTCGCCGGAGGCCGCCCGCGGCGGTCAGATGCGGCGCAACCCCACCAGCACCCGCTCCATCAGCGCCAGCGAGGGCCGCCCGTCGCCGGACACCTCGTCCTGGGCGTGGACGTCGATGAGGGACAGGTCCGACATGTCGGCCAGCAGGACGCGCACCACGCCCAGGGGCAGGCGCAACCGCGCGGCGACCTCCGCCACCGAGTGCGGGTGCCGGCACAGGTCGCTGATGATGCGGTGCTCGGCGGTGGACGTCAGCGCGTCCGGCGCGGCCCGCTGGTTCGTCGTCACGATCGTCTCGATCGCCAGCGTCGTGGTCGAGCGCGTCCGCCCGCCGGTCACGGTGTAGGGGCGCACCCGGAAGGTTGACACCACCAGCTCCTCAAGCGGTCGGATGATCGGCGCGGGCCAGTGGCCGCGGTCACTGCCGACGCCAGACCCTACGGGCGGCACAGCCGTTTGTCTCGTTCTTGTTGCTCATCGAGCGCAAAAAGGGCGGTGCGGGCACTGTGCGTGGCCCGGCGCTTCCCAAGAGTGGTGGAACTCCCGAGTAGGGGTCGGATGATCGGGCTGGTGTTCCCGGATTTGCCCGGTGCGCCCGTTCTCCGGGTCAACCAATGGGTGAAGGGTTCATATTCGCCGGCGGAGGGTACGCCGCGCCGGAACGCCCCCACCAGCGCGACCGACCGGGATGTGAGGTAGTTGGCACTTTGCCCGCCGGAAAGGTTAACGGTGATCTCTTCACCTGTGTCCGGCGGGTGAACCGGTCCGCCTCCTTCCCCCTCGCCCGGATTCTCCGGGATTTCCCGTTCCGGTCGACCGCGGACGCCGATGGGCGCGGGAAACCCCCTGGGAATGCGCGACCGGCGCGGATCGACCGATGCGGATCGACCGGCGCGGTTCGACCGGCGCGGTTCGACCGGCGCGGGGCGAGCCGGGTCCTCAGCGGTCGCGGTGGATCGCGAGGCGGGCCAGGGCGGCCAGGTCCCGGTGCGCGGCCTCGTCGGGCGTGCCGGCCCGCAGGCTCCCCAGCGCCCGCTCCAGCAGCTCGTCGGCCCTCTCCCGGCCCCAGTCGCGCGCGCCGGCCGCCTCCACCAGCTCCGCCGCCCGCACCAGGTCGGGACCCGACAGCGGGCCGCCGGCGCGGTAGAGCGCGTGCAGCTCCCGCGCGGCGGGCGTGCCCGAGGTCAGGGCGGCCACCACGGGCAGCGACTTCTTGCGGTTGGCCAGGTCCGAGTGCGCCGGCTTGCCGGTCACCGCCGGGTCGCCCCAGATGCCCAGCTCGTCGTCGGCGAACTGGAACGCCAGGCCGGTGTCCTCGCCGAACAGCCGCAACCGCTCCACCTGCGCGTCGTCGCCGCCGCCGAACAGCGCGCCCAGCGCGCACGCCGCGCCGACCAGCCCGGCCGTCTTGTTCCGCGCCATCCGCACGCACTCGTCCAGCCGCACGTCCGCGCGGTCCTCGAACGACAGGTCCGCCGCCTGCCCGTCGTGCAGCCGCTGCGTCGCCTCGGCCAGCACCCGGATCGACCGCGCCGCCGCCGGGTGGCCGCTGCCGGCCAGCAGGTCCAGCGCCAGCGTCAGCAGCGCGTCGCCCGCCAGGATCGCCGCGTTCACGCCGAACACGGTCCACGCCGTCGGCCGGTGCCGCCGGGTGGTGTCGCCGTCCATCACGTCGTCGTGCAGCAGCGAGAAGTTGTGCACCAGCTCCACCGCCACGGCCGCCGGCAGCGCCGTCGCCGCCGAGCCGCCCACCGCCCGCGCCGCCAGCAGCACCAGTGCGGGCCGCAGCGCCTTGCCCGCCTCCGCACCCGACGGCCGGCCGTGCTCGTCCCACCACCCCAGGTGGTAGCCCGCGATCACGCGCATCGAGTCCGGCAGCCGGTCCACCGCCGCGCGCAGCGCCGGGCCGACGCCGGCGCGGCTGCGGCTGAGCACCTCGTGCGCGGACCGGTGCGCGGGGGTGGCGTCCAGGTCTGTCATCCGCTCCAACTTCCTCGCCTGTCGGGGGAGCGCCCGGCGAACCGCGCGCGGGGGTGCTCGGGCGGTCGGGCGCGCCCGACCGCCCGAGCACCGGGGCCGCCGCTAGTGGCGGGCGATCTCCACGTGCTCCAGCACGCCCAGCGCGTCGGGCACCAGGACCGCCACCGAGTAGTAGGCGCTGACGAGGTAGGAGATGATCGCCTTCTCGTCGATGCCCATGAACCGGACGTTCAGGCTGGGCTGGTACTCGTCGGGGATGCCGGTCTGGTGCAGGCCGATCACGCCGCTGTCCTGCTCGCCCACGCGCATCGCGAGGATCGACGTGGTGCCCTGGTCGCTGATCGGGACCTTGTCCGACGGCAGCAGCGGCACACCGCGCCAGGTGGTCACCTGCGTCCCGTCGACGTTCGCGGTGGCCGGGTACAGGCCCCGCTTGGACGCCTCGCGGCCGAACGCCGCGATCGCCTTCGGGTGGGCCAGCATGAACGCCGTCTTGCGCCGCCGGCTGAGCAGGTCGTCCAGGTCGTCCGGGGTGGGCGGCCCGGTGCGGGTGTGGATGCGCTGCTTGAGGTCGGCGTTGTGCAGCAGCCCGAACCCCCGGTTGTTGATCATCTCGTGCTCCTGCCGCTCGCGCAGGGCCTCGACGGTCAACCGCAGCTGCTGCTCGGTCTGGTTCATCGGGTGGTTGTAGAGGTCGGCGACGCGGCTGTGCACCCGCAGCACGGTCTGCGCCACGCTCAGCTCGTACTCGCGCGGGGCGAGCTCGTAGTCCACGAAGGTGGCCGGCAGGTCCGGCTCGCCCTCGTGGCCGGAGGCGATCTCGATGGCGGCCTCGCCGTGCTTGTTCTGCGGCTTGCCCCGGCCCCGCGCCACCTCCTCGATGTGCGCGCGCAGCGCCCCGGCCCGCCCGTCGAGCTCCTGCACCGAGCGCCACGGCAGCACCAGCGCGATCACCGGCGTGGCGGCCCTGGCGGTGTACTCCCACCGGGCCTCCCGGCCGGTGAGCGCGTCGGCGCCGAAGTGGTCGCCGTCGGCCAGCGTGTCCAGCAGGGTCTGGTCGCCGTACTCGCCGCGGCCGACCCGGTTGACCTTGCCGTGCGCGACGAGGAAGACCTCCTCGGCCGGGCGGCCCTGCTCGACCAGCGCCTCGCCCGGCGCGAACTCCCGCTGCACGAACCGGTCGGCCAGCGCCGCCAGCACCTCGTCGTCGGGGAAGTCGCGCAGCACGGGCAGCTCCCGCAGCTCCTGCGGGATGACCCGGACGTCCGCGCCGGTGCTGGTGAACGTCACCCGGCCGTCGCCCACCGCGTAGGTGAGCCGGCGGTTGACCCGGTAGGTGCCCGCCCGGGTCTGCACCCAGGGCAGCTTGCGCAGCAGCCAGCGGGGGGTGATGGCCTGCATCTGCGGGGCGGACTTGGTCGTGGTCGCCAGGTTCCGCGCGCCCGCTGTGCCCAGGCTCCGCCGCTGCTCGGCCTCTTCGGGGTGGAGGCCGGGGTCTGTCACGGTCACGTCAGGTTCCCTATCTCGTGTCGTGGTCGACTAGTCCTCGCGGCCGATCTCCACGTGTTCGAGCACGCCGAGCGCGTCGGGGACCAGGATCGCGGCGGAGTAGTAGGCGCTGACGAGGTAGGAGATGATCGCCTTCTCGTCGATGCCCATGAACCGCACGTTCAGGCCCGGCTGGTACTCGTCGGGCAGGCCGGTCTGGTGCAGGCCGATGACGCCCTGGTTCTGCTCGCCGGCGCGCAGCAGCATGATGGAGCTGGTGCGGGTCTTGCTGATCCCGATCTTGCCGCAGGGCAGGATCGGCACGCCCCGCCACGCGGGCACCTGGTGGCCGCCCAGGTCCACGCTGCCCGGGTAGATGCCGCGCTTGGTGAACTCCCGGCCGATCGCGGCGATGACCCTGGGGTGGGCCAGGAACGCCGTCGGCTGCTTCCACACCACGGCCAGCAGCTCGTCCAGGTCGTCCGGGGTGGGCGGGCCGGTGCGGGTGTGGATGCGGTGCTTGAGGTCGGCGTTGTGCAGCAGCCCGAACTGGCGGTTGTTGACGATCTCGTGCTCCTGCCGCTCCCGCAGCGCCTCGATGGTCAGCCGCAGCTGCTGCTCGACCTGGTCCATCGGGTGGTTGTAGAGGTCGGCGACGCGGCTGTGCACCCGCAGCACGGTCTGCGCGACGCTGAGCTCCAGCTCGCGCGGGGCCAGTTCGTAGTCCACGAAGGTGGCCGGCAGGTCCGGCTCGCCCTCGTGGCCGGACGCGATGTCGATCTCCGCCTCGCCGTGCGCGTTCTGCCGCTGCGCGCCGGGGGCCGACCGGCGCTGGATGTGCGCGCGCAGCCCGCCCGCGTCGCCGTTGAGCGCCTCGAAGTCCGGCCAGCTCAGGGCCAGCGTGATGACCGGGGTGACGGCCTTGACGGTGAAGTCCCACGGCTCCTGCGGCCCGGCCAGCACCTGGTCGCCGAAGTAGTCGCCGTTGGCCAGCACGCCCAGCACGGTCTGGTCGCCGTACTCGCCCTGGCCGATCTTGTTGACCTTGCCGTGCGCGATCAGGAAGACCTGGTCCTGGGGGCGCCCGGCCTCCACGACCACCTCGCCGGGGGCGAACTCGCGCTGCCGGAACCGGTCGGCCAGCGCCGCCAGCGCCGCCACGTCCTCGAAGCCGCGCAGCAGCGGCAGCTCGGTCAGCTCCTGCGGGATCACCCGCACGTCCGCGCCGGTGTTGGTGAAGGTCAACCGGCCGTCGCCGACCGCGTAGGTGAGCCTGCGGTTGACCCGGTAGGCGCCGCCGGACGCCTGCACCCAGGGCAGCACCTTGAGCAGCCACCGCGAGCTGATGCCCTGCATCTGCGGGACGGACTTGGTGGTCGTGGCCAGGTTCCGGGCCGCCGCTGTGCCGAGGCTCAGCCGGGGCCGTTCGGTGTCCACGTCCGGATCGGTCACAGTCACCAGCACACCGCCAATCGGATTCGTTCATTGGGCCGGATTGACGGTAGTGAGCCCGAATGCGCGGGGGGAAGCGGCCAACACGGCGACGCCCCATAGAGCTATGCGCTGCCGCTTCGTGCACGCGCTGTGCAGGTCGTCGCCGGCGCAAGCAATTACGGGTGATTTTAGGGGGCATTGGCGGAAGGATTCGCCCTGGCCTGGAATGTGTAACTCTTTCGACCCAGCAAAATTCACCCGAAAAGATAGTTGACGTGAGGTGGAATGGTCGGGGGAGTGCTGTTCCCGCAGAAATGCGGCGCAAAGATCAGCCGTTGGCGGGTACGTCCGGCGCACGAGCGCGGCGGGATCCGGCTCCGAGTGATCGTTTCGGTGGCGGTCGGGGGCCCTCGGCCGGTGCGGAGGGTGCGCGGGTTGCTCCGTCCGATCACGCAGCGGTAGGCCGGGTGGTGATCGCGGTCGGAACCCGGCGCTGGTGGACAATCGCTTGCGCCCGCGCCGAGGGGTGTGCGCCGGGGGATGGGGGGGCCGAGTCCGGGCCGATGAGGTGGAGGGGCGGGTGGTCGCTCGACGCTCCGGGCGGGCCGTCGTTCCGCCGCGCCTCGGCCGGGTGGCGGGGCGTTGGGCGGCGTGGGAGGTGGCGCGGGTGGGGGCGTGGGTGATCAGGGGTGCTCTTCCCTGATCACCGAGCAGTTAAGGTTGCCCGGATCGGGTGACAGCTGAGCGGAGGAGTGGTCGACGGTGCGCAGACGGTCGATGCTCGCGGGCGTGGTCTCGACGGTGGGCGGCATGGCGGTGGCGGGCGCGGGGACGGCGGAGGCGAAGCCGTTGGGGTTGAAGGACTACCGGCTCGTGAACCTGGCGCACGTGAACGACCCGGACCGGACCAGCGTCTACCCCGGCGACCCGGCGTTCACGATGAGCACGGTGACCACCGTGCCCGAGGACGGCTTCTACCTCCAGTACGTGCAGCAGGGCGAGCACACCGGCACCCACTGGGGCGCGCCCTCGCACTTCAACGAGGGTGAGCCGCACGCCGACGAACTCGACGTCGAGGACCTGTTCCTGCCCGCGGTGAAGATCGACGTGCGGGAGCGGGCGCGGCGCGACGCCGACTACGCCGTCAGCGTCGCGGACCTCCAGCGCTGGGAGCGCGAGCACGGCCGCATCCCGAAGGAGGCGGCGATCGTGCTGTGGACCGGTTGGGAGGACCGCTGGGGCACCCCGCGGTTCTACAACCAGGACCGGTCCGGGCAGATGCACCAGCCGGGCTTCTCGCTGGCGGCGGCGCAGTGGCTGGTCGACACCGGGCGGCTCGGGCGGCGCGGCGCGCTGGGCACCGACACGTTCAGCGTGGAGCCGGCGGTGGACACGGCGTACTCGGTGTCCAAGCTGCTCTACCGGGAGCACCGGATCAGCCTGGAGGTGCTGGCGAACCTGGCGGAACTGCCGGAGACCGGCGCGCACGTCCTGGTCGGCGGCACGGTGAACCGACGCGGCTCCGGCTCGCCGGCCAGCATCTACGCCTTCGTGCCGAAGAGGTGAGGGGCGCGCTTCCCCTCTCCCTCTCGATGGCGCACCTTTAGCACTTTCACGTGGAAGTGGCGCACCTGGCGCGCTTTGCACGCAGAGGTGGCCTACCTGGCGCGCCTTTCACGCAGCCGTGCTGCACCTCGTGCACATACCGGTTGCTTCGTGTTCTCCTCCCCGTACGGCCTGGGCGCAGCCCGATCGCATTTGTCGGGGGGTGTCAAGCACGCTCTTCGCTTGACACCCCCCGACAAATGCGATTGCCTTCGGCAGGCCGTGCGGGGAGGAGAACACGACCGCTCTTGCTTTCCTCCTCCTTGGGGGCCTCTCGGCCGCTCTTCATACTTGGGTCGCGCACCGACCCAGGTAATAATTGGTGCCGTAGAGCCCGAAGCTGAAAAGATGAAAGAGTCCTCGCCGGACAGGCAGGCCGCCAAGGAGAATGAAAAGAAAGAGCGGTCGTGTTCCCCCCGCATGACCTGTCAAAGACGACCATGCTTTTCCTGGGGGTGCAAGCGAAAAGCGTGCTTGCACCCCCAGGAAAAGCATGGTAGCCCTCCGGGCAGGCCATACGGGGAGAACACGAAGGCACCGGACTGCACGGGGCGTGCCGAAAACCCGAAAGCGTGGTAAAGGGCTGTTGCGGGGTGTGGCGCTGCCGATGGGGGTCAGGGGTGGATGACCAGGCCCCGGCCGCCGTCGCGCTTCGCTTCGTACATGGCCTTGTCGGCGCGTCGCAGCACGGAACCGGCGGTGTCCTCCGGGTCGGCGTCGGCGCAGACGACCACGCCGACGCTGGCGCTGATCTCCTCGCCCAGGGTGTCGAGGATGCGGAAGGCGACCTTCTCCGGCTCGTCGACCCCCTTCACCAGGATCCCGAACTCGTCGCCGCCCAGTCGGGCTACCACGTCGGAGTCGCGGACGCAGGTGCGCAGGCGTTGGGCGACTTGTTCGAGGACCGCGTCGCCGTGGGCGTGGCCGGAGACGTCGTTGATCGCCTTGAAGTCGTCCAGGTCGACGAACAGCAGGCCGAACGGCGTGCCGTCGCGGTGCGCCGCCAGGGCCAGGTCGAGCCTGTGCTCGAACAGCGCGCGGTTCGCCAAGCCGGTGAGGGAGTCGTGGTGCGCCTGGTGCTCCAAGGTCCGCTCGGACTCCCGCAACAGCGACGCCAGCCTGGTGTTGTCCACAATGGTCGCCAGTTGGCGGAGGATCACCGCCACGAAGACCGTGAAGCCGCAGCCGATCTCCACCGCGTCCAACGGCGCCAGGTCGCCGGTCGCGGTTCGGCGCAGCACCAGCACGGCGCACACCAGCAGCGGCACGTAGGGCATCAGCAGGTGAGCCCACTGCCGCGAGCGGGCCGTGCGGCGCGGCGCGGTGTGCGGTGTGGACGGGACGAGGGCGGCCAGGGCGATCAGCACCGGGCCGATGACGAAGCCCGCGTTGGCCAGCGGCGGGACCTCCGGGGCCTGGACGCTCACCAGGTAGGCGAACGCGCTGTCCGAGATCGCCAGCCCGACCAGGCCGAGCCCGAGCAGGCACAGCTGGGGCCGCAGCACGACCTTCCGGTCCGCCGCGAGCACCACCACGATCACCACGAGCACCAGGTCGGTCAGCGGGTAGGCGATGGCGACCAGGAACGCGGCGGTGCTCGGGTTGCCGCTCTCCACCAGGCCGCCCAGCGACGTCGTCCAGGTCAGCAGGAACAGCGACCCGACCACGATCAGCCCGTCCAGCAGCAGCACCAGCCGCGCGCCGCGCGACCGGTGGTCCAGCAGCGCGTCCGGGGTCTCCGAGCGGCGGTGGCTGCCGATCACCAGCAGCGCCGCGAACGCGAAGGGCACGATGCTCAGGTAGCCGGCGTCGGCCGGCGACGGCGAGGGCACCGCGCGCCGCTCCACCAGCTGGTACCACGTCCACAGGCTCTGCCCGGTGGACCAGCCGAGCATCCCCGCGCCGGTCAGCACCCGCCACACCCGGTCCGGGCCGTGCGCCCGCCGGGCCGTCCACCAGCAGGAAGCGGTCGCGAACAGACCGGTGGCGAGCTGGGCCAGGTCGTCCAGCGCCACCGCGGCCCAGCCGGTGACGACGTCGAAACCGGCCGCGACGGAGGCGGCGACGGCCAGGGCGAGCGAGACCGCCGCCGTGATGCCGAATCGCCTCGTCCCGCGCACGTCGGTAAGTGTGCCCGATTCGCGTTCCCTCGACCCGCCGGCCCTGCGAGGATGCGCAGGTGGCAGAGCAGGAGGTTCCCGTCGCGGAGGACGTGGTGACGGAGCAGGACTACGAGCGGTTCGCGCGGCACCGGATCGCGGAGTCCGGTGGTGACGCGGAGGCGTTCGGCCTCTCCTACAACGTGCTCCACCTCGCGTACATGATGATCACCGACTACGAGGCGCTGGTGCACCGCGAGCAGGGGTGGACCATGCCCGGGTTCCGGCTGATGTTCAAGCTGTGGACCCTGGGTCCGACCCAGCCCGCGCGGCTGGCCGACCTGTCGGGCACGACCAGGTCGGCGATGTCGAACCTGATCAACACCCTGGAGCGGGCCGGGCTGGTCGAGCGGACCCGCGACGACCAGGACCGGCGGGTGGTGTTCGTGGCGCTGACCGAGCAGGGCCGGGCGTCCGTGTCGCGGGTGTTCCCCCGCCAGAACGCCCGCGAGTCGCGCTGGTTCGAGGTGCTCGACCCGGCCGAGCGGGCGCAGATGGTGGAGCTGATCCGGCGGGTGGTGGCGGCCCGCCCCGAGTGAGCGGCCGGGCCCGGGCCACCCCTGATCGAGCGCCCTGATCGGATCGTCCTGGTCGGATCACCCCGATCGAGCTGCCCCGGTTGGATCACCGCAATGGGATCACCGCGATGGGATCACCTTGATCGGTTCGCCCCGGCCGGGTCGGCCCCGGGCGGGTGACCCGGCTCGTCGCGGGCGGGTCCGAATTGGAGGGACAGTATTCCGGAAAAACTGTTGTTGTAGCGCCGAGCACTTTTCTGTGATGTGGTCATCCCACCTTGACGGGAAATTCTGCCACACCGCATTGAATGTTCGGGAAGGGCTCGCCACCCGGTTGGCGGAACGGGCCCGAAGTATTCTGCGCTACATTTCCAGCGCGCCGCCGCGTCACCACGCAGCAGAAAGGTCTCCCATGCTGACCACATTGGCAGCGGCCACCCTCGCCCTGACCGCGTTGCTACCGGGCGGCGCCGCGGCGGACCGGGCGGCGCCGGACCTGACCGCACCGGACTACGTGCGCGTCGACGTGCTCACGGTCAACGGCTCCGGCTGCCCCGCGGGCACCGCCGCGGTCGCGCCGTCCGAGGACCGCACCACCTTCACCGTGACCTACAGCCAATTCCTCGCGCAGGCGGGCGGCGGCGCCGAGCCCACGGACTTCCGGAAGAACTGCCAGCTCACCCTCCAGCTGAGCTACCCGCAGGGCTTCACGTTCGGCATCACCCAGGCCGACTACCGGGGCTTCGCCCACCTCCAGGCCGGCGCCAGCGGCCTGGAGCAGGGCAACTACTACTTCTCCGGCATGTCGCCCACCGCGCGCAAGGCCCACACCTTCAACGGGCCGCTGAACGACAACTGGCAGGCGACCGACACCACGCAGTGGGACGCGATCGTCTACGCCCCGTGCGGTGAGCGGCGGCTGTTCAACGTGAACACCGAACTGCGCGTCTCGGCCGGCAGCTCACGCGGCACCAGCTTCATGGTGATGGACTCCACCGACAGCAACGTGAGCACCCGCTACCACTTCTCGTGGAAGCGCTGCTAGCCATTTTCTGACGGCCGCCGCCGCGTGTTCGGCTCATTTTTGCCGCCGCCGCGCAGGAACCAGTCGGAAGGTGCACTCATGCTCAACTTCGTGGCCGCGGCCGCTCTGGCGACGTCGGTGATCATATTTCCCCCGGGCGGCGCGCCGGGCACGACGCCGCCGCCCGACCACCTCACCATCGACGTGGTGACGGTGAACGGGTCGGGTTGTCCGGCGGGCACCGCCGCGGTGGCGGTCTCGCCGGACAACAAGGCGTTCACCGTCACGTACAGCGATTTCCTCGCCCAGGTCGGGGTGGGCGCCTCGCCCACCGACTTCCGGAAGAACTGCCAGCTCAACCTGAGAGTCAACGTGCCGCAGGGCTTCACCTACGGCATCGCCCAGGCCGACTACCGCGGCTTCGCCCACCTGGAGCGGGGCGCGTCCGGCGTGGAACGGGCGAACTACTACTTCCAGGGGATGTCGCCCACGGCCTACAAGTCCCACACCTACAACGGGCCGCTGACCGACGACTGGCAGGCGACCGACACCACGGAGCTCATCGCGATCGTGTACCACCCGTGCGGTGAGCGCCGGAACTTCAACATCAACACCGAGCTGCGGGTGAACGCCGGCACGTCCGACACCGGCAAGACGACGAGCTTCATGTCGATGGACTCGACGGACGGCAGCCTCGACACGACCTACCACTTCGCCTGGAAGCTCTGCAAGTAGCCGGGCGGACCGGGCAGGCGCGCGGCTGCCCGGTCCGCTCTCCCGCGCCCGCTCTCCCCCGTCCGGGTGGTCTTCCGGCGTGTGGTCCGGCCGTCGCGATCACCGGGCAGCACGCTGGTGGTCCACCGGTGCGGACGCGGGGCGGGGGTGCGATGGGAACTGCGCGGGACGAGCCCGGCCGACCCCGTCGGGCCGCGCCCCCGGGGCCGCACCGCGCCACGCCGCCGGGCGCGCGAGGGGCGGCGGACCCCGGGCCGCGGCGGGCCGCGCGCGCACCCTGGTGGGACCGGTGGGAGCCCCCGTGGGAGCCCTGGTGGGAACCCCGGCGGGAGCCCCGGCGGGAACCTGGGTGGGACGTGCCTCCGGACCCGCGGCGCGACGGGCGCTCCGAGCCCCGCCGGGACGGCGGCCGGGCGCCTGCCCGCCGCCCCGGCCCGCCGGCCCGGCCGCGCCGCCGGTTCCCGACGCCGGGCCGGGCGGCGCTGAGCCTGTTCATCGCCCTGGTCGTGGCCGTGACGGCGTCGGTGGCGCACCCGGTGATGACGCCGTTGACGACCGGTGGCCTGGCCGTCGCGCTGGGGTGCGCGCCGTTGCTCGTGGACCTGCCGCGGGAGCTGCGGGCGGCGCGGGCAGGTGGCGCGGGGCTCGTCCCGGCGGTGCTGGCGACGGCGGCGCTGCTGGGTGTCGGCGGCTGCCTGGCCTACGGGACCACGGTCGCCGTCGACCGGGTCACGGCGCAGGAGGCCGTGCTCGGCGAGCGGCTCGTCGCGCCCGCGGCGGGCGGGGTGGGGCCGCTGGTGGCGACGGTGGAGCGGGTGTCGGTGACGGAGCACTTCACCAAGGTCACGCTCTCGGCGGTGAACCGGAGCGCGCTGGCCGCGAAGGTCGGCGTCGTGGACTCCTGCCGGCTGGTCGGCGAGGACGGCGCGGAGCTGCGGCTGGACGGGTTGTTCGAGGCGGCGCGCGAGCGGTTCTTCCTGGAGGTGCCCGGCGGCGGCGCGGTGGTGCGGGTGACGGTGGCGTTCCCCGGCGCCCTGGCCCGCGGTGAGACGGCCGCGGCGCTGGGCTGCGGCTCGGTGTCGTGGAGCGGCTCCGACCCGGTGTGGCGCACCGGTGACGTGGTCGGGCGCGCGTTGAGGGTCCCGGACATCAGGTTGGCGGCTGTGCGCTGACAGGCGCTCACCGGCTGTCGTGCCGGTGGTGGCCAGCGGGCAGCGGCGCCGGTGAAGGCGCGCCGACCGACTTCCGCCGAGAACCGCAGCCGGTTCGGGTCGGGACCGGGCGGGGCGCCTTCGCGGCTCGGGCGGGCGCCCTCGTGGCCCGCTGTGGTGTGGGCCTCGTGGCCCGATGTGGGGTGGTCGCCTGGCTCCGCTGTGGGGTGGGCCGCGTGGCCCGGTGCGGAAGTGGGCCGCGTGGCCCGGTGCGGAAGTGGGCCGCGTGGCCCGGTGCGGAAGTGGGCCGCGTGGCCCGGTGCGGGGCGGCCCCCGGCGGGCGGACCCCGTTGTCCGTCCGCCGGGAGCCGGTCTTCGGGCGCGGCGCGGCGGGGGAGCGGGGTGCACCCCGCCCTCGCGCCGGCTCTCGTGGGTCCCCCGCGGCGGGCGGGCTGCGCCGGCCGCCCGCCGCGGGGTGGTCAGGCGATCGGCCGGTCGGTCGGCTCGATCGGCCGGGGCAGCACGTCGCGCCCGGTCAGGTAGGCGTCCACGCCGGCCGCCGCCGAGCGGCCCTCCGCGATCGCCCACACGATCAGCGACTGGCCGCGGCCCATGTCGCCGGCCACGAACACGCCGTCGACCGAGGTCGCGAACGAGCGGTCGCGGGCCACGTTGCCGCGCGCGTCCAGCTCGACCCCCGACCGCTCGACCAGCCCGGCCCGCTCCGGGCCGACGAAGCCCAGGGCGAGCGTGACCAGCTGGGCCGGGATCTCCCGCTCGGAGCCCGGCACCGGCTCGAACCGGCCGCCCGCCGCCGCCACCTCGACCAGCTTCAGCGCGCGCACCGCGCCGTCCGCGTCGCCCAGGAACTCCACGGTGGACACCGCGTACAGCCGCTCGCCGCCCTCCTCGTGCGCCGAGGCGACCCGGAACAGCGCCGGGTAGGTGGGCCACGGGTGGGTTTCGGCGCGCCGCTCGGGCGGCCGGGCCATGATCTCCAGCTGGGTCACCGACAGCGCGCCCTGGCGGTGGGCGGTGCCGACGCAGTCCGCGCCCGTGTCACCGCCGCCGATCACCACGACGTGCTTGCCCGCCGCGCTGATCGGCGGTTCGGCCAGTTCGCCGCGCGCCACCCGGTTCGCCCACGGCAGGTACTCCATCGCCTGGTGCACGCCGGCCAGCTCGCGGCCCGGCACCGGCAGGTCCCGCCACGCCGCCGCGCCGCCGGCCAGCACCACGGCGTCGTAGGACGCCCGCAGCTCGTCGAGCGACACGTCCACGCCGACGTGCACGCCGGTGCGGAACCCGGTGCCCTCGGCCCGCATCTGCTCCAGCCGGCGGTCCAGCCGCCACTTCTCCATCTTGAACTCGGGGATGCCGTAGCGCAGCAGCCCGCCGATGGCGTCGGCCCGCTCCAGCACCACCACGTCGTGCCCGGCCCGGGTCAGCTGCTGCGCCGCGGCCAGCCCCGCCGGCCCCGAGCCCACCACGGCGACGCGCTTGCCGGTGCGCGTCCGGGGCTGCTGGGGCGTGATCCACCCCTCGTCCCAGGCGCGGTCGACGATGGAGATCTCGACCTGCTTGATGCTGACGGGGTCGCCGTTGATCCCCACCACGCAGGCCGCCTCGCACGGCGCGGGGCACAGCGTCCCGGTGAACTCCGGGAAGTTGTTGGTGGCGTGCAGGCGTTCGGCGGCGGCGCGCCAGTCCTGCCGCCACACCAGGTCGTTCCACTCCGGGATCAGGTTGCCCAGCGGGCAGCCCTGGTGGCAGAACGGGATGCCGCAGTCCATGCAGCGCCCGGCCTGCTCCTCCAGCCGGGGCCGCTCGAACTCCTCGTACACCTCGCGCCAGTCCCGCAGCCGCAGGAAGACCGGCCGGCGACGGGGGGTCTCCCGGTCCGTGGTCAGAAATCCGCGTGGGTCAGCCATGTGCGGCCTCCATGATCGCCTCGTCGACGTCGCGGCCCTCCTGCTCGGCCCGCGCCTGTGCCGCCAGCACCCGCTTGTAGTCCTTGGGCATGACCTTGGTGAACCGGTCGACCGCGAGGTCCCAGTCCGCCAGCAGCCCGTGCGCCACCGCGGAACCCGTTTCCGCGTAGTGCTTCTCCACCGCGGAGCGGAGGAACTCCCGGTCCGCCCCGGTGAGCGGGTCGAGGTCGACCATCTCCGGGTTGACCCGCTGCGCCGCCGCGTCGAGCAGGTAGGCGACGCCGCCGGACATGCCCGCCGCGAAGTTGCGCCCGGTGGGCCCGAGCACGACCACCCGGCCGCCGGTCATGTACTCGCAGCCGTGGTCGCCGACGCCCTCCACGACGGCCAGCGCGCCCGAGTTGCGCACGCAGAACCGCTCGCCGACCCGGCCGCGCAGGAACAGCTCACCGCCGGTGGCGCCGTAGCCGATGACGTTGCCCGCGATGACGTGCTGCTCGGCGGCGAACCGCGCGCCGGGCGCGGGGCGGACGGTGATCCGGCCGCCGGACAGGCCCTTGCCCACGTAGTCGTTGGCGTCGCCGACCAGCCGCAGCGTGATGCCGCGCGGCAGGAACGCGCCGAACGACTGCCCCGCGGTGCCGGTGAAGGTGATGTCGATGGTGTCGTCGGGCAGCCCCGCCCCGCCCCAGCGCTTGGTCACCGCGGAGCCGAGCATGGTCCCGACCGTGCGGTTGACGTTGCGCACGGGCAGTTCCAGCCGCACCCGGTCGCCGGAGGCGATCGCGCCCTCGGCGAGCTGGATCAGCGTGTTGTCCAACGCCTTGGCCAGCCCGTGGTCCTGCGCCACCGAGTGGCGCCGCGACGCGCCCTCGGGCAGCTCCGGCACGTGGAAGATCGGCGACAGGTCCAGCCCGGCGGCCTTCCAGTGGTCCACCGCGGCCCGCGTGTCCAGCAGCTCGGCGTGGCCCACCGCCTCGGCCAGCGTGCGGAAGCCCAGGCGCGCCAGCAGTTCCCGCACCTCCTGCGCCACGAACTCGAAGAAGTTCACGACGTGCTCGGCCTTGCCCGCGAACTTCGCGCGCAGCACCGGGTTCTGCGTCGCCACGCCGACCGGGCAGGTGTCCAGGTGGCACACCCGCATCATCACGCAGCCGGACACGACCAGGGGAGCGGTGGCGAAGCCGAACTCCTCCGCGCCCAGCAGCGCCGCGATCACCACGTCCCGGCCGGTCTTGAGCTGGCCGTCGGTCTGCACCACGATCCGGTCGCGCAACCGGTTGGCCAGCAGCGTCTGCTGCGTCTCGGCCAGCCCCAGCTCCCACGGGCCGCCCGCGTGCTTGATGGACGACAGCGGGGACGCGCCGGTGCCGCCGTCGTGGCCGGAGATCAGCACCACGTCCGCGTGCGCCTTGGACACCCCGGCCGCGACCGTGCCGACGCCGACCTCCGAGACCAGCTTGACGTGGACGCGGGCCGCCGGGTTGGCGTTCTTCAGGTCGTGGACGAGCTGCGCCAGGTCCTCGATGGAGTAGATGTCGTGGTGCGGCGGCGGGGAGATCAGCCCCACCCCGGGCGTGGAGTGCCGCGTCCGCGCGATCCACGGGTACACCTTCGCGCCGGGCAGCTGGCCGCCCTCGCCGGGCTTCGCGCCCTGCGCCATCTTGATCTGGATGTCGTCGGCGTTGACCAGGTACTCGCTGGTGACGCCGAACCGGCCGGAGGCCACCTGCTTGATCGCCGACCGGCGCAGGTCGCCGTCGGCGTCGCGGACGAACCGCTCCGCGTCCTCGCCGCCCTCGCCGGTGTTGGACTTCGCGCCCAGCCGGTTCATCGCGATCGCCAGGACCTCGTGCATCTCCCGCGAGATCGAGCCGTAGGAGATGGCCCCGGTGGCGAACCGCTTCACGATCTCCGAGACCGGCTCGACCTCCTCGATCGGGACCGGGGTGGTGTCCTTGAACTCGAACAGCCCGCGCAGCGTCATCAGCCGCCGCGACTGGTCGTCCACGGCGGAGGTGTACTCCTTGAACACGTCGTAGCGCCCGGACCGCGTGGAGTGCTGGAGCTTGAACACCGTCTGCGGGTTGAACAGGTGCGCCTCGCCCTCGCGGCGCCACTGGTAGTCGCCGCCGACGGCCAGCTCGCGGTGGTGGGCCCGCACGCCGTCGGCCGGGAACGCGACCCGGTGCCGGCGCGCGACCTCCTCGGCGATGACGTCGAACCCGATGCCGCCCAGCCGCGAGGTCGTCCCGGTGAAGCAGGAGTCGACCACCTCCGCGCCCAGCCCGAGGGCCTCGAAGATCTGCGCGCCGGTGTAGGAGGCGACGGTCGAGACGCCCATCTTGGACATCGTCTTGCGGACGCCCTTGCCCAGCGCCTTGATGAGGTTGCGGGTCGCGGTCCCGGCGTCCAGGTCGGGCAGCTCCTCCACCGACGCCATCGCCAGGTACGGGTTGACCGCCTTCGCGCCGTAGCCGATGAGCAGTGCGACGTGGTGCACCTCGCGCGCGTCGCCCGCCTCCACCACCAGGTCGACCTGGGTGCGCGTCTTCTCCCGCACCAGGTGGTGGTGCACCGCGCCGGTCAGCAGCAGCGACGGGATGGGCGCGCGCGCGGCGTCCACGCCGCGGTCGGACAGCACGATCAGCCGCGCGCCGTCGCGGATGGCCGCCGACACCTCGACCTTGATCTCGGCCAGCCGCCCGACCAGCGCCGCGCCGCCGCCGTGCACGTCGTAGGTGCCGTGCACGGTGTAGGTGCGGAACTCGGGCAGCGACCCGTCGTCGTCGACGTGCACGAGCTTGGCCAGCTCGTCGTTGTCCAGCACCGGGAACGGCAGCAGGATGCGCCGGCAGGAGGAGCCGTCGACGTCGAGCAGGTTGGGCTCCGCGCCGAGCGTGGCGTGCAGGCTGGTGACCAGCTCCTCGCGGATCGCGTCCAGCGGCGGGTTGGTCACCTGCGCGAACAGCTGGGAGAAGTAGTCGAACAGCTGCCGGGGGCGGTCGGACAGCGGCGCGAACGGCGCGTCGTTGCCCATCGAGCCGATCGGCTCCGCCCCGGTGCGCGCCATCGGCCGCAGCAGCAGCGACAGCTCCTCCTCGGTGTAGCCGAAGACCTGCTGGCGGCGCACGAGGGACGCGTGCGTCGGCACCTCGCGCTCCCGCGCGGGCAGGTCGGCCAGGTGCAGGACGCCCTCGGCGACCCACTCCTGGTAGGGGTGGGCGGCGGCCAGCTCGCCCTTGATCTCCTCGTCGTCGACGATGCGGCCCTGCGCGGTGTCCACCAGGAACATCCGGCCGGGCTCCAGCCTGCCCTTGCGCACGATCGACGCCGGGTCCAGGTCGAGCACGCCCGCCTCGGAGCCCAGCACGACCAGGCCGTCCTCGGTCACCCAGTACCGGGCCGGGCGCAGGCCGTTGCGGTCGAGCACCGCGCCGATCAGCGTGCCGTCGGTGAACGACACCAGCGCCGGGCCGTCCCAGGGCTCCATGAGGGTGGAGTGGTACTCGTAGAACGCGCGCCGCTGCGGGTCCATCTCGGTGTGGTTCTCCCACGCCTCCGGGATCATCATCAGCACGGCGTGCGGCAGCGACCGGCCGCTCAGGTGCAGCAGCTCCAGCACCTCGTCGAAGGTGGCCGAGTCGCTCGCGCCGCGCGTGATGACCGGGAAGACCCGCTCCAGGTCGCCCGGGATCAGGTCGGTGGCCAGCACCGACTCGCGGGCGTCCATCCAGTTCCGGTTGCCGCGCAGGGTGTTGATCTCGCCGTTGTGCGCGACGTACCGGTAGGGGTGGGCCAGCGGCCAGGAGGGGAAGGTGTTGGTGGAGAACCGGGAGTGCACCAGGCCGATGGAGCTGGTGACCCGCTCGTCGGCGAGGTCCGGGAAGAACTTCCCGACCTGCGGCTCGGTCAGCATCCCCTTGTAGACGATGGTCCGGCCGGACAGGCTCGGGAAGTACACGTCGGTCGCGTGCTCGGCGCGCTTGCGCACCACGAACGCCAGGCGCTCCAGCTCCAGGCCCTCCTCGCCGCCCAGGAACAGCTGGCTGAACGCGGGCATGGTGGTCAGCGCGGTGGGGCCGACGTGCCGGCTGTCCACCGGCAGGTCGCGCCACCCCAGCACGGTGGCGCCCTCCTCCTCGGCGATGCGCTCGATCTCGGCCCTGACCCCGGCGTCGTCGTGCGGGAGGAACGCCGTGCCGACGGCGTAGCAGCCCGGTTCGGGCAGCGCGAAGTCGACGACCTCGCGGAAGAAGGCGTCGGGCACCTGGATGAGGATCCCCGCGCCGTCGCCGGTCTCCGGTTCCGCGCCCCGCGCGCCCCGGTGCTCCAGGTTGCGCAACGCGGTCAGCGCTTGCGCGACGATCGCGTGGTTGCGCCGACCGGCCAGGTCGGCGACGAACGCGACACCGCAGGCGTCGTGCTCGAACTGGGGGTCGTAGAGGCCGTGCGGCCGGTGATGGTGGTGGTGGGTCACGACGGGCCCTCCCGTGGCATCGCCTGAAGAGGCGTTTTCTGGGCAAACGGAGGTGGCCGACGCCCGCGCGCGACGTTGACGCGGGGGCATTCGGCCTGAGGACTGCTGGCTGTGGCCTCACGCCGGGAGGCGACGGCGTGGGGACCGCACTCCGTTGTGCGGGAAACTGCACTTCCTTGTGCGCGTGGCCGCGCGGCCGGGTTGGGGCCGCTTGATCACGCGGGGCGGTGCACCGGGATTGCCGGGGTCTCGTGACGATAATGTGAATTCGCGGTTATGGCTCTAGTCCGACAGGGCGTCGTGGGGAATCCCACCCGCGGTTGACATCCATCCGGCCAACGGGTTACGGCCGGATGGCCCAGCGGGCGGTGCTTCCGGCACGGAGCGTAGCCGTCGGGAGCGGACTTGGGAATACCGCTCGGCGGGCGCCGCCCGCCCGGCCGGAGGGCGCCGGGCTCGGCCGGGCCGGGGCGCACGGGCACGGGCTCCGGTCGCGCGGGTGCCGGCGCGGGTGCGCGGGGCGTGACCGCATCGGTGCGGGCCGGGTCGGGCCGGGGACGTGGGACGGGGCCGGATGCGGGCTCGGGCCTGGGGTGCGGGCGCAGCAGCGGGTGCGGGCGCAGCGGCAGGCGCGGGAGCCGGTCCGGGCGCGGGGTCGCCCCGGGGTGCTGGTTCAGCCGCGCGAGCGCCGCGCGACCCACGCGCAGCCGGCGGCGGCGAGGGCGAACAGGGCGGCGACGGCCCCCTGCCACCACTCGGCCTCGCTCAGGGCGAGGATGCTGTTGACCCCGGCGACCAGCACGAACAGCGCGGCGAGCACCGTCCAGAGCCGCCGCTCGGCTCTGATCGTGCGCGGGGCGAACAGGGTGGTCGGTGGGTGGGTCACGACAGGCACCTCCGCTGCGTTCCGGCGCCTCCCGCGGCACCGGGTCCGTCGCGGTTACCCCCGCGGCGGGTGGTCCACACCTCTGCGGGCCGGTTTTCCCGAAGTTGCCCCGTTCGGGCGCACTCGGCGGCGGGCGGCCCGGCACCGCGCGGCGCGCCGCCGCTCACCGATCGCGGCACCACTAACCGATCGCGACGCCGAACAGCAGGCCGACGTAGTAGGTCACCACCATGGTCAACGACCCGACCACGACGTTGCGCCGCACCGCCCGCCACGCCCGGCTGGCGCCCAGCCGCGCGCTGATCACACCGGTCAGCGCCAGGCCGACCAGCACCGCGACCCCGCACGCCCACACCCGCCAGGCGGTCGGCGGCAGCAGGATCGCCACCAGCGGGATCAGCGCCCCCACCGCGAACGACACCAGCGAGGCCCACGCCGCGTGCCAGGGGCTGGTCAGGTTGTCCGGGTCGATCTGCAGCTCGGCCTCGGCGTGCGCCCGCAGCGCGTCCTGCTCGGTCAGCTCGCGCGCGACCCTGGCCGCCAGGTCCGGTGACAGCCCCTTGTCCTGGTAGATGTCCGCGAGTTCCCGCTCCTCCTCCTCGGGCATCTCCCGCAGCTCGCGCTCCTCCAGCTTCAGCGCCGCCCGCTCGGTGTCCCGCTGGGTGCTCACCGACACGTACTCGCCACCCGCCATCGACAGCGCGCCGGCCACCAGGCCCGCGATCCCGGCGGCGAAGATCGCGGTGCGGTCGGTGGTCGCCCCGGCGACGCCCACCACCAGGCCCGCGGTCGAGACGATGCCGTCGTTGGCCCCGAGCACGCCGGCGCGCAGCCAGTTGAGGCGTTCGGACAGGTCTTCGCGGTGCGCTTCGCCGGCGTGCGTCATGCGTTGATCGAACCACCCGGCCCCGGCCGGTGCGAGGGGCGCGCACCGCACCGAACCCCGCCGGCGGTGGCGGTGGGACCGGTCAGGCGGTCTCGATGATGCGCCACTGGGGACCGCCGCCGACCCAGGTCGCCTCCAGCCGGGAGCGGTGGTCGGGACTCGCGAACTCGACCACCACGGCGGCGGCCGGCTGCTCGACGCTGACCGCGAAGCCCTGCCGGGGCGTGGCGGAGATGGGCTCCATGTTGTCGGGGGAGAAGCTGATCGCCGCCACCCCTCCTTGGAGCCGGAAGCTGCGCATGTAGACCTGCCGGCCGTCCTGCACGCTCCACGTGCCCTGTTCGGACGGCAGCGGTGTGGCGGTCGTGGTGGTGGTCGCCGGCGTGGTCGTCGTGGTGGGCGGCTCGGTGGTCACGGCCATGGCCTGCGCGGTGGTCGTGGTGGTGGCGACGGGTGTGGTGGTGACGGCGGTCGTGGTGGTCGTCGTGGGGAGCGCGGTGGACTGCTCGACCGGCCCGGCCACCAGGCGCGGGCGCTCGGGCACACCCGCCTCCAGCACGGACCGGATGCCCAGCCAGGACAGCGCCACGGCGACGGCGGTCGACGCCGACCACGCCGCGAAGTACTGGAGTCCCCTGGTCACCCGGTCATCCTGCCGGCGAACCCGCCACACCGAACCCCAGGCCGCCCGCTGTTCCGCTGACCAGCACACTTTTCGCACTTTCCACGCAAGGCGGCGCACCTCGCGCTTGCATGCAGCGGTGGCGCACCTCGTGCACCTCGCACGCAGCCGTGCTGCACCCAGTGCACACACCGGTGCCTTCGTGTTCTCCTCCCCGTACGGCCTGGGCGCAGCCCGATCATGGTTGTCGGGGGGCGTCAAGCACGCTTTTCGCTTGACGCCCCCCGACAACCATGATTGCCTCCGGCAGGCCGTGCGGGGAGGAGAACACGACCGCTCTTTCTTTTTCCTCCTCCTTGGGGGCCTCTCGGCCGCTCTTCTTACTTGGGTCGCGCACCGATCTGGGTAAGAATTGGTGCCGTAGAGCCCGAAGCTGAAAAGAAAAAGAGTCCTCGCCGGACAGGCAGGCCGCCAAGGAGAAGGAAAAGAAACAGCGGTCGTGTTCTCCCCGCATGGCCTGTCAAAGACGACCATGCTTTTCCTGGGGGTGCAAGCGAAAAGCGTGCTTGCACCCCCAGGAAAAGCATGGTAGCCCTCCGGGCAGGCCATACGGGGAGAACACGAGGCGACCGGTCTGTACGGGGCGTGCCGGAAACCCGAAAGCCAAAAGCTGGAGTCGTGGCGTCGGTCGTTGGCGGGGGTGCTGCCGGCCGTGTTCACCCGTTCGGGCTGGGTGGCGTTACGGTGCGCGCCATGGTCTCGGTGCTGCTCGTCGAAGACGACCAGGTGGTCCGGTCGGCGGTGACCCGTGCGCTGACGGGGTTGGGTCACGCCGTGCTGCCGGTGGGCACGGCGTTGGAGGCGTTGCGGGAGATCACCGCGTCCGCCTTCGACCTGGTGGTGCTCGACCTGGGGTTGCCGGACGTGGACGGAGCGGACGCGTTGCGGATGATGCGCGGGGTGTGCGACGTGCCGGTCATCGTCGCGACCGCCCGTGACGACGAGGCGGAGATCGTGCGGCTGCTCAACGCGGGAGCGGACGACTACCTGGTCAAGCCGTTCTCCAGCGAGCACCTGGCCGCGCGGTTGTCGGCGGTGCTGCGGCGCGCGCGCAAGGACGACGCGGCGGCCGAGCCGATCCGCATCGGCGAGCTGTCAGTCGACCTCGACCGGCGGGAGGCGCGGCTGGCCGGGCGGGAGCTGAACCTGACCCGCAAGGAGTTCGACCTGCTGGCCTACCTCGCCGCGCGCGAGGGCAAGGTCGTGCCGCGCGCCGAGCTGCTGGCCAACCTGTGGAACCTGCCCGGCCGGCACGACGACCAGACGCTGGACGTCCACCTGTCCTGGCTGCGGCGCAAGATGGGGGAGCGGGCGGCCCGGCCGCGCTACCTGCACACCGTGCGCGGTGTCGGGTTCAAGTTGACGGCGGTCGAGTGAGGAGGTCGCTCGCCCTGGTCTCGCTGGCCGTCACGTCGATGGTGGCGCTGGCCTTCCTGATCCCGCTGGCCCTGGTGGTGCAGCAGCTCGCGCAGGACCGGGCGAAGACCGACGCCGAGCGGCAGGCCGGGGCGCTGACGCCGGTCCTCGTCATCACCGCCGACCCGGCGCGGGTGGAGCAGGCGCTGGCCTCGGTGGGCGGTCGGGTGGCCGTGCACCTGGCCGAGGGCGGGGTCGTCGGCACGGCCAGGGCGACCGCCGAGCAGCTGCGGGAGGCCCGCGAGGAGGGGCGCGCGTTCACCGCGGACGTGCCGGGCGGGCTGGTGCACGTGCAGCCGGTCCTGCTCGACCGGGGGCGGGTCGCGGTGGTGGAGGCGTTCGTGGTCGAGGCCGAGCTGTCGCGCGGGGTGGTCCCGGCGTGGCTGGCGCTCAGCGGTGTGGCGGTGTCGCTGGTGCTGGCCTCGGTGCTGGTGGCCGACCGGCTGGGTGCGCGGGTGGTGCGGGCCGCCGGGTCGCTGGCCGAGGGCGCCCGGCGGATGGAGGAGGGCGACCTGGCGGCGCGGGTCACGCCCTCCGGGCCGCCCGAGCTGGCCGACGCCGGCGGCGCGTTCAACCGGATGGCCGACCGGATCGGGCAGCTGGTGGCGGCCGAGCGGGAGTTCCTGGCCGACCTGTCGCACCGGCTGCGCACGCCGCTGACCGCGCTGCGGCTGGACTCCGAGACCCTCGGCGCGGACCCGGGCGCCAACCGCGTGCGGCAGGCCGTGCACGCGCTGGAGCGCGAGGTCAACGAGCTGATCCGGGCCGCCCGCCGCGAGCTGGACGACCCGGCCGGCGGCCGGTGCGACGCCGCGCAGGTCGTGCACGACCGGCTGGTGTTCTGGTCCGCGCTGGCCGACGACCAGCAGCGGCGGTGGAACTCGCGGGGCACCGAGCGCAGCGCGTTCGTCCCGCTGACCCGCACCGACCTGGCCGCCGCGATGGACGCGGTGCTGGGCAACATCTTCCGGCACACGCCCGAGGGCGTCGGGTTCGTCGTGGCCCTGTTCCACCAGCCGGACCGGGTGGTGGTCGTCATCGAGGACGCCGGACCGGGCATCGAGGACCTGGAGACGGCGCTGCGCCGTGGAAGCAGCAGCGCCGGCTCCACCGGTCTCGGACTCGACATCGCCCGCCGCGCAGCCGAGTCCACCGGGGGCTCGCTGGTCGTCGACCGCGGCCCGCTCGGGGGCACCCGGGTCCAACTCCACCTGACCCGGACGCCGGAGCACCCAGGCTAGCCGCCGGTTTCTTTCCGCGACCTCATGCGACCTTTAAATAAACCTTAAATAATCGGTGTGTTGACAATGCCGCCAAGGCGGATAAGGTCATTTCCGGAATTGTGGCCGACCGCAGCGCTCCCCTCCCCTTGCCCGGTCCGCCCGGTTCCCCGCTCGGTGCGGCGACCGCGCGCGCTTTCCCTGCGAAGAAGCGCCCGCGCGGTCGCCGCGCCCGAAAAGCCGCCGAATGCAGATGAGGTCCTCCGCGTGTCGCGCATGAGCAGTGCACTGCCCGTCGTCCTCACCCTGGCCGGACTGGCCCTCGCCGGGTGCGGCGCGTCCGGCGACGTCGGCCTGGTGACCGCCACGGCCACCACCACGGTCCGCACCACCTCGAACGCCGACGCCCCGTCGGTCCCGTCGGCCCCCTCGGTGAGCCCGGCCGCCCCGTCGAGCGCCACGAGCCCGTCCGCCCCCGCCACGTCCGCCCCCGCGACCACCTCCCCCGTCGGGCAGGCGCCCACCCCGGCCGGGCAGGCGCCGCCGCAGCCCGCGCCCGCCCCCGAACCGGAGCCCGCGCCGCGGCCCGAGGCCGTGACGCCGGCCCGCGACGAGGTGGCGGTCGCCGAGGCCGCGGTGCTCGACCTGACCAACGCCGAGCGCGCCGCCAACGGCTGCCCGGCGCTGGCCGCCGACCAGCGGCTGGCCCAGGCCGCCCGCGGCCACAGCGCCGACATGGCCGCGCAGGACTACTTCGACCACAGGTCCCGGGACGGGCGCGGCTTCGCCGACCGCGTCAAGGCCGCCGGCCACCCCGCGCCGGGCGCGGAGAACATCGCCGCCGGCCAGCGCACCCCCGAGGCCGTGGTGAAGGGCTGGATGGACTCGCCCGGCCACCGCGCGAACATCCTCAACTGCAAGCTGAAGTCGCTGGGCGTCGGCATGGCCCGCGGCGGGTCCTACGGGATCTACTGGACCCAGAACTTCGGCTGGTGAGCACCGCGCCGCCGGCCCCGGTCAGAGCTCCGGCTGGTGGCCGTCGGCGGGCAGCTCGTCGAGGATGAGCACGGTGTGGCTGGAGGTCACGTCGGGCATCGTCTGGAGCCGGGACAGCACCAGGTCGCGCAGGCTGTGCGCGTCCGGAGCGCGCACCAGCAGCACCAGGTCGTAGTCGCCGGACACCAGCGCGCCGTGCCACACCTCCGGGATCTCCAGCACCCGCTGCCGCACGGCCTTCCACGAGTGCTGGCTGATCTTGAGGTAGACGTAGGCCGAGATGCCGAAGCCGTAGCGCTCCGGGTCGACCACCGCCGTGTAGCCGGTGATCACGCCGTCCCGGTGCAGCCGCTCCACCCGGGAGTAGGCGCTCGCGCGGGAGATGTGCAACCGCTCGGCGAGCGCCCGCATGGACAGCCGGCCGTCCGCCCGCAGCTGCTCGACCAGTCGCCGGTCGGTCTCGTCGAGCGGTGCAGGATGTCCAGGTCTGGGCGTCACGTGGCCGACCCTAACCCGTTCGCGCGGCCATTCGTCCGGAATTCCGGCTCGGGTCTGGAACATTGGCCAGTGTGACCTGGACCATGCCCTCACCCAGCCCACGAGCGCCGGAGGAGCCATGGCCCGCACCCGGGAGCGGTCGCTGCTGCCGACCGAGGAACCCCTGTCGCTGCTGCGCAAGGACGGCTCGCCGGTGCGGGACGCGCCGCTGGCGATGCCCGACGACGACGTGCTGCTGGAGCTGCACCGGCGCATGGTCGTCGGCCGCCGCTTCGACACCCAGGCCACCGCGCTGACCAAGCAGGGCCGGCTCGCGGTCTACCCGTCGTCGCGCGGGCAGGAGGCGTGCGAGGTCGGGGCCGTGCTGGCGCTGCGCGAGCAGGACTGGCTGTTCCCCACCTACCGCGACTCGGTCGCGCTGGTGACCAGGGGGGTGGACCCGGTCGGGACGCTGACCCTGCTCCAGGGCGGCTGGCACCTGGGCTACGACCCCTACGAGCACCGCGTCGGCCCGCAGTGCACCCCGCTGGCCACCAACACCCTGCACGCCGTCGGGTTCGCCCACGCCGCGCGGCTCAAGGGCGAGGACGCGGCGGCCCTGGTGATGCTCGGCGACGGCGCCACGTCGGAGGGCGACACGCACGAGGCGCTGAACTTCGCCGGGGTCTGGCGGGCGCCGGTGGTGTTCCTGGTGCAGAACAACGGCTACGCGATCAGCGTCCCGCTGGCCAAGCAGACCGCCGCCCCGTCGCTGGCGCACAAGGGCGTCGGCTACGGCGTGCCGTCGGTGCTGGTGGACGGCAACGACGTCGCGGCCGTCTACGCCGTGGTGCGCGAGGCGCTGGAGGCGGGCGGCCCGACGCTGGTCGAGGCGGTGACCTACCGGATCGAGGCGCACACCAACGCCGACGACGCCAACCGCTACCGGGCCTCCGACGAGGTCGCCGCGTGGCTGGACCGCGACCCGGTGGACCGCGTCGAGACCTACCTGACCGCGCGCGGCCTGCTCGACGCCGACCGCCGGTCGGCGGTGGCGGCCGAGGCGGAGGAGTTCGCGGCGTCGGTGCGGGCCGGGCTGAACGCCGACCGGCCCGGCGACCCGGCGTCGCTGTTCGAGCACGTCTACGCCACCCCCACCCGGCACCTGCGGGAGCAGGCCGCCGCGCTGGCGGAGGAGCTGGCATGACCGTGTCCATGGCGGGCGCGCTGAACCGGGCGCTGGCCGACGCGCTGGACCGGGACCCGAGCGTGCTGGTGTTCGGCGAGGACGTCGGGCCGCTGGGCGGGGTGTTCCGGGTGACCGACGGGCTGGCGGCGCGGTTCGGCGAGGACCGGGTGTTCGACACGCCGCTGGCCGAGTCCGGCATCGTCGGCACGGCGATCGGCATGGCCATGAACGGCCTGCGGCCGGTGGTGGAGATGCAGTTCGACGCGTTCGCCTACCCGGCGTTCGAGCAGATCACCAGCCACCTGGCCAAGCTGCGCAACCGCACCCGCGGCCGGGTGTCGCTGCCGGTGGTCGTCCGGGTGCCCTACGGCGGCGGGATCGGCGGCGTCGAGCACCACTGCGACTCGTCGGAGGCGTACTACGCGCACACCCCCGGCCTCACCGTCGTCACGCCCGGCACCCCCGACGACGCCTACCGGCTGCTGCGCGACTCGATCGCCTCGCCCGACCCGGTGATCTTCCTGGAGCCCAAGCGGCGGTACTGGGCCAAGGGCGAGCTGTCGGACGAGGTCGTGCCGATGGACCGGGCCGTGGTGCGGCGGCCCGGCGACGACGTGACGCTGATCGCCTACGGGCCGATGGTGGCCACCGCCCTGGAGACCGCCGAGGCGGCGCGGGAGGAGGGCTGGGACGTGGAGGTCGTGGACCTGCGGTCGCTGTCGCCGTTCGACGACGAGACGGTGTGCGCGTCGGTGCGCCGGACCGGCCGGGCCGTGGTCGTGCACGAGGCCGCCGGGTTCGGCGGGTACGGGGCGGAGGTCGTGGCGCGGGTGACCGAGCGCTGCTTCCACCACCTGCACGCGCCCGTGCTGCGGGTGACCGGTTTCGACATCCCCTACCCGCCGCCCAAGCTGGAGGAGCACCACCTGCCGAGCGTGGACCGGATCCTGGACGCCGTCGCGCGGCTCCAGTGGGACGACGAGGTCGTGGGGGTCCGCGGTGCCTGACTTCCGGCTGCCCGACCTGGGCGAGGGGCTGACCGAGGGCGAGATCGTCAACTGGCTGGTGTCCGTGGGCGACCACGTGTCGGTCGACCAGCCCGTGGTGGAGGTCGAGACGGCCAAGGCGGTCGTCGAGGTCCCGTGCCCGTTCGAGGGCGTGGTGAGCGCGCGGTTCGGCGAGCCGGGGGAGAAGCTGGCCGTCGGCTCGGTGCTGCTGTCGGTGGGCGGCGGGGAACCGGCCGGCTCGTCCGGCTCGTCCGGCTCGGGCAACGTGCTGATCGGCTACGGCACCTCCGAGTCGCCGCGCCGCCGCCGCGCCAACCGGCGGGGGCCGGGCCGGGCCGCGGTCGTGCCCGCCCAGGTGGACCGGGCCTCCGCGCCGACCTCCGCGCCCGCGGACGACTCCCGGCCCGCACCCGCTCCTCCCGCGCCCGCCTCGACAACGCCCGCCCCGGCCGCACCCGGCCCGGCCGCACCCGGCCCGGCCGGGTCCGGACCGGCCGCGCCCGGCCCGGCCGAGTCCGGCGCGCCCGGTCCGGGCGCGCCGGCCCGCCCCGACGCCCCGGCGGTCATCTCGCCGATCGTGCGGCGGCTGGCGAAGGAGAACGGCCTGGTCCTGGAGCGCATCGCGGGCACCGGCCCCGGCGGCGTGATCCGCCGCGCGGACGTGGAGCGGGAGCTGGCTGCCCGGCCGGCCGAGCAGCCGCGGCCGTCGTCGGGCCGCCGCATCCCGCTGCGCGGCCTGCGCGGCGCGGTCGCGGCCAAGCTGGCCACCTCCCGCCGCGAGATCCCCGAGGCGACGGTGTGGGTGGACGTCGACGCGACCGGCCTGCTGGCCGCGCGCGCCGCGCTGCCGTCGGTGTCGCTGCTGGGCCTGCTGGCCCGCTTCACCGTGCTGGGCCTGAAGAAGTTCCCGGAGCTGAACTCCCGGGTCGAGGGCGACGAGGTCGTGGTGCTGGACGAGGTCCACCTGGGTTTCGCCGCCCAGACCGACCGCGGCCTGGTGGTCCCGGTCGTCCGCGACGCGCACGCGCTGACCACCGCCGCGCTGGCCGAGGCGATCACGGGGCTCGCGGCCTCCGCGCGGGAGGGCCGGATCGCGCCCGCCGACCTGACCGGCGGCACCTTCACGGTCAACAACTACGGCGTCTTCGGCGTGGACGGTTCGGCCGCGATCATCAACCACCCGGAGGCGGCGATCCTGGGGATCGGGCGCGTCGTCGACCGGCCCTGGGCGGTCGACGGGCAGGTGGCGGTCCGCAAGGTCGCCCAGCTGACCCTGGCCTTCGACCACCGGGTGTGCGACGGCGGCACGGCGGGCGGGTTCCTGCGCTTCGTGGCGGACTGCGTGGAGTCCCCGGTCACGGCCCTGGCGGACCTCTGAGCGCCCGGCGCGGGGGTCAGGCCGCGCCGTCGGGGCTCGCGGGCACCGCCGGGTCCGCGCGCCGGGCGCTGCGCAGGGCGATCAGCACGCCCGCCACCACCAGCGCGATGCCCACGACCTCCAACCACGGCGGGACGCGCGAGGTGGCGAGGTAGACGTAGGCGAGGCCGGACAGCGTCTCGAACACGATCAGCTGACCCGCCACCGACACCGGCAGCAGGGTGGACGCCCGGTTCCACAGCAGGGTGCCGCCCCACGAGACCACCAGGCCCAGCACGAGGCTGCCCAGCACGAGCCACCACAGCCGCGCCCCGGGCCCGGCCACGTCGCGGCCGAGCAGGAACGGCGTGGCCAGCGCCGAGAGCGCCAGCGTGGCCACCCCGACGAGGGTGGACCACTCCGCCGAGGAGATGGCGGGGTTGGCCTTGAGGAAGGTCGCGTTGGCCACGCCGAACCACGTCCACAGCGCCAGCGCCACCACCGCGCAGCCGACGCCGAGCAGCTGCCCGGCCAGGCCGCGCCCGCTCGCGCCGGACCAGTCCACCTCCACGGCGTTCACCACGACCAGGCCGCAGCCGATGAGCAGCAGGGACGGGACGAGCCGGCGGAACGGGTGGTCGCGGTGCCGCAGGTTGCCGTACAGGGCGACGGTGACCGGCAGCGTGCCGATGACGACGGCGACCACCGGCGCCCCGACCAGGGCGACGCCCTGCACGACGAAGAAGTAGTAGCCGACGTTGCCCGCGACGGCGAACAGCACGGCCGAGCGCCAGACGGGCAGCGGGTAGCGCAGCCGGTTGCGGGTCACCACGACCAGGACCAGCGACACCAGGCCGTAGCACAGGTAGCGGCCCACCGTGATCACCACCGGGTCGAACTCGGCGAGCAGCACCGGGACCAGGAACGCCAGCCCCCACGCCATGTTCGCCAGGACGCCGACCGCGACGCCCGCCGTCACCGCCGTTGTGCCTCGCACCGCTGCGCCTCCCGCGCTCGACCGGGTCGCCGGTCACACCTGCCACAGCGGGTCGTCGTCGGTGCTGACCCGGCCCGGGCGCGCCAGGCCGGCGCGCAACGACCGGGGGACGGCGAACATGTGGCGGTGCGTCTCGGCGTCGTAGGTGGTGATCGTGCCGGGTGGCCCGGCCGCGGGCGAGCCGGCCGGGTCGGCGGCGGCCTCGTGGTCCGAGGCGAGCACGAAGCCCCAGGGCACGCCGAAGGAGGGTACCGCGGCGGTGTAGGGGGTGGCGTGGCGGAACACCGACCGCAGGGTGCGCAGCACGCCGGCGAAGAACTCGGGCGCGAGGGGGTTGGCCGGCCCGGCCTGGGTGGCGAACACGCCCGTGCCGCCCAGCAGCCGCCGGATCCGCGCGTAGAACTCCGCGGTGAACAGCGCGGGCGCGTGCGAGCCCGGCACCGAGTCGGGCAGGTCGGCCAGGACGAGGTCGAAGGTCCCGGTCAGCCGGTCGAGCAGCGCCCGGGGGTGGCCGAACTCGACGGTGAGCCGGGGGTCGGCGAGCGCGTCGCGGTGCAGGTGGGGCAGCAGCTCCACCGAGCGCGCGTGCAGCTCGGCGTCGACGTCGAACTGCAGCACCGACCGCACCCCGGGCAGGGCGAGCAGCCGGTGCGCCATCCCGCCGTTCGCGCCGCCCAGGCACAGCACCCGCCCGACCGACGGCGCGACCGCGAAGGCGGGCATCAGCAGCGCCTCGTGGTAGATCGCCTCGTCGGCCTCGGTGGACTGCACGCGGCCCTCGATGACCATCGCACGGCCGTGCCCGCCCAGCCGCACGATCTCGTAGCCCTGGACCGCCGTCCGGCCCTCGGCGAGCACCTCGACCACCTCGTGGACGTGCGCCTCGTGCGCCGTGATCGGCTCGACCACCTGCCGGGGCCACACGGCGCTCACCCCGCCCCGTTGGTGGCCACGACGAGCACGTACCCGAGCTTGCCCGCCCTGGTGACCGCGTTCTCGTAGTCGGCCAGCCGGAGGCTGGTCTCGTAGTAGTCGACCGAGGTGAGGGCGACGATCTCGGCGCGCAGCTCCCGCCGGACCACCACCGACCGGTCCTGCCAGTCGCGGAAGGTCGGGGTGAGGTCGCGGACCTCGTCCACCCGGAACCCGGTGGCGGACAGCGCCGACCGGTACTCCTCGGCGGTGCTGACCGTGGGGCAGGCCCACTCGGCGGTCAGGTGCCGCCACTCCCGCGCGGTGAACCCGCCGGTGCGCACCCGCTCCATGAACGCCAGCCGCCCGCCCGGCCGCAGCAGCGCGGCGCAGCGGGCGAACAGCCGGGCGGGGTCGAAGTGGCAGAAGGCGCCGGTGCCGTAGGCGCCGTCGAAGGGGTGGTCGAACGCCTGCCGGTAGACCTCGCCGTGCACCAGCCGCACCCGGTCGCCCAGGCCGGCCGCGGCGATCCGCTCCCGCCCCTTGGCCAGCGGCGTCGCCGAGACGTCGATGCCCGTGACCCGCCAGTCGAACCGCCGGGCGAACAGGGCGGCGACCGGTGCGGTCCCGCAGCCGACGTCCAGCACGCGCGAGCCCGGCCCCAGGTCCATCGCCGCGGCCATGGCCACCAGTTCGTCGGCGCTGTTGTCGCTGAACTGCCCGACGTACCCGCCCTCGCCGTACACGCGCGGGTAGATCAGGTCGTGGACGGTGTTGTTGCCCTCCATCGCGCCGTCGTAGAGGGCGGCGACGGCGTCGAAGTCCTCGGCCGCGTCCGGGTGGTCGTGCGCGGTCACGACGTGCCACCCACCTTCACCGCCAGGCCGATGGGGGTCGACGCGTCGCCGGGCTCGGCCAGCGCGGCGCGGATGTCCTTGGGGACGTGGAACATGTGGTGGTGGGTGATCCCGTCGTAGAACCGGGTGGGCGCGCGCAGGGTCTCGGCGAGCTGCCCGTCGATGCGCGCGGGCGTCGGCGCGAGCGGGTCCACCGGCGCCGTCGCGCCGATCACGTCCAGCCACACCGTCCCGTAGGACTGGGTGTGCACCACGTACTCGCAGGTGTGGGGGAACACCGAGCGGACCTCGGCGGCGATGCGGGCCGCCAGGGCCCACGACCGCGGCCCCGCCGACCCGGCCCACGACGCGTACAGCCCGCCGGGCCGCAGCCGCGACCGGACCAGCCGCAACGCCTCCGCGCCGAACAGCCGGGCGGCGGGGCTGCCGTCGAACGGCTCGCTGAGGTCGTTGACCACCAGGTCGAACGGCTCGTCGCCGCGTTCGAGGTAGGCCAGCGCGTCGGCGACCACCAGCCGGAACCGGGGGTCGGCGGCGTTGGCCGCGGCGGGCGAGTGCGGCAGGTGCCTGCGGGCGAGGTCCAGCACGGCGGTGTCGATCTCGACCTGGACGACCTCCCCGACACCGGGGTAGCCGAGCAGCTCGCGCACCACGCCGCCGGGGCCCGCCCCGACGCACAGCACCCTGGCGGCCCGCCCGCCGAGCAGCGTCATCGCCGGGTGCACCAGGGCCTCGCTGTAGAGGTACTCGTCGGCGGCGACGTGCTGGACGCGCCCGTCGAGGAACAGGCCGCGGCCGTAGCTCTCGGTCTCCAGCACCTCGATCCGCTGCACGGCGCTGCGCTCGACGGCGACGACCTCGACCACGCGGTGGCAGTGCGCCTCGCCCGGGGCGATCTCCTCGAACGTCCAGCGGGACCCGCCCAGCTCGATCACCGCCCGGCCCCGCCGCGCTCCCGGATGACCCTGGGCGTGCCGTCGGCGGCGACCAGCACCTCGGCGGGTGCGTCCTGGCCGAGGAACTGGGTCATCATCGAGTAGCCGTAGCTGCCGGTGTTGCGGAAGACGAGCACGTCGCCCACCTCGGTGGCGGGCAGCTTGCCGCCCTTGGCGAGGAAGTCCCGGGAGTAGGTGGTCGAGCCGACGACGTCGGTGGGCTTGCCGTCGATCGGGTCGCCGGTCTTGCCGAGCACGTCGACCGCGTTGTACTCGCCGTAGAACAGCGAGCGCGGCATCAGCGAGGCGCTGGCGTCGACGCACACCAGCCGGCGGTCCGGCCGGACCTTCACGTCGAGCACCTCGGTGCAGAACACCGCGGTGTCGCCGAACAGCGCGCGGCCGGGTTCCAGCACGAGCCGGACCTCGCGTCCCCGGGCCGCGGAGTAGGCGGTGAAGATCCCGGTGATGCGCCGGTCGTACTCCTCGTAGTCGAATTCCGGCACGCCCTCCTCCGGCACCGGGAAGCCGCCGCCGAGGTCGACGTAGGCCAGGTCGGGGAAGTGGTCCGACAGTTCCAGGGTGCGCTCCACGCCGGCCAGCATGGTGTCCAGCGAGACGATGTTCGTGCCCAGGTAGACGTGCGTGCCGACCAGTCGCAGATCGTGCCGGCGCGCGATCTCCAGCACCTCGGGAATCTCCGCCTCCAACACCCCGATGCGGCTTTCCGCACCGATGAAGACGTTCCCCAGCGAGTTCTCGTCGATGTTCAACCGGATGCCGCAGGACCGGCCCGGGGCGAGTTCGCCGAACATGCGCAGCTGGCCGACCGAGTCCAGGTTGAGGTGCACCCCGAGCGCGGCGATCAGCTCCAGGTCAGAGCGGCGGACGCCGGTCGACGTGTAGATGATCTCCTCGGCGGCGAACCCGCAGTCCAGGGCCAGCTTCAGGTGCCGCACCGAGTTGACGAAGACGCCCAGCCCCAGGGTGCGGGCCAGGCGGAGCAATTCCGGGTTGTTGTTCGCCATCGAAGCGAAATGGACCGACCGATGGGGGTAGGCCAGTCGGCTGAACCTGGCCGCATTGCGCCGGATGAGCGCTTCGTCGTAGACGTAACACGGGGTGCCGAACTCGCGCACCACAGCTGCGATGGCCTCGTCGCGCATCGGACGCATCTCCCGGGGAGTTCCGCACAAATGCAATGGAGGCCGAACCTAAAGCGGTCGGAGGGGAATTGTCAACGGGTGGTTGCCGGTTCGGGAACGGCCGCGATCGGGGGGCCGTTATTCCACTCGGTGCCGATTTCCGCGATCCGCGCCGGGCGCCGCGACGGGCGCTGCGGCGTCCCGGGGCGCAGGACGTGCCCGCCCTCGTCCCGGGTGGTGTTCCGCGCGCTCACGCCGGCCCGACGACCGGCGGCGCCGACGACCCGCGGCCCTCCGGTCCGATTCGGAGGGTGGGCCGCCGCCCCCGGCGGGCTAGTCGCGCTCCGGGACCGGGTCCAGGTTGCCGTCGCGGTCGGCCACGCAGGCGGCCGAGCGGACCGACGTCGCCAGGAACGCGCTCATGCAGCGCGCGAACTGCTCGTGGCCGCGGGCGTTGGGGTGGAAGGACTCCTGCAGCGCGTGGTGCGCCCTGGCCTCGTCGCGCAGGCCCTCGAAGTCCACCGTCAGCCGGGTGAACCACTCCGCGCCCGGGTCCCGGCCGCGGGCGCACGCCTCGCGCCGGTCGCCGGCCCGCGACAGGTCCAGGAAGCGCACGCCCACCGCCGCCGCGGCCTTGCGCAACCCCGCCGACAGCTCGTCCACCGCGTGGTCGCGCACCCAGCGCAGGTCGGCGGTCCGCAGTGGACAGCCGGACAGGTTCTGCAGGTCGACCGGCAGGTCGGGGGTGACCGGCGCGGCGTAGGACTGGAGCACCAGCGCGTACGAGCGGGGCGGGTAGCCCTCGTCGCGCAGGACCTGCCGGATGTCGCGCAGGGCGCGTTCGACCTTCGGCGCCATCCGCTCGACCCGGGCCCGCCAGTCGTCCACCAGGGAGGGTGAGCAGTCGGCGCGGCGCTGGATCCACGCCTGCAGGCACGCCTTGAGCACGTCGGAGAAGCGCGGGTCGTCGTTCGCGCCGACCGCCACCACGACCGTCGTCACCCGGTGCTCGCGCGCGATGCGGGCCAGCTGCCGCGCCTGCGAGCCCTCCGTGTTGCGCACCTGGTCGGTCAGGCCCACCTGCTCGGCGTTCGCGCCCGAGCAGGCCAGGTTGAACACCCGGTCGACGCCCGGCACCCGCATCCGGTGGACCGACGCGTTCGCGGAGCGGTGGCACCAGTTGTCGCCCTCGCCGTCCGTGCCGGGCTCGTAGGAGCCCGCGCCCTCGCCCGACATGGTGCTGTCGCCCATCGCCACCAGGGCCGTGGGCGCGTCCCGGCCGGGCCCGACGCGGTCGGGGAACGGGCTGTCGGCCACCAGCAGGAGCAGGGCGACCAGCGGCAGCACCAGGACGACGGCGACGAGTCGGCGGGACATCGCCGACTATTCTACGTCCACCCTCCCACCGGACAGCGCCACCGTGCGGTCGGCGGCCCGGTGGACCTCGTCGTGGTGGGTGGCGACGAGCACGGCCGCGCCCGCGTCGGCCGCGCGCCGCAGCACCCGCACCGCCACGGGCGCGCTGACCCGGTCCAGGTGGGCGGTCGGCTCGTCGGCCAGCAGCACCCTGGGCGAGGCGATGACCGCCCGCGCCAGCGCGGCCCGCTGCTGCTGCCCGAACGACACCTCGCCGGGGTAGCGGTCGCCCAGCTCCCCGATGCCCAGCTCCGCCAGCAGCTCGGCGACGCGCCCCACGTCGCCGCCCGAGCCCAGCCGCAGCGGCAGCGCCACGTTCTCCGCGAGCGTCAGCTCGGTCGCCAGCCCCAGCGCCTGCGGCAGCAGCGCGCACAGCTCCCACGACGGCGGCGCGGTCAGCACCCGGCCGCACATCTCCACCGTGCCCGCGTCGGCGCGGTCGAACCCGGACAGCACGGTCAGCAGCGCGCTCTTGCCCGACCCGGACGGCCCGGACAGCGTCACCAGCTCGCCCGCCGCCACCTCCAGGTCGACCCCGCGCAGCACGTGCACCGGGCCGCCGGCGTGCTCGAACGAGCGCCGCAGCCCCACCGCCCTCATCGCCGTCATGCCGCCAGCACCCCGTTCCGCAGCTCGTACCCGGTGTCCGCCAACGAGATCAGCCGCGGGTCGTGCGAGGCGACGACCACCGGCACGCCCTGGCGCGCCAGGTCGGCCACCGTCTCCAGCACCAGGTCCGCCGAGGCCGCGTCCAGCTGCGAGGTCGGCTCGTCGGCCAGCACCACCGACGCGCCGCGCGCCAGCGCGCACCCGAACGCCAGCCGCTGCTGCTGGCCGCCGGACAGCGCCGCCGGCTTCCACCCCGCCGTGCCCGGCAGGCCGAGCCGCGCCAGCAGCTCGTCCACCGCGGCGGACCGGCCCGCGGCCTGGGCCGCCGCGCGCAGGTTGTCGCCGACGGTCAGGTGGCCGATCAGGTTGTCCGAGGGGTTCTGGAACACCAGCGCGACCTGCGTGCGCCGCAGCTCCCGCCGCGCCCTGGACGACAGCCGCGCGGTGGGGGCGCCGCGCAGCTCCACGGCGCCCCGCGTCGGCCGCTCCACCAGGCTCAGCACGCGCAGCAGCGTGGACTTGCCCGACCCGGACGGACCGGCCAGCACGGTGATCCCGCCGGGGGGCACGTCCAGCGACACGCCGGACACGGCGGTCACCGCCCCGGCCGGGGTCGGGTACTCGACGTCCACGTCCCGCAGGCGCATCACGTGTTCGGCCACGGCCGGGGCTCCTCTGTCGTCGGGCGGGGCGACCCCGGCGCCCGGCCGGGGTCGCGGGTCGCGGGGCGGCTCGCCGCGCGCCGGGGCGCGGTCAGCCACGGATCAGCTCCCCGATCCGCGCCGAGCGGACCGAGCGGACGGCGATCCACGCCGCCACCAGCACCACCAGGGCGCTGCCCGCGACCGTCGCCGCCAGCAGGGGCAGCACGTCGGGCAGCTCCGGCGTCGGGGTCAGCCGGGGCGCGGGGTCCAGCCGGGGCACGGCGAAGCCGCTGCCCAGCGCGCTCGCGGCCCAGCCGACCACGACGGCGGCGACGGCCAGCGCGCCCAGCTCCAGCAGGTGGCTGGACAGCAGCGCCGCCGGCCGCAGGCCCATGCGGGTGCTGAACGCGCCGGACAGCGCGTTCTGCCGCCGTCGCACCTCGATCGCCAGCAGCAGCGCGATGGCGGCGACCACCGCCAGCACCGCGCCGACGGCCGCGACGAACCCGAAGGTCCACTGGATCGTCAGGAACGGCAGGCCCGCGACGGTCTTCGACTTCTCGCCCGGGTTGCGGTACTGGACCCCGCCGTCGGCCAGCGCCCGCGTCAGCTCGCCCAGCGGCTTGGCCGACCACACGTACCAGGCCCCGACGTCGTCGGCCGACGGCACGCTGTCGCGCGGGACCACCCACCCGGCCGAGCCGAGCTTCGGGAACGTCGGCAGGTGCGCCTCGGGCCGGATCGGCGGCAGGCCGGGCATGGTGGCCTCGCCGTCCGGCGCGCTGCCCACCCGCAGCGGCCGGGTCAGCAGCGCCGGGTCGAAGTCGTGCGGGAACGCCCCGTCGGTGAACGTCTCCGGGTCCACCACCAGCGCCATGCGCTCGTGGGACTCGCTGACGCCGACGACGGTGGCGCTGCCGCGCAGCGCCTCGGGCAGCACGGTGCCCGGGGGCACCTGGGCGACGCTCTCCGCGCCGGTGTACATGCCGGACTTGACCTCCAGCGCGGTCTTCTGCGAGCCGGCGATGCTGGTGCCGACGGCGATCGTGCCGATGGCCAGCACGCCCACCAGCAGCACGCCGGTCACCGGGCCGGAGGCGGCGGCCAGGCGGCGGATCGCCAGCTGGGCGGCGGGCCTGGACCAGATCGACGCGCGGTGCGAAGCCCTGAGCGCCCACCGCGCCACCCGCGCCGCCAGCAGCGCCGCGGTCAGCACGGCCAGCAGCGGGAAGGCCAGCGCGGCGGCGTCGATGCGCGGCAGGCCGCCGATCTTCAGCGGGGTCGCCAGGCCGCTGTGCTGGACCCGGGTCCACGCCCACGCGGCGAGCCCGGCGGTGACCAGCTCCCACGGCACGGCGGTCAGCGCGCGCCGGGCGCGGGCGCCGGTCGCGGCGGCCTGGAACGCGCGGTGCGCGCGCAGGGCGGCGGTGGCCCAGGTGACCGCGACGCCGAGCACGACGACGACCGCCACCGCCAGCGCGGCGGCGGCGGTCGTGCCCGGCGGCAGCGCGGTCGAGGGCGCGTAGAGGGGGAGCAGCAGGTGGGCGACGCCCAGCCCCAGCAGGCCGCCGGCCACCAGCGGCAGGCCCAGTTCGAGCAGCCCGCGCGCGCCCAGCGCCGCCGGGCCCGCGCCGCGCACCCACAGCAGCCGCAGCTCGGTGTGCCGGCGCTGCGCCCACTGGGCGGTCACCGTCGCGACCCCGGCCAGGCCGATCAGCAGGCTGATCAGGGTCAGCGGGAGGATGGCGGAGCGGACGTTGGCGACGGTCTGGCGCGCGTTCTCCACCGGCAGCACCAGCGGCGACAGGACGCGGACCCCCGGGCCCTCGAAGGGCCGCACCCGCGCGGTGCCGGCGGCCAGCAGCTCCTCCGCCTCGTCCACCGTCCGCGGCGCGGGGTTGGGGTAGCGGACGGTCACGTCGACCACGGGGGCCAGCTCCGGCGGCAGCTCGGCGAAGGACTCGGCGCTGGGCATCCACACCACGGCCGTCAGGTAGTCGATGCGGGCGAGCCGGTTCGGGATCACGTACTGCCGCTCGGAGCACCACCACGGGTCGAGCGGGTCGCGCAGGTCGGCGTAGACGGCGGTGACCGGTGGCAGCCGGCCGCCCATGCCGCGCTCGCCCAGCTTCAGGTCCGTGGTCCTGGCGATGCTCTGGGGCACCCACAGGCCGTCCTTGGAGCCGCCCTGCAGGACGGTCAGGTGGTCGGTCGCGCCCGGCCGGAAGCCGAACTTGGCGTAGGTGCGCCCGCCGCCGAAGTCGGCGCGCGCCTCGCGCGTGTAGGTGGCGGCCAGGACGGGCCGGTCGCCGGCGGACCCGCGCACGGCGTCCAGCGCCGGCGCCACCCGGTCGGGCGGCAGGCTCATCTCCAGCGAGGGGTGCAGGGCCTCCTCGCACAGCCGGTCGCCCTGGTAGTCGACCGCGGCGCTGCCGGAGGTGGCGGAGTGCATCACCGCGGCGGCCACGACGAAGCTGAGCAGGAGCGCGGTGACCAGGCTGACCAGCAGGGTCAGCGGGCTCGACAACGCGGCGCGCGGCGCGGCTCTCCACGGGATCTGCACCCCCGGAACGGTATCCCGCCGGCGCGGGGAAGTGGTGGTTTTTCCCCGCCTCGACGAGGCCCCCACCAGTGCGAACGCAGCGTAGCCGGGTGGTCACGCCGCCGGTCGTGGCGGGCGGCGGGCGCGATCGGTCCTTGACACCCCGGCTGTGGTCTAGTCCAATTTCCACCACCTGGAGGCCGCCCACCGCTAGGAGAGGTGACCGCATGTCGCGCAGAGTCCTGTTGGCCAGGGTGGTGGCGGTGGGGGCGTTGGTGGCCAGCGCGGTGGTGGTGGGCTTCGCGCCGGCGTACGCCTCGTCCGTCACCGCCTCGTTCACCAAGACCTCGTCCTGGGGTTCCGGCTTCACCGGGCTGTTCACGGTGAAGAACGAGACCAGCAGCGCGATCACCAACTGGAAGGTCGAGTTCGACCTGCCCTCCGGCACGGCCGTCGGCGCGTACTGGGACGCGCTGCAGACCAACTCCGGCGGGCGCTACACCTTCACCAACCGCGAGTACAACGGCAACGTCGCGCCCGGCGCCTCGGTGACGTTCGGGTTCAACGCCTCCGGGTCGGGCGAGCCCGCGAACTGCCGGATCAACGGCGCGGCGTGCTCCGGGGCGCCGACGCTGACCACGACCACCACGACGAGCACCACGCAGACGTCGACCAGCACCTCGACCAGCACGTCGACCAGCACCAGCACGACCACCACCACCACGACGACCCGGCCGCCGACCGGCCTGCCCAAGCGGGTCCTGGTCGGCTACCTGCACGCCAGCTTCGCCAACGGCTCCGGCTACATCCGGATGAAGGACGTCTCGCCGGACTGGGACATCATCAACCTGTCCTTCGCCGAGCCCACCTCCGTCACCTCCGGCGACCTGCGCTTCCAGCAGTGCCCGGTGGCCGAGTGCCCGAACGTCGAGTCCGAGGCCGAGTTCATCGCCGGCATCCGCGAGAAGCAGGCCCAGGGCAAGAAGGTGCTGATCTCCATCGGCGGCCAGAACGGCCAGGTGCAGCTGACCACCACGGCCGCGCGGGACGCGTTCGTGCGCAGCGTCGGCGCCATCATCGACCGGTACGGCCTGGACGGCCTCGACGTCGACTTCGAGGGCCACTCGCTGTCGCTCAACGCCGGCGACACCGACTTCCGCAACCCGACCACCCCGGTGATCGTGAACCTGATCTCGGCGCTCAAGTCGCTGAAGGCCCGCTACGGGGCCAAGTTCGTGCTCACGATGGCCCCGGAGACGTTCTTCGTCCAGCTCGGCTACCAGTTCTACGGCGGCGGCAGCGGGCAGGACCCGCGGGCGGGCGCGTACCTGCCGGTCATCCACGCCATGCGCGACGACCTCACCCTGCTGCACGTCCAGCACTACAACTCCGGCCCGATCATGGGGCTGGACAACCAGTACCACTTCATGGGCGGGGCGGACTTCCACGTCTCGATGGCCGACATGGTGCTCGCCGGCTTCCCGGTGCGCGGCGACGCGACGAAGGTCTTCCCCGGCCTCCGGCAGGACCAGGTCGCGATCGGCCTGCCCGCGAGCGTCAACGCGGGCAACGGCTTCACCTCCGTCGGCGACGTCCACAAGGCGCTGGACTGCCTGATGAAGGGCGCCAACTGCGGCCCGTACAAGCCGAAGTCGACCTACCCGGACCTGCGCGGTCTCATGACGTGGTCGATCAACTGGGACAAGCACAACGGTTTCGAGTTCTCCAAGTCCCACCGGGCCTACCTGCCCCGCTAGCCCGCGATCGCGGCACCGGCCGACCCCCGACCCCCGGCCCCGACCAGGGGGCGGGGGTCGACGGCCGAGAAGGGGCTCCACGCTCGCCGTCACCGCGACGGGCCGGTGGGTGCTCGGCCAGGCGGGTGGAGCTGTGAGGCCGACAGGGTGACACGCCGGGAGGTGGCCGACCTGCTCGCCGAGATCGGTCGGGCGCTCGATTTCCCGTCGGACCACCCGGCGCGCGGCTGGTGGGCCTTCCACGACTACCACCTCGAAGCCGACCGCCTGGAGCGGGGCCGTTCGCGGCCGTCCTGGACGGTGAAGTCCCGATCACCGCGGGCGTGCGGGCCGTCGATCCCCTGGGCGGCACCGCGGTCGCGGGGCACCGAGCCGGCGGGAGGACCCCGGCACCTGGCGGATTCGCTCTCGCGTGGGTGCGGCTCGGTCGCCGGGCGGGGCGCTCGGTCGTCGGCCACAGTCCTTGGGACGTAAGGATTCCTGCTGTGAACAACCCGAACGGGCGACCCTGGGCGGGGTGCCCGGTGGTCTAGCGTGGTGCCCCGGTGGCGTCGGGGCGGGGGTGCGGTTCGGTGGACGGGTTCGAGGTGAGGCGTCGCACCTTCCTGGCCGGCGCGGGCGCCGGCTTGGCGGGGTCGGTCCTGCCGGGGGTGGCGGCGGGTCGTGCTCCCGGGGCGAGCGTGGCGGTCCTGGGCGGCGGGGTCGCCGGGATGACGGCGGCGCACGAGCTGGCCGAGCGCGGGTTCGCGGTCACGCTCTACGAGCGGCGCGCCCTGGGCGGCAAGTCCCGCAGCGTGCCGGTGCCCGGCACCGGGCGGGGCGGTCGGCGCGACCTGCCGGGCGAGCACGGTTTCCGCATCTTCTTCGGCTTCTACCAGGACCTGCCGGACACGTTGCGCAGGATCCCGTTCCCGGGCAACGCCAACGGCGTGCACGACAACCTGGTCGCCGGCTCGGAGCTGCTGGCCTCGCTCGCGGGCGGGCGGGAGGACCTGCGCCTCCCGCTGACCCCGCCCGACGGCCTGCCACCGCGGTTGACGCCGGACGGCCTGCTGCGGCTGGTGCGGGCCCTGGTCGAGACCGCCTTCCACCTGCCGCCGCACGAGGCGGCGGTCTTCGCCCAGCGGATGCTGGTCTACCTCACCAGCTGCGAGGAACGCCGCCTGGGGCAGTGGGAGCACACGGCCTGGCCGGACTTCCTGCGGGCCCGGGGCAAGTCCGAGGACTACCGGCGGATCTTCGTCGACGGGCTGACGCGCGTGCTCAGCTCGACCAGGACGGACGACGCCAGCGCGCACACCGCCGGCCTGGTGGCCGAGCGGGTGCTGTTCACGCTGCTGGGCCGCGGCGCCGAAGGGCCGCTGGACCGGGTGCTGAACCTGCCCACGAACGAAGCCTGGATCGACCCGTGGGAGCGGCACCTGCGCGACCTCGGCGTCGGGTTCCGCCTCGGGTGGGAGGTCCGGGACCTGGTGGTGGACCGCGGCCGGATCTCGGCGGTGCGCACGCGCGACCCGCAGGGGCGCGAGGAGGAGGCCGTCGCCGACTTCTACGTCTGCGCGCTGCCCGTGGACCACGCCCGGCACGTGTGGAACGCCGACCTCCTGGCGGCCGACCCGCGGCTGCGCGTCGCGGCCGGGCTGGACACCGAGTGGATGACCGGGCTGATGCTCTACTTCGACCGCCCGACCCCCCTCGTGCACGGCCACGCCTACTACGTCCACGCGCCGTGGGCGCTGACCTCGATCAGCCAGGCCGCGTTCTGGCCGGGGCGCGACTTCCGGGCCGACTACGGCGACGGCTCCGTCGCGGACTGCGTGTCGGTCATCATCTCCGACTGGGACCGGCCCGGCGTCCTCTACGGCCGGCCCGCGAAGCAGCTGACCGAGGAGCAGGTGGTGCGGGAGGTGCTGGCCCAGCTCTCCCGGCACCTCAACGACTCCGGCCGGGTGCTGCTCGACGAGTCGCGGCTGGTGACCTGGTTCCTGGACCCCGGCGTGAGCGGCATCGGCGGGCCCGACCCCGTCAACGCCGACGAGCTGGTCGTGCACCCGGTCGGCTCGTGGCACCGCCGCCCCACCGCCCGCACCGCCGTGCCGAACCTCTTCCTCGCCGGCGACTACGTCCAGGCGCCGATCAACGGGGCCAGCATGGAGGCGGCGAACAGCTCCGCGCGCTCGGCGGTGAACGCGCTGCTGGACCGAGCCGGGTCCGACGCCCCCCGCGCGGTCGTGCACGAGCTGTACCGGGCTCCCGAGTTCGAGCTGCTCAAGGTCCAGGACCAGGTGCACTACCGGCTCGGCCTGCCCAACGCGTTCGACCTCGTCCCCACCTCCGCCGGCGAGCCGTGACACCGGTCGGTTCCCCGTCCGGTGCCGGGGGACCGCTTCGCGGGTCACGCGCGGTTCAGGATCGCCCGGGCGGGCGCGGCGCGGCCGGCGGCGGGTGGCTGCGGCGCGCCGGGCCGCCCGAGGGCACTGCGCCGAGCACCGCGCCCACGGCCGTCACCGCGCGACCCCCGTCGTCCGACCCGCCATGTCCCCTCCTCCTGCCGACGGTCCACCGTCCGGTGGACGCCTGCGGGAGATCTCGGCTGGTTCTCGAGTTCGTTGGTCACCCGTCCAGGCGATGTCGCGTGGCCGGGTTCGCCCGGACGCCCTAGCGTCGGGGCCGCGGACGACAGAGGGAGGCGCATGATCGCGGTCTTCCGCTCCGCCGCCCCCGACCGGTCGAGCCCGGTTCGCGCCGGCCGGGACGCGCTACCCGCGTCCCCGCCACCGGGGGCGCCATGTCCGGCTCAGCGCTCGGAGGGTGTGCCGTGGCGGGCTTAAGAACGTGGGGGGTGCGCCGGGCCGCGACGCACCCCCGCGAACTCCGACGGGAGCACCGGGCCGCCGCCCCGAGGGCGCCGCTGCCGGCCGACGTGCCCTGGCACGGCCGGGGCGGCCCCGCCGCGGGGCGGTGGCCCAGGTGCCGAACGGGTGTTCCGGCGCGGGGCGCCGGGGCGCGGCGGCCGCGGGCGCGGTCGGGCTGTGGTCCATGGCGGAGCACGGCCCGCGCCCTCCGGTCGCGCAGCCGGGAGCTGCCGCGGGCCCGCGGCACGAGCTGCCGGCGCCGGTCCGGGACGCGCCCGGACCGGTCGGGGACCCGACGCGGCGCCGGGGGCGGCCACACGCGCCCGGTGCCGATGTTGGCCACCACGCGGCTTCCGGCCACCACGCCGCTTCCGGTCACTGTGCTGCTTTCGGCTATCGTGCCGCTCCCGACTACCACGCGGCTCCTGGCCGCCGAGTCGCCTTTCGGTCATCGTGCCGACCCCGACCCCGACCCCGACCCCGATCCCGACCGCGGCCGACCCCGACCCGGCCGCCGGTGAACGGCCGAGGAGCCGTGCGCCGCCGACCGGGACGCGGCTCAGGACAGGATCACCGAACGGGTCAGGTGGCGGGGCCGGTCGGGGTCCAGGCCGGCCTCCTGCGCGATGTGCACGGCCAGCCGCTGCGCCAGCACCAGCGTCGCCATCGGGTCGCGGTCGTCGGTCACGAACGTGCCCCCGGTGGCGGCCACGTCCTGCGCCAGCCCGGCGGGCGCGGGCCCGAACACCCACACCAGCCGGCCCGGCGCGGTGATGCTGATCGGGCCGTGCCGGTAGTCCATGGCCGGGTACGACTCGGTCCACGCGCCGGCCGCCTCGCGCATCTTCAGCGCCGCCTCGTGCGCCAGCCCGGTCGTCCAGCCGCGCCCGAGGAACGTGAACTGCCCGGCCCCGGTCCACTCCGGGCGCAGCGGCGCGGCCAGCGCCGCCCGCGCGTCGGCGATCGCGCCCGACAGGTCCTCGCCCAGCGACGCCCGCAGCAGCGCCAGGGTGCTGGTCGCGAACCGGGTCTGCACGACCGACGCCTCGTCGGCGAAGTCCAGCACCACCAGGTCGTCGGCGACGTCGGCGATCGGCGTCGCGCCGTCCGCGGTGAGGGCCAGGGTCGGCGCGGACACGCCGTCGAGCAGGTCCAGCACCTCGGACGTGGTGCCCGAGCGGCTGATGGCGACGACGCGGTCGTAGTCCCGGACGCCGGGGAACTCCGACGCGGCGAACGCGTCGGTGAAGCCGAGCCCGCGGGCCTCGCGCAGCCAGGCGTAGGACTGCGCGACGAACCACGACGTGCCGCACCCGACCACGGCCACCCGCTCGCCGGGGTAGGGCAGGCGCGGCGCGACCCGCTCGGCCAGCGCGGACGCGCGGTGCCAGCAGTCCGGCTGGGCGGCGATCTCGACGGCGACGTGGGTGCTCACAGGCTCTCCTCCAGATGTGCGCACTTCTGCACTCAAAGCACGAACATACTGCATTATTTTGCAGACCAGCCACCCCCTTCCGGTTAAAAACCTGCTCACAGCCAGTGTCGATCGACTGCTGGGCTGTGCGTGGGTAGACCCATGACTGAGCAGAAGTGCTCAGAAGAGGGGGGAAGTGTGCAGTGCGCCACACCGGGACGGGTGATCACGAGCGCACGGCTGCGAGCGCGGGCCGCCGAGGTCGGCGTCCGCGCTGCCGAAGTAGGTCCCGCCGACCGCCGCGGGGGCCGGCCGACCGGCTACTCGAACCGGCTGGGGTCGCCCGCGCCCCGGCGCACGACCTCCGGCTCGCCGCTGGAGAAGTCGATGACGGTCGTCGGCTCGGTGCCGCACTCGCCCGAGTCGAGCACCGCGTCCACCGCGTTGTCGAGGCGCTCCTTGATCTCCCAGCCCTGCACCAGCGGCTCGTCCTGGTCGGGCAGCAGCAGGGTGCTCGACAGCAGCGGCTCGCCCAGCTCCTGGAGCAGCGCCTGCGCGACGGGGTGCTCGGTGATGCGCGCGCCGACCGTCTTCTTCTTCGGGTGCAGCAGGCGGCGCGGCACCTCGCGGGTGGCCGGGAGGATGAACGTGTAGCTGCCCGGCGTCGCGGCCTTGACCGCGCGGAACACCGCGTTGTCGACGTGCACGAACTGGCCCAGCTGCGCGAAGTCCCGGCACATGAGCGTGAAGTGGTGCCGGTCGTCGAGGTGGCGGATCTGCCGGATCCGGTCCAGGCCCTCCTTGTTGCCCAGCCGGCAGCCCAGCGCGTAGCAGGAGTCGGTCGGGTAGGCGACGAGGCCGTCCGACCTGATCATCCGCACGACCTGGTCGATGCTGCGGCGCTGCGGGTTGACCGGGTGCACGTCGAAGTACCTAGCCATGGGCGGAGCCTAGTCACCCCCGACCCCGCACGCGCGGGTCACCCGGGCGCGCCCGGCCGGCAGCCGCTTCCTGGAAAAGCGGGGGAAAGCGGTGGGCGAAGGATATTCCGCAGCGGGTATTAACAGGCGGCGAAGTGGCCCGGGAGCCGCAGGATTGCGCCTCGCGGGTCGGGTGGGCGGCAATTCCAACGCGAGGGGCGACGATTTCCCGAACGTGTCCTACAGTGACCGCCCGGTGGACCGGAGGGAGTTCGATGGACGAGGCGGATGTGCCCGGACCGGCCGGGGAAGCGGCGCACCGGACGCTGGTGGTGGTCGACGTCGAGGGGTTCGGGGACCACCGGCGGACCAATCCCGACCGATTGGCCGTGCGCGCGGCGCTGTACCGGGTAATGCGCGCCGCCTTTTCCGGTTGCGGCGTCGAGTGGGCTACCTGCCGGCACGTGGACCGGGGTGACGGCGTTCTCGTGTTCGTGCCGCCGGAGGTCACCAAGTCGATTTTCGCGCAACGCCTGCCCGACCGCCTCGCCGCGCTGCTGGCCGAGCACAACGGCGCCCACCCGCCGCTGGAGCGGATCCGGCTGAGGCTGGCCCTGCACGCCGGGGAGGTCTACCGGGACGCGCACGGCGCCGTCGGCCGGGCGGTCAACCACGTGTGCCGCCTGGTGGACTCGGCGCCGGTCCGCGAGGCGCTCGCCGGCACCGCCGGGCCGCTGGCGCTGATCGCCTCGGACTGGTTCTTCGAGGAGGTCGTCCGGCACGGTCCGGGCGGCGGCGCGGGCGCGTACCGGCCGGTGCGGGTGGTGGCGAAGGAGACCGACGCGGTGGCCTGGGTGCGCCGCGGCGGGCCGCCGCAGGCCCCCGGCGCGCCCCGCGCCGCCGACGAGGTGCTGAGCGCGCTGTGGAAGACCTCGGACGACTCCGCCCGCCGGTTCGGCGCCCGGCGCACCGCCTGCCCGCTGGACCTCAGCATCGCGGAGCTGCACGACCGCGGGCTGTGCGTGCCGCCGGTGTGCGCCGACGACGGGCTCGGGCGGGAGGGGCCGCTGGTGGACGCCGTCGTGGCGGAGGTCGCGGCCGACCGCTCGGTGCTGGTGCTCGGCGAGCCGGGCAGCGGCAAGAGCGTCGCCGCGTACGCGGTGCTGCGCGTGCTGCGCTCGTCGGTGCCGGCTGTCGCCGTCCGGGGCGGTGAGCTGCGGGAGCTGATCGACGACCCGGGGAGGTTCCCGGCGCTGCACGAGGCGGCCGAGCGCGGCCCGACCCGCCCGGTGCTGCTGGTCGACGGGCTCGACGAGGTGCCCGCGGGGCCGGTCGACCCGGCCGGGCTGCTGCGGCGGGCGGGGGAGCGGTTCACGCTGGTGGCGACGTGCCGGCAGCGCGAGTTCGAGGACCACCTCGCGCCGGCGGCGGCGGACGGCGCGTTCGACGCCGTCCGCACCGTCGGCGCCTGGACGCTCGACGGCCGGTTCACCGAGTTCGTCCGCCGCCTGGTGGCCGGCGGGCTGCTCGCCTCCGACGACCTGGTCGAAGCGGTGCGGCGCTCGCCGGGGCTGGCGCGGATGGTCGTGCGCCCGCTCCACGCGCGGCTGGTGACCTCCCTCGGGCGCACCGGCCTCGGGCCGGTGACGACCACGTCCGCGCTGTGCGCCGAGCACGTCGACAAGCTCGCGGCGGTCAGCGACGTCGCGCTCGCGCGGGCGGGCTGCCACGGCCCGCGCTCCTCGCTGGACCTCTGGGTCGAGGCGGCGTGGGCGGTGTTCCGGTGCGGGCGCCCGTCCGGGGACCGGTTCGACTTCGACGCGGTCGTCGCCCGCGTCGGCGACGGCGGGCGGTGCGCGGCGCGCGCGCTGAGCCAGGTCTGCGACCGCCGGCGGTCGGCGGGCCGCGTGTGGGGCAGCTTCGCGCACCGCGCGTTCTTCGGCTACCTGGTGGGCAGGTACTACCTCGACCGGCTGGACCGGGCGTCGGCGGGCGGCGGGGTGGCGGAGCTGGTCGACTGCCTGCGCGTCGAGCCCACGCCGGGGATCCGGGACTTCCTGGTGGACCGGCTGCGCCCGGCGCGCGCCGCCGGGCCGGGCGCGGCGCTCGAAGCGGCCTACCGGCACGCGCGGGCGGCCGGCCCCGGGACGGCCCTCGCGCGCACCACCGGGGACCTGGTGGCGCACCTGCTGTCCCGGGCGGTGGCCGGCGGGCGGGAGGCGCTGCGGCGGCTGCTCGACGGCGAGGACGACGCGTTCCTGCGCCAGGCGCTCCTCCGGGAGCTGTGCCACCTCGGGGACCCGGAGGCGCTGCGGGAGTTCGTGGAGCACGCGCGCGAGTCGGAGCAGTGGCGCGCGTGGAACCGGGACCGGCTCCTGCGGGACCACGGCGACCCCGACCACCACGAGGAGCCGCCGCACGCCGACCCGGACCGGCGGCGCGGCCGGGAGCGGCTGATCGCTCTGGTGTCCGAACCGGACTACGCCGAGCGGGTCGCGCCGCAGCGCCGCTACCTCGACCTGTTCACCCTGTACGACTGCGCCCGGTGGCGCGGCGAGGCCCCCGCCGGCCCCGAGCGCGCCGCCCTGGCCGCCGCCGAGCGGGCGTTGCGGGCCGACCCGGCGATCGACCCCGCGCTGCTGCGCGAACTCGCGGAACTGCGCTCGGCGGTGGCGTCCGTGCCCCGCCGGGAGGGCGCCGACCGCGGCGCGCGGGGACGGGGCGGTCCCGGCGCGCGCCCGGACGACCGCGGGCCGGGGTTCGCGAACCTGCCCTACCGGACCGACCTGGCGCGCGGCGTGGCCGGGCTCGTCCGGTGCGCGGGGGAGGACCGGGGCGACCGGTCGGCCGACGAGCGCCACGAGCAGGCCCTCGTGGAGTGACCGGGCGACCGGTTCGCCGCGCGGCGCGATCCCGTGAACCCCTTGCGCCGCAACCGGGTCCGGCCCCGGAAGTCCGGCCCTCCGTATCCGGCCCGCCAAGTCCGGCCCTCCGGATCCGGCCCGTCAGGTCCGGCCCGTCAGATCCAGCCCTTCCGGGCGGCCAGCAACCCGGCCTGGAAGCGCGACTGCGCGCCCAGCTCGGCCATCAGCTCGGTGACGCGCCGGCCCACCGTCCGCTCCGTCACGCCCAGGGCGCGCGCGATGGAGCGGTCCTTCAGCCCGGACGCGAGCAGCGACAGCAGTTCCCCGTCGCGCGCCGACAGCCCGGCCCGCTCGCCGGCCCGCGCCGCCGCCCCGTCCGGCGGATCGCCCACCGCGACCGGCGTGGCGCGCGACCACATGCCCTCGAAGCAGGACACCAGCGCGTCGACCAACGCCGACTCGCGCACCAGCAGCCGCACCGCCGGGTCCGGGTCCTGGTAGGACGCGGGCATCAGGGCGGTGTCCCGGTCGACCACGACCATCTTCATCGACGCGTCGGGCAGGATGCGGGCCTGCTCGCCCGCTTCCACGCAGCGCCGCATGTTCGCCACGTGCAGGGGCGTGGCCAGCGAGTCCGCCGAGTACACGAAGCGGTACTCGACGCCGCTGCCCAGCTGCGTGATCTCGAAGTCGTTCGGGTTCCACTGGCCGCCGAGGTAGGGCGGCGCGTCCACGGCCAGCACCTCCTTGCGCGCCTGGGCCTGCAGCCGGGTCACCGACGCGATCACCGCGTCCTCGCCCTCCACCAGCTCCACCGCGGCGCCGGCGTGCGGCGGGCCCGACCGCAGCCGCTGCGCCAGCTCCTCCACCCGGACCTGCATCCGGGCCAGGTCGCCGCGCCGCCGCTGGATCAGCGCCGCCAGCGCCTCCTCCGGCGCGACCACCAGGTACGCCGCCGGCGCGTGGCCCAGCTGGTGCACCAGGCCCGCGCCCAGCAGCACGGCCAGGGCCGCGCGCACCTCGGCCGGCGGCCGGCCCCCGTGCTCGGCCAGCTGCGCGACCGTCGCCCGGCGCAGTTCCAGCAGGGCCAGGTAGACGTCGTTGTCCCGCTGGCCGAGGCCGACCGGTTCCAGCAGGAACATCTCCACCTCGCAGGGCGAACGTGCGGGCGACGCTAGGGCGGCGGCCACCCGCCGTCAAGGGCCTCGCCGGCGGGCGCGGGTCGACGGCGGACATTGTCGGGAACCGGACAGCGGGGCCTTCGGGAATTCGGCGGGAACCGTACGAAAGTCTCTTGTCGGGCCCGGCGGGCGCGGAAAATACTCGCCAGGTCCGATCGGACACCGCTCATCACACCGCCCGGGACCCGTGGGCCGTCGAGGGCCGGCCGTTCCGGGCGCCCTGCACCGAGGAGCAGTGATGCGACCCCGAACCCTGCCCGGACGGATGCTCGGCCTGGGGCTGGCGGCCACCGCCGCCACCGCGGCCGCGGTCGTCTGGCCGAGCGCGGCCACCGCCGCCCAGGAAGGCCCGATCGTCGCCGAGAGCGCGCCGAACGCGGTCCAGGACAGCTACATCGTGGTGCTGAAGGACGACCGGCTCGCCGGCGCCGCGGTGCGCCCGAAGGCCGACGACCTGCTGGCCCGCTACGGCGGCGGCCGGATCGGCTTCACCTACCGGTCGGCCCTGAAGGGCTTCTCGGTCGCCATGCCTGCCCGGCAGGCCAAGCGGCTCGCCGCCGACCCGGCCGTGGCCTACGTCGAGCAGGACCGCACCGTCGGCCTGCTGACCGACCAGGACAACCCGCCGTCGTGGGGCCTGGACCGGATCGACCAGGACTCCCTGCCGCTCAACCAGAAGTACAGCTACTCCACCGGCGCGTCGAACGTCACCGCGTACGTCATCGACACCGGCATCAACTACGACCACACCGACTTCGGCGGGCGCGCCTCGTTCGGCTTCGACGCCTTCTCCGACGGCCGCAACGGCAAGGACTGCCAGGGCCACGGCACGCACGTGTCGGGCACCGTCGGCGGTCGCACCTTCGGCGTGGCCAAGCAGGTCAAGCTCAAGGCCGTGCGGGTGCTCAACTGCCAGGGCAGCGGCTCGGTGGCGACCGAGGCGGCGGGCGTCGACTGGGTCACCGGCAACGCGGTGCTCCCGGCCGTGGCCAACATGAGCCTGTACACCGGAACCGCCAACGAGCCCAGCCGCGTGCTGGACAACGCGGTCAAGGCGTCCATCGCCAAGGGCATCTCCTACGTGGTGGCCGCCGGGAACTTCAACGACGACTCCTGCAAGTACTCCCCGCAGCGGGTGACCGAGACGATCAACGTCGCGGCCTCGGCCCGGACCGACGCGCGGGCGTCGTTCTCCAGCTACGGCCGGTGCAGCGACCTGTTCGCGCCGGGCCAGGACATCGTCTCGGCGTCCTACTCGAACAACTCGGGCTCGGCGTCGATGAGCGGCACGTCGATGGCCTCGCCGCACGTGGCGGGCGCGGTCGCGCTGTACCTGGCGGACAACCCGGCGAAGACCCCGGCCCAGGTGCACGAGGCGATCCTGGCCGAGGCGACGCCGAACAAGGTCACCAACCCCGGCTCCGGCACCCCGAACCGCCTGCTGCGCGTGAACGAGGGCGGCGCGGGCGCCGTCACCGTGGCCAACCCCGGCAACCAGACCACGACCGTCGGCGGCGCCGCGAACCTCCGGCTGACCGCGTCCGGCGGCACGGCCCCCTACACCTGGTCGGCCACCGGCCTGCCGCCCGGCCTGTCGATCGGCTCGTCCACCGGCCTGGTCACCGGCACGGCGACCACCGCCGGCAGCTACACCGTGACCGCGACGGCCACCGCCTCGGCGGGCGGCTCGGGCAGCACCACCTTCACCTGGGTGGTCGGCGCGGGCGACTGCGCGCCGCAGACCAACGGCGCCGACGTGGCGATCCCCGACGTCTCGACGGTGACCAGCTCGGTCACCTTCTCCGGCTGCGCCGGCAACGCCTCGGCCACGAGCGGGGTCGAGGTGCACATCAAGCACACCTACCGCGGTGACCTGGTGATCGACCTGGTCGCCCCGGACGGCACGACCTACCGGCTGAAGAACTCCAGCGGCGGCGACAGCGCGGACAACGTCGACGCGACCTACCCGGTCGACCTGTCGTCGGAGGCCCGCAACGGCGTGTGGAAGCTCAGCGTGCGCGACGTCGCGGCCAACGACGTCGGCACGATCGACAGCTGGGGCCTGACGCTCTAGCGGCGCAAGGGTCCGGAAGGCCCGGTGGACCGGGGGTCGCTTCCCGCGAGGCGATCCCCGGCCCCTCGCCCGATGAGTCCACTGTGGACTGAATTCCCCGTTCCCGCCGAGCGGTGCGCGGGAACCGACCCGGTCGCGCGCGCCGCGGGAACCGACCCGGGGCGCGAACGCCCGCGTCCGGGAGCACCGCTCGCCCGCGTCGGCGGGAACCGCCCCGCAGCCGCGGGCGAGCGGTCGGGGGTGCGCCTAGCGGGTGTACTCCGGCAGCCGCGCGGCCACCTCGGCCGGCGACGGCATGGCCGCCACCTCGGCGGCGACGGCCCGCGCGGCGTCGCGGACCGCGTCGTCGGCCAGCAGCCGCCGCGCCCGCTCGGCCACCGCCTCGGCGGTCACCCCCTCGCCCACCAGTTGCTCGCCCAGGCCGTGCTCGACCACGGCGTCGGCGTTGCCGAACTGGTCCGCGCCCTGCGGCAGCACCAGTTGCGGCACCCCGACGCTGAACGCGCCCATGGTCGTGCCGCTGCCGCCGTGGTGCACCACCAGGTCGGTGTGCGGCAGCAGGTCTGCCTGGGGCACCCACTCCAGCAGCTCGACGTGGTCGGGCACCTCGCCCAGCTCCGCGACGTCGATCGTCGGCCCGGTGGCGACCAGCACCCGCGCGCCCGCCACCGCGGCCAGCCCGGCGATCGCCGCCCGCAGCACGCCCGGGTCGCCGAACACCGTGCCCAGCGTCAGGTACACCAGCGGCCGGTCGTGCGCGGTGACCCAGCCGGGCAGCTCGCCCGGCTCGGCGAACGGCACCGGGCGCAGCGGCACGATGTCGTTCGCCGCCAGGAACCGCTGGTCCTGCACCGACGGCGGGCAGACGTCGAGGTAGGTGTTGCCGAGCACGATCGGGTCCTCGGCGGGCAGGTCGACGCCCAGTTCGGCGGCGTAGTCGACCAGCGGGCCGGGCGTCCGGGAGAACAGCGCGTCGGCCGACCACATCCGGCCGAAGCCGTGGCACAGCGCCGGGACGCCCGCGGTGCGCGCGGCCAGGCCGGCGCCCGGGTTGCCGATCTCGTGCACCACGAGGTCGGGCCGCCACTCGGCCAGGAACGGCACCAGGTCGTCGTGGAAGGAGCGCGGCAGCACCCGGCCGAACACCTCCGCGATCACCTCCTCCGGCACGGCGCCGGGCCTGCCCGGTTCGCCGGGGCCGAACGTGGCGGCCAGGGCCTCCCGCTGGCTCAGCCCGGCGGTCAGGTGCCGGAGGCCGAGCCGCTCGACGGCCCCGGCGAACTCGGCGGAGGTGGCGTAGGTGACGTCGTGCCCCTGCGCGGCCGCGGCGGCGGCGAGGGGGAGCAGGGGGTAGGTGTGCCCGTGGGAGCCGAGGCTCGAGAAGAGGATCTTCACCGGTTCGATCCTAGCCGGCTTTTTCGACAGGCGGTGAATTCTAGCTGGTGTGGAATCCCGGGCGGGGACCGCCCGTCCTGCGTCACCCGTCCTGCGTCACCCGTCCCGCGTCACCCGTCCCGCGTCACCCGTCCTGCCCGGCGGCCGGAGCCGCGGGGCCGCCCGACCCCGCCGGGGGGCCGGCCACGCGCCCGCGCACCGCCGCCGTCGCCTCCACCGTCGCGGTCAGGAACCGCGCCACCACGTCCTTCTCGGCGTCGCTGAACCCGGCCCAGGCCCGCCCGAACGCCTCGTCCAGCGGCGCGAAGAACCGCCGCCCCCACTCCAGCGCCCCGTCCGGCACCCGCAGCTCGACCTTGCGCCGGTCGCTGGTGCTGCGGGCGCGCTCGACGTGCCCGGCCGCCTCCAGCCGGTCCAGCACGGAGGTCGTCGCCGACGCGCTGAGGTGCATCGCCTCCGCCAGCCTGCCCGGCGACAGCGGTTCGCCGCGCCCCTTGGCGTCCATGATCAGCGCCAGCGCGTTGAGGTCGGTGCGGTGCATCCCCTGGGCCTGGCCGAACAGGTCGACGAAGTGGTCGGACTCCACCACCAGCTGCCGCAGCAACCGCACCAGCGCCGTGTTGTCGACCATCCGCCCTCCGGTTAGTATTTCGGCGATCGAATTATCAGATCATCGAAGCACTTCGTCGTCCGGAGGTCATTCTCCCGTGCGCGCCCGCTGGGTCCTGCCCGCCCTGATCACCGTCGCCTGGCTCGCCCTCGGGGGGTTCGCCGGGCCGTACACCGGCAAGCTCAGCCAGGTCGCGGTCAACGACAGCACCGCGTTCCTGCCCGACTCCGCCGAGGCCACCGAGGTGGCCGAGCAGCTCAAGGCGTTCGGCGACCAGCGCAGCCTGCCCGCCATTGTGGTGGCCGAGCGCCCGGACGGCATGACGGACGCCGACCGCGCCTGGCTCGCGGCCGTCGACTACCCCGGCCGGGCCTCGCCCGTCCTGCCGTCCCGCCAGGACGACCAGGCCGCGCAGGTGGTCGTCGCGCTCGACGCGGCCGACCCCGCCGACGCCGTGGAGGACCTGCGGGCCCGGCTCGCCGCGCCGCCCGACGGGCTCACCGTGCTGGTCGCCGGGCCGGCCGCGCAGGTCGCCGACCTCAAGGAGGCGTTCGGCGGCATCGACGGCCTGCTGCTGCTGGTGGCCGCGGCGGTGGTGGCGGTGATCCTCGTCCTGGTCTACCGGAGCCCGCTGCTGCCGCTGGTCGTCCTGCTGTCCGGCGGGTTCGCCCTCGGCGTGGCCAGCCTCGCGGTGTACCTGCTCGCCGACCGCGGCGTGATCGACCTCAACGGCCAGAGCCAGGGCATCCTGTCCATCCTGGTGTTCGGCGCGGCGACGGACTACGCGCTGCTGCTGGTCTCCCGGTTCCGCGAGCAGTTGCGCGACACCGAGGACCGCTACGCGGCGATGCGCACGGCGTGGCGGGCCACCGTCGAGCCCATCGCCGCGTCCGCCGGCACCGTCGTGCTCGGCGTGCTCTGCCTGCTGTTCAGCGACCTGGACTCGAACAAGGGCCTCGGCCCGGTCGCCGCCATCGGCATCGGCGCGGCGCTGCTGGCCTCCACCACGTTCCTGCCGGCGGTGCTGGTCCTGCTCGGGCGCTCGGCGTTCTGGCCCCGGCGCCCGGTGCTGGGCTCGCCGCACCCCGAGGCGGGCGGGCTGTGGGCGCGGGTGGCCGGCCTGGTCGCCGCCCGCCCGCGCGCCACCTGGGTCGTGACGGCGCTGGTGCTGCTGGTCGGCGTGGCGTTCGTGCCGCAGCTCAAGGCGTCCGGCACCGCCCAGTCCGACGTGTTCCTGGGCGAGGTGGACTCCGTCGCCGGCCAGGAGCTGCTGTCCCGGCACTTCCCCGGCGGCAGCGGCGCGCCGACCGTCGTGCTGGCGCGGGCCGACCGGGCGGACGCGGTTGCCGCCGCCGCCGAGGTGCCCGGCGTGTCCTCGGTGCAGCGGCGCGACGAGGCGGGCGGGCTGGCCCGGCTCGACGTGGTGCTGACCGACCCGGCCGACTCCGAGGCCGCCGTCGCCACCGTGCAGCGGCTGCGCGAGGCCGTGCGGGCGGTGCCGGGGGCCGAGGCCAAGGTCGGCGGGCCCACCGCCACCCAGCTGGACACGCAGCGGACCTCCGAGCGGGACCGGCTGGTCATCATCCCGATCGTGCTGGTGGTGATCTTCCTGGTGCTGGCGCTGCTGCTGCGCGCGCTGCTGGCCCCGCTGCTGCTGATCGCCACCGTCGTGCTGTCGTTCGGCGCGACCATGGGCGTGTCCGCGCTGGTGTTCAACGGGGTCCTCGGCTTCCCGGGCGCAGACCCGGTGGTGCCGCTGTTCGGGTTCGTGTTCCTGGTGGCGCTGGGGATCGACTACAACATCTTCCTGATGACCCGCGTGCGCGAGGAGGCGCGCACGTCGGGCACCCGGGAGGGGGTGCTGCGCGGGCTGCGGATCACCGGTGGGGTGATCACCTCCGCGGGGGTGGTGCTCGCGGCGACGTTCTCCGCGCTCGCCGTGCTGCCGATCCTGTTCCTGGCGCAGATCGCGTTCATCGTGGCGTTCGGCGTGCTGCTCGACACCCTCGTCGTGCGGTCGCTGCTGGTGCCGGCGCTGGCGGTGGACATCGGGCGGCGGATCTGGTGGCCCTCGGCGCTGTCCCGCGGCAAGGACTGACGACAGCCCGAAAACCTTGAGCAACATCACCGTTTCGTGTGGACATTCCCCCGGTGGCGAAGGTCATTCGGGTGTACTCGGCGCGCCGTTGCGCCGGTTGGTTCCTATGGTCCGCTCGTGGTCGGTCGCAAGACCGGGCACGGGTTTCACCGGGTGGTCGGGCACCAACTCTGTCCGCCGGCCCCCCGGGACGGTTGTGGCTATCGAAAGGGGCCAGGTCGTCGGACAGGGACAACCGGACCGCGCCAGCGGACCGGCGGGGTGCGGCGGCAAGTCGAACCATGGGCCATCACGGAGTCACATCCGACAGCAGCGGTGTCCACCACGTCGTCCGAGCGCTGCTCCTCGCCCTCGCGACCGCCTGCGCCCTCGGGCTCACCGGCGCCGCGGCGTCCGCCGAACCCGGTCTCGACTGGGACGCGGTCGCGCAGTGCGAGTCGGGCGGCGACTGGTCGATCAGCACCGGCAACGGCTACTACGGAGGTCTTCAGTTCCTGCCCAGCACCTGGTACGCCAACGGCGGCACCGGAATGCCGAACGAGGCCAGCCGTGAGGAGCAGATCAGGGTCGCGGAGAACGTGCTCCGCTCCCAGGGACCCGGCGCGTGGCCGAACTGCGCCCGCGGCGGCAACCACAGCACCGCGCCGGTGTCCGCCGGCACCCGCTCCTCGTCCCACCAGGTTCACACCCCGCTTCAAGCGCCCCCGGCGCCGCCCGTGCCCGCCCTGCCCGCCTCGACCGACAACCCGGACGGTGACTACACCATCGAAGAAGGCGACACCCTGACCTCCATCGCGGCCGAGAGGAACATCGAAGGCGGCTGGCAGACCCTCGTCAGCCTCAACCCCGACCACCTGACCAACCCCGACCTCATCCTGGTGGGCAACCGGATCCGCACCGGCGTCGACCACCAGCCGACCCACCTCTCGCGCGTCCGCTAGCCGCCACCGCCCGCCCCCGCGCGCGGTCGTCGTGCCGGCTGCCCGGGCTCCGCGCCCGCCCGGGGAGCACTCGGCGACCACGTGCCCGACCACCTCGTCCGACCACTGCGGCCGACCGGTCACCCCTGCCACGGCGGGACCTCCGGTTCCTCGGCTGCGCCGGCTGGGAACGGGCGCTCCCACCGGTCACATCGCCTGCGAAGGAGGGTTCGTTACCCACCAACGACTTTAGCCCATCACCCGATCAGGTAAAGCGACCGGCCCCCCGGAACAGTCCTCACGGGACGGTCGATCGGAGGAGTCCACACCGGATTAGTCCACAGAGGACCAAGTGAGGAGGTGTTATGTTCCGTTGCGGGTGAGCGAGTCGGTCGTCGCGCTCATCCTGTTCGCGCTCCTGGTGCCGCTGGCGGTGCTCCCCCCCCCCGGGTGCACCGCCAGTACCGGGTTTCCGGCCGGCTGCGCGGCTGGTCGGCCCTGGTCGCGGCGGCGGGTGCCCTCTACGGCTGCGGCCCGGTGGCGTTCACCCTGTTCCCGCTGCCCGCGGTGACCCCGGGGTTCTGCCCGCGGCGCCACCTGGTCGACACCTGGCAGCCGCGGCCGTTCGCGTCCCTGGACGACACCGCGCCCGACGGCGGCCCGGCGGTGTGGCAGGTGCTGCTCGACGTCGTGCTGTTCGTCCCGCCGGAGCCTGCCCGCGCCGGTGTCCGGCACCCGCACCGCGACCCGCGCGGCCCGACCGCCCGGCGCGGCCCCGGCCCGGTCGACCGCCCGGGTGCGCGGCGGTCAGCGGAGGACGAGCGGCAGCCTCGCGGCCACCTCGCCCAGCGCGGTCGCTTCCGCCTCGCCCGGCGCGCGCCGGCCGGTGCCGACCAGCAGCGCGTCCCGGTCGGAGAACGACCGGGGGAACGCGGCGCCGGCGATCGCCTCCAGCACCGCCCGCGACCGGGCCAGGCCCTCGGCGGGCGGCGGCGCCGCGGCGGGCCGGTGCGCGACCAGGTCCAGGTGGTGCAGCGTCCACTCCAGGACGTACGCGGACAGGTAGTCGCCCGCGGTGAGGACGGCGCCGCGCGTGCCGACGCGGGCGGCGGGGTCGGCGAGCGCGGCGGCGCGGCCGGCGGCGGAGCCGACGTCGTCCAGGTGGAACTTCAGCAGCCCAGGCTCCCCGTAGGCGGCGGCCAGCCGGACGGTCAGCGCGTCGAGCGGGTCGTCACCGGTCGGCGGTGTCGTGCCGACCTCCCAGTAGGTGATCGCGTCGCGGGTGGGCTCGCCCCCGGCGGGGGTCGCCAGGGTGATCAGGACGTCCTGGGCGTCGATCACCAGGTGGCAGACCAGGTCCCGCACGAGCCAGCCGGCGCAGCCCGAGGGCCGGGCGAAGTCCTCGTCGGTCAGGTCGACGACCGCCGCGCGCAGCGCGGCCCAGGACAGCTGGAAGAGGTCCACGCCGGCAAGGTAGCGCCGCGCCGCGACGGCGGACAAACGAGTTCGGGCGCACCCGGCCGGCGGTGCCGCGGCGGGGCGATCACGGCGCGGCAGGTGCGGCGAGGCGCGGTGGGGCGGGGCGCGGTGGGGCGGGGCGCGGTGGGGCGAGGCGGGGCGCGACGGGGCCGGCGGGGCCGGACCGGCGCGGTTCCCCGGGGGTGCGCGGCCCCGGGCCGCCCGATCAGCGCCTCCTGCCCGGCGGCGGGCTCAGCTCGCCGGTCCGCACGAGCTGCTCGGCGAGGTCGCGCACCTTGGTGTTGGTGTGCTGGCTGCCCCGCACCAGCAGCGCGAAGGCTTGGTCGGCGGTGATCTTGTGCCGCTCCATCAGGATGCCCTTGGCCTGCCCGATCAGGTCGCGGGTGTGCACCGACTCGGCCAGGTGGTCGCGCTCCTGGGCGGCGGCCAGGGCCACCGCGGCGTGGCTCGCGAACAGCGACCCCACGTGCTCGGACTCCTCGTCGAACGCCTCGGTGACGGGCGCGTACAGGTTCAACGCGCCCAGGTCGTCGCCGGCCACGTAGAGCTGGAACGACAACATGCTCGCCACGTCCAGCTCCCGGACCCGAGCGGCGAAGTCCGGCCAGCGCTCCTCGGCGACGACGTCGGGCACGCTGACGACCCGCTGGTCGAACAGCGCGGTCAGGCACGGGCCCTGCCCGGTCTCGTACTGGACCTGGTCCACCAGGCCGGGCAGCTCGCCGGTCATCGCCACCGTGTCGACCTTGCGGCGGGAGACCACCGTCATCACCCCCGCGTCGCACGCGCCGGGGATGGTGCCCACCGCCGCGCGCACGATCGCGTCCAGGGTCTCCTGCGCGTCACCCTGCTCGTGCAGGGTGCGGGCCACCTCGCTGAGCCGGACGGCCAGCCCGTCCCGGCGGTCGTCGGGCACACCCTCCCCGGTCTCGCGCCCCTCGGTGCTCTCCTCGGCCACAGCCAACCCCTTCCCGGTCGGGCGTGCGGGGGACGGGTGTCCACCGCGCCGGTGCCGGACACCGCGCCGACCGGATCGATTTCCCGGTGCGGGCGCCGGCCAACCCCCTGCCGGCGATCGACCGGCGGATCGACGACACCGATCCGGACGAACCGAGGGTCGCACACTTCACCCTGCGTCTCCATCGACGTGCTTCCCGGCCTGCTCCTCGGCCTGACGGGGGTCCGCGCCCCGCTCGCGCTCGCGGATGGCGACGCGCAGTTGCTCCGGGGTCATCAGGTCGTGGTCGACGATGCCCAGCAGGGCGGCGCGCTCGTGCAGTTCCGACTGGTCGTCCACGGTGGCTCCTCACGTCGGGGGAGGGCGCCCGGCCCGTGCCGGAGGGGTACCCGGGCACCGGCCGCCCGACGCCCGCGCCGGCCGACCACTCCGCCAAGCGCTTGCGCGGCGGCCCGCGCCGCCGGAGCCGGTCACCGGCCCTCTCGCGCCCTCCGCTCGCGCTGCGGCCCCACGACGTACTTCGGGTCCTCGGCGGAGGCGACGCCGGCGTGGAAGACCCCGAACCGCGTGCACGCCGACCCGGCCAGCGCCGCCAGCCCGCCGAGGACGGCGGCGGCCCGCGAGCGCCTGCCCAGGGTCGCGCCGAGCAGCCCGCCGGCCGCGGTCAGCGCGGAGGCGGCCTTCATCAGCCGGCCGCCGCGCCCGGTGCGCAGGGTCTCGGCGGCCGGCCCCATCCGGCGCTCCATGACCTCGGTGGCGACCAGCTCGAACACCCCGCCCGCCAGCGCGGCGCGGCGGGCGGGACCGGCCTGCTCCACGGGCGCGACGACCATGCCCAGGCCGCCGGCGGCGCTCGCGGCGGAGCCGACGAACACGAACGGCAGCTCGCGGTGGCCCTCGTGCCACGCCGGGACGGCGGTGTCGGCCACCAGCACCGCGGTGTAGGCGGCCACCGCCGGGCCGACCAGGCCCGCGCCCACCGTGGCCACCCGCCCCAGCCGGGTGAACCGCCCGCTCAGGGCGGTGACCGCGGCCAGGCCGGCCTGCGGGCCGTAGGCGACGAGGATCCAGGAGCCGACGCTCATCGGCGAGCTGGGCTTGACCACGCGCAGCATGTTCAGGAACCGCCCCGGCCGGCCCAGGTCGTGCACCAGCGCGAACAGCGAGCCGGAGATCGCCGCGAGCGCGCCCGCCTTGCAGCCCTTGGCCAGGGCGGTCCGGCCGGTCAGGTCGGCGCCGGCGGCCAGCACCGAGGACGCGCCCGCCAGCCCGCCCAGGAACAGGTACCCGGCGATGTCGCGGGCCGCCCAGGTCGGCTTCTTCAGCACCGGCCGGCCGTAGTAGGAGGTGAAGCCGGTGTCCCGGCGGCTGTGGCGGCCGGCCATCACGGACCGCCCAGGAAGGCGGCGGCCAGGCCCGCGAGCAGCGCGGCGGCGGCGACGCCGGCGTGCTTCCACATCGCCGGCAGGTCGCGGGTGGTGACCACGGGGTCGGGCGGCAGGCCGTAGACCTCGGGTTCGTCCAGCAGCAGGAAGAACGCCCCGGCCCCGCCCACGCCGTCGTCGGGGTCGTGGCCGTAGAGGCGGGCGTCGGTGACACCGGCCTCGTGCAGCCGCTCGACCCGTGCCGCGGCGCGCTCGCGCAGCTCGGCCAGCTCGCCGAACTGGATGGAGTCGGTCGGGCAGGCTTTGGCGCACGCCGGTTCCTGGCCGACGCCCAGCCGGTCGTAGCACAGGGTGCACTTCCAGGCCCGGCCGTCGCCCTCCCGCTGGTCGATGACGCCGAACGGGCAGGCCGGCACGCAGTAGCCGCAGCCGTTGCAGATGTCCTCCTGCACCACGACCGTCCCGAACTCGGTGCGGAACAGCGCGCCGGTCGGGCACACGTCCAGGCAAGCGGCGTGCGTGCAGTGCTTGCACACGTCCGACGACATCAGCCACCGGAACTCCGACCGCTCGCCGTCCCCGCCGCCCGGCTTGGTGAACGAGGGCATCCCCAGGTCGGCGACCGGGCGCGGCGCGGGCTGCTCGATGAACGCCACGTGCCGCCACGTGTCGGCGCTCAGGCCCTGCGTGTTGTCGTAGGACATGCCGGTGAACACCAGGCCGTCGTCGGGGACGTGGTTCCACTCCTTGCACGCCACCTCGCACGCCTTGCACCCGATGCACACCGTGGTGTCGGTGAAGAACCCGAAGCGCGGCGCCGGGTCGGGGTAGCCGCCGTCGTGCGGCGGGTCGTCGCCGACCAGCATGGTCCGCAGGTCGAAGCCGTCGTGGTCCACGTCCCTCACACCTCCGTCCCGGTGCGCTCGGTGATGCCGGCCAGTTGCTGGTAGGAGCGCACCAGCTCGACCAGCTCCGGGCCGCGCGGGCGGCGGCCGGGCCGGATGTCGGCGCTGAACGCCTTGACCTCCTGGATGTGCGCGCCGGGGTCCAGGACGATCGCCGACAGCTCGTTGACCGCGTCGCCGGTGCTCAGGCCGTTGGGGCCCCAGTGGTAGGGCAGGCCGATCTGCTCCAGCACCCGGCCCTGCACGGCCAGCGGCGTCATCCGGTCGGTGACCAGCACGCGCGCCTCGATCGCGTTGCGGGGGGTGACGATGGTGGCCCACCCGCCGTTGGCCAGGCCCTTCGCGGCGGCCAGGGCGGGGGAGACCTCGCAGAACAGCTCGGGTTGCAGCTCCGACAGGTAGGGCGTCCAGCGGGACATGCCGCCGGCGGTGAAGTGCTCGGTGAGCCGGTAGGTGGTGACCACGTACGGGAAGACCTCGCTGCCCGGCGCGTCGCCGTCGGGCGCGTAGCGGTTGTGCTCGTGCGGGTAGACCAGCCGCGCGGGGTTGCGCTGCTGGGCGTACAGCGCGTTGGGGAACGGCGAGTCCTGCGGCTCGTAGTGGGCGGGCATGGGGCCGTCGACGATGCCGGAGGGCACGTACAGCCACGCCTTGCCGTCGGACTGCATGATGAACGGGTCGATGCCGGACAGGGCGTCGACCCCGGTGGCCCCCGGCGCGGGCCGGTAGTCCGGCGGCTTGGTCCTCTCGAAGTCCGGCACGTCGTAGCCGGTCCACTCGCCGGCTTCGGCGTCCCACCACACGAGCTTCTTGCGCTCGCTCCACGGCGTCCCGTCCGGGCGGGCGGAGGCGCGGTTGTAGAGGATGCGGCGGTTGGCGGGCCACGCCCACGCCCACTCGGCGGCGATCCAGTCCTGCTCCTCGGCGGGTTTGCGGCGCGCGGCCTGGTTGACGCCGTCGGCGTAGACGCCGCAGTAGATCCAGCACCCGCACGCCGTGGAGCCGTCCGCCGCGAGCTGCGTGGAGGTGCTCAGCGGCACGCCGTCGGCGTCCCAGCCGTTGATCTCGGCCAGCACCGCCTCGGCGATCGGTTCGTCCAGCGGCCCCTCGGTGGGGTAGTCCCAGGTCAGGTCGAGGACCGGCCGGTCGCGCGGTTCGGTGGACCCGGCCAGCCGCTGCCGGATCAGGCGGCCCAGGTGGTACAGGAACCACAGGTCGCTGCGCGCGTCGCCCTTCGGGTCGACGGCCTGGTGGTGCCACTGGAGCATCCGGTTGGTGTTGGTGAAGCTGCCCGCCTTCTCGGTGTGCGCGGCGGCGGGGAAGAAGAAGACCTCCGTGCCGATCTCCTCGGTGCGCAGCTCGCCGGTGTCGATCTCGGGCCCGTCCTGCCACCAGGTGGCGCTCTCGGTCAGCGAGAAGTCGCGCACCACCAGCCACTCCAGGTTGGCCATGCCCAGCCGCTGCGCCTTGGCGTTGGCCGAGCCGACCGCGGGGTTCTCGCCCATCAGGAAGTAGCCCTTGCAGTTGCCGTCGATCTGCTCCAGCACGGTGTCGTAGGTGCTGTGGCTGCCGGTCAGCCGCGGCAGGTGGTCGAAGCAGAAGTCGTTCTCCGGCGTGGCCGCACCGCCCCACCACGCCTTGAGCAGGCTCACCACGTAGGTGTCCATGGCGGACCAGAAGCCCTTGCGCGCGGCGTCGGCGCGGATGAACGAGGCCAGGTCGTGCTGGTGGTGGGCGTAGGGCATCGGGATGTAGCCGGGCAGCAGGTTGAACAGCGTGGGGATGTCGCTGGAGCCCTGGATGCCGGCGTGCCCGCGCAGCGCCTGGATGCCGCCGCCGGGCCGCCCCATGTTGCCCAGCAGCAGTTGCAGCACGCAGGCCGCGCGGATCATCTGCGAGCCGGTGGTGTGCTGGGTCCAGCCCACGGCGTAGACGAACTCGCTGGTGCGCTCGGGCCCGGAGTTCTCGACCAGGAGGCGGCAGACCTCCAGGAACGCCTCCCGGGGGACGCCGCAGACGCGTTCGACCTCTTCGGGGGTGTAGCGGGCGTAGTGCCGCTTGAGGACCTGGAACACGCAGCGCGGGTGCTGCAGCGTCTCGTCGCGCCGCGGCTCGCCCTCCATCGCCGTGCCGCCCGAACCGTGCGTCTCGCCGCGCCCGCTGGCCCGCACCTGCCCGGTGTCGCCGGCGGTGTGCTCGTGCTCCCCGCCGTCCGGGTCGTCGGGTGCGCCGTCGCGCTGCCCCGACGCCGGGGCGACGTCGACGCCCTCGTAGGCCCACGTGTCGAACGAGTAGTGGCGGCTGTCCGGGTCGAACCCGGAGAACAGGCCGTCGAGGTCCTCGGTGTCGCGGAAGTCCTCGGACACGATCGTGGCCGCGTTGGTGTAGTGCACGACGAACTCGTGGAAGTGGGAGCCCGTGCTCAGCACGTGGTTGATGATGCCGCCGAGGAACGCGATGTCCGTGCCCGCCCGGATCGGCACGTGCAGGTCCGCCAGAGCGCTCGTCCGGGTGAACCTGGGGTCCACGTGGATGACCTTCGCGCCCCGCGCCTTGGCCTCCGTCACCCACTGGAACCCGACCGGGTGGCACTCGGCGAAGTTCGACCCCTCGATGAGGATGCAGTCCGAGTGCTGGAGGTCCTGCAGGAACGTCGTCGCGCCGCCGCGCCCGAACGACGTGCCCAGGCCGACCACGGTCGAGCTGTGGCACACGCGGGCCTGGTTCTCCACCTGCACCACGCCCAGCGCCGTGAACAGCTTCTTGATCAGGTAGTTCTCCTCGTTGTCCAGCGTGGCCCCGCCCAGGCTCGCGATGCCCATGGTGCGGTTGACCCGGTAGCCGCCGTGCTCGTCCTGCCAGGTCTCCCGGCGGGTGCGCAGGACCCGCTCCACGACCATCCGCAGCGCGGTGTCCAGGTCCAGCTCGCGCCACCCGGTGCCGTAGGGCGGCCGGTAGAGCACCTTGTGCCGGCGGTTGGAGCCGGTGGTGAGCTGGAGGGTCGCCGAGCCCTTCGGGCACAGCCGGCCGCGGCTGACCGGCGAGTCCGGGTCGCCCTCGACCTGCACCACCTCGTCGCCGCGGACGTAGACGTCCTGGCCGCAGCCCACCGCGCAGTACGGGCAGACCGACTTGACCACCCGGTCGGCCGCCGCGGTGCGGGCGCGCAGCGCGGCGCTGCGGCGCGACTTCGCCGCGGCGGCCCGGCCGGCCGGGTCCCCACCGGTCAGCTGCCGGTACACCGGCCAGGAGCGCAGCCACTCGCGCGGGTCCATCGCCGACCCCCTACCGCGCGCCTCGGCGCGCCGACCGCATCTGCTCGTCGGCGTGCGCGCGCCCGCGCACCCAGGCGAGCACGTCGGGCCGCTCGGTGGGGTTGTCCACGCGGTCCAGGACCAGGCGCTGACTGCCCGCGCCGGCGTAACCGGGGCGCCGCTGGCGCTCCCCGGTCACCGCGTCGCTGTTGTCGGCGGGGATGCCGGTGGCGATCAGGTGCGCGAGGCCGGGCGGGATGCCCAGCCGCCGCGACACCTCGTCGTAGTCGCAGCCCCGGTCGATCAGCTCCAGCACGGTCCGCTTGCTCGGCACGGCACCCTCCCGGCGTCTCGCCCCCGGGACCACCCTGAGCCGGCCCACCGGAACCCGCCACCGCGCGGGCCGCGGCCGGGCGGCGGCCGTCGTCCGTTCGTGGCAGGGACGGGGTTCCCGCGCTGGAGGGGCACGTGCGGATGTCACCTCTTCGGGTTGTCCTGCGGCACGCGGGCGCGGCGCGGGTCCCGTTTGGCCCGCGGGGGTGCGGGTAGCCGGGGCTCGACGCGGCGCGGGGCCGCGTCGGACCCGGCGCCGAGGTCTGGAGGGACGATGTCCGCGACCGCCCGAGACGACGTGCAGCGCTGCCTGGAGGGGGTGGGCTTCCCGGCGAGCAGGGACGACCTGCTCGACGCCGCCATCCGCAGGGGCGACCCCACCGCCGTGCAGGCCCTGCGGGAGATCCCGGAAGCCGAGTACGCGAGCCTGGCCGACGTGGTCCGCGCGGTCGCGCCCGACGGGCCGGGGCGCTGAGGGCCGCGCCGGGCCGGCCGCCCGCGCCCGGTGGGCGGGCGGGGCCGGCCGGCGGGTGACCGGCGCGGCCCACCCCCAGCGGCCGTCCTCGGCGGTCCTCCTCGGCGGTCCTCCTCAGCGGCCCTCCTGGGCGGTCCTCCTCAGCGGACCTCCGACGCCCACACCACGCCCACCCGCACCTCCTGGCCGGCCAGGTCGGGCGGCGAGGACAGCAGGACCTCCCACCGGCCGGCCAGGGGGCGCTCCACGCGGAGCACGTCGAGCAGGTCGGGCTCCTCCGGGCGCCGCACCCGCCCGGCCGGGTCGACCAGGGCCGCGGACACCCGCCGGTCGTCCCGGAGCACGACGACCGCCACCGCGACGGCGCCGTCCGGGACCGCGACGGGCAGCCGCACCCCCTCCGGGCCGAGCCGGGCGCGCTGCAGCCCCTGCTGCCCGTCGGCGCACCGCCCGGCGGCGATCACCGACGCCACCGCGTCGACCAGGTCGTCGGCGCCGGGGACGACGGCGGCGCGCGCCGGGCGGCACGCCTCGCCGGCCCCGCCCGCCGCGTACCGGTCCAGGGTGGCCCGGTCCGCCGCGCCGAACCCGACCGGCCGGATCCGGACGCCCCGCTCCCGCGCGGCGGCCAGCGCCGCGTCGAGCCGCCCGGCGTCGTCGGAGCCCGCGCCCGCGCTGCCGGTGAGCAGGTAGAGCAGCCTGAGCCGGTCGTCCCCGGCCGGCTCGAACCGGGTGAGCGCGTGCGCCAGCGCCGACCCGTGGTCGGTCCCGCCCCCGCCGGCGGCGGGGCGCAGGCCGGCCAGGCAGTCGCGCAGCGCCCGCGCGGCCCCGGCCGGCTCCAGCCGCGGGCACACCTCGGCCAGGCCCGGCGCGCCGCCGAACCCGGCGACCGAGAGGGTGGACCGGGGTGACAGCTCGGAGGCCGCGATCAGCTCCACCGCCTGCCGCTCGCGGGCCAGCTCCGCCGGGCCGAGGCCGGCCGACGCGTCCACCAGCACCACGACGTCGGCGGGCGCGGCGACGACCCCGGGCGGTGGGGGGGACAGGTGCACGGCGGCCGGCAGCAGCGGCACGACCGCCGCGAGGGCGGTTGCCAACCCGGCCGCGACCACGGCGACCAGGACGCCGAACCGCCACCGGCTCACGCGCGCGTCGACGCCCGGCCGGAGCCGCACGGCGCCGTGCGGGGTCTCCCGTCCGGGAACCACGCCGCGCTGCTCGTCCAGCAGGCCCGTCACGCCGGACCCGACGAGCGCCCGCCCGGCCTCGGCACGGGGTCGCGCCGCCGGTCGCGCGCCGAACCCGGCGCCCCCGGTCGTCGGCGGGGACTTCCCCACGGGCACGGCGAGGAGGAAGGCCGGTCCCGCCGACGCCCGCACCGCCGCGGACCGCATCGCCCCGGTCGTCGGCGGCGCGGGTGGCGGGGGTCCGACCGGTCCGGGCAGCCCGGCCAGCGCCGCGAGGTAGCGGTGGCCGAAGCGCGCGGACCGGGGGGCGGGGCCCCGCCGACCGGCAGGGTGGCTGCCGGTCAGCGCGGCCCAGTAACGGGCGGTGAAAGAGGTGCGCCCGGTCATCGGACGGCCTCCGAACCCTCGACGAGCGGTCGTGGCGCCGCCCGCGCCGGGGCGGCGGCCCCGTTCACCGCGGACCCGGCCGGTTCCGCCGGCCGGGCCCCGTCGTCCTGCCGGATCGCCTGGCGAGCCGACTGGAACGACCCCAACTGCTGCAGGACCGCCGGCGCGGACGCGCCGACGGCGATCGCCGCCGCTATCCCGGCGAGCTGGTCGTGGAACACCGCCCCGGCGGCGGCGCCGAGGACGAGCCGGGTGATGCCCGCCGCCACCCGGGCGGGCACGTCGACGAACCTGCGGAAGGGCGGCAGCGCGGTCCCGCTGCGCGCCCGCTTCTGCTCACGAGCCTCCTGCCATGCCTGTACCTGCGCGAATACCGTGATGGCCTCGACCAGTGCTCCGCCCGCCGCACCCAGCGAGATGGCGGTCAGCAAATCCATCCGATCCCCGCTCCCGTTCACCGGAGTCGACCCGGTCACCGATCAGGTCGCCCGCGGGCGGGGGTTCGTGTCGCCGCCGGCGGGAATATCACGCGTTCGAGTGAGGAACCCGAAGGGGACCACCGGTCGGCGCACCGGGTTCGCGAAAACCCTTCGCACCGCGGTCGGGGCGGTGGCGGCCTCGCCGGCGGTGCGGTCGCGACGGGCCTTCGGGACCTTCGCCCGCCTCGCGGCCTCGACTAGGGTGGGCGCGTTCGCGACTGGCGTGACGAGGGTGGAACCGACCACCGGGGAGCGACGAGCCGGCCTGCACCGCGCGCCTGGGTGCCCGGCGTCGTTGGAGGCTGTCGTGCACCAACCCCCGGTTCCCGCGCTGTCGGCGGCCGACCCCGTGATCGCCCGGCTGGTCGAGGCCGAGGCGCGTCGGCAGTTCGAGAAGATCCGGCTCATCGCCTCGGAGAACTACGTGTCGCGGGCCGTGCTGGAGGCCACCGGCACGGTGCTGACCAACAAGTACTCCGAGGGCTACCCGGGCCGCCGCTACTACGAGGGGCAGCAGGCCGTCGACCCGGTCGAGGCGCTGGCCGTCGAGCGCGCCCGCGACCTGTTCGGCGTCGACCACGCCAACGTGCAGCCCTACTCCGGATCGCCGGCGAACCTGGCCGTGTACCTGGCCTTCCTCCAGCCCGGCGACACCGTGATGGGCATGGCGCTGCCGATGGGCGGCCACCTCACGCACGGCTGGGGCGTCTCGGTGACCGGCAAGTGGTTCCGCGGCGCGCAGTACGGCGTGCGCGCGGACACCGGCCGCGTGGACCTGGACGAGGTGCGCGACCTGGCGCTGCGCGAGCGCCCCAAGGTGATCTTCTGCGGCGGCACCGCCATCCCGCGCACCATCGACTTCCCGGCGTTCGCGGAGATCGCGCGCGAGGTGGGCGCCCTGCTGGTCGCCGACGTCGCGCACATCGCGGGCCTGATCGCGGGCGGCGCGCACCCGTCGCCGGTCGGCCACGCCCCGGTCATCACCACCACGACCCACAAGACCCTGCGCGGCCCGCGGGGCGCGATGGTCCTCACCGACGCCGAGCACGCCAAGGCGATCGACAAGGCCGTCTTCCCCGGCCTGCAGGGCGGGCCGCACAACCACACCACGGCCGCCATCGCGGTGGCCCTGGGCGAGGCGTCCACGCAGTCCTTCCGGGACTACGCGCACGGCGTCGTGGCGAACGCGCAGGCGCTCGCGGCGGCGTTGGCGCAGCGCGGCTTCGACCTGGTGTCCGGCGGCACGGACAACCACCTGGTCCTGGTCGACCTGACCGGCAAGGGCATCGGCGGGAAGCCGGCGGCCAGGGCCCTGGACCGGGCGGGCATCGAGACCAACTACAACACCGTGCCCTACGACCCGCGCAAGCCGTTCGACCCCTCCGGCCTCCGCCTGGGCACGGCCGCGGTCACGACGCGCGGCCTGGGCCCGGACCGGATGCCGCAGCTCGCGGCGTGGATCGACGCGGCCGTGCGGGCGGCCGGGGACGACGCGGTGCTGGACCGCATCGCCGCCGAGGTGGCGGAGCTGATGGCCGCCCACCCGATGCCGGGCTGGGCGTAGGGGCCGCCGGCGGGTCGCCGGGCCGGTTCCGGTGCGACCGGGGCCGGGCCGGCTCGGCGGCGCGGGACCGCGCGGGCGGCGGTCCCGGTCCGGTCCGCGGTGGGCCCGCGGCCCGGGGTCGTGCCGGGCGCCCCGCCCCGCGCCCCCGTCGCTCCGGGCCTCCCGGCCCTCCGGACGTGCTTCGGCCCCGGACGCGCTCCGGCCCCCGGACGCGCCCCGGCCGCCGTGCTCAGCGCCTGGCCGGCGGCTCACCCTCGGTCAGCGCCCCGGTCACCGGAGCGGGTCGGCCGGCGGCACGGGCGGGGGAGAGCTGGATCACAAAGGGTGCGCAGGTTGTAAATTTGCAGTGACTGCACTTTTATTCGTACGCTGAACGAGTGAACAGCGAGCCCGGTCTGCGTGATCGGAAGAAGCAGCGGACGCGGTCGGCGCTGAACCGGTCCGCGCTCGTGCTCGCTGCCGAACGCGGTCTGGACCACGTGACCGTCGAGGACATCAGCACGGCCGCCGGGGTCTCCCCGCGCACGTTCTTCAACTACTTCACCAGCAAGGAGGAGGCCGTCGTCGGCCCGGACCCCGAGACCGGCCCGCGGATCCGGCGCCGGGTCCTGGAGCAGCCCGCGCACCTGGGCGCGGCCGAGGCGCTCAAGGCCGCGATGCTCGCCGAGCTGGCCGAGGAGCTGGCCGAGGACCGGGAGTTCTGGTTGCTGCGCATGAAGGTCGTGCAGCAGCACCCCGTGCTGCTGGCCCGGCTGTTCGCGGGCGGCGAGGAGGCCGAGCGCCAGGTCGTCGCGGGCATCGCCGAGCGCGTCGGGCTGCCGCCGGACGACCTCTACCCGATGCTGCTGGCCGCCGCCGCGAGCGCCGCGGGCCGCGTGGCCTTCGCCCAGTGGGCCGAGCCGGACGGCCTGCGCCCGCTGGAAGCCCTGTTCGGGGACGCCATGGACCTGCTGTCCGCGGGTCTGGCGAACCCGCCCGGAGCGTAACCGAACCACCACACACAAAGGGGGGAACGATGTCCGTCGAAACGACCGAGCCGAGCGCGGGGAGCACCGCGCGCCGGGACGTCGTGCAAGCCATGTCCGGGCTGATGCTGGGCATGTTCATGGCCATCCTGGCCTCCACGATCGTGTCCAACGCGCTGCCGAGGATCATCGCCGACCTCCAGGGCTCCCAGTCGGTCTACACCTGGGTGGTCACCACCGAGCTGCTGGCCATGACCGCGACCGTGCCGCTGTGGGGCAAGCTCGCCGACCTCTACAGCCGCAAGCTGCTCATCCAGCTGTCGCTGGGCATGTTCGTGGTGGGCTCGCTGATCGCCGGGTTCTCCCCGAACGTGGAGGTGCTCATCGCCAGCCGCGTCGTGCAGGGCCTGGGCGCGGGCGGCATGACGGCGCTGGCCACGATCGTGATGGCGGCCATGATCCCGCCGCGCGACATGGGCAAGTACGCCGGCCTGTTCGGCGCGGTGTTCGGCGTCGGCACGGTCGCCGGGCCGCTGATCGGCGGTGTCATCGTGGACACGTCCTGGCTGGGCTGGCGCTGGTGCTTCTTCATCGGCGTGCCGTTCACCCTCGCCGCGATCGCCCTGCTCCAGCGCACCCTGCACCTGCCGGTGGTGCGCAAGGAGGTCAAGATCGACTACCTGGGCGCGGCGCTGATCGTGGCCGGCGTGTCGACGCTGCTGGTGTGGACGACGCTGGCGGGCAACCAGTTCGAGTGGCTGTCCGGCTGGACCGCGCTGATGGTGGTCGGCGGCCTGGTGCTGCTGGCGCTGGCGGTGTGGGTGGAGGCGCGGGCCGAGGACCCGATCGTGCCGCTGTCGATCTTCGCCAACCGCACGGTCACCCTCACCACGCTGGCCAGCGCGCTCGTCGGCGTGGCGATGTTCGGCGGCACGGTGTTCCTGTCCCAGTACTTCCAGATCGGGCTGGGCAAGACGCCCACGCAGGCCGGCCTGATGAGCCTGCCGCTGATCTTCGGCCTGCTCGTGTCGTCCACGGTGGCCGGCCAGCTGATCACCAAGTGGGGTCGCTGGAAGGTGTTCCTGGTCGCGGGCGGCGTGGTGATGGTCGGCGGGATGGCGCTGCTGGCCACCATCACCGCGGGCACCGGCGTGTTCGTGGTGTCGGTGCACATGGCCGTGCTGGGCGTCGGCGTCGGGATGCTGATGCAGAACCTGGTGCTGGTGGCGCAGAACGACGTGCCCGCCAAGGATCTCGGCACGACCACGTCGACGCTGACGTTCTTCCGCTCGCTGGGCGGCGCCATCGGCGTGAGCGTCCTGGGCGCGGTGCTGGCCAACCGGGTGACCGGCCTGATGACCGAGAAGTTCGGCCCGCTGCCCGGCGGCGACTCGGGCTCCGTGCCCGACCTGTCGCAGCTGCCCGTGGAGGTCCGCGGCATCATCCAGGACATCTACGCGACCGCGACCGCCGAGCTGTTCCTCATCGGCGCGCCCATCGCGGTGGCCGCGCTGCTGGCCGTGCTGTTCATCAAGGAGAAGCCGCTCAAGACCCTCAGCGGTGACGAGCGCCTGGCCGCCGAAGCCGCCGCCGGCCACTGACCCGCAGCCCGGTTGCCGGGGATCGTCGCGCTCCGGTGCGACAATCCCCGGCATGGGACGACCTGCCGGTCTGCGGGAGCGCAAGAAGCTGGCCACCCGCACCGCCCTGGCCGACGCCGCGCTCCGGCTCTGCGCCGAGCGCGGCGTCGACGGCGTGACGGTCGAGCAGGTGGCGCACGAGGCCGGCGTGTCGCTCAGGACGTTCTTCAACTACTTCTCCTCCAAGGAGGAGGCCGTCGTCGCGGGCGACGTGGCGACGGCCGAGGCGTTCGTCCTGGCGTTCGCCGCCCGCCCCGCCGGCGAGCCGGTGCTGGAGGCCCTGCGCCACGCCCTCGTCGACGTCGTGCCCGAGCGCATCGACCGGACCAGGCTCGCCCGGCTCCGGGCGCTGCGCCGCACCCCCTCCCTGCTGCCGCACGTGATGGCCGCCTTCCACGCGCAGGAACGAGCCCTCGCCGACGCCGTGGCCGACCGGGTGGGGACCGACCCGGACACCGACCTCTACCCGGCGATGCTCGCCGCCGCGGTGATGGCCACGCTGAGGGTCGTGGTGACCCGGTGGCTGGACACCGACGACCGACGGCCCCTCGCCGACCTGGTGGACGTGCTGGTCGAACGCCTGGACGCCGGTTTCGCCCGCTAGCCGGCCGCGAGCGCCTCGGTCGGGCTGAGGCGCGCGGCGCGCGCGGCCGGGTAGAGACCCGCGATCAGGCCGGTGGCGATCGCCGCCGCGAGACCCGCGCCGACGGCGGCCCACGGCAGGGTGACCGGCAGGTCGCGGCTGAGCGAGTAACCGACGCACGCCCCGATGCCCACGAGGACGCCCAGGCCCCCGCCGAGCGCGGACATGACCGCCGACTCGGCGAGGAACTGCGCGCGGACGTGGCCGCGGGTGGCGCCGAGGGAACGGCGCATCCCGATCTCGCCGCGGCGTTCGAGCACCGAGATGATCATCGTGTTGGCCACGCCGATCCCGCCGACGAGCAGCGACACCGCGCCGAGGCCGAGGAACAGCTCGTCGAACGCCGAGCGGGCGGCCAGCTGTGCGGTCAACGCGTCCGACGGCCTGCTGACCACCACGTTCTCCGGGCTCTCCGGGTTCACCGTCGCCGCGAGCACCGCGCGCACGTCGGCCACCGCCTCGTCGGTGGACCGCTCGTAGATCGTCGTCGGGTGACCGCTGAAGCCGAACTGCTCCCGGGCGACCGGCCAGCCGATCAGCGCCGCGCGGTCGACCTCCGGTGCGAGCGGCAGCGGCGCCAGCAGCCCGGTCACCGTGAACCACCGGTCGCCCAGGTGGACCTGGTCGCCGACGGAGCCGATCCCGAGGCGCGACGCGGCCACCGAACCCAGCACCACCGCCGGGTAGCGCTCGGTCGCCGCGGTGAGGAACGAACCCGCGGCGACCGAACCGCCGAGGGCGCCCAGCAGGTCCAGCCGGGCCGCGAGCACCGCGATCCCGTTGGTGTCGGCGGCGTCGACCTTGTCCGTGCGCCGCACCGAACGGCCGGGGACCGCGCCCACCGCGCTGACCGACTGCACACCGTCGATCCGGCCGACCATGGCCACCGACTCGATCGGCAGCTCGGTCTGCCCGCCGAACAGGTCCCGGCCCGGCGAGACGGTGAGCATGTTGGTGCCCAGGCTGCTGATCCGGGCGAGCAGGCCGGCCTGGCCGGCGGCGCTGATGCCCAGCACCGCGACCATCGCCGTCACGCCGACCGCGATGCCCAGCAGGGACAGCACCGCCCGGCCGGGCCGGCCGCGAACACCGGACGTGCTCTCCCGCAGCAGGTCCGGCACGCGCAACGCCGACGACGGCGGCAATTCCGCGGGCGCGGTCACCGGGCACCGGCCGAGTCCTCGACGACCGAGCCGTCGAGGATGCGCACCCGGCGGGGGAGCCGGTCCGCCACCCCGTTGTCGTGGGTGATCACCACGATGGTCGTGCCCTCCCGGTTGAGCTCGTGCAGCAGGCCCAGCACGACCGCGCCGGAGGCGGAGTCGAGGTTGCCGGTCGGCTCGTCGGCCAGCACGATCGCCGGGTCGGCGACCAGGGCACGCGCGATGGCCACGCGCTGCCGTTCGCCACCGGACATCCGGGCGGGCCGGTGACCGAGCCGGTGGCCGAGACCGACCCGGTCGAGCACCTCGGCCGCTCGCTCGCGGCGCCGGCGGTGCGGCACACCCTGGTACACCAGGCCGGCCGCCACGTTGTCCACTGCGGACAGGGTGGAGCCGAGGAAGAACTGCTGGAACACGAACCCGATCCAGTGCGCGCGCATCGCGGCCAGCGTGCCGTCCCGCACCGCGGACACGTCGTGGCCCAGCAGGCGGATCGTGCCGCTGGTCGGTGCGTCGAGCGTGCCCATCAGGTGCAGCAGCGTGCTCTTTCCGGAGCCGGACGGCCCGACGACGGCCATCAGCTCACCTTCCCGGACCGCGAGCGAGACGTCGGTCAGCGCGGGGACACCGCCCCGGTAGACCTTGCTCACCCCGGACACCGCGATCACGTCGTTCACCGCGCGGGCACCTGCACCTCCATGCCGTGGGACAGCCCGTCGGCCGAGACCTCGACCTGGCCGCCGGCGAAGAAACCGGGTCGCACCACCACCCGGCGCGCCCGCCACGTCCCGTCCTCGCCCGTCTCGATCACGTCGACCGCGTAGTCCCCGTCGGGCATCGCCAGCAACGCGACCAGCGGCACCGCGAGCACGTCCTCGTGCGCGTCACTGGTGAACTCGACGGAAACCGGTGCGCCGTCGAGGGTTCCGGCCGCCTCCGGCTCGTCCAGCGTGATCCGGACCGGCACGGTCGCCCCCGCACCGCCGTCACCCGCGCTCCCCGGGTCGCGCGGCGGCGCGGTCGCCACGGTGCCCACGGAGGCGACCTTCCCCGGTGTCGGGGCGCCGCCGGGCAGCAGGACCCGCACGGCGGCGCCCGGGACCGCGAGGCCCTGCTGGGCGACGGCCATGTCCACGGTGACCACGCGTGCCGTGCCCGAGGCGGTGGCCACGACGGGTGGCAGCTCCCCGCCGAGCGTGGCCCGGACCTCGACGACCCGCAGGTCGGTCGGCGCCACGACGGCCTCCCCCGGCCGGACCTCCCCGGTGTCCGGCACGCCGAGCGCGCGCTGCCAGCGGCCGACCGCGTCGCCGACCGCGGCCGAGAAGTGGTCGCTGTCCACGACCAGGTCCGGCCCGAAGCCCAGCGCCCGCAGGTTGTCGCGCAGCAGCCGGACATCCGGGCCGTCGTCGACACCGACGGCCAGCTCCCGCCACAACGGCACGTCGCCGTGCAGCAGCGGAATCGGCCGGTTGTTCACCGCGTACACGCGCTCGCCCCGCCGCACCACCGCGCCCTGCGCGGGCAGCCACGTGGCGATGCCGCCGCCGGGAGCGGCGATCGGGAAGTTGCCGTCGAAGCCGAGAGCGCCCTCGACGCGGGTGGTCTGCACGAGGTCCGCGCGCACCACTTCGGCGGTGGGCGGAACCGGTTGCGCGCCCGCGACCGCGGCCGGCCGGTCGGGGCGCAGGAGCACGAAGGGCACCGCGCCGACGGCGATCGCACCGATCACGCCGGCGACCCACCACCGACGGCGCTCACTCGCCACCGGACTGCCCCCCGGTGGTCCGCCGGCTGTCCCGGCGGCAGTCCTGCACCGCCTGCACCGCCTTCGGGTCCTTCGAGTCGAGGTCGAGCCGCAGCGGTTGGCCCGGCGCCGGGTCCTGCACCGCCATGCCGCGCTCGCGCAGGCAGCGGGCCAGTGCGAGCGCGCGGTCCTGCGCCCGGGGGTCTTCGGCGTCCTTGCCGCTGCCCTGGCCGAGGAAGTGGCGGCACCCGTCGACCGCGGCGGCCATCGCCGGGTCGGTCTTCGCCTCGGCGGGCAGTTCGACGGTCTGCGCGCCGGGTGACGGGTCGGGCAGGGTGAAGCCCCGCTCGCGGACGCACTGGGTGAAGCGGACCGGGCCGTCGGCGGCGACCGGGGTCGTCGTCGCGGGCGACCCGCCGGACCCCTGCGAGCACGCGGTGAGCAGTGCCACGCCGAGCAGCACCGGCCCGGCGAGGCGGACGGACAGCGGAACCAAGGTGAACACCTTCCCTCGGGAGCGCGCGGCTTTCGCGCGTCACCGGGAAGCTCTATCCGATCGGGGTTTTCCGCCGCGTCTCGCTGCGCCGATACGCCGGTGAAACACCGCGGTCCCTACCCTGTCCGCAACGGGCATGGGAGGGCTGTGGACGTGCGGGTGCTGGTCGCCGAGGACGAGCCCGCGCTGGCCGGGCTGATCGCCGAGGGCCTGCGCCGCGACGCCTTGGCCGTGGATGTCGCCCTTTCGGGGGACGAGGCGATCGAACGGCTCGCGGTGAACCGTTACGCCGTCGTCGTGCTGGACCGGGACCTGCCCGGCGTGCACGGGGACGAGGTGTGCCGGCGGATCGTGGCGGGCCTGTCCACCGGCCGGGTGCTGATGCTCACGGCGGCGGTGTCGAAGCAGGACCTGATCGGCGGGCTCTCCCTCGGTGCGGACGACTACCTGGCCAAGCCGTTCGACTTCGACGAGCTGCTGGCCCGGGTGCGGGCGCTGGGCCGCAGGCCGGCCGAGGTGATCTCGCCGGTGCTGCGGCACGGCGACCTGGAGCTGGACGTGCCGCGCCACCAAGCGGTGCGCGGCGGGCGGTACCTCGCGCTGTCCAAAAAGGAGTTCGCGGTGCTGGAGGCGCTGCTCGGCGCCCGGGGGAGCGTGGTCAGCGCGGAGAGCCTGCTGGAGAGCGCGTGGGACGAGAACACCGATCCGTTCACCAACGCCGTGCGGATCACGATCAGCAGGCTGCGGGCCAAGCTCGGCGACCCGCCGTTGATCGAGACGGTGCCGGGGGTCGGCTACCGGATCCGGGACGGCCTCGCCGCAGCGCCCGGTTGCGCCTGACGCTGTTCTACGGCGGCCTGTGCCTGGCGTCGTGCCTGGTGCTGCTCACCGTGGTGCTGCTGCTGTCCGGGCAGACGCTGGCGGGCAGCGTGGAGGTGGTGATCCGCGACGCGTTCACCGGCGAGCGCCGCACGAGCGTCACGGTGCTCCCCAAGCAGTCCGCGGAGGCCGCGGCGATGACTCCCGGGCAGGTCAAGAGCCTCGCCGAGGAGATCCGCGACAACGCGTTGCACCACCTCGTCCTGATGTCGGCGATCGCCGTGGGCGTGATGGTGCTGTTCGCCTCCGTGGTCGGCTGGTGGGTGGCCGGCCGGGTGCTGCGGCCGTTGCACACGATCACCGAGCAGGCACGCAGCATGTCGGCGCGCAACATCCACGAACGCATCGCGCTCGACGGGCCGCCCGACGAACTGCGCGACCTCGCCGACACGTTCGACGACATGCTGGAGCGGCTCGACCGCACCTTCACCAGCCAACGCAGGTTCGTGGCCAACGCCTCGCACGAACTGCGCACCCCGCTCGCGATCGAACGCGCGATCATCCAGGTCCGCCTCGCCAACGCCAGGCCCGAGGACATCGACGCCATACGCGAGGAACTGCTCGACGCCAACCGGAGGTCGGATCGCCTGCTGCAAGGCTTGCTGCTGCTCGCCCGCAGCGAGAACGGCCTGCCCGAACGCCACCCGGTCGATGTCGCCGCGGTGGCCGAACGCGTCGTCGGCGAAGCCCTCGCCGGCTGCTCCGGCCTCCGCGGCGACCTGGTCACCGCCCCGCTGACCGTCCTCGGCGACGAGGTGCTGCTGACCCAGCTGCTCGACAACCTGGTCCGCAACGCCGTGCTGCACAACACCGAGAACGGCTGGTTCGCGGTCACCCTGACCTCCGACGGGACCATCACGGTCGCCAACAGCGGCCCGCCCGTTCCCCCGGAGACCGTGGACAGCCTGTTCGAGCCCTTCCACCGCGGCGCCGGCAAGAGAGTCGCATCCACCACCGGGGCCGGACTCGGCCTCGCCATCGTCGGGTCGATCGCCGACGCCCACGACGGCACGGTCACCGCCACCAGCCGCCCCACCGGGGGCCTTGACGTAACCGTCCGCCTCCCGCCGCACCGCCCCGCCCGAAGGTGATTCCCCACGGGCCGGTCCAGCGCCGAGTTCGTCGCCCACCGCCTCGCGGCCACCCGCTACGAATCCGTCATCCACTTCGCCGCGACCCACCTCGCCGCGACCAACGACCAACTCCGACCAGTTCCGACGCAGACCCCGGACGAACCGACGCAGCCCGCGCCCCCCGCTTTCGGCTCGTGGCACGCCCCGTGCAGTCCGGTGCTCTCGTGTTCTCCCCGTACTGATCTTCAATTGTTGGGGTCAGGTTGGTTCGGGGGTGAGGGTCAGGCCGGTGTGGGCGAGGAATCCGTCGAGCAGGTCGGGCCGGTTCCGGATGAGGCGGAGTCGGCGGCGCACGATCGGGACCAGGTCGTTCAGACCGACGGGGGCGAGGTTGGCCAGACCGCGTTTGAGGTGTGACCACACCCCTTCCACCGGGTTGAGTTCCGGGGCGTAGGCGGGTAGTCGGATCACGTGCAGCCAGTCCCGGGCGGCGAGGGCGGGCCGTATCCGGGCGCTGATGTGCCGGTCGAGGTTGTCCCAGATCAGCACGATCGGGCCGCCCAGGCGACGGTGGGCGTCGTCCAGCAGCGCGAGGTAGTGCCGCTCGAGGAAGCTGCGCGGGGCCGGCGGGCTGCGGCGGCGGTGGTGCACGAGCACCCGGTGCAGCAGCCGGGTGCGTTCGCCGGGTTTGACGCAGAGCAGGCCGGCCACCGAGATCCGACCCTGGGAACCGGCCCAGTAGGGCAGGACCGGGGTGTGGCCGCGCCTTGCCCAGGTGCGGGCCTTGTGCGGGCGGGTGTTGCAGCCGGTCTCGTCCTCGAAGCACAACCAGGCGCCCAGGTCCGCGGCTAGGGTTTTCCCCGCGCCCACGACTCCCGCCGCCAGGCGGTGACCGCGGCCTCGTCACGGCGGTCGGCCCGCCGGGCCGGCACCTGGGGGCTGTAACCGATGCGGTGCAGCACCAGCGACATCCCGGCCGGGGTGTAGCGCACCGCGAACAACCGCGCGACCAGCTCCGCGACCCTGGCCAGGGTCCAGCGTCGATCCTCGGTGTACCCGTGGGCGGCCGGCCCCTGCTCCAGGGCCTGGACCAGCCGGTCGAGCCGGGCCCGGTCCAGACGGCAGTCCGGCCCGCCCGGCCCCCTGGAGCGCAGGGCCTGCCGGCCCCCGGCACGCCACAAACGCCGCCAGGCATAGGCGGACTTGGTCGACACCCGCAGACCACGAGCGACCTCGCAGGCGCCCACACCACGCTCGAACCAGTCGGCGGCCTGCATCCGCACCGCCTCACGTCGGGCCCGTTCCCGTCCGGTCAGGCCACCACCATCGGGATAGCGCATACCCCACGGGTACCCCCGGGACAGCCCCACCCACCGACACAAGCCACCACAGACCCCAACAATTGAAGATCAGTATGGCCTGCCCGGAGGGCTACCATGCTTTCTTGGGGGGTGCAAGCACGCTTTTCGCTTGCACCCCCCAAGAAAGCATGGTCGTCTTTGACAGGTCATGCGGGGGGAACACGACCGCTGTTTCTTTTCATTCTCCTTGGCGGCCTGCCTGTCCGGCGAGGACTCTTTTGGGTTTTACCTGGATCCGTACCGCACCTGATATTTCCTGGATCGGTGCGGGACCTCAGTATGAAGAGCGGCTGGGAGGCCCCCAAGGAGGAGGGAAGTGCGTCGTGTTCTCCCCGTACGGCCTGCCGGAGGCAATCATGCCGAGCTGGGGGTGTCAAGCGGTGAAGCGTGCTTGACACCCCCAGCTCGGCATGATTGGGCTGCGCCCAGGCCGTACGGGGAGAACACGAGGCACACGGCTGCGCTGAACAGCGCCGCCGCGCGAGGCGCGGCCTGCGGTGCAAGCTGAAGCGCCGCCGCGCGGGGCGCGGCCTGAGTCGAAAGTCGCGTACTAGGCGTCCCAAGCCACCGGCAGGCTGTGCACGCCGTAGATCAGCATGTCGCTGCGCATCGGGACTTCCGAAGCGGGCAGGTCCAGTCGCAGGCCGGGTAGCCGGCGCAGCAGCTCGGTGAAGCCGGTCGCCATCTCCACCCGGGCCAGCTGCTGGCCGAGGCACTGGTGGATGCCGTGCCCGAAGGCCAGGTGCGAGGGGCGCGGCCGGGTGACGTCCAGGTCGTCGGGTGCGCTGTGGGTGCGCGGGTCGCGGTTGGCCGCGGGCACCGAGATGATCACCGTGGAGTCGGCGGGGATGGTCACGCCCGCGATCTCGACCTCTTCCAGCGTCAGGCGGACGGGGCCGAGGTGCACGATCGACAGGTAGCGCAGCAGCTCCTCCACCGCCGCCGGCACCAGGCTCGGGTCGGCGCGCAGCGCGGCCAGCTGCTCGGGGTGCTCCAGCAGCGCGAAGGTCCCCAGCGCGAGCATGTTGGCCGTGGTCTCGTGCCCGGCGACGAGCAGCAGGGTGGAGATGTTGACCAGCTCGTCGTCGGTCAGGTCGGGTGCGTCCTGGATGAGCCCGGACAGCAGGTCGTCGGCGGGCTCGGCGCGCTTGGCCCGCACCAGGCCGAGCATGAACCCGCGCAGCTCGTCACTGGCCTTGAGCACGTCGTCGACCGAAGCGTCGAGCCGGAGCAGGGTGGCCGACCGCTCCTGGAACTCGGCGCGGTCCTCGTAGGCGACGCCGAGCAGCTCGCAGATCACCAGCGACGGCACCGGCAGGGCGAACGCCGGCACCAGGTCGGCCCGGTTGCCGGCCGCGACCATCTCGTCCAGGTGCCGGGCGACGATCTCGTGCACGCGGGGTTCGAGCTGCCGCATCCGCCGCACGGTGAACTGACCCGTGAGCAGCTTGCGGTAGCGGGTGTGGTCGGGCGGGTCCAGGGTGAGGAAGTTGCCCGCGCGGACGGAGTCGTCCGACAGCCGCTCGCGCAGCGCGGCCGGCAGCCTGTCCAGCACGCGCCTGCTGCGCAGGCGGTCGGAGCTCAGCCGGGGGTCGGCGAGGGCGGCGCGCGCCTCGTCGTAGCCGGTGACCAGCCAGGTCGGGTCGCCGTCGTCCGTGGTGAACCGGTGCACGGGCCCTTGGGCGCTCAGCTCGGACTGGCGGGTCGCCGGGTCGAACGGGCGGTCGGGCGCGCGTGCGGTGAGCTCGGGCGGCAGCCGCAGCGCCAGCCTGTCCTGGTTGCCTTCGTGTTCCGGGGAGACGGTGGGGCTGGTCATCCGCGAGTCCCGTTCCCGACCCGGGGTGACCGGGCCGCTGCTCAGGGTGTTGGTAACACACGGTACCAAAACCTGCACACTGTGCAGCTTTCTCAGGCGAGCGCTTCGGCGACCCACTCGGCGAGCGTCCGGTCGGGGTGCTCCAGCCAGTGCGCGGTGGCCGCGCGCAGGGCGGCGAGGAACGTCGCGGCGAGCACCCGGGAGCGCAGCTCGTCCGCGCCGCGCGCGGCCACCGCGGCGGCCAGGTCCCGCTCGACCGCGGCGTGGGCGGCGACCTGGTGGGCGACCAGGCTGGGGTGCCCGCGCAGCAGCCGCCGCTGCGCCACCCAGGCCGGGTCGAGCCGGTCGCTCTCGGCCAGCAGGCCGGCCGCGGCGCCGGCCAGCGCGGCGCGCGGCGGCTCGTCGGCCGGGCGGGCGCGGACCAGGTCGAGCAGGCGCCGCAGGCGCAGCAGGTCGCCGTGGAAGAGGGCCTCCTCCTTGCCGGCGAAGTAGTTGGAGAACGTGCGGCGGGAGACCTCGGCGGCGTCCGCGATCGCCTCGACGGTGACCCGCTCCGGCCCGTGCTCCAGCGCCAGCCGCAGCGCGGCCTCGTGCAGCGCCAGGCGGGTGGCGGTCTTCTTGCGCTCGCGCAGCCCTGTGTCCATCGCCACCCCAGGCTACTGGATTTCCCACTGGGAAAACTTGCACGTTGGGCAAGTTTGATAGATGCTTGTAGTAAGCAAGCATTTCTCCGGGGAGGGGTCGACGTGGACACCAGCCCGCACCGCGAACTCGTCGAACGGCTGCGCGAGCTGCTCAAGGTCGTGCGCATGGTGCGCAACCAGCGCACGGACCGGTACCCGCCGGTGCCGACGGGCCTGGTCGGCACGCTGACGCTGATCGACCGCGCCCGCGGGTGCCACGCCAAGGAGCTGGCGCGGCGGACGGGCCTGGACCCGTCCACCGTCAGCCGGGCGGTGGCCGCGCTGGTCGCGCACGGCCTGGTGGAGCGGCGCGCCGACCCGGCCGACGGGAGGGCCAGCGTGCTGGCCGTCACCGAGGCCGGGCACGCGGCGCTCGCCGAGGCGCGCGACTGGTACGACGACCTGATGACCCGGGTGCTCGCGAACTGGGCGCCGGACGAGATCGAGGCCCTGACCTCGGCGCTCGGCCGCCTCACCACGGATGTCGAAGGAGCCCTGGGCTCCACTTTGGAGGCAGCTCGATGAGTGCACCCGCCACCGGCTCGGCCGGCGCGGAGCCGATGAGCCACCGGCAGATCCTGGAAGCGCTCAGCGGACTGCTGCTGGTGCTGTTCGTGGCGATGCTCAGCGGCACCGTGGTGTCCACGGCGCTGCCGCAGATCATCGGCGCGCTGGACGGGTCGCAGAGCCAGTACACCTGGGTCGTCACGGCGACCCTGCTCACCGCCACCGCGTCCACGCCCATCTGGGGCAAGCTGGCGGACCTGTTCGACAAGAAGACCCTGGTCCAGGCCGCCATCGTGATCTTCGCGGTCGGCTCGGTGATCAGCGGCTTCGCCCAGAGCGCCGGCCAGCTCATCGCGGCGCGCGCGTTCCAGGGCATCGGCGTCGGCGGGCTGCAGGCGCTGGTGCAGGTGGTGATCGCGGCGATGATCCCGCCCCGCGAGCGCGGCCGGTACAACGGCTACCTGGGCGCGGTCATGGCGGTCGCGACGGTCGGCGGTCCGCTGCTGGGCGGGCTGATCGTGGACACCTCGTGGCTGGGCTGGCGCTGGTGCTTCTTCATCGGCGTCCCGGTGGCGCTGCTGGCGCTGTTCGTGCTCCAGGCGACGCTGAAGGTGCAGAGCGTCCGGCGGCCGGGCGTCCGGATCGACTACCTGGGCGCGACCCTGATCACCGCCGGCGTGTCGGTGCTGCTGATCTGGATCTCGTTCGTGGACGGCTCGTTCGCGTGGGTGTCGTGGCAGACCGCCGCCATGGTCGGCGGCTCGGTGCTGCTGCTGGCGCTGGCGGTGCTCGTGGAGTCCCGCGCGGCGGAGCCGGTGGTGCCGCTGGGGATCGTGAAGCGGCGGACGACGGCGCTGGCGATCCTGGCGAGCGTCGCGGTCGGCATGGCGATGTTCGGCGGCGCGGTGTTCCTGGGCCAGTACTTCCAGATCGGGCGCGGCTACACGCCGACCGAGGCCGGGCTGCTGACCATCCCGATGATGGCGGGCGTGCTGGGCGCGTCCATCGTCAGCGGCCGGATGATCACCCGCAGCGGGCGCGTCAAGCCCTACATCGTGACGGGCGCGGTCGTCCTGGTGATCGGGTTCGCGGCGCTGGGCACGATCGACCACCAGACCTCGCTGGTGCTGGTGGGCGGCGCGATGCTGCTGGTGGGCACCGGCGTGGGCATGACCATGCAGAACCTGGTGCTGGCGGTGCAGAACACGGTGCCGCTGCGCGACATCGGCTCGGCCAGCGCGACCGTCGCGTTCTTCCGCTCGCTGGGCGGCACGATCGGCGTGTCGGTGCTGGGCGCGGTGCTGGCCCGCGACGTGCAGGACCGCATCACCAGCGGGCTCGCGGCGGCCGGCGTGCCGAGCACGGGCGCCGGCAGCGGCAGCCTGAACCTCGCCGCGCTGCCGGAGCCGGTGCAGAACATCGTGCGCGCGGCCTACGGCGACTCGACCGGGCACGTCTTCCTGATCTCGGCGTGCATCGCCGTGGTGGGCGTCGTCGCGGCACTGCTGCTCAAGCCGGTGACGCTGCGGTCGAGCCTGGACCTGTCCGAGGCGAAGGAAGAGGTCGGGACCGGCGTCTGAGACCGGTCGCGACGCGGGGGCGGGGCGCCGGGCGGCGCCCCCGCCCCCGCGCGTTCAGCGGTCCAGGGTGACGACCGAGACGCTGGCGGACCCGGTGTTGGCGACCAGGACGTAGCGCCTGCCGGGCCCCGAGGCGGTGTAGCGGGGGTCCTCGCCGAGCCTGGCCTCGCCGAGGACCCGGTTCGTGCGGGTGTCGATGGTGTTGACCGTGCCGGAGCCGGAATTCGTCACGTAGGCGATCCGGTCGCCGGCGTGCAGCGCGAGGCCGCGCGGGTTCTTCCCCACGGCGATGGTCGCGGTGACGGCGCCGCGGCGGGTGTCGACGACCGAGACCGTGCCGCCGAGGGTGTTGGTGACGTAGGCGGTGCGGTCATCCGGGGTCACCATGACGCCGCGCGGCTCGTCGCCGACCGGGATGGTCGCGATCTGCGCCCGGTCCCGCACGTCGACCACCGAGACGGTGTCCGAGTCGGAGTTCGCGACGTAGGCGCGCCGGCCGTCGGAGGTGAACGAGATGCCGCGCGGCGCGGCGCCGACCGGGACGGTGGCGACCACCGACCGGCTCCGGGTGCTGATGACGGTGACGGCGTTGGAGCCGGTGCTGCTGACCCAGACCTCACGGCCGTCCGGGGTCGCCGCGGCCAGTCGGGGCGCGTCGCCGACCGGGATGGTCTTCACCACCGCCCGCTCCCCGGTGTCGACGACCGACACGTCGTCGGAGTCGCGGTTGGCGACGTAGGCGAACCGGCCGTGCCGGTCGAACGCCACGCCGTAGGGGAAAGCGCCGACCGGGATGGTCGCCACCGCGGCGCGGCGGCGGACGTCGAGGACCGACACCGTGTCGGAGCCGGCGTTGGTCACGTAGGCGAAGCGGTGGTCCGGGGTGAACGCCGCCGCGCGCGGGTTGAGGCCCACGGCGATGGTGCCGGTGACGACCGGTTGCCCGGTCGCGGCCCCGGCGGTGGCGGTGGCCGGCGTCGCAGCGAGCAGCACGGCGAGCAGCAGGGCGGGGCGGTGGGGCACGGTTCTCCCTTTCGGGTGCGGGGTCGGGGCGGCGGACCCGGGTCCGGGCGGCGGGCCGGAGGTCCGGGTGCGGGCGGGGGGCGGTGCGTGGCCTGGGGTCAGGTGCGGGACCGGAGGCGGTCGCGGGCCGTCGCGAAGGCCGCGGCGCCGACTATCAGCACGAGCGGCAGCACGTAGTCGCCGTCCCGTTCGACGAATTGGAACCACTCCTGGCCCACCAGCGGCCGGAGTAATTCCGTGCCGAGTTTCCACCCGAGCACGAACCACAGCAGTGGGATGACCGGGCGGATGAGCACGGCCAGCCCGAGCAGGATTTCGAACGAACCGAACACGACCATCAGGTGTGCCCCGTCCACCCCGGCCCGGTCGATGCCGAAGAATTCGAAGAACCGGTACCAGTAAGCCTTCTGCTCGACCGCGCCGAAGCCCCCGTGGCCGATGAGCAGCAGCGCCAGGCCGCCGCGGGCGGCCCAGTGGACGCCGAGCAGCGCGCGGTCGGGCACGGCGGCGGGCTCGTCCGCCCTGGTCAGCCAGCCGCGCGCCGACCCGCCGAGCCCGACGAGGACCAGCATCGCCAGCGGCATCCCGTAGTTGCCGCCGCGCTCCAGGAACTCCCACCAGCCCTCGCCGACCGCCGGCCGCAGCAGCGCGGTGAACACGCCCCACGCGGTGGCGTGCAGGAGCACGATCCGGGTGGGCCAGAACAGCACCAGCAGCCCGACGGTGACGTCCAGCGCGCCGGTCAGGTACATCATGTGGTCCACCGCGGCGTCCGCGGAGATGCCGAACAGGTCGTAGTAGGGCAGCCACGCGCGCGACCGGCTCAACCCGGCCCACCCGTGCCCGAGGTACTCGATGGCGACGCCGATGCGCAGCAGCCAGTAGAGCTTCGTGGTCACCGGCGCCCGCGACCACCGGTCCCACACCGCACCGCCACGCGTCCTGATTTCCTGGTCGGTCATGGTCCCCCCATTCTCCAGGGGTGGAAGAGCTGACCGGGATGAACGTACGCAGCCGTTGAAAAAGTGTAATCGGCGCAACGCACCAATTCTCACTGTGATCTATATCACATAAATAGTGAAGCTAAGGGAAAAATGTCCGGGTTGAATTGCCGACTCTTTCCCGGTGATCCGCCGGGGGTGCGCGGGCGCGGCCGCCCGCCGCGCCGGTGGGCACCTGGGCGCCGGTGTGGGTGTGGCGGCGGGCGGGGCAGCGCTCGGGTGGGTCTCGCCTGGGGCGCCTCCGGGGGTCCGAGGTGTGGGCGGCTGTTGACCGGAGTGAACCACTCAGCCAGGATTGCCTCAATGGAAGTTGACCCCAGTCTCCGGGAGCGCGCCGCCGCGCACCACGCGCTGTCCGACCCGGTCCGCCTCGGCATCGTCGACCTGCTCGCGATCGGCGACCGGTCGCCCGGCGAGCTGGCCCACCGGTTCGGCCTCGGCACGAACCTGCTGGCCCACCACCTCGGAGTGCTCCGCGACGCGGGCCTCGTCGTGCGCGCCCGGTCCCACGCCGACGGCCGCCGCGCCTACGTCCGGCTCCGGCCCGAGGGGCTGGCCGGCCTGGGGCCGACCCCCGCGGTCACCGCGTCGCGCGTCGTGTTCGTCTGCACCCGCAACGCCGCCCGCTCACCGCTGGCCGCCGCCGTGTGGCAGCGGCGCAGCGCGCTGCCGGCCACCTCCGCCGGCACCCACCCCGGTCCGCGGGTCAACCCCCGCGCGGTGGCTGCCGCCCGGCGGCACGGCCTGCGCCTTGAGCGTGACCGCACCGCGCACGTCGACGAGGTGGTGCGACCGCACGACCTGGTGGTGGCGGTGTGCGACCGGGCTCATGAGGAACTCGGACCGGACGAGCGGCGCGTGCACTGGTCGGTGCCCGACCCCGGCGCCGCCGACACCGAGGCGGCCTTCGAGGACGTGCTCGCGCAGCTCACCGAACGCGTGGACCGGCTGGCCGCGATCGCGAGCGCGCCGTGAGCCGCGTCGGCCTGGCGACCATCGCCCGCGAGTGGGGCCGCATCGGCTGCATCGGCTTCGGCGGCCCGCCCGCCCACATCGCGCTGCTGCGCGACCTGTGCGTGACGCGCCGCAAGTGGCTCGGCGACGCCGAGTTCGAGGAGGGCGTCGCGGCGACCAACCTGCTGCCCGGCCCCGCCTCGACCCAGCTCGCCATCCTGTGCGCGTGGCGGCTGCGCGGCGCGCCGGGCGCGCTGGTCGGCGGGTTCTGCTTCATCGTGCCCGGCCTGGTGCTGATCCTGGCGCTGGCCGCGCTGTTCCTCGCCGCCGACCCGCCGCCGTGGGTGCTCGGCGCCGCCGCCGGCGCGGGGGCCGCCGTGCCCGCCGTCGCGCTGCACGCGGCGTGGGGGCTGGCGCCGGGCAGCTGGCGCAGGGTCGGGCACGTCCGGGCGGCCCGCGCCCGCTGGGTCGCCTACCTCGTGGCCGGCGGCGCGGCGGCGGCGGTGACGGGGCCGTGGCTGGTGCTCGTGCTGGTCGCCGCGGGGGCCGTCGAGACCGCCGTCGGCGCGCCGTCGGGCAAGCGGGCGTCGTGGCCGGTGGTGCTCGCCCTGCCCGCGGCCGGCGGCGGGCTGGGCGCGGTCGCGTGGGTGGCCGCGAAGGTGGGGGCGCTGTCCTACGGGGGCGGTTTCGTCATCATCCCGATGATGCGGCAGGACGCCGTGCACACCTACGGGTGGATGACCGACGCGCAGTTCCTCGACGCGGTGGCGCTGGGGCAGGTGACCCCCGGGCCGGTCGTGCAGACCGTCGCCGTCGTCGGGTACGCCGCGGCGGGCCTGACCGGCGGGCTGCTGGCCGCGGTGGTCGCGTTCGCGCCGTCGTTCGCCTTCGTCATCCTCGCCGGCCCGCGGCTGGAGCGGTTGCGGCACAACCGGACCGCCCAGTCCTTCCTGACCGGAGCGGGCGCGGCGGCCATCGGCGCGATCGCGGGTTCCGCGCTCCCGCTGGCCGGGTCGCTGCACGCCGGGTGGCAGTTCGCCGTCCTCGCCGCCGCGCTGGTCTGGCTGCTGGCGCTGCGGCGGGGCGTGGTCACCGCGCTGCTGGCCGCGGGGGCGGTCGGCGCGCTCACCGCCCTGCTCTGACCGCCGGCGTCGGTGCGGAACCCCTGCGGTGTTCCGCATCGGGGCGGACCGGGGGCGACTATGCACCGTTAGCATCGCCCACACCCCGATGCCGCCGACATCGGGTGATGGGGGGATGGGATGACCACCGGGGAGATCCCGGCCGCGGACCTCGCCGGCGCGGACGTCGAGGTGGTCGACGCCCACGTCACCGGGGTGCTCGAACTGCCCGACGCGCCGCCGCGCACCCTGCGGTTCACGCGCTGCCGGTTCGACCGCTCGCCGGTGCTGCGCGAGGCCGCCGTGCGCCGCGTCGAGTTCGACGACTGCGAGCTGCCCGGCCTGGACGCGCGGCGGCTGCGCTGCCGCGGCGACCTCGTGCTGACCCGCTGCTCCGTGCACGGCCCCGTGGAGCTGGGCGACGCGGAGGTCGGCGGGGAGGTCTCGGTGCGCGACAGCCGGGTCGCGGCCCTGCGCGCCCACCGGCTCGCGGTCGGCGGCGACCTGCACCTGGCCGGCTCCGTGCTGGACGGCGCCGACGGCGTCGCCCTCGACGGGCGCGGCATGAGGGTCGGCGGCGGGGTGCTCGGCGAGGACGAGGTGCGCATCGGCGTCACCGCCACCGGGGCCGTCGTGCTGACCGACGCGCGGGTCGGCGGCGCGGTGTCGCTGCGGCAGGCCAGGCTGGCGGACCTGCTGGCCGACCGTGCCCGGCTGACCGGCGATGTCGACCTCACCGAGGCGCGGCTGCGGTCGCTGAGCCTGGTCGGCGCGGTGGTCGGCGGCTCGCTGGTGCTCGGCGCGGTGGAGGTGGAGGAGGACGCGCTGGCCCTGGACCGGCTGCGCGTCGCCGGGGACGTGCACCTGGCGTTCGCGCTGGTCCGGACCGGCGTGCGGCTGGTGGACGCGCGGATCGGCGGCGACCTGCGCGCGGTGCGGGCCGAGCTGCGCGGCATCCGCGGGGCGCGGGCGCGGGTCGCCGGGGACGTCGACCTGGCGCAGGCCCGCAGCGACGAGGGCGTGCGGCTGGCGGGGGTGGACGTCGGCGGGCGGGTGGACCTGTCGGGGGCGGCGCTGCACGGCCCCGGCGGCGTGGCGCTGGACCTGCGGGGCGCGCGCGTCGGCGAGGAGCTGGAGCTGGCCGACCTGGCCGCGGAGGGCACCGTCGACCTGTCCGGGGCGTCCGTGCGGGGCCGGGTCGACCTGCGGGGCGCCCACCTGGGGGCGCGGGTCGTGTCGCTGGCCGCGTGCCGGCTGGTCGCCGACGCGCTGCGGCTGGCGGTCGAGGACGCGCCGCCGGGCCGGGTCGACCTGCGGTACGCGCGGTGCTCCTCGTTGCAGGACAACGGTTTCCTGTGGGGCGCGGGCGGCGGCGTCGAGCTGGCCGGCTTCGACTACCTGAGCCTGGAACCCCGCCTGGAGGGCCGTCCGGCCGTGCGGCGGCGACTGGCCCTGCTGGGCCGGGCGACCCGCCGCTTCACCCCGGACGCGTACGACCGGCTCGCCGCGGTCCTGCGCTCCGACGGGCGGGAGGTGGACGCGGCGACCGTGCTGGTGGAGAAGCACCGCCGGAGGTACGCCGAACGCGCCCGCGCCGCCGGGTGGGCCGGGCCGGCGGTGACCGCGTGGAGCCTGCTGGTGCGCTCGCTGACCGGCTACGGCCACCGGCTGTGGCGCGGGGTCGCCGCCCTGGCGGTGCTCGCGCTGGTCGCGTTCCTGGCCTGGTGACCCGCCCGCCGGCGCCGGTCGGGGCGGGCGCGCCGGCGCCGCCGGACCGCAGCCCGAACCCGGCGACCGCGCCGCCGGTGGGACCGGGTGGACGTCACCCGCTGCCCCGCCCGCCCCGATCCGCCCGACGGGCGCACCGCGCGGGGTCGACCACGACCGGCCCGAGGCCCGACACCACCCCCGGCACCGCCCCGGCCGGCGCGATCGGCCGGCGCGCCGGGCTGCCGCGCGGCCGGCGCCCCCCGTGCCGGCCGCGCACCGACGACTGTCCACCCCGGCGGTGACGGAACGTTGTCGCGGCGCTGACGCCGCGGGCGGCGGCCCGGCGCTGGGCCGTCACCCCTGCCCCGACGGCATCGGCGCGGCCGGCACCCGCAGGACCTCCTCGTGCCGGGGCGGCGGCGCGGTCGGCAGGGTCAGCTGGTAGCGGGCCACCTCGAACGGCTCGGCCGCCGCGTGGCCGCTCAGCCAGCCGTGCCAGGCGTCCTTCACCGCCAGGTGGTGCGAGCTGAGGTACGCGCAGTGCGACTGGCTGCGGTGCATGGCGATCGCGGTCGCCCGCGCGTGGGCGTGGGCCGGGGAGACCGGGTGGAACGCGGTCGGCGTGAACCCGGGCCCGCTGCTCGGCGTGCGGTACCAGATCAGGCTGACCGAGCTGCGCCGCACCGAGGACCGGGTGATGGCGGTGGCCGCGCGGTGGTCCTGGTGGGTGTCGTCGGGGTGCGGCGCGAGGACGACCTGCGCGTCCGCCGTCAGCCGCTCCAGCCAGCGCACCCGCGCGGAGGTGACCTCCAGCGCGCCGTCGCAGCCCGAGCCGTCCGCGACGACCCGCGCGCCCAGCACGCGCGCCGCCGCCTCGGCCTCCCGCAGCCGGTTCGGGTGGGCGCCGGTCATGAGGGCGACGAGGACGTCGTAGCCCGCGTCGGCGTAGGCGGCCAGCAGGCCGCCCGCGCCGTACTCCGCGTCGTCGGCGTGGGGCGACACCGCGACGACGACACCGCGCGGTCGGTCATGGGGACTGCTGTGCATCGCGCTTTCTCCAGGTGGTCTGTCCGGCTCCGGTCCGCTTCCGCGGAAGATCGCACGGACCGATATACAGAACCGGTCACGGTGCGTGCACGGACAAACCCGCGTTTCGCGTGTCCGTTCACTCCCGGAATGGAGGAATTCGCCCCTCCGGGCCGGATCCGGCCGCCTGCGGCCGGCGCGACCGCGACCACCGGGCGGCGACGCGACCGCCGCTCAGCGGGCCATGGCGCTCAGTAGGCCATGAACAGGATCTCGTCGCGCGAGTAGTCGTGCCCCGGGTGGTTCTCCTTGAGGTGCTGTTGGGTCTTCGCCACCAGCTCGTCCTCGTCCTGGCCGGTGATCCGCTCCCCGCAGGGGCAGGTGATGTTGCGCTTCATCGCGTCCTCCACTGCCGTCTCCGACCCGACTCTACCGGCGGGCGGCGGCTCCGGTCCCCCTGTGTCGATCACGTGCTCCGGGGGATCCGATGGCCTTTCACGTGCTCCCGCCCGACGTGGCGCACCACCGAACCGGCGCGCCACCGGCCGTTCGACCGACCGGGGCTCACCCGACCAGGGCAGCCACGTCCCCGCGCCCCCACGCCTGGAGCACCAGCCCCACCCGCGAGCTCGGGGCGACGGACGTCTCCACGCGCAGCACGCCGGGCAGGTCGGCCGGCGCCTCGACCCGCGCGCCGCGGGGCTCGGCGGGCCACCTCCCGACGCCGGCGCCGGTCGAGTCGAGCCGGTCGAGCACCCGGTCGCGCAGGGCGGCCGGGTCCGCGGTCGGCACGCACACCACCTCGGTCACCTCGTCCCGCGCCACCCGCACCCCGACGGCGGACACGAACCCGTGGTCGCCCGGCGCGCCGATGATCGCGACCGTGACCTCGCCCAGGCACGCCGCCAGCCCGCCGATCACCTCGTCCTGCGCCAGGGAGGGGCCGCCGGGGTCGGTGACCCGGGCCAGCGCCGCGCCGGAGGGCGCGAAGGCGACCGAGTCGCCGGTGACCCGGACCCGGTTGAACGCGCCGAGGTTCCCCGCCCACCCGAAGGGGCTGTCCGCGGGGATCTCGTGGTCCTCGCCGGTGATCCACGTGGTGGCGCCGGCGGTGTCCACGCGCTCGGCCCCCAGGCCGGCGAACTTCGCGTCGACCGCGGCCCGGTCGACCGCCATCCGCAGCAGGACCGCCGAGTCCGGCGGCCGGCCGACGCGGACGGCCTCGGTCGCGCCCGAGGGGTCGAACCCGGCGGCGTCGGCGATGGCGGCCGAGTGCACGGCCACCTCCGAGTAGCCGACGCCGAGCAGCGACCCGAACCGCTGCCGGTCGGCCCGGACCAGGTCCCGGATCGCCGCCACGGCCCCGTACTCGACCAGCTCGTCCGACACCCCGGCGGCCCGCACCCCGGCCGGCGCGCCGACCAGCCCGCCGGCCACGGGCGTCGGGGCCGGGACCGGGCTGCCCGGCGCGGTGGACGAGCACGCCGCCAACCCGACCACCAGGCCGACCGCCGCCACCAGCCGCCCCGCGCTCGCTAAACCACCCATGGCGCAGATGCCAGGTCTCCCGCGCCGATCCGCGCGGGGGTTTCGCGGCAAAGCCCGGACAGCGCCCGCCGCAAGGGTTTTTACGCTTCCCTGGCGGGTCCGGACCATCACGTTCACCGGTGCGCCGGGCGGAGCACACTGGTCCGCGTGGAGAGCAAGCGCAAGCGCGGCCAACTGCGGATCCACTTCGGGGCGGCGCCCGGCGTGGGCAAGACGTTCGCGATGCTGGGCGAGGCCCACCGCCGCCGCGAGCGGGGCACCGACGTGGTCGTCGGGCTGGTGGAGACGCACGGCCGGGAGAAGACCGCGCAGCTGCTGGACGGCCTGGAGCGGCTGCCGCGCAAGGTGGTGCGCCACCGCGGGGCCGAGTTCGCCGAGCTGGACGTCGACGCCCTGCTCGCCCGCGCGCCCGAGGTCGCCGTCGTGGACGAGCTGGCCCACACCAACGCGCCCGGCTCGCGCAACGCCAAGCGCTGGCAGGACGTCGAGGAGCTGCTGGAGGCGGGGATCGACGTGCTGTCCACGGTCAACGTGCAGCACCTGGAGTCGCTGAACGACGTGGTGGAGCGGATCACCGGGGTGCGGCAGCGGGAGACCGTGCCCGACGAGGTGGTGCGCCGGGCCGAGCAGGTCGAGCTGGTCGACATCACCCCGGAGGCGCTGCGCCGCCGGCTGGCCCACGGCAACGTCTACGCCGCCCACCGGATCGACGCCGCGCTGGGCAACTACTTCCGGCCGGGCAACCTGACCGCGCTGCGCGAGCTGGCCCTGCTGTGGGTGGCCGACCAGGTGGAGGTGGCGCTCCAGCGCTACCGCAGCGAGCAGCGCATCACCGACACGTGGGAGACCCGCGAGCGGGTGGTGGCCGCGATCACCGGCGGCGCCGAGAGCGAGACGCTGATCCGGCGGGCGCGGCGGATCGCCGTGCGGGCCGGGGCGGACCTGGTCGTCGTGCACGTCCTGCGCGGCGACGGCCTGACCGGCGTCCCCCCGCGGCTGGTGGCCCGATTCCGCCGGGTGGCCGAGGACGTGGGCGCCACCTTCCACACCGTCGTGGGCGACGACGTGCCGACGGCGCTGCTGGACTTCGCGCGGGGCGTCAACGCCACGCAGCTGGTGCTGGGCACGTCCCGCCGGTCGCGGCTGGCGCGGGTGTTCGACGAGGGCATCGGCGCGGCGGTCATCCAGGCGTCGGGCCCCATCGACGTGCACATGGTCACCCACCCCGAGGCCCGGCGCGGCCCGCGCCGCCGGGCGGGCCGCAACCCGCTGAGCCGGCGGCGGGTGCTGCTGGGCAGGCTGCTGGCGGTGCTGCTGCCGCTCGCGGTGACCGGGCTGGGGCTGCTCGCCCGCGGGGGCCTGTCCTTCGCCACCGACCTGGTCGGGTTCTTCCTCGCCGCGGTGGCCGTCGCGCTGGTCGGCGGGGTCGGCCCGGCGGTGGTCGCGGCGCTGCTGGGCGCGGGGCTGCTGAACTTCTTCTTCACCCCGCCCTACTACAGCCTGGCCGTGGCCACGCCGGAGAACCTGGTGGCGCTGGTCGCGATGCTCACCGTGGCGGTGCTGGTGGCGCTGGTGGTGGACCGCGCGGCCAGGCTGGCGGAGCAGGGCGCGCGGGCGCGCACCGAGGCCGCGCTGCTGGCCTCCTACGCGCGCACCGTGCTGGCCGACCCGCACCCGCTGACCCGGCTGCTGGAGAAGGTGCGGGAGAACTTCGGGCTGGAGTCGGTGGCCCTGCTGGAGCGCCGCGAGGGCGGGTGGGAGCGGGTCGCGTGCGCCGGGCCGCGGCCGTGCGACGACCCCGACGACGCCGACGTGGACGTGCCGGTCACCGCCGACGTGCACCTGGCGCTGCGCGGGCGGGCGCTGCCGGCGGGGGACCGGCGCGCCCTGGAGGCCGCGGCCGGGCAGGCGCTGATGGCGTTGCGGCAGCAGCGGATGGCGGCCGAGACCGCCGAGGCGCAGCGCCGCGCCGAGACCACCGAGCTGCGCACCGCGCTGCTGTCGGCCGTCGGGCACGACCTGCGCACGCCGCTCACGTCCATCAAAGCGGCCGTCGGCAGCCTGCGGGACGCGGAGCTGCGCCTGTCCGCCGAGGACACCGAGGAGCTGCTGGAGACCGTCGAGGTGTCGGCCGACCGGCTGGCGGGCCTGGTGGACAACCTGCTCGACTCCTCCCGCCTGGCGACCGGCGCGGTGCGACCGCTGCTGCGGGCGGTGACGTTCGACGAGGTGGTGGCGCGGGCGCTGGCGGGCATCGACGACCGGCGGCTGGTGTCGGTGGACGTGGGCGAGCAGCTGCCCGCCGTGCTGGCCGACGTCGGGCTGCTGGAGCGCGTGGTGGCCAACGTCGTCGACAACGCCCTGCGGCACGGCCGGCTGCACCCGCGCCGGCAGGTGGACGTGGACGGCGACGGCACGATCGCCACCGACGAACCCGAGGTCGCGGTGCGCGCCAGCGCCTACGGCGACCGGGTGGAGCTGCGCGTGGTCGACCACGGGCGGGGCCTGCCGAAGAACACCGCGGACGCCGTGTTCGCGCCGTTCCAGCGCCTCGGCGACCGCGACGCCACCCCGGGGCTGGGGCTGGGGCTGAGCGTGGCCAGGGGTTTCGTGGAGGCGATGGACGGCGCGATCGCCGCCGAGGACACCCCCGGCGGCGGGCTGACGATCGTGGTCTCGCTGCCCGTGGCGGAGGTGGCGGTGGCGTGACGGCCGTGACCACCGTGCTCGTCGTGGAGGACGACCCGCAGGTCGCCCGCGCCCTGCGGGTCGCCCTGACCGCGCGCGGCTACCGCGTGCTGACCGCCGCGGACGGCGCGTCGGCGCTGCGGGAGGCCGCGGCGGGCGCGCCGGACGTCGTGGTGCTGGACCTGCGATTACCCGACGTGGACGGGATCGAGGTGATCACCGGGCTGCGCGCGCGGTGCACCACGCCGATCGTGGTGCTGTCCGCGCGGACCGGCTCGGCGGACAAGGTCGCGGCGCTGGACGCGGGCGCGGACGACTACGTGACCAAGCCGTTCGGGATGGACGAGTTCCTCGCGCGGCTGCGGGCGGCGGTGCGGCGCGCCGGTCCCCGGCCGACCGGCGAGCCCCCGGTGCGCACCGCGTCGTTCACCGTCGACCTGACCGCGAAGAAGGTGCGCCGGGACGGCGCGGAGGTGCGCCTGACCCGCACCGAGTGGGCGCTGCTGGAGGTCCTGATCGCGGCCGGCGGGCGGCCCGTCGCCCAGCGCGAGCTGCTGGCGAGGGTGTGGGGCGCGGGCCACGAGACGGCGACCCACTACCTGCGGGTCTACCTGGCGCAGTTGCGCCGCAAGCTCGAACCCGAGCCCTCCCGGCCCCGCCACCTGATCACCGAACCCGGCCGCGGCTACCGCTTCCAGGCGTGACCGCGCTCCGGGGGTGACCGCGCTTCCGGGCGTGATCGCGCTCCGGGCGGGCGTGCGACGCCGGGCCGGTGGGGCCGTCGGGGCGGCGGACCGGCCCGGCGTGAGCACGTCTCGCGGTCGGGTGGGGGGAAGGGGAAGCACCCGACGTGCCAGTGGTCGGACGGGCGGGGCGGTCGGTTCCCGCCGGGCGCCGGCTTCGGCCGGTCGGGAACTCCGCGGCCGGGTGGTCCGACCACTCCGTCACCGGCTAGGGGAGGAGTTCGATGGAACGTCGCACTTTCATCCGCGCATCGGCGTTGTCCGCGGGTGGCCTGGTGGCCACGCCGGTCGTCGCGACGGCGGCGAGCCCGCTGCGCGTGCAGGTACTGATGTTCGACGGAGTGGAGGAGCAGGACCTGATCGCCCCGGTGGAGGTGTTCGGGCTGGCCGAGCAGATGGGCGGGGCCGTGCGGTCCACCCTGGTCACCACCGGCCGCCCCGGCACGGTCACCTGCGCCTACGGCACGCGGATGGAGGTGCCCCGGGGCTGGTCGCCGCGGGACGCGGACGTGCTGGTGGTGCCCGGCGGCGGCTACACCGACCGGAACGGGCCGGGCGTGCACCGGCTGATCTCCGACCAGGGCTTCCTCCGCCGCCTGGCGGGCTCCCCCGCGCTGCCGGTGGGGATCTGCACCGGCGTCATGGTGCTGTCGGCGGCCGGCCTGACCCGCGGCCGCCCCGCCACCACGCACGCCGGGGCCAAGGCGGACCTCGCGGCGCAGGGCGCGACGGTCGTGCACGCGCGGGTCGTGGACGACGACACCCTCGTGACCGGCGGCGGTGTCACGGCCGGGCTGGAGGTGTCGCTGTGGCTGGTGGAGCGCTTCCTGGGCGCGAAGTTCACCAACCGGGTGGAGACGGTGCTGGAGTACGAGCGGCGCGGGACCGTCTGGCGCGCCTGAACTCGCCGCGGACGCACTCCCGTCGGGCAGTGCTGTTCCCCGGGACGCCCCCGCGTCAGGCTCCGTTCACTTCGGACGGGTGCACTCCGGACCGGAGGCGCTCGCGCTCCCGCGCACTCAGGACCGCACGCGCTTCGGGTTGCCGCAACCCCTTGCGCCACCGGGTGAACCGGTGGCGCGGAGCGCCGGCGTGACGGGGCACGGGGGCCGCGCGGCTCCGGTCCGGGGCGGCGCCGAATCCACCGGCGCCTGGCAGGGCAACGCCGTTCCCGGGCAGCGGGGGTCGAGGGGCGCCGCTCCTCGACCCCCGGCTCGGCCACGCGCCCCCCGATGAGCCGCAGCCGCTCCGGGCAGCCGGTCGAGCCGGACCGCGGGCGCGTCGGCGCCCGTCCTCGGACCCCGGTCTTCCTCGTGCGCCGGCGGGTTCCGGCGCCGGGAGGCGGATCGCGGCGGTGCCTTGCCCCGCCACACTCCCGGTGGCGACCGTCGCCGCCGTCCCGGCCCGGGGAGTCCGAACAGGACTCGGCGGGCGCAGCGCCGAGCGCGGGAACGCCTGTCCCGCAGGAACGTCAGGGTGCGGTCAGCCGGCCCGCAGGACGAAGAACAGGAAGCCCAGGAAGCTGGTGCCCGCGAACTCGCGGAACACCTCGGGGAACAGGTCGGGGGCGGCGGGCGCGGGCGGCGGCTCGCTGATGGCGTCGATGCGGAAACCGGCCGCGGTGAAGGCGTCGGTCATCGCGTGCAGCGGGCGGTCCCAGAAGCTCATCCGGGCGGTCCGCCCGCCCATGGTCCACTCCTCGACCCGGTTGCGGGTCCGGAAGTAGTCGGGCTTCTCCCCGGCCGAGCGCTGCATCAGGGTGATGACGAAGGGGTGCTCGACCGAGACGATGAGCCGCCCGCCGGGCGTCAGCACGCGCCGCAGCTCGGCCAGCGTCGGCGCCCAGTCCTCCAGGTAGTGCAGCACCAGGGAGGCGATGACGTCGTCGAACGCGCCGTCGGGGAAGGGCAGCGGGTCGGCCAGGTCGGCGACCCGCAGGTCCGCGTCGGCGCCCAGCCGCCGCCGGGCCAGCTCCAGCATGCCGGCGCTCGCGTCGACGCCGGTCACGACCGCGCCCCGGGCGCGCAGCTCGGCGAACAGGGGCCCCGAGCCGCAGCCGGCGTCGAGGATCCGCCGGCCGGCCACGTCCCCGGCGAGTTCCAGCATCGCGGGCCGCTCGTAGTACGCGTTCATGAGGCTGGTCTCGTTCTCGGCCGCGTACCCCTCGGCGATGCTGTCGTAGTCGTTCACCCGAGTCGGATCAGCGGGAAGCGCAAGACCTTCTGGAGTCGGCGTCATGCCGACAGGACGTCCGTGCGGTGAAGAGGTTGCGCCCCTGCGCCCGCGGCGCGCCCGGATCCCGGGCCGGTTCGTCCGCCACGGACGTCGTGATCGTCGGGCGCGCCGGCGGGGTGCGGTGGTGGCTGCGGCCCGGGACCGATGACCGGGAACGGGTGTCGGGACGGCCTTTCAGGTCGGCGCGTCCAGGCGGGCCCGCACGCGGTCGGCGTCGGTGTGGCGGTCGTGGGCGCGGAACAGGTTCGCCGCCCGCAGCCAGGCCGCTCGCGCCTCGTCGGCGCGGCCGGCCGCCTGGTGCGAGTCGCCCAGCTTCTCCAGCGCCTCGGCGGCCTGCAGCGCGCTGCCCAGGTCCAGCAGCAGCGCGACCGCCGCCCCGTAGTGGTCGGCCGCCGCCGCGAAGTCGCCGGTCTGGTGGGCGATGTAGGCGAGGCTGTCCAGCGTCGTCGCCTCGCCGTAGCGGTGCCGGTGCCTGCGGTGCAGGGCGAGGGCCGCCGCGCAGTGCTCGCGCGCGAGGTCGTGCTCGCCCAGGCGGGCCGCGTACCAGCCGACGCCGTTGAGCGCGTCCGCCTCCCCGGCCGGGTCGTCCAGCGCGCGGTAGATGCCCAGGGCGTGCCGGGCGTGGGCCAGGGCCCGGCCGCCGTCGCCCCGCTGGTCCCACGCCCAGGACAGGGTCCGGTGCACCTGGCCCTGGTTGAGCAGGTCGCCGGACCCCTCGGCCAGCGCCAGCGCGCGGTGCAGGTGCTCGACGGCCTCCTCGTGCCGCCCGACCTCCACCAGGGCGTCGCCCAGCAGGCGGTGCACGCGGGTCCGGACGACCGGGTCGCCCAGGTGGTCGGCGGCGGCCATCGCCGCGCGCCACGCGGCCAGGTTGTCCTGGCTGTGGCCGCGGCGCAGGTGGAACGTGGTCAGCGTCCACGCCAGCTGCCACACCGCCCGGTGGCGGCCCAGCCCGGCGGCGGCGCGCTGCGCGGCCAGCACGCACCGGTGCTCGGCGTCGAACCACGCCAGCGCCGCCGCGTAGTCCGGCAGCGGGTGCGGCGGTGCGCTCGGCGGGTCGAGGTCGATCGGCGTGGCGTGCGGGTTGAGCAGGCGGCGGGCGGCGAACGCGGTGTGCAGGTGGAAGTCCACGACGCGGTGCAGGGCGGCGGCGCGCTCCCCGGGCGGGAGCGGCGCGTCCGCGGCGAACCGGCGGATCAGGTCGTGCATCCGGTAGCGCCCGCGCGCGTCCCGCACGAGCAGCGACGCCTGCTCCAGGGCGCGCAGGACGGCGCGGGCGCGGTCCGGCGGCAGCCCGGTGAGCGCGGCGGCGGCGGGCAGCCCGGTGTCCGGGCCGGGCGCGCCGCCGAGCAGGCCGAACACCCGCGCCTGCTCCGCCGTGAGCGCCCGGTGGGACCACGACAGCACGGCGGGCAGGCTCGCCGCCGGGTCGTCGTCGTCCAGCGCGCCCAGGCCGAGGTCGCGCAGCTCGGCGGCGAGGGTGGCCAGGGGCAGCGCCGGGTGGCTGTGCGCGCGGGCGGCGACGATGCCCAGCGCCAGCGGGAACCCGCCGGTCAGCGCGACGAGGTCGGCCGCGGCGGCGGCCTCGGCGGCCACCCGGTCCGCGCCGAGCCGGGCGGTGAGCAGGGCGTGCGCCTCGGCGTCGGGCAGCACGTCCAGGAACAGGTGGCGCGCGCCGTGCGCGGCGGTCAGGCCGGGCAGCCGGTTGCGGCTGGTGACCAGGACGGCGCAGGACGCCCCGCCCGGCAGCAGCGGCGCGACCTGGGCGGTGTCGGCGGCGTTGTCGACCACCAGCAGCACCCGCTTGTCCGCCACCAGGCTGCGGAACAGCGCGGCCTGCGCGTGCGGGTCGACCGGGACGCGCGCCGGGTCGACGCCCAGCGCGGCCAGGAACCCGCGCACCGCCAGGGCCGGCGGCATCGGCGCGCCCTCGGGGCCGAACCCGCGCAGGTCCACGAACAGCTGGCCGTCGGGGAAGCGGCCGGCGTGGCGGTGCGCCCAGCGCAGCGCCAGCCACGTCTTGCCGACCCCGCCCGCGCCCGCGATCACGGTCGTGCCGGTGGCGCCCGGCTGCTCCAGCTCGTCCTCGCGGCCGACGAAGGCCGGCGGCATGGCGGGCAGCTGCCTCGGCACCGGGTGGGCGGGCGGCGCGGGGGCGGTGGCCGGCGGCGACGGGGCAGCGGCCGCCCGGTGCTCGCCGCCGTCACCGGCCCGGCCGAGCAGGGCCGGGTCGGCGCGCAGGACCCGCTGGTGCAGCCGCTGCAGCTCCGGGCCGGGCTCGGCGCCCAGGTCCCGCGCCAGCCGCGCGCGGAGGTCGCGGTACCGCGCCAGCGCCTCGCCCGCCCGCCCCGCCCGGTACAGGGCGAGCTGGTGGTGCGCGGCCACGCGCTCGTCCAGCGGGTGCTCGGCGGCGCGGGCGGCCAGCTCGGCCACCAGCCGGTCGCCCTGGCCCAGCCGCAGCCGGACCTCGGTGTGCTCGCACTCCGCGTCCAGCCGCTCCAGGTCCAGCCGGTCGCCCTCGGCGGCGGCCCAGTCGCCCGTCAGCCCGGTCAGCGCCGCGCCCCGCCACAGGGCCACCGCGCGGGCCAGCAGCGGTTCGGCCGTCCGGTCGTCGGCGGCTCGCGCGCGGGCGCGCAGCGAGCGGAACAGGTGCAGGTCCACCGCGGATCCGTCGGCGACGAGGACATATCCGCCGGAGCGGAGCACAATGTCCACTTGGGCGCGGCGCAGCCGGGAGACGTAGCTCGACAGCGTCGCCCGCGCCCGCCGGGGCGGGTCGTCGCCCCACACGCGCCGGACCAGCCGGTCGACCGGGACGACGCGGCCGACGTCCACCGCCAGCGCGGCCAGCACGCACCGCTGCCGCGCCGCGCCGAGGTCGACCAGACGGCCGCCGACCTGCGCCCGGACCTCGCCGAGCAGCCCGAACTCCACCTCCGCGACCTCCCGGAAACCGCCCCTGACCTGCGGGTTGCAGAACCCTGCAAGCTAACCGCAGGACCGGGCGCACACACTGGCACACGAGGCGGTCTTGCGACCAGGGGGGCCAGGGGGGAGGGCCGCCTCCCTTAACTGCCGAACGCCACGCCCGGGGCGCGCCGCCCCGGGCGCCCCGCCGGTCTCCCGCCAACCTTCCGGGAGGACTCGTGACAACGGGTCGTCTGCTGCCGGGCGTCTTCGCCGAGCAGCGCCACCTGGTCTCCGCGAACGAACCCGCACGCCACTCCGCCCACGTCGGCGACCGCTACCGCGCGGTGTGCCGGGCGCTGTGCCTGCCCATCCCCGACCGGGGTTGCTACACCTGGCGGGAGTGGCCGATCTGCCCGCACTGCGCACGCCACCTGCCGCGGCCCGCCGCGGTCGCGTGAGGTCCGCGCGGCGGTCCGGCCGCGGGGACGGGCCGCCGCGCGGCACGCGCGCGTCGAGGGCGGGACGAGGCCGGGCGGGGCCGCGGGCGAGGGGCCGCGCACCCCGTGGGGGGCACGGCCGCGCCGAGCCGGCGCGGCGGACCGGGGCGGGTCAGTAGCCCCGGTAGCCCGTGCCGTTGGTCATGGACACCAGGCCGGGGTGGCCGCCGAAGCCGCCGTAGCGGGCGTAGGTGTAGCGGACGCCGGCGATGATGTTGGCCACCGGGTTGTAGATGTCGTCGTGCCCGGCCAGCTTGTAAGCCTGGAACGTCGGGTCGATGCACTGCATGAGGCCCTTGGAGGGGGTGCCGCGCGCGGCGTTGGAGTCCCAGTTGTTCACGGCGTTCGGGTTGCCGTTGGACTCCTTCTCGATGATCGTGTAGATCTCGTCGACGCTGTCCTCGGTGATCGGCGTGCCGTTGGCCGCGAGGATGGCGATGGCTTCCCGGATCCAGCCCTCGACCTGCCGCTGGTGCGGCGACTTGCGGGCCTCCTCGGCGTCCTTCGCGTCCTTGGCGGCCTTCTCGGCGGCGGCCTGCTGGCGCGCCGAGTAGCCGTTCTGCGCGACGCCGCTGGCCTGGTTGAACGCCTGGAGCGCGGTCAGCTGCTCCTGCCGGATGATGCGGGCGGTCTCCGAGCCGAGGTCGATGGCGTGCACGGTGTCGACCTTGCCGGTGCGGACGTGCTCGTCGGGCACGCCGCCGAAGTCCGCGCCGCCTGCCATGGGGTTGACCGAGCCGCTGGTCACGGCGTGGGCCGCGGCGCCCGCGCCGGTCACGATGCCGACGGCGACGGCGACGGCGGACAGCCGCTTGGGCAGCGTCCGATCGGGTTCGGCGCGGTGCGCGCCGACGTGGCCGGGGGCTTGCGCGCTGACCGTGAAGACGATCGGCTGCTGCCCACGGGTCTTCCTGTGGCGAGCCAAGGGTGGGGCCTCCTGCGTCGGGGAAGCTCGACCACCGCGAACCTGGCGGGGGATCCAGGTCCGGGCCTCGTCCGGGGGATGACGTGCCCGTGTCCTTCTAGTGATCGAACCGTAATCAGCGGCCGGAAACGTAACCGCTGGTGACGGGCAGGGGCAAGGAATCACCTATTAGTGGTGAGCTTACTCACGTTTGTTGACAGGAGCGCTACTCACGGTGCATAGCCCGTCGGCGGGGCCCCGCGGGGCCGCCCGCCGGTGATCGCGTTCACGCGCCCGCCCCCTTGTCGATCACCGGCGCCCGACGCACAATGGTTGGCAACATGGGCACCTTGTACTTCCTGTGATCGGACGCGCGTCCGCGTGGAGCACGGCTCCGCGGCGCGCCCCTCGCCACTTCGCACCCGATCAACTCGACCCGCGCCGGTCGAGGACAGGAGCCTGCCTTGCGCACCGCGCAACTCACCCTTCAAGACGTCACCAAGCGCTACGCCGACCGCCTCGTCCTGGACCGGGTCTCGCTGACCGTCAAGCCCGGCGAGAAGGTCGGCGTCATCGGCGACAACGGCTCGGGCAAGTCGACCCTGCTCGCGCTGCTCGCCGGCCGGCTGGCCCCCGACAACGGCGAGGTGACCGCGGTCGCCCCCGGCGGCGTCGGCTACCTGCCGCAGACCCCGGACCTCCCGCCGCACGCCACGGTGGGGGACGCGATCGACCTCGCCCTGGCCGACCTGCGCCACCTCGAAGCGCGCCTCAGGGCGGCCGAGGCCGACCTGACCGACCCGGCCGGCTACGCGGACCTGGTCGAGCGGTTCGAGGCGCGCGGCGGCTACGAGGCCGACACCCGGGTGGACATCGCCCTGCACGGCCTGGGCCTGCCGGGCCTGGACCGGGCCCGGCCGCTGGGCGCGCTGTCCGGCGGCGAGCGGTCCCGGCTCGCGCTGGCGGCGACCCTGGCGTCCGAGCCGGAGCTGCTGCTGCTGGACGAGCCGACCAACGACCTGGACGACGAGGCCGTCGCCTGGCTCGAACGGCGCCTGTCCCGGCACCGGGGCACGGTCGTGGCGATCACCCACGACCGGGTGTTCCTGGACCGCGTCACCTCGACGATCCTGGAGGTCGAGGAGGGCGGCGTGACCCGCTTCGGCGACGGCTACGGCGGCTACCTCGCCGCCAAGGCCGCCGCCCGCGCGCGCCGCCTGCGCGAGCACGAGGAGTGGAAGCGGGAGCTGGCCCGCCACCGGAGGCTGGCCGAGTCGGCGGCCGGTCGCCTGGGCGCGATCCCGCGCAAGCTGCCGCTGGCGGTGTTCGCGGCCGGCCCGTTCCGGGCGCGGGGCCGCGGCCACGGCGCGATGAGCCGCGTCCGCAACGCCAAGGAGCGCGTCGCCCGGCTGGTCGGGGACCCGGTCGCGCCGCCGCCCGACCCGGTGCGCTTCACCGCCCGGGTCACCGCGCCCGCGGACCGCGGGTGGGTGGCCGAGGTGGCGGGCGCGCGGGTGGGCGACCGGCTGCACGTGCCGCACCTGGCGATCCGGCCCGGTGAGCGGGTCCTGGTCACCGGCCCGAACGGCGCGGGCAAGACCACGCTCGTGCGCCTGCTGGCGGGTGAGGTCGAGCCCGACGAGGGCCGGGTGGCCGTCCCGGCGCGGGTGGGGCACCTGCGGCAGGACGAGGCGCCCCGGGACCTGGGGCTGACCCTGCTGGAGTCGTTCGCGCGGGGGCGGGGCCACCCCGCCGACCACGCGGACGAGCTGCTGGCCCTCGGCCTGTTCGCGCCCCGCGACCTCGGGCTGCGGCTGGGCGAGCTGTCCTACGGGCAGCGGCGGCGGGCGGAGCTGGCCCGCCTGCTGGTCGACCCGGTGGACCTGCTGCTGCTCGACGAGCCGACCAACCACCTGTCGCCGGCGCTGGTCGAGGACCTGGAGCACGCGCTGGCCGACTACCGGGGCGCGCTGGTCGTCGTCACCCACGACCGCCGCACCCGGTCCCGGTTCGAGGGGAGGCGCGTGCGGCTCGCCGACGGCGCGGTGGCCGCGTAGCCGGCCGCGCGCGCTCCCCGGCGGTGGGGCACCCGACGCCGGTCGTGCGGGTGCCCCGCCGCGATGGCGGAGCGCACGACGGGACCGGACCGCCGCACCGCGCGCGAAGAGATCAATGTCACAGGTGGTGTCCGGAGCGGTACGGATGGTGTTTCCCGGTGCGCCGCGGTCGTGGGGCGGCCGGGCTCCGGCGGCCCGGTCCGCCGAGCGGGGTGGTGGCCGCCGACCGCCCCGCCGGTCGCAGCACCGCACGTCGGGCCGTGACGCGGTGTGCGAACCGGTCCGTTCGGGTGAGGCTCCCCGCGGGGAACGATCGCCGGATCGCGCGAACCCGCCGGCCGTGCGGCGGCGTGCCCGTAACCCGGCGTACCGCTCGGGGGGCGAGAATTATGCTGTTCGGGGCTCCCGGGTGACGGACCCGGGGAACCGGACACGGCGGACGACGGACAGGCGGGCTGATGGCGGGGCAGTACGGTCGATCTTCGGGGCAGCGCCGGCCGGCTTTCGGGCGGGTCGACCCGTTCTGCCTGTTCGCCGTGCTGCCGATGCTGGTGCTGGCGGGCCTCATGTTCTGGGGCGGCCTGCCGGTGGTGGGCGTGGGCGTGATCGTGGTCGCCGCGCTGCTGGTGGTGTTCGACTCGTGGAGCAACCGGCCGCTGAAGGACGTCGAGCCCGAGTACGACGACGAGGACGACTACGAGCCGCGAGGCCGCCGCTGACCGGACGCGGCGCCGGCCACCGCGCGACCGGCCGACCGGCCGCGCCGCCCGATCCCCCGGGACCGCGCGGCGCCCGGGGTCAGGGCGTGGTCCAGGCCCGCACGCCGACCACGCCGGTGCTGCCCAGGTCGATCGTGGTGGGCGTGGCGGTCCCGCCCGCCCCGGCCGGCTCCGGCCGGAACGTCAGCCTGGGCCGCCCGGCCACCGGGGCCACGGCGATCCGCGTCCCGACCTGCGGCGGCTCGGTCGTGTCGTCGTAGGTGTTGCGCCACACCAGGCCGCTGGTGGCCGTGTCGCCGGGCTGGAGGGTCACCTCCTGCGGCGGCTCCTCGAACCAGTCCACCCGCGAGATGCCCGTCGAGCCCTGCTGGACCTCGACGTCGAGCACCTGCCCGTCCTCGTCCAGCAGCTCCAGGTCGGGGTAGCCGCTGACCGGGTACGGCGTGGCGCCGCAGTTGCGCATCCGCAGCTTCAGCACCCGCAGCCCCATCGCGGCCTCCCCGCCCTCCGCCGCGATGTCCACCCCGCCGGCCGGGCACGGCGGCCCGCTCGGGGTGGGCGCCGGGGGCGGCACGGGGGGCGCGCCGCCGCACGCCGCCACGGCCAGCAGGAGCGCGAGGGGGACGAGTCGGCCGATCACCGGACGACTATGTCACAGCCCGGTCGGCGGACGACCGCGCGCGCACGCCGACCAGCTGGTCGCCCAGGTCGCCGCGCAGCGTCTGCAGCAGGTCCACCACGTAGTTCTGCCGCACCCGCCACGGGTCGCGGTCGCCCTGGCGCGGGAACGCGTCGATCGAGCGCCGGACGTACCCGGAAGCCAGGTCCAGCAGCGGCCGGCGCGGGAGCGCCCGGTCCGGCCGGGGCGCCACGGAGCCCAGGCCCGCGCGGTCGAGGTGGGCCAGCACCCGGCACACCAGCCGGGACGTGAGGTCGGCGCGCAGCGTCCAGGACGCGTTGGTGTAGCCGACGCACATCGCGAGGTTCGGCAGCCCGGTGATCATCGCCCCGCGCCACACCCACTGCTCGGACAGCTCGACGGCCGCGCCGTCCACGCTGGGCCGGATGCCGCCCAGCGCCAGCATCCGCAGCCCGGTCGCCGTGACCACGACGTCGGCCGCCAGCACCCGCCCGGACCGCAGCCGCACGCCCTCGGGCACGAACGAGTCCACGTGGTCGGTCACCACCGACGCCGTGCCCGCCCTGATCGCCTCGAACAGGTCGGCGTCCGGGACCGCGCACAGCCGCTGGTCCCACGGGTCGTAGGTCGGGGTGAAGTGCTCCCGCACCGCCTGCTCGTCCCGCAGCGCCTTGACCGCCAGGCCGGTGAGCAGCCGGCGCGCCGCGCCCGGGAACCGCCGGCAGAACTGGAAGAAGGCGGTGGAGAACGCGATGTTCTTGGCCCGCACCACCCGGTGCGCCACGCCGGCGGGCAGCAGCGCGCGCAGGCGGTCGGCCAGGGCGTCCCGACCGGGCACCGGGCTGATCCAGGTGGGGGAGCGCTGGAGCATGGTCACGTGCGCGGCGGTCCGGGCCATCGTCGGCACGAGGGTGACGGCGGTCGCGCCGCTGCCGATGACGACGACCCGCTTGCCCGCGTGGTCGAGGTCCGGCGGCCAGAACTGCGGGTGCACGACCCGGCCGGTGAACGACCCGATGCCGGGGAACTCCGGCTCGTGGCCGCGCTCGTAGTCGTAGTAGCCCGTGCAGGAGTAGAGGAAGCCGCAGGTCACCGCGTCGCCGTCGGCCAGGGTCAGCGTCCAGCGCTGGTCGCGGGTCGACCAGTCGGCCGCGAGCACCCTGCTGCGGAACCGGATGCGCCGGTCGATGCCGTGCTCGGCGGCGGTGCGCCGCACGTAGTCCAGGATCGCCGGCCCGTCCGCGATGGACCGTGCCTCCCGCCACGGCCGGAACGGGTAGCCGAGGGTGAACATGTCGGAGTCGGACCGGACGCCGGGGTAGCGGAACAGGTCCCACGTCCCGCCGATCGCGTCGCGGGCCTCCAGGATCGCCCAGGACTTGCCGGGGTGCTCGGCGCCCAGGCGGTACGCCGCGCCGATGCCGGAGAGCCCGGCGCCCACGATCACGACGTCGAAGTGGGCCGGTTCGCTGCTGACCATGGCTCCAGTGTGCTGACCCGGCCGACCCGGGTCCACGCCGCACCGGCCCGGGCCGTGCCGACCCCGGCGCGCGGACCGCGGCTGCGGGCGCGTCGCCGGTCCGGGCGCGCCTCGCCGGTCCGGGCAGCGCCCGTCCGCGGCGGCCCCGTCCTGCGAACCGGCCGCAGCGCGGTTAGCGTCGTCGCGTGCACGTGGCGATCGTCGGGGCGGGACTGGCCGGGCTCAGCGCGGCGCGGGCGCTGCGGGCGTCCGCCGCGGACGTGACGGTGCTGGAGGCGGGCGACGACGTGGGTGGCCGCGTGCGCACCGACGTGGTGGACGGCGTGCGGCTGGACCGGGGGTTCCAGCTCCTGCTGCCTGCCTACCCCGAGCTGGCCCGGGTGGACCTGGCCGCGCTGGAGCTGCGGCCGTTCCGGCGCGGCGCGTTCGTCCACGACGGCGGCCGGCACGACCTGCTCGCCGACCCCCGCTGCGGGCCGGCCGCCTGGCAGGGCGCGCTGGCGCAGCACGTGCTGGGGTGGCGCGACCTGGCCGCGCTGGTGGCGTTCACCCTGCGCGACCTCGTCCGGCGCGAGGTCCCCGGCGCGCCGGACCGGACGACCCGCGACGAGCTGCGGCGGTGGCTGTCGGACGACGCGGTCGCCCGCGTGCTGCGGCCGTTCCTGCAGGGCGTGTTCCTGGAACGCGACCTCGTCACCTCCGCCCGCTTCTTCCGCCTGGTGTGGCGCTGCTTCGCGCTGGGCGGCGCGGCCCTCCCGGCGGCCGGCATGGGCGCGCTGCCCCGCCAGCTCGCGCAGGGCCTGCCGGTGCGGCTGGGCGCGAAGGTGGTGGCGGTGCACGACGACGGCGTCGCGCTGTCCGACGGCTCGCGGGTCGACGCCGACGCCGTGGTGGTCGCCACCGACGGCACCACGGCCGCCCGGCTGCTCCCGGAGTGCCCGGAGCCGACCTGGAACGGCGTCACCACCTGGTACTTCCGCCCGCCGGAGTCCCCGCTGCGCGACCCGGCGCTGCTCGTGGACGCCGACGGCGGCCCGATCGCCAACACCGCGGTCGTCTCCGAGGTCGCGCCGAGCTACTCGCCGCACGCGCCGCTGGTGCAGGCTTCCGTGCTCGACGACGTCCCGGAGCAGGACGTGCGGACCGCGCTGGCCGCGCTGTACGGGGTGGACACCCGGTCCTGGGAAACCCTGGCCTGCTACGCGATCCCCCGGGCCCTGCCCGCGATGCCCGCCCCGCACCGCTTCCGCCGGCCGGTGCGCGCGGGTGGCCGCCGCTACGTCTGCGGCGACCACCGCGACACCGCCTCCATCCAGGGCGCCCTGGTCTCCGGCCGGCGGGCCGCGCGCGCGGTGCTGGCCGACCTCGGCCGCTGACCCGGAGGACCGGCGCCCGCAACGGCTCCACCGCCGCTCGACCGCGCACCCCCTTGCCGCGCACCCCCTCGCCGCGCGGCGCGCCCGCGCCTAGGAATCGGCGCAGCGCTCGCTGTCCGGGCAGCTGCGCAGCAGCTTGACCCTCGGGGGCTCGGTGATGACCTCGGGCCGGTCGCCGCCGCCCGGCCACCGCACGGAGATCGCGATGGAGGAGGCGTTGTTGTCGTAGCGCTTCTCCACGAAGCTCCGGTCGGCGTTGACCAGGTTCACCACGTCGTAGACGCCCGACGGCACGTCGGTCAGGTCGAGCCACTGGTAGTCGACCCGGTAGTCGTAGTCGTCGCCGTAGCCCACCGAGATGCCCTCGACCACGTCCAGCGCCCGCGGCTCGTGGTGGCGGCACCTGTGCTGCTGGAGGAACAGCGTGAGCCTGCCCTCCGGCGCCAGCGCGCTGTCCGGGAGGGGCTCGCCCTTGGGCGACGTGGTCCGCGGGCGGTGCTGGAGGCTGCGCGAGTCCCTGGTCTCGTAGCGGTCGCCGAGGCAGAAGCCGGTCTTGCGGTCGGTCACCAGGGTGCGGCCGTCGGGGCTGCGGAGCTGGAAGTGCTCGAAGTCCAGCAGGTGCCAGTGGGTGTGCGCAGGCGCCGGCTCGTAGTACACCTTCGCCGGGATCGGGTGCTGCGCCGAGTCGTAGGAGTCCGGGATGGAGCGGTCCTGCGCGGACTGGAAGGCTTGGCGCGCGGTCATCGTCGGCTGGTCCACCGAGTCGCGCTTCGCGTAGATGAGCAGCGGTCCGTCGCCGACGTTGTCCGCCGACGTCGTGAACCTCAGCCGCACCGCCCCCACCGGTCCGGACGCCACGCAGTCGCCGTTGGGCGCCGCGGCGTCGGCCACCATGCACACGTCCCAGTGCGTGCACAACCTCGGGTTCCGGTCAGTGCCGCCGGGGCAGCCGACCGGCGCCTGTCTCAAGTCCGGCAGCAGCGGGCCCTCGCCGGGCGGCGCGCCCAGCGCGCCCGCGGTCATCGCGGCGACGGCGGCGGCCTGGAATTTCCTGATCACGCGGGCACCGTAGTGGGAGCACCGCCGGCCCGACACCTTCGTTCACTCGATCGACTGAGGCGCAACGGAAACCGGCCCCGCGGACCCTAGCGTGCGCACCGTTGGCGAAGCACCGGCCACCGAGGAGAACCGTGAACACCGTCACGCTGGTCTGCGGCACCCGCCCGGAACTGATCAAGCTCGCCCCGCTGGTCAGGCTGTTCGGGCCGCGCGCGGTCCTGGTCTACACCGGACAGCACTACGACCGCGCGATGTGCGAGCTGATCCGCCGGGACGTCCCGGAACCGGGCGCCTACCACGGTTTCGCGCTCGGCGGCGCCCGGCGCGGCGCGCAGCTCGGCCTGGCGGTGCAGGCCGTGGACGACGTCCTGACCGCGCACCGCACCTCCGCCGTCGTCGTGCAGGGCGACACGACCTCCGCGCTCGCCGGCGCGCTGGCCGCCAACGCGAACGACGTGCCGCTGGTGCACGTCGAGGCGGGCCTGCGCAGCTTCGACCGCGCGATGCCCGAGGAGCACAACCGGGTCGCCATCGACCACCTCGCCGACCTGTGCTGCGCTCCCACCGCGCTCAACGAGGGCAACCTGGTGGCGGAGCGGATCGACGCCGGCCGGATCGCCCTGACCGGCAACACGGTCGTGGAGGCGCTGGAGGCCGCGCTGCCCGGCCCCGAGGCCGAGGCCGCGGTGCTGTCCGCGCACGGCCTGCGCCGCGACGGCTACGCGGTCGCCACCCTCCACCGCCCCGAGAACGTCGACGACCCCGCCACCCTGGAGGTGGTCCTGCGCGAGATGGCCGCCCTGCCGCTGCCGGTCGTGCTGCCGCTGCACCCGCGCACGGCCAAGCGCGTGGCGGGCTTCGGCCTCGACCCGCTGCTGGCCGAGCTGCGCGCGGTCGAACCGATGGCCTACCCGGAGTTCCTGGCGCTGGCGGGCGGGGCCGCCGTCGTCGTGTCCGACTCCGGCGGCATCCAGGAGGAGGTCAGCGTCCTGAAGCGGCCCGTGGTCGTGGTGCGGCGCAGCACCGAGCGCCCCGAGATCGAGGGGACGTTCGGCACGCTGGTGCCGCCGGGCCCGGGGATCGGCGCGGCGGCGCGCAGGTGGCTGGACGACGTCGCCGGCCACCGCGCGCGCCTGGCCGCCATCCCGTCGCCCTACGGCACGGGCTCACCCTCGGTGCGGATCGCCGCCGCCCTGGAGGAGCTGGTCGGCGAGCGCTTCGCCGCCCCGGCGCTGGTCGGCTGAACCGCCGCGGGCCGCGTCGTCCAGCAGCGCGACGACGCGGTTCGCCAGGGCGACGCCGGAGTTCCAGCTCGTGACCGACGGGTAGACGTGCGCCGTCGTGGCCAGCAGCACCGGCGTGCCCGCGATCCGCACCGGGGGCTGCCGCGCCAGGTACCCCAAGGGGTACACCGGTTCCACGAACGGCGCCTTGAACACCCGCACGTCGTCCACGTCGGCCGAGGTGAGGTCCGGGTACAGCCCGACCAGCTGCTTGGTCCAGCGCGCCGCGATCCGCCCCTCGGGCTCGCGGTAGAGCGCGGACGCCCGGTCGGTGTAGCGCATCGCGTACACCAGGTGCCGCCCGGCGAACGTCCCGGCCAGCGCGGACATCTCGACGACGCCGTCGAAGTCGGTGCCCGAGCGCACGACGGGGGCCCAGTAGTGCCCGGTCAGCGGGCGCTTGAGGAAGAACAGCGCGTTCACCACGCCCTGGTAGGGCAGCTCCACGTCCGGCACCAGCCCGGCCAGGTCGCCGTCCGCGACCTGCCGCAGCACCGGCAGCGGCAGCGTCGAGATCACCCGGTCGGCCTCGGTGGTCGCGCCGTCGGCCGTGGTGGCCAGCGCCCGCCCCGCCCCGACGGTGAGCCGGTGGACCGGCGCGGAGGTCCGCACCACGCCGCCGGCGTCCTCGATGGACGAGCGCAGGGCGTCGATGACGGACTTGTAGCCCCCCTCGGGGTAGCCGCGCACCGAGACGTTGCTCTCGCGCCCCAGCCGCTGCCACAGGTACAGCGCGGGCACGTCGCCGAACGCCGCGCCGAACTTGGACCCGAACATCGGCGCGAGCAGCCGGTCCCACACCCGGTCGCCGTAGACCTCGCGCAGCCAGTCCTCGGTGCGCAGCCGGTCGAGGTCCCGGCCCCGGCCCAACCGCCGCAGCAGCAGCGACACCACGCCGAACCGCACCCGCTCGCGCAGCGTCAGCGGCGTGAACCGCAGCAGGTCGAGGGCCGAGTTGAACGGGTGGTGGCGGCGGTCGACGACCATGCCCATGCGGGTGCGCCGCCACCGCACGCCCTCGCGCAGGCCCAGTTCGCCCAGCAGCCCCAGCAGGTCGTCGTCGCTGGGCATGACGCAGTGGTAGAACCGCTCCACCCAGCCGTCGCGCCACGGGAAGAACGTGCCCAGCCCGCCGAGCTGGTCGCTGCCCTCCAGCAGGGTCACCCGCGCGCCCGCCCGGACCAGCCGGTGCGCGGCGGCCAGCCCGCAGATCCCGCCGCCGAGCACGGCCACCCGCAGCCCCGCCGGCCCCCGCCCGGCCCCCGGCCCCGAGGGGGCCGCCGGACCGCGCTCGCCACCCGCGTCCCCGCCGTCCGCCACCGACTTCGCCACCGCCTCCGCCGACGCCGCCGGCTCGGGTCGCCGCGCCGGCCACCCGCCCACCACCTCATCGCTCACGGTCGTCCCTCACAGCGGGCGGTAGGGGGCGGGGGCCAGGCGGTCGCGCACGAGCAGCTTCAGGTACTGCGCGATCGTCCGCCGCAGCTTGAGCTTGCTGGGCCCCCGCTTGCGGTCGTAGCGCAGCCGCAGCGGCACCTCCGCGATCACCGGGTGGCAGTGCCGCAGCTTGAGCAGCAGCTCCACCATGCACGCGAAGCCGCGCTCCTCGACCAGGCGCTCGCCCCAGTGGCCGGCCACCCGGTGCAGCAGGCTGACCCGGTAGGCGCGGAACCCGCTGGTGAAGTCGCGCACGCCGTCGACCCGCAGCACCCGCCGGAACAGCAGGGCCGCGCCGCGCGAGAGCAGCCGGCGGAACGCGGGCGCGGTGGCGTCGTCGCCGCCGGCCACGAACCGGGAGCAGATCACCACGTCCGCGCCCGCCGCGATCCGCTCGCGCAGCGCGGTGATCAGCGCGGGGTCGTGGGTGTCGTCGGCGTCCATCACCACCACGAGGTCGTCCTGCCCGGCCACCGCCAGCACGGCCCGCAGCCCGGACTGCACGGCCTGCCCGAGCCCGAGGTTCTCCGGGTGCCGCACCACGTGCACGTCCAGGTCGGACGCCTCGGCGGCCACGTCGGCGGTGCCGTCGGACGAGCCGTCGTCCACCACCCACACCGACACCCGCTCGGTGCGGGCCACCTCGGCGATCCGGCGCAGCAGCGGCGGCAGGGAGGCCGCTTCGTTGTAGGCGGGCAGCACCACGTGCGCCCGCCCGCCGGTGCGGGTCGCGCCCGCCCCGGCGGTCGCTTGTCGTTCGTCGACGGCCACTGGTCGACCCCATTTCCCTCGTCGCGGCTAAGCGGGCCAGAATTATTCGCTGGGAACTCGCGCCGGGTTCTCCGCACCCCGTGTTCCACGGACCCGGGATGGTGACCGGAAGCCGCTCAAGCCGCGCGCTTTGTCGCCGGGAAGGAGGTTCCGACCTCTCGAAGGAGTGAATAAGGACAGTCCTGTTCCGGCTTTTATGCAGTGAGTGATCAAAATGCTCGTTCGAGTGAACTCGGTCGGTTCACGGGTGCGGTGGTCCGAGAAGGCGCGGACCGCCGCCGGCCGGCCGCCGACCGGTGGGAAGGACGTCGACGGAATGTGGTGTGGCGTGGTGTTGGCGCGGCGGGGGCCGGGCAGCCGGGCGCCGCTGGCCGCCCGGACGGGCGGCGCGCGGTGAACCGGGTGGGCGCGGCGGCCCCGGCCTCGGCCCCGCCGGGCCGGCTGCGGCCCGAGGCGGGGCGCGACCTGCTCGGCCGGGTCAACGCGGTGGCGGTGCTGCTGGTCGTGGTCGACGTGGCGGCGTTCGCGGTGGCCGCGGCGGCGGTGGACCGGCGGTGGGCCTGCGCGGCGGCGGTCGTGCTGCTCGGCGTGCGGGCCTCCGCCCGGCTGTACCGGCGGCGGCTGTGGCTGTCCTGGCTGCACGAGCTGCCCCGCTCGGTGATCGCGACCGCGTCGGCGTTCGCCCTGGTCACCGGGGCAGGGCTGGTGCTGCGCACGCCGCCGGAGACGACGGCGCAGGTGCAGTGGGCCATCGTGAACTTCACCTTCTGGAGTGAACCGGCTCGCCTGTTCGTGTTCTCTTTCGGCCGCTGGGCCCGCCGGCGCTTCCACCGCTGCGACCGGACGGTGGTGGTCGGCGCGGGCCAGGTGGGCGCCGCCCTGGCCGCCGCCATGCTGCGGCACCCCGAGTACGGCCTGCGCCCGGTCGGGTTCGTCGACCCCGCGCCCGCGCTGGCGCCCGCGGCGCTGCCGGCGCCGCTGCTGGACGGCGGCCTGGCCGACGCCATCACCCGGTCGCGCGCGGGCACCGTCGTGCTGGCGTTCTCCCACGCCGCCGACTCGCCGCTGGTCACCGCGGCCGTCACCGCCCACCGGCTGGGCTGCTCGATCTACGTGGTGCCCCGCATGTACGAGCTGTGCCAGGACGGCCCCGACGTCGAGCGGCTGCGCAGCTTCCCGCTGGTGCGGCTGAGCAGCGCGCCGACCAGCAGGCCCAGCTGGTGGGTCAAGCGGGTGGCGGACGTGGTGCTGGCGGCGTTCGCGCTGGTCGCGCTCGCCCCGGTGATCGCGCTGTGCGCCCTGGCCGTGGTGCTGGAGAGCGGCCGGCCGGTGATCTTCCGGCAGGTCCGGGTCGGCATGGACGACCGCACCTTCGTGCTCTACAAGCTGCGCAGCGTCCGGATGACCGACCAGGACGACTCGCAGGTCCGCTGGTCCGTCGTCGGCGACCGCCGGGTGGGCCCGGTCGGGCGATTCCTGCGCCGCACCTCGCTGGACGAGTTGCCGCAGTTGTGGAACATCCTGAAAGGTGACATGTCGATTGTCGGGCCGCGCCCCGAACGACCGGGTTTCGTTCGCGAATTCTCGGCGGTGCACGACCTATACTGGGCCCGGCACCGGGTGCCGACCGGATTGACCGGCCTGGCCCAGGTGCACGGGTTGAGAGGGGACACCTCGATAGTGGACAGGTCCCGCTACGACAACTACTACATCGCCAATTGGTCGTTGTGGCTGGACGCGAGAATCCTGTTGCTGACGGTGGGTGAGCTGTTGTGCCGAAGGAACCGCTGATCCGTGACCGCACCAGGCGCGTGCTCGCCGGGGCGTGCGCCATCACACTGCTCCTGGCCGGCTCGGCGGTGCTGCCGAGCTCGGCCGGCAACCAGGCGCCCCCGCTGGCCGCGGACCCGGCCGGGCCGCCGGGCGGGGGCGAGGCGCCGGGCCGCGGCGACCCGCCCGGCGAGGACGGGCTCAAGCCGCCGCCCAAGCCGCTGGCCCCGTGCGCGTGGTGGTACGGCATCGGCGACACGCCGTCCTACGTGGACCTCAAGTTCGCCGCGGAGCACTACGCCGTGGTGGTGCTCAACGCCACCGAGACGACCGCGCTGCGGCGGCTGCGCAAGCTCAACCCGAAGATCAAGGTGCTGGTGTACAAGGACTTCTCCAGCACCCGCAACTACCCCGGCGCGGTCATCGGCGGCAAGGACGCGCCGCTGCTGCCCACCGGGATCGGCTACTACGCCGCCGAGCAGCGCGACAAGGACTGGTTCGCCGTCGACCGGGCCGACCGGCGCATCGAGTGGACGGTCTACCCGCAGCACTGGCAGATGGCGGTGTGGGACGAGGGCTACCAGCGGGCGTGGGCCGAGGCGGTGACCGCCGAGGTGGTCCGCGAGGGCTGGGACGGGGTGTTCGCCGACAACGACTTCAGCTCGCTGCGGTTCTACTCCTCGGCCGTGCTCAAGGGCACCGCCGACGCCGACGCCACCGACCGCCTCATCCGCGAGGGCCTCGACCGCTTCCTGGAGGTGGCGGGCGAATCGCTGCACAAGCACGGGAAGATGCTGATCCCCAACGTGTCGGAGTCGCAGCTGACACCGGGCCGGTGGTCGGCCCACTCCCGGTACGACGGCGCGATGGAGGAGAACTTCGGCCTGCGCGACAGCGGCGACGGCGCGCTGATCACCTTCAAGGGCAACGAGTTCAAGGAGCTGCGGGCGCAGGCGGCGCTGGGGGAGTCGTGGCTGCTGCTGGTCACCCACACCCAGGGCGAGCGCGAGGAGCGCGTCGGCTACGCCACCGCCGCGCTGCTGGCCGGCCCGCGCACCTGCTGGAACGGCTCGACCACCAAGGACTACCGCAACCCCGACTGGTCGCGCTACCAGGACGCGGGCCTGGGCGAGGCCGTGGAGGCGGCCGACCACCTGGCCGACGGCGTGTGGACGCGGCAGTTCACCCACGGCTGGGTGGCCGTCAACCCGACCGGCAAGGCGGCCCGCGTGACCCCGCCGCCCGGCCTGACCACGATCGACGGCGAGGCCGTCGCCGAGTCCCTCGACCTGGCCGGCGCCGACGCCCTGGTCCTGGTCAAGCCCACGACCGCCGCGGCGGCGACGGCCGCCCCCGCCACCCCGACCACGACGAGCACCCCGACCAGGACCGCCACGCCCCCGCCCGGTCCGGTGCTGCCCACCGCGGCGATCCGCTGAGGAAACCCGGTTGCCCGGTCCGGTCCCGGCGCTAGGGTCGGGGCCGTGGCCGACACCCTGCACCCCCCGATCGAGCCCCACGACCGGGGGATGCTCGACGTGGGCGACGGCAACCTCGTGTACTGGGAGGTCTGCGGCGCGCCGGAGGGCAAGCCCGCGCTGGTCGTCCACGGCGGTCCCGGTTCGGGCTGCACCCCGGCGCACCGCAGGCTGTTCGACCCGAGCCGCTACCGCGTGGTCCTGTTCGACCAGCGCGGCTGCGGGCGCAGCACGCCCCGCGCCGGCGACCCGGCCACCGACCTGGCCCACAACACGACCGAGCACCTCGTCGCGGACGTGGAGCGCCTGCGCGAGCACCTCGGCGTCGAGCGGTGGCTGCTCTCCGGCGCGTCGTGGGGCTCGACGCTGCTGCTGGCCTACGCCGAGCGCCACCCGGAGCGCGTGTCGGAGATCGTGATCACGGCCGTCACGACCACCCGCCGGTCGGAGATCGACTGGCTGTACCGGGGCCTGGCGCGGTTCTTCCCGGCCGAGTGGGCGGCGTTCCGGGCCGGCGTGCCCGACGCCGACCTGCTGCCCGGCTACCGCCGGGCGCTGGCCGACCCGGACCCGGACGTGCGCGCGCGAGCCGCCCTCGCCTGGCACGCCTGGGAGGACGCGACGATCTCCCTGGACCGCGCCGCCACCGCCCCGCCCTACAGCGCCCGCCCCCTGCCCGCGATGCTCGACCGCGCCCGGCTGTGCGCGCACTACTTCAGCGAGGGCGCGTTCCTGCCGGAGGGCGTCCTCCTGCGCGAGGCCGGGCGGCTGGCCGGCATCCCCGGCGTCCTGCTGCACGGCCGCCTGGACCTGGGCTCACCCCTCGACACCGCCTGGGAGCTCGCCCGGGCCTGGCCCGACGCGGAGCTGGTGGTCTTCGAGGACTCCGGGCACAGCGGCACCCGGGCGATGACGGCCCGCAAGCGCGCAGCCCTCGACCGGTTCGCCCGCGGGTGACGGGCGGCCCGAGGGCGGAAAAAGACGAAGGCAAGGAGGTTGCCCACTCCTTGCCACTGTCAACTTATAGCAGGCAGGGGGTCTTGCGGCAAGACCCGGTCCGTGCCGCAGAATCTCCGGCCGCAGCCGGACCAGCCGGCTGGACGGGGTGGACGGAGAGGGTGAGCGGATGGGCAGCCACGTGCTCGACCTGCGGGAGGTCGACCGGGGGCAGGTCGCCGTCGTCGGCGGCAAGGGCGCGCACCTGGGGGAGCTGGCGCGGATCGACGGCGTCCGCGTGCCGGCCGGGTTCTGCGTGACGACCGACGCCTTCCGGCGGGTCGTGGCGGACGCGCCGGCGGTCGGCGGGCTGCTGGACCGGCTGTCGCGCCTGGACCCGGGCGACCGGGAGGCGATCCGCGCGCGCGGCGCGGAGCTCCGGCGGGTCGTCGAGGGGCTCGTCGTGCCCGACGACGTGGCGGCGGAGGTCACCGGCGCCCTCGCCCGGCTCGGCGAGCGGACCGCCTGCGCGGTCCGGTCGAGCGCGACGGCGGAGGACCTGCCGACGGCCTCCTTCGCGGGCCAGCAGGACACGTACCTCAACATCGAGGGGCCCGCGGCGGTGCTCCGGCACATCAGCCGGTGCTGGGCCTCGCTGTTCACCGAGCGGGCCGTGACCTACCGGCTGCGCAACGGCTTCGACCACCGCAAGGTCCACATGGCCGTGGTCGTGCAGCGGATGGTCTTCCCGCACGCGGCCGGCGTCCTGTTCACGGCGGACCCCGTCACGTCCAACCGGAGGGTCGCCTCGGTGGAGGCCGGCTACGGCCTCGGTGAGGCCCTGGTCTCCGGCCTGGTCGACCCCGACACCTACCGGGTGCGCGACGACGAGGTCGTCGCCAGGGCGGTGGCGGTCAAGGCGTTCGCCCTGCACGCCGCGCCGGGAGGGGGGACGCGGGAGCGGGCGGTCGAGCCCGGGCGGCAGCGGCGGCCGGCGCTGACCGACGCGCAGGTCGTGCGGCTGGTGCGGCTCGGCCGGCGGGTCGAGGCGCACTTCGGCCGCCCCCAGGACATCGAGTGGTGCCTGGACGACGAGGGCTTCCACGTCGTCCAGAGCCGGCCCGTCACCACCCTGTTCCCCGTCCCCGAGGCCGACGACGGGGAGAACCACGTCTACCTCTCCGTCGGCCACCAGCAGATGATGACCGACCCGATGAAGCCGCTGGGGCTGTCGCTGTGGCAGCTGACGACGCCCCGGCCCATGGCCGAGGCCGGCGGTCGCCTGTTCGCCGACGCCACCCGGCTGCTGGCCTCGCCCGCGAGCCGCGCCGGTTTCCTGGCGGTCGTGGAGAAGTCCGACCCGCTGACCGGGGACGCGCTGCGGACCGTCCTCGACCGCGACGGCTTCCTGCCGCCCGTCCCGGACGACGGCCCCGTCGAGCAGGTCGCCGGCGCCGAACCGGCTGTGATCGAGACCGACCCGGCCCTCGTCACCGAGCTGGTCGAGCACGGCGAGGCGTCCATCGCCGCGCTGGAACGCGACATCCGGGGCAGGTCCGGGGTGGAGCTGCTGGACTTCGTCCTGGCGGACGTCCAGGAGCTCAAGCGGGTCCTGTTCGACCCGCGCGGCCACCAGGTGATCGTGGCGGCGATGCAGGCGACGTGGTGGCTCAACGAGCACCTGCACGAGTGGCTGGGCGAGAAGAACGCGGCCGACGCGCTCACGCTGTCCGTGCCGCACAACGTCACCGCGGAGATGGGGCTGGCGCTGCTCGACGTCGCGGACGCGATCCGCCCGCACCCGGAGGTCGTCGCCTTCCTGCGCGAGGTCGAGGACGACGGCTTCCTCGACGAGCTGCCCGGCCTCCCGGGCGGGCAGGAGGCGCACGACGCCCTGCGGTCCTACCTGGACCGCTACGGGATGCGCTGCGTCGGCGAGATCGACATCACCCGGCCGCGCTGGGCCGAGCGCCCCACCACCCTGCTGCCCATGCTCCTGACCGACATCGGGAACTTCGAGCCGGGCGCCGGCAGGCGCCGCTTCGAGCAGGGGCTGCAGGAGGCGCGGCAGAAGGAGCAGGAGGTGCTGGAGCGCCTGCGGGCCCTGCCGGACGGGGAGGGCAAGGCCGCGGAGACCAAGCGGATGATCGACCGCGTCCGGGCGTTCACCGGGTACCGGGAGTACCCGAAGTACGGCATGGTCTGCCGCTACTTCGTCTACAAGAAGGCGCTGCTGGCCGAGGCCCGGCGCCTGGTGCGGGCCGGCGTGCTCGCCGAGGAGGAGGACGTCTTCTTCCTGCGGTTGTCGGAACTGCGCGACGTCGTGCTCGCGAACCGGGTCGACCGGCAGCTCGTCCGCCGGCGCAAGGAGGAGTTCGAGTCCTACCGGGCGCTCACGCCGCCCCGCGTGCTCACCTCCGACGGCGAGACCGTCACCGGGTCCTACCGGCGCGAGGACCTGCCCGCCGGCGCGCTGGCCGGCCTGCCGGTCTCCGGCGGGACCGTCGAGGGGCGGGCCCGCGTCGTCCCGGACGTGGCGGAGGCCGACCTCGAACCGGGCGACATCCTGGTCACGGCCTGCACCGACCCCAGCTGGTCGCCCCTGTTCGTCGCGATCGCGGGCCTGGTGACGGAGGTCGGGGGCCAGATGACCCACGGCGCGGTGATCGCGCGGGAGTACGGCCTGCCGGCCGTCGTCGGGGTGGAGCACGCCACGCGCCTGATCCGGGACGGGCAGCGGATCCGCGTGCACGGGACCGACGGGTACGTCGAGATCCTGTCCTCGTGACCGACCGGGCCCCCGTCGCGCGCTGGCGGGCCGGCGCGCCTCACGCCACCAGTTCCCGGTAGAGCGCCAGGTGCCGCCGCGCGCACACGTCCGGGGCGAACCGGGCGTGCGCGCGTTCGGCCAGCGCCCGGCCGGTGCGCCCCGGGTCGGGGTCGGCGAACAGGGCGGCCAGCCGGTCCGCCAGCGCCGCCGCGTCACCGGGCGCCGCGAGGCAGGCCGGCTCGGCGAGCATGTCGGCCACCCCGCCCGTGTCGGTGGCCACCACCGGCTTGCCCGCCGCCATCGCCTCGGCGACCACCAGCGGCTGCTGCTCCATGCTGGAGGGCAGCACCAGCGCGTCGTGCCGGCGCAGCTGCTCGGGCACGTCGGTGCGGTAGCCGAGGAAGTCGACCCGGCCCGGCAGGTCGCGCCGGGCGCGCAGTTCGGCGGCCACGCGCTGCGGCCCGTCGCCGATCACGGTCAGCGAGGCGTCCGGGGGCATCACGCCGGGCCGCGCCAGGGCGTCGAGCAGCGTCAGCAACCCCTTGCGCTCCACCAGGAGGCCCACGAACACCAGCCTGCGCACCGGCCCGTCCGGCGGGCAGGGCTCGGGCAGGCGCACGCAGTTGTCGATGTGCGTCACCCGGTGCGCGGGCACCCGCAGCCGCCGCACCAGGAACTCGCCCATCGACGGCGCGGGCACGACCGTCCGGTGCACGAAGCGCGCCACGCCCGCGTCCGCGGCCAGCACGGTCCGGGTGTACCCCGACGGGACCGGCGCGCCCCGCCCGCCCCGGAACCACTCCTCGCGCACGTCATCGGGCACGCCGTGGTAGGTCTGCACCACCCTGGGCCGGGGGCGCCGCGCGCCGGACGACCCCGCGCCGAACAGTCCCGGACCGAGCAGCCCCGGACCGAGCAGCCCCGGACCGAGCAGCCCCGCGCCCACCAGGCCCGACCGGCGGTCCTGCGCGTGCACGACGTCGGGCCGCCAGGCGCGCACCACCTCCCGCGCCCGCCGACCCGCCCGCAGGTCGCCCTTGCGCGCCACCGAGACCTCCTCGTGGTGCCCGGCGACCAGCTCCGCGCCGCGGGCAGGCGTCGGCCCGAACACCCGGACGTCGACCTCGCCGGACGCGATCAGCGCGGCCGCCAGCCGAACCGTGACGTCGACCGGCCCTCCCCGGTCCTGCGTCAGCAGGTAGGCCACCCTCACCGCGGCCCTCCCGCCAGCTTCTCCACCAGGTTCGCGACCTGGTCGCCGACCCGCCCGACGTCGAACAGCAGCTCGGCCCGCTCCCGGCCGGCCAGGCCCTCGCCCGCGGCGAGCACCGGGTCCGCGAGCCGCGCCGCGACCGCCCGCGCCAGCGCCCGCACGTCGCCCGGCTCCACCACCGCGCCCGCCTCGCCCACGCTCTGCCGCACGCCGCCGACGTCGAACGCCACCACCGCCCGCCCGCTGGCCATGGCCTCCAGCGGCACCAGCGCCATCCCCTCGGCCCGGGACGGCAGCACCACCACGTCGGCGGCGGTGTAGAAGTCGGCGACCGCCGTGTCGTGGCCCCACCAGCGCACCGACTCGTGGTCGCCGATCTCCCGCCACCGGTCCCGCATCGGCCCGTCGCCCACCAGCACCAGCTGCGCGTCCGGCACCGCCGCCACGACCGAGGGCCAGGCCGCCAGCAGCTGGTCCTGCCCCTTGAGCGGCGCCAGCCGCCCGATGCACACCGCCGTCGGGACGTCCGGCAGGCCCAGCCGGCGGCGCGCGGCGACCCGGCTGCGCGGGCGCAGCGCCTCGGTGTCCACGCCGTTGCACACCACCTCGGCGGCCGTCCTGATCCCGATGGCGCGCCCGGAGGCCAGCTCGTCGTCGCTGACGCACACCAGCTGGTGCGTCCACCGGGACGCCAGGCGCTCCCACAGCGCCGACAGCCGCCCCATCGGGCCGTCCGCGCACTCGAACGCCCACATGTGCGGCTGGAAGACCGTGGGCCGCCGGCCGCGCAGCACGAGCCGTCCCGCGAGACCCGCCTTGGAGCTGTGCAGGTGCACGGCGTCCGGGTCGAGCGCGTCGATGATCCTCTTCAGCCGCAGCGCCTCCGCCACCGTGCTCGGGCCGGGGGAGCGGGTGGCGGGCCAGTCGTGCACGCCGACGCCCGTGCCCGCCAACCGGTCCGCCAGCCACCCCGCCGGGCACACCACGTCCACGGTCCAGCCGCGCCGGCGCTGCCCCACGACGAGCTGCCGGACCACCGCGCCCACCCCGCCGGTCACCGGCCGGGTCACGTGCACAACCTTCATCGACGCACCTCTCGCAGTTCGCGGATCGCGCGGCGGTCGACGGCCAGCGCCGCCGCCGCGTAACCGAGCACCAGGACCAGCCCCTCGCCGAGCGCGCCCGGCAGGGTGGGGCCGAACAACCCCCCGAACAGGCGCGCCACCGCCAGGCAGCTCAGCGCGCCCACCGCGACGCAGCCCACCGCCCGCCCCAGCCCGGGCGGCGCGAGGCCGTCGCGCGCCAGCACCCACCAGGCCGGTAGGACCAGCGCCCAGACCACCGCGAGCTGGGCGGCGGCGACCGCCACCACGCCGTGCCGGGTGACCACCGCGAGCGCCGCCACGAGCGCCACCAGGTGGGTCAGCTCCAGCGCGAGGTAGCGCCGGGCCCGCCCGGCGGCCCGGATCACCTGGTACCACAGGTGCAGCAGGCCGAAGCCGAGGCCGTAGCCGCACAGCAGCACCAGCGGGACGGCCGCCGGCGCCCACCGCTGCCCGAACAGCACCACGCGGTCGGCCAGCGCCGCCGTCACGGTGTAGAGGCCGCCGGTCACGACCAGCGCCGCGTGCGTGAACCGGGCGTTGGCGGCCGGCAGCCCGGCCCGGTCGCCCTCGCGGATCAGCTTGGCGCACAACGGGAACACCACCCCGCCGAGCACCACCGCGACCAGGATGTAGGGCACCCAGGCGATCCGGTAGGCCAGCGAGTAGACGCCCACCGCCTCGGTGCCCAGCACGTGCCCGACGGCGAGGTAGTCGACGTTCACCAGCAGCACCGCCACCAGCGCGCCCGGCCCCACCACCGCGATCCACCGGGCCGCCTCCGCCGCCGCGCCCGCGTCCCACACCGGCCGCACCCGCACGCCCGCCACCACCCCGAGCACCGGCTGCGCGACGGCCGTGCACAGCAACCCGACCACCAGCGCGTGCGGGCCGGAACCCAGCACCGCCAACACGATCGTCACCACCGCGCCGAGCACGGCGCTGCCCGCGTCGGGCAGCAACCGCCGCCGGAAGTCCAGGTCCCGGTGCATCAGGCCCAGCTGCACGCCGCCCGCCGCCGTGAACGGCAGGCCGGCCGCCGCCAGCGCGACGAGCGGCGCGACGCCGGGCGCGCCCACGGCGGCGGCGACCCGGCCGGCCGCCGCGCCCAGCAGCACGGCCAGGGCGGTCCCCGCGCCGACGCTGAGCACCAGCAGCGTGCCCGCCACCCGGCGCGGGTCCAGCGCGGTCCGGCTGATCACGTCGTAGACGCCCATGGACTGCACGACCTGGCCGATGTTCACCACCGACACGGTCAGCGCGACCAGCCCGAGCCCCTCCTCGGTGAGGAACGCGGCCAGCACCAGCGTGACGGCCATCTGGCTGCCCTTGCCGACCACGTTGGCCAGGAACAGCCACAGCGAACCGCGGACCGCACCGGTCACGACGGTTCGGCGGTGGCGCGCCCGCGCCGTCGGGCGTGCACGACCAGCGCCACCCACGCGAGCACCAGCGCGACCCCGTCCACCGTCACGCTCGCCCGCGAACCCACCAGGTCGCGCACCGCCGCGTCGACGAAGTGCAGGTGCGCGAACGGCACCAGCAGCGCCACCACCGCGACCCCCGGCCACGCCCGCGGGTCCCGCCACCACGACACCGCGGCCAGGGCCAGCGCCGGCACGGCGATCAGCACGTCGCCGGGCTGGTGCACCACCGCCACCACGACGGCGGCGCACGTCAGCAGGTCCGCGACCGGCGACCGGCCGGCCCGGTCCAGCCGCCGGACCAGCACCGCGCTGACCGCCAGGACGGCCACCAGGGCGAACGCCTCCGCGCCGGGCGGCAGCCAACCGGTGAGCCGGAAGAAGACCGCGGCCACGTCGACGCGTTGCGCGGTCAGGGAGTCGACCGCGCCGTAGTGGGTCGCCGAGGCGTGCTCCAGGTTCGCCCGGACCACGTCGAGGAACGCGCCCACGCCACCGCCGCCGACGATCACCGGCGCCACCACGGCCAGGCTGGCGACCGCCGCGACGGCCGTGCCGCCCAGCGCCACCTTCCACGAGCCGCGCGCGAGCAGCAGCACCGCCAGCGGCAGCCCGAACTGCGGCTTGAGCCACGCCAGCGCCAGGGCCAGCGCCGCCCACCGGGGGTGGCTGGTGCGCGCCAGCAGCGCGCCCGCCGCGCCGACGGCGACCAGCGGGTTGACCTGGCCCACGTAGAGCTGCGCCTTGCCGACCTGGCTGGTGACCAGCAGCGCGCCGACCACGGCGGCGGCGGGCAGCAGCGGCGCCCGCAGGCGCCCGGCCGCCAGCACCGCCAGGAACACCAGCAGCAGCAACGAGACCACCGCGAACGCCACCGCGCCGAGCCGGTAGCCCGGCAGCGCGAACGGCGAGTGCAGCACCAGGTGGTAGGGCTGGTACAGGTTGAAGTTCTGCCGCACCGGCCAGTGCGCGAACATCGCGGCCGGGTCGTACGGGTTGCCGCCGGCCAGGAACTCGCGGATCGGGAAGTACAGCGCGTCGCGGAAGTCCTGCATCCGCTCCTCGGGCAGGTTCGCCGCCGTGGGCAGCGGGACCTCCCACGACGGCCGCAACGCCCGCCACGCGCCGACCGCGCCGACGACCGCCGCCATGAACGCGACGACCCCCTGCCCGCCACGACCGGCCCACCACCGCCCGCGCGGCCGGGGCGCCCGCTGCGGCTCCTCGGCCACCCGCACGGCGACCTCGCCGCCCGCCGCCGCGCCCCCGGCCCGGCCTTCGCCCGCCCCCGCGCCGACCGGCTCCCCGACCGCCCCCGCGCCGGCCCGCTCATCGCCCGTCAGGTCGCCAGGACCACCGGACCGGCTGCCGCGCACCGGGTCGTGGCCGCCCGCCACGTCGACCCCACCGGCCCGATCCTCGCCCGTCCCGTTCCCGCCCGTCCCGTTCCCGGCCGTGCCGTTGCCGGCTGTGCCGTTTTCGGCTGTTTTGCCGCCCGTCCCGTTCCCGGCCGTGCCACCGCCGGCCGTTCCGTTCCCGCTCGTTCCGTTCCCGCTCGTTCCGTTTTCGGCTGTTCCGTTTTCGGCTGCGCCACCGCTGACCGTTCCGCGCCCGGCTGTCCCGTTCCCGGCCGCCAAGTCGGCGGGTGGCTGGTCGCCGTCGGCCGGGAGGCCACCGCGCACCGAGCCACCGCCGGCCCGCACCGCCCCGTCCTCCGACCGGTCCTGCCGGATCTCCCGCGTCATACCAGCACCACCGCCACCACCGCCGTGCCGGCCGGCAGCGCGCCGACCACGCTCGCCAACCCGTCCTGCCGCCGGCCGGCCGGGGCCACGGCGATCAGCGCCTCGCCGGCGCCGGGCCCGGTCGCCCCGTCCGGCAACCGCCCCGCCAGCGCCTCCGCCCGCCCGACCAGGTCCGGCGCCACCGCCACGACCCGCGCAGGGCGCGTCGCCGCGGCGCAGAGCACCGCCAGCCGCGCCACGACGTCGGGGTCGTCGTCGCGCACCACGGCCACCGGGTGCGCCACGCCCGCCGCGGACAGCGCCGCCCGCACCCCGTCCACCACGCGGGTCCGCCGCAGGCGGACCGCCACCGCCGCCGCCGCGGCGGCGACCACCGCCGCCGCGAGCGCCAGCCCGAGCGCCAGCGGCCAGTCCGGCGCGACCCGGATCACCTCGGCCCGGTCCAGCACCCGCAGCTTCGCCGCCGGCGCGAGCAGGTCGGTCTCCACCACGGCCTTCGCCACCGCCGTCGCCTCCCGGCTCGCCTGCTGGGCCGACGGCGCCCGCACGGACACCCGCGCCAGCCCCGACGCGGGCACCAGCTCCACCGACACCCGGTCCGCCGCCGTCCCGGCCCGCGCCAGCACGGAGGGGCTGCGCGCCACCTCCACCAGGGCCGGCAGCGACAGCGCGACCACCTCGCCGTACTGGGGCGCGTCGGGGACGGGCCCCGCGAGCAGGCTCACCCGCCCCTGGTGCTGCTCACCCCTGAGGACCACCGCGAGCAGCACCAGCGCCCCCACCAGCAGCCCCGCGCCCGCGCACCCGCCGACCGCCCGCCACCGCACCGCCGCCCGCGCCACCCGGGCCCGCGCCACCCGGGCCCGCACCGCGGACCACGCCCCCCGCGCCCGCGCCGCCGACCTCCCCGACCACGTCCCCCGCGGCTCCACCGCCGGTCCCCCCTCCCGCGACCGCACCGCCGGCCCCTCCGCGCGCGCCCGCGCCGCCGACCTCTCCGCCGGCCTCTCCACCCGCGGCTTCACCGCCGACTTCCGCGCCCGCGACTTCACCGCGGACCTCCCCGCCTGGGACTTCACCGCCGACCTCCCCACCCGCGCAGCAGCTCGTCGTAGGACCGCATCAGCGCCCGCGGGTCGTGCGAGCGGGCCACCGACGCCCGCCCGGCCGCGGCCTCCGCCGCCCGCCGGGCGGGGTCGAACAGCAGCGCCCGCAACGCCTCCGCCGTCGCCGCCGGGTCGCGCCGGGGCACCACGACCCCGCCGCCGCCGGCCAGCGCCTCGCCGACGCCGTCCACGTCGGTGGCCACCACGGGCCGCCCGGCGGCCAGCGACTCCAGCACCGCGACCGGCATCCCCTCCCAGTCGCTGGTCAGCACGGTCACGTCGGCCGCCGCCAGCAGGTCCGGCGCGTCGGGCCGGTTGCCCAGGAACCGCACGCCCGGCAGCCGCGCCGCCCGCTGCCGCAGCGGCCCCGCCAGCGAGCCGTCGCCGGCCAGCCACAGCTCCGCGCCGCCGCCGAGCAGTGCCCACGCGTCCAGCAGCACGTCGTGCCGCTTCTGCGGCTCCACCCGGGCCAGGCACAGCGCCACCGGCACGGCCGGGTCCGCGCCCAGCGCCGCCCGCACGGTCGCCCGGTCGACCCGGGGCTCCTGCGGGAACACGGCGTTGGGGATGACCACCGGGTCCGGGGCGAGGCCGGCCTCCCGCAGCCGGGCCGCGGTCGCCTCCGCGACGGTCACCACCGCGCCCGAGGTCCGCCGCAGGATGCGCGCCGCGCCGGCGTAGTCGTCGTCGGCCACCCCGTGGAACACCGTCAGCAGCGGCACCCGCCGGGGCAGCAGCGCCAGCCGCGCGACCATGCTCGCGGACACGTTGTGCGCCAGCACGACCTCGGGCCGGAACCGGCGCACCGCCGACCGGGCCGCGGCCGTCGCCCGCAGGACGCCGGCCGCCCTGCGCCGGGCCACCGGCACCGCGAACGTGGGCACGCCCTGCCCGCGCAGCGCGTCCGCCCGGTGCCCGCCGCCGCTCGCGACGGCGGTCTGCCAGCCGAACTCGCCGCCTGCCCGGGCCATCCCGGCGACCAGGGCCTCGGCACCGCCGGTGCCCATCTCACTGATGACGTGCAGCACGCGCATCGGTTCCCCTTCGACGCAGATCGGCCGCGGCGACGACCGCGACCAGGGACCACAACGGCAGGTAGTACTGCTGGGACAGGAAGGTCGACGCCACCGCGACGGCGACCAGCGAGGCTTGCACCGCCGCCATCGGCCGCCGCGCGCCCGAGCGCAGCACCCGCTCGGAGGCCACCGCGGCGACCGCCAGCAGCCCCGCGAACAGCCCGAAGCCCGGCAGTCCCAGCTCGGCCGCCACTTCGAGGTACATGTTGTGCGCCACCGGGGTCTGCTCGTCGACCTCGGCGTCGTGCGAGGCGGCGGCGTACCCGCCGCGGAACCCGCCCGGCCCGACGCCGAGCACCGGGTGCTCGGCCACCATCCGCGCCGCGGCCTGCCACCGCAGCTCGCGGGTGTCCACGTTGGTCCCGGCAATGTGGGTCTTCTCCTGCACCGCCCGGTCCAGCGCCGGCCCGGCCAGCAGCAGCACGCCGCCGCCCAGCGCCAGCACCGCCGCGACGCCGACCGCCGCGGCCCGCACCGGCAGCGCGCGCCGCGCCACCAGCCACGCCAGGGCGGCGGCCAGCGCCAGGGCGCCGCCCCGGGAGAACGTCGCCGCCGCGCCCGCGACGAGCACCAGCGCGGCCGCGGCCAGGCCGAGCGCGCGCAGCCGGGAGGCGCCCGCGCCGGCCAGCGCGACCAGCAGGGGCAGCGCGGCGACCAGGAAGTAGGCCAGGTCGTTCGGGTCCTCCAGCGGCCCGGTGGCGCGCGTGCGGCCCTCGGCGACGAGGCTGTGCAGCGCTCCCAGCGCGGCCACCACCGCGCCCGCCACGGCCGACCAGAGCAGCGCCGGGAGGGGCACCTCGCGGGAGGCCACGTCCACCAGGACCACCGTGACGACCAGGAACGGCAGCCACCGCAGCAGGTAGTCCACCGCGTACGGCCCGCCCGCGTGCAGCGCCGCGGAGGCCAGCAGCACCACCAGCAGCAGCGCGAGCACCGCGTGCACCGGGTGCGGCGCGGGCGCCCGCCGTTCGCGCAACCGCGCCACCAGCCACACGGCGGTCAGCAGGGCCGGCGCGACCTTCGCGAGCTGCCCGTGCACCTGGAGCAGGTAGCCCTCCACCGGGGCCAGCGCGACGGTCGCGCACGCGAGCGCGCGCAGGGTCCGCGTCATCCCGCGCGGTCCAGCTTTCGCGCGCCCCGCAGGACCCCTTCCAGGCGGGCGACGTGCTCGCCGGTGCCCACCACGTCGAAGTGCCGCCGCAGCGCCGCGAGCACCCAGCCCAGCAGCTCGACCTTGCGCGCGGCCGGGACGCCCATGCCGGGGAAGAACTCCATGCCCGGCGCCTCCGCCGCGCCCAGCACGTCGGTCGGGTGCAGCAGCAGCGACGGCGACACCCCGCGCGCCCGGCACAGCAGCAGCGCCGCGCGGAAGTGGGCGCGCGCCAGCGCGGGGGAGACCTGGTGCAGCTGCAGCAGGTACGACCCGTGGATGGGCACGCGCAGCAGCGGCATCGTCGTCACCGGCAGCTCGACCAGGCCGTTGGCCCAGCGGTGGGCGCGGTTGGGCGCGAACACCCGGCCGAACCCGCCGAACAGCTCGTCGCTGTCCTCTGTGGAGGGTGCGGAGCGGTTGTGGTAGAAGCGGGCCAGGGGGCCGATCCAGGTCGGCAGGGTGCTCGCGTCGTAGCGGTAGCCGCGCTCGGCCAGCACGGCCAGCAGGTCGGGCGTCACGCTGTAGCCGGGGCCGCGGAACCCGACCGGGCGCGGCGCGCCGGCGGCGGTGATCGCGTCCTCGGTCCGCGCCACCTCGGCCGCGACCTCGGCGCGCGAGTAGCGGTGCAGCCAGGGCTCGTGGCCGAAGGAGTGGTTGGCGACCTCGTGCCCGGCGGCGGTGATCGCGGCGACGGCCGCCGCGCCGTCGTCGCGCACGGCGTCCGCGCCGACCACGAACACCGTCGTGGTCAGGCCGTGCTCGCCGAACACCTCCAGCAGCCGGGGCGTCGCGACGGGCAGGAAGCTGGGCATCCGCTCCCACCCGGGATCGCCGTGGGTCTTCAGGTACGCCCAGAGGTTGTCCAGGTCGAGCGAGACGCTGGCGACGGTCACGCCGCCTCCTGGCGCGCGGTGACCGGCGCGGGGGCCGACCGCGAGGCGAAACCCAGGGCCAGCACGCCGAGCACGACGAGCGCGACGCCGACCGCGACCCACCAGCCCCGGCCGGGCGCGACCCGGTCGCCCAGCGCCAGGACGCCGACCGCCGAGGTGACCACGACCGTCACCGAGTCCATGGTCGCGACCGCCGAGGTGGCCGAGCCCCGCTGCAGCGCGGCGGCCATGCCGGCCTGCCCGACCAGCGCCGCGGCCACCATCAGCCACGTCAGGGGGTAGTGGGGCAGGTCGAGCAGCGGCTCGTCGGCCAGCGACCGGCCGGCGATCGCGACGACGGCGTAGGCCAGGCCGGCCGCGACGGCGACCGGCACGGCGCCCCGGGCCCCGCGCGTCACCGCGAGCACCGCGACCAGCGGCGCGCCGAGCACCAGCAGCCCGGTCCCGACGGGGATCTCCTCGGCCACCGACGGGGTCGACGCGCCGGCCAGCAGCAGCAGGCCCAGCGCCATCACCACCAGCACGGCGACCTCCAGCGACCGGACCCGCCACCCCAGGGCGAGCACCCCGAAGAGGGTGGCCACGCCGACCGCGCACGACGAGCCCGCCTGCACCAGGTACAGCGGCAGCTCGGCGCGGGCGAGGAAGGCCAGCGCGAACCCGCCGACCTGGCCCGCGAACCCGACCAGGTAGAGCCGGTCGGCGGCCAGCCGGGCGAGCAGCCGCAGCCCCCGGCCCGGCTCGGCGCGGCGGGCGGCGACGGTCTGCGCCACGATGCCCAGCGCGTACATCGCCGTGGCCGCAGCGAGTGCGAGGTAACCGGGCACGCAACAACTCCTGGGAGAGGCGGGGTCGACGTGCGGCAGCGTAGGACCGGCGAATTCGCGTCCTGATCGGGCGATATTCCAATTACTCGAATGAGTGAAGAATGCTGATCCGGCACAGCACGGCGTCACCGCCCGGGGCCTGCTCGGGCGACGGCGGCCGGTGCGCGCGCCCGTCGGGCGCCCCCCGCTCACCGCGCCCGGAAGCGGGGCCGGAAGCGGACCGGGAGTGGGCCGGGAGCGGGGCCTGAAGCGGACCGGGAATGAAGCCGGGAATGGGGCCGGGAGCGGGCCCGGGGTCGTGCCGCGGTCGTCCGGGACCGCCCGACACCCGCGTGGCACGGATCCGGGCCGCAGTCCTGCGGTCCGGGTGGGACGATGCGCGGCCGGTCAACGGCCGTGCGCTGCGGTTCAAGGAGGCCGGCCGCCGGTTTGCTGGACTGGGCGCATGGTCGACGCGGACTTCGTGGTGGTGGGCGGGGGCACGGCCGGTTGCGTGCTGGCGCGGCGGCTGCTGGACCTCACCGAGGGCACGGTGCTGCTGCTGGAAGCCGGCGAGCGGGACACCAACCCGGCCATCCACGACCCGGCGCGGATGCACGAGCTGTGGGACAGCGCGCAGGACTGGGGCCTGCGCACGGTTCCCCAACGGGACGCGGCGAACCGCCCGCTGCACCTGCCGAGGGGTCGGGTGCTGGGCGGTTCGCACGCGCTGAACGCGATGATCCACGTCCGGGGCAACCCCGCCGACTACGACGGCTGGGCCGCCGCCGGCAACGCGGGCTGGTCCTGGGCGGACGTCGAGCCGGTGTTCCGGCGCATCGAGAGCGGCCCGCTGACCATCCTGCGCGACACCGCCCTCGACCCCGTCCAGGAGGCGATCCTGGCCTCCGCGCAGCAGGCGGGCGTGCCGTTCAACCCGGACTACAACGGCGCGGACCAGACCGGCGTGAGCCGGATGCAGTTCACCATCGCCGACGGCCGGCGCCACACCACCGCCCGCGCCTACCTCGCCCCCGTGCTGGACCACCCGAGGTTCACCCTGGTCACCAACGCCCACGTCCGCCGGCTGCTGATGTCCGGCGACCGCTGCACCGGTGTCGAGTGGACCGAGTACGACCGGGTCCGCCGCGCGCGGGCCGGCGAGGTGGTGCTCGGCGCGGGCGCGATCGGCTCGCCGCAGGTGCTGCTGCGCTCGGGCATCGGGCCGGCCGACGAGCTGCGCGCCCTGGGCGTCGACGTGGTCGCCGACCTGCCGGGCGTGGGCGAGAACCTCCAGGACCACTGGCTGGTGCCGACGGTGTTCAGCGCGGCCAAGCCGATCACGCACGCGCCGGGCCTGCCGCCCGCGCAGACGCACCTGTTCTGGCGCAGCCGGCCCGGCCTGCCGACGCCGGACCTCCAGCCGCTGCACTTCAGCGCCCCGCTGTACGAGAAGTGGATGTCCGGCCCGGACAACGGCTTCTCGCTGATGGCCGGCCTGATCCGCCCGCGCAGCACCGGCCGGCTCACGCTGTCGAGCCCCGACGGGCCGCCGGTGATCGACCCGCGCGTGCTCTCCGAGCCCGCCGACCTCGACGCCCTGGTGGAGGCCGTCCTGCTGTGCCAGGAGATCGGCCACGAGCGCGCCCTGGAGGAGTGGGGCGCCGACGAGCTGTACCCGGGCAAGCTCGAACTGCGCGACTACGTGCGCCGGTCCGTGGTCACCTACCACCACCAGGCGGGCACCTGCGCGATGGGCTCGGTGGTGGACGCGGAGCTGCGGGTGCGCGGCGTCGCCGGGCTGCGGGTGGCCGACGCCTCGGTCATGCCCACCGTCGTGTCCGGCAACACCAACACGCCCACGGTGATGATCGCGGAGAAGGCCGCCGAGCTGATGGCGGGCTGACCGGCGCGGTCAGCTCCGGTAGCGCGGGTTGGTGTTGTGCCACTCGAAACCGCCGCCCATCCACGCCCGCAGGCCGCGCAGGAACCGGTGCAGCTCGGGTGAGGGCAGCGCGGCCAGCTCGCGGTGGTCCGCCTCGAAGTCGCGGACCAGCCGGTTGTGCAGGTCCACGGCGACCTCGGTGGCCTCGGCGAGCGAGCACCGCCGGTCGGCGGCGACCTGGAGCACCAGGTTGCACACCTGCACCTCGTCGGCGGCGTCCTTGGCCACCGACATCAGGTCGTTGACGATCACCGCCGCGGTGCCGGCCCGGAACGCGGCCTGCCGCACCCGCGGGTCGTAGTAGAGGTTCGCGGGCAGCTCGTACCCGCCGACGACGTCCACCACCGTCATCGACGTGTAGAAGCTGTCGTGCTGCCGCGCGGCCAGGTACTCCCAGGCGGGCGGGTACTGCCCGGTGTGCCGCCAGGCCGCGTAGGCGTCCCAGCTGACGAACATCGCGAAGGTCGAGTAGCACACCCGCTGGACCTGCGCCGGGGTGCCGTGCCGGGCGAGGTGGTCGACCGCCGAGCGCAGCGCCACCAGCACCGGCTCCGAGCGCAGCGCCTCCTCCAGGGGCGCGGTGAACCGCCCGGTGGGCGGCACCGGGTCCATCGCCGACATCACCAGCGCGAGCCGGGGCGGCAGCGCGGCGGGCGTCGCGCCCATCCCGCTGTCGTCGGCGTAGAGGTCGTCGGCGGCCCACCAGGCGGCGTTGAGCCGGGCCGCGACCAGCAGCCGCTGCGGGTCGTCGGTGTCGGTGTGGGTGAGCACGGCCAGCCACCCGAACCCCGCGGCGCGCAGCTGGTCCAGCTCCTCGCCCCGGAAGCCGCACTCCCGCCCCCAGTCGACCAGCAGGTCCTCCACGACCTCGGTGAGGGCGTCGTCGACCCGCTCGGCCACCGGCACGTACAGCGGCGGGGCCGAGCCGTCGCCCCAGGGGCGCTCGGCGTAGGCCGGGTCGGTGACCGCGCCCACCGGCGCGGTCGGGGCCGTGGCCAGGGCCTGCGTGATCGACGCGGCCGACGCGCCGGGCAGGACCTGCGTGACCGGCACGGTCCGGGTGGGCGCGGTGATGGGCGCGGTCGCGGCGGCGGTGGCGGGCGGGGCGGCCGGCGGCTGCGCGCCGACCGGTGCCCCGGCCGGCGGCTCGGGCAGGGCCTGGGCGAACCGCGCCGCGACGCGGGCCGCGGAGGTGCCCAGCCCGCTCGGCGCGGTCCAGCCCGGGACCGGACCGGCCGCCTGGTCGGGGGTGCGGCCGTCGGCCGAGGGCGCAGCGGGGGCGGTGTCCGTCACAAGGGTCGAGGGTGGCAGCGCGCGCCCCGGCCGGCCATCCGCCAGCCGGGGGCGAGCCTCGCACCAACGAGTGGTTCCGACCGGCCGGCCGGGTGCGGCGCGTGAGGGCCGGTCAGAGCTGCCCGGTGTTCATCGTGCGCAGGATGGTGTGCTGGTCGATCCGGTCGCCGGTCAGCTCCGCGCACACCCGGCCCTTGTGGAACACCACGACCCGGTCGCACGCCGAGACCAGCTCGTCCAGGTCGGTCGAGCACATCACCACGACCTTGCCCTGCTCGGCGACGCTGCGCAGCAGGGCGTGGATCTCGTTGCGCGCGCCGAGGTCCACGCCGCGGGTCGGGTCGTCCAGCAGCAGCACCGACGGGTCGGCCGCGAGCCACTTCGCCAGCACCACCTTCTGCTGGTTGCCGCCGGAGAGCAGGCCGGCCCGGGTGTCCACGGTGGGCGGCTGGACGCGCACCCGCTGCGCCAGCTCCCGCGCCGAGTCCCGCAGCGCGCCGGTCCGCAGCAGCGGCGCGCCGGCCATCGCCACCGGCTTGACCTGGGCGATGTTCTCCCAGACCGGCTTGTCCAGCATCAGGCCGACGCGCCGCCGGTCACCGGAGACCAGCGCCACCCCGGCCGCGATGGCCGACCGGAAGCTGCGGGGCGTGCCGCCGCCGGGCAGGCTCACCGAGCCCGCGGTCGGCCGCCGGATGCCGGCGACGACCTCCAGCGCCGAGGTGTGCCCCGAGCCCGCCAGCCCGGCCAGCCCGACGATCTCGCCGCCCGAGCAGGTCAGGTCGACCTCGGTGAGCCGGTCGGGCACGCTGACCCGCCGCAGCTCCAGCTTCGCCGCCGACGGCGTGCCGGTGGTCCGCACCGGGGTGGGCAGGTCCTGGCCGAGCATGGCGTGCACGACGTCGCCGATGTCCAGCTCGGCGCGCGGCCGGGCGTCCAGCACGGTCCGGCCCTCGCGCAGCACGGTGATCTCGTCGCACAGGTTCATCACCTCTTCGAGGATGTGCGACACGAACACCACCGCGACCTGCCGGTCGCGCAGCACCCGCAGGACGTCCAGCAGGCGGCCGGAGCTGTCCTTGTCCAGCGCGGAGGTCGGCTCGTCCAGGATGAGCACCCGGGGCTCGACGATCAGCGCCTTGGCGATCTCCACCAGCTGCCGCTGCGCCAGCGACAGCGAGCCGAGCTTCGCGCGCGGGTCGACGTCGAGCCCGAGCTGCTCCAGCACCGGCGTCGCGCGGGCCTGCATCACCGCCCGGTCGACCAGCGCGCCCCGGCGCGGCTCGCGCATCGGGTAGAGGTTCGCCAGCACGTCCAGGTCGGGGAACAGGTTCAGCTCCTGCGACACCACGGCGACGCCGTTGGCCGCCGCCTGGGCCGTGCTGGCGAACGCGACGTCCGCGCCCGCCAGCCGCAGCGTGCCCGAGTCCGGCGCCACCGCCCCGGTGATCACCTTGATCAGCGTGGACTTGCCCGCGCCGTTCTCGCCGAGCAGCGCGTGCACCGAGCCGGGGCGCAGCGTCAGGTCCGCTCCGGCCAGCGCGGTGACCCCGCCGTAGGTCTTGGTGATCCCCTGCGCGGTGAGGGCGTGCATCAGTTGGCCTCTCCGATGGGCTTGATGTGCTTGGACGGGTCGGCCAGCTGCTTCTCGCCCTCGGCCTGGAAGGCGGCCTTGCGGGAAGCCTCGTCCTTCTGCCGCTCCATGATCTGGTCGATGTTGGCCGCGTTGACCACCAGCGAGCCGGTGTTCCACCAGCCCTTGGGCAGCTCCTTGCCGGTGCGCTTGTGGTCGGCCAGCAGCCGCAGCGCGATGTAGCCCTTCATCCAGTGCTCGGGCGAGGCCAGGGCGAACACGTAGCCGTCCTTGACCGCCTGCAGCGCCGCCACGTCCGGGTCGCACGAGCCCGCGAGGAACTTGCGGCCGGTGTTCTTCTGGATCAGCGCCAGCGACACCGCGTCCTGCGCGCCCACGCCGAGGTAGGCGATCGCGTCCGGGTGCGCCTTGACGATGTCGTTCCACTTGGTGAAGTTCGACGTGGGCTCCGAGCCGGAGTCGAACGGGCCGCTGATCGTCAGGTTCGGCCGCTTCTCCTTGATCACCGACGTCATGCCGTCCAGCCGCTGCTGCAGCAGGGTCAGGCCGGGGATCGCGTTGCCCAGCACGACCTCGCCGGTGGCGTCCTCCGGCACCTGCTTGACGAACTCCTCGCCGAGCAGCCTGCCCACCTCGGTGTTGCTGTTGCCGATGTAGAGGTCGACCTTGGTGCCGGCCGGGGGAGCGGTGTCCACCGCCACCACCGGCACCTTGAGGTCGGCCGCCTGGTTGAGCGGGCGCACGAACAGGTCCGGCGTCAGCGTCTCCAGCGCCACCCCGTCCGGCGAGTTGCGGATCGCCGACTGGAACAGCGAGACCTCCTGCGGACCGTCCACGCTGGACGGCGCGCTCAGGGCCAGGTCGACGTTCCCGGCGTCGGCCGCGCCGGCCTTCGCGCCGAAGGCCATCTCCTGGAACGGGTTCTGCGTCGAGGTGGCGTAGACGAACGCCATCTTGAGCGGGCCGTCGGAGCCGGACTCCGCCGTGCCGCAGCCGGCCAGCAGACCGGCGACGGCCAACGCCGCCACGTACCGATGGGGACGCATCAGGGACCTCTTTCCTACGCGGGGGTTCACAGGCCGAGCATCGATTCGCGCGCCCGCTGCCGACTGCGCAGCGCGCTGTCCACACCGACCGCCAGCAGGACGACCAGGCCGGTGGCGAAGCCGCTCCAGTTCGCGGGGATGCTGAAGTACACGAGCCCGCTGGAGACCACGCCCAGCAGGATCGCGCCGAACACGGCGCCGACCACGGTCGCGACGCCGCCGCGCAGCGGCGTGCCGCCGATGACCGCCGCGGCGATGGCCTGCAGCTCGAACCCGACGCCGATGTTCGGGTCACCGGAGGTGAAGAACGCCAGGCCGAGCACGCCGGCCAGGCCCGCGACCGCGCCGACCATCACCAGCACGTACAGCCGGGTGCGCGCGATGGAGATGCCGGAGAACGCCGCGGCGTCCGGGTTGGACCCGATGGAGCGCACCCGGTAGCCGAACGGGGTCCAGCGCAGGACCACGGTGAGCCCCGCGGTGACCGCGATGAGGATCCACACGCTCACCGGCAGCCCCAGCAGCTCGCCGCCGAGCACGGTGAAGAACGAGTGCTCCAGCGGCAGGCCGGTGACCTGCTGCCCGTCCCCCAGCGCCACCGCCAACCCCCGGTAGAGCTGCATCGTGGCCAGGGTCGCCACGAACGCCGGGATCGCGATGTGCTGCACCACCAACGCGTTCGCCAGGCCCAGCACCGCGCCCAGCACGATCCCCGCGCCGCACGCGAGCCACGGGTCGAACCCGTCGCGCATCAGCAGCGCCGTGGTGATCAGCGAGAGCCCGAACATGGCGCCCACGGACAGGTCGATCTCGCGCATCGCCAGCAGGAAGGCCATGCCCGCCGCCAGCAGCGCCACGTACACCGAGTTGTTGAGCACGTCCTTGAGCTGCCCGACGGAGAGGAACGTCGGTCGCAGCGCGCCGATGACGAGCACCAGCAGGATCGTCGCGATCAACACGCTGCTGGACTCCGCGCGCAGCACCCTCCTGCCGAACCCGACGACCCCGCCTCCGTCGCGCGCCGTCGTGATCCGTCGGTCCACCTCGGTCATGCCGCCTCCGTCCGCCCGGTACGGCCATCAGAGTGCGACGGCGACCACACCAGCGCTTGCCCGATGGCGAACACCCGTTGACCGCCAGCGCACCGGCTGTGGCCGAGCCCACAGCCGGTGGCCGGCCCCTCACTAGCGTCTGCGGGCATGGGCAGCATCGAGGGCAAGGTGGCGCTGGTGACCGGCGCCGGTTCGGGGATCGGCGAAGCGATCGCCCGCCGACTGGACGCGGAGGGCGCGCGGGTGGCCGCGCTGGACGTGGACTCGACCGGCGCCGAGATCACCGCGGGCCTGCTGACGCGCGGCATGGCGGTGGTCGCGGACGTGGCCGACTCCGCCCAGGTGGACGAGGCGGTGCGCTCGGTCGTCGAGACCTACGGCCGGCTGGACATCCTGGTCAACAACGCGGGGATCCGGGGCGGCCAGGAGGCCGACGAGGCGTTCGGGCGGCTCGCGACGCGGCTGGCGGAGACGGCGGCCGGCACGCCCTCGACCGCCCTGGAGGCGACGGTCAACATCAGCGATGAGGCGTGGCACCGGATGCTGGGAGTCCACCTGGACGGCACGTTCTACGGCACGCGCGCCGCCCTGCGGCACATGCGCGCCGGCTCGGTGATCGTCAACGTGTCCTCCGTCTGCGGCCTGACCGGCTGCGCGCACATCCCGCACTACTCGGCGGCCAAGGCGGGCATCGAGGGCTTCACCAGGGCGGTGGCCCGGGACGTCGCGCCGCAGGGCATCCGCGTCAACTGCGTCGCGCCCGGCTACATCGACACGCCGCTGGGCGACGTGATGGCGCCGGTGGTGCGGCAGGACCTGGAGCGGCAGATCGCGCTGGGGCGGTTCGGCCTGCCCGCGGAGATCGCCTCGGCGGTGGCGTTCCTGGTCGGGCCGGACGGCTCCTACCTGACCGGGCAGACGTTGAGCCCCAACGGCGGTTTCGTCATGGAGTGAGCGCCGGCGCCGACCCCGTCCACAGTGGACCGGCGTTCCCGCGGTGGTGACGCCGGTCCACTGCGGACCGAGTGGTCGGTGTGGTCGGGGTGGTCACACCCCCGCACCGGTCAGTCCCGCCACGGCATCTCGTCCCGCATCCCGGAGTGGATCGCGTAGGCGTTCTTGACCGCGGCCTTCAGCGCGCCCTCCACCCAGCGCCGGTGGCGGCGGTCGCAGGCGTCGTTGGCGAACCACACCCGGTTCACCGGCCGGATCACGTCGTCGTAGAACGACTCGCTCATCTCGTACGCCCGGAACAGCGGCCCGATGCCGCAGGCGAACCAGTCCAGCGCCCAATCCTTGTAGACGCCGTGCTCGAAGGTGTCCCGCGCCTCGGGGTGGATCTTGGTCAGGTCCTCCAGCGCCTGCGCGACGCACTCCTCGCCGGCCAGCGGCGTGTAGGGCATGCTGTCCTGCTCCCAGCAGTAGGACGCGATCATCACGCCCTTGCGGAACCGGGTGTCCTGCCCCGCCGGCGGGTAGACGATGTTGCGGATCGCCAGGTCGGTCACCGTCAACCCGTGCGTGATGCCGTACGAGCTCTCCCACCACCGCTCGCTGAACTGCATGAAGAGCTTGTGCGCCCGCCCGTAGTAGGTGTTGCGGATCGCGTACCACTTGTCCGGGTCCAACCCGCCGATCTCCATGTGCCGCAGGCTCGCGAACGGCACCGTCACGATGCACTCGTCGGCGACGACCTCGTAGGACCGGCGGCCCGCCCGGTAGTGCACGCGCACGTCGGTGTCGGACTGGTCGACCGCGTGCACCTGCGCGCCGAACCGGATGTCGTCCATCAGGTACGGCTCGAACGCCCTGGGCAGCGAATCGGCCCCGTCGGTGATGTAGACGAGTTGGCCGAACACGTCCTCGTAGTAGTGCGAGAACCACTCGACCAGCGAGAAGTGGTACCGGCCCTCCAGGTTGAACAGCGGGCCCAGCATGGCCAGCGCGCCGTCGCCGAGGCCGCGCTCCTTCAGGTAGCCCAGCAGCGTGTACTTGTCGTACTCGTCGAGCAGCCGGTGCCAAGCCTTGCCCTCGTCCTCCTGCTCCATGACGTCCACCAGCGGCTGCACGGTGTGCCGCAGCAGGTCGTGCGGCGTCCGGGACGCCTCGTCGGGGGTCAGGTCGAAGGCGAACGAGTCGGCCTGGAAGTCCCGCCGGCGCACCCCCTTGCCCTGCAGGTAGATGAAGGTGTCCTCGTCGTACATCGGGAACGGCCGGGTGTCCAGGCCGAACTTCTCCTGGATGAGCCACTGGGCCATCGGGTGCTGGAGCGGGAAGCGCATCGCCCCGAACTCGCCGTACATGTCGCCGGCGAAGTCGCGGTGGGTCAGGATGCGCCCGCCCAGCCGGTTCTGTCCTTCCAGGACGGTGACGTCGTGGCCGGCCTCCTTCAGCAGCAGGGCGGCGGTGAGGCCGGCCATCCCGGCGCCCACGACCACGATCCGGCGGCGGGGTGCGGCGGTGTCCGGCAGTCCTTCTCTGAGCAGCGCGAGGGCGTCGAGTTCCATGAGCAACAGTCGCCCCGCGTGAGACCGCGCCACAAGGCGCGCCCCTCGAACGACTGACGTTTTCGCTCGGTCCGGTAACGGTCCTCGGGACGGCTCGACACCCGATGACGCACCGCTGCCGGCGAGCTGTGACATCCGGGTGCCGATTTGTGCGGACACCGTCCCCCTGTCGGGTTCACCTCTTCGGCGTGATCGAGAGGGTCACCACCACCCGCGTCGCCGGGAGCGCGCCGGCCGTGGCCGTGCCGCCGATCGTGCCGCCGCCCGCCTTCGGCCCGGCGAGCAGGCGCAGGACGAACGTCACCGAGCCGCCGGGCGGCAGCTGCCGCTCGGCCGAGCAGGTCACCGCGCCCCGGCCCGCCGGGCACCCGACGGTGGGCGCCGCGCCGTCCAGGCGCAGCAGCCGGCGCCCGGCGAGGGCGTCACCGGGCCCGACCACCTGGACGCCGTCGGGCAGGGACAGCGTGAGCGTCGGCGCGGGGGCGGGTGCGCGACCGGTGTTGCGCAGGGTCACCGGCAGCTCGGCCGGGGGTCCCCCGGTGCGCAGGGTGAACGCCTCGGGCACGACCGGCTCCAGCGGTTCGGCCGCCGCCGGCGGCAGCGGGTCCGACGTGCCGGCGGGGGCCGGCGGGCCGGTCTCCCCGGTCGCGGCCCGCGTCGTCGCGCCCGTCGCGGGGTCGGTCGTGGCGCCGGCCGTCGCGGTGGTCGCGGTGGTCGCGCCGGCGCCGGTCGTCGGCGGGGCCGGTGCGGTGGTGCCGGTCGCCGGGCCGGGCACGGGCGGCTCGGCCCACGCGGGCGGCGCGCCCGGCTGCGGCCCCGCCCCGATGCTCCACACGGTGGCGGCCACCACCGCGGTCGCGGACGCCACCGCGCCGAGCCAGTGCCCGACCGGCCCCGCTCCCGAACCCGCGCCCGCTGTCGCGCCCGCTGTCGTGCCCGTCCCTGCGCCCGCCCCCGCGCCTGCTGTTGTGCCCGCCCCTGCCCCCGCCCCTGCGCCTGCTGTCGTACCCGCTCCTGCGCCCGCCGCCGCCCCCGCCGCAGCTCCGGCCTCCGCGGCCCCGGCGGTCGCGACCAGGTGGCCCGCCACGCCGGAGCCCAGCAGCACCGGCGCGACGACCGCGCGCAGGGTGCCGTTGACGTCGGCCAGCTCGGCCGCCAGCGCGCGGCACTCGCCGCACCGGTCGAGGTGCGCCTCCACCTGGGTGGTCTCCCGCCGGGCCAGGCCGCTGCGGGTCCACGCGCCCAGCCGCGCGACCGTCGCCCGGCAGCGGCCGGCCGGGTCGCGCTCCAGGTGCGCCTGGAGGTAAGCCTTCTTCAGGCCCTCGCGCGCCCGGTGCGCCAGCACGGCCACCCCGTTGGTGGTCAGCCCGAACCGCGGCGCCAGCTCGGCGGGCGACCGGCCCTCGACCTCGGTCTGCCACAGCACCGCCTGCCACCGCTCGGGCAGGCTCGTGAACGCGCGGCAGGCCAGCGACCGCTCCAGCGTCGCCACCGCCGGGTCCTGGAACGGGACGCTGGTGACCTCCTCGACGCCCGCCACCGCGCCCACGTCGTCGGCCAGCCGCAGCCTGCGGTCCCGCCGCGCCCGGTCGTAGGCGGTGTTCCGCAGCGCGGTGAGCAGGTAGGCGCGGAACGCCGTCTCCGGGCCGCCGCCCGCCCGCAGCGCGTCGAGCACCTTGGCGAACGCGTCCGCCACCAGGTCGTCGGCCTCGGCGGCGGAGCCGGCCAGCTGCCGGGCCAGGGCGCGGGCGGCGTGGACGTGCCGCTGGTAGAGCTGCCCGTAGTCCCGCACCGCGCCGCCCCGCACGGACTCCACCAGCTCGGCGTCGGAGGGCGGTCGCGGTCCGGCTGCCGGGCGCGGCGCCCGGTCGAGGTCGTCGGGCGGGGCGTCCGCGTCCCGCCACCGCTCGACGTCCTCCTCGTCGGGCTGCCCGATCACCGGACGTCCCCCTCCCGGTACGGTGTGTCAAGTGACGTGCGCGACCATATAGAAGGCCCGCGAGCCTGCCACCGGGGCATCCCGGGGGTGCGGCGCGGCGGCGCGACACGCCGGTCCGGTTCAGTTCCGCGCACGAATTGCTGGTTGCGGGGTAGGTTGGCGGCCATGACGGAACAGCAGCAGGTCATCGCGGACTTCGGGGCGGCCGGTGTGCTCGCGGGGCTGCGCTGGGCGTACCTGTCGGCGACCACCCGCGCGCTGGAGGACTACTCCGAGGCCGACGGCCACGACGCCGCCTGGCTGGGCAACACCCGGTTCACGCTGTTCCGCAACCGGTTGGACCGGGTCTTCCACTGCGAGCGCTACGCCGCGCCCGAGGAGCACTCGGGCCTGGACGAGCTGTACGCCCGGCTCTCCGGGCGCGACATCGACACGATGCCGCGCGTGCGGCCCGGCGCGGTGCGGCGGTCCAACCTGAACAACAGCCCCGGCTGGGCGGTCGGCGACCGGCGCTTCCTGCTCGCCGCGGGCGAGTTCGGCAAGCTCGACGAGCTGGCGTGGCTGCGGCGCAGCACCACCAAGCAGCGGGTGGCCCTGCAGCGCGAGCCGCAGCCGGCGCAGCCCTCGCTGTTCGAGCACCTGGCCGAGGAGGAGGTCGGCGGCCTGTTCGCGCTCGGCGCGCGGAGCCTGGACCTCGACACGTTCGTGGTCGCCCACAGCCTCGACCCGGTCAGCCGGCAGGCCGAGCTGGTCCTGGGCCGCGCCCGGCTCAACGCGGGCGGCGGCCCGGCGTGGGCGTGGCGGGTGGACGTCCTGCGGCTGCCCGCCGCCGGCGCGAGCCGCCGCGCCACCCGCGCGGTGCCCGTCGCGCCCGACACCGCGCCGGACGCCCCGGTGCGCCTGCGCGACCGCTCCGCCGAGCAGCCCGGCGCCGACCGGCGTGCCGGCGGTGGGCGTTGAGCCCTCGCACGCCCACGCGGGCGGCGGACGTCGCCCCGCTGTTCGACGGGTCCCGGCTGACGCTGGCCCGCAGGCTCGCCGGGCTGCGCAAGAGCGAGCTGGCGGGCCGGGTGGACAAGAGCCCGACGGCCGTCGCGGCGTGGGAGTCGGGCGCCAAGCGCCCCACGCCCGCGACGGTGGCGCAGCTGGCGCTGAGCCTGTCGGTCGACCCGGGCTTCTTCGCCGTCCGCGCCGACGACGTGGCCGCGCTGAGCACCGCGCCGCACTTCCGGTCGCTGCGCTCCACCAGCCAGCTCGCCCGCGACCAGGCGTTCGCCTACGGCCAGGTGGCGGTGGACGTGGCGGCGAGCCTGGAGCGGCACGTCGAGTTCCCCGAGCCGGACGTCCCGGTGCTGCCGGTGGCGGCCGACGACCCGGGTGGCGACGGGCCCGAGCGGGCCGCGCGACTGGTCCGCGAGCGGTGGGGCATCGGGCCGGGCCCGGTCGGGCACCTGGTGCGGCTGCTGGAGAACCACGGCGTGCTGGTGGTGTTCAGCCCGCCGCAGGCGGCGTCGGTGGACGCGTACTCGTTCGACAGCGGCCTGCGCCCCGTGGTGGTGCTCAACCCGGTGAAGCACGACTACTACCGCCAGCGGTTCGACGTGGCCCACGAGCTGGGCCACCTCGTCATGCACGGCGACGCCGAACCCGGCGGCCGGGTGGTGGAGGACCAGGCCCACCGGTTCGCCGCCGAACTGCTGATGCCCGCCGACCAGGTCCGCGACCTGCTGCCCGCGTCGATGGGCGGCGCGGTGTGGAAGTCCCTGGCGCGGCTCAAGGAGCAGTGGGGCGTGAGCCTCCAGGCCCTGCTCTACCGCGCCCGCTGGCTGGGCGCGCTCGGCGACGTGTCCTACCGCAACGCCATGGCCACCATCTCGGCCCGCGGCTGGCGGCGCAGCGAACCCGGCCTGGTGGCCGCGATCGAGCAGCCCTCGCTGCTGCCGCGGGCGGTGGAGCTGCTGGCGCAGGAGGGCGTCGACGACACCCTGCTGATCGACCAGTGCCGCGTCCCGGCCCCCCTCTTCCACACCGTCACCGCCCGCACCCCGGACCCGAACCGGGCCGGACCGGGTCCGGCCGGCGCGCGAGTGATGTCCATTTTGGACCGGAAGCCGCCGGAGGGGTGAGGCCCGCGCCGAGCGGGCACCAGGCCGGCGCCGGTGCAGCGGCTACCGGTTGCGCCACGCGAGTGGCGACGTCGTGACGGCGGCCTCCGCGATGCCCCGCGCGGTCGCGGTCTTCAGGTCCTTGCGGGCCGAGTCGATCCAGCCCTCGACCCGTTGGACGCCCACGTCCCGGTACTCGACTGCTTGGAGCAGCATCTCCAGCTTGTCCGCGTCGCCGGCGCACAACGCCTCGGGGGACCGGGCGGCCTCGTACTCCTCCACCGCGTTCCGGACGACCTCGCGGGACCGTTCCGGGAGGTCGGCCGTCTGGTCCGCCGTGATCCGCCGTGGGTCGGGTTTGGCGAGGTAGCCCTTCACGGTGTGCGGGAGGTCGCCGGTCCTGGTTTCCTGCGTGTCGTGCCAGAGCGCGAGGAACGCGGCCCGTGCCGGGTCCGCGCCTTCCTCGGCCGCGATCAGCGCGGCGAGTTGCGCGACCCTCGCCGTGTGCTCGGCGACGGATTCCGGATCGCGCACACCGGCGTGCCACCACCCCGAGCGGCGAACCCTCTTCAGCACCCCGAGTTCGTAACCGAACGCGGCTAGCTCAACGGCCTCGTCTGACACGTGTGCTCCTAGTGGTTCGAGATGCGCAACGCGTAGTTGAGCATGTCGACGTGACTGCTGCCGAGACGGGTAAGAGTACCGCTGGAGGCCAGTCGGTCCAGCGCGCGTGCGAGCTTTTCCTGCACCTGGGGCCCGCTTTTGAGCAGGGCGGGTCGTGACGCCACGAGTACCTGCAAGGTGTGCAGGTTCAGCGGCAGGTGAGGTGAATTCGGGTCCAGTCGACCGGTGAGGTGGGAAAGCAGGCGCACACCTGTCCACGCTCGCCTGTCCTGGGCGAGCATGAACGAGTCGTCGGTTCGCGTCCCGTCGAGTTCGCCGACCCAGTGCGCCCAGTAGTTCAGGTTGGCGAGTTCGGCCTTCGTGTCGTTCGTCTTGACGACGAAATCATGGACGTGGTCGCCTTCGCCTGCCGAGGCGAGGGCCACTGAAGCGGAGCGGGCTTCGAGCAGACCCGTCACGTCGTCGGACCGGAAGGTTTTCCGTCCGGCGCGCTGCCACTCCGCGCGGAGCCAGTCGACCACTTCGCGCCGTTGGTCGAATCCGAGCAGGTACACCGCTTGCCTCCGCAACAGCGCGTCCTCGGCGTTCCTGCTGTGGTCGGCGACCAGTTGCAGGTGGTCGAAGAACCTGTTCCGCTCATCGGCGCCGAGCGACGGGTATGTCGCCGCCGGACCGCGCCTCGGGCGTTTCGGGATGAACGCCGACAGCTGTGGCGGCGTGCTCCGGGTGAACGGCCAGGTGATGAGGTTGGTCAAGCTCTTGCGGTGGACGCAGGCGGCGAGGGGGTGCAGGTCCGGGTCCACCCGACCGCGACCGGCTTCGACTCCGGTCGAGAGCACCAGGTCGGCCTCGACCGCCTCGCGCAAACAATTCCCCGTGGAGGCCGGGGCGCCTGCTCGGACCAGTCGCGCGGCTATCCGCATGAAGTCGCCGGTCCCTATCGCGGACATGGGGCGGCGGCCCGACTCCCACCCCTGGACCGTCGTGACGTCCACGCCGAGGAGTTCGGCCAGTTGTTCTTGGGTGAGGCCGGCGGCGTGCCGACTCGACTTCAACACGGAGCCCGAGACGATCCCGATTGATCGCCGACCCTGACTGCGGGTCGGGGTTGTGGCCCTGCTCGCCATGGTTGCCTTCCGGAGCGGCCGTGATCGGTCGCGACACTCGCACCACCGGTCAGTTCTTCCCGATCAAGGCTGATCGTAGCGTTGCCGCCAAGCGTTCCACACGCCCGTGGACGCTCGAACGAGGCGAGATGGCCAGTGGGTGTCCTGTTTTCCACGTCCTCGACTGCTCGACCACTGTCACGCGGGACCGGCGAGCGCGATCGGGCTCGGGCGCGGTGGCGTTCGCATTCTCGGCTGGGCGCACGCCTGGCCGACCAGGCACTCGCGCCGGCTGTCCGGAGGTGCTGATGTCGTACACGGTGAGACTTCGTCTCAAGGCGTTCGAGGAAGGATCGTTGTCGGCGGGCTTCACCTCTGATTACGGGCTCGCCCGTGCGATGGGTCTCAACCGTTCCACCGTGGGGAGGGTCAGGGGCGGCGGACTCCAGCCGGGCCCCGCGTTCATCGGGGGTGCGCTGATCGCCCTCGCCCCCATGGGGTTCGAGGAACTGTTCGAGGTCATCGAGTCCGAGAACGAGGAAAAGTGCCACGAGCGCACTTCGCCGGCCGATCGGCCCATCGGTCCAGCGGCGTGGCGGCCCGCGCGCGCAGCGGCCCCGTCGGGCATCGGGCCTCGCGCGATTTTTCGTGGGAAAACCGAGAAGTGAGGAGTGGTGCCAGGTATGGGAACGAACTCCGCGCCCGTCGGCGGCAGCTTGCGGGCTGCTCCCGACCACGCCCCGTCGGTAGCCGCGCGGGACGGGTCCCGGTTCGGCGACCCGATCACCGCGGAACCGCGGACGACCGGCGCCACCGACCCGGAACCGCTGTGGGACGCGGCCGGGTTCATCGCCTTCCTCGAAGGGCTCGCCACCGACGACGCTCCCCGCCTGTTCGCCATCGCAGTGGAGTACGGCTGTCGCCACGACGGCTACATCGCGGCCTACGGCATGGCCTTCGACGACCACGCCGAGGTGGTGTCGAGGAGCGGCGACTTCCGGGCGCTGGTCGTGGAGCCGGGATCCGCCCTGCGCTACTTCGAGGAGGGGAACGGCACCAAAACCCACCTGCTGTGGCTGACCGGCGAGCCGGGAGCGTCACCCCGACCGTGACGACTCGGGCCGGGGACGGTCGGTTCCCTCTCCGCGGTGCCGAGTACCGAGTGCCGGTCGGTGGGTGGTTCGCCGACCGCGACCGCGGTTCAGGCGTCGTCCTCCGCTCCCTTCAGCTCCCACGCCCCGCGTCGCCGCACCACCAGCAAGTAGTACAGCGCCGACACCACGCCGATGCCCGCGGTGATGGCGAGGCTCGGGCGGCCGACGGCCGGGTCCAGGGCGTTCTGCCACACGACGTAGGCGAGCGCGGCCAGGGCCAGCAAGGGGGCGAGGGGGAACCACGGCATCCGGTACGCGGCGTGCGCGGTGGACCTGTTGCGCCGGCCGTTGAGCACCGCCAGGCACAGCGCCGCGTACACGGCGACGATCGACGTCGCGGTCACCACGAGCAGGAAGTCCTTGTCCGCGAAGCACAGCGCGGTGGCGAAGGCTCCGGTGACCAGGGTGGCGACCCATGGGGTGCCGGTGCGCGGGTGGATGGCGGCCAGCGCCCGGCTCACCGCGCCCGGCCACGCCGCGTCCCGGCCGGTGCTGAAGACCATGCGCGAGGTGATCAGGATGATCGCCAGCACGGCGTTGAGGATGGCCAGGGCGACCGCCAGGCTGATCACCGCGTTCACCGTCGAACCGGCCTGCGCGGTGACGAAGTAGCTCATCATGTTCTCCGCGCCGAACAGCTCCTCCAGCGACGGCGCGCCCAGCAGCACGGCGGTGACCGGGATCAGCTCCGAGGCCACGGTGATCGCCAGCGCCCACAGGATCGCTCGGGCGATGCCCCTGTGCGCGTCGTCGGTCTCCTCGCCGAAGTACACCGCGGAGCCGTAGCCGTTGTAGGAGAAGATCGCCACGGCCGCGGCGCCGGCGATCAGCCCGAGCGCGGCGGGGCCGACGACGCCGTCCGGCGACGCGGCCACCGGCGAGGTCAGCAGCTCGCCCAGCGGCCGGGCCGGGTCGACCAGGCCCAGCGCGCTCACCACGGCCAGCGCGGCCAGCTCGATGACCAGGAAGACGCCGGTGATCCAGGCGTTGAGCTTGACGTCGAACACCGCGAGCACGGTCGCGCCCACCGTGGTCACGGCGGCCACCACGGGTCCGGGCAGACCGGGGACCAGCACCTCCAGGTAGGCGCCGACGCCCAGCGCGATCACGGCGATGATCAGCAGCTGGGTGATCATCAGCAGGCCGAGCGTGACGAAGCCGGGCAGCTTGCCCAGCGTGCGGGCGACGATGGCGTACTCGCCGCCGCTGAGCGGGTAGGCCGAGGCCAGTTCGGCGTAGACGAACGCCATGAACACGCCGACCACGGCGGCCAGCAGGAAGCTCCACAGGGCGCCGCTGCCCGCCTGCCCCACCACGCCCGGCGCGATGATGAAGACCGAGGACGCGGGGGAGATCGCGGACAGCGTGATCAGCAGGGTGCCCAGCACCTTCAGCCCCCGGCGCAGGGCCGGGGTGGAGGGCGCGCGGCCGTGCTGCGGGCTCGTGGGGGAGGGGGAGGACGACGACGGATCCGGCATGGCGGTCTCCTCGGTCGGTTCTTTGACTGGCCATCAAAGAACTCGACCGGCCCCGCGTCAATACCATGTTGGGCTACGGGTGGGTTCCGGTGGCCCGCACTTGCGTTCCTTGACGCTCGGTCGAAGAATGGGGCCATGCCGAGACCCAGCCGGGCCCACGAGAAGCGCGGTGAGCTGGTCGCCGCCGCGCGCCAGGCCGTCCTGGACCGGGGCGTGCTCGACCTGCGCCTGCGCGACGTCGCCGACCAGGCGGCCATGTCGACCGGGTCGGTGCTGTACTACTTCCCGACCCTGGGCGACCTGCTCTACGAGGTGCAGCGGGAGGCGATCGAGCGGTTCTGCGTGGCCCGCGAGGAGGCGGCGCGGCGCGAGCCCGACCCGAGGCGCCGGCTGGTCGTCACCATCCGCGCGGGCCTGCCCACCGGCCGGGACGACGAGCTGTGCGTGCTGATCTACGAGCTGGGCGCCCACGCCCGCCGCGACCCGGCCTACGCCGCCCAGCACATCCGGCTGTGCGAGCGCCAGGTGGCGCTGTACACCTCGATCCTGGAGGCGGGCGCGGCCACCGGGGTGTTCGACCTGACCCGCGACGCGACGACCATCGCGCGCGGCCTGGTGGCGCTGGAGGACGGCCTCGGCCTGCACATCACCCAAGCCGTGCCGACGTTCACCACCCCGCAGGCCGAGGCGGTCCTGCTGGCGCACGCGGCCGATGCGACCCGATGCAACCTGGAGGCGTGAGATGCGCGCACGTGACCACGGACTGCGGCTGACCGGGCAACCGGGGCCGCACAACGCGATCACCGACGTGCCCGGCGTGGAGGTCGGCTACACCACCCTGGTCGAGGGCGACGCGGTGCGCACCGGCGTGACGGCGATCCTGCCGCGCGGCCGGGCGGACTTCGACGTGCCGTGCGCGGCGGGCTGGTTCTCGCTCAACGGCAACGGGGAGATGACCGGCACGGCCCTGCTCAGCGAGACCGGCGCGCTGCGGCTGCCGGTGCTGATCACCAACACGCACGCCGTCGGCCCGTGCCACCGGGGCGTCGTCGACTGGGTGGCGCGGGAGAAGCCCGCCGTGGCCGACCAGTGGCTGCTGCCGGTCGTCGCGGAGACCTGGGACGGCTACCTCAACGACATCAACGGCCCGCACGTCCGGCCCGAGCACGCGGTCGCGGCCATCGACGCCGCCCGCCCCGGCCCGGTCGAGGAGGGCTCGGTCGGCGGCGGCACCGGGATGAACTGCTACGCGTTCAAGGGCGGCAGCGGGACCTCGTCGCGGGTCGTCCGGTACGGGCCGGACTCCTACACCGTCGGCGTGTTCGTCCAGGCGAACTTCGGCTCGCGCCGGGAACTGACGGTGTGCGGCGTGCCGGTGGGGGAGGCGCTGGCCGACGACAACCCGATGGAGGACGGCGACTGGGCGACCCCGCCCGGCGCGGGCTCGGTGATCGCCGTGGTGGCGACCGACGCGCCCCTGCTGCCCGGCCAGTGCACGGCGCTGGCCCGGCGCGTGCCCCTCGGCCTGGCCCGCACGGGGACCACCGGCTCCCACTTCTCGGGCGACATCTTCCTGGCCTTCTCCACCGGCAACGCGACGACCCAGACCCCCTCGGCGTTCCCGCGGGGGGAGCCCGGCTACGACACCCTGCGCCACGTCCCGTGGAACCGCACGGACGACTTCTTCGCCGCCGTGGTGCAGGGGGTGGAGGAGGCCGTGCTCAACGCCCTGCTGGCGGCGGAGACGATGGTGGGCCGCCACGGCCGCCGCTCGCCCGCCCTGCCGGTCGACCGGCTGCTGGAACTGCTGCGCTGAGCCGGCCGGCGCGGCCCGGGCCGGTCGGTTCGGACCCCGGTCGCGCGGCTCCGGCGCGGTCCCGGCCCTCGGGTCGATCGGCGCGGCTCCCGGTTACGCGGCTCCGGTCGTGAGGGTCGGTCGGCGTGGTCCCCGGTCGGTCGGCGCTGCCCCGGGCCGGCGGTCACGCGGCCCCCGGTTCCGGATCGCGCGGCCCCCGGTTCCGGATCGCGCGGCCCCCGGTTCCGGATCGCGGCTCCCCGCGGTGCTCAGGCCGCGCGTCGCCGGCTGACCGGTCGCAGGCGCGGCCGGGTGGCCGGGGCGGGGTCCTGCTCGGGGGCGGGCGCCGCGGACCCCGTCCCAGCGCTGTCGGGCGCCTCCGGCAGCGGGTCGGCGGCCCGGTCGCCGCGCGGGTCGCGCCGGCCCCGGTGCACCACGACCAGCAGCAGCAGCCCGAGCACGAGGATGGCGTGCGACGTCACCCGCTGGACGGTCGCCTGCCCGGCCGCCAGGTCCTGCGCGGAGAACGCCCCGAGCACCACGACGAACCCGCTGAGCACGGGCAGCATCCCGGTCGTGGCGCGCGGGCGCAGGGCGGTCCACAGCAGCCCGAGCCCCAGCGCCAGGTTCCACGCGGTGCTCTCGTTGAACAGGTGGCTCCCGCCGACGACCCCGTGCGCCCCGTGGCCGTCCGCGCCGGACCCCGTGCCCAGCACCTGCGCCAGCCCCAGGGTGATCTGCGCGACCGCCACCCCCGCCAGCGCGGCCCGCGGGTACCACCCCCGCGTCGACCCCGGCCCGGTCCCGCCGCGCGCCGCCGCGCCGTCGGCCGGCCCACCCGGCTCCCCGGCCCCGCCCGGGACCGCCCCGCCCGGGGTTCGGGGCGCCCCCTGCGCCGCCGCGGCGCCCAGGACGGCGTCCAGCAGGTCGGGCGTGGCTTCGGCGGGCCGAAGTCGCAGCGACCGGGTCAGCGCCGCCGCGTCGCCCTGCCACGCCCGGCAGGCCGCACACCCCGCCACGTGCGCGTCCACGTCGCCGGCGGGGGCCGGCTCCGCCTCGCCGTCCAGCCTCGCCGACAGGGCCTCCCGGCAGGTCTCGCAGTCCACGGTCACATTGTCGGCCAAGTGGCCCTGGGAGTTCCCGGTACCCGGTGCACTAGCCTGATCAATCGTGTCGATCTCACGCGGTGACGACGACGCGGTCACCACGTTGGCGCTGGCCGCCGGGTCGGGTGACCGCGCCGCGCTGGAGCGCTTCATCCGCGCCACGCAGCGCGACGTGTGGCGCCTGGTGGCCCACCTGACCGACCCGGGCCGGGCGGACGACCTGGCCCAGGAGGTCTACCTGCGCGCGCTGCGCAGCCTGCCCTCCTTCGAGGGCCGCTCCTCGGCCCGCACCTGGCTGCTGTCGATCGCCCGCCGGACCGTCGTGGACCACCTCCGCGCCGCCGGCTCGCGCCCGGCGATCGCGTGGTCGGCCGACGTCCAGCAAGCCTCGGACGCCCGGCGCTCCGCCGACCGCTCCGCCGGCTTCGAGGACGTCGTCGAGCTGAACCTCCTGCTGGCCGACCTCGCCCCGGAACGCCGCGAGGCCCTGCTCCTGACCCAGGTGCTGGGGCTGTCCTACGCCGAGGTGGCCGAGATGTGCGGGTGCCCGATCGGGACGGTGCGCTCGCGCGTCGCGCGGGCCCGCGAGGACCTGCTGCGGGGCCGGGGCAACGAAGGCGCCAACACCGGCTGAGGGGCCGGCGGCCCCTCAGCCGGGGCGGGTCGCGCTCAGCGGCGCCCGGAGACCTGCCACCGCACCGCGTGCTGGGTGCCGTCGGCCTTGGTGGCGTGCCCGACGACCACGCCGCGCTCGTTCAGCGCCACCGGGTAGCTGGAGGCGCCGCCCAGCGCGCCCAGCTCGACCACGCGCCCGTGCCGCCACAGGAAGGCCCGCCACTGGCCGGTCGACGAGCTCCAGCCCACGACGTCGCCGCGGTCGTTGACGGCCACCGCCTCGGACGGCCCCGGCACGTCCAGCACCACCGGCTGCCCGCCGCGCCACACCGTCGCCCGCCGGACCCCGTCGGCGTCCTGCGTCCAGCCGACGACGTCACCGCGCTCGTTGATCGCCTGCGCGTTGCGCGCCACCGCGCCGACGCCACCCGGCAGCACGGTCACCGAGTCGCCCTCCCAGCGCAGCGGCCGGTTGTCCCGGGTGCCCACCACGACGCCCGACTCGTTGGCCGCCGACACCGCGTACGACCCGGAGCCGGGCGCGGCGGGCAGGCGCCCGCACGACGTGCCCTGGCAGCGGAAGGCGTAGCTGTCGGTCCCGAACATCGGCAGGTGGGAACCGGCCACCAGACCGCCGTCGGTGATCGCCGAGACGCTCAGGTGCGCGCCGCCGCCGACGTCGAGCCCGCGCAGGGCGCCGTCCTTCCACAGCGCGGCGGCCTCCTGGTGGTAGCCGTAGGGCGACCGCGAGTAGGTCATCGGCACGTCGCCGCCGGCGTTGATCGCCTGCGCGACCACGTAACCGGAGCCGGGCGGCGTGATGTCGGTGGCCGTGCCGTCGTGCCAGATCCGCGGGCGGCGCACGTAGGTGCCGCCGCCGCTGCTCGGCGCCTCCACCACCAGCACCTGGCCGTGCCGGTTGAGCGCCACGGCCTCGCCGCCGCCCAGGTCGGTGGTCCGGCCGCGGTGCCACAGCACGGCGTGCTGCGGGCCGTTGCCGGTGCTCGCGCCGATGGCCCGGCCCAGGTCGTCGACCGCGGTCACGCGCGCGGCGGTCTGCCCGGGCAGGGCGGGCAGCTCGGTGATCCGCACGCGGTCGGCGGCGTGCGCGGCCGGCGTGCCGAGCAGCGGCAGCGCGACTGCCAGCAGTAGGGGAACCAGCAGACGGGAGTGGGGCATGGTCGCTCCGATGCGGGGGACGTTGGCGGCCTGCGCCCGGACGCTATCCGCGCGCGGGCGTCGGCTGCGTCGGCCGGACAGCGGAATGTCGCCGCGCGGGGTGGAATGCCGGCCGCGCCGTGCGCCGATCGGCCGAGCGCCCTGCGCCGAAGCGCTTCCCGGGCCGCGCCGGCCGCTTCGCCGGACCGCAGCCGGGTTCCGCGGGGCGCGGGTTGCGCGGGGCGTGGACTGCGCGGGGCGTGGGGTGGGCGCGTTGCGAGCGCGGGGGAGGGTTCCGTGCTGCGAGCGCGGGGTGGGCGCGGATCTGCACTGGGAGCGCGGGGGTTCCGTGCTGGAAGAGTGGGGTGGGCGCGCGGGGTGGGCGCGCGGTGGGCGCGCGGGGCGGGAGCGGGTTCCGCGCTGCGCGCCGGGCGGCCCGGCGAGCGGGTGCTCCCGCCGGCCGGAACCCCGTCCCGGGGGCCGCGCGGGCGCCCGGGACCGGCCCTAGGGCTCGTCCAGCGGGTTGGCCAGCACCCGCTCCGGCCAGTCGCCGCGCACCAGGTCGGCGGCGGCGCACGAGGGCTTGCGGTCGGCCTGGTCGCGGAACCGGTCGAGGAACGCCGGCGCGAAACCCAGGCGGGGCCAGCGCTCCAGCAGCTCGGCGCGGAACCCGGCCGGGAACTCGTCCAGCCGCCGCCCGGAGACGTCGGCGCTGACCGCGACCTGCAGCAGGTGGCTCTCCGGGTCCTCCTCGGCCGCCACGTCCTCGCGCATGTGCAGCACGATCACCTCGCCCAACCGCTCCCGCCGCACCGGACCCCACCCGGCCCCGGCGGCGAAGACCGCGGCCAGCCGCGCGCCCGCCTCCTCGAAGGGCAGCGCGTGGCTGTCGAACGCCGGCACGAGCGCCAGGTCGTGCAGGACGGCGGCGACGTAGAGCAGTTCGCCGTCGTACTCGACCCGGGTCGCCGCGCCGTAGGCGGCGGCCCAGGAGTAGGCGCGCAGCGAGTGGTTGCGCAGCCACGGCTCGGCGTGCTCGTCGCACACCGCGAGCGCGGCCTCGGCCGCCCTGCTGTCGGGTCGGGAGAAGAAGTCCACGGGCGCGAGCCTAGAGCGCGCCGCGGCGCGCCGGCCACGGGCGCGGGCGGCTACGTCAGCAGCAGCACCGCGGCGGCGACCAGGGCGAAGCACAGGGCCGCCGGGAGGGCGCCGCCCGGGCGCGAGGTCAGCTCCCCGCCGTGGGGCGCCAGGTCGTGCAGGCGGCGGGCGATCGCGCCCAGCTCGGCGACCGGGCGCGTGCTCTGCGCCAGCGTGAAGCGCGCGCCCGACTCCAGTTCCAGCACCAGGCGCTCGCCGTCGCGGCGGATCGAGGTGACCTCCGACCACGGCACGCGGTAGGTGCGCAGCCACGAGCGGACCGACGCGTGGTCGTGGTGGAAGACCGCCGACGGCCGGCCCCGCACCCAGCCCGCCACCGCGCAGGTGCCGGCCGACCACAGGGCGGTGAGGACGACCGGGCCGTCCAGGTTCGCCGCGCCCGCGGTGAGGAAGGCGGCGGCGGCGAGCAGCCAGCGGCCGGCCACCACGTCCCGGCGGTGCGGCGGCACGGGGAACGGCAGCGGCGGCACCTCCAGGGCCACGCCGAGCAGTTCCTCCCCCGGCCCGTCGCGGCGGGGCAGCGCGCGGTGGTGGGGGCGCAGCGGCCGGTTGGGCAGCAGGACCCGGTCGGGGGTCACCAGGACCACCCAGCCGCCGTGGCTCAGGTCGCCCACCGCCGTCATCCGCCCGTCGTCGAACGCGCCGGTCACCGCGATCGAGCCGAACGGCCGGCCGTCCACCGCGTGCAGCACCGCCCGGCCCCGGCCGTCCGCCCGGACCAGCACCTCCACCGAGGGCGCCGGGCCGCCCAGGAAGCGCTGTGCCGCCCGGCGGCCGGCCACGTCCCGCAGCCGCAGGAACACCGCCATGCCGAGGGTCAGCGCCATGACGGTGAGCGGGAGCGTCACGTCCCGCGGCTCGGACACCAGTTCGGCCCACTGGCCGTCGACCAGCACCGGCACGTCCATGCCCACCGCGTACGACTCGGGCGCCAGCACGTCGAACGTCCGCTGCGAGGACTGCAGCTCCACCGTCACGGCGAACTCGGCGACCGAGACGACCGTCCCGTTGACCCGCACGGCCGCGGTGGTGTGCTCGGTCACGTCGGCGGAGTCCACCACGTACTTCACCAGCGCCAGCCCGCCGACCACCAGCAGCAGCGCCGCCGCGACCGAGCGCCCGGTGAACCGGGCCGGCGCCGCGCGCCGCACGACGGTGGGCGCGCTGATCTCCCCGAACACCCGGTGCTGCGCCCGCCGGGCCTCGACCAGCCACAACCCGACCAGCGCGCACGCCAGGCCGTGCAGCCCGAACGCCACGCGGATGCCCTCGTCCGCCTCGAACACCACCTCCAGCAGCCCGAACGCGGCCCCCAGCGCGCAGCCGACCACCGGTTCGCGCCACAGCAGCACCGGCGTGGCCAGCAGCGCCGCGGCGAACACCGACAGCCACGGGTCCGGTTGGCACGGCGAAGCCGGCGAGCAGGTGCTCGCCGTGGCGGCGGAGTAGCCGAAGGCGACGACCCAGCCGACCAGCAGCACCCCCTTGCAGACCCAGGCCGGCACGGTGTGCGCCTCCCAGCGGCGCAGGTCCTCGGCGGTGAACGGTCGGCTCATGCCCAAGATCCTGCGGCACGCCGCGCCGCCGCCCACCGGCAGCCCCGGATGTCGCCACCGCGGGCGCGCGGTCGCAGAACCCAGCGTGATGATTCCGCTACCGCAAGGGAAACGGAAGGCCAAGAGCCGGTGACGGCGCAGAGGTCGGCGCGGGGGCCGGCGCGGGTCCGCTCCGCCGCCGATCCGGGGAACGGCCGCCGACGGGTCGCCCCGCCGTGCGGCGCCGGTCCTCCCGGGCCACCCGCGGCGACGCGGGCGACCCGTCGGCGACCCCGCAGACCCGCCGCGCCGTCCGCGGGGGCCACCGCTCCGGTAGGCCCTGCGACCCGGTCACCGGTAGGCGTCACCGCGGCACGAACGCGTCAGTCCCTTGTGGACCACCGTGCCGGGCGCTGCGGCGCTGCGGCCGTCACAACGCGGAGTAGTGCGCGGCGTCGCCCTTGCGCACGACGCTGGGCGTCCCGTCCACGCTCACCGGGACGTCGCCCGCCAGCGTGATCCGGTGCAGCCGGCGCGCCTGGTCGTCGTAGTCGGCCACCGCGTAGTGCTGCGTGGCCCGGTTGTCCCAGATCGCCACGTCGCCCTCCTGCCAGTGCCACCGCACGGTGTGCTCCAGGCGGGTCACCCGCTGCTGGAGCAACTGGAACAGCGCCTGCGACTCGGTCGAGGTCAAGCCCACCAACCGCTTGACGAAGTGGCCGAGCAGCAGCGCGCGTTCGCCGGTCTCCGGGTGCACGCGCACGACCGGGTGCTCGGTCTCGTACAGGTCGGACACGAACTCCTTGCGGTATTCCTCGGTCTTGACGTCCACGCCGCCGATGCGCAGCTCGTCGACGTTGGCCGCGTAGTCGTAGGCGTTGGTGTGCACCGCCCAGAGCTGGTCCACCAGCGCCTTGAGCGCGGGTGGCAGCGTCTCGTACGCGGTCGCGGTGTTGGCCCACGTCGTGTCGCCGCCGTACGGGGGCAGGCGCACGGCGCGCAGGATGCTGATGGCGGGCACGCGGTCCACGAAGGTGACGTCGGTGTGCCAGCTGTTGGCCTTGCCGTAGTCGGAGTCGATCGGCAGCACGTTGGCGTTGGCCCGGCCGCGCACGGTCGGGTGGGCCAGGGTCGGTGTGCCCAGCAGGCCGCCGAACGCGAGCTGCTCCGCGTCGTCCAGGTGCTGCTGGCCGCGGAAGAAGACGACCTTGTGCGCGAGCAGCGCCGCGCGGATCCCCGCCACGGTCCCGGGGGAGAGGTCGCCGCCCAGTCGCACGCCGTCGACCCGGGCGCCGATGGCCGACCCCAGCCGCACCACCGACACGTCGGTTCCCACGTTCTGCACGGACAGGCTCACGGTGTTACCTCCAGGTGGGGTTGACGGGGAGCGGGCCAATCCGGCGTGGACCCGGGACGGGGCAGCGGGCCGCCCGCGCTTCGACGGTACGAACCGCCCTGCCGCGCAACAAGGTTCCGTCAAGCCCTGAAATCAACTGGCCGCCGGCGTTCCACATCCCGGACGTCGTTGACTTCCGAAGTGGACACACGGAGTCTTCGGCTGTGCGCCGCTGTCGTTGACCTCCGCCGCCGGCCGATCGGCCACTCCCCGGACTTTTCCCCGCCCGTTGGCACAAAAGCGGGCTTCCGAGCACGCCCGCACCCCCGAGAGGTTCCCCGTGACCGAGATCCCGCGCGCGGTCCGCCCGAGCGTCCGCGCCGCCAACGCCGCCGCGGTGCTGGCGGTGATCCGCCGCGAGGGGCCGCTGTCCCGCGCGGCCATCGGCCGGCGCACCGGCCTGAGCCTGCCCACGGTGAGCAGGCAGGTCGGCGCGCTGGTGGACCTCGGCCTGCTGCGCGAGGACCCGGACCTGGCGCCGGCCGGTGCGATCGGCCGCCCGCGGGTGCCGATCACTCTGGACGAGACGGTGTTCGCGGCGTGCGGCGTGCACATCGGCGTGAGCACCACCACCTACGGCCTGGCGGACCTGCGCGGCACGCTGCTGGGCGCGGAGGAGGTCCCGACGCCGGGCGGCGGCGCCGAGGACGCGCTGGCGCACGTCGCCGGCCGGGTCCGGGCGTTCCTGCGGCGGTGGCCGCGCCGCGCGGTGGTCGGCATCGGGCTGGCCTGCGGCGGCCTGGTCGACCCGGTGCGCGGCCTGCTCGACCACGACCGGCTGGGCTGGCACCGGGTGCCGGCCGCCGACCTGCTGCGCCGCGCGACCGGCCTGCCGGTGCGCCTGGACGACCACGTCGCCGCGATGGCCAACGCCGAGCTGCTGTTCGGCCGGGGACCCCGGGTGTCCAGCCTGCTCTACTTCTACGCGCGCGAGGTGGTCGGCGTCGCGCTGGCCGTCGACGGCGCGCTGCACCGGGGACCCGTCGGCGGGGGCAGCGTCGCGCACCTGCCCGTCGGCGGCGACGCGCGGTGCCCCTGCGGCGCGACGGGCTGCCTGGAGGCGACGGTGGCCGACCGCGCCGTGGCCGAGACCGCCGTGCACGCGGGCGTGGTCGCCGAGCCGGACATCCGGCTGGTGCGCGCCGCCGCGCGGGCGGGCGACCCCGGCGCCGGCCGGCTGCTCGCCGACCGGGCCGCCGCGCTGGGCCGGGCGGTCGGGCTGCTGCGCGACGCGTTCAACCCCGACCGCGTGGTGCTCGGCGGGCAGGCCGTCACCGACCCGGCCGAGCGCCTGCCCGACCTGCTGCGGGCCTACGCCGACACCACCCGCCTGCCCGGCGCGGACATCGTCTCGGTGACCCGCCTCGGCCCCGACCTGCAGGCCACCGCCGCGTGCACCGGCCTGCTCAACCGACTCTTCGACCACCCGCTCGACCTGCTCGACGACGCCAGGAAGGCACCTGCCCGATGAACCTGACCAGACCCCTCAAGGCCCTCGCCGCCGTGGCGCTGCTGCTGGCCGCCACGGCCTGCCAGTCCGCCGTGGACGCGCAGACCGCCGCGGGCGACGCGTCCTCCCCACCGCGGCGCGGCGGGGTCGCGGAGGTGGGCGTGAACCTGGACCTGGTGCCCGCCAACGTGTTCACCAACAGCAACGTGGCCATCACCACCCTGGTCGGCCTGGTCTACGACACGCTGGTCCGCCACGACCGGGAGGGGCTGGACCCCCGGCCCGCCCTGGCCACCGCCTGGCAGGCCGCCGACGACGGCCGCACCCTGACCCTGGAGCTGCGCCAGGGCGTGAAGTTCCACAGCGGGCGGCCGTTCACCTCCGCCGACGCCAAGTTCTCCCTGGAGTCCTACCGGGACCCCAGGTGGAACGGCCAGCTCCTGAGCACCGCCGAGGTGATCACCGCCGTCGAGGCGCCCGCGCCCGACCGGCTCGTGCTGCGCCTGGAGCACCCGGTGAGCAACCTGTTCGACCTGCTGGCCACGGTGCCGGTCATCGACTCCGAGTCGGTCGCCGACATCGCCACCGGCAAGCGGTTCGTCGGGACGGGGCCGTTCGCTTTCACGTCGTGGCGGCCCAACACCGACCTGTCGTTCAGCCGCAACGCCGAATACTGGGACGGCCCGCCGCACCTGGACGGCGTGCACGTGCGGGTCATCCCGGACGGCCAGTCGCTGCTGGCGGCGGTGCGCTCGGGGCAGGTGCACCTCGCGCGCGGCATCGGCTACCGCGACGCGGAGGCCGCGGCCGCGACGCCCGGCCTGCGCGCGGTCCAGCTCGACGGCGCGGAACTCCAGGCTTACGTGGGGCTCGACACCACCGCGCCCGGCCTGTCCGACCCGAGGGTGCGCCGGGCCGTCGCCCACGCCCTGGACCGCGACCGGATCATCGAGGAGGTGTTCCGGGGCAGGGGCTACCCGACCTCGCTGCCGTGGCCGCGCACCAGCCCCGCCTACGACGAGGGCCTCGACGGCCGCCACCGCCGGGACGTGGGCAGGGCCAAGGCGCTGCTCGCCGAGCACGGCGCGCCGCTGCCGGAAATCCCCCTGACCTACGTGGGCAACGACCGGGTGTTCACCGCCATCGCCCAGATCGTGCAGGCCAACCTCGCCGAGGTGGGCATCGCGGTGAAGCTGGAACCGGTCGACTCCACGCAGTTCGTCAAGCAGCTCATCGGCGCGCAGTTCACCGGGCTGTGGACGACCAACCACTCGTGGGCGCAGCTCTCGCCCGCCACGCTGACCGTGAGCGCCTACCCGTTCAACGCGCGCCGCAACGCCTCGCACTTCTCGTCGCCGGACTACACCGCCGCCGCCGAGGCCGCGTGGAAGCTGCCCGCCGCGACCGGGCCGGCGGCGACCGCCGCCTACCGCGCGGTGTCCGAGCAGCTGCTGGCCGGCGGGTTCCTGGCGGAGATCGGGGTGGTGTTCGAGCAGGTCGTCGTGCGCGACGCGCTCCAGGGCGTCGACTGGACGCGGCGGCGCGAGCTGGACCTGGCCGGGGCGCACCTCCGGTGACCCGCTACCTGCTGCGCCGGGCGCCCTCGGCGCTGGTCGTGCTGTGGCTGGCCTCGGTGCTGGTGTTCCTGCTGATCCGGGCCATCCCCGGGGACGCGGCGGCGGTGCTCGCCGGCGCCGACGCCCCGCCCGGGGCGGTGGCCGCCATCCGCGCCGACCTCGGGCTGGACCGGCCCGTGGTCGAGCAGTACCTGCGCTGGGCCGGCGACCTGCTGACCGGCGAGTTCGGCCGGTCCTACCTGATCGGCGGCGACATCGGCGAGCTGGTCGCGGACGGGCTGGGCAACACCGCCGCGCTGGCGCTGTCGGCCCTGCTGCTGGCCGTGCTGACGGCGCTGCTGCTGGGGCCGCTGTGGGCGGCGACCCGCAACCGGTGGGTGGACCGGCTGCTGACCGCCTTCCACACCGCGTCGGTGGCGCTGCCGACGTTCGTCACCGGCGTGCTGCTGATCCTGGTGTTCGGCGTGCTGCTGCGCCTGCTGCCGACCGGCGGCGTGCCGCCCGGCGGCCTGCTGGACCGGGTCGACATCACCGCCCAGTACCTGGTGCTGCCCGCCGCGTGCCTGGCGCTGCCGGTGGCGGGCGTGCTCACCGGGTTCCTCGCCGAGGCGCTGCGCGGCGAGCTGCGGCAGGACTACGTGACCACCGCGCTCGCCGCCGGGGTGCGCCGGCGGGACGTGGTCGTGCGGCACGCCCTGCGCGGCGCGCTGCCGGTGGCCGTGACCACCCTGGGGCTCCAGACCGGGACCCTGCTGGGCGGCGCGGTGCTGGTCGAGTCGATCTTCGCGTGGCCCGGTCTCGGCCTGCTGGTGGAGCAGGGCATCACGCGGCGGGACTACCCGGTGGTGCAGGTGCTGCTGCTGCTGTCGGTGGCGGTGTTCGTGGTGGTCCAGCTGCTGACCGACGTGGCGCACGCCCTCCTGGACCCCAGGGTCCGGTTGGGCGGTGGGCGGTGAGCGCGCTGCGCCGCGGCCGGGGGCTGGTGGGGTTGGTCCTGGTGGCGCTGGTGGCGCTGGCCGGGCTCGTCGGCCCGCTGCTGGTGCCCTGGGACCCCTACCGGCAGATCGAGGGCGCGAACCTGCTCGGCCCCTCGTTCGCGCACCCGCTGGGCACCGACGACCTCAACCGGGACGTGCTGGCCCGCCTGCTGGCCGGCATCCGGGTCGACCTGCTGATCAGCTTCACCGCCGTGCCCGTCGGCGCGCTGCTGGGCTGCGCGGTCGGCGCGCTGGCGACGGTCGACAACACCCTGGACGTGGCCGTGCAGCGGCTGTTCGACGTGCTGCTGGCGTTCCCGCAGCTGATCCTCGCCGTCGGGCTGGCGGCGGTGATCGGGCCCGGCACGTGGTCGGTGGCGATCGTCGTGGTCGCGGTGGAGGTGCCGGTGTTCGGACGGCTGCTGCGGACCGCCGTGCTGCGGGTGCGCGAGGCGCAGTTCGTCACCGCCGCCGAGGTGGTGGGCGCGGGGCGCGCCCACGTGCTGCGCACCCACGTGCTGCCCAACTCGCTGGCGCCGGTCGTCGTGCAGCTCGCCCTGTCCATGTCGGTGGCCGTGTTCATCGAGGGCGCCATGAGCGTGCTCGGCATCGGCGTCAGCCCGCCGCACCCGTCGCTCGGCGCGGTGCTCACCACCTCGTTGCGCTACCTCGACCTCAACCCCCTGTCCGCCCTCGGGCCGCTGGCGGTGACCGCCGCGCTGGTGCTGGGCTTCCAGCTCCTCGCGCAGGCCGCCAACGCCGCCCGGGGCTGAGAAAGGACCGCTCCCGATGACCCTCCCCCCGAGCTACCGCGACTTCGCGGGCCGGGTCGGCCGCACGTTCGCGCGGTCGCGCCCCGCCTGGCCGGCCGAGCGCCGGTCGCGCGGCCCCAACGTCGTCGTGGTCCTGGTCGACGACCTCGGCTACGCCGACATCGGCCCGTACGGCGGCGAGGTGGCCACGCCGCACCTGGACGCGCTGGCGGCCGGCGGCCTGCGGCTGACCAACTACCACACCACGCCGCTGTGCTCGCCGTCGCGCGCGGCCCTGCTCACCGGGCTCAACCCGCACCGGGCCGGGTTCGCGGTGCCGGCCAACTCCGACCCGGGCTACCCGGCGTACTCGTTCCACCTGCCCGACGACGCGCCGTCGCTGGCCGAGTCGCTGCGCGCGGCCGGGTACGCGACCTTCGCGGTGGGCAAGTGGCACCTGACGCGGGACGCGGCGAGCCACGACGCGGCCGACCGGTCCTCGTGGCCGCTGCAGCGCGGGTTCGACCGCTACATCGGCAGCCTGGAGGGCCTGACGAACCTGCACCACCCGCACCGGCTGGTGTGGGACAACAGCCCCTACGACGTCGGCGACTTCCCGGACGGCTACTTCCTCACCGACGACCTGACCGACCGGGCCGTGCGGATGATCGACACGTTGCGGGCCAACGACCCGGACAAGCCGTTCTTCCTGTACTTCGCGCACCACGCCATGCACGGCCCGCTCGGGGCCAAGGAGGAGGACCTGGCCCGCTACCGGGGCCGCTACGACGAGGGCTGGGACGTGATCCGCGAGCGCCGGTTCGCCAAGCAGCTCGCCGAGGGCCTGTTCCCGCCGGGCACGCGGCTGCCGCCGCGCAACGGCGAACCCGGCCGGGACGTGCTGCCCTGGGCGGAGGTCCCGCGGTCGCGCCGCGAGCTGTTCGCCCGCTACATGGAGGTCTACGCCGCCGCTCTGTCCAATGTGGACGTGAGCGTCGGCCGGGTCGTGGAAGCGCTGCGGCGGCACGGCGAACTAGACGACACCATCATCGTGTTCACCTCCGACAACGGCGCGACCGCCGAGGGCGGCGCGGAGGGCACGCGCAGCTACTTCAGCCGGTTCGCGCACGTGCCCGGCGTGCCGGAGTCGTGGGAGCGTGACGTCGAGCGGGAGCTGGAGCTGCTGGGCGGGCCGCGCACCACCATCCACTACCCGCGCGGGTGGGCGCAGGCGTCCAACACGCCGTTCCGGCTCTACAAGTCCGACACCCACGCGGGCGGGGTGCGCACGCCGTTCATCGTGCACTGGCCCGCCGGCCTGGGCACGGGGCTGCGGCACCAGTACGTCTACGTCACCGACGTCGCGCCCACCCTGCTCGACCTCGCCGGAGTCACCAGGCCGGCCGACCGGCACGGCGTGCCCGCCGTGGAGGAGGACGGGGTCAGCGCGGCGCCGGTGCTGCGCTCGCCGACCGCGCCGAGCGCGCACACCGAGCAGTACACCGAGACCGGCGGCAACCGCGGCTACTACGCCGACGGCTGGAAGCTCGTCACGCGGCACCGGCCCGGAACCCCTTACGACGACGGCGAGTGGGAGCTGTACCACGTCGGGAGCGACCCCACCGAGACGACGGACGTCGCCGCGCGGCACCCGGAGAAGCTGGCCGAGCTGGCCGCCGCCTGGGAGCGCGCGGCCTGGCGCAACGCGGTGTTCCCGCTGACCGACCACGGGCCCGCGGCCGGCCTGCGCAGGCCGGCCGACGAGCGCCTGGAACGCCCGGTCGACCTCTACCCGGGAACCCCGCTGCTGGAGCGCTACCGGTCCGCGCGGCTCGTGCAGTTCCGGTCGTTCGCGGTGACGGCGTGGGTCGAGCACCGCCCCGGCGACCGGGGCGTGCTGTTCGCGCACGGCGACCAGGGCGGCGGGTACGTCGTGCACGTGGCGGACGGGGCCGCCCGGTTGACCTACAACGCCTACGGCGAGGTCCACCGGACCGACCCGGTGCCGCTGGCCCCCGGTCCGGTGGAGGTCGTCCTGCGGGTCGCGGCCCTGCCGGAGTTCCGCTGGGACCTGGTGCTCGACACCGGTTCGGGGGCGGCGAAGCTCGGCCCCGTGCCGCAGATGATCGGGCTGGCCCCGTTCACCGGCATCAGCGTCGGGGCGGACCTGGGCGGCCCGGTGGACTGGGACCTGCACGAGCGGGAGCGGACGTCCCCGTTCACCGGGGCGCTCTCGCGCGTGCGCTACGAGCCGGGCGCCCCGGCCGACTACGACCCCGGGCTGGTGGCCCGGCTGTGGGCGGAGGCCGAACGTGTCTACGACTGACCTGCTCACGATCACCGACCTGGCGGTCTCCTTCGGCGAGGCCGGCGGCGCGGACGAGGTCGCGGCGGTGCGCGGGGTCGACCTGGCGGTGGCGCCCGGCGAGATCGTCGCCCTGGTGGGCGAGTCCGGCTCGGGCAAGTCCGTGACGGCGCGGGCGGTGCTGGGCCTGCTGCCGCCGACCGCGCGCGTGCGCGGCAGCGCGCGGCTGGACGGGCGGGAGCTCGTCGGCGCGGGGGAGGAGGCGCTGCGGGCCGTGCGGGGCCGTTCGATCGCGATGGTGTTCCAGGAGCCCGCGACCGCGCTCAACCCCGTGCAGTCGGTGGGCAGGCAGATCGCGGCCGTGCTGCGGGCGCACCGCAGGCTGTCCCGGGCCGACGCGCTCCGGGAAGCCGTGCGGCTGCTGGACCTGGTCGGCGTGCCGGACCCGCGGGCGCGGGTCCGGCACTACCCGCACCAGCTCTCCGGCGGGCAGAAGCAGCGCGTGGTGATCGCCCTGGCCCTGGCCAACTCGCCACGGCTGATCATCGCCGACGAGCCGACCACCGCGTTGGACGTGACCGTGCAGGCCGAGGTCCTGGCCCTGCTGCGGGACCTGCGCGACCGCCTCGGGACGGCGATCCTGGTCATCACGCACAACATGGGCGTGGTCGCCGACCTGGCCGACCGGGTGGTCGTGCTGCGCCGCGGCCGGGTCGTCGAGCAGGCCCCGGTGGAGGACCTGTTCGCCCGGCCGTCCCGCGCCTACACCAGGGAGCTGCTGGCCGCCGTGCCGCGGCTGGGCCACCGCGACCCCGCGCCGCCGCACACCTCGCAGGACGCGTTGCGGTTCACCGACGTGACGCTGCGGTACGGCGGGTTCACCGCCGTGGCGGAGGTCGACCTGCACGTGGGGCGCGGCGAGGTCGTCGGCCTGGTGGGGGAGTCGGGGTCCGGCAAGTCGACCCTCGGCCGGGCGGCGGTGGGGCTGCTCGCCCCCGCTTCGGGCGCGGTCACCGTGCTGGGCGGCGACCCGCGCACGCGGGCCGTGCGGCGGCGGGTGGGCTTCGTGTTCCAGGACCCGGGCGGCTCCCTCGACCCGCGGATGTCCGTCCGGGACTGCGTCGGGGAGCCGCTGCGCGTGCACGGGCGGACCGACCGGTACCGGGAGCGGGTCGCCGAGCTGCTGGACGCGGTGCGCCTGCCCGCCGACTGCGCCGCGCGCCGGCCGCGCGAGCTGTCCGGGGGGCAGCGCCAGCGCGTGGGCATCGCGCGCGCCCTGGCGCTCGGCCCCGACCTCCTCGTCGCCGACGAGCCGACCAGCGCGCTGGACGTGTCGGTGCAGGCGGCGGTGCTGGACCTGCTGACCGGGCTCCAGCGGGAACTCGGGTTCGCGTGCCTGTTCATCAGCCACGACCTCGCGGTGGTCGACTCCCTGGCCCACCGGGTGGCCGTCCTGCACCGGGGGCGGGTGGTGGAGCAGGGGCCGCACCACGAGGTCCTGCGCGCGCCGACCGCCGAGTACACCAGGAGGCTGGTCGCCGCCGTGCCGCTGCCCGACCCGGTGGCCCAGCGGGCCCGGCGCGCGAACCCGGCCGGCGCCACCGCCCGACCGGGCCGGGGCGCCGGGCGGTTAGCCGCGGTCGGAACCGGCAAACCCCGGACCTGACGACCGAGGAGGAGCGGATGACCACGCCAGAGCACGACGACGACGTGTCCCGGACCGCCGCGTCGGGTGTCCCGGACATGGTGGACCCGGAAGCGGTGGACCAGGGGGCGCCGGGAGCCGGCCGGCCGGGCCTGCCGGAGCCCGACCCGAAGGACCTGGAGCGCACGCAGCACCTCATCGACGAGGCGCAGGCCACCGCGCGGGAGCTGCGGGAGACGACGCCCGACCCGTTCCCGGACTCCGACCGGGCCGAGCGCTCACCGGGGTCCTGACACCCGGGACCACCGGGGCGCGCGGGACCGTCCACGCGGGACGGTCCCGGTGGGCCGGAGCCCCGAACGCCGCCCCGGGTCGTGCCCGACCGGTCGGGCACGACCCGGGGCGGCGTTCGGGCGCGAGCAGGACGGGGGCGCGGTCGTGCGCTCCCCGGAGCGGCCGGTGCGCGCTCCGCGGCGACGGTCCGCGGTGGTCACCCGCGCTGTTCGGCGCCCGGGTACTGGCCTCGGGAGCGCTCCAGCGCCGTGGTCACCACGCCGAGCAGGATCATGCCCGCGCCCAGGCCCAGGTGCAGCCAGTTGTCGGCGTTGTTGACCGGCAGCGGGCCGCCCTCGTGGATGAACGAGCCGTAGACCCACAGCAGCAGGTACAGGCCGCCGCCCACGACGAGGAACATCCGGGACGCGCCGCGCCACGCCGACGCGACCAGGCCGAGCACCCCGAACAGCAGGTGCACGAGGTTGTGCAGCACGGACACCGCGAACACGCCGAACAGCAGCGCCCCCGTGTGCGGCCCGGCGAACGCCAGGTCGCCGGAGGTCGCGCCGGGGATGAAGCCGAGCACCCCGACGGCCAGGAACACCACGCCGACCAGCAGCGCTGCGGCCTGCACCGGACGTCGGGCGGTGCGGGTGGTTGAGGTCGCCATCATCCGTCCTTCCGTTGCGTTGTTGATCGGATACCCGTCGGCGTGCCGGGAAACCTGGGACCGGTGAAGTGGGAACGCGCCGCCGGCGTGCCCGCGCACGGGCCGCGGGCGGCGCGGACCACCCGGGACCGGGCGGTCCGCGCCGCCCGCGGAATCCGCTGTGGACGGCCCGGCGGCGGGGTCGCGGAGGACCCCGCCGCCGGGCGCCGTCGTGCGTCAGGACCTCAGAACTGCAGGTACCAGCTGTTGAGCCGGCCGACGTCCTGCGGGCCCGCGTCGCGGATGCGCAGCTTCCACACGCCGTTGGCCGCCTCGCCGGAGGCGTTGACCGTGTAGGTCGTCACCAGGTTGTCGCCGCTGTCGCTGCCGGAGTTCTTCACCCGGAACGCCGTGCCGTCCGGCGCGACCAGGTCGATCACCAGGTCGCCCCGGTAGGTGTGGGTGATGTCCACGCCCACGACCAGCGCCGCGGGCGCGTTGCCCGAGACGCCCGAGACGGTGATCGAGCTCTCGACGGTCGCCTGGTCGGGCAGGGCGAGGTCGTCGTCGTTGACGAACTTCTGACCGCCCGGAGTGCCGTCGGAGCCCGCCAGCGTCCACAGCGCGTAGCCGATGACGTCGCTCATCCGGTCCAGCGCGGTGGTGTCGATGTTGCTGATCGTGTCGCACGCGCGGTGGTAGCACCGGTCGAACGCGACACCGGCCTGGCCGCCCCACTTCGAAGCCTGGGCGGAGGTCTTGGTCGTCTCGGCCCCGGTGAACAGGCCGCCGACCGGGATGCCCGCCCGCGCGAACGCCGCGTGGTCGGACCGCCCGCCGACCGAGGTCAGCTCGGTGGCCACGACGCCGCTGAACCCGGCCTGCAGCACCTGCTGGAGCTGGGCCGACCCGGAGGGCTGGCCGCTGGCGCTGTAGACGAAGTAGCCGGGGTTGGGCGAGCCGGTCATGTCGAAGTTGAGGTACGCCTTGATCCTCGACTTCTCGGCGGCCGGCAGCTGGTTGACGTAGTAGTTGGACCCGACCAGGCCCAGCTCCTCCGCGCCCCACCAGCCGAACCGCAGGTGCTTCTTCGGCTTGAGGTTCTCCCGCGCCACGGTCAGCGCGACCTCCAGGATGCCCGCCGAGCCGGTGCCGTTGTCGTTGATGCCGGGGCCCGAGGTCACGCTGTCCAGGTGGCCGCCGAGCATCAGCACGTCGTTCGGGTCGCCGCCGGGCCAGTCGGCGATCAGGTTGTAGCCCGTGGCGCCGCCGTGGCTGAACTGCTGGACCGAGGTCGTGTAGCCCGCCGCGTCGAGCTTCGCCTTGACGTAGTCGATCGACGCCCGGTAGCCCGGCCGGCCGTGCGCCCGGTTGCCGCCGTTGTTGTTGGCGATCGTCTGGAAGCTGTTCAGGTGGGCTTGGACGTTGGACAGCGAGATGTCCGGCACGGCCAGGGCGCCGGCCGGCGCCGCGGTGACCGCGGGCGGGCTCAGCAGGGCCGCGGCGAGCAGCAGGGCGCTCGCCACCGGGGTCGTCCTCTTCAGGGACATGGCTGCCTCCGCAGGGATGTAGGGAAAGCCACGATGAGCCTGGGGGCTCGCGCAGCGCGGCGGTAGCGACGTTCGTCGTGGCACGTTCGGACGCAAAAGCGGCAATATGATTTATTCTATGACTTCAGTGCAGACTGGAATAACATATCGGTAGCCGGTTGCCCGCACGGCACGACGCGACGCGCCCGCGAGCAGGGACCCGGTGACTCGCCGGGCCCGGCTCCGACAAGTCCGTCCCCGAATCAATTCCGGGCCGGAGATCGCCGGGCCGCGGTGCTCGGGCCGGGCGCCCGGGTGGTCATCACCCCGATATCGCGATCACCGCGAAACAATCCTCGGCAGTGACGAAAAGCGCTGTGCTTCGTCCACCGTCCGGGTGTCCCCTCAACGGACGCTCGACACGCTGGACGGGCACTGCCATCGTAGGCCCGGCCGGAATGCCCCGCGTCCGGTCGACCATCCGCAGAGTCCCTGCCGCTCCGCGCATCGCCCGTATTTTTACGGAATTCGGCATGGAAAGGAAATCGACCATGGCAGGTCGACTCGTCACACGACTGCTGATCGGCGCCACAGCCCTCGTCACCACCGCGGTGGTCGGCGGGGCCGGGATTTCGGCGGCGAGAACCGCGCCGGCCGACCCGGCCGCCGCGCCGCCCGCCTCCGCCGCGCCGTTGACGTCCCCGCAGGCGGTGGGCCGCAACGCGGACGGCCGGCTGGAGGTGTTCGCGCGCGGCACGGACGGCGCGCTGTGGCACATCTGGCAGACCGCCCCGAACAACGGCTGGAGCGGCTGGGCCAGCCTGGGCGGCTACTTCTCCGGCACGCCGGTGGTGCGCAACAACGCCGACGGCCGGCTGGAGGTCTTCGTCCTGGGCGGTGACAGCGCGCTGTGGCACATCTGGCAGACGGCCCCCAACAACGGCTGGAGCGGCTGGGCCAGCCTGGGCGGTTACCTGACTTCCTCGCCCAAGGTGGGCAGCAACGCGGACGGCCGGCTGGAGGTCTTCGCGCGCGGTGGTGACAACGCGTTGTGGCACATCTGGCAGACCGCCCCGAACAACGGGTGGAGCGGCTGGGCGAGCCTCGGCGGCTACTTGACTTCCGCGCCCGGGATCGGGAGCAATGCGGATGGCCGGCTGGAGGTGTTCGTGAGCGGTGGTGACGGCGCGTTGTGGCACATCTGGCAAACGGCTCCCAACAACGGGTGGAGCGGTTGGGCCAGCCTGGGCGGTGTGATCACCACCCTGCCCGCGGTCGGCCGCAATGCCGATGGCCGGTTGGAGGTGTTCGCGCGCGGCACGGACGGCGCGCTGTGGCACATCTGGCAGACCGCTCCCAACAATGGCTGGAGCGGTTGGGCGAGCCTGGGCGGCGGGTTGAGCAGCGCGATTTCGGTGGGGAACAACGCCGATGGTCGGCTGGAGGTGTTCGTTCGCGGCAATGACGACGCGTTGTGGCACATCTGGCAGACGGCCCCCAACAACGGGTGGAGCGGTTGGGCGAGCCTGGGTGGCGTGATCACCAGCAGCCCGGCGGTGGGGAGCAACGCCGATGGCCGGTTGGAGGTGTTCGCGCGCGGTGGTGACAACGCGTTGTGGCACATCTGGCAGACCGCCCCGAACAACGGCTGGAGCGGTTGGGCGAGCCTCGGCGGCGTGCTCACGTACGGCCACGACGCCACAGCCGCGGCGGAGTCCGGGCTCCTCCTGACCGCGTGAGCGGAGCGGGTCGGTCGGCGTCCGGCGCGGGGTCGCGCCGGACGCCGACTCCTGCCGTGCCCCCTGCCGTGCTCCCCGGTGGTCAGGAGCGTCGTTCGCGGGCCCGGCGCTTGCCCTCGTGCATCGCGACGACCCGGGCGACCGGGATGTCGCGGCCCTCGGCGACCAGGTCCTCGGGGAGGGCCTGGGGCGCGGGCAGCTGCGCGGCCCACGGGTCGGCGTCGGCGAGCAGGGCGGGGGCGGTGCGGATGGTGAAGTCGCGGGGGGAGATGTCGTCCAGCTCGTCCCAGGGCACCGGGAACGACACGGGGGCGCCGGGGCGGACGCGGGGGCTGTAGGCGGCGACGACGGTGGCGCCGTGGGCGCGGGTGGAGTCGAGGAAGACCTTGCCGCCGCGCTCCTCGCGCAGGTAGGCGGTGGTGGCGGTGGTCGGGTCGAGGCGGGCCGCGCGGGCCGCGAGCGCCCTGGTGGCGGCTGCCGCGTCGTCGTCGCCCGCCGAGATCGGCACGAAGACGTGCAGCCCCTTGGCGCCGCTGGTCTTCACCGCGCCGGTGAGGCCGGCGTCGGCGAGCGCGCGGCGGACGAGCCGGGCGGCGGCGACGACCGCCGCGAAGTCCGCGCCCTCGGGCGGGTCGAGGTCCAGGACGAGGTGGTCCGGGCGGTGGCCGTCGTCGGCGCGGGACAGGGTGGTGTGGTACTCGACGGCGCGCTGGTTGGCGAACCACAGCAGGGTGCGTCGGTCGTCGCACAGGGCGTAGTCGATGCGCCGCCTGGACGCCTCGGCCCACACCGGGGTGGTGCGCACCCAGTCCGGCGCGTGCTTGGGGACGTTCTTCTGCATGAACGGCTCCTGGCCGCGCAGCGCGCGCACCACGGACAGCGGGCGTCCTGTCAGGACCGGCAGCAGCCGGTCGCGCACGGCGTCGAGGTAGTCGACCAGGTCGCGCTTGACCGCGTCCGCGCCGTCGAACAGCGGCTGGTCGAGGTTGGTCAGGGGGACGCCGTCGCGTTCTTCGGCTGCTGCCACGCCCACACCCTCCCCGGTCGGGGGCGGGCGGGCAAGCGGGTCACAGCAGGGCGGTGAGGCGTTGTTCGACCTGGTCCAGCGCCATGCGGACGGCGCCGAGGGCCACGTTGCCCGCGCCGAGCGCGGAGACCAGCAGGTCGACGGGCACCAGCACCTGCCGGCCGAGGCGCCGGCGGACGGCGTCGAAGAGCACGTCGCCCGCCCGGGACACGCTGCCGCCGACAACGACGCGCTGCGGGTCCATGATGAGCAGCTGCACGGCCAGGCCGCGGGCGAACCGGGTGGCGATGGTGTCCACCACGGACAGCGCGGCCGGGTCGCCGGCGACGGCGGCGTCGAACAGCGGCGCGATGTCGTCGGACGCGGCGAGCCGGTCGCGCAGCGGGCTGTCGCAGCGCTGGGCGCCCAGCCGCCGGATCTCGCCCGCGCCGACCAGCCGCTCGAACGCGCCCAGGCCGTCGGCGGGGGGTTTGGGCTCGTCGTCCAGGTCGGTGACGAGGTCGATGAAGCCCAGTTCGCCGGCCGCGGAGGACGCGCCCCGGTAGGGCTTGTCGTCGATGACCATTCCGGTGCCGATGCGCTCGCCCCACTGGACGAACAGCAGGTTGTCGCCGGCTTCGCCGCGCCACCGCTCGGCGAGCACGGCGAGGTTGACGTCGTTCTCCAGGCCGACGGGGCAGCCGAGCCAGTCGTGCAGCTCGGCGATGACCGGCAGGCTGCTCCAGCCGGGGATGCTGGGTGCGAGCACGACCTCGCGGCGGTCGTGGTCGACGATGCCGGGGGTGCCGACGGCGACCGACCACAGGTCGGTGGGCGCGAGGCCGGCTTCGGCGGCGGCCCGGACGAGGGTGGTGCGCAGCAGGGCCGCCAGGTGCGGGCCGGTGGGGTCGGCGGGGGTGGTGGCGCGGCGCTGGGCGAGCACGGTGCCGGCCAGGTCGGCGATCATGACCAGGACCCGGTGGGGCCCGATGTCGATGCCGGCGACGTGGCCGAGCTCGGCGCGGAAGCGGGCGCGCTGGGCGGGGCGGCCGATCTGGTGCTCGGTGGTGCCGGCGTACTCGGCGATGCCGGCCTCGGCGAGGGTGGTCAGGGCCCGGGTGACGGCGGGGCGGGACAGGCCGGTGGCGACGACGAGGTCGGAGACGGTGGCGGTGTGGCCCCGGGCGTCGCGCAGCGCGTTGAGCACGGCGGTGGCGTTGATCCGCCGCAGCACGTGCGGCCCGGTGGCCGCTGATCCCGAAGACACCACGCCTCGCTTCCGCCGGCAGGTGGCGCGCACGCCAGCCGCGAAGACTAACAGAGCCAAGAGCTTGACAAGTGGTCCAGACCATAGCAGAGTATCGAACGGTTCATTACTAAGTGCGCCCAGCTCACGTCCCTGCGGTGAGATCGGCTCAGGGGAGGCGGCAGTGGAAGACGTGAAGTACCGGCTGATCGCCGATCACCTGATCGGGGCGATCGACCGCGGGGAGTACCCGGTCGGGAGCGCGCTGCCGACGCTGCACGAGCTGATGAGCCGGTTCGGCGTGGCCCGCGGCACCGCCCGCGCCGCCGTCGCCGTCCTGGTGGCGCAGGGGGTGGCGACGTCGAAGCAGGGCCTGGGGACCCTGGTGTGCGGCACGACCACCCCGCCGGAGCGGCAGCTGCCGCGGATGCTGCCCGACGGCGCGACCTACCCGAAGGTGGTGCTCAGCGGCTGGACCGCCGCCGGCCCGGAGGTCGCCGGGCGCTTCGGCCTGGCCACCGGCAGCCTGGTGGTGCACCGCATCCGCCACCACCACACGGGCCCGCGCGTGACCGGCATCGACCAGCAGTGGCTGCCCAGGGCCGTGGCGACCACCATCGAGCAGCACACCGGCCACGACATCTCCGACCGCAACGACACCCCGCACCCGGACCTGACGCCGCTGCTGCGCAACGCGGGCCTGGACCCGATCGTGGCGACCGTGCAGCTCGACGCCCGGCTGCCCAGCCGCGCCGAGGCCGACACCCTGGACATCCCGGCCGACGAGCCGGTCCTCGTCGTGCACCGCATCACACACGGCTCGTCCGGCACCCCGGTGGAGGCCACGACCACGGTGTCCAGCACGGGGGTGGCAGCGCCGAAGTTCACCATCCCGCTGACCGGCCTGACCCTGGCAGGCTGAACCCCGCGGGCACCGGTGGGCCGGCGCGGGCCGGCCGGCGCAGGTCGGACACCGGTCGGCCGGCGCGGGAGGGGTGACGCGCACGGACCGGCGCGCACGGGCGGCGACCCGTTCGGCGCTGGGCGCGGCGGTCGGCGGTCGTCGCGAGAGGGGCCGCCGCCCGCCGCGCAGCCCGCGGGCGTGACCGCCGGCAGGGCGGTCACCCCGCGTCGCGGGGGCCTGCGCTCGCGGTGGGCACGGTGGCGGGCGCCAGGCCGGCCAGGATCTCCGCCTGCCGCCGCCGGTAGCGCCGGACGTTGGCCAGCTTCACCTCCTCGTACCCGCGCACCAGGTCCGGCAGCGCGGCCAGCTCCGCGACCGCCGCCGGGTCCGCGCCGGCGGACGGGAGCGCCGCGAGCACCGCGGCCCGGTACTCGCCCACCAGCTCCCGCTCGACCCGGCGCACCCCGGCGTAGCCGAAGACGTCCAGCCGGGTGCCGCGCAGCCGGCGCAGCGCGTGCAGCAGCCGGAACACCGGGCGGAACCACGGGCCGAGCGCGACCTTGCGCCGCACCCCCAGCGCCCGCAGCACGGGCGGGTGCAGGCGGTGGGCGAAGCGGGCCGCGTCGCCGAACTCGGCCTTGATCCGCCGCTCCAGCCCGGGGTCCAGCGACAGCCGCGCGACCTCGTACTCGTCCTTGTAGGCCATCAGCTTGTGGAGGTGGCGCGCGACCTGCTCGGTCACCCGCGTCGGGCCGCCCTCCAGCACCCGCACCCGCTCCACGAACCGGGCGTAGTCGCGGGCGTAGCGCTCGTCCTGGTAGGCCACCAGGTCGGGCACCCGGACGTCGAGCAGGCGGGCCAGCTCCGAGCCCGGCTCGGCGCGCACCAGCGCCCGGACCCGCGCGGCGGCCGGCCCGTGCGCCGCCGGCGGCTCCGCCACCGCCGGGACCGGCGCGGCCGGCGGCGCGGCCACCAGCCGGCGGCCGTGGCGGAAGGCTTGCACGTTCTTCGCGACGGCCACCCCGTTCAGCTCGATCGCCCGCTCCAGCGCCGAGGCGGTCAGCGGCAGCGCCCCGGTCTGGTAGGCGACCCCCAGCAGCAGGACGTTGGCGAACTGGCCGTCGCCGAACAGCTCCTCGGCCACCGCGCGGGCGTCCAGCGCGACGGTCCGCGCGGTCGCCGACTCCAGCGCCGAGCGCACCCGCTCCGGCTCGGGGAACGACACCGACGTGTCGACCACCATGCGGCCGGTGGGCACCTCGGTGGTGGACACGACGGCCGTGGTGCGCGCCGGGTCGGCCGCCGCCAGGTGCGCCGGGTCCGCGCCGACCAGCGCGTCGCACGCCAGGTACAGGTCGCACTCGCCGGCGGCGAGCTTGGGCGCCCGGTCGACCGGGACCTCGCCGACCTTCACGTCCGACACCACCGCGCCGCCCTTCTGGGCCAGGCCGGTCTGGTCGAGGGTGCGCACGTGCCGGCCGTCCAGGACCGCCGCGGTGGCCAGGACCTGCCCGACGGTCACCACGCCCGTCCCGCCGATGCCGGTGACGCGCACCGCGAAGTCCACCCCGGGCCCGCGCTCGGGCTCGGGCGTGGCGTCCGGGCCCAGTTCGGCGGACTCCGCGCGGGGCCGGGCGCCGCCGGGCACGACCGTCACGAACGAGGGGCAGTCGCCCTCCAGGCACGAGTAGTCCACGTTGCACGACGACTGGTGGATCGCGGTCTTGCGGCCGAACTCGGTGTCCACCGGCTGCACGGACAGGCAGTTGGACTTGGCGCCGCAGTCACCGCACCCCTCGCACACCCGCTCGTTGACCACGACCCGCGTCGCCGGCGCCTGCTGCTCGCCGCGGCGGCGCTTGCGGCGCTTCTCCGCCGCGCACTCCTGGTCGTGGATCAGCACCGTGACACCGGGGACCGCGGCCAGCTCCTGCTGCGCGCGCAGCAGTTCCGACCGGTCGCGCACCTCCACGCCGGGCGGGAAGGACCGGCGGCGCAGCCTGCGCGGCGCGTCGCTGGTGACCACGACCTTGCGCACGCCTTCGAGCAGCAGCAGCGCGGCGATCCGCTCCACCGGCAGCCCGCCGACCGCGTCCTGGCCGCCGGTCATCGCGACCGCCGAGTTGTGCAGCAGCTTGTAGGTGACGTTCACGCCCGCCGCGACCGCCGCGCGCACCGCGAGGCTGCCGGAGTGGGTGAACGTGCCGTCGCCGATGTTCTGGGTGAAGTGGTCGGCCTCGACGAACGGCGCCATGCCGATCCACTGCGCGCCCTCGCCGCCCATCTGGGTCACGCCGACCACCGTGCCCACCTGCTCGGGCTCCATGAACAGCGCCATGGTGTGGCAGCCGATGCCGCCGCCCACCAGCGTGCCCTCCGGGACCCTGGTGGAGGAGTTGTGCGGGCAGCCGGAGCAGAAGTAGGGCGTGCGGGCCAGCAGCGGCACCGCGATCCGCTCCCGCCGCCCGCGCCGCCGCCACGCCTCGACCGGCTCGATCCCCAGCGGGGCCAGCACCCGGGCCAGGCCCGCGGCGATGCGCTCCGGGTCCAGCTCGCCCGCCTCGCCGAACAGCGCGCGGCCGTCCGGCCCGGTCTTGCCGTGCACGGCGGGCGCGCCGGTCCGGCCGTAGAGCAGGTCCTTGACGGCGGCCTCGACGAACGACCGCTTCTCCTCCACGACGACGACCTGCTCCAGCCCGTCGGCGAACTCCCGCACGACCCCCGGCTCGACCGGGTGGATCACGCCGAGCTTGAGCACGCGCACGCCGTGCCGGGCCAGGGCGGCGTCGTCCAGGCCGAGGTCGCGCAGCGCCTGGCGGACGTCCAGGTAGGACTTGCCGGCGGTGATGATCCCGACCCGGTCGTGCGGCGTGCGGCGCACGACCCGGTTCACGCCCGAGGCGCGCACGTACTCCAGCGCCAGCGGCAGCCGCACGGTGAACAGGCCGCGCTCCAGCGCCGCCAGCTCCCCGCCCAGCAGCCGGGAGGTCGGCCGGTGCCGGTAGGCGCCCTCCGGCAGCGCCGGCGCGGCCCACCCCCGGCGGACGGTCGCGGTGCCGGAGGCGTCGGCGACGTTCGCGACCACCTTCAGCGCGGACCACACCCCGGCGGCCCGCGACAGCTCCACCGCGTGCAGGCCGAAGTCCAGCACGTCCTGCGGGTCGGCCGGGAAGAACACCGGCACCGCCAGGTCCGCCAGCGCCTGCTCCGAGGCGCACGGCACGGTGGAGGACTTCGCGTTCGGGTCGTCGCCCACCAGCGCGACCGCCCCGCCGCGCGGGTCGGCGCCGGCGAGGTTGGCGTGCCGCAACGCGTCGGTCGCGCGGTCCAGGCCCGGCGCCTTGCCGTACCAGACGCCGGTCACGCCGTCGTAGCGGCGGCCGGGCAGCGTCGCGGTGAGCTGGCTGCCCAGCACGGAGGTGGCGGCCAGCTCCTCGTTCAGGCCCGGCCGGTGCACCACGTCGTGCCCGGCCAGCAGCGCCGCCCGGCGGGCCAGCTCCAGGTCGTAGCCGGCCAGCGGCGAACCCTCGTAGCCGGACACGAACACCGCCGTGCGCGACCCGGTCGCCCGGTCGTGCCGCACCCGGTCGAACAGCAGCCGCACCAGCGCCTGCACACCGGTGAGGTGGACGACGCCCTCCTCCCGGAGGTAGCGGTCCTCCAACGTGAACGCCTCCACGACCCCTCCGCCCAGACGTGCCTGCGATGCGGGTCACACCACACGACCGGCGAGCCCGGGCGCAACATCGAGCCGCGTTCTCGCGCCGTCGACGCAAAGGAAACCGGGTTATCGCCGGCCGGCGGCACTTCCTTTGCGCGCGAACTACCCTGCGGGCCATGCCCGAACCGCTGGTGGACGCCATCGACCACGAGATCCTGGCCCTGCTGCGCGAGGACGCCCGCCGGACGCTGTCCGACATCGCCGGGCGCGTCACCCTCTCCACGGCCGCGGTCAAGCGGCGCATCGACCGGCTCCAGCAGGTCGGCGTGATCACCGGGTTCACCGTGCAGGTCGACCACGCCAAGCTGGGCTGGGGCATCGAGGCGTTCACCGAGCTGAGGTTCGCGGGCACCACCAAGGTCGCCGACATCCTCGGCACGACCACGCGGATGCCCGAGGCGCAGGCCGTGTTCACCATCGCCGGCGACCCCGACGCCCTGGTGTGGCTGCGCGTGCGCGACATGGCGCACCTGCAGCGCACCATCGACGAGATCCGCCGCCACCACCAGGTGACCGGCACGAAGACGCTGATAGCGCTGGACTCCTGGGCCCGCGGCCAGGACCGGCCGACCCGCTGAGCGCGCGGCTCAGCCCGGGGGCCCCGCCGGGAACAGGGTCTCCAGGACGTCCGCGGTGACGGCCGCGGCGTCGACCTCCCGGTCCACGCAGCGGCGCAGGGCGAGGCCCGCGCCCAGCGCTCCCAGCACGACGACGGTGCGGTCCGGCGGCAGGGCGGACCGCACGCCCAGGCGGTCGCAGTGCCGGGTCAGCAGCGCCGCCAACTCCTCGTCGTGGCGCCGCTGGGCGGCGACCACCGCCGCCGCGGTGGCGGGCTGCCGGGCCGTCGCCGCCAGCACCTCCGCCGCCGCCGCGCTCCACCGCGCGGCCTCCTCGTCCGGCGGGCCGGGAGGAGCCAGGGCGGCGAGCAGTTCCGCGCGCGACGACGCGCCGTCGAACGCGGCGCGCAGGGCCGAGAGGTGGGCCTGCGCGCGGGCGTCGAGGACGGCCTGCCACAGCCCCTCCTTGCCGCCGAAGTGCTTGTAGAGCGCCCCGCGCGTGTAGCCGGCCTCCGCCGCGACCTCCTCGACCGTCGCCGCGAGGTACCCGCGCCGCAGGAACACCACCCGGCCCGCCGCCACCAGCCGCTCGCGGGTCAACTGCTGCGACTGCGCGCGCGTGGGCCTGGCCGGCCGGCCGGTTCGGTGACGGTCTGTTTCCGGATACACGGTGTTACCGTACCGTGGGTCCGTGACCGTTCTCGTGTCGTCCTTACCGGCCCTCGTGTTCTTCGCGGTCCTGGCGGGCTTCGCCTGGCTGGCCGAGCGGGCGCGCCGACGCGGCAGCGGCCACTCGCTCATGGCGCCGTTCGAGGAGATCTGGGACCCCGGGGCGCACCGGACGCACATCGAGGTCCAGGTCCGCGCCGAGCGCAGGTCGCCCGCGCCGTCGCCCGGCGACCCGCCCGACCTGCCCGACCTGCCCCCACCCGCGCGAACCCGCCCGACGCCGTAGCCGGTCCGGTCGTGTGCCGTGGCCGTCGTGCGCCGGGGCCGTCGTGCGCCGGGGCGGGCCGCCGGCGCGACCCGCCCGCCGCGCTCAGACCCGCTCGATGCTCACCGGCACCGCGCTGCCCAGCGTGTGCCCGACGGGGGAGGAGGCCACCACCCTGGCGTGCAGCGCATCCAGCTCGGCCTGCGGCGCGTCCGACACGAGCCGCACCCTCGCCGTGATCGAGTCGAACCCGGCGTGCCCCTGCGCCAACCCCAGGAACACCCGCAGGTCGATGTCGCCGCGCACGTCGACGTCGAGCCGCTCGATCGCGATCCCGGCGGCCGTGGCGTTGGCCGCGTACCCGACGGCCAGGCAGTTGCCCAGCGCGCCGAGCAGCTGCTCCACCGGGTTGGCCGCGCTGTCGCCGCCGCCGAGCGCGGTCGGCTCGTCGGAGGGCGTGGGGGCGAACCCGCGCACCTTCGCCTCCGACCGGAACCCGCCCCGCCAGCCGACGTGCGCGGCCCACGTGGTCTTGGCCTTGGCCTCGTCCTGCGCGACGGCCGCGACGAGCGCGCCCACCGCCTCGACGTCGACGTCGTTCAACCTGGTCCCGACGGTCATCGCGGGTCCTCCTCCGGATCACGGCGCGGCGCGGCGGGCCCGCGCGAGCAGTGGGCAGTGTGCGCCGCCGGTCGGCCCGCCGACAGGGGCCACCACGTCCTGGGACGGCGCCGCCGCGCGGGAATGCGCCGGCGCCGCCCACGACGTGGACGGCCACCGCCCAGCCCTCGAACGCCCCGCGGGAAACCGCTCGCCAGGCCCGCGCGGCCACGACACCATGTCCGGGCATGACCCCGCCCCGCCTCCTCGACGTCGTCCGGCGCGCCCACCCCGACCTCGACCCCGGTGACGTCGCCTTCCGCAGCGGCCAGTCCCACGACGTGCTGATCACGCCCGACCGGGTGTTCCGGTTCGCCAGGACGGCCGAGGCCGCCGCCGGGCTGCCCCGCCGCGCCGCCCTGCTGGCCGCGCTGGACCGGCTCGACCTGGGCGTGGCGGTCCCGGCCCCCGTCGCGCCGGCCGGCGACGGCTTCCTGGTGCTGCGCCGGCTGCCCGGGGCGCCGCTGGACCGGCGGGCGGCCACCGCGGCGGCCGGGCGGGTGGCCGCCGAGTACGCCCGCCTGCTGCGGGCACTGGCCGCCCACCGCCCGGCCGACCTGCCCACCGCGGACCCGCACCGGTGGGCGCGGTTCGCCCGGGACGTCCGGGCCGAGCTGTCCGGCCTCATGCACGACGCCGGCCGGGAGCGCGCCGAGCGCGAGCTGTCGGCCGTGCTCGACCTCGACCACGTCGCCACCGGGCTCGTGCACGGCGACCTCGGCGGCGAGAACGCGCTGTGGCGGCTCGACGGCGCCGGGCCCCGGCTGACCGGCGTCGTGGACTGGGACGACGTCGCCGTCGGCGACCCCGCCGAGGACCTCGCCGCGATCGGCGCGAGCTACGGCCCCGACCTGCTCGACCGGGTCATCGCGCTGCTCGGCGCCGACCGCGCGCCCACCTGGCGGCGGGTCAGGGCCTACCAGGGCACCTTCGCCCTGCAACAGGCGCTGGCCGGCGCGCGCGACGGCGACGACGGGGACCTGGCCGACGGCCTGGCCGGCTACCGCTGAGCGGGCGGCGCGGCCGTCCCGGCGCGGGCGGCGCGGTCACCGCCGGGGTGCCCCGGACCGCGCCACCCCGCGCCGCCGCCGCGCCGACCAGCCCCGGCCGCCGACCAGCCCCGCCCGCCGACCGCGCCGGCCTCCGGGCACAGCCGGTCCTGGTCGTCGACCGCGCCCGCTCCACCACCGTGCCGCTGCCCCTCCCGCCGCCGGGCCCCGCGTGCTCCCACGACCGGACCAGCCCCGGCGGCGCGGCGCGCGGTCAGGAGCTGCGCAGGAACCGGTCGAGCACGCGGACGCCGAAGCGCAGCGCGTCGACCGGCACCCGCTCGTCCACCCCGTGGAACAGCGCGGTGAAGTCCAGGTCGGCGGGCAGCTTCAGCGGCGCGAAGCCGAAGTTGCGGATGCCCAGCTGCTGGAAGGACTTCGCGTCCGTGCCGCCCGAGAGCATGTACGGCAGCACGCGCGCGCCCGGGTCCTCGGCCGTGATCGACGCCGTCATCGCGTCCACCAGCGCGCCGTCGAAGGTCGTCTCCACCGGCGGCAGCCCCAGCCACTCCCGCTCCACGTCCGGGCCGAGCAGCTCGGCCAGCTCGCGGTCGAACGCCTCCTCCCGGCCGGGCAGGATGCGGCAGTCCACGGTGGCCTCGGCGGTCGAGGGGATGACGTTGGCCTTGTAGCCGGCCGACAGCATGGTCGGGTTGGCGGTGTCGCGGATGGTCGCCCCGATCATCCGCGACAGCGCGCCCAGCTTGCCGATCGAGCCCTCCAGGTCGTCCTCGGGGAACTCCAGCCCGGTGATCTCCGAGACGCCCGCCAGGAACTCCCGCACCGACGGCGTGAGCACGACCGGGAACCGGTGCTGCCCCAGCCTGGTCACCGCCGCGGCCAGCTTCGCCACCGCGTTGTCGCGGTGGATCATCGACCCGTGCCCGGCGGTGCCGCGCACCCGCAGCTTGAGCCACCGGATGCCCTTCTCCGCGGTCTCCACCAGGTAGGCCCGCACGTCGTCCTTCAGCGTGATGGAGAACCCGCCCACCTCGCTGACCGCCTCGGTGACCCCCTCGAACAGCTCGGGCCGGTTGTCCACCAGCCACTTGGCCCCGTACACCCCGCCCGCCTCCTCGTCGGCGAGGAACGCGAAGACCAGGTCGCGCGGCGGCGTCACGCCGTCCCGCTTGAACCGCCGGGCCACGGCCAGCGTCATCGCGACCATGTCCTTCATGTCGACCGCGCCGCGGCCCCACACGTAGCCGTCCTGCACGGCCCCCGAGAACGGGTGCACCGACCACTCCGACGGGTCGGCCGGCACCACGTCCAGGTGACCGTGCACCAGCAGCGCGCCCCGCGAGGGGTCGGCGCCGGCCAGCCGCGCCACGACGTTGCCGCGGCCCTTGGCGCCGGACTCGACGTAGGTCGTCTCGTAGCCGACCTCGGCCAGCTTGTCCGCCACCCACTCGGCGGCGGCGCGCTCCCCGACCAGCGTCTCCGGATCCCCGGTGTTGGTCGTGTCGATCCTGATCAACTCACTGGCGAGGGCGACGACCTCGTCCTGCGCCACCCGGAGGCCCTCTTCGACGTTGCTCACCGGGCTTTCCTACCACTGCCGCCGGCCGGCGGGCCGCCCAGGCGCGCGCCGCGGCCCCCCGGGCCGCCGGCCCCGGTCATCCGTTCGATGCATCGACAACAGGGCCATTCGGACGCACAGTGTGTGTTCGTCCCATCCCGCGAGTGGCGAGGAGCCCGCCGTGGCGCGTTCGACGATCCTGGTGGCGGTGGACGACGAGGCGGACGGCTCGGTGCCGGCCGACCAGCTGCGGGCGCTGTGCGGGCGGCTGGGCGAGCAGGGGCACGCCGTGGCGCGGGCGCGCACCGCCCGCGACGCGCTCGCGCTGACCCAGTCCCGCGCCGACCTCGCCGCGGCGGTGGTCGGGTGGGACCTGGGCGCGGCCGACGGGCGCCGCCCCGCCGAGGAGGTGCTCAGGGCGCTGATGGCCCGGTTCACCCGGCTGCCGGTGTTCCTGGTGCCCACCGGCGACGCCGTGGACGAGGTGCCGCTGTGGGTCTCGGAGGTCGTCAGCGGGTACGTCTGGCTGCTGGAGGACACCCCGGACTTCATCGCGGGCCGCATCGGCTTCGCGGCCACCCGCTACCTCGACGAGGTCCTGCCGCCGTTCTTCCGGGAGCTGCGCCGCTTCGACGACACCCACGAGTACTCGTGGCACACCCCGGCGCACGCGGGCGGGGTCGCGTTCCTGAAGTCGCCGGTCGGCCGGGCCTTCTTCGACTACTACGGCGAGCGGCTGCTGCGCACCGACCTGTCGATCTCGGTCGGGGAGCTGGGCTCGCTGTTCGAGCACACCGGCCCGATCGGCGACGCCGAGCGCAACGCCGCCCGCGTCTTCGGCGCGGACGCGACCTACTTCGTGGTGCACGGCTGCTCGACGGCCGACCGGATGGTCTGCCACGCCAGCGTCGCCGCCGACGAGGTGGTGCTGGTCGACCGCAACTGCCACAAGGCGATCTACCACGGCCTGACCATCACCGGCGGCCGGCCGGTGTACCTGGTGCCCACGCGCAACGGCTACGGCCTGATGGGCCCGATCCCGCCCGCCGCCCTGGCCGCGGGCGCGGTCGCCGACGGCGTCCGCGCCAGCCCGCTGGCCCGCGGCGCGGTCGGCCCCGACCCGGTCTACGCGGTGATCACCAACTCCACCTACGACGGGCTGTGCTACGACGCCGTTCGGGTGGCCGAGCTGCTCGGCGCGAGCGTGCCGCGGCTGCACCTGGACGAGGCGTGGTTCGCCTACGCCCGGTTCAACCCGCTCTACGCGCGCCGGTACGGCATGTCGGTCGGCGAGGTGCCCGACGAGGTGCGGCCGACGGTGTTCTCCACCCAGTCCACGCACAAGCTGCTGGCCGCCCTGTCGCAGGGCTCCATGGTGCACGTCAAGAACTCGCCGCGCTCGCCGGTGGAGCACCGGCAGTTCAACGAGACGTTCATGATGCACGCGACGACCTCCCCGCTGTACCCGATGCTCGCCTCGCTCGACGTCGCGGCGGGCATGATGGACGGCCCCGCCGGGCGGTGGCTCACCGACGAGGCGATCACCGAGGCCGTCCGGTTCCGGCAGGCCGTCGCGCGGCTGGGCAGGCGGATCGCCGAGGCCGGCGACCGGCCCGACTGGTTCTTCGGCACCTGGCAGCCGGACGTGGTCACCGACCCGGCCACCGGGCGGGTCCACGCGTTCGCCGACGCGCCGCTGGACCTGCTGCGCACCGAGCCGACGTGCTGGCAGCTCGCGCCCGGCGCCGACTGGCACGGCTTCGACGGCCTGGCGGAGGGCTACTGCCTGCTCGACCCGATCAAGGTGACCATCACCTGCCCCGGCGCCGACGCCAGGGGCGCCCCGGCCGCCACCGGCATCCCGGCGCGCGTGCTGACCGCCTACCTGGAGACCCGCCGCATCGTCGTGGAGAAGACCGACGCCTACACCTGCCTGGTGCTGTTCTCGATGGGCATCACCAAGGGCAAGTGGGGCACCCTGCTGGACGCCCTGACGGACTTCAAGCTCCTCTACGACTCCGCCGCGCCGCTGGGCGAGGTGCTGCCCGCGCTGGTGCGCGCCCACCCGGACCGGTACGGGGGGCTGACCCTGCCCGAGCTGTGCGACCAGGTGCACGCCCAACTCAGCGGCGGTGACCTGGTCCCGCTGCTGGACGAGGCGTTCACCCACCCGCCGCACCCCGCGCTGACCCCGGGCCAGACCTACCAGCGCCTGATCCGCGGCGGCGCGGAACCGGTGCGGCTGGCCGACCTCGCCGACCGCGTGGTGGCCACGATGGTCGTCACCACGCCGCCCGGCATCCCGGTCCTCATGCCCGGCGAGTCGGCCGGCGCCGCCGACAGCGCGACCCTGCGCTACCTGCGTACGCTCGAGGCGTTCGACCGGCGGTTCCCCGGTTTCGCCAGCGAGACCCACGGCGTCACCCGGGACGCCGCGGGCGACTACTGGATCACCTGCCTGCGGCGGTAGCCGGCGGCGGGCGCCCGCCGCCGACCGGGAGGGCGCCCGGCCGGGGGAGTGGAGGTGCGCGATGGCCGGCAAGCGGGTGCTCGCCGCGGCGGCGGTGGGCGCGCTGCTCGCGGCGGGGTGCTCCGCCGAGCGCGGCCGACCGTCGCCCGCCCCGCCGTCGCAGGAGATCCGGGCCACCGACTTCGCCGACGCCGAGTGGCACGACGCGGTCTTCGGGACCACCGTCCGCCTGGTCGGCGGCCGGGCCGAGGTCGACCTCGACCCGGTGTTCTACCCCGGCGGCGTCTCGTGGCGGCTGCTCGACGCGCCCGCCTACACCGACATCGACGGCGACGGCGACGAGGACGCCGCGGTCGGCCTGCGCAGCGCGGGCGGGCAGACCGCCGCCACCAGCTGGTACCTGTGGCTGTGGCAGGACGGCCGCGCGGTGCAGGTGCGCCGCCCCGCCGTCTCGGTCTCGCGGTGCGAGGGGCCCATCGAGTCGGTGACGGCGAAACCCGGCGCCATCGGCGTCCGGCTGCTCGTCGCCGGGTCCCCGCAGGACACCTGCGCCAGCGGCGGCAGCGTGCCGGTCACCTTCGAGGTGGGCCTGCGCGACGGGTGGCCGGTGCGCACCAGCCCCGCGTTCGGCCCGGTCGAGACGTGCAACCCCCGCGACCTGACCACGGAGCTGACCCCGCCCGGCGAGGTGCAGCTGCGGGTGGCGGGCGACCCGTCGGCCCCCGCGGTCGCCGACCGCACCCGCTACCCCGCGGTGCTGGTCGACGACCTCGTGGTCAACCCCTACCGGCTGCCCGGCCGCAAGCCGACCGACTGGCACCTCGTGCTGGCCCTCCTGCCCGCCGACAGCGGCCCCCGCGAGGTGTGCGGCTGGGCGCACGTCGACGAGCTCCTGCCGCGCTGAGCGGTCCCGCCCCCGTGCCGCCCGGCGGCCTCTTCCCGGTCTGACAACCGGCGGTTGTGGGAAATGGGCGTGTCGGTTGTTGGACACGGCCGACCGGACTCGGGTCGAATGCCCGAGGAATCCGCGAGACCGTTCCGAGGGGAGTCGGCGATTGTCCTCGTTCGTCCACCTGCACGTCCACACCGAGTACTCGATGCTCGACGGCGCGGCCAAGGTCGCTCCGCTGTTCGCCGAGGTGGAACGCCTGGGCATGCCGGCGGTGGCGATGACCGACCACGGCAACGCGTACGGCGCGGACGATTTCTACCGGACCGCCGGGAAAACGGGCATCAAGCCGATCATCGGTATCGAGGCTTATGTCGCTCCGGGCAGCCGGACGCACCGGAAACCGGTTTTCTGGGGTCGGTCGAACCAGCGCGCGACGACCGACGAGGGAATCGGCGGGGACGTTTCCGGCGGCGGCGCGTACACCCACCTGACCATGCTCGCGCGGGACGCGACCGGCCTGCGCAACCTGTTCCGGCTGTCCTCGCTGGCCAGCCTGGAGGGCCACTACCGCAAGCCCCGGATGGACCGCGAGCTGATCGCCGCGCACGCCGAGGGCGTCATCGCCACCACCGGCTGCCCGTCCGGCGAGGTGCAGACCCGGCTGCGGCTCGGGCAGCGGGCCGAGGCGCTGCGCGCCGCCGCCGACTACCGCGACATCTTCGGCCCGGAGAACTTCTTCCTGGAGCTGATGGACCACGGCCTCGCCGTCGAGCGGTCGGTCCGCGACGGCCTGCTGGAGATCGGCGCCCGGCTGGGCCTGCGGCCGGTGGCGACCAACGACTCGCACTACGTCACCCGCGAGCAGGCCGACGCGCACGCCGCGCTGCTGTGCGTGCAGGCGGGCAAGACCCTCGACGACCCGACCCGGTTCAAGTTCGACGGCGAGGGCTACCACCTCAAGCCGGCCGAGGAGATGCGCGCCTACTGGGACGCGCAGGTGCCCGGCGCGGCGGACACGACGCTGCTGATCGCCGAGCGGGTCGAGTCCTACGCCGAGGTGTGGCGGCACCGCGACCGGATGCCGGTCCTCCGGGCGCCCGAGGGCCACGACGTGGACTCGTGGTTCCGCGAGCAGGTCCTGCGCGGCCTGGCGCGGCGGCTGCCCGGCGGCGTGCCAGGGGAGTACCTGAGCCGCGCCGAGTTCGAGGTCGACGTCATCGTGCGCAAGGGCTTCCCGGCCTACTTCCTGATCACCGCCGACCTGATGGACCACGCCCGGGAGGTCGGCATCCGCGTCGGGCCGGGCCGCGGGTCGGCGGCCGGGTCGCTGGTGGCCTACGCGCTGGGCATCACCAACCTCGACCCCATCGAGCACGGCCTGCTGTTCGAGCGCTTCCTCAACCCCGAGCGGGTCTCCATGCCCGACATCGACATGGACTTCGACGACCGGCGGCGCGGCGAGATGGTCCGCTACGCCACCGAGAAGTACGGCGCGGACCGGGTCGCGCAGGTCATCACGTTCGGCCGGATCAAGACCAAGGCGGCGATCAAGGACGCCGCGCGGGTGCACTTCGGGCAGTCCGGCTACGCGCTGGCCGACCGGATCTCCAAGGCGCTGCCGCCGCCCGTCGCGGCCAAGGACATCCCGCTGGCGGGCATCACCGACCCGGCCCACGAGCGCCACCCGGAAGCCGCCGAGGTCCGCGCGCTGATCGAGGCGGACCGGGACGTGGCCACGGTCCTCGACACCGCCCGCGGGCTGGAGGGCCTGGTGCGCAACGCGGGCGTGCACGCGTGCGCGGTCATCATGTCCTCCCAGCCGCTGATCGACGTGATCCCGCTGTGGCGGCGCGACGACGGCGCGGTGATCACCGGCTGGGACTACCCGTCGTGCGAGGCCATCGGCCTGCTCAAGATGGACTTCCTGGGGCTGCGCAACCTGACCGTCATCGGCGACGCCATCGACGACATCCACGCCAACCGCGGCGAGCGGGTCGACCTCGACGCGCTGGGCACCGACGACCCCGGGACCTACGAGCTGCTGGCGCGCGGCGACAGCCTCGGGGTGTTCCAGCTCGACGGCGGGGCCATGCGCGACCTGCTGCGCCGGATGCGCCCCACCGGCTTCGAGGACATCGTCGCGGTCAACGCGCTGTACCGGCCGGGCCCCATGGCGATGAACACCCACAACAACTACGCCGACCGCAAGAACGGCCGGCAGCCGGTCGAGCCGATCCACCCCGAGCTGGCCGAACCGCTGCGCGACATCCTGGCCGAGACCCACGGCCTGGTGGTGTACCAGGAGCAGATCATGCAGATCGCCCAGCGCGTCGCGGGCTTCTCCATGGGGCGCGCGGACGTGCTGCGCCGGGCCATGGGCAAGAAGAAGAAGGACGTGCTGGAGGAGGAGTTCGAGGGCTTCCGCGCCGGGATGCGCGCCAACGGCTTCTCCGACGGGGCCGTGCGCGCGCTGTGGGACACGGTCCTGCCGTTCGCCGGCTACGCGTTCAACAAGTCCCACGCGGCGGGCTACGCGCTGGTCGGCTACTGGACCGCCTACCTCAAGGCCAACTACCCGGCCGAGTACATGGCCGCGCTGCTGACCTCGGTGTCGGACAACAAGGACAAGTCCGCGGTGTACCTGTCCGAGTGCCGCGCGCTGGGCATCCGGGTCATGCCGCCGGACGTCAACGAGTCCTCGCTGCGGTTCTCGGCGGTCGGTGACGACATCCGCTTCGGGCTCGGCGCGGTGCGCAACGTCGGCGCGAACGTCGTCGACTCGATCATCGCGACCCGGGCGGCGAAGGGGGGCTACACCTCGTTCGCCGACTTCATCGAGAAGTCCGAGCTGGTGTGCTGCAACAAGCGCGCGGTCGAGTCGCTGATCAAGGCCGGCGCGTTCGACTCGTTCGGCCACCGCCGGCGCGCGCTGGCGGAGGTGCACGAGGAGGCCGTCGACGCGGTGGTGGGCCTCAAGCGCCGGCGGGCCACGGGCCAGTTCGACCTGTTCGGCGAGGCCGGTGACGCGACCGCCGGCGCGTCGCCGCTGGCCCACCTGCGGTTCGACGCCGAGGAGTGGCCGCGCGGGCAGCTGCTGGGGCTGGAGCGGGAGATGCTGGGCCTGTACGTGTCGGCGCACCCGCTGGACGGGGCCGACCGGCTGCTGCGCCGGCACGCGCCCAGGTCCATCGGGGCGCTGCTGGCCGACCCGCCGCGCGAGGGCGAGGTCGTGGTCGCCGGCATGGTGTCGGCGCTGGAGCGCCGGGTGAACAAGAGGGGCGAGCCCTGGGCCGTCGCGTCGGTCGAGGACCTGGACGCCTCGATCGAGGTGCTGTTCTTCCCGAAGACCTACGCGGCCCTGGCCGGCGGCCTGGCGGAGGACGCCGCGGTCGTGGTGCGCGGCCGGATCAACCGGCGGGAGGACAGGGTGTCGGTCTTCGCCGCCGACCTGACCCCGCTGGACGTGGCCGCCGCCGGGCCGGGGGAACCCCCGCTGGTGCTGGAGCTGGACGCGGCGGAGGTGGACCGGGACGTGGTGGTGGAGCTGCGCACGGCGTTGCAGGCCCACCGGGGCCCGTCACCGGTGCGCATCGAGCTGCGCCACGGGCTGCGCCGCACCGCGCTGGCGGTGGACGACTTCCCGGTGTCGGTCACCTCGGCGCTGCTGGCCGAGCTGCGCTGGCTGCGCGGCGTGCGCGTGCTGCCGTGAGCCGGTCTTCGGTCCGAAGTGGACGGTTGTTCGGGCCGAACGCGCGGATCCGCTGCGGGAGCCCGGTTCCCCGGTCTCCCGCAGCGGATCGTCAAGGCGTCCACCACCGGACCTGCTCCGGGCCGCGACGAGGAACGATCGCGGGGGAGCCTGCCGCTGCCGGGCAACCGCTGCCGGTCAGCGGACTACGACCGGGTCCCGGCCGTCGTCCGCGCCTGGGCCGCCGTGGCGCACGGCGCCCGGTCAGGTGGACCGCCGACCCGACGGGCGATGTCAGTCGTCGTCCTCGTGGTCGCCGTGGTTGTCGCCGGCCGAGGCGTGGGTGTCGCTGGTGTAGGCGCCCTGCGGACCGGCCCAGGACAGGTTCTCATGGTAGTACGTGCCACCGTGGCCATCGGTGCCGGAGACGACGCAGTAGTTCCACGCCCCGTCAGGACCGGCAGCCGAGCTGCTGTGGTGGTAGTGGGTGTCCGCGGACGCGATGCCGGCGGCGCCGATCACGAGAGGGGCCGAAAGAGCGCCGGCGACGAGGAAACGGTACAAGGTACGCACGAGAAAACCTCCATACATAGTGGACCGTGCCATCCCATAGTCGCCATGGATCCGCGGACACGCCGCTTGGATACCGGATCGTGTGACACCGCCTGAGACGCGCCCGACGTGCCCGAAACCTCCACCCCGGAGGGTTTTCGCACGTGGCGGCCGGGTGGCGGGTCGTGCCGGGCCTTCCGGTCGGCCGTGGTCGACAGCGTGCCCCGCGCGGTGCGGGCACGCGCCCCGCCGAGCTGCGGTCCTTTGTGGACTGCCCTCGCGCCGGGTGATCGAGCTGCCCACTCGTTCGAGTGGGCGGTGCGCCGTCATCGCGGTTCGACCGATCAGCGCAAACCCCGAGCGTGTCCGGCTGTCCCGGAAAAGGTCGCCCCTGACCCGATCGGCTGCATCCGAACGGCCGAGGGCCCGCGGACGGGGAACGTCCGCGGGCCCTCGGCGGTGGTGTGCCGGGTGACTAGGAAACGGTCCAGGTGAACGTGGTCTGCGCCGGCCCGGTGTAGCTGTCGCTGGCGTACACGCTGACGGTGTAGGTGCCCGCGACCACCGGGGTGCCCGAGATCTGGCCGGTGGTGCCCGAGATGCCCAGGCCCGGCGGCAGGCCGGTGGCCCAGTAGACCAGCGGGTCGTCGTTGCCGTCCCACGCCTGCATGATCAGGCCCGTCGGCACGCCCACGCTCGACTGCCGCGGCCCGGGGTAGGCGACCCGCTCCGGGAAGTTCACCCCGGCCAGGTAGTTGCCGATGGCCGTGTACAGGTTCGGCAGCGGGCCGATGTGCTGCGTGCCGCTCTGCGCGGTGCCGGTGGCGATCAGGATCTCCCGGGCCTCGGCGGGCGTGAGCACCTCGCCGTCGGCCTCGGCCGCGCTGAGCAGCGACGCCAGCGCGGACGCCACGATCGGCGAGGCGCTCGACGTGCCGCTGAAGTACGCGGTGTAGTTGTCGTTCGGCCCGGTGCCGTGCAGGCCGCCGTAGCCGGTGGTGGTGACGCACTCGCCCCAGCCCTGCAGGTCGACCCGGGTGCCGTAGTTGGAGAAGCCCAGCTTGGACCGCGGGGTGCCGGTGCAGCCGGGCGCGGCGCCGGCGCCGACCAGGATCGCGCCCGAGTCGGGCTTGTCGCTCGGGAAGCGCGGGCCGAAGCACGAGGTGTCGTTGAGGTCCTGGTTGCCGTTGCCGGCGGCCTCCACGACGTGCCGACCGGACTGCACCACGGTGACGATCGCGTCGTACACCGAGTCCCAGACCTCCATGGGCGCCCAGTCGTTGCAGAACGGGACGTGCTGCTCGATCAGGAGGATGTCACCGACGTCCACGCCCGCGCCCGCCGTGAGGATCGCGTTGGCCAGGTCGTAGCCGTTCTCCTGGCTGACGACGTTGGTGTAGTGCAGACCCGCGTCGGGGACCAGGCCGGTCACGCCGAAACCGTTGTCGTCGGCGCCGATCACGCCGGTGACGGCGGTGCCGTGCTCCTTGCTGGACGCGATGATGTCCGGGGTGCCGTTGGGGATGAGCGCGCCGCTCAGCCGCAGCTTGGACAGGTCCTCGTGCTGGGTGTTCCAGCCCTGCTCGAGGTCGACGACCTTGACGTTGCCGCCCTTGCCGCCGGGGACGGTGTGCGCGTAGTCGACGTCGATGCCGCTGCTGGTCACCGAGTCGCCGTAGGTCTGCCCGGCCGACAGGTCCGGCGTGGTGGTGTCGCTGCCCACCGGCTGCGGGTAGGCGACCTCGACGTCGGGCAGCGCGGTCAGCTCCCGCGCGGCGGCCTGGGCGTCCACGCCGGGGGCGAGCCGGACGCGGTGCCACCGCTCCAGGCCCGGCGCCTGCGCCTGCGGCGCCTGGGTGCTGACCGGCCGCAGGACGTTGAGCCGGTTGCCCAGCTGCGCGAACAACGGGGTCGTTCTGGTGATCTCGCGGTCGCTCAACGCCTGCCGCACGGCGGAGATGCCGACCCCGGAGGCCAGCTTGACCTCCAGGACCGCTCCCGCGCCCGCGGGGGCCGCCGCGGCGGCGGGCGCGGACAGCGCCGCGCACCCCGTGCCCGCCAGCAGCGCGGCGGCGAGCAGCGGTAAGGACTTCCTCTTCGTCACAGAAGTTCCCCCTTCTTAGAAGGTCACCGGGAGAGGGCGAGCGGAACCGTCGAGAACTCGCACTGACGCGCGGGCGAACAACGCCGTTCGCCCGGCGGTGCACGGACAAGGGCCGCCTTGGAAATCCCCCAGTGATGTCCCAGCGCCTTCACTCCAGCGCACATCGGCGTCGATGTCCAGCGCCCGGGAACAACGGCCCGTTCCGCCGTCGTGTTCAAGTACGCGTTACCGAATCCTCAAGTCAGGTCAAGGACTTGTTGTGCTGACAGGAACTCCGCGACAACCCCGTCATCCGGCCCACCACCGGGTCCACCGCCGCCAGTGGTCCTGTCCCACTGCGAGACCGAGCCGTTCAGGCCGCCTCCCGGATCGTTGCCGCGCAAACCAGTCCACAAAGGACCACTTCGCCGACGCCCTTCCCGGCGCCCGGCCGACAACGGACCGTTCCCATTGATACCCGCACCCCCGACCGCCACCCGGAACCGGTCCGTCCGGCCGATCGCCCATACGGCCGGCTGCCCACCCGGCGCCCAGCCGCGCGGGGCCGGCACCACGGCTTCCCCGGCCGGTGATTACGCAATGCGTCGACGCCCTTCGCGGTGGGTAACAGGCAGACCGCTCCCTGCGTCAACTTCCCACCTCTCGCCGACGAGCGCCCCGAACCAGCCCTGAACAGCAAAAACCCAGGCCAGAGCCCTGCCCGGGACCCCGATTTGGACCGCGAAAGACGATCATGTAATCTATCCGCACACCACGGCGACAGCCGAGTCCGGGTGGCGGAATGGCAGACGCGCTAGCTTGAGGTGCTAGTCCCCGAAAGGGGGTGGGGGTTCAAGTCCCCCCTCGGACACAAAATGAGCTGATATCTCAGCCTCACCCCCAGTGATCTTCGCAGGTCACTGGGGGTTTTGTGTGTCAACGTGAGATAACTTCAGCGCCTAGATGATCTTCTTTTCGGCGCGTGTTCAAGGTGACACTCGAACACGCGCCGTTGCATAGTCGCTGGTCAGCGCGTTATGCGATGAATGTCTACTGTGGACATTGAAGCCCCATCGGCGCGCACCCGGAAAAAATCACCAGCCGCTTATTACCGTCAGTAACGGACGTAGCGCGCGGCTCGGCATACGGCACAGACCGGACGGCGGAGCATGCTCGAGGCATCGCCCCGCAGAACCGGGCCGTGCCGGAAGTCAGACTTGGTCGTCCGTAGGCCGGAACAGTTCGAACGGCTCCACCTGCAAGGCATCCGCCAAGACGAAGACCCGGTCGAGACTCGGCGAATGACGACCGTTCTCGATGCGGTTGATCGTCTTGCGGTCGAACCCGCTCGCCTCCGCCAGTTGCTCCTGCGTCAGGTCGCGTTCCAAACGCAGCGCGGCAAGGCGGTGCCCAAAGCGCGCACGGTAGTCCGCGAGGCGCGGATGAACCGGGGACGCTGGCACGGGGGCAACGTTGGTACGTTTGGCCGTGCGAGTCCGTACCAACACTGGTACAACATGCGGCACCGGAATCCGGACCGGCGACGTTCACGCTGGTCAGCCCACCACCGCCGCAGCATCATGACTCGAGGACACCGTTGAGCACCGACCCCAAGACCGTCCAGGCCGCACGACTGCTGATCGCCCAGCTCGGCCTCACTCCCCAGGACCTGATGTGGGTCCCGGCGGACATCCCGACCTTCGCGCAGTACGTGCCCAAGGTGGTAGCGGCCTCCGGCCCAGGCGCCGCCCGCACCTACGGCACCTACTGGACCCGCATCACCGAGACCTTCGGCCACCGGCGCCTTGACGAGGTCACCGCCACCGACATCGAAATCCTCAAGCGACACCTGGTCGCCAATCGACGCATCAGGCGCAACGACCGCGGCGGCCAGTCCGTGGCCGAACACCTCGTCTCAGCCATGCGAGCCATCTACACCCAAGCCATCAACGACAACCTCCTGCCCCCTCACCACAACCCCGCCCTCAAGGTCGCCAAACCCCGCCCTCGCCCCACCACCCGCTACGCCTTGGCGTCCAATGAAGTGGCCGCCCTGTCCGACGCGCTAACCACCAGCGGCCACGACGCCGTGCTGGACACTCTGCTGTTCCGCCTGCACCTGGAATCCGCCTGCCGACGTGGCGGTGCACTGGCCCTTCGAGAGGAGGACATCGAACCGACCTCCTGCCTCATCCGCCTGCGCGAGAAGAACAACACCGTACGCCTGCAACCGATCAGCCCCACCCTGATCGCCTCACTACTGGCCCACCGCGAACACCGCGGGAACGGCAAACCAACCACCGAACCACTACTGCGCCACCACAACGGGACCCCGATCAACCGCCGCCGCTACGACCGCATGTGGCAACGCCTGGCCGTCCGCATCCCCTGGGTAGCCGCCCGCAACATCTCCACCCACTGGCTGCGCCACACCACTTTGACCTGGGTCGACCGCCACTACGGCCCTTCAGTCACCCGCGGCTACGCAGGCCACAGCCATCCGCGCGGCGACAACGTCACCGGCACCTACACCAAAGCCACCCTGCCCGAGATCGCCACCGCCCTGGCCGCCTACACCCGCGAACCCCACCCCTTGGCCACCACACCACCGCCCAATGGTGGACTGCCCTTGTTCCCTACCTTCACGCCGGTGCGTCCGTGACCGAGCGGCCCACGCGACTCTTCGTCCCACCGACAAACCGCCCGCAGGCGCCGCTGCAGACCATCGCCCCACCACCGGCACTTTCCAGGAAGGCCGACCTCCTGCTCGCCACTGCGGCCATCGACCACTCCGGCCGCATCCCCGCCCGCAGACTTCTGCGTGCACTGGCCTGGAGCCCAGGCGACCCCACCAGTACCCAACTACGTGGTGACGTGATCACACTGCGCCTCGACCCGAAGAGCCCGCGTCGGATTGACAGTCGGCACCACGTCTTCGTCCCCCTCGGTCTACGTGATCTGACAGGCATCCGCACCGCCGACCACATCGCACTCCTCGCCGTGCCCCAAGAACAGGTGCTCCTCATCTGTCCTGCGCGGGTCCTACGCTCGCTGATGGCAGATCATTTGGCGCTGGAGGACGACGCTGTAGTAAGCCAATCCTGATCAATGCCCTCAGCGTGAGGTCGCAATGGGTGCCTCTCGCAACGCGCTCGATCACGCATCGCTGCAACTAGGAGTGCACCTTGCTACGGATCCGAGTCCGATACGCCGACATGGCTGGTGAGCGCACTACACCCCTTACGTCAACGACTCGGGCTCGTCGAACCAGTCAGCCAGCGTGGTCCCGGACAGCACCTCGACCCCGACATACTCTTGGACCAAGCGTTTACCATCAGCGACCGCAGAAGTCGCGGCCTCCCCCAGTGGCTCGTCGAACCACGCTCGCGCCCACGCGACGAGGGCGGCCGTCGGGCGTGCTGTGTTCGACGGTCGTGAGGCTCCGTGGTGAAGCAGGAGTCGATAGAGCCCACGTGCGGGTATGACCGGTGGCAGGGCCAGTTCCGCAGCACGGCTCTCGGCCAGCTTGGCGACTCGCAGACCTCCCGTGTCGATGTCGCCGAAGTACCAGCAGGCCGTGGGCGCAGGTGCCATCGTGCTCAAGGCCGCGAGGCGGGTCCCGACCTGGTTGCCCGAGCCCCAAACGACCCGACCGTCGAACCCCAACTGTTCCGCTCGGTCGCTGATTGAGCGGTAAGTGGTGTAGTTCTCGATCACCAACCACGATCGGTCGCCAAGCGTTGTCTGCTCCACCGGCGGCCAGCATGCGTAGGTTTCGAGCAGTTCGAGGGTGAGCCTCCCTGGACTGAAAAGCGGGCCGAGCATCCAGGCTTCCAACTCCTTCTCGTCGCCCAGAACCTCCAAGGAGCGCTCGCGCACCGGTACCCGTACTGCCCTGCGCTTCGGTAGCCAGTTGTTGACCGCCTCGAGGAACGACAACTCGGCAGGGCTCAGGAGGTCCTCGTCGAAGAGCCGGGCCGCCCACGCCAACTCCGCATGCCAGACCACGGGTGGTCTCGGAGTTCGCTCGGGACGGAGCGGCGCGGGCCTCGTCACGTAGAGGGGGAGTGGAGGATGGGCTGAGCGATCCAGCTTGGTCCGTGGCAGTTCAACTCGCCCCTCAGCAGCCAGAGTGGCGAGAGCCGTGAGCACACGGCTCCTCCATCCCACTGTGGCGGCAGCAGTTCGATCGACCGACGCGGCGGCGACGAGGATGGCTTGGAGGGGTACGCGACGGACACGTGACTTCTCCACCGCCAGAGCGATGGCGTCCGCGATGGCCTTCTCAGGGTTCATGCCGTACCGCCGACACCACGTCGACGACCTGCGAGTTGTTGTCATCGACCTGCACGTACGCGCGACCTTCACGCGTGGTGGACGACCGTTTGTGCATGGCTGCGATCCGGGGGAAGGTCGTAACGGCCCCAAGGTCGCCGATACCCGTCCAGAACACCAACTGGACGCCGTTGGCCCGGGCGACCTTGCGCTGGAGTTCGAGGAAGGGCAGGTAGTTGGCCTTGCCGAGGGGGTTGTCCAAGGGCACCACGCCACCCGCGGAGCCGGCTTTGGCGCCGGTGCGCTGCTCGGCGCGCAGTCGGGCGAGGACGCAGAAGAGCACCAGCGAGGCGGTGAGGTTCTCACCACCGGACCACTTGCGCATCTCCTCCACCGGGGTTCGCCCGATTGGCTGATCGGGCGAAGGCTTGAGCACGGTTGCCTTGAATCCCTCGACGACTGATGCCTCCGTCGCACGCCACAGCAGCTCCACGGCGTCCAACTCGATGCGGCCACTCCGGACCATGCGGTCCACCAGTTCCCCGACCCGGAGGACGACCTGTTCCCGGTTGGGGCGGTTGCGTGCTTCGACCACCAGGAACTTCCGGTGTTCCCAGCGGCCGATGCCCTCCGGCAGTTCGGACAGGGCGGAGGCGCGGTTGAGCAGGGCGAGGGCATCGGCGACCAGGTCGCTCAACCTCACCACGACGTTGTTCTTGTGGGTCTCGACCTGGTCGAGCTGCTGGGCGATGGCCTTCTCTCTCGTTTCCAGGTCGAAGGCCAGCTCACCGGCCAGCGCCGCCACGCGTTCGATGACGTGCTCGCCCCGGAACATCTCGCGCAGGCGGTGCACGGCCTGCCCGTGTTCGTCCTCCGCGACCGTGGCGAAGCGGTCCTGCCCGGCCCAAGTCCGCAGGTCGTGCACGGCCGCAGTGCGGGCGTGATCAGCTGCCACATATGCCTCCTGCACCTTCTCCAGCTCCGCGACGAGGTTTCCGACGACGGTCCGGGTCTCCTCGTCGTCGTCGGGAACCGTTCCGGACGGCTGGTCGGCCGCGGCGACCTGGCGCAGCTTGTCGGCCTGGTCGCGCAGGAGACCGGCGCGGGTCTCGGCCTCGCGGACCGCGTCGGCCGCAGCATCACGGTCCTTCTCGGTCTGTCCCAGCTTCAACTGCCCCTCCGACGCCTCCGCCTCCGCCTCCGCGGCCAACCGCTCGGCGTGCTCCTGGTCAACGGGCTGCTCGATCTCGTCCGTGCTGCGGAGCTTGCTCACGGGCGCTTCGGCTTGTTTCCGCCTGGCGGTATCGAGATCAGTCCGAGCGGCACCGACCGCCTGGTTGGCGCGTTCGAGGCGCTCGGCGGCGCGGGCGGCGGCGCGGGCGCGGAGGTCGTGATCCGCAGATGCCTCACCGGCGACCAGTTCGAGGGCAGATCGCTGCACCTTCTCCGGGTGCATGTTCCACGCCCTGCCGACCTTGACGACCTCCCGTTCGGCGTCCTCCACTGCCCTGCGCAGCTCTCGTTCCGGGAACTCCTCCCGCAACTGGCGCTGGGCTTCGGCATCGACGGTCTCGGCTGCCTCCAGCGCCAGGTCGGTAGGGGTGGCCGGTCGGGGCAGTCCTTCACGTCGTCCCGTCCACTCGGTTCGCCGCCGGTCCAGCTCACGGATGTCCGTGGCAAGTTGCTCGATGATCTGAGCCGCGTCCTCGCGGTGCCTCTCGGCCTGGCCGGCCTGGGCCGCGGCCCGGGAGCGCTCGTCCGGGATCGCCGCCAGCCTGGCTTTCGCGGGTTCCGCGACGTCCCGTTCACCAGCGGCCAACGCCGCCACCCGTGGAAGGACCGCCCCGATCCGCGCGAGCTGCTCCCTTCGGTCAGCGAGCAGGCCGGCGACCTCGTCCGCGCCCTCCCGGATCGTTCGCAGCTCCTCCGACACGGTGTCCTCGTGCTCACGGGCTCGTGCCAGTGCGGACTCGGCGGCGGAGGTGCGCTCGCGCAGGCCGTCAATGCCGTCAGCGGGCAGGTCGCCGACGAACGCCTCGATTCGCGCGATCCGGGCCGCGTCGCGCCCGCGCTGCTCGGTCAACCCCGCCAGGAGCTCGCCGTCCGCGGTGTGGCGGCCGCGTCGACGCTCCAGTTCCGCTGACGCCGCGTCGGGGTCGTGTTGGGCCCGCGCCGGGCCAAGGACGACACGTGGCTCTCCGCGGTGGGCGAAGGCCGTCGCCGGAGCCAGGACGACCACGTCCTCCACCGCCGTGGTGATCTTGGCTGCGGCACCGGCGGGGTCGCCGTAGACCACCACACCGTCGACCACGTCGGGCAATTCCGCGATGACGGCGGTGTGCTCGTCTGCCGGCACGTGTTTGGCGAGGTAGTGCCACCCGGAGTGCGCCGTGATCCCCTGCCGGTTCAACTCGTGGAGCACCTTCTCGACCTCGGGGCGCGGTGGCAGCAGGTCTGTTTGCTCAAGGCTGAGAATCGCGCGCTCGTCCCGTGCCCGTTCCTCCCGAACGTTGATCACTCGGTGATCGGCAGCGGCGATGGCACCGGCGAGCACATCCAGGACGTCGTCGACACCGTGTGTCAGGTCCACCAGGTCGGTTTGGAGCAGTTCCCGCAGGCGTGCGTCATCAGCCAACTCCGCAGCTCGCCGCGTCAGCCAGCGGAGGTCCTCCGCGAGGGGCTGATGCACGTCGCGGGCTTTGGTCGTCCCGGCCCGGGCCAGTGTCAACCGCTTCTCGCAGGCACTGATCTTCTCCAGTGCGGTCACCTGAGCAGCCCGCAGCCGCTCGACGTCCTGCCGAGCGGCTCGTTCCTCCTCACGCCACCGGACTTCGGCCGCGTCGATGCCCTCGTCCCGGGTGATGATCCCCTCGGTCACCAGCTGCTGCTTCTCGGCCTGGAAACGCGCAATGTGGTCGTGGAGCGAATCTTCTTCACTCTTCAGTGCGGCGAGCCGCTCGTTCGCGGCGTCGAGTTCCGCCTGCGCGTTGACCCTGATGCTGCGAGCGTCACCGAGAGCGGATCTCATCGTTTCGAGTGAGCGATCGGCCTTGGCAATCTCGTTCTCCAGCGCACCGGCCACGAGGGCCTTCGCGGCCTCCGCCCTGCGGACGAGCGGTTCGACCTGATCGGCCGTGTCGAGCAGGGCGTCCTTCGTCGTGGCCAACCTGGCCTTCGCGACTTCCAGGACGAGATGGTCCTCCACCGCGCCCCAAGCGCGCACTTCCAAACCTGCCGCGTCCACCTCGCCCTGCGCTTCAGCGAGCCGGGTCTTCGCGGAGCGGACGAGGAAGTCCACGGCGATCCTGCGGTATTCGTCGCGCCGCCTGCGGGCGGCGTCGACGCCACCTTTCAGGTCGGTCAACCTCCCGCTGAGATCCTCAACCAACCGGGCCGCCTCGTCACGCCTGCCCTGGGCGACTTCCTCCGCCTGGTGCAGAGCGCGCTTGAAGCCTGCGGCACGTACCCATACCCCATCGCGGTTGTTCGAGGCTTTCACCACGGCCTGGTGGGCCTCACCCAGCGCTACGACCTTGGGCGCGGCCGTGGTGCAGAACTCCTTCTCGGCCTGGTAGACCGGACGCTTGGCGATCTCGGCGGCGGTGTCGGCGAGCAATTCGCGCACCGGGGCCACCCGCTGCTTGTCGCCGACGAAGCGCAACAGGTAGCGCACGAACGCGCCGGGGGAGTCGATCTCGGCGAACAGCCCGTCGATACCACCTTCGGCAGCGTTCACCTCGGTGAAGTAGTGGAACAGATCGGGGTCGAAGTTGCGCTCGCGCAGCGCGTTGTGCCACTCGCCGATGGTCTGGTCGGCCACCACGGCGTTCGCGCCGAGTGCGGCCAGCTCGTTGACGTGCGACCGGAATCGCTCGCGGTCGTACCTTCCGCCAGTGCGCAGGGTGAACGGCAGGTCGTCGAGGGTCGAGCCTTCCACGGAAGGGTCGGGGTGGACGCACCACCAACTGCGCCGGAGCTTGTCCTTCCCGGGGCCGTTGTAGTCGCGCGGCCGCACCCGGCCATCCCACTCGTAGACGGCGCCGGTCAACAGCAGGTTGCCGGCCGGGTCCGCCCACTCGGCCACCACGTGCGCCGTGTCCTTCGCCTGGACCAGATCCTCCAACGTGCGCTTCTTCGTCCGAGTGGCGAGGAAGTCGCGCCGGTCGGGCAGAATCAGTGCGAGCAGCAGTGAGAGCATCGTGGTCTTGCCCGCGCCGTTGCGCAGCCACACGATGGCGTCGCAGGGTTCGCCGGCCACGTCGGTGAGGTCGACCAACAGGTCGGAGAACCGGTTCTCGGGAACACCGATGGAGTCCAGGTACAGCCTTCGCAGCCGGAACATCAGTCGCTCTCCTGCTCGGAGCCGCGCGCCAGGGCCGCGAACACCAACGATTCGGTCGTCTCGGCCAGCCCCACCCGGAACCGGTCGTTGAGCATGTACGCCTTGCCCCGCTCGTCGTCGAGGGAGGGCTCCCGACGTGCCCGCCCCGTCGTGACCAGGAATTCGAGGGTGCGGAGCACGTAGTCGCGACGGCAATCGCGCTTGAGACCGCCGTGCTGGGCCGGCAGCACCTCCGGCAGGTCCTGCCACATCCGTGCGGCTTCGCCGAGCTGCCCGTCCAACTCATCCTCGACGCCGGCTGCGGCCTCGACGACCGCGCCGATGTTGCGGTCGAGGAAGCGCTCCAGGTCGACCGGGCGGACGGTCGGGCTGCCGGTCTCGATCAATGCCTCACCGTTCGGGTAGGCGAAGGCCGCGACGGCCACCAGTACGAGGCCGAAGCAACGCCGGTCCTGGAGCCGGTTCTGGCCGGTGCGGATAGGCAGACCGGAGTTCTCCAGGGTGACCGCGAACGGGCCGTCCCCGCGTCCGGATACGAGCAGGCCCAGCGGTGTGGGCTGTCGCAGGTCCAGTCCGAGGCCGTCGGCGACGCGCGACACGATCTCGGCGAACCCGGTGTCCGTTACGTAGCGGTCCAGCAACGCGCGGTACGGGCTGCCCGTCGTCGGGCGTTCCTTTGGACCGAGCGCGAATCGAATGAGCAGTGCGGCGCTGGTTACGTCGGCGAGGTTCATGCGGCTCCGCTCGCATCGAGGTCCATCCGGTCGAGCGCCACCGATGTGGCGAGCACGAGGTCGGGACCGCGGTAGCGGTCGTCTACCAGAGGGATGCCTTGGTCGAGCGCGACCAAGGGTGCCAGAGCGGCTGCGAGGTCTTCACTGCGCGGCCGGTCGTCGGGCGCGGTGTCGTCTCCTGTGACGAACACCCACAGCGAAGCGCCCCACACCACGTCCAGCAGCCGGGTCGGGTCGTCGACCTCCGCCGCTCGGGAACGTGCGACGGCGAGCAGCTCGGACAGCCGCGTCGGGCGGTGCGCCGCCGCAGCGAGGATGTCGGCCGCGCACCTGGCCACGTCGTCGGGAACCGAGTCGCCGACGGTGTCTCCGAGATCACCGGGATCGTCGACCTCCGGCTCGGGTTGTTCCCGGATCGCCGGGGCGCGCAGCAGCACTGAGCACAGCTCGTCGATCCCCCAGCAGGAAGGGACAACAGGTGGTGCGACGCCCGCCGCCACCTCGTCCGCAGAGACCGCGAACGAGTCGTCGTCCGCAGTGAGGAGTGGCCGCAGCACGTCTCGCGCAAGGTCAATTGCCGCTGCGAGGCCACGCGGCTGGAACCGCTGAACCTCTTGGGCGGCGAGGAACACCGGAATCGCCCGTTGGACGTACCGCTCCAACCGCAACCACACGTCTTCTCCGCGCCTGACCTCGCGCACGATCTCCCGGCACGTGTCCCGTGCCGCCGGGTCGGCGCTGGACCGCTCGGCCAGGTCGCGAAGCTGTCGATCCCGTTCGAGCTGCGTCGACAGCTGGGCCAGAACGTCCGTCAGCCACGTCGGCATCTCGCCGCGCCAGTCCACGGCCCGGATGTCGCGGCGGGTGTCCTCCAGCCTCTCCCGCAGGCTCGCCGACAGCCCCTGGGCCGTTCTGGTCGCCTGCCGCGCCGACGCGAGCGCCTTGGCGAATTCGCCCGCCTTCATCTGAATCTCGACCATCAGCTTGAGCGCCAGTGCACGGTCGGCGAGGTCGGTGTTGAGCGCTTGCAGGTAGAGCACGATCGCCTGATCGGTGGCCGTGATGGCGGCACCCTCATCACCGTCGGTCAGGCGTAACAGCCGGAACCGGAACGCCTCGGTCCGCTCACCGGTCTCGTCGTCGGCGGCGGGCTCCACCCACGTCGCCTGATGCGGTCGACCATCGTTCAGCACGGTGCCCAGCACCAACTTCGCCACCTTGGCCCATGGCCGACGGGGATCGGACGGGTTCATCCGCCGCGCCACCTGCGTCAGGTGGTCCACGACAGCGGCCGGGCTGACCGAGCCGTCGAGACTCGCCTGGTGGAGGACCACGTAGTCGATCAACCGGAGGGCGAGCTGGGCCAAGTCGTAGCCCCGGTGTTCGAAGTCCGCCCTGGGCGCGGCGCGGTTGAGGAGTTCGAACACGGGCCCGAGCAACTGCAACGTCTGCCATCGTCCGTACAGCTCTGTGGTCGAGCGGGGGTCGGGCGGTCGGCTCATGCTCCGCAGGTCCATTCGTCCTGTGACGTCGCTTCTGATCAGTCAGGTCGTTCACCGCACCAACAGCGTTACACGATGGCCGCTCCCACTTCAATGCCGTTGAAGTGGGTCCGGAGTCGTCATTGTCGGGCAGTTCACACATACCGCCCAAGCCGAGTTGGGACAACTGCGCCGGGGTGACAGCATCGAGGTGGCCTGGCCGTCGTCGTGGACTTGTCTGGCTGCTGTCGCCCGTAGCCGAGGTCTGCTGGCCAAGCCCTCGGAAGCCGGCCTTGCCGCGGTGACGCTGCTCCACGCGCTGGGATCGATCGACGAGGTGGGATGGCTACTGCATCCACCACTGATCGACCTGCTCTACCGGCTCGGTGAACGCAGCGGCATGTCGTGGTGGAAAAAGCGATGGACCTACGCCCACAAGCAATTACGTGCCCTCGGCGTCGAGGACGCAGTGCTGGAGCAGGCAGCCCGGGACCTGGGCCGCGACGATCCTGCCATCGCCCCTTCCGGAGAAGGGCGCGACCTGGCGTTCACCGAGTTCCGCACCGCTCTCGGCGGAGACGCCGAGGCAGCCTCGCGCTGGGTGCAGTGGGCCGAGCGTCGACACCTGCTGGTGCGAGGGGCGCCCGTGACGTGCACAGCATGCAGCGCACGCTCCTGGCTGCCCATGGGAGCACTTCCACCACCCGTGGTGTGCATCGGATGCGGCCGCGAGATCGACCAACCGTTCCCGCCGAACGGACTGAGCTTCACCTACCGCCTCGGCGAACCGTTGCGCCGGGTGCTGGAGACCGACAGCCTGGGCCACCTCCTCGTCCTGCGCTGGTTCGCCGAACTGTTCGACTACACCGGCCTCGTCGGGGCACACCCTGGCGTCACCTTCACCGATCCCACAACCGGCAAGGACGTCGGCGAGGCCGACGTGATCCTGCTGTTCCCCAACGGAGACTTGGTACCGGTGGAGGTCAAACGACGCATCGCCGGAGTGGATCCTCGGACGCTGAGCCTCATGGACACCCTCACGGAGGCCCTGGAAGCCCCATGGGACGCATTGGCCGTAACCCAACCTGCGCGCGACTGCCCCGAACTGACACCCCATCGACGCGACATGCCGGCTCGATGCCGCTTCCTGCTCACCGACGACCAACTACACGACGACGACGTCTTCTGGTCGATGGGTACCGATCCTTTCGCCTGGGCACCGCGTACCGCAGAAGAGGACCGAGAACGGCAACGCAAGTTCGTTCGCACTATCCGAGAATCCTCCATGGAAATTCCACGCGACTTCACGACCCAGCTACTACTGAAAACCGACATTGAATAATTGGATCAGGCATCCAGCACCATGCGTTACGAGGGCTACAAATCGTTCTTCAGTCAACGAAGGCTGGTTGAGCACTTGAGGCGCCGGTTCACAGGGCGACCGCAGCCAGGTAACAACCGCCTCGGGCCATGGGGAAACTCAATCACACGCGAGGCCGCAATCGTGCACTGCGAAGATCATGCCGACGCGACTCCGATTTCAGTCGCCGCGTTGGATCCGTGGTCGTTGTCGGATACGCCCAGCCCGTTTGCTGCTCACGCCGCCACAGGTGCGGTAGGCGACCGCTCCCATGCGAGCCGGAGGCACAGGCTGCGGCGAGCCTCCCGCATTCCACGACGCGAGCTGGAACCTGCGACCTTATCCACCACGAGTTGAGCCTGCCCGGCGACCTGGGCGGCCGCTTTTGCGGCGAGCACTCGGAGGGGCACTACCGCACCCACCCGGTCGGGAACGGTCGGCGGACACGCCGCTGCCGAACCGCCACTGTAGGGGATGTCCGTGGTATTGACTGTTCGATGCGGCAGCCGGAGAGGAAACAAAGGGGCGTTCGGGGTGAGCTCGCGGTCGAGGCCGCGTTCGTGGATCTCGGCTGGGGGGGTGGCCAAGGCACCGGACCACGATCTGGGCACCGACCTGTTCCTGCTCGTGCGCGATGATCGGCTGCTCGACCTTGGCTTGGTGGCGGGTGTTCAGGTCAAGACCGGCGAGAGTTGGTTCGGCGAGTCTCGGCGGGATCGGTCCGGCGAGGTCACCGGCTGGTGGTTTCGTGACGACGACCGGAAGCACGTCGACTACTGGCTGGCCCACACGCTGCCGCACCTGCTGGTCCTGCACGATCTGGACAGCGCCACCTCGTACTGGGTGCATGTCACCTCGGAGGCGGTCGTGTCCACCGGCAGTGGCGCGAAGATCCTTGTCCCCCGGCACAGCACAGTCGACGAGGCACATCGCGATGCCCTGCTCGCGGCAGCCGGCACCGTACGACCGCCCGCGGTCTGGGAGGGCAGCGCGTGGGCCGGATCCGACGCGATCCTTCCAAAGAACTTGTTGCGGCACGCGCTGCTCACCCCCCGACTCGTGGCCCCGCACCCCAACGCCGGGGTGACACAGGCGATCGGTCCCGAGCAGGCCGTCGCCCTGATCGTCGAGGCACGATCACAGATGATCGAGGAGTTCGCCGCCCGCCACCCTCCGGTCCCTGGTCTCGAGCTGGCGGGCAGCTCATCGGATTGGGGATGGCGCTTCGCGGCGGCCTTGGCCGAACGCACCCTGACAGGTGCGATCGACGACCTCCTGTCCTGCGTGGACACCGCCGACACACCGTTCACCCGTGCGGCGGCGACCGCGGCCGCCGCCGCGGCGCTGCTGGAGCGGGCACAGCCGGATCAGGCACTGGAACTGCTGGACGCGGCACTGGCCCGTGACGACAGCCTCCCTGTCGACCACGCCTGGTTGACCGTGCAGCACGCTCGGGCCTGCATGGAGATCGGTCGGATCGACCAGGCACGTGAGGATGCCGTCCACGTCCAGCGAGTCCGGCTGGGTAACGGCGAGGACGTGACGGCGACAGCGATCGCCGGTGTCGCGACCCAAATGCTGTTCAACCTCGCCGACTGGGGCACCCGCGACGTCCAAGAGGTGATCACCGGCTCGGACACCATCTCCGTGTGGTGGCGCTACCAGCGGATCGCGGCCGGCGCCACGTCCGTGATCGATCGCGAGTTCACCACCTGGAGCCGACGCTCGGCCCTGGTATTCGGTGCCGAGGACGTCGCGAACAATCGTCTGTTCACCGCCTCACTCATGGCCAGCCACACGGGCGATCACGCCGCCTGGCGACGCCTGCACAGCCTCAACACCAAGCAGGCCCTGCTGCGAGTCGGTCGCACCACCGACCCGGAGCAGGCACGTATCCTCCTTGACGCACTGCGGGTTGACGGCGATCACAAGGCGCTCGACATCGCCGTCAAGCGCCTGGTCAGCGACGGTCCCGCGCCAGCCGTCACCGCCGCCGCGACCGAGATCGACTTTGCGCACTGGACCCGCACCACCGCACCCGCCAACCTGACTCTGCTGCAGCGCGGCGGCGATGTCCTTGACTCCCCCACCGCCTCCGCCACCGTCGGCTGGCTGCTCGCAACTCTCCACGCACCACAGGAATTTCTCGAGCGCACCACTCCCACCTTCCGCCCCGGCCACCGCCTGATCGACACACTCGCCGCAGTCGTGCCGGCAGCCGCACCGGCGGAGCAGCTCACGGTCATCGACACCGTGCTGACCATGCCCCCACAGCCCGACCAACTGACCGCCACCTCCTGGGCCCGCGTGGTCCACGCACTGCCCGAGAACATGTGGACTCCTGCCCTCGCCGCCCATGCCACCACGACCGCGGCCTCACACCACGACGTCCTGCGTCTCGCGTTGCTCGCCGTAGCCGCACCGGTCGACGAGACTGCCCGCCAGCAACTGCTCACCGAAATCCGGGACGAGCACTCCCTGGACGCGCTGGCAGCCCTGCGCGACGTCACCGCCCTACCCGATGATGTCGTCGCCGACCTGATCAGCATGCTCGAACCCCGGATCCACGGGTTGATCGACGGCGCGCTGCACGGTTCCTACTCCACCTACATTCACGACTTCGGCCGTGCGCTGGCAGTGCTGAACACCACCCACCCCGAGGTCGCACGCTGGGAACCGCTCTACGCACTGCTGTCCGAGCCACAGGTCACCGCCGACGACAAAACCGGCGCCTGCATCGTCCTGGCACGCCGTGCCGACCATGTGCCCCAGGAAGTCCGGGAACGCCTGGTCGACATCGTGACCGTCATGCTCGACCATCCCATCGCGCCGATCGACCGGATCGAGAACCACCCCGGCGTTCTCGGTCCCGCCGCCGAACTGGCCACCGCACTCGGCCATCACCTCGCCACACCCCACGACCTGGTCACAAAGCTGCTGGCTGGCCGCCCCGAACAGCGTGCCTGGAGCGCTTCCACAGCCGCTCACCTGCCTACCTCTGCGGCGGTCGGTGTCCTGACCGTGCTCGCCCAGGACCTCCACCCCACAGTCCGCGCTTCCGCCGCCGCCATGCTGGCTCGCCTCGTGGCCACCGGCACCCAGGACACACTCGCCATCTCCGCCCTGCAGAACTGCCTTGTCGACACCGGAACGCTGGTACCCCTGGCAATCGCCGACACCCTGGCCAACACACCGAACCCCAGCGACGCGGTCACCGACATCCGACAAACGCTGACCACACACCGGTCGGCCAGGGTCCGCGCAACCGCGGGCCGCAGAGAAACCCAGCACACGGGGTGACCGACATTCGCATGTCGCCGTGCCGATCGTCCACCCGCACCGTTCTGCCACCTTGTCGACCTCCGGAGCTCGGTAATCCAGCGGGGCGCTGTCAACAGACCAGGTACGACCGTCCGGATACGACCTCATGGTTGATCTACTGCGGCGGACCAGACGCCGCTGTAGACCTTTACGACCGGTACCTGCTGCCACCTCCACCGGTCTGTTCCAGGTCGTGCCCGACACCAGCAGCCCAGGCCACATGACCTTCAGGCGGAACACGCCCTCGCCCTCACGGGTGGTAGCACGTGGGCTTCGTGATTCGCTCGACCAACTCGACCGGATGCCATGTTGCCAATATCCAGGCTGCAACGCCCCGAACCGGCGGCCCGGTCACTCCGATCAAAGCCCACACCCATGCGTTGCTGAACGAACTTGAAGATCACCCGCTGACCATCGTCCAGCACACCGTCAACGCTGCGGTCGGTCGCGAGTCGGGCTGAGACGACGCTTCTTCGCTTACCTACAGGCGCGATGCGAGATTTGGTAGCAGTCCACAAAGGATTGAAGGTAACTTAATCCCGGAATATCCAAAAGTTCGACCCGCATGCGTGATGGACGGGACATTCACGTCGCATCGGAGGTGGGCTGTGGCCCACCTGGAAAGTGGGCGGAAGTTGTTGCTATGCTTGACTTATGCGGCACCGTGGCGGTGTCCGGGATGGGCTGAAGCCCACATTTGGGGGTTCAACAAGCCCTCTCGGACACGCTCGTTAACCACACGCGGTGAGGCCGTCACTACGACGGCCTTTTCTGCATGGTCGTACAACAGCTCTACCTGCAGTTTTGCGTAGAGCTGGGCCAGTCGCTCCGGCTTGGCGTCCTCCAGCGCGGCCCCGATGTCGCCGAGCGAGTCGATCATCGCGTACACCTCGGCAGCGTCCAGCTTCCCGCTGCTCCTGACCTTGGCCAGCTCCGCGCGGGCCGCTTCCCTGGCCGCCTGAGCCTCGTTGATCACTTCGACCAGCGCCGCCGGGTCGACGCCCGCTTTGATCGCCTGCTGATAGCGGCTCAACTGCTCCTCGGCCGTCGCGAGCCGTTTCTTCGCGCTGTTCGCACCGGCCGCCTGCGTGCTTTCCTGCGAGCCGAGCAAGGTGGCGATGGTGGTATCCAGGTTCTCCGGGTCGAACAACCAGCCGATCCAGTTGTTGAGCGCGGGCAACACCACGTCTTCACGGAGGTTCACCGTCTTGGGGTGGTCGGCGAGCGCCGGTGAGCCCGGTGCCAGGGTGCGAGCCGTGCACCGGTAGTAGGTCCCCTTGCGGATCGGCTCGCCCTGCATCTTCCGACCGCAGGCAGAGCACCGGATCAACCCGCGAAGCGGGTAGGGCCGCCTGCCGCTCGTCCGCACGCGTTCCAACTTGGCGATGCCGCGCATTCCTCCTGCCGCACGCGACCGCCGGAGGAGCTGGGCTTCGGTGAAGGTCTCCACGGGCACGATCCCGGGATGCGCCGGGTGCCGTGACCGGACGATGCGGTCCGGGCTCGACCGGCGGAAGCGGGTGACGTGGCCGGCAGCGACGTCCTCCGGGTCGAGCAGCATCTCGTGCCGGGTCCACCGACCGAACACCGCGTAACCGGTGTACCGGGGATTTTCCAGGATGGCGCGTACGGTGCTGCCCTGCCAGCCGTCGGCCAACCGGTGCCTGTTCTGGTCCGGCCGCCGCAGTGACGGGCACGGGATGCCGTCGCGGTTGAGGATCGCGGCGATGGCACGGTCGCCGTTGCCGTCCAGGTACTCGGCGAAGATGCGCCGGACCACTTCCGCGCTGGGCTCATCCAGGGCGAGCAGCCGCAGCCGGAACCCTTCAGCCGCCTTCTTGGGGTTCGGGTGCGGTCCGCCGTCCACGACCGTGTAACCGTAGGGGGCACGCCCACCCTGGTGTCGCCCTTCGTTGACCACCTGGGCGTCCATCGCCGCTCGGACACGTGCCTGGACGTGCTGGCGCTCGGACTCGCTCATGCCGCCGAGCACGCTCATCAGCATCTTGTGGGAGGGATTCCGCGGGTCGTACTTCCCGCCCAACTCCGGCACCCAGAGGTCGACTCCGTACGCGGCGAACTTCGGCGCGATAAGGGAGAACTGGTTGCCGAACCAGCATCGCGTGCCCTCACCGACCACAACGGCGTTCCACCCGCGATGAGGGTCCTTGAGCGCAGTCAGCAACCGTGCCGCCTGGCTCCGCCGCTCCCAGGGCACGGACCGCGACTGGCCGATGTCGAAGAATTCCTCGACCACCACCCCGCCGAGCGGTTCCACGAACTTCCTGGCGTTGCCGAACTGCCACCCGCGTGAGGTTTCCGGGTCCTGGTTGTCCTCGGTCGAGCACCGGCCGTAGCCCGCTACCGGCCCGATACCGTCCTCGACGGCGTCCGCCACCTCGACACCCAGCAACTCGTCCAGCGTCGCCCACGGGTCTCGGCTGATTTCATCAACCACGGTCACCTCTTCCCGGAGGTCCGTCCAGGACCTCCACCTCGGCCAGCTCAACCAGTATGGCAAGCAGAACACGGCTACTAGCAGGTGTAAGTGCTGGAAGTTGGTCCGGCACCCTGACCGTGACCTCATCGTCCCTGCTCACGGCCGTCTCTCCTCTGGCAAGCCGATTTCATCAGAGTTGGTGTGCTCTACCGCCGCACGGATGTCTGCCGTGAGGTAGCCACGCACCCGCCGCACGCCATCCCCATCGGGCACGTACCGCCGCACCGGCCGGCACCCCAGCTCGCTCATGTCCCGGCCGAACGCGGTGGCCTCGACCTCCAGCGCCTCGATCAGCTCGGCGGTGGGCACGAACTCCCGTTCGTCCAGCCCGTCCCCGAGGTAGTCCACGACCGACGCCAACGGTTCGGGTAGCTCGGCCGCCCACCCGTCCGCCGTTTCGCTCCCGAGCACCTGGACCACGGCGGAGGAGTCGACCGGTCGGGCGGTGTCGTCGCCGATGGCATGACCGGCCAGCGTCCCGGCGGCCTCCCGCAGCGCGCGGCCCCGGTCGCAGATCACCCGCCAGTCGGTGTTCGGCATGTAGTACGTCCGCACGGTCATGGCGACCAGATCGGCCCCGGCGTCGGTCTCCCCGTCCGGTCGCAGGATGCCGACGCCCTTGTGACTGGGCAGCAAGGTGGAAGCGTCGAACCCGCGGGTGTTCATCTGCTCGCCGAGGACGATGTTGGAGTCCCGCCAGTCCATCACCCGCAGGGCGAACCGCGACCCCAACACCGCCCGCAACCGCGACGGGATCGTGTTGGAGTCCGGCCGCTGGGTCGCCAGGATGACCACCACCCCGGCCGCCGGACCCTTGCGCACGAGGTAGGTCAACAGATCGGCGATATACGCGCCGAGCGTGGTCTTCCTCCCGCCGACCTGCTCCCGCGTCGGGTTCTCCAGGTAGACCTGAACCTCATCGATGACCACCGCCGTGATCGGCATCCCCAGGTCAACGTCCCGCGAGAGAGCTGGAGTGATCTTGGATTCCGGGCACACCTCGTCGTCCACTGTGGCCATCCGGGCATACCGGGACTGCACCTCAGCCACCAACCCAACGAGGTGATCACGCACGGCGTAGGCATGGTGCAGCTCATCCCCGCACACGTACCGGTACGCAAGCTGTTCGACAGCGTCCCAGTCCTTACCGCCCTTGCCGTCGAACACGTACAGCCGCGCGTACGGGTCCAGCACCAACCCAGCGGCGGCAAGCCGAGCAGCGAACGTCTTGCCCTGCCGAGGGATCGCCCCAACGAGCAGCGACGTCCACACCAACGGCAGATCAACCCGCCGCCCCCGAGCGTCACGCCCGAACGGCACCGGCCGCCACGCGTCCCACCGCTCCACGTCCAGCAACGGCGTCCGGACGGGCGGACCCGCGTACGGGTCCTCATCCGCCACCCAGAAGAACACCCGCCCGGCGTGCCCACCCCGGCCACGCACCCGCTCCACGATGAGTTGGACCTCATCCACCGCCAGAGCCGAAGCCAGCGCGTCCCGGTTCCTGATCACATCGGCCGCCTTGCGGGTAGCCGGCAGGTCGACCGTGACCGCCCACCCGTCACCCACCCGTTGAGCCCGCTCGACCAGGCGCAAGGACTCGTCCTTGCCGATGAGCTTCGCGTCCCGGAACGCATCCACCAACACCTGCGCGTCCATCGTCCACGTCAGCGTGCGAGGACCGGCAAGCACAGCCTTCCGCCCCGGAGACCCGTCCTTGCGCCTGCCCGCTACCGCCAACACCACCGCCGCCACAGCACCCGCGCCCCACAACGCAAGCGCGCCGTACAGCACGTGCAACACCGCCAGAGCAGCCGCCATGCCACCAAGAACGGCGCCAGTCACCTTCCACCGGAACAACGTCAGCGCACGGATCTCCACGAACTTGTCCGCCAACTTCTCCGACTGCTCGGCAGCCTCCCGGTAGTCCCGCACCCGAACCCACCGACGCCAAGCCCGAGCGGCAACCACCAGACCCCGGACAACCGCACCACTCAACCGCGCCGGCGACCGAACCAGCCACGCAACCGCACCCCGAAGCGCCCACCACTTCGACCCACGCGGCACACCCCGCGACCGCCGCCAACGAGCCTCGACCCGCCGAACCAACCCCACCCGCTCGGCAACAAGCTCGCCCTCGTACACCGGCTCAGCCGGCACCAGCTCTCCGTTCATGACCGGCCCCGCCGACGCGGTTCGTACACCGTCAGCGCCCGAGTCAGCGAGTACGACGCGAACAGCGCCGGCCCGACCAACACGGCCAGGAGCAGCCACCCGTCCGCCCGGTACGTGATCAGCACCCACTGAACACCGACGATCAACGCCGCGTTGAGCACCACCCGACCGGCCAACGACACCAGCCCACCACCCCGCGCAGCGCCGGCCTTCGCCTTCCCTCGCCGAGCGCCTGCACGCCACACCCACAGCAGCATCAAGAGCACACCCGCACCGACCATGAGCTGAGTCGGAGTAAAACCGAGAGCGTTCATGAACGCGGCCCCCTCTCGACCCGTTCACCGCGTTGCAACCAGTGCGGGTACAGCGCCCGCCGGTCATCCGCCGACAGCCCGCCCCACACCCCAACGGTGTCCGCGCCGGCCGTGCGCAACTCCAGCTCCAAGCACTCGTCCCGCACCGAGCACCCCGCGCACATCCGCGCGGCCAACTCCCGGTCGGTCATCTCGTCATCGGCCCACGGGGGAGGCCCGGCGGACGACCACATGCACGAGCCGTCACGCTCGACCACCACGGCAAGCACAGCGGTAGGCACCCACCGCAGCCGATCAAGCACCCAAGCGATCAACACCAGGTTCACGGCGCGCCCCCGGTGCGGGGTTCGCCGAGCAGCCGGACCAGCGCGCGAGCCGGAACGACGTACCGGCCGCGCCGGCACACCAGCGGCAACGTCCCGACGCGGATGGCCCGGTGAACGGTGGCCGGCTCGACACCGAGCAGCCAAGCGGCCTGACGAACGGTGTAGCCCCAAGAAGTACGCATAAGAAAAGCCCTTCGACACGAATTCCTAATGATTTCAGCTCTAATATGCTGATTTCAGCTCACGCAAAGACAGGTTTGATCCCGCGTTGCGTGTACGCGCCACGCACCAGCGCAAAGCGGCTAATCTCGGCGCTGAGGCGGAGCGCGGAGGAATACGTGTCGGAGGACTGGGCGGCAGTCGCCAAGGCCATCAACCAGCGGGTGAACGAGCTTGGCTGGCGTCAGAGGGAGCTTGCGGAACGCTCGCACGTCTCCCAGGCCATCGTCCGCGAAGTGCAGCACCACACGGTCGAGCGCCGTCGCAGCCCGCGAACCTTGGAGTCGCTGTCCACCGCGCTCGGCTGGCACCCGCAACACCTCGATGCCGTGTTGCACAACCGAAAGCCACCGGAAGCCGACGAGCCGGTGACCGACCCGGCCGACAGCCTCTGGTCCCGTTTGGACAGTGTCGAACAGCGCCTGAGCGAGATCACCGAGCGCCTGGACGACCTCAAGTCGGGCCTGGCAACCGTGCTCGACCACATCCGCGAACGCCGGTAGGCCGATGCATTTCCGCTGGTTGGACCGCTTGTTTCCCATGCCGCTAATTCCACTGCGATTAGCGGTGACAACCCATGCATCACCGATGCACAACCAGTGCAGGTTCACTGCATATCGCGTGCGGAGGTAGCGACGAGATGAACCTGAACGACGGCTGGACCGGCCGCACCGCGTCCGCGCTCCAAGCCGCCCTGCGCCTCACCCATGAAGCGTTCGCCGAACACCTGGGCGTCGGTGTTCGCACGGTCGCGTCCTGGCACCAGAAGCCGGACCTCCGACCGAAGTCGGAGATGCAGCAGCTCCTGGACACTGCGCTGGACCGAGCGGCACCAGCGGTCAAGGACAGGTTCGCCGCGCTCATCAACGAGTCACCCCTCGACCTCCCGGAAGGCGCGGCGGCCGACGCGGAGATCCGCCTCAGCGCGGACCCGACCATCGTCGCCGCGCTGGACTGGCTGGACGAGCACGCCAACTGGCAACCAGGAACCGCCCGCCGGGAAGTCGCCGCGCGCCTCGTGCGCCTGGACGTCCCAGCGCTGCACGATCGGGGCGTCCGGCGCGGCAGGGTCAACCAACGCGACACAGCCCGAGCACTCTCCGCGTACTACGGCGAGCCCCCCGACGCGCACGGCCGCTACACGGCCCGATTCGGCACGGTGGAAGCGTCCACCACGGTCCTGACCCGCCCGGACTGGCTCGACCTCGACTGCCCGCTGCTCCCCAGTAACGACCGTCTCAGGCTCACGGGCGTAACTCCCGGCGATGACCTGACGATGGACGAGGAGACCGCCGGGCGTGCCGCTCAGCGGTTGGCCGAAGCGCTGGCACTGGGCAACCGCATGGTCAACATGCCCCTGTTCCGGCTGCTCGACGTGGACGTGCGCAAGCGCTCCATCGCGGGTTCCGTTGGGGTGACGAGCTTTGTGGGGTACGCGGTGACGATGGACCTGCTCGAAGGAGAGCTGGTCGACGCGCTCACCACCGGCCAACCGACCACCTGCGGAACGCTGCCCCTCCGAGACGCCTACCTCCCGGACCTGTCCACCGCGCTCGACGTGTCGAACCGCATGTGCGCCGGTGGCGCCCTCGCCCTAACGGCGATTGCGCGCCCCGCGGACCCCTTCCGAGGGGGACCGGACTACCTCCTACTGGTCCAGGAACGCTCAGGCCACGTCATCAACGCCGCGCGCCGGCTGGCCGTGATCCCGAAGGGCTTCCACCAACCGCTGACGGACTTCCGCGCCGACGCCCAGATCGGCGCGACGCTCCGCCGGGAGATGGAAGAGGAGCTGTTCGGCCGCGAGGACATCGACAACACGGTGGGGGAGCAGCGCCACGCGGACCCGATGCACCCCAGCCGCCTGTCCGATCCGATGCGCTGGCTCACGGCCGAACCCGGCCGCCTGCGCATGGAGTGCACCGGCTTCGGTCTCAACCTGGTGAGCGGCAACTTCGAGTTCGCCAGCCTGATCGTCATCGAAGACGAGGAATTCTGGACCCGCTACGGCGGCCAGGTACGTGCCAATTGGGAGTCCTCGAACCTGCGCCAGTATTCCAGCCTCGACGCGGAGCTGCTGGAAGAACTGGCCAACGATGTAGCGTGGAGCAACGAAGGGCTGTTCGCGCTCCTTCAAGGTCTCCGCCGCCTACAGGAAATCGGTGGGGACCGCATCAACCTGCCAACCGTCGAATGGGAGATCAAGTGACCGCCAACTGGCAGGCCGGAAACGCCAACGAGGACACCAGCGGAACACGGGGCTGGCTGGTCGGCCACTTCATCGACCCTTCCCAGGGCGTCCGCTCCCAGAAGGACGTTGAGGTCAAGTGGGCGAACCACCCCGCCGGCGACAAGCGCCCCGACTGGACGGCCGACGACCAGCGCACGACCCTGGTCTTCCTCGTCCAGGGTCACTTCCGCGTGGACACCACCGAAGGCAACTCCACCATGACCCGCCCCGGTGACTACATCATGTGGGGTCCGGGCGTTGACCACTCGTGGGAAGCCTTGGCGGACTCCACGGTCATGACCGTCCGCTGGCCGTCACAGACCTGACAGCTCAACGGCAGGAAGGTCCACCCGCTTCCCGCCGATCTCCCGAAGCCGCCGCAGTCCTTGGAGCAACGCGAACAACCCTTCGTTGCTCCAGGACTCGCGCGCCACCAGGTCGCCGATCAGCTCACCATCGAGGCTCGAATACAGCTGCAAACCAGCCGCTTCCCAGTTCGCCTCGACCTGCCCACCGAACCGCGGCCAGAATTCCTCGTCCTCGACAACCACGAGGCCGGCAACCTCGTAGTTGCCACTCACCAGGTTGAACCCGAACCCTGTGCGCTCCACCCGCATCCGCCCAGGCTCCGCCGCAAGCCACTTCATCGGCTCGGACCACCGCCCAGGGTGCATCGGCGCAGCCGCACGACTTCCCCCGACCGTCGTGTCCACCTCGGCCCGCCCGAACAGCTCCTCTTCCAGCTCCCTGCGCAACGTGGCTCCAAGCGCCACATCCCCCTGCACGTCGTTGAGCGGCTGGTGGAACCCCTTCGGGATGACAGCAAGCCGCCCCGCAGCGTTCAGCACGCTCCCGGACCGCTCCTGCACCAACAATGCGAAGTCGGGCTCTCCGCGGAACCGGTCCCTAGGCCGAGCGATCGCGCACAACGCCACCACCCCACCCGCACACACCCGCCCAGGCAGGTTGAGCACCGCCCCGAGATCCGGTAGGTACTCGTCCCGCAACGGCAACCCACCGTGCCGACGACTCACCGCGTCGACCAGCTCCCGTTCAAGCAGATCAACCGTCAACGCATACTCGGCGAACGGCACCAACCCCACCGTTCCCGCCAACACGTCAGAAACCCGCACGTCCAACAGCCGGTACAGCGGAAGGTTGGCAACCCGCACATCAAGCGCGGCGAATTCGGCAAGCCGCGAGACCGCCGCCTCTGCTCCACCACCACTCAACACCCCACCCGGTACAAACCCGTTGGTGTTCAACACCAACCGATCACCGCCACCACCCAGTGAGGAAACCCCGTCCCACCAACCAGCCTGCCCAAAGATCGTCGTCACGACCTCTTCACTCCCATAACGCGCCCGGTACAACCCGTGCCCGTCCACCCCATCGCCGTAGTACCGGCCAAGCGCCCCCACGAGCTGCCGACGTCCGACCTTCGCCCGCCAAGCCCGTTGATCGAGTAGGGCGCCAGCCTCGAACTCCCGCAGCCGCGCCCGAACCTTGCTCCGACCGGTGCCAACCGCCCACCCGGCCCGCACGTCCAACCACTCCAGCGCCGCCGCCATCTCCAGTTCGGCACGGCCAGGCGGTTCGGCCTTCGCCACCAGGCCGGCCGCCTCGTCCGCAGGAGGAACCGACAGCAGCTCCTCAATGCCCACCTCGAAGATGCTCTCCAAGAGCCGAGCGGTCACCTGCCGCACCGGCCCCAACGGCTCACCGGACGACTTCCGCCCGGCCACCAACCGCTGAAGGTGCCGCAGCCCGAGCGTCCCCGGTTCGCCCCGCTCCCGCGCGAACGTCTCCGCGTACTCGGCGAACTCCTCCAAGGTCATCCGTCGTTCGCGGATCTTCTGCTCAAGCACCGTGCGAGGCGTCCGCATAGCGGCGTCCTTCCGTGTCGCTGACTCGAAGATCAGCAAGCTGACCAAGCGCTGACTACTCCTTGATTTCAGTCTGACACGCGCCGAGCAAGCGTTCATTCCGACTCACGGGCCAGCCCACGCCACAGGCAGCCACGACCAAGACAGCACCTCCAACCTGTCCCGAGCCCGCGGACCCCGTCCCACGCGCCCTCAAGTCCGGGACACCCCACATAGCCCCGCAGCCTGCACAAACTCCATTCCGGGACAGGGGACAGGTAGGCCGGCGACCCGTCCCAGAGACGCCAAAACGGCTGTGGGCCGCACATCACGAGGATGTGCGGCCCACAGCCGTCCCGTCCCGCCCGCCTCAGCAGTCGGGCGCGGTCGCTACTTCGTAAGCAACTTCTGCAACACCAGGTCGGGCGTCACCCACACGATCCGCCCCTGCACATCCTCCGACGAGATGTAGGGCTTCAACGCTTCCTGAGGGGTGGCGTACTGACCACGCGCCTTGCCGTCGATCGACACCACCTCGACCCAGCCGTCGAACGCCATGCCGAAGCCCACCACCTGAGCGATCTCCGGGTCGTTCACCTCCTGCTCGACCAGGGCGAACATGTTGGGCGCGGCGAACATGACCATGTCCACCACCACCGCGTCATACGCCTCCGGGCTGAGCAACCCCGCCGCCCGCCGCTGCTCCGCAACCCGCTCCTTTTCCGTGCCGTCGTCCGGGTTCACCACAGCCGCCACAGCCGCCATGCCCATCACGTCCCTTCCAACCGATGCCGACCAACAGACGGCAGCTCCTCAAGCGCGGCCCGAAGCTCCTCCCGCGCCCAAACAGCCGCCGCAGCGCTCTCTACGCACTGACGCACATACCGCCGACCAAGGACGACGACGTAGAGCGGAGGCAGCACCAACCAGACCAGGAACAACACGATCCCACTCACGTCAACGCTCAGAGCACTCCACATCGTCACCGCCACCTAAGTCAAACCAAATGCGTGATGACAAAACTGACTGGTTCGTCGTATCGACTGAACGACATGCACACGCCACAAGGCGACATGCGGTGACATCGGCATAGCTAAAGCAGTTCAGAATCTGCTGCGTAAATGACTTTCGTCATCCCTTAATGTTTGGTGAAGATTCGGGGCATGCGCATTAGCTCCACCAACAGGGCTGATGGTCAATTCAGTCGCCCGGAATCCAATGTTGTAGGGAACTTCAGCCGCTTACTCTGTCGATCAAAGCCAGGCTACGAATTCGGCGAGCGACACGCCGAAGGGGGTCTGCCAGTCGCTATCAACGTGCTGATCATGTACACTATCTGCTGCTAAACGCCGCGAAATATAGGAGACCTGAAGCGTGCAATCTTCAGAGCTGTCTGTCCAGGGGCAGACGCTTCAAACACTGTATAACTTTTACTTCAATGGCTATTTGCAGGTAAATCGGAGATATCAACGTAAGCTCGTCTGGAGCGTTGATGAAAAGCAAAAGCTGATCGACTCTGTTGTGAATAAACTTCCGATTCCTTTGGTGCTTATTGCAGAACGCCCTCGCGGAACTATCGGAAAATATGAAATCATCGACGGGCTCCAACGGCTAGAGGCTTTTTTCTCGTTCATGGAGAACGCGTATGATTACAATGGTGAGTACTTTGATCTGGAGACCATTGGAGACACTAAAGACCGTCTGGATTCAGGTCGAATTAAGCAGAAACGCCCAAAGCTCTCTCGTTCAACATCACTGGCTATAGCCAACTATCAAATTCCCGTATCGATTTACCGTGAAGCGACTACATCGTCTATTGACGAGGTATTTCGCCGTATCAACAGTGGCGGCAGGAGGCTTAGTCTGCATGAGATCAGGCAAGCCGGCTCTTCCGGGCCATTGCCGGATCTAGTGCGTAGAGTCAGCGCCTCAATTAGAGGTGACGGCACATTCTCGGACATCGTAGCGTTTAGTGAAATGCCGAAACTTAGCATATCTCGCAAGGAACTCCAGTATGGATTATCGATTGATGATATTTTTTGGGTAAGACATGACGTTCTGGCTCAGGAAGATGTTAGGGCCTCGAGCGACGAAGAACTTGTTCTCGATCTAGTTCTCGACATTGTTCTCGAACAGCGTCCAACAACAGGTTGGCAAAATCGTGACGTCGCGTATGGCCTTCCTAGGAAGATCAACACCGCCTCGCTTGAAGATGTAAATAAGGCGGTTGCTAACGCCAACCCCGAAATGCTGCATCAGCAAATACTCGCCATAATTAAGTTGTGCGACGAGGTGATGGCTGGTCATGGATCGCTTGGGCGACACATGGTCAAGCTGGAAACTTATGAAAAGGGGACCCGGAGGCAATTTCAAGCAATATTTTCCGCTCTGTATGAGCTAACTTTCAAACAGAACATGGCACCTAAATCGCATGAAGCCGTGCGAGTCGTTCTCGACAACTTCTGGAGTAAAGGGTTGTCCATCCCCACCGGCGGAAGCGCTTGGGGCAAACAGGACAAGGAGAAGTTGTATCCTCAAACTCAAAAATCACTTCGTCGCGCTTTTTACGTCCGCGAGCCTAGGAAAAACTTTATCGAACTAAATTCACGGATGTACCTAGAAAACTTGCTTCAAGGACACTCCCTTGAACACCCTCTGGTGGAAATGAAGCAGGGCTTTTGCACTCTCTCCGATCCGCCTATTCAGGACGTAACCCTATTCGACGATGTTCTCACTACAGCAGTGGCTATGGCGAACCATGACCGTCAGGCCGAAGGTCTGATCCTGGTGGGGATAGCCGACAAGCCTGGAGATGCTGAGCGAGCGGCAAAGTTTTTCAATATTAAGCCACTTTCAATCAATAACCGAATTGCCATCGGCACGGAAGAGCAGATAGAGTATTTAGGGTACGATGTGGATAGATGGTGGCGGCGTTGGCAACAGAAGATCGAGGCAGCTCCCGTAAGTAACGACTTCGCTCGCAGTCTTGCGATGTCGCTCAAGCCTGTTTACTGCGATGGACTTCTTCTGTGGGAACTCCGCCCAAAGTCAATCGGTTCACCATTGACGTATAACGGGAAGTTTTACATCCGGATCGGATCTTCGACTAAAGAAATTCCCGCTGATGAATTTTTATCCTTGATGACTAGGTGGTAATGTAGACACCTTGTCGAAGTAAATTACTGTAGGGCCGCGTACCGTCCTATTTCTCACGGCCCACATTCTGACTTATCGATTTCGGGCGAAGCGCGTATGCGATTCAAATTTCACACGTTCCAGATTTTTAGCTGTCGCAGTTGCTACAGGTAGAGCTCAGTCGGGGTTGTCCTGGGGGTGTCCCATCAGGCGATTGATGGGACACCCCCAGGACAACATCATGCCGATGCTCCGAATTTGAAGCGTGTGGATAGTGCGCAAGTCGCTCCACGGTCTCGTAGCCATACTGATCTTCAATTGTTGGGGTCTGTGGTGGCTTGTGTCGGTGGGTGGGGCTGTCCCGGGGGTACCCGTGGGGTATGCGCTATCCCGATGGTGGTGGCCTGACCGGACGGGAACGGGCCCGACGTGAGGCGGTGCGGATGCAGGCCGCCGACTGGTTCGAGCGTGGTGTGGGCGCCTGCGAGGTCGCTCGTGGTCTGCGGGTGTCGACCAAGTCCGCCTATGCCTGGCGGCGTTTGTGGCGTGCCGGGGGCCGGCAGGCCCTGCGCTCCAGGGGGCCGGGCGGGCCGGACTGCCGTCTGGACCGGGCCCGGCTCGACCGGCTGGTCCAGGCCCTGGAGCAGGGGCCGGCCGCCCACGGGTACACCGAGGATCGACGCTGGACCCTGGCCAGGGTCGCGGAGCTGGTCGCGCGGTTGTTCGCGGTGCGCTACACCCCGGCCGGGATGTCGCTGGTGCTGCACCGCATCGGTTACAGCCCCCAGGTGCCGGCCCGGCGGGCCGACCGCCGTGACGAGGCCGCGGTCACCGCCTGGCGGCGGGAGTCGTGGGCGCGGGGAAAACCCTAGCCGCGGACCTGGGCGCCTGGTTGTGCTTCGAGGACGAGACCGGCTGCAACACCCGCCCGCACAAGGCCCGCACCTGGGCAAGGCGCGGCCACACCCCGGTCCTGCCCTACTGGGCCGGTTCCCAGGGTCGGATCTCGGTGGCCGGCCTGCTCTGCGTCAAACCCGGCGAACGCACCCGGCTGCTGCACCGGGTGCTCGTGCACCACCGCCGCCGCAGCCCGCCGGCCCCGCGCAGCTTCCTCGAGCGGCACTACCTCGCGCTGCTGGACGACGCCCACCGTCGCCTGGGCGGCCCGATCGTGCTGATCTGGGACAACCTCGACCGGCACATCAGCGCCCGGATACGGCCCGCCCTCGCCGCCCGGGACTGGCTGCACGTGATCCGACTACCCGCCTACGCCCCGGAACTCAACCCGGTGGAAGGGGTGTGGTCACACCTCAAACGCGGTCTGGCCAACCTCGCCCCCGTCGGTCTGAACGACCTGGTCCCGATCGTGCGCCGCCGACTCCGCCTCATCCGGAACCGGCCCGACCTGCTCGACGGATTCCTCGCCCACACCGGCCTGACCCTCACCCCCGAACCAACCTGACCCCAACAATTGAAGATCAGTACGGCGCGCGCCCGCCCTGGTGTCGCCCTTCGTTGATCACCTGGGCATCCATCGCCGCTCGGACCCGTGCCTGGACGTGCTGGCGCTCGGACTCGCTCATGCCGCCGAGCACGCTCATCAGCATCTTGTGCGACGGGTTGCGCGGGTCGTACTTCCCGCCCAGCTCCGGCACCCACAGATCCACCCCGTACGCGGCGAAGCGGGGTGCGATCAGGGAGAACTGGTTGCCGAACCAGCACCGGGTTCCCTCGCCCACGACCACGGCGTTCCACCCGCGATACGGGTTCTTCAACGCCGCCAGCAACCGCGACGCCTCCTCCCGCCGGTCCCAGGGCACGGACCGGGACTGCCCCACGTCGAAGAACTCCTCCGTGACCACTCCACCGAACGGCTCCACGAACTTCCTGGCGTTCCCGAACTGCCACCCGCGTGACGTCTCCGGATCTTGGTTGTCCTCGGTCGAGCACCGGCCGTAGCCGGCCATCGGCCCGATGCCGTCCTCTACCGCCTCGGCTACCTCGATACGTAGCAGCCCATCCAGCGTCGCCCACGGGTCTCGGCTGATTTCAGCAGTCACGGCCGCCCCCTTCGCGAGGCCCGTCCAAGACCTGGACTGTGGTCAGTTCGACCAGTATGGCAAGGAGTGCACGACTGGTCACAGGCGTGAGCGGTGGTAGCTCAACCTTCAGCTGCTGTGCCCCGACCTGGGACCACCCCCCGCTCGCGCGGGGAAGACGGCGTGCCTGAAGTCGAAGGCCCGCTTGGGCGGGGACCACCCTCGCTCGCGCGGGGAAGACCATCGCGCTGGCCATCGCGGACGGCACGGTGCGGGACCACCCCCGCTCGCGCAGGGAAGACTCGCCGCGCTCGCCGGCCAGCTCCGCAGCGGCGGGACCATCCCCGCTCGCGCGGGGAAGACACGGCGTGGCCGTAGTTCGCCATCGCCAAGTCCGGACCACCCCCGCTCGCGCGGGGAAGACGGCCTGGACCACCTGGACGGGCGGTGGCACCACGGACCACCCCCACTCGCGCGGGGAAGACCAGCGCGGTGACGGTGTCGGCGTCCAGCGCCGCGGACCACCCCCGCTCGCGCGGGGAAGACGACTCCGGCAGGGCGATCCGCGGGTCGCTCAGCGGACCACCCCCGCTCGCGCGGGAAAGACGTGACCTTGACCGCCGTGGACGCGGCCGACGGGGGACCACCCCCGCTCGCGCGGGGAAGACAACACCGCCACCGGGCCGCGCTGCGCGCGCAGCGGACCACCCCCGCTCGCGCGGGGAAGACAGGGTGCGTACGGTGCCGTACGTGCGGCGGGTCGGACCACCCCCGCTCGCGCGGGGAAGACGTGCCGGAGTGGCGGCATGAGGGACCTGGCGAGGACCACCCCCGCTCGCGCGGGGAAGACCCCATGACCACCGACACCCCCGACCTGCGCGGCGGACCACCCCCGCTCGCGCGGGGAAGACGACGAGCAGTTCGCCAGCGCGGCCGCGACGGCGGGACCACCCCCGCTTGCGCGGGGAAGACTAGGAGCCGCACTTGCCGTAGGGGCTGACGCAGGGACCACCCCCGCTCGCGCGGGGAAGACTCGTCGGTGGGCACCGACAGCGCTCCGACCGGGGACTACCCCCGCTCGCGCGGGGAAGACGCGAGGCCGGACATAGAAGTCCCGATGCGCCGGGGACCGCCCCCGCTCGCGCGGGGAAGACACCAAGTCGTCGGTGCCGCCGACGCGGGTGACCGGACCACCCCCGCTCGCGCGGGGAAGACAACAGCCTGGCGAGTGCGTCGGCGGGCTGGGCCGGACCACCCCCCGCTCGCGCGGGGAAGACATCAACGGCGATGTCGCGGTGGACGACGCCGGGGGACCACCCCCGCTCGCGCGGGGAAGACACGGCCTTCTGCTCGGGGTTGTCGCGCCGGTGCGGACCACCCCCGCTCGTGCGGGGAAGACCAGCACGTCGGGCTCACCCCCTCCGCCGGGGAGGGACCACCCCCGCTCGCGCGGGGAAGACAGCCTGGTGGTCAGCGACCAGCGGCCGACCGCGGGACCACCCCGGCTCGCGCAGGGAAGACGAGGTGGTTGCGCTGCGGCTGCTGGCCGCCGTGGGACCACCCCCGTTCGCGCGGGGAAGACCGCGACCCGGCGCGGGTGCGCGACGCGGGCCTGGGACCACCCCCGCTCGCGCGGGGAAGACCGCAGAAGCCCCAGCGTCCTGGTGACCTGGGGTGGACCACCCCCGCTCGCGCGGGGAAGACGATGTCGCGGGCAAGGTCACCTCGGGCCTCCGGGGACCACCCCCGCTCGCGCGGGGAAGACAACGTGGTGAGCACGCTCTACCCCTCGGCCGACGGACCACCCCCGCTCGCGCGGGGAAGACCGGGTGACACCCGGCGGCGAGCCTGTCTGCGTGGGACCACCCCCGCTCGCGCGGGGAAGACCGGCCCAGGTAGTCGATCCAGCGGAGCGTGGGGGACCACCCCCGCTCGCGCGGGGAAGACCTCGTCCGACTGGCGCTGAGCAGGCCCGCCCGGACCACCCCCGCTCGCGCGGGGAAGACGCGCTCGTGGGTTGGTTCCGGTCGCTGTTCGGGGGACCACCCCCGCTCGCGCGGGGAAGACGGTCAGGGCGTCGTTGTAGAGCGCGACATACCCGGACCACCCCCGCTCGCGCGGGGAAGACATTACCCGATCGGAGCAGTCGTCAGCGGTTCTCCGGACCACCCCCGCTCGCGCGGGGAAGACCGCGTTGCGCGCGGTCGCGATCCCAAGCGCCCGGGACCACCCCCGCTCGCGCGGGGAAGACACTCCTTGACCAGGCAGTTTGCAGGGTGACCATGTGTTTTACATTCGGTTCATTACCGTTCCGTTAATGGCTCAGGTAGGTGTGGTGCTGACAGGCTGGACGGAGGATGTTCGCAGCAGTCAAGGAGCGGGCACGTCCCGGGCGTGTGTAGCCGGACTGCCGGCCTAAGCTCGTCTTCTGTAGTGGTGCCTGGCGGAGGCGATCTCGAATGAGATTGAGGGGCGTCTCTGCGTGATCAGAGTCTTTGGGTCGTTGATGCAGTACCCGGTGAGCCCCATCGGGTACCTCACCTTCCGTCGGTTTCGTGACCGTCGGGGCAAGAAAAAGCATATCTGCGCCGTCGAGTGCGGCCGGTCGCTCCTGCTCCTGTGGAGGTCTGTCATGGCGGAGTGGCTGAGGGTTGGCCGGGTGAGGGTCATCTGATCGCTGGAAAAGCACGTCTTGGTGCTCGTTCTGCGATCGGATGGTGGCGAAATTGCCCGTGCTCCACGGGTGCGCCTTCAACTGAAGGGATCACGGAGGGTGAGTTTATCTAACTCCTCCTTCTCGCGAGTGAAGAAAAGTCGACATATCCATAGATTGCAAATTTATTTTTGCCGGTGCTGGCGATCGGTTATCTTTTGCCGTAGCGGCGTCGGCGGGCTGCGTTGCTCCAGTTGCGGCCACCGGTGGCCTGGGCTGTGCCGTCGGCGTCTCCCGGATCTGCTGGGCGGAGCATGAGTTGGATGCCGTCGAAGTCGACGGGTTTCCAGTTGTGGTGGTGGACCTTGAAGTCCAGTCCTTGCTCGTTCTGGGCCTGGAAGACCATGATCGCCCGTCCGGATTTGACCATTTCGATCACCCGGACCCATAGGAGGTCGCGGACGCGGCTGGTGACCTTTCCGACGAAGACGCCGGGCGAGATCTCCAGCAGCCAGCGGGTGAGGTGACCGCGCAGACCGACTGGGCAGGCCGCTACGACGATGACGGTCATAAGTCGTCCTGGTCGTAGTCGTCGTAGCTGGTGCCACCTGCAACGGCGCGGCCTTTGTCGTCCCAGAGCATGACGACGTTGCGGGCTTCGAAGTCGGGGTCTTCGAAGGCTTCGGGGCCGTACTCGATCAGGCCGTCGTCTTCGCGCAGCAGAGTTTTGATGTCGCGGACGCAGGTGTCGAGGAAGGCCCCGTTGCGCATGCGATCGCGGACGGCGCGGCGGGTTTCGGTGCCGATGTCGGCGACATCACGAGCGGCGACGTCGAAGGCGATGGGGATGGTGACGTCGGCTTTGTAGAGGTCGGCGATGTCGTAGACGAAGGACTTGACGTGCCCGGTGTGCACGAAGCCCAGTCCTGGCGCGCAGCCGAGGGCGACGATGACGGCGTGCACGACGCCGTAGAGGCTGGTGTTGGCCGCGGACAGGGCTTTGTTGACCGCGGTGCCGGAGTCGAAGTCGGTGGGATCGTAGTCGCGCCGCTGCCACTCGACCCCGGTGCGCTGGGCGTGCTGGCGGTACAGGCGGCGTACGCGGGCGCCTTCACGTCCGCGTAGCTGCTGCATGGTCAGGGTGCTGGTGTCCTCGTCGGGGAAGCGCATCGCGTACATCTCGCGGGCCACGCGCAACCGGGTACGAGTGCTCGAAACGAGGCCGGCCTGGATTTCCAGCAGTCGGGAGGAGGCGGCCAGGGTGCGGCCGTGGGCGTAGTAGCGCACACCGTGTTCACCGACCCACACGGCGGTGGAGCCGCTTTCGGCCAGCAGCACCATGGCCTGCTGGCTGACGTTGGTCCCGGGGCCCAGCAGGAGCGCGCCGAGGGTGGCGGCAGGGACGTGCACGGTGCCGCGTTTGTCGGTGGCGGTGATGGCGTTGTCATCGCGGCCGATCACGCAGTGTTCCAGGTAGAGGAATGACAGGCGGTCCTGGGCGCGGACGAGTTGGGACAACGGGACCGGTTTGGCGCCAGGGATGTCAGGCACGGAACTCCTCGGACACGGGCACCTCGGCCGCGGTGGTCTCGGGCACAGGTGTGTCAGGCACGGCGGACCGGGGCGAGGGTGAGCAGGCCGCAGCCGTACCCCTTGGCGGGGCCGATGCCGTTGACCAGGGCGGCGCGCAGCAGGTCGGCGTCGAGGACTTCCAGGTGTCCTTCGAACACCGCGGTGGACAAGGTGACGTTGGCGGCCTGGCGCTTGAACGTGACCTGCTCACGTCCGCGGACGGCGACGTCGGGTTCTTTGTGCTCGCCGAGGGGCACGGTGAAGCCGTGGCGTTCGGTGCGGGTGAGCAGCCAGTCGGTCTGCTGAGCGACGGTGACGTGCCCGAAGCGCTGGGACCGGGTCGAGTCGGTGCTCTTGCGGCGATTGCTGACGGGATTGGCGCGCAGTCGGAAGGCCCACTGCTGGCCGGTGGTGATGTGGTCGAGCAGGGGCCGGTAGTCGCGGGTGTCCCAGGTGCCGGTGGTGGGCCAGCCGACCTGCTCGACCAGGTGGGTCAGGTCCGGGCGGTGGGGACTGACCAGGTAGAGCAGGACTTGGTGCTGGTGGCGGTCCACTCGCCACAACACCCGCCCTGCGGTTGCCGTCGAGGCGGTGGTGGGGAAGGCGGCCATGACCGCGGCGTGCAGCTTCTGCGGTGAGGCCAGCAGGGCGCGGGCGTCACGGCGGGCTGGGTTGATCTCGAAGCGGGTCAGGTGCATCAGGCGATTCCCTCGAAGGCCGCCATCGGGTCGAGTGGATCCGCTGCGACCGGCGGCGCGGTCGCGTCCTGCGGTGCGCGGTAGCCGGGGTTGGGCACCGTGACCGGGTAGCGGTGCACCGAGCGCCACCCGTAGCGGCGTTCGCGCGGGTCGAAGCTGATCGGCTCGTCACGCACCAACTCGGCCTCGGGGTCGTCGGCCGGGCAGTCGACCACGATGTCGAGGTCCTTGGTCGGGGCTTGGTGACGACGCTGCACCCAGGGCGAGGCCAGCCACGGGTGTGATTCCAGGCGTTCCCGTACGGTGCCCTCGGCCAGTCCGTGCAGCAACCGGCCTGCCGGTGGACAGGAACGGCGACCGAGGAACAGCGGGAACACCGGCGTGCGCAGTGCCTGCTGCAGGCTTTCCAACAACGCTGGTTCGCCTTCGACGGCCACGGCGAACACGGCGTCGGACAGGTAGAAGCGGTAGGACAGCGGCATGGAGGTCGACCCGTCGCGGGTGCGGGCGGTGTGGAAGTCGCGCTCCAGCTGTCCGGGCTGGTCGATGCGCACCCCGATGCGCAGATCGAGCAGTTCCTCCAGCGGGTCGGTGCGGCGGCGGCCCTGGGCGGCGGCCAACAGACCGAGGACACCGCTGCGGCTGGGCGCGCGATCGGTGTTGCGGCGGGTGAAGCGGCTGCTGGTGCCCCAGGACTGCAACGGGGCGCTCAGCCGCAGCAACAGGGTGGTCACGCCCGCTCCGCCAACTGCTGGGCCACCAGGGCGCCCACCTCGCGCACGGCCGGGTCGAAGGTGGTGCGCCGGGCCAGTTCCGCCAGCGGGGAAACCTTTTTCTCCCCCACTCCGACTACCCAGGCGTCGACCGGTTGTTCGTCGAACGCCTCGTGCAGCTCCCGAGCGTGCTCGGCCAGCCGGCTGATGGCCATGACCACCCGACCGCCCTCGGCGTCGTCGGGCACGACCTCCTCGAACGCCCCGACCAGGTTGATCGACTGGGTCCGGCGGACCACGATCAGCACCGCGTCGGGCAGGGTGCGGTTGGCGAAGGTGTTCTGCTTGCCGGTGGGCATACTGGAGACGAATGCCCGCAAGAACGCCTCCACCGCTCGCCGCGTGACCTCCACATCCCCCAGGTTGTCCTGCAGCCGGTCGACGTCGATGGTGGCGTAGCGGTAAAGAGTGGAGGAGTTGAACTCCACCGTGCCGATCATCCCCGCGCCGGCGTCCTCCTCCTCGTCGGCGCGTTTGTGGTCGTCCACGGCGGTGAAGTAGTCGTACTCGTTGTCCACCGCGTGCACGCTCAGCGCGTGGGCTACCTGGCAGGCAGCGTCGACGTTGAGGTCGGTGGCATCGGCGACCATGCGCCCGAACAGCGCCACATCCACCGAGTGCGCCTGGTCGGCCCGTGCCCGCGCCTCCGACTTGCTGATCTCCAACTTGCCCTCACCGGCCGCCTCGACGGCCTGGAGCACCAGCTCGGCCAGGCTCTGCACCTGCCGGTTGCTCAGGAACAGCAGGTAGCCCGACTCGGGCAGCGCGTCCTTCTTCCGCGCAGCGCTGATCTTGATGCCGGCGGCGGTGAGCACTGCCTCGGCCAGCTCCGCCGACCGCTGTGCCAGCGCCGGCTGCTGCCGGGCGATCTCCTCGCCCACTAGCTCCACCACTCGCTTGGTCCGCACTCCCAGCTCGGCGTGGTCGAGAAGGTGCTCGAAAGCGTCCCGTGTGGCGCGCTTCCAAGCTTGGCTCGACACCCGCGCCCGCCGCCGACCTCCGTAGACGGCGGTCTTGGGGCTGCCGGTGTCGTCACGGTTGATGTTGCTGGGCGGGACGGTCTGGATGACGTGGACGTCGACGATGGTGCGAGACATGAACGGGTCCTTCGAAACGGGGGAGAAGGTCACTGGGAGTCGGTTGCCTGATCGGTATCGGCTTGACCGGGGTCGGCGGGGAGGGGGCCGGGCTCGTCGGTGGGGGAGGGAGTGCGGTAGAACTCGCGGCCCCAGCGCAGGCGCACGACCGACGCACCGCCACGGCGTTGCCACCGGATCAACTCGTCGGTCAGCAGCGCGTAGTCCAACGGGATGCCCGCTCCGCGCAGCAGTTGCACCACGCCGCGCAGGTGGTGCACGAGCTCCTCCAGGCTTTGCGCGGTGCCCAACGCCTGGAATCGGCGCAGCACCGGCGGCACGATCGCGCCGAATTCCCCGGGGTGCAGCAACCGCACCGCCCGGCCCAGGCCGTAGCCGCGCTGGTGCATCCGCTTGCGCTGGGACTGCTGGTGCACCGCGTACAAAGTCATCGCCACATGCGCGGCGGTCTCCGCCGCGGTCGGTCCGTCTCCGGCTGTGGGGCCGGCGAACTTCTCCGACACGGTGTGCTGCAGGATCTCGTTCACGCTGCCCGCGGGCTTGCCGGCGCCGCGTCGCAGCCTTGCCAATCCCGCCACCGCCGCTGATCGGTTGGCCAGCACACCTTCCTGCAGCGCCGTGACCCTGGCGTGGACCTCTGCACCGATGTCAGTCAGTTCTGCCCACCTCGGCTGCTTCGAGGCAGCCGTCGCCTGTCCCACGATGGTCACGATGCCACCTCGTCCTTGTCGGTGCCGGCCTTGTCGATCTTGGGGTACGCGTAGCGCAGTGCGGCGCGCAGTGCTATGCGGAACCACCGATCGGCGTGTGCCGAGGTGACCAGTCGACCGCCCGCCGTCCGGCCCGACCACGCTTTCATGGGCGCTTGCCGCAGCAGGTCGGCGCCCAGCGCCCGGACAGCCCGGTCGGCGGCGCAGTGCCACTGGGTCGCGGCGGCTACCGGGTCGGTGTTCGGGCGCAGGGTACGAAGCCATGTGCGGAACAGCGGGTCCAACTCGGCGTAGGCCAGTTCGGTGGCCCTTGTCCGCGGCGCTTCTCTCTCGTACTTGCCCGCGCCGGCTGCGACGGCGAGGTTCTCGGCGAGCCTGCCCAGCGCCTGTGCGGCCTCCTCCGCGGCGCGGACGCCGGTCACCGCCGTCCTGGCCAGTTGGGCGTCTTGAGCGCGCAGCAGCACCACCCGCAAGGACAGCACGTCGTCGACGATGTCGGTGGTCGTCGCACTTTGGGCGCCGTAGCTCATGCCGAAGGTGCGCAGGCGCACGGGAAAGTCCCCACCGATGACCTGCTCGACCTCGGCGATCCACTCCAGCACCCGAGGCGCCAGAAATTGGGCGGCTTCACCGTCCTGGGCTCGCACCGCGCCGGGCAACATCGCTTGCAGACCTCGCCACACAGCCTTCTGCGGCTCGTGTTCACGAGGCATGTACACCAGGTTCGCGCGGAGCTTCTTCTCCTGGGCCTTGCTGCGCCGCCACCCGGAGTGCGGCTCCAACCCGTGCTTGTCCTGCGGTGTGATGCGATCACCGTTGCAGATCAGCACACCGGTCACGCGACCACCCTCGCGAACCAGACGCAGGCGTCGGCTCTGCCAGGTGTAGAGATCGACCGGGCCTGCCGGGCGGTCGGCCAGGTCGTCCTCGCGGGCACCGAGTGGACTGCGTTCCCACGGCGGCAAGTCCGACGCGGACCGCTGCATCGACTCCGTCAGGGACGGGATCAGGTTCAGCAGGAGGGTGTCACGCAGCGTCGGCCCCTCGGGCAGCACGCCACCCAGGTACCCGGCCCACCCGGTGCCGATCGGGTAGCCCTTGCCGCTCTTGACCCGGTCGTCACCCACCGCCCCGGACTTGATCCCGGACGGGTCGAAGGCGTGGCAGTGCACCACCCACCGGGCGGCCTCGGCATACGACAGCGACACCCGCCCGCCCCGGGTGGTGAAAAACGGATGACCGTTGGGCATGTCGGCAATCAGCTTGTTCAGCTCCGACACCTCGCCCTTCTGCGTGCGCAGACCGGCTACCTGCAGGAACGGAGTCCGTTCCTCGAACAGGTCGAACCGGGCGCGATGGCGCTCCAAGTAGGCGCGCACCTCCCGATGAGGGAGTTCGTCCTGCAGCCACAGCTGTTCCCACTCGTCCAGATCACCCGGCCCGTCCACCGCACCGTGCAGCACGGCCAGCAACAACCGCGTCAACGCGAACACTTGGGTCGGTACGTCACCGGTCAACCCCGCCAACCTGTGGGCGTTTTCGAACACCCCCACCAGCGACAGCTCGGCGGGATCGCCGCCCACGGTCCGTACCGTCAGCCATGGTTGGTCGATCAGGTTGAACGACCTCGGCTCATAGTTTGTCATGTACCAATCCCCTGCGAGGGTCGTAAGTCAACCCGAAGTGCGCCTTGCCGTGCTTGATCACGGCGCGGCGCTCGCCGTCGAGCACCAACACCAGTTGCCCGCGCAGCAACGGTGACAACTCGAAGCTGGAGAAGTAGTTCTGCTGCAAGGCGTCGATCACGTCGAGGTCCACGCCCGGATGGCTCATCGCCAACGGCAACCTCAACCCGCACGCCGCGACCACCCTGGCCTGCGCCGGCTCCATCTCCAGATCGGTGGGAATCGGCATCCCACCGCCGTGCCCGATCCACTCGGGCGTCAGCAGGCTGCCGGCTGTGTCGTGTTGCACGACCAGGACTTCCAGCGACTCGGCGCCGTCACGTACCTGTGCCACACCACGAGGGGACTCGTCGGCGTCACCGACCCCGGCTCGCACCCAGCCGACGAGCGACAACCTGTTCGAGCCGACCTCGTCGAGCAGGAAGGCCCGGGCAGCGGTAACCCGGTCGGCTGCCTGACGGGTGGCCTTCGCCGCCGCGTCGACCATCGCCGCCTGCCAGGAACCAGGACCCAGGGCTTCGACACCGTAAGCCGTCTGCACCAGTGGGGCGATGTCGGCGGGTAGTTCCAGCACGTCGCGGTCCACCAGGAGCGCAGCCGATCGCAACAACAGGTGATCGCCGTAAACACGTCGTGAACCCGGCACCGCCCGCACAGGCTCGTCCGCCCAATCCTCTACTCCCACCAAGGCGCACCGCGCCTGCTGCACGGGCACGGGACGCGCACGACGATGCCGGTGCAGTCGGCCCAACCGCTGCAGCACCAGGTCCATCGGCGCCACATCGGTGATCACCAGGTCGAAGTCCACGTCCAGGGACTGCTCGACCACCTGGGAGGCCACCACGATGTGCAGATCGGGACGCGTGCCCTCGGGACCGAACCTGTCCAGCAGCTCTCTGTCGATGCGCGCCCGGTCGCAGGCCAGGAAACGCGAGTGGTTGATCGTGACGTTGTCCCGGCCGAACTCCACTTCCAACCGCTGGGCGGTTTCCTGCACCCGCGTCACCGTGTTGCGCACGACGACTGCGCAGCCGCCCCCCTCCAGGTGGGTGCGCAGGTAGGACACCAGCGTGTCGAGGTCGTCGGGCAGGCGGTCCAACACCACCGTCGTGCCGGTGTCCGGCAGCGGTAATTCCAGGGCCGGGGAGCCACCGGACGTGGAAATGACGGGATATCCCAGATCGGGTCGAACCTCGTGGGCGCCACCGTCATAGGCGGCAAGCAGTTCAGCACGCCGTTCGGCGGGCAGCGTCGCTGACAGCAGCACCACAGGGACCCCGTAGGCACCGAGCCAGTGCAGCACGCGATTGAGGTACTGCGACATGTACACGTCGTAGGCGTGCACCTCGTCGATGATCACGACCTTGCCCGCCAAGCCGAGGTGGCGCAGCATCAAGTGCCGACTCTTCAGACCCGCGAACAGCACTTGGTCGATGGTGCCCACGACGAAAGAGGCGAGCACGCCCTTCTTCCGGCCGCTGAGCCAGTAGTGGGCCACAACCGGTGTCTCGTCGCTGTCGTACGCGGGCGCGAACGCCCCTCGGCGTACCAGCCCGGCGAACTTGTCGTTCAACGACGCCTTGCCGTGGGCAAGCGTCACGCTCGCCGACCCGTCACGACCCGGCACAGCATCCAACCACTTGCGCACCCGGCCGAACATGGCATCGGTGGTCGCCTGCGTGGGAAGCGCGACGAAGACCCCGTCGGCCCCGGACGCAGCGGCGAGTTCCTCCGCGGCCAACAACGCCGCCTCGGTCTTGCCGGCGCCCATCGGGGCCTCGATGACCATCAATCCCGGCCCGGCCATGGCCGCCGCGCTCCGCACCGCCGCTGCCTGCACCGGCCGCGCCCCGGCGGCCTCGGCGTTGAACCGGGAGCGGAAGGCCGAGTCCACATCGCAGCCAACGCGCTGCGGACGCCACCGAGAGGGCAGACCCAGTTCCTCCCAACCGGACTGCAGGCGGGACTGCAGGTCGAAGTCCTCCGGCGGTTCGTGTGCCTCCAGCAGCGGGAAGAACTCGGCGTTGGACGCGATCCAGTCGGCCAGGATGACGATCGAGGTCAGCAACACCTGACTGGGCCGGCTCAACCGCACGTCGCGGTACCGCTCCAGCGGAACGCCCGCCGAAGCGCGCTCCAGGAAGAACAACCGGGCCTGCTCCCAGGCGCCCTCGCCGACCAGTTCGCGCTCCTGGCCGATCTCTTGAAGCATCAGCCTTTCCGGCGGAACGCCGTGGTGACTGCCCACCACTCCGGCCAGCTGATCGGCGATCGGGGCGCGCCGCGAGCCGTAGCGAGAGGCCAGGAAGTCGTGAACCACCAAGTGGCCCACCAATTCGTGCCGCACCCGGCGCCGTTCGGTATGGGACAACAGAGCCTGCCGAACGAACAGGCCGGCCTCCTGCATCCTGTCCGCCAGAACCGGCACCTGGATGGAGAAGGCAGGAGAAGCTTTGCCCACGTCGTGCACCCCGGCGAGCCAGCAGGCAAGGAAACGCACGCCTTCGACACCATCGGGAAGTTCGCGCGCGACCCGACCGACCACTTGCGGCGACACCCACCGGTCAACCAGCAGACCCGCGACCGCCGCAGAGTCGTCAAGATGCTGCTGCAAGGGCAACCAGTGAGTCAACCGGCCTTGTCCATCACAGACGGACTTCGCCCAGATCAGGCGCCAGTCGGCCGGCATACGGATAGCCCTTCCTGCGAACGGTGGAGACGGAGGGACCATATCCTCGGCTTCGAGGAGTGTTACCTGCCTGCTTACGAGTACACCCATATGGAGTAGATCGGAACCCGTAGTCCGCAATAGTGGGGTAAAAAGGGCCGAGGTGTAGCCTCGGCCCTTTGTCGGCCTATCCGATCGTTGACCTATCCGGCTCGGCAGCGCAGCACGTCGACGGCCGACACGAACACGGTGGGGTCCAAGACGACTGCGGCACCGGTCGCAAGGGGCGGATGGGCCGGCCTGTGTCCGTCTGTGCAAGCGTCCGCTAGGGTGCCCACCCCGCTCCCGGGGGCGAGATGCGCCGCCCACACCAAGATCGACAGATGACACGGGGCGGTGGCACCGATTGGTCGACCGGTGGGTCATTGGTGGTGCTCGTTAAGATTGTGCCCACCTTCCTCTCTGTGCGCGTGGAGTTGGAGGTAAGGCGGCCTCGAGGACCAGTCGAAGGCCGCACCGTCTGCGGCGAGCGGTCAGCCGCTCGCCGCAGACCTGGTAGACGACGGTGCCGCTACCAACCCCGCTCAGGCGGGGAATACTGTTAGCTCCAGCCGGTGCGATGTGCTGCATGCCCCGCTGGATCACCCAGCCTGTGGGCTGGACTGAGCACGCTCGGCTTATGGCCAAGATCGCGATCAGTGGCGAGAAGTCTACTCATCGGGGCTTCGGTGTCAAACCGGCAGGTAGACTTACTAGAGTAAGCCAGTACGAAGAGCGGCATGACCCGCATTGCATCATGACCGTCCTGGCCTGATTCACTCGTAAGAGCAAGGAGGGGACCTAATTGTCGGTTCGCTGGTGACCTGGCGGGTTCGCACGTGAGGTGGCGGTGCCGGGGGACTGGCCGCCCCTGCGAGGGTGGCCGGAGGACGGGGCGGTAGTCGTCGGGGGCCGCCGCCCAGCCGGGGTAGGTGGCGGATTCTCGGCAAAGGTGGCGAGGCAGGATCACGCGGCATGGTGCCGAGAGGGCGGGAGACGCGGGTGGGATCGGGCACGGAGGGCTCCGAGGCGGTGTTCGTCGCCGAGGACGGCCTGGAGCGGCGGGTGCTGTGGAAGTACGTGCCCGAGGTGGTGGACGAGCTGGGGCGTCCGATGCGGTCGTTCCCGTCGTACAGGGGGCAGCGCAACTACCCGGGTTGGTACTGGTCAGCCACGACGGACCATCCCCGCTCGCGGGGAGGTCTTGAGGTTGGCGCGGGGGAACTGGCTCTTCACCGGACCACCCCCGCTCGCGCGGGGAAGACAACTTCGTCGTGTCCTGCGCGCGGTGCAACGAAGGACCACCCCCGCTCGCGCGGGGAAGACAACTTCGTCGTGTCCTGCGCGCGGTGCAACGAAGGACCACCCCCGCTCGTGCAGGGAAGACCGCCCCGCAACCGCGAACCCTTTCTCGGCGGTGGGACTGCCCCCGCTCGCGCGGGGAAGACGACGGCGGCGGCCTCACGGGCGGCCTCGGTGCCGGACCACCCACGCTCGCGCGGGGAAGACACCCGGTGGTCCACGGCGGAGGAGCGGCTGCGCGGACCACCCCCGCTCACGCGGGGAAGACGCGGGCAGCTGCGCCAACTGCAGCGCGGTACCCGGACCACCCCCCCGCTCGCGCGGGGAAGACCTCGGCTCGAACCGGAGTTCGACGCCGTGATGCGGACCACCCCCGCTCGCGCGGGGAAGACAACGAGGCCAAGGCCCGCCTGGACTTCCGCACCGGACCACCCCCGCTCGCGCGGGGAAGACTCTGCCGCAGCCGCAGCACCTCGTCGGGCTGCAGGACCACCCCCGCTCGCGCGGGGAAGACCTCAACGCGGCGATGGCCGCCAACCCCATCGGGGGACCACCCCCGCTCACGCGGGGAAGACTCCACCAGGCCGCCCAGGGCGGCCGCGAGACGGGGACCACCCCCGCTCGCGCGGGGAAGACGACACGACGGCGTCGATGTCCGCGATCGCCGCCGGACCACCCTCGCTCGCGTGGGGAAGACAACGCTCGAACGTCGGCATCAGACCTTCAGCCCGGACCACCCCCGCTCGCGCGGGGAAGACCAGCTCGGCGGCATGGCAGCTGGCGCGTTCACGGGACCACCCCCGCTCGCGCGGGGAAGACGCACCTGGCCCGGCACGCTGCGCCTGCTCCTGGGGACCACCCCCGCTCGCGCGGGGAAGACGAGCCCCGGTCCTCGGCCAAAGGACCGGGGCTCGGACCACCCCCGCTCGCGCGGGGAAGACGGCGGCTGAGCGGATGGTGGACGGCTCAGCACCGGACCACCCCCGCTCGCGCGGGGAAGACCGCGGCGGTGGGGCGGTTCGCGGCGGTGGCGGGTTTGGACCACCCCCGCTCGCGCGGGGAAGACAAGATCAAAAACCGCCGCCGGCGGCGGCGTTACGGACCACCCCCGCTCGCGCGGGGAAGACGCCACGTCGTCGTCCGGCAGCCGCGACACCGCCGGACCACCCCCGCTCGCGCGGGGAAGACCGTGGTCGCGACGCCCCATCAGGCCGCCACCTCGGACCACCACCGCTCGCGCGGGGAAGACGCCCTTCCCGTGCCGAGTCGTCCCGTCCCCTGCGGACCACCCCCGCTCGCGCGGGGAAGACGCGATCCGGGCGTTCACCTCGGCCCGGGGCACCGGACCACCCCCGCTCGCGCGGGGAAGACGGCCGGGCCAGCGGGTTCGCGGTCCGCGGGACCACCCCCGCTCGCGCGGGGAAGACGAGGTGGCGGCCGAGGTGAGCGTGCCGACCGGGGGACCACCCCCGCTCGCGCGGGGAAGACATGCTGGAGGAGGATCTGCCCAACGCGATCCGCGGACCACCACCGCTCGCGCGGGGAAGACAGTTCGATTCGCAAAACCTCGCCGGTAACCTCGGGACCACCCCCGCTCGCGCGGGGAAGACGCGGGCGTTGTCGACGGTGATGGCCGTGGTGTCGGACCACCCCCGCTCGCGCGGGGAAGACCCAGGCGGCTGGTCTGGTGCTGCATGTCGTCTCGGACCACCCCCGCTCGCGCGGGGAAGACCGGGTTGCCGTGCACCACGGCGAGCCGCGCGTAGGGACCACCCCCGCTCGCGCGGGGAAGACTGCCTCCTGGACCACGGCGGGTTTGGCGTCGGAGGACCACCCCCGCTCGCGCGGGGAAGACCCCGTTGGGCGAAGTCTCAGCTCCTCACCGACCGGACCACCCCCGCTCGCGCGGGGAAGACCTGGCGCAACTGGACGCCAACCTGGGCGCGCTGGGACCACCCCCGCTCGCGCGGGGAAGACCCGCCGCCGTCCCGCCCCCGGATCCCGTCGCGCGGACCACCCCCGCTCGCGCGGGGAAGACTTGAGGGACACGGTGCCGAACGCGGTCACGGTGGGACCACCCCCGCTCGCGCGGGGAAGACCGCGTTCGGCCGCCAACCCGTCACGGCGCGGCCGGACCACCCCCGCTCGCGCGGGGAAGACTTGGGCACGCCTTCGCCGAGGTCGAGGATGCCGGGACCACCCCCGCTCGCGCGGGGAAGACCTACGTCAAGCACCGGGCCTCCGGCCGGCGCAACGGACCACCCCCGCTCGCGCGGGGAAGACCGCCCCGCAGGGCCAGCGCCCGTGCCGCGTCCCGGACCACCCCCGCTCGCGCGGGGAAGACCTGGCGCTCGACGCGCTGCTGCTCGACCTCGGCGGACCACCCCCGCTCGCGCGGGGAAGACGCCGCGGTCGCGCTGGGCCTGGCCTCGGTGGAGGGACCACCCCCGCTCGCGCGGGGAAGACCTGGTCCCGGCCGTGGTGGAGCTCTATACCTACGGACCACCCCCGCTCGCGCGGGGAAGACACGGTCACCGTGCCCGTGTCGGGGTTGACCGAGGGACCACCCCCGCTCGCGCGGGGAAGACCCCTTCCGGCCCTCAGTGGTCAAACTGGGTGCCGGACCACCCCCGCTCGCGCGGGGAAGACTGGGACCGGCTCGTCTCCCGCGGGGTCACCGGGGGACCACCCCCGCTCGCGCGGGGAAGACTCATGCTCTCCCTCGCCGTTGCCGGACTCTATGGGACCACCCCCGCTTGCGCGGGGAAGACAACGTCTCTGGCGGGTGTGGTTACCCCAGATCGTGGACCACCCCCGCTCGCGCGGGGAAGACTGGGACCGGCTCGTCTCCCGCGGGGTCACCGGGGGACCACCCCCGCTCGCGCGGGGAAGACTCATGCTCTCCCTCGCCGTTGCCGGACTCTATGGGACCACCCCCGCTTGCGCGGGGAAGACGCCTTTTCCTAACCATCACTCACCACTCGCCTTGGACCACCCCCGCTCGCGCGGGGAAGACCTTTTCGCGCTCGCCGAGAAGGCCGTCGGTGAAGGACCACCCCCGCTCGCGCGGGGAAGACCGGAGCGCTGACCAACAAGAGCGCCAGCTCCACGGACCACCCCCGCTCGCGCGGGGAAGACATTGCGCCACCGACGACGAAAATGTCCGGCGACGGACCACCCCCGCTCGCGCGGGGAAGACCAGGATTCCGCTCATTGCCTTGTCTCCCAACGTGGACCACCCCCGCTCGCGCGGGGAAGACCCAGATCGCCGCCTCGGGCACCTCCAGGCCGGTGGACCACCCCCGCTCGCGCGGGGAAGACCGCTTGGCCGGCCACCCGTCCAGCACGACACGGGGACCACCCCCGCTCGCGCGGGGAAGACGTCTGCGTGCGCGGACCCGGCGGCCCGCAGTCCGGACCACCCCCGCTCGCGCGGGGAAGACTAAGGAAAGCTCCCACCTGGGCTCTCTTCATGCGGACCACCCCCGCTCGCGCGGGGAAGACGGCAGCGGAAACCCAAGTCGTTTTTCTGAAGGGGACCACCCCCGCTCGCGCGGGGAAGACAGGGGTTTTGCGACTACTCGGCACCGGCAGCTCCGGACCACCCCCGCTCGCGCGGGGAAGACGTCGTTCTGCGCCATCCGGTCGAGCCGGTCGGCGGACCACCCCCGCTCGCGCGGGGAAGACGCTTGGCGTCTTAGCGCTAGCTCGGTGCTCCGGGGACCACCCCCGCTCGCGCGGGGAAGACGGCAGGATCAGGGTCTCGTCGAGCGTGGTGCGCGGACCACCCCCGCTCGCGCGGGGAAGACGTTGACGTCGAGCTGCTTCGCGGCTGCGGCCGCGGACCACCCCCGCTCGCGCGGGGAAGACCGCCAGCCGTGGCGGCCCGCACGACGACACCTCGGACCACCCCCGCTCGCGCGGGGAAGACACTTTCTGACCAGCGAGGTTACAAGGTGATCATGGGTTTTGCATTCGGTTCACGGCCGTCTCGTTAATCTGCTCAAGGGGCGTGGCGTCGCTGCACAAGTTACGGACTGGGTGCTGCAGGCGTTCAGGAGGGCAGTGGTCGTTCACCATGGGCAATGGCGTGGCCCCGGCCGCCTTGGTCTTCCTGCACGGGCAAGTGGGTCCGGTCCGGACAAGGCTTCACCGACTCGCCGCGGGTCCGGGTCGGCCTGCAGGAGGCTGCCGGGCAGCGGTGTCGGAGGCGATGTGGACGGCCAGGCTGGTGTGTCGGTCGAAGAGGCCGCCATCGCCGTTGAGGTACTGGTCGTCCGACGGTTCGGTCCAGGGTGTGTGCTGTCCTTTGTCGGCGCAGCGTCGCAGGGCGAGTTGCGTTGGAGTAGGCGTTCCAGTGACGGCCAGAGCCAGCGGTCCCGGTAGTGGATTGGGTTGGAGGTGGGGCCGGTGGCGCCGTGGTAGGCGTCCTGGGCGGCGGCGAGGAGGGCTGTGAGGTCTTCGACGGCTCGGCCGTGGAGGTACCAGCAGGGCGGGATGCGGTGGTGGGTGCCCAGTTCCTCGCGGGTGTTGAGGTGGTCGATGAAGTCTGCCAGCCAGGCCCAGACGACGGCGGCGCGTTCAGCGTTCGTGTGGGACCAGGACCAGGCGCCGGGGCGGGAACGTCGTGAGGGTGGAGCTTCCTGTTCCAGGGCTTCGAGGAGGTGTTCGACGGTGGCGGCGAGTTGGTCCTGGGTGGTGCGCAGGTCGGTGATGGCGGCGGCCAGATCCTGGGGTGTCGGTGGGGTCATGGTGTTCGGCCCATGCGGTGTTCTGCTTGCTGTTTGAGGCGGGCCAGTCGGTCGGCGTGGGGGAATTCGTACCAGGCGTCGAGTTTGACGATAGTCGCAGGGATGTTGCGGTAGAGCAGGAGAGCTTGGCCGTCGGGGAGTGTGCGGAGCTGGTCGATGCGCAGGGCCCGCTCCCAGCTGTAGGTGGTGGACCGGGTGTGGCGGAATTCGCCGGTGCTGGTGCTGGTACTGGTCTGCAGTGTCTTGATCTCGTCGACGAGGCGGGAGAGGTCGTCGAGGGTGTCGGCTTCGGCGACGCCGTCGAAGATCAGGCGGGTGGTGGCGGAGTTTCCGCGTAGCCGCACCACCGACAACGGGCCGGCGCATCGTCTGGTCAGGCGATGCGCCGGCCCTGCTCGCACAGCACGGTCACGCCCTGCTCTACCGCCTGCAACGCCGCGGCGAGACGGTCGGCCAACGACGGCTTCACCTTCGCCCTGGCCTGCTGGACCTTGTGGAACCCGGCGGAGAGGATCTCACCGTCGCCGAACACCATGCCCACCAGGTCGGTCTCACCCAGCACGCCGCCGTCGAACACGAACGCCACCCCTTCGGGGCGGCAGTCCTGCGGGCGCACGTAGTCCACCACCAGCAACTGACCCGGTGGCCGGTCCCAGCCCAGCTCCTCGGCCAACTCGCGGGTGGCCGCGGCCCACGGCGGCTCGTCGGCCTCTACGCCTGCGCCGCCGGGGACACCGACGAGGCGGTCCGCATCACGGCCCTGATCCGGCGGTACCTGGACGATCCGACTGCCCCCTGAACGCCGGGCGGCCGGATCGCCCTACTGGTGGCGGTGCGCGCCGTCGAAGTAGTTCGGCCACCCGCCGAACCCCTCCGCCGCCCGTCCCTTGTTCCTGTTCCGCTGCCTGGCCTCACATCCCACCCGGCGGGCTCAATGGATCACCCCGTGGCCCGGGTGGTCAGCGCCGGTTGGCCCGGAAGAAGTTCAGCAGCACGGGGTTGACCACGTCCGACCGTTCCCAGTGGACGTTGTGCCCGCACTCGTTGGCCACCACCGTGCTCACCCTGCGGAAGTGCCCGGCCAGCAGGCGCTGCACCGGCGGTGAGGTGTGCGGGTCGGCGTCCCCCCACAGCAGCAGGGTGGGCACGGTGAGCCGTTCGATCACGGCCCAGCTCAGCGAGGTCGCCCTGGGCTGGATGATCCCGTCGGGCCCGGACCGGTGATGGATGTCCAGCCACCTGGCGACACCGTCCGGGTCGATCGCGCGGTAGGACGGGCCCAACTCCCGGAAGTGGATGGGCAGCGCGTCGACCTCGGGCGACCGCAACCGCTCCACCATGTCCTGGTAGTCCTGCTCCCGGACCTGGAGCACGCACGCGCCGATCACCAGGCTGTGCAGCCGGTCCGGGTGGTTGAGCGCGTAGTCCATCGCGTACCAGCCGCCACCGGCAACGCCGACGACGTGAAACTTCCTGATCCCCAGGAAATCCACGAGGTCCTGCAGATCCTCGATGCCGGTCCTCGGGTCGTTCGGGTCCTGCACCGGCGAATTGGTGTACCCCCGACGCGAGTAGCCGATGACCCGGTACCCCGCACGGGCGAGGTACCGCTGCTGGTACGGCCAGCTCTCGCCACTGCCGCTCAGAGCGTGCAGCAGGACCACCGGCTCACCGGGCCCGCCGGTGTCCCAGTACCACAGCCGCGCCCCGGGCACCTGGAACAAGCCCTGGGTGGCCGGAACCTGCTCGGGCACCGGGATCGGGCGCACCGGGCTGCCGGGGCCCGGGACCGGAACGCCCGGTGGGTGCGCGTCGGCGGTCCCGTTGGCCAGGGCCGTGCCGCCGAGGGCGAGCCCGGTTCCCTGCAACAGGGTCCGGCGGGATATCGGGAGCGACGGGTTCGGGTTGGCCTCGGCGTTGCCCATGTGACCTCATCTCGGGTGACCGGTTCCCGCCGACGTGCCGGACGTGCCGAGGAGCCGAACCACTGGCGCATCGGTGATCACGTGCCGAGTCGGGCGGATGCGGCGGCCGTCCGGAGCGTAGCGAACGGTCCGCACCCGACTCCAGGCGTTCACCGTAAAGAACGCACCCTGGTGATTACCATTGCCTGTCGGCCGTTGCCATGTCGATCTGGCCCCGGTGGGTACGGAACGGGGACTGGTCCGCGTACCGCTGGCCTCGACGGGGAGCGACGTCGGGAGGGCGCCCCGCACACGAAGACGACCCGAACATGATCGGTCGGTGGGTGCGGGAGATCCGCAGTTGGCGGCGTATGAGCGTCAAGGCCACGGCTGAGCTCGCCGAGGCCGATGGTCCCGTCGAGTCGGCCGCCGTGTACGAGCCGTGCCGGTGACCCGCCGGTCGGGTCGGGGACGACCCGGCTCGACCGGCGGGCGGCCGCGGAACTACCTGGCGTATCGGCCCCTGGTCCGGCCGGGGAGCCGGGCAGGGGCGAGGCGCGTCACCGCGACCAGCAGCGCCACGGCGAGGACGGGCGTCAGCAGCACCCGCAGCGTGCCGGACCCGGACAGCGGTGTGGGGTTGACAGCCCTGACCGGTCGCCTGCCGTTGTTCGCCGCGTGGGAGCGACGCGTCGGCGCATCGCCGCCGTCAGTCGCGGCGCCTGCGTTCCACGGTCGTCGTGGTCACGGAGCAGGAAGTGCAGGGACTCCGTTCGGTGTCCGGGGTCGGCGGTGAGGTTTCCGGCCTGTTGCGTGGTCCATGCCTGTGTCGGATAGGCGCTGACGCCGCAGACCGGCCCGCCGCCCTGCGGTCATCACACTGCCGCCGTCCTCCACGCAGGATGACAGCGGCATCACTCGAACAAGTGATCCGTTCTCCCGGTAGTCGTGTCGCTCGGACAGCCTCATGCTGGCTTCACTACGTTCTGTGGTCATGACTGGAATTCGGGATCTCAAGTACCGCCAGTGGTTCAGGGGCGCGGACGGCGACGGCGACGGTGTGATCACCCTCCAGGACGTCCGGTTGATGGGCGAGCGCTACATCGCGGCCCGTGCTGCCGCCCCGGAGTCCGAGACCGCCCGCCGGCTGACCGAGGGGCTGGACGCGTTCTGGGCCACCGTGATCGAGCCGATGGACCGGGACGGGGACGGGAAGGTCGACCTGCGGGAGATGACCGAGGGGTTCCGGCGAGCGCTGGCCGATCCCGCCCTGTACCCGCAGCAGGTCGGACCGGTGGCCGACTGCTACTTCGACCTGGTCGACCTCGACGGCGACGACAGGATCGACCGTGCGGAGTTCCGGGAGATCTTCGGTCTGGCGGGCAACGTGTCCTCCGAGGACTGCGCCGCCGTCTTCGACGCGTTGGACGTGGACGGCTCGGGCGGGCTGAATCGTGCCGAGTTCCACCGGGCGCTCGCGGAGTTCTTCTACGGCGAGGACCCGGAAGCTCCTGCCGCGCACCTGTTCGGCCGGATCGCCGGCTGACCAGTCGTGCCGGGTCGTCCCGGTGCCGGGTTCCAGGGCGGGCGGGGCCGTTCGCACACCGGCGGAGGCCATCCGGCCGGGCGGGACGCCGGGTCTCGGGGTGATCGCGGTCCGCTCCGGGCGACGACCTGCGCTCCTGGCTGGACCTCACCGTGCCCGACGATCGGTTCGTCACCTCCACCCTCCTGCTGCGATCGCGGCACATCGGCTCAACGCCCTACGTCGCCACCAGTGACAACAACCTGCGAACCGGTTCTTCCCGGGTGATGCTGGAGTGGTGGAGGACCGTTACGTGGTGATCAACGGCAGGCGGTGGCGAGCCACCGATCCGGCGATCCCGGAGGAGAGGGCCGCGCGGTTGCGCAAAGCCCTCATGTCGGCACGGCGTGATGTCGGCGCGGCGTTGCGCGCCGGTGACGAGGTGGCGGAGGCCCAGGCCCGCCGCCGGGTCCACGCGGCGAAGGTGGCGCTGGGTGAGCGCGGGACGCCGTGGTGGGAGCAGACCGCCGAGGAACGCCGACAACGCTGGGAGTCGGCGACGGATCTGTGACGTTGCGGTCTGCGCATCCGCCGTGAATTTGCTGAACTGCACCTCGGAGCAGTCGCCGGGGGCGTCGGCGTGGGAGTCTGTCGCCCGGTTGAAGTAGCCATTGGGGGAGTTGTCGTGGGTATGACGCTGTCGTTCACCAGGGTCACGCCGGAGGAGTTGGACCGGGCGTTCGAGGACCCCGACCTGGCGGAGGGGTTCGTGGACGACGAGGGCCGGCCGTGCTGCTTCCTGGAGAAGTCGTGGGGCGGCATCGGGTTCCTGCTGCGCACGGCCGGTGTGGACGCGGACCTGTACGAGGACGGCGATCCGATCGCCAGCTGAAGCAAGTCTGTTGGTGGAGAGCATGTGCCCAATGGGCATCTCGGGCCTCGGACACGTTCACTACGCACACGGGTGGTTGCGGCCGGGTTTCGGCGGTGACTGCCCGTGTTTCGTCGTTGTAGGTGAGTCTCGCACCGAGTTGGCGGTAGAGTTCCAGCTTGTCCCCGGCCTCGGCTTGGCGCAGCGCGCCGGCGAGTCCGCCGAGTTGGTCCACGACCTGGCGTATCCGATCGGTGTCGGGCTGTTCCTGTTTCGTCGATCTCCTTCAACGCTTGGCGGGTCCCGTCGTGCTCGGGTGGTGCGGGGGTGTCGCGCAGGGCGGTGAGCGTGGCGTTGATGCGGGTGGGGTGGTCGGCGTGGACCCACTGCGCGTGGTCGTTCTGGACGAGTCGGGTGCGGTGGCCGAGCGCGACGTCGTCGACGTCGAGCAGGGACTCGTGCTTGCGCTGCTTGTTCCACACCTCCTGGTCGGTGTAGCGGGGGTTGGTCAGGATGGTGCGCACCGCGCCCTTGGACCAGGCCACACCGCAGCGGTGCCGGTTGCGTGCCGGGTCGGCCGCGGACGGGCACAGGATCCCTTCCGTCGTCAGCGTTGGGCGATGGCGAACACCCCGAACCCGGTCAGGTACTCGCGGAAGATCCGCTGCGTGGGCCTCGGAGTCCGGATCGATCGGCCCGCCCACCTCCGGCACCCACAACCCGACCCCGTAGTGCACGAACAGCGGGAAGGTGAGCCCGAACTGGTTGCCGTAGAACGTCCGCTGCGGCTCTCCGACCAGCACGGCGTCGAACCCGCGATCCTCCGCAACAACCGCAGCAGGGCCTCGGCGGTCCCTGGAGTCAGCACCGGAGGCTCCTCGGGCACCACGACGCGAACAGGCTGCTCGGTCACGACACCCTCCTCGGACTGGCGCGCACTACTCCGAACAGCCCGTGCCGCGAGAAACCACGTCGTCGGCATTCGACTCGTGAACCTGGAACACGGCGTGAAAAAGTCGGAACTGAGTGGTGTCCTACGGTCATTGCGACAGCTGGTACGATCTTGTTCGACAACCGATGGAGTTGTCGTGTGGCCCGTGGTCCGTTGGGGCTGGTCCGGCGAATAGCGGTGGAGGGTTGACGAGCATCTGCGTCATCGTTGATCACGGTAAGTCGTGACGGCGTTCCCGTTCCGGGCGAGTGGCGAAAAGCTGAGAAACCCGTGATTCACTTCTCTTTTGAGGTCCCAGGGGCCGGGTCGTTCTGGCGCGACACCTGGGACAAGGCGCGCCAACGGGTCGGCCCGGCAGCCATCAGCGAGACCGACCTCTGCTACAAGTACTTCGGGGTACGCGCAGAGCTGGTGGTCAATGGGGTTGAGGTCATATCCGGGCGGGGTCACCGGACCCTTGTGGACCTGGCCTTGTGCCTCCGTCATGCGGTGAACCGCCTTTCTTCGGGGGAAGATTCGGCGATCAGCTTCACGGAGAACGACGAAGTCATTCGACTTCGGTGCGAGGGGGATCGCGTCGTGATTACGTCGTCGAAGCGCGACTGGCGAGTCGCTGTCGATCGCGAAGAGCTCGTGGGTGCATTCGTTGAATTCCTGCGGGAGGCGCATTCTTGCCTGACCGGGTTCATTCCCGGGTTGGTGGACAATCCGGTTATCCGGGAATTCTCTCCGGAATAGGGGATGTCACCCCCTGTGAGGTGGCAGAACCCGAGGGCGCGGGCGGCCTCATCCGCCCGTGCGGCGCTGCTGCAGAGGCAGATCGTCGGTCCCCGCTCGGCGGCTGCGGCACAGGGACGGGGTCGGTCGGCCCCGAGGTCCGAGGTCCGAGGTCCGAGGTCCGAGGTCCGAGCGATGAAGGACCAGTGCTCCGGCGCGGTCACCTGCCGCCACAGCGCGATCTGCGACGTCGTGTCGCCTGCGGGCGCCGCCCTGACTGCCGCATCGAGGCGGTCCAGCCCGGCGACTGTCTCGGGATTGTCCCCGGTCATCCGGTCTCTCTCGTCTGCTCGGCTGTCCGCGGTGGCGGCCATGCGGTCGGACCTGTCGCCGTCGACCCTGTGCGACGGGCAAGGCTGCCGCCGACTCCGGCGACAGCCTTGCGCAGCACGGCGTAGTCGGTGCATGAGCCGCACCACCACCTCGACATCGTCACCGGCCGGCACCTCGGCCCCGGACCGCTTCGGATGCGGGTGTCCGCTCGCCGCCTACTTGAAGAACCTGGTGACCGAGCGCATCCTGTCGAACTGCTTGGCGGCGAGGTCTTCCAGGTCGATCAGGAAGCACCCGTAGTGGTTCTCGCTTCCGGTGGAGAACTGGGCGAGCGGCACCCACTCGCGGCTCAGCAGGTACTCCTCCACCTCACCGGAGTGCAACCGCTCCGCTCCCGGCAAGGCCGCTCGGGTCTCCGGTCGGCTGGTGAAGCCGGCCCCCGCCAGCTCGGCCAGCGGAGAATCGCCGTAACCGGCGTGCTCGCAGTACCCGCCGAGGTTGAACGTGCAGCACCGCCCCTCCGGCCAGAGCTCGTCGACCAGCTCGCACAGCTCGTCAACGTGCTCCAGCTCGTTGAACAACCGCTCCAGCACCTCCGAGTCGTCGAACTCGAACTCGTCGCGCTCCTCGATCCAGGGCGGCAGAACCGGCGCGACCGACGCCGAGAGCTCGAACTCGGGAGCGAGGAACGGGATGTCCTGGTGGAAGAACCCCTCCTCGTCGTGGCCGGGCGGCGGTGACGCGACCTCCGTCTCCGTGCCCGCCGGGACGTACACGACTCGCGCGTGCTCCGGGCCGTCCGCACCGAGCGGCGCCGGCCAGTCCTCCTCGTGGTTCAGGAAGAAGAGCAGCGAGCCGTCTTCGGGCAGGGGCAGCCCCTCGGCCCGCGGCAGGGCCGCGCAGTCGACGGAGGCGATGAACGGCAGCGGCCGTCCGCTCCGGCTGCTCGGCCACTCCGCGCCCACCGGTAACCGGGGAAGGCCGCCGCTCTGCCCGACGACCTCCTCGCCGGGCTCGGTGGAGCCCAGCAGGATCTCGAACCTGAGCTGATCGATGAACTTCTCGACCTCGTCGGCGGGGATGTCGCGATCGACCGCCGCGCGGCGGAATCGCTCGTAACTGTCCATAGAGGAATTGTTGCAGACGGCTGTGGGCGCCATTCGGAGTGTGTCCATACGAGATCGGTCTTCTGCGCGTTCGTCTCGACAGGTTGCCCGATCGGGCAGGTTCCTCTTCGTGGTGCCCGAGGACGGCATCGCGGCGAGCACGGCTCCGTGGAGGCCGAAGGGCCTACCCCGCCTGGCCCATGGCCCACCCTCGACTGATGGACGGGTCGCCCGCGGGTGGGCGGGAACGTGCCTCCCCGCCCACCCGCGTCGGGTGTCACGCGTCGTACCCGCTGACGACGTCGACGACCCAGACGACGCCGAAACGGTCGCGCAGCATCCCGTAGGCGGGCGCCCAACCCGCCGGGCCGATCGGGATCACGACGGTCGCCCCGGCGGAAAGGCCCTCCCAGTAGCCGGTGACCTCGGCGGCGGTCTCGCCGCGCACGGAGACGAAGAACCCGTTCTCGCCCTGGTCGTAACCCATTCCCGAGGGGACGTCGTAGGCCATCACGTGGAAGCCGTTCTCGGCGAGCACCTGGCCCCACATCACCTGGTCGGCCTCGGACTCCTGCTGGACGTTGCCGGCGTCCTGGTAGGTGACAACGGCGAGGTGGCCGCCGAACACGGACTGGTAGAACTCCAGCGCCGCACGCGCGTCGCCGCGGAAGTTCAGGTGGGTGGTGGTCGTGAGGGACAAGGTCGCTCCTAAGGTGAACTCGTTGCCTGATGCACGGCAAAGGTCGCAGGGGAAGCGGCCGGCCTGTGTCCTCTGCTGCGCGCGGGCCGAAAAAGCTCGGGTGGCGCCGAGCACACCCGCCGGCAGCCCGCCTGCTACCGGCTCCGAACGCGGTGGGGGCGCCGGGCACCTCGGTCAGCAGGCCGGGGCCGCCGAGCGAGTGAACGGCGCCCGGCAGGTGGGGGAACAGGTGCAGGCGGTCCACGAAGTCCTGCCCGTCCAGGAGCCGGCGGACCATGGCGGTGGGCAAGGATCGGAGCGGGCGGTTGACATCGCTTACCTGGACGACCTCGGACGGGAAGTGAACCGCCTCGACCGTCCGCAGGTCCCGGTCCGGCAAGATCGTGGACGAGGCGTTGTACGTGATCATGCGGCGGTCGAGGCTCGAACCGCTCGCCGTGGAGGAGTACCGGAAGCCTCTGGAGCTGCCCGGGGTGAGGCCCCCGTACGGGCGGTACCTCTGCTTCTTCCAGAGCTACCGGATCGAGGGCACCGACGAGTTCGCCTCGTCGGTGAACGTGGAGCACTACCCGGCGCGGTAAGACCCGTCCGGGGCGCCACATCAGCCGTGCGCCGGCCCGGATCCGAGCGCGTCGGCGGACCACCCAAGTCCACCCAGTCGGTCCACTGGCCGTTCGGAGTTGGTGCAGGATGGCCGGCGTGGTCGCACCAGTAGTGGACTCGTGGCGTGGAATCACGTCCTGGCTCGAAGTCCACGCCCCTGTGACATTCGCTGCCCTTGCACCGCCCGCTCGCATGGACGAGATACAGGCTGTGCGCGACGACGTCGGGCAGGACCTCCCGGACGACCTGGTCGCGTGGTGGCGGCTGTGCGGCGGCACCGAATCCGGCGGTGGGACAGGCCAACTGCTACCGCCGTTCTACGAGCCGTGCCCTCTGCGTGCTGTCCGTGCGATAAGGGGGTTCGCGGTCGGTTCCGGTTCAGCCGCCGCCATCCGCAACGCCGGCGCCGGTGAGGCGGGCAGCCTCACCGGGGCGTTCCTCGCCTCGTTCGTCCCGATCGCTGCCGACGGCGGCGGCGACTACCTCTTCGTCGACCTCCGCACCGGACCCTCACAGGGCTGCATCCAGCACTGGAGCGGCGACGACGGCGCTGCCGGTGTGGTGTGGTGGTCGGGTGTCGCCGAGATGCTCGCCGATGTGTCCGAAGCCCTGCGGTACGGATCCGAAGCACGTCGCGGCTACGCCGACGCAGCTACCCGACGGCACTTCCGGGTGTCCACGGACCGGGCATCGGTCAGCGACGGCCGGCTGATCTGGGAATCCACGCCGATCAGCCCTCCGCTGTCCGGCCGATGACCCGGCATCGCGATCAACCGCGGGCCGCGGCCGACACACGTCGTGCGGGCGCGTTGTGGGCCGCGATCGTGGCTGCGTCAACGCTTATCGCCACCACAGAGGATCCTGCTCCTCACGGCAGCCTGCTGTACGCGATCCAGGTCGACGACCGCACCTGTGTCATCGGCTATCTGAACCGAGTGCCTCTCGGGATGAGCGGCCCGTCGACGTCGAGGAAGAGCAGCGGACGCTGCCCAGGTCCGGTCACGGCAACACCGTAGCGGCTCGTTCCGTCCCGCGGCCCGGAACCGGCGGCGGCGACCACTGCCTGCTGTGGCAGTGGTTGTAGTGGTCTGGTGTCGGCGATGCCTGGGTGGGGCCGGTGGGTGTTGTAGAAGTGCTCGTACTCGCGCAGGGAGCGGAGCAGGCACGGGGTCCCGGGTCACCAGGTGACGGGGAGGCGGTCCAGGCCGCGCGCCATCCGCCCGTGCCGCCAGGACAGCTCCTGCTCACCGACTGCCAGGCGCAGTCCCGGGAAGCGGCGCAGCAGGGACCCGATGGCCACGCGCAGCTCGGCCTTGGCGAGCTGCGCGGCGACGCAGTAGTGCGGGCCGAACCCGAACGCCAGGTGCGGGTTCGGCCTGCGGGTGACGTCCAGTTCGTCGGGGCGCTCGAAGACGCGCCCGTCGCGGTTGGCGGCGTCGAGGTGCACCATCACCGCGTCACCGGCGCGGATGAGCACGCCGCCCAGTTCGACGTCCTCCAGCGCGATGCGGGTGAACCCCGCCGAGGTCACCAGGGGGTTGAAGCGCAGCAGCTCGTCCACCGCCCGGTCGATCAGCGCCGGGTCGGCGCGCAGCGCGGCGAGCTGGTCGGGGTGGGTGAGCAGGGTGTGGATGCCGTTGCCCAGTTCGCTGGTCGTCGTCTCCAGGCCCGCGTAAAGCAGGGTCACGCCCAGCACGACCAACTCGTCCTCGCTGAGCCGGTCCTCCTTGTCCCGCGCTTCGACCAGGGCGCCGAGCAGGTCGTCGCCCGGTTCGCGGCGGCGGGCGGCGACCAGGCCCGCCACGTAGCCCTTCAGCTCGGCGAACGCGTCGTGGATCTCCTCGCTGGAGAACGCGGTGGTGGCCAGGGCGACGTCGATCCAGCCGGCGAACCGGTCGCGGTCGGCGACCGGCACGCCCAGCATCTGGCAGATGACGGCGACGGGCACCGGCACCGCGAAGCCGGCGATCAGGTCCGCGGGCGGTCCCTGCTCCTCGATGCGGTCGAGCAACGCGTCGGTGACGCGCTGGGCGTGCTCGGCCAGGTGCTCGACCCGCCGGGGGCTGAACGCGGCGGCGACCAGGCGGCGCAGCCGGGTGTGCTCGGGCGGGTCCACCGTGTGCAGCGTCGCATCGGTGTGCCTGCGGGGCGAGGCGCGGGGCACGTCGCGGTCCAGCAGCGCGGCCCGGCTGAACCGGGGGTCGCCGAGCACCGCGCGCACGTCCTCGTGCCGCACCGCCAGCCACGCGTCGCCGCCGTGGGGCAGGGAGATGCGGCTGAGCGGTTCGTGCTCCCGAAGGTGGGCGTACTCCGGTTCCAGCACCAGTGCGGTCGGCTCGCGGAACGGGTAGGCGCGGGCTGCCTGCGCGGGTCGCATCGGTGTCCCCAATCCCGTGAGGTCCGGTCGTCACCACCAGTGGTCGTGCCGACGTGCCGGGGAGTTCCCCGACCCCGGCGGCGGTCCGCGTGCCGCGGGAACCGATCGGCGCCGGCCGACGACCAGTGGGGCGGGACGGGTGCTGATCCGCACGGGGACGACAGGGCTGGAGCGGCATGGGCTGGTACGAGGACGACGACCTCTGGACGGGGTTCGCCGAGGTGATGTTCCCGCCGCGCCGCGCGGCGGAGGCGGAGCAGGTGGTGGCCACGTCGCCGCTGTTCGAGGTCGCCCCGGGCGATCGGGTGCTGGACCTGGCGTGCGGGCCGGCGACGCACCTGGTGCCGCTGGCCCGGCGCGGGGCGGCGGTCACCGGGGTGGACCTGAGCGGGGCCATGCTCGCGCGGGCGCGCGAGGCGTGCGAGCGGGCGGGGGTCGACGCGCGGCTGGTGCGGGCGGACATGCGCGCGCACGTCGAGCCGGGCGCCTACGACCTGGTGATCAACATGTACACGTCGTTCGGCTACTTCACCGACCCGGGGGAGAACCTGGCGGTGCTGCGCAACGCCCACGCCTGCCTCGCCCCGGGCGGTCGCCTGCTGGTCGACGTGATGGGCAAGGAGGTGTTCGCCGGCTGGGTGGGCCGCCCGCAGGCCGTGGACGTCGGCGGTGGCACGGTCTTCATGCGCGACACGGTCCTGGACGACTGGACGCGCGTGCGCAGCGACTGGACCTGGGTGCGCGGTGACGAGGTGCGCCGCACCTCGCTCCACTCCACCCTCTACAGCGCCGCCGAGCTGCGCGGGCTGTTCGAGGCCGCCGGGTTCGGCGGTGTCGAGTGCTTCGGCGACTTCGACTGCTCGCCCTACGACAACCACGCCCGCCGGCTGATCGTGCGGGGCACCCGCGCCTGAGGCGCCGCGTCCCGGCCCGCCGGGTGACGGGCCGGCGGACCGGGACGGCCTGCCTCAGGAGGCTCGGGTGAAGCAGGCGCCCTTGGCGCCGGGGAACAACTCGGGCGCCAAGCCGATGGCGAAGTCGCGGATGAGCACGTCCACGTCCAGGTAGGTCTTGGCGCGGCACTCCTCGAAGTTCTCGTCGACGCCCGCGATGAAGGCGTTGTCCCTGAAGGGCCGGAACCGGCTCGTGCGCGGGTCGGCGGCCAGGGCGTCGCGGGTCGCCCTCATGGGGTCGTAGACGATGAAGAAGTCCGCGTCGGCCGCGGTGCCGACGGCCTTCTCGAAGTCGTAGGGCTGGCCGTTGGGGGCGGGGTTGTCGGGCGCGAAGACGTTGCCCACCCCGAGCTGGGTGAGCAGGCGGCCGACGAGGGTCTCGGCGCCGTGGCCGTGGACGAACTCGCAGCCGCGTTCGGGCGCGATGCACAGGTAGCCCGCGTTGCGGGCGCCGACCCTGCCCGAGGCGGTGGCGACGACCTCGTCGTACTTCGCCTTGATGGCGTCGAACTCGGCGTTGGCGGCGGCTTCGGCGTTGTAGAACGCCGCGACCATCTTGATCCACTCGGCCGAGGCCAGGGCGTGGCGCTCCAGCCGGTTGGACACGCTCACCCCGGGCATCCCGGCGGCGCGGGCGTTGCTGATGTCGTCGAAACCCCGCCCGAACCCGGACATCAGGACGACCTGGTTCCCCAGCCCCAGGACGGCTTCCTTGTTCAGGTCGGTGTACTCGCCCACCGACATGGGGTTGCCCGCGGCCTCGACGACCCCGGCGTACCACCGGTCCTTCCCGGCGTTGCCCAGGAGTTGGCCGCTCAAGCCGGTGACGGTGCTGTTCTTGCCGAGCCGGTCGACCATGGCCAGGGCGTTGAACGAGGTGACCGAGACGTTGGTGACCGGCACCTGGACGACCAGCGCGCCCTCCAGGTCCCCGACGGCCTCGGGCCGGGGCGTGCCGCACTGGTAGAGCACGTACTTGAGCCGGGAGCCGTCGGCGTTCTCGGTGTCGGTGAGCGTGATGGTCTTGTAGGAGCCGTGGTAGTCGATGTCCCACAGCTCCGACTCGGTGACCGCGCTCTTGTCGGGGAAGTAGTCGCGCCCCTCGGCGTAGTCGGTGACGCAGCCCTCGGCATCACCCCGGCCGCCCGACGCGCCGGGGTCCGAACCCCCGCACCCGGCGAGGGCGAGGGGCAGCGCGAGCAGCGCGACGGCTGAGCGGATGAGTGCGTTCACAGTGGTGCTCTCCTGCGTGTGGGTGGGGAGTCCGGTGGCGGCGGGGGTGGTCGTCGGCCGGCCGCGGTCACCCGGCCCGCGCGTCTTCGCGCAGCGGCGCGGCGCGACCGCGCAGGTGGGCGACGAGGGAGCCGAAGCCGACCCCGTGCGCGCGCTCCGCGCCCGGCGCCCGGACCCCGTCGACCCGCCAACGGCACGGTGCGCCGGGCTCGACGGTCAGGACGTGGTCGGTGGCGTCCGGGGTCGGGGTCCAGCCGGCCCGTCGGGCGGCGTGGTCGGCCCACTGCCGCAGCCGTCCCTCGCCGACCACCCGCACGGTGGCGCCGGGCACCTGGTCGTCGGCGACGACGATCGTGGCCGCCGCGTCGTCGAAGGACATGTTCCGGCCGGTGAAGGCGCGGGTGATCGCGTCGCCGCACGCGAGGTCCTCGGGCGCGCCGGCGGTCACCGCGCCGTCGCCGTCGACCAGCCACACCTGGTCGGCGCGGCGCAGCGCGAACGCCAAGTCGTGGGTGGACAGCACGATCGCCGCGCCGGTGGTCGCGCTCAGCCGGGTCAGCATCGCCGCGAACTCGATGCGGCGGGCCACGTCCAGGAACGCGGTGGGCTCGTCCAGCACCAGCACCGCCGGCTCCTGCGCCAGGGCGCGGGCCACCATGACCCGCTGCCGCTCGCCGTCGGACAGGTCGGTCAGCGGGCGGTCGCGCAGGTCGGCGACCCCGGCGTCGACCAGCGCCCGGTCCACCGCGGCGCGGTCCCGCGCGCTCGCCCGGCCGAGCCACGACCGGTGGGGGATCCGACCCAGCGCCACCACCGCCTCGACCCTCATCTGCCCCACGTCGACCGGCTCGGTCAGGGTGACCGCGAGCCGCCGGGCCCGCTGCCGCGCGGACAGGGCCGCCAGGTCCCGGCCGTCGAGCAAGACGTGGCCGGCCAACGCCGGCTGCGCCCCGACCAGGGTGCGCAGCAGGGTGGACTTGCCCGCGCCGTTGGGGCCGATCAGGGTGATCAGCTCGCCGGGCCGGGCGGCCAGGTGCACGTCGCGCAGCACGGTGACGGCGGGGTGGCGGCGGCGTCGCCGGTAGCCCGCGCTCACCGCGACGGCCTGCAGGGCCGGGTGGGGTTCGACGGTCATCGCGCCTGCCTCCTCGCCCGACCCGACAGCAGCACCCACAGGATCACCGGCGCGCCGACGAACGCGGTCACCGAGTTCAGCGGCAGCGAGGTCCTGGTCAACCCGTTGCCGCCCGCGACGTACTCGGCCACCAGCACGATCACCGCCCCGATCAGCGCGCTGGCCGGCAGCACCACCCGGTGGTCGGCGGTGCGCATCAGCCCCCGGGCCAGGTGCGGCGCGGCGAGGCCGACGAAGCCGATGGCGCCGCAGTAGGCGGTGATCACGCCCGACAGCACCGCGACGCCGGCCAGGGACAGGAAGTGGACCCGCCGGACGTCGATCCCCAGGCTGCCCGCGTACCGCTCGCCCAGCAGCAGGGCGTTGAGCGGCTGGGCCAGGAACACCGACAGCAGCAGCACCACCGCGCAGGACACGGCGACGACCCGCAGCTCGTCCCACGTCACGTTGCGCACCGAGCCGCGGGTGAACGTGGTCAGCGCCTGCAACCGGTCCGGGTCGGTGTAGTAGACCAGCATGTCCACCACGGCGCCGGCCAGGTAGCCCAGCATCACGCCCACCACCAGGACCACCACCGGGTCGCCGACCCGCCGGGCGATGCCCAGGGCGATCAGCAGCACCCCGGCGGCCCCCGCGACGGCCGCGCCGGTCACCCCGAGCTGGCTGACCACGCCGAGCCCGGACAACCAGCCCACGCCGCCGGTGCCCAGGATGACGATCGCCGCGCCCAGGATCGCGCCGGAGCTGACCCCGAGCACGAACGGGTCGGCCAGCGGGTTGCGGAACAACGTCTGCATCTGCACGCCGCCGACGGCCAGCGCGGCCCCGGCCAGCAACCCGGCCACGACCTTGGGCAGCCGGGCGTCCAGCACGATGGTGCGGCCGACCTCCGACTCGGCGCCCTGACCGGTCAGGATGCGCAGCACCTCCAGGACCGGGATGGCGATCGAACCCTGGGCGATCAACACCACCACGGCGCCCAGCAACAACAGGACCAGCAGCCCGAACAGCCCGGCCACGTACCCGACGCGCCCGAGGGACGCGGAACGGCGCTCCGGTGCGGTCCTGCCCGCGACCTCGTCCTCGACACCCGTGCCACTACCCGACACCGCGCACCCCGCTCCTCCCTCCGGAGTGGAACCGGCCACCACCACAGGAGTCGTGCCACGACGGCGTTCGGTTCCCGGGATCGGGAAAACACCGGTGGACGCAATTCCGCACGGCCGGGAACCCCGCTGATCGGCGAACCGACCTGTGGGGCGTGTGGTGGTGCGACGAGCGGCGTCCACCGGCAGCCCGGCCGTGGTCGACGACGCAGGCTCCCGGGCGCCGAGCCCGGACGACCGCGCGTTCCCGACCGCAAGCCCCCCTGCCCACCCGTTTCGCCGCCACGCGGCAGTGCCCGGGACGACGCGGGGGTTCGCGCAACCCCGCGTCATCGACCGCCGGGGACGAGCCCACCACGTCGGCCGCTGAACCGACCCTCGGAGGACCTTCCATGGAGAAGCACGGACCGGAGACCTACGGCGAGCTGAACGCCGACGTCTACGACGAGTGGCACGCCGCGCACGACCCCGCGGAGGCCGTGCGGGGCTTGGTCGAGCTGATCCGGGAGGGGCCCGCCGGCCCGGTGTTCGAGCTGGCGGTGGGCACCGGGCGGGTGACCATCCCGCTGGCCGCGACGGGCGTCGACCTGCGCGGCGTCGACGCCTCCGAGGCGATGGTCGCGCGCCTGCGCGCCAAGCCCGGCGGCGACCGCATCCCGGTCGTCATCGGCGACATGGCCGACGTCGACCCCGGCACCGACGACCTGTTCGCCATGGTGTTCGTCGTGTTCAGCACCTTCTTCTTCCTGGCCGACCAGGAGCAGCAGGTGCGCTGCTTCGCCAACGTCGCCGAGCGCCTGCTGCCCGGCGGCCGGTTCGTCCTGGAGTGCCCGGTGCCGGACGTCGCGCGCTACGAGCGCAACCAGACCCTGGAGACTTACCAGGTCGGGCTCGACCGGGTCCGGGTCGTCGCCGTCCGCCACGACCCGGTGAACCAGCGCCTCGACGGGCACCACGTGCTGATCACCAACGACGGCACCCGGCTGGCACCGGCGTTCATGCGCTACGCCTGGCCGGCCGAGCTCGACCTCATGGCCCGCTTGGCGGGGCTCGAACGCGTGCACCGGTGGGGCGGCTGGCGCCGTGAGCCGTTCCGCGGCGAGGGGAATCACGTGACCGTCTACGAGAAGCCCGCGGGGCCGACCCCCTGATCACGCGGGCGCCCGGCGCCGCACCGGCCCGCGCGGGTCACCTCGCGCGGAGCCGGCGCCGCGCCGCCACCAGCACCAGCGGGGGGAGCAGGACGCACTGCGCGGCGACGGCCAGCCAGAACCCCGGCAGCAGGCCCGCCTGCTCGAACCCCCCGTACGCGGCGCCGCCGACGACGCCGCTGAGCAGCGAGCCCGCGCCGACCGCCAGCCGCTGCTGCCCGAAGGTCACCGTGGCCGACCGCCTCGACCCCGCCAACGCCTCCAGGTCGTTCTTGAGGAACAGCACCGCGGTGCCCGCGCTCATCAGCACGACACCGACCGCGAGGGCGACCGGCCGGCCGCCGGCGAAGGCCAGCATCCCCAGCGCCATGCAGCCGAAGCCCGCCGCCATCGCCACCGGGTAGCGGACGCGGTCGACGCGCCCCGCCAGGAGCGGTTGCGCCGCCACCAGGCCCAGCGAGTACCCCGTCATGATCACCCCGTAGACCGCCGTGGGCATCCGGCCCTCCGCGAAGGTCGACAGGTACTGGTAGAACTGCATGTACAGGTAGTGGGTCAGCACGGTGACCGCGAAGGGCAGCACGGCCAGGCCCCGCAGCACCCGCCGGAACGGCTCGACCACGGGCCCGGCCGCCGCCGCCCGCTCCGGGCGCAGGAAGAGGTGGCCGACCGCGAGCACCGCGTAGAGCGCCGTGGTCATCGTGAACAACCGGCTCGGGGCGTGCAGGAACAGCGCCCCGACCACCGGTCCGAGCGCGATGCCGAGGTTGCCCGCGGCACTGCCCGCCGACAGCAGCCCCGGGCGCTGCTCGGCGGTCGCCCGGTGCACCAGGTAGCCGCGGTAGGCCGGTGAGTAGAGCGCACCGGCGGCACAGCCCAGGAACAGCGCGAGCACCGTCAGCGCCGGGTCGTCCGCCCCGACCAGGTAGGTCGCCGCGCTCAGGAAGTACACGAGCGTGGCCGAGGACAGGCACCGCTTCAACCCGATCCGCTCGGCGAGCGCCGCGGTGAACGGCGCGCTCGCGAACTGCACCAACGTGGCCACGCCGAGCACCACGCCGACCTGCGCCATCCCGACGCCCAGCCGGTCCCGCAGCAGGACGGCCAGGTACGGGTAGACCGCGAAGGTGCCGGTGTTGACCAGGCACCCGCCCACCAGCAGCGCGGACCGGGCGCCGGTCGGACCCCGTCCCACCCCGCCGCCCCGGGAACGCCTTCGGGCTCCCGTACGAGGCGACATCCCCGTGCCCATCGACCACCCCAGCCCCTGCGCGGCTGCCCTGCTCCTGCCGTGCCCGGCACCAGCCGGTCCGCAGGGCTCGGCACGGAACTGGTCGTTCCACCACCCGGGAGAGTTCCCGGGCGCGCGCACCCGATTCCACCGCCCCGGGAACCGGCGGAGTCCCGCCGACGACCAGTAGTACCGGAGCGGTGCGACCCCCGAACGGCGGGCCGACCGCGTGGAGGGACATGCGCCCGCACGAGGGCACCACGGTCCGGCTCCGGTCCGTCCCCAGGACCGGGCGCAGATCTTCGACGGCAACCGGCTCCGGGAGCGCCACGGCCCGGCCGGGCGGTCCGGCAGCGGTCCCACGCGCCCTCGACCCGCACCGGCGCCGCCCGGCGACACGACCACACCCGAAGGGGCTCGACCATGACCCTGACGCGCACGACGGCGACACCGGGCACAACGCGCTGCCCGCGACCGATCGGGAGGTGAGGACCGTGCTCGACCACAACGCCACGGCGCCGCAGGTCCACGAGCACGTCACCGACGCCATCAAGACGCCCGCGCTGATCCGGCTCACGCCCAACACCGTGCTGGTCCGCTTCGAAACCCTCAAGGTCTACGCCGCGCTCGGCGCGGTGCGCCACCTGCTCGACACCGGCGCGGTCCGCCCGGGTCAGACGGTGGTGGACAGCTCCAGCGGCATCTACGCCCTGGCCCTGGCCCTGGCCTGCCACCGCTACGGCCTGCGCTGCCACATCGTCGCCTCCACCACGGTCGACGACACCATGCGCGCCCAGTTGGAAGTCCTGGGCGTCACCGTGGACCGGATGCCGCCCTCGGACGACTTGCGCCTGGACCAGAGCAGGCGGGTCGCGCGGGTCCGGGAGCTGCTCGCCGGGCGGCCCGACATGCACTGGATGCGGCAGTACCACGACCCCGTGCACCACCTCGGCTACGCCGAGCTGGCCGACCTGCTGGTCCGGGCCCTGCCCGGCGAGTCGCTGACCGTGGTGGGCAGCGTGGGCACCGGCGCCTCCACCGGCGGGCTCACCCGCGCGCTGCGCGAGCACGACCCGCTGGTGCGGCTGGTGGGCGTGCAGCCCTTCGGCAGCGTCACCTTCGGCAGCGAGCGCTTCACCGACCCCGACGCCATCATCGCCGGCATCGGCAGCGCCATCCACTTCCACAACGTCCACCACGAGCTCTACGACCGCATCCACTGGGTCGACTTCCGGCACGCCATGGCCGCCACCATCGGCCTGCTGCGCGCCCACGCGGTGTTCGCCGGGCTGTCCACCGGCGCCGCCCACCTGGTCGCCTCCTGGGAGGCGCGGCGGGACCCCGCCCGCACGCACGTGGTCATCGGCGCGGACACCGGCCACCGCTACACCGAGCGGGTCTTCAACCGCCACCGCGAGGCGCTGGACCCCGCCCTGCTGGCGCCGGTGGTGATCACCTCGCTGGAGGACCTGGCCCCGCCGTGGGCCGCCATGGACTGGGCCCGACGCCCTCACGGATCGATCGTCCCCACCCAGGAACGCCGGAAGGACCCCGTGCCGTGACCCTCGTGCTGCTGGAAGCCCTCACCTTCGGCCTCGGCCGGCTCGCCGACGCCGCGGAGGACGCGGGGCACGACCTCGTCCTGCTCACCGGCAACCGCTCGATCTACACCCACGAGCTGTCCCGCCACGGCGACCGGCTGCGGGTCGTGGACGTCGACACCACCGACGTCGCCGAGTGCGAGCGCGCGCTGCGGAGCACCCCGGACCTGGCCGGGCTGATCAGCTCCACCGACACCTGGGCGCTGCCCGGCGCGGACCTCGCCCGGCGCCTGGGACTGCCCGGCCCCGACCCCGCCGCGATCCGCGTCCTGCGGGACAAGGCCGCCGTCCGCGCCGAGCTGCACGCGCACGGCCTGAGCCGCAGCGGCCCCCTCGACCCCGCTTCGACCGGGGTGTTCCCGCTGGTGCTCAAGGACTCGGCGGGCACCTCCTCCCGGGCGGTGTGGCTGGCGCGCTCCCCGGCCGAGCGCGACGCGGCCCTGCTGGAGGCCGCCGTCACCCCGCTCAAGGGCCGCCTGGTCGCCGAGCCCTACTTCCAGGGCCCCCTCTACAGCGCCGAGACCATCACCTGGCAGGGGCGGACGCGGCTGCTGGGCGTGCTGAGCCGGGGCCTCTCGCCCGAGCCCGCGCGCCGGGAGGAGACCTCCGCGTTCCCGGTCGCCTTCCCGGAGCCCGACCTCGCCGGGCTGGGGGACTGGATCAGCCGGGTCCTGGCGGCGGCGGGGCACGAGCGCGGCTTCGCGCACACCGAGTTCGTCCTCACCACCCACGGCCCCGAGGTCGTCGAGGTCAACGCCCGCATCGGCGGGGCCCTCGTCGGCGAGGCCCTGTGCCGGGCCCTGGGGGTCAACGCCTACGACGCGATGGTCCAGATCGCCCTCGGCGCGCGGCCCGACCTGCTCGACGGCGCGACGGGCGGGGGCACCGCGACCGGTTTCGTGGCGCTCTACCCGCGTGAGGCCGGGGTGCTGGAGGGGTGGACCGGGCTGGAGCGCCTGGCCGACCTTCCCGGCAACCCCGAGTGGTACCCGACCGCGCGCCCCGGCGACGTGCTGGAGCACCTGGCCGACCAGCGCTCCTGCACCGGCATCGTCCTCGCCGAGGGCCCCACCGCCGAACTCGCCCTGCACCGCGCCCTGGCCGCCGCGGGCGGCATCACCCCGCTGGTCCGGGTCGGGGAACGCCTCGACGCGGTGGTGTGACGGCGACGCCGACGACCGCGGCGCACGGGTGCTCGCACCGACGTCGGCCGCCTCCTCGGCGGGCGAGCACCCGTGCGCCACCGGGTGACGCGAGCGGTGCGCGTCCGGATGGAGGACACAAGCCGGCCGCTTCCCCTGCGACAGTGGGGGCGCGGGGCGGGGTTCCCCCTCTCCTCGCGCGGTCCCTCCGGACCACGTTCACCACCCGCACGTGACAGGACACCACCGCGATGAGAACACGCCCCCTCGGCCGCACCGGGATCCAGGCCGGCCCCTACTGCGTCGGCGCCGTGGACTTCGGCATCGGCGACCCCGAGCGTGACGACCGCGCCCGGATCGTGCCGCCGGGCGCCGACCCCGGCCCGCTCGACACCTCCTGCGTCCCACCGACCCCTGAAGACCCGGCGTCGCGCCGTCGCCACGCCGCCGAACGAGCAGCGGGCCGACGATGACCGTGCTGAGCACCCGGGCGCTCAACCGGGCGACGCTCGCCCGGCAGTTGCTGCTCGATCGCGCCGAACTGCCGGTGCTCGACGCCGTGGCGCACCTGTGCGGAATGCAGGCGCAGGAACCCCAGGAACCGTTCGTCGGGCTCTGGTCGCGGCTGCGCGCGTTCGACCCGGCGGCACTGGACGACCTGCTGACCGGGCGGCGTGTCGTGCGGACCCACCTCATGCGCCGCACCGTTCACCTGGTCACCGCCCAGGACGCCCTGGAGTGGCGCGCCCGCCACGAGCCCATGCTGCGCCAACGGGTGCTCGGCGTCTACCGCCGCGAGTTCGACGGGGTGGACCTCGAAGAACTCGCGGCGGCGGCCCGTGCGGTGTTCGCCGACGACGAACCCCGCACGATGTCCGAAGTCGGCCGGACGCTCGCCGCGCGCCGGCCTGCCGCCGGACCGCGGGCGCTGGGCGAGATGGCGGTCGTCGCCCTCGTCCCGACCGCCCAGTTGCCACCGCGCGGGCTCTGGCGGAGGAAGGCGGGCGCACGGACCGCGCCACTCGCCGCTTGGCTGGGCCGGGAGAGCGACCCGCCCGCCGCGGACGGCGCCGATCCGGTCGGCGAAGCGCTGGTCATGCGCTACCTGGCCGCTTTCGGACCCGCAGCAGTGGCCGACCTGCGCGCCTGGTGCGGGCTCGCCGGACTGCCCGACGCGGTCGAGGCGACCCGCGGGAAGCTGGTGACCTTCCGCGACGAACGGGGCAGACAACTGCTCGACCTCCCCGACGCGCCGCGGCCGGACCCGGACACGCCCGCCCCCGTCCGGTTCCTGCCCGCCTTCGACAACGCGGTGCTCGGCTACCACGACCGCAGCCGGATCATCGACGACGCCCATCGCGGCCTGTCGGTCACCGGTGCGCGCTTCGTCCTGGTCGACGGTCGCGTCGTCGGCACGTGGACGGCAACGGAAGGGACCGTGACCGTCACACCGCTGCGGCGGTTCACCAGGGCCGAGCACACCGCCGTCGCCGAGCAGGGCCGGGAACTCGCTTCGTTCGTCTCGGGCGACGACGATGGTCGCGTCGTGGTGACAGCAGTGCCACGCTGAGCGAGTGCCCCGTTCGGCCATCACAGGCTCGGCGGCCCGGCCTTGACCGCCGTGGGCCTGGCGTCCCTGCTGCCGGGCCTCGGCACGGGTGGCCGCGGCGGCGGTGATCAGGACTTCCACTCGCCGGTCATCTCGACGTAGTTCTCGCCACGGACGTGCCTGCCGCCGTACCTGCCGGTGAACGCCGCCGTGGCCTCCAGGTAGCCGCTCCCGTCGGGGGTTTCGATCTCCTGGTCCGGGTTTCCGGTGACCTGCACGTCGAGTTCGGCCTGCAGGGCGGGAATCCGGACGTGCCAACGGGTGGGGTACGTCTGGCCGGTGGCCGGACTGGTCCACCGACGGGAGACGCCCTGGGCGAGCGGTTCGACGGCGACCACGTCGTAGGAGCCGTCCGGGTGCAGGACCGTCGCCCAGGTGTTCCTGGTCCCGGCGCCGACCGTGTCCCAGAGGGCGACCTTGTCGCCGTTGGGCATGGCGAGGTTCATCCAGGTCCACCGGACGAGCGACGGGGGCATCTCACCCCACTGCCTGTCCAGCCAGGAGGTGCCCCTGACCTGGTGCTCCACGCCCTCGACGACGAGCATTCCGGACGTCCGCACCGCCGGGAGCGCGAACTCGTGGTTCGGCACGCCGTCGACCAGGGTGAAGACACCGGTCGACGCGTAGTTCAGGGCAGGGCCGGTCGGCGACAGCTGGACGTCGAGCGATCCCCAGGGCGTCTCGACCCGCACCGACTGGCGGACGTCATCACCGGTCCAGCTCAATCCCGGCGCTGTGATGTCGAGCTTGCCCTGGCTCCACCGGTAGTCCTGCGGCTCGACCATCACGGCGTGGTCCCGGTACCACCCGGTGGTCTTGTTGATCACCGAGAACGTCCAGCGGTACGCGGCCTCGCCCCGGTTGGGGAGGATGCGCGTGTGGACCTGCAGGCCGAACTCCTGACCGTTCGCCCGCACCGAGCTGGTGAAGTAGATCGAGTCGAACCAGGTCGGCTGGGGCCCCGGCGCGTGCCGGCCCAGGTCGGCCGCGGGGTCGACGAAGGCCGGGATCCCCGACGTGGCCGAGCGGCCGGCGGGTGCCGCGGCCGGGGCCGCTTGGACGGAAGAGCCGGCGGGCACACCGAGTGCCGCGGTCGCCGCTGCGACGGCCAGGGCCACCGCTCGACGCCAGGAACGGAAGGTGGACATGGAAATTCTCCTCGTACTCGAGTGATCGGTCTTCTTGCCGGCGATGCGCGCGGTCAGGCGACCGCGGTGGAGCTGCGGGCGATGTCGAGATCCCTTTCCCGACTGGTCCTGCTGTTGGCCCGCAGGAAGCGGAGGGCATCGCCGATCACCGGAAGCCGGACTCCGCGCGCGATGATCGACCGAAGTGCGATCTGCCGTCGGTTGTCGGGTGTGAAGAAGAACCGCCCGCTCACTCCGGTCTGCTGGTAGCCGGTGAGGTGGGGGCGCAGTTGGGCTTCCCAGGACGTGAGCGCGCCGGGGATGTGGCCGGGGTGGCGCTGCAGCATGGTGCCGAGCAGGTCGGCTCCGGCCAGTGCGGCGGAGGCCCCCATGCCGGCGTAGAGGCTGACGCACCAGGCGGAGTCGCCGACCAGGACCACCCGGCCGCGCGACCAGGAATCCATTCTGGACTGTTCCACGGTGTCGAACAGGAAGCTGTCGGTGTTGTCGAGCACGTCCAGTGCCGGCCCGAGCAGGGGACCGGCCGGTTCCGGGCCGAAGGCGGCGCGGACCCGGTCGGCGGGTCGTCCGGTGAACTGCCCGTCGACGTCGTCGGTGCGGTAGGAGAACAGCAGGCTCTGCGGCCGGTCGGCGAAGGGGAAGAGCCACATCGCGCGACCTGGTTCGAACAGGCTGACGCCGTCGCGCGCGGGGACCCCGTCGAGCGGGTTCGGCAGGGGCAGGGCGGCGATCATGTAGCCGAGCCGGTGGAGGTGGCGCTCGTGCGGGCCGAAGACGAGCTGCCGGACCGTGGAGCGCAGGCCGTCCGCTCCCACGACGAGGTCGAACCGCTCCGTGGTGATCGCGCCGTTGCGGTCGAGGGTCACGTCCACACCGGACTCGTCCTGCTCGATCTTCGTGGGTCGGGTCGCGAAGCGGATCTCCACGTCGCCGGGGAGCGCGTCGAACGCGGCGGCCTCGACGTCACCGCGCAGCACCATGCGGTGTTCGCCGGGGAGGTCGCCGAAACCCAGGCCGGGCCTGCGGTGACCGGCCCGGTCGACGACGTAGGTCCTGCCGTCACGCACGGATCGATCGGGGATGGCGTGGTCGAAGCCGAGTCGCCGCGCGGCGGCCTGCCCGGCGCCGAAGAGGGCGACGAAGTAACCGCCCGACCTGCGGCCCGGCGCTCGCTCCGCGATCACCGGTTCCCAGCCGATCCGGCGCAGGCTGATCGCGGTGGCGAGACCGCTGATGCCGAGACCGACGACGAGACAGCGCTTGTGGCTGTTGGGTGACATGGCTCTCCTCCGGGAGGGTTGGGAACCGGTGGGCCGGCGCCTCGCGGGACGCAGGCGGTGCGATCGCCCGTCTTCCCGCTCCACGTCCCGGTCGCCAGGGCGAGCGGCACAGGACGGGCCTGCGCGACGATCTCGCCCGCGGGCACCGCGATGGCGGGCGTCGGGAGCGGACGGGCGCGCTCCGGCCCGCGACGGAGCCGGTGCGGTGGGGGCGGGGTGCTGCGGTGGAGCGTCGAAGCCGGTGGCGACCGCGGCGGGCATGACCGTCCCTCAGGTTTGGTTTGTATTACGTACTACTCTGAGCTTGATTGGTAATGCCAACTATGTCAAGTAGGATCACGGCATGAGATCCGACGACGCGCTCGAGGACGCCCTGGTCCGGACGTCCTTCCGGGTGATGGCCGTGCTCACCCGCATCGGCTCCGACCACGACCTGTCCCTCACCCAGCTGCGGGTGCTCGGCCTCCTGCGCGACCGCCGGCCGCGCATGACCGAACTGGCGGCGTTCCTGGGCCTGGACAAGTCCACGATGTCCGGCCTCGTCGAACGGGCCGAGCGGCGGGGGCTCCTGGCGCGGGACAGGTCACCGGAGGACCGCCGTGCGGTCGACGTCTTCATCACGCCCGCGGGACGCGAACTCGCCGAGCAGGTGCAGGACGAGGTCCGCGAGGCACTCGCCCCCTTCACCGACCGACTGCGCGCGGACGACCGCCACCTGCTCACCCGCCTGCTCGACTCGCTTTCCGGTGCGGCAACAGCGAAGCAGGCCACGAGGGGCGCCACCGGCACCTTGCCCGCCGACGGCCCGTAGGGCCCTTGTGGCGGCCAGGACGACCCGCGGACGCGGCTGACGCACGCCGGCATCACGAACCGGCCGGACGACTCGGACTTTTCGGGGTCGGAGCGGTTCCACCTGGGGCGAGGTGGAGGAGTACCGGCTGACTCGTGAATGGGTGCCGCTCGCCCGGTTCGGCACCGGAAGCCGGCACCACTACGGGCGCTTCCCGATCAATCGCGAGGATCTCGCCGCCAAGCGCTTCGGCCTGGCGCTGTCGTTCACCACGTTCCTCGAGTGGTTGGGAAAGCGCGGACACCCCCGACACCGGCGCCGGCGCTACGAGCCTTCGACCGCGGTGCGGGGTCGAGCACGACGAGGCCACCGTGCCGCTGAGCGACCCGGGGGTGTACGTGCGCGGCGCGATGTCGCCCGCGGCTGAGAGCGAGGTGCTGGTCGCCGGGTCGGCGGGGAATTACGGTTGTCGGGTTCACCGGTGGGGGGCGGAGCGGGTGGCGGCGGCGTTCGAGGCCGATCCCGATGACGTCGACGGGCGGGTCGAGGAGTTCCTGGTGCGGCTGTGGCCGGTCAGCGCAGAGGCGGGCAGCCCCGGCGCCGACCGGGTGAGGAGCCCTGAGGAGGACCGGTTCGAGGCGATCGCGCGCTGGGCGCGCGAGCAGGGCTGAGAAGCGGCCCGATCACCCGGGTGCCGGCGCGATCCGCTCGGCACAACGGCTGTCGGCCGACCGCCAGGCGCCTGACGCGGACTCGAGGCTCGTCGACAACTTCGGGATCATCGGCGTCGACCCGCGCGGTGCCGGCGCCAGCACCAACATCACCTGCGCCAACGCCGGCTCCCTGATGGCGACCGACCCCCGCGACCGGAGCCGGGAGAACGTCGAGCTGAGCTACGACGCGGCAGCGCTCCACACCCAGGGGCTGTACAACAAGGCCAACTTCCCCTACACGGCACAGACGTTCTCGGAACTCGCCCGACCCACAGCCCAGCCCGCCACCGCAGCCCCGCCCGGAGTCCGCTACCCCGACGCCGCAAGCGCCACCGCGTTCGCCATCTCGCGCAACGACACGAAGTGGCCGGCTGGTACCAGACAACAGCCCCGTGCGCGTTCTGGAAGCGACCGCCCCTCAGACTGAAGACCCCCACCGGCAAGGGCGTGCCGCCGGTCCTGATGGTGCAATCGGTTCGGGATCCCGCAACGCCCCTGGAGGGAGCGCAACGAGCCCACCAGAGGTTCGCGAACTCCCGCCTGCTGACCGTGGTGGACGAGGGCGACCACGGCGTGTACGCCTTCGGCAACCCCTGCGTGGACGACGTGGTCGAATCCTTCATCGTGGACGGGAAGGTCCCCAGCGAAGACTCGACCTGCCCTGGGGTCCCCCTGCCCGACCCGACCGACCAAGTCCAAAGGAAGGTCCCACTGGCCACCACCTACTTCTAGCCGGTGTTCCAACGCCGTGCGGCGCAGTTCCGCACGGCGTTGGAAAGGGCGATCCGCGGCAGCGGCCTGGAGTGGATTCTCCTGCGGTCCGGGCGGGCCGAGTTCCTGCACCCAGGTCGACCAGGTGCAGGCGATCGCGACAGCCATCGGCAGGCCGGTGAAGTGGGTGGAGCTGTCCGGGGAGGAAGCCGCCGGGCAACTGCTGTCCTGGGGGTGGCCGCGGGCGACGGTCGAGGGCGCGTTGCGCGGGTGGGCGGACACGGTCGCCTGCGCCGCCACGCCCGTCGCGTAGTGGCCTTGCTGCGAGTCTGCCGGCTTCTCGCCGAGCCGGAAGCACTGCCCCGGCCCGATCGACGCGTGGAACACCTGATCACCGACACCGCGTCCGCGTTCCCAACCGCATCGAGGACGTGAGGTTCACGCGGGTGTCCAGCCGCTCGTGGTCGCACGACGGGTGCCGGCCTCCGAGCAGGCCGGCTCCGCTCCTCCTGCCTGGGATCGGTGACATCCGATCGCCTGCACCCGGTACGGTGAGTCACCGAGCGTGCGCGTTGAGGGGGAATCGGGGGTGTCCGGGGTGGCCACCGGGACAGCTGGGGACCTGCCGGAGCTGGCTGAGCTGCTGCGCGCGGTCCGCGCGGAGGTCGACGCGACCCTCGGCGCGGAGACCGGGTTCGACAAGGTGGTCCTGACCGAAGGTCGGGCGGTGGGCGGTGACGGCGAGCAGCACGAGTACTCGTTCGCCGCCCGCGGCTGGAAGGACTCGTTCTCCGACCGGCCGCTGCTGGTGCGCGCCCGGCCGCGTGCGAGCTGGGAGCCGGCGGAACTCGTCGTCGCCGAACGCGGCCGGCTCCGCCTGCGCACGTCCGCCGAGCTGGGCGCGAAGGCCGAACTCCGCGAGGACGACACGTCCGGCCTGGTCGCGCTGGCCGAACAGCTCGAACAGGCCACCTCCGGATCCGGCGGGTTGAACCTGACCGCGGCCGGGTGGCTGGTCGGCCGGGACCTGCCCGCAGCCGGTCGGTGCCCGGACCCGGAGCGGTACGTGCGCGACTGGCGGACCCTGCAGCTCAACGACCGGCAGCGGGCTGCCGTGGTGCGCGCCCTCGGCAGCGATCTCACGTTCATCTGGGGACCGCCCGGCACCGGCAAGACCGAGGTGGTCGGCCATGTCGTGGAGGGCAACCACAGGCAGGGGCACCGGGTGCTGTTCCTCGCGCCGACCAAGGTCGCCGTGGACCAGGCGGTGGAGCGGCTGTGCGAGCTGTTGAGCGCCGAGAGCGGGTTCGCCGACGGGCTCGTGCAGCGGGTCGGGGACATCGCGGTGGGCTCGCTCAAGGAGGAGTACGGCGACCGGATCGAGCCGCAGAAGGTCGTGGCGCGGTTGAGCGCTGCCCTGGCTGCCGAGATCGGGGCGTTGCGCGATCAGCTCGACGTCGTCGACGGCCGCTTGGCGCTGCACCGCGAGTACGCGGAACTCACGCGGAGCCTTGCGCAACTGCGCGGCGCCGCCGGGCAGGCCGCGCAGAACGCCGCCGCGGCCGCGGCCCGGGCCGACCTCGCCGGGCAGGAGGCGGCCCGGCTGCACGCCGAGCTGACCGGGATCGGGGTGCCGTCCGGCCTGTTCGCCGCGCGGAAGGCGCGACGACGGGACGAGCTCCTCGGCCGGCTCCGGGCGGTCGACCGGGACATCGCCGACCTGGCCGCGCAGCACCAGTTCGCCACTGCTGAGCAGCAGCGCTGCACGGCGCAGGCGGAGGCGGCCCAGCGCAAGGTGAGCGCGCTGCTGCCCGAGCTGGCCGGGACCGCGCCCGCCGACCAGCTCGTCGTGCTGGCGAAGAACCTGCGGGAACGCCTCGAAGCGCGGCAGGAGGAGCTCCGCACCGTCGAGCAGGTGGTGCGCGGCAACTGCCGCGTCATGGGGACGACGGTGGCCAAGGCGGTGCAGTCCCGCTACCTGATCGACGAGTTCGACACCGTCGTCATCGACGAAGCGGGCATGGTCAACCTCCCCTCGGCGTGGTACGCGGCCGCGTTGGCGAAGAAGCGGGTGGTCGTGGCCGGCGACTTCCGGCAGTTGCCCGCGGTGACCCGGGCGTCCAGCGACCGCAACGCCCGTCCGGAGACGCGGTCGCACTCCGAGCGCTGGATGGATCGCGACGCCTTCCACGCGGTCGGGCTCGTCGACGGCCAGGGGCGGGTGCAGCCCCATGACTGCCTGGTCGGGCTGAACACCCAGTACCGGATGCGCCCGGCGATCTGCGCGGTCGTGAACACGATCGCCTACCCCGACGCGCCGTTGATCACCGGGCGGGCGGACACCAGCCGGTTGCCGCCGTCGCCGTTGCTGGAGGCGCCGCTGGTGCTGGTCGACACCGCGTCCCGGCGCTCGGCCACCCGGGGCGGCTCGGGTGGTCACAAGTCCAACCCGGTGCACGAGGCCGTGATCCACGAGCTCATCCGGGGACTCCAGCACGACGGCGTGCTGCCCGCGCGCAGGGAGGAGGACGGGCCGCCCGGCGCCCGGCCGGCAGCGCGGATGGCGGTCATCGCCCCCTACCGCGACCAGGTCAGGGCGTTGCAGGGCAGCCTCGCCCACCGGTTCGGCGCCGACTACGACGGTGTCGTCGACACCGTGCACCGGTTCCAGGGCAGCCAGCGACCCCTGGTGGTGATCGACACCGTCGCCGGCGCCGGTGACAAGGTCGGCTTCTTCTACGAGGGAACGGGCCTGTCGTCCGCGACCTGCCGGCTGCTCAACGTGGCGGTGAGCCGCGCGCAGGACCACCTCGTGGTGGTCGCCGACGTCGACTTCCTCGGCCGCAACCTCAACCCCCGCGGCGAAGCCGCCCGCATGGTGGACTACCTGCAGCGGCACGCGCACCGGCTCGACGTCGGCGACCTCGTCCCGTTCCGCGCGGCCGCCGACCTGGCCGGCCTCGGCCCGCACGAGCTGACCCGGCCGGCCTTCTTCCCCGCCGACGAGGTGCCGCGCGCCGTCGCCTGGGACATCGCCCACGCTCGGCGCAGCATCGACATCTACTGCGCGTTCCTCGACGCCGATCCGGTCGAACGCTGGCTCTCGGAGCTGAAACCCCGGATCGACAGCGGCTTGCGCGTCACCGTCCACACCCGACCGGCCCGGCGGGCCGACGACGGGAGGCAGATCTCGGCCCTGGAGGCGGCGGGTTGCACCGTGGTCCAGCGCGAGCGGATGCACGAGAAGGTCGTGATCGTCGACGACGAGGTGCTCTGGCACGGGTCGCTCAACCTGCTCGCCGGCACCGGGCCCACCGACCTGATGATGCGCATCACCGACCCCGGGTCCTGCGAACGCGTGCGCCACATCGTCGGGCGCGCCCGCCCCGACCCGCCGGCCCGTCCCACCCGTCCGGCCCGGTCCGCTCGCCCCGAGGCGCGGCCCGCGCCCGGGTCGAACGGCAACGGCGCAGGCCGGTTGTACCTGAACGTGCCGTACGCGGAGAAGGAAGCGGCCAAGAAAGCCGCGAAGGCCCGGTGGGACGCCAAGGTCAAGCGTTGGTACGTGCCGCACGACACGCCCCGGCACCTCGTGGAACGGTGGCTGTAGCACTCCCGGGGCACGGCAGCGGTGGAACCGGCCCGTCCCAGTTCGTGTTCCACCCGGTGGCGCCGCTGCCGGCGATCGCGGTTCTGGTCAGCGGGATCACCGGTTTGCGGCCGCGGGGGAGCCCAGGGGGCACACCCGCCTGAGGAACGACAGTCGGGTTATCCGTCGGGGTGTCGCCCGGACTCCGAATCCGGGCGACACCCCAATGGCTCGTTACGTCGAAGTCACCGGCTTCGCCGCCCGAGGGCGCGACCGATCTGCTGCGCCACTACCCGAGCCGCACGCCCGAGGCGGTCAGGGCCGCGCTCAAGCGCCCGGACGTGGCTCGGACCCCCTGATCCGTTCGAGGAGTTCGTCGCGGTACCCCTGCGCCGCCTGAAACTCCGGTTCGTCACCGGTCGCCCGCTTCAGCGCGCCTTCCAGGACCTTCAGCCCCTGGCGCTCGTCGCCGCGCGCATCCGCCTGCCTCGCGGCGTTCTCCATGGCTTTGGCGAGCTTGGTCTGCGCCTCGGGCTCCTTGGCGGCTTTGTTGATCCGGATATGGTTGCCACCCGGGTCGACGACGGTGAACCCGGTGTACCGGTCGTTGCGCAGCCGCGGCCGGGTCATGCGCGGGATGCCGGAGATGAGCACCTTTCCGTGCACGGACCGCATCCCCGCTGCGAAGGTCTCGAACAGCTCGTTGGTGTCCGCCACGATGACCAGGCACGTGCTGTACGACTGCGCCGGGTCGTAGCCCTCCATCCCGAAGAAGTGCAGGTTGATGTCTTCCCGTCGCACCGCGACGTACGGGTTCGGCCGCGTCTGCCGGTAGGTCACCTCGAAGCCGAGCATCTCGTAGAACGACGCGATCTCGTCGATGGAAGGACAGGGCAGGAGCGGAATGGTCAGTTCGTTCGCCACCGCCCGAAGCTAAGCCCGGAACCGCCGAAACGACACGAATCTATTTGCTCGTGCGAACACCGCGCGGGTTCCGCTTTCGAACGGCATGGGCTCATGGTGTGCGGCCACCGCGGCTCAGCGCCCAGCGCAGTGTTCCGGCACCCCCTAGGAACCTCGACGTGTGGGGCACGATGGTGTGGTGGCACCGACCGAACAGCCCGAACGTGAAGTGCGCGCCTGGTACACCGACGAGACCATCAGGGTTTACCAGGCGTACCCGCCGCCGATCGCCGAGGCCGCCTTGGCCGCCGGGACGTTCGTGCCGCCCTTCAAGCGCGAGCGCATGACCTGGATCAAACCCTCGTTCCTGTGGATGGCCTACCGCTGCGGCTACGCGGGCAAGCCCGGGCAGGAGAGGGTCCTGGCCGTCGACATCACCCGTGAGGGGTTCCACTGGGCCCTGGCCCACGCGGCGCTCAGCCACTTCGTTCCCGCCGTGCACGGTGACCGCGCCGCGTGGGCCTCGGCGGTCAAGGCGTCCCCGGTGCGGGTCCAGTGGGACCCCGAGCGGAGCCTGCGGCTCGGGCCGCTGGGGCACCGGTCGCTCCAGGTCGGCCTGGCCGGGGACGCGGTGCGGCGCTACGTGGAGGAGTGGATCACCGCGATCACCGACGTCACCGACCTGATGCGGGCCGTGGGCGGTCTGGTCTCGGCCGGCCGTGACGAGGAAGCGCACGCCTTGCTGCCGGTGGAAAACCCCTACCCGCTGCCGCAGCACCTGATCACCCGGTTGGGTGCTGGCTGAGCTTGCGGCGCGCCCAGTCCCGGACCGCGTCCGACCCCAGCTCCGCCGCCTCGGCCACGAGTCGCCGCGCCTCGACGGTGCCCACCGCGTCGACCGCCCACAACGCCTTGACCCCGATGTGGTCGAACTCGTCCCACTCCGGCTGCCAGTAGAGCACTTCGCGCAGGCAGGTCAGGGACGCCGGATCCTTGATCTCGGCCAGCACCTGGAGGGCGTCTTCGTTGGGCACGGAGCGCGACTTCAGCCGGAGTGCACCGCACAGGACCGGGGTCATCGACGGCGTGGGGTGGTGGAAAGCGGCCCACAGGTACATCTCGAACGCGTCCCAGTCGTGGGCGGCGAGCGCGTCCGAGACCTCGTGTCACAGCACCGGCGGTTCGATGTCCTTGGTTGCGGAGGGCAGGCCGAGGAGCACCGGCTGGCCACCGAGTCGAACGAAGATCAGGTACAGCAGTCGTGACGTCGCGTTCCACGACCACGCCGCCGTGGCGCATGGCGTGCGATCACCGCTGATCGGCAGCCCGGTGCAGAGTTCCGGCACCCCACAGGCACACCGCCCGGACCGAACCGACCGCCGTCCCGGTGCCACCGACCCGATCCGGGTGACAACCGCCTCGGGTCATCGGGGGCACCTCACTGCGGAGGGACCGCCCGGCCGCTGGGATGATCGCGGGATGATGCCTGCCAGGCGTGCCCGCCACGAGGAACTCTCCGCCCTCCTCGCGTCGTGCACCGACGTCGAGCTCGCCGCGCTCGTGGACGCGGGGCGGGTCGGCGGCGTGGGCGTGGGTGGCGGCTCGGCGGTGCTCGACGTCGACGGCACGCCGGTGTTCGTCAAGCGCATCCCGCTGACCGACCGGGAACTCGCCCACCCGCGCTCCACCGCCAACCTGTTCGACCTGCCGGTGTTCTGCCAGTACGGCGTCGTCAGCCCGGGGTTCAACGCATGGCGCGAGCTGGCCGCGAACCAGATCGTCACCGAAGCGGTGCTGGCCGGCGGGACGGAGTCGTTCCCGCTGCTGCACCACTGGCGGGTGCTGCCCGGCCGCTCACCCGTCGCGGCCGAGCACGCCGACGTCGACGCGGTCGTCGCCGCGCTGAACGGCTCCCCGGCCGTGCGCGCCCGCCTCGAAGCCCTGGCCGCCGCGACGCGCAGCCTCGTGCTGTTCTGCGAGTACATCCCCCACCCGTTGTCCGACTGGCTGGGCGAGGACCCGGCGGGCAAGGCCGACGCGGTCGAGCGGCAACTGTCGCGGATCGTGGGCTTCCTGCGCCGTCACGAACTGCTGCACATGGACGGGCACTTCGGCAACATGCGCACCGACGGCGAGCGGATCCACCTCACCGACTTCGGCCTGGCCACATCGCCGCGTTTCGACCTGTCGGCCGCCGAGCAGGAGTTCGTCCGGCGCAACGCGACGCACGACGCCGCCTACGCCGCCATGCGACTGGTCAACTGGCTGGTGACCGAGGTGTGCGGGGTGGCGGTGCCGCCAGGCGGCGTCCCCACCGCCCGCAACGAGTACGTGCTCCGGTGCGCCGCCGGCCACGTCCCGGATGACGTGCCGCCGACCGTGGCCGCGATCCTGGCCCGGCACGCACCTGCCGCCGCGAAGATGAACAGCTTCTACTGGCGGCTGTTCGACGGCGACATGACCGCGGAGTACCCCGGCCTGTAGGACAGTCCCCGCTCGAAAGGCCATCGCCGCGCCACCTCACCTCCCGGGCGACGCGGACCCTCCGCCTGCGGCGCCGCTCACGCGGGTTCGTCGGGGTGCAGACCGGGTTCGTGGGTCATGTCCGGGGCGATCGGTGTCGGGCTGAGCGAGGTGTCGTCCTCGCCCTCTTCGAGGAGGGTGTTCGCGGCGCCGACGATGCGCCCGTCCGGTTCGCCGACGACGCCGAGGTCGCGGTCGGCGTAGTCGAGGCGGGCCAGCACGCTGCGCATCGCCTCCAGGCGCGCGCGGCGCTTGTCGTTGCTCTTGACCACCGTCCACGGGGCCTCGGCGGTGTCGGTGGCCCGGAACATCGCCACCTTGGCCTGGGTGTAGTCGTCCCAGCGGTCCAGCGAGGCCAGGTCGTTGGCGCTGAGCTTCCAGCGCCGGACCGGGTCGACCTGGCGGATGATGAAGCGGGTGCGCTGCTCGGCCCGCGACACCGAGAACCACAGCTTCACCAGGACGACGCCGTCGTCGACCAGCATCCGCTCGAACTCCGGCGCCTGGCGCAGGAAGCGCTCGTACTGCTCGTCGTCGCAGTAGCCCATGACCCGCTCCACGCCCGCGCGGTTGTACCAGGAGCGGTCGAACAGCACCATCTCCCCCGCGGTGGGCAGGTGCTCCACGTAGCGCTGGAAGTACCACTGCCCCCGTTCGCGCTCGGTCGGGGTGCCCAGCGCGACCACCCGGGCGCCGCGCGGGTCGAGGTTCTCGGTGAAGCGCCGGATCGTCCCGCCCTTGCCCGCCGCGTCCCGGCCCTCGAACACGATGACCACCCGTTGGCCGGTGTCCTGGACCCAGTACTGCAGCTTGAGCATCTCGATGTGCAACAACCGCTTCGCCCGCGCGTACTCCGCCCGGCCCAGCCGCTCGGTGAACGGGTGGTTCTCCCGCCACGTGTCGACCTCGGTCCCGTCCGGGCGCAGCAGCACCGGCTCCTCGCCCTCGGGGAAGCGGACCTTGACCTCGTCGGACAGTTCGGGGAACACCTCGGCCGCGGAGAGCAGGTCGGACTCGGTCATGGCCCGCAGGTACCCCCGCTCGACACGGGAGTAAACCGACATTCCGCTACCGCCGTCGGACCGGGGCCCCGCCCTCGCCGGCGCCGGTCGGTCCCGCTGGTGGAGGGGCCCGCCCATTCGGGCATTCGGTGGGCTGTTGACGGGCCTTCGGCGTTGTGCCACGTTGTGATCGGGGGCGCACCACTGTCGACGGGCGCTGGGGGATCCGGGGTGGGGGTCGGCGGCAGCCGCTTTCTGCGGACCTCTTGTCGTGCGTCGTCCGACACGACTGTGGGAAGGCGATGGAAAAGCGGGTTTTCGTGCTGTCGGCACACCTCGACGACGCTGTGCTGTCCGCCTCGAACCGGCTGATGCAGCCCGGTACGACGCTGGTGACGGTTTTCTCCGGAATGCCACCGGACGACGTCGCGCTCACGTACTGGGACCGGCTCACCCGGGCCTCGTCGTCCCGGGAGCGCCAGCGGGAACGGCTGGCCGAGGACGACGAGGCGCACCGCGTCCTCGGCTGCGACTCGCTGCGCCTGGGCGAACAGGAGGAGCAGTACCGGTCCGGCCCGCTGGACGGCGAGCGGCTGGCCGCGCGCATCGGTGACGTGATCGGGCGGGCCGCCGAGGTCTGGATCCCCGCCGCCATCGGCGGGCACAACGACCACCGCGCCGCGCGCGACGCCGCGCTCGCCGCGGTGGAGGCCGCTCCGGAGCGCCCGGAGGTCCACCTCTACGCCGACCTGCCCTACGCGCTCTGGTACGGCTGGCCGTCGTGGGTGACCGGCCGGGAACCCCGCGCGTACCTGGACGTCGACGCCTGGCTCGACGGGGAGCTGAGCTACCGGGGCCTCGACCCGCGGCGGATGACCCGGCAGGCGGTCGAGTTGTCGCCGCGCGCGAGGGCGCTCAAGGAGAAGGCGATGTCGGCCTACCGCTCGCAGCTCCCCGCGTTGTCGCTGGACGGCTCGAACCCCGAGCGTTTGCGGAACGTGCTCAGCCACGAAGTCGCCTGGCTGCTGGAGCCGTGAGCGACGTGGGTCGGCACCGCGCGGCGGACCCGCGTCGGTATGGTCGCGGGTCATGGGGGAGATGAGGACCGCGAAGGCTTTCGCGGCCGTGGCACTGCTGTTCGCCACGGCCTGTTCGGGTGCGCAGGAGCCGGTCGCGGCCACGGCTCCGCTCGCGGCGCCGGGTGATCGGGCGTACCTGCGCGGCACGTGCCCGGACAGGGTGGTCATCCAGACGAACTGGTGGCCGCAGGCCGAGTACGGCGCGCTGTACCGCCTGCTGGGCGACGACGCGAGGCCGGACGCCGACCGCAAGAGCGTGTCCGGCGCGCTGGTGAGCGGGGGCGTCGACACCGGTGTCACGCTGGAGGTGCGGTCCGGTGGTCCGGCGACCTCGTTCACCCCCGCCGCGAAGACGTTGTTCGTGGACGATTCGGTGCTGCTCGGCGGCGCCGACCTGGACCAGGTGGCCCAGGTGAGCGGGGAGCAGCCGGTGCAGTCGGTGTTCGCGCCGATGGACGCCTCGCCGGTCGTGCTGATGTGGGACCCGGAGACCTACCCCGGGTTCGGGTCCGTGCGCGACGTCGGCCGGTCCGATGCCCGCGTCCTGTACTTCCCGGGCTCGGTGTACGTGGACTACCTGACGGGTGCGGGTGTGCTGAAGAAGGACCAGGTGGAGGGCTCCTACGACGGCACGCCTGCGCGGTTCGTCGCCGAGGGCGGCAAGGTCGTGCAGCAGGGCTACATCACCAACGAGGTCTTCCAGTACGAGCACGAGATCCCGCAGTGGCGCAAGAAGGTGGGCTACGCGTTCGTCGAGGACGCGGGCTACCCGAACTACGTGGAGACCATGGCGATCCGCGCCGACCGCAAGGCCGAACTGTCGCCGTGCCTGCGCAAGCTGGTGCCGATGTTGCAGCAGGCCGCTGTCGAGTACGTCGCGGACCCGGCCGGGACGAACCGGTTGATCACCCGACTGGTCGAGGACTACAACGCCTACCCCTACAGCCTCGAACGCGCCGCGTACGCGGCCGAGGCGATGAAGCGGCACGAGGTGATGGGCAACGGGGCGAACGCCGTGATCGGCGACTTCGACACCGACCGCGTGCGACGCCTCACCGAAATCGTGCGGCCGATCTTCGCCGGGCAGGGCGCCACCGTGCCCGAGGACGCGCAGCTCGCCACCAACGAGTTCCTCGACCCCGCCATCGGCGTCGAATAGTGGAATGCGCCGGCCGTGAATTCTGCGGAGCACGGGAATCGCCCTCCCGTCGGCCGCGTGGTGGCGAGGTCGAGCGAAGTCGAGCGAGGTCGAGTGCGCGACGCGGTGACCGGGCGGGCAGTAGGCTGAACCCATGGGTTCCGTGCGACGGGGATCGCCGATGCGGGTCGGGGAGGACCCGGCGGCCGGGCCGGGTGAACCGGGAAGCGCGTTACCGGTGGTGCTCGCGCTGGACGGGGTGGCGAAGACCTACGCGGACGGCACGAGCGCGCTGGCGCCGGTGACGTTGTCCGTCCGGGCGGGCGAATTCGTGAGCGTGCTCGGTCCGTCCGGCTGCGGCAAGAGCACGCTGCTGCGGATCGCCGCAGGTCTCGCGGCGCCGAGCGGGGGCGTCGCGGACCGGCGCACCGACGAGGTGGCGTTCGTCTTCCAGGAACCGACGCTGATGCCGTGGCGCACGGTGCGGCGCAACGTCGAGCTGGTCGGGGAGTTGCGCGGGCTGCCGAAGGCGCGCCTGCGGGCGCGCGCGGCCGAGCTGATCGAACGGGTCGGGCTCGGTGGCTTCGCGGACCACCTGCCCGCCGCGCTGTCCGGTGGGATGCAGATGCGCGCGGCGCTGGCACAGGCCCTGGTGATGAGGCCGCGGCTGTTCCTGTTCGACGAGCCGTTCAGCGCGCTGGACGAGCCGACCAGGCAGCGGCTGGCGGACGAACTGCTCGCCGTGCAGGCCGCGGACGGGTTCGGCGCGGTGTTCGTGACGCACTCGGTGAGCGAGGCGGTCTACCTGTCGACCCGGCTGGTCGTGCTGTCCCCGCGGCCCGGCCGGGTGCTGGCCGACCTGCCGGTCCGCTTCCCGCGGCCACGTGACCACGAACTGCGCTACCACCCGGAGTTCGCGGGGCTCGCGGCCGAGGTGTCCCGGCTGCTGAGGGGCGCGACGCCGTGAAGTCCAAGGTCCTGCCGGTGCTCGCGGTGTCCGCGCTGATGATCGGCGCGTGGTACGTCGTCAGCCTGGTCGTGCTGGCGCCGCAGCGCCGGTTCCTCCTGCCCGCGCCGCACGAGGTGCTGCTCGTCGGGTTCGGCGACCGCGACAAGCTGCTGGAGCTGCTGTCCGCCCTCGTGGTGTCGGCGCGGGTCGCGCTGCTGGGACTGGTGATCGCGGTCGTGGTCGGGGTCGCGCTCGCGGTCCTGATGAGCCTGGCGAGCTGGGTCGAGCGCGCGGTCTACCCGTACGCGGTGGTGCTCCAGACGGTGCCGATCCTCGCGCTGGTGCCGCTGTTCGGCTTCTGGTTCGGCTTCGGCCTCGGCAGCAGGGTGCTGGTGTGCGTGCTGGTCGCGGTGTTCCCGGTCATCGCCAACACGCTGTTCGGGCTGCGGTCGGCCGGGCGGAACCTGCACGACCTGCTCAGCCTGCACCGGGCGGGCACGTGGCGCACGCTGGTGAAGCTGCAGTTCCCGGCCGCGCTGCCCGCCGTCTTCACCGGTCTGCGCATCTCGGCCGGTCTCTCGGTGATCGGCGCCGTTGTCGGCGACTTCTTCTTCAAGCAGGGCGAACCGGGCATCGGGATCCTCATCGACCTCTACCGGCAGCGGCTGCAGTCCGAGCAGATGTTCGCCGCGGTGCTGCTGTCGTCGGCGTTCGGCATCGTGGTCTTCTGGTTCTTCGGCTTCCTCGCCAAGCGGGTCGTGGGCGGCTGGTACCGGTTCGAGCGCGACGGCGCCCCGGGGTGAGAACCGGGGGTCGGACCGCCGTCGCCGCTCCCGGCGGTCCTCCGACCGCCGGGCTCAGAACCCCGAGGTGAGCCCTTCCTGCCTGCCGTCGTCCAGCCCGTAGACCGACTGCGGGCGCCGCTCCAGCACCCGCAGCACACCACCGACACCGGTCCGCACCCGCAGCACGTGCCCCGCGTCGCGCAGCCACTGCTGGACCTCCGCGGGCATGGACGAGTCGACCTGCAGGTGCTGCGGCACGCCCGCCTCGGTTTTGTCCGCCCCGGGCAGGTACGTCCACCGCGGGCGGTTCAACGCCGCCGACGGGCCCACCCCGTCCAACAGCATCGCGGCGAGCACCTGCGCGTTCCACTGGCACTGGCCGTCACCGCCGGGGGTGCCGCCGAGCAGGCGCACCCCGTCGGCGTCGCCGGCGCTCCAGGCGAAGATGGTGTTGACCGGACGCCGGCCGGGAGCGACGCCGTTCGGTTCGGTGGGGGAGAGGGTGGCGCTGCGGCCCAACCGGTTGCACAGCAGCAAACCCAGCTCGCCGATGCCGACGCCGGAACCGAAGCCCAGTCCGAGGCTCTGCGTCCAGCTCACGCTGTTGCCCGCCCGGTCGGCGATCGCGAAGTGCGTGGTGTCGCCCTCGCGGTAGTGCCCGGCGTACCGGGTGGCGGTGGGCCTGTCCGGGTCGACTTCGGCCGCCAGTTCCGCGAGCACCGCCTCCGCCAGCGGGTCCGCGGGCGGCGTGGACACCGGGTCGCCCAGGTGCTCGATCCGCCACGCGTACGTCTGGTGGAAGATCTCCGACAGCAGGTGCACCCCCGCCCCCGAGTCGGCGCTGTGCCCGCCCCTCAGCCGCGCGTAGAGCAAGAGGTTCTGCAGCAGCAGCACGCCCTGCGTCGGCGCCGGGTTCGTGGCGACCCGCGCGCCTGCCACCGACGCGGTGGCGGCGGGCACGATCTCCCCGACCCGCACGCGGCAGTCACCGGGCGCGAAGAACCCGCCCAACCGGTCGCTGAGCCTGGTCACGCTCGCGTCGAGCTCGGCCTCCAGCTCGTCCACCGAATCGGCCATCAGCCGGTACAGCGCGGCGAGCCCGGGGTTGGGGAGCAGGCCGCCCACGGCGGAGGGCGTCGCGTGCGGCCCGTACAGCCCGGCGAACTCCGGCTGGCTGAGCACCGCCAGGTTGTCCTGGATCCAGCGCGCCGTCTGCGCGGTGACCGGGGTGCCCTGCTCGGCCAGCGCGACGGCCGGCGCGACCAGCCGGGACCACGGCATCGTGCCGTGCCGGTCGTGCAGGGCGCACCAGGCGCCCAGCAGACCCGGTGTGGTGGCCGACTCGATCCCCCGGCCGGGCACGGTCCGGTGGCCCCGCGCGGCGAAGTTCTCCACCGTGGCGCGCGCGGGCGCCCGGCCCAGCCCGGTCAACGACCACGCCTCGGGCGAGCCCGCGAGGTGGAACACCGCCGCCGCGTCACCGGCGGGACCCGACGCCATCGGCATCGCCACCGTCAGCACCGCCGACGCCGTGATGGCGGCGTCGAACACCGTGCCGCCCTCGCGGAGCACGTCCAGCGCCGCCAGCGTCGCGGCCGAACTGCCGGTGGACACCATCGCCCGCGCGCCCCACTGCTGGCGGTCGCGCAACACGTCACGCATGATCGCCCTTGCGCAGCCTCAGGAACACGCTCGCGTGCACCAGCTCCACCTCTCCGCCACCGAGCACCGAGCGCAGCGCGTCGACGGCTTCGCGGGCGGGCACCTGCGCCGCCGTCCACGGCCCACCGCTGGCCACCCACCAGCGGGCGCGGACCTCCGCCGGGACGGAGGCGGTCCGTTCCACCACGAAGGCGTCCCGCACCTCGAACCCCGCGGCGCCCGCGAGTTCCTCCGCCGCCGCCACCGTGAGCCTGCGCGCCTCGAACGGGTCCGGCTCGGACAACCCGGTCAGCCGGGCCAGCGCCGCCCGGGACTGCTCGGCGAACCGGTCCGTCGCCGCCGTGCGGCCCGCCGTCGCCACGCAGGCCAGCCCACCGTCGACCAGCAGCGCGTTCATCGTCGCGAACACGTCGGCGAAGCGGGGGTGCATCCAGTGCAGCGCGGCGTTGGAGAACACCGCGTCGTAGTGCCGATCCGTCGCCACATCGGGAAAAGCGCCCTGCGCGAAGCGCACCCGCGCCGGCCAGCCCTTCGCCTCCGCCACCGCGAGCATGTCGGCCGACACGTCCACGGCGTCGATGTCGGCCGAGGGCAACCGGTGCACCAGCGCCTCGGTGAGGGCGCCGGTGCCGCAGCCGATCTCGTAGACGGCCCTCGGTTCGGCGGGCCGGGGGTGCAGCCCGGCGACCAGCTCCGCGTTGCGGAACTGGACGCGCCGGGCCAGCACGTCGTAGTCGGCGGCGCTGTTCCAGCGGTGGCCGGCGGCCGTCACGTGCGCACCACCTGCGGCAGGCCGATGATCTCGCGGACCTGCTGCGGGGTGGCGGGCTCGCGGCCCATCTCCCGCGCGATGCGCACGATGCGCTCCACCAGCCGGGGGTTCGTGGTGGGCTCCCTGGTCCTCCAGTCCAGGTACGGGTTGTCCTCCAGGCCGACCCGGACGTGCCCGCCGAGGCTGAGCGCCAGCGTGTTCGCGGCCAGCTGGAACCGGCCGATGCCCGCGAACGCCCAGGTGGACGGCTGGGGCAGCGCGCCGAGCACCGCGGCGGCGTTGGCCGCGCTCACCTCGGCGGTCCCGATCGAGCCGAACAGGACGTTGAGGTAGTACGGCGGCTGGAGGACGCCCCGGGAGATCAGGTAGTTGGCGTAGTTCACCATGCCGACGTCGAAGATCTCCAGTTCCGGCACGATGCCGCGCTCCCGCATCGCGCGCGCCAGGCCCTCGATCGTCTCCGGCGAGTTCACCGAGGGCCCGGACACGAAGTTCATCGAGCCCAGCGTGAGCGACGCCATCTCCGGGCGGGCCAGGCCGTCCACCGTCAGCGACGCGGCGCGCTTGTCCAGCTCGGACCAGTTCCGGCCGCTGGTGGTGACCACCAGCACGATGTCCGGCGTGAGCGACACCACCGCGTCCACGATCTCGGTGAACCGCCGCGGGCTCCAGGTGGGCTCCTCGTCGTCGTCCCTGGCGTGCAGGTGGACCATGCCCGCGCCCGCCTCGTAGCAGCGGCGGACGTCCGCGGCGATCTCCTCGGGGGTGATGGGCACGTCCGGCACCTTCGCCCGGCGCGGCACCATCCCGGTGGGACACAGGTTGACGATGACCTGATCGGGAAGACTCATAGCCCTCAGCTCTCCTCGGTCGCGGACAGCCGCCACACCCCGGTCCACTGCCCCGGGGCGGGCGCCTGCCCGGCGGGCCGGCAGCGCAACGTCGCGCCACCGTCGATGTCGATCAGTTGGTGGTCGTCGGCGGCAGGGGCGCCCGCACCGAGCACCACGGCGTGCCCGGGGGCCAGGTCGCGTTCCACCGCAGGCGCCCAGCGGTAGCGCCGGACGTCCGGGGCCGCGCGCCACAGCGGTTTCGCGGACGCCCAGAAATCGGTCAGCGCGGGCGGTGGATCGGCCCACACCGACTCCCGGTCCGCGAAGTCCCGCCACAGCCAGTACACGCACAGCTCGGTCCGGTCGTCCGAGCGCACCAGCACCTGGTACCTGAGCAGCCCCGGCACGCGCAACGCCCGGCCCAGCACGACGTTGAGCCGCAGCAGCTCCGCGCCCTGCCCGGGGCGCGCGAACTGCCTGCCCAACACCGCCACGGCGGCGCCGCTCATCCGGCGCGCCCGCCGCCCGACGAGTCCAGGTGACCCATGAGGACGTCCTTGACCCTCAGGTACTCGGAGTTGTGCGGACTGACGAAGCCGCCGTGCGGCACCCGCTCCACGGTCAGACCCGCGTCGACGAGCGCTGCGACCTTGCTCGGGTTGTTCGTGGCCAGCCGCAGTTCGGACACGCCCAGCCGGCGCAACGCCTCGGCGGCGGCGCGGTAGTCACGGGCGTCGACGGGAAGGCCGAGGTGGACGTTCGCGGCCACCGTGTCCAACCCCTGCTCCTGCAACGCGTACGCCTTGATCTTGTTGACCAGGCCGATGCCCCTGCCCTCGTGCCGGGGCAGGTACAGCAGGATTCCGTGCTGCACCTGCGCCATCAACCGCACCGCGGCGACGAGTTGCGGTCCGCAGTCGCAGCGCAGCGACGTCAGGATGTCGCCGGTGAAGCACGCGCTGTGCAGGCGCACCAACGGCGGTTGGTGCGGGTTCGGCTCCCCGTGCACGAGCGCGATGACGTCCTCACCCCCTTCGGGGTCGCCGAAGACGTGCAGCGTGAAGTCGCCGTAGGACGTCGGCAACTCGCAGCTGGCGAGCAACGCCGTTGTCGGCACTTGATCGTCCCCCCCATCAGCCAACGTGTCGCTTCAGGCGCGGTACCGGTCGATGCGGCCGATGGCGCCTTCCGGTTTCCAGGACAGCAGGGGGATGTGGGCGTTGACGGTCTGGCCGTTGTTGAGCAGGGCCGAGGAGGGGTGGTGCAGGTGCAGCATGCGGTCGCCGTACTGGTCGAACGCCGTGGCCAGTTGCACCCTCAGCACGAAGTCGAGGTCTTCGCGCCCCCATCCCTCGAACCGCTCGTCCATGCCCCCCACCGCGTCGAACACGTCCCGCCGCAGCCACACGCACAACCCGGGAGCGCGGTGGACCACGAAGCCGCGCAACCGGTCCGGGTCCGCCTCGGCCCGGTCCGCCACGCAGCGGTCGGCGATCGCGCGGGCCGTGGCGGGCTCGTCGACGTAGACCACGTCCCGGAACGGCAGGAACCCGCCGGAGCCGTCCCGGTCGAACCGGGCCACGTTGCGCCCGATGAAGTCCCTGTCCACCAGGGCGTCCGCGTCGAGGACGCAGACGAGCGGCGCCGGTCGCGCGGTGGTGGTCACGCCGACGTTGACCGTCCAGCACTTGTTGAACGGCCCGTCGTGCGGTGCGAACACGTGCTCGTCGGCGTACTTCTCCACCAGGTCCCGCCACCGCGGCTCGTCGTCGGACTCGACGACCGTGACGTGGTAGGTCGACCGGTCGACCCCCTGGTCGGCCAGGGCCTTCAGGCAGGCGGCCAGGTTCCGGCTCCGGTGCCCGTCCCCGTCCCGGTTGCGGAACGGGATCACCACCTGCGCCGCCGGTTCCCCCGACCCACCGGGTCCGGCTGCCTCCCACCGCCGCCAGTCGTCGCTCGTGGTCGCCGTCCGGTCGTAGGCGTCGCCCACGTGGTAGCCCAGCCGGGACCGCCGCAGCAGGTCCCACGCCGCCCGCGCCAGCCCCTCCGCCTCGCGGCCGGGACCGTCGATCACGGCCTTCGCCAGCGCGCGGACCCGTTGCCAGTCGGCGGCGCTGCCCGGGTCGGCCTCCAAGGCCGCGACGGCGGCGGACAACTCCGCGTCACCACAGGACCCGACCGCGTCCACCACCGCCTTGAGCAGGCCCTGGGTCCGGTGCCAGTAGTACGGGTTCGCGCCTCGCGCCCCGTCGTCCACCTTCAACACCACGGCATCGGCAACGGCGCGCGCAGGCTTGTCGGAGTCTGCTGACGGCCTCATCTGTCCTCTTCTCATGCGGTAGCTGGTTGCTGCGCGGACTCGTCCCGCCGCGGCGTCTTGTCGTCGATCTCCGGGGGGAGCCGCCGGCGCAGCAGGGACAGCACGAGCGCGCCGGCCGCGGCGAACGCGGCGAACACCTGCCACACGGCGGTGGCCGACATCGCGAGCAGACCTCCGGCGATCGCGGGTCCGCTGATGTTCGAGACCGACCAGGACATCTGGAAGACCGACACGTAGCGGCCCCGCCAGGCGCGCGGCGCCGCCGCCACGGACAGGCTGGTCGCGGCCGGGCCGGCGGCGGTCTCGCCGAGCGCGAGGAATACGACCCCGGCGAACACCAGCGCGACCGCGAGGGCCGTGCCGGTCGTCGCCGACGCGGACGCCAGCAACGCGATCGCGACGAGGAAGAAGCCCGCACCCGCCATCGCGGTCGTGGTCCTGCGCAACGCGCCCAGCCGCGCGGTGACCGCCGACTGGAGCACGGCGGCCAGCACCATCTTCACCGTCAGCGCCGACGCGGCGACCCACACGGCGAGCACCGTGTGCTCGGCCACGTACAGCGGCAGGACCAGCGACGGGATCAGCCAGGCGAACGTGAGCAGCGTGTTCGCCAGGGTCAGCGCGAGGTACCTGCCGTCGCGCAGGAGCGCGGGCCAGCCGCCCCTCGGCACGGCGGCGCGCGCCGTGCGACCGCCGCGCACCGAGGCGAACAGCGCCCCGGCGACGAGCGACGACGCGATGTTCAACGCCAGCACCACCCGCAGCCCGCCGCTGCCGCCGAAGGCCAGCGCCGCGGCGCCGAGCGCTCCCCCCGCCGCGAGGCTCGCGCTCTTGGCGACGTTGACCAGGGAGTACCACCGGTCGAGCCCCTCGTCGCCGACCTGCTCGCCGACGAACACCGGCCACGTCGCCCAGTACATCCGGTCCGAGAGCGTGACCAGCGCGACACCGCAGACCAGCACGGCCAACCCGGTGACGTGGAAGTAGAAGGAGAACCCGATCGCCGCCACCACCGTCTGCGCCACCAGCACGCTCCGGGCGCCGACGCGGTCCACGAGCTGCCCGATCAGCGGTGTGACCGGCAGCCCGACCAGGCTCGCCACCGTGACGGTGAGGCCGAGCTGCCCGAGCGGGATGTCGGTGTTCTCGGACAGGTAGAGGAACGCGAGCGGGAAGAACGCGCCCGCGCCGACCGTGTCCACCAGCACCGCGACGAACAACCGGCGACGGCCGGCCGGGGTCGCGGTCACCGCCCCACCGCGCGTTGTCCACAAAGGACAAGAAACGCCACGAGTCGTACCCCCCCGAACATCGTCGGACGACCCTGCGGCCGTCCTCGTCCATGTATACCACCGAATGCGGTCGGACCGGGCAGGGCGGCAGGGCGGCGCCTCGGGCTGCTCAGGGTGACGAAGGCGCCCTGGTTTGCTCCCTTCGGGTGGTTTCCACTTCGCACTCGCGGTGGTGGGGGGAACGTTCGCCATAGTCACATCCACGCCGTCCGGCTCTGGGGTCCCGACGGCGATCCGAGACGAACTCCTCTAGCTCGAAGGGGCTTCGATGTCCAGGACAGATCGGGGCACTGGGGAAGACCCGGCCGAGATCGCTCGCCGGGTGCAGGACGGAAGCCTCTCCCGACGTGGCCTGCTCAAGTTGTTCGGTGTGTCGGCGGCGTCGGTCGCGCTGGCCTCGACCACGGGGACGGCGAGCGCGACACCTCTCTGCTACGACTACGTCATCGTGGGGGCGGGGTCGGCCGGGTGCACGCTGGCCGCGCGCTTGCTGGCCGACTCGTCGGCCAGCGTGCTGCTGATCGAGGCGGGCGGGACGAACGACCTGCCGGTGGTGCGGGACTTCACGAGAGCGGGGGAGACCACCGCGCCGGGTTCCGGGCTCGTCTGGCCGTACCAGTCGGTGCCGCAGCAGCAGTTGTCGAACCAGCCGCAGTCCTTCGTGTCGGGGAAGCTGGAGGGCGGCAGCAGTTCGGTCAACGGGATGGTGTGGGTTCGGGGCAACCCGGCCGACTACGACAACTGGGCCGCCCAGGGCGCCACCGGCTGGGACTACGCGGGCGTGCGGCCGTCACTGGACGCGCTGACCGGGCCGATCCGGCCGTCGAGCGAGCTGACGCAGCGCAACCTGCTCTCCCAGGCCACCGTGAACGCGGCCGTCGACATCGGCTACGCGTTCAACCCCGACTACAACGGCGCGACCCAGTTCGGTGTCGGGTACACGCAGCTCAACGTGGTGGACCAGGTCCGGCAGGACGCGTTCACCTCGTTCCTGACCCCGTACCTCACCGACCCGCGCCTGACGATCATGACGGACGCGGAGGTCGCGCGGCTGACGTTCACCAGCCGCAAGGCGGTCAACGGCGTCGTCATCAACGCGGGCAGCCGCCGGTTCACGGTCCGGGCCGACCGGGAGGTCATCGTCAGCACGGGCACGGTCAACACGCCCCGGCTGCTCCAGCTGTCCGGTGTCGGCGCGGCGTGCGACCTGCGCCCGCTCGGCATCCCGGTCGTCGCCGACGTTCCGGGTGTCGGGCAGAACCTGCACGACCACCTGATCTCGGTGGTGCTGAAGAAGCTCCGCGCCCCCGAGCCCGCGTCGCACCTCACCGCGATGGACGTCAGCGCGTTCACCGGCAGCGGACGGGTGCCGGGCACCCCCGCGTACCAGTTCCAGGTGTACTACACCCGCAACGGGTACCCGCCGTACCCCGGGAACTCGACGTCGATCGGGGTGATCAACCTGCACCCGACCAGCCGGGGGTACGTCAAGCTGCGGTCCGCCGACCCCTCCGTGCCGCCGATCATCCAGCCGAACTTCCTCCAGACCGGCGAGGACCTCGAAACCCAGCTGGCGGGCTACGAGCTGGCCCTGGAGTGGATCAACTCGCCGGGGCTGCGCGACTGGGTGACCGACGACGAGTCCATCCCCGGTCCGGGCGTCGACACCAGGGAGGAGCTGATCCAGGCGGTGCGCACCTACTCCCAGGGCGACTTCCACGCGGTCGGCACCTGCCGGATGGGCACCGACGAGCAGGCCGTCGTGGACCCCCAGCTGCGGGTGCGCGGCGTCACCGGCCTGCGGTTGGCCAGTGCCGCGGTCATGCCCAGCATCACGTCGGGCAACACCAACGCGCCGTCGATGATGATCGGCGACCGGTGCGGGCGGCTGATCCTGGGACTCGCCTGACACCGCGCCCGGGCGGGCAGCCGGTCGGAACCGGCTGCCCGCCCCCGGCCGAGGCGCCGACGGGCCGCGCGCGCCGCGCTGGTCAGGAAACCCGGCCGGCGTCGCGCACGGCGTCCACCGGGACCCCCGGGGAAGCCCGCCACAGGTCGGCGAGCCGGTCGACGGAGAGCCGGTCGAACGCTGTCGTGACCCCCGGCAGGTCGTGCGGGATGAGCTCGGCGGCCAGCGCGCACTCGGTCCACCGATCGCGCGCCCCCCACTCGCGGACCTCGCGCAGCGCCTCGTCCAGGCCGACCACCTCGCCGTGCTCGCGGCGTGCCGCCAGCCGTGACCGCATCCGCTCGCGCCCCCGCGGCGTCAGCCCGTCGAGCAGGGTCGACAGGTCCAGGCTGACCGGGTCCGACGGCGCGGCCGATGACCACGGCCCGGTCCCGCCGCCCGTCGCCGGCAGCGCGAGGAGCAGCTCGACCGCCGGTGCGCCGCCGAGGACGTACACGTCGCGCAGCAGGTCCGCCGGCTCGTCGGGGCAGTGGACGAACGCGATCATGCGGTTGGCCATGCCCAACTCGGTGCGCAGCTGCCCGGCCCTGCGCAGGCCCGCGTTCGACGACCCCTTGCGCTCGGCGACCCACATCGTCAGCGGCACGTCCCCACCGGGGACCTCCCGGCGCACGAGCAGGCACCGCGACGGCTCGCGTTCCGACATCAGCACGTGCAGGCGAACCCGGTCGCTGGTCGCCTTGACCCACGGGTAGGACCACAGGGCGTGCGACCTGGCCGCGTCCAGCTCGGTGTCGAACGAGGACACGGCCGACAGCCCGTGCGCGGCGAGGAACCGGCGCACGGCGGCCAGGCGCCCGCTCACCAGGGCTTCCGGTTTCACGACCACCAGGGCCAGATCCCACAACCGGGCGGCGAGGTCGCCCCCGCACCCGTCGGCGACGGCCATCGCCGACCGGGTCAGCGGGTCGGCGCGGTACGCGCGCTCCTTCTCCTGGAGCCTGGTCAACGCCCCCCAGCCGGTCCCGCTCACCTCAGCAGCTCCCGGGCCACCGAGGCGAGCTCGTCCGCGCCGATGCCGTAGTGCGCCAGGACGTCCAGCTGCGGGCCGTTGACGATCGGCTCGTCGGGGATGCCGAGCCGGCGGAACCGCACCCCGATCCCCTCGGTCATGAGCGCCGCGGCGCACGCCTCGCCGAGGCCGCCGTGCAGGCTGTGCTCCTCGGCCACGACCAGCGCGCGAACGCTCCTCGCGACGTCGAACAGCGCTCCGGTGTCGAGCGGCCGGACCATCGGCATGCTGACGACGGTCGCCTCGACCCCGCCGAGCGCCAGCACCTCCGCCGCGCCGAGGGCGACGCCCACCGTCTCGCCGGTCGCGATGACGCCCACGTCGCCCCCGGTCCGCAGCCGGGTGGCGCGCTCGACGGACACCGGCTCGGCCGAGGGGCCGTGCACGCAGGACAGCGCGCGTTTGCCGAACCGGACGTACATCGGGCCGTCCGTCGCGGCGGCCAACCGGATGGCCGCCTCCGCCTCGCAGTTGTCCGCCGGCGCGACGACCGGGATGCCGGGCATCGCGCGCAGCGCCGCGTAATCGGCGATGGAGTGGTGCGAGGCGCCGAGCGCGCCGTAGCTGATCCCGGCGCTGATCCCGATGAGCCGCACGGGGTTGCCGCTGTAGCTCACGTCCACCTTGATCTGCTCCAGCGACCTGGCCGTCAGGAAGCAGGCGGGGGAGATGACGAACGGCTTCATGCCGCACGCCGCGAGCCCGGCGGCCACGCCGACGAGGTTCTGCTCGGCGATGCCGACCTCGACCACGCGGTCCGGGAACTCGCGGGCGAACGGTTCGAGCTTGCCCGATATCCGCGAGTCGGCGGTGAGCACCCGGATGCTCGGGTCCGAGCCCGCGAGGTCGCGCAGGGTCGCGTCGAGCACTTCGAGGTTCGCCGAACCCGGTTCGGCCGCGGTCCGCCGGCTCATGCCCGGCTCCTCAGCTCCGCGATGCGGTTGTCGACGTCCTGCCGCGCGATGGCGTACTCCTCGTCGTTCGGCACCCGGTGGTGCCAGCGGATGTTGTGCTCCATGTACGAGATGCCGCTGCCCTTGACGGTGTCCGCCAACACCATCGTCGGGCGCCCGGGCACCGTCGGGGCCGAGGAGAGGGTGTGCTCGACCAGGGCGAGGTCGTGCCCGTCGATCTCGTGCACGTTCCACCCGAAGCTGGTGAACTTGTCCGACAGCGGCTCGGAGTCCAGGATCTCCGCGGTCGAACCCGCGATCTGGTAGCGGTTGCGGTCGACGATGGCCACCAGGTTGTCCAGGTCGTAGTGGCTCGCGGACATCGCGGCCTCCCACACCGAGCCCTCGGCGATCTCGCCGTCACCCATGAGCACGAACACGCGGTAGTCGAGCCGGTTCTGCTTCCCGGCGATCGCCATGCCGACCCCGAGCGACAACCCGTGCCCCAGCGCGCCCGTGGACTGCTCGATCCCCGGCACGCTGCGGGTCGCGTGACCGACGAGGTCCGTGCCGAACCTCAGGTAGGTGTCCAGCAGCGCGCGGTCGAGCAGCCCGGCGCCGGCGAGGACCACGTACAGCGCCTCCACCGCGTGCCCCTTGCTCTGCACGTACCGGTCCCGCTCCGGGTGGCGCAACGTGTCGGGCGAGATGCGCAGGACCCGCTCGTACAGCACGGTCAGGATGTCCAGGCAGGACAGGCTGCCGGCCATGTGCCCGTTGCCCGCCGAGCGGATCAGGTCGATGACGTCCATCCGGTACCCCATGGCCCGGACCGCGAGTTCGACGTCCGCTCGGACGTCGTTGGCGGTGCTCATAGAACTCCCCTTCTGAGCCCGAGGGCGGATTGTCGGTACAGCGGGTCCCCGGCGCGGAGGTGGTGGTGCCGGATCAGGAAGTCGAGGACCACGAGGTTGCAGTCCGGTTTGAACTCGCGCGACCCGGTCACCGTGCCGATCAGCTTCTCGACCGGGTGCAGCTCGAACCCGGCGACCTCCGAGTCGACCGGCCTCGGCACGAAGTCCGCCGGCAGTTCGAGGTCGAAGACGTGGTTGACGTCGCGGGAGATCACGTCGCCGTGCTCCATGAACATCGTGACGGCGCTGGTCGGCCGGATCGGCTCGACCAGGTCCGCGTCGATGCCGGCCTCCTCCCACGCCTCCTTGCGGGCGACCGCCTCGGGTGTCATCGACGCGATGACCCCGCCGGCCACCACCTGGTCCAGTCGGCCCGGGTAGGTGGGCTTGTCCGCGGACCGCCTGGCGACCCACATCAGCACGTCGTCCCCGTCGCGCACGTAGCCGTTGACGTGGGCGCCGACGTTGATGAGCCCGAACAGCCGCGTGAGGGCCCGTTCCATCCGCAGGACCACCGGGCCGCCCGGGTAGGGCACGACGTCGTACGGCTCGTTCCGCCAGCCGGGCACCAGGTCGAGGTCGTGCCACCGCTGCGCCAACTCCGCCACCGCGGCGGTCCGCAGGCTCGGCGTCGCCAGGTCCTCGTCCAGCATGACCAGGTCGGGGAAGACCGTGAACGCCCGTTCCGCCCGGATGAGGTCGAGCCTGGTGCGGTTGATCCACCCGAGGTGGAACCCGCCGGCCGCGAAGGGCACGTACTTCCGCAGGTCCCGTTCGTTGCAGATCGAGCCCCAGTCGTAGGTCCGCCCGCCGGCGTGGTCAGATGTCGGCAATCCGGCTCCCGGCGGGATCGTAGTAGAAGAGCATCTGGCGGCGGTCCTTCACCGACTCGTACAGCGCGCGCAGCTCGGGCAGCCGACCCAGCCGCTGCTTCTCCGCCCGCAGGATGCTCCGCAGCGTCTCCAGGGTCTCTTCCAGGTCGTGGTTGGTCACGTGGTAGTGGTGCATGTCCACATAGGACAAGTCCTGCACGCCCATGTTGAACTTCAATTGGAGCTTGTCGCCGTGCTCGGACGAGCGGCCCGCCAGCCGGTCCCGCAGCACCTCCATCGAGGGCGGCGCCACGAACACGCCGACCACCTGCTCCGGGAACGCGCGCTGGAGGTTCAGGTACAGCTGCGGCGTGTAGTCGAACAGCAGGTCGCGGCGTTGTTCGATGGCGTCGAGGAGCGGTTGGCGCGGAGTGCCGCTGTAGTAGCCCTTCTGCGGGTTGACCCACTGCGCGAGCTGGTCGGTCTCCACGAGCTCCCGGAACCGCGCCCGCGAGACGAAGTCGAAGAAGTCGTCGTCGTTCACCCCCGAGGTCGGGTCGGGTGGGCGGCGGTTCCGGGTCGTGACGTTCTTGACGTACCCGATGTCGGGATCGGCCTTGAGCCACCTCCGGATCAACGTGCTCTTCCCGGTCCCACCGGGGCCGGAGAGGACGAAGAACACGGACGACGAGCGCCCGTCCAGCTCGGTGGTCATGTGCTCCGCGATGTTCGCGGGTGGGACGACGGTCATCGGTTCACCCCTTCCTGGGGTTGTGCTGGGCGTGGTCGTGGGTCGCGGCTCACAGCGACTCCTGGTACAGGGTGCGGATCAGGTCCACGTCGATGTCGGGCACCGGGTCGTTCCCGGTGTCCCCGGTGACGCCGCCCACGAGCGCGTCGACGTCGGTGGCGCGGAACCCGTGGGAGCGCAGAGGAGCGCCGACTCCGGTGGTGTCGAGCAACCGGGTGACGGCGGTGACCGCGTCGTCGGCGCCGAGCGCCTGCGCGACCGTCGCGAACGCGCCCTCGGCGTGCGGTTGCGCGTGGCGCAGCCAGGCCGGGTAGACCGCCGCCAGCCCGCGCCCGTGGGAGATCGTCACCCGCGGCACCGAACCCATCGCCTGCTGCAGGCGGTGGGGCAGGCAGGTGCTCGCGTTGGCGACGTTGATCCCGCCGAGCAGGGCGGCGAGGGCGAGGTCCGCCCGCAGCGCGGGATCGTCCGCGCCGGCCGCCAGCCGGGGGAGGCGGCTGCCGAGGATGTCCAGCGCCCGCACGGCGAGCGCCCTGGTCACCGGGTTGGCCTTCCGCGCGACGTACCCCTCGACGGCGTGGGTCAGCGCGTCGAACGCAGAGGCCGCGACGACCGGGGCCGGCACCGTCCTGGTCAGTTCCGGGTCGATGATCGCGACCCGGGGGAACAGGCTGTCGCCGCGGATGCCCGACTTCAGCGCACGGTCGTCGTCGGTGACGATGGCGCCCTTGGTCACCTCGGCCCCGCTGCCGGTGACGGTGGGCACGGCGATCACCGGGAGGGCGTCCTCGACCGCCGGCAGCGTCGTTCCGACCAGCGGCCCCACCGGCCCCACGCGCAGCCCCACCGCGACGGCCTTGCCCGCGTCGATCGCGCTGCCCCCGCCCAGCGCGACGACCACGTCGCACCGCGCCCGCGCCGCGACCCCGACCGCGGCGTCCACTTCGGACGCGAGTGGTTCCGGGGAGATGTTGTCCGACACCGCGACGGCGAGGCCCGCGCGTTCCAGCTCGGCCGAGGCCGCCGCGAGCAGGCCGTGCCGCCGCGCGGCCGTCCGCCCGCAGACCAGCAGCGCGCGACCGCCGTACCGCGCGGCGTGCCCGCCCAGTTCGGCGAAGCGGCCGGCTCCGAACACGACCGCGGTCGGGGTGTGCAGGTCGATGATCACGTGGTGCCCTCCGATCCGGTCCGCACGGCGTCGAGGACGGGGCACGTGCCGTGCGCGAGGAAGTGCAGCGCGGCGCCGCCACCGGTGGAAACGCGTCCCTCCCACGGTAGTTCGGCGATGGTGTCCCCGCCCATCAGCAGGGCGTCGACCCCCGGCGCGGCGAACGCGGCCAGGAGCTGTTCGGCGCTGTCGCGGAAGCCCGCCGCGTACCGGCAGGGCGTGCCCGCGATGAACGCCCGCCCGCCGTCCCCGACCAGCCGGGTGAGCGCGTCGCGCAGCCACGGCAGGGGAACCAGGTCGGCGATGGACCACCCGGGCGGGATCTGTTCCACCGCGACGGTCCGGGCGGCGCCGCCGCGCGTGACGACGACGTGCCGCGGGATGTGGATCCTGGCCCGGTTGGCGCGGCCGAGCACCGCGCGCGCCACCCGGAGGCAGCCGTCGGGGTCGTCACCGAGGTCGGAGGCGCCGACGTCGTGGCCGAGCGCCCGCAGCAGCGAGTTGAGCACCACCCCACCCGGCACGACCACGTCGTAGGCGCGGCTGACCGCGTCCAGCCCGATGACGGTCTTCTCCCGCTTGACGCCACCGAGCACCGCGACCGAGAAGCGGTCGGAGACGCCTGCCCAGGGTTCGAGCAGGGCCACCTCGCGGAGCACGCTGTCGGTCACGTAGCCGGGCAGGAAGCGCAGGATGCCCGCGTTCGACGCATGAGCCCGGTGCGCCTTGGAGAACCCCCCGACGGCCACGGCGTCACCGAGCGCGGCGAACCGGCGGGCCAGCTCGGGGTCGTTGCGCTGCTCACCCGCGTGCCGGCGGGTGTTGCCGAACAGGGTGGCCGTGCCGGGGCGCAGCGCGCGGGCCAGCCGTGCCGCTCCTGCGGTGTCGTTGTCCCGCACGTAGCCCACCGCGGACCCCAGGCGGTCGGTGAGGTACGCGGCGACGTGGTCGAGCTCGTCGGCGTCGCCGTGGCTGCCCTGGTGCGACAGGATCGCCACCCGCCCGCCCGCGTGGAGGATCCGCTCCAGGTCGGGTAGCTCGGCGTCGATCCGCACGGTGTCCCGCAGGTCCGGCGCCACGTTGAACCCGGCTGAGTAGACCCACCGGTCACCCGGCCGGATCTCCTTGTCGCGCAGCCTGTTCACAGCGCGTACGCCGTCAAGCCGGCGCGTTCGTCGAGGCCGAGCTGGACGTTCATGTTCTGGATCGCGGACCCGGCCGCGCCCTTGACCAGGTTGTCGGTCACGGCGACGACCCTGGCGACGCTCCCGGCGCGGGCCACGTCCAGACCGAGGTGGCAGAAGTTCGAGCCCACCACGTGGGTCAGGTTCGGGTAGATCTCGTACCTCTTCTCGTTCAGCTCACCCCGCTTGGGCAGCGTGTTGACGAGGACGAAGTGCTCGGTGTCGTGGCCGTCGCCGTAGAACCCGGTGTACAGCTCCAGCAACTCGTCCCGCGACTTCGCGGCGCCGAGGTGGACGTCGGCCCGCAGGTGGATGCCGCGGGCGAAGTTGCCGTGGGCGGTGTCGAGGTCCACCGTGACCGGGTGCCCGGTCAGCGTGGACAGGAACGCCTCCAGTTCCGGGCCGTGCCGGTGCCCCTCCAGGCTGTAGGACAGCATCGCCCCGCTCACCTCGGCGTGCATGATCGCCTTCTTCGGGGTGTTGCCGGCGCCGGTCGTGCCGTTGACGGCGTGGATGCCGACCGGTGCGCCCGGCCGCGCCAGGTCGGCGCGCAGGAGCGGCGCCAGGGCGAGGATCGCGGTGATCGCGTAGCACCCGGGGTTGGCGACCAGCCGGGCTGCGGCGATCTCCTCCCGGTTCAGCTCGGTCACCCCGTACCGCGCCTCGCGCAGCAGTTCGGGATCGGCGTGCTCCGCGCCGTAGACCCGCCGGTAGCCGGACGGATCGGCGAACCGGAAGTCCGCGCCGAGGTCCACCACCCGCACCCCGCGGTCGACGTAGTGCCGGGCCCGGCGCATCGCCTCGCCGGACGGGGTGCAGAAGAAGACCACGTCCAACTCCTCGGCGCGGTCGGCCAACTGCTCCGCGGACCGGAAGTCCAGCCCGCTGCCGGCCAGGTTCGGGTGCACCTCCGCGAACGCGGCCCCGGAGCGCGCGGTGGGCAGGATCGTGCGGACCGCGGGGTGGCCGAGCAGCAGTCGGCACACCTCGCCGCCGGTGTGCCCGGTCCCGCCGACCACGCCCACGACCAACCCCTCGGAGCGCGTCATCGCTCTCCCCCTTCGCCTGCGCAGTGCAGCATGACCTTGCCGACGACACCCGGCCCGCGGTCGAGCACCCGCATCGCCTCGGCCGCGCGGGTCAGCGGGAACCGGTGCGTGATCAGCGGGACCGGGTCGATCGCACCCGAGGCCAACCGGCTGATGACCGCGGCGAAGTCGCTCGCGGTGGACAGCGCCGAGAACCGCACGGTCAGCTCGGCGGAGACCATCGGGTTCACCGAGCAGGTCTGCGGACCGGAGAAGTAGCTCACCACGACCACTTCGCCTCCCGGCCGGGTGACCGCGCACGCCTCGTCGAGCACCCCGGGGTGCCCGGACGCCACGAACGTGACGTCGGCGCCGCCGGGCAGGTGCGACAGCACACCGCGCACCGCACCACCGCCCGCCGCGTCCACGTACCCGTCCGCGCCCGCGTGCGCGGCGAGCACCGCCTTGCCCGGCCCCAGGTCCGTGCACACCACCCGGCGCGCGGAGCGCTGCCGGGCGACGAGCGCGCAGGACAGCCCGATGGAGCCCGAACCGAGCACCGCGACGGAGCGCCCGCGCAGGTCGCCCGGCAGGCAGGCGGCGTGCCAGGCGATCGACAGCGGCTCCACCATGGCGCCGGCCTCGGGGTCGATGTCGTCGGGTAGCGCGAAGACCATGTTGCGGCGCAGGACGACGTACTCGGCGAACGAGCCGTCCCAGCCCCGGTGGCACAGGTTCGCCTTGTCCCGGCACAGGTTCACCGCGCCCGTGCGGCACGCGGCGCAGGCGCCGCACGGGGAGAACGCGGCCGAGCACACGCGCTGACCCGGGCGCAGGTCCGTGACGCCCTGGCCGACCGCCTCGACGACCCCGCACAGCTCGTGCCCGAGCACGATCGGCGCCGTCTTGTACGGGTGCGTGCCGTGGAAGGTCGCGAGGTCGGAGCCGCAGATACCGGTGGTGAGCACCCGGACGAGCAGGTCGGTCGGCCCGATGCCCGGGCCGGTGACCGTGCGGACCTCGATGGTGCGCACGGCGTCGAGGACGGCCGCCACGTGGTTCCGCATGGTCAGCACACCCGGTTCGGCACGTCGCCGCCGTCGAGCGCGAGGACGAGCGAGTCGACCACGACGTGCCCGATCGCGCGCTGGGCGTCGGCGGACATGGCCCCGATGTGCGGGGTCAGCACCACGTTGTCGAGCCGGGTCAGCGGGCTGGTGCTGCCCTCGTCCACGTGGACGTCGAGCGCGGCGCCCCGGATGACACCGCCTCGCAGCGCGGCGAGCAGCGCGGTTTCGTCCACGACCCCGCCGCGCGAGACGTTCACCAGGTAGGCGGTCGGCTTCATGGCGCCGAGCTGGGCCGCGCCGATCATCGAGCGCGTCCGGTCGGTCAGCGGGACGGCTGCGCACACCACGTCCGAGTCCGCCAGCAGCCGGGGCAGGTCGACCAGCTCCACGCCCCGGTCGGCGAGCTCGGTGCGACGGGACTCCGAGAGGCGCCGCGCGGTGGCGAGGATCCTCGGCGAGAAGCCGGAGGCGATCCGGGCGATCCGCGAGCCGATGTTGCCGAACCCGATGATGCCCAGGGTCTTGCCGGCCAGGCCGTCGCCCTCCAGCGCGTGCTTGTTCCACACGTCCGCGCGGACCTGGCGGTCCGCCAACGAGATCCGGCGCATCACGTTGAGCGCCAAGCCGATGGCCAGCTCGGCGACGGCGCCGGCCGACCCGCCGGGGACGTTGAAGACCTGCACCCCGGCTCGCCGGGCGGCGTCCTGGTCGATGTTGTCGACCCCGGAACCGGCCCGGGCCACCACCTTCAGCCGGCGGGCGCGCTCGAACACCTCGGCCGGCAGCCGCGCCCCGCTGCGCAACACCACCGCGTCCACGTCGGACACCAGGTCCGGCAGGAGGTCCGGTGGGGGCTGGAGCCGGATGACGACGTCGAAGTCGGCGCGCATCCGGTCGACCGCCTCCGCGTGGATCGGGTCGAGCACGAGCACCTTAGGTCTGGCACGCCTGGCGCGGTCCACAGTCTCCCCTCGGGCCGTGAATCGAAGGCGCGGCAGGATTCCCCGGTGTCCGGGTCCGCGCCGCCCGGTGGCGATGTTAACCGACGTTCTCGGGCGTGTCACCATTTGCGCGTGCTTGCCGGAGGGGCTGGCAGGGAATTGGCCGGAGCTCGCGCGGATCTTACTGGAGGAACCCCGCGCGGCTTCCCCTCCGGTGTTCGATCAATGCGGTTCCACGAGCCTCCGTTGATCGTCTCGGGTGGTGGACGCCCTGGTCACGGTGCTCTGTTGACGCTTCATTGGTCCCTGCGTAACCTCGGATTCACGGCCGATGGGCCCGGCTGGTAGCCGTAGGGCAATGGGCCGGGACATTGGGGGACGTGGTGCTTGGGATTCTTCTTGTCCGGTCGCGGTACCGGTCGCGACCCTTTGTCCAAGTGACGATTTCGGGTGCGTTCGAGCCCGCCGGCTGCCGCCTTGGTGGGCTCGCTGGCCGATGACAACTTTGGGATGCCGATGCAGAAAGCAAGCTATCCTTCGTTTCGTTCGGTGCTCGCCGGGAGCGGGGTCGTCCGCATCGCCGGGGCGCACGACGCACTCGGTGGCGTGCTGGCCCAGGAGTCGGGCTTCCAGGGCGTGTGGTCGTCGAGCCTGGAGGTGTCGGCGGCCCGGTGCCTGCCCGACGCGAGCCTGTTGACGATGACCGAGTACCTGCAGGCCGCCGCGAACATGCAGAAGGCGCTGAGCATCCCCGTGGTGGCGGACTGCGACACCGGCTACGGCAACGCGATGAACGTGGCCCACATGGTGCACGAGTACCAGGCCGCCGGGATCACCGCCGTGAGCATGGAGGACAAGCTGTTCCCCAAGATGAACAGCTTCGTCGCCGGTGGCCAGGCGCTGCTGCCGGCCGAGGACTTCGCGCACAAGATCGAGACCGCGAAGAACTCCCAGCAGGGCGACGACTTCTTCGTCATCGCGCGGACCGAGGCGCTGATCAGCGGGCAGACCGTGGCGGAGGCGCTGGAGCGCTGCCACCGCTACGTCGACGCCGGCGCCGACGCGGTGCTGATCCACTCCAAGGCGCGCACCAACGAGCAGGTCCTGGAGTTCCTGGCGGCTTGGCGGGGGCGCAGGCCCGTCGTGATCGTGCCCACCACGTACCCGGGTTGGCACTTCGAGGACGCCGCCCGCGCGGGGGTCTCCGTGGTGATCTACGCGAACCAGGGGCTGCGCGCCGTGATCGCGTCGCTGCGCGCCACGTTCCGGTCGATCTACGAGCACGGCGAGTCGACGGCGCTGGAGGACGGCATCGCGTCGGTCTCCGACATCTTCTCGCTGCAACGGTTGTCCGACTGGCGCAAGCTCGAGGTCTGAGGTGGCGCGGGCCGGCGAGGGGCGGGTCGGCGCGGCGCCCGGAGCCGGGGGATCGGGATCGCCCGGAGAGGTCGGCGAGCGGGCGCCGGTCGGGGCACCGGACCCCGGGCCGTGCCGGTGCGGCCCTGGGCACGCCTCCCGGTCGCCACGTCGCTCCCCGCCGACCCGCCGCGGAGTGGCGGGGGACGGCGGCCGCGTCCGGGCGCCGGCCGAGGTCGGGAACCGGCTGCCGGTGATCGTCGTCAGCGGGCGACGCGCCGGGTGATCGACTCAGCGGGCGACGCGCCGGGTGATCGACGGGGTGCGCCGGCTGCGCGCCGCCGCAGGGCGCGATGACGCGCACGCCGGCGCGCTGCCGTTCGCGGGCGGGGCGGCGACGAGGACGCCTTCGCCGCGCCGTCCGGCTGAACGCCGGGCTTCGGGAACCACCATCCCAAGTGGACTGACAGGCGGCGGGCGCACGTGCCGGCCGTGACGCCGATCCGCTACCGGCGCCCCGATCGGCGCCTCCGCCACGCCGGCCGACCGCCGCCACCCCGTCCGCACCGGGCGCCGACCGCTCGGCGCACCGAACACGGGCGCCGGGTTCCCGAAGTCCACGACCGGACCGGCCGCGCGGCGCCGGGCCGGTGTGCAACCCGGGAAATTCCTCGGTTGCACAGTGCTCCCACGCCCGCCCCGGCCGGGCGGCACCGCCCTGCGGGCTGCCTTCGCGGGCCGCTTCCCGGATCGTCCGCCACAGCGCCGCAGCTGCTCGGGAGAACGGGCCGCCGCGGATCCTACGGCTGCTCCTCCGAGGTGTCCACCTCGTGGCGCGGGGCAGGTGAACCCCGTTCAACGGCAGGGTGTCGGTGACGTTGACGTGCGGATTCGGGCGGTGCTAAGAAGATTGCGGGCCTGGGTTCGACCGGGGGAGCGCGGCATCGCCGGAGCCCGCGCTCCCATCGTGGCGGTGCCGTCGGTGGCGGTTCGACGCAATCGTTTCCGGCGCCGACCGCGCTATCGGAATCCGAGGACAGACATGGCCGATCTCGGTGTGCTGGAACACTGGCGATTGTTGGAGCTCGCGAGCGTCAGCGACGAGGTCCTCGGTGGGAGCGGGGACCACGACGACCTCGACCTGGACGACCTCGTCGCCGGGGTGGACTGGGACCAGGCGGTGCAAGCGGCGCTGAAGCACCGCCTGGTGCCGAGGCTGGCGGACTTCCTCATCCGCTCCGGGCGCCTGTCGGCGGTGCCGAAGCAACTGCGCCGGGTGCTGGTGCAAGCCCTGCACGACAACAGGTACAAGACCTCGCTGGCCTCGCGGGAGGCCGCCCGGGTCGTCGCCGCGCTGGTCGCGGAGGGCGTCGTGGTGGCGTGCACCAAGGGCATCACCTTCCAGTCCACTTTGTACGGGGGGTTCGGCGGCCGGACGTTCGACGACATCGACCTCATGGTCCACGAGGAGAGCCGGGGCAAGGTGTCCGAGGTGCTCCAGGGGCTCGGCTACCTCCCGAACATGGCGCACGACCTGGACACCGACCGGCTCGTCCCGCGCGACCGCCGGGAAGTGGCGATGTACCGCGTGTACCCGGACCACCTCCCGCACTTCATGCGGCCGTTGACCGGGCAGGCCGTCCCGTACTTCGTGGTCGACGTCTGCTTCAACATCACCTGGTACGGCGCGAAGTGGCAGGTCCCGATGGGAGAAGTGCTCGCCGAGCTGGGCCGCGTCCGGGTCCCGGTGGTGATCGACGGGGTGGAGGGCGCGGTGGAGCTGCCCGCGCTCACCACCCCCTACGACTTCGTCTTCACGGCCATGCACCTGTTCCGGGAGGGCTGGTTCGAGCGGACCGAGGCGTTCGAGCACCTGCGGTTGGGGCAGTTCGCCGACCTCCTGAGGCAGTGGCGGCGCCTCGGCCCGGCGGACGGGGCGGCGTTGACCGAGGTCATCCGCAGGCACGAGATCGGTCCTCCGATCGCCTGGGCGTGCCACCACGTCGACCAGGTCTTCACGAGCTCGATCACCGAGGGGCTGGGGCTCGAGGAGTTCCGCGACGACGCGTGGCTGCACAGCGCGAGCGGGGTGGACGGCTCGTACCTCTCGTGGTCCGGTGGGATGCGGGACCGCCTCCGGCTTGGCCGGCGGCCACAGGTCGAACCGGCGCCGGCGCCCCCGTTCGCCGCCGACGCGCGAGTCGGTCGGCGATGAGCGGGACCGCGCCCCGGCACACGTCCCCCGCACCGGACCTGGGCGGGCTGCCGGCCGCCCTGGCGACCGGCTCACCGGACAAAGTCGTGCTGGCGGACCCGGCCGGCCCGGTGAGCCGCGCCGGGCTGGCCCGGCTGACCGCCGCCGCGGCGGGGTGGCTGGCGGACCGGGGCGTGCGGCGCGGGGACCGGGTGCTCGTGCGGGCGAGCGCCGACCGGGTGACGGTGGCGACCCTGTTCGGCTGCCTGCGGATCGGCGCGGTGTTCGTCCCGTACGGCACGGACACGACGCCCTACCAGCTGGACCACCTCCTGGCCGACGCCGACCCGGCGCTCCTGCTCACCGGCGACCCGAGCGACCTGGACCGGGCCCCGGACGTGCGCGGCGCCACGCACGAGGAGGTGGCGGCCGAGGCCGCGACGGCGCCCGACGCGCCCGACGCGCGGGTCGAACCGGACGACCTGGCGCTCCTGCTCTACACCTCCGGGAGCACCGCCCGGCCCAAGGCGGTGATGTGCACCCACGCCCAGGTCTCGTTCGCTGCGCGGGCGGTGGCGTCCGCGGTGCGCTACGACGCCGACGACGTGGTGTTCTGCCGGCTCCCGCTGTCCTTCGACTACGGCCTGTACCAGACGTTCCTGACCCTCCTGGCGGGCGGCACGCTGGTGCTGTCGGACGCCTCCCGCGACTCCCGGTTGCTGGTCGACCTCGCGGCGCACGGGGTGACGGTGGTGCCCGTCGTGCCGTCGCTCGCGATGATGCTCCTCCGGCTCGCCCGGCGCCGGGCGGGTGCGCCCGCGCTGCCGCGGCTGCGCTTGTTCACCAACACCGGTGAGCACCTGTCGCCGGGCACGGCGGCGGAGTTGCGCCGGGTCTTCCCGGGCGCCGGGGTGCAGCTGATGTTCGGCACCACCGAGTGCAAGCGCACCACCGTGCTGGAGGTCGACGGCGACCTGGACCGCCCCGGCTCGGTGGGCCGGCCGCTCCCCGGCACCGGCGTGCGCGTCGTGGACCGCGACGGCCGCGAGCTCCCGCCGGGCCGGACCGGGGAGATCACCGTGCGGGGGCCGCACCTGATGGCGGGCTACTGGCGGGCGCCCGAGCTCACCGCGCAGCGCTACCGGGTGGACGCCGCCGGCGAGCGGTTCCTGCTCACCGGTGACTACGGCCACCTGGACGCGGACGGGTACCTGTACTTCGAGGGCAGGCGGGACCACCTGTTCAAGTCCCGGGGCGTGCGGACCTCCGCGGTGGAGATCGAGGAGGCCGCCGCCACCCTGTCCGCGGTGACCCAGGCGGCCGTCCTGCCGCCGACCCCCGAACGGGGCGCGGTGCTGTGCGCGGTCGCCTCCACCACACCCGAGGACGTGCTGACCGGGCTGAGGCAGCGCCTCGGGCCCGCCAAGACGCCGGCCGACTGCCGCGTGGTCGACTCCCTGCCCCTGACCGGGAACGGCAAGGTGGACCGGCGCGCGCTGCGCCTGCTCGTGGACGGCGGTGCGGAGTGAGCGACCTGGTCGGCGCGGAGGGCGCCCGGAGCCTCGCGGAGCGGTACGGCACCCCGCTCTACCTGTACGAGCTGGACGAGGTCGACGCGGCCGTCGCGGAGCTGCGGCGCGCGCTGCCCGACCCGGCGGTGCTCTACTACTCGCTCAAGGCCAACCCGCACCCGCTGCTCGCCCGCGTGCTCCGGGACGCCGGGTGCCAGGCGGAGATCAGCTCCACCGGCGAGCTCGCCGCCGCGCGCGAGGCGGGGTTCGCCGGCGCCGACTGCCTGTACACCGGACCCGCCAAGACCGAGCAGGAGGTCGCTGCGGCGCTCGCCGCCGGGGTGCGCCGGTTCTCCGTGGAGTCGGAGACCGACTACCACCGGGTCGCCGCGCTCGCCGCCCGGGCCGGTGTGCGGGCGGACTGCCTGGTGCGGGTCAACACGATGCGGGCGAACGGCGCGAGCAGCCTGCGGATGAGCGGCGCGGCGACGCAGTTCGGGGTGGACGTCGCGGACTTGGCCGAGCGGCCCGCCGCGTTCGCGGCCCGACCGGGGGCACGGGTGGTCGGCCTGCACTTCTTCGCGGTCAGCAACGCCTCCGGCGAGGAGGTCGTCGCGGAGGAGGTGTCGGCGGGCATCGCCGCCGCCGCCCGGCTGCGCGACGAGGCCGGGATCGACCTGCGGGTGCTGGACCTCGGTGGCGGGTTCGCCGCGCCGTACGCGCGGGAGGGCGACCGGCCGGGCTACGGCGGGCTGCGCGCCGCGGTCGAGCGCGGGCTCGACGAGCACCTGCCGGGTTGGCGTGCCGGTGAACCCGCCGTCGCCTTCGAGTCGGGGCGCTTCCTCGTCGGGTCGTGCGGCCGGCTGCTGGTCCGCGTGGCCGACGTCAAGCGCGGCCGGGGTCGCACCTTCGTCGTGCTGGACGGCGGGATCAACCACCTCGGCGGGCTGTCCGGCCTCGGCAGGCTGCTGCCGGTGGCCGCCCGCGTGCTGCCGACCGGGGAAGCGGGGGCCGGGGCCGCCGTCGAGGAGCGGGCGACCGTGGTGGGACCGCTGTGCACCCCGGCCGACGTGCTCGCGCGGGACGCCGCGCTCAGCTCGCCGACCGGCGGCGACCTCCTGGTGATCCCCAACGTCGGCGCCTACGGCCTGACCGCGAGCCTGATCGGTTTCCTCAGCCGGCCGGTCGCCGCCGAGGTCGTGCTGCGCGGCGGCCACCCCGTGGACGCCTCACGGGTGGAACTGCGCCGGGTCCCGATCCGGGCGCGCGCCGCCGAAGCGGACGTGCGCCCGCCCGAGCTGTCAGGGAGCGTGTGAGGTGCGGACGGGATCCGGTGTCGCGACGGCCGTGGCGGAGGTGCTGCCGGTCCTGCGCGAGCACGCCGCGCGGGTGGACGAGGACGCCGCCTTCCCCGAGGCCGGGCTCGGCGCGTTGGCCCGGAGCGGGCTGCTCGGCCTGCTCGTGCCCGTGGAGCACGGCGGGATGGGCGGCGATCTGGTCGACCTGGTGGAGGTCGCCCAGGAGCTGGCCGCCGCCTGCACGTCCACGGCGCTGATCTGGGCGATGCACTGCCAGCAGACCGACTCGCTGGTCCGCCACGGCACGCCGTGGTCGGACGAGCACGTCCTGCCCCGCGTCGCGCGCGGGGAGGTCTACCTCGCGTCCGTCACCACCGAGCCGGGCAAGGGGGGCCACCTGCTCACCGGGGTGGCCCCGCTCCGGCCGACCGACGACGGGCTCCGGCTGGACCGGGACGCGCCGGTCGTCACCGGGGGGCTGCGCGCACAGGGCTTCCTGATCACGATGCGGGCCTCGGACGACGCGGCGGGCAACCGGCTCACGCTGGTCTACGCCGACCGGGACCAGCTGGACGTGACGCCGACCGCGGGTTGGGACGCGCTGGGGATGCGCGGCACCGAGAGCGTCGGGCTGACGATCTCCGGGACGGTCCCCGCGCACCAGGTGATCGGCGAACCCGGCGGCTTCCGCGCGGTGGCGGTGGAGAGCATGGCGCCGGTCGGCCACCTCGGCTGGGCCGCCTGCTGGCTCGGCACCGCGCGGGGCGCGTTCGGCGAACTGGTGGGCCGGCTGCGGTCCGGCAAGCGGCCCGCGGGGACCGACGTGACCTCCGAGCTCGGGGCGGAGCGGATCGCCCGCGTCCGGATGGACCTGGAGCTCGTCAGCGGGTACCTGCACCGGGTCACCGACGAGGTGGTCGCGTTGCGGGCGGCGGGGAGGCCGCTGTCCGCCAACGAGGTGCAGATCCACCTCAACACGCTCAAGGTGGCCGCGGCCGAGCTCACCTTCCGCGCCGTGGACCGCATGGTGCAGCTCGCCGGTCTCGGCACCGGGTACCGCCGGGACTCGCCGCTGCCGCTGGAGCGGCACCTCCGCGACCTCCGGTCAGCCGGCCTCAACTACGCCAACGACCGCCTCCTGGTGTCGACGGGCGCGCTGACCCTGATGGACCGCGCCGTCCGCCTCGCCTGACCACCGCGAGCGGGAGACCGGGAACGGGAAGGAGACCACATGACCGGTTCCGACTGGCCCGAGGAGTTCGACGAGTTGCTGCGGGCCTACCTGCCGCTGCTGCGCGACGACGCCCCGCTCGCGCAGGGGACGCCGCTCGCCGACCTGGGGCTGGACTCGTTGTCCACGGTGGGTCTGCTGGTCGACGTGGAGGACGCCTTCGGCGTGCAGTTCCCCGACGACGCGCTGGTGCCGGACACGTTCGCGACGGCGTCGTCGCTGTGGTCGGCGGTGGCGCGGCAGCGCGAGCTGGCGGAGGGGTGACCGGGGTCGGCGAGGTCCTGCGGGAGCGGTGGCGGCTGCTGTCCCTCCTGCCGGGCGCGGGGCGCGGACTGCTGGCCGCGCTGCTGGCGGCGCACCTGGTGACGGCGGTCGCCACCGCCCTGACGGCGGTCGTCACCGGTCGGCTGCTGGACCGCGCGCTCGCCGGGTCGCAGGTCGGGGACGTCCTGCTCCCGCTCGGCGCGGTCGCGGCGCTGGTGCTGGCGGGGCAGTGCGCAGAGATCGCGCGGGAGCCGCTGGACCTGCTGGCCGCGCGGCGGATCGTCGGGGCGCTCCGGGCACGGGTGCGCGCCCGCGTCGCCGAGCCCGAGGGCATCGCGCACCTCGGCGACGACGCCTACGGCACGGACCTGGCGCGGGTCTCCGAGTCGGGCGGTTGGCGGACCCGGACGCCGGGCACCGGAGCCGTGGGGCAACTGGTCCTGCTCGGGCGGCTCACCGGCGCCGTGCTGTGCGCCGCCGTCCTGGCCTGGCACGCTCCGCTGCTCGCTGCGTGGCTGCTCGCGGTCACCCTCCTGATGCGCGCCACCATCCGCCGGCAGTGGGTGCGGCTGAGCGCCACGTGGGACGACCACGCCGGTGACCGGCGGCGGATGGAGTACTGGGCGGACACCCTCGGCGAGGTCCCGGCGGCGAAGGAGGTCCGCCTCTTCGGCCTCGGCGCCTGGCTGACCGACCGGTACCGGCGCCAGGCCGAGGGGTGGCTCGACGTGATCTGGCGACAGCGCCGCGGCATCCTGCGCCGCCAGTGGTGGACCTTCCTCCTCGCGCTGGTGACCGGCTTCGCCGCGCTCCACGTGCCCGGCGCGGCGCTGGCGGCGGGCGAGCTGGGCCACGGCGAGCTCGTCACGATGGTGCTCGCCGCCTGGGGCGTCTTCGCCGTCGGGGCCATGGGCCACGAGGCGTTCGACATCGAGTACGCCACCGGCGCCGTGCGCGCCTTCGACCGGCTCGACCGGGCTCCGACCGGGTCCGCCGCCCGGGGCGGCGCGCCCGCGCCCGGGGCGGCGCCGCACCTCCGCTTCGACCGGGTCGGCTTCCGCTACCCCGGAACCGACCGGCCCGTCCTGGACGGCTTGGACCTGACCGTCCGCCCCGGCGAGGTGCTGGCGGTGGTCGGGCGCAACGGCGCCGGCAAGACCACGCTGATCAAGTTGCTGACCGGCCTGCTCCGACCGGCTGAGGGGCGGATCACCCTGGACGGCGCCGACCTGGCCGACTTCGACGTCGCCTCCTGGCGGCGGCGGGTCACCGCCGTCTTCCAGGACTTCGTGCGCTACCCGCTGACCCTGCGCGAGAACGTCGCGCTCGGCGCCCCCGAGGTCGACGCGGCCGACGACGCGATCCGGCGCGCGGTCGAGGCGGCGGGCGGCCCCGGCTTCCTCGACCGGCTCCCCGACGGGCTGGGGACCCTGCTCACCAGGGAGCACTCGGGCGGGGTCGACCTGTCCGGCGGGCAGTGGCAGCGGATCGCGATCGCCAGGGCGCTGTTCGCCCTCGCGCACGGCCGGCAGGTGCTGGTCCTCGACGAGCCGACCGCCCACCTCGACGTCCGCGCGGAGGCGGAGTTCCACGAGCGCGTGATCGCGGCGGTCCCCGGTGCGACCGTCATCCTGATCTCCCACCGCCTGTCCGCGGTGCGCCGCGCGGACCGCATCGTCGTGCTCGACGGCGGCCGGATCACCGAGTCGGGCAGCCACGTCGAGCTCATGGCCCGGGACGGTGAGTACGCCGGCCTGTACCGCCTCCAGGCCGGCCGGTTCGCGGCGGACCGCGCCGAGGGGGTGTCGACGTGACCGGGCGCGGCCGGGCCGGGGGCCAGGTCGTCCTCACCATGCTGCGCCTCGCGTACGCGGCCGACCCCCGCGCCACGGTCACCGCGCTGGTGCTCGCCTCGGTCAACGCCCTGGCAGTGGCCGGGATGGGGCTCGGCGTGCGCGAGGTCGCGGGCTCGGCGGGGTCCGGCCCGACCGGGTTGCTGCTCGCGGCGGCGGTCGGCGCGGTGGCGTACGCGGTGATCGCGGCGGTGCAGCGGGTGCAGCACAACATCCAGGTCGACCTGACCGAGCGCGTGGACGTGGCGCTCTCCAGCCGCCTGTTCGCGCTGACCTCGGCGATCCCCACGCTGGAGCACCTGGAGCGCGCGGACTTCCTCGACCGGCTGCGCCAGGTCCGGACCGGCACCGAAACCCTCGCCGGCGCCTGCTGGGGCGCGGCCGGCGCGGTCTCGTCGCTGCTGAGCCTCGGGCTCAGCACGTGGCTGCTGGTCGGGGTCCACCCCGCGCTCGTGCTGCTGGTGCTGCCGGCCGTGCCGCCGCTGGTCTTCTCCCGGCGCGCGTCGGCGGCCCTCGGCCGCGCCAGGGACCGGACCGCCGACGCCGACCGCCGGGAGGCGCGCCTGCACCGGCTGGCGACCGACGCGGAGGCCGCCAAGGAGTTGCGGATCAGCGGGAGCGACCGCGTGGTGGGCGAACGCGCCACCGCGTACTGGGAGAAGGTCACGACCGGCCTGGTGCACGGGCAGGTCCGCGCCGCCGCGTGGCGGGCGGCGGGTTGGGTCTGCTTCGCCGCGGGGTACCTGGCCGCGCTGGCGTTCGTCGCGCACCTGGTCGCGCAGGGGCGCAGCGGACCGGGCGACCTGCTGATGGTCGCGAGCCTGTCCGGTTACCTCCGGGCACAGCTGCAGGCCACCGTCGCCGGGGCGACCCACCTCGCCGAGGGCCGGCACACGATGGGGCACCTCCGCCGGCTGGAGGAGCACGCGGCCACCGCCCGGCACCCCGGCACCGAGCCGCCACCGGCGCGACTGCGCACCGGGATCTCGTTGCGCGGGATCCGCTTCACCTACCCGGGGACCGACGACCCGGTGCTGGACGGGGTGGACCTCGACCTGCCGGCGGGCGCGGCGGTGGCGCTGGTGGGGGTCAACGGGGCGGGCAAGACCACCCTGGTGAAGCTGCTGACCGGGATGCACGAACCGTCAGCCGGGGAGGTCCTGGTCGACGGCGTGCCGCTGCGGCGGCTGGACCTCGGGCTGTGGCGGGCCCGGATCACCGCCTCGTTCCAGGACTTCGTCAAGTTCCAGGTCACGGCCGGGCACGCGGTGGGGCTCGGCGACCTGCCGCGCGCCGACGACCGGGACGCCGTGGCGCGGGCCATCGACCTCGCCGACGCCCGCGCGGTCGTCGACCGGCTCCCGCGCGGGGTGGACAGCCGGCTCGGGCGGGTCTTCGACGGCGCGGAGCTGTCCCACGGCCAGTGGCAGCGCCTGGCGCTGGGCCGCGCGGTGATGCGGCGCGCGCCGCTGCTGTCGGTGCTGGACGAGCCGACCGCCGCGCTCGACCCGCAGGCAGAGCACGACCTCTACGAGCGGTTCGTGGGCGTGGGGCGGGACCGGCGCGCCACCGCCGGCGCCATCACCCTGTTGGTCTCCCACCGCTTCTCCACCGTCCGGATGGCCGACCTCATCGTGGTGCTCGCGGAGGGGCGGGTCGCCGAACGCGGTACGCACGAGGCCCTCATGGCGCTCGGCGGCCGGTACGCCGAGCTCTACGGCACGCAGAGCGACGCCTACACCGCCCACCCGGACCCGAACCCACCTGGAGCGCTGCGATGAAGCACCTTCCCGACCGGGCTCGGATCGGCGGCGCCGGATGAGCGCCCCCGGTCCGCTGTGCTTCGGTCAGATGTCCGTCTGGCGGGCGATCGGGACCAACCCGCTGGTGGACGGGGTCCGGTCGCAGCTCACCAGCGTCCGGCCCGTCCCGGCGGGTGCCACCGAGCAACGGGTCCGGGCCGTGGTGGACGCGCTGTGGCGGCGCCACGAGAGCCTGCGCACCACCTTCGACCAGGTCGACGGCCAGGCGCGCCAAGTCGTGCACCAGCGCCCGCGCGACGTCTTCGAGGTCCGTTCGCTGGACGCGGTGGAGGACCTGGCGCCGTGCGCCGCGGAGCTGTTCGCCGGACGGCTCGCCCTCTCCGGGGGGTTCGCCTGGCGGGTACGGCTGATGCTGGTCGCGGACGGGACCGCGGCCGTCGCGGTCGCGGTGCACCACATCCTCGCCGACGGCTGGGCGTTGCGGTTGCTGCTGGCCGAACTCGACCTGGGCCTCACCGACCCCGCCGCCGCCCGGGCGGTGCTCGGGTCCCCGGCGCCGGCGCCGGCCGCGCTCGCCCGCCGGCAGTGGTCCGCAGCCTGGGCCGCCCGCCGGTCGGCCGCGCGGGCTCACTGGACCCGGGTCACCGAGGAGTTCGGGCCGCCCGCCCCGGCGGCCGGCCCGCCGGGCGAGCGGATCTGCGCGTCGCTCGACCTGGGCGCCGCCGGCGGCGCCGTGGCCGAGCTCGTCGACCGGCACCGGGTCACCGCGCAGACGATCGTGCTCGCCCTGTACGCCCTCGGTGTCCGGGCGACCACGGGGCGGCAGCGGCTGGTGGTGCACCTGATGGCGGCCAACCGCCTGCGCCCGGAGTGGCACGACCTGGTGACGTCGATGAACCAGCTCGTGCCGGCCGGGATCGTGGTGGACGACGAGGGCGGCGTCGCCGACCTGCTGCGCCACGCGCAGACCGCCGGCCTGGCGGCGATGCGCAACGGCTGCCACGACGAGGACGAGGTCGCCGCGATCACCGGGCAGCCGCCGGGGTCGCCGGTCGACCACGTCCTCAACTACATGCCGCGGTCCTGGCCCCGCCCCGCCCCGCCGGCGCGCGGCCCCCGGCCGCCCGTGCGCGTCGGGCCCTCGACCCGACCGGCCATCGCGGGGGTCTACGGACTGGTGACCGGCGGCGAGAGCCCGGCGCTGGAGCTGCACGCGGACTCCGGCAGCTGGCCGGAGGCCCGGCTGCGCCGGTTCCTCGGCGGCACGGAGAAGGCGCTGCGGCGGCTGGCGACCCGCCAGGACGCCCGGGTCGCGGACCTGGTGGCACTGTACTGAGGAGGTGACCGGTGCTCTCCCTGTCCTTCGCGCAGCGACGGCTGTGGTTCCTGGAACGCCTCGCCGGCGCGAGCGCGACGTACAACCTGCCGCTCGTGCTGCGCTTGACGGGCGCGGTGGACGTCGAGGCGCTGCGCGCCGCGCTGACCGACGTGGTGGTGCGGCACGAGTCGTTGCGCACGGTCTTCCCCGAGCGGGACGGCGAGCCCCACCAGCGAATCCTGCACCCGCGCGAAGCCGCGCCGCGACTGGCCGTGGTCCCCGTGCCGGAGCGGGACCTCGACGCCGCCCTGCGCGTCGCAGCCTCGGCGCCGTTCGACATCACGACCCGCCCGCCGCTGCGGGCGGTGCTGTTCGTGCCGGGCGCGGGCGAGGCCGTCCTGCTGCTGGTCGTGCACCACGTCGCCACCGACGGCTGGTCCACGGCCCCGCTGGTCCGCGACCTGTCGACGGCGTACCGGGCCCGTTCGGCGCACGGGTCCGCGCCGTCCTGGGCGGAGCTCCCCGTCCAGTACGCCGACTACGCGGCCTGGCAGGTGGAAGTGCTCGGCGACGCCGACGACCCGGACAGCGTGCTGTCCCGGCAGCTGGCGTACTGGTCACGCGCGCTGCACGGCCTCCCGGAGACGATCGCGCTGCCCACCGACCGACCTCGGCCCGCGGTCGCGAGCCGGCGCGGCGCGGCGGTCCCGGTCGACCTGGGCCGCCACCGGCACCGCGCCCTGCTGGACCTGGCCCGGCGGCACGACTGCACGGTGTTCATGGTGCTCCACGCGGCGCTGGCGGTGCTGCTCACCCGGTTGGGCGCGGGCACCGACATCCCGATCGGCTCGGTCGTCGCCGGCCGGACCGACCCGGACCTGGACGACCTGGTCGGCCTGTTCGTCAACACCCTCGTGCTGCGCGTCGACACCGGCGGCGAGCCGGAGTTCCGGGAGGTGCTGCGGCGGGTGCGCGCGGTGGACCTGGCGGCGCTGGCCCACCAGGACCTGCCCTTCGACGTCCTGGTGGAGGCGGTCAACCCGCCGCGGAGCCTGGCCCACCCCCCGCTGTTCCAGGTGCTGCTGGCGTTCGGGAACGCGCCGGGGGCGGAGCCGGACTTCGGCCCCGTCCGCGCCGTCCTGCAGGAGCTGGACGTCCCGGCCGCCAAGGTCGACCTCACGCTGCAGCTCCGGGACCACCACGGCGCCGACGGCGAGCCGCTGGGCATCGACGGTGTCCTGGAGTACGCCACCGACCTGTTCGACCGGCGGACCGCCGACACGATCGCGGCCCGGCTGGTCCGGGTGCTGGACGCGGCCGTGGCGGCGCCGGACGTGCCGATCGGCGAGATCGACCTGCTCTCGGCCGAGGAGCACCGACAGGTGCTCGTGGGGTGGAACGACACCGACCGCGACCTGCCGCGCACGACCCTGCACGAGGAGGTCGTCCGCCAGGCGTCGCGTTCGCCCGACGCGCTCGCCGTGGTCCTCGGTGAGCAGCGGATCACCTACGCGGACCTCGTCGACCGCTCGGCCGCGCTGGCCCGGCACCTGGTGGGATTGGGCGTCCGACCGGGCGCCGCGGTCGGGGTGGCGCTGCCCCGCTCACCCGACCTCGTGGTGGCGCTGCTCGCGATCCTGCTGGCCGGCGGCGCGTACCTCCCGCTCGACCCGGACCACCCGGCCCGGCGCCTGGCGCACGTCCTGGACGACGCCCGCCCGCTCGCGGTGGTCACCGACCGCGCCGGGCCGCCCCTGCCCGGGGTGGCGCTGGTCGACGTCGGCCTGCCCCGGCCGCCGGCCGCGGCGAGCTTCCCGGTCCCGGACCACCGCCACCCCGCGTACGTCATCCACACCTCGGGTTCCACCGGCCGGCCCAAGGGCGTGGTGGTCTCCCACGGCGCGATCGACAACCGGCTCCGCTGGATGCAGGCGGACTGCCCGCTCACCTCCGCCGACCGGGTCCTGCACAAGACCCCGATCGGGTTCGACGTCTCGGTCTGGGAGCTGTTCTGGCCGTTGCGGGTGGGCGCCACGCTGGTGCTCGCCCCGCCGGGCGCCCACCGCGACCCGGCGCTGCTGGCGTCCACCATGGACCGGCAGCACGTCACCGTCGCCCACTTCGTGCCGTCGATGCTGCGGCTGTTCCTCGCCGACCCGGCGGTCGTCGCCGCCCCGCCGGCGGCGCTGCGGCGGGTGTACTCCAGCGGCGAGGAGCTGCCCCGGGAGACGGCGGAGGAGTTCCACCGCGTCTTCCCCGCCACGGACCTGGTCAACCTGTACGGCCCGACCGAAGCGGCGGTCGACGTCACCGCGCACTGGAGCGCGCCGGGTGAGGCCGGGCCGGTGCCGATCGGCCGACCGGTCTGGAACACCCGGGTCCGGGTGCTGGACGCCCGCCTCCGCCCGTGCCCGGTGGGGGTGGCGGGGGAGTTGTACCTGGCGGGGGCCCAGCTCGCCGAGGGTTACCTGAACCGCCCGGCGCTGACGGCCGGCCGGTTCGTCGCCGACCCCTACGGCGCGGGCGGGGATCGGATGTACCGCACCGGCGACCTCGTCCGGTGGCGGCACGACGGTGAACTGGTCTTCCTCGGCCGCACCGACCACCAGGTCAAGCTGCGCGGGCAGCGCGTCGAGCTCGGCGAGGTCGAGAGCGCGTTGCGCACCGCCGCCGACGTGGGGTCCGCGTGCGCGGTGGTGCGCCGGGACGGCCACGGCGAACAGGTCCTCGCCGCCTACGTCTCGCCGGCGCCCGGCGCCCGCCCCGACCCGGCGGCACTGCGCCGGCTGCTCGCCGACCGGCTCCCCGCGGCCGCCGTGCCGGCCACCGTCACCGTGGTGCCGGAGCTCCCCCTGGGCCCCAACGGGAAGCTCGACCGCGCCGCGCTGCCCGAACCGACGATCACGCCCTCGGGCGGGCGGCCCCCGGGCAGCCCGGTCGAGCGCGGGCTCGCCCGCTTGGTCGAGGAGGTCCTCGGGGTCACCGGCGTGGGGCTCGACGACGACTTCTTCGCGCTGGGCGGCCACTCCATGCTCGTGGTGCCCTTCGTCCGGCGCATCCGGCAGGAGTTCGGCGTGGAGGTGCCGATCCACGAGGTCTTCCGCTCGCCGACCGTCGCCGCGCTGCTGCGCCGGCTGACGGCCGCCGCCGGGCAGGGCGCCGGGCAGGGCGGGTTCGGACCGGTGCTCCGGCTGCGCCCCGGCGGCAGCGGCGCGCCGCTGTTCTTCGTGCACCCGGCCGCCGGGCTGAGCTGGTGCTACACGAGGGTGCTCCGGCACATCGGCGCGGACCGCCCGGTGTACGGCCTCCAGGCGCGGACGGCGGACCTGCCCGGCTCGGTGGGCGAGATGGCGGACGACTACCTCGCGCGGATCCGGCGCCTCCAGCCCGAGGGGCCGTACCACCTGCTCGGCTGGTCGTTCGGCGGCAACGTCGCCCACGCCGTGGCGGTGCGGCTGCGAGCGGCGGGGGAGCGCGTGGCGCTGCTCGTGCTGTTCGACAGCTACCCGAACCAGGCCGACCGGGACCGCCCCGTCCCGGACGAGCGCGAACTCCGCTCGACGGCGCTGTGGAACCTGCTCGGCCGACCGCCCGCCCCCGCCGACGAGGCGGACGTCCCCGGCGCGGTGCGGCGGGAGTGCCCGCCACTGTCCGGAGCGGACGGGGAGCAGGTCGAGGCGGTGCTCCGGGTGGGCATGAACAACGTGGCGCTGCTGGCCTCCTCGACGCCGGAGGTCTACGACGGTGACCTGACGGTGGTGGTCGCCGGCCGATCGGGGCCGTCCGGGGCGCTCCCGGTCGACGCCTGGCGCGTGTTCGCGACCGGGCGCGTCGACGTCGTCACCATCGACTCCGGCCACCACGAGATGTTCACCACCGCCGCTCCGGCGACCGGGGCGGCGTTGTCCGCGATCCTGCGGGACGCCGAGTCCGCACCGACCCCCGGGGGGTGGTCATGACCAACCCGTTCGACGACGCGGAAGCGTCCTTCCACGTGCTCGTCAACGACGAGGGGCAGCACTCGCTGTGGCCGGAGCAGGTCCCCGTGCCCGCCGGCTGGGCCGTCGTGCTGCGCGACCGCCCCCGGGCGGAGTGCGTCGCGCACGTGGAGGCGGAGTGGACCGACCTGCGTCCGCGCAGCCTCGCCGCGGCGACCGACGGCCCGGCGCCCACCGAGGAGGGCCGATGACGCCCCCCGCGCCGGCCCCGCGATCGGAACCGCGCCGCGACCGGCGTGGTGGCAGGGGAGCGGTGGGCGCCGCGCGCGGCCGGCACGCGCACCGCGTGCTCGTCGACGGCCCGGCCGACCCCGAAGGGGGACGGCAGCCGACCTCCGCCCGGCGACGACCCCGTCGCCCTCCCGCTCCCGGCACGGGGCGGGCGGCGGGCGGAGGCGGGCCGACCGGCCGTCGAGCGGTCGCCGGCCGGTGCCCTGCGGCGGGTCCCGCCGCCACCGGTCCGCGGCTCCGGGCGGACCGGGCGCGGCGGCGTCGCCGAGGGGCGACCGCACCGGGCGGCCGTCCCGACCTCCGCCCGGTTCCCACCACCGGCCCCCTTCGGGGACCTGCGCGGAAGGAGGAGCACCGATGACCGCGCCCACCCTGCTGGAGGCGTTCGAGCACCAGGTGCGCCGGACACCCGACCACGTCGCCGTGGAGTGCGACGGCCGCACCACCACCTACGCCGAGCTGAACGCCAGGGCCAACCGGCTGGCCCGGCTGCTGATCGGCGTCGGCGCGGGACCGGAGGAGGCGGTCGCGCTGGTGCTGCCCCGGTCGGTGGAGCTGCTGGTCGCGCTGATCGCCGTCGTCAAGACGGGCGCGGCCTACGTCCCCCTCGACCCGGCGCACCCGGCCGGCCGCAACCGGCTCATCCTCGGCGAGGCCCGACCGGTGGTGGTCGTCGGCTGCTCCGGGGCGGTCGCGGACCTCGGCGTCGACGCCGGGCTGCTGCTGCTGGTCGACGCCCTCCCGCCGGGCGGCGCCACCTCGGGCGGGAACGTCGACGACACCGAACGCCTTCGTCCCCCGCACCCCGGCGACCTCGCCTACGTGCTGTTCACCTCGGGGTCCACCGGGACGCCGAAGGGCGTCGCGGTCACCCACGAGAGCTTCGCCAACCTGTTGCAGGAGTTCGCCTCCCGCCTCGACCTGTCCACATCGGACGGATTCCTCGCGCTGACCACCGCGGGGTTCGACATCGCCGGGATCGAGCTGTTCGTGCCGCTGATCAGCGGCGCGCGGGTGGTCCTCGCCACCGGGGACGAGCAGCGGGACCCGGTGCGCCTGGCCCGGATGCTCGGGCGCGACGACATCACCGCGGCGCAGGCCACTCCCGCGTCGTGGCAGTTCCTGCTGGACACCGGCCAGGTGGACCTCACCGGCGTGTCGGTGCTGGTCGGCGGCGACGCCCTGAGCCCGCGCCTGGCCGCGAGCCTGCTGGCCACCGCGCGCGAGGTGACCAACTGCTACGGCCCGACCGAGACGACCGTCTACTCCACGGTGAAGGCGGTGCGCGTCGCGGGGGACGCGGCCTCGATCGGCGCCCCGGTCCGGGCGACCGGTGCGCACGTGCTGGACGGGTCGCTGCGCCCGGTCGCGCCCGGCGAGCTCGGCGAGCTGTACATCGGGGGCGCCGGAGTGGCGCGCGGCTACCTCAACCGGCCCGCGCTGACCGCCGAGCGGTTCGTCGCCGACCCGTTCGGCCCACCGGGCGCGCGCATGTACCGCACCGGCGACCTGGTGCGGCCCGGGCCGGACGGCGAGCTCGCCTACGTCGGTCGCGCGGACTCCCAGGTCAAGATCCGGGGTCACCGGGTGGAGGCGGGGGAGGTCGAGGTCGCGGCCGGCGCGCTCCCCCCGGTGACCGGGGCGGCGGCCGTCGTGCGGGAGGACGAGGTCGGCGGTCGGCGGCTCGTGCTGTACGTCGTGCTCGCGCAGGGCGCCGACGCCGACCCCGCGGCACTGCGCGGTGCGCTCGCCGAGCGCCTGCCCGACTACATGGTGCCCTCGGCCGTGGTGGTCCTGGACCGCTTCCCCCTCAACCCCAACGGAAAGCTCGACCGCGCCGCGCTGCCCGCGCCGGACTACGGACCGGCGCCGGGCGGGGACGCGCCGCGGGACGAGCGCGAGGCGGCCCTGTGCCGGCTGTTCGCCGAGGTGCTCGGCGTCACCCGGGTCGGCGCCACGGACAGCTTCCTCGACCTGGGCGGCCACTCCCTGATGGCGAACCGGCTCATCGGCCGGCTCCGCGCCGACCTGGGCGTGGAGCTGTCCCTCCACGACTTCTTCGCCGGGCCCACCGCCCGCGAGGTCGCCGGCCGGCCCGGGCGCCCGGCCACCCCCGGCCCCGCGCCCACCCGGCGCCCGCGCCCGGACCGGGTTCCCCTGTCCCACGCGCAGCGCCGGATGTGGTTCCTCAACCAGTTGGAGGGGCACGGCGCGGTCTACAACATCCCCCTGGTGCTGCGCCTGCGCGGGCCTTTGGACGTCGATGCGCTGAGGGCCGCCCTGGCCGACGTGGTGACCCGGCACGAGACCTTGCGCACGGTGTTCCCGCAGGCCGAGACCGGTGAGCCCTGGCAGCGGGTGCTGACCGCCGACGAGGTCGACACCCGGCTGCCCGTGGTGCGCTGCGCCGGCCCCGCCGACGTCGAGCGGGTCCGCCACACCTTCCTGCGGCAGGGCTTCGACCTCGCCGCGGACCAGCCGGTGCGGGCGCAGGTCGTGGTGACCGGCCGCGACGAGCACCTGCTGCTCCTGGTGGTGCACCACATCGCGGCGGACGGCTGGTCGACGGCGCCGCTCGCGGCGGACCTGTTCCACGCGTACGCGGCCCGGCGAGCCGGGCGGGAGCCGGTGTTCGCGGAACTGCCGGTGCAGTACGCGGACTTCACGCTCTGGCAGCGCGGGCGGCTCGGCGCGCCCGACGACCCCGGCAGCCGCCACGCGCTCCTGCTCGACCACTGGACGGCGGCGCTGGCGGACCTGCCGGAGCAACTGGACCTGCCCCATGACCGCGCCCGGCCGGCACGGGCCTCCTACCGCGGCGACACCGTGGGCCTGGCGATCGACGCGCGGTCGCACCGGGAACTCGTGCGGCTGGCGCGGGAGGAGCGGGCGACCGTCTTCATGGCGGTGCACGCCGTGCTCGCCGCCCTGCTGACCAGGCTCGGCGCGGGGACGGACGTCGTGGTCGGCAGCGCGGTCGCCGGTCGGGACGACGACGCGCTGCGGGACCTGGTCGGCTTCTTCGTCAACACCGTCGTCCTGCGGACCGACACCTCCGGCGACCCGGGGTTCCGCGAGCTGCTGCGCCGGGTGCGCGACGCCGACCTCGACGCGTTCACCCACCGGGAGTTGCCGTTCGAGTCCCTGGTGGAGGCGGTGAACCCGGCTCGCTCCCTCGCGCGGCAACCGCTGTTCCAAGTGCTGCTCGTGGCTCAGAACACCGAGGCGGAGCGGTTCGCCCTGGACGGCCTGGAGGTGTCGGCGGAGGAGCCGGGGATCGGTGTCGCCAAGTTCGACCTGACGTTCAGCTTCACCGAACGGACGACGGCGGACGGCGCCCCGGCGGGCATCGACGTGGTGGTGGAGTTCGCGACGGACCTGTTCGACCGGGCGACGGCGGAGCGCGTCGCCGGGTACTTCGCCCGGTTGCTCGGCACGGCCCTCGCCGACCCCGACGAACCGGTGGGCCGGCTGCCGATGATGACCGACGACGAGCGGCGGCTGGTCCTGGAGACGTGGAACGACACGGCCCGGCACGTCGCGCCGCTGACCCTGCCCGAGCTCTTGGTGGCGCAGGCGGCGCGCACCCCGGACGCCGTGGCCGTCCGGTACGAGGGCGAGGCGGTCACCTACGCCGACCTGGACGCGCGGTCCAACCGGATGGCGCGGCTGCTCGTCGGGATGGGCGCTGGGCCGGAGGAGACGGTCGCGCTGTTCGCGCCGCGGTCGGTCGCGCTGGTCGTGGCGATGCTGGGGGTGGTGAAGGCCGGTGCGGCCTACCTGCCGGTGGACCCGGACTACCCCGACGACCGCGTCGGGTTCATGCTGCGGGACAGCGAGCCCGTGTGCGTGCTCACCACGACCGCCACGGCGCCGAGGGCGCCGGTCGGGGCCCGCCAGGTCGTGCTCGACGGCGACGACGTGGCCCGGCGGCTGGCCGCGCAGTCCGACGCCGAGGTGACCGACGCGACGCGCACCAGGCCGCTGCTCCCCGATCACCCGGTCTACGTCATCTACACGTCCGGCTCGACCGGCCGGCCGAAGGGGGTCGTGCTGCCGGCGCGGGCCGTGGTCAACCTGCTGGCCTGGCACGCCGAGGTGGTGGGCGGCGGGCCGGGCACCACGACCGCGCAGTTCGCCTCGCTGAGCTTCGACGCCGCTGCGCAGGAGATCCTCTCCGCGCTGACCTCGGGGAAGACCCTCGCCGTCCCGCGCGAGGACGTGCGCAAGGACGCCCAGCAGCTCGCCCGCTGGATGGCGCGGCACCGGGTCAACGAGCTGTTCGCGCCGACGCCCGTGGTCGAGAGCCTCAGCGAGGCCGCCCGGGAGTTGGACCTCGACCTGCCGGACCTGCTGGAGATCGCGCAGGCGGGGGAGGCGCTGACCCTGCACCGGTCGATCCGCGAGTTCTGCGCGCGGCAGCCGGACCGGCGGGTGCACAACTACTACGGCCCGACGGAGACCCACGTGGTGACCGGGTTCACCGTGCCGCCGGCGGCGCTGGCGGCGGGGGAGCCGCCGCCGATCGGCGGCCCGATCTGGAACACCCGCGCCTACGTGCTGGACCACGCGCTGCGCGTGGTGCCGGTCGGGGTCGCCGGCGAGCTCTACCTCGCCGGGGTGCAGACCGCGCGCGGCTACCTGAACCGGCCGGGGCTCACGGCCGAGCGGTTCGTCGCGGACCCGTACGGCGATCCCGGGTCGCGGATGTACCGGACCGGCGACCTGGCGCGCTGGCGGGCGGACGGCACGCTCGACTTCCTGGGGCGCCGGGACTTCCAGGTGAAGATCCGGGGGTTCCGCGTCGAGCCGGGCGAGGTCGAGGACGTCCTGGCGCGGCTGCCGGACGTGGCGAGGGTGCTGGTCGTCGCCCGGGAGGACCGGGCGGGGGACAAGCGGCTGGTGGCCTACGTCGTGCCCGAGGGGGCACGACGCCCGGACCCCGGCGCGCTGCGCCGGGCCTCGGCGAAGGTGCTGCCCGAGTACATGGTGCCCGCCGCGGTCGTGGTGCTGGAGACCTTCCCGTTGACGCCCAACGGGAAGGTCGACCGCAGGGCGCTGCCCGCACCGGACTACGCGAGCGCGTCGCGCGGCGTCGCCCCGCGCACCGAGCGGGAGAAGACGCTCTGCCGGCTGTTCGCCGACGTCCTCGGCGTGCCGCAGGTCGGGGCGGACGACAACTTCTTCGACCTCGGCGGGCACTCGCTCCTCGCGACCCGGCTCGTCAGCCGGATCCGGGCGGAGACGAGGTGCGAACTGGGCATCACCGACCTGTTCGACAGCCCGACCGTGCAGGGCGTGGCCGAGCGCATGGAGGAGGCGCCCCGGGCGCGGCCGGCCCTGCGGAGGGCGTCACGACGATGAAGGAGGATGCGATGCGGGCCCTGGAGACGAACGTGGCCGAGGTCGTGGAGGCGTACCGGCGGCAGGGTTGGGCCGTGCTCGCGCACGGGATCGACCCGCTGCTGCTGGCCGACCTGCGCGCGACCGTCAGCCGCATCTGCGGCATGGTCCGGCCCGAGGTCGTCCACGAGGAGGACGGCGAGACGGTGCGCGCCCTGCACGGCTGCCACCGCTTCGACGACGTGTGCGAGCGGCTGGTCCGCCACCCGCTGTTCGTGGACCTGGCGGAGGCCGCCGTGGGCGACTCGGTCTACGTCTACCAATTCAAGATCAACATCAAGTCGCCGCGCGAGGGGAAGCGGTGGCCCTGGCACCAGGACTTCGCGTTCTGGGCGGTGGAGGACGGGATGCCGGAGCCCGACGCGGTGAACATCGCGATCAACCTGGACGAGGTGCACGAGCGCAACGGCCCGCTCACGGTGCTGACCGGGTCGCACCGCCTGGGCCTGGTCGGCCCGCCCGCCGGGAGCGGGTCCGCCCCGTCGACGGGCTGGCAGGACCACGTGTCGGCGAACCTGACGCACAGCGTCGACGACGCGGTGGTCCGGGAGCTGGCGGCCGAGCACCCGCCGACCAGGCTCCTCGGCCCCGCCGGGACGATCAGCCTCTTCCACCCGAGCATCGTCCACTCGTCGTCGGACAACCTGTCCGACGACCGGCGCACGATGCTGTTCATCACGTACAACTCCGTGCGCAACGCACCGCGGCACGTCACCCGGCCCAGCTTCCTCGTGGACCCGGACACCACCGCGGTGACCAGGCTCGGCGCCTGACGGGCGGGGGCGCGACCCGGTCAGTCGCCGAACTCGATCGTCCCGGTGCGCCTGCCGCTCTCCGCGAACCGGCGGAAGGACAGCGCCGCCACGCCGAACCACCCGGCCGCGACGCACAGCTCCACCGCGGCCGGACCCAGCACCGCGCCGGTGGGCCCGCCCGCCAGCAGCGACCGCACCGCCTCCAGCCCGTGGGTCACCGGCAGGACCTGGGCCACCGCGTGCAGCGGCTCCGGCCAGAACGACGACGGCACCTGCACCCCGCACAGCACCATCAGCGCCAGCCCGCCCAGGTTCCCCACCAGGTTGCGCAGTTCCACCCGCCGCAGCGCCAGCCCCGCCAGCACCAGGCCGAAGCAGTACGTCGACACCGACACCAGCGCGATCAGCGGCACCGCCGCCAGGGCGGTCGGCATCGGCATCGGCACGCCGAACAGCGGGCCCAGCACGAACAGCGCGATCGACGCGCACGCCGTCCCGTCCAGCAGCCACTGCGCGCTGCGGCCGACGAACAGCGTGAAGGGGCTGCTCGGCGCGGCCACCAGCAGCGGCAGCGTGCCCAGCTGCCGTTCCCACGCCGTCGACGCGCACACGAACATCGACACCAGCGCCGCGATGTAGACGGCGTTGCCCACCAACAGGAAGTGCGTGCGCTCCTCCGAACCCAACAGCCGGCCGATCACCGCGAAGAACGCGACCTGGCACAGGATCCTGGAAAGCCACGCGAACGACCACGTCCGCCACGTGTAGATGGCCTTGAGGTCGGCGCGCGCGCTCGCGACCGCAGCCGCCAGCACGCGGGCCTCGTCCCGCATCACGCGAACACCACCGCCCCCGTCGTGCGCACCCGGCGCAGCACCACCGCCAACATCAGGACCCCGCCCAGGTAGCCCAGCGACCCCAGGCCGAGCACGACCGCCAACCGGGCCGCCACGTCCGGCACCGGCGCGGCGCGCAACGTGTCCCGCACCAGGTCCGTGGACCAGGACAGGAACACCGCCCGGCTCACCGGCTGCAACCACGACGGCAGCAGGTCCGTCGGCACGACCGCGCCGCTGAGCAGGTAGAAGGGGTAGGACAGCGCGTTCTGGAAGGTCCGCGCCGACCGGGCGAGCACGAACACGCCCGCCATCGCGGTCGCCGTGCCCACCATCGCCACCACGGTCACCGCCAGGGTCGCCACCAGCACGCCGACGTGCCGGGAGTCGACGACCACGCCGAACGCCAGCCACGCGACGGCCAGGCTCTCCAGCAGCGCCACCGTGCTGATCACGGTCACCGTCGCGGTGCGCCCCAGCACCACCACCGCCAGCGGCGCCGGGGTGCCGATCACCGCCTCCAGGGTGCCGTTCGCGCGGTCGGAGTCGATGATGTCGCCGGACACCACCATCGCCATGCTCCACACCGCGATCACCGTCGAGCCGACCACCGCGTACGGCGCCAGGTCCGACCGGCCCGCGTGCTGCATGATCGCCAGCAGCGCCAGCGTGAACAGCGGCGTGTTGAACAGCGCCGCCAGGTCGGCCGGCCCGCGCAGCAGCAGCGCCTGGAACCACGCCGCGGACAGGAAGACGCGGATCACCGCACCGCGCTCCCGCGATCGCCGATCACGTGCAGGTACACGTCGGCCAGCGACGGCCTGCCGGTCGACATCGTGGTGACGCCCGCCCCCGCCAGCACCTGCACCGCCGCGCCCGCCGCGCCCTGCGCGTCGGTCTCCACCACCGTCGTCCGGTCCTGGGTGGACACCGCGCGCACGCCGGGCACCGCGCGCAGCGACCTCACCGCGTCCGGCGGCACGTCCTCGGCCACCACCCGCTCGTACTTGGTTAGCCAGCCGCCGATGGTGCGCGGGTCCTCGGTGGCGAGCAGCCTGCCGCCGTCCACCAGGGACACCCGGTCGCACACGTCCTCGGCCTCGGCCATGTCGTGCGTCGTGATCAGGACGGTGCGCCCCTCCTCGCGCAGTTCCCGCACCAGCGAGCGGAAGTCGCGGGCCGCCACCGGGTCCATGCCCACGGTCGGTTCGTCCAGGATCAGCAGGCCGGGGTCGCCGACCAGGCCGCGCGCCAGGTGCAGCCGCTGCTTCATGCCGCGCGAGAAGGTCTCCACCCGCTCGTCCGCCCGGTCGGCCAACCCCAGCCGCTCCAGCAGCCGGTCGGTCCGCGCCCGGCCCACCGCGCGCGGCTGCCGGTACAGCGCCGACCAGTAGCGCAGGTTCTGCCGTGCGGTGAGCCTGCCGTACAGACCGCGCTCACCGCCGAAGACGATGCCCACCAGCGGTCGCACGGACTTGGTCCCGGTCACCACGTCGTGACCGAACACCCGTGCCGTGCCCGAGGTCGGCAGCAGCACCGTCGACAGGATCTTGCACAGCGTGGTCTTGCCCGCGCCGTTCGGGCCGAGCAGGCCGTGCACCTCGCCCACCGGCACGGTCAGGTCGAACCCCGACAGCGCCGTGCGCGGCGGTTGCCGCCTGCGCGCGTACTCCCGGCCCAGGCCGATGACCTCCACCGCGTCCACGGCTCACCCCTCGTCCAGCAGTGGCAGCCGCGCCACCGCCTCGTCGTACTGGTCCTGGGTCACCAGCGGCTGGTCGACCAACAGGTAGTCGCCGACCGGGCTGGCCAGCAGCGCGCCGCCGGGGTAGGCGCGCACGACGGAGGAACGGCGCGGCGCGGGCGGTTCCCGCAGCAGCAGCCCGCCCACCGGCCTGCCCTCGACCAGCGCCCGGGTCATCGCGTCGGCGCCGGCCGGAGCGGACGGCGGCGTCCACGCGCCCCGCCGCTCCCGCTCCCGCTCGGCGGCGGCGCCCAGCGGCTCGACCAGGCCGCCGAGGCAGCCCGGGTCCACCAGGGCGGTGGTGAACTCCAGCAACTCCAGCAGCTCGGGGGCGACCCGCCAGCGCTCGGCGGCGGCCACCAGGTCGGCGGCCACGGCCGCGCACGCCGGCAACCCGCCCAACACCGCGGTGTCCACCGCGTCCTTGAGGCCGTACGGCCGCTGGAAGCGCTCCTCGGCCAGCGCCAGCAGGTCCGCCACCACGGGGTCCTCCGGCAGCTCCGCCCGCACCCGCACCGGGCCGACCCCGCCCGCGAACGCCGCCGTCGACAGCTCCACGGAGTGGTGCCGGTCGAGCAGCGGGTCGTCGCCGGGCCACGTCAGCTGCACCAGCAGGTGCCGGTCGGGGTGGCCGTACAGGGACACGTGCATGTCGGCCACCGGCGCCGCGCCGCGCACCGCGCGCACCGCGCGCCACAGCTCGTCCTCGTCGGCCACCACCACGTCCAGGTCGCCGACCGGGCGCAGCAGGCCGGGCGGGTAGTGCCCGGCCAGCGACGGGCCCTTGAGCACCCGTGCGCCGGTCTCGGCGGCGAGCGCGGCGACCACCCGGCCGTAGGCGTCGCGCCGCCGTCGCGCGCGCCGCAGCTCGTCGCGCGCGCCGCTGCCCAGCACGTGCCCGTCCCGCTCGTACAGCGACAGCAGGAGCATGGGCAGGGTCCAGCCGCGGCAGCGGGCGGCGGCCAGCAGGACATCCGGGTCCCCGTCCTCGTCGACGCCCAGCGCCCGCGCGCACAGCCGCAGGTCGATCCCGGTGCGGGTGGTGGTCATCTCCGCCGTCCTTCCGGTCGCACCACGGTGATCAGGTCGGCCGACACCGCCCGCGCCGCCTCGGCCACGCCGTCCGCCGACACGGCGCGCGTCGCCGCCAGCAGCGCTTCCGGCGACCACGGCGCGGTGCCGGCGCGGGTGCGCACCCCCAGCGACCGCGCCGCCTCCAACGGGTCCTCGGTGTCCACCAGCGTCCGCACCTCCAGGCCGCGCTTGGCCGCGCCCAGGTCGTCCTCGGTCGGCCCGCGCTCGGCCAGGTCCGCCAGCAGACCGCGCACCACGTCCACCACTCGCGTGCCGTCGCCCTCGTCGACGCCGACCAGCACCCGCCACGCGCCGGCCTCGGTGTAGGCGCGGTCCCACGCCTCGAACGCGTAGCCCAGGCCCAGTTCGTCGCGCAGCCGCCGGTACAGCAGCGACGACGGGCTGGACCCGAGCAGCGCCGCCAGCACGTCGTAGTCGGGTCGGCGCGGGTCGCCCGCGCCCGGCGACCGCGCGCCCAGGCACACCCACGCGAAGCCCGCCGGCCAGCGGGGGTCCTCGTGGGCGGTCGGCGGCAGCGGCTCCGGTCGGACGTGCGGCGCGGTGGCGCCGGGCGGTGGGCCGGAGCCGCGCGGCAGCTCCGGCGGGCGCGGCCCGACCACCGCGAGGTGGGCGGGCGCGCCCCGGAACCGGGTCGCGTGGTGGGCGCGCACGGCGTCCGGGCCCGCCGTGCGGATGCCGGCCGGGGTGCCGCCGACCGGCCGGCCCAGCGGGTGGCCCGGGAACAGCGCGGCCAGCACCGCGTCCTGCACGACCTCGTTCGGGTCGGCCGCCGACGTGACGAGCTCGCGCCGCACCACCGCCTTCTCCGCCGCCACGGCCGCCTCGGACAGGTCCGGCGCGAACGCCGCCCGCAGCAGCAGGGCGATCACCTCGTCGGCGTCCTCGGCGCGCACCCGCGCGTAGAACTGCTGCTCCTCCAACCCGGTGTGCGCGTTCACGCTGCCGCCCAACCACTCGGCGCGCGCGCCGAACGACCGGCCGTCCACCGGGGCGGACATCACCAGGTGCTCCAGCAAGTGGGTCAGGCCACCCAGGCCCGGGGGGTCCGCGCGGGAGCCCAGCGCCACGGTGAGGCAGATCCCGGTGGTGCGCAGGCCCGGTCGGACCTCCGAGGTCACGGTGAGCGCGGGGTCAGCCACCGGCGGACCGCCCCTCGTCCAGCGGCAGCGACCAGTACGTCGTGTCGCGCCGCCACCCGTTCGCGGTCAGCTTCGCCAGCACCCGCGCGGCGTTGTCGTCGTGGCCGGACACGTACCCGCGCAGCGGCAGGCCCAGCCCCCGCGCGTGCCGCACCACCGCCGAGGTCAGCAGCGCCGAGGCGCGGGACCCCCGGCGGGCGGGCAGCACGAAGGTGTCGAACAGCTCCAGCCTCGGCCGGCCGGTCAGCTCGTCCTCGTCGGGCACCACCGTGGCGTGCCCGGCGAAACCGCCGCCGTCGTGGGCGACGAACACCGCGCCCTCGGCCAGGGCCTGCCCGAACACCCGTTCCGCGTGCTCGCGCAGCGCGGCGGTGGCCACCGGGCTGCCCGCGCCCCGGTACCCGTCGGCCATCGCCTGCACCAGCAGCGGCACCACGTCGGGCGCGTCGTGGCCGTCCGCGCGGCGCACCACCCACCCCGGCTCGGGGTCGGCGGGCGCCAGCGCGTCGGTGGCCAGCACGTAGCGCATGTAGGCCCGCCCGGTGGCCGGTTCCGGCGCACCCGCCGGCAGCACCAGCACCACCGCCTCGGCCCCGGGGTGGCGCTCCCGGACCAGGTCGACCAGCGGTGGCGTCGGCACCGGGCCGCCCAGCGGGGTCGCCAGCACGCGCGGGCTGCCGGTGACCGGGTCGGCGTCCGGCGCCAGCACCACCGGCTCACCGGCCACCCGCACCAGCAGGTCGCTCCCGACCAGCTCGGCGGCCAGCTCCGCGCGCACGCCGCGACCGACGAGGTCCGCGACCGGGTCAGGAGGCGACGACACAGGTGTAGCTCCCCAGCACTCGGGACGCGGCGGCGCGCACGTCGGCGTGCGCCACGTCGGCCAGCAGGCGCCGGGCGCGGTCGACCGGCGGTTCGGCGGGTTCGTGGTGCGCGGACCACGTGCTGTTCAAGTGGGCCAGCGCCACCGGGTCCTCGTGGTCGAGCAGCACCGCGCCGACGGCCTGCCGCCGCGCGGCGGCGAAGCCGGCGTCGCCCAGCGCGCCGTCCGCGACCTCGCGCAGGCAGTCCCGGATGGTCTTCTCCACCCGCTCGACCTCGGCGGGCGGCGTGCCGGCCACCACCGACCAGACGCCGACGTCGTCGTACGCGGTGTGGGTGGACCGGAGCTGGTAGCTGACGCCGAGTTCGCCGCGCAGGCGCTCGTAGAGCACCGAGCCGGGCGTGCCGCCGACCGCCGCGGCGAGCACCTCGGTCGCGGCCCACCGCGGGTCCGCGCGGCCGGCGCCCTCGCCGCCGGCGACCAGGTAGGCGTACTCCGCGCCCGGCGCGACCCCGGCGCCCGGCGCCCCGCCGGACCCGCGGGGGACGACCGGCCGGGGTTCGCGGCGCACGGCGGCGAGCCCGCCCGCGCGCAGCGCGGCCAGCACCTCACCCAACAGGGCGGCCGGCCCGACCAGGGAGATCCCGAGCGGGGCGGACCGCAGGTTGGCCCGGTGCGCCCGCAGCACGTCCGCCGCGCCGAACTCCGGGAACGGCACCGGACCACCCACCGGGCGCGCCAGCGGGCGGCCGGCGAACAGCGCGCCGTAGAACGCCTCGTGCGCCACGTCGACCGGGTCGTCCGCGGCGGCCAGCAGCTCCTGCACGACGACCTGGCTCTCCGCCGCGCACAGCGCGTCGGTGACCGCGGGCGCGGTCAGCGCGGCGTCGAACCGGAGAGCGCACTCGACGGCGGCCTCCGGCGGCACCCTCGTCCAGAAGAACAGCGACTCGTGCGAGGTGGACGCGTTGGACTGGCCGCCGGCCGAGTCGACCCACTTGCTCAGCGAGTCGCCACCCGCGCCGGGCGCCGCCATCACCAGGTGCTCCAGCAGGTGCGCCAGTCCGGGCGCGTCGAGGTCATCGGTGCGCGAGCCCGCGCCGACCACCGCGCACGTGGTCACGCTGCGGACGCCGAGCGACCCGTCCAGCACGACGCGCACGCCGTTGTCCAACATCTCGACCGCGAACACCGCTGCCCCTCCTCGATGGGCGACGCGGGGGTGGGCCCGGCCCACCCCCGCACCGGATCACTTGCCCTTGCCCTTCACGACCAGCTTCGGCCGCAGGTTCGCGGTGTGCTTGCGCGTCATCTCAACCTCCCTCCGGGTGGTCCGGGAGCCCGTTTCCGGGCGCGCAGTGAATTCGGACGACAAGGGGAATTGAGCGGGCCGGACCGCCGACACGTGTTCCCCCGGTTCACGTCCGGTGTCGAGCGGTAATCGCCTCGGCGCCGCCACTCCAGTAATACCCGGACTCGTCGGTGCCGGCAAGGGAAAGGACCGGGGGTGCGCTGCGGTTGTCGCCGGCGCCGCGAGCTGATCCGATGCCCGCGTGATACCCGGTCGACAGCGTGCCGTCAACCAGGTGTTCGACTGATTCGGGCGGCCGGCCGAGCAGCGTCGGGATCGAATCCGAAAAGTTTCCGGGGGTGGGTGTGCAACTGTGGAGCGGTTCGTTGACAAAGCTCGCGGAGGGCTGGGAGTTTCGGTTGTCCCGGGCAGTGCGACCGCGCTGCGAAATGGAGTCGGAAATGGTGGGCGACGAGTGCGGGGCGGTGTGCGGGCCGTCGGCGGTGACCGGACCCGGCACGTTCGCGGAGGGGGCCGGTGCGCCGGTTCGAGGAGCGGTCCCGCCGGGGCGAACCGGCCCTCGCCGTCGCGCGGCGCCTCGCGGCGGCAGGCGGCGCCCTCCGCCGCGGCTCCGGTCGACCGGTGATCCCGTTGCCGGTCAGCCGCGCCGGCGCCTCGCCGCCCGGCGGTGTCGTGGTCCCCGCCGATCCCGCGCGGACCGCCGGCCGGCCCGGTGCGCCGCGCCTGCCGCGAGGGGCCTGCCCGGTTCGCCCACCGGCCTCGCCACCCCCACCGCGCTGGGCCGTGACCGCCGTCGGCCGGCGACCTCGCGCCACCTCGCCGCGTCCGGCGCGTTGCTCCGGTTCGCCGGTCGCGGCGGCGACCGGGTCGCCCGGCGCGCGCCCACCCGTCCGGGCTGCTGAGCGAACCCCGTGCGGGGTTGATGTGCCGGCCGGGTTTCGCCGGTCCCCGACCACCGTGCTGCCGCGAAGGAAGAGGAGTCGGCGCCACCCGGCGCACCGGCGTCCGCAGGCCCCCGTTCGCCGCGCCGCGCGGGTGGAGGTCGACGGGTGCCGGACCCGCCGGGGAACCCGACCACCACCCGTTCCGGTCGTGGATCTCAACGGGTGACAGGCGTTGCCCCGCGGTCGGAAGCCTTGTTACATTGGCCGATAGTCACCATTTCGTTGCGTTACGCAGTTTGTGCGGGTGCAGGGCTTGCCGGTACGCACGTGGGGCTTCATCGGCGGACGTTGTCCGCCCGGCCTGCTTCCGGCTCGGATCACCCGGCCCGCGTACGACACGGCAACACCTGGGGGGAAGTAGTGGCGGAAGGGGTGGCCCCGCTCGTGCGGGCCGCAGGAGAAGGGCGTCTCGCGGACCTCGACCAGCACCTCGCGCGGTGCACGCCCGGCCGGGTGCCGCTGGACGAGCTCGTCGTCGGCGAGTCGCCGAGGATCGTCGGGGTGGATCCCGAGTACGCGCGCGCCCTGGTCGAGGTGGACGACCGGTTGCCGGCGATCGTCGTGAACCAGCGCACCATGGAGATCATCGACGGCCGGCACCGGCTGCACGCGGCGCGGCTGCGCGGCGAGCAGGTGATCGACGTGCTGTTCTTCGACGGGACGGCCGACGAGGCGTTCCTGCTCGCGGTGCGGCTCAACGCCGTGCACGGGCTGCCGCTGAGCCAGGCCGACCGCAACGCGGCCGCGCGGCGGATCATCGCCGCGCACGGCGCGTGGTCCGACCGGGCGATCGCCGGCGTCGTCGGCCTGTCGGCCAAGACCGTGGGGGCGCTGCGCCGCGTGGTGCCCGCCGGTGGCGCGCCGGTCCGGCTCGGCCGCGACGGCAGGGTGCGCCCGCTCAACACCGCGGAGGCGCGCCGCCGCGTCGGGCAGCTGCTGGTGGAGCTGCCCGAGGCGAGCCTGCGGGAGGTCGCCCGGCGGGCCGACGTCTCCGTCGGCACGGTTCGCGACGTGCGCCGCCGCCTGCGCGTCGGCGCCGACCCGGTGCCCGTGCGGCAGCGGCGGGCCGAGCGCGCCGGCACTCCGCCCCGCCCGGTCGGCGAACCGTGCCCGCCGCCGGACCTGGGTTCGCTCAAGCGCGACCCCTCCATGAGGTTCAGCGAAATCGGCCGGGGCATCCTGCGGATGCTCGACGTGGGCACCTTCGGCGCGGAGCAGTGGCAGCGCTACACCGACATGGTGCCCGCGCACGCGATCGGCGCGCTGGCCGACGCGGCCCGCCGCTGCGCCGAGTCGTGGGAGCTGTTCGCCCGGCAGTTGGAGGAGCGCGAGCGCCGCAACTCGGACACCTGGATGGCGCTGTGAGCGTGCCGCCCGTCCCGGTGGCGCGCCACGCGCGAGTTCCCCGGGGGGCGCGAGCCGTGCCCGCCGCCCGGCCGGCGCGCTCGGCCGCGCTCCAGCGCCGGTGAGCCGTTGGCGCAGCCGGGGGCGTGACAGGGGGACCCCGTCGCCGGTTCTCCGGCAGGGCGTTCCGCGACGACGAACCGAGCGCCTCACCTCCCGGCTGAGCCGGCTCAGCCGGCCGACCGGTTGCGCAGGGTGCCCCTCGCCCACCCGGTGAAGGTCGTCGTCGGCACACCCATGCGCGCGGCGAACTGCGGGCGCGCCGGCGCGGGGTGGGCGCTCATGTGCTGCTGTGCTTGGAAGAACGCCCTGAGGGGGCCCTCCGCTGGGACGTGCTCGGGACCGGGGGGCAGTTCGATGTCGGTCCCGAGTGCCCGGGACAGGGCCTGTGCGGCCTCGCGGAAGCTCAGGACGTCTCCGGCCAGTTCCAGTTCGACGCCGTGGAAGCGCTCCGGTTCTGCGAACGCCGCGGCGGCAGCGGCTCCGATGTCGTCCACCGCGACGAAGGGGTGTGCGACGTCGAGGTCGACGGCGACGACAAGCCGGTTCGAGGTCATGTCGGCGAAGTAGGGCGATGGTCGGACGAAGTTCTCCATGAACGTGGCCGGCCTGAGGATCGTCCACCGCGGAAAGCCCGCGGTCCGCACCAGGTCCTCGACTGCGGCCTTGCTGCGGTAGTAGTGCCGCACGAAGGAGCCCCAGCGCTGCTCGTCGAAGTGCTCGACGTCGATCGTGCCGACGCCCGAGACCGAAGTGTGCACCACGTGCCCGACCTGCGCCCGTCGGGCGGCCTCGACCAGGTTGTGGCCGTGGCGGACTTCGGGGTCGCCCGGCAGGCCGGTGATGTCGGGCACCTGCACCGAGAACACCGCGCGGGCGTTGTCGAGGGCCGCTTCCAACGACGGGACGTCGTCCAGGTCTCCTCGCACGAGGACGGCTCCGAGTTCGCGCAGGGCGGCGGCGCGCTCGGTGCCGGTGTCGCGCACCAGCGCCCGGACCGGGACGTCGGAGGCGAGCAGCGCGCGGACCACGGCGCCTCCCTGCTTGCCGGTCGCTCCGGTGACCAGCACGAACGGCTGTGACGAGGGCATGGCGTTCCTCCGCTCAGTAAGTGGGGTGGCACCCCGTTTTACCTGGGCTACGATATGGGGTGTCACTCCGTTTTGTCCAGCGAGAGGTCGTCCCGATGGCGAGCAGCGGGCCCAGGTCGCAGCGGGCGGACTGGCAGCGCAATCACGAGCGGCTCCTGGCGGCGGCCCGGCCCCTCGTCGCCCGCGACGGCGCCCGGGTCTCCTTCGAGGAGGTCGCCCGCGAGGCCGGCGTGGGTTCGGCCACCCTGCACCGGCACTTCCCGTCCCGGCGCGCGTTGCTCGACGAGGTCTTCCACGAGACCGTCGAGCACCTGCGCCGGCGAGGTGACGAGCTGGCCGGCGGTGACCCCGGCGCGGGCCTCTTCACGTGGCTGGAAGAACTGGTCGTGTCCGCTGTGGAGACCCGCGGCCTGACCGCCTCGTTGGAGGCCGACGTGACCGGGGGAGCGCCGTCCGCGGTGGACTGCCACGGCGTGGTGCGGGAGGCGACCGTGAACCTGCTGGACCGGGCGCTCGCGGTGGGCGCCGTGCGACCGGGGACCTCACCGGACGACCTGCTCACCCTCGGGACGGCCGTCTCCGTGGCCGCTGAAAGCGATCCGGCAGCGGCACGCCGCCTGCTCCACCTCGTCTTCGACGGCCTCCGGCCCTGATCCGGAGACAGGGGACCCCGCGTGCGCCCGCGGATCTTCCGGGTGGCCGCCGCTCGCAGTCGCACCAGCGGGACGCGGCGGTGGCCCGCGTCGGCGCGAGCCGGCGCTCACGGCCGGCTCGGCGCGCGCGGGTCTCACTCGGCGACGACCAGCCCCACCCGGTAGGCGAGGACCACCGCCTGCACGCGGTCGCGCAGGTCGAGTTTGGTCAGGATCCGGGAGACGTAGGTCTTCACGGTTTCCGTGGTGATGCACAGCCGCTCGGCGATCTCCGCGTTCGACAGGCCCGCGGCGATCTGCTCGAGCACTTCGAGTTCCCGGCGGGCGAGGGTCCGCCGGACGTGCTCCCGGGCCGGGTGGGTGGTGTCGGCGGGTCGCAGGCGCTCGGCGAAGTGGCCGATCAGGGCTCGGGTGACGGCCGGGGCCACCAGCGATTCCCCGGCGGCGACGGTGCGCACGCCCTTGACCAGTTCCGCCGGCGGCGCGTCCTTGAGCAGGAACCCGCCGGCGCCGGCCTTGAGCGCCTCGTAGACGTACTCGTCGACGTTGAAAGTGGTGACCACCAACACCTTCGCCGGGTTGTCCACGCCGGGCCCGGCCAGCCTGCGAGTGGCCTCGATACCGTCGAGGACGGGCATGCGGATGTCCATCACCACGACGTCCGGGCGCAACCGCAGCGCCTCCTCGACGGCCTGCCTGCCGTCCGCGGCCTCGCCGACCACCTCCATGTCCGGTTGCGCCGAGAAGATCGTGGTGTACCCGGTGCGCACCAGCTCCTGGTCCTCGCACACCAGAACCCGGATGGTCATGACTGCCTCCGTGACGGGATGAGCGCGTGCACCCGGAACCCGCCTTCGGGCCGGGCCGCGGCCACCAGTTCACCACCGAGCATCCGCACCCGCTCCCGCAGCCCGCTCAGACCGCGCCCGCCCGACCCGACCGCGGGCGTGCCCGCGGACGTCCCGTCCGTCGTCACCTCGATCTCGATCCGGTCGTCGTGATCGCCGATCTCGACCCGGGTCCGGCGCCCCGCCGCGTGCTTCATCGCGTTGGTCAGCGCCTCCTGCACCACCCGGTACGCCGCCAGCTCGACGTCGACGGCGTGCTCGCGCCGGTCGCCCCGCCTGGTCAGCTCGACCGGCTGACCGGACAACCGGGCCTGCTCGACGAGGTCGCCGACCCGGCCCAGGGCCGGCGACCGGTCGGCCCTCGCCGAGTCGCCCGTCGCCTCCAGCACGCCGAGCAGGTGGCGCAGCTCCGTCAACGCCCGGCGGCCCGTGGCGCTGATGGCGTCGAGCCCTTGCCCCACGCGTTCCGGCGACCCGTCGAGCAGGAACTGCGCCGCGTCCGCCTGGACGACCATCGCGGTCACGTGGTGGGTCACCACGTCGTGCAGGTCCCGGGCGATGCGGGCCCGCTCCGCGGCGGTCGCCACCTCGACACCCAGCCGGCGGTTCTCCGCCTCCTCGGCGCGCCACCGGCGCATCGCGGCCCCGGCCATCCACATCACCACCAGGTTCAGGTAGAAGACGACGAGCACCTGGGGGCGGCTGGGCGAACCCAGCAGGTGCAACGTGATCGCCAGCCCGGTGTAGCCCGCGGTCGCCACCGCCGCGGTGACCCGGCGATGCCGGACCTGGTGCGCCCCGACCGCGAAGAGCGCCAGGTAGAGCCCGATGCCGGCGATGGTGTCCGGGTAGCCGAACGCCTGGTGCAGCGCGAAGGCGGCGCCGGTGACCGCCAGGCAGCCGGCCGGTCGGCGCCGCCTGACCGCCAGCGGCGCGGCTTGCGCGATGACCAGCACGAGCGCGAGCGCGTCGACCGGGCGCTTCGGCAAGTCCCCGAGCTGAGGGCCGATGGTCGACACGGTCGGCACGAACGCCAGGGCCGTGAGAGCCAGCGCGAACAAACCGTCCTTAATGGACGGGGACAGTCTCTGCCACCCTGGGAGCACCGCGCGAGCGTACTGGTCAAGCCGCGGCTTCGGCACGGCGCCGGATCCGATCGGTGCGGGCGGCGCGGCGCAGCAGGACGGCGGTGGGCACGACGCAGACCAGCAGCGCGATCAGGCTCGCCTCGGGCCCGAAGGCGCCACCGGTCAGCGCGGCAGGACCGGACAGCGTGGTCCGCAGCAGCCCGTGCGGCGCCTCGGCCGAGCCGGACAACGCGACGCCGAAGATGCCGGCGTGGGTGAAGTTCCAGGCGAAGTGCAGGCCGATCGGCAGCCACAGCGAACGGGTCGCGACGTAGGCGGCGGTCGTCAGCACCCCGCCGGTCAGGGCGATCGACAGCACGCCCCAGAGCGTCGCTTCGGCGTTGACCGAGTGCGTCAGACCGAAGATCAGCGACGACAGGACCAGCGCGACCGCGGTCCCGGCGCGTTCCTCCGTGATCCGGAACAGCACGCCGCGGAACAGCACCTCTTCGGTGACCGCGACGCTCGCCGTCAGCCCGGCGGTGCCGAGGCAGCCCCCGATCGAACCCCACGAGACGTCCTGCCGGCCGCCGAACACCCCGATCAGCAGGATCAGCGCGACGAACAGCCCGGACCCGAGCACCGCCCCGCGCCACAGCTGGGACCACACCCGCACCGCGGCGAGTTCGGGGATGTCCGCCCGCTGCTCCACGACCTGCGACAGCTTGCGGTAACCGGCCACGACAGCGATGGCGGAGGCGGCCCCCAACGGCAGGGCGAGCAGCACAACGGGCGACACCAGCCGCATGACGACCGCGTTCGCCAGCATCACGACGGTGAACGCGACCAGCAGCACGGGGAGCCGATACCTGCGCAGCCGCCCGGTTCCCTTCGATCGAACCATTGCCCTCGTCCTCCCTGTGGCGATCTCCTTGTGCGACACAGAGATTAGGAATCCGGACCGGCCGTGGAATCCCGCTGGGAACGACAACCCGGGTAGCTCTCAGGGGGGACAACGGGCCTTACCCCGGGTGTCGCGGCGACCAGTCCGACGCGGTCCAGGTGCTCGGTGAGCTTCCCCCGACAGCTCGGAGGCTTCCCGGACGTGGTCCGGTGGGGCCTGCTGGGAGTCGTCCGGGTGCGACGGGTCGAGCTGGCGTGGCGGTGCGACGGTTCCCCCGCGCTCCGGCAGTCTGTACCGCCATGGGAACGTTGACCTACGGCATGAACGTCTCGGTGGACGGCTACACCGTCGACGCGAACGGCGACCTCGGCTGGAGCACGCCGGACGACGAGCTGCACCAGTACTGGAACGACCGGACCGGGCAGATCGCGCTGTCGCTGTACGGGCGCAGGCTGTACGAGCTGATGGCGGCCCACTGGCCGACCGCCGGCCAGGCGCCCGACGTGCCCCCGGTGGAGGCCGAGTACGCCCGGCTGTGGCTTGCGATGCCGAAGGTGGTCTTCTCCCGGACCCTGGAATCGGTCGGTTGGAACTCCCGGCTGGAACGGGGTGACGTGGTCGAGACCACCAGGAGGCTCAAGGCCGGGACCGACGGCCTGATGGAGGTGGGCGGCGCCACGCTCGCCGCGCCCCTGGTCCGGGCCGGCCTCGTGGACGAGTTCCACGTGCTGGTCACGCCGGTCGCGATCGGCGGCGGCACACCGTTCCTCCCGTCGCTGAACAGGTGGTTGAAGCTGGAGCTGGTGGAGAACCGCACCTTCGGGTCTGGTGCGGTCCTCCTGCGCTACAAGTCCGTCCGCGACTAGCGGACGCCGACGACCGGCCCCCGGCGGGCGCCGCGCCCCGAACGGCCGGGCACGCGGACGTTCGCGCTGTCCCGGCCGATCCGGGGCGCCGCCTGGCCGCCCCGGACCCCGTTCGGCCCGGTCGCGGTCACCGGCTGCGGTTGGTGACCGGGGCTACTGGCCGTAGCCCTTCGCGGTCCAGCCGAGCGCGCCGAGCGAGCCGCCCTTGATGTCCGAGCCGATCCGGTCACGCTGGTCGGCGTCGAAGTACACCGAGGCACTCCCGGCCGGGGTGATGCCCAGGAGCACCCGGCCGGCCGGGTGCTCCTCGCACCACCCGGTGCTCACGCTGCCGAACCCGGACCAGCCGCTCGACCGCAGGGTGGTCGAGCCGATCGTCGTGGGCGTGGCCTGGTTGACCCGCCACTCCGCGAGCGCGCCGTTGGTCTTCGTCCCCAGCAGCACGTCGACCGCCGCGCCGCCGGTTCCCTCGGTGCGCGCGTAGGTCAGCGTCTTGACCTGGTCCCACCCGGTCGTGCGCAGCGTCAGCGGTGCGGAGACGGTGTACCGGCCGTTCGTGTAGGACCTGGTGTAGCGGTAGAGGGAGCTGCCGGCAACGCGGTACAGGTAGTCAACGCCATCGACCAGGATCCGGGTGTCGGCGAAGCCCGGGGCCATCCGCGTCGCGGTGTTCCCGGTCATCCTCCACACGCCGTCGACCTGCTCACCCCGGCGCTGGATGTCGTACAGGTACCCGTCGGTCGGGTGCGTGGCGATCTCGCTGCTCATGAACACGTAAGGGTCGCCGGCCGCGCCGATCTGCTGCCAGGCGGACGGCACCCAGGCCAGCGTGTCGCCCGGGTACGACGTGACGCTGGTCTTGCCGGCGGCGTACCCGTAGGAGACCCGCTGGCCGTCCGGGTGATAGGCGGTCGTGAACGTCGAGCAGTCCGCCGGCACGTCGCTGACCGCGGCGTTGGCCGGCAGAGCGGCGCCGGCCGCACCGAGGGCGAGCACGGCGGCGACGGCGAGAGTTCTGCGCATGGGTGGTGGTTCCTCCGTGAGGTTGGGCACAGCCCGCCCGTGTCGACGCCCGCGACCGCGCGGACGATTCCGTCCGGCGGCCGGAGTTCCGACCGGGTGGGCGCGGCGGCTCGACGTCCACCGCGACGGCCTCCCGGCGGCAGGCGTCGGAACAGCGGTCGGCTGTGTCGGTTCTGGTCAGAGCGTTGCTTCGGCGGGTGGAGAGGCGATCGGCCGGTAAGGGCGCCCGCCACGCTGGACTTCCGCGCGTTGGGACGACCGGCGTTCTTCCGGCGCCCGCTGTCGGGAGGCCGGGGACAGGGCCGCGGCGGGTGCCGCCGACGCTGCCGCTCCGGCTTTGTCCGTGATGCGCTCCCCAGGTCGATCCGGACTGACACCGGACAACGTTAGAGGTGTGGGGGCAGCGGCGAATGGGTTGTTCAACCGACAGCCGAACGAGTGATACCAAAGATTGAACGGGTGGAACGTGCCAGCCTGGCCATCGCTGTCGGTACCTCATGAAGATCACCGGCACGCCGCCGCTCCCGCCGCACGACCGCGTCCCGCACAGGGTGCGGTCGGGTCGTGCGGCGGGCACGGTGAGCCGGGTGATCATGCCGTCGGTCGCTCCCGCGGCGGACCCACCACGAGGGTCCGCCGCGCCTGAACCCTGACGGCGGTGTCGACCCCGGCGCCGCGTCAACCACCGTGCCAGGACCGCCACAGGCCGCTGTAGACGCCACCCGCGGCGACCAGTTCGTCGTGCGGCCCCAGTTCGATGAGCCTGCCCGCTTCCATCACGGCCACGCGGTCCGCGTCGTGCGCGGTCTGGAGCCGGTGGGCGATGGCGATCACGGTGCGGTTGGCGAGGACCGCGGCCAGGGAGCGCTCGGTGGCCCGCGCGGTCGTGGGGTCCAGGAGGGCCGTCGCCTCGTCGAGGATGACGGTGTGGGGGTTGGCGAGCACCACCCTGGCGAGGGAGAGCTGCTGCGCCTGGGCGCCGTCGAGCTTGACCTGCGCGCCGAGCACCGTGTCCAGACCTTCCGGCAGGTCGTGGAGCCAGTTCGCGCCCACGGCGGCCATCGCCTGCTCGAGGTCGGCGTCGGTGGCGGTGGGCAGGACGATGAGCAGGTTGTCCCGCAGGGACTCCTGGAACACGTGGTGGTCCTGGGTCACCAGCACCACCTGTTCGCGCAGGCGGTCGGGGGGCAGGTCGGCGACGGGCACGCCGCCCACCGTCACCGAGCCGGACCGGGGCCGGTCCACGCCGGCGATGAGCCGCCCGAGGGTCGACTTCCCCGCGCCGGAGGCGCCCACGATCGCGAGCCGTTCTCCCGGCCGCACCGTGAGGTCGACCCCGAGCAGGACGTCCCGGCCGCTGTCGTAGGCGAAGCGCACGTCGTCGACGACGATCCTGTCGTCACGCGCGGTGGTGGTGGTCGCCGCCCGCGCGGCCGGGATCTCCGCGACCCCCTCGACCCGGGCGTAGGACGCCACCGCTCCCTGGATCTGCTCCACCCAGGTCATCAGGGTGTCGAGCGGGCCGACGAGCTGCCGCAGGTAGACGGTCGCCGCGATGACGGCGCCGAGGCTGACCGCGTCCTGCTCGATGAGCGCCGCGCCGATCAGCAGCACCGCGACCACCGGGAGCATGGAGGAGATGTCGAGGGACGGGAACAGCACCGTGCGCAGCCGGAGCGTCCTCAACCGGGCTTCGCGGGCCTGCTCGATCGCGCTGTCCGCCGTCCGCGCCCGTTCGTCGTGGAGGCCGAGCGCTTCCACGGTGCGCGCGCCCTTCGCGGTGCTGGTGACGACGTCGGCCAACCGGGCACCGGTGGCGGCCTCGTGCAGGTAGGCCGGGCGCGCGCGGCGCAGGTACCACCGCAGCGCGATCCCGATCCCGGCCAGCGAGGCCAGCCCGCACAGGCCGAGGACCGGGTCGACGACGAGCACCGCGGCGATCAGGAACAGCGCCTGGACCGAGGCGATCAGCACCTCGGGGATCGCGCGGCGCAGCGAGTTCGCGACCATCGCCGCGTCGGTGGTGCCCCGCACCGCGAAGTCGCCGACCGGCACGCGGTCCACGACGGCAGCCGGCACGGACAGCGCCCGCTGCAGGAAGCGCTCCCGGATGTTGCCCGCCGCCCGCTCGCCGAAGCGGTAGCCGACCAGGAGCGCCCAGCGCGCGAACAGCACCTGGACGACGGTGGACACGACGATCAGGAGGGCGGGCACGTCGATCGCCTCGCGCAGGTCGGACCCGGCGCCCGCCTTCACCGCGTCGACGATGCCCCCCAGCAGCCACGGGCCGACCAGCCCCGCGCCGGCGGCCAGCGCGTTGAGCACCAGCAGCGCGGCCAAGGCGCCCCGGGCCGCCCTGACCTCGGCCCAGGCCGCGGCCACGACCTGCCCGGTCGTCGCGATCGGCAGGGTGCGCTCACCGCTCATCGGCTCGTCACTCCGTCCTGCTCCCGTCCTTCGGTGCGCAAGACCACGTCCCGGTAGGCCGGGCAGGACACCAGCAGGTCGGCGTGCTTGCCGACCCGCGCGACCACCCCGTCCACGAGGAGGACGACCCGGTCCGCCGTGTCGAGCACCAGTGGCGACGTCGTGGTCACCACCGTCGTCCGACCGCTTCGCGCGGCGGCGAGGCGGGCGGCCATCACCGCCTCGGTGTGGGCGTCCACCGCCGAGGTCGGCTCGACGGCGAGCAGCACGTCCGGGTCGGCGTACAGGGCCCGCGCCATCCGCAGCCGCTGCTTCTGGCCGCCCGAGAGGGTGGCGGCCCCCGACACCACCGCCGAGTCCAGCCCCTGCGGCAACGCCTCGACGATGTCGTCCGCCACGGAATCGCGCAACGCCGCCCGGATCGCGGCGTCGTCCGGTTCCCGGCGACCCGCGACGGCGCTGCGCACGGTGCCGGCGAAGAACTCCGCGTCGTTGTCGGCGACCAGGACCCGTTCGCGCAGGAGGTCGACGTCGATCCCGTCCACCCGGACGTCCCCCCACGTCGCGTCGGTGTCGCTGAAGCGCCCGAGGCGCTCCACCACCGCGATCGCGTCGGCGGGCCGGGCGCTCACCAGGGCGGTGAACTTCCCGGGCTCGACCACCACGCCGGAACCCGGCTCGACCAGTGCCGCCTGCCCCGCCGGGCCGGTCCCCCCGGCGGGGTCGGCGTCCCGGTGCTCCGGCTGCATCCCGAGCAGGCGCGTCACCTGACGCGCCGAGACCAGCGCCCGCGCGATGTCCCCACCGCCTTCGATGAAGAAGGCGACCGGGACGACCAGCACCGCCACGTACCCGTGGACGGCGATCAGGTCGCCGATCGATATCTCCCCGGCGGCGGCCATGCGCGCGGCGACCCAGACGACCACGGCGAGGAACAGCGCGGGCAGGCCCGTGGCGAGCGCGACGACCCAGCTGGCCGGGTGCCCGACCTGGAAGCCCTTCTCGACCAGTTCCCGCGACTGCTGCCGGTAGCGGTCGAGGTGGGCGTCCTTGCCGCCGAGGCCGTTGAGCACCCGCAGCCCGCCGATCACGTCCACGAGGCGCGCGGTCAGCCGCCCCTGCAGTTCGCGGTACCCGGTGGCGGTCTGCTCGATCCGGCGCAGCAGCGGGCCGATGAAGACGGCCAGGAGGGGGACCCCGGCCAGCACGACGACCGCGAGCAGCGCCGAGATGTCGAACATGACCACCGCGATGCACGCGTACGCGACCACCGCCCCGAACCCGGGCCCGGTCACCGTCATCGCCTGCGCGACGGTCTGGACGTCGCTGATGCCGATCGCGGTGACCTCACCGCTGTTCAGCCGCTTGGCCAGGGTCGAGCCGAGCCGGGCCGAGTGCCGCACGGTCGCCCGCACGGTCCGGAACGAGGCGTCCATCCTGATCCGGGTCATCGTGCGGTGCCGGGCGATGGCGAGGACCGCGATGAGCACCGACGCGGCCAGCAGCGCGCCGGCCCACCGGAACAGGGCCTGCCGGTCGCCGGGGATGAGCCCGCGGTCGACGGCCCGGGAGAGGACGAAGGGCGGCAGGGCCAGGCTGATCATCCAGGAGCTGCCCAGCGCCATCCCGGCGGCGATGCGCGCCCGTTGCGAGCGGACCAGCCAGAACAGGAACCGGCCGGGCCCGCTGATGTCGCGCGGGGTCGGCGGGCGGTAGGGCTCGGCCGTGCCGGTCTCATGCCGGTCCACTCCCGGTCACCTCCCTTCCGCCTTCTGGGTCCCCGGTGTGGTGGTGGTCGTTGTGCTGCAAGGGGGTGGCGCTCCTGCCGGCCGGGGGACGGGTGATCGGACGCGGTGCTCCCCGGCGGCCGGCGGCCCGGCCGCGCAGGGCTCCGGCGTGGCCGCCGGAGGGGGCGGGGCGGTTCACCGGTCGGGGTGCAGACCGCTGAAGAAGGACGGGACGACCGTGGCCGAGCCCGCCGCGGTGGCCCGGTCGAGGACGACCTCGGCCAGCGCGAGGTCGAGCACGCCCAGGCCGAAGGGGGAGAAGACGACCGGGCGGTCCCCGGGCGGGGTGAACCGGCCGGTGAGGACGTCGGCGATGGTGGCGTGCACGTGGTCCCGGTTGCCCGTCAGCTGTTCGGCGAGGTGCGGCGAGGTGTCGGCCTGCAGGCAGTGCTCCACGTCGTCGACGACGTTGGTGGCGCCGAGCACGATCTGCGGGCTCAGGTCGCGCAGCGAGATGTGCAGCACGACCGGCCGGTGGGAGAACCAGTCCGCCTCGGTGACGTGCGGGACGCGCGCGGTGGTGGCGAACACGACCAGGTCGGACTCGCGGACGGCCTGCTCGGCGGTGCCCGCGACGTCGGCCCGCTCGATCCGCCGGGCCAGCCGCGCGGCGCGGTCGGGGTCGCGGTCGTGCAGCAGCACGCGGTCGGCCGCGACACCGACCGCGGCGAGGAAGTCGGCGATGCGCGCGGCGATCAGCCCCGTGCCGATGAAGCCCACCCGGCGAGCGGAACCGGCCAGGGCCCTGGCGGCGAGCGCGGCCGACGCGGCCGTCCGCGTCGCGCTGATCACCGACGCCTCCAGGCACGCCACGGGAAAACCGGTGCGCCGGTCGTTGAGGATGAGCACGGCGGAGGCGCGCGGCAGACCGCGGTCGAGGTTGCCGGGGAAGCTGGAGATCCACTTCAGCCCGGCGACACCGGGATCGCCGTCGAGCGCCGCGGGCAGCGCGATGATGCGCGCCGCCGGGTCCTCCGGGAACCGCAGGAAGTACGACGGCGGGTTGACCGTGCCGCCGGCGTGGTGGCGCAGGTAGGTGCGCTCGACGAGGTCGACGACGCCCTGGTGGTCGGCGTCGAGGATCGCGCGCGCGGTGTCGGCGGAGACGACGGAGAAGGCGGGTCCCACGGGTTTTCCTCTGCTGTGCGGGTCAGGGGAGCTGGCTGTCGATCGCCTTCCACAGGTTCCCCGGGGTGGCGAAGGTGTTCGTGGTGAGCAGTTCGTCGGGGAAGGTGAAGGAGAAGCGGTCCTCCAGGTCCACCATCAGCCCGATCACGGTGACCGAGTCGACCCCCGCCCCCTCCAGGTCGAGGTCGGGCGCCAGCGCGCCGGGGGCGGGCCGCTCGACCAGGTGCGCGCCCAGCACCTCCTCGAACTCGGCGGGCCACGGCACGCGGTTCGGCTGCACTCGGCTTCCTCCTCACCGGGCCGGCGGCCCGTCGACGCCTTCTGCTCCGACACCGGGGAAGCGCCGTCCACCCGGCCCCAGTCTTCGCCGGTCCATCGTGGACCGTCAAGAGTGGACCGGGGTGATCCTCCCGGTTCGTCGGGTCCGCACCCTTGCTGCAGAAGGGAAACGTCAGGATACTGGCGTCCCGGTAGTTCACGGGTCGCGAGGGGGAACGGTGATCGTACTCGGCTTGAGCGGCCTGCCGCACGCGCAGGAGGACCACCTCAGGCAGCACCCCGGCGTCGAGCCGATCGACCGCCGCATCTGCCAGGGCATGGACAGCGCGGCCTGCCTGGTGCGCGACGGCGTGATCGTCGCCGCGGCGGCCGAGGAGCGGTTCACCGGGGCCAAGGGCACGGGCGCGCTGCCCCGGGAGGCGATCGCCTTCTGCCTGGCGGAAGCCGGGATCGGGCCGGACGACGTCGACCTCATCGCCCACGGCTTCGACCACGACCGGTTCCGCCGCTACTTCCACACCACGCCCGACTACTTCGACCGCGTGCTGAGCAACCGCACCGTGGTCGACGCGCTCACCGCGATCGGCTGGCGGGACGTGGAACGGCGGTTCCGCCCGGTCGAGCACCACGTCGCGCACGCCGCGTCGGCCTTCCACCCCAGCGGTTTCGACGACGCGCTGTCGATCGTGTCCGACGGGATGGGCGAGATCGTCTCGCTCAGCGTGCAGCGCTGCTCGCCGTCGGGGATCGAGGTGCTGCACAGCCAGGGCCTCAAGACCTCCCTGGGCCTGCTGTACTCCATCTTCACCCGCTTCCTGGGCTACACCTTCAACAACGACGAGTACAAGGTGATGGGCCTGTCGGCCTACGGGGACCCGCGGCGCTTCGCCGGGTTCTTCGCGGGTTTCCTGCGCCACGACGGCGGTCGGGTCCACGTGGGCTGGCCCCACGACGCGCTGGAGCGCGGGGCGGAGGGCTACCCGAAGGCGATGGCGTTCCTGGAGCGCGAACTCGGCGTGCCGCCGCGGCGCCCCGCGGACGGGGTCGACCCGGTCCACGGCGACATCGCCGCCGCGCTGCAGGCCCGGTTCACCGCCGTGCTCACCGACTTCACCCGGCACTGGCTCGACCGCACCGGGCTCGACGCGCTGTGCCTGTCCGGCGGCTCGTTCCTCAACTGCCTCGCCAACGAGTCCATCGCGCGGATCCCCGGGCTGCGCTCGCTGTTCATCCCGCCCGGCGCGAGCGACGACGGCACGGCGGTCGGCGCGGCGCTGCACGTCGCGGGCGGCTTCCGCGGGCGCTACACCGCCTACACGGGCCCCGGCTACTCCCGGGGCGAGGTGGCGGAGGCGCTCACCACCGCGCGCGGCGGCGGTGCGGCCGTCGAGTGGGACGACCTCGGGTTCACCGACGAGTACTACGACCGCGCCGCCGACGACCTGGCCGCCGACCGGATGATCGCCTGGTTCGCCGGCCGGATGGAGTTCGGGCCGCGGGCGCTGGGCAACCGCTCGATCCTGGCGCTGCCCAACGGGGTCGACATCAAGGCCCGGCTCAACCACGTGGTCAAGCTGCGCGAGGGGTTCCGCCCGTTCGCCCCGGCCATCCTCGCCGAGGACTACGCCGAGGTGTTCGAGAACGACCCGGTCGACCCGGCGCGGTACATGCTCTGCACCGCCCGGGTCCGCCCCGGCCAGGAGTCCCGCGTCGACGGCGCGGTGCACCTCGACGGCACGGCGCGCGTGCAGGTCGTGCGCAAGGAGGACAACGAGCCCTTCTGGACGCTGCTGACCCGGGTCAAGGAGCGCACCGGCCTCGGCTGCGTCATCAACACCTCGTTCAACGTCAAGGACCAGCCGATCATCGCCGCCCCGGGGACGGCGGTGGCCGGGTTCGCCCGGATGTCGCTGGACCGCCTCTACATCGAGGGCTTCCGGGTGAGCCCGTCCGGTCGGGGCTGAGCGCGGGTTCACAGGGGCCGCACCGGGGTCAGGTCGAGATCGGCCACGGTGCGGGCCTGCCCGCCGGCGAGCCGGATCAGCCCCGCTTCCACGCCCGCCGCCACGGTGGCGGGCAGCGCGCCGGGCAGGTAGTCCTCGCTGGCCCCGACCCCGATCAGCAAGCCGCTGCCGACCGCGACCGCCAGGTGCAGGTTGGGCCCGGTGCGCTGCGCCGACCCGCGCCAGGCGACGGAGGTGCGCAGCGGGGACGCGGCGTCGGGTTCGGCGTCGACCGCGCCGAGGAAGTTGAAGTGCTTGGCGAACGCCGTGGGGTCCGGGTCGGGCGAGCCCGCCTCGGCCAGGGCGGCGGTCAGCGCGTCGACGTCGTAGGAGCCGTGCAGGTAGGCCGTCAGGCACTGCGGGTACACACGGGTCAGGTACTCGTCGGGGGGCAGGTCCCCGTCGACGGCGATCGTCACCGGGCTGTACTGGTTGAGCGAGGCGACCATCCCGGCCCAGCGCCGGTCGAGCCGGTTGGCCGCCATCAGCGCGAACGTCACCCGGTCACGCCGTTCGTGCCGGGCGAGGGCGAGCGCGCCGACCGCGAGCAGGATCGACTGCGGGGAGACCCGCAGCCGCTCGGAGAGCGCGGTGGTCGCGGCGAGCGCGGCCGGGCTGTAGAGCGAGGCGCGGCGGCGGGGGCTGCGGTCGCCGGGTTCGCGGTCGGCGGCCTCCAGCGCGGGCCACGCCCCGGTCCAGTGCGCCAGCGCCCGCCGGTCGGTCTTCGCCCGCTGGTGCTCGGCCAGCTCGGCGGGCTGCGCGTCCGCGGTGACCTCCGCGCCGTCGAGCGCGGCGAGGAACTGCGCCGCCAGGACGCGCAGGGCGTCGTTGTCCGCGGCGGCGTGGTGCACCACGGCCACCAGGTGCACCGGGTCGCCCTGCTCGACGGCCACCACCGCGCGCCAGGGCTGCTCCCGCTCGACGTCGATCGGCGCGGCGGCCAGCTCGGCGGCGATCCGCAGGGCGGCCTCCGGGGAGCCGTCGGTCGACTCCACCACGGGCAGGGGCGCGGGGCTGAAGGGGTGCACCCGCTGCTCCAGCCCGCCGTCGTCGGTGGCGTGCAGGGTCGTGCGCAGCGACTCGTGCGCGGCGACCAGCCGCAGCCAGGCGTCCATCACCTGGGCGACGTCCGGGCCGGGCGGGATCTCCCAGGCGCTGACCAGGTTGGCCACGCCCCGCCCGGCGGGCCCGTGCGCCGCCAGGGACCGCACGACCGACAGCTGGCCGTGGGTGGCGGGCGCGCTGCGCGGGGCGCTCATCGCGCGCCCACCCTGGCCGCGTACTGCCCGAGCAGGACCTGCTGGATCTGCGTGGTGCCCTCGATGATCTCCAGCACCTTGGCGTCGCGGTAGTGCCGCTGCACCGCGCCCTCCCCGACCCCGTTCGCCCCGTGCAGCTGGACGGCGTCCGAAGCGGCCCGCACCGCCACGGTGGAGGCGCGGTACTTGGCCATCAGCGTGTGGTTGACCGCCTCCACCGAGCCCCGCTCCCGGCTCAGGCCCGCCCGGTGGCAGAGCAGCCGGGCCGCGGTGGTGTCGGTGACCAGGTCGGCCAGCACCGCCTGGACCAGCTGGTGGTTGCGGATCTCGGTGCCGTGCTGGGTGCGCTCGCCCGCGTAGGTCGCGCAGGCCCGCAGGCACGCCTCGGCCAGGCCGACGGCGCCGCACGCGGTGCTGTAGCGGCCGAGGTCCAGCGCGCCGGAGGCGACGAACGCCAGCCCCAGCCCCGGCCCGCCCACGATGCCGTCGCCCGGCACGGCGCAGCCGTCGAGGGTGATGTCGCCGAGCAGCGAGCCGCGCAGGCCCAGCAGCCCGGTGACGGGCGCGACGGACAGGCCCGGGGTGTCGCGCTCGACCAGGAACGCGGTGTGCTTGCCGCCGAGGTCGGCGAAGACCAGGAACACGTCGGCGATCTGCGCGAAGCTGATCCACTTCTTCGCGCCGTCGATGCGGTAGCCGCCCCCGTCGGGGCGCGCGGTGGTCTTCACCGCGCCCGCGTCGCTGCCCGCGGTCGGCTCGGTCAGCGCGAACGCGGCGACCGCGGCGCCGCCCAGCAGCGGCCCGAGCCAGCGCTCCCGGTGCGCGTCGGAGCCCCACCGCAGCAGCGAGTGGATCACCATGTCCTCGACGGCGACGAAGTTGCGCACCGACTGGCACGCCCGGCCGATCTCCTCGGCGAGCAGGCCGTAGGCGACCATGCCCAGCCCGCCGCCGCCGTGCTCGGCGGGCACCGCCGAGCCCAGGTAGCCGTGCTCGGCCAGCGCGGCGATCGACTCGCGGGAGATGGCCTGCTCGGCGTCGAACCGGGCGGCGTGCGGGGCCAGCTCCCGGTCGGCGAAGGCGCGGAACTCCTCGCCCCGCTCGGTCTGGGCGGGTGTGAGGTGCCCGGGGGTCATGCCGATCCTCCTGCGGTGGTGTCGGGTCCGGTGAAGTCGGGTCCGGTGAAGTCGCGTCCGGTGAGGACGGCGAGGGCCACCTCGTCGGGGTCGAGCCGGCCGGCCGCGGCCTCGGCGCGCAGCGCGGCGACGGTGGCCGCCGACGAGTGGCAGACGTCCAGGCCCTCCAGCTCGGCGAGCATCGCCTTGGCGGTGACCAGCTCGTCCTGCGGCACGGCGACGATGGCGCCGCCGCCGGCGCGGGCGATCCCGTGCAGGTACGGGTAGGTCGCGCGGCCGTCGCCGAGCAGGATCGCCCTGGCCAGCCCGCGGGGGTCGGCCACCACGTCGGCGTCGGTCAGCTCGGCGCGGCCCTCGGCCCACGCCCGGGCCATCGGCGCGCAGGTGTCCTGCTGGGCCATCAGGAACCGGGGGCGCGCGGGCAGCCTGCCCAGGGCCAGGTACTCCTCGGTGCCCTTGTGCGCGGCCACGACCCCCATCCCGCTGCTGATCGCCTGGACGACGACGCCCGGGGCGGTCCCGGCCGCGCGCATCGCGTCGTAGGCTTCCAGGTAGGTCAGCTTCAGGCCCTCGCGCCTGGCCCAGTTGAAGAACCCGCCCTCCCACGTCAGGCCGCGGTCCCCGGCGAAGCGCACCGCGACCGCGCTGGCCGTGGCGTAGCAGCCGTCGACGCAGGTGAGCGAGACCCGCTCGCCGGGGGAGAAGCGCTGGTCGCCGAGGAAGTCGGCGCCGCAGAAGAAGTGCGCGCGCATCGTGGCGTCGCCGCTGACGGCGCGGGCGAGCGCGGTGGAGCTGTTGCCGGTGCTGGAGGCCACCCACTCGGTGATGCCGAAGCGCCGGAACACCGCGAGCACGACCGCGGCGAAGCGGTCCTTGGTGGTGCCCGTCGGCTGGCGCGACTCGTCCTTGACCCACAGGCCCGGCACGCCGATGGCCTCGCCCAGCCGGGGCGCGGGCCTGCACGGGGTCGCGACGCTCAGCGCCGCGTCGGGCAGGTCGGCCGCGTCGACCGGGAGGAAGTCCAGGTAGGCCAGCTCGGGCCGGTGGTGCTCGCGCGGTGCGGCCCCGGTCAGGTCGAGCACCGGTTCCAGCGCGCCCGAGCAGGACGGGCAGCGCAGCAGGAAGCGGGGTCCGGTCCGCCAGTCGCAGCGCACGCACCGCAAGTGGAACGTGGTCGGCCCGCTCGCGGGGGTGCGCGGGTCGGTCGTGGTCTGCATCGGTGCCCTGGCCTCTCGCTTCAGCTCGCTCGTCCTCGGTCGGTCAGCGCGGCCAGCGCCGCCCGCGGGCCCGCGCTGTCGTCGTCGCCGTTGCGCATGGTGGCGACCACGTCGACCGGCGTGCCCGCCGCGCACTGCAGCAGCGCGGGCGCCAGCACCGGGTGGGCGCTGACCTCCACCAGCACGTCGTGGTCGGGCAGCAGGCGGGCCACCGCCTCGGACAGCCGCACGGTCTGGCGCAGGTTCCTGGCGAAGTACGCCGCGTCCGCGGCGCGCCAGTCCAGTTCGGCGCCGGTGACCGACGAGACCACCGGCACCCGGCCCGGCTTCGGCCGCAGCGGCCCGACGGCGCGCACCAGGTCGTCCATGATCGGGTCGATGGCGGCGCTGTGCGCGGCCAGGTCCACGCGGACCATCGCGCACAGCACGTCGTCGGCCCGCAGCGCCGCGACCAGCTCGGCCAGCTCGGCGGCGGGCCCGGCCAGCACGGTGGTGCGCGGGCCGTTGTGCGCGGCGACGCCGAGGGGGCTGCCGGCCGGCAGGCGGGCGCGCAGGTCGTCGGCGGACAGCTCGGCGACGGCCATGCCGTGCCCGGGACCGGCGACCCGGCGCTGCTGGTCGCTGTAGTGGTGGACGAGGCGGACCGCGTCGGGCAGGTCGAGGACGCCCGCGACCGCGCAGGCCGCGATCTCGCCGACGCTGTGCCCGACCACCGAGGACGGCCGCACCCCGTGCGCCTCCAACCAGCGCGCGATGCCGACCTGCACGGCGAACACCACCGGCTGCATCACCCCGACGTCGTCGGTGCGGGCGGCGGGCTCGTCGAGGAACAACTCGTCCACGAGGGACCACCCGGTGTGCTCGGCCAGGGCGGACGCGCACTGCTCCAGCGCGGCCCGGAACACGGGCTCGGTGCGGAACATCGTGCGACCCATGCCCACCCACTGCTGGCCGTAGGGGGAGAAGACGAACGCCGCCCGCCCCCTGGTCTTCGCCGCCGCCACCGGCGGCGGCAGCCCGGCCACCCGCCGCGCGCCCGCGCCCAGGGCGCTGATCGGCAGGTCGGGCCGCGCCGCCGCGGCGGCGACGAGGTCGGTGAACCGGTCGAGCAGGGCCGCGGCGTCGGCCCGGGTGACCAGGTCGAGCGCGTAGGTCAGGCCGACGGCGATCCCGGCGCCCGCGCCGACCGGGCGTTCGACCAGCTCGAAGCGCAGGTCGAAGCGGGTGATGTGCTCCTCGACCGGCACCGGGGCCACCACGAGGCCGGGCATCGCCAGCTCGGCGGGCGCGGTGTTCTGGTAGGCCAGCACCACCTGGACGAGCGGGTGCCACGCGGGCGAGCGGACCGGGTTCACCACCTGCACCAGGTGGTCGAACGGCACGTCCTGGTTGGCGAAGGCGGCCAGGTCGGTGGTGCGCACGCGGTTGACCAGCTCGGTGAACGAGGGGTCGCCGTCGGTGCGGGTGCGCAGCACCAGCGTGGTGACGAAGAAGCCCACCAGGTCGTCCAGCGCGGCGTCGGACCGGCCCGCCGACGGGATGCCGATGGCGATGTCCGTGCCCGCCCCCGCCAGGGTCAGCGCGGTCGCCAGCGCGGCCTGGGCGAGCATGAACACGCTGGCGCCGGTCTCCTTGGCCAGCCGGACCAGCGCCGCGTGCACCTCGCCGGGGATGACCCCGTCCACCCGGCCGCCCCGGTGGGACAGCACCGGCGGGCGCTCGCGCAGGCAGTCCAGGCGCAGCCGCTCGGGCATCCCGGCCAGCTCGCCGCGCCAGAACCGGCTCTGGCGGCTGAGCACGCTGTCCGGGTCGTCGGCCCGGCCGAGGACCTCGTGCTGCCACAGGGCGTAGTCGGCGTACTGCACCGGCAGCGGTTCCCAGTCCGGGGCCGCGCCGGCCCGCCGCGCGGCGTAGGCGGCGCCGAGGTCGCGCAGCAGCGGGGCCAGCGACCAGCCGTCGCAGGCGATGTGGTGCACCACGAGCAGCAGCACGTGGTCGTCGTCGGCCAGCCGCAGCAGCCGCGCGCGCAACGGCGTCTCCTCGGTGAGGTCGAACGGGTACCCGGCCGCCTCGGTCAGCGCCGCGGCCAGCCCGGCCCCGCTCACGGGCTCGACGGCCGGTTCGACCGGCGCCTCGTCGGGCTCCAGCACGACCTGCTGGGCGACGCCGTCCCAGTCCGGGTACGCGGTGCGCAGCACCTCGTGCCTGGCCACCAGGTCCCGCAGCGCGGCGGCGAGGGCCGCGGTGTCCAGCGGGCCGGTCAGCCGGTGGGCGATCGGCATGTTGTAGTGCGCGGCGTCGCCGTGCAGCCGGTTGAGGAACCACAGCCGTGCCTGCGCGGCCGACAGCGGCACCGCGTCCGGCCGGGCGGCCGGGACCAGCGGCGGGCGCCGCTCCCCGCCCTCGGCCAAGCGCTCGGACAGCCGGGCGACGGTGGGCGCCTCGAACACCGCGCGCAGCCCGATGTCCACGCCCAGCGCGGCGCGCACCCGGGCGATCAGCCGGGTGGCCAGCAGCGAGTGCCCGCCCAGCTCAAAGAACGAGTCGTCGACGCCGACCTCGGCCACGCCCAGCGTCTCGGCGAACACCGCGCGCAGCAGCCGCTGCCGGTCGTCGGCGGGTTCCCGGCCCGCCATCAGCGCGCCTCCCGCAGCCCGGCCCGCACCCGCTCGGGCCACCGCGCCCGGTCCAGGCCGTACTGGCAGAGGAAGGCGTAGGTCAGCCGCTCCAGGCCGAAGCCGGCGCAACCGCTGCGCACGGCCTCCCGCGGCTCGCCCGCGCCGATGTCGAACGCCTTGCCGAACAGGTCGTCGTGGAAGTTGAACGAGGCCACGGCGACGTCCCGGTCGGGGGCGACCGGCAGCCGCAGCTCGTACTTGAGGCCCAGCAGCCGCTGGGACCAGATCCGGCCCGGGGTGTCCGCGCCGCCGAAGAACGGGTCGTTGCCCGTCTCGCACGTCCCGCCGAGCCCCAGGTCGTCCAGCGCGGCGAACACCCGGCCCATGAACGCCTCCCGGGCGGCGAGCACGTCGTCGCGGGGGCCGAGGAACACGACCTCCCGGATCGTGAAGTCCCACAGCCGTTCCAGCGTCGTGGCGTACCCGGCCTCGAACCGGAACGACTTGCCCCGCGCGGTGACCACGTGCAGACCCGGGCCGAGCGTGCGGCCCTCGTGCTGGTGGAAGGTGTGGTAGCACATCGTCGGGGGCAGGCAGTAGTCCACGTTGCCGCCCAGCGCCAGCACACCGGGGTCCAGGCCCGCGCCGTAGGCGCGGTGGAACTCCCGGTAGACGTCGACGTCGTTGCGCAGCCGGGTGACCAGCATGAGGTGGTGCGGGAAGCTGGTGAAGTAGCCCGCCTTGGCCAGCGCGCCGGCGCGGATCAGCGTCGGGTAGCGGTAGGCGGTGGCCGCGAAGTCCTCGGCGAGCACGTCGAGCACCAGGCGGTCGAAGAACTCCAGCAGCGACAGCAGCGGCTCGCCGACCGCGACCTGGCCCTCGCCCGCCTCGGTGACCGCGCCCGCCTCGGCCAGCGCCGGGAACACCGGCGTCGCGGCGCGCCGGCGCCGCGACGCCCACACCACGGCCGCCGGGTTGGGCGGCTGCGGGCGGACGTCGCTGTCCAGCAGGCGGTTGAGCTTCCCGGCGACGGCGTCGGCGTCCAGCGGGGCGTCGGAGTACAGCGTCACCCCGCGCAGGTCGCCGTCCTTGGCGGTGTCCAGGCGGTAGCCGGTGATCCCGGGGGAGACGAACAGCAGCCTGCGCCCCACCTCCTCGGCCAGCGCGGCGGGCACCGGCGGGTCGAGCGGGATCGTCGTGCCCACCCCGGCGGCGGCGCTCATGCCGCGGTGCCCACCAGTCGCACCAGCCCGTCGACGGTGCGGAAGTTGTCGAAGTCCATGTGCTCGGGCTTGAGCACGATCCCGAACTCCTCCTGCACGAACACCGCGAGCTGCATCGCGAACAGCGAGTTGACGTAGCCGAGGGCGAAGTAGTCGTCGGTGTCGGCGATCGCCTGGCCGCTCATGTGCGGGACGAGGAAGGCCCGGATGCGCGCGCGGGCGTCACCGGTCGTGGGCGTGTCGGTCGAGTCGGTCACTGCGGTGCTCCCCGTCGGCGGTCGGTCTGGTCGGTGTTCGGTCGGGTCGGTGGTCGGTCCGGTCAGTAGGTGTAGAAGCCCCGGCCGGTCTTGCGGCCCAGCAGACCCGCCTCCACCATCCGCACCAGCAGCGGCGCGGGCCGGTACTTGCTGTCGCGGTAGCTCTCGTGCAGCACGGTGATGGAGTTGAGGATCGTGTCGAGCCCGATGAGGTCGCCGGTCTGCAGCGGGCCCATGGGGTGGCCGAAGCAGCCGCGGAACATCCGGTCGACCTGCTCGGCGGTGGCGACCCCGTCCTGCACGCAGAAGATCGCCTCGTTGATGGTGGGCATCAGCACCCGGTTGGTGACGAAGCCGGGCGCGTCCTGCACGACGATCCCGGTCTTGCCGAGGGTTCCCAGCAGCGCCAGCGCCGTGTCCAGGGTGTCCTGGGAGGTGGCGGCGCCCCGCACGACCTCGACGGTGTCGAGCATCGGCACCGGGTTCATGAAGTGCAGGCCCAGCACGTCCGGCGCGCGCCCGGTGGCCGAGGCGACCCGGGCGATCGGGACGGCCGAGGTGTTCACGCCGAACACGACCCCAGGGCGGCAGACCCCGTCGATCTCCTCGTAGACGGCGCGTTTGACCGCCCAGTCCTCGGTGACGTTCTCGACCACGAAGTCGGCGTCGGCCAGCGCGGCGGTCGTGGTCGCGGTGCGGATGCGGGCGAGCACCCGCGCCGGGTCCTCGCCCCCGCCGCGCCCGGCCGCGCCGGGCAGCATGAGCAGCACCAGCAGGTCGCGCGCGATCTGCTCGGTGGCGCTGTCGAGCTGCCGCGCGGAGACGTCGACGAGCACCACGTCGTAGCCCGCCTGGGCGAAGGACTGGGCCACGCCCCGCCCGATCGTCCCGGCGCCGATCACGCCTACCGTCCTGATGGTCACGCGGTGTCCTCTCCCGCAGGCCCGTCCGCCGCGGTGGTCGACCCGTCCAGGTGCTCGGCCAGCTCGGCGACCGTGGCGTACCGGAACATGTCTGCCATCGACACCCGCAGGGAGAGCGTCTTGTGGATGTTCTGGGCGATGCGCAGCGCGGCCAGCGAGTCGACGCCGAGGGCGAAGGAGCTGTCGCGCACGTTCAGCTCGGCCAGGCCCAGCTCGGCCGCCCAGATCCGGGCCAGCGCCCGCTCGGTCGGGCGGTAGCCGCCGTCGGTCCGTCCGAACAGGACCGGCCCGTCCGTGCCGTTCGTGCCGTCCGTGCCGTCCGTGCCGCGCGCGTCCCCGCCGCCGCGCGCGTCGGCCACGGCCCGGCTCAGCGGCTCGGACAGCACGACGGGGGAGCGGCGCAGCACCTCGGCCACGGCGGGGTCGCCGAGCCGGGCCCGGTTGACCTCGCCGACGATCACCCCGGGCCTGCGGGCGGCCAGCACCTCGTCGAGGGCGGCCAGGCCGTCGGCGGTCGACACCGACCGGAAGAACCCCTGGTCGGGCCGGACGCCGTGGTCGGCGGCCATGCCGGTCCCCAGCCAGTCGGTCCAGGCGATCGAGACCGCGTCGCGCCCGCGCGCGGTCAGCTCCTCGGCGTAGGCGTCCAGGAAGGCGTTGGCTGCGGCGTAGTCGCCCTGCCCGGCCGGGCCGAAGACGGCCGCGGTCGAGCCGAAGAACACGGTGGTGGGCCGGTCGTCGGCGGTGGCCTCGGCGATCGCGACCGCGCCGAGCACCTTCGGGTCCAGCGTGCGCCGGAAGGTCGCGGTGTCCTTGCGGAACAGGAAACCGTCGCCCGCGACGCCCGCCGCGTGCAGCACGCAGCCGATCGGGCCCAGCTCGGCCCGGACCCGGCGGACCGCGCCGGCGACCGCGTCCGCGTCGGTGACGTCGACGGCGTAGGTCCTCACCTCCGCGCCCATTCCGGTCAGCTCGCGCACCGCCGCCGCCCGCGCGGCCGAGCGCGGGTCGGTGTCGCCCGGCCGCGGGACCGCCCGGCCGAACAGGGCCAGCCGGACGCCGGTGGCGGCCAGGTGCCCGGCGCAGGCCAGGCCCAGCCCGCCGAGGCCGCCGGTGATCAGGTGCACCCGGTCGGCGGGGATCGGCTCCGGCCGGGGGTGCTCGCGCAGGTCGACGGCCGCCAACTCGCGGACGTACCGCTCGCGGTCGCGCAGCGCCACGGTGACCGGGGCGCGCTCGCCGACCAGTTCGGCCCGCACGGCGGCCGGGTCCGTGCCCTCCTCGACGTCCACGCAGCGCACCTCGGTGCCCTGGCTCTCCGCGCCGATCACCGCCGCGAGCCCGAACAGGGACGCGTGCACCGCGGCCGGGACGCCCTCGCGCCCGGTCACCGCGGACACCACGGGGGCGACGACGCCCAGGCGCCGGGGCGCCACGCCGCGCTCGGCCAGCGCGCGGGCGAGGTGGAACAGGCTGAGCACACCGGTGTCGAGCCGGGCGGCGACCCCGGCGCCCGCGTGCGGCGCGGCGACGTGGACCACGAGATCGGGACGTCCGCCCAGCGCGTCCAGCAGGTCGCCGAACCCGGCGACGGTGGGCGCGACGGTGCAGCCGCGGTCGCCGTCGCGGGCCGGGGCGTCGCCGAGCACCGCGAGGTCGACCGCGGACCCCGCTGCCCGGAACTCCTCGGCCAGGGCCGGGCCCGTGCCGCCGGGTTCGGCGACGACGAGGACGCGGGCCGGGGTGTCGGCGGGGCCGGGTCCCCCGGTGGCGCGGGTCCAGCGCAGCGCGTGGTGGTGGGCGCGCGGGCGCAGCCCGGCCACCGCGCGGTCGGGGTCGGCGACCCGCTTGGTGGTGAACCCGGTGATGGTCGCCGCCGGGGCGCCCGACTCGTCGTAGACGTGCACGTCGACGCTGCGGACCTCGCCGTCGAGGCGGGTGCCGGGGTGCGCGGTGATCAGGCTGAGCGCGCGGGCCGGCAACGGCCCGTGCAGCACCAGCCGGTCGTAGCCGACGGGCAGGAAGAACCCGCGCTCCGCGTCGGCGGCTTCGCGCTCGTCGGCGGACCCGGCGACGGCGAAGCCGGTGAACCCGGTCGCCAGGTCCAGCAGCGCCGGGTGCAGGCCGAAGGCGTCGCACTCGGCCCGGTGGCGCTCGGGCAGGGTCAGCTCGCCCAGCGCGCACCGGTTCCCGACGTGGACGGTGCGCAGGCTGCGCACCCACCGCTCGCCGAACGCCATCACCCGGTGGTCGGACTGCCGCGCGGACATGTCCAGGGTCTGCTCGGCGCAGCGGGCGCGCAGCGCGGCGGGGTCGACGCGGTCCGGGGCGGGTGCGGCGGCGGTGCCCGCGACGCCCTGCGCGTGCCTGGTCCAGCGGTCCGTCGCCGGGTCGTGGGAGTCCACCGTGAACACCGCGGTCCCGTCCTCGCCGTCGCGGACGGTGGTGTGCACCGTGCGGGGGACGCCGTCCCGGACGAGGAGCGGCACCAGGAAGGCGACGTCGCGGAGCTCGGTGACCGGCCGGCCCAGGTGGTGGGCCGCGGCGGCGCGGGCCATCTCCAGGTAGGTCGTGCCGGGCACGATCGCCTCGCCGAGCAGCCGGTGTTCGGCGAGCACCCAGTGCCGCCCGGTGTCGAAGTCGGTGCGGAACACGCTCTGCCCGGCCGACCGCAGCGCGACGGCGTCCAGCAGCGGGTGCGGGCCGCGCCCCGGCGCCGGGGCGGTGGGTTCGCCGTCGGGGATGTCGAGCCAGTGCCGGGTGCGCCGGAACGGGTAGCCGGGCAGCGGCACGCGCCTGCGCTCCCCGTCGGACAGGGCTTCCCACCGCGGTTGCGCGCCCGCGGCCCACAGCCGCGCCAGCGCGTGGCGCGTCGTCTCGACCGCGCCGCGGCGATCCCTGCGGTGCGGGAGCGAGGCGATCGTGGGCGTGGCCGACCCGGTGTCGGCGAGCACCCGCTTGGCCAGCGTCGTGAGCGTGTTGCCGGGGCCGATTTCGAGGTAGGTGGTGGTGGGCGTGGTGGTGTTGGCGACGGCGTCGTTGTACTCGACGGTCGCGGTGAGCTGGTTGCTCCAGTAGCGGGGGTCGGTCGCCTGTGCCGGGGTGAGGGTGGTGGCGGTGGTGGTGCTGGTGATGGGTGTGCTGGGTGGGCGCAGGGTGGTGGTGCGCAGCAGTGCGTGGAGCTGGTCGGCGGCCGGGGCCATGGAGGGGTGGTGGTAGGCGTGCGGAGTGGCGAGGGGTTGGGTGATGACGCCGTTGGCCTGGGCTTGCTGGGCGAAGTGGTGGATGTCGTCGGTGGTGCCGGAGATGACGCAGTCTCGTGGGCTGTTGTGGGCGGCGAGTGTGGTGTGTGGTGGGAGGTGGAGGGTGTGGCGGGTGGTGATGATGTTGAGCATGGCGCCGGGTGGTTGGTGGTGCATGAGGGTGGCGCGGTGGGTGATGAGGGTGAGGGCGTCGTGGAGGGTGAAGATGTCGGCGGTGGTGGCTGCGACCCATTCGCCGAGGCTGTGGCCGATCATGGTGGTGGGGGTGATGCCCCAGTGTTGCCAGAGTCGGGTGAGTGCGTATTCGGTGGTGAACAGGGCGGGTTGGGCGTAGAGGGTGGTGTGCAGGTGTTGGTTGGGCTTGTACATGACATCGCGGATGTCGTGTTGCAGGAGTGGCTTGAGCAGGTCCGCGCAGTGGTCGACGGTGTCGCGGTAGACCGGTTCGGTTCGGTACAGCTCCTCGCCCATGCCGACGTGCTGGGAACCCTGACCCGTGAACAGGAACACCACGTCGGGGGTAGCCGACGCGCCGGTCACCGAGGTCGCGGGGTCGCGCGTGCGGAGGCTGTCGGCGGCGGTCGCCGGCTCGGTGACCACGACGGCGCGGCGGTGGGGGAAGGCGCGCCTGCCCAGGGCCAGGGTGTGGGCGGCGTCGGCCGGGTCGGGGGAGTGCCGGTCCCAGTGGTCGGCCAGCCGGTCGGTGGCCGCGTCCAGCTCCTCCGCCGTGCGGGCGGAAACGGTCAGCACCACCGGGGCCGAGGAGTCCGAAGTGGAGCGTGGCCCGCCCGCCGGGGCCTCTTCGAGGATGACGTGGGCGTTGGTGCCGCCGAACCCGAACGCGCTCACCCCGGCGCGGCGCGGGCGGCCCGGGACGCGGGGCCACGGGGCCCGCTCGGCCTGGACGCGGAAGCCGCCGGCGGCGAAGTCGATCTCCGGGTTCGGGGTGTCGTGGTTCAGCGTCGCGGGCAGGGTCTCGTGCTTGAGCGCCAGGACCGTCTTGATCAGCCCCGCCATGCCCGCGGCGGCGTCCAGGTGCCCGACGTTGCCCTTGACCGAACCCAGGGCGCACCGGCCGCGCCCCCCGAACGCGCGGTTGAGCGCCTCGACCTCGATGGCGTCGCCGACGATGGTCCCGGTGCCGTGCGCCTCCACGTAGTCGATGTCCTCGGGGTCGACCTCGGCGGCGGCCATGGCCTCGGCGACGACGGCGGCCTGCCCGGAGACCGCGGGGGCGGTGAAGCTGGCCTTGCCCGCGCCGTCGTTGTTCACCGCCGAACCGAGGATCACCGCGTGCACGGTGTCGCCGTCGGCCAGCGCGTCCTCTAGCCGCTTGAGGACCACCACGCCCGCGCCGTTGCCGAACACGGTGCCCCGGGCCGCGGCGTCGAACGGCCGCACGTGCCCGTCGGGGGACAGGAACGAACCCTCCTGGTAGCGGTAGCCGACGCCGTCGGGGACCTTGTAGGCCACCGCGCCGCAGACCGCCAAGTCGCACTCGTAGTTGAGCAGGCTCTGGCCCGCCGCGTGCACCGCGACCAGCGCGGTCGAGCAGGCCGTCTGCACCGGCAGGCTGGGCCCGCGCAGGTCGAGCTTGTACGACACCCGGCTCGCCAGGAACGCCAACTCGAACCCCAGCCCGACGTTCTCGCCGCGGATCGCGGCGCCCCGGTCCAGGTTGGCCGTGATGTTGTCCAGGTAGGCGGTCGTGCTCGCCCCGCCGAACACCCCGACCGAGCCGTCGACGCGCCCCGGCTCGCCGTACCCGGCGTCCTCCAGCGCCGCCCACGCCAGCTCCAGGAAGATCCGGTGCTGCGGGTCCATGGCCGCCGCCTCGCGCGGCGAGCAGCCGAAGAACTCCGCGTCGAACTCGGCGATCCCGGCGAACTTCGGGGCCATCCGGACGTAGTCCGGGTCGGCGAGCCGGTCGGCGCCCACCCCGGCCGCGCGCAGCTCGTCGTCGCCGATCGGCTCGATGGACTCGACGCCGTCGCGCAGGTTGGCCCAGTACCGGTCCAGGTCGACCGCGCCGGGGAAGCGGCCGGCCAGGCCGATGACGGCGATCCCGGACGGCGCCGGGCCCTCGCCCGGGGTCTGCTCGGTCATGCCTGCCCCCGTGCGGTCCGCCGGCGCTGCTGGTGGGCGCGCCGCTTGCGCGCCGACTCGGCCCGGCGCCGGGCGTCGGCCGCCGCGTCCGGGGTGTCCTCGGCGGGTGGTGGCGCGGCGACCCGGGCCAGGTGCGCCGGGGTCAGCCCCTCGTACAGGTCGCCGAGGGTGACCCGGCCGCCCAGCGCCTCGTTCACCGCGCCGACGAGCTGGATCGCCACCAGCGAGTTGCCGCCCAGCTCGAAGAAGCCGTCCTGCGGGCCGACCCGCTCCACCCCCAGCAGCTCCTGCCAGATCGCGCACACCACCTGCTCGGCCCGCGCGGGTTCGGCGGCGCGCGGCCGGGCCGCCGCCGGCCGCTCCTGCGCGCGGGCGCGCGGCGCGGCGGCCTCGGCGAGCAGGTCCGCGAGCGGCACCGGGGTGACGATCACCTGCGGCTCGGTGGCCCTGGCGAGCACGGTGTCCAGCGCGCGCAGCCCCTCGGCCACCGACATGCCGCGCTCCGCCACGTCCCGGCGCCTGGCCTGCTCCACGCCCGAGGGCAGCGCGGTGGTCACCGCCATGCCGACTCCCTTCCACGACCCCCAGTCGACGGTGATCACCCGGCCGCGCCTGCCCCGGTCCTGGGCGAAGGCGTCCAGGAAGCAGTTCGCCGCGCAGTAGTCGGCCTGGCCCGCGTTGGCGACGTTGGCCCCGTTGGACCCGAACAGCACCAGGAAGTCCAGCTCCCGGTCGGCCAGCACCCGGTCGAGAACGAGCGTGCCGCGCACCTTGGGCCGCAGCACCGCCGCCGCGTCGGCGAGGTCCTTCAGCGCGATCACCCCGCCCCCGGCGACCCCGGCGACGTGGAACGCGCCGTGCGGCCCGCCCCACCGCCGCGCGGCGGCGTCGACGGCGGCGCGCATCGCCACCGGGTCGGCGGCGTCGGCGGTCGCGAACATGACCTCCGCGCCGCCTGCCCGCAGCCGGCCCAGCTCCCGGGCCGCCGGGTTGTCCGACCCGGCCCACTCCGGCTCGGGCGGCAGCGGGGTGCGGGCGGTGACCAGGACCTTGGCCCCGGCCCCGGCCAGGTGCGCGGTCAGCGCGAGCCCGAGCCCGCCGGTGCCGCCGGTGACCAGGTAGACCCCGCCGGGGCGGATCGGCGGCGGCCCGTCGTGCGGCGCCAGCGGGTGCGGGATGTGGTGCAGCGCCCAGCGGCGCGTGCCGCGCAGCGCGACTTCCCGCGTGCCGCTGTCGGGTTCGGCGCCCAGCTCGGTGAACACGCGGTCGGCTCGCGCGGGGTCGCCCGGTTCGACGTCGACCACGCGACAGGCCAGGCCCGGCACCTCCCGGGGCAGCACCCGGGCCGGGCCGAGCACGGTGGCGGTCAGCGGGCGCATCCGCTCGGCGCCGGTCACCGCGTGCGCGCCGCTGGTCAGCACCCACAGCCGCCGCGCGCCGCCGGCGGCGCGGCTCCACGCCTGGGCGAACAGCACGAGCCCGCCGAAGCCCCGCCGGAGGGCGGTCTCCTCGGCGTCCGGGCCGTCGCCGGGGTCGTCGGCGGACCACGCGTGCACGACGTGGGTGGGCGCCTCGCCCGCGCCGTCGCGCAGCGCGGTCAGCAGCCGGTCGTAGTCGCCCGCCAGCCCGGGGTCGACGGTGCACCGCCCGCCGGGGACGACCGGCCCCGTCCCGCCCGCCGCGACCGTGGTCACCGTCGCTCCGGCCGCGCGCAGCCGCCCGGCCAGCGCGTCGCCGAGGCCGCCGCCGTCGGTGAACACCAGCCAGTGCTTCGCGGTGTCCGGCCCGGGGTTCGCCGGCAGCGGGTCCTGCCGCCAGGACGGCACCGCGAACCACTCGGCCATGTCCTCGCGCCGCTTGCCCCGCGTGTCGCCGTCGGCGACCGGCGCGCGCCGGTCGAGCCAGAAGACCTTGCGCTGGAAGGCGTAGCCGGGAAGCGCGATCCGCCGCCCCGGGCCGGTGACCCGCTCCCAACCCGGTCGAGCGCCGGTCGTCCACAGCGCGCCCAGCGCCCGCCGCGTCGTCTCGGTCGCGCCGCGCGGGTCGTCGTGGCGGGGCAGGGAGGCGATGGTCGCGTTGCCCGCGCCGCCGAGGATTCGCTTGGTGAGGGTGGCGAGCGTGTTGCCGGGGCCGATTTCGAGGTAGGCGGTGGTGGGCGTGGTGGTGTTGGCGACGGCGTCGTTGTACTCGACGGTGGTCGTGAGCTGGGTGGCCCAGTAGTCGGGGTCGGTGGCTTGTGCCGGGGTGAGGGTGGTGGCGGTGGTGGTGCTGGTGATGGGTGTGCTGGGTGGGCGCAGGGTGGTGGTGCGCAACTGCGCGCGGAGCTGGTAGGCGGCGGAGGCCATCGTGGGGTGGTGGTAGGCGTGCGGCGTGGCGAGGGGCTGGGTGGTGATCCCTTGCCGGCGGGCGGTTCGCGCGTAGGCGTCGATGTCGTCGGTGGTGCCGGAGATGACGCAGTCTCGTGGGCTGTTGTGGGCGGCGAGTGTGGTGTGTGGTGGGAGGTGGAGGGTGTGGCGGGTGGTGATGATGTTGAGCATGGCGCCGGGTGGTTGGTGGTGCATGAGGGTGGCGCGGTGGGTGATGAGGGTGAGGGCGTCGTGGAGGGTGAAGATGTCGGCGGTGGTGGCTGCGACCCATTCGCCGAGGCTGTGGCCGATCATGGTGGTGGGGGTGATGCCCCAGTGTTGCCAGAGTCGGGTGAGTGCGTATTCGGTGGTGAACAGGGCGGGTTGGGCGTAGAGGGTGGTGTGCAGGTGCTCGTTGGGCTTGTACATGACGTCGCGGATGTCGTGTTCGAGCAGTGGTCGCAGTAGGTCTGCGCAGTGGTCGACGGTGTCGCGGTAGACCGGTTCGGTGCGGTACAGCTCTTCACCCATGCCGACGTGCTGGGAACCCTGACCGGTGAACAGGAACACCACTTCCGGTGAGTCCGTCGTGGTGTGCCGCGTGGTGGTCCGGGCGGAGGAGCGTTCGCGCAGGGCGGTCGCGGCGTCGGCCGGGTCGGCGGTGGTGATCGTCAGGGCTCGGCGGTGCGGGAACTCGCGGCGGCCGGTGGCCAGGGTGTGGGCGGTGTCGGCCAGGTCCGGCGAGTGCCGGTCCAGATGGTCGGCCAGCCGGTCGGTGGCCGCTTCCAGCGCTTCCGGCGTCCTCGCCGAGAGGACCAGGGTGTGGGTCTCCTGTCCACTTCGGACAGTGGTGCGCAGGGGGGCCTCTTCGAGGATGACGTGGGCGTTGGTGCCGCCGAACCCGAACGCGCTCACCCCGGCGCGGCGCGGGCGGCCCGGGACGCGGGGCCACGGGACCCGCTCGACCTGGACGCGGAACGGCCCGCCCGCGAGGTCGACGTCGGGGTTCGGGGTGCGGTGGTTCAGGGTGGCGGGCAGGGTCTCGTGGTGCAGGGCCAGCACCGTCTTGATCAGCCCCGCCATGCCCGCGGCGGCGTCCAGGTGCCCGATGTTGCCCTTGACCGACCCCAGGGCGCACGAGCCGCGCCCCCGGTAGGCCAGGTTCAGCGCCCGCACCTCGACCGGGTCACCGAGCGCGGTGCCGGTGCCGTGCGCCTCCACGTAGTCGATGTCCTCGGGGGACAGGCCGGCGTCGTCCAGCGCCGCGCCGATCACCGCGGCCTGCCCGGTGGCGCTCGGCGCGGTGAACCCGGCCTTGACCGCGCCGTCGTTGTTGACCGCCGAACCGCGCACCACCGCGTACACCGCGTCGCCGTCGGCCAGCGCGTCCTCCAGCCGCTTGAGCGCCACCACCCCGACGCCCGAGCCGAACACCGTGCCCCTGGCGTCGGCGTCGAACGGCCGCACGTGCCCGTCCGGGGACACGAACGAGCCCTCCGGGCTCCGGTAGCCGTCCTGCTGCCCCCGGTCCAGGTACACCCCGCCGCTGAGCGCCATCTCGCACTCGCCGTCGCGCAGGCTCCGGCACGCCAGGTGCAGCGCCACCAGCGCCGTCGAGCACGCCGTCCGCAGCGACAGGCTCGGCCCGGTGAGGCCGAGCTTGTAGGACACCCGCGTGGCCAGGAACCCCAGCTCGTTGCCGAGCAGCACCTGGGTGGGGCCGACGGTCTCCACCAGGCGCGGGTGCGAGTGGACGTGGTGGGCGTAGTGGTTGGTGCCGCTGCCGCCGAACACCCCGACACGGCCGGGGAACCGGGCCGGGTCGCACCCGGCGTGCTCCAGCGCGGACCACGCCGCCTCCAGGAACAGCCGCTGCTGCGGGTCGGTGATCTCGGCCTCGCGCGCGGTGTAGCCGAAGAACTCCGCGTCGAACAGCTCGATGCCGTCGAACTCCGGCGCCCACGCGACGAGGCCCGGCCCGGCGCCGGGCACCGGCCGGATCGACTCGACGCCCGCGCTCAGGTTCGCCCAGTACCGGTCCGCGTCGGGCGCGCCGGGGAACCGGCACGCCAGCCCGACGACCGCCACCGCCGCGCTCATCGGCCGTCCCCCAGCCCGGCCACCACGGCGGCCAGGGTCCGCACGGTGGGGCCTTCGTAGACGACGGTCAGCGGCACCGCCGCGCCCAGCTCGCCGCGCAGCCGGTGCACCACCTTCAGGCCCAGCAGCGAGCTGCCGCCCAGGTCGAAGAAGTTGTCGTGCGCGCCGACCTCCGCCACACCCAGCACGTCCTGCCAGATGTCGGCGATCCGCCGCTCCACCGGCCCGCTCGGCTCGACGTACGGGTTGTGCAGCGCGGGCCGGTCGTGCCGGGCGGGAGCGGGCGAGGCCGCGGCGGGCGCTGCCCACAGCCGCTCCCGCGCCGCCAGGTCACCGGTCGAGACGGCCAGCTGCGGCCGGGGCGCGATCGCCAGCAGCCGGTCGACCACCGCCCGGCCCTCGGCGGCGGTCAGCGCCAGCTCGCCGACCGCCGAGCCCGCCCCGTGCGCGGCCCGCTCCTCGTCGGTGAACAGCCACGCCTCCCAGTTGACGCTCATCCACGGCTGCCCGGGGCGGTGGTGGGCGTGGGCGAAGGCGTCGAGCGCCGCGTTGGCGGCGGCGTAGGCGGCGAACCCCAGCCCGCCGAGCAGGGCCGCCACCGACGAGCACAGCACGGCGACCTTCAGGTCCTGGTCGGCCAGCGCCTCGCGCAGCACGTGCGGGCCGCGGACCTTGGGGTCGAAGTGCCAGGCCACCTCGGCGGCCCCGGTCCGGTCCACCGCCCGGTGCGCGTCGCGGCCGGTCGTGCCCGCGCAGTGGAACAGCCCGTCGACGCGCCCGAACCGGTCGAGCACCTCGGCCTTGAGCCGGCGGACCGCGTCGGCGTCGGCGACGTCCACGGCCGGCACCAGCACCTCCGCGCCCAGCTCGCGCAGCTCCCGCACGGCCTCGGCGACCTCGGGCGGCCCGTCCGGGCGCAGCCCGGAACGACCGACGAGCACCAGCCGCACCCGCTCGCGCTCGGCCAGCGCGCGGGCGATGACCAGGCCGATCCGGCCCAGCCCGCCGGTGATCAGGTACACCCCGCCCGGCACGACCACGGGCTCGGTGGCGGCCGGGGGCTCCTCGGCGACGAACGCGGGCGCCCAGCGGCTGCGCCCGCGCAGGGCCACGGTCCGCTCGTCCCCGTCGTGGTCGAGCCCGTCGAGCAGGGCGCCGAGCACGTGCCCGGCCGCACCCCCGGCGGGCAGGTCGTGGTGCACGCAGGTCAACGACGGGTACTCCTGACCGAGGACCCGCGCCAGGCCGCGCACCGCCGCCCTCGGCGGCGACAGCGGCTCATCGCCCAGCACCGCGCAGGCGCCGGTCGTGACGACGTCCCAGCGCCGCGGCGCGGTCATCAGCTCCGGGTGCACGGCCTTGGCCCAGTGCAGCAGCGCCCCGAAGCCCCGGGCCACCTCCGCGTCCACGTCGTTCGGGTCGCCGGTCGACCAGCAGTGCACGACCCGGTCCGGCAGCGCGCCGGCGGCCCGCAGTTCGCCGGCGAGGGCGGCCGCGGCCCGCTCGTCGCCGGGGGCGAGCACGTGGTCGCCCGCGCCGGCGGGCACCACCGTCCCGACCTCGGCGCCGAGGCCGCGCAGCGCGGCGGCCACGTCGTGGCCGATCCCGGCGCCGTCGGCGAACACCAGCCAGCGCGACCCGGCCAGCCGCGCCCGGTCGGCGGGCGGCGCCGGGGCCAGCCGGGTCCACGACGGGCCGTGCAGCCAGCCGCCCGCCGTGCGGTGGTGGGCGGCCGGCCCGGCGGCCGGCGCGGCGCCCGGCTCCAACCAGAACCGCTTGCGCTCGAAGGGGTAGGTGGGCAGCGGGACGCGGCGCACCGGCCCCGAGTCGAACGGCGCCCGCTTGCCCGCCAGCCACAGCCTGCCCGCGGCGTGCAGCAGCGCCGCCCGGTCGGTGCGGCCCGGCGCGGCGCCCGCCAGCGACGGCACCACGACCCGGTCGGTCGCGGCGGCGGCCGGGTGCTGGAGCACCGCGGAGGTCAGCGTCGGGGCCGGGCCGATCTCGACGACCACGACGCCGGGCACCGACCACAGCGCGGCCACGCCGTCGGCGAAGCGCACCGGGCACCGCAGGTGGCGCGCCCAGTAGCCGGGGTCGGTGGCCTGCTCGTCGGTGATCCAGGTCCCGGTGACGTTGGAGATGAACCGCGTGGTCGGCGGTTTCGGCCCCACCTCGGCCACCAGCCGCTCGTAGGGCTCGACGACCGGGTCCATCATCGGCGAGTGGAAGGCGTGCCGGGAGGCGAGCACCCGGTGCTGGACCCCGTCGGCGGCCAGCCGCGCGACCACCCGTTCGACGCCCGCGACGGTCCCGGACAGCACGCACGTGCCGGGCCCGTTCACCGCGGCCAGCGACACCTCGTCGCCCAGGTGCTCCGCGACCGCGTCCTCGGCCAGCGCGACGGCCACCATCGCGCCCTCGCCGCCCGCCTCGATCAGCCTCGCCCGCGCCACCACCAGCCGCAGCGCGTCGGGCAGGGTGAACACCCCGGCCAGGCAGGCGGCCACGGTCTCGCCGAGGCTGTGGCCGATCATCACCTCCGGCCGCACGCCCCACGACCGCCACAGCGCGGCCAGCGCGTACGCCACGGCGAACGTCGCCGGGTAGCCGAGCAGCGGCCGGTCCAGCGGGTGGTCGCCGCGGGCGGGACCGCCCAGCGGTGTGCTCGGGGCAGCGGCGGGCGGGGTGAGCACCAGCGGCCGGATGTCCTGGTCGAGCAGCGGCGCCAGCAGGTCGGCGCACTCGTCGAACGCGGCCCGGAAGACGGGCTCGTCGGCGTGCGGGGATCGCGCCATGCCGGGGAACTGGGAGCCGAACCCGGTGAACACGAACGCGACCGGCCGGTCGTCGGCCTCGCCCGCGTGCCCGGTCAGCAGCCTGCCGTCGTCGCGGGCGGCCAGGGCGTCGATCGCCGCGCCCCGGTCGGCGGCGACCAGCACCCTGCGGTGGGGCAGCGCCCGGCGACCCACCCGCAGCGTGGCGGCGACGTCGGCGAGCGGCAGGTCCGGGTGGGCGCGCAGGTGCGCGTGCAGGTCGTCGGTCAGCGCGTCCAGGGCCGCGGGCGTCTTCGCCGAGAGGACCAGCAGCTCCTCCCGCCCCGCGTCCCGCCGGGGCCGCCGGGGCCGGGCCTGCTCCAGGACGACGTGGGCGTTGGTGCCGCCGAGGCCGAACGAGCTGACCCCCGCCCGCCGCGGCCCGGGAACGGGCCACGGCCGGGTCTCGGTGGCCATCGCGAACGGGCTGCCCGCCAGCGCGATGCGCGGGTTGGGCTCGGTGAAGTGCAGGCTCGCGGGCACGACCCCGTGCTCGACGGCGAGCACCGCCTTGATCAGCCCCGCGACGCCCGCGGCCGAGTCCAGGTGGCCGATGTTGGTCTTGACCGACCCCAGCAGGCAGCGGCCCGGCTCGACACCGGCGAACGCCGAGCTGAGCGCGGCGAACTCGATCGGGTCGCCCAGCGGGGTCGCCGTGCCGTGCAGCTCGACGTAGCCGATGGCGCCCGGGTCCACCTCGGCCGCGGCCAGCGCCGCGGCGATCACCGCGGCCTGGGTGGCGGCGGCGGGCGCGGTGAACCCGGCCCGGCGCGACCCGTCGTTGTTGACCGCGGTGCCCTTGATCACCGCGTGCACGTGGTCGCCGTCGGCCTCGGCGTCGCGCAGCCGCTTGAGCACCACCACGCCGACTCCGTCCCCGCCGACGGTGCCCCCGGCGCGCGCGTCGAAGGTGCGGGTGAGGCCGTCGGGGGACAGGATGCCGCCGGGCTGGTGCCGGTAGCCGCGCAGCCTGCCGCGGTCCACCGCCACGCCGCCCGCCAGCGCCATGTCGCACTGGAAGGCCAGCAGCGCCTGGCACGCCTCCACGACGGCGACCAACGACGTCGAGCACGCCGACTGGACGTTGATGCTGGGGCCCTCCAGCCCGAGCTTGTAGGACACGCGCCCGCTGAGGAAGTCCGACCGGTTGCCCACCACGGTCTGCTTGTCCGCCACCAGTTCGGCGGCCCCCGGCCGGGTGGCGAGGTTCTCCAGCAGGTAGGTGTTGTGCCCGGCGCCGGCGTACACGCCGACCAGGCCGGGGTAGGCGCCCGGGGCGTGCCCCGCGCTCTCCATCGCCGACCAGGCGCACTCCAGCAGCACGCGGTGCTGCGGGTCCATCAGCTCGGCCTCGCGCGGGGAGATCCCGAAGAACGCCGCGTCGAACCCGTCGGAGTCGGCCATCGGGTAGCCGACCGGCACGAACCCCGGCTCCGCCGACCGCGCGGGGTCGACGCCGCGCGCGGCCAGCTCCTCGTCGGTGAACGTGGTCATCGCGCACGTGCCCGCGAGCAGGTTCGCCCACAGCTGCGACACCGACCCGGCGCCGGGGAAGCGGCCCGCCATCCCGATGACCGCGACGTCCAGGCCGTCGTCCTCGCGCTCGTCGCCCGGCAGTTCGCCGGTGGGCTCATGCATCGTGGTCCCGCCTCGCTCGCCGTTGCCCGGCCCGCCGCCGCAGCAGGGCCGCCTGTTGCGGGGTGCGCGGTCGCCGCACCTCGGGCTCGTCCGCCGCGGGGGCGGCGGAGAGCAGCCGCGCCTGCGCGCGCACCGTGGTGTGCGCCAGCAGGTCCAGCAGCCCCACCTCGCGGCCGGTCGCCGACAGCAGCCGCTGCCGGAGGTCGACCAACATCAGCGAGTGCCCGCCGACGTCGAAGAAGTTGGCCTCCACCCCGACCTCGTCGACCCCCAGCACCCGCCGCCACGCCTCGGCGACCACGCGCTCCAGGCCGGTCGCGGGAACGGCCACCGGCGCGTCGGCCGACGGGGCGGGCAGCGCGGCGCGGTCGACCTTCCCGTGCGCGGACAGCGGCAGCCGGTCGAGCACCACCACCGCCCTGGGCACCATGTGCGGGGCGACGCGGTCGCGCAGGTGCGCCAGCAGCTCCTCGGGGCGCGCCGGGCCGGACGCCTCGGCGTAGGACACGACCGCGCGGTCGCCGGGCCGGTCCTCGCGCACCACGGTCACCGCGGCCCGCACCGCCGGGTGCTCGCGCAGCGCCGCGGTGATCTCACCGGGCTCGACCCGGAACCCGCGCACCTTGACCTGGTCGTCGCGCCGCCCGACGAAGGCCACCGCGCCGTCGGCCAGCCGCCGCACGTGGTCGCCGGTGCGGTAGTGGTCGCGGTCGGGGCCGAACGCCGCTTCGGTCAGGTCGGGCCGGCCGTGGTAGCCGCGGGCGACCGTCGCGCCGCGCACGACCAGCTCGCCCGTCACCCCGACCGGCACCGGCAGGCCGGCGGCGTCCACCACCTCGACCCGCACGCCCGGCAGCGGTGTGCCGATCGCGGCGACGTCCCACCGGGCGTCCGGGTAGTCGGCGACGGCCAGGGTCAGCACGCCGACCGTGGTCTCGGTGGGGCCGTAGTGGTTGTGCACCCGGCACGGCGCGGTCGCCTGCAGCGCGCGCATCCAGCGCCAGTCGGCGGCCTCCCCGCCGATCACCAGCAGCTCGCGCGGCAGCAGCTCGGCGAAGCACGGCGCGGCCTGCAACGCCTGCAGGTGCGACGGGGCGATCTTGAGGACGTCCACCCGGTGCTCGGTGTTCCACTCGGCCAGCCCGCGCGCGTCCAGCGCCCGCTCGCGCGAGATCAGGTGCACCTCGCCGCCGGTGCGCAGCGGCAGGAAGAACGCGGTCACGCTGGAGTCGACCGCCAGCGGCTGCACCATGGCGTAGCGCAGCGGCCGGTCGATGCCGAACCGGGCGATGGCCCCGTCCACGTACGCCATCAGGTTGCGGTGCTCGACCACCACGCCCTTGGGCTTGCCGGTGGAGCCGGAGGTGTAGAGGACGTAGGCGGCGTGCGAGGGCAGCGGTCGCCCGGCGGGCGGCCGGTCGGCGGGCTGCGCGGCCAGCTCGGCCCGGACGGCGCCCAGGTCGAGCACCGCGGTGCCGGGCAGGTCCACCGGCCGCTCGGCGACGACGACCACCGCGCCGGAGTCGGCCACCACGGCGGCGCGGCGGTGCGGCGGGTCCCGCGGGTCGAGCGGGACGTACGCGCCGCCCGCCTTGAGCACGGCCAGCACCGCGACGGCCAGGCCGAGGCCGCGGTCCAGGCACAGGCCCACGGCGACCTCGGGGCCGACCCCCGCCGCGCGCAGCAGGTGGGCCAACCGGTTGGCGGCGCGGTCCAGCTCGGCGTAGGTGAGCGCCCCGTCCTCCGCGCGCACCGCGACCGCGTCCGGGGTGCGCCGGGCCACGTCCTGGAAGTGCACGGGGAACGGCTCGGCCGCGGGGAGGTCCTCGCCGTCGGCGGCGGCGAACACCGCTTCCTCGTGCGCGGTCGGCAGGGGCAGCTCGGCGACCGGGCGGTCCGGGTCCTCCGCCGCGCCGGCGAGCAGGCGGCGCAGGTGGCCCGCGACGCGCTCCGCCGTGTCCGCGCCCGCCACGTCGGCGGCCAGGACCACCACGCCCACCGCGTCGCCGGCGGCGGGGTCGCCGTCCAGGCGCAGCGCCAGGTCGGTCGCGGCGCCGGTGATCGCGGTCGGCAACGGCGTGACGCCGACGCCCGGCCAGGCGAGCGTCGCCTGCGTGCGCCAGGTGAGCGCCGGGAGGTCGGCCGGCTCGGCGGTGCGGTGCCGCACCGCCTCCCCGACGCGGCGGACCGCCTCGGTGAACGTCGTGCCCCGGTCGAAGGAGGCGGTGACCGCGGCAGCGGCTTCGGGTGAGTCGCCCGCCGGCGCCGGTGCGACGAACGAGACGGCTTCGCCGCCGTCGTACCGGTGGAGCAGCACGGCGAACAGCGCGAGCGCCACCGCGCGGTGGTCCGCCGACGCCCGTCGCGCGATGGCGCTCAACTGATCGGCGGGCAGGGTGATCGGCGCGGTGACCGCCGTGCGGTCGCGGTCCCCGGTGCGGGGCCGGTCCAGCGGCAGCGCGGGCTTGACGGTCGCGGCGCGCTCGTGCGGGGCGTGCCGGTCGGGCGAACCCCCGTACTGCAAGGCCACCGAGCGCACGATGGCGTCGGCCCTGTCCACAGTGGTCACGGCGAACGCGAACACCAGCACGTGCTCGTGCGGGTTCGCGCTCAGCAGGAGGACCCGCAGCGGCGCGCCGAGGCCGGGGTCGAAGTCGTTGCGGGCCAAGCGGTCGGCGACCGGGTCGAGGTCGACGGCGGTGTCGTGGCCGAACAGCTCGGCGTCGGCGCGTGCGGGCACGCCGTGCGCGAGGGCGGCGGCGAGCACCGCCGAGCGCAACCGGTCGACGTCGATCCCGCCCGTCAGGCGGAAGGCGATCACGGGGCGGCCTTCGCGCACGGGCGCACGTGGTCCGCCGGGCGGCGGTCGAGCGAGGCGCGACCGCGCCCCGTTCGCCGGTGCGGCGGCACTCCCGGCGACCCGGCCGCCCGGGACAGGCCCGCCGCCGCGTGTTCGCGCGCCGCGTACCCGACCTCCGCGTACCCGACCTCCGCGGTCCGCGCCCACAGGGACTGGACGTTCATCGACGTGGTCCCCCAGGAGCTCGGAAAGCCTTCACCAGAGCGTCTTCGTCGGACATGGTGCTCCCTGTCGGCAGGCGCGTCATGGCGAATCCGGTGGCCCCGGCGCCCTTTCCAGCACGGCGCCCGTCCACGAGGTGTAGGAACCCCACATCGCCAGGGGGCGGGCGGGCCGGTCCCCCGGGGGGTCGGCGAGCATCCGCTGGAGGGCGATGAAGATGTCCGCCGCGAAGCAGTGGCCCAGTTCCGGGGCGAACTCCGCGCGCAGCCTCGCCCGGGGCAGGGCGCATGTCCGGTGCTGCAACTCCATCACGGACGGGGCCAGGTTGTTGGTCAGGAAGTCCGTGATGTCGTCGGCCCCCGCGCCCGCGGCGGCCCGCGCGGCGCGCGCCGTGGCGCCGATGGCGCGCAGTTGCGCGCGCAGGCGGTAACCCTTGCGCTCCGGGGGTTCGGGCAGCGACAGGGCCAGCCGGTTGGTCTGGGCGCAGCCGAGCAGCCGGTAGCCGTCCCCGGCGGGGTGCCGGCTGACCAGGCAGCTGGCGGCGGCGTCGCTCGACACGGCCCGGCCGTTGCGGTGCACCCGCTCCCGGTCCGACTCCACGAGGTCCGCGGTCACCACCAGGACGCTGCCGCCGGGGAACAGGTTCAGCAGCGCGGAGGCGACGGTGACGGCGCTGCCCCCGCCCGCGCAGGCGTTGAGGCTGACACCGAACAGCGGCAGGTCGACCAGGCGCGGGTCCGCCATGAGCACTCCCTCGAACCCCTGGGAGATGTGCCAGTCGAACCGCCCGCCGGCGATGACGACCGCCTGCGGCCCGCTGCCGTCCGGCGCCGCCCGCAAGGTCTCCTCGATGGCCGCGGCAGCCAGTGACCAGACCGGTCCGGTGGCCTTGTGGACGGTGCGCAGGCCCTCGGCGAGCAGCCGGTCCCGCTCCCCGTCCGCCAACCACGGCGCCTCCGCGACGGCGACCGGCTCGCCCAGGGCGTGGCCGAAGGACGTGAGGTGGACCGGTGGGTCGGACCGGTTGTGCAGGGTGACGGTCATCGGGGCGGATCACCTCTCCACCGGGGTGCGCGTGCTGCCGAGGTGGACGGCGCCCGCCGCGCCGTCCACGGTGACGATCTGGCCGTCCTTGAGCAGCTCGGTGCCCTGGCCGGTGCTGACGACGGCGGGTATCCCGTGCTCGCGGGCGATGATGGCCGGGTGCGAGAGCAACCCGCCCTTGTCGGTCACCAGGGCCCCGATCACCGGGAAGAGGACCGACCAGACCGGTGAGGTGACCGAGCAGACGAGCACGTCACCGGGCAGCAACCGGCCGAAGTCCTTCTCGTCCAGGACGATCCTGGCCGGTCCGGTGTAGGTGCCGCGGGAGGCGGCCACACCGGTGAGCGTGTCGCCGTCGCCGTCGCCGCCGCCCGTCGGGTCGCCGAACTGCCTGCTGTTGGCCCACAGGAACGCGTTGGTGACCGTCCGGGTGTGCCACGGGGCCGCGTCCACCCGCGGCGGCGGCTCCCCGCCCAGGACCGGCGGGCCGGGGTGGGCCAGCACCCAGGCGCGCTCCCCCTTGGCGCGCAACACCTCCGCCTGCCGCTTCTCCCGCCCGGTCAACGCCGCGCAGGCCAGGGCCGGTTCGAGGAAGAACACGTCGTCGCGCTCGTCGATCAGCCCCTGCGCGGCCAGCCGCAGGCCCAGTTCGAGCGCCGCCCGCCGCGCGACGCCCAGCGGTGCGTGGATGGTGGGGAGCACGTTGTCCTCGCGCAGCGGGTACGCGCGGGCGGCCCGCTCGAAGTCCTTGTCGAACCGGGCCCGGTCCTTCGGGTCGCGCAGCAGGGAACGCGCCTCCTCCAGCGTCCGCTCGCGCAGCGCGGTCAGCTCCTCGGCGGTGGACACCGGTTCGTAGACCATCTCCACCTGCCGGGCGACCAGGGCGTCCAGCAGGTGCGGCAGCTCCTCCAGGTTGGGCTTGGCCACCTCGTGGCTCAGGCTCCGGCAGCCGTACCCGCGCAGGAACTCCGCGAACGCCGTCGCGTAGGCGGCGTCGTCCGGCGCCGCGGCGAGGGCGGCGAGTTCCCGCACCGGCTCGGTCGACATCGGCGACAGGCCCGACAGCAGCTCGAAGACCTTGCTGTCCGGCCAGCCGAGCAGTTGCTCGCAGGTGCCGGACAGCTCGGCCAGCGAGACCGCGATCGCGCCGTGCAGGTTGAGGTGCCGCCTGATGCCCTCGGCGGTGAGCGCCACCGTGGCGGCGACGTGGGCGGCCAGTTCGGCGTCGGTGAGCCCGGTCAGCTCGACCTCGCGCAGCGCGGCGATCCGCCGCTGCAGGTCGGCGCGCCACTCGCCGTGCCAGCGGTCCAGCAGCCTGCCCGCCAGGTCGGAGCCGACCGCTCGGGCGCTGCTGCGGACCCGGCGGCGCAGCCTCGGCAGCACGCGGAAGGCGATCCGCATCGCCCAGGTGGGCAGGGCCAGGGTCCGCCTGCCGCCGGGCGGCAGCAGGCGCAGGTACTCCCACCCGCCGAACTCGCGGATGTCGATGCCCTCGAAGAACGTGCCGAAGTCGTCGCACACCTGGCGCAGCACCGGCACCCGGCACGTCCACAGCGCGCGGCTGTACGGGGTCCACGGGAACGGGCCCAGGTGGCTGTCCTCCCGGAACCAGGCGCCGGGCGGCGGGTCGGCGGGGGGCGGGGGCACGGGCTCGACCGCGGGCGCGGCCGGGCCGGTGATCCGGCGGGCCTGCAGCAGCGCCACCCCGTCCGCGGACAGCGCCCACTCGATGTCCTGGGGCGCCCCGCTCCACCGGGCGACCCGCCGGGCCAGCTCGGCGACCTGGGCGGCCTGCCCGTCGGTGAGCACCTGCTTGTCGACCGTGCGGCCGGGGGCGCCGTCGGGGCGCGCGCGCCACTCCTCCGGCGAGACCGTCCCGCTGACCAGGCTGTCGGCCAACCCGCGGACCGCCTCGATCACGACGGCGTCCCGTTCCCCGGTCACCGGGTCGGTGGTGAACGCGACGCCCGCGGCGAGCGCCGGGACCATCGGCTGCACCAGCACCGCCATCGGGCTGGCGGCGTCCCCGGCGCCCGCCGAGGCCCAGCACCGCTCGACGGCCTCCAGCACGGACTCCACGTCGGTGACGTTGAGGACGGTGGTGTAGGCCCCGGCCCGGGACTCGGTGTCCAGGTCCTCGTCGACGCTGGAACTCCGCACGGCCAGCGACGCGGCGCCCAGGGCCGCGACGGCCCGGCGCACCGCGTCCGCGACGGCGGAGGTCGGGGTCGGGAGCCCGGTTCCCGCCCGGGACGCGCGGAACGCTTCGGTGGTGATCACGACGCCGTCCGGCACCGGGAACCCCGCCCGCACCAGTTCGGCCAACCGCGCGGCCTTCCGCCCGGCATCGCGCTGTTCGGTCGCGTCGCGCAGCGCACTGACGTATTCGGTCATCCAGCCTCCGCCACCCAGGTGCGCCTGCTCGTGCCCGGCTGCCGACAAGGGCTCTCGATTCCGGGCCCCGGAAGGCGATGGGGGACGATCCTCACCGAGGCCCTGCTTAATGTCAACAGTCGTAGACGCAGCGATCGGTTCGGTTGTCCGAACGGTGTGGACAGTCCTTGGCAACAAATGGACATAGCCGGCCACGTCGTCCTGTTGTACGGTGATCGTCAACCACTGTAGATCCAGCGACGCTCAAGACGCTCTGCGGCAAGGGGTCCGATCGACAACCTTGGCCGACGGGCGGTGGACCACCCGGCTCGTTCGACGTGGCGGTAGCGGATGGCACAGGCGGCGCGGCCGGTGGGGCCTCGCGGATCGCGAACGGGACTCCCCGCGGGAACGGCCGCTCCCGCGGGTCGACCGGGGTGGCCCGCGGCGGGAACCGCCCGTCCCACCCGCACACTGCCCACGCGGGACATGCCCGACACCACTGCTCCGGCCCCGGTGCCAGGACGTCTCAGCGCTCCTCGCGGGGCAGTGCCGCGGAACAGGTCCGTCGTCCGGTGGCGCGCGACTCCACCGCCACGGGCCGGACCCGCCGAACGGGCCCGACCCGAACGCGGTCAGAATCCGCAGCAGACTCCTCGGGACGTGCGCACAGCCGATCTCCCTTCCTCCGGAAGCGACCCCGATCATAGGGCGGGACGACCGGCGGCGCAGGGCTCCGATCCCGTTATGGTGGCGGCAATCCGTCGGAGGGGGTGGACATGGCCGATGACGCGGGCGCGGTTGCCGATGCGGCGCTGGACCTCATCGCGGGCTCGATGGGCCTGCCGGGCGTGCGGCCCGAGCAGCCGGTGGCCGGGTTGCACGTGGACTCGGTGACCCTGCTGCGGGTGGTGGAGGCACTGCAGGAGCGCTTCGACATCACCGTCGACGTGGTCGACGTCTTCTCCGCCGAGGTGGTCGGGGACCTGGTGCGGCTGGTCGAGGAGGCCGTCGCCGCCCGCTGACGGCGGTCGTGGCCGTCAGGCCCGGTAACCCAGCAGCGCCGCCGACATGGTGGTGTCGCTCGACATCAGCGCCAGCACGGTGTCGCCGTCGGCGAGGTCGGGGCGGCGCGCGAGGTGGTCGAGGTTGAGCAGGGCGTCCGCGGCGAAGCAGTGGCCGACCTCTCCGGCGACACCGGGGTCGAGCCGCCGCACCGGGAACGAGGCTGCCATCGCCAACAGGTTCCGGGTGGCGCTGCCGAAGTTCGGGGTGAGCAGGTGGGTCGTGCCGCCCGGGCGGATCAGCTCGGCGACGACGGAGCGGGTGGTGGTCAGGATCGCCCTGGCGTGGGCCATCCCGCCGGCCTCGGCGCCCGCCTGCCAGGAGCGGGTCGCGGTGCCCAGCAGGACGAACGCCGGGCCGCTCGGCTCGGCGGTGACCAAGCAGGACGCCGCGCCGTCGCTGAGGACGGTCGTGCTCAGCGCCGGGACGCGGGTCCCCGACGGCACGCGGTCGGCGGTGACCACGAGCACGGCCTTCGCCGCCCTCGCGCGCACGAGCGCCGAGGCCAGGTCCCAGCCCGCGGCCAGGTTCGCGCACGCCGATCCGCCCGCGAACAACGTCCTGGTGCCGTGCCGGCCGGTCCGCGCCCGGTAGGCCAGCAACCACTCGGTCGGCGTCGGGGCCTCCACGGTGTCGGTGCACACCACGATGGCGTCGAGGTCCAGGTCCGCCGGGGTGACGGCGGCGGCCAGCGCGACGGTGTCCTCTTCCGACACCCGGGCGGTGGTGATGCCCTGCTCGGTCAGCGCCGCCAGGTTCTCGCGCACGCGCGGGTCGTCCAACTCGGTGAGGGGCACCGGCGCGCCCAGGCGCTGTGCCATCGGCACGACGGATACCGGTCGGGGGTCGTCACCCATGTCGCTTCCCGTCCTCCTTCTCGACTTCGTGGGCGCGGGCCCGGTCGACCGGGTCGGGTCCGCCACCACCCGTTCCCGTCCGCAGGGGCCCGCTGAGCGGGGCTACGGCCACCGCGCGGGCTCGACGGCGGCGGGCCCGTAGTGGTCGACCACCCACTGGTCGTCGTAGACGGTGTCCAGGTAGCGGTCGCCCAGGTCCGGGGAGATGGCGATCGACGACAGGGCGCGGTCGGGATCGTTGCGGGCGAGCCAGGTCAGGGCGCCGTGGACGACCGTGCCGGTGGAGCCGCCCAGCAGGAACCCGCGCGCGGCCAAGGCCCGGCAGGTGCGGACGGTGTCGGCCTCGCTGATGTGGACCGCGTCGTGCACCGCGGACAGGTCGAGGGCGGGGGCCTGCTGGTGCGCGCCGAGCCCGGGGATCAGGCGGGGCGCGGGTGGGCCGCCGAAGTTGGCCGAGCCCACGGCGTCCACCGCGACCACGCGGACCGAATCACCGTTGTCGCGGAACCAGCGGGCGCAGCCCATCAAGGTGCCGCCGGTGCCCGCGCCGACGAACAGCACGTCCAGGCCGGGGAAGCGCTTCCCGATGCCGGGTGCGGTGCCCTCGTAGTGGGCGATCCAGTTGGCCGGGTTCTCGTACTGGTTGAGCCACAGGTAGTGCGGGTTGTCCCGGCAGAGCCTGCGCACCCGCTCCTTGCGCGCGCCGAGCAGACCGCCGTCGGGGTGGGGGTCGGCGACGACCTCGACCTCGGCGCCCATGGCCCGCATCGCGCGGATGGTCGCCGGGTTGCAGCGGGTGTCGGTGACGCAGACGAACGGTATGCCGCGGCCGGCCGCCACCGCGCTGAGCGCGACCCCGAGGTTGCCCGACGACGACTCGACGAGCACGGTGCCCTCGCGCAGGTCGCCGCTGCGCTCGGCGGCCGCGACGAGCGCCGCCGCCGTGCGCGTCTTCACCGAGCCGCCGAAGTTGAAGCCCTCGCAGCGCAGCAGCAGCCGCCTGCCGAGCGGGACGGCGAGGTCGATGTACACATCGGTGCCGGGCAACTCGTGCGGCCGGGACACGATGGACATCAGGACTCCTGCGCCTTCCCACCGCCTGCGCGCAGCGCGCGGTGGTCGACCTTGCCGTTGCCGGTCAGCGGGAGTTCGGCGCACTCGTCCCACCGCCTGGGCACCAGCGCCTCCGGGAGGCGGGAGCGCAGGTAGGACTCCAGGTCCGCGGCGGGCACCGCCGCCCGGACGACGTAGTGCGCGGTCAGCCGCCGCCGTCCGCCCTCGTCGAGGGTCACCGCGCACTGGGCGACGTCCGGGTGCCTGCTGAGCACGGACTCGATCTCGTCCAGCTCCATCCGCACGCCGTCGAGCTTGACCTGGCGGTCGGCGCGGCCGTGGTAGTGGACCACGCCGTCGACCACGCGGCCGAGGTCCCCGGTGCGGTACAGGCGCCCGGTGGGCGACGCCGGGTCGAACGGGTCGCGGTGGAACGCCGCCGAAGTCGCCCGGGGATCACCGAGGTAGCCCAGGCCGACGGGCACGCCGCCGACGAAGACCTCGCCGATCGCTCCGGGCTCGGCCTGCGCCCACCCCTCGTCGGTGGGGACGAGGCAGTAGAGCGCGCAGTTCGCGATCGGGCGGCCGACCGGCAGCCGGGGCAGCCGGGTGTCGTCCGCGGTGACCTCGTGGTGGGTCACGTCGTCGGAGCACTCCGTGGGGCCGTACGCGTTGAGCAGCCTGGCCTCGGGCAGCGCGGTGATCGCGCGCTCGGCGAGCACCGGCTTCAGCTCCTCGCCGGTCGAGATCAGCCAGCGCAGCCCCGGCAGGCCGGGACCGCGGCCCAGCTCGTCGAGCAGCAGGCCGATGGCGGTGGGCACCAGTTCGACCACGGTGACACCGGAGTCGGCGAGCACCGCGCGCAGCTTCCGGGGGAAGCGGACCTCCGCGTCGGTGACCACGCGCAGGCTGCCGCCCACGACGAGGGGCGCGAGCATCTGCCAGATCGAGATGTCGAAGACCGGCGGAGCGGTGAACGCCACCCGGTCGCGCTCGGTCAGGCCGAGGTCGGCGACCTTGGCCCACAGGTGGTTCGCCATGCCCGGCCACGCCACGACAGCCCCCTTGGGGCGGCCGGTCGTGCCGGAGGTGAAGATGACGTAGCGCGGATCGGCGTGCGCCACGTCCGCAAGCCCCCCGGTCCCGGCGCCATGGGCGCGCACGACCAGTTCGGTGTCCGTGTAGTCCACCCGCAGCGCGCACCGCCCGTGGTCGAGCACATCCTCGACGCGCGCGTCCGGCCACTTCGGATCGATCGGCAGGTAGACGGCGCCGATCCGCTCGATCGTCAGGAAGAGCACGACGGTGGTGGCCGAGCGCGGACCGCTGCACCCCACCACCGCACCGGGCGCGCAGCCCTGCGCGCGCAGGCGTTCGGCGGTCGTGTCGACGGCTGCCACCAGCGCCGCGTAGCCGAGGGTCGTGTCGCCGGAGAGCACGGCCGGTCGGTCGGGATCGTTCGCGGCGACGAGGTCGACGGCGTCGACCACCCGGTGCAGGGGCGGGAAGTCGACCGGGTTGAGCAGGGCCACGACCGCACCGGGGTCACCCGCCACGGGCAGCTCGGCCAGCGGCGCGCCATCGAGTCGACGGCCCTGTTCACCGGACTCGTCGGTGCGCGCCCCGCCCCCTGTCCGACCCGGAACCGTCGGCGGTGCGTCCAAGGTTCCTCCCACGGGAGTGTCGTTGCCGCGGCACCACTTTCGGCACCTCTCGCGCACACTACTCAAGGAGCCGCCCTCTCCAACACCACTCGGGTTGGAATTTCCCAAGGTGTGGCGTCGCAGGTGGAGGTCGGCGGCAGCAGCCGGGCGCGTGCGGCGAGCTTGTCGCAGCGGGCGACCGCTGCGCGGTGCTGGTCGAGCAGGCCGATGCCGCGCTCGACGGCGCGGTGCTCTTCGCAGTCGGGCAGGTCGCGCGCCGACCTGCGCAGGACCGGTGGTCACTCCGACGGATACGTCCGCCGGTCGAACACGAGGTGGATCGGACCACCGGTGCGGAAGAGGTGGGGGAGGATCTCCGGAGGCTTGAACCCGTGGTCCGGGAGCTCGTCGATCGGCACCCAGTCGAAGCGCTCCCCCTCGTGAGGAACCTGCCGGACCAGTCCCGGAGGCAGGTCGCGAGGCCAGTCGAGCCTGAAGTAGAAGCCGACCTCCTGGTGGAGCACGCCACCGTCCTCGTAGACCGCCTCGGATATCAGCGCGGGGTCCCCCACCGCCAAGGAAACCCCGATCTCCTCGACGAGTTCGCGGTGCACCGCAGCGGCGGCGGACTCCCCGAACCGGACTTTGCCGCCGGGTGGGAAGCACCCGTCGACCACGTCCGCGTAGCAGACCAGCAGTCGCCCGTCGTGGACGACGATGCCCGCCGCGCGCAACTTGTAGCTGTTCCCGGAGCCCCACCAGGCGATGTCCGGCCCGGCGGACGGACTTTCCGCGACGAGCTTCTCGAAGAAGAACTGGTGCTTCGGGAACGGCTCGTCGCGCTCGTGCCCGCCCCGGGGCGGGCACGAGCGCGACACCTGGAACAACCGCCACCCGTCACGCAGCGCCCCGATTCCCGTTCCATAGGGCGGTTCCCCGTCTTCCACGGTGGTGGGAGACGCGGTTCCGGTCCCGTCGTACCGGGACCACGCGATCACCTTCGAGTCGAGCGCGGGCGCGGACAGGTACAACACCAGGACCTGCTGCCGGAGTGTGCTCGCCATGTGCTTCAGACCCGCTCCCGATCGCTTGTGCCGATGTCGGAACACCTGCGTCGATGTTCGTGGCGGCCTCTCGCCGCTCAGGGCCTCCCTCGTGCGGCTCAGGTCGTCGGCGTCGCGACCACGGCGACCGCCAGCGCGCAGAGGATCGCGCCGCCGACGCCCCGGACCCTGCGCAGCCACCGGGTGTCGCCGTCCACCGCGCGCTGGGCGATCCGACCGCTCAGCAGGCCGATCGTGGCGTCGGTCAGGAAGCCCATGAGGGCGAAGAGCGCCCCCAGGAACGCCAGCTGGAACCCGACGTCGCCCGCCGCCTGGTCGGTGAACTGCGGCAGGAAGGTCAGGTAGAAGACGAGGATCTTCGGGTTGGTGACGTTGACCAGCGTCGAGCTGCCGACGATCCTGCCGTAGGAGAACCGCGAGCCCCCGGTGGCCACCGCCAGCCCGGATCGGTCCCGGATCATCTGCACGCCCAGGTAGAGCAGGTACGCCGCCCCCGCGAACCGCAGCACGACCAACGGCCACTCGGCGAGTCGCAGGACGAGCGAGACCCCGACCGCCGCGAGCACCGTGTGGAAGATCATCCCGAGGGCGATGCCGGTGGCCGCCGACAGGCCACCGCGCCATCCCCGGGTGAGGCCGAACGTCACCACGTACATCATGTCGGGACCGGGCGTCACGCAGATGACGAAAGCAGCCAGCAGGAACGCGCCGAACACGTCGGCCGGAATCGACATCCGGTGGTGCCCCTCCCCGTCAGACGGCTTCCCGGACGGCCGCGCTTCCGGTCGATCGCTTCGCGGAGTGGTACTCGGCCAGCCGCCGGACGATGTCGGACAACGCGCTCGGCTGCGCCTGCGGCCCCCTGGTGAACAGCCCGCCGAACGACCGGTCCACCTCGGCGTACCGCGGGTCCGCCAGCCGGATCCGGTGCGCGGCCTCGAGGTTCCAGTACGGAGTGCGGGGGTCGAGGTGGTGGTCGAGGTGGTGGTGGTCGGCGTAGGTGCCCGTCAGGAACCGCTCCAGGCCGCGGCTCTTGCGGTTCCTGGTCATGTAGAGGTCGACGTTGGTGAACTTCACCGCGGGTGTGTGCTCGGAGAGCTCGATGTACCAACCGATGATCTGGAAGGCGGTGAGGTAGGGGACCAGCCAGAACAGCACGAACTCGGCCACCGTGCCGGTGGTGGTCACCACGCCGGCCACCGCCGCCCAGAACACGAGGAACGCCCGCTTGTCCCGGCGCGTCCGGACGCTCCAGTACTCGTTCAGCACCTCCTGCTCCGCGCCGGTGGACCCCAGTCGCCGGATCCGGTCCCGGAACAGGAAGTAGAGGTGGGACACGACCTTCGAGCCGATCGCGGGCAGGATGATCATCCGCAGGACGAGTTGCCGCTTGGTGCCCGGGCGGTAGACGCCCTCCTCGATGAAGTACTTCAGGTCGGGGTCCTGTTCGGGATCGCCGAGCTTCGGGTGGTGCGTGGCGACGTGCGCCCTCTTGTAGCCGTAGTGCGTTTGGAAGATCGGGTACGCCGAGAGCACCGTGCCCAGCACGAGGTTCAGCCTGCGGTTCGCCGCGAGCATTCCGTGCGCGCTCTCGTGGAGGAGGTTGGAGAAGGCTCGCTGGCGCGAGCCGATCAGCACCAGTGCGACCGGGTACGACCACCAGCTCAACCGGACGCACAGGACCACGGCGGCGGCGATGACGGCGACGTCCCGGAGGTACCCGAGCGGCGCGTGCCAGTTGTCCAGCCTGTTCAGCGCTTTGATTTTCTCGTCGATCTCCTTGGCGAAGCGGATCGTCCGGAACTTCCGCCCGTCATGGGCCCAGGAGTCCGAAGTGGTCGAATCCATGAATCCCCCCGCGAAGCCCTGCCCGCTGGGCGCGCGACGCGGACCGCGGTCGCGCGCGGCCGGGTTCCCGGCGAATCCGTGTCGACATCGGCCGGCGAACGGCTGCGGCGGCGCCCTGCCGATCCGAGGCGGTGAACGCCCAGCGAGAGAATGATCGTGCCCCCTTGCCCCCGGAATGGACTTTAACGCCGGGGTGTCTTTCCCACAACGGCCTGTGATCCGGGGCACACGATTTGCCGTCGGGTGGAATATCCATTTCGGGTGGATGTCGCGGCCCGGTCGCCGCTCCGCGATCCGGCGGGGGTCCACGCCGATCACGGCCCGGCGGTCGCCGCGGCGGGACGGCGGCCGTTCCCCTGCGCCGTAGCATGCCACCGGGTGCTCGCGCCAACTGCGGCCGCGTGTCCCACGATGCGGAAAGCCGTCGATTCCCGTGTCCGTGACGACGACGGGAAAAGGGCGGTCGCGTGCACCGGGGCGAGGGCTCTGCGCGGCTCGGACACCGGTGGAGCCCACGGCTTCGCGGACCCGTTGCCGGGGTGGAGTTGGGCTCGGTATAATTTCCCGCTCCTTAATGGGTTGCCCTGTGAAACCCTCGCATTCGGCCGCCGGAAGCCGCCGGCGGGCGCTTCACCGGAGTGGGACCGGGCGGCCTCGTCGCGCGCGTCGGCCTTTCACGCTGGTCCCCTGAGCTGCGATAACGTGGCGAATCTGCATTATCGCTCACCTTTGCCGGCGGCGTTTCCACATTCCCCGGAGGTCTCCGCGCGCTTCGGGGCACGTTGCGAACGCGAAGTGATCAAGATCACAATGAGTGTTCTCCGGGGAAAGCGGTGGTCCACAATTGGAAATGGTGGAAGTGGGGGGAAACGGTTTCACCGCGGTGCCGATCGACGGTGCGCGAGCACGTCGGGGGCCGCGGGTGGCAGCCCGTCCGGATTGACCGGCGTGGTGTCGTGACCACCCCCTCGGCCACACTCGGCACCCGGCGGGTGCCATCGCGCGGACATCGGTTTGCCCTGCACAGTGCAGTGCAAACGGGCGGCCCGGGGCTCGCGCGTGCTTCAGGCGAACGACCATGGGGGGGCTGGTGGTTCAGCGGGTCTTCCGGCTCCATGACCGACGAGGGGCCGGCAATGCGCATTCTTGTGATCGAGAACGACCGGGCCGATGCGGCGTCCTTGGCGAGCGGGATGTCGCGGCACGGGTACGAGGTGTCCGTGGTGAGCACCGGGGCCGCGGCGCTCAAGGCTTTTCACCAAGCGGAGTTCGTCCTGCTGGCCCTGGAACTGCCCGACATCGACGGGCTGGAGGTGTGCCGCTGCATCCGCGCGGCCGGCGACCTGCCGATCATCGCGGTGACCCGGCGCGACACCGAGTTGGACCGGGTGCTCGGCCTGCAGGCGGGCGCTGACGACTACCTGGCCAAGCCGTACGGCTTCCGCGAGCTGTTGGCCAGGATGGACGCGGTGCTGCGCCGGGCGCGGCCCACCCCGTCGGCGCCGAAGCAGGTCTCGCGCGGGCGGCTGCGCATCGACGGCCACACCAGGGAGGTGCGCCTGGGCGACAAGCGGGTGGTGGTGACCCGCAAGGAGTTCGACCTGCTGTTCCTGCTGGCGTCCCAACCGGACACCGTGGTCTCCCGCAAGCAGCTGATGTCGCGGGTCTGGGCGGAGACGTGGATGGAATCCGCGCGCACCATAGACACCCACGTCAGCAGCCTGCGCAGCAAGCTCGGGTCGCGGGACTGGATCATCACCGTGCGCGGCGTCGGGTTCCGGATGGGCTGCGCCGATCACGCGACCGCCGGGTTTGAGGAGTCGTGACGGGAGTTGACACAGCTCTGTACCGCGGTGCCTTGACCGGTCGGAGCCCCGCGGCCGACGATGAGAACAGGTCCACCGGATGCCTTGTGAGCGGGGAACGAGCGGTTGCCCCCGCGTTCCCGGTGGAAGTCGCCGACAGCGTCGTCGACACCGGATTCGTGTGCGATGTAAGGGGGATGCACGGATGCACAGCACCTTGATAGTGGCCAGGATGGACCCGGGGTCCAGCACGGACGTGGCCAGGCTGTTCAGCGATTTCGACGCCACCGACGTGCCGCACCGCATGGGCACCCGCAGGCGCCAGCTGTTCTCCTACCGGGGTTTGTACTTCCACCTGCAGGACTTCGACTCCGACAACGGCGGCGAGCTGATCGAGAGGGCCAAGTCCGACCCGAGGTTCGTCGGCATCAGCGAGGACCTCAAGCCGTTCATCGAAGCCTACGACCCCACCACCTGGCGCTCGCCCAAGGACGCCATGGCGCAGCGCTTCTACGCCTGGGAAGGGGGCAGGTGAGCGGCAGGCGGGTGGCGATCACCGGCATCGGCGTGACCGCGCCGGGCGGGATCGGCGCCAAGGCGTTCTGGGACCTGCTCGCCGCCGGCCGCACCGCCACCCGGCTGATCAGCACCTTCGACGCGGCCGGCTTCCGCTCCCGGGTCGCCGCCGAGATCGACTTCGACGCCGAGCGCAGCGGCCTGTCGCCGCAGCAGGTCCGGCGGATGGACCGGGCCGCCCAACTGGCCGTGGTCTCGGCGCGGGAGGCGGTGTCGGACTCCGGGCTGGGCTTCGCCGACCTCGACCCGCACCGGATCGGGGTCACCATCGGCAGCGCGGTCGGCGCGACCATGGGTCTGGACCAGGAGTACCGGGTGGTCTCCGACGGCGGCAGGTTGGAGCTGGTCGACCACCGGTACGCGGTCAAGCACCTCTACGACCACTTCGTGCCCAGCTCGTTCGCCGTCGAGGTGGCCTGGGAGGTCGGCGCGGAGGGCCCCGCCTCGGTCGTCTCCACCGGCTGCACCTCGGGCATCGACGCGGTGGGGCACGCGGTCGAGCTGATCCGCGAGGGCAGCGCCGACGTGGTGGTGGCCGGCGCGACCGACGCGCCGATCTCGCCGATCACCCTGGCCTGCTTCGACGCGATCAAGGCCACCACCCCGCGCGACGACGACCCGGCCGCCGCGTCGCGGCCGTTCGACCGGTCCCGCAACGGTTTCGTCCTCGGCGAGGGCTCGGCGGTGTTCGTGCTGGAGGAGCTGGGCGCGGCGCGGCGCCGGGGCGCGCACGTCTACGCCGAGGTCGCCGGCTACGCCACGCGCTGCAACGCCTTCCACATGACCGGCCTGCGCCCCGACGGGACGGAGATGGCCGAGGCGATCCGGGTCGCCCTGGACGAGGCCCGGGTGGACCCGACGGAGGTCGACTACATCAACGCGCACGGCTCCGGCACCAAGCAGAACGACCGGCACGAGACCGCCGCGTTCAAGCGCGCCCTCGGCGAGCACGCCCGGCGCACCCCGATCAGCTCCATCAAGTCGATGGTGGGCCACTCCCTGGGCGCCATCGGCTCCATCGAGATCGCCGCCTCGGCGCTGGCGATGGAGCACGGCGTGGTCCCGCCCACGGCCAACCTGCGCACCCCGGACCCGGAGTGCGACCTGGACTACGTCCCGATCACCGCCCGGGAGCACCGCACCGACACCGTGCTGAGCGTCGGCAGCGGCTTCGGCGGCTTCCAGAGCGCCATCGTGCTCGCCCGGCCCGACCGGAGGGCGGCATGACCACCGCCACGACCACCGCGGGGAAGCCGAAGGTCGTCGTCACCGGCATCGGCGCCGCGGCGCCCAACGGCGTCGGCACCCACGAGTACTGGTCGGCCACCAGGGTCGGCCGCAACGCCATCGGCCGGGTCACCCGGTTCGACCCGACGCCCTACCCGGCGCGGCTGGCCGGGGAGATCACCGACTTCACCGCGGCCGACCACCTGCCCGGCAGGCTGCTGCCGCAGACCGACCGGATGACCAGGATCGCCCTGGCCGCCGCCGACTGGGCGCTCACCGACGCCAAGGTCGACCCGTCCTCCTTCGACGCCTACGAGATGGGCGTGATCACCGCCAGCTCCTCGGGCGGGTTCGAGTTCGGCGAGAACGAGCTGCGCAAGCTGTGGAGCATGGGCAGCCAGCACGTCAGCGCCTACCAAGCCTTCGCCTGGTTCTACGCGGTCAACAGCGGGCAGATCTCCATCCGCAACGGCATGAAGGGCCCCAGCGGGGTGGTGGTCAGCGACCAGGCCGGCGGGCTGGACGCCCTGGCCCAGGCGCGCAGGCAGATCCGCAAGGGCACCCCGCTGGTCCTCTCCGGCAGCATCGACGCGCCCATCTGCCCGTGGGGCTGGGTGGCGCAGCTCGCGGGCGGCAGGCTCAGCACCGTCGAGGACCCCGAGCGCGCGTTCGTGCCGTTCGACCGGTCCGCCACCGGGCACGTGCCGGGTGAGGGCGGGGCGATGCTGGTGCTGGAGGACGCCGATCGGGCCGCCGAGCGCGGCGCCCGCGCCTACGGCGAGCTGGCGGGCTACGGGGCCACCTTCGACCCCGCGCCCGGCTCCGGTCGGGAACCGGGGCTGCGCCGCGCGGCGGAGCTGGCGATGGCCGACGCGGGGGTGACCGCCGACGAGGTGGACGCGGTGTTCGCCGACGCGGCCGGGGTGCCCGAGCTCGACCGGGTCGAGGCGGGGGTCATCGTCGACCTGTTCGGTCCGCGCGGGGTGCCGGTCACCGCGCCCAAGACCATGATCGGCAGGCTCTGTTCGGGAGCGGCCCCGCTCGACGTGGCCACCGCGCTGCTGGCCATCGAGGAGGGCATGATCCCGCCCACCACCAACACCAAGCCCGACCTGAGGCTGGGCCTCGACCTGGTGCTGCACCGGCCCAGGCCCGCCTCGGTGCACACCGCCCTGGTGCTGGCCAGGGGCTACGGCGGGTTCAACTCGGCCGTGGTCGTGCGCGCCGCCCGCTGACCCCGCGCCGCGGAACCGCACCGCGGCGGGGTTCGCGACTTCACCATCCTCTGTAGACAGTCCTTGATAGACGCATCGACTTCGAAACGCAAGGGAAGAGCCATGTCCGAGAAGAAGTTCACCGTGGACGACCTGACCCGCATCCTGGCCGCCGGGGCGGGCACGGATGAGACCGTCGACCTCGGCGGCGACATCCTGGACTCCGACTTCGAGGAGCTGGGCTACGAGTCGCTGGCGCTGCTGGAGACCTGCGGCCTGATCGAGCGGGAGTTCGGCATCACCCTCGACGACGACACCGTCACCGAGCACCGGACGCCGCGCGCCATGGTCGACGCGGTCAACGCCAAGCTGGCCGCCGCCGCCTGACGATCGCCGCGGGCAACCGGTGACAACACGAGGAGGACGGGACATGACGCAGGACAAGCCGGTCGCGCTGGTCACCGGCGCCACCAGTGGCATCGGCTTGGCCGTCGCGCGGCAGCTGGGCGCCACCGGGCACGCGGTCTTCATCGGCGCCCGCGGCGCCGACGCCGTGGCGGCCACCGTGGCAGAGTTGCGCGCCGAGGGCCTCGACGTCGACGGGACCACAGTGGACGTGCGGTCGGGGACCGCGGTGAAGGACTTCGTCCGGGCCGCGGTCGACCGCTACGGGCCGGTCGACGTGCTGGTCAACAACGCGGGCCGCAGCGGGGGCGGGGTCACCGCCGAGATCGCCGACGAGCTGTGGGACGACGTGATCGAGACCAACCTCGGCAGCGTCTTCCGGATGACCAGGGAGGTGCTGACCGCGGGCGGCATGAGGCGCAAGGCGCGCGGCCGGATCGTCAACATCGCCTCCACCGCGGGCAAGCAGGGCGTGGTGCTCGGCGCGCCGTACTCGGCGTCCAAGCACGGCGTCGTCGGCTTCACCAAGGCGCTGGGCAACGAGTTGGCGCCCACCGGGATCACCGTCAACGCGGTGTGCCCCGGGTACGTGGAGACCCCGATGGCGGCCAGGGTGCGCGCCGGCTACGCCGAGGCTTACGGCGTCAGCGAGGACGCCATCCTGGAGAAGTTCCAGGCGAAGATCCCGCTGGGCCGCTACTCCACCCCCGACGAGGTGGCGGGCCTGGTCGGCTACCTGGTGTCCGACACCGCCGCCTCCATCACCGCGCAGGCCATGAACGTCTGCGGCGGCCTGGGCAACTTCTGACCGACTCCAAGACAGGAGGGACTCCCATGTCCACCCGGGCCAAGTCGACCGGCCTCACCGAGGTCGAGCACGAGATCACCGTCGCCGCACCCGCCGAGGAGGTCTACCGGCTGCTGGCCGACGTCGAGAACTGGCCGCGGCTGTTCCCGCCGACGATCTTCGTCGAGCGGGAGGGGCTGGACGGGCAGGCCGAGCTCATCCGGATCTGGGCCACCGCCAACGGCGAGCCCAAGCACTGGACCTCGCGGCGCACCCTGGACCCGGCGGCCCTGCGCATCGAATTCCGCCAGCAGGTCTCGACACCGCCGGTGGCCCGGATGGGCGGCGCCTGGATCGTCGAGCGGCACCCCGACGGCGCCCGGGTCCGGCTGCGGCACGACTACCGCGCGGTCGACGACGACCCGGCGGGCCTGGCCTGGATCGACGAGGCGGTCGACCGCAACTCGCGCACCGAACTGGCGGCGCTGAAGTCCACCGTGGAGTCGCTGCACGCGGCCAGGGAGTGGACGTTCTCGTTCGAGGACAGCGTCGAGGTGGACGGTTCGGCCCGCGACGTCTACGACTTCGTCGACCGGGCCGACCTGTGGGCGCTGAGGCTGCCGCACGTGGCCGAGGTGCGGCTGCGGGAACCCGCGCCCGGCCTGCAGAACCTGCGGATGGACACCCGCGCCAAGGACGGGTCGACGCACACCACCGAGTCCTACCGGGTGTGCCTGCCGCACCACCGGATCGCCTACAAGCAGGTGACCCTGCCCGCGCTGATGGACCTGCACACCGGGGTGTGGACGTTCACCGAGCGGGACGGGGTCACCACCGCCACCTCCCAGCACACCGTGGTGCTGCGCACGGAGAACATCGCGGCGGTGCTCGGCCCGGACGCGACCGTGGCGCAGGCCAGGGAGTACGTGACCACGGCGCTGAGCACCAACAGCCTGGCGACCCTGGGCCACGCCAAGGCCCACGCCGAGCAGCTGCGGCGGGGGTGAGCGCCGTGGCGACGACCGGTGGGCACGACACGCAGGTGGTCGTCGTCGGGGCGGGTCCGGTCGGGCTGCTGCTCGCCGGTGAGCTGCGCCTGGGCGGGGCGGAGGTGGTCGTGCTGGAGCGGCTGGCCGAGCCGACCACCGAGTCCCGCGCCTCCACGCTGCACGCCAGGACCGTGGACGTGCTCGACAGCCGGGGCCTGCTCGAGGCGCTGGGCGACCCGCCGAAGGAGCCGAGGGGCCACTTCGGCGGCATCCCGCTCGACCTCACCCTGCCCGGTGCGCACCCCGGTCAGTGGAAGGTGCCGCAGACCACCACCGAGCGGGTGCTGCGGGACTGGGCGGTCGGCCTCGGCGCCGACCTGCGCCGGGGGCACGCGCTGCGCGGGTTGGCCGTCGGCGCCGACCACGTCGAGGTCGACGTCGACGGCCCGCGCGGGCGGGTCCGGCTGCGGGCGCTGTGCGTGGTCGGCTGCGACGGCCAGGACAGCACCGTCCGCGCGCTGGCGGGCATCCCCTTCCCCGGCACCGGGGCGGTGCGGGGGCTGGTGCGCGCGGACATCGCGGGCATCGACATCCCCGACCGGCGGTTCCAGCGGCTGGCGAAGGGGTTCGCCGTCGCCGCCCGGCGCGGTGACGGCGTCACCCGGGTCATGGTCCACGAGTTCGGCCGGGCGCCCGCCCCCGACCGCGGCGAGCCGGCCTTCGCCGAGGTGGTCGACACCTGGCGGCGGGTCACCGGCGAGGACATCGGGCACGGCCGACCGCTGTGGCTCAACAGGTTCGACGACACCAACCGCCAGGCCGAGCGCTACCGCGACGGCCGGGTGCTGCTCGCGGGCGACGCCGCCCACCGGCAGCTCCCGGTGGGCGGGCAGGCGCTCAACCTGGGCCTGCAGGACGCGGTGAACCTCGGCTGGAAGCTGGCCGCCCAGGTCCGCGGGCTCGCCGGACCGGGGCTGCTCGACAGCTACCACGCCGAGCGGCACGCGGTGGGCGCGCGCACCCTGGGCAACATCGCCGCGCAGGCGCTGCTGCTGTTCGGCGGCCCGGAGGTCGAGCCGCTGCGCGACGTCGTCGCCGAACTCGCGGCCCACCGGGAGGCGCGCGAGCACCTGGCCGGGGCGATCAGCGGCCTCGGCACGCGCTACGACGTCGGCCCCGGCGACCACCCGCTGCTCGGCGCGCCGGTCCCGCCCCTCCGGCTCGCGGTCACCGGTCGGCCCGGCGGGAGCACCGTAGCCGAGCTGCTGCGCGGCGGCCACGGGCTGCTGCTGGCGCCGACCGGTGGGGCGGGGGCCGCCGAGCGGCTGCGCGCCGCCGCGCGCCCGTGGGCGGACCGGGTCACCACCGTGGCGGGCCTGGCCCGGGACGCACCGGCCCCCGCGCTGCTGGTGCGACCCGACGGGCACGTCGCGTGGGCGGGTGAGGGCGACCCGGAGCCGGCGCTCCGCCGCTGGTTCGGCGTGCCCGCCGCGGAGCGCGGCGGGCCCGGGACCGAGTGGCCCGGAACCACCCGACCGAGCACCACCCACGGCCGCGCGACCTCCGGGGGCGCGCGGCACACCGATGACAGGGAGCGGCAGACGATGGGCAGGTTCACCGGCAAGACGGCACTGGTCACCGGTTCCAGCCGGGGCATGGGGCGGGCGACCGCCCTCCGGCTGGCCAGGGAGGGCGCGCTGGTCGCCGTCCACTACACCAGGGACGACGTGGCCGCCAAGGACACCGTGGAGACCGTCGAGCGCGAGGGCGGGCGGGCCTTCGCCGTGCGGGCGGAACTGGGCGTGCCCGGCGACGTGCACGAGCTGTTCCTCGGCGTCGAGCGGGGGCTCAAGGAGCGCACCGGGGCGGCCGTGCTCGACATCCTGGTCAACAACGCGGGCACCATGGGCGGGGTGGAACCGGAGGCCACCACCCCCGAGCAGTTCGACCGGATCTTCGCCGTCAACGCCAAGGCGCCGTTCTTCACCATCCAGCGCGCGCTGCGGATCATGCCCGACGGCGGCCGGATCGTGAACATCTCCTCCGGCCTGACCAGGGTCGCCAACCCGCAGGAGATCGCCTACGCGATGAGCAAGGGCGCGGTCGAGCAGCTGGCCAGGCACTTCGCCAAGCACCTCGGCCCGCGCGGCATCACGGTGAACTCGGTGGCCCCGGGCATCACCCGCAACAGCAACCCGGTGTTCGGCATGCCGCAGGTGGTGGAGCAGATGGCGCAGCTGTCGGCGCTGGGCCGGGTCGGCGAGCCCGAGGACGTCGCCGACGTGGTGGCGTTCCTGGTGTCGGAGGAGGCCCGCTGGATCACCGGGGCCTTCGTCGACGCCTCCGGCGGCAGCCTCCTCGGCTGACCGGTCCGACCAGCCACCGACCAGGGGAGGGGACGCAGTGACCACACCGGACCGGGTCGACCGGCGGCCGGGCGTGCCGCCCTCGGCGGGGTGGGGGCTGCTGCTGGTGCTGGCGGCCAACATGCTCATCGACGCGATCGAGGTCTCGGCGCTGGTCGTGGCCGCGCCCCCGGCCGCGGCGGGGGTGGGCCTGGCGCCCGCCGCGGCGCACTGGCCGGTCACCGGCTTCGCCCTCGGCTTCGGCGGCCTGCTGCTGGCGGGCGGCCGGGCGGTGGCGCTGCTGGGCAGGCGCCGGGTCTACCTGGGCGCGCTGGTCGTGTTCGCCGCCGCCTCGGTGGTGGCCGGGCTGGCCGGCGACCCGGTGACCCTGGTCGCGGCCCGGGTGGTCAAGGGGGCTTGCGCCGCGCTCACCGCGCCCACCGGCCTGGCCATCATCGGCGCGGCCTTCCCGGCGGGCCCCGCCCGGGACCGCGCGGTCTCGGTCTACGCGCTCTGCGGCGGCGCGGGCTTCGCCGCGGGGCTGCTGCTCTCCGGCGCCCTGTCCACTGTGGACTGGCGGTGGGCGCTCGCCGCCCCGGCCCCGGTGGTGCTGGTGCTGGCCGTCGCGGGCGCCCGGCTGATCCCGGCGGACGAGCCCGCCGACGGCCGGTCCGACCTGCCGGGGTCGCTGCTGCTGGCCGGCGCGCTGACCGCGCTCGCGGTGGGCGTCGGGTCGGCGCTGCCGCTGCCCTGGTCGCCCGCCGCGGCGGTGCTCGCCGCCGGGTTCGTCGCCGCGTTCGTCGTCGTCGAGCGCCGCGCGGCGCACCCGCTGGTCCCGCTCGCCGTGCTGCGCGATCGGGCCCTGGCCCGGGCAGCGGTGACCGCCGCGGCGATGAACGGCGTCAACGTCGGGCTCCTGCTGCTGCTGTCCCTGCGCTGGCAGGGCGGGGGCTGGTCACCGCTGACCACCGCGCTGGCCCTGCTGCCGGCCAGCCTGCCGCTCGCCGCCGCCGCGCCGTTCTCCGGCGGCCTGGTCCGCCGGGTCGGCGCCCGGCGGCTGATCGCCGTCGGCGCGCTCGCGCCCGCCGCGGGCTGCGCCCTGCTGCTGCGCCCCGGCGCCGCGGCGGACTACCCGTTCGGCGTGCTGCCCGCGCTGCTGCTGGTGGCGGCGGGCTTCGTGCTCGCCTTCGCCCCGCTCAACGCCACCGCCCTGGCCGGGGCCGGCGCCGCCGAGCGGGCCGCGGCCGGGGGGACCTACCAGACCGCGGTGCAGTCCGGGGCGGTCGTCGTCCCCGCCCTGGTCGTCACCGCCGGGGACGCCGCGGTCGCCGTGCTCACCGCCGTCGCGGCGGTGGGCGCCGCGGCCGGCCTGGCCGGGCTGCTCCCGCGGCGATGACCAGCCGCCCCGCTGCTCCCCGGCTGAGGAGCGCACCACGCCGCCGACACCGCGCCGGCCGACCAGGGCCGCGCCGGCGACGTGCGGCCGGTCGTCGTGGAGGCGTCCCGGTGCTCTTCCGCGCACCGGTGGCGCTGCGTGCCGACCCGCGCGGGGGAGGCGACCGCCGCCGCGGCAGCGGCGCGACGCGGCAGCGACCGCGCACAGCTGTGAACAGGCACCACCACCGCACGAGGAGAGGCAGAACCGTGTCCGACCAGCCCACCGTCCTGATCACCGCCGCCACCGGCAACGTCGGCCCGCACGCCGCGGCCGAGCTGCTGGCCAGGGGAGCGCGGGTGCGCGCGCTCGTGCTGCCCGACGACCCGGCCGTCGGGCGGCTGCCCGCCGCGGTCGAGGTGTTCCGCGGCGACCTCGGCGACCCCGACAGCGTCGAGCCCGCCCTGGACGGCGTCGACGGGGTGTTCCTGATGTGGCCGTTCTTCACCCTGGACACCTCCACCGCCCCCGCCGTGGTGGCCAGGATCGCCTCGGCGCCCCGGCGGGTGGCACTGGTGTCCTCCGTAGGCGTCCACATCGGGCTCGAACCGGTGGACAACAACTGCCACGCCTACCTGGAGTCGCTGCTGAGCCCCACCGACCTGGAATGGACCTTCCTGCGCACCACCGGGTTCTTCGCCAACGCGATGGGCTTCGCCGACCAGGTCCGCGGCGGCGACGTCGTCCGCTTCCCCTACGGCGCGGCCACCCGCACCTCCGTGCACGAGCGCGACCTCGCCGCGGTGGGGGCCGAGGCGCTGGTCTCCGGTGGCCTCGGCGGGCGGGCGCTGCTGGTGTCCGGCCCCGAGCGGATGTCGCAGGCCCGCCAGGTGGAGGTCATCGGCGAGGTCCTCGGCAGGCCCGTCGGGTGGGTCGACGTCGAGCACGACGCCGCCCGCCGCGCCATGGTCGACGCGGGGTGGCCGCCCTCCTACGCCGACGGCGCGCTGGAGTACTTCGCCACCCTGACCGAGGAGCCGGAAGTCGGGTCCGACGTCGTGGCCGAGGTGACCGGCCGCCCCGCCGCCACCTTCCGGGAGTGGGTCCACGAGCGGGTGGACGCCTTCCGCTGACCACCGAGAGGACACGACACCGATGGCACCGAGCAGCCCGGACGGGCACACCACCTTCGGCGTCCTGCGCACCGACGGCAGGGCCACCGCCGACCGCCTGGTCCGCACCTGGACCGAGGAGGTCCGCGCGCACCTGCGGCGCGCGCCCGGTTTCCTGGCCGCCCACCTGCACCTCGCCGACGACGGCACCACCCTGGTCGACCAGGGCGAGTGGGCGAGCGAGGCGGACTACCGGAAGTCCTTCCGGGACAACCCCGACTGCGCGCGGCTGCGCGGCATCGGGGACTGGCCGGGGGTGGCGGTCGGCACCGCGTTCGCCGGTCGCGCCGCGCCCGGCATCGAGGGCCCCGCCGCGGGCGCGGACCCCGCGGTGGTGGTCGTGGCCATCCGCCACCTCACCGAGGGCGCGGCGGACCGGGTGCTCGACCTGCTGCGCGAGAGCGCGGGGTGGAAGAGGTCCTTCCCGGGTTTCATCTCGGCCACACCGTTCGTCAACCGCGATGGCACACTGTTCGTGAACCACCCCAAGTGGGACAGCGAGACCGCCTACGCCGCCTGGGTGCGCGACCCGCGGATCACCGAGGGGCAGGGGGCGATAGCCCACTGGGAGACCGCGCCACCGGAATACCTGCGCTGCACCGTCGTCTCCGGCATCACCGCGGAGCCGACCGGGTAGCGGCGGGCCGGATGCGGTCGCGCCCGCGGGCGGCCTCGACCCGAAGGGCCAACGACATGTCAGAGACCACGACGGTGCCGGTCGACTTCACCCTCGACCTCACCTGCGTCCACTCCTACCTGGGCTTCACCAGGTTCGAGCGGGCCGCGGCCACCCTGCGCGAGCGCGGGGTGGTCGTGGCGGTGCGGTTCCACCCGTTCCAGGTCAGCCCGGACGCCCCGGTGGAGGGCGAGCCGCTGCGCGCCGTGCACGAGCGGTTCTTCGGCAGCCGCTGGAAGGTCGCCGAGGCCACCGGCTCCATGGCCGAGGTGGGCGCCAGGGACGGGCTGGAGTTCGACTTCGACCGCGCCGTGCACGCCAACACCTTCCGCGCCCACCGCCTCGTGGCCGCGGCCTCGGCGCAGGGCGCGGGCGAGGCCGCCGTCGAGCGGCTGTTCCGCGCCTACCTCACCGACGGGATCAACATCGGCGACCCCGGCGCGCTCGCCGGGATCGCCGCCGAGATCGGCGTCACCCCGCCGGAGGGCGGTGACGACGACCTGCGCGCGGCGCTGCGGCGGGTCCGCGCGCAGGGCGTGCACGCCGTGCCGCAGGTCCGCGTCGCGGGCGGGCGGGCGATGGTCGGCGCGCAGACCGAGCAGACCTACACCGAAGCACTGGAGCAGCAGGTCGCCGCCTCGCGGTGACCCGAGTCGGACGGGGACACCGTGGCGCACACCGGAACGCGACCCACCACCCGGGAGGTCGAACTGGACGCGGGCGGTGTCCCCGTCTCGGCGCTGCTGGCCGAGCCCGCGGACCACCCGCCGCGCGGGGTGGTGCTCGCCCTGCACGGCACCGGGATGCGCGCCGGGTACTTCGCGGGCGTCGGCGACGGGGCCGACGCGCTGACCACCCTCGGCCCGGCCCTGGGCTGGACGGTGCTGGCCGTGGACCGCCCCGGCTACGGGCGCTCCGCCGAGGCGTTCCCGGCCGGCCTGGGCCTGGACGGGCAGGCCGCCGTGGTCCGCTCCGCCGTCGCCGACTTCGCCGCCCGCCACGACACCGGCGGCGGGATCGGCGTCGTCGCCCACTCCTACGGCGGCAAGCTCGCCCTGGTGCTGGCCGCCGGCGGCCTCGACCCGGTCGGCCTGGACATCTCCGGCTGCGGGCACCGCTACGCCGTCGTGCCGGGCGCGGACGCCGCCGCGCGCGGCGGCTGGCGGCTCAACTGGGGGCTGCTCGGCCTCTACCCGCCGGGCACCCTGCGCCGCAGCGCCGCCCTGGTCGCGCCGCCGCCCGCCGAGGAGCGGGCCGAGGCGCTGCGCTGGCCGCACCGCTTCGCCGAGGTGGCGGCCCGGGTCCGGGCGCCGGTCCGGCTGACCTTCGCCGAGCACGAGCACTGGTGGCGCCACGACGAGGACACCCTGGCCGACCTGACGGCCGGGCTGGGCTCGGCCAGGGTGGTGGTGGACCGGCTGGCCGGCGCGGGCCACAACATCGGCCTCGGGTGGGCCGCGCGCGCCTACCACCTGCGCGCGCTGGCGTTCCTGGAGGAGTGCCTGGCGGGCGTCGCCGGTCAGGGCCGGTAGAGGCGCAGGAAGGTGCGCACGCCCGAGCGGACCAGGCGGTCGAGGTCGGCGGCGGGCAGCGGGATGGCGTGGTGGAACGACTGCTCCAGCACCTCGGTGTTGACCAGCAGCACGAAGTGGCGCACGGTCTCGTCGAGGTCGTCGGTGACGAGCAGGCCCCGGTCGACCAGTTCGCCGATGGCCTTGGTCAGCCCGGCGGTGACCGGGCGCGGACCCGCCTCCAGCCAGCCCTGCAGGACCGCCTCCGGCAGCCTGGCCGCCTCGGCGATGATCACGCGGACGAGGGCGAAGTGGTCCTCGAAGTCGGGCTGGGGCACCACCCAGGCCCGGCCGAAGGCGACGAGGCCCCCTTCCAGGTCTTCGAGGTCGCACAGCCCGTGCTGGATCAGGTCCAGGTGCGCGGCGGCCACGGACACCGCGCTCTCCTGGATCGTGAGCAGGAACAACTGCTCCTTGTCCCGGTAGTGGTTGTAGATCGTGCGCTTGGAGACGCCCGCCTCGGCGGCGATGGCGTCGACGCTGGCGCGGGTGTAGCCCTCCCTGGCGAACACGGCGCGCGCCGCCGCGGCGATGGCCTTGCGCTTCTCCGGCAGGCCGCCGCGCTGCCGCGACGTGCCGGAAGGCTCAGGTGACATGGCTGTTCCCTTCGACTTGCACTAACCGGTTTACCTATTGCCCTACCCCGTGTAGTGTACCTGGCGGGCGGGGGAGAACGGACCCGGCGGCGCAACCGCGGGCCATCCACCCGATCGCCTGGTGCACAAGCACCCATCTTCCCCTGTCGAAAGGACCACACGATGTTCGGGAACCTGACCGTGACGCTCATCGACTGCAAGGACGTCGCGGTGATGACCGAGTTCTACCGCGACCGCCTGGGCCTGAAGGTGCTGGACCAGGGCGAGAACCACACCGTCTTCGACACCGGCAACGGCGGCGAGCTGGTCGTGGAGTCGCACGGTTACAAGGCGCCGCTGAGCATGGCCTTCACGGCCGTCGACATCCCGGCGGCGCACGAGGCCCTGGCGGACGTGGCGACCACGGACCTCATGCCGCACAAGACCGGCGAGCGCTTCGAGATCGTCGACCCCGAGGGCAACCGGATCATCTTCGTCAACGCCTGAGCCGCGCCCCACAGCCCCGCGCGGGGCGGGCCACCCCCTGCCCGCTCCGCGCGGCCCCCCGGGCAAAGCCACCAGCGCAAAGGAAACCACCGTGTCCGACACCTTCGCGGCGCGCCCCGCGGGAGCCCTCCGGGAGAAGCTGCCGCGCTACGCCATCTACCTCCTGGGATGCCTGGTCTTCTCGGCGGGGGCGACCCTGTTCATCCACTCCGGGCTCGGCGTCGACCCGCTCGACGTGCTCTCGCTCGGCCTGCTGGAACACCTGCCCATCACCATCGGCATCGCGCAAGCCTCGATCGCGGTGGTGTGCATCGCGATCTGGTCGCTGTGGAACCGGCGCAGGCCGGTGCTCGCGCCGTTCGTCACCTTCTTCCTGTGCGGCAGCCTGATCGACCTGCTGCGCCTGCTGGACCTGTCCGTGCTGCCCGGCGTCGTGTCGCTGGTGCTGGGCGTGCTGCTGTGCGCCTACGGCTCGTCGCTGATCATCATGAGCGGCACCGGCATCCGGGCGATGGACCTCATCGTGATCAGCATGACCCAGCGCTGGCGGTGGCCGTTCTGGGCGGCCAAGGTCTCGGTGGAGGCCGTGCTGCTCGCCGCGGGCTTCCTGCTGGGCGGCCCGGTCGGCATCGGGACCCTGGCCTTCCTCGTCTTCGTCGACGGGCTGATCCAGCCGTTCATGGCCGCCAACGGCAAGCTCCTGCGCATCCCCAACCGGGGCCTCGGGACGCTCGCGCCGGCGCCGGCCGGGGTGGCGGCGTGAGCGCCACCCCGAAGACCAGCGCCGCGGGCGGGGGCACCCGGCCCGGCGCCGGGCCGGGCGCGCTGTGGGTGCTGCTGCTGGCCTCCACCCTGACTGTCATGGCCGGTTCGATCATCACCCCGGTGCTGGAGGTGATCCGGGGCGACCTGGGGGTCACCGGCACCGCGGCCGGGCTCATCATCACCGCCCACGGGCTGGCCATCGCGCTGTCGAGCCCGGTGGTCGGCTGGATGATCGACCGCTGGGGCGTGCGCGTCCCGCTCGGCGCGGGGCTGGTCCTCTACGGCGCGGCGGGCGGGCTGGGGCTGGTGCTCGACAGCTACCCCGCGCTGATCGCCAGCCGGTTCCTCTTCGGCATCGGGGCCGCCGCGGTGTTCAGCGGCACGACCGTGGCCATGCTGGAGCTGTACCGCCAAGGCGCCGAGCGCGACCGGGTCATGGGCTACCGGGGCACCGCGACCAGCCTCGGCGGGGTCGTGTGGCCGCTGGTCGGCGGCGTGCTCGGCGGGCTGTCGTGGCACGGCCCGTTCGGCGTCTACCTGCTCGGCATCCCGCTGGGCATCGCCACGCTGCTGGTCCTGCCGCGCACCGGCGGCGCGGGCGCGACCCCCGGCCGCCCGCGCAAGGGCGTGCTGCGCCTGCTCCGGGACCACCCGGCCCTGCTGGGCTACTACGCGCTGCAGGCCCTGGGCTCGGTCCTCATGTACGCCCTGGTCGTGTTCCTGCCGCAGCGGCTGGCCCAGCTCGGGGTGGAGCACCCGATCCTGGTCTCGCTCTACACCGTGGTCATGGCCGCGGCGATGAGCCTGGTCGGGGTGTTCTACGCCCGCATCCGCCGGGGCCGCACCTACCAGCGGCTCCTGGTGGTCGCGCTGAGCTGCTGGGTGGCCTCCTTCGTGCTGCTCGCCGGGATCTCCCAGCCGTTCGTGCTGCTGATCGCCCCGTTGCTGCTGGGCCTGGGACAGGGCGTCGCGCTGCCCGCGCTGACGGTCCTGGTGGGGGAAGGGGCGCCCGCCGACCTGCGCGGCCAGGCCACGTCGCTGTCGGGCACCACCACGTTCCTGGGCCAGTTCCTGTCCCCGCTGCTGCTGGGCCCGCTGATCGCGGCCACGTCGATCCCGACCGGCTTCGGGATCTCCGCGGGCCTGGCCGCCCTGGCGGTGGCGGCGCTGCTGTTCTTCCCGCTGTCGGTGGACCGGGTGGGCGCGCCCGGCGCCGAGCCCGGGAAGACCTGACGCGATTTGACACAGGTCTGCAAGTCGGAGCCTTGAATACGCGGTCGGGATCGAACAGGTTGGAGGTGGAGAACCCGGTGGCACAACCGTTCCACGACTCGGTGCCAGGTCCGTCCACTCCGGAGCGACCTGCCCGTTCCCCCGACCACGGCAAGGAGAGGCACATGGACGCCGCAGTGATCGTCGTCGGCGCCGGCCCGGCGGGCTTGGCGCTGGCCGCCGAGCTCCGGCTCGCCGGGGCCGACGTCATCGTCCTGGAGAGGCTGCGGGCCAGGACGGGCGAGTCCCGCGGGCTGGGCTTCACCGCCCGCACCATGGAGGTGTTCGACCAGCGCGGGCTGCTGCCCCGCTTCGGCGACATCACCTTCAGCGACCAGGGCCACTTCGGCGGCCTGCCGGTGGACTTCGGCGTGCTCGACGGCGCCCACCAGGCCGCCAAGACCGTCCCGCAGTCGGTCACCGAGGCGGTGCTGGAGCAGTGGGCGGTGGAGCTGGGGGCGGACCTGCGCCGCGGCCACGCGCTCACCGCCCTCACCGACCACGGCGACCGGGTCGAGGTGCGCGTCGACACCGGGGCGGGCGAGGAGGTGCTGACCTGCTCGTGGCTCGTCGGCTGCGACGGCGGGCGCAGCCTGGTCCGCAAGGCCGCCGGCTTCGACTTCCCCGGCACCGCCGCCACCCTGGAGATGTTCCTGGCCGACGTGCGCGGCCTCGACCTGGCCCCGCGCATGATCGGCGAGACCTTCCCCGGCGGCATGGTGATGGTCGGCCCGCTCGGCGACGGGACCACCCGGCTGATCCTGTGCGAGCGCGGCGTCCCGCCGAGGAGGCGCACCAGCCCGCCGGAGTTCGCCGAGGTCGCCGCGGGGTGGCGGCGGGTCACCGGTGAGGACATCGGGCACGCCGAGCCGGTGTGGGTCAGCTCGTTCGGCGACGCCACCCGCCAGGTCACCGAGTACCGCCGGGGCCGGGTGCTGCTGTCCGGCGACGCCGCCCACACCCACCTGCCCGCGGGCGGGCAGGGCATGAACACCAGCATCCAGGACTCGGTCAACCTCGGCTGGAAGCTCGGCGCGGTGGTCACCGGCCGCGCCCCCGCCGCGCTGCTGGACACCTACCACGACGAGCGCCACCCGGTCGGGCAGCGGCTGCTGATGAACACCCGGGCCCAGGGCCTGCTGTTCCTCAGCGGCGACGAGGTGCAGCCGCTGCGCGACGTGCTCACCGAGCTGATCGGCTACGAGGACGTCGCCAAGCACCTGGCCGGCATGGTCAGCGGCCTGGAGATCCGCTACCCGGTCGACACCGGCTCGCACCCGCTGCTGGGCCGGAGGGCGCCGCACCTGGACCTCGTCGGCGAGCACCGCAAGACCACGGTGACCGAGCTGCTGCACCCGGCCAGGGGAGTGCTGCTCGACCTGACCGACAACGCGGTCCTGCGCTCGCGGGCGACCGGGTGGACCGACCGGGTCGACGTGATCACCGCCGAGCCGCACGCGGTGGCCGCCGACAGCCCGCTCGCGGGCACCTCGGCCCTGCTGGTCCGGCCGGACGGGTACGTGGCCTGGGCCGCCCCCGGCAGCCACGCCGACCTGCCCATGGCGCTCACCCGCTGGTTCGGACCGAGCCGATGAGCGCCCCGCCGCCGCCGGTCGCGCACGGCCGCCCCGACCCCGCGGAGCCGGCGGCGCCCACCGCCGCCCCGGTCCCCGGGACCGCCCCCGCACCCCCGCCCGCCCCTCGCCGCGCCGGACCGGACCGGGTCACCGGTCTCCGCGTCCCCCGGTCGTGGAGGGGCTCGGCAGGCGGCCATCCGCCAGGCTGAGCACCAGGCGGGTGGCCACCGCCCGGACCGGTCCCACCGGCCGCCCGGGCAGCACCACAACCCATCGAAGAAGCACCCGCCAACCCGGAACAGAGAAAAGGGCACACCATGTCGAACACCCCCCTCAAGCTCGCGGTCATCATCGGCAGCGTCCGGACCGGCCGCTTCGGCCCCACCGTGGCGTCCTGGTTCACCAAGCAGGCCATCGCCCACGGAGGCGTCGAGGTCGACGTCATCGACCTGGTCGACTACCCGCTGCCGCTGCAGCTGCCCGCCTACGGCCAGCCGGCCGAGCCCGAGGTCGAGGCGGTCCGCACCGCGCTCGGCAAGCGGATCGGCGACGCCGAGGCGTACGCGGTGATCACCCCGGAGTACAACCACGCCGTCCCGGCGTCGCTGAAGAACGCCATCGACTGGTTCCTCAACGAGTGGAAGGCCAAGCCGGTCGGCCTGATCTCCTACGGCGGCATGGGTGGCGGCCTGCGCGCGGCCGGGCACCTCCGCCAGGTGTTCTCCGAGCTGCACGCCACCACGGTGCGCAACATGATCAGCTTCCACAACGCCTGGAACGACTTCGACGCCGACGGTTCCGAGGCCGGCCCCGCGGGCAGCGACCAGGCCGCCAAGGACCTCATCGACCAGCTCGTCTGGTGGGGCGAGGCGCTGCGCGAGGCGCGGGCGAAGAACCCGTACGCATTCTGACCGGGAAGGGTCATATGTCCACAGTGGAACAAAGCGGCACCGCGCTGCTGACGAGCATCTGGGAGCGCAACTACCTCCCGCACACCGGTGGGATCATCTCCGGTTTCGCCCTCGCCGACGACGCGCGCTGCCTGGACCTGGGCGCGGGCGGCGGTGGCATGTCCCACTGGCTGGCCGAGCGCGTCCCGCGCGGGTCGGTCACCGCCCTGGACACCGACGTGTCGCAGATCGACCCCACCCGGTCGCCGAACCTGACCGTCGTGCAGGGCGACCTCACCGAGGCCGACTTCGCACCCGGCTCGTTCGACCTGGTGCTCGCCAGGGCGGTGCTGTCGTCGGTGCCGGACCCGGACGCCGCGGTCGCCGCGGCGGCGCGCTGGCTGGCCCCGGGCGGCACGCTGCTCGTCGAGGACTTCTACTACCTGCCCGTGGAGGACGCCCCGTCGGAGGCCGCCAGAGCGGTCCTGCGGGCCTACCTCGAGGAATTCCGGACCGGCGGGGTCGACGTGCGGTGGGCGCGTCGGCTCACCGCCACCCTGGCCAGGGTCGGGTTGGCGGACATCGGTGCCCGGGTCACGCCGCTCGGCCCTGGCCAGTCCCCGCAGGAGAACGAACTCATCGCGACCCGGCTGCGGCTCCAGGGCCGACCGCTGGTCGACAACGGCTTGGCAACCGAAGAGGACATCGCCGAGTTCACCGCCAACCTCGACCGGCCGGAGGGCCGTGACGTGGCTGTGCTGATGTTCTCGGCGTGGGGGAGGAAACGATGAAGATCACCGAGAACCCGGCCCGGCTGCTGGTGGGCCTGGCCGTCACGGCCGCGGCGACGTTAGGCGTCGTCGCACCCGCCACCGCGGCGCCTGCCGCGGTGTCCGCCGCGACGTCCGCGGAGGAGGACGTCGCCCACTGGCGCACCGTGCCCGTGCGGTCGATCCCGGGCGACCTGATCGTCCAGCCGTCGGTGCGGGCGGGGGCGGTCACGTTCCAGGTGTCCACCACCGACGCCCGGTCCGGCTGGGTCGGCCTGGTCAAGCTGCACCGCGGGGTGACCTGGGAGTCGTTCCGGGACAACTACCGCAAGCTGGCCTCCACCGACCCGGCCGCCATCCTCGACGGCAGCAGGCGGGTGCAGGACGACGTGACCCTGCTGGGCGGGGTGCAGACCAAGGTGGGTCAGCCGGGCACGTTCGTCCAGTCGCTCGCCCCGGGCGAGTACGTCCTGTTCGACCACATGGACTTCCGCTACGGCGTGGCCCAGCCCCGGCACAAGGTGCTGACGGTCTCGGGCCTGCAGTTCGGGGTCGTCCCGGCCGCGGCGGGCACGCTGACCGCCAAGGACGTCAGCGGCGAGGGCCCGCGCTTCGTGGTGACCGGCACCCCGACGGCGGGGCAACCGCTCAAGTTCGTCAACACCATGGCGGGCCAGGCCAACGAGGCCATCCTGTTCTCGCTGGCCCCCGAGGTCACCGACGCCGACCTGGCCGCCTGGGTCGCCAAGTTCGGCGACCACGGCGAGTGGCCCACCGACCCGCCGCCGTTCGCCGACCCGGAGCCCGCCGGCCTGCTGCCGATCTCCCCGGGCCAGTCGGTCACCGCCACGCCCCCGCTGCACCCCGGCCGCTACATCGTGATCTGCTGGATGAAGGACGCCGACGACGCGATCATGCTGCTGAAGAAGGGCATGTACGCGGTGTTCGAGGTCCACTGAGCACCACGGGCCCGGACCGAGGCCCCGCTCCCCGCGTCGGGAGCGGGGCCTCGGCCGTCTCGTCCGGCCGGGGTGCGCGGGGACGGGTGCGGTCGCGCGCCGCCGCGAGCGCCGGGCGGGGAAGGGCCTCCGCATTTCACGCACGATTTGTGCGGGCAGGTTGCCCGGTGTTCGTCGCATTCCGTTTCACCGCATGGCGGAGCGCCGGTTTCCCGGCGGGCGCGGACCGAACGGCCGTCACTCGGCGAGCGCATTTACAGCGTGATCGGGGGGTGGCTAGCTTGAGTGCTCCGAGAATCCGCTTGAACCCCCCGAAGTCGAGGACGCACATGAGAACACGTGAATGGCAGTCGGGCTCCCGACTGGGCAGGCTCGCCGCCGTCGTGATCGCGGCAGTCGCGCTCGTGGCAGCCGGTCCGAGCGCACATGCCGGCACCGAGGCGCCCGGCATCGACAGACCCGCGCTGTCCGCGCACACCCCGGACACCTCCGTCCGGACCACGGCCACGGTGTCCAAGGGCAGCTGGTCCTGCACGTTGAGCGCCAACCTCCCCAACCGCTGGTACGGAGGCTCGGGCGGCGGTGAGCAGGCGTTCGGCGACCTGAACTGCAGCCACGTCATGCCCGAGATCTACATCGCGGTCGGCCTCTACCGCAACGGCGCCCTGATCGCCTCGACGGACAGCCACAAGTTCTCCGCGGCGTTGGCCAACGCCTTCCCCTCCAAGTCGCCGCACGTGTCGGCGACCTACGAGAGCGGCGCCATTGCCGCCGTCCTCTGGCCCGACAACACCACCGCCGAAATCCCGCAGATCTACAGCCCCGCCATCTCCCTCTGACACAGGCGGTCGAACAGGGGGGCTTGTCCGGTCGACGAGGTCCTGAAACCCATTCCGCGCTTCCGGCCTTGCGGCTGTCGGGCAGAACCGACCGGTCGACGGAAACGACTCCCCGCGACCGGAGCCGCGAACGCACACCGGTCGTCGCCTGCGGAGCAGGACGCCCCGGCCGGACGGGGGTTGCGGTGGCAGGACATCTCCGCGTCCTGCCACCGCACAGCTCGGATGCCTCACCGGTCCGCCCCGGGGGAACCGACCTCCACCGCCCGTCGACGCGGCGTCCGCCGCGCGTTTGTCCGATGTGGACGATGCCGGGCCCTGTCGCGCTGCCGGCCGCGCCGCCCGGGGAACCGGGCCGCGCCGGCCGCGATCCCGCCGGGCACTCCGCCGTGGTCGGGCACTGCGCCACCGAGGTCGCGCAGGCGATCGCCAACGCCGACGTGCAGGTCTCTCGGACCCGCGGGCCCGGTGCAGGGTCGCCCGACGGAGCGGCTCCGCCGCCGGATCCGGGTCCTGCGCGCCCACGAGGGCGCCTCTGCGGTACAAAGGTCGTCATCACCGGCGCGATCACCCCGCAGGGTCGAGTGAGGAGCACCATGACGACGTCGAGCCAGCCGACCCCGGCGACCGCCGCGTCGCACCTCGACCCGTACCCGCACGCCTTCCGGCCGGGCCGGGGCGACCCGGCCGTCCCCACCTTCGGCGGCGCGCACCGTTGCTCCGGCCAGGCGATCAGCGTCGGTGCGGCGTCCGTCGTGCGCGGTTGGGAGCCGCCCGTGCGGCGGGGGTACCGCCCGTCGCCCAACACCCGCACCCCCGTCCTGGAAGGACCGGCACGATGACCCGGTTGTGGATCCGGCACGAGACCCGGTCGACCGAGCGGCGCGCGCCCGTGTCGCCCGCCGACGCCCGGGCGCTGGTCGCCGCCGGGGTCGGGATCACCGTGGAGGACTCGCCCCAGCGGGTGTTCGCCACCTCCGACTACCGGGCCGCGGGTTGTGCCGTCGCCGAGGCGGGCAGCTGGGTCGACGCCCCGGACGACGTGGTCGTCGTCGGTCTCAAGGAGTTGCCCGACGGCGGCCCGCTGCGCCACCGCCACATCTACTTCGGGCACGCCTACAAGGGGCAGGCGGGGGCGGGTGAGCTGCTGGCCCGGTTCGCCGAGGGCGGTGGCGTGCTCATGGACCTGGAGTACCTGACCGACGACGCCGGCCGCAGGCTCGCCGCCTTCGGGTACTGGGCGGGTTACGTCGGCGCCGCGCTGGCCGTGCTGCACCTGCGCGGCGCCCTGACCACCCCGCTCGCCCCGACCAGCCGCGAGGCTTTGGACGCCGCGCTCGCCGAGCCCGGCGCGCCGATGACCGCGCTGGTCGTCGGCGCGCTCGGCCGCTGCGGGCGAGGGGCCCGCGACGCCCTGGTCCGCGCGGGCGTCACCCCCACCGAGTGGGACGTCGCGGAGACGGCCGACCTCGACAGGCCGGCGCTGCTGCGCCACGACGTCCTGGTGAACGCGGTGCTCAGCACCGCCCCGATCCCGCCGTTCGTCACCTCGGCCGACCTGGACAACCCCGACCGCCTGCTGCGGGTGCTCTCCGACGTCACCTGCGACGTCACCTCCGAGTGCAACGTGCTGCCCGTCAACGACGCCCTGACCTCGTGGGAGGCCCCCACCCGCGAACTGCGCGGCGGGGCGCGCCCGGTGGACGTGATCGCCATCGACAACCTGCCGTCGCTGCTGCCGGTCGAGGCCGGCCTGAGCTTCTCGGCGGACCTCGCGCCGCACCTCGTCGACCTCGACAGCGCCCCTTGGCGGCGCGCCACCGCCCTCTTCCGCAGCGCCGTGAAGGAGAACGCCCATGCCTAGGGTCCACTGGGTCGGCACCGGCCTGTCCACCGGCTCGGGCCTGCGCCTGCTCGCCGACGGCGCCGAGGTCGTCCTCTACGGGCGGACCGCGGCGAAGGCCGACGCCTGCGCGGACCGGCTGGGCCTGTCCGGGCGGGTGTCCACGGCGGCGCTGGCCGACCTGGCGCCCGCCGCCGGCGACGTGGTGGCATCGATGCTGCCCGCCACCGAGCACGTCCGGGTCCTGCGGCTGTGCCTGGGGTCCGGGGCGCACTTCGCCGACACCAGCTACGTCTCACCGCAGATCGCGGAGCTGGCCGCGGGCGCCGGGGTCGTCGTGCTCACCGAGGCGGGTCTCGACCCGGGCATCGACCACCTGCTCGCCCACGACCTCGTGGCCAGGGCGCGCGAGGCCGTCGACGGGCCGGCCCGGGTCCGGTTCACCTCCTACTGCGGCGGTGTCCCCGCGGTGCCCAACGACTTCCGCTACCGCTTCAGCTGGGCGCCCCGCGGCGTGCTGACCGCGCTGCTCTCCCCGGCCCGCTACATCGAGGACGGCCGCGAGCGGGTCGCCGAGCGGCCCTGGGAGGCGACCCGCCCGCACACCGCGGCGGGCGAGGAGTTCGAGGCGTACCCCAACCGGGACAGCCTGCCCTTCCTCGAGCAGTACGGGTTCGGCGCGGACTGGGCGCCGGAGACGTTCGTGCGCGGCACCCTGCGGCTCAAGGGGTGGCACGAGGCGTGGCAGCCGGTGTTCGCCGAGCTCCGCGAGCCCGACCCCGACCGCATCACCGAACTGGCCGCCGACCTCGCCCGGCGCCACCCCACGACCGAGACCGACAGGGACCGCGTCGTCCTCGCCGTCGCCCTGCACGTCCAGGGCGCCGCGTCCTGGTCCGGCGAGTACACCCTCGACGTGGTCGGTGACGACGACGACAGCGCGATGGCCCGCCTGGTGTCCGTCCCGCTGGCGGTGGGGATCGGCGACATCCTCGCCGGCCGCCTCGACCCCGGCCTGCACCGCGCCGCCGAAGACCGCGCCACCACCCGCCGCTGGCTGGACGCCCTGCGGCACAACGGCATCACCGCACACCTGACCCAGCGGTGAGAACCCACCCACCCGCAAAACCCCGCCACGCACCCCGCGCGACGGGACCACTTGCCGGGCGACTGCTCCAGCGCCACCCGGCTCATCCGCTCTCACGGCTTGCTCCCGCCTGCCGCCCAGGCCGGCTCGTAACGTGGCTTCAGGCCGTCACGGGCGGGTTGGCCGGTGTCGCACCCATCCGGTCCAGGAGGCCGAGGACGACGTCGACCCGGGCCAGGAGGCGGTCGGGGTCGATCCGTTTGGGCGCCGTGGCGTAGACCAGGTCCGCTTCGAAGGTCAGCACGAGGGGCATCGCGCTCAGGAACGGGTTGGGGCCGGTCTGGTCGAGCAGCCACTCGACGGCCTGGGGGGTGAACGCCCGTGCTGCGGCGGCGGGGTCGGCGGTGAACACGGTGAACTCGCGGTTCACCGGTTCCGGCAGCCCGGCCCGCAGCCACTGCCGTTGTTCGCGCGCCACCGTGAGCGGTGCTTCGCCGGCGGGGCCGGCGGCCCGGGCGTGTTCGGGGGAGAGGGGGCGGCCCCTGAAGTCCACGTGGGTTCGTCGGCTGATCTTCATCGGCGCCGGGACCGAGGCGGCCACCTCGATCCTGTGCTGGTGGATGGTGGTGGCGCCGGCCGTGGCGACGTGCTTCCTGATCGACGCCTCGCTGACGCGGATCGACCACCCACCCCGCCGGAAGTCCAGCGCGGTCTCGACGCGGGCGCGCCGCACCGTGCCCATCCGGTTGACGAAGCCTTCGGTCTCGTCCCGCAGCGGTGGTAGGAGCTCGGCTGACCACGCACGGGCCTCGCCGGGGTCGGCCACCTCTCCGCCGAGCGCGTTCGCCAGCGCGGCCAGCGCGGCGGCGTGCTCCCGCTCCTCCTTTCGCTCGCCGTGCCACTTCCACCAGACCAGGAGGCCGAACAGGCCGAGAAGGACGGCGATGAGCGGTGCGAGGTCGAGGACGTGTTCCATCAGATGTCCAGGTACCCCTCGGTCTGCTGCTTCGACTGGTCGGCGCCGGTGTCGCCGTAGTCGGCGGCCTTCTGGCCGGCGCCGTAGTTCCGGATCGGCTTGTCCACCCCGGCGTTCGCGCCACCGCCGACACCCGGCTGCGAACGCACCGCGTCGACGGCGGCGGTCCTCATGGACTTGCCGAACCCGTCCTGCACCCGCTCGCCGAGCATGCCCTTCTCACCCCAGATCTTCACCATCGGCGAGTTGCTGCCCGGGAGCTTGGCCTCTCTCATGCCGACCGCGGCGGCGTGGCTGATCTGCTTGTCGGCCATGGAGCGCTGGAAGGCGGTCTTCACGTTGCCGACCCGCTTGGCCAGGTTGCGCAGGAAGTCGAGGATCCTGGCCAGGAACTGCTTGAGCCTGGCCACGACCCGGGCGACCCGGCTGCCGGTGGAGGCGACCCGCACGCCGGTCGCGGCGCCCGCGGCGGCGGTCGAGGCGCCGAAGCTGGGCACGGCGGCGGCCGGCGCCGGGATCCAGATCATGACCAGCCAGGTGATCAGCTCGGTGAGGATCGCCTTGATGAAGTCCTCGACGATCGTCATGATCATGCTGGAGATCTGGAGCATCTGCGCCAGCTCACCGGCCTGGCCGGCGACGCCGTCGATGCCGTTGGCGAACTCGCCGAGCTTCGTGCCCGCCGCCTCCGACGCGGGGCCGCCCCAGCTCGTCACCGAGTTCTGCAGGTCCTCGTCGAACTTCTTGCGCAGTTCGGCCACGCCCTTGCCGATGGCGTTGAAGTTCTCCGCCGCCTGGGCCGGCGCCGGGCCGTCGCCGCTGACGAAGTGGATCGCGTCCTCCAGCGGCTGCACCACGCTGATCAGGAAGTTCAGCCCCTGCCCGACCAGCCAGCCGATCGGGTCGGTGGCGATGCCGTACGCCGAGGTGCCGAGCGCGCCGATCAGGCCGGTGGCCTCGGAGGCCAGGCCGGTGACCTCCGCGCCGCCGTCCTTCTGCGCCTTGCCCAGCGCTTCCGCGGTCTTGAGGTAGTTGCCGTAGAAGGGGACCGCCTCGGCCACCTTCCGGCCGGTGTCCTTCTCGCCGACGGTGATCTCGACGCCGCCGGCCGTGGTCTTGACTTCCGCCATCGTGGATGCCCCTACCGGTCGTCCAGTTCGACCCGCAGGCCGTTCAAGAGTTGCTTGACCGCTTCCTCCTGGTCGGCGTAGTCTCGCGCCGCGCCGCGGAACTTGTCCGCACCGGACTGCAGTCCGTCCTGCATGGCGGTGAACAGCTCGTTCAGGTCGTTCAGCATCTGCGTGTAGTCGTCCTTGACGAACAGGCCGACCACGCCCCAGGACTTGTTCGACACGTCCGCCTTGGCCACCAGGCCGGAGATCTCCCCCGCGGTGCCGCGGTGCCCGTCGAGCTTGCCGGCGAAGGTCCGGAGCTCGTCCGGGCTGACGTCGAAGCCGCTCATCGCGGGTTCACCGGTCCTCGTCGTCGTAGAGGTCGAGGAAGCGGCCGTCGTCGCGCGCAGGGCCTGGCCGCGGAGGCGGGGGCGGCTGGTCGCCCCGGAGGAACCGGTGCTGCGAGAAGTCGTCCGGTTCCCCGACCGGCGCGGGCCGGCGGGGCGGGGCCGGCTGGGCGGACGGAATCCGGGGCGAACCCGGGCCCGTCACGGGCGGTCCGTGCGGCGGCGGGCTCACCGGTGGCGGACCGCCGTGGGACGGGCCGCCGTGGGACGGGCCGGCGGGCGTCGGGCCCTGCTCGGTCATGGCGCGCAGTTCCTGCGGTGTGACGCCGAACAGCTGGGCCTGGGTCTCCAGCACCTGGTCGGTGAGGCGCATGTCGTCACCGAGCGCGTTCTCCACGATGCCCGCCTGGCGGCGCGCCGCCTCGGCCACGGCCTGGCGCAGGGTCGCCATCAGCGCTGCGGCCAGCGCCTGCGGCGGGCGGCGCACGGCGTGGTCGGCCAGCCGGATGTCCTTGATCGACCCGGACGGACCGGCCACGACGGTCACCGCGCGGTCCGGTGAAGAGGCCACCACCTCCATCGCGGCCAGCTCCCGCTGCATCCCCCGATGTCGGCGGCCTGCTGGTCGACCCGGTGCAGCCCGGCCTGGAACTGCTCGAACCGGGCGACGAGCTGGTCGAACTCGGCCGACACGACAAGACCTCCAAGGGATTCCGACTCGACGGCACGCGCGGCGTCGACGTGCGGGAACCATAGTGGCAAGTGACGGGCACGCTGTGTGCCCGAACGGGTGAAAAAGGCAGAGGCCGCTCAGAGGTGAACCCGAGGGACGTCCGGAGGGATGCCGATTCCGCGGCGGTGCCACAAGTCGACGCGGTGGCCCTGACCCGTGCGTTGATCCTTTGCGGACGGGCACTTGTCGGCGCACACCTGCTCGATGGCCGCAACGGTCGACATGGGCTCGTTGTGGGAGGGGCAGGGGAATCCGAGGTGGATGAACGGAAGCCGGTGGCTTGTCACGCAAGCCGTGGCCGGGTGGTGGGTCCGGGTGTGAATGGGTGAGCCGGTCCTGGGCCGGGCCTGGATGTTGCGCCAACGGGTGAATGCGGCAGTGGCGGCGTCCTGCTCGGTGCACCGACGCGGCGAGTGCAGCGCGATCGACTCGCTCCGGCCGCGGCCGATCGGGGTGCCGAGCGGGTCGGCGCCGCCCTCGACCTGTTCACCCCGCCCGCCACACCTCGGGCGCGTCGAGGTCGCCGCGGCTGCGATGATCTGTGGTGATCACGCTGTGCAGTGTATTGTGCGCGGTGTGCAGTTTTTACTCGCGTTTCTTTTCACCGCGTTCGCCGCGACCGGCGGGTGGATCGTGTGGGGGGTCCAGCGCGCGCTGAAGACCCGCCTCCAGCGCAAGCACGAGCTGGCCCTGGCGAGGGAACGGGAGATCACCGAGCGGGCGCGGGTCGAGTTGGAGCGGGAAGCGCTGGCCGACCGCGTCTACCGGGACTTCGCCGACCGCAAGCTGCCCGGGAGCCCGCCGATCGCCCCGCGCCCCGCGGAACTCCGCGACGAGTCGTGACGCGTCGCGCGAAGCGGTGGCCGCCTCGCCCGCGGGGCGAGGCGGCGCGGGCCGCCAGGGGACCGCGCGCGGTCCGCGCGTGTCAGGCGGAGACCTTGCGCCGCCGGGCGAACCGGCGCGCGAGCGCGACCAGCACCACGGCTTCGACGACCAGCACCGCCGTCGCCCCGAGCGGGCCGAACCACGGGCGCATGGTCAGGAACCACACCACCGCCAGGGTGCCCGCGACACCGAGCCCGAACAACACCGATGCCGCGCCGTAGACCCCGTACGCCCACCGGTCCCCGGCCGGGTACTCCCGCGCGGCCGACCGGTCGCGCAGCAGCAGGCCCCAGTAGCGGTAGCTCTCACCGCGCAGGTCCAGGGTGCCCAGGGCGTTGTTGAGCATGTGGTAGCCGTCCAGTTCCAGGAACGGCACCAGGTTCACCAGTCCCGACACCGCGCCGAACAGGACGACCGCCGCGGTGAAGCCGCGCCAGAAGCCGCCCGGTTCGGAGAGCTGGTGCACCAGCACGAAAGGCGCCAGCGCCACCAGGTTCGAGTAGATCCCCGCGAACGCCACCGCCACCCCGCGCCCGCGCGGCATCAGCACGACGTCGTCGGTCTTGCAGTACGGGGCGAGGACCGGGAAGCGCCACATCACCCCCAGTTCGCCGACCGTGCCGCCGAACCGGGTGCACGCCAGGCCGTGCGCGCTCTCGTGCAGCACCAGCAGGCCCCAGGTGACCAGCAGCGACGGGCCGAGGTACACCAGCAGGCCGGGGCCGGCGGCGATGTCGGCGCGCAGCGAGCCGAACCCCGCCAGCGCGTACACCACCACCGCCAGCGCGACCAGCAGCCCCGGCACCACCGTCCACGGGCTGAACAGCGGACCCAGCCGGGGCGCCACCCGCTCGAACAGCGGCGCCGGGTGGACCAGCGGCACCCTGCGCCGCAGCAACGACCTGCCCGCCTTCTCCGAGGCGTCCCGCCGCTCGCGCGACGCGGCCAGCGCCGCCGGGTCGGTGGCGCCTGCCAGCAGGTGCCGGTTGCCGAGCATGGTGAAGACCTGCTGCCACTGCGCCGGGCCGAGCAGCCGGCCGAACCGGGCGGCGTACGCGGCGCTGATGTCGGAGACGGTGTGCGCACCGTCCATCAGCGACAGCACGGCGTGCTCCCGCGCCCCGACCCGGTAGAACCAGCCGGTGGCCGGGTCCTTCACGTGGTGCACGACGGTGGTCCCGCGTCGGTGCGCCCGGCCCAGCTCCACCTCCGGGCGCAGCGCGGGGCGGGCCTCGGCCAACGCCCGGGGCAGCTCCGCCGGGTCCTGCGTCGCCGTCACCGCAGGGCTCCCGATCCGGCCAGGTCGAGCACGGCGCGCCGCAGCACGTAGGACAGGTAGATCTCGTCGAGGATGCTGACCCCGAGCCGGTTGTTGGTCATGTGCAGGTAGGAGCTGAGCAGGATCGCCGACGCGCCGTCGACGTCGGCCACCGGCCCGCGCGAGAACTCCAGCGCCCCGGCCCGCGCCAGCTCCGCGACCCGGTCCCGCAGGTCGGCGCAGTGCGAAGCCCAGCCCCGGCGCGCGTCGGAGTCGGCCGCCGACGCGTGGTCCAGGGCCACCTCCGCGGCCGCCGCCACCCGCTCGGCCAGCTTGTCGGCCATGCGGGCGTAGCTCTTGTCGAACGACTCGTGGTACTCGTCGCTGTTCTCCTGGTAGGTGGTCTCCCAGAAGGTCCGGTAGTCGTCGAGGAACTTCGCGACCCGTTCGGCGGTGCCCAGGAACGAGAAGCACATCGTGGCGGAGAGCTGCGCCGCGAGGCCGAGCAGCACCGTCCGCACGTGCACGTTGGTCGTCCGCAGCAGGCCCGCCACCAGGTCGCTGGAGACCTCGAAGTGCCACTCGGCCAGTTCGACGCCGGCCACCCCGCCGTAACGGCCGTACTCGCGCTCGTAGGGCATCTCGTGGCAGGAGTTGTTGGCGCGGAGCGGCATCCCGGACTCGCCGTAGGTCTCGTCCCACCGCTCCTGGCCGTACTCGGCGAGGAACATCCTGTGGTAGAGGTCGGCGAGCCCGTCGGCGTCGGCCTCGTACAGGGCCGGCCTGCGGCGCAGGAAGGCGGTCAGCGCGGCCCGCGTCTCCGACCGCACCAGCTCCGGGTCGACCCCGGCGGCGGGCAGCAGCCGCAGCCGCACGTGCGGGCCCTCCAACCAGTACTTGATGAAGAACCAGCGCTCGACCAACCCGCGCTCCCGCAGGTCGCGGACCAGCGGCGCGATCCCGTGGACGATCATCGGGTCGGCGTTGCCGGCGTAGTGGACGTGCGTCGCCTGCCACCGGGCCGCGGCGGCGGTCGGCCCACCGGCCGGCGCCCCCTGCCCGTCCCGCACGATCGTGGTCATGACCGCCTCCGCACACCGTCGAGTTCCAGGACCAGTTCGGTGACGAACCGGTCGTCGCCGTCGCGCAGCCACAGGTCGTCGGGACCGGGCAGCATCTCCGTCATCGCCAGCCGCCCGCCGGCCGACTTGGCCAGGCCGTCGAGCAGGCCCAGGGAGAACGCGCTCTCGAAGTCGACGAACAGCGGCTTGCGCTCCACACCGGCCGAGCCCGCGCCGTCGGGGGTGGCGAAGACGAACCGGGGCAGCCCGTTGTCGCGCTGCCAGCGCCGCCACCGCAGGAACCAGGCCGCCGCGTCGTCACCGGGCTCGCGGCGCGGCAGGTAGCCCGGGTGCAGCTTCCACATCCGCCGCTGCAGCACGACGTCGCCGAAGCGGACCCGCGGGTACTCCTCGATGGTGCCGTCGGGCAGCGGCACGGACGTCCCGGCCCACAGGTCGAGCTGCGCCATCCCGGTGTAGGAGAAGTTGAGCAGCACCTGCTGCACCTCCGGCAGGGCCATGGGCAGCAGGTACCCCAGGTACACGGGGATCACCTCCACCCCCAGCCGGGCCGAGCGCAGCACCAGCCGGTCCTCGTCGGGGTCGTCGACGATGACCAGGTCGTCCACCGCGATCCGCTCGGCCGCGGGCCGCTGCCCGACCTCGCCGGGGCAGACGATCTCGTAGGCGGTCACCGCGGGGTGCAGGTTGAGGTTGGTCGCGTCGTACCCGCCGCGCAGCTCGGCGAACACCGCGCCGGGCGGGGTGAGGTCGAGCAGCGCCGCCCGCAGCCGCTCCACCACGTCGCTCCCGTCGCCGGTCCCGCCGGCGAACAGGTGCGCGAACCGGGAGAACAGCAGCGTCAGCCCCGAGTACACCCGGTTGACCACGGCCGTGGGCCGCCCGTCCCCGCGGTCGGCGACCTGGAGGAAGAACGACCGCGGGTCGAGCACGCCCAGCGTGTCGGGCACGTGGGCGGCCACCGCGTCGACGAACGACCGGTCGAGCACCAGTTCGGTCGCCCCGGCGGTCAGCGCGGCGTTCATCCGGTCCGCGGCGGCGCACCGGGCGTCGTCGAGGGCGTCGACCTCGGGGAGCTTGAACCAGTTCTCCTGGCGGACGTAGCCGTTGTCGTCGTCGAACGGGCGCCGGCGCAGCTGCCGCATCGCGTACTGCTCGAAGAAGTCCTGCTGGAACTCGTGGGCGAACGACAGCACGTCCCGGCAGGTCCCGCCCGCGCCGAAGCGGGCGCGGAAGAACCCCTTGGTCACCAGCCGCCGGCCGACGTTGAGGTCGAACGCGGGCAGGACCCGGCACAGCTCGCGCAGCTGCGGCAGCAGCCGCCGCTCCCACACGTCCAGGTCGCCGACCACGGAGGCCGCGGGCAGCGCGGTGTCCTCGTAGACCAGCGTCCGCGGCACCGGGACGTCGGCGCGGCCGAGGTCGGCGTGCGCGGCGTCCAGCTCCTCGCGCACGCCGGCCAGCAGCGCCCTGCGCCCGTCCACCGCGGCGGCCGGGTACGCGGCCACCGCGGCCCGCACCCGGTCCAGCCGGTCGGCCAGCGCGACCGCCCACGCGGCGCCCAGGCGGCGCAGGCCGTCCAGGTAGGTGGCCAGCGGGTCGGGGTCGTGGATGTCGAGGCGCAGGTCGGGCACCACCAGCAGGCCCAGCCGCAGCAGGTGCGCCAAGTACCCCTCGACGTCGCCCGGGTCGCGGTCGACCCTGGCCAGCCGTGCCGCCAGCGCGCGCATCGTCAACGCGGAACCGGGCGGCAGCGCGGCGAGCACGTCGGTCAGCACGTCCCCCGCGGGCAGGTAGAACAGCGACTCGCTGACCGGTTCGACGGTGACCGCGGCCTCGCCGTCGTCCTCGCCCAGCGCGGTGTCGCGGCGCAGGTAGCGGATCCGGTCGCCCTCCACCCGCCACCCGGCGGCGGCCTCCACCGGCAGGTCGCCGCGCACCCCGGCGTCGGCGCACAGGATCGCCGACAGCCTGGCCAGCACCGCCACGTTCAGCCGGGCCGCCGAGCGGGGCGCGCCGCCGGCCGGCTCGACGCGCACCGCGCCGCCCCCGCCGCCCGCGGGGGCGAACGTGCCGAGGCCGACGCTGGTCAGCGTGCTGAAGGGGCTGGTCTTGCACGCCGTGCGGTACAGGTACTCCAGGACCGACCGCTCGATCCGCCGGGCGCGCTTGCCCAGCGGCGCGCCGGCGGCCGACGCCAGGTAGGGGTCGAGGTGGCGGTCGAGCGAGGGCGAGGACAGCAGCACCCCGGCGCGCAGCACCGGCGAGTCGGCCAGGGCGCGCAGCCGGTCGCGGCGGGCGGCGATCTCGGCCGCCAGCACGGACGGGCCCCCGGCCGCGGCGGCGTCGCGCCGGTCGAGGGCGTCGAGCCACCGGCGCAGCATCCCGGCGGTGGTCCCGTCGAGCAGGTCGAGGGCCGCCCGCGCGCCGCGCGGGCGCCTGCCGTTGAACACGGCGCGGCGGACGTTGATCAGCAGTTGCCGGTGCGCCGGCTCCTCGCGGTGCGCGCCCATCGCCTCGGCGAGCGCGTCGGCCAGCGGGACGGCGCCCGCGGCGATCACGGCCTCGGCGTCGAGCACCGCGTCGGCCCAGCCCACCGCTTCGGCGCAGCGCAGGTGCTCGACCACGTCGAAGGGCAGTCCGCCGACGCGCAGCAGGAACAGCGGCGGCAGGACGAAGTCCAGGGCCGGTGGTGCGGGGCGTGCGGTGGTGGTCATCGGGTGGTTCTCCCTGGGGCGGTCACGCGGAGTCCAGCGTCAGCACGATGTCGGCGGGGTCGGTGCGCTCGGGGCCCACCAGCAGGAACAGCAGGGTGCGCTCGTCGCTGCCGTGCTCCGGGCCCACCCCCAGCAGGTCGTCGAGCGCGATGTTGTCCAGGCCCAGCACGGCGCCGCAGCCGACGCCGAGCGCGGCGGCGGCCAGGTAGCAGGTCTGGGAGACCGCGCCGACCTCGCTGTTGAGCACCCGGTAGCCCCGGTTGCCGAACGCGGCGAGCATCGGCGCGAGCCGCCCGGTGATCGCCACCACCGCGGCGGCCTGCTCGGTGTTGTAGTTGGTCAGCAGGTAGTGCCGCTGCAGCAGTTCGCCCAGCGGCTCCGCGGGGGTGGGCCGCCGGCGCAGGGCGTGGCCGTCGGGGTCGTAGGCGTAGCCGCCCGGCTCCAGCCCGTCGACGCGGTTGGCCAGGACGAAGAGCCGGGTCAGCCGCTCGCCGGCGGGTTTGACGTCGCTGCCGGTGGCGCCGCCGGTCGAGGCCGCGGCCAGCAGGGTGGCGAGGCGGTCCAGCGCCAGCGGGGTGGCGGTGAAGCCGCCGAAGCTCGACCGGCGGGAGGCCAGCACCCCGGCCAGGTCGCCGGCGAACGGCCCGGTCGACGGCGCGGGCAGGGCGACCTCCGCGCCCAGTTCCGCGGCCGGCCGCGGGCGGGCCGCGCGGTGCGTCCCCGCCGGCGGGCGCGGGGTGTCGCCGACGAGCGCGGCGGCGTGCACGAGGTCGACGGTGGGGAAGCGGAGCAGCCGCTCGGAGCGCTCGTGCGCCACGGCCACCGGGCGCGGGCCGGGGTCCGCCGCCGCGGCCGGGGCCGGCGCGGAGCAGGTCAGCGGCAGGACCGCCAGGACGCTCTCGGTCATCCCGTCGAGGCCCAGCAGGTCGTCCAGCGCTCGTTCGTCGAACCACAGCGCGCGGGAGGTCCGCTCACCCAGCGACCGCGTCAGCACGTCCCACGAACCGGCCAGCGCACCCGCGTCCTGGGTGACCACGTGGTAGCAGAAGCTGTTGTACTTGAAGGAGTTCTTCCAGAACCGGACCGCCGCGAGCACGTAGAGCCCGGTGTCGTCCGCGCCCAGCGCCGACGCGACCCGGCCGGTCACGTCACCGGTGAGCAGCCGCTCCAGCTCGTGGTGGGCGGTCGCGTAGTGGTAGACCCCGGGCAGCAGGGGACCGCCCGCGCCGCTGACCACGTACAGCTCCAGCGGGTACATCCCGCCGCCGGAGGCCGTGCCCCGGCTCCAGGCCGCCGCCGGGTAGTGCGCCCGCTTCTCGGCGTCCTGGTTCCAGTTCACCGCCATCCGCCTGCCCAGCACCCCGTACGACAGGCGCAGCAGCGACGCGAGCCGCCCCCGGTCCCAGCCGCCGCCGGGCCCGGTCGCGCCCGCGTCGAGCAGGACCGCCGCCGGCCCCGCGGCCAGGCCGCGGGGCAGCGGCAGGCGGGTCGCGCCCGGGTAGGTCTTGTGCCGGGACGGCTGGTCGTCCCAGTCGACCTCGAACCCGAGGGGCGGCATGGGTTCCCGGCTGCGCCGGAACACCGCCTCGGTGTAGTCGGCGACCACGGCGGTGTCGCCGTTGCCGACCGTGCCGCGCGGGTCGGGGGCCTCGGCCGCGGGCAGGACGCCGTCGGGGAGGCGGGGGGAGGGGTGCATCGCCGGTGTCCGCTCAGGGGAAGGGGTGCGGGTGGGTGTTGAGGCCGGTGGCGCCGAAGCCCTCGCCCCGCGGCCAGACCTGCGGCAGCTCGCCGGCCAGGAACGCCCGCAGCCGGTCGCTGGTGAGCACCCGCTGCCGGCGCCGGCCGAAGTCGATCGGCACCAGCCCGGGAGCCACCACGGCCACCGTGGTCAGACCGACCTCGCGCTGCTCCGGGCAGGTCTGGTCGACCACGACGACGTCGCCGCCGGGCCCGGCCGCGACCAGGTCCACCAGCCCGCGCACGTCCTCGGCCAGGTCGTGCACCTCGCCGCGGAGGGCCGACCAGCCCGCGTACAACTCGTCCATCGACCGCGGCGGCGCGCCCCCGAACAGGAAGTCCGCCCGGTGCGCCACCTCGGGCAGCCCGTAGAGCAGGGCGTGGTGCGACAGCTCGGTGACCCGGTCGGGGTCCTCGACCATGTGCCGCAGCTCCGGCAGCTTCGCCTCGACCCGCTCCGCGAACCCGGGCACGTACGAGGCGGCCTCGCACAGCGCGGCGTGCACCGCGCCCTCCGGCTCCAGCCCCGCCCCGGCCGAGAAGCACAGCGTGCCCGGCGCGCCGTCACGCCTCTCCGCCACCGCCATCACCAGCGGCACCGGCAGGTCGACGCGCATGTCGAACAGCCGCACCCGGTAGCCCAGGGCCGCCACCCGGTCGGCCATGAACCGGGTCGCCGGGTCGCGCACGGTGGCGAGGTCGATCTCCGGGATGCGCGCGGAGCCGAACCAGCACAGCAGGAAGGCGTCGCGCTCCAGCAGTTCCAGCAGCCCGTGGAGCACCGCCTCCTCCGGGCAGCTGCCGCTGGCGCAACCGTTGGAGCACTCCTGCACGAACTTCCGCTCCGCGCGCCAGTCCAGGTAGAAGACCAGCTGCTCGGGCACGAGCACCGGCCGGTCGTCGCGCACCGAGGCGCCCCACACCCAGCTCAGCACCCGGTCCTCGGTGAAGGGTTCGTAGAACACCGAGTGGTGCCGGTAGAAGTCCGGCGTGTAGGCGCCGCACAGCCTGGGGTCGAGGGCGGGCAGCCCCCGGTCGCGCAGCTGGGCCAGCGAGGCGAGTTCGGTGCGCCGCCGCGCGCGCGGGAACTGGCCCGCGTAGCGCTCCAGCCCCTCCAACACCCCCAGCAGCTCGGAACGCGCGTAGGAGTCGCCGTGGCCGCTCCACCACATGTCGTGCAGGTCGTACTTGCTGCGCACCCGGAAGTAGCCGCTCACCGGGGCGGTCGCGGTGCAGTGGTAGGCGCGCAGCCCGGCAGGGCCCAGCGCGCCGCACACCGGGTTGACGTAGCCGGACACCGGCAGCCCGATGTCCTCCGGCTCGCGCAACCGGTACGTCGTCGGGGTCGGCTTGGGCGTCGGGGTCAGCCGCACCACCGCGTCGGGGCCGTCGTCGAGCGGGACCGAGCAGTCCGGGCAGGCCGAGTCGGCGATCAGCCGGTGCTTCGTGACGCCCAGGTCGGTGGTGCGCACCTCGTACACGTGATCGGCGCGATCCGGGCGCCCGACCGCCGCCACCGCCACCGCCACCGCGGTCGCCACGGCGAACGGCGTGAGGCCGGGATCGCGGCCCGCGACGAACGCCGCGGCGTCGTCGTGCTCCAGCGCGCGCCGCTCCTCCAGGGTGCGCAGAGCCAGCCACCGCCGGTCCAGGCAGGTCCCGCAGGGCGCCGACCCGGCCCGCACCGGGCCGACCAGCACCGCCCCCGGCGCCCACCGCACGGTCAGGCCGTGCGCGGGCGCCGCGTCGTCCGGGCCGGGCTCGCCCGCGGCCACCGGCAACCCCAGCGGCCGCACGTCCAGCACCGTGCCCGGCAGCGCCTCGGCGAGCGCCGACCGCAGCGTGCCCAACGCCCACTCGACCGGTCGCGGCCACCCGCCGGCGGGCACCGCGGGGAGCAGCGGCCCGCCCCGCACCGCGACCCGGTGCGGGTCGGCAGCGCCCGCGGTCGCCCCCGGCGTCGTCAGCTCGACGCTCATTCGCCCTCCCTCGCCCGCGGCCGGGCCTCGCACCCGGCCGCCATCCGTCGCCCCGCTCGACCCACACCCGCCCGGCCCGGCCCGTGCCGCGCCGGGCGGGCTGGGCTCCGGCTCAGCCGCCGCCGCAACCGGTGCTCGTGCTCGTGCTGCAGCAGCTCGACGTCGAGCAGGAGCAGCAGCTCGAGCAGGAGCAGCTGGAGCTGCACCAGTCGAACGCGACGCTGTCCACGTCGCCGATGTCCTGGATCTCGAAGGTCTCGGTCTCCAGGGCGTGCAGTTCGTCCCTGAGGTTCGCCATGTCTGTCACCTCCACCCGGCGCTCGTCGGTGATCCGCCCGGGACCGTGTTCAGCAGGTTCCGCGTGCCGGTGCTGCTGCGGGGGTCCGCGGCGGTGGTGTCGGGTCCGCGGTCCCGCAGGTACCGCACGCCGGTGTGCCCGCCCCCCTCGCGGGGGCCGTGCACGCCCGGCTCAGCCGCAGCTGGAGGTGGAGGTGGAGGTGGAGCAGCAGCTCGACGTCGAGCAGGAGCAGCAGCTGGAGCAGGAGCAGCTGGAGCTGGTCGCCGCCAGGTCGACGCCGGTGTCCGCCAGCTCCTCCAGTTCGAAGGTCTCGATCTCCAAGCGGTGCAGCTCGTCCTTGAGCAGGGTCATTCGGGTCTCCTCGTGTCAGTCCGCGTGCAGGGTGCCCACGGCCACCGTGGCCGGTGGTCTCTCGGAGTCGCCGGGGCGGGACAGCAGCACCACGCCGGAGACCAGCGGGCCCGCGGCCCGGAGGTCGGCGGTCGTCGTCCGCACCAGCAGCGCGTCGCCCACCGGGTCGGCCAGGGCCGCGGCGGGGTCGGCGTCCGGTCGTCGCGCGCCCGCGGGCCCCACGACCAGCGCCCGCGGGTCCAGGTCGGGCGCGAGGCCGTCGCCGAGGTCGGCGGCGCGGCCGTCGCCGTGCAGCTGGAGGGTCCCCAGGAGGTCCCGCAGCGCGTGCTCCAGCGCCGCCGCCCGCCCCCAGCCGTACCCGATCGTCCACAGTGGACGCTCTTCGACCGGCCCGGCCAGGTGGGCGACGACCGCGTGGGCGGGCGCGGCGGCGGGCAGGTCGAGCACGCGCACCGCGCGCCCCAGGTGCCGGAAACCCTTGAGCAGCGCGGTCACCGCGTCGCCCGCCGGTTCGGCCTCGGGGTCGAGCAGCCCCGCCGCCCGGCCGCGCAGGGTCGCGACGAGCCCGCGGTGGGCGAGCGCGCCGGCCAGCCCCCTGGCGACCACCGCGTCCGCGTCCGGCCCGGCGGCCGCGCCGACCGGCACGGCCTCGACCACGCGCGCGGCGTTGGCGGCCGACATCGGGTACACCGCCGCCAGCGGCACCAGCGCGGTCCCGCCGGACTTCAGCGACGTCGCCCGGACCCACCGGTCGATGTCGTCGGACACCCCGGTGGCGGTGTCCAGGCAGGACGGCCGGAGCACCCGGTGCCCGGCCGCGGCGAGCGCGTCGGCCGTCCCGGTGAGCACGTCCGGGCGGTCGGGCAGGGCGCCTGCGTAGTGGACGGCCGCCGCCTCCAGCACCGCGATCCGCGCCAGCAGCACCGACGTGCCGTCCACGGCCACCAGCTCCCGCGTCCCGGCCGTCAACCCGTTCGGCGACGGCGCCCGGAGGCCCGCGACCTTCAGCGGCACCTGGGTGAGGTCGTCGTCGGTGAACCACTCGAACACCCCGAAGCGGTTGCCCACCAGCGCGGACAGGCTCTCATAGCGCGCCTCGTCGTCCACGGCCGCGGCGGGCTCGGCGGCGTCGACGGTCCGGACCGCGTCGCCGCAGCGCGGGCAACCGGGGTGCGGGAACACCCGCTGCCGGGTCGACTCCAGGGTCTCCAGGTCCTGCACCACCGCGCCCGCGGTGTCCGCGGGCAGGCCCGCCAGCAGGCGGAACGCCTCGAACGCCGCCGCGGTGCCGAGCATGTCGGCCACCACCGCCGAGGTCGGCGCACCGGGCCGCACCGGCACGCCCAGGGCCAGCTCCCGCCACAGGTCGGCCGCCTCCGCCGGGTGGCTGGTCGACGCCAGCCGCAGCTGCGCGCAGACCCAGCAGGGGCCCTCCGCGCCCGCCGCGACCGGGCCGAGCACCGCCGTCCCGGCCCGCACCACGACCGGCACCAGCGGCGTCGGGTCCGCGGCGGACACCGGCAGGCCCGTCAGGGAACCCGGCTCCGCGAAGTGGACCACGACGTCCGCGCGGGCGGGCGCGGCGCCGGGGGGCAGCACCCGCGCGGTCGCCTCGACACCGCCCGCCGCGACGGCGGCGACCTCGGCCGCCAGCGCCCGCTCGTCCACGCCCGAACCGGCGACCTCCACCGCGCCGACCCCGTTGCGCAGCAGGGCGACCGCGGCCGCGGTCGCCCAGGTCCCCGAGCCGACGACGCGCACCCGGGCGGCGCGCACCGCGGCGAAGCCGGTGGCGTCGCCCGAGGTGGCGTGCTGGAGGTAGGCGACCTGGCGGGCGAACCGGGCGAGGACGGCCTGGTCGAGGCCCGCTTCCCCGGCCGGCCGGGCGTCCACGGCGAAACCCCTGTCCAGCAGCGCCCCGATCACGTCGACGACCGCCGCGCGGTGCGCCTCGCCGAGGCCGTCGCACAGCTCGGCGACGGTGTGGCCGCCGTCGAGGTACGGGCACAGGGTCGAGACCCAGCGGTAGGCCGTGCGGCCGCGCAGGAAGAACGCGGTCTCGCCGCCGCGCAGGTAGACCCCGCCGTCGGAGCGCAGGAACACCGCGTCCTGGCGCAGCCTCGGCCGGACCGCACGGATTTCTTCGGGCACCGCCACCTGAGACCTCCGGCTCGTGGGAACACCCGCGATGAGCAGGTTTGAACGCGCTGCCTGAATTATCCGGCCAGCATCGACAAATACGTGGAAAACCGATGGTGAAGAGGGGGGAAAATTGTGTGCGGCGGGGTCCGGCCTGGTCGAGCAGGGTATATCAGGGGGTTTGTCCGGCGGGCAACACGGCGACCGCGCCTGTCACCCGTTCGGCGGCATCGTCACCTGCGGAAGCGCGCATACGCAGGTAGCGGCGTCGCCGAGGGTGCGCGCTTCCGCGGGTGGCAGGCCGTCCCCCTGGTCCGACCGGGCCGGGCAGGGCGGCGTTCGGCGGAGCGCGGTGACCGTTCGGACCGGTGGCCGAAGAACTCGCTTCGGTCGCCGGCGGACCCGTACTTGGCAATCCCGACCCCCTGTGGGAAAGTGCTCCGGAATTCGGTGCATTCGATCGGTGGATCCCGAGTCGTGCTCAGCTTCAACGGAGGATGGTGCGCCGAATGCCGGACGCGGGCGCAGTGCGCGCCAGGGGCCTGGGCAAGCGCTACCCCGGCGGGGTGGTCGCCGTGGACGGGCTCGACCTCGACATCGCCGACGGCGAGGTCTACGGCCTGCTCGGCCGCAACGGCGCGGGCAAGACCACCGCCATGCGCATGGTGACCGGGCTCGTGCGCCCCACCGCGGGCACGGCGACCGTGTTCGGCGCCCCGGCGGGCCACCCGGAGGCCATCGCCGCCACCGGCGCGCTGATCGAGTCGCCCACCCTCTACCCGCACCTGTCCGGCCGCGACAACCTGCGCCTGCTCGCCCGCTACGCGGGAACCGGCGACGGGGCGGTCGAGGAGGTGCTCGCGGAGGTCGGCCTCGGCGACCGCGCCCGGCACCGGTTCCGCAGCTACTCCCTGGGCATGAAGCAGCGCCTCGGCGTCGCCGCGGCGCTGCTCAAGCGGCCCCGCCTGCTGGTCCTCGACGAGCCCGCCAACGGCCTCGACCCCGCGGGCATGGCCGAGCTGCGCGACCTCGTCCGCGCCATCGCGGCGGCGGGGCGCACGGTCCTGCTCTCCAGCCACCTGCTCGGGGAGGTGGAGCAGGTCTGCGACCGCGTCGGGATCATCCACCGCGGTCGCCTGGTGGCCGAGGGCGAGGTCGAGGCGCTGCGCTCGGCCGCCGCCCCGACCGTCGCGGTCGTCGCCACCCCGCTCGGCCTCGCCCGCCGGACCGCCGAGGCCCTGCCCTGGGTCGAGTCGGTCACCGAGGACCCGCCCGCCCTCCGCGTCACCGCCCCGGTCGACCGCGTGGGCGAGCTGAACGCGGCCCTGGTCCGCGCGGGGGTGTCGGTGACCGGGCTGCGGATCACCGAGTCGACGCTGGAGCAGGTGTTCCTGACCCTGACCGACGAACCGACCGGGGCCACCGCCCCGGAACCCGCCCCCGCGTCATGACCCGGTGTCGTGGCCCCGTACCGCCAGGAGCTGCATGTACCCGACCCCGCTGGTGATCGCCCCGTGAGCGCGGTGCGCGCGGAGCTGTTCGCCGCCAAGCGCCGCCCGGCCCTGTGGGTCGTCGGCGGGGTGTGGCTCGCGCTGGCCGCCGGCTTCGGCATCGCCGTGCCCTACATCGTCTACCTCGCGGTCTCCGGCAGCGGGCCGACCGGGGGCGGCGACCCCGAGGCGCTGCTGGCGAGCCTGCTGCCCGACCGGCTGGTGCCGACCACGCTGTCGCTGTTCCCGCTGTTCGGCTCCGCGATCATGCTCATCCTCGGCGCCGTGCTCGCGGGCGGCGAGTTCCGCTGGGGCGTGTGGGGGACGCTGTTCACCCAGGGGCCCGGCCGGCCGGCGGTGGTGCTGGCCAAGATCACCGCGATGGCCGTCGCCCTCGTCGGCGTCATCGTCGCGACGTTCGCGCTGGTGGCACTGGCCGGCGCGGGGATCGCGGCCGTGGAGGGCCGGTCCACGGGCTGGCCCGGTCCCGGGGCGGTCGCGGCCGGGCTCGGCGCGGCCTGGCTGGTCGCCCTCGCGGCGGCGAGCCTGGGCTTCTTCCTCGCCATCGCCTTCCGCGGGACCGGCACCGCCCTGGGCGTCGGCCTGGTCTGGTTGCTGGCGCTGGAGAGCGCCGTCAACGGCCTCTCCTCCCTGCTCGACGTCCGACCGGTGCAGCTCGTCCTGCTGGGCCCCAACGCGGGTTCGCTCGCCGCGGCCCTCGGCGCGCAAACCCAGCAGCAGGGCGGGACCCCCGGCGTCGTCGCCACCGCCTCACCGCTCGTCGCCTGCCTCGTCCTCGCCGGCTACACCGCGCTCTTCTCGTACCTCTCCGTGCGCGTCACCGTCCGCCGCGACCAGACCTGACAGCCCGCTGCCCCGACCTCGTCGGCAGGGCTCACCGACCCTCTGCCGAGGCGGAGCAACCGCGCCGGACCGCTCGGACCCACACCCCGAACGCCGTCGCGACGGCGGCGAGAGCGGCGAGCGCCACGGCGCCCGCGCAGCCGACCAGGACGGCGGTCGGGACGGTGCTCCAGCCCATGCGGTCGACGGGCACGGGTCCCAACCAGCCGTGGGGGTCCACGGAGACCTCGATCCGGTCGCCCTCCGCCGTCTCGTCCGACGGGTGGACCGCCAACTGCCCGAGGCTTTCCCGCGTGGTGCTGTCGGCGACGTGGTACCACCTGTCCGCCAGGCTGCCGTACTCGTTGCGGACCTCGTGGATGCCCGAGACGACGGCCTCGACCCGTTCACCGAAGTGCACGTGGTAGACCTGCGCGCCGGAGAAGTGGACGGCGCTGCCCGCGGCGGCCAGGGCGCCGAACGCGATGTAGAAGAACGCGATGAGCACGTTGCCCGTCAGCCCTCCGTCATGCGGTTCCGCCGCCTCCTCGAACGGGATCGCCAGCCCGAACCCGAACAGCAGCAGCACCGCCACGAGCGGAATGCCGAGCAACACCCACAAGGCGCCGCGGGGCTGGAGGATCAGGCCGGCGAGTGTCGCGAACGCCAGCAGCCAGCACACGACCAGCACGACCACGCCCGCGCACAGCAGCCCGAACAGCCTCAGCCCGCGCATACGACCGTTCTAGCGCACCGGCCGGCACCCGTCCCCGGACATCCGGCGACATCCACCGAACAGCCGACGGAAGCGATGACAGGCCGATGCCACCGCGGTTCAGCGGGCAGGGTGGTGGTGATCGGGCATGTCGCCGGGGAGGGGCGGTGGCGGGGGAGGAAGAGCGGCAACTGCGCGCGTGGCTCGGCAACGCGTCGAACGGCGTGGGCCACCACCGGCTCGGCTACGACTCCACCCCGTCGACAACCCCTCCGCACGGCCCTGTTGACCGCTGCCGACGGCGGGCGCCGGCGCCTCCGCGTCCGGGCGCGAGGCGCCCGGTGACGGGCGGACCTGCCCCCACGCCGCCCGCGTGATCACCGACGCGGTGACGAGCACGACGACCAAGACCAGCGCGCCGATGTCGGTGACCAGCGACGGCAGCACCCCGGCGACGCCGAACCGCTCCCGGGCGGCGGTGAACACCTCCGGCGGCACCAGTCGCACCCCGGCCGCCTGGGTGGCGTTGACCACCAGCACGACCCGGAACAGCCACCGGCTCGGCCGACGGCGCAACGCGAGCACGCCCAGCGCGTTGCCCACCAGGTACAGGCACCCGACCACGCGGAACCCGACCAGGAACACCGGCGCCTGCCCGGGATCGGCCCCGGCCAGGACCATCATCCGCGTCAGCGTCCGCTCGTCCACGACGACGAACGCGTGCACGGCCGTCCCGACCGCGAAAACCACCGACGCCCACCCGGTCAGGACGAGCAGCGGCGTGGTCCAGCGGCCCAGGCGCACCGCGGGCCGATCACGTGACGACATCGGTCCTCCCCTTGTCCGGCACAGCCCGATCATCGGCCGTGGGCGACCGGGAGGGAATCCGGGAACGTCCCTGGGATCGAGCCCATTGGCCCGGGGTGGGGACGTCGGGGGCGATGACCACCGATCCCGGGCCGGTGGTCGGCCTACCGGCACACCACCCTCGCGTCCGGCCGTGCGGATCGACGGTCGTAGGACGTGCACTTCCACCACCTGCGCCACGTCCACAAGAACCCGGCTCGTCGAAGACGGGGTCCTCGAAGCCCCGCGGCGCCGGCGCGGCTCCGATCTTCAGCGGCGGGCTCCCGGGCGGGCCGGCCGGCTGGCGGCAGTGCTGTCGAGGGGAGATCCCGGGGAGGGTGCTCCCGGGCTCGGGGGAGTGGCGAGGTGGTGCCGGAGCCGAGCGTGGCGAAACTCGTAGACGGCGCCGCTCTGCTTCAGGACACCCCGTCGACAGGCGTCGTCGAGGAAACCCAGGAGGTTCCGGGGAAGTCGTCCGGCCAACGGCTGCCACCCCCTGGTAAGGACCAGCCACCGCCCCCAGGAGCTGGTGCCGATGCCGACCAGCAGGCCCAGGGCGGCGCCGGCGAAGGAGGGGGCGAGCACCATGAGCACGGCAAGGCCGGCGGAGAGCGAGGCACCCGGCATCATCCACGACGCGATCCCGGAGGCCAGTCCTAGGACGGCGCCGAAGAGCGGCATCTTGGTGAACGTGTTCCTGCGGTCGGTGGACAGCAACTCCGCCGGGCTGGTGACGGTCCGCACGTCCAGGACGTCGTAGGAGGTCTGGTTGAGGATGCGGGGCAGACCACCCGTCAACAGCCAGCCGGCGACCGTGATCGCGAGCCCGTTGCCGCTGAAGCCCGGTCCGGTCGCCGACAGCCGATCCAGGGCGAGGTCGAGCGCGAGGCCGACGGCCACCCAGACACCCAGGTCCCCCAGCACGGTCTTCAGGAAGGCTCGGACGTCCAGGCGCCTGCGTTCGGGCTGGTGCCCGCCGGTCGCGAAGACCAGGCCGCACAGCGCGGCGACCGCCAGGCTGACGAGCAGCGCGATCGGCGCGTCCCACCACAACACGGCTGCGAACCCGCCCGCGGCCATGACCAGCAACCACGAGGAGGCGGCGCCCGCCAGCGCTCGAACAGGACCGGGAACGAGATCGGCCAGCCGCCACCAGGCGATTTCGGGTGCGTCGAGTCGGGCGAGGTGCCCCAGCCACCGCTGGGCCTGTTCGGGGGACACCGGCCGCGGCGACGATCCGACCGAGGGCTGTTCCGGTGGTGGGTGCCGGTACGCCGCCGGCACGAAAGCCGTCAGCAGGTGGTCCTCCACCGCCTGTGGTGCGGGGAACCGGTCCCCGTCCAGCAGTTCCACCGGGTCGCGGCCGGGAACGTCGCTGTAGGCGGTGCGGGCGAGCGCGACCATCAGCGGGGATGACAACACCGCGGCGAGCACGACGACCGCCGGGTCGTCGCGCTTGCCGCGGAGCCGGGCCAGCACCGGGTCCCACGCGGTCCTGGTCTTGTCCGGGTCGCCGGCCGGAAGTCGCCGGGCTGTGCGGAACAGGTAATCCGCCACGTCAGCCGGTGCCAGGCCGACCAGTTCGACACCCGCCGCCGCGCTGAGCACACCGCGTTCCGCGGCGGCGGTGTACTCGGCGGTGCGACTGGTGAGGACCAAGGGGAGCGAAGTGGCGTTCATCGCCTTCAACGCCGTGTCCCGGAGCCCTTCGGCGATCTCGTCGAAGCCGTCCAGCACCGGTAGCACCCTGCCGCCGTCGACCAAGGCCGTCGCCGTCGTCCCGCCGCCCGGCTGCACCGCCGCCAACCCGGGGTGGTCGTGGATCAACTGCTCGACGAGCCAGTCCCGGAGCGAGGTGGCGCCGGCGGCCCAGGAGCCCAGTCGGAAGATCACCGCGACGGGATCGCGGTCGCTGCGGGCGTCGAGCCAGTCGAGGGCGAATCGGATGGCCAGGACCGTCTTGCCCGACCCGGCCTCACCCAGGACCACGAGCCGCCCCGATGGCACGCGCCGATAAACCTCGACCACCTTCTCCACGCCGCCGGCGAGGCGGAGCGGCTTGGACTTCGCACCGGCCGGAGCTTTGCGGATGTTGGCCCAGTGGTCGAGCAGGTGCCCGGGTGCCGCTCGCCACCGCACCGGCAGCGGAACCGGGTCGTGCACCCGTTGCCGGCGCTCTTCCCGCTTCCAGTGCGCGTCGACGGCGGCGGCCAATCGTCGGACCGCCACGTCCGGTTCGAGGGGTCCACCGCCCGGGGCGTCGGTGAACCCGCTGCGGTGACGAAGCTCGAGGACCAGCAAGGCGACGATCAGCAGCGCGACGGCCGTCCACACCACCGACGGCCACCAGGGCTGATGCACTTCCACGGTGTTGGTCGCCATGTTGGCGACCAGTGCGAAGACCGCGCCGACCAGAGCCGGCACGATCGGCCGTCGTCGGCGCACTGGGTCCTCCTCGAGCGATCGCGTCAACGGTACCCAGCCCGGCAACCGGTACGACCGGGACTGCATCATCCAGGGCGACGCCTTCCGGGCGAACCCGATCCGGTTGAACGGTGACCGACCATGACCATGATCGACCGGCGCAGCCGCGTCGTGGAAGCCTCCCGCGGGTGCTTCCTGTTCCAGGCCGACGAGTTGCCGCAACAGGGGGAGCGGGCCGAGTACGGCTTCCTCCTGGTGGACTCGGGTTGGGGGCAGCTCGAACTGCTCACCGACGACGAGGACGGTCTCGTGGACCTCACCGTCGAGGTTCACGATGAGCCTCCGCCCGCCTCGCCGGAGACCTGGCAGGAGTCGGTCACCGCGGTCGTGCGCTGGGAACGCGTGACGACGGCGCGGATCCGGCAGCTCGACGTCGACCTGGCCGAGGAGTGGGAGGTCGTGCTCCCGGCGCCGCACTTCGTCTTCCGCGCCCACCGCCTCCCGGACGGCGAGCGGGAGCGGTGGCTGCTGCGCCTGTGGCCGGCGACCGACTGGACGCAGGCGTATTCGAGCGCTGCGTGGCCGGCGACGTGACCGGCGCGGGCACGACCGCCGGCGCCTGCGGGAACGCCTGACGAGCGCGGAGCGAGACTGCGGCCCACCGCGTTCAGCGGCTCGGGCGCTCCCGCCGGCCGTGATCACCCGATCCGGCGGAGTCCCGGGATCGCAGGCAGCACACCGCGAGCACCGCCGGCCCGGCCACGACGTACCAGCGGTGGTCGATGAGGACTTGTTCGGTCCCGGCCGGCGGGTTGTCGGCGACGCCGATGCGCTCGAACGCCCAACCGGCAGCGGCCACCAGGGGCGCGACCGCACCGCGTGCGGCACCGCCACCCCCGCCGGCGCGGCGATGAGCGCCTCCACGGGCGCGCCCGGCAGGGACACCCACCCGAGCGCCGACGCGGGTCGATTCCGCGAGCACCGAGGAGGACCTGGTCGCACTGGTGCAGGGCGCCACCCCCACCTTCTCCGGGCTCGACACCTGACCACCGACCGGCGCGGGCACCGCGTGGTCGTGAAAGCCCGGGCTGTCGGGGTGAAGCCCGGCTCCACGCGCGCCCCTGCGAAGTGCCCGACACCGGCAGTCCCGCCTACGACGCGGACCGGTCCGGAACACCCCCCGCGTGCGCGGAGGCGGTCACGACGGGTGCACCGGCGAACCTCGGCCATCTCCGGTGGTGGGCCCCGGACGTGCGGGTCAGGGGTGCAGCCCTCGCGCGTACTCGGCGATGAACCCGTCGGGGGCCTCGAAGGGCGTGCCGAGCATCCCGTCCGGGATGCCGAAGGCGTCGATCAGGGCCGGCCAGTGGCCTGCCAGGCGGTCGTGCAGCCGGTCGACCACCGCGGGCAACGGCCGGCGCAGCGCCGGGAACGGCCCGTCCGGCAGCAGTTCGGCGCCGTGGGCCCGGCACTCGCGGACCGCCAGCAGGGTCGCCAGGTCGCGCGTGCGGTCCAGGCCGTGCCCGGCCAGCGTCCGGGCGGCCCGGTGGGGCACCTGCGCCTCGGCCGCGGCCAAGGCGGCCCGCCACGTCCGGTCCCGGTGCTGCTGCGCGTCGCCGGCGTCGCCCGCGCGCAGTTCGAGCGCCCGGTGGCGCAGGAACGACTCGCGCGCGGCCATCCACCGCAGCCAGGCGTCGGGTGTGTCCACGTCGCAGGGGGGCGCGCTGCCCCCCGGCCCGGTCCAGTCGTCCGCCTGCAGGTCCAGCTGCCGGTGGGCGGCCTGCAGCGCGATCACGTGGCTGTCGCCCTCGGCGGTGGCGGCGGCGTCCCGCAGCGCCCGGTACTCGACGATCCTGTTGTGGGTGAACACGCCCTGCGCGCCGAGCCGGTCGCGCACCTCGTGGCAGACCCGCGCCGCCACCGCGGTGGCGTAGTTCTTGGTCAGCGCGACCAGGTCGGTGATCGACGCGCCCTGCTCGTCGGCGGCCCGCCCGAACGCCGCGGTGGCGGTCCGCACGGCCGCGGTGGCGGCGTAGGTCTCCGCCACCGCGTCCAGCAGGCCGCTGCGGTGCTCGGGGAGCGCGGACAGCGCCAGGCGCGCCCCGCCCGCGCCGGCGACGTCGCGCTGGGCGGCGTGGCGGGCGGCGATCCACAGCGCGGCGCGGGAGACCGAGGCGGCCATCGCCGCCAGGCACAGCCGCCCCCACCGGACCCGGCCGATGGCCCGCCAGACGCGGCTGTCGGCGGGCAGCGGGGAGACCAGCCGCCCGCCCTCGTCGACGGCCGTGCCGGCGTGCGACAGCAGGCAACCCCGGCCGACCCGCACGCCGTCGAAGCGGGTCAGCGCGGTTTCCAGGCCGAGGCCGGGTTGCTCGGGCAGCCGGCGGACGGTGACGCCGGGCCGCACGGCCCCGTCGGCGTCGACCAGGCGGACCAGGAACAGGTAGGGGCCGTGGTCGGCGCCGTCCAGCAGCAGTCGCGCCAGCACCAGGCCGACCCGGGCCACCCCCGGCAGGGGCGGCTGCGCGGTCGAGGACATGAACTTGACCGCACCCGCCGTCGGGGTCCGCAGCACGAACCCGTCCGTCGACCGGTCGAACTCCGCGACCGTTTCGAGGTGGGGCAGGTCGCTGCCGTGCCCCAGCTCGGTCAGGGCGTAGGCGCCGGCGGTCCGCCCGGCCAGGATTTCCCGGATCACCTCCTCCACCTCGCCGCCGCGCGGGCGGTGGTCGAGCAGCGTGCCCAGCACCAGGTTGAGCTGCACCGTCAGCAGGGCGCCCAGGTGCGGGTCGACGGTGACCGCCCACTCGTGCAGGTGCACGAGCTGGTCGAGGTCGGTCGCGACCTCGGTGACGGGCAGCTCGCGCAGCAGCAGGGCGTACCGCTCGTGCGCCCGCCGCCGGGGGTCCGGGACGGCCTCGCGCCAGTCCTGCCGGAAGGCCGGGTCCAGGAACAGGTCCCGGTAGCGGCGGGCGGTAGGCCGGTCCCCGAACAGGACCGGGTCGAGCTCACCGGCGTTCGTGGCCATCCACCCACCCAAACAGCCGCCCTGCGCCGCGGGAAGACGCCGGACGAGTGGCGACGCGCCGGCCGGACCCCCGACACCTGGCCGACCCGGGCGGGCACGCACCCACCACCGGGTCGACCCCGTGCCGGTGTGCGACTTGCCCGGGAATCACGGGCGGCACACCTGTGCTCTCGTTTCTCGACCGCGAAAACACGTCCTAGTCTATAGTGGACAGTGAGCGGGTTCGGCGTCGGGAAACACTGTCTATTAAGGACTATGAGGTACCCGGCAACGCGGCCACTTCTCCGTTGGAATGCCGGTACCGGCAGGTGTCGGGGGCTGCTCTCACGCCCATGGGCACGACAGCGCCGAAGCGCCCGTTCGGAGTCTTGCCGGTGGGTGTTCGGTCGGCAACGGTGGGTGTTGACTGCTTCTGGGTCGTGTGGTGTCGGGGCACGCGCTGGCCTTGTTCGGAGGTCGTCGACGATGCGTCGCGCCGTGGTGCTGTTGTCCTGCCTTGCCCTGGCGACGTGGCCGGGGGTGCCGACCGTCGCCGCGGGGAGCGTGGTCCCGCGGGATGTGGCGGTGTCGGGCACCGACCACGTGTTGTTCTGGAACCAGGTCCTCCTCGACGTCTTCCGGAGCCGGACGGGCGGGAGCGCGTCGCCGACCCGGTTGTCCAGGGCGGCGGCGATGGTGCACGGCGCCGGCTACGACGGGGCGAACTCGGCGCGGTGCGCGACTGCGAGTGGCTGCCTGGGGCAGCCGTACCTGACCCGGGTCCCGGTGCCGGCCGGCACGGCCCCGGATCCGAGCAGCGCCGTCGACCACGCCGCCCACCGGGTCCTCACCAGCCTCTACCCGGGCAGTCCGGTCGACTTCGACGCGAAGCTGGCCGAGGCTCAGGCGACCATCCCGGGCAGCGTCACCCGGGAGCAGCGGGACCAGGGCGCCGCGATCGGTGACAGGGCCGCGCAGGTGATGATCGTGACCCGGGCGAACGACCGCTCGGACGACATCACCGCCTACCCGCCGGGCGCCCGGCCGGGTGACTGGCGGCCGACCGGCTCCGGTGACGCGCTCGACCCGAACTGGGGGAGGGTGCGGCCGTTCACCATGGACACGCCGAACCACTTCCGCCCCTCGCACCCGATGGGGGCGCAGGACATCGGCGAGCTCCTCGCGTCCCCGACCTACCAGGCGCACCTGGCGGAGGTGCGCGACGTCGGCCGGATGGGCTCGACCTCGCGCAGCGCCGACAAGACGCAGGCGGCGCACTTCTGGGCCAATGACCTCGACGGCACCTACAAGCCGCCGGGGCAGCTGCTGGAGCACACCGCGATCATCGCGCGGCTCCTGCCGGGGCAGGACCAGTTCGACAACGCCAAGCTGTTCGCGTGGATGTCACTCGCCCTCGCCGACGCCGCGATCGCCGCGTGGGACGCCAAGTACCGGACCGACATCGACCTGTGGCGCCCGGAAACCGCGATCCACCTGGACCCGGTCGCCCCGGACCCGGGCTGGCGGCCCGAGTCGCGCCGTACCGACGGCACGCCCTCCTCACCGCCGTTCCCGGCGTTCATCTCCGGGCACGCGGCCTTCGCCGGGGCCTGGGCCGGGGTCATGAAGCGCTACGTCGGCACCGACGACTTCGCCTGGACCGCGACCACGGAGGACCCGTTCTCCCAGGGGGTCACCCGCTCGTTCGGCACGTTCAGCGACGCGGCCCGGGAGAACCAGCTCTCCCGGGTCTGGCTGGGGGTCCACTACCGGTTCGACGGCGAGTACTCGCTGGTCACCGGGGACAGGATCGCCGAATGGGCGACCGGGAACCTCCTCGGCGCCGACGCGGTGCTCGGCCTCGACTCGTTCGCGCGCTCGGTCACCGACGGGTTCGGCACGGCCGAAGCCGGCGGTGACTGGTGGGTCGGCGACCCGGCCGCCGACTACGCCGTGCGCGGCGGCGCGGGCCGGATCACCCTGCCCGCCGCGGGCGCGGGCCGCAGCGCGCAGCTGAACCGGATCCGCTCGACCGACACCGACCTCACCGTCAAGATCAGCACCGACAAGACCGCCACCGGCAACGGCGTCTACGTCACGGCGGTGGGCCGGAGGGTCGCCGACGCCGGCACTTACCGGGCGACAGCCGTCCTGCGCCCCGACGGGAGCGTCCGGCTCGGGCTCCGCCGCACCGACGCCGCCGGGGCGGAGACGGCGCTCACGACCGACCAGCCGATCAGCGGGCTGACCCACCAGCCGGGTGGCGTGCTGCGGTTCAGGCTCCAGGTCACCGGCACGGCGCCCACCACCCTGCGCGCCAAGGTGTGGGCCGACGGCGCCGCCGAACCCGGCTGGCAGGCCACCGCGACCGACCCGACCGGCGCGCTCCAGGGCGCCGGGAGCGCCGGTCTGCTGGCCTACCTGTCCGCCTCGGTCACCAACGCCCCGGTGACCGTCACCGCCGACGACGTCGCCATCTTCCGCGTGGCCGGGTGAGGGCGGAGACCACGTGGGTGGCCGGGGCCCGCTCCCCGGCGCCCGAGCTGTTGCGCCGGGCGGGGCAGCCCGGCGCCACCGGGCGGTGACACCCACCGCGAAGGCGGTACCCGACTCGACTGCTGGTACGACTGGGACCGCATCGTCCAAGACGACGTTTTCCCGATGAGCCCAACGGACTGAGCGGTGACCACCATGACTCTGATCGACCGGCGCAGCCGCGTCGTGGAAGCCTCCCGCGGGTGCTTCCTCTTCGAAGCCGACGAGTTGCCGCAACAGGGGGAGCGGGCGGAGTACGGCTTCTTCCTCATCGACCCGGGCTCGGGTCAGCTCGAGATGCTCACCCACCGCGAGGTCGGCCCGGTGGACCTCACCGTCGAGGTCCACGGCGCACCGCCGCCCGCACCGTCGGATACCTGGCAGGAGTCGGTCACCACAACCGTGCGCTGGGAGCGCGTGGCGACGGCGCGGATCAGCCAGCTCGACATCGACATGGCCGAGGAGTGGGAGGTCGTGCTCCCGGCACCGCACTTCGTCCTTCAGGCCCACCGCCGCGTGAACGGCGAGCAGGAGGAGCGGTGGCTGCTGCGCCTGTGGCCGGCGACCGGCTGAACGCGGGCCCGGTGTCCACCCGGGGCTCCGCGCCGCGCTCGACCGCCGGGGCACCGGGGGAGGCCGGGGGGTTGTTCGACGGCTCCCGCCCCCGCGGCCCGGCCGCCTCGCTCAGCCGGAGGTCGGGACGCAGGACTGGTCGCAGGTCGCGCGAAGCGCGGGAGGGTCGCCCTGCAGGACGCGGAGGACCGAGATCCGCTTGTCGTGCGGCACCTGCCCGCCCCGGAAGTTGATCTTCCCGCTCTTGCCGTCCAGCACCGGCCGGCTGCTCGGGTCGGGGGCGGCGCCGGGGTTCACCGGGGGGCGGCCGATGTCGCTGATCGTCTTCCACAGGTCCCCGGACGACGGCCTGACGACGGGGAACAGCTCCTTCATGGCGTGCGCGTAGAGGTCGAGGGCGTCGTAGGCCAGCGTCGCCTGGCCGTCGACGAAGGAGCGCGGGTCGGCGTCGCACTCGGCCTCGAAGATCTGCTGCATCTTCCGGTAGATGTCCTCCTTCGCGTCGCAGTACTCGGCCCCGACCGCGAAGGACAGCACGTCGTACGTGACGCTCGGGTGCTTTTCGCGCAGGGCCGCGTCGGCGGCGTGCCGCATGACGTCGTCGCCGGCCAGCAGGGCCGGCTGCCCGGAGCACGTGCCGGCGATGCCGTCCAGGAGGTCGGAGAACTCGCCAGGGCGCCCCGCGTAGACGACCAGCGTGTCCGCCGTGCGCTTGCAGAGCTCCTGCCCGATCGCGCGGGCGTCGGTGTGGTCCTTCGCGGTGGTGGGCCGGTAGACCAGGTCGGGCAGCACCTCTCGCACCCTCCCCGTGCTCCCGTCGGTGAACCGGGTGCGGAGGCTCCGGGCGAGATCGGTGGAGTAGAGGTCGTTGTCGTCGGCTGAACGCACGATCTGGACCTTGTCCCGGTCCGCGTACGCCGTGTCCGCGTACTCGGCGGCGACGAGGGCCTCCCGGTCGTTGTTCGGCGAGATCTGGAAGTACCTCGAGGACGCCTCGGGGAACTCGTTCGCCGACAGCGTGGCGACCACGGTCGGCAGCCCCTGCCTGCCCAGCTTGACGATCGTCTCGCGGGTCGTCCGGCGGCTCTGCGCCAGGCCGAGCACGCCCACGATGGTCGGGTCGCGGCGCATCCAGGTCTTCAGGTGCTCGACCAGTTCGTCGCCGTGCTGCATGGTCCGGCCGGCGTTGCCCAGCAGCACCTTGATCAGCGGGTGCCCGTTGCCGTGGTCGTCCAGCAGCCGGGCCTGCATCGCGGCCACGCCCATGAGCCGGGCGGTGTTCGTGGCCAGCAACTCGGGCTGGCCGCTCATCGCCGACACGTACACGACCGTCGCGTACGGTCGGTTCGGGTTGTCCGCGTTGGCCTGTTCCACCTGCTCGTTCTGCAGGGCGATCCGGTCCTGCACGCGCATGAAGCGGTTCCTGAGCTCGCCGTTCCCGCTGTCGAGCAGGGGGATCGCCCTGCTGCTCACCCCGACGCAGTCGGCGGGGTCGAGCCTGGCCAGCGTCTCGAAGTTCGAATCCCCCGGCGACAGCCCGCAGTGCCGGTCGCGCTCCTCGGCGGCGGCCGTGATCCGCCAGTACCCGCTCGCCGCGACGGCGCCGAGCAGCAGCACGACCACCACCGCGAGGACCGGCGTGCGCGACCAGACCGGGGCCGGCCGCACGGTCAGCGTCGCCAGCGGCGGCACCTCGCCGGGCTCGATCTCGACCGGCGGCACCCGCAGCGGCAGGAACCACGCCGTGGGTCGGCGCGCGCGGCTGTTCGTGGCGAGCTTGCGCGTCCAGGTCTCGTAGGCGCGCCCGGCGTTCTCCACCCACGCCGGGGCCCGCTCGTCGGCCGCCGCCGCGTCGGGCGGCACCTTCTCGCTGCCGCTGATGATGATCAGCGGGTCGAACGAGCCGGTGTCGTTGCGCACGTCGTTGATCAGCTTCAGCAGGGCGTAGCCGCCGTTGTCGCGGCGGATGCCGTCGAGCAGCACCACCGGGTAGACGGTGCGCCGGGCCGAGCGGACCCGCCACGGCGTCCGCCGGTACCCCCGGCGGACGTCCTCCAGGAACGCGTTGACCAGGAGCTTGGCGAGCTGCCCGGCGTCCTCGTGCGGCTCCGAGCCCCGGCCGGGCGCGAGCGTGCCGGTGAGCCGTTCGGCGAAGCCGAGGAACGTGCCGGGGTCGTGCGGCGCGAGGTAGGGCTGGCGCAGCAGCCACCGGTACTCCCGGCCCGGGACCAGACCGCGCAGCTTCGCCCGGAACAGGAAGGAGGGCAACAACTTCAGCGCCACGCGCGCCCACCACGGCACGGCGTCCGCGGCGGTGTCGAACGCTTCCCGGGGGATCAGGTCGTCCTCGCTGCGGCCCCGCAGGTCGCGCTCGCGCAGCCGGGTGAGCAGGCTCGCGGTCGACTCGTGCTCGCTGCCCCCGGCGGGCTGGTTCATCAACCAGTAGACGAGCCGGAAACGCGGGAACGCGTGCCGCCCGTAGCGCCCGTTGGCCGCGCCGGACAGGTCGCGGGCCACCTCCGCCAGCACCGCGCCCACCTCCGCGACCTGGTTCGGCGACGGGTTCTCCTCCTCGGCGTCGGGGAACTGGTGGTAGGCGTGCGGGATCCGGCCCGGGTAGGCGCCGCGCAGGTGCGCGCGCAGGACCTTGAGGAGCCCGGCCGACCCGTGCTCGCGGACCAGGCAGACCAGCGGGATGCCCCGGTCGTCGCCGGCGCGGGCGCCCGGCCGCCCGCCGGGCAGTTCGCCGAACCTGGGGCGCTCGGTCAGGTCCTGCACCAGCTTCAGGAGTTCGTCCATGACCTCGACGGACGACGACGGCTCGGCGGCGTGCATTTCGATCACCGTTCTCCTCCGGCGTGGGATCGACTCCCGAATGGGGGGAATCCGACTGTAACCCGCGCCCCGCACCTGCGTTCGCGAAAGGGAAATGCGACTTCCGAATTCCGCAGAACTGCGGAAATGGCTTTCCCGTGTCGAGCCCGGCGCCCGGCTTCCGCCGGTGTTCCCCGACTCGGGCCGGTGATGGCGGGACGGGTCGGCCCGGCGGGTCACCCGGGCCGTGGGGGAGGCGATACCCGGAGCCGGGGGGACGGGCTCGGGACGCGCCGTGGTCCACCGCGCCGCGATCCGAGCGGTAGCACCCCTTCGGATCAGGGCCGCCTGCCGCCTGCCGCCACCGCCCTCCCGCACCGCAAGGGCCGCGCCGAGGACGTCGACGCCTGCACCAGGAAATCACGGGGCAACTGCGCGGTCGAATGTTACTCCTTGTGGGTGGCGGCGATAGCGATTTGAGGAGTCGCGGGCGGATCTTCTCGTAACATGCTGTAGGCGACACCTGCGACAGGCAAGGTGGACACCACTTATGGCCGAAGACGATCTCGATGACGATGTCGGCGATGTCGCGGACGGAAATGCCGGTAACAGGGTGTCCGGTTCCGCGGTCAGCGGCGGGGTGGTCCAGGTGGGCGGTTCGGTCGGCACCCTCACCATATGCGGCCACCCCTTCCCCGGCACCGGCTCAGGGGACGCCGGAGGAAGCCTCGGCGGCGACGCGCAGGCGGCTCGGTACCCCGTGTCGCGCGGTCGGTCGCGTCGGGCGCACGTGCTTCGCCGGTACGGCGGCACGGCGGACCGGCGGCTGGACGACGCCGCGGCGGCACTGGCCTTCGCGGTGGAATCGTTGTGGCAGCGCGAAGAGGAGCAGAGGGGGTTGCTCGACCCGCTGCCCGTCCGGTGGCGGGTGGTGGACGACGGGGGCGTGGCGCCCCCGGCGCCTGTCGCCGAGTTCGAGGAGTTCGCCGATCTGCACGAGAAGACCCCGGGCGGGCGGCTGGTGGTCCTGGGGTCCGCGGGGACGGGGAAGACCGCGCTGGCGTTGCGCTTCGTGCTCGACGCGGTGAACGGACGGGCCGGCGGTGCGGCCGTTCCCGTGCTGTTCGGCGCGGGGGGCTGGGACCCGTCGCTGCCCCTGCGCGACTGGTTGATCTCCGAACTGCTCCGCGACCACCCGTTCCTGCGGTCGAGCGGCGCGGGCGGAGCCACCACGGCCGCGGGCTTGGTGGACTCCGGCCGGGTCCTGCCCGTGCTGGACGGGTTCGACGAAACCGCCGAGGGACGGCACCGGCAGGTGCTCAAACGGCTTGCCCGGTCCGCTGTGCCGTGGATCCTCACCAGCAGGCCCGAGGAATTCGCCCATGCCCTGACCAGCACCTCCGCCGCCCTGTCCGCAACGGTGATCCGACTGGAGAGGTTGCGGTTCACCGACGTGCGGGCCTACCTGCCCCGGACGGCGGCCGACCCCGGCCCGTGGGAGGACGTCCTCGGCAAAGCGCCCGAGGCGTTGCGGTCCGCCCTGCTCACCCCCCTCATGGTCGGTCTCGCTCGCGATGTCTACAGCGACGACCCGGCACGCGAGCCCGCCCACCTGCTCGACGACACCCGGTTCCCGACCCGGCAGGCGATCGAGGACCACCTCCTCGACGCGTCGATCACCGCGGCCTACGGGGACGGTTCGGACGACCTGCCGGCTCGGCGCCGGCTGGCCGAGCTCGCAAGCCACCTGCGTCGTTCGCGGACCTACAACCTCGCCTGGTGGGAACTGGGCAAGCCGATGGCGCTGGGTGCTCGAGCGCTGTTGGCCGGCTCGGCCGTGGCAGTCGTGGGGTGGGCGCTCGCGGTTGCCGTCCACCTCGCCTTCGGGTTCGACCTCTCGACTTCAGTCCAGGGTGGACTGATGTCGGGCGGACTGGCCGGTGCGGCCTTCGCCGCCGCCCACGCCTGGCTGGCCGTCAAGTTCCCCCAGGTGCTGCGGCCCACCTCGATGCGACTCCGGCTGCGGCCGGGGAAGCGGCGCGAAACGGGCAGGCGCCTCACGGTGGGACTGCTCTGCGGGGCCGCCTTGGGAGCCGCGCTCAACCTGATCAACTCCATCCTGGCGGGTAGTCCGCTGGACAGGGCCTTTTTCTTCTTCGACACCGCCATCCTGGCCATCGGGTACGGTTCCGGTGCCGCCCTGGCGTTTGCCCTCCTGTCCCTGCTGGAAACGCCGTTCGACCTCCAGCGGGCAGGCGCGCCTGCCGAACTCCTGGCCTCGAACAGGCGCACGGTCGCGATCCAGGTACTGGTGTCGACGATCACGGCGTCGATCGGCGCGCCGGTCCTGATGTGGGGCGTGGTGCTGCTGCTGCGCTGGTCGCCCCTGACCGGCTGGTTCGGCCTCAGCCCGAACTTCGATCCGCTCTACGGGCTCTTCGTCTGGGCCAACACGGCGGCGATAGCCGGCGCCGGGTACGCGCTGGCCCTCACCGCCTGGGGCCAGTGGCTCCTCTTCGCCTGGGTCTGGCTCCCGGTGACCGGAGCCCTTCCCTGGAACCTGCCCCGATTCCTCGAAGACGCCTACGCGCGACGGGTGCTGCGCCGGTTCGGCCCGTACTACCAGTTCCGCCACAGTCGGATGCAGGACTACCTGGCAGGGGGCGGTTTGGACCCGGCCGGGACGGGCCCCGACCGCGCGTGAACCCGACGAGTCGGCCGACAGGCGGCCGGCGCCCGCCCCCACCGGCGGGCGAACACCATGGAGGCAGGGCACATGACCCGCATTCCCGCCGCAGCCCGCACGAGCGCCGTCATCACCGCGGCCGGGGTGGTGATCGGCGCGCTGGTGGCGCCGGTCGCGGCTTCGGCCGAGACCGCACCACCGAGCTTCGCCGACGGCTTCGGCCTCACCGTGGTCGACCAGCCCGTGTGGGTGGACGACGACCACCGCACCTTCGTGCTCACCGTGGCCTCGAAGCAGGTCCCGAACCCCACCCTGCTGCCCGGCCAACCCGCCGGGCGGCACGCCGTCATGATCACCCTCCCCGAGGGCTACGACCACGCGTCGACCACCCGCTACCCGGTGCTGTACTCGCTGCACGGCAACCCCGACCGCGCGAACACAGCGGCCAACCAGCAGATCACCGAGAACGCCACCCGGGGCAAGCCGCTGATCACGGTGTGGCCCAACGGCGCCGGCCGGAGCTGGTACTCCAACTGGATCAACCCCGGCGCGGTCGGCCCGCAGAACTGGGAGACCTTCCACCTCGACGAGGTGATCCCGTTCATCGACGCCAACCTGCGCACCGTCCCCGCCCGGGACGGCCGGGCGATCACCGGCCACTCCATGGGCGGCTTCGGGGCGTTCCACTACGCCGAGCACCGGCCCGAGCTGTTCTCCTACGTCGGCAGCTTCTCCGGCGGCCTGGACCTGCTCGACGCCGGGGTGCGCTTCGCCGTGACGGAGACGACCCTGGACCCGGCCGCCGGGGTGCCGACCGTGGCCGCCGACGCGATCTTCGGCGCGCCGGTCTGGCCGTTCGACGAGGTGTGGAACGCGCAGAGCCCCGCCCAGCACGTCGGTTCGCTGCGCGGCATGGGGGTCGCCCTCTACACCGGCAGCGGCGGCGACCTGGCCGTCGACCCGATCCAGGCCATCGCGGAGAACGTGGTCCAGCGGTCCAGCCGGGTCACCTCGGCGAACCTGACCGCCGCCGGCATCCCCCACCGCTTCGTCGACTACGGCGACGGCAGCGGCTGGGCGCCGGGCTGCACCGGCAAGCACGCCCAGCTTCCGTGCCTGCAAGCGGACATGAACGACTTCGTCGCGCTGGCCCTGCAACGGCTCCAGCACCCCTGATCCCCGGACTTCGGAACCACAAGCGCATCGCCAGGAGTTCCACGGCGTCATGGGCGTCTGCCCCCACACCACCCGATCGGTAGCGCAGGCGCTACCACGAGCGGTCGAGCAGGCGTCCCGCCAATGGGCGGGTTGTCCGCATGGCTCCGTCCACGGTGAACGGAAAGGATTGCTCTCGTTCGTCGTTCCCAGTGCGAAGGAAGAGCATGTCAAGACTGAAGTCCGTGCGCCGTGGAGTGGTCCGGGCAGCCGGCGTCCTGCTGATGGGTGCGTTCGCCGCCACGGCGATGACCGGCAGCGCCGGCGCCATCGTCAACGGGGAGGACTCCACCGAGCGCTACGAGTTCATGGCCTCGATCCCGTTGACCGTGCCCAGCATGGACAACTTCAAGGCCGTCTGCGGGGCATCGCTGATCCACCCGCGGTGGGTGGTGACGGCGGGGCACTGCGTCGAACAGGGGGAGGGCGGGGCGGTGATGGACGGGACCGTGCGCATCGGCAGCGACCGGCGGACCTCCGGCGGCACCGTCCGGAAGATCGACCGCGTGGTGCGCCACCCCGGCTACCGGGTGGGGGAGGGGGCGCAGCCCAACCGCAACGACATCGCGCTGATCCGCCTGGACCGCCCGGTCGCCGAGCAGCCGATCCGGATCGCCGGTCGGGCCGGCGCGCCCGGCGCCCCGACCCGGCTGCTGGGGTTCGGCACCACGACCGAGGGCAACGGTCCGGACGGCTGGAAGTTCCCCGAGCGGCTCCAGCAGCTCGACGCCCGGCGCGGCGCGGAGTCCGAGTGCGCGCCCGGCTTCGCGGACCGGACCCGGCTGTGCACGGTCAGCCGGAAGGCCGGCGCCATGGCGTGCTCCGGCGACTCCGGCGGGCCGCAGGTCCAGCGCGGCAAGTGGGGCCGCTGGGAGCTGATCGGCGTCACCCTCGGCCCCGGTGACGAGGACGTGCCCTGCGCGAACGGCCCGGGCCTGTACACCAACGCGACCGCGTACACCGGCTGGATCCACAAGACGGTCAACACCAACCGCTGATCCCACGTCGGGGCGCCCCGACGTGACCGGCTGCACCCCCGGCCGACCCGCCACACCGCGCGGGCGACGCGCATCCGCGTGCGCCCGTCCGGGGCGGGCCGCCGGCGGATGGCCGGGACGGTCCGCACGGGCCAGGTTCCGCGGCGGGGTCCGGCGACCCCGGCGCGGGCCTGGCGGGTGCACGCTGCAGGGGCTGTGCCGTGGTGGCGTGCCGGACCGGTCATCCGCCGATCACCGCACTGCCCGCCGACGGCTCACCGCCGACGGGGGACCACCCCGCTCGCGCGGGGAGGGTCGGCGGCGGCCGGTTCAGAGCCAGTCCGCCTCGATCCCGCGGGCGCGCAGCGCCTCCAGCGCCTCCTCGTTGCCCGTGTAGAACAGCGTCATCGACTTCAGGTTGGGGAAGTGCCGCAGGTCGGCGAACTCGTCGACGTCGAACAGGCCGTCCTCGCCGTCCCAGTTCGGCGCGATCTGGAGGTAGATCTCGTTGCCGCCGTCCATCTCGATCCCGGTGACCTTCTCCGCGAGCTCGACGGGGACCTCGAGCGCCTCGAAGTAGGCCAGGGCCTCGGGCACCGCCTCGACGCTCCCGCCGTCGTAGGTGAAGCCCCGCTCGGCGGCGTGCTCGGCCAACTCGAACTTCGGCAGGAGGCCCTGCTCGTACATCAGCTCCTGGACGACGGCGAGCTTGAAGTTGGTGTCGGCGAACGGAATCGACTGGCTCATACCCGAACCATATAGGCGGCGGCACCGCCATCCGGGTAGTCGTCGCGGATGTCACGCAGGTGGGCGGGTACGGGCAGCGCCCGCCACTCGCGAAGCCTGCGCGGTGGTCGCCGGGTCCGGCTATCGGCAGGCACGGTGTCGGGCGGCCCGGTGAAAGGCGGTACGTCAGGGCAGGATGGAGGCTCCTTCGGGCCGGAGTCGGATGCGACGGGTGTCGACGTTGACACGGTGTACCCCATGAGAAACAGACGTTCCGCGATCCGCTCCCCACTCGCCTCGGTCGGTGTGAGACCCGTGCGACGGCCCGCAGCCGTCGTCGCCGTCGTCGCTGCGCTCCTGGCGGGGTTGCTGGTGGGTCCCGGTGCCGGGGCCGCCGCAGCGGCGGAGGACGCCGGCTGCGCGTCGTTCGGCTCGTCCTTCGCCATGCGCGAGATCCCGCTCCATTCCTCCGGGTTGCGCGTCGGGTGCGCGCGGGACGCCGGGGTGCTGGACGAGCACGCGAGGAGCGGGGATGACCTCGTGGCGGCCATCGACTTCCGGTTCCCGGAGTCGTCGGACCTGCTGCGGCAGGTGATGGAGCAGGCGGTCACGAGCGTCCGCGCCGACATCGCGGAGGGGCACCCCCTGAGCGAGGCCATGATGCTGCGGATCCAGCGGGACAGCGTCGGGTTCTCCACGCCGGGCTCCGACGTCAGGTTCGGCGGCGACATCCACGTCGTCGGCGACAGCGTGGTGCTCACGGTGCCCGCCGGCGACATCGGGACCGCCGGGTTCTGGGACGGGTTCTGGAAGAAGTTCTTGGCCGGCGTGGCCGGCATCGCGGCAGGAGCGGCGTCCACCGCGCTGTGCCTGCTCGCGTTCAACGTCGGGGCGCCGGCGGCCGGGCCGGTCTGCGGTGCCGTGGGCGGTGCCATGATCTCGGGGGTCGCCGAGCTGGTCGGTGTCGCCTTGGACGGCAAACCCATCGACAAGCAGGCGTGGGGACAGGCGGTCGGCGCCGCGGTCGGCGGCGCCGTCGGTGGTGCGTTCCTCGGCGCGGCGGCGAACTTCCTGGCCACCGGCTCCCGCGGGCTGATCACCAGCGCGCAGGAGGCCGTCCGCCGGTACGCGACGATCTTCACCAACTGGGCCCGGCCGCTCGAGTTCATCGCGAACCTGCTCGACGACGGCGTTGCCCGGGTGGTCCTGGAAACGGTGGAGCGCCTCGCGCGCGGTATCGGCGGCCAGTTGAGGGTCATGCCGCTGGGTGATTCGATCACGTACGGTTTCGCGAGTTCGGATGGTTCCGGTTACCTGGCGGACTTCCGCGGCCTCGCCGGCGCCGGCGGGCAGGTCGACCTCGTCGGCTCGCAACGCTCCGGTCCGGAGCGGTTGCCCAACGAGGGGCACAGCGGCTGGACGATCGGGCAGGTCGCCGGCATCACCGGCGCGGCGCTGGCCGTCAACCGGCCCAACGTCGTGCTGCTGCACGTCGGCACCAACGACATGAACAACAACGTCGACCCCGCCGGCGCCCCGGCGCGGCTCGGCAGCCTGATCGACGAGATCCTCCGCGTCGAACCCGGGGTGACGCTGGTCGTCTCGACCATCGTCCCGGCCGCCGACCCGGCGACCCAGCGGCGGATCGAGGCGTACAACCGGGCCGTTCCCGGCGTGGTGGCGGCCCGGCGGCAAGCGGGCGAGCACGTCCTGCTGGTCGAGCCGAACGCGGTGACGACCGCCAACCTGGCCGACGGGCTGCACCCCGACGACCGCGGCTACCGGAAACTGGCCGTCAGCTTCCACCTCGGCGTGGTCAGGGCGGCCGAAGCCGGCTGGATCGGTCAGCCGGGCTCGGGCGACCCGGACTGCACCGACGGCGCCGGTCGCTGGATCGATCGCGGTCAGGTGGCCTCCGGAGTCGGCGCGACCGGCTTCGAGGTCACCTTCGCCGACATCGACGGCGACCGGCGTGACGACTACCTGTGGGTGCACGCGGACGGCGCGGTGGACGCGTGGATCAACACCGGTGGTGACAGCGGTGGGGCGCCGGGCTGGATCTCCCGCGGCCGGATCGCGTCCGGCGTGGGCGCACCGGCCAGCGAGGTCCGCTTCGCCGACATCAACGGCGACCGGCGTGACGACTACCTGTGGGTGCACGCGAGCGGTGCGGTGGACGCGTGGATCAACACCGGTGGTGACAGCGGTGGGGCGCCGGGTTGGATCTCCCGCGGGCGGATCGCCAGTGGCGCCGGCGCCGGCGAGCTGGTGTTCGCCGACGTCAGCGGGGACGACCGGGACGATTACCTGCGGGTGGACGACGACGGCTCGGTGGACGCGTGGATCAACACCGGTGGTGACAGCGGTGGGGCGCCGGGCTGGGTGCCCCGCGGGCAGATCGCCAGTGGCGCCGGCGCCGGCGAGCTGGTGTTCGCCGACATGGACTGCGACCCGCGTGACGACTACCTGAAGGTCGATCGCCGGTCCGGCTCGGTGGACGCCTGGCTCAACACCGGCGGCGACTCCGGCTCGACCCCCGGGTGGGCGCCGCGCGGGCGGGTCGCTTCCGGAGTGCCGGAGGCGATCCTCAACCGCATCGAGTTCGCCGACCTCAACGGCGACGGGCGCGACGACTACCTGCTGGTGAACCCGGACGACGGCGCGGTGCGGGCCTACCTCAACAACGGTGGCGACCCCGCCTGACCCGCCGCTGCGCCGTGAGTGGGGAACCGACCCGTTCCCCACTCACGACCGGCGACCCGGCGAGGTTCGGCGCAACGGTCGACGGCCCGCGGGTCAGCGCCTGGGGCTGATCGCGAAGCGGAACCGCCCGTCGACGTCCATGCGCACGTCGAGCAGCTTGTCGCGCAGGTAGCGGGCGGCGTCCGGGGCCAGGAAGACCCGGCCGCCGCTCGGCACCGCGACCACCTCGTCCCGCTCCACGGGGTGCGCGGCGACGGCCAGGGTGATCGCCCGCGCCCCGTCGCGGTCCGACCAGCCGATCCGCAGGCCACTGCCGCCTCCGCCCGCGTCACGGGCCAGGTCGCCGATCACGGCGCCGGCCGCGTGGGTGATGTCCAGCACCGTCGATCACCTCCGTCGTCCGGGAGTTCGCGTCACCGCCGAGGCTATGTTCCCGCCGGTGTTCCCGGGCCTGGCGGCCCTGCACCGCAAGGTGATCGTCAGGAGCGGTTCGGCGACCGTGATCGCAAGGTTCTCGTCAGGTGCGCCCGGGGCGAGCGGTGGGAGGCTGGGAGGTGTTTCGGCAGAACCCCACCTCCGCACCGCCGTGTCGTCCCGAGGGCGTGGGCGGTGAGCGGTGAGCGGGGGTGACAAGGTCATGCTGGTGCTGCACGACGACGCCTTGTCCCTCGGTGATGTCGCGGTCTGGCTGCGCGGCTGCCTGGACGGCTGGCCGCGCGCGGACGTGGTGCTGGTCGGCGTCGTGGTCGGGGAGTTGTACGACAACGCGCGTCTGCACGGTGCGCCGCCCTATGTCATCGAGTTGGTCCTGGACCGCGCGCACGACGTGGTGACCGCCAGCGTGGGCAACCGGGTCTCGCGCGTGACCTCGGCGTGGCGGCGGCGGTCGGGGCTGCTGCTGGTCGAGGCGCTCAGCGAGCAGTGGGGCGCCCTGGTCCGGGACGGCACCACGACCACGTGGGCCGAGATCCTGCTGGACCAGGACTGAACGGCGGCAGCCGCCCCCGCGGGCATCAGTCGTGCGGCACGTCGCCGAGCGCGTCGAGGTTCCCGGCCGAGTTCTCGGGGATGACGCTGAAGGAGCCGTCGGTCTCCAGGACGACCGCGGCGACCTGGTCGAGGGCGCCCTGCCCCTGGGCGCGGACCGCCTGGAGCACCTCGGCGCGGCTGACGCGCTGGTCGCGCAGCGCCTGCTCGCGCAGCCGCCCCCGCCACACCAGCAGGGTGGGGGTGGACTTCACCGCCCGGCGGACCAGCCCCAGCCGCACCGAGGTCCAGGCGACGGCGAACTGGGCGCCGATCAGCAGCGCCAGCGCCAGCACGCCCTCGACCAGCGCCACGTCGGAGGTGAGCAGCACGGTGGCCAGGGTGGAGCCGAGCGCGACCGTCACCACCAGGTCGAAGGCGTTCATCTTCGCCAGGGTCCGCTTGCCGGACAGGCGCAGCAGCACCACGAGCGCCGCGTAGGCGCACACGCCCACGACCACCACGCGCAGCAACCCGCTCCAAGAGTCGAAGAACATGCCTCACGCCTACCCCGTGCGCTCGGCGGCACACGTCCGGTGCGGCGTCACGGCGTGTCCGCGTGTCCGGGTTCCGGCTCCGGCTCGGTTTCGGGCTCCGGTTCGGGTTCGGGTTCGGTGAGGAACGACTTGGCCACGAGCACCGCCGGCACCGCGAACAGGGCTCCGGTGATACCCGCGAGCACGCCGCCGACGGCCACGGCGAGCACGACGGTGAGCGGGTGCAGGCGCACGGCCTTGCCCAGCAGCAGCGGTTGGAGGACGTTGCCCTCCAGCTGCTGGACCACGATCACCACGGCGGCGATGATCAGCGCGGCGACCGGTCCGTTGGTGAACAGGGCGATCAGGACGGCGGCGGCGCCGGAGACGAACGCGCCGACGAAGGGGATGAACCCGCCGAGGAACACCAGCGAGGTCAGCGGCAGCGCGAACGGCACGCCGACCAGCAGCAGGCCGATGCCGATGCCCACCGCGTCGAGCAGGGCCACCGCGACGGTGGCCCTGGTGTAGCCGGACAGCCGGGCGAAGGCGTGCCGCCCGCTCGCGTCGACCCGTGCGCCCAGGTCGCGCGGTACCCGGCGCACCAGGCCGGACCAGATCCGGTGGCCGTCGTGCAGGAGGAAGATCAGCACGAACAGCGCCAGGACGGATCCGGCGAGGAACCGGCCGGCGGCCGAGGCCGTCGTCCCCGCACCGGAGGCCAGGGACTCCGCGTTCCCCCGGAGCCAGTCGGTGAGGTCGTCCACCCCCTGCTCGAGCTGGCGGCGGCTGAGCTGCAGCGGCCCGTTGACCAGCCAGTCGCGGACGCCCGCGACGCTGGACTCGATGGCGTCCTGCAACGCGGGCAGCTCGCGCAGCAGGGAGTTGACCGCGAAGGTCAGCAGCCCGCCCAGCAGGGCCAGGGCGCCGACCACGACCAGCGCGACGGCGGACCACTGCGGCAGGCCCGCGCGGTGCAGCCGGACCACCAGCGGGTGCAGCAGCGCCGCGAGCAGCAGGGCCACCGCGAGGGGGATCACCACCGCGCTGAGCAGCGCCACCAGCCGGAGCGCCAGCCAGCCGAGCGCCACCAGCACCAGCACCGCCGCCCCGGTCAGGCCGGCCGACCTGAGCCTGCGCGCCACGCGGTCGGAGTCGGGCGGTTTCGGGTCGTCGCTCATCACCGTCCAGGATCGGTCCGGACCCGGGCGGCCAAACCGCCGGAACGGGTGAGCGGCGCGGCCCCCGACCTCGACGCGGGCTTCCGGTCCGCTGCCGACCGACCGGCGCGGTGAGGCCGGTCGACCCGAGCGGGAGGCGCGGCGCAAGGTGATCGTCAGGTTCGGCGGAACGCGCCGGTGGCAGACTCGGGGCGTGCTCCGAGACCCCGTCACCGCGTGCCCCGGCCACCCCGGGGCGAGCCGGAGCCGACGATGAGCGCCGGTGACGACACCGCCGGCTTCGACGCCGGCTGTGACACGGCCCTCCTGGTGATCCGGGACGACAGGGCACTCTCGCGGGAGCGGATCCGGCTGTGGCTGCGTGAGAGCATGGCCGGCCGGCCCGATCACGACGTGCTGCGGGTCGAGCTGGTCGTCGGCGAGCTGCTGGACAACGCGCGGCGCTACGGTCAGCCGCGCTACGTGGTGGAGCTGGTGCTGGACCGCCATACCGGGATCTCCACGATCAGGGTCCGCAACCGCGCCCCGCGCAGCACCGCCGGTTGGGTGCCGGCGGCTGGGCTGTCGATAGTCGAGGCGCTGAGCGAGCAGTGGGGCGTCGTCTCGATGGAGGACCGCACGACCGTGTGGGTCAAGGTGCGATTCGCCGCGGTGTGACTGCGGTCCGCGGATGGGGTCCGCCACGCGCAGCCCTTGGCTGCGGTCGCGCGGTCGGTCGTACCGGTGACCGGGCCGTCGACCCCGCGCTGCCCGACGGTCTGCCGGACACGCGCCCGCCCACGCCGCCTGGGGTGACGGTGCTGGTCGACTCCGGTAGAGACGACGCGGTGGCGGCCACCACGGGGCGTGCCGCGAGCGCCCGGGTCGTCACCGCGCGGGGGAGCGCCCCGCGGGCCGACCCGGTCGCGGCTGGAGGCGGCCCGCCGCGCACGACACGGAGGGAGGGGCCCGCGGACCCTGCGGCCCGCGGGCCCCTCCCGTTGCGCGCAGCGGCTCCGAGCGCTACGGGACGCCAGGCGGTGCCCCGCCTGTTGTCGCCAGGCTGAACTTGTCCTGGTCTACGACGCGTTCCTCGCCGTAGAACTTGCCCAGCAGGCTGCCGCTGTGCGTGTTCTGCTTCGCGTCGATCATGCAGACGCTGTACCCGTCAGGGCCGGTGGTGATTGGCAGATCCTTGACGTTGCAGTTGGCGTGAACGGTGCGGCCCAGGTCGGGATGGGCGGTTGCGCCCTCGTAGCTGGACGCGAACGGGTACTCGTCGCATTGTCGGCCGGACAGGCGTCGGGCGTCGGCGACCGTGCCCTTGCGGGGGCAGGAGTGCTGACGGTTGATGTCCCGCTTGACTTTGTCGGCCTGTCGGTGAAGAGGTCTGCCGGCAGAGCCGGGAAGACCGGATGCGATCGCCTCGGCGACGTGCCAGGTCTGCTCGGAGGTGACGGACGTCAGCTTGAACTCGGGTGTCACACCGGGGAACACGCACCCCTGGCGGAATTTCCCGTTGGACAGCTTCATCGTGGAATCGCACCGCACGTTGGCGACCCGGATGTTGCCCCGCTGCCGGCCGGGGGTGACCCCGGGATCCAGGTTCCCGAAGCTCCACGCGATGTTGACGACCGGGTACTCCAGCGACTGGTCGGCCATCGCCTGTTGCTTCCACTTCACGACGATGACCTTCGACTGGCCCGACTTGATCAGTGACCCGTTGTCGGCCCCGTCGACGCTGTACGACCCGGCAGGCGCGTTGTTGTAGGTCAGCTCGTACCGGAACGTCGGCTTGCCCGTCTTACCCGTCAGGCCGTGGAAGTCGACGCGGAACTCCTGCTGGAACTCGCCCGACTTGTGCGATGTCAGAACGCCGGTCTTCACGGTGAAGGGGATCGACCCGATGTCAACGCCCTTGGGGTCGATCACATCGACGTCCAGGCCCTTCCAGATCATGCACGCGTGCTTGCGCACCGTGCGCCACTGCCCGTCCCACGGCTGGTCGAGGCACAGCGGGGAGATGAACGTCGCCTGCGTGTCGGGGCCGTCGATGATCGGGTCGTCCGACGGGTCGTCGTTGGTGACCGCCGTCGCGCCGTCGTGCATGCAGGACTCGCCCGGGGTGCAGGGCTCCAGCACACCGGGCCCGTCCTGGACCACGGGTCTGCCGGCGCCCTCGGTGCCGGCGTCGGCGGCGAAGTCCGCCCACGTCACCGGGATCCGGTCGTCCACGGTCGGGTCCGCGTCCCCGTCGTCGGGGTCGACGGCCGCGACCGGATCGGTCGGGAACCCCATCGTCCCGAACTGGAAGTCCTGGTCCCAGGACGACCCACGCGGCTGCCGGTCGGCGACCGGGTACCCGTAGGGGCCCTTCTCGTAGCCGGACAGCTCCCACTTGGCCAGCAGCCCGCCACTGACCGGATGCGCCCCGTACGCGGCGGTCCAGTAGATCATTCCGTGCTCGAACCTGGCGCCCCTGCCGATCCCGTCCGGCGTGGCGAACTCGTCGGATGCGGGGTAGCCCAGGTAGCCGGCCTCCCATCCGCCTTCGGCCCACTTGTCGCGGATCGCGCCGCGCACGGCGTACGCCTCGTTCAGCTTCCAGTAGATGTCACCGGATTCGAAGTGCTGGCGGCGGCCGACACCGTCGGGGTTCACGATCTCGTCCGACGTGGGGTAGCCGATCGGTCCGGCCTCCCAGCCGTTGCGGGCCCACGCCGCGAAGAAGTGGTTGACCACCGGGTGCGCGCCGCCCTGCGGGGACCAGTAGATCGGCCCGTTGACGAACTCGGTGCGCTTGCCGACCCCGTCGGGGTTTGTCAGCTCGTGGGAGTTCGGGAACGACAGGAAGCTGGCCGGGCCGCCGAGCTCGTTGTACTTGTCCCGGATCGCACCGCACACCGGGTAGGGCGACGGCCAGTACACCTGGCACTCGGCATCGGCCCGCGCGGGCCGGCCGGGGGCGCGCGATGCCGCCTCCAAGGTCTCCGCCAGGTCCGCCTCCTCGTCGCTGAACCCGGCCGGGACCGCCTCCCGGTCCGAGCGCATCCCGCCCGGCACCACGGTGGCGTTCGGCTGATCGGTCGGTGTCCACGCATACGGCGTCGAGCCCGCTTGCGCGGTCGCGACGCCACAGGTTCCCACCAGAACCGCCACCGCCATGACGAGCGCGGTCCGGGACCGCCGAGCGACCCGCCGTGCCGAGCTTCGCTGATCGGAGATCATGGATCACTCCTGTGGATCCGAATGCGACCGGGTGACGCCGCAAATCCTGATCGTAGTCGTGCGAGCACTCTGCGTCGCAGCAAAAGTGCGGAGGTGACGCGGCGCGAGGAGCACCCCCATTCGGCTTCGGACCTGGACGGGCGATCCATGATTCAGGCCAGTGGTGGGCTTGGGGGAGTCGTCCGTGGCACCACCGAAGAAGTACCCCGACGGGCTGGGGGTGCGCGCGGCCCGGCTGTGCCGAACGCGGTCCGGTGATCACGCACCCGGCCCGCCGGCTCGGCGCCTGCACAGCCGTCGTGGAACTCATCTCGCAGGTGAAAATCGGTGGAATGGTCGACCGCTGATCGCAGAAGGAGCCGGATCGGAACATGACGAGCACGACTTTTTCGGGAATCAACCGACGGACAGGGCACGAATTCGACGTGTGCATGACGCTGACGCCTGGGCTATGGTGGCCGGGCCGTGCTCGGCGGCAAGCGGGCCGAACAGCCCATGTGGCCGCATTTATGCGGAAATGATGCGGTGAAGCAGTCGGAGGGGGAGCGGTGCGCGAGCCGCGGCGGTGGTGGCAGGAGGTCGAGGCGAGCGACTGGACGGCGTTCGCCATGCCCGACGACCTGGTGCGCGAGCGGTACACCGCCCTGTTGGCCGCGCTGGAGGAGTTGTCCACTCGCGGCCCCATGTCCACTCTGGCCGAAATCGCCGATCAGGCCAAGGATGTCGGCTACCACGACCCCCTGCCCGAGGGTGAGTTGCGTTCGGCGCTCGACCAACTCGCCAGATGGGGATTCGCCGAGCCCTTCCGGGACTACGCGGCGCCGGTCCGCAGTTTCCAAGGGGTGGTCGTCCGACAGGAATCGTGGGCGCTCACCCGCAAGGGCAGGGGGATCGTCGCCGCGGTGCGACTCGCGATCGTCGACGCGCGGCGAGCACTGCAACTGCCCAGCAGGCTCCTCGACGGGGTCGAGAGCACGATCCGCGGATTGCTGGCGCACGCGGACAGCGATCCGGGCTTGCTCCCGGTGGACTTGGACGACGCGCGGACACGGGTCGACGAACTGCAGAAGGTGACCGCCGACTTCTACGCGGCACTCGCCCAGATGGTGCAGTCCGACGTCACCGATGACGATGTGTTCGGTGAGAATCGGGACCGGGTCGTCGAGGCGTTGCGGCAGTTCCCTCGCGAGTACGAACGGGCGCTGCAGCGAGTGAAAGCGGCTCTGGGGGATTTGCGGGCAGCGGGCCATCACGCCCTGGTGGAGGCCGCGGTCGGCCACGCCGGTCTGATCGACGCCGCCGATCAGCAGAGCTGGGTGGAGGACAGGGTGCGGCGGCTCGCCGACCTGGAGTCGTGGTTCCACCCCGACGGCACAGTGCACCGGTTGATCGCCTCGGCGACGGGAGCCGTGCACACGCTGCTCGTGGCGATCGACCGCCGCTACACGGCCCGCCGGAGGGGATCCGACCTCGGGCACGACTTCCGGGTCCTGGCACGGAGCCTCCACGGGCAGCCGACCGACGTCGAGGCCCGGCGTGTGCACGCCGCCGCGTTCGGGGACTGGCCCGCGTGGCACGCCGTGGCGCGAGCGACCGAGGAGGACGTGGCGCACGGGACGTTGGCGGCGGGCAGCCGCACCAGGCACCTCGTCGAGGTGACGCTGCGGGAGCACGAGCGCCACGGACCACCCAGTGGATGACCGCGCAAGGTGGCGGACACGAGCAAGGAGCGCGAGGCCGCGCTGAAGGACGCCGCGGAGCAAGCCGTGCGTCGGCAACGGTTGACCGCCTTGTTGGAGACCGGTGGTGAGGTCGGGCTGGACCACTTCGCCGGGCTCGCCGCCGACGCGGTCTCGGTCCTGATGCGCACCATCGAGGTCGCGCTGACCCGGTTGGACCCCGTCACCGGCCTCGGACGAGCCTATGCGGACAGCGCGAACCTGCAGGTTCTGGTGAGGATCGGGGTCCCGGGGAGGGTGGTCCGCGTCCGATTCTCCGACGGGGTGCTGACCACCCCCGATGTTCGCGTGCGCGTCATCCCGTCCGCCGACGTCGGGACCGGTCCCGATACCGAGCGCAAGGGCGGTGCGGCATGAGCAGCGCTCGTGCCCTGGCTCCCGAACTCGGGGAGCCCGCGCGCAAGTTGATCGCCACCGGTCGCATCCTGGCCGAGCGCGACGTGGAGCTCTACCGGGCCGCCGTGCGGGGGCGCCGCGACCTGACCGAATTCTTCCGCACCGAGCTCGGCTGGACCCTGGAGGTCGTCGAGTCCGCTGAACTGGTCCGCCTCCACAAACGTCGCACCGACGTGCCGGCCGACCGGGGACCGTGGTTGCGCCGTGACGGCCGTGATGCGCACCTGGCTTCGAAGGACGTGCTCGTACTGGTCGCGCTCGTGTGCGAACAGCTGTGGCGCAGGCCGCGGATGAGCCTGCGCGAGTTGATGCAGGCCATTGCCCAGGTGTGCGCCGCTGAAGCGCCGACCGGGCAGCTGCCCCACTTCAAGATCGTCGCCTCCGACGGCACGGGGAAGAAGGAGGCGCGGACCAGCCGGATCAACCTCGTCGACGCCCTCAAGCTCCTGGAGAACGAGGGGTCGATCTCCGTGGACGCGGATCTCGACCGCGTGATCGGCGAGGACGAGAGCGATCTGGTGGTCACCGCGTCACGGGAGAGGTTGGCGCAGAAGTTCTCGGCGCTGTCCCCCGCCCTCCTCGGCTTGGAGGAACTGCTGGTGGCCCGGCATGCCGATGCCCTGTCGTCGAGCGTCCTGGTCGACGACTCCGCCCCCGTGGACGAACCGACCGTCGACGACCGGCGATTGCTGGCCATCCGCCGCCTGGTCGACGATCCCGCCACCGACCCGCTCGACGACCGGGCCGCGATGCCGTACCTGCACACACCTGCCGGCCGCGACCGGGCTCTCGAGGTCACCGCGTCCCTGGGGTTCACCACAACGGCTCGGCGCGACTGGTGGGAGGTCACCGATGCCACCGGCATCGGCACGTCGATCGACTTCCCCAACGGGCGGCGGAACGAGCGACAGGCGGCGCTCGCCCTGCTGGAAGCGGTGAACCGGCGTGCCGAACCACAACGCGAGCTGCACATCTCCGAGGTGGTCGAGTTGTTCGAGCGGGTGAGGACGACCTTGCCGCGCTGGGCAGCCGCCTACGACCACCGCCTGCGCGTGCTGGCGAGGGCGGCGGCCGCGGAACTCGTCGCCGTCGGGTTGCTCGTACCGGTGCGGCAGGACACCTGGCAGCCCACACCCGGTGTCCACTTCTGGCGGGTCGTGGTCCGGCGCGCCACTACACCGAACACCGAGGAGCACAGCGATCGATGAGCACCACGGAGTACCCGGCGACGCGGTTGGGAGCTGTGCGCGACCTGCCCTCCGTCGGTGTGCCGGGCGTTGACGGCCGTTGGCAACCGTCCCGTGCCGGTGTGGTCAACTCCTGGGCCTGGTCCAACGAAGTCCTGGTGTTCGCCGACGGCTGGATGACCCTGACCGGCCCGAACGGGTCCGGCAAGTCGCTGACGGCGTCCATGCTGGTCACGCTCCTCCTGGACGCCGACACCTCGCAGACCGCCCTGTCCGTGTCCGGCAAGGCGGCAGGCACGCTGACCAGCAGGCACACCGACCGCAACGAACGTGAGGACCGCACGGGCACGTGGTGGCTCGAATACGGAATGCGGGATGCGGACAGCTCGGAGACGACCTACCTGACCACCGGGCTGTGGCTGCGTTCGGTCGGTGGGAACCTGCAACGGGCCTTCTTCATCGCGCCTGCTCGTGTCGGCCCACAACTCGTGCTGGAGCGGGAGGGGAACCCCGTCCGCATCGAGGACCTGGCTGCCCAACTCGCCACGGCCGGTGGCGAGTTGTTCACGTCGGCCGCCCCGCTGAGGTCGAAGGCTTCGGGACACTTGGCGGCGGTCGGTGACGAACCCGGTTATCGCCACGCGGTGCGCACCCGCCTGTTCGCCCCGCTGGACGAAGTCCGGTTCGAAGCGCTCATGGGCGTCCTGCGCAGCCTGCGGAGCCTGCGCACCGCGGAAGCCATCCCCCCGGCCCAGATGCGCGCCGTCCTCACCGAAGCCTTGCCCGCCTTGGACCCGGACCGCCTGACCGTCATCGGCGAAGCCATGGAACGCATCTCCGAACTGGAGACGCAATTGGTCGACATGCGCGACGAGGCCAAGCAGCTGACCGCCACCGACAGGCGGTACCAGCGGTACGTCTCGGCGCTGGTCGCGGTGGAGGCGGCGCAGCTCGCGGCGGCCAACACGGACTTCGACGCCCAGACGCGCCGGACCCGGGAGGCCACCGCGAAGCTCGACGCGGCCCGCCGCGAGCAGGACGAGGCCGCGGAGCGGCTCAAGGACCTGAACGCCCACATCTCCGCGCTCGAAGGTCGGCGGGATGCGGCGGACACCGCGCTGCGCGATCACGCCGGGGCCGAACTCCCGCACATGGAACGCAGGGCGACGGAACTGGCACAGGAGGCCGTTCGAGCTGAAGGCCGAGCCGACGAAGCCGAGCGCGACGCCCGGAGCGCAGCCGAGCAGTCCAGCGTGGCCGCGTCGAGCGCCGCGGAAGGGGCGGTCCACCTCGCAGAGCTGTCCGACGAAATGCGCTCCGCATCCCGCGAGGTGGGAGCCGGCGCCGCGCTCGACAGGCTCTTCGAGGTCGCTGACCTGCTGACGTCGGCCGGCGAGCACGAACCGTCGGCGGTCGAGCTCCAGCAGACGTGCGCCACTCCACTGGCGTGGGCGGCCGCGCGCACCGAGCAGGTCGCTCGCGCTGACGGAGCGCTCCAAGTGCACGCGGACGCCCAACGTGACGAGCGCTCGGCCGCCCAGGACCTCCGTCGGCTCGAACAGGACGAGACCGAGGCCCGGCACCGCGCGGAGGACTCGACCCTGGTGCGCCAGGCGGCCGAGGAACGCCTGGTCGAGGAGGTCGCCGCCTGGGAAGCACGGGTCACGCACTTCGACGACGTGCCCGCCGACCTGGTCGAGTCACGCGATTCGGTTGGCGAGCGCCTGGCACCGGACCGCGTTGAAGCCTGGCTCTCGTCGACTGCGAGCCTGGTCCGCAGCCGGATCGACGTGGCGGGACGGCACCGCGCCGCCGACACCGCCGCGGCTCTGCGGGATCAGGCCGAGCAGTCGCTCGGCGTCGCGCGCGAGGAGCAGCGGAGGGCCGAGGAAGCAGTCGGGGAGACCACGGCGGCGCTCTTGGCGGTGCACGAGGAAAACCAGGCCGAGGAGGCGGAGGACGGGCGCCGACGCGACTCGGCGGCCGAGAGGTGCACGCAGGAGACGGCCGCCGCACGACACCAGCTGGACATCGCCGAGCAAGCCGCTCGCGAAGCCGACGCAGCCGCCGGGTGGGCCGCAACGAGTTGGGTGGAGGAGATCCACCGGTGGCGCCGTGCCGCGCGCTTCCTGACCACCATCCCCCTCCCCGAACCCGCCGTGGACGTCGACCCGGCCTCCGTCCGGATCGCGGTGGTGCAAGCGCACGCGCAGGTGAAGACAGAGCTGGAGCTCCTCGTCGACGCCGCTCGGCGGGCAGTCACGAGCGCCCGGGACGCGGTTGACGAGGTCGAGGGCGCACTCGCCGATGCCCGGAGGGCGGCTCCGGTTCCGACGGCGCCCCCGTGGCGTGGTCGCCGGACGGACCAAGGCGTACCGCTGTGGGCCCTGGTGGACTTCGCCGAGGATTTGTCACCCGACGAGGCGGACCGGCTGGAGGGTGCACTCCTGGTCTCCGGCCTGCTGGACGCGCTCGTGGCGCAGGACGGTTCGGCACTGGCAGGCGACCTGGTCCTCACCGCCGGCGTACCGGCGTCGGGACGCACGCTGGCCGACCTGTTGCGCCTTGAACCCTCCCCCGGCGTTCCCCCGGACCGGGTCACCGCGCTGCTCCGGTCGATACCGGCTCCCCAGGCGGTCGAGCACGGCATCATCGCCGCAGGTGCCCTGACCGCCGCCGCACCTGCGGGGTACCGCGCGGAATTCATCGGCCGCACGACCCGCGAGCGCAGGCGCCTGAGGCTGGTCGCCGACCTGGAAGCAGAACTGGCCCGCGCCGCGGCGGTGGTTGGCGCGGCCGAGGAGGAGGTGTCGGAGCGGGAGGCGGACGTCCTCGCGGCGACGGTGGAACGCGACGCGTTCCCCGAACCGACCGCGCTCTTGAATGCGCGCCGGGAAGCAGAACGGCTCCGTGCCGAAGCGGACGAGGCACGGCACCGGGCAGCGGAACGCACCACCGAGGCGGAGCGGGAGCGGGACCGGGTGCTCGCCCTGCTGGACGCGGCGGCGACGAAGCGGGTCTCCCGCGTCGCCAGTGCCGAGCAGCAGTTCCGTCATGCCGAGGAGATCGCCGTCCGGGCACGTTCCAAATCCGACGAGGCGGCACGGGTAGCGGAGGAACGCCGAGCGGCAGCAGCCGAGACGGCCACAGCACTGAGCGAGGCGACCGAAGCACAGCGGGAGGCGGATGCCGAACGCGCGTCGTTCCCCGATTCGGAAGACGTCCGGCGTGCGCACACCGATGAGGACCGCCGCGAGGAGGAGTTGCGTCGCGCGACCGCACTGGTCATTCCAGCCGCGGAACGCCACCGAGAAGCCGGGGAGGCGGTGCGGAAGGCCCTGCGTTGGCTGAACCATGCGGCCACGCTGCCTGACGGGACGTTGCTGCCCACTGAACGAACGCTTCTCCGGGAGCACGGCACCACCGTCACCCGCCTGGGGCACCAGGTGGAGCTGTGGCGACAGGCCGCCAAACGCGCCGCCGACCTGTCCCGTCAAGCACGTGCCTTGGCCGACGTGGCTCGTCAACGCGCCGGCATCGCCGCCAGGTCACGGGCCGAGGCGGAGGAGGCCAGGCTCACCGCGATCCGCGAAGCCTCCGCCGTCGCCGAGGCGCGGGAACTGCACGGCGCCGAATACGAGCAATTGCGGTCTGCCAGGGAACAGGTCGTTACCGAGCTGACCGGAGCGAAGGAGGAGCACTCCAGGGTGCTCAAGCACGGCCAGGAGGCCGGGGAAGTCGCCGCTGCAGCACAGGCGACCCTCGATGGCATCGCGCCCCAACGCGAGGCCGCCGAGAGACGACGCGATGGGTGCGTGCGACAACTCGGTCGGCTCGTCGAGGAGCGCTTCGCCTCCGTGCCGGACGACCTCAGGGACGCCTCGGGCAAGCCCGCACACCTCACCGCGGCTCTCACCTGGGCACGACGGCTGCTGACCGACCACACCGGAGGAGCCGACCGGTTGGAGGCGCTTCGCCGGGCACGCGCCCAGGCGCTCTCCCAGCTGGAGACGAGTGCCCGCACGACCAGCAGCGCGTTGGCGCGGTTCGACCGCCAAGTCGTGCTCGAGAGCGTCGAGGGCACCGAGTGGCGCCGTGCCGTGGTGGCCGCCCCCGGAGCTGACCGGGGTGAAGACCTCCACGCTGCCGTCGGGAAACTGGAAGCGACGGCGACGCAGCTGGAGGATGACCTGCGGGACGACGTGAAGCGCACCTTGAAGACGGGTCTGTTCACGCAACTCCGGCGCGACATCCTGGTTCGCCGGGAGGCGGCCCAGGAGCTGGTTCGCCACATCCGCGGCACTCTGGCCGAGGTGCGCACCGGTGTGGCCGAGGTCGGCGTGCAGGTCGACTGGATCGTCCGGGAGGACGAGGACGCCCGGCGCATGGTCGAGTTGATCTCGCAGCCGCAGTCGGATGAGATCTTCGAGGACATGTACACCGTGTTGCGCCAACGGATGAACGAGAAGGCGGGCGACTCGTGGAAGGACCGCGTCGCGCACACCTTCGACTACCGCTCGTGGCACGACTGGAAGATCTTCGTCACGCACTCCTCCTTCAGCGACCAGGACCGAGGGAGGTTCCGCGAGGTGACCGCGCGCTCCAACCCGCTGGAGACCTTGTCCACCGGCGAGCGGCGGTTGGCGACCATGTTGCCCCTCCTCGCGGCGGCGTGGTCCATGTACTCCGGAGCGGACTACCGGGGACCGCGGTGGGTGTCGATCGACGAGATCGACGCCGCGTTCGACGAGCCGAACCTCCGGCAGGTGCTCGCCCTCCTCCGGTCCTGGGGGTTCGACGTGCTGGCGACCGCACCGTTCATCACCCCCATGATCAAGAAGGAAACGGGTCGGGTCGTGGTCCACCAGGTCGTCACCGCGGGCAAGCGCCGCGTCACCGTGCCGTGGCTGTGGGAGGGACAGGGCGAGCCGGAAGTGCTGACCCTCGACTTGGCCCTCGACGGGAGCGACGACTGATGCCCGTACGACTGGACGACCTGGCACGCGACCAGGACCTTGCTCCGCTGTGGGAGGCCGTGCACAGGAGGCTGTGCTCGGGCTCTCAACCCGCAGCCATCGCAGGGGTTCGCGTGGAAAGTCTGTCGACCAACGGGATAGCGCTGCTCAGGGCGTGGTTGGACACCACCACGCGCCGTCGACGCGACAAATCGGCGGTGGAACTCCGGGACGGCGTGGCAGTGGTGCCGTTACGCCAGGTGTTGACCGTTCTCGGGGTGGGGACCGACCAGTTGGTCGCCCTGGTCGAGTTGGCCGTGGGGCGTCCGGTGATCGACTCGGCGGCCCTGCGACGGGAAAACCTCGCCCAACGGCGTGACCTCTGGGCCGAAGTCGAGGCGAAGCTGCCCACCCTGCCCGGTCTGGCCGCGCGGATGCGCGCCGCGGGGACCGACGACGAAGCGTCAGTCCGGCGCTTCGCCGACGCGCTGGCGAAGACCGTCTCCGCACTGCCGTGCGATCCGCCGATCAGCCTGGCCAAGTTGTCCCATGACCATGCGGGTGACCCCCACTACTTCGACCTCGACCGTCTCGCCGGCGCACGGCTCGTGAGCGCGGTCGCGGAGTGGACCGGCAAGCCCGAACCGACACGTCCCGATTCGATCCGAGCTCTGCTGACCGAGGTGGGCATCCTCGCCGACCGGTTGTCCTCAACGGTCCTGTTGCACCAAGTTCGAGTGATCGGCGACGGCCCGGTGGACCGCCGCCTGCGCGACGCGACCACGCCGGTGGCAATCACGCTGCTGGACCTGACCGTGCACCCACCTGCGCTGGCTCCCCAGGTGCTCACCGTTGTGGAGAACCCTTCCGTCCTCGAAGCCGCGATGCGCCACCGAAGCCCGCTCGCCTTCGCATGCACCAGCGGCCACCTCGGCAGCGTTGACCACGCTTTGCTCCAACTCGCCGTCGACCAGGGCGTTGCCTTGCGCTACGCGGGAGACCTGGACGGCCCTGGCCTGCGCATCGCCGGGCAGGTCGCGGCGACGTACGGAGCCGCGCTGGTCGCCATGTCGGCGGACGTCGTCCGGCACGCCGGGGCGAAGCCGTCCGCCGTACCGTTCGGTGAACCTGCCGACTGGCTCGCCCCCGAACTCCGGGATGCCATCGCCGTCTCAGGACGCGTCGTGTACCAGGAACACGACGCCGTGCTGGGAGAGCTGCTTACGGATCAGTCCGATCCACGTGCGCACTCGACTTGAGTGCGCCCGACCCGTTTTGTCGGACATCCGTGATCAGGGGACGCGGACCTCCGGAGGGATGTCCCGTCATGCAGCCCATGGGCAGGAGGAAACGGGGCCTCGGCGGTCGCCCGCCCCGGAGTCAAGGCGAATCGTGGAGCTGGGCGGGCGGGACCGGTCGGTGGGTCGGGCCGGAGGCTGCCGATCGGGCCTGCGGCCCGGTCGGCGGTTCAGCAGCAGTGTTCGCCGCGCCAGGCTTCGCGGCCTTCCTTGACGGCGACGGCGGCGATGAGCAGGGCGACGGCCGGGTCGGCCCAGGACCAGCCGAGCAGGGAGTTGAGCACCAGGCCGATCAGGAGCGCGCCGGACAGGTAGGTGCACAGCAGGGTCTGCTTGGAGTCGGCGACGGCGCTGGCCGAGCCCAGTTCGCGTCCGGCGCGGCGCTGCGCGGCCGACAGGAACGGCATGACCGCCAGCGACACCGCGGCCAGGGCGATGCCGACCGCCGAGTGGTCGGCTTCGGCGGCGCCGAACAGGGCGCGCGCGGACTCGACGGTGACGTAGGCGGCCAGCGCGAAGAACGACACCGCGATGACCTTCAACGCCACTCGCTCGCGCCTTTCGGGGTCGGCGCCGGAGAACTGCCAGGCCACCGCGGCGGCCGAGGCGACCTCGATGACCGAGTCCAGGCCGAAGCCGATCAGCGCGGTGGAGGAGGCGATCGTCCCGGCGGTGATCGCCACGACCGCCTCGACGACGTTGTAGGTGATCGTCGCGGCGACCAGCAGCCGCACCCGCCGGGTGAGCGCCGCCCGTCGCTGCGGTTCCAGCCTCGGGTTCTCGACGGCGGCGGGCGCGCGGCAGTGGTCCGCGCACCCGTCTCCGGTCGCTGTCGGGACGGGGGCGAGCGGTGGCTCGATGCGGCCGTGGTCGGTGCTCATCTGCTCGCCTTCACCGCGCTCGCGGGCCGCTCGTCGTCGTTGAGGCACGGTTCGGCGGTGTCCACGGCCAGCACGACCTTGACCAGCTCGCCCAACGCGCGGGCCAGATGGGCGTCGGCCAAGGCGTAGCGGACCTGGCGGCCCTCGTGGGCGGCGACCACGAGACCGCAGCCGCGCAGGCAGGACAGGTGGTTGGACACGTTCGAGCGGGTCAGGCCCAGGTGGTCGGCGAGCTGGGCGGGGTAGCTGATCCCGTCCAGCAGGCCGACGAGGATGCGGCAGCGGGTCGGGTCGGCCAGTGCCTTGCCCAACCGGGCCAGCGCGTCCTCCCGCGTCTCACACTTCAGCATGACCGAAACCATACAGTCAACGCTGTACTACAGTCACGACTGAACCATCGAGGTTGCTCGGGAGAGGTCGTCGTCGCGTCGGCGCTGTACCTGCTGCCGGCCTTCGGCGTGCGCACCGTGCTGCGTCGCCGGCGTCGATCCACCGCATGTTCCGCGCGCAGTAAGTGATCCGCTGGTTCGGACATGGGTCCGGTGTCCTATCGCGACGGACGTGGCACGTCCGTCCCGGGTGGTCACGCCGTGTGCTCCCACCGGTCGAGGAGCGCGCTGATCACCGTGGTGGTCGCGTCGGGGGCGTCGAGGGTGACGTTGTGCCCGGCGCCGGCGATGACATGTTCGCCCACGGCTTCGGCGGCGGCCCAGCGGGGCATGGCGGTGGCGATGTTGCCGGTGCGGTCGTGTTCGCCGCGGACGAGGCCGAGCGGGATCGGCGTGCGGTAGCCGGGATCGGGGTCGACCAGGGACGCGGTCGCCCGCCACACGTCCAGGAAGACCCGCTTCGGGATGCGCGCGAACGCGGCCTCCGATTCCGCGATGCCCCGGGGCGTGATCGCCGAGGCGCGGGCCATGAGCCGGGGCAGCCGGGACGCCGGCACGAGCGCCAGCGACGGTGCGGCGAGCCTGAGCAGGAACCGCTCGGCCGTGCTCAGCGGGCCGGTGTTCCAGGTCGCGTCCAGGACGATCAGGCCGTGCGCGCGGTCGGGCAGCCGGCGGACCAGCGCCTGGGCGAGGTTGCCGCCCAACGAGTGCCCGACCAGGACCGGGCGCCGCACGGCGAGGTGGTCGAGCAGCGCGACGAGGTCGGCGAAGGCGGCGGTGGCGGTGAACCGCACCCCCGTGCCGAGGTCGGACCCGCTGTGACCGCGCAGGTCCCAGAGGATCACCCGGTGCCCGGCCCGGTGCAGCGCGAGCGCGGGCGCGTCGAACATCCGGTGGTCCATCCCGGCGCCGTGGACGAACACGACCGGACGCCGTGGACCCGGGAGATCGCGGTACCGCAGCACCGCGCCGTCCCTGCGCAGTGCTCTCTCAGTGTTCATAACATTCAGAATATCGTGAACCCTGAGGTGGCGTGCACACGCGGTCGAGCGCATGACCTCGTGGCTTCCCGACCACCGCCGAGTCGCCCGTTGCGAGCGCCACGTCGTCGGCCACTGCGCCTTCGCCGCCCCGGCCCGCGGCGGTGGTCGGGTCCTGAACCGCGGAAGGGCGCGAGCCCGGAGTGGACCGTCCACGATGTGCCGAATCGGTCGCCCGCGAACTTTCCGATGTCCATTTGCGACGATTCCGCTGTGCGGCGGCCCGGCGCGGGAAAGGGGCGGGTTGCAAGCAATCGTCACATTCGCCTGCATCCGGACGTGCATCATGAACGCCTGTTCGCGGGCTGTCCATGCTGCTCAACGGGTGAAATCGCCGGGGGAGTGCGATGACTGTAAGTAAATGTAGACACGCCTGTGCGTCACTACTAGTATTCCAATGATCGTTTGAATATTGGAACATCTTCCCGGGCAAGGCACGGCGTGACGCCGATCCGGTCCCCGGATCCGGTTCCCGATCCCTGACGAGGTGGTGCCCCAGTGTCGTCCGATGCTTTGAGCGCAGTGACTTCCGTGGTGGACGAGGTCGTCGCTCCCGGAGCCGCCCAGGTCGATCGCGCGGGGGAGTTCCCCCGGGAGAGCATCGCCGCGCTGGGCAAAGCGGGCCTGCTGGGCCTGCTGTCCGCCACCGAGGTCGGCGGGGCGGGCGGGTCCCTGGCGGACGCGGCGCAGGTGGTCGAAGCCCTCGCCGGAGCCTGCGGGTCCACCGCCATGATCGTGCTGATGCACTACTCGGCGACCGCCGCCCTGGAGGCCCACGGCGACGAGGCGACCCGCCGGTCCATCGCGGCGGGCGAGCACCTGAGCACGCTGGCGTTCTCGGAAGCCGGGTCGCGCAGCCACTTCTGGGCCCCGCTGAGCACGGCGACCGACGCCGGTGACGGGACCGTCCGGCTGGACGCGCAGAAGAGCTGGGTCACGGCGGCGGGCCACGTCGACAGCTACGTGTGGTCCAGCACGCCGGTGGCCGGGACGGGTCCGATGACGCTGTGGTCCGTCCCCGCGGCTTCGCCCGGGGTGGCGGTGCGGGGCGGTTTCGACGGGCTCGGCCTGCGGGGCAACGCGTCCTGCCCGGTCCGCGGCGAAGCGGTCGCGATCCCGAGGAGCGCCATGCTCGGCGACGACGGAGCCGGCCTGGACATCGCGCTGCAGACGATCCTGCCGCGCTTCCTCGTGCTCAACGCGGCCTTTTCGCTCGGGCTCATGCAGGCGCTGGTGACCGAAGCCGGCGAACACCTCAAGCGCACGGAGCTGCGCCACCTCGGCCAGACCCTGGCCGACCAGCACCACCAGCGCACCGCCTACGCCCGCCTGCTCACCCGGGCCGACGAGGTCCGCGCCTTCCTCGACGACACCCTCCGGGCCCTCGGGGCCGGGCGGCCGGACGCCACCCTCCGGGTGCTCCAGGTCAAGGCCGTCGCCGGTGAAGCCGCCGCCGAGGTCGCCGACGGGGTCCTGAAGCTGTGCGGCGGCGCCGCGTTCCGGAAGGAACTCGGGGTGGAGCGCCACTTCCGCGACGCCTTGGCCGCCCGGGTCATGGCGCCGACCACCGAGGCGCTGCGCGACTTCGTCGGGCGCGCCGCCCTCGGCTTACCGCTGTTCTAGCCGGACGAGGAGACACCAGCGATGACGTTCATTCTCGGCGCAGTGGCCTACGACCCGAAGGTCGTCACCATCTGGGGAGGGTTCCGGTCCTGGCTCCAGGCGCGCGGCCTGCCGTTCGACTTCGTCCTCTACTCCCACTACGAGCGCCAGGTCGAAGACCTCGTCGCCGGCCGGATCCACGGGGCGTGGAACTCGCCGCTGGCCTGGATCCGCGCCGAGCGGCTCGCCAAGGCCGCGGGCCGGAGCCTGCGCCCGCTGGTCATGCGCGACACCGACCGCGACCTGCACTCGCTGATCCTGGTTCGAGCGGACTCCTCCTGGGAGAAGGTCTCCGACCTCGAGGGCGGCACCGTGGCGCTGGGCGCCGTCGACTCCCCGCAGGCCACCCTCGTGCCGCGCTCCTTCGTGCGCGAGGCCGGGTTGACGCCCGGCCGGAACGTCACCGTCCGGCGCTTCGACGTCGGGGTCGGCCTGCACGGCGACCACATCGGCGGCGAGCGCGACGCGGCGCGCGCCCTGCTCGCGGGCGAAGTCGACGCAGCCGCCATCATCGACGTCAACCACCTGCTCTTCAGCCGCGAAGGCACGCTGCCGCCGGGGAGCACCCGCATCCTCGCCCAGACGCCCCCCTACGACCACTGCAACCTCAGCGTCGTCGACACCGCGCCGGCGGAACTCGCCGACAAGCTCGGCGAACTGCTGCTGTCCATGTCCTACACCGAACCCGAGGTGCGGCCGCTGTTCGACCTGGAGGGGTTGACGGCGTGGCACGAAGGGCGCAGCACCGGCTACGCCCTGCTGGACGCCGCCGTCGACGAGGAGGGCTTCTACAGCGCCGAGGGAGAGGTCACCGCGCGGGAGTACAAGCCATGAGCAACGGCATCCTGGACCTGGAGGAGCTCGGCTTCGAACGGGGCGCGCACCTGCTCGTCCAGCAGGCCCTCAAGAACGTGCGCCCCGGCGGGGAACTCGGTGTCACGGGCGCGGACCCGGCGCTCGTGGTGCACCTGGAAGCCTGGTGCCGCCAGAACGGCCACCGCGTGCGCCAAGCGCTCGACACCGACTTCGGCGTCCGCGCCTGGGTCGTCCGCGGCCGAGCGGACCTGGACCGCTGGGCGGACGCCCGGCGCGCCGGTGGGGCGGGCGTCGACGGGATCGTGGCGCAGCCGCCGTCGGACTGGGGCGTGGCCGCGCGCGGCGCCCTGATCGAGAGCGGCGGGCCGCGGACCCCGTTCGACATCACCCACCGCGACGTGGTGTGGGCCGAGATCGCCCCGGCCCTGTACGCCAACGCCACCGCGAGCCAGTGGGACCCCGCCAAGGAAGTGCGGTGGGACGCCGAGTTCACGCTGCCCGACGAGATCGAGAGCGCCGTCGTCCAGGTGATGACCTACCTCATCGAGAACGAGCAGGCCGCCCTCGTCATCCCCGCCCAGCTGCTCGCCCGCGTCCACCCGCACTTCCGCGAGGTGCTGCAGCTGCTCGCCGTGCAGGCGGCCGACGAGGCGCGCCACATGGAGGTCTTCACCCGCAGGGCGCTGCTGCGCCGCGACGAGATGGGGACCTCGGCGGTCAGCGGCCGGGAGTCCCTGGCCACGCTGCTGACCGAGGCCGACTTCTCCATGGCCTCCTTCCTGCTGTCCGTCCTGGGCGAGGGGAGCTTCCTGAACCTGCTGGACTTCCTGGACAAGAACGCGCCCGACCCCGTCACCAGGCAGGTCACCCGCCTGGCCCGCCGGGACGAGGCGCGCCACGTCGCCTTCGGGGTGGCCCACCTGCAGCACCAGGCCGAACTCGACCCCACCGTGCGCCACCGCCTGCGCGCCGCGGTCGAACGCCGCTACAGCGCGCTGGTGGACACCGCCGGCCTCAACCAGGACGTCTTCGACTCCCTGGTCGTCCTGGCGGCGGGCCGCTGGACCCCGGAAGCGGTCGGCAAGGGGTACGACGCCGTCATGAAGCTCCAGTCCGAAATGGACGACGGCAGGCAGCGGCGCCTGGTCCACCTCGGTTTCCCGTCCGACGAAGCCGCCGACCTCTCGGCGCTGCACACCCGCAACTTCATGTGACCGCGGTGGGCGCCGCACCCCACGACGCGCCGCGCCCAGGGAGCCCGCTCCGACCGGGCCCGAGCGGATCGGCCCGGGGTCGGGTGGGGGCGGCCCCGTCGGCCGCCGGGTGACGACGCGGGTCGCCCGTGGCTCAACAGCGCCACGGGCGACCCGCGTCGACGGCGACCGCCACCGCGGCGGACGGGGCCGCGGCCCCGGTCCGCCCGGTGGCGCGGCCCGCCGCCGGGAAATCGGCGTCGGTCGCGAAACCCCCGGCTCGGGAATGCCCGGGGCCGCCTCGCCCCCCGCAGACGAGAGCCGCGCCGGTTCCCGGATCTTGGAGCCGATGTGGCGGGGTGATCCATTTCCACGGCATATCCACGTGCCCGTTGTCGTATGTCGGCGCGCCGCGCGGCATTCCCATTATTCCAGCGTCAATGGCATCCCTTGACACCGCACAGGAGCTTCGCTAGGAAGGTCTGGTGTCCGCGGTGAAATCGGGCACAGGGGACTGGGGTTGATGTGACGGGCGGTTGACGCTCTTTTTCGACGTGCTCGTCGCCGGCCGGCCGAGCGGTGCCCGAGGCCGGCGCCCCGATCGCCGCCCCCTCTCCTGCCGCGCCGTGTTCGCGGTGTGCTCCCGAGCCGGTGGAGGAGGTGAAGACGATGACCATCACCATCAAGAAGGTGGAGAAGCCCGAGGTCAGCAAGGTGCGTGGCGCCGTGCTGTGCGGCTGACCGCTCGCGGTGCTGAGTTGTAGCAGCACGGCCGGCGTCTCCGGGGCGCCGGCCGTGCCCACCCCGCCATTCGGCGCTCCCACCGGCACGGAGAACACCATGACAGTCCGGCAAGAGGATATTTCCTACAAACCGCAGCTGCGGCACTGCACGTTCTTCGTGCCCCACCGCGGCGGCACCACCCTGATGATCGTCGGGGACCAGCACTTCGAGATCGAGCAGCAGGGGTCCGACTTCAAGGCGTTCCTCAACTTCAAGCGCTACCTGGACGGGCGGCACACCATCGCCGAGATCTCGGCCATCACCGGGGTGAGCGTCCAGGACGCCCTCGGGATCGTGAACAGCTTCGCCGAGCAGGGGTTGCTGCGCGACGAGAACCCCGCTCTCGACCGGATTCCGGTGGACGCGTTCATCAAGCAGGTGGACAAGTCCACCGCGATGTGGGCCGAGCAGATCGGCTACCACCGCCTGTGGTCCGGGCTGGAGAACCACGACTACCGCAAAGAGGTCTTCCTGGGGTTGATCCTGGAGACCTACCACTACATCAACTCGGCGAGCCGGCACATCTCCACGGCCATCGCGCACTGCACCGACCCCGGGTGGAAGCACCTGCTCTCCGAGTACCTCAGCGAGGAGTACAACCACGCGTGGATGGCCCGGGACAGCCTCGTGCGCATGGGGTTGAGCAAGGCCGAGGTCGAGAACGCCCACCCGCTGATCGGCACCTGGTCGCTGGTGAACAACCTGTGCGAGATCGCCCGGCAGGACACCCTGGGCTACCTGGCCTGCACCAAGCTGTTCGAGGCGCGCGGCGCCGAGTCGCTGGAGGGCGCCTCGACGCTGCAACGGCTCGCCGTCGAGTACGGCTACCCCGAGGACTGCCTGCAGCCGCTGGTCTCCCACGTGGAGGAGGACGTCGAGGCCAACCACACCGGTCTGCTGGAAGAGGCGCTGGAGGGCCGCGGCCACGTCGCCGCCGACCGCGCGCACCGGGCCGTGAACAACCTGCACGACCTGAAGCACTCGTTCGACCAGTACAGCGACAACATCATCCTGTACTACTCCGACATCTCCAACTACATCCCCCGGCTGAAGGTCGACTACTTCAGCCTGTGACGCCACCTCCGCCGGTCGGCCCCGCCGCCGGGGAGGCCGACCGGCCCCGCCTCGGTATCGGAGCAGGATGGGAACGCGGTTCTGGCGCGCGTTCGGCGCGTACTCGGTCAACGCGGTGGGCGACGAGTTCTACGCCCTCGCCCTACCGCTGGTGCTGCTGGGGATCGGCTACTCCGCGGCGTCGGCCACCTTCCTCCGCGCGGTCGTCGTGGGGTCCACGGTGGCCGCGGGCTTCCTGATCGGGTACGTGGTGGACCGGCACGCCCCCGACCGGCTGCTCACCGCGTCCTACCTCGGCTCGGCGGCGGCCTTGGGCGCCGCGGTGGCCGCCATCGCCGCGGGGGCCGACGGGTACCTGGTGTGCCTGTTCGCCGGCGGGGCGCTGGGGCTGATGGCCGCGCTGTCCGCGGCGGGGATGGACGCGGGCGTCCCCCGGCTCGTCGGCGCGCCCGACCGGGTGCCGCGGGGCTACTCGCTGGTGGAGTCGGCCCGCACGGCCGCGGTGATCCTCGGTCCGGCCGCCGCCGGCGTGGCGGCGGCCTCGCGCGACCTCGCGGTGGTGGTCGGGATCGCGGCCACCGCGTTCGCGCTGGCCGCGGGACTGGGCTGGAACCGGCGTGCGCCCGCGCCCGCGCGGCGCTCTCCCGCCCCGGCCTGGCAGCAGATCGCGCAGGGACTGCGCGCCGTGGTGCGCCGGCGCAGGCTGCGCCTCGGTATCACGCTGAGCCTGCTGGTCAACGTGACGCTCGGGGCCGAGCAACCGCTGTTCCTCGCCCGCATGGTCCAGGACTTCGCGCTGTCCCCGGCCACGACGTCCGCGGTGGTCGTGACCGCGGGCGTCGTGGCCGTTGCCGCTTCGCTCGTGCTCGCGCGGTGGGCGACCACGACATCGCCGCGGCGCGTGATGCTCGGCGCGGTGGCGGTCATCGCCCTGTGCGCGATCGGCGTCGGGGCCGTCGACCACCCCTGGGTGGTCGCGGCCCTGTACTGCGCCCTGTCGGCCGCGACCGTCTGCTACACCGTGCACTGGCGGACCTACCGCCAGGGCATCGTGGAACCCGAGCTGCTCGGCCGGGTCTCGGCCACTTCGCGGAGCCTCGCCTACTCGGGCGTGGTGGTCGGAGCGGTCGTCGTCGGCGCCCTCCAACAGGGCGGGGCGGCGACCGGCGCCCTGCTCGTCGCCGGAGGCGTCCTGTGCGCTGCCGGCGTCGCCGCCGTCACCGTCGCCGTTCAGCGTGCGGACAGGGCCGTCGCACCGGGCAGTGCGGCATGAACCGGTGGAACGCCGCGGTACGCGGACGACGAGCGCTGCCGGCCCATGACGAGGCGCCCGGGTGACGCGCGGGCGCATCACCCGGGACGGTCTCCGGTCCAGGCCGCGGGCAGGGCGACTTCAGACGCTGATGACCTTGTCCGCCCACAACGTCCACTCGGTCAGCTCCTTCATGGACGACCGGTGGGCGCCTTGCACGATCCGGTCCTCGCCCAGGCCGCGGGCGTCCATGCAGCTGCCACAACACCCGACTTCCCCGCCCTGGCGGACCAGCGCCGTGGTCATGCTGGCGGTGTTGTAGTAGCCGTTCGGCGTCTTCTGGCCATCGGCGACGGTCGAGACCGCGTCACCGAACAAGAAGACCTTGACCTCGGTGCCTTCCCGGCGCGCCACGTGAGTGGCCCACCGGAGTCCGTTGTAGACGCGCTCGGTGCCGTAAGGCGGGTCGTGCAGCACGAAGAGGACCTTCATCATTCTCCTATCCACCGGTGTTCGGGACGATGCGGGGTCGGCGTCGCGTGCGCGGGTCCGAGCAGCGCTCGACCTCAGCGGGTGGCGGCGCCCATGCGGCCGCGCAGGAATCGGGATATCCGGTCCACGCTCAGGACGAGCACGAGCAACGCGATCATCAGCGTGGCCAGCTCCTCGTACCGGAACAAGCGCATGGAGATGCCCAGCGCCTGGCCGATGCCGCCGGCGCCGACGAAGCCGATGATGGCGGAGCCCCGGATGTTGCACTCCCACTGGTAGAGCACCAGGGACGCGATGTTGTTGCGGGCTTGGGGGACGATCGCCAGCACCGCGGTGGCGAGCTTGGTGGCGCCGGTCAGCCGCACCGCCTCGACGGGCGCCGCGTCCACGGCCTCCAGCTGCTCGGAGACCAGCTTCGCCAGCAGGCCGGCGGCGTGCAGCGAGATGGCGTACACGCCCGCGGCGGGCCCCAGCCCCACCGCGGCGACGAAGACCAGTGCCCACAGCAGTTCCGGGACCGAGCGGAAGACGGTGGCGGTCCAGCGCGCGGGCAGCGCGAGCCACGCGGGCGCGCCGATGTTGCCCGCCATCGGCAGGGCGAGGGCCAGCCCCATGGCGGTGCCGAAGAAGAGGGCCGCGATCGAGATCTGCAGCGTCTCGACCACGGCGGCGCCGACCGACCGCAGCAGTTCCCCGTCGGTCCGCGGCGGGAACAGCCCGGCCAGGATCTCCCGGGCGTTGCCCCACCCCTCGACCAGCGAGGCCGCGCTGACGCCCGTGCCGTGCAGGGACCACGCGACCGAGGCGACGGCCAGGACGAGCACCGACCACAGCGTTTTCGAGCGGTGGCGCCGGACCGCGATCCGGTCGACGCCCGCGGGCGATCCGGTGTCGGGGTCGCCGCTCCGGGTGCCGGCGTCCGCGGTGGCCCCCGCCGCGGCATCGGACCCCGAACGCGCGTGGAGGTCACCGGGTCCGGAGTTCACGGCCGCGCCTCCGCCCCCTCGTAGACGGCCTCGGCGTCGCGGTCGGACAACTCGGGGCCGTCGAAGCAGACCCGGCCGTCGCGCAGGGCGATGACGCGGGGGAACTGCCGGGCGATGGCCAGGTCGTGCGTGCTGACCACCACCGTCACCCCGTCGGCCGCCCGCAGCGTGCGGATGGCGGCTCGGGCGGTGGCGGGGTCCAGCCCGGACGTCGGCTCGTCGGCCAGCAGCAGGCGCGGCTCCGAGAGCACCGCCCGCACGAGGGCCACGCGTTGCCGTTGCCCACCGGACAACCTCTCCACCGGGTACCGGAGGAAGGGTCGGATGCCCTGGGCGTCCGCGAGCGCCTGCACGCGCTGCGCGTAGCGCGTGGGCATGCGACCGCGCAGCACGGCGAACCAGTCCCGCACGCCCCAGTCGGCCGACGTGCCCAGAACGGCGTTCGTCTGCGCCGTCAAACCGTGCACCAGGTCGTTGCCCTGCCGCACGACACCGGTGCGGCGGCGGATGAAGCGCAACTCGGAAGCCTTCGCCGGGTCCTTGCCGCCCACGCTCACGGTGCCCGAGGCGGGGGTGACCGCACCGAGGACGGACCGCAGCAAGGTGGTCTTCCCGGAGCCGGAAGGTCCTAAAAGGACGACGTGCTCGGCTTCCCCGATGGTCAGGGTGACGTCGTCGAGCGCCGGGTCCGCGCGGCCGGGGAACGTGGCGGACACGCCGGTGAGTCGGATCTGCATGGCACCGCTACCTCTTCGGGTGGACGACCGACACGGGGAGCATGGGGCGTCCGCGCCTCACGCGGAGAGCAGCCCGAGTTCGACGGCGTTCCTCTCCACCGACGCGTAGTCCGCTTCGGTCACCTGCTGGTAGCCGGTCGTCTGCATCAGGTCGAGCAGGTCCGGCCGCCCCATCTCCAGGAACGCCGCGGTGACGGCGGCAGCGGCCCGCTCGCCCAGCGCCGCCCGCATCGCCCACGGGTAGCCCATGACGCGCTCGCTGCCGACCACCCGCAACCGGTCCTTCGGCAGCTTCCCCTCGTCCTCCAGTCGGTGGAGGATCCGCAACTCGACGCCCCCGGCGTCGGCCGACCCGTTGGCCACGGCCTGCGCGGTCGCATCGTGCCCACCGGTGAAGGCGACCTCGTCGAAGGGCGGGCACCTGTCGACCGCCGACGCCGAGCACTCGGCGCCGGCGGCGTTCAGCATCAGCCGCGGGTACAGGCTGCCGGAGGTCGAGCTGACGTCGCCGAAGGCGAAGGTGCCCCTGCCCGCCACGACGTCGCCGACGCTGCGGTGGGGCGAGTCGCTCCGCACGACGATGCCGGACAGGTACTCCCTGGTGCCGGTCTCGCGGTCGACCTCGGTCACCAGGGGGCGCAGGTCCACTTGGGCCTCGGCCTGCACGTAGGTGAGGCCACCCAGGTACGCGACATCCACCTTCCCCGCCGCGAGCGCGGTGACGACGCCCGCGTAGTCGGTGGCCGCGAACAACTCGACCTCCACGCCGAGCTCCGTCGCCAGGTAGTCCCGCAGCGGCGCGTACCGCGCGCTCTGCTCGTCCGGCGCCGTGTTCGGGATGATGGCCACCCGCAAGGTCTCCGGGACGCCTCGGTCGTCGACGCCCGTCGGCGTGGCCGCCGAACCGCAGGCGGTCGTGCCCAGCAGCGCCAGCAGAACCGCGGAACGGGGAAGTCTTCTCACGGGCTGCACCCTTCACGATTGCGGAAGTGCGGACAGGCGCGACTCCCCGGGCGGTCGGGGCGCGATTCGGCCACCCGGCGGGAATGGGCGCCGGGTGGCCGGAGTTCGGACTCGGGTGCTGCACCCCGGCGGTGTCGTGAACCGGTGGACCGCGTGGCGGGAACTGCGAGCAGGGGCACCGGAACGGTTCTGGTCGTGCCCCCGCACGCGGGTGGCGGGAGGGCTGCGCACGACGTGGTCCCGCTGCCACGGACCGGCTTCAGTCTCAACCCGACATGGCATCCCCCCAGGTCAGCGCGCTTCTCCAAAATTACATTGAACAGTGGTAGAGCGCAAGGTTTCCGGCAGGGGGCGCCGGGCGTGCCGTCTGCTCGACGCGCGGCAGCCCGCCGACCGGTTCCGATTCACGCTTTTGCCACGAGCACAACCGAGACTTCCTCGATTGTTCTCACGCGGGTCGGAAGAACCGATCAGCCCACGTTCGCCCGCGCCGGGTGAACGGCGTCGTCATCGTTTTCCGCAATGCCGAACCGGTGTTCTCGGACGACCGCGCGCCGTGGTCGGCCCGGCCGGCTCACCTCGGCGGTGCGACCTCGTCGCGCTGCTCGGGGATGCTCTGGACGGGCTCGTCCCAGAGGCGCCACTCGATCATGCCGTAGTCGAGGCGGGTGGCTTCCCGCCCGCTCGCGTGGAGCAGCCGCAGGGCCAGCGGCGCCAGCACGCAGTGCTCGTTCCGGCAGTAGGCCACCACGCGCACGTCAGGGGGCAGCTCGGGCAGCCGCAACTCCAGCTCCGCCAAGGGGATCGACACCGCCCCGGGGATGTGCCCGGCGGCGAACTCGTCCCACGGGCGCACGTCGAGCACGACGACCGACCCGGACCGGGCGCGGGCCAGCAGTTCCTCGCGGCTGAGCTCCTCCACGTCGCTGTCGGCGCCCGCGCCGGGGTGCGACTGCGCCCGTTCCCCGTCGACGATGTGGCTGTGGCCGACCTTCTGGAGCAGGACGTACAGCGAGGCGACGTCGTTGCCCGCCAACGCGTAGTAGATGGACGTCTCCACGCGGCGGGTGACGACCAGCCGCGCGCGCTTGAGGACCTGGAGGTGCGCCGAGGTGGTCGACACCCCCATCCCCGTCAGCTCGGCCAGGGTGCCGACCGTGCGCTCCCGCTGGGCGATGAGGTCGATCAGCTCCAACCTCTTCCCGCTGCCCAGGGCCTTGCCGACCAGGGCGAACTGGTCGAGCATCGACCGGCGCTCGTCGTTCGGCACAGACCCTCCTCAAGTGTTCCTTGGAATAGCATAGTAGTGCATGTAGAGTCTGGCGGCGTACCCACCGACGTGGTGCCAGAGCGCTTCCACCTGCGGTATCGACGTTACGCCGCAGGGTCGTGCGGGCCCCCCGGGAGGTGGCATCGGTTTGCGGCGCATCGAGGCGCCGCGGGCACGGGGGTAGCGCATTGTGCTTGACGACGTGATCGTCGCGCGGGAAAAAGACCCCTCCTTGCGCGGCAGGCGAGGTGTCGAAGTCCTCGTCCACCCGGGCGTCTGGGCGCTCTGGGCGTACCGACTCGCCCACCGCCTGCACGAGCGGGGGGTCCCGCTGCTGCCGCGGCTGATCTCCCAACTCGCCAGGGTGCTGACCGGGGTCGAGATCCACCCCGGCGCGGTCATCGGGCGCAGGTGCTTCATCGACCACGGCACGGGGGTCGTGATCGGCGAGACCGCCGAGCTGGGGGACGACGTCACGATCTACCACGGCGTCACCCTGGGCAGCAAGGGCTGGTGGACCGACGGGGACCGGGTGGACAAGCGCCACCCCACGCTCGGCGACCGCGTGGTCGTGGGCACCGGCGCGAGCATCCTCGGACCGGTCACCGTGGGCCGTGACTCGGTCGTCGGCGCGCACGCGCTGGTGCTCCGGGACGTCCCCGCCGGGTCGGTCGTCCGCGCCCCCCGGTCGGAGGTCGACGCGCGGTCGGGGGTCGACGCGCGCTCGGAGGTCGGCGCACGGGTCGGAAGGCCGCCGGAGCACCAGGTGGTGGAGTTCTGCATCTAGCGGGGCCGCACCTTTCCCGACTACCCGAGGAGAACACCGTGAGCGACTTGCACGCCTCTGTGACGGACCTGATCGGGCGCACCCCGATGGTGGAGCTCCACCGGTACGGCCAGGGCGTCCCCGCCCGGCTCATCGGCAAGCTCGAATCCCACAACCCCGGCGGCAGCGTCAAGGACCGCATCGCCTTGGCGATGATCGAGGACGCCGAGGAGCGTGGCGCGCTCAAGCCCGGCCAGCACATCGTCGAGCCCACGAGCGGCAACACCGGGGTCGGCATCGCGATGGTCGCCGCCGCCAAGGGGTACCCCGCGACCTTCACGATGCCGGAGAGCATGAGCGTGGAGCGCAGGGCGCTGTTCCGGGCCTACGGGGCCAACGTCGAGCTGACGCCCGCCGCCGAGGGCATGCGGGGGGCGATCGCGCGCGCCGTGGAACTGGAAGAGCGCAACGGCTGGTTCCGGTTGCGCCAGTTCGAGAACCCGGCCAACCCCGAAGTGCACCGGCGGACCACCGCGCAGGAGATCCTCCAGGCCACCGCGGGGCAGGTCGACGTCTTCGTGTCCGGGGTCGGCACCGGCGGAACGGTGACGGGCGTCGGCCGGGTGCTCAAGGAGAAGAACCCCGACACCACCGTGGTCGCCGTCGAACCGGTCGAGTCCCCGGTGCTGGCCGGTGGCGCGCCGGGGCCGCACGGCATCCAGGGCATCGGCGCGGGTTTCGTGCCCGAGGTCCTCGACACGGCGGTCTACGACCGGGTCCTGGGCGTCTCGGTCGACGACGCCCGCGCCACCGCCCGCCGCCTGGCCAGGACCGAGGGGATCCTCGCCGGGGTGTCCTCGGGAGCCGCCCTCCACGCCGCCACGGCGTTGGCGCGCCTCCCGCAGCACCGGGGCGCGGTGATCGTCGTCATCCTCCCCGACACGGGCGAGCGCTACCTCAGCACCCCGCTGTTCGAGGACCGGTGATCCACCGCCACCGGTCGGCCGGGTCGTCACCGACCCGGCCACCGAAGACCTTTCCCCCGTGCGGCAACGACAACGCCGCCACGAGGGCCGGCCGGCGACGGGCCGCCACCGGTGACACCCGCTGCTCGCGCGCGATCCGGTCGGTCGGGGACCTCCCCCCGAACACCACCGGGACGCCGCGCCGATGCCGTGTCCGCCGCCTGCCCGGCCACGGCGCCTCACCCGCGCAGGGGTGTGACACCTGTGGATGACGCGGTCCGGTCGTCGGCCCGTTCGTCAGTCGCCCCAGGGGTTTTCCGCCGGCTGCCCGGTGGATGACCCCTGGTGCGACCACCACAAGGGAGAAGTCGCGTGCCAGCCAACGCAGTGACCATCGACGTCCCCGCCGTCCAACGGCGCACCATACGAGTGCTGCTCGGCACTCAGGTCATCTTCGCGGTGGTGATGGCGATGGCCTCGCCGGTCACCGCCCTGCTCGTCCAGGACTTCACGTCCTCGCCGGCGCTCGCCGGCCTGGCCCAAGCCGCCACCATCGCGGGCGGGGTCCTCGCCGCCGTGCCGCTGGCGGAGCTGACCGTTCGCCGCGGCCGTCGGGTCGGTGTCGTCTCCGGCTACCTGGTCGCGGGCATCGGCGCCGTGCTCGTGGTCCTCGGCGGCGTGGCCCAGGTGTTCGCCATGGTGCTCGTGGGCACCACCCTGGTCGGCGCCGCGGTCGCGGCCGGCCTCCAGGCCCGCTTCGCGGCCACCGACCTGGCCGAGCCGCGACACCGCGGGCGCGCCATCGGCATCGTCGTCTGGGCGTCGACCTTCGGCGGGGTCGCCGGGCCGCTGCTCGCCGGACCGTCGGACAAGGTCGCGCAGGCGATCGGCCTGCCGGTGTTCACGGGGCCGTTCCTCGTCATCGCCCTCGGGCTCGCGCTCTCCGGCGCGGCCGCGTTCGCGTGGCTGCGCCCCGACCCGCTCCTGCTGGCCCGCTCGCTGGCGAGCGGCGACCCCCAAGCGCACCGGGCGAGTCGGCTGCTGCCCACCCTGCGGCTCCTGGTGCGGACCCCCGAGGCGCGCCGGGCCGTCATCGCCGTGGCGGTCGTCCACGCGGTCATGGTCTCGGGCATGAACATGGCTTCGCTGCACCTGCACCACGGCGGCGGGTCGCTCGACGTCGTCGGCTTCGCCATCAGCGCGCACCTCGCGGGCATGTTCCTGCTGTCACCGCTGTTCGGCTGGCTGGTGGACCGCTTCGGGGCACGGGCGGTCCTGGGCCTGGGACTGGCCATGCTCCTGCTGTCGTGCCTGATCCTCCAGGCGACCCACGGCCACGCCGTGACCGGGATCGTGATCGGCCTGGTGGTCCTCGGGCTCGGGTGGTCGGCGGGCTTCGTCGCGGGCTCGGCGCTGCTCACCGAGTCGGTGGACAAGCCCTCGCGGCCCCACGCCCAAGGTGTGTCGGACCTGCTGATGCAGCTGGCCGCGGCACTGGCCGCCTACCCGTCGGGCGCCGTCCTCGACGCCTGGGGCTACCCGTGGCTGGCCCGCCTCATCGCCGTCCCGGTGGTCCTCGTCGCGGTGCACCTCCTGCTGACCAGCCGGTCCAGGTCGCGGCAGCCGGCCGGGCAGACCTGATCCCGCGGTCCGGGCCCCTCCGGGTGGGGCGGAGCCGGCCCTGCCCCACCCGGAGAGGACGCCATCGGGCAACCGCTGCCCCGGAACGGTTTCCGCCGATCGGCTGTTCCGGGCCGTCCCCGCGGGCCGGAGCCCCGGGAGGGCCCGGGAGCGCGGCGACGGCCGGCGGCCCGCGCCGCCACGCCGCCGTCGGAGCGGGCACGGGTCAGGCGCCGGGCAGGGTTCCGCGGACGAAGGCGGCTTGGCCGACGTGCTGGAGGTCGTCCTCGATGACGCTGAGCAGCCGCACGGCCAGGGTGACGGGCGGGTCCCACGAGTCGTCCACGACCCGGGCCAGGTCCTCGGCGCTCAGACCGCGCACGTACGAGCCGGTGCGCTCGTGCACCGCCCGGTGGTAGCCGAGCAGCAGGTCGGCGGGCGCGGTGACGGCGGCTACCTGGTTGCCGTCGTGCCCGTAGCCGGTGTCGCCGGTGGGCAGCGGCAGGTCGAAGCGCTTGGCCCAGCCGTCGGCGGTCCAGAGCTGCTCGGCGCCGGCGACCTCGGCCACGTGGTCGTCCTGCACGCGGGTGAGGTGCCAGACCAGCCAGGCGATCGGGTTGGCCGTGCCGCCGACCCGGTGGGTCAGCTGTTGGGGCGTCAGGCCGTCCAGCACGCGTTCCGCGGACTCGCGGACCCGCCCGAACCCGTCCAGCAACACGTCGACCGCGGTGACCTCGTCCATGGGCGCCCATTCTCCAGCGATCCGGCCCTCCCCGCCCGCGCAGGCCCGCGCCGGGCGGCTGCGCGGCACGCGGTGGTCGCGACCACCCCGCCGGGTGAACATCGCGCGCGGCGCACCGGATCGGCGGCCCACCGTCGTGCAAGGCCGGCCGTGACGGCACAGACTCCTCGCATGGGTTCAGCGGAAGGGCCGCGACGCCGGGCTCGCGGCGGGGACGTGGCGGGGGAGGGGTCGTGAGCGGCGAGTTCGACGAGGCCGTGAACATGACGGCGGCCGAGCTGGAGCGGTGGCTGGGGACCGACGAGTCGAAGTCGGTGGGCCAGTCCGACGGCGGCGAGTCGGTCGGCCACGAGTCCGGCCGGCGGATCGTGGAGCTGCTGCGCACGAAGAAGGGCGACCTGACCGAGGACGACCAGGCGCACATGCGCAAGGTCGTCGGCTACGTCCACCGGCACCTCGCCCAGCGCCCGGACGGGGACGTCGAGCACACCAAGTGGCGCTACTCGCTGATGAACTGGGGGCACGACCCCCTGAAGGACTGACGCCGCACGGACTTCGCGCAGTCCCCGCCGCATCGCCCGTGGATCCCCGGGCGCTCCCGCTGCGATCCGCGCTCCTTCGCCCTCGCCGTGGTGTGCCACGGGTGACCTCGGGGAATCCGGGCGCATGACGACCACGCAGACCCGCGAAACCGAGGCCGTCCAACGCTACCGGCGGGCGTGCGACTACGCCGCGGCGGCGATGATCTACCTGAAGGACAACGTGCTGCTGCGCGAGCCGCTGCGGCGGGAGCACCTCAAGCCGCGGCTGCTGGGCCACTGGGGCACGTGCCCCGGCATCACCTTCCTCTACGGCGGCCTCAACGGGCTGGTGCGGCGGACCGGGCAGCGGACGCTGCTGGTCACCGGCCCCGGCCACGGCGCGCCCGCCGTGCACGCGAACCTGTGGCTGGAGGGCACGCACGCGCGGCTGGATCCCGCGTTGAGCCGGGACGGGGCGGGGCTGGCCGAGCTGGTGCGCCGGTTCTCCTGGCCCGGCGGCTTCCCCAGCCACCTCTCGCCGGAGGTGCCGGGCGTGCTCCACGAGGGCGGCGAGCTGGGCTACGCGCTGGCCACGGCGTTCGGCGCGGCCCTGGACAAGCCGGACCTGCTGGTGGCGTGCCTGGTCGGCGACGGGGAGGCCGAGACCGGTCCCACGGCCGGTTCGTGGCACGCGAACAAGTACCTGTCCCCGCGCACCGACGGCGCGGTGCTGCCGGTGCTGCACGTCAACGGCTACAAGATCTCCTCGCCCACGGTCTACGGCTGCATGTCCGACGAGGAGCTGGTCGCCTACTTCCGCGGCGCGGGCTGGTCGCCGCACGTGGTGGACGTGACCGCGACGGACGACCCGGACGGGTTGCTGGCGGAGGCGCTGGACCTGGCGCACGGCGGGATCGCCGCGGTGCGGGAGCGGTGGCGGCCCGGTGAGCGGGCGGTGTGGCCGATGCTGGTGCTGCGCTCCCCGAAGGGCTGGGGCGTGCCCGCGCGCGACGCCGGGGGGAAGCCGCTGGAGGGCACGTTCCGCGCGCACCAGGTGCCGCTGGGCGGGGTGCACGAGGACGACGCGGAGTTCGCGCTGCTGGAGCGGTGGCTGCGGTCCTACCGGCCCGAGGAGCTGTTCGACGCCGACGGCCGCCCGCACGAGGACCTGCTCGCCGCGTTGCCGCCGGAGGAGCTGAGGTTGGGGCGGGCGCCCGAGGCCAACGGCGGCCGGCTGCGCCGGGACCTGCCGCTGCCCGACCTCGCGCCGTTCGCGGTGGAGGTGGCCGAGCCGGGCGGCGGCACGGCGAGCCCGACGGGGGTGGCGGGGCGGTGGCTGGCGGAGCTGGTGCGGGCCACCGAGGACCGCCGCGACTTCCGCGTGGTCTGCCCCGACGAGTTGGAGTCCAACAGGCTCGGCGCGCTGCTGGAGGCCACCGACCGCGGGTTCACCTGGCCGCTGCCGGGCACGGCCGAGCACGTCGCGCCGGGCGGGCGGGTGCTGGAGGTGCTGTCGGAGCACCTGTGCCAGGGCTGGTTGCAGGGCTACCTGCTGACCGGGCGGCACGGGCTGTTCCCGTGCTACGAGGCGTTCGCCCCGATCGTGGACAGCATGGTCAACCAGTACGCCAAGTTCCTCAAGGTGTCCGGCGAGGTGGCGTGGCGGGAGCCGGTGGCGAGCATGAACCACCTGCTGACCAGCGAGGGCTGGCGGCAGGAGCACAACGGCTACAGCCACCAGGGCCCGGGGTTCCTCAACAACCTGCTGACCAGGAAGGCGTCGACCGCGCGCGTCTACCTGCCGCCGGACGCGAACACGCTGCTGGTGACGCTGCGGGACTGCCTGGCCTCGACCGACCGCATCAACCTGGTGGTCGCGGGCAAGAACGCGGGCGCGCAGTGGCTGGACCTGGCAGCAGCCGAGCGGCACTGCGCGGCAGGCGCGGGCACGTGGGAGTGGGCGGGCCACGGCGACGGCGACCCGGACGTGGTGCTGGCGTGCGCGGGCGGCATCCCCACCGTCGAGGTGCTGGCGGCGGCGTCGATCCTGCGCGAGCGCGCGCCCGACCTGACCGTGCGCGTGGTCAACGTCGTGGACCTGCTGTCCCTGGCGCCCGCCGACCGGCGCCCGCACGGCCTGGCCGACGAGGACTTCGCCGCGTGCTTCCCCGAGGGCGTCCCGGTGGTGTTCGGCTTCCACGGCTACCCCTCGGCGGTGCACGAGACGCTGCACGGCCGGCCCGACACCGAGCGGTTCCACGTGCACGGCTACCTGGAGGAGGGCACCACCACCACGCCGTTCGACCTGCTGGTCGGCAACGGCATGAGCCGGCACGACCTGGCCGCCGACGCGCTGCGCCGCACCGGCCGCGACGACACCGCGGTGCTGGCCGAGCGCGACGAGCTGCGCGAGGCCGCCCACCGCGACGGCGTGGACTCCCGGGAGATCACCGAGTGGCGGTGGGGCGCGTGACCGCTGTCCTGACCGTCAACGCCGGGTCGAACAGCCTCAAGGCGCACCTGGTCGACGCCGGTTCCGAGGAGGTCGTGGGCTCCGTCGACGTGGAGGGCCCGCCGGACTCCGACGACACCCGCCGCGCCCTGGACGAGCTGTCGGCCGACGCGGACGGCGTCGTCGCGGTCGGCCACCGGCTCGTGCACGGCGGCCCCGACCTGCGCGCGCCGACCGTCGTCGACGACGCCGCGGTCGGGGCGGCCCGGCGCGCCGAGGCGCTGGCGCCGCTGCACGTGCCGCCCGCCCTGCGGCTGCTGGACGTGCTGCGCGGGCGGCTGCCCGACGTGCCGCACGTGCTGTGCCCGGACACCGCCTTCCACGCCGACCTGCCCGAGGTCGCCGCCACCTACCCGCTGCCCGCCCGGTGGCGCGAGCGCCACGGCCTGCGCCGCTACGGCTTCCACGGCCTGTCCTACCGGTGGGCGCTGGACCGGGCGGCGCGGATCCTCGACCGGCCCGCCGACGGGCTGAGCGTGCTGATGACCCACCTGGGCGGCGGCTGCTCGGTGTGCGCGGTGCGCGGGGGCCGCAGCGTGGACACCTCGATGGGCTTCACGCCGCTGGAGGGCGTGGCGATGTCGAAGCGCTCGGGCAGCGTCGATCCCGGGATGCTGCTGTGGTTGCTGCGCAACGGGGTCGACCTGGACGCCCTCGAACACGGCCTCAACCACGAATCCGGCCTGCTGGGGCTGTCCGGCGGCCGGTCGGGCGACACCCGCGACCTGGTCGCCGCCGCCGGGGAGGACCCGGCGGCGGCGCTGGCGCTGCGCGTGTTCGCCCACCGCGCGCGGCGCGAGCTCGCCGCCGCGGCCACCTCGCTGGACCGGCTCGACGCCCTGGTGTTCACCGGCGAGATCGGCTGGGACCAACCGGAGGTCCGCGCCGACGTCGTGGCCGGCCTGTCCCTGCTCGGCGTCCCCGGCGACCTGACCACCCCACCGGACGGCGACGGGCCGGTCAGCCCGCCCGGCGCCGCCGTGCCGGTGCTGGTCGTGAAGCCGCGCGAAGAGCTGCAGCTCTGCCGCGACACCCTGAGCGCGCTGTGAGCACCGGTCCCGGCGCGAGGTCCTGATCGAACCGCCGGAAAGCGTCGTGGCGGTCGCCCGGGGCGGCGGGCACGGCGCCCGGTGGTGATCCGGGGGCCGGTCAGGTCGCGTCCGGCGAGGGCCGGGTCGGGCCGCCCGACCCGCCGGCCGGCAGGTCGTCGGGCGGTTCGATGCGCAGCGCCTTGGCCACCGGGACGTCGGAGGAGGAGTGCAGGACGATCGACAGGGCGATGGTGACGGCGACCAGGTCGAACACGTGCGCGGCCTCGGGCAGCCCGGACTGCAGGACGAGCAGGCCGTAGACGACCGAGGCGAACCCCTTGGGGCCGAACCAGGCCGCCGCGGCGCGTTCCCGCCCGGTCAGCCTGCTGCGCAGCAGGGAGACGGCGATCGACAGCGGTCGCACGAGCAGGATGGCGACCACGGGCACCAGCCAGTCGCCGGGGCTGAGGTGGGAGAGGCGTTCGGGGGTGATCAGGGCGCCGAAGACGAGCAGGGCGGCGAACTTGGTGGTTTCCGACAGCAGGTCGCCGAAGTGCTCGAACCGCTGGGCGGCGGCGGGGGCGAGCGTGGCGATGGTGGAGCCCGCGGCGAACGCGGCGAGGTAGGGGTTGGCGTGGGTCAGGTCGGCCGCGGCGTAGACCACGATGCCCACCGACAGCGGGCCCAGGGCTTGCAGGCGCGGTTCCGCGCCGAGGAGGGGCAGGCGCAGCGCCAGCGCGACCAGCGCCGGGACCGCGACGCCGAGCAGCAGGCCGAGGGCGAGTTCGAGGGCGATGGTGCCGGGGTGGGCGGTCTCGTGGGAGGCGGCGGCGAGGAAGATCAGGACGAAGGGCAGGGCCAGGCCGTCGTTGAGGCCGGACTCGACGTTGAGCAGGCGCCGCAGCCGCAGGGGCACGTCGGCGCGGCCCACGATGGCGGAGGCGAACACCGGGTCGGTGGGGGACAGGATCGCGCCCAGCAGGAAGGCGGTGGGCCAGTCCAGCCCGGCCAGGTAGTGGGCGGGCAGCGCGATGCCGACCATGGCCAGCGGCATCCCGATGCCCAGGGCCTTGCCCGAGCTGCGCCACTCCTGGCGCAACGCGGGCAGCCCGGCGCGCTGCCCGTCGGTGAACAGCACGGTGAACAGCGCCAGGTCGGCCAGCGCGGACACCACGCCGCTGTCGGAGGGGATCTCGACCAGGCCGAACCCGCCCTGGCCCAGCAGCGCGCCGGCGAGCAGCACCATCAGCGCCGTCGACAGCACCGTGCGCGCCGCCAGGCCCGACAGGGCCACGCTGACCAGCATCACCACGCCGAAGGCCAGCACCAGGCTCACTACGGGCACCCCTCCTCACTCGGGACCGACGCCGGCGGAACCGATCCCGGCAGGGGGTCCGACCGCCGTACCCGCCCTCCCTCAGCGGCTGGGGGTGGGCGGTTCGGGCGTGGTCGGGTCGGGCGGGTTGGGCGTCGGCGGAACCGGCGGTTCCGTGCCCGGCGTGGGCTGCGCGGGCTGCGGGGACGTGGGTTGCGGTGGGTTCGGTCGTGCCATCGCTCTCCTCCTCGGGCCGGGCGGGTTCCGTGGGGATACCCGAACGCGGGCGGATCGCACCTGCCGCCACGACCCGCCGGGGTTGGCCCGCTCCTGCCGGGGTAGGTGGGAACCGTGACCGACGACGGGGGCCGGCTGCCCGCCCACGGCGGGCCGGCGAGCGACGCCGCCCACTCGGCGCGGTCGCCCGAACAGTCCCGGCGCCTGCCGGCGCAGTGAGGAGCGTTCCCGTGGAAGAACTGGAAGTGGTGCACGAGTTCACCGGTCCGATGCCCACCGGGGTGAGCGTGTCGCACACCGGGCGGATCTTCGTGAACTTCCCGAAGTGGGGCGACGAGGTCCCCGCGACCGTGGTGGAGCTGCGCGACGGCGCCGAGGCGCCGTTCCCCGACCAGGCGTGGAACTCGCCGTCGTCCGACGACGACCCGCACGCGTTCGTGTCGGTGCAGAGCATCGTGGTCGACCCCGCCGACCGGCTGTGGGTGCTCGACACCGGCAGCCCGCTGTTCCGGCCCACGAAGCCGGGCGGCCCGAAGCTGGTGCGCGTCGACCTGGCCACCGACACCGTCGCCCAGGTGATCACCTTCCCGCGCGAAGTGGCCCTGGAGACGACCTACCTCAACGACGTGCGGTTCGACCTGCGCCGCGGCGAGGCCGGGGTCGCCTACATCACCGACTCGGCCGACTCCGGTCCCAACGGGATCATCGTGGTGGACCTGGGCAGCGGCGAGTCGTGGCGCAGGCTGCACGACCACCCCTCCACCAAGGCCGAGCCCCTGGAGGGCTTCCGCCCGGTCGTGGAAGGCGCGCCGTTCCTGGAGCGCCCCGCCGAGGGCGCGCCGGAACCGGTCACCATGGGCGCGGACGGCATCGCGATCAGCGCCGACGGATCGCGCCTGCACTACTGCCCGCTGGCCTCGCGCCGCTGGTACAGCGTGCCCACCAGCGCTCTGCTGGACCGGTCGCTGCCCGACGACGAGGTGGGCGAGCAGGTCGTGGACGAGGGCGACAAGGGCGGCGGTTCCGACGGCCTGGAGACCGACGACGCCGGCCGGCTCTACCTGACCGACTACGAGCACGACGCCGTGCTGCGCAGGCTCCCGGACGGCACGTTCGAGGCCGTCGCCCACGATCCGCGCCTGCTGTGGCCGGACACGATGTCGGTCGCCGACGGCCACCTCTACGTCACCGCCAACCAGCTCCACCGCCAGGCCAAGTACCAGGGCGGCCAGGACCGCAGGCGCAAGCCGTACCACCTGTTCCGCGTGCCCATCGACGCAGGACCGGTCCGGCTCCGGTAGCCCGCGCCCCGCGGACGGGAAGTGGCCGCCCGACCGCGCGGACGCCTGCCGAACCCCGGGAAAGTCGGATGTGCACGTCCCCGAGCCGTTGGTGTGGTGGGTCACGTGGCGGCGATGGCGGGAATCCCGCGGTGGGAACCGGTCGTTGCCGTGGTCGGTGCGTTCGCGCCGGGGTTGAGCAGCCAGCCCGTCGTCGTGGGATCGGGTCTTCGGAAGGTTGTCCGGTGGGTCAAGACGAATCGGCTGTGAACGTGTCGGTGTCCGCCGGGGCGCGGGGTGGCGTGCCGTTGCTGCGCGTCGCGGGTGAGATCGACATGGCGACCGCGCCCGGTGTGCGCGCCGAGGTGCTGGGGTGGCTGGAGACCGCCGTGCCGGTGGCCGTGCTGGACCTGACCGGGGTGTCGTTCCTGGCGTCCAACGGATTGGCGTTGTTGGCCGAAGCCGCTCAACACGCCCACGAGCGCGGTGCGGTGTTCGCCGTCGCCGCCGACCACCACGCCGTGCTCAAGCCGTTGGACATCACCGGGATGCGCGAGGTGCTCACGGTGCGCCCGGACGTCGACCGCGCCGTGGCGGCGGTGCGCGGCCTGGCAGCGGGCCCGGTCGCCGATCAGCCGTTCTCGTCGGTGTCGGTGTGCGGGCTGCCCACCGGCTTGGACTGGGAGGACCCGCGCCGGCGCAGGTAGACGCTGAAGACCACCATCGAGCCGATGGCCAGGAACTCCGACTGCCAGTTCTCCGCGACGTCGACCGCGAAGTCCGAGGACAGCACGTAGGCCCCCAGGCCGATCGGGTCGCCGCCGTCGGTCAGCCGGCGCTCGTTGAGGTCGGCGTTGCCGGCGAACGCCTGGCCGACCAGCGACGCCGGGAACAGCAGGCCGAAGAACAGGCCCAGGCCGTTGTCGCGCAGGAACCGCTTCACATGCCCACCAACCCGATCACGCCGAAGCACACCAGCAGGACCGACACGCCGACCAGGTAGGCGTGGAACATCCCGCGCTGCGTCACGGCCCGCCCACCCCGCACCTCGACCTGCTCCACCGGGCCGCCCGGGACCCCCAGGGCGGCGCAGTCGGCGTTCTCGCGGGCCTGCTCGGTGAGCAGCCCGCAGGCCCGCGCCCCGTCCCCGTCGGAGACCGCAGAGGTGAAGTCCTGCACGGCCCGCTGCCCCCGGTTACGGTGGGGAACGCGGTGTCGACCGGCCAACGGACCCCGCCCCGCACCCGAACGCGGGTCCGCGCAGGAGGGCTGAACCATGCACCTGGCCACCTACCCGGGACTGCCGCGCACCCGCGTCGGGCAGGCCGCGCCCCCGGCCCCCGGCGCGGCCGGGCGGGCGGCGTGAGCGAAGGACCCGGTGGCGCGCTGGGAGCCGCCGAACGGCGAGCGGGCCGCCTCGGCGCCGCCGGCTACGCCTTCGCGCTGTGCCTGGCGGTCCTGGCCGCCGTGGGCGGGATCGCCCTGCTCGTCGAGCAGCCCTACCTGTTCCCCAGCCTCGGCCCGACCGTCATGCTGTTCTTCGAATCGCCCCGGCAGCGGTCCGCCGCACCCCGCAGCAGCCTGATCGGGCACGGCGTGGCGATCCTCGCGGGCGCCGGGTGCCTGGCCCTGTTCGGCCTGACCGACCACCCACCGGTCACCCAGGAGGGCGTCACGGGCGCCCGCGTCGGCGCCGCCGCCCTCTCGGTCGCCCTGACCGCCCTGGTCCTGCGGCTGCTGGACTGCCCGCACCCGCCGGCCGGGGCGACCACGCTGATCGTCAGCCTGGGCCTGCTCACCTCGACCCGCGAACTGCTCGCCATCGCGGTGGGGGTGCTGCTGGTGACCGTGCTCGGCGTGGCCCTCAACCGCCTGCTCGGCGTGCGGCAACCGCTGTGGCGGTGACGGCGCGCCGAGGGCACGCCACCGCCGGGTCGGCGACCTCGTCGGCGGTCGGCCCACCGCGGCCGCCGGGGCGGTGCCGCGCGGGAAGCGCTCCTGCCGTCAGCTCCCGGTGGCCGTGGCGCAGCGGGTGGGTGGCGGCACGTCGCCGTCGTCGACGGCCTCCACCATCGCCTCCACCGTGACCTCGCCCGCGTTCTCGAAGTCGAAGGTCAGCGGAACGGTGGTGCCGGCCTGGACTTCCTCGGAGAAGTCCACGACGCGCAGGTGGTAGGCCAGGTCCACGCCGCCGGGCTCGCCCACGGCGCCCTCGGCGGGCACGGGGATGCGCGGCACCGTCTCGCTGGAGCCGTCGCAGTCGGCATCGGAGCGCAACTCCACCGCGCCCGCGCTCCGCGAGCGCACGCCCAGCAGCGCGTCCGGCCGGTCCGAATCGCTGAACATCGCCAGCCGCACCACGGCGTCCTCACCGGGCCGGTAGGAGCTGTCGCCGGGCGCTTGGACGAACACGTTGCGCAGCACCACGTCGCCGACCTCGGCGTTGGTGCCCATCGTGCCGCTCTCCAGCACCCGCTGCGGTTCACCGCACGACGCGAGCACCGCGGCCACCGCCGCGGTCGTGATTCCCAGAGTGCCGATCCTGTTCATGCCCCTCGGCTACCCGGCACGCCCACGGCGGAGCACGTGTGACGGCCTCGTCAGGCGATCGCAAGCTCCGGGACGCGCGTGGTGAACGCGACCCCGCCAAGCCGACCCCGCCGTCCTCCTCGCGTGGCGACGCCGCAGCGTCCGAGCAGGCCCGAGGGCACCCGACCTCGGCCGCGACCGGAATCCCGGACGCCGGGAGGGATCCGCCGCCACCGGGTCAGCCGGCGGGCGGCGCCGTCACAGGGCCTGCTCGTCCTTGCCGGCGGAGGTGCGGGTGGAGGCGCCGGCGAGCCGGCGAGCGGTGTTGACCAGACCTTCCATGCTGAACGCCTGGGGTGTGTTGCCCATGTGGCGCCCGGTGGTCGGGTCGTACTCCTCGCTGAGCAGGCCGACGTCGTTGCGCAGGTCGAGCAGGCGTTCGAACAGCTCCCGGGCCTCGGCCGCGCGGCCGGTGCCGTGCAAGGCGTCGGCGAGCCAGAACGTGCAGGCCAGGAACGCGCCCTCGGCCCCGGGCAGGCCGTCCACGCCGCCGTCGGCGTCGGTGCGGTAGCGCAGCACGAACCCGTCGAAGCACAGCTCGCGGCGCACCGCGTCCACCGTGCCCCGCACGCGCGGGTCGTCCCAGGGCAGGAAACCGACGCGCGGGATGAGCAGCAGGGACGCGTCCAGGCCCTGCGAGCCGTAGAACTGGGTGAAGGTGTTGCGCTCGGGGTCGTAGCCCCGGTCGCAGACCTCGGCGTGGATGCGGTCGCGAACCTCCCGCCACCTCCCGATCGGCCCGGGCAGCCCGTGGTGCTCGACCGTGTGCACGGCGCGGTCGAGCCCGGCCCAGGCCATGACCTTGGAGTGGGTGAAGTGGCGGCGCGGGCCGCGCACCTCCCACAGGCCGTTGTCCGGGTCGGACCAGTGGCCCTCCAGGTGGTCCAGCAGCGCCCGCTGGAGGTCCCAGGCGGTGTCGGTGGCCGGCAGACCGGCCTCGCGGGCCAGGTGCAGGCCGTCGAGGACCTCGCCCCACACGTCGAGCTGGAACTGGTCGGCCGCGGCGTTGCCCACCCGGACGGGCGAGGCGCCCTCGTAGCCGGACAGCCAGGGCAGCTCCGCCTCCGGCAGCCGGCGGCTGCCGTCCAGGCCGTACATGATCTGCAGCTTCGCCGGGTCGCCCGCCACCGCGCGCACCAGCCACTCGCGCCAGGCCCGTGCCTCGGCGACGTACCCGGTGCCCAGCAGCGCCTGGAGGGTGAACGTGGCGTCGCGCAGCCAGCAGTAGCGGTAGTCCCAGTTGCGGGGGCCGCCCCACTGCTCGGGCAGCGAGGTGGTGGCCGCGGCGACGATGCCCCCGGTGGGGGCGTAGGTCAGGGCCTTGAGCGTGACCAGGGCCCGCCGCACCGCGTCCCCCCACGGGCCGCGGTAGGTGCAGCGGCCGATCCAGGCGGCCCAGAAGTCCTCGGTGTCGCCGATGGCCCGCGCGGCGTCGACGGCGTGCGGGCGGGGCAGGTGGGAGGCGGTGTGGGTGAGCACGAACGGCACGCGCTGCCCGGCGCGCACCTCGAACTCGGCGGTGGTGGTCAGGTCGTGGCCGTGCACCGGGACGCCCGCCTCCAGCCACACCGCGTCCGGCCCGGCGATCGCGGCCAGCGCCCCGTCGTGGTGGCGGACCCAGGGCACGACGTTGCCGTAGTCGAAGCGCAGCCGCAGGTCCATGCGCATCGGCACGCTGCCCGACACGCCCTCCACCACGCGCACCACGTCGGCGGCCTCGCCGCGCGGCGGCATGCAGTCGACCACGCGCACCGTGCCGTGCGGGGTGTCCCACTCCGACTCCAGCACCAGGGAGTCGCCGCGGTAGCGCCGCCGGGTGGCCGGGCCGCCGGTCGCCGGGGCGAGCTGCCAGCGCCCGGCGTCCACGTCGTCCAGCAGCGCGGCGAAGCAGGCCGGGGAGTCGAACCGGGGCAGGCACAGCCAGTCGACGCTGCCGTCCCGGCCGACCAGGGCGGCGGTCTGCAGGTCTCCGAGCAGGGCGTAGTCCTCGATCGGCGAGGGCATCGGTCAGCGCCTCCCGGCGGGCTCGACGACGACCACCGCGCCGCCGGGTCGAACCCGTCGATCCCGCTCCGGCGCGGGATCGACGGGTTCGACCGACTGCGGTGACCCCGTGGTTGCGGGGACGACGGTTGGCGCGCACATGCCTCGGGACTACCCCCGATGCCCCGTCCCATGTCACGAACCGCACGAACCGCACGAACCGCGCCGCACCGGGCACGGACCCCGGCGGGCCGGAGGAGGGCGCGCGAGCACCCGCCCACCGGCGGGGCCGGCCCGTGAGCGGCACCCGCCCGGGACGGCCGGCTCCATCGTCAGCCAGTCGTCAGGTCGGGCCTGCCACGACGGAGGCATCCTGGGAGCAGACACCACGAGCGTTGGAGGTCCCGTGCCCACCCAGCAGGAGCAGCCGGACCAGTACTGCCTGGAAGCCGTCGGCAGGCTGACCGCCGAGTTCGGCGGCGCCCTGTCCCGGGAGGCGGTGGCCGGCACGGTGCTCGCCGCCCGCCGCGACCTCGAGGGCCAGGTCGTCCGCGAAGCCCTCGCCGAGATGCTGCACCACCTCGCCCGCCACCGCCTCGACCGGCTGCTGGTCGACGCCTGACGCCGCCCGGCACGCGCCGGGCGCGCGGGTGACCGTCACGATCACCCGGCAGGGCGAGGGAACCCGGGCCGAGGTCGTGAACGACGCCGTCGCGGGCCGAGGTCGGCCGGCGGGGCTCCGGGTTCGGGGTCGCCGGGCGGCGGGCGCGGGACGTCGACCGGCCGCGCCCGCACCGGCAGCGGTGACACGGCGGGCGGTGGGTGGTCGGGTGCGCTGCGGTAGCGCGAGGTCGCCGGGGGTGGCCGTCGCAGCGCCTGGTCTGTTCGGGGCATGGGCGGACTAAAGCGGCATATAACCCGATAGGGTGGGGAAGTCCATGATCGACTACCCGTGGAGGGGTACCACCTGTGGCTGTTTCCGTGAACCTGGACAAGCAGCTGGACAAGGCTTACGAGGGCCTGGGCGTGTCCGAGGTGCTCGACGCGCCGGTGGCCGCGCTGGCCGGGGTCAGCGGCGCTGACGCGGAGAAGCTGGAGTCCGCCTTCGGCATCAAGTCCGTCCGCGACCTGGGCACGAGCAAGTACTTCGCACTGGCCGCGGCGCTGGTCGAGTTGGAGAAGGCCGCCGAGTGAGGCCGGCGCCGGTCCGCGGGCGGCAGCCCCGCCCGCGGACCGGCGCCCGCGGCGGTCCGGCCGGGCCGCGGCCACCGGCGCTCGTGGCCGGGCGCCTGCGGCGCCGCGCCTCCCCCGTCGTGGAGCGGTCATACCGGCGCGCCCCGGTCGTGGCCGTGCGGTGGTTCGTCGTCGGGCCCGGACGCCGGGTCCCGGGGTCGTCGCGCGGACAGCAGCAGTCGGACGCCGAAAGCCGACACGGTGATCAGCAGGCCGATCAGGGCCAACGGCGGGTCGGACAGCAGGCCGACCACCACCAGCACCACCCCGAACACGGCCACGGCGGTGAGCCGCCCGTCCGCCCGGTGACCCGGCAGGCCCGGGGTCCTCCGGAGGCGTTCGGCGAACTCGGGGTCCTCGTCCTCCAGCGCCCGCTCGATCGCGCGCAGCCGGCGTCGCTCGTGCGGGCGGAGCCCGGTGGGGTCGGCGCGGGCCGCGGCGTGGACGGCACGTGGCCGGTCCTCGCCCCCGCGGTGGTAGAGCAGCCGGGTCCGACACCGGTGCCGCGCGCCGTACCCGACGCCCAGCAGGCCGACGGCGAGCACGGTGAGCAGCACCAGGTCCCATCGCACGGCAGCGGTGGAACCCGACACCGCCAGCAGCAGGGCGGCCGACACGAGCCACAACAACCATCGCACGCCGACTCCTTCCGTCAACCTCGGGCCGGCGTCGCCACCGGCCGGGTGGGCGGTCCCCGCCATGGTCGCCCGCCGGGCGGCGGGCGACCAGGTGCGGAGCAGGTGGGCAAGAGCCCGGTTGCTTGCCGGAGGTCGGCAAGTCGGGGGCCGGTCGCCGCAGGCGTCCCGGCCCTGCGCACCCGGATGTGCGACCGCCGCCGCCGAGCGGGAGTCCACTCGACACGGATCCGCGCGTCGGGGGCGCTACGATCGTCATCGGTGTGCCGGGAAGCCTGGTCGGCGGGGAATCCGCTGTCGCCCGGGAACGGAGGCCACCCATGGCCGCGCACGTCGCCGCCTGTCGCGGGGCAACCGGTCGTGACCGCTCCCGCACCCCGCCGGAGGGGGATCGGCGGCGCGACACGGGCGCGGGCCGCCCGCGCCCGACCGGTGAGGAGCGCCGGCCGTGGTGAGCGGAGCGGCGGGCACCGCCGCCGGACCCATGGTGATCGCGGCGGTGGAGCAGCACTACCCGCCCGGGCGCCGCCTGCTCGACGACCCGCTGGCGGGTTCGGTGCTGCCCCCGGTGTCGCGGTGGGTGGCGGGGTCGGCCCGCCACCCCGTGCTGCGCGAGTGGCTGATCAGGCTCTTCGAGGGCGCCGCCCCCGGTGTCTGGGGAGGCGTCGCCTGCCGCAAGCGCTACATCGACGAGCAGGTGGTGCGGGCGCTGGGCGACGGCATCGGGTGCGCGGTCGTCCTGGGGTCCGGCCTGGACACCCGTGCGCACCGCCTGGTGGCCCCCGCGGGCGCGTCGGCGTTCGAAGTGGACCTCGCGGCCAACGTCGACCGCAAGCGCAGGCGGCTGGGGGCGTGCGAGCGCGTGACGCTCGTGCCGGTCGACTTCGACACCGGCGACCTGGGCGCCGCGCTGGTCGCCCGCGGCCACCGGGTCGGGCAGCGGTGCCTGTTCGTGTGGGAAGGGGTGACCCAGTACCTGACCGAGGAGGGCTTCCGCCGCACCTTCGACTTCCTGGCCGGCGCGGCGCCGGGCAGCAGGCTGGTGTTCACCTACGTCCGGCACGACTTCATCGACGGCAGCGACGCGCACGGGGCCGCCGCGCCGCACCACCGGTTCGTCACCCGGCAGCGCCTGTGGCGGATCGGGCTGCGCCCGCGCGACGTGGGCGCCCTGCTGGCGCGGTACGGCTGGTGGAAGGTGGAGGACGTCGGGGCCGAGGAGTTCCGGGCGCGCTACGTGCGGCCCACCGGCCGCGAGGTGCCGGTGTCGCCCTGGGAGAGGACGGTGTTGGCCGAGAAGCCGTGAACAACCCACCCCGGCGCGGACCACCCGCTGCGCCGACCCCGACCGACGACTGCGGAAGTGGGACACATGGCACGAGCCAGAAGGCCGGGGCCCGCGCGCGGCGACACCGCTGAGCTGTGGGCCGGTGTTGCCGGGCGGGCGAGCCGGCAGGCGCACGGCGTGCCCGTCGAACTGCTCGACGGCTACCTCGCCGACCTGGACGAGGTCAGCGCGTCCGGTCGCCCGTCCGGACCGGACCGGCTGCGGGTGCGCCACGACGTCGGCGCCCGCGCGGCGGCGCAGGGGGTGCCCCTGCGCGGGGTGATCGACATGTACCTGAGCGCCACGTGGCTGGCCTGGCCGCTGCTGTCCGGCGTGCGGCGGGCGAGGAACCCGGACGTGCTGCGCGAGCTGGGGGAGGCGGTGTTCAAAGCGGCCGACGCGGCGGTCATGGCGGTCGCGGAGGGCTACGAGAAGGCGCAGCGCTGGTCGGTGCGCCAGGAGGAGTCGTTCCGCCGGGAGTTCGTCGACGACCTGCTCGACGGGCGCAACCTGGGGCAGTTGGCCGAGCGGGCGGAGCGCTTCGGGCTGCGGTTGGCGGGCAGCAACGTCGTGGCGGCGGCGCACTGCCCGGAGCCGGTGGTCGACGGCGGCGAGGTGGCCAGGGCGGTGGAGACCTCGCTGCACCTGCGCCTGGACTCCCGCGACGTCCTCATCACCACCAAGGCCGGCCTGCTGGTCTGCGTCGTCCCGGACACCATGGCCGGCGTCCTCGACGAGTTCACGCGGCAGGTGGCCGCGGCCCTGGGGGACGCCTCGACGTGGTGGGTCGGTGTCGGTCGCGCCCAGTCCGGGCCGGGCGGCGTGGTGCGCTCCTTCGAGCAGGCCAGGCACGCGCTGGACATCGCCGAGCGCCTGGCGCTGCCCGGCCGCGTGCACCGGGCCGACGACCTGCTGGTCTACCAGGTCCTGCTGCGCGACAGCGCCGCCCTGGCCGACCTGGTGTCGGTGGTGCTGGAACCCCTGCGCGAGGTGCGGGGAGGGGCCGGCCCGCTGCTGGCCACGCTGTCGGCCTACTTCGCCGCCGGGCAGGTGGCGGCGGCCTGCGCACGGGAGTTGCAGGTGGGCGTCCGGACGGTGACCTACCGCCTGCAGCGCGTCCGGGAACTGACCGGCTACTCGGTGGAGGACCCGTCGCAGGCCCTGTCGCTGCACGTCGCGGTGCTCGGGGCCAAGCTGCTCGACTGGCCGCCGGCCGCGGCGCCGTGACCGACCCCGGTTGCCGGGAACCGGCAACCGGGGCGGTTCCGGGTCGGCCTGGTTCACGCGTTGTCCCCCCAGTCCGGTCGGGAGAGCATAAAGGCAGGTCAAAGGCACGAAGTCGAAGTCGCTGCCAGTCGTGGAGGAGGTGTCGCGTGCACGCTTGGCTCGTGTGGTCCTCGATGGCGTTGTTGCTCGGGGTGGTAGAGCTGTTCAGCCTCACCGGCGCGCTGGGCGTCCTCGGCGGCGCCGCGTTGCTCACCGCCGGGGCCGCCGGGATCGGCCTGCCCGTCGCGGCGCAGTTCGCGGTGTTCGCGCTCGCTTCGGTCCTGGGCCTGGTGCTGCTGCGCCCGCTCGCCCGGCGCCACCGGCGCGCAGCCGCGTCCGCGCGCTTCGGCGTCGACGCGCTCGTGGGCGAGTCCGGTCCCGTGCTGCGCGAGGTGACGCGGCACGGGGGCCGGGTGCGGATCGCGGGGGAGGAGTGGACGGCGCGGCCGTTCGACGACGCCCTGGTGATCCCCGAGGGCGCCACCGCGGAGGTCCTGCGGATCAGCGGCAGCACCGCGTACGTCTACCCGGGGAGTGGGTCGTGGAAGCTTCAGTGATCGTCGGTGTGCTCATCGCGCTGCTGGTGGTGCTGGTGGTGTTGAGCGCGGTGCGGATCGTGCCCCAGGCGCGGGCGCGCAACGTGGAGCGGTTGGGGCGGTTCCAGCGCACGCTGCAACCCGGGCTCAACGTGGTGATCCCGTTCATCGACCGGGTGCACCCGGCGATCGACCTGCGCGAGCAGGTGGTGTCGTTCCAGCCGCAGCCGGTCATCACCGAGGACAACCTCGTGGTGGAGATCGACACGGTGCTGTACTTCCAGGTGACCGACCCGCGGGCGGCGTTCTACGAGATCGCCAGCTACCTGCAGGCCGTCGAGCAGCTGACCGTCACGACGCTGCGCAACGTGGTGGGCTCCATGGACCTGGAGAGCACGCTGACCTCCCGCGACACCATCAACAGCCAGCTGCGGGGCGTGCTCGACGACGCCACCGGCAAGTGGGGGCTGCGGGTCAACCGGGTGGAGATCAAGGCCATCGACCCGCCGCGCACCATCAAGGACGCGATGGAGAAGCAGATGCGCGCCGAGCGGGACAAGCGCGCCGCCATCCTCACCGCGGAAGGGCAGCGGCAGTCGCAGATCCTGACCGCCGAGGGCGACAAGCAGGCCGCCGTGCTGCGCGCCGAGGGCGAGCGGGCGGCGGAGATCCTCAAGGCCGAGGGCCAGTCGCGGGCGATCGACCAGGTGTTCCAGGCCGTGCACCGCAACGACCCCGACCCGAAGCTGCTGGCCTACCAGTACTTGCAGACGCTGCCGCAGTTGGCGCAGGGCGCCGGCAACACCTTCTGGGTCATCCCCAGCGAGGTCACCTCGGCGCTCCAGGGGATCTCCCGCGCCTTCACCGAGACCCTGCCCAGGGTCCCGGCCACCGGACCCGCCGCCGGCCCGGCCGACCACGCCGCGGCCCAGGCCGCCGACGACGCCAACCGCGCCGCGGAAGCCGCGGCCGAGGCCGTCGCCGACGCCGAGATCGCGAGCCGGGCGCCCGCGGCGCCCGCCTCCGCCTGACCCACCCCCGATCAGGGGCGGTCCCCGCACGGGGGCCGATCACCGCACCGGAGCGCTGCCGACCAAGGCGTGCTCCGGTGCGCTCGTCCGCCCCGCGGGCGCGTTCGCCGCTGTGCCGTCACCGCGGGTGGACCGGCCCGGACGGGAAGCCGCGCCCCGGGCCTGTCCCGGCCGCCGCCAGGTGGCGCCGTCCCGGGAGTCCTCACCCGGGAGCCCTCACCCGGGAGTCCTCAATGGACAGCAACCGCCGAACAGCCGCATGTGCCCCGATAACCGGCGACAGGGCGCACACCACGACCATCGGAGCCCACAACCATGCCCACCCGGCACGACACCGCGTACGACGTCCTCGACAGCCGCCCGATCACCACTCGTGAGGCGCCCGCCCTCACCGTCACCGTCACCGACGTGACCGGCCGCCGCATCGACGAACGCGTCGGCGGCGTCGAGGGTCCCCGTGCCGCTCGCGGTCACGACCGCATGCGGCACCCGCCGGCCCGACGTGCGCAACCCGGCGCCCGGCACCGCCCGGCGGGCGCCGCGGTCGTGGTGCGTGCCGTCGGCGAGGTCGACGCGGCCACCGCGCCGGTCCTGGCCGCGGGGCTGCGGACGGGCCGCGCCGCGGCACGCCCACCGTGGCCGCTGGTGGTCGACTTGACCGGCCTGCGGTTCCTCTCCGCCGCCGGCCTGACGGCGTTGGCCGCGACCCTGCGGCGGTGCGACGAGCACCGGGTGCCCCTGCGGGTGGTCGCCGCCCGGCGCGACGTGCTCCGGCCCCTCCGCCTCACCGGCTTGGACGCGCTCCTCGACATCAGGGCCACGCTCGCCGAAGCCCTCGGTCCGGGCGCGGGGCCGCGGTGAGCGCGGTGGGCGCCCGACCGCGGTGGGGCCGTCGCCTGCGCCGGCTCGTCCACGACGAAGCGGCCGGGGGCGTGGTGCTGCTGGTGGCCGCGGTGGCGGCGCTGGTGTGGGCCAACAGCCCCGCGGCGGCCGGCTACGAGGCCCTGTGGCACCTCCGGCTGACCGTCGGGCCGGGCCCGGTGTCGGTGACCGAGGACCTGCGGCACTGGGTCAACGACGGGTTGATGGCGCTGTTCTTCTTCGTCGTCGGCTTGGAGGTCAAACGCGAGCTGGTGGTGGGGGAGCTGCGGGACCGGCGCGCGGCGGCGCTGCCGGCGCTGGCCGCCCTGGGCGGTGTGGTGCTGCCCGCCGTGCTGTTCCTGGCCGTGGTCGGTGGTGGACCGGAGGCGCGCGGGTGGGGCGTCCCGCTGGCCACCGACATCGCGTTCGCCGTGGGCGTGCTGGCGCTGCTGGGGTCGAGGGTGCCGGCCGGGGTGAAGCTGTTCCTGCTGTCGGTGGCGATCGTCGACGACATCATCGCGGTGGGGGTCATCGCGGTGGCCTACACCGACGCGCTGGAACCGGGGTGGCTGCTCGCGGCGGCGGGCGGGCTGATCGCGGTCGCGGTGATGCGCCGGTCCGGCGTGGGCCCGGTCGCCGCGTACGTCCCGGTGGGCGTGTTCGTCTGGTACGCGACGCTGCACTCGGGGCTGCACGCCACGATCGCCGGCGTCGTGCTGGGCCTGATGACCCCGGCGCGCCCCGTGGGCGGGCGCGCCGTCCTCGACGACCTCCAGCGCCGCCTGCACCCGATCACCGCGTTCGCCGTGGTGCCGCTGTTCGCGCTGGCCAACGCCGGGGTGGACCTGCGTGGCGGGGCCGTGGGGGAGGCGGTGGGCAGCCCGGTGGCGTGGGGGGTCGTGCTCGGCCTGCTCGTGGGCAAGGTCGTGGGGATCGGCGGTGCGACGTGGCTGGCGCTGCGCCTGCGGGTCGGCGTGCTGCCCGCCGGGGTGCCGCCGCGGCTGGTGTGGGGGGTGGCGGCGCTGGCCGGGATCGGGTTCACGGTCTCGCTGTTCATCACCGACCTCGCCTACACCGATCCGGCGCTGGTCACCCAGGCCAAGGTCGGCATCTTCACCGCGAGCGCCGTGGCCGCCGCCCTGGGCAGCGCGCTGCTGCTCGCGTCGACCCGGCGCGACCGCCGGGCGCGCGCCGCGCCGGGCGGGCCGGGCGGGCCGGGCGACGGCGCGGACCGGCGCGCCTAGCGCCCCGTGCCCAGCGCCGCGAACGCCTGGTCGACCAGCGAACGGAGGTCGTCGGCCCGCTCGCCCTCGACCCACGCGGTGAGGGCGGTGGTGATCGCCGTGGTGGCCGCCGCGGCGATCACGCGCAGCCGCAGGTCGACCGGTCGCCGTTCGCGGTCGGCGAGGGCGGCGGCGAGCAGGTCGCCGGTGGCGGCGGTGTTGCGCCACTGCCGTGCGTGCAGGGCGGGGGTGGTGACGATGAGCCGGGCGCGGGCGTAGACGGCGTCGTGGTCGGTGTCGAGCACCGCGTCCAGGCCGGCGCGCAGGGCGGCGCGCAGCGCTTCCAGCGGGCTCTCCCCGGCGGGGCGGGCGCGGACCAGGTCGGCGATGAGCGGATCGTAGTCGTCGTCCTCCACCACGGCTTCCTTGGTGGGGAAGTAGCGGAAGAAGGTCATGTGCGACACGCCCGCCGCGGCGGCGATCTGCTCGACCGTGGTCTGCTCGTAGCCCTGGTCGAGGAACAACCGCAGCGCGTGGTCCTGGATCATGCGGCGGGTGCGCGCCTTGCGCTGCTCGCGCACCCCACCCGGCCCTGCCTGGTTCGTCACCGGTCAAGCATGACCGCCAGCGCCCGGCGCAGCGCCGCCGGCTCCGGCTCGCCGCGCCAGGCCAGGTGGCCGTCCGGGCGCACCAGCAGCGCGTCGCCGGCGCGGTGCACGTGCCGGACGTCGCCGAGCGCGTCGCGGGCGACCGCGGCGCAGCCGCCATCGCGCGGTGCGGCGAGGGTCCAGCCGAACCGGTCGGTCGCCGCGAACTCCGGCACCCGGTCGCCGACGCGGGGCCGCCGGCCGAGCGGCGAGCGGGCGTAGCCGGTCCTCAGCTGCGACGCCCGCTCCCAGATGAGCCTCTCCACCGGCGGCAGGCCCAGCAGGGGGAACAGCACGCGGTCGCGCACCAGCCGGGCCGCCGGGGACTCGCCCAGCACGAGCCTGGTGAGGCCGCTGGTGGCGCCCAGCACCTCCTCGGCGACGGGGCGGCGCTCGGCCTGGTAGCCGTCCAGCAGCCGGTCGCCGGCCCGGCCCGAGGCCACCAGGGCCAGCCGCCAGGCCAGGTTCTCGGCGTCACCGAGGCCGGTGTTCATGCCCTGTCCGCCGAACGGGCTGTGGATGTGCGCGGCGTCGCCGGCCAGCAGCACCCGGCCGCTCCGGTAGGTCCCGGCCAGCCGGCGGTGGATGCGGAACACCGAGGTCCACGCCCAGCCGTCGTCCGGCAGGCCGCGCACGCCCGCGTGCCGGTGCGCGGCGCGGGCCAGGAACCCCGCGACGTCCCCCGGCGCGGTGCCCGGGGCGGGGGCCATGAACCGCCACACCCCTCCGGGCAGCGGGAAGGCCGCGAACACCTCCCCGCCGCGCACCCACACCCCGACCGAGTCCCGCGGCAGCGGCAGCTCGGCCCGCACGTCGCCGAGCACGAAACCCTCGACCAGCGGGACGCCGGGGAAGCCGATGCCGGCGGCCTTGCGGACCGCGCTGTGCGCGCCGTCGCAGCCGACCACCCAGTCGGCCGCCACCGGGCCGGCCGCGGTGGACAGCACCACCCCGCGCCCGCCCTGCTCCAGACCGGTGACCTCGGCGCCCCACTCCACCCGGACCCCCAGGTCGGCCAGGCGCGCCCGCAGCCCGGCCTCCACCTCGGCCTGCGACACGAGCAGGCCGGGGCGCCGGACCAGCGCGGTGGGGCGGCCGACCCGCAGCTCACCGCAGCGGCGGCCACCGACGTGGACCACCACCCGGCGGATGCCGACCGAACGGGCCGGCAGGTCGCCCAGGGCCCCGAGCCGGTGCAGCACCTCGCTGCCGCGCGGTTGCAGGCCCAGGGCGCGCGAGGTGGTCGCCGGCCGCGCCGCCGCGTCGACCACCCGCACCCGCACGCCGTGGTGGCGCAGCGCGCACGCCGCTGCCAGACCGGTGGGACCCGCGCCGACGACCACTACGTCCATGAACCGTAGTGTTAGCCACTAACAAGTGTTAGTCAATAACCTTTTTCTGGTGGACGTCCGGGATGCCGTCGTGGTCCTCGTCCCGGGTCTCCTCCTCGTGGATGCGCCGGTAGACGCGGTTGCGCGCGCGCAGGATCGCCGTGGCGACGAGCGCGGACAGCAGCGAGCCGAGCAGGATGCCGATCTTGGCGTCGTCGTAGGGCCGGGTGCCCTCGCCGAAGGCCAGCTCGCCCACCAGCAGCGACACGGTGAACCCGATGCCGCCCAGCACGGCCAGGCCGACCACGTCCACCCAGGCCAGGTCGCCGTCCAGCTCGGCGCGGGTGAACCGCGACACCAGCCAGGTGGCGGCGGTGATGCCCACCAGCTTGCCCAGCAGCAGCCCCACCACGATGCCGATGGTCACCGTGTCGGTCAGCGACGAGGTCAGGCCGTCGAGCCCGCCGATGGCCACCCCGGAGGCGAAGAACGCGAACACCGGCACCGCCACCCCGGTCGACAGCGGCCGGAACCGGTGCTCGAAGTGCTCGGCCAGCCCCGGCCCCTCGCCGGGCGTGCGGCGGATCACCGGCACGGCGAAGCCCAGCAGCACCCCGGCCACGGTCGCGTGCACTCCGGAGGCGTGCATGAAGCCCCAGGTCAGCGCGGCCAGGGGCAGCAGGAGCCACCAGGAGCGCACCCGTCGCTGCACCAGCACGGTGAACAGCGCCAGCGGGACGGCGGTCAGCAGCAGCGGCGTCACCGCCAGGTCGTCGGTGTAGAACAGCGCGATGATCACGATCGCGATCAGGTCGTCCACCACGGCCAGGGTGAGCAGGAACGTCCGCAGCGCCGTCGGCAGGGACCGGCCGATCACGGCGAGCACGGCCAGGGCGAAGGCGATGTCGGTGGCGGTCGGGATCGCCCACCCGGACGTCGCCTCCGGCGAGCCGAGGTTGACCAGCAGGTAGAACACGGCCGGCACCGCGACCCCGCCGAACGCGGCGGCCACCGGCACGGCGGCCCGCCTCGGGTCGCGCAGGTCCCCGGCGACGAACTCGCGCTTGAGCTCCAGGCCCGCGACGAAGAAGAAGATCGCCAGCAGCCCGTCGGAGGCCCAGTGCCCGACGCTGAGCTGCAGGTGCAGCTGGGCGATGCCGAACTCGAAGTCGCGCAGCGCCTCGTAGGTGGGCGCCCACGGCGAGTTGGCCCACACCAGGCCCAGCGTCGCGGCGACGAGCATGATCACCCCGCCGACGGTCTCCAGCCGGAGGATGTCGGCGATCCGCTTGGCCTCGGGCCAAGTGCCCCGGTCGAACAACTTGACGGCACTGCGCTGCACGGGCGGCTCCCTGGGTCGGCGGAACACGACGCCGACCAGGCTTCCCGGCACACCATGCCCGCATGCGGGCAACATCCCGACCGTACCCGGTGGTGGGTGCCGGCGCACGGATCCGGTGATCACATCGTCGTGAACGTCCGGTGCCTTTCGTCACCCGAAGGGGCGTCGCCCGGTAGCGCGAACCCACCGGCCACCCCCCGACGCGCCGTGCGCGGGCTCCAGCGGTCGCACCCGCGGGGGCGGGACCCGCCCGGCGGTCATCGGCGACGCGGGTGCACCGACACGGCGAGCCACACCAGCGCCCCGCCGACCACGACGTGCAGCGCGCTGGTCAGCGGCGTGTCGGGCAGGCGGGCGGCGAGGGTGAACACGGGCAGGGCGACCAGGTAGGCCCACACGGGCGCCTTCGGGTGCACGCCGGCGCGCAACATGCCGATCGCGAACCACACGCACCCCACGGCGAACAGCAGCGCGCCGGCCAGCAGGACGGCCCTGGTCGGGGCGGCGGGGGCGGCGCCGAGCGGGAACAGCACGACGTTCAGCGCGTACGCCGCCGCGCCGAACAGGCCGAGGCCGACGAAGTTGACCGCGTACCCGGTGGTGGCCACGCGGTCGGCGGCGTGGCGCTGGGCGAGGTGCAGCGCGGTGAGCAGCGGGGCGGCCAGGGCGGGGGACACGCCGATGACCAGGCTGGTCGCGAGGGTTTCCCCGGTGAACGCCTCCAGCGCCCCGGGCAGGGCGAGGAACAGGCCGGACAGGGCGCCGCAGACGGCGCCGAAGCGCAGCAGGAAGCTCATGGCCGGGGACGCTAGGAGCGGGCCGGTCACGGCGGTGAGTGCCGGTCGGGCCGGCCGCGGTGGTGCCGATCGGCACCTCGCCCGCGGGCCCGCGGCGGAAGTAGCCTGCGCTCGTGCGCCCGGTCGCGTGGTTGTCGCCCCTGCTCTACGGCGCCGTGCTGCTCGCGGGCGGTTACGCCGGGCTGGCGGGGCTGGGGGAGACCCGGTTCGGCTGGTTCGCCGGCGGGCTGGTCGCGCTGGTGGCGCTGGACCTCGCGGAACCCCGGTTCTCGGCGGCCGGGGTGTTCCTGGTGGCGCGAGCCGCGCTGGTGGTGCTCGTGGCGGCGGCGGACGGCTCGGGCATGGCCCGGGTGCTGTTGCTGCTGCTGCCCTTCGGCGCGTACTTCGCGTTCGGCCGGGTGGTCGCGGTCGCGCTCGGGCTGGGGTGCGCCGGGCTGGTGGTGGTGTCGTTCAGCGTGACCGCGCCGGGCTGGGCGCACGACGTCGAACGGGTGTCGGACCTGCTGATGTTCGCGGTGGGGCTGGTGGTGACGCTCGCGGTGGCCGCCGTGGCGGTGGAGGAGCGGCGCGGGCGGGCGCGGCTGGCGGAGCTGTCCGCCGCCGCGGAGCGCAGCCGGGTCGCGCGCGACATCCACGACGGGCTCGGGCACCACCTCACCGCGGTGTCGGTGCTGCTGGAGAAGGCGTCGGCGTTCCGGGAGCGCGACCCCGAGGCGGCCGACCGGGCGCTGGCGGACGCCCGCGAGTCGGCGCGGCGGGCGTTGGAGGACGTGCGGCGGTCGGTGGGGGCGTTGCGCGAGCCGTTCCGGTTGGCGGCGGCGCTGGCGGAGTCGACCCGGGGGTTGAAGGTGGACGTGCGGTGCGGCGGCGACGAGGACGGGTTCGACCCCGCCGTGCTGCTGGCGGTGTACCGGGCGGCGCAGGAGGGCGTCACCAACGCGCTGCGGCACGCCGACGCCGGTTCGGTGTCCGTCCGGGTCCACTGCGGGCCGGAGGCGGCGGAGCTGGTGGTGCTCGACGACGGGCGCGGGTTCTCCGCGGCGCAGGAGGGTTTCGGGCTGTCGGGGATGCGCGAGCGGGTCGCGGCCCTGGGCGGCGAGGTGGACGTGCGCGGCGCGCCCGGCGCGGGCACCCGGCTGACCGTGCGGATCCCGCGGTGACCGCCGTGCGCGTGCTGGTGGCGGACGACCAGCGGCTGATCCGCGAGGGCATCGCGTCCCTGCTGGACATCCAGGACGGCATCGCGGTCGTCGGCACGGCGGGCGACGGCCGCGAAGCCGTCGACCTCGCCGTGGCGCTCGTGCCGGACGTGGTGCTGATGGATGTGCGGATGCCGGTGGTGGACGGCCTCGACGCGCTGGCGGGGATCCGCGCCCGCGTGCCGTCGTGCCGGGTGGTGATGCTGACGACGTTCGACGACGAGGACTACGTGGTGCGCGCGTTGCGCGGCGGCGCGGGCGGGTACCTGCTCAAGGACCGGCCCGCGCGCGAGCTCGCGGCGGCGGTGCGGCTCGCGCACGACGGCATCGCCCAGTTCGACCCGGCGGCGGCGGCCAGGATCGCCGACGCGCTGTCCGCCGGGCCGCCCGCGGTCGGCGGCCACTCGCTCACCGGGCGCGAGGTCGAGGTGCTGCGGCTGGTCGCGGCCGGCCGCACGAACCGCGAGATCGGCCGCCGCCTGCACCTCGCCGAGGGCACGGTGAAGAACCACCTCTCGCGGGTGCTGGGCAGGCTCGGGCTGCGCGACCGGACGCAGGCCGCGCTGTACGCCCGTGACCACGGGCTCCTCTAGCCGACCCGGGACCCCGCCGGTCGGGGCGCCGATCAGGCCGGTGGCCGCAGCGGGAAGCCCAGGCCGCGGCCGGCCTCGGTGAGCTCGTCGCGGACCCGCGGGTGGGCGACGTGGTCGATGATCTGCTGGGCCTGCTCGCCGGCGTCGTGGCCCCAGATGGTCGCGGCGCCCTGCTCGCTGACGAGGCAGCTGTGCTGGAACGAGGTGACCGGGCCGGTCAGGCGGGGCACCACGGTGGACACGTCGGCCTTGGGGTGCCAGGAGGGCAGGGCCACGATCGCCCGGCCGCCCGGGGAGTGCAGCGCCCCGACCACGAAGTCGGTCTGCCCGCCGAACCCGGAGTAGATGGCCCCGCGCACCCGGCTGGCGTTGGCCTGCGCGTACAGGTCGACCTGCAGCGCGCTGTTGATCGAGACCAGCCGCCGCCGGCGGGCGATCAGCCCCGGGTCGTTGGTCTTCTCGGTGCGCAGCAGCCGCACCCGCGGGTTGCGGTCCACCCAGTCGTACAGCTCCTGGCCGCCGAACACGAACGACGCGGTCACGGGGGTGTCCGGGTCGAGCGCGCCCGCCCGTTCCAGGCCGAGCACGCCGTCGCTGAACATCTCCGACCACACCGCCAGGCCCCGCCGGGCGGTCAGCGCCGCCAGCACCGCGTCCGGGACGGCGCCGATGCCGGTCTGGAGGGTCGCGCCCTCCGGGACGAGCGCCGCCACCCGCTCGGCGATCACCCCCGACACCTCGCCGGTCACGCGGGGCGCGGGGGAGGTCAGCGGCTCGTCGACCTCGATCGCGCAGTCCACCTCGTCGCAGGACAGCACCCCGTCACCGTGCGTGTACGGCATCCGGGGGTTCAGCTGGGCGATCACCAGGCCGCCCCGGGCGCGGACCGCCTCGACCGCCGCGGGCAGGACGTTCACCTCCGTGCCCAGCGAGACGCAGCCGTCCACCGGGGTGGAGGTGTGGACCAGCACGACGTCGGGCGGCAACGCCTGCCGGAGCAGGTGGGGCACCAGCGACAGCCGGGAGGGGAAGTACCGCAGCGCCCGCTTGCCGCGCATGCCCGGCCCGACGAACGGCGTCTCCAGCACCACGCCCTCGCGGTCCGGGATGCCCGGCTGGGCGTTCAACGCGAACAGCCGGTACTCGGCCACCGCCTTGTCCAGCACGTCCAGCGCGCGGTGCGGGGTGGCGTGGTTCCCGCTGACCACCACCCGCGGGCAGGTGGGCACGGCGGACAGCACGGCGGCCAGTTGGGACTCGGACAGGACTCGCATGGGATGGATCACCCGACCGGTTCGGAGGTTGCGGTGCGGCGTTGTCGGGCGCGGCGGGCCCGACGGGACGCGGCCCGGTGGGTACCCGGCGGACCCCGGGGACAACCCCTGTGCCCTTCCGGTCGTCACGTGCGGCTCATCGCGGCTCGTCACGGCCAGGCGCGGTCGGGAACCGGTCCGCCGGCGGCTCGGGCTACGTTGCCGTGCCGGACGAAGCGCCGTCAAGAGCCGGCCCGGGGTGCGCGTGGTCGGCTCGCACATACGCATCGCGGTCGGGAACCGGCCGTGGTCCGCGTCCAGCCCGTGCACGCGCTGCCGGAGGCCGGGTGCGACGCCTGCCCCCTCGTGGTGGGCAGCCACGGTCGGGGCGGCCACCGGGCGGTCGGCGGCCTGGGGTTGGCCCCCGGCAGCCGGGGGTGGAACGCTGGATCCGTGGTTACTTCCGAAGGTGGGACGCCCCATCGCTTGCTGGGCGGTCTGCGCCTGGACGAGCTGCTCGACGAGATGCGTGAGCGGTTGACGGAGATCGGGTCGACGCGGGACAAGATGCAGGGCCTGTTGGACGCGGTGCTGGCCGTCGGTGCGGGTTTGGAGTTGGACTCGACGTTGCAGCGGATCGTGCAGGCGGCTGTCGGGTTGGTGGGCGCGCGTTATGGTGCGCTGGGCGTGCTGGGCGCGCGGGACAACCTGTCGCAATTCGTGTACGTGGGCATCGACGCGGAGACCCGTTCGCGCATGGGGCATCTGCCGGAGGGCAAGGGTCTGCTGGGGTTGTTGATCAGGGATCCGCGGGTGATCCGGTTGCACGACCTGTCCGAGCATCCGGCGTCGGTGGGTTTTCCGGCCAATCACCCGCCGATGCGTGGTTTTCTGGGTGTGCCGGTGCGGGTGCGTGATGAGGTGTTCGGCAACCTGTACATGACGGAGAAGGTCGGTGGTGCGGATTTCACCGCGGATGACGAGGTGGTGTTGACGGCGTTGGCGGCTGCGGCGGGTGTGGCGGTGGAGAACGCCCGGTTGTTCGAGCGGTCGCGGATGCGGGAGCGGTGGTTGGAGGCCACCGCGGAGGTCAACGCGGAGTTGTTGGGCGGGGCGTCCTCCGGTGACGCGCTGCACCTGATCGCCCAGCGGACCAGGGAGCTGTCCGGGGCGTCGCTGTCGCTGATCGTGCTGGCCGAGGGCGTCGGGGAGCGGCGGTTGCGGACGGCGGCCGGCGCCGGTGCGCAGGCGGAGGGTCTGGTCGGCACGGCGTTCGCCGAGGCGGCGTCGTTCGTCGGCGAGGTGCTGGATTCGGGCGCGCCCATGCTCATCGAGGACCTGGACGGCCGGCTGGGCGACGCGTCGGTCGACGTGGGGCCCGGGGTGGCGGTGCCGTTGCGCGCCGGGACGTCGGTGACCGGTGTGCTGTTGGTGGCGCGGGGCAAGGGCGGCGCCCGGTTCGGTGCGGAGCAGGTGCCGCTGTTGGCGTCGTTCGCCGATCAGGCCGCGGTGGCGTTGGAGTTCGCCGAGAACCAGCGGGCGCGGCGGTTGGTCGACGTGCTGGAGGACCGTGACCGCATCGCGCGCGATCTGCACGACCACGTCATCCAGCGGCTGTTCGCCACCGGGATGAGCCTGCAGGGCGCGCTGGGCGCCATCGGGGAGCCGCGGGTGCGCGAGCGGGTGCGGAAGGCGGTGGTCAGCCTGGACGAGACGGTGTTGGAGATCCGCACCTCGATCTTCGACCTCCAGGCGGCCGACGACGCGCCCGGTCTGCGCCGCCGGCTGCTGGACCTGGTCTCCGAGCTCACCGCCGACGTCGCGATCACCCCGACCGTGCGGATGAGCGGCACGGTGGACAACTCCGTGCCCGACCACGTCGCCGAGCACGCCGAGGCCGTGGTGCGCGAAGCGGTCGGCAACGTGGTGCGCCACGCCCGCGCCGGCGAGGTGGTCGTCACCGTCGAGGCGGCCGACGCGCTGGTGATCTCGGTGGTGGACGACGGGGTCGGGATGCCCGAGCACGTGGCGCGCAGTGGGTTGCGCAACCTGGAGCAGCGGGCGGTGGGGCTTGGCGGTTCGTGTGCCGTCCTCGCCGAGCCCGGTGGCGGCACGCGCCTGACGTGGCGGGTGCCGTTGTGATCACTCCTCGTCGGAGGGGGTGGGTTTGCGCAGTCGGGTGGCCAGGACGGCGGCCTGGGTGCGGCGTTCCAGGCCGAGTTTGGCCAGCAGGTGGGAGACGTAGTTCTTGACCGTCTTCTCGGCCAGGAACATCCTCTCGGCGATCTGGCGGTTGGTCAGGCCCTCACCGATGTGATCGAGGACCGCGCGTTCCTGCTCGGTCAACGACCGGGTGGGATCGCCCTGCTCACGCTCCCGGCGGATGCGGCTCAGCAGGGCCGAGGTGGAACGGGCGTCGAGCAGCGACTCGCCGGCGGCGACGGTGCGCACGGCGTTCTGCAGGTCGTGGCCCAGGATGCGCTTGAGCACGAACCCCGACGCACCGGCCATGACAGCGTCGAACAGGGCCTCGTCGTCGGTGAACGAGGTCAGCATCAGGCACTTGAGCTCCGGCATCCGGGAACGCAGCTCACGGCACAACTCGATGCCGTTGCCATCGGGCAACCGCACGTCCAACACCGCCACCTCGGCACCGCTGACCGGCACCAGGGCCAACGCCTCGGCCACCGACCCGGCCTCACCCACCACCTCCAGACCGCCGTCATCGTTGAGCAGTTCGCGGACACCGACCCGGACGACCTCGTGGTCATCCACCAGGAACACGCGCGCCACCACAAGGCCACCCTTCCCTCATCACCCTCCGGGAACGACGTTCTCCCACGGCCGGCTGCGGGGACAGGGTCGTAAGCCCCTGTCGGACAAGGGCGAACCGGGTGCGGGGGTCCCGGCCGTCAGGGGGCGTCGACCGCCTCCGACAGCAGGTCCACGGCCGCGCGGCGCGGGGTGGGCGGGACCGGTGGGCGGAACCCGACGCGCAGCACGGCCTGCGGGACGACCCCGCCGACCGAGCGGCGCAGCTCTTCGCGCACCGACCGCGCCTCGGCCGCCCGCGACAGGTCCGTCGCGGACAGGCCCAGGTCCGCCGCGGTCAGCAGGACGCGTTGCAGCGCCTGCCCGGCCCGCAACTCCGCCAGTGGTCCGTCGGAGAACGAGCAGAGCACGACGACCAGCGGGTCGGGATCGTGGTCCTCGCCCGGCGGGCGCTCGGCGGCCCGGGAGCCGCGCGGCACGCCGTCGTCGTGTCGCGGGCAGGCCCACCGGCCCGGTTCGGCCCGCACCGCGGGGGCCCGGCCCTGGACGCGGTGCGCCCCGGCCACGAGGCCCGGCACCCCGGCCCGTTCACCGCGGTCGGTCACGACGTGCAGCCAGGAGCGCTCCCGCTCGGCCGCCCGCACCAGCGCGTGGCGGTGGGCGGCGGGGACCGGGACGTCGCGGGAGACGTCGCGGAGAACGAGGCGTCCCTGCGGGGAGCCCCGCTCACGGCGGTCATCGCCTGGAACGACTTCCTGGTCGACAGCGCCTGCCACTCCCGTTTCACCGTCGACTGGGCCGAGGTGGAGCAGGTGCGCGTGCCGGCCGAGCGCCTCGCGGGCCGGCAGGAGAAGTACCCGGACGTGCGGGTCCACCGCGCGATCGTCCACGACCGCCCGGTGCGGGCGCTCGCCCTGGCGGGGCAGGGGCCTGACGCGCCCGGTCCGCCGACCGACTGGCCTGGCCCGGCCGGCCGCGTCCGGGCCGCAGGGATCCGCGGGCTGAGGGCCGAAGGCCCCCGCGCCCGCAGGACCCGCCCCCGGTCTTCGCCGCCGGAGCCCGGAGCAGGGCACCGAGGAGGAGAGGGCGGACGACAGGATCGCGGTGGGTCGGAAGCCGTGGCCGACCGCGAGCCGGCCGCCGACGTGGTGAGCCCGCGCGCCGTGTGAGTCGTCCGGCGCGAAGGGCAGGCCGAGCGTCGCGGTGAAGGCTGCGAGCCCTCGACGTCGCGGCCGGGTCGTCGGTCAGCTCCGCCACCAGGACGAACCTGTCCCGCATCGGTTTGCCCGGGTCGGCGGGCGATCGCGGCGGCGCCACCTTGCCGCCGCCTCCACCGCCCCGGTTGCCCGCCCTGCCCGCGATCACCGCGCTGCCGACCACGGTGGGCCCGCCCTCCTCCGCCGCGACACCGCGTGACCGACCCCGCTAGCGGGGCGCTGCGGTGGTGCTCCCCGCCGGCGCGCCGAGCCACCGGGTGATCAGCGGTCCGGAGGTGGCCAGGACGAGCACGTAGGCGGTGATCAGCGGCCCCAGCCCGGGGTGGGTGGCGCCGACCAGGCCCGAGATCACGACGGAGAACTCGCCGCGGGCGATCAGGGCGGTACCGGCGCGCAGGCGGCCGCGGCGCGCGGAGCCGTCGCGCCGGGCGGCGTACCAACCGGTGGCGACCTTGCCGGCGGCGCCGACCGCGGCCAGCGCGAGTGCGACGGGGAGGCCGGGCAGCAGTTCCGCCGGGCTGACGGCGAAGCCGATCGCCAGGAAGAACGCCGCGGCGAACAGGTCGCGCAGCGGGCTGAGCACCCGGCGGGTGCGTTCGGCGGCCTCGCCGGTGAGCGTGAGGCCGACGAGGAAGGCGCCGACCGCAGCGGAGACGTTGGCGAACTCGGCCAGGGCGGCGACCACGAGGGTGACGCCGAGCACTCGGAGCATGAGCTGTTCGGCGTCGGGGTGGGCCAGCCACCGGTTGACGTGCCGGCCGAAGCGGTGGGCCACCAGGAACGCGCCGGCGACGGCGGTGACGGCGACCAGGACGCCCAGTGCCGCCTGCCACCACGTGCCGCCCGCCACGAGGACGGCCAGCACGGGCAGGTAGACGGCCATGGCGAAGTCCTCCATGACCAGCACGGCCAGCACGGCCGGGGTTTCACGGTTGCCCAGCCTGCGCAGGTCGCCCAGCAGGCGGGCGATGACACCTGAGGACGACACCCACGTCGCACCCGCCAGCGCGAGGACGCCGACGGCGTCGAGGCCGAGCAGCCACCCGGCCACCGCGCCGGGCCCGGCGCCCAGCAGCAGGTCCAGTGCGGCGGAGGGGACGTGGCGGCGCAGGCTGTGGGTGAACTCGGCGGTGGAGAACTCCAGCCCCAGGGTGAGCAGCAGCAGCACGACGCCGATCGAGGCGCCCGCCTCGACGAACCCGCCGGCCGCGGGCGCCGGCGCGATCCCGCCCTCGCCGAGTGCCAGGCCCGCGACCAGGTACAGCGGGATCGCGGGCAGGCCGAACCGGCGGGCGGCCGTGCCCAGCGCGCTGAGGGCGACCAGGATGAGGCCCAACTCCAGCAGCAGGGCCAGCGAGGTGTGCACGCCGGTTCAGCCCCCGACGATGCGGCGGACGCCCCCGATGCCCTCGGCCGTGCCGATCACGACCAGCACGTCGCCCGGAAGGATGATCTCCGCCGGAGTGGGAGAGGTGATGACGCCGTCGCCGCGCACGATCGCGACCACCGACACACCGGTGCGCGTGCGCGCCCGCATAGCCCCCAGCGGCCGGCCGGCGTGCGGTGACCCCTCCGGCACGTCGACCCGGTCCGACACCAGGCCCGGCACTTCCCGCGACAGGTCGGCGAACCGCTCGGCGATGCGCGGTGCGCCGAGGATCTCGGCGACGGTGTCGGCCTCCTCCCGCGTCAGCCGGAGCAGCGGCCGGCCCTCATCCGGGTCCTCCGGCGGGTAGGACACCAACTCGAAGCCACCCTCGCGGTGGGCGATCACCCCGATCCGGGCACCGTCGGCGTTGGTGAACTCGTAGCGCAACCCGACACCCGGCAACAACACCTCGTTGACGTCCACCGCGACATCATGCCCCGAGGAAGCCGGTCGCTATCAGGCTGCCGGCTCGGCGGGTGCGGCTGAAGGGCGCGCGGGGTTCCCGGACCCGCGCCACCGAATCGCCGGACCCGCACTAGGGCGGACATCGCGACCTCGGCCACTGCCACACTGCCGGTGCGGACGATCGAGGGCGGCGATTGGCACGATGAATTCCGGAGAGGATTCGGCGCCGGTCTTCCCGAACGGGGGAATTCACCAGGAGGGGCGGGCTTCCCACGGGGGTACCGTCAACCAGGCCGGCAGGGACCTGAACTTCTACCACGGCGACGGGGTGAACACCCGTCGGCGCACGGTGCCGCACCACGTCGTGGACGAGTGCCCCTACCCCGGGCTGGCCTCGTTCGAGCCGGAGCAGGCGAAGTGGTTCTTCGGCCGGGACGGGCTGGTGACCGAGCTGAACGCCCGCTTGGACCTGCGGCTGCGCGAAGGCGGGATCCAGGTCGTGGTGGCCCCGTCGGGCGCGGGCAAGTCGTCGTTGCTGCGGGCGGGTCTGCTGCCCAGGCTCGACCAGGGCTCGCTGCCCGGCTCGCGCAAGTGGCCCAAGCTGCTGTTCACGCCCACCTCGGACCCGCCGGCGGCGTTCGCCGACGCGATCGCGCGGTGGTCGGGGGACGACCGGGAAGCGGTGGCCGCCGAACTCGCCGACGGGCGGCTGACGACCTTGGGGGATGCGCTGCGCGGCCCCGACGGCGACCTGGGCGCGCGGGTCGTGGTCGTGGTGGACCAGTTCGAGGAATTGTTCACGTTGTGCTCGGACGAGCACCGGCGACGCGCTTTCATCGATCTCCTCGTGGAAATCGCCGATCCCGCGGCAGGCCCGCCGGGGCTGGTCGTGGTGGGCGTGCGGGCGGACTTCTACGCGGCCTGCGCCAACCAGCCCGCGATTCGCGCGGCGTTGCAGGACTCGCCGCTGGTCGTCGGCCCGATGTCGGAACCGGAACTGCGCGAGGCGATCCGCTACCCGGCGCAGGACGTCGGCTTGGACGTCGAACCCGGCCTGGTCGAGGTGCTGCTCCGCGACCTCGGGGTGGCCACCGAGGGCTACGAGGCCGGACGCCTGCCGCTGCTGGCCCACGCGCTGAGGGTCAGCTGGCAGCAGCGGCACGGTGCCACGTTGACCGTGCAGGGCTATCGGGACACCGGCGGCATCGAGCACGCCATCGCCACGACCGCCGAGCGGACCCACACCGCCCTGGACGACGACGGGCAGCGCGTGGCGCGGTGGCTCTTCCGACGGCTGATCAGGATCGGGGACGGCACCGAGGACATCCGGCGCCGCGGTTCCCTGGCCGAGCTGGTGGACGCCGCCGGCCCCGATCACGCGACCGTTGCGGCGGTCGTGGAAGCGTTCACCGGTGCGCGGCTGCTCACCCGGCAGCAGGACAGCGTGCAGATCACCCACGAAGCCCTGCTGCACAGCTGGCCCAGGCTCAAGGGATGGATCACCACCGACCGCGTCGGCCGGTTGACCCACCAGGGCTTGGAGGAAGCTGCCACGGCCTGGGACCGCGCGGACCGCGACTCGTCCCTGCTGTTCTGGGGCAGCCGGCTCAACACCGCGCAGGCGTGGGCCGACAGCGCGCTGCCCGGCGAGCTGAGCCCGCTCGGGAAAGCCTTCCTCGCGGCCTGCCTGCGGGCGCGACGCCGTGCCGCGCGGCGGCGGACCAGGCTGGTAGCCGTGCTCACCGTGCTCACCGCGGTCGCCTCGACCGCGGCTTTCTTCTCCTTCCAGCAGCAGCACGAAGCCGTCCGGCAGCGCGACCTCGCCGTCTACAACCGGGTCCTCGCCGAAGCCGATCAGCTCCGCGGCTCCGACGTGTCGTTGTCCGCGCAGCTCCACCTGGTGGCGCACCGGATCCGGCCCGGTGACGAGACCGCCACGCGGCTGGTCACCGCCGCGAGCGGGCCGCTGTCCACCCCGCTGACGGGTCACACCGACCGGGTCACCGCGGTGGCGTTCAGCCCGGATGGACGCACGCTGGTCACCGGCGGCATGGACAAGACCGGGTCCGTGCGGGTGTGGGACGTTTCCGATCCCACCCGGCCCGGGGCGTCGGGGCGATCCGGCGGCGACCCCTCCGACGCGGCCCACTCGTTGGCCTACAGCCCGGACGGGCGCACGGTGGCCACCGGTGGTCTCGCCGGGGTGGTGCAGTTGTGGACCGTCGCCGACTCGACCCGTCCCGTGGTGTTGCGCGGCCCGTTCAGCGAGGAGAACGGCTGGCGGGGTCAGGTGGGCACCATCGGTGCCCTCGCGTTCAGCCCCGACGGCCGCTTCCTGGCGGCGGCCAGCGAGTCCGGGACGGCGCAGGTGTGGAACGTCGCCGACCCCGCGCTGGCGCAGTCGCCCAGCGAGGTCGTCGGCCACGGTGATCCGGTCGGGGCGGTGGCGTTCAGCCCGGACGGGCGCACGCTCGCCACCGGCAGCGACGATTCCACCGTCCGGCTGTGGGACGTCACCGACTACGCCCGCCCTGTGCTGGTGGGAACGACACCGCGAGGCCACGCCGGCGCGGTGAACTCGCTCGCGTTCAGCCCGGACGGGCGCATGCTCGCCAGCGGCAGCGACGATTCCACCGTTCGACTGTGGAACGTCGCCGATCCCGCCGCGGTCACCACGATCGGCGCCTCCCCGCGCAGCCACCTCAGCACCATGGCCAGCTCCGTGGCCGCGGTGGCGTTCAGCCCGGACGGGCGCACGCTGGCCGGCGGCAACAGCGATTCGACGGTGCAGTTGTGGAACATCTCCGACCCCGCTCGACCCAAGGTCCTCGGCAACCCGCTGAGGGGGCACCTCGGGACCGTCAGCGCGGTGGCGTTCAGCCCGGACGGACGGACGCTGGCCACCGGCAGCATCGACCAGGCCGTGAGGCTGTGGAACCTCCCGGGCACGGCGCTGACCGGTGCGGCCACCACCACCTACTCGGTGGCGTTCAGCCCGGACGGGCGCACGCTCGCCGCCGGCACGGGTGATCCCGACGTGCGGTTGTGGGACTTGTCCGACCCCGTCCGGCCCGCGGCGCTGGGCAGTCCGCTGACCGACGTGGGCACAGCCGTCGGTTCGGTGGCGTTCAGCCCGGACGGGCGCGTGTTGGCCGTCGGCAGCGACGATGCAGCGGTGCGGTTGTGGAACGTCGCCGAACCCGCCCGGCCGAAGCGGCTGGGAGAACCGCTGGTCGGGCACGAGCACTCCGTCAACGCGGTGGCGTTCAGCCCGGACGGGCGCGTCCTGGCCACCGGCAGCAGCGATTCCGCGACGCGCCTGTGGGACATCTCCGACCCCGGTAGCCCCGCGCTCATGGGCTACCCGCTGGCCAAGGACAGCGACGTCACCCGGATGTCCGGTCGCAGCGACGCCATCTTCTCGGTGGCGTTCAGCCCGGACGGGAACGCCCTGGCCACCGGCAGCAGCGACTACACGGCGCGGCTGTGGAACGTCTCGAACCGGGCACGGCCCGTGCCACTGGGCCCGCCGTTGACCGGCCACACCCAGATGGTCTTGTCGGTGGCGTTCAGCCCGGACGGCCGCACCCTCGCCACCGGCAGCGCCGATTCCACGGTTCGGTTGTGGGACCTGTCCGACCGTGCTCGGCCGGTCCCGCGGGGGTCGCCGTTGACCGGCCACACCCAGATGGTCTTGTCGGTGGCGTTCAGCCCGGACGGCCGCACCCTCGCGACCAGCAGCGCCGATTCCACGGTTCGGTTGTGGGACCTGTCCGACCGTGCTCGGCCGGTCCCGCGGGGGTCGCCGTTGACCGGCCACACCGACGCCATCCGCGCGCTGGCGTTCAGCCCGGACGGCCACACGCTGGCCACCGGCAGCAGCGACCTGTCGGTACGGCTGACGGGGCTGGACGTGGAGCGCGGCGTCGAGCGGATCTGCGCCGTCACCGGGAACACGCTCACCACCGGGAATTGGGAGCGTTACGTCGGCGGTGACCTCCCCTACGACCCGCCCTGCGGCTGAGTCGGGACGAACCCGGTGGACCACGAGTTCAGCGCACGAGCACGTCGTCGGAGGAGGTGGTCATGAAGCCGCTGGGGAGTTCGGACCCGGCACGGGTCGGGCCGTACCGGGTGGTGGCGGAGCTGGGGAGGGGCGGCCTGGGCCGGGTGCTGCTCGGCGTCGGCCCGGACGACCGGCTGGTCGCGGTCAAGCTGGTCCGGGCGGAGTTCGCCGAGGACTACGGGTTCCGGGCGCGGTTCCGCCGTGAGGTGGAGGCATCCCGCCGGGTGTCGGGCGCGCACACCGCCGCGGTGGTCGACGCGGACGCGGACGCGCCGATCCCCTGGGTGGCATCGGAGTTCGTGCGCGGTGTCCCGCTGCGCGAGGCGGTCGACGCCGCGGGCGCGCTGCCGGAGGAGGCCGTGCTGCACCTGGCCGCCGGGATGGCCGCCGCGCTGGTGGAGGTGCACGCCGCAGGGCTGGCGCATCGGGACCTGAAGCCGTCCGACGTGCTGCTCACCGCCGACGGCGTGCGGGTGGTCGACTTCGGGATCGCGCGAGCCACCGACAGCGGGACCACCCACGTCGGGTGGTCGGCCGATTCGCCCGGGGCCACGTCCCCCGAGCAGGCGCAGGGCCGACCCGCGGCCCCGGCCGGCGACGTGTTCTCGCTGGGCTGCGTGCTCATCTTGGCGAGCACAGGCGCCGGGCCGTCCACACCGCGCGCCTTCCACGACGTGGTTCACGCCGAACCCGACCTCAGCGGCGTGCCCGCGGTGGTGCGGGGGCTCGTCGAAGGGTGCCTGGCCGGGGACCCCGCCGCACGGCCGTCACCCGCCCACCTGCTGGCCGAACTCTCGCCGCACGTCGACGCGTCCCCGGCGCCGTGGCCGTCCGAGGTGCGGGAGCTGATCGCCCGGCAGGACGCCGAGGTGGGCGAACTCGTGGGCACGGCGGAGGAACAGGCGGTCGAACCCGGTGGTGCGGCCTCCTCCGAGCCGGACCGCCGGCTCGTCCGGCGTGTGGCGGTCGCCGGCCTCGTCGTGGTCGTCGGCGTCCTGGCGTGGACGTTCCGGCCGGCGCGGGAAACCCCGAGCGCCACGTCGGAGGCAGGCTCGGCGGGGCAGGGCGGTGTGGTGTTGACGCCGGTCGCCGAACTGGCCGGGCACGCCGACACCGTCACCAGCGTGGCGTTCAGCCCGGACGGGCGATCGCTGGCGACGGCGTCCGGGGACCGGACCGTCCGGCTCTGGGACCTCGCCGACCACCAGCTGGTCGGCCGGCCCTTCGAGGCGACGCCGGTGTCCGCGCTGGCGTTCAGCCCGGACGGGCGCACCCTGGTCACCGGTGGCGCGCTGGGCACGCGGCTGTGGGACGTGGCCAGTCGCCAACAGCTCGGTGAGGCGCTGCTCCCGGTCGGCGGCTTCATGTCGAAGCCCGTGCTGGACGTCGCATTCAGCCCGGACGGGAAGGTGGTCGCGGACGGCGGCATGATCTCCGGCACGCGACTGTGGGATGCGGGGAGCCACCGGCAGATCGGCGAAACCCTGCCCGAGAAGTCCGTTTTCGCCCTCGCGTTCAGCCCCGATGGCCGCACCCTGGCCAGCGGTGGCATGGACGGCGCGTGGCTGTGGGACACAGGGACCCGGCAGCGGGTCGGGGAGCCGATCACGCAGCAGGGCATCGTGTTCGCGCTGGCGTTCAGCCCGGACGGCCGCACCCTGGCCACGGCCGGCGATCCCGTGGCCAACGCGGTGCGGTTGTGGGACGTCGCCACCCGACAGCAGATCGGTGAGCCCTTCGCGGAGGGTGTGTCCGGCCTGGCGTTCAGCCCGGACGGCCGTCACCTGGCGACGGTGGGCGGCAGCGCCGGCGGGCCGGAAGTGGTGCGGCTGTGGGACACGGCCACCCGGCAGCAGGTCGCCGAGGCTCCGGGCGAAGGGGCGCTCAGCGTGGCGTTCAGCCCGGACGGCCGCCACGTGGCCGCACCGAGCAACGACAACCTCGCCCGACTGTGGAGCCTGACGGGCGGGGGCTGATGACATCGGACCCGTCCGCCACCGTGCCGACCTCGCCGCGTCGCCCCGGTCCACCCCACGAACGGCGCCCCGCCGGCACCACGCACTGGCACCCGGTGGGACGCAGCCCACCGGCATGGCGCCGGATGCCGGTTCCGGACACGGGTGGCAGCGGGCGCCAGGGCCGTGTTGTGCGGCACTTGCGCCGGACAAGGTGTTGGTGGGACACGGCTTCCGTTCCTCGGCGACGCTGTTCTGCCGTGGTGCGGGGAAGAGGGGGGCGTTGCCGGTGACTTGTCGCGGGAGTCGGGGGCATGGGGATCCAGACGCGGGACCAGGGCGCGCTGCGCGACACGATCACGGTGTTGTCGGGGCTGGGCACCCGGCTGTCGGACGCCTTCGCCGCGGGCCTGGCCGACCTCGTGGAACCACCGCCCGCACCGGGGGACCCGCCCCTCGGCCACCCCGTCACCGGGGCCGAGATCGCCGAGTTCCGCGCCGCGTGCGAACGCGAACTGGCCACCACGACCCGCGCGCTGGACGTCGAGCTGGCCCGCACCACCCTGCTGGACTGCCTGTGCCTGGCCGTGCTGTTCGGGCAGGGGGACGACGGCGTGCAGCTGGGCACGGCCAACCCGTTCACCCACGAGATGGAGTTCCTGGCCTCCTGCCAACCGCGGGTCGGCTCGCCGGACCCGTTCAGCCGCGGCAACCTCAAGGCCGCGCTGCGCGCGCTCGTCCTGGCCCGGCGGCACGACGTGCTGGACGGCCAGTTGGCGCTGACCGACGGCTGGACCGACGGCGGGGGCGCCCTGGTCGCGCCGGGCGAGTGGTGGCAGGCGCACGACCAACTGGCCTGGGCCTGGCGGTCCGAGCACGGCGCGTTCCCGACCCGCTACGACTGGCAGTACTCGCTGCGCCTGGCCCGGTGGATCCGGGACCGCGGCGGCGACCACCCGGACCTGACCGTCCTGCTGCGGGCGCACATGTTCGTGCTGTCCAGCTGGGGGGACCTGCTCCGGGAGTTCCACGGCACGGTCACCGACCCCGCGCTGCGCACCCTGCTGCGCGAGCGCACCCTGCTGCACCTGCCTGCCGACCTCACCCTGCCCGAGGCGACGGCGAACGACCTGGCCTCGGCCGGGAGCAGGCTCCTGGTGCCCTGGTCGCTGCTGACCGGAGCGCTGGCGGAACCGCAGCGGCGGGAGGCCGACCGGTGGCGCGCGTTGCTCGCCGCGGACCCGGCGGCGCTGGGCCGCAACACCGCCCGCAGGCACGTGTTCGACTCGCCGCTGGCCACCACCCCGCTGATCGAGGTCGGGGACCTGGTGCTGTTCAGCCTGCCGCACCTGGTCAGCTCGGACCTCTCCCGGCTGGTCGAGCGGGTCTTCGCCCGGCTGCCCGACCTGCTGTACCACCGGGCCCGCGGCGAGGTGGTGGAGCAGGCCGCGCTGGACCACCTGGCCGGCGTGTTCCCCGGCGCCCGGGTGCTGCGCGGCGGCAAGTACCCCGGCACGCGGCCCGGCGAGCTGATCGAGGTGGACGGCGTCCTGGTGTGGCGGGACGTGGTGCTGGTGGTGGAGGGCAAGGGCGGGTACCTGAGCACGCGGTCCCGGCACGGCGACCCGGAAGCCGCCGCCACCGAGCTGCGGCGCACCGTCGGCGACGGGTTCTTCCAGGTGGCCCGGCTGGTCCGCGCGCTGGACCGGGACGGCCGCGTCGCGCTGACCGGTGGGCGCGGCGAGTCGCTGACGCTGGAGCGCAGGGCGGTCCGCCGGGTCTACGCCGTGGTGCCGACCGCGGACACCTTCGACCCGCTGTCCACCGTGCTCGGCCTGCTGTGGCGGCGGCAGGTGCTGCCGGACGGGGCGCTCCCGGTGATCCTGCCCGTGCCGGAACTGCACCTGCTCACCGATCTGCTGCCCACCCCGCCGGAGCTGCTGGCCTACCTCGAATACCGGGAGGAGCTGCTGGCCACGCCGCAGCTGCGGACCGGCGGTGAACTCGAACTGCTGGCCACGTTCACCGCGACGATGGACGTCGTCGGCGCGTTCCGCGAGCTGGACGTGCCCAGCGGGACGCTCGGCACCGACCACCAGGAGAAGTACCTCGACCCGTGGCTGCAGGACTCCTTCCACGCCTGGCTCAACGGCCTCCCGCCGGTCCCGCCCCCGCGGCGGCACGTCCGGGCGCACCGCGCGAAGATCGAGCGGTTCCTGGCCGCCACGCGCGACACCGCGTCGGCCGTCGTCCTGCACCAGCTCACCGGGGCCCAGCTCGGCGTGGCCGAGTTGCACGCCGGGCGCGTGCCGCGGCTGCGCCGCGGCACGCTGTCCCCGCACAGCGCGGGCGAACTGGGCATCGTGGTGTCCAGCCCGCTCGACCCGATCGACGTGGTGCGCGCGGTGCGACCGGTGCGCGAGCTGCGCGCCCGCAGCCGGTGGGTCGTGCACCTGACGCCGGGGGTGGACGGGGCCGAGTTCCGGCTCGCCGAACGGGGCGGTGCGCACGTCTTCGGCTGCGACGCGCCCGCGTCGCTGGCCCGGGAGTCCCGGCTGGGCGCGCTGGCGGACTGGTTCGACCGGGCCGCGGCGCGGCGGCACGGCACGCACCGGCCGATGACCGCGGCCGACCGGGAGGACGTCGACGCCCTCGTCCGGGCCGGGGCGCCGCGGACCATGGCCCTGGGCCTCACCCGGCTGGGCCTGACCGCGGCCGTGCTCGACCTGGTCGACCACGACCCGGGACTCGGCCTCACCCGGGCCGCCGACTTCTACCTCACCCACGTCCGCCGAGCGGCCGACTCGCTCGACGTGGCAACGGCCGACCTGGCCCTGCCCACGTCCGCCGCGCGCGACGTGCTGCGGCTGGTGATCGGCGGCCGGGTCCACCCGCGGGACGCGGCGGCGCTGGTCGAGCGGGCCGTCAGGAACCCCGCGGAGCCCCCGGAGTCGCTGGCCCGGTCGGCGGGCCTGCTCACCGACCGGGACGGCGCCCGCCTGGCCGAAGCCCTCCGAGCCGCGCTGGACGCCCTGGACCTGGCACCCGAGCGGATCCGGCTCAGCCGGGGCAGGGAACGCCGCCGCACCCGCGACCGCCTGCTCGGCGCGATCCGCCGCGAGCACCCCGACCTCGACCCGCGCGCCGCCGCCGAGCACGTCGAACGGCTGTGGGAACCGCCCGGGTGATCGGGGAAGGCCCGTGGTCACGGCCCCGGTGGCGCCGTGCCTGCGAGGTGGCCGCCTTCAGCGAGGCGGGCGGACCGCGTCGCGGCGCAGCCGTCCGATCCCCGGGAGGAATCGCCCGACCCGGCGTGCGTAGGCGAGGTAGTCGGCGCCGTGCAGGCTGATGAGGTGCGGCTCCTCCACCTGGCGCACCAGGACCGACACGGTGGCGTACAACAGCAGCAGCCCGCCGAAGGACACGACGTTGGGCACCGCGAAGGACAGGCCGAGGCCGGTGAGCAGCATCGAGCTGAAGATCGGGTTCCGCACCACGCCGAACGGGCCGGTGGTGACCAGGTCGGTGCGTTCGGCGGCGTCCACGCCGATGCGCCAGGAAGGTCCCATGGACAGCTGGGCGTACAACGTGGCGGCAACGCCGGCCAAGGCGGTGACCGCGCCGAGGGCGCGCAGCGGCAGCTGGTCGAGCGGGTCGATCCGGGGCAGGACGCCGAGCAGGTCCAGCACCGGGTTGGTCAACCCGACCAGGCCGATCACCCCGAAAGCCGCTTCGCCTCCCCACTGCACGGGGCCGGAGATCCGCATGCCCGAGTCCCGCCCGCCCGTGCGCCGCCGCATGGCGGTGATCGGCACGCCGAAGGCGAGGGCCAGCCAGAGCACGTACGTCCCCAGGGCTACGAGGGTCACCCGGCGCCTCCCTGGGAAGACGCGGGCCTGGGACGGGGATCGGGGTTCGGGAGAGGGTGCATCTCAGGTCTTTCGTCCGGGGAGCGCGGGTGGTGTGGTCGAGCGGCGTCAGGGGAGGTCGGCGCCGGTGACGGCCGGTCGGAGGTGCGGTCGGGCCACCGAGTCGACCAAGGGGGACCGGTAGGCGGCGGCCAAGCGGGTCAGTTGGGAGACCTCGGCGACGTAGACGGCCTCGGTGACCCCGGTGGCGATGGAGTCGGTCTCCTCGGGCACGGCGATCGGGGAGGTGGACCACGGTTTCGTCGCCACCAGCACCCTGATCTGACAGGCCAGGACCAGGTCCTCCAGGCGGGACCCGGCCAGGCCGGCGGCGCGGCCCAGGCGTTCGGCGTCCCGGGCCACCGCGGGGCTGTGGTAGGGGCGTATCACGGCCAGCCAGTCGTGGATCTCCATGACCTGGCGGATGACCCGCCACCGCACGCTGAACCTCTCCTGGCGGGCCACGGTCTGCACCGCGCTCGGGTTGACGGGGTGCAGGGCCGCCCACAGCGGCTTGAGCAGCAGGTGGGCGCGCAGTTCCCAGAGGTACGCGCGGACCCGGCCGGGGACGCGGGCCAGGGGCTGCCCGTACGCCGGCAGCAGCAGGCCGATCAGGAAGCCCAGCAGGCCGACTTGCGCCGACAGCACCGACAACGGCAGCGCGAGCGCGTCGATGTCCAGGCCGAACCACCGGGCGGCCATGGCGAGGAACCGGGCCGCGGAAAAGCCCATCGCGCACACAGCGGACACCGCCACGGTGCGAAGCCCGCGCCGCAGCCACGGGTGTGCCGCGACATGGCTCGAACGCGACCAGTTCAGGCACAGGCGGGCCACGCCCAGGTGCACGACCCCGTAGGTGATGAGGTACAGGCTGCTGTACGCGGCCACAGCGGGCTGCAAAGCGTAGTACGACTCGAAGTCCACGGGGCGCTCATCGGGCACGTCGCCGGCCGCGAACAGCCCGATGAGGACGACCCCGACCGCGGCCAGCGTCCAGAGCCTCCAGCGCACCCGGGGTCGTCCTTCCCGGCTGCCCGCCGACCACAGCAGGAGGAGGACCTGCACCGAGGCGGCCAGCGCGATGATCCCCAGGTGCACGATCGGCGCGGCCAGGTTGGGGACGCCCGACACCCGGTTGATCCGGACCACGACGGGCGGCGCCGCCAACCCCGCAGTCAATCCCCCCAACGCCGTCACCACCGCGATGGTCAGGCGCACCGGGCGCATTCCCCTGGACCGCGGGTCCGAGGAGGCGCGCAGCGCCTGGCAGACCTTGACGGCGCTGATGGCGAACGCCGTCCCGGCGAAGGTGTAGGCGATCACGTGCTGCGACATGGCTTCCCCCCGAATCCCGAGCCCTACTCCAGCGAACCCGCTATCCGGCGCAGCTCCGCCGGAGCCGTGGCGGGCAGCGGTTCCCTGCCGCGCGTCGCGGACCACGCGAACAGCGCTTTGTGCAGCGTCGTGGCCAGTCGTTCCGCGTCGTGCTCCTCCTGCTCGGTGAAGTCGGTCCGCCCGGCGATCAAGCGCTCGGCCTGGGGGGTGAGGTAGCCGAACAGCCGAGGGCCCTCACTCGTGTCCACGACGGCCTCGTGCTTCAGCAGCCGGTGGGCGATCTCGTGCAGCAGGACGCCCAGGCGGTAGGTCCAGCTCGGTCCGGGCGAGACCGCGATGGCGATGGGGCCCGCGTCGTCCTGGGAGACCCAGGTGCAGCCACTGAGCCCCATCGGCCTGACGTCGATGAAGGCCAGCTTGACCGGTCGCTTCTCCCAGTCGCTGAGCACCTCGCACAGCCGGTGGCACAGCTGTTCCGTCGTCATCGGGCGCGTCGCCCCGAGGGCCTCGACCAGCCTGGCCGCGATCTTCTTGCGCTCGCTGTGTCTCATGGGGGCGGTCTGCGATCCCTCTCGTGCTCTCCAGACTGCTTCTTCCACGTCGTCAGGGGCTTCCCGGGTCGGCCGCGGCGGGTCCCGGGCCGTCCCGGTCCGGGTCCTCGTCGCGGTTGTCCACGGCGAGCAGCCGCTCGACCTGGTCGGCCTTCTCCGGGAAGAACGCGCGGGTCATCCGGGCTATGACCGAGCCCACCACCTGCGGGTCGACCTGCCGGGCCCGGTCGCCCGCGAAGCTGCGCGCCACGACGGCCCGCACGTCGAGCTCCAGCACCGTGGAGATCCTGATGGCCGTGGCCTCCGCGTCCGCCCGGCGGGCGTAGTCGTCGTCGAAGAAGTACCACGGCTCCACGCCGAACACGGCGGCGATCACCAGCACCTGCCGCAGGCTCGGGTTGTCGTTGTCCCCCTTGCAGAGGTCGGCCAGCGTCGGCGCGGACAGCGTCCACCCCCGGCCGGGCAGGGCGGCCGTGCACTCGGGGACCCGGCTCACGATCTCCCGGATGCTGTACGGGTTCCCGCCGGCCGGGCGGATCGACTCGAACAACCGGCGGAGCCTGGCGGTGAAGCCGTCGGAGGTCACCGACCCGTGCGCGCGGTCGCGGCGGCCCCCGACGAACCACGCGGGGTGCACGCCGAGCACCTGCCCCAGGGCGTGCAGCAGCTTGTAGTTGGGGTTGTCCTTCTTGCCCGACCTCAGCGCCGACAGGTACTGGGGCGTGACCTGGTGGCCCGCTTCCGCCAGCGCGGCGGTGAGGTCGGCGGTGCTGGTGCCGCGCTCCCGGCAGAGTTCGTCGAGGAGTCGCCAGAACCTGAGGTGATCGGTGTCGCTCATGGCCTCCTCTCCCCGGGTCGGGCGCTTCGACACCCTGCTTCTCGTTGCTCCGCAACGGTTAGCAACCAGTTTTTAGCACAGGGCGTCTTGCTGAACAGAACTGGTTGACGACCCGTCGGGTAGGCCGCTATTCTCTACGGAGTGTAACGGACCTGTCGCACATCGGTGGCGGGTTCCGTGCCGGTCGGGCCGGGGTCCCGACCCGCTGTCGTGGTTCCGGCGAGGGGGAGTGCGAGCAGGGCATCCGGAGATCGACCATTCGAGGGGTGTGGTCGATCGCCCCGGACTGCGCTGCCGCGATGGGCGATGGACGGGGGGTCGTGTCGGCGCTGTCCTCCGGGTGCCACCGCTCGGCGGTGCCCGGGGTCGTCGTGACGTCGACGTCACGACGCCGTCGCCCACCCCGGTTCGTGCCGGGTTCCGGGGAGCCTCCTCCCCGGAACCCGGCACGAGCGGTGTCACCGCAGGGTCGTCAGTGTCACGGTGAGTTTGCGGATCCCGGCGGAGCCGGGGCAGCTCACCGTTATGGGCGAGCCGTACCGCGCCGGGTCGCTGTGCACCATGCTCCCGTCGCCGCACTGCGCACTGACGCTGAAGTACCCGGCGGCCCCACCGTTGCCGTAGCACCTCACCGACGCCAACGCGCGCTCGCCGTAGGCGTAGGTGAAGAAGCAGATCGCGGCCCTCGCCTCGACCCTGCCCGAGCTGGACAGGTCCGGGGTGAGCGGAATCGTGATCTCCTCCCGGATCTCGCTCGCCGCCGCGGTCGTGGACCAGCCTGCCAGCGCTCCGAGCGCCAGCAGCGCGGCCATCACCAGACGAACCGATTTCGACATGTCTCTCCCGTCGTGTCGCGGGGAACGGGTGGGGCGCGGTCACGCCCACCCGTGACGGAACACCCGACGACGACCGGATCACGCTGCCGCCCCGCGAATACGCAACCGTGGAAAAAGCGGCTGGACGCACCAGCGGGGTGGTGACGACGCCCCACCGCCGCGCCGCGAACAGCCGTACGCTGATCCCGGCGCCGGCCCGATCGGCGGAGGTCGCCCGGCCGCCGGTCGGCGGCACGCCGGCCGAGGCGCGGACTCGAGCCGGCGTGGAGCGTGGACGGGGGTTCCCGGAGTGGTGGTGGTGATGCCCGACCTGCGTCGAGCCGACGGCCCGGACGAGTGCCGGCTCCTGCGCGACGTCGTGGGTGGGTGGCGCCCGGCCCTGCGCCGCCGCGGCCCGGCCGGAGCCGGGGCCGAGGTCGAGGTGGAGATCGACCAGGACGTCCTGCTCGTCGCCGGCGCCGAGGGCCGGGTGTGGCACCTGTACTTCGCGTTGGCCGGCTCCGCCGACTTCTTCGCCGAAGCGCTGACCAGGGCGCCGTTCGACACCTTCGTCTTCACGAATGACGCCGGCTACTTCGAGCTCCACGTTCCCCGGGAACGCGTGCCGGAACACGTCCTCGACGAAGCGGGAAGCGCTTGACCCGGTGCGGCCGGGTGGCCGCCGCGCCGGGTGGGAAGGGGTGCGATGAGGGAGATCGGGGGGCCGTCGACCGGCTACGACGGCGATTTCTGGAGGAGCCGGGTGCCGGACCGCCGCTTGGCGCGCTGGGTCAGCTTCTACTTCGCCTACCGCCGGACGACCGAGGTGCCGCAGCGGCGCAGCCTGGCCGCGCTGAACTCGGTCGTGCTGGTCATCGACCTGGACACGCCGGTCCGGCGCCGGGTGGTGGGGTCCGCGCCGGCCGTGGACTCGCCGGTCACCGGGTTGTCGGACCGGCCGACGGTCTACGAGATCGGGGGCCGGGAGCACGCGGTCGTCGTGGAGCTCACCCCGTTGGGGGCGCGGGCACTGTTCGCCGTGCCGCCGCGGGAGCTTGCGAACACCAGCGTGGCGTTCGGCGACCTCCTCGGCGCTCGCGCGCGCCGCCTCGCGGAGGAGCTGTCGGGCGCCCGGGACTGGGATCACCGCTTCCGGATCCTGGACCACAGGTTGGCGACCTGGATCGCGGACGGCCCGGGACTCGCCGTGCCGTTCGACGCCGGCTGGCGGAGCCTGACCGCGGCGACCGGGAACCTCGGGGTCCACGACCTGGCGCGGCGCTCGGGCCTGAGCCGGCAGCGCCTGAGCACCGGCTTCCACCGGGAGGTCGGCCTGCCGCCGAAGACGGTCGGGAGGATCGCCCGGTGCCACCGGGCGATCCGGCTCCTGACCGGCCCGGACCCGTTGCCGCTCTCAACCGTCGCCCAGCTGTGCGGGTACGCCGACCAAGCGCACCTCAACCGGGACTTCCGCCTGCTGGTCGGGTGCTCCCCGACCACGCTGCTCCGCCCCGGCAACGCCCGGACCGACCTCTTCCTCGGCAACCTGCTCAGGCTGCGCCCTCCGGCGGACGGCGCCCGGCCGGGGCCCGGGGCACGGTAGGGCCGCACCGCGCGTCGGGCCGCGCCGCGGGAACGGCCTGGCCGGTCGACCCGGCCAGGCCACCACCCCCCTCGGCGACCGCTACCGGCACACGTCGCCTTCGACGTTGCCTGCCAGTCCGATCGCGTCAGCGCGGTCGTTCGCGTTGGGCACGACGTTGCCCTGGAAGCCCGGCCGGTACGTGCCGAGGTGGATCCAGCACTCCCGGTCCCGGTCCCAGTCGTACAGCCGGCCCGTCCACGGGCTCCTGTTCCAGACCGACGTCGCCTTGTCGCCCCTGCCCTCGTTCCCGATGTTGGTGAAGTTCGCCGCGGTGCCGCGCAGCAGCGTTCCCCCGTTCACGTGCCAGAACACGCAGAACAGCCCGGCCTGGCACTCGTCCCACGACCGGACGGAGACCTCGGCGCGGGCGGCGCCGGTCTGGACCGCGACCCCCAGCAGGGCGGAGACCGCGAGAGCGGCCCCGATCCTTCGAACCCCGGTTGCGAACATGGTCGTTCTCCCCTCGACAGATCCGTGTGAAGGCTGCTCGCGGGCACCGGTGCCGCCAAGCGGGTCCCCGCCTGCCGTGGTGACCGCGAACCGCGAGGTCGAAGCTATCGGCGGGCCGTGGCCGAGTCTTGGAAAAATGTCGCCCGCGATCACCCGTTGAACGCCCCCGACGCGCCCGTCGAGGGACGACCCGGCCAGTGCCCGCCATGACCGGGGACGAAACAACTCCGCCCGGATGCCGCGCACCGACGCCAGACACCGAACACCTTGTCGCTGCGTCACCACCACCCTCGGTCACCAGGACACGTACGGGTGATTCGGTCGGTGCGGCGGTTGTCGGAAACCGCTCGGGGCAGCCCCGGAACCACAGGTCTGAGAGGTGGTCCGGTGACGTCGTTCCTGCCCGGCGTGCGCGGTGTCGCGCTGCTGACCGCGCTGGTCGTCACGGCTCCGGTGACGGTTCTGGTGTGCGGTGTGGCGCACCTGCTGGCACCGCGCCGGCCTTGCGGCGCCCGCACGACGGTGCTGATCACCACCACCCACATGACCAAGAGCCTCCTGCTGGCCAGGAAGTTCCACGAGGCGGGCCACCGCGTGGTGGCCGTGTCGACACCCCGGCACAGGTGGGGCCCGTTGCGGTTCTCCCGCGCCTGCTGCGCGTTCCACCCGGTCGCCGACCCCGCCCTGGACCCCGTCGGCTACGTCCGGGACCTCGTCGCGGTGATCCGGGCCGAGGGCGTGGACACGGTCGTGCCGGTCATCGACGAACCCGGTCTCTCGCAACCGACCTCCGACGCCGTGCCCGTGCTGGCCGGGTTCTGCTCGGTGCTGGCCAACGAGCCCGGCGTGCACCGCCGGCTCAACGACAAGGCGGGTTTCGCCGAGCTGGTGCTGGACGCGGGGCTGCCCGGCCCGGAGACGCGGCGGATCACCGACGTGCGGCAGGTGCGCGACGCCGACTTCGCGGGCCGCCAGTACGTGCTCAAGCCGCCCGAGTGGACGTCGATGGCGTCCGACCACCGCGTGGTCGTGGTGTCCGACCCGGCGGCCCCACCGGCCGACCTGCCGATCGGGCCGGACCGGCCGTGGGTGCTGCAACGGCGTGTCACCGGCCGCGAGTACTGCGCTCACACGACGTGCCGCAGTGGGCGGATCACCGCGTACACGTGCTCGGAGTCCTCGGCGCTCCAGCTCAACTACCGCCACGTCGAGGTGCCCGCGATCTGGCGGTGGGTGCGCGACTTCGTCGCCGCGCACCGGCTGGAAGGCCAGGTGTCGTTCGACTTCATCCTCGGCGACGACGGCGTGCCCTACGCCATCGAGTGCAACCCGCGGCCCCACTCGGCACTGGTGGCGTTCCACGACAGCCCGGACCTGGCCGCGGCCTACCTCGACCCCGCCCACGACGGCGTCGCCCGCCCGCTGCCCGGCTCGCCGGCGGTGCACTGGCTGGGCGCGGAACTGGGCCGGCTGCGGCAGGTGCTGCGTCGGCGGGAACTGCGGGCGTGGCTGCGCGGGCTCGTGCGCGGCAAGGACAGCGTGTTCGACTGGCGCGACCCCTTGCCGTTCCTGGTGATGCACCACGTGCAGTTCCCCGTGCTCGTGCTGCGCGCGCTGGCCGCGCGCAAGCGGTGGGAGCGCGTCAACTGGGCCACCGGAAAGCTCGTATGACACCGAAAGGGACATCCGATGACGGACTCGCTGGACAACGGCAAGTACGCCACCTCCGCCCACTACACCGGGTCGGGGCACATCCGGTGCGGCCCCGGTGGGCGGTCGTTCACCGTGGACGCGACCTTCGGCCTGCGCAGCGAGGTGCGGCTGGTGAACCGGGTGTTCGACCCCGCGACCCCCGACCTGGCCGAGGTGTACCGGCCCGCGGGGCGGTGTGTGGCCATCGTGGACGCCACCGTGGACCACCTGCACGGCAACGCCCTGCGGGAGTACTTCACCGCGCACGGCATCCCACTGGTGACGATGGTGTGCCGGGCGCTGGAGGCGGACAAGACCCTCGACACCGTGTGCCGCATGACCGCGTTCCTGGGCAGCGACGGGTGCGACGTCGCCCGCGGCGAACCGGTGCTGGTCGTCGGCGGCGGCGTGCTCACCGACACGGCCGGCCTGGCGTGCGCCCTGCTCAACCGGCGCACCCCGTACGTCATGGTGGGCACCAGCATCGTCTCGGCGGTCGACGCGGGCCCGTCCCCGCGCACGTGCGTCAACGGCACCCTGATGAAGAACGCCCTGGGCGCCTACCACCCGCCGGTGCTCACCCTGGTGGACCGGGCCCTGTTCAGCACCCTGGCGCCCGAGCACCTGCGGCACGGCGCGGCCGAGATCGTGAAGATGGCGGCCGTCGACGACGAGGCGCTGTTCACCCTGCTCCAGCGGCACGGCCGCGCGCTGCTGGACACCCGGTTCGCCACCACCGGCGACGACCCGGACCTGGCGGCCGTCGCCGACGAGGTGCTGTTCCGCTCCCTCCACGCCTACATGCGGCACGAGGGCACCAACATGTTCGAGACGCGGCAGGACCGCCCGCACGCCTACGGCCACACCTGGAGCGCGAAGTTCGAGCCGGTCGCGGGGCTGCTGCACGGTCACGCGGTGGCGGTGGAGATGGCGCTCACCGCGACGCTGGCGACCCTGGTGGGCTGGTTGGACGAGGACGGCCGCGACGCGCTGGTGGCGGTGTGCCGCGACCTGGGCCTGGCCGTGCACCACCCGGTGATCGAGGACCTGGCGCTGATGAAGGTCGCGCAGGACACCATGCGGCGCAAGCGCGGCGGCTCGGCGCTGTGGGCGGTGGTCCCGCGCGGCGGCCTGGGCAAGTGCGACTACCTGGACGACGTCGAGGACGCGCTGCTGGCCGAGGCGGTGGACCGGCACCGGGCGCACTGCGACCGGTTCCCCGACGGCGGGAGCGGGCTGGGCATGTACCTGCGCGACGCGAGGTGGACGTGATGCGACCGGTGACCCCGCTGGCGATCCTGGCCCACGAGTTGGAGCTGCTCGACCGGCGGCAGCCGTCCGCGCGCCTGGACCGGGCCCGCGCGCTGGCCTCGCGGCTCGACGACTACCTCTCGGCGATGACCGTGCCGGAGTCCGACCGGCTCGCGGCGGTGAACCGGCGGACCCTCGGGCACCCGTGGGCCCGCCCCGGGGGCGCGGTGGCGACCCTGGAGCCGGAGATGCTGTCCGGCCACGTCGAGGGGCAGCTGCTCAGGTTCCTGGTCGCGGTGTCCGGCGCCCGCCGGGTGCTGGAGATCGGCACGTTCACCGGCTACTCGGCGCTGGCGATGGCGGAGTCGCTGCCCGCCGACGGCCGCCTGGTCACCTGCGAGGCGGATCCGGGCGCGGCGGCGATCGCCCGCGACGCGTTCGCCGGCTGCGACCGGATCACCCTGGAGGAAGGTCCCGCCCTGGCGACGCTGGAACGGCTCGCCGACGCGGGCGAGGTGTTCGACTTCGCCTTCGTGGACGCCGACAAGACCCAGTACTGGGACTACCTCGACCTGGCCCACCGCCGCGGGCTGTTCGCCCCCGGAGCCGTGGTGGTGGTGGACAACACCCTGTACCAGGGCGAGGTCTACCTGGACCCGGCGCACCGGTCGCCGCGGGGCGAGGCCGTCGCCGGGTTCAACGCGCGGGTGGCCGCGCACCCCGCGTTCGAGCAGGTGCTGCTGCCGCTGCGCGACGGGGTCACCCTGATCCGGGTCCTGACCTGACCGGTCCCCCGCGAGGCGGGCTCCCGACCGGGCGCGGCCCCCGCGGCACGGCGGGCCGGTGCGCGGCCCCGCCGCCGAGCTGGGACGATGTGGCGGGCAGCCCGCACGGTCCGGGCTCGCCACCACCGCACCACGACAGACTGGCAGGGACTGACACCGTGGCATTGCCCTACGGACCCGATGACGACCACGCGGCGAACCGGTTCGTCAACCTCGCGCTGCGCAACCGCGACGCCGAGGAGTGGCGGCTGCTGGCCTCCGACGCCTACGTCGAGCAGACCGACCGGGTGCTGCAGGGGATGCTGGACCGGATCGCGGCGGACCGCGCGCACCGCGGCGCCGAGCGGGAGGCGGCCCGGGCGCGGCTGGCCGAGGGGGAGATCACCCGGGTCGAGTACGAGCGCGCGGTCGCCGAGAGCGGCGAGCGGGCCAGGAAGACCTCGCACTTCGAGGCGCTGGTGCGGGAACGCCACCGGCTGATCGCGGCGCAGGTGCGCCGGCTGCGCGGCGAGGACGTCCGCGACGAGCTGATGAGCCTGGTGGTCGCCCTGGGCGAGGCGATCGGCGCCCACCGGGCCGCCGTGCTCGGCGGTGGCGGCGGGGCCACCGCGGCCGACCGGGCGCTGTGGGAGCGGCTGACGGCCCTCGACGTGCCCGGCCCGACCGGTCGCACGTCGTTGGAGGCGCTGGTCGGGCAGCGCTCGGCGCAGCAGGACGGGCACGGGCGGGTGCTCGCGGGGATCGTCCTGGACCTGGCCGGCGACGCGCCGTCCGTCGCGCGCGCCGACCTGCTGGACGTGTGGAAGAAGGAGGTCGCGCGGACGCTGACGGCCGAGGAGCGGGCGGAGTTCGCCGCCAGGGGCAAGGGCTCGCTGGTGACCGACAAGCTCCGCAAGGCGATGGGCCTGCTGGAGCGCCGCGGCCTGGTCGCCCGCTCCGGCCCGCAGGGCGACCAGCGCGTCGACCTCCTCGACCGCGCCGGCCTGGTGGCCCTGGCCGAGGCCCCGGAGCGGCCGGCCGACGGGGAGCACCCGGCCGACGGGTGAGGCGCGGTCGGCGGGTCGGGTGCGGTCGGCGGGCGGGGCGCGGTCGGCGGGTCGGGTGCGGCCGGTTCCGGCGCGGCGCCGGGGGCGCGCACCGCCGTGATCACGGCCGAGGCGTCGCTTCGAGCCGCCGAACCGGGCGGGCGCCCGCTGCGCGTGCTCCTCGAACACGGCCGATTCGTCCTTCCGGGTCTGCCCGGCACAACGCGCCGCGCCGACCATGGAGCGGAGGAGGCCCTGATGCACCAGTACTGGCGGCCGGGGTGGCCGCGCCACCGGATCGCGCAGGCGGTCGTCGCGGTGGCGGTCGCGGTGGGTGTTTCGCTGCCCTGGGACCGCCACTCGTTCACCGCCCGGGTCGCGGCGAACGAGTGGTGCTGGCTGGTCCTGTGCGCGGCGGCCTTCGGCTGCGGCTCGATCGTCCACCACCTGTCCGCGAAGCGCGTGCTCACCGCCATGGCGGCGGTGAGCCTGGTGCTGTTCTCGCTGCTCTCCGGTCCCGCGTGGTGGACGGTCGCGGGGTGGGTGCTCGTGCTGTGGCTGTCCATCGCGTGCCCTAGGGAGCACCGGCTGGACGAGATCATCGCGCCGGACCACGGCACGGTCCGACCGACGGCCGCGGAGCTGATGGCCCACTGGCGGGGAAAGCGGGAGCCGGGGTCGGAACGGCGGAGCTGAGGGGGCGCAGGGCCGCACGACGACGCCGGCTGCCCTCGGTGCTCGCGCACCCGGTCACCCGCCCGGTCCCAGCAGCGCGGCGATCAGCTCGTCGGCCGCGACGGTGCCCGGTCGGTCGCTGACCTGCCCGTCGCCGAGTTCGACCAGCCGCCAGGAGCCGTCCTCGCGGCGGGCGAAGTCGGCGGTGGCGAAAGCCAGCCCGAGACCGGCGATCAGGGGCGCGGCGGCGAGGTCGGGCACCTCGCCCGGCTCGTCGCGCGGGGTGTCCGGGTGCGCCCCGACCAGCCGGCAGTCGCCGTCGACCCACCACGTGCGGACCTCGGCGGAGACGAAGGTCTCGAAGCGGCGCAGCACGAACCCGCCGACCAGGTCCTCGCCCCGCAGCTCGCGGAACCGGCGCGCCACGGCCCAGGCCGCGTCGGCGTCGGCCAGGTCCGGGACGAACATCGCCTCGTGCCACCGGTGCTTGAGGGACTTGGTGTGGTCGCGCAGCACGGCCGGGCCGGCGCCGAGCTCCTGGCGCGCGGCGTCGAAGGCCGCGCGGTCGACGCCGGTGGTCCACACCGACCGGGGCGTCAGGGCGGCCAGCCGGTCGTACCAGCCGGGCAGCTCGTGGGCCCGCCGGTAGCGCTCGGCGTCGGTGCGCAGCTCGACCCCCCGCCGGCGCAGCGCCGCGTCGAACGCCCGGTACTGCTCGCCGCGCAGCATCCAGCCGCGGTAGATCGCCGCACCGCCGCCGGTCACGCGCCGCACCGCCCGGTCGGCGTCCAGGCCCCGGGACAGCGCGTCGTGGTCCACCAGCGCCACCGACATGCCCGCGGCGCGGGCGGCCCGCGCCTCCGCGGCGAAGTGCTCGTCGGCACGGTGGGGGTGCAGCACGTCGGAGGGGACCAGCAGCCACGTCATGAGCCGGATCGTGCCGCACCGGACCTCCCGGGCACCACGCGTTTCCACCGCCGCGACCACGGCCGAATCCGACACCGGCCGCTGCCCGCGGCGAACGGGACGAGCGTCCAGCCGGTCCGGTACTCGGGGACACGTGCGTCGCACGCCCCGCGGCCGCTACGACCAGTGGTGCGGCGTGATGTCCACCGGCATCGGCGGTGGAAAACCGTGTGCGCGCGGCTGTGCCGGTTGGGAGCATGGGCGGCCGTGGGCGTCATCGGTCTGTTCAGGCGACTGCGTGGGCGCTACGACCGCAACTCGGTCGCGGTGCCCCTTCCGGACGCCCCGGCAGCGGAAGTTCCCGACCCGGGGCGGCTTGAGCGCGCTGTCGCCGGTGCGGCCGGCGGGAAGTTCGATGCCGCTGACGACCTCGCGTCGATGCTGCTCGTGGTGGGTCGTCACGGCGGGGCCGACCTGATCGCGCACGCGGCACGGGTGCTGGCTGCGGCGGACCCGCGGATGTGGCTCACGGTGGACCTCTCCGCCCGGCGCGGCCCGTGGAACGCTGCCCGGTGGACCGGCGCCGCGGCCCGCCTCCTCGCCGCCGGCCGCGCCGGACCGCTGGAAGTGCTGCTCGCCGCCTGCCACCCGGACGGTTTCGTCCGGGAAGCGGCCGTGGCCGTGCTCGGTGAGCGCGACGACGCCACCGCGCTGCCCGTGCTGGCGCTGCGGGCGGCGGACTGGGTCCCCGAGGTCCGCGACCGGGCCCGCCGGGAGTGCGGGCGGCGGCTCGACCGCGCGCCGGCCGAGGCGGTCGCCCTCCTGTCACCGGTCGCGCTCGCCGTGAGTGCCCGGCACGAGGGCCGTTGGCTGGCCGACGCCCTGGCCGACGTGCTCCGCGACGGTCCGCCCACGGCCCTGGCCGCCGCCTTGGCGGCCGAAGACCGGCGCACCAGGCGACTTGCGCACGCCGTCGGCCTGGACACCGGTCGGCTCGATGCCGACCGCGTGCTCCGCGCGGCGAGGACCGATCCCGACCTGCCGATCCGCAGGATGTGCGCGCAGGCGGCCATCCGCGCGGCGAAGGCCGGCGGCGACCACGACGTGCTCCGCCGACTGCTCGCAAGCGGGACGGCCTCGGTCCGCGCCGACGCCGTCCGCGCACTGGCGGGCGCAGGTGGAGCCGTCGCCACCGAGGCGCTGGCCGACCGCAGCGCGCTGGTGCGCGCGGCCGCGCAAGCCGCCGTGCTCCGCGCCGGCACGGACCCGGCCACGCGGTACCGGGCGCTGCCGGCAGACCAGCGGCCACCCCGGCCCTCGGTGATCGCCGGCCTCGGTGAGACCGGAAACCGCTCCGACACCGACCCGCTCCGCCTGTGGTTGGCTCACCCCTCGTCACGCGGCCGCGCCGAAGCGGTCCGCGCGCTGCGACGCCTCGGCGACACCTCCGCGCAGCCGCTCCTGCCCCTGCTCACCGATCCGGTGCCCTCGGTGACCCGGCAGGTCCTGCTCTCCCTGCTCCGGCAGCCGGGCACCGTCGCCGAGCACTCCCTGCGTCCGCTGCTGCGCCGAGCACATCCGCCACACGTCCAGCGGGCGGCTTACCGCCTCCTGCGCGCACAGGGCACCCGGACCAGGATCGGCGTCGACCTGGAACTGGCCGACGAACCCGGACACCCCTTGCACGCCGATGCCCTGGCCGACCTCGCCGACTGGCCGGCCCACGACGCCGCGACCGCGTACTCCACCCCCGCGGGATCACACGCGGCCGAGTTGTCCGCGCTGATCACGCGGGCGGAGAGCGCCCTCGGGCCCGGCCGGGCCCGCCTTCTGCGTTTCCACCTCGGACTGACGACCTGACGGGCGCCGGAACCGCCCGCCGCGCGCACGGCGCCCGCGCACGTAGTGGCGCACCGCTACGAGGACCGTCGGCGGGTGTGCCGCCACCCCGGAGCCACCGGCAGGTCGCCGCACCCCCGTTCGGGCGGAGTGGTCGGACTGGTCACAGGCGCGGGAGGTAGGCGGCGACCTCGGCGACGGCGTCGAGGCTGTCGTGGTCGAACCGGCCGCCCGGGGCGTTCTCGGCCTCGGCGACGGTGACGGCGGCGCCGTCGCGGTCGCTGCCGTAGCGCAACCCGGTGAACTCGACGTGGCCCAGCTCCGGCAACGCCCCGCCGAGCGGGGTGATGTCCCCGCTGCCGTGGACCTCCATGAGGTTCTCGAACTCCCGGGCGTCGCGAGTGCTGCCCAGACCGATCCAGGCCACCGACACCACCGCGGTGTTGCCGGAGTCGTCGGCCACCGCGAACAGCACCCGTTCCAGGTGGGTGCAGCGGTGGGTGGTGAAGAACTGCCGCACCTGCCCGAACGAGGCCGCCACGCACTCGGTCTGCTGCTTGGCGCTGCGCTTGACCTGCCGCAGGCCCATCCGCTGCCACGCGCCGTCGGGGCCCTCGCGGCGCGCCGCCTTCTGCCCCTCGCTCTTGCGGGCGCGCAACTGCCCCGGCGAACCGCCCAACCGCACCGAGCCCGCCCCGGCCTCGGCTGCCGTCCCGGCGGACCCCGCCCCGGCCCCGGCCGTTCCCACTGCTCCACCGGAGGCGAAGATGCCCAGCGCGGCCACCCCGGCCACCACCGCCCCGACACCGCCCTTCTTGCCGCTGATCGGTCTGACCCGCCCTTGGCCGTCGGTGAAGAACTCCGGCATGCGCCACCCCTTGACGTGTTCACCCGACCGGTCCTGTGACCGATCGTGCGCTCAGCGTAGCGACAGGGACCGACAGATGGTCGTATGCGACAAGCAAGCCCTGGTCAGGGTGTGCCGACGCTGCACCCGCACCACACCACGGCAGCCACCCCCGCAAACGCGGCGCCGCGCCTCGCCACCGACGCCAGTCGTGCGACGACCTGGTTCGAGCGCGAACCCGTCCCGGGCCGGGATCACTCCGGGGCGGAATCGCGCCGCGGTAAAATGCGCCGTGCGGTGGAAGGCGATGGCCCCGGCCGAGGTGTGGGAGGTCATCGACTTCCGGGTCGGTGTGCCGTGGCCGGTGTCGCGGGCCTTCCTGGGGGACCTCTTCACGCCGGCGGTGCGCGAGGGGGCGGCCCGGTGGGGGCGGCCGGTCCTCCGGCGGCCTCCCGATCAGACCAGTGCGACCCGGGGCCTGCCCGGCGGTTGCCGGGCCTCCGTGGCCTTAGGATCGAAGTCGGTGGTGGCCTGCTTCCTCACCCCGCAGCAGGACGAGGCCGACCGGGAAGAGGGGTGCTGAAGGTGTCCGGGTGGACGGAGTTCGGCGGGCGTCTCACCAAGGCGCTGCGGAACGTGACCGACCGGGTTTTCCTGGTCGTCTTCCTGCAGGCGGACCGGAAGGTGTACGTGCAGTTCGCCGGCGGTCAGGACGAGCTGCACGCGCAGGCGGCGGGGCCCGAGGTGGTCCCGTGGGCGGAGTCCGGCGGCATGGCCGCGGCGGGGTGGGTCGCGCCGTCGGGCATCGACCCGCCGAACTGGTCCTTCTCGCTGCCCCTGCCTGCGTCGACCGCCGAGTACGCCGCGCTGGCGGAGCGCTGCGTGGTGGCGTTGCGGGACGCCTACGGGCTCTCGGGGTCGGACGGGTTGGTGTACAAGGCTTGGCGCGACGGGGAGTACCCGTTGGCGGGGGAGTCGTGGTCGCCCGAGCGGATGGCGGCGCGGGACAGGGGCGAGGACCCGGTGGTGATGCCCTGGTTGGGGCTCCCGACTGCCCGGGGGTAGCGGATCCGTCCCCGGCCGGCCCCCGGCCCGTGCCGGTGGTCGCCGCTCTAACGGCAGAACGCCGCCACGCCCACGGCGACGACCGCTGCGGCGGGCGGGTCCTGTTCGTAGGGGTTCAGCGACAGGACCAACGACCTGCCCTGCCCGTCGGTCAGGGCGAAGGTCAGGTAGCCGATCAGCTGGCCGGTGTGCCCCCACACCGGCTTGGGCCCGTCGGCGCAGGGGAGGGTGAACTCCTGCAGCCCCAGCCCGTAGCGGAACAGCGGGTCGGCCGAGGTCATCCGCCGCATCTCCGCCAGGCTCGCCCGGCTCGTCAGCCGGCCCCCGATCAGGGCCGTGACGAACGTCGCCAGGTCCCGGGTGGTGGAGACCATCTCGCCGGCTGCCCAGTCCAGGGAGGGGTCCATCCTCGTGGCGTCCACGATCGTCGGTGGTTGCGTCGGCAGCGGCTCGTAGCCACGGGCGTGGGGAGCGGGCAGGGACGCGCGGTGGCCGGGCACGGTGGTGTGCCTCAGGTCGAGCGGGCGCAGGATCCTCCGCTTCACCTCCTCGCCGTACGGTCGGCCGGTCAGCTTCTCGATGAGCAGCCCGGCCACGATGTAGTTGGTGTTCGAGTAACGCCAAGGCTCGCCCGGCTCGTCGTCCCGGTCCGCGGTGAACGCGACATCGAGCAGTTGCTCCGGCGTGTAGTCGTCGAAGCGCGCTTCGCCGCGCCAGCGGTTGGTGGAGTGGCCGGGGTGGCTCATGTAGTCGTGCAGGAGGCTGGTGTGCTGCAGGACCTGCCGGACGGTGATGCGCTCGCCGCCGGGTACGACCCCCGGCAGGTGTCGCTCGATCCGGTCGTCCAGGGCCAGCCGTCCGTCGTCGACCAGTTGCAGGAGCACTGTGGCCACGAACGTCTTGGTGACGCTGCCGATCCGGAAGTGCCCGTCGGCATCGGCCGGTTTCCGCGTGATCAGGTCTCTCACGCCCACCGCGCCCGACCAGTGGTCCTCGCCGTCCTGGACGCGGATCAACCCGGCCGTGATGTGGCGGTCCTCCACCAGGCCGATCAGCCGGTCGCGCAGCCCCGCCGCGGGTATGTCCGATGTGGACGGTGCGGCGACGGGGCCGATGGCGAGGGCGGCGGACAGGATCGTGTTCAGGAGCATGGCCACGACGCTATGCCCGGCCGGTTCGGCGAACCATGAGGACGACCACGTGATCGACCTGTGGAAAACCACACCGTCGGTGCGGGCGGCAAGGCGAGGACCGCTGTCCGCCGAACACGAGCACGGCCCGCGTGCTCCTCGGCCGCCCGCGGCGGGGGACCGGTCCCGGAGCGGCCGAGTAGCGTCCCCGTCGCATATGCGCTGTGGGCGGCGAGCGGGAAGCGGGGAAGCGCATGGAATTGCGGAGGTTGACGGTGTGCGCCGCCGTCGTGGCGTTATCCCTCGGGGTGGCGCCGTGGCCGGTGGCGTCCGCGGCGGTCCGCCGTGCGCCGGACCGGGAAAGCGCGCCCGGGTGCTTCCACCCCGGGCGGGTATTGGACCTGCGGAACTGGAAGATCACGCTGCCGGTGGACGACCCGCGTCGACCCGGCGCGCAGCCCCTGGAAGTGGAACAGCCCCTGCTGCGCCGCTACGCGCTGCCGCCGTGGTTCGTCGCGAACCGTTCCTGTGACGGCGTCCGGTTCCGCAACGCCGTCACCGGGGTGCACACGCCGAACAGCAGGTACGGCAGGTCCGAGTTGCACGAGATGGCCGATCACGGCGCCGGCGGGATCAGCTGGTCGCCCGTTTCCGGGAAGCACACCATGGTCATCGACCAGTCGATCGACCACTTGCCCAACGACAAGCCGCACGTGGTGGCGGGCCAGATCCACGACAGCAGCGACGACGTCACCGTCTTCCGGCTGGAGGGCAGGGAGCTGTACCTGACCGACGGGGACGACACCCACTACAAGATGATCACCGACGACTACGTGCCGGGCACCCGTTTCCAGGCGAAGTTCGAGGTGGCGGGCGGCCGGATCAGCGCCTACTACAACGGGGTGCTGCAGGCCACGCTCCCGGCGACGTTCGAGGGCGCCTACTTCAAGGCCGGGGCGTACACGCAGGCCAACTGCTCCAATTCCACGCCGTGCGACGAGTCCAACTACGGCCAGGTGACCATCTACCGGGTCACCGTGACCCACAGCTGAGCCGCCGTGCAAGGCGCGCGGTAATCAATGCCACGTCAGTTGGAATGGAATCCGCATCAGGGCGGAAAGGGTGAGCGCGCCGGAATGGGTGGCCGCCGCGAACTCCGCACCGCGTTTCCCGATTCCCGATCGACCTCTGGCCGTACCGGGCGAAATGGCTACACTGCGACATGTGCGGACGGGAGATGTGGTCGACGGGCGCTATGAGCTCGGAGACGTCCGCGGTTCGGGGGCCGGTGGCGTCGTCTGGACCGCCTTCGACCGGAAGCTGAAACGAACGGTGGCGCTGAAAAGGCCGCACGCGGTGGCCAGCCAGGCCGACCGGCTGCGGTTCCGGCGGGAGGCGGAGACCGCGGCGCGGGTGCAGCACCCGAACGCGATCTCGGTCTTCGACACCGTGGACGGCGACGACTGCTGGCTGGTGATGGAGTACTCGCCGGCGGACGGCCTGGACGGGGTGCTGGCGGCCGGCGGTCCGCTGACGCCGGAGCGGGCCGCCCGCGTCGGTGTGCAGGTCGCCGCCGCGCTGGCCGCCGTGCACGCGCACCGGATCGTGCACTGCGACGTCAAGCCGGGCAACGTCCTGGTCACCGCCGACGGCTGCGCGAAGCTGACCGACTTCGGCATCTCCGTCTGGCACGAGGTGACCCGGACCGAGGACGGGGCCTTCTGCGGCACGCCCGGGTACACCGCGCCCGAGGTCGTGGCCGGCCGGCCGGCCACCGAGGCGTCGGACGTGTTCTCGTTGGGCGCCACGCTGTTCGCCGCGGTGGAGGGCTTCCCGCCGGCCGGCGCCGGTGGTCCCGGCGAGGCGCCGGCACGCGAAGGCGGGCAGCGGGAGGTCGCGCCGGCGCGGCGCGCCGGTCCGCTCGCGCCGCTGCTGCGCGAGATGCTGGACCCGTGCCCGGCCAGGCGGCCGACCGCGGACGAGGCGCGGCGGCGGCTCGGGGAGTTCGTCGGCGAGTGGGAGCCGCCGTCGTGGCCCGCGGCGGCCACGCCCGACCGCGGACCGCTGTGGCGCCGCCCGCGGTGCCGGGCGGCGGCCGTGGCGCTGACCCTCGCGGTCACGGCCGCGGTCGTCGTCGTGGCGGCCTCGCGTTCGCAAGCCGACGTGTTCGGCGCGGAGCTCGTCGGCGACGAGCGCACCGCCGACCCGTGCGCGCTGCTCGACCGGGCCGCGCTGGCGCCGATGGGCGCGACCCGGCTGCACACCGCGAAGGGCAACTTCAACCGCTGCGACGTCGTGGTCGACGTCGCAGCCGGGAAGGAGCTGGACGTCGAGGTCCAGCTGCTCCTGCGCAAGCGGCACCCCGTGCAGGGGCAGCCGTTCGAGGACGAGGACCCGCCCGCGAACAGCCGGGACGAGTGCCACCGCGTCGTGATGCTGGGCGAGGAGTACGGCATCCAGGTGGCGGCGAAGATGCGCGATCCCGGCGTGGACCTGTGCGCCGTCGCCGACACCGGGCTGGACACCGTCAAGCGGGTGCTCCGCCGGGGTGCGCTGCAGCGCCGGGGCACGGCGCCGCCGCCCGACTCGCTGGCCCACGTGGACGCCTGCGGCCTGCTCGACCGCGCCGAGCCCGCCGCCCTCCCCCCGGCGGACGCCGCCGGCCGGGCGAGGGGGTTCGGCGACTGGTCGTGCAAGTGGTACAGCACAGCCGACCGGGTCGGCATCCACCTCCGGTACGACCAGCACGCCGCGATGTCCCCGATCCGGGGCGACCCGGTCCGGCTGGGCGACCACGAAGCCTACGTCGAGCCCGACCCCGCGCGCGCCGAGTGCAAGGTCACCGTGCGCCACCGCCCGCGCAACCCCTCGCCGCGCCCCACGATCGACCTGGTGGTGCTCAGCGCGCGGGGCGACCGGCCCGGCGGCGACCACTGCGCGACGGCCTCCCGCCTGGCGGTCGTGGCCGCCGATGGGCTGCCCCGCTGATCGGGAGGGGTCCCCGGCGCGATCGCGGACACTGCGGGAGAGGAGGACGGATGGACCACGAAACCCTTGCCCGCGGCGTTTTCCCCACCGCCCCGGGCGCGGTGGTCGCGCTCACGCTCACCGGGCGCGTCACCGCGGAGCCCGCCGAAGGCCGCGCGATCCGCTTCGGCCGCAACCGACCCGAGGTCGACGTCTGCGTGGGCGAGACCGACCTGCGGGTCAGCCGCCGGCACGGCGTGCTGACCCGTCGCGGCGGCTACTGGTGGGTGGGCAACACCGGGCGCCTGCCGATCCGCCTGCCGGGCACGCGGTGGTTGTTCAGGGACGAGGACCCGGTCCCGCTGCCGGTCGGCTACACGCCGCTGTTCATCCGCGGCTCGCGCGACCGGGAGCACCTGCTGGAGCTGTACGTGGCGGGCGAGGACGGCGGGCAGCCCGCCGCCCGGCACGGCGCGCCGACCCAGCCGCCCCGGCGGTGGCGGCTGACCGAGGACGAGCGCCTGCTGCTGGTCGTGCTGGGGCAGCGCTACCTGCTGCACGAGGCCGGCCCGCAGCCGGTGTCGCGCCAGCAGGCCGCGGAGGTGCTGGCCGAGCTGCAACCGGAGGCGAACTGGAGCGTCAAGCGGGTCGAGCACATGGTCCACGACGTCCGCGCGCGGTTGTCCGCGCAGGGGGTGCACGGGTTGCGCCGGGACGAGGTCGGCGAGCCGGTGGGCAACGCGCTCAACGAGAACCTGCTGCGCGAACTCGTGCTGTCCACGACCCTGGTGCCGCCCGACCTGGCGCTGCTGGACCAGTTGCCCTGACCGGTCGGTCCATTCGTCCGACTCGCCGGTTCCCAGCGGCCCGGCCGTGCCGAGTCGGCTGGTGGAGCAGTTCGACGCGTGAATGTGAATTTCACCTTGTTGAACCTGTTGCGCTGAGCGGCCTGCGGGTACGAAGGACGGATCGCCTCGACGAGCCTCCGCGTGAGGGGAGTCCTACCGTGACGGCTTCCGCGCAGCGCACCCGCCACTGCCCGTGGTGCTGGACGGCGCCGCTCGCCGCGGTGGAGGACTTCCCGCCCCGGAACCGGTTCTCGTTCCGGACGGCCGTCGTGCACGACGTGAAAACCGAACTCCGCCATCACCGGTCCGAGGAGGACTCATGTCATCCGTCGACTCATCAGGTCGTTCCCGCCCCCGAAGAGGGCTCGTCCGCGCGGCGTTGACGGCGCTCGTGCTGCCCCTGGCCACGGTGACGCCGGCCCACGCGGCCTCGGTCATGGTCTACACCAACCCCGGCAACCCCACCTTCACCGTGCCGGCGGGGGTCACCGCCGTCACCGTGCACGTCGTCGGGGCCGGTGGCGGGGGCGGCGGCAGCGGGTGGGGTTTCTTCCCGGTTCCCGGGCCCGGCGGTGGCGGCGGTGGGGGTGGCGCGAACGCGACCTGCACGCTGAGCGTCTCCCCGGGCGCCGTCCTGAAGGTCTCGGTCGGCGCCGGTGGCGCCGGCGGCGGCCCGCGGGAGGGTGTCTACCAGGCCAAGGCCGGTGCGACGGGTGGGAGTTCCAGCATCGCCATCGGTTCGACCGTGCGGGCCAGCAGCGGTGGCGGGGACGGCGGGCGCGGCTCGCTCGGTGACAACACCGGCGGCGCCGGGGGCAACGGCAGCAGTTCGGTGGGCTGCTCGGGGACCGTGGCCACCACCACTCCCGGCGCGAACGGCGCCCTCGGCGGCAACGGCGTCCTCAGCAGCGGCGGGGGAGCGGGCGGCGCGCCCGGCGCGACCGTGCCGGCCGAGTGCGCCGCCGGCACCGGGCGGGGCGCGAACGGCGCCAACGGCGGTGTGTTCAACGGGTTCACCGGTGACGCCGGCAGGAACGGCTGCGTCGTCATCCGGTACTGACCTGCTCCCGTCCGGTCCGGGCCGAGCCGCCGACGCAGGCGGCTCGGCCTCCCCGCCTGCCGGCGCCCGGCCAAGCCCGCGGGGAAGGCCGGCGGCAGGGCCGCTCGCGTTCACCAGGGCTCGACACACCTGCCCCGGGCGCGCCGCCGGCAGGCGACCGGCTTCGCCCTCGGGTTCCTACCAGGAGCCACCGCTGCCCAGGTGCCGGCACTGATCGCGGTGTGGTTGCTTCGCGGTTCCTGGGCGGGTGCCACGGCGAAGCGCGACGCTTTCGCCTGCACCGGAACCGCTCCGCGTCAGGGGTGAGTCCACTGTGGTCGGTCGGGTCCGGACGGGCCGTCCTGTCAGGGCGGTGGGCCGGAGCGTCAGGGCAGTGGGCCGGAGCGGCTGACCACCCGGGGCCTCACAGCCGCCGGGCCGAGCGCCACGCCGTCGAGTAGAACCCGCCGTCGTCCAGCAGGGACGTGCCGCCCACGTCGCCCAGGGTCGGGCCGTTGATGCGCTCGCGGCTGGAGATGAAGCGGTGGTGGCCGGCGTCGTCCAGGCCGAGGTAGATGCCGACGTGGTCGAGGGTGTCGGGGTCGTCCTCCACCTCGAAGAAGACCAGGTCGCCCGGCTGGAGGCGGCCGTAGTCGACGGCGCGCCGGCGCTCGTTGGGCACCAGCTGGACGCCCGGGCCGAACTCCGAGATCGCGTAGGCGCGCCGGGGCAGGCCCGGGCCGGCGGTGTTGGTGCCGAGCAGGGGCATGCCGAGGCGGTAGCCGAAGACGAGGCGGACGTAGCCCGAGCAGTCGACGGCGCCGTAGCGGCCGGGCTCGGGCTCGGGGCGGGGGCCGTCGGGGAACTGCCAGGGCACGCCGAGGTAGTCGTAGAAGTCCGACTGCTCCTGGCGCCCCGCGCCCGACGCCTTCACCGGCCCGAACGAGGCGTCGCCCCGGAAGCGCACGCCGGCGGCGTCGGCCTCGTCGGGCGCGTCGATCAGGTACTCGGTGGCGATGGCGAGCACGTCGGGGCTGGTGTCCTGGCGGGCCCGGGGGAACCACTCGGCGAACCACGCCTCCCCCTCGGCCCCGGCCCGCCACGGCTGCGGCAGCAGCCGGACCCACGAGGAGGTGTTGACGGTGGCCCTGGTCGCCTGCGGCTCGCTGAACGACCGGCGCGGCCCGGTGAGCACCGCGGTGCGCGCGGTGTCGGTGAGCACCGCCACCACGTCGCCCGCCTGGCGGACGACGGTGCGGGCCGGGTCGGTCAGCCGCTCGTAGACGTACTGCTCGGCCCGCGCCTCGACCTGCGAGGAGGCGGGGGCGGGGCTGCTGTCGGCCGGCGCTTCCGGCCACAGCGCGACAGCCGCCACGAGCGCCGCGACGATCACCGCCGCCGTGGCCGACATCCCCAGCACAGCTCTTCCCGCCACCGCACCCCACCGCCCCGAACGTCTCACACCGTGGGCACCAGACCGATGAGCACCCCACTGGCCAGCACCCCGTAGCCGGCGGCACTGACGGTACCCGTCGCCAGCGCGGTGACCAGGGGCGGCTGCCGCACGAGCTGGTAGGCGATCAGGCCCGGCACGACGAAACCCAGCGTCTGGTGCGCGAACAGCAGCGGGAAGTCGCTCTGGATGAGCAGGAACAGGGTGGTCTGCAGCAGCACGCCGGTGAGCACCACGGCCGCGAACAACCGCTTGCCGTAGAGGATCACCACGCGCTGCAGCAGCTTGACGGCGCCGAAGGTGACACCGCTCATGACGAAGACCAGCAGGGCCCGCCGGTAGTCCTCCACGAGGGTCAGGGCCAGCCAGCCCGGGGTGATCATGCCGCCGGGGGAGAGGTTGGTGGTCAGGTAGCAGGCCAGGGAGAACACCAGGCCGATGGCGAGGCCGAGGGTGGCGACCTCGGGCAGGAGGAGGGATCCGTTGGTCACTGCTGCTCCGGGCGTCGGGGTGCGGGGCGGTCGTCCGGTCGTCGCGGTCCACCGCGGTCGGGTGGCTCGGGCCGCCGGGGCTCGAACAGGTCACCCCGCACGGCAGGGGGGTGGTCGGGCTGCGGGCGCGGCGGCCGGGGCGCGGTGCGCGGGTCCGGGCGGTTCGCGTCCGCGCGGCTCGGGTCCGGGCGGTTCGGGTCCGGGTACCTCGGGTCCGCGCGGTGCGGGTCCGGGCGCCTTGGGTCCGGTCGCTGAGGTTCCGGGCGGCTCGGGTCGAGGTAGCGGGTCTCGGCCGCCGCGCCGCCGGCGTCCGGGGGCAGGCGGCGCGGCCGGTCGGCCGGCTGCGGGCGTCCCGGCTGCTGCCGCACGCGCGCCGGGTCCGGGGCGGGTCGGGGCGGGCGCCGCCCGTGCTCCACCGGCGCCGCGCGCGGCGGCCGGGGGCGGGCCGGGTCGGCGCCGGGCCGGGCGGCGGGGGGACGCGGCGGGGCCGGGCCGGTCGCCGCGGCCCGCGCCGCCCGGTTGTCGGGGCGGTCGTCGCCGGCGGGTCGCGCCGGTCGGGCGTCGGGGCGCTCGTCGCCGGCGGCCTGTTCCGCCGGGGGTTCGGGCAGGTGCTCGATGGCTTCGAGCAGGACCTCGCCCTGGCCGTGGATGTTGCCGATCGCCACCAGCGACGCGGTGGAGTCGACCTCCGCCAGGATCGCGTCCAGCAGCTCCTGCGGTCCCCGGGCGCCGCCGAGGTCGGTCACCCGGTCGCGCCACTGCTCGTCGACGGTCGACAACGCGCTGCGCGTCGGGTCGCCGATGAGCACCACGCGGTCCGGGTCGATGCGCGCGACGAGCGCGCCCATCTGCTTGTTGCGCTCCACGCGGTCCGGGCGGCAGTTGACGACCACGTGCAGCGGACGGGCGATGGCGCCCTGCTCCAGCAGGCGCTCGATGTTCATGAGCGTGGACTCGGGGTCGTTGGCGGCGAAGACGTTGGCGAGCTTGATCCGCTTGTCGCCGGCGGCCCGGGTCTGCACCGACAGCACGCCGGGGTCCGGCGGCGCGGTCCACATGCCGTGCAGGGCGGAGCGGCGGTTCACGCCCAGCAGCTCGGCGACCTTGAGCGCGATGGCGACGTTCTCCTTGAACGTCACCCACGTGAAGCCCGCCATGTCCTCGTCGGCGACCTCCTCGGGGTCGACGGCGATCAGCTCGCAGTCCCGCTTGGCCGCCTCCTGCTCCAGGATGTGCAGCCGGTCCTTCTCCGCCGTCACGCACACCCCGCCCACGGGCATGGACCGGCTCAGCGAGCGGGCCACGTCGTCCAGCGTCGGGCCCATCTCCGCGAGGTGGTCCTCGCGGACGTTGCACAGGACCCCGATGGTCGAGCGGATCAGCTTGCTCTGGTTGATCTCCTGCAGGTCGGGCATGACGGCCATGCACTCGATGACCAGCACGTCGGACCGGTAGGCCGCGGCGCGGCGCACGATGCCGATCTGCTCGACGACGTTGGCGATGCCCCACTTGCGGTAGACGGGTTCCTCGCTGCCGTCGGGGTGGATGAACCGCGCCGCGGTGCCGGTCGTCTTGGCCGTGGTGACCAGGCCGCCGCCGCGCAGGGCGCCGGCGCACAGCCGGGTGATCGAGCTCTTGCCGCGGATGCCGTTGACCAGGACCCGGTGCTCGATGGTGGCGAGCTGGGCGAGGTGGCGCCGCTGCTCGACGACGCCGGCGGCGAGGGTGCCCAGCGTCAGGACGACGAACACGGTGTAGAGGTAGGTCACCGGGCGCCCTTCCCGGCTCGGGCGGGCGCGGTGCGCGCCGGCGGGCGGCGGGTCGCGGGTCGGGGCGGCTCGTGCGGCGCGGGCGCCTCGACCGGCTTCATCAGCCTGGTGGGGTCGGTGGCCGCGCCCTGCGGCCGGCGGACCTCGCCGAGCCGGTCGGGGCCCTGCGTCACGGCTTGGCGGCAGATCTCCAGGCACGAGGCGATCGTGCCGACCTCGTCGTGCCGCTGCGGGTAGATGACCGACTTCAGGTCGCCGCGGACCAGCTGGTCGGCGGCGCGGGCGACCCGGCGCAGCGGGCCGAGCGCGGAGAAGGTCAACCAGCCGTAGCCGAACAGCGCGATCAGCGCGGCGATGAGCGCGACCAGCTGCGCGTGGCGGCGGGTCTGGTTGACCGGCAGGGCCAGTTCCGCGCCGGGCTTCTCCGACACGACGGTCCAGCCGAGCCGGCCCACCTCGCCGCCGAGCACGGCGGCGGCGGTGAGGATGGCCGGGCCGTCCTCGCCGGGCCGCGCCTCGCCGACGGCGACGCCGAGCCGGGCGCGGGCCGCGCTGTCGCGCAGCGCCTGGCCGGAGACCTCCTCGAAGGCGATGAACCCGTCGGTGGCGCTGATGGTGCGGAAGTCGGCGTCGACCAGGCGCGCGTCGCCGGGCACCTGGCGCAGCAGCCCGCCCAGGTGCTCCAGGTCGTACTCGCCGATCAGGGTCGAGCCGTCCTTCAGCGGCACCTCGGCGAAGATGACCGGCACCCGGCCGGTCTGGTTCTGCTGGCGCAGCCCCGCGCTCCTGGCCGGGGGCTCGCCGATGCGCAGCGGGGGCCGGCCGAGGACCCCGTCGGGCCGGCCGGAGGGGTCGACCGGGTACAGGCTGCGGTAGCGGGTCTGGTTGGCCATCACCTGCTCCAGCGCGGGGCGCAGGGACTCCCGCGACCCGTCGCCGGCGGCGGCGACCGCGGCCAGGTCGGCCAGGCCGTCGTTCATGCTGCGCCGCAGGGCGTCGGTCGCCTTGGCGGTCTGCGCGCGCACGCTGGCCACGACCCCCTCGGGGATGTCCACCTCGTCCGCGCGGTAGGCGAAGAGCATCCCGGCCGACCAGCCGAACACCGACGCCGCGAGGACCCCGGCGGTGGCGCGCGCGGTCGGTCGGCGGCCGGTGACCGGCCGGCCCTCGCCCGCCCCGCCGGTCAGGCGGTCCCGGCACAGCTCGGCCGCGGCGACGACGCGCGCGACCTCGGCGGTCCGGGCCGGGCGGATCCCGGCGTCGAGGTCGCCGGAGGCGAGCGAGAGCAGGTCGGACCGCGCGGCGAGCACCGGGGCGGTGACCACGCGGCGCACGACCGCGAAACCGGCGACGGCCAGCAGCGCCAGCACGGCGGCGGGGACGATGCCCGAGGCGCCGGACGAGCCGCTGGACAGCGGGCCGTCGGCGGTGGCCACCACCGCGAGGTCGAGGCCCTCGGGGCTGCCCGCCGGCGACACCCGCGCGTAGGCGAAGGTGGGCTGGACGCGGTCGGCCCGAGTGCCGAGCAGGGCTCCCGGTTCCCCGGCGGCGGCCGCCTCGGCGGCGTCGGCGACCAGGCGGTCGACGGCCTGGCCGCGGTCCTGCGCCAGCGGCCCGACCGCGCCGACGACCCGGCCGGACAGCGTGGTCAGCAGGAAGGACTGCCGCAGGGACGGGTCGGCGTCGGGCTCGGGCAGCCGCACGGCCGCGGTCGCCACGAGCAGGCGCCCGTCCGGCAGCGCCGCGGCGGCGATGAGCACCGGCTCGCCGTTGGCCGCGACCGCGGAGGTCACGGCGGCGCCGTCGACCCGCGCCGGGACGGCCTGCACCGGCACCTGCTCGCCGCGGGCGGCCAGCAGGGCGCGGTCGGCCCCCGCGAGCACCGCGGCGCCGCGCCACCTGCGGTTGCGCACCAGCGCGTCCAGCACCTGTCCGGGGTCGCCGCTCGCGCCGGCGGTGGCGGTCCGCAGGTCGCCCACGCCCTGGGTGGCGCTCGCGCCGATCGACCGGGCCGCGCCGGCGGCGATCTCCTGCTGCGAGTCGAGGAACGCCGCCGGCACCTCGTCGCCGTCACCGCCGCTGAGCAGCACGCCGGTGGTGGCGGCCAGGGCCAGCAGGAGCACCAGCAGGACCGCGGGCAGGGACTTGACCGTCGCCGGGAACCCGCCCTCGGGAAGTTGATCTTGCAAGCGTCTCAACCGGCTGTCACGATCCGTAGCCGTTTTCTCGCGCACGTGGCAGTCTCCGACCATCACCTGATGAGGAAGGTCGCGCCCCCCGAATGCGCTACCTACGTTGATGCAACCCGTAGATTGTGCACCAGAAGGTCATCGAATGAGACACCAGTAGGGGCGACCAGTGGGTCAAACGAGTGAAGCTGGCTACCTTAAGTGACAAATTCCCGGTCGCACCGCCATTGTCGGTTTGTTGTCGCCGTGATCAGCATCTCGCTCGTCGGATGTCACGCCGGGAGCCCCGCGGACGATGTGCCGCCGCCCGCGGAACTCGGCGAGCGGATGCGCGCCCACGCCGCCGCGCTGCGCGAGGACGCCCCCTACCGCCCGCCCGACGCCGAGCAGCGGCGGGCTTTCCCCGCGGCGCTGGCGGGGCTGGGCGCCACGCCGTCGCGAGCGGACGACCGGTTGCGGGAACTGGGGTTCACCGTGTCCCGCGCGGTGGACGGGCGCACCGGTCGCCCCTACGCCCTGGCCGCCACCGAGCCCGGCGCCGAGCGCGCGTGGGGCCTGTACGTCGTCGACCTCTCGCAGCCCTCCCGCGTCGCGGTGCAGGTGCCGCACCCGGCCAACGACCTGCGCACCGCCGACATCGGGTTGGCGCTGTTCCGCAGGCTGCCGGGCGCGGTGCTGGCCGTGGCGGGCACGCACCGCCGGGCCGCCGCGGGCGCGGGCGACATGGCGCACCGCACCGACTCGATGTTCCACGCCCTGGCCGAAGCGCACTCGCGCGAACGCCTGCCCCAGGTGCAGGTGCACGGGTTCGACGACGACAGCCTGCCGTCGGCCGACCTGGTGCTCTCACCCGGCGCGGGCGACGGCGGCCCGCTGCTGGACCGCGTCGCCGACGACCTGGACGGGTCGATGCGCGTCTGCCGCGCCTGGGCGCGCGACTGCGGGGACCTGGAGGGCAGGCGCAACCGGCAGGGCGGGGTGGCGGCCGAGCACGGCGCGTTCTTCGCCCACGTCGAGATCAACCGCACCACGCGCGAGTCCCCCGAGCGGTGGGACGAGGTCGTCCGCGCCCTGGGCGAGGCGTTGACCGGAACATGACCGTTGTGAAAGGACTCCAGTGCGCATCATCGGCACTCTGAGACGTCGGTGGCCGTGGGTCGCCATCCCGCTGGTCGTCGCCCTGACGGCCGGGGCGGTGGTGTACGCCGTCAGCGACGCCGACTGCGACGGCTGCCTGCGACCGGCGGGCGGCGGCGACATCGCGGTGTCGTTCAAGGTGGTCGACGACTCCGGCGACCCGCTGGAGAACGCGGCGGTCACCGTGCACTCGCCGCTGGCCGACCCGGTCCGGCTGACCACCGACGACGACGGCGTGGCCGAGGCGCCCGGCCTGCCCGGCCCGGCGATGGCCGTGGTCACCGCCGACGGCCACCTGGCCGAACCCGTGCCCGTGGGCTGGTCCGACTCCGGCAAGCGGGTCGACGTGCGGCTGTTCTCCCGCGCCGGCGGCAGGTTCGCGGTGCACTCCGCGGGTGACGCGATGTTCGGCAGGCGCTACGCCGACCCCGCGCAGGAGGAGTCCAGCGGGCGCTCGGAACCCCTGATCCCCGACGGCGACGCGGCGGCCGGCGCGGAGAGGGTGGTCTCCGCCATCGCGCCGGCGTTCGCCGCCGCCGACTTCCGCACCGTCAACGTCGAGACCGTGCTGAGCGACAAGCCCGACGACGCCGCCTACCCCGGCAAGCGCTACATCCTCCGGTCGGCGCAGCCCACCGTGGCCGGCCTGAAGGCCCTGTCCGCGGACCTCGCCGTGCTGGCCAACAACCACTCCCGCGACCTGCTCGACGCCGGTGTGGCCGACACCCGGGCGGCCCTGTCCGGCGCGGGCATCGCGATGGTCGGCGCGGGCGCGAACGCCACCGAGGCGGCGGCGCCGCACCGGCGCGACGTCGGCGGCACCGGTGTGGGCGTGCTGGCCTACACCAGCGTGGAGGGCTCGTTCGTGAACGAGAGCTTCCCCGGGGCGGACGTGCGGCAGCCCGCCGACGTGGCCGAGGCCGACCGCTGGCAGTACGAGGCCCGGACGTGGGGCTACCCGGAGGGCGGCGTGCCGGTCGCGCCGCGCCGCATCCGCGAGGCGTGGGAGCGGTTCGACGCCGCCGAGTCCCGGCTGCCCGCCGACCGGGTGGCCGCGATGTGGGCGTCGATGGCCGAGGTGTACCCGGAGGTGCAGGACTGGGTCGCGCGGCGCGGGCACGGCGGCGCGGCCCTGTGGGAGGACAAGGGCTCCACCGCGCAGATCCGCGCGGCGGCGGAGGCTTCCCCGCTGGTGATGGTCCAGCTGCACGCCGGTTTCCAGTTCCAGGACGCCGCGTCGGACAACATCCGCGAGGTCGCGCGCAAGGCGATCGACGCCGGCGCGGACGTCGTGGTGGCGCACCACCCGCACGTCCTGCAGGGCCTGGAGTGGTACAAGGGCAAGCTGATCGCCTACAGCCTGGGCAACTTCGTGTTCGAGCAGAACTTCCTCGCCACGTTCGCGAGCGCGTTCCTGCGCACCGTCTGGGAGGGCGACCAGCTCGTCGAGGCCAGGCTGTACCCGCTGGAACTGGTGGACTACAAGCCCGTGCCGGTCACCGACTCGGCGGCCGAGCGCGTGCTGGCGCGCGTGTGGGAGCGCAGCCTGCTGCCGCTGGAGTCCTACCGCACCGACTCCGGGGACGTGCGGACCAGGCCGCGCGAGGCGGGGACCCCCGCGCAGGTCGTGCTGGAGCGGCACACCGGCCGCCTGGTCACCGACGCCACCGCCGCCGAGAGCCGGGAGCAGGACATCGCGCCGGGCGCGGTCGTGGACCTGCCAGTGCCCGCCTCCGCCCTGGTGAAGCCGACCGGCGGCGACGGCGTCGACATCGGGCGCGACCTGTACGGCTGGGGCCACTTCGAGGACGAGACGGCCGACGCGGCGATCAGCGACGCCGTGCACTGGAGCGTGAACAGCAAGCGCGAGGGCGCCCGGCCCGGCGACGCCGCCCGGGGGCTGCGCAGCCTGCGGATGGAGGTGCGGGACGGCGACTCGGTGCAGACCAGGCCGATCGCGCGCATCCCGCTGCCCCGGCACCGGGCCTACGAGGAGAAGCGCGGCAAGGCCGTGCCGACCGACCCGCAGCCGTCCTACTCGCTGGTCGCGAAGGTCCGCCGCTCCGCCACCGCCACGCCCGAGGTCCGCTTCGACGTCTACCACTTCGACGACAGCAACCCGGCCGAGGACCCGACCTCGGACGTCGTGGCCACCTTCACCAGGAAGGTCGACGTCCCCGCGGACGGCCAGTGGCACCAGGTCGTCATCGACCTGGCGCTGTCCGATCTGGACAGTGGACCGTCGAAGGGCAACATGGTGATGCCGTACTTGAAGATGACCGACTCGGCCAACCGGACCGGGTGGCTCGACGTGGACGAGCTGCGCTTCGTCGAGTGGCGCGAGGCGAAGGGCTCGACCGCCTTCCACGGCGCCTACTCCATGGCCCGCAACCGGAGCGGCGCGGCGGCGGCGCTGCCCTACGACGTGCTGCTGCCGAAGGCGCCCTGAGGACCGGGGGCGGGTCGGGCGGGCTGCGCCGTTCCGGCGCGTCGCGGGGGCCGTCAGTCCCCTCGCGCGGCGCCGGGGGCGGTGGGTTCGCCCGGCTCGCGGTCGGTGTGGTCTACGCGGTCGGCGGGGTCGTCGTCCAGCACGTCCAAGCCGAGGGCGCGCGGCTGGGCGGCGAACTCGGCCGGCGGGACCTGCCGGGCAGGTGGCGGCGTGGCGGGCGGTGGTCGCCGGCGCGCACGGCGAACCCCTCGCCGGTCTGCGGTAGTGGCGGGTTTCGCCGACACTCGTGCGGAGCGTCGAGAGCATGAGCAAGCACAGAACGGCGCCGCACAACAGGAACACGGGCACGTGGGGGTGGGGCGTCCACACGTCGGCGACGACGAGCTCGGCCAGGGCGACGTCGGCGCCCAGCACTGCGGCCAGCACGACCAGCAGCCGCGGCAGGCGGCCGGTCCGGATCAGGACGAACCCGAGGAAGAACGCGCCGCCCAGCACGATGTGCGCGTCGACCAGCAGCACACCGCGCGGGGTCAGCAGACCCGCCGCGTGCAGGCAGGCCAGCAGGACCAGCGCGAGCGCGCCGAGGACCACCAGGCAGTTGACCAGCTCGCGCAGCAGCACCCGCCACGCGGCGTCGCGGAACCAGGCGGTGGGCCGCCGCTCCCGCAGCAGTTCGGCGGCCTGCTCGAAGAACCGGTTGGCCCGCCACTCCGCGACGCCCATGCCGAGCGCCAGCGGCGCCGCCGCCACCGCCAGGTCGAGCCCGCCGCCGATGAACCGGACGTCGGTGTAGAGCAGGAAGGCCGCGCACAGCGCCGTGTGCCCGACGACGGGCAGCGACCCCAGCACCAGCGCCCGCGCGGCCGGCGGTCGGGCGCCGGGTGCGTCCTCGCCGCGCAGGGTGGCCAGCAGCGCCAGGCCGAACGTCGCCGTCGCGGAGGAGAGGCCGAACAGCAGCACCGGGACCAGCAGGGCGTCGGCCAGGCCCGACACCAGGTACCCCGCCCCGCCGAGCACGACCGGCAGGGCGGCGAGGAAGACCAGCGCCTCCCGGCGGTGGAAGACCAGGATGCCCGAGGCGACCTGGTGGCCCGTCAGCGCCACCACGAACAGCACCGCCCCCGGACCGCCGCCGGGGGAGCGCAGCACGAGCGCGGCCACCGCCGCCAGCGCCACGCCCCCGACCGCCAGCGCGCGCAGCAGCCGGCCCGCCACCGCGCCGGCGCCCGAGCGGAGCACCTGGTGCGCCACCCAGATGGTGCCCGCCCCCCAGAGCCAGCCCACGGTCGTGGCGACCACCAGGGCGCGGACCACCACCGGGCCGCCCAGCGCGGTGAACACCGCCGGGTAGACCGCCGCGGGCAGCAGGTACAGCGGGCCGTGCACCACGTCGCGCCACGAGCGGTGGCCTGCCCCGCGACGGCAAGCCCTGTGGTGGCAAGCCCTGTGCCGGCAAGCCCCGGGGTGGATCACGTCGGGGCGACCCCCGCCGGAGCGGTCGGGGTCGCCCGCGCGCGGCAGCCGGTCGTGCACCCGCCGGGCCAGCTCGAACACGTCGGCCGCCCGGTACACCTCGACCGCGACCCGGTCGGTGACGCCCAGGCTCTCCAGCACCGCCGCCACCTGCAGCTCGTCCACCGGGTCGGGCAGCACCCGGCCGACCCGCCCGGTCAGGTCGGCGACGGTCACCCCGGCCGCCCGGCGAAGGCCAGTTCGGCGTACCTGGCGCGGTAGCCGTCGTTCCACCTCTGGAGGGTGAACTCCTCCAGCACGCGCTGCCGGGCCAGCCGGCCCAGGCGCCTGCGCAGCTCGCCGTCGGTGAGCAGCCCCAGGCACGCGTCCGCGAACGCCGCGTGGTCCCGCGGCGGCACCACGATCCCGGCGTCGCCGACGGCCTCGGGCACCCCGCCGACCTCGGTGCACACCGGCGGCCGGCCGGTCGACATCCCCTCCATGAGGCTGAACGGGAAACCCTCCGACACGCTGGTCAGCGCGACCAGGTGGCCCTGGCCGAAGGCGTCGGCCTGGTTGGGGACCACGCCCTCGAAGACCGCCGACCCGGCCAGGCCGAGCCGGTCGACCAGCTCCAGGCAGCTGGTGTGGTAGCGCTGGTTGACCGGCGGCACGGGGCCGAACATCCGCAGCCGGGCCTCGGGCAGCTCGCCGCGGATGATCCGGAACGCCCGGATCAGGGTGTGCAGGTCCTTGAGCGGGTCGACCCGGCCGACGAAGACGACCGTCGGCTCGTCCGGCTCCGCGCCGGCCGCCGGGAAGACCGCGGGGTCGATGCCGTTGTACATCGTCCTCACGCGCCCCTCGTCGGCGCCGTTGCGCAGCTGCCAGCGCCGGTTGTAGGCCGAGTGGGGCGCCAGGGCGTCGCAACAGCGGTACGCGGCGCCGGCCAGCGCGCGGTGGAAGCCCAGCAGCAGCCGCCCGACCGCGTGCGACCGGCGGTCCCCGAGCGCGGAGAGGTACTGCTCGCGCAGGTACACGCCGTGCTCGGACATCATCAGCGGCGTGCCGTGCGCCCACTTGGCCGCCATCCCCACGAGCGCGCTGGGCCCGTTCATCGCCAGGTGGCACACGTCGACCCGGATCGGCGGGTGCGACAGCGGGCGCAGCAGGTGCTCCAGCAGGTCGGTGGCGGTGATCGCGTCGCGCAGCGACAGCGGGTGCCCGGCCTCCGCCGCCACGGCCCTGAGCCGGTCCACGGAGTCGTTGGCCACCAGCGCCGCGCACACGGCCGAGCGCTGGGCCAGCTCGAACAACCGGCGCAGCGCCGCGAGCACGGCGTCCGCGCCGCCCTCGGTGAAGGGGATGAAGGACCGCAGGAACGCCTCGTGGGCGGCGGCGAACCCCCGCGGCCGGCCACGGGGTTGGCGCGGGGGACGGCCCCACAGCGGGAGGTTCACCACCTCCGCGTTCGCCGGGACCGGCCAGGTGGGGCGCTCCGAGCCGTCGACGGTCAGCGCGACGACGGTGAAGGCGTGCCCCGCCGCGCCGCGCACGAGCTGGTCGATCCACAGGCTCACACCGCCGGCGCTGTACGGGTACGAGCCCTCGGAGACCAGCGCGACCCGCAACGGGCGGGTCGCGCCGGCAGGTCGTCGGGGGCCGGTGGGGGACCCGCCCCCGTGATCGCGCCGCAGGCCGAGCCGGGCCACCACGCCCGACCCCCGGGTCCCGGGCTCGTCGGGAGCGGACGGGTCGGCTCCGGCGCCCGGTCGGTCACCGGAGCCGGGTGCCCGGTCCCGCAACGCTTCCCGGCGCGCGCCGCGGGAGGTGTCGCTCGGCCGCGGGTCGGTCGCGGTGCTCGTGGTCGCGGCGAGGGCGACGGTCGTCAGCGGGGTCCGCGGCCCGACGCCCGGGTTCATGCGCGGGGGGTCGCGGTGGCCACGAGCGCGACGCCGGCCGCGATCGGCACCGAGGTGACCTTGTCCGTGCCGTAGGCGTCGACCACGCCTGCCTGGGCGGTCACGCCGGTGAAGAACAGCCGGCCGGTGGTGGCGGGTGTGTGGGTGACGGCGTTGGAGTGCTTGTCCCACACCGCGTCCCGGCCCGACCCCAACTCGGCGAAGTGCGCGGTGCGCTCGTCGGCGTACCGGGCCAGGGAGGGCCAGTCGGGGGTGCGCAGCGGCACCCGGTGGGTGGCGGAGTACTTCTCCACGACCGCTCGCAGCCAGTCGAACGTCAGGCTGCGCAACCGCGAGTACTGCCGCAGGTTGCCCTGGTGCAGGGTGTGCGCGTACGCCGAGCCGGTCGTGACGTGCCGGAGCGCGACGTCGGACTCGCGGTCGACGACCTCGGCGTAGGTGAGGTCGCGCTCGTGGGGGAGGAGCCCGCCGCTGCGCCTGTGGAGGCTGTTGTAGAAGTAGGTCTGCTCGGCCGGGGTGGTGACGTGGTAGCCGATGTCGGTCGGCCAGTCCGGCACCACCATGACGCTCGGTTCGAGCGGGTGGCGGATGCCGCAGTTGAAGCAGCCCGGCCGGTGGCTCGCGAAGGACATGTTGCCGTGCAGGTACCGCACGCCGAGGTCGCGGGAGGCGTCCAGGAGCGCCTTGTTGGACGCGGCCAGCCCGAAGTCCGTCGGCGGGTCGGTGGGCGGCGCGCCGGGGTCCGGGTGGTACACGCCCAGCCCGGAGTAGGCCGGGGTCTTGAGCACCTCGGTCGGCACGGTCAGCCCGGCCTGCCGGGCGATCGTCAGGTTGTCCGCGATCTCGGCCCTGGTCTCCGCGTAGGCGGTGGAGTTCAGCTCCGGGTGGCGCACCGTGTGGTTGAGCCACCGGAACTCACCGGCCAGGCAGCGGGAGTAGCTGGTCAGGGCGTCGCCGGTGGGCGGCGCCGCGCACCGCGCGGGCGCGGCGGGGTCGAGGCCGCCGCCGTTGTAGGGCAGGTTCAGGGCGAAGTCCCCGGCCACCGGGTGGTCGGCGCGCAGGTCGCGCTGCTGGGCGGCGACGCCCGCGGCGTCCGGCCCGCTCAGCCGGAAGCCGGGGTCGGTCTCGACGTGGCCGTCCGCGTGCAGGTGGTGACCGGTGTTGAACCAGTCGTCCACGTCCACGTTCAGCCAGTGCCTGGACTCGCCGACGAGCACGCCGCGGGTGGCCCAGCGCAGCAGCCCGTAGCCGAGCAGGTCGCTCTGCGCCAGGTGCTCGCCGGAGGAGAAGGTCAGGGCGGCCCGCTCGCGACCGTCCGCGGAGGCGCCGACGACCCCCATGACGTGCTCGCCCAGGGTCAGCAGGGGCCGCGCCGCGCAGCCCGGGGCGAGCGCGGACCGATAGGCGTAGGAGTGGGCCACCGGGACGCGCGCGGCCGGCTTGAGGCGGTCGAAGAACTCCGCGCCGGCCCCGGTGAGCGCCAGGTGGACCGGGGAGGTGATGCCGCCCTCGGTTCCCGGGCGCAGGCAGTAGTCCTCCGGGAACGTGCCCCAGGACGTGTAGAGCGAGACCTGGCGGACTCCGCGGGTGCGCTCGTAGGCCCACAACGCCTGCCACTCCGCGTCGTCGAGCGCGCTGACGTGGCCGCCGGCGCCGTCGGGGTGCAGCAGGGCGTTGTGGGTCAACAGGATCGCGTTGTAGCGCCCGACGCCGTCGGGGCGGACCAGCCGGTCCGCGGTCAGCGGCTCGGTCCTGGCCGACAGGACGTCGTAGGGCGTGCCGACCCGGTCGAGCACGGCTTTCCACGTGGACAGGCCGAAGTCGGCGGAGTCGACGGCGACCACCAGGGGGCGCAGCGCGACCCGGCCGTCCGCCGCGGCTCCGGCCGGCGGCGCGGCCGGGGCGAGCGCGCCGTCGGCGACGGCCAGCCTCGGCGGGGCCGGGGTCGCGTGGCGGCCGGGGATCCCGGGTTCCCGCGCCCGTCCGCCGACCACCGCGTCGACCGGCGCGGTGGGGGGAGCCGGGGCGGTGATGACGAGCAGGGCCAGGAAAGCGGTGAGCAACCTCGCGCGCGCACGGGGAATCGCCATGGCTCTATCCCGATCGGGAAGGCCGGCGCCCTCGCCGGCAGGGTCTTCTCGGTGGCCCCGGGAACGGACCCGCGCGGCGGCGTCGTCCCGGGAGGGCGCCCGGTCGCCGGGCGGTTCGCCGGCGTTGTCGGGTGGAGCGGTGACGGGGAGGAGTACCGCACGGTCACCGCCTTCCTGTCGGGCTCGGCACAGCATAGGTTCGCCGGGGGAAGTCGGCGGCGGAACACCGCGGCGGGCGGCGACGCCGGATGACCCGCTGTGCCGGGTCCACAGTGGAATCACCTCCGTGTGGTGACCCGACCGGGCCGCGGCGCCCTCGGCCGACACGTCAGGTCCGCGTACTTCCCGGGGTCGGCGCGGTGCGGTGCGGTGCTCGGGCGGGCCCGCGCGAAGATCCCGCGCGGAGCGTGCTCCCCCCACGCGTGCCGCTCGGCGCCCGGGTCGGCGCGGGTGGCCGGTCGTGAGCGGGCTTCGGCTCCCGCGGTCCTCCGATCGTGGTCATCCCAGGTTCACCTGCCCGAACGACCCCGTCCTCGGCGGACCTGCCGGGACGACGCCGGCGGGGCCGCGCGACGTGATGGCGACCGGTCCGAAGGCGGGGCCCGATCCGCGATCCCACCGCACCGGCGTCCTCCTGGACCTACCGGCGAGGCCGTGGCGGGTGGCCCGGTCGGACCGGGCACCTCCCGCCGGCGCACCGGTGAGGTGGAGAACTCCTCGTACTCGGCGTAGCTGTCCACTACGTGCCGCAGGTGTCGGCCCGGCACCCCGGACGCGACCCGCCAGCGGGTCGTCGGCGACCCACCGCGCTGGAGCGTGATCCGGCGCATGGGGCCATCATCCGTCCGACCCGCGCGACCTCGCGCCCCGGGTGACGGCTGACCGGCTCGGCAGGTGGCGCTGGTCGGGGTTCATGGTCGTTTCTCGGCGTCGGCGACGACTTCCAGGGTGAACTCGCCCGCCATGCGGATGAGTCCACCGGGCGTCGGGGAGTCGGGCGCCGGTCGGCCGTCGCGTTGGGCGAGGGCCGCGCGGAGGAGGGGGCGCCAGCGGTCCCCGAAGGTGTCGAGCGCGTACTGGGCCGCGGCTTCCTTCGAGATCACTTCGCCCGTGGTGATCGTGTGGTGCAGGCGTGGTGGGCCCAGGACGCGGGAGAGCGCCAGCCGGTGGGCCGGCACCAGGGGTTTGCGCCGTGCTCTGCCGGTCAGGAGCGCTTGGGCCCAGCCGCGCCAGTGGCCGCGCAGCTGGTCGAGGTTCCAGTCGCGCAGCCGGGCCGGCTCCGGGTCGAGCCCGAGCTGGTCGGGTCGCGGTCCGCGCAGGGGGATGCCGTTGTCGCGCAGCACTTTCCACATCACCGGGTTGACGTCGAAGCCGCGGCCGGGGGCGAAGGTCCAGCCGCTGTGCGAGGCCAGGGGGCGGATCCTGGTCACCGGTCGGTCGAGGTCCGCGGCGGGGACGAAGGCTCCGTTCACGGTTCCGGGCAGGGTCGGGTCGGCCGTGGCGACGGCGCGCCCGGCAGCCGGCAGGTTGCCGACGACGTGCAGGACGCGCAGCAGGCGCAGCAGCCGGTCGTCCGGACCGCCGTCCACCACGGCGATGAAGTCGATGTCGCTGCGCTTCGGCCGCCAGGCGCCCAGGGCCGCCGAGCCGACGAGGTGGAAACCGGTGATCCTCCCCGGCAGCAACCGGTCGGCGACCGCGAGGTAGCGCGCAGCGGTGCGGGCGAGGTCGTGGTGGAGCACCCGCCGAGTCTCGCACCGCGCGCCGACCCGGGTGCGGCGGGGTTCGTGCCGCGTGGCACTCGCGCCCCTCCCGGGCGAGGACCCGCGGCCTGGAATCCCCTTCCCGGGCACCGGGTTCGCCGCGGTCGGAGCGCGCGAGGCCCACCGGCGTCGGACCACCGCGGCCGGGAACCCGATCAGGTGGCGGTCGGGTCGCCGACGTCCCGCGGGAGGGCGGCCAGTCGCAGCCACAGGTGGGCCAGGGTGGCGGCCCCCGCGAGCAGCACGTCGACCGACACCCGCTCGTCGCTGTCGTGCCACCGGTCCTCGGGCAGGCCGGTGCCGAAGAACACGACCGGCGCGCCCAGGCTCCGCCCCAGCAGCTCGGCCGGTCCGCCGCCCGCGTTGCCCATGCGACCGGGGGACGTGCCGAACCCGTCCCGCACGGCGCCTTCGAGCGCGGCGAGCGCGGGGAGGTCGTCCGGGGTGCGGTACGGCTCCTGGCCGATCTCCTCGGCGATGGTCAACTCGTAGTGGACGCGGTCGCCGATGTTCTCCGCGACCCAGCGCCGCAACTGCTCGGCCACGGCGGCGACCTCCTGGTCCGGCACCGTGCGGATGCCCAGGTCGGCGCTGGCGACGGCGGGGATGGCCGACCTCGACGCGCCGACCGGGTCGCCGGCGACCACGGTGAGCACCTCGGCCGCGGGCCGCGCCCACAGCCGTTCCAGCACCGTGTAGCCCCGCTCGCCGCCCACGCTGCGGGTCTCCGACCGGTGCAGCCAGTCCTCCTCGCTGAACGGCAGGGCGGCCAGGTCGGCCCTGAACCGCTCGGACGGCTCGACCACGTCGTCGTAGAAGCCCGGCAGGGTGATGCGCCCCTCGTCGTCGTGCAGCCGCCCCAGCAGCCTGCACAGCTCCTCGACCGGGTTGGGCGCCGGGCCGGACACCGCGCCGCTGTGCACGTCGCGCAGCGGGCCGTGGACCTCCAGGTGCGCCATGAGCTGACCACGCATGCTGGTGCAGACCGCGGGGTGGTCGGCGCGCCACAGCAGGTTGTCGGAGAAGACGACCAGGTCGGCGCCGAGCCGGTCGCGGTTGTCCTCGATCAGCCCGGCGAAGTGCGGTGACCCGGCCTCCTCCTCGCCCTCGACCAGCACCTTGAGGTTCACCGCGGGAGCGGTGCGCCCGGTGGCGGCCAGGTGCGCCCGGACCGCCCACACGTGGGCGAGCACCTGCCCCTTGGCGTCGGAGGCGCCGCGCCCGTAGAGGCGGCCGTCGCGCAGGGTCGGTTCGAACGGCGGGGTCTCCTCCCACTGCTCGTCCTTGGCGGCGCGCACGTCGTGGTGGCTGTAGACCAGGACCGTCGGCGCGTCGGGCGCCGCGCACCACTCCGCGTAGACCGCGGGCGGGCCCTCGGTGCCCCACACCTCCACGGTGGGGAACCCCGTGTCCCGCAACGCCCCGGCGAGCCAGTTGGCCGACCGGAGCAGGTCGATCTCGTGCTCGGGCACCCCGGCGACCGAGCGCAGGCGCACCCAGCCGACGAGCTCGTCGACGATCCGGTCCCGGTGGTCGGCCAGGTAGTCGTGCACCGGGCCGCTCACCTCGTGCCCTCCACGCCCGATCGCACCGCGTCGCCTGCCGACCGCACACCCGTCATCGGTTCCTCCTCGCCACTGAACCACCGGCTACCCGGATGCCGGATTCCCATGTGCGGCGCGTGCGCCGGATTGCGCTTTCGCAGCACTTACAACGCGATCGGACGCGGCCGTTCGTTACCCTGCCCTCGGCCTGAGCGTTGTTCCAGGCGTGGTATCGGTCGTGGCGCCTTCCGCTTTCCAGGACGGCAGGGGGATGTGGGCGTTGGCGGTCTGACCTTCGCCGTGGCCGGTTGCACCCCCAGCACGAAGTCGAGGTCTTCGCGCCCCCTTCCCCGAACCGCCTGTCCACACCACGGCATCGGCACGGGCGGGCCTTCCGGATCCGTCAGCGACCTCACGCGCCCTCTTCCCGTGCGCGACCGACCGCTGCGCGGACTCGTCCTGCGGCAGGAGCGCTGCCGCGGCGCCGAGGTAGTTGAGGAATCAACCAGCGCGGCGGGGCGTTCCACGAGCGTGAAGAAAATCGGATTCCTGTCCTTCGGGCACTGGTCGGACAGCCCGCACTCGCGGACGAGGACGGCGGCGGACACGCTGCTGCAGTCCATCGACCTCGCGGTGGCGGCGGAGGAGCTCGGCCTGGACGGCGCGCACTTCCGGGTGCACCACTTCGCCCGCCAGCTGGCCTCGCCGTTCCCGCTGCTGGCCGCGGTCGGCGCCCGGACCGAGCGCATCGAGATCGGCACCGGCGTGATCGACATGCGCTACGAGAACCCCCTGTACATGGCCGAGGACGCCGGCGCCGCGGACCTGATCGCCGGCGGCAGGCTCCAGCTCGGCCTCTCCCGGGGGTCGCCGGAGCAGGTCGTCGACGGGTGGCGCTACTTCGGCTACCGGCCCGACGAGGGCGACACGGACGCCGACATGGCCCGCAAGCACACCGAGGTGCTGCTCACCGTGCTCAAGGGCGAGGGCTTCGCCCAGCCCAACCCGCGCCCGATGTTCCCCAACCCGCCGGGGCTGCTGCGCGTCGAGCCGCACTCGCCGGGCCTGCGCGACCGGATCTGGTGGGGCGCGGGCTCCAACGCCACCGCGGTCTGGGCGGCCGAGCAGGGCATGCACCTGATGAGCTCGACGCTGAAGAACGACGAGGGCGGGGCGCCGTTCCACGTGCAGCAGGCCGAGCAGATCCGGGCGTTCCGCAAGGCTTGGGCGCAGGCCGGGTGGCAGCACGAGCCGCGCGTCTCGGTCTCGCGCAGCGTCTTCGCCCTGACCACGGACCTCGACCGCGCCTACTTCGGCGCCGACGGCCACAGCACCGACAAGGTCGGCTACATCGACGCCGACACCAGGGCGGTCTTCGGCCGCACCTACGCCGCCGAACCGGACGTGCTGGTCGACCAGCTGGCCGGGGACGAGGCCATCGCCGAGGCCGACACGCTGCTGCTGACCGTGCCCAACCAGCTCGGCGTCGACTACAACACCCACCTGCTCGACAACGTCCTCACCCACGTCGCCCCCGCCCTCGGCTGGCGCTGAGCCCCCGCCGCGGTGCGGCCCGGTGCCCCGACGGGTGTCCCGGTCGCCCTGCCGGACCGGTCCGCCGCCGGGGCCTCCCGCCCGCGGCCGGCGAGGTGGCGCCCCAGGCCGGCGGTCGGGACACCGGCGCGCGGTGGCGGCGCGTGCCGCCACCGCGCACCGCTCGTGGGGTGGGCGAGGGCACCCCCGATAGGGTTATCGACAGGCGCCGCGACGTACCGGGCAAGACGTGACGCACCATCACCGCGCCGTGTGCTGATTCCCCCGGAAGTGGTTGTCGGATTCGGCGAACGGGAAAAGGCGACCACGGTGCGCACGCGAGTCGGCATCCCGGTCGTGAGCCGATTTGACGGAAAGCGATTCACCTCCACCTCCTCCCCGCCGTGACGGCCGCGCCGCCGGCCGCGCCGCCGAGCGCTGGGCGCGGGACGACCCGGGATCGGCCCTCGGCCTGGTGAACCCGGCCGGCGCCGGCGAACGCGCCCTGATCCGGTCGGCGTCGCGATGCCGCGCGCCCGGCCCTCCCGGCGGGCTCCGCCGCGCGCCCCGGCGCGACCGGCTCCGGAGGGTTCGCACCACCATCACCCGTCCGACGGATCCCCCTGGGCGGGTGGGGTGACAGCGGGTCCTGCGCACGTGCGGCGCGCCTCGGAACCCGGCCGGATACTACTGCGATCGACAGCACAGTGATCGGCTTCCGGGAGGCTCCGGTGCGGGTGGCAGGTCGACGGCGCGCTCCAGGATCGTCGTGCTCGGCATCGAGGGGGTCGGCGGCCGGTGGCGGGCGCGGCGCACCGACCCGGGGCGCGGTGAGGACGTCGGGCCATGCGTGAGCTGAGCGAGATCAGGCGGTCGTCGCCCCGGTGGGCGGGTGAGCCCCGCGACGCCTGGCGGCGCCGGCTCGCCGCCGTGCCGGCGCCCGCCCAGCGGGAACTCCTCCTGGGGCTGATCGGCGACCACGTCGCGGCGGTCACCGGGCGCGGCGGTGCGCACGGCGTCGACCGCCTGGCGCCCTGGCGCCGCCTCGGCGTCTACCGGCACCTCGCCGACCGCCTGCGCGCGCGGCTGACCGCGGCCGTGGGGCTCAGCCTGCCGGTCACGCTGCTGTTCGACCGCCCGACGCCGGACGCGCTCGCGGCCCACCTGCGCGCGCGGCTGCTGGGCCTGGACGAGAATCCGGCCGAGGACCCGGCCGACACCCCACCGCGCCACCTCCCCGGCGGGGACGACCCGGTCGCGATCGTCGGCATGGCGTGCCGCCTGGCCGGCGGCGCGGACAGCCCCGAGGCGCTGTGGGAGCTGGTGCGCGAGGGCCGCGACGCGGTGGCGGGCCTGCCCGCCAACCGGGGCTGGGCGCTGGACGGCCGCTACGACCCCGACCCCGAGCGGCCCGGCTCCGTCTGCACCCGCCACGGCGGCTTCCTCCCCGACGTCGACCGGTTCGACCCGGCCTTCTTCGGCATCGGACCCCGGGAGGCCAAGGCCCTCGACCCGCAGCAGCGGCTGATGCTGGAGCTGTCGTGGGAGGTGCTGGAGCACGCCGGCATCGACCCCGGGACGCTGCGCGGCAGCACGCGGACGGGCGTGTTCTCGGGCGTGTCCCTCCAGGACTACGGACCGCCCTGGCACCAGGCGCCCGCCGAGGTCCAGGGCCACCTGCTGACCGGCAACGCCCTGGGCGTGGTCGCCGGCCGCGTCTCCTACACCCTCGGCCTGGAGGGGCCCGCGCTCAGCGTCGAGACGCAGTGCTCGGCGTCGCTGGTGGCCCTCCACCTCGCCGGCCAGTCGGTGCGCTCCGGCGAGTGCGACCTCGCCCTGGCGGGCGGCGTGACGGTCATGTCCACCCCCGGGATGCTGCTGGAGTTCAGCCGCAAGCAGGGCCTGGCGCCGGACGGGCGGTGCAAGGCGTTCTCCGCCGACGCCGACGGGACCGGCTGGGCCGACGGCGCGGGCGTGCTGCTGCTGGAGCGGCTGTCGGACGCGCGCCGCCGCGGCCACCGGGTCCTGGCCCTGCTGCGCGGCAGCGCCGTCAACCAGGACGGCGCCAGCAACGGCCTGACCGCCCCGAACGGCCTGTCCCAGCAGCGCCTGATCCGCCAGGCCCTGGCCAACGCCCGCCTGTCGCCCGCCGACGTGGACGTGGTGGAGGCGCACGGGACGGGGACGGCGCTGGGCGACCCGGTGGAGGCGGCGGCCATCATCGCCACCTACGGCCGGGGTCGCCCCGCCGGCCGCCCGGTGTACCTGGGGTCGCTCAAGTCCAACATCGGCCACGCCCAGGCCGCGGCCGGGGTCGCCGGGGTCGTCAAGATGGTGCAGGCGATGCGGCACGGCGTGCTGCCCCGGACCCTGCACGTGCGCGAGCCCTCGCCGCACGTGGACTGGTCGGCGGGCGACGTCGCGCTGCTGACCGAGAACCGGCCGTGGGAGCGCCCGGGCGGTCGTCCGCGCCGCGCGGGCGTGTCGGCGTTCGGCGTCAGCGGCACCAACGCCCACGTGATCCTGGAGGAGGCGCCCGAGGAGCCGCGGGCCGCGGCCGGGGGCACGTCGCGGGCCGCGGCCGGGGGCACGTCGTCGGCCCCGGTGCCGGTCGTCCTGTCGGGCCGGACGGAGGCGGCGCTGCGGGCGCAGGCCGCGCGCCTGGCGGAGCACCTGGCGCGGCACCCGGCCGCCGATCCGCTGGACGTGGCCTTCACCCTGGCCGGTCGCGCCCGCTTCGAGGAGCGCGCGGTGGTCGCGGTGCCCTCCGGGCCCGACGGGCGCGAGGAGCTGGCGCGCGCCTTGCGGGCCGTCGCCGGTGGCCGCGCCTCGCGCGCGGTGGTCCGCGGCTCCGCCGGCCCGGCCGCGGTCGGCACGACGGCGGTGCTGTTCACGGGGCAGGGCAGCCAGCGCCCGGGGATGGGCCGCCTGCTCTACGACGCCCACCCGGTGTTCGCCCGGGCGCTGGACGAGGTCTGCGGGGCTTTCGAGCCGCACCTGCCGCGCCCGCTGCTGCCGGTCATGTTCGCGCCCGCGGGCTCGCCGGGCGCGGAAGCCCTGGACCGCACCCGGTACACCCAGTGCGCGGTGTTCGCCTTCGAGACGGCCCTGTTCCACCTGGTGCGGTCGTGGGGCCTGGACCCCGGCGTCGCCCTGGGCCACTCCGTCGGCGAGCTGACCGCCGCGCACGTCTGCGGGGTGTGGGACCTGGCCGACGCGTGCGCGCTGGTGGCCGCTCGCGGCCGGCTCATGCAGGCGTGCCGGCGCGACGGGGCGATGGTCTCGCTGTCCGCCGGCGAGGCCGAGGTCCGCGAGTCCCTCGCCGGGTTCGGCGACCGGGTCGGGATCGCCGCGGTCAACGGCCCGGCGGCGACGGTGGTCGCCGGGGACGCGGACGCGGTCGAGCGGGTCGCCGCCACGTGGGCGCGGCGGGGGCGCCCCGCGCGGCGGCTGGCGGTCTCCCACGCCTTCCACTCCTCCCACATGGACGACGCGCTGGAGGAGTTCCGCGCGGTCGTGGCCCGGGTCGCGCCCGCTGCGCCGTCGATCCCGCTCGTCTCCAACGTCACCGGCGGCCTCCACACGCCGCAGACGCTCGCCTCGCCCGACTACTGGGCGCGGCACGTGCGCGAGGCGGTCCGCTTCGCGGACGGCGTGCGCTGCCTGCACGAGCAGGGCGCGACGGCGCTGGTGGAACTGGGGCCCGACGCCACGCTCACGGCGCTCGCGTCGGCCTGCCCGCCCGGCCCGGCGGCGGGCGGCGACCCCGTGCGGGTCGCCGCCTCCCGCCGGAGCGGCCCCGAGCCCGAGGCGCTGCTGGAGGCCCTGGCCGAACTCGACGTGCGGGGCGTCCGCGTCGACTGGCGGGCCGTCCTCGACGGGCGCGGCGGCCGGCACCTCGACCTGCCCGCCTACCCCTTCCAGCGCACCCGGTTCTGGCTGGACGGGACCGCCCCGGAACCGGAGCCGGAGCCGGCGCCCGAACCGGAACCCGGCCGGCTGCGCTACCGGGTCGAGTGGGAGCCGGTCGCGGACGACGTCACCGCCACCGCCCTGGCGGCCCACCGGACCGGGACGCCGCCCCTGTCCGGCACCTGGCTCCTGCTGACCGCGCCGCACGGGGGCGGCGACGTGCTCGTCCCGCGCCTGGCCTGGGTCGTCGAGCGCCTCGGCGGCGAGGTGGTCCACCTGGCGGTGGACGAGGGGGGCGCGGACCGCTCCGACCTGGTCGAGCTGCTGTCGGACCGGGTGCGCGGGGGCGCGGTGGGCGGCGTGGTGTCGCTGCTGGCCCTCGACGGCACGCGGCACCGCCGCCACCCCGCGCTCACCGACGGGCTCGCGCTGACGGTGGCGCTCGCCCAGGCGCTGCACGACCTCGGGGTGGGGGCGCCGTCGTGGTCGCTGACCCGCGGCGCGGTCTCCACCGGCCCGCACGACCCGGTCACCGCCCCGGAGCAGGCGATGGTGTGGGGCCTGGGCCGGGCGCTCGCGCTGGAGCGCCCGGGGCGCGGGGGCGGCCTGGTCGACCTGCCCGCCGAACTCGACGACGCCGCCCTGGGCGGGCTCGGCTGCGCGCTGGTCGGGCCCGGCGGCGAGGACCAGTTCGCCGTCCGGGACCGCGGGCTGCTCGTCCCGCGCCTGGTCGCCGCCGGACCCGCCGCCCCCGCGCCGCCGTGGCGGCCGAGCGGGACCGTCCTGGTCACCGGCGGCACGGGAGCCCTCGGCGCGCACGCCGCGCGGCGGCTCGCCCGCGACGGGGCGCGCCGCATCGTGCTGGCCGGCCGCCGCGGCCCGGCGGCGCCCGGCGCGGCCGAGCTGGTCGCCGAGCTGTCCGGGCTCGGCGCGCGGGTGCGCCTGGCGGCCTGCGACGTCGGTGACCCGGACCAGGTCGCCGCGCTGGTCGGCGAGCTCGCCGAGGCCGGCTCGCCGGTCACGGCGGTCGTCCACGCGGCGGGCGTCGGCGGCCGGACCGCCCCGCTGCCCGAGTGGGACCTCGACGAGTTCGCCGCGGTCCTGGGCGGGAAGGTCGCGGGGGCCGCCGCACTGCACCGCCTGCTCGACGGGACCCGCCGCGCCGAGGAGCCGGGGCTGGAGGGGTTCGTGGCGTTCTCCTCCATCGCGGCGACGTGGGGCAGCGGCGGCCAAGCCGCCTACAGCGCGGCCAACGCCTACCTCGACGCGCTGGTCTCCCACCGGCGCGACCGCGGTCTGGCCGCCACGTCGGTCGCGTTCGGGCCGTGGGCCGACGCCGGGATCGCCGCCCGGCCCGCCCTGCGCGACCACCTGCGCGGTCGCGGCCTGCGCCACCTCGACCCGCAGGTGGCCGTCGCCGCGCTGGCCGAGGCGGTCGCGGCGGACGAGGGGGCCGTCACCGTCGTCGACGTCGACTGGGACCGCTTCCTGTCCTCCTACACCGCCGTGCACCCGGGCCGCGTGTTCGACCGGCTGCGGGCGCGGGCCGCCGACACGCCCACCGGGGACCCCGACGACGCCCGCGCGCCGGTCGACTTCGCGGCGCTGCCGGAGGACCGGCGCGTGCGCGCCCTGCTCGACCTGGTGCGGGCCGAGGCGGCGGCGGCCGTCGGGCACGCCTCGCCCGAGGACGTCGACCCCGCGCGGCGCTTCCTGGACCTGGGGTTCGACTCGCTGGCGTCGGTCCGGATGAGCCGGCGGCTCGCCGCGGTGACGGGCCTGCCCCTCGCGGCGCCGGTCGTCTTCGAGCACCCCACCGCCGCCGACCTGGCCGCCCACCTCGGCGCGCTCGTCGCCGCGGCGGCGCGACACCCCTCGACCGCCGCCGACGGCGCCGCGGCGCCCGCCGGGCGCAGCGGGCCCGCCGGCGGCTCGGCCGGGGTCCGCGACCTCTACCGGCACGCGTGCTCCATCGGCAAGTTCGGCGAGGGCGTGGGCGTGCTCAAGGCCGCCGCGAAGCTGCGGCCCACCTTCGACACGACCGCCGGGTTCGGCAAGCCCGTCACGCCGGTGGCGCTCGCCTCGGGGCCCGCGCCCACCGCACTGGTGTGCGTGCCGTCGATGGTCGCGCCCTCGGGGCCGCACAACTTCGCGCGCCTGGCGCTGCACCTGCACGGCCTGCGCGCCGTCCACGCGCTGCCGCTGCCCGGCTTCGGCGACGGCGAGCTGCTGCCGGCCGAGTCCGGCCTCGTCATCGACCTGCACGCCGACGCGGTCGAGCGGGGGTTCCCCGACGCGCCCGTCGCGCTGGCCGGGTACTCGTCGGGCGGGTGGCTGGCGCACGCGATCGCCGCGCGCCTGGAGGAGCGCGGCACGCGGCCGGTGGCGGTGGTGCTGCTCGACACGTGGCTCCCCGGTGACCGGGTCCCGGAGGCGGACATCGAGGAGGAGTTGCGCGGGATCGCCGTCAACGACCAGGCTTTCGCCCTCATGACCGAGGAGCAGGTCACCGCCCAGGGCGCTTACCTGGACCTGTTCGAGGGCTGGCAGCCGAGCGCCGCCACCGCGCCCGTCGTGCTGGTCCGCGCCCGCGAGCGGATGCCCCAGCAGCCCGACGACGGGGGGAGCGGTCACTGGGCGGCGGAGTGGGAGCTCGACCACGAGACCGTGGAAGCCTTCGGCAACCACCAGACGATGATGAACGAACACGCCCGGTCCACCGCCCGCGTGCTCGACGACTGGCTCCGCGAGCGGGAGCGGCGCCGCTGAACCGGGCCGCCCCGCGCCTCGTGGAGTCTATTGTGGACTGTCCTTCTGGGACAGTCGGTGCTCGACCCTCTCGACGGCGGCGATCAGCAGGGGCGCGCGGAGGTGGTGGACGCGGGCGTTGGGGGAGTCCGGGCCGTGCCGGCGGAGCATGTCGGCCAGCCGGTCCTGGACGGTGACCCGGTGGCCCCGGCTGTCGACCGTCTGGTCGGCGCAGGTGAGGGCGTCCGCCACCGGCCCGGTCTCCTGCGGGTGGGCGGCGACGCGGTCGGCCAGGCCCAGGGCGCCGGCCACCAGGCGGGCGCCCGAGTGGTGGGCCACCAGGGCGCTGATCCGAGGCGGCCAGCCGAGCCGGTCCAGGTGCCGCGCGCCGTCCAGGGGGTGGAAACCGGTGTCCGCCAGCGCTTCCGCGTAGCCGATGTCATGCAGCCAGGCGGCGCGGACGAGGACGTCGCGCTCGGCGGCGGGCACCGTCACCGACAGCTCCTCGGCACGGCGCGCCACGCTCGCCGTGTGGCTCAACCGGCTGCCCAGACCTCGCAGCAGGCTTTCCGCCAATTCTCGCGCGTCTCGGACACCGTGGGACCCGTGCAGCTCTGCGACCACGTGGCGGGGTTACCCGGTGGAGCGCGGCAGCGGGCGAAGGCGGGGAGAACCCCAGGTGAACGCGCGGTGCACCGGGTGGCGTGCGCCGGGCCGTCCGCCGGGTCGGGCGCGTCGTCGCGACACCGCCCGCGACGGACGGCTCCGGGCGGCGGTCACCGGGTCATGAACCGGCGCGCCAGGTTGCGGGCCACGTACACGCCCGGACCGCCGAACCCGACGATGTCGAGGCGCCCGTCGCCGGTGACGTCGGCGAGGTACCGGGGGTGCCGGTCGACCCGCCACCCGCCCGCCCCGTCGTCGTGCCCGAACCCCCTGCACACTAGCCGGGCCTGCTCGAAGTCGCCGCCGCCGCGGCCGCGCGACACCCAGACCCCCTCGTCGCCGAACCCGACGACGTCCGGGGCGCCGTCGCCGGTGGTGTCGGCGAGGAGCCGGACGTGCTTCCCGCCCGTCCACCCCTGGGCGCCGCCGAAGTCGTTGAGGACCAGCCGCGCCTCGCCGAACGTGCCGTCGCCCCGCCCGCGCGCCACCACGACCCCCTGCGGGCCGAACCCGACGACGTCCGGCGTCCCGTTCCCGGAGGTGCTCACCAGGAACCGGGGGTGCTCCTCGGCCGAGGTCCACCCCTGGTCGACCCCGAACTCGTCGAGGACGAACAGGGGCTCGGCGAACACCCCCTCCTCGTCCTGCGACGACACCCAGACACCGTCGTCGTGGAAGCCGACGACGTCGACCCGGCCGTCGCCGGTGGTGTCGACGAGGAAGCGGGGGTGCCGGTCGACCCGCCACCCCCCGGCCTCCCGGCCGTGCCCGAACGCCCTGAGCGCCGGCTCGCCCCCCACCGGCGCGAACTTCCCCTTCCCGTCCTGGAGCGAGAGCCACAGGCCGTCGTCGTGGAAGCCGACGACGTCGACCCGGCCGTCGCCGGTGGTGTCGACCAGGAGGCGGGGGTGCCGGTCGGCGCGCCACTGCCCGGCCTGCGCGGCGTGGCCGAACGCCCGGAGGGCCGGCTCCGCGCCCAGCGGCGCGAACTCGCCGGTCCCGCCCTGGAGCGAGACCCGGACGCCGTCACCGCGGAACACGACGGCGTCCAGGCGGCCGGCGCCGGTGGTGTCCACAAAGGACCAGATCTCCTCGCGGCGCGCGTCGTCGGGCGGAGTCGTGAACCTGTGCAGGAAGCGCTCGGCGTCCTCGAACGTGCCGTCACCCCTGCCGGAGGAGGTCACGACGCCCCGCGCGGGGTCGAGGCCGACGAGGTCCACCCGGCCCGTTCCCGTGATGTCGGCGAGGAACCGCGGCCCGGACCCGAGCCGCCCGCCCGCCGCACCGGACGTGGGACCGCCCTGCCAGCGTCCGGCGCCCTCGTCGCACCCGAACCGCGGGAGGACCAACCGCAGGTCGCTGAAGGAGGGCTCCGCGTCGGGTGTCGGCCGCAGCGCGGTCGACCGGACCAATCGCCAGGACTGACGGCCGTTCCAGTGGCTCACGGGCGCCCACCGCAGCACGGGGTCGCCACTGCGCTCGGGCCCCGCCGGGACGAACCGCCACCGCTGGTCCCGCGCGCTGTCGTCGTGCTCGCGCAGGACGGCCGGGGCGCCCTTCCCGTCCGAGGGGTCGGAGGGCGCCAGGACGCCGCCGTCGCCCACGCACTCGATGCGGTGCAGGTCCGCCTCGCCCTCCACGGGGACGACCAGCCACTGCTGGCCCTTCCCGCCGGCGGCGGCCCACTGGCGGACCTTCCGGTCCGCGGCGGCGGGGTTGTCGAGCACCTTGCCGCTGCTCGCGTGGTGGATCACGTACACCTGGTCCTCGTGCGCCGGCCCGCCCCCGGCGGCTTTCACGGGCACCAGGCGCCACCGCTCCGGTCCGGGCCCGTCGTCGGGCGAGGCGCGGACGACCAGGGCCCCGTTCGCGCTGGGCGGCGCTTCCGCGCCGAGCGCCTTCCCCGTGGCGGCGTTGACGATCGCTACTTCGAGCTGTTCCTTGGGCACGGGCATCCTGATGCCTCTTCCGGGTGGTGCGGTCGTTGTTCCGCGCGGTCGCTGTTCTGGGCGGGTCGTTGCGGGTCGTTGCGGTCGCTGTTCTGGGCGGGGGCGGGACGCCGACGCGCGCGGCCTACGTGAAGACGTGGTGGTAGGGGACGTTCCACTCGTTGGGCAGCCGCGGGTAGAACGTGTTGATGACCGTGCCCGTGAAGTCCCCGCCCCAGTTGTAGGTGACGCGGACCTCGCTGGTGGCCGTCACCGCGTGGTCCTTGAACCCGAGGATGGCGTCGGGGTGGGTGATCGGCACGAAGGTCACCCCGCCCCAGGGCGTCACCGTGACGACCCAGAGCTGGGTGTCCTCGGGCGCGCCGTTCTTCCCCCGCCACTTCTCGCCGACCTTGCCCGGCAGCCCGACCTGGACGGTGTCCGCCGGGCTCTTCGGGGCGTCCTGGTGCACGGTGATGCGCCGGCGCTTCGGCTTGGGCGCGCCGTCGTCGCCCTGGCCGCCGGCGCTCGCGCCGGCCGGCTTGTCCGGCGCCTGCCCGGCGGCGCTCTCGATGAAGTACAGCGGCCGCTGCCCGAAGAAGCCGCCGGGGGTGATGTGCCAGAGGTGGCCGCGCCGGTCCTTGGTGTCGGGGTCGAGCGCGGTGGCCAGCTGCACCCCCTTGTCGTGGCTGCCCTCGGTCAGGTCGACGGGCCGCAGGTACCCGCCGTTGAAGGCGTGGACGAGCATGACCGGCCGGTTCTTGACCAGCGCGGCCACGATGGCGTTGTCGTAGCTGTTGACCGGCACCGGGCCGCCGACCACCAGATCCGCCATCGGCGTGCGTTCTTGGGTGTACACCGCGGATACCTCACCTGTTCTGGATGTGGAGCGCGACGCGTCGAAGCCGCTCGGCGCGGGACCGGAGGGGCGGTGCGTCGAGGACTTCGCGCGAGTGCGGTCCGCCGAAGCCCGACACGTCGAGCAGACGTCACCAGGTATACCGCACGGCATTGCCGCCCGCCGGTCCGCTACTCGATCGGCGCGAAATCACAGGCGAATGGCCGCAGCGCGCGCGGGAAGTTTACGCAAACCAGTAGTCGAGGCCGCGGAGAATGACCCGACAAGCCGCTGGGGCGGCCGGTGGCCGGCCCTTCGCGGTGACAACGCGTAGTAACACCAGGATTCGGCGGTCGACGCCGGGAACCGTGTCGCCCCAACGGGTGTGGGCCCGAACCGGGGCCTGGCCGCGCACCGGGGTCCGTGCTAGCGTCGGCCGCGGGTGGGGGAAACCCCGGTTATTCTTTCGAGCGCGGTTCCTGCGCACGTTCCACCACATCGGGCGAGGACGAGGAATGCCTGCGAGCACGTACAACCTGGAACAGGTCAAACGCCGGCCGCTGACCAAGCGGAACCTCCGGGAACTCAACATCGAGCAGTCCTGGCAGTCCATCCTGGACCACCCCGGCCTGGTCTACGTGGACCCGAGCGGCGCGCAGCACAAGCCCGTGGGGTTCTCCGTGAACAAGTCGAGCTTCGGCGCTTTCCCGGGAACCGCCGCCGAACTGGGGTGGTTGGCCTACCTGCACCTCGGCGAGCCGCTGGTGGAGGAGCGGGGGAACGTCGAGCAGCCCCCTCCGGACACGTTCTCCACGCGCTCCTACGTCAACCGGAGCCAGACCTCGACGCTGAAGTTCTCCGACACCGTCAACTTCACCGTCTCCAACGCGGTGACGTGGACGCTCCAGGGGCAGTCCCAGCTGACCTTCGGCGGCAAGGCGAGCGCGTCGCTGCAGCTGCAGCTGCAGAACCAGCTCCAACTGCAGCTGCAGAACAACATGCAGAACAAGAACTCCAACACCGTCACCAACAAGAACAGCAAGGACTCGGTGGGCGTGGACAACGCCAACAACACCGAGACGGCCACGACGAACGCGGTGACGAACGGCACGACGTTCACCACCCAGGGCAGCGCCACCGGCGCGGCCGAGCTGCACGCCCAGCTGATGCTGGGCATCACCGCGTCCGTCGGCGGCAACCTGACCACGAGCTGGGGCTCCACCTCGCAGATCTCCGGCGACGTCCAGCCGAACTCCCGGGTGCAGACCACCGCCACCCAGCGGCGGACCCGCAGGCAGTACACCTACGAGATCCCGGTGACCTTCTCCGGGTTCCTCGCGGTGCGCTACGACGTGCCCGCGGCCGTCCTGTCGCCCCCGCAGCCGGCCGGCTACCCCGGCCTGGAGCACGTGGTGGCCCGGGACATCAACGACCTCGACCTGACCGCCGGCGGCCCCTTCCGCCTCAAGGGCTGGGCGGAGATCGTCTCCGCCCTCGACGTCCAGCACACCGTCTTCGACGGCGAGAGCCTGACCAACAGCCCGCGAGCGCTCCACAAGGGACCCTGACCGAGCGGCCGACCGCCGCCAGGACAACGAACAGGGATGACGACCATGGTCTTCGACAACATCTTCGGCTTCGCCGACAACGGGGCGGGGATCTTCTCGGTGAACCGCGACGGCGCGAAACCGCGGCCGGGCGAGGACGTCGACTTCGAGGACGCCGACGACGACACCTACGACGACACCCACGGGAGCCTGTTCACCAGCGCCCTCCACGGCGCCTCGACCCGGGCGAAGGTCGTGCGGGAGCAGTCGCCCGAGGCGCGGGCCGTCCTGGGCTTCCTCGGCGCCTTCATCGACACCGCCCGGACTTCCGCCGCCGAGCAGTCCCGGTACGCCGGCAACCCGGGGTCGGTGTCCGAGGCGGCGTCCGCGGGGATGCGGGAGTCGAGCACGACGGTGACCGGGCACAGCGGTCTGCAGAAGGACGAGGACCTGGCGGACCGGCCCAGGAAGAGCGACTACACCTCAGCGCCCAAGGCGCCGAAGGCGAGCGCCGAGACCCCGCCCCGCGGTTCCGAACCCGGCCGGTGACGGCGGTCCGGCCGGTGACCGGCCGGACCGCCGAGGGCTCACCGCCCTACACCGGGACCAGCTGCCACTGCTGGTCCCGGTCGTCGTCCCGCGCCCCGAACTGCTTGACCGCCGTCCGGGCGTTGGTCCCGACCCCCAGGAACAGCCCGCTGTTCCGGTTCACGATCCGGTACGCCCGCGGGTCGGCGGCCTCGGAGCCGACCGGCTCCAGCCGCCACTGCTGGTGGCGCGCCCCGGCACCGCCGTAGGTGCGCTGCACGACCACCACCCCCTCCGCCACCTGCGCCCCGACGACTTCGAGCACCTTGCCGCTCTTGACGTTCTCGATGATGTACAGGTCGTCCCCGCCGTCCCGGCCCACCACGGTCAACCGCCACCGCTGGTGCCCCCTGGCGGCGGGGAGGGACTGGTGGACCTCGGCGCCCTCCCCGGTGGACTCGCGGAAGACCTCCAGCCGCAACCTGCTCCGGGCGTTGACCCACGTGACCACCGACCCGGAGGAGGGCAGCCCGGCCGCGGGCGCCGCCGTGACCTTCCGGATCCGGTGATTGGCGCGGTCGGCGACGTACAGGGACCCCGCGCCGTCCACCGCCATCGAGTACGGGCAGTTCAGCCGGGCGGAAGCGGCCGGACCGCCGTCGCCGCCGAACCCGGCGGCCCCGGTTCCGGCCGCGGTGGTGATGGTCCCGTCCTCGGCGACTTTCCGGATTCGGTGGTTGTTGTAGTCGGCGACGTAGAGGTTCCCGGCGCCGTCCACCGCCACCCCGATCGGGTGGTGCAACCGGGCGGAGGCCGCGGGGCCTTCGTCGCCGCCGAATCCGGCGGCTCCGGTTCCGGCCGCGGTGGTGATGGTCCCGTCCTCGGTGACCTTTCGGATTCGGTGGTTGTTGTAGTCGGCGACGTAGAGGTTCCCGGCGTCGTCCACCGCCACCCCGGTCGGGTTGTTCAGCAGTGCGGAGGTGGCGGGGCCGTTGTCGCCGCCGAAACCGGCGGCCCCGGTTCCCGCAGCCGTCGTGATGGTCCCGTCCTTCGCGACTTTCCGGATGCGGTGGTTGTTGTAGTCGGCGATGTAGAGGGATCCCGCGCCGTCCACCGCCACCGTGTACGGGTAGTTCAGCCGGGCGGAGGTGGCCGGGCCGCCGTCGCCGCCGAACCCCGCGGTTCCGTTTCCGGCTACGGTGGTGATGGTCCCGTCTTTTGCGACTTTCCGGATGCGGTGGTTGTTGTAGTCGGCGATGTAGAGGGATCCTGCGCCGTCCACCGCCAGCCCGACCGGGTAGCTCACCCGGGCGGAGGTGGCCGGGCCGCCGTCGCCGCTGAACCCCGCGGTTCCGTTGCCCGCCGCGGTGGTGATGGTCCCGTCCCTCGCGACTTTTCGGATCCGGTGGTTGTTGTGGTCGGCGATGTAGAGATCCCCGGCGCCGTCCACGACCACCGAGAGCGGGTAGTTCACGTGGGCGGAGGTGGCCGGGCCGCTGTCGCCGCCGAACCCGGCGGCCCCGTTCCCCGCCACGGTGGTGATCGGCAGGGTGGAGGTGTGCGGATCCGCGGCTGCAGCCTGAGCAGTGCTCATCATCATCCTTCGTGGTCCTCTGGCGAAACGCTGCTAGCGGTCGACGGATGAACCGCGTCGGGCCGTGCGGGACCGAGGTCGGCGAATCCTCCTCGAACACGTCCCGCGGATCGACGCCACCGGCCGACGCACCCCACCCTGGCTCGACCACACCGCGCACCGGAAGCGATCCAGCACAAGATCACCACGACGGAGGAGAAGACCACCCCGTTCGGAACCACGGGGAATACCGACGGTGTGACCCGCCCACCGGCCGTGCGCCGACCGTGAACGCGCAGTGCGCGAGGACGCGACCCCTCCGGACCGCCTCACCCCGATCGGTTTCCGCTCGGTGTCGATCATTCCGGCGGCGCGGGTTCCTCCCGGGGCCCCAGGACGACGAACAGCGCCGCTCCCGCCAGGCAGCAGCCGACCGCGAAGGCCAGGGCGCCGCGGTGGTGGGCGGGGGCGATCGCGAAAGCCCACCACTGCGCGCCGCTCGCGGTTTCCGCGGTCGAGCGGACTCGCGTGCCGAACAGCAGGCACCCCATCAGGTAGGGCAACGGCAACGTCCAGCTCCGCGTCGCTCCGGCGAGCGCCGCTCCGGCCAGTGCCATTCCGCTCAACCCCAGGGTGTTGCGCAGTGCGGCCTGGCCGTCGGGGACCAGCAGGCACGTGGTGGCCGCCGTGACCAACAACGTGCCGACCAGCGCTGCGCGTTGCGCGAACGGGGAGCGGGGCGCCACGCGGAACAGCGATGTGGGCGCTCTGCTGTGCAGACCCACGGCGCAAGCGATCACCAGCGGGAGCAGTTGCGCCAAGGGCACGCTGAGCCTGCGGGTGGCGGTGAAGGAGGGCACCGGGACGCGTTCGCCACCCAAGAGGGCGCCGACCAACGCCACCGCACCGCAGGCCGCCACCAGCGTCGGCCAGCGGTGAGCGCGCAACCACAACCAGGCAACGGTCACGGCAGTGCCGGAGGGGGAGTGGCGCAGTCGTGGTGGGCTTCGACCAACTCCTCGTACCACAGGCGCTGCCGGTCGGCGGAACTGCCGATCAACCGTTCGAGCTGTGCCACCTGGTCCGGTGGGACCAGGTGAGCGGTCGGCGCGTCGGGACGCACCCGTTTGACCAGCCAACCGCTGAGCAGCGCCCGAGCGGTCGCCGCCGGGTAGAACCGGGATCCGCCTTCCACGGCGGCGCACCGGGGCGGCGGCGGGATGAGCGCCCGGGCAAGCGCTGTCACCAGGTCCGCCTCGGTCTCGCCAGGTCGAACGGGGCCGAGGCGCGGGGCGTCGGCCCCGGTGCGCAACCCGTTCTCCAGGTAGAGCCGCGGTTGCACGCCGAGGTCGGCGAAGAGCGCGTGGTACCTGCTCGTGGCGCCCAACCAGGTGTCGACGTCCCCGGCGTGTTCAGGCCACATGCACACCGTGACGTCGTCCCGGGTGCCGCACACCTCGCTGGCGGGAGGGCGTGCCTCGGTCAACCGCGCCCCGCTGCTCTGGATCAGGGTCACGGCCGCGACGGCCAGCGCCGCGGAGAGCACCGCCGGCGGCACGCCACGAGTCGGGCCCGACAGGGCGAGCGCGGCGACGCCTGCCACCGCCAGCGCGGCGATCCACAGCCACTGACCGGTCACGGCGATCACGCGAAACGTCCCACGCGGCAAGGGCCGCGGCCAGCGGCACCAGCAGCACGCCGTACTGCTGGAGCTGCCCGGACGCCCAGCCCCAGTCCACCGACCAGGCATCGCCGCGGCTGCCGGCATAAAGACCCAGGAGGATCATCGCGGGCACGGCGAACGGCGCGCTGCCGCGCCGCAGGGCGATCGACAGCGGCGTCATCGGTCGTCCCCCGACATCACCAGCGCTTCGTACGCCGAGTCGATCCGCGCGGCCCCGCTGCCCTCACCGCCGGTGAACTCCTCCACCGTGCCGTCGAAGCGCACCACTCCACCGTCCAGCACGACGATGCGGTCCGCCATCGCGGCCACGTCCTCGGTGAGGTGCGTGCTGAGGACGACCGCCCGGTCCCGGGCGAGTTCGGGGATCAGCTCGTGCAACCCGCGTCGTTGCCGAGGGTCGAGCCCGACGGTCGGCTCGTCGAGCAGCAGCAACCCGGGCCGGTTGACCACAGCCTGGGCGATCCCGACACGGCGGCGCATGCCACCGGAGAGCCGGGAGATCCTGCTGTCGCGCCGATCGGTCAGGTCGACCGATTCCAGGGCCGCAGGCCGTCGTCTGCCGCACACGGCGATCCCGGTCAGGGCTGCGGGCTTTTGCCTTCCAGCATCCGCTGGATGCCCGCGGAGAGCTTGGACGTGACGTCGGTGTTGTCGGCGGTGTGGTTGCCGGGAGCGGTGACAGCGTCGTGGAAGCCGGTGGCGTCGTCGCGGCGAACCTGGAGCGGGCCGCTGAGGGTGATCACGCCGTCGGTGGGCAGCCACTCGGGGGCGAGGTCCCGCAGGATCGCGCCGCGTCGGCCCAGGAACAGCACCCGGTCGCCGTGTTCGAGGTCGCGGTAGGGGAAGGCCCAGGCACGGGTCTCCACCAGCGGGGTGGTGACCTGTTCGGTCCGGCGCGCACCGAGCCAGGTGCGCCGCTGCACCCCGCCCCGGTGCTGCACCCGGAGGGGAGGCGCCTTCCGGCCCTGCTGCCGGGCGGTGGTGAGGAACAGGGCGGCCAGGGTCCGGTCGTGGCCGTCGGACAACCACGGGGGGCGGTGGCCCGCCACCGCCTCCACGGCCCGGGCGCCGATCGGGTGCTGCATGTTGGCGCCGTCCCTCCACGTGCCCAGCAGGGCGCACCGGACCGCCGCGCGGTCGCGGGAACCGCCCTCGGCGGCGCGCAGGGAGGCGGCCAGCGCCGCGACGGCCTCGGCGAGGACGTGCTCGTAGCAGGCCGGGCACAGCGAGAGGTCCTTTGCGTCCGCTCGCCCCCGCACCTCCAGCGCACGCCCGGAGAACCGCTCCAGGCGTCGCGGACCGACCAGCCCCCACTCCAGCCACCAGGTCACGGGGTCCGGGTAGTAGCGGCGGTGGCGGTGGCAGGTGGTCGCGCCGTCGCGGACGCAGCGGGCCGTCGCCGCCTGACCGCAGTCGCAGTAGTCCGCACTCATTCCAGGTCTATCGGACTTGCGGGAAGATCCGTTAACGACGTGGCGGTGTGCGGGAGGATGGGGGGATGTCGACCGTAGTCGCGTTTCACGCGCACCCCGACGATGAAGTGCTGTGGACCGGCGGCACCCTCGCGCGCGCTGCGGCGCAGGGGCACCGGGTTGTCGTGGTCGTGGCCACGGACGTCATGGGGCTGGTTCCCGAGGGTGGGTCGGTCCGTATGCGGGAGTTGCGGGCGAGTGCGGAGCTGCTGGGTGTGCACAGGGTGGAGCATCTGGGTTACGCGGGCAGCGGGCACGGTCCGGTGTTGCCGCCGGACCCGCCGGGGCGGCAGCGCTTCGTCCGGGCCGACGTCGGCGAGGCGGGGGAGCGGCTTGCCGCGATCCTCCGCGAGGAGGGCGCCGACGTGCTGCTCAGCTATGACGCCAACGGCGGCTACGGCCATCGTGACCATGTCAAGGTGCACGAGGTGGGTGCACGCGCGGCCGAGTTGTCCGGTGTCGGTTCGGTGTTGGAGGCGACGATGCCCCGCGAGGTGGTCGCGCGCCTGGTTCGCTGGGTGCGGCTGCTGCGCATCCCGTTCCACTACGACACCGAGGAGCTGCTTCGGTTGTTCAGCGCCCGGGCGGATATCACCCACCAGATCGATGTGCGGCCCTTCGCACGGCAGAAGCAGGCGGCCATGGCGGCGCACCGGTCCCAGCTGGGCGGGGGCAGGCTCGCGCCGGTGATGCGTGCGCTGGTCGGTATGCCCTCGTGGGCCTTCGCGAGGTTCGTCGGGCGAGAGTGGTTCATCGACCAGGCCCGCACGCCGGCCGGCGGGGTCCTGGGCGACATAGTCGACTGATGGGCGCAGGTGGCGGTGGCCGCCCCAGGGCGCCGGGCTCACCGGTCGGCGGGGGCCGAACAGCCGACCGCGGGGATCCGGTTGCCACCGGCAGCAGGTCCCGACGTGGCGCCCGCCTGCGGAATCCGCGCGACTCGTCGGCGGGCGCGGCCCACCAGCGCTCCCGGGAACGCGGTCGGCTCTAACATCTGCTCGCGGGCCCGCCCGCGGCAGCGCGCCCGACCGGCGCCGTCCCGTCCACGATCAGCGAGGTAGACCTTGCACTTCCAGCACTCACCCGGGATGTGGGCCGAGTTCCCCGAGCTGCGCGCGGGTGTCCTGCACGTCACCGGCATCACCCCGGACGCGTCGGTCCGGGAGCGGGTCGAGCACTACAGCGCCGTGGCCGAGCGGCGGTCGGCCGGCGGCGCCGAGAGCGAACTGCCCGAGATCCAGGCGTGGCGGCGCGCTTTCTCCCGGATGGGCCTCAAGCCCACGCAGTACCGCTGCGCGTCGGAATCGCTGCTGCGCAGGTTCCGCAAGGAGCGGTCGCTGCCGGCCATCCACCCCCTCATCGACCTGTGCAACGCCGTTTCCCTGGCCTACGCGATCCCCATCGCGGTGTTCGACGTGGCCGAGGTGGCCGAGCACGTCGAAGTGCGGCACGCCTCGGGGAACGAGGAGTACCTGACGTTCTCCGGGCAGGTCGAGCACCCCGAGCCGCGTGAGGTGGTCTTCGTCGACGCGCGCGACCGCGCGCACGCCCGTCGCTGGACCAACCGGCAGAGCGGCCTGTCCGCGGTGCGCGACACCACCGCCTCGGTGCTGGTCGTGGCCGAGGCCCTGCACCCCACCGCCGACACCGACGTGCCGGAACTGGTCGACGCCGTCGCTACCGAGCTGCAGCGCGCCTGGCAGGCCGACGCCACCCACGCCGTGCTGACTCCCGCAGCGCCGCGCTTCACCTTCTGACCCCTCAGTGGTCTGCTGCTGTGGCAGGGTCACGCCTTGGCTGGACTGGAAGACGACATGACCACCAGCATCGCCGTGGGACTGGAGGAACAGCGACTGCTCGCGGTGGAGAAGCTGATGTCGCTGCGGATACTCCTGGGGGCGCCGCCGTGGTAGGCGAACTCCGCCGCCTAATCGCGGGGCACCCGTGGTCGGTCTCGACCCGGGCTGAGAGCTGCGCTCGGTCAAGTCGTACCTGTCCTACGACGTCAACGACTTCTCGGGCGTTTCGCCGAACTAGACGAGCTGGGGCGAGCGGTGCGCGACGCCGGCTCGATGGCTCCGGTGATCCACCCGATCGATGGCATGGGCGGTGTCGGCAAGACGGCGTTGGCGGTCCACCCGGGGTACCTGGTTGCCGAGGACTACGTCGTGTTGCTGAGCGACAGTAGCCCTCGGAGTTGGTGCCGCCCACCATGCAAGGCCGCAGTCCGCTCTGGCGCGCGCATGGCGGGCAAGAGGGTCCTGCTCATCCTGGACTACGGTGTCGATGCCGCCCAGCTCCGCCCGCTGCTGCACCAAGGCTGTCGCCTCCAACCGGACCTCATGCGCCGCCTGCTCGATCAGGTGAAGCGGGCTCGGCTGCTCCAGGCGACGACCGCAACGCCATGGCGGTGCTCAGGTCACCTGTCCGCGGCACAGCAGTGAGTCTTCCGGCAACTGAGCTCGCACCCCGGCGTCGACTCCGACGCCCACACCGTCGCGGCGATGGTCGACTGCTCGCTCGTCGAGGCGGAACAGCGCCTGGAGGAGATGGCGGACGACAACCTCGTGCGACGCAGGAGCAACGGTCGTTTCACTTCCACGCCTGACGCCTCGGCCGCGTGGAACAGATCTTCAAGCAGGCCGTCGATCACGCCGAGTGGTACGGGGCGATCCGCTACAAGGCGCGCGCTGGACGGGCTGGCTCACGTGGCGTTCCGCGAGCGGACCGGACCGAGGCGACGAGGCTGTGGCGGGAGGTCGTGGCCCACTGTCCGGAGGACATGGCCAGGCGTCGTTTGCCCGCAGACACACCTGGTGCAGATCCACTCCGACGCTGTCTGCTTCCATTGAAACACTTCTGCTTCCACGGGCAAGCAGGCGAGCGCGGACGGCACTCCGCATCGCGGCTGACATCCCGCTTCGTCCCTACCAAGCGGGCAACGGCCCAGTGTGGGAGGCGGGCGGATGTGCCTCGCTGCCCGGTGGTTCGCCCTTCGGTACTCCCGGTAAGCCAGTGAGTAGCCGATCGGTAGGGACCCCTGCCAGCCTGTGCGGGCAGGTGCGGTGGCGGCGCGCCTACGACGGGAGCCGGTGAACGGCTCGGTGTCCGGGGCGGCCGCCGCACGCGATTCGTCGTGCAGGGGGAGAGGCTGTGAAGGGGAAACACGACCGGTGGGACGCGGTGGGCCACGTCGCGCCCGGTGACTGGGCAGGTGCCGACGCCTGTCGCCGACCCGAGGGCCGCGCTCCACCGCGATCCGTTGCTGCGCTCCTCGGGGCCCAGACGAGTGCTGCTCCGATGGCCGGCGATGACCTCGTTCGACCGGACGGCTTGAGAATCGCTCCTCGACCGGTTGCCCGCGTACGCGATGCCGCTGATCGCGCGGTGGGCCTGTCGGCCGGTGCCACCGGGAGTCATCGGGCGCCGAGCGGGCCCGCCGGCGAGGTCGGCGCCTCTGGCAGGTGGAGCTGGAGCGGGACTCCGCGATGCGCTTGGCAGCGGTGTGCAGCTGCTTACGCTCGCACTTGCCGGTCGGCCGCGATGGCGACGCTCTGCGCGTACTACTCCAGTAGCACGCGCAGAGCAGCGCTACGAGAGTAATGCGCCGAGTCGCACCCCTGGTAGGACGACCACGGCCCGCCTTTCGGTTAATTTCCTTCTCGACGGACGCATCGACCACCAGGCTGGCGGAAGGCATCGGATGACCAGTATTCTCCCGATGGGCGTTCCGGCCGGTTTCCGGAACAGGCCGGTCGCATCGCCGTCGGATTTCACCGGAGCGCCACCGACCGCGGGCCCCGGTGCCGTGCTGCCGGGGAATGCCCGCGGTCGTGATCCGGATCGTTCCACCGGCGGGTTTTCCGCTGAGCGGGAAAGCGTCCCGGCCCAGATCACGTCGGTATTCGCGCAGGGCGTTCCCGCCACTTGGCCGCCGACCACGCGGTTGCAGCGCTGACGTCGAGCAGGTCCTCCGCACCCCCACAGCGGAGAACGGGACGCGCACGACAGCTCGTTGATGGCTAAAGTTCCTGCGGCCTTGTCGAACCCATCCCCGCGTCGGAGTCGTCTTCACGCGCACCACGTCACTGCGGTACGGTTGGTATCCAGGTATCCACAGGCCGTAGTCGTTGGCGGGGTCGTCCGGTGGATGTGACCGGTGTGGGGGTGCGAAATCAACGTGCAAGGAGCTCCATCACCAAGTGGCGCGCAGTCGACGCATGAATTCGTGCTTAGGTTGAAGCAGCTCAAGGATTGGACGGGACTGACCTTACGCCAGATCGAGAAGAACGCCCGGGACCACGGGAACGACGTCCCCCGGAGCACGCTCGCGGCCGTGCTCAACCGCACGGGGCTCCCCAAGGAGGAGTTGGTCGCCGCGGTCGTCAGGGCGTGCGGCGCCGACCCGGAGCCCTGGCTGCGAGCGCGAAGACGGCTCGCCGCATCGGGCTCAGGTGCCGGCGTGGCGGTCCCCGCCCGGGAGGGAGGTCCTTTCCGGATCGGCTCGCCTCCCCCGGCCGGCAGGCTCGTGGGGAGGGCTGCAGAGCTGTCGCGGCTGCGCCGCTCGCTCGCGGAGGACCGGAGCGATTTGCTGATCGTCCTCGAGGGGCAGGCGGGTGCCGGGAAGTCGGCGTTGGCGGTGCGCGCCGCGCGAGACGCGGCACGGCACTTCCCCGGCGGCTTGGTGTACGTCGACCTCCGCCACACGACCCCGGTGGTCGCGTCGCCGCCCGCGGGGAAGGGGCAGCTCTGGGTGCTGGACAACGCGACGTCCGCTGAACAGGTCGAACAGCGGCTGCCGTTCCTCGGCGGGAACGCCGCGCTCGTGACCTCGACGGGACCGCTCGGGTTGCCGGGCGACGTCCGCACCGTTCACGTGGGGCCGCTGTCGGAGGAGGACTCGGTCGCGCTGCTGGCCGAGCTGGCAGGTGAGAACCGGGTGCGGGCGGAGTCGGAACAGGTACGTCGGCTGGTCGAGCTGTGCGACCGGCTGCCGCTCGCCTTGCGGATCGCGGCTGCGAGGTTGGCCGCTCGCCCGGCGTGGCGAGTCGGCGCGCTGGTCGACCTGCTGGCGGACGAGCGGCGCTGCCTGGACGAACTGCGGGCGGACGCGCTGAACGTGCGGACGAGCCTCGCGGCGAGCTACGACGCCCTCCGGGACGACGGCGGTGAGGAGGCAGACGGCGCGATGCAGGCGTTCCACCGGCTGGGGGCGCTGGAGTCAGCGGGGTTGGACCGGCACGCCGCTGCCGACCTCCTGGGCATGACCCCCGAGAGGGCGGAACGCGTCCTGGAACGACTGGTGGACAGCCGTTTGGTCGAGAGCCAGGAGCCCGGTTCGTACCGCGTGCCGAACCTGGTGCGGTTGTTCGCCCGTGAGCGGGCGTCGGACTCGGAGCACGCGGAACGGCACCGGGGCGGGCGCGGTCGGCCCGGCGCGGTGCGCGTGTCCTGACGGAAGCGGGTCGAGATGTCGCGGGTGCCACGTGTGCCGGCTCCGACCGGTGCGGCTGTGATACGGCTCTTCTCATTCCTGCGGGTTGTGCGCGACTTCCTCGCCGTCGCCGGTTTCACCCTCGTGTCGTCGGGTCGATTGGAGCGGCCTCCGGTGTCGCTCGCCTGGCAACGGGTCCGGCTGGCGGTCATCGCCGGCATGGCGGCCTGGGTCGTCTTCCTCAACGTCGTCCCACCGAAGATGACACCCGGCGCCACCGTGCCGGCCACGTGGTTGCTCACCGCGGTCACGGTGCTGCCGGTCCTGCTGTGCCTCACCCGCCCGCTGTGGGCGTGGCGCGTGGCCGCGGTCCTGATCGCGGGCATGCCGCTCGTGCACGAGGGGCTCGCGGACCTGTGGGGGTGGCCCTGGACGGCCGGGCTGTTCCTGTCCACCGCCACCGTTCTCTACGTCGTGGCGGAGAACCACTGCCAGGCCGTCCTGGTGTGGGTGTTCCTGTTCACGGTGGCCTGCGCTTGGGCGCACCTCGAGGACTGGCGTGACCTCTTCCTGCTCGGCGCGATCACCGCAGGACTGCTGCTGCTCGGGAGCACGCGGAGGTTGCGGCGCATCGCCGAGGCCGATCGCGAGGAACAGCAACGTCGACGCGTGGTGGAGGAGGTCCGCGCCGCCACGCTGGAGGAGCGTGCCCTCATCGCGCGGGAGCTCCACGACGTCGTGGCGCACCACATGTCGGTGCTCGCGTTGCGGGCGGATTCCGCGCGCTACCGGTTCCCCCACCTGTCGGAGGAGCTGCGGGAGGAGTTCGCGGCGATGCAGGACACCGCGCGGGCGGGCATGACGGAGATGCGGCGCCTCCTGGGTGTGCTGCGCAACGCGGACGGGCGGGCGGAAACCGCCCCGCAACCCGGTGTCGGGCAGATAGCCGAACTGGTGGAACGGTTGCGGCACGCGGGTGTCGCGGTGTCGTTGCACGTGGACGTGGGCGCGGTGCCCGACGGTGTGGCGCTGTCCGCTTACCGGATCGTGCAGGAAGCCCTGAGCAACGCCGTCCGGCACGCGGCGGGAGCCGAGGTGGACGTGCGCTTGGACGCGGACGCGGAGAGCCTGCGGCTGATCGTGGCCAACACCGCGGGCACGGGCGCCGCGCCCGGGGTGAAGACCGAACGCGCCAGGCACGGCCTGCTCGGCATGCGCGAGCGGGTCGCCGCGCTGGGCGGCGCCTTCCGCGCCGGCACTTCCGAGCGAGGGGGGTTCACCGTGGAAGTCACTTTGCCGCTGGACGGCGTAGGAGGTTAGCCGGTGCGCACGACGGTGCTGATCGTCGACGACCAGACGATGGTGCGGCAGAGCTTCCGCGCCGTCCTGGCCGCTCAGCCCGACATCGAGGTGGTCGGTGAAGCGGGCAACGGCGCGGACGCGATGCGCGCGTGCGCCCAGCACCGCCCGGAGGTCGTGCTGATGGACGTCCGGATGCCCGTGATGGACGGCCTGGAGGCCACCAGGCGGATCCTGGGCGATCCGGAGGCGGTCGGCGCGACCCGGGTGCTGATGCTCACCACCTTCGACGTGGACGAGTACGTCTACGGCGCGTTGCGGGCCGGTGCGAGCGGCTTCCTGCTGAAGGACGCGCCGCTGGACGACCTGGTCAACGCGGTGCGCGTGGTGGCGGCGGGCAACGCCCTGTTCGCGCCGGCGGTCACCCGGCGGCTGGTCGCGGAGTTCGCGGCCCGGCGGCCGGACAGGGTCGCGCCCGATCGGGCGCACCGACTCACCCAGCAGGAGCGGAAGGTGTTGCGGCTCGTCGCGCGGGGCATGTCGAACACCGAGATCGCGGCAGCGCTGGTGATCGTCGAGCAGACGGCGAAGACGCACGTCAGCCGGGTCTTCGCCAAACTCGGCGTGCGCAGCCGGGCCCAAGCCGTCGTCGCCGCGTACGAAATGGGTCTCGTGGTGCCCGGGGAATGACTTCCGTCCCGGTCCGCGCCGACGCCCGGGACGGTCCGGGACGGTCCGGGACTTCCCGCCGGCATTGCTCGGCGCACTTTCCGGCCAATAGATTTCACCTCGTACCGGAGTCGGGCGGGTTTCCGTCCCGAGAGAAAGGTGAATCGAATGACCAGCACCCTCGTTGCCTCGCGGTTGGCCGGTGGCCACCTCCTGCAGCACCTGAACGACGAGCCCACCGCCGTGGCGGAGGGCTGCGTCCCCGCCGGTGGACCATGCCTTTCCGACAACCACTGCTGCGGTGGCTTGGTGTGTGACTGGTGGACCTGCGCCTGGGCGTGACGCTTGTGGGGCCCTGTCGGACGGTCGTCCGACAGGGCCCGGTGCCGGCCACTGTCAGAAGGCGTGATTGGAGAGCGGTGACAAGTCTGTTAAAGGCCGCGCGAAAAGCCCAGGAATTTCTTTCCTCGGTATCGCGCGAGAACGGTCGTCATTACTTTGAAAAATGGCCTGCCGTGCCCTCGGCGCGGACTTGCGGAGAGCGCCAGTTGGGTGCCGCGGTGGCGCGCCTGCGGATCGTCCAGCGGTTGACGGTGGGGTTCCTTAGTCCCGTCGAGGACGCGCTCTTCCTCGCCACGGGCCTGCGCCACCTCGGGTTCGACGCCTCCTTCCACCTCGGCAGGGAACTGGTCCCGGGCACCGGCGCCGCGGGCTACTACGCCTGGGTGTCGTGCGGTGAGCAGGTCGTCAGCACCTCGCTGCCCGTGGCCGACGAGTACGTCGAGGTGTTCCGGACGGCGGGACGATGAGCACCACGTTGGGCGTCGTTGACGTCATCGGGGACCGCGTGCGATCCGAAGGGCGAGACAGCGCCGCGGAGCTGCTCGGGGCCAGGATCGAGCGCTCGGCGTCGTCGTTCCGGTTGAGCTGGAAGCGCCCGGCGTCCCGCGCCCTGTACTACCGCGTGGGTCCAGGACGCTTGGAGTGGGACGGCGACCTGTCGGCGTTCCTTGTCGGCGCCCTGAGCCCTGAACCTGACCCAGGCATGATGCTGGCGCTCATGCAGGGTCACCCCAGGCCACCGGACGCCAGCGCGCTTCCTGGCGTGCACAGGCTGTGCGCCGGGACGGAGGTGCGGGTGGACCTCTCCGGAGTGACGGTCTCGAAGAAGCGGCCCGACCTGCCGCACCGATCCCCCGACCTCGAGCGGGCGGTGGGCGACGCGCTCGTCGCCCACGACTCGGATGCCGCGATCGCGTACAGCGGCGGCGTCGCGTCCGCCTTCGTCGCCGTGAGCGCCGTCTCGGCCGGTCTGCGCCCGCTGCTGGTGCACGCGGACCTTGACCTGCCGCTGCGACGGCCGCCCGCCCGGATCCCAGGGTTGACGGTGCGGCGGGTGGATGTGGACGTGGCGAGCCTGCTGGAGTGGGATTCCATCTCCGGCGAGGAGGTGTGCCCACCCCTCCCGGACACCGCCGTGCCGGCGCGCTTGGCCGACCACCTGTCGGTCGAGGTGGGCCAGCACCTCGTCGGGGGCAACCTGCTCGAAGACCTCGTGTCGGCGAAGCTGCCCGATGCCGACACCGGGTTCAAGGACTGGCGACTGCTGACCTGCGAGCCGTTCCACGTCACGGGCACCCTGCCCGGTCTGGCCAGGGCCAGGGAACTGCTCGGCAAGCGGATCGCGCACGCCCATCCGCAGGGTGGTGAGCCGCTCGCTGCGCCACCGGCCGCGCGGCCCGGCGCCGCTGTTCTCCCATGGTTGACCGCTCGCGGTCGCTCGGAATTGGAGACGGCAAGCGGCGGCGTGCTCGCGGTGTGGCGGGAACATGTCGAGTTCCTGCCCCCGGTGCTTGCGCGGTTGACGGCGGGCATGGAGGAGCGCGGTGGCATGGCGTTCCGGACACCCGCGGTCGACCCAGGGGTTCTCGCCGCCGCGTCCGCACTGTCCCCCGATCGTTCCGGTCGCATCAGGAAGGGGTTGTTCCGCAACCACCTCCCGCTGCGGCGCGCGCTGACCGCGGCGGGTGTGGGAGGCGTCCTCACGGCTGCCTCCGGGCACTGGCTGCGGACCGCGGCAGCCATCCACCTACACCGTGCGCGCAAGGGGGTCGTCGAGGAGCTGAAGCGCGGGTTCGCGTTGGCCGACTCGGGGTTGGTGGACCCGCAGGCCGTCGTGCAGGTGCTCGGTGACGGGCGTGCCATCGCCGAGCACGCGATGCCCCTGCTGCGCCTGTTGTGGCTCGACCGGTGGTTGCGGGGGCGAGGATGACCGCCCTCCGCATCGCACCCCACGTCACTGTGACCCAGTTGCCCTACGGCGGAGCCGTGCTGGTCGACGGGGTGACGCTCGCCGTCGCCGAGTGCGAGGACCGGGAAGCCGAATTCCTGGACCTGCTGCTGTCGCGGGGCGCTCTGCCCGAGGGAGCCAGCCCCGCGACCCGGCGGTTCGCCGAGCAGCTGGTGGGCGCCGGGTGGTTCCTCGCCGTCGACGACGAACGGAGTTCGTGATCATGTCCAGCTGGCTCACGTCTGTCGTCGACTCGTGGCCGGACGTGCTGGCGGGCGTGCTCGCCGGACCGCTCCTCCTCGCCGGGGTCGCCAAGCTGTCGACCCCGGCGGCGAAACTGCCCTGGCCGGTGCGGACCGGCCCGCTCCGCGCGCCGCACGGACCTCGGTCGGTAGGTGCGGCGGAGGTGGTCGCCGCCGCCTTGGTCGTCCTCCTGCCCGGTGTGCTGGCGGCTGCTGTCGCCGCAGTCGGCTACGGCCTCCTGACCGGGGTCGCCTGGGCGTTCAAGGGCAGTCAGTGCGGTTGCTTCGGCTTCGCCGCGCTCGCGGACGTAGGCAACGGGCACGTCGGTGCGAACGCCTCCGCCGTCGCCTTCGCCACGGTGCTCGTCTTCGTTCCCCCTGGGAGTGGCAGCGCCGTCCGCGCCGGCGCGGCGGTCGTGGCCGCCCTCGTCACTGCTGCGGTGCTGCTAGCCGCCCGACGAGCGCGCGACGAGCAGACAACCACGTCCACCTGCGATGAGCAAGTGAGCGGTGTGGTGCTCTACGTGTCCGATGGTTGTCCGTCGTGCCGGTCGCTCAAGCACCTGCTGGAGACCACCGTGGAGCAGGTCCGCCGTGACGCGGTGACCATGGTGGCGATCACCGACCAAGGGGAGGTGCCCGAGGACATGCGCAGGCTTGGGGTGCCCAGCGCGGTCGGCACGGACGCCGACGGACGCCCGGTGTGCCCGCCCGTCAGCGGTGTCGGCCCGGTGAAAGCCCTGGTGGACAGAATCACCGTCGGTGCCGGGGCGGTTCCCCGTGAGTGCTGAGGACATCCACTTGCAAAGATTGCGCCGCCTGCGGAGCTGGGTGGACCGGTCACCTGACCCGCACGTGTGGGCGGTCGTCAGCGCGCCGGTCCACCCGTCGATCGCCGACAACAACGCGGCTGCGGTGTCGTGGCGCGGGGTGCGCCTCGACCCGGACCTGGCGGGTGTGCCGCCGTCGCCGCTCCGCATCGCGCGGGTCGAGATCACTCACCCCGGCGGCGACACACCCTGGGCGGTGCAGGTCGAGTCGATCCTCGGCACCGGTTTGGCCTGGCACCCTGAATTGCCGCTGGTGGCGGGGTTGGCCGTTCGCGACCGACGCGCCTACCCGTGGGTGGCCGATTACCGGGCGGGCACCGTGCGGCGCCACCCGCACATGCGCTCGGCCCTGTCGCTGACGGCACTGGGCGAGCACCGGCTGCCGCCGATCGCGTGGTGCGGCGCGGACCTCCTGGCCGTACTGCTGCCCGCCGGGGCGGCCGAGCAGCCGGCCGGGACCGCTCCACCCACCCGGCCCCCCATCGTCCACGAGGCCACCGGCCCCGGCTACGTCGTGTTCGACGAGGCTCCGGCGGAATTGGTGGCGATGGCGTCGGCCAGGGTGGCGGTCGCAGACCCGCGCACCGGTGAAGTCGCGCCGCTGAGCGATCCACTGCTCGTCCGGGAGCTCTCGCCCGCCCCTAGCGGTGCCTTCCTGTTGGTCGACCACGTCCTGGACCGCGCGTCCGGGCGAGCTCACCCGGACGGGATGAGCCGGGCGACCTCCCTGTGGGAAGTCCCCGCTCCGGGGCGGGAGGGGACGCGCGCGGAGTCGCTGCCCGCCGGTGCCCGCTGGGCGCTCGGGAGGTGCGACGCGCTGAGCTGGCCGGCCTCCGAGGGCAGCGGCAGCCGGGTCCGCATCGGTCCGGCGCGCGGAGACGGCCAGTGGTTCCGACTGCCGCACGGGTCGCCCCGCGACTCGGCCTGGTGGCCGATCCGACACCGCGGGGCTGCTCACGTCCTCGTGGACAGCGGGGGTTCCCTGTGGTTGGTCGGTGAGCGCGAGGAGATTCGGTTGACCAGACCGGATGCCGGCTTCCGCCTCGTCAGAGCGCATCCGTCGGCCCGGACCGGGTCGACCGGCGAGTTCGCGTTCGACTGCGCCTTCGCTGACGACCGCCGCGGTGTGGCCGTCTTAGACCTCGCCGGGCGGTCGGTGACCGCGATCCCGGCGGGCCACCCGCCACCGCCGACCGGCCACCGGCCCGCACCGGCCACCCGCGAATCGCCCGGTGCCCGGCTCACGTACCTGCCTGGGGAGGGAACGCTGCTGCTGTGGTTACGGGGCTTCGACGCCGGGTCGGGGCTGCCGCAACGGCCGACCACCCCTCTGGTGCCGGGCGAGTGGCCCGGCGCCGTGCTGGACCTGGTGATGCGCTGGCCTACGGTGGGCGGTCCGGAAGCGGTGCACGACGACGTCGTCACATCGGTCAGGAACGCGTTGAACGTGCTCGCGCAGGAGCACGGGCATGAGTACAACGGCAGCGTCGTGGTCGGCGGTCACAGCTTCGGCGCCACCCTCGCCCTCCACGCGCTCGCGCACGTTCCTGGCTTCTCGGCGGCGATCGTGCACAGCGGGTGCTACAACCGCACGCGTACGCCGACCGGGTTCCAGTTCGAGCGGCGTTCCCTGTGGGAGGCACCTTCAGTCTACGACGCGTTCAGCGCGCTGCGCACCGCCGACCGCCTGGACCGCCCGGTGCTGATCGTGCACGGGCTGGCCGACACCAATCCGGCGACACCACCCGACCAAGCCGTGGAGCTGTACCGGGGCATCGTTGCGAACGGGGGTACCGCGCGGATGGTGCTGATCCCGGACGAGGAGCACAACCTGCGCCACTTCGAGACGCAGCGGACGCTGCTCCAAGAACACCGGCAATGGCTCATGCGGTGGGGGAGCCCATCAGGAGGTGATGGGCGTGGAGCGCGCACCGGCTCCCGGGACCGCTGGTCTGCGTGAGGTGATCACCACCTTCGCCTTCGCGGTACGCCTGGCTCGGCAGGCCGATGTCCGCCTGCTGGCACAGGTGCTGGCGATCCAGTTCACCACCGCGATCGGTCTGGGTCTCGCGATGCTGGCCCTGTACCGCGTGCTTGGCGCCGTCATCCCTACCGCGGGGGGAACCCCGAATGCGGAGAGCATGGTGCCCGCCGTCGCGGGCGGGATCCTGCTGGGCACCGCCGGAGGAGTCCTCCGAGCTGTGCGGGCCGCGCGCGAGCGCCTGCTGGCGGTCGAGGTCGACCGGTACGTTGTCGGCATCGTGCTGAGGTCGGCGGCTGAGGCCGAACTGCTGGACTTCGAGGACGCGGACTTCCACGACCGACTACACCGCGCGGTGGTCGCCTCGCGCAACCAGCCGGCCGCGATGGTCACGACGGCCATGAGCGTGCTGCAAGCCCTGCTGACTGTCATCGCCGTCACCGGTGCGACGGTGATGACGGCGTGGTGGCTGCTGCCATTCGTGGTGCTCGCCGCCGCACCGGTGTTCCGAGCGGCTGGCAAGGAGCGCAGCGCGGGCTACCGGATGCACCACGACCTCGCGGAGGACCGGCGGCACCGGGCCTACCTGGAACAGTTGCTCACCGGTCGTGACGAAGCCAAGGAGGTGCGTTCGCTGAACCTGGGCGCCGTGCTGCGCGCGCGCTGGCAGGCCCGTTACGACCTGGAGGTCGAGCGGACCAGGCGGCTGTACCGCAAGTACATGTGGCGCAAGGTGGTCGCGCGGTGCTCGGGCGACGCGGTGGTCCTCGGAGTCGTCGTCGCCGCGTGGTTCGCGGTGCGTGCCGACATTGGGCGTCTGTCCGCCGCCCTGACGGCGCTGCCCGCGTTGTGGCTGATCTCGACGCGGGTGCAGTCGATCGGTGACCTGTTGGGCGGCCTGAGCGAGTCCGTGCTGCACCTCAGGGACCTCCGTGAGTTCGTTACGCCCCCTGCGGGGGACCGGCTTCTCGGCTCCGCCGCGGATCGACGGCCGTTCAGGACCCTGCGCGCCACCGCGGTCGGCTTCACCTACCCGGGGCAGGCCCTCCCGGCGCTCCGCGACGTCGACATCACGATCCGCGCAGGTCAGGTGGTGGCGCTCGTCGGCGCCAACGGATCGGGCAAGACGACCCTGGCCAAGATTCTCGCCGGATTGTACCCACACGATGCCGGCACGCTCCACGTGGACGGTGAGCCCGTGATGGACCTGCGTGAACTGCGTGAGCGGACCGCGGTGCTCTTCCAGGACTTCCTGCGCTACAAGCTCCCGGTGCTGGATAACATCGCGTTCGGGCGGGCCGAGGAGGAAGTCGACTGGGAACGAGCCGTCGAGGCGGGCGTCCGAGCCGACGCGCACGACTACCTCCAGCGGTTGCCTGAAGGCTACGCCACCGTGTTGGGCAAGGAATTCGCCGGTGGCGCAGACTTATCGCTCGGCCAGTGGCAGCGCTTGGCGGTGGCCCGGGCGTTCTACCGGGACGCGCCGTTCATCGTCTTCGACGAGCCCACGGCGTCATTGGACCCCCAGGCGGAAGCCGACTTCTTCGAGCGCGTTCGCGACCTGTTCGCCAGGCGCGCGGTCCTGCTCATCTCCCATCGCTTCGCCAGCGTCCGCAACGCGGACCGGATTTACGTGCTGGACGGCGGCCGAGTGGTCGAAGAGGGGACGCACACCGAACTTATGGAGGCGGACGGCACCTACGCCCGTCTCTTCCGCCTGCAAGCGGAATCTTTCCGGGACGCGCTTCCCGGAGCTCTCGGTGTGGAGCCGGGGCACCGCGTTCGCCGCTGACAGGGCTTCGCCAGGTGTCACCGGTCCGGCGACGCCGCTGATTGGTAGCCGGTCGGCGGTGGGTCGGCTCGTCGCCGAACTCGCCCCGCCACTCGGGCAGTGGTTTGCGGTGAGCTTGGTCTGATAAGGAGCCTCGTGTAGAGAGGAGTCCATTATGGACCACCCCTACCGTTGTGGCCGGCTTGGTGCTGGGACTGGTAGCGGCGCTGTGAGGCACCTCGTCCGCTCCGAACCCGGCGGTGACGAAGAGCAGGTCGCGGCGCGCTTCGCGCTCGCAGTGGTCGTGTCGGCGGCCGTGCCGGCTGAGCGTGCGCCGAGTGCGTCCCGTGCCGGTCCTCGCCGGTCACGGGACGTCCACGCGCCGACCCTGAGCTGCGTCGATGCCGGCCGTCGACAACATCCCGGGCAGTTGTTTGTCCGAGGCAACCTTGCGCGCCACCCAGGGGCTCTCCACGATGGCCGACATGACGCAAACCACTCTCGCCGGCATCCTGGACTCGGTGACGTCGAAGGCACTGGCGGGCGGCCGGCCCACGCGCGACGAGCTGCTGGCGGTGCTGCGGTCGGCCGACGAGGACGTGCTGGAGGTGATCGCCGCCGCCTCGCGCGTCCGGCGGCACTTCTTCGGGACCCGGGTCAAACTGAACTTCCTGGTCAACCTCAAGAGCGGGATGTGCCCGGAGGACTGCGGCTACTGCTCCCAGCGGCTGGGGTCGGAGTCGCAGATCCTGAAGTACTCCTGGATCGGGACCGACGAGGCGGTGGGCAACGCCGAGCGCGCCATCGCGGCGGGGGCGAAGCGGGTGTGCCTGGTGGCCAGCGGGCGCGGGCCCGGTGACCGGGACATCGACCGGATCTCCGACGTGGTGGGCGCCATCAAGGGCGCGACCCCGGACGTCGAGGTGTGCGTCTGCCTCGGGCTGCTCAAGTCCGGCCAGGCCGAGCGGCTGCGGGCCTGCGGCGCCGACGCCTACAACCACAACCTCAACACCAGCGAGGAGAACTACCGCGACATCTGCACGACGCACACCTTCGCCGACCGGGTGGGCACCGTCGAGCAGGCCAGGCACGCGGGCCTCTCGCCCTGCTCCGGTGCGATCTTCGGCATGGGCGAGTCCGACGAGGACGTGCTGGACGTGGTCGAAGCCCTGCGGGCGCTGGACCCGGACTCGGTGCCGGTGAACTTCCTGATCCCGTTCGAGGGCACGCCGATGGCCGGCCGGTGGGAGCTGACGCCGCAGCGCTGCCTGCGCGTCCTGGCGGTGTTCCGGTTCGCGTTCCCCGACGTCGAGGTGCGCCTGGCGGGCGGGCGGGAGATCCACCTGCGGTCGTTGCAGCCGCTGGCCCTGCACGTGGCCAACTCGATGTTCCTGGGCGACTACCTGACCAGCGAGGGGCAGCCCGGCGAGGAGGATCTGAGGATGATCGCCGACGCGGGCTTCACGGTGGAGGGCGCCGCCGAGCGGACCCTGCCCGAGGCGCGGCACGAGCTGGTGGTGCTGCGCAAGCGCGGCGCCGGTTCGGAGCTGCCCGCCAACACCTGACCGGGCGCCGTCCGGCACGGAGTCCTGATCGGACGGACGCAGTGGACGGTCGTGAACGGGTGGCGGCTCGGACCCGTCGTGAACGCGCAGGCCCGCGACCCGGGGGTGGCCTCCGCGGAACCGGCCGGGACCGGGTCGCGCGGGTCCGCCCCGGGAGGGCGGACCCGCGGCCCTCACGGGTTCATGGCCACGTAGGTCGCGATGCTCTCCCGCGCCGGCCCGTCGGCGACCACCCGGCCGTTGTCGAAGACGATGACGCGTTCGAAGTCCGCCAGCAGTTCGAGGTCGTGCGACACCACGACGACCTTCTGGGGCAACTCGTGGACCAGCTCGGAGATCCGCCGCTTGTTGCGCAGGTCGAGCAGCGTGGTCGGCTCGTCGAACACCACGTGCTCGGGCTCCGTCACGAGCACGGCGGCGATCGCCAGCAGCTGCTTCTGGCCGCCGCTGAGCAGGTGCGCGGGGTGGTCGCGGAACTCGGCGAGGCCGTAGTCGGCGAGCGTGCGCTCCACCCGCCGGCCGATCTCGTCCCGCCCGACGCCCTGGTGCTTCAGCCCGAACGCCAGGTCCTCGGCCACGGTGGGCATGACGATCTGCACGTCCGGGTCCTGGAACACGAACCCGACCCGGCGGCGGACCTCCCGGCCCTGCTTGCGGGTGTCCAGGCCGTCCACCCGGACCCGGCCCCCGGTGGGCACCAGCAGGCCGTTGAGCAGCCGGGCGAACGTGCTCTTGCCCGACCCGTTGGCGCCGATCACGGCGACCCGCCGCTGGTCGATCCGCAGGTCGACGTCGGAGAGCACCTGCCGGTCGCCGAACCGGTGCGAGACGCCCTCGACCTCGATCGTCACCGGGCGGCCTCGCCGCGCGGCTCGACCAGCGGGTACGCCCGGCGCACGGCCACCGCGGCGAAGGAGGCGACGACGACCTTGATCGCGTCACCGGGCAGGAACACCACCGACCCGGTGACCGCGGCGCCCAGCTCCAGGCCGCCGGCCACCGCCATCCAGGGGATGCCGACGGCGTACAGGACCAGCGCTCCGCCGACCGCGTTGGCCAGCAGCGCCGCGCCCAGGTTGTACCGCCGCCACAGCCGCTCGGTCAGCAGGCCGACCACGAACGCGCCGATCGGGTAGGCGATGATGAAACCGCCCGTCGGCCCGAGGATGACGCCCAGGCCGCCGCGCCCGCCGGGCAGCACCGGCAGGCCGATGGCGACCAGCAGCGCGAACAGCAGGATCGCCAGGCCGCCGCGCCGGGCGCCGAGGATCGAGCCGGCCAGCATCACGCCGAGCGTCTGCGACGTGAACGGCGCGGGCACCAGCGGCAGTTCGATCAGCGGGAAGAACCCGAGCACCACCATGATGGCGGCGAACAACGCGATCAGCGCCAAGTCCTTGGTGCGCACACCGCCCCCTCGTCCGTGAGTTCCGGGAAACCGGTGAGTCATCATAGGGCGGGACCGGCCCGGATCCGTCCACATGGGATCGGCCCGGGGGTCCGGTCGCGCTCGTGACAGCGCGCGACCGCGCTCTCACCGGCGGTGCCGGTGCTCGGAGCCCACGCCCCGGGCGTCCAGAGCCTCGCCCAGGCCGTCGGCCAGGCGGAGGGTCTTGACCAGCAGCGGGGTCAGGTAGGCGAAGCTGCGCTCGACGCCGCGCGCCCGCTGCGCGGCGCGCACCTGGTCCGCCTGCTCCTTGATCACCGGGATGAACCGGATGGTCAGCGCCACGAGCAGGCCGATCCGCTCCGGTCGCACGCCCAGGGGCCGCAGCGGGCGCAGCGCCGCCTCCACCGCGTCGATCATGGCGGACGTGCGGGTGGTGAGCGTGACGAGGTTCGCCAGCAGCACCAGCGTGACGATCCGCTCGCCCACCAGCACCGCCGTCCGCCAGTCGGTCAGCACCAGCTGCGCGGCGACGATCAGCACGGCGAACGGCAGCACCGGCCGGAACTGCCGCCACGCCGTGCCGGGTGGGACGCGCGCCACGGCGTAGCAGGCGAGCGCCACGCCGAAGGCGAGGGCCGACCAGGGGATGGACCGCACGAAGAACAGTCCCGTGCCGGTCACCACGAGGGCGAGCAGCTTCGCCCCGGCGGGCAGCGCGTGCACCGGCGAGTCGGCGTGGTGGTAGAGGCTGAGCACACCCCTGTTCCTACCCGCCCGCGCGCCGGACCGGGGTGGCGACCCCCGGCCCGCTCGCCGCGCCGAGCGCGGTGGACCGGGGTCCGCCGAGGCGTGGCCGCGACGGACCCCGGTCCTCCCGCCGCGGGGTCAGAGCACGGCGGTGAAGGTGGTGGCGCCGCTGACGCCGGTCAGGCCCTGCGGGGTCAGGCAGGCGGTCAGGTCGGTGGCGGGCAGGACCTTGGTCTGCACGACGGTCGCGCCCTCGAACAGCCCCGACACCACGGTGCCGGTCAGGACCAGCACGGTGGTGCCGCCGGGCTTGAGGTTGATCTCGAAGCCGCCCTCGACGGTGCTGCTCTGGCCGGTGTTCCAGTGGTAGGTGGAGGTGTTGGAGGTGGAGCCGGACAGGCAGCTGAACGTGCCGGTGGCCAGCGTCGTGAACGTCGCGCCGGTGATCTCGGGGTGGGCCGGGGAGAGGCAGCCGCCCAGCGTGCCGGTGGCGGTGAAGTCGATGTGCCGCGGCAGCAGCGTCATCCCGGGGTAGTAGGTGCCGTCCTGCGTGCCCAGCGGGCAGTTGACGTCCACCACCGACGCCGACGCGGGGGACAGGGACGAACCGACGACGCTCGACAACACGACCACCGCGGCGACGAACAGCGAACGCAGGCGCATCAGGATTCCCGTTCCTTGTGAGGTGATGGGGAGTTCGAGTGTCACGTTCGCGGCACGCGCCCTCAATCGGCTGAACGGCTTGTGGCGCGACACCGTGCGTGGGTGGCGCGCCCGCAAAATGCGGAAGCCGCACTTCCGGCGCGCATTCGTCGCCAGGGGCTTCGCGAGGGCCCTCGCCGACCGGGCCCGACGGGGAGCCGATACCGGATACCCGAGAGCCGGGACGACGCGGTCGCGGGCCGGTGGAGGGAGCGGCCGTCGGTGGAACCGGAAGCGCGTGACGGGAGTCCGAGTGGTGACGAGGGCTCGACAGGCGGGGGAGCGGCGGGCGCCAGGGGCACGGGCGCCGGGCGACGATCGGGTCGCGGAAAGTGACGCGACGCGTCGGTAGCACTACCGGGGGCGATTATTCTGCGGATCGGGTGGAAATGGCCGGGTTTCGGCCGTGAACGCGAGCAGGGGCGCCGGCGCCCGCGGGGGAGGCGCGGGCGCGGAAAGAGGTCGAGCATTGCTCGGTTTCGGCTCGTCGGCGATTAACCGACCACCGCGACTATTACCCCGCCCCACCGCGTCCGTACTGTTGACCACACCCGACCGGGGTAACGCTGCCCGGCGTTCCCGCGATCAGGCCGGTTGCCGGGCGGCGGAAACGCGCGTCCGGTGTGAATGACTCCAGGGAGGAACGGGCGCTGATGGGGGACGACATCGTCGCGGTCGCGGCGTTGTTCTTCGGCGGGCCGACGGCGTGGAGCAGGCTCCTGCTGCTCACGGGCCTGGTGCTGGCGCTGGTCAACGGGTTCCGGTTCCTCGTGGGGCGGCCGAAGGCGGCGATGGCCGCCGACGGCGCGCCGCCGGCCCCGCGCCCGGAGGGCCCCACGGCGTTCCTGCGCGGCCCCGACGCCGCGATCTGGACGCCGCCCGCGCTGGTGCTGCTGGGCGCGTGCGTCGGCGTCTTCCGCCTCACGCCGTGGTTCCTGCTGTGCGCGGCGCCGCCGGCCGCGCTCGTCGTGATCGCGGTGAGGCGGTTGCGCGCCGAGCACGGGCGGCGCGGCGAGGACGTGGTGGCCGGCCCGGCGCTCGCGGTCGTGCTGGTCACCGCGACGCTCGTGCTGCTCGGCGTCGTGCTGACCGTGCGGCTGGTCGTCGCGCCCGACCCCGAGGTGGGGTTCAAGCCCTCCTTCACGACCGGGTCGCTGACCGAGGTCGCGATGTCGGTCGGGGTGCCGCTGGCGGTGCTGGTCGCGCTGCTGTTCGCCGAGCGCCTGCCCGACGCGGTCCGGGAGCGGGTCGGCAAGCGCAGGCCGACCACCCTCTACGCCCTCGGCGTGGCCGGGGTCGCGGCGCTGTTCCTCGCGCCGCTGGTCGACCCGCTCGGCTCGTCCGACAAGCTCACCTTCCTGCGCTTCGCCACCGCCGAGTACGGCAAGGTCCTCTACGTCTGGGTCCTGTCGGTGGTCCTGGCCCGCTACGCCATCGGCTTCCAGGTGCGGCCCGGCAGGCTGTTCGCCCACCCGGGCACCTGGTCGGTGGAGCGCACCCGGCGGGCCCTGGGCAAGAGCAAGCACGTCGCGTACACGTTCCTGCTGTTCGGCCTGGTCGGCGTCGCGGGCCTGGTGAAGGGCGACATCGGCCCGACGATCCCGCTGTTCCTCGCCACGGTCGCCATCGTGGTCTTCCTGCTGCGCCTGCAGGTCCGCTCCGGCGCGCGCCTGGTCGACACGCTCGACGCGAGCCGCTCGCTCTGGCTGGCCCTCGGCCTGGTCGGCCTGGTCGCCCTCGGCGTGCTGCAGCTGGACTACGTGCGGACCCGCCAGGACGCCTGGCGCGACCCGTGGTCGTTCAACTGGTCCAGCGGGTGCACCGCGCCGCCGGAGGGCGTCCGGCCGCCGCAGGACGTCCCGCCCGGCTGGGTGGCCTGCCTGAAGTCGCTGGACGCGGACGCGGCGGGCAAGCGGTCGCAGGTGGCGCAGTCGATGGCGGCGATCGCGGACGGCGGCGCCTGGGGCCGGGGCCTGGCCGACACCCGGGTCGGCCACGTGCCCGCCGGCAGCACGGACTTCGTGCTCGCGGTGCTGTGGAACAAGCTCGGCGGGCTGGCGGTCGTGCTGGTCACGCTGCTGCTCGCGCTGCTGGCGGCGGCGCTGGCGCGGGTCCGCGCGCACCTGGAGCGCTTCCGCGAGGCGCGCGCCGAGCACCTCGGCGGCGCGGCCGAGCGGCAGGCGCGGGCGGCCCGGCTGTTCGCCGTCGGCGTGGCCGGGATGCTGCTGGGCCAGCACCTGTTCGTCTTCCTCGCCACGCTCAACGTCCTGCCGCACTCCGGCATCACCGCGCCGCTGCTGTCCCGGGGCGGCCAGTCCACGCTCGCGCTGGCGGGGGCCGTGCTGATCGCGGTGTGGCTGCTCTACCGGGCGGACCGGCCGCTCGCGCCGGTGCCCCCGGCCGCCGCGCGCGCCCGGGCCGACCGCGCGCCCGCGCTGACCGGCGTGCGGTTCCCGCGCACGCGCCGCGTCGTCCCGCTGGCGTTCGGCGCGGTGGCCGTGGTGGCCGCGCTGTTCGCCACGACGATCACGATCGCGCCCTACGGCCGGCTGCCCGAATCCCGCCGCTTCTGCCTCACCCAGGAGGCCCGGGTCGACCCCGAGCGGTGCTCGACCGACCGGACGGCCAACCGCCGCACCTCGGTCGAGCTGCGCGCGGGCGGTCAGGTCCTCTACACCCGCGACCGCGCCCGCCAGGAGTGGGTCGCCGACGGCACGCCGCCGCTGTCCCTGTCCGACCTCGCCGGGCTGATCCGCCTCGACGGCCACGGCGGCACGCTCAACACCAGCCTCGACGGGCTGATCGACGGCGGCTCGGGCACGTCGCTGCGCGAGCGCGTGCTGCCCTCGGTGGACGGCCCGGAGCCCGGCTACCTCGACCTCACGGTCGTGCCGCGGCTGCAGCGGGCGATGACGGGCGCGCTGCGCTCCGACGCCGAGGGCGGCGGTCCGCTCGCGGGCGGCCTCGTGGTCATGGACGCCGGCACCGGGCACGTGCTCGCCGCGTCCAGCGCGCCCAGCGCGCTGGACTGGCCCGGGCAGCCCGAGGTCGAGCAGGGCGGCAGCGAGGACTTCACCGCCAACCACCCCCACTACGGCACGATCGAGAACGGCGTGGTCGACGAGTCCGGGCAGGGCTGCGAGAGCACGGACTGGGACGAGCGGTGCTGGCGCTGGTCGTTGGACCCGCGGCCGGCAACGCCGAACCCGGCCGCGCTCGCCGAGCGCGAGCGGTACGCGCCGGGCACGCCGGACGAGGTGCTGCCGTCGCTGGACGAGAACCGCGCCCTGGAGCGCCGGTACGGGCTCGGCTCGACGTTCAAGGTCGTGGTCGCGGCGGCGTTCCTCAAGCAGCCCGGCCGCACCGCGCGGTCGCTGCTGCCCTCACCCGCGCGGATCACGCCCCCGCACGGCAAGCCGATCGAGAACCACGAACGCGGTGCGCCCTGCGCCGGCACGGTCGACGGCGCGATCACCCTCAAGCAGGCGCTGACCGTGTCGTGCAACACCGCGTTCGTCGCCGCCGCGCTGGAGCTGGGCTGGCCGGCGATCCGGGACACCGCGATCGAGCTGGGGTTCACCGACCCGACCGCGCGGGGCACGGACGACGCGTGGCTCGCCGGGCCGCCCGCCGGCGTCGCCTCCCACGTGCCGCCCGCGGTCGACGTCGAGGGCATGGACAGCCTGGGCAACAACACGCTGGGCGGCGGCCGGGTCGAGGGCACGCCGCTGGCGCTGGCCACCGCGATGACCGCCGTCGCGAACGGGGGCAGGGTGGTGCAGCCCACGATCGTGGCCGAGACCTGCGACCCGCTGGGGCGCGACCGCCGCGCCTACGCCGGTGAGCAGCGGCAGGTGCTCACGCCCGCGCAGGCGCGCGAGCTGGACGACGCGCTCAGCGGCGTGGCGGAGGACGACAACGGCACCGCGCACCGGCTGGAGGCGCAACCGAACCGGGCGCTGCGCGTCAAGACCGGTACCCACGAGATCCACGGCGAGGAGGAGACGCCCCCGGACGGCCGGTTCGCGAAGCAGGTCGCGTGGGTCGTCGGCGCGCTGCGCACGGCCGCCGGCCCCGTCACGTTCGCGGTCGCGGTGGAGACCAGGGACGAGGGCGCCGGCTCCCGCCGCGCGCAGTGGTTGGCCCAGCAGGTGATCGACGAGGTTGTGGAGGTTCGGGGATGAGCGAGGAGCAGCGGGCGCAGGACGTCCGCCGCGCCGCGATCACCAGGGTGCACGAGGTGCTGTCCGGCCTGGGCGGCGGGCTGACCGACGAGCAGGTGCCGCAGGTGCTGGTGCGGACCGCGCTGTCGCTGCCCGGCGGCGCGCAGGCCGACATCCGGGCCGGGGTGCGGGAGGTGCGGTCGACGTTCGGCGACGGCGACGGCCGGGTGCGGGTGGAGTTCGACACGGCGGCCGACGCGGCCGACCCGTGCGACGTCGAGGTGGTCCTGCCCGCGCCGCCGACCGCCGTCGTCGAGGACGGGCAGGACCGGCCGCCGCTGCCCGGCGGTGAGCCCCGGCTGCTGGTGCTGGGCTTCGACGGCATCGAGTTCCACTTCCTGCTGGAGCCCGGCCACGACTGGCTGCCGCTGCTGCGCCCGCACGCCGGGTACGACGGCCTGGGCCTGCTGCTGCCCGAGACGCTGTCGGACGTGCCGCACGGCCACCTGGTCGACCTGTCGTACGCCGACGGCGTGCTGCGGGCGCGGCGGGCCGCGGAACGGCCGGACTACGCGGTGTCGGTCAACGGCGTGCCGCTGGACGGCGCCGGCGTCGCGGTGGCCGAGCACGGCGAGGTCCTGTTCGACAGCCGCACCGGCGCCGGCAGCCGCGCGCTGGCCTACGAGCTGGTCGACTGGACCGACGAGGTCCCGAGCGCGGGCGCGGGCGCGGACGTGCTGGACGGCGCGCCGCACCCCACCGAGTCGGCCGACCCGGCGAACCCCGGCGGTCTGCTGGTCGCGCCGCCCCGGCCGGGCGCGAAGGCGGGCCTGCGCCGGTTCCCGCTGCCCACCGGCCGCGCGGACGTGCGGGTGCGCGACGTGCACGTGCAGGTCCTGCACACGACCGCGACGCACGTCGGCTCCGCCGAGCGCTCGCACGTGAAGATCTACCGCTGCGCGACGCCGCAGCACGCCGCCTACCTGCGCCGGCACCTGGCGACGCAGGCCGGCCTGGTGCGGCAGGCGAACGCGGTCGCGGGCCGGCCGGGGGAGCGGGCGTGGGCGGTCGCGCCGATCCAGCTCGTCGCGGCGACCCCGCCGCCCGAGGTGCTCACCACCCGGGCCGACCCGGCGGCGCTGCGCGGCGCGGCCGAGCACCGGCTCTCGGCGTGGTTCGGCGTGCCCGACCAGCCGCAGCCGGACTGCTTCGTGATCGTGGCGAGCCCGCTGCTGGAGCCGGTCGGCTGGGCCGGCTACGAGCAGCTGGGCAAGGCGCCCAGCGGCGGTCAGCTCGACGCGCTGGCGCCGCTGGCGGCGGGGGTGGACCGGCTGCACTTCCTGGGCGTCGCGCACTGCGACATCAAGCCGCAGAACGTGTGCCACCACCTCGACGCGCAGGGCCGCAGCGGGTACGTGCTGGTCGACGGCGACGCGATCACCCGGTCCGGCGGCCCGGTGGCGGAGCTGCGGTTCACCCCCGAGTACGCCTCGGCGGAGGTCATCCGGGCGGCCCGCCGGGTGCGCGCGCCCGGCCGGGACTCGATCGACGTGCGCGAGCACGACCGGTTCGGGTTCGTGCTGGTGGTGCTGACCGCGCTGATCGGCGTCGACAAGGTCGACGCGCTGCTGCGCGGCGGCGCGGACGGCCGGCGGCCGGTCGACTCGGTGGCGATCGTGGAGGACACCCTGGCGAGCGCCTGGGACCCGGAGTGGTCCCGGTTCGTGGCGGAGCTGGTCGGGCCGTTCCGGCCGGGCGCGCTGCTGGACGACGGGTGGTCGGCGAAGGCGTGGCTGGAGCGGCTGTCGGCGCTGTGGAGCCCGCAGGAGCGCGAGCGCGTCGCGGACCCGGACCGCGTCGCGGCCGGGCGCTACGGGCGCGAGGTGACCGCGCTGCGGGCGGACCTGCGGGCCCTGGCGTGGGCGGAGTGGCGCGAGGAGCTGGTGGCGCGCACGCGCGCGGCGCAGCTGGTGGTCGCGCGGCGGGAGTACCGGAACTGGTTGTGGGCGGGCCGGATCGCCTTCCTGGTCTCGGTGCTGCTGCTCGTCGCGACCGTGGCGGGGGGGACGGGATGATCGACAGGTACCTGCGGACCGGGCCCGGTGCGCTGACCGCGGCGGTTCGCGAGCTGCCGCTGGGCAAGCGCCACGAGGACGGGATCGACCACCGCGTCGTCGACTGGGCGCAGGGCGGGCTGCCCGAGCCCGCGGCCCTGGAGGTCGAGGCGAAGCTGCACGGCTACCTCCAGGAGGCCGCCGCGCTCGGCCGCGACCTGGCCCGGCGGCAGTGCGCGCTGTGGCTGCTGGCCTCCGCCCTGGTGCTCGCCGTCCTCGTCGCCTACCTCGCCGCCTGACCCCCGCCCGATCCCCCCGCCCGATCCCCCGCCTGATCCCCAGCAGCCCCACCCACCCCGATCGGCGCCCGCCGCGCGGAACGGAGCCCCCATGGCCAAGAACCTCGACCGGCTGCGCCGGTGCCCCGCCTGCTACGCCGACCTCGGCGTGCCCCCCGCGCTGGACGAGGAGGGCTACCCGCGCCCGCCCAGCCTGTGGCTGCAGGTGCACGGCAGCCAGCCCGGCGACATGCAGTGGCGCGTCGGGCTGTTCGGCGTCGACCGCTCCTGGGCCTCCGCCGAGTTCCAGGAGCGCCGGATCCGCTGGACCTACCGGATCTGCGGCGACGGCCACGTGTTCCTCGACCACATCCGCACCACCGGCGCCCGCTACGACCACGAGTGGACGGTGAACCGGTTCGACGTGGCCGCCGCGATCGGCGGCACCGCCGCGGGCAAGAGCTACCTGGTGCTGCGCACGCTCAGCCAGCAGCTCACCCCGACCGGCCTGGACGCGGTCGACTGGACCGCGGGCGCGACGCAGATCCACCCGCAGACCTCGGACGTGCTGGAGGAGCACCCGCTCAACGTGCTCGTCGGCCACTACGCCCGCACCGAGGAGGAGGGCCGGCCGATGAACGCCACGCAGCTGGGCGAGATGATGCCGGTGACCTTCCTCAACGACACGGTGTCCGCCGACCTGGTGGACAAGATCGACGAGATCCAGGAGGCGCACGCGGCGGGCAACGAGTGGGGCAAGCGGATCCGCCAGCCGATCGTGCGCCGCTACCAGATCGGCGACGAGCGCGTGCTCACCGCCGTGGCCGACCTGCCCGGCGAGCTGTTCGACCAGCGCACCATGCTCGCCGACGACCGCCAGCGGCTGCTGCGCAACTACGGCACGCTGATGTGGGTGGTCGACCCGGTGGTCACCAACGAGTTCGCCGGGCTGCTGCCCGGCGACGAGGCGCGCCGGGTGATGCTCGGCAGCATGCGCCCGGCCACCGACGTGCACACCGACCACGACCGGGTGCGGCGCAAGCGCAACACCGTGCAGGACCGGCTGGCCCGGCAGCTGGCCGAGCTGTCCGGCACGCTGGCCGTGGACCTCGGCGGCACGCAGCAGGTGCTGGTGTGCGTGACGAAGGCCGACCTGGTCCGGCTCGCGCTGGACAACGGCGCGTCGCTGCTGGACCTGGGCCGCGACCCGGACGCCGACGAGTACTCCGGCGACGGGCCGGGCGAGGTGGTCAAGGGCGTCGCCCGCTACCTGATCGAGGTGGCCCGGCGCAGCTCGGCCGCGCGGCTCGTGGTCGACGCGGGCGCGCAGGCGGTGGTCGACCGGGTCGTGCAGAACCGGTACGACCACACCGTGCGCACGCAGGCCGCGCTCCAGCTGGCCGAGTCGCTGGTCAAGCACTACGACAACCCCCGCGCGCTGTGGAACCTGGTGCACCTGGGCCACCGGGACACCGTCAAGATCGAGGCCGGGCAGCCGTCGGCGATGTTCCCGCCGGGCCAGATCCCGGTGCCGTCGCTGGACCGGCACCTCACCGAGTCGCTCGTCGTCGGGCAGGCCCGGGTGCTGCGCACGCGCGACCTGGTGATGTCCGCGCTGACCTGCGGCATCGCCTACGGGCTCGGCTTCGGCGAGCAGATCCAGCAGATGCTCGACCAGGAGTGGCGCGAGCTGCGGTTCTTCCTGTGCTCGCCGCTGGGCGCCGTGCCGGTCGCGCCGACCGAGGACGCGGTGCTGTTCCAGCCGCTGGGCAAGGGGCACTTCACCGACCTGACCGCGCGGTCCGCTGCGCTGTCCCAACTCCTGCTGTGCGTGCTGGGGAGGCTGCGGCCATGAGCGACTACGTCCTTGTCGAGTACGGCGACCTGGAGGGCGGCGGGTTCGTCCCGTACGTCGCCGAGGGGCGGCCGGAGCCGCCCGCCCCGTTCACCGCCGCCGCGACCCGGCTGGTGCAGAACAACGTGCCGCAGCCGCCCGAGCCCGACGACGACGGCCACCGCCACCCGCTGTGGAGCCTGCGGGTGGTCGACGTGGAGGCCGAGCGGCACTGGTGCTTCGCCGTGCAGGGCCGCGGCGGGGCGTTCGGCCAGGCGGGCATGTGCCAGTTCCTGTTCGCGCCGGTGACCGCGCACCCCGGCGACCTGTGGCACGACGCGGTGGGGCTGGTCCGCCCGGACGGCCGGCTGGCGCACCCCGGGGCCGGCCCGGGGACCGGGCACTGGCGCCGGCCGCGCGAGGCCGACCGGGTGCGGGCCGGGCTCGCCGGGCTGTTCGCGGGCGAGGCGAAGGTCGTGCTGGACGGCGAGCCGCTGGACGTGGCGGCGACCGTCGGCGCGCTGCTGTCGGTGGTGCCGGCGGCCGTGGCGCGCGAGCGCGTGTGGTCGACCTGCCTGGTGCGGCGGCCCACCCAGGACAACCGCCCGATCGTGACCGGCCACTGGCCGGACGCGCTGCCGGGCGGGAACGAGGGGCTGCGGTCGTGGCTCAAGCGCCCGGCCGAGCGGGGCGCGCCCGTGGCACACGCCCGCGCCGAGCAGGTCGTGGACTGGCTCGCGCACCGGGGCGCGCTGGGCGAGCGGCTGCCCGACCACCTGGCGGAGCTGCCCGACCTCGACGCGCTGACCGCGGCCGTGGTGCGCACCGAGCTGGACTTCGAGCTGCCCGACGTGGGCGGGATGCTCGCGCTGCACGACCAGCGGCTGCTCCTCGGGCGCGGGCTCGAACTGCTCGGCGAGTGGGTCTCGCACAACCCGCTCCAGGCGGTGCGGCACCTGGTCGACCCGCTGCCGGCCGCGCACGAGCACGCCGTGTTCGACGCGCTGCTGGACGAGCACGTCCAGGCCGCGCCGGGCGCGAACCCGGCGCTGTTCCCGCCCGCGGCGAGCGTGGTGCCGGGGTGGGCGGAGAAGCTGGTGCCGCTGCTGAAGGGGCGGTTCACCCACGGGCAGCTGGTGGACTTCGTGCGCGACTACCTGATCGCGCCGGGCCGGCCGCTGCACGGGGCGGACGCGTACCTGGCGCACGAGGGGTGGTTGACGTCGCTGGGCGTGCCGCCCGGCGACCCGTCGCTGGGCATCTACGAGGTGCCGACCCGGCTGATCGCCGAGGAGCTGGGGCGGACCGGGCAGCTGAGCGCGACCGGCCGGCGGTTCCTGCTCGGCGCGGTGGACCCGGTGGGCGAGGCGAAGCGGGTCGTGGACCAGCACGCGACGGCGCCGCCGGCGGTCGTGGCGGAGCTGATCGGGTTGTTCGACGACCGGGCCCGGATCGCGGCCGTGCTGGACCACGCGCTGGACCGGGGGCTGCCGGGCGGCGGGCACCGGTGGGCGGAGGAGTGGCTGGCCGAGGTGCACGCGCTGGCCGACCGGTCGCGCAAGCCGGCCGTGCTGTCCGCGGCGCTGGGCTCCTTCCGGCGGGAGGGCCTGCCGCCACCGCCGCCGCTGCTGGTGCTGGGGTTGCGCGCGGCGGCCAACCGGAACGACCCGTCGTCGGAGGCTTACTGGGTGCTGACGCAGGCGGCGGCGGCGCTGGAGGAGGCGCCCGGGCGGCGGTCGGCCAGGTCCGCGCCGTCGTGGTCGGACGGCTCCCGGGCCGCACCGGCTCCGGAGGTCCGGGCCGCCTGGTCCTCGACGCCCGCCGGCGCCGCGCCCGCGCCGACCGCCGCCGCGGTGGGGGAGAAGCCGCGCAAGTCGCGGGGGTTCTTCCGGCGCAAGAAGCAGGAGGGCGGCGCGTTAGCGGTCAAGTCCTCTGTGGACGGTCGGTCGTCCGGCCCGGGTCACCTCGCCCACGCCCAGGGGCAGCACCAGGGCGCCCAGTCGGCCGTGGGGCAGCACCAGGGCGTCGTCGGCTCGCACCAGCCTGCCGCCCCGGCGACGGGCTGGCCCTCGACCGCCCCGTCCACCGCGGCCTCGCACTCGGCTGCTTCGCACTCGGCTGCTTCGCACTCGGCTGCTTCGCACTCTGCTGCTTCGCACCAGGCCGCACCGCCCTCGGCCGACCGGGACGACGACCGGTTCGCCAAGCCCGTCGAGCGATCCGCCGGCACGTCCACCGCGGGCGGGCCGGGCGCCGACGGCAAGCGGCCCTGGCGGTCGGCCGGCGCCCGGCCGGTCCGCCGCGCGGTCCTGCCCGGCCTGTCCGCGCACTGGCCGCTGATCGGCCGGCTGGTCGGCGTGCTGCTCGTGATCGCCCTGCTGGTCGGCCTGTTCCTCGTCGTCGACTACATGATGCACCGATGACCACCGGAGTCCCGATGACCACCGCCCCGTCCGCGCCCGTGCCGGAGTCCGCCGCCGACCAGGTGGGCCGACTGGTGGACAAGGCCCTGGCCGACCTCGACCGGATCACCGGCTCGGCGCCCGCGACCCGACCGGCGCACCTCGCGCAGCTCGACGCCGTGCTGCGCGAGGGCGTGCAGCAGGCCCGCCAGTTGGAGGGCGGCTCGACCGCCGTCGACCGCGACTCCGACCTGTGGCGGCTGCGCGAACCCGGCTACCTGCGGGGCATCTGCGACCACCCGGTCGACCGGGCGGGCAGCACGCTGCCGCTGTGGCCGGTCGTGCTGACGTGGGGCGCGCTGGCCTACGCGGAGTGGAACTTCCTGCAGGACCACCGGGCCACGCCGGTCGCCCAGCGGCCGTCGTTCTTCGCCGACTGGATGTCCCAGCCGCTGCTGCGCGGCCCGTTCGGGCTGTCCCTGGCGATCGTGGTGACGGTGCTGATCATCATGGTCCGCTACCGCAAGCCCGCGCGGGCGCAGTCCGTCGCCGACGAGGTCGACCGGATCGCGCACCGGCTGGAGGTGGACCTGCTCCGGCCGCTGACCGTGCTGCGCGCCCGGCTCGGCCCGGTGCGGGTCGAGGAGCACGCCCGGCAGGCCGCGGTCGAGCTGGCCGCGTCCGCCCGGCTGTTCACCACCGCGACCGCGAAGCTGGCCGACTCCACCGCCGTCGTCGACCGGCTGGTGTCCGCGGTGGAGCGCATGGTCGCGGCGCTGCCCGACCTGGGCGAGCAGTCCGGGAAGCTGGACGAGGTGCGCGCCCGGCTCGACCGCACCGCGCAGGTGATCACCACCCAGCTCGACCCGCTCGCGTCCGTGGTCTCGGACGTGACCGACGCCGCCGAGTCCGCCAGGACCGCCGTCGACCGCTCGGCGGAGGTCCTGCTGCGCGCCGAGGGCGGGTTGGCCGAGGCCCGCGAGGTCGCCGACCGGCACGACGGCCACCGGCAGGCGCTGGCGCAGGCGCAGCAGCCGTTCGCCGACGTGGCGGAGGTCGTGTCGGCGGCGGCGGGCAGGCTCGGCGACACGGCGTCGCTGCTGCAGGAGACCGTGACGCAGCTGCGGGCGACCGTGGACGGGGTCAACTGGCTGGCGATGGTCTCCGACGGCCTGCGCGACGCCGAGGAGCGCCACGGCGGCAACGGGGCGGTGCGCTGATGCGCAGGCGGCGGCGCGTCGTCGAGGCGGGTCCGCTGGGCGCGGCGGGCTGGCTGTTCGCGGAGCTGGCGCTGCTGCTCGTGGTGGTCGTGGCCGGCTCTGAGGCCCCGCCGGTCGCGGCCCCGACGACCGCGGCGCCGCCCCCGACCACCCCGGGCGGCCCGCCCCCGACCGAGGGCCTGTCGCTGACCACGGTCAAGTTCGTCATGCCCGTCGTGCCGGACGCCGAGGCGGCGCAGCGGTTCAGCGCGCTGATGACCGAGCGCATCGGCCCGGACGGCAAGGTGGGCCTGGTGCTGCTGTTCGGCATCTCGCCGACCGGCAACCTGTCCGACGGCGCGCGGGTGTCGGGGCACCTCAAGGGCCTCATCGAGGCCGTGGACATCCCGCAGCTGCGCACCCGCAACGACATCCGCGCCTACATCGGCAGCGGCAACGACGGCCTGGGCGGCGAGACGCTGGTCGAGCTGTTCCTGCTGAACGGGCCGTCGTGATCCGGTTCCTCCGCCGCCGCAGGCGCCCCGCGCCCCTCATCCCGCCGCCGCCCCCGCGGGAACCGGTGGTCCGCACCGGCGTGGTGATCGTCGACGGCACCCCGCACGACGTCGCCCCGGCGCTGCGCGCCGCCCTGCTGCCCACCGGCCTGCCCACCGAGGTCATCGACCCCGGGGACCTGGACACCGGGGCCGACGTGGTGGTCCTCCTGCTCCCCGTGCGGTCCAGGCGACCCCTGTCGCCGACGGCGACCGACGCCCTCTCCCTCCTCGGCGGCTTCGCCGCCACCCCCGGGACCTCGTTCCGCAGCCGCATCGTCGTGGCGTGGCACCTCCGCGCCGAGGCCCGCCGCGAGCTGTCCGCCCCGCGCACCGACGGCCGCCTCTGGAACGCCGGCGACCTCCTGCTCGGCACGTCGTGGAGCCGCGAGCTGGCCCACCACCGCGGCGACGAGCCCGAGGCCGTCCGCTGCCGCAGCGGGCGCGTGGAGCGCATGGTGACCTCGCCGACCCACCACCGCCTGGGCCTGACCGTGGCGGGCGAGGTCCTGCGCACCCTGCGCGCCCTGGACCCCCACCTCCTGCACACCCTCTGCGTCGAGGTCCCCGACCACTCCGCCACCCCCACCCTCACCTGGACCGGGGCCCCCGCCGTGGCCGCCACCGTCCGCACCCGCCTGGCCGCCCCCTGACCCCGCCGGACCACTCGGTGGGGGGCGAGGGCGACCTCGACGTCCTGCCGGGCGTTCAGGCCGACGTGCGGGCGCCCCCCGACGGCCGCTCCTCCAGCGCCGGCAGCACGCGCAGGCGTTCCAGGAGGGCGAGCAGCGCCGTCCGGTGGGTGCTCAGGTCCGGGTACTTCAGGTGGGCGGCTCGGAGCTGCGCGCAGAGCTCGCCCGGGATCCCCGGCCCCAGCCCTCCCCGGACGACCTCGACCAGCACGTGCACGGTCGCCCGGGACATCTCCTCCGCTGCTTCCCGGACCTCCTCCAGCACCTGGCGCGTCGGTGCGTCGCAGAGGGGTTCGAGGGTGTACACGGCCACCTCGAACTCGGTTTCCTTGGTCTGGAAGCGGTCCAGGGCTTCCGCGTAGGTCGACCCGAAGAACTGCTGCACCTGCTCGAACGGCATCCCGCGCGCGAGCCCGAAGTGCTGGCGCGTGTCGTACAGGTCGTTCAGCAGGTTCTTCGTCGCGGCGTAACAGGTCAGGAAACGACTGGTCCGCAGCGCCTCGACGGAATCGCCCATCGCGAGCGAGTCGATCGAGTGGGATTGCACGACATTGCGGAACGTGCCACCGGAAATGGTGTTGAACGTCGCTTCGCGTGCCGCGCCCGCCAGGGGGCGGGGCGGGTTGCCGTCGTGCTCGAGGGTCATCAAGGGCTCCTGGCGCTCTTCAGCCGATGGGGGAGGTGGACATGCGGTCGGGCCACCCCGGCGGGACGTCACTTTGCGGCGTCCGCGGAGAGTGGACCTCGTTGTTCCGGGAACGTTGTCGCGGTTCTGCGACCGTATCGGGAATTCGGTGCGGCGCTGTCCGCAAAAATGCCTTGACTTCGGGTTCGACGGATGGCGGTGTTGGAACGCGGCCCCGGAGGACCCGGCTGGTCGCGGGGAGGGCGGCGCCGGCGACTCGGGACCCCGCCCGGCGGGCTCCCGCACCGCGCACCCGGCCGTTCCCTCCGGCGCCCCGGCCGGGGCCCGGACCGGTCGGGGTATTTCGTTTTCAAGGTCGGGGCAATCCGCCTGTGAAACGCGCGTCGTTGCCCCGGCCGACCCGCGCGGGGCAGAGTTGTCGGCACGGCGGGAGGAATCCCGTCGGCCGGGGACGGGTCATCGATTGCTGGCAGGCGATTCTTTTCGCGTGCCCAATCCCCCTTGCCGTGGCCCGCCCCGGTTGCGAAAGGTTGTCACCGTGTTCCGAAACCGTGTGCTCGGCGCCGCGGCCATTTCCTGCCTGGTCCCGCTGTCCCTGCTGGCCGGCGGTGCGACGGCGTCGGCCGCCGGCTCCGACTACCAGCCCGAGATGGTCGCCGCGCTGGCCCGCACCCTGGGCGTCAGCGACACCGCCGCCGTGCAGCGGCTCGACAGCGAGGCCGCCCAGCAGCGCAAGCTCTCCGACCTGGTGGGCAGCGGTGTGCGCGTCGACGGGGCGTTCTTCGACCAGTCCGGCACGCTGACCGTGAACGCCGACCGGGCGGGCGCGGCGAAGGCCCGCTCGGCGGGGCTGGCGGCCCGCACGCCCGCCCGCGGCGAGAAGGCGCTGAACGACGTGCAGGCCGACCTTGACCGGCTCGCCACCCGGCAGGCGCCCGCCGGGGTCGCCTCGTGGGGCGTCGACGTGGCGTCCGACGTGGTCACGATCCAGGTCACCGACCCGACCGCGGCGCCCGCGCGGTCGTTCCTCGCCGAGGCCGCCAAGCACGGCCCCGCGGTCCGCGTCGAGCGGGTCGCGCAGCCGCTGAGCACCCAGGCGGCGATCTACCCGGGCAGCAAGATGACGATCAACGGCGGCTCGGGCTACTGCTCGGTCGGGTTCGGCGCGCGGTCCGGCTCCGGCGCGCAGTACCTGGTCACCGCCGGGCACTGCGTCACGGGCCTGCCCACGCTGCACTACGACGGCGCCCGCTTCGCCAAGGGCGCCGCCACCCGCTACGCGCTGGGGCGCGACAGCGTCGACATGGGCGTGGCGAGGATCGACTCCGGGAACTCCATCACCACCAAGGTGGGCACCTGGGGCGCGGCCGGCCTGATCACCGTCAAGGGCGGCTCGCGCGGCGCGGTCGGCGCGTCGCTGTGCAAGTCCGGCGCCACGAGCGGCTGGACCTGCGGTTCCATCACCGGTTACAACCAGACCGTCACCTACGTCGACCCGAACGGCGGTCCCTCGACCGTGGTTCGCGGTCTCGGCAAGTCGTCCGTCTGCACCATGGGCGGCGACAGCGGCGGCGCCTACATCTCGGGCAACCAGGCCCAGGGCATGACCTCCGGCGGGCCCACCGGCCAGCAGTGCGCCTTCAACGGAGGCGCGCAGGGCGGGAAGTCCTCGTACTTCCAGCCGCTCGGCGACACCCTGTCCCACTACGGGCTGACCCTGAACGTGGGATGACCTCTGAGTGACGACATGAACACCGATACCTCCGAAAGGGGGTATCGGTGTTCACCACTTCGGATGATAATGGTTGCTCGTGGCAGCTCCTCAGCAACGACCCGGCCCCGAGCAGGTGCTCAGCCAGGAGAAGTTCGCCGACGCCCTGCGGGCCGCGATCGCCCGGCGCGACCTCACCCTCGACCGCATCCGCGCGCGGCTCGCCGACCGGGGCGTGGAGATCAGCCTGGCCACGCTGAGCTACTGGCAGCAGGGCCGCAGCCGCCCCGAGCGGCCGAACTCGCTGCGCGCGCTGCGCGAGCTGGAGGCGATCCTCGAACTGCCCGGGGGCACCCTGTTCGACTTCCTCGAACCCCGCCGGCCCCGCGGCCGGTGGCTCGGCGACGGCGGCCTGAGCTTCGGCGCCCTCTACGGCGAGGACTCGCCGGTCCAGGGGGTCCTGGGCGAGGGGTTCGTCAACCCCAACCCCGACGTGGCCGTCCTGTCGACCGCGGAGCAGTGCCTGGTCGACGCCCGCCGGTCGCTGCGCGCGATCACGATCAGGCAGGTGCTGCGGGCGGTGAACAACGGCTGCGACCGGCTGCTCGTGGTGCACGGGGTGGACGAGGGCGACGTGATGCCGCACGACCTGGTGGTGCGCGGCGGCGCGGTGGCCGAGCTGCGCGCGGACGCCGAGGCGGGCTACGTCGCCGCGGACCTCCGCCTGGGCCGGGCGCTGGACAAGAACGAGACCGCGGTCCTGGAGTACGAGTGGCGCATGGGCGAGAGCGACCTGCCCTCCCGCCACCACGAGCGGCTGATGCGCACCGCCAACAGCAGCTACCTGCTGCAGGTCTGCTTCGACCGGGTCACCGTGCCCGCGCGCTGCTACGAGTACCGGCGGGCGAGGGCCGACGCGCCGACGGAGAACCGCCGCCGCCTGCCGATCGACCCGGCGCCGTCGGTCCACCTGTTCCAGGCCAAGAGCCGCCCCGGTGTGCACGGCATCTCCTGGGAGTGGGCGTGACGGCGGCCCGCGGCCGACCGGCGCGGCGCCGGGCGAGCGGGTGTCAGTGGTCCTGGAACAGCGCGATCCCGATGGGGATGTACTCGGAGGGGTAGGTGTCGATCAGCCGCTGGACGAAGTCCTGCACCTGGCGGTCGGTCTCGGCCTGGGCGCCCTCGTAGGCCCGGTGGAAGTTGCTCTTCCCGTCGACGACGACCTTGCCGCGCTTGCTGCCACCGGTGTCCTTGGCGAGGTCGTGGTCGTGCTTGACGCGGCCCTTGCAGTTCTGCCGCACGCCGTCCACGTAGTCGTCGGGGTGGCAGCCGGTGATCAGCTCCTCCGGCAGCCACTTCTCGACGTCCGAGGGCTCGAAGTACTGCCGGAGCAGGACCTCCCACATCGTGAACCGGTCGTCGGGCCCGCGACCGAGGCCGTAGGGGTTGCGCCGGGTGACGGGCTCACCCGGCACCGAGAAGTCGGCCCAGTTGCCGTGGGCGTAGAAGTCCTGGACGGTGTGCAGGGCGCGGCCGACGTCGCGGATCACGGCGCACTTCGGCCGGGATTCGGTCTTCTCCGGGTTGAACTCGCAGTCCCGGGACATGTCGGTCTTGACGGGTTTCCCGTCCTGCTGCAACTCCCACGCCCGGACGATGGCCTCGTAGAAGTTGTTCCGGGCGTACATGCCGCACATGTGGAACAGCTTGACCCGCCAGGCGTTGTCCTTCGGGTAGGTCTCCCCGTTGTTGTAGCGCGGCGGGACGTGGTCGGCGGAATCGCAGTGGGACTCGGTGCGGTGCCATTCGTACCTGTCCTGGTAGACCGCGGCCTCCCGGAACTGCCTGACCGTCCACCGGGCGGTCGAGGTGCCGGTGTCCTTGAGGGCTTTCTCGGTGATGTCCATGTGGTAGCCGCCGTAGAACGCCGCCGCCGACGGCGCGAAGACCGCCGTTCCCGCCGCGACGACGGCGCCCGCCACCACGACACCGCACAGGCGCGTCACCCCTGAAGTCCGGATCCTGCTTGAAAAGCGCACCACGATCCCCTTCCCGGCCGCGGCGGACGACGCCGCGGCACCGGTCACCCGCCTGTCCGCGGTCAACGGTCATGGCAGCGGGCGGACACAGTGTCGGGTCCGCCCACCGGTTCCGCCGGACCGCGCTCGCCCGCCGATCCCGCGCCCGAGCACTCACGGCGACCGGTGACCGGTGTGCCCGCGGCGCCCCACCCCCGCGGACCACCGATCCCGTGACCGCGGATCGCGCCCGTGGTCACGACCTGTCCACCACGTCACACCTCGGGCGCGGCGGGTCGGCGCGCCACCCGGGAAAACGGTGGTCGACGGCGGGATCGGCCGTCGGGCCGGTTGCTCCCGACGCGGGAGCGCCCCCGCCCGCGGGGCTGGGCCGAGTGGCGCATCGGGCTCCGGGAACCGACCATGGTGGGACGGCACGGCCGGACCCCCGGTCGTGGGATGCCGGACGAGCGTTACACCGGAGGGAGGCGCCGTGCACGTCCCGACGCAACCCTGCTCGCCGCCGCCGTTCGCCGCCACGGTGCTGCGCCGCCCCGGCGCGGTGGTGGTGGCGGTGCAGGGCGAGCTGGACCCGCTGACCGCGCCGACCCTCCGCGAGGTGCTCGACGAGAGCCTGGAGGAGCAGCCGGGCGCGGTCGTCGTGGACCTCCGGGGGCTCACCCTGCTGGCCTCGGCGGGGCTGGCGGCCCTCATCGCGGCCCACGACCGGGCCGTCCCGCAGTCCCGGCTGCGGATCGTGGCGTCCGACATCACCCCCGCCATGCGGACGATCCACCTCACCAGCCTGCACGACGTGCTGAGCGTGCACGCCACCGTGGAGGACGCGCTGGCCGCCTACGGCGAGTACGTCGACGAGCGCCCCCCGCAGGTCCTCCGGCAGGACTCCGGTGTCGTGCGCGAGGACGGTGTCAAGAGCGACGGGTGAGAGGCCGCCGGAGGTGCGGCGGCGCCCGAACCCCTTGGCCGCAGAGGGCGTGGTTCGCGGTCAACCGAACAGGGGAGTGCGCCCGGCGCTGTCGTCGGGTGAGGTGGTGGTATGCGCCGAACACTGGTTGCCGCGGGTTTCGCCGCGCTGCTCGCCCTGTCCGGGACGCCGACCGCCACCGCCGCGCCCGACTGCTGCTGGAACGGGCCCTTCGCCGACGTGGAGCAGTGCCGGGCGGACGCTGCCGCGTGGCGCGAGCTCGGCGGGGGCGCCGGGCAGTGCTCCTACAAGACGGACTGGGTCAACGGCTGGGACGGCTGGTACTACCGGGCCACCCCGTTGCCGTGAGCGCGCCTCCGGGCGCGGGGAGGGGGCCGGCGCGGCGTCACGCGCGTGATCGTCGCCCGGCCTGACCGGCGGGGGATCCACCGCCTGCTCCGGTCGTCGGGCGCGGTCGCGCCGGTCGGCCCGGATTCGCGGTGGCGGTGATTGCCCGCCACCGGTCGCCGGATGAGCGCCCGTTCACCGCGTTGACGCCGGTCGAGGCGGGCGCGGTCACGGTGTGGTGCGCCGGGTCCGCACCGCGAATTCTTCGTGGCACTCGTCCGGAGCAACAGTCTCGAATGGCCCGATTTCCCGACGTCGCACCCGATCGAGGAGCGTATCGGCCCTGGTGGGGTGAATGCGCGGATCCTGCTCATCACTGAAGAGGACAAGGCGTTCGGCCAGGGGGTGGACCGGAAGCGCCAGGAACCCTCGGACGGCGTAGTAATTCCATTCCCGCGCTTTCCGCTTGCGGAATCAATCAGCTTTCTATACTCTCGCATCGAGGCCGTTCGGCGGTCTCGGGGAATCCCGGCCGGAACCACTCCGGGATTCCTCGGCATCGCGGGCGCGCAAACCCCCGGACAACTCCGCATGGGGGTGATTTCGCGCGCCCGGCGCACTCCGACGGCGGGGTGCGCGCAACTCCCGCGATCCGGCAGCGGGCGTCGTCGCGCACACCGCGCGCGTTCCGGCCGGTCCCAGGGCTCGTGAACCGGGAGGACCACTCGTGACCACGACGGACGTGAACCAGCACCACGACCTCGAAGACTTCACCGTCGACACCGCCACGGTGGACGACTGGCGGCAGATCACCGCGTGGGGCAACCAGGAGGGGTGGAACATCGGGTTCCACGACGCGGAGTGCTTCTTCGCCGCCGACCCGGGCGGCTTCTTCATCGGCCGCGTCGGCGGTCGCCCGGTCTCGGCCGTGTCGATGGTGAACTACTCCGACGAGTTCTCGGCGTGGGGCCACTACCTGGTCGACCCGCGGCTGCGCGGCCGGGGCTACGGCCAGGGCGTGTGGGAGGTCGCCGTCCGGCACGCGGGGTCCCGGGCGGCCTCCGGCGACGCGATGCCGGGCGTGGTGGGCTTCTACCGGCGCGAGGGCATGGTCCCGGTGCACCACACCGTGCACTGGGCGGGCCGCCTGGCGCGCGCGGGCCGCGAGGTCGACGGCGTGGAGCCGGTCCGGCCGGAGCAGCTGGGCGCCGTGGCCGACTACGACGGCGAGTGCTTCCCCGCCCACCGGCCCGGGTTCCTCGGCCGGTGGCTGTTCGCGCCCGGGCACGTGGCCCGCGCCCGCTGGGCCGGGGGCCGCGTCACCGGCTACGGCGTGCTGCGCCCGGCCCCGGCCGGATACCGGATCGGCCCGCTGGTGGCCGACACCCCGCGGATCGCCGCCGAGGTGTTCGACGCGCTGACCGCGCACCTGCGGCCCGGCGCCGAGGTGTCGGCGTTCTCCCCCGAGGTGCAGGAGGCGGCGGCCCCGCTGCTCTCGGCGGGCGGCCTGGCCGAGCGGTTCCGGCTGGTGCGCGTGCACCGCGGCGCGCCGCCCGCGCACCGCGCCCGGAACGTCTACGCGATCGCCAGCCTGGAGCTGGGCTGACCGCGAGCACGGCCCGGCGGGTCCGTCGGTGACGGGCCGGTGTCGACGGCGGACCGCCGATGCCGCCCCCGGCGCTCTCCGCGGAAACCTTCCGGACCGACCGGTTCGCCGAACACGTGTCACTCACGGACGAGCTCACGGAAAGGACGGGTAATGGATCACGAGGGCACACCGGCAGGCTCAGGGGCGGCCGAGCGCGACGAGGCCGCCGCTGCTGCCCGGGACGCAGCCGACCCCTTCGAACTGGAGATCGTCCCCGGCGGGGAGATCAAACCCTACCCGGCCACCTCGAAAGCGATAATCAACGACACCAAGGTTTTGACCAGCAAGATCGACTATGGTGACCTCTGGGGCCGGGGGCAAAGCAACGTCAAGAGGTACCAATCCGTTCGCTTCGACCGGCAGGATCCGTCGAAAGACCACCAGAACTGCCAGATCCAGATCAACGAACGCCCGAGCCCCTCGACGGTCGCGGGCATCCTGGTCAGCCTCGAACTCGAGATCACGAAGCTCAAGCCGGGGCAGAAGGACTACGTCCAGCGCAAAGCGCGGGACGCCATGCTGAGGAGCCTCGACCAGAAGACCATGATGATCCTGCGGAAGAAGAAAGCCTGATCGACCGCGTGCCCGGCAGGCTCGGCCTCGATCGGCAGGCCCCGCCGGACATCGCGGTCGCGCGGGTCGGCCGGCCGGGCGTCACGACTTTCCGAAGACCGCAACCGGCCGCGCACCGGTGTCCCGCGGGCGCGCCCGCGCTGCCCTGCCGGCGCTGTCGCGTTACCGTGGCGCACACGCCGCACGCGGCCCTCCCCGGCCGCACGGCCTCTCGCCGTCCCCGCTGGTGTCCGGTGTTCGCTCACGGTGGTGGCCGCCGACAGGAGCCAGGCCCACCACCCTGTCCAGAGGAGACACGCATGTCCGTCAGGCGTACCACCACGCGCGTCGGTATCCCGCTCGTCCTGGCCACCACCCTGGCCCTGGCCACCTCCGGCACCGCCGGCGCCCAGGCCCTCGACCTCACCGACAACGTCGTCGGCGCCGTCTCCAGCCTCCTCGGCGGAGGCGGCGACGCCCTCAACGCCGTCGCCGACGCCATCGACTGAGACACCCGACGGCACCCCCGCGCCGGTCACCGGCGCGCCCGAATACGGTCGGGTGCGATGTGGGGCGGTGCGCGCTGGGAGGCCGGGCGGCGGCCGGGGGTGGGTCGGCCGTGCGTACGGGTTCAACGCGCACCGCGGTGTCGAGCCGTGTCGGGGTTGTCCGCCCCGGTGGTCGGCGCGGGGTGCGGGTGGTGGGCGTGGGCGGCGCGCAGGTAGTCGCGCAGGAAGGTTTCCCGGGTCGGGTCCACCGTGGCGCGCAGGACGCGGACCACTTCCGGGAGCAGTGCGGTGCCGAGGTTGTCGTAGAGCCGCCGCACGCGCTGGTGGACGGCTGTGCGCAGTTGGTCCTCGTCGAGCCAGTAGGGCAGGGCGAGGCCGGTTTCGTGAGCGGCGTCGGTGTCGTGGTCGGTGGCTTCGGCGATGGCCTGTCGCAGGGTCGTCGGTTCGATGGGTGGTCGTTCGGGGGTGAACCAGCCGAACCTGTCGTCGGAGGCGCCGGCGCCGAGCACGGTGTCGGTGAGGTGGGTGGCGATGACCGGTGAGCAGTGGAAGCCGTCGCGGTTGGTGCCGGTGGCGAACAGCAGGCCCTCGACCGAGCAGCCGCCGATGAGGGGGAAGCCGTCGACGCTGACCGGGCGCACCCCGTGCAGCCAGCGGTGGACGTGGCGAGCGGCGAGGTGGTGGTCGAGCTGTTCGCACAGCATGCGCATGAGGCTGTGGCTGGAGGCGATGTCGGGCCCCGGTGTCGGGTCGGGGGTGACGATGTTGGTGGCCCCGGCGTACAGCGTCCCGGACGCGCGTTGGGGTACCAGGTGCAGTCCGCACGACCCGGCGCGGTTGGGGGTGCGCAGGACGTGGCGCGGGCCGGGTCGGGGTGGCTCGACCAGCAGCGCGAAGCCGGTGCCGTGCAGCACGGGAGGGAACGCGCCCGCGGGCAGCACGGCCTGGGCCAGCGCGCTGCCCGCGCTGCCCGCGGCGAGCACCACCGTGCCGGTGTCGACGGTGTCGCCTCCGGTCAGGCGCACGCCGCGCACCCGGTGCGCGTCGACCACCAGCCGCTCCGCGGTGGCGTCGACCAGGTCGACGCCGAGCCGCCGGGCCGCCGCCGCCAGCGCCGCCATCACCGCACGGGCGTCGACGCCGCCCTCGCGCGGCAGGTACAGCACCCGCGACGGGCGGGCGGGGAACTCCGGTGACAACCCCGCCACGTCCTCGGCGGCGAGCGCCTCGTGCGGCTCGCCGTGCTCGGCCAGCGCGGCCCCGATCGCGGCGAAGTTGTCGGTGGCCACCTGACCCAACCTCGCGCTGAGCACCACCACGGTGCCCTCCACGCAGCTCGCGCGCAGCCCTGCGGCCTCGGGGCCGGCCAGCTCGGCCAGGAAGTCCAGCCAGTCCGGCCACTCCTCCAGCGCCTGACGGGCGATCGAGAACCGCGCCCGGGCCGCGGGATGCCCACTGCTGTGCGCGGTGACCTCGCCGAAGCAGTTCAGCATCGCCCCGGCCGCCGCCGACGCCCCGCGCTCCCGCGCCGCCGGACCCACCACCGCCACCCGCGCCCGCGGTTCCCGGTACGCCAGCCGCACCGCGGTCGACAACCCGAGCACCCCGTTGCCCACGATCACCACATCAGCGCTTCCCGGTGACATCACGCCCTCCAGCACGAGCGGGCACCCGGCCCGTGGGCCCGGATCGACGAGGACACGGTTCGCAAGTGGCACCTGGGCTTCTGGTCGGGTGAGGGCGACCGGTGGCGCAGTGGGCGTCCCCCGGAGCGTCCCGGCTGTGGTCGTGCACGGGGTTCCCGCCCGGCCACCCCACGGTGTCCGGCCGGCCGGTATTCACCCGATCGAGAGCGGCGCCGCCTCCGCTCCGGCCAGGTGCCCGCACACCCGTCTCCCGCCGCAAGCCGCTCCGACGAGGGCTTTCGATACCGACAGGCATCAGGACCGGGGCCCGCTTCGCACCGGCGGTGCGGCCGCCTGCGAGGCGTCGCTTCGTCGCCCTGAGAGTCGTCATCGGTCGGTCGTCATCGGTTGTCAGCAGGTGGACGTCATTGGTTGCCGGAATCGGGACGGCTGGTGCTGTCGAGGGTGTCGAGCCGGTGCTGGACGCGTTCGGTGTCGGCCGTGCGGCCTTGTCCCCGGTGCAGCTCCAGCGCTTCCCGCCACACCTCGCGGGCCTGCTCGTGGTGTCCGGGCGCGGCGTGGGGTGGCCCGCGTGGTCGAGGGCCACCCGGGTGCGCGTGCCCCGCCCATGCCCGGGTCGGCTTGGTGGCGGCACCCTCGTGCAACTGCTCGCCGCGCAGTCACAGACAGCACCTCCTCACCCGTGCGAGGGACGTCCTGGTAGCTGAAACGAGTGACTGGGGCGTGGAGGCGGTATCGCCCGCATCGGCGTGGGAAGCCGGGGAGAGACCCTTCGGCAACGCGCTGTGCCACCGGGGTGAAAGCACGTGGACCGCCGTCCGGGTCCGACCAGCGTCCGACAGGTTGCCAGTACGGCGGCCGACCACGGCGGTGACCGCGATCGGAGGTTGGAGGTACCAGTGATCAAGGCGCCGGTCCATGACCCGATCAACGACCTGATCACGCCGCGGGCGTTGCGCGACCCGGCTTCGGCGTGGGGGCCGTTCCGGCACCGCGAGGGTCTGTGGTGGAGCGGCACCCTCGACTCCTGGGTGGCGACCTCGCTGAGTGACTGCTCGACGGTGCTGGCGGATGCCGACCGGTTCTGCTCGGACTGGCGGCGGCTGGGGGAGGACATCCCGGCCTCCGCGCTGAGCGTGCAGGCCCTCGACCCGCCCGAGCACACGGGGCGGTGCGGGCCCTGCTGGTCCACGCCTTCCACGCCCTGGACTGGGACCACGTGCGGCAACGGGCGGCCGAGGACGTCGAGCGCAGGCTCGCGGCGCTGGCCGACCGCCCGTCGTTCGACTTCATGGGCGAGTTCGCCGGGCCGCTGGCGCTGGCGGCCATCACCGACGTCCTCGGTGTCGCCCTGCCCGATCAGGGCCGGTTCACCGCGATCTCGGCCGACATCGTCGACTCGATGGACTACGCGCTGCGCCCGGACACCGTCGAGCCGGGGCGCGCCGCGCGCGCCGCCCTGGCCGAACTGGCCGGCCGGTGGCTCGACGAGCACACCTCCGGGCCCGGTGTGGTCGGCTACCTGGCCGCCCACCGCGCCACCGCCGACGTCCCCGGGACCGTCCTGCGCAACTCGTTGCGCGTCATCCTGCACTCCGGTTACGAATCGGCGAGCAGGCTGCTGGGCAACGCCCTGCTCGCCTGCCTGGACACCCCCGGCGCACTGGACGCCCTGGCCGACGGCGTGACCGACACCGCGTTGCAGGAACTGGTGCGCTGCGCCGGACCGGTCCAGGCCGAAGCCCGCGGCTGCGTGCGCGACACCGAGGTCGACGGGCACCCCGTCCGCCGCGGCGAGATCGTCACCGTCCTGATCGCCGCGGCCAACCGGGACGAGCGCGTCTTCGACGACCCCGACACCCTGCGCCTGGACCGCCGGCCCAACCCGCACCTGGGCTTCGGCCGCGGCTCCCACGCCTGCCTCGGCGCGCCGCTGGCCCTGCTGCTGGCCCGCACCGCGCTCGGCGCCCTGGCCCGCCACCACCGACCACCCCGACCGCTGGGCGAACCGGTCTTCCGCCGCAACGCCACGCTGCGCGGCCTGCGCCGGTTCGACCTGGGTTGGGGCTGACACCGAACCGCAGACCCCACCGAGGAGAGGAGGAGGCCATGCGTCACCTTCACTGACCCCACGCCCCAGCACGGTGCCCGGGTCCGGATGCCCGGGCACCGTGCCCGTCCTGCCACCGCCGACCCTATCCTCCGGGCTCAAGGACCTCGGCGGTCACCACGGCGGCCCTGCGGCGGGCACGCCGCCGTGCGAACCACCCAAGCCGATCACCAGCTCGTCGTCACAGGCCACCCCGCAGTCGACGGGGATCAGGAAACCAAGTTGCAGCCGGGCGGGTCGGCAGCTTCGGGGATGTAGATCGTCAGGATGTCGACGTCTTTGACGACGCAGGCGGCCTTGGGCGCCTCCGCGTCGAGTTCCTGCGCCCCGCGGTCGTCGACGAAGCGCGCCGCGGCGCTGCTGCCCGTCTCGTCGGGGGACGGGACGGCGACCACGGCACAGTCGCCACCGGGGGTTTCGTTCGGCCACAGCACCTCTGCGGTCACCTTCTGGGTCGGGGGCGTGCCCGTGGTGCAGAACTGCACCCGCAGCCCTTCGAGGACCTCGGGCTCGTCGGTGCGCAACAACACGACCCCGTCGGGGGCCGCGGGTCCGGCCGCGGCCGGCATGCCCGACCCCGCCACGACAGCGGCGACACCGGCGGCGACCGCGAGTGCTCGACAACGCCTCATCAGTTCGTCCTTCCTGCTCCGCCCCCTCACACCCCCGGGATCCCCTTGCGGCGCCGAACCATGCCCGACGGGCGTGGACTCCTCCTATCGGGGTCGGGTGCCGCGTACCGGCCCCACCAGGGCGCTCGCCGCAGACGGGATTCCGACGGCGGCGGGTGCTCGCCGCGCCGATCGGCTCAACAGGCGACCACTCGGCCCGACGGCGTGTGGTGTCGGCTGCCGGTATTTGGCGCCGTTGCCACACCGACTCGACCTGCCGGGTGTGGCTGTCCGAGAACGCGCGAGTGCAAGCCGGCCGGCGACAGCGCGTGAGCCTTGGCCGATCGACACGCTGACTCGGCGGGGAACGGCGCCCCGGCGGGTCGTGCCCGCCGCCCCGTCGTGGCGCGCGCCGGTGGAGCGTGAACGTTCCAGTCCCCCAGGACCTGCCTTCGCGTCGGCGCCTTCCCCCAGACTGGTCGGGCCGCCACACCTCCCCACCCGCGTGCCCTGCCGCACGCGCGCCCTGTGAAGGAGAACCGCGATGGCACCACCCCCTGCACGCCGCCGCCGGCCGAACTCCCTGCTCGGCGTCGGCACGGCGGTCCTGATGGCCGTCACGGCCACCACGGCCGCCACGGGCGCTCCCGAGGCGCTCGCCGCACCGCCACCGTCGGTGGCCGTCGAACAGCGGGTCTACGTGGAGTCTGCGGTCGACAGCGACCGCGACGGGCGGCCCGACCGCATCGCCCTGGACATCTCCCGCCCGGCCGGCGCGGGCCGCTACCCGGTCGTCTTCGAGCACAGCCCGTACCGGACGGGTCTCAACACGGTCCCCATGCACTGGGTGGATGTCGACCGCCTGCCGCAGGAGGACCTGTTCGGCGTCACGGCCGGCCGCCACCCGGTGCGCGCGGCGTCGCCGAACCTGCCCGGCTGGCTGGACGACTACTTCGTGCCGCGCGGCTACGCCGTCGTGCTGGGGCACAGCATCGGCACCGGCGCGTCCGAGGGCTGCCCGACGACCGGCGACCAGCAGGAGGCGTTGGCGGGCAAGGCGGTCGTGGACTGGCTCAACGGCCGCGCCCGCGGGTTCGACGCCTCCGGCCGGGAGGTCACGGCCTCGTGGAGCAGCGGCAGCGTCGGCATGACCGGCGTCTCCTACAACGGCGCGCTGCCGAACATGGTCGCGACCACCGGTGTGGCGGGCCTGAAGACGATCGTGCCCGTCGCCGCGCCGACCAACTGGTACGACTACTACCGCGCGAACGGGCTCGTCGTCGCGCCCGGCGGGTACCAGGGCGAGGACGCCGACGTGCTGGCCAAGGCCGTCGTCACCCGCGCCGGGTGCGCCGACGAGATCGCCGCGCTCACCCAGCGGCAGGACCGGGTCTCCGGCGACTACAGCGCTTTCTGGGACGAGCGCAACTACGTCCGCCTGGCCGGGCAGGTGAAGGCGAGCGTCTTCGTCGTGCACGGCCACGGTGACTGGAACGTCAAGGGGACGCACTACGCGCAGTGGTGGGAAGCCCTGCGCCGCAACGACGTCCCGCGCAGGATCTGGCTCCACCGCGGCGGTCACGGCGAACCGGCGCGGTCCGACTACCGGCCGGCCCTGCTGCGCTGGTTCGACTACTGGCTCAAGGGCGTCGACAACGGCGTCCTGCGCGAGCCGGTCGCCGAGGTCGAGCACACCACCGGCTGGCGCAGGCTCGCCGACTGGCCCGACCCGGCCGCGAAACCCACCGCGCTGCACCTGACCGCCACGTCGGCCACCGCGCCCGGCGTGCTCGCCCCGGAGGCGGGAACCGGTGTGGCGCAGTCGTTCGAGGACAGGGGCCGCACGCGGACCGCGGCACAGCTGGTCGCCCGGCCCGACACCGCCGACCCGAACCGGCTGGTCTTCCGCTCGGCCCCGCTGGCCGCGGCGTCCCGCCTGTCCGGCGTCACCACCGTCGCGCTGAAGGTGGCGCTGGAGAACCGGGACGACGCCAACGTGACCGCGCTGCTGGTCGACTACGGCCCGGCGGGCAGCACGGCCGCGCCCGTGGTCGTGACCAGGGGGTGGATCGACCCGCAGAACCGCGACTCGGCCGGCGCGGGCGCGAAGGTGGTGCGCGGGCAGGAGTACGAGCTGCGGTTCCCGCTGGAGCCCAAGGAGCACGTGTTCGCGGCCGGTCGGCGGATCGGGCTGGTCGTGATCTCCACCGACCACGACCACACCCTGCGCCCACCGGCCGGGGCCAGGCTGCGGCTGGGGCACGGCAGCACGGTGACGGTGCCGCTGGCCACCTGACCCGGCACGCCGTTGCGGACGGCCCCGCGGGGCCGACCGGAACGGCGTCGCGGGTCAGAGGCGGACGCGGAGGACCTGGGTGGCGCCGGCGGTGCCGCTCAGGTCGCCGAAGTCGACCGAGAGGCTCTGGCCGGTGCGGGTCGCGACGACCGTCGGCGGGGCGGACAGGACGGCGGCGACGGGGCGGCGCCAGGTGACGGTGAGGGAGCGGACGTCGCGGGTGGGTGCGGCGACGCAGAGGGCGGCGGTGCCGTCGGAGCAGATGCGGGCGAGCACGGAGCAGGGTGCGGTGGCGGTCAGCGGGGCGGTGGCGCCGGCGGTCCAGAAGTTCACCGCGGTCACGCCGATCTCCGGCAGGGCGACGCCCTGGACCTGCTCGGTGTTGTCCAGGACGGTCAGCCAGTCGGCCAGGTCGGCCGCGCGGGCGCGGGTGCGCTCGGCGGTGGCGCCGGGGAGCAGGACGTAGCGGTAGGCGTCCTTGGCCTGGGTGGCGCCGTGGTCGAACCACAGGGTCTGGTAGCGGCGGGTCACGGGTTCGGTCGAGCCGTTGACGTTGATGTCGCGCCAGCGCCCGGTGCGCTCCTCGCGCTGGGCGCGCACGGTCTTGTCGTCGGGGAACAGGTAGCCGCCGTGGCCGTGGAGGTGGGCCCACCGGGGGTTGGTCAGGCTCGCCGCCCACGGGAACCCCGCGGGCTGGGCGACGCCGTCGACGGTGAGCACGGCCACGCCCCGTTCACCGAGGTTGCGGTTGTCGACCACGGTCCGCACGGTCGTGCCGTCCTTGCAGTGGACGCCCGCGCCGAGGCAGACGACCGCGTCCTCGGCGAAGAACCAGGACTTGCGGGCGGTCAGGCTGGAGGACAGGCCGTGCAGGTGCTGCCCGACGGCGGCGAAGACGCCGTCGGTCGTCCCGCCCACCCAGTCCGCGGGCGGGACCGGCAGCGCGTAGTCGCCGCCCTCGCCGTCGGCCAGCGGCTTGGTGGAGGCGGTGGTGCCGGGCAGGAGGTAGGGGTCGACGGTGGGCCAGAACCCGTCGGAGTACTGGCCGCGGTCGCCCCACCAGCACAGCATCCCGGCCCCGGTGTGCCAGCCGCGGAAGTTCTCGCCGTTGCCGTACTCGTAGTGCGCGATCCGCCGGGAGGCCATGCTGACGACCGCGGCCCACCCCGGGCCGCGGTGCACGGCCCGGTCGGTCCAGGGGAACAGCCGGTGCCCGGCCGGTTCGGGCAGCGCGGTGACGGCCGGGTCGGCGGCGATGGCGGCGAGCCGGGTCAGGCCGGCGAAGTCGACCGAGCGGTCGGTGAGCACCGGCCAGCGGGTGTCGCGCTGGACCCAGCCCTTGACCAGGCCGTGCCAGTGGTCCCGCTCGGTCGGGGGCGCCCCCTTCGCCAGCAGGGCGATCCCGGCGATCAGGGCGTGCCCGCGGGCGTGGTCGTCCTCTTGGATGGCGCCCGGTCCCGCCCCCGCCCGCAGCCCGCGGCTGATCGCGCGCCCGGACACGGCGTCGAACACCAGGCCGTCGAAGATCAGCGGCGCCCAGGTGCGCCGCACCGAGCCGAGCACCACCTCCCGGTCGGGGTGGGTGATCTGCCAGGTGGAGCCGGCCAGCAGGGCGAACAGCAGCCCGAGACCGGTCAGGTAGTCCACGCCGTAGGCGCCGGCGTAGGGCAGCCTCTCGTGCTGGATGAACGACCCGTCGGGGTGGATGCCGTCCCCGCTGGTCACCTGCGCCATCGCCGCGCTGAGCGCGTCCCTGGCCAGCGCCACCTTCACCGCGTCCTGGCCGAGGACCCCGCGCAGCGCCAGCACCTGGCAGTGGTTGACCCGGTTGGAGCCCAGGCTCACGCCGGGGCGGTCCTCGACCTCGCGGTCCGGCACGAAGTGGTCGACCGCGGCCAGGTAGCGGGCCAGGCTCTCGGCCGGGACGTGCTCGTAGAGCAGCACGCAGGCGTCCTGCATCGCCTGCGGGGCGCCGATCCGCCAGTGGTACCAGTTGCCGTAGGTCTCCCGGCCCGCGCGGTACACCTCCGCGTTCATGTGCTCCAGCCCGCGGAGGGTGCACTTGAGCAGCTCCGGGTCGTGGGTGTGCCCGGTGTTGGGCTGGTTGTAGGCGAAGGCCATGGTGCGCAACCGCTCGTAGCTGTCGCGGATCCTGCCGGAGCGCACGACGGCCTCCGCGTCGTCACCCGGCGCCGGGGCGGTGAACACCGCGTCCGGCCACAGCGACCCCGGTGCTATGCGCATGTCCTTGCGCAACCGCGTGGTGGTCGCGCCCAGGCCGGCCAACCGCGAGCTGAACGGCTCCACGGTCGGGTTGAAGCCCGTGCCCAGCAACAGGTCCCGCCACCGCACCCGCAGCCCCGCGAACTCACTGGCCGCGGCGGTGCCCGCCCCCGCGAGCATCCCCCCGCCGACCGCCGCGGCCAGGAACAACCGCCTCGACACCGGACTCATCCGGACCCCCGACCATCGCTGGAGTGACGCTCCCGGGCCGACCGTAACCAGCGGGGCGCTCCCGCCGCACACCGCGCCACCGCCCGCTGTTCGGGCTCCCGCACAGCGGGGCGGGGATTCCCCACCGGGGCGACTGCGCGGGCGCCGTCGCTTCCCCGGTATTCCGGTTGCCGTGGACTCCAACGGGGTCTGCGTGCCGCTGCGACGACCCCGGGGTGAGCCGGCGTCCGGTCAGGGCCATCGGCGTGAACGCCGCGTGGCCGTGCGCAGCAGGGTGTCCAGCCGGGCAGACCAACTTCCTTGTGGTACGGGACCGGAGCAGCCACGGTGGGGCGGTCGGTACCCTCTCCACGGCTGGGAGTGCGCGATGCGCAGAGCGTCCGCCGTCCTGATCCTGCTCATCGCCCTCGTGACCGCGCCCGAGGCGGTGGCGGCCGAGAACCCCTACACCGCCACCGCGACACCATCGTCCTATGTGGAGGGTGACGAGGTCCTGGACCTGACCGGCGACGGCGTCGACCGGTTCGTCGTCCTGCCCTTCAGCATGATGTTCCACGGCACGGCGTACCCCTCGATGAAGGTCGCCGACGACGGCTACCTGGCCTTCGGCCGGCTGCCGGACGGGCCCGCGCCGGCGCCCGGACCGCTGCCGTCGGCGGCGGAGCCCAACGGGGCCGTCTACGCGTTCTGGGACGACCTGGTCATCGACGCCGAGGCGGCCGTGCGGACCAAGGTGGACGGTGTCGAACCCGCGCGGCGATTCGTGGTGGAGTGGCACAACGTCCGGCGCAAGGCCGAACCCGACAGCCGGTTGAGCGCCGAGGTCGTCCTGCACGAGGGCGGGCAGATCGTGCTGCAGTACAAGGGGATCGACACGCCCGCCGAAGCCGGTGCGCACGCCGTGGTCGGTATCGAGGACGCCACCGGGTCGTCGGCGCTCACCTGGTCCATGCGGCAGCCGAAGCTGTCCGACGCCACCGCGGTCCGGTTCCGGGTGCCGGGCACGATGCTGGTGCGCGGGGTGGTCCGCAACGCCAACGACGGCGCACCGATCCCGCTGGCCGACCTGAAGACCGTGGTGAACGGCCGACCGGTCGCGATGTACACGGTCTGGGACGGGGCCTACCGGTTCGAGGTGTCGACGCGGGGCGCGGTGATCGACGTGACCGCCGAGGGCTACCCGGACACGCGGGTGGAGGTGCCCGCGGGCGCGGACAACACCGTCGTGGTCCGGGACGTGCCGCTCGCCGCGCCTGCGCTGGCCGTCGGGTCGGGGCCCGTGGAGATCGCGGTCCCGGCCGGGCAGAAGCGGACCACGACGGCCACGGTGCGCAACACGGGCGGCCTGCCCGGCACGTGGGACGCCGTGCACGAGATCGAGGGCGGCACGACGCTGCCGCAGCCGGACAAGCCGGGCGCGGTGCTCAGGTCGTGGAACCCGGTCGCCTCGGGGGTGCCGCGGGGGTACGGGATCGCGGAGCTGGACGGGCACGTGTACATCTCCAGCCGGGCCGACGGGGCGCTGTCCCGCCTGACCCCCGACGGCGTCCTGCTGGGGACCCGGCGGTTCGACGAGCCGGTCGGCGACCTGGCCGTGCTGCGCGACCAGGGCCTGCTCTGCTACGTCGCCGGCGGTCCGACGATCAAGTGCGTCCGCCCGCTGACCGGCGAGGTCGTGCACTCGGTCACCGGGGCGGACTGGCACGCCGACGGGGGCGGCCTCGCGCACCGACCGGGCACCGACACGTTCTTCGTGGTGGACGGCAGGACCATCACCCAGGTCAAGGGGCCGTCGCACGCCGACGCGGGCGCCGTGGTCGGGCGGTGCGGGCTGAGCCGGTACGACCAGAGCGCGCGCATCGCCGGGATCGCCTTCGTCGCCACCGACCCCACCGGGGGTGAGTTGTGGATCTACCTGGTCTCGGCGGGGTACGGGCGGGTCGGGTACCTGTCGCGGGTCTCCCCCGAGGGGTGCGGCAGCCGGGACCTGATGGCCGACCCGATGCCGGGCGCGTACACCGGCGCCGGGCTGGAAGCCGACCCGGCCGGCAACCTGTGGGTGTTCTCCAACCCGCCGTACGCCTACCCGGGTCCCACCGACCAGCCGCCGAAGGTCTCCTACCTCCAGACCGGGTCCCCGGTGCACACGCCGCTGCCGTGGCTGGGGGGAGGGGCGCCGGTCGTCGTGCCGGCCGGGCAGTCGCGCGCCGTGGAGGTCACCGTGGACGCGACGTCGTTGCGGCCCGGCGTGCACCTGGCCGCGCTGGAGCTGGTGACCACCGGCCCCGGCCGGCCGCGGCTCGGCATCCAGGTCCGGGTGGTGGTCGGGTAGCCGCCGACGCCCCATGCCCGCACCCGGCTAGACTCCCGCCCGAAGCCGGTTGATCACCGCGGTGCGGCGGAACCCGGGCCACCGGGCCGGGATCGGCGGCTTCGCCCGCCGCCGAGATCACCTGGCCGCCGGACCGGTCGCCCCGCCCACCGCGGGCGCCGGGGGAGCGGCCGGACGGGAGCCCCCATGACCACCGCGCTGATCGTCGGCGACGTCCAGCGGGGCATCACGGCCGGCTACCCGTTCGCCGGGCGGGTCGTGCCGCCGCTCACCGACCTGCTCCCGCGCGCCCGCGCGGCCGGCGCCCTGGTCGTGTTCGTGCGCTTCGCCTTCCGGGACAACGGGGCCGACGTGCCGCCGGGCAGCGCGCTGCTCCGGTCGTTCTACGAGGCCGGGGACGCCTTCCACGAGGGATCGGCCGGCACCGGGGTCGACCTGCCGGTCGCCGAGGAGGACGTCGTCGTGCTCAAGCGCCGCGCCGGGGCGTTCGCCGGCACGGACCTCGACCTCGTGCTCCGCGCCCGCGGCGTGGACCACCTCGCGGTCGCCGGGGTCGCGACCAGCGCCATGGTCGCCGCGACGTGCTACGACGCGGCCGACCGCGGCTACCGGGTGACCGTGCTGCGGGACGGCTGCGCCGACGGCGACCAGGCGGTGCACGACTTCTTCATGGACGCCGTCTTCCCGGGCCGGGGGTTCGAGGTCGTGCCCTGCGCCGACTGGGTGGTGCCGGCCCCCTGAAGGGGATCTCCGGCTGAAGGGGATCTCCGGCCGAAGGGGATCCCTGGCTGAAGGAAATCTCCGGCCGTGTCCGGTGCGGGAAGCCCGCCGGTGGTCGTCGTGAGCCGCTCGCCGGCGATCCCGCCCGGGACGGCGTGCATACTCCCGCCCGCACCGGGTACCCGGCGTTCGCCGTCGTGCGGTCGTGCCCCCCGAAGCCGTCCGCACGGCAGGCTGGGCCGGGACGACCGTTGAACAGCCAGCGGTCGTCCCGGGCCGGCTTCGCCGTACCCGGTGAACCGACCACCCGCGCGCGTGGCGGAGAGGACCTGACGTGGCCGAAGTGCTGCTGTTCCACCACGCGCACGGGTTGACCCCCGGTGTCGCGGCCTTCGCCGAGCGGTTGGCGGCGGCCGGGCACACCGTGCACGTGCCGGACCTGTACGAGGGGCGGGTGTTCGTCGACCTCGGCGCGGGCCTGGACTACGCGCAGGAGGTCGGGTACGGGGTGATCGCCGAGCGCGGCCTCCAGGCGGCCGAGGGGCTGCCCGGCGACGTCGTCTACGCGGGGTTTTCCCTCGGCGTGCTGCCGGCGCAGATGCTGGCCCAGACCAAGCCGGGCGCCGCGGGCGCGCTGCTGGTCAACGCGTGCGTGCCGGTGTCGGAGTTCGGCCGGCCGTGGCCCGCGCGCGTGCCGGTCCAGGTCCACGCGATGGCCGACGACGAGCTGTTCGTGGCCGACGGGGACCTCGACGCGGCCCGCGACCTGGTCGCGGCGGCGGGCGACGGCGAGCTGTTCCTCTACCCCGGCGACCGGCACCTGTTCGCCGATGAGAGCCTGTCGTCGTACGACGAGACCGCCGCCGCGCTGCTGATGGAGCGCGTGCTGGCGTTCCTGAACTAGTGCCCCGCCCCGGGGCGTCGGTCCGGTGATCGGTCCGGTGGTCCGGGCCGGTCCTCCCCGGTCGAGCGGGAGGCGGTCGCGGGCTGTCGTCCGGAGGTGCTCGCCCCCCGCGAGCGGGTTCAGGCGCCCCGGCCGCCGGTCCGGTCGGTGATCCACCGGGTCAGGGCGTCGAGGTAGCCGGGAGCCAGGTGGGCGCCGCCACCGACCCGGACGCGGTGGTCGGCGCCGGGGAACACCTCGACGGTCAACGTCGCCCGGCGGTCGCGGTGGCGGTGGCAGGCGGCGGTGGTGAACAGGCGGATGCTGTCGGCGACCGGGACCAGTTCGTCGTCGGCGCCGAAGATCGCCAGGTGCGGGCAGCGCAGGCGCACCGCGTCCGGGATGGGGTCGTGGTCCTGCTTGCGCTTGAGGAACTCCCAGAGGCGCTCGTCCACCTCGGCCGCGTGCTCGGTGAACGCGGTCGGCGGGGAGTGGGCGAGTCGGGTCGCCTCGGCGAAGTCGGCGTCGCGCCGACCGGCCTCGATGACGCGGTCGTAGGCGGCCAGCGCGGCGTCGACCTCGTCGTCGGTGATCCCCCCGGTCCGCCGCAGGGCGGTGGCCAGCGCGTAGCGGTCCTGCACGGCGGGTGTCGTGCCGGGACCGCCGTTGGTGACGACCCACGGCACGTCCTCCCGCAGCGTGGTGGTGCGCAGGACGACCCAGGCGCCTTCGCTGTGCCCGAACAACCCGACGGCCTCGCTCCGCACCTCCGGCCGCGCACGCAGGAAGTCCAGCGCGGCGGCCGCGTCGGACGCCAGGTCGTCCACCGTCGCGTCGAGCCAGTCGCCGGACGACCCGCCCACGCCGCGCTTGTCGTAGGACAGCACGGCGATCCCGGCGCCCGCCAGGTGCCGCCGGATCGCCGGGAAGTGCGTGTCGTTGTCCCGGTCCGACGGCCCCGATCCACCGACCATGACCACACCCGGCACCGGTGCGCCGCGCTCGGGCAGGGCCAGCGAACCGGCCAGCACCACCCCCGCGCCGGCGAAAGTGACGTTCTCCAACAGGACTCCCCCGAGTTGACGCTGATCACAGCGTAGCCCCGGCACCCAAACGATTTGAGCCGTCGGCCCGCCACACCGGTTCCGGAGCAACGGCTCTGCTCGTGGTTTCAGCTGTTCGACGCGGTTTTGGCCCGGGCCTGCGGTGTGCCGGCCGGATGGGTTCGGCGGGGCGTTCCCGCTGACCCGCGTCAACGACACGCCTCCGGCACCGGCTCCCGCGTCGTGGCGTGGCGTGGCGTGGCGTGGCGTGGCGTGGCGTGGAAGTCTGCCTCCGCCGGGCTGCGGCTCCACGTCGGCGTCAACGACCGCGAACTCGTCCGGACCCGGCTGTCGAACCTGTCCCACGGGTCGAAGTCATCGGTGTCGACTCGGTGGGCACGCGACGCCCCGATCACCGGTGGAACCGCCCGCCCCCACGGTCTCCAGCCGCGCCGGCCCGAAGGTCGGGGCTTCGCGGGACGCACCGATCCGGTCGTGCGCGGATCGGTGAGCAGGACGATCCCGCCGTGCACTCCTTCGGACGAGCACCGGATCGGACCATTCAGGGCCGCCGCGCCGACGGTGGCGGGGGTGTTCCGCCGGCCACCGGGGACCCGCGAAGCGCCCCACCGGGCGGCGCGCGTGGTCGAATTGATCGGATCGGACCGCGGAGGTCGGGCGCGGCAGGGGCGCCTTCCGACAGGCTCGATGTCGAAGGAGGTCCCGTGATCACGGCACTCAACCGGCTCGTCGCCGTCGTCGAGGAGCACCTGACCGAGGAGGTCGACGTCGGCGGGCTGGCCGGTGCGCTCGGCACGACCGAGTACCACCTGCGCCGGATGTTCTCGTCGCTGGCCGGGATGCCGCTGTCGGAGTACGTGCGCCGACGCCGCATGACCGTCGCCGCCGCCGACGTCGTCCGGGGCGAGGACGACCTGCTGGGCATCGCCGTCCGGCACGGGTACGGCTCGACCGAGGCGTTCGGGCGGGCGTTCCGGGCGGTCCACGGCGCAGGGCCCGGCGAGGTCCGCCGGAACGGGGGGCCCCTTCGCGCACAACCGCAACTCAGGTTCCGCCTGACCGTCGAAGGGAGCCACCCCGTGGACACCCGCATCGCCGACCGCCCCGCGTTCCGGCTCGTCGGGCACGCAGCCCGCGTCCCGCTCATCCACCAGGGCGTCAACCCGCACATCCGGCAGCACATCGCCGCGCTGCCGCAGCAGGAGCACGGCCGGCTCAAGGAGCTCGGCGACACCGAACCGGGAGGTCTGCTCCAGGTCTGCGACGACCTCGACCCCGACAGCGCGGAGGGCAGCGAGCTGACCTACCTGCACGGGGTCGCGACCTCCCCGGCCACGCCGGTCCCGGACGACCTCGACGCCATCGAGGTGCCGGCCGGCAGGTGGGCGGTCTTCCGCACGGCGGGCCCCTACCCGCAGGCCCTGCAGGACACGTGGGCCGCGACCGCGACCGAGTGGTTCCCCGCGAACCCGTGGCGCCTGCGGCCGGGTCCCTCGATCGTCGCGGTCCTCGACCGCGCCGAGGACTTCAGCACCGCGACCTGCGAGCTGTGGCTGCCCGTCGAACCGGCGTGACGAGCGCGCCCGGACCCGCGAGCGCGAGCGGGTCCGGGCCCGCCGCGGCGATCTCCCGGTGTGGACGCCGCGGCGGTGGGGAAGTCCTGTCCCGGCCACGAGCGGTTCGTGGGCCGGCGGCCGGTGGTCGCCGGCGGGGGAGCGTCGTCCCGAGGGGGAGTGGTGGGAGTGGTCGGTGCCGGTGGGGTCCCGGGGAGCGGTCGGCCGCCGGCCGGGGGAGCCTGATGCTCGGCAGGACCCACGCCGCCACCGGCTGGTGCGCCGGGCTCGCCCTCGCCCCCGCGCTGGGCGCCCACACCCTCCCGCAGGCCGTCGTGGTCGCCGTCGTCACCGCGGGCTCGGCCCTGCTCCCGGACCTGGACCACGCCGGCTCCCGCGCCTCCCGCCTCCTCGCCCCCGTCACCAACCTGCTCTCGACCGTGGTGCAGTTCCTGTCCCGCGGCCTCTACCAGGCCACCAAGGGCCCTCGGGACGAGGACGTCTCCGGGGAGCACCGGCACGCCACGCACACCGTCGCCTTCGCCGCGCTGCTCGGCTGGTGGGTGGGCTGGTGGACCGGCGCGATGGGTCGGTGGGCGGTGCTGGTGGTGCTCGGCGTGGCGCTGCTGCTGGCGGTGGCCGCGCTCGGGGACTGGCTGCTGCTCGTGGCCGCCGGGGCGGTGCTGCTGTGGATCGGCGGCGGCGGGGGCTTCGACGGGGTGGGCGGCCTGGGCGGCTGGCTGGGGTGGGCGGTCGGCGTGGGCTGCGTCGTGCACTGCCTGGGCGACGCCCTGACCCTGTCGGGCTGCCCGTTCCTGTGGCCGATCCCGATCCGCGGGGAGACCTGGTACGAGATCCGCCCGCCCCGCCTGCTCCGGTTCCGGACCGGTGGGCCCGGCGAGCTGCTGGTGGTGTGGCCGGTGTGCGTGGTGGCCGGGGTGCTGCTGCTGCCCGGGGTGTGGCCGCTGGTGTCCGGGTTGTGGTCCTCGGCCGGCTAGCGCCGGCGCGCCCGGCCTCAGCCGGTGGCGCCGCGCCGGCGGCGGTGGACGAGGAGGGCGACGACCGCGAGCGCGAGCACCGCGCCCGAACCGCCGGCGAGCAGCGGCGCCGGGGACGACGCCTCCTGCGGGGCGCCGTAGCCGCTGGACATGCCCGCCGCGTCGTACTCCGAGCCGGGCAGCTTGTCGGCGTAGCGGCCCTTGACCAGCTTCTGGTACTCGCCCAGCGACAGCGACGCCCGCCCGCCCAGGCCCTGCCGCGCCTGGTCGTTGAGCGGTTCGACCGTGAGGAGCGTGAGCTGGTACCAGCCGCGGATCTGCGGTTCGCTGAACACCAGGCTGCCCGGACCGGCCTTGCCGGCGTACGCGGCGTCGCTGTCGCCCTCGCGCACCGCCGCGAGGCGCCAGCCGCCGCCCTCGGTGCGGGAGAGCAGGACGGTGGCCTGGCGGCCGTCGACGGCGGCGCTCAGCGAGGCCACCAGGTGGCTCAGCCCGACCGCCTCGGCCGCGACCGGCTTGGCCGTGCCGGCGACGAAGCCCGGCGTGATCTCGTTGACTGCCAACGGGTCCTCGACCGTGAAGGCCGGCATCCCCTCGCACGGCCGGGCCTTGTCCGGGATCGTCAGCGGCGCCTCGGAGCCGCCCGCGGGCAGCGGCGTGCCGAGGAAGCGGCAGACGGCGTCGCGGACGGCGGTCGACCTGACCGCGTCGAGGGCGGACTGGTAGTCGGGGATCTCCGGCAGCTGGTCCTCGGCCGCGTGGGCCGGGCCGGCGGACAGCAGCGCGGACGCGCTCAGCGCCAGGGCGGTGGTCAGGAGGGAGAGGCGCGGGGCCACCCGCTCGCCGGACGTTCGTGTTGTGCGCATGTCGCCTGCCTTAACCGGAGACGCCGATCCGGGAGTGGGTCCACTTCGACGAGCTGTTGCTGACGTAGTCGTTGTAGTTCCACCACGTGTAGGTGGTGGTGTCCGGCCACGGGTCGGCCACGGCGATGGTGTTGTTCGAGGTGTCGAAGCCGTAGATGACGTTCATGTGGCCGCCGCCCGAGGACCACCCGATGCGCGCGCCGATCGGGCGGGCGGCCTTGACCTCGGTGTGGACCTGGTTGAACGAGGCCGCGCTGCCCAGGCCCGAGCCGGGGTGCGCCATGCCGAGGCTGCTCCAGGCCCTGGCCATGTCGTCCAGCGTCGCGGGCTGGTTGTCGCAGCCGTAGCGGGGCTGGGCCCGGGTGCAGAAGTCCGCCTGCGTGCTGCCGCGGCCGTGGTACTTGGCGATCGTGAGGCCGGAGGCCACCCAGCACCACTGGGTCTTCTCCTGCTTGTACATGGCGATGTCGTCGTACGCCGCTTCCGCCCCGGCCGTGCCCCCGGTGGTCGCGAACAACCCCGAGGCCGTCAGCGCGACGGCCGCCGCCGCGGTCGCGAACCTGAATCCGCCCATCTCCCCGCCTTCCCGTGCGCGATGAGTTCGGTCCGGCAGGGACATGACAGCGCGAAAACCCTTGTCGCACAGGGTCGGAGCAGGAAATACGCCCACAAGGGTGAGCCACCGCGGGCGCGGGGAGGGGTGACGTGAGGGGCGTTCCCCCTCGCCGGTCGAGGCGTGGTCAGCCTCGGGGGTCGAGACCGGTCGCGCCCCGGCGGTCAGCGGAGGAGTCCACTTCGGACAGCCGGTGCCGCTCCAGCGTGGCCTGCCGGGAGCGGCGGATGCGTTCGCGCTGCCGCAGGCCGAGGGGCAGGACGGCGAACAGCAGCACCAGCGAGAGGACCACGTGCGGCACCCCACCGCCCAGTCCCGCGACCCCCTCGGCGAGGAACCCGGTCACCCCCAGGGCCAGCCCGAGCAGGCCCGGTAACGCGAACACCACCCGCATCGCCTTCACCGGGAACGGCGTGGCCAGCACCGCGTCGGCCTGGTCCACCAGCGGCCGGGCGAGCCGGGGGTCCTCGACCGGTTCGCCCCGCCGCAGCGCGCGCGAGACGGCTCGGCGCTGCCGGAAGCCCAAGCCGCGCAACGCGGTGGAACCCCACACCCGCCGCATCACCACGGCCATGACGAGGCCGAACACCGCGCCCGAGACCAGGCCGGAACCCAGGCTGTCCTGCATCAACCCCTGGTAGACCCCGAAAACCCCACCGACGAGCAACCCGACCAGAACGGTCCTGCCGTACGAGTACCGCCGTGCCACCGAATCCTCCCCCGAGTCGTCTCCCGGCGGCGTACCCCGGCGGGTTCCCGCCCAACCGCACCGCCCGCCCGCGGCGCGGTGGGCGACCGGCCCGGTGCGGCGTCCCGCAGGGGGGCGGTCGCGCCGTCAGCGGGCGACCGCGGCGCCGGCCGGGGAGAGCCGCGCCGGCTGGTCCGCCCGGCGCCCCCTCGGCAGGGCCTGGATCGCCCGGGCGAGGGCGCCGGCGGCGGACTCCCTGGCCACGGCGCGGTGCAGGTCGTCGAGGTGGTAGCGGTGCGGGCCGGGTTGGGTCAGGACGTTCGCCAGGACCAGGCGGCCCAGGGCCAGGCGGAGCACGGCGGTGTCGCCGCCGGTGAGCCGGGCGGCGGTGGCCAGGTCGAACTCGCGGTCGGCGGCGAGGGAGAGCCGGTGCAGCAGGTCGGCCTCGGCCGGGCGCAGCAGGCGCTGCGGGCGGCCCAGCGCCGTGCGCACGCTGGCTTCGTCGTCGTCGCCGGTCTCCAGCAGGTCCAGCCGGGTGTGGTCGGCGCGCAGCTCCTCGACCAGCGCGGCCAGGGTGAGGCCGGGCACCCGGGAGACCTTCTCCACCGCGATGCGCAGCGCCAGGGGCAGGCCCGCGCACAGCTCCACCAGTTCGGCCACCGCCGCCGGGTCGGCGCGCACCGGCTCGGGACCCGCGGCGGCGGCGACCAGCTCGCGGCCCTCCTCCACCGACAGCCGCCCGACGCTGAGCCGGTCCGCCCCGTCGCGCGCCACGAGCCCCCGCAGCTGCGACTGGCTGGTGACGAGGGTGAGCGCGGCCGGGCCGGGCAGCAGGGGGCGCACCTGCCGCACGTCGTGCGCGTTGTCCAGCACCACCACCATCGGCCGCCGGGCGACCGCCTCGCGCAACGCCGCCGCGCGGGCCCCGGTGTCCTCGGGCACCCCGTCCTCGCCGACGCCCGCGCCCAGGAGCAGCGCGCCGAGGGCCTCGTGCGGGGTGAGCGGCGGGGCCGGGTGCACGCCGCGCAGGTCCACCGCCACGTGGCCGCCGGGGAACCGCCGCCCGACCCGGCTCGCCCACCGCAGGGCCAGCGCGGTCTTGCCGGTCCCGGCGGGCCCGTCGACCACCACGATCCGCGCGCCGGCGTCCCGGGCGGCGAACCGGTCCAGCGCCGCCAGGTGCCGGCGCCGGCCGACGAGGCCGAGGGGCTCGGCCACCTCGACCGGGGACCGCCGCGCGGCCGGGCCGCCGGCGCCGGTCCCGCCGCGGGCGCCGGGGCGCGTGGTGGCGCGGGGGTCGGCGGGCGGGGAGGTCGGCGCGGAGGCCGGGGAGGTCGGCGCGGCGGGCGGGGGCTCCTCCTCCGCCAGGATCCGCCGGTGCAGCTCGCGCAGCGGCCCGGACGGCGCGACGCCGAGCCGGTCGGCCAGCAGCCGCCGCACCTTCTCGTAGGCGAGCAGCGCCTCCGCGCCGCGCCCGTCGCGGTGCATCGCCCGGATCAGCCTGCACCACAGGGATTCCCGCAGCGGGTGGTCGGCCAGCGCCGACCGCAGCGCCACCTCCGCGGTGTCCGCCGACCGGGTCTCGACCAGCAGGTCGCTGTGCCTCTCCAGCACCTGCAACCACTCCTCGGTCAACCCCGCCGCCGCCTCGTCGACCCAGCGCGCGGGCTCCAGCCCGTCGAGCGGCCGGTCCCGCCACAGCCGCAACGCCGAACCGAGTGCGGCCAGCTCCGCGCGGGGGTCGGCCGACCCCCGCGCCTCGCGGACCACCCGGCGGAACCGGTGCACGTCGACCTCGTCCTCGCCCGCGACCAGCCGGTAGCCGCCGGCCGCCGACTCGATCACCTGCCGCCCGCCGGCGCCGCGCAGCCGCGTGCGCAACCGCTTGACGTAACCGCGCAGCGTGGTGCGCGCCGACGGCGGCGAGCCGTCCTCCCACAGCAGTCCGACCAGCGCGTCCGCGCCCACCGCCTCGCCCCGGCGCAGGGCCAGCGCCGTCAGCAGCAGCCGCTGCTTGCCGCGGGGCACCGCCACCCGGCGTCCGTCGACCCGGACCTGCATGTCCCCCAGCACCTTCACGAAGAGCACAACCACCCCCGGCGGACGTCGGCGTGCGGACCGGGCCGACGCTAAACCCGTCCCGCCGCCCGTGCTGTGGTGCGTTCGTCCGACACCGCGGTTTTCCCTTCGGGGCAGGCAATTCCCCGTCACGTGTACGCGCCGCTGGTCAGGCCGTCGTGGCGCTCGCGTGGTCGGTCGTGGCGCGGGGGAACCACCTGCGGCCACGGTCGCGCCACGCCGGTGCCATGCCGTGCTGCGACGGTGGTCGGGCGGCGGTCGGCGCCGCGACCGGTGAAACGACGAGAGGAGTTGGTCCCCGTGACCGACGAGACGACCGTGTACGAGCCGCCCGCCTTCGTCGAGGTCGGCGACTTCGAGAAGGTCACCCTCGGCCCGCGCGGCTGGGGCTTCGAGTTCGACGTCCGCTGCCTCGTCTGGTGCGACTGACCGCTCCCGGTCGGCCCACCCCCCGACACACCCCTGCCACGAACTACCGGAGGTACGAGATGACCGAGGACGCGAACACCTACGAGCCGCCCACCATGTCCGACGCGGGCGAGTTCGACGAGGTCACCCTCGGCGGCGGCGGCCGCGGCTACGACTACGACAAGGAGTGCTGGATCTTCTGCTGATCCGGCCCGAGGTGCGGTGACGCCGCGCCGCGCCCCGGCGCGGCCCCGCCCGGCCCGATCCCGGTCCCGGTCGCACGAGGTGGAGGGTGACGTGCAGTTCCTGGTTCTTCCCGACAGCGCGGCGGGCGCCCGCGTCGCGGAATCGGTCCGCCCGGCCGCGGGGGGACGGGTGATCGCGCACCCCTCCGGCCGGCCCTGGGTCGTGGGCGCCTGGCGGTCCGACGAGGTGGTGACGGCCACCGCCGGCACCCGGTCGCTGGTCCTGCTGGGCAGCTCGACGGCCACGGCGGCCGGCCTGCTCGCCGAGCTGGACCGGCTCTCCGGGCTGCGCGACCTCGACGCCGTGCCCGGCCGGATCGCGGGCAGCTACCACCTGCTGGCCTCCTTCGACGGCCGGCTGCGGGCGCAGGGCACGATCTCCGCGGCCCGCCAGGTGTTCCGCACCAGGGCCGGCGGCACCACGGTCCTGGCCGACCGGCCGCAGGCGCTGGCCGCGCTCGTCGGCGCCGGGCTGGACGAGGCCCACGTCGCCCGCCACCTGATGGCGCCCTCCGCGCCGTGGCCGCTCGCCGACCGCCCCGCCTGGACCGGTGTCGTGCGGGTCGAGCCCGACAGCCACGTCGTGGTCGACCCCGACGGCACGCACACCACCACCCGCTGGTGGACGCCGCCCGCGGCGGAACTGCCCCTGCGCGAGGGGGCCGAGCGGGTGCGCGGCGCCCTGCGGGCCGCCGTGGCCGCCCGCGCCCACGGGCCGGGCCGCACCAGCGCCGACCTGTCCGGCGGCATGGACTCCACCAGCCTGAGCTTCCTGCTCGCCGAGCGGAACCCCGACCTGGTCACCACCCGGCTGGAGGCGGTCGACCCGGCCAACGACGACGCCCGCTGGGCCGCCCGCGCCGCCCTGGACCTGCCCGAGGCCGACCACGTGGTGATCCCCCGCGGCGAAGCGCCGCTGAACTTCACCGGCGCGCTGGACCCCGACCCGGACGCGGAGGGACCCTTCGCGTGGCTGCGCACCAAGGGCGTGCTGGCGCACCACGCGCGGCTGCTCGCGGACAAGGGCGTCACCCGCCACCTGACCGGGCACGGCGGCGACGAGCTGTTCTACGTGATGCCCGCCCACGACCACAGCGCGGTGCGCGTCGACCCGCTGGGCTACCTGCCCCACCTGCGGCCCAACCGCAGCCTGCGCCGGTGGAGCCTGGGGCAGGCGCTGCGCTTCCTCGCCGACGGGACCAGCTACGCGTCGTGGCTCGACGCCGCCTCCCGCACGCTCACCGCCGGCCTGGGCCACACCTCGCACCCCAGCATGGGGTGGGGCGAGCCGCCCCGGCTGCCCGCGTGGGCCACGCCGCGCGCGGTCGAGGCCAACCGGGTGCTGCTGCGCGAGGCCGCTGCCGCCGCGCCCGAACCGCTCTCGCCGCTGCGCGCCCAGCACGCCACCCTCGACATGGCGCGCACCTGCGGGGACGGGCTGCGCCGCGCCACCCGCGTCACCGAGCGCCACGGCGTCAGCTGGCACGCGCCGTTCGTCGACGACCACGTCGTCGAAGCCGCCCTGTCGATCCGGCTGCGCGACCGCGCGGAGGCCAACCGCTACAAGCCGGTCCTCGCCGCCGCCATGCGCGGCTCGGTGCCCGACCACGTCCTGGGCCGCCCGACCAAGGGCGAGTTCAGCGCCGACGTCTACGCGGGCCTCGACCACCACAAGCGGGAACTGCTCGCGCAGTGCGCCGACCTCGAACTGGAGCGGCTCGGCCTGGTCGACGGCGACGCGTTCCGGCGCGCCCTGGTCACCCCGCACCCGGCCGCGCGCACGCTGATCCCGGTGATCACCACGCTGGCGTGCGAGTCGTGGCTGCGGTCCGCCGCCGCCGCGCGGACTTCCGCGCCCCTGTCCGCCACCTCGGGAGGAGCCCGATGACCTTCACCCTGGCCCGCCACGTCAGCGCGACCGACACCGACAGCGGCATGGTGCTGCTGGACCAGCGGTCGGGGCGCTACTGGCAGCTCAACGGCACGGCCGCCGCGGTGGTGCGCGGCCTGGTCGACGGCAAGCGGCCCGAGGACGTGGTCCGGGCGCTGAGCCAGGCGCACCCGCAGCACGCGGAGCGGGTGGCGTCGGACGTGTCGGCGTTCCTCGGTTCGCTGCGCGAGGCGAAGCTGGTGACCACGTGAGCATGCCGATCACGCTCGAAGCCGCCGGCCGGGTCCGGTTGCCGCGCCGGGTCGCGGCGCTCGTGGCCGTCGGCGCGGCCCGGGCGCTGACCCGGCTGTCCCCGTGGCGGTTGCGGCGCGCCCTGGAGGTCGTGCGGCGCGGTGCTCGACCGGCCACCGCCGCGCGTGCGCTCGCCGCCCGCTCCGCCGTGGTCTCGGTCAGCACGCGGTGCGCGGGCCAGCAGTGCCTGCAACGGGCCGTCGCCACCGCGCTGCTGTGCCGGATGGCCGGCCAGTGGCCGGACTGGCGCACCGGGGTGCGGACCGAGCCGTTCCGCGCGCACGCCTGGGTCGAGGTGGCCGGGGAGGCCGTCGGCGAGAACGAGGACGTCTCGCTGTACCGGGTCGTGTTCTCCGTGCCCGCGTCGGTGTGAAGGAGGATCCGTGGACGCCCGTTTCGGTCTTCTGCTCAGCGCACGGCGCGACGACGGCCAGTCCGACGCCGACGTGCTCGGCCGCACGGTGTCGCTGGCCCGCCAGGCCGACGCCCTGGGCCTGGACGACGTCTGGGTCACCGAGCACCACTTCCTCGACCGGGTGGTCTCGCCGTCCGCGCTCGCGCTGGCGGCCTACCTGCTGGGCGCGACGCGCCGGGTGACCGTCGGCACGGCGGTCACGCTGCTGCCGCTGCACTCGCCCGCGCACGTCGCCGAGCAGGCCGCGCTGCTCGACCACGTCTCCGGCGGTCGCTTCGCGCTCGGCGTCGGGCGGGGGCAGCCGCTGGCCGAGTACGAGGTGATCGGGCGCGGCGCCGACCGCTGGCGCGCCGGGATGCCCGGAGCCGTCCGGGAGCTGCTGGCGGCGTTGCGCGGCGAGCCCGTCGCGGAGGACCTGGTGATCACGCCCGGCCCGCGCGCGGCGGGTGGGCCGGACGTCCTCGTCGCCGCGAACTCGGAGGACTCGGTCCGCCTGGCCGCGGCGCACGGCCTGCCGATGCTGCTGTACTTCGACAAGGACACCGCCGCCAAGCGCGAGATGATCGCCGAGTACCGCCGGGCGGGCGGGCCGGCGGACGCCGACCACGCCTTCGCCGCCTTCGTGGCGGTCACCGGGACCGAGGCCGAGGCCCGCGCGCTGATGCGGGACCGGGCCCGCACGGTGGTGGGCGCCGACAACCGGCCGCGCCACCTGGTCCCGGTGTCCCGCACGCCGCCCACCGGCGCCGCGCTGGAGGCGGTGCTGGACACCGTCACCGAGCGGCTGCTCGGCTCCCACCCCGTCGGCGCCCTCGACACCTGCGTCGAGCGGCTGGCGGGGGAGATCGCGGCCTCCGGCTGCACCCGCGTCCTGTGCCAGGTGGAGTCGCCCGGCGGCACCGCCGACGCGCAGCGCCAGCTGCGGCTGCTGGCGCAGGCCGTCGTCCCCGGCGTCCGCTCCGCCCTCGCCGCCGCGCAGGCCCCGCCGAAGCCGGTCCTGCGCTGACCCCACCGCGGCCGGTGCCGTGCCGACCGCACTGCGGCCGGTGCCGTGCCGACCGCACCGCGGCCGGTCCTGCGCCGACCGCACCGCGGCCGGTGCCGGTGCCGGCCGCACCGCCGCGGCACCACACCGAGAGGACGGCACATGCGCTTCGACGGGCGGTTGCTGCTCACCGCCACCAGGGCGAGCGGGTGGCACGGCGCGGGGATCGCGGTGGCCGCCCTGGTCGAGGCCGGGGCGGCGCTGGCGCTGCCCGCGGTGGTGGCGCGGGTCGTGGACGGGGCGATCGCGGGCACGCCGGCGCCGGTGTGGCCCGTCGTCGTGGCGCTGGCGCTGGTCACGGCCGCCGAAGCGGCGGCCGTCGGGTTCGAGCGGCGGGCCGGGGTGCTGGGCGCGGTGCGGCTGCGGCGGGGGCTGCTGCGGCACCTGCTCGCGCTCGACGTCGCGACGGCGCGGACGTGGAGCACCGGGGACCTGCTCGGCCGCGTCCTGCAGTCGACCACCGCCGCGGCGTCCGCCACCAGCGCCGCGATCGGGCTGGTCGTCTCGCTGCTCACCTCGCTCGGCGGCGTGGTCGCCCTCGTGCTCGTCGACGGCTGGCTCGGGGTGGCCGTGCTCGCCGCCGCGCCGGTCGTGCTGTGGCTGTTCCGCTGGCTCACCCGGCAGGTCAGCGCCAACACCGGCGACTACCAGGACGCCTTCGCCGACCTGGTCACCCGCTTCGGCGACGCCGTGGACGGCGCCCGGACCATCCGGGCGAGCGGGACGCTGGAGCGCGAGACCGCGCGCGTGCTCGACGTCGTCCCGCGCCTGGGCGCGGCGGGCGCGCGGTTCTGGCGGATCCAGCGGACGGCCGTGTGGCGCTCGGGCCTGGTCATGCCCGCGCTGCAGGTCCTGGTGCTGGCCGTCGGGTGCGCGCGGCTGGTGTCCGGCCACCTCAGCGTGGGCGAACTGCTGGCCGTGCAGGCGTACTTCGGCTACGCGACCGGCCTGTTCCGGCAGAACGCCCTGCTGAGCAGGGTCGCCCGCGCCCTCGGGTCGGCCGAGCGGGTGGCCGGGGTGCTGGCCGAGTCGCTGCCGCCGGCCGGGCGCGCGACCCTGCCGGCGGGCGGCGGGGCGGTGGAGTTGGACGACGTCGGCGTCGTGCGCGGCGGGCGGGTCCTGCTCGACGGGGTCACCCTGCGGATCCGCCCCGGGCAGACGGTGGCGGTCGTCGGCGGCACCGGGTCCGGCAAGTCGACCCTCGCCGAGGTCGTGGGCGGGCTCAGCAGGCCCGGCACCGGGCGGGTGCGGCTCGACGGCGTGGACCTCGCCGAGCTGAGCGGGCCCGAGCTGCGGGCCGCCGTCACCTACGCGTTCGAGCGGCCCGTCCTGCTGGGCGCGACCGTCGCCGACGCGATCGGCTACTGCGACCGGCCCGCCTCCGCCGCCGACGTCACCGCCGCGCTGCGCGCCGCCGCGGCCGAGGACTTCGTGCGCCGGCTGCCGCTCGGGGCCGACACCCCGCTCGGCGACCTGCGGCTGTCCGGCGGTGAGCTGCAGCGCCTCGGCCTCGCGCGGGCGTTGTGGCGCGAGGCCCGCCTGGTCGTCCTGGACGACGCGACCTCCAGCGTCGACGTGGTGACCGAGGAGCGCATCACCGCCGCGCTCGGCGCGGCGATGCGCACCGGGACGCGGCTCGTGGTGGCCCACCGCGTCGCCACCGCCCGCGCCGCCGACCTCGTGGTCTGGTTGGCGGGTGGGCGGGTGCGCGCCGTCGCGCCGCACGCCGACCTCGCGGCCGACCCCGACTACCGCGCGGTGTTCACCGCTCCTGACCTCGCCGCTCCTGACCTCGCCGCTCCCGATCCCGCCACGCCCGATCCCGCCACGCCGGTTCCCGCCGCTCCCGAACCAGCCGTGCCCGAGTCCGCAGCGCCCGAGTCCGCGGCGGCCGAACCCGCAGCGGCCGAGTCCGCCGCGGCCGAGTCCGCCGCGGCCGAACCCGCCCGGAGCGTGTGACGTGGCGATCCCGCAGCTGCTGCGCCCGGTGGTCGTGGAGCACCGGGCGGCGCTGGCCGGCGTCGTGGGCTGGTCGCTCGTGGCGGCCCTGCCCGCGCTGGCGTCCGGCCGGCTGATCGCGGTCGCGCTCGACGGCGGGTTCCTCGCCGGGCGCGCGCCCCTCGGGTTCGCGCTGCTCGCGGTCTACGCCGCCGCGCTGGTGTCCGGCGCGTTCGCGGTGCGCCAGGCGATGCGCCCCATGGGGGTGTTCACCGAGGCCGTGCGCGACCACCTGGTGCGGACCGTGGTGCGCGGCGGGCTGGGCGAGGCCGTCGCGGCCGGCCGGGGCGCGCCGGGGGTCGGGGCGCGGCTGGTCGGCCAGGTCGAGACGGCCCGGCAGATCGTGTCGAACCTGGTCATGTCGGTCACCTCGGCCGGGCTGATGGTGCTCGCCGCCGCGATCGGGCTGGTCGCGCTGGCCCCGGTCGCGCTCGTGGCCCTGGTGCCGCTCGCCCTGGCCACCGGGGTGGCGCTGGTCGCGCTGACCCGGGCCTGGCGACGCCGCTACCGGGCCGCGCTCGCCCGCGAGGAGGCCCTGGCCGACGAGGTCGACGCCGTGCTGCGCGGGGTGCGCGACGTCGCCGCGTGCGGCGCCGCCGGCCGGGCCGCGGCCGACCTGGACCGCCTGCTGGGCGCGCACGCGGCGGCCGTGGGGCGGGCGGCCGACCTCGGCGGCGCGCGGATCGCGGTGATCGGCGCCGCCGCCCGCCTGCCGCTGCTGTTCCTGCTGCTGCTCGCCCCCGGCCTGCTCGACGGCGGCGCGCTCACGCCGGGCGAGCTGGTGGGCGCGGTCGTCTACGTCGTCTCCGGCCTCGAACCCGCCTGGCGGGCAGCCGCGGAGATCCTGGGCAACCAGGGCGTCGAGCTGGGCGCGCTGCTCGCGCGGCTGGGCCGGCGCCCCGCGGTCCCCGAGCCCCCCGCGTCGGGGGTCCGCCCGCCCGAGCGCGGCGCCCTGGCGCTGCGCTCGGCGACCTTCCGCTACGGCGAGCACTCCGACCCGGTCCTCGACCGGGCCGACCTGGTGATCGCCGACGGGGAGTGGGTCGTCGTGCTCGGGCCCAGCGGCATCGGCAAGTCGACGCTCGCGTCCGTCCTCACCGGGCTGGAGCGGCCGGAGTCCGGCTCGGTGGAGTTCGCCGGGCTCGACCTGTCCCGCTACCGGGCGGCCGAGCTGCGCCGCCGCCTGGCGCTGATCCCCCAGGAGGCGTACGTGTTCTCCGGCACCGTCCGCGCGAACCTGGCGCTGCTGGCCCCCGACGCCGACGACGCCGCGATCGGCGCCGCGGTCCGCGCGGTCGGGCTGGAGGAGCTGGTGGCCCGCCACGGCGGGCTCGACGGGCAGGTCGTCCCCCGGGCGCTGTCGGCGGGCGAGCGCCAGCTGGTCGCGCTCGGCCGGGTCCACCTCTCCCCGGCCCGCGTCGTGGTCCTGGACGAGGCGACCTGCCACCTGGACCCCGCCGCCGAGGCCCGCGCCGAGCACGCCTTCCACCGCCGCGGCGGCACCCTGGTGGTCATCGCGCACCGGGCCACCTCGGCGGCCCGCGCCCACCGCGTCCTGGTGCTCGACGAGACCGGCCTGCACGACCGCGCCGCGGCCCCGGCTCCCGGCGGCGCCCCCGCGCCCCGACGCGCCGGGCGTTGAACCTGTTGAACCGCCGTTCACCCGGCCCCGGCCACCGTGCGACACTCGGCCCCGCGCGGCCCGCCGCCCCTCGCGCGCGGCGTTCGCGTCGCCGCGGCGGCACCCCCGCGGCCGTGCCCCGACCCGCGCGGGTGGCGCTCGCGCCCCCGCCGCTGCCAACGGAGGTGACAGGGTCGTGGAAGCCCTTGACCCGCAACGGCTCCGCATCGGGGAGGACGGCGCGCCGCCGGATCCCGGCCCGCTGTCCGAGCTGGCGCGGCGGATGCGCGGCGAGCGGGACCGGATGCTCGGCTTCCCGTTCAACCTCGACTTCGACTACCGGCCGCTGGCGGAGTTCCTGGCGGTGCACGGCAACAACGTCGGCAACCCGCGCAGCGGCAGCGACTACCGGATCGACACCAGGCCGTTCGAGGTGGCGGTGCTCGACTTCTTCACCCGGCTGGCGGGCGGCGACCCGGCCCGCGTGTCCGGGTACGTGACCACCGGCGGCACCGAGAGCAACATGTACGCGGTGTGGGTGGCGCGCGAGCGGTACCCCGACGCGGTCCTGTACGCCTCCGCCGAGGCGCACTACTCGCTGCCCAAGATCGGCAGGCTGCTCCGCGTGCCCTACGTCGAGGTGCCCACCGCCGCCGACGGCACGATGGACACGACGGCCCTGCTGCGGGAACTGGCCCGCCACCCCGGCCGGGCCGCCGTGGTGGCGGCCACGATCGGCACGACCGGGCGGGGCGCGGTGGACGACCTGCCCGGGATCCGCCGCGCGCTGGCGTCGGCGGGGGTCGAGCGGAGCCGGGTGCACTGCGACGCCGCGTTCGGCGGCCTGCTGGCCGAGTTCGGCGACGAGGCGATCCCCTGGAACCTCGCCGCGGGCGCGGACAGCGTCGCCCTGAGCGGGCACAAGGTGATCGGGGCACCGATACCGTGCGGCGTGGTGCTCGCCCGGGAGGACGACGTCGAGGCCGTCCGGGCGGAGGGGGTCGCGGTCGGCGCGGACGACGACACCATCACCGGGTCGCGGGACGCGGTGTCGCCGGTCCTGCTCTGGTACGAGCTGCGCAGGCTCGGCAGGCGGGGGGTGGCCGAGCGGGTCCGCCACTGCCACCGCGTCGCCGCGCACGCCCAGCGCGGGCTGGCCGCGGTCGGCCGGCGCCCCAGCCGTGCCAGGGGCGGGACGGTCGTGCTGTTCGACGCGCCGCCGGAGGAGTTCTGCCGCCGCTGGCACCTGCCGCGCGACGAGGAGCACGCGGCGCTGGTGGTCATGCCGCACGTCGCGGAGCGGCACGTCGACCGGCTGTGCGAGGAGCTGCGGCGGGCCGGGTGAGCGGCGGCGGGGGAGGGGCGCGCGCCGACGCGCCCCCGACCCCCGCCGCCCGGTCAGCCGGCCGCCGCGAAGTGCCACAGGTCGGCGAGCACGGCCTCCATGTGCGGCGCGCTGCGGGGGATCCGCTCCGGGTCCTCGCCGGTGCCCAGCGCGTAGTCGATGACCTCCACCGCGCCGTCCACGACCTCCGGGGGCGCCTCGGCGTACTGCCGGAGGTAGGCGACGAGCTCGGCGGGCGCGTCGGTCCCGTCGAGCACGTCCACCAGGGCGCCGCACGCCGCGGTCCACAGCACGAAGTCGACCCGGGCCGCCATCGCGACCTGACCCGCCCCGGCCTGCAACCCCAGCCAGGACACCAGTTCCGCCGTCCGCCGGGGCGCGAGGGACAGCGGCGCGCGGCGCATCCCGTCCACGTCCAGGCCGAGCGCGGGCGCGACCTCCTTGACCAGGAAGGTCCTGGCCTGGCGCACCGTGTCGGCCACGAACAGGAAGAAGCCGTCGGGCACCTCGTGCCGGAAGCGGACCGACAGCAGCGGGTAGGCGCTGAACTCCACCTCCTGGGTCTGGAACTCCAGCAGCAGCAAGCGCCCCACCTGGCGCTCGTCCAGCCGACCGCCGCGCGCCGCGGCGAGGAACTCGTTGTCCTCCACGTGCTTGCGGACCGGCATCTCGTACTGGTTCACGACCGTTGCGGCGTCCATGCGCGGTCCTCCCGGTGACCCGACGGCTTCCCCTCCGCCAGTCAACGCCGCCGCGGCCGGGCGCGACAGGCTCGGCGACGCGCGCGTTGTTGAACCGGTTGAACGCGCCGGGGCGTCAGGCCGGCCGGCTCGCGCGGTGGACGGCGGCGTTACCGCGGTGCTCGCGCAGCTGCCGGTGGATCGCCCGGAACGCCCGGTCGACGCGGGCGGAGCGGATGTGGGGGTAGTCGTCGAGGAACTTCCGCCAGGTGGCGCACGCCTGCTCGAAGCGCCCGTGCCGCAGCTGGAGGTCGGTGAGCTGGTGGGTGGTCAGCATCCGGGACCGGCGCTCGCCCTCCGGCCGCAGCCGCAGCGACCTCCGCAGCGCCAGCTCGGCCCGGGGGTCGTCCCGCAGGAGCGCCAGGGCCTGACCGGCGTGGTGGGCCAGGTCCGCCCGCTCGGTCCGCCCCGGCGGCTGCCGCGTGCCGTCGACCTCGTCCAGGCACCTCTCGGCCTTCGCCAGGCGGGCCAGCGCGTCCCTGCGGCGGGCCAGCGCCGCGTGGGCGACGGCGGCCTGCCCGAGCAGCGCGGCACGGGCGCGCGGCGGCGCCTGCCCGCCCGCGCGCTCCGCCGCGGTGTCGGCCAGCAGGGCGGCTTCCCGGTGGTGGCCCAGGAAGAACGCCTGCGCGCTCATGCCGCACAGGACCGCCGCCCGCTCCGCGGCGTCCTCGGCCTCCGCGGTCAGCCGCAGCGCCGCCCGGAAGTAGCGCTGGGCGAGGTTGTGGTGCAGGTCGTCGAAGCACATGAGGCCGATCAGGTGCGCCAGCGCGGCCGTCGCGCCCAGCAGCCCGCGGCGCTCCCGCCCCCGGTGCAGCTCCAGCCGCGCCCTGACGTCGGTCGCGAGGTAGGCCGCCAGCGCCAGCCGGGCGTGCCCGCCGCCGAACGCCTGGTGCGTGGCGGTGAAGGCGCGGTTCAGCGCCGCCATCGCCGCCACGGTGGCGTCCGCGGCCCCCGGAGCCGGGGGCGCGCCGGGGCGGCGCCGGTCCGGGTCGCCCGGCCAGTCGGGCGCCACCACCCAGTCGACCCGGAACGGCTGCTCGCGCAGCACCGCGCGGCGCGCCGGGTCCAGGTCCGCCGCGACGAGTTCGAGCAGCGCGGTCGCCCCCGACCCCCCGTCGCAGCCCGAGGGCAGGTCGTTCGCCGTGCAGTCGGCCAGGCCGGTGTCGGCGACGGAGACGAAGCGCCCGGTGCGCCGGGACAGCGCCTGGGCCACGAAGGCCGGGACCGGTGGCCGCGGGCGGCTGCCCGACAGCCAGTGCGACACCGTGGTCCGGTCGTAGTGCAGGACGACACCGGCTTCGAGCGCCACGCGGTTGACCGCCAGGGCGAAGTTGTGGTGCGTCCAGCGCGCTTCTCCCACCAGGGCGCGGAGCAATTCGTTCTTCTGGCGATTGCGCGATGTCACGATTCTCCCGACAGCCGCGGAACACCGCTCCCGAGCGGACCCGCCGGCCGTTCTCCGACGAAGTGCCGTCCGTTGTCACCGACCGGCCGCCGGATTCACCGAGAGCCTTGTCCCGTCCAGTCAAGCACGTCGCCGAAGCCTCTGCCATCGAACCTTCGGGTGAGCGGCGAAACCCCTGTCCCGTGCGCCGAACAGGTCGGCAAACTCCTCTTCGGAGTAATTACCGGGTTTGTTTCGCGGCGAATGGATGAACACCCGGGCCGGCGGCGCCGGGGGCGCGCCCCGCCGCCGTCCGGGCGCGCTGGCGGACGCGGCCCGCCATCGACCGCGCCACCGCGGCCAGGTCCTCCCCGGCCCCGGGCTCCGGCTCGAAGGCCGCCAGGAGGGACAGGGCGTCGTCCAGCGCCGCCTCCGCCGAGTCTCCGCCGGCCCGGGTGAACAGCAGCGACAACGCGGGACGGATGGCCTTGCCGGCGCGGGCGCGGGCGGCGGCGCCGCGCTCGTCGCGCCGGCCGGAGTGGTGGCCGACCACCTCGGCCGGCGGCGGGCGGAGCCGGCCGACCGCACCGCGCAGCCGCGCGTCGACCACCGCCCGGTGGTGGGCCACCGCCCGGTGGTGGCCCACCACCCGCGCCACGTCGTCGGCGGCCCGTGCCCGATCGTGCGGCGGAACCACGTCGTCCACGGAGTTCTCCCCACCTTCCGCAGTGGTCGACCGCCGGTGCGACAGCACCGCCGAGGTCGACCCGGTAAATGTCCGCCCGCCGGTGCGGGCAAGACCCCGCGCGCGTGCCCGTCGTGAATCCGTCGAACGGCTCCGGCGAGTTCCGGCAAGCGCGTCCGGCACGCGACGCGCTCGACGCGGGAGCGGAGGTGGGACGACGACGGAAGAGCTTGTTCGACAACCTGTCCGACCGCGCCGACGACGCGGGTCGGGACGTGCGGAAAGCGGCCCGCCGCGCCTTCGAGGGCAAGAAGCGGAAAAAGGGCGGCGCCCGCAAGTGGGCCCGCCGGAACAACGCGGAGCCGGAACTGCCGACCGAGCAGGTGGCCCTGCTGGTCCAGGCGCGTTGAAGGTGTCGCGCGGCGACCCCGCCGGTGCTCCGGCCCGGGGTCGCGGAACCCGGGCCGGAGCACCGGCGGATCCGTTCACCCTTCCGGGGGTTGTGCACCCGCTGTGGCCGCGGTCCGACCGGCGCGTTCCCACGACGGGGGCAGCCGCGACGCGGAGGGTGCCGGCGCGGGTGCGGCCCGTGCCGGCACCCTCGGTCCGGGGACACCCGGACGGCGTGCCGGGGGAGGCCCGCCCTTGGTCGGCTCGGCGGTGGTGGAGGGGTTGTGTGCGCGCGACACCGCACAGGCGGGATCGTCCGGTGGGTGTGACGCCCGTGTCGAGGAGGGGGGCGGTGGCACGGCTGCTGGTGCTGTGCCTGGTGGCGGGCCTGCTGCTGGCCGGGGTGCTGTTCCCCGTCGCCGGCGGGGCGGGGCTGGCGCTGGCCTGGGCCGGCGAGCGGCTGGCGGGAGCGGTCGAGGCGCCGCCCGAGGTGGACCTGCCGGCGGTGACGACCCTGCTGGACTCCGCCGGCGAGCCGTTCGCCCACCTCTACGACCAGCACCGGGTGCCCGTCGGGTCGGACCGGATCGCGCAGGTGGTGAAGGACGCCGTCGTGGCGGTGGAGGACCACCGGTTCTACGAGCACGAGGGGGTCGACTGGGTGGCCACCGGGCGGTCGGCGGTGCGCAACTACACCGCCGGCCAGGTGGTGCAGGGCGCGTCGACGCTGACCCAGCAGTACGTCAAGAACCTGATGGTGCACGTGGTGGCGCGCGACGACCCGCTGCGCCGGGAACGCCTCCAGGTGCGGACCCCGGCGCGCAAGCTCGGCGAGATCCGCATGGCGGTCGCCCTGGAGAGCACCCTGACCAAGGACGAGATCCTCACCCGCTACCTCAACACCGTGCCGTTCGGGATCGGCGCCTACGGCGTCGAGGCGGCGGCGCGGACCTACTTCGGCGCCACGGCCGACCACCTCACCGCCGCGCAGGCCGCCCTGCTGGCGGCCCTGGTCAACAGCCCGGCGACGCTGGACCCCGAGCGCCACCCCGACGCCGCGCTGCGCCGCCGCAACGTCGTCCTCGACCTGATGGCGCGGCACGGCAAGCTGGGGCCGGCGGCCGCGCAGGAGGCCAAGCTGGAGCCGCTGGGCGTCCGGTCGCCGCTGCGGCCCCTGCCCAACGGCTGCGTGGGCGCCGACCCCGGCCTCGGCTTCTTCTGCGCCCGCGTGCTCGACCAGCTGGCCGGGCTGGGGCTGCCGCCGCAGCGGCTGGAGACCGGCGGCTACACCATCCGCACCACCCTGGACCGGGCGGTCGCCGCGGCGGCCCAGCGGGCGGTCGAGGAGCAAGTGCCCGCGGCGACGCCGGGGATCGCCAACACGATGGCCGTGGTCGAGCCGGGCCGGGAGCGGCACGAGGTGCTCGCCCTGGCGGCCAACCGCGAGCACGGCCCCGACGCGCAGCGGTCCCAGACCATGCTGGACCTGCCCGGCGGCGTGGCCAACGGGTTCGGCGCCGGCTCGGTGTACAAGGTCTTCACCGCCGCGGCGGCGCTGGAGCGGGGCTACCGCCCGGACTCGGTCATCCGGTCGCCCCCCACCCACACCTCCCGGGTGTTCAAGGGCGGCGGCCGGGACTGCCCGCCCACGGGCGAGCCGGGCACGCGGTGGTACTGCCTGCGCGACGGCGGCGCCGGCCACCCGCCGCGCATGACGCTGCGCCAGGCCCTGGCGACCTCGCCGAACACCGCCTTCGTCATCCTGGAGGAGGAGGTCGGCCTGGCCGCGGTGGTCGACGTGGCGCGGCGGCTGGGGCTGCGCCGGACCCTGGCGACCAACGTCGCCGGCGTGCCGCCGGACCCCGGCTCGCCGCGCCCCGAGCTGCGGGTCGACCAGGCGGAGTTCTTCACCGGGCGGCAGAACGCGTCGTTCACCCTCGGCCCCGCCCCGACCAGCACGCTGGAGCTGGCCAACGTCGCGGCCACCGTCGTCAGCGGCGGGGTCTGGTGCGAGCCCACCGCGGTCGCCGGGGTGGTCGACCGGTGGGGCGCGGCCGTGGCCCTGCCGCCGGCGCCGTGCGAGCAGGCCGTGCCCGAGCCGCTGGCCGCCGCCCTGGCCGCGGCGCTGAGCGACGACGACCGCGGCACCGCGGCGGCGGCGGCCCGGCGGCACCGGTGGACCCGACCGGTGATCGGCAAGACCGGCACCACCGAGGAGCACCTGTCCGCGGCCTTCCTCGGCGCGACGGTGGACTACGCGGGCGCGGTGCAGACGTTCAACGACACCCCCGAACCCCGGCCGATCTGCGTCGGGGCCGGTCCGCCGCGCCTGTGCGCCACCGGCAACCTGTACGGCGGGACCGCGCCCGCCGCCACGTGGTTCGACGCCATGGCGGAGATCCACGCCGACCTGCCGCCGTCCCCGCTGCCGCCGGTGGCCGACGACCCCCCGCCACCGACGCCGACCACCGCGCCGAGGTGACCGGGCCGCGGGGTCAGGGACCGGGTTCGTCGGCGGTGGCCTCGTCGGAGCCGTCGGACCCGTCGAGCCGGCGCAGGACGCGGTCGGCGCCGGCGTCGCGGCCCTGCTCCCGGTACAGCTCCAGGGCTTCCCGCCACGCCGCGCGGGCCTCGGCGCGCCGGCCCAGGGCGGCGAGCGCGTGGCCGAGGTGGTCGAGGGTGTCGGCGGCGTGAGTGGTGTCGCCCAGGTCCCGGAGCACGGCGAGGGCCTGCCGGTAGTGGTGGGCGGCCTGCTCGTGGCGGCCGGTGTGGTGGTCGATGTAGCCCAGGGTGTCCAGGGTGGCGGCCACGCCGTAGGGGTAGTCGTGGCGGCGGTGCAGGACGAGGGCCTGCCGGCAGTGCTCGCGGGCGGTGTCGTGCTCGCCCAGGCGGGCGGCCGACCAGCCGGCCCCGCTGAGCGCGCGGGCTTCGGCCACCGGGTCGTCGAGGCCGCGCCAGAGGTCCAGGGCGCGGAGGTCGTGTCCCAGGGCCCGCCGGTCGTCCCCGCGCTGCCCCCACGCCCACGCGAGGGCGTGGTGGGTGTGGGCCTGCTGGGCGTGGTCGTGGTGGTGCTCGGCCACGGCGAGGGCCCGGTGCAGGTGCTCGACGGCCTGCTCGTGCTGCCCCGACTCGGCGTGGGCGTTGCCGAGGAACCGGTGGGCCAGCACGAGGGCGGCGGGGTCGGGCAGGTGCTCGGCGGCGTCGGCGGCGGCCCGCCACGCGGCCAGGTCGTCGTGGCGGTGCCCGCGGCGTTGGTGGAAGGTGGTCAGCGCCCAGGCCAGGTGCCACGTGGCCCGGTGGCGCCGGTGGGCGGCGGCGGTGTGCTGGGCGGCCAGCAGGTGCGGGTGGTGGGTGTCGAACCAGGCCAGCGCGGTCGCGGCGTCGGGCAGCGGCTCGGGGCGGGCGCCGGGGGAGGGCGGGTCGAGCGGGTGCGGCGGGCGGTGGGGTTCCAGGAGGCGTTCGGCGGCGTGGGCGGTGTGCAGGTAGCAGTCCACCACCCGCTCCAGCGCCGCCGACCTGACGGGTTCGGGCAGGTCGTGGGCGAGGCTCGTGGCGTAGGCGCGGATCAGGTCGTGCGTGGCGTAGCGGCCACCGGGGTGGTGGTCGAGCAGGGAGGCGTCGGCCAGGGCGCGCAGGGTGGCGCGGGCGTCCCGGTCGGGCAGGTCGGTCAGGCTCGCGGCGGCGGGCAGGTCGATGTCGGGTCCGGGGGTGATGCCCAGCAGGGCGAACGCGGTGCGCTGCCGGTCGGTGAGCCGGCGCAGGGACCAGGACAGCACCGCGGGCAGGCTGGCCGCGGGGTCGTCGGAGTCCAGGGCGTCCAGGCCGTGGTCGCGCAGCTCGGCGACGATGTCGGCCAGGGGGAGGTGGGGTTCGGTGGCGGCGCGTGCGGCGATCACCCCGAGCGCGAGCGGGAAGCCGCCACACAGCCTGACCAGGTCGGTCACCGCGGGGTGGTCGGCTCCCGCGCGCGCCCGGCCCAGCCGGGCGGTCAGCAGGGCGCGGGACTCGCCCTCGGCCAGGACGTCCAGCGCCAGGTGGCGGGCCCCGCGGGCGGTGACCAGGCCGGGTAGCCGGGTGCGGCCGGTGACCACGACGGCGCAGGTCCGGCCGCCGGGCAGCAGCGGGGTGACCTGGTCGGCGTGGGCGGCGTTGTCGACCACGAGCAGCACCCGCTTGTCGGAGACCAGGCTGCGGTACAGGGCGGCTTGGGCGTGCGGGTCGGCCGGCAGGCGGTCGGGGCTGACGCCCAGGGCGTCGAGGAAGCCGCGCACGGCCGCGGCCGGGTCCATCGGGTCGCCGTCGGGGCTGAAGCCGTGCAGGTCGACGAACAGCTGGCCGTCGGGGAAGCGGTCGGCGTGCCGGTGCGCCCAGTGCAGCGCCAGCCAGGTCTTGCCGATCCCGCCGGCGCCGGCGACCACGGAGACCACCGGGCCCCCGGTGTCGTCCAGCGCCTCGTCCAGCGCGTCCAGCTCGGCGGCGCGGCCGGTGAAGTGCCGCGGCGGGGCGGGCAGCTGCCGGGGCGCCACCACCGGGCGGGCGGTCCCGCCGGGCGCGGCGGTCAACGCCGGGTCGGCGGCCAGGATCCGCCGGTGCAGCTCCCGCAGCGGCGGGCCGGGGTCGGCGCCCAGCTCGTCGACCAGCCGCTGCCGGGTCAGCCGGTAGTGCTCCAGTGCCTGCGCCGACCGCCCGGCCCGGTGCAGGGCCAGCAGGTACTGCCCCGCCACCCGCTCGTCCAGCGGGTGCCGCGCGGCCCGCGCGGACAGCTCCGCCAGCAGCTCGCCGCCCTGGCCCGCGCGCAGCCTGGCGTCGACCAGCTCGTGCCGGGCGGCCAGCTCCTCCTGGCGCAGCCGGTCGCGCTCGGCCTGCGCCCACGGGCCGGTCAACCCGGACAGCGGCTCCCCGCGCCACAGGTCCAGCGCCTCGGTCAGCAGCCGCACCGCCTCGGCGTCCTCGGCGCCGCGCGCCCGGCGGGCCAGGGCGCGGAACCGGCACAGGTCGACCGCGGACTCCTCGGCCGCGAGCAGGTAGCCGCCCGACCGGCGCACCAGCTCCACGCCGCCCGCGCCGGCCAGCGCCTGCCGCAGCCGGGACAGGTAGGACGACAGCGTCCCCCGCGCCCGCACCGGTGCGTCCCCACCCCAGACCCGCTCGACCAGGCGCTCCACCGACACCACGTGGTTGACGTCCACCACCAGCGCGGCCCACACGCACCGCTGCCGGGCCGGGCCCAGGTCCACCCGCCGACCGGCCACGAGCACGGCCACGTCGTCCAGCAATCGCACTTCGGCCACCACGCACCCCCGCGGACGTGGGTAGCGGTTCCGTTCGGCGGGGTCGCGGGAATCGCCGGAGGTTCACACGTTCGGGTCAACACTGGGCCGACCGCGCCGGCACGTCGGCCGAACGGGTAACCCGACTGCCGCCGGATCCGACAACACGACCGTGAATGGGAACAACCTGTCCCCCGGGCGCTTCACGGGCAACGCCGTGCAGGTCGGCCGTGACGTGACCGGCGACGTGGTCTTCCACCGGCCGCGGCACGCCTCGACCGCGTGGTTCGCGTTCGCCGCCGTGGCGCTGCTGGGGCTGGCGCTGGTCGCGGTGTGGCGGGTCGACGCCCTGCGCGTCACCGCGGTGGCGGGCGCGCCGCGCCCGGCGTCGGCCGCCGGGACCGGCCTCACCGCGACACCGCCGGGGAGGGTCCCCCCGGACCCGCAGCGGGCGCTGGCGCCGCTGGACATCACCACCCGGGAGGCGGTCCCGCAGACGTGCCGCCACGGGCGCGTCGTCCCGGAGACGCGGTCTACGACGATCCCGGTGCGCCAACCGGAGCTGTGGCCGCCGGACTCGGTGCTGGGCGACGGCGGCCACGTCGAGGTCACCGTCCAGGGCCGCCACGGCACCGCGGTCGTGCTCCACTCCGTGCGGGTCGAGGTGGTGTCGCGCCGCCCGCCGATGCGGGGCGCCTACCTGCCCGGCATCTGCGGCAGCAGCCGATCACCGCGCCACTTCGACGTGGACCTCGCGCAGCGGGCCCCGAAGGCGGTGCCCAGGCCCGGTCGCGACGGTCCCACCGTCCACCCCGCGGTGCCCTTCCCCTTCGTGGTCAGCTCGACCGACCCCGAGGTGCTGGTGTTCACCGGCCTCTCGCCGGACGAGGACGTCGAGTGGCGGCTGCACCTGCGGTGGTCCTCGGCGGGGGAGACGAGGGAGACGCGGGTGGACGACGACGGCAGGCCGTTCCGGACCACCTCCACCAGGGCGGCGGAGCCGTGGTGCTGGACGTACGAGGGCCTCGGCGGGAACAGCGGCTGGGCGGCTCCGGGGGTGCTCACCGGGGAGGACGTCCACTGTCCGGGGTGACGCGGCCGGCGCCCGACCGGTGGTGGTCCGCACGCGGGGGACCCGGGCCGGGCGACTGAGCGCCGCGTGACGACACCTTCGCGCGCAGTGGCGGTCCGGTGGGCCACGCGTTCCGCGCGCCCATCGGACCTGCCCGGATCCGGGGCCGTTGCTGCGTCCGCCGCTCCCGATTGCGCCGTCCGGCCGTAGCTGTGGTCTAGACCTCCATCTAGCGTGGTCTGGACCTTACCGTCGTCGCTGCCAGTGCAAGGAGAACCATGTCGATGAAGAGATGGGGAGCCGCCCTCGTGGCCGGCGCCTTGTCCATCGGGTTGACGGTCGCCGCGTCCCCGGCCCAGGCCCACGACCGCCACGGCGGCAGCTCCGCCCGCACCGTCGGGTACTACACGCAGTGGAGCTTCAAGGACCGCGGCATCCCGCTCCGCTACATAGTCGACAACGGCACCGCGGCCAAGCTCACCCACCTCAACTACGCCTTCGGCCTGCTCGACGAGAAGGGTGGTTGCGTCAGCTCCGACCCGGTGGCCGACTACCAGCGGCAGTTCACCGCGGAGCAGTCCGTCAGCGGCAAGGCCGACGTGCCCGGCCAGGCGCTGGCGGGCAACCTGAACCAGATCAAGCAGCTCAAGAAGAAGTTCCCCAAGCTGCGCGTCTACATCTCGCTCGGCGGCTGGACGGGCTCGAAGTACTTCTCCAACGCCGCGCTCACCCCGCAGTCGCGCGCGGCGCACGTGAAGTCCTGCATCGACCTGTGGCTCAAGGGCAACCTGCCGGGCGCGCCCGCCGGCGCGGCCAAGGGCGTGTTCGACGGCATCGACCTGGACTGGGAGTGGCCGGCCACCCCGGGCGAGGTCGGCAACGTCGTGCGCCCCGAGGACAAGCAGAACTTCACCAAGCTGCTGCGCGAGTACCGCGTGCAGCTGTTCAAGCAGAGCATCAGGGACCGCAAGCTCTACGACCTGACCGCGTTCCTGCCCGCCAACCGCGAGGCGATGGACCGCGGGTACGAGCTCGCCGAGGTCTACAAGCTGCTGACCTTCGCCACCGTGCAGGGCTACGACTACCACGGCACCTGGGAGAGGACCACCAACCAGCAGTCGGCGATCCGCGTGCCCGAGGGCGACCCGACCACGCCCAAGGACAGCGGTGAGATCGTCGTCGACGCGCACATCCAGCGCGGCGCGCCGCCGCACAAGATCACGCTCGGCGTGCCGTACTACGGTCGCGGCTGGACCGGTGTGACCAACCAGAACAACGGGCTGTTCCAGCAGTCCACCGGCGCCGCCCCGGGCACCTACGAGGCGGGCTTCGAGGACTACCGCACGCTCAAGACCCTGCTGGAGAGCGGGAAGTTCAAGCTCTACCGGGACGAGAAGGCCGGCCACGCCTGGCTGTTCGACGGCAACACGTTCTGGAACTACGACGACCCGACCGAGCTCAAGCGCAAGGGCAAGTTCATCCGCGACCGCAAGCTCGGCGGCGCGATGATCTGGTCGCTGGACGGCGACACGCCGCAGGGCGAGCTGATCAAGGGGCTGCACGCCGGTCTGAACCGGCGCTGAGCACCACCGCGTTCGCGGGGGGCGGGCCGAGGCGGCCCGCCCCCCGCGGGCGTCCCGGGCCCGCCGTGCGGCGGGAACGGGCGTCGACGGCGCGGGGGCGCGCCGGTGAACAGTCGGGACCGGGCGGCTGACCGGTGGGCGGCGGACCTTGTGCGGGCGGGGGGCTGCTTGCAGCATCGCCCTCGTGAAAATGCGAAAATTGATCGCGTTGGCCGCCCTGCCGGCCCTGGTGCTGGTCGGGACGCCCTCCCCGGCGGTCGCCGCGCCGACCGCGCCGAAGATCGCTTCGTACAACGCGTTCCTGCTGTCCCGGGCGCTGTACCCGAACTGGGGCCAGCTCGACCGCGCCGACCTGGTGCACCGGACGGGCGTGCTCGCCGGTCAGGACGTCGTCGTGCTCCAGGAGCTGTTCGACAACACCGCGGGCGACCGGCTGCTGGCGAACCTGGCCGGCGACTACCCGCACCGCACGCCCACGGTCGGCCGGACCCGGTCCGGCTGGGACGCCACCGCGGGCTCCTACCGCGACGCGGCCGCGGAGGACGGCGGCGTCGCGATCGCCAGCCGGTGGCCGATCACCAGGCGGGTCCAGCACGTCTACCGCGACGGCTGCGGCGCCGACCGGCTGGCCAACAAGGGCTTCGCCTACGTCCGCCTCGCCGCGCCCACCGGCCCGGTGCACGTCATCGGCACCCACGCGCAGGCCGAGGACCCCGCCTGCGCCACCGCTCCCGGCTCCGTCCGCGCCGGGCAGCGCGCCGAGATCGCGGCTTTCGTCGCGGCCGAGCGCATCCCGGCCGGTGAGCCGCTCTACGTCGCCGGCGACCTCAACGTGATCCGGGACAGCGCCGAGTACCCGGTGATGCTGGCCGACCTCGGGGCCGCCGCGCCGGTGTTCACCGGCCACCGGCACTCCTGGGACTGCGCCGACAACAGCGTCTGCCGGGACCAGTACGGGCCCGAGCACGCCCCCGAGCACCTGGACTACGTCCTGACCCTCCGAGGTCCGAGGCTGGCGAACGAGACCCGCCGGGTGAAGAGTCCGGTGTGGACGGTCACCTCCTGGTTCACCACCCACTCCTACACCGACTACTCCGACCACTACCCGGTGTTCGCCTCCTGATCCCGGGCCGGCCCGGACGCGCCCGGCGGCGGTCGGCGCGCCCGGGCCGCAGGCGTCCCGGGCCCCGCGCGGCGGACGCCGTGGCGGGTCGGCTCATGCGGAGCACGGGCCCGCGCCGGCGTTCCGGTGGGGTACCGGGTGGGGCACGCGCGAAGTCGCGGCGAACCGCTGTCGGTGCGGTTGCGGGCCGCGACGCGGTACGAGCACGAGCGGGCCGAGGCGTCGCCGTTCCCGGCGGGCCTGCCGGACCGGGGCGCGTGGGCGGCCTTGCCCGGCCGGAGCCACCACTTCCGCACCGCGCTGGAACAGGCGGGCGAGGTGTGGCGGCACGACGGGGTGGTGGGGCCGTTCGTCCGCCCCGCCCCGCCGCGCTCGAAGCCGACCTGGCCTGGCTCGCCGGCAGCGGACCGGTTCACCGCGCCCGACCCGCTGCCCGCGACCCGGCGGTACGTCGACCGCTGTGCCCCGGCTCGCCGACGGCGTTCGTCGCGCACCACTGCACCCGCTACCTCGGCGACCTGTTCGGCGGGCGGGTCATCCGGCGCGGGCTCGCCGCGCACCTCGGGCTGACCGGCGACGGCGCGCGGTCCTCGCGTTCGACGGCATCCCCGGGCCCGAGCCGTTCCGAGGCGGCTGCCGGACACCGCGCCGTGGGACGCGCGCGGCAGGCGGCCGTGGTCGCCGAGGCGAACGGGTGTTCCGGCTCAACCGCGCGGTGTTCGCCGACCTCGCGGAGGCCGCGGGCGTGCCGGGCACGCCGCCCGCCCGCGTGGTCAGCCGGGGAAACCGGTCACGTGCGGGGACTCGTGGCGGACGATCGCGACGAAACCGGGCGCCGCGGTGGACGACTCCACCACCACCCGCCGCTGCGCCACCGGCGCGGCGACCGCGGCCACCACGACCGCGACCGCGGCGGTCACGGCCCACCAGCGCCCGGCCGCCGCGCGCGGCCCGTCCCCCCGGCCGTCGAGCCGTCGCCGCAGGAAGGCCGCGACCAGCACCGCGACCGCCCCACCGCCAGCACCGCCGGACCCGGGCCGGTGATCCCCGAGCGGGTCTCCACCACGAACCAGTACAGGACGTAGCCGGTCATCAGCACGGCCAGCGTGCGCTGCCCCCCGATCCAGCGCACCAGCACGAAGAAGGCCACCACCGCCACCACCGCGGCGACGGTGAAGATCGTCCAGCCCGCCTCCTCCCGTCCCGCGCCGTCCCCCGGCACCAGGGCCACCGCCGCGCACAGCCACCCGGCCGCGACGAGCACCACCACGATCATCGGAACCTCCCCGCCCACCTCGACGCGCCTCCGTCCGCCCCGGTTTCGGCCCTCACCCGACCGGAGCAACACCCGGCGCCGCCGGGGGCGGTCCGCCGACCGGTTATGTCCTTTGTGGACTGCGCAGTCGGTGCGGTGCGAGCGGTCTCCGCGCTACTCGACGGGAGCCGGGAGGCCCGGTGACGCGCCGAGCGGAAACCGGGGTGCGGGTGACCGGCGAGGTGGTGTGTGATCAGGGTCGTGGCCGTTGCGCTGGGTGAGCCGGGGATCGACGGGGTGGACGAGGCAGCGGGCGCGCTGCGGGAGTGGCAGCACGAGGGGGCGCCGATGCAGCTGCACCCCGGAGACCTGGGCTGGTTCCTGCGGTTCGGCCCGCAGGCGACGGCCGCGGCGGTGCGGACCTGGAGCCGGGACGGGCGGGTGCTCGCCGTCGGGCTGCTGGACGGCCCCGCGCTGCTGCGGTTGGCGACCGCGCCGGACGCCCTGCGGGACGAGGAGGTGGCGCGGCGGCTGGTCGAGGACCTGACCGAGCCGGGGCGCGGCGTGCTGGGGGAGGGGAAGGCGTGCGTCGAGGCGCCGACGGGCTCGCTGGTCGGGGACCTGCTGCCCGAGTGCGGCTGGCGGGCCGACGAGCCGTGGACGCCGCTGCGCCGCGACCTCGCGGAGCCGGTGGAGGACCCGGGCGTGCGGATCGAGGTGGTCGGGCCGGAGCGGGCGCACGTGCGGGCCGCGGTGCAGCGGGCGTCGTTCGACGGGTCGACGTTCACCGACGAGCGCTGGCGCGCGATGGCGGCCGGGTCGCCGTACGCCGACGCCCGGTGCCTGGTCGCGCACGACGAGCGGGGCGAGGCGGTGGCGGCGGTGACGGTGTGGTCGGCCGGTCCGGGCAAGCCCGGGTTGCTGGAGCCGATGGGCGTGCACCGCGAGCACCGCGGGCACGGCTACGGCAGGGCGATCACCCTCGCCGCCGCGGCCGCGCTGCGGGAGCTGGGCTCGTCGAGCGCGGTCGTCTGCACCCCGGGCTCGAACGTCGGCGCCGTCGCCACCTACCGGTCGGCCGGCTTCCGGCAGCGCCCCGAGGTCCGGGACCGGTGCCGGGACGCCTGAGCGCCGGCGGGCCGCGCGGTACCGGCTTGCTCGGACAACACCGCGGTGGTCACCCGCGACGACGAACCCGTCGTCGCGGGTGACCACCGGAATCGACTTCCCCGACAACCGGCTGCGCCGTGCCGGGAATGCGGCCCGGGGTCGGAAATCGACCAGTGGTGGAAACGTCCTACCCTTTGCCGCCGGAATGCGTCGACGTAATTCGGGTCGACGCTCGGAGTGCTAGACCACGCGCAGGTAGAGCTTGACGACCTTGCCGCTGTGGCTCTTGTCGAAGCTCACCCGCTTGCCGTTGCCCCCCGCGCGAACGGTGCCGAAACTCGCACCGTCCCCCCACGCGCCGTACACCTCGGCGGCCTTGCCGTCCGCCTTGGTGTCCTTCACCCAGCCCTGCGCCCGGACCCGACCGCCACCGCAGGTGATGGTCCAGCCGGCCGCGCCGCCCCTGACCGAGGGGTCGTAGGTGTCCCCGCAGGTGCCCTGGATGACGATCACCCCCGGGTCGGGTGCCGCCGCCGCGGCGGTCCCCGCCATCGCGCTCGCGACCGCCAGCCCCGTCAACCCCGCGACGAGCCCTGCCCTTGCCGTCTTCCGCATTGTTGTTCCCCCTCTTCGGTCACGGCCCCCGCTGGTTTCCGGAGACCGCTCGGACCCAGGATGGGCCCGCTGTGCGCCGCTGCGGGGAGAAATCGTCGAAGTGCCGCCGGAAAGCCGTGTCGGAGCCGCCACGAGGACCACCGCCCAAGTGCGGAACAGAGCATTTCCGCCGCGCAGGCTGGAATATCCGCGCAGACCGGAACGCCGGCCACCGGCCCGGGTCGCGCGGTGCCGTCCGACGCCGCATTCCGGAGGAATTCACCCTGCGCGGCGGCATGGGCATCACGCGCTCGTGGGGTGGTTGTCCCTCGAACAGGTCGGAGTCGTCGGTGGCGGGCGCCCGGCGGGTAGCTCCGGGGGAGGGAGCTGTCCATGCCGCGCTCCCGAGCCACCACGGAACGGAGATTCACCATGGGTTTCACCGACGTGTTCAGCGACGACGACGATGACGACCGCCTGACGCTGACCGCCGACGAGCAGGAGCTGCTGGCCGGGATCGAGGACGGGCAACCGCAGGCCGCCCCGCGGTAGTCCGGGAGCGGGTGGGGGGTCTCACGCGGCCCTCCACCCGCGCCACCGGGCACCGGGCCAGCGCACCGCCGTCGGAGGGACCGCCATGTCGCACGTCGTGATCGACACCGAGGCCGAGCGCGCGGGCGCGCGGTCCGGCGAGCGGGCCGTGGACCTCGCCCGCGCCTGGTCGCACGGCAACCGGGCGCTCGCCGAACTCGGGCTGACCGCCCACCTGACCCCCGTGCCGCCCGGCGACCCGGGCGCGTGGCGGTGCGTCCTGCGCCGCGACGGCGAACCCGTCGTCGGGGGCGACGGCTCCGGCAAGGGCGCCTCCCCCGCGGCGCGGGTCGGCGCGCTGTTCGAGGCGTTGGAGCACCACCTCAGCAGGGACCTGCCGGCCGACGGGGTGCGGGTGCTCGGCGCGCACGAGGCCGCCGACGGCCTGGCCGGCGACGCCGCGTTCGCGGTGCTCGCCGCGGGACCGGACCGCCCGCTGGCGTGCCTGCCCTACCGCGACCTGCTCGACGGCTCCGAGCGCGCTCTGCCGGTGTTCCTGTCCGCGCCCGACCACCTCAGGCGCGACCGCGCCGCGCAGCGGGCCGCGCTCGGCGACACCTACGACTACTCCGCGGCCCGCCGCTACTCCCTCAACAGCGGTTGGGCCGCCGGCACCACCCCGGTCGAGGCGGCGGTGCACGCGATCAACGAGATCATCGAGCGCGACGCGATGTCGCTGCTGCTCGTCGAGCGCTTCCTGGTCCGCCGGCCCGCGCCGCTGCGCGTGACCCGCCCCGACACCCTGCCCGACGACCTGGCCGCGCTGCACCGCCGGGCCGAGGACCTGCTCGGGCAGCCGGTGCACCTGGTCGACATGACCACCGACCTCGGCGTGCCCGCCTACTGGGCCCACACCGCCGCGCCGGCCGGCCGGCCCGCGCGGGTGCGCGGGTGCGGGGCGTCGCTGTCGGCCCGCTACGCCGCCGAGCGCGCGCTGACCGAGCTGGTCCAGATCCACAGCATCGCCACCCACGAGGCCGACCCCCGCGCCGGGCGCGTCCCGCGCACCACCGCCCACCCGGCGCTGCACCGCTGCTACCTGGCCGACCTGACCGCGCCGGGGAGGGTCCGGCCCGTCGCCTTCGCCGACACCGACGCCCCCGCCACACCGCAGGACCACCTCGACGCCCTGCTGCGCCTGCTCGACCGGGCCGGCTACCGCGCCTGGGCCTGGCAGCGGCACGTCACCGACCACCTGGCCGTGCTCAACACCTGCGTCCCCGGGATGGAGCGCTTCATGCTCGTCACCGACGGGGCGCTGGTCCTGCCCGGTCGGCGCGGCCTGGACCACCGGGCGGCGGCGTCGTCCTGACGGGCGGGACCGGGCCGGCCCCGGCGGCGCGGTCGCCGGGGGAGCGCGCCGCCGACCCGGCCCGGGTCAGCGCCGCAGCCGGGTGAGGTCGAGGTGGGGCAGGCGGTCGGGGTCGGACAGGACGTCGATCCCGGCGATCCGCTCCTCGACGACGGTGAAGCGCATGATCGAGAACAGCTCGCCGTCGACGGTGTTGACCAGCCCGGCCACGCCGTCGACCAGCGCGGGGCGGGTGGCGCAGCGGGTGGCCATGCGCCGGAAGGTGGCCAACTGCCCGGCCACGGCCGCGGCGCCGCGCAGGACCCGCACCCCGCCGGGGAGCGCCCTGCCGCCGTCGACGCGCAGCGCGACGTCGGGGTCGAGCAGCGCCAGCAGGGCGTCGAGGTCGCCGCCGCGGGCGGCGGCCAGGAAGGCGTCGACGACGCGGCGGTGGGCGGCGGGTGCGGGCCGGGTGGCGGGCGGCGCGCCCCGGACGCGCAGGCGGGCCCGGCTGGCGAGCTTCCTGGCCGCGGCCGGCGTGCGGTCCAGGACGGGGGCGACCTGCTCGAAGGGCATCCCGAACAGGTCGTGCAGGACGAACGCCAGCCGTTCGGCGGGGGTGAGCGATTCCAGCACCACCAGCAGCGCCAGGCCCACCGAGTCCGCGACCAGCGCCTGCCGCTCGGGGTCGGCGACCTCGTCGGTGACGACCGGGTCGGGCAGCCGGTCGTCGAGCGGGTCCTCCCGGCGCTGCCGGCGCGCGCGCAGCACGTCCAGGCAGACCCGGCTGACGACCGTGGTCAGCCAGCCGCCGAGGTTGTCGATGTCCCCGGCCTCGGAGCGGGCCAGCCGCAGCCAGGTCTCCTGGACGGCGTCGTCGGCCTCCGCCCGCGTGCCGAGCAGCCGGTGGGCCACCGCTCCCAGGTGCTCGCGGTGCTGCTCGAAGCGCCGGGCCAGGAAATCGCTGTCGTTCACGGTCACCTCTCGGGTCGGCGGTCGAATGGTTGACGAACGGGACGCCCGGGATGTGACCGGTAGCCCGGCCCGGCGGGTCCGCGGCGGCCGGCGGTCACATCCGCGGCCCGCCACGCGTCAACGCGGTGTCCACAGCGGAAACCGGAGAGGACCACACCCCATGACCGCCACGCAGCACAACTCCCGATCGCGCCTGCCCGACCCGACCGCGCTCGTCCCCGAGCTGGGGCAGGTCGCCGGTGCCCTGTTCAAGGCCACCGGCAACGGCTCGATCCCGCGGACCACCGTCGGCCTGGTGCAGCTGCGCGCCGGGCAGGTCGTCGGCAACACCTACCTGACCACCCTGCACTCCGGCAACCTGCGCAAGGCGGGCGAAACCGAGGAGCGCATCACCGCGGTCGCGTCCTGGCGGGACGCGCCCCACTTCAGCGAGCCCGAACGGGTCGCGCTGGCGCTGGTGGAAGCCGTGCTGACCCCCAACCCGCACGGCGAACGGGTCCCCGACGAGCTGTACGCCCGGGCATCGGCCCACTACGAGGACAAGGCGCTCGTCACGCTCATCACGGCGATCGGCCAGGTCTGCTTCTTCCTCCCCCTGGCCCTGATCGGCAAGCCACTCCCGGGTGTGCCGCCCACGCGGCAGTGGCGCGACTGACGCCCGACGTGCCGGCTCGGCGGGCGGCCCGGGACCGCCGGCCGGGGCCGGTTGCGGTGCGGGGGAGGGGACCGGGCGCCGCGCGGGTCGGGCGGGCGCGGTCGGTGCCCCGCCCGCCGTCGCGCGGGGAACCGCTGCGGCGCCGTGGGGTTGCCGATTCCCCTTGTGTCACACGGGGGACGGGGCCAGGTCGTCGGCCGCGGCCCAGGCGGCGAGCTTCGGTCGCAGGATGCGGTAGAAGTCCGGGTGCAGGCCCATCGCGGTGTGGCTGCTGCGGATCTCGACGCACTCGGCGCTGGGGTCCTGGCACAGCTCCCACGGCGCGACGCGGTCGAGGCGGGAGGCGAAGGCCAGGGCGGGCACGGAGGGCGGCAGCTCCGCGGCGAGGGAGGCCGTGTTGGTGTGGTAGCAGGGGCCGGTGAAGCAGTCCTCGTCGAGCAGGCCGGGCACGCCGAGGGCGGACAGCCGCGTCAGCGCCCTCGCGGCCCGGACCACCCGGGGGCTGACGCCGAGCGGGTCCAGCACCGGGGAGCCGAGCGTCACCAGGCCCCGGACCAGGTCCGGCCGGCGCGCGGCGGCCAGCCGGCCGAGCCAGCCGCCGCGGCTCTGCCCCAGGACGACCACCCGTCGCCCGGTGCGCTCGACGTGCTCTTCGAGCCGCCGTTCGATGCGGTCGACCAGCTCGCTCGTGCAGCCCACGTTGAGCCCGATCCGAGCCGGCGCGGGCCGGTACCCCCGCGCCCGCAGCCACGCCGAGGCCAGGACGAGGCTGCGGTCGCCGAACCCGAAACCGGGGACGAGCAGCACCCCGAGGCCGCCGCCCTCGTCCGGGGTCCGGTGCCGCCAGCCGGAATCGCGCAGCAGGCGGGGGACCATGCTCAGCATCACGAGCAGCGTCTGCTCGGTCTCGGCGGCCCGTTTCAGCGCTCGCATGGCTCCTCCTGTCCACCGGCAGCCGGTGACCCGATCCCCTTCGGCGTACCCCTCCCGGCCGGCGGCAAACGGGCCGGCCGGCGGCGCCCCGTCGGCGCGGCGCGGCCCCGACGGCCGGCACGAGGTCGGCCGTCGGGTTCGCGATTTCGTCCACAGAGGACTGACCTGGGCTGCTCCCGTTGCCCGGCAAGGAGACTGTGGTGTCGTGATGGGGACGACCACGTCGACGGGACAGACCGGGAGCCGGGCGCGCGGTGGTGGTGCGGGCGGGTTCGGCCCGTCGAACCGCTGCGCGCCCGGCCGTGACCGGACACCGCCCGGTCACGGCCCCGTGGCTGCGGCGGTCACCACCAGGTGGTGGAGTTGTCCGCGGTGCAGTACCCGTTCGGGTCGGCCACGTAGCACGCCCGGAAGGCGCGGTTCGGGCTCGAACTCGTCGGGTAAGCCTGCGTGTAGTTGCGGCTGCCCGCCGTGTAGGTCGAGAAGTCGTCCGCCACCCGGTCGCCGTCGAGGTCGACCTCGAAGCGGATGAACTCCGGCCCGGTGTGGTCGAGGATCCGCCCCCAGCCGTGCTGCACGCCGCCGCAGTTGCCGTGGCGCACCTGCACGACCCGGCCGCCGACCGACCGCTGCACCGCCGTGAGCGGGTTGGAGCAGGTGGCCGGGTCGCTCACCCACGGGGCGGCGGCCGAGGCCGAGGCGGTCCCGGCGGCCAGTGCGGTGGTCGCGGCGGCGATCGTCAGGACGGCCGCCGCCTTCGTCGTCTTCTTCACGGTTCTCCCCCTTGTCCCCGGTTCAGCGGACGCGCTCGGCACTCCGGCCCGGGTGTTCGCGGGCCGCGGTGGGACTCCGCCCGGTCGACCCGGGTGGGGTCTCGGCCGAGGGTGCGGGGGAGCCACCGGGTGGTGCCCCCTGCGACCTCGGTGTGCCGGCACGGCTCGGTGTCGTCACTCCCCGCCGACACGAGCGCCTCGCCGTCCGTACTCATAGTCCCACCCCAGGTGGGGGTAGGCATTAAGCCCTTCGGGTGAATAGGCAAGGATCAACTTGCGCAGCGTCACCCCCTGCGGTGCGCGGCGCCGCCGCCCCGGCGCGGGGCGGTTCACCGCCTAGCGGCCCTCCTGCCCGGTCAGCCGGGCGAGCAGGGCGAACCCGTGCCGGTCCACCGGGGCGGCCGTCGCGGACAGCAGGACGACGCCCGCGCCTGCGGCGCGGTCGAGGCCGAGCCAGCTGCGGAACCCGCCGGTGCCGCCGTTGTGCCAGGTGATGAGCCGGCCGCGGTGTTCGAGGGTGATCCAGGCGGCGCCGATGCGCACCACCCGCCCGGTGAAGTCGGCGACGGGGTCCAGGGCACTGACACCGGGCGCGGAGCGGTCGAGCAGCGCGGCGGTGAGGCGGGCCATGTCCCCGATCGTCGCGCGCATCCCGCCGGCCGGTCCCAGCGCCTCGCCGGTCCAGGGCGGGCGTGCGCGCCCCGATCGGGTGGCGCCGACCAGCGCGCCGGGGCGCAGCTCGTCCGGGGTCGAGGGCACGTGGAGCGCGTCGAGGCCGAGGGGAGCGGCGATCCGGTCGCGGACCAGGTCCCGGAAGCTCGTGCCGGCGGCGGCGGCGAGCGCGTGGCCGAGGAGCTCGAACCCGAAGTTGGAGTACCGGGGGCGGGGCCGCTTGAGCCGCACGCCGCGCGCCTGGGCGATGAGCTGGTCGAGCGTCTCGCCGTAGGGGTTGGCGCCGGTCAGCCACAGCGCGAGGCTCCGCCGCAGGGGAGCGGCCGACGCGGGCAGGCCCGGCAGCCCCGAGCGGTGGGTGCTGATCGCGGAGAGCGCCAGGCCCGCCGCCGGCGCCGCGCCCAGCGGCAGCAGCGAGCCGAGGGTGGTCGCCGGGCCGATCTCCCCGCGTTCGAGCGCGTCGGCGTACAGCAGGCCGGTCACCCCCTTCGAGATCGAGCCGATCTCGAAGTCCGCGTCGAGCGGCGCGCCCACTGCCGCCACCGCCGCCCCGCGGGGCGAGAGCGTGGCGGCGGCGACCACCGGGTGCCGGGAACCCATGCGCTCCACCAGTTCCCCCGCGAGCGCCTCGTCGCCCCGGACTTCCCTCACGACCGACCACCGGACACGACGACGACCTCCTGCGATCCTGCTCCACGACGACGGTTCGACCGTACCCGCGGGAGATCCGGCCGGAATCACCTTTCGGCTGCCGTCGGCGCGACTTCGGTTCCGCTCGCGGTGGCGCGCCGGTGGTCGTTCCGGGCGCGGGCCGCGCGGGGGCACGGCGCGGTGGGTGCGCTCAGGCCGAAGGGTCCTTGAAGCGCACGTACCACCCCCTGTGCGTGAAGAGGTCCCGGAACCGGGGGTTGTCGGTGAGGCCGCTGCCGCAGCAGGCGTAGTGGACCTTCGTGTGCCCGGCCTGGGCGGCGTTCACGACCAGGGCGCTCAGCGTCGTGGGCCGGTCGACGGTGATCGAGGTGCTCTCGACGTTCAGCCCGTCCGGCTTCTGGACGGTGTAGTTGATCACCTGTTCGCCGGCGCGGTACGTCCTGGGGTAGCCCGGCGGCAGGGGCTGGACCTGGTTGCTGTCCGAGTGCTTCATCTCCAGGTCGTCCGCCGACAGGGACGTGAGCTGCTCGACCCGGTTGGCCGGGCGGTCGTCGAAGTAGGCGCCGGGCGGCGCGTACATGATCACCTCCATCCCGTCCGGGACGGTGAAGGTCGCGGCCTTCCGGCGGCTGTTCGGGGCCTCGGGGTCGAGGTGGTTCTCGTTGAACGCGCCGTGGCCCGCGACCACCGCGCCGAACTCGCGCTGCCGGTCCTGCGCCGACTGCTCCGCCGGCCTGTCCTGCTCCAGGCCGGGGTAAGGCTCGTCCAGGTCCATGTCCGAGGGAGGCGGGGACAGGGTGGAGATCGAGCTGGCGGGGCTGGCCCGCTGCACGTTCGCCAGCATCCCGCTCACCGCGCGGTTGCCGACCTGCCGCTGGAGGTCCAGCAGGTTCTGCAGCGGGGACGCCGGAGCGGGCGCGGCGTGCCCGTGGGCCTCCTCCTGCTCGGGTGCGTTGCCGGCGGGGGTGCGCGAGCGCACGGCCGCTCCTCTCGTCCGGGGTCGTCATCGGGGGTCGTCATCCGGGGTCGTCGTCCGGGTGCGCTGCCGAGTGTGGCCGCCCGCCGGGCCCGGCGGACGGGGCGGGAGGGCAGACCGGGGGCGCCGCCGGTGCCCGATGTGCCCCTCGGGCGCGCCGCGACCGGCCCACGCCGAGCGCCCGGCACGGTCGACCGCCGTGGCCGGTCGGCCATGCCTCAGGCGTTGCGCGGCTGCTCGCGCGCCGGGCCCGGGCGGGCGTCGGCGGCCCCGGCGACCGCCGTGCCGTCCCGCACCCGCAGGACGCAGCAGCCGGCGACGACGCAGAGCAGCCCGGCGACGGTGAAGATCGCGTCGATCGGGCCCATCCGCAGCCCCAGCGCCGAGATCTCCGCGGACCTGGTGAGCAGCGAGCCGGCCAGGCCGATCGAGACGACCAGCGAGAGCAGGGACGCGGTCTGGCTGGTGGTGTTCACCAGCGAGTAGACCCGGCTCAGCTCGGACCGGCGCACCAGGCCGACCAGCAGCGGCACGAAGACCGCGTTGGCCGCGCCGAGCGCCGCTCCGATCCCGCAGGCGACGAGCAGGGCCGGGGTGACCGCGGTCAGCCGCGCGTAGCCGACGACCAGCAGCCCCAGCGCGAGCAGGCTCGCGCCGTACACCCGCCAGTGGCCGACCCGGTCGCCCAGCCGGCCGGCCGGCAGGCCGCCGGCGACCGCGCCGAGCGCGAGGGCGCTCTCGACGGCGCCGAACCACACGCCGTCGGCGTGCAGGTTGTACTGCACGAAGTAGACCATCAGCGCGGTCATCGCACTGGTCGCGAGGCCGGCCAGGCCGATCGCGGCCAGCAGGCCGCTGAGCGCGCGGCTGCCGAAGGCGGCCCGCAACCCGCCGACCAGCCGGTCGCGGAACCGGTCGCGGGCCTCCCGCTCGCCGCCGGCCGCCGGCGCCGCGGTCCGGAGGGAGCGGACGGCCAACCAGGACAGCAGGAACGTCGCCGCGTCGACCAGCAGCGTCGCGGCCATGCCGATGCCGAACACGAGCAGGGCGGCCAGCGCGGGCGCGCAGATGCTCAGCACCGCGTAGGTGGTCTGGTTGTAGCCCGAGGCCCGGCCCAACCGGTCGGGCGGGACCACGTCGCGGAGCAGGACGATCCGCGCGGGGGCGTGGAACTGCGCCGCCGCCGAGGACACCACGATCACCCCGAACCCGAGCCAGAGCCGGGCGTCGACGCCCAGCCGCTCGGGCGGGGCCAGCAGGGCGAGGCCGAACAACCCGGTGACCACGCCGCGAACGGCGTCGGCGCACAGCATCACCCGCCGCTCGTCCCAGCGGTCCACCAGGACACCGGCCACGGGCGCCACCACCAGCGACACCGCGGTCGCGGTCAGGAGCATCGCCCCGCTGACCACCGGGGCCTGCGGCCGGCCGCCCAGCAGCAGCACGCCCACCCACAGCAGCAGCGCGGTGTCGGAGACCAGGTCGCCGAACTGCGACGCCGAGTGGGCGAACCAGAGCCGGGTGAACTCCCGGTTGACCAGGACGGGGAGGCGGCTACCCACGCCCGCCGGCCGGTTCGCCGCCTGCGGTGAGCCCGTTCATCCGGGCGACCAGGTCCAGCCGCTCCTGCAGGGTGAACTTCATCGGCGGGCACGGCACGTTGCCCTCGCGCCACTGCTTGGGGCACGCGCCGCCGCACACCGGCATGATCGGGCAGCCGTGGCAGGGCGTCTCACCCGCCGCGATGGCGTCGTGCCAGTCGTCGAACGGGCCGACCGGGCGGCGCTGGGCCGGCACCAGCTCGCCGACCCGGCCGAGGCCGCCGGTCGCCTCGTGCCGGGGCACGAGCGGGTGCTCCGAGCAGGAGAACACGGCCCCGGTGCTGCTGATGATCTCGGCGGACCTGGTCACCGCCGCGCACAGCTGGGTGACCGGCTCGAAGGGCAGGGCGACGAACTGCAACCCGTGCCGGCGCATCCGCTCCATCCAGGCGACCTCGCGCAGCGCGTACTCCCGGCGCGGGATCTCCCGCGCGCTGACGTCGTTGCCCCAGGGGTACACCGGGGCGAGGTTGAAGTTGACCCGGTCGTCGGCGAAGCCGTGCTCCGCCATCAGGTCGATGTACTCGTCGACCCACTCGGAGTTCAGCACGTCGATGTTGGTCCGCAGCGTGAAGACCACTTCGTGCAGCGCCGGGTCGTCCAGCGCCGCCCGGACCGTCGCGACGATGCGGTCGAAGGAGCGCCCGCCCTGCTTGAGCGGCCGGTGCCGGTCGTGGACGCGCGGCGGGCCGTCGAGGGTGATGTCGTACTCCACGACCCGGCACTCGTCCAGGAGCACGCGCAGCCGCTCGCCGGTCAGCAGCGTCCCGTTGGTCACCATGCGGGCGTGGTAGCCGACGCCGTTCTCCTCGGCCGACCGGATGAACGCCTCGCTGAGACCGCGGATGGTGGGGTAGCCGAGCATCGGCTCCGCGCCGAACCACCTGATCTTGACGGCGGTGGTCGCGGGCGCCTCGATGGCGGCGAGGACCCGAGCGGCGACCGCCGCGCGGTGGTCGGGCCCGACGCCGCCGCGGACGTGCTCCTGCCCGCAGTACTCGCAGCCCATGTTGCAGTACCGGCTGGGCAGCAGGACGAACCGCGGCTCGCTCAGGTCCGCGCACGCCGAGCGCTGGCGGTCGAGCACGGTCGTGCGCTCGTCCTCGCCGACGCCGACCAGCGCCTCGATCGACCGCAGCGCGGCCAGGGTCCGCTCGTCGACCTCGTGCAGCCGCCCGGTGAGCAGGCGGTCCGCCACGGCCGCCGGCACGCACCCCGCGGAACCGGTCCTGGTCGAGTACAGGACGCGCATCGGTTCACCCGCGGGGTCGCGGTAGGTCCGCTCGCTCAGCACGGCGTAGGAGCTCAACATCTCGACAGGGGACATGGCCGGTTCCCTCCGGGGTCGGGGTGGGAACCGGCCGGGGCGGGCGAACGCCGCCCCGGCCGGTCGCCGGATCAGCAGCCTCCGCCGCACGTGCCGTTCTTGGGGCCGTTGCCGCCGAAGTCGGGGTTGCGGTTGGTCGTGCTCAGCAGAACCATGGGACCTCCTCGTGGATCAGTACCGCCGGCGGGGCGCCGGCGGGGAACCGGACCGGCTCGTGACCGTCGAGGGCGGCGGCCCGCCCGCGCCGGCGGGGGACGTCCCGGCGGCGAACGGGGCCCGGCCACGAGCCGGTGGGGGACGGCTGTCGAGGCGTCGCGCCGGTCGGCGCTGCTCGGCGGGTGGCGGCCGAACCGCCGGCCGACCGGCGGACGTCAGGGCAGCGGTGTCGGCGCGCTCACCCGCGGCGCCACTCGGTGCCGCGGGGTCTGCGCACCGCCCGGCGGCCGGCGGGCCCCGCGCGCCCGCCCGGCGTCGACGGCGCTCCGGGTCCGCCCTGCCTCGACCGTGTCACCGGCATGTGTCGCTCCACCCCTGTCGTCCGTTCCCGTCGTTCGTCCCCGCGGGGAGCGCGGTGCGCGGGGCGGTACCCCTCGTCGGTCCGACAACCGCCGGCGCGGCGCGCCCACCCCGGTGCGGTGGTCCGTTCCACCGCACCGACAGCGTGGCCGCCCGCTTCCACCCGTTAACACGACGTTCTGCGAATCCCCTGTTCAGTGGTGCCGCGCGGGGCGGCGGCGGGCCTAGACAGGAGTCCTCCACGGCGCCCCGGGCCCACCGGGGGGAGGGGCTGGGTGATGGCGGCGGAGCTGCGGGTGCTGGGCGAGGTCGAGGTCCTGGCCGACGGGGCGCGGGTGGAGCTCGGGCACGCCCGGCAGCGGTGCGTGCTGGCGGCGCTGCTGGTCCAGGCCAACCAGGTGGTCGCCACCGGTCGGCTGGTGGACCGGGTCTGGGGCGAGCACCCGCCCCGGCGGGCCCGGCAGCTGGTCAGCAACTACCTGTCCCTCCTGCGCGCCCTGCTGGCCGCCGGCGGTGTCGCGGGGGAGGTGGCCATCCAGCGGCGCGCCGGCGGCTACGTCCTGCTGGTCGACCCCGACCGCGTCGACCTGCACCGGTTCCGCCGCCTGGTCGCCGAGGCCCGCGCCGACCCCGACCCGGCCCGCGCGCTGGAGCTGCTGGAGCGGGCCGCGGGGACGTGGCGGGGCGAGGCGCTGGCCGGCCTGGACACCCCGTGGACCGCCGCGGTGCGCCAGGAGCTGGAGCGCGAGCGGTTCGCCGCGGACACCGACCGCCTCGACCGGGCGCTGCGGGCCGGGCGGCACGTCGCGCTGCTGCCCGAGCTGACCGCCCGCGCCGCCGCGCACCCGCTGGACGAGCACGTGGCCGCGCAGCTCATGCTCGCCCTCTACCGCGCGGGCCGCCAGGCCGACGCCCTGGACCACCACCGGCGGCTGCGCGCCCGGCTGGCCGACGAGCTGGGCGCCGACCCCGGACCGGACCTGCGGCGCCTCCACCAGCGCATCCTGGCCGCGGACCCCGCCCTGGCCGCCCCCGCGGCGGGACCGGGCCGGCCGGTGGCGACGCCCCGCCAGCTGCCGGCCGCGCCCGCGGTGTTCACCGGCCGCGCCCGCGAACTGGCCGAGCTGGACCGCGCCCTGCCCGCCGCCGCGCCGCCCCCCGCCGGCGAGGGCCCGGGGCCGGGCGCGGCCGGGGTGGTGGTCTCGGTGATCGGCGGCGCGGGCGGGGTCGGCAAGACCTGGTTGGCGCTGGTCTGGGCGCACCGCAACCTGCACCGCTTCCCCGACGGGCAGCTGTTCGTCGACCTGCGCGGTTTCAGCCCCGCCGGGCGGCCGACCGAGCCGGTCGACGCCGTGCGCGGGTTCCTCGCCGCCCTCGGCGCGGACCCGGACGCGCTGCCGGCGGACCTGAACGCCCTGGCCGCCCTGTACCGCAGCCTGGTCGCGGGCAGGCGGGTGCTGGTGGTGCTGGACAACGCCGCGACCGCCGAGCAGGTCGTGCCGCTGCTGCCGGGCAGCGCGTCGTGCGCCGTGCTGGTCACCGGCCGCGTGGTGCTGCCCTCCCTGATCGACCGGCACGGCGCCCGGCACCTGTCGCTGGGCGCGCTCTCCCGCGAGGAGTCCCGCGCGCTGCTGGCGCGTCGGCTCGGGGGCCGGCGGGTCGGGGCCGACCCGGGGGTGGTCGAGGAGTTGATCGGCCTGTGCGGGCGGCACCCGCTGGCGTTGGCGATCACCGCCCGGCACGCCGCCACCCGGCCGGGCATCCCGCTGGCGGAGTTCGCCGCGGAGCTGCGGGAACCGGGCCTGGCGGCGCTGGACCACGACACCGATCCCGCGGCCAGCCTGCCCGCGGTGCTGTCCTGGTCCCTGCGCCGCCTCACCGAGGAGCAGCGGACGGTGTTCGCGCTGCTCGGCACCACCCCCGGCCCGGACGCCGACCTGCCCGCCGCCGCGTCGCTCACCGGCCTGCCCGAGGCGCGGGCGCGCCGGGTCCTGCGCGTGCTGGAGGACCACTCGCTGCTCGACCGGCGCCCGCACGGGCGCTACGCCATGCACGACCTGGTCCGCGCCTACGCCGCCACCCTCGCCCGCGACCTCCCGGAGCCGGTGCGGCGGGCCGCCCTGGAGCGGGTGGTCGACTTCTACCGGCACACCGCGCACACCGCCGACCACCTGCTGTACGCGCTGCGCCCGGTGGTCCGGCTCGCCCCTCCCGCCCCCGGCTCCCGCCCGCTGCCGCTGCCCGACCAGCGGGCCGCGCTGGCCTGGCTGGACGCCCACCACCCCCACCTGCTGGCCGCCCAGCACATCGCCGCGGGCCACCGCCACCACGAGGCCGTGTGGCACCTGGCCTGGACGCTGAACACCTTCCACCTGCGCCGCGGGCACCGCCAGGACGAGCTGGCCGTGTGGCGGGCCGCCGTCGACGCCGCCGAGCACCTGCCCGACCCCGCCGCCCTCATCCACGCCCGCCGGCGCCTCGGCCACGCCCACGCCGAGCTGGGGCGGCACGAGGAGGCCGTCGCGCACCTGCACCACGCCCTCGCCGTGGCCGAGCACCACGACGTCCCCGTCCAGCAGGCCCGGACCCACCACGCCCTCGCGTGGGCCTGGGAGCAGCGCGCGGACCACCGGCAGGCCCTGGAGCACGCCCGCCGCGCCCTGGACCTCTACCGCGGCCTGGACCAGCCGGTGTGGGAAGCCGACGCGCTCAACACGGTGGGCTGGCACGAAGCCCACCTGGGCGAGTACGACACCGCCCGCGACCACTGCCGGGCCGCCCTCGCCCTGCACCGGCGGCACCAGGACTCCGACGGCGTGGCCGACGACCTGGACAGCCTGGGCTTCATCGACCACCGCACCGGCCGCCACCAGCGGGCCGTCGACCACTACCGGCAGGCCCTGGACCTCTACCGCGATGTCGGCAACACGACCGAGGCCGTCGACACCCTCGACTACCTCGGCCACCCCTACGCCGCTCTCGGCCAGCACACCCGGGCGCGCGCCGCCTGGCAGGAGGCCCTGGACCTGTACCGGCGACTGGGCCGCGACACCGACGCCGAGCGCGTCCGGAAGCAGCTCGACGACCTGGACGCGGCGCAGGAGCCCGTCGGGTCGCCGACCCCGTCCGCCCGGCCCCTCGACGCCGGCTGCCGGTGAGCGCGGCGCGCCCGCGGAACGCGTTTCCCCCGTCGGCGCGGAATGCTCGCCGACCGGGACCGGCCGACCGGTCGCGCGGTAGCCCGCGGTAGGCGCCCCGGCACGGTGAGCACCGCCCGGCCGGCCCGATCGCCGCTGGTCGGAGCCCCGGCGCACGGGTCGAAGCCCGCAGGGTGCCCGTTCCCCCGTGATTGAACCAATTGTGGGGAAGTTCGCGGAATCGGTTGGTCCGCGAAACCTGGGGGGTACGTGGACGGTGGGACCGAGAGCAACTACCGAAGGAGAAACCGGTGACTGACACCCGAGGCCGGTCCACTGGGCCGGACAGCACGGTGGAAGCGGTGGCCTCCACGGCGTCGCAGGAGGGCAGTGCCGTCGCCCAGCACGCGAAGGGCGCGGCCGCGGATGTCGCCTCCACCGCGAAGGAGCAGACCCGGCAGGTCGCCCACGAGGCGAAGCGGCAGACCGGGGAGGTCGTCGACGACGTGCGCCGGCGCATCGGCCGGGAGGCCGACGACCAGGCGCGACGAGTGTCGCAGGGGATCACCAAGCTCGCCGACGAGCTGTCCTCGATGGCCGAGCACTCCTCCGAGGGCTCGCCGGCCGCGGGTGCGCTGCGCCAGGTCGCGGACACCGGCCGCCAGGCCGCGCGCTTCCTCGACGAGCGCGGCGCGGGGGGCCTGCTGGAGAGCGCCCAGGACTTCGCGCGGCGCAAGCCCGGGACGTTCCTCCTGGGCGCCGCCGTGGCCGGCTTCCTGGTGGGCCGCGTGGTGAAGAGCGCCGGCGGGTCGTCGGGCTCGCCGCAGGGCACGGGCCCGGCCGGGCGACCGGACGTGGCGCGAGGCGAGCAGGTGGGCGCCGGGCAGCCCGGCTTCGACCGGCCGGGCTTCGGCCCGGTGGGTTCCGGTCCGGTAGGCCCCGGTCCGGTGGGTTCCGGTCCGGTGGGCACCGGTCCGACGGGTGTCGGCCAGCACGCCGCGCCGCCCCCCGCCCCGACCACGCAGTTCCCGCCGACGGCGCCGGTCCCGTCCGGGCCCGTGCCGCCGCCCGTCACCGACCCGTCGGCTCCGCTGGGTCCGCGGCACACCACGCCAGGGGGAGGCTCCGCGCATGTCCAGCCCTGAAGCCGAGTACCCGCGCGTGGCCGGAGCGGCGCCGGTGGACGACCAGACCTCCCTGGGCGAGCTGGTCGGTGAGCTGGCCAACGACCTGTCCCGGTTGATGCGCCAGGAGCTCGAACTGGCCAAGGCGGAACTGCGCGAGGAGGCGGCCAAGGCGGGCAAGGCCGCCGGGATGCTCGGCGCGGCGGGTTTCGCCGGGTACATGACCGTGGTCCTGCTCAGCTTCGCCCTGGCGTTCGGCCTGTCGTACGCGGTGGGCCTCGGGTGGGCGACGCTGATCGTCGGCGTCCTCTGGGGCATCGCGGGCGCCGTGCTCTACAGCGCGGGCCGCTCCAGGCTGAAGTCCGTTTCCCCCAAGCCGAAGCGCACCATCGAAACCCTGAAGGAGGATGCGGAATGGGCACGTCACCCGACCGGATAAGGCAGGAGATCGACCAGACCCGCGCCGAACTCGTGGCCGACACGAACCGGATCGTGGACCGCACGAGCCCGAAGCGCATCGTGCAGCGGCGCACCAGGAGCGTGCGCCACGGACTGACCACCCTCAGGGAGAAGGTTATGGGCACCATGCCGCAGGCGACGCCCGGTGGCGCGCCGGGGCGCGAGCAGGGCTTGGGGCAGACCGTGCAGGACAAGGCGCACAGCGCCGCCGAGACCGTGTCGGAGACGGCGGGCCAGGCGGCCCAGGCCGTCCGGGAGGCGCCGGAGCAGGCGATGCGCCAGGCCCAGGGCAACCCGCTGGCCGCCGGGCTGGTCGCGTTCGGGGCCGGCCTCCTGGCCGCGTCCCTGCTGCCCGCGACCCGCGCCGAGCAGGACGCGGTGCGCCAGGTGGGGGAGCGGGCCGCGGAGTACGTGGAACCGGTCAAGGAGGCCCTCGCCGAGACCGGGCAGCGGCTGAAGGAGGAGGTGGGCGGCACCGTGCAGGAAGCCGCCCAGCAGGTCGGCCAGACCGCGAACGAGGCCGCCCGCACCACGGCCGAGCAGGCCAAGGACGCGTCCGCCGACGTGGCGGGCCACGCTCGCGAGTCGGGGCAGACGGTCGTGCAGGACGCGCGCGGCTGACGTGCGCGGCCCGGCGGGGCGGGAAGGGCGGCAGCCCTTCCCGCCCGCAGCGGTGCGCGGGTGCGCGTGCTCCGTCCCGCCGTTCCGGGCCGTACCCGCGGTGACGCCCCGGGGATCCCGGCGGCTCCGGACGCCCCGCGCCCGTTTCCCCGCCGCCGGTGGACCCCGGCCGGCCCCGAGCCGGAGCCGCCGCCGTCGGACTACGCCGCCGGCGCCCGGCCGGCGGCGCGCGGGTCGAGCAGCGCGCGTGCGGTGAAGAACGCGACCCCGCCGAGCAGGACGACCACCGCGAGGAGCGCGAGGTAGGCGGCCGCGCCCGCGGTGAACGGGACCTGTCGGGGCCCGCTGTTCAGGATCATCAGGTGCAGGAAGCAGGCGGAGGCGGCGCAGAAGACCGCCCCGCCCCACAACGCGCCGAGCACCCGCTTGGTGACACCCGCCCGGTTCACGTCGAGGTGTCCACCGTGGACGGAAGAGCGGGCGCCGGTGAGTGTCGTGCCGGACAGCAACAGCCACAACGCCGCCAGAGCCCCCATCATGACGCCGATCGCGCTGATCGGGTGGTACGAGGTGGGCAGGCGCAGGCCGACGACGACCAGCGCTACGCCGAGGACCGGCGCACCACCGGCCAGGGCCGGCCCGATCACCCCGCACCGCGCCCGGACGTGCGCGGCCCGCCGGGCGGAGATCCGCACGAGCAGCGGTGGCGGGCCGCTCCCGATCGGGATGATCACCGGCCGGCCTTCCGCCCCACGTCGATGTCGCAGCCCTTGCAGGGGGCGTTCGGCCTGTGGCGTCGCGTCACGAACGGAGGATATGTCGTCTCCGTCCACTCACGACGAAGGTGGTGACCGGTGCGCGGCGCGCGGGTCGGCGGCGCGCGGGGTGCGGAGGGGAGTGGAGGGGGGCTGACCTGGTCCGTTGCGCCGGTTCAGCTGGCGTGCCCCGGTGGTGTGGTGATCGTCGTGGCGGGTGGGGGCGGTGGTCGGCGCCCGCCGGGGGCCGCGGTCCCGGCCGTGGTCGGGTGGCCCGGGTTCGAGTTGCCCGCCGGTCGGAGCGTGGACACGATGGCGCGAACGAGGGCCGAGACCGCCGATGACCTCGACACGCGGCACGACGAGGAGAAGGCAGCAGTGGAGCAGCCTGGCTCGCCACCGACGGCATCCGGCGGCCCGCCGACCACCGGGCGGCGGGCGCTGATGCTGGGCCTGGCCACGGTCGGGTTCGCGATCAACTTCTGGGCGTGGGCGCTGCTGAGCCCGCTCGGCCCGCTGTTCCACGACTCCCTGGGGCTGACCGCGTTCCAGGAGGCGCTGCTGGTGGCGGTGCCCGTGGTGGTCGGGTCGGTGGGGCGCATCCCGGTGGGCGCGCTGACCGACCGGTTCGGCGGGCGGGTGATGTTCCCGCTGGTGTCGGCGGCCACGATCGTGCCGGTGCTGTTCCTCGGGCTGCTCGGGCACGGGTCGCTAGCCGCGCTGCTGGTCGGGGGCTTCCTGCTCGGGGTGGGCGGCACGGCGTTCGCGGTGGGGGTGCCGTTCGTCAACGCCTGGTTCCCGCCCGAGCGGCGCGGCCTGGCGATCGGGGTCTTCGGCGCGGGCATGGGCGGCACCGCGGTCAGCGCCCTGACCACCGTGCAGCTGGTGGACGCCCGCGGCGTGGCGGCGCCGTTCCTGGTGACGGCCGCGGTGCTGGCGGTGTACGCGGTCGTCGCGGCCCTGCTGCTGCGCGACGCGCCGGGGCGGACCGCGCCGACCGCACCGGCGGCGCGCCGCCTGGCCGGCGCCGCCCGGCTGCCGGTGACCTGGCAGGCGTCCTGGCTGTACGCGGTGGCCTTCGGCGGCTACGTGGCGTTCTCGGTCTACCTGCCCGCCTACCTCAAGACCTCCTACGGGCTCACCCAGGCCGACGCGGCCGGGCGGATGGCCGGGTTCGTGCTGCTCGCGGTGGTGATGCGCCCGGTCGGCGGCTGGCTGTCCGACCGGTTCGGCCCGATCCGGGTGCTGGTCGCGGTCTTCGCCGTGGTCGTGGTCGGCGCGGCGGTGCAGGCGGCCACGCCGGTGCTGATGCCGGTGGGCACGATCGCGTTCCTGTCCCTGGCCGGCGCGCTCGGCGCGGGCAGCGGCGCGGTGTTCGCGCTGGTCGCGCTGCTGGCGCCGGGGAACGCGGTCGGCTCGGTCACCGGGGTGGTCGGCGCGGCCGGCGGCCTGGGCGGGTTCATCCCGCCGCTGGTCATGGGCGCCCTCTACGGCGCGTTCGGCTCCTACGCGCTCGGGCTGGCCGCGCTGGCGGTGGTCGCCGCGCTCACCCTCGCGTTCACGGTGACGACCGTCCGGCGATCGCTGCACGCCCACCAGCGGCGGCCGGAGCGGTCGGCGGGAGCGCGGCGTGCGTGAGCGCGGAGCGGGCCCGCCGCGCCCCCTGCCCGACCCGGACCGCCAGGAGGACCGACCACGGTGAGCACCCACCCCGCACCCGACGCCGCCGACCCGACCCCCGACCCGGTCCCCGGCCTGGACACCGGGCTGACCGAGGCGCTGATCCGGACCCGCCGGTTCTTCACCCGCGCCGAGGTCTCCCCGGACCTGCGCGCGCTGCACCGGGTCGGCGGGCGGCAGGCCGACGAGTTCTACCGGGACCGGTGGAGCCACGACAAGGTGGTGCGCTCCACCCACGGCGTGAACTGCACCGGGTCGTGCTCGTGGAAGGTCTACGTCAAGGACGGGATCATCACCTGGGAGGCGCAGCAGACCGACTACCCGTCCGCGGGACCGGACCGGCCCGAGTACGAGCCGCGCGGCTGCCCGCGCGGGGCGGCGTTCTCCTGGTACACCTACTCGCCCACGCGGGTGCGCTACCCGTACGTGCGCGGCGTGCTGCTGGAGCTGTACCGGGAGGCGCGGTCCCGCCTCGGCGACCCCGTCCTGGCCTGGGCCGACGTCGTCGAGGACCCCGAGCGGGCCCGCCGCTACAAGGCCGCGCGCGGCCGGGGCGGGCTGGTCCGGGCGTCCTGGGACGAGGCGGTGGAGCTGGTCGCCGCCGCCCACGTGCACACGATCAAGACCTACGGGCCCGACCGCGTCGCCGGGTTCTCCCCGATCCCGGCCATGTCGATGGTCTCCCACGCCTCCGGCGCGCGGTTCGTGTCGCTGCTGGGCGGGGCGATGCTGTCGTTCTACGACTGGTACGCCGACCTGCCGGTCGCCTCGCCGCAGGTCTTCGGCGACCAGACCGACGTGCCGGAGTCCGGCGACTGGTGGGACGCCGGCTACCTGGTCATGTGGGGCTCCAACCTCCCGGTCACCCGCACGCCGGACGCGCACTGGATGGCCGAGGCCCGCTACCGCGGCCAGAAGGTCGTGGCGGTGGCCCCGGACTACGCCGACAACGTCAAGTTCGCCGACGAGTGGCTCGCCGCCCGGCCCGGCACCGACGGCGCGCTGGCCATGGCCATGGGCCACGTCGTCCTGCGCGAGTTCTTCGTCGACCGGCGGGTGCCGTACTTCACCGACTACGTCAAGCGCTACACCGACCTGCCCTTCCTGGTCCGGCTCGACGAGCACGACGGGGTCCACCGGCCGGGCAAGTTCCTCACCGCCGCCGACCTGCCCGCCCACGCCGACCAGGAGCACGCGGCGTTCAAGACCGTCCTGCTCGACGCGGCCACCGGCGAGCCCGCGGTGCCCGGCGGCTCGCTCGGCTTCCGCTACGGCGAGCAGGGCGCGGGCCGCTGGAACCTGGACCTGGGCGACGTCGACCCGCTGCTGACGGTCCTGGCCGAGCCGGCCGACGCGGGGCGAACCGGCGCGGGGGCGGCGGGCGGGGCGTCGCCGCCGGTGGAGTCGGTGGTCGTGGAGCTGCCCCGCTTCGACCGCCCGGACGGCGCGCCGGCCACCCTGTGGCGGGGCGTTCCCGTGCGCCGGGTCGGCGGGCACCTGGTGACCACGGTGTTCGACCTGCTGCTGGCGCAGTACGGCGTCCACCGCCCGGGGCTGCCCGGCCGCTGGCCCAGGGGCTACGACGACGCCGAGCAGCCGTGCACGCCGGCCTGGCAGGAGGCGATCACCGGCGTGCCCGCGCGGGCGGCGGCGCGGATCGGGCGGGAGTTCGCGGCCAACGCCGAGGAGACCCGCGGCCGGTCCATGATCATCATGGGCGCCGGGGCCAACCACTGGTTCCACTCCGACACCATCTACCGGGCGTTCCTGGCGCTGACCGCGCTCACCGGCTGCCAGGGCGTCAACGGCGGCGGGTGGGCGCACTACGTCGGGCAGGAGAAGTGCCGCCCGGTCACCGGCTGGTCGCAGCTGGCCTTCGGCCTGGACTGGGCGCGCCCGCCGCGGCAGATGATCCAGACCGCCTACTGGTACCTGCACACCGACCAGTTCCGCTACGACCGGTTCGGCGCCGACACCCTGGCCTGCGCCACCGCCGGCGGGCGGCTGGCGGGCCGGACCACCGCGGACGTGATCGCCCAGTCCGCGCGGATGGGCTGGATGCCCTCCTACCCCACGTTCGACCGCAACCCGCTGGACCTGGCCGACGAGGCCGAGCGGGCCGGCGCGCCCGCGGGCGAGCACGTGGTGGCGGAGCTGAAGGCCGGGCGGCTGCGGTTCGCCTGCGAGGACCCGGACTCGCCGCGGAACTTCCCGCGGGTGCTCAGCGTCTGGCGGGCCAACCTGCTCGGCTCGTCGGGCAAGGGCAACGAGTACTTCCTGCGGCACCTGCTGGGCGCGGACGACTCGCTGCGCGCGGAGCAGACCCCGCCCGGCGCCCGGCCGGAGGAGGTGGTCTGGCACGAGGAGGCGCCGGTCGGCAAGCTGGACCTGCTGCTGTCGCTGGACTTCCGCATGACCAGCACCACGATCTTCTCCGACGTCGTGTTGCCCGCCGCCACGTGGTACGAGAAGCACGACCTGAACACCACCGACATGCACCCCTTCGTGCACTCGTTCAACCCCGCGATCGCGCCGCCCTGGCAGGCCCGCACCGACTGGGCGGCCTTCCAGGCCATCGCCGAGACCTTCAGCGGGCTCGCCGCCGGCCACCTCGGGACGCGCCGGGACGTCGTGGCCACCCCGCTGCTGCACGACACCCCCGACGAGCTGGCCACCCCGCACGGCGTGGTGCGCGACTGGAAGGCCGGCGAGTGCGAGCCGGTCCCCGGCGTCACCATGCCCAGGATCACGGTGGTGGAGCGCGACTACACCGCGATCGCGGCGAAGATGGGTGCGCTGGGCCCGCTGGTCGACTCGCTGGGCGCGACGACCAAGGGCGTCACCTTCCGGGTCGAGCGGGAGGTCGAGCGCCTGCGGCGCGCGAACGGCGCCATCCGCGGAGGACCGGCCGACGGCCGCCCGTCGCTGGTCCGGGACGTGCACGCCTGCGAGGCGATCCTCGCCCTGTCGGGCACCACGAACGGCCACCTGGCCACCCAGGGCTTCCGCACCGTCGAGCAGCGGACCGGGACCCGGCTGGCGGACCTGGCCGCCGAGCACGAGGGCAGGCTGATCACCTTCGCCGACACGCAGTCCGCCCCCGTCCCGGTCATCACCTCCCCGGAGTGGTCGGGCAGCGAGACCGGCGGGCGCCGCTACTCGCCGTTCACGATCAACGTCGAGCGCCTCAAGCCCTGGCACACCCTCAGCGGGCGCCAGCACTTCTTCCTCGACCACGACTGGATGGCCGAGCTGGGCGAGCAGCTGCCGGTGTACCGGCCGCCGCTGGACATGACCGCGCTGTTCGACGAGCCGCGCGTCGGCGAGCAGGACGAGCGGGGGCTCGCGGTGCGCTACCTGACGCCGCACTCGAAGTGGTCGATCCACTCGGAGTACCAGGACAACCTGCTCATGCTCAGCCTGTCGCGCGGCGGGCCGACAATCTGGCTGTCCAAAGAGGACGCCGCCCGGATCGGGGTGGCCGACAACGACTGGATCGAGGCGGTCAACCGCAACGGCGTCGTCGTGGCCCGCGCGGTCGTCTCCCACCGGATGCCCCGGGGCACCGTCTACATGCACCACGCCCAGGACCGGCTCATCGACGTCCCCCGCTCCGAGACCTCCGGCAGGCGCGGCGGCATCCACAACTCCCTGACCCGGCTGCTGATCAAGCCCAGCCACCTCATCGGCGGCTACGGCCAGCTGTCCTTCGCGTTCAACTACCTCGGCCCCACGGGCAACCAGCGCGACGAGGTCACGGTCATCCGCCGCCGCGGCCAGGAGGTGACCTACTGATGCGCGTCATGGCCCAGCTGGCGATGGTGATGAACCTCGACAAGTGCATCGGGTGCCACACCTGCTCGGTCACCTGCAAGCAGGCGTGGACCAACCGCTCCGGCGTCGAGTACGTCTGGTTCAACAACGTCGAGACCCGGCCGGGCCAGGGCTACCCGCGCTCCTACGAGGACCAGGAGCGCTGGCGGGGCGGCTGGGCGCTGGGCCGCCGCGGGCGGCTGCGGCTCAAGGGTGGCGGGCGGCTGCGCAAGCTGCTGACCATCTTCAGCAACCCCAAGCTCCCCGGCATCGACGACTACTACGAGCCGTGGACCTACGACTACGACAGCCTCACCGACGCGCCGCTGCAGGAGCACACCCCGGTCGCCCGGCCGCGGTCGCTGCTCAGCGGCGAGCCCACCCGGATCACGTGGTCGGCGAACTGGGACGACAACCTCGGCGGGTCGCCGGACCACGGCCACCGGGACCCGCTGCTCAAGGGCATCGCCGACAAGGTGAGGTTCGAGTTCGAGCAGACCTTCATGTTCTACCTGCCGCGGATCTGCGAGCACTGCCTCAACCCCTCGTGCGCCGCGTCCTGCCCCTCGGGGGCGATCTACAAGCGCAGCGAGGACGGCATCGTGCTGGTCGACCAGGACCGCTGCCGCGGCTGGCGCATGTGCGTCTCGGGCTGCCCGTACAAGAAGGTCTACTTCAACCACCGCACCGGCAAGGCCGAGAAGTGCACCTTCTGCTTCCCCCGCGTGGAAGTCGGCATCCCCACCGTCTGCGCCGAGACCTGCGTCGGGCGCCTGCGCTACATCGGCCTCGTGCTCTACGACGCCGACGAAGTCCTCAAGGCCGCCTCGACGCCGGACGAGAAGGACCTCTGCGAGGCGCAGCGCCGGGTGTTCCTCGACCCGGACGACCCGGAGGTGGCCCGCGAGGCCGAACGCGCGGGGATCCCGCACGACTGGGTCGAGGCCGCCCGGCGCTCCCCGGTCCGCGCGCTGATCACCACGTTCAAGGTCGCCCTGCCGCTGCACCCGGAGTACCGCACCCTGCCGATGGTCTGGTACATCCCGCCGCTGTCGCCGGTGGTCGACGTCGTCCGCGACACCGGCCACGACGCCGAGGACCACGGCAACCTGTTCGCCGCCATCGAAGCCCTGCGCATCCCGGTCGAGTACCTGGCGCGGCTGTTCACCGCGGGCGACGTCGCGCCGGTCGACGCGGTGCTGCGCCGCCTGGCCGCGATGCGCAGCTACATGCGCGACATCAACCTGGGCCGCGAACCCCGCGAGGCCATCGCCACCGAGGTCGGCATGACCGGCGAGCAGGTCTACGACCTGTACCGGCTGCTCGCCCTGGCGAAGTACGACGAGCGCTACGTCATCCCGCCCGCCCACGCCGAACAGGCCCACGGCCTGGAGGAGCTGGCCACCGAGTGCAGCCTGGACTACGAGGGCGGCCCCGGGATGGGCGGCTCCGGGCCGTTCGGCGAGAACTCCGGCGGCGCCTCGCCGATCGCGGTGGAGAACTTCCGGATGCTGCGCGACCGGCAGACCAGCGACACCACGGCCGCCCCCGTGGACAGGGGCAGCCGCGTCAACCTGCTCAACTGGGACGGCAAGGGCCGCCCCGACGGGCTGTTCCCGCCCCGGCGGCCACCGGGCGGCGGCGACCCGGCCGGCGAGGTGGAGCCGAAGCCGTGACCCCCGCCGACACCCACCGCGCCACCGCCTGGCAGGTCCAGTCGCTGGCGATGGGCTACCCCGACGACCGGTTCCTGGACCGGCTGCCGCTGCTGCGGGCCGCGACCCGGACGCTGCCCGCCCCGCTCGCCGCGCCGCTGACCGCGTTCTTCGAGCACGTGGCGGCCACACCGCCGACCGACCTCGCCGCGGACTACGTGGCGACCTTCGACCACCGCAAGCGGTTCAGCCCCTACCTCACCTACTTCGCCTACGGCGACACCCGCAAGCGCGGCCTGGCCCTGCTGCGGTTCAAGCACGCCTACCGCGCCGCGGGGCTGGTGGTCGACGACGGCGAGCTGCCCGACCACCTCGCGGTCGTGCTGGAGTTCGCCGCCACCGGCGACCCGGCGGCGGGGCGACGGCTGCTGGTCGAGCACCGCGCCGGCCTGGAGCTCATCCGCCTGGGCCTGCGGGAGACCGGCTCGCCGTGGGCGCACGTCCTGGAGTCGGTGTCCGCGACCCTGCCGTCGCTGGGCCGGCGCGAGCGGGAGGCCGTCGCCCGCCTGGCCGCCGAGGGACCTCCCGAGGAGGAGGTCGGCCTCGCGCCGTTCGCCCCGCCCGAGTACATGCCGCCACCGCGAGGAGACCGCCGATGACCCCGCCGATGACGCTGTGGCAGCCCCTCGCCCGGCAAGCCGGAGCCGCGACGTCGAGCACCCTGGACGTCATGCTGTGGGTCGTGGTGCCCTACGTGTCCATAGCGGTGTTCGTCGTCGGCCACGTCTGGCGCTACCGCTACGACAAGTTCGGCTGGACCACCCGCTCGTCCCAGCTCTACGAGAACCGGTTGCTCAGGCTGGGCAGCCCGCTGTTCCACTTCGGCATCCTGCTGGTCGCCCTGGGCCACGTCGGCGGCCTGCTCGTCCCGAAGTCCTGGACGGAGGCGGCGGGGGTGAGTGACACCGCCTACCACGCCGTCGCCGTCGGGCTCGGCGCGCTGGCCGGGGCGTGCACCCTGGCCGGCGCGGCGATCCTGGTCTACCGCCGCCGCACCGTCGGCCCGGTGTTCTCGGCCACCACCCGCAACGACAAGGCCATGTACGTGCTGCTGGTGGGCACCATCGTGCTCGGCCTGGGCACCACGGTGCTGGGCAACCTCACCGAGCACCCCCACGACTACCGCGAGACGGTGTCGCCGTGGTTCCGGTCGATCTTCTCCCTGCAGCCCCGGCCGGACCTGATGGCCGCCGCGCCGCTGGGTTTCCGGCTGCACGCGCTGTCGGCGTGGGCGCTGTTCGCGTTCTGGCCCTTCAGCCGCCTGGTGCACGTGTTCTCCATGCCGCTGGGCTACCTCACCCGGCCCTACATCGTCTACCGCAGCCGCGACGAGCGGCAACCGGGCACCCACGCGCCCCGGCGGGGCTGGGAGCGCGCGCGATGAGCGACCGCGCCGCCACCGCGCTCGGGGCACTGGCCCCGGAACTGCTCGCCGAGGCCCACCGGCACGCCGCCCGCCGCGCCGCCCGGACGCTGGTGTCCGGGACCTCGCAACGGGTCACGCTCATCGCCCTGGCCAAGGGCGCCGAACTGGCCGAGCACGACTCGCCCCCGGCCGCCACCCTCCACGTGCTCACCGGGACCGTGCGCCTGCACACCCACCAGGACGGGTGGACGCTGGACAGCGGGCACCTCACGGCCGTCCCGCCGCAGCGGCACGGGCTGACCGCCCTGACCGACGCCGTCGTCCTGCTCACCGTGGCGCTGCGCTGACCCGCCGCTCCCGGGCGGGACCACGCCTCGGCGGCGGCGAACAGCAGCGGGGTGGTGGCGCCGCGGCGGGCGCCACCCCGGCCACCGGCCGGGTCCCGCGGCCCGCGCGGTCGCGTCAGACCTGCGGGTAGACGCCGAAGTGGACCCGGCCGGCCCGGTTCCGGCGCACGTCCAGCACCTTGTCCGACAACACCCGCGCGGCTCGGGGGTCGAGGAAGACGCGGGTGTCGTCGCGGACGACGACCACGTCGTCGGCCTCGGGGTGCGGCCGCATCGACAGGTCGAAGGCGCGGTCCTGGTCGGCCGCGGTGATCCGCAGGCCGCCCTGGCGGCCCACGCCGGTGGCGGCGGTCAGCTCGTCGATGGCCTGGACGGCCGTGCTGTCGAGGTCGAGCATCTCGATCCCCTCCGTCGGTCGGGTCCGGTCGCGCCGAGGCTAGGCGACCGCTCGCGCGTCCGAGCGCGACCGCCGCGCACCGCAAGGAGAACGTCAGGATCGGGGGTGGCGCGGCCCCGGCCGCGGGGGGCGCGCCTTGCGATCACCTGTCATCGTCGGCGGAATCGGGTCGTGCCGGGCGACAACGGGTACCCGCCCGGTGCAGGGACTCGATCGACGCGGCGGAGGAAGGTCATGGACGAGACGAGCGGCGGTGCGGTCGTGGTCGGTGTCGACGGGACCGAGCCCTCGGAGCGGGCCGCGCTGTGGGCGGCCCGGCGGGCGGCGGTGTTCGGCGGGCCGGTGGTGCTGGTGCACGGGTTGCGGTGGCCGGTGTACGCGCAGGCGCACCTGCACGTGCCGGGAGGCGTCGGCGCCCTCGAACCCGACGTCACCCACGAGCCGATGCGGCGGTGGGCCCAGGAGGTGCTCGACGACCTCGCCCGGCGCTGCCACGAGGCGAGCGGCGTCGAGGTGCGCACCGAGGTCGCCTCGGGGGAACCGGAGGAAGCGCTGGCCCGCGCCGCCGACCCGGTCGCGTTCGTGGTGGTCGGGCACTCGGACCACGGCGGCGTGGCCCGGTTCCTGCTGGGCTCCACCGCGCAGCGGCTCGCCCGGTCGTGCCCGTGGCCGGTCGTGGTGGTGCGCGACGAGGCGGCCTGCGACGAGCGGCGCGCCCGCGGACCGGTCGTGGTCGGCGTGGACGGCTCGCCGGTCAGCGCCCGCGCCCTGCGGTTCGCGTTCGGGTTCGCCGCCCGGCACGGCGTCGAGGTCGTGGTGCTGCACGCCTCCGACGCCACGACGACCGCGGCGGCCGAACCGGAGCGGACCCGGGAGGAGGACGCGCTGCGCGAGGGGACCGGCCCGGTGGGCTCGGAGTTGGCGCGGTGCGCGCGGCTGCACCCCGACGTGCCGCACCGGCTGGTGGACACCCCGGGCCCGCCGACCGACGCGCTGCTCGCCGCCTCCGCCGAATCGGGCCTGCTGGTCGTCGGCAGCCACGGCAAGGGGGCGGTGCGCCGGGCGGTGCTGGGCTCGGTCAGCCACGCCCTGGTCGACGGCGCCCCGTGCCCGGTCGCCGTGCTGCCCCCGCGGACCGGCGGGAGCTGACCGGACCGCGCCGCGTCCGCCGGGCGCGGCGCCGCCGGCGGCCCGGTGACGGCGCTCCGGGACACTGCCCCGGCCCGCGCCGTCGAGCGCCCGGCGGCGCGGGCCGCTCACCCGACCTTGCGGTTGCCGGTCTTTTCCCGACCCGGGGGCGCGGTGCGGGGCGAACGGGGGGTAGGGACGGCGGGACGGCCGCGTCACGGGTGGCGCGGCCCACGACAGGAGGTGCTCGGGTGCTACCGCGGTGGTCCCCAGGAGCCGGGTACGAGACCGGGCGCGGGGCGGGGCGCGACGTCGGGGTCCCGAACCCCGGCGTCACCCCGCCCGCCGACGCGCCCTTCCGCCCCGGCGGTGTGCGCGCGGGGCTGACGGCGCTGGGCGTCTTCGCGGTCGCCCAGCTGGTCATGCTGCCGGTGTCGGGGCTGGTGCTGGCGCTGTTCGTGCTGGCCGACCCGGACGCGCTGGCCGGCGACCGGTTGCCGCCGTGGCCGCTGCTGGCCCTGCTGGTCGTGCCGGCGTCGGTGGGGGCGCTGACCGCCGTGGCGGGCACCGCCCTGGCCGGTCGCGGGCCGCGGGCCGGGCGCGTGCGCCGCGAGCTGGCGCTGCGCTGGGACTGGTCGGCCCTCGGGACCGGGCTGGTGCTGGGCCTGGGCGGCCTGCTGCTGACCGTCCCGGCGGCGTGGGCGTGGGCGGCGTGGGTCGGTGACGACCGGGCCGGCTCGGTGGTGGGCGACGCGTTCGCGGGCCGGCAGCTCGGCCTGCTGCCGGCCGCGGTGGCGTTCCTGGCCGTGTGGCTGGTCGCGCCGCTGGTGGAGGAGGTGCTGTTCCGCGGTGTGCTGTGGCGGGCGCTGGAGCACTGGGGCTGGAACCGCTGGGTGGTCTTCGCCGTGACGACGGCGGTGTTCTCGGTGGCGCACCTGGAACTGCTGCGCACCCCGCTGCTGGTGGTGCTGTCCATCCCGATCGGCCTGGCGCGCCTGGTCACCGGCAACGTGCTCGCCGGTGTGGTGGCCCACCAGGTGAACAACTTCCTGCCCGCCGCCGGGATCTTCCTGGCCACCAGCGGCGTGGTGGGCTGAGCGCCGCCCGCTCACGAGGGCCGGGGCTCCCGCCGGGGGTCGACGGGCCGGACGTCGAACCGGAGGCGGAAGTGGTCCAGCGAGCCGGGCAGGGGCGCGACCGGGCCCAGCAGCCGCGGGTGGGTCAGGCGGAAGTCGTGGCGGCGCAGCAGGTCGGCCAGGATCGCGGTGGTGGTCAGCAGGACCAGGTTCTCGCCGGGGCAGCGGCTGCCGCCGCGGCTGAAGGGCAGCAGCGCCCACTGCTCCTCGCCCCGCCCGTCCAGCCACACCTCCGGGTGGAAGCGGTCGGGCTGGGCGAGCACCCGCTCGTCGCGGTGGAAGTATGGGCTGGAGACCACGACGTTGGTGCCGGCCGGCAGCTTCCCGCCCCGCCAGTCGAGGTCGTCGCCCACCCGGCGCACGACGGACGGGATGATGGGCCACAGCCGGACCGACTCCAGCACGGTGGCGCGCAGGCGCGTCAGCGCGAGCACGTCGCGCGGCCCGTGCTCGGCCAGCTCGGCCCGCATCAGGTCCAGCTCGGCCCGGTGGCTGCCCAGCAGCGCCAGCGCGCGGATCGCGGCCCGCGCGGCGGCGTCGAAGCCGAACAGCCAGTGCGGGACCTGCCCGTCGGGGTCGGCCTCCGCCGGGGCGTGCGCGGAGCGGGCGATCGCGGCGAGGCTGCCCGGCTCGGCGCGGTCCAGGTGCTCGCGCAGCCGCGCGGTGAACGCCCGGTGGGTCCGGCGGCGCCGGCGCCCCGCGGCCATCCAGTTGCCGCTGCGGCGCAGCGCGGCCAGCAGCTCGGTCAGCTCGTGGTCCTCGACCGCGCCGCTGCCCAGGACGACCCGGCGCGCGATCCGCCAGCAGCAGGGGGAGAACTCCTCCCAGGTGAGCCGGCCCGTGCGGTCCAGCCGGGCCGACAGGGCGGCCACCTCCTGGGCCACGCCGGTCAGGAACGCGCCCGCCTCCCGGTGCTCGGGCCGGTCGGAGTCCAGCACGAGGTCGTTGACGCGGCGGCGCGCGGCGCGCCGGTCGGCCGACGACACCAGGACGGCCGTGGGCTCGAAGTGCCCCAGCGCCTCGCGCTTCATCGGCGCGGCCGGTGTGAGCAGGTGCGCGGGCTCGGTGAACACCCGGCGCACGTCGTGCGGCGAGAGCACGTAGGCCAGGCGCAGGCCGGGCAGCCGCACCAGCAGCGGACCGTCGCCGTAGCGCTCCCGCATCCGCCGCAGCAGCTCGCCGGAGCGGTCCTGCAGGCCCAGCGCCGCGGACAGGCGGACCACCGCCCGCCGCCGGGCGGTCACCCCCTCGGCGATCCAGGGCAGCGCCACTCCCGCGGCGATGCGGAGCGCGTCCGGCACGGAGGCGCGGGGGAGCGGCCCGCCGGCGGTGTCGGCTCCGCGTTCGCCTGGGTTCATCCTCCCAAGGTCGGCGCTGCCGGTGGTGAGGGCAATGGTGCGCTCGTCTCGGGTCACGCGGCCCGGGACGGGCCCCGCGGCGCCGGGTCCCGCCGCCGCGCCCGGACGAGGCGGACGGCAGAGCCCGCGCACCTGCCGGTCGGCAGGTGCGCGGGCTCTGCCGCGTCAGCTCAGCACCCGTTGCGCGGTCGCGCCAACCGGGTCAGGGCGTTGCCCGCCAGGTACAGGCCCACGCCGTAGAACGCGTGGGCGCGCACGCTGCGCAGGCGCGCCACCGTGGGGTCCGGGGTCTTGGACGCCGCCACGCCCATGCCGAAGGCCGGCTGCATGATGAACCAGGGCGCGGCCGTCGTGGCCAGCCCGGCGATCATGGCCGGCACCAGCGTGGGGTGCCGGGACCACGTGGGGTGGGTGGCGACCAGCGCGCCGGCGAACGCGGTGCCGATGCTGTAGTGGGCGACCCAGCCGATCTCGCGCTCGTGCGGCACCGGCTCCGCCGTGCGGATGTTGTCGTGCTTCAGCTTCCCCTCGCGCATGTGGCCGATCCAGCGGCCCAGCAGGCGGTAGTCGAGCGGCTCCACGCCGGTCAGCTTGCGCACGACCTCGCCACCGAGGTCCATGACCGCGGTGGCGCCGACTCCGATGGCCACGGAGCGGGCGAGCATCGACAACAGTCTGGACATGTCTCTCCTTCACTGGAACCAGGTGGTTGATGCCGGCCGCATCGGGCTCAGGACGTGCCGACGGACAGCGGCTTGCCCGCCAACTGCCACTCCAGGATGCCGTCGGCCAGCCGGTAGGCGCGGAACCCGCGAGCGGTCAGCAGCCGGACGGCGTCGTGGGAGAACGCGCAGTAGACACCGCGGCAGTAGGCCACGATCTCGCGCTCGGGGGGGAGCTCGTCGAGCCGCTCGGCCAGCTCGCCCATGGGGATGGAGATCGCGCCCGGGATGTGCCCCGCCGAGAACTCCTCCTCGGGCCGGACGTCGACCACGATCGCCTGGCCGGCCTCGACCCGGCGCAGCAGCTCCTCCCGGTCGATCTCCTCGGTGTCGTCCGGTCCGAGGTAGCGGCGCGCCGACGCGTCGACCCCGGGCGACTGCGCCGCGGCGACCGTGAGCAGCCGGCAGTACAGCTCGGCGACGTCGGGTCCGCCGATGTGGTGGCGGATCGTGGTGCCCTCGCGCACCGTCGTGACCAGGCCGGCCTGCTTGAGGACCTGGAGGTGGGCCGAGGTGGTGGTCACGTTGAGCTCGGCCGACCGCGCCAGCTCGACCACCCCGCGCGGGCGCTGCACGAGCAGGTCGATCAGCTCCAGGCGCTTGCCGTTGCCCAGCGCCTTGCCGACGCGCGCCAGCTCCTCGAACAGGGCGGAACGGGACCGTTCAGCGTCCACTCGGCACCTTAAACCTCGTCTTCCACGATTCCATGGAACAGTGTACCTTCGGCTCGGTGCGAGGCCAAGTCGAATGCGGACCGCGGTCGACCGCGCCCCGGTGGCGCGCCGGTCCGCCGGCCCGCCGCGGTCGGGCCGCACCCGGCCGGACGTCGCCGTCGAGCGCGTTCGACCGTCCACTTCGGACATCCGGCGGATTCCCGAAGCGCCGGCCGCCACCTCTCCGCACGTCACCCGCGTCCGGACCGCCCACGAACCCCTGAGGGTGCTTCCGCGCGCCGCGGCGGTGCCCGACGATCGGGCGGGGCGGGGCCGCGCCACCGGCGGCCCCGGTCTCGGCTGAGCCGATTCCCTATTGGAGGACAGAGATGGCGGAAACCGACGACGAGCGGGCCGGCGCGCGCAGCCTGCTGATGCAGCGGCTGTTCGGCTCCCGCGTCACCGAGGTGCTGGCCGCCATGGCCAGGTTGGACCTCGCCGACGCGATCGGGGACGGCATCGCCGACGTGCACGATCTCGCCCGGTCCTGCGACCTGCCCGCGGACGGGCTGCACCGGTTGCTGCGGGCCCTGGCCGGCCTGGGGATGTGCGAGGAGAGCGAGCCCGGCAAGTTCGCGCTCACCGCGAGCGGCGCGTTGCTGCGCAAGGACCACCCGGAATCCGTGTACGACTTCGCGCGCTTCCACACCGCGCCGGAGACCACGCGGCCGTGGACGAACCTGGAGCAGGCACTGCGCACCGGGCGCCCCACCTTCGACGAGCACTTCGGCAGCCCGCTGTACGAGTACATGGCCGGGCACCCGGAGCTGTCGGCGCGGTTCGCCGCGGCGATGCGGGGCGAGAGCCTCGCCACCGCCGACACGATCGCCGAGCACTACGACTTCAGCCCCTACCGCACGGTGACCGACGTCGGCGGCGGCGACGGCACGCTGATCACCGCGATCCTGCGCCGCCACCCCGACCTGCGCGGGACGATCTTCGAGACGCCGGAGATCGCGGAGCGGGCGGCCGAGCGCGTGCGGGCCGCCGGGCTGCACGACCGCTGCGCGGTCGTCAGCGGCGACTTCTTCGACCTCGTGCCGGGCGGCGCGGACCTGTACCTGGTCAAGAGCACCCTGCACAACTGGGACGACGAGCACGTGGTCCGCATCCTGAGCAGCTGCCGGACCGCCCTGGCCGACCGCGGGCGGCTGCTCGTCATCGACGTGGTGCTGCCCGACCGGGCCGAGCCCGACCCGGCCGAGCTGAACCCCTACGTCAAGGACCTGCAGATGCTGGTGCTCCTCGGCGGCCGGGAGCGCACCCGCGCCCACCTCGACCGGCTGTGCGCGCGCGCCGGGCTGGTCATCGACCGCGTGCTCCCGCTGCCCCCGCACGTCGGGCTGAGCCTGACCGAGGTGGTGCCGGCGCCGGCCGGCCCCACCCCCTGACCGGGGGCGGCCCGCCGCACCGGCATCGCGGCGTTCCCGGCCGGCGGCCACCGGCCGGGAACGCGCCCTCGGCGACCGGCGGGCCGCGACCGTCCACTCAGGACCGCCCCGGGGCGGGGGCCCCGGCGGAGCGCCGGGTGGCGGCGCGCCGCCCCGTCCGGCGCTCCGGGGTCACTGGCTCTGGCCGCCCACCGGTGACAGCGAGTCGATCGCGCGCTCGACGGCCGACGCCATGGTCTTCATGTAGGTGGCGCTGATGTGGCTGTCGTCGAGGTAGACGTGGACGTTGCCGATGACCGGCGGGCAGTGGTCCCCGGGGCAGAAGTAGTCGCTGAAGTCCAGGAACTCCACGTTCGACGGCAGGTCCGGGATGCTCGCGTACGGTGGCTCCGGGCTGAGCAGGGTGGCCCGCGGGGCGCCGCACCGGGGCGCTGCGGCGCCGTGGGTGCTCGCGCACTCCGAGGGCTTGAACGGGTGGCGCGGGTTGTCGCGCACCGCCGCCACGGCGATCCCGGCCTCCTCCAGCTTCCGCCACTGGGCGACGAACCCCGGCGGCGTCTCCTCGGTGAGCCCGGCCCGGACGTCCCGGGTGCCGTTGGTCAGCACGAGGTCGGGCCGCAGGGACAGGATCTTGTCGAAGGCGTCGGCGTTCCACCGGAGGCACTTGGCGTCGCCGGGCATCGCGTTGGACTCGGCCGAGAACGGGCAGGCGCCCTTGTTCATCGCGACGACCTCCCAGTTCCGCTGCCGCGCGACCTGCCCCAGGGCGGCGAGGTACTGCTGCATGTGCGAGTCGCCGACGACCACGATCCGCTTGTCGGGCGTGCCGGTGACGGGGCTGTGGCAGTACGTCAGCTCCTTGTTGTACGGCGCCGTGGTGCAGGTGCTGCCCTCCAGGCCCGCGAAGTCCTTCGGCAGGGCGACCAGCGGCGGCACGACGGAGGCGTCGTCCGAGCCCCAGTACCGGAAGCCCGGTTCGAGGGCCGCGGCGCCGGGGTGGTCCGGGTCGTCGACGGCGGCGGCGTGGGAGGAGGCTTGGCGCTCGGCGACCACCTGCCAGCAGCCGGCCGCGACGAGGACGGGGGCCATCGCGAGGCCGGCGAAGCGGTAGGCGCCCCAGCGCGTGGCCGAGCCGGGGGACGACCGGCGCACGGGCTGCTCCACCAGGTGGTGGGTCAGCACGGCCAGCGCCAGCGACAGGCCGACGATGCCGAGGCCGCCGCGCAGCCCGGCGCCGGTCCGGTCGTGGACGACGAGGTAGAACACCAGCACCGGCCAGTGCCACAGGTAGAGGGCGTAGCTGAGGTCGCCCAGGTAGCGCAGGGGGCGGGTGGACAGCAGCCGGTCGGCGCCGAACCTGCTGCCGGACGAGCCGGTGGCGATCACCGCCGCGGCGCACAGCGTCGGCCACAGCGCGGCGTAGCCGGGGAAGGCGCTGCCCACCCGCAGGACGAGGCCGCAGGCGACCAGCCCGAGCAGGCCGAGCCAGCCCAGGACGAGCCGGACCGGGGCGCTCGGGGCGAACGCCGCGGTGGCCAGCGCCAGCAGCCCGCCGAGGGCGAACTCCCAGGCCCTGGTCAGCGAGTGGAAGTAGGCCAGCGGCTGGTCGACGGCGGTCAGCGCCACCGAGCAGGCGAGCGAGGCGGCGAACACCACCAGCAGCAAGGCGCCCACGGCGCGCCGCGGCGCGTGGCCGGCGCGGCGGGCCACGGCGACGACCAGCGCCACCAGCAGCGGCCAGAGCAGGTAGAACTGCCCCTGGATGGACAGCGACCAGAAGTGCTGGACGGCGCTGGCCTCGTTGTGCCGGCCGAAGTAGTCGGCGGCGTCCGCGACGAGCTGCCAGTTCTCCAGGTACAGCGCGGCGGCGACCACCTCGCGGATGGTCTGGAACCACTGGTTCTCCGGCAGCAGCACGACGCCGGCGACCAGGACGGCCGCCAGGACGGTCAGCGCGGCGGGGAACAGCCGCGTGATCATCCGCCCCCACAGCGGCCGGAACTCGATGCCGCCGCCGGCCGCCGCGCGCAGCAGTTGGCCGGTCACCAGGAAGCCGGAGATCAGGAAGAACACGTCCACGCCGCCGGACACCCGGCCCAGCCAGACGTGGTAGACGACGACCAGGGCCGCGGCGACGCCGCGCAGCCCCTGCAGCTCCGGTCGGAACCGGCGGGTGGACGAGCGGGGCGGGGCGGACGCCGCGGTGGTCGTGGGCACGAGCGACTCCAGGGCACGGTCGGGCAGGGACGCCGACCAGACTTCCCGGCACACCAGCGGTCCCGCGTCGAAGCGGGCACCGACACCCCACCGTACCGAGCCGGGCGCACCGCGCCCGACGGGGGTCGGCCGCCCGGACCGGGCGGGTGGTCGCGCGCGGCGCCCGATCGCGCTCCCCGCCGGCGGTCCGCAGGCCGCCGGCCTGCGGCGAACCGGGTGGTGGCCACTCAGGTGCCCGGCGGGTCGGCGCCGGCGACCGCCCGGCGCCGGTGGGCGACGCCACAGGGGGATCGCCGCACGGCCCGGGGCGGCGCGCCGCGGACCACTCGACCGGGCGCGCGCGGACCGGCGGCGCCGGGCCGCAGGTGGTGCTCGACGGCGTCGGCGGGGCGGAGGCGTTCACCGCGATCGCGGAGGGCGGCCGGTTCTCCGCCCGCGGGGCGGCCGGTGGGGGGTTCGCGCCGGCCGCACCGACCCCCGACCGGCTCCGGCGCGTGCCCGGCAGCCGGTCGGGGGCCCGGTCACAGGACCCACTTGACGGCGTGCCACGTGCCGCCGGCCACCTCGGCGGCGCCGACCACGACGCCGCGGTCGTTCACGTCGCGCGCGCCGCTGCTCGGGCCGCCGAGCGACGGCAGCCGCGTGTGGGAGTCCTCGTCGGCCCCCCAGAGCATCGCGCGGCCGGTCGGGCCGGCGCCCTTGGTCGTGCCGACGGCCGTGCCCGCGCGGTTGGCGGTGGCGATCGCGTAGTTGACGGACAGGAACTCCGCCTCGGTGGTGCCGGGGCGCCAGCGGGCGCCGTGCAGGCGGCCCCGGTCCGAGCGGGCGCCCAGGACCGTGCCGTCCTCGCCGATGCCGGTGGCCCGCAGGTCGGCCCCCAGGTCCGTGCCGCGGCCGGCGGGGTCGAAGCGGACGGCGTGGGAGCGCCCGTCGCGGTCGACGGCGGTGGCGGCGACGACGCCGGCGTCGTCGATGCCCGCGGCGAAGCCCTCGGTCGAGCCGTCGAACGCCAGCGGCGTGACGCCGCCGTCGGGCGTCCAGACCACCGGGTGCAGCCCGGGGTCCGGGCCGCCGCGGCCGGAGTAGCCGACGACCAGGCCCGCGCTGTTGACGTCGGACGCCTGGGACAGCCGGTCGCCGGGCAGCTCGGCGAGCCGGACGACGCGCCCGGAGCGGTCCCACGCCACCGCGTGCTGGTCGTCGCGGTCGGCCCCGACCGACACGCCGACCACCGTGCCCGACTCGTTGATCGCCCGCGCGCGGGTCTCCACGTGGCCGGGCAGCGGGGGCAGGTGCTCGATCACGCCGTCGACCCAGCGGACCGCGCGCTGCGGCCCGCCCTCGGCGGAGGAGTGGCCGTACACCACGCCGGAGTCGGTGATCCCGCTCGCGGTGCTCGCCACGTCGCCGGGCAGGGTCCCGAGGTCGGTGATCCTGCCGTCGGGCGTCCACGACACGGCGCGGAGGGGGCTGTCGCCGGCCCCGGTGCTCGAGTGGCCGACCACGACGCCGGCGTCGTTGACCCCGGTGGCGTGGCTGCGGTCGCCGCCGGGCAGCACGCCCAGGTCGACGGCCCGCGCGGTGGCGGACGCGTGGGCGGGAGCCGCCGCGGAGGTGAGCACGACGGCGGCGATGACGCTGAGCAGTCGGCGCATGGCCCCACGCTAACGCCGGCCGCGGATCGCCGGTAGTGACCACACGTCGGCACCCCCACGACCCCGGTCGGAGCAGGATTCCCCGTCGTACAAGGGATTCCTCCCGACCGGAACACCGCCGCGGCGGGGGTCCGCCGCCGCGGGGGCGCCCCCGGCCGCCGGCCCGACCGGCGCGGTGCGGGCAGCGGGCCGCCGGGGGGCCGTACCGCCGGACCACGACGACGCCGGTCCCCGCCGCCGGGTGTGGCAGGATTTCCGCGGTGCCTCGGCCGGGGCCCCACCCGAGGGGCGGCCGGTCGTGGCGGTCCCGCCGGCACGGTGGTGGCCGCCCGGTCCGCCGGTCGGTTCAGGGAGGGATGACGGACATGCGTATCCAGGCCGCGAGCGTGCAGTTCTGCCACCGCGCGGGGGACAAGGAGCACAACCTCGCCACGATCGCCCGGTTCGTGGCGGAGGCCGCGGCGCGGGGTGTGCAACTGGTCGTGTTCCCGGAGATGTGCATCACCGGCTACTGGCACGTCGTCGGCATGGACCGGCCCGGTATCGAGGCGCTGGCCGAGAGCGTGCCGGACGGGCCGAGCACCACGGCGCTGCTGGCGCTGGCCCGCGAGCACGGCGTGGTCATCGGGGCGGGGCTGCTCGAAGCCGACGGCGACGCCCTGCACAACAGCTACGTGGTGGCCGAGCCGGACGGCAGCTGGCACGTCCACCGCAAGCTGCACGCGTTCGAGAGCGAGCACATCACCCCGGGGGACCGCTACACCGTCTTCGCCTCCACCCTGGGCTGCACCCTGGGCGTCCTGATCTGCTACGACAACAACATCGTCGAGAACGCCCGGATGACGGCCCTGCTCGGCGCCGACATCCTCCTCGCGCCGCACCAGACGGGCGGCGTGGCGTCCAGGAGCCCGCACGCCATGGGCACGATCGACCCCGCCCTGTGGGAGGCCAGGCACAGCGACCCGGAGGCCGTCGAGGCGGAGTTCCGCGGTGACAAGGGCCGGGGCTGGCTGATGCGGTGGCTGCCGGCCCGGGCCCACGACAACGGCATGTTCCTGGTGTTCTCCAACGGGGTCGGGCTCGACCACGGCGAGGTCCGCACCGGCAACGCCATGCTCATCGACTGCTACGGCCGCATCATCGCCGAGACCTGGCGGGCCCGCGACGAGATGGTCTGCGGCGAGCTGGACCTGTCCCTGCTGGCCCGCAGCACCGGCCGCCGGTGGCTGCGGGGCCGCCGCCCCGAGCTCTACCGCGCCCTGGCGGAGCCGACCGGCCGGGAGCTGGGACCGGTCGAGGCCCGCTTCTCACCGGAACCGACCTGACCGCACGGCGCGTCACCCGCGCTCGGGCCGGAGCGCGAGCCGGGTTTCGTGCTGGCGGCAGGCTTTGTCCCACAGGCTCGTGACGTCGACGCCGTCGAGCGGGACGCGGAACCCGTCGGCCAGGATCGCGGCGAACTCGTCCTCCGAGGCGAGCACCCGCGTGGTGCGCCCGTTCGGGACGCCGGGCCCGGCGTCGACGACCGTGCGGGACCGCAGCACGGTGGTGGTGTCGACCCCGGAGCGCCCGGCCAGGAGGGTCTGGACGAACACGGAGTCCGGTGACCCCACCCGCCACGCGCACGCCTCGGCGAAGTCCGCCACGTCCAGGGGGGCGGTCCGCAGGTCGAAGGACGTGAAGGCCATGCGCGGGTGGTGGCGGAACTGCCACAGGTCGCCGTCGAGGCGCCGCACCTCGTACCGGAACCGGTGCTGCCGGTGCACGCCGGGGCGCAGGGGCACGGGCAGCAGGAACCCGTCCATCAGCCCGACGTCGGCGAGCCAGCGCTCGCCGTCCAGGTCGACCAGCAGCGGCATGTGGTTGCGCCAGGCGGACTCGCCGCGGACCTCCCGGTCCACAGCGGCCTCGACGGCGGTGACGGAGAAGCCGAGCGCCCGCAGGACCAGCGCCAGCGCGGCGTTCTGCTCGTAGCAGAACCCGCCGCGCCGGCGGGCGACGAACTTGTCGATCAGGGCGTCGGGTTCGAGGGACAGCGGGCGGCCGAGCTGGATGTCGACGTTCTCGTACGGCACCGCGCTCGCCCAGGCGCGGTGCACGGCCCGCAGCCCCGCCAGGTCGGCGCGCACCGGCGCGTCGACCCCGATGCGCGCGAGCGCGGCACGCAGGTCGAGCCCGGCGCTCACCGGCTCGGCACCGGCGCGCCGCGGTCTTCCCCGACCCGGCGCAGCCGGTGGTCGGCCGGCGTCCGGTCCGATCGCCCGCGACCGGGTGGGCGAACCGCGGTGAGGTGGCGAAACCGGTCGTGCGCGGCAGTGGGGCGTCCGGGCGGGTGTGCCGTCACCAGCCGAGCATACGACGGCGGCCCGTGCGCGAAGCGGACGTCCTCCTCCGGCCGGCGTGGCCGCCGTCGACCGGCGCGGTGACCACCACGGGCGGAAGTCCTGTCAGGACGGGGGAATCAGCCCTTGAGGCCGTAGAAGTGCAGCGGTGAGTTGGGCCGGTAGCCGATCCGCCGGTACACCGGCGCGCCGGCCGCGGTCGCGTGCAGGGTGGTGCGAGTCAGGCCGGTGGCCCGCCCGCTCTCGTGCAGGGCTTTGCGCGTCACCGCCTCGCCGTAGCCCCTGCGCTGCCAGTCCGGGTCGGTGGCCACCAGCGCGACGAACAGGCGGCCGTCCACTTCGACGCTTCCCGCGCACGCCACGGGAACACCGTCGCGCACCCCCAGGTAGGCGTGGACCTCGTCCTTCCACAGGGCCGAGCCGGCGAGCCCGTCACGGCCCTGGTCCGGGGCGAAGCCGTAGGCGCGCGAGTTGAGGTCCGCCAGGGCGTGCAGGTGCTCGTCGGTGGTCACGCGCACGAACGCCAGGTCGGGGTGGCTCGGCTCGGCGAGGGGCAGCAGGTCACCCGCCATCCCCTGCCCGGAGAAGGCGTGCCCGAGCCCCGCCCGCTCCGCCGCCGCGCCCAACCCGGCCCGCGCGTCCTCGGCCAGCAGGTCCTCGAAGAGCCACAGGAAACCGGGGTGGCGCTTGGCGCGCATGATGTCGGCGGCCTGCTCCAGGCGTCGGCCGAGGAGCCCGGCGTCCGCGCCGACGTCGGTCAGGGTCACGCAGTTCCAGAACGGGAACCGGCAGTCGGCCCAGCGCACGGCGATGCCCGGGAGGTCGCGCACGTCGCCGCCGGGGTCCCGGTCGAGCACCATCGCGCGCCAAGCCCCCGCGAGCTGCTCCACCGATTCGACCGAGTCCGCGAGATCGACCACCAGGACTCCCTCGGGTTCCGCCACTGCCGAGCCGTGCGCGCCGGCACGGGTGCCGGCACCTTATCGGACGGGAGCCGCGGAGCGGTCCGCGGCGCACCCCGGTGCGCGGCAGGACGGGCCGGCGGGCGTGCGCCGCGCGCAGTGCTGCCGGGCGCGGTGCTGCCGGGCGCGCGTTCCTGCGGTGGCGCTCTCGCCGCGCGGGGCGGCGAGATGCGGCGCGTCGTGCGGTGGGTGGCCGCCGGCCCCGCCGCCCACGCGGTGGCGCCGTCGCGCCGAGGCCCCGCGGTGACGGGGCGGCGTGCGGTGATCCCGGCCGCAGGCGCCGCCGGCTCCGGTGAGCGGCTGTGCCGGCCGGGCGCGGGGCCCGGCGGCGGGGGAGCGCCCCTCAGCTCGGTCGGCCGCGGTCGGGCGCCCTGCTGCCCCTGCGCAGCCCGGACGCCGTCGCGATGGTCGCGGCGGCGAGCGCGGTCAGGGCGACGAACGGCCAGACGGGCCCGTCGCCGGCCGACCCCCGGGACAGCAGGACGGCCGTCGCGGCGGCGCCGAGGGCGGCGCCGAGTCGCTGGACGATGTTGACCAGGGTGGTGGCGTCGCCCATGCGCTCGGCGGTGACCGCGGTGTAGGCGGCGGTGACCGCGGGCAGTTGCGCCCAGGCCAGGGCGCCGCCGCGCAGCACCAGGTCGGCGACGAGGACCGGCGCGGGCAGCCGGTCGAGCAGGGCCAGCGGCGCGGTGGTGGCGGTGAGCGCGACCGCGCCCGCCACGGCCACCGGCCCGGCTCCCCAGCGGTCGGTGGCCCACCCGGCGAAGTACAGGGCGACGGCGGTGCCCGCGCCCGTGGCCAGCAGCAGGAAACCCGTGGTCCCGACGTCGGTCCCGGTCCGCGCGTGCAGGACCAGCGGCAGCGCCAGCAGGCCGCCGTGCAGGGCCGCGCCGGTCAGGCCCGCCGTGGTGGCCGCGGTGGCGAACACCGGTCGGCGCAGCAGCGACAGGTCGAGCAGCGGCGCGGCCGTCCGGGTGGCGTGCCGGGTGAAACCGGCGGTCAGCACCCCTCCCGCGGCCACGGCGGCCACCGCCGGCCCGGTCGCCGCGCCGGCGCCGACCTCCGTGGCGCCGTAGAGCAGCAGCGCGAGCCCGGGGGTGAGCGCGAGCAGCCCGACCACGTCCAGCCGGCGGGTCCGGTCGCGCCGCCCGCCGGGGACGAGCCGGGGCGCCAGGGCCAGCACGGCGAGGCCGACGGGCACGTTGAGCCAGAACACCGCGCGCCACGACAGCGCCTCCACCAGCAGCCCGCCCACCGCCGGGCCGAGGGCCGGCCCCAGGGCGATCACCGCGCCCAGGGCGCTGAACAGCCTGCCGAGCTGGTCGGGTCGGGCGACCACGCCCAGGACGGCCTGCCCGGCGGGCACCATCAGGCCCCCGGCCAGCCCCTGCACGACCCGGGCGGCGACCAGCGCCCCCGCCGACCCGGCCAGGGCGCACAGCGCGGAGGCCGCCACGAACACCGCCACCGCCGCCGCCCAGACCCGGCCGTGGCCGTGGCGGGCGCCCAGCCACGCCGAGGCGGGCAGCGACCCGGCCAGGGCGAGCAGGTAGCCGGTGAAGACCCACTGCACCACCGGCAGCGTCGAGCCGAAGTCGGCGCGCACGGGCTCCACGGCGAGGGCGACGACGGTGGAGTCCAGCATCGCCATGAAGGCGCCCGCCCCGGTGACGGCGGCGATGCCCCAGACGCGTCCGGGGATGGGTTCGGTCATCGGCGCTCCGGTGGGCGGGCGGGTGCGGTGGCCGTGTTTTATCGTACCGCTGTACGACGAAAAGGGGTGCGCGATGCCGAAGCGGGTCGACCACGGGCAACGCCGGCGCGAGCTGGCCGAGGCGCTGGTGCGCTGCGCCCGGACCAGGCCGCTGCACGCCATCGGGTACCGGGAGGTCGCCGCGGAGGCGGGCGTGTCGACCAACCTGGTGCAGTACTACTTCCCGACCAAGGAGCAGCTGCTGCACGGCGGGCTGGCGCACCTGCGCGCGGTCCTGGCGCAGCGGCTGCGCGACCGCCTGCCCGGGAGCGCCGGCGACGACGACCCGGTGCGCCGCATCCGGCTGGTCCTGCGCGAACTGCTGCCCCTCGACCCGGTCAGCGCGGACCTGTACCGCGTGCACGCCGCCTACGCCGCCCTCGCGCTCACCGACCCCGCCCTGGCGGCCCGACCGCACACCGCGGGCCCCGACGAGATCCACCCCGAGCTGACCGCCCTGCTCACCGCCGCCCTGCCCCCGCACGTCGACCCGCACCTGGCGGCGGCGGCCCTGCTCGGCGCGGTCACCGGCCTGTCGGCCTACACCGCGTCCGGGTACCTCACCGGCGAGCAGGCCGCGCGAGCGCTCGACCAGCACCTCGACCTGGTCCTGGCGGCCCGTCGGCCGGGGTGATCGCGCGCCGCCGGGTGGTCAGGCGGTGAGGGCGGCGGCGGTGTCGGGGTAGAGGGCGAAGACCCGGTCGAGGCCGACGAGGCGGATCGTGCGCAGGGTGCGGGCGGGGACGGCGGCCAGCGCGATGTCGGCCCGGGCGGCCAGGGCCAGGTTGCGGGCGGCGAGCAGGGCGGTGAGGCCGCTGGAGTCGCAGAACCGCAGCCGCGACAGGTCCAGGACCAGGCGCTGGCCCGCCCGCAGGGGCAGCGCGGCGGCCAGCGCGCGCAGCTCGTCGGCGGTGCCGTGGTCCAGGTCCCCGGCGACGTGCAGCACCGGGCCGGTCGCGGTGTCGCGGGTGGTGATCGCGAGCGGGCTCATCGTGGCCCGTCCGCGGCGGCGCCCGGCGCGGGGACGCCGAGGGCGAGCAGGGCGGTGTCGTCGTCCAGGCCGTCGCCGAAGCCGTCCAGCAGGCCGGTCAGCGCCTCGACCAGCGCGCGGGGCGACGCCCCGGCGTAGCCGGCGGCGAACTCCTGGAGGGCTTCCTCCCCGTACAGGGCGCGCTCGGGGCCGATGCGGGCCTCGGTGAGGCCGTCGGTGTAGAGCAGGAGCGCGTCGCCGGGGGACAGGGTGGTGGTGGCGGGGGTGAAGGTGGGGTCGGGCAGGACGCCGACGAGGACGCCGCCGGGGGTGGGCAGGAAGTCGCAGTCGCCGTTCGCGCGCAGGACCAGCGCCGGGGGGTGCCCGCCGGAGGCCAGCCGGACGGTGAAGCGGTCGCCGCCGGGTTCGGCCTCCAGGGTGCCGACGACGGCGGTGCAGAAGCGGGGGTCGCCGGCGCTGTAGCGCTCGAGCAGCACGGTGTTCAGCGTGGTCAGCACGGCGACCGGGTCGGGGTCGTGCAGGGCCGCGGCGTGCAGGGTGTAGCGGGTCAGCGAGGTGACCGCGGCGGCCTTCGGCCCCTTGCCGCACACGTCGCCGAGGAAGAACGCCCAGCGCCCGCCGCCGAGGGGGAACAGGTCGTAGAAGTCGCCGCCGAGCTGGTCGGGCGAGGCGGTGTGGTAGTGGGCGACGGCCTCCAGGCCGGGCACGGTCGGCAGCGCGGCCGGCAGCAGGCTCCGCTGCAGCACCGCCAGCGCCTCCTGGAGCCTGCCGCGGTCGGTCTCGGCCTGCCGGCGGGCCTGCTCGGCCTCCTGCCGGCGGCGCAGCAGCTCCTGCTCGTAGGCGTGGCGGTCGCGGGCGTCGAAGACGGTGGTGCGGATCAGCAGCGGCTCGCCGTCCCCGCCGCGCTTGACCGCGGAGGAGACCAGCACCGGCAGCCGGCCGCCCTCGCCGGTCCGCAGCTCCAGGGCGATGCCGCCGACGCTGCCCTGCATCCGCAGCAGCGGCGCGAAGTGCGTCTCGTGGTAGAGCCGCCCGCCCACGGTGAGCAGGTCGGCGAACCGCATCCGCCCCACCACCTCGTCGCGGGTGAGGCCGAGCCAGCCCAGCAGGGTGGCGTTGACCTTGGCGATCGTGCCGTCCATCAGCGTGGACAGGTAGCCGCACGGCGCGGTCTCGTACAGCTCCTCGGCGCTGTCCTCCAGCAGCGCGGCGAACACCGCGTCCGTGCCGCCGGCGCCCCTGGGCTCGGGCTCGTGCCCGGTCCCGCACATCATCGCCGCCTCGCCAGGAACTCCAGGATCGCCGCGCTGGTGGCCTCCGGCGCGGACAGCTGCGGGCAGTGCCCGGTGGCGTCCAGGGTGACCAGCTCCGACCCGGGGATGGCCGCGTGCACGAACGCGCCGACCTCGCGCGGGGCGATCGCGTCGTGGGCGCACTCCAGCACCAGCGTGGGCACGCGCACCGACGCCAGGTCCGACCGGGAGTCGGACAGGAAGGTGGTGCGGGCGAACACGCGGGCCATGTCCGGGTCGGTGGCGCAGAAGCTGTTGGTCAGCTCCCGGCCCAGCTCGGGCCGCTCCGGGTTGCCCATGATCACCGGCGCCATCGCCGACGACCAGCCCAGGTAGTTCGACTCCAGCGACGCCAGCAGCTCGTCGACGTCCTCGGCGCTGAACCCGCCGCGGTAGCCGACGTCGTCGACGTAGCGCGGCGAGGGGGCGACCATCACCAGCGCCCCGATGTGCTCGGGGGCCTGCCGGGCGGCCAGCACCCCGATCATCGCGCTGACCGAGTGGCCCACGAACACCGCGTCGCGCAGGTCCAGCGCCCGGCACACCTCCACCGCGTCCTGCGCGTAGCCGGCCAGGTCCCGGTAGCGCTCCTCGCGGAAGGCCGACAGGTCCGACCGGCCCGCCCCCACGTAGTCGAACAGCACCACCCGGTGGGCCTCGGCCAGCGCCGGCGCGGTCAGCCGCCACAGGTTCTGGTCGCACCCGAACCCGTGGGCCAGCACCACCGCCGGTCCCTGCGGGTCACCCGTGACGGTGACGTTGTTCCTGCGGATGACGTCCATGGTCGCCATCCTTTCAGCCGCGCCGCGCCGCCACACCCCCCGACCGCGCGCCCGGTCGGCGCGGGTGTCTCCACCGGCTCCTCCGGAACCCCATTGCCATACACCTTGTTCGGACGACCTGTTCGGACGTAGAGTCCGGGCCTCTCGTCAGCGCGGATGAGGAGGAACCGGATGAGCAGGGACGACCGGGCCACGCTGTTCCACGGCGGCCGAGTGGTCACGATGCGGGAGGACGGCGCCGTCGCGGAGGCGATCGTCGTGCAGGACGGCCGGGTGGTGGCCACCGGCGCCGAGCAGGACATGCGCGCCGCGGCGGGCGACCACGCCAGGACCGTCGACCTGGCGGGCGCCACCGTCATGCCGGGGCTGGTCGACACGCACCCGCACCTGATCCACTGGAACGGCATCAAGCGGTCGGTCGTGGACCTGTCCGACTGCCGCGACCACGGCGAGATCGCCGCGCGGATCGCCGCCGCCGCGGCGCGGACGCCCAAGGGGCAGTGGATCCGCTGCTCCCCGGTCGGGGAACCGCACTACTTCCTGCGCCGCTCCTACCGGGACCTGGCCGAGGGCGAGCTGCCGACCCGGCGGCTGCTCGACGCCGCCGCGCCCGACCACCCGGTCTGGATCCAGGCGTGGGCCCCGGTGAACCCGGCCGTGACGGTGCTGAGCACGCGGGGGCTGTGGAACATCCAGGTCTCCCGGAACACCCCCGACCGGGTCGGCCGGGTCTCGGTGGAGAAGGACGCGGACGGCGAGCCCACCGGCCGGCTGCTCGGGCCGGTGAACAACTACTACAACAACGAACCGTGGTGGGACTCCGTGCTGGCCCGCATCGACGGGGTGTCCCCGGAGGACTGGTACGAGGGCGCCCGCAGCGGGATGGCCGAGGCGAACCGCGGGGGCGTCACGACCGTCTTCGAGGGGCACATGATGGACTGGCCGCTCATCGACGTCTACCGGCAGCACGGCAACGCGGGCACCCTGACCACCCGGGTCCTGTGCACGCCCGACGCCGAGCCGCACGGCCTGCCCACCTCCGTCCCGCTGACGGAGGCCGAGCTGGTCCAGCGGCTGGAACTGGCCTACCGCGTCCAGGACCTCTCCGGCGACCTGTTCCGCACGGAGAGCTTCCTGTGCTCGCGGGGCGGGCCGTTCAACCCCGGCATGATGATCCTCAACCGGAGCCACCGCGGCCCCTACGGCGAGTGGACGAAGGGCGTGGAGTTCATCCCGGAGTGGAAGGGCCGGCTCATGGTCGAGTTCGCGGCCGAGCGCGGGATGCGGATGAACCTCATCTCGGTGGCCGACCGCGAGCACGACGTCGCGCTGGAGCACCTGGAGACCGCCCGGCGCAGGTTCGGCGACTTCTCCGACCGGCAGTGGACCCTGCAGCACGCCTACTTCATGACCGACGAGCAGTGCCGGCGCTACCGCGACCTGGGGTTCCAGATCACCACCAGCACGTCCTTCTCGCACTTCAAGATGCACACCTTCCGGGAGCGGCTGGGCAGCGACAGCCTGCGGGACCTGATCCCGCTGCGGCGCGAGCTGGACCACGGCTTCGAGGTCGGCTGCGGCACCGACTGGGGGCCCTCGAACGTGTTCGAGCACATCGCCTTCGCGCAGACCCACCGCGGCGTGTTCGGCGACCGCAACGACGGCCCGGCCCAGGTGATCAGCCGGGAGCAGGCGCTGGCCACCTGGACCCGGTCGGCCGCGCGGGTCCTGCGCTGGGAGGGGATCGGCACCCTGGAGGCGGGCAAGCACGCCGACCTGATCGTCGTCGACCGCGACCCGCTCACGACCCCGACCGACGACCTGAAGGACACGAGGGTGCACCTGACCATGCTCGGCGGGCGGCCGGTGCACGACGAGGGCGTCCTGCACGACGTCCTCTAGGATCGGCGCCATGCTCCCCGGTCAGGCGCGCGGGCACTGATGCCGCCCAGGCGCGCGTCCCGCGGCGACCTGCGCGACGGGTCGGTCGAGGTCGCCATCGTGGACGCGGTCGGCAGGCTCCTGGCCGACCGGTCCATCGAGGACGTGGCGGTCTCCGACGTCCTCGGCGAGGCCGGGGTGTCGCGGGCGACGTTCTACTTCTACTTCGAGTCCAAGCACGCCGTGGTCGCCGCGCTGTTCGAGCGCGTCCTCGGCGAGGTGTACGCGGAGTTCGAGCGGCACTGGCTCGAAGTGGACGCCGCGGCCGGGGACGCCGCCGAATCCCTGCACGTGGCGCTGAGCGCGGTGTACCGCGTCTTCCTGGCGCACGGCCCCGTGCTGCGCACGGTCGCGCGCGCCTACCCCGAGCAGCCCGAGCTGGCCCGCGCCTTCGAGGGCGTGATGGACCGCCTGATCGCCGGCGCGGCGGCGAAGATCGAGGCCGACCGGGCGGCCGGCGTCGCGCCGGCCGGCCGCGACGCCGGCGAGCTGGCCTCCACCCTGGTGTGGATGAACGAGCGGTGCTTCTACGTCCACTCGCTGCGGCCGGACCGGGGGTGGTCCTCCGCGGAGGCCATGACCGGGTCGCTGGCGCAGGTCTGGGCCTCGGCCATCTACCGGCCGGCCTGAGCGGGCGCCCGGCCCGCCCGCCCGGGAGAGAAGCGTCACGCGGCGGCCGTGGCGGCGGACACCGGCCGGCGTGGCGGCGACCCCGGGTGCGACCAGGGGAGATCGGCCCGCGCCCGGGCGCGTGAGCAGCGCGGCGACCGCGCCCCGCGGTGGCGCCGCCGCCACCCCCGGGACGGGCGGAGTGTGCAATCACACACCCCGGTGGAAGATCAAATGTGCGGTTCCTGTCATCCGCGGTGAGCGGTCGTGCCAGCATTTCGGGTCATGGACCCACACGTCGCCTACCTCCCCGCCGTTGCCGACCCCCGTTCGCGGGGCCGGCGTGCGCGAGGACCGATCACCGGGTCGACGAGGCGGGTCGGCCCGTGACCGGTGGGGTGACCGCGGGTGGTGAACCGGCGACCGCCCTGGTGAGCCGCCCGGGCGCGTGGCGGTCGGCGCTCCGGCAGGTCCCGCTGCGGGTGGTGCGGCCGGGTGTGCTCGGCGCGCTGCTGATCACCGTCGGCGGGGTCGGCGCCGGCGCGGTCGTGCACCGCGACCCGCTGCTGAGCGGCACCGTCCTGAACGTGGTGCGCTACGGCCACGGGCGCGACCTGGCGACCGCGGTGCTGTTCGCCGGGCTGGCGCTCATGGTCGTGTCGTGGGTCCGGCTCGGCCGGCTGGCGCGCGCGGACGGCATCAGCGGTCGCGGGGTGGCGCTGGCCGCCGCCGCCTGGACCGCGCCGCTGCTCATCGCGCCGCCGCTGTACAGCCGCGACGCCTACAGCTACCTGGCCCAGGGCGCGGTCGCCCTGCGCGGGTTCGACCCCTACACGACCGGCGCGTCCGCGCTGACCCTGCCGCTGGGCGGGAACGTGGCGTCGCTGTGGCAGGACACGCCGTCGCCCTACGGGCCGCTGTTCCTCCTGCTGGCCAAGTCGGTTGTCGCCGTGATCGGCGACAACGTGATCATCGGCGTGGTCCTCATGCGACTGGCCGTGCTGGGCGGGCTGGTGCTGCTCGCCTGGGCGATGCCCGGCCTCACCCGGCGCCTCGGCGGGCGCGTCCCGGTGGCGCTGTGGCTGACCGTGGCCAACCCGCTGGTGCTCGCCGTGGGCATCGGCGGCGCGCACAACGACATCCTGATGGTCGGCCTGATGGCGGTCGGCGTGCTGATGGTGCTCGACGGCAGGCACGTGCGCGGGTTCGCGGTGGTCGCCCTGGCGACCGCGGTGAAGGCCACGGCGGTGCTGGTGGTCCCGTTCCTGGTGTGGGTGTGGGTGGCGCGGCTGCCCGGTCCCGCCCGGCACCGCTTCCTCAAGGCGTGCGCGGTGGGCGGGGCCGCCTTCGTCGGCGTGTTCGCCCTGTCCACCCTGGCGGCCGGGGTGGACCTGGGGTGGGTCGACGTGCTGCGGTCCCAGACCCCGCTGCTGACCTGGATGTCACTGCCCTGCGCGGCGGCCGAACTCGCCTTCCACTCGGTGGGGCACTACTTCGGCGGCGTGTCCCGCGAGGACTTCCTGGACTTCTTCCGTGGCGCCGGGGTCTACCTCCTCGCCGCGGTGCTCCTGCGCCAGTGGTGGCAGGCCCGGGTGGGCGGCGTGGAGGCGGTCCGCCGCGCCGCGATCGCCCTGCTCGCCGCCACCGTGCTCGCCCCGTCGGTGCTCCCGTGGTACTTCACCTGGGCGCTGGCGGTCGCCGCCGCGTTCGCGTGGAAGGACCGCTGGCTCGCCGTCGCGGCCGGCGTCTCGGTGTGGATGGTGCTGGTGACCCTGCCCGACGGCACGATCGTCGCGCGGTGGCACTACGGGTCGGTGAACCCGGTGCTGTGGTGGTCCTACCTGGCCGTGACCGTGCTGATCGGCGTGTGGGTGGGCATGGCCCTGCTCCAGCGCGGGGCCGAGGAGGCGCCCGGCGGGCAGGCGGCCCGGTCCGCCGTGGACGGCGCCCGCGGTCCGGCCGTCGTGGACGGTCCCGGTGGTCCGGGCGCGGTGGCCGACGCGGTGGCCGACGAGGTGGAGGTGGGCGGGCAGCGCCGGGCCCGGCGCCCCGAACCGGGCCTCAAGGGGGACGGCGGTGGCTGAACGCGCGCTGCTCCGGTTCGCGCCGCTGGTGCTGCTGCTGTCGCTCGGCTGGTACGCGTGGACGCTGGGACCCCCGGACGGCTGGGGCATGATCGACCTCAAGGTCTACTGGACCCTGGCGCCGAACCTGCTCGACGACCGGCTGTACTCGATCGACATGCCGTTCACGGCCGACTTCCCGCTGCCGTTCACCTACCCGCCGTTCGCGGCGCTGGTCTTCCTCCCGCTGTCGTGGCTGCCGTGGCTCGCCGCCCGCGTGCTGTGGCAGGTGCTGTCCCTGGTGTGCCTGTGGTGGCTGGTCCGCACCGCGCTGCGGCTGGTGGCCGCGAAGTCCGGGCAGGACTGGGACGCCACCTGGTCGCGCCGGGCGGCGCTGTGGACCGCGCTGGCCCTGTGGTGCGAGCCGGTCCGCAAGACCCTCGACTTCGGACAGGTCAACCTGGTGCTCATCGCCGGCGTGCTGGCGGCGATGACGGCCACCCGCCAGGCGGTGGCCGGCCTCGGCGTCGGCGTCGCGGCGGGGCTGAAGCTGACCCCCGCGATCTCCTCGCTGTACTTCCTGGCCACCCGCAGGTTCGCCGCCGCCGCCTGGTCGGCGGCCGGGTTCGCGCTCACCGCGGTCCTGGGCCTGCTCGCCTCGGCGGCCGACTCGTGGCGCTACTGGTTCGAGCTGCTGGGCGCGGCCGACCGGGTGGGCCCGGTGGGCTCGGCGATCAACCAGTCGCTGCGGGGCGCGCTGTCGCGCAGCTTCGGCCACGACGTGGGCACGTCCTGGCCGTGGCTGCTCGCGGTGGCGGTGTCCGCGGTGCTGGTCGGGTTCGCGCTGCGCGCCGCGACGCGGGCGGGCGACGCGCTGGCCGCCGTGGTGGCCGTGCAGCTGTTCGGCCTGCTGCTCTCGCCGATCTCCTGGAGCCACCACTGGGTGTGGGTGGTGCCCCTGGTGCTGTGGATCGCCTACGGCGCGGCCCGCCGCGGCCCGCTCGCGCTGTCCCTGGCCGCGGCCTGGGTCCTGGTCACCGGCGCGGACCTGATCACGTTCCTGCTCGACCGGCAGCCCAGCATCTGGGAGATCCCCCGGCCCTGGCCGCTGGCCGCGCTCGGGTGGTGCTACCCGCTGCTCGGGCTGATCACCCTCGCGGTGCTGCCCAGGCTGCTGCGCGCCGGCGGCGCCGCGCCGCGGCGGGAGGTCGGGCCACCGCTCGTCGAGACCTCGGAGGCCGGGCGCCGTGCGGGCTGAACCGACGTCGCGCCGCGCGCTGCTCGCGGCCTGGGAGCGGCGGCTGTGCGCCGCGGCGCCGTGGCTGCTGGTGGTCTCCGCGCTGGTGCGCACCTGGACGATCGTCACCGGGTTCGGCAACGAGACGATCGACCTGTACGTGTACTGGGCGCTGGCGCCGCACGTGCTGGCCGACGACCTGTACCAGGTCACCTCGCCGAACTCGCCGCCGGACTTCCCGCTGCCGTTCACCTACCCGCCGTTCGGCGCGCTGGTGTTCCTGCCGGTGAGCGGGCTGCCGTGGGTCGTGGCGCAGTGGACGTGGCGGCTGCTGTCCGGGCTGTGCCTGTACTGGATGGTGCGGGTGGCCCTGCGCCACGTGGCCGGCGCGGGCTGGACCGCGGACGCCCCGCTGTGGCGGCGGCGCGCGCTGCTGTGGACCGCGGCGCTGCTGTGGCTGCAGCCGGTCTACCACACGTTCGAGTTCGGGCAGATCAACCTGGTGCTGTCGGCGGTCGTGCTCGCGGCCATGCTGGCCGGGAACCCGCGGCTGGCCGGCGCCGGGGTCGGCTTCGCGGCGGGCGTGAAGCTCGTGCCGGCGGTCTCCGGGTTGTACTTCCTGGCCACCGGCCGGATCGCCGCGGCCCTGTGGTCGGTGGCGGCGTTCGCGCTCAGCGTCGGCCTCGGCTTCGCCGTGGACCCGGAGCAGGCCGAGCACTACTGGTTCGGCCTGCTGGGCGACGCGAGCCGGGTGGGCCCGGTCGCCACCGCGCACAACCAGTCGCTGCGCGCCGCGCTGTCGCGCACCTTCGGCCACGACGTGGGCACGTCCTGGCCGTGGCTCGTCGCCGTCGCGGTGGCGGCGGTGCTCACCGGCTTCGCGCTGCGCACGGCGGTCCGGTCCGGTGACGCGCTGCTCGGCGTGCTGGTCGTGCAGTTCTTCGGGCTGCTGGTGTCGCCGATCTCGTGGGACCACCACTGGGTGTGGGTGGCGCCGCTGCTGATCTGGCTGCTCCACACCCGCGGCACGCCGTGGCTGCGGGGCTGGCTGCTGGTGCTGTGGTGCCCGGTGATGTTCTACGACCTCATCGCCTTCCAGCTGCGCCGGCAGGAGACGATCTGGACGATCAGCCGGCCCGGCCACCTCTCCGCGATCGGGTGGGCCTACCCGCTGCTCGCGCTGCTCACCCTGGCCGGGATCGCGTTCGTCCTCGGGAGGCGGTCGGCGGCCGGGTCCGCGCCACCGGAGGGCGCCGCCGGGGCGCCGCGGCGCGACGTGGCGACGTCGGCCGGGTCGGGCGGCGGTTCGCCGCGTCCCTGAGGCGCGGTCGGGCAGCCTCGCGGGCGGTCGCCCACAACCACCCGATCGTGTCTCCTCGCACGGGGCCGGCAGCCACTTCCGGGCGACTACTGTCACGCGGCGACGTGGTGCCCAGCGAAGGGATTGCGTGCCATGCGACGACTGCCGGCGGTGCTCGCCGTGCTCCTGCTGCTCCTGCTGCCGGCGGAGGTCTCGGCGACACCGGGTGACCCGGGGTCCCTGGCGGGGGCGGCGGCGCTGGCCAACGCCGCGCTGCGCCCGGACACCCCGCCCCCCGGGGCGAACAACTGGTCCTGCGTGCCCCCGCCCGAGCACCCCCGGCCGGTGGTGCTGGTGCACGCCACGTTCTCGAACATGACCTACAACTGGTTCGCGCTCTCGCCGCTGCTGGCCGAGCGCGGGTACTGCGTCTTCGCGTTCAACTACGGCCAGCGGCCCGGCCGGGTGGTCGGGCTGCCGGGGTCGCGCCTGCCCGGCGGCGTCGCGCCCGTCGCGGAGTCGGCCGCCGAGCTGGCGGCGTTCGTCGAGGAGGTGGCGGCGCGCACCGGCGCGCCGCGGGTCGACCTCGTCGGGCACAGCCAGGGCGGCCTCATGCCGCGCCACTACCTGAAGTTCCTCGGCGGCGCGGCCAGGGTGCACCACCTGGTCGGCCTCGCGCCGCCCAACCACGGCACCTCGGTGGTCGGCCTGGCGCGGCTGCCCGGCGCGCCCGAGCTGCTCGCCGCCGGCCTCGGCCGGTCGGTGGCCGACCAGGTCGTCGGCTCGGAGTTCCTGCGCGCGCTCAACGCGGGCGGCGACACCGTGCCGGGCGTGCGCTACACGGTGATCGCCACCCGCTACGACGAGGTCGTCACCCCCTACACCTCGGCCTTCCTCGACGGCCCGCGGGTCACCAACATCACCCTGCAACGGCTGTGCGGCCCGGCCCAAGCCTCCGAGCACCTCGCCGTCCCGTTCGACCCGGCGGTCCTGCGGCACGTCCTCAACGCGCTGGACCCCGCCCACGCCCGGCCGGCGACGTGCGGCCTGGCGCTGCCGGTCGTCGGCGGCCTGGCCGCGGTCAGATGATCGTGCCGACGTCCTGGGCGACGATGCGGTCCAGGCAGCGCTCGGCGAGGGCGGTGATGGTCCAGGAGGGGTTGCAGCAGGCGGTGGAGCCGGGGATGAGGGAGCCGTCGGTGACGTAGAGGCCGGGGTTGTCGTGGACCCGGCCGTGGGGGTCGCAGACCGGGCCGATCACCGCGCCGCCCAGCGGGTGGAAGGTGTTGGGGTCCACCGGCTGGACCGGGGCGAACACCCCGCCGCTGGTCAGCGCCATCCGCGTGACCAGGGCGTCGATGGCGACCTCCGGCTCCACGTCGGAGGTCGGCGGCCACACCAGCTGCGCGGAGTCGGTGAGCGGGTCGTAGTGGAACGCGCCGTGCCCGTTCGGGATCGCCATGCCCGCCACGTACATCGAGAACGTCTCGACGTCGAACGGCGCGGGCGGGTGGAACAGGGTCGCGGGGCCGGTGGGCGCGTCCCAGTCCAGCGCCGCGATGGCGGTCGGGCCGCCTTGGTGCGGCAGGGTGAACTCCAGCGGTTCGGTGCGCAGGAAGACCCGGTCGCCGTTGGTGCCCCAGTACCGGCCGACGTCGGGCGGCAGGCTCGGCATCGTCCCGGAGCCCTTGGCGCGCACCAGCAGCTTGGAGGTGTTGGCCGACCCGGCGTTGAGCAACACGGTGTCGGTGTGCACCACGACGTTCTCCTGCACCACGCCGTCGGTGTCGATGCGGTGGCAGCGCAGCACGTACCGGGTCGTGCTGCCCGGCGCCAGCTCCTTGACCACGTGCAGCGGGGCGATGGTGACCAGGCCGGTGGCCACCGCCTCGGCCAGGTAGGTCTTGTCCACCGAGTACCGGGCGCCGTTGTTGACCCCGTACAGGTACTCGCCGTGCGAGGACCAGGGCGGCAGGTCGCCGCGCAGCTCGGCGCGGATCACGTCCCAGTTCATCGGCTGCAGCACGCGCACCCCGTCGGTGCCGGCCCGCTCGGCGTCGGCCAGGAACTTCCTGGAGGAGGTGTAGCGGACGTGGTTGAGGATGTCGTCGGGAGTCGGCGACATGTGCAGCATCGCGGCGACCCTGGGGTAGTAGACGGCGGCCATCTCGCCGTAGTCCACCGATGAGGGCATCACCCTGGTGAACAGCTCCTCCGAGGGCTGCAACGAGATCCCCTCGTAGTGCAGGGAACCGCCGCCGACGCCCGCGCCGCACAGGACGCTCATCCCCAGCCCGCGCACGCGCTCGACCAGACCGGTGTAGGGCTTGAACACGGCGGGCGGCGACGAGGGCACCACCGGCGTCGACTCCAGCCAGCTCACCCGCCGGTCGGGGTGGTAGAAGCGCGGGAAGGTGTTGTCGTTGGGCACGCTGGTCCACCAGCGGCCCCGTTCCACGACGAGGGTGCGCACGCCGGCGCGGGCCAGCCGCAGGGCCGCGACGCCGCCGCCGAACCCGCTGCCCACCACGACGGCCCGGTAGTGCTCGTCGCGCGTCGGCGCGGGCGCGGGGAAGCCGACGGAGGGCTGGGCGGCCTCCGCGGCCTCGCCCAGCCCGATGGTCGCTGCGGTGGCGCCGACGCCGGCCAGGAAGCCGCGCCGGGAGATGCGTTGTCCGGTGGTCATCTTCCGGTCCTTTCCGTGTCCCGGGGAGGGGGTCCCCTGACGATCTGCGCTGCCGGGGCGGGTGGCAATGAAGCGGGAGACTCCGGCCGGAAAGCCCGGACCATCCGGCCGCCGCGCCGCCCGCGGCCGGTGTTCGGGCTGGTCGCCGGGGTGCGCCCGAGGGGGCGCGCCCCGGCGTCACGCTTCCGGGCCGGCACCTGCAGGCGACTTATGCGCCCGGCCCGGCCCCCGCAGACTTCGGACCAGCGACACCGCTGCGGGGTGACACCCGATCACGGAGAGGACGGTGACGGCTGATGGCAGCCAGCCCCGATGTCCGGCCGCAGGCGCACGGGCGCGAGGACGGCGCGCACTCCCGGAGGGGCTCGGCTGGGCCGGCGGTGTCCGACGCGCCGGCGCCCGACCGGCCGCGGCACGACGAGCGGGCGCTGGGCGGGCCGGCGTTCGACGAGGCGGGGATCGTGGCGGCCACCCGGCGGTTCCGGGAGCGGGCGCACCTCGTGGTCGCCGACGGGCGGGTCGGCGTGGCCTTCGACGGCGACACCGGGCTGCCGCCGGGCGGCCACGTGGGCACGCTGCCCCCGCTGTACCCGGAGTGGCTGGGCGACCGCTCGTTCTGCCAGGTGCACGGCGTGCGCTTCCCCTACGTGGTCGGGGAGATGGCCAACGGCATCGCCACCACCGGCATGGTCGCCGCGGCGGCCCGCGCGGGCCTGCTGGGCTTCTTCGGCGCAGCGGGCCTGCCCGTCGCCGCCGTCGACCGGGCGCTGGACGAGCTGACCGCGACACCGGGCGAGCACGCGCCGTGGGGCGTGAACCTCATCCGCTCGCCCAACGAGCCGGCGGTCGAGGACCGGGTCGCGGACCTGTTGCTGCGCCGGGGGGTCCGCCGCGTGTCGGTGTCGGCGTTCACCGAGCCGACCGCCGCCGTGGTGCGGTGCGCGGCGACCGGCCTGCGGCGCGGGCCGCACGGCGTGCACCGCCGCGTGCGGCTGTTCCCCAAGGTCTCCCACCCGGTCGTCGCCGAGCGGTTCCTGTCACCCGCCCCCGCCGCGCTGCTGCGGGCGCTGGTGGACGCCGGGCAGCTGACGCGCGAGGAGGCCGAGCTGGCGGCCCGCGTGCCGCTGGCCGAGGACATCACCGTCGAGGGCGACAGCGGCGGCCACACCGACAACCGGCCCCTGGTCGCGCTGCTGCCCGCCATCACGGCGCTGCGCGACGAGGTGGTGCGCCGCTACGGCTACCGGGAGCCGGTCCGGATCGGCGCCGCGGGCGGCCTGGGCACGCCGGTCGGCGTCGCGGCGGCCTTCGCGCTCGGCGCGGCCTACGTGCTGACCGGGTCGGTCAACCAGGCCGCGGTGGAGTCCGGGCTCTCCGCCGACGCCAAGGACATGCTCGCCGCCGCGGACCTCGCCGACGTGGTGATGGCCCCGGCCGCCGACCTGTTCGAGTACGGCGGCAAGGTGCAGGTCCTGCGCCGCGGCACCATGTACGCGACCAGGGCCGCCAAGCTCTACGAGCTCTACGTGGGCCACCCGTCGCTGGAGGAGATCCCGGACCGGGTGCGGCACAAGCTCGAACGCGAGGTGCTGCACGCCTCGGTCGAGGAGGTCTGGGAGCAGACCACCCGGTACTGGCAGGCGACCGACCCCGGCGAGCTGCTGCGCGCGCAGGCCGAGCCGAAGCACCGGATGGCGCTGCTGTTCCGCTGGTACCTGGGCAAGGCCAGCCACTGGGCGATCGACGGCGAGCGCGCCCGCCGCGCCGACTACCAGGTGTGGTGCGGCCCGGCGATGGGCGCGTTCAACCGGTGGGCCGCCGGCAGCCACCTCGCCCCGGTCGCCAACCGCTCGGTGGGGGAGATCGGGCTGAACCTGCTGGAGGGCGCCGCGGTCGCCACCAGGGCGCAGCAGCTGCGCAGCCACGGCCTCCCCGTGCCCGCGCGGGCGTTCTCGTCCCCGCCGCGCCGACTGGCCTGACAACGAGCACGCGAGCCTTCGAGGTGGAGACGATGAGCGAGCCTTCCTACCCGCGCCAGGTCCCCGTCGCGGTCGTCGGCGTCGGCGCGCTGCTGCCGGGGTGCGAGGACGTCGAGGACTTCTGGCGGGCCGTGCTGACCGGTCGGGACCTGATCGGCGACGTGCCGGCGACGCACTGGCTGCTGGAGGACTACTACGACCCCGACCCGGCCGCGGTGGACAAGACCTACGGCCGCCGGGGCGCCTTCCTGCGCCCGACGGAGTTCGACACCCTGGCGTTCGGGATACCGCCCAAGGCGCTGCCGGCGACCGACTCCACCCAGCTGCTGTCGCTGGTGGTCGTGGAACGGCTGCTCGCCGACGCCTTCGACGGCCGCCCGCCGCCCGACCGCGAGCGCGTCGGCGTCGTGCTGGGCACCGCGGCGGTGGAACTGCTCTACACCATGGCCGCGCGGCTGCAGCGCCCCGTGTGGCTCAAGGCCCTGCGCGAGAGCGGCATCGCCGAACCGCAGGCGCAGCGGATCTGCGACCGGATCGCCGACCACTACCCCGAGTGGCAGGAGGAGAGCTTCCCGGGACTGCTGGGCAACGTCGTCGCGGGCCGCGTCGCCAACCGGTTCGACTTCCACGGGGCCAACTTCATCACCGACGCGGCCTGCGCCAGCTCGCTGGCCGCGATCTCGACGGCGGTCGACCAGCTGGCGCTGGGCCAGGCCGACGTCGTGGTCACCGGTGGCGCGGACACCGCCAACGACATCCTGATGTACATGTGCTTCTCCAAGACGCCCGCGATGTCGCGGTCGGGGGACTGCCGCCCGTTCTCCGACCGGGCCGACGGCACCGTCCTCGGCGAGGGCCTGGTGTTCTTCGCCCTCAAGCGGCTGGCGGACGCCGAACGCGACGGCGACCGCGTCTACGGGGTGATCAAGGGCGTGGGCAGCTCGTCGGACGGCAAGGGCTCCGCCGTCTACACCCCCGTGCCGCAGGGGCAGGAGAGGGCGCTGCGCCGCGCCTACGAGGCCGCGGGCTACGGGCCGGAGACGGTGGAGCTGGTCGAGGCGCACGGCACCGGCACCAGGGCCGGTGACGCGGCCGAGGTCGCCGCGCTGCGCGCGGTGTTCGGGTCGGCCGACGGCGGCCCGCCGCGCACCGCGCTGGGCTCGGTCAAGTCCCAGCTCGGGCACCTGAAGTCCGCGGCGGGCGCGGTCGGCCTGCTCAAGGCGCTGCTCGCGCTCAACCAGGGCGTGCTCGCGCCCACCGCGAAGGTGGAGCGGCCCAACCCCGACCTGCCGCTGCGCGGCGCCTCCCTCTACCTCAACACCGCCGCCCGCCCCTGGGTGCGCGACCCCGGCCACCCGCGCCGGGCGGCGGTGTCCAGCTTCGGGTTCGGCGGCAGCAACTTCCACCTGACCGTCGAGGAGTACGTGCCCGGACCGGACTCCGCCGCGCGCCGCGCGCCCCGGTTCCGCGCCGCGCCCGCGGAGCTGGTGCCCCTGAGCGCCGCCGAGCCGGGCGACCTGCTGGCCCGGCTGGACGCGCTGGTCGCCGGAGCCGGCGGTCCGGCCGCGAAAGCCCGTGCGGCCCAACAGGGGTTCCGCGCCGACGACCGGCACCGGCTGGCCCTGGTGGTCCGGTCCGACGAGGACCTGGCGCGCCAGGCGGCCGAGGTCCGCCGGCTGGTCGAGGCCCGCCCGGAGCGGCCGTTCGCCACACCGGGCGGCGCCCACCACGCGGTGGGCCCCGCCGAGCCGGGCGGGCTGTGCCTGCTGTTCCCCGGCCAGGGCGGCCAGTACCCGGGCATGGGCGGCGACGTCGCGGTGCACCTGCCGCGCGCGCTGGCCGCCTGGGACGCGGCGGCCTCGGTCGACCCGGACGGGTGGGCGCTGTCCCGGGTCGCGCACCCGGCGCCGGTCTTCACCGACGCCGAGCGGGCCGAGCAGCAGGAGCTGCTGACCGGCACCGAGTGGGCCCAGCCCGCGCTGGCCGTGCACAGCCTGGCGCTGCTGGAGGTGCTGCGGTCGGTGGGCGTGCGGCCCGACCTGGTCGCCGGGCACAGCCTGGGCGAGCTGGTGGCGCTGCACGCCGCCGGCGTGCTCGACGCGCCCGACCTGGTGCGCCTGGCGCGCCGGCGCGGCGAGCTGATGGGCGCGGTGCGCGCCGAACCCGGCGCGATGCTGGCCGTCGCGGCGGGGCTGGACCGGGTGGAGCGGCTGCTGGCCGAGTTCGGCGCGGACGGGCTGTGGGTGGCCAACCACAACGGCCCGGAGCAGGTCGTCGTCTCCGGCCGCGCGGACCGGGTCGAGGGGCTGCTGCGGCTGCTGGGCGAACGCGGCGTGCGCGCCCGCCGGCTGCCCGTCTCGCACGCCTTCCACACCCCGCTGGTGGCCGCGGCCGGCGAACCCCTGCTGGAGCACCTGCGCACCGTGCCGGTGCGCCCGCCCCGGATCCCGGTCGTGGGCAACCGGGACGCCGCCGCCTACCCGTCGGAGCCCGACGGCATCCGGCACGCCCTCGCGGCGCAGCTCGGCGCGCCCGTCCGGTTCGCCGAGCAGGTCGAGGAGCTGTACCGGCGCGGGGCGCGGACCTTCGTGGAGGTCGGCGCGGGCACGGCGCTGACCGGTCTGGTCGGCGCCGTCCTCGGCGACCGGCCGCACCTCGCGGTGAGCACCGAACCCCGGCGCGGTGACGGCGTCGCCGGGCTGTTCGAGGCGCTGGGCCGGCTGGCCGTCGCGGGCGTCCCGCTGGACTTCGCCGGGCTGTGGGAGTCCTACGACCGGGTGGGCGCCGGCGACCGCGCCGCCGCCGGCAACCGGGCCACCGTGCCGATCCTGGGCGCCAACTACGGCAGGCCCTACCCGCCGGAGGGCGGGTCGGCCGCGCTGCCCGCGCCCGTGCCGGACGGTGCGGCGCGGGAGGAGCCCGCCACGCCGGCGATGCCGCCCGCCCCCGCCCTGCCCGCGCCGCCCGAGCCCGTCGCGGCGATGCCTGCGCCACCTGAGCCCGTCGCCGCTCCTGCGCTGCCCGCGCCATCCGAGCCCGTCGCCGCTCCTGCGCTGCCCGCGCCGCGCTCGCCTGCTCCTTTCGCGCCGCACCAACCCGTCGCCACGATGCCCGCACCTCCTGAGCCCTCCGGGATGCCACCCTTGCCCTCCCCTCGGATTCCTTCGCACCCCGTTCCCTCCCTGCCGTTTCCCGCACCGCCGGCCACACCGCCGGTTCCGGCGCCGTCGAGCCCCCCGGCGCCTGCCCAGTCCAATGGGGACGGTGGGTGGTGGCGGGCGCTGCACGAGTCGCAGCGCGAAACGGCGCTCGCCCACGCGGCCTACCAGCGCGCGATGGCCGACAGCCACACCGCTTTCCTGCGGCTGTCGGAGGTGGCGCTCACGTGCATGGCCTCCGCCCTCGACGGCAACGGGCACCACGCCCCGCCACCGGCTGCCGAGGCCCGGCTCGCCCCTCCCGCCGCGCCGGCGGCCCCACCGCCCGCCGCGGCGCTCGCCCCACCGCCGGTCGCCCCGCCGCACGCCCCGCCGCACGCCCCGCCGCACGCCCCGCCGCACGCCCCGCCGCCGGTCGCGGCGGCTCCGCCGCCCACCTCGCTGCCGGCCGCGCAGTTCGCCCCTCCCGTCGGCTACCCGGCCCCTCCCGAGCACTCCGCCCCGCCGGCCGCACCACCGGTCGCACCGGCCGAACCCGCGGCTGCACCCGACCAGACCCCGCCCGACCCGAACCCATCCGACCAGACCCCGCCCGACCCGGCTCCGGCCCCGGCCGGGGCGGAGGCGGCGGACCTGGAGGACGTGCTGCTGTCCGTGGTGGCGGACCGGACCGGGTTCCCGGAGGAGATGCTGTCGGGGGAGATGGACCTGGAGGCGGACCTCGGCATCGACTCGATCAAGCGGGTCGAGGTGCTGTCGGCGCTGCGGGAGCGGGTGACGCGGTTGCCCGACGTCGACGCCGCCCGGCTGGGCAAGCTGCGGACGCTGCGGGAGATCGCCGACGTCTTCCGCGGCGTCGAGCCGGTGGCCGCCCCGGAGCCGGGGCCGCGCGCGCCCGGACCGCAGGACCCCGAACCGCCGCCGCGCCAGGCGCTGACGAGGTGGGCGCGCCGCGTCGCGCCCGCCCCCGGGTCCGGTCTGCGGGTGGCCGGCCTGTCCGACGGCCCCGTGCTCGTCACACCCGGCGACCCCGGCGTGGCCGAGGCGCTCGCCGCCCGGCTCACCGAGCGGGGGGTGCCCGCCCGGGCGGTGCCCGACGTGCCGCCCGACGCCCGCGCGGTGGTGTTCCTGGGCGGCCTGCGGGAGGTCGGCTCGTCCGACGAGGCGTTCGCCGTCCAGCGCGAGGCGTTCCGGGTCGTCCGCGGCCTGGCCCCGCGCTTCGCCCGCGAGGGCGGGCTGCTGGTCACCGTGCAGGACACCGGGGGCGACTTCGGGCAGCGCGGCGCGCACCCGGAGCGGGCCTGGCTGGGCGGGATCGCCGCACTGGCGCGCACCGCGGCCGTCGAGTGGCCGGACGCGTCGGTGAAGGCCGTCGACTGCGAACGCGGCGGCCGGGACGCCGACGCCCTCGCCGGGGCCCTCGCGACCGAGTTGCTGACCGGCGGAGCGGCGCCGGAGGTCGGCCTGCGCGCCGACGGGACGCGCACCGCGCCCGTCCTGGCGCCCGCGCCGCTGACCACCGGACCGGACGCCCCGACCGGCGCCGACGACCTGATCGGCCCCGACTCGGTGCTCGTGGTCAGCGGTGGCGCGCGGGGCATCACCGCGCGGGTGCTGGGTGCGCTCGCCGAGCGGCGCCGCCCGCGCCTGGTGCTGCTCGGCCGCACCCCGTCGACCGAGGAGCCGGAGGGGTTGCGCGACTGCGCGGACGAGCAGTCGCTGACCAGGGCGCTGGTCGAGCGCGAACGCGACCGGACCGGGCGCCCGCCCACCCCGGCCGAGGCGGGCGTGCTGGCGGCGGAGGTGCTGGCGGGCCGCGAGCTGCGCCGGACGCTGGCGGAGCTGCGCGGTCACGGCAGCGAGGTCCGCTACGTGCGCGTGGACGTCCGCGACGCGGCCGCCCTGGACGCCGCGCTCGCCGCCGTGCGCGCGGACTGGGGGCCCGTCACCGGGGTCGTCCACGCCGCCGGGGTGCTCGCCGACCGGCGCCTGGAGGACAAGACCGACGAGCAGTTCGACCGGGTGTTCGGCACCAAGGTCGAGGGCCTGCGCAGCCTGCTCGCGGCGACCGCGGCCGACCCGCTGGAACTGGTCTGCGTGTTCTCGTCGGTGGCCGCCGTGCACGGCAACACCGGGCAGTGCGACTACGCGATGGCCAACGAGGTGCTCGCCCACGTCGCCTCCGCGGTGCGGGCCGACCACCCGGCCTGCCGGGTGCGGTCGATCGCCTGGGGCCCGTGGCGCGGCGGCATGGTCGCGCCGGGGCTGGCCCGCGAGTTCGACCGCCGGGGCGTGCCCCTGATCGACCCGGCCGCGGGCGCGCGGGCCTTCGTCGCCGAGCTGTCGGCCGACTCGCCGGACGTGCAGGTCGTCGTGGTCGGCGCGGGCGACGGGGTGCTGCACGGCGGCGAACCGAAGACCGCCGCCGAGGTGCTGGTCGACGCGGGGTCGCACGGCCACCTGGCCGACCACGCCGTCGCGGGCACGCCCGTGCTGCCGGTGGCGGTCGCGCTGGAGTGGTTCCGGGCGGTGGCGGCGGCGTGGCTGCCCGACGGCGCCGTGGTGCTCGGCGACGTCCGGGTCCTGCGCAAGGCCGTGCTGCCCGACCTCGCCACGACCGGGCACCGGCTGACCGTGCGCGGCGTGCGGCGGGTGGTGGACGGGCGGCCGGTGCTGGAGCTGGAGCTGCTGGGCGACGCGGGGGTGGCGCACTACCGCGCGATCGCGGCGGCCGGCGAGGGCCCGGACCCCCGGCCCTGGCCCCGCCCCGACGGCGAGCCGCTGGGATCGGTGGAGGTCTACGACGGCGTGGTGCTGTTCCACGGCCCGGCGTTCCAGGTGCTGCGGGGCCGGCCGGTCGTCTCCGCCGACGCCGCCGCCTGCGCCGTGGCCGGCCTGCGCGCGGTGGGGTGGCCGGCGGGCGCCTGGCACACCGACCCGGCGGCGGTGGACGGGGCGCTGCAGCTGGCGGGCCTGTGGGCCGGTCAGCGGCTGGGCGGCGCGTGGCTGCCGATGTCGGTCGGGCGGTTCGCGGTCGGCCGCGCGGGTCCGCTCTCCGCGCCGGCGGACGCGGTCGTGAGGGTCGGCCGGGTCGAGCGCGACGCCGTGCGGTGCGACATCCGGGTCGAGGAGGGCGGCGCCGCGGTGGCGGAGCTGTCCGACGTCGTGCTGGTGCGCCGGCCCGACGTGCCGACCGACCGGCTGGTGGCCGCGTCGGCGGGGGAGGGGGACGCGTGGCGCGGCACGAGCCGGTAGCGGTCGTGGCGGTGGCGGTCGCCGCCGGCGGCGGGACGACGCGGGACCTGTGGCGCGCCCTGTTCGACGGGGTGGCGTGGCGGGGGCGCGGGGAGCCCGCCGCGCCGGCGGAGACCGGGTCGGCGGAGACCGGGTCGGAGGAGGTCGGGTCGGCGGAGGTCGGGTCGGGAGGGGCTGGGTCAGGGGAAGTCGCGCCGGCGGAGGCCGGGCCGGGGGCAGCCGCGCCGGTGGAGGTCGCGCTGGAAGAGGTCGTGCGGACCACCCGGCTGCCGGTCCGCGGCACGGTCGTGGCCGGCGCGGTGGACCGGGTCGCCGCACCGCTGGCGCGCCTGGGCCACCCGGCCGCCGTCCTCCCGGCCGTGCCGGGCCTGTCCGCGCCGAACGGGCGCAACGGCGCCGCCGCAGCGGGTTCGTCCGCGCTGAACGGCCGCGACGGCGCCGGCGCGGCCGACCCGGACGCGCCGGGTGCTGTCGCGTCGGGCTCGTCCGCGCCGAACGGGCACAACGGTGCCGTCGCGCCCCCGCCTCCCTCCGCGCTGGACGCTGCGGCCCGTGCGGTGGCCGGGGGAGCGGCGGACGCCGCGGTCGTCGCCGAAGTCCTGCCCGCCGGCCCCGACGCGCCGGGGACCGCCGTGGTGGTGGTGCTCAAGCGCCCCGCCGACGCCCGCCGGGACGGCGACGTCGTGGCGGCGCTGCTCGGCGGGGTGGACGGCCCGGTGGACCTGGTCGTGGGGGCCGGTGGCGGTCGGGACCCGCACCGGTTCGACCCGGCGGCCTGCGCGGGCGTCGTCGCCGCGGACCTGTTCGCGGTGGCCTGCGCCGTGCTGGCGGTGCGCCACCGGGCGGTGCCGCGGCCGGACGCGCCCGCGCGGGCGTGGCCGGGTGACTGGACCGCCGAGGTGGCCACCGCCGCCGGCCCGGTCCGGCTGCGCACCGCCGACGCGGTGCCGTGGGTCGCCGGCGCCCCCGTGGCGCTGCGGGTCTACTCGGGCGCGGACCGGGCCGGGGTGGCGGCGGCGCTGGCGGCCGGCCGGTCGTCGGACCGCGGGCCGGCCCGGCTGGTCGTCTGGTCCACCGACGGCCGGCCGCTGCGCGAGGTGGAGCGGGACGCGGGGCGGTGGCTGGCGGGGACCGCTCCCCGACCGAGGACCGCGGTGTACCGGGACGGCCCGCTGGCGGGCGAGGTCGCCTTCGTCTTCGGCAACGGGGCGGCGGCCTACCAGGGCATGGGCGCGGAACTGCTCACGGCGTTCCCCGGCCTGGTGAGCGGTGTCGACCGCGCCTTCGGCCTCGTCCGCGACGTGCTGGGCCCGGGCGCCGGGGCCGACGGCGACCCGCTGCCCCCGGCGCTGCGGCAGATCTGGGGCGCCGGGACGCTGGCGGGCCTGCACCGGGCGGTGACCGCGGGGGTGCTGGGCATCCGGCCGGACGCGGTCCTCGGCTACTCCTCCGGCGAGATGGTCGCGATGGCCGTCATGGGCGTGTGGCGGCGGCCGGGCGAGGTCATCCGGCAGGTGCGCGAGTCGTGGCTCTACACCGAGGGGGTCGTCGGCCGGTTCGAGGCGCTGCGGGAGGCGTGGCGGCGGGCCGGCGTGCCCGGCCGGGACTGGGCGTGCCACCTCGTGCACGCCTCGCCCGAGCGGGTGCGGCAGGCGTTGGCCGGGGAGCGCGCCGCGCACCTGATGCTGGTCAACGCCCCGGAGTCGTGCGTGGTCGGCGGTGACGCGAGCGCGTGCGCGCGGGTGGTCGAGCGGCTGGGCGCGGAGCGCGCGTGGGAGATCGACTACCCGGTCGTCGCGCACGTGCCGGAGCTGGCGGGGGTCCGCGAGCGGTTCCACGCGCTCTACGACCAGCCCACCGTCGAGGTCGGCGGCACCCGGTTCTACTCCTGCGCGACCACCGGCTGGTACGAGCCGACGTCGGAGAACGTCGCGGACGCGCTCACCACCCAGCTGATCGGCACCGCGGACTTCGCCGCCACCGTGGAGCGCGCGTGGCACGACGGGGTGCGGGTGTTCGTGGAGCACGGGCCGAGGGGTGTGTGCTCCCGGTGGGTCGACCAAGTGCTCGCGGACCGCGAGCACCTGGCCGTCGCGCTCGACGTGCCCGGCCGCGGCGGTGTCCGGCACTTGGTCGGCGCGGTGGCGGAACTGCTGGCGGCCGGGGTGCGGGTGGACGTGGCGGCGCTGCTCGACCACCTCACGCCGACCCCCGCCCGACCGCCCGCGGGCGAGCCGGGGCCGGCGGGCGACCCGACACCCGCGATCGCGCACCACACCCAGGTCGCGGACCATCCGCAAGCGGCGCACAACACGCCGGCCGCGCACCACATGTCGGTGGCCCACCACACGCCGGTCTCGCACAACATGCCGGTGGCGCACCACACCCCGATCGCGCACCACCCGCCGGTCCCGCACAACATGCCGGTGGCCCACCACACCCCGGCGGCGCACCACATCCCGGCGGCGCACCACACCCCAGCCGCGCACCACCCGCGAGTGGCGCACCACGCGCAAGTGGCGCGCCTGCACCAGGAGTTCGTCGAGCGCGAGGGCGCTGTGCACCGGCGGTTCCTGGACCTGCGCGCACGGTTCGACGCGGTGCTGCGCACCGGCGGGGGAGCCGTCGCCCCACCGGCCGGCGCCGACTCCCGGAGCGCCGCCGCCCGGCCGGCCGTCGCGGAGCCACCGTCCGCCGAGGACTTCCCGCTCGCCGCCGAGCCCCCGCCCGCGGCAAGCCCCCCGACCCCCGTCCCACCCCCGGTCTCCGCCGGACCCCCGACTTCCGCCGGACCCCCGACTTCCGCCGGACCCCCGACTTCCGCCGGACCGCCGACCTCCGCCGAACCCCCGGCTCCCGCCGGACCCCCGACCTCCGCCGAACCCCCGGCCCCCGCCGGACCTCCAACCGCCGCCGGACCTCCAACCGCCGCCGGACCGCCGAGCACCGCCGAACCGCAGCGGCCACCGCGCGAGCCCGTCTTCGACCGCGCGCAGCTGGAGCAGCACGCCGCCGGCCGGGTCGCCGAGCTGTTCGGCCCGCGGTTCGCCGCCCAGCGCGGTTTCCGCCGGCAGACCCGCCTGCCCAGGCCGCCGGTGCTGCTGGTCGACCGCGTGGTGGCGCTCGACGCCGAGCCCGCCTCGCTGGCCGGCGGCACGATCCGGACCGAGACCGACCTGCGCGCCGACGACTGGTACGTCGACCCGACCGGCCGGGTGGCGCCCGCGCTGCTGCCGGAACTGGGGCAGGGCAACATCTTCCTGCTGAGCCTGCTCGGGGTGGACCTGCGCGTCGGCGGGGAGCGGGTCTACCGCGCGCTGGGCTGCGAGCTGACCTACCACGGCAGCCCGCCCGCGGTCGGCGAGACGGTCGAGTTCGAGATCTCGGTCGAGTCCTTCGCCGAGCACGACGGGCTGCTGGTGGCCGCCTTCCGCGCGGACTGCCGGGTGGCCGGGCAGCCGCGGCTGACCGTGCGCGCCGCGCGCGCCGGGTTCTTCACCGAGGCCGACCTGGCCGGCGGCGACGGGGTGGCGTGGCGGCCCGCCGGCGAGCGCCCGCCGACCGGGCCGCTCGACCCGCCGGTGCGCCGCGCCGCGCGGTCCGCGTTCGGGCCGGAGGAGGTCCGGGCGCTGGCCGAGGGCAGGCCCGCCGACTGCTTCGGCCCCGACTGGCGGCCCGCGCGGGCGCACCTGCGCACCCCGCGCATCGCGGGCGGCGAGCTGCTCGCGCTGGACGAGGTGCCCCGGCTGGAGTTCGGCGGCGGGCCGTGGGGCCGGGGCTACCTGCGCGCCGAGACCGCCCTGACCGGCGACGAGTGGTTCTTCGCCGGCCACTTCGAGGGCGACCCGTGCATGCCGGGGTCGCTGATGCTGCAGGGGTGCGCGCAGGCCGCGACCTTCTACCTGGCGGCCACCGGGTGCACGGTGGAGCGGGACGGGTGGCGCTTCGAGCCGGTGCCCGACCGCCCGGTCCGGATCACCTGCCGCACCCAGGTGACCCCGCGCAACCGCCGCGTCACCTACGAGGTGTTCGTCCGGGAGCTGTCCCTGGGCGAGCGCCCGACGCTGGTCGCCGACGTGCTGTGCTCGGTGGACGGGGTCGGCGCGCTGCACGCGCGGGGCCTGGCCCTGCGGCTGGCGCCGGACTGGCCGCTGGCCCAGTGGCGGTCGGGGCGGGCGGTGCCGCGAGGCGCCGCGCCGGCCGGGCCGCCCGCCGCGCTGGGCGGTCTGCGCGGCCACCGGGAGGACCGGCCGGTGGCCGAGGTCGACGGCTTCCGGCTGGACTACCCCGCGCTGCTGGCCTGCGCGTGGGGTCGGCCGAGCGAGGCGTTCGGGCCGGTCGCCGCCGCGCTGGACGACGCGGACCGCGTCGCGCCGCGCTGCCCCGGCCCGCCCTACCACTTCATGAGCAGGATCGCCGCGGTCACCGGGTCGGCGGGCGGTCCGCGCCCCGGCGCCGTCGTGGAGGCGGAGTACGACGTCCCCGAGCGGGCGTGGTTCTTCGACGAGGGCGACGACGCCGCGGTGCTGCCGTTCGCCGCGATGCTGGAGGCCGTGCTGCAGCCGTGCGGCTGGCTGGCCGCGCACGTCGGCGGGTTCGACCCGGTGCGCCGGTTCCGCAACCTCGACGGCACCGCGACGGTGTGGGCGCAGGTGCGCCCGGGCGCGGGCGTGCTGCGCACCCGGGCCGAGCTGACCTCGCTGTCCACCAGCGGCGGCACGACGATCGAGCGGTTCGAGGTCACCTGCCGGCTGGCCGGCGCGCCGGTGCTGACCATGTCCACGGTCTTCGGCTTCTTCCCGCCGGACGCCTTCGCCACCCAGGCCGGCCTGCCGGTCACGGCGGACGAGCGGGCCGCGCTCGCCGAACCCTCGGCGTGGCGGCGGGAACTGCGCGCGCCGGGCAGCCCGCGGTTGGCCGTCGACCTGCTGCTGGGACTGGACCGGATCACCGGCTACTGGCCGGCCGGCGGGCCGGCGGGCCTGGGCCGGGTGCGCGGCGAGAAGCGCGTCGACGCCGGCGAGTGGTACTTCCGGGCGCACTTCTTCCAGGACCCGGTGCAGCCCGGTTCGCTCGGGCTGGAGGCGATGGTCCAGCTCCTGCGGTGGTACGCGGTCGAGCGGGGGCTGACCGCCGGGGTGGCGCGGCCCCGGTTCGAGCCGGTGGCGCTGGGCCGCCCGCTGGGGTGGAGCTACCGCGGCCAGGTGCTGCCCACCGACGAGCTGGTGACCGTGGAGGCCGACGTGCTGGAGGTCGCCCGCGACGAGCGCGGCGTCCTGGTCGTCGCGCGGGCGCGGCTCTGGGTCGACGGCAGGTGCACCTACCGGGCCACGCCCGCCGTCCGCATCGTCGCGGGTTGAGCGCCGGACGGGGCGCCGGAGCCGAACGGGACGCCGCCGGGGCGCGACCGCGCTTCTCTTCGCCCTCTCGGGTGGTAATTCCCCCCGGGTCGCCCCGGATGGAGCCGAAATCGCTCTACCCAGGGTGACCGGGCCGCGTTCGGCGGTATCTCCGGCCGGATCTGTTTCGCCCCCCGGAACAGCCTGAATGGCCGCTATTGGTTCGGTGTACTCATTCGGTAGGTTCTGTTGCGCCGACAAATAGCGCGGCTTTTGTCGCGGGTGTCGCGGAGGTGTCCGCATGTGTCCACAGGAACGCATTCCCGGTGTCGAAGGAGAGCCCACCGTGCTGGACCTCATCCGCTTGGCCCGCACCCACCAGGGCATCGCGCAGGCGCTGCTCGCGCACGCCGAGCGGATCGGCAGCCGCACCCCGGTGGCGGCGTCGGCCGCGCCGGACGGCCTGGCCGGGTGGAACCTCACCGGCCGGGAGCGGCGCGTCGCCGAACTGCTGGTGGAAGGGCTGTCCAATCGCCGGATAGCGCGGAAAATGGAAATCTCCGAGCGCACCGTGAAGAACCACCTGCACTCGATCTTCTACAAGCTCGGCGTCGGGGACCGCACCCAGGCGGTCATCAAGCTGATGCGCAAGGCGTGAGCGGCCCGGCTCCCGCGACCCGCGACCGCGCTCCACCGCCCCGCCCCGGAACCGCTCCCACCGCCCGCCGCCGTCACCTGCCGGTGCGGCGGCGTCCCGCGCGCCACAGCAGCGCCCCGCCGGTCGCCGTCACCATCCCGTAGAACAGCTTGGTCGCGGTCGGGTTGGTCGCCTGCGGCTTGCGGGAGTCGACCGGGATCTGCAGGTCCCGGTTGGACAGGTCCCGCAGGATGCCGCGCGCCTGGTTGTAGCTGCCGTCGGCGGTCAGCAGCAGCTCCACCACGCCGCGGGCCAGGTGGGACTCCGTCAGCGTCTCGCAGGCGAGGTCGACCACGATGTCGGCCAGCTCGGCGCGCAGGACCTCGGCCGCGGACAGCTCGGGCGCCAGGCAGCGGATCGAGCCCTCCATGTTCGCGAACGACTTGCCCAGCATGGGCACCACCGGGCTGATCTTGATGCCCCGCTTGGTGGAGTGGCCCAGCACGGTGGTCAGGGTGATGCCGAAGTTCAGCTCCTCCAGCGACGCGGTCGCCGCCTTCGGCACCAGCGCCGACACGTCGCCGACGAAGCCGCTGATGTCGGCCCACTGCGTCGGCTTGCCCATCTCGATCCAAGCCTTGGCGGCGCCGTCGCCGTCGTTCTCCACGATGTTGATCAGGGTGAGCGCCAGCTTGAGGCTCATCGGGCGGTCCAGCCGGCACACCATGCCCCAGTCGATCAGGAACGCGCCCCGGCCCGGCTCGACGAAGACGTTGCCCGGGTGCGGGTCGGCGTGGAACATCCGGTCGGTGAAGTAGCTGCGGTACATGTAGGCGAGCAGGTCGTGCGCGATGGCCAGCCGCTCGTCGGCGGGGAACGAGCGCTGCGCGACCTCGCGGATGGACCGGCCCGCCGCCAGGCCCTGCACCAGCACGCGGGGCGTCGCCAGCAGCACCTCCGGCACGGTGAGGTGGTCGAACCCCGCGGCCTGCGCGCGCCCCCGCTCCATGTTGCGCGCCTCGACGGTGAAGTCCAGCTCGCCGCCGATCGCCTCGAAGACCAGGTCGAGCATCGCGTGCACGTCGACCACGGCGTTGAACCTCGGCCGCGTGGTGACCAGCAGCCGGGCGGCCCGGCGCAGCAGCGCCATGTCGGTGGCGACCACGCCCCGGATGCCGGGGCGCTGCACCTTCAGCGCCGCGCGGCGGCCGTCGGCCAGCCGCACCCGGTAGACCTGGGCCAGCGAGGCCGAGCCGAGCGGGTGCTCGACGTCGACGTGGCGGAACAGCCGCCGCCAGTCGGCGCCCAGCTCCTCGGCCAGGACGGGCTCGAAGTCCCGGAAGGGCGCCGCCGGCACCCGGTCGTGCAGCCTGCCCAGCTCCTCGATGGTCTCCGCGGAGACGAAGTCGGGCCGGGTGGACAGGATCTGCCCGACCTTGATGTAGAGCGGGCCGAGCCGCTCGAAAGCCTCCCGGACGGCCCGCGCGCGCCGCCTGCGCCGCTGGTCGAGGTCGCCGCCCGCGCCGGGCGCGACCTCGCGGGCGATCAGCCGCCCCAGCGTCTCGGCGATCAGCCGGACCCGCCCGTCAGCCACGGCGGCGCCCCGGGTCGGCCGGCGGTCGCGGCGCCAGGCCCAGCAGCGACAGCGGGTCGACCGGGCCCCCGTGCCCGGTCAGCGGCCCGGACAGGGCCGGGCCGAGCACCTCGGCGAGCACCTCCACCGTGCAGTCGGCCCCGGTGCTGCGCCGGTGGGCCCGGAAGCGGCGGCCCGCCCGCAGGTCGTCCAGCAGCTCCCCGGCGTCGACCACGCGCTGGTCGTCGACGTCGAAGAGGCTGCCGTCCCGTTCCCGCAGCAGCACCCGCCGCCCCCGCGCCCGGTCGCCCGAGGGCGGTCGTCCCGCGGTCATGCCCCGTCCCGGGCGGTCGCGCGGAACGGCCGCCGGCGGGTCACGAACCCTTCTTCTGCGCGCCCTGGGACTGGCCCTGCGACGACGAGCCGGACTGGGCGCCGGCCAGCTGCCCGAGCCGCTCGGCCAGCTCGTCCAACTCCTCCCGCAGCGACGCGATGTCCTCGGCGGTGTCGGAGTCGTCGTCGCCGCGGAACGCGCGGCGGGCCGTGCTGCGCAGGTCGTGGTCGACCTCGTGGCCGCGGTCGAGCACGTCGTCGAGGTAGTCCTTGGTGTCGTCGACGATGTTGCCCAGGTATCCGATGATGCCGGTGCGCTTGCGCGACCCCCGGCTCGTGCTCGTGCGCCTGCTCGTGGTCATCCTCGATCTCCTCGGCTGGTCGGTGTCCGTCGGCGGAACGCGTCCGCGGTGGTCCTCGGACGCTCACCGCCCGGTGAGCGCGGGAAACGCGGAAATAGCGTGAGAACAGGACCACTCGGGTGTTCCCGCGGCCGGTCGAAGGCGTTCCGGTCCTGACCGGTCCAGTATGGGCCGGGCGCACCGGGGAGAGAATGGGACCTTCGCACTAGGGCGCAGGGGCCGTTCCGGGAATGGCCTTCCGGAACCGGTCGGCGCCGGCCGGGCACCCTAACATTGTCCGTCCCGCGCAGGTCGGCCCAATGGTACCGGGTGCTTTTATCCTACTCGACGGGGTGTTACGGGGCAGCCATTCGGGGAATGCCTCCGAACACCCCAACGGCGGTTTACTGGCCGGCTCCCGCTGTTTGTGATGGAAGGAGGGGCCGAGGTTGGCTCCGGTAAGTCGAATATCTGCGAACGCGGTGCCCCGGGTGTGGCCGCCGGTTTCCCCGGCCGGCTCCGGGGGCCGCTCCACCCCTGGGCGCGACGACGAGGGAAGCGAGGTAACCGAGGTATGGGCGTTGATCCGTTCCGGCATCTGACCGGGCTCCGGACGTGGGGCGCGGTGCGGGAGATGAACGCGGTGGAGACCATGTTCTGGCGGGGCGACACCAGTGCCGGCATGGGCGCCAACCTCATCGGGATGCTCTCGCTGGACCGATCGCCCGACTGGGACCGGCTGGTGGCCAAGCACCGGTGGGCCTGCCGGGTGGCGCCGCTGCTGCGCAGGCGGCCGGTCGAGCCGCCGCTGCGGGTCGGCCGACCGTTCTGGGTGGACGACCCGCACTTCGAGGTCGAGCGCCACCTGCGGCGGGTGCGGCTGCCGTCGCCGGGTTCGCACCGCCAGCTGCTCGACTTCGCCCAGGCGCTGTCGATGACGCCGTTCCCCGCCGGGTGGCCGCTGTGGGAGGCGGTGCTGGTCGAGGGCGTCAACGGGCACGGGGCGGCCTACCTGCTCAAGCTGCACCACTGCCTCACCGACGGCACGGGGGCCTCACAGCTGGTGTACCTGCTGACCGACGCGGAGGCCGACCCGCCGCACCCGGAGCTGCCGCCGCCGCTGCGGCCCGACCGCGCGCGGACCGGCCGCGTGCTGCTCTCGGCCGGGCGGCTGCTGCGGATGGCCGGCGGCGCGGTGGGCGCCGCCCGCGGGCTGCCGGCCGCGCGCGCCGCCCGCGCCGCGGCCCGGCACAACGGCGGGGCGCGCAGGCCGGTGCGGGCGCGGGACCTCCGCTCCCTCCCGCCGACCCTGCTGGCGCTCGCCCGCGCCACCGTGCTGCCGTCGATCCCGCCGTCGCCGCTGCTGGCCGGCCGCAGCGGCCGGGCCCGCTACGAGATGTTCGACGTGCCGTTCGAGGCGTTGAAGGCGGCCGGGAAAGCCGCCGGGGGCACCTTCAACGACGCCTACCTCGCCGCGCTGGCCGGCGGCTTCGACCGCTACCACCGGCGGTTCGGGACGCCGGTGGAGGCCGTCCCGGCCCTGCTGCCGATCAGCGTGCGCCGGCCGGGCTCGGTGGCCGGCGGCAACCACCTCGCCAGCTCCCGGTTCGTCCTGCCCACCGGCGAGCAGACGCCCGCGCAGCGGGTGCGGCTGATCCACGACCGGGTGGCCGCGGTGCGCGGCGGGCCGACGCTGCACGCGCTGGCCCTGCTCTCCCGCCCCATCACGCCGCTGCCGCCGACCTGGGTCGCGCGCATCACGACGCAGCTGTTCCGCGGCAACGACCTCCTGGCGAGCAACTTCGCCGGCATCGGCCGGCGGATCCACCTGGCCGGGGCCAAGGTGACCGCCATCCAGCCCTACGCGCCGCTGCTGCGCGGCGCCGCCGCGATCGCCCTGGTGTCCTACCGGGACAAGGCGTGCCTGGGCATCACCCTCGACTCCGGGGCGGTCACCGAGCCCGACCTCTTCGTGGCCTGCCTGCGGGAGGGCTTCGACGAGGTGATCGCCCTGCCGGCCGCCGGCCGGGCGACCGCGGAACGGCAGCGCGCGGCGGCGCGCGACCAGTGATCCCCGACCGCGGCGGGAACCGCCCGGACACCACGAGAACCGAGGAGAAGACGACTGTGACCAGAACGGGCGCGGACGTGGTCCCCATCCCGGCACGACGACTTCCGCCCCAGTCGGATGCGGAACCGACCGACCCCTCACTCGACCTGGTCAGGCACGCGTTGCAGTGCGTCCGGCAGGCGCTGGCGTCCGTGGAGCAGGTGGCGCGCACGCTGTCGGCGCCGCCGGGCGGCCCGGAGTGGGTCCCACCCCGCCCCGCCGGGTGGCCGCCGCGCGCCGCCGGGGCCGGCCGCCACGACGGCGGTGGGCACGAGCCCTGGCTGACCAACCAGGAGCGGCGCGTGCTGACGCTGGTCGCGGCCGGGCTGTCCAACCGGGAGATCGCCTGCGCCCTGGAGATAGCCGAGAAGACGGCCAAGAACTACGTGCACACGGTGCTGGTCAAGCTCGACGCCGGCAGCCGTACCGAGGCGGCGTTCACCGCCCTGTACGAGAACCTGGTCGACCCGGACGAGTGCCGCCGCGCCAGCAGGCGCACCTCGTCGGCCTCGTTCCTGGTCCCACCGCAGCGGAGCCGGTTGCTGCCCTGACCCGGCGCGCGTGCGCCGGCGGGACCGCGGCGGGACCGCCACCGCGGCGGTCCCGCCGCGCACCGGGCCCCCGGCCGACGACGCCCCGACCCCGCGCGCGACGAGCACCCCCCGACGTGTCCCGGAGGACATCGATGAACTCCCGTACCGCCTTCCTCTTCCCCGGCCAGGGCAGCTACCTGCCCGGCCTGTTCGGCAACCTCGTCGACCACTTCCCGGTGATCGGCGAGACGCTGTCCACAGTGGACGACGTCGCCACCGGCCTGGGCCGCGAGCCCGTGTCGCCGATGCTGCTCGACGCCGACTCGCCCACCCTCCAGGAGCTGGTCGACCACGACCCGCCCGCGCTGCACCTGGCGATCTTCGCCGCGTCGGTGGCGACCGCCCGGCTGCTGGCCGAGGAGGGCGGGGTGGCGCCGGACCTGCTGCTGGGGCACAGCTTCGGCGAGCTGACCGCGCTGACCGCGGCCGGCGCGGTGTCCCTGGCCGACGGCGCGTACCTGGTGGCGCAGCGCGACGAGTCGCTGCGCGGCTCCGGCGCGCCCCGCGGCGGCCTGGTCGCCCTGGGCTGCGGCGCCCGCCGCGCGCGGGACCTGCTGGGCGCGCTGGACGAGTGGGACCTCGCCGTCGCCGCCGACAACGGGCCCGACCAGGTCGCCGTCTCCGGGCCGGACGGCGCGCTGGCCCGGCTGCAGGAGGTGGCGGGCGCCCTCGGGCTCACCGCGACCCGCCTGCGCATCCCCTACCCGTTCCACAACCGCCTGATGCTGGACGCGGCCGACGACTTCGGCGAGCGGACGGCGGACGTGCCCAAGCGCGTCCCGCGCCTGCCGGTGTACTCGTCGCTGCTGGGCCGGTACGTCGAGGACGTCGCGGACGTGGAGCGCGTGGTCCGCGGCCACCTGGTCCTGCCGGTGCTGTTCCTGGACGCGGTCCGCGCGGTGCACGCCGACGGCGTGCGGCGCTTCGCCGAGGCCGGGCCGAAGGGCGTGCTGGTGGACCTGGTGTCCCGCGTGCTCCCGGACGTGGTGACCGCCGCGCCGCTGCGGCGGCGGACCGACCGGCGCGGGCTGCTCGCCACCGTGGAGGAGCTGCTGGAGCGCGACGACCGGCGCGCGCCGGCCCCGTCCCGCGCGGCGCGGGCGCCCGAGCCGCGGGAGGACGCGGCCCCGGCGCGGCCGGCCGGCCGGTGGCAGGAGCGGCCCGCCGCCCGGCGCGAGCAGCCGCCGGCGCCCTCCCGGTACGACGACCCGCCGACACCCGCCGGGCACGGCCGGTACGAGGACCCCCCGGCGCCCGCCGGGCGCGAGCAGGCGCCGCCCACCCGGTACGAGCGCCCGGCCGCACCCGCGCGGGGCGAGCGGCCGGCGCCCGACCGCCGGGGCCTCCCGGCCGCGCCCGACCGCCCCGAGCCGGTCCCGGCCGCCGCGGGGCCGGACCGCGACGAGGTGCTGGGCACCGTGCGCCGGCTGTACGCGGAGCTGGTGGGCTACCCGGAGGACGTGTTCGAGAGCGGCACCGACCTGGAGGCCGACCTCGGCATCGACTCCATCAAGCAGACCGAGGCGTTCGCCCGGATCACCGACCACTTCGGCATCCCCGAGTCGGCGGCGGTGGACGTGCGGCTGACCGGCTACCCCACCGTGGACGCGGTCGCCGACCTCGTCGTGGAGCTGGCCGAGGGGCGCGAGCTGACGGGAACCGTCGCGTGACCGGCCGGGCGGGCGCCCCGCGGGTGCCACCGGGGGAGTTCGAGGGCAAGGTCGTGCTCGTCACCGGCGGGGCCAAGCGGGTCGGGCGGGCCGTCGTGCACGAGTTCGCCGCCCTGGGCGCCCACGTGGTCGTCAACTACTTCCACTCCGAGCAGGCGGCGCACAGGACGCGCGAGGAGGTCCTCGCCGCGGGCGGCTCCTGCGAGCTGCTGCGGGCGAGCATCACCAAGCCCGACGACGTCGGCGCCATGTTCGACGCGGTGCGCGAGCGCCACGGCGCGCTGGACGTCCTGGTCAACAACGCGGCGCGCGGCGTGTTCGTGCCGACCCCGGCGCTGACCGAGCTGGACTGGCAGAAGGTCTTCGACGTCAACGTCCACGGCGCGCGCCGGTGCGCCCTGGCCGCCCTGCCGCTGCTGGCGGAGGTCGGCGGGGCGGTGGTGAACGTGTCGTCCATCGGCACGGACGTGGTGATGGAGAACTACACCGCGGTCGCGGCGAGCAAGGGCGCGCTGGAGGTCCTCAGCCGCTACCTCGCGGTGGAGTTCGCGAGCAGCGGTGTGCGGGTGAACGTCGCGTCCGCCGGCCTGCTGGACAACCCGACGGCGGAGCTGTTCCCGGGCGCGGCCGGGGTGCGCGCGCGGTCCGCGGCGTCGACCCCGCTGGGTCGGCTGGGCACGGAGGAGGAGCTGGCGCGCCTGGTCGTGGTCCTGGCCTCGCCCCGGCTGGGCTGGGTCACCGGGCGCACCCTGCTCGCCGACGGCGGGCTGTCGCTCGGCCACGCCCTGCTCCGGCCGGACCCACCGGGTGCGCGGGTGCCGGCCGCGCGCGCGGCCGACACCCGCGCACCCGCCGCTCCCGACCCGAAGCCGGCCGCGCCGGCGCGACCGGTCGGTGGCTCCGCGCCGCCGGCCGCACCCGCGCGCACGACCGGTGGGGGCTTCGCGCCACCCACCGCGGGGCTCACCGCACCCCGCACCGCCCTTTCCCCCGAGTCCGCGGGGCTGCCCGGGGTCGCGGCGCGCCCGGGATCCGCGGCGCGCTCCGCGGCTGCGGTGCGATCCGGTCCCGCGGTGCGATCCGGTCCCGTAGTGCGGCTCGGGTCCGCGGTGCGATCCGGGTCCGCGGGGCGGCCCGAGCCCACAGCGCGGCCCGACTCCGCGGCGCGACCCTCACCCGGCCCCGTCGCCGAGAGGTGGGAGTCCCCGCGCGCCACCGCCCTGCTCACCTCCGCCCGAGCGGCCGACCGGCCGGAACCCGCCCGCGCCACCCGGTCCGGGGCCGCTCGCGGGGCCGACCGGCCGGAGCCCGCCCGCGCCGCCGCGCGACCCGCCCCCACCCCCGCCGGCGCCGACGACCCCGCCGGCGCCCGGACCGTCGCGGTGGTCGGCATGGGGCTGGCGCTGCCCGGCGCCGTCGACCCCGCCGAGTTCTGGGACCTGCTCGACCGCGGGGAGCCGGTGTTCGACCAACCGCGCGAGCGGTTCCGCCGGGAGGCGTTCTGGACGCCGGACGGCAGCGCGCCCGACCGCGGCTACACCTTCGCCGGCGGCTACCTCAGGCAGCCCCGCCTGCACCGCGAGGCCAAGGCGCGGTCCTGCGCGCACGACATGGCCGCCCAGTGGCTGCGGCACAGCCTGGCGCAAGCCCACGAGGACGTCGTCCGCCACCCGGGCGACCGCGTCGAGTGCTTCGTCGGCAACACCGTCGAGGGCAACCAGCACCTGGAGGAGCGCCTGGTCGTGGAGGCGGCGCTGCACCGGCTCGTCCGGCACTGGCCGGACCCCGACGCCGACCGCGACGACCTGGCGCGGCGCCTGCGCCCGCTGCTGCTGCGGCACTACCCGCACGCGACCGGCGACGGGCGGGGCCACCTGCCGGACGGGGTCGTGCGCTCCGCCGTCACCGACCTGCTGCCGGCCGGGTCGCCCTACACGACGGTGGACACCGCGTGCTCGTCCAGCCTCTACGCCGTCGACCTGGGCGTGCGGAGCCTGCTGGCCGGCGAGTGCGACATCGCCGTGTGCGGCGGGGTGTTCACCAACACCCCGCGGTTCTCGATCATGTTCGCCGCGCTGCGCGGGCTCAGCCGCACCGGCGCGGTGCGGGCGTTCGACCGGGCGGCCGACGGCACGCTGTTCTCCGACGGCGCGGGCGCGGTGGTGCTCAAGACCCTGCGGCGCGCCCGGCAGGACGGCGACGAGGTGCTGGCGGTCCTGGGCGGGACGGGCGTGGCCTCCGACGGCCGGGGCAAGGCGGTCTACGCGCCCAACCGCGTCGGGCAGGAGATCGCCGTGCGCCGGGCCCGGCGGGTCAACGCGACCCGGGCCGAGGACGTCGACTGGGTGGTCGCCCACGGCACCGGCACCCCGGTCGGCGACCGGGTGGAGCTGGGCGTGCTGGACTCGTTCGCCCCGGAGCGCGGCTACCCGTGCACGTCCAACAAGTCGCTGATCGGCCACACCGGCTGGACGGCGGGCGTGGCGTCGCTCGTCCACGCGGTGCTCGGGCTGCGCCACGACCGCGTCCCGGCGCAGCACCCGCTGGCGGAGCCGACCCCGGACGTGCGCGGGGCCCGCGTGCGCGTCCCCCCGGCCGGCCTGCCGCTGCCGCGTCCGCAGGACCGGCCGCGGGTGGTGGGCGTCTCGGCGTTCGGGTTCGGCGGCACCGACGCGCACGTGCTGGTGCAGGACGCGCCGCCGCCGGGCGCCGCGCCGCCGCTCTCGGCGCCGGAACCGGACACCGACGACGTGGTGCTGGTCGCGTGGACCGCCCACCTGCCCGGCGACCCCGGGCCCGAGCAGGTGCGGGCCCGGCTGGCGGCGGGCGCGCCACCGGCCGAGCAGCGGGTCTTCCCCTCGCCCTACCCGCCGCCGCCCGCCGAGGTCGTGCGGTTGACGCCCCGCACGGCCCAGACCGTCGACCGCGCCCAGCTGATGGCGCTGACCGTGGCCGGGAAGTTCGCCCGGGAGCACGGCGCGCTCTGGGAGGCGGTCGCGGAGCGCACCGCCGTGCTGGCCGCGCACACCGGCCCGGCGAGCCTCATGGGCGTCACCGCGCTGCGCTGCTACGCCGACGACCTGCGCGCGCTGCGCCCGGAGGAGGGCGACGGGATCGAGCCCGAGGCGCTGGCCCGCGCGCTCGACGGCTGCCTGGGGCAGGTGCGCGAGGAACGGCTGCCCACCAACGAGGACACCCTGCCGGGGTCGGGGCCGAACATCATCCCGGCCCGGCTGGCCAACGCCCTGGACCTGCACGGCCCCGCGCTCACCCTGGACACCGGCCGGTCGTCCACCCACACGGCGGTGCGCACCGCCTGCCACTACCTCGCCGACCGCGAGACCGACCTGGTGCTGGTGCTGGCGCTCAACGGCAACAGCACCGCCGAGCTGGCGGCCGTGCTCGACGTGCCCGCCGACCGCCTCGGCGAGGGCGCCTTCCTGCTGGCGCTGGCGCGCCGGCGGGACGCGGCGGCGCACGGGTGGCCGGTGCTGTGCCGGGTGACCGCCGACCCGCGCCCGGAGCGGCCCGACACCCCGCCCGCCGGGGGCGGGCCGGCCGAGCACGTCAACGGGGCGTCGGCCGCGCGGCGCGGCGCGGGTCCGAGCACCGGCGGCGCGCCCGCCCAGCACGTCGAAGGAGCTTCCGTGAACCACCGCGAGGGCGTCGGAGCAGCTTCCGCGAACCACGGCGAGCGCGTGGAGGGCGCTTCCGGCGACCACGGCGAGGGCTCCGACCGCGCGCGCACCTACCTCGCCGCGGACGGAGCGGTGGACCTGCTGTCCGCGCTGGAGGGCGGCCCGACCGGGCCGGTGACGGTGACCGCGCCGTTCCCGGGGCCCGCCCTCACGCTGCACCCCGTGCCCGCGGGCGGCGCGGACCGGGCACCCGCCGCCGAACCGGTCGTCGCGCGGCCGGCGCGCGGTGAGCCGGCCGCGCCGGTGGCGCCCCGGCCGCCGCGCGACCCGCAGACCACCCGCCACGTCTGCCGCTGGGAGCCGCAGCCCCTGCCGCGCGTCGTGGGTGGGCGGGCCGGGCTGCCGGCCGACTGCCTGGTGCTCGCCGACGAGGTGACGGCGCGGGCCGTCGCCGGGGTGGCCGGGACGGCGGGCGCGACCGTCGTCCCGGTGCGGCCCGGCGACGACCCCGAGGCCGTGCTGCTCCCGGCCTTCGCCGCCGGGAGGTCCTACCGCCACCTGCGCGTCCTGGCCCGGCAGCAGCACGCCGGGCCGCACGCCTCCGAGTCCGCCGACACCCTGGTGGTGCTCCAGGAGGCGGTGTTCCTGGCCGCCCAGCGCTGCCTGCGCGAGCTGGCCGACGGCGGCTCGCTCGGCGCGGCCCTGCTGGACCCGATGGAGACCGGGGCGCCGGGCGCCCACACCGGGCTGCTGTCCGGGTTCGTCAAGAGCCTGTCGTGGGAGCTGACCGCGTGCACGTGCCGGATGGTCGTCACCGACGAGCCGGCCGTGGCGGCGTGGCACGCCCTGGAGGCCGAGCCGGGGCAGCGCGGCGGGCTGCCGGTGGTCCTGCGCCGCGCCGGGACGCGCTACCGGCAGCGGCTGCACCCCGCGCCGGCCGACATCGGGGAGCTGCCGCTCTCGCCCGGCGACGTCGTGGTGGCGACCGGCGGGGCGCGGGGCATCACCGCCGCGTCCCTGGAAGGGCTGATCGAGCACGTGCCGCTGCGGGTGTGGCTGCTCGGGTCGTCCTCCCTGGCGGAGGTCCCCGACGCGCTGCTGGCCGCCGCGGACGACGAGCTGCCCGCCCACCGCGCGGAGTTCATCGCCCGGCTGCGCCGCGAGCGGGGCACGCCCGTCGCCGAGCTGAACCGGCGCTTCGAGCGGCTGCTGCACGCGCGGGAGAGCAGGCTGACCCTGGACCGGATGCGGCGGCGCTGCGGCGACGACGCGGTGCGGTACCTGACCTGCGACGTGGTCGACCCGGAGGCGGTGCGCCGCGCCGCGGCCACCGTGCTGGCCCGCGACGGGCGGGTCGACCTGCTGGTCAACGGCGCCGGCGTGCACGGCGCGGGCGACCTGGAGCGCAAGCGGCTGGCGGACTTCCGCCGCATCCGGGACGTCAAGCTGCTGGGCTACCGGCACCTCAAGCAGTCCTTCTCCGCGCCGCCGCCCCGGCTGTGGTGCAACTTCGGCTCGGCCGCCGGGCTGGTCGGCCTGCCGGGCGAGTCGGAGTACGCGGCGGCCAACGACTACCTGTCCTGCGCCGCCGAGCACCGGCGCGCCACGGGCGGGCAGGACGAGTACACGATGGCCTGGACGGTGTGGGACGAGATCGGCCTCGGCGGCGACCCCGTCGCCCAGGCCATCGTGATCCGCGCCCAGCGGCTGACCTCGATGAGCAAGGCCGAGGGCGCGGCGCACTTCGTCGCCGAGCTGGCGCAGCGGGGTCCGCGCGAGTCGGTGGTCTCGTTCCTCGGGGACAAGGAGCGCCGGTCGTTCACCCGGCAGTTCCCCGGCTGCGTCGCCGACCGGCCCGCCGACGGCGGCGGGTCCGGTCCGGCCGCCGCGCCCGGCGCCGACCGGGTCGCGGGGCGTGGGACCGCCGGCCAAGCCGCGAACGGCGGCGACCGGGCCGCGGGGCGCTACACCGCCGATCAAGCCGCGAACGGCGGCGACCGGGCCGCGGGGCGCTACACCGCCGATCAAGCGGCGAACGGCGGCAGTCGGGCCGCAGGGCGCTACACCGCCGATCACGCTGCGACCGCAGCCGATGCGGGGCGCTACACCGCCGGCCAAGCCGGGAACGGCGGTGGCCGGGCCGCGAGCGGCGGGGTGGGGACCGGGCTGCTGCCCGCCCCGGAGGAGATCACCGCGGACCGGGCCGTCTGGCGGCTGGTGCTCGACGAGCGGAACGAGGACCTGGTGCGCGGGCACCTCGTGGACGGCCGGCCCACGGTGCCCGGCACGGTGCTCGGCGCGATCGCGGTCGAGGCGGCGCGGGCGCTGCTGCCCGGCCACCCGGTGCGCGTGCTGCGCGACGTGTCGTTCCCCTCCTGGGTCCGGGGCGGCGACGGGGACCGGCCGGCCGAGTACCGCGTCACCGCCGCGGTGAGCCGGTCCGGGCCGGCGTCCCGCCCGGCGGTGCTGGTGCGCGTCACCTCCGACGTCACCGCGCCGGGCGGGCGGGTGCTGCGGCGCGACCGCGAGCACTTCCGCGCCACGGCCCTGGCCGGCGCGCCCCGGCCGCAGCGCGTGGCGCCGCCGGAGCCGTGCGGCGAGCCCGTCGGCTCGCCGTACTACCACCCGCGGGCGCGGGTGCTGCTGTCCGGCCCGTTCCGCACGACGCGGGACTGGCGCGCCGACCCGTCCGGGACCTCGGCGACGTGGCGGCCCGACGCCGCCGCGCTGCCCGCCGCGCTCACGCGGCCGGCCGCGCCCGCCCTGCTGCTCGACGGCCTGGCCCGCACCCGCGCGCTGCGGCCGGCGGCGGACGGCGGGCAGCGGCTGGAGGTGCCCCGCTACATCCGGCGCGCCGAGTGGTTCACCGACGAGGGCGACCTCGGCCTGGCCGGGCGGTACCCGGAGGGCGTCCGGCTGCGGTGGGACGCCGCGACCGGGGTGTTCACCGCGGTCGCGCGGGACGGCACGGTGCTCGCCCGGCTGCACGACGTGCAGGGCGCGCCGGTGGGCCACGTGCCCGGCGAGAGCGGTTGAGGAGCGGACACCGATCGGGAGAGGAGGTCGACACCGTGGAGATGGACGGCAAGGTAGCGGTGGTCACCGGTGGCAGCAGGGGCATCGGCAGGCGGGTCGTCGAGCGGTTCCTCGACGAGGGCGCGTCGGTGGTGTTCAGCGGCCGGGACGGGGCGACGGGGGAGCGGACCCGCAAGGAGCTCGACGCCGGGGACCGGGTGGTGTTCGCCCAGGGCGACGTGACCCTCCGGCAGGACGCCGAGCGGATGGTCGACGCGGCCGTCGAGCACTACGGCCGGCTGGACGTGCTGGTCAACAACGCCGGGGGGATGCCGGGCTTCGGCCTGGTGGCCGACACCGACGACGCGGTCTGGCACGACACGCTCGCGGTCAACCTGCACGCGGTGTTCTACGTGACGCGCCGCGCGCTGGCGCACCTGGCGCCGCAGAAGTCGGGCCGGATCATCACCATCTCGTCCATCTCGGGCAAGCAGGGCGACCCCGGCCTCGGGGCCTACGCCACCGCCAAGCACGCCGTGATCGGCCTGACCAAGGTCGTGGCGCGCGAGGTCGGGCCGCTGGGCATCACGGCGAACTGCATCTGCCCGGGGCTGGTGATGACCGACCTGATCCGCGACCGGGGCCCGGTCGCGGCGCAGGTGCTGGGCGTGACCTACGACCAGCTCGTGGGCGCGTTCGCGGCCAAGGCCGCGACCGGGCGGGCGACCACCGTCGACGAGGTGGCCGCGATGGCGGTGCTGCTGTCGTCGGAGGCGGGCGCCGGGATCACCGGGGCCGCGCTGGCGGTGGACGGCGGCGTGACCTCCTGCTGACGCGCGGCGGGGCGACCGGGTCCCGCGCGGGACCCGGCCACCCCGGCGCGGGACCGCCCTTCCCGTGCCGGGACCCGCCCGCGCGCTGGACCGCCCGCGCGCTGGACCGCCTCCGCGCTGGGCTGCCCCTGCGCCAAGACCCCCGTGCGCCAAGACCTCCGCGCGCCAGGCCACCCGCGCGCCAGGCCACCCGCGCGCCAGGACCGCCTGCGCGCTGGGGCTGCCCCTCCCGTGCCGGGACCCCCGCGCCGGGGCCGGTCCGGGCGCACCGGGTATTCGGGCCCCTGCCACGTGGTCCGTCCACTGAGGACGGTTCCGCGTCGCGGGCGGGCGGGTCCGCTGGTGAGGCGGTCGCCGCGCGCCGCGGCGGTGGCCGGCCGGCGGGCGGGGCGCGGTGTGAACATCGGGCAACGGCCTTGTCCGCGGCCCGGTCGCAGGGCGAACCTCGGGTTCCGCACCACCTATCGGGAGGAATGGACATGCCGCAGTCGCGAAGGCGCGGGAGGACCCGTCGCGGGGTGTTCGCGGGCGTGCTGGCCGCGGGGCTGGCCGTCGCGGGCCTCCTGCTGGTGGCGTTGTCGCAGGGCGCCCTGGCGGCGTCGTTCGCCGTGTCGGGGACGAGTTTCAAGATTTCCGCGGATCGCTTGGAGGGCACCGGTTTCGTGCAGTTCGGCGGGGCGGACGGCGGACCGGAGGGGTCGCACCCGGTGGCCACCAGCGCCTTCCGCACCGTCGTCATCGACAACTTCTGCCAGTCGGTGACGCTGCGCTCGCTGCCGGTGGTGGGCGACGTGACCCTGCGCATCGCCTCCCCCGGCGAGGAGGGCATGGTCGCGAACGACATCGTGCTCGGTGTGGAGCGGCTCAGCGGCGACCTGACCCTGGTGAACCCGCAGATCGGCGTGGACGCCGGGCAGGTGTCGAAGGGACCGCCCGGGGTGGTCGGCCTGCCCGGCGGGTTCGCCCAGCAGGCGGACGCGGCCACGATCGTCGGGATGCGGCAGACGGCGTGGAGCGCCACGGCCTACACGCTGCGCCTGAAGAACTCCCTGCTGACCCTCCACGACGGAGGTGGCGAGTGCTACTGACACCGACGACGCGGGGGAGGGCCTGATGGGCGCCGCGCGCGGGCGGGCGCGCCGGGCCTGGCGGGAGTTCGGGCACTGGCGCCGCGGCCGGCCGTTCACCGCCGGCGTGCTCCTGCTGCTGTCCGCCGCCCTGATCGCGCTCCCGCCGTACGCGACGTTCCGCGTGGGCGACGTGCTGATCTCGATCACCACGGTCGGGGGCGTGTCGGCGCTGCTGATCGGCGTGCTGCTCGCGGTGTGCGGCCTGTCGCTGTGGCTGCGCCCGCGGTTCCGGTTCGCCGCCGGCGTGGCGGCGGCGCTGCTGTCGCTGATCGCCCTGGTGGCGACCAACCTGGGCGGGTTCGTGGTCGGCACGCTGGCGGGGCTGACCGGGGCGGCGCTCGCCCTGGCCTGGACCGACCGGCCGCGCCCGCCCCGGCGGGTGGTGCGCCGCGGCGGCCCGGCCCTGCTCGTGGTGGTCGCCGTCGGGCTCGCGCCGGCCGCCGGCGCGGCGCCCCCGGCCGGCCGGGAGGCGGTGCCGCCCGCGCGGAGCTGGACGGCGACGGCGAGCGCGGTGCGCCTGGAGGGCCTCGCCTACCACGGCGTCGTGCGGATCGTCGTCGACGGCCGGCCCACCAGGACCATGCGGTTCACCGCGCGCCACGTCGAGGCCACCGACCCGACCCAGGTCGCCCGCCTGGGCAACGGCCGCGACCTGGTCATCACCACCGCGCCCGGCCGCACCGCCACGGCGACCGGCGCCGTCGAGCTGTTCGCCCTGCGGCTGACCGGGGTGGTCAGCGTGCTGGGCCTGGTCGGCATCCCCTTCGACCTCACCCCCGACCACCCACCACCCCTGGTGCCGCCCTCCCTGGTGCTGACCGACGTGACTGCGGTCAACGCGTGGACGAGCAGCGCGGCCCTGGCGGTGCCCGACGCGGAACTGGTGATCCGATGAAGGAAGAAGCCATGCCCCAGCGCGTCCTGCTGGCCGGCGGTCCGTCCTACGTGGACCCCGCTCGGCGGACCTGCTTCGTCGACGACCTCGACCAGCCGTTCAAGCTGCCGTGCTACGGCGGCCACGAGCACTTCGCGTTCGCCGGGAGCTACGAGGTCGTGGACGGCCACCGGGTCGCGGTGATGCGCTGGCTCTACCGCACCGCCCTGGCGGAGTGACGGCCCGCCGACCCAGGTGGCCCCGACCCCGGGGGCGCGCCGCTCAGGCCGGGGCGTCGGTGGGCAGGTCGGCCCAGACGGTCTTGCGCCCGCCGCTGTTCTCCACGCCCCACCGCCTGCTCATGGCCTCGACCATGAGCAGGCCGCGGCCCCGGTACTTGCCCAGGGACGACGTGCCGGGGTGGGGCGTGGTGTGCGGGGTGGCGTCGTCGACCTCGACGCGCAGGACCGGCGGCGCGGGGGTCCGGCGCAGCCGCAGGGCGCGCGGCCCGCGCGCGTGCTCGTAGGCGTTGGTGACCAGCTCGGTGACGACCAGCTCGGCGTCGCCGATCACGTCCTGGTCCAGGCCGGCGAGGAACTCGCGGGTCCAGTTCCGCACCTCGGCCAGCGGCGGCCGCTCGGTGACGAGGTCGAACTCGCGCTGGTGGCCGTCGGCCGCGGCGGGCAGGGCGGTGAGGGCGAGCAGGGCCATGTCGTCGCGCAGCCGGTCGCCCCACCACCGCCGGGCCTCGACGAGCACGGCCTCGGCGATCGCGTCGGCGGGGCGGTCGGCGCCGGCGCGCAGCGGGGTGGCGGCGAGGATCGCGGCGATGTCCTCGACGTCGCGCTGCCGGTAGCCGCCCGCGCCCTCGGTGAACCCGTCGGTGTAGAGCACCAGCGTGTCGCCGGGGTGCAGCGCCGCTTCCGCCACCTCGTGCCGCACCTCGTCCAGCACCCCGAGCACGGGCCCGCCCACGGCCAGCGGCGTGGTGCGGCCGTCGCCGCGGCGGAGCAGGGGCAGCGGGTGGCCCGCGGAGGCGACCCGCAGGCGGGCGGGGTGCTCGGAGGTGTCCAGCACCGCGTAGACCAGCGTGCAGAACGGGCTGCTCTGGCGCAGCAGCGCCTGGTTGACCAGTGACAGGACGTGGGCGGGTTCGGTGCTGTGCTGGGCCGCGGTCCACAGCGTGTGGCGCACCAGCCCGGTGACGGCGGCGGCCTTCGGCCCCTTGCCGCAGACGTCGCCCAGCACGAGCACGTGGCGCCCGTCGGGCGTGCTGTAGGCGTCGTAGAAGTCCCCGCCGATCTGGTCGTCGTGGCCGAAGGGGTGGTAGCGGGCGGCGAGGTCGAAGCCGGGCAGCTCGGGCAGGTGGGGAGGCAGCAGCGGGCGCTGCAGCGCCTCGGCGGTGCCGCGCAGCCTGCGCAGCAGCAGGTCCTGCCGGATGCCGACGGCGATCTGGTCCGCGACGCCCTCCAGCGTGGTCAGCGCGTCCTGGCTGAGGTGGTGGGCGGTGGTCAGCAGCAGCACGCCCATGAGCCGGCCGCCGAACACCAGGGGGTAGCCGGCCAGGCGGACCGCCCGGTCCCCGGCGCCGTCGGCGTGGCCGTGCGGCGGGTTGTCCAGGTGCGGGCGCTGCCGCGCCGCGATCTCCGCGACGACCGTCCCGGCGGGCTCCCGGCCGCCGTGCCCGTCGTCGGGGTGCGGGCAGTCCCCGGCCTCGGCCGCGTGGGTCAGCCGCGCGCCGCGCGGCCCGACGGTCCAGATGTGCGCGCAGACCGCGTCCAGGTGGCTCGCGACGGCCTGCGCGCAGCGGTGCAGGTGCTGCGCCAGCTCGCCCGGCGCGGTCATGGCCGCGGCGACGTCCGCGGTGAGCAGGGCGTGCTGGGTGCGCTCCGCCAGCCGGCGCTGCGCGAGCACCGCGGCGGTGACGTCCTCGACGAGCAGGAGCGTGCGCTCGACCCCCTGCGCGTCGATCACCCGTTGGGTGGCCAGCCGCAGGACCTGCGCCGCTCCGGCGCGGTCGACGCGCTCCACCGCCTTCTCCGCCGGGCCCCGCGCGGACAGCAGCGCGCGCAGCCCGTCGTGGACGGCCGCCGGGAACAGCGCGCTCAGCGGCAGGCCGAGCGAGGCGGGCTCGGCCAGGCCCAGCACGTCCGCGGCCCGGTGGTTCCAGGCCGTCAGCGCCCCGGCGTCGTCCACCACGACGGCCCCGATCGGGGCCTCGGCGAACAGCCGGCCGAACAGCCGGTCGCCGACCTGCCGGACGATCGCCGCGCCGCTGTCCAGCCGCCGCTGGGCGGCGGCGCGCAGGGCGGTGTAGGCCCGCCGCCTGCCCAGGGAGCCCAGCGCCTCGCGCAGCACGTCGGGGAGCCGGTCGTCGGAGCCGGCGGGCAGGTGGCGGGCCTGGTCGGCGGAGAACAGCAGCGGCAGCATCGCCGTGCGGCCCGCGGCGCCCGGCGCGGACAGCACGAGGACCGCCACGTTCACCCCGTCCGGCCGCAGGGCGTGCACCAGCCCGACGGGCGCGGGCAGCTCCCCGCCGACCACGACGACGACGGGGCGCCCCCCGGACCGGGCCTCGTCCGCGCGGGCGAGCAGCTCCGCCACGTCCGCGGGGACGACCTCGGCCTCGTCGCCCAGGGCCGCCCGCAACTCCGGACCGACCTCCGCGGCGGTGCCGATCAGCAGGACGAGGGGGCAGGTGGGGGCCACGTCAGTCACCCAGTAGGGGTTCACCGAGCAGGGACTTGCCAACCCACACCCGCAGCACGTCGGTGATCGGGGACATCACGTGCGCGGCGCGGGCGTCGCGCAGCAGGCGGTGCAGCGCCGAGTCGCCGGAGTAGCCGCGCCCACCGGTCAGGGTCAGCGCGTCGTTGACCACCGCCTCCGCGGTCTCCGCGACCTCGGCCTTGGCCGAGCACAGCGCCGCCAGGGCGTCGGGCTCGCCCGCCTCCCCCGTCGCGGCGGCGTGGTGCAGCAGCCGCCGGGTCCGCTCCACCCGGGCCCACATGACGCCCAGCCGGTGCTGGACCAGCGGCTGGGCGGCCAGCGCCCGGCCGCTGTGGGCGTGCCGGCGGGCCGTGACGTGCGCGCGGGCCTCGTCCAGCGCCGCGGCGGCCACCCCCAGGTAGGTGCCCGCCATGGCCATCAGGAAGTAGGGGGCCACGACGGAGAACACGTACCAGATCTCGTCGCCCGGCTCGCCCAGCAGCTGCCGGCGGTCGACCTCCACGCCCGCCAGCTCCAGGGTCCGCGACTCGTTGCCCCGCATCCCGAAGCCGTGCCACGGCGCGCCCCACGCCAGGCCGGGGGTGTCGGCGTCGACCACGGCGCAGGAGAACTCGCCGGGCGGCGCGCCCGGGTCGGTCGCGACGGTGGAGATGACGTAGGAGTCGGCGTGGCCGCCGTTGGTGACGAAGCTCTTGGCGCCGGTCAGGCGCAGCCCGTCCGCGCCGCTGCTCTCCATGCGGGTCCGGGGCAGCCAGAACTCGCCGCCGACCCCCGGCTCGGACAGCGCCAGGGTCGTCAGGTGCCGCCCCTCCGCGATCGGGGCGAGGTAGCGCTCCCGGTGGGAGTCGGTGGCCTTGGCGGCGATCACCGCGGAGCCGACCAGGTGCATCCCGAAGCAGATCGACGTCGACGCGCAGGCCCGGCCGGTCGCCTCGCCGACCTGGGCGACCGCCGACAGCCCCTGGCCCATCCCGCCGAACCGCTCGGGCACCACCAGGCCGCCCAGCGCGGCGCGCAGCGCGGCCACCCCCTCGGCGGGCCACCGCTTCTCCTCGTCCACGGCCGCGGCCTGCGGGGCCAGGACGTCCCGGGCGATCTCCCTGGCCAGGAACACCGCCTTGCTCAGTTCGGTCCGGGTCACCGACGCCTCCGCACTCCGCTCGCACCGATCGGCGCATCAGGGTGCAGACGCGCCGGCAGAGCCTAACCAGGGCGCCCGCGCCGCGGTCACCCGGATCTCCGGCCCCCGTTGCCGCCGGGCGGTGGGGTCGCGCCCCACCGCGCCGCCGATTTCCGCGCCACCCGCCCGCCGGTGATTCCGAACAGGCGGTGTGAAAGGGCGCGGCGCATTAGCCTGACGCTGTCGCGAATTGTTCCGCGGTCCTCCGGGGCGCCGGGCCGGCGTTCGGGGCCGGGGCGCTGCCCGGCTGTGCCGGGCCCATCGGCCCTGCACCGGCCGGAATCCGGTGCGAACCGGTTCCGAACCGCGTCTCACCGGCCCTGGCCTGGGCTGGACGTGACCGTAGAAATCGGGCGCCGTCACCCGGGAAGAGCACTGCCCGCACCACCGGTGCCTTAACACGATTTCTGCGTCACACCGCCGGCGGCTGGTTCTGCCCACCCGGGTCGGAGATGCTTTTCGCTACGTTTCCGCGCCGGGACGCCGCGTTCCGCCGACAGCGGTCCGCGGCACCGCGCCGAACCGATTCGCGAGCAGCGCCCGATGTCGTGCCGCATCGTCCGGGCGCGCTCTGGCAAACGACCTCGTTGGAGGGTCCATGTCCGGTTCCAGAACGAGAGAGCACCTGCGGAGGTCCATCGCCGCCGCCGCGGTCGTGCTGACCACGTGCGCCGCCGCGGTGGTCGTCGTCGCGCCGCAGGCGGCGGCCCAGGTCGACCCCCCCGACGTCGAGGTCACCCTCGGCCCCGGTGCGAGCACGACGGTGGCCAAGACGGTCACCACCCCGGTCGTCCCGCCCAACCCGGACCTGGTGTTCCTGGCCGACACCACCGGCAGCATGGGCGGCGCCATCGCCGACGTCCGGGCCAACGCGGGCGCCGTGACCGGCGAGGTCCTCGACGCCCAGCCGACGGCCCGGTTCGCGGTGACCGAGTACCGCGACGCCGGCGACCCGTTCGTCTTCCGCGTCAACCAGGGCCTGACCGCGGACCCGGCGGCCGTGCAGAGCGGCATCGACCAGTGGGTCGCCAGTGGCGGCGGGGACATCCCCGAGGCCGCCGTCAACGCCCTGTTCGAGATCGGCAGCGGCGCCATCGCCTTCCGGCCGGACGGCACCCGCATCGTGGCGTGGTTCGGCGACGCGCCCTCGCACGACCCGAGCCAGGGGCACTCGCTGGCCGACGCCATCGCCGCCCTGCAGGCCGCCGACGTCCGCGTCATCGCCGTCAACGTCGGCCCGGCCGGCGGCGGGCTCGACGCCGGCGGGCAGGCCAGCGCGATCGTCGGGGCGACCGGGGGCGTGCTGCTGAACAACGTGCCGCCCGACCAGGTGGCGCAGGCCATTCTGGACGGCATCGCGGCCGTCCAGGTCACCGTGACGCCCTCGGTCACCGCGTGCGACCCGCAGCTGACCGTCGGCTTCACGCCCGCGAGCCGGACCGTGGCCGGCGGCGAGGCCGCCGGGTTCACCGAGACCATCGCGGTGGACCCGGGCGCCCCGGCCGGCACCTACCACTGCACCGTCGACTTCCTGGTCGACGGCGTCTCGCGCGGGTTCGTCGAGCGGAACACCGTGCACGTGCCCGGCCTGTCGATCAACGACGTGACGGTCGCGGAGGGCGACGCCGGCACGACCCCGGCCACCTTCACGGTGAGCCTGGACCGCCCGAGCCCCGCCCCGGTGACGGTCGACTTCGCCACCGCGGACGGGACCGCGGTGACGCCCCAGGACTACGCGCCGGCCGCCGGCACGGTGACCTTCGCACCGGGGGAGACCACCAAGCCGGTCACCGTGCCCGTCGTCGGCGACGTGGTGGACGAGCTGGACGAGACCTTCACCGTGGCGCTGTCCGCGGCGGGCGGCGCGGCGATCACCGACGCGGTCGGCGTCGGCACGATCGTCGACGACGACCGCGACGGCGTGTTCTCCTGCCGCGCCAGCGCGGTGAACCTGGTCGGCATCGAGCCGGTCGTGGCCAACCCGCACAACGTGCCGTGCGCGGACGACAGCCGGACGCTGGCCCAGGTCGACCTGAACGCCGCGGCCCTGGCGGTGAAGGCCAAGGCGCTCACGGCCACCACCGACCAGACGCCGGACGACCTGGAGTCGGCCCCGCCGGCCGCGGGCGACAACGCCACCGCCACCGCCCAGGTCGACACGACCACGATCAGCACCCTGGGCCTGACCATCGAGGTCGGCGTGGTCAAGGCCAGGGCCACGGCCCGGTGCGAGCCCGGCGGCGGCGGGTTGGCCCCGCAGTTCTCGGGCAGCTCGACCATCGCCTCCCTCAAGATCAACGGGGTGTCGACGGCGGTCGGCTCCGCGCCGGTCACCATCCCGCTGCTGATCGGCTCGCTGCGGCTCAACAGCACCGAGACCACGGCCACCTCGGTGACCCAGCGGGCCCTGGTGCTGGACACCGCGCTCGCCGACGTCGTCGTCGGTGAGGCGCACGCCGACGTCCACGGCACCGGCGCCCACCCGAACGGCCACCCCTGCACCGGCTGACACCCGGGCTCCGCACCGGAGCGGGCCGGCGTCGAAGGCGACGCCGGCCCGCTCCGGCGTGGTTGGGCGCCGGGGTGGCGGGTACGTCGTCACCATGCGCATCCAGGACTTGGCAGTCGTGATCACCGGGGCGTCCAGCGGCATCGGGCGGGCCACCGCGCTGGCGTTCGCCGACCGGGGGTGCGCCGTGGTGCTCGCCGCGCGCGGGGCCGATGCGCTGGCGGCTGTCGCGCGGGAGTGCGAGAGCCGGGGCGGGCGGGCGACCGCGGTGCCCACCGACGTCGGCGACGCCGAGTCCGTGCGGGAGCTGGCGCGGGTGGCCGTGGAGCGGCACGGGCGCATCGACGTGTGGGTCAACAACGCCGCGGTGACGGTGTTCGGCGCGTTCGAGGACATCCCGCTGGAGGACTTCCGGCGCGTGCTCGACGTCAACGTCATGGGCTACGTCCACGGGGCGCGCGCCGCGTTGCCGGTCATGCGCGAGCAGGGCCGGGGAGTGCTGGTCAACGTGTCGTCGATCGTCGGCGCGGTGACGCAGCCCTACGCGCACGCCTACACGATGTCGAAGTTCGCGGTCCGGGCGCTGGGCGGGAGCCTGCGCCAGGAGTTGCGGCTGGCGCACGGGCGCGGCGTGGCGGTCTGCACCGTCCTGCCCGCGACCATGGACACCCCGCTGTTCCAGCACAGCGCGAACTACACCGGCCGGGAGGTCGTCGCGATGCCGCCGGTCTACGCGCCGGAGCGGGTCGCGCGCGCGATCGTGCGGCTGGTGCGGTTCCCGCGGCGGGAGGTCGTCGTCGGGCCGATGGGCCGCGGCCTGATCCTGCAGTCGAAGTTCGCGCCGGGGCTGGTGGAGCGGCTGATGGCCGGCCAGGTCGACCGCGCCCACCTGTCCCGGCGCACCGCGGCGCCGCCGGCCTCGGGCACCCTGCACCGGCCCGCGGCCGGCCGCGGGTCGGTCGTCGGGGGCTGGCACGGGGCGCGGCGCACCGCGGTGCGCCGCGCGGCCTCGGCGGCGGCGCTGCTGGCCGGCGCCGCGGTGGCGACCCGACGGTGGTGGAGGTGACCGGTCGGGGCGCCGCCGCTGGGGGTGCCGCCGCTGGGGGTGCCGCCGCTGGGGGTGCCGCCGCTGGGGGTGCCGCCGCCGAGAGCGCCGCCGCTGAGGCTGCCGCCGCTGAGGGTGCCGCCGCTGAGGGTGCCGCTGCCGGGAATGCCGCCGGAGACATTGCCGCTGAGGGTGCCGCCGCCGGGGACACCGCCGCTGGTGACACTGTCGCTGAGGGCGCCGCCGCCGGGGGCGCAGCCGCCCGGAGCGGTGCCCGGCGTGCTGTCCCGGGCGGTGCCCGGCGTGCTGTCCTGGACGCCGCTCGACGTGCCGCCCGGAAGGTCACCGGCGACGGCTGGGACGCCGCCGAGTACACCGGGGTGGCCGGGACGCGCGTGCACGCCGCGGTCCTCGGCCCGGCCGGGGCGCCCGAGGTCGTGTGCGTGCCGGGGCTGGGCTGCTCGCACCGCTACTTCCGGCCGCTCGCCCGGTGGCTGGCGCCCGCCGTGCGGGTGGTGGCCGTCGACCTGCCGGGCTTCGGCCGCACGCCCGGCCCCCGCGAGCCGCTGGACGTGCGCGGGCTGTCCCTCGTGCTGGGCGGGTGGCTGCGGGCGACCGGGCGCGGCGGCGCGCCGCTGGTCGCGAACTCCGCCGGCTGCCAGGTGGTCGTGGACCTCGCCGCGCACTCCCCGGACCTGGTCGGCCCGGCCGTGCTCACCGGCCCCACCGTCGACCGGCACGCCCGCTCGCCGCTGCGCCAGCTCGGGCGGCTGCTGGCCGACGTGCCGCGCGAGCACCCGGCGCTGGCCCTCGTGCAGGCCCGGGACTACCTCACGGCCGGCCCGCGGCGGCTCGCCGGCACGTTCCGCCACCTGCTGGCCGACCCGGTCGAGCGGAAGCTGCCCCACCTGCGCGCGCCGACCGCGGTGGTCCGCGGCGGCCGCGACCCGATCGCGCCGCGCCCGTGGGTCCGGGAGGTGGCGGCGCTGCTGCCCGACGGCCGGTTCGCCGAGGTGCCCGGGGCGGGCCACGCCCTGAACTACTCCGCGCCCGCCGAGCTGGGCGGGATCGTGCTCGCGCTGCTGGCGGAGCGGGCGGCCGGGCGCCGCGGTGGGGCGTGACCGCGCCGCGCCCACCGGGACGCAGGGGGCCGGCGCCCCACCGGCGGCGGGAACGGGCAGGTCCGGTCGGTGGTGATCGTCGCGGGTGCGTCACCCCTGCCCGCCGCCGGTCCGGGTATGGTGGTCGTTCGGCACCGGTTCGCGTGACGCCCCGTCGCGCGCTCGTGCCGGTCACCCGGGTGCGCGGGTGGGATGTGGACGGGGTTGGCATGGGCGTCGCTCGGAACTCGGAGCTGAGGCTGCGGGTGTTCGAGGCGGTCACCGACGCCGCCCTGCGGGACCTCGAACCCGAAAAGCTCTTCGAGGTCATGCTGTGGCAGGTGCACGAGCTGTTCGCGGTCGACACCGCCACGGTCCTGCTGGCCGACGCCAGGGGCGAGCAGGTGGTGGCCAGCGCGGCCGTCGGGCTGGAGGAGGAGGTCCACCAGGGCTTCCGGGTGCCGGTGGGCACGGGGTTCGCGGGGCAGGTGGCGCAGGAGCGCAAGCCGGTGCGGATCGACCACGTCGACCAGTCCACGGTGGTCAACCCGCTGCTGTGGGAACGGGGCCTGCTGGCCCTGCTCGGCGTGCCGATGGTCGCCCAGGGCGACCTGGTCGGGGTCCTGCACGTGGGCGCCACGGTGGCCCGCCGGTTCACCGACGAGGAGGTCGAGCTGCTGCAGATGGTCGCCGACCGCCTCGCGATGGCGGTGCACGTGCACCGCTCGCGCGCGGAGCGGTCCGCGGCGGCGATGCTGCAGGACAGCCTGCTGCCCGGCCTGCTGCCGACCCCCGAGGGCTGGGAGCTGGCCGCCCGCTACGTGCCCGGAGCCGGCAACGGCGTCGGCGGCGACTGGTACGACGTGTTCGACCTGCCGGGCGGGCGCATCGGCCTGGTGATCGGCGACGTGGTGGGCAACGGCCTGCCCGCCGCCATCGTGATGGGCCGGCTGCGCAGCGCGCTGCGGGCCTACGCGCTGGAGTTCGACGACCCCGCCGTGGTGCTCGGCAAGCTCGACCGGAAGGCCGACCACTTCGAGCACCACACCATGGCCACGGTCGCCTACGCCGTGGTCGACACCGCGACCCACCGGATGGACCTCGCCCTGGCCGGCCACCTGCCGCCGGTGCTGGCCGAGCCCGGGCGGGCGGGGCGGTACGTGGACGCCCCGGTCGACCCGCCCATCGGCTACAGCCTGGCGGCCACCGGCCGGCGCGGCGCCGTCGTCGACGTGCCGCCCGGCGCGCTGGTCGCCCTGTACACCGACGGCCTGGTGGAACGCCGCGGGCAGGACCTGGACGACGGCCTGGAGCGGCTCCGCCGGGTCGTGTCCCCGACGGCGCCGGAGGACGCCTGCGCCCGGATCATGAGCTGCCTGGTGGGCGACCGGCCCGCCGCCGACGACATCGCCCTGGTGACCATCCGGCACACCCCCGGACCGGACCGGCCCGACGAGCGGGCCCGGTAGCGACGGCCGCGCCGGCCCACCGCCCGATCGCCCGCTCCGAGCGGCCCGAGGGGCTATTCGCCTCGATCGGCCCGCGCACCGCCCTCCCCGGCCCCGCCGGGCAGGTCCACCCCGGTGGCGTGCACGAACCGGTCCGGGCGCAGCACCGCCACGTCCGTGCCGTGCCGGGCGAACCACGCGGTGAGCACGCCGTCCACGTCCTCGACCGCCGTGATGTCGCCCGGCGCGGCCGAGCCGGGCGGCACGACGCGCACGAACCGGGCCACCGGGCCCCGCCAGCCCAGCGCGGTCGCCGCGCCCACACCGGGGCCGACCACCGCGAACTCGGCGCCCAGCACGTCGTCCAGCGGGACCCGCCTGCCGCCGACGGCGACGTCGGGCTGCGGGAACATCGTGCCGACCGCGCCCCGGCGGTCCGGCAGCGCGGGCCGGGGCTTGAACTCGAAGTGCCGGATCGCGCGGCGGACCCGCGGCACGGCCTGCGCGGCGCGCAGCACGGCGTCGCGGACGGCGGCCCCGGCCCTGCTGCGCACCAGGAACACCCGGCCCAGGCGCAGGCTGGTCCGCGCCATCGCCTCGGTGTGCGGGCGGCGCTCGGCCTCGTAGCCGTCGAGCAGCGCGTCGTCGGCGTCGCCGCGCAGCACCTGCGCGATCCGCCACGTCAGGTTCGCCGCGTCCCGCAGGCCGCTGCACAGGCCCTGCCCCAGGAACGGCGGCATCTGGTGCGCGGCGTCGCCGAGCAGGAACACCCGGCCGTCCCGCCAGCGGTCCGCGACCAGGTGGTGGAAGGTGTAGACGACGGCGCGGGTCACCTCGAACCGGTCCGGGTCCACGTAGGGCGCGACCAGCTCGCGGATCGCGCCCGCGCCGGTCATCGCCGCCGGGTCCTCGCCGTCGAGCAGCATGAACTCCAGCCGGTGGGTGCCGAACGCGCCCGGTGACACGAACGCGGGCCGCCGCCAGTCGCAGACGAACCGGGTGGCGGCCACGCGGGTCGCCCCCGGTTCGACGACGCCGGAGACCGCGAGCCACGGCTCGGCGTTCGACGTGCCGGTGAGCCCGATGCCGGCGGCCACGCGGGTGGTGCTGCGGGCGCCGTCCGCGCCCAGCAGGTACCGGGTGTCGACCTCGGTCTCCCGCCCGTCCTGGCGCAGGGTGGCGGTCACGTGGCCGTCGTGCCGGGTCAGGCCGGTCAGCTCCGCCCCGGTGCGCAGGGTGACGTGCGGGAACCGGGCCAGCCCCCGTCTCAGCGTCGCCTCCAGCCGGGGCTGGTCGAAGAAGTGCAGGGGTTTCGCGCCGAGGCCGAAGTCGACCTCGTCGAGCGCGATCTCGGCGAACACCCGGCCCCTGGCGTTGACGTACTCGGCCCGGCGGGGCGGGTAGGTGTCGCGCTCGACCTGCGCGCGCAGGCCCGCCTGCTGGTAGACGCGCAGCGCCTCGTCGTCGCAGGAGAACGCGCGCGGCTGCCCGTGCGGCTCGGCGCTGCGCTCGACCACGAGGGTGCGCACGCCGCGCGCGCCCAGCAGGTTGGCGGTGAGCGCGCCGACCGGCCCGCAGCCGATGACGACGGCCTCGTACATGGGATCTCCCTCCGCTGTGGCTGACGGCGGTCATCGCAGCGCAGGGCTGTGGAGGTCGTGTGGAGGCGCCGGTGGAGGCGCGGTCGCGGACATCCGGGGTGGACTTCGCCACGGGGGTCGGCAGTGCCCGCCGCAGAACGCCGAGAGTGTTCCGAGTGGAGTCGAATTCTGTTGTGGTGCAACGGGGTTCGGCCGTTCCGTGGATCGCCAACCGTTTGCCGGGTGGTCGATGGTGGGGGTACTGGTGAGCGAGAGGGGTGCTGATGCGCGGGAATGTTTCGGTGGTCGGGGTCCTGGTGTTGGGTGTGGGTGTGGTGGTCGTGCCGCCGGCTGTTGCGGTCGCGAGGCAGGTTCCGTGTGACACGCCGAGTCTGGTGAAGGCGGTCGGGGATGCCAACGCGGCGGGAAAGCGGGTTCGGTTGTCGTTGGCGGGTGGGTGCACGTATCGGGTGGATCGGGCGATCGGGGACAACGGGTTCCCGGTCGTCACGGGGGATGTGGAGTTGGTGGGTGCGGGGACGGTGATCTCGCGGCATCCGGCCGCGCCGCGGTTCCGGTTCTTCCGGGTGGCGGTGGGTGGGCGGTTGGGTATCGAGGGTCTGGTGATCACCGGTGGGCATACCCGTGACGGTCTGGCGCCGGGTGGTTCCGGTGGTGACGGTGGCGCCGTGCACAGCTCCGGTGAGTTGGTGATCGGTCGCAGCACGTTGTCGGGCAACCGCACGGGTGACGGCGCCGTCGGCGTGATCGGCGCGGACGGGAACCTCGACACCGCCCAGGGCGGCGGGGGTGGTCACGGTGGTGCGATCTTCAGTGACGGCATCGCGCTGCGGATCTCGAAGTCGGTGTTGGCGGGCAACAGCACCGGTCGGGGTGGCTGGGGCGCCGACGGGCTCCGCGGGAAGGACAATGCCGCCGACGCGGAGCAGCTTCGCGGCGGGCCCGGTGGCGAGGGCGGCTGGGGTGGTGACGGTGGCGCGATCGCGAACCACGCCGGGGTGTTCGAGCTGCTGCACTCCTCGGTCGAGGGCAACCGGACCGGGGCGGGTGGGCCGGGCGGCGCGTCCGGTCGCGGCGGCGACAACGCCAACGGACCCGGCGGCGATGGCGCCAGGCCCGTGTCGGGCGGTCCTGGCGGTTCCGGCGGCGGGATCGCCCTGAGCGACAGCGAGGTGAACATCCAGGGCGGTTCGGCGACGGGGAACACCACCGGCGACGGCGGCCCGGCCGGCCGCGCCGGCGACGGCGGCAACGGCGGCGCGGGGGAACCGGGGGGCAAGGGCGGGGGCGAACGCGGTGGCCGCGGACGGGCTACGGGCGGTGCCGGTGGTTCGGGCGGCGCCCTGTCGATCAGTCCCCCTGATGGCGACGAGCAGGCGGTCACCCTGTTCGGCTTCGAGATGGCGGGCAACCGGACCGGCAACGGCGGCGACGGCGCGCGCGGCGGCAACGGCGGTGCACCGGGGGGAAGGCCGGCAGCGGCGCCTCGGGCGGAGTAGGCGGCAACGGCGGCGGGCTCGTCCTGCGCAGCGGCTACTTCCCCAAGGGGGTCACCGCCACCCAGGTCAGCTACACCGACAACGTGACCGGCAACGGCGGCAACGGCGGGGACGGGGGCCTGGGCGTCCCGGACCTCCGGGACGGCCACGCCGGCTCCGGCGGCAGGGGCGGCAACGGCGGCGGCCTGTACGTCGCGAGGCGGGGTCCCGTGGACCTCTCGCTCAACTACTTCGTGCGCAACGCCACCGGGGCCGGTGGTCGGGGCGGTCTGTCCCCCGCTCCGGACATCCCCGACGGCAGCGACGGGAACCGCGGTGGCGGCGGCGCCATCAACCGGGAGAACCTGACCACGCAGGTCACCTTGAGCCAGGTGTACTTCACGGACAACGACCCGGACAACTGCCGCGACATCCCCGGGTGCTGACCGGCGGGCGGCCCCGCCTCGCGCAGGACCGCCGACACCGACTTGCCCGCGCGGACCTGCGCGGGCAAGTCGTCGGTCGGGGCGCCGCACAGGCCGCGCCGATCGTGCGCTGTGATCGTGCGCTGTGATCGTGCGCTGTGATCGTGCGCTGTGACCTTGCGCTGTGACCGGCACCCCTACACTCCGACGGGTGCGGTCCACGACCATCCGGCGCGCCGACACCTCGGACGCGGCACGTCTCACCTCGTTGGTGCAGCGGTCCCGCGCCTACCGGGGGCACTACGCCTCGATCATCTCCGGGTACGAGGTCACGGCCGACTACATCGCCGGGCACCGGGTCTTCGCGGCCGTCGACGCGGCCGGCGCGGTGCTGGGCTTCTACGCCCTGGTGGTGGAGCCACCCGAGCTGGACCTGGCCTTCGTGGCGGACGAAGCGCAGGGGCTGGGCATCGGCCGGCTCCTGATCGAGCACATGATCGGTGAGGCAGGCAGGCTCGGCCTCACCGGGGTGCGCGTGGTCTCCCACCCCCCGGCGGAGCAGTTCTACCGGCGCCTGGGGGCACGACGCGTGGGGACGGTCGCCCCGTCGCCGCCGAAGGTCACCTGGGAGCGAGCGGAGCTGCGGTTCACCATTCCCCGCACGGCATGACCGGCCCCGGGCTCATGACCACTCGTCGCGGGCGGTGGCCTCGTGGCGGGCGGCGGGCTCGGCGCACCCCGGGATCCGCTTGCGGGGCGCGGCCCGGGGGAAGCGGGCCAGCAGCAGGCGGGCGCCCTGCGCCTCGGCGGTCGCGCGGCCGTCCGCCAGGGCGCGCGCGTCGCGCCCGGCCAGGCCCCGGATCCGGTGCAGCTCGGCGGTCAGGACGTGCTCGCCGACCGCCCGCGCGGCGGCCAGGCCCTCGTCGGCGAGCACGACGGCCTCCTCGCGGCGCCCGGCGGCGAGGTGGGCGTCGGCGACGGCGGCGGTCGTGATCGTGCGGGTCGAGCGCAGGCCCAGGCGGTAGATGCCGTCGGCGGCGGCGCGCAGGGCCGCCAGCCGGGACGCGTCGCCCCGGCGCACCGCCGCCCACTCGGCGAAGAAGTCGCCGGTCGTGACGAAGTGCGCCATGTGGCCCTCGGCGCCGATGCGGCGGCACGCGCGGGCGGCTTCCGCGGCCGCGGTCGCGTCGTGCTCCTGCAACGCCGCCCAGCCGGTGAACAGCTCCGCGTTGCCGCGGCCGTACGGGTCGCCGGTGCGCTCGGCCAAGGCGCGCGCGGCGGCCAGGTCCGGGCGGGCGTCCAGGCCGCGCAGCGACCGCGCCAGGGCGCGGAACTCGTGCACGGCCAGGGTCGGCGTGCGGCCGGTCTGACCGCGCAGCAGGTCCTCGTCGAGGTGGTCCAGCGCGGCGGTGAGGTGGTCGTCGGCGGCGGCGAGCCGGCCGCCGAAGTAGGCGGTGACGCCCAGCAGGTAGTGGGCGGCGGTCCTGGTCAGGCCGCCGCCGTCGAGCGCGAGCAGCCGCTGGGCGATCCCGGCGGCCCGCGGGAACTCGGCGCGGTTGCAGGCCAGTTCCCCCAGCGTCCACAGGGCGGTGCCCAGGTCCGCGGCGCGGGCGCGCGGCGGGTCCGGGCGGGTCAGCAGGTGGTGGGCGCGGGCGGCGGCCTCGGCCACCGCGTCGCTGCCGATGCCGACGGTGATCTGCAGCAGCGACGTGCGGCGCAGGTGCACCGCCAGCTGCTCGGCCGGGTCGGTGAGCAGGGCCGCGGCGCGGTCGAGGTGGGCCAGGGCGTCGGTGAGGGCCAAGCGGCGGGTGGCGTCCTCGGCGGCCTCCAGCGTCCAGCGCAGGTGGTCGGCGCGGCGGTCGCGCGCCCGGCCGTAGTGGTGGGCCAGCTCGGCCGGCGTGAGCAGGTCGCGGGCGGTGTCGGCCAGGCGGGCGTGCAGGGCGGCGCGCCGGGTCGGGGACAGGTCGGCGTAGGTCGCCTCGGCGAACAGCGGGTGCCGGAACCCGACGACGCCCGGCGCGGTCTCGGTGACCAGGTGGTCGGCGGCGGGGGAGGGGACGCCCACGACCGCGATGTCCAGGTCCCGGCCCGCGACGCTGAGCAGGTCCAGGCAGTCGCGGGTGGCCTCGTCGAGGGCGTGCAGGCGGCGGCGGACGGTGTCGCGCACGCCCGGCGGCGGGTCGTCCGGCGAGGTCAGCAGCTCGGTGAGGAAGAACGGGTTGCCGCCGGTGCGGGTGACCAGCCGGTCCACCGCGGCGGCCGACGGGGCCGCGCCGGTGTGCTCGCGCACCAGCTCGGCCACCGCGTCCGGGCCGAGCCCGGCGGGGTGCAGGCGGCGGTGGCCGGGGGAGCGGGCCACGTCGGCGAGCGCGGCCACCAGGTCCGGGTCGTGCTCGTAGGGGCGCAGCGTCGCGACCACCAGCGCCCGGGACGCGGGCAGGGCGGGCGCCAGGTAGCGCAGGAGCAGCAGCGAGTCGGGGTCCGCGGCGTGCAGGTCGTCCAGGACCAGCACCAGCCCGGCGGGGGCGGCGGCGGTGTGGACCAGGGCGGCCACGGCGTCGTAGGCGCGGAAGCGGGCGGCCGGGTCGAGGCGGTCGGCGCGGTCGGCGGCGAGCGGACCGGTGAAACCGGCCAGCGCGGGCTCCGCGGCGCCCGGCGACAGCGCGCGCACCACCTGCGTCCACAGCCAGAACGGCGGCATCTGCCCGATGTCCGGGCACCGCGCCCACACGACCGGTGTGCCGGCCGCCGCGGCGCGCGCGCCGACGGCGCGGGCCAGGCTGGTCTTCCCGATGCCCGCCTCGCCGACCACCGCCACGAACCGCCCGCCCAGGTCCCGGGCGGCTGCCAGCACCTCGTCGAGCAGCGCGAGTTCGCGCTCGCGGCCCACCAGCCGCACACCGCCGTGCGCGGTGGCGCGCGGGTCCGCGTGGCCGGGCGGTGCGGCGACCTCCGGTGCGGTGGTGCTCCCTGGTGGGACGGTGCTCCTCGGTGCGGCGGTGCTCCCTGGCGCGGTGGTGCTCCCTGGTGCGGCGGCTGTCGGCGAGGTCGCAGCCGGTGCGGCAGCTGTCGGTGAGGTCGTTGCCGGTGCGGCCGCTCCCGGTGGGGCGGTGCTTCCCGGTGGGACCGCGGTGCCCGGTGGGGCGGTGCTCCCCGGTGGCGGGGTCCTCCCCGGCGGGGCGGCGGGGACCGGCAGGGCGATGGCCCCCGGCGGGGCGGCCTCCGGCACGTCCTGGGCCAGGATGCGCCGGTGCAGGGCGCGCAGCGCTTCCGCGGGCGTCACGCCGTGCTCCTCCAGCAGGACGCGCCGCCCCTCGTCGTAGACCGCCAGCGCCTCGGCCTGCCGCCCGGCGCGGTAGAGGGCCAGCATCAGCTGCCCGCGCGCGGGCTCGCGCCCGGGGTGCTCGGTCACGAAGCGCCGCAGGTCGGGAAGGACCTCGTGGTGCCTGCCGAGCGCCACGGACGCGGTGAGCAGCCCCTCCTGCGCGACCAGCCGCGCCTCGTCCAGGCCGGCCACGTCGGCGCGGACGGCGGCGAGCCGGACCGCGACCTCGCCCCGCCACAGGCCCAGCGCGGCCCGGTAGCGGTGTTCGGCCAGCGGGGCGTCACCGACCGCGAGGGCCGCCGCCGCGTCCTCGGCGAGGGTGGTGAAGCGGACGGCGTCCACGGCCTCCGGCGGCACGGCCAGCTCGTAGCCGCCGGGCCGGCCGCGCAGCAGCCCGGCGGGCGCCCGGTGCCCCCGGCCGGGTTCCAGGACGCGCCGCAAGCCCGCCACGTGGGTCCGCAGCGTCACGGCGGCGCTGGCGGGCGGGCGACCGTCCCACAGGGCGTCGACCAGCCAGTCCGCGGACAGGAACCTGTTGGGCCGCAACAGCAGCAGCGCCAGCAGGTCGCGCTGCCGCGGACCGCCGACCGGTACCTCGACGCCGTCGCGCTCCACCCGCAACGGCCCCAGGAGCGCGAACCGCACGACCTGACCCCCGGGCTGCACGACGGACACCGACGACGAACGCGACTGCGGGCCACCGCGGCAACGCACCCGCTCCACGGCGACGGCCGCCCACTCGGGCCGCACCGACCGCCGCGCCCGGTGCATTTTAAAGAGCGGCGCCGGTCGCGCACCACCAGGACCGGTCCCGCCACGGGGACCGCGGTCCGCCAGTCGGTTGTGGACGGCCCCGCCCTGCCCGTTTCCGCCCTGCCCGTTTCCGCCCTGCCCGTTCCCGCCCTGCCCGTTTCCGCCCTGAGCGGACATCCGGCCGAGCGGCGCGGTGCCCTCGCCTCCCGCACCCGGCCACCGCCCGGACCGGCGTGGAGGCCGGCGCCGGGCGGTGGCCGCGGGCGTCCGGCGTCGTCACCGCGGACGTCGCCGCTGCCGGGATCCGCTGTCGGGACTTGCTGTCGGGACTCGCTGTCGGGACTTGCTGTCGGGAGGCGCCGGCCGGATCCCGGTTCCCGGCTCCGGGTGCGCGGGTCGGGCCGGATGCCCGCGACCCGCCGCCGGGCGCCCGGCGCGCGAGTCGGGTAAATCGGGAGCGACCGGGGCGCGGGGCGCCTATGATCGGCGCGCACCATGGAGTAGATCAGTGGTAGATCGCCCCGCTCCGGACGGGGAGGGCGCGGGTTCGATTCCCGCCTCCATGTCTGACCACCCGTGGAGTCCGCCGTGCCCGAAGAGCGCCGCACCGCCTCGCCCGGCTACGCGACCGGCCGGCTGGCGAGGGCCGTGGCCGCGGCGTCGGCCGCGGGGTCCGAGGCCGACCGCGAGCGGGCGCTGGCGAAGGCGCGGCGCTGGCAGGAGGTCCTCGGCGGGATGGCCGACGGCACGCTGGCCATCGGCTCCCGCACGCCGGTCGAGGGCGTCCCGGCGTGGGTGACGCCGGAGGTCGCGGACGGCGGTTTCGCGACCGGCCGGTGCCTGGCCGAGGCGCCGCTGTCGGCGGCCGAGGCGCGGCGCGTCGCCGCCCTCCCCGACGACGTGCCCGGCCGCAACGACCGGGAGCGGCTCAACCTCTTCCACCTCGGCGACGCGGGCCTGGCCGAGCTGTGCGACGCCGTGCGCGGCGGGCGCTACCGGGTCGAGCTGCCGGAGGACGCGGCGCTGCCGGTCGTGGCCCTGCTGCTGGAGAGGGGTTTCGCGGAGCAGGCGCTGGACCTGGTGGCCGAGCTGCGGCCCCTGCTGCACCGGCTGCGGCTGACGCCGCGCCCCGAACCGGCCGCCCGGCCCGCGGGCTCGGCCGTCCGCGTCGTCCCGGTGGGGCGGGCCGCCGCCTCGCTGCGCGCCGTCGACGTGCCCGAGCCGGTCGTCCGGATGCGCGACGCGCTGACCGTCTGGGACCCGCTGTACGACCGGCTGGTCGCGCTGTGGTGCCGCACGGTCGAGGGGGAGCTGCCGCACCTGGACGCGGACGGGGCCGTGCGCGGCGGTTGGCCGTGCCGGACGTGGCCCGCCGACTGGGCGGCCTCCCGGGCGCGGTGGCTCACCGACTACGCCGACGCCTGCCGCGCCCACGCGCCCTCCCGGCGGCAGACCGACCCCAAGCACAACTTCGCCCGGCTGCGGTGCGCGCTGGAGTCCTGCCGGGACGGCAGCGCCGCCCTCACCGCGCGGGACGTCGGCCGGATCCGCCGCGCCATCGCGAACACGGTGAGCCGCCGGGGCGCTCCGGGGTCGCCGCGCCGCGCCGCGTGGCACGCCGCCGGGGTGAGCGCGGTCGCGGGCCCGACCAGCGCCGCGCTCGCCGGCGTGCTGGCGGACCGGCTGGACCGGTACCCGGCGGACGGCGGCCTGCCGGCGCTGGACGTCGCGACCGCCGCGGTGTCGCCGGCCGAGACGACCACCGAGGTCCCCGCGGGCGCGGCGATGCCGCACCACTTGGTGCGCAAGGCGGCGCGGTCGCTGGAGGCGCCCCCGGACGAGCTGGTGCGCCTGGGCGTGATCACCTCGGGGGAGGTGCTGGCGCTGGTGCTGCCGCAGCTCACCTCGCGGCTGCTCGGCGCGGCGTTCGACGACCCGGCCGTGGCGGGGCTGCACGAGCAGACCTACACGGCGTTCCGGCGCCGCCGCGGCCTGCTGCTGCTCAACCTCGAGCACCAGGTGCGCTTCGACGAGCTGCCGTGGGTGCGGGCGCTCGCGCCGTGCCGGTCGGCCGGTCCGGGCGGCGCGGTGGCCGCGCGCCGCGCGCTGCGGCAGACCGCGGCGCTGGCGCTCGACGCGTTCCCGCACGCCCTGCTGCCCAACCGGTTGGTCACCGAGCTGAGGGCGCTGGCGGAGCAGGCGGACCTGGCGCTGCCGCTGGTGGAGGAGGTGGCCGCGGACATCTTCACGGGCGCCTTCACCGCCAAGTGGCGCGAGGCCGCCGCGGTGGCGAGCCGCCTGCTGGCGGGCACGCTCTACGCGGCCTACTACGACCTGCCGGCGGACTGGTCCGCGCCGCAGCGCACGGTCCTGCGCTGGGGCAGGCGCACCGCCGCGGACTTCACGGCGCTGTGCCGGGAGCGGGCGGGCGTCACCGGCGGCGGCGTCGCGGCCAACGGCATGGTGCTGGAGCAGAGCCAGGTCCTGACCACCCACAACCTCGCCGTGCTGGTCGACGCCCTGGACCTGACCGATCGGCTGCGCGAGGGCGCGCCGGACGCGGCGTGGCGCGCGCTGACCTGGGTCGTGCGCCGGCTGGCCCAGCGCGTGGACCACCGGCACGCGGCGCTGATCCAGGTCAAGGACGCCGCCTGCGCGTGGCGGCAGGCGCTGTTCCTGCTCAGCTTCTGCGAGCCGGCCGTGCAGCGGTCGCACGCGCGGCGGCTGCACGAGCAGGCGCGCGGTACCCGGCTCGAACCCGCGGTCGAGGGGCTGCTGCACGTGCTCGGCGGTGGCCGGTTCACGCCGACCGGCGCGGTGGCCGGTGGCGCGGGCAGGAGGTTCCTCGGCTGGACCGACGGCAGGAGCCCGTTCCTGGCCCGGGTCGGCCGCGGCTGAACCCGGCGCGGACGGGGCCCGGCGCGCGGGAAAGCCGTTGCCCGCACCGGTTTTTTCAGCGCTGCGGCCCGTCCGGGACCAGGGCGAGCCGCAGCCCGCGCGGCGCGTTCAGGACTCCCCGCGCCGGCGCGGGGGCGCGCCGCGGCACGACGCGGTGGGTCCTGAGCACGGTGGCCAGCACGACGACGAGTTCGGCGGTGGCCAACCGCGAGCCGGGGCAGAAGCGGGGCCCCAGGGCGAAGGGCAGGTAGGAACCGGGGGAGGCGGGGCGGCGACGCCACGGGTCGAACCGGTCGGGGTCCGGGTGGGCGGCCGGGTCGCGGTGGTTGACCCAGGGGCTGAACAGCAGATCCGCACCGGCCGGGAAGCCGAGGACGGGCGCGTCCAGCACGCGCCGCAGCTGCCAGACCGGCGGGTGCAGGCGCAGCGCCTCGCGGACGACGGCCCGGCACAGCGGCAGGTCGGCGGGGTCGGGGCGCGCGCCGGCCTCGGCGCGCACCCGCGCCTGGACGTCGGGGCGCAGCGACAGCTCGTGCAGCGCCCACGCCAGGGCCGCGGCCGGGACGTGGTGGCTCGACAGCAGCATCGTGCGCACCGCCAGCGCGGTGGTCCGGTCGTCGAGCCCCGCACCGGCCAGCGCCGCGACGGGTCCGGAGCGGGGCGCGCGGGCGTGCAGGTGCTCGCGGACGGCGGTGAGGGTGGCCGACTGGGCGCGCAGCAGCCGACGCCGGCGCAGCGGCGACCACGCGCGTTCCGCGGCCGACAACTCCGCACCGACGAGGCGGGCGAGCAGCGGGGCCGGCCCGTCCAGCAGGCAGTGGGTGTTGACCGCCGACATCAGGCGAGCCGCTTCGGCGACCACGTCGAAGCCCTCCGCCGACGCCCACCCGGTCGCGGCGCGCCGCGCGTGCGCGGCGATCACCGGGGCGAACCGGGCGACGGCGGACCCGGTCAGCTCCGGTCGCATGGCCTGCCGCGCCGCCGTCCACCGCTCCAGGCCGCCCGTGCCCCAGGCCGTCGCCGCGCCCTGCTCCGCCCTGGCGGTCAGCGCGTGCTCGTCGGCCAGCAGCCGTTCCGTGGCAACGGGTTCGGTCACCAACCACGCGCCGGGGCCCAGTTCGACCACGCCGTTCCCGGACCGCGCCTCGGCGGCCAGCGCTCGCCGCGGGTCCCTCACGGCAGTGGTGTCTTCCGGGATGCCCTCCGGGGTGCCCCACCCGGTGCTGCCCTGCGGGGTGCTGCCCGGGGTGTCCTCCCCGGGCCGCCTGCGCGGGCAACCCGGGAGGACGGCCCGATCACACCGCCGGGTAGGCGTAGTAGCCGGGCTTGGCGAAACGACGACGACGCAGGACCTTCTTCAGCAACTTCACCGCACCGCTCCTCAACTGGGAGCACCCATTGTCATCAGATGATCACGCCAAGTCAACGGATCGCGTGGCCCGATCAGCCCGAGACGTAGCCCCAGTAGGCGGTCAGCAGGTCCGGGATGTCGCCGGCGCTGCGAAAGAGCCACTTCTCCGGCTCCCCCTCGGCCAGGCCGTGCTCGACGACCTCCACCAGCCCCTCGCGCAGCACGGCGGGCTCCTGGGAGTAGTTCTCCAGGTAGGACACCACCGACCGCGGCACGTCGTCCAGCCTGCCCAGCGCGTCGACCAGCTCGGTGGCGACCGGGGCGAACAGCTGGAAGTCGGTGTGCACGGCCAGCGCCGCCTCGCCGGGGCCGGCGTGGACGCCCACCCACGTCTCGGCCAGGCTGAAGTCGTGCACCTCCTGCGGCAGGTCGGCGCTGCGCAGCTCGTCGACGTTCAGCCCCACGTCGGCCGCCGCGACGTCGGTCAGCAGCCGCCGCTGCGAGAGGTAGAGGGCCGCCAGGTGGGCGAACACCACGCCGGGGACCTCGTGGGAGTGGCGGACCAGGAGGTTGCCGTACTTGACGATCTCGGCGTTCTGGGACAGGAACTCGGCCGCCACGAAGCGCTGCAGCTGTTCCGCGCTGACCCGCCCCGCCCGTGCGGCGGCGAGCAGCCCGTTGGTCTCGACCTGCTCGCGGATCGGGAGTCGGGACTGGTGGTCCTGGATGAGGTTGGCGGCGTTCGCCACGACTTCCTCCTCTGGTGGTCGGGTTTTCGCGGTCGAGCGGAACGCGGGCCCGGCCCGGTGCTCTTCCCCGTCCGAGCCCGCTTTCCGCGACACGCCAACCCTCGCGCCACCCGCCCACCGCGGCCACCCGGGCCGACACCGTCGGGTGCACCCATTGCGGGGTCCTGCACCGCAAGGCGCGACGGGCCTCACCGGCCCGCCGCGGCCGAGCGCGGATCAATCCACAAAGGACGGAAGACGTCTTCGGCGGTCGCGGCCGGAAACCACGACCTGCCAGTGGGCTCGTCCTGCCGCCGGCCGCGACCTGCCGGCGATCGCGTCCTGCCGTCAGGACGACCAACCGCCCGCGGCGGCGGTGGACCCGGCGAAGTCGGCGAAGGACCGCGGCGGGCGGCCGAGGGCGCGCAGCACGCCGTCGGAGACGTGCTCGTCCTTGCCCTCCCGCAGCGGCGCGACGACGTCCGCGAAGGCTTCGGCGTCCGCGCGCGACAAGCCCTGCCCGACCAGTTCCGCGACGTAGTCCTCGACCGCGAGCGGCACGTAGCGGACCTCGCGGCCGGCGGCCTCGGAGATGGTGGCGACCGCCTCGGCCAGCGTGACCGCCCGCGGCCCGGACAGCTCGTAGACCCGGCCCGCGTGCCCCTCCCCGGTCAGCGCGGCGACCACCACCGCGGCGATGTCCTCGGCGTCGACGAAGCTCGCGGCCCCGTCGCCGGCGGGCAGCCGCAGCTCGCCGGCGCGGACGGCGTCGGCGAAGAACCCCTCGCTGAAGTTCTGCGCGAACCAGCCCGGCCTGCTGATCGTCCACTCCAGACCGCTCTCCCGCACGGCGGCCTCGCTGTCGGCCAGGCCCGCCAGGACGCCGCCGCGGTCCCTCACGTAGCCGGGCTGGTCGATCCCGCGGCCCGAGGCCAGCACGACCCGCCGCACCCCCAGCCGCGCCGCCCGCTCCAGGAACGGGCGAACGAGCCGCGTGCCGTCCAGTTGGACGACGTAGGCGGACCGCACGCCTTCCAGCGCGGCGTCCCAGGTGCCGCGGTCGGTCCAGTCGAAGGCGTGCTCGCCGTTGCGGGCCGCCGCGCGGACCGGGAACCCCTGGGCGCGCAGGCGGCGCACGACACGGCGACCGGACTTGCCGGTCGCCCCGGTGACAAGAATCGGATGTTCGGACACGCGCTCAGTCAACCGGTCGGCGGTGAGACGTTCAATGGCCGAAAAGCTTGATCCGATGTCCCAGCGTCTCAGCTCTGGAGGTCGTCCTCTTCCCACAACAGCCGGCGCGCGAGCCAGTTGTTCGGCGACCTGCGTGGCCCGACCCGGGACGCCCTGAATCGGATCAGCCCTTGTGATCGCCCGAACAGGTTCATTTCCGTCACTGATGGGTACTCCGTCGTGGCGTCAAGCAGCCGGCGCATCGACTCCGGGAGACCCGGGCAGAAGGTGGCGGTGCGCAATGGAGCTGGATTTCGACGATGCCCTGGTGTGGGCTCTTCGCGGTTACGTCCGATCGGTGACGGGGCAGTTGGGGCTCACGGGCGAGTGCTGGTACGTGCAGACCGAGCCGACGGCCACCGTGTACCTGGCGCTGGACGGCCGGCTGCCGGGTTTCCCCGACCGGGACGTCGCGCTGATGTGGGACGAGGAGACCGGGTGGTCGGCGGCGGTCGAGACGCACAGCGGTGAGGACCTCATCGTCCTGGCCTACTTCGGCCCCGACCCCGTGCCCTCCCCGACGGCGGTGGCCCGGTGGGCGCGCCGGCTGTTCCGCGGCGAGCGGTGCGCGACGACCCGCCCCGCGGTGTCGCAGCCGACCCGCGACGACCTCATCCGCCGCATGGCGCCCTACGCCGCCGAGGTGCTCGTGCCGGCGTCGCGCGGGGCGTGATCCCCCGGGCGCGACCCTGATGCAATCGGCAGGCCGAACCGGGTCGGGCTGAGGCCGGGCTGAGCCGAGCGAGCTGAGCCGGATCGAGCCGGGCCGGGCCGAGTCGGGCCGAGTGAGCCGGGCCGGATCGAGCCGGGCCGAGCCAAGTCGGGCCGAACCGGGCTGGGCCGGACCGAGCCGGATCAAGTCGAGCCGGGCCGAGCAGGGCAGGGCCGAGCAGGGCCGGGTTGAGCCGGGCCGGGTCGAGCGAGCTGAGCCGGGCCGGGCCGGGTCGATCAAGCCGGGGCGAGCCGGATGAGCCCGTCCGCCGGGCGTTCGAGCACGTCAAGCCCACTGCGCCGCGCCACCCGCCGGGTGGCGCGGCGCGGGCCGACGGCTGGGCGGGTGATCCGTGATCACGGCGTGTAGACCCACCGGAACCGGGTAACCGGGCGCGTCCCCCGGCCGCGCGGCGGCTGTCGGGGACGTCGAAGAGGGGGGTCCCGAATCGGTGGACCCGTGCACCGCACCAACAAGCCGAGGACGGTCATGACGACGCTGAAGCCCACGCCGATCCTGCCGGTGGAGGCCGCGCGGCACAGCCCGAGGGGATCGGCGCTGCTGCGCCTGTTCCGCACGACCGATCACAAGGTGATCGGGATGCTCTACCTGACGACGTCGTTCGGGTTCTTCCTGGTGGGCGGCCTGATGGCGCTGCTGATGCGCGGCGAGCTGGCCCGGCCGGGACTGCAGTTCCTGTCCAACGAGCAGTACAACCAGCTGTTCACCATGCACGGCACGATCATGCTGCTGCTGTACGCGACGCCGATCGTGTTCGGCTTCGCCAACTTCGTCCTGCCCCTGCAGATCGGCTCGCCGGACGTGGCGTTCCCGCGGCTCAACGCGCTGTCGTACTGGCTGTACCTGTTCGGCGGCCTGATCGCGGTGAGCGCGTTCCTGACCCCGGCCGGAGCCCCGGACTTCGGCTGGACCGCCTACACGCCGCTGTCCAGCGCCGTCCACAGCCCCGGCGTCGGGGCGGACCTGTGGATCACCGGCCTGGTGATCAGCGGCCTGGGCACGATCCTCGGCGCGGTCAACATGATCACCACCGTCGCCTGCCTGCGGGCGCCGGGCATGACCATGTTCCGGATGCCGATCTTCACCTGGAACGTCTTCATCACCGCCCTGCTGGTGCTGGTGGCGTTCCCGATCCTGACCGCCGCGCTGCTCGGGCTGCTCGCCGACCGGCACCTCGGGGCGCACGTGTTCGACCCCGCCACCGGCGGCTCGATCCTGTGGCAGCACCTGTTCTGGTTCTTCGGCCACCCCGAGGTCTACATCATCGCGCTGCCGTTCTTCGGCATCGTCTCGGAGATCCTGCCGGTCTTCAGCCGCAAGCCGATCTTCGGCTACAAGGGCCTGGTCTACGCCACCATCGCCATCGCGCTGTACTCGGTGGTCGTGTGGGCGCACCACATGTACGCCACCGGCGCGGTGCTGCTGCTGTTCTTCTCCGCCACGACGTTCATCATCGCGATCCCCACCGGCATCAAGTTCTTCAACTGGATCGGCACCATGTGGAAGGGCCAGCTGACCTTCGAGTCGCCGATGCTGTTCAGCGTCGGCTTCCTGGTCACCTTCCTGTTCGGCGGCCTGTCGGGCATCCTGCTCGCCTCGCCGCCGATCGACTTCCACGTGCACGACACCTACTTCGTGGTGGCGCACTTCCACTACGTGCTGTTCGGGACGATCGTCTTCGCCACCTACGCCGGCATCTACTTCTGGTTCCCCAAGATGACCGGCCGGATGCTCGACGAACGCCTGGGGAAGGTCCACTTCTGGACCACCTTCATCGGCTTCCACCTGACGTTCCTGGTGCACCACTGGCTGGGCAACCAGGGGATGCCCCGCCGCTACGCCGACTACCTGCCCAGCGACCAGTTCACCGGTCTCAACACCCTCTCCACCATCGGCGCGTTCGTGCTCGGCGCCTCCACGCTGCCGTTCCTCTACAACGTGCTGCGCAGCTACCGGTTCGGCGACCCGGCCGGGCGGGACGACCCGTGGGGCTTCGGCAACTCGCTGGAGTGGGCGACCTCGTGCCCGCCGCCCCGGCACAACTTCACCGAGCTGCCCCCGATCCGCTCCGAGCGCCCCGCGTTCGAGCTGCACTACCCGCACATGGTCGAGCGGATGCGCGAGGAGTCGCACTACTCGGTGCTCAAGCGCGACCAGGGCGACGTCGGCGTCGACCGGGCCACCGAGAAGTACCTGGCGCCCACCGACCGCGAGACCGACCACGACGACTGACCTCCCCGACCGGCTTCGGAGGACCCGGTGGGCACCGGGTTGTCGCTGCCGGGCGTCGCCTTCCTGCCCGGCGGTCACGCCCGGCTGTCGGGTACGACTCGTGTGGCGCGCTCCGAGGAGCTGCCCGGCGCCGGAACCGGTGGGCGGTACCTCTGGGCAAGCGCGGTTTCACCCGTGGCTACCAGTGGTATTTCGGGGACATCTCCGGCGGTTCCGGGCCCCCGCCCGCAACCGCGGAAGAGGACTTCCGGTCGGTCAAGCAGCGCGCCGACACCCCGCGCGGTCGGCCTGCCCCGGGCTCCCCGTGGTCACGGTCCGCGAAGGCGGTGCGCCGTCCCGCGCGAACCACCAGCGAACGATGAGGACAGCATGGTCAACGCCGATCACCCCATCTCGTCCGACCTCGACGTGCCGACCCTGGGCGTGGAGGAGGAGTTCCTGGTCGTGGACCCGGGCAGCGGCCGGCCCGTCCAGGTGGCGGCCGAGGTCGTGGACCTGGCCAACCGGCTGGGCGCGGAGCTGCAGCCGGAGCTGACGCGCGTCCAGGTGGAGAGCAACACCCCCGTGTGCCGCACCATGCGCGAGGTGCGCGGGCACCTGCTGACCGCGCGGTCGGTGGCCGCGGCCGCCGCCCTCCAGGCGGGGGCGCAGCTGCTGGCCGTGGGCGTCCCGCTGGTCGGCCCGATGGCCCAGCCGTTCAGCGACTCCGACCGCTACCGGCGGATCGGGGAGGGCTACGGGCTGCTGGCCGCCGAGCACGGGATCTGCGGCTGCCACGTGCACGTCGCGGTCCCGGACCGGGAGACCGCCGTGCAGGTGTGCAACCACCTGCGCCCGTGGCTGCCGGTGCTGCTGGCGCTGACCGCGAACTCGCCGATCCACCAGGGCGTCGACACCGGGTACGCCAGCTGGCGCTCGGTGCTGGCCGGCCGGTGGCCGTGCTCGGGCGCGCCGCCGTACTTCACCTCGGCGGAGCACTACGACTCGGTGGTGGACATGCTGGTCGACAGCGGCACGGTGCTGGACCGGGCGATGGTCTACTGGGACGTGCGGCCGTCGGACCACCTGCCCACCGTCGAGGTCCGCGTCTCCGACGTGCCCGCCACGGTCGACGAGACGGTCCTGCTCGCCGCCCTGGTCCGCGCCTTGGTCACCACCGCGGTCGAGGCGATCCGGCGGGGGGAGCAGGCGGTGGTGGTGACCGGTGAGGAGCTGCGGGCGGCCCAGTGGCGCGCCGCCCGCGACGGCGTCGCGGGCGAGGGCGTCGACCTGGTCACCCACCGCCGCGTCCCCGCGGCCCACCTGCTGCGCCGGCTGGTCCGCCACGTCCGGCCGGCGCTGCGCCGGACCGGCGAGCTGCGCGCGGTCGAGTCCCTGCTGACGAAGGTCCTGCGCAACGGCAACGGGGCCGTCCGCCAGCGGCGGGCCTTCCAGGCCAGGGGGCGGCTGGAGGACGTGGTCGCGCTGCTGACCCGCGACACCAACCAGGACTGGGTGCCGGAGACCGCGGCGTGACCGGCGGCACGGCCGCCGCGTGACCCGTGGCACGACCGCTGTGCGACCGTCTGCGTGACGGGCTGTGCGACTGGCGGCGTGACCGGCTGTGCGATGTGACCGGCTGTGCGACCGGCGGCACGACCGCCGCGTGGCCGGCGGCATGACCGGCTGGGCGACCGTCTGCGTGACCGGCTGCGCGCCCCGGCCCCGACCGCCCGCGCCCGGCGCGGAGGCGGACCCGAGGGCCGCGCCGCACGACCGACCGCCGCTGCGGCGCCGCCCCCCGAAGACGTCGGGGGAGCGGCGCCGCAGCGGCGTCCGGGGCCCTGTCCCGGCAGGGCTACGGCAGCGTGGGCAGGTAGGCCGGGGCCCGCCGCACCGGCGCGGCCCGCTCGAAGGCCGCCGCGAACCGCAGGACCGCGGCGTCCGCCCCGTGCCCGGCCATGAACGACACGCCGATGGGCAGCGGGCCGGAGAACCCCGCCGGGACCGTGGCGTTCGGGTAGCCGGACACCGCCGCGGGCGTGGCGGTGCCCAGGCCGACGGGGTCCCCGGCGTAGTCGGTCCGCCACGCCGGCCCGTTGGTCGGGGCCATGACCGCGTCCAGGCGGTGCGCCGCGAGCACCTCGTCGATCGACCGGCGCGCCAGGTCGGTCGCGGTGCGGCGCTGGTCGAGGTAGACCGGGTCGGTGATCGGCGGCGCCTTCTCCGCCTCGAAGAGCAGGTCCTGGCCGAACCTGCCCAGCTCGACCGGGTCGGCCTGGTTGAACCCGATCAGCTCCCGCAGCGTCCGCGGCGCGCCCGGCCGCGTCCCGAGGTAGGTCTCCAGGTCGTGCTTGAACTCGGTGAGCAGCGCGGGCAGCGCGGCCTGCGCGATCCGGTCCTGGTGGGGCAGGTCGACCTCGACCACCGCGGCGCCGCCGCGCCGCAGCACGCCCACCGCGGACTCCACCACCCGGTCGACCTCGGCGTCGCGCCCCGCCCGGCGCCACACCCCGATCCGCGCGCCGCGCAGCGCGTCGCCCGCGAGCGCGGCGGTGTAGTCGACCCCGCGCCCCTCCAGGACCGACAGCAGGATCGCGGCGTCCACGACGTGCCGCGCCAGGGGGCCCGCGGTGTCCTGCCGCGTCGAGATCGGCACGATGCCGTCGCCGCTGATCCGGCCGAGCGTGGGCTTGACGCCCACGACACCGCTGTGGCCGGCCGGGCTCACCACCGACCCGCACGTCTCGGTGCCCACCGCGACCTGCGCCAGCGACGCCGCGACCGCCGCGCCCGACCCCGAGGACGAGCCGCACGGGTTGCGGTCGAGCACGTGGGGGTTGTGGGTCTGCCCGCCCACGCCCGACCAGCCCGAGGTCGACCACGCGGAGCGGAAGTTGCCCCACTCCGACATGTTGGTCTTGCCCAGCACGACCGCGCCCGCCGCGCGCAGGCGCCCGACCAGCTCGGCGTCGTCGACCGGCGGCACGAGCAGCGCCCGCGACCCCGCCGTGGCGCCCAGGTCCCGGGTGTCGATGTTGTCCTTGATCAGCACCGGGATGCCGTCCATCGGCCCGAGCGCCCGCCCGAGCGCGTGCCGCCGGTCGCTGCGCGCCGCCTGCTCCAGCGCCGTGGGGTCGACCACGAGCACCGACCGCACCTGCCGGTCCACGGTGGCGATGCGGTCCAGGTAGGCGCGGGTCAGCTCGACGGAGGTCAGGGTGCCGGCGGCCATCCGGTCGGCCAGCCCCGGGATCGTGGCCGCGTCCAGGTCGGGGGCGGGGCGCGGGTCGACGCCGGCGGGCCCCGGCGCCGGGCCGAGGGGCGCGCGCGGCGGCGCGTCGAGCGGAAAGCGCATGGCGCCCACCTCAGGCCGGCGCGCCGCCCGCGTCAAGACATCGGTCGTCACATCTGCGTTTCGACCCGCCCGTCACCGGGTATTCCCGGCGGCTCGACGGGGAACCGCGGGTGGCGAAGGCCGCTTCCGGCGGACCGCCGCGCGCTCGCCGTGAGGACGCTCGCCCGCGCAGGTGGGCGGCTCGCCGCGGCATCGCCCGTCACCACGGCGAGGTCGCCCGTCCGTGCGGTGGGCGGGGCAGGGGATCGCGAGCGGCGCTTCGGCAACGCGCTTGACCTCGCCTGATCGGGGTACACGGGTGCGAACGCGCGGGCTCGTCACGTCCCGCCGACCGAGCCACCCGAGGTGAACCATGTGCGGAATCGCCGGTGAGGTCACGAACGACCGGGCGCACGCCCCGGACCGCGACGCCGTCGCGCGCATGACGGGCGCCATGCGGTCGCGCGGCCCCGACGGCGAGGGCTGCTGGTCGGCCGGGCGGGTGGCGCTCGGGCACCGCCGGCTGTCGATCATCGACCTGTCCGACACCGGCGCGCAGCCCATGGTCGACGCCGAACTGGGGCTCGCCGTGGCGTTCAACGGGTGCGTCTACAACTACGAGGAGCTGCGCGCGGAGCTGTCCGACCACTACCGCTTCACGTCCACCAGCGACACCGAGGTCGTCCTCAAGGCGTACCACCGCTGGGGCGAGCGGTTCGTCGACCACCTCGTCGGCATGTTCGCCATCGCCCTGGTCGACCAGCGGCGCGACCGCGTGCTGCTGGTGCGGGACCGGCTGGGCGTCAAACCGCTCTACGTCGCCGAACTGCCGGGCCGCACCAGGTTCGCCTCCAGCCTGCCCGCGCTGCTGGCCAGCGGCGGCGTCGACACCCGGCTCGACCCCGCGGGCCTGCACCACTACCTGACCTGGCACTCCATCGTCCCGGCCCCGCGCACGATCCTGCGCGGGGTGCGCAAGCTGCCGCCCGCCACCGTCCGCGTCCTGGAACCGGGCCGCGCGCCCCGCGACCACGTCTACTGGCAGCCGTCCTACACCCGGCGGCCCGAGCACGCCGGGTGGGGCGCGCAGGACTGGCAGGAGGCCGTGCGCGACGCGCTGCGCACCGCGGTGCGGCGGCGCACGGTCGCCGACGTCGAAGTGGGCGTGCTGCTGTCGGGCGGGCTGGACTCCAGCCTCCTGGTCGCCCTGCTCGCCGAGGAGGGCCACCGGCCCAGCACCTTCAGCATCGGCTTCACCGACCGCGACGGCGTGGCCGGCGACGAGTTCGCCTACTCCGACGCCGTGGCGCAGAAGTTCGGCACCGAGCACCACCGGATCCACGTCGGCGACGACGAGCTGGCCACGGCGGTCGGGCAGGCCGTGGCGTCGATGAGCGAGCCGATGGGCACCCACGACGTCACCGCGTTCCACCTCGTCTGCCGGGAGGTGTCCCGCCACGTCAAGGTCGTGCAGTCCGGGCAGGGCGCCGACGAGGTGTTCGCGGGCTACCGCTACCACCAGCCCGCCGCCGGCGCGCCGCGGGACCGGGCCGCGCGGCTGCTGCACGCCGCGTTCGCCGACCACGACCACGACGGCCTGGCGCGCGTCCTCCGGCCGGACTGGCTGACCGACCGCGACGTCAGCGGCGACCTGCTCGCCGAGCACCTCGGGCGGCCGGGCGCGGACACGGCGCTGGACGCCGTGCTCAGGACCGACACCCACCTGCTGATGCCGGACGACCCGGTCAAGCGGGTGGACAACATGGCGATGGCGTGGGGCGTCGAGGCCCGGGTGCCGTTCCTGGACCAGGACCTGGTCGAACTGGTCGCGGCCTGCCCGCCGCAGCTGAAGTCCGGCCAGGGCGGCAAGGCGGTGCTCAAGGACATCGGGCGCGAGGTGCTGCCGATCGAGGTGGTGGACCGCCCCAAGGGCTACTTCCCCGTCCCGGCCCTGACCCGGCTCGACGGCGACGTCCTGGACCTGCTGCGCTCCACCCTGTCCTCCGCGGCGGCCCGGCAGCGCGGCGTGCTGCGGCCCGACCACGTCGACGGCCTGCTCGACGACCCGAACGGCCGCACCACCAAGGTCGGCGGCAACGAGCTGTGGCAGGTCGGCGTGCTGGAGCTGTGGCTGCAGCAGCACGGCATCGGCTGAGCGCGCCGCGGGACGGTGCTCACAAGATCGACGCCGACCGGTTGCGCGCGGCCAAAAGGGGTACACGTCCGGTATGAGCACCGAAGACCTCAACTCGTACGCGGAACCCCAGGCCACCGGGGCCCCCGACGCGGTGGAGACCGACCCGGCGGCGCTGAACAGCGCCGAGGACCTGGACGAGGACCGCCTCCGGAAGGACCCGCTGGAGTCGGGGATGGACCCGCCCGAGCAGTGGTCCGGCGTCACCAAGTACGGCATGACGCCGTGGGAGGAGTCCCACCCCCGCCCGCTGTCGGACCGGCTCGCCGAGGAGCGGCCCGACGTGACGGCCGAGGAGCCGCCCGCCGGCGACCCGGTCGAGCGGGAGGAGGGCGTGGTGGACGCCGACGTGGGCCCCGACGCGGGTGCGGTCGGCGGGCTGGACGCGGACACCCGCTCCGAGGCCGACCGCCGGGGTCAGGCCGCCGACGACACCGTCGACGAGAGCATCGACGGCAGCTGAGCCCGGCCCGGGGTGTCGGGCGCGGCGGCCACGACCGGGCCCGGGGGCCGGTCCGCGACGGGCCGGCCCCGGCGGGGGACCGCCCGGTGCGGGGCTGCCGCCGCGTTCGGGACTGCCGCCGCGTTCGGGGCTATCGCCCCGCTCGCCGCGCCGCCGGCACGATGCCGGCCCGCAGCGCGTCCAACGCGTCCTGCCGGGTGGGGTGGACGTCCAGGGTCAGCCCCACGAACGTGATCTCCAGCGGGCGCAGGACGGCGCGCCCGCGGGCGGCCACCGCGAACGCCACGCCGAGGCGCTGGGCGCGCGCGGACGCCTCCACCAGCAGCCGGATCCCGGTGGACCCGAAGAAGTCGACGCCGGTCAGGTCCACGACCAGCCCGGCGGGCCGCTGGTCGAGCTGCCGGCACAGGGCGGCCCGGACCGGCCCGTCGCAGTCCATGTCGATCTCGCCGACCAGTTCGACCACGGACAGACCGTCGTTGCGGTCGACCTGGGTGATCATCGCGGACGGTATTGTGGTGCAGATTTCGCCCATGGGGCACCTCTCGGCTGGCACGAGAACCAACAACCGAGCTTCTGCTCAACCCGATTCTTCGCTGCGTGCGGTCACAGCGGGACGACCCAACGGTACGACGTCCGACGGGCGACCACAACCACCCGCGCGCTCCCGGCGGGGTCGGCAGCCACCGGCTCCCCGGCGGTTTCACCTGGTCGGGGTCCGCCGGGAGCGGCGCCGGGTGATCACCACCACGCGGCAGGCGGGGAACGGGCGCGGGGAACCGGGACTTCCCGCGGGACCGCCTCGTCCCGGCTCGATTACACTGGGGATCATTCGGTGGGCCGTCGGCACGCACGCCGCTGTCCGATCGTCGCCTCCGCGACCTCGGCCCGGCCAGAGCACAGAGCGGGCAGCATGACGACAAGCGCGGGCGCGGGCACGCGTGGCTACGACCACGCGGCCGTCTGTTACCGCTCCCACGACGAGCTGCTGGCCGTCGCGGTCCCGTTCCTCGACGCGGGCCTGCGCGCCGGCGAAGCCGTCGTGGTCTCCCTGGACGGGGAGAAGACCGACCTGGTGCGCTCCGCGCTGCCGGGGGCCGCCGACGTCACCTTCCTGGTCGGCGACGACGTCTACGCCCGGCCCGCGACGGCGATCAAGTCCTACCGGGAGCTGATGACCCGGCTGCTGGCGGGCGGCGCGCGGCGCATCCGGATCTTCGGCGAGGTGCCCCGGGCGGGCCTGGGCGCCCGCTGGGACTGGTGGGCGCGCTACGAGGCGGCGGTCAACCACATCTACGACGTGTTCCCGCTGCGCAGCATGTGCGGCTACGACCTGAGGACCACCCCGCGGCACGTCCTGGACGACGTCGCCTCGACCCACCCGTTCGTGGCCACCCCCGACGGCCGCCTGGCCAACGACCGCTACGTGCAGCCGCCGTCGTTCCTGTCCGCGCCGCCCGCCCCGGCCGACTACCCGATCCAGCGCACGCCGCCGCTGGTCGAGCTGGTCGACCCGACGCCGACCGCGGCCCGCCGCGCCGTGCTGGCGGCCAACCGCACCAGGCTCACGGCCGAGGAGGTCGACGACGCGCTGCTGTCGGTGACCGAGGCGGTGACCAACGCCGGGCGCCACGGCCTGCCGCCGGTGCGGCTGCGGCTGTGGTCGGACGCCGAGCTGCTGGTCGTCACGGTCCACGACCGCGGCGCCGGCCCCGGCGACCCGTTCGCCGGCCTGCTGCCCGCCTCGAACCGGTCCACCGGCGGCTTCGGCCTGTGGTTGACCCACCAGCTGTGCCACCACGTCGCCTTCGCGCGCGACGAGGACGGCTTCACCATCCGCCTCGCCATGGGCGGCTCCGACCGCGTCTGAGCGCGCCGGCCCCGGCGTGCCGCGCGCGCCGGCTCTGGGCCGGTCGGGTTCCGGGTCGGTCGGGCTCATAGTCGGTCGGACCAGCGCCGGTCGGGTTCTGGGCTGGTCGGATTCAGCGCAAGTCGGGTTCTGGACCGGTCGGGCTCAGGGTCGGTCGGGCCGTCCGGGCAGCAGCGCGTCGGGGTCGGTCCACCGGGCCAGCACGACCGTGGCGTCGTCCTGCGCGACGCCGCCCTGGTGGGCGAGGACGGCGCGGACGAGCCGCCGGGCGGTCTCGGGCGCGGGGTCGTCCGCGGCGGCCTCGCGCCGCAGGAACTCGGCCAGGCCGGTCTCCCCGAACGGCGCGCCGTGCGGGTCGCGGGCCTCGGTGACGCCGTCGGTGTGGACGACGAGCCAGTCCGCGGGGCGCAGTACCTCCTCGGCGACGGCCGGCTCGGCGCGGACCCGCTCGGCGCCGCCCAGGCCCAGCGGCGGCCTCCGCCCGCCGGTCAGCGGCTCGACCACCCCGCCCCCGCGCACGACCAGCGGCCGCGGGTGGCCCGCGTTGAGGTAGCGCAGCCGCCCGGTGGTCAGGTCGACCTCCGCCAGGACCGCCGTGGCGGACGCGCCGCCCCCGAGCTGCCGGCCGAGGGCCTCGTCGACGGCGCGGGCCCGCTCGCCCAGGTCCAGGCCCGCGCGGCGGGCCCGCCGGTGCGCGGCGAGCGCGGTGGCGGCGACCAGGCCGCTGCGCAGGTCGTGCCCGGCGGCGTCCAGGACGATCAGCGTGGCGGTGGTCTCGGACAGGGAGTAGTCGAAGGCGTCGCCGTTGCCCTCGTGGCGCGGCTGGACCGCGCCGGTCACCACGAAGTCGTCCACCCCCGCGGTCATCGGCGGCATCAGCGACCGGATCAGCTCGCCGGTCACGTTCCGGGGCGGCGACCGGCGACCCAGGTCCACGGCGTCGCCGTACCGGGCGAGCTGGCTCACCAGGTGCCCCAGCAGGATGGACAGCCACCGGCACTGGGCGTGCAGCCCCGGGTGCTCGAGGTCGACGGCGTCGTCCACCTCGACCTCCAGCACCCCCAGCCGCTCCGCCCCGTCCAGCAGCGGCACCCACAGCCGGGGGCCCACCCGCGCCGGCAGGACGCGCACCTCCCGGAACGCGCGACCGGCCAGGCTGCCGTCCAGCTCCGGCGCTTCCCGGTCCGCCGCTTCCCGGTCCGGCCCGCCGTCGGCCGCGGGCCACCGGTGCAGGCGCCGCGCGTCGCGGTCGACCAGGTACATCGTGATCCGCACGCCGAGGGTCCGCGCGGCGGCGTCGAGCAGCGCGGGCAGCCGCTCCGGCGGGGCCAGCTCCGCTCCTTCCAGCAGCTCCACCAGGGCGGACAGCGACTGGCCCCGGGGCTCGCTCTCGCGCGCCGGGCGGCTGTAGTAGGCGCGGTGCGGCGGGGTCAGCTCGTCCAGGCGCTCGTTGACCGCGTGGGCGAGGATGTCGCACTGGAGCGGGGGCAGCCGGCCGAGCCCGTGCACGTAGGCGTCGATGTCGATCACACCGCAGTCGCCGCCGAGGGCGAAGTAGCGCAGCCACAGCTCGTCGATGGTGAGCCGGGCGTGCGGCAGGGCGGCGGCGATGCTGTGCTGCTGCTCGTCCGCGTGGTCGGTGGTCATCGCGATCGGCCGGGGCGCCCGGGGGCCGACCGCACCAGGTGCTCGCAGGCTCGGCGCAGCGTCGTGCCGCGCCGGCGCGCCAAGTCGGCCAGCACCAGGAACGCGGCCCGCTCGTCGACGCCGTCGCGGGCCATGACGACGCCCTTGGCCAGCGCGACCACGTCGCGCCCGCGCAGCGCCCGGCGGAGGTCGTCGCTGACCCGCCGCGCGTCCTCGGAGGTGCGCAGGTTGTCCAGCAGGATGGCCGCTTGGGTGGCGAACATCGTCAACAGGTGCTCCTCCCGCTCGCCGTAGGCGCCGGGCCCGGAGGCGTAGACCTTCATCGCGCCCAGCAGCTTCCCGTCCAGGAGCAGGGGAGCGCTGAGCACCGAGCGCAGGCCGACCCCCGCCACGGCCCGCACCCAGTCCGGCCAGCGCTCCTCGCGGTCCAGGTCGTCGACGCGCACCACGGCGCGCTGCTCCCACGCCGTCAGGCACGGCCCCTGCCCCAGCTCGTACTGCAGGGCGTCGGCGCGCTCGACCACGGCGTCGGTCGCCGCCGCGGTCACCCGGTCGCCGGCCTGGTCGAGCAGCGTGATCCCGGCTCCGGCGGTGCCCGCGAAGGACTCCTTCGCCAACGCGGTGACCAGCGCCAACCCGTTGTTCACCGTCTCCGCCGACAGCAGCAGTCCGGAGACGCGGGCGAACACGGCCGCCAGCTCGTCGGTCGGCAGCGACTCCGACTCCATCCCCGCACCCGCTTCCCCGGTCGGCCTCGCCCCGGTCGGGACGGCCCCGTCACCCCGGCGCATACCCGCCGCCGCACCCGTTGTAACCGGCAGTCGGCGTCACGTCCGCCTCGGGAGCCCGACCGGCGCGGGAAGTGTGACGACGTCCCGCTCTGGGCACAGAAGTCGGACGAGGCAGGCGGGGCGACGCCCGGCGCGTGCTCGAGGAGGCGGTGTGGTGGGTAGGCAGCGGGTCGAGGTGGACGACGCCCCCGAGGGGCTGGTCCGGTGGATCGACGGCGTCACCGAGGCGTTGGAGGAGCTGTCCGGGATCCTGGAGCAGGAGGAGGACCTGTCGGTCATCCTGGACCGCACCTGCCGCCAGTCAGTCCTCGCGATCCCGGGCGCGGACCTGGCCAGCGTGACCCTGCTGCGCGAGGGCGGCCCCGAGACCGGCGCGTCGACCGCCCGGCGGGCGCTCGACGTGGACTTGGCGCAGTACCGGGCCGGGCAGGGCCCCTGCCTGGAGGCAGCCCGCACCGGGCAGGTCCAGCGCGCCGCGGCGGAGCAGGTGCCCGACCGGTGGCCCGCCTTCGGCCGGGAGGTCGCCGGGCTGGGCGTCGGGAGCTACCTGGCGGCCCCGCTGCGCGTGGACGACGAGCACTCCGGGTCGCTCAACCTCTACAGCGAGCAGGCGCACGGCTTCCGGGCGCTGGACGAAGCCCTGCTGGGGCTGTACACCACGGCCGCGCAGGCGGCGCTGCGCAACGCCCGCCGCTACCTGCGCGCCCGCGAGCAGGTGGCCCAGCTGAGCCGGGCGCTGACCTCGCGGGCGGTGATCGACCAGGCCAAGGGCGTGGTCATGGCCGTGCACCGGGTCGGTCCGGACGAGGCGTTCGCGATGCTGGTCGACCGGTCCCAGCACGAGAACGTCAAGCTGCGCGACTTCGCCGAGCGCTTCATCGAGGACATCAGCGACGACGGCGCGTGAGACGACCCGGCAGCGCGGTCGCGCAGCCCGCGCCCGCCGCCGGGCACTCCGAGATCGGGCATTCCGCCGCCGGGCGCCCCGCGGCCGGGTCGGACCGGCCGTCGCCACCGACGCCGCCTCGCCGCCGAGGCGCGGCTGCGGTCCGGGGACCAGTCCCCCCAGCCCCGCGCGACCATGGGCCGGCAGTCACCACCCGCACGGACATGGGGCGTGATCCATGGGCACAGGACCGGCGGCCTTGCTGGCCGGCATCGCGTTGCTGCTCACCTCCTCCACCCCGGTCACTCCGGCGCAGGCGGACCCCACCCCGCCCGGCCCCGCCGGGATCGGTCCCGCCGGGGTCGGCGCTGCCGGGGTCGGCGCTGCCGCGGTCCACGCGGTCGTCGGCCGGCACGGCGGCGAGTGCCCGGAGGACGCCGGCGGAACCCGCGCCGGGGCGGCGGACGTGCCGGCCGACACCGCTGCGCGGTGGACCGAGCCCGCGCACCGCGAGCGGTTCTGCGGCCTGCCGGTCGACTTGCGCCTGTCCGCCAGGGGGCAGGTGCGCGCGCTGGACTCCGACCGGGTGCTGCGCCAGAAGGTCATGGAGGTCCGGTCCGACCGCCGCCGACCGCCGCCCGGACGGCACCAAGAGGACGACGGCCCGCACTGCGCAGCGCGACGAGCGGTCCCGGGCCCGTGATCGGCGGCTTGTGATCGGCGGCTTGTGATCGGCGGCTTGTGATCGGCGGCTTGTGATCGGCGGTCGCCGCCCGGCGCCGGCGACCGACCGTCCCCGATGGACCGGGAAGGCCCGGGAACACCGAGGGGTCCGGGCCTTCCCCTCTCGTGCCCCCGCCCGGGCCGCGCGACCGGCCTGCTGTGGGCTGATCCGCTCACAGCGGAGACGCCGGCGGACGGCGCCGGGGTGGCGGCATCGTCGGGGCATGACCAACGACGTGAAGCAGCCGCTGTTCGACCACCGGCTCCGGGAACGGTTCTTCAGCCGGCGGGTGCTGGTGCTGGACGGCGTGCTCGACGACGACAACGGGACGGTGCTGGCCACCCAGCTGCTGTCCCTCGCGGGCGAGGACCCCGGCAAGGACATCGCGCTGTGGATCCACTCGCCGGGCGGCTCGGTCCCCGCGATGCTGGCCATCCGCGACGTGATGCGGCTCGTGCCGTGCGACGTGGCCACGCTGGCGCTGGGGCTGGCGTGCAGCGCGGGGCAGTTCCTGCTGTCGGCGGGCACGCCGGGCAAGCGCTTCGCCCTCCCGCACGCCCGCATCCTGATGCACCAGGGCTCGGCGGGCATCGGCGGCTCCGCGGTCGAGGTGGAGGTGCAGGCCGACGACCTGCGGCACACCCGCGACACGGTGATCGGGCTCATCGCGCAGGACACCGGCCAGCCGATCGAGCGGGTCTTCGCCGACTCCCTGCACGACCGCTGGTTCACCACCGAGCAGGCGCGCGAGTACGGCTTCATCGACCACGTCGTCGGCGACCTCGGCCAGGTCCTGCCGGTGCGCAGCCACGAACTGGGCCTCGGCCCGGCGACGGGAGCACGCGCGTGAGCACCTACACCATCCCCAACGTCATCGCGCGCGGCCAGGGCGGCGAGCGGATCATGGACGTCTACTCGCACCTGCTGTCGGAGCGGATCGTCTACCTCGGCACCGCGATCGACTCCGGCGTGGCCAACGCGCTGATCGCGCAGCTGCTGTACCTGGAGTCCAACAGCCCCGAGCAGGAGATCAACCTCTACATCAACTGCGAGGGCGGCGACCCGTCGGCGATGCTCGCGCTCTACGACACCATGCGCTTCATCAAGGCCCCGGTGGCGACGACGTGCGTCGGCCAGGCGGTGGCGGCCGGCGCGGTGCTGCTGGCCGCGGGGCAGGCCGGGCACCGCTTCGTGCTGCCCCACACCAGGGTGGTGCTGCACCAGCCCGCGGCGCAGGGCCGCGGCACCATCCCCGACCTGATCCTCCAGGCCGACGAGGTGGTGCGGGTGCGCACCCAGCTGGAGGACATCCTCTCCGCGCACACCGGCCACGACGTCGCGCAGCTGCGGCACGACACCGACCGCGACCGCGTGTTCGACGCGGCGGGCGCCGTCGGCTACGGGCTCGCCGACCACGTCCTCGACCGGCGGCCCTGAGCGGTCCTGGGGCCCGGCCGGCTCCGGGCCTCAGGCCGCCATGAGGACGGGTCCCGCGGGGCGGCGCCCGACCGGGGAGCGCCCGATCGCGGCGCTCGTGCCGCGGTGCCGCCGGACCTCGCCGGCGATGCCGGCGAGCAGGTCGGCCAGGTCGACGCCGAGCGCGCCGGTGACCGCGGCGATCATCTCGCTGGACGGCTCCTTGCGCCCGCGCTCGATCTCCGACAGGTACTGCGGCGAGATGCCGGCCCGCTCCGCGACGTCGACCAGGCGGCCACCCCGCTCCTCCCTGGTGGCCCGCAACCGGCGGCCGAGCACCTCGCGCCACAGCGGCTCGGGTGCGCGCTCGGGTGCGCGCTCGGGCTCGGACCGGCGCTCGCGGTCGGATGCGGAGGCGCGGTCGGATGCGGAGGCGCGGTCGCGGTGGAAGGTCAGGATGTCCGCCATGCGGTCATCCTGGCACCGGTCCGGCGCCCGCCGGCCCGGCTTCCGCTCCCAGCGGACAACACCCGCCGGCCCGCGCCCCCCCGCCGGCGCTCGTGCGCTCGCCCGTGCACTCCCGGAGCCCCGTGCCGGCACGATGCGATCAACGCCACCGTCACGAGGAGCAGCCGTGGACCAGGAGCACGTCGTCGCCACCGCCGCAGCCGAGGAGTTGCCGGCGCTCAGGCGCCGGGTGCGCGAACGCCATCCGAAGGCGTCGTTCCTTTCGGCGTTGAGCACCGCCCGCCGCGCGTGCTCGGCCCCACGGCTCCACGACGTGTGGTTGGACGAGGACAAAGGCGTCCTGCTGGTCCTGGAGCACGTCCGGAAGCGGGAGGGTTACGGGCAGAAGACGGTGGAGCTGCTGCTGCACCGGTTACCGCTGCGGTCGCCGGCCTGCGATCCGCTGCTGGAGACCTTGGCCCGCAACCCGCTGGAGCGCCTGCACGACTCCCGGGTCGGGCGCGACACGTTCATCGGGCTGCCCACCGCACTGGCGGCGTTGGAGCAGTTGTTCCGGGTCCACCTGGCACGGCTGCGGCTGGTCCACCCGGGACCGGTCGAGGTGGACCGGGCGATCCGGGACCAGGTCGCCCGTGCCGCCACGCCCGAACAGGCGCGGCGGCGCACCGCCTTCCGGGACTGGCACCTGCGGGAGGTGTGCGGGTGGCCGGAGCACCTGGCGCCCGCCGACGCGGCGCGCGCGGTGCGGTTGAGCCCGGGCCACCTGGAGGGCGTGGTCGGCGCCTGGCACGCCTACGAGGACGCCGCCTACGACCGGCCCGTGATCGACAGGTGGTGGGAGGAACGGGGGCGGGGGCGCAAGCGCAGGCACAGGCAGCTGTACTACTACGAGTTCCGCGCTCTCGACCGACCGCTGACCGACAGGCAGGTGGCGAACCTGGCCAAGGTGCTGCCCGAGGGGGACGTCGACCGCGACGGGGCCGTGGTCGACGTGGAAGTGGAGCCGGGCGAGCACGACTTCCGGTGGGTGGACGTCGAACTGCTCTCCGCGTACTTCGACGCGGGCCTGCACTTCCGGCAGAGCGGCGCGCGGAGCCTGTGGCTGCGGGTGCCCTCCGGCCTGGCCGACCTGGTCGAGCCCTACCGGCGCCCCGGCGTCGTGGGGATCACCGACCTCGGCGAGGACCTGCTCGTGGAGCTGAACCGCTACGAGGAGGACGGCGAGCACGCTTACCGGGGCACCGACCCCAGCCCCTGGCTGGCCGGGATGGCGCCGGTGCGCGACGAGCTCGCGCGGGGCGACCTGCGGGCCCTGCACGTCGCGTGGGCGGCGGCCGACTCCCTGGAGGGCCGGGAGCCGACCCCGCCGCCGGCCCCGGAGCCGCCCGGCCTGGCCGACCCCACGCCGGGGCTGGCGGCGCTGCGCCACTTCCTCGCCCACGTCCCCTGACGGTCGCGCGTGCGCAGGGGCTTCGCGCGGCGCGGCGATCCGGCGCGTGCTCGACCACCTCGCCGTCCTCCGCCGCCCGTTCGCTGCCCACCCGCCCCGCTGTCCGATCGGCGCTGCCCGACCGGAGTTGCTGATCGCCGCTGTCCGGCCGGTGCTGTCGGACCGGTGCTGTCGGACCGGTGCTGTCGGACCGGTGCTGTCGGACCGGTGCTGTCGGACCGGTGCTGTCGGACCGGTGCTGTCGGACCGGTGCTGTCGGACCGGTGCTGTCGGACCGGTGCTGTCGGACCGGTGCTGTCGGACCGGTGCTGTCGGACCGGTGCTGTCGGACCGGTGCTGTCGGACCGGTGCTGTCGGACCGGTGCTGTCCGACCAGCGCCGTCAAACCGGCGGCGGCCCGCTCGACGGGCCGCCGCCGCGTCCGGCGGTCAGCGCAGGCGCCTGATCTCGCCGCGGGTGCGGTAGAACGACCCGCTCGCCGACGTCAGCACCTCCGAGACCAGGTACCGGGCGCCGGGCACGCGGATGTTCTTGGGGAACTGCACGCCCCACGTGCGGTCGTACCCGTCGGAGACGACGCGCACCCGGACCCGGCCGCCCTCCTGCACGCACTCGACCACCACGCCCTCGCCCGGGGCGACGTGCGAGACGACCTCGACCTCGGCGGTCGCCTCGACGCGGTCGATGCTGCCGGCCTTGATGTCCTGGCGCGGCGGCAGCTGCCCCTGCTCGGCCGCGCGCACGGCGTCCGGGCCGGCGTCCAGGCAGGCGAGCGACCCGTCGGTGGTCACCAGGTAGAGCCGTTCGTCGCGGTACTGCATGGAGAACGCCGAGCCGCACCCGGTGGCGAGCTTCCACAGCCGGGTGCCGTCGGCGGCGAAGCAGTACACCGAGGACTGGTTGTCGCCCGCGAAGACGAACCCGCCGTCGGGCGAGGTCGCGCAGGAGAACACGGGCGCGTCGCAGCGGTAGAGGCCCGTCTCGCGCCCGTCCGACTTGGCGAACCGGTGCACCCGGCCCCGGCTGGTGCCCGCGAAGACCTCGGTGCGCTCCTGCCAGCCGAACAGCACCTCCCCGACGGTGTCGGCGTGCCAGGCCCGGTGGCCGCGGCCGGTGTAGTGGGTGACGCCCCGGGCGTGGCCGTGGAAGACGCCCTCCGCCGAGCAGCGGACCATCCAGGCGCTGTCGCCGGTGGCCGGGCACGACCACTGGAACTCGTCCTCGTGGTCCACCACCGTCACCCGGCCCTGCCGGTCGGACACGCCGAGCACGCCGTCGTGGATGTCGAGCCAGTAGATGTCCACGTCCTCGGCGATCTCGTAGGCCACCCGGGGCACCTTGGCACCCAGGTCGTAGACCTGGCCGTCGTCGCAGCCCGCGTAGATCCAGAAGTCGTCGGCCACGATGCACTTGACCGCGTCGGGCAGCCCGAACCGCCCGGTGACCCGGCCGTCGTGGGTGAGGGTGTAGACGTCGCCGTTCTCGTTGCCGACCCAGGCGTGGTCCTCGCCGATGAAGATCCCGAACGCCGGGGCCCCGGAGGCGAACCGCCACAGCACCGGCGCCTGGTGGGCGGTCGAGCGGGTGCTGACGATCTGCCGCCGGCTCACCGGCCGGCGCCCGCGCACCCCCCGGACGGCGGGGGCGTAGCCCTTGCGCACCTTCTCGCCGATCTTCTTCTCGGCCGCCTTGAGCGCCTTGGCGTGGTCGGCGAAGGTCGCGCTGCGCACCTGCCCCTGCTCCCCGATGCGCCCATAGGTGATGGTGACCTCGGTGCCGTCGACCCGCACTTCGTAGAACTTGTGCGCGCCACCGCCCGCCTCGGACAGCTCCAGGTACGTCGTGGCAGACATGCGTTCGCTTCCCCTCTTCCGCGGCAACTGCGCGCACGTTATCCACCGGCACCGACAAAACCGGGAACGCGCCCGGTCCCGGCGGGTGCGCCGGGACCGGTCAGGAATCGAGAAGCGCCGGTCGGCGGCCCGCGCCTAGCGTTCCCGCCATGACCCCGATCGAGAGCACCACGGCCTGATGTGCCTGCACCGCCCGGGGCCGGGCGTCCCGCCGGCCCGGGACGGCGCCGGGCCACCGCCCGCCGACCCCCGGCCCGGTGAGGGCCGCGGCACGCCGAGCCGGGTCACAGCACCGCACACCGCGAACGTCGAGGAGGACCAGCGATGAGCCGCACCGAGTCCAGCGCGTACGAGGGTTTCACCGCCGAGGAGCGGGCCGCCATGAAGGACCACGCCCGGGAGCTGAAGAAGGAGGCGCGCCGCAGCTCGCGCGCGGACAAGGCGGCCGAGGCGGTGCGGGACCTGCTCGCGAAGATCGCCGAGATGCCCGACGCCGACCGGGTGATGGCCGAGCGCGTGCACGCCGTCGTCACGGCCAACGCCCCGATGCTCGCCCCGAAGCTCTGGTACGGGATGCCGGCCTACGCGCTGGACGGCAAGGTCGTGTGCTTCTTCCAGAGCGCGGACAAGTTCAAGGCGCGCTACGCCACGCTCGGGTTCAGCGACCAGGCGGGCCTGGACGAGGGCGCGATGTGGGCGACCAGCTACGCCCTGGCGGAGGTGACGGCGGAGGTGGAGGAGCGCATCGCCGCCCTCGTGCGGCGGGCGGTGGGGTGAGCCGCGGCCGGTCGCCCGGCGGGCGGGAGCCCCGCGTTCGGCGCCGGCCCGGACGCCGGCGGGCGGGGGCTCGAACCGCCGCCCGCTGGTCGGATCGGGCGGTACCGGGCGCGGCCCGGGGCGCACCTCCCGCACCCTGTTGTCCGGGCACGGTGCAGGATGCCCGGTCGGGAGGTCGTGATGGCGGTGCGGTTCCGGTTGTTGGGCGGTGTCGAGGCCGACGTCGGCGGTGTGCCGGTGGCGCTGGGCCACGCCAAGCAGCGCGGGGTGCTGGCGGTGCTGCTGGTGGAGGCCGGCGCCCCGGTCACGGCCGACGCCCTGCTGGAGCGGGTGTGGGGCGATCGGCTCCCGGCCAGGGGCCGGCACGTGCTGCACAGCTACGTCTCCCGGTTGCGGGCGGTGCTGGCGGTGACCGAGCGGGTGCGGCTGGTCCGCCGCCCCGGCGGCTACCAGCTCACCGCGGACGAGCAGGACGTCGACCTGCACCGGTTCGGCCACCTGGTGGCCCGGGCGCGCGCGGCGGACGACGAGCGGGCCGCGGCGCTGTTCGACGAGGCGCTGGGGCTGTGGCGGGGCGAGCCGCTGCCCGACCTGGACACCCCCTGGGCCGAGGCGCTGCGCGCGAGCCTGGCGGCGCAGCGCCTGGCCGCCGAGCTGGACCGGGCCGACCTCGCGCTGCGCCGCGGCCGGCACGCGGAGCTGCTGCCCGACCTGGCCGAGCGCGCGCGGCGCCACCCGCTGGACGAGCGGGTCGCCGCGCAGCTGGTGCTGGCCCTGTACCGCAGCGGTCGCCAGGCCGACGCGCTGGAGCACTACCGGCGGGTGCGCGCCCGGCTGGTGGAGGAGCTGGGCGCCGACCCCGGCCCCCGGCTGCGGGACCTGCACCAGCGGGTGCTGGCCGCGGACCCCGACCTCGCCGCCGACGGGCCCGGCGCGGCGCGCGCGAGCGCCGCGGCCCCGGTGCCTCGGCAGCTGCCCGCCGTGCCCCGGTCGTTCACCGGCCGCGCCGCGGAGCTCGCCGCGCTGACCGCGTCGCTGGACGAGGCGCCCTCCGGCACCGTGGTGATCTCGGCGATCGGCGGGTCGGGCGGCATCGGCAAGACCTGGCTCGCGCTGGCCTGGGCGCACCGCCACCGCGACCGGTTCCCCGACGGGCAGCTGTTCGTCGACCTGCGCGGGTTCAGCCCCGACGGCGAGCCCGTGGCGGCGGAGACGGCCGTGCGGGGATTCCTCGACACCCTCGGCGTCGAGCCGGACCGCGTGCCGGGCGACCCGGGCGCCCGGGCGGCGCTGTTCCGCAGCCTCATCGCGGGCCGGCGGGTGCTGATCGTGCTGGACAACGCGGCCACCGCCGACCAGGTGGTCCCGCTGCTGCCCGGTGACGGCTCCGCCGCGGTGCTGGTCACCAGCCGCAACCGGCTCACCGAGCTGATCACCCGCCACGGCGCCCACCCGCTGCGGGTGGACGTGCTGCCCGACGCCGAGGCCCGGCAGGTGCTGGTCGACCGGTTGGGCGCGCGGCGGGTCGAGGCCGAACCCGACGCGGTGCGCAGGCTGCTGGCCTGCTGCGGCGGGCTCCCCCTCGCCTTGGGCGTCGTGGCCGCCCGCGCCACCGTCCACCCGGACTTCCCGCTGTCCGCGCTGGCCGACGAGCTGCACGACACCGCGACCAGGTTGGCGGCGCTGGACGACGGCAACCCCGCCACCAGCCTGCCGGAGGTGCTGTCCTGGTCGGTCGACGCGCTGGGCGAGCGGCCGGCGCGGGTGCTCGCGCTGCTGGGCCTCGCGCCGGGGCCGGACACCGGCCTGCGCGCCGCGGCCGACCTCGCCGGCCTGGACGTCGCGGCCACCCGGTCGGCGCTGCGCGCGCTGGAGGACCTGCACCTGGTGCAGCAGCGCGCGCCGGGCCGCTACGGGATGCACGACCTGGTCAAGCTCTTCGCCGCCGACCGCGCCCACCGCACGCTCCCCGAAGCCGACCGCGACGCGGCGCTGCGCCGGCTGGTCGGCTTCCTGCTGCGCACCGCGTTCGCCGCCGAGCGGGTGCTCGACCCGCACCGCGAACCCATCCGGCTCGCCGACTTCCCGGACTGCCACCCGCTGTCGCCGCCCGACCAGGACGCCGCGCTGGACTGGTTCGCCACCGAGCACCGCACCCTGCTCGCCGTGCAGCAGTTCGCCGCCGGCCGGGGCTGGCACGACCCGGTCTGGCAGCTGGCCTGGTCGCTGGACACCTTCCTCTACCGGCGCGGGCACCTGCAGGACGCGGTGGTGGTGTGGCGGGCCGGGGTCGCCGCGGCCGAGCGGCAGGGCGACCCGCGCGCGCTGCTGCTCGCCCACCGCCTGCTGGGCGACGCCGCCGCCTTCGCCGGGCTGCCCGACGAGGCCATGCGGCACCTGGTCCGCGCCCTGGAGCTGGCCGAGCGCACCGACGACCGCACCACCCAGGCCCACACCCACTACACGCTCACCCGCGCCTGGGAGCAGCGCGGGGAGGACCGGCGGGCGCTGGACCACGCGCTGCGGGCGCTGCGGCTCTACCGGGACCTGGGCCGACCGGAGTGGGAGTGCGCGGCGCTGAGCGCGGCGGGCTGGCTGTACGCCAGGGTCGGCGACCACGACCAGGCGCGCGCGCACTGCCGGGCGGCCCTGGAGCTGGGCGACCGCCGGCCCGACCCCACCCTCGCCGCCGCCGTGATGGACACCCTGGGCTACAGCGCCCACCGGACCGGTGACCACGCGGAAGCCCTGGAGCACTACCGCGAGGCCCTGGAGCTGTACCGCGAGCACGGCAACACCTACAACCAGGCCGACACCCTCGACCGGCTCGGCCTCGTCCACCGCGCCCTGGGCCGGCCCGACTCGGCCCGCGAGGTCTGGCGGCAGGCCCTGGACCTGTACCGGGCCCAGGACCGCGCCGACGAGGCCCTCCGCGTCCGGGACCAGCTCGACGCGCTCGACGGGGAAGGGCGGGGCACCACCTGACGATCGGCCCGGCCCGGGGTGTCCCTCGCCACAGCGGTGACCGCGACGACCGGCCCACCTGCCGCAGGGCGACCGGCCGCTCGCGGTGTCTTCACGCGATCGGGCCGGCGGCGCCCCGGCCGGGAGGCGCCCCGACCGGGAGGCGCCCCGACCGGGAGGCGCCCGGCCGGGACGTGGTCCGCGCGGGGCCTCAGCGGTCGGCGGCGGCCCGCGCCGGGCGCTCCGCGGGCGCCGGCGCGCGGCCCCGCACCAGCACGGGCACCGCCGCCGCGGTCAGCGCCGCGCCCAGCCACATCACCGCCACCAGCCCGAACCCGTCGGCCACCAGGCCGCCGCCGAGCGCGCCCAGCGCGATCGCCCCGTTGAACACCCCGGAGAACAGCGCGGACGCCGACTCGTGGGCGTGCGGCGCGGCGGCGAGCAGCCAGGTCTGGGTGCTCACCGACACCGCCCCGTACGCCAGCCCCCACACCACCAGCAGCCCCGCCGCGGCCGGCGCCGACGTGCCCGCCACCGGCACCAGCGCCACCGTCGCCGCCAGCACCCCGCTGACGACCAGCAGCGTCGCCCGGGGCGAGCGGGCCGCCCCGGCGCCGCCCGCGAAGGTGCCCGCGACCCCCGCCACGCCGTACACCAGCAGCAGCGCGGCGATCGCGCCCGGCTCGACCCCGGCCACGCCCTCCAGCACCGGCCGCACGTAGGTGTAGGCGGCGAAGTGCCCGACGACCACCAGCGAGACCACGGCGAGCCCGGTAGCCACCGGGGGGTGGGCGGCCAGCCGCACCGTGCCGCCCAGCCGCACCGGCCGGTCGACCGGCAGCCGGGGCAGCACGACCAGCAGCGCGAGCACGACCACCAGCGCCGACCCGGCCACCACGGCGAAGGCCGCCCGCCAGCCCAGCACCTCGCCCAGGTGGGTCCCGGTCGGCACGCCCAGCACGGACGCCACGGCCACCCCGCTGAAGACCAGCGACGTGGCCGTCCCCACCGACGCCGGGGGAGCCAGGCGCGCGGCCAGCCCGCCGGCCAGGGCCCACACCCCGCCCACGCCGAACCCCACCAGCACCCGCGCCACCACCAGCACGGCGAACGACGGCGACCAGGCCGCGACCAGGTTCCCCAGGGCCAGCAGCCCCATCAGCACGCCCAGCACCGCTCGGCGGTCGGTGGCCCCGAACGCCGGGACGAGCAGGGGAGCGGACAGCGCCGCGACCACGCCGGTCACCGTCAGGGTCAGCCCGGCCGTCCCCTCCGTCACGCCCAGGGCGGTCCCGATCGGCGTCAGCAGCCCCACCGGGAGCATCTCGGAGGTGACCACGGTGAAGGTGGCCAGCGCCAGCGCCACCACCGCGGGCCAGCCCCGGACGTCCCCGCGTTCCTCGATCTCTCGCATGTCCCCAGCCAACGCGGGCGCCCGGTCGGGAACAACGGCCGATCACTCACGCTTCCATGAGCAGGGCTACTGGATCGGGGGGCGTCGGTGAGCGGTCTGGAGATCAGGGAGCTGGAGGCGTTCCTCGCGCTGGCGCGGGAGCTGCACTTCGGCCGGGCGGGGCAGCGGCTGCACGTGTCGCAGAGCCGCGTCAGCCAGCTGATCCGCGCGCTGGAGTCCCGCGTCGGCGCGCCGCTGGTCGAGCGGACCAGCCGCCGCGTGCGGCTGACCCCGCTGGGCGAGGGCTTCCTGGCCGACCTCGACCCCGCCTACGACCTGCTGCGCCGGGCGGTCGACGACGTCCGCGCGGCGGCGCGCGGTGTCGCCGCGTCGCTGCGCGTGGGCTTCCAGGGCGCGGTCGACGGCCACCTCGCCGACGCGCTCACGCTGTTCGGCGAGCGGCGCCCGGACTGCGCCGTGGAGCTGGTGGAGATCCCGCTGGCCGACCCGTTCGGCGCGCTGCACCGCCGGGAGGTGGACGCCGCGGTCGTGCTGCTGCCGGTGCGGGAGCCCGACCTCGTGGTCGGGCCGGTGTTCTCCCGCAACCCGCACACCCTGGCCGTCTCCGCCCGCCACCCGTTCTCGGCGCGGGCGGCGGTGAGCGCGGAGGAGCTGGCCGGCTGCGCGGTCATCGGCGTCCACGCCACCGCGCCCGGCTACTGGCGGGACGTCCACGCCCCGACGCGCACGCCCGGCGGCCGCGCGGTGCCGGCCGGACCCGCGGTCCACACCCTGCAGGAGGGCCTGAGCCTGGTCGCGGCGAACCGGGGCGCCATGCTGCTGTGCCGGGCGACGGCCGTCCACCACGCCCACCGCCGCTCGGTGGTGTTCGTCCCCGTCACCGGCCTGCCCGACTCCGAACTCGGCGTCGTCCGGCACCGCCGCCACCCCGGGCCGCAGGCGCGCGCCTTCGCCCAGGCCGTCCTCGACACGCTGCCCGGCCGGTCGACCGGGCAGCGCGGGGGCCGGCGCGCCGGCGGCGCGGCCGGCGCCCGCACCCCGGCCGGCCGGGGTCCGCGGCCGGAGCCCGGGGCCGGGCAGTCGCCGCCCCGCCGCGCAGCGGTCCAGGGGTGACCGGGGCTTCCCGCGAACCCGCCGGAGCCGGCGGGGAGCCCGCCCGGCGGGGAGCCCGCCCGGCGCGGGGTCGGTCCGGCGCGGGTCGGTCCGGTGCGGGGTCAGTCCGCCAGGGACAGGTCCTGCGGCCCGAGGGTGGTCGACCGCACCAGCTCCCGCAGCAGGTTGTCGTTCAGGGAGTTGCCGACCGGCTCGCCGACCTCCTCCCGGGTCAGGTTGGGCACCCCGCGCGCGGACAGCCGCTCGCGCACGGCGGCGACCCGGTGCTCGACCCGCTTGGCGGTCCAGCCAGCCCCCGGCCGCAGCCGCGCCAGGCGCAGGGCGCTCTCCTTCCAGGTCAGCGGTTTCGGGTCGGCCTCGCGCAGCAGGTAGTGCCAGCCGAGCACGACGAGCACCAGCCGCTCCTCGGGGGTGAGCGGGTGGGGCCGGGGCGGGTCGGTGGCCTCGCCGTGCCGGGCGTGCGGCCGGCTGCCGTCCGGCCCGGCCACGAACACCTCCAGCAGGTGCTCGCGCTCGCGCGAGCCCGGCACGTGCAGCGGCGTGTAGCCCTCGGCCAGCGGGATCGCGCCCTCGTCGGCGAACAGCCACTGGGAGCGGGGCAGCCGGATGGGCCTGCGCCCGGTGTTGCGCAGCCACCACCGGCCGTGGCGGCAGGTCAGCTCACCCTGCCTGCGGCTGACCTGCCGGTCGTCCTCGCCGAGGCAGACGTGCACGTCCGGCCGGTTGCGCCCGAAGTAGACGGTCCGACCCTCCTTGGGCCCCACCGCGTAGCCGCCGCCGAGGGCCAGCGCGTGCACCGAGCCCGCCACCGCGCGCGGGACGCCCCGCGCCAGGCTGTCGTGACCCCCTGGCAGCACCAGGCCGCCCATGTGCCGCAACCGTGGATCCACCGCGATCTCCTCACCTGTCGCAGACTGCGCCCTGCACACCCCTGGGCCGGCTCTCCACCACCTGCTCCCCGTCGGTGCCGCGGACCAGGAAGCAGTACTTGCGGCCGGCCTCGACCGGGAGCCTGGCGGTGCGCCGGTGCTCCGCCGGCACGGTCCGGCGCTGCTCGCCCTCCGGCCAGAAGACGACCGCGAAGTACAGCCCGTCGTCCTCCGCGGTCCACGTGAGCACGACCTGCCCGCCCAGGTCGGTGGGCTCGTCGAGGACCAGCGCGGGCGCGGGCGCGGCGCTCGCCGTCCGGTCCGGCGCCGCCTGCTCCCCGCCGCGCGGCCACCCGGCGAACGCGACCACCCCGGCGACCACCACCGCGATCACCACCGCGACCACCCCGGCGACCACCGGGCCGGCCGCGACCGCGCGCCACCGCCGCGAGGCCCCGCGGGGCGGGTCCTGCGGCCCCGGCCCGTCCCCGGTCGGCGGGAGCGACCGCTTCGCGGGGTCGGGCGCGAGCAGCCGGCCGATGGCCGTGGACAGCGCGACCGGGACGTCGGGCCGGCTGATCGCGGGCACCGGGTCGCCGAGCACGCGCAGGACGCGCTCGCCGGTCATCTCGCCGATCCGGGCGGGGTGGGGGGAGTGGCCGGTCAGCGCGAAGTGCAGCACCGCGCCGAGCCCGTACAGGTCGGTCCTCCCGTCGGTCACGCCCGTGCGCAGCGCCTCCGGCGAGACCCACTCCACGCCGTGCAGCGGATCGCGCCGGAACGCCTGCCGCGCGGCGACGCCGAAGTCGGCCAGCACCGGCTCGCCGGTGGCGCGGAACAGCACGTTGAGCGGGCTCACCCCGCCGTGCAGCACGTCGACCCGGTGGGCGGCGAGCAGCGCGCGCGACAGCGCCCGGCCCAGCGCGCCCACCTCCTCCGGCGACAGCGGGCCGGCGCGTCGCACCCGCTCCGCCAGCGACTCGGCGCACAGCTCCATCCGCAGCGCGTGCCTGCCGCCCACCAGCTCGACCCGCTCGACCGGCAGCACCGGGGCCGACAGCGCCGCGAGCCGGACCCGGTCGCGCTCGACCGCGGCGAGGGTCCGCCGGTCGAACCGGCCGGGGTACACCTTCAGCGCCGCCCCCTCGACGGCGTGGACCTCGGCGACCGGCCCCCGGGCGAGCAGGCTCATCGAACCGCGAACACCGCCCTGAGCCGCGCGGCGACCGGCCGCCGCGCCAGCGCCCCGCGGATGCCCCGCACGGCGCCCCACGCCGCGGCCACGGCGCGGTCGTCCGCGCCCGCGCCCGACCACACCGCCGCGTCCAGCCCGTCGGCCAGCCGGTCCAGGCAGTCCACCACGGCGCCCTCCGACACCGCGGCCAGGTCGCGGGCGGTCATGCCGGGCGTGACCGGGACGCCGTGGGCCCGCAGCAGGTCGCGGGCCTCCCACCAGGCCGCGACCACGCCGCGCGCGCCGGTGAGCCGCCTGCGCCGCCAGGTCCGGACGCCCTTCGCCGCCGGGATCGCCACCACCGCCAGGGCGAGCAGCGCCGCCAGGCCGGCCGCGAGCCACCCCGCCACCGCGCGCAGGTCGACGTCCGGGCCGGGGCCGGGGTCCGGCTCCGGCGCGGGCAGCGGCGGGTCGGGCAGCCGGTCCGGCGGCGGCAGCCCGGCCCGCGCCCGCGCGGTGGCCCCGGCCAGCCCGGACCCGGCCGCCGGCGCCCCGCTCGCCGCGCCGGCGGGGTCCAGCGGCACCCAGCCCACGTCGGCGACCGCGACCTCCGGCCACGCCAGCACGTCGCGGTTGCGCACCACCACGCGGCCGTCGTCGTCCGCGTCCCGCGGGGCCCGGAACCCGACGGCCAGCCGCGCCGGGATGCCGACGGCCCGGGCCAGCACCACGTAGGAGGCGGCGAACTGCTCGCTGGTGCCCCGCTTGGTCTCCAGCAGGAACTCGCGCAGCTGCGGCCAGCCGCTGCCGGTCGGCAGCCCGTCGCCCGTCGCGAGCCGGTACTCGCGGCCGAGGTAGCGCTCCAGCACCAGCGCCGTGCGGAAGGTCGCCCGCCCGCCGCCGGTGGCCGTGCGCGCCAGCTCCGCGACGCCCGGCGGGAGGTTGCCCAGGCCGCCGGTCTCGACCTCGGTCGCGACCCCGGCGTCGCGCAGCCGGTCGGGGTCGACCTCCGGTTCCCACCACCGCAGGTCGTACTCCACGGGCCCGGTCCGGCCGGGCGCCAGCAGCGCGCCGGTGTCCCGGTCCACCAGGGGCGCGATGCCGGTCACCGAGGCGGGCATCGCCTGGCTGGGCACCCACTGCCCGCCGGCGGGGACGGTGAGCCGCGCGGAGCGCGGCCCGGTCGGCACGCGCACGCCGCCGGGCGGCCCGATCCCCACCCCCAGCCGGTGGTAGCGCTCCCGCGGCGTCCACGTGACGCCGTCGAACCCGTCCAGCACCACCAGCCGCCAGCGGTCGACCGGCGCGTCGCCCGCGTAGCCGAAGACCTCGGCGTCCGGGTCCGACAGCCGGGCGGCGACCTCGCTCAGCGGGCTGACCGCGCGCGGCAGCGGCGCCTGCGCGAACCGGTTCTGCTGCAGCGAGAACGCGGGCCCCGTCCCGACCGGCGCCACCGCGACGCCCGCCACCAGGCACAGCGCCACCGTCGGCACGACCGCCGCCCGCGCCCGGGTCGCCAGCAGCCCGGCGACGACCCCGGCGTAGGCGAACGCGACCAGCGTCGCCCCGAGCCCGGACAGGGCCGCGAAGCTCTGGCTCAGCACCAGCAGCACCAGGCTCGGCGCCACCGCGACGGCGGGCCGGCCCAGCAGCTCCACCCCGATCACGGCCGCGAACAGGACCAGCAGCGGGACGAACAGGTACAGCTCGGCCTCCGGCAGCACCGGCCACGTCGACTGCAGGGTCAGCTGCCACGACTCGGTGACGCCGGCGACCAGTGCCCGCGCGCTCGCGGCGGTCGGCAGGCCGCCTGCCGTCGTGGCGAACAGCGACACCTCGACCAGCGCCACCGACCCCGCGGCGAACGCCAGCGCCGGCCGCACGGGCCGCAGCGCCGGGACCCGCAGGCACAGCTCCACGACCGCGTAGCACGCCGCCAGCACCGCCGCGACCGGCGGCAGCAGCACCCGCAGCCCGAACACCGGGGCGAACAGCAGGCCGGGGATCCCCGCGGCGGCCAGCACCCACAGCACGCGCGACCTCATCGGGCCACCACCGCCTGCCAGCGCAGCGCCGCGTCCGCGGCGTCCACCGCGGACAGCACCCGGACACCGGGGACCACCGGCGCGGGGCCGCCCAGCGCGACCACGACGACGTCGGCGTAGCGCGGGCGCAGCGCGGCGAGCGCGGCCCGGTCCGCCGCCGAGGCGACCGGGGAGACCACCACCAGGACCCCGCCGTCGGCGCGCGCCAGCGCCGCGGGGACCAGCGGCGCGCCGGGCTCGCCGGTGCGCCGCACGAGGCACAGCTCGTCCAGCAGCCGGCGGACCGCGTCGCCCGAGCCGGACCCCGTGCCCACGTCGAGGCCGCCGGAGGCGACCAGCCGGCAGCGGTGCTCCTCCCGGACCGCCGCGACCACCAGCGACGCCGCCAGCTCGACCGCCTCCTCGAAGTCCGGCTCCGCCGCCCCGCCCCGGTCGTCGAGCAGCACGGTGAACCGCGGCTGGTGCGGGTCGGCGCAGTCGCGCACCATCAGCCGCCCGGTCCGCGCCGTGGCCTTCCAGTGCAGGTGGCGCACCTCGTCGCCGGGCACGTACTCGCGCACCTCGCGGACGTCCAGCGACCCGCGCGGGGAGTCCTCGGTGGCCGCGCCGTCGTGGTGGTGCAGCGGCAGGCCGCCCGCCACCGAGCGCACCGGGTGCGTGCGCGGGTAGACCCACAACGCCGCGGCGCCGCCGAGCTGCAGCTCGCAGCGGCCGAGCCCGAGCACGTCGGAGCGGCGCAGGCGCAGCGGCCCCACCTGGTGCCTGCCGCGCCGCCCGGTGGGCAGCTCGTTGACGTAGGACTGCTCCGCGCCCGGCGCGAGCGAGCGCACGGCGATGGTCAGCTCGTGCCCGCCGGCCCGGTCCACGGCGGTGAAACCGGCCTGGCGGCGCGGGCCGGGGTTGTGCACGCGCAGCGTGAGCCCCGCCCTGCCGCCCCGCTCCACCCGGTCGCGGAACAGCTCCCGGACCACCCGCACCCCGGGCGGCCGGGCCGACACGACCGCCGCCGCGACGACCGCGCCCAGCGCGATCGCGCCCAGCGCGAGCACCAGGGGGTGGCCCGCCACCAGGCCGAGGGCGGTGAGCAGGACCCCGGCGGCGAGCGTGCCCGCACCCCTGCCCGTCAACCTCGTCATCGGGCCCCCGCACCGCCGACGACCGGCACCGGCACCTGCTCGAGCAGGTCGGCCACCACGTCCGCGGCCGTGCGCTGCCGCAGCTCGGCGTCCGGCGTGAGGATCAGGCGGTGGTCCAGCACCGGGTGCGCCACCTGCTTGACGTCGTCGGCCGTCACGTAGTCGCGCCCCCGCGTCGCGGCGACCCCCTGCGCGGCGCGGACCAGGGCGATGCTGCCGCGCGGGCTGGCGCCGTACCGCACGTCCGCGCACTGCCGGGTGGCCGAGGCCAGCGTCGCGGCGTAGCGCACCAGGGCGGTGTCGATCCGGATGCCGCGCACCTGCGCCACGGCGGCCTGCAGGGTCGGGATGTCCACCACCGGCGGCAGCTCGTCCGGGTCCACCCCGGCGCAGTCGCTGATGATCACCATGACCTCGGCCTCCAGGCTCGGGTAGCCCATCGGCAGCCGCATCAGGAACCGGTCGAGCTGCGCCTCGGGCAACCGGTAGGTGCCCGCCATCTCGATCGGGTTCTGCGTGGCGATCACCAGGAACGGCCGGGGCGCCTCGTGGCGCACCGAGTCGACCGTGACCCGCCGCTCCGCCATCACCTCCAGCAGCGCCGACTGCGTCTTCGGCGTGCCCCGGTTGACCTCGTCGGCCAGCACCACGTTGGCGAACACGCCGCCGGGGTGGAACACGAACCGCTCGTCGCGCTGGTGGTAGACCTGGACACCGGTGATGTCGCCGGGCAGCAGGTCGGGTGTGAACTGGATGCGGCTGAAGCTGCCCCCGATGCTGCGCGCCAGGCACCGGGCGAGCGTGGTCTTGCCGGTCCCGGGCACGTCCTCGACCAGCAGGTGGCCCTCGCACAGCAGCGCGGCCACGGCCAGCCGCACGACCTCCGGCTTGCCCCGGACGACCCGCTGGACGTTGTCGGCGATCCGCTCGTAGACCTCGCCGGCGCGGGTCGCGGTGGTGGTGGTCACTGTCTCACTTCCAGGTGATCGGGTCGGAGCGGGCGACGGTCCGGCCGTCGAGGCCGAGCACCGCGACCCACACGGTCTCGCCGGGAACGTCGTAGTTCAGCTCGCCGTGCGCGGCGTTCCCGGCGGCGTCGGCGGTGAAGCGCTCGGTCCGGACGTCGGCGTTGGAGCCGGAGCTGAGCCTGATCCGGTAGGAGGCGCCGGGGGAGAGGCCGGACATCGTGGCCTCCACCCACGCGCAGGCGGGCCGGTGGCAGTGGTCGGTCTCGGCCGGGCCGCCCTGGCGGATGACGACCGAGGGGGTCGCGGTGGCGGCGGGCGGTTCGTCCTTGACCACGATGGAGCTCTTCTCCCCGTCGAGCAGCCGGCCGTCGGGCGTCTTAGTCACCGCGTGCACCGTGAAGGTGTAGGTCTTCTCGGCGAGCAGTTGCGGGTACACCACCCGGGTCCCGGTCACCTCCTGGGTCTCCTGGCCGGTCCCGGTGACCACGTAGTGCACGAGCGCCCCGCCGTTGAGCGCCGGCTGCCCCCAGCTGATCCCGACGTCCCGGCTCGGCCGGTCGTCGACGTCGTAGTCCGCCTTCAGGCCGACCGGCGCGCCGGCGGGCCGGACCGGCGCGCTCGGCGTCACCGGGTTGGACGACGTGCCCGGCCCCGTGCCGACCGCGTTGGTCGCGGTGACGGTGAAGACGTAGCTCTCGCCGTTGGCCAGGCCCTCGACGCCGGCCTGGCGGGCGTCCCCGCCGACCGTCGTGGACTTGGTCCTGTCGCCGTGCCGCCACGACACCAGGTACGAGGTGACCGGGGACCGGTTGTCCGGCGCGGCGTCCCAGGTGACGAGCGCCGAGCCGTCGCCCGGCCGCGCGGCGACCGACGGCGAGGCGCCCGGCCGGCCGGGCGGCACCGGGGCCGGTGGCGCCGTGGTCGGTGGCGGCGTGGTCGGCTCGGGCGGTCGCGGCGCGGGGGTGGTGGGCGTGGGCGCGCCGGGCAGGGCCGTGGTCGGGGCCGGCGCCGGGGTGGTCGGCGCCGGGACGGCCGGAGCGGTCCGGCCCGGCACCGGGTCGGGCCGCCCGGCCGGCGGCTGCCCCGGCAGCGCGACCTGCTGGTCGGGCCGCGGGTCGGGGACCTCCGTCCGCGGTGCGGGATCGCGCTTCCCGGCCACGTCGACGTCCTGCACCGCGCCGTGCCTGGCGACGACCAGGACCTGGGTGCCCTCGGAGTCCTCGACGTAGACCCGCTCGTCCTCGCCCTTGGCCAGCCGCGGCTCGCCGTCGCCCCGCTTGACCGGCTTCTCGTCGCGCAGCGCGCCGTCGGGCCCGTAGGTCAGCACCGCCCCGCGCTGCCGGTCCACCAGGACGACGGCCTCGCCGGTCGACACCGGCCCGTCGTAGTCGCCCGGCGGCAGCGCGACCCGGACCGGGACCACCGGCCGGGCGTCCGGGTCGACCAGCAGCAGGCTGCTGCGGTCCGGGTCGAGGATCGCCACCCGGCCGGCCAGGTCCGCGGCGGCGGGCCGCGCGTTGGGCGACAGCGACGCGCCCAGCGGCCTGCCCTCGCCGAACGCGCCGCCGTCGACGGTGTGCAGGCGGCTGGTGAACAGGTCGACGAACGCGGGGCGCCCGGCCAGCACGGTCAGCGCGCCCGCGTGGTCGGCCGGCGCGGAGACCGGGCAGCCGGACAGTTCGACCCCGTCCCGGGCCAGCGTGCAGATCGAGCCGACCCCGGTGCGGTGCAACCACATCGTGCCGTCTGCGGTGACCACCGGGCTGCCGATCGCGCCGCCCGCCGCCACGACCGCCGCCGGGTCGCCGAGGCGGACCACCTTGCCCGCGTTGCGGTAGACCGCGTAGGGGCCGCCGACCGCCTCGATGCCCAGCGGGGCTTCGCCGGAGGGCGCCGTGCGCGAGCCCAGCGGTGTCAGCGTCGCCTTGTCGAACGGGGTGATCCGGCCCGGGCCGACCACGTAGCCGTGGGTGTCGCCCTGCAGGACCCGGCTGCCCTCCTCGGCGTGCAGCGGCAGCTGCGCGTCGACGTTCGCCGTGCCGCCGTCGACGTGGAACACCGCGGCCAGCACGGAGTTGTAGACCCAGTGGCCGGTCGTGGTGAACGGGGTGGCGGCCAGCGGTCGGGTGGGCCCGGCGAGCGCGCCGACCAGCGCCGCGGCGCAGAGGATGCCCAGCAGGGCGTACGGCCCGTTCCTGCGTGACGCCGAGGGCTTGGTGGTCACGGGCGGCAACCTATCCCCGTCGGCGGGGACCGGTCCCCGCCGGCGGTCTCAGGGGCTGAAGTGGAAGCTGTCGCGGATCCGGGCGAGCAGGGGCTGCGCGGCGTCCCACTGCTCCCGCAACGCCTGCGCGTCGCCGGCGAACAGCGAGAACGTCACCGTGTAGATCGCCGACCCGCGCGAGAGCGCCCAGACCCGCGTGCGGAACCACGTGGAGCCCGTCGTGGTCCGGTGGGTGTACTCCAGGTCGGCGGTGGAGCCGCCGTCGGTCAGGGCGGTCTGCTCGAAGTCGGCGTTGTCCCGGGCCGCCCGCCGGGCCCTCGCCTCGTCGGTCAGGTAGGCGAACGCCGACGTGCCGGGCCTGGTGGTGTCCCGCAGCACCCGCACGGCCGGCGCCCCGGTCCTGGGGTCGGTCTTGCGGCCCTCCCACAGGACGTAGGTCAGCGGGCCGTCCAGCGAGGGCTCGCGCCGCCAGTCCGCCGGGACGCTGATCAGGCAGGCCAGCTGCGGCTCCTGGTAGGTCTTCAGCGGGATCCGCGCGGCCGGGTCGGCCGCCGACCCGGTGGACGGCGGCGAGGCGAGCCCCCGCTCGCCCCGCGGGAGCGCGACGAACAGGGCGGCGGCCACCACGACCGCGACCGCGAGCACGACGCCGGCCGCGATCAGCGGCTCGCGGCCGGAGCGCGGCCGGCGGGCCGGCAGCGCGTCGACCGTCGGGTCGCCCGGCGCGGCGGGCGCGACCGGCGGGGGCAGCGGCGGCGGCAGGGTGCGGGTGTTGGGCGCGGTCTCGCCCACGACCGTCACCGCGCCCGCCGGGTCCTCCTCCCGCGTGGGGTGCTCGGCGCGCGCCCCGACCCCGTGCGGCGCCTGCGCGGGCGGCGCGGCGGTCCCGACGGTCCCGGCGATCGCGGCGAGCCGGTCGAGGGCCTGCCGGGCGGTCCACCGCTCGGCGGGCTTCTTGCGCAGCAGCCCCTGCACGACCGGCCACAGCCGGCCGATGGCCACGTGCGGGTCCGGCTCCTGGGACAGCGCCGCCGCCAGCGTGGCCTGGATGTCGGGACGCTGGAAGGGGGTCCGGCCCACGAGCATCCGGTAGAGCGTGATCCCCACCGACCACAGGTCGGCCGCGGGCAGGGCCTCCTCGCCGAGGATGCGCTCGGGCGCGATGTACTCCGGCGCGCCGGGCACCTGCCCGGTGGCGGTGAGCACCGAGGCCCCGTCGATCACCGCGATGCCGAAGTCGGTGAGGACCACGTCGTCGCCGTCCAGCATCACGTTGCCCGGCTTGACGTCGCGGTGCAGCACCCCGTTGGCGTGGGCGTGGTCCAGCGCCTCCAGCACCTGGATGCCGATGCGCGCGACCCGGTCGGCGGGCATCGGGCCGTCGGCGTCCAGCGCGTCCGCGAGCGAGCGGCCCGACAGCAGCTGCATGACGATCCAGGGCAGGCCGTTGTCGTCGGTCACCACGTCGTGGACGGTGATGACGCGGGGGTGCCCGCTCAGCTTGGCGGCGGCCCTGGCCTCCCGCAGCGTGCGCCGGACCTCCGGGTCGTTCTGCCGGATTTCCCGGCCGCGCGGCTGGATCTCCTTCACCGCCACGTCCCGGTGCAGGAATTCGTCGTGCGCGAGCCAGACGACCCCCATACCGCCCCGACCGAGCGCCCGGCGCAGGCGGTACCGCCCGACCACCAACCGCCCCTCCGCCCCGTCCACGCCGGTAATGTACCGGCCACGGTGCGTGTCCGGTGCGAAAGGGGCGGCATTCCCCGCGCGAATTCCCCGAACCCCGGTGATCACCGCGAATGGCCCGGTCGTGATCGGGGAGAAATGCAGAATAATCTTCGTATTCCACGTCGGAGGGTTTACCCGCGACCGCTCCACGGCCCCCCGTCCGGGTGGGCGGCGGCCGGGGACCCGGTCGCCCTCGCGGCTCGGCCGAGCGGAGCGGCGCGGGGCCGCTCGGGCGCGCCGGCGGAGCCGCCGATCTTGTCGGTGGGGCCGGGTAGCGTGCGCGCCGTGGACGCTGTGGAACGGATCCGGGAACTGGCCGACCAGGTCGTGGTGCTGCGCGACGCCTACTACCGGGGGTCGCCGTTGGTGGCGGACGCGGAGTACGACGCCATCGAGGACGAGCTGCGCCGGTTGATCGAGGCCGACCCGGGGCTGGCGCCCGACCCGAACCCGCTGGAGCAGGTCGGCGCGCCGGCGGTGCTGCACGCGCCGGTCCGGCACTCGCGCCCGATGCTGTCGCTGGAGAAGGCGACCAGGCCCGAGCAGGTGGCGGCGTTCCTCGACCGCTTCCCCGGCCAGCCGGTGGTGGTCATGCCCAAGCTGGACGGGCTGTCGCTGGCGCTGGTCTACTCCGGCGGGCGGCTGGTCCGCGCCGTCACGCGGGGGGACGGCACGACCGGCGACGACGTGACCCCGCTCGTGCGGGCGCTGGTCGACGGGGTGCCCGAGCGGGTGGCCGCGCCGGGCCGGGTCGAGGTGCGCGGCGAGGCGGTGATGCTGAGGTCGACCTTCGCCGCCTACAACGCCGCGCACCCGGACAAACCGCTGATCAACCCGCGCAACGCCGCCGCGGGCACCCTGCGCGCCAAGGACCCGGCCACGGTCGCCGGGCGGCGGATGCGGTTCTTCGCCTTCGACCTGGACACCTCCGAGGGCGGCGCGGCGGCCGACCTGGAGCAGGGGCTGAGCGCGCTCGGGTTCACCGTCGCCGACATGCGGCACTGCGACGACGCGGCGGGGGCCCAGGCGGTGATCGACGGGATCGAGGCGCGGCGCGACGAGCTGGACTACGACCTGGACGGCGCCGTGCTGCGGCTGGCCGACCGGGACGCCTACGCGGCGGCCGGGACGCGGTCGAACTCGCCGCGCGGCGCGCTGGCGTTCAAGTTCGCCGCCGAGGAGCGGACGACGGTGCTGTCCGACGTGGTGTGGGACGTCGGCAAGACGGGCAAGGTCGTGCCGGTCGCCTGGCTGGAGCCGGTGTTCGTGGGCGGCACGACGGTCACCCGCGCGACGCTGGCCAACCAGGAGGTGATCCGCGCGCGCGGCGTCCGGATCGGGGACACGGTGCTGGTGCGGCGCGCGGGCGACGTGATCCCGTTCGTGGCCGGTGTGCTGGACGAGTCCCAGCGCACCGGGGCGGAGCGGGAGATCGTGCCGCCCGCGGCGTGCCCGTCGTGCGGCCACGGGCTGACCGAGCAGGGCAACAGCCGCGAGCTGTTCTGCACCAACGTCGCCTGCCCCGCGCAGACCGTGCGCAGGCTGATCCACTGGGCGTCGCGCGCGGCGGCCGACATCGAGGCCGTCGGTCCGGTGTGGATCGAGCGGCTGGCCGAGGCCGGGCTGCTGGAGCACCCGTCGGACTTCTACCGGCTGACCAGGGAGCAGCTGCTGGAGTTCGAGCGGATCGGCGAGACCTCCGCGACGCGCATGATCGACTCGATCGCCGCCGGCCGCGCGGTGGGCCTGCGCCGGGCGCTGATCGGGTTCGCGATCCCGATGGCGTCGGAGGGCACCGCCACCCGGTTGTGCCGGGCGGGGTTCGGCTCGCTGGAGGAGGTCGCCGACGCGGGGGAGGAGCGGCTCCTGGCCGTGGAGGACATCGGCCCCAAGGTCGCGGCCTCGCTGGTCGAGCACCTCACCCGCCTGCGCCCCGAACTCGACCGGTTGCGGCGGTGCGGCGTCTCGCTGGACGTGCGCGAGGAGGACCTCCCGCCGGTCGTCGCGTCCGACGCGCCGCTGGCCGGCAAGACGGTGGTCATCACCGGCGCGATCAACGACCCGCGCTCGGGGGAGAAGGTGCCGCGCCCGGCGTTCCAGCGCCTGTGCGAGAAGGGCGGGGCCACCATCGCCTCTTCGGTCTCGGCGAACACCGACCTGCTCGTCACCGGGGCCGAGGTCGGCGCGAGCAAGATCGCCAAGGCGGAGAAGCTGGGCGTCGAGGTCGCCGACCAGGGCGTCATCTGGCAGCAGTTGATCGCGGCCAGGGTCGTCTAGGGCCGGCCGGGCCGCGTCGCGCGGCTTGGCACGGGGCCGCGCTCGGCGTGGCTTGGCGCGGGGGCTGCGCTTTGCAGGGCTCGGCGCGTAGGGCCGCGCTCGGCACGTCTCTGCGATGGGGCCGCGCTCCGCGCGGCGGCACTCCAGCTCTCCCCACAGGCCGCGCTCCGCGCGGCGGCGCTTCAGCGCAGCGGTGTGCCTCGTGTTCTCCCCGTACGGCCTGGGCGCAGCCCAATCATCTTTGTCGGGGGGTGTCAAGCACGCTCTTCGCTTGACACCCCCCGACAAAGATGATTGCCTCCGGCAGGCCGTACGGGGAGAACACGACGCACTTCCCTTCTCCTTGGTGGCCTCTTGGCCGCTCTTCATACTAAGATCGCGCACCGATCCAGGAAATATTTAGGTGCCGCACCGATCTAAGATCAAAAACCAAAAGAGTCCTCGCCGGACAGGCAGGCCGCCAAGGAGAATGAAAAGAAACAGCGGTCGTGTTCTCCCCGCATGGCCTGTCTAAAGACGACCATGCTTTTCCTGGGGGTGCAAGCGAAAAGCGTGCTTGCACCCCCAGGAAAAGCATGGTAGCCCTCCGGGCAGGCCATACGGGGAGAACACGAGGCGACCGGTCTGCACGGGGCGTGCCGAAAGCCAAAAGCGGAGAGTGGAAGCGGAAGCGGTGTGTGCTGGGGTGTGGTGCGGGTCTGGTTGGGGGGTGTGGGTGCTGTGGGTGCGTTGGGCCGCAAGGTGTAGGCGGATGGGCTGAGGTGGTGAGCGTGTCCACACAGTTCTTTCGGTTAAGAAGTCGCTGCTGTTAATGCGCTGCCGGGGGTGCGGTGGAGGTGGGGAAGCGGCACTCTGGGAGGCGGTCCCGCCGTGCTGAACCGTTCGTCCCGTGACCGCCTCCCGGCCCGCGCGTTCTCTGTTCGACCGCGCGGAACAGGGCGGTCGCGGCCGGTCGGAGCAGTGGGGTCGGGATCTTGACTCGGACCACGTCCACGGATATGGTCTAGACCACTTGCCGGATGTGACCGCCGTTCGCGGGCGTGCGCACCCGGCTTGATCCGGTCGCCGCGGAATTGGACCCTGCCCAGGGAATCCCCTTGGGGTTCCTCCGAAGGAGCTGGACAATGAGTGTGAAACGGAAGCTCGCGGCGGTGCTCGCGGGCGTGGGCATCGCCCCGTTCATCGTCGTGGTGTCAGCGGGGACGGCCAGCGCGCACGGCTACATCACCTCGCCGCCCAGCCGGCAGGCGGTCTGCGCCGCGGGCAAGGTCTCCAACTGCGGCGACATCATCTACGAGCCGGCGAGCGTGGAAGGTCTGAAGGGGCAGCAGAACTGCCACGGCGGCGACGGCCGCTGGGCGCCCCTGAACGACGACCGCAAGGCGTGGCCCGCCACGCAGGTCGGCAACAACGTCTCGTTCAACTGGCTGATCACGGCCAACCACTCCACCTCCACGTGGCAGTACTTCGTCGGCGGCAGCAAGATCGCCGAGTTCAACGACCACGGGCGCCAGCCGGGCCGGACGGTCAAGCACGACGTGAGCCTGGGCGGTCGCACCGGCCGCATCAAGCTGCTCGCCATCTGGAACATCGCCGACACGGCCATGGCGTTCTACAACTGCGTCGACCTCCAGGTCGGCCCCGGTGGCGGCCCCGGCCCGACGACGACCACGACGCCGACCACGACGACCACCGAGCCCACCACCACGACGACCACCACCCCGCCGGTGAGCGGTCCGTGGACGACGGGGGTCGCGTACTCGATCGGCTCGCAGGTCACCTACGGCGGCTCGTCCTACCGCTGCCTCCAGGCCCACACCTCGCTGGCCGGCTGGGAACCGCCGAACGTCGCTTCCCTCTGGCAGCGCGTGTAGGTCGCAAGCCGGCCCTCGCGCCGGGGTGCGCCACAACCGCACCGCACAGCAGTTCCGCGTCGCAGTCGCCCTCGGCGGCTGCGACGCTGCTGTTCCGGGGAAACCGCCCCTGGTCCGGTCCGCGACGCCCGCTCGGCCGGACACCTCGCGCCGGGGGAGCGCGACACAGTGCGGCACAACAGGTCTTGACAGCGGCCGGACAATGAAAAGTCGGCGTGCTCTCCGAAACTCGAAGGAGAACCCGCCGAACCTAATGCCAAGTTAGCCGCTGTGAGGGGCATGTGTCAACTCAGGGGTACGAAGACGAGCTGCGGTCCGAGCGGGACTACGTGGCCGGGCTCTACGAGCGGCTCGACGCCGAGCGCGCGCGGGTGAAGGGCGCGTACGAGGCGGCGTTGCGGGGCACCGGTGGGACCCCCATGGAGCGGGATTTCGAGGTGCGCGCGCTGGCCAGGGAGGCGAAGCGGCTCGACGTGGCGGACAACGGGCTGTGCTTCGGCCGGCTGGACGGCCTCTCGGGCGACCGCTCCTACATCGGCCGCATCGGGATCTTCGACGAGGGGGACGAGTACGAACCGGTGCTGCTCGACTGGCGGGCGCCGGCGTCGCGCCCCTTCTACGTCGCCACCGCCGCCAACCCGGAGGGGATGCGCCGCCGCCGCCAGTTCCACGCGCGGGGCCGCCGGGTGGTCGACTTCACCGACGAGGTGCTCGGCCGCCCCGACGGGCGGGAGCGCGGCGACGCCGCCCTGCTCGCGGCGGTCGACGCGCCGCGCGGCGAGGGGATGCGCGACATCGTGGCGACGATCCAGGCCGAGCAGGACGAGGTCATCCGGCTCGACCACCCCGGCGTGCTGGTGATCGAGGGCGGTCCGGGGACCGGGAAGACGGTGGTGGCGCTGCACCGCGTCGCCTACCTGCTCTACACCCAGCGGGAGCGGATGGAGCGGCACGGCGTGCTCGTGGTCGGGCCCAACCCGGCGTTCCTGCACCACATCGGCCGCGTCCTGCCGTCCCTGGGCGAGTCCGACGTGGTGTTCACGACCCCCGGCGGCCTCGTGCCGGGCCTGCGCGCCACCGCCGAGGACACCCCGGAGGTCGCGCGGCTCAAGGGGTCGCTGGAGATCCTCGACGTGCTCGCGGCGGCGGTCGCCGACCGGCAGCGGCTGCCCGAGCGGCCCGTGCCGGTCGAACTCGGCGGTGTCGCGGGGCGCGTCGACGCCGAGACCGCGCAGTGGGCCAGGGAGGAGGCGCGGGCGAGCGGCCTGCCGCACAACGAGGCCCGCGCCGTGTTCACCGAGGTCATCACCTACGTGCTCACCGAACGGGCCATCGCGCGGATCGGCCGGGGCTGGCTGACCAGGCAGGACCGCGCGGGGTGGGAGCGGCTGCGCGCGGACCTGGTCGAGGAGCTGGCGCAGGACGGGGCGTTCACCGCCGTGCTCGACGAGCTGTGGCCGGTGCTGACGCCGCAAGCGGTGCTGGCGCGGCTCTACACGTCCCCCGAGCGGCTGCGGGCGGCCGGGGCCGACCCCGCGCTGCTGCGCTCCGACGGCGAAGCCTGGACGGTGTCGGACGTGCCGCTGCTGGACGAACTGGTCGACCTGCTGGGCCGCGACCGGCCGGCCGACCGGGCCGCCGAGCGGGAGCGGGAGCGGGAGGCCCGGTACGCCGCCGAGGTGCTCGACGGCCTCGTCGGCCGCCAGGACTCGATGGACGACGAGGACCACCTGTTCGCCACGGACCTGCTCCACGCCGAGGACCTGGCGGACCGCGTCCTGGAGCGCGACACCCGCGAACTGGTCGAACGCGCCGCGGCCGACCGGGACTGGACCTACCGGCACGTCGTGGTGGACGAGGCCCAGGAACTGTCCGAAATGGACTGGCGGGTGCTGATGCGCCGCTGCCCGGGGCGGTCCTTCACGGTGGTCGGCGACCTCGCCCAACGCCGGTCGGCCGCGGGCGCGACGTCGTGGGCCGCCGTGCTGGAACCGTACGTGCCCGGCCGCTGGGTCTACCGGCCGCTGACGGTGAACTACCGCACCCCGGCGGAGGTCATGGCGGTCGCCGCCGCCCTGCTGGCCGACTTCGCCCCGGACGTCCGACCCCCGGACTCGGTCCGCGCCTGCGGCGTCCGACCGTGGTCCAGGCGGGTCACCGAGGACGAACTGCCCGCCGCCGTCGAGGAGTTCACCCGGGAGGAAGCCGCGCGCGAGGGCACCAGCGTCGTGATCGGCCCGCCGGGCGTGCCGGGGGCGGTGCCGGCGTCGGAGACCAAGGGCCTGGAGTACGACGCCGTCCTGGTCGTGGAACCGGGGCGGATCCTCGCCGACGGCCCGCGCGGCGCGGCCGAGCTGTACGTGGCGCTCACCCGGGCCACCCAACGCCTCGGCGTCCTGCACCGGGACCCCCTGCCGGCGGCCCTGTCGGGCCTGGTGGAACCGGGAGCACCCGCCCGGTCGGGCGACCGGCGGTAGGGGCGGCGACCCGCGCGCGGCCGGGCGGGGGCGGACCCGGCCGCGCGCGGACCTCCCGCTTGCGCCTCCCGGCACACCGGGCGCCTTCTCGTTCCCCGCACCGGATCGATTCGGTGGTTGGTCGCGGCGGTCGGCCGTTGCCGGTCCGCGGGCGCTCAGGGGGGTGGCGGCCCCGCGGTTTCCGGCAGGTGCGCCGCGACCACCTCCGAGTCGACCCGCCAACCCAGCGACTCGTACAGGCGACGGCCCTCGACCGTGCTGACGAGAACCGCGACAACCGCGCCGCGCACCTTCGCGTGCACGCCGATCGTGCTCATCACGTGCCGGCCCAGGCCGCGCCGCCGGTGTGCGGGCTCTGTCACGACCTGGTCCACCACGGCCACCCCGCCGTGCACCGCGAACCGGCCGCGCGCGGCTCGCGCGCCGTCCGAGGCGACCACGACAACCTCGTGGAACCCGTGCTCGCGCACGAGCCCGGTGCGGTACCCGGCCGGCGCGGCGACCGGTCCACCGCTCCCGCGCAGGGCGGTGCTCATCAGGAACTCCGGTTCGTCCAGCACCCAGCGGGGGTCGAGCAGCGGGGCCACGGCCTCGCGCCGCCCGCAGACCTTGAGCCACGTGCCCGGCTCCGCCGCCGCCCGCTCCCGCACCGACTCCGTGCCGGGCAGCACGAACCGGACGCGGTGGCCCGGCACGCCCACGTCGATCCGGAACCCGTCGGCCTCCTCGACCGGTTCCGGCGCGCCCCTGCACGACGACCAGCCCCGCACCCATTCCCGCACGCGCTGCTCCACCGGTCAGCAGCCCCCACTCCCGACCGGGGCGCCGGGCTGCCGCTCCGCCGTCGCGGCGTTCGCCCGCTGCGCTTCGACGACGCCCCGGAGTTCGGCCGGGGTGAGCCAGCGCGTGCCGCGGTGGACCATCCGGTGGCAGTTCGCGCACAGCACCGCCAAGTCCTGCAACTTCGTGGTGGTCTCGCCCGAGACGTGCAGCGGCACGACGTGGTGGCACTCGGCGTACCCCTCGCCCCTGGCGCCGTAGGCGCGGTGGAAGTCGAACCCGCACACCTCGCACCTCAGGGCGCCGTGCTCGCGGAGGGCCTCGGCGAGCTTCTTCCTGCGCAGGCGCGGATCACGCTCCCGGCGCAGGTGCCTGCGCTCCAGCAACCGCCCCTCCCGCGCCGCTCCCTCGTCGTCGACCACTTCGTCGGCGTCGGGCAGGTCGTCGAAGTCACCGGCCGCGACACCGGCGCGCAGCTGCGCGGCGCAGGCGTGCATCTCCTGCGGGCGGTCCAGGAACGCCTGCAACACCTCGCGGTCGAGCCGGCCGCCGTTGGTGTGCCGGCGCACCGAGTCCGGGTGCCGGGTGGCGATGTCGGCCATCTTCCGGCGCACGCTGCTCGGGCTGCGGAACTTCGGGCCGCGCACCGCGGTCGGGTGGACGGGCAGTGACCGCAGCACCTCCGACAGCTCGACCACCAGCGGGTTCTCCGAGGGCAGCTCGTGCCACCCGTTGCGGGCGACCAGGTCGCAGGCCAGGACCAGCTCGTCCCACGCCCACGCCGGGTCCCTCCCCGGGGAGCCGCCCGCCGTGCTCGTGCCACCCGCGCCCGAGCCGGCCGGGTCGCTGTCGTCCAGACCGGTCAGCTGCCGCGCTTCGGCCGCCGGGCCGTCGTGGAAGAACCGGTCGAGCAGCGCCCGGACCACCTCCGCCCGGACCACCGGGTCGGCGGTGAGCCGGTCGTGGAGCTCCACCGGCAGCCCACCCCGAGGGTCGTGCTCCTTCAGCCACCTCAACGGGACCGAGCCGTGCGCACGGGGCGCCTCCGCCCCCGCGTCCGCCAGCTCCCACCACCGCGTCCCGGCCAACGCCACGAACGGGTACTCCGGCGTCGGGCGGCTCCCCTCGCGCCCCAGCGCCACGAACAACGGCCGCAACTGCCCCTGCGCCTCGGACCAGCGCACCAACCGCGGCAACCCGCGCGCGGCCCTGCCAATCGCCCACAACAACAAGATCCCCTGGTGCCGCACAGGCCGCTCCGGAGCACCGGCCGGAGCCAGCTCGTCGACCATCGCCACCAAGTCCCCAGCCGCCACCACACGCCTCCCCACTAGGTTGACGACAGCATAGGAACCACCACCGACAGCGGACCGGATCGCCGAGCCGCGCCACGGCGCGCCGCCGGGGTCGACGGACGAGGAGGAGACCGGGGTTGAGCACCGGATCGAGCGGGCAGGCCGTGGAGCAGGTGCTCACGGGCGGGCTCAACGAGGTCGTCCGCGTCGGCGACACCGTCCGCCGCAGGCGCGGCCCGTGGAGCGAGCGGGTCACGGCGCTGGTGCGGCACCTCGAACGGGTGGGTTTCCGGCAGGCGCCGCGGTTCATCCGCGCGGAGGGCGACTTCGAGGTGCTGGAATTCCTGCCGGGCGAGGTCGGCTCCTACCCGCTGACCCCCGCCGCCCGCAGCACCACCGCGCTGGTCTCCGCGGCGAGGCTGCTGCGCGGCTACCACGACGCGACGGCCGACATCGCGACGAGCATGCCCGGCGGCTGGATGCTCGCCGACCACGAGCCCGCCGAGGTGATCTGCCACGGCGACTTCGCGCCCTACAACTGCGTGCTGCGCGGCGAGGAGGTCGTGGGCCTCATCGACTTCGACACCGCGCACCCCGGCCCGAGGTCCCGCGACCTCGGGTACGCGGTCTACCGGTTCGCGCCGCTGACCGACCCGGCGAACGAGGACGGCTTCGGCACGGTCGGGGAGCAGGCCGCGCGGGCCGGGCTGTTCTGCGACAGCTACGGCCTGACCGACCCCGCCGCCCGCGCCGCCGTGATCACCGCCGCCGTCGACCGGCTGCGCGACCTCGTGGAGCACATGCGCGCCCAAGCGGCGGCCGGGCACGAGGGCTTCGCCGCGCACGTCGCCGACGGCCACGACGAGCTGTACCTGCGCGACATCGCCCACATCGAGGCCAACGCCGCCGCGTTCGCCGCCGCGCCGGCGGGGTGACCGGGGGGTGGTGCGGTGACCCGCCGGTCACCCTGCCGGCGGGTCGGCGACCCGTCGCCGCGCTCCCGGCCCGGTCGCGGATCGCCGGGTCCAGGGCGCGCAGCACGGTCTCGACCGCGTCGGGCGACTCGCCGATCCCGGCCGGCTCGACGGTGGGGTGCTTCCGCACCACCACGTCGTCGGCGTGCGGCAGGGCGGCGTGCAGCGGGGCTGCGTGCAGCGCCGGCTGCGTGCGCAGCTCCGCCCGGGACTCGGCCGGGCGCGGCGCCGACGCCGCCGCGCGGTCGAAGACCTCGCGGTGCCCCGGTGCTCCAGCGCCGACACCGCCTGCGCCCACGCCGCGCGGTAGCGGTCCGCGACGTCGGGCGCGGACCGCTCAGGAGTCCGGGTTCGTCACGAAACCCTTGTCCACCAACCAGTCCCGGGCGACCACGGCCGGGTCGCGGCCCTCGACGTCCACCTCGGCGTTGAGCCGGCGGATCGTGTCGTTGTCCAGCTCCGCGACGACCGGCGCCATGACCTCCGCGATCCGCGGGTGCGCGTCGGCGAACTCGTCGCGCAGCACGATCGCGGCGTTGTACTGCGGGAAGAACCGCCTGTCGTCCTCCAGCACCACGAGGTTCAGCCCGAGGATCCGGCCGTCGGTGGTGAACACCTCGCCGAAGTTGCACGACCCCTGCGCGGTCGCGGTGTAGATCGTGCCGATGCCGAACGTCTTGACCTCCACCGAACCCGGGTCGAACCCGTAGGCCCGGGCCACCCCCGGGAACCCGTCGTTGCGGCTGGCGAACTCGGTCTCCAGGCAGAACACGCCCTCGCCGGGGTCGCGGCGGATCAGCTCGGCCATGTCGGACGTGGTCCGCAGGCCGTGCTCGCGGGCGTAGGTCTCGGTGACGGCGAACGCGTAGGTGTTGTTCACCGCCGCGTACTCCAGCCACCGCAGGCCGTTGCGGGCGAGGTCGGCGTCGCGCACGGCCTCGTACTGCGCCCGCTCGCCCGGGACCGGCTCGGTGTTGCCCAGGTAGCTGATCCAGCCGGTGCCGGTGTAGTCCCAGGACAGGTCGATGTCGCCGGTGATCAGCGCCTGGCGGGAGCTGTTGGAGCCCTGGATGTTGGTCATGTCCCGCACCTCGGCGCCGGCCGCGGTCAGCGCGACCTCGGCGATGTAGCCCAGGACCTGGTTCTCGGTGAAGTCCTTGGACCCCACCGCGACGGCCACCCCGGACAGCTCCGGCGCCGGCCGGATCGAGCCGGGGCCCACCTCGAACGGCAGCGCGAACGAGGACTCCAGGCCGCACCCGGACGCCAGCAGCGCCGTGGCGGCCACCAGCGCGACCAGCCGCCGCCGCTGCCCGCTCACCGCAGCCCCTTCGGCCCGAGGAAGGTCTCCGCGACGGCGCCGAGCCAGTCGACCAGCAGGGCGAGCCCGACGGCCAGCACCGCGCCGGTAACCAGCACCGGGACGCGGGCGAGCTTGTAGCCGGTGTCGATCAGCAGGCCCAGCCCGCCGCCGTTGACGAACACCGCCAGGGTGGCCACCCCGACCGCGTGCACCAGCGCGGTGCGCAGCCCGGCCAGGATCAGCGGCACCGCCAGGGGCAGCTCGACGCGGCGCAGCACGGTCGCCGCGGACATGCCGATCCCGCGCCCGGCGTCGACCAGCGCCGGGTCGACGCCCTGGAGGCCGACCACGGTGTTGCGCAGCACCGGGAGCAGTGTGTAGAAGGCGATCGGCAGCACCGCCGCCCACAGCCCCTCCAACCCCGACACCAGGAAGAACAGCACCAGGATGCCGATGGCCGGCGACGCCTGGCCGATGGTGGCGATGCCGAGGAACACCGGCGCCGCGCGGCGCGCCCACCGGCGGGTCAGCACCACGCCCAGCGGGACGGCCACCACCAGGACCAGCGCGGTCACCACGAGGCTGATCACCAGGTGGTCCCGGGTGGCCGACACCAGCGCCGGCCCGTTGAGGCTCTGCCGCTCGATCGAGTCGAGGTCCCGCGAGAACGCCCAGGCCAGCACCCCGCCGACCAGCGCCACCACGGCCAGCGGCTGGACCAGCAGCCGCGCCCGGTCGGCGCGCCGCCGCTGCCGCACCGCGGCCGTCACGAGCCCGGCTCCGCGTGGTCCTCGCGCAGCTTGCGCACCGCGCCGATCACGGTGTCCATCTCCACCAGGCCGACGTACTCCCCGCGCGCCCCGGTGACCACCGCCGCGCCGCCCTCGGTGAGGATCGCCTCCAGGGCGTCCTGCAGCGTCGAGCGCAGCGACACCGAGTCGCCGACCGGTCGGGGCTGCCCGGGGTGGCGGACGTGCGCCCAGCCCACCGGCCGGTCGCGGGCGTCGAGCAGCAGGGCGTGGTCGCGGCCGGACCCGAGCAGCCTGCGGCGGACCTCGGCGGGGTCGTCGGTCACCCGCGCGGTCACCGCCGAGCCCAGCTCGACCTCGCGCACCCGGCGCAGCCGCAGCTGCTTGAGCGACGCGCCCGCGCCGACGAACCCGGCGACCGTGTCGTCGGCCGGGTTGGCCAGGACGGCCTCCGGGACGTCGTACTGGAGCACCCGCGACCGCGGGCCGAGCACCGCGATCCGGTCGCCGATCTTGACCGCCTCGTCGAAGTCGTGCGTGACGAACACGATCGTCTTGCGCAGCTCCGCCTGCAGCCGCATCAGCTCGTCCTGCAGGTTGCCGCGGGTGATCGGGTCGACCGCGCCGAACGGCTCGTCCATCAGCAGCACCGGCGGGTCCGCCGCCAGCGCCCGCGCGACGCCCACCCGCTGCTGCTGGCCGCCGGAGAGCTGCCGGGGGTGGCGGTCGCGGAACTCGGCCGGGTCCAGCCCCACCAGGTCCAGCATCTCGTCCACCCGGTCGGCGACCCGCGACCTGGACCACCCCAACAGCCCCGGCACCGTGGCAACGTTCTGCCCGACGGTCAGGTGCGGGAACAGCCCGGCCTGCTGGATGGCGTAGCCGATGCCGCGGCGCAGGTGGTCGGGGTTCAGCGACCGGGTGTCCACGCCGTCGAGGGTGATCCGGCCCGACGTCGGCTCGATCAACCGGTTGATCATCCGCATGGTGGTGGTCTTGCCGCAGCCCGACGGGCCGACCAGGACCACCGTCTCGCCCGCCCGGATGGTCATGCTGACCGAGTCGACCGCCGGGGCGGCGACGCCGGGGTAACGCTTGGTCACGTCGATCAGCTCGATCTCACCGGCCACGGATCCCCCTGGGTGTGGTGTGGCGGCCGATCAGCGCGAAGACCCCGTCCAGCAGCAGCGCCAGCACGACGACGCCGAGCGTTCCCGCGATGGCCTGGTTGGTGGCGTTGGCGCTGCCCGCCCTGGTCAGCCCGGCGAAGATCTCCACGCCGAGCCCGGGGCCGCGGACGTAGGCGGCGATCGCCGCGATGCCCATCAGCATCTGGGCGGCGACCCGCGTGCCGGTGAGGATCGCCGGCCACGCCAGGCGCAGCTCGACCCTGGTCAGCACGCCGAGCCGGCTCATCCCGACGCCCCGCGCCGCGTCCCGCACGGCGCCGTCCACCCCGGCCAGCCCCACGATCGTGTTGCGCACGATCGGCAGCAGCCCGTACAGCACGAGCGCGACGACGGTCGGCTCCGCCCCCAGGCCCAGCACCGGGATGAGCAGCCCGAGCAGCGCGAACGAGGGGATCGTGAGGATCGCGCTGGTCAGCGCGGTGGCGATGGAGGAGCCCAGCGGGCTGCGGTGGACCGCGACCCCGATGCCCACGCCGATGGCCACGGCGATCAGCGTGCACTGCACCACGGCGCTGACGTGCAGCAGGGATTCCACCAGCAGCCGGTTCCACCGGTCGGCCACGAACTCCCAGAAGCTCACGGCCGCGCCCCGGGATGCCGGCCCGCCGGCGGGCCGCTCCGACCGGGGGCGGCGGTCGATCGGGCGGCGATCGGGGCGCGCACTGGGGGAAGGATCATCGACCACCTCTGCCGGGACGGACACCGCGGGCGCGCCGGGCCTCCGACCGGGGGAGGACCCGATCGGCCCGGCGCGGGGCCGCGCGGGCCCCCGGTGATCGGAGTCGGCGCAGCACCACCGTACCCCTGTCGATCACATCCGACCTGCGGACGTGATCAGGTCGTCCCCCGGCGTGCCGTCCACTGTGCACGGTCGGGCGCCACCGCTCCTCGACGGCAGGGCCGGTGCGGACGGGCGGAACGCCGCTCCCGGCGTCCACTCCGGAGAGTCGTCCCTGGGGCCGCGCCCCGATCGGGGAGCCGATCCCCGCGAACCGGTCGCGTCGGCTCGCGGCCCCGGGCCACGACCCCGTCGCGCGCCGCCGGCGGCACGGGGGCTCCCCGGCGACCTCGTCGGGCGGCGGGGCCGGATCGGCCCTTGCCCGCCGCGATACCGTCGGACATGCGCTCTTCCGGACGGGAAAGCTGGTGCGTGTCCTCGAGTTCGGGCGGTGAGCTGTTCTTCGCCCTCTACGTCCGCGACGCCCTCGGCCTGCCGTCCACGTCACCGGAGCCGGTACCGCCGCTGGAGCCCGCCGTGGAGCGGTTGTCGGTCGCCCTGCCCGTCGACCGCTCCACGGCGGCGCTGCGGTGGGACCGGTGGTGGGACCGGCTCGTCGGCGCGCGCGTCGCCACCCCGGACGCCCGCCTGCCGCCGGCCGGGTTCCCGACGGGTTCGGGGACCTGACGGCGCGGTTGCGCCGCGACAGCTCGCAGTGGTCCTGGGAGCAATGGGCCGAACAGCGGCGGAGGGGGGAACCGGACACCCGGGACGTGTTCCCCGTGCAGGAGGCGGTCGACCGGGTCAGCCGGGAACTCGGCCGGGACCGGCTGCTGTTCGACCTGTCGATCGAGGAGGTCCCCGTGCGCGGCTTCCTCTGGCGGCGCCTGGGACCCGGGACGGTGCTGGCCTCGACGACCACGCTGCGCTCGCCGCGGGTCGTGGCGGAACTGCGGGCGGTGATCCGCGAGCTGGTCGACGGCGGCACGGGCTGAGCCCCGGCCGGGAGGCCGGACCCCGCGCCGCCGCGCCCGTGCCACCGCTCCCGGCCACCGCACCGACCGCACCGACCGCATCGCCGAAGCCGCTGCCGGTGCCGCCGCCGGTCCCCGGTCACCGGCGGGGCCGGTAGCCGCGCAGGCGCAGGCTGTTGGCCACCACCAGGACCGACGACAGCGACATGGCGGCCCCGGCGACGAGGGGGTTGAGCAGGCCCAGGGCGGCCAGCGGGAGGGCGGCGGCGTTGTAGCCGAAGGCCCAGGCCAGGTTGCCGCGGATCGTGGTCAGGGTGCGGTTGGCCAGCTCGACCGCGTCCGGGATCGCGTGCAGGTCCTCGCGGACGAGGATGACGTCGGCGGCGTGGGCGGCGACGTCGCTGCCGCGCGCCACGGCCATGCCGAGGTCGGCGGTGGCGAGCGCGGGGCCGTCGTTGACGCCGTCGCCGACCATCGCGACCCGGTGGCCGCGGGCGCGCAGGTCCGCCACGGCGGTCGCCTTGTCGACGGGCCGGACGTCGGCGATCACCTCGGTGATGCCGACCTCCGCGGCGACCGCGCGGGCGGCGGCCGGGCCGTCGCCGGTGAGCAGGACGGTGCGCAGGCCCAGGGCGTGCAGGCGGGCGACGGCGTCGGCGGCGGAGGGCCGCACGGTGTCGCGCACGGCGATCCCGCCCACCAGCGCCCCGCCGCGGGCGACGAGCACGCCGGTGGCGGGGCCGAGGCCGGCGAGCCACCGGTCGGCGGCGGGGGAGGCGGCGACCCCGAGCCCGGCCACCAGCTCCGCGCTGCCCACGGCGGTCGGCACGCCCTCGACCTCGCCGCGCGCACCGGCCCCGACCAGCGCCGCGAACCCGGTCACGGCCGGCAGGCCGCCGCCGGCCGCCGCCACGACGGCCGCGGCGATCGGGTGCTCCGAGGCCGCCTCCACCGCGCCCGCCCAGCGCAGCACGTCGCGTTCCGCGGCGTCGCCGAACGCGACGACGCCCACGACGGCCATGCGGCCGGTGGTGACCGTGCCGGTCTTGTCCAGCACCACGGTGTCCACCGCGCGCGAGGCTTCGAGCGCTTCGGGCCCCTTGACCAGGATGCCCAGGCCCGCGGCGCGGCCGACGCCGACCATCAGGGCGGTGGGCGTGGCCAGGCCGAGCGCGCACGGGCAGGCGATGATCAGCACGGCGACGGCGGCGGTGAACGCCTCGCGCGCGCCGTGCCCGGTGGCCAGCCACCCGGCCAGCGTCAGCGCGGTCAGGGCGAGCACCGCCGGCACGAACACCGCGCACACCCGGTCGACCAGGCGCTGCACCGCGGCCTTGCGCTGGGCGGCCTGCTCGGCCAGCGCGCTCATCTGGGCCAGCTGGGTGTTGGCGCCGACCTCGGTGGCGCGCACCACCAGCCGCCCGGTCCGGTTCACCGTGCCGCCGACCACGCGGTCGCCCGGCCCGACGTCCCGGGGCACGGGTTCGCCGTTCATCGCGGCGGTGTCGACCGCGGAGGTCCCGTCGGTGACCACGCCGTCGGCGGGCAGGCCCTCGCCGGGGCGCACGACGAACAGGTCGCCGACCCGCAGCAGCGCGGCGGGCACCGGGTGCTCCGCGCCGTCGCGCAGGACGCGGGCGTCCTTGGCGGCCAGCCCGGCCAGGGCGGTGAGCAGGCCGACGGCGTTGCGGCGCGACCGGGTCTCGAAGTAGCGGCCGGCCAGCAGGAACGTGGTCACCCCGGCGGCGACGTCGAGGTAGACCGCGTCCGCGCCCTCGGCGGTGACCCCGAACCCCAGCCAGTAGCCGGGCCCGGAGGACCCGGCGGCCAGCGACCACACCGCCCAGCCGAACGAGGCCAGCACGCCCAGCGACACCAGCGTGTCCATGCTGGAGGACCCGTGCCGCAGGTTGCGCAGCGCGGCCCGGTGGAACGGCCACGCCGAGAAGGCCACCACCGGCAGGGCCAGCAGCACGCACAGCAGCTCCCAGCCGGCGAACCGCAGCGAGGGCGCCAGGGCCAGGCTGATCGACAGGTTGCCCAGCGGGACGGCCAGCACCGCGGCCACCACGAGCCGGCGCCGCAGGTCGGCCACGGCCGCGGTGTGCGCGGCCCGGTCGTCCTCGGCGCGGTGGCGCACGCGGGCGTCGTACCCGGCCCTGCGCACCGCCTCGATCGCGTCGGCCGCGCCCAGCTCCGCCGGGAGCTGCACGACGGCGCGCTCGGTGGCGTAGTTGACCGAGGCGCGCACCCCGTCGAGCTTGTTGAGCCTGCGCTCGATCCGCGACGCGCACGCCGCGCAGGTCATGCCGGACACGGCCAGCTCCACCGGAGCCGCCGCGCCCGCCGTGGTGGTCATCGGTGCGGTCCTCTTCCCGTGATTCAGTCCCGCCGCCCGGCCAGGTCGGCGAGCATGGCGTTGTAGGCGGCCAGGCGGCCGTCCTCGGCGCTGTCGAGGCGGCGGTCGAGCCGGGTGGCCTCGCGGCGGTCGGCGGCGGCCCACTGGGCCAGCAGCGCCACCACCACGACCAGCATCGGCACCTCGCCGGTCGCCCAGGCGATGCCGCCGCCGAGCCGCTGGTCGGTGAGCAGGTCCGGCACCCACGGCAGGGCCAGGTGGCGGTAGAAGGTCTCGGCGATCACGGTCTGGTGGTTCATCAGCACCACGCCGAAGAACGCGTGGAACGGCATGACCGCGAACAGCAGCCCGAGGCGGCCCAGGTGCGGCAGCGGCCGGGGTGGCCGGTCCGTCCCGACCACCAGCCAGAAGAACACGTACCCGGACAGCAGGAAGTGCAGGTTCATCACCTGGTGCGCCCAGTGGTAGCGCATCGCCTCGCCGAACAGGCCCGAGAAGTACAGCAGGTAGAACGAGCCGACGAACACCACGGCGGCCACCGCCGGGTGCGCCGCCAGCCGCGCGGCCCGGCTGTGGACCAGGGCGACCAGCCACGCGCGCGGCGCGGGCGGCAGGGTGCGCAGGGCCAGGGTGATCGGGCCGCCCAGCACCAGCAGCACGGGGGCGAGCATGTTCAGGGACATGTGCGCGACCATGTGCGCGCTGAACGTCCCCGGCGCGTAGCGGCCCAGGCCCGAGGACGTCACCACCAGCACCACCGCGCAGCCCGCCAGCCACGCCGCCGTGCGCGCGCCCGACCACCGGTCGCCACGCGCGCGCAGCCGCCGCACGCCCACCAGGTACGCCACCGCCGCCGCCACCGCGCCGACGCCGAGCACCAGGTCCGGCCGCCACCCGAGCAGCAGCCCGGCGGCGGAGGGCGCCGCGGGCAGCTCGTAGCCGAGCACGGTCTCCTGCACCGACGGGCGCGCGGTCAGCCAGGTCGGCGGCACCAGGTGCGACAGGCCCACCGACGCGCCCAGCGCCACGCCCAGGCCCACCGCCTCCGCCGCGAGCGGCCGGCGCGCGCCCCAGCGGCGGCGCAGCGCCAACAGCACCGCGCACACCGCCAGCTTGACCGCCAGCAGCAGCCCGTAGCCGGAGACCGGGCCCGCCGGGCCGGCGAGCACCGCGCCGGTCACCGCGCCACTGGCGACCAGCACCACCAGGCACACCAGGGTCAACCGGCGGTAGCGGCGCAGCACCCCCTCGTCGGCGGCGCGCCTGCGCAGGAACCCGCGCAGCGCCACCAGCGCGCCGACCCACACCGCGGCGGCCGGCACGTGCCACACCACCGCGTCGGTCGCCAGGTCGTGCCACGCCCCGACCGACACGTGCCCGGCCACCACCGGCGGCAGCAGCCCCACGACCGCCAGCGCGCACCACAGCACCGCCACCGGCCACGTCAACGTCGCCCGCGCGCCGACCGCCACGACGGAGGCGACCACCGCCACGCCCAGCCACGCCTTGGGCTCCTCGGTCGCGGCGACCAGGTCCACCAGGTGCGCCCGCACCACCCCCGGCGGCTGCCCCGAGGCGTCGCCCGCCGACAGCGGCACCGCCGCGAACGCCGCGGCGGCCCACACCGCCGCCGCGCCGGCCGCCAGCCGGACCGCCGCGTAGGCGTCCGCGGTCAGCCGGCCGCCGCGCGCCGGGGGCACGACGAACGCCGCGAACGCCGCCGCACCCGCCGTCACGGCGCCGGCCGCGTCGGCGACCAGCCGCACCACCGCGAACAGGACCGAGGCCGACCGCCCCGGATCGGTGTCGCCGAGCGCCGAGTGCACGTCGCCCGCCGCGAGCACCACCGCCGCGGCGCACGCCGCCGCCGCACCGCCCGCGAGCACCACGGGCCTGTCAACCTTCACGTCTACACCGGTCGGGTGAACCGGCCGGGTGGTTCCCGGGGATCGCCGCTTCCGGTGGAGGGCGCGCCCGGCCCCGCAGGGCCGCCCGCAGTCGCGCCGGTCGCGGCGGGGTGTCGCCGGGGGAAGTCGGACCGGGTGGGGCAGAGTCCTGCACCGGGGTCCGCCGCGGCGGACCCCGTCGGGGTGGGGCGGAGCCGGGTGGGACACGCCGGCGTCGAGCGGGAGGTGCGGGGTGGGCGCGTACGCCGGGCGGGTCGCGGTGATCACGGGCGCGGGGTCGGGGATCGGCCGGGCGCTGGCGCTGGCCCTGGCGGCGCGCGGCGCGCGGCTGGCCCTGTCCGACCTGGACGCCGACGCGGTGGGCGAGACCGGGCAGCGGTGCCGGTCGCTGGGCGCGGTGGCGCGGGTCGACGTGCTGGACGTGACCGACCGGTGCGCGGTGGCGGCCTACCCGGAGCCGGTGGTGGCCGGGTTCGGGCGGGTGGACGCGGTGTTCGCCGTCGCCGGGGTGATCCACGTCGGGGCGCTGGTGGACTCCGAGGTGGCCGACGTGGAGCACGTGCTCGACGTCAACGTGCGCGGCGTGGTGCGCACGGCGGCGGCCTTCCTGCCGCACCTGATCGCCTCCGGCGACGGCAGGCTGGTGACCGTGTCCAGCGCGTTCGGCCTGGCCGGCGTCCCGTACTACAGCGCCTACAGCGCGTCCAAGGCGGCGGTGCGGGGGTTCACCGCGGCCCTGCGCCAGGAGCTGGTCGCCGACGGGCACCCGGTGGCGGTCACCTGCGTGGTGCCGGGCGGCGTCCGCACGCCGATCATGCGCCACGGCCGGTACGCCGCCGGCGAGGACCCCGCCGCGGTGGCCGCGGTGTTCGACCGCAGGATCGCCCGGACCGACGCGGGCGCGGCGGCGCGGGCGATCCTGCGCGGCGCCGAGCGGCGGCGGGCCGAGGTGCTGGTCGGGCCGGACGCGCAGGTCGTGTCGTGGTTGGTGCGGCTGCTCGGCAGCTCCTACCAGAACGTCCTGCCGCGCCTGCTGCGCGGCGGGTCGCCCCGGCGCTAGGCTTCCGCCCCCAGGGGGTCCGTTCCGGCGCCGGGTTGGGCGAGCGACGACGGCATGGGGGTGGTGGCGGTGGCCGGGAAGTGGCTGCTGATCGAGACGTTCGGCGGGGAGGGGCACGAGGAGCCGACGGTCATCGGCGTGGGCAGCAGCCCGCGGCGCATGGTGCCGTTGAAGTCCGTGCTCGGCAGGGGTCGCCACCTCGACGACGTGCGCGCCCTGGTGGCGCGGGTGGTGGCGGCGCGGCGGCCGGTGGAGGCCGGCACGGCCGACGGGCGGCGGCGCATGGTCGGCCTGCCGCTGGTGACGTTCGCGGGCCGGGTGCACGGCGTGTACGCGTGGCTGGGCGAGCACGACGAGCAGCCGCCGCCGCGGGACCCCGCCGGGGCCTGGTACTTCAACCTGTCCACGGACAAGATCGGCGGGTCGGACGACCTGCTCGACCTCTACGGCGTGGCACCGGCGGACCGCCGCACGCAGCGGGCCACCGCGGAGGCGTTCGGCCGGCTGGTCACCAACGCGGACGAGTCCGCGGCGCTGGCGGTGATCGTCCGGTCCACGCCGGGCGCGGAGCACCAGGCGACGTGGACGGTCCGGCGCGACGACGGCAGCCTGCGCGCGGCGAACTTCGCCTGCCGCGCGGTGGAGGAGACGACCGAGGACGGCCGGGTCGAGGTCGTGCTGCACGGCATCACCCACGACATCGGCCCCGCCGACACCACGCCGAGCGCGCCGCCGCCCAGGCCGGTGGTGCTGGCGCAGCAGGTGCTCGCGGCCGAGCGGGAACCGGGCCGCCACCGGGCGATCCTCAACCTGCGCAACCTGACCCTGCTGCGGTGGCTGGACGACCCGATGCCCGGCGTCGCCTGGGAGCTGGCCGCCGAGCGGCCACCGGGCATCCACCCCGACGACCTGCCCGTCGCGAAGGAGCTGTCCAGGGGGCTGGCGACCGCCGGCCGGGTGGAGGGCGTGGTCCGGGTGCGGTCGACCACCGGCGGCTGGCTGCCGGTGCACCTGGTGGCGAACCTGATGCTGCTCGACCAGCACACCACGGCCGCGCTCGTGACGCTGTCGGACCCCGATCACCCGAACGGCCCCCGCCGGTGACCCGCCGTAGCGCGCCGGTTGCTCCGGGTGTCCCATCCTGATTGACGGGTGATCCACCGCTTCGTACCCTGTCCACGCCCCCACAGCAGTGGGTTGGGTCGGTTCTGTCGCCCTCGCACCGGTCCCCGCGCGCAGTGATCAGCAGGCCGTCCCGGTCTGCCGGATCGACGTGACCCGGGGGGGTCGACATGATCGACACGACGCGATCGAACGACGACGCCGGAGGCCGCGACGCGGCCCGGTGCGGTCTTCTCGCCGGCCTGCGGCGCCTGGCCGCACGGCGCTCACGCCGCCGTTCACCGGCTTCCGGGCAGTGCTGCCCCGCGTGCGGCACGCCGCTGGAGAGCAGGTGGACGCTCGACGGCCACACCGGTCTGCTGGTCTGGGGGGCCTGGCAGGACGACGCGGACGCCGCCCTGGCCTGGGCGCGGCGCGCGGACCGGCAGTGCGCCCTGCTGCTGGTCGACCTCGACCGGTTCAAGACCATCAACGACTCCCACGGGCACCTGGCGGGCGACGCGGTGCTCACGGCGGTGGCCGACGTCCTGCGCTCGGCGACCCGCCGCGGCGACGTCGTGGGCCGGTACGGCGGTGACGAGTTCGTCGTGCTGCTGGCCCCGGCGGACGCCGCGGAGGCGTCCCGGATCGCCCGGCGCGTCACCCGCGGCATCCGGGAGCTCGTCGTCCCGGTGACCACGACGGCCGGGGAGGTGGTCGCCGTCGACCGGCTGTCCGCCTCCGTCGGCCTCGCGCTGGCCGACGAGGGGACCGACCTGCGGTGCCTGCTGCTCCGGGCGGACGCGGCCCTGCTGTCCGCCAAGCGGCACGAGGACGACCACGTCGTGCGGTCCATCGCCGACGCCCCGCGGCCGAGGTCGTGGCGGCGCGCCGCCCACGGGTAGGGCCGGTCGGCGATCGGGGGCGCACCCGATCAGGGGGCGACGACGCCCTCCACGATCGACAGCCGGGTGTCGGTGGGGACGACCCGGGTCAGGCGGAGGCCGGCCCGGGCGAACAGGCCGTCGAACTCGGCGCGGGTGCGCTCCCGCCCGGGCATCGAGCTCATCATGAGCAGGTCGATGACCTTGCCCGGGTCGGGGTCGTTGCCCGGCGGGACGACCGCGTCGACCACCAGCACCCGGCCGTGCTCGCGGGCGGCGCGCCGGCAGTGGCGCAGGACCCGGACGCAGCGCTCGTCGTCCCAGTCGTGCAGGATCCGCTTGAGCAGGTAGACGTCGCCGGGCGGGGCCTCGGCGAAGAAGTCGCCGGCCGCCGACTCCCAGCGGTGGTCCGCGCCGAGTTCGCCGAGCCGGTGCCCCTCCAGCACGTGCGGCCGGTCGAACAGCACCCCGCGCAGCCCGGGGTGGGCGCGCAGCACGGCCAGCAGCAGCCCGCCGTGCCCACCGCCGACGTCCACCACCACGGCCTGCGAGGGGAAGTCGCAGGCCCGGGCGACCAGGGGGTTCTCCGGGTCCGACATCGACGCCATGCCGACGTGGAAGACCGCCGCGGTGTCGGGGTCGCGGGCGAAGTGGTCGAAGAACGGCATCCCGAACAGCCGCTCGAACGGCGAGGTCCCGGTGCGCACGGCTTCGTCCAGCTCGCCGGCGGGCTGCCAGGACGTCCTGTCGGTCAGCATCAGGATCGCCGAGCGGAACGACGACGGCACGTCGGAGCGCAGCAGCTCCGCGGTCGGCGTGAGCGCGAACCGACCGGCGCCGTCCTCCACGAAGATCCCGCGAGTCGCCAGCAGGCGCAGCGTCCGGTGCAGGTTGAGCGGATCCGCGCCCACCGCTCCGGCCAGCTCGGCGACGGGCCTCGGCCCTCGCACCAGGTGGTCCGCCTCCCCCAGCACCGCCGCCACGCGCAGTGCGGCGGGGAACAGGTAGCCCATCGCGTGGTCCATGAGGGCGAAACGGGGATCGACCTCCGCCGGCCGGTCGACCGGCCCGGGGAGGGCTTCAGCAGTCGCCACGCACTGCACAGAACATTTCACGGAGGGTGATCACCAGCGGCAGCCGCGCAGCCGCTCCGCGCGGCGGCACTCCAGCCCTCCCCACAGGCCGCGCTCCGCGCGGCGGCGCTTCAGCGCAGCCGTGTGCCTCGTGTTCTCCCCGTACGGCCTGGGCGCAGCCCAATCATCTTTGTCGGGGGGTGTCAAGCACGCTTCACCGCTTGACACCCCCCGACAAAGATGATTGCCTCCGGCAGGCCGTACGGGGAGAACACGACGCACTTCCCTCCTCCTTGGGGGCCTCTCGGCCGCTCTTCATACCAAGGTCGCGCACCGATCCAGGAAATATTTGGTGCGGTACGGATCCAAGCTGAAGAGCTTTAAAGAGTCCTCGCCGGACAGGCAGACCGCCAAGGAGAATGAAAAGAAACAGCGGTCGTGTTCCCCCCGCATGACCTGTCAAAGACGACCATGCTTTTCCTGGGGGTGCAAGCGAAAAGCGTGCTTGCACCCCCAGGAAAAGCATGGTAGCCCTCCGGGCAGGCCATACGGGGAGAACACGAGAGCACCGGTCTGCACGGGGCGTGCCAAGAGCTACGAGCAAAAGCCACAAGCCGATCCGAAGTGGTTGCCGTGCGGGAGTGCTAGAGGACCAGGTACTGCTGCCCCGGCATGAAGTCGCCGAGCGGGACTGCCGTCGTCCCCGCCGCGAGCACGGCTCCGGTGAACGGGTCCCCGGCGTGCATGGCCAGCAGGAGGGAACCGGCGCCGAACCAGCGGCGCTCCACCACATCCGCCCTCGCCTTCGGAGTGCTCTCGTTGAGCGCCCAGTTGGAGATGAACAGGTCCGCGGCCACCTCCGTCGCACCGACCAAGCCGATCGGCACGAGGTTGACGCGCCCGGGAACCGGCAGGACCGGAGGGGAGTCGTGCAGGACGACCCGTTCCTCGCCGAGCGCTGCCGACAAGTACAGCCACTGCACCGCGCTGAAGATCGGGGTGTCGAAGACGACGCAGGTCGGCTCGCCGCTGTGCAGGGCGACGATCAAGCGCATCAAGGCGCCGAACCCGCCACCCCACTCCACGACCGTGGCCGCGTCGTCGATCCGCCGCCCGGTCGCCTCCTGGTAGCGCAGCAGGTGGAACATCTGGTGCACGGTGTTCGACGTGGTGCGCGTCCCGGTGCCCGACAACGTCACCGTCGGGGGGTCGCCGACCGGAGGCTCGGCGAGCAGGCGCTCATCGGCGAGGTGCGAGCGGACGTAAGGGAGTTCGTGTGGCAGCACCCGTTCGCCGACGAACATCTGGAACGCGATCGACGGGTGGCGGAGGAAGTCGCGAGGGGGAAAGGGCAGCAGGTCGCGTTCGAGTTCGGCGTTGCGCTGCGCCCAGTCCGCGCGCACGTACCGCTCGTCCACCCAGGGCCGCACCGCGGCGACCCGCTCGGCGAAGCGCTGTGCCGGCCCGGCGAAGACCGGGTCGTCGCGGGAAGCGCGCTGCCGGTCGTCTGCTGAGTGCATGTCGACTCGCTACCCCGTGCACCGCTTGTGAAACCCGCGGTGACGGGCGCAGGGGAGTGGCTGTCGGCCACACTGAGCTACGAACCGTCACGCCACCCGACGAGTTGCGCTCGTCTCGTTATCCCGACCCCGATCCCGGGTAGGCCGAAAGGAGCAAAACCGCGCACGACGGTGCAGAAGGGACCACGCGAGCTGATGACTGACGTGGCGAGCAAGGGGCCGGAGCAGGGCGACGACCGCCCGGTGCTCACCAACCGACAGGGGCACCCGGTCTACGACAACCAGAACCAGCGGACGGTGGGGCCGCGCGGCCCGGCCACGCTGGAGAACTACCAGTTCCTGGAGAAGATCAGCCACTTCGACCGCGAGCGCATCCCGGAGCGGGTGGTGCACGCGCGCGGTGCGGTGGCGTTCGGGCACTTCGAGAGCTACGGCAAGTGGGGCGACGAGCCGATCTCGTCCTACACGCGGGCGAAGCTGTTCCAGGAAGCGGGCAAGCGGACCGACGTGGCGGTGCGGTTCTCCACCGTCATCGGCGGGCGGGACTCGTCGGAGTGCGCCAGGGACCCGCGCGGCTTCGCGGTGAAGTTCTACACCGAGGACGGCAACTGGGACCTGGTCGGCAACAACCTGGCGGTGTTCTTCATCCGCGACGCCATCAAGTTCCCGGACGTCATCCACGCCCTCAAGCCCGACCCCGTGACGTTCCGGCAGGAGCCGAACCGGATCTTCGACTTCATGTCGCAGACGCCGGAGTCGATGCACATGCTGGTCAACCTGTTCAGCCCGCGCGGCATCCCGGCCGACTACCGGCACATGCAGGGCTTCGGCGTGAACACCTACAAGTGGGTCAACGCCGAGGGCGTCACGCACCTGGTCAAGTACCACTGGATGCCCAAGGCGGGCGTCAAGAGCATGACCGAGGCCGACGCCGCGAAGATCCAGGGCACCGAGCTGGGGCACGCGACGAAGGACCTGTACGAGTCGATCGAGCGCGGCGACCACCCCGAGTGGGAGCTGCTGGTGCAGGTCATGTCCGACGACGAGCACCCGGAGCTGGACTTCGACCCGCTGGACGACACCAAGGTGTGGCCGGAGAACGAGTTCCCCGCCAAGCCGGTCGGCCGCATGGTGCTCGACCGCAACGTGAGCGACTTCTTCGCGGAGAACGAGCAGATCGCGTTCGGCACCGGCGTGCTGGTCGACGGCCTGGACTTCTCCGACGACAAGATGCTCGTGGGTCGCACGTTCTCCTACAGCGACACCCAGCGCTACCGGGTCGGCCCGAACTACCTCCAGCTCCCGGTCAACCAGCCGAAGAACGCCCGGGTGCGCACCAACCAGCGCGACGGGCAGATGGCCTACCACGTGGACTCCGGCGGGGAGAACCCGCACGTCAACTACGAGCCGTCGATCACCGGCGGGTTGCGGGAGGCGCAGTACCCCACGACGGACGACCAGGGGCCGGTGATCGAGGGCCGGGTGACGCGCAAGCGCATCCCGCGCACGAACGACTACCAGCAGGCCGGTCAGCGCTACCTGCTCATGGAGCAGTGGGAGCGCGACGACCTGGTGCACAACTTCGTGACGCTGCTCTCGCAGTGCGACCGGCCGATCCAGGAGCGCATGGTCTGGCACTTCCTGCTCGTGGAGGACGACCTCGGCCTGCGGGTCGGCGAGGGGCTCGGCATCAAGCCCCAGGACGTCGCCCACCTGCAGCCGCTGGCCAGCCAGGACCTGACCGACCAGGACCGCGAGCGCCTGGAGAACCTCGGCGCGAACGGGCCGCGGGACGTCGCCGACCTGGAGATGACGCACTGCGTCCCCGACGAGCGGGTCCGGCTCGCCTGACGGGAACGGCTCGGGGCGCGACCCCGCACGGGCGGCCGGATCGTCCGGAAGTGTTGAGCAGGCAGCACTTCCGCGCGGTCCGGCCGCCCGTCGCGCGGGCGGGGGCCGGAAAGCGGATTGCCCCGCCGGGCGGGGTGCGGCGATGCTGGCCCGGACCGCCGCACCCGACCCCGCGGAAAGGCCGTGATGTTCTCGATCCCCCTCGGCGACGACGGCGCCGGACTGCACCCGCTCGAACCGTGGCAGGCGGAGGAGTTCCTGGCCCACGTCGACCGGGGCCGGGAGTTCATCGGCCGGTACACGGGGTTGGCCGACGCCGTCACGGACCTGGCGTCGAGCCGCGCGTACCTGCAGGGCTACGCGGACCGGGCCGCGGCGGACACCGGGCGGATCTGGGGGACCCGGCTGGACGGCGTGCTGGTCGGCGGCGTGCTCTTCCGGGCGCTCGACGTGGCCCGGGGCACCGCCGAGGCGGGCTGCTGGCTGGAGCCGTCGGCGGCGGGCCGGGGCCTGGCGACGCGGGCCGCGCGGGTGATCATCGACTGGGCCGTCCGGCAGCGGGGCGTGCACCGGGTGGAGTGGTTGGTCGCCGCGGGGAACGACAGCAGCGTCGCGGTGGCCCGGCGGCTCGGGATGACCAGGGACGGCGTGCTGCGGGAGCACTTCCCGCACCGGGGCGAGCGGTACGACACGGAGGTGTGGTCGGTGCTGGCGCCGGAGTGGGAGGCGGGCGGGCACGGCTCGGCGGCGCTTCGACGCCCGCGGTGACGCCCGGCGCGGGGACGCGGAGTTCCGCGCCCGCCGGCCCGGCCGGGGGCGCACCGGGTTTCACCCGGGCGCCGCGGCGGCGCGGGGTTACAGTGGCGATCGGTCCGGATCGCGTGGAGGGGCGTGAGCGCCGTGTCGACCAGCGCGGAGGAAATCGCTGCCGGGTACGAGGAATACGACGACCTGCCCGAACGGGTGCTGGGGTACCCGACGGCGTTCTCGGCGCTGCGACTGGGCGCGCCCGACGTGCGCACGGTGCTCGACTACGGCTGCGGACCGGGCAAGGTCGCGCTCCGCGTGGCCGAGGGGTACGGGGCGCGGGTGCACGCGGTCGACATCTCGGCCCGGATGCTGGCGATCGCGCGGGCTCGGCGGGCGCACCCGCTCGTGGCGTACCACCTGGTCGAGGGCGCTTCGCTGCGGTTCCTGCCCGATGACTCGGTCGACGCCGCCCTGTGCTGCTTCGTGTTCGTCACCGTGGCCGAGGCCGACCGGCTGCGGGAGGTCTGCGCGGAGGTCCACCGGGTGCTGCGGCCGGGCGGGCGCTTCGCCGTGCTCGACGTCAACCCCGACGCCACCGGGATCCGCTTCTCGACCTTCCGCACCGGCGAGCCGGGCGCCCGCTACCGGCCCGGCCAACAGCGCCCCACGTGGCTGCACCTGCCCGACGGCGGCGTGCTCGACCTCGCCGACCACCACTGGCCCCGCTCCGCGTACCGGGCCGCGCTGGCCGGGGCCGGGTTCGGCGACATCGCCTGCGCCGCGCCGCTGCTCGGCGGGGCCGACGCCCCGGCGGAGGCGCCGCCCGGCTCGCTGCTGGACGTGGAGCGCCCCGCCGAGGCCCTGCACCCGCCCTTCCTGGTCACCTCCGGGGTGAAGTGACCGCACCCGGCCCCGGGCAGCCGGTCAGGCCGACCCGGAGGGGACCGGCCCGCCCGCCGGCTCCGCCCCGGCGGGCGCGGGGCACCGGCCGCCGGCCGTCCAGCGCTCCTGCAGGTCGGTCGGGATGCTGAGGGTGGTGGACTGGCCGTCGGTGAGGTTGCGGACGCTGCCGCCGAGCAGCAGCGCGCCGGCGCGGTCGAGGATCGCGGTGGCCAGGGCGCTGTTGTCCTCGGAGCGCTCCAGCGCCCGCACCAGGCGGGTGCCCAGCCGCACCGCGCCGGCCCAGCCGCGCGAGTTCGGGACCTGCATCCAGTCGGCGACCTCGGGGTCGACCACCTGGCGCACCATGGCGGCCACGACGCCGTCGAAGACCTTGCCGGGGAACAGCCGCTCGTACAGGTCCAGCAGGTGGCGGGTGAGCACCTGCCCCTCCGGCGACGGCCCGTAGGACGCCTCGACCATCGTGGCGCTCAACTCGCGGGCGTCGTCGAGGGACTCGGGCAGGGCCTCGACGGGGATGCCGAGCATGGCCCCGGCCACGCGCCAGACGTAGTAGTAGTCGGCGGCCTCCTCCTCGGTCACCGAGATGCCGATGCGGCGCATCCCCTCGACCACCTGGACGGAGAAGATCAGCAGGGCGCCGACCATGTCCTGCTGGCACACCGGCACGCCGTCGACGGCGACGTCCCAGCGGCCCGACGCGGTCAGGTAGTGGCGCACGGCGGCGTGGATGAGGCGGGTCTTCTGGATGGCCGGCACGAACGAGCCCCCGGAGCCGAAGGCGTCGCGGCCCATCATGTACATCACGAACTGGGAGGTCTCCGACAGCCGCCGGTGCGGCTGGTTGAGGCCGTGCGTCAGGGTCAGCGCGCGGGAGGCGCGGGGCTGGGCGTAGCAGTTGACCATCGCGCCGAAGGTGAGCACCGAGGCGACGTGCACGCCGTCGTCGACGAAGAACTCGTAGGCCCGCGCCACCCGGTCGTGGTCCACCCACTCCGGCGGGGCGTCGGTGGCGATCAGGAACTGCCGCACCGGGTCGGGCAGCTGCTCGGGAATGGGCTGGTCGTTGGTGCGGAAGTGCTCCAGCACCTCGTTGACCGCGCCGATCCGGCCGGTGGCGACCAGGTCGGCGATGACGGCGTCGGCGAGCGGGTCGCCCTGGAACTTCAGCGCTTCGACGCCGGCGGTGTCGATCACGGGAGGCCAACTTTCGCTCGGTGGTGGGAACTCCACTCCACTCTTCGTTCCGACCCGTGACCAGAACACGATCCGGTGGTTTGTGAACGAACTCCTCTACTCGGAGTGCTCAATCCGCAGCGAGCGGAGGCCCGTCGGGTGGTCCCGCGACGTCGGGACCACCCGACGGGCCCGGTCAGCCGATGTCGCCGAGCAGCTCCTCCGCCGCCGCGATGGCGGCGTCCTGGTGCGGCTGGAGCTCCTGCTGGCCCAGGTCGTCGAACCCGAACGGGACGTCCAGCGGGTCCTCGACGCCCGCCAGCACCTCGATCACGGCGTTCGCGCAGAACGGCACGTAGGCCGGGTCGTACCCGCCCTCGTGCGCGCACACGACCCGGCCGTCGCACAGCTCCTCCGCCGCGCCCACCACCATCTTCGCGATCTCGCGGTACCCCTTGGGGGTGACCATCATGCGGCCCAGCGGGTCCAGCGCGCTGGCGTCGAAGCCCGCCGCCACCACCACCAGGTCCGGCCGGAACCGGTGCAGCGCGGGCAGCACGACCCGGCGCACCGCCTCCAGGTAGCCGCCGTTGCCGGTGCCCGGGGGCAGCGGCAGGTTCAGGGTGTAGCCGAAACCGGCCCCGGCGCCGCGCTCGGTGAGGAACCCGGAGTCCGACGGGAACATCCGGTCCTGGTGCAGCGAGAGGGCGAGCACGGCGGGGTCCTCGTAGAACACCGCCTGGGTGCCGTTGCCGTGGTGCACGTCGATGTCCACGACCGCGACCCGCTCGACGCCGCGCGACCGCCGCGCGGCCTGCACCGCGATGGCGATGTTGCCGAACAGGCAGAAGCCCATGCCGGAGTCGGGCACCGCGTGGTGGCCCGGCGGGCGGACCAGGGCGTAGGCGTTGTCCACCTCCCCGTCCAGCACGGCCTCCACGGCGCGGATCACGCCGCCGGCCGCGAGCCGCGCGATGTCCACCGACCCGCGCCCGAACGGGGTGCCGCCGTCGCCGCCGTCGCCGCCCGTGTCGTTGGCGTCGACCAGCCGCTGGAGGTGGCCGGGCGTGTGCACGAGCAGGATCTCCTCGTCGGTGGCCTGCCGCGGCGTGAGGCGGGTCAGCCGGTCGATCAGCCCGGTCGCCACCACCAGCTCGTGCACCCGGCGCTTGGCGTCGTCGTTCTCGATGTGCCGGTACGGCTGGATGCCCCGCCGGGAGTCCGCGGGCGCCAGGCGCGCGTGCGTCCCCGTGTCGTGCCAGCCGTACAACTCGTGGTACACGTAGCCGCTCGCCATGGGCCGATCCTGGCCTCGGAGCCACCGGGCGTCCAGGCACTGATGCGGAGTAGCGGCGACGGATGCGGCCGGGGGCGGGCGCGTCGCGCGCCCGCCCCCGGATCCGGGGTCAGCGGCCGAACACGGTGCAGGTGGAGGTGGAGGTCTTGGACGGGTCGCTCTCCGAGGTGGCCTTCAGGGTCACCCTGGTCAGCGGCGGCCCGCCGGCCCGCTTCACGTGCACCGGCACCTGGACCAGCCGGCCGGCCTCGGCCGCGGCCAGCTCGTTGGGCACCGCCACCGCCCAGCCGGGGCCCTCCGCGGTGGCCGAGACGCGGTAGACGTCGCTGCCGAGGTACCGGCGGACGTCCTCCGGGTGCCCCCCGGCCGCCACCGCGCCGCGACCGGTGTTCAGCAGCGGGAACCGGCACGTCGCCACGCCGTCCGAGCCGGTCCGGCCGGCGGTGGGCAGGACCCGCACGCCCCGCTGTTGCGGGCCCGCGCCGTCCAGCGACCGGATGGCGACCGTGTAGGACAGCACGCCCCGGTCGTCGCGCTCGACGCCCAGGACGTAGAAGTGCAGGCGGTTGGCCCGGTCGACGTGCTCGTACTCGCTGCCGGAGTTCGTGCCGGCGTGGAACAGGGCGTCCGACAGCTGCCGGTAGTCGCCGATCGTGATGGGCACCCCGGTCCCGTCCGGCAGGACGTAGTCGGTCATCCCGATGTCCTGCGGGTTGGCGTCGACCACCCAGGCGAACGGCGCGCGGTCCTCGTTCTTGGTCTTGGCCAGCAGCACGCCCGCGTCCGGCGTGAACGAGTCCGAGCCCATCCGGTCCACGACCTCGACGGTGTAGTTCTGGTAGCCGCCGCCGTCGCAGAGCGGGTCGGTCCGCACGTCGCAGGCGGGGGAGAGGTCGCCGGCGCCGAGTTCGACGTTGACGCCCGAGAGCCCCTCCGGCCCCGGCTGCACGGTCCGGGCGGTGACCCGGGCGACCACCACGCCGGAGCCCGCGAGCGCTTCCCGCGACAGCCGCAGCACGTTGCGCTCGTCCACGATGCCGAGCTTGATCTTGTTGCGCAGCACGTGCTGGGCGCCCATGGACCCGCCCGCGGTCGCCGGGACGACCCACCGGGAGTGCGGGCCGCCGGGCCCGTTGAACGAGCCGCGGGACAGCATGTCCCAGATGCCGGTGTAGGCGCGGCGCGGCGGGTTGCCGTACGGGTTGTTGTAGTTGTCGCCGATGCCCAGCAGGTGGCTCAGCTCGTGGGCGTACACGCCCTGGCCGGAGCTCTCCGCCTGCGTGGACGAGCCGTTGCCGGCGTTGGGCCACAGGCTCGAACCCGCCGCCCACGACGTCCAGTCGACGTACCGGGTGCGCGACCAGTTCGGCAGGGCGTCGTCGGGCGGGCCGAACTCGTCGGGCACGTCCTCCTTCGTCGGGAACTTCATCACCCCGAACTCCTGCCAGGTGCCCGACTCGTCCTGGCCGGCGGACAGGAAGTAGACGAAGTCGAACCCCGCCGGGACGGCGGAGCCGACATCGGCGACCCAGGCCGCTCGGCCGTCGGTGCGCAGGTCGCGGTCGCACCGGTCGCCCGCCGGGCAGCCGGAGCCCTCCTGGAACTCCATCGCGTACTCGTGGTCGTCGCCCGGCATGGTGTACGGGCCGAACGCCGTCAGGTCGACGCCGTAGCGCCCGCCGGAGTCCTCCATCCAGTACTCGTGCACGGTGTGCCCGCGGTTGAGTTCGTTCGGCTTGTTGAGGAAGTCCTGGTAGAACTGCGCGACCCGGTCGCGCGGGATGTCGTGGGCCTCCGCGCTGGGGTTGCCGAACACCGTCGACTCCCGCGGCTGCGTCACGACGAACGGCTGGTTCGGGTAGTCCAGCAGCACCAGCGCGCCCTTGAACGTCCGCACCGACCCCTTGACGGTCGGGTCGGCCCAGTTGGTGCCGGGAATCCCGCGGTAGTCGCGCTCCCACGTCATGTGGTCGGGGTTGACCCAGTTCTGCGGGTCGATCGGACCCGGGAAACCGGCCTGCGCCGCCACGCGGGCGGGGTCCCGGGCCTCCTGCCACGGCTGCTGCTGCGGCCAGTGGTCGTACTGCCAGGGGTGCGGCGGTCCCTCGGGGGGCGCGGCGAGCGCGCCGGCGTTGCCCGCGGTCAGCGCGGCGACGGAGAACAGCGCGGCCACCAGGAGTGCGGGTCGCCCGCGCCGACGACGGATCGGTGTGTGGTACATGCCACCTCCGAAGTGTTGATCCACACACGCTAACCGCCGCCAAACCCCCGACACGCCCCCCGAACCCGTTGTCAGTTGACAAAGGTGCACCCCTGCACTTGGCACGAGGGACCGCGCACCCAGTGCGCACACCGGTCGCTTCGTGTTCTCCTCCCCGTACGGCCTGGGCGCAGCCCGATCAGGTTTTCTGGGGGGTGTCAAGCACGCTTTTCGCTTGACACCCCCCAGAAAACCTGATTGCCTCTGGCAGGCCGTGCGGGGAGGAGAACACGACCGCTCTTTCTTTTCCTCCTCCTTGGGGGCCTCTCGGCCGCTCTTCATACTTGTGCCGCGCACCGATCCGGGTGAGATTTGGTGCTGTACCGCCCGAGGCTGAAGGGATTAAAAGAGTCCTCGCCGGACAGGCAGGCCGCCAAGGAGGAGGAAGAGCAAGGGCGGTCGTGTTCCCCCCGCATGACCTGTCAAAGACAACCATGCTTTCTTGGGGGGTGCAAGCGAAAAGCGTGCTTGCACCCCCAGGAAAAGCATGGTAGCCCTCCGGGCAGGCCATACTGATCTTCAATTGTTGGGGTCAGGTTGGTTCGGGGGTGAGGGTCAGGCCGGTGTGGGCGAGGAATCCGTCGAGCAGGTCGGGCCGGTTCCGGATGAGGCGGAGTCGGCGGCGCACGATCGGGACCAGGTCGTTCAGACCGACGGGGGCGAGGTTGGCCAGACCGCGTTTGAGGTGTGACCACACCCCTTCCACCGGGTTGAGTTCCGGGGCGTAGGCGGGTAGTCGGATCACGTGCAGCCAGTCCCGGGCGGCGAGGGCGGGCCGTATCCGGGCGCTGATGTGCCGGTCGAGGTTGTCCCAGATCAGCACGATCGGGCCGCCCAGGCGACGGTGGGCGTCGTCCAGCAGCGCGAGGTAGTGCCGCTCGAGGAAGCTGCGCGGGGCCGGCGGGCTGCGGCGGCGGTGGTGCACGAGCACCCGGTGCAGCAGCCGGGTGCGTTCGCCGGGTTTGACGCAGAGCAGGCCGGCCACCGAGATCCGACCCTGGGAACCGGCCCAGTAGGGCAGGACCGGGGTGTGGCCGCGCCTTGCCCAGGTGCGGGCCTTGTGCGGGCGGGTGTTGCAGCCGGTCTCGTCCTCGAAGCACAACCAGGCGCCCAGGTCCGCGGCTAGGGTTTTCCCCGCGCCCACGACTCCCGCCGCCAGGCGGTGACCGCGGCCTCGTCACGGCGGTCGGCCCGCCGGGCCGGCACCTGGGGGCTGTAACCGATGCGGTGCAGCACCAGCGACATCCCGGCCGGGGTGTAGCGCACCGCGAACAACCGCGCGACCAGCTCCGCGACCCTGGCCAGGGTCCAGCGTCGATCCTCGGTGTACCCGTGGGCGGCCGGCCCCTGCTCCAGGGCCTGGACCAGCCGGTCGAGCCGGGCCCGGTCCAGACGGCAGTCCGGCCCGCCCGGCCCCCTGGAGCGCAGGGCCTGCCGGCCCCCGGCACGCCACAAACGCCGCCAGGCATAGGCGGACTTGGTCGACACCCGCAGACCACGAGCGACCTCGCAGGCGCCCACACCACGCTCGAACCAGTCGGCGGCCTGCATCCGCACCGCCTCACGTCGGGCCCGTTCCCGTCCGGTCAGGCCACCACCATCGGGATAGCGCATACCCCACGGGTACCCCCGGGACAGCCCCACCCACCGACACAAGCCACCACAGACCCCAACAATTGAAGATCAGTACGGGGAGAACACGAAGCAACCGGTCTGCACGGGGCGTGCGGAAAAGCCGAGAACTGCAAGCCGCGAGCAGGTGCTAATTGGTGTGCTCGAACTCGGGCACGTCGAGGGTGGCGGCCATCAGGTCCTGCGTGTAGGGGTGGGAGGGGGCCGTGAGCACGGAGTCGGTGGGGCCCGACTCGACGACCCGTCCCCGGTTCAGCACGACCACGCTGTCCGCGATGCTGCGCACCACCGCCAGGTCGTGGGTCACGAAGATCATCGACAACCCGTCCCCCGACAACGAGCGCAGCAGTTCCACCACGGCCGCCTGCACCGACACGTCCAGGGCGGAAGTCACCTCGTCGCAGATGAGGAGCTTCGGCTCGCACACGAGGGCGCGTGCGATGGCGACGCGTTGGCGCTGCCCACCGGACAGCTCGGCCGGGTAGCGGTCGGCGAGGCGTGGTGGGATCTCCACGCGTTCGAGCGCTTCCCGGACCCGTTGCCGGCCCTCGCGCGCGCTGACCCCGAAGTAGTGCCGCAGCGGCACGAGGAGGCTGCCCTCCACGCTGCGGTGCGGGTTGAGCGAGCCGTAGGGGTTCTGGAAGACGTACTGCACCTCGCGGCGGGTTTCCTTGCTGCGCTTGCCGGCGGCGGCGGGGATCGGGCGGCCCTCGAAGGTCAGCGTGCCCCGCTGCTCCTCGTGCAGCCCCACGAGGCAGCGCGACATCGTGGTCTTGCCGCTGCCGGATTCGCCGACGAGCGCCAGGCACTCGCCGCGTGCCAGGTCGAAGGACACGTCGAACAGGATCTGCCTGCCGCCGTAGCCGGCGTTCAGCCCGGAGACCGAGAACACGCCCCGCGCGTCCCCGGGAGCGACGCGCTTGTCGTGGGGGAGCGGCAGGACCCGTGGTGAGCGCACCACCTCGTCCACGCGCAGGCACCGCGCCAGCGTCCCGGACGGCCCGGGGACGAGTCCGGGGCGGGTTCCCCGGCACTCGGCCACGGCGTGACCGCACCGCGGCGCGAAGACGCACCCCCGGTGGTCCTCCCCGACACCGGGGGCGCGGCCGGGGATGGGGACCAGGCGGTGCCGGTGGGTCGCGGACGGCACGGCGGCCAGCAGGGCGCGGGTGTAGGGGTGGGCGGCGCGGGTGAGCACGTCGCGGTCGGTGCCGCTCTCCACGACCTCGCCGCCGTACATGACGGTGACGTGGTCGGCGACCTCGGCGACCACGGCGAGGTCGTGGGAGACGTGGATCGCGGCCATGTCGTGCTCGCGGCACAGCTCGCGCACCACCTCCAGCACGCGGGCCCGGGTGGAGACGTCGAGACCGGTCGTCGGCTCGTCCAGCACGATCAGCCGCGGCCCGGCCGCGACCGCCATCGCTATGGCGACGCGCTGCTGCTGGCCACCGGAGAGCTGCCGGGGGCGGCGCTTGAGGAACGCGTCGTCGCTCGGCAGCCCGACGTCGTCCAGCAGCCGCCGGACGCGCACGAGCGCCTCGCGCCGGGGCGCGCGCAGCCCCTCGGTCAGCTGTGTCGCCAACGCCAGGCTCGGGTTCAGCGCGGTCGCCGGGTCCTGCGGGACGTAGGCGACCCTGCTGCCCCGCGCGCGGCGCAGCTGCGCCTCCGGCAGGGCGAGCAGGTCGACGCCGTCGACGACCACCCGGCCGCCGGTGATCGTCGCGCCCTTGCGCGCGAACCCCAGCAGGGCCAGCGCGAGGGTGCTCTTGCCCGAGCCCGACTCGCCGACCACGCCCATGACCTCGCCCCGGCCGAGCCGGAAACCGACGTCCCGGACGATGGCGCTCCCCGTGGCGTCCAGCACCACCGTGAGGCCCGAGACCTCCACCTCCGCCACCACGTCAGCTCCTCCCCCCGGTGCGGCCCACCGCGCGGGCGACGGACTCGGCGACGAGGTTGCCCCCGAGCGCCATCATCAGGATCAGCGCGATCGGCGCCAGGACCGGCAGGGGCGCGATCGGCAGGCCGTCCTGGTTCTCGCCGACCATCAGGCCCCAGTCCGCCGCCGGCGGCGCGATGCCGAACCCCAGGTAGCTCAGCGAGGAGATCGCCGAGACCGCCCAGACCAGCCGCATCCCGGTCTCCACCATCAGCGGCGAGGTCACGCCGGGCAGGACCTCGCGGAGCAGGACCCGCCCCGGCGGCAACCCGTTCGCCCGCGCCCACAGCACGTGCTCGCCGCCGACCACCGGCAAGGCGGCTCCGCGCATCACGCGCGAGACGCCGGGCACGAACGCCACGCCGACGAGCACCGCCGTCAGCAGCGTGCTGCGGCCGAGCACCGACACGAACAGCAGCACGAAGACGATCTCGGGGAAGCTGAGCAGGACGTCCATGGCGCGCATGAGCACCGCGTCCACCGCGCCACCCCGGTAGGCGGCGGTGAGGCCGACGAGGCAGCCCAGCGACACCCCGAGGGCCGCGGCGAGCAGCGCCATCCACGTCAGGTGCACGCCGCCGTGGAGCAGGCGGCTCAGGACGTCGCGGCCGAGGACGTCGGTGCCCAGGGGGAACCGCCCGCCCGGACCGGCCAGCGGCTGCCCGACGATGGCGTCGGGGGCGTGCGGGGCGAGGAAGGGCCCCGCCACGACCAGGAGCCCGACCGCCGCGAGCAGCGCGAGGCCGAGCCGCGCCTGCCCGGTGCGCAGGGCGCGTCCGAGCACCGTGCGGCCCGCCCTCCCGCCCGCCGGCGCGTCGACCGCGGCCGGTGGCGCGGCGGGGACCGGGATCGGCGGCGCGAGGCCGGGTGTCGGGTTCGTCGTCACGGCTTCCTCCCTCATCGTGACCTGCTCATGGCCGCGAAGACGTCCGCGAGGAGGTTGAACAGGTAGTAGGTGGTCGCGAGGACCAGGATGCACGCCTGCATCACGGGCAGGTCGTGGGAGTTCACGGCGCTGATCACCGCCGTCCCGAGGCCGGGGTAGGAGTAGACGTGCTCGACCACGACGACGCCCGTGATGGTGACCGCCGCGACCAGGCCGGCCGCCGGCAGGGCGGCGGCGAGCGCGTTGGGCAGGGCGTGGCGGAGCAGGACGCGGCGACCGCTGAGCCCCTTCAACCGCGCCGTCTGCACGTACTCGCTGTCCATCGCGTCGATGAACGAGGCGCGGACCAGGCGCCCCAGGTACATGACGCCCATGAGCGTGAGGGTGGTGACGGGCAGGACCAGTTCCGCCGGGTACCACCAGGGCAGGTCCCCCGGCGGGATGGTGGAGACCCCCGGGAGCACGTCCAGCACCGACGTGGCGAACAGCGCGATCAGCAGCATCCCCACGACGAAGGCGGGCAGCGCGGTGAACAGCGAGGACACCGCGACGAAGACCTTGTCCAGCGCGCTGTCGCGGTGGCGGGCGGTGAGGACGCCGAGGAGCACGGCGATCGGGAGGATCAGGGCCATCGAGGTCAGGCCCAGGGCGAACGAGTTGGCCATCCGCGGCCCGATGATGTCGGCCACCGGTTCGCCGTTCTCCAGCGAGGTGCCCATCTGCCCGGTGAGCACCCCGGTGAGCCAGTTCCAGTACTGGGCGACCAGCGGCTGGTCCAGCCCCAGCTGCTGCCGGAGGGCCGCCACCTGGTCGGCCGTCGCGTCCTTGCCGAGGACGATCCGCGCCACGTCCCCCGGAAGCGCCTGCGTCACCAGGAAGAGCAGCACGGAGACCAGGAACAGCACGAGGACGCCCGAGCCGAGCCGGCGGACCGGCCACGGGATCGTCGTGCTGCCCGGTCCCGGTGGGGAACCGCGGTGGGGTGCGCGTGTCCGCGCCGCCTGTTCAGACATGACAACCTTCGCCGTTCGGGTGCGGTGGGGGCGCCTTCCCGGACCGGTCCGGCGCCCCTCCCGCGGGGGTGGGGTGGGTGTCAGCTCCCGACCGTCACGTCGGTCAGGAAGGACAGCGGGCGGCCGTTGACGTCGGGCACCAGCCCGCGGACGTCGCTGCGGTGGGGCATCAGCACGTTGACGAAGGCGGGCACGATCGTCGCCCCGCTCTCGTGCTCGATGCGGTGCATCCGGTTCATGATCGAGCACTGCTCCTGCTCGGGCGCCAGGAACAGCTGTTCGGCCAGCCCGACGAAACCGGGGTCGTTCCAGTGCGTGGCGTTGCCGACGCGGTCGGGGAGCAGACCCCCGATGACCGTGGGCAGGTAGGGGACCGGGTTGAAGTCGATGAACGCGGGCCACTGGCCCCACTTGGACAGCAGCTCCGGCACCGTGACGACGTCGACCTCGACCCGCACGCCCGCCTCGGCGGCGTTCTCGGCGAACACCTGGGCCAGTTCCTGCATCCCGGGCAGCAGCCCGTCGGTCGTGATGGCGAACGACAGGTCGCTCCGACCCGCCTCGGCGAGGAGCTCCTTCGCCCGCTCGACGTCCTGCTCGCGCTGGGGCAGGTCGGGCGCCGGGCACTGCGGCGTGCCGCCCTCGTGGTCGTTGGCCACCCGCGCGTACCCGCCGAAGGCGTTGGACACGACCTGCCGGCGGTCGACCAGCAGGCGCAGCGCCTGCCGCACGCGCACGTCGTCGAAGGGCGCGACCGCCGTGTTGAACCCGATCCGCAGGGTGAAGTCGCCCTTGCTGTCGAGCAGTTCGACGTCGTCCCTGTCCGCGAGCGACTTCGCGATGGTCGGGGTCGCGCCGGAGGCGATGTCGACCTGGTCGGACAGCAGGGCGTTCGCCTGCGCCTGCTGGCTGGGGTACTCGACGATGTCGACCGCGCCGACCTTCGGCTTGTCGCCCCAGTAGCCGTCGAAGCGCGCGAGCCCGGACTGCCGCCCGGCGGTGAAGGTCCGGACGGCGAACGGGCCGGTGCCGATCGGGTTGTCCGGTGCGGAGCCCGCCTTGGTCATGGGGAGCAGGACGTTCGCCCAGACCTCCTTGAACGGGGCGAAGGGCTCGGTCAGTCCTATCCGGACGGTCAGCTCGTCCACCGCTTCGACCGCGCCCGGGTCGATCTTCTCGATGAGCGCCAGCCCCTGCGCGGCGTGCGCGGGGTCGCGCAGGTAGCCGATGCTCGCCACCACGTCGGCGGAGGTGAAGGGGCTGCCGTCGGTGAACCGGACGCCGGGTCGGAGCCGGACCGTCCACTGGCTGAAGTCCGCGTTCGGGGTCATGTCCGTGGCCAGGCGCCACTCCGGCTTCCCGGTGGGGTCGGTGCGGGTGAGGCCCTCGTACAGCAGCGCGCTGCGCAGTTGCTGGGTGGGGCTCTGGTTGCTCGCGTAGGGGTTCAGGCTCTCGCCGGGGTCGGTGGCGGCGGCGATGCGGAGCGTGCCGCCCCCGCCGGCCCCGGCGCGTTCCGGAGGGGCGCACCCGGCGAGGGCCGCGGCGGCGAGGGCGGCGCCGGTCGCGACGCCGAGCAGCCTGGCCGGGAAGCGGCCGGCCGGGGCGCCCGGCCCGGGGCGTGGGGGTCTGCGCAACACTGGGCGACTCCAGTTCCAAGTGGACGGTAGGCAGAGTTCTAAGCCTTTAGATCGGCTTCCCCGTGGCCGATCCCGGATGAACTTCGCCACAGAGTACGACGAGGTTCAGTCCTGCGGAAGGGGGTCGCGCAGACCTTTCTAAGCGATTAGAACGCTGCTAGCCTCGGCCCGACCGCCCAGGGGGCACCACGTGGAGGAAGAGGGACGATGACCAGTCCGTACGAGCACCTGTTCGTGAGGAAGATGCCCAACTGCATCGAAGACCTCGTCAACGAAGGAGCCGCCGCCGGCGTCGTCGAGCCCGACAACGTCGGCCCGGCGCTCGCCCTCATGCGCTCGCAGGAGGTGCCCGAGAGCAAGATCCACCTGACCTACACGTGGATCGGCGAGTGCGACGAGCCCGTGCAGTGGGTGAAGGAGCACGAGCACGACTACGACGAAGTCCTGATCTGGCACGGCAACGACCCCGCCGACCCCGACGACCTCGGGGCGGAGATCTACCTCGACATCGAGGGCGTCCGCCACACGATCACGACCAGCGGCTCGGTCTACCTCCCCGCGGGCGTCCGCCACTGCCCGCTGGGCTTCACCCGCGTCGACCGGCCGTTCCGCTTCAGCGCCCTGTCGTTGAGCCCCAACTACGGGTCGGACGAGCACACGCCCAAGCCGTAGGGCGCGCCGAGGGGCGCCGACCCCGCCGCGTGCTCACGCGGCGGGGTGCGCGGCCTGAAGCCCCGGCGGCACAAGGCTTTCCGGTGCGGACCCGTCACCCGTCCGGCTGTGCGGCGGCGTGCTCGCACCCGCACGTCACGCCGATGCTGAGCGTGCCGTCCAGGACCACCGACGCGCCCGGCGCCCCGCCCGCGTAGAAGGTCTCGTCCAGGGCGTCGAAGGCGCGGACCGCCAGCTCGTCGAGCGGGAGGCGGACGGTGGTGAGCGGGAAGCCGCCCAGCCGCGCCTCGCGGATGCCGTCGAAACCCACGACCGCGAGGTCGTCGGGCACGCGCAGCCCCAGGTTCGTCGCCGTGCGGATCGTCACCAGCGCCTGCTCGTCGGTCGTGGCGTAGATCGCCCGCGGCCGGTCGGCGCCCTCCAGCACCTGCCGCACCGCCCGCTCCGCCTCGACCCGGTCGAAGGAGGACCGGACGAGCCTGCCCCGCGTGGGCAGGCCCGCGTCCTCCATCGCCCGGCGCCAGCCGCCCTCCCGGCCCACCGCCGGCCCCGCCTCGATCTCCCCGGCCAGGCAGACGACGTCCCGGTAGCCGTGCTCCAGCAGGTGCTCCACGACCAGGCGCGCGCCCTGGAAGTCGTTGAAGGTCACGCTCGGCGAGGTGGCGTCGGGGGCGGCCCACTGCACGTAGACGCGCGGGGTCTCGTCCTCCTGCCGCGGCTGCTCCCCGGTCGTCACGAAGATCCCGCGTGGACGCAGCTCGGAGAACGCCTCGCCGTAGTCGGCCCCCAGCGACGGGCGGTAGCCGGTGTTGCCCAGCAGCGTCAGCAGGCCCCGGCGACGCCCCTCCGCCTCGACGCAGCGCGACAGCTCGCCGAAGAAGGCGTTCGCGGTGTCGGGCACCAGCAGGCCGATGAGGTTGGAGCGGCCACCGCTCAGCGCGCCGGCGAGGGGGTTGCGCCGGTAGCCGAGCATCCGGATCGCTTCCTCGACCTTGACCCGCGTCTTGTCCGACACCGGCCGGGGCCCGCCGTTGAGCACGTAGCTGACGACCGCCGTCGAAGTCCCCGCGAGGCGCCCGACGTCCTGGAGGGTGGGCTTGCGCGCGGGACGCGCCGGACTCCTGCCTCCCACGCTCCTGCTCCCTGTCACTCCCGTAGCGGCCCGTGAGCCCCGGGCGCCGTCCGCGCCGCCGCCGGTGACGTGGTCGCGCTTCCACTCTAGAGCACACCGGGTGGCGCGTGCGGGCCGGAACGGCCGACGCGCAAGGGATGCGGCGCCGGGCGGTCCGGCCGTCCACAGCGGGCGCGAGCCGGGCGGCGCCGGGTGTCCGGCCAGGACGGCGCGCCGCGGGCGACCCCGGTCGCCCACCGGGGCCACCGGCTCGCCTCGGCGGCCGGGGGACGCGAGTCCGCCGCGGCTCTCGCGAGCACCCGCCGCGCCGCCACCGGCGCCCGGAGCCGGGAGGGCGCCGCGTCGGCGCTCGGGGCACGCGCGCCGTGGCGCGGATGTCGTTTCCGCGCCTTTCGGAAAACCGCGCGGCAGGCGTATTCGGGCGGCGCTCCACCGCGCCGGCGCGGAAGTCCCCGGCACGGTCCGGCCGAGGCGGTGCGGCTGTGTCGAGCGGAATCGGGGAACCGGTGTTTTGCCTGTTCACCGGCCGGCGCGCCGGTTGCGCGACATCTCCCGCCCGGTTGGCCGATTTCCGGCACACCGCTTCGGCGGACCTGGCGGGTGCGGCGGCGCTCCGGGCCGCGTCGGGCCCGGAGCGCCGCGGGTTCACCAGCGGTCGACCAGCAGGGTCCAGCCGACGATGCCGAGCTGGCAGCCGTAGGCGCTCCACGCGCCGTTGTTCTTGCCGTTCAGCCCGACGGTCTCGCAGACGTCCTCGGAGTCGGTGAAGACCGGGACGTTGGCCAGCAGGTTGTTGCTCGGGTCGACCAGCGTGCTGTAGCCGCCCACGCCGCTCTTGCACTCGTAGGAGTCGAACACGTCGTTGGCCACGCCACCGTCGCCGATCTTCTCGCAGAGCGCTTCGGTGCCGGTGTAGAGGTGGACCGTGTTGGGGACGGCCTGCGCAGCACCCCCGGTGAGGGCGACCGTGGCCGCGCCCGCGACCACGGCAGCGCCCAGAACACGCGCGAGCTTCGTCATGGCAATTCTCCACAATGTCGGATTCGACCTGATTGTGCCGCGGGGCGGCACCTGAACCGACGTTAACAGCCGATTACCGGATACGGCCGAAGCATTCTCTTCGACTGTGAAAGAACTCCTGCGGAATAGATTCGGGCTATCCGGCGAAAGCGCTGGTGGAAGTCCTTGTGATGAGTAATATGTGATGCGCGTCACGTAGTTCTGTAACAGAATAGGGCGCGGACCGGCGGAGTGCCGCGGGAAAGCGCCCGCGACGCCGCCCGACCCCGGTCGCCGCGGCGGCGGCCGGGGTCGGGCGTGGCCCCCGCGGTCACCCCGCCGCGTCGGCTTCGGCTGCGGCGTCCGCGTCCGCGTCTGCGTCGGTGACGGCCTCGGCCTCGGCCTCGGCGATCACCCTCCCCTCGTGGACGCGCACCCGCACCCGCACCGGTGACGTGCCGACCGGCCGGACGCGCAGCACCTCGTCGGCGACCGGCGCGGCGAGGTCGGTCCGCACGTGCCGGCGCACCGCCCGCGCCCCGTACACCGGGTCGAAGCCGCGCCGCGCCAGCAGCCGAACGGCCTCCTCGGCCACGTCCAGCCGCACGCCCCGGTGGCGCATCCGGCGGGCGAGCGCCTGCACCTCCAGCTCCGCGACGCCCCGCGCGGTGTCGGGGCCCAGCGCGGAGAACTCCACCACCTCGTCGATCCGGTTGAGGAACTCCGGGTCGAAGAACCGGCGCAGGGCGTCGGTGATCACCGCGTGGTCGCCCCGCCACGGCCGCCGCCAGCGGCGCGCCAGCTCCGCCGAGCCCAGGTTCGAGGTCAGGAAGACGAAGGTGTTGCGGAACGACACGGTCTGCTGGCCGTTGGCCAGCCGCAGCACGCCGGCGTCGAGCACGTGCAGCAGCGCCCGCAGGACGGTCGGGTGCGCCTTCTCCACCTCGTCGAACAGCACGACGCCGGGGGTGTAGGGGTCCCCCTCCACGGTGGACCGGTCGAAGACGCTGAACCCCTCCTTGCTGCCCGCGTAGCCGGGCGGGGCCCCGCTGAACGACGCCGCGTAGTGCTCCTGCGCCAGCGCGCTCATGTCGACCCGGCACAGGTCGTCCGGCCCGGACCGCAGCTCCGCCGCCACCCGCCGCACCAGTTCGGTCTTGCCGACGCCGGTCGGGCCGACGAGCAGCAGGTTGGCCAGCGGGCGGCCGGGGTCGTGCGCGCCGGCCCGGGCCAGGGCGATCGCGCGCACGACCGCGTCCACCGCCCGGTCCTGGCCCAGCACCCTGGTCCGCAGCCGGGCGGCGACCGCCGCGGGTGACGGGTCGCGCCCGTCACCCGCGAGGCGCTGCCGGTTCTGGTCGTGGAACCGGTCGGTCAGGTACGGCATCCCGTCATGCCTCGTGCACGCGCTCGGCGGGCAGCGAGCCGACCCGGCACTCCGCGACGCCCACGGTGTCGCGGGTGAGGGCCTCGACGTTCTCGCGGGCCTTCTGGGCGTCGGTGACCCACAGCTTGTAGAAGTCGAACGGGCAGTCCGCGACGCCCTTGTCGCCGTCGCCCGCCGCGTGCACGCCGGAGTAGCCGCGGTGCAGCAGCTTGAACATGTGGTTCTGCGACTGGTCGTAGTGCCGGGCGTCGCGCAGGGCGGACAGCGAGAGCTGCGCGTACTGGATGCCGTACTCCTCCTCGCCGGTCTCGCCGAGCGTGCGGCCGTCGAAGCCGATGATCGCGGAGTGGCCGAAGTAGGAGTACACGCCGTCGAACCCGGCGGCGTTGGCCACCGCGACGTAGCAGTTGTTGGCCCACGCCATCGCCTTGGACATCAGCACCTGCTGGTCCTTGGCCGGGTACATGTAGCCCTGGCAGCGCACGATCAGCTCGGCGCCCTTCATGGCGCAGTCCCGCCAGATCTCCGGGTAGTTGCCGTCGTCGCAGATGATCAGGGAGATCTTCATGCCCTTGGGGCCCTCGGAGACGTAGGTCGTGTCGCCGGGGTACCAGCCCTCGATGGGGCACCACGGCATGATCTTGCGGTACTTCTGCACGATGTCGCCGCGGTCGTTGATCAGGACGAGGGTGTTGTAGGGGGGCTTGTCCGGGTGCTCCTCGTGGCGCTCGCCGGTGATGGAGAAGACGCCCCACGTGCGGGCCTCGCGGCAGGCGGCGGAGAAGATCGCGGTCTCCTCGCCGGGGACGGTGGCGGCGGTCTCGAACATCTCGCCCGGGTCGTACATGATGCCCTGGGTCGAGTACTCCGGGAACACGACGAGGTCCATGCCCGGCAGGCCGGTCTTCATGCCGACCACCATCTCGGCGATCTTGCGCGCGTTGTCGAGCACCTCGGCCTTGGTGTGCAGCCGGGGCATCTTGTAGTTGACCACTGCGACGCCGACGGTGTCGGGGCTGGCGGAGATGTCGCCGTGCCTCATGGGTTTCTCCTTCGCGGGGTTGGTGGTTCAGGCCGTTGCGGGGACGGGTCGGGGGCCTCGGGAGGCGAGCAGCGCCGCGCAGCCCAGGAGCAGCACGGCGACCACGGCCGCGAGCACCCCGGCGACCGCGTCGGGGCGGTAGGCCCCGGTCAGCCCGAGGAACGCGGGCAGGGTGCAGGTGGTCTGGCTGAGCAGCACGGCGACCCAGCCGGTGAACCGGGTGAGGTCCGCGCGGCCGAGGGCGAGCACCAGGAAGAACAGCGCCCACAGCAGCGCCCACGACAGCCAGATGACGCCGAAGACGGGGTCGCGGTCGTGCCAGAAGGACAGTCCTGAGTAGACCATCGCGCAACCGGCGACGAAGAGCGAGAACCAGCCGACGCCCGCCGGGTCGAGGTTCGCCAGCGACGCGAGGCCGACGTAGAGGTAGGTGAAGCCGAACAGGTACAGCCCGGAGGCGGCCAGCACGGCGTCGGTGTCGTCGCCCGCTCGGATGATGAGCACGGTCGGCGTGACGCACTGCAGCGCGCCCACGAACAGGTTGAGGGCGGCGGCGGAGCGGGCCGGCAGCCGGCCGAGCAGCACGAGACCGTTGAGCAGCAGGACGGCGCCGACGTAGAGCAGTCCGACGTTGGCCATCGCGGCCTCCCGTTTGTCCCCAAGTGGGTTATTTTCAGCTGAAACTAAACGTCGGCACGGCGGCCGTCAAGGGGTCGGGGGAGCGGGGTCGGGACCGTTCCACGAGGACTGACCGGGCCCGGCGCGGGTGATGGCGCGGGCGGTGGCACGGCTGTCGGCGCGGGTGACGGCGCGGGCGCCGGTGCCGGTGCGGCCGGTGGCGCGGGTGACCGCGGCGGGATCGGCGGCGCGGTGGTCACCGGTGCGGGCGGCGGGGACCGGCGCGGTGGACGCGCCTCGGGAGGGGCGTGGTGGCGCAGGCCGGGGCCGCCGCTCCGGGACCCGTCCCGGAGCGGCGGCCCGCGACGCCGGTCAGCCGGTGGCGATGTGGTGCCAGTAGTCCGACAGCAGGTCGGGGATCTCGTCCGCGCTGCGCGTCACCCGGGACTCCTCTTCCCCGTGGGCCAGGCCGAACCCGACGACCTCCGGCAGGCGCTGCTTCATCTCGGCGGGTTCCTCGCGGTAGTTGTCCAGGTAGGCCACCACCGAGCGCGGCACGTTGTCCAGGTCGCGCAGCGCGTCGGCCAGCGCCGCGGCCACCGGGCAGAACAGCTGGAAGTCGGTGTGCACCTCCATCGCCGCCTCGGCCGCGCCGGCGTGGCTCGCCACCCAGGCCACCGCCTGGTTGAGCTGCATCACCGCCTGCGGCGGGTCGGTGCGGCGCAGGGCTTCCGGGTCCAGGCCCACGTCGGCCGCGGCGGCGTCGGCCAGCAGCCGCCGCTGCCCGATGAACTTCGTGGCCACGAACGCGAAGAACCCGGCGGGCACCTCGTGGCTGAACCGGGTGAGCAGCGAGCCGTACCGGGGGATCTCCGCCTCCTGGGTCAGGAACTCCGCGGTGACCAGGCGCTGGAGGTGGCGGGGGTGCACCCGGCCGGCCCGGGCGGCGGCGAGCAGTTCGTTGTCCTCGACCTGCCGGCGGACGGGCAGCAGGGCCTCGTAGCGGTGGATGAGCTGGTCGGCGTTCGGCACGGCCTCCTCCTCAGGGCGCCGCTCCGGCCGGGACCGGGCCCGGCCGGAGCGGCCGACGGCGCGACGGGCGGGTTGCCGGGCCGACCGCCGCGCGGCGGCAGTCACGACATCGGCTCGGCTGCGTCACCGTAGCAGGGGGACCGGATAAATCTTTCCGCTGTGTCGAAATGTGTCGGAAATGCTCCGAAGGGGTGACGGAGTGGTAATGGCCGAACCAGATCGGACGGCCCTCCGGAAACGATCAGGGGTATTACTACAAGCGAGCGACATCGGCTGCGATGTGCCGGTGGCGCTGGACTGGCCACCGGGGTGATGTTACGTTACCCCTGGTAGAAGCGTTGCCAAGGATCCGGGTGGGCCGTGTGGAGCACGGCCGGTCCGGGTGCGCCGGATAATGCCGACCCCGGCCTCCCCCTCGTCGACCGGGTATTCCGATTGCTCGTGCCGACGGTCCGCCGGTCCATTCCCGAGCCTTCCGGCGGCGGGCGGCGACCGGCCGACGAGGTCGGTCTGCGCCCGGCCGAGCGCCGAGGAGGGAATTCCCGGTGAGCGAGCCAACCGCCGTCGACCTGCAGGTCGACTTCCCGTTCGACTACGCCGAGTACGTCGGTGGCGGGCGGCGCGTCGGCCGCCTGCCCGACCACGCCCTGGGCGCGCCCGTGGCGGTGATCGGGGCGGGCGGCAGCGGGTTGACCGCGGCCTACGAGCTGCTGCGGATCGGGTGCCGCCCGATCGTCTACGAGGCGGAGGCCGACCCGGACGGGCCCGGTGGCCGCAGGCTGGGCGGGCGCATGTACTCCCGGCGCCTGTCGCCCGCCGACAGCGCCGTGGTCGAGCTGGGGTGCATGCGCTTCCCCGACACGGCCCACCTGCTGCGCCAGTACACCGACGCGTTCGACCTGCGCTGGACGCCCTTCCGGGACGAGTACGCCGCCGAGGTGACGCCGCGGACCGTGCTCGACGTGGACGGTGTCGGCTACGTCGCCGGCGGGATCACCGACCTGTACCCGCAGCACGAGCGGTTCGGCCGGGCGCACCGGCGGTGGACCGCGGCGGTGCGGCGGATCGGCGTGTTCGAGCTGCAGCACGCGGTGCGGGGGCGGGACCGGGCGCGGGCCAAGCGGCTCTGGGCCGACCTGGTGCACCGGTTCGAGGAGTGGAGCTTCTACCGCTTCCTGCGCGACCCGGGCGGGGTGGGGCTCAGCCGGGCCGACGCCCACCTGCTGGGCACCGCGGGCATCGCCACGACGGTCTGGGACAGCCTGTACGACCTGTCGTTCCTGGAGACCCTGCGGATGCTGCTGGCCACCGAGGGCGCCTCGATGCACCTGCTGGACGAGGGGATCAGCGCCCTGGCCGAGGCTTTCTGGGTCCACCGCACCACCGGTCCGGACGGCCGGTCGACCAGCCTGGCCGAGGTCAACCGCGGCGCGCCCCGGCCGGCCGTCGTGGCGCTGGAGGTCGGCGCGGATTACGCGCAGGGCGTGGTGGTGCACTGCGCGGACGGCACGAGCCAGTGGTACCCGGCGGCGGTGTTCACCCCGCAGCTGCACGTGCTGGAGACGGCGGTCGAGGTGCGCCCGCAGCGGAGCGGCCGGCCCGCGCCGTTCGGGCCGCGGCTCACCCGGGCGATCCGCCGGCTGAGCTACTGGCAGTCGGCCAAGACCGTGCTGGTGACCCGCACGCCGTTCTGGGAGGGCACCGGCATGGACGGGGTCACCCTCACCGACCGGCTGCCCAGGGCGGCCTACACCCTGGACTACGGCCCGCCGCCCGAGCCCGGCGGCCGGCGCGGCGTGCTGGTGCTGAGCTTCACCTGGTCCAAGGACTCCCTGAAGCTCGGTTCGTCCACTGTGGACGAGCGGGTCGCGGCGCTGGTCCGGGAGCTGGGCGAGGTCCACCCGGAGCTGGCCGACGAGCTGCGCCGGCAGGCCGCCGCCGGCGAGGCGTGCACGATCTCCTGGGAGAACGAGCGGAACTTCCGCGGCTACTGCCGCTACTCCCGGCCCGGCGAGTACACCTACCAGTGGGACCTGTTCGCCCACTTCCTCAAGGACTTCACGGGTTCGCCCGCGGTGCCGGGCGAGCCGCCCAACGCGCTGTTCCTGGCCGGGGACGACATCGCCTGGTCGCCCGGCTGGCTGGACCACGCCATGTCCTCCGGGCTCAACGCGGCGTGGGGGGTGATGCGCTGCCTGGGCGGCGCCGCGCTGCCCGACAACCCCGGCCCGGGGGACGTCTGGGGCGACGAGGACTACCGGCCGCTCACGGTGCCCGATGAGGCCGAGATCGCCGGCTGACCGGGAAACCGCCGCCACCGGGGCGCGACGGCGGTGGACTTCGCGCTGCGGGGCGGCGCCGTCCGCTCCCGACCGGCGCCCCGGGGCGCCGCGACGACCGGGGCTCAGCCGCCGCGACGACCACCCGGTGAATTCCGCGCGCGCGTCCCGAAATGCCGGCGCACCGGGGTGACGGCCCCCGCGGCGAACCGCTGGGGCGGGTTCCCATGCGATTTCCCGATCGCGCCGATAAGCGCGTGAAGTGCGCCGGCACCAAGGGTTCGTGGGCCGTTCGGTCCAACGCCAGGCCGGTCGGGTTGGACTACGCTCGGAGTGGCCCCGTCATCGCACGCCGGGGCGTCGCCTTGCCTTGCAGGTACCGACCGGAAGACATCCATGCGCATCTTAGTGCTGCACCGCGTTCCGGACGCGCTGGTCCGCTACGCGGATAGCATCGACCACCACGCACACGAGGTCACCTACATCGGGGTGCCCGACCGCCTGGCGACCACGCCGGCCGGGGTGCCGGCCCGCCGGCTCGCGCGGCCCGGCGTCGGGGAGACCGACGTCGAGGTGCTCGCGGCCCTGGCCGGCGAACCCGCTCCGGACGTGGTGATCGCCCTGTCCGAGTACGACCTGCTCGCCGCCGCCCGCGTGCGCGAGGCGCTGGGCGTGCCCGGCCCCGTCGAGGCCGAGGTGCTGCCCTACCGGGACAAGGTGGCCATGAAGGCGGCCGTCGCGGCCCGGGGCCTGCGCGCGCCCCGCTGCCGGCGGCTGCCCGCGGTGGCCGCCGACGTGCCGTGGGACGGCCCCACCGTGCTCAAGCCCCTCTCCGGCGCCTCCAGCGAGGGCGTCACCAGCCACCCGACGGTCGCCGCCGCCCTGGCCGCCGCGCGCGCCGTCGACACCGGCGAGTTCGAGGTCGAGGAGTTCGTCGACGGCCCGATCATCCACGTGGACGGCCTGGTCGCCGACGGCGCGGTGGTCGCGGTGATGGTCAGCCGCTACGTCAACACCTGCCTGGCCTTCGCCGAGGGCCGGCCGCTGGGCTCGGTGCAGGTCGACGCGGACCCGGGGGTCGTCGACTGGACCGCGCGCTGCCTGGCCGCGGTCGGCATCGCCACCGGGCCGTTCCACCTGGAGGCCATCGAGGGCCCCGACGGCCTGGTGTTCCTGGAGGTCGGCGCCCGCTTCGGCGGCGCGGACGTGGTCGACACCTTCGAGCTGGCCACCGGCGTGCGGCTGCCCGACGCGCAGCTGCGCCTGCTCGTGGAGGGCGCGAGCGCCGACATCGACGCCCGCGTGCCCGCCCCCGACGCCCGCTACGGCTGGTTCGTCTGGCCCGGTCACACCCTGGGCTCCACGCACTGCCGCGTCGCCCACGCGGAGGACTTCGCCGAGCACCCGCTCGTGCGGCGCTGGGTGCAGCGCCCGCCCGACGAGCCGGTGTCGCGGACCATCACCTACGCCGACGCCCACGTCCCGCTGGCCGGCGTGCTCGGTCCGGGCTCCAGCGAGGACATGGCGCGGCTGCTGGACATCATGTTCGCCACCGTCAAGGTCGAGCCCGCCGACCCGGGCAGCGCTGGATGACCGGTACGGAGCAGGCGCCGGCGCGCGGGTGGCGCGCCCGCGTCGCCGGACTGGTGCCCGAGGGGCGAGCGGCGCGGCGGCTCGTGGGCGCCTCGTTCGTCGACGCGCTGGGCACCGGCCTGTTCATCGCCGGCTCGGCCCTGTTCTTCACCAAGGCCCTGCACCTGACCACCGGCCAGGTCGGCATCGGCCTGACCATCTCCGGTCTCGCGGGCCTGCTCGGCGTGCCCGTCATCGGCCGCTTCGCCGACCACGTGGGCCCCAAGAAGGGCCTCGTGGCGCTGTACACCTGGCGCGGCCTGTGCTTCCTGATCTACCCGTTCGCCGACAGCCCGGTGCTGTTCTACGGCGTCGCGTTCCTGGTCGGGTTCGCCGAGTGGAGCAGCGGCCCGCTCACGCAGTCCCTCGTCGGCGCCACGTCCACCGGCGAGCGGCGCGTGCGCACCATGGCCGTGATCGGCTCGGTGCGCAACGTCGGCTTCACCGTCGGCGCGGTCCTGGCCACCGGGGCCGTCGCGGCCGGCGACCCGGCGTACTACACCGGCCTGGTGGTGGCCGACGCGGTGACCTTCCTGGCCGCGGCGGCCCTGCTCGCCCGGCTGCCGGTCACCGCCGGGCAACCGGTGGGGGAGCCGGAGGGGGAGCAGGCGCGCGCCGGGGCCGTGGGCAGGGTCCGCGACCCGAAGTTCCTCGCCCTCACCGCGCTCAACGGCGTGCTGTACCTGCACTCGATCCTGCTGACCGTGGGGCTGCCGCTGTGGATCAGCACCCGCACGTCCACGCCGCTGGCGGTCGTCGGGGCGATCGTGGTGGTCAACACCGTGCTGGTGATCCTGCTCCAGGTGCCGCTGAGCCGCGGCGTCGAGGGGCTCGCGCCCTCCGCGCGCCGCCAGCTGTGGGCGGGCTGGCTGCTGGCCGCGTGCTGCGTGCTGGTGGCGTTCACCCCGGAGGTCGGCCCGGTGTGGGCCGTGGTGCTCGTCCTCGCCTCCGTCATCACCATGACGCTGGGCGAGATCTGGCAGTCCATCGGCGCGTGGGGCATCTCCTACGCCCTGGCGCCGGAGGACCGCCGCTCGACCTACCTGTCGGTCTACCACCTGGGCCTGACGGGGTCGAGCGTCGTCGGGCCCGCGCTGATCACCTTCGCGGTGATCGACGTCGGCCCGGCCGGCTGGCTCGGGCTGGCCGCGGCGTTCGCGCTGACCGGCTTCGCCGTGGTGTTCATCTCCGGGCGCGTGGGAGCGCCCCGGTGACGTTGTCGCGCAAGGGAACCTGGGGGTAGAAGTGGTGCAGACGCTGTTGCTGGTCGGGGTCGGGCGGATGGGGCTGCCCTACCTGGCGGCCGGCCGCCGGCTGGGGGCCCGCGTGGTCGCCGTCGAGACCGCAGCCAAGGCCGGGGCGATCGCCGACCTGGTCGACCACCTGACGATCAGCCGGGGTGACTCCGACGAGCTGTGGGCCGAGGCGGCGTGGGCGGCGGTCGCCGCGCAGCGCCCGGACGGCGTGATCGCGTTCAGCGAGCCGCAGGTCACCGCGGCCGCCCTGGTGCAGGACGAGCTGGGCCTGCCGGGCCCGTCGCTGCGGGCGGGCGTGCTGTCGCGCAACAAGGCCCTGCAGCGGGGCCGCTTCGCCGCCGCCGGCATCGCCCAGCCCGAGCACCTGGTGACCGACGGCCTGGCCGCGGCGCGCGAGTGGGCGCTGGACCGGCTGCCGGTCGTGGTGAAGCCGCTGTCGCTGGCGGGCAGCATGGGCGTGGAGCTGGTGGCCGGCGCCGCGGCGTTCGACGAGGCGGCGGCGCGCCGCGCGGGCGAGGGCCGGCTGCTGGTGGAGCGGGCCGTCGAGGGCCCCGAGTACAGCTGGGAGGCCCTGGTCCACGAGGGCCGGGTGTGGTTCGCGAACCTCACCGCCAAGGAGACCACCGGGCCGCCGCACTTCATCGAGGTCGCCCACCGCACCGCCCCCGACGTGCCCGAGGCCACCCGGCGGCGGGTCGACGGGTTCGGCGGCGAGGTCCTGCGGGCCCTGGGGATGCGCAGCGGCCTGGTACACCTGGAGTTCCGGCTGACTGCCGAGGGCCCGGTCCTGATCGAGGTCGCCGTCCGCACCCCCGGCGACCACCTGATGGACCTGCTCGGCCTGACCTACGGGCACGACTGGTTCGAGCTGGTCGCCCGCGTCGCGCTCGGCCGCGACCTGCCCGACCCGCCGACCGGCCCGATCCGGTACGCCGCCGGCTACCTGCCGCTCGCGCCCGCCGGCACCGTCACCGCCGTGCGGGGCCTGGAGCAGGTCCGCGAGCACAAGGCCGTGGTGGAGGCGGGCGTGCTGGTGGAGCGGGGCTCGGTCGTGCAGGCGGCGCGCTCGTCCAACCAGCGCGTCGGCCAGGTGCTGCTGGCCGCGGGCGACCGGGCGGAGCTGGCCGCGGCGCTCGCCGAGGTCCGCCGCACCCTGGTGGTCGAGACGGCCTGACCCCCGGGCGCGGGGCCGGTGCGCGCACCGGCCCCGCGCCGGGCTCACGCCTCGGGCGCGACGGTGAACAGCTCGTCGGTCCGCTTGGCCGCCAGGTCGTCGGCGTAGGCCCGGAAGCCCTCCGCCCCGTCGGCGGCCGGGCCCGGCTTGAACACCTCCAGCACGCCGTCGCGCGCCAGGTAGGACGTCAGCGAGCGCGACACGTCGCCCACCTTCGCCGTCGGGTACAGGCCCACCTCGTCGGGCGTCAGCGCGTCCACCGACCGCACCTCGGTGAAGGTCCCGGGCGGGGCCTTGAGGAACGTCGTCGCGCCGATGCCGCGCGCGGGCCGGTCGAAGTCCGGGAACCCGCTGAACGGCCCCAGGTAGGAGGCGTAGTGCACGTCGTACGGGCTGAACCCGTACACGCGGTCGATCAGGTCCATGATGCCGTCGCCGCCCGGCCGCGCCGCGACCTCCACGACGCTGAGGTCATCGCCGTCGACGAGCACCTCGACGTGCGCCAGGCCGCGGGTGATGTCCAGCGCCGCGCACGCGTCGAGCGCCACCTGCCGCAGGGCGGCGTTGTCGCTGTCCCGGCTGGGCACCAGCTGCCCGCGCTCGGTGAAGTACGGCGGGCCGGACTTCGCCTTGTCGGTCACCGCGACCACGGCCCGGTGGCCGTCCCAGTTCGCGACCTCCACCGACACCTCGTGCGTGGCGGCCACGAACTCCTCGGCCTGGAACCGGCCGTCGGCGAAGTCGTAGACCGGCGCGATCTCCAGCAGCGAATCCCGGCAGTAGTCGAACGCGGCGGGCAGCCCGTCGGGCCCGTCCACCTTGACCGTGCCCACGTTGCCCGCGAAGTCGCGGGGCTTGAGCACCAGCGGGAACACCAGTTCCGCCGCCGCCGCCCGCAGCTCCTCCAGCGTCGAGAACAGCCGGTGCCGCGCGCACGGCACGCCCGCCGCCTCGAACGCCTCTTTCATCGTGTGCTTGTCGCGCGAGCGCGCCAGCGCCTCGTCGGACAGGGTGCGCAGCCCGTAGTGCCGGGAGATCGCCACCGACACGTGCACGCACATCTCGATGATCGGCGCCACCGCGGCCGGCCGCAGGCCCGTGCGCCGCTCGAACTCCCGCACCGCCTCCAGCGCGGCCTCGGCGTCGTAGTAGTCGGCCTGGAGCACGTGGTCGAAGAAGCGGTGCAGCGGCGAGGATGCGGGCGACTCGCTCATGCCCAGCACCGGGCCGGGGAACGTGCGCACCGCCGAGACCACGGCGCGCTCGCGTAAGAGGATGTCCGCGCCCAGGACGAGCAGGTACCGGTCGTCGGTGTTCGCGGCGCTGGAGAAGTTGAACATCGCGGGTCCTTCGGTGCGCAGGACGATCGGCTGCTCCCGCCCCCCGCGCGGGGGGCGGGAGCAGCCGATCGCGGTGGAAGTCGTGCGGTGGTGCGTCAGTAGCGGTAGTGCTCCGGCTTGAACGGGCCCTCCACGTTCACGCCGAGGTAGCTCGCCTGCACCTCGGTCAGGGTGGTCAGCTTCGCCCCGACCGCGCTCAGGTGCATCCGCGCGACCTTCTCGTCCAGGTGCTTGGGCAGCATGTAGACGCCCACCGGGTACTGGTCGCGCTTGGTGTGCAGCTCGATCTGCGCGATCGTCTGGTTGGAGAACGACGACGACATCACGAAGCTGGGGTGCCCGGTGGCGTTGCCCAGGTTCAGCAGCCGGCCCTCGGACAGCACGATGATCGAGTGCCCGTCGGGGAACCGCCACTCGTGGACCTGCGGCTTGATCTCGACCCGCTCCACGCCGGGCACGCGGGCCAGGCCCGCCATGTCGATCTCGTTGTCGAAGTGGCCGACGTTGCCGACGATGGCGTTGTGCTTCATCTTCACCATGTCGGCGGCCATGATGATGTCGCGGTTGCCGGTCGTGGTCACGAAGATGTCGCCGCGGGAGATCACGTCGTCCAGGTGCACCACGTCCAGGCCGTCCATCGCCGCCTGCAGCGCGCAGATCGGGTCGATCTCGGTGACGACCACGCGCGCGCCCTGGCCGCGCAGCGACTCGACGGCGCCCTTGCCCACGTCGCCGTAGCCGCACACGACCGCGAGCTTGCCCGCGATCATCACGTCGGTGGCCCGGTTGATGCCGTCGATCAGCGAGTGGCGGATGCCGTACTTGTTGTCGAACTTGCTCTTGGTCACCGAGTCGTTGACGTTGATGCCCGGGAACAGCAGCTTGCCCGCCCGGTGCAGCTGGTAGAGCCGGTTGACGCCGTTGGTCGTCTCCTCGGTGACGCCGACGATCCGCTTGGCCATCTCGGTGTAGCGCGTCGGGTCCTCCGCCAGCGAGCGGCGCAGCGTCTCCAGGATCAGCCGCTGGTCGTCGGAGTCGCCCTCGGCGTCGGCCGGCACCGCGCCCGCCGCCTCGTACTCCGCGCCCAGGTGCACCAGCAGCGTGGCGTCGCCGCCGTCGTCGACGATCGAGTCCGGCCCGCTGCCGTCCGGCCACTTCAGCAGCTGCTCGGTGCACCACCAGTACTCCTCCAGCGTTTCACCCTTCCAGGCGAACACCGACTGGCCCTGCGGCTTGTCCACCGTGCCCTCGGGGCCGACCACGACGGCCGCGGCGGCGTGGTCCTGCGTCGAGAAGATGTTGCAGCTCACCCAGCGGACGTCCGCGCCCAGGGCGACCAGCGTCTCGATCAGCACGGCGGTCTGCACGGTCATGTGCAGCGAACCCGCGATCCTGCGGCCGGCCAGGGGCTGCTGCGGGCCGTACTCCTCGCGCAGCGCCATCAGGCCGGGCATCTCCAGCTCGGCGAGCTGGATCTCCTTCCGGCCGAACGTGGCCAGCGACAGGTCCGCCACCTTGAAATCGGCCACCGAACCCGCGCTGTCGGCGATCAGCTGGCTCGTCACGTAGTTCTCCTCTGGTCACGTCGTCTAGGGGAGCGGTGCGGACGTTTCCGCCTGTGGTGAACGGTTTTCCCGGTGGTCGGCGCCCCCTGCCGGCCGCCCCCGGCGAGCTTATCGCGTCGGCCGCCGCCCGAGCGGGGCGCGGGCGGCGCGCCTGCGGTCAGATGTGGCCGAAGCGGGCCAGCAGCTCGTCCAGGGTGGCCCCGCCGTTGATCAGGTCGCGCACCACGTCCTCCTTGGCCAGCAGGTCCCGCACGCCGGCCAGCACGGCGTCCGCCTCCGCCGGCGGCACCACGCCCACGCCGTTCTCGTCGGCCACGACGATGTCACCCGGCCGGATCAGCGCGCCGCCGACCTCGATCGGCACGTTGACCCGCACCGGCGCGCTCTGCCCGGGCACGACCGGCGGGCACCGGCGCGGGTGGGCCGTGCGGTACCAGAGGGGGAAGTCCAGCTCGCGCAGCTCGTCGACGTCGCGCACGGCCCCGTCCACGACGGCGCCGGCGATGCCCGCCATCTTCGACAGGGTGGTCATCAGCCCGCCCCACATGGCCATGTCGACGCGGCCGTGGCAGGCCAGCACCACCACGTCGCCGGGGTGCGCGCGGGGCAGCACCGGCAGGATGTCCACCAGCAGGTCGGCCGGCAGGTCCACGGTCAGGGCCGGTCCGGCCACCACGTGCTCGCGCTTGACCACCTGCCACCCGCCGATCGCGCCCACCTCCGGCGAGGCGTCGGCGACCAGGCAGCTCGGGCTGTAGGAGCGCAGGACCTCCTGGAAGGCGGCGACCTGCTCGGCGGGCGGGCGGACGGCCTCGTTGTAGACGGCTTCCATGTCTTCGGCGCCTCTCGTGAGTGGTCAGGCGGTGGCGGAGCGGGCGGCGGCGGTGTAGGCGGCGGCGAGCCGGCGCACGCCCTCGGTGATCAGGTCGTCGTCCACCCGGCTGTAGGACAGGCGCAGCTCGTGGCCGCCCCGCCGGTCGGGGTAGAACGCGGTGCCGGGCACGTAGGTCACCCCCGCCTCCCGCGCCCGCTCCCGGAAGACGCCCTGGTCGACGTGGTCGGGCGCGGTCAGCCAGCTGAAGAAGCCGCCGGTGGCGCGGGTGAACGCCACGTCCGCCGGCAGGTGCTCGGCCAGGGCCCCGGTCATCAGCGCGTTGCGGGCCGCGTAGAACGACCGCGACGCCGCGATGCCCGCGTCGAACCGCCCGGACCGCCCGTAGCCCTCCAGCAGCAGCTGGGCGAGCCCGGAGGTGCACTGGTCGGTGTTCTGCTTGGCCCGGACCAGCTGCTCGACCAGCGGGGCGGGCGCGGCCACCCACCCCAGGCGCATGCCGGGCGTGAACGTCTTGGAGAACGTGCCCACCTGCGCCACCACCTCCGGCGCCAGCGACCACAGGCTCGGCCGCCGCTCGCCGTCGAACCCCAGCTCGCGGTAGGCCACGTCCTCCACCAGCAGCAGCCCGTGCCGGCGGGCCAGCTCCACCAGCGCGCGCCGCCGCGGCGTGGACAGGCTCACGCCGGTCGGGTTCTGGTAGTCGGGGATGGTGTAGAGCAGCTTGGGCCGCGGCCCCGGCCCGGCCAGCAGCGCCGCCAGCGCGTCCACGTCGAGCCCGTCGGCGTCCACCGGCACGGCCTCCACCCGCGCCAGGGAGCGCTGGAAGGCCACCAGGGCGCCCATGAACGTCGGCCCCTCGACCAGCACCCGGTCGCCGGGGTCGAGCAGCGACTTGACGACCAGGCCGAGGCCCTCCATCCCGCCGCTGGTGACGATCAGCTCCTCCTCGGCGGGCCGGGCGCCGTCGTGGCGCTCCAGCCACCCGGCGAACCAGTCCCGCAGGCCGGGCAACCCGGCCGTCGGCCCGTACTGCAGGCCGGCGGGCTGCTCCAGGGCGTGCCGCATCCCCTCCTCCAGGGCGGCCCTGGGGAAGGTCCGCGGGTGCGGGAAACCGCCGGAGAAGGCGATCGTCCCGTCGCCGCCCGCCTGCTTGAGGATGGCGGTGATCTCGTCCCCGGTGTCGCCGGCGACGTGCCGCGCGAACACCTCCTGCCACCCGATGCCGTTCGTGGTCACTGGCTCAGTCCCGTCGTCCCGGGCGCCGGTCGCTCCTCCGGCGCAGGCCGCAGCGTGCGTGGTCTTCCGTTGTAGAGCAGGAGCGGCGCGCCGTCATCGGCCCACAGCCGGTCCACCGAGGCCACGTGCAGCACGTGGTCGCCCGCGGGGTGCGACGCGCGGACCGTGCAGGCCAGCTGCACCAGCGCCCCGTCGATCAGCGGCAGGCCGTCGCGCCAGTCGAAGCGCACCTGCTCCGGCGCGGCCTCGACGCCGGCGAAGTGCCGCGACAGCGCCTGCTGCTCCGCCCGCAGCACCGACACGCCGTAGCGGCCGGTGTCGGCGATGCGCCGGTGCGACCGCGCCCCGGCCGCCACCGACACCAGCACCAGCGGCGGGGACAGCGACACCGACAGGAACGCGTTGGCCGTCATCCCGTGGGCCTCGGGGCCGTCCGGCCCGTCGACGGCGGTCGTGACGACCGTCACGCCGCTGGCGAACCGGCTCATGGCCCGCCGCAGCCGGGTCGGGTCCACGTCGCCCGCGTCGAGCAGACCCCCGGTCGTGCTCCCGGTCATCGCAACCTCCCCAGGGCAGTGCGGTCGCCTCAACCGCGGGTGACGACGGAGATGTCCGCCGGGTCGAACAGGTCCGGCTGCGTCCAGCCGTCGAGGTCGTACTCCCCGAGGCACCGGTCGACGAACCCCTTGAGCTGGTCGGCCATGCCGGAGCCCTCGTAGGCCCACAGGGTCTGGAAGCGCACCGCCTCGTGGTCGCCGCCGTAGTTGCGCTCGTACAGCTCGTGCCGGCCGCCGAACTCGGTGCCCACCGCGTCCCACAGCAGCTTCATCAGCTTGACGCGGTCGATGGCCTCGATGCCGTTGGACCCGCGCAGGTACCGGTCGAGGTAGGGGCGGATCTCGCCGTTCTTCCAGTCGGCGGCGTGCGAGTTGAGGTAGATCAGGCTGGACCCCAGCGTCTGCTGGAGGATCTCCTTGATGCGCGGGTAGCCCACGCCCATGAACGTCCGGTACGCCATCCCGAAGCGCAGGTTCGGCTGCACGCTGTCGCCGACCCACGGCTCCGGCGACTTCGCCATGGCGTCGGACAGGCCCCAGAACAGGTCGCGCCAGTTGATGATCTCGCCGACCTGCGCCTGCACGCCCCGGAAACCGGAGGTGCCGGTCATCTCCACGGCCTTGAGCGCGCACCCGGCGATGAAGTCGAGCTTGACGGCCAGGCGGGTGCAGCCGTGGAAGGTGAACCGGTTGACGAAGCCCGACCCGTTGGCGAAGGAGTTGGCCGCCTCCGCGTCGTACATGAACACGTTCTCCCAGGGCACCAGCACCTTGTCGAACACCATCACCGCGTCGTTCTCGTCCATGCGGCTGGACAGCGGGTAGTCGAACGGGGTGCCCATCGCCTTGGCGGCCATCTCGTAGGACGCGCGGCAGAACAGCTTCAGGCCGGGCGAGCCCATCGGCACGGTGAACACCAGGCCGAACCGCTTGTCCCGCAGCGGGAGCCCGTAGTGGGCGATGAAGTTCGCGTTGGTCAGCGCGGAGCCGGTGGCCACCACCTTCGCGCCGGAGACGACCAGCCCGCTGTCGGTCTCCCGCTCGACGTGCACGCACACGTCGGCGGTCTCGTCGGCCGGCTTGTGCCGGTCGATCGGCGGGTTGACGATCGCGTGGTTGAAGTACAGCACCTGCTCCTGGGCCCGCCGGTACCAGTCCAGCGCGTTCTGCCGGTATTCGCCGTAGAAGTCCGAGTTCACCCCGAGCGTGCCCAGGAAGGCGGCCTTGTAGTCGGGGGTGCGGCCCATCCAGCCGTAGACCAGGCGCTGCCACGCCACGATCGCGTCGCGGGAGCGGACCAGGTCCTCGGCGGACCGGGCGGACTTGAAGAACGGGTGCGTGAACCCGCCGTTGCCGGTCTCGGTCGGCACGCGCAGCACGCCCTCGGCCTCCGGCTCGTGCAGCGCGTCGTAGAGGCGGGCGATGCTGCGCGCGCTGTTGTAGAACGCCGGGTGCGCGGTGACGTCGCGCACCCGTTCGCCGTAGATGTAGACCTCGCGGTCGTCGCGCAGCGACTCCAGGTACTGGGCGCCGTTCATCGGGGAGTTGCCGTTGGGTGCCCCGGTGGTCCCCGGAGCGGGTGCGACGGTGGTCATGGGTTCCTCCGGTGCGGCGCTGTCGGGCGCGGTCATGCGGACTGAAGGGTCGTGCCGGCCGCGGTCAGCCCGTCGGCGGCGTCGAGCAGCAGCAGGTCGTCGACGATGTCGCGGGCGCGGTCGACCAGCGACGGCATCCCGAAGGTGAAGAACAGGGTGCCGCCGGCGAGGTCGCCCAGGGCGTGGTAGCGCGGGTCGGGCACGCCGTCGACGGTCAGCCGGCTGGTCGCCCGGTCGACGTGCACGCCGCCGCGCGGGTGCGGGCGGGCCAGCCCCGCCGCCACCAGCCCGTCCACCAGCGGGCGGGCCATCGCCGAGGTGGAGCGCACGGCGGGGTTGACGGCGTTGACCACGACGTCGACCTCGGTCCGGGTCCTGCCCGCGGTGAAGGCGAAACCCCCGCCGGGGCGCGGCACGACCCCCTCCAGCCCGGCGACGACGGACAGCCGGCCGGCGTCGACGAGGTCGACCAGGGTCCGCGCGGCGGCCGAGGTCATGGGGCAGCAGATGCTCATCAGCGCCCGGTAGTGGTGGCGCAGCAGCTCGGCCTTCTCGTCCTCGGCCAGGACCGTCCACACGTCGGGACCGGCGGCGGGGACCGCCTGCTGGAGGATGCGCAGCGCGCGGTCCGGCGAGTCCACGGCCGCCAGGTGCCGCCGCAGCCGCGCCGTCGGGTCCTCCACGCCCAGCGAGGCCAGCTCGGCGGTGATGACGGCCGGGTCCTCGCCGGCGGCGGTCAGCTCGTCGCGCATCGCGGTGACGAGCCGCCGCAGCGGGATCGTCTCGCCCCGCAGCGCGGCCTCGCGCAGCTCGTCGGGGCGGAAGTGGACGAGTTCGTGCTCGATCGCGCGCTGGCGCACCATCGGCAGGATCCCGCTGCGCGACAACAGGTGCACCCGCCCGCGGTGGCCGCGTTCGGCCAGCGCGAGCACGACGTCCACGCCGGTCAGGCCGCTGCCCAGCACCGCGACGTCCTGGTCCGGGCCCACCTGCTCCAGGGTGCGGGTCAGCGGGTACGGGTCGGCGACGTGACCGGGCGAACCGGACAGCCCGTAGTCGTCGGGCGGGGTGCCGCGCCCGGTGCACAGCACCACCTGGTCGACCGGGAACTCGTTGCGCTCCTTGGTCCTGATCGTGATCCCATCATCGGAGGGGAGGGCCGAGACGGCCTGCTCCCGGATCACCCGCACCAGCCAGCCGTTCTCGGCCAGCCGCGCCAGCGCCGCCCGCGCCGAGTCCTCCAGGTACTCGCCGTAGCGTCCACGTGGGATGAACCTGATGCCGCATAAGGGATCGGTGTGGTCGTCCACGCCGGGAACCCGCGGGTAGCGCAGGTCCAGCCAACGCGTGAAGTGCTCTTTGTCACCACTTCGGATGGTCATGCCTTCGGGCGCGATGTTGACCCGAACCGCCTCGACGTCCCTTTGGTACGGCCTGCCGCGCCACAGGTGCGGCGACGGGTCGAACACCGTCACCGAACCGCCGCGCTCGTCGGAGCGGGCGAGTGCGTCGAGCAGGCACACGGTCGAGGCGCCGCCGCCGATGATGCCTAGCCGAGTGTCGCTGCGCATGGCGTCCAGCTCACCTGTGTCCCTCCTGGTCGATTCGCGCGCCTGCCCCCAGACGCGGATCGGGCAGCACAAAATCCGGGCGCGCGTGAGCGCGCCGCCGTTTCGGCGAAAAGAATAGGATTCCCCCCAAGGAACCAATGCGGGCCGGCGAATCCCCCTCGCCGTTCTCCCGTGGTCGGCCGGCAGCTTTACCAGAACGACCCGGCTTCGACGCTACACGGCGGTGTCACCCCGGTCAACCGAGTCGGCGGGCGGTCCACCAGGTGTGTCCTGAAGCACTTGCTTGACCCGCGCCGGTCCCGTGTGGAAGATGGGTCGAGGTTACTGGTCACGCATTCCGGGCACCGCGCTGGGCCTTTTGGTCCACACCGTCGCCTGGTCCGGCGCTTCCCTTCCAGTTTCCCCTCGTCGACCACCGCACCCCGTCCGGGGTGATCTTTTCGCGCGCTTCGAAAAGGTCCGCCGGAGATTTTCGGTTGTCCATAGGATTCCTTGATGACTTTGTCCGCTGAGCGGACCCGGGTTGGGGGATGAACGTGCCTGAGTCACCAGACGCGCAGGCGGGCTCCGCGCCGCGCGCCGTGCACCACCTGATCAACGGCGTCGCCGTCGAGGGGCGCGCCACCTTCGAGACCCGCGACCCGCACGACAACCGCCTGCTGGCCACGGTCGCGCGGGGCACCGAGGACGACGCGCGCGCCGCCATCGGCGCGGCCAGGACGGCGTTCGACGAGGGCCCCTGGCCCGCGATGACGCCCCGCGAGCGGCGCGCGGTGCTGCACGCGGTGGCCGACGCGGTCGAGGCCAACGCCGAGGAGCTGGCCGACCTGGAGACGCGCGACGCGGGCAAGGCCATCCGGGTCACCCGGCACGCCGACATCCCGCGCGTGGCCCACAACCTGCGGTTCTTCGCCGACTACGCCGCCGCGGCGGGCGACCACGCCTACCCCGACGGGCCGCTGCTGTCCTACACGCTGCACCCGCCGGCCGGGGTGGTCAGCGCGATCAGCCCGTGGAACGCCCCGCTGATGCTGGCCAGCTGGAAGATCGCGCCCGCCCTGGCCTTCGGCAACACCGTGGTGCTCAAACCGGCGCCGCAGACGCCGCTGACCGCCGCCCGGTTCGGCGAGCTGGCGCTGGCGGCCGGGCTGCCCGAGGGCGTGCTCAACATCGTCCACGGGTACGGCGGCGACGAGGTCGCCGGGCCGCTGACCAGCGACCCCCGGGTCGACCGGATCACCTTCACCGGGTCGAGCGCCACCGGCGCGAAGATCATGGCCGCCGCCGCGGCGAACCTGACGCCGGTGTCGGCCGAGCTGGGCGGCAAGTCGGCGAACCTGGTGTTCGACGACGCCGACCTGGACGTCGCCGTGCCGGAGTCGATCAAGGCGGCGTTCGCGGGCAACGGCCAGGTGTGCTTCGCGGGCACCCGCCTGTTCGTCCAGCGGGGTATCCACGACGAATTCCTCGCCCGGTTCGCCGAGGCGGCGGCGAAGATGGTCGTCGGAGACCCGAAGGATCCTGCGACCGACATGGGGCCGCTCATCGAGCAGCGGCACCTGGAGAAGGTCCACGGCTACGTGGACTTGGCCCGCGCCGAAGGCGGCACAATAGTCGCGGGTGGTTCACAATTGACCGCCGGCGGGCTCGCCGGGGGTTTCTACTACACCCCGACGATCATCACCGGGCTGACCAATGAATGCCGGACCGCGCAGGAGGAGATCTTCGGCCCGGTGGAAGCGGTGATGCCGTTCGACACCGAGGAGGAAGCCATTCGCCTGGCGAACTCCTCGCGTTACGGCCTGTCGGGCATTCTTTTCACGAGCAATCTCGACCGGGCCCACCGGCTGGCCGCGCGGTGGCGCGCCGGAACCGTGTGGGTGAACACCTACTTCGACCGCGACCTGCGGTTGCCGTTCGGTGGTGAGGGCAGCAGCGGCGTCGGCCGGGAGGGCGGCGAGTACTCGCGGGAGTTCTTCACCGAGCCCCGCGCGGTCATGCTCCGCATCCGCTGACCCCGCCCCTCCCGTCCACAGGAAGGACCGCCATGACCACGACCGGGACCACCCGGGACGCCCGGGCGACCGCCCCGCCGGGAGCGGCGACGTGCGGCCACGTCGTCACCGCGGCCTCGCGGGCGCACCGCCGCGAGCTGGGCGTCGACGAACCCACGACCGACCTGCTGCTCACCGCGCAGCTGCACCTCGGCCGGACGCCGGTCGCCGCGGCGTCGAAGCTCCACTCGGGCCTGCTGTTCGCGCTCGGCCGCGCGCTGGACGAGGACGCGACGGTCTTCGACGCGGCGCGCGCGGTGGAGCACGTGGCGCCCGCCGTGGAGGTCGTCGGCGAGGACGGCGCGCGCGCGGTGGCGCCGGGGACCGCGCCGGCCCGCCTCGACGCGGTGGACCTGCGCCTGGCCGGCTGCCTGGTGCACCGCAACGGCGAGATCGCCGAGACCGGCGCGGGCGGCGTGCTGCTCGGCTCGCCGCTGGAGGCCCTGGTGTGGCTGGCCCGCACCGGCGCCCGGCCGCGGGCCGGGCAGCTCGTCCTGGTCTCCTCGATGACCCGCGCCGTGCCCGTCGGGCCGGGCGACACCGCCGTGGTGTCCGTCGCCGGCCTGGGCGTGGCCACCGCCCGCCTGGTGCCCGCAGCGGAGGAGGTCCGATGACCGGAGAGATCCGCCCCGGCGACGTCGGCCGCGCCGCGCAGGTGCTGCTCGACGCCGAAGCCTCGCGCACCTCGCGCGGGCCGATCACCGCGCAGTGGCCGGACCTGGACCTGGCCACCGCCTACACCGTGCAGTTCGAGGCGCTGCGCCGCCGCCTGGACCGCGGCGAGCGGCTCATCGGCGTCAAGCTCGGCCTCACCTCGCGGGCCAAGCAGCGCCGCATGGGCATCGACTTCCCGTCGCTGGCCTGGCTCACCGACGCCATGGTGCTGCCGGCCGGCGCGCCGCTGCCGCGCGAGCGCCTCATCCACCCGCGCGCCGAACCGGAGATCGTGTTCGTGATGGGCGACCGGCTGGCCGGTCCGGGCGTGACGTCGGCGACCGCGCTGCGCGCGGTCGCGACCGTCCACGGTGGACTGGAGATCATCGACAGCCGGTACCGCGACTTCAAGTTCACGATGGCCGACGCGGTGGCGGACAACAGCTCGTCGGGGCTGTTCTCGCTCGGGCCGGTCGGCCGCACGCCCGACGGGCTCGACCTGGCGCACGAAGCCTGCCTGCTGGAGGTCGACGGGCAGGTCGAGGACGCCGCGGCCGGCGCCGCCGTCCAGGGCCACCCCGCCGAGGCCCTGGCGCTGGCGGCCAACCTGCTGGGCGAGCGCGGCCTCGCCGTCGAGCCCGGCTGGGTGGTGCTCACCGGCGGCATGACCGACGCCGTCCACGTGACACCCGGCGCCCGCGTCGCCGCGCACTTCACCACCCTCGGAACCGTGACCGTCGCAGGAGGTTGAGCCGTGCCGTTCATCGACGTGTCGCTGGGCGCCGGGCGCACGCCCGAGCAGGTGCGGGCGCTCATCCACGAGTTGACCGAGGCCGCGCACCGCGCGGTCGGGGCCCCGAAGGCCAACATCCGCGTCGTCATCCGCGAGATCGCACCCGAGCACTGGGCGGCGGGCGACGTGACCATCGCCGAGCGGAACGCCGCCGCGGCTGCCGCCACCGAGCACGCCGAGCAGCCCCAGCACACCGAGCAGCCCCAGCACACCGAGTAGGAGAGGCTCCATGTCCGAATTGGACGACGAATTCCGCCGCCACGAGGTCGCACACCTTGCCCGCGTGGAGCTGCACACCCCCGACCCCGACGGGACGCTGTGGTTCTTCAAGGACCTGCTCGGCATGTACGAGACGCACCGCGAGGGGCAGTCGGTGTACCTGCGCGGCTACGAGGACCCCTACCAGTGGAGCCTCAAGGTCACCGAGGCCGCCCAGCCGCGCATGGACCACTTCGCCATGCGCACGTCCTCGCCCGCCGCGCTGGAGCGGCGCGTGAAGGCCATCCGCGACGGCAACGTCGAGGGCACGTGGACCGAGGGCGACTACGGCTACGGCAAGACCTTCCAGTTCGACACCCCCGACGGCCACCGCATGAACCTGCTGTGGGAGGTGGAGAAGTACCAGGCGCCGCCGGAGCTGAAGAGCAAGATCCTGACCCGGCCGTCCAAGAAGCCGTTGCGGGGCCTGCCGGTCAAGCGCATCGACCACCTCAACCTGCTGGCCAGCGACGTCACGCCGGTGAAGAACTCCTTCGAGCGGTACCTGGGGATGCAGACCCGGGAGCGCGTGGTGGACGGCGAGGTCGAGATCGGCGCGTGGCTGAGCAGCAACATCCTCGGCCACGAGCTGGCGATCATGCACGACGCGCGCGGCGCGCGCGGGCGCCTGCACCACGTGGCGTTCTACTACGGGATCCAGCAGCACACCGTCGACGCGGCCGAGATGTTCCGCGACTACGACATCACCATCGAGGCGGGGCCGGACCGGCACGGCCTGACCCAGGGCTCGTTCCTGTACGTGTTCGAGCCCGGCGGCAACCGGATCGAGCTGTTCGGCGACCCCGGCATCCTGGAGCTGGAGCCGGACTTCGAGATGAAGACGTGGACCATGGCCGACATCGACACGGCCACGGCCATCGGCGGCACCAACCTGCCGCGGGAGACCTACTTCACCTACGGCACGCCGCCCGTCGACGACGCGGGGGAGACCGCCTGACGCCGAGGGGCGCCGCCGGCCGGGGCAGCCCGGCCGGCGGTCCGGCCCCGGTCGGCGGCGGTGGCGCGCCCGATCGGCCGGACGCAGCCGCCCTGCACACAGTCGCAGCGCTGTGACCAGCGGTTTCGCACGTGATATTGAGCACCCCGGACGTTGTTGAACCGTCCACACCGATAACTTAGCCTTTCCTAAGTTTCGGCCGTTCGGGGGCTTGGACAGCTCCTTTTGCGCGGGCTTCGCCCAGCAGTCGGCGCCGGCCGGGACACCACTTCGGACCCAGCGTCGAGGAGAGTGCACCAGTGGCGCCCCTGCCGTACCCCCGCGCGCGTCGCGGACCGCGGCCGGGGTCCCCTCGCGCGACCCCACTGCAAGGAGCTCCCATGCGCCACCGCGCGACCGGCCGCGGGCTGACCGCGGCCCTGGCCGCCCTCGCCCTGCTCGTGCTCTCCGCCTGCGGGAGCGGGTCGGCCGACACGCCCGCCGCGCCCGCGTCGTCCGGACCGGTCACGGTCGCGCACGCGCAGGGCACGGCCACCATCGGCGCCACCCCGCAGAAGGTGGTGGTGTTCGACATCGGCGCCCTGGTCACGCTCGACGACCTCGGCGTGCCGGTGGTGGGCGTGCCGAAGCTGGAGGGGCTGCCCGAGCGGTTGGCCGAGTACGCGGGCGAGAAGTACACCAAGGTCGGCACGCTGTTCGAGCCCGACTACGAGAAGGTCAACGAGCTGGCCCCGGACCTGATCATCGTCGGCGGCCGGTCGGCGGCGGCCTACCCGGAGCTGTCCAAGATCGCCACGACCGTCGACGTGTCGGTGGACAACGCGAAGTTCCTGGCGAGCTTCCGCGAGCGGGTCGAGGCCGTCGGCGCGATCTTCGGCAAGCAGGACCAGGTGCGCGAACGGCTGGACGCGCTGACCGCGAAGGTCTCCGAGGTGGCCGGCCGCAACCCGGCCCAGGGCAAGCGCGGCCTGGTCGTGCTCACCACCGGCGGCAAGATCAGCGCCTACGGGCCCGGCTCGCGCTTCGGCATCGTCCACGACCCGCTGGGCGTGACGCCCGCCGCCGAGGGGCTGGGCACCGACACCCACGGCAACGCCGTCTCGGCGGAGTTCATCGCCCAGACCAACCCGGACGTCCTCTACGTCGTCGACCGCGACTCGGCCATCGGCGACAACGGCCAGGCCGCCCGCCAGGTGCTGGACAACGCGCTGGTCAACGGTACCAACGCCGCCCGCAACAACCGCGTGGTCTACCTCTCGCCGTTCGAGTGGTACATCGCGCCGACCGGGTTGAGCTCGGTCGAGTCGATGGTCGCGGCGATCGGCGACAGCCTGTCGTGAGCCCCACGACCGGACGGCGGCGGGAGGTCCGCGGGCGCCACGTGGCGCTCGCGGGCGCCCTGCTGGTCCCCGCCGCGTTCGCCTCGCTGTTCGTCGGGGTGGGCGAGCTGAGCCCGCTGGGCCTGCTGCGCGCCGACTCCGGCGCGGCGCTGCTGTTCCTGGAGTCGCGCCTGCCGCGGCTGCTGGCGATCCTGCTGGCCGGGACGGCGATGAGCGTGGCGGGCCTGGTGATGATGCACATCACCCGCAACCGCTTCGTCTCGCCGTCCACGGCGGGGACCACCGAGTCGGCCGTGTTCGGCGTCTTCGTCGCCACGGCCTTCCTCGGCGCGGAGTCGGTGCTGGTCAAGATGGCCGTGGCGCTGGGCTTCGCGCTGCTGGGCACGCTGTTCTTCCTGTGGGTGCTGCGCAGGCTCACCTTCGCCGACGTGATGGTGGTGCCCCTGGTCGGCATCATGCTCGGCGGCGTGATCTCGGCGGCCACCACGTTCTTCGCCTACCGCGCCGACCTGCTGCAGTCGCTGTCGGCGTGGATGAACGGCGACTTCTCCTCGGTGCTGCGCGGGCGCTACGAGCTGCTGTGGGTGGCGGCGGCGGTGACGGTGGCCTGCTACCTCTACGCCGACCGGTTCACCGTGGCCGGGGTGGGCCGCGACTTCGCCGTCAACCTCGGCGTGCACTACGACCGGGTGGTCAACCTGGGGCTGCTGCTGGTCTCGGCGACCACGGCCGCGGTCGTCGTGACGGTGGGCAACATCCCGTTCATCGGGCTGGTCGTCCCGAACCTGGTCACCATGCTGCTGGGGGACAACCTGCGCCGGGTCCTGCCGGTCACCGCCCTGGCCGGCGCGGCGTTCGTGCTGGCCTGCGACGTCATCGGCCGGGTGGTCCGCCACCCCTACGAGATCCCGGTGGAGACCGTCGCCGGCGTGGTGGGCAGCGTCCTGTTCGTCCTGCTGGTGCTGCGCGCCCGGAACGGCGCCCGGTGAGCGCGGCCGGCTCGGCGGAGGTCTTCGCCCGCGCGCGCCGCCGCGAGCACCGCGTCCTGGCGCTGCTCGCGCTGGCCGCCGCGGTGGCCGTGGCCGCCTTCTGCCTGGTCGCCCTGCGCGGCAACTGGGAGTACGCGCTGGGCATCCGGGTGCGCAAGGTCGCCGCGATGGTCGTGGTCGGCTGCGCCGTGGCGGTGTCGAGCGTGCTGTTCCAGACGGTCACCAACAACCGCGTGCTCACCCCGGGCATCATGGGGTTCGACTCGCTGTTCGTGCTGGTGCAGACGCTGGTCGTGTTCGCCTTCGGCGCGCTGGCGCTCAGCTCGGCCGACCCGCGCCTGCTGTTCGCCGGGCAGGTCGTGGTGATGGTCGTCTTCGCGGGCGCCCTGTACCGGTGGCTGTTCGACCGGCGCAGCCGCGACCTCTACGTGCTGGTGCTGGTCGGCGTCATCTGCGGCACGCTGTTCTCCAGCCTGTCGTCGCTGGCCGCGCGGCTGATCAACCCCAACGACTTCGTGGTGCTGCAGGACAGCCTGTTCGCGAGCTTCACCAGCGTCGACCGCCGCCTGCTGGCGGTCTCGGCGGTGCTGGTGGCGGTGGTCTCGCTGTGGGCGGGCCGGCTGTTCCGGCGGCTCGACGTGCTGGCCCTGGGCCGGGAGCACGCGCTGAACCTGGGCGTCGACCACCGCTCGGTGGTCAACCAGGCGCTGGTCGCGGTCGCCGTGCTGGTGTCGGTGGCCACCGCGCTGGTCGGGCCGATCACGTTCCTCGGGTTGCTGGTGGCCAACCTGGCGCGCCAGCTCTCGGGCGTCGCCCGGCACCGGGTCGTGGTGCCGGCCTCGGCGCTGCTGTCGGTGGTGGCGCTGGTGGGCGGGCAGCTGGTGCTGGAGCGGGTGTTCGGGCTCGACACCGCGCTGAGCGTGATCATCAACTTCGTGGGCGGCGTCTACTTCATCGCCCTGCTCATCCGGGAGGCCAAGCGGTGATCGAGGTCCGCAACGTCACCAAGTCCTACGGCGCGACCAAGGTCCTCGACGACGTGTCGCTGACCATCGCGCCCGGCGGCGTCACCTCGATCATCGGGGCCAACGGCGCGGGCAAGTCCACCCTGCTGTCGATCATCGGCCGGCTGCTGCCCGCCGACTCGGGCCGGGTCACCGTCGACGGCCTGGACGTGGCCGCCACCCCCGGCGCCGTGCTCGCCAAGCGCCTGGCGGTGCTGCGCCAGGACAACCACACCGGGGTCCGGCTCAGCGTGCGGGAGCTGGTGGCCTTCGGCCGGTTCCCGCACTCGCGCGGCCGGCTGACCGCGGCCGACCTGGCGGCCGTGGACGAGGCCATCGCCTACTTCGAGCTGGAGGAGTTCGCCGACCGGCAGCTCGACCAGCTCTCCGGCGGCCAGCGCCAGCGCGCGCACGTGGCCGCGGTGCTCTGCCAGGACACCGACTACGTGCTGCTCGACGAGCCGCTGAACAACCTGGACATGCGGCACAGCGTGCAGATGATGCGCCGCCTGCGGCGGATGGCCCGCGACTTCGCCAAGACCGTCGTGCTGGTCGTGCACGACATCAACTTCGCGTCCTGCCACTCCGACCGGGTGATCGCCATGCGCGACGGCGCGGTCCTGGCGCAGGGGCCCACCGCGGAGCTGATGACCCCCGAGCTGCTGGGCGCGGTGTTCGACCTGGACATCGCCGTCCACGACATCGGCGGCAACCGGATCGGCGTCTACTACACCTGACCGGCCCCCGCGCCGGGCGGCGCCCGGCCGCCCGGCGGGGGAGCGGCGTCAGGGGCGGCCGCGGGCCGGCGTCTGGCCGGCCACGCCGTGCCGCAGCGGGGTGTTCGGGTCGGGGGAGTGCGCGGGCGACACCTCGGGCGCGCCGGGGTCCGCGGACCGCGCCTGCGCCGCCCGCTGGTCGCCGCCGGACGGCTCGGCCCCGTCGCGGACCTCGGCCAACCGGGTCTCGAGCAGCTGGACGACCGCCACGCGGTCGGCGTGCGCGCGCTCGTGGTCGAGCACCTGCCGCAGCTCGTCCTCGGACAGCGCCCGGATGCGGTGGTGCAGGTCGCCCAGCTCCAGGTGGTCGTAGTCGCCGATGGGGAAGGCTTCGTCGCTCATACCGGTCGACTACCCGGGCCGGTGACCGGGAAACGCGGTCCGCCGGGCGTCGCCGCCACCCGATCGGGCCCCGCCACCCCCCGCGCGGGGGTCAGTCGGAGCGGATGGCGCGGACCAGGGCGTCCAGGCCCTCGTCGAGGACGTCGGCGGGGATGACCAGCGGCGGGACCAGGCGGATCACGTTGCCGTGGGTGCCGCAGGTGAGCACGATCACGCCCGCCTCGTGGCAGCGCGCCGCGACGCGGCGGGCGAGGTCGGGGTCCGGCGCGTCACCGGGGCCGACGAACTCCAGGCCGATCATCGCGCCGCGCCCCCGGACCTCGGCGAGCCCGGGGTGCTCGGCGACCAGCGGGCCGAGGCGCCCGGTGACCGCGTCGCCGATCCGGCGGGCGGCGGCGGCCAGGTCGTCCGCGCGCATCACGTCGATGGTGGCCAGGGCGGCGGCGCAGGACAGCGGGTTGCCGCCGAAGGTGCCGCCGAGCCCGCCGGGGTGCACCGCGTCCATCAGGTCGGCGCGGCCGGTGACCCCGGCCAGCGGGAGCCCGCCCGCGATGCCCTTGGCCGTGGCGACCAGGTCCGGCGTGACGCCCTCGTGGTCGCAGGCGAACCAGGAGCCGGTCCGGCAGAACCCGGTCTGGACCTCGTCGGCGACCAGCGCGATGCCGTGGGCGCGGCACCAGTCGGCGATCGCCGGGAGGAAGCCGGGCGCGGGCACGATGTAGCCGCCCTCGCCCTGGATCGGCTCGACCAGCACGGCGGCCAGGTTGTCCGCGCCGACCTGGCTCTCCAGGTGGGTGATCGCCCGCCGGGCAGCCCCGGCCCCGGTCAGGCCCGCCGGGTCGCGCAGGGGGTAGGACGCGGGTGCGCGGTAGACCTCCCCGGCGAACGGCCCGAACCCCTGCTTGTAGGGCATGTTCCGGGCGGTGAGCGCGAGGGTGAGGTTGGTGCGGCCGTGGTAGGCGTGGTCGAACACCGCCACGGCGGACCGGCCGGTGGCGTGCCGGGCGACCTTGACGGCGTTCTCGACGGCCTCCGCGCCGGAGTTGAACAGCGCGGAGCGCTTCTCGTGCGTCCCCGGCGTCAGGTCGTTGAGCTGCTCGCACACCGCGACGTAGCCCTCGTAGGGGTTGACCGTGAAGCAGGCGTGGGTGAACTCGGCGGCCTGCCGGCGGACCGCGGCCACGACGGCGGGCGCGGCGTTGCCGACGCTGGTCACGCCGATGCCGGAGCCGAGGTCGATCAGCCGCGCCCCGTCCTGGTCGCGCAGGACGCCGGGCTCGGCGCGGGTGGCGAAGTGCGCGGGCAGCAGGCTGCTGACGCCGGCGGCCACCGCGGCGGCGCGGCGGGCCGCGAGCGCGGCGCCGGTCGTGGAGCGGGTCGTCGCGGTCATGCCCGGGGCCCTCCCGCCGGGCCGGGGTCGGCGCCGCGGTCCGGCGGTCGCGGCGGGTCGCGGTGCGGGTTCCGGCCGCGGGCGCCGGTGCTCGGGCCGGGCGCGGCCCTCCGGCGCGTGTCGGGGGAAGCCCAGCGGCAGGGGAGCGGGGGGCCCGCGGTCGACGGCATGGACGCAGTGTCCACCCGCGGCGCCGAACCCCACCATCCGGTCCGCCGACCGGGGGCGGCACCGGGGCGGCACCGCGTCCGGCCGCCCGCGCCCGCGTGATCCACGCCGCACCCGGCGCCGGGGTCCCGGCTCGCAGCGGCGGGGACCCCGGCGCGCGCCGCGCCGGACGCGCCGGACGCAGCCACGGCGGACACCGCCGGCTCGTCGGACACCGCCGGCTCGTCGGACACCGCCGGCTCGTCGGACACCGCCGGCTCGTCGGACACCGCCGGCCCGCCGGACACCGCCGGCCCGCCGGACACCGTCGACCTGCCCTCCGCCGCCGGTCGCCGCGGGGCCGGGTCCCCCTCGCTGCGGTGTCTGCGCGCCGGGAGTTCTGGTTCCATTGACCTGGCACGGGCCGAGGACCGGCCGGCGTCCGGGGGGAGGGGGCGCATGGAGAACTCCGCCAACGCCGAGGCGGTCGCGGCGCTGGTCCAGGCGGGCGCCGTCCACGGCGGCGTCAACGTCCACACCGGCTCCCCGCCCGCCCCGATCCCGCACAACCTCCCGCCCGCCGTGCGCCGCTTCGCCGGGCGCGCCGCCGAGCTGGACCGCCTGTCCGCGCTCGCGGCGGCCGGGTCGGGCAGCCGCGTCTGCGTGCTCGACGGCCCGCCCGGGATCGGCAAGACCTCGCTGGCGGTGCGGTGGGGGCGCGTGGCCCGCGAGCTGTTCCCGCACGGCCAGGTCTACGTCGACCTGCGCGGGTTCGACCCGGCCCGCGCCGCGGTCGGCCCGGAAGCCGCGGCCCGCCTGATCCTGGGCGCGCTGCACGTGCCGCTGACCGCCATCCCGCCCGACCCGGACGACCAGCTGGCGCTGCTGCGCAGCATGCTGGACGAGCGGCGGCTGCTGCTGGTCATCGACAACGTGCGCGACAGCAGGCAGGTCCTGCCGCTGATCCCCGGCTCGGGCAGCTGCTTCACCGTCGTGACCGCGCGGCACCGGCTCGACGGCCTGGCCGTGCACCACGACGCCGAGCGCATCCCGCTCGGACCGCTCAGCGCGCAGGACTCGGTGCAGCTGCTGGCCCAGCGGCTGGGCACCCACCGGGTCGAAGCGGAGCACGAGGCCGTGGCCCGCGTCGTGGCGGCCTGCGGCGGTCACCCCATGGCGCTGAGCGTGGTCGCCGCGCGGGCCGCCGACGACGCGACGAACTCGCTGAACACCATCGTCCGGTCGCTGGAGAACCGCGGCGACGCCCTGGACACCCTGCGGCTGCCCGACGCGGCCGACCTGCGCGCGGTGTTCGCGCTGTCCTACGACAACCTGGCGCCGGCGATCGCCGAGGGGTTCCGGACGCTGGCGCTGCACCCGGGCCCCCGGTTCGACGCTTGGGCCGCCGCCGCCATGATCGGCTGCGACCTGTTCCAGGCCCGCGAGACGATCCACGAGCTGTCGCGCTGCCACCTGCTGGAGCGCACCTCGTCGGGGCACCACGCCTTCCACGCGCTGACCCACGCCTACGGCCTGGAGACCGCGCGGCGCGACCCGCCGGAGCGTCGCGGGTCGGTCCTGGTCTCGCTGCTCAACCACCAGCTGCACGCCGCCCACCGGGCCGACCGGCTCATCAACGACCACCGGCGGCAGGTGCCGCTGCGACCGTGCCTGCGACCGGAGCTGCTGCCGGTGCTGGCCAACCGCGCCGACGCCCTGGTCTGGTTCGACGCCGAGTACGACAACGTCCTGTCCGCGATCGCCCTGGCCAAGGAGGAGGGGCTGCACGACTACACCTGGCAGCTGGCGTGGACGACCTCCAACTTCGCCTACCTGACCGCGCGCTGGCAGGACTGGGTCGACACCCACTCCGACGGCCTGGCGGCGGTCCGGCGCCTGGGCGACCGCGAGGTGGAGGTCCGGCTCCGGCAGCAGCTGGCCCGCGCGCACCGGGAGGGCGGCGACTACCGGCGGTCCATCGAGGAGTACCTGGGCGCGCTGGACAGCCTGGAGGAGCTCGGCGACCTGCCGGGCCAGGCGAACGCGCTCAACGGCCTGGCCGCGGTGCAGCTGCGCGCCGGCTCGCCCCGAGCCGCGTTCGACGCCGCGTCCAGGGCGCTGGAGCTCTACGAGGGCCTGGACGACGACGACGGCACCGCGAGCACGTACCTGTTCCTGGGGCAGACCTGCCTGGCGTTGAGCGAACCGGAGGAGGCGCGGCGGCACTACCGGCTCGCCGAGGACCTCTACGCCGGGTCCGGCAACCTCTACGGCCTGGCGCACGTCGCGGACGCGACGGCCGAGCTGGAGACGGCGGCCGGCCGACCCGACCTCGCGCGGGCGCACCTGCGGCAGGCGGTGAAGCTGCACCACAGGTTCGGCAACCTCAGCTACGCGGCCAAGGCGTGCCGGAGGTTGCGCGCCCTGCTGGCCGACGAGGACCCGGCCCACCCCCTGGTCGAACTGCTGTCCGCGGCGATCGTGGAGCTGGAGCACAACCGGGCGACGTCCGCGGCCCCGCTGGTCGAGGCGATCACCGGGCCGGGGTGAGGGGCGCCCGCGGGGCGCGTGGTCGACCTGTCATCCGGGCACCCCGGGGTTCCCGAAAGTGCCCCGTCCGCCGCGACCGGGCCGCGCGGTCGGTCCGCGGTCGCATGATGGCGGGAGACCGAGCCGAGGGGGTGCCATGTCTTTGCCGGCCAGGATTCGCAGGTGGGCGCGCGCCGGTGGCGGACCTGCCGGCACGCGCGTGGGCGACGTGCTCGTGGTGTCCACTTCGGACGGTGGCACGCCGCAGGCGCGCGCGCTGGCGGCCGCGCTGCCCGCGGACCCCGACCACGACGTGGTCGTGGCGGACCTGCCGCCGGGGGCCGGGGCCGACGCCTGGGAGGCGGTCGCGGCGGCGCTCGGCCGGGGCCGCCGCCCGGTGCGCCTCGTGCCCGGCCGCCACCCCCGCGAGCTGGCCCCGGACGCGGGGCGGTGGCTCGCGGAGCGGCTCGGGCGGGCCGTGGTCGCGCCCCGCGGGCCGGTGCACCAGGGCGCGGCCGGCGCGCTGTTCGCGCACGCCGGCGCGGGCAGCGGCTGGGTGCGCTCCGCCCCCGGCCGGGAGCCGGTGTGGGAGGCCAAGCGCTTCCCGCGCCCCGCTTGGGAGTCCGCCGCCTTCACCGAGGTGCGCCGGTTCGGCGCGGTGGTGGCCGAGCCGCTGCCCGCCGGGGTGTGGCTGCGGCCCGCGGGCGACGACGACCTGTTCGCGGCGGCGCGGGTCGGGCTGACCAGGGCGGTGCCCTGCCGCCCGCACGTGCCGGTGGTGGTGCTGGGCTGCCCGGGCGCCCCCGACCTCGACCCGGCCGACGTGGCGGCGTTCCGGCGGTCGCTGTCGGCCCCGGAGCGGGCCGCGGTCTGGTTCGCCCCGTTCGGCGGGGTGGCCCGGCCGGGCGGCGACGAGGTCGGGCAGGTGCTCGCGGACCACCTCGACGCGGAGGTGCGCTGCCTGGCCGGCGTCCCGGTCGGTTCGCCGGACCGGCCCGACGTGCGCGCGGTCCGCCCGGACGGCTCGCTGGGCTGGAGCCCCTTCGCGCAGGCTTTCGCCCACCTGCCGCGCCGGGGCGCCGAACCGCCGCCGCCGAGGCTGTGCGCCCACCGGCCGCCGGTCGCGGGGCTGCCCGAGGTCTCGCCCGGCGTCCACTGGTGCGCGCCGGACACCGTGGTGGAGGTCGTCCGGGCGGGGCTGTGGGTGCGGCCGGCCGAGGTCGCGGGCGCGGCGGCCCGCACCGCGCCACTGGACCCGATGCGCAACCTCGTGCTGTACGAGGCGGGCGACCCCGCGCACGTCGAACGCCTGCGCGCCGCCGCCGGAACCCTGCTGGACCGCCTCGACGGCGCCACCGTCCTGGTGAGCGCGCTGCTGCCCACGACCGCGCTGCCGCTCACGACCGGCGCGCCCGCTGCCGGACCACCCGCCGCCGCGGCGGAACGCGGCGACGCCGGTTCCCGGGAAGGCGGCCAGGAGGGCGTGCAGTCGGTGGAGACCGCGGTGCTCCCGGTCCCCGCCGCGTCACCGGCCCCGGGCGCCGACGGCCGCACCTACTCGCCCGAGGAGGTCTCCGCCGCCATCCGCGACCGGTTGGGGCCGGGCCGCTGAGCGCGCCCGGCCCGGGTCAGCCCTTGAGCTTCCCGGCGATCCGGACGACGCGCTCGGCCATGTGGTCCAGGGCGGCGAGCTGGGCCTCGCCCAGCGGTGCGCTGTTGTCACCGCCGGTGACGTGGGAGACGCCGTAGGGGTTGCCGTCGGCGAACTTGAGCGGGTCGGTGTAGCCGGGCGCGACGACGATGCCGCCGAAGTGGTGGATGGTGTTGTACAGCGCCAGCAGCGTCGACTCCTGGCCGCCGTGGGCGGTCATCGAGGCGGTGAAGCCGGCGTAGACCTTGTCGGCGAGCAGGCCCTGCGACCACTGTGGACCGAGCGTGTCGATGAACTGCTTGAGCTGGCTGGAGATGTTGCCGTACCGGGTGGGGGAGCCGAGCAGCACGGCGTCGGCCCAGACGATGTCGTCCGCGGTGGCCTTGGGCTCGTCCTTGGTGCGGTCGAAGTGCTGGCTCCAGGCGGCGTTGGCGGCGATGGCCTCCTGCGGCGCCAGTTCGGCGACCTGGCGCAGCCGCACCTCGGCCCCGGCCCGGCCCCCGGCCTCGGCCAGCCGCTGCGCCATCGCGTGGACGGTGCCGGTGGACGAGTAGTAGATGACTGCCAGCTTGGCGTTGGGCATCGTGGTGCTCCTCGGGTGATCCGCTGCTCAGGCGTGTCGCGCACCCGGTGAGGGCCGTCGCGCGCGGTGCCGTCGTGTCTGCCCCGGCTGGCTCGCACTCTACGTAGCCGGGGCACCGGCCGCACGTCGGGCGGACGGCGCCCGGCGGTGCGACCCGGGGGCGCGGCGCCGGCGCCCGGCGGGGTCGTGCCGGCCGGCGCGCACGGCCCGGTCCGCCGGGCGTCCGGCGGCGCCCGGGGGGCCCGGCCCGCGCCGGTCGTCCCGCCCGGATCGGCCGGGGCGGACCGACCGGACCGGACGTCGCGGGGGCGTCGCGCCGGAGGTGGGCGTGCGACTGGTCACCGCCCCGGCGGCGCCCGCGGGGGAACCGGGGCGCGCCCCGCCGGGCCGTTGTTATGGTTCCGGGATGCTTGTCGCGCCCGCCTGCCGCAGCGGAACCTGACGACGCCCATGCCGTCGGGTTCCCCGGGTGGTCGGGTGGAGGCGGAGTTCCGGCGCGCCACCCGCCGTGCCGCCGCGCCGGTGCGCGGCGTCGGCCTGCTGCTCATCAGCGCGTTCGGCGTCCTGGGGGTGCCCGACGAGGCGCTGCCGACCGGCCTCGCGCTGCTCGGGCTGATGCTCGTCGGGGCCGCGGTGGACGGCTGGACGGGGCTCTCGGGCCGCTTCGCGCCGCTCGCGCTGGTGTTCGCCGTGCTGCGGGCGGTGGCGGTGTGCTCGGTGCAGCAGATCGGACCGCTGGACCAGTGGGCGCTCAACGTCGTCACCATGACGGCCATCACGGTGCAGTGGGAGTGGCCGCCGCGGGTGGCGGTGCCCGTCACGGCCGTGCTGCTGGCCGTCGAGGTCGCCGCGGTCGACCCCGGCGCGGCGGGCGCGGTCGTGGCGCGGGTGGTGCTGGAGTGCTCGCTGGCCCGGCTGGCGTTCGTGCTGATGCGCACCGCGAGCAGGCGGGTCGACGTGCTGCGGGACCGCCGGGCGGCGCTGGAGCGGACCGAGGCGCTGGCCCTGGAGCGCCACCGGCGCGAGCGCGAGTACCTGGCGCTGCTGCACGACACGGCCTCGGCGACGTTCCTGCTGGTGGCGGTGCACGGCCGGGAGACCGACCCCGCGCAGGTGGCCTGCTACGCGCAGCGCGACCTGACCGTCCTGACCGGGGCGGTGGGCGGGCCCACGGCGCACGACAGCGACGTGGACCTGACGGCCTCGCTGCTCGCCGTGGTCCGGCGCAGCCCGCTGGAGGTGCGGACGCGGTGGCACGACGTCCCGCTGGTGCCCGCGTCGGTGGCGCTGGCGCTGGTGCGGGCGCTGCGCGAGGCGCTGACCAACGTCGAGCGGCACGCCGGCGTGGGCGAGGCGGAGCTGAGCGCCCGCGGCACGGGGCGCGGCGTCCTCGTCGTGCTCGACGACGCCGGGCGCGGCTTCGACCCCGGGGAGGTGCCGAGCCTGCGCCGGGGCATCCGCGGTTCGGTCGTGGAGCGGCTGGCCGCGGTCGGCGGGCGGGCCCTGGTCACCTCGTCGCCCGGCGCGGGGACGTCGGTGCGGATGGTGTGGCCCGATGGGTGAGCGGCGGGCGGCGGGCACGGCCGACCACGTGGGCAGCACGATGCGGATCGCGCTGCTGGGCGTGGCCGCCGCCGTGCAGCCCGTCCTGAGCCTGCCCACGGTGCTGGCGCAGGACCGCCCGGTGGTCTGGGCCGCGTACCTCGCGCTGACGCTGGTCACCGCGGTCTGCGGGGTGTGGGTGGTGCGCCGCCGGCCGGTGCCGCCCGCGGTGGCCGCCGGGGGCGCGGTCGTCGCGCTGGCCGCGTCCTGGGCCGCGACCTCCGCCGTGCCGCCGGAGGGCCTGTTCGGCCCGCCGCACTGGTCGTTCGGCCTGGTGGGCTGGCACCTGCTGCTGCTCCTGCTCGACCGCGTCCCCGTGCTGCTGACCGCGTTCGCGGTGAACCTCGCGGTCGAGGTGACCTGGTTCGCGCTGCGGGGCGCGCCGAGCCGCGCGGAGATCGGCGCGGCGGGCGTGGTCGTGCTGGGCAACACCATCTTCCAGCTCGCGGTCGTGGTGCTCACCCGCGTGCTGCGGCGCAGCGCCCGCCAGGCCACGGAGGTGGCCGCCGAGCACGACCGGGTGGCGACCAGGGTGGCGCTGGCCGAGCAGTGGGAGCAGGACCAGCGGACCGGTTTCGCCGGGCAGCTGGGGGTGACGCTGCCGCTGCTGGCGGAGCTGGCCGACGGCGTGGCGGACCCCCGCGAGGACGCCACGCGGGAGCGGTGCGCGCTCGCGACCACCCAGCTGCGCCGGCTGTTCGCCGAGAACGACGACGTGCCCGACCCGCTGGTGCACGAGATCGGCGCGTGCGTCGACGTGGCCGAGCGCCGGGGCGTCGCGGTGGCGCTGGCCGTCAGCGGGACCGCCGTGGAGCTGACCGCCGACGTGCGCCGCGAGCTGACCGGGCCGGTGGTCGCGGCGCTGTCGGCCGCCCGCAGCCGGGCCCGGGTGAGCGTGCTGCGCACCGAGCGGGAGGTGCGGGTCGCCGTCGTCGCCGACGCCGAACCCGCCCTGATCCCGGCGTCACCGCTGGTGGAGGTCGAGTGCGGCGCCTACGGCCGGCACGTGCGGATGGAGGCCAGGTGGAGGAGCAGCTGAGCGCGGTGGTGGTGGACGACCACCCGGCGGTGCGGGCCGGCGTGGTGCACTGGCTGTCGTCGGGGACGCCGCCGATCCGGGTGGTCGCGGCCGACCACGACGTGCGCGCCGCCTGGGTCGGCGAGGGCGCGGAGGCCGACGTGGTCATCCTCGACCTGCACCTGGGCGGGCCGACCCCGGCGCTGGGCGACCTGCGCCGGCTCGCGCAGGCCGGTCGGCGCGTCGTCGTGTACTCGATGCGCGAGGACGACGGGATCGCGCTGCAGTGCCTGGAGCTGGGCGCGCTGTGCTACCTGACCAAGGCCGAGGGCGCCGACCACCTGCTGCAGGCCACCCGGGCCGCGGCGGCGGGCCGCGCCTACACCCCGCCGTCGCTGGCGGGCGCGCTGGCCGGCGACCGCTCCGCCCACCGCCCGGCGCTGTCGGCGCGGGAGACGGAGGTGCTGGTCGAGTGGTTCCAGTCGGAGTCCAAGGAGTTCGTGGCCCAGCGCCTGGGCATCTCGCCCAACACGGTCAACTCCCACCTGGAGCGGATCCGGATCAAGTACGCGATGAGCGGTCGGGAGGCCCCGACCAAGGCCGCCCTGGTGGCGCGCGCCATCCAGGACGGCCTGATCGACCTGGACGACCTGTGAGCGTGGTGTGAACGACCCACACCACGGGCCGGTCGACGCGCATACCGTGCGCCTGAGCCGCGCGCTGGTCCGCGGCTTCGTTCGCGAGTCGATACCGAGGAGCCCGGTCCATGCGCAACACAGGTGCACTGCTCGCCGCCGTCGGGGTGATCGCCCTGGGTGTGTCCGCCTGCGGCGGTGACACCGGGGGGTCGGCCGTGCCGGCGCCCGCGACCTCGGCGGCCGACCCGGCGGAGACCTCCGCGGCCCCGTCCTCGACCTCCGCGTCCGCGCCCGCGAGCGCGGCCGCCCCCGCCGACGGCGACGTCACCGCGCCCGGCTCGGAGCTGAAGGTCGGCGAGCGCGCGGTGGTGCCGTTCGAGTACGGCACGGACAAGAAGGGCACGATCGCGATCACCGTCACCGCCATCGAGCAGGGCGACAACGCCGACCTGGCCTCGTTCGGCGAGAAGGCGAAGGGCATCACGCCCTTCTACATCCGGGTCGCCGTGGAGAACGTCGGCGGCACCGACCTGTCCCACAGCTCGGTGAGCCTGCGGGCGATCGGCGCGGACGGCAAGTCGACGGGCGTGATCATCAGCGGCAAGACCCCGCAGTGCGAGTCGAGCACCGCGAAGAAGGACTTCACCACCGCGGGCGCGAAGTACGAGACCTGCGTCCTGCAGGGCGCGCGCGAGGGCTCCGAGGTCGCGGGGGCGACCTTCGACAAGGGCGACGACTACCTCAAGTCGCCGATCACCTGGAAGCGGTGAGGGTGGTCCACCAGGGTGCGCCGGGCCCGGCCCCGGCGGGACGCCCGCGGGCCCGCCTCTGGTGGGTCGCGCCCGTCGTGGTCGCCGCGGCGGGCGGCGGGTTCGCCCTCGGGCGGCTCAGCGCGCCGGACGGCGCGGTGGCGGTCCGGACGGAGGTGACCACCACGACGGTCACGGCCGAGGCGGCGGCCCCGGCCTCGGCCCCGACCTCGGCGTGGCCGTCCGCGCCGGCCACGGCGGCGATCGGTTCCGGCGTCCACGTGGTCGGCCGGGACGTCCAGCCCGGCCAGTACCGCACCGAGGGCCCGCGGACCCCCGGCGCCATCTGCTACTGGGCCCGGCTGGAGGGGACCACCGGCGACTACACCGAGATCATCGCCAACGGCGGTGCCGGCGAGCCCACCACGGTCACCATCCAGGAGGGCGATGTGGGCTTCAAGACGACGGGGTGCGCGGACTGGGTGAAGGTCGGCTGACCGGGCGCCCGCCGGGCCCCGCTCACCCGGACGCGTCGGCGCGCTGCGGCGGGCACTCGCCACCGGGGCTGGTCAGGAGTTCGAAGTGCCACATCTCGTTGGCGTAGACCTGGCACAGGCCGTGCTCCGCGCCGTTGCGGGAGAGCCAGTCCGCGGCGTCGGTCGGGCCGATGTCGACGGCCTCGCCCACCACGTGCCGCGAGGTCTCCGGCGTGCTGACGAACCGGCGCGCCTCGCCGAGGCTGCCGTACCTGGACACGGCTTCGTCGAGCAGGCGCCGCTGGTACTCCTCGCTCCGCCAGCCCGAGGTCACCCGCAGCTCGATGCCGGCCGACCGGGCGTCCTCCGCCGCCGCCAGCACCGCCGCCCGCAGCGCGGGGTCGAGCTTGCGGATCGCGGCGTGGCGGCTGTCGTGGGGGGAGATGCTGCTGTTGTCGGGGATGCTGCCGTCCTCGACGGCGCCGGCCGGGGCGCCGCCGGCCGGGGCGCCGCCCGCCGAGCGCTCGGGGGCGCAGGCGGTCAGCGCCGCGACGAGCACCCCGGCGACCGCCGTCACGGCCCTGCGTCCCTCGTTCCGGCGCGGGCGTGGCCAATGGCGCGACATGGTTCTCCTCACTGGTGGGCGGAGTCGGGCACGGCCGACACTGCCCGCGGGATGTCCGCGCCCGGTGCGCGTCGTGTGCGCGTTGTGCGACACCTGCCGGCGCCTGACCGCGCGGCCCCGCCGACCCGACCAGGCCCCGGCTCGGCCGCGATCCCCGGAAAACGCGCCCAGCCCTTCGGTCCAGGGGCGCGGCCGGTGGCCCGGATCGACTGCCCGGCAGCTCCGGAATTCATCGGCGATCAATTCTCCGGGGTTCGTGGCGAGCTGCTGAGCAGCGGATACGCGTTCGTGGCCGGTCCACTCCGGGACAGCTCGCAATAACGATTCGAAAACCCCGCAGAACTGCGGAAATTCTTCCCTGCGGCGGTGCTCATCATTGCCTGGTCGAATCGGGGGCGAGTCGTCGGCACCACCTCAGCCACGGGAGGCCACTTTGCCGTTGGTCGAACGCTGCGTCGTCGGCGTGGACGTGGAGGGGTTCTCCCGGGTCGTCACGCGTCGGCAGGTCCTCATCCAGCTCGAACTCGACCGGGTGCTCGGGGAGGCGGCCGAGGCCGCGGGCCTGCCGCGCACCCGGTGGGAACGCCGGCCCGCGGGTGACGGCGAACTGGCCGTGCTGCCGGCCGACGTCGACCTGGTCGCGCTGGTCCGGAAGTTCGTCGCCGAGCTGGACCGCCTGCTGGCCGACCACAACGACGACCACGACCCGCGCGCCCGCATCCGGCTGCGGGTCGCCATGCACACCGGTGTGCTGACCCCCGGCGCCCTCGGCCACGCCGGTCCGGCGCTGGTGGTGCTGAGCAGGCTGCTGGACTCCGACGCGCTCCGCCGGGCCCTGCGGGCGGCGCCCGACGACCACCTGGCGCACCTGCTGTCCGAGTCGCTGTACCGCCGGGCGGTCCTGCCGGAGGTCGGCGGGCTGCGGCCGGGGCAGTTCACCAGGGTGCGGGTCTGCCTGCCGGGCAAGGGGTTCGAGGAGGACGCCTACCTGGGCGTGCCGCGGGCCCGGGGGGCCGAGCGCCCGGACCCGCCGCCCGCCGGGCCACCCGCGCTGCTGCGGGAGATCGCGCGCAACGCCCCGGCCCGCCGCACGGCGGTCGCGGAGCGGGAGCCCGAGCGGGTCGTCGGGGAGGCGCCGCCGACGCCGCTGGCGCCGCTCGTGCGGGTGCTGGTGGACGGCGTCCGCGACGCGCTGGCCGACCGCGAGGTGGGCCGGGCCGACCAGCTCACCACGCTGGCGCTGCTGGCGCAGGCCGGCCGCCGGTCGTGCCTGCGCGGCGCCGACGGGTCCCGGCTCACCGACGGACTGCTCGCCGAACTGGACGACGCGTGGTCGGGCGCGTCCGGCGGCCGGTGGGGCTTCCGCGCGCAGCGGGCGCGGCTGGCCGGGGTCGTGCTGTCGGGCCGCCGGCCGTTCCGGGACATCTGCCTGGCCCTGGGGTGGCGGACCGGGGACGACGACGTCATCCCGCCGTACCCGGAGTTCGCCCGCCGCGCCGGGGACGGCGCGACGCCGTTCTACCCGACCCTGCGCAACCCGCAGGGCGAGCAGGACGCGCGCTGGCACGACGAGTGGAGCACGACGGTGCCGGCCGCGCACAAGCGGGTGCGCGAGTGGGGGCGGTGACGTGGCCTGGGCGCTGATCACCCTCGTGCTGCTGGCGGCGGTCGCGGCCGCGGGGCGCAAGGGCCTGCACCGCATCCCCGCCGACCGGGTCGGGATCGTCACCAGGAACACCCTGCTGGGGCGCAAACCCGGTGACGACCCGAGGGTGAGCCACCTCGGCTCGCGCGGCGTGCAGGCGGGGGTGTTGCGGGCGGACACGGTCACCTGGCTGATGCCGTTCGTGCACCGGGTCGAGACCGTCCCCGTCGTGACGGTGCCCAACGGGACGGTCGGGGTGGTCGTCGCGAAGGCCGGGCGCAGCCGCGACGTCGGCACGCAGGTCGCCGACCACGTGGAGTGCGACGACTTCCAGGACGGCGTGCGGTTCCTGCGGGCGGGCGGCGTCATCGGGCGGCAGCTGCAACCGCTGACCGGTGGCACCTACTCGATCAACACCAGGCTGTTCGAGGTGCTGACCGTGAACAGCCCCGAAGAGGACCTGGCGCGGGAGGAGCTGACCGCCGCGTCGTTGCGCGACGTCGTCATCGGCGTCGGCGAGACCGGCGTGGTCATCACGCACCTGGGCGCGAAGCCCGTGCCGGGCGGGATCGGGGAGCCGGTCGACGGGCACGCCGACTTCCAGCGGCCGTGGGAGTTCCTCGCGCGCGGCGGGCGGATGGGCGTGCAGCAGGACACGCTGGCCGCGGGCGGCCGGTACGCGATCAACCCGTGGTTCGCCGAGGTCGTGAAGGTGCCGACCCGCGTTCTGGTGCTGCAGTGGAGCGCCGACCCGAAGCCGGAGTCCAACCTGGACGCCTCGCTGGGCCAGGTGGTGCTGGAGGTCCAGGGGCACCGGGTGTGGCTGGACATGAAGCAGACGGTGGAGATCCCGCCGCAGGTCACCCCTCGCCTGGTGCAGCGCTACGGCGCCGACGGCGAGGACGGGCGCGAGTCGGTGCAGCGGTTCGTGGAGAAGAACCTCGCCGCCACGGTCACCGGCTACTTCCGCCGGATCTCCGCCCACTACCGCATCCAGCAGTTCATCACCGAGTACGACGCCGTGTGCAACGAGCTGGCGAGCGAGGTGCGGCAGGCGCTGGCCCCGGTGGGCGTGAAGGCGCTGGACACCACGCTGGAGGAGTTCCGCTGCGACGACGACGAGATCAACGTCATCCGCCGCAAGATCGCGCACCAGCAGGAGCTGGCCAAGCTGGAGCACGAGAAGCTGGACGAGCTGGAGGCGGCCCTCGCCAACGAGGAGGTGCGCACCCACATCGACCTCCAGCGGGTCAGGGTCGACGAGGCGCGCAAGAAGCTGGAGCTGATCAAGCTCACCACGATGGTGGAGCTGCTGGGCGCGCAGAACGTCGCGCTGGAGCGGATGCTGGGCCAGTGGGTCAAGGCCAACGTCCCGCAGTTCGTCGGCGGCGGCGACTCGGGGATGGCCCAGGCGCTGCTCCAGGCGATGCCGTTCAGCCAGGCCAAGGACATGCTGCTGGCGATGGCGGGCGGGGCGCAGCGGGACCTGCCCGGGGCGCGCGAACGGCTGGGGATCACGGCGGACCGCGACGACCGCGGCCGGGACGGCGGTCCCGACGACGGCCACGGCGGCCACGACGGGCCGGACGACGGCCGCGGCGCGCGGGACGGCTGAGGCCGGGAGCGCGGGGGTTCCGGGCGGGGCCGCCGGCGGTCGACGAACCGCAGGTGCGGGCGTGCTCGTCGACCGCCGGCCACCGCCCGCGGGCCTCAGCCGGTCACCGCGGTGGCCTCCACCTTCCGGCGCGGCCGGCGCCGCGACGCCCACCAGCGCGCCCGGCGGCACCGGGGTGACGCCCGGCTGCGCGCTCGCCCGGGCCCTGCTGGAGACGACCCACTTGGTGTGCGACAGGACCCGGCGCCTCCTGCACCACGTCGAAGCCGCCCGCCTCCGCTTCCACGCTTGAACCCGGAGAGCCTGCTCCGGGCCTGCTCCGGGCCTACTGCGGGCCGCGCTCGACCAGGTCCGGCAGGGTGCGGGCGACCTCGTCGGGGGAGGGCATCCGGGCGATCTCCGCGGCGATCGCGCGGGCGGCGTCGCGGTGGTCGGCGTGCCCGTGGCGCGCCAGCAGCGTCCGGGCGTGCTCGGTGACGGCGTCCGCGCCCAGCTCGCCGGGCAGGAGGCTCAGCGCGGCGCCCGCGGCGGTGAGGGCCGCGGCGTTGGCGAACTGGTCGGCCCCCTGGGGGAGGACCAGTTGCGGGGCGCCGACGGCGAGCGCGCCGAGGGTCGTGCCGCTGCCGCCGTGGTGCACGACCACGTCGACGTGCGGCAGCAGGTCCGCCTGCGGGACCCAGGCGTGCACCGCGACGTTGTCCGGCACGGCGCCCAGCCGCTCCGGGGGCACCCGCCCCGAGGCGACCACCACGTGCGCGTCGAGCGCCGCCAAGCCCCGGATGGCGGTGGTGAGCACTTCCGGGGTGCCGAACGCGGTGCCGAGCGTCAGGTAGACCAGCGGTCGGGAAGCGCCCTCGACGCGCCACGGGGTCCGCGCCGGTTCGGAGTAGGGGACGGGGCGCAGTTCGACGCGCTCGGCTGTCGCGAGGAAGTCCGCGTCCTGCAGCGACGGCGGGCAGATGTCGAGGTGCGGCCGGGCGGGCAGGTCGGCGGCCGTGGGCGACCGGAGCCCGATCCTGTCGGGGAACATGCGGCCGAACCCGTGCCAGAGGCTCGGGACCCCGGCGCGCCGCGCGGCGACGGCCGCCTCCGGCTGCCCCCACCCGTGCAGGACGAGGTCGGGTCGCAGCCGGGCCAGCTCCGGTTCCAGGTCCTCGGCGTAGACCTCGTAGAACGAGTCCGCGGGGCGGAAGGGGCGCAGCCCGTTCTCCCGCAGGGGCGCGTGGACGCCCTCACCGGCGGCGAAGTGCACCTCGTGCCCGGCGTCGCGGACCGCGACCGCGAACGGGATCAGCGGGTAGGTGTGGCCGACCGAGGCGAGGCTGACGAAGAGCACGCGCACGGGGACTGCTCCGCTCGGGTCCGGGGTGGCGCGACCCGCACTCGCATGGTCACACCAGATGACGACAACATTTGAATGCGCATAGTACCCTGCCGGCGACGAGCACGGTGACGGTGAGGTGCGGAGGAGCGGGATGGCCCGGCTCAGCAGGGCGCAGCTGCAGGAGCGGAACCGGGCCAGGGTGCTGGCCGCCGCCCGGGAGGAGTTCGCCGAGCGCGGCTTCCGCGACGCCAAGGTCGACCGGATCGCCGAGCGGGCCGAGCTGACCCGGGGCGCGGTCTACTCCAACTTCCCGAGCAAGCGGGCCCTGTACTTCGCCGTCCTGCTCCGGGAGGCCGAGCAACCGCCCGACCGGCGGCGCCCGCCGACCGCCCGGACCGCCGCAGCCGTGCTGGGCGACTTCGCCCGCGCCTGGCTCGCCCGGCTCCCGCTGACCACCGAGGACCGGCGCAGCGCGAGCAGGCTGGGCCGGGACCTGCTGCCCGAGATCGTGTCCGACGAACGGGTCAGCCGACCGTTCGCGCAGCTGACGAGCCTCAGCGCGATCCTGCTCGGCCTGTGCCTGGAGCAGGCGCGGACCCCGCGGCGGACCGCGCCCCGCATGGTCCGGGCGGCCGAGACCGCCCTGACCATGCTGCACGGCGCCGGTCAGCTCGCCGCCGCCGCGCCCGGCTTCGGGGAGCCCTTCGCCGTCGTCCGCGCCTGCGAGCGGCTGGCCGAACTCGACCTCGACGACGCGTGGCAGCCCGCCCACCTGCCGCACGTCCCGCCGGCGCGGCCCGCCGACGAGCCGTGGTCGCCGCCGGCCGCGACCGACGCGCTGCGCGCCGAGCCGGCCCGCCTGGGCTCCGACGGCGTCCTCGCCGTGCTCGGCCTGCACCGGTTGGCCGCCGTCGAGGAGGCGCTGCGCGCCGCGCCGCCCACCGCCGCGGTCACCGCGGTCCTGGTCACCGGCGACCCGGGTGAACTCGGCCCCCTGGCCCGCCTGGTCGTCACCGACCTGCGCCACTGCCTGGGTGCGGCCGTCGCGCCGTCGGCCTGGCCGCGCCTGCGGGTCGTCCACGACGAGTCCGGGGAACTCGCCGCGGCCGCGGGGGTGTCCGCCGTCAGCGACGCCACCGAGGCGGCCGTCCGCGTCGAAGCCGGCCGGATCACCGCCCGCGCCGAGGGCTACGGCGCGTGCCACGCCGCCGCTTCCGCCTAGCCCGGCCGCGCGAGGGGTGCCGCCACCCGGGCCGCCGGGTCAGCCGACGACGGACCTCACCCGGTCCGGTGCGGGCGGCGCGTCGTTCGGCGGCATCGCGATCACGAGGTTGCGCACGCGGTGCCAGGAGGTCTGGTCGCCGGTGCTGGCTGACAGGCCCAGCTTGAAGGTGTCGGGCACGGCGACCTGGCCCGGGGCGGTCTTCAGGTCCACCCCGTCGAACACCGTGGTGGTGACGCCGCCGCGGGTGAGCTGGACGGTGACCACGGCGTCGACGACGACCACCCGGACGCGCGCGCCGTCCTCCCACACCGCGCCGATGCCGCCGTCCGGTCGCACGCCGCGGATGCGGCGGAAGCCCTCGGTGCGGTCGCCGGAGCCGCGCAGCACGACGCTGCCGGGCCGGCGGGTGTCGTCGTCGGTGGGGCCGGCCAGCGCGGTGGAGAAGTTGCCCCAGTTGTCGAAGCCGATGCCCAGGTAGCCCTTGGTGACGCCGGCGACGTCGCCCCGGTGGCCGCGCGAGTAGCCCAGGCCCGCCCCGTAGCCGCCGACGCCGGTCTCGTGGGCGCCGTCGACCAGGTACACGGCGAAGCCGTCGCCGCCCCCGCCGGAGGCGTAGTAGTCGAACTCGACGGACACCCCCGACTTCGAGGGGAACGGGGTGTTCAGCAGCGCGGTCCCGGCCTTGGACCTCTCGTTGGGGGTCAGCTGGAGGCCGTCGGCCCCGGCGAGGGTCGCGTCGCCCAGCAGCGTCCAGTCGTGGGCCAGGTCCGCCACGTCCTCGACGTCGAACACCTCCTCGATGGGCGGGGGCGGCCCCTCGTCCGGGGGAGCCGGCTCTTCGGCGGGAGCGGGCTCCCCGGTGGCCGGTTCCCCGGCGGTCGGCTTCCCGGTGGCCGGTTCCCCGGTGGCCGCCGGCGGGGCCCCGATGTCGAACAGCCCCAGCACGACGTCCTGGTACAGGTAGAAGCCGCTCTCCAGCGGGGGCAGCGCGGCGTGGTCGTCGGGCTCCGCGTCCCGGGCCGTGGCCAGCAGCCCGTCCAGGTCGTTCAGGACCCCGTGCACGGTCGACCGGGCGGTGGCGGCCAGCCAGCGCAGCGGCAGGTCGAGCGCGGCGGCGGTGTGCCGCAGGGGCGGCGGCGCCGGCACACCTCCGGTCGCGGTGGCGGCCAGCCACCGCAGCGGCGGGTCCAGCAGGTCGGCCAGCTCGCGGTGGGACAGGACCGGCGGGGCGTTCCCGTCGAGCATGAAGTCCTCCCACTCCAGCAGGTCGAACAGGAACTGCCCGCCCTTGTAGAACGGCCACGGCGCGAGCGCGCAGAGGACCTGCCGGGCCCGCTCCGGTTCCCGCTGCCGGAGCAGCACCCCCCGGCGCGCCAGCGTGCACAGCACCGCGCGCAGCCGGGAGTTGGCGGTGCGCACGAGCCGCAGCGCCGAGAGGTCCCGCTCCCGCAGCGCGGACTCGTCGCAGGCGGTGCGGTCGTTCACAGCGGTCGGGACGTGACGTAGTGGGCGATCTGTCGCAGCACTGCTTTTCCTTCGTTCTCCGGGATGACGGCCAGGTCGTTCTCGAAGCGCTCGACGCCCTCGGCGGCCAGCCGGTCGGCCAGCTCGGTGGCGTGCTCGATGGAGCCGTGCCGGCGCATGGCGTCGAGCAGCACCTCGGCGTCCTGCTGCGTCCTGGCGCTGCGGCGGCGGGCGAGCAGCCGGAGGAACCGCTTGCGCTCGCGGGCGTCCGCGCTGCGCAGCAGGTGGATGAGCATGACGGTGCGCTTGCCCTCCAGCAGGTCGCCCAGGACCTCCTTGCCGTACAGCGCCTGGTCGCCGACGAGGTTGAGGATGTCGTCCTGGATCTGGAAGGCGATCCCGATGAGCCGGAACGCCTCGTCGAACCGGCCGAGCACGGCGGGGTCGGTCACCCCGGCGCAGACCGCGCCCATCCGGCACGGGCTGATGCACGTGTACCAGCCGGTCTTCTTGGTGCTCATGGCGAAGTAGTCCTCGTCGCGCGGCGGCACCGCGTTGGAGTGGATCCACCCCAGCTCCAGGGCCTGCCCCTCGATGGACTCCCGGCACATGTGCATGGCCTCCTGGATGAGCCCCAGCGTCCGCGCCAGCCCGAGCGTCTCGAGGTTGGCCAGCAGCGCGTCGACCGCCAGCAGGTTGAGCCCGTCGCCGACGTTGACGGCCAGGCCGTCGCCGTACTCGGCGTTGAGCGTGCGCAGCCCGCGGCGGTGGGTGGACTCGTCGGCGATGTCGTCGTGGACCAGGAAGCCGTTGTGGAACAGCTCGAGCGCCGCCGCCGCGCGCACCGCGTTCTCCGGCCGGCCGCCGAACGCGGCGCAGGCGGCGAACACCAGGGTCGGGCGCAGCCCCTTGCCCTGGCGCGTCGGGTAGGAGCGCATCAGGTCGTACAGGTGCGCCGCGGGCTCGCGGTCGGGCAGCAGGGCGTCGATCTCCCGGTTGGTGCGCTCCCGGCAGGAGCGCATGGTCTCCACCAGGTCCGCGTCGCCGACGGGCGTGGTCTCCCACCACCCGCGGCCGTCGCGGCCGTCCCACAGCAGGCGCGGCGGTGCGGTCGCGGTCCCGCCGACGACGGCCCCGGGCCCCGGCTCGACCTGCAGCGGCCGGCGCGCGGCGAGGAAGTCCACGGCGTGCCAACCGGTCCGGCCCGCGCCGTGCGGGGACACCGGGTCGGCGGCCGGGCCGGACGTGTCGCCCCACAGCCGCGGCACGCGCTCGCGGTAGTCGCGCCACAGCTGCTGCACGAACCGCAGGCCCGCGCCGCGCTGGGACAGCAGGCTGAACGCCCGCCACACGGCCAGCACCCGCTCCCGGGCGCCCCGCACGTCCAGGCTCTGCGCCAGCACCTGCTCCACCGGGGCCCGCTGGGCGTCGAAGACCAGGTTCATCGCCCGCTGGTCGAACACCACCTCGACCTCCGGCTCGCCCACCAGGTCGGGTTCGACCAGCAGCCTGCTGCGGCGCACGGTCACCGTGGCCCGGCTGCCGTCGTGGAAGTGCAGGCCGAGCCGCGTCCCGCGCAGCTGGTCGGCGGCGGCGGCGACGACGGCGGGCGCCCGCTCCGACAGCGCCTGCACCGTGTCGGCCAGCAGCCCGGCGCCGGTGCCCGCGGTCCCGGTCGGATCAGTCGTCACGCGCGCCTCCGGCGTACTCCACGACCCCGCGCGCGCGGAAGTCGACCTCGCGGCCGGAGACCGCGCCCTCGACGGCGCACCACCCCAGCGTCTCGTGCACGCTGAACGGGCGCAGGGTCGTCTCCGACGGGCTGGCGATGCGCGCGGCGGTGAACGCCTGGAAGTCCAGCACCAGCCGGTCCTCGCCCATCCGGGCGGTGATCAGCAGCCGCCGGGGCACCGGCGGGGCGGGCGCGGTGCCCAGCGCGGCGGCCAGCGGCGGGACCAGGGTCACCCGGTCGCGGTCCAGGTCGCCGTGCACGGCGACCTGGACGCCGCGCCGCGGGAACTGGCGCAGCAGCCGCCCGGCGCGCCACAGCGCCACCGAGCCGCCGGCGCAGTCGCGCGGGCGTTCGGGCAGCAGCAGGGTGAAGACCACCGACCAGGGCGGCGGGCCGGCCGCGTCGTCGCAGGGCGCGTTGGCGAAGCCGAACACCCAGCCGCCCAGGGCGGACCAGTCCCACCGGCCGCGCACGCGCTCGTGGTAGCCCGTCAGGTCGAGGGTGGCCTTGCCGTGCGGCGTGCTCAGCGCGCCCCGGCCGCGGATGCCGGGCTCGGACTGCCAGCGCAGGTGCCGGTCGTCCCCCAGCGGCGCGCAGCGCGACGTGCACGGCCTGCTGGTGCGCGCCAGCTGCAGGTCCACCGCCGGCGCGCCCGCCCGCGCGGCGACCGGGAACCGGCCGGGCGCGTGGTGCGGGTGGGGCAGCCGGAACGGCGACCACGGCCGATCGGGCTGCACCGCGTTGAACTGGCTCGTCGACCAGCCGCGGTCGGGCTCGTGCACCAGCAGGATCGCCATGCGCTGCGGCTCGCGGCCGGCCGCCGGACCGCCCGCCGGACCGCCCGCCGAGGCCGCCGGCCGCTCCGGGCCGAGCACCGACAGGTTCGAGATCACGGCGTGCGCGCTGTCGGAGGACAGGAAGGCGTAGTGCAACCACGCGCGGTCCAGCGGGTGGCACAGCTCCGATTCGGGGAACGGGCCCCTCACACCCAGCATCCACCGGCCTCCGGCGAGCGCCGTCGTGCCCCGGGGGAACCCGCACGGCGTCGCAGGTGTGCAGCAGGCAAGCCGTCCTCCACGTCCGTCCGGCCGCGCCGCCCTCCGAGGGCCGACGGGATCCACCGGCGCCCGATGATGCCGGCACCGCACGCCCGGACGGCGACCCACAACGCCGATCTCACCCGCTCGTGTCGCCAGGTCGGCGGGCCTCCGCGTGCCGTCGCCGCAGCGTTGCGGAATCGCGCGGCCCGGCTCCCCGCCGTCGCGGGACCGCCGGCCCGGACCCCGGCGCCGACCGGGCTGGTCGACGCCGGGGCCCTGGGTCACAGCGCGAGCAGCGCCCGCACCGCGACCCGGCCGTCGGACAGCGGTCGGACCGCCATCCTCAGCAGCGCCAGCGGGTTGTCGTCGCCGGCGATGCGGTTGGCGCTCAGCTCACCGCAGACCAGGCAGTGGTGGATGATCAGCCACTCGCCGTCCGGTCGGCTGGACAGGCTCAACGCCTCCATCCGCCCGCCGCAGCCGGCCGCGCGGTCGCCGGGGACCCGGCCGTCCACGTGCCGGCTGTCCAGGCACTGCGGGCAGTGGTTGCGGTGCGCCGTGCCGGGCGCGTCGAGCGGCACGTCCAACCGGCAGCCCGCGCAGCGGAACGCGCCGCCGGGCGGGGCGTGCCCCCGCCGCCGGTCGTGCCTGCCGCGCCGGTCGGTGCGCCGCGAGTTGTGCCGTGGCATGGTCTTCTCCTGTCACCGACGACCTCACAGGTCGCCGAACACCTCCAGCGGGAACGGTGGTTGGGCGAGCGGGCGGACGGCCAGCCGCATCAGGATGAGCTGGTTGTCGTCGCCCTGCACCCGGTTCGCGGTCAGCTCGTCGCAGCGCGTGCAGCGGTGGACGACCTTCCAGTCCCCGTTGCGCAGCACCGCGATCGAGATGGGCGTCATCCGCGCCCGGCACTCCGACGGCCCGCCCTCGACGTGGTCGTGGACGTGCCGGGAGTGCAGGCAGCTCGGGCAGTGGTTGCGCCGCTTGCCGTCGGGGGCCAGCGCGGCGACCGTCAGCCCGCACCACACGCAGGCGAAGGTCTCCGTGCGCGAGCCGGAGTGGGATGGGTCGGACTTCTTCTCGGTGTCGGACACCCGGAACGCTCCTAGCCGGATCTCGTACTTCGTACGGTCGGAGGCAGGAGGGGCCGAGCGGTCCTCGCCCGAGGGCGGGCCGTCGTGGACGGGCAGCCCGGAGCCGCACCGGACGATGCCGGGGGAGCCGACGCGCGCGAGCGCTCAGCGACAGTACCCGGCCGAGGTGCGGGGGCGAGGCGCACTCGGCCCGTGCCGGGGCATGAATCCTGCTTTCCAGGGCGCGGGGCCCACGAGTTCACGGTCGGACGCGCCGGACGCTACCCGTCGCCCGCCCGCGTCCGCCACCGGTTTTCCGGGGCTGCCGCCCCCGCCGCCCGGGTGCGTCCACAGTGGACCCGCGCGGGCGGCGGGGCGGTCAGCCGAGGCCGCCGGGGCGGTCGAGCAGCTCGCGCAGGGCGGTGTCGATGAACCGGGTGTCGGGCTCGTTGCTGCCGTGCCCGGCGAAGTGGCCCCAGGTCCCCGGGATGACGCGGAGCTCGGCGTCGCGCATGTGGCCGACGGCCCACGCCTCGTCCTCCGGCGGGAAGTACAGGTCCTTCTCGGCGGGCAGGACGACGGCCGTGGCGCGGATCGAGCCCAGCGCCGCCACCGTGTCCCCGTCGAAGCCGGGAGTCGCGCCCACGTCGCCGTTCTGCCACGTCCACAGCATGGCGAGCAGGTTGTTCGGGTCCCGGCCGTCGAGGAAGAAGCCCTCCCAGAAGTCGACCAGGAAGTCCTCCAGCGAGGTGTGGCCGAGCTTCTCGTACTCCTTCTCCCAGTAGAACGCCTGCGAGAAGCCCCACCCGGCGTAGACGCGGGCGGCGGCGCGCAGGCCGACGGTCGGGAGGGCGTCGCCGTACCAGCCGCCCGCGAAGGCGGAGTCCGCGGTCAGCGCGGCCTTGACGCCCTCCAGGAACACCTTGTTGTGGTAGCTGGTCCGCGACGAGCCGCAGAACGGGGCGATGCGCTCGACCATCTCCGGGTGGCTGACCGCCCACTGGTAGGTCTGCCCGGCCCCCATCGACCAGCCGGTGACCAGCGCCAGGCGTTCGATGCCGAAGTGCCGCGTCACCAGGTCGTGCTGCGCGCGCACCTGGTCGTGGAAGGTGACGTTCGGGAAGCGCGGCCCGGCGTAGCCGCCCGTGGTGTTGCTCGGCGAGGTCGACAGCCCGTTGCCGAGCATGTTGGGCACGATGACGAAGTACTTGTCCGGGTCCAGCGCCATGTCCGGGCCGATCAGCCACTCGTTGTCCCAGTGGCGGCCGGAGTACCAGGTGGGGTACACCACGGCGTTGGACTTCTCGGGGTTCAGCGTCCCGTAGGTCGCGTAGGCGAGCCGTGCGCCGCGCAGGGTCGCGCCGTGCTGCAACGTGAAGTCACCGAGGTCGTGGTACTGGGTTTCGGTCACGGGTGGTCCTCCGGTCCGGGGGCGGCTGGACGGTGGGGGCGCATTCGACGCCCCTACCGGGCAATCTGCCTCATCGAGTCCGAAGTGACCAGTCTCTGTGGACGTTGCGCCCCCTCGGGGGCCACCGCCGGGCCGGTGGCCAAGCGCCGTCGAGCCTCCCCGTGCCACGATAGGTTTCGATTGACATTCGATAGGTAGGCAGCGATACTCGATACATGTTCGCAGAGCATCGGGCGGTTCCCGCTCTCAGAGTCTTCCTCGTGCTGCTGTTCGCGATCCTGGTCCTGTTCCAGGTCATGTCGCTGCCCGGGCAGTTCGCGCACATGGCCCACGAGTCACCGGAGCTGGCCTACCTGCGGTGGCCGATGACCGCCGTGTCGGTGTTCTGGGTGCTGTGCGTCCAGGTGGTCATCGTGGCCACCTGGCGGCTGCTCACCCTGGTGCAGAACGACCGCATCTTCAGCGAGGCCGCCCTGAAGTGGGTCGACGTGATCGTGTGGGCCATCGCCGCCGCGTGGGCGGGGCTGGTCGGGGTGATGACCTTCCTCGTGTTCACCTGGGACGACCCCGGTCTGCCGCTGCTGGTGCTGCTGCTGACCACCGGCGTCACCGCGCTGGGCCTGCTGATGGTCGTGATGCGCGCGCTGCTGCGGCAGGCCACCGCGCTGCGCACCGACATGGAAGCGGTGATCTGATGCCGATCGTCGTGCGCATCGACGTGGAGCTGGCCAAGCGCAAGATGAGCGTGGGGGAGTTCGCCGAGCGGGTGGGGCTCACGCCGGCGAACGTGGCGGTGCTGAAGAACGGTCGGGCCAAGGCGGTGCGGTTCAGCACCCTGGAGGCGATGTGCCGGGTGCTCGACTGCCAGCCCGGCGACCTGCTGGAGTGGGTCGAGGACGAGGCCGGGCTGCCGGTCGCCGCCGCCCCGGCGCCCGGCGACGGGGACGAGGGGCGCCGGTGATCGCGGTCCGCGGCCTGACCAGGCGCTACGGCGACGTCCTCGCGGTGGACGACCTGAGCTTCGACGTCGAACCGGGGAAGGTCACCGGGTTCCTCGGGCCCAACGGCGCCGGGAAGTCCACCACGATGCGGGTGGTGCTCGGCCTGGACCGGCCCACCTCGGGGCAGGCGCTGGTGAACGGGCGGCCGTACGCGGCGTTCGCCGAACCGCTGCGGGAGGTCGGCGCGCTGCTCGACCCCGGCTCGGCCCACCCCGGCCGCACCGGGCGCGACCACCTGCGCGTGGCCGCCCGGTCCAACGGCATCCCGCGGCGGCGGGTGGAGGAGGTCATCGAGCGGGTCGGGCTCGACCGCGCGGCCCGCCGCCGCGTCAAGGGCTACTCGCTGGGGATGCGGCAGCGCCTCGGGATCGCGGCGGCCCTGATCGGCGACCCCGCCGTGCTGCTGTTCGACGAGCCGATCAACGGGCTCGACCTCGACGGCATCCGGTGGATCCGCGGCCTGCTGCGCCAACTCGCCGACGAGGGGCGCACCGTGCTGGTCTCCAGCCACCTGCTCGGCGAGATGGAGCAGATCGCCGACCGCCTGGTCGTCATCGGCCGCGGCCGGCTGATCGCCGACGCGACGACCGGGCAGATCCTCGACGGGCTGGGCCGCGTCCGGGTGCTCGCCCGCAGCCCCGAGCCGGACCGGCTGCTGGGCGCCCTGCGGGAACGGGGTCTCCCGGCCGAGCGGGCCGACGCCCGCGAGGTGCGGGTCGAGGGCGCCACCGCCGAGGAGGTGGGCGAGCTGGCCAACTCCCGGCACATCCCGCTGCACCACCTCTCGGCGGAGCGCCACTCCCTCGAAGCCGCCTACCTGGAGCTGACCGAGGGCAGCGTGGAGTACCACGGCCGCCCGGCGGAGCCCGTGCCGACGACCGGGGCGGCGAAGTGACGGCGACGGCTCCCGCCGTGCGCGAGGTCACCGCCGCACGGGTGTTCGCCCGCACCTGCGCCGCCGAGTGGACGCGGTTGTGGACGGTCAAGGCCACGTGGTGGTTCCTCGCCGCGGGGGCCGCGGCGATGGTCGGGATCGCCACCATCGCCGGCGTGGAGGCGGGATCGGGCACCGACGCGCCCCAGGGGGCCTCGGCCTGGGCGATGGCGGCGGTCCCCGTGCTGCCGGCTCAGTTCGCCTTCCTGGCCCTGGCCCTCACCGCGGTGACGTCGGACTACGCGACCGGCGGGATCGTGCCCAGCTGCCAGTGGACGCCCCGGCGCGCGGTCCTCTTCCTGGCCCGCACGACCGTGGCGGTGGGCTCCGCCGCGGTCCTGGGCGCGCTGCTGGCGCTGCTCTCCGCCGGCACGGCGTTCGTCGTGGCCCGGCCGGTGCTGGACCTCTCGCCGGACCGGGGTCTGGCGGTGCTGCCCACCGTCGCGTTCGTCCTCGCGGCCGGGTCCGCCCTCGCCGTGGGGCTGGGCTTCCTGCTGCGCAACACCGCGGGCACGCTGGTCGCGGTGTTCCTGCTGATGCTGGTGCTCCCGCTGGTGCTGCCGAACTTCGGCTACGAGTGGACCTCGGCGCTGGCCCGGCTGCTGCCCGGGTCGGGCGGGGCGTTCCTGCTCCTGGGCGAGGTGCCCGGGATGACGCGGGCGTCCTCGGTGACCACCCTGCTCTGCTGGGCCGGCGGCGCGCTGCTGCTCGGCCTGCTGCGACTGACCCGTGACGACGCGAACCGGTGACCGGCGGACGGCCGCCGGGAACGCGGTGGAGGAGGCGGAAGTGCGAGTGCTCGCACCCCTGACGATCGCTTCGGTCGGCCTGGTGCTCATGGGGTTGAAGATCCTGGCCGACGGCGAACCCGGCGCGCTCCCGCTGCTGCTGGTCGTGCTCGGCGCCACCTGGTACGGCGTCGGGCGGGTCCTGGCGCGGGGGCGACGCGGGTAGGGCGGCGGGAGGGTCGGGGGTCCGGCCCTCCCGCTGTCGTCGTCCGGCGGCCCTCCGGGGCGGCAGGGCCGCACCGGTCGGGTCCGGGCGGTGGTGTCCACCCCGGGCGGGCCCCGTGGCCGCCGACCTCGACCGCACGACCGCCGGGCCGCGGCCACACCTCCGACGGATGGCGGCGGTTCCCGCCGAAGACCCCTGCCGGACGTGCTCCGCCGCGCGGCGGACCGGCCTCCGCGGGGCCGTCAGGTGCGCAGGTAGGAGGCGCCGTTGAGGTCGAGGACGGCGCCCGAGGCCCACTCGGCCTGCGGCGAGGCCAGGTAGACCACCGCGGCTGCGACCTCCTCCGGCCGCGCGACCCGGCCGAACGGGCTCTGGCGGCGGACGTCGTCGGTCACCAGGTCGGCCACCCGGTCGGTCGCGACGAAGCCCGGCGCCACCGACGCCACCGCGATGCCGTGCGGCGCCAGGGACACCGCGAGCGACTGCCCCATCGAGTGCAGCGCCGCCTTGCTCGCGCCGTAGGCCGGCATGTCCGGTTCGCCGCGGAAGGCCCCGCGCGAGCCGACGTTGACGATCCGCCCGCGCACGCCCCGCTCGATCATGTGCCTGGCGACGCAGTAGGACATGTCGGCCGCGCCGAAGACGTTGACGTCGAACGTGCGGCGCCACAGCGACTGCCACTGCTCGTAGGACTTGTCGGTCAGCGACCCGAGTTCCACCAGGCCCGCGTTGTTGACCAGCACGTCGATGGAGCCCAGCGCGTCGACCGCCGCCGCCACCGCGCGGGCGATCGCCGCCGGGTCGGCCAGGTCCACCTCCGCCGAGGACAGGGCGACCACGTCGTCGCCCAGGTCGCGGAACGCCGCGGCGATCGACGCGCCGATGCCGCGGTTGCCGCCGGTGACCAGCACACCCCGGCTCATCGGGAGCCCTCGCGCGGCCGGTCGCCGGAAGCCGTGCGCCCCACCGCCCCGCGGCCCGGGGAGGTGCGGTCCGCGCCCCGCACGGCGCCGGTCCGCGGGTGGTCTTCGGCGGGGGTGGTGGAGCAGTGCCCGGGTCTCATGCCCCAACCCTGTCACGGGGCGCGCGGTGAAGTCGACCGCGCCCGTCGGCGGCCCCCCGGTTCACGCGGCCCGGTTCACGCGGCGGCGCGGGGCAGGAAGCACCACGCGAGCACGGCGGCGGTCAGGGTGACGGCGGCGGCGATCACCGCCGCGGTGGTCAGGCCGGCGACGAAGGCTTCGCGGGCGGTCGCCACGACGCGGGCGCGCGCCGGCTCGGGCAGCCGCTCGGCCGCCGCCCACGCGTCCAGGAAGGTGGCGCCGGCCGGCAGGTCGCGCAGCCGCGGCGCGGACACCGCGGTCAGGACCGAGCCCTGGACGGCGACGCCGAGGCAGGCGCCGACCTGGCGGGTGACGTCGTTGATCGCCGAGCCGAGGGCCGCGCGGTCGGGCGGGACCGCGCCCATGACCGCCTCCGTGCCCGCGGTGGCCACCAGCCCCGCGCCGAAGCCCGCGACGAGCTGGAAGGCCAGCACCGGCGGGTACCCCGAAGAAGCGTCCACAGTGGACAGAAGCATGAAGGAGCCGGTGACGACGGCCAGGCCCGCCACGACCGGCATCCGCTCGCCGCGCCGGGCCAGCAGGGGCGGCGCGGCGACCGCGCCGGCCGCGAGCGCGACGGCCAGCGGCAGCGTGCGCACCCCGGCCTCCCAGGGGCTGTGCCCCAGCACGCCCTGCAGGTGCAGGGTGGTCAGGAACAGCGCGCCGTACAGGCCGAACGACATCATGGCCAGGGCCACCGCGTTCAGGCCGATCCGCGGCCGGCGCAGCAGCGGCAGCGGCAGCACCGGGACGCGGACCCGCGCCTGCCGCCGCGTGAACGCGACCAGCAGCACCGCCGCCACCCCGTAGGCGGTCAGCACCGGCGGGCTGGTCCAGCCGCGCGCGGGGCTCTCGATGATCGCCCACACCAGCGCCACCAGGCCGGTCGCCGACAGCGCGACGCTCCGCGCGTCCACCCGCCCCGCCCCGGCCGCGCGGGACTCCGGCACCACCAGCAGCGCGGCGGCGATCCCCGCGGCGGCCGGCGGCACCGCGACCCAGAACCCGGCCCGCCACGAGAACACCTCCACCAGCCACCCGCCGACGACCGGCCCCGCCATCCCGCCGACGCCGCCGGCCGCCGTCCACAGGGCGATGGCCCGGCGGCGCGGCCCCGGCTCGGGGAACAGGGTGGTGATGATCGACAGGGTGGCGGGCATCAGCAGCGCCGCGCCCGCGCCCATGCCGCCGCGCGCCGCGACGAGCTGCCAGGCGTGGGACGACGACGCGCCCCACGCCGCGGCCGCCCCGCACACCGCCAGCCCGGCGACGAACGCGCGCCGCCGGCCGAGGCGGTCGGTCACCGCGCCGGTGGCCGGCACGAGGCCGGCCAGCACCAGCGCGTAGCCGTCGACGACCCACTGGACCTGGGCGACCGACGGGCCCAGGTCGCGCTGCAGGTCGGGGACCGCGACGTTGAGGACGGTGAAGTCCAGGCCCAGCAGGAAGATGCCGGAGCACACGACCAGCGCGGCGGCCCACCGGCGGCCGGTGCCCAGCACCGGTGCGGAGGTCATGGCGTGCGGCCCCCGCCGGCGCGCGGGTCCGGGCAGGCGGCGATCGCCTCGCCGCAGGGGTCGAACACGGTCATGCGCGCACCTCACGCCGGCGGGTCACGGGCGTCCGGGGTCCCTCCGGGCCCGCGGACACCCAGCACTATGCCCCGCCGAGGACCGGCGCACCGGAGAGCGTCACTCGATGTAGTGATCACGCGGGTGGGCGCTCACCGGGACCGGTCCCCGCGGATCGGGGGTTCACTACCCGGCATGACCCGGACGATCGTCGCCGCGGCGCTGGCCGCGAACCTGCTCGCCGCGTGCGGGGAACCGACGTCGCCGGCCCCCGCCCCGGCGACGTCGTCGAGCCGGGCGGCCGAGCAGCACGTGCTGGTGCTGGAGGTGATCGGCACGGCCGTCCTCACCTCCCTGGTCCTCACGCTCGACGGGGAGTCCACCGAGGAACGGGGGGTGCAGCTGCCCTGGACGCGGACGGTCACGATCCCGCGCGGCTCCGGGCGCCACGAGTGGGAGCTGGTCATGCGGCACAGCGGCGGCACGCTGGCCGCGACGGCCACCGTGGACGGGCGGTTGGTGACGCAGACCGGTGGCGGCGGCTCGCCGGGCAGCGCCGGCACCGCCAGTGTGACCGGCAGCCTGGAGGGCTGACCCCGGCGCGCGCGGCCCCGCCAGACGGGGCCGCCGCCTCGTCCGGGCCGACGGGCCCGCCGGCCCGGACGAAGAGCCCGGACGGCGGGTCAGAGCCGCCCGGCCGGGCGGCGCCCCTCGGCGATGGCCGCCACCTGGTCGTCGGTGAACGGCGGGTCGAGCAGGTCGCCGCGCTGCGCGTGGCAGCGGAACATGTCCGCGATGTAGTGCATCCGGTCGGGCAGGTCCGACCAGTCGCGGGCGGCGGTGCCGAGCACGCTGTCGCCGGTCGGGTCGACGTGCCCGAGCAGCGCCAGCAGCTCGGGGTGGGACAACCGCGCCAGCAGCGGCGGGAACCCCGCCGTGAGGTCCCGGCTCAGGTCCAGCACCTCGCCGCCGGGCAGCGCCAGCGTCATCAGGTGCTCGGTCACCGCCCGCCGGGCCAGCGCGCGGGCGTCGGCGGCCAGCCGCTCGCCGGCGGCGCGCACCGGACCCCGCCGGCCCAAGGCGGTCAGCAGCGCCAGGCGCAGCCACCGCAGGACGCGGTTGCCCGGCAGCAGCAGCGCGAACAGGCGGCGTTCGAGCTCGCGGGGGTCGACGAGCGGGCCCTCCAGCGCGGCGGTGATCTCCGGTTGCAGCCGCGTCTGCTCGTGCAGGCCGATCTCGACGTTGGCCAGCAGCAGCAGTTCGGCGCGCTGCTTCGGGTCGTCGGCGCGCATCGCCTGGTGGTAGCGGGCGAACGCCTGCCGGAGGTAGCGCTGCCCGCCGGGCGGCTCGCCGGGCAGCAGCGCGTCGCAGAACTCCGCGATCCGCTGCTCGTCGCCGTCGCCGTCGCCGTCGCCGTCGCCGTCGCCGTCGCCGTCGCCGTCGCCGTCGCCGTCGCCGTCGGTGTCGCCGTCGGCGAACTCGGCCAGGAAGCGGGCGAACTCGCGGGCGATCTCCACGAAGACCTTGAGGTTGCCCCGGGCCGCCGCCTCGCTGACCGCGTCCAGCCGCGCGGTCTCCACCACGGTCCGGCGCACCAGCCGCGCGACGCCGTCGACCGCGTGCCGGGGGACGGCGCGCCGCAGGCTCTCGACCACCAGGTCCACGCCGGCGGTCGCCTCGGGCGAGGACCCCAGCAGTCGCTCCAGCGCCCGCGCCAGGTCCTCCTGCCGGATGGTCCGACCGACCTGCTTGGACGCCCACACCGCGAACGTGCACCAGTTCGCCGAGCCGCCGGTCAGCGCGGCCAGCGCCCGGGACAGCTCGTGGTAGCAGTGGGTGATCATCAGGTTGCGGACGACGGGCTCGCCGTGGGCGACGATCCGGTCGACATCGGCAACCGTCGGCACGGCAACAGCGTTGGGCTGGTGCGTGTCCACACCGGGCTGGCTCATGAGGACGCCGACCTTTCTGTCCGTCCGGGATGCACCTACCTCATCGCCGCGAGCACGGCGAACGTGACACGGCCGGACCCGGCGCGACAAAGCCCGGCGCGAACGCCCACCGGCCGCCGCGCCCACCGGGAACCACCGCGCCGCAGGGGATCCGCCGTTCGCCGCACCACCCCCGCGGCCACTCGGCCCACCGGCCCGCCGCGCCGACCGGTCGGCTCCGTACTTTCCGCCCTACTGCGCGCCGCGGCTTTCCCCCAAGCTCGAACGCGAGGGCTCACATCGAGGAGGCAGGGACATGCGCTTAGGTGTGGTCAACGCGTTCGCGGCGGCGGTCGTGCTGGCGGGCGTCGTGGCGCCGGGCCCGGCCGGCGCGGCGGCCGGGCCCGCTCGCAGCGAGCCGGTGTACGACTTCGCTTCCGCCATCAGGGAAACGGTGTGGGTCGACATTGGGCGCGACGGCGACGGCGACGGCCGCTCCGACCGGGTGGCCGCCGACGTCGTGCGGCCCGCGGAGGCCGCCGACCGCGGCGTCCGGGTGCCGGTGATCATGAACGCCAGCCCCTACAACGCGTGCTGCGGGCGGGGCAACGAGCGGGAGCTCAAGACCTACGACGCCGCCGGCCGCCCGGTCCGCTTCCCGCTGTTCTACGACAACTACTTCGTGCCGCGCGGGTACGCCGTCGTGCTGGTCGACGTCGCCGGGACGAACCGGTCGCGCGGGTGCGTCGACGTCGGCGGGCCGTCGGACATCGGTTCGGCCAAGGCCGTGGTCGACTGGCTCAACGGGCGCGCCACCGGCTACTCGCAGGCCACCGGCGGCAGCGCCGTGAGCGCGGGCTGGACCACGGGGGCCGTCGGCATGATCGGCAAGTCCTACGACGGCACGATCGCCAACGGCGTCGCGGCGACCGGCGTCGCGGGGCTGAGGACCATCGTGCCCATCGCGGCGATCTCCAGCTGGTACGACTACTACCGCACCGACGGGGCCGTGGGCGGCGGCGGTTCGCCCGAGCAGCTGGCCAGGACCGTCGCCGGGGGCAACTTGGGGCAGGACTGCTCGGCGGCCATCCGGGGGCTGACCCGGTCCTTCCCCGCCAACGGCGACCACTCGCCCGGCTGGGAGCAGCGGGACTACGCGGCCAAGGCGGGCAACGTGAAGGCCAGCGTGTTCGCCGTGCACGGCGTCAACGACCTCAACGTCAAGTCGATCCACTTCGGGCAGTGGTGGAGCGCGCTGGAGCCGACCGGCGTCGACCGGCGGCTGTGGCTCTCGCAGACCGGCCACGTCGACCCGTTCGACTTCCGGCGCGCCGAGTGGGTGGCCGCCCTGCACCAGTGGTTCGACCACTACCTGCTGGGCCTCGACAACGGCGTCGGGGCCGCGCCGCGGGTCAGCGTCGAGCGGCAGCCGGACGTGTGGGTCGACCAGGGCGCGTGGCCCGCGGCGGGCAGCCGGGGCGTCGCGCTGCGGCCGGTGGCCGGAGCCGCGGCCGGCCTGGGGACGCTGACCTCCGGCCCGGCGGCGCCGGGCCGGGCCGCGTTCACCGACGACCCCCGGCAGGGCGAGGCGAACTGGGCGGCGGAGCCGACGCGCCCCTCGGGTTCGCGCGTGCTCTACACGACCGGCCCGCTGGCGCGCGACCTGCACGTGTCCGGCACCGCCGCGGTGACCGTCACCGCGACGCCCAGCACGTCGACCGCGCGGATCTCGGCGGTGCTCGTGGACTACGGCCCGGCGACCATCCGCGACTACTCGGCCGCCGGCGAGGGCATCCGGACCGGTGTCACCGAGTCCTGCTGGGGTGCGAGCACCGCCGGCGACGACGCCTGCTACAAGGACACCGCCACCGCCGCCAAGCCGGTCGGGCTGCACATCCTCAGCCGGGGCTGGGCGGACCTGGCCAACCACGCGTCGCTGAGCCGGGAGGAGCGGCTGACGCCCGGCCGGCCGTACACGATGACGTTCCGGCTGGCCAGCACGGACTGGGTGGTGCCGAAGGGCCACCAGCTCGCGCTGGTCATCGGCGGCACCGACCGCGGCTTCGTGTCGGCCCCGGCGCAGCCGCCGAGGATCACGCTCGACCTGGCGAAGACGTTCGTCACCCTGCCGGTCGACGGCCCGGTCCCGGTGGCCGGCGCGGCCGGACCGCTGCCCGCCGCCCCGTCGCAGGTGACGCCGGAGCCGGTAGCGGGCCTCGACCGCGGCTGACCGCTCGGCAGGGGGAATCGCCGCTGCCAAGGCGTGCGCGGCCGGTGGTCCACAGTGGACCACCGGCCGCGCGGTCGTCGGACAGAGCCGGGACGGTCCTCAGTGGAGGGTCGCCGCCTCCTGCCGGAGGGCATGTCGTGCCGCCTGCGCCCCTCGCCGGTGCGCGGGGCTCAGCCCGAGAGGGCGGCGCGGACGGCGGCGACGGCGCGGTCGACGTCGTGGTCGTCGGTGCGCCAGTTGACCACGGAGATCCGCATGGCCCGCACGCCGTTCCAGGTGGTGCCGCCGAACCACGCCTCGCCGCCGCGCTGGACGCGGCCGATGACCCGGTCGGTGTGCGCGTCGTGGTCACCGTCCTCGGCCAGGAACCGCACCAAGCCCTGGTTGATCACCGGCGGGGACAGCACCTCGACGCCGGGCAGCGCGCCGATCCCGGCCACCAGCCGGTGCGCGTGGTCCACGCAGCGGTCGACCAGCGCCGCGATGCCCCGCCGCCCCAGCGAGCGGATCGCCGCGTAGACCGGCACCGCGCGGGCGCGGCGGGACCACTCGGGGGTCCAGTCCAGCTGGTCGCGGGCGGGCGCGCCACCGGCTTCGTCCTCGGTGTGCACCAGGTAGCTCGCCTTGGTCGACATCGCGCCGCGGTGCGCGGCCGGGTGCCGCACGAACACCAGGCCGCAGTCGAACGGCACGTTGAGCCACTTGTGGCCGTCGGTGGTCCACGAGTCCGCGCGGTCGACCCCGGCCAGCAGGTGCCCGTGCCGCTCGCTCACCCCCGCCCACAACCCGAACGCGCCGTCGACGTGCACCCACGCGCCCCGGGCCGCCGCCAGCGCGCAGGCTTCGCCGAACGGGTCGAACAGCCCGGTGTTGATCTCGCCCGCCTGCAGGCACACCACCGCCGGGGCGTCGCAGGCCGCGAGTTCCCGCTCCAGCGCCGCCAGGTCGATGAGCCCGCCGGGGCCGGAGCCCACGCCGCGCAGCTGGTCGGCGCCCAGGCCGAGCAGCCGCATCGCGCGCTCGATCGAGGCGTGCTGCCACCCGGAGGTCAGCACCCGCACCGCGGGCGCGCCGGCGAGGCCCCGCCGCTCCACGTCCCACCCCCGGTCGGCCAGCAGCCGGTGGCGCGCGGCGGCCAGCGCGGTCAGGTGCGCCGACTGCGCGCCCGTGGTGAACCCGAAGGACGCCTCGGCGGGCAGCCCCAGCAGCTCCTTGAGCCACGCGCCGGCCACCTCCTCGACCACCGCCACGGCCGGTCCCGCCGCGTGCAGCGCGGCGTTCTGGTCCCAGGTCGCGGTCAGCCAGTCCGCGGCGAGCGCGGCCGGCACGCCGCCGCCGACGACCCAGCCGAAGAACCGCCCGCCGGCGCTGCCCAGCAGGCCGTCCGCGGTGTCCCGCACCAGCTCGTCGACCACGCGCTCGGCGTCGAGGCCGTCCTCGGGCAGCGGGCGGCCGAAGACCTCCCGCAGGCGGGCCAGGCTCGCGGTCGGGGCCACCGGCCGCGAGCCCAGGCCGGCCAGGAAGTCGGCGGCGTGCCGGGCGGTCCGGTCGAACAACCTGCGCTGGTCGGCGTCCACGTCGACCAGCTTCGCCGATCGGGGCCCGCGCCGCCGGCCGCTTCCGGACCCCGCCGCCGCAAGCGGTCCCGCCCGGACCCGCCTCGGCGCTCCCACCGGCCGCGATGTCAGCGGGGGAGCCGCCCCGGCGCTTCGGTGTCACCGAAGGTGGGCAGCACGCCGTGCGAGGCCCTGCGGGAGGCGCGGCGCAGCGTCGACAGCACGGCCGGGCCCAGCACGAGGATCGCGACCGCGTTCGTGATCGCGCGGCCGGTGTCCCACCCGGCGGTGGAGGTCAGCAGCGTGAAGACGGCGAACCGGTGCAGGTTCTCCGGCAGCGGGTCGCCGGGCACGTAGGAGATGTGGCCGTCGTGGTACGGGACCTCGGCCCCGGTGATGAACGGCCAGAACCACAGGTTCATCAGGAACCCGAACAGGTAGGCCACGACGACGCCGTAACCGACCAGCACGGCGATCTCGGCCCGGCCGGCGACCCTCCGGGGCAGCAGGCCCGCGCCCATCCCGATCCACGCCGAGCACAGCATCTGGAACGGCAGCCAGGGGCCGACCCCGGCGGTCAGCAGCGCCGAGGCGAACAGCGAGGTGCAGCCGAGCACGAACCCGAACCCGGCCCCGAACACCCGCCCCGCCAGCACCAGCACGAAGAACACCGTCTCGATGCCCGCGATGCCCGCGCCCAGCGGGCGCAGCGCCGCGTTGACCGCGGAGAGCACCCCCAGCAGCGCCAGCGCCTTGGCGTCCATGCCGCCCTCGGACAGCTCGGCCAGCACGACGGCGATCAGCACCGGCAGGATGGCGATGAAGACGAACGGCGCGTCGGCGCCGTGCTGCACCGACTGGGGCTGCACGCGCGTCAGCAGCGGCCAGGCGAACATCATCAGCCCGGCGGCCGAGGCGAGCGCGAGCACGACCGCCGACCGCGGCCCGATCCGCACCACCCGGCCCGAGCCGGCCGGCCCCCGCCGCGCCGCGCCACCCCGGTCCCGCCGCGCCGTGCCGTCGGGCACCCGCCGCGCCGTGCCGCCCTCGTCCCGCCGCGCCGCGCTGTCGGGCACCCGGCTCGCCGCGCCGTCCCGTTCCCCGCCCACCGCGCCGCCCCGGTCCCGCTTCACCGCGCCGCCCCGGTCCGCGCTGCGCGCACGTCGTCCACCGTCAGCCAGTCCGGGCCCAGCACCTTGGCGACCTGGGGCGCGAACGCGGGGGAGCCGCCCAGCACCTCGGCGACCGGCCCGTCGGACACGACCTCGCCCTCGGCCATGACCGCGACGCGGTCCGCGACGGTCGCGACGAACTCGACGTCGTGGGTGGCGACGACCACCGCCCGCCCCTCGGCCGCCAGCGCGCCGACCACCCGCGCCAGCGCGGCCTTCGCGGTGTAGTCCAGCCCCCGGGTCGGCTCGTCGAGCAGCACCACGCGCGGCGCGGCGGTCAGCTGCACGGCCAGCACGAGGGCCAGGCGCTGGCCCTCGGACAGGTCGCGGGGGTGCCGCCCGGCGTCGAGCCCCGGCGCGAGCCGGTCCAGCAGCCGCCGGCAGGTCCCCGGCGCCGCGCCGGACTCGGCGTCGGCGGCGGCGCACTCCTCGGCGACGGTCTCCAGGTAGAGCAGGTCGCCCGCCGTCTGCGGGACCAGCCCGACGAGCCCGCGGGCCTGCGCGGCGGGCAGCGACCTCGGGTCCTCGCCGCCGACCCGCACCGCGCCGCCCTGGCGCGGGCCCGACCCCTGCAACGCCCACAGCAGCGACGACTTCCCCGAACCGTTGCGGCCCATCAGGGCCAGCACCCCGCCCGCGGGCAGGTCGAGGTCCACCCCGCGCACCGCCACCGTCGAGCCGTAGCGCACCAGCACGCCCGAGCAGGCGAGCACGGTCTCGCCCCCCGGCGCCGGCCGGGGCGGCGGGTCGCCGAGCGCGTCGCGCAGGGGACCGGCGAGCCGGCGCGCGTCGCGCACCGACAGCGGCAGCGGCCGCCAGCCGGCGAGCCTGCCCAGCTCCACGATCGGCGGCGCGACGGGGGTGTCGCGCAGGACGTCCGCCGGGAGGCCGTCCACCACGGACCCGCCACCGGGCACGTACAGCATCCGGTCGGCGAACGGGACCACCCGCTCCATGCGGTGCTCCGCCACCAGCACGGTCGTGCCGAGGTCCTGCACGAGGCGGGCCAGCGTCGCCAGCACGTCCTCCGCGGCGGTGGGGTCGAGCGCGGAGGTCGGCTCGTCCAGCACCAGGACCTTCGGGTGGGCGGTCAGCACCGACCCGATGGCGACCCGCTGCTGCTGCCCGCCGGACAGGCTGCGCAGGGCGCGGTGGCGCAGCTCCGCGATCCCCAGCAGGTCCAGCGCCTCCTCCACGCGCCGCCGCATGACCTGCGGGGCGAGGCCGAGCTGCTCCATGCCGTAGGCCAGCTCCTCCTCCACGGTGTCGGTGACGAAACCGGCCAGGGGGTCCTGCCCCACGACGCCGACCAGGTGCGCGAACTCCCGCGGCGGGTGGTGGCGGGTCAGCGCGCCCGCCACGGCGACCGCGCCGTCGAGGTGGCCGCCGGTGAAGTGCGGCACCAGGCCGTTCACCGTGCCCAGCAGGGTGGACTTGCCCGCGCCGGTCCGACCGGCCACCAGCACCAGCTCGCCCTCGCCGACGGCCAGGTCCACCTCGGCCAGCACCGGGTCGGGCTGCCCGTGGTAGCGGAAGGTGACCTGGTTCCACTCGATCACGCGGGCACCTCGGCGGCGTCGTGGCCCGCGGTCGCGGCGGCGGGCGGCGGGGACAGGAACGCGGGCAGCACCCCGAGCAGCACGCCCGCCAGCGGGACCCACGACAGCAGCGGCCAGGACAGGGTGGTCAGCGACGGGTTGAGGTCGGTGGGGTCCACCGCGGACGTCGCGAACAGCACCGCCGCCACCCCGGCGCCGCTCGCCGCGACCACCAGCTCCGGGGCGCGCCAGCGGTCGGGGCGGTAGCGCGTGCGCCGGACGCGGCGACCGGCCAGGTGGAAGCCCGCCAGGCCGACGGCCGTGCCGGCCGCGAGCACCGGGCCGGCGAGGAACCGCGGCGTGGAGCCGTCGAGCGTGGCGTACACGCCCACGCACACCCCGACCAGCCCGGCGATCATCAGCGCGCCGGTGCCCGCCCGCCGCCGGGCGTCGACCAGCGCGGACCGGCCGTACCCCCGCGAGTCCATGGACGCGGCCAGCCGCAGCGAGCGGTCCAGCGCGTCCGCCAGCACGGGCACCACGACCGCGCGCAGCGCCCGCGACCGCCCGCCCCCGCCCCGCAGCCGCCTGGCCCGCCGCACCCGCAGCACGCTCTCCGCCAGCTGCGGGAACACCGACAGCGCGACCACGACCGCCGTCCCCACCTCGTACAGCGCGGGCGGCACGGCCTTGAGCAGCCGCTTGGGGTTGGCCAGGGCGTTGGCCGCGCCCAGGCACACCACCACCGCCGCCAGCCGGAGCCCGTCGTACAGCCCGCCCAGCAGCGACTCCGCCGACACCGCGCCCAGCAGCCGGATGCCCGCCGCCCACTCGGGCAGCGGGATCTCCGGCAGCCGCACCAGGACCGTCGACCCCTCGGCCCCGCCGAACACCACCCGGAAGAACACCCGCAGGCACACGATGAACCCGGCCAGCACCAGGTACATCCGGAACGCCATCGCCCACGGCGCGTCGGCGCGGCGGGCCACCACGACGTGGCACACGACGAGCAGGACCGCCAGCAGCAGCCACGGGTTCGTGGTGCGGCTTGCGGCCACTGCCAGGCCCAGCGCCCACACCCACCACGCGGCCGGGTGCAGGTCGCGCGGCAGGAAGTACGCCGCCCGCACGCTAGGAGTCCCGCGCGCGCCTGCGCCTGCGCGCGGTCAGCGCGGTCGCCGCGGCCAGCAGGACCAGCGCCCCGGCCGCCGCCCACGGCGCGAGGTCGCTCGCCCCCGACTGCTCCCTGATCACCTCGTCGACGTCCGGGGCGCCCTGCCCGCCGTCGAACGCCACGTTGTGCCGCGGGTCCGGCGCCGGTGGCTTCGCGACGGCGCTCGCCCGCGGCTTCGGCGGCGGCAGCGCGGCCGTGCCGGTCGGGTCCGCGCCCGGGTCACCGGCGACCGCGGTCGGCGGCGGCGCCTGCTGCTCCGGCCGCGGGCGCTCCGCGGGGTTCTGCCGCAGGAGGGGCTGCTGCTCGTCGACGTCGCCCGACTCCGGCGCGCCCTCCTCGGGCGCGACGCACGGCCGGTCCTGCGTGCCGGGCCGGACCGCCGCGATCCGGGGCGCCGGGTTCGCGGCGGCGTCGGCGTTGAGCGAGAACGACCAGCCCTCGAACCCGCCGGGGACGAAGGCGCGGTTCTTCACGCCCCACTGGCTGTACTCCCAGGCGCAGTTGTTGCCCGCGTGCCAGTACGACCAGTACCCGGCGGCCGGCGGCGTGTCGAGGCAGGACTCCCGGTAGTCCTCGTCGCCCTCGACGGGCAGCCGCTCGACGGCGGAGGGCCGGTTCTCGACGCGGCAGACGAACGCCTCGCCCCACCGCTGGACCCCCGCGATCTGGAACCCCGCGCCCTTGAGCGCGTCCAGGCCGGTGCCGCCGGCGCCCTGCGGGTAGCAGCGCACCAGGGTGGTGCCGCCCAGCTGCTGGAAGTCGACCACGACGGTGACGCCCGCGTCGGACGGGCAGAACCCGGGCAGCCCCTTGCCGTGGTCGACGGCGTGGGCGCCGGGCGCGGCGGCGACCACCAGCGCGGCGGTGGCCGCGGCGCCCGCCGCGCGGGTGGCGAGCCGGCTCATCGGACGGCTCACAGGACCGTCAGCGTCGCCGTCGAGTAGACGGTGCCGGTCGAGCCGGTGGCGCTGATCGTGTAGGTGTAGGTGCCCGTGGCGGTCGGCGTGATCACCTGCGTGCCGCTGGTGGCCAGCGCGCCCGACCAGCCGCCGCCGCCGGTGGCGGGCGACACCGAGTGCGCGGTGACCGCGGTGGAGTTGGTCGACGTCCAGGTCAGCGACGTGCTCTGGCCCAGGGTGATCCTGCGGTCGAGGTCGTCGACCGACAGGCTCACCGTGGGGGTGTTCGGGCCGACCGCCGGGTTGTTGGGCGTCACGCCGGGCACGGGGTTGGTGCCCGCGGTCTTGTTCAGCGAGAACGACCAGCCCTCGAACCCGCCCGGGGTCACGTTGCGGGCGAGGGCGCCGTAGCTGCCGTAGGTCCACGTGGTGCCCGACCCGTCGGCGTGCCAGTAGCTCCAGTACGCGTCGGTCGGCGGCGTGACCACGCACGCCTCCTTGTAGGTCGGGCTGGTGGTGCGCGGGATGGTCTCGGTGGACGACGGGCGGTTCTCCAGGCGGCACACGAAGTTCAGCCCCCAGCGCACCGTGCCCGCGACCGCGATGCCCGCGTCCTGCAACGCCTTGATGCCGGTGCGCTGCGTGCCCGGGTCGGCGTTGGGGGAGCACCTGGTGATCGTCGGCGCGGCGACGCCGCCGTTGCCGTCGAGCTCCTGGAAGTCGATCACGACGGTGACGCCGGTCAGCGCGTCGTCGCCGGCGCAGACCCCGTCGTAGCCCTTGGTCGGGTCGACCGCCGCGGCCGACGGCCCGACGGCCGCGGCGACGGTCAGCGACAGGGCCAGGGTGGACAGGACGGACAGGACTCGTCTCACGGCGTTACCCCCATGGTGTTGTTCTTGCGCGTCTTCACGCGGCGGACCAGCAGGACGAGCGACCCGGCCACCCCGACCGCGCCCAGCGCGGCCAGCGCCCACACCGGCGCGGCGCCCACACCGGTCACGGCGCGCGCTCCGGTCACGACCTGCGGGGCGGTTGCGGGGTCTTTCCCCTGTTCGTGCAGGGGAAGGCGCACGGCGGCGGCGACCGGTGAGCCGTCGGCGTCGATCCACGACCTCCCGGCCACGCCCGGCGCGGCGGCGACTCCGGCGGCCAGGTCCGATCCGCCGTCGACCGCCCGGTTCCCGGCTCCGGTCACGTCTTCGGCGTCGGGCAAGGCCGCGTTGTCGGGCACGTCCCCGGTTCCGGGAGCGCTGCCGGGCCCCGGCACGCCGCCGTCCGGCAGCAGCAGGGCGCCCAGCGCGCGGGCCGTGGCGCCCACGTCCAGGCCCACCGCCTGCCGGGCCGCCGCGACCGCCGAGCTGCGGGCGATGTCGGCGTCGCCGTCGCCGTCGACCACCACCCCGTCCTCGCCCGTCACCCCGTCGAGCGCCCGCACCGCGCCCACCAGCGCCGCCGCCCGCTCGGGCGACCAGTCGCCGGGCACGGCACGGCCGGCCGCGGCGCCGTCGCGCGGGCGCAGGTTCAGGGCGGTGACGGCGGCGGCGGTCGCGGCGACGTCGCCCGCGGCGCACTCGCCGCCGCCCAGGTCGACCGGGAACAACCCGTCCGCGCACCGCGCGCGGACCAGCCGGTCGACCGCCGGGGCAGCGTCGTCCGCGCTCGACCCCGCGACGGTGGCGGCGATCAGCCACGCCTGCCGCCGCACGGACTCGTCGGAGTCGGCGAACGAGCCCGTGTCGGCGAACCGGCCGTCGGCGGTGCGCAGCGCGGCGAGGTCGGCCGAGATCCGGTCGACCAGCGCCGCCCGCCCCTCCCGCCCTTCGGGCCCGTCCGCTCCGCCGACCGGGTCGGCGTGCTCCGCCTGGTCGAACCGGGCGATCAGCAGCAGCTTGGCCAGCGGCTCGGCGTAGGCGGCGGCGCCCTGCTCGTAGGGCACGCCACGCGCGTAGGCGTCGACGGAAGCCGGTTGGAGCAGGAACCGCGTCGCGCGCTGGACCGCCTCGTCCTGCTCGCCCAGCGTGCGCAGCGCCAGCACCACGTCGGCGGTGGCGTCGTAGTCCACGAACGTCGTGCCGTCCTGCGCGACCTCCACGTGGTCGCCGCCGACCAGCCGGCCCGCCAGGTGCGCCCCGAGGCGGCCCGCCGGCGTCGCCGTGCCGGGCTCGGCGGACGTCGTCGGCGGCGTCACCGGGACCCCGCGCGACGAGCCCGGTGGCGGGGCGGGGTTCCCGGGCCGGTGGACGGGCGGGGCGGCCGGCGGCGGGGCGGCGCCGGCGGGTGGGTCGGTGGCGGGTGGGTCGGTGGTGGGCGGCGGTGTCGCGGGCGGCTCGTCCGGGGGGACGCGGCGCCGGGCGAGGTCGTGGAAGGGGACCCGGGCCAGCCCCAGCGACGCCTGCGCCCCGGACCGGATCCAGGTGTCCACGCCGACGATGCCGGTGGTGCGGGCCGCCCGGTACTGGGCGGGGTCGTAGGCGATCGCGCCGAGGTCGCCGGCCAGCGCCGTCCCCGCGTCCGCCTCGGTCACCTGCGCCGACCGCAGGAAGGCCACCCCGCGCCCGACCTCGGCGCCCGCGCCGCCCGCGGCGGCCAGCGCCTGCACGACCAGCCCGGTGCTGTTGGTGTTGGGCCCCTCGGTGCCCACCCCGCCGCCCCAGCCGCCCGTCGGGTCCTGCGCGGCCCGCAGCCAGCCGACCGCGCGCGAGATCGGCTCGTCCAGCCCGCCCGCGCCCGCTTCGCGCGCGGCGGTCATCGCCGACAGCGCCAGGCCCGTGGTGTCGCCGTCGGGCGAGGACTTGTCGAACGCCTTGCCCTCGTCGCAGGTCGACACCTTGTGGCCGGTGGGCGTGACGTGCTCGCCGACCTCGTCGGTGGGGATGTACTCGAAGAAGATCCGGAAGAAGCCCTCGGAGCACTGCTGGGTCAGCAGCGTGTCGATCGCCAGCGGGTCGTTGCGCCCGACCGCGGCCAGCCCGATCACCGCGAGGGCCTGGCCGAAGACGTTGGCGTTGTTGCTGACGAAGTCGGCGAAGTCCGGGTTCTTCGAGTAGTCGCTGACCCGCCCCTTGTCCGGGCCGGAGCGGCGGATCGCGGCCTCGGTCTCGGCCACCATGTCGTAGCCGTCGAAGGACCGCGGGTCCCGCCCCGAGACCTCGGCCGCCACCAGCACCTTCGCCGCCGCGCCGCCGACGATGATCGCGTCGTAGCCCTGGCCGGGGACCAGCCCGTCCCAGGTGAAGTAGTCGCTGGCGTGGCCCCCGCCGTCGAGGTGGTCGACGATCGGCGCGGCGAGCGCGGCGTCGTCCGAGGCGTGCATCGCGAACAGCGCGTCGATCATCAGGCCGTGGTCGGGCAGCTCCCCGCCCAGCGGGTTCTCGTAGGTGCCCTCGGGCGACAACCGGGCCGCGAGCCACCGCGCGGTGGCGTCGGCCGCCGACCGGTCACCCGCGACGGCGACGCCCGGACCGAGGCCGACGGAGCCGAGACCGACGGAGCCGAGGCCGGGGGCGCCGCCCAGCAGCAGCGCGGCGGACAGCGGCAGCACGGCGGACAGCGCGGCGAGCGATCGGAGGGCCCCACGGCGACGGGCCGTCCCGCCGTTCGCCGCGCGAAGGACGGATCGACACCGCATGTCGGAACGTCACCCCTGTGATTCGCGACAGTGGTTGGACAGTCATCCGCCCGCGTGGCGATCCGACTCGTCGCCGCACGGCGACCCACGGTTGCGCGACAGTGCCGGATTCCGACCGGCTTCCCCATCACGGGCAGAGGTATTCGGTTGTGGAGCCGGGCGAGCGTAACACCCATTCCACCCCGTTCGGCACGGCCGAACGGGGCACACGCGAGCGCAGAACGGTGACCGACCGCACAACTCCGGAGCCGGTCCCGAGCCGATCGCCGCCGCCGACCCGGCTTGCTGCGTTCGGGCGAGGGTTTTACCCGATTTGCGCGGCCCGTCTTCACTTGCCCTCACCTGGAGGCCACTCCACACGCGGCGCTTCAGCTCTCGCCTCGGTCGCGCTCCGCGCGGCGGCGCTTCAGCTCGAACCGCAGGCCGCGCTCCGCGCGGCGGCGCTGTTCAGCGCAGCCGTGTGCCTCGTGTTCTCCCCGTACGGCCTGGGCGCAGCCCAATCATGCCGAGCTGGGGGTGTCAAGCACGCTTCACCGCTTGACACCCCCAGCTCGGCATGATTGCCTCCGGCAGGCCGTACGGGGAGAACACGACGCACTTCCCTCCTCCTTGGGGGCCTCCCGGCCGCTCTTCATACTTAGGTCGCGCACCGATCCAGGAAATATTTGGTGCCGTACCGATCTGAGATCAAAAACCAAAAGAGTCCTCGCCGGACAGGCAGGCCGCCAAGGAGAAGGAAAAGCAAGAGCGGTCGTGTTCCCCCCGCATGACCTGTCAAAGACAACCATGCTTTCTTGGGGGGTGCAAGCGAAAAGCGTGCTTGTACCCCCCAAGAAAGCATGGTAGCCCTCCGGGCAGGCCATACGGGGAGAACACGAGGCGACCGGTCTGCACGGGGCGTGCCGGAAAGCCGAAAGCGAAAAGAAAAGGGCCGGCGGTGGGGGTCGTGCTCTGTTGCGGTGTGTCCGGGGTTGTGCCGATGGTGACGGCGTGATCACCGACGGTGTGCGGGGCTGGGTCGGGCGTGGTATGCAGTCGTGCTGTCTTGGAATGCCCGGGTCGAAATGCCCGTCAGTGGCATCCCCTCGAATGCGGCAGGGGGTAATTCCAGTACCGGAAAGTGTCGTAGTGGATGGGCACAACGGTCCGGGTCTTTCGGCGCGTGACCTGCGACAACAGGGGTGGACTGCCTGGTCGGCGGTGCGTGCGACGCTGATCACCTGATCGGTCGCGGGCCCGGCGCACCCGCTCTGAGCAGCGAAAACACCGATGTGCCCGGCTGGACGCGCTGAACGGGACAATAATTTTGACGTTTATTTGTACGACAGCGCCTTGCGGATCGCTGCGCGACTCATCCACGATGATAGGTATGACGGTTACCACGCTCACCGGCGTTCCGGACCCGATGGCGTCGAGAGCCCTGCCGGGCTCCCGGCCGGCCGCGGCCGTCCGCCTGCGCGCGGCGCGTCGGCCACCACTGCCCGGCCGTCGCTGAAGTACTGTTTTCGCGCCGCCTGCGCGGCACCCCGGTGGGGTGCGCGGGCCCGGTCCCGCGCGTCGACGACCGTGCCGACGACCGCGCCGAGGTCGGGCGCGCGGCCGGGCGCCGCGCGGACCGCCGCGACGGGCGACCGCCCAGCCCGCTCCACAGACTTGCAGACTTGACGCCTAGGAAGAAGAGGGACCCGGTCCGGTGTTCAGCCGAATTGCCATCGTCAACCGCGGTGAGGCCGCCATGCGGCTCATCCACGCCGTCCGGGAGCTGGCCGCGGAGACCGCGACGCGCATCGAAACCGTCGCCCTGCACACCGACGTCGACCGCGCCGCCACGTTCGTGCGCGAGGCCGACGTCGCCTACGACCTCGGTCCCGCGTCCGCGCGCCCTTACCTGGACCTGAAGGCGCTGGAGCGCGCCCTGGTGTCGACCGGGGCGGACGCCGCGTGGGTCGGCTGGGGCTTCGTCGCGGAGGACCCGGCGTTCGCGGAGCTGTGCGAGCAGATCGGGGTCACCTTCATCGGCCCGAGCCCGGACGCCATGCGCAAGCTCGGCGACAAGATCGGCGCGAAGCTGATCGCCGAGGAGGTCGGCGTGCCGGTCGCGCCGTGGAGTCGCGGCGCGGTCGACACCCTGGACGCGGCCCTGGAGGCGGCGGCCGGGATCGGCTACCCGCTGATGCTCAAGGCGACCGCGGGCGGCGGCGGGCGCGGCATCCGCGTGATCAACGACGACGCGGAGCTGGTCGACGCCTACGAGCGCACCAGCCAGGAGGCGGCGCGGGCGTTCGGCAGCGGCGTCGTGTTCCTGGAGCGCCTGGTCACCGGCGCGCGGCACGTCGAGGTCCAGGTGATCGCCGACGGCGAGGGCACGGCGTGGGCGCTGGGCGTGCGCGACTGCTCGGTGCAGCGGCGCAACCAGAAGATCATCGAGGAGTCGGCCTCGCCGGTGCTCGGCCCCGAGCAGGTGGCCGAGCTGAAGGCGTCGGCCGAGCGGCTGGCCGTCGCGGTCGGCTACCGCGGCGCGGCGACCGTCGAGTTCCTCTACCACCCCGGCGACCGGCTGTTCGCGTTCCTGGAGGTCAACACCCGCCTGCAGGTGGAGCACCCGATCACCGAGGCCACCACCGGGTTCGACCTGGTCAAGGCGCAGCTGTGGGTGGCCTCCGGCAACCGGCTGGTCGGCGCGCCGCCGCAGGAGCGCGGGCACGCCATCGAGGCCCGGCTCAACGCCGAGGACCCCGACCGCGACTTCACGCCCTCCCCGGGCCGCATCGCGCGGCTGGACCTGCCCGCCGGGCCGGGCATCCGCGTGGACACCGGTGTCAGCGAGGGCGACACCATCCCCGCCGACTTCGACTCGATGATCGCGAAGATCATCGCCTACGGCCGCGACCGCGACGAGGCGCTGGGCAGGCTGCGCCGGGCGGTGGCGCAGACCACGGTGATCATCGAGGGCGGCGCGACGAACAAGAGCTTCGTGCTCGACCTGCTCGACCGGCCCGAGGTGGTCGACGGCAGCGCCGACACCGGCTGGATCGACCGCGTCCGCGCCCAGGGCGGGCTCGTCTCGCACCGGCACTCCGCCGTGGCGCTGGCGGCGGCGGCCATCGAAGCCTACGAGGAGGAGGAGCGCGTCGAGCGGCAGCGGCTGCTGTCGACGGCGTTCGGCGGTCGCCCGCAGGTGCAGCACAAGAGCGGCCGGCCGCTGGACCTCAAGCTGCGCGGCGTCGGCTACCGGGTGCGCGTCGCGCGGGTCGGCGCGGACCGGTTCCGGGTGGGCGTCGAAGCGGGCGACGACGTGCGCACCGCCGACGTCGAGCTGGAGCGCTTCGACCGCCACACCGGGCAGATCGCCGTCAACGGCGCCCGGTTCCGGCTGCTCACCGGCACCCACGGGCCGATCCACCTGATCGAGGTGGACGGCGTGGCGCACCGGGTCAGCCGCGACGAGGGCGGTGTCGTCCGGTCGCCGATGCCCGCGCTGGTCGTCGCCACGCCGCTGGAGGTCGGCGCGGAGGTCGAGGCGGGCGCGCCGGTGCTGGTGCTGGAGAGCATGAAGATGGAGACGGTGCTGCGCGCGCCGTTCAAGGCGCGCCTGAAGGAGTGCGCCGTGTCCGTGGGCAGCCAGGTGGAGACCGGCGCGCCGCTGCTGCGGCTGGAGCCGCTGGGCGGCGCCGAGGCCGCCGCCACCGCCACCGCCGGCGCCGTCGAGCTGGACCTGCCGGCCGCGGCCGGGGAGGCGCCGGCGCGGGAGCGCGCCGCGCGCGGCCGGGAGGACCTGCGCGCCCTGCTGCTGGGCTTCGACGTGGACCCGCACGACGAGGGCCGGGTGCTGCAGGACTACCTCCTCGCGCGCCGGGCGGACGGCGCGGCGGGCCACCGGCCGCTGACCGAGGAGCTGGACCTGGTCACCGTGTTCGCCGACCTCGCCGAGCTGAGCCGCAACCGGCCGACCGGCAACGAGGTGGACAGCGGCGGCGGAGCCCACGTGCACAGCGCCCGCGAGCACTTCCACACCTACCTGCAGAGCCTCGACGTCGAGCGGGCCGGGCTGCCGGAGTCGTTCCAGGCCAAGCTCGCCACGGCGCTGGGCCACTACGGGGTCACCGACCTGGAGCGCACGCCCGCGCTGGAGGCCGCGGTGTTCCGGATCTTCCTGGCCCAGCAGCGCGCCTCCGCCGACGCTGCGGTCATCACCTCGCTGCTGACCGCGTGGCTGGGCGAGCCGCCGCCGGACGAGACGCTGCGCGAGCCCGCGGGCCTGGCGCTGGAGCGGCTGGTGGCCGCGACCCAGATCCGCTTCCCCGTGGTGGCCGACCTCGCCCGCAGCCTGGTGTTCGCCTGGTTCGGCCAGCCCCTGCTGCGCCGCAACCGCGCGCGCGTCTACGCCGACGTCCGCGAGCACCTGCGCCACCTCGACGCGCACCCGGACGCGCCGGACCGCGCCGAGCGCGTCGCCGAGATGGTGCGCAGCACCGAGCCGCTGGTGCGGCTGCTGGGCAGGCGGCTGGTCCGCGGCCACCGGGACAACGCGGTCATGCTGGAGGTGCTGACCCGGCGGTACTACGGCAACAAGGGGCTCACCGGCGTGCGCACCCGCGAGGTCGCCGGCTGCACGTTCGTGGTGGCCGAGCGCGCGGGCTCGTGCGTGGTCTCCACCGCGGTGGGCTTCGACGCGCTGGGCAGCGCGCTGCGCGGGCTCGCGGAGCTGGCCGGCGGCGAGGACACCATCGACGCCGACATCTACCTGGCGTGGGAGAACCAGCCGGAGGGCACCGACGCGATGGCCGCCGCGCTGCACGAGGTGGTCACCGCGCACCCGTTGCCCGAGCAGGTCCTCCGGCTCACCACCACGGTCGCGGGCAGCCGCGGCGCGGTGATGCACCACCACTTCACGTTCCGCCCGTCGACCACGGGGATGGCCGAGGAGCGGCTGATCCGCGGCCTGCACCCCTACATCGCGCAGCGGATGCAGATGGAGCGGCTGAGCCGGTTCGACCTCACCCGCCTGCCGTCCTCGGACGAGGAGGTCTACCTCTTCCGGTGCGTGGCGCGGGAGAACCCGTCCGACGACCGCCTCGTCGCGTTCGCCCAGGTGCGGGACCTGACCGAGCTGCGCGAGCAGGGCGGCCGGCTGGTCTCGCTGCCGACGGCGGAGGACACCCTGGCCGCCTGCCTGGACTCGATCCGCCGCGCGCAGGCGCAGCGGCCGTCGAAGAAGCGCTTCCCGACCAACCGGGTCGTGATCTACGTCTGGCCGCCCAGCGACCTCACCCGCGCGGAGCTGGAGATGATCGCCGGGCGGGTGCTGCCGACGACGGCGGGCGCCGGGCTGGAGGAGATCCTGCTCATCGGTCGGCAGCGCGACCACGAGACCGGCGAGCTGGTCAAGATCGCCGTGCGGGCCACCTTCGACGCCACCGGCGGCGCCCAGCTGACCGTCGGCGAGCCCTCGGCGGACCCGGTCGAGCCGCTGGACGACTACCGGCTCAAGGTGCTGCGCGCCAGCAGTCGCAACACGGTCTACCCCTACGAGCTGACCGGCCTGCTCGGCGAGTTCACCGAGCACGACCTCGACGACGACCACGCGCTCGTGCCGGTCGACCGGCCCAAGGGGTGCAACACCGCGGCGATCGTCGCGGGCGTGGTCACCACCCGGACCGCGCGGCACCCGCAGGGCGTCACCCGGGTCGTGCTGCTGGGCGACCCGACGAAGTCGCTGGGCGCGCTGTCCGAGCCGGAGTGCCGCCGCGTGATCGCCGCGCTGGACCTGGCCGAGCGGATGCAGGTGCCGCTGGAGTGGTACGCGCTGTCCTCCGGCGCCCGGATCTCCATGCGGTCGGGCACCGAGAACATGGACTGGGTGGCCGCGGCGCTCAAGCGGATCGTGGAGTTCACCCAGGACGGCGGCGAGATCAACATCGTGGTCACCGGCATCAACGTCGGCGCGCAGCCGTACTGGAACGCCGAGGCGACGATGCTCATGCACACCAAGGGCGTCCTGGTGATGACGCCGGACTCGGCGATGGTGCTCACCGGCAAGCAGGCGCTGGACTTCTCCGGCGGCGTGTCGGCCGAGGACAACTTCGGCATCGGCGGCTACGACCGGGTGATGGGCCCGAACGGGCAGGCGCAGTACTGGGCGCCGAACCTGACCGCGGCGCGGGACGTGCTGATGTCGCACTACGACCACACCTACGTCGAGCCGGGCGAGGACGGGCCGCGGCGGACGGGGACCGGCGACCCGGTCGACCGGGACATCTCCGACTTCCCGCACTCCCTGGCGGGCAGCGACTTCACCACGGTCGGCGAGATCTTCTCCGCCGAGGCCAACCCGGACCGCAAGAAGCCGTTCGACATCCGGACCGTGATGCGGGCGCTGTCCGACCAGGACCACCCGGTGCTGGAGCGCTGGGCGGGCATGGCCGACGCAGAGACCGCGGCGGTGCAGGACGTGCACCTGGGCGGGATGCCGGTGTGCCTGCTGGGCATCGAGTCGCGGTCGGTGCCGCGGCGCGGGTTCCCGCCCACCGACGGCCCGGACACCTACTCCGCGGGCACGCTGTTCCCGCGCTCGTCGAAGAAGGCCGCGCGGGCGATCAACGCGGCCAGCGGCAACCGGCCGCTGGTGGTGCTGGCGAACCTGTCGGGCTTCGACGGCTCGCCGGAGTCGCTGCGCAAGCTGCAGCTGGAGTACGGCGCGGAGATCGGCCGGGCGATCGTGAACTTCCGCGGTCCCATCGTGTTCTGCGTGATCTCCCGCTACCACGGCGGCGCGTTCGTGGTGTTCTCCAAGGCGCTGAACCCGAACATGACCGTGCTGGCGCTGGAGGGCTCGTTCGCCTCGGTGCTCGGCGGCGCGCCCGCCGCCGCGGTGGTGTTCTCCGGCGAGGTCGACGCCCGCACCGCGGCCGACCCGCGCGTGCAGGAGCTGGAGGCCCGCGTCGCGGCGGCCTCCGGCGCCGAGCGCGGCGTGGCGACCGCGGCGCTGGACGAGCTGCGCTCGGCGGTCCGCGCGGAGAAGATCGGCGAGGTGGCGGCCGAGTTCGACCGGGTGCACGACATCCGGCGCGCCGTCGAGGTCGGCTCCGTCGACGCCGTCATCCCGGCCGCCGAGCTGCGCCCGCGCGTCATCGCGGCCATCGAGTCGCACCGGCTCCGGCAGTCCTGACGGTTCCGGCCCCACCGCCGGCCCACCACGCGTGGGCCGGCGGTGGGGCGCGGGCGTCGGCGAGCGGGCGGGCCCACGCGCGCGGTGGACCGCCGGGGCGGGCTTCCCGCGCGTGGACGGGCGACCGGACCGCCCGCCGCCCCCGACGCGATGACCGATCGACCTCGACCATGGTCGAGGTCGGTGGTCCGGGGGCGGCGGACGGACCCGCTCAGTACGCGCGGGCGACCGCCAGGAGCCGGTTGGGCGAGCCCCTGGGGTCGGACACCACGCCCTTGGTGGCGTTGTCCGCCAACGCGGTCGCCACCTGGGCAGGTGTCAGGGCGGGCGTGCGGGACAGCAGCAGCGCCGCCGCGCCGGCCACGTGCGGCGTCGCCATGGACGTGCCCGACAGGTCGCCCGAGTCCGTGTCGCTGCCGTTGTAGGCCGACGTGATGCCGTCGCCGGGCGCGAACAGGTCCACGCAGCTGCCATGGTTGGAGAAGTAGGACCGCCGGTCGTTCCAGTCCGACGACGCGACGGTCAACGCCTCCCGCACCCGCGAGGGCGAGTGCCGGCACGCGTCGTCGGACTCGTTGCCCGCCGCGACCACCGCCACCACGCCGTTGGCGACGGTCCGCCGCACGGCGTCCTCGATCACGCGGTCCGGCGCGTCGCCGCCCAGGCTCATGTTCGCCACGGCCGGGCCGGACGCGTGGTGGGCCACCACCCAGTCCAACGCCTCGGCGACGTCCTCGCTGCTGCCGTTGCCGGCGCAGTCGAACACCTTCGCCGAGACCAGCCGGACGCCCTTGGCGACGCCGTAGGACGAGCCGCCCGCGGTGCCGGCGACGTGCGTGCCGTGCCCGTGGCAGTCCTCGTCCTGGTCGTCCACGGTGTTGGTGCCCCACACCGCGCGCCCGCCGAAGTCGCGGTGGGTGACCCGGACCCCGGTGTCGACCACGTACACGGTGACGTCCGACGCCGTGCCGGGGTACCGGTAGAGGCCGTCCAGCGGGAGCCGCTGCTGGTCGACCCGGTCCAGCCCCCACGACGGCGGGTCGCGCTGCTCGCCGTCGACCCTGACCCGCTGGTTCTGCTGCACGTAGGACACCGCCGGGTCGGCGGCGAGCCGCCGCGCGTCGTGCGCCGCCATGCGTGCCGAGAACCCCGGGAACACGTGGGAGAACGTGTGGACGACCGTGCCCGAGTACCGGGCCGCCAGCTCGTCCGCCGCGCGTTCCCCCTTGAGCACCACCACGTAACTGCCCTCGATCGCACCGGGCGCGTCCGCGCCCAGCACCTCGGCCACCGCGGTCGGTGCGGCGCCCACCAGCGCGCCGGCCGCCACCGCCGCGACCGTCAACCAGGATCCCGTCCTCATCGCACCTCCTGTGCGTCCTGCGGACAACGGCAGGCTAAGGCCGCTCGGCCGCACCGCGACGGGGCCGACCGGGCGGTTGCTCCGCGCCGACCGGAAAAGACCCCGAACGGTCGCCCTACCATCGTCCGGGTCCCGGGACGAACGGCGGACCCGCCGGCCGCGCGGCGCGGCTCACCGCAGAGGTTGCGCCGGCCGCGGCCCCTCGCACACCCGGGACTCCCGGGGTGGCCGGCCCGGGACCGCCGCGGCCCGACCGGGGGGCGCGGCGACCGCTCGGCGCCCCGAGCACCCCTCCCGGCCGGGTTTCACCACGCCGGCACCTCGTCCGCCGCGCGGACCGCGAGGTGGTAGTGCCGCTCGGCCGCGTCGAGGTGGGCGGCGAGTTCCGACTCGCCGGAGGGGACCACCCGCAGCCGGGGCGGCGGTCCGAACGCCGACGCCGGGTCCGGGTCGGCGGGCGGGGCGTGCGGAGCCGCGGGCGGCGCGAGGTCGAACGGGTCGTGCACGGCGTCCAGCGGCCAGGCCCGCGCCGCCGCGGGCGCGGGGCCCGGACCGACCCCGGCGCAGGCGTGCTCGACCAGCTCGAAGGCCAGCCGGCTGCGGCCGAGCGCCGTGATCAGCTCGAAGGCCAGGACCAGCGCGGGGGCGGCCACCACGCCCGCCCACCGCTCCCGGGTGGGACCGGGCGCGAACCGGTGGCCGAAAGCCTCGATCGCCAGCGCCGCCGGCAGCGCGAGGCCGAGCGCCGCCTCCCGCCGGCGCGCGCGTTCCCCGCGCCGCAGGGTCGCGCGGGCCGAGGAGGCCACCACGTCGGCGCGCAGGAAGTCGACGCGCGCGGCCTGGTGCCACGCGCCGGACCCCGCGCACAGCTCCCGCGCGGCGAGGAAGTGCCGCTCGCCGTCGGCCCAGCCGCGGGTGACCGAGGAGACGTAGCCGCGCAGCAGGCGGCACTCGACGAGCACCGGCACGTCCCCGGCGCGCTCCAGGGCGGTGGTCGCGTCGGCCAGCAGCCGGTCGGCGGTGCGGACGCGGGCCCGCCGCAGCGCGACGGCCGCCGCGCCGAGCCGGCAGCGCGCCGCGCCCACCACGTCGCCCGCCCGCTCGTGCCGCCGCAGCGCGGCGGTGAAGCGCTGCCCCGCCTCGGCCGCGCGGCCGGCGCGCAGGGCCAGCCGGGCCAGGTCCTCCTCGACGCCGGCGGGGTCGTCCCCGGCCGCCGCGCGCAGTTCGCCCGCCAGCAGCAGGTTCTCCTCGGCCCCGGTCCGGTCCCCGGTGCGCGCGGCCAGGGCCGCGAGGCCCGCGTAGGCTTCACCGGCGAGCCGGGGCTCGCGGTCGAGGGCGATGTCCAGCGCCCGCCGGAACTCGACCTCGGCCTCGGCGAGGCGCTCGGCCGCGAGCAGGGCGTTGCCCCGGGAGTTGCGCAGCTGGAACGACAGCAGCGGGTGGGCGGCCCCACCGGCGGCCCGCTCGGCCGCGGCCAGGTCGGCGAGCGCCTGCGGGGCCCGCCCGAGGGAGGTCAGGGTCTGCGCGCGGTTGACCAGCGCCGCGCACCGGACGGCGGCGGTGCCGTACTCGTCGCCGGCGGCCCGCTCGACCTCGGCGCAGGCGGCGAGCGCCCGCTCGAACAGCGCCAGGGCTTCCCCGGGCCGCCCGCGGTCGGCCACGACCCCGGCGAGGTTGCACAGCGCCCGCGCGCGCAGGTCGAGCCCTCCCGCGTCCGCGTCGGGCGCCAGGGTCCCCCGGTGCGCCGCGTCGAGCAGCGCTTCCGCCCTGCCGAGCCGGCGCCGGGCGTGCGCGCGCGCCGCCCGGTCGACGAGCCGGCGCACTTCCGTCCACTGTGGACCGTAGTGGCCGGTCGCCCGCACGCCCAGCAGGTCGTCCCCCGGTGATCGGCCCATCGCCCGGCCCCCTTCGCCCGAGGCCGACATCGTAGCGGGGACGGCCGCGCGCGCACCGCGACCGCGGTCGGGCCCGGGGTCCCGGTCGAACAGTTCCCGGGGTGGTGTCGAATCCGGGCGCCGTCGTTCGACGCTCGGGTGACGGCTGATGCCGGCGCCGGGGGAAACCCGGCGCCGGCCCGGGACGACAAGGGAGTGGCGATGCGGTTCCTGGTGCTGCACCGGCTGGACGAACGCGCCTCGGAGGCGTGGGACCCCAGCCCCGAGTTCGTCGAGAGGATGGGGGAGTTCGTCCGCGAGGCGGTCGACCGGGGTGTCCTGATCACCGCCGAGGGCGTGCACCCCTCGGGGAAGGGCGCCCGGGTCCGCAAGGCCCGCGGCGCGGGGACCACGGTCAGCGACGGGCCCTTCACCGAGGCCAAGGAGGTGATCGGCGGCTTCCTGCTGATCAACGCCGCGGACCGCGCGGAGGCCGTCGGGTTCGCCCGGCGCTACGCCGCGCTGTTCGACGAGGTCGAGGTCGAGGTCCGCCAGGTCGTGGAGGAGGAGGACCTGCCGACCCCGGTCTGACGGGTGGTGGGTCGGCCGCGAGGCCGTGCCGGGGAGGCCGGCCCACCACGACCCGCCTCGTCGGCGGGCCCCGCTCAGCCCCCCAGTTCCGCGGCGAGCCCGTCGGAGGTCAGCACCCGGCCGAAGAAGCCGCGGATCGAGCGGAGCGTCGCCTCCTGCGCGGAGCCGGACAGGGCGCCGGTCGCGTCCTCAGCGCCGCAGGGTGGTCTCCCGCTCCACGCGGGAGAGCTTCTCCGGGTTGCGCACGGTGTAGAGCCCGGTGACCAGACCGCCCTCGACCCGCACCGCCACGACGCTGTCGACCTCCCCGTCGAGCCGCAGCAGCAGCGCCGGGCCGCCGTTGACCTGCACCGGCTCGACCGACACCGCGGCGCGGATCCGGGGCAGCCCGGCGGCGAGCAGGCGGGCCACCCGGTCGGCGCCGACGACGGGCCGCAGCACGGCCTGCTTGACCCCGCCGCCGTCGCCGAGCAGGACGACGTCCGGGGCGAGGACGTCGACCAGGCGCTGCAGGTCGCCCGTCTCGATCGCCAGCCGGAACGCGTCGAGCGCGGTGCGGGCCTCGGCCGGGGAGACGACCCCGCGCGGCCGGCGCGCGGCGACGTGCGCCCGCGCCCGGTGGGCGATCTGGCGGACCGCGGCCGGGCTCTTGTCGACGGCCGCGGCGATCTCGTCGTAGGCCAGGGCGAAGACCTCGCGCAGCACGAACACCGCCCGCTCGGTCGGCGCGAGGGTCTCCAGCACCAGCAGCACCGCCATCGACACGCTGTCGGCCAGCTCGACGTCCTCGGCCACGTCGGGCGCGGTGAGCAGCGGTTCGGGCAGCCAGGGACCGACGTAGGACTCCCTGCGGCGGCCGAGCGCCCGCAGCCGGCCCAGCGCCTGGCGGGCGGCGATCCGGACCAGGTAGGCGCGCCGGTCCCGCACGCCGGCGAGGTCGACGCCCACCCACCGCAGCCAGGTCTCCTGGAGGACGTCCTCCGCGTCGGCCGCCGAGCCCAGCAGCTCGTAGGCGACGGTGAACAGCAGGTTGCGGTGGGTGAGGAACGCTTCGGTGGCGGGGTCCGGGCAATCGCCCTCGCCCCCGCCGCGCGGGTCGGGAGTGGTCCGCGACGTGCCGGTCATGGGTGGCTCCTGTTCACTCGGGACTGCGCCACCCAACGGACGCCGGGCGCCGCCGTTCTGTGACAGCAGGACGGCCGGCGGTTGTTTCCCCGCCGCGGTGGCGCCGGGCCCCGATGGCCCGGGTGGCGCGCGTCACCTTCCCTTCCGTCACAACGACACCGCGGCCGGCATCCAGTGGTCGTCCAGCGCAGAGCGCACAACCGAGGAACGGGGACGAAGTCATGAGCGCCCGCATCAACCTGTTCGACAATGAGCTCGCCATGAAGTTCGCCAAGCGGTTCGCCAACGCCGGCCTGGTGATCCGCCGGTCGTCCCTGCCGGAGTCCACGCAGGAGCTGGTGTCGCTGCGCGCCAGCCAGATCAACGGCTGCGGCCTGTGCACCGACATGCACACCAAGGACGCCGCGAAGGCCGGGGAGAGCCCGGTCCGGCTCCACCTGGTCGCGGCGTGGCGCGACGCCACGGTGTTCACCGACGCCGAGCGGGCCGCGCTGGCGTTGGCCGAGGAGGGCACCCGGATCGCCGACGCCCACCGCGGCGTGTCCGACGAGACGTGGGCGCAGGTGCGCGAGCACTACGACGACGACCAGGTCGCCGCGCTGGTCGCGCTGGTCGCCCTGATCAACGCGGCCAACCGGGTGAACGTGATCGTGCGCAACCCCGGCGGTTCCTACGAGCCCGGCATGTTCGACGCCGTGATGGGCTGACCGGCTCGCGGAGCCCGGTCCGGGACCGCTCGGCCCACGGGCCGGGCGCGACCGTTGGGGGAGTGCCGCCGGGTGGGTGGCGGCTCCCGCCCGGCGGCACTCCCCACCGGGCGGGAGCGTTCCCGGGCGTTCACCGCCGTCACCGGATCGGCCGCCGGTCGTCGGTCGCGCGGTGGCGGTGGGTCGCCACCCGGTCGAGGTCGCGGCCAACCGGGTGCAGTGCGGTCGGATCCGCCGCCCGACTAAGTAGGGTCGGGAACTTGTGACGTCCACCATATCCGCGAGGAGCCGTACATGTCCGTACGCAGACGTCCCGGGGCGCTGATCGCGTTCAGCGCCCTCGCCCTGCTCGGCGCCGCCACCGCGGCGCCGGCGTCCGCCGCGCCGGACGCGACCGCGCTCGCCGCCACCTGCAGCGAAGCGCCGCGGGACCTGCCCGTCCACCAGTTCACCGACCACCGCGAACTCGGCGTCGAGCTGGACCGCATCGAGCGCGTCAGCGGCGGCAAGGTCGCGGTCGACCTGCTCGGCCGCAGCAACCGCGGTCGGGAGGTCTGGTCGGCCCGGGTGGGCACCGGTCGCAAGGCCGTGCTGCTGACCAGCGAGATCCACGGCAACGAGAAGACCGGGACCGACGCCCTGCTGACCCTGCTGGACTGGGTCGGCACCAGCGACAGCGCCAAGGCGAAGCGCTGGCGCAGCGAGCTGACCATCGTCGCCATCCCCAAGATGAACCCCGACGCCGCCGAACTCGACCGCCGCGGCAACGACATGACGTGGCAGGAGGTGACCGCGCGCTTCCCGCAGCTGCGCGGGGCGCCGCCGGCGTGGAACTACTACACCGGGTCGCTGCAGGGTGACGACTACTCGGCGAAGCCGGGGTTCGACATCAACCGCGACTACCACCCGGACCTGGACTACGTGCCGCGCAAGGAGGACCTGCCCGGCGCGTCGGGGCTGCCGGGCTGGTACCTCTCGCCGGAGACCCGCATCGTCCGGGACGTCTACCGCGGGCTCACCGCCGAGTTCGGCGAGGTGGACACCTACGTCGACCTGCACCACCAGGGCGCCTGCTACGTGATGCCCGACGACCCGGAGCAGTTCGTCACCCTGTCGCTGTCGGGCCGGTTCGTCAACGACCCGGCGACCACCCCGGGGCTGGAGAAGTACGCGGACCGCTACGACCTGGACTACTCGAAGCGGCTCAACGTCGCGGTGCACAACGCCCTGCAGGCCGCCGCCGCGAACCGCCCGGTCTTCGGCAACGTCACGCTCTACCCGCAGGACATCCACCTGCCCGGCACCGGGCTCGGCTCGTTCGCGCTCAACGGCAGCGGCGCCGTGCTGTTCGAGGTCCGCGGTCAGACCCAGACGCTGGGCCAGCAGCACCGCGCCCTGCTGACCCGGGCCGTCCACATCGGACTGGACGGGCTGCTGTCGAGCATCGCCAGCGGCCAGGTGCACCGGCTCTCCCCGGCCGACTACGACCGGATCCCCCCGCGCGGCCCCAACATCGGCGGTCCGGGCGAGGACGCCGACCGCCGGGGCGGCGACCCGCGCGACGCCGTGCTGGAGCGCTAGGGCCGTGCTGGAGCGCCAGGCCGGTCCGGCGGGGCGGTGGAGCGCCAGGCCGGTCTGATGAGGTCGCGGTCGGGTGGCCGGTGACGTGCGTGACGGTGATCCCGCCGGGGAGGGGTTCGGCAATCGGCCTCCTCGGCGGGATCACCCGGGGGTGTTCCGGTTGTGAGGTTGCTCTGCCCCGTGTTGGTCCACGTGCGGTTGGTCTGCCCGTGTTGGCCCACTGTTCGGTGCGGAGCTTGGTGGAAGAGAGGAAAGAGTCCTCGCCGGACGGGCAGGCCGCCAAGGAGGAGGAAGAGCGGTCGTGTTCTCCCCGTGTGGCCTGTCAAAGACGACCATGCTTTCTTGGGGGGTGCAAGCGAAAAGCGTGCTTGCACCCCCCAAGAAAGCATGGTAGCCCTCCGGGCAGGCCATACGGGGAGAACACGAAGGCACAGGTTTGCGCCGGGGGCGCTGCCTGCTGTCGAAGCCGCCGCCCGGTGCCGCGACGGCCGGGGCTACCGTGCGCACCTGGTGCCGCCCGGTCGTGGAGCGCCGTGCGGCGGCTCGCCGCGGCGGTGAGCTGGAAGTCCACTGTGGACTGAATTGTGCGGTTGTTTCTCCGGTTGCGCATTGACAGTTGCCATTTGCGGATTACCGGTCGTACCGACGATCAGCTGTATCGCGTGCGCTGCGCGTTCAGTATGGTCACGTGATTGTGGAAGGTGGGTTCGGGACCCGGCGGAGCAAGCGGTGGCTGAGGCGGTTCGCGCCTTGGGTGCTGCTGGCCGGTTTCGCGTACCTGTACCTGGCGATCTGCGTGTCCGGTGGGAACGCCGGGCCGGCGGGTGTCGCCCAGGTCGTCCCCGCCGCGGTCTCCGCCCCCGCGGCGACGCCGCCGCCGGCCGACCACCACCACGGTGACGACGACGGCGGTGGCGTCCTGATCCACCACCCGGAGTGCTCGGTCTTCCTCGGCAGCGAACTGCCGGCGGGGGTGGACCTGCTGCTCGCGCTGGGGTTCCTCCTGTCGTTCGGCGCGTTCGGCGAAGCGCGGCACCGCGTCGCGCGCGGAGCCGGTGGAACACGGCCGCGTTCGACCGGGCTGTCCGGTGGGCGCGTCATCCTGCTGTCGCTGTGCGTCGCGCGGACCTGACCGGTCCCCGCGCGGTGGTGCGCCCCGCGACGCCCGGTGCGGCGTCGGACCGGGCACGCGTGCCCCTGACCGCCGCCGGGACCCGCTGAAAACCGCGCGCTGACCGTCGTGCGGCGCGGCGGGCGGCCCGTCGTGCGGGAACGAGCGTGATCGCACCACGTCCTTCTTCCCTCTGTTGTCGAGGGCATCTTCCGTCGCCGTGTGCCCGTGCGCCCCATCTCGCGCTGATCGCTGCTCGCAGTCGTCCCGCCTGCGCTCGTGCACGTCCCGAGCGGAAATCCCTGGGAGTCCACATGGTCCACATCCCGCACCCCGGCCCCGGCCCGGACGCCGCGGTCCTCCCGACGGTGCTGGACACCGTCGGCGCCACCCCGATGATCGCCCTGCGCCACCTGACCGACGAGTCCGACGCGTCGGTGGTCCTCAAGCTGGAGCGCTGCAACCCCGGCGGCAGCATCAAGGACCGGCCCGCCTGGCACATCGTGCGCAAGGCCGAGCAGGACGGCCTGCTGGCGGCCGGCGGGACGATCATCGAGTCCTCCTCCGGCAACTTCGGCATCTCGCTGGCCATGATCGGCGCGGCCCGCGACTACCGCGTGATCGTCATCGTCGACCCCAAGGTCACCGCGACGAACCTCGCGATGCTGCACGCGTTCGGCGCGGAGGTGATCGTCGTGGACGAGCAGGACGACACCGGCTCCTACCACAAGACCCGCATCGCCCTGGCCAACCGGCTGCACCGGGAGATCCCCGGCTCCTTCCGCCCCGACCAGTGCTTCAACCCGCTCAACTCCGAGGCCCACTACCGCGACACGGCCGTGGAGCTGGTCGACCAGTCCGGTCCCGCGCTGGCCGCGGTGGTGGCCACGGTGAGCACCGGCGGGCAGCTGGGCGGGATCTCCCGCTACCTGCGGGAGCACGCGCCGCAGGTGCACGTGGCGGGTGTGGACGCGGTGGGCTCGACGGTGTTCGGCGGCGAAGCGCACTCCTACCTCATCCCCGGCGTGGGCCTGGGCTGGACGCCGGCCAACGTCGACGACCTGTCCCGCCTGGACTCGGTCTACAAGGTCTCCGACGAGGACGCCTTCCTCGCCTGCCGGGTCCTGGCGCGCGCGGAGGGCGTCCTGGTCGGCGGTTCGACCGGGGCGGCGCTGTGCGTGGCGCTGCGGCTGGCCCGGCAGCACGGCGCGGGCCGCTCGGTCGCCCTGCTCGCCGCCGACAGCGGCGAGCGCTACCTGCACACCATCTACAACGACGACTGGCTGGCCGAGCACGGGCTGAGCCCGGACACCTCGCCGGAGGAGCTGCACCGCAGGGTGGAGCGCCTGACCCCGTACAGCGTCCAGCCGGCGCAGACGGCCAACTACCGGCCGGAACTCGCCGAGCAGCTGGGCTCGCCCTACGCGTCGGCCGGCGACCGCCTGCCCACGGCGGCGGGACGGCCGCGGTCATGACCACCGACACCGGGCGCGCGCCGCGCGGGGCGTGGTCGCTCCCGGACTTCCGCCGCCTGTGGCTGGCCAACACCGCCGACGCCTGGGCGGTCTCCCTGCTGCCCGCGGCCGTGACGCTGGCGCTGGTGCACCGGGGCGCCGGGGCGCTGGCGCTGGGACCGGTGCTGGCGGCCAAGACCGTCGGCTTCGTGGTCGCCACCGTGCCGGGCGGCGTGCTGGCCGACCGCTGGTCCCGCCGCAAGGCGATGGTCCTGGCGTGCCTGGTGCGGGCGGTCGCCGCGCTCGCGCTGCCGGTGGCGCTGACCGGGCCGGGTTGGGGCAGCGCTCTGTGCGTCCTGCTCGTCGGCGCGGGCGAGGGCGCGTTCCGCCCCTCCTACCAGGCGATGGTCGGCGACCTGGTCCCCGAGCCGCAGCGGCAGTCGGCCAATGCCCTGTCCACGATCACCTTCCGCCTGGCGCTGGTGCTCGCGCCCGGCGCGGCGACGCTGGCGGTGGTGCGCTTCGGGCCCGCGGCGGTGCTCGTGCTCACCGCCGCGCTGTGGTGCCTGACCGCGCTCGCCCTGCGCGGGCTGCCCGAGCACCGGGGCGCCAGCGGGAGCCCGGAGGGGTCGGTGGTGGCGCAGTTCCTGTCCGGCGTGCGGGAGGCCCGCCGCCACCGGTGGTTCGTGGCGGGCCTGGCGATGCTGGTCTTCGTGCTCGCCGCGGGGGAGGCGTCCCAGATGGTGCTGCTGCCGGTGATCAGCCGCGACCGGTTCGGCACCGACTTCGTCTACGCCGCCGCGCTCACCGGCTACTCGGTCGGGGCGCTGGCCGGCGGCGCGGTCATGACCCGCTGGACGCCGCGGCTGCCCGGCCTGGTCGCCGTGCTGGGCCTGGCGCTGTACGCGGGCATCCCGCTGGCGCTGGCGCTCTCGTCGCTGGCCTGGCCGGTGCTGCTCGCCTACGTCCTGGCCGGGGTGGGCATGGAGCTGTTCAACGTGCCGTGGTTCGGCGCCGTCCAGCGCGAGGTCCCGCCGGACCTGCGGGCCCGGGTGTCCTCTTTGGACTTCATGGTCTCCTACTCCATGAGCCCGCTCGGGCTGGCGCTGCTGCCGCTGGTCGTCGTGGCGGCCGGAATGCAGGCGGCGCTGGTCGGCACCGCGGTCGTGGTGCTGGTGGCCTGCCTGGCGACGCTGGCGGTGCCGGGGATGACCCGCTTCCGCACGCCGGGGCGGACGCCGGCCGCCGTCGCCGAGGACCGCGCGGCGCGGTGACGCGGTCGGACCGGTGGCCCGTCGCGCCCGGCGGGCCACCGGTCAGGCCGGGGGGTCGAGCAGCTCGGACAGCAGGCGGCGGACCCGGCGGTCGATCTCGTCGCGGATGGGCCGCACGGCGTCGACGCCCAGGCCCGCCGGGTCGTCGAGTTGCCAGTCGAGGTAGCGCTTGCCGGGGAAGACCGGGCAGGTGTCGCCGCAGCCCATGGTGATCACCACGTCGCCGGCCTCGACGTCCGCGGCGGTGAGCCTGGTGGGCGTCGCGGCGGTGATGTCCAGGCCGAGCTCGGCCATGGCCAGGGCGGCGGCCGGGTTGACCCCGTCGGCGGGCGCGGAGCCCGCGGAGCGGACGGCGACCCGGCCCAGCGCGTAGTGCTCCAGCAGCGCGGCGGCCATCTGCGAGCGGCCCGCGTTGTGCACGCAGACGAACAGCACTTCGGGGATCGCGCTCAACGGGGTCTCCTCGGTCGGTGGGGCGGCTCATCAGCCGGGCATGATGTATCATACTCGAGTGATATCAGTACAGGATGATGTGCTGCGCGTCCTCGCCGAACCGCTGCGCGCGCGCATCGTGGAGTCGCTCGCCGAGGAGCGGCTGTGCACCTGCCACCTCGTGGAGCTGACCGGGGCGACGCAGACCAACATCTCCAACCACCTCAGGGTGCTGCGCGAGGCCGGGCTGGTCGAGGCCGAGCCGCGGGGCCGCTTCACCTACTACCGGCTGGTGCCCGAGGTGCTGGAGCGGGCCGCCGCCTCGCTGGCCGCCGTGGCCGACCGGGCGCGCTCCGGCGAGCAGACCCGGAGGGCCTGTTGAGCGCCCCCGCCGCCGACCGGTCCGCCGTCCTGCGCGGGCTGTCGTCGCTCGACCGCCTGCTGCCGGTGTGGATCGGGGTGGCGATGGCGGCCGGCCTGGTGCTGGGCCGGCTCGTCCCCGGCCTGCCGGGCGCGCTGGACGCGGTGCGGGTCGCCGGGGTGTCCCTGCCGATCGCCCTGGGCCTGCTGCTGATGATGTACCCGGTGCTGGCCAAGGTCCGCTACGACCGGCTGGGCGCGGTGACCGGCGACCGGCGCACCCTGGCGCTGTCGCTGGTGCTGAACTGGGTGCTCGGCCCGGCGCTGATGTTCGCCCTGGCGTGGCTGTTCCTGGCCGACCTGCCCGAGTACCGCACGGGGCTGGTCATCGTCGGGCTGGCGCGCTGCATCGCCATGGTGGTCATCTGGAACGACCTGGCGTGCGGCGACCGCGAGGCCGCCGCCGTGCTGGTCGCGCTGAACTCGGTGTTCCAGGTCGTCATGTTCGGCGTGCTGGGCTGGTTCTACCTCGACCTGCTGCCCGGGTGGCTGGGCCTGGGCACGACGTCGCTGGACTTCTCGCCGTGGGAGGTGGCCCTGTCCGTGGTGGTCTTCCTGGGCGTCCCGCTGGCCGCGGGCTACCTCGGCCGGAGGCTGGGCGAACGGGTCCGCGGGCGGGACTGGTACGAGTCGAGGTTCCTGCCGAGGATCGGCCCGGTCGCGCTGTACGGCCTGCTGTTCACCATCGTGGTCCTGTTCGCCCTGCAGGGCGACCGGATCACCGCGCGCCCGTGGGACGTCGCCCGCATCGCGCTGCCGCTGCTGGTGTACTTCGCGGTGATGTGGGTCGGCGGCTACCTGCTGGGCAGGGCGGCGGGCCTGTCCTACGAGCGCACCACCACCCTGGCGTTCACCGCCGCGGGCAACAACTTCGAGCTGGCCATCGCCGTGGCGGTCGGGGTGTTCGGCGTGTCCTCCGGGCAGGCGCTCGCGGGCGTCGTCGGCCCGCTGATCGAGGTCCCGGTGCTGGTCGGGCTGGTCTACGTCAGCCTGTGGCTGCGCGGGCGCTGGACCACCACCTGAGCCCGGCGGCGCCGGGAGGGCCGGCCCCGGTGGTGGGACGTGCCCCGCGAACTGCGGAGCCGCCGGGGCGCAGCGCCCTACACTGCTCGGAGAGGTCCGCACCAGGTGAGCACCGGGGGAGTGGGATGTCCGGCGGATTCGCCCCGCTCACCGCCGACGACCCGCGCGTGGTCGGCGGGTACGCGTTGCGCGCGCGGCTGGGCGCCGGCGGGATGGGCCGGGTGTACCTCGCGTTCGGCCCCGGCGGGCGGGCGCTGGCGGTCAAGGTCGTCCGGGCCGAGCACGCCGAGGACGAGGAGTTCCGGCGGCGCTTCGCGCAGGAGGTGGCCCTCGCGCGCCGGGTGCGGGGCGCGGGCGTCGTGCCGCTGGTGGACGCCGACCCCCTGGCCGCGCTGCCGTGGCTGGCCACCGCCTACGTGCCCGGACCGTCGCTGCGGCAGGCCGTCGCCGAGCACGGCCCGCTCCCGCCCGCCGCGGTCCTGCGGCTGGTGGCCGGGGTCGCCGAGGGGCTGGCGGCGGTGCACGCCCGCGGCATCGTGCACCGCGACCTGACGCCGGCCAACGTCCTGCTCGCCGAGGACGGCCCGCGGGTCATCGACTTCGGGATCGCCCGCGCCGCGGCGGCCACGTCGCTGACCCGGACCGGGGCCAGCCTGGGCACGCCGGCCTTCATGGCGCCCGAGCAGGTGCGGGGGCGCCCGGTCACGCCGGCCGCGGACGTGTTCGCGCTCGGCCACCTGGCGGTCTTCGCGGCCGCGGGCCGGCCGGCGTTCGGCGAGGGCAACCGCGAAGCGCTGTTCTTCCGGATCCTCGGCGAACCGCCCGACACCGGGGACTGCCCCGAGGAAGTCCGCGCCATCGCGACCCGCTGCCTGGCCAAGGACCCGGCCGAACGGCCGTCGCCGGCCGAGGTCCTGGCGCTGGTCGCCGAGCGGGCGGGCGGGCGCCCGCCGCCGGGCCCGTGGCTGCCCGAAGCGATCCGCACGTCCCTGGCCGCCCACGACACGTCCGCCCTTCGCCGCACGTCCGCCCTTCGCCGCACACCGGGCACCAGCACGGCAGTCGGCCCCACGGTGGCCGGCCGCACAGTGGTCGGCCCCACGGCGGTCGGCCGCACGGCCACGCCGGCGCGGGCTCGCCGGGCCCGCCGCCGCGGGTCGGTCGGCCCGACGGTCGCCGCCGCCGTGATCCTCCTGGCCACGCTGGCGGTCGTCACCGCCGGCCCGGTCCGGGTGCTGAACGCGGCGACCGGGCTGTTCCCCGACCCGAGCGCCCTCCCGACCACGCCGCCCCCGGCCGCGCAGGCGCCCGCCGAGGCCCCGCCCCGGTCGCCGACGGGCTCGCCGGCCGCCGGGTGCGCCCGGGTGGTCGAGGGCATCGAGGCGTTCAACCGGTTGCCGGAGGACGGGGGCTGGGCCGCCCGCGTGGCGGGCGCGCGGCACCTGGCCACCGCCCTGGCCGCCGCGGCCGGGGTGGTCACCGACCCCGCCGTCCGCTCGGCCCTGGAGACGATGGCGACCGACCTCACGACCGCGATCGGCCACGCCCTGACGGGGGACGTCGAGCAGTTCCTCGCCCTGAGCGACAAGGTCGTGTCCGACGGCGAGGCGCTGGTGAACGCCTGTCGGGGGACCGGCTGACCGCTCGTCCCCGTGCCGGAGCGCGCCCCGGCTCCTAGGCTGGGTGCGTGCGCCTGGGTATTCACATCACCGAGTTCACCGTTCCCGCCGGCCCGGCCGGCATCGCGCCGGAGCTGGCCGAGGTCGCCAGGACCGCGGACGCCGCGGGCGTCGCGCGGTTGTCCGTGATGGACCACTTCTTCCAGATGGAGCGGGTCAAACCGGCGACGGACCCGATGCTGGAGGGGTACACGACGCTCGGCTTCCTCGCCGCCCACACCTCCGCCGTGCAGCTGGGCCTGCTCGTCACGGGCGTCACCTACCGCCACCCCGGCCTGCTGGCCAAGATCGTGTCCACTGTGGACGTGCTGTCCGGCGGCCGGGCCGAGCTGGGGATCGGCGCGGCCTGGTACGAGCGGGAGCACCTCGGGCTCGGGGTGCCGTTCCCACCGCTCGCCGAGCGGTTCGAGCGGTTGGAGGAGGCGCTGCGGATCTGCCTGCAGATGTGGGACCCAGAGGACGACGGGCCGTTCGAGGGCGAGCACTACCGGCTCGCCGAGACCCTGTGCTCGCCGCAGCCGATCCGCCGGCCGCCGATCCTCGTCGGCGGTGGCGGCGAGAAGAAGACGCTGCGGCTGGTCGCCCGGTACGCCGACGCGTGCAACCTGTTCGCGGGGGACAAGGACCAGGTGCGGCACAAGCTCGACGTGCTGCGCGGGCACTGCGACGCGCTCGGGCGCGACTTCTCGGCGATCGAGAAGACCCTGACCTACCGCGCCGCTCCCGGGGTCGGCGGCGCGGACGGGTTCCTGCGGGACGTGGCCGACTACGCCGGGCTGGGCGTCGACACGGTGATCCTCGTGCCGCCGGGCGACGCGCCGGCGGCGTGGGCGGAGCGGGTCGCCGCGCCCCTCGTGCCGCGGCTCGCGGACCTGTGACCCGGCGGTCCGGGCGGTCGGCCCCGCCTGCCGCCCGGACCGCCGTCAGCCCTCGGTCAGCCGGGAGAGGAATTCGTGGTTGGTGCGCGTCTTGCGCAGGCCGTCGAGCAGGACGTCGACCTCCCGGCCGTCGAGCGCGCGGCGCAGGGCGTTGGTGACGGCCAGCTCCCCGGGGGAGAGCAGGAGGTCCTCGCGGCGCGTCCCGGAGTGCTCCAGGTCCACGGCGGGGAAGACCCGCTTGTCGGCGGTCCTGCGGTCGAGCTTCAGCTCCGCGTTCCCGGTCGCCTTGTACTCCTCGAAGATGAGGGTGTCGCCGGCGGAACCGGTCTCGACCAGCGCGGTGGCGAAGACGGTCAGCGAACCGCCGCCCTCGACGTTGCGCGCCGCGCCGAGGAACCGCTTGGGCGGCAGCAGCGCCCGCGAGTCGATGCCACCGGACAAGATGCGGCCGGACCCGGTGGCGGCGAGGTTGTAGGCGCGGCCGAGCCGGGTGAGGGAGTCGAGCAGCACCACCACGTCCCAGCCCTCCTCCACCAGGCGCTTGGCGCGCTCGACGGCGAGTTCGGCGACCGCGACGTGGTCGGCGGGGGAGCGGTCGAAGGTGGAGTCGGCGATCTCGCCCGGCACGCTGCGGCGCAGGTCGGTGACCTCCTCGGGCCGCTCGCCGACCAGCACCGTGATCAGGTGGCACTCCGGGTTGTTCCGGCTGATGCCGCGCGCGATCGCCTTCAGCACGGTGGTCTTGCCCGCCTTGGGCGGGGCGACGATCAGCGCCCGCTGCCCCTTGCCGACCGGCATCGCCAGGTCGACCACCCGCGTGACCAGGTCGTCCGGCCCGGTCTCCAACCGCAACCGCTCGGACGGGTGCACGGGCACCAGGTCGGTGAAGTCGGGACGCCGCAGGCCGTCCGCGGCCGGCCGGCCGTTGACCTCGTCGACGCGCACGAGCTGCGGTCGCTGCCTGCCCCGCCCCTCGCCGACCGCGCCGGCCACCAGGTCGCCCCGGCGCAACCCGAACCGCTCCACCAGGAACGGCGGGACGCTCACGTCCTCCGGGGCGGCGAAGTAGCCGCTGGTGCGCAGCCAGGCGGCGGAACCGTGGGTGTCGAGGAGACCGCTGGTGGTCGTCGCGGTCCCGATTTCGTTTTCTCGCAACAAGGTCGACGTCATCGTGGGGGTGTGTCCTTTCCGGACGGAGGCGGGCCGTGCGCACACGGGACCGAGCGAAGGCGAACACCGCGGAACGCGGGTCCGAACCTGGGAGACATCCCGTGGGAGGCTTGGCCAACATCCACCGGGACGATGCCAGGGTAGCCGCGATCGACCACGACCGCAAACCACCCCGTGGCGTCGAGGACGCTCTCGCCTCAGCCGCGCCCCGCGCGGCGGCGCTTCAGCTCGCACCGCAAGCCGCGCCTCTCGCGGCGACGCTTCAGCTCCAGCAGGCCGCGCTCCGCGTGGCGGCGCTTCAGCTCTCGCCTCAGGCCGCGCTCCGCGCGGCGGCGCTTCAGCGCAGCCGTGTGCCTCGTGTTCTCCCCGTACGGCCTGGGCGCAGCCCAATCATGTTTTCCGGGGGGCGTCAAGCACGCTCTTCGCTTGACGCCCCCCGGAAAACATGATTGCCTCCGGCAGGCCGTACGGGGAGAAAACGACGCACTTCCCTCCTCCTTGGGGGCCTCCCGGCCGCTCTTCATACTGAGATCGCGCACCGATCCAGGAAATATTTGGCGCGGTACGGATCTAAGTTAAAGAGCTTTAAAGAGTCCTCGCCGGACAGGCAGGCCGCCAAGGAGAAGGAAAAGAAACAGCGGTCGTGTTCCCCCCGCATGACCTGTCAAAGACGACCATGCTTTCTTGGGGGGTGCAAGCGAAAAGCGTGCTTGCACCCCCCAAGAAAGCATGGTAGCCCTCCGGGCAGGCCATACGGGGAGAACACGAAGGCACCGGGCTGCACGGGGCGTGCCGAAGGTCCAAAAGCGCAAACCGGATGTGCGGGCCTGCTGTCAGTTGTGGTGGGGGTGCAGGTCGGAGAGTCGGATGGCGTACCAGCCGATTGGGCCGCAGTCGGTGGTCCAGGGGCACCGTTCCTTCACCACGGCTATTCGGGAATCCCTGCTGAGGTGGGGGCCGATGACGTCCGCGACGCCCCTGCGCGGTTCGGGGAGGGTGGTTTCGCGGCCGGTTCGCAGGTCATAGAGGTAAGTGCGGCTGGCGGCGAAGTTGTTCGGATCGCGGCTGAGCCAGTAGTAGCCGACGAGGGTGCCGGTGGGGTTGGTGGACCGCACTCCCACCGACCAGGTGAGGCTGTCCTCCTCCCAGGTCCGCAGCACGACCGGGGTGGCGCCGGGTGCGGTGGAGAGCTTCTTCAGCTCGAAGCGGTACTCGCCCGACCGGACGGCGTAGAAGATCCACCTGCCGTCACCGCTCAGGGTGTGGCCCACGTCCTCCGGCAAGGCGCGCAGCTCGCCGGTGGTGGTGTCCAGGATGGTGGAGCGGAGGGCTTCGCCGCGCTGCGGCTGGTACTTGATCAGGAACTTGGTGGCGTCGTCGGACACGCCCATGCCGCTGGTGCGGGTGCAGCCGTCGAACGGGTCGTTGCACTTGAGCAGTTCGGTCGTCTCGCCGGACGTGACGTCGTGGCGGCTGATGACGTTGTGCCCCTCCTCGCCGAGGCCGGCCCAGGTCAGCCACCGGCCGTCGGCCGACAGGCGGATGTGCTCGATGTACCACCGCCACGGCAGGGTCGTGACGCGTCGGGCGCCCGACGCCAGGTCCCGGTGGAACAGGGAGGGCTCCTCCTTGTCGCCGGTGCCGTAGGCGAACGCCGTGCCGTCCGGGCTCATCGCGCCGGTCCGCCAGTCGGCCACCAGCGGTGCGCCGTTCTCGTCCACGCTGACCAGGGTGATCGCGCCTGACCACAGGTCCTTGCGCACCAGGTAGTGGCCCAGTCCCCGGGACGTCCGGTGCGCTTCGGGGATCATGTTGCTGTCGGTGCGCGCCGCGAACAGCGCGTACCGGCCGTTGCCGGACGACGCGAGGAACCCCGTTTCCTGGCCGCCCACCGACTCGGGTTCGCCCTCGGCGTCGGTGTCGACCCTGGTGAACCTCGGGGCGGCTGCCGCCGCGGTTCCTGCCGCCTGCTGCGCCGCCGCGACGCCGACCGACGCCGCGGTCGGGATGCCGGCGGTGGCCACGGCCAGCACGGCGATCGTTCTCCGCAAGAATCCCATGATGGTCCTTTCAGGAGATGTGCCTGCGAGTGTGGCAGCACCTCCCTTGCCCGAAAGGGAACTCTTCGCTGCTCAGGACACCTCGCCGGGCATCGGCGGGATCACCCGGCGACGGGCGGTCCGGCCGCGGTGAGGGCCGCTCGCGCCGCGGAAGACCGGACTACCGGCCGTAGAGGGCGTGGTGGGCGCGGCACTACGGTCTGCTCGGTATGGATCTCCTCGGTCGTGACGACCTGGTGGCCACCGCGCGGGCCGCGCTCGCGCGGGGGTGCGTGCTGCTGCACGGGCCGGTCGGGATCGGGAAGTCGGCTGTCCTCGAAGCCGTCGTGGAGGCCGCCGCGCCGGAGGGGCGCCCGGTCCTGCGCAGCAGCCCGGTGGCGGCCGACCGGCTGATCCCGCACCTGGTGCTGGCCGACCTGCTCGCCGACGTCCGGGTCGACCTGCCCGCGCCGCAGCGCGAGGCGGTGGACCGGGCGCTGCGGCGCCGGGACGGGGAGCCCGACCCGCTGGCCCTGCGGCACGCCGTGCTGACCGCGTTCCGCGAGTCGGCGCCGCTGGTCGTCCTGGACAACGGGCAGTGGGTGGACGACGCGTCGGCGCGCGTGCTGGCCTTCGCCGCGGCCAGGGCGGGGACGCGGGTGCTCGTGGCGGCGAGGGAGCCGGTGGCCCGGTGGTGCGGCGAAGTGGTCGAGGTGCCGCCGCTGCCGGCCGCGGCGACCGCGGAGCTGATGGCCCGGCACGGTCGGGTCGACGTGCACCTGGCCGGCGGGAACCCGTTGTACGCCATCGAGCTGGGCAGGTCCCCGGGTGGGATCCCCGCCCGGTTGCGGCACGTCGTGGCCGGGTTGCTGGCCGAGCAGCTCGCCGGGACCCGGTCCGCGCTGCTGGTCGCCGCCCTGGCCGAGCGGCCGACCCTGCGCCTGCTGGTCCACTGCGGGCACGAGCGGGCCGCCGGGGAGCTGGCGGGCTGCCCGCTGGTCTCGGTGGGACCCGACGGCGGGGTGCGCTTCCGGCAGCCGCTCGTCGCCGCCGCCCTGCCGCTGGTCGTGCCACCGGACGAGGTGCGCGCGGCGCACTCCCGGTTGGCGGTGGCCGCGGCGGACCCGGTGGAGCGGGTGCGGCACCGGGCGCACTCGGTGGCCGGCTACGATGAGCCCACCGCCGCGGCGCTGCTGCGGGCCGCGGGCGAGGCGCGCCGGCGGGGCGCGCTGGAACGGGCCGCGGAGCTCGGCGCGCTGGCCGCCGAGCGCACCCCGCCGGGAGCCCCGTCGCGGGCGGCCGTGCGGCGGCTGCGGGCCGCGGGCGACGCGCTGGTGGCCGGCCGGCACGAGACGGCGACCGCGCTGGCGCAGGAGGTGCTGCGCTCGCCCGCGGTGCCCAGGGACCTGCGGGTGCGCGCCCAGCTGGTGATGGTCGACGCGGTCCGCTACGCGCGGACGGCGGCCGGCGGCATCGTGGGGGAGGCGCTGACGCGCGCCAGGGGCGACGCCGCCCTGCAAGCCCCGGTGGAGCACCGGTTCGCCGTGCACTCCGCGCTGGGCGGCGACCTGCGGGAGGCCCTCCGGCACTTCGCGGACGCCGTGCTGCTGGCCAGGACCGCCGGGGACCTGCCCACCGAGGCCATGTCGCTGTGCTCGCTCGCGCTGTGCCAGACCGCCCTGGGCGACCCCACCGCGCCCGCGACCCTGGACCTGGCGCGCCGGGTCGTGCCCGAGCGGATGGCGGCCACCCACGACGGCACGCTGTGGGTGGACGCCCGCCTCGACCTGTTCGCCGACCGGCTGCCGGCGGCGGCGCGGCGCCTCACGGCGCTGCTCGACCACGCGGGCGACCGCGGCGCGCTGTCGGAGGTCGTCGGCATGACGTGGGCGGTGATCGAGGTGCTGGTCGCGATGGGCCGGTGCGGCAGCGCGCTGCGCCGGGCGGCGGACTGCCTGCGGCTGGCCGAGGCCCTGGGGTCGGACGTGCCGCTGGCCTGCTACGGGGCCGCGCTCGCCGAAGCCTACGGCGGGGACCCGGTGGCGGCCGAGGCCCTCGCGCGCCGGGGGGCGGTCCGCGCCGAGTCCGACGGCGACCGCTCCTCCCTGGTGCGCAACCTGCACGCGCAGGGGCTGGCCGCGCTGACCGCCGGCGACCCGGTGGCCGCGGTCGACCCGCTGCGCCGGGCGGTGCGGCTCGAACTGGACATGGGCGTGGTGGACCCCGCGGTGTTCGCCGTCCGCCCGGACCTGGCCGAGCCGCTGGTCGCGGTGGGCAGCCTGGCGGAGGCCGCGGGGGTGATCGGCGGCGCGCGGGCCTGCGCGGTGCGCCTGGGCAGGCGCGGGGTGGTGGCCGCGCTCGACCGGGCCGACGGCCTGCTGCGGCTCGCGCTCAAGGACTTCGGCGCGGCCGAGCGGTCCCTCGGGGCGGCCGTCGAGGTCCACCGGGAGCTGTGCCAGCCGTTGCAGCTGGGCCGCAGCCTGCTGGCGCTGGGCGTCGTCGAGCGCCGGCGCAAGCGCCGCGGCGCGTCCCGCCGGCTGCTGGAGCAGGCCCGGCAGGTGTTCGCCGACAGCGGCGCGCCGAGGTGGGCCGACCGGGCGGCGGTGCTGCTGGGCGACACCCCCGGCGGGGCCCTGCTCACCGGGTTCGAGGCCAGGATCGCCCGGCAGGTCGCCGGCGGCGCCGGCAACCCGGTGGTGGCCGGACGGCTGAGCATCAGCGTCAAGACGGTGGAGGGGGCGCTGACCCGCATCTACCGCAAGCTGGGAGTGCGCAACCGCACCCAGTTGGCGGCCGTGTTGCGCGGGGAGCGGGAATTCCCCGTTTCCGACCCCGCGGCGGGCGCTCCATCCTGACTCTCGCCTGTCCCCCCTGCCTAGTGGACGAGGAGATCCCTGCATGCGTCCCTTCATCCTGGCCTGCGCGCTGTTGTGCGCGGTCACCGCCGTCACCGCCGGCCCGGCGAGCGCCGACCGGCGCGACGACGTCTCACCCATGATCATCGGCGGCACGCTGGTGTCGTCGGCGCCGTGGTCCGCGGCGGTCTACCGCAGCGGCTCGTTCACCTGCTCCGGCACGATCATCGCGCCGACGTGGGTGCTCACCGCCAAGCACTGCGTCGGCTCCGGCCTGACGGTCCGGGTCGGCAACGTCCTGCGGGCCCAGGGCACGCCCGGCACGGTCAGCCGGTACGTCAACCACCCGCAGGCCGACGTGTCCGTGCTGCAGCTGAGCGCGCCCATCCAGACCAGCCAGTACTCCAGGCTGGCCGACACCAACCCGGCCAACGGCACCACCAACCAGATCTACGGCTGGGGCTACACCAGCCGCAGCGGCCCGGTGTCGGCGCAGCTCAAGACCGCCAACGTGCGGATGAACTCGATCTGCCGGGACTACTACGGCGGCCAGGCCCTGTGCACCTCCCGGATCAACGGCAACGCGTGGTCCGGCGACTCGGGCGGCCCGCAGATGTACAACGGCCTCCAGGTCGGCGTCGCCTCCACCGCCGACGGCAGCTCCACGCAGCAGTACAGCAGCGTGCCCGCCGTCCGCGCGTGGATCCGCTCCACCACCGGCGTCTGACCGCTCCTCCCGCCGGCCGCCGGGACGCACCCGGCGGCCGGCGGGCCCGCGCGGGTGGCCGGGTCGCCCGCCACCCGCGCCGGTCGGTCAGGAGCGGCCGGGCGGCGCGTCGGTGACCGTGCCGGTGACGGTGATCCCGCTGCCGCCCGGCAGCGGCGGGAAGTGCCACCGGACCTGCTCGGCCGGCTCGGCCTCCGCGTCGGCGGTCGTCGGGACGGCGAACTCCGCGCTCCACTGCCCCGCCGGGACGTGGGCTGCCGCCATCAGCCGGGTCGTGGACAGCGGCCGGGGCGGCAGCGGGTCCTCCCCGTACGACTGGGTGGAGAACCAGTCGGCGTCGACGTCGGTGGTGCCCAGCTCGGGCGCGTCGGCCGGCGCGATCGGCGCGCCGAGCTGGAGGACCGCCTGGTCGGCCACCGCGGACAGCGTCGCGCGCCAGACCAGGGAACCGCCCTCGGCGACCCGGTCGGAGACCGGGGTGATGGTGAGCGTTGGCCGGGGGTCGTCGTCGAGCACCTCCAAGCCGCCCGCGTACCGGCCGGTGACCGTGCCCCGCACGGCTTTCGCCAGCAGCGCGCGCCGCGAGCCCGTGCTCCACCGGGTGTTGCCGGTGACCTGCATCGGCACTTCGATCGTGTGCTGACCGGGCTCGACCGTCACCAGCCGCTGGGTGAACGCGCCGCCGTCGCCGTCGTGGACGAACAGCCGCACCGACCCCGGGCCGTCGCCGGTGACGGTGACCGGCAGCGTGTAGTCCCGCGTGCCGGAGTCGCCCTCCTGCACCGTCAGCTCCCCCACGTCCACGCGCGGCAGCGCGGTCGGCCGCGGGTCGGGCAGGCCGCGGTCCCAGCCGTGCGCGTCGATCAGCCACGCCTGCCCGGGACCGCCGCGCGGCACCAGTTCCAGCGCGGCGACCCGGTGCAGGTCGACGCCGTGCGGCGGCAGCGGGACGCGGACCTCCTGCGCCCAGCGGGCGGAGGTCCGCTCGGTGCCGGGCAGGCCGTCGAGCGACACCGAGCCCAGCCGGGCCCGACGGCCGGCGGTGTCGGTGACGGCCACGTCGAAGCGGGTGGCGGCGGTGTTCGGCGGGACGGCCAGCCGCAGCGCCAGCTCCCGCGCCCCGGCCAGCGACACCGCCCGGCCCGGCCGCACGACCGCCGCCCGGCCCTCGGCGGACCACCGCAGCGCGACGGCGTGGCGGCCGGGTTCCTGTGTGATCCCGGAGAACCGGGTGAAGTGCGTCGACCCCCACCACTCGACCGGGTTGACGCACGCGGTGGCCGGGTCGGCCGAGACCTGGTCGCACACCCGCGCGCTGCCCTCCGCGGTGGTCGCCCCGTCGGGCACGACGAACGCCGACCGCGCGCCGCCGACGGCGTGGCTGAGCACGCGCGCCGGGTCGGCCGAGGGCGCGCGGACGCCCGAGCCGTCGACCAGCGGCAGCACCCGCTGGTCGCCCGCGACGAACAGGCGCGCCGCCGCCGCGACGTAGGTCGCGCCCGCCGCCTGCTGCTGCCGCGCCGTCAACCGGGTGGCCGTCCCCGGCGAGCACACCGGGTCGGCGGGCGCGGCCGGGAAGTCGTCGAACGCCGGGGCCTGCGCCTGGCCGGGCGTCCACTCGGTGTTGAAGTAGTTGTGGTTCGCGCCGATGAGGTACAGCGCGCTGTGCAGGGCGGTCCCCGAGCCCACCCCCCGGGTCGCGTCCAGGTAGAGCTGGCCCTGCAGGTCCCGCACGTCGCCGTCGCAGCCGGGCAGGATCGTCACCGACGGCACGTCCACCGCCGGGTTGTGCCCGAAGATCGTCGGACCGATCAGGACGGTGCCCCGGATGCGCCAGCGCGCCGGCCCGTCGTGCCCGCTGCCCGGTGGCGGCGGCGAGAGGCTGTCGGTGGCCGCCCGGTTGACGCCCTCGCCGCCCCGGGAGTGCCCGACCAGCAGCACGTTCGCCAGGTCGGCCGCGGGCGAGGCCCGGACGACCTCCGGCGCGGAGGCGCGACCGGGGCCCGCCCAGTCCGCCCACTTCGCCAGGTGCGCGCGCACCAGCGCCGAGCGCGCCCCCGCGCCCGCGTCCGGGTCGTCGAGGTCCTGCGCGTTGACGCCGTTGGCCGAGATCGACACCGTCACGTAGCCCTGGGAGGCCAGCAGCCGCTGCGCCTGGAGGTACCCGCGGTGGCTCGGCACCGGCTCGGCGCCCGCCGGGCACGGCCACGTGGCCCAGATCCTGCCCGGGTCGGCGGGGTCGTAGCAGGTGAAGTGCCTGCCGTGCAGGAACAGCGCCAGCGGGCGCCGGCCGCGCGCGCCGTCCGGCGCCACGACCACGGCCTGCGCCTCGACCGGCGCCGGGTACCCCGGCACGGTGATCGGGTCCAGCGCGTACTCCCCGGTGCGGGTCGGGAAGGGGCCGGGCCGGCCGGGGTCGGTGGCGCCGGCGGGCAGCGGCGCGGGGGCGGGCGCGGGCGGCGCCGAACCGGCCGGGCCGACCGGCTCCTCGGCGTCCAGCCGCCGGCCCGCCGCCCGGACCCGGAGCCGGTCGGCGCGTTCGAGCACCGGCCCGTCCAGGGTGTAGGAGCGCAGGTCGGCGGAGGGCCGCGGCACCCCCAGCAGCCGGTCGCCGTCCCAGAACTCGACCGCCGCGCCGCCCAGCGGGATCGGGGCGGGAGCGGTCCAGACCAGTCGGTCGCCGTCGAGCGCCCACCCCGGCGGCGGTGGGCCCGTCGCCGGTTCGGCCGCCGCCGCTGCCGCCGGCGCGACCAGGCCGGCCGCCAGCAGCGCGGGGAGCAAGGACGTGATCAGGCGCATGTGCAATCCCCCTCGAATTGTCCGATGCGCCACCCAGTTCTAGTGCTGTCGCGGATCACGCCACAAGAGTCCAAAAAGACGGATTTCGCGCTGATATAATGCGTTCCGCTTGTTTCCGGTTCGGTTTTGTTTCCGGTCCGGTCCGGTCCGGTCCGGTCCGGTGCTCGGTGCGGTGCGGGGTGTTCGCCTGACGACCGTCCACAGTGGCCGGTGGCGGGGCGGGGTCGGGGTTCCGCCGTGCGCGAAGCAGCCCCTGGCCGCGGGGCGGCCAGGGGCTGCGGTCTCGCTGGGGTTTCCGTGCGCGCCCTCCCTACTGCGCGGCGGCGAACCGGGCCCACACGCGGTGCTCGCCCAGCAGGGCGAGCACCTGCTCGACCACGTCGGTCGGCCCCTCGCCGGTCACCACACCGGGGCCGGAGCCGACCACCGCCGCGCCGGCGCCCCACGCGCCGATCGCCTTGGCGTGCCGGAAGGTCTCGGCGATCAGCAGGTCCACCCGCGGGTCCAGCGGCGACCCGGCCACACCGGCGCCCGCCTTCGCGTCCCGCGTCGGCAGCGCGTCCGGCGCGGGCGGGGGAGCGGCGGCGACCAGCAGGGCGTCGAACTCGACCGAGCGCGCGGTCAGGAAGGTGCGCTGGGCGACCAGCCCGTGCGCGAGGTCCCCGCCGCGGGCCGCGATGACCAGCGGCACCACCCCGGCGGCCTGGAGCGCGAGCCGGGCCGTGCGCACGCCCTCGAGGCCGTCCGGGTCGTCGGCGTCGACCACGATGCCCACCATCCGGCCGTCGACCGGCCAGGTGCGCCCGAGCTGCGACAGCGCCGGGCTGGGCTGCACCTGCGGCAGGTCGTCCGCGGCGGGCGCGGGCAGCCCGAGGCCCGCGGCGACCTCGGCGCACAGCCGCGCGTCCACCTTGGCCAGCACCTGCAGCTGCCGCTCCTTGATCGCCTGCTCGTAGCACTTGCCCAGCTCGAACGTGAACGACTGGATCACGTGCTCCTGCTCGATCGGGCTCAGGCTCTGGAAGAACAGGCGCGGCTGGGTGAAGTGGTCGTCGAACGACGCCGCGGCCCGCCGGACCTTCGTGGCCTCCGCGATGCGCTGCGGCACCTCGACGAACGGCTTGTCGCCCGCCCCGGCGTGGAACGGGCACCCGCCGTCGAGCGAGTTCGGCTTGTACGGCGCGACACCGCCGTGCACCGCGTGCTGGTGGAACCCGTCGCGCAGCATGTCGTTGACCGGCGCGTGCGGGCGGTTGATCGGGATCTGCGCGAAGTTCGGGCCGCCCAGGCGGGTCAGCTGCGTGTCCAGGTAGGAGAACAGCCGGGCGTGCAGCAGCGGGTCGTCGGTCACGTCGATGCCGGGCACGAGGTGGCCGGCGTGGAAGGCGACCTGCTCGGTCTCGGCGAAGAAGTTCGTCGGGTTGCGGTTGAGCGTGAGCATCCCGATCGGCTGCACCGGCGCCAGTTCCTCGGGCACGATCTTGGTCGGGTCGAGCAGGTCGATGCCCTCGAACGTCTGCTCGGGCGTGTCCGGGAAGACCTGGATGCCGAACTCCCACTGGGGGAACGCGCCGGACTCGATCGCGTCGTACAGGTCGCGGCGGTGGAAGTCCGGGTCGACGCCGTTGATCAGCTGCGCCTCTTCCCACAGCAGCGAGTGCACGCCCTGCTTGGGCTTCCAGTGGAACTTCACCAGCGACGTCTCACCCGCCTCGTTGACCAGGCGGAAGGTGTGGACGCCGAAGCCCTCCATGGTCCGGTAGGAGCGCGGCACGCCCCGGTCGGACATGTGCCACAGCACGTGGTGGGTCGCCTCGGTGTGCAGCGACACGAAGTCCCAGAACGTGTCGTGCGCGCTCTGCGCCTGCGGGATCTCCCGGTCGGGGTGCGGCTTCGCGGCGTGGACGATGTCGGGGAACTTGATGCCGTCCTGGATGAAGAACACCGGGATGTTGTTGGCCACCAAGTCGAAGTTGCCCTCGTCGGTGTAGAACTTCGTGGCGAACCCGCGGGTGTCGCGCACGGTGTCCGCCGAGCCGCGGGAACCCACGACGGTGGAGAACCGCACGAACACCGGCGTGGTCTTGCCCTCCTTGAGGAACCCGGCCTTGCACACCGACTCCGCGGTGCCGTAGCCGACGAACACGCCGTGCACCCCGGCGCCGCGCGCGTGCACCACCCGCTCGGGGATGCGCTCGTGGTCGAAGTGCATGATCTTCTCGCGCAGGTGGTGGTCCTGCAGCAGCGTCGGACCGCGCTCACCCGCCTTGAGCGAGTGGTCCGTGTCGTGCAGCCGGACGCCCTGCGCGGTGGTCAGGAACGCGCCCTGCTGGCTCTTGGTGGTCTTGGCCGCCCCGGTCGGCGCCCCGGTCGGCGACACGGTTTCCGGCGCGTCCTGGTCGGCCTTCGGCGGGAGCGGCTCCCGCGGTTCGGTCGGCTGCGCGACGGTCGGCGGCTCACTGCCCGGTGCACCCGGAACGTCCGGCGTGACCAGGTCGGTCACCTTCTCGACTGCCTTTTCGAGAGCGTTCTTCACGATCTCGGCGGGGTTCTTCGACTCCACTCGCCCTCCCTTGGTCGACCGCCGGTTACCCCTCGTCGGAGTGATCTACACCGGCGGGCAGGGGCTCCGACGGGTGGACATCGCGAGCGAACGGGTGGTCTTGGGGGGACACGGTTTGTGATGGCGTCGAGGGGGTGGTGCGAGGGGGTGGTGAGGGGGGTCGGTGGTCGACCCTGGTGAAAAGAGGAAAGAGTCCTCGCCGGACGGGCAGGCCGCCAAGGAGGAGGAAGAGCGGTCGTGTTCTCCCCGCATGGCCTGTCTAAAGACGACCATGCTTTTCCTGGGGGTGCAAGCGAAAAGCGTGCTTGCACCCCCAGGAAAAGCATGGTAGCCCTCCGGGCAGGCCATACGGGGAGAACACGAGGGCATCGGTTTGCGCGGGCCGCGCCGGGGGGCTGGGGCGGTGCGGGGTGGGTGGGAGAGGGGTGGGGTGGGGGTGAGCGGTGCCACAAGGGGGAGGGGGTGACGCGGGCGGGTGGAGACCCAGGTGTGCGGGGCGGAACGCCGTAGTTCAGGCTGGTCCCCGGACCGCAAGGCCGTCGACGGGTGATCAAGGAGTGAGCGCGTGCCGATCCTGGACGAGAAGTTGGGTGACATCTACGACGAGGTGCTGCGCCGCAACCCCGGTGAGAACGAGTTCCACCAGGCGGTGCGCGAGGTGCTGGACAGCCTGGGGCCGGTCGTGGCCAAGCACCCGGAGTACGCCGACGCGGCCGTGATCCGCCGGTTGTGCGAGCCCGAGCGGCAGATCATCTTCCGCGTCCCGTGGGTGGACGACTCCGGCACGGTGCAGATCAACCGCGGGTTCCGGGTCGAGTTCAACTCGGCGCTCGGGCCGTACAAGGGTGGCCTGCGCTTCCACCCGTCGGTCTACCTGGGGATCGTCAAGTTCCTCGGCTTCGAGCAGATCTTCAAGAACTCGCTGACCGGAATGCCCATCGGCGGCGGCAAGGGCGGCTCGGACTTCTCGCCGCGGGACCGCTCCGACGGCGAGGTCATGCGCTTCTGCCAGGCGTTCATGACCGAGCTGTACCGGCACATCGGCGAGTACACCGACGTGCCCGCCGGGGACATCGGGGTCGGCGGCCGGGAGATCGGCTACCTGTTCGGCCAGTACAAGCGCATCACCAACCGCTACGAGTCCGGTGTGCTGACCGGCAAGGGGCTGGCGTGGGGCGGTTCGCAGGTGCGCACCGAGGCCACCGGCTACGGCACCGTGTTCTTCGTCGAGGAGATGCTCAAGGTCCGCGGCGACTCGTTCGAGGGCAAGAAGGTCGTGGTCTCGGGCTCGGGCAACGTCGCGATCTACGCGGTGGAGAAGGTGCAGCAGCTGGGCGGCACGGTGGTCGCCTGCTCGGACTCCAACGGCTACCTGGTGGACGAGAAGGGGATCGACCTCGAACTGCTCAAGGAGGTCAAGCTGACCCGCCGGGCGCGCATCTCCGCCTACGCCGACGAGCGGCCCGGTGTCCGGTACGTCGAGGACGGCTCGGTGTGGGAGCTGCCCTGCGACATCGCCCTCCCGTGCGCGACCCAGAACGAGCTGAACGGGCGGGACGCCGCCGCGCTGATCGCGAACGGGTGCGCCATCGTCGCCGAGGGCGCCAACATGCCCTGCACCCCGGACGCCGTCCGGCTGTTCGCCGACGCCGGGGTGCTGTTCGCCCCGGGCAAGGCGGCCAACGCGGGCGGTGTGGCGACCAGCGCCCTGGAGATGCAGCAGAACGCGTCCCGGGACTCCTGGAGCTTCGAGCACACCGAGCGCCGGCTCGCCGACATCATGCACGGCATCCACGACCGGTGCCTGGAGACGGCCGACGTGTACGGCAAGCCGGGCAACTACCTGGCGGGCGCGAACATCGCCGGGTTCATCCAGGTGGCCGACGCGATGCTGGCCCTGGGCGTGATCTGAGGCGGCGGGATCCGCGGTGGACGGCCTCCCGCGCGGGAGGCCGTCCACCGCGGGGCGCGGCGAGGCGCCCGCCGCCGGCCGGCCCGCGGCGCGGGGACCGCGTGGTCCCCGCGCCGCGGCGGTGTCACCGGTCGCAGTTGGCCTCGTAGGGCAGGTTGGCGCGCTCGTCGCCCTGGAAGTACACCGCGCTGGCCAGCCGCCGGCCGCCGTCCTGGCGGGACAGCACGAGCCAGACGTCGTTGGTGATGCCGGCGTCGGTGATCGGCTCGCCGTAGGTCCAGCAGTAGGCGATGGACGTGCTGCCCGCCGGGAGCCAACCGATGACCGGGCACGACGTGGCCTCGCACGACCGGACGTTGACGTCGTGCCACGTCGTGACGTAGTAGGGCGCGTTCGGGGCGGCGACCGCCGTCCCGGACGCGCCCAGCACCCCGGCCGCGGCGAGCGCGGCGCCGGCGGCGATGCTGGCGAACTTCATGTGGGAAATCTCCTCCGTGGAGCACCTGTGGTCGATCGACGTCGTCGATCGACCAGGAAGACGCCGCACGGTGACCGGAGGTTGCCCGGCGCGCTCATCCCGTTACGGACCGAAGTCATCGGGGAGCGGGGACCGCAGGTGGGGCGGTGTCCGGTTGCGGTGATCCGCAGGTGGGCCGTCGGCTACTCGGCGGCCTCTTCGTCCTCGGCGGGCGGCGTCGAGGTCCCCGGCGCGGGGCTGCTCTCGGAGGTCTCGGAGGAGGGCGGCGGCGTGCTCGACGTGGTCGGCGGCGGGGTGGTGGTGGTCGTGGGCGGCGGGGTGGTGAGGGTGGTCCCCGGGCTCGACGGCACCGCGGCCTCCGGGGTCGGGGCCGAGGTCGTGTCCAGCGGCGCTTGCGGGGCCGCCGGGACCTGGCGCGGACCGGGCGCCTGCCAGGCGACCGTGACCTGCGGGCCGTCGACCGAGACCTTCGGCGAGGAGGGCAGGGGCGCCTCGGCGGCGGGCGGCGCGGTGGGGTCGGGGGCCGACGTCGCCGGCTCGCGGCCCGAGGTGGTGCCCATGGTGATCACGATGGCGCCGATCATCACGCCGGTGGCGGTGACCAGCCCCTTCCACGACGGGCGCAGGCCGTGCTTCGTCGCCGCGCGCATGTCGAAGTGCGCGGTGTCGGTCGCCGCGGCTCCGACGGGGGAGGTGCTGCGGGGCGCGGGGCCGGCGGGTGGTGAGGTGCCGGCGGGCGGGGTGCTGAGGGGCGGGGTGCTGAGGGGAGGGGCGCTGTCGAGCGCGGCGGGGGTGGCGACCGCGGACAGGATCCGCGCGCACTCGGGCGCGGTCGGCCGGTCCTGCGGCTCGGTGGAGGTCATCCGGGCCAGCAGCCGCCGGGCGAAGGCGGGCAGGTGCTCGGGGATGGCCGGCGCGCGGTGCAGCCGGGCGATCGCGGCCTCGACCTCGCTGCCCCGGTACTCGCGCTGCGCGGTCAGGCACTCCAGCAGGACCAGGCCCAGGGCGTAGACGTCGGCCGGGTGGTCGACCTCCCCGCCGAGCACCTGCTCGGGGGCCAGGTAGGCGGCGGTGCCCACCAGGTGGTCGGTGCGCGTCAGCCGCGTCGCGCCGGTCAGGTGGGCCAGGCCGAAGTCGGCGAGGTGGGGCGTGCCCTCCTCGTCGAGCAGGATGTTCGACGGCTTGACGTCGCGGTGCACCAGGCCGTGGGCGTGCACGTGCGCCAGCGCGTCGGCCAGCCCCGCCCCGAGCCGGCAGACCTCCTCCAGCGGCAGCGGCCCGTCGGCGATCCGCTCGTGCAGCGTGCCGCCCTCGATCAGCTGCAGCACGACGAACGGCGTGCTGCCCTCGGTGTCGGCGTCGTAGACGGCGACCAGCCCGGGGTGGCAGAGCCGGGCCAGGGCGCGGACCTCGTTGTCGAAGCGGCGGACGGCGGAGGGGTCGAACCCCGGTTGGAACAGCTTGATCGCGACGTGCCGCCGCAGGAGGGTGTCCCAGCCCCGGTGGACCTCGGCCATGCCGCCGAACCCGATCGGCTCGTCGAGCCGGTAGCGGCCGGCCAACAGGTCTTCACTTACCGCCCGTGACACCGTCCTACCCTCCGGTTGCGTCCGCTGTCCCCGTTCGGGTGCCCTGCCGCCGGTGAGCGCAAACCGCCGATCGGGCCGCCCGCCGCGCCGCCGTTGCCGTCGAGGTCGGCCGGTGGGGCCGCCACGCCTCCTGGACGGGGGACGCGCGGAAGCCCGCCGCCCGCGGACCACGCCCCGGTGTTCCCACTGCGTGGGACGGCCGGCGGCTGCCGATGACGCCCGGAACGCCGGTGATCCACCTGGTCGGGCGACGTGCCCGCGCTGCCGCCGGGATTCTGCTTCCCGCGCGGGGCAACGGGTGCGCTATCTTCGGCGCAGAGGTCGAGAGGCGCTGCAACGGGCATCGGGCCCGCCACGCTCGACCTCCGATCCTTCCCAAGGGCGCCTCCCGCTGTGTGACACGGGAGGTCGAGGGTGGGCACCGTCCCCGAACGAGACGACGACACCGCCGGGCGACCGGGCGACGCGCTGCGCGAGGTGCTCGACCGGCGGATAGCCGTGCTCGACGGCGCGTGGGGGACGATGCTCCAGTCGGCGGGCCTCGGCCCGGCCGACTACCGCGACGCCACCCTCGCCGACCACCCGCGCGACCTCACCGGCGACCCGGACCTGCTGAACCTGACCCGCCCGGACGTGGTGCTCGACGTGCACCGGCGCTACCTGGCCGCGGGCGCCGACATCACCACCACCAACACCTTCACGGCCACCGGCATCGGCCAGGCCGACTACGGCCTGCAGCCGCTGGTCCGCGAGATGAACCTGCAGGGGGCGCGGCTGGCGCGGCAGGCGGCCGACGAGGCGGGCGGCCGGTTCGTCGCGGGCTCGGTCGGGCCGCTCAACGTCACCCTGTCGCTGTCGCCGCGGGTGGAGGACCCGGCGTACCGGGCGGTGTCGTTCGACCAGGTCCGCGACACCTACGCCGAGCAGATCGCGGCCCTCGCCGAGGGCGGGGTCGACCTGCTGCTCGTCGAGACGGTCTTCGACACGCTCAACGCCAAGGCGGCCCTCGCCGCCGCCGCGGAGGTCGCGCCGCACCTGCCGCTGTGGATCTCGGTGACGGTCGTGGACCTGAGCGGGCGCACCCTGTGCGGCCAGACCGTCGAGGCGTTCTGGACCTCGGTGGCGCACGCCGACCCGCTGGTGGTCGGGGTGAACTGCTCGCTGGGCGCGGCGGAGCTGCGCCCGCACGTCGCGGAGCTGTCCCGACTGGCGGGCGCGTACACGGCCTGCCACCCCAACGCCGGGCTGCCCAACGCCTTCGGCGGCTACGACGAGACGCCCGAGCGGACCTCGGCGCTGCTGCGCGGGTTCGCCGACGAGGGCCTGGTCAACGTGGTCGGCGGGTGCTGCGGCACCACCCCGGAGCACGTGGCGCGCATCGCCGCGGCCGTGGCGGGCGCGGCGCCCAGGCCGGTGCCGCCGGCGCGGCGGACCACCCGGTTCAGCGGCCTGGAACCGTTCGAGGTCGGTCCCGACACCGGGTTCGTGGTGATCGGCGAGCGCACCAACGTGACCGGCTCGGCGCGGTTCCGCCGGCTGATCGAGGCCGGCGACCACCAGGCGGCCGTGGCCGTCGCGGTCGACCAGGTGCGCGGCGGGGCCAACCTGCTCGACGTCAACATGGACGCCGACCTGCTCGACGGCGAGCGGGCGATGACCACGTTCCTGAACCTGCTGGCCACCGAGCCGGAGGTCGCCCGCGTCCCGATCGTGGTCGACAGCTCGCGGTGGAGCGTGCTGGAGGCGGGGCTCAAGTGCGTGCAGGGCAAGGCGGTGGTCAACTCGATCAGCCTCAAGGAGGGCGAGGGGCCCTTCCTGGAGCAGGCCCGCCGGATCCGCGCGCACGGGGCGGGCGTGGTCGTCATGGCCTTCGACGAGCGGGGCCAGGCCGACACCGCGCAGCGCAAGGTGGAGATCTGCGCCCGCGCCTACGACCTGCTGACCGAGCGCGTCGGGTTCCCCGCCGAGGACGTCGTGTTCGACCCCAACGTGCTGGCGGTGGCCACCGGGATCGAGGAGCACAACGGCTACGCCAAGGCGTTCCTCGACGCCCTGCCGCTGATCCGGCGGCGCTGCCCCGGCGCGCACGTCTCGGGCGGCATCTCCAACCTGTCGTTCGCCTTCCGCGGCAACGACGTCGTGCGCGAGGCCATGCACTCGGCGTTCCTGTTCCACGCCGTGCCCGCCGGGCTCGACATGGGCATCGTCAACGCGGGCCAGCTCGCCGTCTACGACGACATCCCGGCCGACCTGCTGGAGCTGGTCGAGGACGTGCTGTTCGACCGGCGGCCCGACGCCACCGACCGGCTGGTCGCCTTCGCGGGGACGGTGACCGGGAAGGGCGCCCGCCGGGAGGTCGACCTGGCCTGGCGGGACGCCCCGGTCCGGGAGCGGCTGGCGCACGCGCTGGTGCACGGCGTCGTCGACTTCGTCGAGGCCGACACCGAGGAGGCGCGGCTGGCGGCGGACCGGCCGCTGGAGGTGATCGAGGGCCCGCTGATGGACGGCATGAAGGTCGTCGGCGACCTGTTCGGGTCGGGCCGGATGTTCCTGCCCCAGGTGGTCAAGAGCGCCCGGGTGATGAAGCGCGCCGTGACCTACCTCGAACCGTTCATGGAGGCGGAGCGGCGGACCACGGGCGCCGACGCCGCCGGACCGCACCGCGCCGGCAAGGTGGTGCTGGCCACGGTGAAGGGGGACGTGCACGACATCGGCAAGAACATCGTGGGCGTCGTCCTGGGCTGCAACAACTACGAGGTCGTGGACCTCGGCGTCATGGTCCCCGCCGCGGTCGTCCTCGACACGGCGATCGCCGAGGGCGCCGACGCGGTGGGGCTCTCCGGGCTGATCACCCCGTCGCTGGACGAAATGGTGTCGGTGGCGGCGGAGATGCAGCGCCGCGGGATGGACCTGCCGCTGCTCATCGGCGGCGCGACCACCTCGCGCCAGCACACGGCGGTGCGGATCGCGCCGGAGTACCGGGGCACGACCGTGCACGTGCTCGACGCCTCGCGGGTCACCGGCGTCGTCGCCGAGCTGCTCGACCCGGCCCGCGCCGGCGCCCTGGCCGCGAGCACCCGCGCGGAGCAGGAGCGCCTGCGGGAGGAGCACGCCGGCAAGCAGCGCCGGCCGCTGCTGAGCCTGGCCCGGGCCCGCGCCAACGCCGAGCGCGTGTCCTTCGCGGACCTGCCGACCCCGGAGTTCAAGGGCCTGCGCACCGTCCGGCCCGAGCTGTCCGAGCTGCGGGAGCTGATCGACTGGCAGTTCCTGTTCCTCGCCTGGGACCTGAGGGGCAAGTACCCGAAGATCCTGGAGGACCCGGTCGCCCGCGAGCTGTTCGACGACGCCAACGCCCTGCTCGACCGGATCGTCGCCGACGGGTCGCTGCGCGCCGCCGGCGTGCTCGGCTTCTGGCCCGCCCGCGCCGACGGCGACGACCTCGTGCTCGACGTCGACGCGGGCGACCTGCGGCTGCCCCTGCTGCGCCAGCAGACGGTCAAGCCCGAGGGGAGGGCGAACCGCTGCCTGTCGGACTACCTGGCGCCCGCCGGCGACCACCTCGGCGGGTTCGCCGTGGCCGTCCACGGGGCCGAGGAGCTGGCCGCGCGCTACGAGGCCGAGCAGGACGACTACGGCGCCATCATGGTCAAGGCCCTCGCCGACCGCCTGGCCGAGGCTTTCGCCGAGCACGTCCACCTGCTGGCCCGGCGCGCGTGGTTCGAGCCGGACGCCGACCCCGACGTCCGCGACCTGCACGCCGAGCGGTTCCGCGGCATCCGGCCGGCCTTCGGCTACCCGGCGCTGCCCGACCACGCGCACAAGCGGGCGCTGTTCGACCTGCTCGACGCGGGCCGCCTGGGGATGGGCCTCACCGAGTCCTTCGCGATGACGCCGGCGGCGAGCGTCAACGGCCTGGTGTTCGGCAACCCGGCGGCGCGCTACTTCACCGTGGGGCGCATCGGCCGCGACCAGCTCGCCGACTACGCCGAGCGCTGCGGCATCACCCTCGACCAGGCCGAGCGGCGCCTGCGCCCCAACCTGGGGTGAGCGGGCGCCCCGCGCCCGGCCGCCGGTCCCGCCGCCCGGCCGCCGGCTACCGGCCGCGGGCCAGGCCGGTCTCGTAGGCCAGCACCACCGCCTGGACGCGGTCGCGGAGCCCGAGCTTGCCGAGGATCCGGCCGACGTGGGTCTTCACCGTCTCCTCCGCGATGGACAGCCGGTCGGCGACCTCCGCGTTGGACAGGCCCTTGGCGACCTGGCGCAGCACCTCGGTCTCGCGCGGCGTCAGGCCGGACAGCTCGCGGGGCCGGGCGGACGGGGCGGGCGCCTGCTGCGCGAAGCGCTCGATCAGCCTGCCGGTGACCCGCGGCGCGAGCAGGGCGTGCCCCTCGGCCACCACGCGGACCGCGGTGATCAGCTCCTCGGCGCGGGCGTCCTTGAGCAGGAAGCCGCAGGCCCCCGACCGCAGCGCCTCGTACACGTACTCGTCGAGGTCGAACGTGGTCAGGACCAGCACCTTCGGCGGGTCCGGGTCGCCCATCAGGGCGCGGGTCGCGGCCAGGCCGTCCACCACCGGCAGGCGGATGTCCATCAGGACCACGTCCGGCTTCTCCCGGCGGCACAGGGCCACGGCGTGCTCGCCGTCGCCGGCCGCGCCGACGACCGCCATGTCGGGCTGCCTGTCCAGCAGCGCGCCGAACCCCTCCCGGACCATCGCCTGGTCGTCCACGACGACAACCCGGATCATGCGCCCCCTCCGCGGTCGGGGATCACCGCGTCGACGACGAAGTGACCGGCCCCGTCGGGCCCCGCCGCGAACCTACCGCCCAGCAGGTCCACCCGTTCCCGCATCCCCGAGATGCCCTGCCCCGGCGCGCCCGCGCCGCCGCGCAGCCGGTTGCGCACGCGGACCCGCACCGCGTCGCCGTCGCGGGTCACGCTCACGTGCAGCGGCTCGCCGGCGGCGTGCTTCAGCGCGTTGCTCAGGCTCTCCTGCACGATGCGGTAGACCGACAGCGCCCGCGGCGGCTCCAGCCGGCGCAGCCGGGCGTCGAACTCGAAGTCCACCGGCGTGCCGACCCGGCGGACCGACTCCACCAGCGCCGCGACCTGCTCGGGCGTCGGCCGCGGGTCGCGCTCGGCCGCCTCGTCGCCGCGCAGCGCGCCGAGCAGGCCGCGCATCTCGTCCAGCGCCAGCCGCGCCTTGTCGGCCAGTTCGCGGAACTGCTCGGCCACCGGCGGCGGCAGGCCGTCGAGCCGGTACGGCGCGGTCTCGGCCTGCACGGCCAGCACGGACATGTGGTGCGCCACCACGTCGTGCAGCTCGCGGGCGATCCTGGTGCGCTCCTCCCGCGCGGCCGGCGCCCGCGCGATCTCCTCCCGCGCGGCCCGCGACCCGCCGAGCAGCACGGCCGTCACCACGGCCAGGACCAGCACCTCCGGCCTGCCCACCCCGGTCGGCAGCGCCGCGGCGAGGGTCGCCGCCGCGACGGCCGCCGCCACCGACCGGCTCCGGGTGAGCCCCACCCCGTAGAGCACGGCGAGCAGGGCGAACTGCCCCGGCGTGAACAGGCTCCCGGTGGAGGTCCCGACCGCCCGCTCGATCAGGTGCGCGCCGCCGCAGGCCACCAGCAGCGCCGCCCACGCCACCACCGGGCGCCGCCGCCACCACAGCACCGGGGCGCTCTGGCTCGCGGCCAGGGCGAGACCCGCCGCGACCCGGCCCGCCGCGGGCCAGCCGTCGGGCAGGACGCGGAACGCGAACGCCCACGCGGCCAGGGCGAACAGCAGCGCCGCGGCGACCGGCGCGCCGAGCCCGGCGCGCCGGCCCCCGGACCGCCCGCCGAATCCGCTGCCGCGCCGGCCCTCGAACCGACCGCCGCGCAGGCGCGCCGGCCGACCGCCGCGCAGGTCGCTGACCCGGTGTCGTCGCATCCGCCCCGCCCGCCCCCTCTGAGGCCGGGGCACATCCTCCCGCACCAGCCGCGCCACCGTCAGGCCGGCCGGCGGGCGCACCGGGGCAACCTCGCACGGTCACGGTCACGGGTCACGGTCGCGGGTCACGGGTCGCGCGGGTGGCGGGTCGCGCGGGTCGCGTGCTCAGGGCTGCCCCGCCCGGCGGGCGGGCATCCCGGTCCACGTCACGACGGCGGCGAACACCGCGCACATCCCGCAGAGGGCGCCGGCGCGGCGGGTCGCCGGAAGTGCCCGGGGCGGGGTAGCGGCGTCGGCGACCCTTCCCGGTGGCCGGGCGCGCCCTGCCGGGAGGCGCGCGCCGGCTCGGACCGGTTCCGCCCGCCTGCCCAGGAGTTGTCCGCGCGCCACGTCACCGAGCAGAGCCAGGGCGGGGTAGCTCTGCGGAGCTACACCACCCGCGACCGTCCCCCGTGGGTGCTCCCGGCGGATCCGCCTGTCGGAGGACGTGTCGCCCGCCGCGCCTGCGTAGGTTTTCCCCGGCCGGGTTCTCGGCCGACACCCCTTCCCGAAACGCCCCCCACCCGACCCGACTCCGGAAGCAGGACACCCCGATGCCGCTCGTCCCGACGCCCCGCCGCGTGCTGCCCCGACTGCGCGACCGGGTGGTGAGCGACGCCGTCCGCGGCCTCGCCCGCGCCGGCCGGTGGGTCGAGCCGGAGCTGCGCGGCCTGCGCGGGCTGGTCCGGCGCGGCGACGTCTGCCTGGACGTCGGCGCGGCGCTGGGCCTCTACACCGCGGAGCTGTCCCGGCTGGTCGGCCCGACCGGCGTCGTGCACAGCGCCGAGCCGCTGCCGTTCGCGCACGTCGCGCCCTCGCGGCTGCTGGGCCTGCGGTCCCTGCCCAACGTGCGGTGGCACCGGCTCGCCCTGGCCGCGCGCAGCGGCCCGCTGACCATGAGCGTGCCGCTGCGCAACGGCCGGTTCGTCACCGGGCGGTCCTTCCTCACCGCGGGCGCGGACGGCCTGGGCTCGAACGCGGAGTTCGAGGACCAGGCCGAGGTCTTGGTGGAGGCCCTGACCCTGGACGGGTTCTGCGACCGGTTCGGCGTCGACCGCGTCGACTTCGTCAAGGCCGACGTGGAGGGCGCCGAGTTCGACGTGCTGCTCGGCGGCTCCCGCCTGCTGGAGCGCTGCGCCCCGACGCTCCTGCTGGAGGTCGAGGAACGCCACCTGGGCCGGTTCCACCGCTCGCCGGGGACCGTCCGGGACTGGCTCGCCGAGCGCGGCTACCGCATGTGGGCCTGGGGCGGCTCGGCCTGGCGGGAAACCCGCGAGGTGGTCGGCAGCCGGCGGAACTACCTGTTCAGCCGGGGCGTGCCCGGTCGGCGCCCGCAGGGCCGCGGGTGAGCCGGTGTACCGTCGTGCCGGTTGATCGACTTCGGGGGGTGCCGTGGCGGAGCGCATCGTGCGGGCGGGGACGGTCCGGCTGTGGAGCGAGGACCGGGGAGAGCCGGGCGCGGCGCCGGTCCTGCTGGTCATGGGAGCCGGCGCCGCGGCGCCCGGCTGGCCGGACGAATTCGTCGAGCTGCTGGTCGAGGGCGGGTGCCGGGTCATCCGGTACGACCACCGCGACACCGGCAGGTCCACGGCGGTCCCCGCGGCGGAAGCCGACTACGACTTGGGCGACCTCGCCCGGGACGCCGTGGCGGTGCTCGACGCCCACGGCGTCGACCGGGCGCACGTGGTGGGCATGTCGATGGGCGGGCTCATCGGCCAGCTGCTGGCCGTCGACCACGCCGACCGCCTGCGCTCCCTGACGCTCACCCACACCGGGGCGCTGGACATGGGCACCACGGACGAGAACCCGGCGGTCGGCCCCGAACGCCTCACGCGGGTGATCGCCCTGGCCGAACCGGGCGCCACCGAGGAAGCCGAGCTGGAGCGCCGCGTCGCGCTGTGGCGGGAGCTGCACGGCGACGCGCTGCCGTTCGACCCGGCGGAGTACCTGCGGCTGGAGCGGCGCGTCATCGCGCACGCCGGCACGTTCCTGCCGTCCACCGGGCACATCCGGCTGGCGTCCACCCCGCTGCCGCGCGGAGCGGACGACCTGCGCACGGCGACCACGCCCACGCTGGTCGTCCAGGGCGGGCAGGACCCGTTCTTCCCGCTGGGCCACGGCCGCCACCTGGCCGGGCTGCTGCCCGACGCGCGGCTGCTGGAGATCCCCGAGCTGGGCCACGCCCTGCCGGCCGTCGTGCACCGCAGGGTCGCCGACGCGATCCTCGACCACCTCCGCCGCCACCCCTGACCGTCGCGGTCGGGCCGTCGTGCCCCGGACCGTCGTGCCCCGGACCGGCGTGCCGGTTCCGGGGCAGCGACCCCGCTGTCCCGGACGCCGCGCGGGGGTGGTTCGCGTGTCGCCCACCCCACCCACCCCGCCCAGCTCTCACCCGACCCCGCTCCGCCGGCGGACCCAGTGGCGGGTCGCGGGGAGCACGAGCAGGGCGAGGGCTGCTGCGGAGCCCGCGAAACCGAGCGGTACCGCGGCCAGGTCGGCGATCCGGACGAACGCGGGCGTGACAGCGGGGTCGAAGTAGGCGCTCAGGTCGTCCGGGTCGAGCGCGGCGCGATCCCGCCAGCCCACCCCCGGCAGCGCGATGGCGGTGAACAGCACGTGCGGCGCCAGCACCGCGAGCGCGGTGACGTGGCCCGAGCGCCTGCCGCGCAGGAGGAGGTGGACCGCGACGCAGAGCAGGGCGGTGCTCAGGCCCGTGACGACGAGCGAGAACCCCGAGAGCCAGTCGCCGACCACCACGGCCGACGCGCTGTCGAAGGCGTCCCGCTTGGTCCTGGCGAGCGCGAAGACCTCGTCCTCGTGCTCGAACGCGTAGAAGACCGTTGTCGCGTCGAGCACGAACCCGGCCACGAGCAGGAGCACGGCGAACGGCACGGCCTTCACGGCCCGGGGCGGTGGCATGGTCGTCACCTTAGGCGCTCCCGGCCGGAGCCGGCCGCGGTTCGGCGGTTCGAGTCCACTGTGGATTGACGGGGAACCGGGGGACGCGCTGCCGTCCCGGGGAACCCGCCTCGCACAGGGGCTTACCCAGAAAACAGGAACGTATTCCACGCGATACCTGACCCGGTGAAAGCATTCCCGCGTCGTTCCCCCGGCGATTCGACGGGTATCCGAACCGCACATCGGACGAGTGGAGCCATCATGGAACACTATGACGAGTCGACGCGCATTCGGTCCTCCGGCAAGGGGGACCGGTCCTCCCGACGACGAGCGCTGGCGGCAGCAGCGGCGGCGGTCGCGCTGGCGGGCGCCGGGGTCGGTGTGCTCGAACAGCCGGGTGTGGCACAGCCCTCCGACCGGACGACCGCGACGGCGGAGCGCGTCGTGGAACTGGTCAACGCCGAGCGGGCCAAGGTGGGGTGCGCGGCGGTGACCGTGGACAGCCAGGCGCAGGCCGCCGCCCAGGCCCACGCCGACGACATGGCCGCCCGCAACTACTACGACCACAACAGCCCGGAGGGCGCGGACGCCGGCGACCGCCTCAACGCCGCCGGGTACACCTGGCAGAAGTGGGCCGAGAACATCCACAAAGGACCGTCGGCCCCCGAGCAGGCCATGCGGGACTGGATGAACAGCGACGGCCACCGCGCCAACATCCTCGACTGCGGCCTGCACGACCTCGGTGTGGGCGTGAACTCGAGCGCCAACGGGCCGTGGTGGGTCCAGGTGTTCGCCACCAAGCGCGGCTGACACCACGTCGTCCCCGGCGGCGCTGCCGCGAGCAGCGCCGCCGACGCCGCGTTCCGCGCCGGAACCCCCGGCGAATTCGTCCCGCGACCCGGACCGGCCGACGATTCGGCGAACCCGAACCCGAACCCGAACCCGAACCCGGGCCGAACCCGAACCCGAGCCCCGAACAGCTTGACGACAATGGCCGGCAAAGCGATTCCGGACCTGCCACGACCAATGCGCGCAATGCGCCCGACAATGGCTGCGGGCCCGCGGGTCGTCGAAAGTGCCCGGCCGCGGGGCCGGGGCCCGCACGACCGGTGCGGGCGCGTCGACCTCGAACGGGCGGGGCCGGTGAGTAGGTGGCGGGGACCGGGTACCCGTGGCGGCATGATGACACGCGCGTTGTGGCAGGGCCTGGTCGCGGGAACGGCCGGGGTGCTGGTGATGACCCTGGGGGAGAAGGTGGAGCAGCGCCTGACCGGACGCCCCGACTCGCACGTCCCGGCACGGGTCCTGCAACGGCTCACCGGGATGCGGGAGCGGGCCGGGCGTCAGCCCAGGTCGGTGAACCTGGCGATGCACTACGGGCAGGGCGCCCTGCTGGGCGTGCTGCGCTCGGTCATGGCGCACGCCGGGCTGCGGGGGCCGTGGGCCTCGGCGAAGTTCGCCGTGGTCCGGCTGACCAACGACCAGATCCTGGAGAACGCGACCGGAGTCGGCGCGCCGCCGCCGACCTGGCCCCGCGGCGAGCTGGCGGTCGACCTGCTGCACAAGACCGTCTACGCCTTCGCCACCGGCCTCGTGGCCGACGCCCTGGCCGCCCGGTCCGGTCCGGGGCCGGGGCAGCGCCACGCCGCGGTGCGCCCCGGCCGCCACTCCGGCGTGGGCCCGCTGCCCCGCGGGCAGGCCGCCACCCGGTGACCGGGGGCGCGGGCTCCCGCGCCCCGGTCGACGCCTCGTGACGGGCGCCGCCCGCGGTGGCGGTCACCCGCCGTGCGGTCGTCGGTCCTCGGGTGGAGTCACCGGTACCCCCGGAGGGGTGCTCTTGGCCGCCCTTCAGGGCGACGGCCGCGGACTTCGGGTTTCATACCCCCCGTGGGCACGAGACGAATTTCCGCGATGACGACGGCCCTCTGCCTGGCGGTGGCCGGCCCCGCCGGCGTCCCGGTCGGCGCGGCGGTCGCCGCGCCGGAGACCTCGGAGCTGTCCCGCACGGTGCAGCGCGACGCCGACGCGCTGCTCGCGCAGGGCGTGCCGGGCGTGCTGGTCGGCGTGGACGCGCGACGGGGCGATTTCACGGTGCGCAGCGGGCACGGCGACCTGGACGCGAAGACGCCCGTGCCGTGGAACGCGCACTTCCGGATCGGCAGCTTCACCAAGGCGTTCGTGGCCACGACCGTGCTGCAGCTCGTGGGTGAGCGGCGACTGTCCCTTGAGGACACGGTGGACCGGTGGCTGCCCGGGGTGGTGGCGGGCAACGGCAACGACGGGCGCGCCATCACCATCCGGCAGCTGCTGCAGCACACCAGCGGGCTGCACGACTACGCGAGGGAGCTGCCGTTCCTGTCCACGCGGGAGGGCTTCCTGAAGTCCCGGTTCGACACGGTCACCGCCGCCGAGGCCGTGCGGCTGGGGGTGTCCAAGCCGCCGACGTTCGCGCCGGGCGCGGGCTGGTCGTACTCCAACACCGGTTACGCCCTGGTCGGGATGGTGATCGAGCGCGTGACCGGGCGGACGTGGCAGCAGGAGGTGACCGCGCGCGTCATCCGCCCGCTGGGCCTGGGCAACACCCACGCGCCCTACACGTCGCCCCACATCCCCGGCCCGCACGCCAAGGGCTACGACCGGTTCCCCGAGGGCGACGCGGCCGACCCGGAGTGGGGGCCGCGGGTGGACGTGACGCTGCAGAACCCGTCGTGGGGAGGCGCGGCCGGCGCGATGACCGGCACGGTGGACGACGGCAACCGGTTCCTGCGGGCGCTGCTGGGCGGGCGGGTGCTGCGGCCGGACCTGCTGGCGGAGATGAAGCGGACGGTGCGCGCGCCGCAGTTCGACGACGCCTGGCCGGGCGCGCGGTACGGCCTGGGCATCATGTGGACCCCGAACTCCTGCGGCGGGGCGTGGTCGCACGGCGGCACCATCCACGGCTACCTGACCCGCAACGGCGTGACCGACGACGGCGACCGCAGCGTGGTGGTGTCGATGAACACCCGCACCCCCGTGCCGACCGACGGCAGCCCGCCGGCGGAGAAGGACCCCTCGACCGCCCTGATCGACCACGCGCTCTGCGGCTGAGCCGAGCGAGCCGAGCGAGCCGAGCAGCGGGGGACCGGGACGAGGGGCGGCTGCCGGCTCGGTGAGCCGGCAGCCGCCCGTTCGGCGTCGCGCCCGGGGGTCAGCAGGCCCCCAGGTCCTGCCAGACGGCCCACGAGCCGGGCGCGCCCGGCTCGGCGCCGACGGAGTACCACTTGGACTGCCACTTGTGACCGTTGTGCGACACCACGTCGTTCGGCACGTAGGACGCCGCCTCGCCCCACGCCGCCACGCCGTCGCAGCCGCCCGGACCACCACCCCCGGTGACGGTCAGGGAGTACGTGGCCGTGCGCGTCACCGCGCCGGAGCCGACGACGGTGATCGAGTAGGTGCCGTTGGCGGCCGACGCGGCGACCGAGACGGTCGCCGTCGACGAGGAGCCGGACTGGACGGTCGCGGGGCTGAACGTCACGGTGACGCCGCTGGGCAGGCCGGTCGCCGAGAGGGTCACGTTCTGCGGTGACCCGGACGTCGTCGTGGTGTTCACCGTGAACGCGCCCGAGGTGCCCACCCCGATCGACCCGGAGGCCGGGCTCAGCGCCAGCGAGAAGTCGTTGTCCGGGGCGTCGGCGGTGACGGTCAGCGCGTACGTCGCCGTGCGGGCCACCGAACCCGTGCCCCTCACGCTGATCGACGACGTGCCACCCGCCGCCGACGGGCTGACCGAGACCGTCGCCACCGACGAGGAGCCGGACTGGACGGTCGCGGGGTTGAACGTCACGGTGACGCCGCTGGGCAGGCCGGTCGCCGAGAGGGCCACGTTCTGGGGAGACCCGGACGTGGTCGTGGTGTTCACCGTGAACGTGCCGGAGCCGCCCGCCGGGATCGTGCCGGAGGCCGGGCTCACCGCGAGCGAGAAGTCGGCGGCCGGGCTGTCGTTGACCGCCTGCTTCCAGATCGTGTGGGCGATGCCGTCCGAGGCCCGGTCCAGCGCCGTGGCGTTGATGTTGCTGGTCGTGTCGCACCTGTTGTGGTAGCACGGGTCGTAGGCCGTCCCGGCCGTGCCGCCCCACTTGGACGCCTGCGCGTTGGTCTTGCGGTACGAAGCGCCCGTGGCGTAACCCGACGACGGGATGCCCGCCCGCTGGAACGAGGCGTCGTCCGAACGGCCCGCGCCCTCGGTGTTCTCCTCCGGCGACAGGCCCAGCGACGTCCAGTACTCCCGCAGCGGCGCCGCCGCCGCGGTGTTGATGTTGTTGATGAAGTAGCCCGCGTTGCGGGACGCCACCATGTCGAAGTTGTAGTACGCCTTGATCGCCGACCTCTGCGCGGAGGTCAGCTGGCTGACGTAGTAGGCGGACCCGTTGAGGCCCTGCTCTTCGTCGGTCCACCAGGCGAACCGGACGTGCTTGGTCATCGTCGGCTTGCGCGCGGCCAGTTGGAGGGCGTTCTCCAGCAGGGCGGCCGAGCCCGAGGCGTTGTCGTTGATGCCGGGGCCCGCCGTCACGCCGTCCAGGTGCGCGCCGAACATGATGGTCTGGTTGGTGTCACCGCCCGGCCAGTCCGCGATCAGGTTGTTCGACACGTAGGTGCAGGTCGTGCACCGCTGCTCGACCACGGTGTAACCGGCCGCCTGGAGCTTGCCCTTGACGTAGGCGACCGACTGGGTGTAGCCGCCGCTGCCGGCGCGCCGGTGACCGCCGTTGCTCGTGGCGATGCTCTGGAACTGCGACAGGTGGGCCTGCACCGCGGCCACGTCGACGTCGGGCGGCGCGAGCGCCGTCGTGGTCGACGTCGTGCCGGGCTGCCGTTCCTCGGCCGCCGCCGCGGCCCCGGCGGGCGCGGTGACCCAGGCGAGGGTCGCCAGGGCGACCGCCGCACCCAGGACTCTGTGTTTCATCCGATGCTCCTCGTGAGGCAGGGAAAGGCCGACCGCGTCCGCCCTCGCAGGAATTGGCGGCCTGGTCGGGACGCGGTCGAACCAGCGAAGCGTCGCACCCGGGCGGTGCGCGGTGGTAGGTGCTTCCGGTCGGTACCGCCGGCGGCGTTTCCCGGCCACACTTCAGGGTTGCCCCGCGCACCGGCCCCACCGGGCGCCCCTGCCGGCACCGACCCCGCGCAGCCGTTCCCGCGGAGAGCGGGTCCTGCGGAGCCGGTCCCGCGGAGCCGGTCCCACAGGGAGCCGGTCCCGCGGCGGTGGTCGACGCGGCGGTGACCGACGGGCGGGCGCGCCGCGGGCGGTCCACCGTGGACCGGGAGGCGCCGGGGTCAGCCGTTCGAACCGGACCGGGCGGGCACGGGCGCGGGGCCGGGCAGCTCGACGCCCAGCGCCGCGGCCAGCCCCGCGGCCCGCGAGCGCACGGCCGGGGTGTCGTAGCGGGCGCACTCGGCCAGCGCGCGCACCCGGTGCTCCCGCGCCTCGGCGGGGTCGGCGGACAGGTCCGCCAGCCGGCTCAGGATCTCGACCCGGTTCTCCGACAGGCGCTCCTCGCCCAGCGCGCACAGCAGCTCGGCGCGCGCCTCGTCCCGGTGGCCCGCCTCGGCCAGCGCCAGCCCGCGCAGGTAGCGGACCCGCGACACGCCCGCCGGCGCGCCGTGCCGGGCGAACCGGGACTCGGCCTCGGCCAGCAGCCCCAGCGCGCCGGGCAGGTCGCCGGACGCGGCCAGGCCGGTCGCGAGGCGGGTCAGCACCATGGACAGCAGCTCGGCGTCACCCGCGCGGCCCTGCGAGTCGGCCCGCCGGTAGTGGGCGACGCTGCGCCGGTGCACCGCCACCGCCTCCGCCACCTCGCCCGCGGCGTGCAGCATCACGCCCAGCAGCGACAGCGCCAGGTGCAGGCCGTTGGCGTGGCCGGCCGCCTCGAACAGGGCGACGGCGCGCCGGCAGTGCGCGACCGCGGCGGTGGCCGTCGTCAACCGCCGCTCGATGCCCGCCCGGTAGTACCACGCCCACGCCTCGGTCACGGTGTCCCCGGACCCGACCGCCGCCGCCAGCGCCCGCTCGTGCGCCCCGAACGCCTCGCGCGCCCGCCCGCACAGCGCGTAGAGCGCCCACGACAGGTAGTTGAGCTGCTCGGCCTCGGCGCGGCGGTCGCCCAGCGCGCGGGCGGCCTCGGCGCCCGCCTGGAAGACCTCGCGCCACAGGCCGCCCGTGCCGCGCAGGTCGGAGTACCAGTGCACGGCGCGGGCCAGGTCGAGCACCTGCCGGTGCGCGCCGCGCCCGGCCGCCGCCCGCAGGGCCTCCCGCCACGCGCCCTCCTCGGCGGCCAGCCACCGGCCCGCCGACTCCCGGTCGGGCACCGGGTCCGGCCCGTCGACCGCGACGGCGACCTCGGTCCGGTCGTGGTCGAAGTGCAGCGCCGCCTTCGTCGCCACCGCCAGCAGCCAGTCGTGCATCCGCCGGGTCACCCGCGCGATCCCGGCCGCGTCCTCCTCCCGCTCCAGCAGCTCCCGGGCGAACACCCGGATCAGCTCGTGGCAGGTGTGGCGGCCGGGCTCGTCGCCGGCCCGCAGCAGGCTCGCGTCGGTCAGCTCCGCCAGGGCCGCCGCCACCTCCGCCGCCGGTAGGCCGGTCACCACGCGGACCAGCTCGGCGGAGGTGCCGGCGCCGGGCGCGACGGCCAGCCGCCGGAACACCAGCGCGACCTCCGGCCGCAGCTGGCGGTAGGAGACGTCGAACGCCGCGCGCACCTGCAGGTCACCCGCGGTCAGCACCGACAGCCGGCGGTGGCGGGCGTCGAGCTGGTGCGCGAAGTGCGCGATGGTCCACCGGGGCCTGCTCGCCAGCCGGTTGGCCGCGATCAGCAGGGCCAGCGGGATGCCGCCGCACAGCTCGGCGACCCGCTGCGCCGCCGCGGGCTCGGCGGCCACCCGGTCGCCGCCCGCGATCCGGCCCAGCAGCGCGACCGCCGCCGCCGGTCCCAGCAGCTCCAGCGACAGCCGCCGCGCGGCCAGGCCGGCCAGCGCGCGGCGGCTGGTGACCACCACCAGCGAACCCGGACCGCCGGCCAGCAGCGGGCGGACCTGCGCCTCGTCGGCCGCGTCGTCCAGGACCAGCAGCACCGACCGCTCCCGCAGCAGCGAGCGGTACAGGGCGAGGCGGTCCGGCCGCTCGGCCGGGATGTCGCGCTCCGCCACGCCCAGGCCGCGCAGCAGCGCGCGCACCGCCCGCGCCGGCGTCAGCGGGTCGGCGCTCATGCCGCGCAGGTCCAGGAACAGGCAGCCGTGGGCGAACCGGGCGCCCAGCCGGTGCCCGGCGTCGACCGCGAGGGCCGTCTTGCCCGCCCCCGGCGGGCCGTGGACCAGCAGGACCTGCGACACCGCCGAGGAGTCCGCCTCGGCCGCGCACGCGTCCAGCACCCGCTGCTCGGGCTCCCGGCCGGTCAGCTCGATCAGGATCGGCGGCAGCGCGCACTGCCCGCCGGTGAAGCCCGGCGGCCCGGCCGCCGGGGCGACCCGGTCCCGGCGGCCGGCGCGGGCCAGGCCGGCGAACTCCGCCGCGTCCTCGCCGGTCAGGCCGAGGCCGGCGACCAGCAGTTCGACGGTGCGCCGCTGCGGGGTGCGCGCCCGGCCCCGCTCCACGTCGCTGATCGCCCGCACGCTGACACCGGTCCGCTCGGCCAGCTCCTCCTGCGTGAGTGCGGCCCGCAGCCGGTAGAAGCGCAGGAAGTCGCCGAACGTCGTGACCACTGGCGGAAACCCCCCTGCCGGGAGGGGCGCCCTCGCCCCGCGCCCCTCTGCGGTGGCGATCCTGCCACGCGCCCCGGCCACCGGTACTGCCGCCGGTTCCGCCGGTTGTTCTGCCTGGTCCCCCCGCGCTCCGCCTGATGGACTTGCGGCAGGTCGGAAGGCGGCACCGGGACCCCGGCGCTCCCCCGCGAAGGCTCCGCGTGCGCCCCCGATCCTCGGCGCGGTGGCAGGGACCGCGCCTGGCAGGGGTGGTCGGCGGGGCGGGGACCCGGTCCGCGGGCCACCCTTCCGCCCTTCTGCCGTGCCGCCCTTCTGCCGTGCCGCCCTTCTGCCGTGCCGCCGTGCCCACCGGCCCGCAGACCCCTGCGGCACCCCGCAGTCCTGCCGGTGGTCCTGTGCAGTTCTGCCGGTGGTCCTGCCTGGTCCACCGCCGCCGGGAGTGGTCCCCTGGTGCTCGGGCAGCGGGTCACCTCGGGCACGCCGGTCACCTCGGGCAGCGGGTCACCTCGGGCACGCGGGCCACCTGCGCCGGGAGTCGCCGCCCACCGGGGCGCGCGCGACGGAGCCCCCGGCAGAACCGGCCCTCCGTACCGGTTCTGCCGGTCCCTCCCGCGGCCGGAACGGGCGCGACCGCCGAGCGGCGTTCTGCTACCCTCGGCAACGGACTGTTCCCGAACGTCGGAGTGGTGACGTGGCAGGCGTGGCAGGTGACGACGACATCTCCGGGTGATCCCCGGGGTCGTTGAGCCACCGGCGAGCGCGCGCGGGTCGCGCGGCTGCCGTGGCGGTGTCGTCATACCACCCAGCCCACCAGCGGTGTCGCCGTGGTGCGCCCGCTCGCCACCTCCGAGGTCTCTTCCGTGTCCGACGCGTTCATCGTCTGCTCCGCCCTGTCGTTCTCCTGGCCCGACGGCACCCCGGTGTTCCAGGACCTGTCCTTCAGCGTGCCGGGTGGCCGCACCGGCCTGGTCGCCCCGAACGGCGCGGGCAAGAGCACGCTGCTCAAGCTGATCGCCGGCGAGCTGCGGCCCGCGAGCGGCAGCGTCTCCGTCGACGGGGTCGTGGGCCACCTCCCGCAGAGCCTGCCGCTGACCGGCGACCTGACCGTGGCCGAGGTGCTCGGCATCGCCCCGGTGCTCGCGGCGATCGCGGCCGTCGAGGCGGGCGACGCCGCCGAGGAGCACTTCACCACCATCGGCGCGGACTGGGACGTCGAGGAGCGCACCGCGGCGCAGCTGGAGCGGCTCGGGCTGGGCGGGCTCGACCTCACCCGGCGCCTGGGCGCCCTCAGCGGCGGGCAGGTCGTCTCCCTCGGGCTCGCCGCGCAGCTGCTCAAGCGGCCCGACGTGCTGCTGCTCGACGAGCCCACCAACAACCTCGACCTGGACGCGCGGCGGCGGCTGCACGAGGTGCTGGCGGACTGGTCGGGCTGCCTGCTGCTGGTCAGCCACGACCGGGCGCTGCTGGACCGCGTGGACCGCATCGCCGAGCTGGACCGCGGCGAGGTCCGGTTCCACGGCGGCAACTACACCGACTACGAGGCCGCCGCCCGCGCCGCGCGCGAGGCCGCCGACAAGACCGTCCGCAACGCCGAGCGGGAGGTCAAGCGCGAGAAGCGGGAGATGCAGCAGGCCCGCGAGCGCGCGCAGCGGCGGGCCGGCAACGCCGCGCGCAACCTCGGCAGCGCGGGCCTGCCCCGGATCTTCGCGGGCACCATGAAGCGCAACGCGCAGGAGTCGGCGGGCAAGGCGGGCGAGGTGCACGCCGCCCGCCTCTCCGCGGCCAAGGCCCGGCTGGACGAGGCCGAGAGCGCCCTGCGCGACGAGCAGCGGATCGCCCTGGAGCTGCCCGACACCGCCGTGCCGGCCGGGCGCACGGTCTTCCTGGGCGAGGGGCTGCGGGTCCGCCGCGGCGACCGCGCCCTCTACGCCGGCGACGGCGTGGACCTGGTGGTGCGCGGGCCCGAGCGGATCGCGCTGACCGGCCCCAACGGCTCGGGCAAGTCCACCCTGCTGCGGCTGGTCAGCGGCGACCTGGAGCCCGACGAGGGGCGGGTCGCGCGGCACCCGGGGCGGGTCGCCTACCTGTCCCAGCGGCTGGACCTGCTCGACCCCGAGCGCAGCGTCCTGGACAACCTGGTCGCGTACGCGCCCGCGCTGCCGCCGTCGCAGCGGATGAACCTGCTGGCCCGCTTCCTGTTCCGCGGCGCGCGCGTCCGGCTGCCGGTGGGGGTGCTCTCCGGCGGCGAGCGGCTGCGCGCCACCCTGGCGTGCGTCCTGTTCGCCGAACCGGCGCCGCAGCTGCTGCTGCTCGACGAGCCGACCAACAACCTCGACATCGTCAGCGTCGGCCAGCTGGCGAGCGCGCTGGACGCCTACCGGGGCGCGTTCGTGGTCGTCAGCCACGACGAGCGGTTCCTCGCCGACATCGAGGTCGAGCGCCGGCTGCGGCTCGCCGACGGCCGCCTGCTCGACGTCACCGCGCCCGACGCCCGCTGACCGGCCCGACCACCTCCGGGGGATCCCGCCATGCAGCAACCGGCCCTGCTCGCGCACGACCTGGTCCGCGTCCTGGGCGCGCGCCGGGTGCTCGACGGCGTCAGCTTCACCGCCGCGCCCGGCCGGCGGTGGGGGTTGATCGGGGAGAACGGCGTCGGCAAGTCCACCCTGCTGCGGCTGCTCGCCGGGGTGGACCAGCCCGACGCCGGCTCCGTCACCAGGCCGGCGGACCTGGGTTTCCTGCACCAGGAAGCGCTGTTCGACCCGGCCGGGACGGTCGCCGACGTGCTCGCCGACGCGCTGCGCGACGCGCGGGAGGACCTCGCCGAACTCGACCGCCTGGGCCGGCTGCTCGCCCGCGCCCCGGAGGACGGGGCACTGCTCGCCGCCTACGCCGACCGGCTCGACCGGGCGCAGCACCGCGAAGCCTGGGACGCCGACCGGCGCGCCGGGGTCGTCCTCGCCGCGCTCGGCCTCGCGGCCCTGCCGCACGACCGCCCGCTCGGCTCGCTCTCCGGCGGGCAGCGCGGCCGGTTGGCCCTGGCCGCGCTGCTGGTGCGGCGGCCGTCGGCGCTGCTGCTGGACGAGCCCACCAACCACCTCGACGACGAGGCGGTGTCCTTCGTGGAGGAGCAGTTGCGCGCGCTGCCCGGTGTCGTGGTGGTCGCCGGCCACGACCGCGCGTTCCTCGACGCCGTGTGCACGGACCTGGTCGACCTCGACCCGGCGCTGGGCGGCCCCACCCTCTTCGGCGGCGGCTACACCGCCTACGCGGCCCGAAAACGCGCCGACCGGGACCGGTGGCAGCGGCGTTACCAGGAGCAGCAGGAGGAGTTGGCCGCACTGCGCCACGCGGCGGGCAGCACCGCGCGCCACGTCGCGCCGAACCGGGACAAGCGCGACAACGAGAAGATGGGCTACGGCCACTCCGGCGGCCGGGTGCAGAACCAGGTCGCGCGCCGCGTCCGCAACGCCACCCGCCGCCTGGAGGTCCTGGAGCGCGCTGCGGCGCCCGAACCACCGCGACCGCTGCGCTTCCACCCGGCCGCCCTGGCCGTCGAGGCGGAAGCGGCGGGCGAGGCGGCCGAGGAGAAGCCCGTGGTGCTGCGCGACGTCCGCGTGCCCGGCCGGCTCGTCGTGGACCGGCTCGACATCGGGGCAGGGGAACGGCTCCTGGTCACCGGCGGCAACGGCGCGGGCAAGTCCACGCTGCTCGCCGTGCTGGCCGGGAGGCTGGAGCACGGGGGAGAGGTGCGGCGGCGGCGCGGGCTGACCACGGGCCTGCTCGCCCAGGACACCGCCTTCGACCGCCCGGACCGGACCGCGCGCGAGACCTACGAGTCCGAGCTGGGCGTCGAGCGCGCCGAGGACGTGCCGCTGACCTCCCTGGGCCTGCTGGCCGAACGCGACCTCGACACCGCGGTCGGCCGGCTCTCCGCCGGCCAGCGCCGCAGGCTCGCACTGGCCCTGCTGGTGGCGGACCCGCCGGAGCTGCTGCTGCTGGACGAGCCCACCAACCACCTCGCCCCGGGGCTCTGCGACGAGCTGGAGGACGCGCTGGGCCCCGGCCCCGGCGCGATCGTCGTGGCCAGCCACGACCGGTGGCTGCGCTCCCGCTGGTCCGGCCGGGAGGTCCGGCTGGAAGCCGGCGCAGTGCACCGTGAAAGTAAGTCCACTGTGGACTGACAACCCGCGGTGCCCGAGGTCGCAGGGCCCACCGAGCCCTCGCCCTCGGGCACCGCACCGGACCGGCCGCGACGAACAGCGCCAGCATCCGGTCACCCGGCACCCGTGCGCGCGATTTCCGCTCTTGGCTTCCAGGCTTTCGGCACGCCCCGTGCAGACCGGTGTCCTCGTGTTCTCCCCGTATGGCCTGCCCGGAGGGCTACCATGCTTTCTTGGGGGGTGCAAGCACGCTTTTCGCTTGCACCCCCCAAGAAAGCATGGTCGTCTTTGACAGGCCATGCGGGGGGAACACGACCGCTCTTGCTCTTCCTCCTCCTTGGCGGCCTGCCTGTCCGGCGAGGACTCTTTCAAGCTCTTCAGCCTCGGGCGGTACAGCACCGAATCTCACCCGGCTCGGTGCGCGACCCAAGTAAGAAGAGCGGCCGAGAGGCCCCCAAGGAGGAGGAAAAGAAAGTGCGGTCGTGTTCTCCTCCCCGCACGGCCTGCCGAAGGCAATCGCATTTGTCGGGGGGTGTCAAGCGAGGAGCGTGCTTGACACCCCCCGACAAATGCGATCGGGCTGCGCCCAGGCCGTACGGGGAGGAGAACACGAAGCAACCGGTGTGCGCACGAGGTGCGGCATCGTTGCGTCTTCCTAGGGCTTGTCCGGTACCAGGCCGAATTCGGTCATCAGCTCGCCCACCTCGGTCGCGTCCAGCTTGCGCAGCAGCCAGTTCCGGAAAACGCCCGGACCCGGCAAGCGCAGCTCCTCGCCGTCGCGCAACCTGCTCGTCGCGGCCAGCAGGGCCCGCACGTCATAGGTCGAGCCGAACACCTCGGGCACCCCGCGGCCGACGTCGAGCAGGGTGTAGACGGCTTCCATCGGGGTGCGCACCGAGTACTCGGTGGTGAAGATGCAGTCGCGGCTGGTCTCGGCGAACTGGCCGATGAACGCGAAGTTCACCGACCCCTCCGGCACGACGTCGGGTCGGTCGCCGGCGTGGCGGGGCATGAAGAACGACGTGATGTAGGGCATCATGACCGGCACGCACTTGGCGCCGGTCGCGGCCAGTTCGGGGATGTCCTCGACCGGCACCCCGAGGTGGTACAGCCACTCCCGCGTGATCTCCTCGCCCGTGCAGTCCTGCATCGGCTTGCGCACGAAGTCGCCCGGCCGGTCCACGAACAGCGAGTAGAGCCACACGACGATCTCGTTCGGCTGCTGCTGCTTGAAGTGCGGCTGCCGGTTGACCGTCCAGCTCATCAGCCAGCTCGAGTCCTTGACCGTGACGATGCCGCCGGTGACGACCCGGCCGCTGAACGGGTCGCGCTTGCAGATCCTCCTGATGTGCTCGGGGATGCGCGGGTCGAGGGTGGTGACGGTGGCCGACTCCCACTTGGTCTGCGGGATGTGGGAGCCGAACACGTCCGGGCGGCCGAAGGACGGGTCCTTCGCCGCGATCCGCCGCCACAGCTCCCAGGCCGGCGCGGGGCCCTCGTCGAGCGCGGCCGGCGTGTGGTGGTCACCGCTGTCGGAGTTCTCGGTCAGCGAGCCGATGGTCATGAACAGCAGGTCGTCGGGGCCGAGTTCCACCCCGCCCTCGGCTCCGCCGCGGATCCAGTGCACGCGGGTGGCCTGCTTGCGCCCCGGCGTGATGTCGAAGTCGACGTCGGTCACCTCGGTGCTGAAGTGGAACACCACGCCCTGGTCCAGCAGCCACTTGTAGAGCGGCAGCACCAGCGACTCGTACTGGTTGTACTTGGTGAACTTCAGCGCCGAGAAGTCCGGCAGCCCGCCGATGTGGTGGATGAACCGGTGCAGGTACAGCTTCATCTCCAGCGCGCTGTGCCACTCCTCGAAGGCGAACATGGTCCGCCAGTACAGCCAGAAGTTGCTCTTGAGGAAGTCCTCGCCGAAGACCTCGTCGATGCGCTTGCCCTCCATCTCCTCGCGGGTGGCGAGGAAGACCTTGATGATGTCCTTCTGCGCCCTGTCGCTGAGGGTGAACAGGCCGTCGGTGCGGGCGTCCCGGCCGCGGTCGACGGTGGCGCGCTGCAGCGAGCGGTTCGGGTCCTCCTTGTTCAGCCAGTAGAACTCGTCCAGCACGCTGGCGCCTTCGACCTCCAGCGACGGCACGGAGCGGAACAGGTCCCACAGGCACTCGAAGTGGTTCTCCATCTCGCGCCCGCCGCGGATGACGAAGCCCTTCTTCGGCTCCTTGATCCCGTCGAGCGCGCCACCGGGCAGGTCCAGCCGCTCCAGGACGGTGATCCGGTGGGCGGGCAGCTGCGCGTCGCGGATGAGGAACGCCGCTCCCGCCAGCGAGGCGAGGCCGGAGCCGACGAACCACGCGGTCTTGTCGTCCACGCCCTCGGGCTTGCGCGGCCGGGCGAACGCCTCGTAGTTGCCGTTGCTGTAGTACATCGGGATCGTGCCCTTCGCTGTGCCGCCCGACGTCCGCGCGGGTGGGTGTGGAGGGTTCCGCCGACTGCGGTGAACGTACCTCGCGCCCCGGCCGCCGCAACTCCACCGCGGAGCGCGACCGCGCTCGTCACCCGCAGGTCGCGGCACCGGACACCAACGGGTGAACCGCCGCTGTCGCCGGCCCGGCGCGTGCCGCCCGGACCGCCGCCGCGACGGCGGTGTTATCCGTTCGGCGCCGCCCCCGGCCGCCGGTATCGTCATGATCATGGTTCAGATCCGCCGCGCCACCCGTGACGACGTCGACGCCGCCGCCGACACCCTGGCCGCCGCGTTCTCCGGGTACCCGTTCATCCGGCACGTCGTGGCCGCGGACGACCACGAGCGCCGGGTGCGGGAGCTGCAGCGGCTGTTCCTGGTCGAGGTGGGGCTCGCCCACGGCGCGGTCTGGGTCGCCGACGACTGCGCGGCCGTCGCGGTGTGGACCACCCCGGACACCGACGCCGCCGCCGCGTTCGGGCCGCTCGCCGAGCGGGCCGCGCACCTGGCCGGCGACCGGGCCGAGGTCTCCGCCCGCGCCGAGCGGGCCTTCGGGCCGCACCGCCCGACCGGGCCGGCGTGGTTCCTGGGCACCGTCGGCGTGCGGCCGGACCGGCAGGGCAGGGGGCTGGGCAGCGCCGTGATCCGCCCCGGCCTCGCCGCCGCCGACGAGGCCGGGGCGCCCGCGTACCTGGAGACGACGGGGGACCGCAACGTCCGGCTGTACCGGCGGCTCGGCTTCGAGGTGACCGCCGAGGTGCAGCTGCCCGACGGCGGGCCGCTGACCTGGTGCATGAGCCGCCCGCCGCGGGCGACCTGAGCGCACCCCTCCGCCCGGGGCCCGGCAGCCCTCCCCCGCGGGGGAGGGCTGCCGGGCCCTGCGCCACCCGCGGCCGCCGAGCCGCCCGCGCAATTCCACCCGGAATTGAATGAATCTGACGAATGGTGGGAATCCGCCATCGGCGACGGAAATCCGGCGCGCTTTCTGGAACACTCGGCGTCGGCAGTGCGCGGGATTTTCTCCGCAATAATAAGGAGAACGCATGACGGGTGCCGACGCGGTCGTGGTCCGGGTGGCCAGCGGGCGGTACGCGGCCGACCACCCCGGTTGGCTCGCGCAGGTGGCGCTGCTGGAGCGGCGGCTGCGCGGCGTGGCGCCGCACGCGGGGGCGGACGGGCCCGCGCTGCGGGTGGAGGTGGACCGGCCGCGGGAGCCGGGGACCGGGCCGGTCAAGGGCCTGGTGGAGGTCACCGCCGTCGTGCTGGCGTCCTCCCAGGTGATCCGGGCGGCGGCCGTCGTGCTGCGGGAGTGGGCGCGCCAGGACGCCGGGCGCGAGATCACCGTCGAGGTCGAGCAGGGCGGGCGCCGCATCACCGGCACCGGGCGCGGCAGGGCGGGGATCGAGGCGGTGCGGCGGGTGCTGGCCGAAGCGCTGGGCGACGAGCCCCCGTCGTCCGAGGGGGAGGCCGAACCCGCCGATGATGACAGGTGACGCGCCCGCGACGGCGTTCAAGGCGCTCGCGGTCGGCAACGCCGCCTTCCCCGCCGACCCCCACCGGCTCTCCGCGCTCAACGGGCCCCTCAACGACGTGGAGGCCGTCTGCGCCGCGCTGTCCGACCCCGACACCGGCCTGTTCCGCTGCCAGCGCCCGCTGAAGGACGCCACCGGCCAGGTGCTGCTCGACACCGTCGAGGAGTTCTTCACCGCCGCGGAGGCCAACGACTGCCTGCTGTTCTACTACAGCGGGCACGGGCGGATCGACCTCGAAGGCGACTTCTACCTCTGCGCGCGCGACACCGACACCGCGACGCTGGGCTCCCCGCGGCTGACCGGCTCGCACCTGGGCAAGGTCGTGGCCCGGTCCCCGGCGCTGCTCAAGATCATCGTGCTGGACTGCTGCTACGCCTCGGAGTTCAAGGGCGAGGTGTGGACGCCCGGGTACTTCCGCGGGCGGGGCCGGTTCGTGCTGGCCGCGACGCGCGGGCCGGGCAGCCCGCTGGTGCCCGACGCGCCGACGCCGCACGACCTGAGCCCGTTCACCGCCCTGCTGGTGGAGGCCCTGCGGCGGGGCGACCTGGACACCGACCACGACGGCTACGTGACCGCCCGCGACGTCGGGGCCTACATCTCCGACCGGGCCCGCCGGGCGGGCGGCGCGCCGTTCGCGCTGGAGCAGTGGGCCGGCACGGGCGTCGTGCCGCTGGCCCGCTCGCCCCGCGCGCACGGCTCGGCCGTGGTGCTGCCGCCCCGCCCGTCGGCCACCGCCGCACCGATCACCGCTGCTCCGATCACCGCTGCTCCGATCACCACCGCTCCGATCACCACCGCTCCGATCACCGCCGCACCGGTCCCGCCGCCCGCCGCGCCCGACGTCGTGGGGTTCCCGATCGCCGTGCGCCCCGGCCCGCTGCCGGACCTGCTGCCGACGCCCGACGGCTTCCGGCTCGGCCGCCACCTGGTGACCAACGGCCAGTTCCGGGTGTTCCTGCTGGACCCGGCCAACGACCGCTGGCGGCCCAGGGCGGCCCGCCGGGAGGGCCGCCACGTGGACGGGAACTACCTGCGGCACTGGGACGACCTGGACTTCCCGCCCGAGCGGGAGCACGAGCCCGTCGTCGCGGTGGGCGCCCGCGCGGCGGGCGCCTACGCCGAGTGGGCGGGCGGCCGGCTCGGCCTGCCCCTGCGGCTGCCCCGCGCGGACGAGTGGGAGCGCGCGGCGCGCGCCGGGCGCCGCGGGGACTGGGTGGCGGCCGACGTCGCCGAGGGCCGGGTGAACTTCCGCCGCACCCTGGGCGCGCTGTCGGAGGTCGGCGAGTTCCAGGCCGGCCCGCACGGGCTGGCCGACCTGCTGGGCAACGCGTGGGAGACCTGCGTGGACGCCGCCGGGCGGCCGGTGCTGCGCGGCGGCGCGTTCGACACGCCCGAGCACCGGCTGCTGGAGGAGCTGGTCCCCTCCTCGGCCGCCGAGTGCCGCGCCGACACCGGATTCCGCTGCGCCTGTTCGAGGATGTGAGGTGGGGATGACCGAGGACGCCGTCGCCGTCGTGTTCGCCAAGGCGCCGTTCGCGTGGGAGCCCGAGGAGGCCGAGCTGGTCAAGCGGGTGTTCCGGGAGCGGCGGCCGGCGGTGCCGCGGCAGGTGGTCGCGCCGCTGTGGCGGTACTGGCGGCAGCGCTGCCCCGGGCAGCCGCTGTTCGACGACCCCGAGGACGACCTCGCCCTGCTGCTGCACGCGCGGGCGCTGGGCGTCGAGGTCCCGGCGCCCGACCCGGGGGAGCCGCTGGCGGCGCTGCTGGACCGGGCCGAGGACCCCGGCGAGTGCGGGCCGGTCGTGCCCGAGCGGCTGCCGTGGGGCCCGCGCGCGGCGCTGTCGACGGACGTGCGGGCGGCGCTGCCCGGCACGCTGGTGCGCGCGTGGGTGGTGGCCGACGACCAGGGGCCGGTGGAGGTGCTGGTGGTCGGGGAGGGGCTGCCGGAGATCCGCCGGCAGGTCGTGCAGAGCGCGCTGACGACCTCGTTGCGGGTCAACGGGATGGCCGACGGCGAGCCGGGCGTCGTGGGCGACTTCGTCGGCGTCGGGCTGATCCGCATCTCGGCGGGCCTGGCGGGCAAGCAGACCGCGATGGACCTGCCGTCGGTGTTCGACGCCCGGCACGTGACCACCGCGGAGGGCGCGGCGCCCACGGCGCGCGGCGCGCTGCGCGAGTTCGTCAACCACCTGCGGGCGCTGGAGCGCGAGACGAACCTCGTGGAGCTGGCCGAGGTGGTGCACGCGGACTCCGTTGCGTTCGCCGAGGAGGTCCGCGCGCTGGCCGACCGGGCCGCCGCGCAGCCGCACCGGGCGTTCCTGCGCCCCGCGCTGCCCGGGGCCGACGGCGGCGGGCCGGTCGCGCTGCTGCCCTGCCTGCGGACCGCGGAGCCGGACGACGCGCGGCCCGGCTCGGGCATCGGCGTCGCCCTGCACCCGGACCTGCTGGAGACCGCGGCGTACCGGGCGCTGGAGGAGGCCCACCAGCGGGTCCTCGCGCAGCGGCTGGCGATGGACGCGAAGCTGCGCCGCGACCGGCTGGAGGCCGACATCCGGTGGCTCCGCACCGAGCTGGAGGCTTACCTGCGGGCCGACGAGGACGAGCGCCGCTCGATGTGGGACCCGACCGTGCTGCTGGTGGAGCGGTTCGACGAGCGGGTCGGCACGGTGATCCGGCTCGCCGAGCCGGAGGAGATCGACTCCGACACCTACTACCGCAACAACGTCCCGCAGCTGATCGCCCTGCGCGAGGACTGGGCGCGGCGCCTCAACGAGCTGGTGGCGAACCTGGAGACCGCCGTCGCCAGGCCCTACGCCCCGGCGCGGCAGCTCGCGGCGGGCCGGTTCCTGGACGCGGTGCTGCGCGACGTCGTGCCCGACGAGAGCCCGGCGACCGAGGACGCGTTCCGCCGGTGGAGCGACCAGGTCGCGCCGCTGCTGCGCTTCGAGTGGCGGCACGCGCTGCGGCGGCAGCGGATCGACCCGGCCGACGTGCTGACCCGGCACACCGCGTTCGTCACCCGGTACCTGCCCGCGATCGACGGCGACGACGCGGAGCTGCACGTGCACCTGTACTCGGTGGTGGACGACCGGCTGTCGGCGGTGCTGGCCGACGCGGCGCGCGGCGCGCTCGTGGTGCGGGACGCGACCGACCACGCCGAGCCCGAGCCGGCCGGGGAACCGGACGCGGTGGCCGCCGACCAGGCGTGGCAGACCTTGGTCCGGCTCGCCGGCGACGGCGACGAGAAGGCGTTCGACGCGGCGTTCCTGGCGGCGCTGCGGGCCCACCCGCGGCACGTCGCGCACCGGGTGGCCGAGGAGCTGCACCCGCCCGAGCCCGGCGCCGCCGAGGCGGAGACCATCGACGCCGAGCTGGAGTCCGCGCGGCGGGCGCTGTCGCTGAGCGAGGGGATGCACCGGGCGCTGGTCGCGATGCGGCTGTCGGCGTTCGCCACCGCGCGGCAGTGCCTGGACGCCGTGCACGCCGAACCGCGCTGGGAGGCGAGGGCCTGGCTGCTGCGGGCGGTCGTGGAGTGCGTGGCGGCCGAGGTCCCGTACCGGGAGATCCCCGACCTGCTGGGCGCGCACCTGCCCGGCGTGCCCTCGGCCGCCTCGCGCGCGGTGGACGAGGCGGCGGACCTGGACGCGGCCTACACCACGGCGTGGCTGGCCGCGCTGCCCGACACGGACCTGGACAAGGCCGTCCGCCGGCTGTTCCACGGCATACCCCGCGCCCGGACCTGCACGACGGAGCGGGAACGGGCCGTGTGGCTGTTCCGGGGCGCGGTGGAGTCCGCGCGGCTGGCCCGGCAGCTGGAGCAGGCCGGCGAGGAGCTGTCGGAGGAGGCGGAAGCGATCGACTCGGCGCTGGTGAAGGTCGGCAAGGCGGTGGAGGACATCGTCCTCGGGCAGTTCGTCAGCGGCGGCCGGGACGAGGCGCAGGCGTTGTTCGAGGTGCTGACCGGCGAGGAGCAGCCCCGCTACGGCCGGGTGACGGGAGCCTGATGGAGAACGAGCTGTACGTGCTGTGGCTGGTGCGGACCTCGGAACGGGCGCGCGCGGCCGTGAGCCAGGTCTACGGCGACCTGGCGCGCTCGGACCTGGTGCGGCGGGTCACCGGGCCCGGCCTGCACGAGGACCGGTTGGCGGAGCTGGCCGCGCGCATCCGCGCCGAGTTCACCCCGCCGCAGCTGCCGGCCGTGCTCACCGAGCACCACCTGCGGATGCTGGTGGACCCCAAGGCGCTGCCGGCGCTCGCCGAGCTGCTCGGGTGCCCGGTCGCCGACGTGCACGCGAACCTGCTCGACTCCCACCAGCTCGTGCGGGCGTTGCGCGACACCGGGCACACCAGGGCCGAGATCGCCGACGCGGAGCTGCTGCTGCTCACCCTGCTGCCGCGCCTGCCCCGGCTGGCCGCCGCGCACGCGCTGGACGCCGGCGAGTGGGGCGCGTTCGTGGAGCGGCGCAAGTGGCTCACGCCGCGGGCCGTGCAGCGGCTCGCGGACTGGGCGCGGGCCCGGGAGTGGGCCGCCGACGCGCGGCCCGCGCAGGTGCTGGCGGGCGTGCTCGAAGGCGTCGGCGGGCGGCGCGCGGAGGTCGAGCCGTCGTCGCGGTTCGACGCGCTGGCGCTGATCGAGCTGCGCCGCCGCATCGGGCTGCTGGCCGAACTCCTGCGCGGCGACGCGTCCGCGCACGCCGAGGAGGCGGCGCTGCTGGCGCCGGACCTGACGAGCGTGGCGCGGCTGCCCGCGTGGCTGGAGCTGTACGAGCGCAACGCGGTCGCCGTGGGGCTGCACCGGCTGTTCACCGGCTCGACGTCGTTGGCGGAGCTGTTGCAGGGCAAGTACACCGACCCGCCGGCCGTGACCGGCGAGCCCAGGCCCGGCACGGCGCTGGAGATCACCAACGAGATCTCCTTCGGCGTGTTCCGGAAGTGGGTGGCCTTCGACATCACCTGCGAGGTCGAGGGGCAGGCCGGGCAGCAGGTGGTGCTGCGCTGCCGGGGCGTGCGCAAGGACCTGTACAAGCCGATCCGGGACAAGGTCCTGCAGTTGCGGGTGGTCGACCTGTCCCAGGTCGGCAACACCGTCGGCGAACGCCTGCTCAACACGCAGGTGGCCCAGCACCACGGGCTGCGCGGCCGGCTGCGGCTGGCGCTGCGCCGCCACGGGCCGCAGGCGATCCAGTGCGTGCTGCTGGCGGGGGTGCGGCGGCCGATCACCGTGCCGTCGCCGTGGCACGAGTACCTCAACACGGCCCTGCCCTACGAGGTGCGGCCCACGCGCGACACCCGGTTCACCGGGGTGGAGCGGGTCAACGCGGCGCTGCGCGCGAGCGTGCGGGACAAGCGGGTCGAAGAGGTGCGGTAGGGGCACCACGAGGAGGCTGACGATGCGCACGACCACCAACCCGGCGATCCGCAACCTGCTGGTCACCAGCGGCACGGCGCTGCCCCGCGCGGGGGCCGCCGCGCCGGCGCGGACCTCGAAGTACCGCCCGACGGGCACGAACCGGCCGATGACGGTGGACGACGTGGTGGCGAAGTCGGCCGTGACGCTGGGCACGACCGTCGCCGCGGGGGTCGCCACGGTGCTGTTCGACCTCTACGCGGCCGTGCTGCCGGCCGCCGCCGCGGGGCTGGGGCTGTGGCTGTTCCTGACGTTCCGGCTCACCGCGAGCGCGGGCCTCACCCTCGCCTACGCCACCGCCCAGGGCGTCGTGACCGGCGGCGTCACCGGGTTGCTCGACGGCGCGCACCCCGGCCTGGCGGCGCAGGCGGCCCTCGGCACCACGGGCGTGTTCGTCGCGATGCTGGCGGTCTACAAGCTGCGGCTGCTGCGCCTGACCACGCGGAAGGTCAAGTGGTTCATCGCCGCGGCGGTGGGCGTCGTGCTGCTGCTGCTGACCGAGGTGCTCGGGGCCGCGGTGCTCGGCGCGGAACCGGGGTTGCGCGGCGGCGGGTTCTTCCCGATCGCGTTCAGCCTGCTGTGCGTGTGCCTGGCGGCGTTCAGCTTCCTGCTCGGCTTCGAGGCGGCGGACCGGATGATCCGGCACGGCGTGGCGGCCGACTGGGCGTGGTACCTGGCCTTCGGCCTGGTGGGCACGCTGCTGTGGCTCTACACCGAGTTGCTGTGGCTGCTCTGGTCCTTCCGCTGAGTGTCCGTTGTGGACCGTCCTCTTGAAACTACCCGGTGATCACCCGTCGACCGGGCCCAGGACGGCGGCGAGCGCGGCGAGCGGGGGCGGCCGTTCGAGGCGGTGGTCGGGCCGCCACTCCCAGGGCGGCACGACGCCGGGCGCGGCGGTCGGGCGGCCGGCGAACCCGGCGAGCAGCACCTCCGGGGGGCGGGGGTGGCGGGGCAGGGGACCGGTCGGCTCCGGCCGGTGGTCGGCGGTGAGGTGGGTGAGCGCGAACGCGCTGCCCGGCGGCAGGGCGGCCAGGTAGGCGTCGGCGAGGCGCTCGGGGTGGTCGTCGTCGGGCAGGGCGTCGAGGACGTCGACCGCCAGGACGCCCAGCGGGCGGTCGGGGTCGAGCCGGCCCGCGACCCCGGGGTGGCGCAGGACGCGCCCGGGGTCGCGCAGGTCCGCGTCGACGATCACGGCGGCGGGGGAGTCCTCGAGCAGCAGGCGGGCGTGGGCGAGGGTCGTGGGGTCGTGGTCGACGTAGACGACCGGGATCGCCTCGTCGTGGGCGCGGGTGACGTGGTGGGCGGGCGCCATGGTGGGCAGCCCGGAGCCCAGGTCGAGGAACTGCCGGATGCCGGCGGCGAGCAGGTGCCGCACGGCCCGGTGCAGGAACGCCCGGTTGAGCCGCGCCAGCTCCCGCAGGCCGGGCAGCCGGCGCAGGGCGAGGTCGGCGGCGTCGCGGTCGACGGCGGTGTTCAGGGTCCCGCCGAGCAGCCAGTCGTGGGCGCGGGCGGGGCTGGGCCGGTCGAAGTCCGCCGGCGCGGGGCCGGGCTGCTCGGCGCCGGCCGGCGCGGGGCTGTCGGGGTCCTGGGGCACGGCCGATCCCTCCGGTCGCGGTGCGGGCGGCGGTCTCCTCGCTCGGCGATGGTCGCCGGAATTCGACCGGGGGCGGGGCGTGATCACCGGTCCGGCGTGGAGCGGGACCCGGCTTGTTCACCCTGCCGGCGTCAGGGGCGCTCGTGGGGGTGGTGTTCGCAGTACACGGCGCGTCGCATATCAGATCATTCGGGTGAACCTGGTGCCGTCGGCACGGATTTCCGGGAGTCCCGGGACCGGTGGGGGGTGTACGTCCACAACGGATGTGCTTCGTATCCCGCATCGGAAGGGTTGTGTGTTGCTGCCCCAGGAAACGATCACGGTGGACGCGCGCCGGCTGCCGGCCGGAGCCGAGGCCGGTCGGCGCGCCCACCGTGCGGCGGACCGGGGCGGCGTGCCCGGGTCCGCCGCGGGCGGCCGTCGTCGGCTGACGGCGTCGGGTGCGCGCGGTGCTCGGCCGACACCGCCGCGGGCGGTGCTCGGCGGGGGGACGGTCCGGGGCGACGGTCCGTGACCGACATCCCCCAGCCGGGCCCCGGCGACGCGGCCCGCGCCGAGCAGGAGTTCAGGCAGTTCTACCGGGCGAACTACGACGCCGTGCGCCGCTGGGTGCGATGGGAGGCCCCGGACGTGGACGACGAGGAGATAGCCGCCGACGCGTTCTTCAAGACGTGGGAGCGCTGGGGGCGGGTGGCGGAACCGCGGCCCTTCGTGTTCCGCGTGGCCCGCCACGGGATGCTCAACGGCCGGCGCAAGGCCCGTCGGCAGGCGCCGCCGGTCGCCCCGGACGACGGGCACGCCGCGCTCGTGCCGCCGCCGGCCGACGGCCACACCCGGCGGGAGTTCCACGAGGCCCTGCACGAGGTCGACCGGTTGCCGCCGCAGCTGCGGGAAGCGGTGAAGCTGGACGCCTTCGGGTTAAGCATCGGGGAGATCGCCGAGGTGATCGGCTGCGGGAAGAAGACCGTGTCGAACTACCTGTGGCAGGCGCGTCAGCGGCTGAGCTGCCCCGGCGCGGCGGCAGGCGGGGACGACCGCTCCGGGGGCAGTGATCCAGGGGGACGACAGGACAGAGGTGACGCGTGATGTGGCGGTGGGTTGCGCACAGGATCCCCGGGACCAAGGAGCACGCGCGGTGGCGGACCGCGCGGGCGGCGCTGCGGTGGCGGGCCCGGTCGGGCCCGCCCGCGCCGGCCGGCCCGGCGGAGGAGGAAGCCGCCCTGCGCCGGATCTTCGACCGGGCCCGGCACGGCTCGTCGTCCCGCGACACCGCGCCGGCGCCGCCCGCGGGGCCCGGCGCCGCGCCGCCTCCCCGCGCCAGCCCCGCCCCGTCGCCGCGGACCGGTCCGGGTCCGGGCCTGGCTCCGGGGTCTGCACCGGGTCCGGACCTGGCACCGGGGTCTGTGCCGGGTCCCGGCCTGGCTCCGACGTCGGGTCCCGAAACGGTGCCGGAGCCGGGCCCCGGTCCCGCTCCGGCACCGCGCACAGGCCCCGACCCGGCGCCCGCACCGCCGGCCGGTCCCACCCCCGAAGCGGCGCCGCCGGGCGGTCCCGACCCGGTGTCGGCGCCGCGCACGGGCTCCCCCCTGGCGGCGCCGGGTGGGGGCCCGGCCCCGGGACTGCGCACGGGCGGCGCCGAGGTCGGACCGCCACCCGGCTCCCCGCCACCGGCCGACGACGCGGTGCGCCGGCCGCACGGCGGGTTCCACGTGCTGCTGGGCGACGTCACCGCGGTGCGCGCGTGGTGGTGGTCCCCGCTGCCGGACACCGGCCGCGGCGAGGTCACCCACCTGGCCGAGCAGCGCGACTTCCTGCACCGGGTGCAGTCCACCATCGACGCGACCGCGGGCGGGGTGGCGCTCGGGCTGTGCACGCTGCGGCTGCGCGACCTGGGCGCGCTCACCCGGCGGTTCGGGCCCGAGGCGCGGGACCGGGTCGCCGCCACCGCGGCCGCCCGCATCACCGCCGCGGTCGCCGGGATGCCCGCCGCCGCGGTCGGCCGGCTGGACCGCGACACCTTCGGCGTCCTGATCACCGACCGGCCCGGCCGGCACGGCGTCACCGAGGCGGTGCGCCGCCTGGTCGACCGGGTGTCCGAGCCGATGCGGGTCGGCCACCGGGAGCTGGTGCTCCGCCCGGCGGTGGGGGTGGCGGAGGTCCGGGGCGGCACGACCGCCGTGCAGCTGCTGGCCCGCGCGCAGGTGGCGCTGCACTCCGCCGCCGAGCCGCGCGCTGGCTGGCGGGAGGTCGGGTCCCGGCGCGGCGCGCCCGACGAGGGCGTCGGGCACCTGCTCGCCGCGCTGCCCGGGGCGCTGGAGCGCGGCGAGGTCGTCCTCGCCTACACGCCGATCGTCCGGCTCGGCGACGGCCGGGTCGTCGGGGTCGAGGCCAGCACCTGGTGGCAGCGGCCCGACGGGAGCCGCCGCCAGGCCGACGACCTGGTGGCGCTGGCCGACGACGTCGGCCCGGCCCTGCGGTGGGGGCCGTGGGTGCTGCGCGGGGTGCTGGCCCAGGCGTCCCGCTGGGGCGCGGCCCTGGGCGAGGCCGCGCCCCGGATCACCGTGAACGTCCCGTGCCGGCTGGCCCGCGACCGGGAGCTGGTCCGCGACGTGGCGGCGGCGCTGCGGGAGTCCGGGGTGGCCGGGTCGCAGCTGATGCTGTCGCTGCCGCACGGCGCCGTGGTCGACGACGACGGGCTCCCGCGGGACAACCTGGTGCGGCTGGGCGGGATGGCCGTGCCGGTCGCGCTGGAGGGGGTGGGCACGGACTTCGCCCGCTACGACGCGCTCACCCGGCTGCCCCTGCAGTCCGTCGTCATCCCGCCGCAGCTGACCGCCGGCCTGGACGGCCCCCGGGTCGAACCCAGCCGGCGGTCGGTCGCGGCGAACCTCATCCGGCTGAGCAGCTCGGTCAGCCGCGAGGTCACCGTCAAGGGCGTGCGCACCCAGGCCCAGCGCGACACGGCCCGCGAGCTGTCCGCGACCTCCGGCCAGGGCGAGCTGTTCGGCGGTCCCCAGTCGCCCGAGGACATCGAGCACCTGGTGGCCGACCCGCCGATCGCCGTGTGACCGCCCGGCGCACCCCACCCCCGACACCCGGAGACCCGACCCGTGGCCACCCCTTGCGACGGCCCTACCCCCGCGCGCCCGCTGCCCGCCGAGCCGCTGGCGGAGGAGGACGCGGCCGACGTGCTGTGCGCGCTGGCGCCCGGCGCGGGCACCCGCCGGCAGGCGGCCCGGCTCGCCCGCGCCCTCGGCGGGCTGCCCCCGGCCCTGCACCTGGCCGGGCGCTGCCTGCGGGCCGCCGCCGGGCGCCCGCCCGCGCCCGGCCTGCCGGCGGGGTTCGACCACTACCGCGGGCTGCTGCTCGCGCGGCCCCCGGACGGCGACCGCGACCCGCCCGCCCGCGCCCAAGAGCTGACCCTGGACCTGCTGGCCGGCCTCGGCCTGCCCCGGGCCCGGCCGCTGCTGCGCTGGCTGGCCTGCTTCGCGCCGGCCCCGCTGCCCCGCGCGGTGCTCGACGCGGGCGTCCTGGCCGCGTCACCGCTGTTCGCCGGCGTCACCGGCGCCGAGCTGGCCCGGTCGCTGGCCGCGCTGGTCGACTTCGGCCTGCTGGACGAGGTCACCCTGCGGACCACCCGCTGCGTGCTGCCGGCACCGGCCGTCCGCGAGCGCCAGCGGCCCGACGAGCGGCGGGACCACCTCGCCCTGTGCGTCGCCGTCCTGGACGGCGCCACCACCCACCTGAGCGCCACCGACCCCGAGCACCTGTCCCGGTGGACCGCCCTCGCGCCGCACTGCGAGCACGTCGTGGCCGACACCGCCCTGCCCGACCGGTGGGAGCTGCCGGCCACGCGGCTCACCCGCGGCGCCGCCGTCCTGGCCCACCTGACCGGCGCGCACGACCGCGCGCAGGCCCTGTTCGCCCGCGCACTGGCCGCCCGCCGCCGCCACCTCGGCGACCACCACCCCGACGTGCTGGCCCTCCGCCGGGACCTGGCCTGGTCCCGCCACGCCCGCGCCGACCCGCCACCGGACCACCGCGCCCTCGCCGAGTACGCGTCCCTGGTGCGCGACTGCGCCACCGGCCCCGGTCCCGACCACCCCCTGACCCTGGCCTGCCGCCTCGACCTGGCCTGGCTCGCGTCCCGCGCCGCGCCGGACGAGGCCGACCGCTGCCGGGAGGTCGTCCGCGCCGAGCACCGGGCCCTGGGGCACCACGGGCCCGCCGGCCTGGCGGCCCAGCTGGAACTGGTCGCCCACCTCTGGCGGCGCGCCCACGACACCGGGCGGGCCGACCCCGCCGCGGTGGCCGCCGAGTTCGACCGCCTGCACGCCGTGATCGACGACATCGCCCACCACCCGGACGTCCACCCCGACCTGCCCGTCCCCTTCGACCGACTCCGGCAGACCGCCCACGACCTCCGCCACGCGTTCGAGCGCCGGCACGCCCACCGACCCCCGCCGCGACCGCGCGGCGCCGAGTGACGCAGCGGCGCGGACGACGGGTCGTGGCCGAGGGGCTCACCCGGCTGCTCGGCGATCGCCCGGCCCTCGCCGCGGGGTTCCGCCGAGCGGGCGCTTATCGGGTGGGAGTTTTCCGGAACGGTCGGCGAATGCGCGGGAGAGGGGATGGTCGGATGACCTCAGGTTTCGCCGGCGGACCCGCGTCCTGCGGACGGGAATGACTCCGATCGGGGTGTTCCCGACCGGGCGTCCGGACGAGTCGAACAAGTGTGACACAGCACACAGAAATGGCGTGCGGGTGTGCTCCGGGATGTCACCGCGTTGCCGAGTTTAGCCGTGGGCGACTACGCAGCGTATTCCTCTCCCGGGTGGTAAGGCCGGCTGACGTGCGGGAACGTCCGGTCGTTCCCGCGGTAAAACGAGCGAAACTCGCATCGCCGCCGCAGTCGTGCGATTCGCACATCACTCTTCCGGTCGAGTTTGAAGCGCTCCGCGAACGGGTTCGGATGAACACCATTCATGCCGCATGAAATGGTCCGGAAGGGCGCCTCGGCGGTTGGCTTGCGACTCAAGGAGTAATCGCCGCGACTCTTTCCGCACGGTCACCCGAAAGGACTCGTGCGGCGGCCTCGCTCGATCTGCTTCTATTTGTCCGGCGCTGGACGGCGTCAATGTCGAAATCGGAATCCCTAGGAGCCACACGTGTTGAAGCGTCTTGTCTCGGGTGCCGCGTTGGCCGCGATCACCGGTGCGATGGTCCTCGGTGGCGCGTCGGCCGCGCAGGCCACGACCGTGCCCCACGCGTCGTGCATCAACTCCGACCCGACGGGTCTGGTCAACGTGCTCATCTGCACCGTCAACACCAAGGTCCAGGTGCCGATCGACCTGGACGACGCGCTCATCACCATCGGCGACGTGGCCAGCGGGAACGACATCGACGTCCTCAACGGCGCCGAGCTGGACCTGGTCGAGGCCGAGATCGAGGACGTGCTGAAGAACGTGTCCATCGAGGACAACCTCATCTTCAAGAGCGCCCTGGTGGACGCGCTGAACGACGCCGACATCATCGACGACATCGACATCTCGAAGGTGTTCCTCGACATCCTGTGACACCCGCCCGCGCGGCGCTCCGGTGACCGGGCCCCGCAGGACAACGCCTCCCCGGCGTCCTGCGGGGCTCCGCCGCGTCGGCCACCCCGGCGCCCGCCCCCGGCCCTCAGCAGGGGAGCAGGCCGTTGGTCCGCACGTGCTCGCTGATCCCCGCCCGCGAGTCGGTCCGCAGCTTGTCCGCCAGCCGCGCCACGTGCGACTGCACGGTCCGCCGCGGCAGGGACAGCTCGTCGGCGATGTCGGGGTTGGACAGGCCGGCCGCGACCATGCGAGCGATGCGGACCTCCATCGGCGACAGCGCCCGCCACCCGGACACCACCGGCTCCCGCACCGCGGGAGCGTCGCGCCGGACCCCCGCGGCGCGGCGGCGGTTCTCCGCCCGCCGCACGTCCCACCGGGCGGACAGCCCGCCGAACAGCTCCACCGCCTCGGTGAAGGCGGCCGACGCCTCCCGCGTCCGGCCGGCGGCGGCCAGCAGCGCGCCGGCGTCCTCCAGCGCCGTGGCGCACTCCACCACGCGCCCCACCCGGCGGTAGTGGTCGGCGGCGCCCAGCACCGGGTCCGGCTCGCCCGTCACCAGGCCGCGGCAGTGCGCGGCGGCGGCGGACGCCCGCGCCGGCCGGACCTCCTTGGCCGCCTCCTCCTCGCACACGGCGAGCGCCCGGCGCGCCGTCGCCACGTCGCCGACGCCCAGCGCGAGGCGGGTCGCGTAGGCCAGCCACTGGTGGCGCAGCATCATCCGCGCGTAGTCCGGGCGCAGGACCGGCTCCAGCCGCGCCACCGCCTCCCGCGCGGCGCCGCGCTGCTCGGCCGCCAGCGCCGCGGCGACCAGGTGGAAGTCGCAGCTCTCCCGCTCCGCCCCGGAGGACGGGACGCGCGCGCCCGCGTCCAGGTGCGCCGCGGCGGCGGCCCGGTCGCCGCGGCGACCGGCGACCAGGGCGGCCACGCCGTGCAGCAGCAGCGCCGCCGCCCCCGGCTCGCGCAGGCCGAAGAACGTGATCGACGGCCCGTCCTCGATGACGGCGTCCAGCTCCGCCAGCGCCTCGTCCCAGCGGCCGGTCCAGTAGTGGTGCACCGCGGCCGACACCTGCAGCCCGGTCGGCAGGTGGTGGTGGGCGGCCACCACGCGGCCCGAGCGCAGCGCGTCCTCCGCCTCGGCGAGGCGGTCGAGGTTCTGCAGGCTGAACACCCGGTTGTCCAGCAGGTCGAACCGCAGCTCGGCCAGCTCGGGCCGGTCGCCGGCGGTGGCCAGCGCGTCGTCGACGTGGCGCAGCGCCCGCTCGTGGTCCCGCCGGATGGAGTGCACCAGCCACAGCGTCTGCGCCGCGTGCGCCGCGGGGTAGGGCTCGCCGCCGGCGACGGCGTCCGCGCGCGCCCGCTCGGCCGAGCGCTCCGCCTGGTCGAGGTCGGACAGGTCGCCGCGGCGGATGTCGGCCAGCAGCGCCACGTGCCGGGCCCGCCACAGCTCCGGGACCTCCGGCACGGCCAGCGCCTCCCGCAGCACGGCGACCGCCGTCGCCGTGTCGCCCCGGCGGTACCGCATGGTGGCGCGCAGCTGGCGCATCTCGGCGGCCTCCGCCGGGTCGCCGGTCAGCGCCAGCGCCCGCTCCGCCTCCACCTCCGGGAACCGGTCCAGCCGGAACTGCGCCTTCACCAGGCTGGTCAGCAGGTCCGCCCGCTGGGCCGCGTCCGGCAGGTCGGTGTCCAGGGCCTGGCGGAACAGCTCGGCCGCGACCGACGGGGCCCGGCCGGCCACCGCCGCGTGGTGCTCGGCCAGCCAGCGCACCACCCAGCCGTCGACCGGGATCGGTTCGGCCACCAGGTGCTCGGCGATCCGCTCGACCGGCGCGCGCATCCCGGCCAGCGCCTCGGCGGTGTGCCGGTGCAGCGCCGCCCGCATCGACCGGGGCACGCCCTCGCGCAGCGCCTGCCGCAGGCAGGGGTGCCGGAACGCCAGGTCCTCGCCCGCCTCGACCACGACGGTGGCGGCGACCGCCTCGTCCAGCACGCCCACCAGCTCCAGCGCCGACCTCCCGGTCACCGCCGTCAGCTCGGCCACCCGGAAGCACGCGCCGAGCAGCGCCGCGAGCCGCAGCACGTCGCGCGCGTCGTCGGACAGGAACTCCAGCGTGCGCTCCACGGCGCCCAGCAGCGAGCGCGGCACCTCCCGGGCGGCGGGCGGGTCGACCTCGGCGACGCCGTCCACCACCCGCACCGAGCGCCCGCGCACCAGGGCGTTGGCCACCTCGGTCAGGTACAGCGGGTTGCCCGCGGTGCGGCGGGCCAGCTCGCGCAGCGCGCCGCCGGGCCGGGCGCCGACGGCGTGGCCGATCAGCGCCTCGGCGTCGGCCGTCGACAGGGGCCGCAGCGCCAGCACGTGCCCGTTGCGGGACTCCACGCCGTGCCGCACCCGGGCCAGCTCCCGCCGGCCGGGGTCGGGTCGGGTCGCGGCCACCAGCAGCAGCGGCAGCTGCCGGGTCGCGGCGGCCAGCCGGTGCCACAGCAGCACGCTGGCGTCGTCCGCCCAGTGCAGGTCGTCGATCACCAGCACCAGCGGCGCGGTCGCGCACGCCTGGTCCACCGACGCCAGCAGCCGGTCCACCGCGGCCGGCACCGGGTCCGCCGCGCCGGGCGAGCCCGGCGCGGGCGCGCCGCGCTGCCCGTCGGGGTGCGCGCCGAGGCACTCGGTGATCACCCGCAGCGGGTAGCGCCTGCTCGACTCGTCGGCCACCGCCCAGGCCACCTGGCAGCCCCGCTCGCCCGCGTCGGCCAGCGCGACGGCGAGCAGCTCGGACTTGCCGATGCCCGCCTCGCCCTCCACCCACGCGGTCGCGCCGCGGCCCGCGGCGGCGGCGGCGACCAGCCCGCGCAGCCGCGCCACCTCCGCGGACCGGCCGACGAAGGCCCGGCCCGGGTCGCGCACCGCGCGGGGCGGCCGGCCGAACGACCGGCGCGGGCGCGCCGGCGGGGGCGGCGGGTCGGCGAGGACCTCCCGGTGCAGCGCGCGCAGCGCCGGCCCCGGCTCGACGCCCTGCTCCGACACCAGCGCGCGGTGCGCCTCGTGGAAGACCTCCAGCGCCTCGGCGCGCCGGCCCGAGCGGTGCAGGGCGAGCATCACCAGCTCGCGCAGCCCCTCGTGCCAGGGGTGCTCGGCGACCAGCCCGGTCAGGTCGGCGACCACCTCGGCGTGCTCGCCCAGCTCCAGCCGGGCGCGGGCGTGCAGCTCGGCCGCGCCCAGCCGCAGCTCGGCCAGCCGCTGCCGCTCCAGCTCCGCGAACGGGCCGGGCACCCCGGCGTAGGCCGTGCCGTGCCACAGCTCCAGCGCGGCCCCGAGGGCGTCCCGGGCCTCGGCCCAGCGCCGCGCCGCCAGCAGCCGCCCGCCCTCGGCCCGCGCCGCGTCGAACTCCTCGGCGTCCACGGCGCGGTCGGCCAGCCGCAGCGAGTACCCGGCGGAGCGCGACTCCAGCGCCGCCTGGGCGCCGCCCAGCGCGCGGCGCAGCCCGGACAGGTAGGTGTGCAGGCTGCCCACCGCGTTCGCCGGCGGCGCGGCGCCCCACACGCCGTCGACCAGCTCGTGCCGCGACACCACCCGGTTCGCCCGGCCGGCCAGCACCGCGAACACCGCGCGCCGGCGGGCCGGCCCGAGCGCCAGCTCGGCGCCGCCCGACCAGGCCCGCACCGGCCCCAGCACGCTCACCCGCAACCCGTCACCCGCAGCGCCCGCCACCACCCGCACCCCCGATCTCCGTCCCCCCGTACTGAACACGTGCCGAGGGGGAGTCGGTTCACGGCGGAGCCGACGATCACCCGGCCGGAGCAACGGGCTTTCCGGTGGCGCGGGCAACCGGGAGGTACGGACGGGCAGACCACGCCACGCTCCCTTGGTTCGCGTCCGCGTGCGTGGTGGGCTCGTGGTGATTCTCGTTCCCGTGCGGAGGTGCGGTGGGTATGCGGTCCGAGGGGAGCGGGAGCCGTCGGCGGCGGGGCGCCACCGGGGAGGGGTTCGCGGGCGACGTCCTGCTCCGCCTGGCCAGGGAGGGGTGGCTGGTGGTGCCGAGGGCGGAGGCCGAGCGCGTCATCGCCGAACTGGAGCGCACGCTGAAGGTGGTGCGCGCGCGGCTGCGGCGGGCGGAGCTGTCCCGCAGGCTGCGCGACGTCGCCGACCGCGACGTCGACCCCGCCGTGGAGCGCCTGGCGGTGGACGCGGCGTTCGCGGGGCAGATCGCCGCCGACACCTGGGAGCGGGCGCTGGTGGAGCTGCCCAAGTACATCGAGGCGTTCCGGATAGCGGCGGGCGGCCGGTGACGACGCCCGGGGTGCCGGTCCGCGACCTGCTCCGCGAGCTGGTCGCGGCCGGCGAGGAGCGCCGCGCGGTCGTCGCGGACGGCGACGCCGAGACCGCCGAGCTGCTGGCGGCCTGGATCGACGCGCTGCTGGACGAGTGGAACCGCCGCTGCCGCGCCGCCTGAGGGCCGGCGGCTGCCCTTTCGGGCAACCCCGGCGCGCGCGAGGGCAGAAGCGGCCGGCGGCGCGCCCGGTCGGGCCCCGCGGGCAACAGGATGGGCCCACGGATGACGTCGGCGGAGGGGTCCTGATGCGGCGGGTGCGTGCGAGTCGGTCACTGCCGGCGCTGGTCGTGGCGCTGGCGCTGGTCGTCGCCGGGTGCGGTGGCGCCGGCGACGGGGGGAAGCTGCGGCTGACCGTGGCGACCTTCGGCGAGTTCGGCTACGAGCCCCTGTTCGAGGAGTACGAGCGGGCGCACCCGGAGGTCGACGTCGTCGGCCGGGTGGCGGACTTCGACGCCCACCACAAGGGGCTGGTCACCGCGCTCGCGGCCGGCCGCGGCGCCGCCGACGTGGTCGCCGTCGAGGAGCAGTACATGCCCCGGATGCGGCAGTCGGCCCGGCGGTTCGCGGACCTGTCCGCGTTCGGCGCGCGGGAGCTGCGCGACCGGTGGCCCCGGTGGAAGTGGGAGCCGGGCGTCGCTGAGGGCGGCGACTACGTGTTCGGCCTCGGCACCGACATGGGCAGCCTGGCCATGTGCTACCGCCGCGACCTGTTCGAGCGCGCGGGCCTGCCCACCGACCGGGACGCCGTCGCCGCGCTGTGGCCGACCTGGGAGGCTTACGCGCAGGTGGCCGAGCGCTTCGCCGCGCGGGTGCCCGACGCCGCGTTCGCCGACTCGGCGGGCACCGTCTACACCGCCGTGCTCAACCAGGCGGAGGAGAACTACTTCGCCAAGGCCGACGACTCCTTCATCGGCGACACCAACCCCAACGTGCTGCGGGCCTTCCGGATCGCCGGCGCGATCGGGGCCGCCGGGCGCACCGCGAAGGTCACCACCTTCACGCAGCCGTGGAACGCCGCCATCAACCGGGGCGGTTTCGCCACCATCACCTGCCCGGCGTGGATGCTGGCCCAGATCAAGGAGGCGGGCGGCGCCGACGGCGCGGGCAAGTGGGACGTCACCGAGGTGCCCGGCGACGGCGGCAACTGGGGCGGCTCCTACCTGGCGGTGCCCGCGCAGGGCGCGCACCAGCGCGAAGCCTACCGGCTGGCGGAGTGGCTCACCGCGCCCGAGCAGCAGGAGAAGCTGTTCGTGCGGGACGGCATCCTGCCCAGCGAGCCGGAGGTCTACCGGGACCCGGTCGTGCTGGAGCACACCGACCCCTACTTCGGCGACGCGCCCGTCGGCCGGCTGTTCGCCGCCTCCTCCGACACCGTGCGGCCCAACCACCGGGGGGTGCGCGACGCCGACGTGCGGCCGGTGTTCGGCCGGGCGCTGGGCCGCGTCGAGAACGGCGCGCAGAGCGTCGACCAGGCGTGGGAGCAGGCCGTCCGCGAAGCCCGCGACGTCCTGCGGTAGCCGCCGTGCCGTTCGCCCGGTGGGACCGGAGGATCACGCCCTACCTGTTCGTCGCGCCGTTCTTCGCGCTGTTCGCGGTGTTCGGCCTCTACCCGCTGCTGCGCACCGCCTGGATGTCGCTGCACCGCTGGGACCTGCTGGACGGGCCGGTGGCCTTCACCGGCCTGGCCAACTACGCCGAGCTGTTCACCGACCCGCACTTCTACAACGCGCTGGCCAACACCGCGAGCATCTTCCTGGTGGCGACCGTGCCCCAGCTGCTCGCCGCGCTGGGCATCGCGGCGCTGCTGGACCGCCCGCTGCGCGGGCGCACCACGTGGCAGGCGGTCGTGCTGCTGCCCAACGTGGTGCCGGTGGTGGCGGTGGCGCTGGTGTTCACCCAGCTGCTGGGGCGCGACCAGGGCCTGGTGGCCTGGGTGCTGGCGTCGTTGGGCGCGTCACCGCTGGACTGGCAGGCGCACGCGTGGTCGGCGCACCTCGGCGTCGCGCTCATGGTGATCTGGCGGTGGACCGGCTACAACGCGCTGCTGTACCTGGCGGCTATGCAGTCCGTGCCCAGGGAGCTGCACGAGGCCGCCGCGCTGGACGGCGCGTCGCGGGCGCGGGCGTTCCGGTCGGTGACGCTGCCCGGCATCCGGCCCACCCTGGTGTTCACCGCGGTGGTGTCGACCATCGGCGGCCTGCAGCTGTTCGCCGAGCCGACCCTGTTCGGCGGCGCCAGCGCCGGCGGGAACGACCGGCAGTTCCAGACGCTGGTGATGTACCTGTACGAGAACGGTTTCGAGCGCTTCGACGCCGGTTACGCGGCGACGATCTCGTGGGTGCTGTTCGCGCTGTGCGCGGTGCTGGCGTTCGCCAACACCGCGCTGGTGCGCCGGTTCGTCGGGCGGGGGTGAGGGGTGCGCCGCGGACCCGGCCCGCTCGCCTGGGCGGCCCTGCTGCTGGTGCTGGTCGCCTCGCTGTTCCCGCTGTACTGGTCGGTCGTCGTGGCCTCGCACGACAACGCGGCCATCTCGGCGCGCGTGCCGCCGCTGCTGCCGGGCGGCGAGCTGGCGGCCAACGCGCGCGAGGTGTTCGCCGCGGTCGACTTCGGGGCCGCGCTGGTCAACTCGGCGGTCGTGGCGGGCACGGTCACCGCGTCGAACGTCCTGCTGGCCACGATGGCCGGGTTCGCCTTCGCCCACCTGCGCTTCCGCGGGCGCCGGGCGCTGTTCGCGCTGCTGGTCGGCTCGGTGATGGTGCCGGCGCAGCTCGGCGTGGTGCCGCTGTTCGAGCTGGTGGGCGCGCTGGGCTGGTACGGCCGGCTGGAGGCGGTGGTCGTGCCGGGCCTGGTGAGCGCGTTCAGCGTGTTCTGGATGCGCCAGGCGTGCCGGGAGGCGGTGCCGCGCGAGCTGGTCGACGCCGCCCGCGTCGACGGCTGCTCGCTGCCGCGGACCTACTGGCACGTGGTGCTCCCGGCGCTGCGCCGGCACGCGGTGGTGCTGGCGATGCTGACGTTCCTGGCCGCCTGGAACGACTTCTTCTGGCCGCTGGTGGTGCTCGACCCCGTCGAGTCGCCCACCGTCCAGGTCGCGCTGTCGCGCCTGGCGGGCGGCTACTACACCGACTACCCGCTCGTGCTGACCGGCGCGGTGCTCGGCACCCTGCCGGTCGTGGTGCTGTTCGCCCTGCTGGCAAGGCAGTTGGTCACCGGTCTCCTGCGGGGCCCGGTCAACCGGTGAGGTGGTTGATGGAACACGTTTTCCCGACGGGCTTCCTGTGGGGCGCCGCGACGGCGGCCTACCAGATCGAGGGAGCGGTGGCCGCGGACGGGCGGGGTCCGTCCATCTGGGACACCTTCGCGGCGGTGCCGGGCGCGGTGCTCGGCGGCGTCGGCGGCGACCCGGCCTGCGACCACTTCCACCGCCACCGCCAGGACGTGGAGCTGCTGCGCGAGCTGGGCCTGCCCGCCTACCGGTTCTCCACGGCGTGGCCGCGGGTCATGCCCGACGGGCGGACCGTGGAGCCGCGGGGCCTGGCCTTCTACGACCGCCTGGTGGACGACCTGCTCGCCGCGGGCGTCCGGCCGCTGGTCACCCTCTACCACTGGGACCTGCCGCAGGCGCTGCAGGACCGCGGCGGCTGGTGCGACCGCGACCTGGTGGGGCGCTTCACCGACTACGCGTGCACGGTCCACGACCGGCTGGGCGACCGGGTGGCGGACTGGACGACGCTCAACGAGCCGTTCTGCTCGGCGTTCCTGGGCTACGGCGTCGGCGTGCACGCGCCGGGCCTGTCCGACGCGGGCGCGGCGCTCGTCGCGGCCCACCACCACCTGCTGGCCCACGGCGCGGCGGCCCGCGCGCTGCGCGAGCGCGGCCGGCCGGGCGACCGGCTGTCGATCGTGCTGAACTTCTCGCCCGCGCTGGCCGACGGCGACGACGCCGCGCACCGCGACGCGGCGCGGCGGTTCGACGTGCTGCACAACCGGTTCTTCCTGGACCCGGTGCTGGGCCGGGGTTACCCGCAGGACCTGTTCGCCGACGTGGCCCACCTGGCGGCGCTGGAGCCGGCGATCCGGGACGGCGACCCGGCGCTCATCGCCGCGCCCGTCGACTGGATCGGGGTCAACTACTACGCGCCGACCAGGGTGGCGCCGCTGGCCGACCTCCGCGCCCCGAGCAACTGCCCGCTGCCGGGCCTGCGCGGCGTGGACGTCCTGCCGCCGCGGGGCCCGCTGACGTCGATGGGCTGGGAGCAGCACCCGGAATCGCTGACCGAGCTGCTGGTGTGGTTGGGCGAGCGCTGCGGACCCGTGCCGCTGGTGGTGGCCGAGAACGGCGCGGCGTTCGTCGACGTGGTGGACCCCGACGGCCGGGTGCGCGACGTCGGGCGCACCCGGTACCTGGCCGAGCACCTGCGCGCCGTGCACGCCGCCCTGGCGCGCGGGGCGGACGTGCGCGGCTACCTCGCCTGGTCCCTGCTGGACAACTTCGAGTGGTCCTTCGGCTACACCCAGCGGTTCGGCCTGGTGCACGTCGACTTCGACACGCAGCGCCGGACGGTCAAGGACAGCGGGCGGTTCTTCGCGGAGGTGGTGGCGCGCAACGCCGTCCCGGCCGGCTGAGGCCCGCCGCGCCGGCGGGCGCCCCCGCCGGCGCGGGTCAGTTCCCGTCGGGCAGGTCACCGAGTTCGCCGCTGACGTTGACGACCTGGAAGCAGTTCGGCGCCTGCTGCCCGGTGGCGGGCGTGCCGGGCTTGGTGCAGTCCACCGTCGCGGTGACGGCGGCGCCCTCCGGGATGTCGATGGGCGTCACCCAGTGGTAGTCCTGGTTGCGGAAGGTCTCCAGCGCGATCCAGGTGATCGTCCGGTCGCCGAAGGCGATGGTGAGCACGCCCTCGTCGCCCTGGTGGTTGCCCAGCACGAGGTCGGTGACCCGGAAGACCTTGTTCTCGGGCACGACGTAGGTGCCCGTGCCCTGCCCGCCGCCGTCGGTGCGCACCTCGATGGTGCTGGAGCTCTGCTGCCCGCCGCCGATCCCGTTGCCCTGCGGCTGACCCTCCTGCCCCTGTCCCTGGCCCTGACCCTGACCCTGTCCCGGGTTGGTGCGCTGCCCGCCCTGCTGCGGCGGTCGCCCGTCCTGCCCCTGGGGCTGCTCCGGCGCGGGATCCTGTTGCACCGCTTGGGCGATCTCCTCCGCCCGGTCGTCCACGGCCTGCTCCGCGGCGCTGCGCACGGCGGGGCGCACCAGCAGCAGCCACGCCAGCAGCAGGGCCAGCAGCAGCGCCAGCAGGGCCAGCAGCCAGCGCGGCAGCACCGGCAGCTGGATCAGCTCGCCCTCCAGCTCGTGCCGCGTGGTGGCGTCCCCGCCCCCCTCGACGCCCCGGTCGGCGACGGCGGTCGCGTCCAGGCGCAGCGGCCAGTGCTCGGGCTTGCCGAACCACAGGATCTTGCCCACCCGGACGCGCAGTTCGAGTTCCGCGCGGTCGCCGGGCTCGACCGCGACCGGCCGCTGCGCCACCGCGTAGGTCAGCCGGTCGTCGGCCTCCGGCGCGCTCAGCGCCACCGCGACCGGCGTGTTGCCCGCGTTGTGCAGCTCCACGTGGTAGCGGGCGCTGCGCCAGGCGCGGCGGCGCTCCGGGACCAGTTCGGCGCGCTGCTCGGCGAACGCGGCGACGACCACGGTGGTCTCCGAGACCACCACCGACTCCGGCCGCTCGGCGGGCAGCACCCGCACGCCCAGCGGCAGCTCCCCGGCGCGCACGGCGGGGGAGCGCGGCGGGCTCAGCCGGACGAGCACCTGGCCGGACGTGCCCGGGTACAGCGACAGCCGGGCCGGCTCGACGGCGGTCCACGGCGCGCACTCGCCCACCACCTCGAATTCGTACGCCTCGACGATGTCGCTGTCGTTGCGCACCGTCATGGTCGTGCTGGTCTCCTGGCCGGGCGTGACGGCCACCGTGGGGAGACCGAATTCCGTTGTTGCGGTCACGCCCGGCAACGGTAGGCACGGCGCCGCCCGGTCGGCAGGGAGAAAAGGGCACTGTGCGGGCAAACCGGTGCACTCGCGGCCCACCGGGGCTGACCGGCGCGCCGGCGCTGGGCACGATGGTCGCACCAGGGCCGCCGCGGCCCGGTTGTTGCGGAGGGGAACCGGCATGAAGACGAGAATCCCGGTCGCCGTGTACGCCGAGGACCCGGTGCTGCGCACCGGCGTCGTCCACCAGCTCCGCCCCCGGCCGGAGGTCGAGGTGCTGACCGCGCAGGACCAGGCGCGCGCGACCGTGGCGCTGGTCGTGGTGGACGAGGTCGACGACGCGGCGGCCCGCCTGCTGCGCCGGCTGCAGCGCTCGTCCGCCACCCGCACCGGCGTGGTCGTCGGCCGGTTCGACCACGACGCGCTGCAGGTGACCGTGGACTGCGGGGTGTCGGCGGTGGTCCGCCGCGCCGAGGCCGACCAGGACCGCCTGGTGAACACCGTCGTGGCGGTGGACCGGGGCGAGGCGGTGCTGCCCGGCGACCTGCTGGGCGTGCTGCTGGACCACGTCGGCCGGTTGCAGCGCAGCGTGCTGGACCCCAACGCGCCCACCATGTCCACGCTCACGACGCGCGAGGCCGACATGCTGCGGCTGATCTCCGAGGGCTTCGACACCGCCGAGATCGCCACGAAGATGTCCTTCTCCGAGCGGACGGTGAAGAACGTCCTGCACGAGGTGAGCACCCGGCTGAACCTGCGCAACCGCGCCCACGCCGTGGGTTTCGTGATGCGGCACGGGCTGATCTGAGGGCCGGTTGCCCGAAAGGCCACCGCGCCGTCCCCGACCCTGCCCGCGCGGTCCTCGGCCCGGCGCGGGCGCCGCGGCGACGATGTCGGCGAGGACCGCCACCGGAGGTGCGAAGTTGTCCAACAGGGCGAGAAGACGAGCCGTCGCCGCGACCACCGCCGTGGCCGCGCTGTGCGGCGTGGTCGCGGCGGTGCGCGCCACCACCCCGGCCCCGGCGCTGGCGCAGCAGGGCGACCCGCCGGCCGTCGGCCGCATCGCCTTCGCGGGCACCGGCCACCGCGGGATCGGCGTGGTGGCCGACCCGGTGCCCGACCCGCCGGCCGACCGGCCCGCGGTCAGCGAGCCGCTCGCGGGCCCGGGGCCCGCGCACTTCGACGACCACGTCTCGGCGCGCGGGGACCTGGTGGTGTTCACCAGCCTGCGCGACGAGCGCCGGCCCCAGGTGTACCTGCGCGCCGCGGACGGCTCGGTGCGCCGGCTCACCACCGGCCGCGACGCGGGCCACCCGCAGCTGTCGCCGGACCTGCGGACGGTGGTGTTCGACTCCGCCGAGGACGGGCAGCGCGACCTGTGGGTGGTCGGCGTCGACGGCTCCGGCGCGCGCCGGCTCACCGACGGCCCCGCCGACGAGACCTGGCCGACGTTCTCCCCGGACGGCGCGCAGGTCGCGTTCTCCGCCGACCGCGACGGCGAGCCCGAGCTGTACCGGCAGCCGGTCGCCGGCGGCGCGGCCGTGCGGCTGACCGACGAGCCCTCGGGCGCGGCCGTGGAGCCGGCCTGGAACCCGCGCGACGGCCGCATCGCCTACACCCTGGACCGCGGCCCGGCCGCGCCCGCGCAGCTGCGCGTGCTCGACGGCGCGGGCCTCGGCGTCCCGGTGCTCGGCGGCGACCAGGCCGGCTGGCGCGGCCGTTGGCCCGCCTGGAAACCCGACGGCAGCGGCCTGCTGTTCCTGAGCCAGGACCAGACCTGCTCGTGCCCGGCCGACCCGGAGGTGACGAAGGTCTACCAGGTCGACACCGGCTACGGGCTGCCCGTCACGGCGCCGCCCGGCCTGCTGCTGGCCGAGGACCGGCACGTGTCCTCGCCCGCGTGGTCGGGGGCCGGCGCGCCCGCGCTGCTGGTGTCGCGGACGACCGCGGCGACCCGGTCCACCGCCACCCTCCAGGACGTCCGGCCCGACGGCGTGGACCCCCGCGACCTCGGCGTGGCGGTGCTGCGCGAGGACCCGGGCAGCGTCGAGGACCCGAACCTGCTGTTCTACCCGCGCGAGGGCTACGACCCGTGGACCCAGCGGCAGTCCTACTCGCCCGACGGGCGGCGAATCGCGGTGACCCGGTTCGAGGAGCTGGAGGGCAGGAGGGTCCAGCGGCTGTGGCTGGTGGACGCCGACGGCGGCGACCCGCGCCGCGTCCCGGTGGCCGACCGCGCCGCCGAGGACTGGGAGTTCGACCCGGCGTGGTCGCCCGACGGCCGGTTCATCGCCTTCGCCCGCCGCTCGCCCGGCGGGGTGCCCGGCCGCGGTGGGCCGAGCCGGATCGCCGTCGTGGAGGTGGCCACCGGCGCCGTGGTCGGCAACCTGCGCCCGCCGCCGGAGGTCGCCGAGCGCGAGGACACCCAGCCCGCGTGGTCGCCCGACGGCGCGACCCTCGCGTTCACCAGGGGCGTGATCAGCGACCCCGGGACGCCCGGCGAGGTGCGCGACAACCACATCTGGACCGCGCGCGCCGGCACCCTGGACCGCCAGCGCGACCTGTCGGCGGCGGTCTGCGGGTCGGACTGCCGGGTCACCGACGACAGCGCCGCGTTCCGCCCCGACGGCGCCGCGGTGGTGTTCAACCGCGAGTTCGACGGCCTGGTGGAGGTCTCCCTGCGCGACGACCGGTGCCGCGTCCTGCAGCCCAGGGGGCAGGGCGGTTGCTCGACGCCGCTGACCGCGCCGCCCACGGGGCCGTTCCAGCCCCGGGACGCGGCGCACTCGCCCGACGGCGACCGGATCGCGGTCACCGCGCGGCGGCAGGGCGACGCCCGCTCCCCGGAGGAGCTGGTCGTGCACGACCCCGCCGGCGGCGGGCTCGACCGGATCACGCGCGACCTGCCCGGCCGGCAGAAGGAGCCGACCTGGCAGCCCTCGGTGGACCTGGCGGTGCAGGCCCCGCCCACCGTGCCGGACCTGGACAGCGGCGGCTCCACCACCACGACCGTGACCGTCCTCAACCGGGGACCGGCGACCTCGCCCGGCACCGCGCTGACCGCCGCGGTCCCCGAGGGCGTCCGGGTCGACGTGCTGCGGCCGGACCGGGGCAGCTGCGACGCGGCCACCCCGCGGTGCGACCTGGGCGCGCTGGAGGGCGGGGCGAGCGTGCGGGTCGAGGTCGTCCTCGTGGGCCTGACCCCCGGCCGGCGGCGGGTGACGTGGTCGGTCACGGGCGGCGTGCTGGACGTGCGGCCGTCGGACAACTCGGCGCAGACCGAGGTCCCGGTGCGCGAACCGGCCCCGCCCCCGCCGACGACCACCACCCCGCCGCCCCCGCCACCTCCGCCGCCACCTCCGCCGCCACCTCCGCCCCCGCCGCCACCTCCGCCCGCGCCCTCGGCCGGCCCCGGCGTGACCGTCGTCGTGCAGCCGAACCCGTCCTACGTGGGCGGGCGCGCGACCGCGAACTTCACGGTGCGCAACGCGGGCGGCGCGCTGGCCACCGGCCTGCGCCTGGACTTCGGGCTGCCCGGGGCGGTGCCGGTGGCGGCGCTGCCACCGGGGTGCACGGCGGCCGGCTGCGCGCTGCCCGACCTCACCCCCGGCGCTGTGCAGGTCGTGCAGGTGGTCTTCGCGCCGGACGCGCCCCTGGAGACCACCGTGCGCGCCGCCCTGCGGACCTCCGGGACGGACGCCGACCCCGCCGACAACACCGCCACCGCGCCCATGCGGGTGCTGCTGCCGCGCATCGTGGCCGTGCCGCCGATCGGCGAGCCCGGCTTCGTGACCTCCGTGCGGGGCCTGGACTTCCCGCCCGGCGTGCCGGTGCGGCTGACGTGGTCGCCCGGCATCACCGCGGTGGCGGCGCCCACGATCCCGCGCGCCGACGGCGGGTTCGCCGCGCAGCTGCTGGTCCTGGCCAAGGACCAGACCGGGCCGCGCACCATCACCGCGACCGGGCCCGGTTTCCGGCCGGCCACCACGCCGTTCCTCGTGGTGCCCGGTTCGATCGGGCCGCCCGACATGGTGCGGCGCAGGTGAGGACCGACCCGAGGACGAGGAGGCAGTCGTGATCCACGAGGTGGACGAGGGGATACGCCGGTTGTTCACCGCCGCCGGCGTGCCGGGGGACCACGGCGACCTGGCGTTCGACGCGCCCACCAAGGAGTGGACGGCGCGGCGCAACGCGCCCACGGTCAACGTGTTCCTCTACGACCTGAGGGAGGACCTGTCCCGCCGCAACGCGGGCGCGCACGACGTCTACGGCGACGACGGCGCCCTGCTGGGCAGGCGCGGGGCGGCGCGCTGGTTCGAGCTGACCTACCTGGTGACCGCCTGGACCAACCGGCCGCAGGACGAGCACCGGCTGCTGTCCGACGCGCTGGCGTGCCTGGTGCGCCGCGAGCGGCTGGACCCGGGGTGGCTCACCGGGTCGCTGGCCGAGCTGGGCCTCGCCGTGGAGCTCCAGGTGGCCGCGCCGTCGTCGGACACCCGCGCGGTGAGCGAGGTGTGGTCGGCGCTGGGCGGCGAGCTGAAGCCCTCCATCACGATCACGGTCACCTCGCCGCTGGCCGGCGACTGGACGCCGGCCGGTCCGCTGGTGACCGAGGGCATGGTGCTGCGCGGCGACCCCGCCGCGCCCGCGGGGGGCGCCTCCTCCGGCGACGTGCGCCGGCTGCGCTACGAGGGGCCGACCACCGCGGAGGGCGAGGGCTTCGCGGTCGCCAGGCCGCGCCCGCAGCCCTCGGCCAGGCGCAGGCGCGGCGAGCCGATCCGGTGACCGCGCACGTGACGGGGGCGGTCGGGCAGGCGGACCCGGTCGGGCAGGCGGACCCGGTCGGGCAGGCGACCCCGGTCGAGCAGGTGGACCCGGTCGAGCAGGTGGAGCGGGTGTTCGCCGAGTGGGCCGGGGACACCGGTCCGGCGCTCGCCGGGCCGCCGGCCGCCGACCTGGTCTACCTGTGGGCCCGGCTGGGCGCGGTCGAGCGGCGGGTCCGGCGGGCGGTGGCGGAGCGGCTGGCCACCGACCCGAACCCCGACGACCCGTTCCGCGGCCTCTACCTCACGCCGGAAGGGGTGCGGCGGGTGCTCGACGCGCCCCGCCGGCCCCCGTCGCACCCGCCGGCGGACGAGGCGCGCCTGGACGCGCTCGCCGCCGCGGTGCCCGCCCCCGGCCCCCGGCTGCTGGGGCTGGCCCGCGACTTCCACCTCGACCGGCTGGACCTGGAGTTCCTGCTCGTCGCCCTGGCGCCGGACCTCGACGCCCGGTTCGAGCGCCTCTACGGCTACCTCAACGACGACGTGACCCGCCGCCGCGCGACCGCGGGGCTGGCGCTGGAGCTGTGCGGGCAGCCCGCGGCGGGCCCCGGCCGGTTCCGCCTCTCCGCCACCGCGCCGCTGGTGGCGGGCGGGCTGGTCGAGGTGCGGGAACCGGACCTGCCCGCGCTGTCGCGGGTGCTGCGCGTGCCCGACCGCGTGGTGGCCCACCTGCTCGGCGACGACGCGCCCGACCGCCCGGTCGGCGACCTGGCCCGCGTCGTCCCCGCGGGCCCCGTCCCGCAGGACGGTTTCGCCCGCCGGGTCGGCGCGGCGCTGCGGGCCGGGGTCGGCGCGGTCCACCTGCGGTCCGCCGACGGCGACGCGGGCCCGACGGCGGTGGCCGCGCTGGCCGCGGCCGGCCGGGGCGCGGTGGTGCTGGACGTGGTCGCGCTGCTCGACCGGGACCGGCCCGCGCTCGCCGAGGTCGTCCGGGAGGCGCGGCTGCGCGGCGCGGGGCTCGTGCTCGGCCCGGTCGAGCCGCTGGCGCCCGACCGGCTGCGGCTGCTGCGCGAGGTGGTCGCGTCGGCGGGCGACGTGCCGCTGGTCCTGCACGGCGGGCGGCACTGGGACCCGCGGTGGACCGACCGGCCGCCGGTGTCGGTCCCGGTGCCGCCGCCCGACGCCGACCACCGGTCGGCCCGGTGGGCGCGCAGCCTGGCCGAGGCGACCGGCGCGCCGCCGGCGGAGGACCTGCTGGCCTCCCTGGGCGGCTACCGGCTCGGGGCGGCCGAGGTGGACCGCGCGGTGTCGGTGGCGGCCCGCCTGGCGGTCCTGGACGCCCGGCCGCTCGCGGTGGAGCACCTGCGCGCCGGGGTGCGGGCGCAGAACGGCGCGGGGCTGGACCGGCTGGCCCGCCGGATCACCCCATCGGTCGGCTGGGACGACCTGGTGCTGCCCGCGGCGACCCGACGGCAGCTGGGGGAGCTGGTGCTGCGGGCCCGGCACCGGGAGCGGGTGCTGGGCCAGTGGCGGATGCGCCCCGGTGGTGGTCGGGGCCGCGGCGTGGTCGCGCTGTTCGCGGGGGAGTCCGGCACCGGCAAGACGATGTCCGCCGAGGTCGTCGCCGCCGAGATCGGGATGGAGCTGTACGTGGTGGACCTGTCCACCGTGGTGGACAAGTACGTGGGCGAGACGGAGAAGAACCTGGAGCGGATCTTCACCGAGGCGGCCGGCGTGCACGGGGTCCTGCTGTTCGACGAGGCCGACGCCGTCTTCGGCAAGCGGTCCGAGGTCAAGGACGCGCGCGACCGCTACGCCAACGTCGAGTCGGCGTACCTGTTGCAGCGCATGGAGTCCTTCGACGGCATCGCGGTGCTGACCACCAACATGCGGTCCAACGTGGACGAGGCGTTCACCCGGCGGATCGACGTCATCGCCGACTTCCCGGTGCCCGACGCGCACCAGCGGCTGGCGCTGTGGGACCGCTGCCTGGGCCCCGCCCTGCCCCGCTCCGGCGACCTGGACCTGGCGTTCTGCGCCGAGCGCTTCGAGCTGGCGGGCGGGTCGATCCGCGCCTGCGCGGTGACCGCCGCCTACCTGGCCGCCGAGGCGGACCGCCCGGTGTCGATGGCCGACGTGGTCGCCGCGGTCCACCAGGAGTACCGCAAGCTCGGCAGGCTGGTGCTGGAGAGCGAGTTCGGCCCCTACCTGACCGCCTGACACCCCGCACCGGGGCGCCCCCGCCGCCGGCGGGGGCGCCCCGGTCGCCTGCCGCCGGCCGACATCCGTCCACTGTGGACTTGCTGGCGTGCTGTGCCGGTGCGGAAGAGGAAAAGGGGCACACCCGGCGGCCGGCGCGCGCCGTGCCCTTTAGGGCACCCGGTCTGCCCCCTGCCGGGAGCGGGCGGACCTCCCGCCGCACCACCCGGACCAGCAGTCTGTTGCTACCAGAGCGGGAGCAGCGCACACCAGACAGGAGCGACCATGCCGCAGTACCTCTCACCCGGCGTGTACGTGGAGGAGGTCCAGTCCGGAGCACGGCCGATCGAGGGGGTCGGCACCGCGGTGGCCGCCTTCGTCGGCTTCGCCGAGCGGGGCCCCTTCCACCGGCCGACGCTGGTGGCGAACTGGAACCAGTACGTGCAGAACTTCGGCGGCTTCGTCGAGGACACCTACCTGCCGCACGCGCTCTACGGCTACTTCGCCAACGGTGGCGGCGCGGCGTACGTGGTGCGCGTCGGCGGCCCGCAGGCCGGCACGGAGGCCAAGCCGCCCGAGCCGAAGCCCGTGCAGCTGGGCGGGCTGCGGGTCGCCGCCCTGCCCGCCGCGGGCGACGACGTGACCGTGGAGGTGGCCGACGCCGACGGCGAGAACCCGGCGGACGACCGCTTCAAGCTGCTGGTGCGCCAGGGCGGGAAGGTCGTGGAGACCTACGACGTCTCCACCCGCAAGAACGCCAAGAACTACGTCGTGACCCAGGTCAAGGAGCGCTCGAAGCTGATCGGGGTCACCGAGCAGTCCAGCGGGGCGCTGGCCCGGCCGGACAAGCAGACGGTGCCGCTGCCCGCCGCGGGCTCCGACGGCGCGGCGCTGCCCGCGGTGGTCGACGCCCAGGAGTACCTGGGCGACCCGGAGGCCCGCACCGGCTTCGGCGGCCTGGAGAGCGTCGACGAGGTCACCATGGTCGTGACGCCCGACCTGATGGCCGCCTACCAGCGCGGGATGATCGACCTCGAAGGCGTCAAGACCGTGCAGCTGGCGATGATCTCGCACTGCGAGCAGATGGGCGACCGGGTCGCCCTGCTCGACACCCCGCCCGGCCTGTCCCCGCAGCGGGTGCGCGCCTGGCGCATGGACGAGGCGGGCTACGACTCCCGGTACGCGACCCTCTACTACCCGTGGATCAAGGTCTTCGACCCGGCCGGCGGGCGGAACGTCATGGTGCCGCCGTCCGGTCACGTCGCGGGCGTGTGGGCGCGCAGCGACGTGGAGCGCGGCGTGCACAAGGCGCCCGCCAACGAGGTGATCCGCGGCGCGGTCGAGCTGGAGGTCGGGCTGAGCAAGAGCGAGCAGGACCTGCTCAACCCCATCGGCGTGAACTGCGTGCGCGCCTTCCCCGGCCGCGGCATCCGGATCTGGGGCGCCCGCACGCTGTCCTCCGACCCGGCCTGGCGCTACCTCAACGTGCGCCGGCTGTTCAACTACCTGGAGGAGTCGATCCTGATCGGCACCCAGTGGGTCGTCTTCGAGCCCAACGACGACCGGCTGTGGTCGAGCATCCGGCGCAACATCACCGCGTTCCTGACCGAGCAGTGGCGGCAGGGCGCCCTGTTCGGCCGCACCCCGGCCGAGGCGTTCTACGTCAAGTGCGACCGGGAGAACAACCCCCAGGAGTCCATCGACCTCGGGCAGGTCGTCTGCGAGATCGGCGTGGCGCCGGTCAAGCCCGCGGAGTTCGTGGTCTTCCGGCTGTCGCAGTTCTCCGACAGCACCAGCCTCGTCGACGAATGAGCAACCCGCCCCCGCTCGGGGCACGTGAACCGGAAAGGCGAGCACATCCATGGCAGAAGGCGACGCACTCTCCACGCACATCTTCGGCGTGCAGCTCGGCGGCTTCATGGTCGAGTCCCTCCAGGAGGTCAGCGGGCTGACCGTCGAGGAGGACGTGGTCGAGGTGGCCCAGGTGACGCCCACCGGCAAACCGCTGCTGCGCAAGCAGCCCGGCGCGCAGAAGGGCGGCGAGGTCACCCTCACCAGGGGGCTCGACATCAGCGAGGAGTTCACCAAGTGGCTCAAGGAGACCCTGGAGAAGGGGGCGGTCGCCGCGGCGCGGCAGAACGTCACCATCGAGGTCAAGGACTCCGAGGGCAACACCGTCCGGCGGATGCAGCTGATGAACGCGTGGGCCAGCAAGTGGGAGGGCCCGTCGCTCAAGGCCGGTGAGTCCAGCGCCGCGACGGAGAAGGTGACCCTCGTCTTCGAGGAGATCAAGGTCGAATGAGGCGCCGGACGATCGCCCTCGACCAGCTCGACGAGCTGGTCGAGGAGACCGCGCAGCGGCAGCCGGAACGGGCTGCCGCCACGCCGGAGGGCGCCACCATGCGCACGGTGTTCGACTTCGAGCTGCCCCGCGGCTACGTCGACCCGAGCGGTGTGGTGCACCGGCACGGCCGGATGCGGCTGGCCACCGCGCGGGACGAGCTGCGGCCCCAGATCGACCTGCGGGTCAAGGAGAACCCCGGCTACCTCAGCGTGGTGCTGCTCAGCCAGGTCATCACCGAGCTGGGCACGGTCGGCGAGGTGCACGCCGGCGTGGTCGAGCAGATGTACGCCACCGACATCGCGTTCCTCCAGGACTTCTACCGGCGCATCAACAGCGAGGGCCACACGCGGGCCGGGGTGTCCTGCCCGTCGTGCGGCGCGGCGTTCGAGGTGGACCTCGCCGGTGGTCGCCTGGGGGAATCGTGACGTACGCGGCCGAACGGCTGCTGGAGGAGGTTGCGTACGTGGCCTACCACTTCCACTGGTCGCGCGAGGAGATCCTCGACCTGGAGCACCACGAGCGCCTGCGCTGGGTCCGGGAGATCGCCCGCATCAACACGAGGGTGAACGAGGGGAGGTGAACCATGTCCTTCTGGGACAGGCTGCTGGGGCGCGAGCGCGCCGGCGCCGGGACCGCCGCGGCGCCCCCGCCGGCCGACCGCCCGACCCGGCCGCCGTGGGACGGGGGCTGGCGCGCCGTCCCTCCGTCGACCGGGGTGATCCAGCGCGACAGCCCCGCGGTCGGTGACGGCCTGCGCTTCCGCGCGGGCCTGACCGCCTGGCAGGACCACACGTTCGACACCGGGATGGGGCACGCGGTGGACCCGTCGGCCCCGGCGGGGGTGCTGCACGGCCTGGTGCTGCGGCGCACGCCCGAGCAGGGGCGCTACCACGGCGGGGCCGCCATGCCGATGGCGCTGCGACCGGAGGGCTCGGAGGGAGCGGAGGAGCCGGCGGCGCAACCGCCGTCGGGCGCGCGGCCCGCTCCGGCGGGGAGGCGGCCCGGCCCGGCGGGGAGGCGGTCGGTGGCCGAGCGCGCCGGCTCGGCGGCGGGCCGCCCCGCTCCGGCGGGGGAGCCCCCGGCGGCCGTGCGCCCCGATCCGGTGGCGCCGCGGTCGACGGCCGCGCGTTCCGGGCCGGTGGTGTCGCGGTCGGTGGCCGAGCGCCCCGGGTCGTCGCGGGAGTCGTCGGCCGGATCTCCCGGGCTGTCGCGGGAGCCGTCGGCGGCCGGGCGTTCCGGGTCGTCGGTGGCCGGGTCTCCGGGGTCGTCGCGGGAGTCGTCGGTGGCCGGGCCTCCCGGGTCGTCGCCGGAGCGGCCGGTGGTCGGGCGTTCCGAGCTGTCGCGGGGGTCCTCGGTGGCTGCCGGGCCGGAACCGTCGCGGGAGCGGTCGGTGGCCGAGCCCTCGGGCCCGGTGGGGGAGCGGCCCGTGGTGGCCCACCCCGCAGCGGTGGCCGAGCGCCCGGCGGCGGTGCGGCTCGCCCCGGTGGGGCCGCGGCTGACGACGGCCGCGCGACCGGCCGGTGTCGTCCGGCGGGTGCCGGTCGTGCCCTCGCCGCCCGGCCCACCGCCCGGCTCACCGCCCGCCGACGTGCGGGGCGGCGGGACCACCGGCGGCGGGACCACCGGCGGCGGGGCGGGTCCGGCCGTGAGCGGCGGTGGCACCGAGGTGGTCCAGCGCAGCGCCGTCGCGGGAGGTCCTGATCCGGCGGTCGCCCGGAGGGATGTCATCGGTGGTGCCGAGGTCCCGGTCGCTACGAGGGGTGCGGTCGCCGCGAACGACACGGGCAGGGGCACGAGCACCGGCCCCGACGCGGCGACGGCTGGAGCGACGCGGACGAGTGCGACCGCCATGCCCGCCGTGAAGAGGTCGGCGGCGGAGGGCGGGGACCGGGGGGAGTCCCGCGCGGTGCGGCGGTCGGAGGTCGCCGGCGGTGGGGACCTGCCCGCCGTGCAGCGGCTGACCCGGCAGCAACCCTCCGCGCAGCGGCCTCCCGAGCAAGAGCCCGCTGGGCAACAAGCTGCCCCGCAACAACCTCCTGCGCAGAAGCCTTCCGGGCAAAAGCCTTCAGACCAGGAACTTCCGAACCGAAAACCTGCAGACCAAGATCCTTCCGGGCGGCAACCCGCCCCCGGTTCCACGGCCGGTGGTGATGTGCAGCGAGCCGCTGTGCGATCACCGGGGGCGGCTGCTGCGCGGTCCGCTCCGGTGCTGGGTGAACCGCTGGCGCGGATGCCCGCGAGCGCCCTGCCCTCGACCGATCGGCCCTCGGCCGGCGACCTCCCGGCCAACCGTCCTGCCGGCCCGCCGCGGACCGGTCGATCACCGGCCGATCACCCCTTGGCGAACCGCCCAGCGGCAGATCCACCCCCGACGAACCGCTCCTCGCCAAAGCACTCCACTGTGGACGGTCCATTGGCGGACCGCCCTGCGGCAGACCGGACCCCGGTGGACCGGTCCGTGGCGGGTCGGCCGCCGGCCGGCGGGTCGCCGGTGGACCGGCCCTCGGTCGATCGGCCGAAGGCCGGTGCCCGAGCCGCTGCCACCGACCCGGCGGCAGCGGTGGTGCGCCGCCGGGTCACGCCGGCTGCGGAAGAGCGGGCGCCCGAGCCCGGAGCGGCGACGACGGCCGGACGCGCGTCGGGCAGCCCGGCAGCACCGCCGGTCCGCCCCACCGTGGGGTTGGGGCAGCAGCTCGCGGCGATGCCGGCCACGGCGATCCCCGACACCGGCGTCGCGAGCGGCAAGCCCACCGCTCCGCCCCGCCCACCGCTGGTGCAGCGCGCCACCGAACCCACCCCGGTCCGGACTTCCCGGCCGGCGCCGCCCACGAGGGACGTGCCGGTCGTCCCGGTGACCCGCCTCCCACCCCGGACACCACCGCGAGGAGCCGCGGCCGCCCCGCTCGCAGTGCAGCGCGCGGTCACGACCGGTTCCGCAGACGTCCCGCCCCTTCCCCACGGTCACCGCTCCAGCGGCGAAGCCGTCACGCGGCACGCGTCGGAGCGACCCCGGACCCGGCAGACCTCCGACGGGCCTGCCGCACCGGAGCGCGCTTCCGCACCGGAGCGCGCTTCCGCCGAGGTGGCCGGTCCCGCGGCGCGGCGCGGGGCTCCCGCCACGCCCCTGCCGGTGTCGCGGCGCGCGGAACCGCTGCTGGGGAGCCGACCGCTGGTCCCGCTGCTGCCAGTGGAACCGACCGCACCGACCGCGCCGCCCGCTCCCCGGCGAAAACCGGTGGTCCAGCCGCGGTGGCAGTCGGTGCGAGCCGAGGTGGAGGGCCGGGAACCCGGTTCCTCCACCGCGTCGGGCGGAGCTTCGCCCGCGGCGCGGCGCGCGGCCGGCGGGAGCGCGCGTCAGCGACCGGTTCCGGGCACCCGCGCACCAGGTCCTCCTGCGCCGGGCGCCGCCGTGCGATCGGCGCCCGTGCCGGGCGACCTCGCGCGGCCCTCGACGCCCACCGGAGCACCGGCGCGACGAGCCGGCGTGCCGGCGCGGGGAGCCGAAGCCCCGGCGCACCGCACCAAAGCTCCGGCGCACCGCACCGAAGCCCCGGTGCACCACGCCGGAACCCCGGTGCACCACTCCGGAACCCCGGTGCACCACGCCGGAACCCCGGTGCAGCGGACGGCGGAGCCTGCGTCGGCCCGGGCGGTCGTGCGGCCGGAGCCCGCGCGGTCACCCGACCACGGCGCGGCGCGCCCACCCGCCATGCCGGTCGCACCGCCGCACCCGCGGCCCGGCCCGGAGCCCTCCGGCGCCGATCCGCGGCACCCGGGACCCCGAACCCCCGCCGACGCCGCCCGGACCACCGCGCAGCGGCAGGCGACCGACCACCGGAACCCGGCCGCCCCGGAGCAGCGCGGCTTCCAGGTCACCAACCCGACCGCCGCGCCGCGCAAGCGGGGCGCCGGACCAACCGACACCGCACCGCAACCCGGGACCGCGTCGGCCACTGCGCCGGCCACCGCGTCCAGGGGCGCACCCGGCGCGGCGCCCGAACCGCAGGCCGTCAAGCACACCGGGATGACCGGCGGCCACGCCTCCGCCGACCTCGACGAACTCGCCCGCAAGCTGCTCGAACCGCTCACCAGGCGGCTGCGCGCCGAACTGCGCGCCGGCCGGGAGCGCGCCGGCCGGCTGCACGACCGCCGCTGAACCGGCACGACAGGAGAACCGATGACCGACACCGTCTTCGCCAGCAGCGTCTTCTTCCAGCTCTCCATAGCGGGCAACGACCTGGGCGCGTTCCACACCTGCGACGGGCTGTCGGCGGAGGTGGAGGTGGAGCGGTTCGACGAGGGTGGCAACAACGGGTTCGCCTGGCAGCTGCCCTCGCGGATCACCTGGTCCAACATCACCATGACGCGACCGGTCACCGCCGACTCGGCCAAGGTCCTCAAGTGGTTCAACGAGATCATCCAGCGGGCCGAGCGCAAGGACGGCGAGATCGTCGCGCTCACCCCGGAGCTGGACCCGATCGTGCGCTGGCAGGTGCTGGGCGTCATCCCGATCCGCTGGCAGGGGCCCTCGTTCGACCCCAGCCGGTCGCAGGTCGCCGTGGAGACCCTGGAATTCGCCCACGAGGGCATCCAGGCGTCGTGACGCGGAAGGGGACTGCGTAGTGGCGCGCAAGCCGGGGGCGAGCCTGGTCAAGGCCCGCCTGGTGATCATGGAGCCGCCCGCCAGGGTCGGCGCGAAGCCGGGAGCGAGGATGGCCACCGTCCAGTTCCAGTTCAACCCCGGGTCGCTGGCGCTGACCAAGTCCGTCGAGTGGCGCCGCGAGCCCGCGCGGATGGCGGGCCAGGCGGCGATGCCGGAGTTCGTCGGCAGCGGGCCGCGCACCCTGGCCGTCGACGTCTTCCTCGACGCCACCGCCACCCACGACAACTCGGTGGAGGCGGGCGTGGAGAAGCTGATGGTGGCGTGCGTGCCGACCAGGAAGAGCATCCAGAAGAAGAAGCCCGCGAGCCCGTGGGTCCGCTTCGAGTGGGGCACCGCGAAGTCGGTCTCCTTCGACGGCGTGCTGTCCGGGATGTCGGTGGCCTACTCGCTGTTCGACGTGGACGGCAAGCCGCTGCGCGCGACCTGCTCGCTGTCGATCGAGGAGGCCGGCGCCGACACGCCCGGCCAGAACCCGACGTCCGGGTCGCGCGAGGCCCGCCGGACCCACCGCGTGGTCGCCGGCGACAGCCTGCCGCAGCTGGCGTGGCGGGAGTACGGCGACGCCGGCGCGTGGCGCGTGATCGCCGAGGCGAACGGGATCGACGACCCGATGGTCCTCGCCCCCGGCCGGGAGCTGCTGCTGCCCGGCACCGAGGGCGTCGACCCGGAACCGGAGGAGCTGCGATGACCAGGACGAGCCGCGCGGGGGAGCACCGGTGAGCCCGGCCAAGCACGGGGGGCGGGCCTTCGCCGCCGGCCCCGTCGTCATCGCGAACAAGCCGGTGGACGGGGCGTGGGACGACGAGCTGGTCAGCTGCGTGGTGGACGAGAACGTCGGGCTGCCCGACACCGCGGTGCTGACCTACCACGACGGCAACCGGGAGTTCCTGTCCACCAACGGGATCACCATCGGCACCCCGCTGCGCATCCTGGTCGCCTCGGCCCGGTCGCAGGCCGACGAGCTGCTGTTCGCCGGCGAGGTCACGGCGGTGGAGATGGACCTCGACGCCACCGGGGCCCACACCGTGGTCCGCGCGATGAGCAAGGCGCACCGGCTGTTCCGCGGTCGCCGGGTGCAGGCGTACCAGAACATGACGGCGTCCGCGATCGTCACCAAGGTCGCCAAGGCCGCGGGGCTGGCCGTCGGCCGGGTCGAGGCGCCCCGCATCACCTACAAGCACCTGAGCCAGCCCGGCGTGTCGGACTGGGACTTCCTGCAGATGCTGGCCCGCGAGCACGGCGCGGTCGTGCGCGTGGACGACAAGGGGCGCCTGGAGTTCACCAAGCCCAAGCCCGCCGCCGGCGCACCGTCACCGACGACGTCGGCCGAGAAGCACCCCATGGTGCTGGAGTTCGGCCGCAACCTGCTGGTGCTGCGGGCCGCGCTGAGCAGCGCCGAGCAGGCCAACGGCGTGCAGGTGCGCAGCTGGGACGTCGCCCGCAAGAAGGCGCTGGTCGCCGTGCAGAACAGCACCCGCAGCAAGGTCGCGGTCCCCGGCGTGCCCTCCACGACGGCGGGCAAGGTGTTCGGCGCCAAGAACCGCGCCCTGGTCACCGACGTGCCCTACGCCACGCAGGCCGAGGCGACCGCGGCGGCGCGCTCCCTGGAAGCCTCGATCAGCGCGGGCTTCGCCGAGCTGGAGGCCGTGGTCGAGGGCAACCCGAAGCTGCGGGCGGGCGTGCCGATCGCCCTGGGCAACGTCGGCGACGCCTTCAGCGGGCGCTACACCGCGACCGCCGTGACCCACGTGCTCGAACCCGACCGCGGCTACCGCACCACCGTGGTGGTCAGCGCGACGCACGACCGCTCGCTGGCCGGGCTGGCCACCGGCGACGCCGCGGCGGCGGCCACCGCGCCGCGGATGCCGGGCCTGGCGACCGGGATCGTCACCGACATCAAGGAGGTGGGCGGCCAGCGCGGCTGGGTCAAGCTGAAGTTCCCCTGGCTCGACGACAAGTACGTGACCGACTGGGTGCGCACCGTGCAGCTGGGCGGCGTCGGCGGCGGCGGGGTGTTCAGCCCGGACGTCAACGACGAGGTGCTGGTCGGGTTCGAGCAGGGCAGCCTGAACCGGCCCTACGTGCTGGGCGGGCTCTACAACGGGGTGGACGTCCCCTCGCCGCACGACGACCCGCTGGTCGACCGCCGCAGCGGGAAGGTCAACCGCCGGTCCCTGGTGTCCCGCAAGGGCAACCGGGTCGAGCTGCTGGACGGGCCGCGCAACTCCGGCGTCCGGCTGGTCAGCGGCGACAAGCGGCTGGAGGTCCGGCTCGACGAGAAGCGCGGCCGGCTGGAGCTGAGCGTGCGCGGGCCGGGCGGGCGCGGCGTGCTCGGCTCGCTGCGCATCGACGGCACCGGCATCGCGCTCGACGCCAAGAACGGGGTGGTGCGGATCAACGGCCGGATGATCCGGCTCAACTGAGCGCACCCCCGACCACCACTACCCGAGGAGAGCACCATGCCCCCCGCTGCCCGACTGGGAGACAAGACCTCGCACGGCGGGAGCATCGGGCCGCCCGCGCAGCCGGCGCTGGCCCTGAAGGTCGCCAGCGTCCTGATCGAGGGCAAGCCCGCCGCCGTCCTCGGCGGCAGCGTGCACGTCTGCCCCAAGGTGCCCGACCCGCTGCTGGGCCCGTCGAACCTGCTGGTGCCCAAGGGCCCGCCGCGGCTGGTGCTCATCGGCGACCGGCCCGCCGCGGCCGTCGGCGACCGCGCGGTCTGCCAGGCGTCGGTCGTCCTGGGCGCGCGCACCGTCTTCTACGGGGGGATGCTGTGAACACCGACTTCATCGGCCGCGGCTGGGGTTTCCCGCTGCGCGTGGGCGCCACCGGCGGCATCGGGATGGTCGAGCGGGAGCAGGAGATCCAGGAGGCCATCCGGCTGATCCTGGGCACCGCGCCCGGCGAGCGCCCGATGCGGCCGGAGTTCGGCTGCGGCATCCACGACTTCGTCTTCGCCGCGGCCGACCACGCCACGGCGGGCGACATCGCCCGCGAGGTGCGCGTCGCGCTGGACCGGTGGGAGCCGCGGATCGAGGTCACCGACGTCGTCGTGGCCTTCGACGCCGTGGAGGCCGGGACGCTCTACATCGAGGTGCGCTACACCATCCGCGCCACCAACGACCAGCGCAACCTGGTCTTCCCCTTCTACACCATCCCTTCCGAGGAAGCGGGGGCCTACTGATGGTGCTGCCCGCGCCCAACCTGGACGACCGCCGCTTCCAGCAGCTGGTGGACGAGGCCAAGCACTACGTCCAGCGCAGCTGCCCGGAGTGGTCGGACCACAACGTCTCCGACCCCGGCGTCACGCTCATCGAGACCTTCGCGCACATGGTCGACCAGCTCGTCTACCGGCTCAACCGGGTGCCGGACAAGAACTACCTGGCGTTCCTGGACCTGCTGGGGGTGCGGCTGTTCCCGCCGACGGCGGCCCGCGCCGAGGTGACGTTCTGGCTGTCCGCGCCGCAGCCGGAAACCGTGCTGCTGCCGCCCGGGACCGAGGTCGCCACGGTGGGCGGCGACACCGCCGAGGCGGTCGTGTTCGCCACCACCGACGAGCTGCCCGTCGTGCCCTGCTCGCTGACGCGGCTGGTCACCCGGTCCGCGGGCGGCGACCACGCCGACCGCACGCGCGACCTGGAGGCGGGCAAGGACGTGCCGTGCTTCCAGGCCCGGCCCGCGGTCGGCGACGCCACGCTGTTCGGCCTGTCCGCCGCCGTGCCGCGCTGCGCCGTGGTGCTGCGGCTGGACAGCCGGGTCGAGGGCGTCGGCGTCGACCCGCGGCAGCCCCCGCTGGTGTGGGAAGCCTGGGACGGGCAGGGCTGGGCCGCGTGCGCCACCGACGAGGACAGCACCGGCGGGCTCAACCGGCCCGGCGAGGTGGTGCTGCACGTGCCGGCCGGGCACACCGAGTCCGCGGTGGGCGGCCACCGCGCCGGCTGGCTGCGCTGCCGGGTGACCGAGCCGCTGGAGGACCAGCCGTTCTACGCCGAGTCGCCGACCGTGCGGGAGGCCGAGGCGTTCACCATCGGCGGCACCACGACCGTCGAGCACGCCGAGGTCGAGGCCGACGTGCTGCTGGGCGAGTCGGCCGGCGTGCCCGGCCAGCGGTTCACCCTGCCGACCGCCCCGGTGCTGCTCGACCGCGACCCCGTGGTGGTGCAGGTGGCGACGGGCGCCGGCTGGGAGGACTGGTCGGTGGTGGGGGACTTCGGCTCCTCCGGGCCCGACGACCGGCACGTGGTGCTGGACGCGAGCGGCGGCGAGGTGCTGTTCCCGCCCGCGGTGCGGGAGGCGGACGGGTCGCTGCGCCGCTACGGGGCCGTGCCGCCCAAGGGCGCGGTCGTCCGGGTGCCGCGCTACCGCACCGGTGGCGGCCGGGAGGGCAACGTGGCGCGCGGCGCGATCTCCGTGCTGCGCAGCTCGGAGCCGTACGTGTCGGAGGTGGAGAACCGGGAGGCCGCCACCGGCGGCGTGGACGCCGAGACCGTGGCCGAGGCGAAGGTCCGCGTGCCCCACCAGCTGCGCGTGCAGGAGCGCGCGGTGACCGCCGCGGACTACGAGCTGATCGCCCGGCAGGCCGTGCCGTCGCTGGCCAGGGTGCGCTGCCTGCCGGTCGACGGCGAGCCGGGCGGCGCGCGGGTGCTGCTGGTGCCCGACGCCGTCGCCGACGAGGGCGACCGGCTGCGGTTCGAGCAGCTGGTGCCCTCCGACGAGGTGCTGGCGGCGGTCGCGCGGCGGCTGGACGAGTGCCGCCTGCTGGGCACCCGGCTGGTCGTGGAACCGCCGCGCTACCAGGGGATCACCGTGGTGGCGCGGCTGGTCACGGCGGACCCGGCGGTCAACCGGGTGCGCGAGGCCGCGCTGTCGGCGCTGAACCGCTACCTCGACCCGCTGCGCGGCGGGCCGGACGGGACCGGGTGGGCGTTCGGGCGGTCGGTGCAGTTCGGCGAGGTCTTCGCGGTGCTGCAGCGGGTCGGGGGCGTGGACCTGGTGGAGGAGGTCCGGCTGTTCCCGGCCAACCCGATCACCGGGGCGCGCGGCGCGCCGGTCGAGCACCTGGAGCTGGAGCCCAACGCGCTGGTGTTCTCCCACCAGCACCAGGTCGCGGTCGGCGCGCCGTGAGCCGGGCCGCGCTCCCGGAGCTGCCGAGCACGCACCCGCTCGGCGGGCTGCTGCCCGGCCTGTACGCGGCGGATGACCTCGCCCAGCGGTTCACCGGCGGGCTGGACGAGGTGCTGTCCGCCATCCTGTCCACTTTGGACAACATCGCCGCGTACTTCGACCCGGCGCTGGCGCCGGAGGACTTCGTGACCTGGCTGGCGTCCTGGGTCGGCGCGGACGTGGACCCGGCGTGGCCGCTCGCGCGCCGGCGCGCGGTGGTGCGCCGTGCGGTGGAGCTGCACCACCGGCGGGGCACCGCGCGCGGCCTGGTCGACCGGCTGGAGCTGTCGCTGGGCGTGCGCGCCGAGGTGGTCGACGGCCCGGCCGTCCGGTGGTCGGCCACCCCGGGCGCCGACCTGCCGGGCGAGCCCGCGCGGACCGTCGTGGTGCGGGTGCGGCCGGGCCGGTCCGGGCCGGTGGACCGGGCGCGGGTCGAGGCGCTGGTCGCCGCGGTCTGCCCGGTGCACGTGCGCTGCGCCGTCGAGGTGCTGCCGGGGGAGGAGCCGTGACCGGGCGGTCGTGCCCGCAGTGCGGTGCGCCGGTCGGCGACACCGACGACTTCTGCGGCAACTGCGGCAACTACCTGGGGTGGGCCGCGGAGCGCGGGCGGGGCGGGGCGGGCTCCGGGGCCCGCGATCGGTCCGCCGACGCGCCCGGCCGGTCGGGGGCAGCGGGCGGCGGTCCGGGCGGCGAGCCCGCGGCGGGTGGCCGGTCCGGGGACGCGGCCGAGCCGGGTCGTCGGACCGGCGGTGGTGACGCTGCCGGCGGCGGGTCGGGTGGTGACCGGTCGGCTGGTGGCGCGGCCGGTGGCGGGTCGGGTGGTGACCGGTCGGCTGGTGGCGCGGCCGGTGGCGGGTCGGGTGGTGACCGGTCGGCTGGTGGCGCGGCCGGTGGCGGGTTCGGTGGTGGTGCGGACGGTGGCCGGGCCGGTGGTGGCGCTGCCGGTGGCCGGTCGGGCGGCGCGGAGGTGAGCGGTCGGTCCGGTGGTGGCGCGACAGGCGTGGTGGGCGGCCGGTCGGGTGGCGACGTGGCCGGCGGTGGCGCGTCGAGCGGCGACGCGGCTGGCGGTGACGGGTCGGGTGGTGGCGGGCCGGGTGACGATGGGTCGGGCGGTGACGGGTCGGGCGGTGGCGTGGCGGGTGGCCGGTCGGCCGGTGCGCGGGCCGGCGACCGGCCGGCGGGCCGGGGCGGTCGGTCGGCGCGCGGCCGGGGGCCCGCGTACCTCGGGCCGGTGCCGCCGGGCCGGCCGGAGGCCAAGCGCCCGCTGCCCTCCGCGGCCGTGGACGACGCGGTGGAGGGTCCGCCGTGCCCGCGCTGCGGCACCGCCAACCCGCCGGGGCGGCGGTTCTGCCGCCGCTGCGCGGCCCCGCTGCACCCCGACGAGGCCGCGGCGCGCCTGACCCGGCGCCGGCGGTGGCGCTGGCGCGGCGACCTGTCGCGGTGGCTGCGCCGGCTGGCCGCGCTGCTGGTGGTGGCCGTGCTGGTGCTGGCGGTGTGGCTGTTCCACCCGAACCTGCTGGCGCTGTGGGAGGACCTGCGCGATCGACTCGCCACCCCCGCGCCGGTGGCGCCCACGGGCGTCACGGCGAACGCCGCGGTGCCCGACCACCCCGCCGCCTCCGCCGCGGACGGGCTGTCCAACCGCTACTGGGGCGCCCCGGCGGTGGGCGACTCGGCGGAGTTCGCCTTCGCGGCCCCGTTCCGCCTGCTGTCGGTGATCGTGCACACGGGCGCGTCGGCGGAGCAGGAGGGCTTCCTCGCCCAGGCGCGGCCCTCGGCGGTGGACCTCGTCGTCACCACCGCGGACGGCGCCAAGCGCACGGTGCCGGTGAAGCTGGCCGACAAGCCCGGCCCGCAGCGGACCGACACCGGCATCAGCGACGTGGTGCGCGTCACCCTCGTGGTGCGCGCCGCCGCCGGCGCGGCGCCGGGCAGGCACATCGCCCTGGGCGAGGTCGAGTTCTTCCGCCGACCTTGATCGTCGCCGCCGGCGTTCTCGCAGGTGAGGGCCGCTCCTTCAGGAACTCGGATCGCTCCGGGGCGTTCTGTAGAAGCGTTTGAGAGGACGTGAAGCCGCGGCTCCGACACTGGTCCTGCAAGCCGGAACTGTGGGAGGCAGTGGTGGAGCAGCGGATTCGAGTCGTAGTCCAGTCCACGGACCAGCTCAGCATGGCCGGTCTCACCAGCCACCTCGGGTCGAGGCCGGAGATCGCGCTGGTGGGGGCTGATCAGCGGGCGTCGGCCGACGTCGCCGTGGTGGCGGTCGGGAGGCTGACCGACGAGGTGGCGGCGAGCCTGCGCGCACTGGCGGCGCAGGGGCGCGTGCCGGTGGTGCTGGTGCTCGACGAGATCGGTGAGGCGGACGTGCTCACCGCCGTGGAGTGCCGGGTGGTGGCGATCGTGCCGCGCACGGGTGCGACGGGGGACCGGGTGCTGCGCAGCGTGCTGGCCGCCGCCTCCGGCGGGGGCGTGATGCCGCCGCACATGGTGGCCGAGCTGCTGGAGCACGTGCGGCGGCTGCGGCGGCAGCTGGAGCAGCCCGTGGCCGAGCAGAACCGGCTGACCAGCCGCGAGGTCGAGGTGCTGCGGCTGATGGCCGACGGGTTGGACACCGCGGAGATCGCCACCACGCTGTGCTACTCCGAGCGCACCATCAAGAACGTCTTCTACGGCATCACCAGCAGGCTGAACCTGCGCAACCGGCCGCACGCCGTGGCGTACGCGCTGCGCAAAGGGGTGATCTGACGTGCCGTCGCCCAACGGCTCTTCCCGGCCCGGCGTCGGGCTGCCGTTCACCGGCCCGCGCCGGCGCGGCTCCGAGTGGCGGGCCGCCGGCGAGCCCGACCCGGCGCGGCGCCCTGCGGTCACCGGGTCCGCGCCGGCCCGGTGATCGGGAGGCTGCGCACAGGTCCGGTGACCCGGGGGCTGTGTGCCGGCCTGGTGACCGGGGGGCTGTGTGCCGGCCTGGTGACCGGGGGGCTGTGTGCCGGCCTGGTGACCGGGAGGCCGCGTACTGGCCCGGTGATCGGGAGGCTGCACGCCGGTCCGGCGACCGGAAGGCCGCGCACAGGTCCGGCTCCGGGGAGCGCGCCGGACCGGCGCCGGGGGAGCGCGTGGTGATCCGGTGCCGGGGACCGCGCGCGAACCCGGGCCGGCACGGTGCGGCGGGGCGACCGCCCGCCCGGCCGCGCCGGCCCGGTCAGCCCAGGCGGGTGGCGGCCCGGCGCACGTCCCACACCGCGCCGAGCCCCCGGTAGAGCCCGACCGCCTCGTGCAGGACGCCCGCCGCCGGCTCGCCGCGGCGGTCCAGCAGCACCGCCCGGTCCTCCAGGGTCTGCGCCAGCTCGAAGGTCCGCCCGACCGCCCGGTAGTGCCCGGCCACCTCCAGCAGCCCGTCCGGGTCGGCGTCGAGCAGGCACCGGCAGCGCCGCGCTGCCGCCGCCGCCCGCGCGACCGACGTCTCCCGGGCGGCCTCGGCCTCGCACGCCGCGACGGCGTTGCGCGCCGTGGCCCGGTCGCCCAGCTCCAGCGCGAGCCGCACCAGCTCGGGCAGCCACTGGTGGCGCAGCATCATCTGGGCGTACCGGGTGTCCAGGATCGCGCCGAGCAGCGCGACCGCGCCCTCCGGGTCGCCCTGGCGGACGGCCGCCGCCGCCCGCGCCGCCACCAGGAAGTCGCAGTTCTCCCGGTCGGCGGCGGCGGCCAGGGGCAGCTCCGCCCCGGCGGCCAGGTGCGCCCGCAGCCGCGGCGCGTCGTCGCGGTGCGCGGCGATCAGCGCGGCGACGCCGTGCAGCAGCAGCACCGGCCCGCCCTCGCGCAGCCCGAACCCGGTGAACCGCGGGTCGTCGTCGAGCAGGGCGTCGAGCCGCGCCACCGCCTCGTCCCACTCGCCCAGCCAGAACTGGTGCACGGCCGCGGCGACGTGCAGGCCCGCGACCGGCGTGCCCGGCCCGGCCACCGAGAAGGCCAGCCGCAGCGCCCCGGTCGCCTCCTCCAGCCGGTCCAGGCACTGCAGCGTGAACACCCGGTTGTCCAGCAGCACCAGGCGCAGGTCGGTCAGGCGCGGGTCGGTGCCGACCACGTCCAGCGCCCGGTCCAGGTGGCCGAGGGCGCGCACGTAGTCGCGCTGCACCGCGTCCACCTGCCACAGCACCTCCAGCGCCTGCCCGACCGCGAACGGGTCGCCGGCGCGCCCGCCCTCCTCGACGGCCCGGCGGGCGCTCGCCGCCGCCGCGTCGAGGTCGCCCGTGCCCGCCCGCTGCACCAGCGCCAGCAGCGACAGCAGCCGCGCGCGCCAGGCGCCGGTCGGCGCCGGGTCGGCCAGCGCCTCGTGCAGCGCCTCCAGCGCGGCGTGCGGGCGGGAGGCGCGGTAGGGCACGTAGGCCAGCGTCCAGCGCGCCTCGGCGACCAGGTCGGGGTCGCGCAGCCGGGGCAGGGCGCGCCGGGCCGCCTCCTCGGCTTCGGCGTCGTGGCCGATCCGGAACAGCGCCCTGCTCAGGTGCGCGGCCAGCACCGCGTCCCGCTCGTCGCGCCGGTCCTCGTCCGGCTCGTCGCGGTCGTCGTCCCGGTCGTCGTCCAAGTCGTCCCGGTCGTCCCGGCCGGGCGGCAGGCTGCGCCGGAGCAGGTCGACGGCGACCAGCGGCGCCCGCCGGACCAGCGCGGCGCCGCGCTCCTCCAGCCACCCGGCCACCCACCGGTCGAGCCCGTCCTCGGCGGCGAGCAGCTGCGAGGCCACGTGCTCCACCGGCGCGTCGGCCGCCGCGAGCGCCCGCGCGGCCCGCCGGTGCAGCGCGGCGCGGTCGGCCGCCGGCGTGCCCTCGTAGAGCGCCTGCCTGATCAGCGGGTGGCGGAAGGCCATGCGCGGGCCCGCGTCGCGCAGCACGCCCGCCGCCATGGCCTCGGTGACCGCGGGCAGCAGGGCCGGCACCGGCCGGCCCACCACCACCGACAGGTCGCCGACGGGGAACTCGCCGCCCAGCAGCGCCGCCGCGCGCAGCACCTCGCGGGTGCGCTCGGACAGGAAGCCCAGCCGGTCGGCCACCGCGGACACCAGCGACAGCGGCGTGCGGTCCAGCACGTCCGCCGCCACGTCGGCCGACCCCGCGTCGAAGCGCACGACCTCCTCGCGCACCAGCGCGTCGGCCAGCTCCCGCGCGTACAGCGGGTTGCCGCCGGCCCGCGCGGCGATCCGGCGCAGCCCGGGACCGGGTTCGCCGCCCACCACCGCGGCCACGATGCCCGCCACGGCGGCGTCGGGCAGCGGGGCCAGGTCGAGCACGACACCGCCGCCGGACTCCACCTCGCGCCGCAGCCGCGCCACGTCGGCCCGGTGCGGCACCGGCCGGGTGGCGCCGATCAGCAGCAGCGGCCACCGGTCGGTGGCGGCGGCGAGGCGGCGCCACAGCTCCGCGCTGTCCTCGTCGGCCCACTGGAGGTCGTCCAGGGCCAGCAGCAGCGGCCCGTCCGCGCACAGCCGCCCCACCAGCCCCACCAGCCGGTCGACCGCCTGCGCGTGGGGGTCGCCGGTCGCGGGGGCGTACCCGGTCGTGGCGTGCGGGTCGCGCAGCTCCCGGGCGATCTCCGCGCACCGGGGGTCGGACGAGCGCGGGTCGACGCCCAGGCTGCGCAGCGCCGTCCGCAGCGGGAAGCGGGTGCCCAGCTCGTCCGCCGCGTCGTGCGCGACCCGGAGCCCGAGGGCCTCGGCGCGGGCCGTCGTCGCGCCCAGCAGGCTCGACTTGCCGATGCCCGGCTCGCCCTGCACCCACAGCGTTCGGCCGCGCCCGGCGCGCACGTCCTCGACCAGGCCGTGCACGGCGGCCAGCTCGGCGTCGCGGCCGAGCAGGACGGGTTCCGCCGCGCCGACCGGGCCGTGCGCGGCGGCCCGCTCGGCGTTCCGGCCGGAGGGGACGGGTCCCGCCGCGACGGGGTCGGGCGTGGTGTGGTCGGGCGTGGTGTGGTCGGGCGTGGTGAGGTCGGGACCGGGTGCGGCGGCCGGCTCCGCGCCCCGGCCGAGGAGGGCGGACCCCGCCGCGCCCCCGCTTCCGGCCCCGGCGTCACGGCCGGACCGGGCGGACCCCGCCGCACCGCCCGCCACGTCGTCCGCCGCGCCGCCTGCAGGTCGGGTCGCGTCGTCCGCCGATCGGGTCGCGTCGCTCGCCGATCGGGTCGTGTCGTCCGCCCGCCGGGTCGCGTCGTCCGCTGACCAGGTCGCGCTGCCCGCCGATCGGGTCGCGCTGCCCGCCGATCGCGCCGCGTCGCCCGTCGACCGGCCCGCACCGCCGGCCGACCGGCTCGCGTCGTGCTCGACGCCGGACCCGTGCCCGGGCGGCGCGGCGCGGAGCACCCGCTCGTGGGCGGCGCGCAGGCCCGGACCGGGCTCCACCGCCAGCTCCGCCCGCAGCACCTGCCTGGCCTCGCGGAAGACCTCCAGCGCCTCGGCGCTGCGCCCGGCCCGGTGCAGCGCCGACATCAGCAGCTCGCGCGGGCGCTCGCGCAGCGGCTCCTCGCTGATCAGCGCGCCCAGCTCGCCGATCACGTCCAGGTGCGCGCCGGCGGCGAGCGCGGCCTCGGCCCGCAGCTCCCGCGCGGCGGCCCGCGCCTCGCCCAGCCGCAGCCGCTGCGCCCGCGCGAACGGCCCCTCCAGGCCCGTCAGCGGGACGCCCCGCCACAGCGCCAGCGCCTCGTCCAGCGACCGCAGCGCGGCCTGCGGCTCCCCGGCGTCGAGCTGCCGCCGGGCCCGCCGCCGCAGCGCCTCGAACCCGGCCACGTCGGAGGCGGCCGGGTCGAGCACCAGGCGGTAGCCCGGTCCGACCGACTCCAGCAGCCGCGAGGCGGCGCCCCGCCGCCGGCCCGGTTCCAGCGCCTTGCGCAGCACCGAGACGTAGGTGTAGACGCTGCCCTCGGCCGTCGCCGGCGCGTCCTGGCCCCACACGGCCCGGATCAGCTCGTCCCGCCGCACCACCGCGCCCGGCCGCAGCGCCAGCACCGCGAACACCCCGCGCTGCCGCGAGGAGCCCAGCGCGACCTCCTGCTCACCCGACCAGGCGCGCACCGGCCCCAGGAGCGCGACCCGCAGCGGTGGCGCCGCCACCCCGCCCGTCGTCATGCCGCCCACCCACCCGTCGTCATGCCGTCGTCGCGGCGCCCGGTCGCGCCTCGACCCGCCGGAGGTCCAGCACCGCCCCGAGCCGCCGGTAGCCGGCCACGGCCTCGTCCCGCGCGGCGCGCGCGCCGGCGGCGTCACCGCGCGCGGCGAGCAGCACCGAGGCGATCTCGGCGGCCTCGGCCGCCTCGACCGGCCGGCCGACCCGCCGGCAGCGCGCCGCCGCGGCCAGCGCGGGCCGCGGGTCGCCGTCGAGCAGGCCGCGGCACAGCCCGGCGGCGGCCGTCGCGCCGGCGGGAGCCCGTTCGGCCACGGCGTCCTGCGCGCCGGCCCGCGCGGCGCACACCGCGACGTCGCGCCGGCCCGCGGCCAGGGCCAGCCGCGCGAGCAGCGGCAGCCACTGGTGCCGCCACAGCGGGCGCGGTTCCCGCACCAGCGGCTCCAGCGCCGCGATCGCCAGGTCGGGCCGCCCGTCGGCCTCCGCCCGGAACGCCTCGGCGACGGTCGCGAACCCGGCGGACTCGTGCGGCGCGGTCGGGTCGGCGTCGAGCAGGTCGCCGCCGGCCACCACCCGGCCCCGGCGGACGGCGACCAGCGCGCCGACGCCGTGCGCCGGGCTCCCGCCCGGTCCGCGGCGGTCCGCGTCGTCCCACCGGCCCGCCCAGTAGTCCTGCACCGCACGGGCGGCCGGCGCCAGGTCCGGCACCACGTCCGGCCCGGCGCAGCCGGCCGGGTCGGACCCGCGCAGCACGAGGTCGGCCTCGGCGAGCCGGTCCAGGTGCCGCAGGGTGGCGGCCTTGTCGGTGGACAGCAGCGCGTGCCACGCGCGCAGGTCGGCGCCCTCCCGCGCCACGGCCAGCGCGCGCTCGATGCGGTCCAGCGCCTCCGGGTGGTCGAGCCGCGCGCAGCCGGCCAGCCACAGCACCTGCCACGCGTGCGCCGCGGCGAAGCGGTCCCGCGCGTCCCCGGCGCGCCGCACCGCGCGCCACGCCGCCTCCTCGGCCTCCCGCCGGTCGCCCGCGCGGAAGGCCACCCCCGCCTGCAACGCCTCCAGCCGGGCCCGCCACACGGCCGGCACGCCGTCGTCCGCGACCGCCGCCCGCAGCGCCTCCGCCGACTCCCGCGTCGTGCCGTCCCGGTGCCGCAGGTGCAGCAGCAGCCCGCGCGCGCCGGCGGCCAACCCGGGTTCGGCGGTGCGCGCCAGCACGTGCCTGGTCTCGGCGTCGGGCCACCGGCCGAGCCGGAACAGCAGGTCGGCCAGCCGCGCGGCCAGCCGGTCGCGCACCGCCGGGTCCGCCGCGGACTGGTCGGCGGCCACCCGCAGCAGCCGGACCGCCGCGTCCGGCGCGCGCTCCTCCAGCGCGGGCGCGGTGGCCGCCAGCCAGCCGGCCACCCACGGGTCCGCGGCGGTCGGCGCGGCGACCAGCTGCGCGGCGACCACCTCGACCGGCGCGCCCGCGTCGGCGAGGGACTGGGCCGCCTGGCGGTGCAGCGCGGTGCGCACCGCGTAGGGCATCTGCTGGTACAGGGCGTGCCGGAGCAACCGGTGCCGGAAGGCCAGCCGGGGGCCCGTCGCGACCAGGACGCCCGCCGCCACCGCCTCGTCGACGGCCGCCGCCAGGTCCGCGGCCGGCCGCCCGGCCGCCGTCGCGGCGTCGAGGGCGGTGCACCCGTCGTCCAGCAGCGCCACCCACCGCAGCGCCTCGGCCGCCCCCGGCGACAGGAACCCCAGCCAGCCGGTCAGCACCGGCACCAGCGAGGGCGGCGCCTGCCCGGCGGCGTCGGCGTCGATCTCGGCCACGCCGTCGCGGTGCTCGACCAGGCCGTCGCGCACCAGCACGTCCACCGCCTCCCGGGCGTAGCGGGGGTTGCCGCCCGCGCCCGCGGCGAACCGGCGCAGGTTGTCGCCCGCGGGCGCGCCCACCAGGCCGGCCACCAGCGCGGCCACGTCGTCGGCCGGCAGCGGGCCCAGCTCCACCACGTCGCCGCCGGCCTCGGCGAACGCGCGCCGGGCCCGCGCCACGTCCGCGCGCCGCGGGGCCGGCCGCGCCGCGGCGACCAGCAGCAGCGGCAGCCGGCGCGCCGCCAGGTCCGCCCAGGCCGCGACGCTGTCCTCGTCGGCCCACTGCAGGCCGTCCAGCACGAGCACCAGCGGCCCCCCGGCGGAGCGCCCGACCACCAGCTCCACCAGGCGGCCGGCCTCCGAGAGGTCGGCCGGCGACCCCTCGGCGGCCGGCTGCCGGCCGGTGACCGGGTCCGCGCCGTCCCGCGCCGGCGGCAGCGGGCACCGCGCGCCCAGCTCGTCGACCGCCACCCGCGCCACCCGGCAGCCCAGGTCGGCCGCGCCGGCCAGCCCGGCGGTCAGCAGCGCGGTCTTCCCCGAGCCCGGTTCGCCCTCCAACCAGACGCACCGCCCGCGCCCGGCGGCCACGTCGGCGACGGCGGCGCGCAGCAGCGCCACCTCGCGCTCCCGCCCGACGAACGCGGGCCCGGTCGCCGCGGGCGCGGCTCGCGGCGCGCGCCGGTCGGCCGCCGTGCCGTCGCCGAGCGCCCACCGGTCCGGGTGGTCGGCCGCGGTCGCGCCGCCGTCCGGCGCCCACCAGTCCTGCTCGCCGCCCTCGGGCGCGCTGTCGTCCGCTGCCCACCAGCCCGGGTGGTCGGCTGCGGTCGCGCTGTCGTCCGATCCCCACCAGCCCAGGGCATCGTCCCCGGCCGCGCTGTCGTCCGGCGCCCACCAGCCGGGGTGATCGGCCCCGGGGTCGCTGTCGTCCGGCGCCCGTCGGTCCACGCGGCCGACCCCGGCCGCGTCCGCGCCCAGCACCTCGCGGTGCGCCCGGCGCAGCGCGGAACCGGGTTCGATGCCCAGCCCGTCGACCAGCGCGCGGTGCGCGTCCCGGTAGACCGCCAGCGCCTCGGCCCGCCTGCCGGCCCGGTGCAGCGCGGTGACCAGCAGCGCGTGCAGCCCCTCGCGCACCGGGTGCTCGGCGGCCAGGTCGGCCAGCCCGGCGACGACTTCGGCGTGCCTGCCCAGGGCCAGCGCCAGTTCGGCGCGCCGCTCGACGGTGGCCAGCCGCAGCTCCAGCAGCCGCGCCCGCTGCGCCTCGGCGAACGGGCCCGGGACGTCGTGCAGCGCGTCGCCGCGCCACAGCGCCAGGGCCCGGTCGAGCTCGGCCAGCGCGCGTGCCGGGTGCTCGCCCGCGAGGGCCTGGGCGCGCGAGCGGTGCCGCTCGAAGCGGTGCACGTCCAGGCAGTCGGGGTCGACCCGCAGCGAGTAGCCGCCGCCGGTGGAGACGATGACCTCCGCCGCCGACCGCTTGGAGCGCTGCGGCTCGAAGGCGCGGCGCAGCCCGGACACGTAGGTGTAGAGGCTGGCGCCGGCGGTGGCGGGCGGCGAGTCGCCCCAGACGCCGCCGATCAGCTCGTCGCGGGAGACGGCCTGGCCCGCCCGGACGGCGAGGACGGCGAACACGGCCCGCCGCCGCGCGGCCCCGACGTCGACCGCCGCCCCGGCCCGCCACGCCCGCACCGGCCCGAGCAGCTGGACGGAGAGCCCGTCGCTCGTGGTCACCTCATGCCACCGGGGTTGGAATACCGATCGAACCGCGTTTTATCACTGGCCTACCTGCTCTGCAATCCGCCTTGTCGTGCACTCGACTTCCGCACCGGGGTGAACTTCGCGGGCCATTCGCTGTATTCGTCGCACATTATCACGCCCGACCGCGCAACTGTCGACTGGTCCTATGGTCGGGTTCGGGTTCCGGTGGTCGTGCTTTCGCCGCGCCCGCGCGGCGCGCCGTTCCGCGACAGGTGGTCGGCCACCGCGTCGGTGTGGACGTCTCCGATACCGACACATGGCCTACGACCTGCGTCAACGGTCATGCCGGGCCAATGGGGGCGTTCCCGGCCGATCACGAGGCGCTCTCGTGTGCCCGGTCGCGTTCCCGGTGGGCACGATATCGCTCCCGGTCGGCGCGCGCGGATTCCGCTACCTGTCGACTCGCTATCGAACCGGGCAATTCCCGGCTGCGCCGCGCGGCCGGGAAATCGCGGAACCGCCGGAGTGGGCGTGCCGGGTTTGTCGTCAGGCCAGTTCACGACCGGTTGCGCGAGCCCGCCCGCTCGGGGGGCGGTCGCGCGGGGCCGCCCGCGGACGCCCCGCCCGCGGACGCGGCCCCGCCGGCCCGGGGCCGCCCGGCGCACTCGCTCGCCGCGCACTCGCTCGCCGCGCACTCGCTCGCCGCGCACCCGCTCGCCGCGTGACCGCTCGCCGCGTGACCGTCTGCCGCGCACCTGTCTGCTGCGCACCTGCCCATGGACACCCGCTCGCCACGTGCCCACTCGTCACATGACCGCCCGCCGCGCACTCGCTCGCCGCCCACCCGCTCACCGTGCACTCGCCCGCCGCGTGACCGGCGGCACATCGGCGAAGAGGCCCGCTGCCGGGTGGGCGGGGGTAGCGCCTGCGCTACCGCCCCGCCGAGGGCGGTCGGGAAGAATCGGGGCCATGACCCGGCTCGCTCCCCTGTGGACCGCGGCGCGCTACCTGCTCGTCGGCGCGGCCACCGCGTTCCTGTCGATCTTCGCCCTGATGGCGCTGCTGGTGGTCGCCGTCCTGAGCGTGGTCGGCGTCGGGCTGCCCGCCGTGCCCGAGGCGCTGCGCCTGGTGCGCCGGCTGGTCGCCTTCGAGCGGCGGCGGGCGGGCCGGGCGCTGGGCGAGTCGATCCCCGACCCGTACCGGCTGCTGACCGGCCCGCTGTCGCAGCAGGTCGCCACGGCCGTCACCGACCCGGCGACCCGGCGGGACCTCGCCTGGCTGGCCCTCCACGGCGCGGTCGGCGCCCTGCTGGGCGCCCTCGCGGTCGGGTTGCCGACCAGTGCGGTGAACCACCTGCTGATACCCGCCTACTGGTGGCTCGTGCCCGGCGGCGTGGAGACCTCGTTCGGCGTGTCCGTGGACTCGTGGGCGACGACGTCGTACGCGGTGGCCATCGGCCTGCTCTACGGCGTGCTGACGTTCCGCCTGCCGTGGCTGGCCCGGTCGCAGGCGCTGGTCGCGCGGTGGCTGCTCGCCCCGGCGCCCGGCGTGCGGCTGACCGACCGGGTGGCGGAGCTGACCGCGTCGCGGGCCGGCGCGCTGGAGGCGCACGGCGCGGAGCTGCGGCGCATCGAGCGCGACCTGCACGACGGGGCGCAGGCGCGGATCGCGGCGGTGGTCATGCAGCTGGGCATCGCCGGGCAGATGCGCGAGCGCGACCCGGACGCGGCGTTCGACCTCGTGCGCAAGGCGCAGGACACGGCGGTGGACGCGCTGGCGGAGCTGCGGGACGTGGTGCGCAGCATCTACCCGCCGGTGCTGTCGGACCGCGGCCTGGACGGCGCGATCTCGGCGCTGGCCGCGCGCTGCCCGGTGCCGTGCACCCTGGAGGTCGCGCCCATCGGGCGGCGGCCGGCCGCGATCGAGGCGGCGGCGTACTTCATCGTCGCCGAGGCGCTGACCAACATCACCAAGCACTCGGCGGCCGACCGCGCGGCGGTCAGCCTGGCCGCGACCGACGACGCGCTGCTGATCACGGTCCGCGACGACGGCCGGGGCGGCGCGGACGAGCACCGCGGGACCGGTATCGTCGGCATCCGGCGTCGAGCCGACGCCTTCGACGGCCGGGCCGAGCTGAGCAGCCCACCCGGAGGCCCGACCGTGTTGCGAGTGGAGCTGCCGTGCGCGTCGTGATCGCGGAGGACGACGTCCTGCTGCGCGAGGGGCTCTCCCTGCTGCTGGCCAACGCGGGCATCGACGTCGTGGCCGCGGTGGACAATGCGACGGAGTTCCTGGCCCGCATCGCCGGGGACCGCCCGGACGCGGTCGTGATGGACGTCCGCCTGCCACCGTCCTTCCGGGACGAAGGGCTCCGCGCGGCGGTGGAGGCGCGCCGGGTGCACCCCGGCCTGCCGGTGCTGGTGCTGTCGGCGTACGTGGAGAACAGCTACGCCGCCGAGCTGCTGGCCGACGGCGTGGGCGGTGTCGGCTACCTGCTCAAGGAGCGCGTCGGCAAGGTCGGCGAGTTCCTCGACGCGCTGCACCGCGTGGCCGACGGCGGCACGGCGATGGACCCCGAGGTCATCTCGCAGCTGCTGGTGCGCCGCAAGCCCGACGACCCGCTCACCACGCTGACCGCGCGCGAGCGCGAGGTGCTCGCGCTGATGGCCGAGGGGCACGACAACGGCGCCATCGCGAAGATCCTGGTGGTCAGCGAAGGCGCGGTGCACAAGCACATCCGCAACATCTTCAGCAAGCTGGGCCTGCCGAACGACGAGGGCGGCCACCGCCGCGTCCTCGCCGTCCTGGCCTACCTCAACGCCTGACCGACCGCCTGCCGCGCGCCGAGAGCACCGCCAGCGCCACGACGCACAGCACCGCCACGCCGCCGCTCGCCAGCCGCAGCGCCTCGGCCAACCCGACGAACGCCCCGATCGCGTTGACCCCGGCGGTCACCAGCAGCACCACCCACAGCAGCGCCTTGGCCGCCCCGAACTTCGCACCGCCGTGCTCACCCGAACCGCTGTATCCGCTCATGGGGCGACGCTATTCCCGCGGCGCGCCACCGGGCGATCCCACCGGCTACCCGATCGCCGGTACAGCCGGCACCACCCCCGCCCGACCGCCGACGTCCCGATGATCACTGGGCCGGGTGAATTCCGCGGCCGGCGTTGGCGCGGCTCCCCCCGCGCGGCCAGGCTGGCCCGTCGGCACCTCCAGTGGCGGAGAAGGGGCGTGGCGTGGGCGCGGGCAACGACAGCGGGGACCGATCCGTCGCGATCGTGGGGGTGGCGTGCCGGCTGCCGGGCGGCGTCGACGGCCCCGACGGGCTGTGGCGGGCGCTGGTCGAGGGCCGCGACCTCGTCACCGCGCCGCCCGCGGACCGGTTCGACCCGGACCGGTTCACCGACCCCGACCGGCCGCGGCCCGGCCGCGGTCGCACCGCCGCGGGCGGCTACCTGGCGGACCTGGCGGGGTTCGACGCGGCGCACTTCGGCATCTCGCCGAAGGAGGCCGCGCAGGTGGACCCGCAGCACCGGCTGCTGCTGGAGCTGGCGGCCGAGGCGCTCGACGACGCCGGGATCGCCCGGGACCGCCTGGCGGGCAGCGACGCGGCGGTGTTCGTCGGCATCTCCGACGCCTCCTACGGCGTCCTGCAGATGATGGACGTGCGCGCGATCAACGCCTACACCATGACGGGCGCGGCGTCGTCCATCGCGGCCAACCGCGTCTCGCACTTCCTGGACCTGCGCGGGCCGAGCATGGCCGTGGACACCGCGTGCTCCTCGTCGCTGGTGGCGCTGGACCAGGCGTGCCGGGCGCTGCTGGACGGCACCAGCCGCACCGCGCTGTGCGGCGGGGTGAACGCGCTGATCAGCCCGCACCACTACGTCGGCTTCGCGCAGGCGTCGATGCTGTCGCCCCGCGGCCGGTGCGCGGCGTTCTCGGCCGACGCCGACGGCTTCGCGCGCGCCGAGGGCGGGGTGGTGGTCGTGCTCAAGCGGTTGGCCGACGCCCTGGCCGACGGCGACCGCGTCCACGCGGTGGTGCTCGCCTCGGGGACCAACAGCGACGGGCGCACCGCCGGCCTGTCGCTGCCCGACGCCGAGGCGCAGGAGCGGCTGCTGCGGGAGGTGCACCGGCGGGCCGGCGTGCACCCCGACGACCTGGCCTACTTCGAGGCGCACGGCACCGGCACGCCGGTCGGCGACCCCGTCGAGTGCGCCGCGATCGGCCGGGCGCTGGGGCGGGGGCGCACCACCGGGCCGCTGCCGATCGGGTCGGTCAAGACCAACCTCGGCCACCTGGAACCCGCCTCCGGCCTCGCCGGCGTGCTCAAGGCGCTGCTGGTGCTGCGGCACCGGCGCATCCCGGCGTCGCTGCACGCCGACCCGCCCAACCCGGGCATCGACTTCGCCGGGCTCGGCCTGGTCGTGGCCGCCGAGCCGCGGTCGATCCCCGCCGGCGGCCGGGTCGTGGTGGGGGTGAACTCCTTCGGCTTCGGCGGGGCCAACGCCCACGTCGTGCTGGCCTCCCCGCCGCCACCGCCCGCGCCCGCCGGGCCGCCGGGCGACGCGCCGCGGCCGGTGCTGGTGTCGGGCAGCACGCCGGCGGCGCTGGCCGCCGCGACCGCGGCCCTGGTCGAGCGGCTGGCCGACGCGCCGGACTTCCACGACCTGGCCCACACCACCTGCCGCCGCCGCACCCGCCACCGCCACCGCGTCGCCGTGCTCGCCGACGACGCGGCCGACGCGGCGCGGCTGCTCGCCGAAGCCGCCCCGGTGGAGGCGGTCGGCGCGGGCCGGATCGGGTTCGTCTTCTGCGGCAACGCCTCCCAGTGGGCCGGCATGGGCGCGGACCTGTTCCGCGACAAGGACTTCCGGGTCGCGGTGGAGCAGGTGGACACCGCGCTGGCCCCGCACCTGGGCTGGTCGGTGGCGCGGCGCCTGGCCGAGGTCACCGAGCAGGAGCTGTCGGCCACCGAGGTGGCCCAGCCGCTGCTGTTCGCCGTCCAGGTGGGCCTGACCGAGCTGCTGCGCGCGCACGGGGTCCGGCCCGAGGTGGTGCTCGGCCACAGCGTCGGCGAGGTCGCCGCCGCCTGGGCCGCGGGCGCCCTCGACCTCGACCAGGCGGCCTGGGTGGTCGCCGAGCGCAGCCGCGCCCAGGCGGCGACCGCGGGCGCCGGGCGGATGGCCGCGGTGGCGCTGTCGGCCGCCGACCTGCGCCGGTGGCACCCGGAGGTGGAGATCGCCGGCATCGGCACCGCCGACGACGTCACCGCCGCGGGCCCGGCCGAGGAGGTCGGGCGGCTGCTGGCCGACCTGGCGGCGCGCGGCGTCGCCTGCGCCGACCTCGGCCTGGACCACCCCTTCCACACCGCCGCGATGGACCCGCTGCGCGAGCCGCTGCGGGCGGCGCTGGCCGGGCTGGTCCCCGCCGCCACCGCGATCCCGCTGGTGTCCACCGTGACCGGCGCGCGGGTCGACGGGACCGAGCTGGGCCCGGAGTACTGGTGGCGCAACGTCCGCGAGCCGGTCCGGTTCGCCGACGCCGTCACCGAGGTCCTGGCGGGCGGCGCGGACGTGCTGGTCGAGGTCGGCCCGCACCCGGTGCTGCGCGGCTACCTGCGCAAGCTCGCCGCCACCCGCCCGCGCACCCCGACCGCCGTCGTGCCGACCCTGCGCCGCCACGCCGACGGCCCGGCCGCCGTGCGCACCGCGGTGGCCGCGGTGCTCGCCGCCGGCGGCCGGGTGGACTGGGACCGCTACTTCCCGACCCCCGGCCGGGTGGTCGACCTGCCCGCCTACCCGTGGCAGCGGGAGCGCCACTGGAGCGGCGACCCGCGGCTGTGGGTGCGCACCAGCGGCGACGCCCGCGTCCACCACCCGCTGCTGGGCGAGCGCGTGCCCGCCCCGCACCCGTTGTGGCACAACGAGGTCGAGCCGGTGCGCGTGCCGTGGCTGGCCGACCACCTGCTCAGCGGCGAGGTGGTGGTGCCCGCCGCCGGGTTCGCGGAGATGGCGCTGGCGGCGGGCGCGTCGGCCCTCGGCCGGCCGGTGGAGGTCCGTCGGCTGGAGATCAGCCGCCCGCTGGTCGTGCCCTGGCCGGACACCGCGGGCGTGCGCACCCAGGTCTCGGTCGACCCGGGCGACGGCGCGGTCGCCATCACCAGCACGCAGGGCGCCGATGCCGAACCCCGCCCGCACGTCCGCGGCCGGGTGCGGGCCGCGGTGGGCCGCCCGCCCGCGCCGCGGGACCCCGCCGCCCTGCGCCGCGGCCTGACCCGCCGGCTGGGCGGCGCCGAGCTGTACGACCGGCTGGACGACCACGGCCTCGCCTACGGCCCCGCCTTCCGCGTCCTCACCGGGCTGTCCACCGGCGACGGCCGGGTGCTCGCCGGGTACCGGCACGACGCGCCGGCCGGCGGCTTCGTCGTCCACCCGGTCCTGCTCGACGGCGCGCTGCAGGCGGGGGCGCCGCTGATCAGCGGGAAGCTGGCCGGCGAGGTGTTCCTGCCCGCGGCCTTCGACGCCGTGCGGGTGTGGCGCACCCCCGCCCCGGAGGGGCTGGTGGCGGTGCGCGAGCGGGCCCGCACCACGACGGAGGTCTGCTGGGACATCGAGGTGCTCGACCCCGACGGGGCGGTGGCGGTGGAGCTGGAGGGCGTGCGGGTGCGCCGGATGGTCCGCCCGGACGGGACCGCCGTCGGCCGCCTGCGCACCGCGCTGCGCGCCGCGCCCCGGGCCGGGGAGCCCGCCGGGCCCGGCCCGCTGCCCGGCGCGGAGGTCCTGCTGGCCGCGGCCGGGCCGCGGCTGGCCGACCTCCGGGCGGCCTACGAGGCCGACCTGGCCGGCGCCGCCGAGCTGGGCGAGCAGATCGCGGCGCACCGGCTGGCGGGCGCCCTCGGCGAGCTGGCCGGCCCGGAGTTCGGCCTCGACGACCTCGTCCCCGCCGGGGTGGCGGCCCGGCACACCCGGCTGGTGGAGCTGCTGCTGCCGGTCTGCCTGGCCCGCGGCGCGCTGGTCGGGACCGGCCGCGGTCGCCTGCGGGTGCGCGGCGACGGCCGCGACGTCGACCGCGCGGTGCGCCGGCTGCTGGCGGAGCACCCGGCGGCCGGCGCGGAGGCGGTGCTCGACCTCGCCCTCAACCACGACCTCGCGGCCCTGCTGACGGGGGCGCGCGACCCGGCGCGGCACGCGGCCACCGAGGAGAACGAGCGGTTGCTGGACCGGCACTTCGACCTCGCGCCGAGCTGCCGCTCGCGCAACCTGGTGGTGCAGGAGCTGGTGCGGCAGGCCGCGCGGCGCTGGCCCGCGGACCGCCCGCTGCGCGTCCTGGAGGTCGGCGCGGGCGGCGGCGGGCTGACCGCCGCGGTGCTGCCCGTGCTGCCGGCCGACCGCACCCGCTACACCTTCACCGACGTCTCGGCCCCGCGCCTGGCCCGCGCCGCGCAGCGCTTCGCCCACCACGCCGGCGTGGAGTTCCGCGCCCTCGACCTCGACCGCGACCCCGCCGGGCAGGGCTTCCCCGAGGGCGGTGTCGACCTGGTGCTGGCCGCCGACGCCCTGCACGCCGCACCCGACCTCGGCCGGGCCCTGGCCGGGGTCGCCGCCCTGCTGGCCCCCGGCGGCAGGCTGCTGGCCACCGAGCCGCACAACCCGGTCCGGCTCGCGCCGCTCTTCGGGCTGCAGGCGGAGTTCTGGCAGCCCCGGGACCGGGACCTCCGGCCGCGCACCGCGCTGCTGCCCGCCGACGAGTGGCCGCCGTTGTTGCGGCGCGCCGGTTTCACCGACGTCCGGCAGCTCGGCTGGGGCGGCGGCGACTACTCGGTGCTGGTGGCGACGGCCCCCGACGCCGCCCGCGCTCTCCCCGCGCTGCCGCCGGGCGACCCCGGCCGCCCGTGGCTGCTGCTGGTCGAGGCCGACGACGGGGTCGAGCTGGCCGAGGGGACCGCCCGGCTGCTGCGCGCGGCCGGGTGCCCGCCGCCGCGGGTCCTCCCCGCCGCGCGGTGGGCGCCGGACGGGACCGACCCGCAGGTCGTGCTGGTGCTGGGCGGGCCGGTCGACGACCCGGTGGAGCGCACCACCCGCTGCGCGGCGCTGCTGCGGGCGGTCGCCGGGCGCCCCGGCACGGGGTCGGTGTGGCTGGTGACCCGCCCGTGCGGCGCGCTGCCCACCGAGGTCGAGGAACCCGCCGACGCGGCGGTGTGGGGCGTGGCGCGGGTGCTGGGCAACGAGCACCCCGACCGCGCGGTGCGCCGGATCTCGCTGTCCCGCGCGGGCGACCCGGCCCGGCGGCTGGCCGCGGAGCTGCTCGCGCCCGACGCGGAGGACGAGGTCGCGCTGACCCCCGGCGGCCGGTTCGCGCCCCGCGAGGTCGACCTGCCCGCCGAGCCGACCGAGCCGGGGTCCTTCCGGCTGGAGGTGCGCGGGCACGGGCTGTCCTACGAGCTGGGCTGGCGGGCGGTGGCGCGCCCGCGGCCCGGTCCGGGGCAGGTGCGGGTGGCGGTGCGGGCCGCCGCGCTGAACTACCGCGACGTCATGCAGGCCACCGGGTTGCTGCCGGCGCGCAGCTACGGGTCCACCGGTGAGCACGCGCCGGGGCTGGAGTGCGCGGGCGTGGTCAGCGGCGTCGGCCCGGGGGTGACCGGGTTCGCCGTCGGCGACCGGGTGGCCGGCCTGGCGCCGGGCGCCCTGGCCTCCGAGGTGACGGCCCCGGCGCACGCGCTGGTCCGCGTGCCGGGCTCGCTGACCGACGCCGAGGCCGCGACCATGCCCGTGGCGTTCGCCACCGTCGCGCACGGCCTGGGCGCCCTGGCCCGGCTGGAGCCGGGGGAGACCGTGCTGGTGCACGGCGGCGCGGGCGGGGTCGGGCTGGCCGCGCTCCAGTACGCGCGGGCGTGCGGCGCGACCGTCGTCGCCACCGCGGGCAGCCCGGCGAAGCGGCGGCTGCTGCGCGCCCTGGGCGTGGAGCACGTGTTCGACTCGCGGGGCCTGGAGTTCGCCGACGGGGTCCGGCGGATCACCGGCGGGCGCGGGGTGGACGTCGTGCTCAACTCGCTGGCCGGTCCCGCGCTGGTCCGCAGCCTGGAACTGCTCCGCCCCGGCGGCCGGTTCGTCGAGCTGGGCAGGCGCGACATGTACGAGGACAACGCCCTGCCGCTGCGGCCGTTCCTCGCCGACCTCAGCTTCTTCGCCTTCGACCTGTCCGCGGCGGCGGCCGACCCGGCGCTCGCGGCGCGGGTCCTGGCCGGCGCGCGGGACGCCGTGGCGGGCAGGGCCTTCCGGCCGCTGCCGCACGCGGTCCACCCCGCGGGCCGGGTCGCCGAGGCGTTCCGGCAGCTGCAGCACTCCCACCACGTGGGCAAGGTAGTGGTGGCGTTCGACCCGGACGCCGAACCGGTGGTGGTGCAGGGCCCGCCCGCGCCGCCCGCGCTCGACCCCGGCGGCACCTACCTGGTCACCGGCGGGCTCGGCGGCTTCGGCGCGGCCACCGCGCGGTGGCTGGCCGACCGGGGCGCCCGGCACCTCGCCCTCGTCGGCCGCCGCGGCGCGGACTCGCCCGAAGCGCCCGCCCTGCTCGCCGAGCTGGCCGCGCGCGGCGTCCGGGCGCGGGCGCACGCCGCCGACGTCGCCGACCCGGCCGCGCTGCGGCGGGTCCTGGCCGCGCTCGACCCGCCGCTGCGCGGGGTCGTGCACGCCGCGATGCACCTGGACGACGCCCCGCTGGCGGAGCTGGACGACGAGCGGTTCCGCGCCGTGCTCGCCCCGAAGCTGGGCGGCGCGGTGGTGCTCGACGAGCTGACCCGGGACCTCGACCTCGACCTGTTCCTGCTGCACTCCTCGGTCTCGGCGCTGGTGGGCAACCCGCGGCAGGCCCCCTACGCGGCGGCCAACCTGTTCCTGGAGGCCCTGGTCCGGCAGCGCCGCGCCCGCGGGCTGCCGGGGACGGCGGTGGCGTGGGGCGTGCTGGGCGAGGCCGGCTACGTCGCCCGCAACGGCCTGGCGCCGGCGATGGCCGCGGCCGGCCTGGCCGCGATCGGCACCGGGGAGGCGCTCGCGGCGCTGGACGAGGTGGTCGGGGCGGCCGAGCCGGTGGTGCGCGTGGGCCGCACCGACTGGGCGCGGTTGGGCGCCCTGCTGCCGGCGGTGCGCGGCCCCCGGTTCGGCGCGCCGGCGCGGTCGGCCGGCGACACCCGGGAGGAGCTGGTCGACCGGTTGGCGGCGCTGCGCCCGCAGCAGGCCGTGGCGGCGCTGGCCGGGCAGCTGGCCCGGCTGCTGGGCGAGGTCCTGCGGATGGACCCGGCGGAGGTCGACCCGCACCGCGGCCTGGCCGACTACGGCGTGGACTCGCTGCTGGCCGCCGAGCTGCTGGTCGCCGTGCGCCGGCGGTTCGGCGTCGAGGTCCCGCCGCTGGCGATGACCCGCCACGACGGGACGCTCGCCGACCTCGCCGCCCTGGTCCACGAGCGCCTGGGGTTGCCGCGCCCGGCCGGGACGTCGCCGTGAGCGCGGCGGCCCGGCCGCCGCGCCCGCCGTCCCGGGCCCGCGCCGCGCGGTTGTCGCGGGCGGTGCGGGGCCGGGTGGTGGCCACCGACGCGTCGCACGGCATCGGCAGGCGCACCGCGGCTGCCGGCCGGCGCGGTCGCGGTGGTGGTCGTCCCGGCCCGGTCGGCGCACCCGCTGCGCGGGCCGACCGGCGGTCGCACCTGTCCGGTGGGCCCGGCTGACTTCGACGCCGTGCGGGCGCGGGCCGTGCGCGGCGCGCCGGGGCCGCAGACCCGCGGGCGTTCGCGCACCGCGGGGAATTCCGCGGCGCGCGAATCCCGGCGCGCCGGGCGGAATCCGGTCCGGCGAACCGGACAAGCGGGAGAAAAGGTGATCCGCCGCGCGGGTGGAACGCGCGAACCCGATCGCGCGGAACGCCGCCGCGGGCCGGGGAACCGCTTTCCGACCAGCGGGAACACCCGATCCGGCGAATCGGTCGCGAAACCGGGCCGGCTCGTCCGACTTTGGTAGGTTGGCCGATCACCCGCCCGGTGCCTACAGTGCGTTCAGCCCCTGACCGCCGATATCCCGGGCCGCGCTGTCGCGGTCCGGTGCGGTGACGCCCGCGTTATGAGGTTCAGGTGCCGGCAGACGCAGGACCCGCCCCCGCTGCGCCGGGCGAGCTCGCCCGGGCGTTGCGCTACGGCCCGTTCGACCGCGCGCTGGCGGCGGCCATCCGGCGGCGCGGCCTGTCGCTGTCCCGGCTGCGGGCCCACCTGAGGTCGCACGGCATCACGATCGCCCAGTCGACGCTGAGCTACTGGCAGCGCGGGCTGCGGCACCCGGCGGCGCCGCGCGCGCTGGACGCCGTGCGGGCGCTGGAGCGGGTGCTGCAGGTGCCGGAGGACAGCCTGGTCGTGCTGATCGGGCCGCAGCAGCGCACGCCCGAGCCGGACGCGCGGCTGCGGTCGATCCCCGAGCTGAGCCGCAGCTGGGAGCGCACCGGGGCGCTGCTGGCCGAGTTCGACGGGGTGTCCGGCAGCCCGTGCAACTCCCACCTCGACGTCGTCACCGCGTTCGACGACGTGCGGCTGACCGCGGCGGGCGGGATCGCGGCGATCACCTCGACCGTGGCGGTGCGCGCCCGCCGGTCCGGGCCGGACGGGTTCGTGATGACCCACCAGGGCGAGCCGGGCTCCGACATCGGCGCCGCCCTGCTCCGGGCCGGCGACGGCTGCCGGGTGGGCCGGGTGCGCAAGCAGCGGTCCTCGGCGGGGATGGTGGTGGAGCTGCTGTTCGACCGCAGGCTCACCGAGGGCGACGTGCACGTCTTCAGCTCCACCATCGTGTGCGCCGAGCCGGTCCGCGCGCCGACGTTCTTCCGGGTGGTCCGCGCCCGGATGCGCAACTACCTGATCCGGCTGCGCTTCGACCCGTCCCTGCTGCCGGTCCGCTGCACCCGCGTGCAGCGGGAGCGGGAGGGCCTCGCGCCGGCGGTAAGCGAACCGCTGCTGTGCGGGCCGGACGGCTTCGCCTGCGCCTACTTCGAGGAGCTGGAGCCCTCGCTGGCGGGCGTCGACTTCCTGTGGGAGTAGCCGAGCGCGTCCCGCGCGGGCTGCGGCTCGTGCCGGTCCTGTGCCGGTCCTGTGCCGGTTCAGGGGAGCGGCGGGCCGTCGGGGCGGCAGGTCTAGGCCGACCGCCCGCGGGAGTGGCGCCGCCGCCGCAGCAGCGCCACCGCGAGCGCCAGCACCAGGACCGCACCGCCGGCCGACCACCCGACCACCGCCGCGGAAGGCCCCCCGTCGGCCTGCGCGGCGGCGTCCGGCCCGGTGAACCCGATGCCGCGGTCCCGGTCGGGGGAGGAGCCCGGCAGCCGGTCGCCGTACCGGGAGCGGACCTGCTCCTGGTAGCGGGCCAGCGGGACGAACTCGCCGACGGGGGTCTGCGGCAGGCTCGCCCGCAGCAGCACGACGCCGGTCGCGGTCAGCTCGTACCAGCCGTTGATCTGGGGTTCGTTCAGCAGCACCGAGTCCGGCCGCAGGCGCTTGCTCAGGGTCTCCTCGTCGTCGCCGGAGAACACGCTGCCGACCTGCCAGCCGCCCGCGCCCTGGCGGTCGGCGCGCAGCGTCGCGCGCGCCCCGCTGTCGGCGGTGGCGGTCACCGCGATGTACTGCAGCACCCCGGCCGGCGCGCCGGCGACGCCCCGGACGAAGTCGGGGTTGAGCACGTAGGCCGCGACACCGCGGTCGGCGACCGCCACCGCGCTCGGCTCGATGCCGTGGACCTGCCGGAAGTTGGTCTTCGCGAAGCTGATCGCGGCCGGCGCCCGCGCGGCGTCGAGCGCGGCGGCGAAGTCCGCCGGAGAGGGTGGCGGCACCGCCTCGCGCGCCGAAGCCGGGGAGCACGGCAGTGCCAGGGCCAGCACGACCGCGGTGAAGACGGACAACTTCCGGCAGATCACGACCGCACCCCCGCTACGCCTTGGTGATGTTGACGATGGTGTCGTTCCAGCGGAACCTGCTGTTGCTGCGGTACTGGGTGTAGTTCCAGGTCTGGTAGCGCTGGTAGGACGGCCAGGGGTCGCCGACCATGATGGTCTGGTTGGTGGTGTCGTAGCCGTAGATGACCTCGGCGTGGCCGCCGCCGGAGGTCCAGTAGATGCCGGTCAGGTGCGGGATGCCGGCGTCGATCTGCTGGGTGATCGAGGCGAAGCTGATCGGCCCGCGGGCGTCCTGGGCGTTGAAGCCGGTGCCCCGGAAGCCGCGCACGATCTCGGGGATCTGCGCGGGCTGGTTCGGGCAGTAGCCCGCCGAGGTCCCCTTGCCCGCGGCGCAGAACGCCTGCTGGCTCACGGTTACGCCGAGCGTCTGCTCGATGCTGGCGCCGGTGGCGGCCCAGCACCACTGGTTCTGCTGCTGCACCTGCTGGGTGTAGTTCAACTGCTTGGCCGCCAGCGGCACCGCGCTCAGCGACGCGCGCGCCGGCGCGATCTCCCTGACCTGGGTGTGCTCCTCGGTCTTGATCAGGCCGTGCGGCGTGCCCGGGTCACCGGCCGCCACCGCCGGTGACGGGAGCACGACGGAGGCGGCGAGGGCTGCGGCGACGGCGAGCAGGCTGGGGAGCCCCCGTCGGGTGGTTGTCCGATCCACGAGCGTTCTCCTTGCAGGGAGGGGAAAAGTCTGCGCCGGTCCACCGCTGGTGGGCGGTCCGGCCGGGAACACCGTGACGCGCCCCCGCCACCCCGGACAACGACCGAGCGCTCCCGGGCCGCCGCGGTGTGATCGTTCACCGCCGCGCGGCTCGCGCCCGTGAACCGCGACAACAGCCCTTCCCCGTGCTCCGCGGGCCGCCGGGCGGTGTTACGGCCGAGAACGTTCACCCGGCGTTCACGGCGGGTGAACGCCCTCGGCCCGGGTGGGGCGGATCAGGCCCGCTCCCAGCGGATGCCGCACGGGCCGGGTCGGGCGTCGTGGGCTGCCGTCAGGGCCGGGGAACCGGCCGCCCTCGCCCGGCGGGCCCGAGCCGGCGGTGACCGGCTCCACTGCTGGACCGCCGGTGAGGCGCGCCGGGCGCCCCGCTCGCCGCCGAGCGCGAATGCCGCGCGTTCCCGGGTCGCGGGGAATAACCGCGATTCGCCGGTTCGGCGCGGATGCCGCAATCGGTCGGCGTGTTCGGACCGGTTCCCGATCGCGACCGGGTACCGGGGCCGATTCCACTTCGCTGATTACCGCATCTTGCGTTGCCCGCCCGCGGGCCCGTGCAAAGAATGTGGTCGCGCACAACCCAACGTCCCCACGAAGTTCTCGTAGAGGTGACAACAGTGGTCAGGAAACACTTGTCGGCCCGTCCGCCGCGACCGCTCGGCCGACGTGCCGTGGCCGCGGTGGCGGGTCTGCTCGCCGCCGCCGCCCTCGTGGCGCCGCCCGCGTCGGCCGGGTCGGGCCGGCCGGAGGTCATCGCCACGGTCGACGTCAAGGTCGAGCCGTTCGGGGCCACCACCAGCCCGGACGGCCGCACGGTGTGGGTCGCCAACTCCGGCCCGCTGGACGGGCACACCGGCAACCGCGGGCGCACCGTCACCGTCCTGGACGCGAAGACCCACCGGGTCCAGTCGGTGATCGAGGTCGGCGTCTTCCCGGAGGACATCGCGTTCGCGCGCGGCGGGCGCCAGGCGTTCGTCACCAACTCGACCTCCGCCACCGTCTCGGTCATCGACACCCGCACCCGCCGGGTCACCCAGACGATCGACCTCGCGCCGGTCCCGATGACCTACCCGTTCGGGATCATCGCCTCGCGCGACGGCAAGAAGGTCTACGTCACCACCTTCGGCGGGGCCTCCGACGCCGGCATCGCCGTCCTGGACAACCGCGACCCGCACGACGTCAAGCTCGGCGGGACGATCAGCCTGCCCGGGTTCACCGGCCGCCCGGCCCTCACGCCCGACGGCTCGCTGCTGGTCGTGCCGCGCGGCCAGATCCGCGGCGGCGCGGCCCCGGAGGCGGCCCTGGTCGACACGGCCACCGACCGGGTCGTGGCCACCGTGCCGCTCTCCGACGCCGGCGCGCCCCAGGCCGCCTCGGTCACCCCCGACGGCAAGTACGCCTACGTCGGCATCTTCGGCGGGGTGCTCGGCGGCCGGGGCGGCGTGGCGGTCGTCGACCTCGCCCGGCGGACCACCGTCAAGCTGATCGCGACGCCGGCCCCCGAGGTCCACGGCGTCCGCGTCAGCCCGGACGGGCGGCTCGTCATCGCCACCCTCTTCCGCAGCGCCTCGATCTCGATCATCGACACGCGGACCAGGGAGATCACGGACACCATCGGGGTGGGCGCCAAGCCCAACGACATCGCGTTCACCGGGAACGGCCGCCGGGCGCTGGTGACCAACCAGGGCGAGACCACCGTCTCGGTCGTGTCGCTGCCCAGGAGGTAGCGGCCGCCGTGCCCGGCCCCGCGCCCGTGCGGCGCGGGGCCGGGCGGCGGCCGGTCAGGCGTGGAAGCCCAGGGACGCGACGAAGCTGTGCTCCGCCGACCGGTTCGACAGCCGGACCAGCAGGAAGTCGTCGTAGAGGCCGGGCGGGACCCCGGTGTCGACCCGGACCCGGACGCTGACGAACGCGGGCGACCGCCGGCCCGCCAGGTCCAGCGCGATCTCCTTGCGGTTGCCGTCCGCGCCGGTGAGCCGCTCGGTCTCCAGCACCGTCTCGGTGAACCTGTCCGGCTCGTCGGACGGCTCGTAGAGGGTCACGGTGATCAGGTGCCCGTTGTAGCCGCCGAAGGTCTCCACGTTGAGCGTCTCCACGACCAGGGTCGTGGTGTCCGGACCGGCCGGGTCCAGCTTTTCCAGCGTCACCGGCAGTTCCGCGGCCAGCCCGGAGTAGGCGGCGTCGCCGAACACGCCGGGTTCGTCGCCCAGGTGGAGTCGCCCCTGCCAGATCAGCTCCGCTTTCGGACTGAGCATGAAAACTCCTCGTAATTCAGGTGGTGGCCGCGCGTGCCCGATCGCGCGACCATCATCCCGGTGAGGCGGTCCGGTCGTCGCCCCGCCACGGCGATTCCGCCGGGTGAATCCCGCCCCGACACCCCGGTGACGACCGGACCGGCGCGGAAAACCGAGCGGTCCTGTTCCGCGGCGGTGAATCCGCCGGCGCCCGGCCCGCGCGGGGGAGACCCCGGCGGGCGGGGGCCGGCTCAGCGGGACCGGCGGCGCAGCAGGTAGGTGTCCATGATCCAGCCCTTGCGCTCGCGGGCCTCGGCGCGCAGCGGCGGGATGCGGTCGGCGACCTCGGCCAGCGGCCCGGCCACGGTCAGCTCGTCGGGCGTGCCGAGGTAGGCGCCCCAGTAGATGTCGAGGTCGGGGTCGTCCAGCCCGGTGAAGGCGTTGTGCGCGTCGAGCATCACGACCACGTCGTCCACCCCCTCGGGGAACCCCTCGGCGGCCAGCCTGCGCCCGGTCGTGACCAGCACCGGCTTGCCGATCTGGTTGACGCTCGTGCGGTGGGTCGCCACCAGCGCGGACACGCTGCTGATGCCCGGCACCACCGAGTAGTCGAACGCCACGTTCCCGCGCCGGTGCACCTGCTCGACCACCGCGATGGTGTTGTCGTACAGCGTCGGGTCGCCCCAGCACAGCACCCCGCCGACCTCGTCCTCGCCCAGCTCGTCGCGGAACACCCGCTCGTAGAGGTCGGCCCGGCGCCCGTGCCACTCCGCGACGGTCTCCACGTAGTTCGCGGGCGCGCGGTCGCGCTCGACGTCGGCCACCTGGACCACCCGGTAGCCGGGCTCCCGGACGTGCCGCTCCAGGATCGCGCGCCGGGCGTCGACCAGGTCCTTCTTCGCCTCTCCCTTGTCCAGCAGGAAGAACACGTCGACCTCGTTGAGCCGGTTGATCGCTTGGACGGTCAGGTGGTCGGGGTCCCCGGCACCGATGCCGATGAGGTGGATCGCGCGCATGACGGCAGTCTCCCACGCCGCCCGCCCGCGCCGGCCGGAGTCCACCGCGGGCCCCGGGCCTCACCCGGCCAGGTGGCCCCACCGGTCGGCCAGCCGCGCCCACGGGCCCGCCGCCGCGGCGACCCCGTCGCACAGCACCAGCACGGTGTCGGCCCGCACGAGGGCGGCGCGCTTGGACGTCGAGCCGATGACGGTCGTGCCGCGGGCGCGCAGCGCCCGCCAGAGGTCCAGCTCGGTCGCCGGGTCGAGGGCGGAGGACACGTCGTCGACGACCAGCAGCTCGGTGTGCGGCGCCAGCGCCCTGGCCAGCGCGAGCCGCTGGAGCTGGCCGCCGGACAGCCGGACGCCCCGGTGCCCGACCGGCAGCGCCGTGCCCCGGCCGGCCACCGCGAGGTCGTGGTCGAGCTGCGCCGCGGTGACCGCCCCGGCCAGGTCGACCTCCCGCCCGAGGTGGATGTTGTCGGCCACGGTGCCGGAGAGCACCCGCGGCTGCTGGGCGACGTACCCGACGCGGGCGGGCCGCAGGAACAGCTCCGGGTCCCGCACCGGCTCGCCGTCCCACCGCAGGGACCCGGTGTGTCGCACGAGCCCGGCCAGGGCGCGCAGCAGGGACGACTTGCCGGCCCCGACCCGGCCCACCACCAGCACCAGCTGCCCGCGGGTGACGGTCAGGTCGACACCGCGCACGCCCACCGTGCCGTCGTCGTGCACCGCGCCGAACCCGACCAGCTCCAACCGGTGCAGCGGCTGCCGGGTCAGGGCGGGCGGCTCGGGCGCGACCCCCGCCGCCAGGTCCACGCCGGGCACCGGGGCGGAGTACGCGCCGGTGCCGGTCATGGCCGCGGTGCGCGCGGTCCACACCCCGGCCGAGCGGACCTGCGAGACCAGCGAGGCGGTGGTCGACGCGAACCAGCGGGCGCCGCCCAGCACGGCCACGGCGACCAGCGTCGCGCCGGGCGACAGGTCGCCGGACAGGTACAGCGCCCACGCCGCGATCGGCAGCAGGCCGCTGAGCGCCGACGCGGTCGAGCCGGCCCACAGGCGGGCGGCGACCTCCCGCCGCGACCGGTCGCCGCGCGCGCCGTCGAGCCGCGCGAGGTGGGCCAGCACCGGTCCGGTGGCCCCGGCCAGCTTGACCGCGCGGGCGGCCGACAGCGCCGAGCCCAGGGCGGTGGCGAACGCGGCGCGGGCGGCGACGGTCCGCCGCGCGCGCCGCCCCAGCGCCGGCCCGAACAGGGCGGCGGACAGCCCGGCGAGGACCATCGTGCCGCCGAAGAACGCCGCCGGCGCCCACGAGCCGGAGACCACCGTCATGGCCACCATGGCGAGGACCGCGACGAGGTGGTCGTGCAGGCCGTCGGCGAGCACGACCGCCCGCCCGGCGTCGCCGCCGTGCGCGACGACGTCCGCGGCCGGGTGCCTGCCGACCCGGCGCGGGCCGGTCTGCCCGTGCACCAGGCGCAGGCTCACCCGCAGCACCTGGCGCGCCCACCACTCGGGGTACCACCGGCCGGCCCAGTAGCTCAGCGGCGTGGTCGCGAGCAGCACGGCGGTGATCACCAGGGCGGGCCCGAACGGCTCGCCCCGGCCGTCGCTCACGTCCGCCCACAGCCACGCCGGCACCGGGCCGTCCAGGGCCAGCAGGACCAGGCCGAGGAAGAGCAGGACGCCGGTGGTCCCGTAGCGCGGGTCGTTGTGGGACAGCCGGAACACCTCGCGCAGGGTGCGCGCGGGAGGGGGCTCGGGCATCGGCGGGGGATCGACCCGGCGGGCGGCGGGCGGCCCCTGCGACGCGCACCGCCCGTCCGGCGCGCCCCCCTCGGCTCGCTCGTCCTGCTCGGCTCGCTCGTCCTGCTCGGCTCGCACGTCCCCCTCGACTCGCTCGTCCCCCTGGGTTCGCGCGTCCTGCTCGGTCTGCTCGTCCTGTTCGGTTCGCGCGTCCTGCTCGGTCTGCGTGCCTTGCTCGGTCTGCGCGCCCTGCTGGGCCCACGTGCCCTGCTCGGTTCGCGCGCCCTGCCCGATCGGGCCGCCCCGCTCGACCGCCGGCGTCGGCCCGTCGGCGTCGAGCAGCCGGGCGAACCGCTCGGACCCGCGCAGCGGGCCCGCCTCGACCACCCGGCCGTCGGCGAGCACGACCACCTCGTCGCACCGCCGCACCGACGACGGCCGGTGCGCGATGACGATGCCGATCCGGTGGCGCAGCAGCCGTTCGCCGGCCCGCTGCACGCGCGCCTCGGTGACCGGGTCCAGCCGCGCCGTCGCCTCGTCCAGGACGACCACCCGCGGGTCGCGCACGAGCAGCCGCGCGAACGCCAGCAGCTGCTCCTGCCCGGCCGACAGCACGTGCCCGTCCTCGCCCAGCCTGGTGCCCAGCCCGGCGGGCAGCCCGGCGGCCCACGCGGTCAGGCCCAGCTCCGCCAGCGCCCCGGGCACGGCCGGGAGCAGCCGGTCGTCGAAGAGGGTGATGTTCTCCGCGAGCGTGCCCGCCAGGATCTCGGTGCGCTGCGGGACCAGGCCGATCCACCGCCGCAGCGCGTCCACGTCGAGGTCGACCAGGTCGGCGCCGCCCAGCCGCACCGCGCCGCGCGGCACGTCGACGGTCCGGGTGAGCACCCTGGCCAGCGTGGACTTCCCGGCCCCGGTGCGCCCGACGAGCGCGTACGACCGGCCGCGGACGAACGTCAGGTCGACGTCGCGCAGCGCCGGCCCCCGCCCGTCGCCCGGGTAGCGGAAGGTCAGCCCGCGGACCACCAGGTCGCCGTCGGCCGGCTCGGCCCCGCCGGAGGGCTCCTGCGGGGCCGAGCGCAGCGACCGCAGGCGCTCCCACGCGCCCAGGGCCTGCTCCAGCCGGGGCGCCGTGCGGCTCACGTGCTCGACGATGCCGCCGAAGGCGATGGCCAGCAGCCACACGGAGGTCAGCTGCGCGGCGTCGACGCGACCGGCGGCCAGCGCCGCGACCCCGCCGAGCACGACGGCCGCGACGCCGCACCGGACGACGCCGGTGGCGGTGGCGGTGACCCGCGCGGACAGCGACCACACCCGCCGCCCCCGGACCAGCACGCGGCGGGCCTGCCGCGCGCACAGCCGCAGCACGTAGGGCTGGGCCAGGCTGGCGCGCACGTCGTCCTGCCCGTGGACGGCCTCCTCCACCACCGCGGCCAGGTCCGACCACGCCTCCTCCTGCGCGGCGCGGGCCTCGGCGATCCGGCGCGCCCGCCCGCGCAGGCAGACCGCGAGCAGCGCGGCGAGCCCGACCATCACGAGGCCGGCGGGCCACCAGACGAAGGACGTGGTGACCACCGACAGCACGCCCAGCACCAGCGACTGGGCCAGCCGCACCCACGTGCCGCGCAGCTCGGACGCCACCTGCTGCACGTCGCCGTCGACGCGGTCGAGCAGCTCGCCCGCGGGCGTGGCCTCCAGCGCCGGCAGGTCCTGCCCGAACGCGACGCGGCACAGCCTGCGGCGCACGTCGGTCGCCCAGTCGGTGGTCAGCCCGGCGGTGACCAGGCCGACGGCCAGGTCGCCGGCGACGGCCACCACCAGCGCCGCGGCCAGCGCCGCGAAGTGCCCCGGCGAGCGGTGCAGCAGCACCGCCCCGGACAGCGCGGGCGCGGCGGCCTGGCCGCAGCCGGCGAGCAGCAGCAGGCAGGCGACGGCCGCCGTGCGGCCGGGCGAGGTCGCCCAGAGGTCCCGGAGGAGGCCCACCCCGGCCCGCCCTACGCGGTGCGCCCGGCGCGCAGGCGGTCGCCGAACGCGGTGCCGAGGGCGTCCAGCGCGGGCCGCCAGCGGGCGCGCCACCGCTCCTGCGCCCGGACGTCGCGCTCCAGCGCGGTCACCACCAGGTGGAGGCGCTCCAGCGCGGCCCGCGGGTCGGGGAAGCGCCCCCGGCCGCGCAGCGAGCGCACGAAGCGCGGGTCCAGCGACCCGACCGCGTTGCGCACGAGCACCGCCCGCACCCGGTGGTCCCACCGGAGGAAGGACACCAGTCCCGGCCACGCGGCGGCGCGCCAGTGCCGGAGGGCGGCGGGGTGGCGGTCGGCCCACTTGGCGGCGACCCCGGCGAACCGCTCGGCCGCCGCCTGCTCCGAGCCGGCCGCGTAGAGGGGCTTGAGGTCCCGCAGCAGCTCGGCCCGGTCGCGCTTGGCCATCGGTCCGGCCGGCCGCGGGAAGGCGGTGCGCACCAGGTGCGCGGTGCTGGGCTGCACGACCGCCCCCGGCCAGAGCCCCCGCACGGCCGCGGGCACGCCCTCGACCCCGTCGCAGACCACCAGGCACGCGTCCTGCGCGCCGCGGTCCCGGATGCCGGCCAGGGCGTCCCGGTCGGGCTCGTCCGCCCACAGCGCCAGGAAGTCCCGCCCGCCCTCGGCGGTCACGCCCACCGCCAGGCGGAAGTCGCGCCCGCCGGGCGTGCGGACGCCGGGCAACTCGTCCACGAAGATCGCCGCGTACACCGGTTCCAGCGGCCTGGCGCGCCAGGCCGCCATCCCGTCGACCACCCGGCCGACGACCTCGGCCACCGCCTGCTCGGTCACCCCGGCGCCCCACGCCCGCGCGGCGCGCGCGGCGATCTCCCGGTGCGCCAGGCCGGTGGCCGCCAGGCAGAGCACCAGGTCGTCGAGCGCGGGCCGGGGCCGCGGCAGGCCGCCCGCCGGTCGCCTCCGGTGGGCGGCGCCCTGCTCCCGCAGGGCGGTCGCCTCGGCGGCCCGGCCCGCGGCCCGGTAGGCGCGCGCGAGGTTCTCGCGCGTGGCCGCGGTGCCGGGGTGGTCGGGGCCGAGCACCTCTTCGCGGGTGGCGAGGGTGTGCCGGTGCAGGGCGATCGCCTCGGCGGTGCGGCCCGCCGCCTGGTAGGCGAGGGCGAGGTTGTTGCGGGAGGCGAGGGTGTCGGGGTGGCGGGGGCCGAGCACTCGCTCGCGGGTGGTGAGGGTCTGGTGGTGCAGGGCGATCGCTTCGGTGGTGCGGCCGGCGGCCCGGTAGGCGAGGGCGAGGTTGTTGCGGGAGGCGAGCGTGCGGGGGTGGTCGGGGCCGAGCACCCGTTCGCGGGTGGTGAGGGTCTGGTGGTGCAGGGCGATCGCCTCGGTGGTGCGGCCGGCGGCCCGGTAGGCCAGGGCGAGGTTGTTGCGCGCCGCCGATGTGGCGGGGTGGTCCGCGCCGAGCACCCGCTCGCAGTCCGCCGCCGTCCGCTCGTGCAGGGCGATCGCCTCGGTGGTGCGGCTCGCGATCCGGTAGGTCACCGCGAGGTTGTCGCGCGCCGCCAGGGTCTTCGGGTGGTCGGCGCCGAGCGCGCGGCCCTCGTCCGCGGCCAGCGACCGCGCCGTCAGGACCGCCTGCGCGGGGCTGTCGCCCAGCTCGTTGAGCAGCGTGGTGGCCCACCAGCGCAGCCGGGTGATCCCGCCGGTCGCGGCGTCGTCGCCCCGGCCGCACGCGGCCGCGTCGTGCAGGGCGGCGATCTGCCCGACCAGGTCCCGCACGGCGCGCGGGTCCCGGTGCCGGTCCGGCCACAGCTCGACCGCCCGCGCGTCCAGGAGGGCGGTCGCCGCCGCGCACGCGGCGTCGCCCGCCCGCTCCCGGCGGACCACGTCCAGCACCAGGCGGTGCGCGCAGACGCCGGCGGTCGTGGTCACCAGCGACGCCCGCGCCAGCCGCGCGAGCGCGCGGTCGACCACCTCCGGGGCCGCCCGGACGCCACCGGGCAGCCCCGCCCCGCCCGCCGCGCGCACCAGCGCCGCCGGCGCCCCGTTCGGCGACAGCACCGACAGCAGTTCCAGCAGCGGACCGCACACCCCGGTGGGGTCGTCCTCCCGCACGGCCTCCAGCGCCAGCAGCGCCGCCCCCTCGGCCGGCCCGCGCACCTCCAGGGCCCGCAACCGCTCCAGGAGCGCCCGGTACCCCACGCCCCGGGTGCGGATCACCCCGGCGGCCAGCTCCAGCGCCAGCGGCAGGTTGCCCAGCCCCGCCGCCAGCTCGCGCGCGCCCGCGTCCTCGGCCAGGCCCGCCCGCTCCGCCAGGAACGCCGCGGCCTCGGCCCCGGTGAACGCGCCCACCGGCACCACCTCGCCCAGCCCGGCGGCCCCGTCGCCCACGACGACGACCCGCGCGCGGCCACCACGGGGGAGGAACGGCCGCACCAGGCCCGCGTCCGCCACGTCGTCGAACACCAGCAGGCACCGGTCGCCGCCCGCCTCCAGCCGCCGCCGCACCGCCGGCCCGGCCTGCTGCTCGTCGCCGCACCGGGCCAGGCCCAGCGCGCCGCAGACCTCCGCGAGACCGCCCAGCACGCCGCGGACGTCCGAGGCGTCGACCCACGCCACGAGCCACCCCTCGGCCCGGCGGGCCCGCGCGACGGCGGCGGCCAGGTGCGTCCGCCCGGCGCCCGGCGGCCCGGTCAGCACCCGCACCCGCGGGCCGGGGCGCGACAGCGCGGCCACCAGGTCCGGTCGGGGCCGGAACCCCGGCGGTGGGGCGGGCACCCGGCCCGACCGCACCGGACCGGTCTCGGCACTGGACAAGTCGGCGCCCCCTCTTCGCCCGTTCGGCCGCGCCGCACGGCAGGACGTGGACGAGCCGCCGGCGCCGGGACGCGGCCCATCCTGCCGGCACCCGGCCGCGGTGCGCCGCAACACCGTGCGGGGGACCGGAGCGACGCCCGGCGCGGCGCGCGCGGCGCGGGACCGCGGCGCACCCGGTGTAGGACACTGGGGCCGCCCACCGCGCGGGGGCAGGAGGGAGCGCAGCGCCGATGGAGGTCGAGTTCATCGGGTACGTCCCGGCCGGCACCAGGGAGTCCGCCATCGACCTGCCGCGCATCCGGGAGGGCGTCCGGCGGCACGAGGAGGCCGGGTACGACACGGTCCTCATCGGCTACGGGCCCGACAGCCCGGACCCGTTCCAGGTCGCCGCCTACGCCGCGGCGCACAGCAGCCGCATCCGGATGCTGCTCGCGCACCGGGCCGGGGTGGTGTTCCCGACGGTGGCGGCGCGCATGATCGCTTCGCTGGACCACTTCACCGGCGGCCGGATCAGCCTGAACCTGGTGCCCGGCGGCACGCTCGACACCCACCCCCGGCAGGACGGGGACTACCTGTCCAAGGACGAGCGCTACGCGCGCACCGGCGAGTACCTCCGGGTGCTCAAGGCGGCGTGGACCTCCCCGACGGCCTTCTCCCACCACGGCGAGCACTACCGCTTCGACGACTACGAGCCCCACGTCCGCCCGCTCCAGCGGCCCTGGGTCCCGCTGTACGTCGCCGGGTCGTCGCCGGCCGCGCAAGCCGTCGCCGGGGCGCACGCCGACTGCTACGCCTGCTACGGCGAACCCCTCGCGCGCACGGCCGAGGTCGTGTCGTCGGTGCGCGCCGAGGCGGCCCGCGCGGGCCGCTCCACCGCACCCTGCTTCGTCGCCCGGTTCACCGTGGTCCTGGGCGAGGACGACGACCACGCCCGGGAGCGCGCGCGGCAGCACGTCCGCAGAGCGGGCGCCCCGGTGGACCCGGGCATCCTCAACAACGAGGGCAACAGGCGGTTGAAGGCGGCGGCGAGCGCGGCCGAGCACCACGACCGGGCACTGTGGACGGTCCCGATCGGCTCCTGGGGCAGCGTCCTGAACGCGCTGGTCGGCAGCCCCCGCACGGTGGCCGACGCGCTGCTGGACTACGTGCGGCTGGGGGTCACCGGTTTCCGGATCAGCGGCATCTCCGAACCGGAGGACACCGTGGCGATCGGGCGTGAGCTGATCCCGCTGGTCCGCTCGGCCGCGGCCGGGCGCGGACCGGGCGCCGGCTGACCGGGCAGGGGTGGCGATGCTGTTGCGCAGCCCGCGATGGGTGCTGCTGGACCTGACCTCCGCGCGGCCGGGCGCGGCGCGCCGGCTGGCCGACTTCCTGGCGTCCTGGGACATCCCGACCGAGCTGCGCGCCGAGGAGTCCGAAGTGGACCCCGAGCCCGCCGGGCGCGCCCCGGTGGGACCGCCGCGGATCACGCGGCACGTGCTCGCCCTCGACCGGCTGCCGGCGGGGGAGTGGGTCGAGACCGGGTCGGTGCGCCGCACCTACCTCCGGGGCGCCGCCGTGCTCTACGCCGCCAGGGTGGACGGACCGCCCGGCGCGCACCCGCTGCTGGCGTGGGCGGACCGCACGAGGACGCCGGTCGTGCTGGTGCTGCCGGCCCAGGGGGGCGCGGCGGGCTCGCGGTGGGCCGACCTGGCCGACGCCGTGCTGTTCTCCGGCCCGCCGGGCGCGCCGCCCGGCCGGCCGAGCCTCGGTGTGCTCGACCCGGCGGCGACGGGGGCCGACCTGCCCGGCTTCGACCTGCCCGCCTTCCTCGAACTCGGGCTGCGCGCCCCCGAACTGTCCACACCGGACCCGCCGGGCGGGGGCGGCGCGCGGGCGCCGGGCGGGTCCGCGCCCCGGCCGGCCGGGCGGCGTCGTGCCGGGGCGGCCGTGCTCATGCTCCAGGGCACGCACAGCGCGGCGGGCAAGAGCTTCCTGACCGCCGCGCTGGCCCGCAACTTCGCCAACCGCGGCATCCGCGTCGCGCCCTTCAAGGGGCAGAACCTGTCCAACAACGCCCGCGTCGCGCGCGGCGGCGAGATCTCGGTGGCCCAGTACCTCCAGGCCCTGGCCGCACGGGTGGAACCGGACGTCCGGATGAACCCGGTCCTGCTCAAGCCCGAGTCCGGGCGCACCTACGCGATCACCCTGGGCAGGCCGCGGCCGGAGCTGACCCGGCTGCCGTGGCGGCACCGCAAACCCGTGGTGTGGCCGGTGGTCCGCGCCGCGCTGGCCGAACTGCGCGAGGAGTACGACCTCGTGCTCATCGAGGGCGCGGGCAGCGCCGCCGAACCCACCATCTACCACAACGACGTCGTGAACATGCGCGTCGCGCGGGAGGTCTCCGCGCCCACCGTGCTGGTCACCGACGCCGACCGCGGCGGCGCGGTCGCGCACTGCTACGGCACCTGGGCCCTGCTGCCGCCCGAGGACCGGGCACTGCTGCGGGGCGTGATCTACAACCGGTACCACGGCTCGCCGCAACTGCTGCACGAGGCCGGTGCGCGGCTGACCGAGCTGACCGGGCTGCTCGCGCTCGGCGTCGTGCCCAGGCTGGAGCACCACCTGCCCGACGAGGACACCACCGGCGCCGAGCTGACCCGCGACCGCGGCGACGTCGTGGTCGTCCGCTACCCGTACCTGGCCAACTTCGACGAGTTCGAGCCGCTGCGGCCCGCCGGCGTCCGGTGGGCGCGCCGGCCCGCCGACCTCGACGGGGCGAGGCTGGTGGTCCTGCCCGGCTCCAAGGACGTGGCGGCCGACCTCGCGTGGCTGCGGGAGTCCGGGCTGGCCGACGCGGTCACCGCCCGCGCCGCCGCCGGCGGGCTCACCCTGGGCGTGTGCGGCGGGCTCCAGATGCTCGGGCTCGAACTGTCTGATGTGGACGGACGGGCCGGGGTGCGCGCGACCGGGCTCGGGCTGCTGCCGCTGCGCACCGGGTTCTCGCCGGACAAGCGGCAGGACACCGTCACCTGCCGGTTCGCCGACCTGCCCGAGCCGTGGCGCGGGCTCTCCGGCGTGGAGTACACCGGCTACGAGATCCGCCACGGCCGGACCGGCGTCGTGCCCGGCGGCGAGGTCGCCGCGGTGCTGCCCGGCGGGCGCGGGTTCGCCGCCGGGCCGGTGCTCGGCGTCTACACGCACGGGATGTTCGAGAACGCCGCGGTGCTGCGCGCGCTCGGCGACCTCGGTCCGGGCGCGCGGCTCGACCGGACCTTCGACGCGCTCGCCGCGGCCATGGACGAGCACGTCGACGTGGACCGGCTGCTCCGGCTGGCCGGGCTGTGACCCCCGCGCGCCGCCTTCGGCCTGCCGAAGGCGGCCGAAGCCGCCGGGAAGCCCTTGCCGGGAAGCGTTCTCCGGCAAGCCCCCGCAGGGCTTCCGCGCAGGCGGGCCCTCGTCGCCCCGCCGGGATCGCCGCCGCCGCCGGGTGCCCGCCCGCGCGTCGCGGGCACCGCAGGCCCCGCGGCGCCGGCCGGTTGCCCGATCGGCCGCGGTGCGCGACCCTGGCTCCCGTCGTCGGCGCGACGAGCGCGGGGGGAGCGTGACTGACCGGGTGCTCTACGACCTGTTGGCCGACCGCCGGGTGGCCGTGTTCGGCGGTGGCGCCCCGGTGCTGCCCGAACTCGGCCGCCTGCTCGCCGCCGGCGCCCTGATCACCGCGGTGGCCCCGGAGGTCTGCCCGGCGGTCGAGGCGCTGGCCGCCGCCGGCCGCCTCGACCTGCGGTCCGGGCGCTGGCGCGAAGACGACCTGGACGGGGTCTGGTACGCCTTCGCCGGCACCGCCGACCCGGTCGACGACGCGGCCATCGCCGAGGCCGCCGAGCGCCGCCGGGTGTTCTGCCGGGTGCTCCGCGGCGCGCCGGCCCCGGCCGCCGAACGGTCCACTTCGGACGGTGGCGTCGCGCTGGTCGGCGCCGGGCCGGGCGACCCGGACCTGATCACCGTGCGCGGCCGGGCGCTGCTGGCCGCCGCGGACGTCGTCGTGGTCGACCGCCTGGCGCCGCTGGAGCTGCTGGCCGACCTGCGCCCCGGCGTCGAGGTGGTCGACGCCGCCAAGATCCCCCACGGCCGCGCCGCCGCCCAGGGCGAGCTGAACCGGCTGCTGGTCGAGCACGCGCGGGCCGGCCGGTCCGTGGTCCGGCTCAAGGGCGGCGACCCGTACGTCTTCGGCCGGGGCTTCGAGGAGGTCCTGGCCTGCGCCGAGGCGGGCGTCCCGGTCACCGTGGTGCCGGGGGTCAGCAGCGCGCTCGCCGTCCCGGCCCTGGCCGGCGTCCCGGTCACCCACCGGGGGATGACCCACGAGCTGACCGTGGTGTCCGGCCACCTGCCGCCCACCCACCCCGACAGCCTGGTGGACTGGGCGGCGCTCGCCCGCCTGCGCGGCACGGTCGTCGTGCTGATGGGCGTCACGCACCTGGCCGGCATCGCCGAGGCGCTGGTGGGCGGCGGCCGGGACCCGTCGACCCCGGCCCTGGCCGTGCAGGACGGCGGGACGCCGGCCCAGCGAGTGCTGCGGTCGACCCTGGCGGCCCTGGCGGGCGACTGCTCCGCGCACGGGATCCGCCCGCCCGCGGTGTTCGTCGTCGGCGAGGTCGCCGGCCTCGCCCGCACCGCCGGGGCCGGCGGTGGTTGACCGGCTGGTCGTCGCCGCGCCCTCGTCCGGCAGCGGCAAGACCACCGTGGCGACCGGCCTGATGGCCGCGCTGCGCGCCCGGGGCCGCGTCGTCGCGCCGTTCAAGGTCGGCCCCGACTACATCGACCCCGGCTACCACGCGCTGGCCACCGGGCGGCCCGGCCGCAACCTGGACCCGGTGCTGGTGGGCGAGCACCGCGTCGCCCCGCTGTTCGCCCACGGCGCGGCCGGGGCGGACATCGCCGTGGTCGAGGGCGTCATGGGGATGTTCGACGGCCGCTCGCCCGACTCGGACTCCGGCTCGACGGCGCACGTGGCGAAGCTGCTCTCCGCCCCGGTCGTGCTGGTGGTCGACGCCTGGGGGCAGGCCCGCAGCATCGCGGCGCTGCTGCACGGGTTCCGCGCCTTCGACCCGGAGGTGCGGCTGGTCGGGGTGATCGCCAACCGGGTCGGCTCGCCCGGCCACACCCGCATCCTCGCCACCGCCTGCGCGCAGGCGGGCCTGCCGCTGCTGGGCGGCCTGCCCCGCACGGACCTCGTCGGGCTGCCCTCCCGGCACCTCGGCCTGGTCACCGCCGCGGAGCACGGCGCGGCGGCCACCGCCGCCCTCGACGCGATGACCGGGCTGGTCGCCGACCACGTCGACCTGGACGCCGTGGTGGAGCTGGCCCGCGCGCCCGCGCTCGACGCCGCCGCCTGGGACCCGGCGCGGGAGGTCGCGCCGGTCGCGGGCGCGCCGCTGATCGCCGTCGCGGGCGGACCGGCGTTCACCTTCGGCTACGCCGAGCACCTGGAGCTGCTGGCCGCCGGCGGGGCGCGGACCGCCACCGTGGACCCGCTGCGCGACACCGGCCTGCCGCCGGGCACCGCGGGCCTGGTCCTGCCGGGCGGCTTCCCCGAGCAGCACGCCGCGCCGCTGTCGGCCAACTCCGCGCTGCGCCGCGACGTGCTGGAGTTCGCCCGCGCGGGCGGGGCCGTCCACGCCGAGTGCGGCGGCCTGCTCTACCTCGTGCGCAGCCTCGACGGCCACCCCATGTGCGGCGTCCTGGACGCCGACGCCGGGATGACCGGCCGGCTGCGGCTGGGCTACCGCGACGCGACGGCCGCGGTGGACTCCGTCCTCGGCCCGCGCGGGGCCCGCCGCACCGGCCACGAGTTCCACCACACGGCGATCAGCCCGCCGACCGGCTCGCCGCCGGCGTGGCGGTGGCGCGGTGCGGACGGCGCGGTGGCGGCCGAGGGCTTCGTGCGGGCCGGCGTGCACGCGTCCTACCTGCACACCCACCCCGCCGGGAACCCCGACCTGGTGGCGGCCTTCCTCCGGTCGGCGGCGTCCGCCTGAGCCGCTACGGCAGGGCCTGGTCCACCCGGGCGACGCCGCCGTACCCCAGGGGGCGCGCGACGCTGGTCTCCTCCTGGTCGCCGTCCGGCCGCCAGTCGGGCAGGCACACCAGGCCCGGTTCGACCAGGGTCGTGCCCTCGTCGAACCAGGCCAGGACGTCCCGGTGGGTGCGGACGTGGACGTGCTCGTCGGCGGCGGCGTAGGCGTCCACCAGCCGGGACACCTCGGCCTGCAGCTCGGGGCCCGCCTGCTCGCTGGCGATGTGCGAGATGGCCAGGAAGCTGCCCGGCGCGAGGTGCTGCCGGTAGGTCCTGACCAGCTCGCCGGGCCGGTCCTCGTCGGAGATGAACAGCAGCACCCCGACCATCAGCAGGGCGACCGGCTCGGAGAAGTCGATCAGCCGCCGGGTCTCGGGGTGGTCCAGGATCGCCGAGGGGTTGCGGATGTCGGCCTGGACGATGGTCGCGAACGGGTTGCCCACCAGCAGCTGCCGGGCGTGGGCGTAGGCGACCGGCTCGTAGTCCACGTACACCACGCGGGAGGCCGGGTCGACCTGCTGGGCGATCTCGTGCACGTTGCCGACGGTCGGGATGCCCGAGCCGAGGTCGAGGAACTGCCGGATGCCCTGGTCGAGGCAGAACTTGACCACCCGGCGCAGGAACGACCGGTTGAGCTTGGTGACCGCGGGCACCGAGGGGGCGATGGCCAGCACCTGGTCGGCGAACGCGCGGTCGACGGCGAAGTTGTGGGCGCCGTCGAGGAAGTAGTCGTAGGCGCGGGCGGCGGACGGCACGCTGAGGTCGACGTCGCTGCGGGGTTCGAAGGACGAGGAGGACACGGTGGCGGCCTTCCGTGGTGCGGCGGTTGCGTGGGATGACGAGCCTAGGTGGCCGCTCGCGCGCACGGGACCCCAGGGTGACCGGGACGACGGCGTTCCCGCGACGGCGCGGTCGCGCTGCTCCGTTTGGGCTACGGGGGCGCGGGCACCCTCCCGGGACGACCGGGTGACGGAAAGCACCTACCGAATCGGTCGGTAAGCCGACCGGATCGGTAGGTCGATTGCTACGTTGAGGACCATGGTCCGACCACTGCGCCGACACGTCGACGAGCAGATCCTCGACCGCGCGGCAGGGTTGTTCGCGCGGCACGGCTTCGCGCACACGTCGCTGAAGGACCTGGCCGACGCCGTCGGCCTGTCCAAGGCCGGGTTGCTGCACCACTACCCGAGCAAGGAAGCCCTGTTCGACGCCGCGCAGGAGATGGGCCGCGCGCACAGCCGGCGGGTGCTGGAGCAGGTGCTGCCGCTGCCCAGCGGGCCGGCCCGGGACCGGCGGGCGGTCGAGCTGCTGGTCGACTTCGCCCTGGACCGCCCCGGCCTGATCGCCCTGGCGTCGCGCGCGATCAGCGCCCTCGGCGCCGGCGACCGCGACGGCGCCCACGACGGCGCGGACGGCAGTTCTCGCGTCAGCGCCGACGGCGCCGGCGACAGCGCTGACAACGGCTCCGGCGACAGCGCTGACAACGGCTCCGGCGACGGCGGCCGGGGCGCGGACGGCGGGCTGGACGGCGCGGACCAGTTCGTGTTCTCGGTGTTCGAGGTGGACCCGGACGCGGGCGGCACGGAACGCCTGGTGCGCGTCGTCGGGATGCTCGGCGCACTGGCCGTGCTCAGCCTGTCGGCCAACCACGAGGGCGACAAGACCGGCTGGCGCCCGCACATCATCACGACCTGCCTCGACGCGCTCGGCCACCGCGGCCCGCGTGCCGGGGCTTCCCAGGTGGAGGCTTGATCCCCATGGCACGTCTGCTCTACCGGCTCGGCTACGGCGCGCACCGGCGCCGGCTGGTCGTCGTCCTGCTGTGGCTGCTGGTCCTGGCCGGCTCCGCGGTGGGCGCGGCGACCCTGGCCGGGACGACCGCCAACTCCTTCGCCATCCCCGGGCAGGAGTCGACCACGGCCCTGGACCGGATCAAGGAGGAGTTCGGCTCCGGCGGCGGCGCGACCGCCCGCGTGGTGGTCAAGGCCCCCGAGGGGCAGAAGCTGACCACCCCGGAGAACGCGCCCGCGATCGGCGAGCTGGTCGCCCGGCTCGGCGGGCTGCCGGGCGTCGCCTCGGCGAGCAACCCGCTCGACCCCGCGGCCCCGACCGTGAACGCCGACCAGGACGTCGCCTACAGCACGGTCACCTACACCGCCGAGGTCGGTGAGGTCACCGACGAGCAGCGCGCCGCCCTGGACGACGCGGTGGCCGACGCCCGCGCCGGCGGCCTGACCGTCGAGGCCACCGGGGAGGCCACCCAGGCGCCGCCGCACGTCGGCGGCGCGGCCGAGGTGATCGGCGTCGTCGTCGCCCTGGTGATCCTCGCGCTCACCTACGGCTCGCTGGTCACCGCCGGCATGAACATGCTCACCGCGGCGGTCGGCGTGGGCATCGGCGCGCTGGGCGTCACCATCGCCACCGGCTTCCTGGAGCTGCAGTCCACCACGCCGATCCTGGCGGCCATGCTGGGCCTGGCCGTCGGCATCGACTACGCCCTGTTCATCATCAACCGCTACCGGCAGGAGCTGCGGCGCGGCCGGGACGTGGGCGAGGCCATCGGCACGGCGGTGGGCACCGCCGGGTCGGCCGTCGTCACCGCCGGCCTGACCGTGGTGATCGCCCTGGCGGGCCTGACCGTCGTCGGCATCCCGTTCCTGACCCAGATGGGCGTCGCCGCCGCCGCGACCATCGTCGTGGCCGTCCTCGTGGCCGTCACCCTGGTCCCCGCCGTGCTGAGCTTCCTGGGCCGCCGCGCCCTGCCCCGCAAGCAGCGCTCCGCGCCGGTCGAGCCGGGCGCCGAGCAGGCGGAGCACCACGAGCGGGGCTTCTTCCGCGGCTGGGTCGGCGGCGTCACCCACCGGCGGGTGGCGGCGCTGCTGCTGTCGGTGGTGGGGCTGGGCGTGATCGCCGTGCCCGTCGCCTCGATGCAGACCACCCTGGTCCTCCCGCCGGCCGAGGGCACCACCCAGGCCCGCGCGGAGCGGCTGCTCACCGACGGCTTCGGCGAGGGCTTCAACGGCCCGCTGGTCGTCCTGTTCGAGGGCGACGGCGTGGTGGAGACCGCCAACCGGACCGGTCGGTCGCTGTCCGACCTGGACGACGTCGCCCTGGTCACGCCCGCCGTGCCCAACCCCGCGGGCACCGCCGCCATGGTCACCGTCATCCCGGAGTCCGGGCCGGCCACCGCGGCGACCGAGCAGCTCGTCACCGACCTGCGCGGCCGGCTGGCCGACGTCGACGGCGCCACGACCTACGTCACCGGCACCACCGCCGTGAGCGTGGACGTCGCCGTGGCCCTGGACGAGGCCATGCCGGTCTACCTCGCCCTGGTCGTGGGCCTGGCGCTGATCCTGCTCGTCCTGGTGTTCCGGTCCCTGCTGGTGCCGCTGGTCGGCGTGCTCGGCTTCCTGCTCACCATCGGCGCGTCGCTCGGCGCGACGGTCGCGGTGTTCCAGTGGGGCTGGCTGGCCGACGCGGTCAACCTCGACACCACCGGCCCGCTGCTCAGCCTCACCCCGATCCTGATGGTCGGCATCCTGTTCGGCCTGGCCATGGACTACCAGATCTTCCTGGTGTCCCGGATGCACGAGGCCCACCACCGCGGCGACCCGCCGCGCGGCGCGATCGTCACCGGCTTCCGGCAGGCCGCGCCCGTGGTCGTGGCGGCGGCGCTGATCATGTTCTCGGTGTTCGCCGGGTTCGTCCCGGCCGGCGAGGGCCCGATCAAGTCCATCGCCTTCGCGCTGGCGGTCGGCATCCTGGTGGACGCCTTCGTCGTGCGCATGGTCCTGGTGCCCGCCGCGCTGGCCCTGCTGGGCGAGCGGGCCTGGTGGCTGCCCCGGTGGCTGCGGTGGCTGCCCGCCCTCGACGTCGAGGGCGCCGGCCTGGAGGACGACGGGTTCCCGGCCGGCCGCCACGCCCTGGTCGAGGCCGAGCGGTGAGGTGACCGCGGTCCGGCGCCGGGACCCGGCGCCGGACCGCGGCGGGCCTTGACGGTGCGTCGCGGACCGTCCTACGTTCCGGAGTCGGACTCGATCACCGGACCGCGGAGGCGGGGATGGCCACCGGCACACCGCAGCGGAGGGGTCTCGCCAGGGTCCTCGCGGCGAGCGTGGCCGGCACGACGATCGAGTTCTACGACTTCTTCCTCTACGGCACGGCCGCCGCGCTGGTGTTCGACAAGGTGTTCTTCCCCGTCGGCGACCCGCTCACGGGGGTGCTGGCGGCGCTGGTGACCTACGCCGTGGGCTTCCTGGCCCGGCCGCTGGGCGGCGTGCTGTTCGGCCACCTCGGCGACCGGCTCGGCCGTCGCCGGACGCTGTCGCTGAGCCTGGTCCTGATGGGCGGCGCGACGGTCGCGATCGGCCTGATCCCGTCCTACGCCACCATCGGCGTCGCCGCGCCGGTCCTGCTGACGCTGCTGCGGCTGGTGCAGGGGCTCGCGCTGGGCGGCGAGTGGGGCGGCGCGGTGCTGCTGGTGGCCGAGCACGGTTCGGCGGCGCGGCGCGGGTTCTGGAGCAGCTGGCCGCAGACCGGCGGCCCGCTGGGCAACATGACCGCCACCGGGGTGCTCGCGCTGCTCGGGCTCGGCGTCACCGACGCCGAGTTCCTGGCGTGGGGCTGGCGCGTCCCGTTCCTGCTCTCGGCGGTGCTCGTGGTCATCGGGATCTGGTTGCGGCACGCGGTGGAGGAATCGCCGGTGTTCCTGGCCGCCCGCGAGTCGTCGGCGGCCGGGCCGGCCCGCGCGCCGATCGCGACCGTGCTGCGCCACCACCGCGAGCCGGTGCTCATCGCGGCGCTGGCGAACGTGGGGGAGAAGGCGACCTACTACACGTTCAGCATCTTCCTGATCCCCTACCTGACGCAGGTCGTGCACCTGCCCAAGGGCGCCGTGCTGTCGGCCGTCACCATCGCGTCGGTCTTCCAGGTGGTCGCGATACCGGTGGGCGGGATGCTCGCCGACCGGTTCGGGCGGCGTCCGTGCAGCATCGCGCTGGCGGTGCTGGTCGCGGTGTGGGCGCTGGTCGGGCTGCCGCTGGTGGACACCGGCCGGTTCGCCGCGGTGACCGCCGCGGTGGTCGTCGGGCTGACCCTGCACGGGCTGCTGACCGGCGGGCAGTCCGCGTTCTTCGCCGAGCTGTTCCCCAGCGAGGTGCGCTACACGGGCGCGTCGCTGGGCTACCAGTCGGCCACCGTCGTCGGCGGCTCGCTCGCGCCGATCATCGGAGTGGCGCTGCTGCAGCGGTTCCCGTCCACGCTCCCGGTCGCCCTGTTCCTGTGCGCCACGCTGGTGTGCACGGTGGTCGCGTTCCTGTGGTCGGGCGAGACGCGCGGGCGCGACCTGCACGACATCAGCCGGCGCCACGAGACCCCGGAGCGAACCTGAGCGGTGCTCCGAGACGGGCGTGAACCGCCTCCGGCGGGTGGTCGCGGGCGCTAGCGTTCCCGCCGTGCTCGCCAGGTTGCGCTCCCTGCCCCGGTGGTTGGTGGCTGTCGTCGTCCTGGTGGTGATCGGCACGGGGCTCTGGCTGCTGCTGCGCACCCCGATCCCCACCCGGGAGGAGGCGGAACAGCGGATCTCCGCCGAGGTCGGCGCGACCGAGCGCGCGGAGGTGACCGCGAGCTGCGCGGAGCCCAGGCCGTCCGGTTACCGCTGCCTGCTGCGCGACGACGCGGGCCGCTACGGCTGGGCCGCCGTCCACTACGCGGAGCGGGAGTCGGCGGGCGACCGGGGAAGCGCCGGCACGCGCACCGAGGTGTCGACCCACTGGGACTTCCCGCTCGACCGCGACGGCCTGCTGGTCGAGCAGTTCGACGCCGAGGACGAGCAGACCCTCCGGACCCGGTTGCACGGCTCGGCGGCGCAGGCCGGCCAAGCGCTCGGCCAGGACCTGCCGGCGCAGGTCGCCTCCCGCCCGACGTGCCCGCCCGTGCCGGTCGGCGGGTCGGTCGAGTGCGCCGGCCAGGGCCTGGTCCGCACCGCCACGCTGCGCCGCCTCACCGACACCCGCTACGAGCTGCGCGCGCACTTCACCCTCCCGTGACGCGGCCGGCCGCGCCGCCCGCGGGCCGGCCGCGTCACCGCCGACCAGGGGAGAAGGTCCCGTCGCGAGCACGACGTTGATCTCTGCACGGGCCCGCGGAACCGGCGCAGAGTGGTCCCCGCGGGGTGGCCCGACCACCGGCAGCCGCGCGCCGACGGCGTCGCGCGAAGCCCGGCCCTCCCCGCCGCCGGACCCGCCGCGCCGGCCGCCCGACCCTTCCACCGCAGGAGCACACCCATGCTGTCCGCTGCCTCAGCCGAGGTGGTGCGCGCGACGCTGCCCGCCGTGCGCGACCACGCCGTCGAGATCACCAGCGCGTTCTACCCGTCCCTGTTCGCCGCCCACCCCGAGCTGCTGGACCTGTTCAACGAGGGCAACCAGGCCGGTGGGCAGCAGCGGGTCGCCCTGGCCTCGGCCGTCGTCGCGTTCGCCGGGCACCTGGTCGACCGCGACGCCGCGGGGCCCGGCGCCGCGCCGTTCGACGCCGTCGCCGAGCGCATCGCCCACAAGCACGTGTCGCTGGGCATCCGGCCCGAGCAGTACCCGGTCGTCGGCCGGCACCTGCTGGGCGCGGTCGCGGCGGTCCTCGGCGACGCGGTGACCCCGCGGGTCGCCGCGGCCTGGGACGAGGTCTACCAGCTGCTCGCCCGCCGGCTGGTCGACGCCGAGGCCCGCCTGTACCGGCGCGGCGGGATCGACCCCGGCGCGCTGTGGCGGCGCTGGCGGGTCGCCAAGCGGCGGGACGAGGCGGTCGACGCCGTGTCGTTCACCCTGGTGCCCGACGACGGCGGCGCGGTGCCGGACTTCACGCCCGGCCAGTACGTCTCCGTCGCGGTGGACCTGCCCGGCGGCCACCGCCAGCCCCGCCAGTACTCGCTGTCCCAGGCCCCGGGGGGCGACGCGCTGCGGATCACCGTGCGGCGCGTGCGCGGGGTCGGCGGCGCGCCGGACGGCGCGGTGTCCGGCCACCTGCACGACCACGTGCACCCCGACCACGTCCTGCTGGTGGGGCCGCCCGCCGGGGAGCACACCCTCGAACCGGGCACGTCGCCGGTGCTGCTGGTCAGCGCGGGCATCGGGATCACCCCCATGGCGTCGATGCTCGACCACCTCGCCCGCACCCAGCCCACCCGCCACGTGGTGCTCGTGCACGGCGAGCGCTCGCCCGACCGGCACCCGCTGCGGGCGGAGGTCGACCGGCTCGCGTCCGCGCTGACCCACGTCGAGCAGCGCACCTGGTACGAGCGCGGTCCGGGCGGCGGCCTGGTCGACGTGGACGCCATCCCGCTGCCCCCCGGCGCGACGGCCCACCTGTGCGGCCCGGTGCCGTTCATGCGGCACGTCCGGGCGGGCCTGCTGCGGCGCGGCGTGCCGGCCGCGCGCATCCGCTACGAGGTGTTCGGGCCCGGGATGCTGGACAACGCGCTCGACTGACCGCCCGGTCCGCGGCCACCGGGGCGCCGACCCCTATCATCCCGCGGGTGACCGCCTACGACGACCTCGACGCGTTCGAGCACCTGGACACCTCGGCGCTGCCGCCGCGCCAGCAGCGGATCCTGGCCGCGATCCGGGACTGGGTGGTCGAGCACGGCTACGCGCCGGGCACGCGGGAGATCGGCGACGCGGTCGGCCTGCGGTCGACGTCCTCGGTGGCCAGGCACCTGGCGAGCCTGGAGGAGAAGGGCTTCCTGCGGCGCGGCGGGTCGCTGTCGCGGCCGATCGACGTGCGGCTGTTCCTGGGCGGGCAACGCGCCGAACCCGCGGGCGACTCGGTCCGCGTGCCGGTGGTCGGCCACATCGCCGCGGGCAGCCCCATCGCGGCCGAGGAGCACGTGGACGACGTGCTGACGCTGCCCCGCGACCTCGTCGGGCGCGGTGAGGTCTTCGGGCTGCGGGTGCGCGGCGACTCGATGGTCGACGCCGCGATCCGCGACGGCGACATCGTCGTGGTGCGGCGGCAGCACGAGGCCCGCTCCGGCCAGGTCGTCGCCGCCGTGATCGACGGCGAGGCCACCGTCAAGGTGTACCGGCGCAGCGACGGCCACGTCCGCCTGGAGCCGCGCAACCCCGACTACGACGTGATCGACGGTGACCGGGCGGTCGTGCTGGGCGTGGTCGTCTCGGTGCTGCGCAGCGTCTGACCGGCCGCCCGGCCGCCGGCGCGGGCGGCCGCGGCGGTGCTCAGAGCGGGTCGAAGATGCGGATGTAGCTGCGCATCCGGGGGTCGGTGAAGCGGTAGACCCCCCTGGCCGTGCGCCGCAGGACGGACCGGCCGTCCGCGGCCGCCAGCCGGCGCAGCGGACCGGCCGGGTCGCGCCCGCCCAGCGCCGCGCGCAGCTGCGTCGTGGTGAACTCGTCGGCGTCCAGCGACGCGGCGGCCACGAGGACGGCGCGGTAGGAGTCGCTCTGGGAGCGGATGCTCTCGGAGTAGCTGGTGCGCAACGTCTCCTCGGCGTCCTCGACCGCCGTCGTCATGGCCAGGGGCAGCACCGACGGGTCGATCCGCGACCGGCCGGCCCGGATGGCGTTCTCCGCGCACTTGAGCGCCAGCAGGTGCGTGAAGTGCGGGTAACCCGCGCTGAGCCGGGCGATCCGGCGGACCACCTCCTCGTCGAACTCCAGCCGCAGCGCGTCGCCGCCGGTGCGCACGATCCGCGACAGGTCCTCCTCGTCCATCGGCTTGAGGTTGGTCTCGCGCAGCGCGCGCTGCGCGGACGGGTGCGCGTCGGTCAGCCCGGCGGCGGTCTCGGCGATCCCGACCAGCATCAGCTTGAACCCGGCGGCCTCGTCGCTGAGGTGCTTGATCAGCTCGGCGATCTTGCGGCGGGTGGTCCCGTCCGCCACGACGTCCAGTTCGTCGATCAGCACGAAACCCCGCAGCCGGGCCAGGCGCCGCGCCGCTTCGGCGGCCCCGACCACCCCGCCCGGCCGGTGGGTCGTCTCGACGCCCCGCTGCTGCTCGCGTCCGAGCGTCAGGCCCGCGTGCGAGAACTCCGCCTTGCCGGTCACCGACCGCTGGGTCGTGTACTCGACCAGCCCCACGTCCACCCCGGCCGCGAGCAGCGGCCCGGCGAAGATCGACTCGAAGGTGTCGGCGTGGTCGCAGCGGTGGCGGAAGAACTGCTGCTCCACCGTGGTCGCCTGGAGGAACGCGTGGGTCACCGCGTTGGCCAGCGAGCTCTTGCCCACCCCGCGCGAGCCGTAGAGCAGGGCGTGCTGGCCGGGCGTGTTGAGCACCGCGATGAGGTTGCCGACCTCCTTCCGGCGACCGGCCAGCGCCTCACCGGGCTTGACGGGCTGGTGCGGCGTGAAGACCTCGCGCACCCCGGACTCCACGATCGCCGCCTCGTGCGCCAGGTCGAAGTGGTCGCCGACCAGCGGGCCGGCCGCGTAGGTGTAGGTCTGGCGCGGCCGGAACCTGCCCAGGGGGCGCCACCCCTGCGCGCCGCTCACCGCCGCCTCCGGTCGAGCAGTTCGCGGTCCAGCGCGAGGTTGTGCAACGAGCCCGCGGTGTCGGGGTGGTCGTCGCCGAGGGTCCGGCGGAACCGCTCGGAGGTGTCCTCGTCCAGCGCCAGCGCCTCCTCCAGCCGGCCCAGCTTCCGGTAGTCGTCGGCGAGGTTGTTGGCCGCCAGGAGGGTCGACGGGTGGTCGTCCCCGAGGACTTCGCGGGACCGGTCGAGCGTGTCCCGACCCAGGGCGACGGCGCCGTCCACGTCGCCCAGCGCGGAGAGGTTCGCCGCGAGGTTCAGGGCGGCGGTCAGCGTGTCGGGGTGGTCGGGGCCCAGGATCCCGCGGTACTTGCGCAGCACGTCCTGGTGCGCCGCCCGCGCCCGCTCCAGTTCGCCCGCCTCGACCAGCATCGCCGCGAAGCTGCCGGTGGCCAGCAGCGTCCGGGGGTGCGCCGGTCCCAGCACCTGCCTGCTCTGCCGCACGACCCGCTCCAGCAGCGACAGCGCGTGGCCGCGGTCCCCGTGCTCGAACAGCGCTTCGGCCAGGTTGGCCTGCGCCGCCAGCGCGTCCCGGTCGTCGGGGCCGAGCACCTCGACGGCCTGGTCGACGACCGACGACAGCAGGGAGAGCGCCTCGGCCGGTCGGCCCCCGTCCCGCAGCAGCGCCGCGAGGCCGGTCGCCGCGGCGAGCCGCGCGGGGTGGGTGGCGGTCGAGTCGCCGTGGACCACTTCGCGCAGCAGCCGCAGCGCCGTGTCCTGGTGGCCCGCGTCCCGGAGCGCGTCGGCGTACCCGGTGGCCGCCTCGGCGGCTTCCGCGCTGTCGACGCCGAAGGAGTCGACCGCCGAGCGGTACCTCCGCTCCAGGACGGCCAGGCGTCCTCGCGCGCGCGAGTCGACGTGGATGCGCAGCAGGGCCGACCGCTGCTCCCGGACCCGCGCCGCCTCCGCCGCCCTCCCGGCGTCGGTCAGGTAGTCCGCCGCGCCGGCCAGCAGCCGACCGGCTTCGTGGGAGACCTCGTGCAGCGGTCGGTGGGGCTCGCAGGCGGCCAGCACGTGCGGCAGCGCCCGTTCCCACGCCGCGCGGGAGGCCCGGTCCGCGGTCGGGTCGTCGGGCAGCGCGGCGAACAGCACCCGCACCGCCGTGCCGGCCCACGTCCCCGGCCGCCGCTCGCGCTGCTGGGCGTAGTCGCGCAGCTCCGCGGCGGAGTGCCGGTGCACGGTCAGCGCGCCGGCGGCCACCTCCACGAACCCCAGCTGCCGCAGCGAACCCACGGCCTCCGCGATCGCCAGCGACGGCGCGGTCCCCCGCACGGGGTCGGGCAGCAGGTCCAGGTGCCCGGTGAACAGCGAGTAGGGCACGGGTCCGGGCGCGAGCCAGGCGGCGAGGGTGAGCACCTGCCAGGCCAGCGGGTCGCGGGTCGCCAGGTCCTCGACCACCACCCGGAGGGCCGCCGCCGTCGACAGCGCGACCTCCCGGCCGGACGACCCGCCCGGCCAGGACCGGCCCACGGCGTCCAGCCGCCGCAGGAAGTCGCGCGCGGTCCCGCCGCTGCGCTCCAGGTGGGCCGCCGCGACGCCCAGGGCCAGCGGGTGGCCGCCCACCCGCCCGGCCAGCCGCCTGGCGTCCTCGTCGTCCACCCGCGAAGCCCGGTCGCGCAGGAAGCGCACCGACTCGACCGGGTCGAACGGCGGCACGAAGACCAGGTCGCCCGGCAGGTCGTGCCGCCGGCTGGTGATCAGCACCCGGCCGGGGAGGCCGAGCAGGGGGGTGACCGACGCCGGGTCGACCACGTCGTCCAGCACCACCAACCAGTCGCCGCGGAGGTCGGTCAGCGCGGCGCGCAGCGCCTCGACCGGGTCACCCCGGCCCGGGTCGGCCCCCAGGGCGGTGGCGAGGTCCGCCAGCGCGTCCGGGACCGCCTCCGGGGTCGAGCACGACACCCACCAGGCCAGCTCCAGCCGGTCGCGCACCCGGTGGGCGTGCTCGACGGCGATGGCGGACTTCCCGATGCCGGCGGGCCCGCTCAGCAGCGAGGTCCGGCCGTGCTCCAGCTCCTGCAGGACGTCCTCGCGGCCGGTGAACCGCGGGTTGCGCGCCGGGATCGACGACAGCCGGCGGGCGGCGCCGGGCGATCCGGCCCGCAGCGCCGACAGCGCTTCGCGCACCGCCGTGTGAAGCTGCTCCGGCGAGGAGACCGTGGCGGTGACGGCCGAGGCGGCGCGCAACTGGCGGCGGAAGCCCTCCTGCCGTGCGCCGTGCTCGGGGTCGGCGAAGATCCGGGCCGGGCCGACGGTGTCCTCGCCGAGCAGGAACACCAGGCGCGGCAGGCCCAGCACCCCGGCCCGCTCGAAGTCCGCCTCGGTGGTCGACAGCCCGGAGCGCCCGTCCGGTGGGCCGTGGCGGAAGCCCACGACCGCGACCAGCGCGTCGGCCGCGTGCAGCTCCTCGGGCCGGCCGGACACGACCGGCGCCGGCCCGCAGGCCCGCCGGACCTCGTCGGCGAACGAGCGGTCCTCGGGGTACTCATCCAGTTCGGGCGTGTGGCTCAGGTACACCCTGAACGGCCTCGGCGGGACCATGGTCGACATCATCCCAGGCGGGCGGCGGCCCGCGGGGCCGCACCGCCGGGCGCGTCGGACGCCGCGCCCGGCCCGTCGCGGGTCCGCCCGTGCCGGTGGACCCGCCCGCCGCCGCGCCCGGACCGGTCAAGCGGTGCGAGTTCACCCCCACCCCGGACAACCCGGCCGCCGAGCCCGTCCGCCCGCCCCGTCCGCCCGCCCCGGCCGACGGCCCCCACCCGGGGCACCGCGACCGCGGATCCTGCGGGGCCGACCCTGCCGTTCCGACCGGATCCCCGCGGGCCGGCGCTCCGCCGCCCGCGTCGGTTCTGTCCGGTATGCCGTTATGCGTCAAGCCTGCGCATGGGTTACCGTGCGGGCCACGGCCTGCGGCACCCCCGACCCCCGCAAGCCTGCGGGAAGCGAGGTCACCGGTGCTGGAGATCGACACCCTCACCTGGGCGGTCACCGTCGGCCTGATCCTGTTGCTGCTCGCGATCGACCTGGTGGTCGCCGCGCTGCGCCCGCACCGGGTCGGGTTCGGCGAGGCCACCGCGTGGTCGGTGTTCTACATCCTGGTCGCGGTCGGCTTCGGGGTGTGGCTCACGCTCGCCCACGGCGGCGGGTTCGGCACCGAGTACTTCGCCGGCTACATCGTCGAGAAGAGCCTCTCGGTCGACAACCTGTTCGTGTTCGTGATCATCATGACCACGTTCGCGGTGCCCGAGGAGCACCAGCACAAGGTGCTGACCTTCGGCATCGTGCTCGCCCTGCTCATGCGGGCGGTGTTCATCGCGCTCGGCGCGACGCTGCTGTCGCTGTTCTCCTTCATGTTCCTGGTCTTCGGCCTGCTGCTGATCTACACGGCCGTCCAGCTCTTCCGGCACCGCAACGAGGACCCGGACGTGGAGAACAACGCGGTGGTGCGCACCGCGCGCCGCCTGCTGCCGCTGTCCACCGAGTACGACGGCGGCCGGCTCACGACCAGGGTGGACGGCCGGCGCCTGGCCACCCCGCTGGTCGTGGTGCTCGTCGCGATCGGCGGCATCGACCTGCTGTTCGCGCTGGACTCCATCCCCGCGGTCTTCGGCGTGACCGAGGAGCCGTTCATCGTGTTCACCGCCAACGCGTTCGCGCTGCTCGGCCTGCGCGCGCTGTTCTTCCTGGTGAAGGGCCTGCTCGACCGGCTGGTGTACCTGTCGACCGGTCTCGCGGTGATCCTGGCGTTCATCGGGGTGAAGCTGATCCTGCACTGGGCGCACGTCGACCTCTCGCCGAGCGTGCCCGAGATCGCCACCCCGGTCAGCCTGGGCGTGATCATCGGCATCCTGGCCCTGGTGACGGTGGCCAGCCTGGTCAAGACCCGCCGCGACCCGACCGCCAAGGCCCACCCCGGCTCGCTGCGCGCGGGTCGGTCGGTCCAGGACGCCGAGGACGACCGCTAGCCGGTCCGTCCACACCGGACGGACGGCCGGGCGGCCCGCCGGCCGGCGCCCCCTCGACCGCGGCCCGTCAGCGCAGCGGGGTGTGCGCCGGGTCCACCCGCTCGCGCGGGTCGACCGGCGCGGGCGGGGCGCCCTCGCCGAACGGCCGGCCGCCGAGCGCCTCCCGCCCGTGCGGGGTGACCCACCCGGACAGGTCCGGTCCGACGGGGACGATGCCGTTGGGGTTGATGTCGCCGTGCACGACGTAGTAGTGCCGCTTGATCTGGTCGAAGTCCACGGTGTCGCCGAAGCCGGGCGTCTGGAACAGGTCCCGGGCGTAGCCCCACAGGTTGGGCAGCTCGGCCAGCTTCTGGCGGTTGCACTTGAAGTGCCCGTGGTAGACCGGGTCGAAGCGGACGAGGGTGGTGAACAGCCGCACGTCGGCCTCGGTGATCGTGTCGCCGACCAGGTACCGCCGGTCGGCCAGCCGTTCCTCCAGCCAGTCCAGGGCGGTCCACAGCCGCTCGTAGGCGGAGTCGTAGGCTTCCTGGCTGCCCGCGAAACCGCACCGGTACACGCCGTTGTTGACCTCGGTGAAGACCCGCCGGTTGACGGCGTCGATCTCCTCGCGGTGCTCGGCGGGCAGCAGGTCGGGCGCGCCCTCGCGGTGGTGCGCGCGCCACTGCGTGGACAGGTCGAGCGTGATCCGCGGGAAGTCGTTGGTCACCACCGCGCCGGTCGTCGTGTCCACGATGGCCGGCACCGTGATCCCGCGCGGGTAGCCCGGCTCGCGCCGGAAGTAGGCTTCCTGGAGGCGTTCGATGCCCAGCACCGGGTCGCGCCCGCCGGGGTCGAGGTCGAAGGTCCACGAGCGGGCGTCGTGCGTGGGCCCGACCAGGCCCATCGGGAGCGCGTCCTCCAGGCCGAGCAGGCGGCGGACGATGATGGCGCGGTTGGCCCACGGGCACGCGCGGGCCGCGATCAACCGGTAGCGCCCGGGTTCGACGGGGAACCCGTCACGGCCGTCGGCGGTGATCCGGGTGGTGATGTAGTTGGTGTCGCGGGTGTACTCCTTGCCCTTGACCGAGTACGTGCCGCCCCGGCCGTGCTCCGGGTTGCCGCCGGTCTCCGCGTCCTGCGCAGTCTCGCTCACGAGTGGCGAGCCTACGCCGTCCCGCTGGGCGGCGGCCCGGCCCGCACGCGGCGTGAGACCGGGAACACCGCGGGTGACAAGGGGTTCCGGTGAGCCGGTGCGTCGTCAGTGGACGGTCGCGGGCCACGCGACGTCGCGCGGCTCGGCGCCGGCCAGGGCGGCCAGCGCGGTCAGCGCCCGGTCGGCCCACTCGTCGAGCCGGTGGCGCGGCAGGCCCTCGGGGCCGGTGAGGCGCAGGTCCACCGCGCTGCGGTGCGGCGCGATGCGCAGGACCCGCAGCCTGCCCGCGTAGGTCGGCGTCGCCTCGCTGGCCCACGTCACGCGCAGGTGCTCCCAGTCGATCGCGATCCGCCGCTCCACCACCTCGTCGCGGTGGGTCCACAGCCGCAGCAGGTCGGGCCCGTACCGCTCGACCTCCACGCCGGGCGGCAGCCAGGAGGACAGGTTGTCCAGGTCCGTGACGATGTCGAACACGACCTCCGCGCCCGCGGGCATGGCGCGGGCGCAGGTCGACGTGCCGTGCGCCGCGGTCATGCGGTCCGCGTCGGCACGCACAGGCCGCCCAGCCGGTGGTGGGCCAGGCGGTGCAGCATCTCGCCCAGCGCCTCGGGCACGACCTGGCCGTCCAGGTCGCGCCGCGCCGCGAACACCGTGTCGGCCACGACCTTGCGCGACAGCGTTCCGCTGAACTCGGCGGCGAGCCGGACGACGACCTGCCTGCACAGCAGGTCGCCCGGGTAGTCGTCAGGGTGCACGTCTGCTCCTTTCCGGAGTGCGGGGGATCGGCTCCATCCTCCGGGAAGTGCCTGGTGGTGGACCTGACGAGTAGCTGACGATCGGCCCTTCAGGGCCGCGGCCCGGCCGGCGCGCCGCCGGCGGCGGGGGCCGGTGCGGGCGCCGACGCGGCGGCGGGGGCCGCTGCGGGGACCGGTGCAGGGGCCGCTGCGGGTGCCGCTGCGGGCGTCGCCGCGGGTGCCGCTGCGGGCGTCGCCGCGGGAGCCGTGCCGGTTGCCTGCCCGGGTGTCGGCCCGGGTGTCGGCTCGGGGGTGGGGGTCGGTGTCGTCGGCGTGGCGGTGGGCGTCGACGGGGTGGGGGAGGGCGACGAGCGCGGGTCGGGCCGCTGGGTGAGCGTCGGGGTGGACGCCGGGCCCGCCGTGGAGGTCACCAGCGGCTGCGGCTCGTCCTGGGCCGTGACCCCGCAGCCGGCCAGGCCGAGGCCGGCCGCCAGCGCCACCCCGGCGAGCGCGACCGCCGCCCTCATCGGGGGGTCTCCGGGAGTTCGACGACGAACCGCGCGCCGCCGCCGGGCCGCTCCTGCACCCACACGGCCCCGCCGTGCCGCTGCACGTGCTGCGCGACCAGCGCCAGCCCCAGGCCGCTGCCGGTGTCCCCGCCCCGGCTGCCCGCCCGCGCGCCGCGGTGGAACCGGTCGAAGATCCGGTCCCGCAGCTCGGGGGGCACGCCCGGACCGGCGTCGTCCACCTCCAGCCGGACCACGTCGCCCACGGCGGTCACCGCGACCCGCACCGCGCCGCCGGCGTGGCGCTCGGCGTTGTCCAGCAGGTTGGCCACGACCCGGTCCAGCCGCCGCCGGTCGCCCAGCACGTGCGCGGCCGGGTCGGCCTCCACCGCGACGGGCCTGCCCGGCCGCGCGGCGACGACGTTGGCGACCAGCACGGACATGTCGATGGGCTCCAGCGTCGGGTCGTCCGCCTCCTGGTCGGTGCGGCTGATCTCCAGCAGGTCGACCACCATGCGGGCGAACCGGTCCACCTCGGAGGTCAGCAGCTCCAGCGCCTTGCCCGCCGTGCCCGGCACCTCGGCGCGCCGCCGGTGCAGCACCGCCGCGGCGTTGACCATGGTGGTCAGCGGCGAGCGCAGCTCGTGGCTGACGTCGCCGGCGAACCGCGCGTCCTTGACCACCCGCTGCTCCAGGGCGTCCGCGGTGGCGTTGAACGTCGTCGCCAGCGGGGTCAGGTCGGGGTCGGTCTGGGTGGGCAGCCGGGCGCGCAGGTCGCCGCCGGCGATCCGGGACGCGGCGCTGGTCAGCTCGGTCAGCGGGCGCAGCGCGCGCCGGCCCGCCCACGACCCCAGCGCCACGCCCAGCAGGCCGCTGACCACCGTGCCGGCCATCAGCACCCCGCTGAGGAACCGGAACGCGCGGTCGAGCTGCATCAGCGGCGCGAGTTCGACGTAGACGCCGTCGGCGGAGGTGATCGGCAGCGTCACCGCCAGCACCGGGATGCCGTCGACGATGATCCGCTGCGCCGCGGGCACGCCGTCGCGGCCCAGGTCCAGCAGCGGTCCGGGCAGCACGGCGGTGTCCACCTGCCGCCCGCTGGTGAGCACCTGGCCGGGCCGGAACAGCAGCACGGTCGTGTCCGGGCCGGTGGTCAGGCCGGTCAGCAGCTCGTTGAGCCCGTCCGAGCCGCTGCGCAGCGACTCGTCCACCAGCCGCGCGTTCACCTCGGCCTGGCGCACGCCGCTCTGCTCGCGCTGGCGCAGCATGTAGCCGGAGGTGAGGTTCCAGATCGTGATGGCCAGCGCGCTGGTGACCAGCAGCGACCCCAGCCCCAGGGTCAGCGCCACCCGCCAGCGCAGCGTCAGCCGCGGCACGGCGTCACCGGTCCGGGTCGATCCGGTAGCCCGCGCCCCGCACCGTCAGCACCAGCGTGGGGTCGTCCGGGTCCGGCTCGACCTTGCGCCGCAGCCGCCGGATGTGCACGTCGAGCAGCCGCGTGTCGCCGAAGTAGTCGTAGCCCCAGACCCGCTGCAGCAGCTGCTCGCGGGTGACGATCCGGCCGCCCGCGCCGGCCAGCTCGACCAGCAGCCGGAACTCGGTGCGGGTCAGGTGCACCTCGGCGCCGTCGCGGTGGACGGTGCCGGCGTCCGGGCGCACCTCCAGGCCGCCGAACCGCAGCACCTCGTCCTGGCGACCGCCGCCGCGCCGCCGCAGCAGGGCCCGGATGCGGGCCGCCAGCTCGCCGGCCACCAGCGGTTTGGTCACGTAGTCGTCGGCGCCGGCCTCCAGGCCCGCGATGACGTCGGCGGTGTCGGTGCGGGCGGTGACGATGATGATCGGCAGGTCGCCCCGGTCGCGCAGCGTGCGGCAGACCGCCAGCCCGTCGACGCCGGGGAGCATGAGGTCCAGCAGCACCACGTCGAAGGTCTCGTGGTCGAGCAGCCGCAGCGCCTCCTCGCCGGAGACGGCGTCGGACACGGCGAAACCCTCGTCGCCCAACGCCAGGCCGAGCGCCTGCCTGATGTGCGCGTCGTCCTCGACGAGCAGTACGGAGTAGTCCATGTCCCGTCGATCCTCGCGTCCGGCCGGGGCGTTCCTCCACCACCCTGCCGGGTCGTGCGCCGATCGCAAGCTGATCGCAAGGTTCGCCGGCGCGGTTGCGGGCCAGGCTGGACGTCGAGCGCCACGAGGATTCCCGGGTGCAAGACCAGGCGTCGGCCGCAAGGGCGCGGCCGGCGCCTGCCCCACCCGCGCCCGTCGAGAAAGCCGATGCACCCGCCGTGACCGCGATTCCCGGGCACCCGGACCCGACGACCCTGCTCCTGATCTGCGACGGCTGCGGCCGGGCCTTCGACTGCGCCGACCCGCCGCGGCGGTGGCGCGCGCTGTGGGAGCGGGCGTCCGCCTCGGGCTGGCGCGGCCTGGACCGCCAGGTGGGGCCGCACAGCTGCGCGCGCTGCGGCGACTGAGGCCGACCGGTGCGGATCGGGGCCGACCGGGATCACCGGCGGGCCGGCCGCGCTGTTCCGAACAGGTGAGGGCAATACCGGATCGCGTTCGCTGACCGGGTTCACGTGATCGGTGTCCGGTGGGCGAAGACGGAAATAGGCCGTCGTGTGCCACGAAAGAATGAATGGTTATACCGAGAGCACGTCCACGGGGTTCGCCGGGTTTTCCATTCGACCTCGCCTAAAGCCCTGAGCTGCGATTTCTTCGGAGTGCTGCGCTGTTCGGTGTACGCACGGGTGAACGTTCCCGACGAGTCTTGACAGCCCGAACGGTGGTCGGCAGGCTAATCCCGCCGTGCGGCCACCGGAGCGGATGTCCCGCCGACCAGCGTCCGGTCAGGCCCCCGGACGGCCGGCAGCACGGGCTTGTTCCCCGTCATCGGGAATGGTGCGCAACACCGGCCGGGAAAGCGCGCACGCACGTTCCCCGATCGCCCGCGAGGACCTGATTGATGTCAGCACAGACCCCGTCCAGTGTTCCGGCGGCGGGCCCCTCGGCGTGGCCCGCCGCGGTCGCCGCGGTGAGCGCGCTGGTCGTCGTGGGCGGCCCGGCCGCCTGGGCGGTGCGCTCCGCGCCGCCGGGCGCGCCGACCGCCGTCGCCTGGTGGGCCGCGGCCGTCGCGGTCGCGCTGGTGGCCGCCGCGACCGCCGCCGCGTGGCAGCGCGACGCCGCCCGGCGCTGCCGGGAGCGGGCCGACGCGCTGGCCGGCGAGTCCGCCGACCTGGCCCACCGCCTCGTGCCCGCCCTCGTGGAGCGGCTGCGCGCGGGCTCGTCGTCGGAGACGGCGCTCGCCGAGGTCGACCGGCCCGCCAACCCCGACCACGACCACGTCCTGCGCACCCTCGCCGAGGAGGTCGGCCGCGGCGAGCGCGCCCGGGCCGCCGCGATGGCCGCCTGCGGCAACGCCGCGGGCCGGATGCAGGCGCTGGCCACCACCATGCTGGCCGACCTGCGCGAGATGGAGGAGCGGCACGGCGAGGAGGTGCTCGGCGACCTGCTCGAACTCGACCACAGCACCGCGCAGGCCGGCCGGCTGGCCGACAGCATCGCCGTGCTCACCGGCTCGCGCTCGGGCCGCCGCTGGACCAAGCCGATCGTCATGGAGTCGATCCTGCGGGGCGCGGTCGGCCGGGTCAGCGCCTACCAGCGGGTGCGCACGCACTCCGCCAGCTCCGCCGCGATCGTCGGCTACGCGGCGGAGGGCGTGATGCACGCCCTCGCCGAGCTGATCGACAACGCGTGCGGCTTCTCCCCGCCCTCCGAGCAGGTGCACGTCTACGTGGAGGAGGTGCAGGCGGGCGTCGTCGTCACGATCGAGGACGGCGGCCTGGTCATGGGCGACCTGGCGCTGCGCCGCGCCGAGCGGACCGTCGCCGGCGGCGCGCTGGACCTCACCGAGCTGTCGGGCACCCGGCTGGGGCTGGCGGTCGTCGGCAGGCTGGCGCGCAAGCACGGGCTGACCGTGTCGTTCCGCCCGTCGTCGCGGGGCGGCACGGGCGTGGTGGTGATGATCCCGCGCGCGCTGGTCACCGAACCCCGGCCCAGCGGCGGGCGGCGGCGCTCGGCGGACCCGTCCGGCACGCCGACCGCCCTCCCGGTGGTCGGGGCGCCGGAGGCGCCCGCGCCCGCCGTCCCCGAGCAGGGGGTGCCCGCCGCCCGGCAGCCCGCCGAACCGACCACGTGGCACGTCGCCGAGCCCCCCGCGGAGCAGGGCGCCGAGCCGGCCGCGTGGCAGCCCGCGGAGCCCGCCACGTGGCAGGTCGAGCCGTGGCAGGTGGAACCGGGGCAGGTCGAACCGGCCGCGGACACCGGCACGTGGCGGCCCGCCGAACCCGGCGCGCGGCAGGCCGCCGACGCCGCCGGGCAGGCCGCGTGGCAGCCCGCCGACCAGCCGGACGAGGTCGTCCTGCCGCGCCGCCGGCGGGGCAGCACGCTGGGCTCCGCGTCCTCGCCCGCGCCGCGCCGCCCGGCCGAGGGCGCCGGGCCGCACCCGGACGCGGCCGTCCGGTTCAGCGCGTTCCGCAACGCCGGCCGCCCCCACCGCGACGCCCGCCCCGAGGGCCACCCGCCGGAGAACCACGGCCCGCCCGACCACGGCGACGCGACCCGCGACGAGCGGTCGGCGGGGGAGCGGTCCGAGGCCGGGCCCGAACCCGACGAGGCCCCCCGCTGGCCGTCCTGAGGTGTCCCACCAGGCCCGCCGAACACCCGAGAAGATTGGAGGCAGGGGCACGGCGCTACCGCGGCCCCGAACGCCCGGATGAACACCACCGACCGCGACCTCGACTGGTTGCTGGAGAACCTCCTCGACCGGACGCCCGGCTCCCGGCACGCCCTGGTGCTGTCCAAGGACGGGCTCAAGCTCTGCCGCACCGGCGGCCTCTCGGTGGACCAAGCCGACCAGCTCGCCGCCATCGCGTGCGGGATGCAGAGCCTCGCCTACGGCGCGTCGGTCGAGTTCGGCGACGGCACCGGCGGCGTGCGCCAGTCGATGACCGAGTTCCACGGCGGCCTGCTGTTCATCGTCGAGGCGGGCCAGGGCGCGCACCTGGCCGTGGTCGCGGCGGACGACGCCGACGCCGGCATCATCGGCCACAACATGGTCGAGCTGGTGGAGCAGCTCGGCGACTACCTCTCGGCGCCGCCGCGCCGCCACCCGCACGGCCGGCTGCCGGCATGAGCCCGCGGCTGCACGACGAGGACCCGGACCGCCTCTACACCATCACCGGCGGGCGCAGCCGGGTCCACGGCCCCTCGATCGACCTGGTGACGCTGATCGTCAGCGAGAGCGAGCCGTCGCCGGGGATGCAGTCCGAGCACGTCCGCATCCTGCGGACCTGCCGCCGCCCCACCGCCGTGGTGGAGCTGTCGGCCGAGCTGGGGCTCCCGGTCGGCGTCGTGCGCATCCTGCTGTGCGACCTGCTCGACGCCGGCGTGGTCACCGCGCGCCACCCCCGCCCCCGTCCCGCACCGGACGCGCTGCCGTCCCCGGACCTGCTGAAGCGGATTCTCCTTGGACTCCAGAAGCTCTGACCCCGCTCCGCTGCGCGCGACCGCCCGCCACGGCCTGAAGGTGGTCGTGGTCGGCGGCTTCGGCGTGGGCAAGACGACGATGGTGCGCTCGGTCAGCGAGATCAGGCCGCTGTCCACCGAGGAGACCATGACCGGGGCCGGCGCCGGCGTGGACGACACCAGCGCCGTGCGGGCCAAGACCACCACGACCGTCGCGTTCGACTTCGGCCGGATCACGCTGGACGACGAGCTGGTCCTCTACCTGTTCGGCGCGCCCGGCCAGGAGCGGTTCTGGTTCCTGTGGGACCGGCTGTTCAGCGGCACGCTGGGCGCGGTGGTCCTGGTCGACACCCGGCGCGTGCGCGACTCGTGGTACGCCATCGACCGCCTGGAGCACCACGGCACGCCGTTCATCGTGGCGCGCAACAACTTCGGCCACCCACGACACTCGCTCGACCAGCTCCGCGACGCGCTGGACCTGCCGCACCACGTGCCGCTGGTCGACTGCGACGCGCGCCGGCGCGACTCCGGCAAGGCGGTGCTGGTCGCGCTGGTCAACCACCTCTTCGCCTTGTCCTCCGCCAGGGAGCCCACGCCGTGAACCAGCAGACCGACCGCACCGCGCCGACCACGCCCCACGGCACGCCCGCGCCGCCGGGGTGCCCGGCCCACGCCAAGCCCGTGGTGGCGCTGCACGGGCCGCTGTTCCGGCAGCGGCCCGCCGAGCTGTACCGGCGGCTGCGCGGCGAGCACGGCCCGGTCGCGCCGGTGGAGCTGGAGGGCGGCATCCCCGCCTGGTACGTCATCGGCTACCGGGAGGTGCACCACGTCCTGACCAACGACCAGGTGTTCGCGCGGGACTCGCGCCGCTGGAACCAGTGGGACCGGATCCCGCCGGACTGGCCGCTCATGCCCTACGTGGGCTACCAGCCGTCGGTGATGTTCGCCGAGGGCGACGAGCACCGCCGCCGCTCGGGCGCGATCAGCGACGCGCTGGGCGCGGTCGACCAGTTCGAGCTGCGGCAGCGCTGCGAGGCGGTCGCGGACTCCCTGGTCGACGCGTTCGTGGTCACCGGCCAGGCCGACCTGATGAGGCAGTTCGCGCACCCGATGCCGTCGCTGGTGGCGGCGAAGCTGTTCGGCCTGCCCGACCGGGAGGCGCCCGCGCTGGCGCGCGACCTGTCGCTGTCCCTGGACGGCGGCGACGAGGCCATCCCCGCGTTCGGCCGGGTCTCGGTGGCGATGCGGCGGCTGGTGCACCGCAAGTCCTCCGCGCCGGGCCCGGACGTGCCGTCGCGGATGCTGGCGCACCCGGCGGGCCTGACCGAGGAGGAGCTGACGCGCGACCTGCTGGTGGTGCTGGCCGCCGCGCAGCAGCCGACCGCGAACTGGATCGGCAACACGCTGCGGCTGATGCTGACCGACGACCGGTTCGCCGTCACGCTGTCCGGCGGGCGGCGCAGCGCCGGCCAGGCGCTCAACGAGGTGCTGTGGGAGGACACGCCGACGCAGAACTTCGTCGGCCGGTGGGCCACCCAGGCGACGCAGCTGGGCGGCCACCGGATCATGCCGGGCGACCTGGTGATCATGGGGCTCGCCGCGGCCAACACCGACCCGCAGGTGCGGCCGGACCCGGTCTCGGGCGCGGTCGGCAACCACGCGCAGATGTCGTTCAGCCACGGCGAGCACCGCTGCCCGTTCCCCGCGCCCGAGATCGCCGAGGTGATCGCGAAGGCGGCGGTGGAGGTGCTGCTGGACCGGCTGCCCGACGTGGTGCTGGCGGTCGGCCCGGACGAGCTGGTGTGGCGGGAGTCGGTGTGGATGCGCGGCCTGGAGGCGCTGCCGGTGGAGTTCACCCCGGCCTGCGTCAACCGCTGAGCCGCGCCCGGTCCGCCGGGCCGCACCGCGCCGCGTCCGATTCGCAGGGCCGCACCACGCTGCGTTCGCCGGGCTACGCCGCGCCGGGCGGCACCGGGGTGAACTCGACCGGCAGCTCCGCCGGGCCGCGGGTGAACACGCCGCGCTCGCCCGCCCGGTAGCCGGCGGGCAGGCGCACGTCGGGCATCGCGTCCAGGAGCAGGTTGACGCCGACCTCCACCTCCGCCTTGGCCAGCAGGGCGCCGACGCAGAAGTGCCGCCCCAGCGCGAAGGCCAGGTGGTCGGCCGCCGCGGTGAACGCGGTCGCGGCGTCCAGGTCGGTGCGGTGCAGGTCGAACTCGTCGGGGCGGTCGTAGCGCGCGCCGTCCCGGTTGGCCGCGCCGATCAGGCAGATCACCGTCGCGCCCGCGGGCACCACGCCGCCGGACAGCCGCGCCTCCGCCGCGGTCTGCCGCATGATCATGTGCACCGGCGGGGTGTACCGCAGCGTCTCGGCGAACGCCCGCGCCACCAGCGACCGGTCCGCGCGCACCGCCGCGAGCTGGTCGGGGTGCTCCAGCAGGTTGCGGAAGACCGCCGCGATCGCCTTGTCCGTGGTTTCCCCGCCGGCGGCCAGCAGCAGCGAGCAGAACGCCTTGATGTCCTCGTCGGACATCCTGGTGCCGTCGACCTCGGCCCGGCACAGGGTGGACAGCAGGTCGTCGCCGGGCTCCCGCCGGCGCTGCCGGATGATCGGGATCAGGTAGGCGGCGAACTCGTCGTGGCAGCGCAGCCCCTCGGCGGTCACGCCCGGGTCGCCGGAGAGGTTGCCCAGGAACGCGATGACCGAGGTGTACCAGCGGTGGAACCGCGCGTGGTCGGCCTTGTCCAGGCCGAGCACGTCCACGATGACGTTGATCGGGAAGTGCGTGGCGAACTGCGCCACCAGGTCGGCCCGGCCGGCGTGCCGGAAGCCGTCGACCAGCTCGCGCGCGTTGCGCTCGATGACCGGGCCGAACTCCTCGCGCAGGGTCGTGCCGCGGAACGCGGGCGCGACGAGGGCCCGGCGCACCGAGTGCTCCCGGCCGCTCATCTGCAGGATCGTGCGCCCGTGCACCGGCTCGACCTGCCAGTCGTAGTTGTCGCTGGTGAACACCGGGTCGCGGAAGGCGCGCGCGACGTCCTCGTGGCGCGACACCAGCCAGCTCCGCGTCCCCTCGTGGTAGAGCAGCGGCGCCCGCTCGCGCAGCACGCGGTAGGCGGAGTACGGGTCAGCGGCGAACTCGGGGGACAGGATGTCGGGTAACTCCCGTGCGATGACCATGGATCCTCCAGGTGACGGGGGATCTTGCCCGGTCGAGGCTAGCCGCCGGCCTCCGTTCGGACGAGCCGCCACCCGTGGGAACGGACCGTCCACACAGGACGGTCGGTCACCCGGAAGGCGGTTGCGCGGGCGGCCTCACCCGCGGGCGGCCAGCGCGCCCTCCACCGCTTCGGCGACGCGCAGCAGGCGCGCGTCGCCGAAGGCGTGGCCCTCCAGGCACACGCCGACCGGCAGCCCGCCCGCCGTCGCGCCCGCCGGCAGCGACAGCATCGGCACGCCCGCGACGGTGCCCGGCCCGGCGTTGCGGGTGACGGTCGCGAAGGTCGGCGCCGCCCGCCCGTTGAGGTGGACCACCTCGTCCTGCCCGAGCAGCGGCGGCGGCACGGGCGACGTCGGGCCCAGGAGCACGTCGACCCGGGTGAACACCTCGGCGTAGGCGCGCCGCAGCCGCCAGCGGTCGGCCCGCGCGTCGCCGTAGGCTTCGGCGGTGAGCGGGAACGAGCACAGCACCTCGATCAGGGCGCGGACGTCGGGGGAGGCGACCGCCTCGGCCCAGTGCCGCGCGGGCGCGGCGACGCGCTGGGCCAGCAGCCGCGGCGCCTCGTAGAACACCAGGTCGTTCCCCGGACCGGCGGCCAGCTCCAGGTCGTCGCCGAGGTCCACCTCGACCGGCACCGCCCCGGCCCGCTCCAGGGTCGACACCGCCGCGTCGACCACCCGGGCCACCTCGGGGTCCACGTCGCGGAAGCGGCTGCGCGGCAGGCCCACGCGCAGCCCCGCGAGGTCGACCGGGTCGCCGGCCGGCTCGCGGGTGACGACCTCGTCCACGGCCCGCACGTCCCGCACCGCGCGGGCGTGCACGCCGACGGTGTCGCGGCTGGTGGACAGGTTCACCACGCCGTCGCCCGGGTACCGGCCGGTGGACGGGCGGAACCCGACCACGCCGCAGAAGGACGCGGGGATCGTGACGGAGCCCCCGGTGTCGGTGCCCAGCGCGAACGGCACGACGCCCAGCGCCACGCCGACCGCGCTGCCGCCGCTGGACCCGCCGGCCGACCGGGCGGGGTCCACCGGGTTGCGCACCGGTCCGAAAGCCTTGTTGTTGCTGGTGATCCCGAACGCCAGCTCGTGCAGGTTGGTCTTGCCGACCACGACGGCGCCGGCGTCCCTGAGGGCGCTGACGACGCCGGCGTCGACGGCGGCGGGCGCGTCGCCCAGCAACGGGCTGCCGGCCGTGGTCGCGAGCCCCCGGACGTCGACGTTGTCCTTGACCGAGAACGGGATCCCCGCCAGCGCGCCGGCTCCGTGCGACAGGTCCCCGGCGAGGCTGATCCAGTCGCCGTGCGCCGAGGCCGCGGCCCGCCGGGCGGACCCGGCGAGCAGCCGGGCGCGCTCGGCGGGCTCGGCGGCCTGCCAGTCGGCCAGGGACAGGGCGGTGGGAACCTCGTCGGTCATGTCCGTCCTTCCTGCCACGGGTCTTGGTCGAACGTAGGTACGGCGGTGGTGGCGTTCGTTGTCCGTGTGCGTCCTCCACTTTTCCCTGAGCGCACCGCAGCGGTGGTCGCAGCCCTGTGAAGAGCGGGTGAGCACTGTGTTGCGCCCCGCCGTGCATCACCCGGTCGGGTGAATGTCGGGCCGGGTCCGGGCGGGCGCGCGAAACGTGATCGTTTTCCGCGCGTTCCGGGTACACGGCGGGTGGGGCCGGGCGCCGGGGACCGGCCCGCTTCGCCGTCCGCCCGGGTGGAGGTCGCATGTGGCGCGTGCTGGTGCTCGTCGGCGTGCTGGTGGCGGGGTGCGGGTTGCCGCACGACGTCGACGGCACCCTGGACCGCGTGCGCGGCGGGGTGCTGCGGGTCGGTGTCACCGAGCACCGGCCCTGGACGGTGCTGGGCGACGAGGTGACCGGCGCGGAGGCAGAGCTGGTGCAGCGGCTCGCCGACCGGCTGGGCGCGCGGGTGCGGTGGCGGCGCGGCGCGGAGTCCGAGCTGATGGCCGCGGTGGCGCGGCGGCAGCTGGACCTGGTCGTCGGCGGGCTGGCCGAGGACGCGCCGTGGACCGAGCACGCCTCGCTGACCCGCCCCTACGCGACCAGCCGCGTGGTCGTCGCGGCGGCCGGGGAGGTCCCGGCGGACCTGGCCGGGGTGCGCGTCGCGGTGCGCGCCGGCACCGCCGAGGTCGCCGCGCTGACCGCGCAGGACGCCGTCCCCGTGCCGGTGGACGACGTGGCCGGGGCGGTCGACCTGCCGGTGGCGGTGGAGCACTGGCGGGCGGCCGGGCTCGGCCTGCGCGTCACCGACCACGTGCTGCTGGAGCGCGAGCACGTGTGGGCGCTGCCGCTGGGGGAGAACGGGTGGCAGGTGGAGGTGGAGCGGTTCCTGCTGGGGCTGCCCGACGGCGAGGTGGACCGGCTGCTGGCCGAGGCGGGCGGGGTGGCGGTGTGAAGGTCTCCGACCGGTTCGAGCTGCCACCGGACAAGGCCGCCCTGCACCGCCGGGCGGTGCGGCTGGAGTGGTGGACGATCGCGTTCTTCGCCGCCGCCGTCGCGCTGCTGGCGGTGACGCTGGGCCAGTCGCAGGCGATGAAGGCGGCCTGGATCGAGGACATGCTCGGGCTGGTGCCGCCCGCGGCGTTCCTCGTCGCCGACCGGTTCCGCAACCGGCCGCCCGACCGGCGGTTCCCCTACGGCTACCACCGCGCGGTCAGCGTGGCGTTCCTCGCGGGCTCGGTGGCGCTGCTCGGCCTCGGCGGCTACGTCGTCTACGACTCCGCGGCCCGCCTGCTGGCCGGCGAGCGCGCGCCGATCGGCCTGGTCGAGCTGTTCGGCGTGCAGCTGTGGCTCGGCTGGCTGATGATCGCGGTGCTGCTGGCGACCATGGTGCCCGCCATCCTGCTCGGCCGCGCCAAGCTCCGGATCGCCCGGGAGCTGCACGACAAGGTGCTCTACGCGGACGCGGAGATGAACCGCGCCGACTGGCTGACCGCCGCCGCGGCGGTGCTGGGCGTCCTGGGCATCGGGTTCGGCCTGTGGTGGGCCGACGCGGTGGCCGCGCTGGTCATCGGCGGCGACATCGTCCGCGACGGCGTCCGCACCACGCGCGGCGCGGTGGCCGACCTGATGGACGACCGGCCCCGGGTGGTCGACGGCAGCCGCCCGCACCCGACGCCGGACGCCCTGCTCGCGGGGGTGCTCGACCACGACTGGATCGCCGACGCGTGGCTGCGGGTGCGGGAGGAGGGCCACGTCTTCGTCGGCGAGCTGCTGGTGGTGCCGGTCGCCGGCGTCGACCGCCTGGTGGAGCGGCTGGAGGAGCTCCAGCGGTGGGCGCGCGCGTTCGACTGGCGCGTGCACGACCTCGTGGTGGCCCCGGTGACCCGCGTCGACACCGGCTGACCGCCGCGGCGGGGCGGCCCGGCCGGTCAGCGGCGCCCGGCGACCCCGAAGGACCGCAGGCGCTCCAGGTCCGGCACCAGGACGTCGCGGCGCACCCCGGTCACCACGACGCCGGCCCGGCGCAGCTCGCCGAAGGACTTCTCGGCCGTGCGCGGCTTCATGCCGGCGATCGACGCCAGCTCCACCTTGGTCAGGGGGAAGCCCAGCACCCAGCCGGTCGGCTCCTCGCGGCCGTGCGCCTCCACCAGCTCGGCCAGCACGCGCGCGATCCGCGTGGCGGCCGGGCCGGGCAGCTCGCGCCGCCGGTCGTTGGCCCAGCGCAGGTGCGCGCTGCCGATGTTGATCAGCTCGACGAACACGGTGCTGTGCCGGCTCAGGAACGCCAGCAGCGCGGGCCGGGTGATGAAGTCGGCCTCCACCGCGTCGCAGGCGATCACGGAGGCGGACCGCGGGTTGCCGTCCAGGGCGGCCATCTCGCCGACGATGTCGCCCGCCGTCTTGACCGTCAGCAGCGTCGTGCGCCCCGCCTCGTCGACCGTCCGCACCTTCACCGCGCCCTTGCGCAGCAGCAGCGCGTAGCTGTCCGTCGCGCCCTGCCGGACCATCTCCCGGCCGGGCGCGTAGCGGACCGCGCTGCCCAGGTCGAGCAGCTCCTGCCTGGTGGATTCGGGCAGCCGCCCCAGCAGGCTGCCCCTGGGCCACTCTCGGACCATCACTCACCTCCGGACCACCCGTCCGGACAACTGTCGCACACCGGGCGGCGAAGACCCACCGGCCGGTGCGCCCCGCCGGGCCGGATTCGCCGGAACGGACCGCTCCCGGCCCGCCGGCGCGGGACCGGCGCCGCTCCCCGCGGCCGGGCCCCCGCCGCTCCCGGCCCGACCCCGCTTCGCGGACCGGCCTCGCCGGCCCGCCTGGTCGGCCCGCCTGGTCGGGCCGCCTGATCGGGCCGCCTGATCGGGCTGTCGGGCGCGCCCCGCCCAAGCGCGCCCCCGGCGGACGGGCCCGCGCCGGGCCGCCGCCGCGGTGCGGTCGGACGGCCCGGCGCGGCCGGTCAGTCCCAGGTCAGGGACGACCCGCCGGCGTACTCGGTGACCCGGGTCTCGAAGAAGTTCTTCTCCTTCTTCAGGTCCATCGCCTCCGACATCCACGGGAACGGGTTGTCCACCGGGCCGAACACCGGCGCCAGGCCGAGCTGGGCGCAGCGGCGGTTGGTGATGAAGCGCATGTACTGCTCGCACAGCTCCGCGTTGAGGCCGAGCAGGCCGTTGGGGATGGTGTCCCGGCCGTAGGCGACCTCCAGCTCGCAGGCTTGCGCCAGCATGGCGCGCACCTCGGCCTGGAACCGCTCGGTCCACAGGCCCGGGTTCTCGATCTTGATCTGGTTGATCGCGTCGATCCCGAAGTTCAGGTGGATCGACTCGTCGCGCAGGATGTACTGGTACTGCTCGGCGACGCCGACCATCTTGTTGCGCCGGCCCAGGGACAGGACCTGCGCGAACCCGGTGTAGAACCACATGCCCTCGAACACCACGTAGAACGCCACGAGGTCGCGCAGGAAAGCCTGGTCGGCCCCGTGCGTGCCGGTGCGGAACCCGGGGTCCTCCAGGTGCCGGGTGTACTCCAGCGCCCACGCGGCCTTGTCGGTGATCGAGGGGACCTCGCGGTACATGTTGAACAGCTCGCCCTCGTCCAGGCCGAGGGAGGAGCAGATGTACTCGAAGGTGTGAGTGTGCACGGCCTCCTCGAACGCCTGGCGCAGCAGGTACTGGCGGCACTCGGGGTTGGTCAGGTGCCGGTAGACGGCCAGCACGACGTTGTTGGCCACCAACGACTCCGAGGTGGCGAAGAACCCCAGGTTGCGCTGGACGGCGTGCCGCTCGTCCTCGGTCAGGCCGTCCGGGGAGCGCCACAGCGCGATGTCGGCCTGCATGGAGACCTCGGTGGGCATCCAGTGGTTGGCGCAGCCCGCCAGGTACTTCTCCCACGCCCAGTGGTACTTCAGCGGCAGGAGCTGGTTGACGTCGGCGCGGGCGTTGATCATCGCCTTGTCGTCCACCTGCACGCGGCCCGCGCCGCGGTCGATGGCGCCCAGGCCGGAGGTGTCGGTGCTCACTGGCAAGCCTCGCAATCGGGGTCGTCCACGGCGCAGGCCAGGACGTCGGTCGGCACGGGCCGAGGGGGAGCGGTCGGGGTCGGGGCCGGGACGGCCGGGTGCAGCGCCACGCCGGTCAGCTTGCCGTCGGTGCCGCGCAGGGTGCTCTTCTCCACGTGGGTGGCGCTGGTGGAGCGCAGGTAGTAGGTCGTCTTCAGGCCCTTGCGCCAGGCCAGCCGGTACACCCGGTCCAGCTCGCGGCCGTCGGCGCCGGCGACGTAGAGGTTGAGCGACTGGGCCTGGTCGATCCACTTCTGCCGCCGCGCCGCGGCCTCCACCAGCCAGTCCGGGGCGATCTCGAACGCTGTGGCGTACAGCGACTTCAGGTCGTCGGGCACCCGGTCGACCGGGGCCAGCGACCCGTCGAAGTACTTCAGGTCCGCCACCATGGCCTCGTCCCACAGCCCGCGCGCCTTCAGGTCGGCGACCAGGTGGCGGTTGAGCACGGTGAAGTCGCCGGACATGTTCGACTTCACGTACAGGTTGCGGTACAGCGGTTCGACGGACTGGCCGACGCCGCAGATGTTGGAGATCGTCGCCGTCGGCGCGATGGCCGTGATGTTGGAGTTGCGCACGCCCACCGCCACGACCCGCGCCCGCAGCGCGTCCCAGTCCAGCGTGGACGAGCGGTCCACGTCGACCGCGCCGCCGCGCGCCGCGTCCAGCAGCGCCAGCGAGTCCACGGGCAGGACGCCCCGGCTCCACAGCGACCCGTCGAAGGTCTCGTACCGGCCGCGCTCCGCCGCGAGGTCGGCGGAGGCCGCGATGGCGTGGTAGCTGATCAGCTCCATGCTGCGGTCGGCGAACTCCACCGCCGCCGCGGAGGCGGGTGCGACGCGCTGCGCGAACAGCGCGTCGGTGAACCCCATGAGCCCCAGGCCGATCGGGCGGTGGCGCAGGTTGGACCGGCGGGCCTCGGGGATGGTGTAGAAGTTGATGTCGATGACGTTGTCGAGCATCCGCACGGCGGTGCGCACGGTCCGCTCCAGCCGCGCGCGGTCCAGGCCGTCGGCCGTCACGTGGTTGGCCAGGTTGACCGAGCCGAGGTTGCACACCGCGACCTCGTCGGCGCTGGTGTTCAGGGTGATCTCGGTGCACAGGTTGGACGAGTGCACGACGCCGGCGTGCTGCTGCGGCGAGCGCAGGTTGCACGGGTCCTTGAAGGTGATCCACGGGTGCCCGGTCTCGAACAGCACCGTCAGCATCCGCCGCCACAGGTCCACCGCCCGCACCCGCTTGACCACGCGGATCTCGCCGCGGTCCGCGGCCTCCTCGTAGGCGCGGTACCGCTGCGCGAACGCCGCGCCGTACAGGTCGTGCAGGTCGGGCACCTCGTCGGGGGAGAACAGCGTCCAGTCCGCGTCCGCCTCGACCCGGTGCAGGAACTCGTCGGGCACCCAGTTGGCGGTGTTCATGTCGTGCGTGCGCCGCCGGTCGTCGCCGGTGTTGCGGCGCAGGTCGAGGAAGTCCTCGACGTCGACGTGCCAGGTCTCCAGGTACGCGCACGCCGCGCCCTTGCGCTTGCCGCCCTGGTTGACCGCCACCGCGGTGTCGTTGGCGATCTTCAGGAACGGCACGACGCCCTGCGACCGCCCGTTGGTGCCCTTGATGTGCGCGCCCATGCCGCGCACCGGGGTCCAGTCGTTGCCCAGGCCGCCGGAGTACTTCGCCAGCAGCGCGTTGTTGCGGTAGCCGCGGAAGATGCCGTCCAGGTCGTCGTCCACCGTGGTCAGGAAGCACGACGAGAGCTGCGGGCGGGTGGTGCCGGAGTTGAACAGCGTCGGCGTCGAGCACAGGAAGTCGAACGAGGACAGCAGCTCGTAGAACTCGATCGCGCGCGCCTCGCGGTCCGCCTCGCGCAGCGCCAGGCCCATCGCCACCCGCATGAAGAACGCCTGCGGCAGTTCGTACCGCACGCCCCGGTCGTGCAGGAAGTACCGGTCGTACAGCGTCTGCATCCCCAGGAAGTCCAGGGCCAGGTCGCGCTCTGGCCGGATCGCGGCGGCCAGGCGGTGGAGGTCGAACTCGGCCAGCTCCGGGTCGAGCCGGTCGACGGAGATGCCCAGCCGCACGTACCCCGGGAAGTAGTCCGCGTAGGACAGCTCCGCGCCGGTCGGCGCCACCGGCCGCCCCGCGAGGTGGCTCAGCGCCTCGCGCCGCAGCCGGTCCAGCAGCAGCCGGGCGGCCACGAAGCTGTAGCCGGGCTCGGTCTCCACCAGCGTGCGCGCGGCCATCACCTGCGCGACCGCCAGCTCGTCCGCGGTGATGCCGTCGTAGAGGTTGCGCCGCGTCTCGGCCAGCACCGGGTCGGGGGAGACGTCGGGGAGCCCGGCGCAAGCCTCGCCCACCACCAGCGCGACCCGGTCCCAGTCCAGCGGCCCGGTCCGGCCGTCGGCGTCCCGGACCCGCACCTCCGGCCGGGCGGGCGCGGGCGTGCCGCGCAGCTTCGCCCGCTCCTCCCGGTAGAGCACGTACGCGCGGGCCACCCGGTGGTGGCCGCCGCGCATCAGCACCAGTTCGACCTGGTCCTGGATCTGCTCGACGTGCAGCGCGGCGCCCGGTCGCGCGTGGCGGCGCAGCGCGGCCACCACCTGCCCCGCCAGCTCCTCCACCAGGGGGTGCAGCCGGGACGACGACGCCGCGCCGTCGCCCTCGATCGCCAGGAACGCCTTGGTCATCGCCACCGAGATCTTCGTGGCGTCGAACGCCGAGACACTGCCGTCGCGGCGGACGACCCCGGCCGCAGCGGTGCCCGTGGTTGTGGTCGACACAGCCCTCTCCTCGCGAGCCTGGACGGCCCGGGGCGGCGCGAGGGCAGGCACACAGGACGCGCGACAGCGCGAAACCACCCGTGTCGGCCCGCCCACGAGGCCCCGGACACGCGCACGCCGGTCGGCGCGCGCATCGGTGGCAGGTCTTCGGACTCGCGGACACCCGGCACGAAGCCGGACCTACTGGCCGTCGCTTCCCGCGCGCTACGCGCAGTGCTTGATGACGGCGGTCGTTTCCACTCACCGCTGCGGGGCAGTCCCGGATTCGCACCGGGTTCCCTCTTGCCTCCGCGCGCCTGGCTCGACGCGCGGAACCATCGACGGCGCGAACACTACATGTTGTAGATCCATTCGCGAAGCACCCCCACATGAGCGCGCGTCGTCGGGCGTGCTACGGCACTCGGGTGATGGCGCCCGGCGCTGCGGCGCGGCCGGCGGCGAACCGCGCCGGAGGTGTTCCGGGTTGGCGGCGGACCGCTTGGCCGTGCTCCCGGTGGGCGGCGGACCGGCCGGCCGTGCCCCCGGTGGGCGGCGCCTCGGCTCCCGGCGCGCCGGGAGCCGAGGCACCGTGCCATCGGACCGCCTCCCGACCATCGCGCCCCCGGGCCGCCCCCCCGGGCCACCGCGCCACCGGACCGCCCCCGGTCCCGTGCGGGACCGGCTCACCCTTGCCGTGCGCAAAAATCGGGGTTGCCGAAGCGGAATTCCCCCTGGACCCGTATGGGGCCTTGACCGGGCACCGCCGGCCGGCAGGCTGGGCGGGCAGCCATTCGCGCGGTCGCGGGGGAAGTCCGGTGCGATCCCGGCGCCGGCCCACGGCGGTGCTCCGCACCCGGTGGGCGGGCCGACCACCCGCTCCGCGCACCAACTCCTGTCGTGGCTCGCGGGAAGGGTCAACACCGCCATGAGACGCCGTCTTCCGATCGTCGCCGCGCTGCTGTGCGGCCTCGCGCTGCTCGTCCCGTCCACCGCGTCGGCCTCGCCGACCACGCACAGCCGAACCGACGCCGCCGCCGGCTGGCTGGCCCGCCAGCTGGTCGACGGGGAGCGGTTCGAAGCCGTGTTCGGCGGGGTGGCCTACCCCGACCAGGGCCTGACCGCCGACGCGGTCTTCGCGTTCTCCGCCGCGCGCACCGCCGACGCCTTCGCCGACCGCGCGATCACGTGGCTGGCGCGCCCGGAGATCACCACCGGCTACGTCGGCTCCGGCGGCGAGTCCTACGCCGGGCCGCACGCCAAGCTGCTGCTCGCGGCCCTGGTCAAGGACAAGGACCCGACGTCGTTCGGCGGTGTGGACCTGGAGGCGGGCCTGCTGGCGCTGCTCACCCCGTCCGGTCGGTTCTCCGACCAGTCGGCCTACGGCGACTACAGCAACGCGTTCACCCAGTCGCTGGCCCTGCTGGCGCTGGACCGCACCGCGACGGGCGCGCCCACCGCGGCCGTGGACTTCCTGGTCGGCACGCAGTGCGCCGACGGCGGCTTCCCGCTGACCTTCGGCGCGACGCCGTGCGTGAGCGACGTCGACTCCACCGCGATGGTGACGCAGGCGCTCCAGGCCACCGGCCGGCACACCGACGCCCAGGATGGCCTGACCTGGCTGGTGAGCGTGCAGAACGCGAACGGCGGCTTCGGGGTGGGCTCCGCCGCGCCCAACGCCAACAGCACCGGCCTCGCCGGTGAGGCGCTGTTCGCGGGCGGCCGGTTCACGGCGGCCTTCAAGGCGCGCGGGTTCCTCAAGTCGCTGCAGGTCGACTGCTCGGGCGCGCCCGCCGACCGCGGCGCGGTCGCCTACCAGGCGAGCGGGTTCGACCCGGCCACCGCGACCAGGGCCACCGCGCAGGCCGTGCTCGGCCTGTCCGGCGTCGGCCTCGCCCACCTCGACGGCGGTGGCGACGACGAGGACCCGGTCCTCGCCTGCTCCTGATCACCCGGTCGTGAGCGCCGGGGCGGTGGTCCGCGCGACCGCCGCCCCGGCTCCCGCCGACCTCCCCGGGACCGCTGCTGTCCACTGAGGACCGGACGGCTGCGGGCGCGCGGCGTCCGCGGTGGACCGGGCCCGAGCGGTGCGGGGCTCCGCGCGCGGCCCGCACCCGCCGGTGATCACCACGGGGCTGTCTGTCGACGGTGGCGCGCGACGCCGCCGGCCTGTCCTCCCGGGACCGCGCGCCCCGCGATTCCCGGCGCGGCTGCGCCCGAGTGGTGGATTCCGGCGCGGCGTGGGTACCCGTGGCGTCCACAGGGGATGAACCGCGGAGGGAGCCACGATGGAGCGAGGAAGCACCCAGCACGGCCCGATGGCCGACGACCAGCTCAAGCAGGAGATCGACAACAACCTGCGGGGCACCGGGCCGACCCGCGCGGAGGACTGGCGCGACCCGGAGATGCCCGACGAGGAGGAGGTCGGCGAACTCGGCCTCGACGGCCCCCGCCGCGCCGAGCCGCCCACGGGCTGACCCCGGACCCGACGCCGGCGCGGCGCCCGCGGGCGCCGCGCCGAACGCCCCGGGCGAGTCCGCGCCCGCCCGACCGGTCGGATCGGCCCGTCGGAGGCGAGGCGGTCGCGGGGGCGCTGGTCGCGGGCGTGCCGGGGGAGCCCGGGTCTTCGTGCCCGGAGGGCCACCGGCGGTGTGCGCATTCACCTTTTCCCGGCCATTGCCGGGCATTTTTCTGCTCCACCCGTGAAGCTCACCGGAATTGGCCGACCGGCTCCGCCCGGGTTGGCGACCCGGTTTTCCGGTGCTCTTTCGCGACCGGCCCCGGGAAGTTGCCGGAATACCGGACCTCCCGGGCCGGGAACGCGTCGCGACCGCCCGGCTACCCGGTGGTGATGCCCAGGTCCCGGGTGGCGGTGTGGAAGTCCTGGTAGAGCAGCGCCCACCCGCCGCACCCGCTGAGCGTGCCGACCGCCCGCACGACGCCGGTCCCCGCCGGGGTGAACACCGGGCCGCCGCTGTCGCCGCCCCGGCACACCGTCCGGGTCCGGTCCTCGGCGTAGGCGTAGACCAGGTCGCTGTAGCACTCGTAATTCCCGTACGCGTCGGTGTCGCAGTAGGAGTGCACGAAGTCGTCGGAATTGCGCACGCCGCACAGCGCGCCGCTGGTCGAGCCGGACTGGCACACCATCGCGCCGGCCACCGCGCGGTCCCAGCCGGACACCCGCTTGGTGAAGCTGTTCGCGGTGGCGCCCCCGTCCCACATCCGGTCGCTGGAGTTCGCGGCGACCAGCAGCAGGTCGTGCGCGGCGTGCTCCGCGCGCGCGTCGCCGATGAACCGGCTGCGGTTGCCGTTGTCCCAGCCGCGGCCGACCCGGCCGCAGTGCCCCGCGGTCAGCAGGAACCGCGCGCCGGAGCCGTCGCGGACCCCGAAGCCGGCCGTGCACCGGGTGCCGTTCTCCCGGTTGACGATCGCGCCGCCGCCGGCGAAGGGGCCGTGCGCGTCCCCGTTCCAGCCGTCGTTGTACCGGGTGGCCGGCCCGGCGGCCGGGTGCAGCCGCTGGTGCCGGACGACCTCGACCGGGACGCCCGACTCCGCCGGCGAGACGTCGGTGACGTCCCGGTCGACCAGGGCGACGACCCGGCTGCCGTCCACCGGGACCCGCACCATGTGCACCGGGCTCGCGGGGTCGGCCTTCATCCGCGCGGCCACCCGGTCGGCGGCGACGCGCAGCTCGGCCCAGGAGTGCGCGGCGGGCCGCACCTCCACCCGCACCCGCGACCGCCCGACCTCCTCGGCCACCCGTGCCGGCGGGTCGCCCTTCCACCACACGACCACCCGGTCGTCGCGGACGGCCACGCCGGCGAAACCGGCGGCGTCGTGGGCGGCCCCCTCGATGCGCGAGGCCGCGTCGACGTACGGGCGCTGCGCGAGCATCCGCGCCTGCACCGCGGCGGAGGAGGGCCCGGCGCCCTCGTCCGGCCCGATCCCGGAACCGCCTCCCGGCGCCGCCGAAGCGGTGCCCGGCCCGATCACCGCGAGTGCCGCCAGCACTGCCGCTGCCAGGCTCCCCTGAAATGCGCCGGGTGGTTTCCCGGCCATGCGAAAAGACATGTGGATCCTCCTCGTCGAATGACCCGACCGGTGGTCCCCTCCGCTTTCGCGCCCGATTGCCATCGGGGTCCGCGGGAATCCTCCACCGGCGGTGGCGAGGGTGATCCTGTCACCCCGGCGCGGTACTCCGGAATGGCCGAAGGGGCACATCCGGCGCGTCCCGGGAAATGCGCCGGACCGGTGGGCCGGGCACCGCGGGAAAAGCCCGCCGGGCGGCCGTCACCCCGGCCGACCGCTCCCGGCGCGGGCCCGCCGGCGGGTCCGGAAGTCCCGCGCGGAGGGGGTCAGCGCGGCGGCGGCCGGCGCGGCGAAGCAGACCGCCGCGCACACCGCCAGGACCGGACCCGGGCCGAACCACCCGATCGCGGGGGCGATCAGCGCCAGCCCGAGCGGCGCCAGGCCGTAGGACAGCAGGAAGTCCAGGGACGACACCCGCGCCAGCGCCGACGGGTCGACCTCCCGCTGGGTGGCGGTGAACCACGGCACGTTGAACAGCTCGATCCCCAGCCCCGCCACGGCGTAGGCGGCGACGACGAGCGCGGGGTGCACCGGCAGCAGCAGGCTCAGCGGCGCGAACCCGTAGCAGGCCAGGCCGGCGAGGGCGGCCCACCCCGGCGCGCGGGGCCGCCACCGGGCGATGACGAGCGCGCCGCCGAGCGCGCCGAGGGTGTAGGCGGTCGTGGCGGCGGCGAGCACCGCCCCGGTCCCGTAGCGGTCGCGGCTGACCAGGGGCAGCACGACGCCGGTCGCCGAGTACCCGGTGGCGATCACCGCGGTCAGCGCGCCGAGCCCGGCCGCGAACCACGGGTGGCGGCGCGCCTCGCGCAGCCCGTCGAGGAAGTCGGCGGCGAAGCGCGGCCGGGCCGCGGTCGGGCCGGGGCGCCGCGCCCCGGCGGGCGGCAGCAGCGCGGCGACCAGCCACAGGACCGCCGTCCCGACCACGAGGGCGGGCGTGGCGAGGACCAGCGCCAGCACCGCGGTGAGGCCCGGCGCGACCAGGGTGGTCACCCGCACCGCCAGCGTCATCGCCGCGTTCGCCCGCTGCCGCTGCTCCGGGGGGACGACCTCGGCCGTCAGCGCCTGGAACGCGGGGCGGCACGCGCCCTGCCCGGCGCCCACGACGGCCGCCGCCGCGGCCGTCAGCACCACCGAGCGGCCCAGCCCGACGGCGATCAGCGGGGTGGCCAGGCCGGCGACCAGCCCCGCCCACAGCACCACCCCGCGCCGCGAGTGCCGGTCGGCCAGCACCCCGGCGACCGGCACCGCGGCCAGGAAGCCCGCGGTGCGGGCGGCCAGCACCACGCCCAGCTCGACGGCGGTCGTCGACCGCTGGAGCGCGGCGAGCCCGAGGACGAACGGCAGCGCCCAGGTGGCCAGGCCGGAGGCGGTGGCGCCGGTCCAGAGCCGGAGGAAGGACGGGTCGCGCAACACCGTCGTCGGCTGCGCACCCGCCCGCGCGACGTCGTGGATCACGCTGGTCGATCTCCTCGGGACTTGATGTGAAAATAATTCATGTTCAGGGCGACGGGCGTCCGCGGAGGTCCGGGGGAGTCACGTCGTCGCCCGTCCGGCCGGGTTCGGTGGTCGTGGTGGTGGCGTTCGCACCCGGCAACCGCACCACACCGCCCGCGCCCGCCGAGCAGGTGGTGGTCGAGAGCTGCCGCCGGCGGCTGCGGTTCGACGCGGGTGGTGGCGCTGGGCCGGTCGTCCACCGGGACGCCGCTCGCCCTCGGGGCGCGGGACCGGGTGGTCGGCACCGCCGACCTCGGGACCGGGGGCGCGCCCGAGCACGCCGAGGCTCACGCGCGCGCCCCGGTGCTCCCGCCGAAGGCGCGCACCGCCGATCCGCCGCGCGCGGCGGCGCCCGACCCGGTGGCCTCCTCCCCGGAGTCGTTCTCGCCCGACCGGGCGGGTGGGCCGGTCGCCGCGCAGCGGGCCGGGGGCGCGGCGCGTCGGCCGCGGTGGACGTCAGCCGGGCGGCACGAGGTCCGGCGGCGTGAAGGCGAGCACGTCGGGGAGGGGGCCGTCGTAGGGCTCGACCTCGACCAGCGCGCTGAGGGCGCTCGGTCCTTGGGACAGCCGCGAGCACGGCCGGTCCGCCGTGAGGGCGTTCGGGTTGCCGTGGCGGTCCAGCGTTCCGCTCAGACCCGGCTGGACCGGGTCCCACCACGCTCCCGTGGACAGCTGCACGACGCCCGGCATGACGTCGTCGGAGAGGACCGCGCCCGCGAGGCAGCTGCCCCGGTCGTTGTGGACGCGCACGACCATGCCGCTCCCGATGCCGCGCGCCGCGGCGTCCGACGGGTTGATCGTCACGGGCTCACGGCCGCGGATCTTCGTACCGAGGCTGTGGCCGCCGTTGTCGTACTGGCTGTGCAGGCGCGCGGCGGGCTGGTTCGAGATCAGGTGCAGCGGGAACCGGTCCGCGAGCCCGGCGCGGAGCCACTCCGCCGGTTCGAACCACTTGGGGTGCCCGGCGCAGTCGTCGTAGCCGAACGAGTCGATCTCCGCGGAGAAGACCTCGATCCGGCCCGACGGCGTGGGCAGGGGGAAGCGCCGCGGGTCCGAGCGGAGGGCCTCGAAGCTGCCCGGGAACGGCCCGGTCGACGCCGGCAGCTCGGCGGTGGAGGCCCGCCAGAAGTCGTCGAAGCCCGGCAGGGCGGCGTCGCCGAGCTGCGCCCTCGTCCGCTCGTAGAGGTGCCGGACCCAGTCGGCCTCGGAGCGCGACTCCGTGAACTCCCGCTCGAACCCGAGCCGGGCGGCCAGGGCGGCGAAGACGCGGTGGTCGGTGCGCGACTCGCCCGCCGGCTCGCGGACCTTCGGCATCGCGAGGAGGTGGGGGTCGGCGAACCCGGCGGCGAAGTCGTCGCGCTCCAGGCCGGTGGCGACGGGCAGGACGATGTCCGCGAACTTGGCCGTGGTGTTCCACCAGGCTTCGTGCACCACCACCGTGTCGGGGACCTGCCAGGCGCGGGCCAACCGGTGGAGGTCCTGGTGGTGGTGGAACGGGTTGCCCCCGCACCAGTAGATCAGGCGGAGCTCGGGCAGCGTGAGGCGCCTGCCGTCGTAGTCGATGACCTCACCGGGGTGCAGCAGGGCGTCGGCGATCCTCGCGACGGGGATGAACCCCGGGACGGGGTTGGGGACCTCGGGGATCGTCGCCACGGAGGGGCGGCCCCGGGCGACGCCCGTCGCGTCCATCGTCGCGTGGCCCGCGCCCCAGCCGCAGCCGGGCCGGCCCATCGAACCCGCCATGGCGGCCAGCACGACGGACATCCAGATCGGCTGTTCGCCGTGGTCCGCCCGCTGCACCGCGTAGTTGACCGTGATGAGGGAGCGGTGGGTGGTGAGGCGGCGGGCGAGGTCGGTGATCGCGTCGCGACCGGCGCCGGTGATCCCCGCCGCCCAGGCGGCGTCCTTCGGGGTGCCGTCGAGCTCGCCGACCAGGTAGGCGGCGAAGCGGTCGAACCCGACGCAGCACCGGCGCAGGAAGTCCTCGTCGTGCCACCCGTTGACCAGCATCGTGTGCGCGACGCCGAGCATCGCCGCGGTGTCGGTGTTGGGGACGAGGGGCAGCCACTCGGCGTCGAGGAAGCCGGCGGTGTCGCTGCGGAGGGGGCTGATGTTCACGAACCGCACCCCGGCCTCGCGGCACCGGCGTTGCAGGTCCCGCGTCCGGTGCCTGGCCAGCCCGCCGGGGTTGACCCGGCTGTTCTTCAGCGCCAGCCCCCCGAACGCCACCACGAGCTCGCAGTTCTCGGCCACCTCGTCCCACAGCGGCATCCGGGTCTGGTAGCTCCACGGGTGGCCGCCGATCACGTGGGGGAGGATGACCTCCAGGGCCGCGGTGCTGTAGGTGTTGCGGGAGTCGGTGTACCCCCCGCCCAGCGCCAGGAACCGGTGGAGCTGCCCCTGCGCGTGGTGGAACCTGCCCGCGCTCGCCCAGCCGTAGGACCCGCCGAACACCGCGCCGTCCCCGTGCTGCGAGCGAACCCGGCGGAGTTCGTCGCTCACCAGCGTGATCGCGCGGTCCCAGCTCACCTCCACGAAGGCGTCCGAGCCCCTGGCCGCGCCGCGGGCGCGCGGCTCGCCGTTCAGCCAGCCCCTGCGCACCGCGGGGCGCAACACGCGAGCGCTGTCGTCGGCGGCCACCACCATCCCGGGGCCGATGGGCGACGGAGCGGGGTCATCGCGCCTAGGTTCGATCCGCACCAACCGGCCGGAGTCGACCACGGCGGTGAAACTGCCCCAGTGCGTCGCGACCGACATGCGTCGTTCCACCGTGCATCAACTCCACCTCTGCGGTTTCCTCGTTCTCGGACAACGGTTCTTGCGTTGCGGGAGTGATGTGCCACAAGGGGAGGCCGTCGCTCACGCCGTCCGGTTCGCGGGAAGGGGTCGGTGTCCGGCCACGGGAGCGGGGGAGTCCCGCGCGGGGTGGCACCCACGGTAGCCCCGACCGGGGCGAGGGTGAAGACGACGCCGAACGGCGAGGGGGTTCGTGCGGGGGTCGGGGTCGTCGGTGCGGGCGGTTCCGGCGGTGTCGCCCCGGCCGGCGTCGGTGCGGTCCAGGGGTTCCGCGTTCGCGGCGCAGGGTCGACGCTGCGCGGATCGCCGCCGTGCAGGCCGGGGCGCGCGAGGGCGGTGGCGCCGACTACCCGCGCTTCCGCGCTCACCGCGGCACGAGCAGGCACGGCGCCCTACCGGGGCTTCGTCCCCGCGTGCCGCCGGGCGGCGTCGGTCAGGCGGGCTGCCGGGCGTGGTCGGGGGGCGTGCAGGCGAGCTGGGCCCACACCGTCTTGCCGTCGGGGCAGCGGTCCACGCCCCACCGCCTGCTCAACCGGTCCACGATGATCATTCCGCGGCCCCGGTTGACGCCGAGGCGGGACCGGCCCAGGACCGGCTGCTCGGGGGAGGCGTCGTCGACCTCGATGCGCACCGAGCACGGCCCGGCCGGGCGCAGCAGCCGGACGCGGCGGGGCGCGCTGCCGTGGTCGTAGGCGTTGCTGACCAGCTCGGTGACCACCAGCATGCAGTCGTCGAGGTCGTCCTCGCCGAGGTCGGCCAGGGCGTCGCCGGCCCAGCGGCGCACCGAGCCGAGCGACGGGACGCCCTCGGCCAGCGGCAGGGTCAGGGGTTCGGGCTCCGCCCGCCGGTCGTCGGTGTCCACGCGCCTCGCAACCACTTCGCTGACGACACCTCGTCCACTTCGCTGAAGGCACCTCGCCGGCGGGGGGACCGCGGTGCGGCCGGGTCCGTGCCCGGGCCGCGACCACCATAGGTGACGAGGCGGGCGGGCGGGAAGTCGGCGGCCCGGCGGGCACTGTCCGCTGATCGATCCTCACCGCTCGTGGCCGGCCGCCGCGCCGCGACGGCCGGGTCCGTGGCGGAGGGGATTCGGACACCACCGGATGGGGTATTCATCCGACGGCGTGCGAGGGCGCGCCGTACGCCCGGTCACGTTGGGGGGTGGCATGAACATCGGTACCCGCACTCCGGACAGTGAGTTCGACTTCACGCCGGAGCAGGCGCCGCCGCTGGCGCGGGTGCGCGAGTGGGTGCGCGACCGGTTGCGCGCACTGCACCCGGACCTGGTCGGCGACACCGAGCTGGTGGTCACCGAGCTGACCACCAACGCCATCGAGCACACCAGCGGCCTGCTGGCCGTGCGCCTGGAGCTGCTGCCCGGTGACCAGGGGCTGCGGGTGGAGATCGACGACGCGAGCCCGCACACCTCGCCCCTCGTCGGCCGCTCGACCCTGGGGACCTGGCGCGGCCGGGGGCTGGTGATGGTCGAGCACGTCTGCGCGTCCTGGGGGGTGCGCCGCCACAGCGACCACAAGACCGTCTGGGCCCGCCTGCCGGTGGCGGCCTGACCCCGGCGGTCCGACGCTGCCGCGGTCCGGCGCCGCCGGGAGCGGTCAGCCGTCGGCCCGGTCGTCCTCCACCACCTCCACGGCGGTGAGCCCGGCCAGGCCCGAGATGGTGAGCACGGACACCAGCAGGGGCCGCGTGCGGATCCGGATGTCGTCCGCGTGGGCGAACAGCACGGCCAGCGCCCCGCTGTCGAGGTAGGCGACCGCGGCCAGGTCGACGGTGAGCGGCGCGCCGCGGGTCAGGCCGTCGGCGATCGCCGCGGCGAAGGCCCCGCTGTTGGTCAGGTCGATCTCGCCCGCGACGACGAGCACCTCGGCGCCGTCGGCCCCCCGGGCGGCGGTGAGGGAGAGCGGGGTGGTCATCGGGTGATCCTCGCGTGCATCTCGACGGTGGTGCCGGCGGAACCGGTCAGGACGGTCACGTCGTGCATCAGGGCGCGGATCAGCTCCAGGCCGCGCCCGCGGTGCGGTGCGGCGCCGGGCTCCGGCTCGCGCCACTGCCCGCTGTCGGCGACCACCAGCGCGACCCGGTCCGCCAGGGCGGTCGCCCGCAGGCTGACGCGGGCGCCGGGCGAGCGGCGGTGGCCGTGCTCGACGGCGTTGGCGCACGCCTCCCCGGCGGCGATCAGGACGTCGAGCGCCTGCTGGGCGGTCAGGTCGCAGCGGTCGAGCCAGCGGCGCAGGGCGTGCCGCACCGGGGCCAGTTCGGCCGCCTCGGCGGGGAAGTCGACCTCCAGCGGCGCGGGGTGGCGGTAGACCAGCAGGGCGACGTCGTCCTCGTACCCGGAGCCGGGCGCCAGCCCGGTCATGATCCGGGTGGCCAGCTCCTCCACCGGCACGTGCCGGCCCGCCCGCACGGCGGCGACGGCCTGGTCGATGCCCGCGTCCAGCGACCGCCGGCGGCGCTCGACCAGGCCGTCGGTGTAGAGCAGGAGCGTGGCGCGGGCGGGCACCGCGGTGCTCGCCTCCGGGCGCGGCAGGTCGGGCCGCACGGCCAGCGGCAGCGACCGGCCCTCGTCCAGCAGCCGCGCCGCGCCGTCGGGGTGCACCAGGACGCCCGGCGGGTGGCCCGCGCCGGAGTACACCAGGTCGCCGGTCGCCGGGTCCAGGACGGCGCAGAACACCGTCGTGCACAGCGCGCCGGGCAGCGTGGCGGCGAACCGGTCCAGCGCGCTGAGCGCGCCCGCCGGGCTGCGGTCCTGCAGCAGCAGCGCCCGGCAGGCGCTGCGCAGCTGGCCCATCACGGTGGCCGCCTCCAGGCCGTGCCCCACGCAGTCGCCGACGACGATGGCGATCCGGCCGTCGGGCAGCGGGAACGTGTCGTACCAGTCGCCGCCGACCTTCAGCGGCCGGGTGGCCGGCTCGTAGCGCACGGCGAAGCCGGCCGGCAGGTTCGACGGGCCCAGGATCGCGCGCTGCAGGGCGAGCGCGGTCTCGCGCTGCTGGTCGATCTGGTGGCTGCGGTGCAGGCTCTGGCCGAGGTGCCCGGCCAGCAGCGCCAGCAGCGTCTGGTCCTCGGTGGAGAACGGGCGCTGCTCGCCCAGGTCGACCCAGATCACCAGCACGCCGCGCGGGTGCTCCAGGGCGATGCCCGCGCAGCCCGGCCGGGGCACCACCGGGGTCAGCAGCCCGCCCGCGCGCACCTCGCCGATGGCCTCGCGCACCTCCGCCGGCAGGTCGGCCCACCGCGCCCGGCCCTCCGCGCAGACCAGGTCCGCGTCGCCGACCCGGTCGAACGTCACCCCGAGCACCCGGCGCGCGCTCCACAGCGACCGCAGCTCCTCCAGCGCGCCCCGCAGCGCGTGCGCGGTGTTCTCCGCGCCGGCCAGCCGCAGGTTCAGCGCCGCCAGCGCGGAGCTGCGCTGCACGGCGTAGTGCTCGGCGGTGACGTCGCGGAAGGTGCCCACGATCACCTGCCGGCCGCTGGAGGGGTCCGCGACGCGGGTGAAGGTCGCCGCCACCCACAGCCGGTGGCCGTCCCGGTGGGTGACCGGGACCGCCTCGCTGCCCCCGCCCCGGCCCAGCAGCCGGCTGAAGGCGCCGCCGGCCAGGGCGTCGACGTCGGTGTCCTCGTCGGGCCACCACGGTTGCCGCGGCGGGTAGGGCAGGCCCTCCGGGCCGTAGCCGAGGATGTCGGTGAACGCGGCGTTGATCTCCACCACGGTGCCGTCCTCCTCGCAGACGAAGAAGCCCTCCTGCAACGAGTCGATCAGCGCGGCGCGCCACGCGGCGTGGTGGTTGCGCAGCCGGGACAGCTCCACGTTGGCCCGCACGCGGGCCAGCAGCTCGGCCGCCGGGAACGGTTTGACCAGGTAGTCGTCGGCCCCGGCCTCCAGGCCCTCGACGGCGGCCTCCTGCCCGGCGCGGGCCGACAGCAGCAGCACCGGCACCCCGGCGGTGCGCGGGTCGGCGCGCAGCGCGGCGACCAGCCCGAGCCCGTCCAGGCGGGGCATCATCACGTCGCTGACGACCATGTCGGGCGGCTGCGCGCGGACCGCTTCCAGCGCGGCCTGCCCGTCGGCCACGGCGGTCACCCGGTAGGCGGGCGACAGCAGCCGCAGGAGGTACTCGCGCATGTCGGCGTTGTCGTCGGCGACCAGCACCCGGGCCGGCTCGCGCGCCCGCTCGCGCGCCGGGTCCGGCGCGGGCGGCGACTCCTGCGCGCCGGGCAGCCAGCGCAGCGCCTCCTGCACGAACGGCTCGGCCGCGGTGGGGACGAAGCCCGAGCCGTCGGCCTCCACCACCGAGTCGGCGGGCAGGTGGGCGTGGCCGAAGGGCACCCGGATGGTGAACGCGGTGCCCTCGCCGGGGGTGCTCTCGGCGGTGATCGTGCCGCCGTGCAGGCCGACCAGCTCGCGCACCAGCGCCAGGCCGATGCCGCTGCCCTCGTCGGAGCGGGCGCGGGCGGTGTCGATGCGGTGGAAGCGCTCGAACAGGCGCGGCATCTCCTGCTCGGGCACGCCGATGCCGGTGTCGGACACGGTGACGACCGCGTGCCCGGCCGCGGGCCGCACGGTGACGCCGATCGTGCCGTCGAAGGTGAACTTCAGGGCGTTGCTCAGCAGGTTGAGCACGACCTTCTCCCACATGCCGCGGTCGACGTGGACCGGCGCGGGCAGCGGGGCGCAGTCCACCTCGAAGGCCAGCCCGGCGCGCTCGACCGCCGAGCGGAACAGCCCGGCCAGCTCGGCGGTGAGCGCGGCGAGGTCCACCGGCTCGTAGCGGGCCTGCATCCGGCCGGCCTCGATGCGGGAGAAGTCCAGCAGCGCGTTGACCAGCTTGCCCAGGCGCAGGGCGTTGCGGTGCACGACCTCCAGCTCCTCGCGCGCCCGCGGGTCGTCCTGGCCGAGCCGGTCGCGCAGCTCCTGCACCGGGCCCATGATCAGGGTCAGCGGCGTGCGGAACTCGTGGCTGATGTTGGAGAAGAACGCGGTTTTGGCCCGGTCCAGCTCGGCCAGCTCCTCGGCGCGGTGCTGCTGCGCCTCGTACGCCTGGGCGGCGTTGACCAGGTCGGCGGTCTGCCGGGCCACCAGCCCGAGGAACGACTCGTAGCCCTCGTCCAGCGCCCGCCCGGCGCTCGCGGCCAGCACGATGACGCCCACGGGCTCGCCGCCGGTCTCCCCGGGCAGCGGCAGCACCACCGCCTCCGCGGGCGGGGTCCGCCAGCCGCCGGTGGGCAGCTCGCCGAACCGCTCGACCACGTCGCGCAGCACCACGCCCTCGCCGGTGCGCAGCACCTCGTCCAGCCGCCACGCGGCCCGGTCGCCGGCGGCGGGCGCCGGGGTGCCGGCCACCAGGGTCGTCCCCTCGGAACCCGGCCGGCGCAGGTGGATCGCCGCGAACGGCACGACCGAGCCCGCCCGGTCCAGCGCCTGCACCACCAGCTCGCACGCCTCGACGACCGTGCGCGCGTTGCCCGCCTGCGCCCCGAGGTCGTGCAGCACCGACAGCCGCCGCTCGCCGATCACCCGCTCGGTGGTGTCGCTCACCGCGGTGAACACGCCGCGCACGACGCCGTCGTCGTCGTGCAGGGGGCTGTAGGAGTAGGTCCAGTAGGTCTCCTCCCAGTACCCGTGGCGGTCCATGGGCAGCAGCAGGTCCTCCGACCAGGTCGCCTCGCCGGAGGCCATCACCGAGCGCAGCATCGGGCCGATGGTGTGCCAGATCTCGGTCCACACCCGGTCGCCGGGCTTGCCCAGCGCCGGGTGCTTGGAACCCAGCAGCGGCAGGTAGGCGTCGTTGTAGAGGAACCTCAGCCGCTCGCCCCACCACACGATCATGGGGAACCGCGAGGTCAGGCAGATCCGCACGGCGGTGCGCAGGGCGGCGGGCCACGTGCCGGGGTCGCCCATGCCGACGTCCGCCCACGGGTGCCCGCGCATCCGCCGGGCCATCTCGCTGCCGCCCGGGAAGACCAGGTCCACCGGGGCGGGACGTCCCGCAGCGCTCATGCTCCCGCCTTTCTCGCACCGGCCGCCGGGTCCCGCGGCTCCCGGCGCTCGGCCGGCGGAACGATACAGCAACCCGCCGTGCGCGGCCGTTCTCCGCGCGTGGGCGCGCCCGCTGCGCCGTGCCCGCCGTGCCCGCTGCGCCGTGCCCGCTACGCGGAGCGGTCGTCCGCTCCGATGTGGTGCTTGCGCAGCGCCGCGTCGAGGTCGCCCTGCTCGTGCGCGGCCACCAGGTCCGCGGCGATGTCGCGCAGCTTGCGGTTGCTGTGCTGGGAGGCGCGGCGCAGCAGGTCGAAGCCACCGCTGGTGTCACACCCGAAGCGGTGCATCAGCAGGCCCTGGGCCACCCCGATGGCGTGCCGCGTGCCCAGGGCCGTGGTCAGGTTCTGCACCATGCGCCGGCCGTCGAGGAAGACCTCGGCGTTGTCCAGCGCGATGCCCGCGTGCAGGGTGACCAGCAGGACGATGTCGTAGGCGTGCTCGTCGAACCGGTGCGGCGTGCGCGACAGCAGCGTCAGCGCGGCGGAGTGCGAGCGCTCGGTGGGCACCGGCAGCGTCAGGCAGCTGCGGTAGTCCCGCAGCGCGAGCCGGGAGGCGAACAGCGGCCACCGGCGGTCGACGCGGGTGTCCTCCAGCCGGCGCGGCTCCCGGTACCGCAGGACCTCCGCGATGGGCCCGGCGCCCTCCGGGCTGGTGTCGGCCGGGTTCACCGGCGGCGCCCCGCTGGCCGCGACCACCTCGACGCCCTCGCCCCGGCCGACCGAGATCCAGGCGACGTCGCAGCCCGACACCGCGTGGACCACGCGGTCGACGAACCGGTGCGCGGTCGCCTCGTAGTCCTCGTCCTCGATCAACCGGGACATCTCGGCCAGCTCGCCCGCCAAGGACAGGACGGCGTCGGTCGAGTCGTGTGTCATCGGTGCACCCCTGGGAAACGCGGTTCACCCGGCGCGCCGGGACTCCGCGGGGAAGCCGGGCGACGGGGAGCGGACATCGCGGGATGCTTCGCTGCTGAACACCCGTCGGCCGTGGACAATAACCTACGGCCGCGCCGCCGCCGCCCGCGCTCGCCGGCGAGTCGCTCCCCGCGCCGGGGCGGGCGCGGCTCGCGGTGCTCCGACCGGAGGCGCGCCCGCTGCCCCGCACGGCCGCCGCCCCGGCCCGATCGCCGCCGCGCGGCCGTCCTCCCGCGCCGGCGCCGCCGGTCGCGTCCGCCGCCTTGTCCTGCCGGTACCGCACGGCGGTCCGGTCGCGGACCAGCGCGTCGGTTCCCCGTCACCCCAACCCCACCGGCGGCGACACACCCCGCAACCGCGTACCCGCGCGTGGGTTTCCCGTCGTGGCAAGACCCCGCCCCGACGGCGGGTGCGGGTCCTCGGCCGGAGGCGTGTGTTCGACCACAGCGCCGGAAGCGCTGCCGCGCAAGGGGTTGCCGCGCGCCGCGGGACCCGTCCGGCGCCGCGGCGGCGCGGCGGGCCGGTTGCGCGCCGACTCGCCGGCGCAAGATCACTATGCCCGGGGGCGGGTCACCGACGATGATGTACCCGTGAACGCAGCCGAATCGCCCCAGCCGGAGCTGACCAGCGACACCCATGGCGACACGACGGTCGTCCGGGTCGTCGGAGAGATCGACATGTCCAACAGCGACGAGTTGCGCGAGCGGTGCGCCGACCTGCTCGACAGCGGTGTGGCGGCCCTGGTGCTGGACCTGTCCGAGGTGACGTTCTTCGCCTCCTCCGGGATCGCCGCGCTCGGCCACGTCCGCGTGCACAACGCCTCGCTCGGCCGGCGGCCGGTGCACGTGGTCGCGAGCCGCAGTGTCCGCCGGTCGCTGGAGGTCACCGCGATGGACGGCCTGCTGCCGCTGCACGAGTCGCTGGACGAGGCGCTGCGCGCGGTCCGGGCCGGCGCCTGACCGCCCCGCCGGGTGGGCGGCCCGGCCGCGGCCGGTGTCGGCGGGACGCGCCGGCCGCCCCAGGGTGTGTCCACTGTGGACTGACGGGCCGGTGGGCCCGGACCGGCCGGGCGTCGGTGCGCCCGGCCGGCGCGGGGATCGCGGCGGCGTGACGCCGGGGCGGTGGGAGGGCGACCGGCCCGGCGTGTCCCGGTGGCCGCGGGCGGGGCCGGAGCCCGGTCGGGAGCGCTCCCCGGCGGACCGCCCCGCGGTCACGCCCCGGTAGTCGGGTGGTGGGGTCGGGTGGTTCCCGCGGATCGCGCGAGAGCGGCGAACCTCCGCCGATCGAGTGGGAACCAGCCTCGACGAGTGAACGACCTCTGGTGGGGCGCGGGTGCGCGCTCGGCGTCGCCACGACCGGAGGGGCGCCCGTGACCGCGTTGCCCGCGCGGACCGGCGGCCCCGCCACCGGTCACCCGACAGGGGGAAACCGGGCCCGGAGCCGGCCCGGCGTCCCGGTCGCCCGGGCCGGCCGCTGCTAGAAAGCGAGCGGCAGTCGCCTCCCCGGGCGCGGACGAGGAGGGGGGCGGCGTTGCTCATTACAGTGAATATCACTATTACTTCAGTGTTGACTGAAGTCAGTCTTCACGGCCCACCGCCCGGCCGAGCAGTCCGCGGAACGGAGCCTCGACCACCACCGGGGCCGGCGCCGTGATCACGTGGCGTCGCCCGCACCGCCTGCCGGTCGGTCGGTCCGGGCCAGTTCGGCGAGCGCCCTGGCCAGGCCCTCGCGGGCGCGGGACTCCTCGGCGGGGAAATCGGCGGCCCGCGCGGCCTCCACGGCCGCGCGGTGGTGGGGCAGGGCGGCGGCGGGCCCGTCCGCGAGGTGCACGCTGCCCGCCATGTCGACCAGCGCGGCCACGTGGATCGTGCGCAGCGTGCCCCGGCCGGACAGCTCGACCGCCCTGCGGTGGTACCGCTGCGCGGCCGGCTGGTCGCCGAGCACCCGCGCCAGGATCCCGGCGTTGCTCAGCGCCACGGCGCCCAGCCCGGGGTCCCCCAGCTCCTCGGCCACCGCGCGCGCCTGCCGCAGGCAGTCCCGGGCCTCGGCGTACCGGCCGGCGGTGGTGTAGCCCTCGCCGAGGTTGACCAGCGAGATGCCCTCGCTGTGCCGGAAACTGGCCCGGCGCGCCACGGCCAGCGCGCGTTCGTGCAGCCGCACCGCCGCCTCGCGGTCCGCGCCGGCCAGCGAGATGCCGATCAGCGTGCACGCCGTGTGCTCCAGCGCCGCGTCGCCGGTCGCCTCCGCTCGGGCGAGGGCCCGGTCGTACAGCTCGGTCGCCTCGGCCGCGCGGCCGAGGCGGCTGTAGGTGGCGCCGAGGTTGGCCTGCACGAAGCCGTCGGCCGGGTCGGCGGCTTCGTGCAGGGTGAGCGCGGCGTGGAACTGCGAGGTGGCGTCGAGGTAGCGGGCCAGCGCGCGGGACAGGTGGGTGGCGTGGCGCGGGCCGCAGCGCGCGGCGGCGGCGAGGATCGAGGGTTGTTCGGCCGTCAGCCAGCGCTGCGCCTCGCGGAAGTCGGCGAACTCCGGCGGCGGGCCGGCGGGCGCGGGCACGGGTGGGCGGCGGTGGGCCTCGCCGGGGGTGAACAGGGCCGCCGCGAGCGACGCGCCGAGGCAGTAGTGGTCGAACAGCCGGTCCAGCTCCGCGGTGGCGTCGCCGGCCAGTTCGCCGGCGTGCAGGCGGACCAGGTCGTGCATCCGGTAGCGGCCGGGCACGTGCTGGTGGACCAGGTGGACCTCTTCCAGCTCCCGCAGGGCGCGGCGGGCGTGGGCGGCGGTGCAGCCAGCCAGCGCGGCCGCGCCGAGGACGCCGATGTCGGGTCCGGGCGCCAGGCCGAGCAGCGCGAACAGCCGCGCCGTGGCGGGCCGCAGCCGCCGCGTGGACGCGTCGAACACCGCGCGCAGGGTGGTGGACAGCTCGCCGGTGTCGAGCGCGTCGAGCCGGGCCGACGCGTCGCGCACCTCCGCGGCCAGGGCCGCGAGCGGGATGTCGGGCCGGGCCTTGGCGCGCGCGGCGAGGACGCCGAGCGCGAGCGGCAGCCCGGCGCAGTGCCGCCGCAGCTCGCGGGTGGCGTCGGGGTCGGCGTCGGCGGCGGGGCCGAGGTGGCGGGCGAGCAGTTCGGCCGCCTGGTCGTCGTCCAGGGCGTCGACCGGCACGGGTGTGGCGGCGTGGGTGGCGATCAGGCCGGTCAGCCGGTGCCTGCTGGTCACCAGCACGGCGCCGGAGGCGCCGCCGGGCAGCAGGGGGGTGACGTGCGCGGCGTCGCGGGCGTTGTCCAGGACCACCAGCAGCCGCCGGTCGGCGGTCAGCTCCCGGTACAGCGCGGTCTGCGCGTCGGGCGCGGCCGGCACGGCCTGCGGTGCGACGCCCAGCGCGGTGAGGAACCCGCGCGTGACGGCGTCGGTGGCCGCCGGTTCGTCCACCGGGTCGAAGCCGCGCAGGTCGGCGTGCAGGCGGCCGTCGGGGAAGTCGGCGCGGTGGTCGTCGGCCCAGCGCAGCGCCAGCCAGGTCTTGCCGTGCCCGCCCGCGCCGGTGAGCACGGCGATGCGGGTGTGGTCGGCCGGGGCGAGCGCGGCGTCCAGGGCGCGCAGCTCGTCCCGACGCCCGCTGAACGACGGTGGCGGGGGCGGCACCTGCTGGGGGACCCGGACGGGCCCGGGGTCGGGCCTGGGTTCGGGGTCGGGCGCGGCGCCCTCGGTGAGGATGCGCTGGTGCAGGCGGCGCAGCCGGGGGCCGGGTTCGGCGCCGAGGTGCTCGACGAGCGCGGCGCGGGTGGCGGCGTAGTGGCGCAGGGCGTCGCCGGACCGGCCGCTGCGGTGCAGGGCCAGCACGAGCTGGCCGGCGAGCCGCTCGTCCAGCGGGTCGGCGGCTGCCCGCACCGGCAGTTCGGCCAGCAGCCGGTGGTGGTGGCCCAGGTCGAGGGCGAGGTCGATGCGGTCGGCGTCGGCGGCGGTGCGCTCCGCGGCGAGCGCGTGGCGGGCCGAGTCGGCCCACGGCGTGTCGACGCCGGCGAGCGCTTCGCCGCCCCACAGGGCCAGCGCGTCCTCCAGCAGGGCCAGCGCCCGTTCGCCGGTGTGCCGCCGCGCCTGCCCGACCAGCCGTCGGAAGCGGTGGAGGTCCACCGCGTCGTCGTCGGCGAGCAGCGCGTACCCGCCGTGCCGGGAGGTGATCCGCGCCCCGGTGCCGGCCAGGGCGCCGCGCAGCCGGGACAGGTAGGTGCGCAGCACCGAGGCGGTGCGCAGCGGCGGGTGCTCGCCCCACACCCGCTCGACCAGCCGTTCGGTGGGCACGACGCGGTTGAGGTCCACGGCGAGGGCGGCGAACGCGCAGCGCCGGCGGGCGTGCCCCAGGTCCAGCTGCCGCCCGTCGAACGCCGCCCCCACCCCGTCGAGCACCCGCAGCTCCAAGCCCACCCGCCCTTGATACCGGTGTTGAGCAGCGGGTTCAACGTTCATTCCGCTCCTGCGCGGCGCGCGGCGGCGACGCTGGTCCCGGCGGTGGGCCCGATCAGGGGGTGTTCCACCGCCGGCACACCGGAAGGGGACCACCGTGCACCACGAGACCGCGTACGCCATCGTCGAGCAGTTCCGCCGCGAGGCCGAGCGGGCCGCCGCCGAAGCCCGCTTGGCCACTGAAGCCCGCTTGGCCGCCGGAGCCCGATTGGCGGCTGAAGCCCGCTTGGCCGCCGGAGCCCGATTGGCGGCTGAAGCCCGCTTGGCCGCCGGAGCCGGCCCGCCCGACCGCTGATGAGCCCGACCGCCGGCGAGCCGGTGACCGGCCCCCGCCCGGTGGGCGGGGGCCGGTCACCGCAGGAAGTGGTCCAGGGTCAGCGGGAGGTCTCGGACGCGGACGCCGGTGGCGTGGTGGGCCGCGTTGGCGATCGCGGCGGCGGTGCCGACGATGCCGATCTCGCCGACGCCCTTGGTGCCCATGGGGTTGGTGTGCGGGTCGTGCTCGTCCACCCAGTGCGCCTCGACGTGCGGGACGTCGCTGTTGGTGGCGATGTGGTACTCGGCGAGGTCGTGGTTGACGACGTGCCCGAAGCGCTCGTCGAGCAGGCTGTGCTCGTGCAGCGCCATGGACAGGCCCATGGTCATGCCGCCGACGAGCTGCGAGCGGGCCAGGCGCGGGTTGACCACGCGGCCGACGGCGAACACGCCCAGCAGGCGCGGCACCCGCACCTCGCCGGTGTCGGCGCTGATCCGGACCTCGGCGAACTGGGCGCCGAAGGCGTGCATCGCGAGGTCGGCGGTGGTCGGGGGGTCGGGCATCCCGGCGCCGGCCTCGTCGCCCGCGGCGGGGTGGTCGCCGAACCGCGCGCGGAAGGCGCGGGCGGCGGCCACCACGGTCGAGCCCCACGAGGTGATGCCCGAGGAGCCGCCCGCCACCGACGCCGCGGGCAGCGCGGTGTCGCCGATGCGCAGGTCGACGTCGGCGAAGTCCGCGCCCAGCGCGTCGGCGGCGATCTGGGCCAGCGCCGTCCAGGTGCCGGTGCCCAGGTCGGCCGCGCCGATCTCGACCCGGTAGCGGCCCGGCGCGGTGCACCGGACGGTGGCCGCCGAGCCCGGCGACCGGTTGACGGGGTAGGTGGAGGCCGCCACCCCGGTGCCCACCAGCCAGCCGTCCTCCTCGCGCGCGCCGGGGGTCGGGTCGCGGTCCCACCAGCCGAAGCGGCGGGCGCCCTCGCGCAGGCACGCCACCAGGTTCCGGGTGGAGAACGGCCTGCCCGACTCCGGTTCGACGTCGGGTTCGTTGCGCAGGCGGAACTCCACCGGGTCCAGGCCCAAGGCGGCGGCCAGCTCGTCCACCGCGACCTCCGGCCCGAACATGCCGGGGCACTCGCCGGGCGCGCGCATCCACGCGGGCACGGGGACGTCGAGCCGGGCCAGCCGGTGCGTGGTGCGGCGGTGCGGCGCGGCGTACATGGTGCGGCTGGGCACGGCGGTCTGCTCGGCGAACTCCTTGAGCCGGGAGGTCTGGGCGACCGCGTCGACCGCGAGGGCGGTCAGCCGGCCGTCGGCGGCGCAGCCCAGGCGCACCCGCTGGATCGTCGGCGTCCGGTAGCCGACCAGGGAGAACATCTGCTGCCGGGTCAGGGCCAGCTTCACCGGTGTGCCGGGCAGCGCGCGGGCGGCCATCGCGGCGAGGATGGCGTGGACGTGGGCGGTGCCCTTGGAGCCGAAGCCGCCGCCGACGTGCGGGGAGATCACGCGCACCCGGTCCGGTGGCAGGCCGAGCGTCGTGGCCACGGATTCGCGGGTGGTGTGCACGCCCTGCGTGGACTCGTAGAGCACCAGCCCGTCGTCGTCCGACCACACCGCCGTGGTGGTGTGCGGTTCCATCGGGTTGTTGTTGTACCAGGCGGTGCTGTAGGTGCGGTCCAGCGTCGTGGCCGCCTCGGCGAACGCCCGGTCGAAGTCGCCCTTCGCGGTGTCGGTGTCGGACCCGCCGTTGACCTGCTCCGGCGCGTACAGGTCGGGGCGGTCGGCGGACAGGCGCACGTCGTGGGGCAGCGGGTCGACCGCGACGCGCACCAGGGCCGCGGCGTGGCGGGCGGTCTCGGGCGTGCGGGCCACGACCAGGGCCACCACCTGCCCGCGGAAGGACACCTCGTGCGACTGCAGGGCGGCCAGCTCCGGGTCCTCGTCGGAGGTCAGGCGCGGCGCGTTGTCGGGGGTCAGCGCGGTCAGCACCCCGTCCAGCGCGGTCGCCGCCCCGGTGTCGACCTCCCGCACCCGGCCGCGCGCCACCTCGGCCTGCACCAGCCAGGCGTAGGCGGGGTCGGTCACCGGCTGGTCGCCCGCGTACGGCGCGGCGCCGCGGACCTTGGCCGGCCCGTCGACCCGGCGCGGCGACCGGCCCAGCTCGCGGGTCCGCAGCGGTTCGGTCATCGGTCCTCCCGGCTCAGCGCGCGCAGCGCGGACACCACCGCGTTGCGCGCCAGCGGCACCTTGAAGGCGTTGCCCGGCAGTGGTTCGGCGTCGGCGAGCTCGGCCTCGGCGGCGTGCCGGAACGCCTCCTCGGTCGCGGGGCCGCCGCGCAGCGCGTCCTCGGCCAGCCGCGCCCGCCACGGCTTGTGCGCCACGCCGCCGAGCGCGACGCGCACGTCGCGCACCACGCCGTCGGCGACCCGCAGCACCGCCGCGACCGACACCAGGGCGAAGGAGAACGAGGCCCGGTCGCGCACCTTCCGGTACAGCGACCGCGTGCCGGCGGGCAGCGGCGGCAGGTCCACGGCGGTGATCAGCTCGGCGGGCGACAGCACGGTGTCGCGGTGCGGCTCGCCGCCGGGCAGCCGGTGCAGCCCGGTCAGCGGGAGGGTGCGCGGGCCGTCCGGGCCCAGCACCCGCACCTCGGCGTCCAGCGCGGCCATCGCCACCGCCATGTCCGACGGGTGGGTGGCGACGCAGTGGTCCGACGCGCCCAGGATGGCGTGGTTGCGGGTGTGGCCGCCCAGCGCGGAGCACCCGGCGCCCGGGTCCCGCTTGTTGCACGGCGTGGACAGGTCCTGGAAGTACGGGCACCGGGTGCGCTGCAGCAGGTTGCCGCCGGTGGTGGCGAGGGTGCGCAGCTGCCCGGACGCGCCCGACAGCAGCGCCCGCGCCAGCACCGGGTAGTCGCTCCGGACCGCCGGGTGGGCGGCCAGGTCGCTGTTGCGCACCGTCGCGCCGATCCGCAGCCCGCCGCCGGGCAGGGCCTCCACCTCGTCCAGCGGCAGGCGGCTGACGTCGACCAGCGCCCGCGGCGCGGCCACGCCCAGCTTCATCCGGTCGACCAGGTTGGTGCCGCCCGCCAGGAACACCGCGCCCTCCCGGTCCCGCACGGCGGTGACGGCGTCCCGGGCGTCGGTGGCCCGCCGGTAGTCGAACGGGATCACCGCGCACCGTCCCGCACCGCGGCCACGATGTTGACGTAGGCGCCGCACCGGCACAGGTTGCCGCTCATCCGCTCGCGGATCTCCGCGTCGGACAGCTCGACCGGGCCGGTGAGGTCGGGTGTGACGTGGCTGGGGTGCCCGGCGCGCGCCTCGGCCAGCGCGCCGACCGCCGAGCACACCTGGCCCGGCGTGCAGAACCCGCACTGGAACGCGTCGTGCTCCAGGAACGCCTCCTGCACCGGGTGCGGCTCGCCGCCGGCGGCGAGCCCGTCGGCCGTGGTGACGGTCGCGCCGTCGTGCGCCACGGCCAGGGCCAGGCAGGTCACCGCCCGCCGGCCGTCCAGCAGGACCGTGCAGGAACCGCACTGGCCGTGGTCGCAGCCCTTCTTGGGCGAGGTCACGCCCAGCCGCTCGCGCAGCGCGTCCAGCAGCGTCGTCCGGTTGTCCACCCGCAGCCGCCGGGCGCGCCCGTCCACCTCGAGTTCGATCTCACCGTCCACGGCAGGCTCCTCCACTCGGCACCCCCCGAGGCTTCCCGCGCAGCGGTGGCCCAACCACCCGCGCCAGTCCCGCGCGGTCTTCCCGGGCACGGCGGCGCGGGGATCAGTCGTGCGCGGGCACGGCGCCGCCGCGCGGCGCGGGCACGTCCAGGTTGTGCCGCAGCAGCGACTGCGAGTCGGCCACGCCGATCGAGTCCTCGGGCAGGCGGCCGTCGGCCTCGCGCAGGCGGGTCAGGGCGTCGTCCACGGCCCGGTGGGCGGCGAACAGGCACGGCGTGCTGTAGATCGCCACGTCCACGCCCAGCCCGGCCAGCTCGCCCAGCGACAGCGCGGGGGAGCGCCCGCCCGCGATCTGGTTGAACACCAGCGGCGTGGGCGCGGCCGCCGCGGCCACCCGGCGCAGCAGCGCGGTCGACGGGATGCCGTCCACCAGCACGGCGTCGGCGTCGGTGCGGGCGAACGCGGCGGCGCGCTCGACCATCTCGGCGGGGTCCGTGGCGTCGGTGCGGGCCACCACGAACAGGTCGGCGCGGGCGTCCAGGACCGCGTCGAGCTTGGCCAGGTACTCCGCCACCGGCAGGACCTGCTTGCCCGCCACGTGCCCGCAGCGGCGCGGGCGGCGCTGGTCCTCCAGCACCACGCCGGACGCGCCCACCTGCTCCAGGGCGCGCACCACGTGCCGGGCGACCTCGACGTCGACGTAGCCGTCGTCGATGTCGACCAGCAGGTGGTGGCGCGGGAAGGCCAGCCGCAGCCGCTGCACGAAGGACACCACGTCCGGCCAGGCGACGAACCCGATGTCGGGCAGGCCGTACCGGGAGGCGGCCAGGCCCAGGCCGGAGACGAACAGCGCGTCGTAGTGCCGGGCGGCGATCGTGGCCGACAGCATGTCGAAGACCCCGATCACCGGCGTCGTCCCGGTGGTCCCGACGGCCTCGCGCAGGGCGTTCCCGTGTGCCATGCGGCGAACCTGCCACCGGCGCCGCGCCCGGTCGAGATATCGGAAGGATGATCTTCGCCCACGACCGGGTCGACCGCTGCGACCCGCGCCGGCCGGTCCGCCCGGCGCCCCCGCCCGCCACCGGCAACCCCCGGTGCCCGTCCACCGGGGTGCCCCGCCCACCCGGCGGCTCACCCGGCGCTCCGCCCACCCGGCGGCTCACCCCGGTCCGGTGGCGCCCGCCGACCGCACCCGCGCCCTCCGGTGGGCGCGGTCACCGACCGGTGGGGGTCCCGCGCCACCGGTCGGCGCGGGACGCAGCCGCCCGCCGCTCCGGGTCACAGCCCGTGGCGGCGGTTGCCCATCACCAGTTCGCACAGCCGGGACTCCGCCGCGGCCGAGAACGGGTTGCGGTAGGCCGCGACCGCCCGGAGCGTGTCCTCCTCCACGAGGTCCGCGTTGATCCGCGCGGCGGCGGTGGCGCCGGCCGCCGCGGCGGCGCCCACCTGCGCGGCCGGGTCGGTGACGTTGCCGGCGACCCACACGCCGGGCACGCCGGTGCGGCCGGTCGGGTCGGCGGGGACGTGCTCGCCCAGGCCCGACGGGTGCTCGGCCACCGGCAGCCCGAGCGCCGCCAGGAAGCCTGCGCGCGCCTCCACCCGCGGCGCGACCGCCAGCGCCTCGCGGGCGACCGCGGAGCCGTCGGCCAGCCGCAGCCCGACCAGGCGGTCCCGCTCGACCACCAGGGAGGTCACCTCGCCCTCGACCACGGCGATGCCGCGGGCGGCCAGCCGCTCGGCCTGCTCGCCGGTCGGCGCGGGCGCGGTGTGCGCGAACAGGGTGACGTCGTCGCTCCACTGGCGGAACAGCAGCGCCTGGTGCACCGCCATCGGCCCGTCGGCCAGCACGCCGATGGCCCGGTCGCGGACCTCCCAGCCGTGGCAGTACGGGCAGTGCAGCACGTCGCGGCCCCACCGGGCGCGCAGCCCCGGCACGTCGGGCAGCCGGTCCACCAGGCCGGTGGTCACCAGCAGCCGGCGCGCGCGGACCGACCGCCCGTCGGCCAGCGCCACGGCGAACCCGTCGCCCTCGCGCGCCACGGCGGACACCTCGCCGGCCACCAGCCGGCCGCCGTAGCCGCGGACCTCCTCCCGGCCGCGCGCCAGCAGCTCGGCCGGCGACACCCCCTCGCGCGCCAGCAGCCCGTGCACGCCGGTGGCCGGGGCGTTGCGCGGCGCGCCCGCGTCGACCACCACCACCGACCGGCGGGCGCGGGCCAGCATCAACGCCCCGCTCAACCCCGCGGCCCCGCCGCCGACCACCACGACGTCGCACCCGTCGTCCAGCTGATCTGTCATGACGACCACCTCCGCGACCACCATGCGAGTGCGAGGCCGGTCTTGGCAACGCCATTTGCCGGAATGGCAAATCCTCGCCGGGCGCCCCGCCTGCCGCCGCTCCCGGCGGCCGAGCGGCCGCGCGGTCGACAGGTGCGGTCTCCCGTGCGAAGGGTGCGTCTTTCCGGGGTGAGCACGAAGTCGTTCGGTTGACACCCCTCGCACCGGCCTATTTAGATAGGCTTACCTAAGTCGAGGGTGGGGTCATGCGGGTGGGGGATACCGGAATCGTGGGCCGGGTCGCGGTGCGTCACGCCGCGCCGGCCGGCTCCACCGACGCGGGCCTCTGCGCGGGCCCCGCCGCACACCTCGGCTCTGATGCCACCGCGCACCCCGCCACCGCGCACCCCGCCACCGCGCACCCCGCCACCGCGCACCCCGCCACCGCGCACCCCGCCACCGCGCGGCGTCCGCCCCGCGGCGCTCGCGCGGGAGTCGGCCACACCCGAGCGGACCGCGCGGGAGCCGGTCGAGCGGGAGTCGGCCACACCGGGTCCGGCGGCCCGGCGGCGACCCGTTCCCCCCGCACCGCCCTCCCGGACCGCCCCGGCGACGTGCCCGCGGCTCCGGGCCGGCGGCGCGGTGTCGTGCGAGCCCTGCTCGCGGACGGGAGCGCGATGCCGCGCGCGTGATCTTCGCGACGCAATCGTGCCTTCCCGGCATGGTCAAATTAGGTTAGCCTTACCAAATATGAGAGCCCGCGCCCGGCGGTAGGACAGCCGCCGGGCGTGCACTCGCGCGGCCTAGACCGCTCTTCCTTGCCACGAAAGGGGATCACGCCGTGCTTCCACCTGCTCTGGCGCGACCGCGGCCCGTGCACCGGGCAGCGGACCTGCTGGCCGCCTACCTGCCGGGGTCGTTCTACTACTCCTCGGCGCGCGGCTCGCTGCTCGCCGACGGCGTGCACGCGACCGTGGGCGACCGGCACGGCAGCCGGGCGCTGGACGCGGCCGAAGCGCTGGACGCCGCCACCGGCGTGGCGGACCCGGTGGTCGTCGGCGCGATCGGCTTCCGCCCGGACGCCGAGGCGAGCCTCGTCGTGCCCGCCGTGGTGCGCCGCGCGGGGGCGCCGACCGCCGCCGCCGGGGCGCCCGCGCCGTTCGCCCGCGCCTGGGACGTCGCACCGCGCCCCGAACCCGACTCCTACGCCGACGCCGTGCGCCGGGCCCTGGACCTGATCGGCGACGGCGCCCTGAGCAAGGTCGTGCTGGCCCGCTGCCTGGACCTGACCGCCGACGCGCCGGTCCCGGTGCCGGCCCTGCTGGCCCGCCTGGTGCACGCCGACCCGGCCGCGCACGCCTTCGCCGTCGACGTCAGCGCGCCCGGCGACCCGGCCTCGCGCACGCTGGTCGGCGCGAGCCCCGAGCTGCTGGTCTCCCGCCGCGGCGACACCGTGGTCGCCAACCCGCTGGCCGGCTCCCTGCCGCGGGTGGCCGACGAGGCCGAGAACCGCCGCCGCGTGGCCGCGCTGCTGGCCTCGGAGAAGGACCGCGCCGAGCACGCCCACGTCTCCGCGCAGGTCGCCGAGGTCCTCGGCCGGTTCTGCGCCGAGCTGGACGCCCCCGCCGAGCCGGTCGTGATCGGCACCCCCACCATGTGGCACCTGTCCACCCGGATCACCGGCCGGCTGGCCGACCCGGCCGACCCCGGCTCGTCCGCCCTCGCGCTGGCCGAGGCCCTGCACCCGACCCCGGCGGTGTGCGGGGTGCCCGTCGGCCGCGCCCGCGACGCCATCGCGGCCCTGGAACCGGTCGACCGCGGCTACTACGCCGGCCTGGTCGGCTGGACCGACGCGCGCGGCGACGGCGAGTGGGTCGTCACCATCCGCAGCGCCGAGGTCTGCGACCGGACCGTGCGGCTGTTCGCCGGCGCCGGCATCGTCCTGGGCTCGGACCCGGCGGCCGAGCTGGCCGAGACCAGCGCCAAGTTCCGCACGCTGCTGCGAGCCCTGGACCTGGAGGGCGCCGCGTGAGCGACCACGTGCCCTTCCCGCCCGACTTCGCCGCCCGCTACCGCGCGGCCGGCCACTGGCGCGGGCAGACCTTCGGCGCGCTGCTGACCTCGCTGGCCGCCGCCCACGCCGGGCGCACGGCCGTGGTGGGCGAGGGCGCGCGGTGGACCTACGCCGAGCTGGACGACCGCGCCCACCGCATCGCCGCCGGGCTCGCCGGGTCCGGCGTGCGGCCCGGCGACCGGGTCGTGGTGCAGCTGCCCAACGTGCCGGAGTTCGTCCCCGCCGTGTTCGGGCTGTGGCGCGCGGGCGCGCTGCCGGTGTTCGCGCTGCCCGCCCACCGCGACAGCGAGCTGCGGCACTTCGCCGCGCAGAGCGAGGCCGTCGCGATCCTCACCGTCGACCACCACGAGCGCCACGACCACGCCGGCACGGCGCGCGCCGTCGCGGACGACGTGTCCTCGGTGCGCGAGGTGCTGGTGGTCGGCTCGCCCGAGTGGGCCGACCTGGTGGCCACCGCGCCGCGCGAGCTGCCCGACCCCGACCCGGGGGGCGTGGCGTTCCTCCAGCTCTCCGGCGGCAGCACCGGCCTGCCCAAGCTGATCCCGCGCACCCACGACGACTACCTCTACAGCGTCCGGGAGAGCGCCCGCATCTGCGCCCTGCGCCCGGACAGCGTCTACCTGGCCGCGCTGCCCGCCGCGCACAACTACCCGCTCAGCTCGCCCGGCGTGCTCGGCGCGCTGCACGCGGGCGCGAAGACCGTCCTGGCGCCCCGGCCCGACGCGGACACCGCCTTCCGGCTCATCGAGCAGGAGGGCGTCACGATCAGCGGCGTCGTGCCGCCCCTGGCCGCCGCCTGGGTGCAGGCCGCCGCGCGCACCACCCGCGACCTGTCCACCCTGGAGGTCCTGCTGGTGGGCGGCGCGAAGTGCGGGCGGGAGCTGGCCGAGCGCATCGGGCCCGCCCTGGGCTGCCGGCTGCAGCAGGTCTTCGGCATGGCCGAGGGCCTGGTCTGCTACACCCGCCTGGACGACCCGGACGAGGTCGTGCTGGGCACGCAGGGCCGCCCGATCTCCCCCGACGACGAGATCCGCGTGGTCGACCCGGTCGACCCGGCCTCCGGCTCCGACGCCGAGGTGCCGCCCGGCGAGGTCGGCGCGCTGCTCACCCGCGGCCCGTACACCATCCGCGGCTACTACCGGGCCGAGGAGCACAACCGGGTCGCCTTCACCCCCGACGGCTTCTACCGCACCGGCGACCTGGTGCGGCGGACCCCGACCGGGCACCTGGAGGTCGTCGGCCGCGCCAAGGAGCAGATCAACCGGGGCGGGGAGAAGGTGGCCGCCGAAGAGGTGGAGAACCACCTGATGGCCCACCCCGACGTGCTCGACGCGGCCGTCGTCGCCGTGCCCGACCAGTACCTCGGCGAGCGCACGTGCGCCTACGTCGTGCCCGCCGAAGGCGCCGCACCCACCCCGGCGCAGCTGCGCCGCTTCGTCCGCGACCGCGGCGTGGCGGCGTTCAAGGTGCCCGACCTGGTGCAGGTGGTCGCCGAGTTCCCGGTGACCGGCGTCGGCAAGACCAGCAAACGCGAACTGCGGGCCGCCCTGGCGGCGCTCGCCGAGAGGGGATGAGCGGTGTCCCTGCCCACTATCAAGCCCTACCCGCTGCCGACGGCGGCCGAGCTGCCGCCCGGCCGCGTGGACTGGCGACCCGACCCGGGCCGCGCGGCGCTGCTGGTGCACGACGCGCAGCGCTACTTCCTCGCGCCCTACCAGGGCACGCCGATCCCCGAGATGACCGCCAACATCGCCGCCCTGGTCGCGGCGGCCCGCGACCGCGGCGTGCCGGTGTTCTACACCGCCCAGCCCGGCCGGCAGGACGCGGCCGACCGCGGCCTGCTCACCGAGTTCTGGGGGCCGGGCATCGGCGCGGTCATCGACGACGACCCGCGCGCCGCGGACGTCGTGCCCGACCTCGCGCCCGAGCCCGGCGACACCGTGCTGGTCAAGTGGCGCTACAGCGCCTTCCAGCGCAGCACGTTCGCCGACCAGCTCGCCGCGCTGGGCCGCGACCAGCTGCTGATCACCGGCGTCTACGCGCACATCGGCTGCCAGGCCACCGCGGTCGAGGCGTTCATGCGCGACATCCGCCCGTTCCTGGTCAGCGACGCCGTCGCCGACTTCTCCCGGGAACGCCACGACCAGGCGTGCGAGTACGTCGCCCAGCGCTGCGGCGCGGTCACCACCACCGCCGACGCGCTCGCCGCGCTGTCGGCGCCGATCACCGCGGGAGCCACCCGATGAGCACCACCCCCACCGCCGAGCAGATCCGCGCCGAGGTCGCCGAGCTGCTCGGCTGCGACCCGGCCGGCATCGACCCCGGGGCCGACCTGCTCGACCTCGGCCTGGACTCGATGCGGATCATGAGCCTGGTCGAGCGGTGGCGCGCCGCCGGCGCGACCGACCTGGAGTTCGCCGACCTCGCCGAGCGCCCGGAGCTGGGCCACTGGACGGCCCTGGTGACGGGGGCGCGCCGATGACCCGCGCGGACCACCGCGGTCGCCACCACGAGCGCATCGCCGAGGTGCGGGCGGGCCGGGCACCGGAGAAGGTCGGCTACCCCATCCGCATCCGCCGCGCCGAGGTCGTGCGCACGGCCATGGTCGGCGCCGGGCTGCTGCGGGTCACCCTCGGCGGCCCCGGCACCGAGGGCTTCGAGGCCCACGCGCCCGACGAGCACGTCAAGGTGATCTTCCCGGACCCGGACGGGACGCTGCGGCTGCCCGAGCCCGACGGCGCGCTGCTGCGCTGGCCGCGGCCCTCGCCGACCTCCCGCGAGTACACCGTGCGCCGCTACGACCCGGTGACCGGGGAGCTGGATCTGGACGTGGCGCTGCACCCCGGCGGCCTGGGCTCGGACTGGGCCCGCACCGCCGCGGTCGGCCAGCCGGTGCACGTCGCCGGCCCGCCCGGCGGGCTGATCGTGCCGCACGACTACGACCGCTACGTGCTCGCCGGCGACCTCACCGCGCTGCCCGCGATCGCCCGGTGGCTGGAGGAGCTGCCGCGCGACGCGGCCGGCTGGGCGTTCGTCGAGGTCGCCGACGGAGCCGAGGAGATCCCGCTGGACGTGCCGACCGGCTTCGAGGTGACCTGGCTGCACCGCGGCGCCACGCCGCCCGGCACGGGCACCGCCCTGGCCGACGCCGTCCGCGCCACCGTCAAGGCCGCCGAGGGCGAACGCCTCTACGTGTGGGTCGCCGGCGAGGCCGGCGCGATCAAACCGCTGCGCCGCTGGGTGCGCGACGACCTCGGCCTGGACCGGGCCGACCACGACATCACCGGCTACTGGAAGCGCGGCGTCGCCGACTACGACGACGACCACGACCACCCCTAGACCCCCTTTTGATCGCAGAACCCCCGAGGAACACCGATGTCCATCGCCAGAACGTCCCTCGCCGCCGCCGCGGCACTCGCCCTCGCCGTGGTCGCCGGCTGCGGTTCGGGCGACGCGGACCAGGCTCAGGCCCCCGCCGAGTCGCAGACCCGCGTCTTCACCGCCGACAACGGCGACATCACCATCCCGGTGGCGCCCAAGCGCGTCGTGGCCACCGGCTACGCCGTGCCCGCCCTGCTGGAGTCCGACGCGCCGCTGGTCGGCGTCTCCACGTGGAAGCGCGGCATCCCGCTGATGACCGACGACGACCGCAAGCAGTACGAGGAGCTGCCCAAGGTGGCGGGCGAGTCGGCCGCCGAGACCAACTACGAGGCCATCGCCCAGGCCGAGCCCGACCTGATCGTCATCGGCGTGCCCAAGCCGGTGCTGGCCGACATCGACCTCAAGCGGCTGCAGGACATCGCGCCGGTGGTCGCCATCGGCCCGTCGGTGCCCTCGATGTGGCGCGACCTGTCCCGCAAGCAGGCCGACGCCGCCGGCGCGCTGTCGTCGTTCGACGCCACCCGCGGCGAGTACCAGGCCAAGGCCGAGGGCATCGCGAAGAAGTACGCCGACGTGCTGCCCCAGCTCAAGCTCGGCCACGTGGGCGCCTACGGCGAGGTCGCCAAGGGCAACTTCCAGCGCGAGTTCAACGGCTCCTGGGGCACCAACATCGCCCAGGACGCCGGCGCGAACTACTACGGCCAGGTCAAGGTCAAGGGCGGCGGCTCCAAGGACGTCAGCGAGTACCCGTCGATCGAGGAGCTGACCGCGGCGTTCGCCGAGGCCGACGCCATCTCCTACTCCGTCAGCGCCGACGGCACCGTGCCCGCGGCCGTGCAGTACGTCCTGGACTCCGAGCTGTGGAAGAACCTGCCCGCCGTCAAGGCAGGCAAGACCTTCGCCTTCCGCTACACCGAGGCGGCGACCTACCGCGCCGCTATGAAGACGCTGGACTCCGTCGACGAGGCGTTCGCGCCGCTGCTGGCGAAGTGACCGGCAAGCGGGTCGCGCTGCTGGCCGGCGCGCTGGTCCTGCTGGTCGCGGTCGCGGTGGTGGGCGTCGGTGTCGGCGCCCACGCCATCGCGCCCGTGGAGGTCGTGCGGGCGCTGCTGGACCACGACGGCTCCAGCGACCACGTGGTGGTGCGCGACATCCGCGTGCCCCGCGCCGTGCTGGCCGTGGGCGCGGGCGCCGCGCTGGCCGTGTCCGGCGTGCTGATCCAGGTCCTCTCGCGCAACCCGCTGGCCGAGCCGGGCGTGCTCGGCGTCACCGCGGGCGCCGGGTTCGCGATGGCCGCGGGCTCGGCGCTCGGCCTGGCCGCCTCGCCGGTGGGCGAGCTGCTGCTGGCCGTGGTCGGCGCGGTGCTGGCCACGCTGCTGGTGTACTCCGTCGGGCGGCGCTCGCCGCTGCGCCTGGTGCTGACCGGCGTGGCGCTCAGCGCCGTCCTGACGGGCGTGACGCTGGGGCTGCGGCTGGTGCTGCCCGACGTGTTCGACAAGTACCGCTTCTGGTCGGTCGGGTCGCTGGCCGGCCGCGAGCAGGCGCCCAACGCCGTGCCGCTGCTGGTGATCGCCGTCGCGCTGGTGTGCGCGCTGCTGCTGAGCCGCCAGCTCGACGCCGTCGCCCTGGGCGACACCGTGGCCCACGCCCTGGGCGCGAACGTGGCCCGGGTGCGGCTGGCCTCGCTGGTGCTGATCACCGTGCTGGCCGGCGCGGCCACCGCCGTCGCCGGGCCGATCCTGTTCGTCGGCCTGATCGTGCCGCACGTGGCGCGGCGGCTGGCCGGCGCGTCGGTGCCCTGGCTGATCGGCTTCGCCGCCGTGCTCGGGCCGGTGCTGCTGCTGGTGGCCGACGTGGGATCGCGGGTGCTGCTGCCCACCGGCGAGGTGCCGGTCGCGATCGTGACCGCGTTCCTGGGCGGCCCGGTGCTGATCTGGGCGGCCCGCCGCTACGGGGCGGTGCCGGCATGAGCGCCGCCGTGGTCCTGCGGGGCGGCCCGGTGTCGGTCCGCGTCGAACGCCGCACCCTGGTGCTGACCGGCGTGCTGCTGCTGGTCATCGCCGGGCTGGCGCTGCTGGGCCTGTGCCACGGGGCGACCTGGGCCAGCCCGGCCAAGGTGTTCGACGCCCTGACCGGCGGCCGGGGCGGCGTCGTCATCCGCGACTGGCGGCTGCCGCGCGTCCTGGCGGGCCTGGTGTTCGGCGCGGCGCTGGGCGTGGCGGGCGCGATCTTCCAGAACATCACCCGCAACCCCATGGGCAGCCCCGACGTCATCGGCCTGGACGCCGGCGCCTACACCGGGGCGCTGGTCGCGATCACGGTGCTGTCGGGCACCTCCGCGCAGCTGGCCACCGGCTCGGTGGTCGGCGGCGCGCTGGCCGCGCTGGCGGTGTACCTGCTGTCGCTGGGCGGCGGCCTGTCCGGGCTGCGGCTGGTCGTGATCGGCATCGCGGTCAACGCGATGCTCACCGCCCTCAACTCGTGGATCGTGCTGCGCGCCGAGCTGGAGATCGCCATCGCGGCGGTCGGCTGGAGCGCGGGCTCGCTCAACGGCGTCGACTGGGCCGACGTGCGCCTGCCGTTCGGCCTCATCGCGGTGCTGCTGGCGCTGGCGGCGGCGTGCTCGCACGCGCTGCACCAGGACGCGCTGGGCACGTCGCTGGCCGTCACGACCGGCGTGGGCGTGCAGCGGCTGCGCCTGCACCTGGTGCTCATCGGCGTGGGCCTCACCGCGGCCGTCACGGCGGTCGCCGGGCCGATCGCGTTCATCGCGCTCGCCGCGCCGCAGATCGGGCGACGCCTGGCGCGCTCGCCCGGCGTGCCGCTGCTGCCCGCCGCGCTCACCGGGGCCGTGCTGCTGCAGGGCGCCGACCTGCTCGCGCAGCTGCTGCTCGCGCCGGTGCCCCTCCCCGTCGGTGTGGTCAGCACGGCCATCGGCGGCTGCTACCTGATCTGGCTGCTCACCAAGGAGGTGCGGCGACGATGACCCGACTGACCGCCCGGGGCCTGACGCTGCGCTACGGCGACCGCGTCGTGTCGACCGGTCTCACCCTCGACGTCCCCGACGGCGCGTTCACCGCCATCGTGGGCCCCAACGCGTGCGGCAAGTCCACCCTGCTGCGGGCGTTCGTCCGGCTGCTGCGCCCCGCCGAGGGCGGTGTGCGGCTCGACGGGCGCGACGTGGGCGCCTTCCCCACCAAGGTGCTCGCCCGCTCGCTGGGGTTCCTGCCGCAGGACCCCGTCGTCCCCGAGGACATCCGCGTGCGGCAGCTCGTCGCGCGCGGCCGGTTCCCGCACCAGTCGCTGCTGTCCACCTGGTCGGAGCGCGACGAGGCCGCCGTCACCCGCGCGATGGTCGCCGCGGGCGTCGTGGACCTGGCCGACCGGCCCGCCCAGGAGCTGTCCGGCGGGCAGCGGCAGCGCGCGTGGATCGCCGTCGTCCTCGCCCAGGACACGCCCTACCTGCTGCTGGACGAGCCCACCTCGTTCCTCGACATCACCCACCAGTACCAGCTGCTGTCGCTGCTGGCGGACCTGCGCGACGAGGGCCGCACCGTCATCGCCGTGCTGCACGACATCAACCAGGCGTGCCGCTACGCCGACCACCTGGTGGCCATGAAGGAGGGCCGGGTCGTCGCCGAGGGCGCGCCCGCCGACGTCGTGGACGCGGCCCTGCTCAAAGAGGTCTTCGACCTGCCCAGCGTCGTCGTCCCCGACCCGGTCACCGGGACACCCATGGTCGTGCCCGCCCTCTGACCGCGGCACCACACCGACCCGCGAGGAGCGTGAGTTGAGCATCACCCGGCTCCAGAGCCCCACCGCCACGTCCCACCCGGTCCTCGAACTCACCAGCGCCCAGCTGGGGATCTGGCACGCCCAGCGGCTGGAACCGGACTCGCCGTACTACGTCGTCGGCGACGTCGTGGAGATCGCCGGCCCGGTGGACGCGGACGCGCTCGCCGCGGCCGTGCGCGCCACCACCGACGAGGCGGAGAGCCTGCGGCTGCGGGTGTTCGACACCGCGGACGGGCCGCGCCAGGCGGTGTCCGACCAGCCCGCGCCGCTGCCGCCGGTCGTCGACCTGTCCGGCGAGCCGGACCCGGTCGCCGCGGCGCGGGAGCTGGTCGCCGCCGAGCGGGCCCGCCTCGCCGCGGACTGCCGGGAGATGACCGACCGGGACCTGTTCTCCCACACCGTGATCCGGGTGTCCGAGCGGGAGACCTGGTACACCCAGCTCGGCCACCACCTGGTGTTCGACGGCTACACCGCGGCCATGCTCGCCCGCCGCACCGCCGCCCACTACACGGCGCTGGTGCGCGGCGAGCAGCCGCCGCCCTGCCCGTTCGGGCGGTTCGCCGACGTCGTGGCCGCCGACCTGGACTACCGGGGCAGCGCGCGCGCCGAGGCCGACCGGGACTACTGGCGCGACCGGTTCACGCCGCTGCCCGAGCTGGACGTCGCCGCCGACCTCGCCGACGGCGGCGCGCCCGAGCGGACGCTGACCGCGCGGGCCGTGCTGCCCGCCGAAGCCGTGGCGCGGCTGCACGAGGTCGCCGCCCACGCCGGCACCACCTGGGGCGAGGTGCTGATCTCCTGCTACGCCGCGTTCCTGCACCGCGTCCTGGGCCGCACCGACGTGGTGTTCGCCCTGCCGCTGATGTGCCGCACGGGCGTGGCGCTGCGCACCCCCGCGATGGCGGTCAACGTGCTGCCGCTGCGCGTGGCGGTGCACGGCGACGACCGGATCGACGGGCTGAGCCGCCGCGTCGCCGCCGTGATGCGCGAGATGCGCGCCCACCAGCGCTACCGGGGCGAGGACCTGCCCCGCGACGTGCCCGGCTCCGCGGCCCTGCTGCACGGCCGCGGCGTGAACCTCAAGGCGTTCGACCTCGCGCTGGACTTCGCGGGCGCGACCGGCGTGATGCGCAACATCGCGGGCGGGCCGCCGGAGGACATGGGGCTGAGCGTCCTGCCGGTGCCCGACGGCGGGCTGCTGCTGGGCTTCGAGGTCGACGCCCGCGCCCACGACCAGGCCGGCGTGGACCGCACCCTGGCCTCGCTGCTGCGCCTGGTGGACGAGCTGACCTCCGAGGCCGCGCCGCCCGTCGGCCGGGTGGACCTCGCGGGCGTGCCGGTGCCGGGGGAGTGGGCGACGCCCGCGCTGCCCGGCGAGCCCGCCGACGTGCCCGCGCTGCTGGACTCCCTGGCGGCGCTGGGCGACACGACCGCGCTGGTGCACGGGTCGCGGCGGATCGGCGCGGCCGACCTCGTGTCCCGCGTGCACGCCGTGGCGCGCGGGCTGCGGGCGCGCGGCGTGGGGCCGGACGACGTCGTGGCGCTGGCCCTGCCGCGCTCGGTCGACCTGGTGGTGGCGCTGCTGGCGGTGCTCGACGCCGGGGCCGCGTTCCAGCCGCTGGACGTGGAGCACCCGCCGGAGCGGCTGCGGGAGCTGGTCGCCGACACCGGGGCCGTGCTCGCGCTGGTCGCCGACGCGCCCACCGGCGACGCGCCCGCGGGTGACGCGGTGATCGCCGGCGGGCTGCCCGTCCCGTGCGCGCGGGTCGCCGACCTGGCCGGGCACCCCGGCGAGCGGCTGTCCGCCGCCGAGCTGGCCGCGCCGCGCCACCCCGACCACCTGGCCTACGTCATCCACACCTCGGGCTCCACCGGCTGGCCCAAGGGCGTGCTGGCGCGCGTGGGCGGGCTCACCGCCCTGATCCACCACCACCGCGCCACGACGGTGGCCGACACCGCCGCCGGCCGGCGGCTGCGGGTGGCGCACACCTACTCGTTCGCGTTCGACTCGGCGCTCGACCAGCTGCTGTGGCTGCTGTGCGGCCACGAGCTGCACCTGTACGACGCGGACACCGCGCGGGACGCGGACGCGCTGCTGGCCGCGTTCCGGCGCGACCTGATCGACGTCGTGGACACCACCCCGTCGCTGGCGGCCCCGCTGGTGGACGCCGGGCTGCTGCACGGCGGGCGCCGCCCGGCCCTGCTGGTCCTGGGCGGCGAGGCGACGCCGCCCGCCCTGTGGCGGCGCGTCGCGGCCACCGGGGTGCCGGCGCGCAACATGTACGGCCCCACCGAAGCCGCCGTGGACAGCACCACGGCCCGCGTCGAGGGCGCCGAGCCGACCATCGGCCACCCGCTGTCCGGGACCCGGGTCTACCTGCTGGACAACGCCCTGCGCCCGGTGCCGCCCGGCGCGCGCGGCGAGCTGTACGTCGCGGGCCCGCACCTGGCGCGCGGCTACCTGGGGCGGCCGGCGCTGACCGCGGAGCGCTTCGTCGCCGACCCCCACGGCGCGCCCGGCGACCGGATGTACCGCACCGGCGACCTGGCCCGCTGGGTCCCCGGCCGCGGCCTGGAGTACGCGGGCCGCCGCGACGACCAGGTCAAGGTCCGCGGCCACCGCGTGGAGCTGGGCGAGGTCGAGGCCGCCCTCGGCGCGACGCCCGGCGTCCGCGCCGCCGCCGCCGCGATCCACACCGGGACCGGCTCGCCGCGCCTGGTCGGCTACGTCGTGCCCACCGGCCCGCTCACGCCCGGCGAGGTGCGCGAGGAGCTGGCGCGGCGCGTGCCCGACCACCTCGTGCCCTCCGTCGTCGTGGTGCTGGACGCGCTGCCCGTCACCGCCAACGGCAAGCTCGACCGGGCCGCGCTGCCCGCGCCGCGCACCGCCGGCGGCGGCCGGGCGCCGCGCACCGAGCGGGAGCGGCTGCTGGTCGACATCGCCGCCGAGGTCACCGGCGCGAGCGAGGTCGGCGTGGAGGACGACTTCTTCGCCCTGGGCGGCGACAGCATCTCGGCCATCAGCGTCAGCAGCAGGCTGCGCGCGCACGGCCTGGAGCTGCGCCCGCGCGACCTGCTCGGCCGGCGGACCCTGGCGGCCCTGGCCGCCGCCGCCCGCGAGATCGACGCGGCCGGCCCCGGGGGCCCCGACGCGCACGACGAGCCGACCGGCCCGGTGCCCGCGCCGCCGATCGTGCGCGCCCTGCTCGACCCGAACCCCGACCCCGACGCCGTCGCCGGCTACGCCCAGTGGACCGCGCCGCACGTGGCCGACCTCGACCTGCCCGCCCTCACCGCGGGCGTGCAGGCCGTGCTCGACCACCACGACGCGCTGCGCCTGCAGGTGATCCCCGACGGGCTGGTGGTGCGCCCGCGCGGCGCCGCGACCGCCGTCGTCACCGAGGTCCGCGCGGACGGACCGGCCGAGGTCGCCCACCGGCTGGCCGGCGAGCTGGACCCGCGCCGGGGCGAGGTGCTGCGGGTGGCCCTCGTGCGCACCCCGACCGGCGACCGGCTCGTCGTCGTCGCCCACCACCTCGTGGTGGACGGCGTCTCGTGGCGCGTGCTGCTGCCCGACCTCCAGGCGGCCTGCGAGGGCCGCCCGCTCGCCCCGGTCGGCACGTCCTGGCGGCGCCACGCCACCGCCCTGGCCGAGCAGGGCCGCACCGGCGCGCGGCGCGCCGAGCTGGACCACTGGCGCGCCACCCGCGACGACCTGCGACTGGGCCACCGCCCGCTGGACCCGGCCCGGGACACCGCCGCCACCGCCCACCGCAGCACCACCACCGCGACCGCCGAGCAGACCGCCGCCGTCCTGACCACCCTGCCCGCCGCCTACCGCGCGGGCGTGGACGAGGTGCTGATCGCGGCGTTCGCGCTGGCCCTGCGGCTGTGGCAGCGCGAGCGGGGCCTGCCCGGCCGCGCCGCGGTCACCGTCACCGTCGAGGGCCACGGCCGGGACCTGCCCGGCGCGGACCTGTCCCGCACGGTCGGCTGGTTCACCGGCGAGCACCCGCTGCGCGTGCCCGCCGACGCCGTCCGCGCCGACGCGGACCTGGCCGACGCGCTCGCCGGCGGCGCCGCGGCGGGCCGCCTGGTGCGCGCCGCCAAGGAGGCCAAGCGGGCCGTGCCCGACAACGGCGCCGGCTACGGCGTCCTGCGCCACCTCGACCCCGCCACCCGCGCCGAGTTCGCCGTGCCGCCGCCCGACGTGCTGCTCAACCACCTGGGCCGGTTCGCGCCGCTGCCCGGCCCGTGGCGGCTGCCCGCGGGCGACGCGTTCGCCGTCACCGAACCGCCCGGCAAGGCCCTGGAGCAGGTGCTGGCGCTCAACAGCTTCGTCCACGAGGACGGCGGCGCGCCGCGGCTGGCCGTGGAGTGGACCGCCGCCGGCGAGGTCCTCACCCGCGAGGCGGTCGCCGACCTGCACGCCGCGTGGCGCGCCGCGCTGGACGCGCTGGACCGGCACGCGCGGCGCGTCGGCCCGGACGGCGGCGGCCTGACCCCGTCCGACCTGCCCCTCGTCGCGCTCGACCAGGACGCCATCGACGCCCTGGAGCGCCTCGGGCGGGTCGAGGACGTCCTGCCCGCCACGGCGCTGCAGGCCGGCCTGTCGTTCCACAGCCTCGTGCGCGGCGATGAGGACACCGACGTCTACGTGGTGCAGGCCGTCACGCTGCTGCGCGGCGACCTGGACCCCGACCGGATGCGCGCCGCCGCCGCGGAACTGCTGCGCCGCCACCCCGCGCTGCGCGTCCACCTGCACACCACCGCCGCCGGCGAGGTGGTGCAGATCGTGCCCGCCGACGTGACCCTGGACTGGCGGCACGTCCGCACCACCCCCGACGGCCTCGACGCCGAGTTCCGCGCCGACCTGACCCGGCCCCTGCACCCCGACCGGCCGCCGCTGATCCGGTTCCTGCTGTGCACGCTCGGCGGCGACGAGCACCGCCTGGTGATCACCAACCACCACGCCCTGCTGGACGGCTGGTCGATGCCGCTGGTGGGCCGCACCCTGCTCGCCCTCTACGCCGAGCTGGGCGGCGGCCCGCCGGCGCCGGTCGCGCCGCCCCCGGGCGAGTACCACCGCTGGCTGGCCGGGCGCGACCACGACGCCGGGCTGACCGCCTGGCGCGAGGCCCTGGCCGGGCTGGAGGAGGGCACGCGGCTGGCCCGCGAGTCCTCGGTGGTGGACCGCCCCGAGCGGGTCACCGTCGGCCTGGGCGCGGAGTTCAGCGACCGGCTGCGCGCGTTCGCCCGGTCCCGCGGGGTCACCACGACCACCGTGCTCCAGACCGCGTGGGGCGTGCTGCTGGGCCGGCTCACCGGCCGCCGCGACGTCGTCTTCGGCTGCCCGGTCTCCGGCCGCCCCGCCGAGGTCGACGGCGTCGAGTCGATGATCGGCCAGCTCGGCAACACCATCCCCGTCCGGGTGCGCCACACCGCCGCCGACACCGCCGCGGACCTGCTCGACCGCGTGCACGCCGAGAGCGTCGCCCTGGCCGAGCACCACCACGTCGGCCTGCCCGACATCCAGCGCGCGGCCGGCCTGGGCGAGCTGTTCGACACCATGCTGGTGATGGAGAACTTCCCGCTCTCCAGCCGCCACCGCGTCACCCTCGCGCCCGGCCTCGACCTGGTCGGCGTCGACATCACCGACGCCACCCACTACCCGCTGACGGTGATCGTCCTGCCCGACGAGGAGATCACCCTCGGCCTGGGCTACCAGCCGCAGGTGCTCGACGAGGCCACCGTGCGCGGCTACGGCCGCTGGCTGCGCACCCTGCTGCACGAGATCGTCGACGACCCCGACCGCCCGGTCGCCCGGCTGCGCGCCCTCGACGCCCGCGAGCAGGACGACCTGCTGCGCCTGGGCGCCGGGCCGCGGCCGAAGCGGGCGCGCGGCGACGTGCTGGCGGAGTTCGGCCGGTGGGTCGCCGACACCCCCGACGCCGAGGCCGTGGTCTGCCGCGACCGCTCGCTGACCTACGCCGAGCTGGACCGGCGCGCCAACCGCCTGGCCAACGCCCTGCTGGCCCGCGGCGTCCGCCCGCAGGACCCGGTGGCGGTGCTGCTGGGCCGTGACGTGGAGCTGGTCGTCGCCCTGTTCGCCGTGCTCAAGGCGGGCGCGGTGCACGTGCCGATGGACCCCGACTACCCGCGCGACCGGCTGGCCTACATGGCCGAGGACATCGCGCCCGCCGCGGTGATCGCGCAGTCCCACCCGGGCTTCGGCGACCAGCCGCTGGTGCGGCCCGACGCCGACGCGCCCTCCGACGACGACCCGGTGCACGCGCGGGCCGGGCTGACCCCCGACTCGCTGGCCTACGTCATCTACACCTCCGGCACGACCGGCAAGCCCAAGGGCGTCGCCGTGCCGCTGCGCGGCCTGCCGAGCCTGATCGCGCTGCAGGAGGACGTCGTCGGCATCGGCGGGCGCGAGCGGTACCTGCACTTCGCCTCCACCAGCTTCGACGTGGCGTTCTGGCAGTTCATGCTGCCGCTGCTGTCGGGCGGCACGTCGGTCATCGCGCCCGAGGAGGTGCGCGTGCCCGGCGACGAGCTGCTGGACTACATCGCCGAGCACCGCGTGACGGGCGTGAACCTGCTGCCGTCGTTCCTGGCGGCCATGCCCGACGACCGGACCGTGCCGCCGGAGGTGTTCTTCGTCGTCGGCGCCGAGCGCCTCGACCCGGAGCTGGCGCGCCGCTGGGGCGACCGGCGGGCGCTGTTCAACGCCTACGGGCCCACCGAGGTCACCATCAACTCCGTCACCTGGCACTACGCCCCCGACGACCCGGGACCGCTGCCGATCGGCCGCCCCGACCCCGAGGTGCGCGCCTACGTGCTCGACGGCGGCCTGCTGCCGGTCGGCGTCGGCGTGACCGGCGAGCTGTACCTGGCGGGCCCGAAGCTGGCCCGCGGCTACGTCAACCGGCCGGGCCTGACCGCGGAGCGGTTCGTGGCCGACCCGTTCGGCGCGCCCGGCGAGCGCATGTACCGCACCGGGGACCTGGTGCGGTGGCGGCCGGACGGGCAGCTGGTGTTCCTCGGGCGGGCCGACCACCAGGTCAAGGTGCGCGGGTTCCGCATCGAACTGGCCGAGGTCGAGACGGTGCTGTCGCGGCACCCCGGCGTGCGGGCGTGCGCGGTGATCGTGCGCGAGGGCCGGCTCGTCGGCTACGTCATCCCGGCCACCGCCACGACCGACACCGCCGCCACTCCCGGCACCGCTGCCGCCCCCGACAGCGCCGCCGCCCCCGACAGCGCCGCCGCCCCCGACAGCGCCGCCACTCCCGGCACCGCTGCCACGACCACCGCGGTTGCCGCCGGGTTGGACCTCGCCGACGTGCGCGCCCACCTGGCCGCCGAGCTGCCCGACCACATGGTGCCCGCCGCGCTGGTGGTGCTCGACCGCCTGCCGCTGGGCCCCACCGGCAAGCTCGACCGGGCCGCGCTGCCCGCGCCCGAGGTGCGCGCCGCCGCCGCCCGCGAACCGGCCACGCCGACCGAGGCCGTGCTGCTGGAGGTCTTCCGCGAGGTGCTGGGCCGCGCGGACGTGCAGCTCGACGACGCGTTCCTGGACGTCGGCGGCGACAGCATCGTGTCGCTGCGCCTGGTGTCCCGGGCCCGCCGGGAGGGCCTGACGCTGACCGCGCGGGACGTGTTCGAGGGCGCCACCGTCGCGGGCATCGCCGCCCGCTGCGGCGCGGCCGAGGAGCCCGAGGCCGCGCCGGCGGTCGGCGACGCGCCGCTCACGCCGGTGATGCGGGACCTGCTGCTCCGCTGCGCGGCCGGCGGCGCCTCCGCCGACAGCTTCTGCCAGTGGGTCGAGGTGTGCGTGCCGCCGGGCTCGGTCGACACCTGGCGGCGGGTCCTGGACGCCGTGTTGGCCCGCCACGACGTGCTGCGCGCCCACCTGGCCGACACCGGCGCCGACGGCCCCGTGCTGCGCATCCCCGAGGTGGGCGCGGTGACCGCCGCCGACGTGCTGGTGCACGTGCCGGCGACCGGCGACCTGCGCGCCCTGGCCGACCGGCACGTCGCCGAGGCCCGCGCCCGCATGGACCTGCGCACCGGGCCGCTGCTGCGCGCCGTGTGGCTCGACGCGGGGGAGCGGCCGGGCCGGCTGGTGCTGGTGGGCCACCACGTCGTCGTGGACGCGGTGTCCTGGCGCGTGCTGCTCGACGACGTCGAGCACGCCCACGCCGGCCACCCGCTGCGCCGCCACGGCCAGTCCTTCCTCGGGTGGGCCCGGTCCCGCCGCGACCACCGGCCGGTCCTGGTCGCGGACGTCCCGCCGCCGCTGGCCCGCACGCCGCTGGACCCCGCGCGCGACACCACGGCCACGGCCGTGCACCACGTGGTGCACCTCGACCCGGAGACGACCAGGACCCTGCTCACCACCCTGCCCGCCGCCTACCGCACCACCCCGGACACCGTCCTGCTGACCGCCCTGGCCCGCGCGGCGGCCCGGTGGCGCGGCGGCGCGGCGGACCTCCTCGTCGCCCTGGAGAGCCACGGCCGCACCGACGAGCTGTCGCAGACCGTCGGCTGGTTCACCGCCGTGCACACCGCCCGGGTCACCCCGGCCGGCACGGCGTCCGCCGCGCTCAAGGCGGTCAAGGAGCAGCTCCCGCGCGCGGTGGCCGCGACGCCGGAGGTCTCCTGGAACTACCTGGGCCGCTTCCCCGCCGCCCCGACCGCGGAGGTCCCCTGGCAGGCCCCGCCGGACGCCGACCCGCTGGGGTCCGGCGGCGACGACCTGCCGCTGCCCCACGCGCTGATGGTCAACGCCCTGGAGCGCGACGACCGGCTCGGCGTCCGCTTCACCTGGCCCGGGGCCCTGTTCGACGCCGAGGAGGTCGCCGAGCTGGCCGAGCACCTGCGCCGCGCGGCGACCGACCTCGCCGCCGACCCCGACGCGCGCGAGCGCGCCGGGCTCACCCCGTCCGACCTGCCGCTGGTGGACCTCGACCAGGCCGCGATCGAGCGGCTGGAGGGCGACCGCGCCGTGGCCGACGTCCTGCCGCTCACGCCGCTGCAGGAGGTGGTGCTGCGGCACGCCGAGGTCTACCCCGTGCAGGCCGCGTTCACGGTGGCCGGCGCGCTGGACGTGCCGGCGCTGCACGCCGCCGGCGCGGACCTGCTGCGCCGCCACCCCAACCTGGGCGCGGTGTTCCCGCCCGACCTGCCCGTGCAGGTGGTGCCCGTCGACCCGCGGCCGGACTGCCGCCTGGCCGAGGTGGCCGACGTCGAGCAGGCGCTGGCCGACGACCTCGCCGAGCCGTTCGACCCGGCCACCGGCCCGCTGGTGCGCCTGTCGGTCCTGCGGCACGGCGCCGAGCAGGTCGTCGTGCTGACCACCCACCACGTGCTGTCCGACGGGTGGTCCGCGCCGCGCATCCTCACCGAGCTGTTCGCCCTCTACGCCGCGCGGGTCGCGGGCGTCGCGCCGGACCTGCCCGCGCCCGTCCCGTTCGCCCGCTACCTGCGCTGGCGCGCCGGGCGGGACCACGACGCCGACGTGCGGGCGTGGCGGGAGGAGGTCGCCGGCCTGCCCGAGGGCGACTACCTCACCCGCGGCAGGCCCACCCCGGTCGGCCCGGTGGACCCGGTGCTGTTCGCGGTCGGGCCGGACGTGGTCGCCGGGCTCACCCGCGCCGCCGCGCGCCGCGGCCTGACGCCCAACACGCTGCTGCAGGGCGCGTGGGCGACGGTGCTGGCCGCCCGCTCGGGCCGCGCGGAGGTGTGCTTCGGCGCGATGGTGTCCGGGCGGCAGGCCGACGTGGAGGGCGTGGAGGACATCCTCGGCCTGCTCGCCGGCACGGTGCCCGTGCGCGTCCGCCTCACCGGTGTCCTGGGCGACGCGCTCGCCGACCTCCAGGCCCGCCAGCAGAACCAGGCCGTCCACGTGGGACTGTCCGAAATAGAGGGTGATCGCGTGCGGCTGTTCGACAGCCTCGTGGTGTTCGAGAACTACCCCGTGGACCCCGAGCGGCTGCGCGAGCCCGCGCCCGGCCTGACCGTCACCGCCGCCCGGTTCCGCGAGCGCACCCACCACCCGGTCACGCTCACCGTCGTCCCGGAGGGCGGCGGCTGGACCGGTGTCCTGGGCTGCCTGCGGGGGGTGTTCACCGCCGCCGAGGAGCGCGCGCTCGCCGACGACCTGCTGGCCGCCCTGCGCGACCTGCCCGCCGGCCTCGACGCCGACGCGGGCGACTTCCTCGCGGGCCGCTCGTGACCGCCCCCGTGGTCGACCGCTCCCTGTGGCGGGCCGCGTTCGTGCTCGTCCTGGGCACGTTCATGGCCACGCTCGACAGCACGATCGTCTCCGTCGGCCTGGACGCGCTCGCCGAGCGGTTCCACGCGCCGGTCACCGAGGTCCAGTGGGTCGGCACCGCCTACCTGCTGGCCGTGGTCGCGGCCGTGCCCGCGTCCGGGTGGCTGGCCGACCGGTTCGGCGGGCGGCGGGTGTGGCTGTGCGCGGTCGCGCTGTTCCTGCTCGGCTCGCTGCTGTGCGCGGTGGCGTGGTCGCTGCCCAGCCTGGTGGTGTTCCGGGTCGTGCAGGGCCTGGGCGGCGGCCTGCTGCCGGCGACCGGGCAGGCGCTGCTGGCGCGGGCCGCCGGGCGCGAGCGCATCGGCCGGCTCATCGGCGTGGTCGGCGTCGTGCCGCTGCTCTCGCCGGTGCTCGGGCCGCTGGTGGGCGGCGCGATCCTGGGCGTCGCCGACTGGCCGTGGCTGTTCCTGGTCAACCTGCCCGTCGGGCTCGGCGCGCTGCTGCTGGCCCGCCGGCACGTGCCCGCGGCGCCGCCGGCCGAGCGGCCCGGCGCGTTCGACGTGCGCGGCGCGCTGCTGCTCTCGCCCGGCCTGGCCGTCCTGGTGTACGGGCTGTCGGGCTTCGGCCACGGCCCCGCGCTCACCCCGGCGCTGGTCGTCGCGGTCGGGGCGGGGGCGCTGGTGGCGTTCGTCGTCCACGGCCTGCGCACCACCCGCGTCCCGCTGATCGACCCGCGCCTGTTCGCCCGGCCGCCGTTCGGGGCGGCGGCGCTCGCGCTGGCCCTGCTCGGCGCGTCGGTGTTCGGCACGATGTTCCTGCTGCCGCTGTACCTGCAGACCGACCTGACGGCGTGGCAGGCGGGCCTGCTGCTCGCGCCGCAGGGCGTCGGCGCCGCGCTCGGCTCGGTGCTGGTGACCCGGGTCGTGGACGCCGCCGCCCCGCGCACCCTCGTGCTGGCCGGCATCGGGCTCGTCGCCGCGGGCACGGCGCCCCTGACCCTGCTCGGGCACGACCTGCCCGACGCCGTGATCGTGTTCGCGCTGCTGGCGCGGGGCACCGGCGCGGCGCTGGTCGGCGCACCCGTGATGGCGCTGGTCTACCGGGCGGTCGAACCCGCCCGCCTGCCGCGCGCCGCCGGTGCGCTGAACCTGCTCAACACCGTCGGCGGTTCCGTCGGCACCGCGCTGCTCGCCGTCGTGCTCCAGAGCCGGCTGGCCGCTCGCGGCGCCGACCCCTCCGCCGTCTCCGCCGCGTTCGCCGACACCTTCTGGTGGGTGCTCGGCCTGGTCCTCGTCGCGGCCGCCGCAGCGACCAGGCTGCCCCGCCCCGACAACGAGAAGGGCACTGCCGATGCTTGACACCCTGCCCACACCCGCCGACGTGGCCGCAGCGCACCCGCTGCCGGCCACCGCCGCCGACGACATCGCCCGGCACCGCAACACCGTCGCCGACGTGCTGGCCGGGCGCGACCCCCGACTGCTCGTCGTGGTCGGGCCGTGCTCCGTGCACGACCCGCTCGCCGCCCTGGAGTACGCGCGCCTGCTCGCCGCCGAGGCGAGCCGGCTCGCCGACGACCTCGTGGTCGTGCTGCGGGCCTACCTGGAGAAGCCGCGCACCGTCTCGGGGTGGACCGGCCTGCTCACCGACCCCGCGCTGGAGGGCAAGGGCGACATCGCGACCGGCCTGCAGGTGGGCCGGGCGTTCCTGGTGGAGGCGGCGGCGCTGGGGCTGCCGCTGGCCTACGAGTTCGTGGACCCGATGCTGGCCCACCACGTCGCCGACACCGTGAGCTGGGGCGCGGTGGGGGCGCGCACGGTGGCCGCGCAGCCGCACCGGCACCTGGCGTCGTGGCTGCCGATGCCGGTGGGGCTGAAGAACTGCGTCACCGGCCACCTGGGCACCGCCATCGACGCGATCCGGGCGTCCCGGCTGCCGCACACCTTCCCCGGCGTCGGCCTCGACGGGCGCCTCACCACGCTGCGCAGCACCGGCAACCCGGACACCCACCTGGTCCTGCGCGGCGGCCGGGAGCCCAACTACGGGGCCGCGCACGTGTCGGCCGCCCTCGACGCCCTGAACGCGGCCGGCCTGCCGCCGCGGGTGGTCGTGGACGCCTCGCACGGCAACAGCGGCAAGGACCACAACCGCCAGCCCGGCGTGGTCGAGGACCTGGCCGGCCAGATCGCGGCGGGCAACCGCCGGCTGACCGGGGTGATGATCGAGTCCTACCTGTCCGACGGCAACCAGAAGGCGCCCCGGCGCCCGGACGTGAGCCTGACCGACGCGTGCCTGGGCTGGGCCCGCACCACGCCGCTGCTGGAGGTCCTGGCCCGCGCCGTCCGGGCGCGGACGGCGGTGCCCAGCGCGGCGACGGTCTGACGGCGCGGCGCTCGCGCCGGGGGAGGGGCCGCGCGCCCCTCGTGGCGGCGGGGCGGCGGCCCGTCGAGCGGTCCGGGAGGGGACCGCTCGACGGGCCGCGCGGCCCGCGCGAACCGGCGGACCCGGGGCCGCGCGCGGGGAAGCGGCCGGGCGCGGGGGCGGCTCGGTGTACGGTTCCCGCCGTGGAGCGCTCGATCTTCCCGACCGGCAGCCGGAACCGATCCCTGACCAGCCTGCGCGCGCCCGGCGCCGAGCCGGACGGGAGCGCCCCGGCCGACCAGGCCCCGCCGCCCGCCGCCCCGGTCCCGCCGGCCGACACCCCGGCCGACACCCCGGACGACCTGGAGGCCGCCGTCGAGCGCGCCTACCGGCTGATCCTCGGCCGGCCGGCCGACCCGGAGGGCCTCTCCCGGTACGTGGCGGGGCTGCGCTCCGGCGAGGTCGCGCTGCCCGACGTCTGCGCCGGCCTGGCGGCCTCCGAGGAGTTCGCCCGGCGGCTGACCCCGCCGCCCGCGCCGACCGCCGCCGACACCCGCCCCGAGGACGACCCGGACTGGGTCGACGTGGCGGAGCTGATCAGGACGGTGACCGTGGAGGAGCTGGCCGAGCGCGCCGAGGGCTACTTCCGGGCGGTGGAGGACCCCGAGCTGCTGCTGACCAAGCCGGCCAAGGACCCGACCGACGCGCCCGACCTGCTGGTCACCTTCGGCCAGGTGCTGCGCGGCCTGCGCCCGCAGCCGGGCATGACGGTCCTGGACTTCGGCGCCGGCACCTGCTGGACCAGCCGCTTCCTGACCCAGCTCGGGTGCCGCGTGATCGCGCTGGACGTCTCGCCGACGGCGCTGGAGCTGGGCAGGCGGCTGTTCGAGGTCCAGCCCGTGCTGGGCGACCAGCCCGAGCCGGACTTCCTCGTCTTCGACGGCCACCGCATCGACCTGCCCGACGCGAGCGTGGACCGCGTCCTGTCCTTCGACGCCTTCCACCACGTGCCCAACCCCGACGAGGTGATCCGCGAGATGGCGCGGGTGCTGCGCCCCGGCGGCATCGCGGCGTTCTCCGAGCCCGGCGACCGCCACTCGGTCCAGGCGCAGTCGCAGTTCGAGATGCGCAACTACGGGATCATCGAGAACGACGTCCTGATCGACGAGGTCTGGGCGTGGGCGCGGGAGGCCGGGTTCGCCGAGCTGCGGCTGTGCCTGTTCGACTCCGCGCCCCGCTGGGTGGACGTCGAGACCTTCCACGACGTGGTCGCCGGGCAGGAGGCCGGCCAGGACGTGTTCTCCGCGCCCACCCGCGCGGCGATCGGCGACCGACGCCTGTTCGTGCTGCGCCGCGAGGGCGAGGCGGCGCTGGACAGCCGCGAGGCCAGGGGCCTGGTCGCCGAACTGGCGCTGGACGACGTCGAGGTCGACCGGTCGGGCGAGGTGGTCGTCGTGACCGGCTCCTGCCGCGTGCGCAACCCCGGCCCCCGGACCTGGCTGCCCTCCGACGCCCGCTTCGGCCCCGTGCTGCTCGGCGTCCGGCTCCACCTGGCCGACCGCACCACGCGCGATCTGACCCGGGTCCCGCTGCCGGGGCGCGGCGTCGAGCCGGGCGGGAGCGCCGGGTTCCCGGTGCGGGTCGAGGTGCCGCCCCAGCCCGAGGGCGTCGTGGCGGTGGAGTTCGACCTGGTCAGCGAGCGGGTGTGCTGGTTCGGCGCCAACGGCTCGCCGGTGGTCAGGCTCGCGCTGTGACCCGGGCGGGGCTCACCGCCCCGAGGGCGTCGATCGCGGGGTGGTGAGCCCCGCCCGTTCCGCGTCGGGAACGCCGGCCGCCGGCAGGGGGGCGTCCCGTGCCACCCGGCCCGGCGGCACGGGCCGCGCAACTGCCGACATTCCGCACTGGGACGCCCACCACCGCGTCGGACGCCCGCGGGCTACCAGGTCACGGGCAGCTCGTGCACGCCGTAGACGAACCCGTCGTGCTTGAACGGGATCCGGTCGAGGTCGACGGCCGAGCGCAGGCCGGGCACGCGGCGCAGCAGGGTGCGGTAGGCCACCTCCAGCTCCAGCCGGGCCAGCGACTGGCCCAGGCACTGGTGCGCGCCGAACCCGAACGCGAGGTGGTGGCGGGCCTCGCGGGTCAGGTCGAGCCGGTCCGGGTCGGGGAAGGCGGCGGGGTCGCGGTTGCCGACGTCGGTGGGCAGCACCAGGCCCTCGCCCGCCCGCACGAGCTGCCCGCCGACCTCCAGGTCCGCCAGCGCGAAGCGGCGGCGCCCGCCGTGGGTGATGGTGAGGTAGCGCAGCAGCTCCTCCACCGCGCGGGCGGTGGTGGCCGGGTCATCGCGGTCGCGCAGCAGCGCGAGCTGGTCGGGGTGGCGCAGGAGCAGCAGGGTGCCCAGCGCGATCATGTTGGCGGTGGTCTCGTGGCCCGCGAGCAGCAGCAGCACGGCCAGCTCGGCGGCCTGCCCGGCGCCCAGCTCGCCGGCGGCGACCCGCTCGCCCAGCCGGGACAGCAGGTCGTCGCCGGGGCGGTCGACCCGGTCGGCCAGCAGCCCGGCCAGGTACCGGCCCAGGTCGGCGATCGCCGCCGCGCGCTGCTCGCCGGTGGAGCCCCGGTGGACCAGGGTCCGGCTGCGCGCCTGGAAGAAGCCGTGGTCGGCGTAGGGCACGCCGAGCAGGTCGCAGATCACCAGCGACGGGACGGGCAGCGCGAACGCCTCCACGAGGTCCACCGGCCGGGGACCGGCCGACAGCGCGTCGACCGCGTCGTCCACGACCCGCTGCACGACCGGGCGCAGGGCCTCGACCTTCTTCACCGTGAACGCGGCGTTGACCATGCGCCGCAGCCGGGCGTGCTCGGGGTCGTCCATGCCGACCAGGCTCAGCGAGCCGGTGCCCGGACCCTGCAGCGGGTAGGCGGGGTGCGCCATGTCGGCGCTCACGCGGGGGTCGGCGAGCACGGCGCGCTGGTCGGCGTAGCGGGTGACCAGCCACGGCGTGCTGCCGTCCCACAGCTCGACCTTCGCCAACGGCGCCCGCTCCCGGAGCCCGCGCAGGGCGGGCGGCGGGTCGAACGGGCAGCCGTCGGCGCGGGGCATCGGGTACCGGGGGAGGCGGGCCGTGCCCTCGCCGACGGGCTGCGACGGGTTCGTCATGGCCTACCTCCCGGTAGCGGGCCGCGCCGGGGTCAGGAACCGGCGCGGACGGGGTGGTGCGGGACCACCAGGCGCTCCTGCCGGAGCAGGCGGGTCTGCTTGGGCATGTTCCAGCCCAGGACGCCGACCGCCTCGCCGTCGTCCTGCTCGTACAGCGCCACGAAGCGGCGGTCGGCGACCTCGCCCTCCACCACGGTCACCCGCGTGCCCGCGGTGGGCACGCCGTGGACGTGGATCTTCGCGTCGAACTGGTCGGTCCAGAAGTACGGCACGGGCGCGTAGGGCCGGTCCGCGCCCAGGATGTCCTCCGCCACCGCCGCGGCCTGCTCGGTGGCGTTCGTGCGGTTCTCCAGCCGCAGCGACCCCAGGCGGGGGTGCTGCCAGCGGGCGACGTCGCCGACCGCGTAGACGCCCTCGGCGGCGCGGCACCGCTCGTCGCACACCACGCCGTTGTCCAGCGCCAACCCGCTGTCGGCCAACCACTCCGTGTTCGGGACCGCGCCCACCGCGACCACGACCACGTCCGCCGGGAGCACCTCGCCGCCCGCCACCCGCACGCCGGTGACCCGGTCGCCGTCGTCGACCAGGCCGTCGAACGCGGTGCCCGGCCGCAGCCGGACACCGCGCTCGACGTGCAGCGCGGTCAGCGCCCCGGAGGCCAGCGGCCCGAGCGGGAACGCCATCAGCGAGGGCTGGAGCCCCAGGACGGTGACGTCCACGCCGAGTTCGCGCGCGGTGGCGGCGATCTCGGTGCCCAGCACGCCGTCGCCGACCACCACCAGCCGCCGCGCGGCCACCAGGTCGGCGCGCAGCACGAGCGCGTCGGCCACCGTGCGCAGCACGTGCACGCCGGCCACCCGCGGCCCGCCGCCCAGGGTCCGGGGCCGCGCCCCGGTCGCCACCACCACGGTGTCGGCGGTCAGCGTGGCGCCCGAGGCGGTGCGCACCGCCCGCGCCCCGACGTCGAGCGACACCGCCGCGTCGCCCAGCACCAGGCGGGCGCGCAGCGCCTCCAGCGCCTCGGCGGTGCGCAGGTGCGCCCGGTCGGGCTCCCACCGGCCGGACAGCACCTGCTTGGACAGCGGCGGCCGGTCGTAGGGCGGGTGCCCCTCGTCGCCCAGCAGGGTCACCTCGCCGGTGTAGCCCTTGCGGCGCAGTGCTTCGACCGTGGCCAGCCCGGCGGCGGAGGCGCCGACGACCAGCACGGAGGAAGGCACGCTCACGCGTCGGCCCCGAGCGTCAGCGTGATGGCCGCGACCGGGCAGACCTCCACGGCCTCGCGGACGCTCTCGTGCAGGTGCTCGGCAGGCTCCGCGTCCAGCACGACCACCACGCCGTCACCGATGCGCTGGTCGAACACCTCCGGCGCCGCCAGTGCGCACATGCCCGCGCCGCAGCACTTGTCCTCGTCCACAGTGATCTTCATGTCCCGCGTCCCTCCGCGTCCTCGTCCTGGTGGGAACCCGGGTCGCGGTGGTCTCCGCGACCGGCCCGGAGGCCACGTCCCCCAAGGTCCCCCACACCACCGCCGGCGTCCGTCCGCCTCGTCCGCGGCCCGGTGCCGGCGGGGTGCGGGGCCGTCGCGCCCAGCTAACCGAGTGCCGGAAACCCGGTCAAGCAAGTGACTTGGTAAAGCCGGAGTGGCATCGCCGCCGTCGCGCCGGGACGGCGCACATCGGATGATCGCCCCACCGCGGCCCGGCCGCCGCGCCGGACCGGCGCGGGGAGCACCGCCGCCGGCGCGCGCCCCGGAGACCCATAGGGGTTCCTTATGGTCTTCCTGTAACGCTTTTGTGCCACGCGTTGAACGCCGCCGGACAGCGCTCCCACCCGCTTCCCGGCCCCGGTCGGCCTTTGCCGCTTCAGTCCACAGTGGACCGATGTCGGCCGCGGTGGAGTTCCCCGGCGGCGCGGGTGCTCGCGTGCCTGTGCGCCGGCGAGTCCGGCGGTTCCACCGCGCCGAGCCGGTCGCGCGGCTGCGGGTCGGCCCGGCGTCGGTCTCCAAGGCCGTCAACCACCTCGGACCGCTGGAGGCGGTCCGGCGCGAGCGCGACGGCGGCGGCCTGCGCGGCGGCGACCCCGCCGGGGGCGCGTGGGGACCGCCCGGCCGGAGAGCGTCCCGACGGCCTCCCGACACCCTGACCGGGCCACCGGGGACCGCTCGGCGCCGGGGTGGGTCAGGTCGCGCCGCCGGTGAGCGGCCGGCCCGCCACCTGCCACTCCAGGACGCCGTCCGCCAGCCGCACCGCGCGGTAGCCGCGCGTGGACAGCAGGCGGACGGCGTCGTGGGCGTAGGAGCAGAACGCGCCCCGGCAGTACGCGACGATGTCCAGGTCGGTGGGCAGCTCGTCGAGGCGCCCGGCCAGCTCCTCCATGGGGATGGACAGCGCGCCGGGGATGTGCCCCGCGTCGTACTCGGTCTTCGGCCGCACGTCCACCACGACGGCCCGCCCCGCGCTGACCCGGCGCAGCAGCTCGTCGCGGTCGACCTCCTCGGTGTCGTCCGGGCCCACGTGCCTGCGCCGGGCCACGGCGACCTCCGCGGACTGGGTGGCGGCCACCGTCAGCAGCCGGGCGTACAGCGCGGCGACCTCGGCGCTGGCGATGCTGTAGCGGATGGTGGTGCCGTCGCGCGAGGTGGTGAGCAGACCCGCCTGCCGCAGCGTCTGCAGGTGCGCCGACGTCGTCGTCACGTTGAGCCCGGCCGCGCGCGCCAGCTCCACGACGCCCCTGGAGCGCTGCACCAGCAGCTCGATCAGCTCCAACCGCTTGCCGTTGCCCAGTGCCTTGCCGACGCGCGCCAACAGCTCGAACAACTCGGGCCGGGAACCGTCATCGCTCATGTGGCATCACACTCCAGTGTTCCCTGGATCTGTGGAATACGGTAATTTCCGCCTGGTGGGACATCAAGGGAAGGGGGTTGACATGGACTTGATCAGCAGAAACCGGGCGCTGGGGGCCGTCGTCGACCCCTGTGCGAGCCGGTGGCGGCCGACCGGCTCGCGGACCCCCGAAGCGTCCTGCGGCCCGTTGTACCCCGGGACGCCCCGGGCTCCGCCGGGTGGCTCCGGCTGTCACCCTCGGAGTGGGGCGTCCTGGGGAGCTCCTGGCGCGGGTGGCCGTCGACGGCGACGGGGTCGTTCGGGGCGATCCCGCTCCGGTCGTCCGGAGCAGCCCGCCGCCCCGGTGGCGCGGGCGGGTGGTCGGGCAGCACGTGGAAAGCGCCCGGTCGCCACATCGCCCTGCTCCATCCGTCCCAGAGCCGACACAGTAGTGCGTCGGCGTGTTCCAGTCGATCCGAATAGCCGGAAGAAGTGTCCGGCGGTGGTGCGGCCAAGCGGCCGACCAGTGGTTCCTGCAGGTAGCTCCGTCACCGAGCGACCTTGCTTTCCGTTGCATTTTGGCTACGCTGGTCCGGGGACCTGTTCGATACGCGCGGTGGCTGGGTGGCACCGCGTCGTTGTCCGGGTCCGCAACTATGGGGAAGACTTTCCGGCTGCGTGTGCTGACTGTGTCGGCTAGGGGGAGAAAAATTGCTCCGCTATGTCGAGTACCAATTACCGGATGTGATCGACCGATGTGTTCCGGAGTCCGCGGATAATATTGAGCTGTGGCTCGACGGTCAATCCGCGGTGCCGGTCCCGGTCACCGCGCTGAGGCCGTCGGACTCCCCCCGGCTCGCTGGGGAGGACTGCGAGCACGCCCGTGCCCTGGCCGAGTCGGAGACGGCTCTGCCGCCGGTGCTGGTGCACCGGCCCACCATGCGGGTCATCGACGGGATGCACCGGCTCCACGCCGCGGTGCTGCGCGGTGAGGAGACGATCCGCGTGCGCTTCTTCGACGGTGACGCCGCCGACGCCTTCGTGCTCGGCGTGCGCTCGAACGTCAAGCACGGCAGACCGCTGACGCTGGCCGACCGGCGGGCCGCGGCCCTGCGCATCATCGCGTCGCACCCGCAGTGGTCCGACCGGGCCATCGCCTCGGCCACCGGGCTCGCGGCCAAGACCGTCGGCGCGATCCGCGCCTGCGCAACTGGTGAGGATCCGCAGTCGCGCAGCCGGGTCGGCCGGGACGGCCGCGTCCGGCCGCTCAACAGCGCGGACGGCCGGCTGCGGGCCAGCGCCCTGCTGCGGGAGAAGCCCTCCGCCTCGCTGCGGCAGATCGCGGTGCAGGCGGGCGTCTCGCTGGGCACGGTGCGCGACGTGCGCGACCGCCTGGCCCGCGGCGACGACCCGGTGCCGCCCCGGCAGCGCCGCGGTCCGCGCGGCACGGGCTCGGCTTCGGGCGCCGGCTCCTCCACTCGGGCCAAGGAGCCGCAGCGGGCGCCCGCGGCCGACCGGTGCGCCGAGCGGGTGGAAGCGCAGCGGTCGCTGCTGGTGCGGCTCAAGCGCGACCCGTCGCTGCGGTTCACCGAGGCGGGCCGCACGCTGATCCGCCTGCTCAACTCGCACGTGGTGGACCAGCCGGAGTGCCGGCAGGTCCTCGACGCGGTCCCGGCGCACTGCCGCGGCATCGTCGCCGAGATCGCCCAGTCCTACGCGGACACCTGGAAGGAGTTGGCCGTGTGGCTGGACCGGGGGACGTCCGCCGGGTCCTGACCGCCGTGCCCGAGGGGCTCGCCACCGCCGGTGGCGAGCCCCGGCGCGCGGCTCACGCCGACTGCGCGGCCAGCAGGTCGCCGACGATCTTCGCCACCTCCGGCGGCGGGGGCATCGTCGGGTGGTGCGACATGGAGCGCGACCCGACGTCGTAGCTGTCGTGCCACTCCGGCTCGGGCACGTGGCCGCCGTCCGCGCGGATCTGCGCGACGTTGCGCTGCACCGCGGGCTTGCGCCACATGGCCGCCCCCATCGACGGGAAGTACACCACCGGGCAGGTGGTGGACAGGATCACCGTCGTCAGCCGGTTGGGCGCCGCGCCGGTCGCGACGGCGGCCAGCATGTTCGCCGTCGCGGGCAGCACCACCACGACGTCGTGGCCGGCGGCCAGCCGGGACGGCTTGTCGGTCGGCCAGTCCTCGGGGGACTCGCCGCTGACGACGCGCTCGGCGTGGATCGCCACGGTGGTCGGTGGCAGGAAGGTCGTCGCCGTGTGCGTCATCAGCACGGTGTAGGTGCCGCCGAGCCTGCTGCGCATCTCGGTGAGGTAGGCGGGCAGGGCCGTCACGGCGACCGAACCGGTGGCTCCCACGAGCACGCGCGGGCCGGTGGGAATTCCGCTGTTCTCGATCATAAGTCCATGGTGCCGCGACCCGGGACGAGTATCAACGCCGCGGTCGCGCACGCCCGGACGCGCATTTGTGCGCGCCGGCGGCCCGGTTGACAAGGCTCGAAGCCGGCTGCTGTCATCCCTGTGCCGGGTGCGGCGCGCTGGGGTGAATTTTGCGCCGGACGACCGGTGGTACCAGTTCTTCTGCGTTTTCGCCACGCTCTCGGGAGAGGTAGGGCAGTGAACGACCAATATTCATCTCTGATGGAGCTCCTGAATGGTCGGGCAGAATCAAAGTGTTCCCCGGAAGCACCTGTCCCGAACCACCGGCCGTTCCCGCTGACCGATCTCCAGCACGCCATGGTGATCGGCCGCCACCGGGGGATCGAGCTGGGCGGGGTGGCCGGTCACGTCTACTTCGAGTTCGAGGGGCCGGCCCTGGACGTCGAGCGGCTGTCCCGGGCGCTGCGCGAGGTCGTCGCCCGCCACGACATGCTGCGCGCGGTGACCGCGCCCGACGGCGCCGGCCAGTGCGTGCTGGACGAGGTGCCCGACTACGAGATCCGGGTCACCGACCTGCGCGACCGCACCGACGAGGAGCGCCGCGCCGCGCTGGACGCGATCCGGGCCGAGCTGTCCGACGAGGTCCGGCCCACCGACCAGTGGCCGCTGTTCGACATCCGCGCCACGCTGCCCGCCGAGGGCCGCACCCGCCTGCACCTGAGCTTCGACCTGCTGTTCGTCGACGTGCGCAGCCTGTACGCCGTGCTGGCGGAGTGGCGCCGCCGCTACGACGAGCCGGACTGGCGGCCCGAGCCGCTGGACGTGACCTTCCGCGACCACGTCCTGCGCCAGGCGGAACTGCTCGACGGCGACGAGGGGCGCCGGGCCCGGGAGTACTGGGAGGCCCGCCTGGACGAGCTGCCCGCCGGGCCGGACCTGCCGCTGGCCACGTCGCCGGAGCTGGTCGGCCGGCCGGTGTTCCGCAAGCTCGACGCCGTGGTGCCCGCGCCGCGCTGGGCGGCGATCAAGGAGGCCGCCGCCCGCCGTGGCGTGCCGGTGAACGTCGTGCTGCTGGCCGCTTACGGCGAGGTGCTGCGCCGGTGGTCGCGGCGGTCGGACTTCACGATCGCGCTCACCCTGCTCGACCGGCTGCCGGTGCACCCGCGCATCGGCGAGGTGGTGGGCGACTTCCTGTCCCTGGGCCTGCCGGTGACCCGCGCGTCGGGCGGTGGGACGTTCGAGGACCGCGTCCGCGCGCTGGCCGACCAGGTGAGCGCCGACGCCGACCACGCGGCCTTCAGCGGCATCCGCGTGCTGCGGGAGCTGACCCGCGCCCGGGGCGACGGCCGCCCGGTGGGGATGCCCGTGGTCTACTCCAGCACGCTGGGCGGCGAGCCCGGCGGCGACGCCCTCGGGCTGTTCGGCGAGGTCGTGCACAGCGCCTCCCAGACCCCGCAGATCTGGCTGGAGAACCAGGTCCGCGAGCAGGCCGGCGGCCTGGCGCTGAGCTGGAACGCCGTCGAGGGGCTGTTCCCCGCCGGCGTCGTCGACGACATGTTCGACGCCTACCTGCGGCTGCTGGCCGCGATCGCCGACGACGAGGCGCTGTGGGCCCGCACCGGCGGCGTCGTGCCGCTGCCCGAGCACCAGCGCCGGGAGCGGGACGAGGCCAACGACACCGCCCAGGACCTGCCGCCCGCGCTGCTGCACGAGCTGGTGGGCGCCGCGGCGGCGCGGACGCCCGACGCCGTGGCGGTGATCGCCGACGGCGCCGAGGTGACCTTCCGGCGGCTGAGCGAGGACGCGCACCGGCTCGGGCACCGGCTGCGCGCCGAGGGCCACGGCGTGCCGAACACGCTCGTCGCGGTGTCGATGCGGCCGGGCGCGCGGCTGTTCTCCGCGCTGCTGGGCGTGCTGCACTCCGGCGCCGCCTACGTGTCGATCGACCCGGAGCTGCCCGAGCAGCGCCGCCTGAAGCTGCTGGCGCGCTGCGCCGCCACGGCCGTCGTCACCGAGCCCGAGCTGCGCGACCACCTGACGTGGCCCGAGGACGTCCAGGTGATCACGCCGGACGACGAGGCCACCCTCGCCTGCCCGGCGCAGCGGCCCGAGGACGTCCAGGGCCACGACGACCTGGCGTACGTGATCTTCACCTCCGGGTCGACCGGCGAGCCCAAGGGCGTGATGATCACCCACCGCTCGGCCGGCAACACCGTCCAGGACATCAACCGCCGGTTCGGCGTCGGCCCGGGCGACCGGGTCCTCGCGCTCGCGCCCACCGGCTTCGACCTGTCGGTCTACGACGTGTTCGGCGTGCTGGGCGCGGGCGGCGCGATCGTCGTGCCGGAGGCCGGGCGCAGCGGCGACGTCGCGCACTGGACCGAGCTGATCGACCGGCACCGGGTGACGGTCTGGAACAGCGTTCCCGCGCCGATGCGGCTGTGGGCGGACTCGCTGGCCGACGCGCCCGCCGAGGCCGGCGCGAGCGTGCGGCTGGCGCTGCTCAGCGGCGACTGGATCCCGGTGACGCTGCCGGGCAGGCTGCGCGAGCGCTTCCCGGACATGGCCGTGATCAGCCTCGGCGGCGCCACCGAGGGGTCGATCTGGTCGATCCACTACCCGATCGGCGAGGTGTCGCCGGACTGGGCGAGCATCCCGTACGGCAAGCCGCTGGCCAACCAGACCATGCACGTCCTCGACGAGCGGCTGGAGCCGTGCCCGGTCTGGACGACCGGCGAGATCCACATCGGCGGCGTCGGCGTCGCGGCGGGCTACTGGGGCGACCCGGAGCGCACCGCGGAGCGGTTCTTCACCCACCCGGTCACCGGCGAGCGGCTCTACCGGACCGGGGACCTGGGCCGCTACCTGCCCGGCGGCGACATCGAGATCCTGGGCCGGACCGACTTCCAGGTCAAGATCAACGGCTACCGGGTCGAGCTGGGCGAGATCGAGTCGGCGCTGAGCAAGCAGCCCGGCGTCGGCCACGCGCTGGTCGCCGCGCCGGTGCACCCGCTGAGCGGGCAGCGGCAGCTCGCCGCGTACGTCATCGCCGACGGCAGCGGCAAGCCCGACCCGTCGCTGCTGCGCAAGGCGCTGGCGGACGTGCTGCCCGGCTACATGGTGCCCACGCACTACGTCGCGGTCGACGCGTTCCCGATGACGCCCAACGGCAAGATCGACCACGCCGCGCTGCCGACGCCGTGGCACGACGGCGGCGAGAGCGACGAGCGGGCCGAACCGCGCGACGACGTCGAACAGCGCCTGCTGACGATCTGGTTCGACCAGCTGGGCCACACCGACTTCGGCGTGGAGGACGGCTTCTTCGACGTCGGCGGCGACTCGCTGCACGCGGTCGGCATCATCGGCAAGCTGCGCGCGGAGTTCGAGATCGACTCGGCGGCCGAGCAGAAGGTCGTCGAGGGCCTGTTCACCAACTCCAGCATCACCGAGTTCGCGGAGCTGATGCGCTCACTGGTGAAGGTGCGCGCATGACCGACGAGCGGTGGGACCTGGTGGTCGTGGGCGGCGGGTCGGCCGGCGTGGTGGTGGCCACCCGCGCCGCCGCCCGCGGCAGGCGCGTGCTGCTGCTGGAGGCGGGGCCGGACCAGCCGGTGTCCCGGGACGAGCCCAACCCCGTGCGCGACGGCACCCGGCTGATCCTCGACGGGTTCAACTGGGACCACCGGGCCAACCTGCGCACCGCGGGCGGCCGGCCGTCCCGGGCGCTGTGGAGCCGGTTCCCCTACCCGGTGGGCAAGGTCGTCGGCGGCGGCTCCTCGGTCAACGGCGCGGTGGCCATGCGCGCCCTGCCCCGGGACTTCGACGACTGGGTCAAGCACGGCAACCCGGACTGGTCCTGGGACCACGTGCTGCCCCACTTCCGGGCGATCGAGCGCGACGCCGACTTCCCGGGCGGCGACCACGGCGACAGCGGGCCCATCCCGATCCGGCGTCCCCGCCGGGAGGGCCTGCACGTGCTGGACGCCGCGTTCTGGGTCGAGTGCGAGCGGATGGGCGTGCCGTCCCTGGCCGACCTCAACGGCACCGACGAGTTCGGCGTCGGCGCGGTGCCCGCCAACGCGGTCGACGGCGAGCGGATGGACGTCACCGCCACCTACCTGGCGGCGGCGCGCCACCTGCCGAACCTGGAGGTCCGGCCGCGCAGCCGGGTCCTGCGGGTGCTGCTCGACGGGCGGCGCGCGGTCGGCGTCGAGGTCGAGCGGGACGGCGCGGTCTCGGTCGTGCGCAGCGACGACGTCGTGCTCAGCGCCGGCGCGATCGGCTCGCCGCTGGTCCTGCAGCGCTCGGGCATCGGCCCGGCCGGCGTGCTCGACGCGCTGGGCGTGCCGAGGGTCGCGGAGCTGGCCGGGGTCGGCGAGAACCTGGTCGACCACCCGTCGGTGGTGCTGTGGGCCAAGCCGCGCGACGGCCTGTGCCGGCCCGGCGTCCCGTGGCGGCAGGTCGCCGCGCGGGTGCCCAGCGGCCTGGACGACGACGTGGACCTCCAGGTGTGGCTGCTCAACAACGTCGAGCGGACCACCATCCCGGGGTTCGCCGACCGGCTCGGCTGGCACATGGTCGTCGGCATCTCGGTGATGCTGCTGCGCCCGGAGGGTCACGGCCGGGTGCACGCCGACCCGTCCGGCGCGCCGGTGATCGAGCTGGGCTTCGGCTCGGTCGACGAGGACGTGGAGCGCCTGGCGCTGGGCGTGCGCAAGGCGTGGCGCATCCTGCGGTCGCCGGTGTTCGCCGACAACATCGAGGAGGTCCAGCTGTGGACCGACTCGATGGTGGAGGACGACCAGCTGCTGCGCAAAGCCGTGCGCAACGTGATGAGCCCGGGGTGGCACGCCATCGGCACCAACCGGATGGGCCCGCCGGACGACCCGATGTCGGTGGTGGACCAGCGCTGCCGGGTGCACGGGTTCACCGGGCTGCGGGTGGTGGACGCCTCGGTGTTCCCCACCATGCCCGGTGCGCCGACCAACCTGACGACGATCATGCTCGCCGAGCGGATCGCGTCCGAGGCGGGGGAGTGACCGGCGTGGCCGCACGGCTCTACTGCTTCCCGCACGCGGGCGCCACCGCCGCGGTCTACCGGCCGTGGAAGGAGGCGGCCGGTCCCGACCTGCGGGTCGTCGGGCTCGACCGCCCCGGCCGGGGCTCCGCGGCGCGGCACCCGAAGATCGGCGACCTGCCGTCGCTGGTGGACTGGACGGCCGCGCGGCTGCTCGCCGACCTGGGCGAGGGCCGCGCCGAGGACCCGGGGCTGCGCTGGGCGACCTTCGGGCACAGCTTCGGCGCCCTGCTCAGCCTGGCCGTCGCCGCGCGGGTGGCGGCGGCGCTGGACGAGCCGCCGGCGTGCGCGGTGCTCTCCGCCGCGCTGCCGCCCCGGACGCAGGAGGTGGGCGACGTGACGACCTCGCTGTCCGACGAGGAGTTGCTCGCCAAGATCATGCGCGACGGCGGCACCCCGCCCGAGGCGGTGTCCTCCAGCGCCATGGCGGGCTACTTCCTGTCGCTGATGCGGGAGGACTACGGCATCCGCGCGCAGTACCCGAGCCAGACCGGCCTGCGGGTGGACTTCCCGCTGGCGCTGGTCGCGGCGGCCGACGACGTCCACGTGCCGCCCGAGCGGATGTGGGAGTGGGCGGAGCACAGCAGCGAGCCGTGCCGGCGGCTGGAGCTGGCGGGGGACCACTTCGCCGCGATCCGCGACCCCCGCGAGGTGCTGGCGCTGGTGCACGAGAACACGACCCGAGCCGCTGATCTGGCCGACAAGGGGAGATGACGTGGAGCACAACCCCTACGACGAGGTGCACGAGGACTTCCGGTCCCTGTGCCGCGCCTTCCTGGAGCGGGAGGCGGTCCCGCACCACGACCAGTGGGAACGGGACGGCATCATCGACAGCGCCCTGTGGAAGAAGGCCGGCGCCGCCGGGCTGCTCGGCGTGGACGCCCCCGCCGAGCACGGCGGCGGCGGCCAGGACGACTTCCGGTTCACCGCGGTGTTCATCGAGGAGCTGACCAGGGCCGGGGTGACCGCACCGGGCCTGGTGGCGCACAACGACATCGTCTCGTCCTACTTCGCCGCCCGCACCACCCCGGAGCAGCAGGCCCGGTGGCTGCCCGGCCTGTGCTCGGGCGAGCAGATCGCCGCCATCGCGCTGAGCGAACCCGAGGCCGGCTCGGACCTGGCGGGCATCCGGACCACCGCGGTGCGCGACGGCGACCACTACGTCCTCAACGGGCAGAAGACGTTCATCACCAACGGGGAGAAGGCGGGGCTGGTGCTCGTGGCGGTCAAGACCGCCACGCCGCGCGGCGCGCCCGGGATCAGCCTGCTGGTCGTGGAGGCCGGCACGCCCGGCTTCTCCCGGGGCCGGCGGCTGGACAAGCTCGGCTGGCGGGCCAGCGACACCAGCGAGCTGTTCTTCGACGACTGCCGGGTGCCGGTGGCGAACCTGCTCGGCCGGGAGAACGCCGGGATGGGCTACCTCATGGCCGGGCTGCCCAGGGAGCGGCTGTGCATCTCGGCGGTCGCGGTCGCCACGGCGGAGAAGATGCTCGCCGACACCCTGGAGCACGCCCGCAACCGCCAGGCGTTCGGCCAGGCCATCGGCAGCTTCCAGCACAACAAGTTCGTGCTGGCCTCGCTCGACACCGAGATCACCGTGGCGCGGGTGTTCTTCAACCACTGCATGGCGGAGCTGAACGCCGGGCGGCTGACCGTCACCGACGCGGCCAAGCTCAAGTGGTGGACCACCGAGCTGCAGGTCCGCGTCGCCGACAGCTGCCTGCAGCTGCACGGCGGCTACGGTTACCTCCGGGAGAGCTCCATCGCCCGCGAGTGGGCCAACAGCCGCGTGCAGACCATCTACGGCGGCACCACCGAAATCATGAAAGAGCTGATCGGCCGGTCTCTCGGCCTGTGACGCTGGGCGAGGAAGGAAGTGCTGTGGGAGAACAGGTTCCGTCCGTGTACGAGTGGGCCGGTGGCGCCGAGGCGTTCGAGCGGCTCACGGAGGTCTTCTACCGCAAGGTGCTCAAGGACGACCTGCTGGAGCCGCTGTTCCGCCGCATGACGCCGGAGCACCCGCACGACGTGGCCGTCATGCTGAGCGAGGTGTTCGGCGGCCCCCGGAAGTACACCGACGAGCACGGCGGCTTCAAGCGGCTGGTCGGCAAGCACCGCAACCGCGACATCCAGCCGGAGCAGCGCAACCGGTGGGTGCAGCTGATCCTGGAGTCGGCCGACGAGGTCGGGTTCCCCGAGGACGCGGAGTTCCGGTCGGCGTTCGTGAGCTACATCGAGTTCGGCTCGCGCCGCGCGATGGCCAACTCGAAGCCGGGCGCGGTGCCCAAGGAGCGGGAGATGCTCAAGCGCTGGGGCTGGGGCGAGGCGACTCCCGGCGAGGAGTGAGCGCACCGCGGCCCCCGGCGGGGGCCGCGACGGGGAACCCCCGGCGGACCGGGCGGCGTCGTGGCCGCGGGTGCGCCGGGGGTTCCCCTTTGCCGTTCTCCGCCCGGTTCGCAGCCGCGCGGGCGCGCCGGAACCGTGGACGGGACCGGAACCGCAGGCGGGTGTGTAGAACCGCGGACGTGCCGGAACCGCGGGCGGGTGTGCCGGGGTTCGCCGACGTGGGCGCTCATGCGCGGATGCCGCGTCGGAGAGGCAGGGGGTCCTCTCCGACGCGGCATCCTCATGTGGCTTCGCGGGCCGTAAGGGGAGGCCGACCCGCGGGCCGGGTCACCAGACTTCGCGGGTCCGGGCGTAGTACTCGCGCAGCAGCTTCAGCGCCTCCGGGTCCATCCGGGACAGGAAGACCAGCTCGGCGGGCGGCGTGAACTCGGGGTCGATGTCCTCGACCCAGCGCTCGGTCGCCGGCCGCAGGTCGGTCTCGATCCACTGGTGCCAGTCGACCGGGATCTGCCAGTCCTGCTCGTAGCCGATGCCGATCCAGTGCTCGACGGTGTCGTTGACGATGCGGTCGCGGGTCCACTCCTGCAACGGCTTGCGCAGCGGCGTGAACCGGTCGAGGTCCACCGAGCCCGGCTCGCCCAGGATGCGGTCGGCCATCTCCTGCGCCAGCAGCGGCGACAGGTGCACGCCGTCGCGGTAGGTGCCGGTCAGCAGCCACAGGCCGGCCATCCCGCCCGAGCCGATCAGCGGGAAGCCGTCGAGCGCGATCGGCCGGTTGCCGACCTGGACCTTCTCCACCTGGCTGTCCCACAGCTTGCGGCGGACCTGCCGGTGCGCGCACTGGAGCAGGAACACCAGGTCGCGCATGTCGGCGACGTCGCGCGGCCGGATCGACACGACGTTGGTCGCGCCGAGGTAGACCTCGCCCTCGCCGCGCGGCACGACGTGCAGGCCGCAGGCGAAGGAGCGGTTGGGCGTGCGGATGACGCTGCGCGGGGCCGTGCCGTCGACCGTCTTCATCAGCACCGACACGCCGTAGCCGCTGACCAGCGGCGGGATCCGGCCGGCCACCGGCAGCCCGTCGATCAGCGCCTGGGACTGCGCGCCGGCCGCGAGGGTGACCTGCCCGGCGGTGAGCCGGTCGCCGTTCTCCAGCGTCACGCCGGTGACCCGGTCGCCCTCGTGGTCGACCCGCGTCGCCTGTTGGGCGATGACCGTCCCGCCCTCGGCGAGGAATGCGGACTGGAGCCGCTCCAGCAGCGCGGGCGTGCTGACCGCGTGCTCGCCGGGAATGTGGAACGCCCGCAGCGGGCGGGAGATCGGCTCGGCGTCGACCCATTCGAGGTCGAGCGGGTCGACGTCCTCGTAGGCGCCCGAGTAGCGGTCGAGTTCGGTGCGGATGGCCCGGTAGTTGGTGTCGTCGATCTCGGCCATGCCGATCGCGTTGAGAATGACCGTGGTGCCGTCCGCGGTCACGATCCGCTCGGCGGCGTCGTCGCCGAGCCCGGCGAGCCACTCCGGCCACAGGGAGGTCGCCCGGATGCCGAGTTCGAGCTTGGCCCGACCGGCCTCGCTGGCCACCAGCGAGGTCGTGACCTCGGCGAAGCTGCCGAGCATGGCCCCGGCTGCGGTGGAGCCCGCCATCGGGCGGTGGGGTTGCCCGAGCACGGCGACGGTCTGCCCGCGGCGGGCCAGCACGAGCCCGAGGGAAAGCCCCAGGGCCCCGTTGCCGACCACGACCACGTCAAAGCTGCTCTGGGAGACGCCAGGAGAATTCATGCCGGTTCCCGTTCTGCTCGTGTGAAACCGCGCGGCAGTTGGAGATATCGACGCCCGGCAGGGTGGGCGAGGAATTCCGCGCGGTCACCGACGAGGCTGGCACCCGGCCGCGGAGCCCGGCAATGAACTTCCCGGAAATAGCAACGAAGATTATTTCTCTTCGTTTGTCCGTACACGCAAGTGGATTCGCTCGCCCTGTGGTCCTAGGATGTTCAGCACTTCCACGGGGCATTCCCCGGTGCTGCCGAACCAGTGCGGCAGGCGGGTGTCGAACTCGGCGGCCTCGCCCGCTTCGAGCACCAGGTCCTGCTCCGCCACGACCAGCCGCAGCCGGCCGGACAGGACGTAGAGCCACTCGTAGCCCTCGTGCGTGCACAGCTCGGGGATGTTGCGCGACGGCGGGATCATCGTCTTGAACGTGTGCTGCGGCCCGGGTTGGCGGGTCAGCGGGAGCACCACGCTGCCGTCCACCCGCCGCGGCGTCGGGCGGATGCGCGGGTCGGCCACCTCCGGGCCGCCGATCAGCTCGTCCAGCGGGATGCGGTAGGCGCGCACGACCGGCAGCAGCAGCTCCAGGCTGGGGCGGCGCTGCCCGGCCTCCAGTCGCGACAACGTGCTCTTCGAGATCCCCGTCATCTCCGACAGCGCGGACAGGCTGAGCCTGCGCTGGGTGCGCAGCCGCCGCAGCCGGGGGCCGATGTCGGACAGGGCTCCGCTGATGTCCTCGAACTCCCTCATGCCGCCATCACACCACGGGAAGCGCGTCCCGAAAACAGCAACGGAGTTTGCTCGCGCGGGGCCCCGCGTCCGAGCATGATCGACGGAGGTGATCGTGATGGGTGCCAACGGGAGCAGTGGGACCGACTGCGACGTGGTGGTGGTCGGCGGGGGAGCCGCGGGGCTGAGCGCCGCGCTGCTGCTGGTCAGGGCGCGGCGGCGGGTCGTCGTCGTCGACGGTTCGGAGCCGCGCAACGCGCCGGCCGCGCACGTGCAGGGCTTCCTGACCCGGGACGGCGTGGAGCCCACCGCGTTCCTGGAGGCGGGGCGGGCCGAGGTCACCGGGTACGGCGGTCGGATCGTCCGGGGCCTGGTGGACACCGCCGTGCCGCTCGACGGCGGGTTCGCCGTCCTGCTCGACGACGGCGACGCGCTGCGCGCCCGCCGGCTTGTCGTGGCCACCGGCCTGCGCGACGAGCTGCCCGGCATCCCCGGCGTCCGCGAGCGCTGGGGCCGCGACGTGCTGCACTGCCCGTACTGCCACGGCTACGAGGTCCGCGACCGGCCGGTCGGCGTGCTGGGCACCAGTCCGGGCGCGGTGTTCCACGCCCAGCTGGTCCGGCAGTGGAGCGACGACGTGGTGCTGTTCGCGCACACCCTCGACCTGTCCGACGAGGACCGGGTGCGCCTCGACGCCCGCGGCGTGCGGGTCGTGGAGGGGGTCGTGAGCCGGGTGCGGGTGGTCGACGACGTCCTGCGCGGCGTGGAGGTCGACGGCGAGGTGGTCGCCCGCGAGGCGGTGTTCGTCGTGCCGCGCATGGTGCCGCGCGACTCGCTGCTGACCGGCCTGGGCTGCGCCGTCGGCGAGGGCGGCTGGGTGACCGTCGACCGCTCGGGCCTGACCAGCGTGCCGGGCGTGTGGGCGGCCGGGAACGTGGTCGACCCGCGGGCGCTGGTCGTCACCTCGGCGGGGATGGGCTCGGCGGCCGGCTTCGCGGTGAACGTGGACCTGGTGGAGGAGGACGTGGCCGAGGCGATGGCGGTGGGCGCGGGCAGGTGAGGCGCCGGGTCGGCGACCGGGAGTCGGCCCTGCCGCGGGGTTTCCCACGATGATCGCGGTAGTCCGCTTGCTCGTCCATTGTGGACGTCCACAGCGGACGTCCGATGTGGACTACCAAGGTGTCGTCACCCGCGTTCGGCCGACCCCGGTCGCGGCGTGACCGGGCGCAGCAGGCGGGCGGCCACGATCCCCAGCAGCAGCACCGCGATGGGCAGCAGGAGCGTGGCCCGCACGGCGTCGGTCAGGCCCGCCTCGACGGCCTGCGCGGCGAGCCGGCCCGCCTGCCGCGCCACCTCCGGCGGCAGGCCGGACACGTCCGCGTGCCCGCTCTCCGCGCCGAACTCGCCCGCGCCCGCCGCCGCCTCGGCGATGCCGGCGGTGAACGGGGCGCGGTAGGGCTCGGGCAGCTGCTCGGCGGCGACGGCCGCCTCGTGCGCGGTCGACGTGCTGATCCGGGCCTGCAGCAGCACGCCGATCGCGGCGCTGCCCAGCACGCCGCCGACCTGGCGGGCGGTGTTGAAGATGCCCGACGCCGCGCCCGCCAGCCGGGGCGCCACGCCGTTCATGGTGAGGTTGCTCATCGGCGGGAACACCAGGCCGATGCCCAACCCGCTGAGCAGCAGCGCGGGGACGAGCGCCCACGGGTTGGTGTCCGGCCGCGCCTGGAGCGCGATGACGGCCATGCCCGCCGCCAGCAGCGCCAGGCCCGCCACCACCAGGTGGCGGCCGTCGACCCGGTCCGAGGCGCGCCCCACGAACGGCGACACGACGCCCGACAGCAGCGACATCGGCGCCGTCAGCACGCCCGCCATGGTGGGGCTCAGGCCCAGCACCGTCTGGATGTAGATGATCAGCGGCAGGAACATCCCGGTCATCGTGAAGCCGACGGTGACGGCGGTGAGCGTGCCGGCGGAGAAGTTGCGGTTGCCGAACACCTCCAGCGGCAGCAGGGGTTCCCGCCGGTTGCGGCGCTGCCAGAGCACGAACGCGACCAGCAGCGCCACGCCCGCGCCGACGACCTCGAACACGGTGACCCCGCCGGCGACCTCGCCCCAGTCGTAGTGCTGGCCGTTCTGCAGCCCGAACACCACGCAGAACAGCCCGGCCGCCGACAGCGCGATGCCGGGCAGGTCGAAGGAGTGGGCGGTGCGCGGCTGCCAGTCGGGCACCAGCAGCAGGGCCGCCACGACCGCGACGGCGCCGACCGGCACGTTGACGAAGAAGATCCACTCCCAGCCGAGGTGCTCGACCAGGAAGCCGCCCAGCAGGGGGCCGGTGATCGTCGCCAGGCCCGCGACACCGCCCCACAGGCCCATGGCCGGGCCGCGCTCGGCGGGCGGGAACAGGTGGGTGATGAACGCCAGCGTCTGGGGCGTCATCAGCGCCGCGCCCAGGCCCTGCGCGGCGCGGGCCGCGATGAGGGTTTCGACGTCGCCGGCCAGGCCGCACCACAGCGACGACGCGGTGAACACCACCAGGCCCGCCAGGTACACCCGCTTGGGGCCGAACCGGTCGCCCAGCCGACTGGTGAACAGCATCGGCACGGCGTAGGTGAGCAGGTAGACGCTCATCACCCAGACCACCGAGTTCAACCCGGCGTCCAGCTCGCGCAGCATGTCCGGCACCGCGATGGACACGATCGTCGTGTCCAGCAGGATCATGAAGAAGCCGAGGCAGAGCGCGCCGATCGCGGCCCACGGGTTGGCCTGTCGCGGGTTCATGGGCTCCCTCGGCGGTGGGGTCGGGCGGCGCGGGGTCCGGCGACCGCTCGGGGCCGGGTCGCCCGGTGTGAATCCTTGAACAGCCGCCCGGTTCACGCCAGTCCGCGGGGAGGGCACCCGATCTGACAGTGTCACGTTGACAGTGTCATGACGGGCGGGCAGCATGGCCGGCGTGGACGACGAGCTGTGGACGATCGAGCAGCTCCCGGAGCAGGTCGCCGCGCTGCTGGCGGAGAACTACGGCGGGCAGCGCAACGGCCGGGTGCGGGAGCTGCCCAACGGCCGCGCCATCCGCTGGTACACGACCATCGGGCTGGTCGACCGGCCGGTCGCCGGTCGCGGGCGGACCGCCTGGTACGGGCGGCGGCACGTGCTGCAGCTCGTCGCGGTGAAGAAGCTGCAGGCGGCCGGGCACTCGCTGGCCGAGGTCCAGGCGCTGCTGCTCGGGGCCTCGGACGCGAAGCTCGCGGAGCTGGCCGGTGCGGGCGACGTGCCCGCCCGCGCGGCCGGGTCGCGGGGGGAGGGCTTCTGGCGGGAGCGGCCGGCCGCTGCGCCGACCGGCGGCGAGCCCGCGCAGGCAGCCCCCGCTCCGACCGGCGGCGAGTCCGCGCGGTCCGTCGAGTCCGCCGCCGTACCGGCCGGCGGCGAGCCCGCGCGGTCCGCCGGGTCCGCCGCTGCGCAGGTCGGCGTCGAGCCTGCGCCCTCCGCCTCGGACCGGCCCGCGGCTCGGGCCGCGCGGTCCGCCGGCGCCGTCACCGCCGTGCCGGCCCTGCGCCTGACCGACGGCGTCACGCTCGTCCTGGGCGCCGCCGAGCGCCTGCCCGACCCGCGGGAGCTGGCCGAACTCCGCGCCGCCGCCGCGCCCCTGCTCGACCTGCTCACCCGCCTGGGCCTGGCCCCGACCACCGGAGAGGACGACCAATGAGCACCCCCATCGAGGTGATCGACGCGGTGGCCGGCCCCGCCGACGACGACGGCCTCGGCTGCCTGCGCACCGAGCGGGGCAACCTGCCGCTGGAAGCGGTCGACGTGCGGGCCGCGATCACCGGCCTGGCGTCGCGGACCACGATCACCCAGACCTTCCGCAACCCGCACGGGCAGCCCCTCGAAGCGACCTACGTCTTCCCGCTGCCGTCCCGCTCGGCGGTGACCCGGCTGCGGATGGAGGCCGCCGGCCGGGTGGTCGAGGGCGTGCTCCGGGAGCGCGGCGAGGCGCGCGCCGACTACGACCGGGCCGTCGCCGGCGGCCGGCGCGCCGCCATCGCCGAGGAGGAGCGGCCGGGGGTGTTCACCACGCGGGTCGGCAACGTCCTGCCGGGGGAGCGGGTCACCGTCCGGCTGACGCTGGCCGGGGTGCTCGCCCACGAGGACGGCGCGGCGACCTACCGGCTGCCGCTGGTGGTCGCGCCCCGCTACGTCCCGGGCGCGCCGCTGGCGGGCGGGCAGGTCGGCGACGGCGTCGCCGCGGACACCGACGCGGTGCCGGACGCCTCGCGGATCAGCCCGCCGGTGCTGCTGCCGGGTTTCCCCGACCCGGTGCGGCTGTCGGTCGAGGTGGACGTCGACACCGCCGGCCTGCCACCCGCGACGCCCTCGGCGACCCTGCACGCGACCGTCGTGGAGCGGACCGGGAGCGGGTTCCGGGTCCGGGTCGAGCCGGGCGCCCGCGTGGACCGGGACTTCCTGCTGCGGCTGGCCTTCGCCGACGACGACGCGGTGCGCACGTCGCTGGCCGTGCGACCGGACGAGGACGGCCGCGCCGCGACGTTCGCGCTGACCGTCCTGCCGCCCGCCGCGCGGGTCCCGGCGCGCGGCCGGGACGTGGTGGTCGTCCTGGACCGCTCGGGCTCGATGCACGGGTGGAAGGTGGTGGCCGCCCGGCGCGCGGCGGGGCGGATCGTCGACAGCCTGGGTGCCGGTGACCGGTTCGCGGTCCTGGCGTTCGACGGTGTGGTCGAGACCCCGGTCGCCCTGCCCGCCGGCCTGGTCGGGGCGACCGACCGCAACCGCTACCGGGCGGTGGAGTTCCTGGCCGGCCTGGACGCCCGCGGCGGCACGGAGATGGCCGAGCCGCTGCGCCGCGCCGCCGGGCTGCTGGGCGCGGTGGAGGAGCGGGAGCGCGTGCTGGTCCTGGTGACCGACGGCCAGGTCGGCGACGAGGACCGGCTGCTGCGCGAGCTGGCGGGGCCGCTGTCCGGGGTGCGCGTGCACGCCGTCGGCGTCGACCGGGCGGTGAACGAGGCGTTCCTGCACCGGCTGGTCGGGTCGACGGGCCGCTGCGAGCTGGTCGAGTCGGAGGACCGGCTGGACGAGGTGATGCGCCGCGTGCACCACCGCGTCGGCGCGCCCGTCCTGACCGGCCTGGCGGTGCGGTCGGCGGGCCTGGCCGTGGACGAGGGGACGCTGACGCCGTGGCCGCTGCCCGACCTGTTCCCCGGCGCGCCGGTCGTCGTCCTCGGCCGCTGCGCCACCGGTGGCGGGGGCGGCGTGGAGCTGTCCGGCGCGGGCGGGTGGCGGCAGGAGGTGCCCGCGGTCGCGAGCGACAACCCGGCGCTGGCGGCGCTGTGGGCGCGCTCGCGCGTGCGCGACCTGGAGGACCGGTACGTGGTCGGCGAGGACGACCCGGCGGAGCTGGAGCGGCGGATCGTGGCGACGTCGCTGGAGTTCGGCGTGCTGTCGCGGTTCACGGCGTTCGTCGCGGTGGACCCGCGGGTGGTGGACGAGTCGGGCGAGCTCCACCGCGTGGTGCAGCCGGTGGAGCACCCCGACGGCTGGGGGACCCCCGCCGGCCCGCCCGCTCCCGCGCCGCTCGCCGGCGGGGTCGGCCCCGCGTTCGCGGCGGCCCCGGGGTTCGCCGCGCCGCCGGCCCCGGCGACGTCGTTCGCGCGCCGCCACTCCGCCCCGCACCGGGCGCGGTCGTCCGCCGACGCCGTGCCGCCGCCCGTGGCCCTGCCGCCGCCCGTGGCCCTGCCGCCGGCCGGCGCCGTGCCGCCGGCCGTGCCCTCGCCCGCTGTGCCCTCGCCCGCTGTGCCCCCGGCCGCCGCCCCGCCGCCCGCTGCGCCCCCGGCCGCGCCCGAAGCCGCCCCGGAACCGCTGTCCCGCTTCCTGACCCGCGAGTTGGACGCCCTGCGCCGCACGGCCCCGGCCGACGCCGTCGCGGCGCTGTCCCGGCTGGTCGCCGGGATCGAACGCCTGCACCCGGCCTGGACCGCCGCGGGCGAGCCCGCGGACCACGTGCGGGCGCTGCGGGACCTGGCGGCGGCCCTGTCCGCCGCCTTGCCCACGGCCCCGTCCGCAGCCCCGCCCACGACGACCGACCCGGCCCGCCGGCTGCGGGAGGCGATCACCGCGCTGGAGGGCCTGACCGCGCCGCGCCGCGGGTCGTTCTGGAAGCGCTGACACCGACGCCGGCCGCGTGGTCCCCGCACGCGGCCGGCGGCGCCGGGCGCCGCCCCTTCGCGGTGCCGCACGACACCACGCCCTGCCGGAGAATGCGCGGCGGCGCGCGAGCCGAATTCGGCGCTTTTCCAGTGCGCGCGGTGCGGCGGGCCTAACCGGCCCACGGTGCGCTCGGCCCTTTCGGGCAGGCGCCCGGCCGCTCGACGGCGGAGATGGCAGGGCCAAGTCCGGGAACACCTCCGGGCCGGAGGTCGTGGACCTCTGGTGCTCCGCCTTCCGCGGTAATCCGCCGACCGGGCGGAGAGTGCTTTCCGGGTGGTTCGGACTGCCGCCACCCGTCCGGTGGGCGGCCGGGCCGGTGATCACCGGGTGAGCCGGCCGCCGCTCGCGGGTGTCGGGGTCGCCGGGCCGCCGACGACCGATCGGACCAGCGCGCGGGCGTTCCGGGAGGTCCCCCGGGACCGGGTGGACCGGGCCGGGGGCACCGCCTCGGAAGGAGGCGGACCGGTCATTCCCGGTGCCCCTTCCCGCCACTCCAATGGAGCTAGACACCGTTGTTCCGGATAAGTGAGATGGAAGACGAGCAGCGCATTGCCGGCCAATTCCTGCCGGATCGCCACCGTCGTCCGCTCTCCACGCCGACCGCGGCAAGCCGAGCCAACGGGGAAAAACGATGACAAAACCCGAAGCGGAACCGCTGGAACGCGCCGTCTGGCCCTCGCCGGTGGAGATGAACGCGCTGGAAACGCTGTTCTGGCGAGCGGACGACCACCCCGGGATGCGGTCGAACATGCTGGGCGTCGTCGTGCTCGACCGCTGCCCCGGGTGGGACCGGCTGGTGGCCAGGCACGAGTGGGCCACCCGCGTGGCCCCGCTGCTGCGCCACCGGGTCCTGGAGCCGCCGCTGCGGCTCGGTCGACCGTTCTGGGTGGTCGACCCCGCCTTCGACGTGCGCAACCACCTGCACCGGGTCCGCCTGCCGACGCCGGGCTCGACCGGCCTGCTGCTCGACCTGGCCCGGGACGTGGCCTCCGCGCCGTTCGCCCGGGAACGCCCGCTGTGGTCCGCGACGCTGGTGGAGGGCCTCGACGACGGCCGGGGCGGCGGCGCGGCCTACCTGCTCAAGCTGCACCACAGCCTCAGCGACGGGATCGGCGCGGCGCAGCTGGTCACCGTGCTGCTGGACCCCGCGGCCGAACCGCCGGCCGACCCGCTGCTGCCGCCCGCCCCCCGGCCGGGAGCCGCCTCGCCCGCCGCGCTGCTCGCCCGGCGCCTGGGCCGGCGGCTGGCCGCGCTGCCGCCGTCCGCCGTCCGGGCCGCGCGGCGCGCACGGGTCGCCCCGGGTGACGGCTCCGGCCGGGAGACCCGTCCGGCCGACCGGCTCACCGACCGGGTGCTCTCCTTCGCCCGCACGACGCTGGTGCCGCCGGTCCCGGCTTCGCCGCTGCTGCGCGAACGCAGCCGGGCCATGCGCTTCGACGCCCTGGAGGTCCCCGCGGAGGCGCTCAAGGCGGCGGGCCGGGCCGGCGGCGGCACGCTGAACGACGCCTTCGTGGCCGCCCTGATGGGCGCGTTCGAGCGCTACCACCGGGCGTTCGGGGTGGAACTGGCCGCCCTCCCGCTCGTCGTCCCGATCAGCGTGCGCGGGCGCGCGGACCTGCCGGCGGGCAACCGGCTGGCCAGCACGCGGCTGGCGATGCCGGTCGCGGGCCCGGGGCCGGCCGAGCGCGTCGCGGAGTCGCGCCGGCGGGTCGCGCGGGTGCGGACCCCGGCGACGCTGCGGGCGCTGGACCTGCTCAGCCGGCCGATCACCCCGTTGCCGGGGCCGCTGGTGCGGCTGGTGTTCACCGGCATGTTCCGCGGCAACGACCTGATCGCGACCAACTTCCGCGGCCTGCCCGGCGGGCTGTCCCTGGCGGGGGCGCGGGTCCTGGGGATCACGCCGTTCCCGCCGCTGCTGCGCGGCGCGACGAGCATCGCGCTGACCACCTACGGCGGGACGTGCCACATCGGGGCCACCCTCGACACCGGCGCGTTCACCGCGCCCGCCGCGTTCGCCGCCTGCCTGCGGGAGGGCTTCGCCGAAGTCCTCGCCCTGGCCCCGCGGCACGCCGCCACCCCGAGGACCGCGTGAGCGCGGCCCCGCCCCGACCCCACCCGGAGGAACGATGCCGTCCCCGCTCGACCTGTTCGACCTGAAGGGCAAGACAGCGCTCGTCACCGGGGCGTCCCGGGGGATCGGCCGGGCGATCGCGGTCGGGCTCGCCGCGGCCGGCGCCGACGTGGCGGTGCTGGCGCGGAGCACGACCGCGCTGGAGGAGGTGGCCGGGGAGGTCGAGGACCTCGGCCGCCGCGCGCTCGTGCTGACCTGCGACGTGACCGACGGCGAGCAGGTCCGGGCCGCGGCGGCGACCGCCCGGGCCGGGTTCGGCGACCCGGACGTGCTGGTCAACAACGCCGGGGGGATCGGCCACGCGGGACCGTTCCTCGACCTGGACCTCGCCGACTGGACGCACGTGCTGCGGCTGAACCTGGAGTCGGTGGTCCACGTCTGCCAGGTCTTCGGCCGGCGGCTGGTGGAGCGCGGCGGCGGCTCGGTCGTCAACGTCTCGTCCATCGCCGGGCTCGCGGGCACGCCGATGCTGGCCCACTACGCGGTGACCAAGGCGGCCCTCATCTCGCTCACCCGGACGCTGGCCGCCGAGTGGGCGCCGGCGGGCGTGCGGGTGAACGCCCTGGTGCCGGGGTGGGTCCGGACCGACCTGACCGAGGCGTTCCTCGCCGACCCGGACGCCGCGGCCGGGCTGCTCGCCGCCGTGCCCTCCGGCGCGTTCGGCAGCCCCGAGGACGTCGTCGGCGCGGTGGTCTACCTCGCGGGCGACGCCTCGCGCTCGGTCACCGGCGGCTGCCTGGTCGCCGACGGCGGCACGACCTGCTTCGTCGGCGGCCCGCAGATGCTCGGCTTCCTCCGGCACGGCCGCACCCCCGCCTGACCCGACCACACCGGCTCCCGGAGGGACCCACCGTGTCCGACCGCCCCGTTCTGCTGTTCCCCGGTCTCGGCGCCTGCTCCGCCGGGGTCCTCAGACAGGCCCGGCAGCACCACGCCGAGGTCGACGAGACGTTCGCGGAGATCGACCGCGCCGCCGCCCGGCTGGGCGTGCCGGCGGTGTCACCGGTCCTGTTCGCCGGCGCGCCGGTGTCGGTGCGGGACCTGCTCGCCGGACCGGCGGAGGTGGCGCAGCTCGCCGTCTTCGGCGTGTCGGTGGCCGTGCACCGGATCCTCGCCGCCCGGGGGGTGCGGCCCCGGCTGCTCGTCGGGCACAGCTTCGGCGAGATGGCGGCCCTGGTCGCGGCCGGGGCGTTCACGCTCGCGGACGGGGTGCGGCTGGTGTGCGCGCGGGCGGCGGCGCTGGAGCCGTGGGAGGGCCGCGGCGGGATGGCCGCGATCGGCCTGGACGAGGAGACCGCCGGCCACCTCGTGGGCGTGCTCGGGGACACCGACCTCGTCGTGGCGTGCCTGAACGCGCCCCGGCAGACGGTGCTGGCCGGCTCCCCGCCGGAGCTCGACCGCGCCGAACGGCTCGCCGCGGCGCTGGGCGTCCAGTTCGCCCGCCTGCACCTGCCTTACGCCTCGCACCACCCGTCGATGAGGGCTGCGGTGGGCGATTTCATGGCCCGGATGGCGAACGTGCGGCAGCAGCCGTTGCAGCAGCCGGTGTACTCACCGATCCACCGCCGCCACTACACCGATGACGACGACCTGCGCCTGGCCCTCGCCGAATGCCTGGTGCTGCCCGTGCGGTTCACCGACACCGTGCGGTGGTTGCACGCCAGGGGGTGCACGACGTTCATCGAGAGCGGGGCGCTCAACGCGTTGACCAAGTGCGTGCAGCAGACCGTGCCGGGGGTGCGCGTGTTCGCCCCGTTGCTCGACCCGGCGCGGGAGGACGCCGGGCTGCGCGCCGCGGCCGAGTCGGGCGGGCGCGCGGACCCGCTCCCGGACCCCTTGTCGCACAACGGCAACGGACAGGTGGGCACGCCGCCGACCGTCCCGGCTGCCCCGTGGCCGGTCCCGGTCGAGCCGCCGGCCCCGCTGTCGTCGGTCGCTCCCGCACCGCAGGCTGCCCTGCCGACGCCGTCCGCGCCGTCGCCCGCCACGTCGTCACCCGCCACGCCGTCGTTCGCCGCGCTGACGCCGTCCGCACCGCCGCCGTCCGCGCTGACGCCGGCCGAGTCGATGCCCGCCGAGCCGTCACCGTTCGCGCCGTCGCCCACCGGGTTGCCGGCGGTCGCGGTGGAGAGCCAGGTGGTCGGTGTCGTCGCCGAACCGCCCGCCGCCCCCTCCGCGCTCGCGGGGTGGGACCGGCCGCGGGTCGTCGCCGAGCTGCGCGAGCTGTACGCGCGGGCGCTGGAGTACCCGGCCGACCTGCTGACCGAGGACGCCCTGCTGGAAGCGGAACTGGGCGTCGACTCGCTGAAGCAGACCTCGCTGCTGACGAAGGTCGCCGCGCGGTTCGGGCTGCCCGACCGGGTGGCGGACCTGCCCGTGTGGGAGCTGCCGACGCTGGGCCGCATCGCCGACTACGTGACCGGTGCGGGGACGGCGCGGTGACGGGGGAGTTCGCGGGTCGCGTGGTCGTGGTGACCGGGGGCGCGCGCGGTGTGGGGCGGGCGATCACCGAGGCGTTCGCGCGGCGCGGCGCGCAGGTGGTGCTCAACTACTTCCACGCCACGGCCGAGGCGCCCCGGGTCGTCGCCGAGCTGACCGGCCGCGGCGCGTCGGTGTGGGCGGTGCGCGCCTCGGTCGCGGTGGCCGAGCAGGTCGACGCCCTGTTCGACGAGGTGGAACGCCGGTGCGGCGCGGTCGACGTGCTGGTGAACAACGCGGCCTCGGGCGCGCTGCTGCCGCTGGACCGGCTGCACGAGTCGCACTGGCAGCGGGCCGTGGACACCAACCTGCGCGGCGGCCTGCGGTGCGCCCGGCGGGCGGCGGCGCTGATGGCGCGGCGCGGGGGAGGCGCGATCGTCAACCTGTCCTCGGTCGGCAGCTCCCTGGTGATCGGCGACTACGCCGCCGTGGGCACCACGAAGGCGGCGGTCGAGGCGCTGACCCGCTACCTGGCCGTGGAGTTCGCCCCCGCCGGCATCCGGGTCAACACCGCGTCCGGCGGCCTGCTCGACGGCGCGGTGGCCGGCCTGTTCCCCGACGCCGCGCGGCTGGCCGAGCGGGTGCGCGCGGCGACCCCGCTGGGGCGCCGGCTGGGGCGGGAGGAGGAGCTGGCCGAGCTGGTGGTGTTCCTGGCCTCGCCCGCCGCGTCGTGGATCACCGGCCAGACGGTGGTCGCCGACGGCGGGCTGTCCCTGGGCTCCGCGATGCTGACCGCCCCGGACCGGGCGGACGCCACGCCGCCCCTGCTCCCCGCGACCCCGCCACCCCCGGACCCACCCCCCGCCCCGACAGGCCCGACGCCTCCCGCCGCGACTCCACCGGCCCCGCCTCTTCCCGACCCGGCCTCTCCTGCTCCGGCACCTTCTACCCCGACCCCACCGGTCGCGACTGCGCGGACCCCGCTCCCGCCGGCGTCGCCCACCCCGGAACCACCGCCGTCCGCCGCCGTGGTGCGCTCCGACGCCATGGAGGTGGCGGTGGTCGGTGTCGGCGTGGTGACCCCCGGCGCGAACGACCCCGAGGAGCTGTGGCGGGTCCTGTCCGAGGGCAGGAACGTGTTCCGCCGCCCCGTCCTGTTCGACGTCGAGTCCTTCCACTCCACCGATCCCGAGGCCGAGGACCGCACCTACTCCCCGGAATCCGGCTTCATCACCGGCTTCCGGCCCCACCCGCGCCTGGCGGCGGAGCTGGCCGAGGACCCGGCGCTCAGCCGCGAGGCCACCACGCTCTGGCTGCGCCACTGCCTGCACACGGCGCTGGACGGGGTGCGCGGGCACGCCCGCGGGCGCTGCTTCGCCGCGTTCGGCTACACCGCCGACGGCAGCCAGGACCTGGAGGGCCACCTGGTGCTGACCGGCTACCTCGACCGGCTGGCCGACCGGCTGCCCGCCGACGCCGCGCACCTGCTGCGCGCCCGCTACGACCGGCTCGGGCAGCCACCGCACGAGTTCCTGCCGCACCGGGTGGGCCGCAACGCCGTCGCGGGTCTGCTGCCCGCCGACACCGAGGTGGTCATGGTCGACACCGCCTGCTCCTCCTCGCTCTACGCCGTCGACCTGGGCGTGAAGGCGTTGCGGGAGGGCGCCGCCGACCTCGCCGTCTGCGGCGGCGCCTTCGCCTACAGCGCGCGCAACCTGGTGCTGTTCTCGAAGCTGCAAGGGCTTTCCCGCTCGGGCGTCGTGCGCTGCTTCGACCGCGCGGCGGACGGCGTGCTGTTCTCGGACGGCGCGGGCGTGGTGGTGCTCAAGCGGCTGGACCGCGCGCACGCCGACGGCGACCGGGTGCTCGGTGTCGTCGAGGGGATCGGGCTGGCCGGTGACGGCCGCGGCAAGGCCATCTACGCGCCCAACGCCGCGGGGCAGGCGCTGGCGCTGCGGCGGGCGCACGAGCGCGCCGGGGTCGCCGCGCCCGACCTCGGCTGGGTGATCGCCCACGCCACCGGCACCAGGGCGGGCGACAGCGCGGAGTTGGCGGCGCTGCGGGAGGTCGCCGGTCGGGGCGGGCCCGTGCCGCTGTCGTCCAACAAGGCCGTCGTCGGGCACACCGGCTGGGCGGCGGGCCTGGTCTCGGTGAGCCAGGCGCTGTCCGGGCTGGCGCGCGACGAGGCGCCCGCGCAGCCGTACCTGAGCGACCCCATCCCGGCCGTGGTCGGGAGCCGGTTCGCGCCGCCGACGGGCCGCGCCGCGCGGGGCATCCCCGCCGGCGGCGACGGGACGCGCCGGGTGGGCGTCTCGTCGTTCGGGTTCGGCGGCACGGACGCGCACCTGGTGCTGGCCGAGGACCGGCCCGGCCGGCGGCCGGCGGTCGGCGCGGCGAGGTCGGCGGAGGACGTGGTGGTCGTCGGCTGGGCCGCCGACCTGCCCGGCGGCGTCGACCCGGCCGCCTGGCTGCGCGGCGGCGAGCCGCCGGCCGCCGGGTTCGGCGAGCACCACCCGCTGCCGGGCCCCCGGGAGGTGGCGCTGCCGCCCGCCACGCTGCGCGGCATGGACCGCGCGCAGGTCATGGTGCTGCGCGCGGTGGCGGCGCTCACCGGCCCGGTCCGGGCCGCGCTGGCGGCCCTCCACGACACGACCGGCGTCGTCGTCGGGCACGCGGGGCCCACCCGCCGGGCGGTGCACCACGCGCTGCGGTGCTACCTGGGCGACCTCGACCGGGCGCTGGCGGGGCACACCGCCGCGGACGCCGGCCTCCGCGCCTCCCTGGACCGGCTGGGCGCCGAGGTGCGCGCCCTGGCGCCCGCCGCGACCGAGGACTCGTTCCCCGGCATCATGCCGAACATCATCGCCTCCCGGCCGGCCGCCGCCCACGACTTCCGCGGCCTGAACGCGACCTTCGACGGCGGCCCGGACTCGGGGCTGGTCGCGCTGCGCGCGGCCGAGCGGTACCTCGGGCACGGCGACCTCGACGTGGCCGTGGTCGCGGCGGTGAGCGGCAACACCACCGCGGAGTACCGGCGGGTGCTGGGGTCGGCGGGCGGCGGCGCGGAGCCGGCCGAGGGCGCGTTCCTGCTCGTGCTGACCCGCGAGTCGACCGCGCGGGACCGGTCGCTGCCGGTCCTGGGGCGGCTGCGCACCCGGTTCGGCCCGCCCGACCCGGCGACCGCGCCCCACCGCCGCGCGCCCCTGGCCGGGTCCGGGCGCACGTACCCGGGCGCCGATCCGCTGGTGGCGGTGCTGGCCCACCTCGTGGGCGGGCGGGGCGCCACGACGGTCGGCTCCGCGGCGGAGCCGGGCGTGCAGGTGGACGTCACCGCGCCGGCCGGGGTGACGAGGGTGGCGCGGCGGCTGCTCCCGGCCGCGCCCCGCCGGGTGCGGGCGGGGCTGCCCGCCGTGCCGCCGGGCAGCCTCGTCCTGCTCTCCGAACCCGGCCTGCTCGACGGCGCGACCCTGCCCGACGGCGTGCGCGTCGTCATCGCTCCCGCCTCGCGGCCCGACCGCCCGGCGACCGCTGAGGCGACCGCTGAGGGGGCCGCCGCTGAGGAAGCCGCTATCGGGGAAGCGGCCATCGAGGAAGCCGAGGCCCTGCTGCCCGCGACCGGAACGCCGTTCGAGCACGTCCGGGTGCTGGCCCGGTTGGACGCCGCCGACGCGGATCCGGCCGACCTCTCCGCGCTCGACCGCCTGCGCGGCCTGCACGACCTGGCGCTGCTCGCCGCCAAGCGGTGGAGCGGGGGAGCGGGCTCCTCCTACGCGGTGCTGATGGTGGACGCGGTCCGCGCGGGTGCGCCCCACCCGGCGACCGGTCCGTTCACGGGGCTGGTCAAGGCGTTGGCCAGGGAGGCTCCCGACGCCCTGGCGTTCGCCGTCGTGACCGACGAGCCCGACCCGGCGGCGGGCCTGGGGCTGGTCGCCCTGGAGACGGCCAGAGCGCACGACCTGGCCGTGGTGGTGCACGCGTCGGCCGGGCGCGGGGAATACCGGCTGGTGGAGGACACCGGCCCGGCCGCTGCCGCCGAGCCCTCACCCGTCGAGCCTTCACCCACCGGGCACTCGACCACCGGGCACTCGACCGACGGAAGCCCGGCCGACGGAAGCCCGGCCGACGGGCAGCTCCCCGAGGGGCGCTCACCCCGGGGTCGCCCCGGCGACCGGCCGCCGGAGCGGGGGCTCCCGCGCGGCGTGGTCGTGGTGGCCGGTGGCACGCGGGGCCTCGTGGCGCGGGTCCTGACCCGGCTGGTGGAGCAGGCCGCTCCGGAGGCGGTGTACCTGCTGGGTCGCCACGCGCCGCAGGCCGCCGACCTCCCGTCGCGCCCGGACTTCCTCGCCGAGCAGCACCGGAGGCACCCGGAGCGGGCGGTGGCGCGGTTGTCGGCCGAGTACGACCGGCGCGCGGCGGCGGCCTCGGTGGCGCGGACCGTGCGCGACCTCGCCGAGCGGTGCGGCGGCGACCGCGTCCGCTTCCTGCCCTGCGACCTCACCGACCCCGAGCAGACCCGGGCGGCGATCGGTCGGGTGCTGGCCGCGCACGGCGAGGTGGACCTGCTGGTCAACGCCGCCGGCGCGCACCACGGCGGACGCCTCGCGACCACCCCGCCGGCCACCCTGCGCCGGGTGCGCGACACGAAGCTGCTGGCCTACCTCAACCTGCGCGGGGCGTTCGGCGACCGCGGCCCGGCCCGGTGGCTCAACGTCGGCTCCCTGCTGGCGGTGCTGGGCTGGGCCGGCGAGGCGGACTACTGCTCGGCCAACGACGTCCTGTCGGCCGCCGCGCACTGGCGGGCCGCGACGGGCGGCGGCCACGAGGCGACGCTGGCCTCGCCGCTGTGGGACGAGTCCGGCTTCGCCGCCGCGCCGGTGGTGCGCGACCTGCTGCGGCAGCGGGGCGCGCTCACCGGGGTGTCCGACCGCGAAGGCGTCGACCTGGTCCTGGGCGAGCTGCGGCGCGGCCTGGCCGAGCCCGAGGTGACCTGGGTGGGCGCGGCGGAGCGGCGGCTGCTCGCCGGTGGCCGGGCCCACGCGGTCGAGGTCGGGCCGGGCGCGGGCGAGGGGCTGGTGTGGCGCCCGCAGCCGGAGCTGGACGGCTACCTGCGGGGCCACCGGCTGCACGGCGTGCCGACGCTGCCGGGGGCGTGGTTCGCCGAGCTGGCGGTCGCGGCGGCACTGCGCCGCGGCCGGGAAGGGGCGCCGGTCGCGCTGTCGGACCTGGTGTTCCACGCGCCGCTGACGGTGGACGACCGCGTCTGCCGCCTGGACGTCGCGGACGACGGCGAGCACGCCGTGCGGGTGCGGGTGCTGCGCGACGTGGTCGCCCCCGACGGCCGCGTGCTGCGCCGCGACCGGCTGCACGCCGAGGCGGTGGTCGAGTTCGCCGGCGGGCGCCCCGCGCCCGAACCGCCGGACCCGCCCGACCCCGGCGCGCCGCCGGACCCGCCCGACCCCGGCGCGCCGCCGGGCGCGGGTTTCCGCTACGCGGCGGGCCCGGTGGCCCTGGACCAGCCGTTCACCGGCCTGGTCGGCGTGCGCGTCGGCGACGGCCGGGCGCGGGCCCGGTTCCGGCCCGCGCTCGGCGGGTGGGCCGAGCGGCTGGCGGCGCTGCGGCTGCCGGTGCTGCTGGTCGACGCCCTCCTGCAGGGCGCGCTGCTGGCCCGCCACCCCGGCGCGGCGGGCGGCCTCCTGCCGGTGCCCGTCGGCGTGGCCCGGGTGGACCTGCTCAGCGCCCACAACGACGTCGAGCTGCTCGACCGGCACGGCGACGGCATCGCCGTGGTCGCGGACGGGGACGGGGCGGCGGCGCTGGCCCCGGACGGCACGCCGCTGCTGCGGCTGGCCGGGGTGCGGGCGGTGGACGTCGCCCGCGGTCGGGAGGTGAGCCGTGCGGGATGAGGGCTTCCGGGAGGCGCTGGCCGAGCTGTACCGGCACGAGGTGTTCCGGCCGCGCGAAGGGCTGGACTACCGGCAGCGCTGCGCGTTGACCTACGACCGGCTGCGGGTGCTGGGGCAGCGCCTGCCGCCGGGCAGCGCGCTGCTGCGCGACCCGGCGCGGCTGCACACCGCGCTGGAGTGGGCGGCGGTCGCCGACCCGCCGCTGTTCCTGGCCCTGACCCTGCACGTGTGCCTGAGCCTGGGCGCGATCGTGGAGTTCGGCGGCGAGCGGGCCGCGTACCACGTGCGGGAGCTGGACCGCATGGCGAGCTTCGGCGCGCTGCTGGTGACCGAGGCCGGTCGGGGCAACAGCCACCTGGGCATCCGGACCGAGGCCGAGTACGACCCGGCGAGCGGGCAGTTCGCGCTGCGCACCCCGGACGAGGCCGCGCGCAAGTTCATGCCCAACGTGGCCCTGCCCGGGGTGCCCAAGACGGGGGTGGTGTACGCGCGGCTGCTCGCGGGCGGGCGCGACCACGGCGTGTTCCCGTTCGTCGCGCCCATCCGCACCGCCGACGGCCTGCCGGAGGGGGTGCGCGTCACCGCGCTGCCGGAAGCGCCGCTGCTGCCGCTGGACTACGCGCTGATCGAGTTCGACGGCCTGCGGCTGCCCCGCACGGCGCTGCTGGCCGACGACGCCCGCTTCGACGCCGACGGCGGCCTCGTGGACCCGCTCGGCGACCCGGCCCGCCGCCTGCGGCGCTCCCTGGCCGTCCGGCACGACGCGTGGGTCGCCTCCGCCGCGGCGCTGGCGGCGGTGGCCAGGGCGAGCGCGGTGAACGCGGTGCGGCACGCGCGCGAGCGCGTCACCGTGTCGCCGTTCACCGCCGAGCGCGCCGTCCTGGACCACCGCGCCCACCAGCGCCCGCTGTTCGGCGCGCTGGCGGCCTGCCACGCCCTGACCCGCCTGGTCGACCGGGTCAAGGCCACGCGCGGCCGACCGGCGGGGGACCGGCCGCCCGAGACCGACACCGCCTGGGCGCCCGGCCCCGGGCTGGACCGCACCTGCGGGCTGGTCAAGGCGGTGGCGAGCCGCGTGGCGGAGCGGGTGGCCACCGAGTGCGGCCTGCGCTGCGGGGCGCACGGCATGTTCACGCCCGGCCGGTGGGTCGAGTACCGGGGGCTGGCGCACATGCTCGGGCCGGCCGCCGGGGACGGCTACCTCATCGTCCTGGAGGCCGCGCGCGGCATGGCGGCCGGCGAGCACTACGCGCCGCCGCCACCGGACGACGACGAGGACAGCGGGGACCTGCTCGACCCGGCGGTGTGGCTGCGCCTGTCCCGCGCGCGGGAGCGGTTGCTGCACGAGCGGCTGGTCGCGCGGCCGGCCGGCCGGGACGGGTTCGAGGGCTGGAACGACCGGAGCCTGCCGGGCCGGGAGTTCGTCGACGCGCACGTGGAGCGGCTGATGCTCGAAGCCGTGCTCGCCCCGCCGACCGACGCGCTCCCCGCCGCGGCGGTCGACCTGACCCGAGCGCTGAGCGCCCTGCACGCGCTGCACCACGTGGTCCGCCACTCCGGCTTCCACCTCCGCGCGGGCCTGCTCACGCCGGACCAGGCCGGGCGGCTCGACGCGTTCGACAACGGGCTGTGCGATCGGGTGGCGGCGGGGCTCGACCAGCTGCCGGCCGTGCTCGACGTGCCGGCCGAACTGCTCGCCCACCCGAGCCCGGTCGCGCTCCCGCCGCCGGCCGGCCGGAGCCGGCGGTGAGTTCCCCACCGCCCGCCGCGGATTCGGCCGGGCGCCCCGGAGGGGTCGTCCGGGAGTGCCCCGCGGGGGCGCCCGGACGAACGGCGTATGGAGGCGCGGATGACTTCGTGGGAGACTGCTGTGCCGATCGCCACCGAAATCGGGAAATTCGCGCCGTCGAGGGGTTCCCGGCCATGTCCCCAGCACCGCCCGGCGAGGCCGGCGACCAGCCGGAGCAGGACCTGATCAGCCTGCTCCGCTCGGCGCAGGCGCATCAGCGGATGGCACAGCAGTTGATCGCCCAGGTCGTGGAGAGGGGTCTCCGGTGCTGCTCCGAGGAGCGCCCGGACATCGCAGGCGGAGCGGCGGGGGAGGGGCGGCGGGTGTTGACCGGACGTGAGCGGGATGTGGCCGGCCTGCTCGTCGAGGGGCTGTCGAACCGGCGGATAGCCCGGTCGCTGGAGATCTCGGAGAGAACGGTGAAGAACCACCTGCACTCGATTTTTCACAAACTGGGTGTCGCCGACCGCACCCAGGCGGTGATCCTGCTGATGCGCGGCGCGCGGACCTGACGGCGCGCCGGGGTCGTGGTGCGGGCGCGACCCGCCCGGCGGGGCGGCACGCGACCGGCCCCCGCGGTCGGTGCGTCGCCACCACTCGGAAAACTTTCACCCGAGAGGAATCGGCAGGCCGCGGGACCGGGGTCAGAGGCGGGTGATCACGTCGAAGTCGTAGCCGTCGGCGACGGCCAGGTGCACGCGCTGCTCGGCCTGCTGCCCGCGGAACTCCACCGTGCCGCGCGGGCCGTGGTAGGCGACGCCGTCGATGGCCGCGTTCAGCTCCGGCAGGCGCGTGGTGCCCGCGCGCCGCACGAGGCTCGCGAGCGTGCGCAGCCCCTCGTAGCAGGACTCCGCCGCGTTGTTCAGCGCCGGCGCGTCCGGCCCGTGCAGCCCGGTGTAGCGGCCGAGCAGGTCCATCGCGTCGGCGCCGACCATCGACCGGAAGTACGCGGCGGAGACGAACAGGTTGCGGGTGGCGCGCAAACCGCTGGCCAGCAACATGTTCTCCTCCATCAGCGGGCTGAACCGCACCAGTCGCTCGTGCAGGCCGCGCGCCGCGAACCGCCGGTTGAACTCCACCGCGTCCTGGCCCACCAGCAGCATCAGCACGCCGTCGCACGAGGCGCGCTCGACCTGGTCGATCAGCGGCGCGGTGGCGCCGGAGCCCAGGCCGACGAACGCCTCGCCGACGATGCGCAGGTCCAGCCGCCGGGCGTAGTGGCGCACCGCGGCGGCGGAGGTGTGCGGCCAGACGTAGTCGTCGCCGACCACGAACCAGTCGCGCGCGCCCACGTTGTCGCGCAACCACTCCAGCGCGGGCGCGAGCTGGAGGCGGGGGGTCTCGCCGGAGCAGAAGATGCCGGGGCGGCGCTCCCCGCCCTCGTACAGCGACGTGTAGACGTAGGGCAGCCGCCCGGCGACGACGGGCGCGATCGCGTTGCGCACCGAGGAGATGTGCCAGCCGGTGACCGCGTCCACCTGCCCGGCGTCCACCAGGCCGCGCAGCTCGGCGGCCACCTCGGCGGGCGCGCCGCCGCCGTCGACGACCTCGAAGGTCACCTCGCGGCCCAGGATGCCGCCCTCGGCGTTCAGCTCGCGCGCGGCGAGTTCGGCGATCGCCTCGCAGGACGGCCCGAACAGGCCGGCCGGACCCTGGAGGGGGATCACCAGGGCGACCCGCCAGTCGGCGCGGGTGCTCCGCGCGGCGACTCCTGCCATCCGGACACTCTCGACGTTCGGCTGTTGTTTGCAGGCGGAACGCTATCAAGGTGGAGTGGGACCTGCATAGCAGCGGAGGGTGTCGGTCCAACTGCGGAAACGCGGGTCCCGGGCGTGACGTCGAGCCAGTACCGGTCGCCGGTGCGCCGCCGGCCTTGGTGATCGTTTCGGCCCCGCCACCGGCACGTCCGGGGTCGGTCGGCCCACGGGAAAGGGTCACGACGGGTGGAGAGGCGGTCCGAAGGATGTTGTCGCCCGGGCTGCTGCGACTGTTGGAGAACTGGTCGGACGAGATCGACGCGTTGATGGCCCTGGGCGACGAGGAGTTCTACTGGGAGGTGGAACACGCCGTCGCGGGCCAGTTCAGTACGGAACAGTGGGAACCCCGTGACGCCCCGTGGGCCTTGGCCGACGCCCACCGCGTCCTGGACAGGCTGTCCAGCGGGTGGTTCGGTCAGGACCGCCTGCTCTCCCCGGTGGCGCGGTACGTGGATCCTTCCGACCCGAAGATCGGCGCAGTCGAAGCGGCTTCCGGCGGCCGGGTGAACGCGGAGAAGCCGGAGAAGGGGGTGTGGACCGCGTCCCTGTTTCCGTCCGGTCGCACGACGTGGGATCGCGGGGAGGCGAGGTTCCGACACCTGGGGCGGGTCCGGTGTGTCGTCGAATTCGACGACACACGGGTGCGCGTCCACACCATCCACTCGCTGCAGGACTTCGCCGACCTCGTCCTCAGGTTCCCGGTTCCCGCTCCCGACGGCCGCGCGCGAGTCGACTGGACCGCCGTCGCGCGCTCCTACGACGCGGTCCACCTCACCGCCAAGGGCCTGCTCACCGCCGACAGGGTGCCGGTGCCGACCGACTGGGGTGTCGCCGAACTGTGGGGCTGGGGGTCGCAATCGACCGTGTGGTTCCGCCCTGCCGATCTGCACATCCATGTCGCGACCACCTCCACGTAGGAAGCGGCCCACAGCCGGTGGGCGCACCGCTCGGAGTGCAACCGCAGCGCAGATGGCCATGGGCCACGCCCCGCCCGACCGTCACCCCGGAGGCGCACCCGGGTCACTGGCCCGACGACGGGCGCGACGGCGCGCGGGATCGCCGACAAGGCGTTCGAGGGGTTCGCGGAGCGGATTCGCACCCGTTCTGCACCGGCTCTCGCAGGGCGGCCGGTCAACCGGCAAGAGCCGGTGCGGGTACTTTCAGGTGGAAGTCTTACAATCGGTGGCAAGTTCCGCAAGAGGAGGGCCGGTGCGCGACCCGCTGACCAGAGCGCTCACCCGGGCGGCCCGCACGGTGTCCGGTCGCGTCGAGCAGGTGCTGCGGCCCGAGGGCCTCACCGTCGACCAGTGGCTGGTGCTCGCGGCCCTGGCCGAGCAGCGCAGCCTGACCATGACGGAGCTGACGGCCCGGACCCCGGCCAGCGGGCCGACGGTGACCAGGGTGGTGGACCGGCTGGTCAGCACCGCGGCGGTCTACCGCGAGGTGGACCCGGAGGACCGCCGCAAGGTCCGCGTCTACCTCAGCCCCCGCGGCCGGGCGCTGCACAAGCGCGTCGCGGTGAAGGTGGACGAGGTCGAGCGCGAGCTGCTGGGCCAGTCCGGCACGAAGGTCCTGGACCTGCTGCACCGCCTCGCCGACGGCTGATCCGGCGGGGCGCGGGCCGTCCTGGCCCGGTGACCACCGCGGCGTCAGCGGGTGGTCCGTCGGGAGGGCCGGGCCGCGGTCACTGCCGGTAGCCCTCGACCTCGGCGGCGGGCCGCACGTCCGCCTCGTCCGGGTCCTGGCCGGCCGCCTGGCGGGCGCGGCGCTGCCGCAGCAGGTCCCAGCACTGGTCCAGGGCGATCTCCACCTCGCGCAGCCGGGCCTGCTCCTCGGCCGGGGCCAGCTCGCCCGCCGCCACCCGCTGCCGCAGCTCGTGCTCCTCGGCGACCAGCTCGCCGATCCGGGTGTGCAGCTCGGTGTCCGTCATGCGGCCAGCGTAGGCAGGCCCGGACCCGCCCGCCACCGAAGCGCCGGCCGTGCCACCGGGACCGCCGGCGCGGGATCGTGGCGGCATGGACACCCGGCGGCGCGTGCTCATCGTGGCCTACGACGACGCGCAGATCCTCGACATCGCCTGCCCCGCGGGGGCTTTCGACATCGCCAACCGGTACGGCGCGACCCCCGCCTACGCCATCGAGCTGGGCACCCTGGGCCGGCGGGCGGCCCGCAGCTCCGCCGGGGTCGTGGTGGGCGCCGCCCGCGGGCTGGAGTCGGTGACCGGGCGGCTGGACACCGTGATCGTCGCGGGCGGCATCGGGTTCGAGCGGGCGGCGGCGGACGCCCGGCTGCTGGCCCAGGTGCGGCGGCTGGCGAAGCGCAGCAGGCGCGTCGCGTCGGTCTGCACCGGCACCTACGTGCTGGCCGCCGCCGGGCTGCTGGACGACCGGAGGGTGACCACGCACTGGGGCTACGGCGAGCAGCTGGCCGCCCGGCACCCCGCCGTGGCGGTGGACGTGGGGCCGCTCTACATCCGCGACGGCGACGTCTACACCTCCGCCGGCGTCACCAGCGCGCTGGACCTGACCCTGTCGCTGATCGAGGACGACCACGGGCCGACGCTGGCCCGCGCCGTGGCCCGCGAGCTGGTGTCCTACCTGCACCGGCCCGCCGACCAGGCCCAGATCAGCGTGTTCCTGGCCGCGCCGCCGCCGGGCGACCGGCTGGTGCGCGACCTCGCCGGCTACATCGCGGGCCACCTGGCCGAGGACCTGTCGCCGGCCGCGCTGGCCGCGCGGGCGGGCGTGAGCCCTCGCCACCTGACGCGGCTGTTCGGCGCGCACCTGGGGACGACGCCGGCGCGCGCCGTGCGGGCGGCCCGCGCGGAGGCCGCGGTGCACCTGGTGCGCTCCAGCGAGCTGTCGCTGGCCGCGATCGCCCGCCGCTGCGGGTTCCGGTCGCCGCAGACGCTGCGCCAGGCGTTCCTGGACCACTACGGCGTCGCCGGGGACACGATCCGCAGGATGCCGGACATGCCGCGGGCGCGGGCGCCGCGGGCCGCCCAGGATCCGGTGGCATGACGAGTTCCACGACACGCAGGGCGCTGCTGGGCGCGACCGCGGCCTCCGCGGTCCTCGCGGCGGCCGGTGCCGCCGGGGCCGGGACCGCCGCGGCCGGGACCGCGCGCGCCGGGCAGCCGGCCGGCCCCGACATCGGCGTCCTGCTCTACGACGGCTTCAGCCTGCTGGACCCCACCGGCCCGGCCGAGGTGCTGTCCCGGCTGCCCGGCGCGCGGGTGACGATGATCGCCGAGCGCCGGGGTCCGGTCCGCACCGACACCGGGGACGTGGCGCTGCTGGCCGAGCGCTCGATCCACGAGGTCGACCGCCTGGACGTGCTGCTGGTCCCGGGCGCGGGCAACCGCGGCACGGTCGCGGCGATGGGCAACCGGGCGCTGCTGGGGTGGATCCGCCGCATCCACCGGCACAGCCGCTGGACGACGTCGGTGTGCACCGGGTCGCTGGTCCTGGCGGCGGCGGGCCTGCTCGACGGCCGGGAGGCCACCACCTACTGGGCCTCGGCCGACTACCTGCAGTCCGAGTTCGACGTCACCTACCGCCCCGAGCGGTACGTGCGCTCGGGGCGGATCGTCACGGCGGCCGGGGTGTCGGCGGGCATCGACATGGCCCTGTACCTGGCGTCGCTGATCGCGGGCGACACCGTGGCGAAGGGGGTGCAACTGGCCGTCGAGTACGACCCGCGGCCCCCGTTCGACGCCGGCGACGCCGCGGACGCCGACGCCGCGCTGAAGGAGCTGGCGCTGCGGCTGCTCGCCGAGTCCCAGGTGTGAGGGCCCGAACCGCGGCGGGCCGGGGTCCGCCGGTCGAACACCTGACCGGCCGCGCCACCCGACCGGCGAGTTTCACCGTCCATTCCGGGCGGCCGGCGGTTCCGGCGGGCGCGGGCGGGCACTCGGGGACGCAGCCGGGCGAGGTGGCGGTCGGACGGCTCCGGGCGCCGGTGACCTCGTCGGGCTCCGACCGCTCACCGAGGAGTACCCCGTGGGACAGAGGAAGACCGGCCCGCGCACCCGGATCGGGACGCTGTGCCTGATGCTGGCGGCGGTGCTGTCCGCCGCCCTGATGCCCGCCGCGTCGGCCGCGCCGCCGACGCCCGACTTCGGCGCCGGGATCGACGCCTACGCGGCCCACGAGCCGCAGAGCGCCTGCGAAGCCGACCCCAAACCCGGCGTGGTGGGTTTCAAGGACCTGCTGGTGGCGACCTACGGCGAGCGCGCCTGGGGGATCAGCCGGTCCTGCGACCAGGGCGGGGTCAGCGAGCACAAGGACGGCCGGGCGCTGGACTACGCCTTCGACGTCACCGACGCGGCCCAGCGGGCCGAGGCGGATGACCTGCTCGGCTGGCTGCTGGCCACCGACCGGCACGGCAACGCGCACGCGCTGGCCCGGCGGCTGGGGATCATGTACATCATCTGGAACAACCGGATCTGGCTGTCGGTCGACCCGCAGTGGAAGCAGTACAACGACTGCGCGGACGGCAGCGGCGACCCCACCGCCTGCCACCGGGACCACGTCCACTTCAGCTTCGGCTGGCCGGGCGCCCGCAAGGAGACCACGTGGTGGACCGCCTCCGCGGTGTCGCGGGTGGACTGACGCGGGTGGACCGGCGCCCGCGGGCGGACCCGCGCCCGCGGGCGCCCCGGCGCGGGCTCACGCCGCCGGCCCGGGTTCGGCCCAGCTGTCGTGCGCGGGTCGGACCTCCACGATGTTCGCGGCGTCCAGCACGACCATGGTCCGGTCGGGGCGCAGCACCGGCACCCACGAGCGGTGGGTCTCCGGGTCGACGACGTGCGGCCCGGTGATGACGCCGTGCGGGAACACCACCGGGTCGAAGACGTTCGGGTTGAGGTAGGTGACGATCGCGCCGCTCACGGGGCGGGGTTGGTAAGTCATGGCAACGTCCTTCGGCAGTAGACGTCGATCGCCTTCTCAGCCGACATCGCGTGCGACGCGGCGACCGTTCAACGTTCGGTTGGAATACCCCACCCCGTCCGCCGCAACCGCTCGTGGCCGCGCCCGCGGCGGTCGATCCCACCCCGTCGACCGGCCCGCACGCGCGCGGGGGCCGGGCCGGGCCACCCGCGGGGTCCACCGACCGGGTGACAGCGGTGGCCACCCGCCGGCGGCGGCGCGCACCGGGTGGGCTTGAAGCAGCCGCCGGCGGGAATACCCGGGGGGTGAGCGCACACCGATCCACCGAGGGGCGACCCGCATGACCCAGGACCAGCACGCGCAGCAGGACCCGAGGGAGCAGCACCCCGGACCGGAGCAGCAGGAGGGCCGGCCGCAGCAGCACCCCGGCACCGGCGGGGAGATGACGCCGGAACCCGACCACGGCGAGTCCTCCTACCGGGGCGCCGGGCGGCTGACCGACCGCAAGGCGGTGATCACCGGCGGCGACTCGGGCATCGGGCGCGCGGTGGCCATCGCGTTCGCCCGCGAGGGCGCCGACCTGGTCCTGTCCTACCTGCCCGAGGAGCAGGAGGACGCCGAGCGGACCGCCGAGCTGGTCCGCGAGGCCGGCCGCGAGGCGGTGCTCGTGCCGGGCGACCTGACCGACGAGGCGGCCTGCCGGCAGCTCGTGGAGCGGGCGGTGGCCGAGTTCGGGCGGATCGACGTCCTGGTCAACAACGCCGCCTACCAGATGTCGCAGGACGAGGGCCTGCTCGGCATCTCCAGCGAGCAGTTCGACCGGGTGCTCAAGACGAACCTGTACGCGATGTTCTGGCTGTGCAAGGCGGCGGTCCCGCACCTGCGGCCGGGGTCGTGCATCGTCAACACCTCCTCGATCCAGGCTTACCAGCCGTCGCCGCAGCTGATGGACTACGCGGCCACCAAGGCGGCGATCGTCAACTTCACCAAGGCGCTGTCGGCGGACCTCGCCGAGCGGGGCATCCGGGTCAACTCGGTCGCGCCGGGTCCGGTGTGGACACCGCTGATCCCGGCCACCATGCCGGCGGAGAAGGTCGACAGCTTCGGCGGGGACACCCCGCTGGGCCGCGCCGGGCAGCCGGCCGAACTGGCGCCCGCCTACGTCTTCTTCGCCTCGCAGGAGTCCAGCTACATCACCGGCGAGGTCCTGGGCGTGACCGGCGGCAAGTCGCTGAGCTGAGCCCGGGGCGCGGCCCGCACCCCTTCCCGAATGCGCCGGCCACCGCGACGACCCGCGGTGGCCGGCGCATTCGGCCATAGCGCACCGCGCATCATTCCCGACCCGTTATGGCCCGGTCGCGCCATTGCCCGGAAGCGTTCCGCGCGGCCTACGGGCTATCGCGCACTGCTGAACGGCTTCACTTCCGCACAACTGCTGGCGCCCGCCGGTCATCCGCGCGAGTGTTGCGGTCCCTTCCCTTCGCCCGGTCGCCCCGGAGGCGCGATCGGGCGGAGGTCCCTGCATTGAAGGAGACCATTCATGGAAGCAGTTCGTGCGCGCGGGCGGTGGCGGCGCGCCACCGCCGGCGCGGTCACCGCGGTCCTGGCGCTGGGCGTGAGCGCGGTCCCGGCCGCCGCGGCCGAGGGCGTCGTGCTGGGCGCGGACCGGCCCGGTTCGATCAAGGACAGCTACATCGTCGCGGTCAAGGACGTCCAGGGCGCCGCGGTCGCGGGGAAAGCCGCCGGCCTGACCGCCGAGTACGGCGGCACGGTCACCACCACCTGGCAGCACGCCCTGCGCGGCTTCTCGGCCAGGATGACCGCCGCGCAGGCGCGCCGGCTGGCCGCCGACCCGGCCGTCGCCTTCGTCGAGCAGGACGCCGAGGTCCGGGTCTCGGGCGAGCAGACCAACCCGCCGAACTGGGGGCTGGACCGCGTCGACCAGCGCGACCTGCCGCTGGACGGCAAGTACTCCTACGGCACCCGAGCCGAGAACGTCACCGCCTACGTCATCGACACCGGCGTGCGCACCTCGCACAGCGCGTTCGAGGGGCGGGCCACCTGGGGCGCCAACACCGTCGATTCCAACAACACCGACTGCCACGGCCACGGCACGCACGTCGCGGGCATCGTCGGGGGCAAGGAGCACGGCCTGGCCAAGGGCGTCCGGATCGTCGGGGTCAAGGTCCTCAACTGCACGGGCTCCGGCTCCAACACCGGCGTCATCAGCGGCGTCGAGTGGGTCACCGCCAACGCCGCGAAACCGGCCGTGGCGAACATGAGCCTGGGCGGCGGCGCGGCCACGGCGCTGGACACCGCGGTCCGCAACTCGATCGCCTCGGGCATCACCTACGCGCTCGCCTCGGCCAACGACAACCGGGACGCCTGCAACACCTCGCCCGCCCGCGTCGCCGAGGGCATCACGGTCAACGCCTCGGACAAGGGCGACACGCGGGCCACCTTCTCCAACTTCGGCACCTGCACCGACATCTTCGCGCCGGGCGTGGGCATCGTGTCGGCCTGGAAGGACAACGACAGCGCCACCTACACCGCCAGCGGCACGTCGATGGCGGCGCCGCACGTGGCGGGGGCCGCGGCGATCTGGCTGGCCGACCGGCCGGGCGACACCCCCGCGCAGGTGGGCGCGGGCATCATCGCCGCGGCCACCACGGGCAAGGTCGTCAACCCCGGCACGGGTTCCCCCAACCGGCTGCTGCACGTCGACCCGGGCGCCCAGGGCGACCCGGTGACCCTGCCCAACCCCGGCCGGCAGACCGGTGTCGTGGGCAAGCCGACCTACGTCAAGGTCGTGGCCTCCGGCGGCACCGGCCCGTACACGTGGTCGGCCAAGGGGCTGCCCGCCGGCATCGCGCTCCAGCCGAGCACGACCGAGGGCGCCATCGCGGAGGGCACGCCGACCGCCGCGGGCTCCCACGAGGTGGCGCTGACGGTGACCGACGCCGGGGGCTCCTCGGCGACCGCCGAGTTCACCTGGACGATCACCGACGGCGGTGGCGGCGGCGACCCGGTGGTCGCCGACCCCGGCCCGCAGGCCGGCGAGGTCGGCCAGGACGTCGAGCTGGAGATCGTGGTCGACGGCGGGACCAAGCCCCACACCTGGGCGGCCACCGGCCTGCCGGGCGGGCTGGCGATCGACGCCGGCACCGGTCTGGTCACCGGCCGGCTCGCCGCGGCGGGCAGGTTCACCACCACCGTGACGGTCACCGACGCGCAGGGCCGGTCCGGCCGGACGACCTTCGACTGGACCGTCACCGGGGGCTGCGCGCCCGGGCAGCGGGTGGTCAACCCCGGCTTCGAGTCCGGCGGCACGGGCTGGACGGCGTCGGCGCAGGTCATCGGCGAGCACGCGGGCGACGGCCAGCCCGCGCGCACGGGCAGCTGGAGCGCGTGGCTGGGCGGCTGGGGCCGCACCAGCAACGACTCGGTCAGCCAGAGCGTCGCGGTGCCGACCGGGTGCTCCAGCCTCAAGCTGTCGTTCTGGGTGCACATCGACACCGACGAGCGGGGTTCCACGGCCTACGACCGGCTCACGGTCACCGTCGGCGACAAGACGCTGAAGACGCTGTCCAACGTCGACGCCGCCGCCGGCTACCGGCAGCACACCTTCGACCTGGCGGCGTTCGCCGGGCAGACCGTGACGGTCCGGTTCAACGGCACGGAGGACACCAACCTGCAGACGTCCTTCGTCGTGGACGACGTCGCGCTGGACGTGGCGTGACGGCCCGCCGGTGACGACCGCGGGCGGCGGGCGACCCCGCCGCCCGCGGTTTTCCGGCGCGGTCGGGGAGGACAGGCGCACCATTCCCGGAGAAATCGGCTGAGCACATGTCGGTGGAACTCGAAGTGAGGCACCTGCGATTCCTCGTGGCCGTCGCGGACCACGGCAGCATCACCCGGGCCGCGGCTTCGCTCGGGATGTCGCAGCCTTCGTTGAGCACGCAGTTGAAGCGCATCGAGCGGTCGGTCGGCGGGCGGGTGTTCACCCGCAGCCGGCTCGGCGTGGAGGCGACCGCCTTCGGCCGCGGCCTGCTGGCCAGGGCCCGCTCCGTGCTGCGCGAGATGAACGGGCTGCTGGCCGCGGCCGAGCCGGTGGACGACCGCCGGTTCGCCCTGGGTGACGCGGGCGTGCTGCTGTCGGCCGTCGTGCCCCGCCTGGTGGCCGAACTGGCCGCCGACCCGCACGCCGGGCCGCCGCCGACCGTGCGCGCGCACATCGACCCGGCGGCCACCGTGCTGGTCGCGATGATGCGGGCGGGCGAGCTGGACGCCGCGGTGGTCAGCGACGTCATCGACTTCGGGACGGTGGACTACCGCGCCGTGCCGAACGCGGCGGTGGTGCCGCTGGAACCGGTGTTCGTCGCCCTGTCCCGGCGGCACCCGCTGGCCGGGCGAGCGGCGGTCGACCTCGCCGACCTGGCCGGCGAGCAGTGGTGCGTCAACCCGCACGACAACCCCGGCTGGCTGGCCGCGCTGCGCGCGGCGTGCGCCCGCGCCGGGTTCGGGCCGCGCGTCGCCTACGAGTGCAGCCACATGGCGGGCGCCCGCGCCCTCGTCGCCGGCGGGCAGTGCGTGGCCATCGCCGACCCGCTGTCCGCCGAGGGCCAGGACGTCGTCTTCCGCCCGCTGGCCGGCGACCCGGTGCGCGGCCGGGTCGACCTCGCCTGGGTCGACCCGTGCCCGGTGCCGCCAGCGCTGCTGCGGAAGGTCGTGGCCGAGTCCTACCTGGACATGGTCGACCACAACCCCACCTACCGCCGCTGGTGGTCCGAGCACGGCGGCGTCCTGACCTGACCGCGGCGGCGCCGTCGCCCGGCCCCGGCGCACCGGGCCGCACCCGCGGGGTCCGCGGTGGACCGGCGGGCGCCCGTGGCGGGGATCAGCCCTTCACGTGCAGCACAGCCTTGCCCCGCAGCTTCCGGTCCGCCAGCAACCCGAGCGCCTCGCCCGCGCGCGACCACGGCAGCCGGTGGCCGACCTGCGGGTGCAGCCGACCCGCCGCCGTCAACCGCACCAGGGCGGCCAGGTCGGCGTCCCACCGGTCACCGGTGTCGTGGACGGTGAACTGCCGCAGCGTCGCGGACTCGAAACCGCTGAAGTAGTCGAAGAAGTCCAACGTGACCGGCGTCCCCGAGACCTGGCCGAACCACAGCGCGAGACCGCCGCGCCGCAGCCGGGCCAGCGCCGTGCGGAGGTGGTCGCCGCCGACGGACTCCAGCACCACGTCGAACGGCCCGACGGCGTCCTCCACCCGGTGCACGACCGCCGCCGCGCCCAGGCCCGGCAAGCCCTGCCACGGCTCGTGGTCGGCCGCCACCGCGGTGACCTCCGCGCCCGCCGCGGCGGCCAGCTCCACCACGTAGTGCCCCACGCCGCCGGTGGCGCCGGTGAGCAGCACCCGGCGGCCCAGCAGCGGTCCGGCGGCGCGCAGCAGGCGCGCGGCGGTGGTGCCCGCCGTCGGCAGGGCCGCCGCCGTGGCCGCGTCCACCCCGGCCGGCAGCGCGGCGAGCCGGTCGGTGGCGACGGCGGCGAACTCCGCCCAGCCGCCGCCCGCGGGCGAGTGGCCGACCACGCGCTGCCCCGCGGCCGGTCCCGAACCGTCCCGGGCGGCCTCGACCACGACCCCCGCCAGGTCGTCGCCGGGCCGCCACGCCGCGTGCGGGCGCAGTTGCGGCGTGCTGGTCAGGTAGAGCAGGTCGGCGCGGTTGAGCGCGGTCGCCTCCACCTCGACCAGCGCCTCGTTCGCGGCGGGGACGGGCGCGGGGACGTCGGCGAGGGTCACCAGGGGGTCGGGCTCGCCGGTGGGCACCAGGGCACGCATCGCGGATCTCCGTTTCTTCCTTGCGGTTACCTGGTCACCGTAGGAAAGTGACGGGTGGGCCGGAAGAACGCACTTGCGGGTGAGAGGGGTACCCAGAGGTGAGCGACCAGGTCGCGCAGCCGCCGACACCGCCGGATGTGATGCGCGCCAACACGGTGGCGCGGGAGATGTTCGACCGGATCGCCGACAAGTGGGCGTTGCTGGTCGTCAACGCGCTCGGCGGGGGGACCCTCCGGTTCTCCGAGCTGCACGCGCGGGTCGAGGGCGTGAGCCACAAGATGCTCACGCAGACGTTGCGGGGCCTGGAACGCGACGGAGTGGTGGAGCGCCGCGTCCACCCGACCTCACCGCCCCGCGTGGACTACACCCTCACCGCCGCCGGCAGCGCCCTGTTGGCCACGGTGGCCGGCATCTGCGACTGGACCCGCGACCACATCGCGCACATCGAGTCGTCGCGCGCTTGCTACGACGCCCGGTCCGCGCAGCGCTGACGGGTCGACGAAGGGGTGGGATGGCGCAGGAGCGCCGGGGCCGGGGAATCCGGATCGGGATCCACGCGACGCGACCGAGGAGCAGGCCCGTGACCTGGTCGAGCGGGTGGAGCCGCTGCTGTGCCCGGAGCCGGGGCACAGCGGCCCGTACCGCGTCCCGCGGGGCATCGGGCTGGTCCCGGCGGAAGCGCTCGGGGAGGGCGCCCACCCCGAGCCGGTGGGGCAGCACCGCGTCGAACAACGCCTCGAAGACCCCTGAGCAGCGGTCGGGCCCGCCAGTGGTGCGGCCGGAACCGGTTGTCCGGTGCGGTCAGAACCAGTTGTCGCCCTTCTCCGCGGACTCCGTCTCGGTCTCCGCGGTGGCGCTGTGGGCGAGGACGGCCACCGCCTCCTCCAGGCCGCGCTGGACGTCCGGGCCGCCCGCCCGCTCGGTGTGCAGCGTCACCGCGATCTCGCTGCGGCCGGCGTCCAGGTCGGTGACCTTCAGGTCGCCGTGGTAGTCGCTCTCGCCGGGCGTGCCCCAGGACAGGGTCCGGCGGTCCCGGTCGACGCGCAGCCAGCCCTCCGCCTCGACGTGGCGGTCGCCCAGGTCGGCCTCCACGTGCACCCGGTCGCCGCCGGTCGGGTCCACCTCGGTCAGCTTCGGGAAGTAGCGGGGCAGGTTGTTCGGCTCCGCGAGGAAGTCGAACAGCCGGTCCGGTGGCACGTCGATCGTCGCTCGGTGCTCGTAGGTGCTCAACGTCCGACTCCTTCAGTCCGTCGTTCCGGTGCCACGGGTACCCGCCCGCGTGCGCGGCACACCGCTCATAGGGTGCGGCACACCGCCGGTCGGCGCGACACGTCGCCGACCGGCCCGTCACACCGGGGAAGGGCGCGCCTCGGCGCCTATGGGGGCGTGGCCGGGTGCGGCGCACATGCCGTGGGCGCGGTGCGTATGTCGGGAGCAGCGCTCATGCCGGAAGCGCGGTGCACGGCCGGCCGAAGGGGCGTGGCCCGTGCCGCCATGCGCACGGGCGGCGGTCACCCTACGGTGATCCACGGGGCTACCGGGCACTGGTCGGGCGGAGGACGCGATGGATCGTTGGCAGTACCTGGCGGTGCCGGCGGCGTCCCTGGCGTCGACCGCTGTGCCGGAGCCGGTGGGCGTCCACCGGTGGACCTCCCGGCCGGCGAGGTCGGGCGCGTGAGCGGGTGGGGCGTGGGTGGGGGAGTGCCCTGTGTTGGTGGCGCTGGGATCGTGCTCGCCATGCCGGACGGCGGTCGGCCGTCCGAGCCGGGCGCGCCGGGCGTGCGGTGCGCCGAGCGGGCGGTCGGCGGTGTGCGGTTGCCCCGGGATGTTCCGGTGGAGGACTTCTTGTCCGGTTTCTCGATGGTGACGTTGCCGCCACGGGGCCGGGAGTCGGCGTGACGCGCCGGTTGCGGGTGGCGGAGGTGCCCGGCGCGTTCGACGGCGCGGCGTCCGGGTACGACCTGCTGGTCGGGATGAACCCGGGCTACCACAAGGCACTGCGCCGGTCGGCCGCCGCCCTGCGGTTGCCCGCCTCGGGCGCGCGGGTGCTCGACCTGGGCTGCGGCACGGGCGCGTCCACGGCCGCGCTGCTGGCGGTCGCGCCGCACGCGGAGATCGTCGGGGTGGACGCGTCGGAGGGGATGCTGGCCCGCGCGCGGGCCAAGTCCTGGCCCGCCAACGTCTCGTTCGTCCGCGCGCGGGCCGAGGACCTGGCCGGAGCCGGTGTCACCGGCCCGTTCGACGCCGTGTTCGCCGCGTACCTGGTGCGCAACCTGGCCGACCCGGACCCGACCCTGCGCGCGGTGCGCGACCTGCTCCGCCCCGGTGGGCGGCTGGTGCTGCACGAGTACTCGGTGGCGGATTCGCCGCTGCGGCGGGCGATCTGGACCGCCGTGTGCTGGGCGGTGGTGATCCCCGGCGGCTGGGCCGTCACGCGCGACCGGAGCCTCTACACCTACCTGTGGCGCAGCGTGCTGCGCTTCGACGGCGCGAGCGCCCTGCGGGAGCGGTTGCGGCGCAACGGTTTCCGCCAAGTGCGCAGCGGCACCGCGACGGGGTGGCAGCGCGGGATCGTGCACACGTTCGTCGGGTGCGCGGAGGGTGAGGCGGCCGATGGCGAGCCGTGACCGCAAGGCGGTGCGGATCGACGGGCCGGCCGGGCGGCCGTCGTTCACGGGCAGCCCGCCGGTCGTGGTCGTGGTGGGTGGCGGCATCGCCGGGCTGGCCGCGGCGACGTCGCTGGCCGAGCGCGGCGCGCGGGTGGTGCTGTGCGAGCGGGAGGACCACCTCGGCGGCCGGGCCGGCGGGTGGCCGACCAGGCTGGCCGACGGCAGCGCGGCGACCATGACGCGCGGTTTCCACGCGTTCTTCCGGCAGTACTACAACCTGCGGGCGCTGCTGCGCCGCGTCGACCCGCACGGGGACGCGCTCGTCGGGTTGCCGGACTACCCGCTGTGGCACGCGGACGGGCACCGCGACGGCTTCGCCGGGCTGCCGACGGCCGTGCCGTGGAACGCGCTGGGGTTCCTGGCGCGCAGCCGCACCTTCCGGTGGCGCGACCTGCGCGACGTGGACGCCCGGGTGGCGCTGCCGCTGCTGGACGTCTCGGTCCCGCGCACCTACCACGAGCTGGACCGGCTGGACGCCGCCGACTACCTGGCGCGGCTGCGCTTCCCGGAGGCCGCGCACGCGCTGGCGTTCGAGGTGTTCTCGCGCAGCTTCTTCGCCCACCCGAGCCGGATGTCGGCCGCCGAGTTGGTGACGATGTTCCACACCTACTTCCTGGGTTCCAGCGAGGGCCTGCTGTTCGACGTGGCCGCCGACCCGTTCCCGCACCGCCTGTGGGACCCGCTCGGGCGACGCCTGACCGACCTCGGCGCGACCGTCCGCACCGGGGTCGAGGTGACGGCGGTGTCGCGCGGCGGGCCGAAGCGGTTCACCGTGCACTCGGCGAGCGCGGCTGCCGCGCTCGGCGGGGCGACCGCGGATGGCGGGGTGATAGCGGCGGACGCGGTGGTGCTGGCCCTGGACGTGCGCGGGCTGCGCCGGGTGGTCGAGTCCTCGCCGGAGCTGGGAGACCGGCCGTGGCGCGCCGACGTGGCCCGGCTGGAGACCGCGCCGCGGTTCCTGGTGTCCCGGTACTGGCTGGACCGACCGGTGGCGGCGGACCGGCCCGGTTTCGTGGGCACCAGCGGGTACGGGTTGCTGGACAACGTGTCGGTGCTCGACCGGTACGAGCACGAGGCGAGGGCGTGGGCGTCGCGGACGGGCGGGGCGGTGGTCGAGCTGCACGGCTACTCGCTGCCGGACGAGGTGGACGGCGCGGCGGCGCGCGGGCTGCTGCTGGAGCAGCTGCACGAGGTGTACCCGGAGACCAAGGCGGCCCGGGTCGTGGACGAGCGGCACGAACTGCGCGCCGACTGCCCGCTGTTCCCACCCGGCGGTTTCCCCCACCGCCCCCCGGTGCCGACACCGGAACCGTTCCTGGTGCTGGCAGGGGACCTGGTGCGGATCGACCTGCCGGTCGCCCTGATGGAACGCGCGGCCACCACCGGCTTCGCCGCGGCGAACCACCTGCTGCGCCGCTGGGGCGTCGCAGGCACCCCGCTGTGGTCGGTGCCGACCGCAGGCCGGGTGCCCCTGCTACGCGCGATCGCACGCAAGTGGGGCCACAACCCGCAACCCGGGTGACCCGAGCGGCGCAGGCAGCCCAAGCGGCCCTGTGGCTCAGGTGGCTTGGTGGCTCAGGTGGCTTGGTGGCTCAAGCGGTCCGGTGGCTCAGGCAGCTCTGTAGCTCAAGCGGCTTGGCGGCTCAGGCGGTCCGGTGGCTCAGGCGGTCCGGTGGCTCAAGCGGCTTGGCGGCTCAGGCGGTTCGGTGGCTCTGCGACCGGCGGTCCGGCGGTGGTTCTGCGGCCCGGCGGTGGTTCTGCGACTTGGCGGTGGTTCTGCGGCCTGGCGGTGGTTCTGCGGCTTGGCGGCCCTGTGGTCGGCTGCTCTGCGACCTGGCGGCTCTGTGGTCGGCTGCTCTGCGACCGGCGGCCTCTGGGTTGCTCAAGGCTTGTCTGCTTACTCCATAGTGGAGTCGACCGGTCAACTACCTTGTCATTCGCAGTGTGGTGGAGTGGATGAAGGCTTTTTCGGCTACTAGTTGGAGATGACTGGTCAACTACTGGTTTATTGAGGTGATCTTAGGGTTACGGGTTGGCGGGTGTTGGTGTGAGACGACCGGTCAACTAATGGGGAGGTGGGTTAGTTGACCGGTCGTCTTGAAGGGGTGGGGCGGAGTTGATCAATGGTGTGAGTGCTGGTCAGGTTGGTAGGCGGCCGGTGCTGCGCAGGGCGTAGCGGCGTTCGGCGTAGGCCAGGTCGTCGCGCCAGAGGCGGGCCGCCGCCCAGCGCATCAGCGGGCGCAGTGCCGGTGCGGCGGGGCGGGCCAGGGCGAAGCCGCGGCGTGCCGAGTGCGCGATGGTCGCTTCGATCACCGCCGTCCGGGCCGCGCCGTCCCGACCGGGCGACAGGGGCGTGGCATGTGTCTCGACCACGCTGCCCTCGCCTTCGCCGGACACGATGTGCATCACGACGGTGCGGGGTTCGGGGCAGGTGAAGGCCGCTAGGACCGGCACGCCGACCCGACCCGCCAACCGGAACGTCACCTCCACCAGGAACCGGTCGTCCGCCTCCGACGCCGCGTCCACCACCCGCAGGTTCGCGAACGAGTACGGGTGGAACCAGGCGCCGTGCCACGGGTCCAGCCGGTTGGCCACCACGTCGTCCGGCTCGCACCGGCCGATCACCGTCATCACCGCGTCGACCGACCCCTGCGGCGGCCGTTCCGGCAGCACCGGCTCCAGCAGCGGCTCCTCACCGCCGACGTCGTCGAGCCGCACCCACGCCAGCACGCCGTCGTCATGAGCCGGGTACGGGCTCCACGCGCCGAACTTCCGGCCGTCCAGCGCCAACCCGTGCCACCGGCACACCAACCGCCCGTCGTGCACCGCGCCGTCGCACAGCGGCGCGCCCAGGTGCGGGCACTCGCCCGCGCCCGCCCGCAGCCGGCCTCCCCGGTCGCGCCACAGCACGACCTCCCGCCCGGCGACGGTCCGCCCGAACGGCGCGTCGGCCTTGACCTCCCGGCTCCCGGCCACCACGAACCAGTTCCCCGAAGGTTTGGCCTGCGCCCGTTTCAGCGCGGCCTCGATCAGCGCGGGCTTCGCGTCCCGCCACGTCGGCTCCTGCTCGGGCCAGGGGCGGCTGCGGAACAACCGCAGCGGAATGCGTTCTGACATCCAGCCTCCACTTCGGACGGTTCCGGTGCTCCGGACGGGGGCGGACCGGCCGGGGCACCGCCGACCTGCCGGCGCTGCTGACCCGCCGGCACCGCCGACCTGCCGGCGCTGCTGACCTGCCGGCGCTGCTGACCTGCCGGCACCACCGACCTGCCGGCACCGCCGACCAGTCGGCACGCACGGTGGTTGATGCGCACGGTGGTTGGTGCGCATTGCGGTCGACCGGCACGCCCGGCGGTCGACCGGCACGGGGAGCCGACCTCACCGGGAACGACGCGCCCAGGGATCGGCCGAAGCGGCGATCGGCCGGCACCGGGAAACCGGTGCCGGGAACCAGGTGCGGGGGGAGCCGGCACGGCGGGTCAGCCCGCGGCGGCCAGGGCTGCTCGGGCGAACGCCGGCAGCGCCACCGCGAGCCGCCCGCGCCGGGACACCACGACCCGGCGCGACACGATGTCGTAGTCGGCCTGCTCGATCAGGTCCAGGATCCGCCCGTACAGCCGGAACGCGGTGTCCACGCACGGCCGCGACCGGCGCGCGAGCATCCCCACCCCCGGCTCGGCCTCCCGGTACACCGCCCGCGTGCGCGCCACCTGGTGCGCCAGCGCCCGCCGGATGCGCGGATCGGTGCGGCCCGACCGGCGCGCCCACATCAGCAGCTCCCGGTCCACGCCGAACGCCGCCAGCTCGTCGGCGGGCAGGTACACGCGGCCCCGGTCGAGGTCTTCCCCCACGTCGCGCAGGAAGTTCGTCAGCTGGAACGCCACGCCCAGCGCCGCGGCGGCCGGCTCGGCCTCCTCCTGGGGGACGCAGGTGCCCAGCACCGGCAGGACCTGGAGCCCGATGACGGCCGCGGACCCGTGCACGTACCGGGACAGCGCCGCGTAGTCCGCGTAGTCGGTGACGGTCAGGTCCATCCGCATGGACGCCATGAAGTCGTGGAAGTGGCGGTGCGGGATGCCGTAGCGGCGGGCGGTGTCCACGACGGCCGCCACCACCGGGTGCGGGCCGGAGCCGGTCGCCAGGCCCTCGGCCAGCGCCGCGTCGAGCCGGGCCAGCTCGGCGGCGCGCTCGTCCGGCGTCCGGCCGTCGTGCACCTCGTCCACGATGTCGTCGACCCAGCGGGCGAACCCGTAGAGCGCGTGGACCGCCGGCCGCCGGCCGGGGCTCAGCAGCCGGGTGGCGAGGTAGTAGGTTCGGCCGTGCACGGCGTTGAGCGCGCGGCACCGCTGGTACGCCGCCCGCAGCGCGGGGTCCGTGATCGCGGCGGCGTCGAGTTCGCGGTCGACCGACATCGGGTTCGAGTCCTTCCCGGGGAGCACGGGACCAACGCTATGTCCGCGCGAGACGTCCCGCACAACGGGTGCGCTCGTCATGCAGCGCGCCGGGCGCGCTGCTTAGCTCATGCCTGACGCGGACGGTGAGGAGACGGCATGTCGCTGGCGAGTGCGATCGACCCGTGTGAGCAATCCCCGGTCGACGACGCGCTGCCCCGGCTCCTGCGCGAGGGGCTGGAGGCGTTCCTGCGCCACCGGCCGCACGCCGAGCCCGCCGCCGACCTCGTCGCCGAGCTGTCCGCCCTGGTGCTGTCCGGCGGGAAGCGGCTGCGCCCGACGTTCGCCTGGTGGGGCTGGCGCGCCGCCGGCGGCGAGTCGCGCGGCCCGCGGGCCGAGGCGGTGCTGCGCGCGCTGATCGCCCTGGAGCTGCTGCAAGCCTGCGCCCTGGTGCACGACGACGTCATGGACCGCTCGGCCACCCGCCGGGGGCGCGCCACCGCGCACCGCACGTTCGCCACCCGCCACGCGGCCGGCCGGTGGGCGGGCGACGCGGAGCACTACGGCGACTGCGCGGCCGTCCTGGTCGGCGACCTGGCGCTGGCCTGGGCGGACGACGCGCTGGTCACCGCCGGGCTGCCGGCCGACGCGCTGGTCCGGGCGTGGCAGCCGTGGCAGGCGATGCGCACCGAGATGATCGCCGGTCAGCACCTGGACCTGCTGGCGGGCGCGCGGCGGGAGGAGTCGCTGGAGCGGGCGCTGCGCGTGGCGCGGCTGAAGACGGCCTCCTACACCGTGCAGCGCCCGCTGCACCTGGGCGCCGCGCTGGCCAATGCCGCGCCCGAGGTCACCGGGGCGCTGTGCGCGTTCGGCCGGGACGTCGGGGTGGCCTACCAGCTGCGCGACGACCTGCTGGGCGTGTTCGGCGACGAGGAGGTCACCGGCAAGCCGGTCGGGGACGACCTGCGCGAGGGCAAGCGGACGCCGTTGATGGCCGTCGCCCTGGAACTGGCGCGCGCGGCCGACCGGCCCGAGGCGGTCCGGGAGCTGCGCCGCTGCCTGGACGGCGGCGAGGTCGACGCCGATGCGGTGCGGGAGCTGCTGCACGACCTCGGCGCGGTGGCGGCGGTGGAGCGGCGCATCGCCGTGCTGACGGCCCGGGGGCTGCGGGCGCTCACCCGCGTGCCGCTCGACCCGACCGCCCGCGGGCGGTTGATCGGGCTGGCCGACCGGGCCACCGCGCGGAAGCGCTGACGCGCCGCCTCCGCCGGCCGGCCCACCGCGCGCCACGCGGCGACGCAGCGCCTGCCTTGCCCCGCTGCGCCTCGTTGCGCCGCGCCCTGCCGACTGCGCTGTGCTGCACCGTCCGAGAAAAGATCACCGGCGCCTATTTCGCCGATCAGTGGAATTACACCACCTGATCGGGTGAACATTAGGCCGTTGTCGCACTTCAACGCGCGAGTGATGATGGAAGCGGCCGTTATTCCCTTGAATCATTACTCCGTTGTGTCACCATTAGTCCGTTCGAGCAGCCGGGGGGCTGCGGGAAGTGACTCGGTGAAGTCGACCGGGTCGTTCTTCCGAACCGGACAAATCCACTGGGGGAGAAGAGATCACTCATGGCCACCGTCAAGAAGGAACTCCTGCGCAAGCCCGTCGCGCGCAGCGCGAGCGCTCCGGCCGCGCCGGAGGCCCAGCCGGAAGAGCACGCTGAGCAGCACGGGCAGGAGCACTCGCACGAGGGCGACGAGCTGTCGCCGCTGTGCTCGGGCAACGGGTGCGTCCAGACGCCGCCCGACCACTGATCCTCTCGCGGAAGGCGGAGCCCGTCGACCGGGACCCGGGTCGGCGGGCTCTGGCCGCTCCACTTCTGTGCTGTCATGGACCGGTGCCAGTGATCGCCGCGCACGGCGACGCCGCGGTCGTCCGGGAGGCGCGTCGGCTGCACCGCGGCGGGGTCGACGCCTCGTGCTCCGGGCGGCACCGCGAGGCGGTGCGGCTGCTGGAGCGCGGCCGGCGGCTGGTCGAGGCGGTCGACCCCGTCGACCCGGAGGTCCGGGCCGAGTGGCGGATCACCCGCATCCGGCTGTCGTCCACGCTGGCGGTGCTGCTGGCGGAGTCCGCCGGCCCGGCCGCGGGCCTGGCCGGGCTGGCCGCGGTGCGGCTGCTGGTCGAGGAGGTGGCGGACCCGCTGGTGCGGGCGGAGCTGCGCGGGAGCGTCGACCACAACCGGGGCCTGCTGCTGCTCAACGCGGGCCTGATCGAGGACGGCGTGGCCGCCCTGGACTCCGCGCTGGACGGCGAGGAGCGCCGGCTCGCGGGCGGCGAACCCGGACCGCGGCTGGTCGAGCCGGTCGTCAAGACCCTGTGGAGCAGGGGCACCGCGCACACCAGGCTCGGGTCGGTCGCCGCGGCCCGGCAGGACCTGACCAGGGCCGTGGCGCTGGCGACCGAGCACGGCCTGTGGACCAGGGCGGCCGACGTGAGCCACGCCCTGGGGCGCCTGGACCTGCGCGTCGGCGACGTCCCGGCGGCCCTGCGGCGCTACGAGAGCAGCGAGCGCTCCTACCGCGCGCAGGGCCTGCCGGTGCCGGCGCTGCTGGGCCTGCACCGGGCGCAGGCGCTGCTGGCCGCCGGGCTCGCCGAGGAGGCGGGCCACCAGCTCGACCTGGTGCTGCCCGGGATGCGCGCCGAGCACAGCGTCACCCGCGACCTCGCCGACGTGGAGCTGTGCCGGGCGGTGGCCGCTCACCTGACCGGGGACGGGGAGCTGGCCCGCGCCATGGCGACCTGCGCCCGGCGGCGGATGCGCCGGTGGGGCTGCGCCACCTGCGTGGCCAACGCGACGCTGCTGGGGCTGCGCGTCGACGCGGAGGCGGCGCTGCGGTCGGACCGGGCGACCCGGTCGCTGCCCCGGCGCGCGGCCCGGTTCGCCGACGCGCTGCCCGTGCCCCGGCTGGCGGAGCAGGCCGCGCTCGCGCGCCTGCTGGCGGCGCGGCTGGAGCTGCGGCGGGGTGACCCGCAGGAGGCCGAGCGCCTGCTCGCCCGGGTGCCCCGGCCGGGGCGGCTGGCCCCCGTCGACCACCGGATGCTGCGCCGCCTGTGCCGGGCGGAGCTGGCCGTCGCGCGCGGGCGGCGCGGCGCGGCGCTGGCCGAGATCAGGGCCGGCCTGACCGAGCTGGACCACGTGCGCGACCGGATGGGCGGGCTGGACCTGCTGTCGGGGACGGCGCTGCACGGCCGGGAGCTGGCCGAGCTGGCGGTCCGCCTGGTGCTCGGCGGCGGTGACGCGCGCCGGCTGTTCGCCTGGCTGGAGCGGACGCGGGCGCAGCTGTACCGCTACGAGCCGCTGGTCCGCGCCGGGAACCCCGAACTGGCCGAGCGGATCGCCGAGGTGCGCAGCCTCACCCAGTCGATCCACCAGGCCGAGCACGACGGCCACCCGACCGCCGCGCTGCGCGCCCGGCGCGCCGAACGCCTCCGCGAGGCCAACCGGCTCGGCTGGCACAGCGGCCGGTGGGGCAGGCCGCGCCCGGTCGCCGCCCTGGCCGAGGTGGCGGCGCGGCTGGGCGACCGCGCCCTGGTCAGCTTCGCGTCCTCGGCGGACTCGCTGGTGGCGGTCGTCGTGGTCGGCTCCCGGGTCCGGCTGGCGCGGCTCGGGTCGGCCGGGCGCGCCGCGGAGAGCGCCCGGGTGCTCAACGCCGACCTCGACGCCCTGGCGCCGGACCACCTGCCCGACGCGCCGGCCCGGGTGGTGGCGGTGTCGGCCCGCCGGCAGGCGGACCGCCTCGACGGGCAGCTGATCGGGCCGCTGGCCGGGCTGGTCGGCGACCGGGAGCTGGTGGTCGTGCCGACCGGCGCGCTGTACGCGGTGCCGTGGGGCGTGCTGCCGGCGCTGCGGGGGCGGCCCGTGGCCGTGGCTCCCTCCGCGACCGCGTGGCTGGCCGCGGACCGCGCCGAGCGCCGGTCGACCGGCCGGACCGTGCTGGTGCGCGGTCCCGGCCTGCCCGCCGCGGTCGGCGAGGTCGACGGGCTGGGCGCGCACCACGCCTCCGCCGCGCTGCTGTGCGGGGAGCGGGCCACCGTGTCGGCCGTGCTCGGGGCGTTGGAGGGCGCCGAGATCGCGCACTTCGCCGCGCACGGCGTCCACGAGCCGGAGAACGCCCTGTTCTCCCGCCTGGAACTCGACGACGGCCCGCTGTACGCGCACGAGCTGGCCGGGGTGGCCGACCCGCCCCGGCAGGTCGTGCTGGCGTCCTGCGAGCTGGCGCTCAACCGCATCCGCTCCGGCGACGAGCCCCTCGGGTTCGCCAGCGCGCTGCTGGCGAGCGGCTCGCGGGTGGTGGTCGCGCCGCTGAGCCGGGTCGGTGACCAGGCGTGCGCCGCGACGATGGACGACTACCACCGCGGCCTGGCCGCCGGCGCGCAGCCCGCCGCGGCGCTGGCGGACGCGGTCGCCGCCGACCCGCTGCGCCGCCCGTTCGTCTGCCTCGGCAGCGGGCGGGTGTGACGGCGTCGTGCCCGTTTCACACCGGAGTGGCTCTGGAACGGGTTAACGCCGTCGCGGTACGTCGATGGATTGGCCATTCGGATTTCTTTGCGACACCACATCGTCGGGTTCAGCCGCCCGTCGGTGGGGGCTTCCGCGAATGGGGAATCCGGGCGGTCGCGGCGGGTAATCCACGGCCTGGTGCAACACCCGACCCAGGATGAGTGGAGACCATGATGACGAACAAGCACAAGGCGTTCCTCGCGGTGATCGCGCTCGGTTCGGTCCTCGGCGGCGGCGTCGCCTCGGCCGACGCGCCGCCGCAGGACCCGGCGGGCAAGTCCTACGAGTGCTCGGCGCTGGCCAGCGCCTCCTCCGACCAGGGGCAGTCCGCCCTGGCCGCCGAGGGCCTGGACCCCGCCCAGGTCACCGGGCCGGTCGGCCTGATGTGCGGCGCCGGGCAGCGGGCCGCGCAGGACGGGTTCGAGGCCAAGCTGGCCGGCATCGAGGGCATCGCCTACACCTGCACCAAGGCGGAGGAGAAGAAGCTGGGGATCGTCGTCTTCAGCGAGTGCAAGGCGTGAGCGCACGCCGTTGAGGGCGCCCCTCGGGGGCTCGCCCGACCGGCGGCCGGCCGTTCTTCGCGCAACGGCCGGCCGCCGGTCGGCGTGAACGGGCGCGGGGCAGCGGGAATCGGTCGCGGCGTGTCACCGGATGGGGCGATCGGCGCGCTTCCCGGTTTTTCCCGGGATCGGCGCGGAATCCTCGGGGCGGATCGCCCGACCCGGCGACCGGGGTCACCGCCGACGTGGTCGAGCCGGTGGGGGCGCCCGCCGGGACCGCGTTGTCGGAGCCGTTCCGGGGTCGGCCCCCGGAGCCGGGGCGGTCCGCGATCGCGGGGTGACGACGAGCCCGGCCCGACACGACCGTCCATTGAGGACAGTCGTGTCGGACCGGGCTCGCCGTCGTCCGGGTGGGTGCCCGCGATCGGCGCCGGCTAGGGTGAGCCCGTGTGGGGAGTGGTGGAAGCGCTGTGGCGTTATCCGATCAAGTCGACCGGCGGTGAACGGCTGACGCGGGTGGAGGTCGAGCCGCGCGGTGTGGTCGGCGACCGGCTCTGGGCGGTGCGCGACGCGAACGGCAAGTTCGGCTCGGGCAAGAACACCCGGCGGTTCCGGCGGATGCCGGGGTTGCTGCTGCTGGGTTCGCGGCACCGGGGTGAGGACGAGCCGGAACTGCTCGACCCGGACGGGCGGCCGGTGCCCGACGCCGACGCCTACCTGCGGGCCTACCTGCGCCGCGACGACGTGTCCCTGGCGCGCGAAGCCGGGATCTCGCACTTCGACCAGCTGCCGGTGAGCGTGGTGACCACCGCGACGCTGGACTGGGTGCGGCGGGCGGTGCCGGGCGTGGCCGTGGACGAGCGGCGGTTCCGCTGCAACGTCGTGGTCCGCACCCCGCCGGGCACCCCGCCGTTCGTGGAGGACGACTGGCTGGGCCGCAGCGCGGTGATCGGCGGGACGACGCGGCTGGGGTTCGTGCGCGCCAGCGAGCGCTGCGTCATGGTCAACGAGGCCCAGCCCGGCCTGCCGCACTCGTCCGCGGTGCTCAAGGTGATCAGCGCTGCGCACGACACCCGCCTGGACGCCCTGGCCACGGTGCTGGCGCCCGGCAGCATCGGGCTCGGCGACCCGGTCGTCCCGGCCTGAACCGGCCCGGCGCCGGTGCGCGGCGGTTCCCGATCGGCGGCTTGTCCCGCGGGCGCCACCGGCGCGACGATGGACCGGTGGCGCTGCCCGGCCGGGTCGGGGCGGCGCCACGGATGCCGTCGCAGCCGATCTACCCCGGGAGTACCGTGGAATTCCAGGACGTGGTGCGCCGCAGGCGCATGGTGCGCAACTTCACCGACGAGCCGGTCGCCGACGCGAGCGTGCAGCGGATCATGCGCAACGCGCAGCGCGGCCCGTCGGCCGGGTTCTCCCAGGGGCAGGGGTTCCTCGTGCTGCGGGGGGCGGAGCGGGAGCGCTTCTACGGGCTGGTCGCGCAGCTGTGGACCTTCGACTCGGTCAAGGTCGCGCCCGTGCTGGTCATCGCCTTCGCGGTGAAGGACGCCTACCTCGACCGGTACGCGGAGCCGGACAAGGGGTGGACCGACCGCGGCGAGCACCACTGGCCCGTCCCGTTCTGGCACATCGACACCGGGATGGCCGTGCTGCTCATCCTCCAGACGGCCGTCGACGAGGGGCTCGGCGCGGTGTACTTCGGCATCGGCGCGGAGGACTTCGACCCGCTGCGCGCCGAGTTCGGCGTGCCCGCCGACCACGTGCCGATCGGCGCGATCGCGATCGGGCACCCCGCCGACGAGCCGCCGATCCCGACCTCGTCGTGGACCCGCAAGCGCCGGGACTTCACCGAGGCGGTGCGCTTCGGCCACTGGTGACCGCGGGCCAGCCGGGGACCACCGATCGGGTCCACCCGACCGCGGGGGCGCTTCACCGGGGCTTGTCCATCCACATCGGACAAGTCATTGCCGAGTCGGGTGATCGGCCCGCTCGTCAAGCACCGACCGCGATCCACCGCCGGCAGGGCGGCCGACAGCTCTCCTGCGGTGCGCCTTGGCGTCCACAATGGACAGAAGTCGGCCGTCCGGCCCGGCGGCGCGGCAGGTCGCCGGGCCGGGCGCGGCTCACCGCGCGAACACCTGGATCTCGTTGACCCTGGTGTACGTCGGCTGGTGCGAGGGGCCGACCTTGGCCAGGATCTTGACGCCCTTGGTCCTGCGCGGCGGGAACCGCACCGTCAGCTCGTCGGAGGTGTTGTAGTTGTAGGTGCGGACGGTGTCCCACCAGCCCTCGTCCTCGTGCAGCACCTGCACGTCGAAGTCGCGCAGCTCGTAGCCGTCGGTGGTGTGGACGACGACGCGGCTCACCGGGCGCTGGTGGGGCCAGCGGACGAACACCCACTCCGGGTTGGTCGTCGGCGACCGGTCGATGTCGTTGGCCCAGCTGTGCTCGCCGCCCAGCAGCGTGCTGGTGTCGCCGTCGTTGACCTTGGCGGCCGAGTAGCCCGTGAACGTGGACGACGCGGTGGCCTTGCCGGACAGGGCGAAGTTCTCACCCGGCCTGGGCGGTGGCGCCGAGGGGTGCGAGGTGGTGGTCGGCGGGTAGGTGGTGGAGGGCGGGTAGGCGGTCGTCGTCACGTCGGTCGGCGCGGTGGTGGTCGGGCCGGTGGTCGTGGGTCCGGTGGACGTCGTCGTGGGTGCGGTGACCGTGGCCGTGGTCGGTGCGGCGGGGTCCGGCGGTTGCGCCGATGAGGACTGGTCGGCGAGCGCGGCGGGCGCGAGGGCGGTCACGACCGCCAGGCCGAGCAGCGCGAGCGCGACCCGGAGCGGTTTTCCGGCAGGGGAGGCCAACGGGTTTCCTCTCATCGGGTGGCAGGGGGGCGGGAGGGCCCGATCGGCCCGTCCCGCTGGGGGAACGGTGCCCGGTCCCGCCGCCGGTTCCCACCGCCGATGCGGCTAAGCGCCCCCGCCCCGAACGGCTCCGCCGCTCCCGGCCCGGTCCGGCGGCTACACCCGGTACGCGGCCACGTAACGGGCGGGGTCGCGGCCGAACTCGCCCTCCCAGCGCCGGATCACCCGGTCGGCGAAGGTGGTCCCGGTCTCGACGACCTCCTCGACCGGGTCGAGGTAGCCCAGCACCTCCGCGCGCTCCAGCCCGGCGGCCACGCGGGCGGCCAGCCCGGCGCGCGCCAGCCGCAGCAGCTCGCGCCCCAGCTCGCGCACCGGCACGCCGCCCGCCGCGGCCGACAGCCCCCGCGCGGGCACGTCCCGGATCGCCTGCCGCAGTTCCGCGGCGGTGTGGTGGCGCAGCAGCTCCCACGCGGCCAGGCGGGACGGCCGGTGGTAGGTCAGGCCCACCCACAGCGCGGGCACGGCCTGGACGTGCGGGTAGGCGGGGCCGTCCGCGGCGCGCAGCTCCAGCGTGCGGCGCACCCGCACCTCGGTCCACACCTGCGACAGGTGGGAGGTCCAGTCGTCCCAGGTGGGCATCGAGCCGTCGGGGAAACCGCGCTCCAGCAGCTCGCCGAAGGCGCTCCCGCCCGCCGCGCGGTAGGCGCCGTCGGCGGTCCGGTGGTAGATCATGGGCAGGCCCAGCGCCCACTCCACGAAGTCCTCGGCGGTCATGCGGTCCCGCAGCCCGACGGGCAGCAGGCCGCAGCGCCGCGGATCGGTCCTCAGCCAGCCCTGGCAGCGCCGCGACTGCAACCCGGTCAGCTCGCCGCCCTCCAGGGGCGAGTTCACGAACAGCGCGGCCACGACCGGCGACGCGGCGACGTGCACCCGCACCTTCTCCGCCAGGTCGTCGGCCGAGGTGTAGTCGAGCGTGGCCTGCGTGGACAGGGTCAGCGCCATGACCACCTGCCCCAGCGAGCCCGCGTCGCCGAGGTCGTCGAAGAACCCGCGCATGAGCGCGCCGCGCGGCTTGGGCACCCACGGCACGTCCGCCAACCGGTTGAACGGCAGGTTCGCGCCGGGCAGGACGGCCAGGCCGAGGCCGCGCGCGACCTCGGCGAGGTGGTCCACCGCCTGCCGCAGGCCGGTGACGGCGGTCGCCAGGTCGGCGACGGGCGGCGAGGCGTACTCCAGCGCCCCGCCGTGCTCCAGGGTGATCTCCGTGCCGTCGCCGGTGCGCACGCCCGTCAGGTGCTCGCCGTCGTGCAGCGGTTCGCCGCCGGTCTCGGCCTGCACCACCCGCAGGAGGTCGCGCACACCGTTGCGGTCGGCGTAAGGCGCGGCCATCCCGGTTTGGGGGTCGACCACGGCGTTCTCGATCTCCACCCCGATCAGTTCCCGAGTTTCACCCGATTTAGTGAACAGGGACGCGAGTTCTGCTCGGCTGAGCGACTTGGTGGTGCTCGACGGCATCTCGCCTCACCCTCTCCGAAAGACCGGTCGGGCCACGTCCCGCCGCGATCCGCCGGCGGGCGCGCGGGCCGGTGGTGACACGCACGCGTGACATCACTACCCGAAAGAATCGAATGTCACTCCTGCTGTGGATCTTGCACGACGGGTGGGTGAAGATGCCAGGGGCACGGTGCTCCGCGTGCCCTCCGAGGTGGGCCCCGCCCTGGAAGAACGGCCAGCCATGAACTTCGTCCCGAACGAGCTCCTGCCGCGGTCGGCCGCCACCGCCACGCCGGGCAGCGCCGGCGCGGCTCCCGGCGGCGCCCCGCCCACGCCCGGCACCGCCCCCGCGGCGCCCGCGGCCACGTCCGGCCCCACCACCTCCGGCCCCACCACCTCCGGCCCCACCACCTCCGGCCCCATCGCGCCCGGCCCCGTCGCGCCCGGTCCCGCCACCCCCGGCTCCGTCGCGCCCGGCGGCGCCACCCCCGAGGCCCCCGCGCCCGGCGGCATCGCGCCCGCCGGTCCCACCGCGGTGCCCGGGAGCGCCACCGCCCTGCCCGACGGCGTCACCGTGGTGGCCCGCGGCACCGCGGCCGGCCCCGACCTCACCGCACCGGTGGTCGACCTCGGCGCGGGCCGGGGCCCGGCGTGGCTGGACGCCTGGCTCGCCGCCAACCTCGGCCAGGTGATCGCCTGGCGGCGCGCCCTCCACGCCCACCCGGAGCTCAAGCGCCGGGAGTTCCGCACCACCCGCACGATCGTCGGCGTCCTGCGGTCGGTGGGGCTGGGCGCGCGGGTGCTGCCCATCGACACCGGGGTCATCTCCGAGGTCGGCTCGGGCCCGCGGTGCGTGGCGCTGCGCGCCGACATCGACGCCCTGCCCGTCACCGAGGGCGTCGACTTGCCGTTCAAGTCCTGGATCCCCGGCGTGGCGCACGCCTGCGGGCACGACGCGCACACCGCGATCCTGCTCGGCGCGGCGGCGGCGCTGGCGTCCGCGCCCGAGCTGCCCGGCCGCGTCCGCCTGCTGTTCCAGCCCGCCGAGGAGGAGCCGGGCGGTGCGCACGACGTCATCGCGGCCGGTGGCCTGGAGGGCGTGGAGCGGATCTTCGGGCTGCACTGCGACCCGAAGCTGACCGTCGGCACCGTGGGCACCCGCGTCGGGCCGGTGACCTCGGCGTGCGACATGATCGAGCTGAAGCTGTCGGCGCACCCCGAACCGCACGGCGACGTCCACACCGACGTGGTGCACGGGCTGGGCGTGGTGGCCACGGGCCTGCCGTCCATGCTGGCCCGCCGCGTCGACCCGCGCGCCGGCACGGTGCTCGCCTGGGGCCTGATGGACGCCCCGGGGACCGACTGCGGCACGCCGTGCGAGGGCACCCTGCGCGGCACCCTGCGCACCGGGGACTCGAAGGTCGGCGCGCAGCTCACCGGCCTGGTCGAGGAGATCGTCGACTCCCTGCTGCAACCGCTGGGCGTGCGGTACCGGCTCGACCACCTCCCGGCCGTGCCGGTGGTCGACAACGACGCCACGAGCACGCTGATGCTCCAGAGCGCCGTCGAGGCGGCCGTCGGGCCGGCGGCGCTGGTGCCCACGGCGCAGTCCTCCGGCGGCGAGGACTTCGGCTGGTACCTGGAGCACGTGCCCGGCTCCTACGCGCGCCTGGGCGTGTGGTCGGGGGAGGGCCCGCAGTGCGACCTGCACCAGCCCGGGTTCCGGCTGGACGAGCGCGCGATCGCGGTGGGGGTGCGGACGATGGTGCACGCGGCCCTGACCGCCCTGTCGGCCGGCGCCTGACCGGCCACCGCCGACGGTGTGGTCCCGTGCCGGCGGCGTCGATACGGTGGCGGGCGTGGACGAGGACGAACGGCTGCGCCACGCTTCGTCGTTCGGTGCGGCGGCGACCGCCTACGCGGAGCACCGCCCGGGCTACGCGGTCGCCGCGGTGCGCTGGGCGCTGGCCCCCGCGCCCGGTCCCCGCGTGCTGGACCTCGGGGCCGGCACCGGCAAGCTGACCGCCGCGCTGGTCGCGCTGGGGGTCGAGGTCGTCGCGGTCGAGCCGGACTCGGCGATGCTCGCCGAGCTGCGCCGCTCGCTGCCGGGCGTGCGCGCCCTGCCGGGCAGCGCCGAGGCGGTGCCGCTGCCGGCCGCGTCGGTCGACGCGGTGCTGGCCGGCAACGCCCTGCACTGGTTCGACATGGCCGTCGCGGGGCCCGAGATCGCCCGGGTCCTGGCGCCCGGCGGCGTCCTGGCCGGCCTGTGGAACGTCGTGGACGACGGGGTCGAGTGGGTCGCCGGGCTCGCCGGGGTCGGCGGGAGCGCGGCCATCGGCCCGCGCGACACGCCCGCCGGCTGGCGCGCCGAGACGGCCGGCGCGCACCTGCCGGAGGCCGGTGGGCCCGCCCGGTTCGGCTCGTCGGAGCAGGCGTTGTTCCCGCACGGGCAGCGGCGCACCGCCGACTCCCTGGTCGCCACCCTCGCGACGCGCGCGGGGGTGCTGGTCATGCCGCGGCAGGAGCGGGAAGCCGCGCTGGGCCGGATCCGCGCCTTCCTCGCGGGCAGGCCGGAGACCGCCCGCGGCGAGTTCACCTTCCCGATGCGGACCGGGGTGCTGCGCGCCCGGCGGCTGTGAAGCGCCACCGCGATCCGCGCGGGACCGGGCCGCCGCGGTGACACCGGTCCGGGGCGCGCCGCGCCGGTGGCGACCGGGTCGCGGGGGGTGCGGGAGACTGGGGCCGTGAACGACCGAACCCGTCCGCCGGTGTCCAGCACCTCGATCGTCGTCCTGGCCCTGGCCCGCAGGATCGAGAACGAACTCGGTGCCGCCCTGGCGCCGCTGGACCTCACGGTCGCCAGGCTGGGGCTGCTCGGGCACATCTCGGGCGTGCCGGGCGCGTCGTTCAGCGAGTTGGCGCGGATGTCGGGCACGTCCGTGCAGTCCGTGCACGCGGCGGTGAAGGCGCTGGTCAACGCCGGCCTGGTGCGCGACCTCAACGCCCGGCCGGGCTCCGCGTCGACGATCGAGCTGACGCCGGAGGGCGCGCGCCTGCTCCAGCGGGCCCGCGAGGCGGTCTCCGCCGTGGACGAACGCCTGTTCGGCGAAGCCGCCGACCCGGTGCAGCGGCAGGTCGGGGCGGCCGTGCGGGCGGCGTTCCTCGCCTGACCCCCCTCGCCTGACCCCCCTCGCCCGATCCCCGCTCGGCGGTCCGGTCGCCCCGTTCGACCCACCCACCTTCAAGACGGTTGAAGCTTGCGCTAGGCTTCAGTCACCTTGAAGGTTGGCGGTCGCTCGAACCCCGTGCCGCTCCCGGCCCGGTCCGCCCGGCCGCCGACCTGCCCGCGCCCGCGCGGGACCCGCCTCCCACGGAAAGCCGACCGACCATGGAAATCCACGGCGACCTGCCGTTCCCGGACACCGCACTGGCCACCGCCGCGACGCGCTTCGCCCGCGACATCGAGGGGCCGGCGATCTTCAACCACAGCATCAGGACCTACCTCTACGGCCGGTTCCTCGGCGAGCAGCGCGGCTGGCGGCCCGACGAGGACTACGACGACGAGCTGCTGTTCCTGGGGTGCGTGCTGCACGACGTCGGGCTCAGCGAGGAGGGCAACGGCGACCAGCGCTTCGACGTCGACGGGGCCGACCTGGCCGCCCGGTTCCTCACCGAGCGGGGCGTGGCCGCCGACCGCGTCGAGGTCGTCTGGGACGCGATCGCCCTGCACCTGACCTTCGAGGTCGCCCAGCGCAAGCGGCCGGAGATCGCGCTGGTGACCGCGGGTGCGGGCTACGACCTGACGCCGGACGCCGAGCACCCGCTGCCCGCCGGCTACGCCGAGCGCGTCCACCGGGTGCTGCCCCGCCTGGGCGGCGCGGTCGAGCTGCGCAACGCGGTCGTGGCCCAGGCGCTGGCCAACCCGCTCAAGGCCCCGCCGTACAGCCTGCCCGCCGAACTCGTGCGCCAGGAGACCGGCCGGCCGTGGCCGACCTGGGAGCAGCTGATGGGCCAGGAGCCGAGCTGGCACGACTACGACCCGCGGAACTGACCCCGGACCGGGAGCGGACACCATGACCACGTACGGCCTGCTCGTCTTCGACGAGGTGGAGGAGCTGGACTTCGCCGGCCCCTGGGAGGTCTTCACCACCTCCGCGATCCTGCGCGGCGGCGGGGACGGCGCGCTGCTGCTCGCCGAGCGCCCCGACCCCGTCCGGTGCGCCAAGGGCCTGCGGGTCCTGCCCGACCGGGTCCTGGACGACCACCCGCCGCTGGACGTGCTGCTCGTCCCGGGCGGCCGGGGCGCGCGCGTGGTCCAGCCCCGCAACCCCGCGGTGACCGGGTGGGTCGCCAGGGCGGCCGGGGCGGCCCCGTGGGTCGCCGGCGTGTGCACCGGGGCGTTCCTGCTGCACGCCGCCGGCGTCGCGCGGGGCCGGCGGGTGGCCACGCACCGGGACTACGAGGACGCCCTGGAGCGGCAGGGCGACGTGGTGGTCGTCAGGGACGCCCGCTACGTCGTGGACGGCGACCTCGTCACCAGCCAGGGCGTCTCCGCCGGGATCGACGCCGCGCTCTGGCTGGTGGGCCGCCTGCACGGCCGCGACCACGCCCGCCGGGTCCGCCGCGAGCTGCAGTACGAGCCCGCCCCGCCGTACCTGGCGGACGAACCGCTCTGACCGCGGCCTCAGGTCCCGCAGAAGGTCTGGTAGGAGGCGCCGAAGTCCTCCGGGGCGGGCGCGGCGTAGCGCTCCAGGCCGGGGCGCTCCTCGTACGGCGAGGTGACCGCTTCCAGGAGGCGGCCCAGCGGGTCGAGGTCCCCCGCCGTCGCGGCGGCGAGGGCCTCCTCGACCAGGTGGTTGCGGGGGACGTAGGCGGGGTTCGCGCGGTCCATCGCCCCGGCGTCCGGGCCCAGCGCCCGCCAGCGGTCCAGCCAGCCGTCGATCCCGGCGAGGTCGAGGAACAGCTCGCGCGCCGGCTCGGCGTCGCCGCGGGCGGCGTCGCCGAGCCGGCGGTGGAACGAGGTGTGGTCGACGTGGTTGTCGTGCAGCAGGACGAGCAGGTCGTCGACCAGCGGCGCGGCCACCGCGTCCGCCACCGCGCCGGGCAGGCCGAGCTTGACCCGCATCCCCGCCGACCAGGCGCTGCCGTACCGCTCGCGGAACCCGGCCAGCGCCTCGGTCGCCAGCGCGATCGCCCGCTCCTGGTCGTCGGCCAGCAGCGGGAGGAGGGCTTCGGCGAACCGCGCCAGGTTCCACTCGGCGACCAGCGGCTGGTTGCCGTAGGCGTAGCGCCCGCCGTGGTCGATGGAGCTGTAGACGGTGGCCGGGTCGAACGCCTCCATGAACGCGCACGGCCCGTAGTCGATGGTCTCGCCCGAGATCGTCATGTTGTCGGTGTTCATGACGCCGTGGACGAACCCGACGAGCATCCACCGCGCCACCAGCGACGCCTGGGCGCCGAGCACCGCCTCGAACAGCGCGAGGTAGCGGTTGCCGGCGTCCGCGGCGTCGGGGTGGTGGCGGGCGATGGCGTGGTCGGCCAGGCGGCGCAGGAGGTCGACGTCGCCCGTGGCGCGGGCGTACTGGAAGCTGCCGACCCGCAGGTGGCTGCTCGCGACCCGGGCGAGCACGGCTCCCGGCAGCACGGTCTCGCGGCGCACCGGCTGCCCGGTCGCCACCACCGCGAGGGAGCGGGTCGTGGGGATCCCGAGGGCGTGCATCGCCTCGCTGACGACGTACTCGCGCAGCATCGGGCCGACCACCGCCAACCCGTCGCCGCCGCGGGCGAACGGCGTGCGCCCGGAACCCTTCAGGTGCAGGTCGCGCGGGTGGCCGTCGACGTGGTCGACCTCGCCGAGCAGCAGCGCGCGGCCGTCGCCGAGCCGCGGGGAGTAGTGCCCGAACTGGTGCCCGGCGTAAGCCTGCGCCACCGGGGTCGCGCCGGCCGGGACGTCGTTGCCCACCAGCAGGCGCAGCCCTTCGGGACCGCGCAGCCACGCGGCGTCCAGGCCGACCTGCGCGGCCAGCGGCTCGTTGAGCACGAGCAGGCGCGGCGCGGGGGCGCGCTCGGCCTGCCAGGGGACGGCCATCTCCGGGAGCGCACGGGCGAAGTGGTCGTGCAGGGTGACGGTCGGTGGCGGTGCGGTGCTCACCAACCCAAGGTACGTGGCGTGACGCCGCCGCGTGGCACGGCGGACCGGGAAGCACCCCGATGCCGGAGCGGCGGGGGCATCACCCGACCGGGCCGCGCTCGCGTGGTCGCCCCGACGCGCGGCGGGCGTCAGCCGTGCATCGCCAGGGGGTCGGCGGCGGGCGGGAGGGGCGCGAGGACCAGCCGGGCGCCGCCGGTGGCCTTGGCGGTCTGCTGCGCGGTGTCGGCGGCGAGCAGCAGGTCGTCCACGGTGGCGCCGTGCGCGGGGAACAGCGCCGCGCCGACGGACGCGGTCAGGCCGGGCAGGCGGGCCTCGCCGGTCGTGGCGGTCACGGTGGGCTGCAGGCCGTGCAGGGCCCGCAGGAGGCGCGCGCCGATGTCGTGGACGTCGTGCGGGCCGCTGCCGGGCAGCAGGGCCACGAACTCGTCGCCGCCGAAGCGGCCGAGCAGGTCGTCGCCGCGCAGCTCGCCGCGCAGCGCGCGGGCGACCGCGACGATCACCTGGTCGCCCGCGGCGTGCCCGAGCCGGTCGTTGATGTCCTTGAAGCGGTCGAGGTCGATCACCAGCAGGACGGCGGTGGCGCCCTGGTCGCGCAGGCGGTCGAGCCGGGCGGCGCACATCCGCGCGAAGTAGGTGGCCTCCATCAGGCCGGTCTTGCCGTCGGTCTGCGCCTGGCGCTGGAGCTGGGGCAGCAGGAAGCCGCGGTGCAGCGCCAGCACGGTCGTCATCAGCACGGCCACCAGCCACGGCGTGTGCACCAGCAGGGCGGCCATGCCGATGCCCAGGCCCAGCGCGGCGGCGACGACGAGCTGGTCGTTGAGGTCGCCGAAGGCGGTGCGCACCGGCGCGGTGGGGTCGTTGAGGGCCAGGACGGCGACGACGAGCGCGAAGTTGACCACCCACCAGGTGATCGCGGCGGCCACCAGGACCAGCGCGCCCGCCGGCCCGTCGGGCACGCCCGCGCCGGGGGCGTGGCCGGCGGCGTCGAGCACCGCGGCGGCCAGTCCCGAGGCCAGGACGAACGTGGCGGCGCTGAAGACCTTGCGGCAGGCGACGGAGCTGTCGTCCACGCGCAGGAACGAGTACAGGAAGCTGACCGCCACCAGGGCCCCGACCAGCGGCAGCGGCAGCACGATGACGCCGGTGAACACCCACAGCGACTTGAGGTTGACGTAGGGCACGCCGCCCGCCGCCACCTCCCGCAGGCGCTCGATGCCGCGCGCGGCCTCCAGGTGCACCAGGGCGCCGGCGGCCAGCACGCCGAAACGCACCAGGTCACCGGTGGTGAGGGTGGTGGAGGCGGCGGTGGTCGCGACGAGCAGCAGGGCGGTGGCGTCGACGGCCAGCACGTAGACGAGCACCGACCGGGGTAGCTCCCACAGCCGCCACCGGGACGGCTGAACCGCTCTCAGCCGCCAGTTCGGTATTCGCCGCTGCGCGGACTCCGCGCTCACACTCATCACGTACCCCATACGGTTTCTACCGGTCGCACCCGGGACGTATCACTACACGGTAATCACGAGCACACCCCACGTCACGACCCCGTACGGGTGCGGCGACGACCCGGCCCCGCACGAACAGCAACGAGGAGCACCCCATGTCCATCACCCCCGGCAACGAGTGGAACTTCTGCGGCAACGAGTGGACCGCGCGCGGCAACGAGTGGTCCTTCCGCGGCAACGAGTGGACCGCCCGCGGGAACGAGTGGTCCTTCCGCGGCAACGAGTGGACCCGCGGCACAACCGGCTGCCCGCGCTGACCCGCGACTCCCGGTGGCCGAGCCGCGCAGCCCGTCGCCGTGCCCGCCCGGGCTCACCCGCCCGTCCCGGGCACGGCGACGCGGCTCGCCCGCTGCCACGCCGCCGCGGCGGTCACCGCGAGGACCGCGCCGAGCGCGCCGAAGGCCGCGATGACCGCGGACGCCGGCGCCGCGCTCGCCGCCAGGCCGGCCAGCATGATGCCGCCGCCCTGGGCGGTGCGCAGCGCGGTGACGGCCAGCCCCAGGCACTGCCCGCGGTGCCGGTCGGGCACCAGCTGGACGAACTTGGCGCGCGCCACCGTGTGGTAGCCCGAGGCCATCCCGGACAGCGCCCACAGCAGCGCGGTCAGCGCCAGGCCCGGCCGCCACGCGCACAGCACCAGCGGCAGGCACGCCCCGGCGGCCAGCGGGCCCAGCAGCCTCAGCCGCGCGTGCGGGGCGAGCCGGGTCACCAGCACCGTCCCGACCACGGTGCCCGCCGGGGAGGCCGCGAGCAGCAGCCCCACCGCCGCGGTGCCCTCCCCGATCTCGCCGGCGTAGGGCACCGCCAGGCCCTCCACCGTGACGTAGCAGCCGGCCACGCACGCCAGCGCCAGCAGCGCGCGCAGCCGCCGGTCGCCCAGCACCAGGCCCAGCCCGGTGCGCAGCGAGCCCCACCACGACCACACCGCCCCCTGCTCGGCCGGGGTCGCGGCGTGCGGCGCCGGCCGGGCCCGCACGCCGAACCGCACGATCACGGCGGACAGCAGGAACGACCCGGCGTCGAGCAGCAGTCCCTGCCCCGTGCCCGCCAGCGCCACCACGGCCCCGCCGGTGGCGAAGCCGACCACCTGGCTGGTCTGCACCATGACGTCCTGCGCGGCGGCGGCCACCACGTAGCGGTCGCCGGTCATCGCCGCGGCCAGCGTCGCGCCCCGGGCGGCGCCGTGCGGCGCGCCCAGCGCCTGGACCAGCACCAGCAGCACCGCCGCGCACCACAGCGGCAGGCCGGGCACGGCCATCGCCGCCACCAGCCCCGCGCGCCCGAGGTCGGTGGCCACCATGACCGCCCGGCGCGGGTACCGGTCGGCCAGCCCCGACAGCAGCGGGCCGGACACCAGGTCCGGCACGTAGGTCAGCCCGTAGGTGACCGCCGTCCAGCCGGCCGACCGGGTCCGCTCGTACACCAGCACCGACACCGCCACCCGCGCCAGCTGGTCGCCCAGCACGCTGAGCAGCTGCGCCGCGAACAGCGCCCGGAACTCGCCGGACGCCACGACCGAGCGCCACCCCGCCGGCCCGTCACCTGCTCCAACCATCCACACCCCTACGAACGGCCCGTGTCCAGGGCCCCAGAATGCCCGGCCCGGCCACCACCGACCCGGTGACGCGCCGTCGGCGACAACGCCGGGAGCCGGTCGTGAACGCGCCGGGGGCGGGCATTCGACGAATTGACGGAGCAGCGATTCTCGGGCATCGCGGTGACCGTGTCCGCTTTTCTCCCGTGAATACCTCGTTCGGTCGATCGGACTGCACCGCGACGGCGCATTACCAGTCAAAACCGTCAACCGGTAGGCGGTAGGAGCGGATACCCGCCGGCGCCGCCGGCGCGGAGCCGGGTCCGGCGCCGCTCCCGGACACGGCGCGGATATCGGACGCCCCGGGTGCGCGGGGCCGGCCGGGGGTTTGCGCCGGCTCCCCGCGGGGCCGGTAGTCCGCCCAGCGGGGAATCGCTCCGCGGGGTGGTGGCGCGCGGCTCGCCGGGAGCGGGGAACCGCCGCTGCCGCGGGCCGGGCCGCCGCGGTCCGCCCCGGTCCCTGGGCCAGGGCGCGATCCGCGTCGCCGACGCGTCCGACCTGGGCCGATCCGGGTCCGCCGACGGTGGCGGGGCGGGGGCGGCCCGGCTGCCGGCCGCGCGCCCACCGGGCCCGCCGGGGCGGCGGCCCGCCCGGCGCATTCCGGCGCGGCGGACGCCAGTTTGTCGTTTTGGCGGACGGGTACTCGGACGGGGAGAGCGCCGCACCCATGCCTTTGGAGGGCAGATGTCCCGGATTTCCCAAACCTCGCGCACCCCGGTGCAAATGGCCGCGATGGTCGTCGGCGTCGTGTTCCTGCTCGTCGGCATCGCGGGGTTCATCCCCGGGTTGACCACGAACTACGACACGCTCCAGTTCGCCGGCCACCACTCCGAGGCGCTGCTGCTGGGCCTGTTCCAGGTCTCCATCCTGCACAACCTCGTGCACCTGGCCTTCGGCGTCGCCGGCCTGGCCCTGGCCCGCACGGTCCGCGGGGCCTACCTGTACCTGGTCGTCGGCGGCGTCGTCTACCTGCTGCTGTGGCTGTACGGGCTGCTGATCGGCCACGACAGCGCCGCGAACTTCGTGCCGCTCAACAACGCCGACAACTGGCTGCACCTGCTGCTGGCCGTCGGCATGATCGGCCTGGGCCTCGCGCTGGGCAAGCGCTCCCTGGCCGGGCACGACCGGACCTGACCCGCACCGCCGGAGCGGGACACCGGCGGGCACGGGGCACCGACGCGGCCATCCGCGCGGTGCCCCGTTTTCGTCCACCGGTCACCACTTTTCCGGCGGGCCGCGCCGCAATGCGCCGCAATGCGGCACGAACCGCGGCCGGCCGCGCCGGGGAGCCGGGAAATCACCCGATCCGCTGAACAAGTGCCGAGCGGTCGGCGTCAGGCGGTGCGGCGCGCGCGGTCGGAGGCCGGCCACACGTACGGCAGGTCCGCCGGCACGCCGGGGAACAGCGGGCCGTAGTGGGCGGGGTCCTTGCGCACCAGCGCCGAGCGGTGGCTCAGGTGCAGGTCCTCGTCGCCCAGCCACGGCGGCAGGTCGCCCGCCTCGGCCAGCTCGGCCTGCCCGCGGACGTCGGTGTCGCCCCGGACCTCGGCCAGGCCGGTGCGCAGCGTGGTGGCGCAGGTGTCGGCGTGCCCGATGGCGCACCAGGCGGCGCAGATCTCCAGCCCGTACCGGACCAGCGCCTCCTCGTACCCGGTCCACATCTTGACCGCCGGGTGGTGCCGCCAGCCGTAGCCGGGCACGACCAGGCCGCGCAGCACCTGGATCGCCTCGACCCGCTGCTTGCCCAGCCGCCGCTTGTCCAGCACGCGGGCGGTGGCGGCGAAGTCCGCGTACGGCAGGAACGTCTGCACGCCCGACGGATACCCGGTCGCGGCGGTCCCATGTCCGAGGCGCGCCGCGACTCCCGTCGGGATCGCCGAGGGCTACGTGGCCGCCCACCATCCACTGCGCCACCGACGCCGCCGATCCACTGTGCCACCGATAACGGACCTGACGAAAACCTGACGATCCGGCGCTCGGGGTGCGACGGGGATCCGCGGCCGACATAATGCGATCGCGATTTTCCCGGCACATCAGGACAAGTGACCACTCTCACCTTGTCGGGAAGGGCGCCGCGGCACAGTCCACACGGGATTCACGCCGGTGGCGGAGCACGTGGAACCCTTTGGCCGCAGGGCTTTCGGTGTCCTTCGTCCGAGTGAACCGAGTGATCGGGGAATTGCCCGTGTTGACGGTGCGCGGGAAATCGTCCTAGGGTCGCCGGGTCCGTCACGCCGGTTCCGGCACGGCGGGCTGTCCTGTCGTCGAAGTCGGGGAACCTGCTTCGTGTCTTCTTCTCCGCTGTCCCGCCGGCGATTCCTCGCCGCAGCCGGTGGTGTGGGCGTCGCGCTGGCCACGGCCGGGTGCAGCGCCGTGGACCTGACGTCCGAGCAGGGCGGCGGGAACCTCCTGGAGCGGCTGCGGGCCGTGGGGGAGGTGCGCGTGGGCTTCGGCAACGAGGCCCCCTACGGCTACATCGACAGCCGCGGCGAGCTGACCGGCGAGGCGCCGGAGGTGGCGAAGGCCGTGTTCCGCCGCCTGGGCGTGGACCGCTTCGTGCCCGCGCTGTCGGACTTCGGCGCGCTGATCCCCGGCCTGCGCGCAGGGCTGTTCGACGTCATCGCCGCCGGGATGTTCATCACCCCCGCCCGCTGCGAGCAGATCCTGTTCTCCGACCCCGACTACAACGCCCCCGAGGCCATCCTGGTGCGCGACCGGGACGCCGGGAGGATCACCTCCCTGGCGGACTTCGTCGCCGACCGCGGCCTGAAGCTGGGGCTGCTGCTGGGCAGCGTCGAGGTCGACGTCGCGGCCGGCTACGGCGTGCCGCCCGAGCGCACGGTGGTCTTCGCCACCCAGGCCGGCGGCATCGACGGGGTGCTGGCCGGGCGCGCCGACGGGCTGCTGCTCACCGGGATCTCGTTGCGGCACGCCCTGTCCACCCGGCCGGACGCGCCGCTGCGGCTCACCGCGCCGTTCGTGCCGGTGCTCGACGGCGTCGAGCAGTACGGCGCCGGCGGCTTCGGGTTCCGGCCCGACCAGCTGCGCCTGCGCGACGCGTTCAACGCCGAGCTGGCCGCGCTCAAGCGCTCCGGCGAGCTGCTGGAGATCGTGCGCCCCTTCGGTTTCACCGAGTCCGAGATGACCGACCTGACCGCGGACCGGCTCTGCCGGGCCCGGCCGGCCTGACCGGGAGGCGATCCGTGTCCGGTGGTCTGTGGCTGCGCCTGCTCGACGGGCTGCTGGTGACCCTGCAGCTGACCGCGTTCGGCGCGGTGCTCGGCCTGCTGTTCGCCTTCGCCGCGGGGCTCGCGCGGCTGGCGCGCAGCCGGGTCGTGCGCGGCGTCGCCCTCGGCTACACCGAGGGCTTCCGCGGCCTGCCCGCGCTGGTCGTGCTGTTCTGGCTGGTGTTCGCGCTGCCCGGCCTGGGCTGGCAGCTGGAGCCGCTGTTCGCCGGTGTGCTGGCGCTCGCGCTCAACATCGGCGCGTACGGCGCGGAAGTCGTGCGCGGTGCGGTGCTGTCCGTGCCGGCGGCGCAGCTGGAGGCGGCGACCGCGCTGAACTTCACGCCGTGGCAGCGGATGCGGCTGGTGGTGCTGCCGCAGGCGCTGGTCGCGATGGTGCCCCCGATGGGCAACCTGCTGATCGAGCTGCTGAAGGCCACCGCGCTGGTGTCGTTGGTGTACCTGCAGGACCTCACGTTCCAGGGGCAGATCGTGCGGGCCGCCACCGGTGAGACGGCCGCGGTGTTCGCCGGGCTGCTGGTGGGCTACGGCGCGATCGCGCTGCTGCTCACCGGGCTGGTCAGGATCGTCGAGCGGCGGGCCGCGGCGTCGCTGGGCCGCGCGCCCCGCTCCGGCGCGCGCGCAGGGGAGGGTGCGAGGTGACGTTCGACTGGCAGGCCGCGTGGGACGCGGTGCCGCCGCTGCTCGACGGCCTGGTGGTCGCCCTGTGGGCGACCGCGCTGGGCTACCTCGTCGCGCTGGCGCTGGGGCTGGTGTTCGCGCTGCTGCGGCGCAGCGGGCGGGCCTGGGTGCGGCTGCCGGTGGCGTTCGTGGTCGAGTTCGTGCGCTCCACCCCGCTGCTGGTGCAGCTGTTCTTCCTGTTCTTCGTGCTGCCCGCCGTCGGCCTGGAGCTCTCGCCGCTGGCCACCGGCGCGATCGGCCTCGGCGTGCACTACGCGACCTACACCTCCGAGGTGTACCGGGCCGGCATCGACGGCGTGCCCGCCGGGCAGTGGGAGGCGGCGAAGGCGTTGAGCCTGCCCAGGAGCCGCACCTGGACCAGGGTCGTGCTGCCGCAGGCCGTGGCCAGGACGGCGCCCGCGCTGGGCAACTACGCCATCGCCATGTTCAAGGACACCCCGCAGCTCACCGTCGTCACGGTCGCCGAGGTCCTCAGCGTGGTCAAGGCCGTCGGCGCCCAGAACTTCCGGTACCTGGAGCTGATCACCGTGGCGGGGGTGCTGTACCTGGTCACGGCGCTGCTGATCGCCTGGCCGGTCCGGGTCGCGGAACGCCGATACCGAAAGGGGACCGCGTGAACGCGGAGCGCTTCATCGCCTTCGACGGGGTGAGCAAGAGGTTCGGCGCGAACACCGTGCTCGACGACCTGACCTTCGACATCCGCGCGGGGGAGCGGGTCACGCTCATCGGGCCCAGCGGCTCGGGCAAGACCACCATCCTGCGGATGCTGATGACGCTCACCCGGCCCGACGCCGGGGTCATCACCCTGGACGGCACGCCCCTGTTCCAGCAGCGGCGCGGCGACGCCCTCGTGCCCGCCGGGGAAGCGCACCTGCGCCGGATGCGCCGGCGCACCACGATGGTCTTCCAGCAGTACAACCTGTTCCCCAACATGCGGGTGCTGCGCAACGTCACCGAGGCCCCGGTGCACGTGCTCGGGCTGAGCCGGGAGGAGGCGGACCAGCGGGCCCGGGAGCTGCTGGACCTCGTCGGGTTGGGCGGCAGGCTCGACGCCCACCCGGCGCAGCTGTCCGGCGGCCAGCAGCAGCGGGTCGCGATCGCCCGCGCCCTGGCGATGCGGCCCGACGTCCTGCTGCTGGACGAGGTGACCTCGGCGCTGGACCCGGAGCTGGCGGCCGAGGTGCTCGACGTGCTGCGGGACGTGGCGCGGACGTTCGACGTGACCATGCTGTGCGTGACGCACGCGATGAAGTTCGCGCGGGACGTGTCCGACCGCGTGCTGATGTTCAACGAGGGCCGCATCATCGAGTCCGCGCCGCCCGCCCGCCTGTTCGACTCCCCGGAGCACCCGCGCACCAAGGCGTTCCTGCGCTCGGTCATCGACGAGGGCTGACCCGGCCACCGAGGCCGCGCCGGGTCCCGCGAGCAGGCGGCGGGTCGCTCCGGGCGGTGGCGTCGCCCGCCGCGGCGATTCCCCTTCGGGCAGACCTCGCAGCGGTCCTCGCGGTCGCGCGGGCGGCTGTGGCAGGGTCGTCCTCCCGAGGGCGCCGGGACGTTCCGCCGCACGACCCCGGGCCCGTGCCCCCGCGTCGGAACGCCCTGCGCACCGCGAACGGAGAGACCGGGTATGGCTCGCCGCTTGTTCCCCCTGCTTCCCGCGCTGTCGGTGGTGGTGTCGTCGGTGGTGGCGCTGCCCGCCGGCGCCCCCGCCCGGGCCGCCCCGGCGGCGGAGCCGGCCCCGGACGCGTCGGTCCGCGCGGTCCGGCTCGTGACCGGGGACCGGGTCCTGGTCTCCGGGGACGGCCGCCGGGTGTCGGTCGACGCCTCCCGGTCCCGACCCGGGGCGCGGTTCCTGGTGCGCGAGGTCGACGGCCACCGCCACGTCATCCCGACGGACGCGCTGCCGCTGCTCGCCGAGGGCAGGCTCGACCCCCGCCTGTTCGACGTGACCGCGCTCGTCGCGGACGGCTACGACCGGCGGCCGGACCTCCCGCTGCTGCTGACCCACCCGGAGGGCGCGACGGCGGCGCGCGCCGCCCTCGACGGGACGGGCCTGGTCGTGACCGCGGTGTCGCCGGCCGCCCGCGCCGTCGCGGTGCGGCAGGACGGCGAGACCGCGGTGTCCTCCTGGCGCAGCCTGGTCACCGACGGCGGCCGGGCGCTGCGCCCCGGTGTCGAGAAGGTCTGGCTCGACGGCACGGTGAAGGTCTCGCTCGACGTCAGCGTCCCGCGGGTCGGCGCGCCCGCGGCCTGGGCGGCGGGCTACCGCGGCGCCGGGGTCGCCGTCGGGATCATCGACAGCGGGGTCGACGACACCCACCCCGACCTCGCGGGCAAGGTCGTCGAGCGGGTCGACTTCACGCCCGAGGCCGACGACGTGGACCACAACGGCCACGGCACGCACGTCGCGTCGATCGCGGTCGGCACCGGGGCCGCGCAGGGCGGCAGGCACACCGGCGTCGCCCCGGACGCCCGGCTCTACGTCGCGAAGGTCTGCAAGCGCAACGGCACCTGCCAGGAGTCGGCCGTCCTGCAGGCGGTGGACTGGATGGCCGCGAGGGGCGTTGAGGTCGTCAACATGAGCCTCGGCGGCGCCCCGAGCCCCCACCTCGACCCGCTGGAGGCCGCCGTCGAGGCGCACCCCGGCACGCTGTTCGTGGTGGCCGCCGGCAACGAGTCGGACGTCACCGGCTCGCCCGCGACCGCCCCGAGCGCCCTGGCGGTCGGCGCGGTGGACGACGCGGACGAGCCCGCGCCGTTCGGCAACCGCGGCACGCTGCCCGAGGAGCTCGCGGTGAAGCCCGAGATCGGCGCGCCGGGCGTCCGGATCGTCGCGGCGCGCGCCGCCGGGTCGGCCGGGGCCGGGGACTACGCCGAGCACAGCGGCACGTCGATGGCGGCGCCGCACGTGGCGGGCGCCGCCGCGCTGCTGGCGCAGCGGCACCCCGACTGGAGCCCCGCCCGGATCAAGCAGGCGCTCGTCGGCTCGGCCGGCGCGTCGGCGCGGAACTGGTTCGCCACCGGCGCCGGGCGGCTCGACGCGGGGCGCGCGATCGGCCAGGAGGTCGTCGCCGAACCGGCCGCGGTCTCCTTCGGCCTGCAGCGCTTCCCGCACGACACCGCAGTCCGCCGGGCGGTGACCTACCGCAACGACGGCCCCGCGCCGCTGAGCCTGGACCTGCGGCTGGACGCGCTCGACAGCGCCGGCCGACCGCTCCCGGCCGGGTTCCTGACCGTCGACCGCCCGGTGGTCACCGTGCCCGCCGGGGGCACGGCCACCGCCACCGTGACGATGGACCCGGCGGTCGCCGCCCCGGTCGGCGCCGACCTCGGGGGAGTGCTCTCGGCGACCGCGGCCGGCGTCAGCCTGCGCACGCCCCTGGCCGTGCGCCTCGAACCGCGGATGCACACGCTGACCATCAGGACGATCGGGTGGGACGGCAACCCGACGGAGAACGCCTCCACCTACTTCGTGTCCCAGGACGACGGTTCGGGCGGCCGGCCGGTCCGCCACCCCGGCGGCGTCGCCACCCTCCGGCTGCCGGAGGGCCGGTACGCGTTCGACACGTTGATGTACGGCGGCACCTGGCCGACCGGCACCGAGAGCATGCTCGTCGCCCCGCGCGTCATCATGGACCGCGACCGGAGCGTCACCGTCGACGTCCGGACGTCCAAACCCCTCTCCGTCACCCCGCCCCGGCCCGACTCGGCCCAGACCATCGCGCAGATCGGGTTCAACTACCGGGTGAAGAGCGGGGAGTGGTACCTCGGCGACACCCTGCTCGGGACGACCTTCGACCGGCTGCTGGCCGGGCAGGTCGGCCCCGACGACCCCGACGGCGCGGTCACCGGCAACGCCGGGGCGGGCTTCCTCAGGAGGAACGAGGACGGCACGACGCGCAACTCGCCCTACGCCTACAACCTCGGCTGGTACTCGCGCCCGGGCGCGTTCTTCGACGGCTTCGACCGGACGTTCACCGCCGAGGACCTCGCGGTGACCGAGGCGCGGTACGCGGCCACCACGCCGGGCGAGCGCGCCTCGGTCTACACCGGCTACAAGACCTCGCGGGACGTGCACTCGGCCTGGTTGGGCTTCCGGGGCGAGTTCGACCTGCCCTTCACGCGCACCGAGCACTACGCGGCGTCGGGCGACGTGCAGTACGACAAGACCCTGCGGACCGAGACCGGCGCCGGAGCCGGGCACCACAGCCGCGAGCCCTTCACCGCGATGACCCCCGGCCGCACCACGAAGGAGGTGTGGCACCTGGGCGTCCTGGGCCCGGCTTTCCGCGCCTACCCGCCCGGCACGTGGGATGGACCGCAGGTCGCCATGTCGCGCAAGGGCGACCGGCTGTCCCTCGTGCCGTCCCTGGCGACCGACAGCCGCACGCACACCGGCCTGCAGTACATCCCCACCTCCACCGCCACCCTGACCCGCGACGGCGTCGTGGTGGCCCGCAACGCGCGTGGCACGCAACTGCACGTCGACGTCCCGCCCGGTGCGGCCACGTACCGGTTCACCGCCACCCGCGACATGCCCGACCAGGACATCGTGTCCAAGTCGATCACCGCGCAGTGGACGTTCCGCTCCGGGCACGTCGACGGGGGCGTCGAGCGGAACCTGCCGCTGTCCGCGATCCGCTTCACGCCGCCGCTGGACGTCCACCAGCGCGCCCCGGCGGGCCGGCCCTTCGCCGTCCCGTTCACGGTCCAGCGCCAGCCGGGCTCGTCCGTCGGCGCGACCCGGGAATTCGACCTGCGGGTGTCGTTCGACGACGGTGCGACCTGGGTGAAACCGGCGTTCGTGCGGGCCGGGGACTCGGGGACGGCCCTGGTGGCGAACCCGCCGGCGGGCGGGTTCGTGTCGCTGAGGGCTTCGGCGGAGGACGCCGCGGGCAACCGGGTCGAGCAGACCATCCTGCGCGCCTACCGCACCTGAAGCCGGCCGTCGTAGACCTGCAGCACGGTCCCGTCCGCCGGCACGGCGCCGAACTGCCGGCGCCGACGCCGCACAGCGCGAACGCGGTACGCCGCGCCGCGTCGAACCGCGCCGAGTGGAAGTCGGCGAAGTCTTCATCGAAACCGGCCACCGGCACCCCGGTCGGTAGCGGCAGGGGCGCGCGCCGACGCGGGCACGCGCGCCGGACAGCCGGATCCACTTTCGCCGACCACCGGCAGCAACCTCACCGGAACCGACGACCGCGGAACCCGCGCCTGCGCCGGCAATCAGCGCCGAACCCGGCGCGCATACCGGTTGCCTCGTGTTCTCCTCCCCGTACGGCCTGGGCGCAGCCCAATCAGATTTGTCGGGGGCTGTCAAGCACGCTTTTCGCTTGACAGCCCCCGACAAATCTGATTGCCTTCGGCAGGCCGTGCGGGGAGGAGAACACGACCGCTTTTTCTTTTCCTCCTCCTTGGGGGCCTCTCGGCCGCTCTTCATACTCGTGTCGCGCACGGATCCGGGTAAGATTTGGTGCGGTGCGGATCTCATTGGTGCGGTAGTGCTCGAAGCTGAAAAGATTAAAAGAGTCCTCGCCGGACAGGCAGGCCGCCAAGGAGAATGAAAAGAAACAGCGGTCGTGTTCCCCCCGTATGACCTGTCAAAGACGACCATGCTTTTCCTGGGGGTGCAAGCGAAAAGCGTGCTTGCACCCCCAGGAAAAGCATGGTAGCCCTCCGGGCAGGTCATACGGGGAGAACACGAGGCGACCGGTCTGCACGGGGTGTGCCGCCCAGGGCGTCAGGGTGCGGGGGTGCGGGGAGTGTCGGTTGCGCGGAATTGCGGGAAGTCGGTCAGCCGTCCTCGCGGTCCGGGCTTTCCAGGCGGAAGAAGTTGCTGGGGAGCCGTCGGAGCGCTGTTCCTGGTAGATGAAGTTCAGCCGGCGCTGGTCGAAGGTGGCGAACCACTCGTCCCACTCGACGTGCCGCAGGGTGTCGCCGCGGTGGCCGGGGAAGTCCAGGCGCAGGACGCCGAGGTGGTCGCCGTGCTCGGTGCCGTCGACGGTCGCGGGTGCGGCGTTGCGCTGGCCCGCCCACTGGCGGATGACGTCGTGGCTGGTGGTGACGAGGCTGCGGCCGGTGCGCTCGGGCTCGTCGTCGGGGGAGGCGACCTCCTGGGAGTACTTCAGGCTCTTGGAGGTGCCCTTGCCGGTGCGCATCCCGCCGCCGGCTTCGCCCTCGCCGCGCGGGCGGGGCGCGCCCCGCCCGCCCATCGCCTCCGCGACCGCCTCGACCAACTCGTCCTTGCGCATGGCGTGGGCGCCGCGGACGCCCAGCTCGGAAGCCTTGTGCCGCAGTTCCGCCACGGTCATCTCGGTCAGCTCGCCGGGCCGCACCGGACGTGTGCGGCCACCGTGCTCCTGCGTTCGCTGTTCGCTCATGTCGTCCTCCTCGGGAACGGGCTACCCCGCGCGGACCTGCCGATGCGGTTGTCCGACCACCCGATCAGGCCCTTGGGCGCGGTGTCGTGGTGACGGTTCGCGACACCGGTCGGCGACGCCAGGGAGACGAAGGCGGGCAAGTGCGTCGTCGCCCCCTCCCGGCGTTGTCGCGTCCCACCGCGGTGTGTCCTTTCAGGACGCGCAGCGCCACGACACGCCCCGCGGTGCGCGCGGCGAAACCGCGAATTCGCCCGTCCGGGTTCCGATCTGTCCTCACGGGTGTTCGCGGGACGTGCCCCCGCGGAGCCGACCTGCCGGTACGGTCACGCGTGTGAGCATGTCCTCCTCCGCGGGCGGGTCCGTGCCCGGTGCGCCGAGCCCGGCGCTGGACGTGTTGCTGGTGGAGGACGACCCCGGTGACGCGCTGCTGGTCGCCGAAGCCCTGTCCGGCAGCGAGATCCGGCTGCACACCGTGCGCGACGGCGAGGAGGCGATGGCGTTCCTGCTGCACGCCGCCCCGTTCGCCGACGCGCCTCGGCCCGGCCTGGTCCTGCTGGACCTCAACCTGCCCGTGGTGGACGGCCGGGAGGTGCTGGCGCGGGTCAAGGCGGACGAGGACCTGCGCAGCATCCCGGTGGTGGTGCTGACCTCGTCGGCGGCCGAGGCGGACGTCGTGGCCGGTTACACCGGCCGGGCCAACGCCTACGTCGCCAAACCGCTGGCCGCCGACGCGTTCCAGGACGCCGTTCGCCGGATCGGCGGGTTCTTCGGCACGGTCGCGCGGCTGCCCCGCTGAGCGACGTCCTCCCCGGATCGCGCCGCCGGGCAGGGGCGCCCGGCGCGGGTTTGCCGCCGCGCGCCGGGGGTAGTCGGGTGGTTCGCGAGCAGATCGTCCACACGAGGGGGACGGGGTGGCGGCATCGCCTGCACGGCGAGGAAGTGCGCGGCCGTCGGTGGCGGCCGCCGCCGTGATCGGCGTCGCGGTGATGGCGGCGGTCGACGAGGTGGTGTTCCACCAGATCCTGGGCTGGCACCACTTCTACGACCTGTCCACCCCGGCGGTGGGCCTGCTGTCGGACGGGTTGCTGCACGCGGCTGAGCTGCTGGCGCTGGTCGGCGGCTTCTTCTGGTTCGCCGACCTGCGGCGGCGGGACGCGCTGGCGCCGCTCGCGGCGTGGGGCGGGTTCCTGCTCGGGGCGGGGGCGTTCCAGCTGTTCGACGGCTTGGTCGACCACAAGGTCCTCCGCGTGCACCAGGTCCGCTACGGGGTCGACGTGCTGCCCTACGACCTGGCGTGGAACATCGGCGGCGCGCTGCTCCTGCTCGCCGGGGCGGTGCTGGTCCGGCGCGCGACCCGGCGCGCGGTCGCGCGGTGACCCGGGCGGCGGTCGAGCCGGTGCCCGCCGCCGGGCACCACCCGACGCCCGACGGGGCGGACGCGTGGCTGCAGGCGGGTCCCCAGGTGCTGGTGGTGGCGGCGGTGGCCCTGGGCTACCTCGCGGCGGCCCTGCACGCCTCGGCCGGCGCGCGCGGCTGGAGCCGGTGGCGCACCGCCGCCTGGCTGCTCGGCTGCGCCGTCGCGGCGGTGGCCCTGTCGCCCGCGCTGGCGGACCACGACCCCCGCGCGCACATGGCGCGGCACCTGCTGCTGGGCATGGTGGCCCCGCTCGGGCTCGTGCTGGGCGCGCCGGTGACCCTCGTGCTCCGCATCGCCGGCGCCCCGGTGCGGCGGGGCATCGGCCGGGTGCTGCGGTCGCGGCCGGTGCACGTGCTCGGGCACCCCCTGACCGCGGCCCTGCTCAACGTCGGCGGCCTGTACGCGGTCATGCTGACGCCGCTGCACCGGGTCGCCGGGGCGCAGCCGCTGCTGCACCTGCACTACCTGGCCGCCGGGTACCTGTTCACCTGGGCCGTCGCCGGGCCCGACCCCGCGCCCCGCCGCCCCGGCCTGGGCACGCGCATGGTGGCGTTCGTCCTGGCCGCCGGGGCGCACGCCGTCCTCGCCAAGCTCCTCTACGCCGACACCTTCACCTCGGCCGGGGACGCCGGAGGGCTGCGCGCCGCGGCCCTGCTGATGTACTACGGCGGCGACGTCGCCGAGCTGGCGCTGGCCGTCGTCCTGTTCACCGCCTGGTACCGGCGCCGGGCCGGCCTCGCCCGCGGGGCGCACCCGGCACGCGCGCCCCTCGCCTGACGACCGGCGCGAGCGCGGACCGACCGCTCACAGCATCGGCGGGACCAGCCGGTAGCTCTCGGTGTAGTAGTCGCCGACCAGGTGGCGGTAGGACTCGTGGTCGGCGCCGCCCGGGTCGTAGCCCGGCGCGTTCCTGATCTGCTCCTTGGTGCGGTCGACGTGGATCGTGCGCTCCCGGTGGTCCACCCGCTCGACGGTGCCGACGGGCAGGACCACCTTCTGGCCGAAGATCCACGGCCCGGTGTCGACCACCAGGCAGTCGGCGGGGACCTCGGCGGCGGCCCGGTCCACCTTGCCGATGCCGCCGTCGGTGGCTTCCACGTGGTAGCCGACCAGCCCGGTGTCGGTGCGGTCGGCCGCCGCGTCGGCGGGGTCGGTGGAGGGGTCGGCGCCCCGGTCCCGGTCGGTCGTCCAGGTCGGGTCGCGCCACGTCCACGGGGTGAACGGGAAGGGTTGCATCTGGGCCTCCGCTGTCGGCGTCCGGTCGCCGCGGGACTACCCCCGATCCGGGCGGGGGACACGTCGCCGACCACGCCCGGCGAGCCGCCGCTGCCGGTCGCGCACCCGACCCCGGGCTGCCCGCGGCGCGCACGGGCGGAAAGCACCGGAGCGCCCACTGCCGGGACAATCCGGATTTCGCTCGGCGCCCTTCTGCGGAAAGCCCCGACACGAGCGGACCTCGATTCCGGATAGGCGCGAATAAACATTTCGGCGGACCGCGCGCGGGGTCCGCCGTGCCACAATGGCGCGCACATCGGCCGCAATCGGGACGGGGAACGGATGCCGGGCAGGTTACGCCGCCGCGCGGAGCGCTCGGCACTGGTCGTGATGGCCGTCCTCGGCATCGCCGTCCTGGTCGCGGACGCGGTGGGGTGGCTCGACCGGTTGGCCCCCGGCGGGGTCATCCCCAAGATCACGCTGCTGGTCCTGAGCACCGTCACCGTCGTCCTGCTGCTGGAGGTGGAGCGCTTCCAGGCGCTGGACCGGATCCAGGACTCCCTGGCGGGGCTGGACATCAAGGGCATCGCCGCGGCGCTGCGCGAGGAGCACTACGCCGGCCTGGTCAAGGTGCACCGGAAGTTCGACGACGAGCTGTTCGGCCGCTACGTCGACCAGGCCAAGCGGGTGACCGTCCTGAACACCTGGATCCCCAACCTGGAACTGCTGCGCGCCGACCTGGAACAGGCCCTCAAGCGGCGCGCCGAGGTCCGCATCCTGCTGCTGCACCCCAAATCGCGGGTCACCGACATCCGGGACCGGGCGCTGCGGGAGCGGGGTGTCGACCCGGTCGCCGAACCCGTGCGGGACGGGATCCTGCGGTGCCTGCGGATCCTGCACTCGATCCACCGGGACCTGGACGAGCGCCGGCGGGGCCGGCTGAAGGTGCGGCTGTACAACTCGCTGCCCGCCGTGTCGGTGTACCGGGCGGACGAGCGCTACCTCGTGAGCATGTTCCTGCACGGCCAGCTGGCGATCGACTCGCCGCAGTTCGAGATCGACGGTGCGGACACCCGCCTCGGCCGGCAGATCCAGCGGGAGCTGGACACCCTGTGGGAGATCGGGCGCGACATCGACCCGGGCGACTGGCAGCGCGGCATCGGAGCCACCCAGAGGTGAGGAGTTCGCAGTGAAAGAGCTGGACGAGTTCGAGGACGCGCTGGTCGAGCGGTTCCGGGAGCACCCGGTCCTGGCCGCGGTCGACGACCTGCCCGAGCGGGACTTCCACGCCGTCCTGCTCCAGCGGCGCTTCCTGTCCCACGCGTTCACCAGCGCCTACGACCTGGCCATCGACCTGCTCACCGACGAGGAGGCGGTGGAGATCGCCCGCGTGATCATCCGCGAGGAGTACCCGCGGGACAAGGGCGACGCCCTGACGCCGTCGCACCGCGAGGACATGAAGAACGACCTCCTGGCGCTCGGGGTGCCCTGGGAGCGGTTCGTCGCCTCCCGGCCGACGGAGGCGACCGAGAGGACCAACAAGGACACGTGGTCGCTCATCCTGGACGCGGGCGCGGCGCCGAACGCGAACCTGGGGCTGGTGACGATCCTGCGCTTCTGGGGCGAGGTGCTGGTCTCCGCCGAGTACGGCCGGATGTGGCCGCGGATCCAGCGGCGGCTCGTGGTCGGCGGCGAGAACCGGTCGCTGTTCTACTACCCGCACTACGAGCACGACGCCAAGACCAGCCCGCTGGCCGACGCGTCGGTGCTGTCGCTGACCCACTCCGACCAGCTGGGCGTGCGCTTGGCGCAGCTGGCGGACTCCGAGGCGGCGTGGGAGACGTTCAAACGCGTGGAGACCGAGGTCCTGAACCTCAAGACCCGCTTCTACGACCAGTTCCTGCCCATGGTGGCGTGAGACCCGGGGCGGCGGTCAGTCGACGCCCAGGTGCAGGCGCACGGTCGTGCCGGGGCCGCCGGCGTGCACCTCCAGCAGGTCGCACAGCTGGCGGACGGCCCACAGGCCGTGCCCGCGCGGCTGCGCCGGGTCCGGCGGCAGGTAGCCGGTGAACCAGCCCGCGCCGCCGCGGCCCCGGTCCCTGACGTCGCAGACGACCCTGGCCCCGGCGCGCCAGAGGGAGACCTCCCCGCGGCCACCGCCGTGCTGGACGGCGTTGGCGGCCACCTCGTTGACGGCGAAGACCAGGTGGTCCACCCGGCCGGGGGAGGCGCCCAGCGCCGCGGCGGTGGCGGCGACGAAGGAGCGCACGGCGGTGAGGTCGGCGTCGAAGCCCATGGTCGCCTCCCCCTCGGCGCGGACCGGGGTCGGCCGCCGCTCCCAGGTCCCGTCGTGGGGGTGCGCGTAGTCCCGGCTGCGCTCGACGCCCGCGCCGGTCACCAGCTGCGGGTGGGTCCGCCGGGCGCCCGCGACGACCGGGGCGGGCAGCGCGCGGCTGTCGTAGGGGCAGACGATCCAGGCCGCGCTGCCGGCGAACGCCACGTTGATCGCCGCCTCGTAGCGGATCCACTCGGCGGTCTCCAGCTCGTCGCGGCCGTGCCAGACCGGCTCGCCGATCACCCGCACCCGGCGGCCGGGGGCGGTGTGCCCGTCGACGCGGCGGTGGTAGGCGGCCAGCGTCCGCCCGGGGGTCCGGTACCACTCCTCGGCCGCCGTGAACCCCACCTCGCCGGCGGCGTCGCCCAGCGCCTGGCGCAGCAGGTCGAGGTTGCCCGGCCGGGTGATGGCCAGGACCTCGTCACCGCGGTCCAGGCCCTCCAGGCAGAACGGCACGGTCGCGGCCAGGAAGTCCTCGTCGGAGCCGTAGACCAGGCCCTGGTGGACCAGACCGGGGGTGCCCGTCACGCGCCGGCCCCCCGAGGGGTGACGACCAGGGCGGGGTGCCGGTCGAAGCCCGCCAGGCCGATCACGTGGCACAGCGGCGGAGCCAGGTCCACCACCCGCAGCCGCCGCCCCGCCGGCAGCCGCCGCGCGGCGTGCGCCAGGGCGCGCAGGCCGGCCAGGTCGATGAACTCCAGGGCGCCCATGTCCACCACCACGTCGCCGGGCCACCGCAGCGCCGCCTCCAGCGCGTCGACCAGCGCGCCGGTGGTGCGCAGGTCGACGGTCCCGACGACCCGCAGCGCGCGTTCGCCGTCCCGGAAGGCGGGGACGATGCGCAGCAGCCCGTGGCGGTAGACCGGCTCCAGCTCCACCGCGCCGGGGTGGCAGCGGTCGAACACCCGCAGCTCGGCGGGGGAGAACAGGCGGGCGTCGTACTGGCAGATCGCCGAGGCCGGCCTGCTCTCGAACACCGCGTTGACGGCGGTCTCGTACGCGGCCAGCTGGTCGGCGCCCGGGATGTCGCGCAGGCCCCAGCCCATCTCGCCGCTGACGCGGAACCCGGTGTAGCCGGCCGCGAGGCTGGCGTCGACCTCCCGCTCGAGGGTCTCGACCATCGTCGCGGCGTCGAACCCGCCCGCGGCCAGGTAGCTGTCGTCGGCGGTGACCACCCGCAGCTGCCCCCGGGTCAGCGCCGGTCCCGGGTCCACCCCGGCCGACCGCAGCCAGCGGAGCACCGTGCTGGGCCGCTGCTGGTCGGCGAAGTAGAGCACCCGCTCCCCCCGCGACAGCCCGGCCGACAGGTACGCGGAGACCACCCGGCGCTGCTCGGCGTCGTCGGCGAACGCCAGGCACACGTGGTCACCCCGGTCCAGGTCCTCGACCGGGCGTTCCCGGAGACTTTGCGCGATCACCACTTCTTCCCGGAGCCCTCGTCCACTCCGCGGACCGACGGCGCGCCTGCCGCGACACCGTCCCGCCGGACCCGCGGACTTGCCGTCGTCATCCTATTGAGCAGGTCACGCGCGGTCCACCGCGCGGCGGGGGCGCGGGCCGACGTCACACCAGGCGCGTCGCGGGGGCGGCGGCGTAATGCGGGTGCGCCGGGCGGTGCGCTGCTGACAGACTCCCGGTCGTGCTCCGAGCTGATGCCGGCGCCGTGGTGCGCGGGCACTTCGACGCCTTCAACGCCCGCGACCTCGACGCCCTGCTGGCGGGCTTCACCGACGACGCCGTGTGGATCACCGGCACCGACCTGGCGCGCGGGCGCGCGGAGCTGACCGCGCTGTTCGAGGGCGCCCTGCGGGAGCTGTCGCCCACGCTGGTGGTGCAGGACCTGCTGGCGGTGGGCGACCGGGTGGCCTGCCGCCTGGTCGAGACGCTGACCGCGGGCGAGGAGGAGCGGACCTTCTTCATCGCGGGCTTCTACCGGGTGCGCGACGGGCGCATCGCGTGGGCGAAGGTCTACCGCGAGGGCAGCGCCGAGGTCTCCTGACCGCCCACCGGGGACGGCCACCGGGGAGGTCCACCTCGGACGTCCGGCGCGGACGGTGGTCGGCCGGTTCGGGTCGGATCGGGCGGTGGTCGGATCGGGCGGTGGTCGGATCGGGCGGTTCGGATCGGGTGGGTCGGCTCGGCCCGGGGTGGTCAGGCCGACTCCCGGACGACCAGCTCGGCGAACAGCAGCTCGGTCGGCCCGACGGCGCGGCCGGCCAGCGCGTCCACCGTCACGCCGGTCAGCACGCGGGCGGTGCGGGGGCCGTCGAACCGCACCGTCGTCAGCGGCGGGTCGGTGAACGCCGACGGCGGGTTGTCGTCCACGCCGACGACCGCCAGGTGCCCGGGCGCCCGGCGCCCCAGCCCGCGCAGGCCCGCCAGCAGCGCCATGGCGACGTCGTCGTTGAACGCGCACACCGCCGTCACGCCGGCGTCGAGGAAGGCCCGCACCGCCGCCCCCGGCGCGGCCGGCTCGACCACGAGCGCCACCGGGGCGTCGCGGCCGTGCCCGGCGCAGGTCCGCCGCACGCCCTCCGCCCGCCCGCGGGCCAGCTCGGCCCCGGTCGGCCCGGGCGGCAGCGCGTACCCCAGCCGGGTGTGGCCGCGCCCGAGCAGGTGCTCCGCCTGGATCCCGCCGACGCGGTCCTGCGAGAAGTGCAGCGGCCCCTCGCCGAACAGGTGCACGTCCAGCTCCACGGCGTTGGGGGAGAACGGGACCGGCGGTCGGGCGGACCGGAACCGGATGACCGCCGCCGCGTCCAGCGCCCGGCGCAGGTGCGCGATCGAGGTCCCGCCGTCGTCGAGGCGGTGGGTGAGCAGGACCAGGCCCGCCGCGGCCAGCCCGACCGACAGCTCGCGGGCCAGCTCGGCGCGGGCCAGGCTCAGCGGCCAGTCCGGCTCCAGCATCAGCACGACGTCGCTGCGGCCCCGGCGCAGGTCCCGGGCCGCCGCCGACGGCGCGTAGCCCAGCCGCTCGGCCGCCTGCCGCACGCGCTCGCGGGTCGCCTCGGTCAGCGACTTGTTCGGCGTGCCGTTGAGCACGAAGCTCACCGTCGCGCGCGACACCCCGGCCGCGCGCGCGACGTCGGCGCTGGTCACCTGCCGCCGACCGGTCTGCTCCGCCATCCCGCCCCTTGTGCCGCACCGGAACCCGGCGCTAGCGTACCGGTCTGGTTACACGTGTAACCTGCGGCCGGGGAGCACCGGCCGCCGACCGACCCGCCGGAGTGGACGCCCGATGACCGACGTGATCCCGCAGCCGCCCACCCACTTCGGGCCGCCGCCCGCCGAGCGCACCCCCGAGGGCCGCCTGCTCTACCGGGACGTCGTGTACGCGGCGGTGCCGGGCTTCCGGCACCTGCTGCTCGACCTCACCGTGCCGCCGGCGGAGCAGCCCGTGCCGCTGGTGGTCTGGCTGCACGGCGGCGCCTGGCGGCACGGTTCGCACAAGCCCGTCGGGGCGCTGCCGTGGCTCGGGCGGCTGACCGAGCGGGTGCTCGCCTCGGGGCTGGCCCTGGCCGCCGTGCAGTACCGGCTCAGCGGCGAGACGCCGTTCCCCGGCCAGCTGCACGACGTGAAGGCGGCGATCCGCTGGCTGCGCGCGTTCGGCGGGCGGCTCGGGGTCGACCCCGACCGGATCGGCGTGTGGGGCGAGTCCGCCGGCGGGCACCTCGCGGCGCTGGCCGCGCTGACCGGCGACAACCCCGCCGACGCCGCCACGGAGGGCGCGCAGGGCGTCGTCGGGGTCGACAGCCGGGTGCGGGCCGGCGTCGACTTCTACGGGCCGGCCGACCTGCTGCGGCTGGGCGAGCAGTCCGGCGACACCGCGCCGATCGACCACGACGCGGCCGACTCGCCGGAGTCGCTGCTGGTCGGCGGGCCGGTGCAGGACGACCGGGCCGCCGCCGCGTTCGCCGGGCCGATCACCCACGTGCACGCGCAGGCGCCCCCGCTGCTGATCGTCCACGGCGAGCGCGACCGGCTGGTGCCCTGCGCGCAGAGCCGCGACCTGGCCGCCGCGCTGGTGGACGTGGGCGCGCCCGTGGAGTTCGTGCCGGTGCCCGGGGCGGACCACGTGCTCGCCGGCGTCGACCCGGACCCGGTGGTCGACCTCGCGGTGGACTTCCTGGCCCGCGCCCTGCGGGCCTGAGACGACCGGACTTGCTGGGCCGATCCCATCCGCCGCCCTGACCGGAACGGGAGTGGTGACGTGGCAGGACTGGACCGACGTCGGCTGCTGGGCGCGGTGGGCGCCGCGGCCGGCGGCCTGGTGCTGGGCCGACCGGCGACCGGCGCGGCCTCGACCGACGTGCTGGTGCGCACGCGGGAAGGGGTGCTGCGGGGGCGGCCGGGGGTGTGGAAGGGGATCCGCTACGCGCAGCCGCCGGGGCGCTTCGCCGCGCCGCGCCCGGTGCTGCCGTGGCGGGGCGTGCGCGACGCGCTGGAGTTCGGCCCGTCGGCGATGCAGCCGGCGATGCCCGTGCCGGGCGGCCCGCCGCCGGTGGGCGAGCAGAGCGAGGACTGCCTGTTCCTCAACGTGTGGTCGCCCTCGACCGCCGGCCGCCGGCCCGTGGTGGTCTGGCTGCACGGCGGCGCGTTCGTGTTCGGGACGTCGAGCGCGTTCGACGGCGGCGTGCTCGCCGGGCGCGGCGGACTGGTGGTGGTGACGATCAACTACCGGCTGGGCGCGTTCGGCGGCCTGGTCGGCGCGGGCGGTCCGGGCTCGGGCAACCTGCGGCTGCTGGACCAGGTGGCGGCGCTGCGCTGGGTGCGGCGCAACATCGCGGCCTTCGGCGGCGACCCGGCGAACGTGACCGTCATGGGCGAGTCGGCGGGCGCGATGTCGATCGGCGCGCTGCTCGGCGCGCCCGCCGCCGCGGGCCTGTTCCGGCGGGCGATCGTGCAGAGCGGCGGGCCGCGCCCGGTCGTGTCGCGGGCGGCGGCGGCCCGGACCACCGACGCGGTGCTGCGCTTCCTGGGCGTCACCGACCCGGCCCGGCTGTCCTCGGCGCCGGCGGCGGACCTGGTCGCGGCGACCGACGCCGTGCAGCGCGACACCGCCCTGGCCGAGCCGTTCGGGCACGTGCTCGACGGGGTGGTGCTGCCGGCGCACCCGCTGGACCGCGTCGGCGGCTCGGTGGACCTGCTGATCGGCACGTGCGCGAAGGAGGCCGACCCGCTGCTGCCGGCGCTGGGCGCCCGGTTCGAGGCGTCGGCCCGCGCCGCGCTCGGCGACCGGGAGTGGGACCGGCTGCTGCGCGTCTACGCCGAGACCGCCGTGCCCGGCCACGACGCGCGGGCCGACCTGCTCAGCGGGTGGTTCGCGGTGCTGCCGTCGGTGTGGCTGGCGGAGGCGGCGCACCGGGCCGGGGCCTCGGCGTGGCAGTACACCTTCGACTACGCCGGCGCGTCCCGGTTCGGCGCGGGGCACGGCTCGGACGTCCCGTTCACCTTCGGCCGGGTCGACCCGGCGTTCCTCGCGCCGGGGGCGGACCCGGTGGCGGCCCAGCGGCTCGCGGACACCGTGGTGGACGCGCTCGCCGCCTTCGCCCGGACCGGCGACCCCGGCTGGCCCCGGTTCGCGCCGGACCGCCGCGCGTCGCTGTCGTTCGACGTGCCGCCGCGCCGCACCGACGACCGGCTGCCCGCCGCCCGCCGGGAAGCCTGGTCGGGCATCGACCCGCGCACCGTCTGCTGAACCGCCCGCGCCGCCCGGTCCCGCGCGGGACCGGGCGGCGCGGGGTACCCGCGACGACCGGGAACCGAGCGGCGCCGCGCTCCGACCGGCAGGGCTGGGGGCCGCGCGCCGGTACGGGACGAGCACCCGCGACGGCCCGGTCGGCGGACCGCGCAACGCGCGAGCGGCCGGGTCGCCGGCGGTCGATCGGCCGGTGGGCGCGGGCCGCTCCCGCGCGGCGAACCGCCCGCCGCCGGCTCCTGCCCGGCGTTCCGGTGTTTCCGGCGTTTCCGGCCGCGATCCCCACAGCCGTACCGGCGCGGGCGGAACCCGCGGGCCCGGTTGTGCTGTCTCAGTAGGGTGGTGCGATCGCGGAACAGGGGGCGTCGATGGCCGATCAGCGGGCCGAGTTACCGGATTTCGGGCCTTACCGCATCCTCGGGGTGCTGGGCCAGGGCGGCATGGGCGTGGTCTACCGCGCGCACGACACGGTGCACGACCGGGTGGTGGCGCTGAAGAAGCTGCCCGCCTCGGTCGCCGACCCCGAGTTCCGGGCCCGCTTCCAGCGCGAGTCGCGGCTGGCCGCCGCGCTGAGCCACCCGAACATCGTCCCGGTGCACGCCTCCGGCGAGATCGACGGCCAGCTGTTCCTGGACATGGTGCTGGTCGACGGGGTCGACCTGCGCCGGCTGCTCGGCCAGGGCGCGGTCGACCAGGACCGGGCGATCGCGGTGCTGCGCCAGGTGGCGCGGGCGCTGGACGCCGCGCACGCGGCCGGGCTCGTGCACCGCGACGTCAAGCCGTCGAACATCCTGGTCGACGGCGCGGGCAAGGCTTACCTGGCCGACTTCGGCATCGCGCGGGAGACCTCGTCGGACGCGACCGCGCTGACCCGGTCCGGCGACCTGATCGGGTCGTGGGACTACATGGCGCCCGAACGGCTCTCCCACGGCGAGGTCGACGGGCGCGCCGACCAGTACTCGCTGGCCTGCGTGCTGTTCGAGTGCCTGACCGGGCGGCTGCCGTACCCGGCCGACGACATGGCGGCCAAGGTCGCCGCGCACCTGCTGCACCCGCCGCCCGCGCCGTCGGTGTTCGTGCCGACGATCACGCCCGCGCTGGACGCCGTCGTGCTGCGCGGCCTGGCCAAGGAGCCCGGCCGCCGGTTCGACAGCGCCACCGCGCTGGTCACCGCCGCCGAGGCCGCCGCCTACTCCGGCGAGACGGGGCGGTCGGCCGACCCGACGCAGCCCGGCCCGTCGAAGGAGCGCGACCAGGGCAGGCTGGTGCGGGCGATCGTCCGGGCGTCCGGCGCGCGACGGCCGGCGCCCCGCCCCGCGGCCTCGCCCGCGGTCTGCCCGTACCCCGGCCTGAGCGGTTTCGAGCGGGCCGACGCCGCGCTGTTCCACGGCCGCGACCACGTGGTGACCGACCTGCTGGTGCGGCTGGCCGAGCAGCTCGACGGCGGTGAGCCGGTGGTGCTCGTCGGCGCGTCCGGCTCGGGCAAGTCGTCGGTGCTGCGCGCGGGCCTGCTGCCCGCGCTGGCGGCCGAAGCCCCCGAGCGGGAGTGGCCGCAGGTCGTGCTGACCCCGGGCCCGGACCCGGTGGGCGGCCTGGCCGCGGCGATGGCCGCCCGCTCCGCGGTGGGCGCGGCCGAGTGGGCGCGGGTGGTCCGCGAGACGCCCGGCCGGTTCGGCGAGCTGTGCGCGCGGTCGGTGGGCGAGGCGACGACCCGGCCGGTGATCCTGGTCGACCAGTTCGAGGAGCTGTTCACCCACGGCGCGCCGGAGGCCGACCGGTTGGCCTACGCCACCGCGCTGGCCTCGGCGAGCCCGGCCGCGGTGGTGCTGGCGGTCCGCGCCGACCTGGTCGACCGGTGCATCGAGCTGGCGCCGCTGCGGCCCGCGCTGACCGCGCCGGTGCTGCTCGGCCCGATGGACGCCACCGAGCTGCGCCGGGCCATCGTCACCCCGGCCCGGGACGCGGGCCTGGAGGTCGAGCCGGGCCTGCCGGAGCGGCTCATCGCCGACCTGGGCGTGCGCGGCGAGATCGGCTACGACCCCGGCGCGCTGCCCCGGCTCGCGCACGCCCTGCGGGAGACCTGGAACCACCGCGAGGGCAACGTGCTCACGCTCGCCGCGTACCGGCGGGTCGGCGGGATCGACGGCGCGGTGGCGCGCACCGCCGACGAGATCCACGACCGGCTGGACCCGGTGGGCCGGCAGCTGCTGCGGACCACGCTGCTGCGCATGGTGGCGGTGTTCGACGACGGCACGGCGGTGCGCCGCCGGGTCGACCCGCGCGAGCTGCCCGCGCCCGCCGTCGTCGACCACCTGATCACCGCCCGGCTGGTCACCGTGGACGGCACCGGCGCGCGGCTGAGCCACGAGGCGCTGCTGACCGCGTGGCCGCGGCTGCGCGGCTGGATCGACGAGGACCGGGCCGGGCTGGTGCAGCACCGCCGGTTCACCGACGCGGTGCGGACCTGGGCGGAGTCCGGGCAGCACGCCGACGACCTGTACCGGGGCGTGCGGCTGGCGGCGCTGACATCCTGGCTGGACACCGCCCGCGACCGGGTCCGGCTGCACCCGGTCGAGCAGGAGTTCCTGTTCCGCTCCACCGCGGCGGAGCAGGCCGGGCAGGTCGCCGCGCGCAGGCGGACGCGGCGGCTGCGGGTGCTGGTGGCCGCGCTGAGCGCGCTGCTGCTGGTGGCCTCCGGCGCGGTCGTCCTGGCGACCTGGAACCAGCGGGTCGCCAAGGACGAGCGGGACCGGGCCGCCGCGGCGCGGCAGCTCGGGCTGTCCCGGCAGCTGGCCGCCGAGGCGGCGCTGGCCCGCGGCATCGACCCGCGCCGCAGCGCGCTGACCGCGCTGGGCTCGTGGCAGGCGGGGGAGACCGTCGAGTCGCGCAGCGCGCTGCTGTCGGCGGCCTCCGACAGCTACCGGGGCCGCATGACCGGCCACCGGGGCCCGGTCTCGTCGGTCGCGGTCAGCGGCGACGGCGGGGTCGCGGCGACCGGCGGGCGCGACGGCACCCTGCGGCTGTGGGACGTGCCGGCCCGGCGCGAGCTGGCCGTGCTGGACGACAGCGGCGGCTGGTACCGGACGGTGTCGATGAGCGCCGACGGCAGGCTGCTGGCCGCGGCCAACCCCGAGCAGAAGGCCGTGACGGTGTGGGACGTGGCCGGGCGCAAGCTGCTCAAGCGGCTGCCCGGCGTCGGCATCGACACCGCGATCGCCCGCGACGGCAAGACCCTGGTCGCGCACATGGACAAGGGCGTGGTCGTCTGGGACACCAGGACGTGGGCCGAGCTGTCGGTGTTCCAGGTGTCGCCGTCGATCATGATGTCCTACCACGCGGAGAGCGGGCTGCTCGCCACCACCGCCGCCGAGAAGGTGGAGGTGCGCCGGGTCGGCGACGGCGCGCTGGTGGCCACCCTGGCCGGGCACACCGCGAACGTCTCGGCGATGGCGTTCAGCCCGGACGGCTCGACGGTGGCCAGCGCGGGGATGGACAACACCGTCCGGCTGTGGGACACCCGGCAGTGGACCGAGCAGCGGGTGCTGGCCAGCTCCGAGGGCGGGTTCAGCTCGGTGGTCTTCAGCTCCGACGGGCAGGCGGTCGTCGGCAGCGGCATCGGCACCAGCGTGTTCGCCTGGGACCCGGCCAACGGGATGCTGCTGGCGCGGCTGGCGACCCGCTCGGTGACGACCTTCGGCGTGGCGCTGACCGCCGACGGCCGCACGCTGCTCGGCTCGGACTCCGCCGGCGAGGTGACCGTGTGGTCGCTGCTGCGCTCGGCGCTGGGCGACCGGTCGGCCGCCGTCATCGCCGCGGCGTTCCAGCCCGGCGGCGACCTGGTGGTCTCGGTGGACGGGGCCGGCGTGGTGCACCTGTGGGACGGAGCGAGGAGCAGCCTCGTCAAGCGGGTCAAGGGCCACCGGGACGCGATCTACGACGTGGCGTTCAGCCCGGACGGCGCGGAGTTCGCCACCGTCGGCGAGGACGGCGCCGCGGTGGTGTGGAAGGCCGACGGCACCGAGGCGCGGCGGTTCACCCGCGACCGCACCGTGCTCACGTCCGTGCGGTACAGCCCGGACGGCGAGCTGATCGCCGTCTCCGGCCGCCCGCCGGTCGGCTCCGAGGAGGACCGCGACGAGCTGCTGCTGCTCAAGGCGTCCGACCTGACCGAGTCGCCGGTGCGCCGCCCGACCAGGAACGAGCCGCGCAACCAGCCGGCGACCGACAACGCGGCGAACTACCCCAACGGGATCGCGTTCAGCCCGGACGGCCGGACGCTGGCGGTCACGCTGTCGGCGGGCAAGGTCGGGCTGTGGAACCTGGTCGACCCCGGCGCGGAGTGGACCGTCCTGGCCGGCCACGACGGCATCGCGATCGACGCCGAGTTCAGCCCCGACGGCACGACGCTGGCCACCGTCGGCTCCGACCGCCTGGTGCGGCTGTGGCGGGCGCGCGACGGTCAGCCCGCCGGCGAGCTGACCGGCAGCGACTCGACCGTGCGGCGGGTGGCGTTCAGCCCGGACGGGCGGACCATCGCGGCGGTCGGGCAGGACACGGTGGTGCGGCTGTGGGACGCGGCCGACAAGCGCCTGCTGGCGCGGCTGGACCGGCACGAGGACCAGCTCAACGACGTGGCGTTCCACCCCTCGGGCTCGCGGATCGCGAGCGCGAGCGCGGACGGCACGGTGCGGCTGTGGGACCTCGACCCGCGGCGCGGCGGCGCGGTGCTGTGCGGGCTGCTGGACCGGGACCGGCTGCCCGACGAGTGGTCGGCGCTCGGCCCGGACCGCGGGTCGCCGCCGACCTGCCCGGGCTGAGGCGCCCGCGGGTCGGCGCCGCCGGCCTGGAGTGCTCGTGGGACAGGGGATCCGACCGGTGTGCCGGCCGGTCCGCGGTGGTGGGGAACGGGCCGGTGGTCGCCGGCCCGCCGAGGTGGGGAGGGTGCGATGCCGCGGGTCGTCGTGCGCGGGTCCGGGATGGCCTCCGTGGTGCTGCGGGCGGGGGAGTCGCTGCTGTTCGGCCGTGCCCCGCACGCGGCGGCGCGACCGGGGCCGGGACGGGTCGCGCTGACCCTGCCCGACTGCGCGCCGCACGTCTCCCGGCTGGTCGGCGAGCTGGTGGTCGGCGCGGACACGGTGAGCCTGCACTGGCTCGGCGCGGGGGAGGCGCAGCTGTCGAGCCTGTTCGACGCGCCCGGCGGCGCGCGCCGGGTGATCCTCGCGCGGTCGATGTCGGCGCTGCTGGACGCGGGCGAGAACCAGCTCGTGGTGCTGCTGGGCAGGCAGGCCGCGCACGGCTTCGCCGACCTCGTGGTCAACATCGACGTCGAGGTGGGCCCCGCGGCGCCGCCGGACCTGCCGGAGGGGCAGGACACCGGCACCGGGCCGGGGCTCGTGCGCGGCGGCCGGGACTGGTTCGTGGCGCTGGCGCTGTGCGAGCCGTGGCTCGCGGGCAAGGACGACTACCCGCGCCCGCCGTCGAACCGGGAGATCTACGAGCGGGTCCGGCAGTGGCACGGCTACACCTGGAACCTGCACCGCCCGCAGCGGGTGGACGACGCGATCCGGGCCATCTCGGCGATCGCCTTCGGCGTGGCCGACGACCCGTTCCTCGCGCCCCGCGTCGGGCGGTTGCAGAACATCCGGTTCGCCGTCGCGCGGCGCGCCGCCGAGACGCGCCTGGTCACGTCGGCGGACCTGGCGGAGGTGGAACGCGCCGCCCGAACGCGGAAAGTTCCACCCCCGCAGGGGTCGCCGGGCGACTCGCGCGCTCACTAGCGTCTGCGACCACACCGATCCCCGCGGCGCCCGGCGCTCCCGGTCGGTCGCCGCCTCCCGCTGTCGTGAGAGGACCGCGCATGTCCCAGCCGTTCCCGTCGGACCCGTCCACGCCCGGCGCCGCCGAGCCCCGGGCGAAGAAGCACGTCGGCATCATCGTGCTGCTGGTGCTGCTCACGCTGTCCAACGCCGCCCTGCTCCTGATCGGCGTGGTCGAGATCGCCGACCAGCTGGACCGGTCGCGCAGCAGCCGGTTACCGGCGCTGCTCTTCGGCGCCCTGCTGAGCGCCGTCGCCCTCGCGGGCCTGGTCGGCGCCTGGATGACCCGCAAGTGGGGGCCCCGGCTGTACGCGGCCATGGCCGCGCTCGGTCTCGTCGTCGGGCTGGTGCTGACCGAGGGCTCCTTCTCGCCGCTCAGCCTGGTCGGGGTCGGCCTCGCCGCGCTCCTGTGGGTGCACGCCGAGACCAACTGGTAGCACCGGGACGCGGGCCCGCGTGACGGTTTCCGGCGCCCCGCCCGCCGGTTCCGCCCGCACGGGCGGCGGGACCGCGGCGGGCGGGATCCCGGTGAGCGGCGTGCCCGGCGGGGGCGTGCCGACGGGGAGACCGGCCGGGAGGCCCGCGGGCGCGCCGGTCCGCCCGTCCGCGGGCGGGCCCGCCTGGACGGGTGGATCGAAGGCGGCTGCGGCGGGTGGCGTGCGGAACGGGACCGCGGTGGGCGGTGCCCCGAGCGGGACCGCGGCGGGCGGCGCTCCGGTCGGGGGCGCAGCCCCGCCGGCCGCCGCGAGCCGCTTGCGCCGGGCCAGGGCGACGGCCGTGCCCGCCGTCGCGGTCGCCACCGCGATCCCGCCGCACAGCGCCGCGAGCACGGCGAGCAGCGTCGACGGGCCGCCGGCCTCGCCGCCCCCCTCGACGGCCAGCCGACGGTGCTCGGTGGCGCCCCGGTGGCCCGGCGAACCCGCCAGCACCGCGTCGAAGTGCTCCACCGCGCCGTCGTGGTCGCCCTCGAAGTACCGGTCGAGCCCGGCCCGGTAGTCGCGGTCGTGCTGCCCGATGCCGACCGCGATCCCCTTGTGCGCCAAGACGTCCACCAGCGTCCGGGCCGAGGCGGCGAGGCCGGGCGACCGCGCCTCGCCGGTCGGGCCCCGGCTGATCAGGCCCACGACGCCGCCCCGCAGGTCCACCACCGGCCCGCCGCCCGTGCCGTGCGCGTCGGCGGCATCGAACTCGTGGAAGGCCCGGCCCGCCTGGGTGCGGTGCGCGGTGACCCGACCGTTCCGGGCGACGGGCTCCGTGCCCGGGTCGGCGGTGGCGTTGGGCGGGGCGGGGTGGCCGATGGCCAGGACGGGGGCGCCGACCGGTGCCGGGTCCGACCGGATCTCCAGCGAGGGCAGGCGTTCGCGGGGCACCTTGAGCACCGCCACGTCGCCGTCCTCGGGCGCGACCAGGTCGACCACCGCGGCCGGCGCGACGTCGCGGACCTGCTCGGTGCCGCGCGCCTCCACCCGCTCCACCTGGATGCGCCGGTCGACCGCGCTGTCGGGGACCGGGCCCTCCGCCGAGCCGTGCTGGGCGATCTCCGCGCGCGCCTTCCCGGCGTCGCGCACCCGGCCCGTTTGGGCGAGGTCGGCGACGGCGGCCTCGAACAGCGCGCCGCCACCGCCCAGCGGTCCGGTGTGGACGCAGCGGCTGGCGGTGGCCACGTAGCCGTCCGGGCTGATCACCGCGCCGCTGCACGAGGTCCTGACCTCGTAGCCCGCCGTGCCGCCGAACACCTCGCCGGTCCGCTTGTCGCGCACCCAGCCGTGCCAGGTGACGGAGACGAGCACGACGCCCGGCCGCGCCACGGCGGCGGCCCGTTCTTCGCCGCCGGCTGGCTGCGCGGCGGCCGGCGGCGCCACGGGCATTGCCACGCCCAGCAGCGCCACCGCGCCCAGCACGGCCCCGAGCCGCGCCATCAGCCGTACATCCCCGTCGCGTCGGTGCGGACCCAGTTGGCGCTGTAGCCGCCCGCGTTGCTCTCGGTGGCCCGGTTGCCCCGGCACGTGTAGTCGTCCACCTCGTTCAACGCCGGCTCGACGGTCTGCGGCTGGGTGCTGAGCAGCCCGCGCCGGTCGTAGTACGACCACGTCAGGGTCGTCGCGGTGCGGGCCAGGTAGGTGATCCGCTGGTCCGTCGCGCTCCACGTGAACTCGACCGTGCCGTTGCCCACGACGCGCAGCTCGTTGCCCTCGTGGGTGCTGGTGAGGATCACGTTGTCCTGCCGCTCGGTGCCCGTGCCGTCGGGCCGGAACTCGTACCGCCGGCCGCTGCCGGTGAACCGCATCGGCTCGGCGTCGGTGTAGAACTCGACCATGAGCTGCTCCTCCACCGCGTACCAGGAGCCGATCACGCACGTCGGCGGGCCGGCGTCACGCTCGGACCTCGCGCGCGGCGTCGGCGACGGGCGGTCGCCGGCGGGGACCGGGGCGTCGCGCCCGGGACCGGGGTCGGCCACCGCGAAGGCGGTCAGCGCGGAGGCGCCCGCCACGGCGGCGACGGCGAACAGCGTGACCACCACCGACCTGGCGGGCGGAGGGGGCGAATCGCTCACCGACCCAGGATATTGATCTCCCCGGCCGCTCCGGATCGCAACGGTGCGGAAGTTTCCACGCCGTTATGCCTGGCCGCGCCGCCGGCCGACCCCGGTGGTTCGGGTGGCGCAACCACCTCCCGGACAACCGGGCGCACCACCCACGACTCCGGTATGCGAGGGCCTTGCGCGGCGGCCCTTCAGTTCTCGCCTCAAGCCGTACTCCGCGCGGTGGCGCTTCAGTTCTTGCCTCAGGCCGCGCCTCGCGCGGCGGCGCTGTTCAGCGCAGCCGTGTGCCTCGTGTTCTCCCCGTACGGCCTGGGCGCAGCCCAATCATGCCGAGCTGGGGGTGTCAAGCACGCTTCACCGCTTGACACCCCCAGCTCGGCATGATTGCCTCCGGCAGGCCGTACGGGGAGAACACGACGCACTTCCCTCCTCCTTGGGGGCCTCCCGGCCGCTCTTCATACCAAGATCGCGCACCGATCCAGGAAATACCAGGTGCCGTACCGATCCAGGTAAAAACCAAAAGAGTCCTCGCCGGACAGGCAGGCCGCCAAGGAGAATGAAAAGAAACAGCGGTCGTGTTCCCGCCCGCATGACCTCCAAAGACGACCATGCTTTCTTGGGGGGCCGTGGTGGGCTTCATCGCGGGTGGGTTGCCCTACCTGCTGTTGATCAGTGCGGTGGGCTGATGGCGAACTGGTCCGGGGGCGCCCGCCGTTGAGCAGCGCTACTGGAAGCTGTCACCCTGCGTCGCACTGATCGGGATGTCTTCGACGCGCTAGCCTGGGAGCGGACTCCGCTGGGCAGCGGGCCGGGCCGACTCGGCACGCTGGCGTGAGCACGTCGACGGATGGGGTTGCTGTGGTTGCTGAAGCCGTCGCCAATGACATCGGTACCCGACTTCGGTCTATTCGCCATGCCCGGAGGAAGTCGCTGACCGTGATCGCCGGCCGGGCCGGGATCTCGGCTTCGCACCTGTCGCGGCTGGAGTCCGGCAAGCGGGCGCTCGATCGCAGGTCGCTGGTCATCGCGCTGGCCGACGCGCTGGAGGTCGCGCCCATAGACCTGGTCGGTCCGACGGTCGTCACCCCGGGCGAGGTGGAGGAGGACCGCGCGCTGGCGGCGGTGCGGCTGGCGTTGCTCGAAGTCAGCATGGACGACCCGCGAGGCGCCGTCCTCCCGGCGGACGTGCTGAAGGCACGGGTGGCGGACCTCCTTTCAGCCCAACGCGACTGTGAGTACGGCGTCGTGGGGGAAGCGCTCCCCGCGCTGATCCGGGACCTCCACCGGACGCTCGGGGCCCGACGTGACGAAGCCGCCGTGCTGCGTCTGCTGCCGCTGTTCCACGTGCAGGGCACCCAGGCGTGGCTGATGGACGTCGGAGCTTCGACCGATCTGGGCTGGCACGCGGTGACGTTGGCGCGCAAGGCCGCGGACAAGCTGGAGGACGACCCGCTGGCGCACGCCATCACCGCTTTCGGCACGGCCTTCGGCCTGATGGGCGGCGGCGCGCTGGACTTGGCCGCGAAGGAGCTGCAAGTCCCCGAGGCGCAGGTCGGCACGGCGAGCAGCGAGGCGATGCAGGTCACGGGGATGCTGACGCTCACCTCTTCGCTGGTGTCCGCGGCGCAGAACGCCCACGCGAACCGCTCCGCCGCCCTCGACCAGGCAACGGAGTTGGCGGCGCGCACGGGCGAGGGCAACGCGCTGTGGCTCGGCTTCGGCCCCAGCAACGTCGGGGTCTGGCGCATGTCGGTCGCGCTGGAGGCGGGCGACCACGCCGAAGCCGCCCGCATCGCGGCGACCGTGGACCCGGCCGCGTTGCCCTCTCCGACCAGGAAGTCCGCCTACTGGCGGGAGTACGGCCGCGCGCTGGCCAGACTGCCCCGGCGCCACGACGAAGCGGTGGCGATGCTCCGGCGCGCCGAGCGGATCAGCCCGGTCCGAATCCACCGGCACCCGTTCATGCGCTCGCTCCTGACCGAACTGCTGTCACGGGTGAAGACCGGCGCCGCCCGGCGGGAGCTGACAGGCATGGCCTACCGGGCAGGGCTGCCCGTCTGACCCGATCAGGTGACTTTGCCCGCCAGGCAAAAGATCACCTCGCCGCGTTCCTAGCGTCGCCAGCATGGAAAGTTTGATCACCCGCCGAGCCGGAGCAGCCGTCACCACGGGAAGCGGCATCCGCGCAACGCATCACCCCGGTCGGCTGCCTCGTCACCTCATACCGATGACTCGCCCCGCGCTGGTGTGAGCAGCGTGGGTGCCTCGGTCACCCACTCGCTCACCGGAGTGCCGAACCGTTGGCGCTGGAGACGGGTCAGCGGGCCCCGTTGCCGTGGGTCGGCGTGGTGAGCGTGATGGTGCACGACTACTGGGCGCGTGCTCCATTTCGCTGGTATCCGCACGATGGTGTCCGTCACGCGATTCCTGCCGACCTGCGGCCGGGTGACGACGGAGAAACTTTGTGCGGAGAACCGGTGACGTTACCCAGCGTCCTGCCGCTGCTCGGGATCGAGCCCGAGTGCGCGCAGTGCGACGACTCCTGGCGCAAGGCTGTTGGAATCCGGACTCGACACGAGCTGCTAACTCGTCTCCGAACCGGGAAGGCTTCCCCATCGCAGAGCGGCGATGAACGCAGCGCTGAGACTCGGCGAACCTGCGCCCTGCCCGTACTTTCGTTTCCGCGAATAAAAGCGCTTCTTCTCGTGGTTCGCTCTCTTCGTCAAGTCGAGGGCGAGGAAGTTGAAAGGAGTTGAGTTGCCGGTCAAACCCGATCATTCCAGTTCAAAACGGCCGGAAAGTTACACGATCAGACTGCGCGTCGGAACCTTGGACCGGGCCGCACTGCTTGCCGGATTCAAGTCGGATTATGCGCTTGCAAAAGCCATGGGAGTAAGCCGCTCCACCATTGGCCGGGTCAGGCATGGAGACCTCCAACCGGGTCCTGCGTTCATCGGCGGCGTGCTCGTTGCCTTGGCGCCGATGCAGTTCAACGATCTGTTCGAGGTGGTTCCCTGTGCTCGCAAGGCGAGGGAAGAAAAGCCTTGTCCGGATCGGTGACATGCTCCACCGTGGCCGGAATGTATCCAAGGGGAAAATTTATGCAGAAAGCCGACCCGCTTTCCGCGCTGTCCGACAGGTATCAGCGTGCAGCTCTGGGCTACGTCGAACTGAGGTGGCCAGTCCTCCCTGGCGGAGTACTGCACGAGGGTCGCTTGGTGGATCCGGTCACCGAGGACCCCGTGGCAAACGTGAATCTACACCCGACGAACGAGGCTACAACTGATGTCGACCTCGTGCGTCGATGGTGGAGTGCTCCCAGGCGCCATGTTCCGAACCCGTGCCTACGAGGAAGGCGTAGTGATTCCGTTGCCGCCGACCGCTGTCGGAGACCTTAAGACCTCCTGGATCCACTCGCCGGAGGAAACGGGCAACACGTTGGCCGAGGCGAGCAAGTTGGCCGAACTGCTGAAAACTGTGCAAGGAGATCCTGAATGACCGACGTGGTCAAGTCGGAACCACTCTGGGACGCGGCCGGGTTCAGTGCATTTCTGACCGGGTTGGCGGAGGACGACGCACCACGACTGTTTGCTGTAGCGGTCGAATACGGCGAGCGTCACGACGGTTACATCGCCGCCTACGGCATGGCCTTCCCCGACTCCGCTGACGTGATCAACAGGGAAGGTGACCTCCGACTGCACCTCCAGGCACCCGAGGACGCGCTGAAGTACTTCATGGACCACGACCTCTGCGAAAAAGCGCGGATCGTGTGGCTATCCGGACCCGGTACCCGCATCCGAGCCTCTTCGAGGCCGAGCAAATCAAGGCCGCTAGTGTCTGACTAACTTGGCCGCCCTTGCTCTTTGTCGCTGTGGCCGCCCGGACGCGCGCAAGTTGAGGTCTGGGCGGCCACGGAGCCCTGACCTGCACAAACCGGTTTCCTCTCAATGGTGCCAGAGTCGGAAGTTGACTACACGAAGCCACCGGTCTGCACGGGGCGTGCCAAGGGCCACAAGCAAAAGCAGGGTTCGGGGCGGGCGTCCGGGCGGTGAGCCGGAGGGCTTGTCGGTGGGAGGTCGGGCGAGGGCGACCGACTTGGTTGCGCCGGGGGGGCTTGGGGCGCAGTGCACGGTGGGGCGCGGTGCACGGTCGGGTGGAGTTCGCTTCCGTCGCCAGCGGTCGGGTCCCGGTCATGCCTACGTTCGTCCACGGGTTGCCGGGCAGGCGACCGCCGCTGCCGTCCGGATAGGGCAGCAGCGCTGAACGGGCTGGTGAGGGGGTCGCAGTGGTGACGATGACGAGGCGGGGCCGTGGCCTGCTCGTGACAGTGGTGGCCGTGGTGGTGTGCGCGGGGGCCACCGTGCCCGCCGCCGCACAGGAACCGGCACAGGCGGAGCCGGTGTCGACGGTGTTCTTCGGCGACTCCTACACCGCGAACTTCGGTGTCGCCCCCATCTTCGGGGCCTGGGACCCGCAGGAGTACTACTGCTTCCGGTCCGAGGTGAACTACCCGGCGTTGGCGGCGCGGGAACTCGCCGAACGGGGCACCCCGCTCGACGTGGCCTCCGACCGGTCCTGCGGCGCCGCGCTCATCGAGCACTTCTGGACCGCGCAACCCCTGCCGAAGGGCAAGAGCAAGCCGCCCCAGCAGGAAGCCCTGAGCGACGGGACCGGGCTCGTCGTCGGCAGCCTCGGCGGCAACACCCTCGGCTTCGTCCAGATCCTCCAGCAGTGCTCCCAGACCTTCCGCGACCTGGACGCGGTGCTGCCCGGTGGCCCGGTCGACCCCGCCGACCCCGCCGAGCTGTGCGCCGCCTTCTTCACCGCCGGTGAAGGCAGGCAGTGGCTGGACTCCCGATTCGCGACGGTCGAGGCCGAGCTGGAAGAGCTGTTCGTCAAGATCAGGGACCTCTCCCCGAACGCCGAGGCCGTGCTGGTCGGCTACCCGCGGATCGTGCCCGCCGACATCGTCAAGTGCCAGGTCCCCGCACCCGGGCGGAAGTACAAGCCCCTGGCCGACATCCCGACCGACGCCATGCCCGTGTTCGACAACGCCCAGCAACGCCTCAACGACCTGATGCGCGCCGAGGCCACCGAAGCCGGAGCGGTGTTCGTCGACCTCTACGCGGTCACCGGCGACAACACCGCCTGCGACGGCGACGACCGCGGCATCGGCGGTCTGTTCGAGACCTCCCAGGTCAGCATGTACGGCGTGCCGCTGCCCTGGCTCCTGCACCCCAACACCCGCGGACGCGACATCCAGGCCCACCACGTCGCCACCGCCATCCGGAACGCCCTCGGCGGCTGACCTCAGCCGGGTCCCCGCCGACCACCGCCCCTGCGCCGGACGGCGCTCTGGTGGCGCAACGGCTTCACGACCCCGTCGGCCTGGGCCGCGGACGTCGGTGTGGCGGGTCAGGCGAGGTTGTGGAAGCGGGTTGCCGCCGAGGCCAGGGCGTCCACGCACGCCCTGATCGCGCCTCGGTCGTCGTCCTCGGCGCGGTTGATCGCGTAGATGGTGCGGTTGAGGGCCGGGCGGGTGGTGAGGATCCGCACGCCGTCGGGCACCGAGTCGCGGCCCAGGCGGGGGATCACGGCCGCGCCCACGTTGCCCGCCACCAGGGCCAGCTGGGTGGGGTAGCTGCCCACGGTGCAGGTGATCCGCGTGCCCGTGCCCTGCTGCCGCAGCACGTGGGTGAGCCAGGCGTGGCAGCCGGAGCCTGCGCTCCAGGCGATCCACGGTATGTCGTCGACCTCGGCCAGGTCGACGGCCTTGCGGTGGGCCAGGCGGTGGCTCGCGGGCAGGGCGAGGTCGGCCACGTCGGACAGCAGCGTGGTCCGCGAGGTCGACGGGGGCACGGTGGTGGGGCGGTGCTCCCAGCTCTCCAGGACCGCCACGTCGAGCCTGCCGTCGACCACCTGCGGCATGGTCTCCTCGGCCTCCCCCTCGTGCAGGGTGACCTCCAGGCCGGGGTGCTGGGCGCGCAGCGCCGCGAGGACGGGTGGCAGCAGGGCGTGCACGGTGGTGGGGATGGCTCCCACGCGCAGGGGGCCGGTGATGTCCTCGCGCAGCAGTTCCAGGTCCGAGCGCGCCTTCTCCACCCGGGCGAGGATGCCCGCCGCGTGGCCGGCGAGCAGGTGCCCGGCGGTGGTGAGGCGGACGGTGCGGCCGTGGGGTTCCAGCAGGCGCTGGCCGGCTTCCCGCTCCAGCTTCGCCAGCTGCTGGGACACGCCCGAAGGGGTGATGTGCAGCGCGGTCGCCGCCGCCGCGACCGTCCCGTGGGTGGCCACGGCGTGCAGGGCGCGCATCCGCTCCAGACCGAACACGGTAGGGATGCTACCGGGATCCGCTGACGAACATTCGCTTGTCCTTGATGGTCCGGGCATCGCAGGGTGGGCTGGTGACCACGACCGGAACCCGTCCCGCGACCGCGCCGCCTGCCCGCGCGCGGGTGCACCCGGCGCTGTTGGCGATGGCGGGCAGCCTGTGCATCGCGCTGTCGTCGGTGTTCATCAAGGTGTCCGGCGCCAGCGGCAGCACCAGCGCCTTCTGGCGGTGCCTGTTCTCGTTGCCGGTGCTGGCCGCCCTGGTGTGGTGGGAGCGGCGGCGCGGCACGGCGCGGCGGCGGTTGGTGCTGCCGGTGCTGGCGGGCGTGGGGCTGGGCGTGGACTTCGTGCTGTGGGGCGACGCCATCGCGCTGGTGGGGGCGGGCATCGCGACCGTGCTGCTGTCGGTGCAGGTGGTGATCGTGCCCGCGGTGGCGTACCTGGTGTTCCGGGAGCGGCCGTCGAAGCGGTTCGTCCGCGCGGCGCCGGTGCTGCTGGCCGGGATCGTGCTCGCGGGCGGGCTGGCGGGCACGCCCGCGTTCGGGCCCGACCCGGTCCTGGGCGCGGTGCTCGCGCTGGGCGCGGGTGTGGGGTTCGCCGCCTACCTGGTGCTGATGCGGCGCAGCACGGGGCCCGGCGCCCGCGACCACACGCTGTTCGTGGCCACGCTGTCGGCCGGTGCGGTGGCGGTGGCGATCGGCGTGCCGACGGGCCGGCTGGACCTGTCGCCGGGGTGGCCCGCCCTGGGCTGGCTGCTGGCGCTGGCGCTGATCGGCCAGATCGCGGGCTGGCTGCTGATCTCCACGGCGCTGCCCCGGCTGTCCAGCGCGACGGGCGCGACGATGATGCTGCTGCAACCGGTCGGGGCGATCCTGATGGGCGTCGTGCTGCTGGGCGAGCGGCCGAGCGCGCCGCAGCTGGCCGGGTGCCTGGTGGTGCTGGGCGCGGTGGCCTTCGTCGGCGCCGGGTCGCGCCGGTCGCCTCGCGGCGGGTCGGCGGCAGCGCGTCAGCGGCGCCCGGAGCACCGCTCGTTCGGCGGAACACCTCCGGGCTCGGATCGGGTAGGCAGGGCAGGCCACCGGACCGGCGCGTGAGGGGAGGACCGCGTGGCCCTGCTGGACGGCGTCGTCGGGAACGCGACGGGCAACGCGGTGGGCGTCGCCCTGGCGCTCGCCTCGCTCGTCGTGGTGGTCCGGGTCGGAGGCGCGCAACGCCGCGCCTGGGAGGAGTTGGCCGGCGCCGCCGGCCCCCCGCGCGCCGCCGGCGCGCGCCTGGGCCTCTACGAGCTGATCGTCCTGACCTCGTGCTCGGCCGCGCCCGGACGGATGATCATCACCGCCCTGGCGCGGATGCACGCCGACGGGCGGCTGCGCGTCGTGCCCGAGGAGTACCACCGGTTCCGGGTCGACGTGCTCGACCCGCAACCGCAGGACGGGCCCGAGGCCGCGCTGCTCGACCTGCTGGCCAGGACCGGGGGAGTGGTACAGGACTCCGGCGACCCGGGCTCGGCCGACGACCGGTTGGCCGCCGTGCGCCGCGGGCTGGTCCTCGACGGCCTGGTGTGCGATCCGGGGTTGCCCGTCGGCGTGCCCGCGGACTCGCCGGCCGTCGGGCGGTGGCGGGTCCGCCACCGGCGGCTCGACGGCCGGAAGACCGGCCTCACCGCCGTGCTGCTGACCGCCGGCGTCACCGTTGCCGTCGTGTTCGGCTCCTGGCTGCCCGTGGTCGCCCACGCGCTCGTGCTCGTGGTGGCGTTCCTGAGCGAGGGCAGCGATCGCCCCCCGCCCTGGTGGTGCAACGGCACGCCGTCGGGCCGGGCCGCGGTCGAGGCCGCCGAGGGCGACGGCTGGCTCACCGCCACCGACACGGCGCTGCTGCGCCGGGTGGCGTTGGAGGGGCTCGCCCGGATGCCCGAGGGCCACCCGCTCCGGCCCCTGCTGCCCCCGGCCCCGCCGCGGCGGGGCGAACCGGACCCGCCCGCGGTCACGCCGGTCAACCTCGACCCGCCCGGCCTCGGCGGCCTCTGACCGCGCGGCGCCTCGACCGGTTCCGGCGGCGTGGCGCTGCCGCGGTCGGGCCGTGCCGGCGATTCGGCCACCCGCGCGGGGTGACGAAGGACAGGCATCCGAGTCCTGGAGGTCGCGCGGGGCGGCTCGGCGAACTTCGTCGGGTCGGTGGTCCTGCCCGGCGGCCACACCCCGGGCGGCGTCGGGCCGGGTGCGGCGGCGCCGTCACGCGCGCCGAGGTGATCAGGCGCGCGGAGTGCTGGTGGGTCGAGAAGGCCCCGTACAGCCGGAAGAAGGCCGTCGTGTGGATCTACGAGCAGGGCAGCGCCAAGACCGACATGGACCACGGGAAGGTGTCGGCGCTGAAGGGCGACGGCTGCCGGCCGCGGGCGGTCAGTCCGGGGTGAGCGCGTAGCGCTTGTCCTTGAGCGGGCGCACCGGGGCGTTCGGGCAGGCGCGCCCCAGCGCCTGCGCCAGGGCCCACACCTCGCTGTCGTCGGTGGTGTAGTGGGAGTCGGTGCGGTACTTCCGGCGGCCGATGCGCAGGGCCAGGACGCGCACGCCCTCGGTCTCGCCGCCGGTGTAGCCGACCAGGAGCGGCTGGATCTCCCGCACGTCGTCGAGCGAGCGGACCACGAGCCGCCCGCCGGCCCGGTGGAGGGTGATCCGGCGCGGGGCGCCGGGCTCGACCACGACCCGGCACGCGTCCCCCGAGTCGGACCTGATGCCCTTGACCAGGAAGACCAGGAACGGCAGCGCGCCCACGGCGGCCAGCACGAACCCCGCCCAGTGCACGAACCCGAACAGCCCCGGCACGGCCGAGGCGGCCAACGCCCCGTACAGGTCCTTGCGCCCGTGCCTGGACCTCCCTCGCGGGCGGCCCCACGCGAAGGGCTCGTCGCCGTCGCCCGGTAAGCGGCCCTCCTCGCCCGGCTCCGCCGGTCCCCGCATCGGCGGCGGGGTGTCCGGCGGGCCGTCGGCGCCTGTGCTCATGGGGCGACGGTAGGGGGTGCGGGCGTCCGCGGCGACGGTCACGCGGGTGGAACCTTCCGCCGAGCCGGTCGGCGCGCCGGGCGCCCGTCACGGCCCGGCCGCCCGGCGACGACCGCGGGACGGGGATCAGCGCGGCAGCGGGGCCGGTGCGGCGACGGGGTCGGCGCGGGGGAGGGGGCGGCGCAGGGGCGGGGTGCTCGCCGGCGGCCGGCGGTGGCGGGTGGCCTGCTCGTAGTCGAACCCGAACGCGAGCAGCACGGGTTCGCTGAACGGCCGGCCCAGCAGTTCCACCCCCACCGGCAGGCCGTCCGGGGTGAAGCCGGCCGGGACCGTCAGGGCCGGGTGCCCGGTGTTGGCGGCGAGCGCGCAGGTCCGGCCGCCCGGTTGCGGCTGCCCGATCGGGGCGGCCTGCTGCTGGACCGTCGGGTAGACCAGCGCGTCCAGGTCGTGGTCGGTCAGCAGCGCCTGGAGCAGCTGCTGCGCCCGGGCGCGCCGGGCCAGCCGCTCGTGGTAGCCGTCCTGCGGGCCGGTCGAGCGGCCCAGGCGGACCTTCAGCCGCTCCAGCACCGTCGGCGTGACCTGGCCGGAGGTGACGATGTCGGCCAGCGTCACGGTGTCGGCGGGCGGCTCCAGCCGGGCCAGCGAGCGCGGGAAGCGCGACCCCGGCGCCGCCAGGTAGCGGTTGAGGTCGCGCTCGAACTCGTCGTCGATCAGCCAGGAGCCGTCCACCGCCGACAGCAGGGCGGGCTGGGTCGGCAGGTCGACGACGGTCGCGCCCTGCCGCGCCATGTCCTCGGCGGCGGCCCGCACCAGCGCCGTGGTCGCCCGCGCGGGGGGCGAGGTGTCCAGGTAGTCGGTGAGCACGCCGATGCGGGCGCCCGCCAGGGCGGTGTCGTCCAGCGCGGCGGTGTAGGTGGGCGGCACCCGGCCGATGGACGCCCCGGTGGCCGGGTCGTCCGGGTCGTACCCGGCGGTGGCGTCCAGGACCAGCGCGACGTCGCCGACCGACTTGGCGATGGGGCCGCCGACGTCCTGGGTCAGCGCGAGCGGCGCGATGCCGTCGCGGCTGGACAGCCCCAAGGTCGACCGCAGCCCGACCAGGCTGTTGTGCGCGGCCGGGTTGCGGATCGAGCCGCAGGTGTCCGAGCCCAGGCCGACCGCGCCGAACCCGGCCGCGACGCCGGCGGCCGTGCCGCCGCTGGACCCGCCGGGGTTGCGGGTCTGGTCGTGGGGGTTGCGGGTCTGCCCGCCCAGCGAGCTGAGGGTCTCGACGCCGGAGGCGAACTCGTGCAGGTTGGTCTTGGCCACGACGACCGCGCCCGCCGCGCGCAGCCGCGCGACCTGCTCGGCGTCGTCGGGGGCGCGCCAGTGCCGCAGCGCCAGCGAGCCGTTGGTCGTGGGCAGGTCCTCGGTGTCGTAGTTGTCCTTGAGCAGCACCGGGATGCCGTGCAGCGGGCCGCGGACGTGGCCGCGGCGGCGTTCGGCGTCGAGCCGGGCGGCGTCGGCGAGCGCCGACGGGTCCCGGCGGATGACCGCGTTGACCCCGGGCTGGTCGGCGTAAGCCCGCTCGTAGGCGTCGATGCGCTCCTGGTACGCCCTGACCAGGCGGACCGAGGTGACCCGGCCGCCCGCCAGCAGGTCGCGCAGGCCGGTGACGTCCAGGTCGACCACCCAGCGCGCCACCTCGGCCGGGGTCGCCCGGCCGCTGCCGGGCGCGTCGTCGCCCGCCGCCTCGCCGACCGGGACCACTGCCGCGGCCAGGGCGACCACACCGGCCGCGAAGCCCGTCGCCCGGCCGCGTCGGTTCGACCACCGCCCTGCCACATCGGCCTCCTCGTGACCGCCGGGCCACCGCGCCGCGCGGCGCGGTCGGAGCCGCGGGGGTCCACCGCGCCGGCCGTGGTCGGCCGCTGACCGGTAGCGCCGATTGTGGGGCGGGGGAGGCGGGGCGGATACCACCGGACGGGGCGCACCGCGCCGCGGGAGCGGCCGGGTCACGCGTTCGGCGGCGCGCCGATCGGGTGCCCCGGCGCCGATCGGGCGCCCCGGCGCCGCCCGCGCCGGGGCGCCCGATCGGCTCACGCCGCGGCGAACTGCGCCGAGTACAGCCTGTGGTAGGCCCCGTCGCGCGCGATCAGCTCCTCGTGCGTGCCCTGCTCCACGATCCGGCCCGACTCCATCACCAGGATCAGGTCGGCGTCGCGGATGGTGGACAGCCGGTGGGCGATGACGAAGCTGGTCCGCGACGACCGCAGGGCCGCCATGGCGTGCTGCACCAGCGACTCGGTGCGGGTGTCCACCGAACTGGTCGCCTCGTCCAGGATCAGCAGCGCCGGGTCGGCCAGGAACGCCCGCGCGATGGTGATGAGCTGCTTCTCGCCCGCGCTGACGTTCGTGCCCTCCTCGTCGATCACGGTGTCGTAGCCGTCGGGCAGGGTGCGCACGAACCGGTCGACGTAGGTCGCGCGGGCGGCGGCGAGGACCTGCTCCTCGGTGGCGCCCGGCCGGCCGTAGGCGATGTTGTCCCGGATCGTGCCCCCGAACAGCCAGGTGTCCTGCAGCACCATGCCGGTGCGCGAGCGCAGGTCCTCGCGCCGCAGCGCGGTGATGTCCACGCCGTCGAGCGTGATCCGGCCCTCGTCCAGCTCGTAGAACCGCATGACGAGGTTGACCAGCGTGGTCTTGCCGGCGCCGGTCGGGCCGACGATCGCCACGGTGTGCCCCGGTTCGGCGACCAGCGACAGGTCCCGGATCAGCGGCTGGTCGGGCCGGTAGGAGAAGCCGACGCCCTGGAACTCCACCCGGCCCCGGCGCTGCGCGGGCACGGTGGCGTCGGCGGGGTCGGGCTCCTGCTCCTCGGCGTCGAGCAGCTGGAAGACCCGCTCGGCGGAGGCCACCCCGGACTGCATCAGGTTCGCCATCGACGCGACCTGGGTCAGCGGCTGGGTGAACTGGCGCGAGTACTGGATGAACGCCTGCACCTCGCCCAGCGTCATCGCCCCGGAGGTGACGCGCAGCCCGCCGACCACCGCGACCGCGACGTAGCCGAGGTTGGACAGGAACATCATCATCGGCATGATGAGCCCGGAGATGAACTGCGCGCCCAGCGCCGAGTCCACCAGCTCGTCGTTGCGGCGGCGGAACTCCTCCTCGGTCTCGCGCTGGCGGCCGAACACCTTGACCAGCTGGTGGCCGGTGAACGACTCCTCGATGTGCGCGTTGAGCGCGCCGGTGTGCTTCCACTGCGCCACGAACAGCTTCTGCGACCGCTTCCGGATGCGGCCGGTGGCCACCACCGACAGCGGGACGAGGGCCAGCGAGATCAGCGCCAGCAGCGGCGAGATGGTCACCATCATCACCAGCACGCCGATCACCGTCAGCAGCGCGGTCAGCAGCTGGCTGAGGGTCTGCTGGAGCGACATCGCCACGTTGTCGATGTCGTTGGTGACCCGCGACAGCAGCTCGCCGCGCGGCTGCCGGTCGAAGTAGCGCAGCGGGAGCCGGTGCAGCTTGGCCTCCACGTCGGCGCGCAGCGTGAACACGAACCGCTGCACCACGTTGTTGAGGATGCGGCCCTGCGCCCACGCGAACAGCGACGACGCCAGGTACAGCCCCGAGGCCCAGGCGAGCACGCGGCCCAGCGCGGCGAAGTCCACGCCGCCGGGTCCCCCGCCCCGGCGGACCAGGACGCCGTCGAAGATGATGTCGGTGGCGTGCCCGAGGACCTTCGGGCCGACCACGCCGAGCCCGACGCTGACGACGCCCAGCGCGAGGACGGCGGCCAGCGCCGACCGCTCCGCGCGCATCCGGGACACCAGCCGCCGGGCCGAGGGGCCGAAGTCCTCCGCCTTGCCCATCGGGATGCCCATGCCGGGCAGGCCGCCGCCCATCCGGGACGGCGTGGGCCTGCCGGTCGCGGTGGCGCTCATGCGGCCTGCTCCGAGGTCAGCTGCGACTGGACGATCTCCACGTAGGTGGGGCAGGTGTCCAGCAGTTCGCGGTGGTCGCCGATGCCGACCACGGCGCCGTCGTCCAGCACGACGATCCGCTCGGCGTCGATGATGGTGGACACGCGCTGGGCGACGACGATGACGACCGAGCGCGCGGTGTGCGGCTTGAGCGCGGCGCGCAGCCGGGCGTCGGTGGCCAGGTCGAGCGCCGAGAACGCGTCGTCGAACAGGTAGACCTGCGGCCGGCGGACCAGGGCCCGCGCGATGGACAGCCGCTGCCGCTGGCCGCCGGAGACGTTCCCGCCGCCCTGGGCGATCTCCGCGTCGAGCCCGCCCATCTCGCGCACGAAGCCGTCGGCCTGCGCGACCTCCAGGGCCTGCCACAGCTCGTCGTCGGTGGCCTCGGGCCGGCCGTAGCGCAGGTTGCTCGCGACGGTGCCGGTGAACAGGTACGGCCGCTGCGGCACCAGACCTATCCGCTCGCACAGCGCGTCGGGGTCGATGTCGCGCACGTCCGCCCCGCCGACCAGCACCGCGCCGCCGGTGGCGTCGATCAGCCGGGGGATGAGCGAGAGCAGCGTGGTCTTGCCCGAGCCGGTGCTGCCGATGACGGCGGTGGTCCGGCCCTGCTCGGCGCGGAAGGAGATGTCGCGCAGGACCGGTTCGGCCGCGCCGGGGTGGCGGAACTCCGCGCCGCGGAACTCCACGGACGCCGCGGCCGGCAGCTCCACCACACCCGCGGTCGGCGGCGTGACCGACGAGTCGGTGTCCAGCACCTCGTTGATCCGCTCCGCGCACACGGCGGCGCGCGGCACCATCATGGAGATGAAGGTCGCCATCATGACCGCCATCAGGATCTGCATCAGGTAGGCGAGGAACGCCGTCAGGGCGCCGATCTGCATCTGCCCGGTGTCCAGCCGCTGCGCCCCGAACCACAGGACGGCCACGCTGGAGCCGTTGAACAGCAGCATCACCACCGGGAACGTCAGCGCCTGGAGGCGCCCGACGCGCAGGGCGGTGTCGGTCAGCGCGGTGTTGGCCTCGCCGAACCGGCGGGTCTCGGCGCGCTCGCGGACGAACGCCCGGATGACCCGGATGCCCGACAGCTGCTCGCGCAGCACGCGGTTGACCGCGTCGACGCGCTCCTGCATCAGGCGGAACTGCGGCACCATGCGCACCACGATCAGCCCGATCGCGACGGCCATCGCCGGGACGCAGACCAGCAGCAGCCAGGACAGCCCCACGTCCTCGCGCAGCGCCATGACGATGCCCGCGGCGCACATGATCGGCGCGGTGACCAGCATCGTGCACACCATCACCACCAGCGTCTGCACCTGCTGCACGTCGTTGGTGGTGCGGGTGATCAGCGAGGACGGCCCGAACGCGGCGACCTCGCGGGCGGAGAACCGGCCGACGCGGTGGAACACCGCGGAGCGGACGTCCCGGCCGAACGCCATCGCCGTGCGGGCGCCGTAGTAGACCGCGCCGCCGGCGCAGAGCACCTGCAGGGCGGTCACGCCGAGCATCCAGCCGCCGGTGGACAGGATGTAGCCGGTGTCGCCGGTGACGATGCCGAAGTCGATGATGTCGGCGTTGAGGCTGGGCAGGTAGAGCGAGGCGACGGTGCCGACGAACTGCAGCGCCAGCACGATCGCCAGCTCCCGCCGGTAGGGCCGGAGATATGTCCGGAGTAGGCGTGTTAGCAACGTTTCCCCCCATAAGAAACGGCCGGTGTCTAAGGTGTGGGAGAACCGTATCCGGTCGGATAAGAAACGCAAAGTATCTTAGGGGTAGGGTGACGGAGCCGAAGTCGCGCCGCCGCGGTGCCGAGCTGGAACAGGCCATCCTCGATGCCGCCTGGGCCGAGCTGAGCGAGCTGGGCTACGCCCGGTTCACCGTGGAGGGCGTCGCCGCGCGCGCCGGCACCAGCAAGCCCGTCCTCTACCGCCGCTGGAAGGGCCGCGCCGAGCTGGCCCTCGCGGCCTGGGACCGGCGCGTCCCGACCGGCTCGCGGGAGGCGCCCGACACCGGCGGCCTGCGCGGCGACCTGATCGCCCTGTTCCACCGGATCGCCCGCCGCACGGGCGCGCTGATGACGGACCTGGTCGCCGGGGTGATGGCCGACGCGTTCCGCCACCCGGAGGTGGCGGACCTGCTGCGCGCCCGGCTGGCCGAGCCCTCGCCGCTGACCGACACCGTCCGGGTGATCGTCGCGCGCGCGGTGCTCCGGGGCGAGCTGCCCCCGGTCCGGCTCACCCACCGCGCCGCGCGCGCGGCGCTGGACCTGGTGCGCAACGAGTACGTCACCTGCGGGGCGGTGCTGGGGGAGTCGACCATCGAGGAACTGGTCGACGACGTCTACCTGCCGCTGCTGCGCGGGCTGCGCGCGGACCCCGACCGGTCCGACCCGGCCGCTGCCGCCGCGGTCGGGGCCGCCGCCGACACCGTCGCCGCCGCTGCCGACGCGGCTGTCCGCGACGCCGTCGACACCGCCGTCGCCGCTGCCTGTGACAGGCCGTGCGGTGATCAGTCGCGGTAATCCGCAGCGGTGATCAGATGCGGTGATCAGCGCTGACCGCCGCTCTCCGGCGCGGCGTGCGGGTCCAGGGCGGGAAACACCTGATCTGTACGTGGAATATTCTGCTCTATAGCTTCAGTGCTGACTGAACAAAGGTATCGCGGCGGCGCTCCGGCCCGGGTCCGGCTCACCCCGGGGAAGCGTCCTGGAGGGGGCGCAGGATGGCGCGGCCGATGATCTCCACCAGGACGCCGGCGGTGACGCCGATCGCCGCGCCCACCAGCAGGCGCTGCGGTGTCACGGCGAGCAGGAAGAGACCGCCGCCGAGGGCGGGCACGGCGAGGATGACCGCGACGCCGCCGCTCAGGCCCAGCAGCAGGCCGAGCTTCCACGCGGTCAGGGGCCGGGCGAGCAGGGACAGCGTCCACAGCGACGCGATGACCACGACGACGGTCGCGACGGTCTGCCCGGCGGGCCGCCCGCCGGTCGGCTCCAGGCCGCGGATGGCGAGGTCGCCCGCGTAGGCGGCCAGGCCGATGACGGCGCCGGTGGGCACGGCCAGGCGCAGGACGCGGCCGAGGAAGCCGGGGACGTAGCGGCGGCGGTTGGGCGCGAGGGCCAGGACGAAGCCGGGGATGCCGATGGTGGCGGCCGAGATCATGGTGAGCTGGATGGGCGCGAGCGGGTAGGCCAGCGAGGTCGCGACCACGACCAGCGCCAGCACCAGCGAGTAGACGTTCTTGACCAGGAACAGGTTGGCGGCGCGCTCGATGTTGGCGATGACGCGGCGGCCCTCGGCGACGACGTCGGGCAGGTGGGCGAAGCGGCTGTCCAGCAGCACGAGCTGGGCGACGGCGCGGGTGGCGGCGGCCCCGTTGCCCATGGCCACGCCGATGTCGGCGTCCTTGAGCGCCATGGCGTCGTTGACGCCGTCGCCGGTCATGGCGACGACGTGGCCGCGGCGCTGGAGCGCGCCGACGACGGCGCGCTTCTGGTGGGGCGTGACGCGGCCGAGGACGACGGTGTCGGCCAGGACGTCGGCGAGCCGCTCGGGGTCCTCGGGCAGGGTGCGGGCGTCCACGGCGTCGGAGGCCCGCTCGATGCCGGGCAGCCCGACGGCGACGGCGACCGCGCCGACGGTGCGGGGGTTGTCACCGGAGACGACCTTGAGCGCGACGCCCTGCTCGGCGAAGTAGCGCAGGGTGTCGGCGGCGTCGTCGCGGATGCGCTCGGCGAGCACGACCAGGGCGCGGGCGGTGAGGTCGGGCGGCAGGCGGTTTTCGGCGGCGGGTTCGCGGGCGGCGGCGAGGACCAGGACGCGCCTGCCCTCGGCGGTGATGTCGGCGGCCCGGTCCAGCAGGGGCTGCCCGGCGTCGTCGGGGAACACCACCTCGGGCGCGCCCAGGACCCAGGTGCCGTGGTCGTCGGTGGTGACGGCGGACCACTTGCGGGCCGAGGAGAACGGGACGCCGCCGGTGCGCCGCCAGGCGGGGTCGGTGAACCGCGCGGCGAGGGCGGCGGAGGTGGCGTTGGCGTCGGGCGCGGCGGCGCACAGCGCCAGGGCCTCGGGCACGTCGGGGTCGTCCGGGCGGTCGGTGACCAGCCGGTCGAAGACGATGTCGCCGTCGGTGAGGGTGCCGGTCTTGTCCAGGCAGACGGTGTCGACGCGGGCGAGGACCTCGACGGCGGGCAGCTCCTGCACGAGGGTCTGCGCGCGGGCCAGGGTGACCGCGGCGATCATGAACGCCAGGCTGGTCAGCAGCACCAGCCCCTCGGGGACCATGCCGACGAGCCCGGCGACCGCGCCGGTGACGGCCTCCTGCCAGCCGTCGGTGTCGGGGGTGCGGAACTGGCTCCACAGCAGCAGCGGCGCGACGACCAGCATCACCACCGAGATCCAGCGCAGCAGCTTGTTGGTGCCCTCGACCAGCTCGGAGCGGACGACGGTGAAGCGGCGGGCCTCGGCGGCGAGCCGGGTGGCGTAGGCGTCCGCGCCGACGCCGGTGGCGCGGAACCGGCCGGTGCCGGCGACCACGATGGAGCCGGAGCGGACCTCGTCGCCGGTGGACTTGGCCACCGGGTCGGACTCGCCGGTCAGCAGCGACTCGTCGATCTCCAGGCCGGTGGTGGCGGTGATGGCGCCGTCGGCGACGACCTGGTCGCCGGTGCGCAGGTCGACCAGGTCGTCGGCGACGACCTGGTCGACCTGGACCTCCTCGGTGCGCCCGGCGCGGATGACGCGGGCGCGGGGCGCGTTGAGCACGGCGAGCCGGTCGAGGGTGCGCTTGGCGCGCAGCTCCTGGACGACGCCGATGCCGGTGTTGGCGACGATGACGAGCCCGAACAGGCCGTTCTGCCAGTGGCCGGTGGTGAGGACGGCGGCGAACAGGGTGAGCAGGAGCCCGTTGAACGGGGTGACGACGTTGGCGCGGACGATCTGGGCGGTGCTGCGGCTGGTCCGCGCGCCGGCGGCGTTGGTGCGGCCCTCGGCGACCCGCCGGGCCACCTCGTCGTCGGTCAGACCGTCGTCGGGGGTGACCGGCGCGGTGCGTTCGGCCATCCCCACCTCCCACCGGACCGGCCCTGGGGGCCATCCTGCACCGGGAGCGGCGCGCGCGCCGGGCGGCGCGGGTCAGCGCAGGTCGGCCACCGCCGCGGCGGCGTTGTCGGCGCCGCCCGCGTCGAGCGCGGCGGTGACCAGGGCGCCGGCGGCTCGCGCGGGGTCGGCGACGGAGCGGGCGATGCGGGCGATGGCGTGCGCGTCGAGCACGTGGTGCACGCCGTTGGTGACCAGCACGAGCCGGCCCGGCCCGGGCGGGCCGGCGGCGGCGCCCGGTTCGCCCTTGCGGGCGGTGGTGGTGAGGACCCGGTCCAGGGAGGGGGCGGCGGGCACGCCGCGGTCGCGCAGGTATCGGCCGATCGTGTGATCCGCGGTGGCCGGGAGCGCCGGTCCCGCGGTGTCGGGCGACGGCGGCACGAAGTAGGCGCGGCAGTCCCCGACCCACGCCACCGACCAGCCGCGCTCGGCGTCGCCCGCCGCCACGGCGAACGTGGTGTCACCGGCGGCGGGCCGGTCGGCGGCCGGGGCCGCGGTGGGCCGGGTGGTTGCCGCGGCGGTCCGGTCGGTGGGGCCGGTGGTGGTTTCGGCGGGGCGGCCGGCGGGGCGGGTGGCGGGGCGGGTGGAGGCTTCGGTGAGCCGGGTCGCAGGTCCGGTGGTGGTTTCGGCGATGGTTTCGGTGGTGGTTTCGGTGGTGGTTTCGGTGGGGCGGGTGGTGGATCGGGCGGTGGTGTCGGTGGGCCGGGTCGCGGGCCCGGCGGGTTGCCCGGCGGTCGCCGGGGGAGGGGTCGGTCCCGGGGTGACCGGGGTGGTGTCGTGGACGGGCGCCCGGACGGCCGGGATGGCGGGCGCGGTGTCCCCGGCCCCGCCCGCGACCGGCCCGGCGGGGGCGCGCGGGTGGTCGAGGGCGTGGCGGATCGCGGCGGGCGCGCCCGGCACGCCCGAGCGCCAGGCCGCGTCCACCGCCGCGTCCGCGGCCCGGCGCGCGGCGAGCGCCGCCGCGGCCGTGTCGCCGATCCCGTCGGACACCGCGATCGCGAACCGGCCGCCGGCGGTGCGCGCGGCGGCGGCGTCGGCGCTGGTGCGGCGCGCGCCGCGCGCGGTGGCCCAGCCGGTGGTGGGCAGGTCCGGGCGGACCGCGTGGTGCAGGACGGTCATGGTGGCCTCCGGGTGCGCCGGGACGGTGGCTCCTGCTTCGGCTCCTGCTCCCGATGGTGGGCGCGGAACCTGAGCGCGGCCTGTGAATCGCCTGTGGACGCCTTCTGGACCCGGCCCCGCCGCCCCGCTCCGCTGCCCGCCCCGCCCGCTCGCCCCGCTCCGCTGCCCGCCCCGCAGTCCGCCACTGCGGGACCGCCACCGCGGGACCGCCACCGCGGGACCGCCACCGGGGGATCCCACCGCTGCGGGACCTTCGTCACCTCGCGACCCCGCCGCCTCGGGGCCGCAGACGGGCCAGGCTCCGACCAATGGCGGGTTTACGACCGCCGGGGCGGCGTCTGGACTGGAGCCCATGCGATCCCTGCTCGCGGCGCTCCTCGCCGTGCTCCTCGTGGCGCCGCCCGCCCACGCCCACGGCGGCGGGCCCGGCCTGGGCTTCGACCTGGACTCGGCCACCATCCCGCAGCTGGCGCGCCGGCTCGACGCGGGCACGCTGACGTCGGTCGACCTGACCCGCGCCTACCTGCGGCGCATCGACACCGTGGACCGCCGGGTGCGGTCGGTGGTGGCCGTGGACCCCACCGCGCTGGGCCAGGCGGCCGAGAGCGACCGCCGCCGCGACCGCGGGCGCGCCCGCGGCCCGCTGGACGGCATCCCGGTGCTGCTCAAGGACAACATCGACACGAAGGGCCTGGCGAGCACCGCGGGGTCGCGGGCGCTGCGCGTGCCGCCGCGCCGGGACGCCGAGCTGGTCGGCCGGCTCCGCGCCGCGGGCGCGGTGGTCCTGGGCAAGACGAACCTGTCGGAGTGGGCCAACTTCCGCTCCACCCGCTCGACCTCGGGCTGGTCGGGCGTCGGCGGCCAGACCAACAACCCGCACGTGCTCGACCGCAACCCGTGCGGCTCGTCGTCGGGGTCGGGCGCGGCGGTCGCGGCGTCCCTGGCGCAGGTGGCGGTCGGCACCGAGACCGACGGCTCGATCGTGTGCCCGGCGGGGCAGAACGGCGTCGTGGGGCTCAAGCCCACCCTCGGCGCGATCAGCGGCGAGGGCATCGTGCCCATCTCGTCCCGGCAGGACACGGCGGGCCCGATGGCCCGGCACGTGGTGGACGCGGCGATCCTGATGTCGGTGCTGGACCGGCGCGGCGGCGACTACGCGACGGCGGCGGGCGCCGACGTGCTGCGCGGCGCGCGCGTCGGCGTGTGGCGCAAGGCCGGGGCGAGCCCGGAGGCCGACCGCGTGGTGCAGGCCGCCGTGGACGCGCTGCGCCGCTCCGGCGCGACCGTGGTGGACGTGGAGCTGCCCTACCAGGAGCAGATCGACGCGGTCGAGTTCCCGGCGCTGATCACCGAGTTCAAGCACGACCTGGAGCGCTACCTGGCGACCCGGCCCGGCGCGCCGCGCACCCTGGACGAGCTGATCCGGTTCAACGAGCGGGACCCGGTCGAGCTGTCGAAGTTCGGCCAGGAGCTGTTCCTGGCCGCGCGGGACGCCCCGCCGCTGACCGACCCGACCTACCGGCAGCAGCGCGACACCGCGACGGGCCTGGCCCGGCGCTCCATCGACGAGGTGCTGGCGGCCCACCGGCTCGACGTGGTCATGGCGCCGACGAACTCGCCCGCGTGGCGGACCGACCACGCGGCGGGCGACGCCTACGTGCTGGGCACCTCCACCCCCGCGGCGGCGGCGGGCTACCCGAACGCGACGGTGCCGGCGGGCTTCGCCGGGCCGCTGCCGATCGGGGTGTCGTTCATGGCGGGCCGGGACGCCGACGCGCGGGTCCTGCGGTTCGCGGCGGCCTTCGAGCACACCACGCGCGCCCGGCAGGCGCCCCGCTACCTCCCGGCGCTGCCCTGACGCGGGCCGGCCGGTCGGACCGGCGGCGGGTCAGGCGGGCAGCCGGTCGCCGGTCCAGCGCCACACCAGCGGCGGTCGTCCGCCCTTGGGCAGGGCGCTCGCGTGCCGGGTGGTGCGCTGCAGGCCGGGCACGCGGTCCATCGTGCGGCCGAGGTTGGCCGGGTACGGGCGGTCGCCGGTGAGGGACTCGGTCGCGTCCAGCGCGTGCGCGGTGGTGAACTCCGGGCCGAGCAGGCCGGCGGTGAACGCCACGTCGCGCCACAGCCGGTCGGCCAGCATCGGCCGGCAGTCGGCCACGATCCGCGAGTGGTCGAAGGCCAGCGGCGGCACGGCGTCCAGCGCCGTCCACCGCAGGCCGTCCACCGGCCGCACCCGGTCGCCCTCCGGGCGGGCCGGGTCGTCGCCGGCTCGACCCGGGTCGTCGGGGGTCGGGCCTTCAGGGGTCGGGTCCCCGGTCGGCGGGGCCGGGGTGAGCGTGGCCCACAGGGCGATGGACAGCGTCGGGCCGCGCGGGTCGCGGGAGGGCTCGTCGAAGGTCGCCAGCTGCCCGGTCGCGATGACCTCCCCCGCCGGCACGCCGAGCTTGCCGGTCACCGCGCGCAGCGCCGCGTCCCGCAGCCGCTCGCCGCGCCCCAGCAGCACGCCCGGCAGCGCCAACTCGCCCGCGAACGGGTCGAGCGCGCGCGGCGCCACGGCCAGCAGCACAGCCCGCGCCCGCGCGTCGAACCGCAGCGTGAGCACGTCCACCGACACCGGAGTCGATTCGACACCCTGCCCGCCCATGTCGACACCCTGCCCGCCCATGCGCGGGATTCTCCCGCACCTCATCGCGGCACGGGCACGCGCACCGCGTAGTCGGCCCGGTCCGGCCCGCGGCCGGTGACCGCCACCGGCAGGCCGAACTCGCGTTCCAGCCACTCCACCGGGTCGGTCAGCGGGCGCAGCCGCGGCGCGCAGCCGGCCAGGAACGCCGTCCGGTCGGGCCCGGCGGGCAGCCGGGTCACCGCGCCGCCGTCGGTGCGGTAGGAGGTGGCCACCCGCAGGTCCTGCGCGTCCAGGTGCGTCACGGCGAGCGCGTCGACCCCGCCGCACGCCGCGACCGCGTGCCGCAGCAGCACGGCGTCCAGGTGCCCGGCGCGCCACGCCCCCTGGTACCGGCCGGTCGCGTTGTGCCGCTCGGGGAACCGCTCCAGCACGGCCGCGTCCTCGGTGGGCAGCGGGCCCGCGCCGTGGCGGGTCTGGTAGGTCCGGGTCACGCCCAGCACCCGCGCCGGGCGCCCGCCCAGCAGCGCGCGGGCGTTGCGCGGGGTCACCGACGACCACGTGGTGTGCGGGTGGAACCCGTGCCGCTCGTCCAGCAGGACCCCCTGCGCCCCTTCGAAGACCAGCCTCCCGCCCGCGGCGAGCCGCCCCACCTCGTCGCCGCGGACCACCCGCACCGCGTCGGCGAACGCCTCGTAGAGCGACACCAGCTCGTCGACCGCCGTGCCGTCGCCGACCAGCGGCTCGTAGAACCGGGCCAGCGCGTCGAGCTTGCGGCGCAGCACGGCCGGGCGCGCGCAGTCGCCCACCGTCGGCGCCGGTCCCGGCTCGCCGGGCACGACCTGGCCCTCCACCACGTCGCCGGGCCGGGCGCCGCGGCGCGCCAGCAGCGAGTACCACACCGTCTCGCCGATGCCCTTGCCGCACGAGCCGTGCCGGTCCGGGCCGCGCGCGTCCTCGCGGGCGCGGTTGGCCGCCACGTGGACCGGCGTGGTCAGCAGCGCCTCGGCGTGCACGGTCAGCAGCCGCAGCGGGTCGGCCACGCCGAGCGCCGCCAGCTCCCGCGACTCGGCGGCCAGCGCGATGGGCTCCACCAGCACGTGCCGGGACAGGTGGGTCGGCACGCCCGCGAGCGTGCCGGCCCCGAACTGGCTGAACGCGTGGTGCCGGCCGGCCGCGACCACGTTGTGCGCGGCCTGCGCGCCGCCGTTGAACCGCACGACCGCCGACACCGACCCGTCCCGGCACAGCGCGTCGACCACCGCGCCCTTGCCCTCGTCGCCGAAGCCCAGGCCGACGACGACCACGTGCCCCGAGGTGATCACGACAGCGTCACGTCGTCGGGCCCGTCCAGGTCCGGGGGAGCGGCCGACGTCGCGACCGCCGCCGACCCGACCCGCGCCAGCGCGGCGCCCACGGCGCGGGTCTCCGCCGCCGACCCGACCTCGGCGAGGTCGACCAGCGCCTGGTCCAGGTCGACCACGCGCTCCTCCAGGCCGATGGTGGCCGCGATCAGCTCGCACACCGCGCCGGGGTCCTCCAGCTTGAGGAAGTTCTGCCCCAGCAGCTCCCGCCAGTGCTCGGCGATCTGCGGGTCGTCGTAGTAGTGCGACTGCCGGGGCAGCACGAAGTAGACGTGCCACCTGCGGCTCAGCTCCCGGTACACCGAGGCCGGGTCGATGTCCTGGCGCACGTCGTCGCCGATGACGCGCCGGATGTGCCGGGCCTCCAGCCGGGGCTTGTTCAGCTCGTCGCCGATGAGGAACAGGTAGCCCTTGCGGCCCCGCTCGCGCCAGGCGTCGGTGACCACGTGCCGGGCCACGAAGTACGCGGCCAGCTCGTAGGACTCGCTCTTCTGCCCGCCGCCGTTGCCCTCCAGGAAGATCGTGCGCAGCTGCTCGTCCATCCGGTTGTCCGACTCGAACTGGCCGACCTGCAACGGCACCCGGTCGCTGTCGGCGTCGCCGATGCCGCCGAACATCAGCTGCGGGTCGGCGAGGTAGCCCTTGCGCTGCAACAGGCCGTGCAGCCGGCCCAGCTTGCGCTGCATGACCTGCGGCACCCGGCCCATCGAGCCGGTGACGTCGAACAGCACCGCGATCGGGGTGGAGTCGGCGTGCTCGGCCGAGTCCCGGCACTCCCGCGCCACCACGCCCAGCGGGTCCAGCGACGGGTCCGCCTTCCACTGCTCGCGCGGGGCCGAGCGCAGCTTCGCGGTGTAGCCGAAGTCGTCGATGCCCTTGGCCGCGCGGAAGGTCTTCGCCGCGGCGTAGGCGTTGTCGTCCCACCTGCCGTGTCCCATGGTCAGGCTCCTGTCCTGTCGGGTAGGGCGAAGGGGCGGAACACCCGTTCGCCGTAGAGGTCTTCGAGCAGTTCGTCGTACTCGTCGAGCAGGTCGACGGCGTCGGGCCGGCGGCCCGGGTCGTCCTGCGTGCAGCCGCGCGCGAACGCGCGCTGCCCGGTTTCATCGCGCGACAACAGCTCCAGCATCAGGGTGTGGGTCATGTGGACGTCCGTCGCGGCGGTCACCGGCCGGCCCGCCGCGACCTCCGGCGGGTAGCGGACGGACTTCGCGGTCGCCAGCGGCGGTTGGCCGTCCTCCACGCAGAACGACCAGCCGACCAGCACGATGCCGTGCTGCTCGGGGTGCACCAGCACGTTGTCGGCGGTGATCGCGCCGTGCACCAGCCCCGCGCGGTGCGCGGCGGCGACCGCGCGCAGCAGCCTGCGGTGCATCCAGGCGTAGTCCCGCCCGTCCAGGCCGTGCGGGAACGCGCGCCGCACCTCGGCCAGCGTGACGAACCCGTGCAGCAACGGCTCGAGCACGGTGAACGCCCGCTCGCCCCTGCCCACGTCACCGTTGTCGGTCATGACGGGGAAGTAGGGGCGCAGCCAGCGGTGCGCGTCGGTGAACCGCCGCAACCGCTCCAACGCCGCCCATTCCGCGCGCAGCAACGGGTTCAGCCGCGGGTTGCGCACGATCTTGACCACGTGGTGGCCGTCGGTGCGGTAGACGTTCGCGACGCTGCCCACCGCGTGCCGCCCGGCGAGCCGGTAGACGCCGCCGGCGGTCCGCAACTCGACCGGCCGCGCCTGCCGCCACCGGTCGTAGAGGCGGGTCAGCTCGGCCGAGGCGGCCAGGGCCCGGACGTCGTCCCGCCCCGCCCGGTCGGGGTGCAGGACGGCGGCCAGCGCCCAGTACAGCCGTTGGCCCTCCTTCCGCTCGGCGGGGCTGGCCGGAGGCGGGCCGAACAGCGCGGCGGTCGAAGCCCCCTCGACCCTCGCCAGTGCCTCTTGCCTCGTGAACATGGTTTGAGTCTATGCGACTCAAACCAGGATGGCAACAGGCGGTGACCAACTCCGGGTCCGATAGGGGGAGCAGCACGTCACCCGAAGGGACGCCATCCCGCCCAGGGCCGACCCCACCCGACAACCTCTCCGCCCGGCGTTGTCGGTGCCGCGTGGGACAATGGAAACCGGGGGCCGGAGGCCGACCCGAAGCCCGGCCCGGAGCCCGAGGGGCCGACCCCGCAAGCCCACCCGCAACCGCGGAACCCCGATCCCGATCCCGATCCCCGTTCTCAGCTCGCGCACCCGAAACCGTCGGTGCCGCGTGGGACGATCGAACCGGGGGCCGGAGGCCACGGGACCCGAGGCCGGAAGCCGCCCCTGCTCCGGCCCGACCAGGACGGCCCGCCTGCTCCTGCCCGCCTGCTCCAGCCCGGCCGCTCCAGCCCGGCCGCTCCAGCCCGGCCCGACCCCGACCGATCCGCCCCGCCCCGCCCCGCCCCGAGCCGACCCCAGGTCCACCCAGCTCGATCAGTCGAGCCACCGAGCCCCGCAGGCAGCGCCCGCGCGCCGATCCTGCGCGCCGGCCGATTCCGCCGCCGACCCAGGCAGCGCCCGCGCTGACCCCGCCGCCGATCCCGCCGACCCGGGCAGCGCCCGCGCGCCGGCCGGCCCCGAGCAGCGCACAAGCCCGGGCGGACCGACCGTGCGTAAGACCGCGCGTAAGGTGGCTCCACCGCTGGAGTCGTGACACCCCGGGGGAGTGGGATGGGACGACCACACGACGAGGTGACCGGCCAACGCGTCGCGCGCGGCATGAGGGTGCTGTTCGTCGCCGCACCGCTCCTGGGCCACGTGTTCCCCATGGTTCCGCTGGCCTCGGCCCTGCGCGCCGCGGGTCACGAGGTGCTGGTCGCCACCGGCGGTGACGCCCTGTCCGTGCGGGACTCGGGTGTCGAGGTCGCGGACGTGGCGGCGGGCATCGGGTTCGGGCGGATCGCGGCGGCCATCGCCCTGCGGCACCCGCTGGAACTGCGCTCGCAACTGGCCGGCGGGGAGGACCTCCGCTTCCCCTCCCGGTTGTTCGCCGCGGTGAACGCCCGGATGGCCGGCCCGCTGCTCGCCGCGGCCCGGCGCTGGCAGCCGGACCTGGTGGTGCACGAGCCCTTCGCCGTGGCGGGCGCGTTGGCGGCGGCGGAGCTGTCGGTGCCGGCGGTCGTGCACGAGGTGTCGCTGTTCGACGGCGCCGAACTCGCGGCGGCTGCGCTGGCGCGGACCCCGTGGCCGGCGGCGGACCCGGTGGCGGTGCTGCGGATCGCCCCACCGAGCCTCATGGCGACCGGGGACGCGTGGCCGCTGCGGGCCGTCCCCCACGGCGACGGCCCCGTGCCGCAGTGGCTGTCGGCCCGGCCGCGGCGTCCGCGCGTCCTGGTCAGCCGCAGCACCGTCGGCGGTCCGGGCGGGCACCGGTTGATGGCGTCCGCGGTGGCGGTCGCCGACCGGGTGGACGCGGAGATCGTGCTGGTCCGCCCGGGTCGCCGGCTCGTCGGCGCGTCGCTGCCGGACAACGTCCGCACCGTGGACTGGGTGCCCTTCCCCCGCGTCCTGCCGACGTGCGCCGCCGTGGTGCACCACGGCGGCGCGGGGACGCTGTTCGGCGCGCTGGCGGCGGGCATCCCGCAGTTGGTGGAACCCGGCGCGGGCGACCGGGCGCGGCACGCCCGGCTGATCGCGCGGCGCGGCGCGGGCCTGGCCGCCACCGACGTCACCGCGGACCTGCTCACCAGGCTGGTGACCGACCCGGCGCTGGCCACCGCCGCCCGCGAGGTGAGCGCCGAGGTGGCCGCCATGCCCGCCCCCGCCCGATTGGTCGCGAGGCTGGAGACCCTTGTCGGCTGACCGCGGGAGGTGTGCTTGCCTGCGCTGAGCGGCATTCCCCGGGCCACCCGGCAACCGCTCGCACCGCCCGCGAACCCCGCAAGGTCGAACCGGGCAGGACGGTCGTCAGGAGTCGAAGCGGTTCAGGTGCGGTTGGCCGGGTTCGGTCCACAGGACCACCAGGACGAAGAACAGGCAGGTCGGCAGCAGCAAGAGCCAAGCGCCACTGCGGCCCGTGTCGTGCAGGCGACGGATGCCCACGGCGACGAAGGGGATCAGCAGACCCAGGTAGGCGATCGCCCCGTAGATCAGCAACCAGGCCGAGTCCAGGTTGTTGCCGACGGCGAGGGGAATCCACGCCACGATGGAGTAGAACAGGCTGAACAACCAGAATTCGCTGCGGGAGGCGCGGCCACCGCTTTGGAAGGACTTGCGCAACGCGCCGGCGACGGCCGTGGCCGGGGTGACCGGCGGCTGCGGTGGTCGTGGGAGGGGCTGCCCGGGTGTTCCGGATGCGGAGTCCTGCGAAGGCGCGGGTGGCATCGCGGCCGCGGATTCCGGGTGGTCGGGAATCCGCGCGCGATCCGCCTCGAACGGTCCGAACTCGGGCGGGTCACGGGGCGCCTCGTGTGTCACGCACCACATCGTGCCGTTCCCCGCCCCTTGCCCGCGAAGCGATCCGTGGAGGGCACCCGATCGTCGCAACGGGTTCCGCGCAGCGGGTCCGCACACCGCCGACTTCGTCCGAGCAGGACCACGACAGCCCGCTGCCCGTCATACCCCTGTGGTTGGCTGTATGTCGGGGGGAGCTTCCCCGAAGGGGACCCCTGTTCCAGTGCGCGCAGGCGATCACTCGGGGGTGGGTGCGGTGAGCACACGGGTCTTCCTGGCAGCGTTGGCGGCGTCCGTGGTGGTGATGCCCATCGCGGCGAACCCGGCGGCCACGACAGGGCTTCCGATCGCGACAGGCCCAACGGCCTCGGCGGACCCGGCGACCCCAAGAAGTCCAGCGGCTCCAACGGATCCAACAGATCCAACGGATCCGGCGGCTCCAACAGATCCAGCGACCCCGACGGATCCCGCGGCCGCACCGGTCCCGGCCAAGCCGGTGCGGGCCTGCGCCGACCTCGTCGGGGACCACGCGCTGCCGGGCGCCGGGGCCCGCGTCGAACGGGCCACCCCGGTGCCGGCCGGCGCCGAGCCCGAGCACTGCGACGTGCGGGGCCACGTCGAGCCGGCGGTGCGGTTCCACCTCAAGCTGCCCACCACCTACTCCGGCCGCTACCTCCAGTACGGCTGCGGAGGGCTGTGCGGGGAGCTGACGGCCCCCGGCATCCGCTCCTGCGCGCCGGAGCCCGGCGACTTCGCGGTCGCCACGACCGACGACGGGCACGTCGGCGAGGGGCCCGTCCCCTCGCTGGACGGGCGGTGGGCCGCCCGGGACCAGGCGGCGCGCGACGACTTCGCGTTCCGCGCCCCGCACGTCGTGTCGCTGGCCGCCAAGCACCTGATCGGCGTCTACTACGGCGAACCGCCGCGCGTCTCCTACTTCGACGGCTGCTCCACCGGTGGCCGCGAGGGGCTGCTGCTCGCCCAGCGCTACCCGCACGACTTCGACGGCGTCATCGCGGGGGCGCCGGCGAACTACTTCTCGGCCCTGGCGCTCTACCAGGCGTGGCTGGCGCGGACCAACACCGACCGGTCGGGCGGGCCGATCCTGGGCGCCGACAAGCTCCCGGCGCTGCACGACGCGGTGCTCGCCCGGTGCGACGGGCTGGACGGCCTGGTCGACGGCCGGCTCGACGACCCGCGCCGCTGCGACTTCGACCCGGCCTCCGCGCAGTGCCCGACCGGCGTGGACGACCCCTCCTGCCTCACCCCCGACCAGGTGGCGGTGGTGCGCGCGTACTACCGCGGCCCGGTCGACGAGCACGGCCGCCGGCTGTACCCGGCGGCCCAGCCGCGCGGCTCGGAGCCGGCGTGGGCCGGGTGGGTGACGCCGCTGCCCGGCGTCGGCCCGCTCGCCTCGGCCCTGGCGGACAACTACCTGAGCCACCTCGGCTACCCCCTGGGGACCCCGCACAGCTCGGTCGACCAGGTGGGGTTCACCGCCCGGGAGCTGCACCGGCTCGCGGTCGAGGGCAGGCGCGCCAACGCCGCCGCCCTGGACCTGTCCGGGTTCCGCCGCGCCGGCGGCAGGCTGCTGCTCTGGCACGGCTGGGCCGACCAGGCCATCCCGCCGGGCGGGCTGCTCGACTACTACGAACGGCTGACCCGCCGCAACGGCGGCCCGGAGGCGACGCGCCGGTGGGCGCGGGTGTTCATGGTCCCGGCGGCGCACCACTGCGGCGGCGCGCTCACCGCGTTCGACCCGCTGCGCGAGCTGGTGCGCTGGACCGAGGACGGCACGGCGCCCGACCGGGTGATCGTCTCGACCAGGACCGCCGACGGCGCCGTCACCCGCACGCGCCCGGTGTTCGCCTACCCGGCGCAGGCCCGCTACGACGGCAGCGGGAGCATTGACGACGCGGCGAACTTCGTGCCCGTGCCGCCGTCGGACCCGCCGCGCGACGCCGTCGACTGGGCCGGCTCCTTCCTGCACCACCTGCCCGGCCCGGTGACCCGGCCGTGACGGGGCCGGCCGCGGTCGCCGCCTGAAACCACCGCCTGAAACCACCGCCTGGAGCCACCGCTCGGCCCGGCGGGGGACCGAGCGGGCGGTCTCGCTCACGCGCACCAAGAGCGACGTAACGGGGGTCACATTCGAGCTATTCGGATTAGCCGATAGGGGGAGACATGGGACGTGTGGTCACGAACGGTCACCACCCTCCGGTATCGTCCGTTCAGCGTCATTCGACCGAGTGACGTATGAGGGGGCGTCCCGAAACTCGGGCTCGGAGACGCGAACGACCTGCGATCCGGAGCCGATGGTGACCCTAGCCCCGTCCGCGCGCACGGACACCGGCAGCGCCCCGCCGCCGGGCGCCGCGCCCCGCCGCTTCCGGCCCGAGATCCAGGGCCTGCGCGCCGTCGCGGTCGCCCTCGTGGTGGTCTACCACGTCTGGCTGGGCCGCGTGTCCGGCGGCGTGGACGTGTTCTTCGTGGTCTCCGGCTTCCTGGTCACCGGGCAGGTGGCGCGCGCCGCCGCCAAGGGCCGCATCGCGTTCGCGCCCCTGTGGGCGCGGATGGTCAAGCGCCTGTTCCCCGCGGCCCTGACCGTGCTGCTGGTGGTCATGGCCGTGTCGGTGCTCGCCCTGCCCGCCAACCGCTGGCTGCAGACCGCCCGCGAGATCGCCGCCGCCGCCCTGTACCTGGAGAACTGGCAGCTCGCGGCCGACTCGGCCGACTACTTCGCCGACCACGACGCGGCCAGCGTCGTGCAGCACTTCTGGTCGCTGTCCATCCAGGGCCAGTTCTTCGTCGCCTGGCCGCTGCTGGCGGCGCTGGCGATCGCCCTGGGCCGGGTCACCCGGTGGGGCGCGCGCCGGGTCCTGTGGTGGCTGGTCGTGGCCGTGTTCGTGGAGTCGCTGGTCTTCTCCGTCGCGCTGACCGCCGTGGACCAGCCGCTGGCCTACTTCCACTCGCTGACCCGGGCGTGGGAGTTCGCGCTCGGCGGGCTGCTGGCGCTGGTGGTGGACCGGATCACGCCGACCCGGCCGGTGCGGGTCGTGCTCGGCTGGGCGGGCCTCGCCGGCCTGGTGGCCTGCGGCCTGGTGCTCCAGGTCGGGGCGGTGTTCCCCGGCTGGGCCGCGCTGTGGCCGACGCTGTGCGGCGCGGCGGTGATCGTCGCGGGCGCCTCGGGCAGCGGGGCGGGCGCGGACCGCCTGCTCGGCTCGGCGCCGCTGCGCTACGTCGGCGACCTGAGCTACGCGCTGTACCTGTGGCACTGGCCGGTGCTCGTGCTGTTCCTGGTCGTGCGCGGGCAGCAGGAGATGGGGCTGGTGGACGGCGCGGTCGTCATCGCCGTGTCGGTGCTGCTGTCGGTGGCCACCCACCACCTGGTGGAGAAGCCCGTCCGCGCCTCGGCGATCGGCGTGGCCAAGCCGTGGGGCGCCTACCGGTTCGGCGCGCTGCTGATGGCGCCGGTGCTGCTGGGCGCCGGGACGTGGCTGGTGGTGACGCAGCAGCGGATCTCCGCCTACGCCTTCGCCCCCGACCCGGACCACCCCGGCGCGGCGGCCCGCGCGCCCGGCTTCCGGTACGAGGGCTCGCCCGACGCGCAGGTCGTGCCGCCGCTGGAGGCCGTGCGCGAGGACGTGGGCCGGGTCGCCCCCGAGTGCATCAACGGCAACGAGCAGGTCGAGCCCGTCCTGTGCACCTTCCAGCGCGCCGAGCGGCCCACCAAGCGGATCGTGCTGTTCGGCGACTCCCACGTGCACAGCTACCTGCCCGCGCTGCTCGACATCGTCGAACGGCGGGACTGGCAGGTCACCACCGTGCTCAAGGGCTTCTGCCCGGCGTCGGTGGACTCCCACGTGCCGCCCGGCCAGCCCGACGACTGCCGCGAGTGGAACGCCGCCGCCCTGGCGGAGGTCGTCGACCTGCGCCCCGACCTGGTGGTGGTCAACGGCAGCCGCGGCGCGAGCAGCAGCCTCACCGAGGAGACCCCGTCCGGCTACGTCGAGCAGTGGCGCAACCTCGACCGGGCGGGCCTGCGGGTGCTGGCCCTGCGCGACAACCCCCGGTGGGACCGCTCGCCCGCGGAGTGCCTGGCGCTGAACAACCTCGACCACGCCGCGTGCAGCGCGCCGCGCGCCGAGGTGTACGAGCCGACCCCGCCCTGGGAGCAGGTCCCCGACCTGCCCGGCAACGTGGCGTTCGCGGACTTCGGCGACTACTTCTGCGAGCCGCAGGTCTGCCCGCCCGCCATCGGCAACATCCACGTCTACGGCGACCACAGCCACATCACCCGCAGCTACATGCTCACCATGACGCCCTACGTGGAGCGGGAGCTGGCGGCCCGGCTGGGGGAGTAGCCCGCCCGCGGGACGGCCCCCGGTCGGGCCGGCCACCCGCGGGCGACCGGTCCGACCGGGGGCCGGAAGGCTTGCCGGGCGGTCAGAACGGGTAGTGCGCGTGCTCGGTGGCCAGGGTGATCCAGCGGGTCGTGGTGAACGCCTCCACGCCCCAGCGCCCGCCGAACCGGCCGTAGCCGCTGGACTTCACGCCGCCGAAGGGCGCCTGCGGCTCGTCGCCGACCGACTGGTCGTTGACGTGCACGATGCCGGTCTGGATGCGGCGCGCCAGCGACAGGCCCCTGGTGCCGTTCTCGGTCAGGATGCCGCACGTCAGGCCGTGCTCGGTGTCGTTGGCCCGGGCCACGGCCTCGTCGTCGGAGGCGAAGGTCTCCACCACGCACACCGGCCCGAACGCCTCGCCGTAGTGCAGGTCCATCTCCGGGGTGACCCCGGCCAGCACGGTCGCCGGGTGCAGCGCGCCGTCGGGCTCGTCGCCGCCGGTCAGCACGGTCGCGCCCTTCTCGCGCGCGTCGCGCACCAGCTCGGCCACCCGCTGCGCGGACCGGGTGTTGACCAGCGGCCCGATCACGGTGGCCGGGTCGACCGGGTCGCCGGCCGGCAGCGCGGCGACCTTGGCGACGAACCGGGCGGTGAACTCCTCGGCGATCCCCTCCTGCACCAGGACCCGGTCGCCGGACATGCAGATCTGCCCGGAGTTCATGAACACGCCGAACGCCGCCGCGTCCACGGCGTGATCGAGGTCGGCGTCGTCCAGCACGATGATCGCGTTCTTGCCGCCCAGCTCCAGCACGGCCGGCTTGAGGTGGCGGGCGGCGTGGGTGCCGATGATCCGGCCGACCTCGGTGGAGCCGGTGAAGTTGACCACCCGGACCCGCGGGTCGGCGATCAGGGCCTCGGCGACCTCGGGCGCGTCGGCGGGGTCGTTGGTGACGACGTTGAGCACGCCGGCGGGCAGGCCCGCGTCGCGCAGCACGTCGGCCAGGAACAGCCCGGACGCGACGGGCGCGTCCTCGCTGGGCTTGAGCACCACGGTGTTGCCCGCCGCGAGCGGGGCGGCGAACGCGCGGGTGCCCAGGATCAGCGGGGCGTTCCACGGCGCGAACGCCGCCACCACGCCGACCGGCTCGCGCACCGCGAGGCCCAGCGCGCCCTCCTCCTGCGCGGCCAGCACCTCGCCGCGCGGCGCGGTCACCGCGGCGGCGGCCTCGCGCAGGATGTTGGCGGCGAGGAAGACGTTGAACATCGCCCACCGCTTGGTGCCGCCGGCCTCGCCCGCCATCAGCGCCACCGCCTGCTCCGCCCGCGAGTCGAGCAGGTCGGCCGCGTCCAGCAGGATCTTGCGCCGGGCGAACGGGCTCAGCGCCGCCCACGCGGGGAACGCGCCCGCGGCGGCGTCCACCGCCCGGGTCACGTCCGCGACGCCCGCGGCGGCGACGGTCGCGTAGACCTCGCCGGTGAACGGGTTGACGTCGTCTACGGTGCGGCCGTCCGTCGCGGGCACGTCTTCGCCGGCGATCAGCAGGTCACGGTGGATGGTCATGGTCAGCGCCTCCCGACCAAGGCAGAGTTGGTCCGCGCAAGCATACGGACCAGTGGCGTGGCCCCTTTGCGCCAACGGGTCCGCCTCTTGGCCCTTGGCGCACGTGTGCTCGTCCTGACCGGTGCCATTGTGACGAAAAACACCGGGATCCGGGGATCGGGACACCGGAAAAGTCGTGCTGCGTCACGAACAGCGCCCTTTCGGGCACGGACGGTGGTCATTAGAGTGGCGAACGAAACGGTGTGACGAGCCGCACGTGGGCGGCGTGGTCACCCGCAGGTGGCCAGCGCGTTCTCCAGCGCCACGCGCTCGGCCGCCGTCACCGTCAGCCCGTACTCGGCCTTCACGCCCACGTAGATGCGGGCGTACTCGCACGAGTAGCCGGCGTTGGGCGGCATCCACTCGTCGGGCGTCCTGTCGCCCTTGGCCTGGTTCGCCTTGCCCTGCACCGCCAGCAGGTTGCGCAGGTCGTTGGCCGCGGCGGTGCGCCGCTCCGGCGCCCACCCCGCCGCGCCGCTGCGCCACATCTCCGCCAGCGGCACGACGTGGTCGATCTGCACCTTGGCGACGTCGGAGACCGTGCCGCCGGTGTACGGGTCGTCCAGCGTGCCGTCGGTGACGGCGCACCGGCCCTCCTTGCGCACCACGTCGCCGAGGTCGCGGGCCAGCACCTGGCTGCGCTGGTCGCACCCGTCACCGTCCACATCGGACCACGGGCGGCCGAACACGCACGCCGCCCCGTCGTCGCAGTCGCGGGCGTAGCCGTCGAGGGTGCCCGGCTCGGCGACGGTCAGGCCGCCGAGCCGGGCACGTGCGGTCGCGGCGTCCGAGGTGCCCGCGGGCACCCGGTCCGCCGCACCGCCGGTGGTGGGAGCGGTGGCTCCGGGGAGCGCGGCGCAGCCCGACAGCAGGGCGGCGATCAGCACGGCCAGGGCGCGCATCGGGTCCTCCCGGGTGGTCTCACCCGTTCAGGTACCCCGGCGGGCGCCGCCGCCCAACGCGCCCGGACGGCCGATCCCGCTGCGCCGTCCGGGCCGCCCGCGGGGTCACGTGCCCCGCGGGCGGCATCACCTGTTCCGCGGGCGACTTCACCTGCCCTGCAACGGCATCACCTGCCCTGCAACGACTTCACGTTCCGGCCGAAGGTCCAGCCGCGCGAACCGTCCCAGTTGATCGACCACGTCATCAGGCCCTTGAGCTTGCCGCTGTAGCTGTTCCAGGCTTGCGCGACCAGCCCGGTGGACATGTGCCCGCCGCCCGCGCCGGGCTGGGCGGGCAGGCCCGGCACCTGCTTGTCGAACGGCACCCGGATGGTCGTGCCCTGGATGACCAGGCCCTTGTCCAGGCAGTTGGTCTGCGCGGTGAAGCCCTGCACGGTGCCCGCCGAGTACGAGTCGCCGCTGCACCCGTACATGTTGCCGTTGTAGTACTGCATGTTCAGCCACCACAGGCGGCCGTTGTCGGCGTACTTCTTCACGATCGGCAGGTAGGCGCCCCAGATCGAGCCGTAGGTGACGCTGCCGCCGGTCACGTACGCGGTCTCCGGCGCCATCGTCAGCCCGAAGTTCGACGGCATCTGCGCCAGCACCCCGTCGATGATCCGGATCAGGTTGGCCTGCGACGGCGAGAGCGTCTTGATGTTGCCGCTGCCGGTCAACCCGGTCTCGATGTCGATGTCGATGCCGTCGAAGTTGTACTTCTTCAGGATCGGCACCACCGTGGCCACGAACCGGTCGGCCACCGCCGACGAGCTCAGGTCGATGCCCGCGGTCGCGCCGCCGATGGACATCAGGATGGTCAGGCCCGCCGCCTTGGCCGCGCACATCTCGGCGGGGGTGGCGACCTTGACCGTGGCGTCCATCCCGTCCTCCCACAGCACCGTGCCGTCGGAGCGGATCACCGGGAACGCCGCGTTGATCACGTTGTAGCCGTTGTCCCGGATGCGCTGGTCGGTGATGGGGATCCAGCCCATCGGCGGGTGCACGCCGTTCTTCGCGCCGTCCCAGTTCTCCCAGTACCCGTGCAGGACCTTCCCGGTGGGCCTGGACTTCACCGCGCACACCTCCTCGGCCGGCGCCGGGCCCGCGGTCGCGGGCGACGCGGTCGCCGTCGCGGTCGCCGCGCCGCCCAGCGCCGCGGTCAGGACCAGCGCCGCGCCGACGGCGAGCGCTCGTGGTAGCCGACGAATCATGTCCGACTCCTTCTCCGGCGGGGCGCGGTCAGCAGGGCCGCCCCGTCCGTGGTCGTTTTCGGCGAGGTCCGCCCGCCCGGCGCGTCGTCAGGGCCGCGCCCGGCTGTGCCGCGTGGTCGGAGAGGGCTTCTCCCGGGCAGCGCACGAACCTCCGGGGTTCTCGCTCACTGGCCCCCGGCGGGGGTGCCGCCGGTTTGCGCCGCCAGAAGTGATCTATCGGAAACCCCATGGAAGCAGCCGGGCACGGTCGGTCACAACCCGACGTTCGGCGGAAACCCGGCGGCGGCCCGGCTCTGGTACGACCACGGGCATGGGCGATGTGGCGGTGGTCGGGTCCGGGGTGGTCGGGTTGACGTGCGCGGTGCTGCTGGCCGAGGCCGGGCACCGGGTCGAGGTGGTGGCCGACCGGTGGCCGCCGGACACGGTGTCGGCGGTGGCGGGCGGCCTGTGGTTCCCCTACCGCGCCGCGCCGCCCGGACCGGTGCTGCGGTGGGGCGCGGCGTCGCTGACCCGGTTCGCCGCGCTGGCCGCCGAGCCCGGCAACGGCGTCCACTGGCGGGAGGGCGTGGTGGTGCACCGCGACGACGACCCCGACCTGGGGTGGACCGCGGCCGTGCGCGGGCACCGGCCCGCCACCGCGGCGGAGCTGCCGCCGGGCGCGGTGTCCGGGGTGGTGTGCTCCGTGCCGGTGGTCGACATGCCCACCTACCTGCGGTGGCTGTTCCGGCGGTGCGAGCGGGCCGGGGTGCGCTTCCGCGGCGCGACGGTCCGGCGGGTCGCCGACCTCCCGCAGGAGACGGTCGTGGTCGCCGCCGGCCTGCGGTCGGGGGAGCTGACCGGCGACCGGGCGCTGCTGCCGGTGCGCGGCCAGGTCGTGCGGCTGGCCAACCCGGGGCTGACCCGGTGGGTCGTCGACGACGACAACCCCGACGGCATGGCCTACGTGATCCCCCGCGGCGACGACGTGGTGTGCGGCGGCACGGCCGACGAGGGCGAGACCGACCTCGCGGTGGACGCCGAGGTGGAGCGCGCCGTGCTGGACCGGGTGACCCGGCTGGTGCCGCGGCTGCGCGGGGCGCCGGTGCTGTCGCGCGCCGTGGGGCTGCGGCCGGTCCGCCCCGCGGTGCGGGTGGACCGCGTCGCGCTCGACGGGCGGGCGGTGATCAGCTGCTACGGGCACGGCGGCGCGGGTGTCACCCTGTCCTGGGGCTGCGCCGAGGACGTGGTCGGGCTGGCCGGCGGGTGACGGCGGGTTTGCCGCACCGCCCCCGCGGGGAAACGCAGTGGTGGCGGGAAGGAGCACCTGGTGGGAGCCGGAGGCGTGATCGCGGCCACCGCGCTGGCGGGCGTGGTCGTGGTGGGGGCGGGCGCCGCCGCGCCGCCCGACGACAGCGCGTGGCGCGGGATCGGGCTGCGGGTGCTCGACCAGGTCACCCGGGACGACCGGGACTGCGCCGCCAACTCGTTCGGCCAGGTGCGCGAGCTGCTGACCGCCGCGCCGTGCGCCTCGCTGAGCCGGATGCTGATCACCCTCGCCGACGCGGAGGACGACGTCGTGGCCGTGGCGGTGGCCTGGGTCGAGTTCGGTGCGCACGACACCGCGGCGGAGTTCAAGCGCGTCGAGGACATCCACGGCACCGGCGACATCACGCCGCTGTCGGCCCGGCTGCTGCTGCGCGACGAGATCACCTTCACCGCCCACCACTACGCCTCGCAGCAGCAGGGCTCCACGGTCGTCGTCGCGGAGGCGGAGACCACCGAGGGGCAGGCGACCCCGGAGTTCCTGCGCCGGGTCGCCGAGGTCGCCGTGCGCACCCCGCGCCCCTAGCCGATCGGCCCCTGACCTGCACGTCGCCGCGCCGCGGGTTGCCGAAGCGGCAAGCTGATTGGCCGGATTTCCCGGAAACCGGGCAGGGTTCGGCCATGACGACGACCGAGCAGTTCTGGGAAGGCTTCTACCTCGAGCAGGAGCAGGTGTGGAGCGGGCGGCCCAACCCGCTGCTGGTGCGGGAGGTCTCGGCGCTCCCGCCCGGCGCCGCGCTGGACCTGGGGTGCGCGGAGGGCGCGGACGCGGTGTGGCTCGCGCGGCGCGGCTGGCGGGTGGTCGGGGTCGACGTGTCGGGCACGGCGCTGGGGCGCGCGGCGGCGCGCGCCGAGGCCGCCGGCGTGGCCGACCGGGTGCGGTGGCAGCGGCACGACCTCGCCGAGACCTTCCCCGAGGGGGTGTTCGACTTGGTGTCCGCGCAGTTCCTGCACTCGCCGGTCGAGCTGGAGGGGGAGCGGGCCGCGGTGCTGCGCCGCGCCGCCGGCGCGGTGGCCGGCGGCGGGGTGCTGCTGGTGGTGGGCCACGCCGGGTGGCCGTCGTGGATGACCGAGCCGCCCGGGGACTACCGCTTCCCGACCACCGGCGAGGTGCTGGCCTCGCTGCGGCTGGACGACCGCTGGGAGGTGGAGGTGGAGGAGCTGGTCGAGCAGGACGTGCCCGGACCCGACGGGCAGCCGGGCCGCCGGGTGGACAACGTGCTGCGGGTGCGGCGGCGGTAGGCGCTGTGCTCGCGGCGGGCGCTGTGCTCGCTGTGGGTGGTTCCCGTGCGGCGGAGGTCCGTCGGGGTGGTCACCGGGAGCGGGCGCGGAGGTGGGCGCGGAGGTGGGCGCGTTCGCCCTGGTGGCCGAACAGGGTCAGCAGCTCGACGGGCTCGGGGTCCACGGCGCCGAACCAGTGCGGGACGTGGGTGTCGAACTCGGCCGCCTCGCCCGGCTTGAGCACCAGGTCCTGCTCGCCCAGCAGCAGCCGCAGCTTGCCGTCGAGCACGTAGAGCCACTCGTAGCCCTCGTGGACCCGCGGCTCCGGCTCGACCAGCGGGTCCACCCCCGGAATGATGATCTTGTACGCTTGCAGCCCGCCCGCCCGCCGGGTGAGCGGGATGATCGTGCGGCCGTGGCGGCGCACCGGCCGCAGGTGCACGCGCGGGTCGCCGGTGTGCGGCGCGCCGACGAGCTCGTCCAGGGGCACGCCGTGCGCCCTGGCCAGCGGCAGCAGCAGTTCGAGGTTCGCCCGGCGCTGACCGCTCTCCAACCGGGACAGCGTGCTCTCGGAGATGCCGGTCTCCGCCGTGAGGTCGGCCAGCGTCACGCCGCGCTGCCGGCGGATGGCCCGCAACCGGGGACCGACGGCCTGGAGCACGGAGTCGAGGTCCATCCTGCCAGCCTGCCGAAGCGGCAAGCCCCCGTGCAACCCGGCGTTCCGGCGATCCCGCGCCGCGCCGGCCAGACCCCCGACAACCGGGGGACGGACCGCTCCGCCTTCCCGCACCGTCAGCCGGCCCGCCGGGGCCACCGCTCCCGGCGGGCCGCTTCCGGCGCACCGGCCCGCGCGTCGGTTCGTCGGCGTCGGTGGCCCGGTTCGGCCGAACCGGGCCACCGACGCCGATCAGCCTGCCGATCAGCCTGCCGATCAGCCTGCCGATCAGCCTGCCGATCAGCCTGCCGATCAGCCTGCCGATCAGCCCGCCGGGCGGTCCATCAGGGCGAAGACGCCCCAGCCCAGGTACTCGCGCTGGTACCGGACGTGCCGGAAGGCGGCGGTGCGCAACTCCTCCCGCATCCGCCCGGCCAGCTCGTCGTCGGGGTTCCCGTCCAGCCACCGCCGGGTGTTCAGCCACTGCGCGGCGGCGTAGCGGTCCCAGCTGTCCTGGTCGGCCAGGACCATCTCCACCACGTCGCACCCCAGCCCGCCGAACTCCGCGACCAGCTCGTCCAGCGGGCGGAAGTCGTCCTTCGCCGTGGCGGAGCAGGCCCGGACGGTCTCCTCGTCCGCCGGTTCGCGCCGCCAGTACGGGTGGCCGACCAGCATCAGCCCGCCCGGTCGCAGGCTGCGGCGCAGCAGGTCGACGGTGCCGGGCACGCCGTCGCCGATCCACGTCGCGCCGAGGCAGGCGGCGACGTCCACGGGTGTCGCCGCCACGTGGCCGGCCGCGTCGCCGTGCACGAACGCGACCCGGTCGGCCACGCCCAGCTCGGCCGCCCGCGCCCGCGCGCCGGCGAGGAAGGCGGTGCTGATGTCGACGCCCACACCGGTGATCCGGTGGTCGCGGGCCCACGTGCACAGCATCTCGCCGCTGCCGCAGGCGAGGTCGAGCACGGTGGCATCGGGCGGCAGCCGCAGCGCCGCGCCCAGGACGGCGAGCTTGGTGTCGTCCAACGGGTTGTGGATGCGGTGCGTGCTCTCGCGGATGGTGAAACTACGGTGCAGATCCACTTCTGGGGGTCCTCACGTCAGAGGGGTCGGAGGTCGGGCGGACGGGACGGCGGCCGAGGTCGGCGCCGGGCGTCTGGACCGTCATGAAAAGCACCCCTTCGAGTGACGTGGTGGTCGTGCGGAGGCGCACGCTAGCCAGGGTTCTCCGATGCCGTCCACCGGTTTCCACGCCAGGCCGGCCCGCGCACCACGGGCAGGCGTCGGCCCCTGCGCCGCGAGCGATCGCCGACGGGCGCGGCATCGGTCGCGTCGCCGACCGGCGACGGCACGGCGGTCGGTCCGGGCGGTGCCCTTGAAGACCGGCACCGGTTTGGTGGTCGTGAGACGGGCCGATCAGACAAAGGTGAGACGCTGATAGCCTATTCGCCGTATTCGATGTTTGATCGTCTACTCTGCTCTCGTGGACCTGCTCGCCGACCTGCTCGATGGTGTCCGTGCACGTGGCGCGGTGTTCAGCCGGGCGGCCCTGCGCCCGCCCTGGTCGCTGCGGTTCGCCCCGCGAGCCCCGTTGACCGTGGGCGCGGTCCTGCGCGGCGCGGCCTGGGTGATCCCCGCCGACGGGGAGCCGGCCCCGGTCCGGGCGGGGGACATCGCGGTGGTGCGGGGCCGGGCGCCGTTCGCGGTGGCCGACCGGCCGGACGCCGCGCCGGGTCGGCTGGTCGGGCCCGCCGACCACTGCGGGTGGGACGCCGGCGACGGGCCGGCGGTGCTGGTCGCGGGCGCGTTCGAGGGGGTGGTCGGCGATCGGCTCCTGCGCGCCCTGCCCGAGGTGCTGGTCGTGCCCGACGCGGACTGCCCCACCCCGCTGCTCGACGCGGTGGCGGCCGAGGTCATCGCCGAGCGGCCCGGCGGCCGGGTGGTGCTCGACCGGCTGTTCGACCTGGTGCTGGTGTCCGCGCTGCGCGCCTGGTTCGACCGGGGCGACGCCCCGGTCTGGTACCGGGGCAGCGACGACCCGGTGGTGGCGCGCGCCCTGGACCTGCTGCACGCGTCGCCGGCCGAGGCGTGGACGGTGGGCGGCCTCGCCGCCCGGTGCGGGGTGTCCCGGGCGGGCCTGGCCCGGCGGTTCACCGCCGCGACCGGCGAGCCGCCGATGGCCTACCTGGCGGGCTGGCGGATCTCGCTGGCCGCCGACCTGCTCGCGGGCACCGACGACACGGTGGCGGCGATCGCGCGCCGGGTCGGCTACGCCGACGCGTTCGCGCTCAGCACGGCGTTCAAGCGGCTGCGCGGTGTCGCGCCCAGCGCGCACCGGGCCTCAGTTCGACGCCCCGCGCTCGGCTGAGCCGACCGGGTGGAGCCGCTCGGCCGGGCCGACCGACGGTGCCCGCTCGGCGGCCAGCGCCCGCACCTCCTCGCGCAGCGCCCGCAGCTCGCCGAGCACCGCGGGGTCCGCGGCGGGCGGCCGGTCGTGCACCTCGGACTCCATCGCGCTGCACACCACCGCGATGAACAGGTTGAGCATGGTGAAGGTGCCCACCAGCAGGTAGCAGACGAAGAAGACCCAGGCCAGCGGCTGCTCGTCCATCACGTCGCGCATGACGTCGGACCAGCTGTCGCCGGTGGTGATCTGGAACAGGGTCAGGACGGTCGCGCCCAGGTCCTCGAAGCGGGCGTCGCCGCTGCCGCGGAACAGGTTGATCGCGACCACGCCGCCGACGTAGAGCAGCAGCAGGAGCAGCCCGGACAGCGACAGCAGGCCGGGGATGGAGCGCACCAGCGCGGTCACCACGCGGCGCATGCTGGGCACCATCGCGACCAGCCGCAACGCGCGCAGGACGCGCAGCGACCGCACGATCGACAGCGGCCCGGCGGCGGGCAGCAGGGCCAGGCCGACCACGACGAGGTCGAAGCAGTTCCACGGGTCGCGGAAGAAGCGCAGCCGGTGGGCGTAGAGGCGGGCCGCCAGTTCCGCGGTGAACACCGCCAGCGCCGCCCGGTCCAGCGCGGTGAGCACCCCGCCGTGCGCCTCGACCAGCGCCGGGGAGGTCTCGCAGCCCAGCGCGATCGCGTTGACCGCGATCACCCCGATGATCACCCGCTGGAAGGGCCTGCCGTCCACGATCGCGGCGGTGCGGTCGCGCACTGTCATCTGTCGGTACTCCTCGCCGGCCGGGCAGCTCTCCGGGGCCGGCGGCGTCCGGCCCGGAGCCGGGCAGGCGGTGTCCGCCCTCCCCGTGGACACGGTGCTGCATCGGCGTGCCCACGGGCAGGCTTGAGCCGGTTCACCCCGGCGGGTGATCGTCCGGTTCGGCGGGTGACCGGCTGGCAGGCGACCCCGGGCCGGGTGATCCCCTGGTCGCGGTGCGGGTCGCGGCCCGGTGGGCGACGGATGCGGGCAGGGTTGCTCACCCCTCCGGCGCCGCGAGAGGGGTGTCGACGTGTTCGAGCGGTGCCCACACGGTTCCGCCTTCGACTTCCTGTGCTTCTCCTGCTTCGATCCTCCAGTTCGGCGGGAACTCCGACTTCTCGAGCCGGTTGATCCGCACGACGGCCGACCCGAAGTTCGGCTCGGTGTCGAACACCGTGTTCCGGAACAACGTCCAGCCGCCGAACCTCGAATTCTGGAAGTCCGTTTCGGACGTGTGGTTGAAACCGGCGGACAGGAAGGTCGAGAACCCCCTGAAGTCGACCGCGTTGAACGATGCGGAACCGTCGAAGGAGGCTTCCCGGAAGCTGGCCGTGTTGTGGAAGAGGGCGTTGAAGAAAGAGACACCACCATCGAACGTCACGCGTGTGAACGAAGCTCCCCGGCGGAACTCGGCCCCGGCGAAGCTCGCTTCACCCAAGCGTGCCCCGGTGAAGCGGGTGATGCCCAGGAAGGAGGCGTTGTCGAAGGTCGCCTCGGCTATCCCCGCTTCGTTGAAGCGCGTTTCGCCGAGGAACTCGGCGCCGGTGAACGACGCGGTGCGGACGACGCAGTGGCGGAGGTCGAACGTGTCGAGAGTGGCGCCGGCGAGGTCCAGCGCCGCGACTTCGGTCCAGTGGCCCGGATCGGCGGGTTCCCGCTCGCCGGGCCGGTGCGAGCGGAGGTGGTCGGAGATGATCCGCTGGGCGGTGAGGCGGACTTCGCGCTCCTGGACCGCCTGCCGGTAGTCGGCGAGCTGCCGTGCGCGCTCTTCCGCCGGCACCGGTCCGTCGTGCTCCCCGACAGTCCTGCCCGGGGGTTTCGCCGGTGGGTCGTAGGGCATCCGCAGGTAGGCGCACAGCACGTTGACCACGGTCTGCCGCTGGTGCGGGTTGTCCTGGGCGAGGCGTTCCAGGGCGTAGAGGCCGGCGAGTCGGACCGGGGCCTTGTCCGAGCCGAGCTGATCGGCGGCCTTGGTGTACAGCTCGGTGATCCGGCGGGCCTCGGCGTCGCGCCGCGTGTCGGCGGCGACCTGTTCGGCGTGCCGCCGGTTGTTCTCGGCGACGGCCTCGGCGTGTTGCTGGACCCGGTCGCGTTGGGCGAGTTCGGCGCGCCGGACCTCCAGCTCGTCGTGCTGCGTCCGCTGGCGCAGGAACGCCAGGTACAGGGCGAACAGCCCGCCGCCGGCCACGACGATCGACGCGGCGATCTTCACCGCTTCCACGTGGGAGGCGATCCTCTTGTCCGCGTCGGCGAAGGGCAGCCCGTCGACCCACCGCCACATCACCACCAGCACCGCACCGGCGAGGGCGAACACCACCGCGGCGGTCGCCGGCGCCACCCAGCGCGGCAGGGGGTCGCGTGCTGTCCGGTGCCGCGCTGCGGGCGGTGGGTCGGTGGCGGGGCGCTCGTCGGTCACACCGGGATGATCGCGTGGTGGCGCGGAACCGCTTCAGGGACCCCCGGACGGCGCCCGGGTCGTTGGCGGCTCGCCCCACCGGGTGATCCCCAGGGGGCTGTCGCCCGGTCGGCGCAGCGCGTCCCCCGCGGACACCTGCCGCGGTGACGTGTCCACGGGGGAGTGGGGCGCTTCCGGTCGCGGACGGTCAGAAGGCGACCTCCAGGGTGGCCAGCCGGCTGCCCAGCGGTTCGGTCACGACGCGGTCCGGGGTGTCGTAGGCGGGTCGCAGGTCGGGCAGCCGGTCGAGCAGGACGTCGAAGCACACGTCGGTCTCCATCCGGGCCAGCGCCGCGCCCAGGCAGTAGAACGCGCCGAGCCCGAACGCGGTGTGCCGGTTGGGCTTGCGGGTGATGTCGAAGCGGTCGGGGTCGGTGAACACCTCCGGGTCGCGGTTGCCCGCGAGCATCGCGAGGAAGAGCACGTCGCCCGCTGCCAGCTCGTGCCCCGCGACCTCGACCGGCTCGGTGGCCACCCGCGCGATCACGCTCGCCGGCCCGTCGCAGCGCAGCATCTCCTCCACGGCGGTGGGCAGCAGGTCGCGGCGGGACTTGAGCAGCGCGAGCTGGTCGGGGTTGTCGAACAGCAGCACCAGCCCGTTGGCGATGAGGTTGGCGGTGGTCTCGTGCCCGGCGAACAGCAGCAGCACGCAGTTGGCGACGATCTCGTCCTCGTTCACCACGCCCTCGCGCTCGGCGGCGACGAACACGCTCAGCAGGTCCTCGCGCGGTTCGGCGCGCCGCTGGGCGACCAGGCCGCGCAGGTAGTCCTGCATCTCCAGGACGCTGCGCTGGCTGCGCCGCAGCGCCTCCATGTCGGCGGGCGCGAACAGCGCGAGGATGTCGCGCGACCACGCCTGCAGCCGCTCGCGCTCGGTGGTGGGCATGCCGAGCATCTCGGCGATCACGTTGGCGGGCAACGGGTAGGCCAGGTCGCGCACGACGTCCATGCGGCCGTCGGCGGCCACGGCGTCGATCAGCTCGCCGGTCAGCTGCGCGACGCGGGGCCGCAGGGCGTTGACCGTCGCGGGCGTGAAGTAGCGCTTGAGCAGCTGCTGGAACCGCACGTGGTCGGCTTCGTCGGTGTGGCCCATCCACAGCGCGATCGACTGGAGCACCGGGGCCAGCTCGTCGCGCTCGGCCTGGGTCAGCCGGTCCAGGCCCCGGCCGAGGTTCCCGGTGGTCAGCCGGCGGTCCTTGAGCGCCGCGACGATGTCCGCGTGCCGGGTCAGCAGGTAGCCGCCCAGCTGCGGCGCCGGGCACAGCGGGCTCTCGGCGCGCAGGCGGTGCAGCAGCGGGTGGGGGTCGGCGACGACGTCCGGGGCGAGCAGGTCGGGGGCGGGCACTGCGATGGCTGAATCGCTCATGAACCCGAAGTCTGTCCGAACGGCGTCCGGTCCACAGGGCCCCGGATGAGGGAATCGAGGCGCAGACGGAGCAACCCCGTGCGCCCGCGGGCGGCGCGCGGCTACGGCACTTCCCGGCCCGCGCGGTCGACCGGCTGCGCCGATCACCGCACTTGTCGTGCCCGGCCGCTCCGGGCGGGGCGCCCGGGCCCCGGTCCGGTCGAAGGGCTCCCGTCGCCGCGGCGGGCGCCGGGCGCGGGGGAGGGGCCGGCGGCTTCCCGGGTGGTCGCGCGCGCCGCCCCGGGAGGACGGCGGGGCGGCGCGCGCCTGTCCACCACGATGGGCCCCGGGGCGGCCGGGAGACATCGGTCGGATGACGGAGAAAACCACGTCCGTCGGCACGCGCCCGTCCGCACGGCCGTCCCGGCCGTCGGTGCCGGACCGCCCGCGCCCCGGGCCTCCGCAGGGGTCCGCCCGGCCGCGGAAGGGCCACAGGGGCTGCGGTGTGGTCGCTATCACATTTCTCCGTCCGCGCGTCATGATTTCCGGTGCGGGTTGTTCCGTCGCCACCCCGGAGTAATTCGCCTACTTTCGTAGGTGTGCTCGGACGGTTTCCGGGGGTTAGCGTTGCGGCGGTCCACCGGAAACGGTCGGACCACCGTCGCCCGACGACTCCGCAAGTTAACCGGGCGACCTCCCCGTGATAACCGCACGGCTGTTCTGCCATCCCTGCGATTGAAAGCCGACAAAAATGAACATCCGCACTTTCGGCGCCCTCGCGACAGCGGGCGCCGCGCTCGGGGCCGCCCTGCTGGTCCCGACCGCCTCCGCAGCCGCCGAGTACGACCCGGCGATGCTCGCCGCCCTGGCCGCCGACCTCGGCTCCACGCCGCGCGAGGCCGCCGCCCGCCTGGACCGCGAGCGCGCGCAGGCCGGCGCGCTCGACGACCTGCGCGCCCGCGGCGTGCAGACCGACGGCGCGTTCTTCGACCGGGACGGCCGACTGGTCGTCAACACCCCCGACGCCGCCGCCGCGTCCTCGGCGGGCCTGACCCCGCGGGCGGCCGTGCGCGGCGAGCGGGCGCTGGACGCCCTCGCCGCGCGGGTCGAGCGGGTGATCGGCGCCGACCTGGCGCAGGTCCAGGCGTGGGGGCCGGACGTCGTGGGCGACCGCGTGGTGGTCACCGTCGAGCCGACCGCCACCTCCGCGCTGGTCGCGAAGCTGTCCGCGGTCCCCGGCGTGGCCGTCGAGCGCGGCGCGGCGCGACCCGTGCCGCAGGCCGACGTCGTGCCCGGCCGGATCATGGACCTGGTGCCCGGCACGAACTGCTCGCTGGGCTTCCCCGGCACCCGCAACGGCGCGAAGGTGCTGCTCACGGCCGGTCACTGCGTCGAGGGCAACCCGGACGTCCTGGACGTCAACGGCACGCACATCGGCAAGGGCGTCGCCAGCCGCTTCCCGTCCTACGACATGGGCCTGATGGCGATCGACGCGGAGGACACCGGCCGCCCCTACGTCGACACCCGGATGGGCACGGCGGTCGCCGTGCGCGGCATGTCCAAGGCGGCGGTGGGCGCGAGCATCTGCAAGGCGGGCAACACCACGGGCTGGACGTGCGGCCGGGTCTCGGCCTACAACCAGACCGTCCGCTACTCGGGCGAGTCGACCTCGACCAGGGGCCTGGCGCGGTCCACGGTGTGCACCGAGGGCGGTGACAGCGGTGGCGCCTACATCTCCGGCAACAGCGCCCAGGGCATGACCTCCGGTGGCCCGTCCGACGGTCACGACTGCGGTTACAACCAGGGTTCCAACGCGACCGGTTCCTATTCCTACTACCAGCCGGTGGTGGACGCCGCGAACTACTACGGCGTTCGTCTGCTCACTTCCTGACAAGGGCTTCCGGCACTGCGGCGGCGGCCACCGGCCGCCGCCGCTCCACCCATTTCCTAGTCTTCCCGGGAAAGGGGTTCGTCATGTTGTCCCGAGAACCGGGAAGAAGTCCGACTGATCATTTATTCCACTTAATGATTTCAGTGTCGACTTAAAGATCAACTGAACCGTCTGCGCTGGCCCGACCGGGAAGGACCACCCCGCGGAAGGCCGGTCCCGGAGAACCGGCTTCTCCGGGACCGGCCTCGCGGGGGCAGGGGGCTCAGGGCTGGTCGGCCCACCAGCGGCGGCCGGTCTCGCCGAGGGTGGAGATCGGGTCGTAGTACGGGTAGCGCCGGTCCAGCGCGGCCGGGTCCTCCAGCTCGATCCCGGTCCGGTAGTTCTTCGTCCAGTAGGAGATGCCCAGCTCGCGGTCGTACTCGGCGAGTTGGTGCACCCACCGCTTGCCGACGTAGGGCACGTCGCACACGATGCGCGGCGTCGCGTAGCCCGGCAGGTAGCCCATGATGGCGTGCTGCAGCTCCTGCGCCTCCCACACCGCGACCCGCCAGTGCTCGGCGTTGGGGATCATGTCGCACATGTAGAAGTAGTAGGGCAGGATGCTCGCCTCGCCCTGCAGGGCGAAGCACAGGTCGAGCAGGTCGTCGGGGGTGGCGTTGACGCCCTTCATCAGCACGCCCTGGTTGCGCACGTCGCGCACCCCGACCTCCAGGGCGGTGCGGGCGGCCTCGGCGACCAGCGGCGTCACCGACTGCACGTGGTTGACGTGGGTGTGGATGGCGAGGTTGACGCCGCGCCGCGCGGCGGTGCGCGCCACCCGCTCCAGGCCCTCCACGACCCGGGGCTGGAGCCAGTGCTGCGGCAGCCCGGCCAGCGCCTTGGTCGCCAGCCGCACGTCGCGGACGGTGTCGATGTCCAGCACGCGCATGAGGAACGACTCCAGCTGCGGCCAGGGCACGTTGGCCACGTCGCCGCCGGAGACCACCACGTCCCGCACGCCGGGCGTGCGCTTGAGGTAGTCGATCATGCGGTCCTGCCGGTCGACCGGTTTGAGCAGCAGCTTGTGCTTGCGGACCTGCGGGGTGGAGTTGCCGACCAGGTCCATGCGGGTGCAGTGCCCGCAGTACTGGGGGCAGGTGGAGACCAGCTCGGCCAGGACCTTGGTGGGGTAGCGGTGGGTCAGGCCCTCCTCGACCCACATCTCCGCCTCGTGCAGGGAGTCGCGGGTCGAGTGCGGGTGGCTGGGCCACTCGGGGTCGCGGTCGGAGCGGACCGGGACGAGGTAGCGGCGGACGGGGTCGGCGAAGAACGCCTCGGTGAAGTCGGCGGGCCCGGCGTCGGGGGCCATCGTGTTGAGCATCTGCGGCGGCACCAGCATGGACATGGTGGCCAGCTCGGCCTGGTCGGCGGCCAGCTCGTCGTAGAAGCGCTCGTCGAGCAGCCCGCCCAGCAGGGCGCGCAGCTGGCGGGGGTTCTTCACGCAGTTCGCCCGCTGCCACTGCGCGTCGCGCCACTGCCGCGCGGTGACCTCCCGCCAGCCGGGGAACCGGCGCCAGTCGGGTTCGACGAGTTCCCGCCGGGCGTAGGTGTAGGGCTGGAGGCCCGGCCGCTCCAGCGCGGGTGCGACATCGTGCAGCGCAGTCATCTGTGCTCCCTACCCGTTGAGTGGCATGAAGATATGCTGCCAGAAGGGCGGTTGGGCGTAAATATTTCGGCAGGGAGTGTTTTGGTCGGTTCGTTCGTTGAGCGGGTATGCGCGTGTTCGCCGTAGTGCTGGTCGGGCTGGCCGTCGAGATCACCGCCCTGGTGGCGGCCTTCGGGGCGTGGGGCCTGCTGCCCACCCTGGGGTTGCTGATCCTGGGCGGGGTGGTCGGCTCGGCGCTGATGAGGCGGGAAGGCGCGCGCACGATGGCGGCGTTCTCCGAGGCCCTGCGCACCCGCCGCGCCCCGCACCAGGAGGTCGCCGACGGCGCGCTCATCGCGGTGGCCGGGTTCCTGATCGTCGTGCCGGGGTTCCTCAGCGACGTGGTGGGGCTGTTCCTGCTGCTCCCGCCGACCCGGCGGCTGATCAGCAGGCGCCTGGCGGAGCGGTCGCGGCAGCGCGAGCGGGAGGTGGTGCTCAACCTGCGCCACGGCCGCCCGCCGGCCGCCGGCGGCGTGGTGGTCGACGGCGACGTGGTGGAGGTCCACCCCGACGGTCCGCGGCCCGCGCGGCGGCCCGAGCTGACCTGACCGGTCCGGCCGGGCGGACCGTTCCGCCCGGCGTTCCCGGTGTCACCGGGGCGGCAGGCGGGTAAGTGGGACGGCATGACCGTCATCGGCGTGCACGCCTCCCACGAGCAGGTACACCCTTCCCGGCTGCTGGACGCCGTCCGTCGGGCCGAAGAGGTCGGCTTCGACGCGGCGATGTGCTCCGACCACTTCTCGCCGTGGAGCGAGCGGCAGGGGCAGTCGGGGTTCGCCTGGTCGTGGCTGGGCGCGGCCATGCAGGCGACCGGGGTGCCCTTCGGCGTGGTCAACGCCCCCGGCCAGCGCTACCACCCGGCGATCGTCGCGCAGGCGATCGGCACGCTGGGCGCGATGTTCCCCGGCCGGTTCTGGGCCGCGCTGGGCACCGGCGAGGCGAGCAACGAGCACATCACCGGCGGGGGGTGGCCCCGCAAGGACGTCCGGTCGCGCCGGCTGCTGGAGTGCGTGGAGGTCATCCGCGCCCTGCTGGCCGGTGAGGAGGTCAGCCACGACGGCCTGGTCACGGTGGACCGCGCCCGGCTGTGGACCAGGCCCGACCGGCCGCCGAAGCTGGTCGGCGCGGCCGTGAGCGCCGAGACCGCCCGCTGGTGCGCGCGGTGGGCCGACGGGCTGATCACGGTCAACGCGCCGGCCGAGCACCTGCGGCGCGTGGTGGGCGCCTACCGGGACGCGGGCGGCGCCGGGGCGCTGGCGCTGCAGGTGCACCTGAGCTGGGACCCCGATCCCGGGCGGGCCGCGGCGCTGGCCCACGACCAGTGGCGCAGCAACGTGTTCGGCCCGCCGGTGTGCTGGGACCTGGAGACGCCCGAGCACTTCGACGTGCTCTCCGAGCACGTCACGCCCGAGCGGGTGGGCGCGACGGTGAACGTCTCCGCCGACCTCGGTCGGCACGCCGAGCTGCTGCGCGGCTACGCCGAGCTGGGCTTCGACGAGCTGTACCTGCACCACGTGGGCCAGGAGCAGGACGCGTTCCTCGACGCGTTCGGCGAGCACGTCCTGCCGGGGGTGCGCCGGTGAAGCTCACCCGCACCGCCGACCTGTGGTGGAAGAACGCCGTGGTGTACTGCCTGGACGTGGAGACCTTCCACGACTCCGACGGCGACGGCCACGGCGACTTCCGCGGCCTGATCGACAGGATCGACCACCTGCACCGCCTGGGCGTGACGTGCCTGTGGCTGATGCCGTTCTTCCCCACGCCCGACCGCGACGACGGCTACGACATCACCGACTTCTACAACGTGGACCCGCGCCTGGGCACCCTGGGCGACTTCGTGGAGTTCGTCCGCACCGCCCGCGACCGGGGGATGCGGGTGATCGCCGACCTGGTGGTCAACCACACCTCCGACCAGCACCCGTGGTTCCGGCAGGCCCGCTCCTCGCGCGAGGACCCGCGCCGCGACTGGTACGTGTGGCGCGACCAGCCGCCGCCGGACGCCGAGCAGGGCGTGGTGTTCCCCGACCAGGAGAAGTCCCTGTGGGAGCTGGACGAGAACACCGGCCAGTACTTCCTGCACCGCTTCTACAAGCACCAGCCGGACCTGAACGTGGCCAACCCGGCGGTCCGCGACGAGATCGCCCGGGTGATGGGCTTCTGGATGGAGCTGGGCCTGTCGGGGTTCCGGGTGGACGCGGTGCCGTTCCTGCTGGAGGCGCCCGTGCAGGACCTGCCCGACCCGCACGACTACCTGTGCGACCTGCGCGCGTTCCTGTCGCGCCGCAACGGCGAGGCCGTGCTGCTGGGCGAGGTCAACCTGCCCTACACCGACACGATGGCGTTCTTCGGCGACGCCGGCGGGGTGGGCGACGAGCTGCACATGTGCTTCGACTTCATCGGGATGCAGCAGATGTACCTGTCGCTGGCGCGCGGGCAGGCCAGCCCGCTGGCCCACGCGCTCAAGGAGCGCCCGCTGCCGCCGCGCGACTGCCACTGGGCGACGTTCGTGCGCAACCACGACGAGCTGATCCTGGACAAGCTGACCGAGCCCGAGCGGCAGGAGGTGTTCGCCGCCTTCGGCCCCGACGAGGACATGCAGCTCTACGGCCGGGGCCTGCGCCGCCGCCTGCCGTCGATGATGGGCGACCCCCGGCGCACCAGGATGGTCTACAGCCTGCTGTTCTCGCTGCCCGGCACCCCGGTGCTGTTCTACGGCGAGGAGGTCGGCATGACCGAGGACCTGTCGCAGCCCGACCGGCTGGCGGTGCGCACCCCGATGTGGTGGGACGCGGTGGACGAGCAGCGCCACGACGGGGATTCGCTGCTGACGTGGGTGCGCGCGCTCGTGGAGCGCTACCGGGAGTGCCCGGAGCTGGCGTGGGGCGAGTTCCAGGTGATCGACACCCCCGAACCGGCCGTGCTGGCCCACCGCTGCGACATCGACGGCGGGACGGTCGTGGCCGTGCACAACCTGGGTGAGGCCAAGGCGCGGGTCGACCTGTCGGGCGTGGGCGGCGAGCTGGTCGACGTGTTCACCGGGCAGCCCGCCGGGGCGGACCTGAAGCTGGAGCCCTACGGCTGCCGTTGGCTGCGCGCCCACCCGGCCCCGTGACCGCCGGGTCGGCAGGCGACTGCGCGCTGATACTTGCGCAATCTTCACCACTCACGTGAAGATATCCGCGTCCAGTCGCTGCCGACCGGAGGATTTCCATGACGTCGCCGTACGGTCTGCACCGGGTCCTCGAACCGGCCGGTGTGCTGCCGCAGCAGGCGTGGCGGCTGGACGCGTCGCCGGGGTGCGGCGCGGACGAGGTCGTGGTCGACGTCGAGCGGCTCAACCTCGACGCCGCGTCGTTCCGCCAGCTGCGCGAGCGGCACGGGACCGGCGCGGCCCTGCGGCGGGCGGTGCTCGACATCGTGGCCGAGCGCGGCAAGCTGCAGAACCCGGTGACCGGCTCGGGCGGGATGCTGCTGGGCGTCGTGCGGGCGGTGGGCCCGGCCTCCCCGCTGGGCCTGCGGGTGGGCCAGCGGATCGCCACGCTGGTGTCGCTGACCCTCACGCCGCTGCGGATCACCGACGGGCTGGCGGCGTGGGACGGCACGACCGAGCAGGCGCCCTGCGCCGGCACCGCGGTGCTGTTCGGCCGCTCCGTCGCGGCCGTGCTGCCCGCCGACCTGCCCGACGAGCTGGCGCTGTCGGTGCTGGACGTGTGCGGCGCGCCCGCCCTGACCGACCGGCTGGTGCGCCGCCGCGCCGCCGAGGGCCGGCCGGTCGGGTCGGTGCTGGTGCTCGGCGGCGGCGGCAAGTCCGGTTCGCTGTCGCTGGCCGCCGCGCGCCGCGCCGGCGCGAGCCGGGTGGTGGCGCTGGTGCCCACCCCCGGCGAGGCGGCCCGGGTGCAGACCTCCGGGCTGGCCGACGAGGTGGTCCTCGCCGACGCCCGCGACCCGGTGGCGGTGCTGGCGGCGGTGGGCAGGCCGGTCGACCTCACCGTGGTGTGCGTGGACGTGCCGGGCTGCGAGCACGGCGCGATCCTGGCGACCGCCGAGGGCGGCACGGTGGTGTTCTTCTCCATGGCCACGTCGTTCCCCGCCGCCGCGCTGGGCGCCGAGGGCCTGGCGGCGGACGTGGAGCTGCTCGTGGGCAACGGCTACGTGCCCGGTCACGCGGCGTTCGCGCTGGAGCTGGTGCGCTCCGAGCCTGCCGTGCGCGCGCTGTTCGACCACCGGCAGACTGCACAGGCGTGACTACTGTGAATGGCGCCCCGGCGGCGACGGGCACGCAACTGCTCGTCGGCGGCCGCATCCACTCCCCGACCGCGCCCGACGCCACGGCGATGGCGATCACCGACGGCACCGTGGTGTGGCTGGGCGGCGACCGGGTCGGCCGCGCGCTGCACCCCGGCGCCGAGGTCGTGGACCTGGGCGGCGCGTGGGTCGCGCCCGCGTTCGTCGACGCCCACGTGCACGCCACCTCCGCCGGCCTGCTGCTCACCGGCCTGGACCTGACCGGCTGCGCGTCCCCGGGCGCGCTGCTGGAGGCGGTGCGGTCGGCCGAGGGCCCCCTGGTGTGGGGCCACGGCTGGGACGAGACGCGGTGGCCGGGCGACCGGCCGCCCACGCGCGCGGAGCTGGACGAGGCGGCGCGCGGCAAGGCCGTCTACCTGTCGCGGATCGACGTGCACTCGGCGCTGGCGTCCTCGGCGCTGCTCGACCTGGCGCCGGCCGCGCGCGGCGCCGACGGCTGGTCCCCGGACGGCCCGCTCACCCGCGCCGCCCACCACCACGTGCGGGGCGCGGCCAAGGACGCCATCCCGGCACCCGCCCGCCGCGCCGCGCAGCGGGCGTTCCTGGCGCACGCCGCCTCGCGGGGCGTCGCCTCGGTGCACGAGTGCGCCGGCCCCGACATCTCCGGCCGCGACGACCTGGCCGACCTGCTCGCCGGCGCCGACGGGCCGCAGGTCGTGGGCTACTGGGGCGGCCTGGAGCCGATCGACCTGCCGGTGCGCGGCCTGGCCGGCGACCTGTTCGTCGACGGCGCGCTGGGCTCGCGCACGGCCGCGCTGTGCTCGCCCTACGCCGACGCCGCGACCACCGGCGCGCTGTACCTGGACGCCGAGCGGATCGCCGAGCACCTGGTGGCCTGCACGCGGGCCGGGCTGCAAGGCGGGTTCCACGTCATCGGCGACGCCGCGGTGGCCGAGGTCGTGGAAGGCTTCCGGCGGGCGGCCGAGGTCGTCGGCGTGCCCGCCCTGGCCGCGCGCAGGCACCGCCTGGAGCACGTGGAGATGATCACCGCCGAGCAGGCGGCGCTGCTGGGCTCGTGGGGCGCGGTGGCCTCGGTGCAGCCGCTGTTCGACCGCGAGTGGGGCGGCCCGTCGGGCATGTACGCGCAGCGCCTGGGCGTCGAGCGCGCCGCCGCGCTCAACCCGTTCGCCCGGCTCGCCGCCGCCGGCGTCGTGCTGGCCCTGGGCTCGGACGCCCCGGTGACGCCGGTCGACCCGTGGGCGGCGGTCCGCGCGGCCGTGCGCCACCGCACCGACGGGTCCGGCCTCTCGCCGCGCGCGGCGTTCACCGCCCACACGCGCGGCGGCTGGCGGGCGGCGGGCGTGGACGACGGCCTCACCGGCACGCTGCAGCCGGGCGCGCCCGCCACCTACGCGGTGTGGGACGCGGGCGAGCTGGAGGTCACCGCCCCCGACTCGCGCGTGCAGCGGTGGTCCACCGACCCGCGCTCCGGGGTGCCGGGCCTGCCGTCGCTGGACACCGCGCCGACGTGCCTGCGGACGGTCCTGCGCGGGCGGACGATCTACGACAAGGGGTGACGATGGCGTTGCTCGACCTCGACCCGGCGGTGGTCGCCAGGGCGCGCGAGCTGGCCGCGAAGGCCGCCGAGCCGGTGGTGGCCCTGGCCAGGGCGCACACCACGGTGGCGGTCGAGCGCGCCGCGCTGCGGCTGGCCGGGATCACCGGCGCGGACTCCACCCACCGCGCCGGCGACGTGCCGTGGGTCAACCGGGTGGTCGACACCGTGCGCGAGCACTGCGGGCTGGAGCACGGCGTGGCGCTGCCCGCCTTCCACGCCCTGCGCGAGCACGGCCTCGCCACGCTGACCGAACTGGCCGAGGCCACCGCCGCCGGGCAGGTGCGGTTCACCCTGCCGCGGGGGCGGGACCGGGCGCGCGCGGAGAAGGCCGCCCGGACCGCCGTCGCCCGGGGCCTGCGCACCGTCGACCGCAACCGGGCGCGGCGCGACCGGCTGGTGGCCCGGCTGGGCGACCCGCCGCAGCGGCCCTGGATCTACCTGATCGTGGCCACCGGCGACATCGACGAGGACGTGGTGCAGGCGTGCAACGCCGCCCGCGCCGGCGCGGACGTCATCGCGGTGATCCGCTCCACCGGGCAGTCGCTGCTGGACTACGTGCCCGAGGGCGCCACGCACCACGGGTTCGCCGGCACCTACGCCACCCAGGAGAACTTCCGGATCATGCGCGCCGCGCTGGACGAGGTGTCCGCGGAGGTCGGCCGGTACGTGCGGCTGACCAACTACGCCTCCGGGCTGTGCATGCCCGAGATCGCGGTGCTGGCCGGGCTGCAGCGGCTGGACATGATGCTCAACGACTCGATGTACGGCATCCTGTTCCGCGACATCAACCCCGTCCGCACGTTCGTCGACCAGCGCTTCTCCCGCCAGGTGCACGCCCGCGCCGGGATCGTCATCAACACCGGCGAGGACAACTACCTCACCACCGCCGACGCCGTGGACGCCGCGCACACCGTCACCGTCTCCCAGCTGCTCAACGAGCACTTCGCGCACGAGGCGGGGCTGCCCGACCACCTGCTCGGGCTGGGGCACGCCTTCGAGATCGACCCGAAGGTGCCCGAGTCGTTCCGGCTGGAGCTGGCGCACGCCCTGCTGGCGCGCGAGCTGTTCCCCGACGCGCCGCTGAAGTGGATGCCGCCGACCAAGCACATGACCGGCGACGTGTTCAACGGCTACCTGCTCGACGGGTTCTTCAACCTGGCGGGCGTGCTGACCGGGCAGAGCATCCTGCTGGTGGGGATGATGACCGAGGCGGTGGTCACGCCGTTCCTGTCCGACCGGGACCTGGCGCTGGCCAACGTCCGCTACGTGCTCGCCGCGGCGGGCGGCCTGCGCGAGGACTTCCGGCCCGCGCCCGACGGCCTGATCGTCCGGCGCGCCCACCGGGTGCTGGGGGAGGCGGTCGCCCTGCTGGAGCGGATCGTGGCCGACGGGCTGCTGGAGGCCATCGCCGAGGGCACCTTCGGGCTGATGAAGCGCCCCGCGCACGGCGGCAAGGGCGCGGACGGCGTGGTGGAGAAGGCCGACGGCTACTGCAACCCGGCCTCGGAACTGCTGGAGGCACGGTGAAGCGGCACGTGCGCCCCTACGGCGACACCACCGGCGACGGGATGGTGCAGACCTCGTTCACGCTGCCGGTGCCCTTCGGCCCGCAGGCCGACGGCGCCGCGCAGCAGCTGGCCAACAAGATGGGCATCGACCCGGCGATGGTCGTGCACTCCCACCCGATCGGGGCGGATTTCACCTTCTTCGTGGTCTACGGGTCGGTCCGGCACGTCGTGGACCTGGCCGAGGTGCGCGTGGTGGAGCGGGAGTACCCGCTGCTGTCGCCCCCGGAGGTCAACGCGGCGGTCAGGAAGCTGCTGCGCCGCAAGCTGGTCGTGGTCGGCGGGTGCATCGGCACCGACGCGCACACCGTGGGCATCGACGCGATCCTCAACGTCAAGGGCTTCGCGGGGGAGAAGGGCCTGGAGTACTACCGGGAGCTGAAGGTGGTGAACCTGGGCGCGCAGGTGTCGGTGCCCGAACTGGTGCGGCGGGCGCGGGCGGAGAAGGCCGACGCGGTGCTGGTCTCGCAGGTCGTCACCCAGCGCGACGCGCACCTGCTCAACACGCAGGAGATGTCGGCGGCGTTCCGGGAGGCGATGGGGCGCCGCCGCCCGCTGCTCATCGCCGGCGGCCCCCGCTTCGACCCGCTGATGGCCGGGGAGCTGGGGGTGGACCGGGTGTTCGGCCGGGGCACCACGCCCGGCGAGGTCGCCAGCTACCTCGTGCACGCCGTGCGGTCGCGCACCGACACCCCCGAGCCGCGCGCCACCCGCGCCGCACCGACCCGCTCCAAGACCGCGCGCACGAGCACCGCGCGGGCAGCCACCCCGCGCACGAGCACCGCGCGGGCCGAGGACACCGGCGGCGGCGACCGAGCCGACAGGGGCGCCGACGGCGCCACCACGCGGGCCGCCACCACGCGGACCGGGAAGGAAGGGGCAGCGTGAGTCCGACCGAGGGGTTGACCGTCACGCACCGGCGCTACGTGCCGCACTCCCACGCCCACTACGGCGGCGACCTGGTCGACGGCGCCTACGGGCTGGGCCTGTTCGGCGACGTGGCCACCGAACTGCTCATCCGCACCGACGCCGACGAGGGCCTGTTCGCGGGCTACTCCAGCGTCGAGTTCGTCGCGCCGGTCCAGGCCGGCGACGTCATCGAGGCCACCGCGACCCTGGTCCGCGTGGGCAACCGCTCCCGCGAGATCGACTTCGAGGCCCGGGTCGTGTGCCGGGCGGCCCCGCACCGCGGCCCCTCGGCGGCGGACGTGCTGGACCCGCCGCTGGTGGTCACCCGCGCCCGGGGCACCGTCGTCGCGCCCGCCCGGTGACGCGCTGGTCCGGTGACGCGCTGGTCCGGTGACGCGCTGGTCCGGTGACGCGCCGGTTCGGTGACACCGGCCGCGCGACACCGGCCGCGCGGTTGCCGCCCTGCCGGCCCGGTGTCTCTGCCACTATCGAGGGCGTGATCAGCCTCGATCCGGTTTCCCCGGTGCCGCCCTACGAGCAGGTGCGGTCCCAGTTCGCCCGCAAGATCACCGACCGGGAGCTGGCCGTGGGCACCCGGCTGCCCACCGTCCGCGCGCTGGCCGCCGAGCTGGGCATCGCGGTCAACACCGTGGCCCGCGCCTACCGCGAGCTGGAGGAGGCGGGTCTCATCGAGACCCGCGGCAGAGCCGGGACCGTGGTCAGCGCGGCGGGGGAGCGCAGCCGGGAGCGGGTGCTGCGCGCGGCGCGCGCCTACGCGGCCACGACCCGCGAGCAGGGGCTGACCGCCGAGGAGGCGCTGGAGATCGTCCGGGCGGCGCTGGCGGATTGATCAGTAGTGTGGTCGGGTGGCGACCGGACACAGCGGCGGCGGCGACCCGGCACGCACCCTCGCGGTGCTGTGGCGCACGGCGACGCCCAGCGCGCGCAAGGACCTCGGGGTGGACCGCATCGTGGCCGCGGCGGTGGAGCTGGCCGACGCCGAGGGGCTGGACGCGCTGTCCATGCGCCGGGTGGCCGACCGGCTCGGCGTGGGCACGATGTCGCTCTACACCTACGTGCCGGGCAAGGCCGAGCTGGTCGACGTCATGGTGGACACCGTGCAGGGCGAGACGGCGCGCCCGGCGCGGGTGCCCGGCGGGTGGCGCGGGCGGCTGACGCAGGTCGCGCGGGAGAACTGGTCGCTGCACCTGCGCCACCCGTGGCTGCTGCAGGTGGCCACCAACCGCGCGGTGCTGGGCCCGAACGTGGCCGCCAAGTACGACTACGAGCTGTCGGCGGTCGACGGCATCGGGCTGACCGACCTGGAGATGGACTCCGTGCTCAGCCTGGTGCTCGGCCACGTGCAGGCCGCGGCGCGGCTGGCGGTGGAGGCGGCGCGGATCGAGCAGCGCACGGGCCTGACCGACGAGCAGTGGTGGCAGGCCGCGGCGCCGTTCCTGGCCAAGGTGTTCGACCCGGCGAAGTTCCCGACCGCGGCGCGGGTGGGCGCGGCGGCGGGGGAGGCGCACGGGTCGGCCTACTCCGGCGAGCACGCGTTCGCGTTCGGCCTGGAACGCGTGCTCGACGGCGTGGAGGCGCTCGTCGCCGCCCGGCGGGGCGGTCAGTAGGGCCGCTTGGGCATCATCACCCACAGCACGAGGTAGACGAGGAACTGCGGGCCGGGCAGCAGGCACGACAGCACGAACACCAGCCGCACCGCGTTCGGCTTCCAACCGAACCGCGCGGCCAGTCCCGCGCACACGCCGGCGATCATCCTCTGGTCCCGGGGCCTGGTCATCGTGGTCATGACTCCACTGTCCCCGCCCCGGGCGCACCTCGCATCGGTGGGAACCCTGAGATGTGCCCTGACCAGCCCTGATCCGGGTCCGCGACGTGGCCGCCGTCACCGCGGGCCCGCCTTGCCCGGGGTGCCCCGCGCCGGATCCACCGACGCGGGGCACCCCGGAACGGCAGCGGTGACGCCGCGCGTGCCGCCGAGTGCCGGAGATGCGCGAAAGGCGTGGCCGGCACGTCGACGTCGTCGTGCTCGGAGGCACGACCGGAGCCGGTCAGTGCCACAACCACAGTTCCCAGCCACCGGCGACGGCACGGCAGTCGTAGGGCCAGCCGAACAGGTCGTTCGCGAGTTCGCCCTTGTCGTTGCACTCGTCGAGGTTGGGCCAGGTGCCGTGGTACTGCCACGTGGCGAGCGCCGTGGCGTCACCGGTGCGTGCCGCCGCTGCCGCCGGCGGGCGCGGCCGATCCTGCGGACCGGCACCCGCACCGGGCGTGGCACCGGCGACCGCCCCCGTTCCGCCCAGCGCGATGGCGGTGACGATGGCGGACACGCCGATCGCCATTCGGATTCTCGTTCGCATGGTGTTCCCTTCCAGGCATTCGTGATCGCTGCCGAATTCCGGGTCCAGGGCCCGCCCGTCAGATGCCGCCCCACCCGTGCACCACGAACTCGAACGCGGGAACGTCCTGGTTGTGGAACACGAGGACGTTCCTCCCGGTGCAGTTGAGGTTCTCCCAGAAGCGCTGGGCGATGTACACCCGGTTCTTGACCGAGAGCACGCCGACGACCAGGCCGATGCACTCGCCCGACGGCATGGCGTAATCGTGGTCCCACTGCGAACCCTGGTAGTTCACGTCGGTCCACGTGCAGATCCGCGCCTGGTCGGGCGAGCAGTAGTCACCCTCCCGGGCGTTCGCCGCAGTGGCCGAGCACATCGACGCAGCGACGATGAAAAGGGCGACCAGTGCCGTTCTGATCGCGCGCACGGACGAAGCTCCCATCCCGTTCCCCCTGTCTGCTTCTCGTGGGTGGCGCCGGACCGGGATCCGGCCCCGCGCCACCCTGATTAGCAGAGGCGGGTTGTTCACGGTCGGGCGCTGGGCAATGGACAACGAAGCTGAACAACCGCGACGAGGCCACGACCCCCTGGTCATCCAGGGGGAACCCGTGACGGACAGGGGACGCCGTGCCCGCCCCGCCTCACACCGGCGCGCTCGGGTGCACCGCGGCGGCGCCGACTCGCGGCGGGATCACGCGCCGCGAGTCGGCGGTCCTTGTCGGGCGCTTCACGCGGTCCTCGTAGGCTGATCGGGTGGTCGCACCCCCCGTGGTTCCGGACCGGTCCGGAGCCGAGCACCCCCCTGCCCGCCGCCGTCGTGACGTGCGCGGCGCCCTGGCGCGGGTCGCGCTGGCCGGGGCCGGGGGCGCGCTGGTCTACCTCAGCTTCCCGCCGCGCTCGGCGTGGTGGCTCGCGCCCCTGGGCTTCGCCGTGCTCGGCGTGCTGCTGCACGGGCGGCGGGCGCGGGCGGGCTTCGGGCTGGGCGTGGCGTGGGGCCTGGGGTTCATGGCGCCGCTGCTGCGCTGGACCGGCGAGTTCGTCGGGCTGATCGCCTGGCTGCCGCTGGCGCTGCTGTGCGCGGTGCTGATCGGGCTGGGCACGGCGCTGATGGCGCGGGTGTCGACGCTGCCGGGCGCGCCGCTGTGGATGGCCGCGCTGTGGGTGGCCGACGAGTGGCTGCGCGGGCTGTTCCCCTTCGGCGGGTTCCCGTGGGGCCGCATCGCCTTCGGCCAGCCCGAGGGCTGGTACCTGCCGCTGGCCTCGGTCGGCGGCGCGCCGCTGGTGGGCTTCGCCGTGGCGCTGACCGGTTTCGCCCTGGCGCGGCTGGGCCGCCGGTGGCGGGTGGCCCTGCCGCTGGCGCTGGCGCCGCTGGTGGCGGGCCTGGCGGTGGCGCCGCTGGTGGGCGTGGCGCCCGACCGCGGCACGGTGGTGGTGGCCGCGATCCAGGGCAACGTGCCGCGCGCCGGGTTGGACTTCAACGCCCAGCGCCGCGCCGTGCTGGACAACCACGTGCAGCGGACCCTGCAGCTGGCCGAGGACGTGGCCGCGGGCCGGGAGCGGCAGCCCGACCTGGTGATCTGGCCGGAGAACTCCTCCGACATCGACCCGTTCCGCAACGCCGACGCCGCCGCGCTGCTGGACCGGGCCGCCGCGGCGATCCGCGCGCCCATCGCGGTCGGCGCGGTGGTGGTGGACCGGGCCGACGGGCTGCCGCGCAACACGGTGGTGCTGTGGGAGCCGGGCCGGGGCGCCACCGACACCTACACCAAGCGGCAGCTGCAGCCCTTCGGCGAGACGATGCCCTACCGGTCGTTCTTCCGGGTCTTCAGCAAGGCCGTGGACCGGGCCGGGCAGTTCCAGCCGGGCTCGGACCCGGAGGGGTTCGCGATGGGCGCGGCGAAGGTCGCCCTGGACACCTGCTACGAGGTGGCGTTCGACGGCGTGGTGCGCGACTCGGTCACGGCCGGGGCCGACCTCATCGCCGTGCCCACCAACAACGCCACGTTCGGCTACACCGAGATGACCTACCAGCAGCTGGCGATGTCGCGGGTGCGGGCGGTGGAGCACGGCAAGGCCGTGGTGGTCGCGGCCACCAGCGGGGTCAGCGCGATCGTGCAGCCCGACGGCTCGGTCACCCGGCGCAGCGGCCTGTTCACCCCCGACGCGCTGGTCGCGGAGCTGCCGCTGCGGGGGGAGGCTACGCTGGCCACCCGGCTCGGCGCTTGGCCCGAGTGGGTGATGACCGCGTTGGGCCTGGTGGCCGCGGCGGTCGGCTGGACACTGACACGACGATGATCGCGTCCGATCCCCGCTGCGGGGTTCGGCGAGGAGGAAACGGATGGCGGACCAGCAGGCGAAGCCTGACCGCGAGCTCGGGCCGGTGCTGGTGGTGATCCCGACCTACAACGAGCGGGACAACATCGGGAAGATCGTGAAGCGGCTGCACGCGGCCCTGCCGAAGGTGCACGCGCTCGTGGTCGACGACGGCAGCCCGGACGGGACGGGACAGCTGGCCGACGAGATGGCCGCCGCGGACGAGCGGGTGCACGTGCTGCACCGCACCGAGAAGGCCGGGTTGGGCGCGGCGTACATCGCGGGTTTCGGCTGGGGCCTGGAGCGCGGCTACGGGGTGCTGGTCGAGATGGACGCGGACGGCTCCCACGCGCCGGAGGACCTGCCGCGGATGCTCGACGCGCTGCGCGCCGCGGACCTGGTGATCGGGTCGCGGTACGTGCCGGGCGGCAGCGTGGTGAACTGGCCGAAGAAGCGGGAGTTCTTCTCGCGCGGCGCGAACCTGTACTCGCGGCTGGCGCTGGGCGCGAAGGTCAAGGACATCACGGCGGGCTTCCGCGCCTACCGGGCCGACGTGCTGCGCCACCTGAAGCTGCACAACGTGGCCTCGGCGGGCTACTGCTTCCAGATCGACCTGGCGTGGCGGACGATCGAGCTGGGCTACCGGGTGGTGGAGGTGCCGATCACGTTCACCGAGCGCGAGATCGGCGTGTCGAAGATGACCGGCGACGTGGTGCGGGAGGCGCTGGTGCGGGTCACCAAGTGGGGCCTGCGCCGCCGCTACACGCAGCTGCGCGAGGTGTTCGCGCCCAAGGCGGGCGCCGGGGCGCGCCGCTAGGGCAGCGGGCGCCACGTGTGTGAAGGGGCCCGCCGGTCGACCGGCGGGCCCCTTCACACACGTGGGGGGAGGTCAGGCGGTGCGGGTGCGCCGGCCCTTCAGCTCCTCGAGCCGCTCGTCGAGCAGCTCTTCCAGTTCCGGGATGGTGCGCCGCTCCAGGAGCATGTCCCAGTGCGTGCGCGGCGGCTTGACCTTCTTCGCCTCCGGCTCGGCGCCGTCGATGATCTTGGATTCCTGCCCGTGGAGGCGGCACTCCCAGGTGTGGGGGATCTCGGCGTCGTCGGAGAAGGGGACCTCGAAGTCGTGGCCCTTGGGGCAGGCGTACCGCACCGACCGGCGCGGGGCGAGGTCGTGATTGCGGTCGGTCTCGTAGCTGACTGCTCCGAGCCGGCTACCCCGTAGAACGCGGTCGGCCATGGCGGTGTCCTTTCGCTCGGCTCAGGGCCGGGGCCCAGGCGTGGTGCTCACCGAGTGCAACGACCGGATTGCTCCGTTCGTTCCCGGTATGGCGGTCATGGTCGCCCACAGTGACGTCGTTCACCCGTCAACGAAGGCTTCCTCCTAAGGGATGCAATCGCGGCGGGATCGTGACGCGTTATCAAGCTGTCGGGCCGGCTCATCACACGGATGGAGCAGCACCGGCAGATGGTGTGCGGCTGCGACAGCTTAGACCGAACACGCAGGGCGACGTTAGAGCGGGCTTAACGCAACAGTAGTGACGGCCGTCATGTTTGCGGTTACTCCACGTGAGTTCGGTCGGGTTCGAGGGAGTCGCCACGCTGCGTGTCGCACCGACGCGGCTGCGTGGTGGCCAACCCCAGGGGTCACCCGTCCGGCCCACACCCAAACGTTGACCGCCGGAATTTATTCCAGCAATGATTTCAGTGTGGACTTAAAAATCAAGAGCGGCGAGGCGGTCGAGGAGCACCCGCTGGGCCGTGACGAGCTTCCCGGCGGCCTCGGCGAGGGGGAACCAGGCGACCCGGTCGACCTCGGGGAAGCGGCGCAGGACGCCCGAGCCGCGGGGCCACTCCAGCTCGAAGGTGCCGGGCACGACGCGCTCGGGGTCCAGGTCGCCGCGCAGCGCCCAGGCGTGGACGGTCTTGCCGCCGGACTGGCGGACCTCGCCCAGCGGCGCCAGCTCGCCCTCGGGCACGGGCAGGCCCAGCTCCTCGGCGAACTCCCGGCGCGCGGCGTCCTGCAGGGGTTCGTCGCCGTCGGGCTCGCCCTTGGGGATCGACCAGGCCCCCGCGTCCTTGCGCGCCCAGAACGGGCCGCCCATGTGCCCGATGAGCACTTCGAGCCCGTGGCCCCGGTCGCGGTGCAGCAGGATGCCCGCGCTGATCTTCCCCGTCACGGGGGACAGTGTGGCGGTGCGGGGCCCGGGGCGCGGCGGTGGGGTGGAACCCGGCGGGGCGGGCGCGGCGCGTCGTCACGGGCCGCCGCGCGGTCGGCCGGAGGGCCGGGGGCCGTGCGCTCGGGCAGGGGGCGCCGCGCCGGCTCCGGCCGTGGCGTCGGCGCGCTCGGGCCGGCACGGGAGGGCGGGGGCCGGCGCCTCAGGTGAGGCTGAGCTGGCGGCCCTGCGCGGCGGCGGGGCCGAGGTCGCCGGTGCGGTAGTGCTGCCGGCACAGCACCTGGTAGCGGACCTCGTCGGTGGTCGGGGCGGTGTCGGCGACCAGGACGGTGTCGCCGGCGCGCAGGACGTCGCCGTCGTGGACGCGGGCGTTGAACCGGCCGGGGTGGCCGCACCAGCACAGGACCTCGACCTGGATGGCGTTGAGCTCGTCGGCCAGTTCGAACAGCCGCCGGGAGCCGGGGAACAGGGTGCTGCGGAAGTCGGTGGCCAGGCCGAAGCAGTAGACGTCGAGCCGGGCGTCGTCGGCGAGTTCGGCGAGCTGGTCGACCTGGGCGGGGGAGAGGAACTGGGCCTCGTCGACGACGAGGTAGTCGACGCGGGCGCCGGCGGCCCAGCGGTGGCGCACCAGGTCGCGCACGTCCAGGTCCTCGTGGACCTCCAGGGCGTCGCGGGCCAGGCCCATGCGGCTGGAGATGGCGGGGGCGCCGGAGCGGTCGTGGCGCACCAGCAGCAGGCCGGCGCGGCCCTGGCGGGCCTGGTTGTGGTCGATCTGGAGGGCGAGGGTGGACTTGCCGCAGTCCATGGGGCCGAAGAAGAACCGGAGCCGGCCGGTGGGGGCGGCGCCCCGGTGCGCGCCGGCGGCGGGCACGGCGGACAGGGCGTCGGTCGGGTCGGTGCTGGGGTTCGTCGGCTCCACGGCGGGCCACCTTAGTGCGTGGTCGGCGGGGTGGCGGCGGTCCCGTCCGCGGCAGGAATATTCCTTTCTTTGATCAGTAATTTCAGTGCAGACCAAAAAGCGCTCCACCCTCTGAAGCGCCACCTGGGAGACGAGCACGGGAAGAACGCCAGGATCACGAAGCAGTGTCTTCGTGGACGAGATATACCGCTTCGCGATATAACCTGCGGTGTGAAGGGTATGTCGGAGCAGGCGTTCCTGGTGCTGACGGCGTTGGCGGAGGAGCCGTTGCACGGGTACGCCATCGTGCGGTCGGTGCAGGCCCTGTCGGAGGGGCGGGTGGTGTTGCGGGTGGGCACGCTGTACGGGGTGCTGGACCGGTTGGTCGCCGAGGGCTTGGCGCGGCGGGACCGCGAGGAGGTGCACCAGGGGCGGTTGCGCCGGTACTACCGGCTCACCGACGCCGGGGTGCGGGCGTTGTCGGCGGAGGTGGCGCGGTTGTCGGCGAACGTGCGGGTGGCGTCGTCGGTGTTGCGGGCGAGGGAGGCGCGGTGAGGGCGGACGGGACCGGTCGGGACGAGGCGGGGCGGGACGCCGGGCCGGAGGTCGAGGGGGCCGGGTCGGGGTCGAACCTGGAGCGCCGGTACCGGGCGCTGCTGCGGCTGCTGCCGGCGTGGTACCGGGCGGAGCGGGAGGAGGAGATGGTGGGGATCTTCCTCGCGGGCCGGTCGGGCGGGTTGGACGGCGAGTACGGCTGGCCGGGGTGGGGCGAGGCGTGGGCGACCTCGGCGTTGGCGGTGCGGGTGCGGCTGCGGGCCGGTGGCCGGGCCGGCGAGGTGACGCGGGTGCTGGCGCTGGCGGGGTTGGTGGGCCACGTGGTGCTGGCCGCGCAGGGCGCCGCGGCGGCGGTGCGGTTCGGCGGCGCGTGGGCGGTGTGGTTCGACGCGTTGGTGGTGGCGGCGTTCGCGGGGCTGCTGACGGGGCGCCGGGTGGTGGCGCGGGCCGCGATGGGGGTGGCGGCGCTGGTGGGGGTGGCGGCCGTGGTGTCGGCGGTGGCGCAGGGGCCGGGGTGGTGGGTGCTGGCGGCGCAGGCGCCGTTGTGGGTGACGGCGGTGGCGGTGTTGGCGGGGTTCCACCGGGAGGCTCCGCAGCCGCCGCGGGTGCGGTGGGTGGTGGCCGCGGTGGTGGGCGCCGCGGTGGGCGCGGTGTGGGCGTTGTCGGCGCCGTTGTCGGTGGTGGCGTTCGGTGGGGCGTGGGTGGTGACCGCGGTCGTGGTGGTGGCGGCGCGGCCGTGGGTCGGGGGTGGCGCGGGGGCCGGTGCCCGGCTGCGGTGAGGGGTCGGGGGGCCGCCGCGGTCGGGCGGCCCCCGTCGGGCGCGGGTGGGGTCAGACCTTGGCGGGCAGCGGGTTGCCGGCCGCGGCGATGGCCTTGCGGACCGGCACGAAGATCATCAGCACGAACCCGACGACGAAGAACACCACCAGCGAGATGATCGCCAGCCGGAACGAGCCGGTGGCCTGGCCGACGCCGGCGAACACCAGCGGCCCCAGCCACGAGGTGGAGCGCTCGCCGACCTCGTAGAGGGAGAAGTACTGCGCTTCGCGGCCGGGCGGGATCATCTGGGAGAACAGCGAGCGGGACAGGGCGTTGGTGCCGCCCAGGACGATGCCGATGCCCACGGCGAGGCCGTAGAACTGCAGCTGCTGCCCGGCCTGGACGAAGAACGCCGCGCCGATGACGAAGATCCACACGATCAGGCTGACCATGATGGTGCGCTTGGCGCCCCAGTGCCGGGCCAGCCACCCGTGCAGCACCGCGCCGGCGAAGGCGACGAACTGCACGATGAGGATGGTGGCGATCAGGACGGTCTCGTCCAGGCCCAGCTCGTCGCGGCCGTACTGGGCGGAGACGTTGGCGACGGTGGCGATGCCGTCGGTGTAGATGAGGTAGGTGCCCAGGAACGCCAGGGTGAGCGGGAAGGTGCGGGCCTGCCTCATGGTCCGGCGCAGCTCGCGGAACCCGGCGGACAGGACCGAGGCGCCGGACTCGCCGTCGCGGGGCTGCGGGTCGCGCTTGAGGCGGGCCAGGGGGATGAGGGTGAACCCGGCCCACCACAGGCCGGACAGGACGAACCCGACCCGCACGGCCGCGCCTTCGCTCAGGCCGAGGGCGTCGTGGCCGATGAACAGGCCCAGCTGCACGGCCAGGGCCAGGCCGCCGCCGAGGTAGCCGAAGGCCCAGCCGCGGGAGGACACCGCGTCGCGCTCGTCGGGGGTGGCGATCTCGGGCAGGAACGCGTAGTAGACCACGACCGAGGCGCCGTAGCAGATGTTGCCGAGGATGAACACCGCGACGCCCAGCTGCCAGTCCGAGCCGCCGACGAAGGCCAGCGCGACGGTGGCGGCGGCGCCGGTGAAGGCCAGGCCGCCGAGCATCCGCCGCTTGTTGCGGGTGCGGTCGGCGATGGCGCCCATGACCGGCAGCACGACGACCTGCACGACGGTGGCGATCGACAGCAGGTAGCCCCACAGGGACCCGGCGGGGAAGTAGGCGCCCAGCAGGGAGATGTCGCACTGCTGCAGGGAGCCGGTGGCGCAGGCGTCGGGTCCGTTGCGGGCGACGTCCTCGCGGGCGGCTTCCTTGGCCACCGCGGTGAGGTAGCCGGAGAGGAACACCGTGACCACGGAGGTGGGGAACACCTGGTTCGCCCAGTCGTACCAGGTCCATCCGCGTTGTTCCCGCTTGCGGTCGATCGCGGGTGCTGGGCTGTCGGCCACGCTCATGGGGGCGGACTGTACTTCCCGCCGGCGCGCCGGTGGCGATCACCGCCGAGCTGTCGCCGTTCAGCCACCCGCCCATGACCCGCGCGACCGCAGGACGTCACGCAGCAGGTCGGGTCGGTCGGTGACCAGTCCGTCGACGCCCAGGTCCAGCAGGGCCCGCATCCGCGCCGGGTCGTCGACGGTCCACACGTGCACCTCCAGGCCGCGCCGGTGGGCGGCGCGCACGAACCGCCGGTCGACCACCACCAGGCGGCCCCGGGTGGCGGGCACCTGGGCGATGCTGCCGGCGACCGGCAGGCCCGGCAGCATCGCCCGGCCGGCCGCCCACAGCGCGCCGGCGGAGCGGGGTCCCATCGAGGTGATCAGCCGCGGGCCGCCCAGCGCGCGCAGCCGGGCCAGGCGCCGGTCGGAGAACGAGGCCAGGCACACCCGGTGCAGGGCGTCGGCGCGGCGCAGCAGCTCGATGACGGGCCCGACCGCGCCGTCGGCCTTGACGTCGACGTTGACCAGCGCGTCGGGCAGCTCCTCCAGCAGGTCCTGCAGCCGGGCGACGGGTTCGCGGCCCCCGACCTTGGCGCGGCGGACCGCCGACCAGGGCTGGGCGGCGACGGGGCCGACGCCGTCGGTGGTGCGGTCGAGGGTGTCGTCGTGGTGGACCACCACCACGCCGTCGGAGGTGGCGTGCACGTCGGTCTCCAGGTACCGGAAGCCCTCCCGCGCGGCGCGGCGGAACGCGGCCAGCGAGTTCTCCATGCCCGCCAGGTCGTCGAGGTGCCAGCCCCGGTGGGCGTAGGCCCTGGGGTGCGGGCCGGACAGGTAGGGGTGCTTCGCGGTCACGGTGTGGAGTCTGCCCTGGCGGCGTGGCGCGGCGGTGACCGGTGGGTAGCGGGATACCGTCGCGCGCCATGGAGTCGGTGACCGGGGCCGTGGCGGCCCGCCGGGAGGAGGCCAGGCACTGCGCCTGGTGTGGCCGCCGGCTGCCCGACAGCGGCCGGATCGGGCGGCCTCGCCGCTACTGCGCCCAGCCGTGCCGCCAGCGCGCCTACGAGCGGCGGGCGGCGGTGCAGCGCGGGGGGCTGCCGGAGGACGCGGTGGTGCTGTCGGCGGCGGAGCTGGGCGACCTGCAGGACCGGCTGTTCCAGGTGCGGTGCGCGGCGGAGGACGTGGCCACGGCGGCGGCCGACGGGGCGGACCGCGCGGAGCTGCGGCGGTTGGCCGACGCCCTGGTGGAGACCGCGCGGGAGCTGGAGCGGCTGCGGTGAGCCGGCCCCTCCCGCCGGGGCCCGGTCCGGGGTGCGGTCCGGGGCCGTGGGCGGGGTGTCGCGCCGCCGCGGGGGCGCGGCGCGCGGGCGCCGGGAGGGGCCGGGACCGCGGATGTGCGGCGCCGGGGGAGCGGGGCGCCGCGACCGGTGACAGCGTCACCCGGGTGGCGGCGGACGTCGGCTTGCCCCCCGTGCGCGGACTCCACCATCATTGCGCGCGGGTGGGCGAGGAGGGCGCGTGGACGACAACGGCGCGTTGCACCGGGAGGTGCTCGACCGGGCCGATGTCGGTTTCGGTGTGACCGATGGGCAGGGCACGCTGCGCTGGGTGAACCCGGCGCTGGCGGAGGTCCTGGGTGTCGCGGCGGACCGGGTCGCGGGGCGTTCGCTGCTCGCGCTGCTGCCCGGGGTGCCCGAGCGGCCCCGGTCGGGGCTGGCGCTGCTGACGCCCACGACGCACCGGCGGGGCCACCGCTGGCTCGAGGTGACCTGCCAGTCGCTGGGGCCGCGCGGCGAGCTGCTCTACCGCGTGGTGGACGTGACGGCGTGGCGGGACCGGGAGCTGGAGGCCACGCACGAGGCGGACGCGCTGCGCCGCGCCCAGGTGATGGGGCGCATGGGCACCTGGGAGTGGCACATCCCCGAGGACCGGGTGGAGTGGTCGGACGCGCTGCTGGAGATGTTCGGGTTCCCGCCGGGCACGCGGCTGGACTTCGACGGCTACACCGACCTGATCCACCCCGACGACCTGCCGATGATCCAGGCGACCCTGGAGCAGGCGATGCGGTCGGGCTCGGGGTTCTCCTACACCCACCGCATGGTGCTGGCCGACCGGCGCACCGAGCGGTGGTTCGAGTGCTTCGGCGAGGTCGTCAGCGCCGAGGACGGCACACCGCTGCGGGCGTTCGGCACCGCCCACGACATCACCCGCGCCCGGCTGGTGCACGACGAGCTGCTGGCGCTGGCCGAGCAGGACCCGCTGACCGGGCTGGCCAACCGGCGGGCGGTGACCCGCGAGCTGGAGCGGCAGCTGGGCTCGGGCGCCTCGGGGTCGCTGCTGCTGCTGGACCTGGACAACTTCAAGGACGTCAACGACCTGCGCGGGCACGCGGTGGGCGACCGGCTGATGAAGGCCCTGGCGGGCGCGCTGCGCTCGCGGCTGGCGCCCGACCAGCTAATCGGCCGGCTGGGCGGCGACGAGTTCGCGGTGGTGCTGCCGGGCTGCGCGGCGGCGGAGGCGGCGCGGGTGGCCGACGGGCTGCGCGACGCGGTGGCGGCGCTGCCGCTGGTCGCGGCGTCGGCGCGGGTGACGGTCAGCACCGGGGTGGCGGAGTTCGGCGCCGGCGACACCTGGGAGCTGGTGCTGGCCAACGCCGACCTGGCGCTGTACGCGTCCAAGGCGGCCGGCCGCAACCGGGTCACCGTCTACGAGCCGGGCCACTACGCCGACACCGCCAAGCGGGTGTCGGTGATGGACCGGCTGCGGGCGGCGCTGGCCGGCGGCGGGCTGGCCCTGCACGCGATGCCGATGGTGGAGCTGTCGTCGGGGCGCACGCTGGGGCACGAGCTGCTGCTGCGGCTGGAGGACGGCCAGCTGCCCCGGCTGGGCCCGGCGGAGTTCCTGCCCGAGGCCGAGCGCTCGGACCTGGTGCTGGAGATCGACCGGTGGGTGCTGTCCACGGCGATCGACGCCCTGGTGCGCCACCCGGACCCGGCGCTGCGGTTCAACGTCAACGTCTCCGGCCGCACCCTGGAGGACGAGGACTTCGCCGGGTTCGTGCTCGACCGGGTGGCCGGGGCCGGCGTGGCGCCGGGCCGGCTGTGCCTGGAGATCACCGAGACCGCGGCGGTGACCAACCTGGACGCGGCGCGGTCGCTGGCGGTGCAGCTGCGGGCGTTCGGCTGCCGCATCACCCTGGACGACTTCGGCTCCGGGTTCGGCTCGTTCGTGCACCTCAAGCACCTGCCCATCACCGGCATCAAGATCGACGGGGAGTTCGTGCGCAACGTCGACGAGCGCTCCACCGACGCGGTGCTGGTGTCGGGGATCGTGGAGATCGCCCGCGGCCTGGGGCTCTCGGCGGTGGCCGAGTGGGTGGAGCGGCCCGCGCAGGTGCAGACCCTGACCAGGCTGGGCGTGCAGGTGGGGCAGGGGTTCCACCTGGGCCGCCCGGTACCCCTGGCAAGCGTCCTTTCGGGCGAGCCGATGGCTCCGGACGGCGCATTGTCCTCACCGTTGACCGGTGCGGAGGATGGGGCGCGTTCGTGATCACCGCCACCGCCGCCCGCCGATGGGAACCCGCACCGTGCCCGGTCCTTCCGCCAGTCCCGCGCGCGGTGTGCGCCGCGTGGAGCTGACCACCGCCGACCCCGAGCCGATCGCCGACTTCTACGCCCACCTGCTGGGCTGGGTTGTGCTGGCCGAACCCGACGGCGGGTTCAGCGGCTGGGTGGGCGACCGCCTGGCGCTGCGCGTGCACCGGGGCGGCGACGGGTTCCTGGTGGTGTTCGCCGGCGCCCGCCGGGACGGGCTGCGCGACGGGGCGGCGGTGGACCGCGGGCGGGTGCTGCACGGCCCGTGGGCGCCGCGCCCGCGGCCGGGGGAGCCGTGCTGGGTGGAGTTCGCCGGCGCCGCCGACGACGCCTACTGGACCGGCGAGCTGGGGTGGCGCGCCCGCACCCCCGACGAGCCGTTCACCGTCTACGACACCCCGGCAGCCCACGACCCGGCCGGGCGCCGGGCGGTGGCCGGGCGGCGCGCGGCCGACCGGCAGCGGTGGCTGTGCCACTTCGCCGTGCCCGACACCGCGCGGACCGCGGCCCTGGCCGAGCAGGCCGGCGGCCGGGTGCTGGACCCGCCCACCCGGACCCCCACCGGCCTGGCCGCCTCGATCGCCGACCCGGCGGGCGCGGTGTTCGCCGTGCTGCAGGACCCGCCCGGCTGGGGCGGGACCTGGTCCACCACCCCCTGACCGCGCGCGCCGAGCACCCGGACGGGGTTGAACCGATCACCGAACGGCAACCTTCGGAGCACCTCGCCCCTCCCCACGAGCAGGTGACACCCATGATCGTCCCCCTGGACCTGACCGACGACGCCACAGCCGAAGCCGTCCACCACGTCGGCGCCCGCTGCCACGAGGTGGAAGCCGGGCTGATCGGGTCGACCGCCGTCCCCGGCCTGCACGAGACCCTCGATGAAGTGCGCGCCCTGCCGCTGCGCTGGCTCGGCGGCTACGTCGACAACCAGCTGGTGGCGTTCGTCGGGTTCGCCCGCGTCGACGACGTGCTCGACATCGAACGGCTGTGCGTGGCCCCCAGCCACTTCCGGCTCGGCTTCGCCCGCCGCCTGGTCGAGCAGGTGCTGGCCGAGGGCGGCCCGGCGATCGTCTCCACCGGCGCCGACAACGCCCCCGCCATCGCCCTGTACGAAGGGCTGGGGTTCCGGCTGGTGGACACCACTGCGGTGCGGGGCGGGCAGCGCATCGCCCGCTTCGGCCACCCCGGCCTGACCTGACCACCACCAGCGGGACCGGAGCAACGACCCGCCCACCCCACCACGACCGCGGTCCCGGCCACCCGCCACCGGGACCCACCCGCCGAGCACCGCGCCCGCCGCGCGGCGCTCACCCCCCGAGCACCGACAACACCCCGTCACGCCCCAACGCCGCACCCCGCGCCACCTCAGCCTCGAACACCCGCGCCCCCAACACCGCCGCGACCTCCCGCCGCGTGTCCAGCACCTCCGCCTCCACCACCACCCCCGTGCCCCGCAACCCACCCGCCGCGCCCAGCAACAACGCCGCGCACGCCGCATCACCCTCCGCCGCCGCCAACGCCGCCCGCACCTCGGCCACCCGCGCCAGCACCACCCAGTTGCCCCACTCCACCGCCGAACCCAACGCCACCCCCACCAACTCCCGCGCCGCGGCCCGGTCACCCTCGGCCAACGCCACCCACCCCAACGACACCCGGACCACCGCCCGCACCTCCTCCGGCCCGAACCACCCCACCGGGCACACCCGCAGCGCCTCCTCGCACCACCACCGCGCACCCGCCAGATCACCCCGGCACCGGCACACCTCCGCCATGCCCCACCACACCTCGGCCAGCGTCTCCACCGCGCCCTGCGACCGCGCCAACTCCGCCGCCCGCCCCAGATCCGCCCACGCCGAGTCGAACCCGCCCCGCCGGCACTCGCACTCCGCGCGCTGCGCCAACATGCTCGCCGTGTGCTCGGTCGCCCCGAACACCGCCGACAACCCCAACGCCTCGTCCAGGAACGCCACCGCCCCCGCCAGATCCCCCTCCACCCGCGCCAACGCCGCCAACCGCGTCAACGACATCGACGTGCCCCACCGCTCACCCAACGCCCGGAAACCCGCCAACGACTCCTCGTGCGCCACCCGCGCCTCGGCCAACCGGCCCGCGTACTGGTACTGCAACCCCAACCCCAGCCGCGCCAACGCCTGCGACCACGCGTCCGGACCGATCAGATCACCCCGCGCCGCCAACGACGGCGCCGCCACATCCGGCACCCCGTGCACCATGCCCCACAACATCGTCACGAACGGCCGCGTCGGCGGACCCGAAAACCCCTCCGGCGCCGCCCGCCCGGGCGAGACCACCCCCGAACCCGACGAAGACCCCCGCGACGACGCGCTCAACACGCACAACAGGTGCTCCTCGGCCAACCCCGGCGGCGCCACCGGCCCCACCGCCCGCACCACCTCCTCGGCCAACACCGACCCCTCCGTGCGCAACCCCCGCACCCAGAAGTACCAGCCCGACTCCGCGGCCAAGCGCAACGCCAACCCCACATCCGCCCCCGCCGCCCACCGCACCGCCGCCTTCACGTTCCCGTGCTCGGCCGACAACCGCTCCAACCACGACAACTGCTCGGCCCGCAACAAGTGCGGCGACGCCTCCACCACCAACCCCAGCACCCACCGCGCGTGCGCCGCCCGCACCACCTCCTGCTCACCGGCCTCCACCAACCGCTGAGCGCAAAACGCCCGGATCGTGTCCAACATCCGGTACCGACCGCCCGAAACCTCCACCAACGACTTGTCCACCAACGACGGCAACAACTCATCGGTGCCCGCCACCCCGCACACCACCGCCGCCGACTCCAACGTCGCCCCACCGGAGAACACCGTCAACCGCCGCGCCAACACCCGCTCCTGCTCCTCCAGCAGGTCCCAACTCCACTCCACCACCGCGTGCAGCGTCCGATGCCGCGGCGCCGCCGCCCGCGACCCCCGCGACAACAACCGGAACCGGTCACCCAACCGCGCCGCCACCTCCACCACCGGCAACGACCGCACCCGCGCCGCCGCCAACTCGATCGCCAGCGGCATCCCGTCCAACGCCCGGCAGATCTCCACCACCACCGGCCCCGACACCCCGTCCAGCACGAACGACGGATCCACCGCCACCGCCCGATCGGCGAACAACCGCACCGCCGGCGACCCCACGTCCGCCACCCCCAACGGCGGCACCGGCCGCACCACCTCCCCGGTGACCCCCAACGCCTCCCGACTCGTCGCCAACACCCGCAACCCCGGACACGCCGCCAACAGCACACCCGCCAACACCGCCGCATCGGCCACCACGTGCTCGCAGTTGTCCAACACCACCAGCACCGACCGCTCCGCCAACGCCGCCACCAACCGCTGCACCGGCGAAGACACCACCCGCGGCCCGTCCTCCCGCAACCCCAACGCCGTCACCACCGCCTGCGGCACATCCGCACCCGCACCCAACGGCGCCAAGTCCACGAAGAACACATCACCCGGGTCCAGCGACGCCACCTCCACCGCCAACCGCGTCTTGCCCGCCCCACCCGGACCCACCAACGTCACCAACCGCGACGACCCCAACGCCGCCCGCACCGACCGCACCTCCGGCGCACGACCCACGAAACTGGTCAACTGCGCCGGCAGCACGTGCCGCCCCGGCGCCCGCTCACCCCGCACCACCTCCAGGTGCGCCTGCGCCAGCACAGGGGAGGGGTCCGCACCCAACTCCCGCGCCAACACCCGCCGCGTCCGGTCGAACAACCCCAACGCCTCCGCCTGCCGGCCCTCCCGGTGCAGCACCCGCACCAACCGCGCCACCAGCCGCTCCCGCAACGGGTGCGCCGCCACCAACTCCCGCAACACCCCCGTCGGCACCACCCCCTCGTGGTCCTCCACCGCCCGCAGCCGCAACTCCTCCCACCGAGCCGCCACCCCCGCCGCGAACGGCGCGTCACCCACATCCCGCAACGCCGGCCCCCGCCACAGCGCCAACGCCTCACCCGGCAAACCCCGCGCCAACAAATCCTCGAACAACAACGCGTCGACCTGCTCCCGACCCACCACCAACCGGTAACCCGCCGCCGACCGCTCCACCTCCACACCCAACAACGACCGCAACCGCGACACCTGCGACTGCACCGCGTTCGCCACCCCCACCGGCGGCGCCTGCCCGTACACGGCCTCGACCAGCCGATCCACCCCCACCACCCGGCCCGCGTCCACCAGCAACACCGCCAGCAACGCCCGCAACCGCGGCCCACCCACCGGGACCTCGGCCCCATCCGAACGCCGCACCACCATCGGGCCGAGCACACCGAACATCACGAAGCGGGATTGTCCCGCACCCCCGGAACCGACGTGGCCCATCCGGAGCAACCCGCCCCCTCACCACGCCCACGCGCGAGGACCACGTGCGAGGATGACCACCATGCCGACCACGCGAAAGGGCAATGGCGCGTAGACCGCCGGCCCGCGTCCGCGCGGACCACCGCGCCCGCACCGCCCCCACCGAACCGATCCCCACACCCGGCGGCCTCTCACCACGAGGACTGGCACACCTCGTCCGCCTCGAACGCACCCGGCTGTGGCCCGGAGCCGCCGCCGAAGCGCTACAGGCACGACGACGATTCGTCCACGACCCGATGCACCGACTGTGGGACCCCCGACACGGGTGCTCAATCCTGCAGTGCTGCCCCGACCCGGACGAGCTGCGCCACCTCCTGCACCTCATCGCGCACGCACTGCCCGCCAAGGACGCACGAGCCTTCCGCAAACACCTCGCAACCCTCGACGACCAGTGGTGACCAGCCGCTCAGACAGACCACCCCGGCGGCGCCCCACCCCCCGAACCCCGCCCACCCGAACCCCGCCCGCCCGAACGCACCCGCTCCACACTGCGCTCCAACGCCGTCACCAGATCCACCACCTCACCCGGATCCACCACCCCGGGCCCGTCCGGCAACCGCGCACCCGCCGCCTTCGCCTCCACCAACCCCCGCATCGCCTCGGTGTACTCGTCGACGAACCCACCCGGGTCGAACGAGCCCGCCATGCTCTCCACCAACGACAACGCCACCCGCAACTCCTGCGGGCGCAACTCCACCCCCACACCCAGGAAGTCGAACTCCGGCCTGCGCACCTCATCCGGCCACAACATCGTCTGCAACACCAACAGGTCCCCCCGGACCCGCACCACCGCCAACGACTCCCGCTGCCGGATCGCGATCTTCACCACCGCCGACAACCCCGACCGCTCCAACGCCGCCCGCAACAGCACGTACGGCCGCAACGCCCCCCGATCCGGCTCCAGGTAGTACGACCGCTGCAAGCAGATCGGATCCACCTCCGCCGCCGGCACGAACTCCAACACCTCGATCGCGTGACCCGTGCCGACCGGCAACCGCTCCAGATCCGAGTCGTCCACCACCACGACCCGGCCATCGTCCAACTCGTACCCCTTGGCGACCTCCGCGAAGGCCACCTCCGCACCGCACACCTCGCACACCCGCCGGTGCCGGATCCGCCCACCGTCCTCCCGGTGCACCTGGTGGAACCGGAAATCGTGCTCCTCGGCAGCCGCGTACAACCGCACACCGATCACGACCAACCCGAAGGAAATCGCCCCGCGCCACACCGCCTTCATCCCACGCGGATACCCGCCACCAGCGAAAACCCCCACCGCCTCACCCGAAAGAACCACACCCGGGGGACAAGCGCCCACCGGGGCAGCAGCACCCTCACCCCTCCCGCTCCGGCAACCGCGCCAACGACGCGTACGTCCGATTCCCCGCCACCGCCGCCCGCCGCTCCCGAGCCGTCGCCTCGATGTAGTTCTGCGACGTCGACAACGACGCATGACCCAACAACGCCATGATCTCCGACGCCGACGCCCCGTCCTCCGCCAACCGCGTCGCGAACGTGTGCCGCAACGCGTGCAGGTTCGCCCCCGACGGCACCCGGTCGTGCACACCCGCCCACCGGAAGCACGACCGCACCAGGTACTCCAACCCACCCCGCCCGATCGGCTCACCGTGCCGATCCCGCAACAACGCCGAACCCCGGTCGAACCGCGCCCGCGGGAACCTCGCCCGGCACGACACCAGGTACTGCTCGACGATCCGGTCCATCGCCGGCTCGATCGGCACCGACCGGTCCCGATTGCCCTTGCCCGCCACGTGCAACCGCCGCTCACCCGGCCGACCCGCCACCGACGCCAACGTCAACGTCCGCATCTCCGCCGACCGCAACCCCGCCACCAACCCCAACGCGATCACCAGCACATCGCGCTCCGGCCACGGATCACGGGCCTTGCGCGCACCACCGGCCGCCGCCGCCAACAACCGCTCCGGCGTGTCCTCACCCCGCAACGGCTTGGGCACCAGCGGAGGCGTCTTCGGCCGCGCCACCGCACCCATCGGATTGCCCGGCACCAGGTCCTCGGCCACGCAGAACGTCAGGAACTGGTTCCACGTCGACCACGCCCGCAACACCGAGCTCTTCGCGTGCGAATCGGCGAACACCCCGAACGCCACCCGCAGGTTCCCCGCCGTCAGGTGCCCGATCAGCAGCTCGTCCGGGGGAGTGGAGCACACCTCGGCCAGCAGCGCCGTGACACCGGCCAGGTCACGCCGGTAGGCGGCCGTGGTGTGGGGGGAGTCCTTGCGGGGCCGGCGGGCGAGGAAGAACGACTCCTGAGCGGCGAGAACTCGCATTGGATCTTCATACCGCACGCCACCGACAACCCGGGGCGCCCGGCCCGGCCGGGTCGGCGCCGCCGCGGCCCGTGCCGTCCCGGCCGCCGGAGCAATTCAACATCTGATGGATAATGCCGATTATCCATCAGATGTGGCCGTGGAAGGGGACCCGGGCCTCGGGGTGCGCCCGGACGTCCTCACGGGGGATGTCGGCCGTCGAACACCGCCGATCGCCGCTGCGGACTCCGCCCCGGCGACTCGCGCGCCCTTCACCACCCGCCGACTCCCGGCCGGTCACCGCTCGGGCGCGCGAGTCGCCGTGAACGGACGGCGTCGGATCCGGGCGTCCTGGAACGGCCTGACGCCCGGATCGTCGCCGGCGGGTCGCCCGGACGGCGTCCGCGCCGTGCCCCGTCACACCCCCTTGGATACGTCACGTGACGTATCCAAGGGCTGCTCACCCCGCCTACCTGCAACGCCGATAATCGACATTATGTTAAGTAAAGCGTCGCGGGACCTCGGCGCGCCCGGCGCACCGTCGCGCGAGGCACTCCCCTCGACCCTGCGGGCCGACGAGCGCCGCGACGGCGCGCGGTCGTTCAGGGCCGGCGGCCGCGGAAGGTGCGGCGCAGGTCGTCCACCCAGGCGTCGGGGTTCTCCCACGGGATGAAGTGGCCGCCGTGCTCGTGGGCGTTGACGTTGACGTGGTTGAACCAGTCGGCCTGCGGGCCGGTCTCGAACGCCCGGATCCGCTCTTGGGCGGTGTGGATGCCGGGTGGGTTCTCGTAGGTGACGAAGGTGAGGCCGACCGGGGCCTGCACGACCGGGGTGCGGTCGTGGGACGGGGTCCAGGGGTGGCGGTTGGCGTTGGCGTAGTAGCGCATGGAGGTGGCGATGGAGTTGTTCGCCCAGTAGATGGTGGCGTGGGTGAGCAGGTCGTCCTTGGTGAAGACGGTTTCGACGTCGCCGCCGTTGTCGCTCCAGGCGGTCCAGCGCCGCAGCAGCCAGGCGAGCAGTCCGGCGGGCGAGTCGCTGAGGCCGTGGGCCAGGGTGGCGCCGTCGAGGACGTGCGCGGCGAGGTGGGAGGCCCAGCGGTGGTCCTGTTCGATGACGCGGGCGCGGATGTGGGCGGGTTGGTCGTCGGTGAGGGGTCGGTTGCGGGCGAAGTCCCAGGCGCGGGGGCCGGTGAAGAAGTCCAGGGGCAGTCCGGAGCCGATGTGGATGCCGTACAGCTGGTCGGGGTGCTTGTGGCCGAGTTGGCTGGAGACGAGGGCGCCGATGTCGCAGCCCCCGGCGGCGTAGCGGTGGTGTCCCAGGGTGCGGGTCATCAGGGTGTGCCAGAGGTCGGCGACCTTCCAGAAGTTGAGGTCCGGGGAGCCGGTGAGCGGGCCGGGGAAGCCGAAGCCGGGCAGGGAGGGGACGATGACGTCGAAGGCGTCGGCGGGGTCGCCGCCGTGCGCGGCGGGGTCGGCGAGCGGGTCGATGACCTTGGACCAGTGCCAGAAGGTCCACGGCCAGCCGTGGGTGAGGATCAGCGGGATGGGGCGGGGGCCGCGGCCGGGTTTGCGCATGAAGTGCACGGGGGTGCCGGTGACGTCGGCTTGGTAGTGCTCGTAGGTGTTGATGGTGGCTTCGGCTGTGCGCCAGTCGTAGGTGTCGTGCCAGTAGGTGAGCAGTTCGTGCAGGTAGGTGGCGGGGACGCCGTAGGACCAGTCTTCGTTGGCCTCGTCCAGTGGTGGGCGGGTGCGGGCGAGGCGGGCGCGCAGGTCGTCCAGGACGTGGTCGGGCACGTGGATCGGGGTGGGTCGGGGGGTGCGCATGGGTTTCGATGATCGCAGGTGGGCGGCTCCGGTCCGGGCCGCTCCCCTAGCCCGGGTCGTTCCCCTGGCTCGGGGTGCTCCCCTGGTCGTGGGCGCTCCCCTGGTCCGGGGTGCGGAGGTGGTGGTGGATGCGGTCGCGCAGGGGGCGTCGGGCGAGGGCGTGCAGGGCCTGCTCGACGAGGTGGCCGAGGGGGTGGGGTAGTTCGGCGTCGAGTTCGCGGGCGGCGGCGGCGGTGGCGTCCCATTCGGCGTTGACGGTGGGCAGCAGGGTCTTGGTGCGTTCGGTGAGGTGGACGACGCGTTGGCGGGCGTCGGCGCCGGGGTGGAGTTCGACCAGGCCGTCGCGCCGCATCTGGTTGGCGGTCTGGCTCAGGGCGGAGTGGGTGACGCCGATGGTGGTGGCGAGGTCGCGGATGGATTGGGGTCCGCGGGTGTGGACCAGGCGGATGACGGGGGCGTAGCGGGGGCGGAAGCCGGGCAGGCCGAGGTCGGCGTAGACGCGGGCCACGTCGGTTTCGAGTTGGTCGATCAGGTGGCGCAGGCGGGTGCCGAGGAAGTCGGTGGTGGTGTCGTCGTCCACTCCCCTAATGTAACAGCACTGTTGTTTCTGGTCTGCTGTCGAGAGGGGTCGTGGTGCTGTACCCGGAGAGCGCGCCGTTCGAGCACGGGATGCTGGACGTGGGCGAGGGCAACCTCGTGTACTGGGAGGTGTTCGGCAACCCGGAGGGCAAGCCGGTGGTGTGCCTGCACGGTGGTCCGGGGACGGGGTGCTCGCCCCGGATGCACCGGCAGTTCGACCCGGAGGTCTACCGGATCGTGCTGTTCGACCAGCGGGGGTCGGGGCGCAGCCTGCCGCACGCGGCGGATTTCGACACCGACCTGTCGGTGAACACGACGGCGCACCTGGTGCGCGACATCGAGTCGCTGCGCGAGCACCTGGGCGTCGAGCGGTGGATGGTGTTCGGCGGGTCGTGGGGGTGCACGCTGGGGTTGCACTACGCGCAGCTGTTCCCGCACCGGGTGACGGAGATCGTGATGGTGGCGGTGACGTCGGGCCGGTTCGAGGAGATCGAGTGGCTCTACCACGGGTTGGGGCGGTTCTTCCCCGAGCAGTGGCACCGGTTCCGGCAGGGTGCGCCGGAGGGCGCGGTGGACCTGGTGGCGGCCTACGACGCGCTGCTCAACGACCCGGACCCGGCGGTGCGGGAGAAGGCGGCGCGGGACTGGTGCGCCTGGGAGAGCGCGATCGTGACCCTGGACCCGGACCACCGGCCGGGGCCGCGGGAGTCGGACCCGCGGTGGCGGCAGGCGTTCGCGCGGATCACGGCGCACTACTTCCGGCACCGGGCGTGGTTGGCCGACGGGCAGGTGCTGCGGGAGGTGGGGCGGTTGCACGGCATCCCGGCGGTGCTGGTGCACGGCCGGTTGGACCTGCAGGGCCCGTTGGCCACGGCGTGGGAGTTGGACCGGGCGTGGCCGGACGCGGAGCTGTGGGTGGTGCAGGGCGCCTCGCACAGCGCGCAGGACCCGGGGATGGCCGAGGCGGTGCGGGCGGCGACCGACCGGTTCCGCCCGGCGGTGTAGGGCCCGGGGCTCAGGTCAGGCGCCAGACGCGGGTGGTGCGGGTGTCGACGCCTTCCAGGTCCCTGGGCACGGGCACGTGGTGGGTGGCGAGCAGGCGCAGGCCGGTGCGGGGCAGGTGGGCGCGTTGGGGGTCGCCGACGAGCACCAGGGCGCCGCGGGCGTGGGCCCGGCGCAGGAAGGGCAGGACGCGGGCGGTCATGTCGCGGTCGTAGAACACGTCGCCGGCCAGGACGACGTCGGTGTCGGGGTCGGTGTCGAGCAGGTCGGCGACGTGGGTGCGCACGGTGACGTCGTTGGCGCGGGCGTTGAGGTCGGCGGCGGCCGCGGCGAGGGGGTCGACGTCGTTGGCGGTGACGTGGCGGGCGCCGGTCCTGGCGGCGGCGATGGCGACCAGGCCGGAGCCGGTGGCCAGGTCCAGGACGCGGCGGCCGGCGGTGGCGCCGGGGTGGTCGAGCAGGTGGCGGGCCAGGGCTTGGCCGCCCGCCCAGGGGAAGGCCCAGAACGGCGGTTCGGCGTGGCCGGTGGCCTGCCACAGGGCGGTGATGTCGGTGGCGGTGCGCAGCACGACCTCCGGCACGAGCGGCACGGGTTGGGGCGTGGTGTGCCGGTGGACGAAGTCGCGCTGCGGGTCGGGTCGTCCCGGGTCGGGCTGCTCGGGGCGGTGCGCCACCGGTCAGGCCGCGCCCGCGCGGTGGTCGGGCGCGGTGTCGCCGTCGGGGTGGGCCAGGTCGCGGCACAGGGCGTCGAGGGAGAGGCCGACGGCGGCGGCGAGGGCGGCGACGGTGAAGAACGCGGGCGTGGGGATGCGCCCGCGCTCGATCTTGCGCAGCGTTTCCACCGAGATGCCGGCGGCGGTGGCGACCTGGGTCATGCTGCGCTCGCCGCGGGCCAGGCGCAGGGCTTCGCCGAGGCGCTCGCCGCGGGCGTGGTCGGAGGGGGTGAGGGGTTGTCGCACCATGCTGTGATAGTAATACCGGTATAACTATCACGGTTGGAGTCTGTGGTGATCGAGTTGAAATCCCCCGGTGAGCTGGCCGCCATGCGCGCGGCGGGCCTGGTCGTGGCCGACGCGCTGGCCGCGGTCCGCGACCGGGCGCGGGTCGGGGTGTCGCTGCTGGAGCTGGACGAGGTCGCCGCCGCGGTCATCCGCGCCGCCGGGGCGGGCTCGTCGTTCCTGCACTACCGCCCGTCCTTCGCCCCCACCCCGTTCCCCGGCCACATCTGCGCCTCGGTCAACGACGTGATCGTGCACGGCATCCCGTCGGCCTACCGGCTGCGCGAGGGCGACCTGGTCAGCATCGACTGCGGCGCGCACCTGGACGGCTGGCACGGCGACGCGGCGGTCAGCTTCGTCGTCGGCCGCGCCGACCCGGCCGACGACGCCCTGGTCCGCACCGCCGAGCGCGCCCTGGCCGCGGGCATCGCCGCGGCCGTGCCGGGCAACCGGATGGGCGATGTCTCCGCGGCCGTCGGGCGCGTCGGGCGGGCCGCCGGGTACGGCATCCCCGCCGACTTCGGCGGCCACGGCATCGGCCGCGCCATGCACGAGGCCCCCGGCGTGCCCAACGAGGGCCGCCCCGGCCGCGGCCTGACCCTGCGGGCGGGCATGGCGCTGGCGATCGAGCCGATGTTCCACGCCGGGGGCCGCGACGCCTACCGCGAGGCCGACGACGGGTGGGCCCTGCACACCGTCGACGGCAGCCGGGCCGCCCACGTCGAGCACTCCGTGGCCATCACCGAGGACGGGCCCCTGGTCCTCACCGCGCCCCGGTAGCGGGCCGCCCCGGGGGCGGCGCGCCACCCCGCCGCCGTCCGGGCGGGCCCGCCCGGACGGCGGCGGCGGGGTGGCGGACCGGGCGCGGGGGCCGCCGCTCCCCCGGCCCGGACTACTGCCCGCCCGCCACCCGCAGCACGGCCCCGGTGGTGAACGACGCCTCGTCGCCGAGCAGCCACGCGATCGCCGCGGCGATCTCCTCCGGCTGCCCCGCCCGCCCCAGCGGGATGCGCGGGGCCACCCGCTGCGGCCGGTCGGGCACGCCGGACAGCTCGTGGATGGCCGTGTGCACGGTGCCCGCCGCCACCGCGTTGACCCGGATGCCGCGCGGCCCCAGCTCCTTGGCCAGCCCGACGGTCATCGCGTCCACCGCGGCCTTGCTCGCCGCGTAGTGCACGTACTCCCCCGGCGCGCCCAGCGTCGCCGCCGCCGAGGACACCGACACGATCGCCCCGCCCTCGACCAGCTCGCGCGCCGCCCGCCGCGCGCACAGCAGCGCGCCCAGCACGTTGACCTCCACCACCCGCCGCAGGTCCGGCACCCGCGTGTCGGCCAGCGGGCCGACCGGGCTGGTGATCCCGGCGTTGATCACCACCCCGGTGACCTGCCCCAGCCCGGCCGCCGCCGCGAACAGCCCGTCCACGTCGGCCTCTGCGGAGACCTCCGCCCGCACCGCCAGGCCCCCGACCTCCTCGGCCAGCTCCCGGGCCTCCCGCTCCGCGGCCCGGTAGCCGATCACCACCCGGTGCCCGCGCGCCGCCAGCGCGCGCACCGTCGCCGCGCCGATGCCCCGGCTGCCGCCGGTCACCACGGTCAGCTGTCCGGCCACGCCGCCACCCCCGTCCCGCCCGGCGCCACCCGGCGCCGCTCCCGTGATCGCCACACGCCGCAACCTACGTCCCGCCCGCCGCGCCCGGACACCGACACCCGGAAAAAGCCCCGCCGCGGCGGCAGCCCCCGCTGCTCGCGCGGACACGACAGGCGCCACACCCCGGTCTCGCCCCGATCGGCCCGCCGCCGGCCCGGACCGCCGACCCCGGCGACCGGCTCACCCGGCCTGGACGCGGCCGTCGTCCTCCCACCGCCCGGTCGGCACCGCCGCGCGGAACAGGCCCAGCCCCACCGCGTGCGGGTCGTCCAGGCCCACCTCGCGCACCGCGTCGGCCGGCAGCGCCAGCAGCGACACCGCCACCCCCAGGAAGCAGGCGTCCAGCAGGCCCGCGTCGCGCGCCGACGAGGGCAGCCCCGCCGCCCGGTGCAGCCGCGCGCCCGCCTCGGCGTTGGACACCACCACCCGCCCCAGCGCCTCGCGCAGCGCCGGGCGCCGCACCGCCTCCAGGTACAGCTCCACCATCGCCAGCAGCTGCGTCGGGTCCTCGGCCACCGCCCGGCGCAGCAGCGCCGGGTACAGCTGCGCGACCTGCTCCGGCGAGATGTCCTGCGGCGTCGTCGCCGACAACCGCGCCACCGCCTCGGCGTGCGACTGCGCCATCCGGCCCGCCGCCGCCTGCAGCAGCGCCTCTCGCGTCGGGAAGTAGTTCTTCGTCGTGCCCTGCGGCACCCCCGCCGCCCGGTCCACCGCGCGGTGCGTCAGCCCCCGGCCGCCCTCGGCGGCCAGCACGGAGATGACGGTGTCGCACAGCAGCTCACGGCGGGTGGTCACGGGGAGGGGACCCTATCCGACGCCGGTCCGCCGCCCGCCGTCGCCACCACCCGGTCCCCCTCCAGCACCAGCCACAGCCCGCACACGCACCGCACGTAGCAGACCCGGCCGTGCCGGGAGGCCGGGTAGGCGTGCTCGGAGGAAGGCCAACCGCAGGAAGGGCACCCGATCGTCACGCCACCCAGCGTGGTGTCATGGTTCAGTGCATTTCAACCCTTACGGGGGCGCCGCCGCCCAGCTCGCCGCCGCCCTGGTCAACGCAGACCCGCGCGGCACCGCCGAGGACCTGCTGGACCTGCTGCGCGAGCACGGCTACAAACCCCTGGGCGCCCTGTCCGCCGGCCAGGCCCGCGACCTGACCGCCTGGGCGCGCCGCCTCGAACCGGTCTTCGCCGGCGAAACCGACCGCGTGGCGCACCTCAACGCCCTGCTCGCCGAGACCGCCGCCAGGCCCTACATCTCCACCCACGACGACCGGCCGCCCCACCTGCACTTCGCCCCCACCGCCGCGCCCACCCCCGACCGCGTGCGCGCCTTCACCGCCGCGGGCCTGGCCCACGTCGTGTGCGAGGCCCCCGACCGCCTCGGCCGCTGCGCCCGCCCCGGCTGCGCCACCGTCTACGTCGACACCTCCCGCAACGGCCGCCGCCGCTACTGCACCACCCGCTGCGCCAACCGCGTCCAGGTCGCCCGCCACCGGGCGCGCTGAACCCGGGCCGGCCACGGCCCCGGCGCAGCACCCTCAGCGCAGCACCCTCAGCGCAGCACCCGGCGGCCGAAGCGCACCCCGTCGAACTCCGCCGCCTCGCCGATCAGCGCCGACCCCACGTCGGTCCACCCCCGGAACCACGACCCGGAGAACACCGCGTCCCGGTGGAACACCACCTCGCCGAACAGCGCCCGCCCACCGAAGAACACCCCCTCGAACCGCGCCGGGCCGCCGAACTCCGCCCGCCGCAGGTCCGCCCGCCCCGACACCTTCGCCCCCCGCGCCGAGACCTCCTCCGCCACCTGCGCCCCCGACAGCACCAGGTTCCCGGTGAACACCGCCAGCTCCGCCGACAGCGACCGCGCGAACAGGGCGTCGGTGAACACCGCGTGCCGCAGGAACCGGGCCCCGTCGAACACCGCCTCGCCGGTCACCGTCACCGCCGCGAACCGCGCGTCGCCCACGAACACCGCCCCGGTGAAGTCCGCCCGGCCCACCCGGCACCCCGACAGGTCGAAGTCCACCAGGATCGCGCCGGCCGCGCGCACGTCCATCCCCGGCCAGAACTGCTCACCCGGCCGCAGGTGCGACACCAGCTCCCGCTGCACCGCGGTGCGCCACGGCGTGTCCAGCCCCCGGCTCACCCCGCCCCGCAACGCCGCCAGCCACGTGTCCACCACGTCCTGGCGCCGCCGCGGCGAGTCCCGGCCGATGCGCGCCAGCAGCAGCAACCCCTCCCGCTCACCGGCGCGGAACCTCCGGTTCGCCTCCCGCCACACCGACACCGGCGACGGCGCCCCGCCACCGGTGCGGCGGCGGGCGTGCTCGTCCAGCAGCGTCTCCGCCCGGGACCTCCGGTGGTGGCGCACCGCCACCGCGACCACCACCAGCGCCACCGCCAGCCACATCACCCACGTCGGCATGACACCGATCATGCCCTGCCCCGGGCGCCCCGCAGGCGCGGTCGCCCCCACCGCTTCCCAACGGACGCCGCCGCCCGCCGCCACGTGGAGCATCACGGGCCGCCGCTCCCCCTGCGCCGAGGCCGGGGACCGCGCCACCGCCGCCGCGCGAGCCGGCCACACCCGGCCGGGCGTGTTCTAGGGTGCGCCCATGGACCTGACCGACGCGTGCTTCGCCGGCGCCGCCCGGCAAGCCGAACTGCTGCGCGCGGGCGAGCTGAGCGCCCGCGACCTGGTCGCCGAGTGCCTGCGCCGCGTCGACCGGCACGACCGGCAGCTCAACGCGTTCCGGCTGGTGTTCGCCGAGCGGGCGCTGCGCGAAGCCGACCGGGCCGACGAGCGGCTGCGCCGCGGCGAGCACGCGCCCCTGCTCGGCGTGCCGATCGCGGTCAAGGAGGACCTCGCCCTGCGCGGCCTGCCCACCACCAACGGCACCGCCGCCACCGACCGGCCCGCCGACGCCGACGCGCCCGCCGTGCGCCTGCTGCGCGAGGCCGGCGCGATCGTCCTGGGCCGCACCCGGATGCCCGAACTGGGGCTGTGGCCCCACACCGAGAGCACCTGGGCCGGCCCCACCCGCAACCCGTGGTCGCCGCGGCACACCGCCGGCGGGTCCAGCGGCGGGTCCGCCGCCGCCGTCGCGGCGGGCCTGGTCGGCGCGGCGCTGGGCACCGACGGCGCCGGCTCGGTGCGCATCCCCGCCGCCTGCACCGGCCTGGTGGGCCTCAAGCCCCACCGCGGCCACGTCCCGCTCGACCACCCCGCCTGGACCGGCCTGGTCGTCGCCGGGCCGCTCACCCGCCACGTCCGCGACGCCGCCCTGCTGCTCGACGTCCTGACCGCCGACCACCGGCACGGCGCCGCCGCCGCCACCGACCCGCCGCGGCTGCGCGTCGCGGTGTCCCTGCGCACCTGGGGGCCCGGCATCGCCGTGGCCGGCGAGGTGCGCGACGCCGTGCTCGACACCGCCGGCCTGCTCGCCGACCTCGGCCACGACGTCACCCGCACCGACACCGACCTGCACGACCTCACCGGGCCCGCCGCGTTCGCCGCCCGCTACCTGCACAGCGCCGCCACCACCGCCGCGCCGCTGGAGCACCCCGACCGGCTCGACCGGCTCACCCGCCGCGTCGCCGCCCTGGGCCGCGCCCTGCCCCGCAACGCCGTGCGCGCCGCCCTGGCCCACGCCGAAGCCCTCACCGAACGCGTCGACCGCCTCTTCGGCGAGCACGACCTGCTGCTGACCCCCGTGCTCACCCGCCCGCCGCTGCGCGTGGGCCAGTGGCGCGGCCGGGGCGCCGTGCCCACCCTGCTGGCCGCCGCCCGCCTGACCACCTTCCTGCCGGTGTGGAACATCACCGGCAACCCCGCCGCCGCCGTCCCCGCCGGCCACACCCGCGACGGCCTGCCCCTGGCCGTGCAGCTGGTCGGCGGCTCCCACCGCGACGACACCGTCCTGGCCGCCGCCGGCCAGCTCGAACGCGCCCGCCCCTGGGCCGAGCGCCGCCCACCGCTGCGCTAGGGGCGCCCCCGGGTCACAGACCGCGGTCGGCCAGGCGCCCCACCAGCTCCGGCACCCCGTCCTGCGGCGTCGAGCCCGGCGACAACCGCGACCGCACCCGGCCGGCCGACCACCCCAGCCGCAGGCACTCGTCCACCGCCAAGTCCACCAGCCGCCCCGCCGCGCCCCGGCCACCGGTCGCCCGCAACCCCCGACCCACCCACCTCAACGCCTCCACCGTGCGCCCGGCGTCCCGCAGCACCGTGGCCACCTGCAGGTAGTGCCACCCCGACGACAGGTCCCGGGTCAGCACCAGCACCTGCAGGTCCAGGTCGCCGGTGTGCTCGGCCAGCTCCTCCATCACCCGCAGCAGCGCCCACCGCTCCCGGTCGTAGCGGCCGGTCCGCCCGAACCCGACCACCGGCAGCCGCGAGAACCGCGCCACCGCCTCCTGCCGGTAGCGGGCCAGGCCCAGCTCGCCCAGCGCCGCCGCGTACGGGGCCAGCCGCACCTCCGGCGGCTCGGCGAACCCGGTCTGCACGTGCAGCAGCCAGTCCGCCAACCGCGCCGGCGGCGGCGGGTCGCCGGCGCACGCCACCGCGTGCAGGTCCAGCACCCGCTCCACCAACTCCGCCAGGGCCGCCCGCCGCCGCGGCTGCACGCCCACCGCCGCCACCAGCAGCTCCACGACCTCCTCGGCCACCTGCCGCGCCGGGCCGGCCGACACCAGCGCCGACAGCTCCGCCACCGCCGAGGTCAGCCCGTCCCACCGCCGCGCCCACGGCACGTCACAGCGATTCAGCCAGAATTTCACTCGAACGGGTAGCGGATGCACCGGCACATCCAACCGCAACCCCACCGCGCCCGCGATGCTCCACCCCGGCGACCACCGACCCGGCCCGAACCCCGCCCCGGACCCGCCCCGGGCCCGGCGCGAACACCGGGGCCCGGACGCGGCGAGGGGCGGCCGACCCGGATCCGGTCGACCGCCCCTCGCCCACGAGAACCCGACCGCTACCCCTCCGCCGGGCGCGGCGCCTGCCCGGTGGCGTCACCGGTGTCGGCCACGCCCCCCGGCGCGGGCGCCGCGCCGGTCAGCTGCGCGCGGCCCGCCGACTCCGCCAGCGACGGCCGCGGCGTGTCCAGCGGACCGGGCACCTCCTTGCGGGCCACCGCCTCGGCCGCCCGCACCGCCTCGGCCACCGCCGGGTCGGGCGCGGTGTCGAACCAGTCCGCCACCGACGCGTCGTCCTCCTCCGGCGTGGAGGTGCGCGGCTCGTCGGCCGGCGGCTCGTACCGGAACACCCCGTCCTCGCCCGGCGCGCCCAGCATCCGCGCGAACCCCTCCAGCGCCTTGCCGTAGTCCGAGGGCACCAGCCACACCTTGTTCGCGTCGCCCTGCGCCATCTGCGGCAGCGTCTGCAGGTACTGGTAGGCCAGCACCTCCGGCGTCGGCTTGCCCGCCTTGATCGCCGCGAACACCTTCTCGATCGCCTTGGCCTGGCCCTGGGCCTGCAGGTAGCGGGCCGCCCGCTCGCCCTGCGCCCGCAGGATCCGCGACTGCCGCTCCGCCTCCGCCGCCAGGATCGCCGCCTGCTTCGCGCCCTCCGCCGCCAGGATCTGCCCCTGCTTCTGGCCCTCGGCGGTCTTGATCGCCGACTCCCGCTGGCCCTCGGCGTTGAGGATCATCGCGCGCTTCTCCCGGTCGGCGCGCATCTGCTTCTCCATCGAGTCCTGGATCGACGGCGGCGGGTCGATCGCCTTGAGCTCCACCCGCGCCACCCGGATGCCCCACCGGCCGGTCGCCTCGTCCAGCACGCCCCGCAACTGGCTGTTGATCTGGTCGCGGGAGGTCAGCGTCTCCTCCAGGCTCATCCCGCCCACCAGGTTGCGCAGCGTCGTGGTCGCCAGCTGCTCCACGCCCACGATGTAGTTGGAGATCTCGTAGACCGCCGCGCGCGGGTCGGTGACCTGGAAGTACACCACCGTGTCGATCGACACCGTCAGGTTGTCCTGGGTGATCACCGGCTGCGGCGGGAACGACACCACCTGCTCGCGCAGGTCTATCCGCGCCCGCACCCGGTCGAAGAACGGCACCAGGATGTTCAGCCCCGGCGCCGCGGTCGTGCGGTAGCGGCCCAGCCGCTCGATCACCGCGGCCGTCGCCTGCGGGATCACCAGCACCGACTTGACCGTGACGATCAGCACGAACAGCACCAGCACCGCGACGACGATCAGCGTGGTGGTCACCACTCACGTCCCTTCACACCATCAGGACCCGGACAGCACCACGGCGGTCGCGCCCGAGATCTCCACGACTGTCACTTCCTCGCCCGGCTCGATGACCCGCTGGTCCACCGACCGCGCCGACCACACCTCGCCGCCGATGCGCACCCGCCCGCCGCGGCCGTCGACCGTGGACACCACGACCGCCGTCGCGCCCGGCAGCGCGTCCACGCCCGACCGGTGCTCCAGCCCGGCGCCCAGCCGCCGCTTCAACGCCGGCCGCGCGCCCACCACCAGCCCCAACGACAGCACCGCGAACACCGCCGCGCCCAGCACCGCGTCCGCGCCCAGGGCCGACGCCCCGGCCGCGCCCAGCGCCGCCAACCCCAGCATGACCAGCACGAAATCGCCGGACAGCACCTCGGCCGCCACCAGGACGACACCGAGGATCAACCAGATCACCGCGGCCACGCGCCCATCCTCGCACCGATGCGGACCCGGCGGGTCCCGTTCAGGGCAGCTCGGCCCCGGTGACGAAGTCGATCAGCCGCTCCACCGCCCCGATCAGCGGCGTCTCCAGGTCCCGGAACCCGGCCACGCCGGCCAGCACCCGCCGCCACCCCTCGGGCGGCTCGCCCCAGCCCAGCGCCGCGCACACCCCTTCCTTCCACGGCGTCCCGCGCGGCACCACCGGCCACGCCGCGATGCCCACCGACGCCGGCCGCACCGCCTGCCAGATGTCCACGTACGGGTGGCCGGTGACCAGGACGTGCTCGTCGCGCACCGCCTCCACCAGCCGCGACTCCTTGCTGCCCGGCACCAGGTGGTCCACCAGCACCCCCAGCCGGCGACCCGGCCCGGTGCCGAACCCGGCGACGCGGTCGGCCAGCTCGTCCACCCCGTCCAGCGGCTCCACCACCACGCCCTCCACCCGCAGGTCGTGGCCCCACACCCGCTCCACCAGCTCGGCGTCGTGGCGGCCCTCCACCCAGATCCGGCTGTCGCGGGCCGTGCGCGCCCGCAGCCCCCGCACCCGCACCGAACCCGACGCCGAGCGCTCCGGACCGCGCGCCGGGGCCGCCGGGCGCACCAGCGTCACCGGCCTGCCCTCCACCAGGAACCCCGCCGGGCGCAGCGGGAACAGCCGCTGCCGGCCGTGCCGGTCCTCCAGCACCACCCGCCCCGACTCCCACCGCACCACCGCGCCGCAGAAACCCGACACCGGGTCCTCGGCCACCAGCCCCGGCTCCGCCGCCACCTCCGGCGCCGCGCGCCGCGCGCGCCCCGACAACACGTCCCGGCCGTAGTCCTGTGATCGCACGACCGGACGCTAACCGCTCGCCCGGTCGGATGACCCGCAGGCACGCCGGGGGCGGCCGCGGCTCACGAGTCCAACCGCAGGATGAACTCCTCCACCTGCTCGCCGCGGCCCTCGGCGAAGCCCACGTCCTCGCCCACCGCCACGAACCCGCACTTGGCCAGCACCCGCAGCGAGCCCACGTTGTCCACCGCCGCCCGCGCGTACAGCGGGCGCAGCGGGTCCAGCTCCAGGTAGGTCTGCAGCGCCGCCGTGGCCAGCCCCAGGCCCCAGAACGGCCGGTCGATCCAGTACGACACCTCCGGCTCCCCGAACTGCCGCAACCGCAGCACGTGCCCCACCACCCGGCCCTCGAACTCCACCGTGCGGGCCGCCACCCCGTCGTCGGCCAGGATCCGGGCCCAGCGCACCAGGTGCGCCGCCCGGTCGGTCGGGTCGGCCGGGCCGAACGCGGCCATGCGCGCGGCCTGCGGGTCGAGCTGGTGCTCGAAGAACACCAGGACGTCGGCCGCGGTCACCTCGCGGAGTCGGACAGGGCTCACGCGGCCGATTAGACCACCGTCAGAACGCCGGCCACGGGATTGCCGGCCACTCGTTCGAGGGTTCGGGGTGCACACCGGCCGCCAGCAGCTTGTCCGCCCGCTCCGCCAGGGCGCGCACCTCCGCGCGCGTCAGGTGCCCGTGCAGCCGCTCGCCCAGCCCGCCGTCGACCTGCGCGCGCACCCGCCGCAGCGCCTCCACCGCCTCCTCGGGCAGCCGCTCGCCCAGCCAGCCCCACAGCACCGTGCGCAGCTTGTCCTCCGCGTGCAGGCAGATCCCGTGGTCCACCCCGTACACCGCGCCGTCGGCGGCGTGCAGCACGTGACCGCCCTTGCGGTCGGCGTTGTTGACCACCGCGTCGAACGCCGCCATCAGCCGCACCCGCGGGTGGTCGGCGTGCGCCAGCACCGCCGGCTCGCCGCGGCGGTCGTGCGCCCGCAGCACCGTGCGCCAGCCCTCCGGGACCCCGTCCGCCGGCACGACGTCGACCAGGTCGTCGTCCTCGCGGGTGTCCACCCACAGCTGCACCATGCCCGGCCCGAACGGGCCCGGCCGCAGCACCGTCGGCGGCACCAGCCCGAACCCGGCCGCCTCCGACACCAGGTAGGCGGCCACCTCGCGGCCGGCCAGCGTGCCGTCGGGGAAGTCCCACAGCGGGCGCTCGCCGCGCACCGGCTTGTACACGCACTGCGCGGTCACCCCGTCCAGGCCGATCCCGCACAGCAGCGTCGCGTTGGACGCGTCGACCAGCCGGCCCTCGACCTCGATGCGACCGCGCCGCAGTAAGTCCAGCACGCCCTCGTCGCCGGGTCCCACCCCCGGGTCAGCCCTCGTCCGAGCGCCGGTAGCCGTTCTGCCGCGGGCAGACGTGCCCCTCCGGGTCCAGCGGCTCCGAGCACAGCGGGCACGGCCTGCGGCCGGCCCGCACCACCCGGTCGGCGCGCTCGGCGAACGCCCGCGCCTCCGCCGGGCTCAGGAACACCCGCACCGCGTCGGGGCCCTCCTCGGTGTCGTCGAGGACCACGGCCTCGTCGACCTCCTCCTCGGTGATCGCCAGCAGCTCGACGACCACCGCGCGGGACTCCGCGTCCCAGCCCAGCCCCATCGTGCCGACCTTGAACTCCTCCTCCACCGGCACTTCCAGCGGCTCGGTGTCGCGCAGGTCGTCGGGCACCTCCTCGGGGACTTCCGCCCCGAATCGCCGGTGCACCTCCTCCAGCAGCGAGCCGATGCGCTCGGCGAGGACGGCGACCTGCTGCTTCTCCAGCGCCACGCTCACCAGCCGCGCCTCCTCGGAGGCTTGGAGGTAGAACGTGCGCTCGCCGGGTTGCCCGACGGTGCCGGCGACGAACCGGTCGGGCTGGCGGAATACGTGGATGACGCGTGCCATGACACCGTCGACCCTAGGCCACCCCGCCAAGATCGGCAGCCCTCCCCCCGGTTTTCCGTCATCTGTGGAGGGCGCCGGCCTCGACGGGGGCCCCGGGCCTGCCGCTAGGGTCGCCTGCGTGGTGAAGATCGCACCGTACGGAACATGGACATCGCCGATCGGCGCGGCCGACGCCGCCGCCGCCGGGGGCGGCCTGCAGTGGGTGGACCTGCACGCGGGCCGCGTCTGGTGGGCCGAGGGTCGCCCCGCCGAGGGCGGCCGGGTCGCGCTGGTGCGCGACGGGCGCGACCTGCTGCCGCCGCCGTGGAACGTGCGCAACCGCGTGCACGAGTACGGCGGGCGGCCCTGGGTGGTGCTCGACACCCCCGACGGGGAACGCGTCGTGTTCACCCACTGGGATGATCAGCGCCTCTACCTGTTCGACCCCGAGGACCCGCGGCCGACGCCGATCAGCCCCGAGCCCGACCGGCGCCAGGGCGTGCGCTACGCCGACCTGACCGCCGGGCCCGGCGGCGCGGAGGTGTGGTGCGTCCGGGAGAGCGCCACCGGCCCCGCGCGCACCGACGTGCGCCGCGAGCTGGTCGCCGTGCCGCTGGACGGCTCCGCGCCGCGCGTGCTCGCCGCCAGCCACCACTTCATGAGCGGGCCCCGGCTCTCGCCCGACGGCACGCACTTCGCCTGGATCGGCTGGAACCACCCCGACATGCCGTGGGACGGCACCGAGCTGTGCGTGGCCGAGGTCGGCTCCACCGCGCACCGCGTGCTGGCCGGCGGGCGGCGCGAAGCGGTGTGCCAGGTCGAGTGGGAGGGCCGCGACCTGCTCGTGCTGACCGACCCCGACGGCTGGTGGAACCTGTACCGGGTCGGCCTGGACGGCTCGGCGCGCAACCTCGCCCCGTGCCGGGAGGAGCTGGGCGGGCCCATGTGGCGGCTGGGCCACCGCTGGTTCGCCGCCCTGCGGCCGGGCCGCTACGTCGTGCTGCGCTCGGGCGTCCCGGCCGTGCTGGACGAGGCCACCGGCACCGTCACCGACATCGAGACCGACCTGCCGGTGTGGTCCTCGCAGCTGGCCGTGCACGACGGCGTGCTGGTCGGCGGCGCGGGCGGGCCGCGCGCCGAGGCCGCCCCGGTCACCCTGGACCTGTCCACCGGCGAGCTGACCCGCCTGGGCGCCCACCCCGCGCCCCTGCCGCCGGCCGAGTACCTGCCCGTGCCCGTCGAGCGCGTCTTCGCCGGCCCCGACGGCCAGGACGTCCCCGCCTACGTCTACCCGCCCACCAACCCCGACTTCGCCGGGCCCGACGACGAGCGCCCGCCCTACCTCGTGCACGTCCACGGCGGGCCCACCGGCCGCTCCACCGCCGCGCTGGACCTCGACATCGCCTACTTCACCAGCCGCGGCATCGGCGTCGTGTCGGTCAACTACGGCGGCTCCACCGGCTACGGCCGGGCGTTCCGGGAGCGGCTGCGCGAGCAGTGGGGCGTGGTCGACGTCAACGACTGCGCCGCGGTCGCCCAGGCGCTGGCCGACGAGGGCACCGCCGACGGCGCCCGGCTGGGCATCCGCGGCGGCAGCGCCGGCGGCTGGACCTCGGCGGCGTCGATGACCTCGGTCAAGACCTACCGGTGCGGCATGGTGGCCTTCCCCATCCTGGACCTGCGGGGCTGGACCGGCGAGGGCGGCGAGACCCACGACTTCGAGTCCCGCTACGTCGAGGGCCTGGTCGGGCCGTGGCCGCAGACCGCCGAGCGCTACACCGAGCGCTCCCCGGCCAACCGGGTCGACCGGCTGGCCGGGCCGGTGCTGCTGCTGCAGGGCCTGGAGGACGAGATCTGCCCGCCCGAGCAGGCCGACCGGTTCGTCGCCGCCCTGGACGGCACCGGCGTCCCGCACGCCTACCTCACCTTCGAGGGCGAGCAGCACGGGTTCCGCAAAGCCGCCACGATCACCGCCGCGCTGGAGGCCGAGCTGTCGTTCTACGGGCAGGTGTTCGGCTTCGTCCCCGCCGGCGTGCCGGTGCTGGAGCTGCGCAGGTGACCGCAGGCCCCCTGCCGGGCCTGCTGCGGGCGGGTGACGGCGTCACCGTCGTCAGCCCGGCCGGCCCCGTGCCGGCCGGGCCGCTGCGGGCGGGGCTCGACCTGCTGGCCGGCTGGGGCCTGCGCGCCCGCCTCGCGCCCCACGCCGGCGACACCCACCCCGACCTGCCCTACCTCGCGGGCTCCGACGCCGACCGGGCGCGCGACTTCCAGGACGCCTGGTGCGACCCCGGCGCCGCCGCCGTGCTGTGCGCGCGCGGCGGCTACGGCAGCGCGCGGATGGTCGACCTGGTCGACTGGGAGCGGATCGCCGCCGCGCCGCGCAAGGTCTTCGTCGGCTCCAGCGACACCACCGTCCTGCACGAGCGGCTGGGGCGGCTGGGGGTGCCCACCTGGTTCGGGCCCATGGTCGCCACCTCGGCGTTCGTCGACGACGCCACCGCCCGCGAACGGCTGCGCACCGCCCTGTTCCACGGCCCCACCACCCTGCGCGGGCGCACCGTGGCGCCCGGCCGCGCCCGCGGCACCGCGGTGGGCGGCACCGTCAGCCTGCTGGGCGAGCACCCGCCGCCCGACGGGGCGATCGCGTGGCTGGAGGACGTCGGCGAGGCGCCCTACCGGCTGGACCGGCTGCTCACCGGCCTGCTGCGGTCGGGCTGGTTCGACCGCGTCGCCGGGATCGTGCTGGGGTCGTGGACCGACTGCGGCGACGCCGAGGTCGTGCTGCGCGAGCGGCTGGGCCCGCTGGGCGTGCCGGTGCTGGGCTCGGTCGGGTTCGGGCACTGCCCCGGGCAGCACACCGTGCCCCTGGGCGTGGGCGTCGACCTCGACGCCGACGCCGGCCTGGTCGGCGTGGCGCCGTAGCCGGGGTCGCGCCCGCCGCCGGACCCCGCGCCGGCGGCGGGCGCGCTCAGACCCGCGCGGGGGCGAAGAAGTCCTCCGCGCGGGCCAGCGCGGCGGTGTCGGCGGCCACGTCGCCGGGCTTGCTGCCGTTGCCCAGCAGCAGGCCCGCCCACCGCATGCCCAGGTAGCCGGCGCACCGGCGCAGCACCCCCTCCAGCGGGTCGGCCTGCGCCGGGTCGCGCTCGGCCAGCACGCTGACCCCCCACAGCGCCTTGTCCGCCATGCGCCGCTTGAACCCCAGCCCCGGCACCCGCAGCCACGCCGACCAGTAGTCCAGGTAGGTCTTCGTGCTGGAGGAGACGCTGTACCAGTAGACCGGCGAGGCGATCACGACGTCGGTGGCCGCCAGGGTGGCCTCCAGCAGCGCCGCCTCGTTGCCCGCCGGCGGTGGCAGCGGGTCGTCGTGGCGGGTGTCGGCGAAGGTGGGCAGCGGCAGGTCGCCCAGCCACAGCCAGCGCTGCTCGACGTCGGCGGGCAGCCGCCGCGCCGCGTGCCGGGCCAGCTGCTCGGTGTTGCCGTCCCGGCGGGAACTGCCGAGCACGAACAGGAAGCTGCTCATCGCCACGACCTCCACAATTAGATGCATGTGCACACAGATGTTGTCGGGGCGACGGCTCGCCTGTCAAGCACTCCCACCGCGTGGACGGGTCGTCGGACGGCCCGGCCCCGCCACCGCGCCACTCCCGCCCGCTGCGCCGACCACCCGACCGGATCCGTGCGCCCGGCGCCGGGACCGACCGCGCCCGATCCCCGCCCGCCGCCGCAGCGGCCCGCACCGGCGAAAACCGGTCGCGCCGCCGGGCCGGCCGCGGGCACACTGCCCCACCATGCGCCCGGCGCCCGGTGAAGTGCTGCACTTCTCCGAAGACCCCACCATCACCCGGTTCGTCCCGCACGTGGCCGCCACCGCCCGGCAGCCCGAGGCTTACGTCTGGGCCGTGGACCACGACACCGCACCCGCCTACTGGTTCCCCCGCGACTGCCCCCGCGCCCTGGCCTGGACCCGCCCCGGCACCACCGCCGAGGACCGCGCCTGGCTGGGCTCGCCGCGGGTGCACGCAATCGAGCACGCCTGGCTGCGCCGCTTCCGCGACGTCGAGCTCTACGCCTACCGCTTCGACGCCGCCGCGTTCCGACCGCTGGGCGAGTCCGCCCACGTCGCCACCACCCAGGTCCGGCCGCTCGGCCCGCCCGAGCGCGTCGGCGACCTGTTCGAGCTGCACGAGCGGGCCGGGATCGAACTGCGGCCGGTGCCCGAGCTGTGGCCGTTCTGGCACGGCGTGCTGGACCGCACCTTCGGGTTCAGCGGCATCCGGCTGCGCAACGCCCGCACGCCCCCGCCACCGCGCCCCTGAGCGCCGCAACGCGCCGGACGACCACCGCGGTCCGACCGCTTGCCCGCATACCGACCGGTCGGTAGCCTCGGCGCGTGGCGGGAACCGGGCGACGGGCCGACGCGGTGGTGGTCGACGGACGGGTCGGCCCGCAGGCCCGTCGGCGCGCCGCCGCCGGGCCCGCGCCGACCCGCCGGGAGCCGCTGGGAGCCGCCGCATGACCGACCCGCCCGACGACCGGCCCGACGCCGCCCCGCCCGGCCTGGACCCGGTCCGGCTCGCCGCCTACCTGGGCACCCCGCCGCTGACCGCCGAGCTGATCCCCGGCGGCCGGTCCAACCTGACCTACCGCGTCACCGACGGCGAGCACCGCTGGGTGCTGCGCCGCCCGCCGCTGGGCCACGTGCTGGCCACCGCCCACGACATGGCCCGCGAGCACCGCGTCATCGCCGCCCTGGCCGCCACCGACGTCCCCGTGCCGCGGGTGGAGCTGCTGTGCCTGGACCCCGGGGTCATCGGCGCGCCGTTCTACCTGATGCAGGAGGTCCCCGGCGTCGCGCTGCGCCACCGCGACCAGTGCCCCTGGCTGACCCCCGGCGCGGCGGCGGCGCTGTCGCACCGGCTGGTCGACGTGCTGGCCGACCTGCACGCCGTGGACCCCCGCGCCGTCGGGCTGGGCGACTTCGGCCGCCCCGACGGGTTCCTGCGCCGCCAGGTCGCCCGCTGGGGCAAGCAGCTCGACGCCTCCCGCAGCCGCGACCTGCCCGGCGCCGACGAGCTGCGCGACCGGCTCGCCGCCACCGTGCCCGACTCCCGGCGCACCGCCGTCGTGCACGGCGACTACCGGCTGGACAACGTCCTGGTCACCCGCGACCCGATCGGCATCAGCGCCGTGCTGGACTGGGAGATGGCCACCCTCGGCGACCCGCTGGCCGACCTGGGCCTGCTGTGCGTGTACCGGACCGGCGTCGACGGGCCGGACGACCCGATCACCGGCACCGTCCCCACCCTGCCCGGCTTCGCCACCGCCGACGACCTCGTCGCCCGCTACGCCGCCCGCAGCGGCGCGGACGTCACCGGCCTGGGCTGGTACACCGCGTTCGCCTGCTTCAAGCTCGCCGTGATCCTGGAAGGCATCCACTACCGCTTCACCACCGGCCGGACGGTCGGAGCGGGATTCGACCGGATCGGCCACCTCACCCTCCCGCTGCTCCGGCGGGGACTGGCCGCCACCGCGAGGGAGCGCTGATGGACTTCGCCCACGACGCCACGACCGAACGCCTGCGACACAGGCTGCTGCGGTTCATGGACGAGTTCGTCCGCCCCGCCGAACCCGTGGCCGCGCGCCAGCTCGCCGACGCCGCCGACCCCTGGGCCCGCCCGCCCGTGCTCGCCGAGCTCAAGGCCGAAGCCCGCCGCCAGGGCCTGTGGAACCTGTTCCTGCCCGACGCCGAGCACGGCGCCGGCCTGACCAACCTCCAGTACGCGCCGCTGGCCGAGATCACCGGCCACAGCCCGCACCTGGCGCCCGAAGCGCTCAACTGCGCCGCGCCGGACACCGGCAACATGGAGGTGCTGGCCATGTTCGGCACCGACGAGCAGCGCGAGCGGTGGCTGCGGCCCCTGCTCGACGGCGAGATCCGCTCCGCGTTCTGCATGACCGAACCCGACGTCGCCTCCTCCGACGCCACCAACATCGCCACCCGCATCGAACGCGACGGCGACCACTACGTCGTCAACGGCCGCAAGTGGTGGTCCTCCGGCGCGATGAACCCCGACTGCGCCGTGCTGATCGTGATGGGGCAGACCGACCCCGACGCCGAGCGCCACCGCCGCCAGAGCATGGTCGTCGTGCCCCGCGACACCCCCGGCGTGCGCGTCGAGCGCGGGATGCACGTGTTCGGCTACACCGACGCCGCGCACGGCGGCCACGCCGAGATCGTCTTCGACGACGTGCGCGTGCCCGCCGCCAACATCATCGCCGGCGAGGGCGAGGGCTTCGCGATCGCCCAGGCCCGCCTGGGGCCCGGCCGCGTCCACCACTGCATGAGGCTGGTCGGCATCGCCGAGCGCGCCCTGGAGCTGATGTGCCGCCGCGTGACCCGGCGGATCGCGTTCGGCAAGCCCCTGGCCCGGCAGGGCGTGGTGCAGGAGTGGATCGCCGAATCGCGGGTGCGCATCGAGCAGGCCCGGCTGCTGGTGCTCAAGACCGCGTGGCTGATGGACACCGTCGGCAACAAGGGCGCGCACACCGAGATCCAGGCCATCAAGATCGGCACCCCGCTGATGGCGGAGTGGGTGCTCGACAAGGCGATCCAGGCCCACGGCGCGGCCGGGGTCAGCCAGGACTTCCCGCTGGCCGACCTGTGGGCGCAGGCCCGGACGCTGAGACTCGCCGACGGCCCCGACGAGGTGCACCGCAGGTCGCTGGCCAAGCGGGAACTCCGGCGCCACGGGTAGCGGGCCACCCCCTCAGCGCCCTCTCAGCGTCTCAGCCCGTTCACAGGTCCCACCTGCCACTCTCGGTGTCGATCACACGACCGAGAGGGGCACTCCCGTGAACACCACCACCGCGCTGCGCCGCCCGCCCACCGGGGTCCCGGCCCCGCGGCCTCGCCTCACCGCAGCGCCCGCGACCGGCCCGCAGTCCCCGGGAAGCCGGCCGCGTGCGGCACCGCGCCGGCGGCGGCCCGTGGATCCACGACCGGTCCGCCCCCGCGGGCGCCCACCGGCGGGCAGCCCGGCCGGGCTGCCCGCCGGTGCTGCGCGGCCTCGTGCCCCCGGTGGGCGTCAGCAAGCCCTGACGACGGCCGAGTGGGCCTTGCCGCCGAGGTCGAGGATCCGCACGTTCCGGTTACCCGCGGGCACGCGGACCTGGTAGGTGCCGGGGTTGACCGGGTAGGCCAGGTAACTGCCCGCCGGCGCGGCCCCGGTGCCCGCGATCATCGAGCCGTCGGTGCGGTGGATCGTGGTGGCGACCGCCTTGCCGCAGTTGTTGGAAATGATGATCTTGCCCTTGGTCGCGGCGGTGGCGGAACCCGTGCCGAGGACCGAGATGACCAGACCTGCGGTGGCCAGACCGGTGAGAACGCGTCGGGTGGTCGTCATGGTGCTCCTCCTGGTGTCGTGAAGATCGGCCGCAAGATATCCGCAGGCGCGCCCGCGCACTGTGGGCCGAACGACCGACAGGGCCACGAGCCGGCCGGGTGATGTGGATCTCGCCCGGTCGACCACCGCGGCACGTCCCGTGAGCAGGCGCGTCCCGTGAGCAGGCGCGTCCCGTGAGCGCGGGAACGGGGCGCGGCGCCACCGGCGGCGGAACCGCGCGGCCCCGTCGGTGGTGCCCGAGCGCAGCGTGGGGCGGCCCGCGTGGACGGGGGTGTCGCGATCGAGGAGGTGAGTGGAGGTCGCGAACAGGGCAAGGGCTTGGCGGTGGTCGCCGGCACGGTCGCCGGCACGGTGGGTGATGCGGTGGGTGATGCGGTGGGTGATGCGGTGGGTGATGCGGTGGCAGTGCCGCCGAGGCTGTCCGGGGTGGCCGCCTCGCCCGCGAGGTTGTGGTGGTGCAGGACGAGGGTGGCGCGGTAGTGCTCGCGGGCGGTGCCTGCGGGCGGTGTCGAATTCGCCCGACCGCGCCGGCCCGCTCCGCACGACGTCCGACCCGACCGGGCACAGTCCGGCGCCGGTCGGTCGGCGTCCCGGCACGTCGGTTCACCCGGTCATGCCGGATCGCCCGAGCACCCACCGGCCTGCGGTGCGCACCGCGCGGACTCTCCAGCACCGGACACACTGCGCCGGACACCCACTGCACCGCACACCCACTGCACCGGAAGAGCCGGACGAGCCGGGGGCCGCTCAGCCCGGTGGCGTCCGGGGGTCCGCGGCGGCCAGCAGGGTCCGCGTGTACGGGTGCTCGGGCGCCACGAGCACCCGCTCGACCGGGCCCTCCTCCACCACCCGCCCGGCGAGCATCACCACCACGCGGTCGGCGATCGACCACGCCAGGCCCAGGTCGTGCGTGATCACCAGCGCCGCCAGGCCCAGGTCGCGGCGCAGCCGCAGCAGCAGCGCCAGGATCTCGCCGCGCACCGACGCGTCCAGCGAGGCCACCGGCTCGTCCGCGATCAGCAGCCGCGGCCCCAGCGCCAACGCGCCCGCGATCACCACCCGCTGCCGCTGCCCGCCCGACAGCTCGTGCGGCAGCGACGGGAAGAACAGCTCCGGCGGCCTCAGCTCGGCCTGGGCCAGCGCCCGCGCCACCCGCTCGGCCTCGTCACCGTCGAAGCGGTGGATCCGCAGGCCCTCCGCGACCGCCTCGTACACGGTGTGGCGGGGGTTGAGCGCGCTGGTCGGGTCCTGCAGCACCAGCTGCGCCTGCCGCCGGTAGGCGCGCAGGCCCGCCGCGGAGGTCGGCAGCGGCGCGCCGTCGAACAGCACGCGCCCCGAGGTGGGCCTGCGCAGCCCCAGCAGGGTGCGCGCCAGCGTCGTCTTGCCCGACCCGGACTGCCCCACCAGCGCGACGATCTCCCCCGCCCGCACCGCCAGGTCCACCCCGGCCACCGCGGTCGTCGCGCCGTAGTCCACCCGCACCCGCTCGGCGCGCAGCAGCACCGGCCCGGCGACCTGCTCGGCCACCCGCCGCGACGCCGGGTCGCCGATGGTCGGGAACGCCGCCGCCAGCGCCTGGGTGTGCGGGTGCGCGGGCTCGGCGACCACCCGCCGCGCCGGGCCCTGCTCCACCACCTCGCCGTGCCGCATCACCGCCAGCCGGTCGCAGGTCGCCGCCAGCACCGGCAGGTCGTGGCTGATCAGCACCAGCCCGATGCCGCGCTCGGCCACCAGCCGCCCGAGCACCGCCAGCACCTGCGCCTGCACCACGACGTCCAGCGCCGTGGTCGGCTCGTCGGCGATCACCAGCCGCGGCCCGCACGCCAGCGCCATGGCGATCATGACCCGCTGCCGCTGCCCGCCCGACAGCTCGTGCGGGTACGCCCGCGCCGCCGACGGCGGCAGCTCCACCTGCGCCAGCAGGTCGGCCACCGACCCGGGCACGCCGTGCAGCCGCATCGGCTCGGCGATCTGCCCGCCGACCCGCCGCACCGGGTTCAGCGCGTGCATCGCGCCCTGGAACACCACCGACGCGCTCGCCCACCGCACCGCCCGCAGCCGGCCCCACGTCATGGCCCGCACGTCCTCGCCGTCGAGCAGGATCGCGCCGTCCACCCGGGCCGAGCGGGGCAGCAGCCGCAGCACCGACATCGCCACCGTCGACTTGCCGCACCCCGACTCGCCCGCCAGCCCCAGCGTCTGCCCGGCCGCCAGCGCCAGGTCCACCGACCGCACGGCCTCGACCTCGCCGCGCGCGGTGCGGTAGCGCACGCTCAGGCCCCGCAGCTCCAGCAGGCTCACCGCCGCTCACCCGACCGGGGGTTGAGCACCGTCTCCAACGCCCGCCCGACCAGCGTGAACGCCAGCACCACGCACACCACGCCCAGCCCCGGCGGCAGCAGGAACCACCACGCCCGCTGCGACACCGCGCCGTGCGCATTGGCCGCGTGCAGCAGCGAACCCCACGACACCCGCGTCGGGTCGCCCAGGCCCAGGAACGACAGCGTCGACTCGGCGATGATCGCCCCCGCCACCGCCAGCGTCGTGTTCACGAACACCAGCGGCAGCACCGCGGGCAGCACGTGCCGCCCGATCACGTGCCCGTGCCCGCCGCCCAGCGCCCGGGCCCGCTCGACGAACGGCCGCGCCCGCACCGCCAGCGTCTGCGCCCGAACCAGCCGCGCCGTCGCCGGCCACGCCGTCACCCCGATCGCCAGCACGATCGTGCCCAGGCCGCGGGGCAGCACCGTCGACAGCGCGATCGCCAGCACCAGCGACGGCAGCACCAGGAAGAAGTCGGTGACCGCCATCAGCACCCCCGACACCCACCGCCCGAAGTGCCCCGCCACGACGCCCACCAGCGTGCCGATCAGCACCGACAGCACGGTCGCGGCCAGCCCCACCACCAGCGACACCCGCGTGCCCCACCAGGTCAGCAGCAGCACCGAGCGCCCGGTGTTGTCCGTGCCCAGCCAGAACCGCCCGCTGGGCGGCTCGAACGGCCGGCCCGGCGCGCGCGTCACGTCCAGCCCCGACGCGTCGGTCAGCAGCGGCGCCGCCACCGCCAGCAGCGCCACGACCACCAGCACCGCCACCCCGGCCACCCCGCCGCGCCGCGCCGCGAACGCCCGCCACGTCGCCCGCGCCGCCGCCCGCCGCCGCTGCCGGCCGATCCGCGTCACACCGCACGCACCCTCGGGTCCAGCAGCCGGAGGCACACGTCGGCCAGCAGGTTCGTCGCGACCACCGCGCCGGCCAGCACCACGAACGCGCCCTGCAGCAGCGGCAGGTCCGGGCCGGCCAGCGCCTCGTAGGTCAGCAGCCCCAGACCCGGCCACGAGAACACCGTCTCCACCGTGATCGCGCCCGACACCACCAGCCCCAGGTGCAGGAACACCAGCGTCACCGCCGGCAGCAGCGCGTTGGGCACCGCGTGCCGGCGGCGCACCAGGTCCTCGCGCAACCCCTTGGCGCGGGCCGTGGTCAGGTACTCGGCGTGCGCCTGCTCCAGCAGCGAGGTCCGCATCACCAGCAGGTACTGGGCGTAGACGACGGCCACCAGCGTCAGGCACGGCAGCACCATGTGGTGCGCCACGTCCACCGCCTGCGACACGAAGTCCGGCGGCGTGCCCGGGTAGCGCATCCCGCCGCTGGGGAACAGGTCGCCGGTCGCCATCGACAGCAGCATCCCCAACCAGAACGTCGGCATCGCCCACTGCGCCAGCGCCACGCCGGTCGACACCCGGTCGAACCGGCTGCCGTGCCGCCACGCGCCGCGCACCCCCAGCCACAGGCCCAGCACGGCCGCCAGCACCGTCGAGGTGCCCACCAGCAGCACCGTGGGCCACAGCCGCTCGCCGACCAGGTCCAGCACCGGCCGGCCGTAGACGTAGGAGGTGCCCAGGTCGCCCCGCGCCGCCGCCGCCACGTAGTCGGCGAACTGCTCGCCCAGCGGCTCGTCCACGCCCAGCCGGGCCCGCAGCTCGGCCAGCTGCCCGGCGGTCACCGGGCGGCCCCTGGTCATGGTCACCACCGGGTCGCCGGGGATCACCCGGAACAGCAGGAAACCCAGGCCCACCACCAGGGCCAGGCTGACCAGCGCCCCGCCCAGCCGCACCGCCAGGTACCGCCTCACTCGCGGTCCTCCGCGCCGCGGCGGCGCGCCACCAGCCAGATCGCGACCGCCGCCGCCACGACCGCGCCCGCGGCGCCCAGCACCCACCCGGCCCCGACGCCCGCCGGCGCGCCGGCCGACGCGGTGGGCACCGCGCCGTAGTAGCCCCACACCCCGGTCTGGCCCATGATCACGCCGCCGGGGTCGGGCTGCACGGGGAAGGAGGCGAACCTGTCCGAGCGGTAGGCTTCCAGCGCGTTGTCGTAGCCCAGCACCACCGCCGGGACCTGGTCGTACCAGCGCTGCTGCATCCGCCGGACGATCGCGGCGCGCGCGTCCGGGTCCAGCTCGGCGCGCTGGCGCGCGTAGAGGGCGTCGTACTCGGGGTCGCAGAAGAACGCGTCGGTGGTGCCGCCCCTGCCGTCGGCGTTGGGCCGCTGGTCGCAGGTGTGCAGCGACAGGACGAAGTCCGGGTCGGGGTTGACGCCCCAGCCGGAGAGCGCCAGGTCGAACGCGCCGGCGGTGGTGGACTCGTTGAGCTGGTTGTCCGACACGATCCGCACGTCCACCGCGATGCCGACGTCGGCCAGCGACCGCTTGACGAACTCGGCGGCCGGCTCGTCGTAGGCCCTGCTCGCGTGGCCCAGCAGCCGCAGCTCCAGCGGCCGGCCCTCCGGGGTGACCCGCAGGCCGTCGCGCACCCGGTAGCCCGCCCGGTCCAGCTCGGCGTTGGCCGCCGCCGGGTCGTGCCGCAGCGGCGGGTCCGGGGTGAGGTGGTGCTCGGCGAACACCGGCGGAACCGGGCCGGTGCCGCGCTCGGCGTAGCCGCCGCTGACCCGGGCGATGATCGCGTCGAGGTCCAGCGCCTGCGCGATGGCGCGGCGCACCACGATGTCGCGCAGCGCCGGGTGGCCGTCACCGATCGGCTCCCCGTCCCGGGTCGCCGCGCCGGAGTTGATCACCAGCTCGGTGAAGCGGCGGCCCTGCGCCCTGTTCAGCGTGACGCCGGGTTCGTCGCGCAGCGAGTCGAACTGGGCCGGCCCCAACCGGTTGACCAGGTCGACCTCGCCCCGGGCCAGCGCCTGCGCGGCGGCGTCGACGGTCTTGTAGTGCACGAACACCAGCTCGTCGTAGCGGGGCGCGCCGCGCCAGTAGTCCCGGTTGGCGGTGAACCGGATGAACTCGTTGGGGCGGTGCTCGGCCAGGACGAAGGGGCCGCTGCCCACGACCGGCGCGGCGTCGTTGCGGTAGTCGCCGATCCGCTCGACCCGCGACCAGACGTGCTCGGGCACGATCGGCACGTCCAGCGCCGGCATGGAAGCCTGCGGCTGCCGGGTCCTGATCACCAGGGTGCGGTCGTCCACGGCGGTGACCGACTCGAAGCCCGCGGTGAAGCTGCCGTTGGCGGTGGCGGCCACCTCGTCGCGCATCATCAGGTCGTAGGTGAACGCCGCGTCGCGGGCGGTGATGGGCCGCCCGTCGGACCACCGCTTGCCCTCGGGGACGTGGAAGGTCCAGGTCAGCCCGTCCGGCGAGGACTCCCACCGGTCGGCCAGGCCCTCCACCGGGCGCTGGTCGTCGGCGTCGTGGGCGGTCAGGAAGTCGTACATCAGCCGGCCCACCTCGGTGCCCGCCTGGAAGGTCGACAGGAACGGGTTGAGCGAGTCCACCTGCTGGGTCAGCGCCACCCGCAGCGTCACCGCCTGCCGCCCGTCCCCCGGCTGGTCGCCGCCCTGCCGTGCCCCGGCCGGCAGCGGCGCCACCGCCAGCCCCGCCGCCACCGCCAGGGCACCGAGTCGATGAGCACGCACAGTGATCGCCTCCCGCCACACCGTGGAAGTCAAGAAGTAACCACTGGTGTGACGGGGGAGTCAAGGAGCGACACCCGGTCGGTACCGTGGGCGTCATGAGGATCTTGATCTCGGCGGACATGGAGGGCGCCACGGGGGTCACCTGGACGGCCGACGTCGTGCCCGGGACCGAGCAGTGGCAGCGGTTCCGCCGGCTGCTCACCGGCGACGTCAACGCCTGCGCCGCCGGGGCCTTCCTCGGCGGCGCGCGGGAGGTGCTGGTCAACGAGGCGCACTCCAGCCAGCGCAACCTGCTGCTGGAGGAGCTCGACCCGCGCGCCCGGCTGCTCACCGGCCGGCACAAGCCGCTGTCGATGATGCAGGGCATCGACACGGGCGTGGACGGCGTGGTGTTCCTGGGCTACCACGCCGGGGCGGGCGAGGAGGGCGTGCTGGCCCACACCTACCTGGAGAACTCGATCACCGGCGTGTGGCTGGACGGCGTGCCCGCCGGCGAGGGCCGGCTCAACGCGGCGCTGGCCCGCGAGCACGGCGTGCCCGTCCTGCTGGTCACCGGCGACGACCGCACCTGCCGGGACGCCCGCGACTACGCGCCCGACGCCGAGCTGGTCGCGGTCAAGGAGTGCGTCAGCCGCTACGCGGCCGTGTGCGCGCCGCCGGAGGTCACCGCCGAGCGGATCACCGCCGCCGCCCGCGCCGGCGTGGCCCGCGCCGGGCGGGGGGAGGCGCGGGTGCGCGAGCACCGCGTCGAGGTGGAGTTCGACGCCACCCACCTGGCCGCTGCCGCCGCCGCGGTCCCCACCGTGGACCTGGTCGGCCCGCGCCGGGTCGGGTTCGACGCCGCGTCGATGACCCTGGCGATGCAGGCTTTCAAGGTCGTCACCGCGATCGCCGCGGCGGCGGTGGAGGGCATCTATGGCTGAGGACGTCGTCGACCTGTGCGCCGCGCTGCTGCGCTTCGACACCACCAACCACGGCGGCGGCCGGTCGGCGGGCGAGCGCGAGGCCGCCGAGTTCGTCGCCGGCCACCTCGACGGCCTGGGCGTGCCGGCGCGCGTGCTGGAACCCGCGCCGCGCCGCGCGAACGTCCTCGCCCGCGTGCCGGGCCTCGACCCGGCGCTGCCCGCGGTGCTGGTGCAGGCGCACCTGGACGTCGTGCCCGCCGACCCCGCCGAGTGGAGCGTGCCGCCGTTCGCCGGCGTCGAGCGCGACGGCTACCTGTGGGGCCGCGGCGCGGTGGACATGAAGGACATGGTCGCCATGGTGCTGTCCGTGCTGGGCGCCTGGTCGCGCGAGGGGCGGCGACCGCGCCGCGACGTCGTGCTGGCCTTCGTCGCCGACGAGGAGGACCGGGGCGAGCACGGCGCGCGCTGGCTGGTCGAGCACCAGCGCGACCACTTCGCCGGGGTCGGCGCGGCGATCGGCGAGTCCGGCGGCTACTCCTACCGCGTCGGGTCGCGCCGGCTGTACCCGATCGGCACCGCCGAGCGCGGCACCTCGCACCTGCGGCTGACCGCGCGCGGCCGGGCCGGGCACGGGTCGCGGCGCAACACCGACAACGCGGTGGTGCACCTGCTGGGCGCGCTGAGCCGCCTCGCCGCGCTGGAGCACCCCGTCCGGCTCACGCCCACCGTGCGGGCGTTCCTGGAGCGCACCGGGCGGGCGCTGGGCGTGGCCGTGGACCTCGCCGACGTCGACGGCACGCTGGCCCGGCTCGGCCCGGCCGCGGCGCTGGCCGAGTCGACCGTCCGCAACAGCACCACCCCGACCGTGCTGCGCGCCGGGTACAAGGTCAACGTCATCCCCGGCACCGCCACCGCCGAGCTCGACGTGCGCACGCTGCCCGGCGCCGCGGAGGAGCTGCTGGCGTCGGTCGACGCCGTGCTCGGCCCGAACGTGACCCGGGAGCTGCTGGAGGACCAGCGGCCGGTGCAGGCGCCCGTCGACTCGCCCTGGTTCGACGCCATGGCCGACGCGCTGCGGGCGGAGGACCCCGAGGCGGTGGTCGTGCCCTACTGCCTGGGCGGCGGCACGGACGCCAAGGCGTTCAGCCGGCTGGGCATCGCCTGCTACGGGTTCTCCCCGCTGGCCCTGCCCGAGGGCTACGACTACCGCGCCATGGCGCACGGCGTGGACGAGCGGGTGCCGGTGGAAGGGCTGCGCTTCGGCGCTCGCGTGCTGGACCGCTTCCTGTCCTGCTGAGCGCGCCGCCCGACCGGGCGCGCCGCCCCGCCGCCGGCCGGACCCGCCTACAGGTGCGGGTCGGTGATCTCGCGCAGGCGGGCCAGCGCGTCGCGCAGGGC